>NZ_JQJJ01000001.1 GCF_000745475.1 Allobosea sp. UNC402CLCol
GCCTTGATCGTGCCGGTGATGACGTCGACCGAGGGGCGCTGGGTGGCGAGCACGACATGGATGCCGGCGGCACGCGCCATCTGGGCGAGGCGCTGGATCGTGCCCTCGATCTCCTTGCCGGCGACCATCATCAGGTCGGCCATCTCGTCGACGATGACGACGATATAGGGCAGAGGCTCGAGGTCCATGACCTCCTCCTCATAGATCGCCTCGCCACTGTGCTTGTCGAAGCCGGTCTGGACGGTCCGGGTGATGACCTCGCCGGCCGCCTTGGCCTCGCCGACCCGGGCATTGAAGCCGTCGATGTTGCGCACCGAGAGCTTCGACATCTTCTTGTAGCGCTCCTCCATCTCGCGCACCGCCCATTTGAGGGCGACGACCGCCTTCTTGGGGTCGGTGACGACGGGGGTGAGCAGATGCGGGATGCCGTCATAGACGGAGAGCTCGAGCATCTTGGGATCGACCATGATCAGCCGGCACTCCTCCGGCTTCAGCCGGTAGAGGATCGACAGGATCATGGTGTTGATCGCGACGGACTTGCCCGAGCCGGTGGTGCCGGCGACGAGCAGATGCGGCATGCGGGCGAGATCGGCGATCACCGGCTCGCCGCCGATGGTCTTGCCGAGGCAGAGCGCCAGCTTGTGCTTGGTCGCCTCGAAATCCTGGCTGGCGAGGAGCTCGCGCAGGAAGACGGTCTCGCGCTTGGCGTTGGGCAGCTCGATGCCGATGGCGTTCTTGCCCTGCACCACCGCGACGCGCGCCGAGACCGCGCTCATCGAACGCGCGATGTCGTCCGCCAGCGAAATCACCCGCGACGACTTCGTGCCAGGCGCAGGCTCAAGCTCGTAAAGCGTCACCACAGGGCCGGGGCAGGCCTGGACGATCTCGCCCCTGACGTTGAAGTCTTCGAGCACGCCTTCGAGGAGGCCGGCATTCTGCTGCAGCACCTCGACCGGCATGGTTTCTTCCGGCGTCTGCGGGGGCTCGGCCAGGAATTCGATCGGCGGAAGCTGGAAGCCGATCGGCTGCTCCGCTTGGCGGGCGGGCGCCTTCCGCACCCGAGCGGCCGGGGCGACGGGCCGAACGGGGGCTTCGACGGCTTCGGTCGTCATGGGGTCGGTCGCGGCTTTCGCAGGCGCCTCGGGCGCTTTCGCGACGACCGGTGGCGAGAATGGCAGCACGGCCGGTTGAGGCGCCATCGAGATGCGCAGATTCACCGAATAGCCCGACCAGAGCGAGCGGACGCCCGGATTGGCCATCGCTTGAACCGGTGCAGCGGCTTCGACCACCGGCAAGATCGGTTCCTCCGCCTCCCACGGTTCATCGGCGATGGAATCGTCTTCCCACGCCATCGTCTCCATGGTCCTGGGAACGGGAGCGGTCACCTCGCTCTCGTCGCGGCCGATCTCGGGCACGAGATCCCAGAAGGCGTGGTCCGAGAGGAAGGCGAAGGGCGTCGAGCGCGGCTCCGCCGGGATCTCCGTCGACTGGCGCGCGTTCGCGAAGGCGGCCTCGCCGCGTTCCGGGGCATCATCCTCGGGCCAGATTTCGGGCGCGATATCCTCGATCGATGCGAGATCGGGCTCGGGCATTGTCTCGACCGGCGCTGCGGCCTGCAGATAGGTCTCGCTGTCGGGCGTGCCCCAGATCTCTCGCATCAGATGCTTGGGCGTGCGCCAGAAGCGGACACGCGTCGAATCGGCCAGGGTCACGGCGTGGGGGTGGCCGCCGCTGAACATCAGCGGAGGGCTCTGCCTCTCGGTCGCCTGCTCCGTCGGCGCCTGCCGCGCCTTGCGCGTCGAGCGGACATAGACCGGTGCGGACGGCTCGGCGGCGGGGCCGCGATTCGTCGCGACGCCGGGCGTGTGAGGCGCGCCTGAACTTCGCAGGGATTCGTCTGCAGGATCAGCCTGATAATCGCCGGGTGCGAAGCTGTTGGTTCGCTGATGACGGTCGCGTTTATACATCGGAGACAGCGAACACTACTACTGGCCAACTCGGTCTTCTGGCCTAACCGGGCAGGGTTAACGGCGCATAAACGGGTGCAGGGCGAGGCCGGATAAATCGGCAGCAAACCTGCCTGGACATTCGCGCGGGCCTCCTCGGGATGAGGGCTCGGCTTTCCAAACGGATTTCACGCCGGCCGCGTCGCCGCGCCGAGCGCGAGGAACGCCTCGATGGCGGGAGAGGCTTGGTCGGGGCGATGCGCGAGCCAGGTGGCGAGCGAGGGCGCCGGCTCCGTCAGCCGCCGCGTCACGACATTGTCGAAGCGGATATTGGCGAAGGAGGAGGCCATCACCGTCAGCCCGACGCCGGCCGCGACGAGGCCGATGATGGTGGCCGGCTCCCGTGCCTCCTGCACGATACGCGGCCGGAAGCCGGCCTGGCGGCACAGCTCGATGAACTGGTCGTAGGTGCTGGTCGCCGCTTCCCGCGAGAAATGCACGAAGGCATCGCGCTCGAGCTCGGCAAGCGCGACGCGCTGCCGGGCAGGGGAACGGCCGAGGCGGTGGCTGCGTGGCAGGAAGAGCAGGAGTTCCTCGCGCTGCATCTCCAGCGTCGCAAGCCGCGGATCGGCGAGCGCCGGATCGTCCGGCATGCGCAGGAAGGCGAGGTCGAGCCCGCCGTCCAGAAGCTCCTGCATCTGCACATGGCTGTTCATTTCCCGCAGCGTCAGATGCACGTCCGGCCGCTGCTCGCGGAAGCTGTGGATCAGCGTCGGCATGATCGTCGCGAGCGGCGCGGACGCAGTGAAGCCGATGCGCAATTCCCCGATCTCGCCGCGCCCGGCCCGGCGGCCGATGGTCAATGCCAGTTCCGCCCGCGCCAGCACGGCGCGCGCCTCGGGCAGGAAGATCCGGCCGGCCGCGGTGAGCTCGACCCGGCGGCTGGTGCGGGCGAAGAGCTCGGCGTCGAGCTCCCGTTCGAGCGCGTGAATCTGCTGGCTCAGCGGTGGCTGCGAGATGCCGAGACGCTGCGCGGCACGGCCGAAATGCAGCTCTTCCGCGAGCACGGCGAAATAGCGGAGATGGCGGAGATCCATTCGCAAAACCTATCGATCGGAACCAAATCGATATTGGACAATATCGGGCCCAACTTCCATCTCAACCAACGCGCGCAGCGTGACCTGCGCTGCGGAACTGACAATCATGACCGAAATGACCTCCCCTCAGTCGCTGCGCATCGAGACGCCTGTCGCGCTCGACATCGCGGAGCCCGAGGCCGACAGCCGGATTCGCCGGGGCACACGCGGTTTCCGCCTGACCAACCTTGCCTTGTTCTCCGCCGGCTTCTCCACCTTCGCCCTGGTCTATTGCGTGCAGCCGCTGATGCCGGTGTTCTCGCAGGAATTCGGCATCACCCCGGCCCAGAGCAGCCTGGCGCTGTCGGCGACCACCGGCACGCTCGCTTTTGCGATGCTGGTCGCGAGCTCGCTCTCGGAGATCGTCGGGCGCAAGCCCGTGATGGTGGCCTCGCTCCTGGCCTCGGCCGTGCTGATGATGCTGAGCGCCTTCGCGCGCAACTGGCACGACCTCGTGCTGCTGCGCGCGCTGGCGGGCATCACCTTCAGCGGCTTGCCGGCGGTGGCCATGGCCTATGTCAGCGAGGAGATGCATGCCGAGTCGGCCGGCCTCGCCATGGGGCTCTATATCGGCGGCAGCGGCCTCGGCGGGCTTGGCGGCCGCGCCATCACCGGCGTCATCGCGGATTTTTCGTCCTGGCGCATCGGGCTTTTCGCCGTCGGCCTCGTCGGCGTCGTCTGCGGGCTCGTGCTCTGGCGCACCTTGCCGGCCTCGCGGCATTTCCGGCGCGTTGCGCCCTCCGTCAGGGCACTCGCCGGCTCCTTCGCGGTGCATCTGCGCGACGGGCGCCTGCGCCTTCTGTTCCTGGAAGGCTTCCTCCTGCTCGGCAGCTTCGTCTGCGTCTACAACTACACCGGCTACCGGCTGATGCAGCCGCCCTTCTCGCTGAGCCAGGTGGCCGTCAGCTTCATCTTCGCGGTCTATCTCGTCGGCATCCTGTCTTCGGCCTGGATCGGCGATCTGGCGGGGCGGCTCGGCCGGGGACCGATGTTGTGCCTGTCGCTCGGCCTGATGCTGCTCGGCGTGCTGGCCACGTTGTCTTCCTCCCTCCCGGTGATCGTGCTCGGCATGGCCGTGCTGACCGGCGGCTTCTTCGGGGCGCACGCCACCGCATCGGGCTGGGTCGGCGCGAAGGCTCAGCACGCCAGGGCCCAGGCCTCCTCGCTCTATCTCTTCGCCTACTATCTCGGTTCGAGTGCGGTCGGCACGCTCGGCGGTGTCTTCTGGGCGCAGGCGGGCTGGGGCGGCGTGGTCGGGTTGATCAGCGCGCTCCTTCTCGTGGGCTTTGTCTGCGCCGCCTGGCTGACGATGCGGCCCGGGCCGGCGGGAACGGGCGCTCGCGCCTGAGTTTGCGAGGCTGCGTCGACCAAGTCTTGCCCTCTGGAGAGCGGCTCGAAGCGAGTCCTTCGCGGAACTCCTGGCCGGATCAGCGGGTTCATCCGCTGTTCCCGATGGAGGAGGACGAGATGCCGGCCAAATCCGCTGCCCAGCAGAAGGCCGCCGGAGCCGCGCTTGCGGCCAAGCGCGGCGACATGAGGAAGAGCAAGCTCCAGGGCGCCTCGAAGTCGATGGAGAAATCGATGAGCGAGAGCGAGCTGGAGAAGATGGCTTCCACCAAGCGCAAGGGCAAGCCCGAGCACGTCTCCAAGCACTGACGGTGGCCGAGGCGTCGGCCGCGTACCGGCACGGCGTCGGCCGGCGCCGGGGCGCCTACAGATAGGGCGGCGTGCAGGCGCTGACCACGACGCAGCGTTCCGTGCCGATATTGCGGAAGCGATGGGGGACGCGGCTGTCGAAGAGGTAGGCTTCGCCCGGGCTCAGCACCTTGATCTGGTCGCCGACGGTGATCTCGAGTTCGCCCGAGAGGATGACGCCGCCCTCATGCGAGTTGTGCTTGAGCATGGCGACGCCGGTATCGGCGCCGGGCTCGTAATATTCGTGCAGGATCTGGAGATTGTGGGCCTTGGCGTCTCCGACCTGGCGGAACGACATCCTGCCCCGGCTCTCCCCGCCATTGACCTGATGCAGGCGCGAGGTCAGGTCGATGAGGTCGTCGGCCTCGAAGAAGACCTTGTCGCGCGGCGTGCGCGCTTCGTCGAAAAAATTGACCATGCTCATCGGGATGCCGTCGAGGATCTTCCGCAGCGATGCGACCGACGGGCTGTTCCGATTCTGCTCGATCAGCGAGATCAGGCTATGCGTCACGCCGGAGCGGCCGGCCAGTTCCCGCTGGGAAAGCCCGGCAGCCAGTCGGATTTCGCGCAGTCTGCCCCCGACATCGAAGCTCATTTCTGCCTTTCCTCCCCATGCCGCCCGTATTCGTTAAACCCGCGCGCCATGCAGTGGGCGTCTGCCCGGCGCCTCTTGCGTTGCTCAATATTCTGAGCAATGCTGACGGAAAGCCAACAAGAAAATCATGTCGCGGGGAACAGGCGTAGCGGAATAGTTTTTTCGATCGAAGCGACCGTTTAGATCAGGATGCCCAATTTTGTCCAATAGGGCCGCGCGGAGGCGAATACTCTCTTCGCGTATCGGTTGTTGTTTTTCGAATGCTATCGTCCCGTTCTGTGCCCTGCGGGAAACCGGGTTGAAAGCAGGGTGAGCGCGCATCATGACTAAGGCCGATACCGTATTATTGAACGGCCGCATCTTTTGCGGCCTGGCGGACGGCTTCGCCGAGGCGCTGGCAATCGCGGATGGAAAGGTTCTGGCGGCGGGGTCTGCCACCGAGATTGCCGCGCTGCAAGGCCCAGGCACGAAGGTCGTCGACCTTGCCGGGCGGGTCGCCATCCCCGGCCTCAACGACGCGCATATGCATCTGCTGCCGCTCGGCCTCGGCATGAGCGAGGTCAATCTGCGGCCCGAGGAAGGGGTCAATAGCATTGACGAGGCGCTGCGCCGCATCGCGGTGGCCGCCAGGGGCAAGAAGCCGGGCGAATGGGTGCTGGGCCGCGGCTATGATCACAATGAGTTCGCAGAGCTGCGTCATCCGACCGCCGAGGAACTCGATCGCATCGCGCCCGACAACCCCGTCTACATCAAGCGCACCTGCGGCCATGTCGGCGTCGTCAACAGCCGGGCCATGGCCGCGGCCGGCATCGGCCACAACACGCCGAGCCCGGCCGGCGGCTTGATCGAGCGACGCGACAACAAGCTCACCGGTTTGCTGGCCGAAAGCGCGATGCGCCTGATCGTCGAGGCGATGCCGCAGCCGAGCGTCGCCGAACTCAAGGCCGCGATCGAGAAGGCCGGGCATTATATGCTGTCGCAGGGCTTCACCAGCGTGATGGATGCCGGTGTCGGCATGACTGCCGGCATGGCCGAGATCGCGGCCTATGAGGAGGTCGCCCGCACTGGGACGCTACCGGTCCGTACATGGGTCTGCATCTACGGCAATGCCGACGGCATCGGCGACGAGGCCCATCGTGCCGGCTACCGTTTCGGCCGCGAGGTCGGGCTGCTGCGCTACGGCGCGATGAAGGTCTTCGGCGACGGCAGCGCCGGCGGGCTGACCGCCGCGATGAGCGAGCCCTACCTTGTCGGCGATCCCGATAATCGCGGAATCTTCATCTATTCCGATGCCGACATGCACCGCTATCTCCGGCATTATCACGAGCTCGGCTACCAGCTCGCGATCCACGCGATCGGCGATGCGGCGATCGAGCAGGTGCTGTCGGGCATGGAGAAGGCCGACAGTCCCGAGCATCCGATCAAGGGCCGCCGCCACCGCATCGAGCATTGCGGCTTCCTGACCGACGGCCAGCTCGCCCGCATGGCCGCTGCCGGCATCGACCCCTTGCCGCAGCCGATCTTCATCTACGAGTTCGGCGATCTCTACGTCACCAATCTCGGCCAGGAACGGGCAGACGCCTCCTATCCGATGCGCAAATGGCTGGATGCCGGCCTGCACGCCGCCGCGAGTTCCGATGCGCCGGTCTGCGCCACCGATCCGTTCAAGAACCTCTTCAGCATGGTGACGCGCCAGACCAAGCGCGGCACCGTGATCGGCGGGGCCGAGCGCTTGACGATGGAGGAGGCCGTGCACGCCTATACCGCGCTCGGCGCCTACACTCAGTTTGCCGAGGATCGGATGGGCCGGCTCGTTGCGGGCCAGTTCGCCGATATCGCCGTGCTCTCCCAGGACATCTTCTCGATCCCGGTGGAAGCGCTCGAGAACGAGGTGCGCTGCGATCTGACCCTGCTGGGCGGTGAGGTCGTCTTCGATCGTCACGGTCAGCTCGCCGCCGCCGCGCAATAGGGCGGGATAGGTCTTCATGCTGCGCCATACGCTGCAACGGCTTCTGCTGGTTCTGCCCGTCCTGCTCGGTGTGCTGCTCGTTGGCTTCCTGCTGATGCAGGTCGTGCCGACCGATCCCGCCCAGGTGCGCGCCGGGCCGACCGCGACGCAGGACGTGGTCGAGGCCATCCGTCAGGAGCTCGGCCTCAATCAGCCGCTCTGGAAGCAGTTTGCGATCTATATCGGCCGTCTCGCGCAGGGCGATCTCGGCGTCTCGATCATCAACAATGTCCCGGTTTCACAGGAACTCGGCAACACCATCGGCCCGACGCTGGAGCTGATGTTCGCCTCGCTCGTCTGGGCGATCCCGCTCGGGATGCTGCTCGGCACGGTCGGCGCCTATTTCCGCGGTTCCCTGCTCGACCGCGCCATCATGGCGGTCTCGGTCGCCGGCGTCTCGCTGCCGGTCTTCTTCCTTGGACTGGGGCTGATCTGGCTCTTCGGCTTCAAATATCCGATCCTGCCCTTCACCGGCCGCACCGGCCCGCTCTGGACCTGGGAAGGGTTGCAGGGGATCATCCTGCCGGCCATCACGCTCGGCGGCGTCTTCGTCGGCCCGGTCGCGCGGATGACGCGAACCTCTGTGCTCGATGAGCTCGGCGCCGACCATGTCCGCACCGCCCGCGCCAAGGGGCTCGGCGAGCGCACGGTCCTGCTGCGTCACACGCTGCGTAACGCGCTGGTGCCGGTGGTCACGCTGATCGGCCTGCAGATCGGCTTCCTCCTCGGCGGCGCGGTCGTCACCGAGACGGTGTTTTCCTGGCCCGGCATCGGCCGGCTCGCGGTCGGCGCCATCCTGTCGAGCGATTTGCCGATGGCGCAGGGCACGATCATCGTGCTCTCGCTCGGCTTCATCCTGGTCAATCTTGCCGTGGACGTCCTCTATGCCGTGCTCGACCCGCGTGTGAGGGGCGCCTGATGAGTTCCTCGACCAGTCCGCTCCAGCCGGGCACCAAGGCGGTGGAAGCCGCCATCGGCGTAGCCGCCGCCGCGCCCGTCCGCCGGAAGACGGTGCTCAGGATGCTGCTGTCGGATGTCGGAGCCTGCATCGCGCTGGCTCTGGTCGTGCTGTCGATCCTCGGTGCCGTCTTCGCGCCCTGGCTCGCCCCCACCGATCCCTATGGCAATGATCTCGCCAACACGCTGAAGGCCCCGGGCGAGCTCGGCCTCCTCGGGACCGACGGGCAGGGGCGCGACATGATCACGCGTTTGCTCTTCGGCCTCAGGACGACGCTGGTGATGGGGCTCGCCTCCGTCATCATCGGCGGCTCCATTGGCGGCGTCATCGGCTTTGCGGCCGCCTATTACCCGAAGATTTCCGGCGTGCTGATGCGGCTGATGGATGTGCTCCTGTCCTTCCCGGCCATCCTGTTCGGCCTCGCCATCGCCGCGATCTTCGGGCCGGGCCTGCCCTCGGTCATCATCGCGCTCGCCATCGCCACGGTGCCGCTGATGGCGCGCGTCGTGCGCGGCTCGGCGCTGGTCGTGCTGCAGCAGGGCTATATCGAGGCCGCGCGCTCGCTCGGCTTGCGGGATCTGCACATCATCCTGCGCTACGTGCTGCCCAACTGCCTCTCGGCGATCTTCGTCTTCGTCACGCTGCGCTTCGGGCAGGTGATCCTGCTCGGCGCGGCGCTCTCCTTCCTCGGGCTCGGCGCCCAGCCGCCGACGGCGGAGCTCGGCGCAATGGCCGCCGACGGGCGCAACTTCCTGTTCTTCGCGCCGCATGTCTCGGTGCTGCCGAGCCTGGCGATCTTCGTGGTCGTGCTCGCCTTCAACGTGCTCGGCGATGCGCTGCGCGACGCCCTCGACCCGAAGCTGCGCAAATAGAATCCGACACCATCAAAAAAAGGGGACCTGCTCGATGATCAAGTTTTCCGCTCTGTTTCTCGCCGGCGCCGCCGGCGCGATTCTGGCCGCCGCGCCCGCCATCGCCCAGCAGAAGGCGCCGCTCTCGATCCTGCGCGTGATCGACGCCGACAATTACGACCCGATCCGCACCACGGCGACGGCGGCGGCCGAGGTCATCTACATGATGGCCGACACGCTGGTGACGGTCGATTTCGACATGAAGACGATCAAGCCCGGCCTCGCCGAGAGCTGGACGGTGTCGCCGGACGGCAAGACCTACACCTTTAAGATCCGCAAGGACGTCAAGTTCTGCGACGGCCGGCCGATGACCATCGACGACGTGGTCTATTCGCTGAAGCGCTGGGTCGATCCGGCCAACAAGTCGCCGGTCTCCTTCCGCGGCGGCCCGGTTCAGGACATCCGTGCCGAGGGCGATTCCACGCTGATCTATGAGCTCAAGGAGCCCTATAGCGACCTGCTCTTCCAGATGGCGCTGTCCTTCGCCTCGGTCGTCGACAAGAACGCGGTCGAGAAGCTCGGGGCGAATTTCGGCGTGCAGGGCTTCAACGCCACCGGCCCCTATTGCTGGGTGAAGTGGACGCCGCGCCAGGAAATCGTGCTGAAGAAGAACCCCTATTACAATTGGGGTCCGTCGATCTACAAGGACCCGAAGCCACAGATCGAGGACATCGTCTGGAAGGTCATTCCCGAGCCGAATACGCTGATGGCCGCGATCCAGGCCAAGCAGGCCGACGTGACCTACTACATGCCCTATATCGCGCTCGACACGATGCAGCGCATCCCCGGCATGACCGTGCAACGCCAGGAAAACTACATCTACGACGTCTTCATGGGCTTCAAGGTCGACAAGCCCGTCTCGAAGGACAAGGCGATCCGCGAGGCCGTCAACATGGCCACCGACAAGCAGGCCATCGCCAAGGCGATCTTCTTCGGCAAGGGCACCGCGCTGCCATCGCTGCTGAATCCGGCCGTGCTTGACTACGACAAGGACACGGCCGCGAAGATGCCGAAGCACGATCCGGCGGCGGCGGCGAAGCTTCTCGACGAAGCCGGCTGGAAGCCGGGCGCCGATGGCATCCGCGAGAAGGACGGCCAGAAGGCCACCTTCATCGTCTACGGCATCCGCAACGACGTGAACCCGCGCATCTCCGAGGCGATGCAGGCCGATCTGCGCAAGATCGGCATCGACCTCAAGATCCAGCTCTGGGACGCCACCGTCGCCTGGGGCAAGCTGGCGACGCAGGAGTTTGACGCCTTCTACATGTCCTACCCCTATGTCACGGCGACGGAGGCGCTGAACCTCTACTTCGCCAGCCGGCAGGTGCCGACGCCGAACCGCATGAACTGGAAGGACCCGAAGACGGACGAGCTGCTCAAGGCAGCCGCGACCGCCGTCGATCCGGCCAAGCGCAAGGAGGCGATCGGCGCCGTCCAGATGCAGCTCACCGACGCCAATGTCTGGGTGCCGCTGGCCTCGCAGCCGCTCTGGGTCGTGGCGGGTGATCGCGTCGAGGGCGTGCGCGCCCACGGCATCTACGGTGCCGGGCTCTACAAGGGCCTCGACATCAAGCTGAAGCGCTGAGTTTTTTCGAGCGCAGGCTGATTCTCCGCGGAAACGAGCCGTCATTCCGGGCTTGACCCGGAATCCATCGAAGGGCGCTGCGCTCGACGATGGATTCCGGATCGGCGCCGCTGTCGCGGCTTGTCCGGAATGACGGCGCCGTCCCGTAAAATCAGCCTTCGCCATGCCTTTGGGAGCGGAGGAGAACACCATGACGATCACGGTCATCAAGAACGCCGACATCGTTGTCGCCTGGGATGCGGAAGCGTCCCGCCACGTCTATCTGCACGATGCCGACGTCGCCTTCGCGGATGGCGCGATCAGCTTCGTCGGCAAGCGCTATGAGGGGCAGGCCGACGAGACGGTCGATGGGCGCGGGCGTATGGTCATGCCGGGCCTCGTCAACATCCATTCGCATCCGTCGAGCGAGCCGCTCAACAAGGGCTTCCTCGACGAGCTCGGCTCGCCCGCCCTCTACAACTCCTCGCTCTACGAGTTCATGCCGATCCTGCGGCCGGATGCCGAGGCGGTGCCGGCCTGCGTCGAGGTCGCCTATTCGGAATTGCTGCTGTCGGGCGTCACCACGGTCGCGGACCTGTCGGTCGCCCATCCCGGCTGGCTCGACCTCGCGGCCAATAGCGGCCTGCGCGTCTGCCTCTCGCCGATGTTCCGCTCGGCCCGCTGGTTCACCAGGAACGGCCATGTCGTCGAATACGAATGGGACGAGAAGGCCGGGCAGGCGGCCATGGCCCAGGCCCTCGACGTGATCGAGCAGGCGCAGAACCACCCCTCCGGCCGGCTCTTTGGCATGGTCTGCCCCGCCCAGATCGACACCTGCAGCGAGGGGCTGATCAAGGAAAGCCATGCCGAAGCCGGGCGCCGCGGGCTGCGCTGGCAGATCCATGCCGCGCAATCGACGGTGGAGTTCCACGAGATCACCCGCCGCCACGGCGTCTCGCCGATCCAGTGGCTGGAGAAGCTCGGCGTGCTCGGCGAGACCAGCATCGTCGGCCACGCCATCTTCCTCGACGACTATCCGCGCGTCGCCTGGCACAGCCGGCGCGATCTCGCACTGCTCGCCGAGACCGGCACGACCGTCGCCCATTGCCCCACGGTCTTCATGCGCCGCGGCATCGCGCTCGACGATTTCGGGCGCTACCGCCGGGCCGGCGTCCGCATCGGGCTCGGCACCGACACCTATCCGCACAACATGCTCGAGGAGATGCGCCATGCCGGCTATGTCGCCCGGCTGATGGCGGAGAGCCCGCGCACGCTCACCACAACCGATATCTTCGAGGCTGCGACCACGGCCGGCGCCGCCGCGCTCGGCCGCGACGACATCGGGCGGTTGGAAGCCGGCTGCAAGGCGGACCTCGTGATGGTCGATCTCGCCCATCCGATGATGCAGCCGCGCCGCGACCCCGTGCGCAGCATGGTCTATGCGGCCGCTGAGCGTGCCGTGGATCGCGTCTATGTCGATGGTCGGCTGGTCGTGGCCGACGGCATGGTGCTGACGATGGACTATCCCGATGCCGCCCGCCGCCTGCACGAGGCGCAGAAGCGCACCGAGGCCGCCGCGCCGGAATATGATTGGGCCAAGCGCCCCGTCACCGACTATTCGCCGCTGACCTTCCCGAAGGGCTGAGGCGGCTCTCAGCGAGTAGAGGCGTCGCGAGCTTACACGCCCGTCATTGCGAGCGGAGCGAAGCAATCCAGCAGGACTGGGTGAGAGGTTTCACCTGGCTGCCCTGGATTGCTTCGTCGCTTTGCTCCTCGCCATGACGGTTCGCGTACTGGGCTAGTCGGTGCGCAGCCGGCGCGCTTCCTCAAAAAACCTCGGGCACATACATTTCCGGCGGTACCGGATGACGCAGATAATCCGGATTGCGCACGCGCGCGGGCAGCACGATCTCCGGCTTCGGCACGTTCTCATAGGGAATCTGGCCGAGCAGATGCGAGATCATGTTGAGGCGGGCGCGCTTCTTGTCTACCGCCTGCACGACCGACCACGGCGCATGCTCCGTATGGGTCCGCTCCAGCATCTCTTCCTTGGCGCGGGTGTAGTCCTCCCAGTGGACGCGGCTCTCCAGATCCATCGGCGAGAGCTTCCACTGCTTCAGCGGATCCTCGATGCGCATGCGGAAGCGGAATTCCTGCTCCTCGTCGGTGATCGAGAACCAGTACTTGATCAGGATGATGCCGGAGCGCACGAGCATGTGCTCGAAATCCGGAACCGAGCGGAAGAACTCCTCCAGCTCCTCGGGGGTGCAGAAGCCCATCACCCGCTCGACGCCGGCGCGGTTGTACCAGGAGCGGTCGAACAGCACCATTTCGCCGGCGCTCGGCAGATGCGGAACATAGCGCTGGAAATACCACTGGTTGCGCTCGCGCTCGGTCGGAGCGGGCAGGGCGACGACGCGGCAGATGCGCGGGTTGAGACGCTGCGTCACGCGCTTGATCGCGCCGCCCTTACCGGCGGAGTCGCGCCCTTCGAACAGCACGACGACCTTGAGCTTCTTGTACTGGATCCAGTCCTGCAGGCGCACGAGTTCGTGCTGCAGGCGGAAGAGCTCACGGAAATAGACCTTGCGGTCGAGGGTATCGCCGCCCGCGCCTTCCAGCCCTTCCGCAACGAGCTCGTCGAGGCGGTCATCTTCGAGCTGCAATTCCAGCTCCTCGTCGAAGCTGTCGAGAATCTCGTCCTTGATGCGGTCCAGATTGTCGGGAGACATGCTGTCAACTCTATGCGTGACGGGTTGAAAGAAGACGGCGCGCGGTTCGACCGACAGCCGCCGGGACACAGTCCGAGCCATCGTCCAGCCAACATCGGCTTTATCTGTGGCCGACGTGACAGTTCGATGAAAAACAACGTCGGAGGGCCGGGGCGTTGTTCCGTCTTCGCTGTCCGATTTCGGTCGATGCCGATTGCGGCTGTGGATCGGAACCGCCGCGCCCGGCGGCAATTGACAAATCGAAAAGAGATATTTCAAACTTAAAATATCAGACCCAGGACAATGGGCACATCAGGGAACGGTGCATGCGGGTTATCATCGTTGGCGGCGGCATCGGCGGGTTGACCTTGGCGCTGATGCTGCACGCACGGGGCATCGGCGCGACCGTCTACGAACAGGCGGGGGAAATCCGCGAGGTCGGTGTCGGGATCAACACGCTGCCGCACGCGATCCGCGAGCTCGCCGAGCTCGGCCTGCTGCCGGCGCTCGACGAGGCCGGGATTCGCACGCGCGAACTCATCTATATGAACCGCTTCGGACAGGCGGTCTGGCGCGAGCCGCGCGGCCTGCACGCCGGCGCGCCGGTGCCGCAATTCTCGATCCATCGCGGGAGGCTTCAGCGCCTCATCCGCGACGCGGTCGCCGAGCGGCTTGGCGAGGATGCGATCCGCACCGGCCGGCGCCTGCTTGGCTTCCTGCAGGATGAGGGTGGCGTCACCGCGCATTTCAGCGATGCCCGCTTCGGCGAGGCTGGCGAGACGGCGCGCGGCGACATCCTGGTGGGCGCCGACGGCATCCATTCGGCGGTCAGGGCTTTCTACTTCCCGAACCAGGGGACGCCGCGCTGGCAGGGTGTGCAGATGTGGCGCGGCGCCTGCGACTGGCCGGTCTTCCTCGACGGCGAGAGCATGATCATCGCCGGCGGCATGGCCGGCAAGCTTGTGCTGTACCCGATCGGCAAGGGGGCGACACCACAGACGCGATTGACCAACTGGGTCGTCAACATCCGCAATGGCGATGCCGAGCGGCCGCCGCCGAAGGAGGCCTGGTCGAAGTCGGGCCGCCTCGAGGATGTGCTGCCCTTCGCGCGCCGTTTCAGCGTGCCGGGCTTCGACATCCTCGGCCTGATCCGGGCGACTGCGACCTTCTGGGAGTACCCGATGTGCGACCGCGACCCGCTGCCGCGCTGGACCCATGGCCGCGTCACGCTGCTCGGCGATGCCGCCCATCCGATGTATCCGGTCGGCTCGAACGGCGCTTCGCAGGCGATCCTCGATGCGCGCTGCCTTGCCGACCGGCTGGCCAAAGCCGAGCATCCGCGCCAGGCGCTGGCAGCCTATGAGGCTGAGCGTCTGCCGGCGACGGCGGAGGTGGTGGCAATGAACCGGGTCGGCGGGCCGGAGCGGGTGATCGACGCGGTCGAGGCGCTGGCGCCGAACGGTTTCGACGATGTCGAGCGTGTGCTGAGCTACGCAAGGCGCGAGCAGATCGTGAAGTCCTATGCCGGCAAGGCCGGCTTCTCGGCGGAGCAACTGGCAACCCGCAAGGGTTGATCAACCGGCCTCGGTCAGCTGGCGGATGCGGGTCTTCAGACCGGCATTCGCCGTCTCGCAAGCCTTGAGCCGGCGCATCAGGTCGAGCGGCACGGCCTCGGCCGGATCGGTGAAGACGATGCCGATCCGCTCTCCGCTGCGCCAGACCGTGCGTGCCGAATACTGACGCTGCCGCGAAGGGATTTCGAGCTCGAAGGACGGCGGCAGCGCAACGGCATCCGGCACGGCCATCAGCGCGCCGCTGCCGGACAGGTTCCGGATCGTGCAATCGAGTGTCGAGCGCCGGCCGTTGAAGGCCACGATCCCGCCGAGCAGCGTGCGCTGGCGCGGCGCGCGACGACGTTCGGTATCCATCGCTGTTGCGTTCCCCGAAAGACAACGACCCAAGGTTGCAGGGGGCAGTTAAGCAGATCAGATCCGCGCGCTCACGCTTAACGATTGATTATCCTTAACGGGCCATCGCCGGCCAGGGGGCGATCGGCCGGCGAGGCGATGCTTTTCACGGGAATGTGCCGGCTCAGGCGCCTTCGGGCGGCGGCGGCAGGAAATCGACCTCGTGCTTGGCCGAGAGCGCGACGACATCCGCCGGCTTCTGCTCCGCCATGGAATGGATGCCCCAGAACAGATCGTAGAGCCGGCCGGTCGGCGAAACCCAGAACAGGCACTTCACCGTCGCGTCGCTCTTGTTGAACAGGCCATGCGGCACATTGCGCGGCAGGCGGATCAGGTCTCCGGCGGTGGCGAAGCTCTCCTGCCCGTCGAGCACGAGATCGAGCCTTCCCTCCAGCATGTAGATGAACTCGTCCTGCGTCGTGTGGATATGCGGCGGCACGAAGGTGCCCGGCGGGAAGGTCGCGTGCCAGGAGAAGCTGTCCTGCGACAGCGTCTTCGGCACATAGGTCTGGCCGAGGATGTTCCAGGAAATCGCGTCCAGGCCTTCATTGGCGCGCGTCACGCCGGCAGTCAGCGGCTTCATGATCTTGCTCTCCTCATCAAGCCGGCCAGCGGACCGGGCGGCGGTTGGCGGTCGCTGCTGCTAGAAGTGCAGGAAGCGGTCCTTCACGGCGCTGTCGCTGCGCAAGTCGGCGCTGGTGCCGCGCCAGACGACGCGCCCTTTCTCCAGCACGACATGGCGGTCGGCGATCCGGACCAGCGCATCGACGTTCTTGTCGATGACGAGAATGGATTCGCCTTCCGCCTTCAAGGCCGTCAGGCAGTTCCAGATCTCCTCGCGGATCAGGGGCGCGAGCCCCTCCGTCGCCTCGTCGAGGATGATCAGCTTGGGATTGGTCATCAGCGCCCGTCCGATCGCCAGCATCTGCTGCTCGCCGCCGGAGAGCTGGTTGCCGCGATTCTCTCGCCTTTCCCTGAGACGCGGGAAGAAGGCATAGATCCGCTCCAAGTCCCAGCGCTTCTTGCCGGAACGATCTGCTGCGGTCGCAATCAGATTCTCCTCGACCGAAAGCGTCGGGAAGATCTGCCGGCCCTCCGGCACGAGGCCGATGCCGGCTTGCGCGACGCGGAAGGGCGGGGCGCCGGTCAGGTCGCGGCCGCCGAAGGCGATGCGTCCGGCCTTGGCCGGCAAGAGCCCCATGATCGAGCGCACCGTCGTGGTCTTGCCCATGCCGTTGCGGCCGAGCAGAGTCACCACCTCGCCCTCGCCGACGGAAACATCGACCCCGAACAGGATCTGCGCCTCGCCATAGCCGGCATCGAGCCCTTCGACGTGGAGCATCGCTAGACCTCCTCGCCGAGATAGGCCTGCCGCACGGCCGGATCGGCCCGCACGGCCGCCGGCTCGCCCGAGGCGATGACGCCACCATAGACCAGCACCGTGACGCGGTCGGCGAGCGCGAAGACGGCGCTCATATCGTGCTCGACCAGCAGCATGGCGAAGCGGCCCTTGAGGCTCTTCAAAAGCGCGATCAATCGCTCGCCCTCCTCATGGCCGACGCCGGCGAGGGGCTCGTCGAGCAGGATGAGCTTTGGCTTGAGGGTCAGCGCCATCGCGATCTCCAGCGCGCGCTTCTCGCCATGCGAGAGGCTGCCGGCGGGAGCATGGGCGCGCTCGGTCAGGCCGACCGCCTCCAGCGCCTCCCAGGCGGGCGCATTGAGTGCCTCGTCGCGCGCCGCGTCGCGGAAGAACGAGAGCGGGTGAGCGCTATGCGCCTGCACGCCGAGCGCGACATTCTCCAGCGCCGAGAGCGAGGCGATGGTCGAGGTGATCTGGAAGGTGCGGGCGAGTCCCGCTCGCGCCCGCTTCTGCGGCGGCAGATGGGTGATGTCCGTGCCTCCGAACAGGATCGCACCGGAATCCGGCCGCAGCGTCCCGGAGATCTGGTGAACCAGCGTCGTCTTGCCCGCGCCATTAGGGCCGATCAGAGCGTGAAGCTCGCCCGGCGCGATCGAAAGGTCGACCCCGTCGGTGACCTTGAGCGCGCCGAAGGATTTGGCGAGCCCCTTCAGTGCGAGCGCCGGCTCAGCCATCGCGGCGCCCTCTGAGCTTGGTCATGAGGCCGGCGATGCCGCCTTGGGTGAACAGCACGAAGAGCACGATCAGCGGCCCGAAGATCGCCTTCCAGTTCTGGGTCCACGCCGAAAGCACATCCTCGGCGATCAGGAAGGCGAGCGCCCCGACGATGGCTCCGTGGAGAGAGCCGACGCCGCCGAGCACGACCATGAAGATCAATTCGCCCGAGCGCTGCCAGGACATGAAGGCGGGGCTGACGAAATCGGTCTGGTTGGCGAGCAGGAAACCGGACAGCCCAGCCATCATGCCGCTGATCACATAGGCGCCGAGCCGGACATGGTCGACATCGTAGCCGGTGACGGTGACGCGTACGGCGTTCTCGCGCGCGGCCCGCAGCACGCGGCCGAAGCGCGAGGCCACCAGCCGCCGCGCCAGCCAGTAGCAGAAGGCCAGCGTGCCGAGCGCGATGTAGTAGAAGCCGGTACGGTTGGCGAAGATTTCCCGGCCCAGCAGCGTGCTCTTCTCGTAGAGCGTCAGCCCGTCATCGCCGCCATAGGCGGAGAGCGCCTGCGCGAAATAGAAGGCCATCTGCCCGAAGGCGAGCGTGATCATGATGAAGGCGACGCCGCGCGTGCGCAGCGAGACATAGCCGGTCACCGCCGCGAAGGCGGCACAGACGAGCAGGATGGCCGGCAGCGCGACCAGCAGCTCGGTTTGGCCCTCGGTGATCAAGATGCCGGCGCCATAGGCTCCGATCCCGATGAAGGCGGCATGGCCGAAGGAGACGAGGCCGCCGACGCCGAGGATGAGATCGAGCGAGAGCGCCGCGACGGCGAAGATCATCGCCCGCGTCACCAATGTCAGCCAATGCGCGGGCAGGCCGAGCGCAGTCGCCAGCGGCAGCAGCGCCAGCAGACCGAGGATGACGAGCGGCGCGAGCCGGCGGGCAGCGGGCAGCGCCGGGCGCGCGATGGCCGCGGATGTCGTGACCGCGCTCACGAGCGCCCCTTGGCCGGCAGCAGCCCCTCGGGCCGCACGAACAGCACCGCCGCCATGACGAGGTAGATCAGCATGGAGGAGAGGGCGGCTCCCGTTGCGCGGGCCGAGGCGGGCGCCATGAACAGCCGCAGCAGATCGTTCATGAAGGAGCGGCCGAGCGTATCGACAAGCCCGACGATCAGCGCGCCGACAAAGGCGCCGCGGATCGAGCCGATGCCGCCAACGACGATGACGACGAAGGCCAGGATCAGCACCGTGTCGCCCATGCCGGGCTCGACCGAGAGGATCGGCGCCGCCATCGCCCCGGCGAAGCCCGCGAGCATGGTGCCGAAGGCGAAGACGATCATGAACAGCTTGCGGATATCGATGCCGAGCGCCGAGACCATCGGCGCATTCGAGGCGCCGGCTCGCAGCAGCATGCCGGTGCGGGTCTTCTCGACGACGAACCAGAGAAGCGCGCCGACGCCCAGGCCTGCCCCGATCAGCGCGAAGCGGTAGACGGGATAGAGGATGCCGTCCATCAGCCGGACATTGCCCGACAGGAATTCGGGCACCGGCACGGAAAGCGGCGCCGCGCCCCATATCATCTTCACCGCCTGGTTGAACAGCAGGATCAGGCCGAAGGTCGCCAGCACCTGGTCGAGATGCTCGCGTTCGTAGAGATGGCGGAAGACGAGGAATTCCAGCACCAGACCCAGCAGCAGCGCGGCGGCGAGCGCCAGCGCGAGTCCGAGCATGAAGGAGCCGGTCAGGCCGACGAAGGTCACGGCGAGATAGGCGCCGAGCATGTACTGGACGCCATGGGCGAGGTTGATGAAGTCCATCACGCCGAAGACCAGCGTCAGCCCGGCCGCGACCAGGAACAGCAGGATGCCGAACTGGAGCCCGTTGAGGAGCTGGACGATCAGGAGGCTTGTGGTCATGGGATCGGTGGCTCGCTCTGCCGTCGCGATCAACCTCGACCGTCATTCCGGGCGTAGCGAAGCGAAGGCCCGGAATCCATCGTAGAGCGCATTCCTTGCAGGACTCTGCCCTTCGATGGATCCCGGATCGGCGCCGCTTCGCGGCTTGTCCGGGATGACGGTGGCGGATGTGGCGCCGAGGCGCCTTATTTCAACCCGCAATCCTTGGCGTGCGGATCGGCGTAGTCGGTGAACACCTTCTCGGCGATCTCGGTCTGGAACTTGCCGTCCGCGCGCTTCGCGACCTTGACGAGATAGAAGTCCTGGATCGGGAAGCCGTTGGTGTTGAACTTGAACTTGCCGCGCAGCGAGGTGAAGTCGGCTTTCTTGATGGCGTCGCGCAGCTTGTCGGCATTGCCGGTGCCGCCGGCTGCCTTCACGGCGGAATCGATCAGCATCGCCGCATCATAGGCCTGCTGGGCGTAGGAGCCCGGCACGATCTTGTAGGCGGCTTCATAGGCCTTCACGAAGTCCTTCGTCTGGGGGTTGTCCATGTTGGGCGCCCAGGTCATCCCGCCATAGAGCCCGACCGCCGCATCCTGCTGCGCCGGCAGGGTCGATTCATCGACCGTGAAGGCGGAGAGGAAGGGAATCTTGCCTTGCAGGCCGGCCTGCGACCACTGCTTGACGAAGTTGACGCCGAGCCCCCCGGGCAGGAAGGCGAAGACGACGTCGGGCTTGGTGGAGGCGATCTTGGCGAGGTCGGCCGAGAAGTCGAGCGCGTTCAGCGGGGCGTAGACCTCATCGACGATCTCGCCCTTGAAGTAGCGCTTGAAGCCGGCGAGCGAGTCCTTACCCGCCTGATAGTTCGGCGCGATGATATAGGCCCGCTTGTAGTTCTGGTCCTGCGCGTATTTGCCGAGGACCTCGTGCACCTGGTCGTTCTGGTAGGAGGTGACGAAGAAGTTCTTGTTGCAGGCCTTGCCCGCCATGGTGGACGGGCCGGCATTCGGGCTGATCAGGAAGGCGCCGGAATCGAGCACGGGCTTGGCGATCGCGCCGAGGATGTTCGAGAAGACCGGGCCGACGACGAAGGTCGGCTTCTCGCTCTCGACGAAGCTGCGCACCCGGTCGACTGCGACGTCGGGCTTCAATTCGTCGTCGATCACGGTGATCTTGACCGGCACGCCGCCGAGCTTGCCGCCATTCTTGTCGACCGCGAGCTGGAAACCGTCGCGGACCTGCTGGCCGAGAGCGGCGCCGGGGCCGGTCAGGACGCTGACCACGCCGATCTTCATCGGTTCCTGCGCCTGGGCCGAGGCCATGGAGAGGGCCAGCGCGCCACAACCGAGCGCGAGTGCGAATTTGAGAGTCGTCATCGATGCCCTCCCGGGACGAACGAGCGAAAAAGGAGGCGCGGCCGGGTTCCCTCGGACTTCTTTGGCTCGCGCCGGAGCATAATGTTTCAAGCTTAAAATATCTGCAAGGGCTGCATGCTGAAATTTCGCGCAGACGGTGCCCGCCGTCCATCCCCGGCCGCGCAAAATCTTTGCCGGCGGGCTGCATCCCCGGGGCGCGTTTGGAAGGCCGGGGCGTTTTCAGGAAAACGCCGTCGTACCGGGGCAAGCCCGGGACGACGGCGCGATCCTGCGAGAGGCCGGTCCGTTCAGCGAATGACGGACCGGTTCGCGTGAGCGCCCGCCCGCAGGATGGCGGCCGGGCGTCGTTGCATCAGGCGATGTCGAAACGGTCGAGATTCATCACCTTCGTCCAGGCCGCCACGAAGTCCTTCACGAACTTCTCCCTGGCGTCCGTGCTGGCATAGACCTCCGCCAGCGCACGCAGGATCGAGTTCGAGCCGAAGACGAGGTCGGCGCGGGTGCCGGTCCATTTCGCGGCGCCGGTCTTGCGATCGGTGCCCTCGAACACGTCCTTGGCCTCGGAGGCGGCCTTCCACTGCGTGCCCATGTCGAGCAGGTTGACGAAGAAGTCGTTCGTCAGCGCGCCCGGCCGGTTGGTCAGCACACCATGCGTCCCGCCATCGGCGTTGATGTTGATCGCGCGCAGGCCACCGATCAGCACCGTCAGCTCCGGCGCGGTCAGCGTCAGCAGCTGTGCCCGGTCGATCAGCGCCACCTCGGCCGGCACCTTCGCCCCGGCCTTCTGGTAGTTGCGGAAGCCGTCCAGGACAGGCTCCATCACCGCGAAGGAATGGATGTCCGTCTGCTCCTGCTTGGCGTCGGTGCGGCCCGGCGTGAACGGCACGCTGACGTCATGGCCGGCGGCCTTCGCCGCCTGCTCGACGCCGACATTCCCGGCCAGCACGATGAGGTCGGCCAGCGAGATTTTCTGGTCGCCGTCGGCCTCCTTGTTGAACTGGCGCCGGATGCCGTCGAGCACCTCGATCACCTTGGCGAGCTGGGCGGGGCGGTTGACCTCCCAGTCTTTCTGGGGGCTGAGGCGGACGCGCGCACCGTTGGCGCCGCCGCGCTTGTCGCCGCCACGGAAGGTCGCGGCCGAGGCCCAGGCCGTGCCGACCAGCTCGGAGACGGTGAGGCCGGAGGCCCGGATCTTCTCCTTGAGGGCGGCGATATCGGCTTCGCCGACCAGCGGATGATCGACGGCCGGCACCACATCCTGCCAGATCAGCTCTTCCTTCGGCACTTCCGGGCCGAGATAGCGCGAGCGCGGGCCGAGATCGCGATGGGTCAGCTTGAACCAGGCGCGGGCGAAGGCTTCCGCGAAGGCCTGCGGGTTCTCCAGGAACCGGCGCGAGATCTTCTCGTAGACCGGGTCGAAGCGCAGCGACAGGTCGGTCGTCAGCATCGTCGGCTTGTGCTTCTTCGCCGGATCATGGGCGTCGGGGATGACCGCCTCGGCATCCTTCGCCTCCCACTGGATGGCGCCGCCGGGGCTGCGGGTCTGAACCCATTCGTATTTGAACAGGTTCTCGAAGAAGTGGTTGCTCCACTGCGCCGGGGTCTGCGTCCAGGTGACCTCGAGGCCGCTGCCGACCGCATCGCCGCCATGGCCGGTGCCGTAATTGCTGGCCCAGCCGAGACCCTGCGCCTCCAGCTCGGCGGCTTCGGGATCAGGACCCTTGTGGGATTCCGGCGCGGCGCCATGCGTCTTGCCGAAGGTGTGGCCGCCGCCGATGAGGGCGACGGTCTCCTCGTCGTTCATCGCCATTCGGGCGAAGGTCTCGCGGATGAAATGCGCGGCCGAGACCGGATCGCCACTGGCGCCCGGACCTTCCGGATTGACGTAGATCAGGCCCATCTCGGTGGCGCTGAGCGGCGCGTCGAACTTGTCGAGCGGGCGATGGGTCAGCCAGGCGGTCTCGGCGCCCCAGTTCACGTCATTGTCGGGCTCCCAGGTGTCCTCGCGACCGCCGGCGAAGCCGAAGGTGCGGAAGCCCATGGTCTCCAGCGCGACATTGCCGGTCAGGATCATCAGGTCGGCCCAGGAGATGGCCTGGCCGTATTTCTGCTTGATCGGCCAGAGCAGGCGGCGCGACTTGTCGATGTTGACGTTGTCCGGCCAGCTGTTGAGCGGGGCGAAGCGCTGCTGACCGCGACCGCCGCCGCCGCGACCGTCGGCGAGGCGGTAGGTGCCGGCGGAATGCCAGGACATGCGGATGAACTGCGGGCCGTAATGGCCGAAATCGGCCGGCCACCAATCCTGCGATTCGGTCATCAGCTTGCGCAGGTCGTTCTTCAGCGCCTCATAGTCGAGCTTCTCGAACGCCTTGCGGTAGCTGAAGGTCTGATCCAGTGGATCGGACTTGGCCGAGTGCTGGTTCAGCAGGTCGACGGGCAGCTGGCTCGGCCACCAGTCGCGATTCTGCCGGGCGCCGCCGCCATGGGCGACGGGGCATTTGCCCGTGCTGTCCTCAGTCTTCGCGTTCATGTTTCTCTCCGGGCTTGGCTGGGCTGAAGGCATGGTTCCATGACGATCGGAGCCTTGCCCTTGGGGAGCGGCTCCTCCTGTCAGGATCAGTGGGGCGAAAGGGCGTCGGGCGATCGGGGCATCCGAACCGGACGGGCTTGCCGAGCGAAGGCGGGGCACGGCACGCGAGCGGGCCGGCGGAAGCCGGGGGCCGAAACAGCGCTGGCCTTCGCGGTGCGTGGCGGTCGTGACATCTGCTGCACCCCTCTTCGCTGCTAGCCTCTTAGCAAAGCGGTTTCATTATTTTAATTCCGATTTTCTGATTGCATCGATAAGTTGAAATTATGACGAACCTGACACTCAAGCAGCTTCGCTATTTCGAGGCGCTGGCGCGGCACGGTCATTTCGGACGCGCGGCCGAGGCGTGCTCGATCTCGCAGCCGGCCCTGTCGATGCAGATCAAGGTTCTCGAGGGCGAGCTCGGCTCCGATCTCTTCGAGAGAGGCGGGCGCCAGGTTCGCCTGACGCGTTTCGGCGAGGGAATCGCGGAGCGGGCGAGGGAGATCCTGCGCTCGTTCGACGAGCTGGAAGGCTATGCCCGCGCCTCCCGCGGCGGGCAGGTCGCGCGGTTGCGCATCGGCGTGATCCCGACGGTCGCGCCCTATCTGCTGCCGAACCTCATCGGCGATCTCACCCGTCTGCATGGCGGCCTCGACCTCCATGTGCGCGAGACGCTGACGCCGAAGCTGGTCGAGGAATTGAACGAGGGGCGCCTCGACATGGCGATCGTCGCCTTGCCGGTATCGGAGCCGTCCCTGACCGAGGTCGCGCTTTTCACCGAGAGCTTCGTCCTTCTCCGCCCGCGCGCGGATGACGGGAAGCCGGCCCCGAGCCGCGAGGCGCTGCGCGAGATGAGGCTGCTGCTGCTCGAGGAGGGGCATTGCTTCCGTGATCAGGCCCTCTCTTTCTGCAATACCAGACCGCGTGCCGCGCAGCCGCGTGACCTTTTGGATGCGAGTTCGCTGTCGACGCTGGTCCAGATGGTCGATGCCGGGCTGGGCGTCACCCTGATCCCGGAAATGGCCGTGGCGGTCGAGACGCGCTCGGCTTCCGTCTCCATCGTCCGCTTCGAGGCGCCGCAGCCCTCCCGCACGATCGGCATGGTCTGGCGCAGGACGAGCCCGCTGGCCCCCCAGCTCCGCGAGATATCGGAGGTGGTTCGCCAGTCGGCGAGACCGTTGCCCTCACCGTGAGCGGGAGCGCGGGTCCGAGGCGTCGCGCAGGGCATCGCCGAGCAGGTTGAGCGCGAGCACCGTTGCCAGGATCGCGAGGCTCGGAAAGACCGCGAGCCACCAGGCGTCCAGGATGTTCTCGAAGCCTTCGCGGATCATGCCGCCCCAGGTCGCGGCCGGTGGCGGCACGCCGAGCCCGATGAAGCTCAGCGAGGCTTCCGTGCGGATCGCCGATGCCAGCCAGAGCGAGCTCATCACCACCACATCCGACAGCATGTTGGGCAGGATGTGCCGGGTCATGATCCGGAACGGCCCGCAGCCATAGGAGCGGCTCGCCTCGACGAAGTCGCGCTGGCGCAGCGTGATCGTCGGGGCGCGGGCCACGCGGGCGAAGGGCGCGATCTCGGTGACGGCGATGGCGATGATCAGGTTTTCCAGGCTCGCCCCCAGCATCGCGGCGATCATCAGGCCGAGCAGCAGGGTCGGGAACGCCAGCAGCACGTCGAGCACGCCCATGACGAGCTGGTCGAAGAGGCCGCCGATATAGCCGGCGATGACGCCGATCGCCGTGCCGATCAGCATGGCGATGAGGATCGCGACGAAGCCGACGAAGAGAGAGATGCGCGCCCCGTAGATCAGGCGCGAGAGCACGTCGCGGCCATAGGAATCGGTGCCGAGCCAGAACTCGGCCGAAGGTGGTTCGAGCCGGGCGACGATGTTCTGCTCGAGCGGATCGTGCGGCGCGAGCCAGGGCGCGAACACCGCGACGAAGACGATCAGGCCGAGCAGGACGAGGCCGATCCAGGCGAGCTTGTTCTGGCTGAAGGCGAGCCAGAGGCCGCCCGGCCGCAATTCGACGGTCGTGGAGGCGACGGCGCTCATGTGTATTTCACCCTTGGATCGACGAGGCCATAGGCCATGTCCGTCACGGTGTTCACGATGATCACGCAGATGGCGAAGATGATCATCAGCCCCTGCAGCAGCGTGTAGTCGCGGGCGTTGAGCGCGCCGATGATCAGCTTGCCCAGGCCCGGCCGGTTGAAGATGATCTCGGTCAGCACCGAATTGCCGATCAGCGTGCCGAAATAGAGCCCGACCACCGTGATGATCGGGATCAGGCTGTTGCGCAGCGCATGGGTGACGACGAGCCGGGTCGGGCTCACCCCCTTGGCGCGGGCGGTGCGGATATAGTCCTCGGTGAGGACGCCGAGCATCGCCGCACGCGTCACCCGCATCACATAGGCCGTCATGATGATGCCGAGATTGAGCGCCGGCAGCGCCAGCGCACGCAGGCGCTCCGTCAGGTCGCCCGAGCCGCTGGTATTGCCCAGCACCGGGAACCAGCCGAGCTGGATGGCGAAGACGATCAGCATCAGGATGCCGGAGACGAAGGCTGGGAAGGAGAGCCCGACCAGCGAGACGACGCGCGCGACATAGTCGATCCAGCCATTGCGGCTGAGCGCGGCGGCGACGCCGAGCGGCAGGCCGAAGACGAGGCCGATGGCGACGGCGGCGACCGTCAGTTCGATGGTCGAGGGCAGGACGAGCAGCACCTCCTGGATGACGCTGCGGCCGCTGCTCAGGGACTGGCCGAGATCGCCGGTGAGCACCTTGCCGATGAAGGCGAGGTACTGGACATGGACCGGCTGGTCGAGGCCGAGCTTCTCCCGCAGCGCCGCGAGCGAGGCGGCGCTCGCCTGATCGCCGAGGATGACGGAAGCGGCATCGCCCGGCACGAGCCTGACCAGCACGAAGATCGCCGTCAGCATCACGAACAGCGTGGGAATGGCGAGCAGGAGGCGCCTGACAACGAAGCTCGTCATGCCGCGGCCCTTTCCTGCATCAGGCGTTGCGGCGCGAAGGCCGCGATCTCGCGCCGGGTGTGGCCTTCGACGACGAGCTCGGCCAGGATCGAGCCGACGACCGGGACGAGCTGGAAGCCGTGCCCGGAGAAGCCGAAGGCATGGAAGAGGCCGGGCGCATTCGGCGAGGCGCCGATCACCGGCAGGCGGTCGCGCGTCTGCGCCTCGATTCCGGTCCAGCAACGGGCGATGCGGACCCCGTGCACGGCCGGGAAGAGGTCGCTCGACGCGCGCGCGCCCTTGGCCAGCTCGCTGAAGTTCACCGTGCTGCTTTCCCGGTCGAGATCGGCCGCGCCTTGCAGACCGCCGCCGATCACCAGCGTGCCCTGGTCCGACTGCTTGAAGGAGAGCGCCCGGCCGACCACGCTGACCACGGGGTCGAGCAGCGGCGCGAGGCGCTCGGTCACGATCATCATCGAGGCGCGCACGCCGAGCGCGATGTCGTCGCCGAACAAGGCCGCCAGCCGAGCCGCCCAGGCGCCGGCGGCATTGACCACGACCGGCGCGCGGAAGCGGCGATCGCCGCAGGCGAGCAGCCAGTCCGGGCCCTGCCGGTCGACCGCCTCGACGCCGCAGCCCTCGGCGATGACGACGCCCTCGGCCTCGCAGGCACGGCGGAAGGCGAGGATGGTCCGGTGCGGATCGGCCGCGCCGTCGCGTCGCGCGACCAGCGCGCCGACGCAATGCGGGCTCAGCGCCGGCACGAGGCGGCGCAGTTCCTTCGCATCGACCAGCTCCTCATGACTGTGCCCGAGCGCGCGCATCTTCGCCTCGCGCTGGAGCAGGGCCGGCATATGCTCGTCGCGTTCCGCGACATTGACCTGGCCACGGGCGTGAAAGCCGCAATCGTCGCCGACGATCTCCGCGATGCGATGCCACATCGCCATGGCCTCGAGCGAGATCGGCACCTCCGCGATGTCGCGGTTGAGGGTGCGCACCCCGGCAGCCGTGGCGCCCGAGGCGTGCCGGCCCGTCCAGCGCCGCTCGATCACCACGACGCGGCGGCCGGCGCGGGCCAGATGCAGCGCGGCGGACAGGCCGTGCAGCCCGCCCCCCACCACCGCGACATCGAAGGCCTCGATGCTCATGCCGCCGGCTCCTGCTCGTCGAGGCTGGCGAGTTCGCCGAGCGTCACGGGCTTCAAGGGCGGCCGGATGCGGTAGAAGCCGACCTCCTCGACAGGCCGGTTCTGAACCGCCGCGACGATATGGGCCATGGTGTAGCCGCATTGCCGCCCCTGACAGGGGCCCATGCCGGCGCGGGTGAAGGCCTTGAGCTGGTTCGGCCCAGGCCGCCCCTGCGCAGCGCGGGTGCGCAATTCGCCGGCCGTGACCTCCTCGCAGCGGCACACCAGCGTCTCGTCGGCGGGCGCGAAGACCTGCGGCCGCGGCGCGTAGAGAGCATCGAGGAAAGGCCGAAGCGCGAGCGCGCGTGACAGCGTGGCTCGCTCCGGACGCGCGGCGGCCTCGGCCGCATCGTCCCGCAGCTTTCCGAGCTTGGTGGCGACACGCAGCGCCGCGAGCCGCCCACGCGGCTCGGCCGCCTCGGCCCCGCCGATGCCGGCGCCGTCGCCGGCGACGAAGACGTTCGCCTGCGAGGTCTCGCCCCATCTGTCGAGCGCGGGGACCTGGCAATGCTGGCCGGCATCCCACTTGACCGCGCAGCCCAGCGCGAGCGGGGCATGGATGTTCGGCACAACGCCCTCATGGACGAGCAGCACCTCGGCGGCGACATCGCCTTCCCGGCCGTCCTGCGTGCGGTAATGCAGGCTTTCGAGACGCCCGTCGCCTTCGGCACGCAGCTCCGCGACATGGCGGATGATCGGGAAGCCGGCCCGTTTCAGCGCCAGCGACCAGGACAGGCCCTTGACGAGGTCGCCGAAGCGTCCGAGCCCCTGCGGCAGATGGCGCAGCGCCGCGCCGACCCGTCCGCGCGGCGTGGTGTCGAGGAAACCGGCGATCCGCCCGCCGGCCGCCAGAAGCTGCGTCATGTAGAGCAATGGCAGCGGCCCGCAGCCGGCGATCCAGACCGGCTTGTCCGGGACGGAATCGGCGGTCTTCAGCAGGATCTGCGCCGCGCCGACCGTCAGCACGCCCGGCAGCGTCCAGCCCGGGAAGGGCACCGGGCGCTCCTGCGCACCGGTGGCGAGGATGATCGCCTCGGCGGTCACGCTGCGGGCCCGGCCGTCGCGGGTCAGGAAGGCGCGAAACCCCGGCTCGATCTGCCAGAGCTGACTCTGAGGCTCGTAGAGGGCGCCGCAGGCGCGGAAGGCGGCGGCGCGGTCGACGCCGGCGCGATAGGCTTCTCCCAGCCGCGCCAGGCGCGGCGTCGCAGCGACGGTCTCGATGGCGCGCCAGATCTGGCCGCCGGGCGCCGACTGATCGTCGACCACCCGCACGGACAAGCCATGGCGGCGGGCTGTCACAGCAGCGGCCATGCCGGCCGGCCCCGCGCCGACGATCAGGAGATCGGTATGATGATCGCTCATGCGGAGAGGCTCCGGCGTCCCTGCTGGCGGGTCACGGACATGCCGTCCCGCACTGGCGTCAGGCAGCTCTGCACGGAGCCCTGGCCATCGACCTCGACGAGGCATTCGAAGCAGACGCCCATCATGCAATAGGGCGCGCGGCGGCTTTCCGAGACCGGCGTGGTCCGGTTCCAGCCTTCGGGCTGGCGCAGCAGCACGGCGGCGACGCTCTCTCCGGCTTCGGCCCGGACCGGGCGTCCGTCGATATGGACCGTGACGGTAGCCGGCCCTGGATCATGCAGCTTGCGGAACATCGAAGCGTCTCTGGTGGAAGGGAGAAAAGGTTTCGGAGAGCGAGCCGGCCGTGATCGCCTCGGCGAGGGGATCGGCATGGAAGGCCGCGAGCGTCACGCCGGAATGACAGAGCGCGACGAAGGCGCCGGGATGGCTCTCCGATTGCGCGTAGATCGGGTAGCCGTCGGGCGTCATGATCCGCAGGCCCGCCCATTGCCGGACGAGCCCGGCATGCGCGAGCGCGGGAATGGTCCGGACCGTCTTGCGGCTCAGCGAGGCGGCGGCTTCGGTGGTGGTCGAGGCATCGAAGCCGACCTCGTCCTTGGTCGCACCGATCATCACCGTGCCTTCCGCGGTCTGGCGCAGGCCGCTGGCGGGCAGGGGCAGGAAGGGGGCGAGCCGCTCGGTGACGAGCACCTGGCCCCGTTCCGGATGCACCGGCACGTCGAGCCCGACCTGCCGGCCGAGAGCCACCGAGCCGAGCCCGGCGGCGATGACGATGCGCGGCGCCGTCAATGTCTCGCCGTCGAGCACGAGACGGAAATCCGCACCGGCCCGCTCGATCCGCTCGACGCGGGCGCGATGGCGGATGCTGCCGCCGAGGCGGACCAGCCCGCCATGCAGCGCCGCCAGAAGCCGCAGCGGATTGGCGTAGCCGTCATGCCGGCCGAAGCTCGCGCCCGTCACGTCGGGACCGAGCCCGGCCTTGGGCAGCAGGCGCTCCAGCGCCGGCCGGTCGAGCATCTCCCAGTCCGGCTCGCCGTCGCCGCGCTGGTTGTGCAGGCGCATCAGGTCGAGGCGGCGCTTCTCGAAGGCCTCCTCCCCGAGGCAGAAGGCGAGGCCGCCATTCTGCTCGTAAGCGAGATCGCTTCCCGTCTCGGCTTCGAGCGCATCGGAAAAGCCGCGCCATAGCGCGATGCTCCGGCGCGTCAGGGCCTGATAGGCCGGCATGCCGAGCCCCTTGCCCTGCAGCCAGACCAGGCCGAAATTGGCGCGGGCCGCGCGGAAGTCGCCATCGTCGCCGTCGAGCAGCAGCACGTTCTGGCGTCGCTTCGCCAGGCCGTAGGCGATGGCTGCCCCGACCGTTCCCCCTCCGATGACGACGATGTCAGGCCGCATGTGAATTTCCCTTGCCGGCTGAGACGTTAGGGAGCCATCTTGTATTTCGTCAAAGTCGTTTTTTGCTGGTTCCTATTCTTCAGGGTTATGCGATGGTTCGGCGGCTCAACCTGCGTCAGGTCGAAGCCTTCAAGGCGGTCATCGAATACGGCACGGTGAGCCGCGCCGCCGAGATGATGAACATCTCGCAGCCCGCGATGAGCAAGCTGATCGCCCATCTCGAGGCCGATACGGGCTTGCAGCTCTTCGACAGGGTGAAGGGGCGGCTGGCGCCGTCGCGGCGCGGCATGCGGCTCTATGAGGAGATCGACCGCATCTTCGCGGGCGTGCGCCAGGTCGAGAATGCGGTGGAGGCCATCCGCCGCGACGAGCAGAGCCGGCTCCTGATCGGCGTCATGCCGGCGCTGTCGGGCTCCTTCATCCAGGAAGCGACCTCGCGCTTCCTGAAGGCGCAGCCCGGGGTGTTCTGTTCGGTGCAGTCGCGCAGCTCGCAATGGATCGCGGACGGGCTCGTCACCCGCAAGCTCGATGTCGGGCTGATCGTCGCGCCGATCGACAATCCCTATATCGTGGCGGAGCCGCTCATGGCGCATCCGGTCGTCTGCATCCTGCCGCTCGACCATCCGCTCGCGGCGCGGGAGGTGATCACGCCCCGCGACCTCGAAGGCGTTCCCTTCGTTTCCTTCGATCCCGAAAGCCATACCAGCCGGAGCATCGGCCGGGTCCTGGATGCCCATGGCGTCGTGCCGAACATCGTCATGGTGGCGAACGTCTCGCCCACGCTCTGCGAATTCGTCGCCGCGGGAACGGGCGTCTCGCTGGTGCATCCGCTGATCGTCGGCGGATTGCGCGACAAGCTTGCCATCCGGCGCTTCGAGCCGGGCGTTCAGCTCCATTTCCAGCTCTGCCGCATCCGCGACAGCCGCAACGCCCGGCTGGTCGATGCCTTTCTGCGGGGCGCACGCGAGGTGGCGGCCGAGATTTCGCAGAGGATCCTTACGCCGGGCTGAGCCTCAGGGTCGCGAAGGCTTGCAGCAGCGGAGCGTGATCGCCGTCGCGCAGGCGGCGAAGCGCGGCAAGCAAGGACTGCCGTTGCGCCGATGTGGCGACGAGCCGGCAGGCCCGTTCCAGCTTGGCCTCGAGATCGGCCCAGGACGGCGGATCCGAGGCTTCGCCGCGCGGCGCCGTGACGGGCGAGGCGAAGGAGCGTCCCTCGATGTGGATGGTGACGCGGGACAGGGTCTGCGCCGGAAAGCGGGCGTCGAGCGCGGGGTCGAGACTCAGCGAGACCTTTTCCGCGAGGGCGACGATCTCGGGCCGGTCGACGGCCGTTTCCGTCAGCGGCAGCAGCGCCTCCGGCCCGTCGATCGCGAGCAGGGCGAGGCAATAGGGGATCGAGAACTGGATATCGGTGAAGCTCTGTGGCCGTGGCCGGTTCGCCAGGCGCAGGGCGCCGCTATAGGTCGCGACCTCGATGGCGTCGATGCGGTGCGGCTCGATGCGGTTTTCGGCGATGAGGCTCACAAGCGCCTCGGCCGGCGCATGGACATGCCGGCAGCAGGCATGGAACTTCATGTAGTTGCGCGCAATGTAATGCTGTCGGCCGAGACCCTCCGCCAGCCCTTCGAGCAAAAAATGCTCGTCATTATCGAGGAGCGCCAGAGGGCCGGTATGTCCCGCCTCGGCCAGCAGCAGCGCGTTCGCGGCCGTCACGCTCGACCAGGGAATGCCTTCCTTGACGTCGCTGCCTTCCTGCGCGCGGAAGGCGGGCCCCGCCCCGGCATAGAGCTGGTTGGGCGCGCTGATGCCGGCGATGGCAAAACCATGCGCCAGTTGCTCCGCCGGCGTGCGCCTCAGAAAGCCGAGGGCCGCGACGACGCCGTAGCCTGACCACATCCCGGTATTGGCATAGAAGCGTCGGGCCGCGCCGACCGCGACGCCGACCTCGTAGCCGACGACGATCGCCTGCAGCAGCTCGTCCGTCGTGGCCCCTGCCTCCTGTGCCGCTGCGAAGGCGGCCGGGATGATCGCGGCTCCGGGATGGCCGCGCGCGATCCGGTGCCCGTCGTCGAGATCGAGTGCGGCGGAAGCCGAGGCATTGCACCAGATCGCGCCGGCAAGGCCCGAGCTCTGCCCCGTGAACCAGACGGACAGGGCACCGCCGGCCATGGTCACCCGCGCGACCTGCCGAACCGCGCGCGGGCCTGGCGCCGCGATGCCGGCGGCCGCGGCCGCCACGAGATCGAGCACGCTGCGGCAGGCCGCCTCCCGCAGTTCCGCCGTCAGGGGCTCGCGGCGGGCGGCGCCGATAGAGGCCGCGAGGTGTCGCACGATCTCCACGGCGGAGCTCCCGGCTCGGGCGCCTCAGCGCGGCTTCAGCGTGGTGGCTTCGGTGATCGGCGGGGCGAGGTTCATCGCGCCCTTGAGCTCGTAGCCGAGATCGAGCCGGTCGCTGCGCGCCCAGACCTGCCGCAGCTCGAACAGCGGGATGGCGCAGACATCCTCCATGATCTTGCGCTGCGCCTCCTTCCACAGGGCCTTCTGCGTGTCGGCATCCGGCGCGGTGCGTGCTTCCTCGATCTCCTTGTCGGCGACCTTGCAGTGCGAGAAATTGGTCGCGGCGGTCGGCGTGCCCACCGTCGCCCGCGAATGGAAGAACTCGCTGAGATAGGTGTCGGCGATGGGGAAGCGCGCCGCCCCGTAAAAGACCAGGCCGCTCAGGTCCTTGCGCGTCTGGCTCTGATAGGTGGCGTGGTCGACGACCTGCATCTCGAGCTTGATCCCGGCCTTGGCGAGCTGCGCCTGGATGATCTCCATGATCGGCTGCTGCGCCGAGATGTTCGAGACGATGGCCTTGATCGTCACGCCGTCCTTGTGGCCAGCCTCGGCGAGCAGTTCCTTGGCCTTGGCGAGATTGAAGTCGTAGCGGACCGAGCAGTCCTCGCCGAGATAGCCGGGCGGCACGATCGAGCAGCCCTTGGGGCCAACATCCTTGCCGACATAGCGCACGAGATCGTCGACATTGACCGCGGCGGCGATGGCGCGGCGCACGCGGATGTCGTCCAGCGGCGGCTGGCTCTGGTTGAGGTGCAGCAGCCGGTATTCGCCGGGCCGGAAGATCTCGACATTGAAGCCCGCACGCTTGCGGGCGGAATCGACCCAGCGCTGCTCGCGCTTGGCATAGATCAGATCGACCTCGCCTGAGGTGAAGGCGAGCTCGCGGGCGCTGTCGGAGGGGATGGCGCGGATCACGATGCTGTCGATCTTCGGCTTGCCGCGGAAATAGTTCGGGTTGGCGGCGAGCTTGACGTATTGCTGGGTCACCTGCTCGACATAGGTGAAGGGGCCGGTGCCGACGGGATTCGTGCCGAATTTGTCGCCCAGCTCCTCGGCCGCCTTGCGGCTGACGATGTTGCCGCCATGGTAGTTCGTGACGCGGCCGAGGAAATTGACGTCCGTATATTTCAGCGTGACCCGAACCGTGAGGTCGTCGAGCTTCTCGATCTTTTCGATCGCCGCGAAATCCGAGGAGAAGGTCGAGCGCTTGGGGTCGGCCGAGCGCTGCAGCGAATAGACGACATCGTCCGCCGAGAGCGTGCCCCAGTCGCCATGGAACTTGACCCCCTGGCGGAGATGGAACGTCCAGACCTTGCCGTCCGGCGACTGCTCCCAGCGCTCGGCCAGATCCGGCTCGATATCCTTCGGATCGGCGCTCCCGGGCTTGAAGCGGACGAGGCCGTTATACATCCAGCCGATCACGGTCTTGTCGCTGGTGGAGCTGGCGCGGTGCGCATCGAGCGTCGAGACATTGCCGTCCCCGGCGACGCGCAGCACGGTCTCCTGGGCCATGCCTGCGACCGGCAGGCAGGCGGCGAGCACCAGGCCGGCGAGCCCGACGACAGAGTTCCTGATCATGCAATCCCCTCGACTTTGTTTCTTGGCTCCAGTCTGGGCGCTGCGATCCCAGGCTGTCCAAGTCGAAATCGGGTGGGGCGTATTCTGATTGGTTATAGAAGAGGGGCTCGCGGCAGCCGCCATCGACGGCATCACGCGGATGGCGCGATATCGCGACGTTCGAAAAGGCTGCGATGCCGATGGCCGGACGGGTCTGCGGGTGGCGTCAGGACTTGAACAGCTTGAAGTGGCTGTTGAATTCCCGGTAGCTGGTTTCCAGGATCCTGGTGCCGCCTTGTGTCTTCAGCGTCTCGCCGGTCGCCACGCCGAGATCGGCCGCTGTCTCCGCCGGCCCTTCCTCGGTGGCGATGATGCGCTCCTGCCCATCGAGCGAGGTGACCTGAGCCTGCAGCGTCAGCCGGCCGTCCTTCCAGTTCGCGCAGGCCCCGACCGGCAGGCTGCAGCCTGCTCCCAGCGTATGCATCATGGCGCGCTCGGCATCGACTTCGGCGCGCGTCTGCGGGCACTGGATGGCCTGCAGCACCTTGAGGATGTCGCTGTCCTGCGCACGCGCCTCGATGCCGAGGGCGCCCTGGCCGACGGCATAGGGGAAGGCATGGGGATCGAGCGCCTCGGTCGTCGCATCGGCGAGGCCGAGGCGCCTCAGGCCGGCCTCGGCGAGAATCACGGCATCGAGGGCGTCATCCCCCTCGATCTTGGCCAGCCGGGGGCCGACATTCCCGCGGATCGGCACGACCGTCACGTCCGGCCGCAGGCTCAGGATCTGCGCGCGCCGGCGCAAGGAGCCGGTGCCGACCCGTGCGCCGGGACGCAGGCTTTCCAGCGTCGCGCCGCAGAGAGCGTCGCGCGGATCTTCGCGCTTGGGCACGGCGGCGAGCACGAGCCCGTCGCGCAGGGTCGTCGGCAGATCCTTCAGGGAATGGACGACGAAGTCCACCTCGTTGCGAAGAAGCTGCTCCTCATGCTCGGTCGTGAAGACGCCGACCATGCGAAACTGGTGGAATTCCGACACCCTGTCGCGATCGGCGACGGTCGAAGCCGATCGGATCTCGAATTCGATATCCGGGAATGCCGCCTTGATCAGGCCGATGACGAAGTTGGTCTGAGCCATCGCCAGCGGGCTTCGGCGGGTGCCGACTCGAAGCAACATTTGTTCTTTCCGAATTCAGGTAGCGGACTGCCCAATGTGACCGGGGCTGTAACATCGCTCACCCGGCGCGCCTAGTGCCGCCATGCGGGAACGAGCCGCGACTGAATGCGGGCAGGCCGCCAATGTCCGGCGGATCTGCTCAATGATGCGCGAGGATTTCCCCGAGAAAGGCACGCGAGCGCTCGTGCCGCGGGTTCGAGAAGAACGCGTCCGGCGCGTTCTCCTCGACGATCTCGCCATCGGCCATGAAGATCACGCGGTCGGCCACCTGGCGTGCGAAGCCCATTTCATGGGTGACGCAGATCATGGTCATGCCGTCGCGCGCCAGGGACACCATCGTGTCCAGCACTTCCTTGACCATTTCCGGATCGAGTGCCGAGGTCGGCTCGTCGAACAGCATGGCCTTGGGCTCCATGCACAAGGCGCGCGCGATCGCGACGCGCTGCTGCTGGCCGCCGGAGAGCTGGGCCGGGTATTTCGCCGCCTGGTCGCCGATGCGCACCCGCTCCAGGTACTTCCGGGCCGTCTCTTCCGCCTCGGCGCGCGAGAGCTTGCGCACCCGCATCGGCGCGAGGATGCAGTTTTCCAGCACCGTCTTGTGCGGAAACAGGTTGAATTGCTGGAACACCATGCCGACCTCGCGGCGCACGGCATCGACGGCGTCCTGGCTGTCGCTCAGCCGGTGGCCAGCCACCACGATCTCTCCGCTCGCGATCGGTTCGAGATGGTTGATGCAGCGGATCAGCGTCGATTTGCCCGAGCCGGAGGGGCCGCAAAGCACGATCTTCTCGCCCTTGGTGACGGAGAAGTCGATGCCCTTGAGGGCATGGAACGGGCCGTAGAATTTCTCGACCTGCCGCATCTCGATCATCGGAGCGGCCTCTTTTGGGAAGGCGCGGCTGGCGCTGTCATGGGTCCGGGTCACGTCGATCTCCCTCATTTTGCCGCCCCGGCCGCCATTCGCTGCTCGAGCCTGCGGCCCCAGAGCGACAGTGGCCAGCACATGGCGCAGTACAGCGCGCCCACCACGCCGAAGACGAGCAAGGGCTTGTAGATCTGGTTGGAAACGATGGTGCCGGCCCGGGTCAATTCGATGAAGCCGACGATCGCGGCGAGCGACGTCCCCTTGAGCAATTGCACGAGGAAGCCGACGGTCGCCGGCAGCGAGAGCTTGAAGGCCTGCGGCATGACGACGTCGACCATCCGGCTCCAGCCGGGCAGGCCGAGCGCATTGGCGGCCTCGCTCTGGCCTGATGGCACGGCCTGGATCGCGCCGCGCCAGATCTCGCCGAGGAAGGCCGAGGCATGCGCCGTCAGCGCGACCGAGACGGCGGCCCAGGCCGGGAAGTTGAAGCCGAGCAGCGGCAGGCCGAAATAGGCGACGAAGAGCTGCATCAGCAGCGGCGTGCCCTGGAACACCCCGATCCAGCAGATCATCGGAATCCGCAGCCAGGGCGAAGGCGAGACCCTGAGCACCGCAACGACGATGCCGAACAGGATGCCGCCGACGAAGCCGATGACGGTGAGGAACAAGGTCCAGAGCAGGCCTTGCAGCAGATAGGTCAGTTCCTGGATGCCCATGTCCTGCCTCCTCAGCGCTGCGGATAGCTGAAGGCCCAGCGGCCCAGCGCCGCGAGCAGCCACATCGTGACCAGCGAGATCACCAGATAGATCGAGGTCAGCGTGAAATAGACCTCGAAGCTGCGGAAGGTTTCCGCCTCGATGCGCTGGCCGACCGAGGTCAGTTCATAGGCGGAGATCGAGGTGCAGATCGCCGTGGTCAGCGTCAGCAGGATGAACTGGCTGGCGAGCGAGGGATAGATCGCGCGCAGCGCCGGGATGAGCACGATCAGCCGGAAGACCTCGTGCTTGTGCAGGCCGAGCGCCAGGCCGGCTTCCGTCTGCCCCTTCGGGATGCTCTCGACGCCGCCGCGGATGATCTCGATCGCATAGGCGCCGCCATTGAGGCCGAGCGCCAGGATGGCCGTGACCGTCGGATTCAGGCGGACGCCCGCGAGCGGCAGCGCGAAGAACAGAAAGAAGATCTGCACCAGGAACGGCGTGTTGCGGATGATCTCGACGAAGAGCGTCACCAGCAGCGAGGGGATCCGCATCTGCATCCGCAGGATGACCACGCCCGTGACACCGACGACCATGGCGATGACCATGCCGGAAAAGGCCAGGAACAAGGTTCCCAGCGCTCCGAACAGCAGCGATTTCCAGGCGTCGGCCACGACGCTGAAGTCGAGAGTCATCGTTCTTCCCTTGCGGTGCGCTTTGTCTCAGTCATCCCAGGCGGGCGCCCACTCGAAGCTGGAATAGCGCTGGCCGCGGGCAAGCCCGTGGATCGCAGCCATGTCTTCCGGCGACAGCTCGAAATCGAAGATCTCGAGATTGGCCCGCATGTTCTCGGGCTTGGACGAGCGCGGGATCGCGCCGACGCCATCTTGCTGGACCAGCCAGCGCAGCGTCACCTGTCCCGCCGACTTCCCGTATTTGCGGCCGAGCGCATTGAGCAGGTCGTTGTCGAAGACCTTGCCGCGCGCGATCGGCTGGTAGGCGTTCAGCAGCATGCCGGCGCGCCGCATCCGGGCCAGCAGCTTCTCCTGCGACAGGAAGGGGTGATACTCGACCTGATTGCAGAACAATTCGGCCTTGTGGATCTCCAGCGCCTCGTCGAGCAGCGCGACTGGGAAGTTGCTGACGCCGATCAATCGCGTGCGTCCCTTCCGCTTCTCCTCGGCGAAGGCTGCCAGCGTCTCAGCCAGCGGAACATCCTTCGCCGGCCAGTGGACGAGCAGCAGGTCGACCTGGTCGAGCCCGAGCCGGTCGAGGCTTTCGTCGACGCGGCGATGGACGGTCTCCGGTGCGAGGTCGTTGAACCAGATCTTGGTCGTGACGAAGAGCTCGCCGCGCGGTACGCCGGAGGCGCGGATCGCCCGCCCGACCTCGGCCTCGTTGCCATAGCGGATCGCCGTATCGATCTGCCGGTAGCCGAGATCGATCGCGGTACGGATCGCCGCCTCGCCGGCAGGGCCGGTGATCTCGAAGGTTCCGAACCCCAGAGCCGGAATGACCTCGCCCTGGATCGTCTTGGTCGTGGCTGCGATCGTGCCGGTCATGGGGCTGTTCCTCCTTGTGCGAGCATCTCCGCCAGCGTGACCGTGCGGTCTTCGCGGGCGGCAAGATCGACCGCGAGCGTCGCGGCCAGCGTGGCCATGCCGTCCCGGGCGGTGATCAACGGCTGCTGCTCCCGCCTGACGACGGCGGCGAAATGGGTAAGCTGGGCGACATAGGTCGGCAGGCCGGCAGCGCCGCGGTAATGTCGCGCCAGCGGGTGCTGCCAGTGTTCGTCGTCGCGCTCGTGACGCCACAGATACATGTCCGAGACCGACAGGGCAGCCTTGCGCCCGGCCAGGAACAGGCAAGGCCCCGGCTGCGTGGGATGGTAGAGCGCCTGGCCGGAGCTGTATTCCCAGGCCCAGGGGCTGACGGCGTTGTCGGAGATGATGAAGCTGCCCAGCGCGCCATTGGCGAAGCGGATCGAGAGGCTCGCTCCATCCTCGACCGCGAAGCCGCGCGCATGGGAGGTGAAGGCGCGGATGCTGTCGATCTCGCCGACCAGGTGGCGCAGGATGTCGATGTCGTGGATCAGGTTGATGAGCAGCACGCCCCCGCCGGCGCTTTTCCTCCAGGCGACGTCGAAATAGTTGGCCGGCTTGTCGAACAGCGTCATGCCGTTGACGGCGACGATGTCGCCGAGCTCGCCGGCTGTGATCGCCTGCTTCGCCGCGCGGATGTCGGGGCTGTGGCGGCGTTGATGGCCGACCAGCACCGGCACGCCGGTGCGTTCGGACGCCTCGACGATCCGGGCGGCGGAAGCGATGCTTTCCGCGACGGGCTTCTCGATCAGGCAGGCGATGCCGCGTTCGATGCAGGCCAGCGCTGCCGGGGCGTGGAGCTGGTTCGGCAGCGCGATGATCGCGCCGTCGGGGCGCAACTCGTCGAGCATGGCGACATAGTCGGACCGGTACGGCACCGACAGCCGCTCGGCCAGCTTCGCGGCCTCAGGGGAGGGGTCGCAGATGGCGGCGATGGCGATGTCGGGATGCGACGCCATCAGGTCCGCGTGCTCGCGGCCGATGAGGCCCGCTCCAAGCAGGGCGATGCGGATCATCGGGTCAGCTCTGCCATGGCGCGCAAGGCGAGCCGATAACCATAGGCGCCGAGCCCGGCGATCACGGCGGTGGCCGTCTTCGAGACCAGCGAGTTGTGGTAGATCGCCTCGCGCTGATGGATGTTCGAGATGTGCAGTTCGATCTTCGGGCGATCGAACATCTTGAGCGCGTCGAGTATGGCGATCGAGGTGAAGGTGTATCCCGCCGGATTGATGATGATGCCGGCGGCATCCTTCCGCGCGGCATGGACCGCCTCGATGATCTCGCCCTCGAAATTCGACTGGCGGAAGTCGATGGCGAGGCCGAGCTCGGTCGCGTCGGTCTCGCACCAGCCCCGGATCTCGTCGAGGGTGGTGCGGCCGTAGATCTCAGGCTCGCGCTGGCCGAGCAGATTGAGGTTCGGTCCGTTCAGGATGAAGATCGTTCGCATGGCGGTTCCTGGCGAGATCGGCAGCCGGACGCGGCCGCATGGATGCGGTCGCGCCTCGTCTCAAGAGGGTCGGGTGGCGCTCGGTGCGGCCCGTCACTTCACGGTGAAGGGCACGCCCTCGACGGCGGCCGGGAAGCTCGGCAGGGGCTGGGCCAGCCATTTCTCGCTGATCTTCGCGAGCCGGCCATCGGCCGCGACCTTGTCGATGAACTGGTTGAGCCAGGCATTGATCTCGGCATCGCCGAGCTTGGTGCAGATGCCCTGCCACTGCTCGTTGAAGACCAGCTTCTGCTCGTAGTCGTTGCCGGGCGAGGCCCTGTCGAGATTGATCTTGTAGGTCGTGTTGCCGCCGATCGCATCGACCTGGCCGGAGACCAGGGCCTGCATCGTCGAGCTGTCGTCGTCGAAGCGGCGGATATTGGGGACGTCGCCGAGCAGCGTCGTGATCGACTTGTCCTGCGCGGCGCCGCGCGGCACGCCGATGCGCAGGTTACGGGCATCCTCGATGGTCTCGATCTTGTTCTTCTTGCTGGAGAGCAGGATGATCTTCAGGCCCGAATAGGGCTTCGAGAACTGCACCGCCTTGGCGCGGTCGGGATACATGCCCATCACGGCCATCTGCAGATCGACCTTGTTGGTCAGCAGGTTGGGGATGCGGGCGGCCACGGCGTTCGGCACGAACTCGACCTTGACGCCGAGCTCCTCGCCGATCAGCCGGCCCACATCGACGTCGTAGCCGATGTTCTGGCCGCTCGCGTCGATCGAGCCCCAGGGAGCCTGCTCGCCCATCACGCCGATGCGGATGACGCCCGCCTTCTTGATCTTTTCGAGCGACTGGGCGTCGGCCTGCGCGGTGGCGCCGACGAAGCCGAGCCCTGCCACCAAGGCAAATGCGGCGGCGCGAAGTGAAGAAATGCCCAACATGAATCCTCCTCTGATGTGCTGATACGTCGCCGGCTTCTTGGGCCGGCTGCCTGACCTCGAAGCGTTGCCGCTTCGATCTCTTGCCCCTCGTCGAAAGCCTGGAAGCTGAATCCGGCTTTCGGGGTCGTTCATCCCGCGCGAGGCTGTGCGCGGTTATTGCGCCTGCATATCCTCGCTGGTGAGGCTGAAGGCCGTCTCGTAGACGTCGACACGCGGCGCGACGAGCGTTCCCGTCGTCGTCGCCAATTGCTGTGCAGCGGTCAGTGCTGCCTCGATCCCCGCTCGGGAAGCGCCTTCCAGCAGCAGCACGACGTCGAAGCCTCTCTCCGCCATCGCGCTGCGCAGCTCCGTCTCGCGGGTGCGGACGCCGGAAACCTCGCTGCGGGCGATCCCGAGATGGACGCAGGCGACGCCGGGCAGGGCGAGCACGGCCTCGACGAGGCCCTGCGCCGCCTGTCGCAGGACTGCGCCGCTGCCGGCCTCCGCGAAATCGAAGCGCAGCGTCGCCATGCTGCCGCCGTCGCCGGTCCCGGCCGACGCGACCCTGTCGCAGGCGACGCGCAGGAAATTCTGGAAGCTCGGCGCGATCTCCGCCGTCCAGCGCGTGGGATTGTTCAGCCGTTCGAGATAGGCCGGGGAGCGGAAGACCTCGACATCATCGGCCGCATAGATCGTCCCGAAGACATGGCGGTCTGCCTGCGGCGCATGCAGGCGCTTGCCCGTGCGAAAGCCGGGAATCGACAGCCGTTCCGGCATGTGCTCGCGCGTGTGCCACTCGATATAGGCTTCATGTCCGCCCTCGGCGATATCGTGCCAGATCGCGAGGAAAGCTGATCCCTTCAGTCCCATCGTACCCGTCTCTCAGACGCTCCTGCCTGCGGGCTCTGCAATCGGCCGCTTGACAAGGAGCTCGTTTCCTCTCCAACTAACCTACTAGAATGTTAGTATGTCGAATGAGTCAAGTGCCCGTTGTCAGAAGGGCCCGGCTCCCGGGAGGATGAAATGCAGGGAAGCGAGACACCGCGCGTCGCGATCGTGACGGGAGGGGCAGGCGGGCTGGGCTTTCCGATCGCCGCGCGCCTGGCCGCGAAAGGCCACAAGGTCGCGATCTGGGACATCGACGGCGACCGCGCCGTCGCTGCGGCCGCGAAGCTGCCGGGCGCCAGGGGTTATGCGGTCGACGTGACCGACGAGAAGGCGGTCGCGGATGCGACGACCCGCGTCGTCGGAGAACTCGGCCCGCTCGGCATCCTCGTCACCTGTGCCGGCCATAACGGGCCGCTGGCCCCCTTCGCGGAGTATCCCAGCGAGGGCTGGCGCTTCGTCATGTCGCTCAATCTCGACGCCGTCTTCCATTGCTGCCAGGCGGCGGTGCGCGAGATGCTCAAGACCGGCTATGGCCGCATCGTCAACATGGCGTCGATCGCCGGCAAGGAGGGCAACCCCAACGCGGTCGCCTATTCCGCCTCCAAGGCCGGCGTGATCGGCCTGACCAAGTCGATCGGCAAGGAGCTCGCGACCACGCAGATCCGGGTGAACTGCGTGACGCCGGCGGCGATCGAGACCGAGATGCTCCAGCAGCTCACGCCCGAATTCAGGGCCTATGTCGTCTCCAAGATTCCGGTCGGCCGGCTCGGACAGGCGGAGGAGGTGGCGGCGCTGGCGGGCTGGCTGGCGTCGGAGGAGTGCTCGTTCTCGACCGGCGCCGTCTTCGACGTCTCGGGCGGCCGCGCGACCTATTGAGGACGGCATGTACAAGCAGCACAGCCTGTCGCTGGCTTATCTCACCGTCCAGGGTTGCCCGCCGGTCGAGCATGTCCGCTGCGCCGCGGTGGCCGGCTACGACGCGGCCGGCCTCAGGCTGATCGCGCCGCTCGGGCTCGAGCTTGCGCATCCCATCGTCGGCGACAAGGCGCTGATCCGCGAGATCCGGACGACGGCCGCCGATCTCGGGATCGGCTTTCTCGATGGCGAGGTCTTCACCCTCCGAGCGGACACAGCGATTGAGTCCTGGCTGCCCGTCATCGAGACGGCGGCGGAATTCGGCATGCCACTGATGCAGATCACCTCGGAGGATCCCGATCTGTCGCGGGCCTCCGACAATCTCGGGCGGATCGCGGATGTCGCCGGCGGGCACGGCATCGCGATCGCGATCGAGTTCATGCGCTGGCGCGCCGCGGCGACCATCGAGGATGCGGCGCAGCTCGCCGCCGCGTCAGGACGCGGGAATGTCGGCATCCTGCTCGACGCCTTGCATCTGTCGCGCTCCGGCGGCGGGCCGGCGGCGGTCGCGGCGCTGCGGGACAAGGTGCTCTATCTCCAGCTCTGCGACGCTCCCGCGAGCCAGCCTGCCGACGATGCGGGGCGCATCGCGGAAGCGCGGGGCGCGCGCATGATTCCGGGCGAGGGTGGCCTGTGGCTGGGGGAACTGATGGCGGAGTTGCCGCCGGACATCGCGATCAGCGTCGAGACGCCGCATCGCGGCGACGCGTCGTTGAGCTTTGTGGAAAAGGCGCGCCGGGGCATCGCCGGAACGCGCAATTTCCTCGATTCGCTTTAGGTTCGGAGCAGGATGCGAAAAAGTGGGAACCGGTTTTTCGCGACTATCCTGCTCCAACTTTTAGGTGAGAGACGGATTCAGATTTCAAATGGGATCACCTCGTGATCCCATTTGAAATCATCCGGCTCTAGCGGCGGATACCGCGCGCCGAGGCGTGCCGCCGAGGGGAGAAGCCGGGCATCGTCCGGCCCCGGTGGCCAGGAAGGAGATGTGGCGAGGTGGGTGCAAGACAGCGGGGAGGTCTGACCTTGCGCGTGACCGAACGCCTGCGTCAGGCGATCGTCGACGGCGAGGTGGAGCTCGGCGACGCGCTCTCGGAGGACAAGCTCGCGACCAGGCTCGGCGTCAGCCGCAGCCCGGTGCACGAAGCCTTGACGGCGCTGGAGCAGCAGGGGCTGATCGACATCAAGCCGCAGCGCGGCAGCTTCGTCTTCCTGCCGACAAAGGAGGACATCGAGAATCTCTGCGAGTTCCGGCTGATGATCGAGGCGGAGGCGCTTCGCCTGGCCATGCGGCGCCGGCGTGACGAGACGCTCGCCGCGCTGAAGGCGGCCGCGCAGGGCATGCAGGAGGCCGTCCTCGCCGGCGATCATCTGCGCAGCTCGCACGGGGATACGGCGTTCCATGGCGTGTCGATCGAGAACAGCGGCAACAGCTACCTGATCAATGCCTATCGGCTCGTCTCGGGAAAGGTCGCGGCGCTGCGCTCGCACCGCTCCACGGATTCGATCCGTGGCGAAGCGAGCGCCGAGCATTTCGAGATCATCGCCAGGCTGGAAGAGGATGATCTGCCGGCGGCGCTCGAGGCGCTCTCGAACCACATCCTGAAGATGGCGAAACGCTATAGCGTCGAGCCGTCGCAGGAGCGCGTGGCGACGAGCCGGGCCTCGCGAAGCCCGTCGCTGGAGCATTTCGCTCCGCTTTTGGACTGATCGAAGCCTGCGCCGACACAGGTCAAAGTGACGCTTTGCGCTCTGCCCCGGATTCGCGCAGCATGGCGCGATCGTGAAAGGGCATCATTTGCTGCAACCGAGACATGGGCGCTTCGATGTCAGCCGCGCCGAGCTGTGGGCCGATGGCGTGGTCCATGGGCTCGGGATCGTGCTCGGCCTTGTTGCGGTGGCCGCGCTCATCCTGCGCGTGCTCACGGCGGCGCCCTTGACTGATCTCGTCCCCGTCGCGATCTACGGCACCGCGCTGCTGGCCGTGCTGATCGTTTCGGCAATCTACAATCTATGGCCGGTCTCGCCGATGAAGTGGCTGATCCGGCGCTTCGACCATTCGGCGATCTATGTGCTGATCGCGGGAACCTATACGCCCTTCCTGATGAAGCTCGGCTCGAGCCTCATGGCGCAGATCCTGCTCGCCGTGGTTTGGGCCGCGTCGGTCCTGGGCGTCGTGCTGAAGCTCGCCTTTCCCGGCCGGCTCGATCGGCTTTCGATCGTGCTCTATCTCGTCATCGGCTGGAGCGGCATCCTGCTGTGGCAGAGCATCGCCGAATTGCCCGCGACCAGCCTCTGGCTCATGCTCGCGGGTGGTCTGCTCTACTCGATCGGCGTCATCTTCCACGTCTGGGAAAGCCTGCCGTTCCAGAACGCGATCTGGCACGGCTTCGTGCTCGTGGCCTCCGGCTGCTTCTATGGGGCCGTCTTTCGGGCCTATGCGGTCGTCTCAGTGGCCTGAGCGCGCCTCGCGGGCAAGGTCTCGCACCGGGCGGTCCGGCTGGTCGCTCACCGCCGAAAGCTGGCATTCTTCGTGCTAAGTCTCTTCATGTAGGATGGAGGCCGGCCAGAACGCAGCTCGGCCGCCCGCGTCCGGATGTCTCTGAAGCGAGGTGAGGCCATGGCCTACCGCATGGCGGTCGGAAATCAGAACTGGGCCTTCGCCGATCTCAAGGAGGTGATGGCGAAAGCCACGCCCCTGCGCTCCGGCGACATGCTCGCCGGGATCGCCGCCGGTTCGGCGGAGGAATGCGTGGCGGCGAAGCTCTGCCTCGCCGAGGTGCCGCTCAAGGCTTTCCTCACCGAGACCTTCGTTCCCTATGAGAGCGACGAGGTCACGCGGTTGATCCTGGATCGTCACGATGCCCAGGCCTTCGCGCCGGTCGCGCATATGACGGTCGGCGATTTCCGCGACTTCCTGCTCTCCGAGAGCGCCGATACCCGGATGCTGGCGGCGCTGGCGAAAGGCATCACGCCGGAGATGGCCGCCGCCGTCTCCAAGCTGATGCGCAATCAGGATCTCATCCTGGCGGCGAGCAAGTGCCGGGTGGTCACGCGGTTCCGCAACACGATCGGCTTGCCCCGGAGGCTTTCCGTCCGCCTGCAGCCCAACCACCCGACCGATGACCGGCGCGGCATCGCGGCTTCCGTCGTCGACGGGCTGATGTATGGCTGCGGCGACGCGGTCATCGGCGTCAACCCGGCCTCGGATTCGGTGGAGGTCATGGCCGATCTGGCGCGGCTCTTCGAGGAGATCATCGGGAAGCTGGAGATTCCGACCCAATCCTGCATCCTGACCCATGTGACGACGACGATCGGCCTGATCGAGAAGGGCCTGCCGATCGACCTCGTCTTCCAGTCGATCGCGGGAACCGAAGCGGCCAACCGCTCCTTCGGCGTCGATCTGGCGGTCTTGGCCGAAGGGCGCGAGGCCGCCCTCGCGCTGCAGCGCGGCACGCTCGGCGACAACGTCATGTATTTCGAGACGGGGCAGGGCTCGGCGCTCTCGGCCGGGGCGCATCACGGCGTCGACCAGCAGACGCTGGAAGCGCGGGCCTATGCGGTGGCGCGCGCCTTCTCCCCGCTCCTGGTCAATACCGTCGTCGGCTTCATCGGTCCGGAATATCTCTATGACGGCAAGCAGATCATCCGGGCCGGGCTCGAGGACCATTTCTGCGGCAAGCTGCTCGGCCTGCCGATGGGCTGCGACATCTGCTACACCAACCATGCCGAAGCCGATCAGGACGACATGGACACGCTCCTGACCCTACTGGCGACGTCGGGGATCAACTTCGTCATGGGCGTGCCGGGTGCCGACGACGTGATGTTGAACTACCAGTCGACCTCCTTCCACGACCAGCTTTACGTCCGGGAGCTGCTGGGGCTCGGCCGCGCCCCGGAGTTCGAGGCCTGGCTGCAGCAGGTCGGGATCACCGACGCGACCGGCCGGCTGCGTGCCGAGCCGGGGGCGCTGCCGCTGCTCTCCCGCTCGATCGGTCTGGCGGCATGAGCGAGCGCGACCGTGGCGAGATGGAGCGTGGAAAGAAGGCCGATGCCCTGTGGTCGCGGCTCGCCGAGCTGACCCCGGCGCGGGTCGCGCTCGGCCGCGTCGGCGCGAGCTTGCCGACACGCGAGGTTCTGCGCTTCCAGATGGCTCATGCGGCCGCGCGCGACGCGGTCCATATCGCCCTCGATATCGACGCCCTCGAAGCCGAGGTGAAGGCGCTCGGAAGCTCCTGCCTGCGGGTCAGGTCGGATGCGACGCAGCGCGATCTCTATCTGCGGCGTCCCGATCTCGGCCGGCGGCTGGATCAGGCCAGCGCGACACGGCTCGACGGCGCGGCAGAGCATGGCTGCGATCTGGTCATCGTCATCGGGGACGGCCTGTCCTCACGTGCCGTGGCCGGCAACGCGCCGCCTCTCGTCGCGCATCTTCTGGCTTATTGTACGCATCTGGGGCTGAGCGTCGCGCCGGTCGTGCTGGCGGAAGGCGCCCGTGTCGCACTTGGAGACGAGGTCGGTGAGCGGCTGGCGGCACGCATGAGCCTCGTCCTGATCGGGGAGCGTCCCGGCCTTTCCGCGCCGGACAGCCTGGGCGCCTATCTCACCTTGTCGCCGCGGCGGGGCTTGAGCGACGCCAGCCGGAACTGCGTGTCCAATATCCGTCCGGGCGGCCTCGACAGCGAAGCGGCGGCCTACAGGATCGCCTGGCTGATGAAGCGCGCCTTCGCGCTGAACGTCACCGGCACGCGCCTCAAGGATGAAAGCGACCGGGAACCGGAGCCGGAGATCGTTCGGCTGTCGGTACGACCGACGAGCGCATGATCCAGCGTCTCGCAGGCGTGCGGGAAGGCCGGAGCGCCTCGAGCGACGATGCGATGGCGAGGGGTGCGGCGGGTACCTGCGTCACATCGATTGTTGCTAAGTCGCACTGCAGCATTTAAGCGGCCTGAATGGCCCCAAAGACGTTGGTCATCTTTGATTTCGATGGAACCCTCGCGACCAGCGTGGAGTGGTTCTATGGCGTCCTCAACGAGGTCGCTCAGCGCTATCGCTTTCGGCAAACGACGGAAGAGGAGCGCGAGCAGCTCCGGCGGCAGACCCCGTTGCAGATTCTGGAGACGCTCGGCGTTCCAAAATGGAAACTGCCGATCATCGCGAGGCATATGCGCAGCCTGGCCTCCGAGAATCTGGATCAGATCGAGCTCTATGCCTGGGTCGGTGGCCTCCTGGCCTTGTTGAAGGGGCAGGGGCTGCATCTGGCGATCGTCACCTCCAATAGCGAAGAGAATGTCCGCGCCCTGCTCGGCCGATCGGCCGCATTGATCGATGTCTATGAGAGCGGGGCGTCGCTTTTCGGCAAGTCGGCGAAATTCAAGCGCGTGCTGAAGCAGCTGAAGCTGATGCCGGTGCAGGCGATATCCGTCGGTGACGAGGTTCGCGATGTCGAGGCGGCCCGTCGCGCCGGCATCGACTGCATCGCGGTCGGGTGGGGCCTTTCCCATCCCGACGCGCTCCTGGCCGCGAAGGCGGGCGCGCTCGCGACAACGCCCGAGGAGCTGACGGCACTTCTGCTCGCCCGCTAGAGCATTTTCGAGCGAAGTGGACACCGGTTCGCGTGAAGAAAATGCGATAGAGCATCTCTGCGATTCGGAGAAACGCGGAAATGCTCTAGATCGCCGCGTCTCCTGTCGGGCGCGATAACCTGCCGGGCGGCTCGAGCCGGGACGTCGCCCGCCGCATCAGGTCGAGAAGGTGAAGCGCTGCTGGCGTGAGCGGCAGGTCGGCCCGGCGCACGACCACGAGCGCCGGAGCCGTCAGCGTCTCGGCGATCTTGATCGTGGTCAGGGCCTGTCCGGTCATCTCGAAATCCTGCCATTGGCCCGGCACCATCGCGAGCAGGTCGGTGTTGGCGAGACAGGTCAGCAAGGTCAGGGCGGACTGGCTGCGCACCGCGAGATGCGGCGCCGGCAGATCGTGGCGCGCGAAGAACGCGTTGATCTCGGCGCTGTCGTCTGCCGTGATCGATGTCGTCACCCAATCCTGCCCGACGAGATCGCGCAGCGACGTCGCGCCCGCCAGCGGATGCCCGGTCCGGCAGAGCACGACGCGCCGGTTCTGGAACAGCACTTCGAGGCTGAGCTCGGGGACAGATTGCGCGCCGCCCTCCGGGCCGATGTAGAAATCGACGGAGCCGTCCCGCAGCCTTGTTTCGAGCGTGGGATAGAAGCCCTCGATGATATGCAGCTTGATGTTCGGATAGCGCTGGCGAAAGGGCCGCAGGCTCGACGGCAGCAGCGCCAGATGCGCGGCGATCGAAAGCCCGACCGTCACGGTGCCGGTGCCCGCCCCGCGCAACTGCTCCATCTCCTCGCGCGTGCGTCGGATCTCCGACAGGATCGAACGCGCACGCGTGATGAAGGCCTGGCCGAAAGGGGTGGCGACGACGCCACGCGCGCGGCGTTCGAACAAGGGCGCGCCCAGCTCGCGTTCGAGCAGCGCGAGGCTGCGCGTCAGCGCCGGCTGCGCCACGCGCAGATGGCGCGATGCCGCCCGGACGCTGCCGCGCTCGGCGATCGCGACGACCTCCTCGAAATGATGAAGCTTCATCCTCGCGTCTCCCTCGCGAAGAGCCTCAAGCGATATCAGATGATGATCGCTCCGGCATTCTTGTCATCTGTTCAGGTATATCTCCCTCCGCTAGCTCTGTTCCACCGAAAACGCAGGCGCCGCGCCCTCCGGGGAAGAATGGCACCGCAGGAGGAACGCATGGACATCATCAAGCCCGCCTTCCATCACGTCACCTTCAAGACCAGCCGGCTCGCCGAAATGGTCGCCTGGTATGGCCGAGTCGTCGGCGCCACGCCGAATTTCCAGGATGCGAACAATGCCTGGACCACCAATGACGCGGCCAATCACCGTGTCGCCTTCCTGTCGGCGCCCGGTCTCGGCGACGACCCTGACAAGCGCAGCCATAACGGCATGCACCATAGCGCCTTCGAATATGAGAGCTTCGACGATTTGATGTCGTCCTATGCCCGGCTGCGCGACGAGGGCATCCTGCCGGCCTTCAGCCTCGACCACGGCATGACGATCTCGATCTACTACCGCGATCCCGAGGGCAATTTCGTCGAGCTGCAATGCGATACCTACGGCGACTGGAAGCAGTCCAGCGAGTGGATGCGGACCTCGACGGACTTCAAGGCCAATCCGATCGGCACCTTCTTCGACCCCGAGCGCGTCTACCAGGCCCATAGGGCGGGTTCGGGCTTCGATGCGCTGCATCTCGGCATGCGCAAGGGCGACTACGAGCCGGCCGGCGCGCCGCCCGATCTCGGCCTGCCGGTCTGACGGTGGGCGGAGGTTCGTCCGCGATGACGCTGTCGTTGAACCCAGAGGATCGTGCGGCGATCGAGGATCTGATCCAGCGCCATGCCTGGCTGATCGACCATGGCGAGGCGGATCGCATCGGCGCGCTCTTCACGGAGGATGCCGGGCTCTATGGCGTCGGCCCGGACAAGCTCGGGCGTGCCGCCATCGCGACATGGGGTGCGGAACGTGCCGCAATGCGCGAGCGCCGCTCCCGCCATGTCCAGAGCAACATCCTGATCGAGCCGGTCTCGTCCGATGCGGCGCACGGCTGCGTCGTGCTGACGCTCTATCGCCATGACGGGCCGGGGCCGGGTGCGGCCGCGCCGTTCCTGATCTGCGAATACGCCGACCGCTATCGCAAGGAGCCGGACGGGGCCTGGCGCTTCGCCGAGCGACGCCTCGCCGTGCTTTTCGGCGAAGCCTGACACCGATCGCTTCCGCTCCGGCCGCAGTGGCGACCGATGCCTTTTACCCCATTGGAAGGAGAGCCTTCATGCGTCTCGCCACCATTCTTCGCGACGGCAAGGCCCGGCTCGCGGCTTATCGCGGCCAGGATCTCATTGATCTCTCGGAAGCCGGTTCCGGCCTGCCGGGGTCCATGCTCGCTTTCGTCGAAGGCGGGGAGGTGGCGCGGGCGGCCATCGCCGCCGCGCTCGACAAGGCGCCTTCATCGGCGCTGCTCGACCCGGAGCGGACGACCTTCCTGCCGGTGCTGCCCCGCCCCGGCAAGATCATCTGCGTCGGCCTGAACTATGCCGACCATTCGGCCGAGAGCGGCTTCAAGCAGCCGGATTATCCGACGCTGTTCGGCCGCTTCTCGACGACGCTGATTGGCCACCGCGCACCGATGATCCGCCCGAACCTCTCCGATCAGCTCGATTACGAGGGCGAGATCGCGGCGGTGATCGGCCGGCGCGCCAAGCATGTTCCGAAGGCCCGTGCGCTCGACCATGTCGCCGGCTACGCCGTTTTCAACGAAGGCTCGGTGCGCGAATACCAGTTCAAGGCGCCGCAATGGACCGTCGGCAAGAACTTCGACGGAACCGGCGCCTTCGGACCGGCGCTGGTCACGGCCGATGAATTGCCGCCGGGCGCCAGGGGATTGAAGCTCGAGACCCGGCTCAACGGCCAGACCGTCCAGAGCGCCTCGACCGACAGCATGGTCTTCGACGTGGCGAGCCTGATTGCGATCATCAGCGAGGCGATCACGCTGGAGCCGGGCGACGTCATCGTCACCGGGACGCCGGCCGGCGTCGGCGTGGCGCGCAAGCCGCCGCTCTTCATGAAGCCGGGCGATGTCTGCGAGGTCGAGGTCGAGCGCATTGGCCTGCTGGTCAACCCCATTGCCCAGGAAGAAGCCGTGCGGAGCGCCGCCTGAACGGGCGGACGGTGCGGCGCAGGACGGAAGGAGCGCGCGGTGAAAGACAGCGGTTGGGATGTCGACGTGCTGATTGCTGGCGCCGGCCCGGTGGGGCTGGCCGCCGCCATCGAGCTCGGCCGCCGCGGCATCCGTTGCCTCGTGGTCGAGCGCAACGACCGCGTCGGCTATGCGCCGCGCGCCAAGACGACGAATGTCCGCACGCGCGAGCATCTGCGTCGTTGGGGCATCGCGGACAGGCTGCGCGAGGTCTCGCCGATCCCGCGCGACTATCCCTCGAACGTCGTCTTCGCCACGCGGATGACCGGCCCCGGGCTCGCGCGCTTCGAGAATGCGCTGAACGGCAGCCCGGCGCGCAACGACCTCTATTCGGAATCGGCGCAATGGGTGCCGCAATATGTGCTGGAAGAAGTCCTGCGTGAGCATGCCGCCTCGCTGCCCGGCGTGACGATCCGCTTCAGCACCGAACTGACCGCCTTCGAGCAGGACGGCAGCGGCGTCACGGGTGAGCTGAAGGATCTCGTGACCGGGGCGGTCCGCCGCGTCAGCAGTTCCTACCTGATCGGTGCCGATGGCGCGCGCAGCCTGGTCCGCGACGCGATCGGCGCGGTGATGACCGGCGACCGGGCCTATTCGCGCAACTACAACATCATCTTCCGCGCGCCCGACCTCGCCCGCCGCCACGCGCATGGCGAGGCGATCATGTACTGGATGGTCAATGAGGAATTGCCCTCGCTGCTCGGCCCGATGGACGGCGAGGGCTTGTGGTTCTTCATGGTCACCAAGCTCGCCAATGACGTCGATCCGGCGAGCGTCGACCCGGTCGCGCTGATCAGGCAAGGTACGGGCCTCCATGACCTCGCAATCGAGATCGTCGGCAAGGATCCGTGGGTGGCGCACAAGCTCGTCGCCGATCGCTACGACAAGGGCCGCGTCTTCCTGGCGGGCGATGCCTGCCATCTGCATCCGCCCTTCGGCGGCTTCGGGATGAATATGGGCATCGGCGATGCCGTCGATCTCGGCTGGAAGCTCGCGGCCACGCTCCAGGGCTGGGGCGGGCCGGAACTGCTGGCGAGCTACGAGGCCGAGCGGCGCAAGGTGCATGAGCGCACCATCGCGGAAGCGGTGATCAATTACGGCGTGCTCAGCAACCAGCTCGTCCGGCCGGGGCTGGAGGATCCGGGGCCGCTCGGCGAGGCGACGCGCCGCGAGGTCGGCGAGATCATCGAGGCGACCAAGCTGCGCGAATTCCGGACGCTCGGCATCGTGCTGGGCTCGCGCTACGAGGATTCGCCGATCATCGTTTCCGATGGCAGCGAGCCGCCGCCGGAGCATTTCATGCTCTATGTGCCCTCGGCCCATCCCGGCTGCCTTGCCCCGCACCTCTGGCTGGCCGACGACTCGTCGCTCTATGACCATTTCGGAGATGGGTTCACGCTGCTGGTCACGGCGGGCGAGGCCGGGCAGGCGGCGGATTTCTCTGCCAGGGCCGCGGCTCTGGACATCCCGCTGACGGTTCTCGCTCCGGCCGACCGGCGTCTGCCGGCGCGTTACGGCGCGCGTTTCGCCCTGATCCGGCCCGACCAGTACGTCGCCTGGCGCGGCGACGCCCTGCCTGCCGATGCGGCGGGGCTGCTCGCCCATGTCACCGGCACCATCGCAAAGGGAGCCGTCACGCCGGTATCCGCGACGGCAGCCTGAAGACCCAACGATAAAACAACCGGGGAGGAAACGATGATACGAGGAGTGGTGGGCGCCCTGCTTGGTGCGCTGTTCAGCCTGTCCTTGTCGGTGGCGGCATTCGCGCAAACCATCGAGCTCAAGGTCTCGCATTACCTGCCGCCGAACCATCAGCTTCACAAGAAACTGGAGGAATGGGGCGAGGAACTCGCCAAGCGCTCGAACGGTCGGCTCAAGCTGACCATCTTCCCGGCGGCGCAGATGGGGCCGATGCCGCGGCAATACGACCTCGCCCGCACCGGCGTCGCCGATATCGCCTTCTTCCTGCATGGCGCGCTGCCTGGCCGCTTCCCGCTGACCGAGATCACCCAGCTCCCTTATGTCTTCAATCGGGGTGAGGGCGCTGCCTCGAAGGCGATCAGCACGGCAGAGGCATCCGCGATCGTGACGGGGATGGCCGACGATCTCGCCGCCGAGCACGAGGGCACCAAGCTGCTCTATTTCATCGCGACGCCGACAGTGAGCCTGTTCTTCAACAAGGGCGCGGTGCGCGATCCCGCAGGCGTGCGCGGCCTGCGCATCCGGCACAACGGGCCGATCGCCTCGGCGATCATCGAGGCCTGGGGCGGTAGCCCCGCCGCCGTCGCGCCGGCCGAACTCTCGGACGCGCTCGCCAAGGGCACGATCGCGGGGATGCTGTTCAACTACGAGGCCGCCAAATCCTTCCAGATGGCCGAGAGCATCAAGTCGGTGACGCCGGTCAAGGCTTCCGCCGGCACTTTCGCGCTGGTCATGAACGCCGAACGCTACAAATCGCTGCCGGAGGACCTGCGCAAGCTCATCGACGAGACCACCGGCCCGGAAGCCGCCCGCAAGATCGGCGCGCTCTATGACGCGGCGGAGGATGAGGGCGAGGCTTATTTGCGTGCGGCCAAGGTCGATATCCTCGACCTGACGCCGGCCGAGCGCGCCGCCTTCGAGGAGAAGACCAAGCCGCTGGCCGCGACCTTCCTGGCCAAGGCCGAAGCGAAGAACCCGAAGGCGCGCGGCTTCTACGAGCGGCTGCGCGCCGCCGTGGGGAGGGCGCAGTGAACGGTCGCGCGGGTTCGCGGCTCGATCCCGCCCGCCTTCTCACCCTTTGCGGCGCGATAGCCCTCGCCGTGATGCTGTTCTGGACGATGTTCGACATCGGCGGGCGCCTCGCCTTCAACCGGCCGATCCACGGCACGCTCGATCTCGTCGAGGTCACGCTGGTGCTCGTCGCCTTTCTCGCGCTGCCGGAGTGCTTCCGGCGCGACGAACTGATCAAGGTCGATCTCTTCGACACGATGGTGAGCCCGCGCACGCTCGGGCGCATGACCCTGATCGGGGAGATCGCGACCTTGGCCTTCCTCGGCCTGCTGGCTGCCACGCTGTGGCAGCCGCTCGCGGATGCCTATCGTTTCGGCGATCAGAAGCCCGATCTGCCGGTTCCGATCTGGACCTTGCTGCTGACGATCGAGTTGGCCCTCGTCGTGTCCATGCTCGTCGTCCTGCGCCGGATCGGGGCGCAGATCAGGGCCGCCCTGCAGCCGCCGGGCGCCGAGACGCAGGCCCCAACCCTCCACCGCCACGAGGAGGCTACCCCATGAGCGCGACCTCGATCGGCCTGATCGGCATGGCGACGCTCGTCGGCATGATCCTCGCCCGCATCCCCGTCGCGGTCGCGCTCGGCCTCGTCGGCTTCGTCGGCTATGCCGCGATCGACGGTTTCGCCAAGGCGCGGCTCGTCTTCGGCGCGGTGCCGCTCGAACTCTCCTCGGCCTATGCGCTCTCGGTGCTGCCGCTGTTCACGCTGATGGGCGCGCTCGCGACCATGGCCGGGCTTTCGGGCGATCTCTTCCGCGCCAGCAATGCCGTCTTCGCCGGCATGCGCGGTTCGCTCGCCATGGCGGCGGTCGGTGCCTCGGCGGCGTTCGGCGCGGTCTGCGGCTCTTCGCTGGCGACGGCGGCGACGATGAGCCGGATCTCGATCCCGCAGATGCTGAAAGCGGGCTATTCGCCTGCGCTCGCCGCGGGCGTGGTCGCCGCCGGCGGGACGCTCGGCATCCTGATCCCGCCATCGCTGATCCTGATGATCTACGGCATCATCGCGCAGCTCTCGATCATCAAGCTGTTCGCCGCAGCGCTCATTCCCGGCCTCGTTCTGACCGCGCTGTACCTCGCCACCGTCGCGATCTGGGTCAGGCTCAGGCCCGAGGCGGCACCGCGCCTGCCGACGGACGGGCGGGCCCAGTCCTTACGCCTGGTTCTCTCGATCTGGGACGTCGTGCTGCTGTTCGCGGTCACCTTCGGCGGCATCTATCTGGGCTGGTTCAGCCCGACCGAGGCCGCCGCCGTCGGCGCTTTCGGTGCGCTCCTGCTGGGGCTGCTGCGGCGTGGCTTCAAGCCCGGCGATGTCGGCACGGCCTTCACAGAGACGACGCGGATCACCGCCAATCTCGTCCTGATCGTGCTGGGCTCGACGATCTTTTCCTACTTCGTCGTCCAGACCGGCATGGCCCAATCCGTGGTCCGGGGCATCAATGCCCTCGGCCTGCCGCCGCTGGCGGTCATGCTGCTGCTCGTCGCCTTCTACGTCTTCCTCGGCTGCTTCCTCGAAGGGATCGGCATGGTGCTGGTGACGGTGCCGGTGCTGCTGCCGCTCGTGCTGTCGACGGGCTACGATCCGATCTGGTTCGGCGTCCTTCTGGTTATCGTCGTCGAGATTGGGCTGATCCACCCGCCGGTCGGGATGAACCTCTTCGTCATCCGCACGCAGGCGCCGGAGATCGGCCTGGGCGCGATGTATCGCGGGGTCCTGCCGTTCCTGGTCGCGCCTTTCGTGCTGATCGCGCTGCTGCTCGCCTGGCCCGAGCTTGCGCTCTGGCTGCCGCGCCATCTCGGGGGGCTGTGACGTTCGCGCCTCAGCGCAGGTGGCTTGTCAGCATCGCGCGGGGCGTCGAGGTCAACCGCCTCCCGCCCCCGGCCTCGACGACGACGGACTCGCTGAAACCCAGGCCGGCGGCGGAGACATACATGTGGAAGACCATGCCCTCCTCCAGCCGCCAGCGGGCATTGGGCAGGAAGACGCGCGAAAAGTCGCTGGTGCGCGGCGTGCGGCCGTAGAGGCCCAGCGTGTAGCCGGTGACGTTGTCATAGGCCGGGCGCAGGCCCTCGGCGAGCACGGCCTCGCGCAGGACCGCATCGACCTCGCAGGCGAGGGCGCCGGGCCGCATCGCCGCGAACTGCCTGTCCTGCAAGGCGACGAGGCGCTCGGCGAGGGGCGAGAGCCCGCGCCGGTCGGCACCGATCAGCACCGGCCGCATCAGCCTCGCGCCGTAATTGCGGCGCTTCGGGATCAATTCGACATGCAGGATGTCGCCATCCGCCAGCGGATCGGCGGTCATGACGCCATGCAGGAATTCATGATCGCCGACGCCCGGCAGGATCGGCCCCGTCTCGCCGGTATCGGCGCCGTTCTCCAGGAAGGAGGCCGCCGCGATCGCCGCCGCCGCGCTTGGCGAAAGCTCGGGTCGGGCCTGCGCGGCGATGGCGGCCATCGCCTTGTCGGCAATGCCGGCGGCTTCCGCGATCAGGGCGATCTCGGCCGGCGACTTCACCGCTCGGAGCAGGTCGCTCGCCCGCGGCAGATCGATGAAGCGCACATCCGGCAACAGCGCCGCGAAGCGGTCCCGCGTCGCGGCCGTGAAACCATAGGAGGCGTGGTCGGCGCCGATGCGGGCCTTCGCGAAGCCGCGACGGCGGAGCTCCTCGGCCATCACGGCCTGCGGCTCGGCCGTGTCCGGAAAGCCGACGACATCGGAAAACCAGCAGGCGTCGCGGCAAGGGCCGGCATCGAGCTCGCGCAGCACGAACCAGGGCTCGCCCTGGCGGGGCAGGAAGGCGGCGCGATACATCGTCTCCGAGACGGTGTAGCCGGTCAGCCATGCCAGGAACTCGGCATGGTCGACCAGCAGAAGCTCCGCGCCGGCCTCCGCCATCGCCGCGCGGGCCTTGGCCACCCGCGCGGCGAATTCCTCGCGCGGGAAGAGCGGGCTCACGCGACTTCGCAGATGTCGAGGATGGTCAGCATGTAGATGCGGACCATGTCGAGGAAATCACGGATCTCGACACGTTCGTCGGGCATGGTGTTGTAGCGCCCGCCCGGCCCGCAGACGATGCCCTCCATGCCGGCCTCGGCATAGAGATGGCCGGCATCGGTGCCGAAGAAGCCCGGCGGCTTGATCGCGCCCGTCGGCTGCTTCTCGCCGCGCACCGCCTCATAGGCCGCGTTGACGGTCCTGACGATGCGGGCGTCCTTGGCGACTTCGAAGGCCGGCATCGACTGATGCCCTTCCTTCTTCTCGATGCGGATCGACGTCTTCAGCCCCGGAAAGCGCTGTTCCAGCGCGGTAAGCTCGCGCTGCATGTCGCCGAGCGCACCTTCCTGCGTCTGGCCAGGCGCATAGCGGCCGGAGCCCTTGAGCTTGCAATAATCCGCCACCTGCGGCGCCCGCCACTCGTGCAGCTCCTTGCCGAGCGCGCCATGGACGACGCCGACATGGACGCGGTTGATCGATTCATGCTCGGGCGACGGTGCGCCCGAGAACGTCATGGCGTTCAGGCGCGGGATCAGGTCGCAGGCGGCCATGATCGCGTCGACCGCCTGCTCGCGCTTGGAGAGGTGGCGGGTATTGCCGGTGAGCTCGATCACGAAGGAGAAGGCGCAGGCATGCATGGTCACGGCCTGCACGTCGGTCGGCTCGCTGTTGACGAAATAGTCGGCGCGGATGCCGTTGCGGATCGCCGCGACCGTGCCGACGCCGCCCTGCAATTCGCCGACGACATAGGTCAGGATCACGTCGCCCTTCAGCTTCACCCCGGCATCGAGCAGCGTCTTGACCGCGCAGTAGGAGGCGGCGTCGCCCGCCTTCATGTTGGAGACGCCGATGCCGTAGATGAACTCGTCATCGACGAGGCCGCCCCAGGGATCGACGGTCCAGCCCTCGGTCGCCGGGTTGGTGTCGAGATGGCCGTTGAACAGCAGGCTCTTGCCCCCGCCCGTGCCCTTCCAGCGGCCGATGGCGTTGGCGCGGCGCCCCTCGTCGAAGGGCTGCTCTTCCGCCTCGATGCCCATCGCCTTCATCTGGCCGACGACGTGGCGGACCAGCGCCTTCTCGCCCTCGGTCTCCGAATAGCTCTTGTGCTTCGCCCAGTCCGAGAGGAGCGCGAGGCAGGCCTTCTCGTCGAGCGAATGGATCAGGTCGCGCGGGTTCATGGATGTGGCCTCTGATGTCAGGCAGCAGCCGTGGCCGGGGCAGGCACGGCTTCGAGCAGGGATTGGGTGTAGGGATGGAGGGGCCCGGTCGAGAGCGTCGCGATATCGATGAGATCGACGAGGTCGCCGCGGTACATCACCGCGATCCGATGGGCGATCTGGCGCACCAGATTGAGATCATGGGTGATGAAGAGATAGGCCGTGCCGAAGCGCTTCTGCAGGTCGACCAGCAATTCGACCACGGAGGCCTGCACGGAGACGTCGAGCGCCGAGGTGATCTCGTCGCAGATCACGAGCTTCGGCTTCGAGGCGAAGGCGCGCGCGATGGCGACGCGCTGCTTCTCGCCGCCGGAGAGCTGGTGCGGGTAGCGCTCGGCGTAAGCTGCCGGCAGCCGGACCTGCTCCAGCAATTCACCGATCTTCGCGCCGTCCCGCCTCGCCCCCGGCTCGCCATAGAGCGCGAGCGGCCGCGACAGGATCTCGCGGATGCGCTGGCGCGGATTGAGCGAGGAATCCGGGTGCTGGAAGATGATCTGGACGTCGCGGCGATAGGCCCGGTCCATGTCGGAGAGACCGGTGATGCGGCGGCCGGCGAAGCGGATCTCTCCCTCGAAACGGTTCAGGCCCGTCATCGCCTTGGCGAGCGTCGACTTGCCCGAGCCGGACTCCCCGACGATGCCGAGGATCTCGCCTGGCATCACCGAGAGGCTGACCTCGCGATTGCCGGTAAACTGCGTATTCGTCCGGCCGAGCAGGCTGCCGAGGAAGGGCTTGCGGCCATAGAGCACGCTGACCTTCTCGACCTCGACCAGCGGCTTGCCGGCTTCAGGAGCCTGCGTCTCGACCAGCCGATGGTCCGGCCGCGGCACGGCGGCGAGCAGCTTCTTCGTATAGGCGTCCTGCGGCCGGGCGAAGACCTCACTGAGCGCGCCCTGCTCGACGATCCTGCCGCGATGGATCACCGCGACCTTGGTGGCGATCTGCGAGACCAGCGCGAGGTCGTGCGAGATGTAGAGCGAGGCGACGCCGGTCTCGGCCTGCAATTCCTTGAACAGGTCGAGGATCTGCCGGGCGGTGATGACGTCGAGCGCGGTCGTCGGCTCGTCGAAAATGATGCATTCCGGCTGGCAGGCGAAGGCGGTGGCGATGACGACGCGCTGCTTCTCGCCGCCGGAAGCTTCGTGCGGATAGCGCCGCATCATCTGCCGGGGCACCTTGAGGCCGACATGGGCGAGGCGCTCCTCGCCCTCGGCCCAGGCCTGCTTCCGCGTCAGACCGCGATGGCGCACCAGCACTTCAGCCAGTTGCTCGCCGAGCGGCAGTGTCGGGTTGAGCGAGGTGCTCGGGTCCTGGAAGACCATGCCGATGCGCTTGCCGCGGATCGCATCGATCTCGGTCTCGGACGCCTTGAGCAGGTCTTGGCCCGTCAGGGCGACGCTGCCCGCCTCGCGCGCGCTCTGCGGTAGATAGCGCATGATCGCCCAGGCGAGCGAGGTCTTGCCGGAGCCGGATTCGCCGACGAGGCCGAGCACCTCGCCCTTGGCGACCGACAGGGATACGTCGTCGAGGGCGCGGGTGAAGCCGGCCGGCGTCGCGTAGTCGAGGCCGTAGCCGGCGATGTCGAGAATCGCACCCATCGCTCAGCTCCTCGGGTTCAGCGCGTCGCGCAGCCCGTCGCCGAGCAGGTTGAAGCCGATCGCGACCAGCGCGACGGCAAGGCTCGGCCACAGGATCATCCAGGCGCTCAGATGCATGAAGCGGCGCGCCTCCGAGACCATCAGCCCCCATTCGGAAGCCGGCGGCTGCGCCCCCAGCCCGAGGAAGGAGAGCGTCGCGAACAGCATCACCGCGAAGGCGACGCGGATGGTCATCTCGACGATGATCGGCGCCACCACATTCGGCAGCATCTCGCGCCCGACGATGAAGGCCGCGCTCTCGCCGCGCGCGATGGCGGCATTGACATAGTCCTGCTTGCGCACGGAAAGCGCGACCGAACGCGTCACCCGCGCCATGCCCGGCGCGAAGGCGAGCGCGATGGCGAGCAGCGCGTTGAGGCTGCTCTTGCCGAGCAGGTTCACGATCAGCAGCGCCAGCAGCAGGCTTGGGATCGACATGATCGCGTCGACGGTGCGCATGATCGCCTCGTCGCTGCGCCCGCCGAGAAAGGCCGAGACGGTGCCGATGACGGCGCCGACGAGCGTACCGAGCGCCGTCGCCAGAATGGCCAGGACGACGGTGGCGCGGGCGCCGTGCAGAAGCCGGCTCAGGATGTCGCGGCCGTACTGGTCGGTGCCGAGCCAGAACTGCGCGCTCGGCGGCTTGTAGCGCATCAGCGGCGCCATCTTCTCGGGATCGTAGGGCGCGAACCACGGCCCGACGATCACGACGAGCAGGATCAGGCCGACGATGACGAGGCCGAGCGCGCCCTGCGGCGAGCGCAGCATGCGCTTGAGGATCTCAATCATACTGGATCCTCCGGTCGAGCCAGGCGTAAGCGATGTCGGCGAGGAAATTGGCGACGGCATAGGTCGTCGCCATGATCAGCGCGCCGGCCTGGATCGAGGGCAGGTCGCGCGCCTGGATCGCCACGATGAGCTGGCGCCCGATCCCCGGCAGGGCGAAGATCTCCTCGACCACGATGACGCCGCCGAGCAGGTAGCCGACATCGAGCGCGACGATGGTGATGGTCGGCAGCAGCGCGTTGCGCAAAGCATGCTTGAAAAGCACCTGCCGCTTCGAGAGGCCCTTCAGCCGGGCGGCGCGGATGTAGTCGGAATGCAGCACGTCGACGAGCTCGGAGCGCACCATGCGCGAGACATGGGCGATCAGGATCATCGACACCGTCAGCACCGGCAGGACGAGATGCTTAAGCCCGCGCAGCGGGTCTTCGGTCAGCGGCACATAGCCGGTCGCTGGCAGCCATTGCAGCCAATCGGCCAGCACCAGAACGACCAGCGTCGCCGTGACGAATTCCGGCAAGGAGACGCCGATATAGGAGAGGAAGCTGACGCCGAGATCGGCCGCCCGGCCGCGGCGCACCGCCGCGACGATGCCGAGCGGGATCGCGACCGCCAGCATCAGCACGATCGAGAACAGGGCGAGCAGCAGCGAGCGGCCGAGCGCCTCGATCATCGCCGGTGCGACCGGCTGGCCGGTGCGCATCGAGACGCCGAAATCGCCGCGCACGACCCCGCCGAGCCAGTGCAGATACTGCATCCAGATGGGGTCGTTCAGCCCCATCTTGAGACGTAGCGCCGCCAGCGCGTCCGGCGTCGCGTTCTCGCCCAGCATCATGACGGCGGCATCGGCCGGCAGGATCTGGGTGATCGCGAAGACGATCAGCGACACGACGAGAAGCGTGTAGCCGATCAGCAGGATCCGCTTGAGGATATAGGCCGGCGACACGTCCGCTGCCCGTTTCCGCTCAGCCGCGCTTCGGCGCGTTGGCGCCGAGCGAGACGAAATCGAGCCGGTAGACCGAGCCGCGCGGATGGAGCTCATAGCCCTCCACCCAATCGCGCTGCCCCGCCAGCAGATCGAAGAAGGCCGGGATAATCGAGGGCACCTCCTCATACATCAGCTTCTGCGCCTCGGCGTAGAGCGCGCGGCGCTTGGCGTCGTCGACCGTGGTGCGGGCCTCGGAGACCAGCTTGTCGAAAGCGGCGTTGTTCCAGCGCGTCTCGTTCCAGGCGGCGTTGGAGGTGTAGAGCAGCGAGAAGATGGCGTCGGCCGTCGCCTGCATGTTGTAGAAGCCGACATAGAAGGAGCCCTTCTTCCAGACCTGGTCGAGATAGGTCGCGTGCGGCATGGTCTCGACCTTGATGTCGAAGCCGGCGGGCTTGGCCATCTCGCGCAGCGCGACGGCGAGCTGCGTGCGCTGGCCCGGCCGGTCGGAGGCGATCAGCGTCGCTTCGAGCCCCTTGGGGTAGCCGGCTTCGGCGAGCAGTGCCTTGGCCTTGGCGATATCAGCCTTCTTGGCCGGCAAGTCGGCATGGAAGCGATAGGCGGGGTTGAGCGGCGTGTCGTTGCCGGGCGAGCCGAAGCCTTCGGTCACGAAGTCGACCATCGCGGCGCGGTCGACGGTGAGCGCCAGGGCCTGGCGCACGCGGACATCGTTGAAGGGCTTCTGGTCGCAGCCGAAATTGACGTTGCAGAACTGGCCGGAGGCCAGGCGCAGCGCCTTGACGCCGGAGGCCTTCTGCAGCCGGCCGAACTCGGTCGGCGGCGTGGTGCCGAGCAGGTCGGTGTCGCCGGAGATCAGAGCGGAAGCCTCGGCGCTGACATCCGGGAAGACCAGGACCTCGATCTTGTCGAGATAGGGGCGGGCCTTGTCGTAATAGGCGTCGTTGCGGGTGACGACGACCTGTCGCTCCGGCTCGAAGGAGACGAGCTTGAACGGGCCGGTGCCGATCGCCTGGCGGTCGAGCTTTTCAAGGCCGCCCTTGATGACGGCGGCGGGAACGATCTTGGCGTTGAGATAGGCCAGCGTCACCGGCAGGTCGGCGAAGGGCGCCGAGAGCGTGAAGACGACCGTCGTCTCGTCCTTGGCGGCGACCTTCGCGACAGGCCCGATATTCTGGCGGGCGGGCGAAGCCGTCTTCGGGTCGAGGATCGCCTCGAAGGTCGCGACCACGTCGGCGGCCGTGCAAGGCGAGCCGCCATGGAAGGTCAGGCCCTTGCGGAGCACGAAGGTCCATTCGGTGAGATCGGCCGAATTCGTCCAGGACTCCGCGAGGTCGGGCTCCGCGCTCATATCGACCTTCAGCCGCGTCAGGCTCGAATAGAGCAATTCGGCGACGAGATATTCCGGGTTCACGCGGGTGACGAGCGGGTTCAGCTTGGAGACCGCCTGGTCGACGCTGACGCGCAGCGTGCCGCCGCGGCGCGGCGTCTGCGCGAAGGCCGGGACGCCGGACATCGCAAGGCCGCTCAGAGCGGCGGAAGCGGCGAGGAAATCGCGACGATGGATGCTCGGCATGGAACGCTCCTTCAGCTCAGGGACGGGCTCAGATCGGGATTGATGTCGGGCCGGAAATCGGCGGCGAGGTAATTCAGCACGGCCTGCGCCAGCGAGACGATGTCGCCGCTGGTGGTGTGCTCGCCCGGCGCATGGATATTGCGGGAGGGCCGGCCGAGGCCGCCGAGCAGGACTTCCCTGTGCCCGGTGGCGCGCTGGACCCAACCGAAATCGGAGGCGCTGGCAGCGCCCCAGCGGCGGAACTCCTCCGGCGCATAGCCGAAGCCGGAGCCGACCGCCGCCTGCCAGCGCGGCCAGTGCGGCCCGCCCGGATCGTCCGTCGGAGCGAGATGGCCGACGAGGGCCGTCTCGACGTTCAGCCCGGGGACCGAGGCGACGGCGCGCCTGATGGTCTCCTCGATCTCGGCCAAGGCGGCCTCGAAGGATTCTTCCGGCGCGTAGCGGCGGTTCAGCGTCATCTCGACAAGGGCGGGAACCTGGCCGCCTGAGGTGCCGCCCTTGATCGTGGCGACGTTGAGCTGTCCCGTGAGCGGCGGCTTGCCGGGCGGCGGCGGCAGAGCCGATGCGCGCGAGGCGATGCGTGCCTTCAGAGCGGCGAGTGCATTGAGCAGGGGCAGCGCTCCGTCCATCGCGTTGTGCCCGAGCCCGCGGCGGTTACCCTCGCCCGCATGAACGGCCTCGCCATGGATTCGCACCAGCAGGTTGAACAGCCCGAAGCAGCCGGCCCAGATCCGCGCCTCGGCGCTGCCGTTGAAGTTGACGATGTGGCCTTCGAGCCGGCCCTGCTCGGCGAGATAGCGGATGCCGGGATAGAGCCCGCCTTCCTCGTCGGTGCAAAGCAGCAGCATCGGGTCGTAGGCGAGCGGGACGCTGCAGGCTTCGGCCGCCCGCAGGGCCAGCAGCACCGCGGCGACGCAGCCCTTCATGTCGGCGGCGCCGAGGCCGATCAGGCACTCGCCCTCGCGCTCCATCCGCAGCGGATCGGTCTTCCAGCCGGCCGCGGCCGGCACGGTGTCGACGTGGAAATAAAGGCCGCAGACCGGCCGCCCGCTGGCGCGGCGGGCGATCAGATTGGTGCGCGGGCCGGCGGCCGGGCCGTGCGGAACCCGCCACAGCGCTTCCGGCACGGTGACGCGCTCGGTCGCGAAGCCGAGCGGCGCGACGAGCTCTTCCATCAGCGCGGCGAAGTCGTCATAGCCGAGGCCCGGCGGGAAGGAGGTGTCGACCGCGATCATCCGGCCGAGGTCCGCGATGGCGCCCTCGGCATGGGCCGAAATCCAGTCGCCGGCCTGAGCCAGCGCCGACGCATCCTGCCGCGGGGAGGTGGTCCCTGACATGCCTCAGCTCCGCCACGCCGCGCTTGTCCAGCGCTGGCACGATCTGCGATGGAACCACTGAAACGCCGCAGTTGGCTGCGCCATTTGCGGATCCTCTTCTTTCATATAAACTATATAGAAATAGGACCGAACGGCATGCCTTCTGTCAATGCCAAAAAACCGACGCGTGCTGCCGCCGGAACAGGCAACGGCGCCGATGGGCCGCCGATCCTGCCCAATTTCGGTGCCGGCGAGGCCGCTCCGCTCTATGAGCGCGTCAAGAGGCACATGTCGGAGGCCATCCTCGTCGGCGAATGGCCGCCCGGTATGGTGCTGCCCAACGAGACCGCATTGGCCCAGGGCTTCGGCATCGCTGTCGGCACGGTCCGCCGGGCGATGAGCGATCTGGTGGCGGAGGGCCTGCTCACGCGCCGCCGCAAGACCGGAACGGTCGTGACAGGGCGCACGCCTCATCACAGCCTGCGCTTCTTCTTCCAGTATTTCCGCCTGCACCGCGCCGATGGCAGCCTCGTGCGCTCGACGAGCCAGTTCCTGAGTATCGAGGCGCAGCCGGCGACGGAGGCGCAGGCCGAGGCGCTGCGGATCAGGACCGGCGGCGTGCTCAAGATCCATCGCATCCGTCAGGTCGATGGCCGCCCCGTGATGCATGACAAGCTGGTGATGGCGGAGGAAAGGCTGCCTGGCTTGCCGCGCGATCCTGCCGAGCTGCCGCCGCTGCTCTATCTCCATCTGGTGGAGCGCTACGGCATCCGGATTTCCGCCGTCCGCGAGCAGATCACGGCCGATCTCGCCAGCGACGAGGATATTGCGCTGCTCCAGCTCGGCGGCAGAGAGGCGATCCTGACCATCGACGAGGTCGCCTACGACCAGGCGGGCGTGCCCACCATCCTCGGCTGGCATCGCGCCACGACGGCTGCCCATATCTATGTCAATGAGGTGCGATAGGCGCGCGGTTCTGGCCCATTTGGAACGGGCGTGCAGCGCGGACTTTGACACCAACCCAATTTGTCCGGTTTGCTGACCGGCCGGCGAGCACCGGCATCGCTCTCGGATCAAGACGATTTCGCGTGACCTCGTGCCGCCGCAGCCTGTGAACACCAGCCCATGAAGATCCGGCAGATCGAGATATTCCGCTCCGTGATGGCGGGCGGGTCGACCATCGCCGCCGCCGCGACGCTCGGCCTGTCGCAATCGGCGGTCAGCCGCCAGCTCGCGCAGCTCGAGGAGGAGCTAGGCTTCGAGCTTTTCGAGCGCAGCAAGGGGCGCCTGCTGCCCCGGCCGGAAGCCTTCGCCCTGATGGACGAGGTCGGCGAATTGACCTCTCTCGTCGCGCGATTGAAGCGCTATACCGAGGATCTGCGGGCGGGCACCGTCGGCCAGCGCTTCCTCAAGGTGGCGGTGCCGCATTCCTTCATCGCGACGCTGATGCCGGAGGTGATCGAGACCTATCTGTCGCAGCGTCGCGACGCCTCGATCGAGCTGATCGGCGGCCATTACGACGCTATCGAGCAGATGATCCTGGCGCGCGTCGCCGATATCGGCTTCGTCGGCCTGCCGCCGCGCGACAAGGGCTTCGATGCCCGCGAGATCGTGCGCTCCGAATCCGTCTGCATCATGCCGGCGGGCCATCCGCTGGCCGCGAGGGCGAGCCTGACGCCGCGCGACCTGTCCGGGCATGGCATCATCATGCTCGGCCGCCAGCGGCCGGCGCGTCTCGCCTTCGAGCGGCAGTTGCGGCGAGCGGGCGTCTTCCCGATCGTGCGCATCGAGGTCCATTCGGTCGAGGCCACCTGCGGGCTGGTCGCGCGCGGGCTCGGAGTCGCCGTGGTGCCCGAGCTGATCGCCGGGCTCTATCGACATCTGCCGATCGAGCAGCGTCCCTTCAGCCCGTGCATCCACGGCGCCTACGGCATCGTCACCCTCAAGGGCGCGCCGATGTCGCGCTCTGCCGAAGCCTTCATCGAGATCCTGAAGAGCCGGCTGGAGGCGGAGGCGACGGCATAGCCCGATGCGCTTTGCGCATACGGTTGCGCGCGTTTCCGGCGCCGCCCATGGTCGCCGGGACACGTGAACGGCGATCACGCCGCCGTGCCGGACGCCGGGAGCCTTCGATGACCGTCTTCGTCATCCGACGATTGATGCAGAGCATTCTGGTGCTGGCCGCGACGGCCGTCATCGTCTTCATCGGCGTCTACGCCATCGGCGATCCGGCGGAGATGCTGATCGCGCCCGATGCGACCGCGGCCGAGCGGGCGCAGGTCGAGGCCTCGCTCGGCCTCGACAAGCCGCTCCCCGTCCAGTTCCTCGCCTTCCTGGGCAATGCGCTGCACGGCGACCTAGGCCGCTCCTTCGTGTTCAACCAGCCCTCGATCTCGCTGATCCTGGAACGCCTGCCGGCGACGCTGGAGCTCGCTCTGGTCGCGATCCTGATCGCGCTGGTGCTCGGCATTCCGCTCGGCCTGATCGCGGGCCTGAAGCCGCGCTCCGTCACCGACGAGACGATCATGACCGGGTCGATCCTCGGCTTCAGCCTGCCGAATTTCTGGCAGGGCATGATGCTGGTGATGATCTTCTCGGTCTGGCTGGGCTGGCTGCCCTCGAGCGGGCGCGGCCCGACCGGGCACATCTTCGGCATCGAGACCAGTTTCGCCTCCTGGGAAGGCATCCGCCACCTCATCCTGCCGGCGATCAATCTCGCCCTGTTCAAGCTGGCGCTCGTCATCCGTCTGACGCGGACCGGCGTGCGTGAGACCATGCCGCTCGATTTCGTGAAATTCGCCCGGGCCAAGGGCCTCACCGAGCGCCGGGTCGTGCTGGTGCATGTGCTGAAGACGATCATGATCCCGCTCGTCACGGTGATCGGCATGGAGATCGGCTCGCTGATTGCCTTCGGCGTCGTCACCGAGACGATCTTTGCCTGGCCCGGCATCGGCAAGCTCCTGATCGACTCGATCATGCGGCTCGACCGCCCGGTGGTGGTGGCTTACCTGCTCGTCGTCGTCAGCCTCTTCATCCTGCTGAACTTTGCGGTCGACGTGCTCTATTCCATCCTCGATCCGCGCATCCGGCTGGGGCGGAACTGATGGCTCTCGCGAAACCTGCCCTGTTCGCGGCGCTGCGCCCCGATGCCGACAGCCTGCTTGCCCGCTCGCTGGCGGGCATCCTGAAGAGCCCGAAGGCGACGATTGCCGCCTTCGTCTGCATCGCGCTCATCCTGACCGCCCTGTTCGGCCCGGCCCTTGCGCCGCAGGACCCTTACGATCTGTCGACGCTCGACATCCTGGATTCCAAGCTGCCTCCTGGCTCGGAGAGCATGACCGGTTCCGTCTACTGGTTCGGCACCGACGTGCAGGGCCGCGACATGCTCTCGGCGATGATCTACGGCCTGCGGACCTCGCTTCTCGTCGGTGTCCTCGCCGGTCTCGTGGCGCTGCTTGTCGGCACCGTGCTCGGCCTCTCGGCCGCCTATTTCGGCGGGCGCATCGACAGCCTGATCATGCGGCTGGTCGATTTGATGCTGGGCTTTCCGACGCTGCTCGTCGCGCTGATGCTGCTCGCCATTCTCGGGCAGGGGGTCGGCAAGGTCATCTTCGCCCTGGTGCTGGTGCAATGGGCGATGTTCGCGCGCGCCGTTCGCGCTGCGGCGCTGGTCGAGAAGGGCAAGGACTATATCGAGGCGGCGCGCATGCTGGGCCTGTCGCGGCCGCGCATGCTCTTCGGCCATCTCCTGCCGAACTGCCTCTCGCCGCTGATCGTCATCGGCACGCTCCAGGTCGCGAATGCGATCTCGGCCGAGGCGACTTTGTCCTTCCTCGGCATCGGCCTGCCGATCACGCAGCCCTCTCTCGGGCTGCTGATCGCCAATGGCTATCAGGTGCTGCTCTCCGGCCAGTACTGGATCAGCGTCTATCCCGGGCTTTTGCTGCTCATCCTCGTCTTCAGCATCAATATCGTCGGCGACCGCCTGCGCGAAGTGCTGAACCCCCGTCTGGCGGAGCGCTGAGCCATGACGCCGGTACTCGTCGTCGACAATCTCGAAACCCGGTTCGGCAGCGGTGCCGGCCTGGTCCGCGCCGTGGACGGCGTCTCCTTCAGCATCGATCGTGGCGAGATCCTCGGCCTCGTCGGCGAATCCGGCTCGGGCAAGTCGATCACCGGCTTCTCGATCCTCGGCCTGATCGAGCCGCCCGGCCGGGTCGCGGGCGGGCGCATCCTGTTCCAGGGCGAGGATCTGGTCGGGTTGCCGAGCGAGAGGCTGCGGCGCCTGCGCGGCAAGAAGATCGCGATGATCTTCCAGGACCCGATGATGACGCTCAATCCCGTGCTCTCCATCGAGACGCAGATGGTCGAGGCGGTGCTCGCCCATGACGCGGTCTCGTGGAAGGAAGCGCGCGAGCGGGCTCGCGACACGCTCGGCCTCGTCGGCATTCCCTCTCCGGAGGAGCGGCTGAAGGCCTATCCGCACCAGTTCTCCGGCGGCATGCGCCAGCGCGTCGCCATCGCCATCGCGCTGCTCCACCGGCCCGACCTCATCATCGCCGACGAGCCGACGACGGCACTCGACGTCACCATCCAGAGCCAGATCCTGTTCGAGGTGCGCCGGCTGGCGACGGAGTTCGGCATGGCGCTGATCTGGATCAGCCATGATCTCGGCGTCGTCGCCAGCCTCGCCGACCGTATCGCGGTGATGTATGCCGGCCGCATCGTCGAAACCGGCTTTACCGACGACGTGCTCGACCGGCCGGCCCATCCTTATACGCGCGGCCTGATGGATGCCTTGCCTGCCAATGCGGCGCGGGGCGAGAAGCTGCGCCCGATCCCCGGCCTGTCTCCCTCTCCGCTGGCACGGCCGGGCGGATGCGCCTTCCGCACCCGCTGCTTCGCCGCGACGGAGATCTGCCAGCAGGAACCCGTGTTGCAAGGCGGCGATCACAGCTTCCGGTGCCACCATCCGCTGCCGGCCGGAGTTGCCGCATGAGCGAGGTGCTGATCGAAGGGCGCGGTCTGGTTCGGCGCTTCTCCCGTGGCCTGGATGCGGCGGAGAAGCTCGCCAGGGCTCTCGGTGCCAACGTCTCCGAGGAGGTCGTCCATGCCGTGGAGGGCGTCGACATCGCCATCCGGCAAGGCGAGGTGCTTGGCCTCGTCGGCGAGTCCGGCTGCGGCAAGTCCACGCTCGGCCGGTTGCTGGCAGGGCTCCTGCCACTCACCGAGGGCAGCCTGCTCTGGCAGGGCAAGGACGTCGCCTCGCTGTCGCGCAGCGAGGCTCTGGAGATGCGCCTGGCCGTCCAGGTGATCTTCCAGGACCCGATGTCCTCGCTCAATCCGCGCAAGCGTGTCATCGATCTCGTCGGCGAGGCGCCGCGCGTCCACGGCCTCATCCGGCGCGGCGAGGTCGACGACTATGTCGCCGAACTGCTTGAGAAGGTCGGCCTCGACCCTTCCTACCGCAAGCGCTACCCGCATCAGTTCTCCGGCGGCCAGCGCCAGCGCATCGGCATCGCCCGGGCGCTCGCGGTGAAGCCGCGGATGATCGTCTGCGACGAATCGGTCTCCGCCCTTGACGTCTCGATCCAGGCGCAGGTCATCAACCTGTTCATGGATCTGCGCGAAGAGCTCGGCCTGACCTACCTCTTCATCAGCCATGATCTCAGCGTCGTGAAGCACGTCAGCGACCGGGTTGCGATCATGTATCTCGGCCGCGTGGTCGAGACCGCGCCGGCCGAGGCCTTCTTCGCCGCGCCGAACCACCCCTATGCGACGGCGCTGCTGCGCGAACTGCCCTCGGTCAAGGAGCGGCGGCGCAGCTTCACCCCGATCCGGGGCGAGATTCCCTCGCCGCTGCATCCACCACCCGGCTGCACCTTCCACCCCCGCTGCCCGCGCGTCTTCGCGCCTTGCGCCGAGGCCCGGCCGCTGCTGAAGCCGGTCGCCGAACGGCATCTCAGCGCCTGCCATCTCAACGACGCCCCGGCCGTGCCGCTGCCGGCCGGTGGCGCCTGAAGAGGAGAGTTCGATGACCCGCAAGCACCGCCTCGCCGCGCTCCTCCCGCTGCTGGCAAGCCTCGCCTCGCCGGGATCGGCGTGGGCCACCGACCTCGTCATCGGCACGGCGAGCGAACCCTCCGCGATGGACCCGCTGTTTTCCCGCACCGGGCCCAACCAGAACATCGCGATGCAGATCTTCGATCGGCTCGTCGAGACGGATGCGCATCTGGGCATGCATCCCAGCCTCGCCGAGAGCTGGGCGACGCTCGATCCGACGACCTGGCGGGTTACCCTGCGCAAGGACGCCCGCTTCCAGGACGGCAAGCCGGTCACGGCCGACGATGTCGTGTTCTCGCTGGAGCGCGCCCGCAACGTCCCCAACAGCCCGGCGCCCTTCTCCAACAACGTCTCGGGCGTGGCTTCGGTCAGGGCTCTCGATGCGACGACGCTGGAGGTGAAGACCGATGTCCCGACGCCCGACCTGATGGAGCGGATCGGCTTCGTCTACATCCTCGAAAGGGCCGCCGCCGAGGGCAAGAGCCTGCAGGACTACAACAAGGGCGAGGGGCTGGTCGGTTCCGGCCCCTACAGGTTCAAGGAATGGGTGCCGGGGGACCGCGTGGTCCTCACGCGCAATGACGGCTATTGGGGGCAAAAACCCGCCTTCGAGACGGTCACGATCCGGTTCATCGCCAATGACGCCGCCCGCGTCGCGGCCTTGCGCTCAGGCGCGGTCGACCTGATCGACGGCGTCCCGCCCGCCGATCTGCCGGTGCTGGAGAAGACGGCGGGCTTGAAGGTGCATGCCATCCCCTCGGCCCGGCTGATCTATCTGGCCCTCGACACGGCGCGTGAGGAAAGCCCCTTCGTCACCGACAAGGAGGGCAAGCCGCTGAAGCCCAATCCGCTCAGGGATCTCAGGGCGCGGCAGGCACTGGCCAAGCTGATCAACGTGCCGGCGATCGTCGAGCGCCTGCTCAACGGGGCAGGCGTCCCGGCCGGCCAGCTCGTGCCGGACGGCGTGGCAGGGTTCGATCCCGCGCTCCAGCCCGTCGCCTACGACCTCGCCGGGGCCAAGGCGCTGCTGCAGCAGGCCGGGCTGAAGGACGGTTTCGGCATCACCATCCATTCCTCGAACGACCGCTTCGCCGGGGACAAGGACATCGCCCAGGCGATCGGCCAGATGTTCGCGCGCGGCGGCATCAAGGTGAACGGCGTCGTGACGCAGCCCTACAACGTCTATGCCGGTGCCGCGAGCCGGCAGAGCTTCTCCGCCTTCATCTTCTCCTTCGGCACGACGACGCCGACCGCCGGCCCCGGCCTGCGCAACCTGTTCATGACCGCCGATCCCAAGGCCGGAACCGGCGGTTTCAACCGCGCGCGCTATTCCAATCCGGGCTTCGACAAGGCGCTGGCGGAAGCGCTGACGCAGTTCGACGAGGGCAAGCGGATCGCCGCGATCCAGGCCGCGACGAAGATGGTCTTCGCCGAGCTGCCGGTGGTCCCGCTCTACTGGCAGAAGATCGCCTGGGCCTCGAAGGCCAACATCACCTATGAGCCGAACATGGCCGAGGACACCTCGGCGGCGCGCGCGGGACTGGCGAAATGAGCACCTTGTCGATGAAGGGCGGTGCTTCGGCCGCTTCCGAACGCTCGCCTGCGGCGGAGGCTGCCGGCGATGTCGTGACGCTGAAGGACGTGATGGTGACGATGCGGGACGGCATCCGGCTCGCCACCGACATCCATCTTCCGGCGCGGGACGGCCGCGCTCTCCCAGGTCCTTTTCCCGTCGTGATGGAGCGCACGCCCTATGGTAAGGCCGAGCGCTCGCGCGCCGAGATCGGCCGCGGCGAGGCCAGCCCGATGGCGCGCTCCGACGTGGCCGCCCATTTCGTCCGGGCCGGCTATGCGGTGGTCTATCAGGATTGTCGCGGCCGCTACGGCTCGGAGGGCGAGTTCGTCAAATACGTCTCCGATGCCGAGGATGGCTACGACACCTGCGCCTGGCTCGTCGCGCAACCCTGGTGCAACGGCAAAATCGGCACGATGGGCCTGTCCTATGCCGCCCATACCCAGGCGGCGCTGGCCTCGCTGACGCCGCCCGGCCTTACCTGCATGATCCTCGATTCCGGCGGCTTCTCGAACGCCTTCCTCTGCGGCATCCGGCAGGGTGGTGCCTTCGAGCTCAAGCAGGCGACCTGGGCCTATAACCGGGCGCAGGAAAGCCCGGACGCGCTCGCCGACCCCGTCGTCGCCGCCGGCCTCGCGGCCGAGGACCTGCATGCCTGGTTCCGCGTGATGCCATGGAGCGAGGGGCGCTCGCCGGTGCGCTGGGTGCCCGAATACGAGACCTATCTGCTCGACCAGTGGCGCGCCGGGACCTTCGGCCCCGAATGGAAGCGGCCGGGGCTGTGGCTTGAAGGCTTCTACGACGCGGTTCCCGACATCCCGATCATGCTGATGTCGAGCTGGTACGACGTCTATGTGAAGACCACTTTCGACAATTTCGCCGGCTTGAGCGCAGCGGGCCGCCGCCACGTCAACGTCATCATGGGCCCCGGCCTGCACGGGAACCGCCAATCCACCTTTGCCGGCGACGTATCCTTCGGCGAGGCCGCGCCCTTCGACGGCAATGTCGGCACGAGCTGGCTCGATTTCCGCCGGCGCTGGTTCGATCGCTGGCTCAGGGACGAACCCAACGGCCTCGAGGCCGATCCCACCTTGCGCCTGTTCCTGATGGGCGGCGGCTCCGGCGAGAAGGACGCCGAGGGGCGGCTCGTGCAGGGCGGCCGCTGGATCGAGGCTTCGGCCTGGCCGCTGCTGGGCACGCAGCTGCAGGATTGGTATCTCCACGGCAATGGCGTGCTGTCGCAAGAGCAGCCGGCTCACGACGCCCCGCCCCTGAGCTATGATTTCGACCCGGCCGATCCGGTGCCGACCATCGGCGGCGCGCTGACGAGCGGCCAGCCGATCTTCGAGGGCGGCGGTTTCGACCAGCGCGAGGGGCCGCGCTTCTTCGGCTCGCGCGCTGCCGGCATGCCGCTGATCGCGCGCCGCGACGTGCTCGCTTTCGAGAGCTTGCCTCTGGAGCAGGACATGGCCGTGATCGGGCCTATCACGGTCGAGCTCTGGGTCGCCTCCGACGCGCCCGATACCGACTTCACCGCCAAGCTGGTCGACATGCATCCGCCCTCCGCGGACTACCCCACCGGCTTCGCGCTCAACCTGACGGACGGCATCTTCCGCTGCCGCTATCGCAACTCCTGGGAGAAGCCGGAGCCGATCGAAACGGAGGTTCCGTTCCGCATCACCATCGAGCCTTTCGCCACGGCGGCGCTGTTCAAGGCCGGGCATCGGATCAGGCTCGACATCTCCTCCTCGAACTTCCCGAAATTCGACGTCAATCCCAACACCTTCGATCCGGAAGGGCGGGGGCGCCGGCGGCGGATCGCCTGCAACACGGTCTTCTGCGACGGGCAGCGTGCCTCGCGGATCATCCTTCCGATCGTGCCGGTATCCTCGTTGCGCGGCCTGTCGAGCATCGCGCGGTGATGGGGAGCATGTTCGAGCGGCGCAGCCTCGGGCTTGCCTGACGAAATTCAGTCGGCCCGCCAATTGAGTTCGACGGCGCTGCGCCCGACCGTGCGGTTGTAGCGGATGGCGGCCTGGATCGTCTCCTCGATGCCGGGGCGGTCGGAGCTGCGCGGGCAACCCGTCGTCTCATGCGGCAGGCCTTGCTGCGTCAGCCAGCCTTCCCAGGCGCGCTCCAGGGCGTCGAGGCTCCGCCCTGTCTGGAAGGGCTGCGACAGGTAGAAGCGCTGCTCCCGATCCGAGCCGGCATAGCAGTAGCGCCAATCGGCTGCCCAGGCCGCCTGCGACGGCAGCAGGATGGCCAGCAGAACAAAAACGGCTCTCGCCGCGCCCCTGCGGCCATGCCCGGCTCTTTCGAACATCTTCGCCATCAGATCGTCCATGCTCATCGCCGTCAGCCCGCAGACCCGCGTGCAGGGCAGGTCTCGTGCCATGTCCCGCAGCCTATCGCGGCAACCGGACGGGCGTAGGCCTATCCGCGGGTTTGGCGGGTCGGGATGCCGATAACGAGGGGCCGGGCGGGAGCGTGGGCGACCTCTCGGGGAACGGAAGCATGGGATCGTGTCGGGCGTGATTCGACATTCCGTGAAGCGAGCATCCCAATTTGAGGCCCGGCGTGGCCAGGTGCGGCGCGATCGAAGACGAGATCGATCCGGTCGATGTCGGCTTCGCCCGATAGCGAACAGTCGGTCCGGCGTTTGCAGCAGCCCTCTGAGATGGCCATATTAGCGTGGCTTACTCGGCAAGATTAACGCGATCTCGACCGTTGCCCTTTGCCCTATAGAGGGCATGATCGGCTCGCTCGATTAAAGACGGGAGGCCTTCATCCTCCCGCGCAATCGCGACGCCAAAACTGGCCGTCGGGTGCGCCTCACCCGCTACGGTATCAAATGCGATTTGTTTAAACGCTGTTCTTATCTCTTCCGCCAATTGGTAGGCAGAGGCGCTCGCGTTCGAAGGCAACAGGATTGCGAATTCTTCACCACCAAGACGCGCCATGATCGCATCGCCGGGCGCCTTCTGCTTGAGAACCTCGGAAAACCTCCGAATGATCAGGTCGCCGCCGCTATGGCCGAATAGATCGTTGATCGATTTGAAGTGGTCGAGATCAGTAAGGATCATGGCAGGCGGGTTGCCGGCCGTCCGCTCGGCTAATGCTCTTAGTGCGCGCGGTTCGAAGCCGCGGCGATTGAACAATCCGGACAGGGTGTCGATCAGTGCATCAGTCTTGATTTCATCCATCACGTCGCTTGCAATAACCGCAAGCACACCAACAGCAGTCATCGCGCAGATAAGAGCATCGGAAATCGAAACGACAAGCCAGTAGGAATCTTCGAACCGCTCGCCGGAGGCCCCTGACGCGATCAGGAAGAGCGGGCGAAGAAGATAGCCTGCGCAAGATACGAGTAACAACCCGAGGAGCACCTGCTCGACCGGCGAGCGGCGCGGCGCCCTCGCGACATCCCACAACATCACGAGGCTGAGCAGGGCCAGCCCAGAATTGAGGACGATGACGCGGGCGAGCAGGTTCGGTTCGATGAACTGATAATAGTAGAGCGGTCCGAGCGTGATCGCAGCGATAGCAAGGAGAGCGCCGTAGCGAGGCTGTCGTAAGCGCCGATTGGACAAGCCGATAGAGAGCAGCATGATCGCGAACAGGAGGAAGATGTTCGCCGAATATCGCAAAACCGGATTTTCAAGGGAGAAGGCAAAGTAGAAAATGCCGAAGCACAGCGACCGAATCCCATAGGATAGGCCGAGCACCCCTATATATTTCAGGGCGCGATTGTTTCGCCATATCGTTAGCAGTGCGATACAGAATATCGCAGCCATACTCGTGTTCAGCAAACCTATGACATTGTAATAGTTCATAGATCCAATCAGAAACGAAAATCCGGAACCCGGCTCGCGTGATCGGAGAGGTTGCCATGATCCCGGTAAAGGCGAAGTGAACGTCATCCCAAAGTGAACGACCGCTATCGAGTGCAGCACCGAGGGCGTTGCGGGCCTTCACGTCGGGAGGATTGGCCGTCCCGAGGGAAAACCGGATGTCCTGTGCCTTCGGGGAAATCGTCTTTTCAACGACCCTCTCACCGAGCGGAATCGCCGTTGGAGCCCGCTGACTGACAACGGGAAGCGCCTATCCGGAGATTGGAGATGCCCCGGCTTTCAGCTCTGCCAGCGCGGCGGCATGCCCGAGAAAGGCAACGAAGCCGTCCACGGTGTTGCTGTAGCTCTCGAAGGTGCTGGGCTTCCGGCCAGTCGCCTGCGCTTCCTTCCACCAATCCGCAAGGATGCCTGTCAGGCTGGTCTTGCCGGCTGGCTTGGTAGTTTTAGGCTCCTCCGTTGGTTTCCATTCGGGGAACCGGGAAGCCCTCGGGGCGGGGCTATAGTCGCCCTCGGCATGCCGCTTGAGTTGCGCGGCGGCTTGCTCGGATGCTTCGCTGATGGCGACAAGGAGCCGCCCTCGGGGGCCGCTTCGATGTTGAGGCCATGTCGGGCCAGCAACTTATCCACCTCCGGACCAAGCCACTGCTCCAGCTTGCCAGCGTCGCGAGCCCCGCTCGATCCTAAGCCAGTGCTCCCGAACGGAAGGACTGCCGGGCTCGTCGGATAGTTCGGTTGTCAGCTCCAGATAGAAGACGCCGGCAAGGGCGATGACTTGCCTCTGTGCAGGGTTTCAGCCGGCAAGCGGAGCGCTCCCCAGTGCTTCTCGACCTCGGCCGCGATATTCGCGTGAAGAGCGCGGGCCTCGGTAGGGTCCTTTGTCCGGAGCGAACGAAGAGCCTCGCGTTTCCCAACGGTCGCCCGCAGGTCCTTTGGGACGACCCTGCGAAACCAATAGACGCCTGTTTTGGGATGCTTGAACGGCCGGGCCATTGCTAGGACCATGTGGATCACCCGGTTGTATAACTCGGGCGTCCACTAAGCCATTGATATCAGCTAAGGTGCTGACAAACCACCACTCTGGTAGATGAGTGGTGCCCAGGAGAGGACTCGAACCTCCACGCCCTTGCGAGCGCCAGCACCTGAAGCTGGTGCGTCTACCAATTCCGCCACCTGGGCAACGGCGGCTCGTTTACGGGGGGCTGATCGCGCTGTCAACGGCATCCGAAAAGAATTGTGTCGGCTTCGTCATGCGGCTGTTGAAAATCGCCGGTCCGCTGGGACCCGGCACCCGCCGGAAAGCCGGCTTTCCCGGCTCTAGGCCCGCGATGGACCATGCATCCGCATGCCGGCATGGCCGTTCTGCGCTGCATCGCCGCAAAAGGGATTTCCACTTTCGCGGAACATGATCTAGGAGGGCAGAAGCATTCTAAACGGAGCTTTCCCGATGGCCCTTCAAGCCCCGGCTCAGCAACTCGTCACGGTCTTCGGCGGCTCCGGCTTCGTCGGGCGCCATGTGGTGCGTGCCCTGGTCAAGCGCGGCTACCGGGTGCGCGTCGCCGTGCGCCGGCCCGATCTCGCAGGCTTCCTGCAGCCGCTCGGCACGGTCGGCCAGATCCATGCCGTGCAGGCCAATCTGCGCTATCCCGCCTCGGTCGCCGCGGCGGTCAAGGGTGCGGATGCGGTCGTCAACCTCGTCGGCATCATGAACGAGCGCGGCCGGCAGAGCTTCGCTGCCGTCCAGGCCAACGGCGCGCGCACTGTGGCGCAGGCCTGCGCTGCGGCGGGGATCGACCGGCTGGTGCAGATCTCGGCGCTCGGCGCCGCTGCCGAATCGCGCTCGGCCTATGCTCGCACCAAGGCGGAAGGCGAGAGCGCCGTGCGCCATATCGTGCCGCGCGCGGTCATCCTGCGGCCCTCCGTGATGTTCGGCCCCGAGGACGATTTCTTCAATCGTTTCGCCTCCATGGCGCGGATGATGCCGGTCCTGCCGCTGGTCGGGGACGGCAGCGCCAAGCTCCAGCCGGCTTTCGTCGGCGATGTCGCCGAGGTCGTGGCGCGTGGGGTCGACGGTGCGCTGGAGCCCGGCCGGACTTATGAGCTCGGCGGGCCGGAGGTGATGAGCCTGCGCGAGCTCGTCGAGGATGTCTGCAAGGTCATCGGCCGCAAGCGCCTGATCCTGCCCTTGCCGCTGCCGTTGGCCGGAATCATGGCGCGGGTGCTGGAAGTGGTGGATACGCTGACGCTTGGGCTGCTGCCGAACGAGCTCAAGCTGACCCGCGACCAGGTGACGCTGCTCGGCAGCGACAATGTCGTCTCCGCGGCTGCGAAGGCGGAGGGGCGCGATTTCGCCGGCCTCGGCATCGCGCCGGTTTCGGTCGAGGTCGAGGTGCCGTCCTATCTCTGGCGCTTCCGCAAGACCGGCCAGTTCGACACGGCACGGGCGAGCTGATCGCGGCTCCCTGATTCGGGCGAGGAAGGCGATGCCGTTCGATCTCGTCATCTATGATTGCGACGGCACGCTGATCGACAGCGAGACGGTCTATAGCGAGGTCAGTCTCGCCTTGTGTCACGAGATCGGGCTGACGAGCTGGACGCTCGATGACTACGACACGCAGATGGTCGGCATTCCGCTCGCTGACGGCTTCAAGGTGATCGAGGCGGCGCTCGGCCGGCCGCTTCCCGCCGATTTCGAAGGCCGCGTCGAGGATGGCGTCGCCGCCCGTCTCGAACAGGAGTTGCGGGCGCTGCCCGGCGTGCACAGCGCTTTGGAGCGTCTCGTCGGGCGCCGCTGCGTTGCCTCCTCGACCAGCCTCGAGCCCTTGCGGCGCAACCTGGCGCTGGCCGGGCTGATCGAGCTGTTCGACCCGCATGTCTTCTCGGCCTCGCAGGTCGCGCGCGGCAAGCCGGCGCCGGACGTCTTCCTCTTCGCCGCCGCGGAGATGGGCGCAGAGCCGGCCCATTGCCTGGTGCTGGAGGATTCGGTCCCCGGCGTGCAGGCGGCGCGCGCGGCGGGAATGCGGGTCGCCGGCTTCACCGGCACGGCACGCGACAAGGCGGCGATGCGCGAGCGCCTGCTGGCGGCCGGTGCCGCCATCATCGTGGACAGCTATGCGGATTGGCCAGGAGCGGTGGCTTCGCTCGCGGCCTGAACGGCCTTTTCAGCCCTCATTCTGAGGAGCCGCGCAGCGGCGTCTCGAAGGATGTTCGAAACGGCCTTTCGGCACTCTCCTCAGAGCATGCTCGGCAGCACGCGGTCCGGCGGCTTGTGGCCGTCCATGAAGGTCTTGATGTTGACGATGACCTTCTCGCCCATATCGGCGCGGCCTTCATGGGTGGCCGAGCCCATATGCGGGAGGACCACGACCTTGTGCTGGCGCGCGAGCTTGAGCAGGCGCGGATTGATCGCGGGCTCCTGCTCGAACACGTCGAGCCCGGCGCCGGCAAGCTCGCCGGCTTCCAGCATCCGGGCGAGCGCCGTCTCGTCGACGATCTCGCCGCGCGCGGTGTTCACCAGAATGGCGTCGGGCTTCATCAGCTTGAGCCGCCGGGCCGAGAGCAGGTGATAGGTCGCTGGCGTATGCGGGCAGTTGACCGAGACGACGTCCATCCGCGCCAGCATCTGGTCGAGCGAATCCCAATAGGTCGCGCCGAGCTTCTCCTCGATGCGGGCGTCGACCCGGCGGCGGTTATGGTAGTGGATCGACAGGCCGAAGGCGGCGGCGCGCTTCGCCACGGCCTGGCCGATCCGGCCCATGCCGACGATGCCGAGCCGCTTGCCGGTGATCCGCCGGCCGAGCATCCAGGTCGGCGACCAGCCGGCCCAATCGTCTTCGGGGATGACGCGAGCGCCTTCCGCGATGCGCCGCGCCACAGCGAGGATCAGCGCGATCGTCATGTCGGCGGTGTCGTCGGTGAGGACGCCCGGCGTATTGGTGACGGTGATGCCGCGCTGCACGGCGCTGGCGACGTCGATATTGTCGACGCCGTTGCCGAAATTGGCGATGAGCCTGAGCTGGTCGCCGGCCTGCGCGATCACGGCGGCGTCGATCTTGTCGGTCACGGTCGGCACCAGCACATCGGCGGTCTTCACCGCCTCGACCAGGGCGGCCTGCGACATCGGCTTGTCGTCGATGTTGAGCTGGGCGTCGAACAATTCGCGCATCCGGGTTTCCACCACGGCCGGCAGCTTCCGGGTCACCACGACCAGCGGCTTCTTCTTCGACATGGTGACTCCCCTTCCTGGCACGCCGGATTGACCGCTTCTCCTCAACCCACCGTTAACCGTGGTGGCTCAGGAATGGAGCGATCGTGCAGCCCGGCTCCTGTTTGTCTAGGCGGCGCGATGGCGGATGACAACTTGACCCTTCGCCTGAGAGCGGAGCGGGTCGCGTGGGAGAGCAGCCGATGCTGAGCTTGCGGATGGGATGCCTTGCCGTGGCGGGCTTTTTCATCGCCGCGATGGCAACGGGCGCGCAGGCTCAGGACATGCAGGCCGGTTCGGTGACGGGCCTGCCCGTGCCGCGCTATGTCAGCCTGAAGTCGGACCGGGTGAATCTGCGCGAAGGGCCGTCGAAGGAGCATCGCACGCGCTGGGTCTATCAGCGGGCCGGCTTGCCCGTGGAGGTCACGGCGGAATTCGAGACCTGGCGGCGCGTCCGCGATTCCGACGGAACCGAAGGCTGGGTGCTGCACAGCCTACTTTCGGGGCGCCGGACGGCGCTGGTCGCGCCCTGGTCGCGGAACAAGGCGGAGCTGTTTCCGATGCGCAGCGCACCCGATGCCGACGCCACGGTCGTCGCCGAATTGCAGCCCGGGGTGGTGATTGGCGTCACCTCATGCGTCCGCGCCTGGTGCCGCGTCAGCATCCGTAACGTCACGGGCTATCTGCCGCAGGAACGGCTCTGGGGCGTTTATCCCAACGAAAACGTCGACTGAGGCCATCAGCCGCATCGTTTCGGGCGGGCATCGGCCGGAATGCGCATCAGAAAGCCGGAAAGGGCGGCGCCTCAGTCGCCGATCTTGCGCAGCCGCACGACCACGTCGACATGGGAAATCTCGTAGCCCTCCGGCGGGATGGGCAAGGTGGCGACGTCGATCTCCCGCGCGGGGATGTCGATGACGCGGTTCTCGCCCTCGACCACGAAATGATGGTGGTCATGGATCGCCGTGTCGAAATAGGTCTTGTTGCCGTCGATGACGAGCTCGCGCAGCAGCCCGGCTTCGGTGAACTGGCGCAGCGTGTTGTAGATCGTCGCCAGCGAGACCGGGATGCGTTCCTTCGCCGCCTCCTCATGCAGCATCTCGGCGCTGATATGCCGGTCGCCCTTGGCGAAAAGCACCCAGCCGAGCGAGACGCGCTGCCGTGTCGGCCGCAGGCCCACGCGGCGCAGCTTGTGGCGGACGTCATGGAACGGGCAACCCTGCCGCACGGTCGATCCATAGGCCTCGTCGCGGGAAACCTGGTCGCTCATGCCTCTGCTCTGCCCTTCTTGCTGCAACGGGCGTCCTGCGCTCCGCATCATCTGCATTCGATTGGAAATGTAGGACTTCGAACGAGGGCTCGCAAGCGCGGGCTCATGCCAGCATGCTGACAATCGCGCGGGTTGAGCTGCCCCGAGGGGATCAGCGTGCCATGTGGGTGAATGTGCCTGCGCCCTTTCGTTCCCGGCGTCGGGCATGTTAGGCACGCAGGCGATATCCACCGGTCGAATGCGGCCGAGACAAGGCAACGGAGCGGGAATGCAGCGTCAATCGTCTTTCAGCTACGAGGAGATCCTCGCTTGTGGCCGCGGGGAACTGTTCGGGCCGGGCAATGCGCAACTCCCGCTGCCGCCGATGCTGATGTTCGACCGTATCACAGAGATCACCGAAGAGGGCGGCGCCCACGGCAAGGGCGGTGTCCGCGCCGAGTTCGACATCAAGCCGGACCTCTGGTTCTTCGACTGCCACTTCAAGGGCGATCCGGTGATGCCGGGTTGCCTCGGCCTCGACGCGCTCTGGCAGCTCACCGGCTTCTTCCTCGGCTGGCTCGGCCTGCCGGGGCGGGGCAGGGCGCTCGGCGTCGGCGAGGTCAAGTTCGCCGATCAGGTGCTGCCGAGCGTCAAGCGCGTGGTCTACGGCGTCGACTTCAAGCGCGTCTTCAAGTCGAAGCTCGTCCTCGGCATCGCCGATGGCTGGCTGGAAGCCGATGGCAAGCGCATCTACACTGTCAGCGACATGCGCGTCGGGCTGTTCAAGCCCGAAGCGGCCTGAGGAAAAACGCAGCCCGACCTTGCGTCCGGCGGCCTTACGGTCCATTTGCGCGATTGAGAATCCTGAGCGGCGAGGCCTGCCTCGCCGTGGGTGGAGAGCTGGAGTGAAGCGAGCATGAGACGCGTCGTCGTCACCGGGATGGGCATCGTCTCGTCCATCGGCAACAACACGCAGGAGGTCCTGGCCTCGCTGCACGAGGCGAAATCGGGCATCGCCTTCGCCCAGGACTTTGCCGAGCATGGCTTCCGCAGTCAGGTCGCCGGGGCCCCGTCTCTCGATCCCGCGACGGTGCTCGATCGGCGCGCCATGCGCTTCCATGGCGGTGGCTCGGCCTGGAACCAGGTGGCGATGGAGCAGGCGATCGTCGATGCCGGCCTGGAGCCCGCCGAGATCAGCAACGAGCGCACCGGCATCATCATGGGCTCGGGCGGCCCCTCCACGCGCGCGCTGATCGACGCCTATGACAAGGCGCGCGAGAGCGGCTCGTCGAAGAAGGTCGGTCCCTTCGCGGTGCCCAAGGGCATGTCCTCGACCGCCTCGGCCACGCTCGCGACCTGGTTCAAGATCAAGGGCGTCAACTATTCGATCTCCTCGGCCTGCGCGACCTCCAATCACTGCATCGGCAACGCCTATGAGCTGATCCAGTGGGGCAAGCAGGATGTGATCTTCGCCGGCGGCTGCGAGGAGCTGGACTGGACGCTCTCCGTCCTGTTCGACGCCATGGGCGCGATGTCCTCCGACTTCAATGCGACTCCGGCTCGCGCCTCGCGGGCCTATGATGTGGCGCGCGACGGCTTCGTCATCGCCGGCGGCGCCGGCGTCGTCGTGCTGGAGGAGCTGGAGCACGCCAGGGCCCGCGGCGCCAAGATCTATGGCGAGATCGTCGGCTATGGCGCGACCTCGGACGGCTATGACATGGTCGCTCCCTCGGGCGAGGGCGCGGAGCGCTGCATGCGCATGGCGCTCCAGGGCGTCAACGCGAAGGTCGACTACATCAATCCGCACGGCACCTCGACCCCGGTCGGCGACGCCAAGGAGATCGAGGCGATCCGTGCGGTCTTCGGCGCCGGCGACAAAAGCCCGCCGATCTCGGCGACGAAGTCGCTCACCGGTCATTCGCTCGGCGCCACCGGCGTGCAGGAGGCGATCTACTCGCTGCTGATGCTCAACAACGACTTCATCTGCGAGAGCGCCCATATCGACGAGCTCGACCCCGCCTTCGCCGACATGCCGATCGTGCGCAAGCGCATCGACAATGCCGGCCTCGGCTGCGTGCTCTCCAACTCCTTCGGCTTCGGCGGCACCAACGCCACCATCGTCATGAAGCGCCTGGAGGCGTGAGGGCGCCATGCTCCCCCTGATGCAGAACAAGCGCGGCCTCGTCATGGGGGTCGCCAATCAGAACTCGATTGCCTGGGGCATCGCCAAGACCCTCCACGCCCATGGCGCCGAACTCGCTTTCACCTATCAGGGCGAGGCGCTGGGCAAGCGTGTGAAGCCGCTGGCGCAGAGCATCGGCTCGGACCTCGTCATCCCCTGCGATGTCGAGGACATCGCCTCGGTCGATGCGACCTTCGCCAAGCTCGATGAGGCCTGGGGCGGCGATCCCGAGCGGAATACGCTCGATTTCCTCGTCCACGCCATCGGCTTCTCCGACAAGAACGAGCTCAAGGGCCTCTATGCCGACACCAGCCGCGAGAATTTCTCGCGCACCATGGTGATCTCCTGCTTCTCCTTCACCGAGGCGACGAAGCGGGCGGCGGAGCGCATGCCGCATGGCGGCAGCATCATCACGCTGACCTATGGCGGCTCGATGCGCCTCATGCCGAACTACAACGTCATGGGCGTCGCCAAGGCGGCGCTGGAGGCGAGCGTGCGCTACCTCGCCGGCGACTACGGCCCGCGCGGCATCCGCGTCAACGCGCTCTCACCCGGGCCCGTCCGTACGCTTGCCGGCGCCGGCATCTCCGATGCGCGCGCCATGCTGTCCTGGCAGAGGGCGAATTCGCCGCTGCGCAAATCGGTGACGCTCGACGAGATTGGCGGCTCTGCGCTGTATTATCTCTCCGACCTCTCCGGCGGCGTGACCGGCGACGTCCATCATGTCGACGCCGGCTATCACATCACCTCCATGCCGGCGCTCGAGAGCTTGCGCGCGGCCGATCAGGGCGAGGCCTGAGGCGAGGCGCAAAGGCGAGGCTGTCGATGCGGCGGGAGGCCATCTATCGGCGCTGGCTCGAGAACGAGAGATTGCTGTTGCTCTGGCCGCATCCCGCGACCTATCAAATCCTGCCGAAGAGAGCCCTCGAGCCTGAACAGGTCGAGGATCTACGCCGTTTCCTTTCGCAGCAGGCCGGAACCTGAGCTCGCGGGCGAGGTTTCCGGTTTTTGAACGGAGGTTGCCATGCCGATCGTCAGGTATGAAGTCGTCGAGCACGATGGTGGCTGGGCCTATAAGGTTGGCGACGTTTTGTCGGAAACCTTTCGCTCGCATGAGGCCGCGCTGAAGGCGGCCACCTCGGCCGCGGCTCGCCAGACGCTCGCCGGCAACACGGACGGGATCGTCTATCAGGACGGGGACGGCCGGTGGCACGAGGAACTGGCGGATGGCCGCGACCGGCCTTCGACGCAGGTCGTCGACGAAAGCTGAGCCGTCGCTGCGGCGCTCAGCGCGAGGTGAAGAAGGTCAGCAGCACCTTGTTCTTCTCGCCGAGCAGGCAGAGGAAGCGGCGCGGCTTGTCCGAGCGGTCGGTCCGCAGATAGGCCTCGGCCATGACGATGCGCGTCACCGGGATCGCCTCGATCTTCGATTCCGACACGGCGACGGTGGCGCCGTCCTCGTCGATATAGATGTCCTTGATATCCGGTTCCTTCGCGGAGACCGCCTGCAGGGCCGCGCTCTTGCAGGTCGCGATCTCCGGCGTTGCCGGCTTGCTGCCGGGCGGCACTTCCTGCGCCGAAACAGGTACGGCGGCCAGCAGCGTGGCGAGAACGGCAAGCGGAGCGAAACGGTTCATGCAGAGGCACTCACGATGAAAGGTGAGTGCTGAACGCGCGAACAGGGCCGCGGTTCATAAAGCGTGCCCGGCACGCGCTGTCGCGTGTGCCGGGCGATGGTGGAGTTCGGCCGCCTTACAGCCCCAGCTTCTTCTTGCGCTGGCCGAGCGTGCGCAGGCGCAGCGCGTTGAGCTTGATGAAGCCGGCCGCATCGCGATGGTCGTAGGCGACCGCGCCCTCCTCGAAGGTGACGAGGTCCTGGTCGTAGAGCGAATACGGACTGGAGCGGCCGATGACATGGACGCCGCCCTTGTAGAGCTTGAGGCGGACCTCGCCGGCGACGAACTCCTGGCTCTTGTCGATCAGCGCCTGCAGCATCTCGCGCTCGGGCGAGTACCAGAAGCCGTTATAGATCAGCTCGGCATATTTCGGCATGATCTCGTCCTTGAGATGCGCCGCGCCGCGGTCGAGCGTGATCGACTCGATCGCGCGATGGGCGACATGCAGGATCGTGCCGCCGGGCGTCTCGTACATGCCGCGCGACTTCATGCCGACGAAGCGGTTCTCGACGAGGTCGAGCCGGCCGATGCCATTGTCGCGGCCGAGGTCGTTGAGCTTGGCGAGCAGCGTCGCCGGGGAGAGCTTCTGGCCGTCGATGGAGACCGCGTCGCCCTTCTCGAAGCCGATGGTGATGACGGTCGGCTTGTCCGGCGCCTCTTCCGGCGAGATCGTGCGCGAGAACACATAGTCCGGCACTTCCTCGTTCGGGTCCTCGAGCACGCGGCCTTCCGAGGAGGCGTGCAGCAGGTTGGCGTCGACGGAGAAGGGCGCCTCGCCGCGCTTGTTCTTGGCAATCGGGATCTGGTGCTGCTCGGCGAAGGCGATGAGCTGCTCGCGCGAGCGCAAATCCCATTCGCGCCAGGGCGCGATCACGGCGATGTCGGGCTTCAGCGCATAGGCGGTCAGCTCGAAGCGGACCTGGTCGTTGCCCTTGCCGGTGGCGCCATGGGAGACGGCGTCGGCGCCGACCTTCTCGGCGATCTCGATCAGGCGCTTGGCGATCAGCGGCCGTGCAATCGAGGTTCCCAGCAGATAGACGCCCTCATAGAGCGCATTCGCCCGGAACATCGGGAAGACGAAGTCGCGCACGAATTCCTCGCGCAGATCCTCGATGAAGATGTTCTCGGGCTTGATGCCGAGCAGCAGCGCCTTGTCGCGCGCCGGGCCCAGCTCCTCGCCCTGGCCGAGATCGGCGGTGAAGGTCACGACCTCGCATCGATAGGTGGTCTGCAGCCATTTGAGGATGATCGAGGTGTCGAGACCGCCGGAATAGGCGAGAACGACCTTCTTCACGCTGCTGTCAGCCATCTGTGTCACATTCCTGCTAGAGCATTTTCGAGCGGAGTGGGTATCGATCCGCGTGAAGAAAATGCGACAAAACAACGACCTAGAGCATTTTCGCGTTTCGAAGAAGCGCGGAAATGTTCCGGCGGCCGCTCGGGCCGCGTTTCGGACGCAATGGCGCACTATCGCAGCCATCGGAGCGACGCAATCGGAACCTTCTGATCGATCTCGCGTCGTTCCGTGATGGATCGGTGCCGCCAGGCGCCGATGGGTATCGCCGCGCGCGCTTTCGCGGTGCTTGCAGTCGTATCTCGAAGGGCGCAGGCTCGCTCGGGCGCGACACGACATGACCACCTAATTCGGAGGCTGAATGCCGAATCGTCCCGTTCTGGACTTCTGGTATGAGTTCGCGTCGCCCTATTCCTGCCTGAGCGCCCTGAGAATCGAGCAATTGGCCGAAAATGCCGGCGTCGAGCTGCGCTGGCGCCCCTTCCTGCTGGGCCCGATCTTCGCGGCCCAGGGCTGGACCACCTCGCCCTTCGCGCTCTATCCGAGCAAGGGTCGCTATATGTGGCGCGACACGGCCAGGCGCGCCGGCCGGCAGGGCATCACGATGGTCAAGCCTGAGAATTTTCCGCAGAATTCGCTGACCGCGGCCCGGCTGGCTCTCGCCGGGCGGGATGGTGGCTGGACGCCGGCCTTCTCCAAGGCCCTCTTCCGGGCCCAGTTCTGCGAAGGCCGCAACATCGCCGAGGAGGCCGTGCTCAGCGCCGCCTTGAAGGAGGCGGGCGGCGACCCTGGCAGCGCGATATCCCTCTCGCGCAGCGAAGAGGTGAAGGGCCGCCTGCGCGCGGAGATCGAGTACGCCAAGTCGATCGGCATTTTCGGCGCGCCCTTCTTCGTCACGGGGGACAACGAGCTGTTCTGGGGTGACGACCGCCTCGAGGAAGCGCTCGACTGGGCTCGCGATGGCCGCTGAGGCTGCGGGCCTCACGCGCCGCGGCGCATTCGTCGCGGCAGCAGGTCTCCTCTTCGCCCCCGCGGCCTTGGCGCGGCCGCGCCTGCCGGGAGACGAGCCGCGCTATGATGCGCGTGAGCTCGGAGCGGTGCCGAACGAGCAGGCGATCGGGCGCCGCTACTGGACTCCGGGGCTGAATGACGGTTTCGTGCCGCAGGGGCTCACGGTTTTCCGCGACGAGATCCTCGTCGCCGCCTACCGGAGCGAGACGCTGGAGCAGGATAATGGTCCGGCCCGCGTCTTCCGCCTCGCGCGCAGGGACGGACGCCTCCTCGGCAGCTTCGCCTTGCCGGCCACCTACGGCCATCCCGGCGGCCTCGCGGTGCTCGGGGAGACCGTCTTCGTCGCCAATTCCGGGCGGCTGCTGTCGCTCGATTTTGCGCGTTCCTGCGACACCGGCGAATGCGTCCCGCTCGGCGAAAGGCTGATCGACAAGACGATGGGGCCGTCCTTTCTGGCCGCGTCCGGCGGGATGCTCTGGTTCGGAGCCTTTCGCCGCACGGGCGCGCCCAGCCTCTACGCCGTGCCGGCGGAGCGCCTCCTGCCCGGCGACGAAAAGCCCGTGGAGCCGGGGGATGCGACGCTGACCCTGCCGCTGCCGCAGATCGTGCAGGGCGCCACCTTCGATCGGAAGGGCGACCTCTGGCTCTCGCAGAGCGCCGGAAACAGGCCGGCTTTTCTCTCGCGTCTCGATCCGAAGACCGGCGCGGTGCTGGCGCGCTATCCGGCCCCCGGCGGCATCGAGGATCTGGGCTGCGCTCCCGATGGCAAGCTCTGGGCGGTGAGCGAAGCGGGCTCGAAGCGCTGGAGTCGCTGGGACACCTTCTACCCGCTCGTCTTCGAGATCGATCCGGGCAAGCTTACCGCCTGATCAGCCCGCTGCGGGCCCCTGCGGCGGGCGCGACCACGGCCCGCGCGCGACGCTCTCCTCGACCATGGTCGGCAGGTCCTGGCGCTCGGCGAGCTTCGGCGGGTGCGGCGGCATCGCCGGCATGCGCCCGCCTGCGGTCTCGATCAGCGCCTGCACGCGCTTGGTGACGGAGGGGTGGGTCGAGAACAGATCGGCGAAATCGTCCGGATCGTTCTCGAAGCACATGTCCATGACGCCGGAGGGCACGCCGTCGATATCGGCCCGGCCCGAGATCTTGAGCAGGGCCGAGATCATCGCGTCGGGGTTTTTGGTCAATTCCACCGCCCCGGCATCGGCGAGATATTCCCGCGAGCGCGACAGCGAGAGCCGGATCAGGATGGCCAGGAACCAGGAGATCGCGATCACCGCGACGCCGACGAGGATGGCGAGCCCGTTGCCCTTCTTGGAATCGTCCGACGACATCCTGATCCGGCTGCGGCCGAAGCCGCGGAAGATCATCTCGCCGACGAAGGAGATCACGCCGGCGATCACCACGGCGACGACCATCAGCCGGACGTCGCCATTGCGGATATGCGTGAGCTCATGCGCCAGCACGGCCTCGACCTCCCGGTCGTCGAGCTGCGCCAGCAGGCCGCTGGTGACGGTCACGGTGAACTGCTTGTCGTTGACGCCGCTGGCGAAGGCGTTGAGGGCATCGCTCTGCATGATCGCGAGCCTGGGCATCGGCAGGCCACGCGAGATGCAGAGATTCTCGAGCATCCGGTAGAGCTTGGGGTTCTCTGCCTGGGTGATGCCCTGCGAGCCGGTCACCGCCCCGATCAGCGCGACGTTCATGCGAAAGCCAATGAAGACCCACAGGATCGTCGCCAGCGTGACGAACGGAAACCACGACAGGAATATCTGGTTGGCTTCCGAGAAGGCGCTGCGGCCATAGGGCACGCCGCCATAGCCATAGGCGACGAGCAGCAGCCCCCAGGTCGTGAGATAGACCAGCAGGAAGAGCCCGGCGATCAGGAAATTGGACCTGATCCGGTTGTTGCGCTGATGGGTGTAGAGCCCGAAGGCCTGCGCCATCGCTGCCGCTCCCTAAAGCATGTCGCGCGAAAGTGCGCAGCGGTTTTGTGAAAACGACATGCGAAACACCAAAGACCTGAGACGCAGGAGCGAATCCGCATAGCGCGCGACGCGCTTCGGGCCGTAAGCGCCGGCCTTCCGTCAGAACTTCACGCTGGGGGCGACCTCGATCTGGGCCCGGGTCTCCGGGCCGACATCGAAGAACTCGCGCTGGGTGAAGCCCATCTGCGGCGCGAAGAGCACGGCGGGGAAGGCCTGGATCGCGGCGTTGAACTCGCCGACCGCATTGTTGAAGAAGCGCCGCGCCGCCGCGAGCTTGTCCTCGACATTGCCGAGATCGACCTGGAGCTGCTGGAAATTGGCTGATGCCTTGAGGTCGGGATAGGCCTCGCCCAGCGCCAGCAGCCGCCCGACGGCGCCGGAGAGCTGCTGCTCGGCAGCCGCCTTGTCATGGACGCTGCTCGCGCCCTGCGCCGCGTTGCGGGCGGCGATCACGGCATCGAGCGTCGATTTCTCGTGGGTTGCGTAGCCCTTCACCGTCTCGACGAGGTTCGGGATCAGGTCGTGCCGCTGCTTGAGCTGGACGTCGATGTCGGCGAAGGCCTGGTTGACGCGCTGCCGCATCGCGACGAGCCCGTTATAGGTCATCACCGCATAGATCGCGAGGACGACGATCAGCCCCAGAATGATCCAGCCCATGAAGCGTTCTCCCCAAGCCCGTGCCCTGTCGGCGCCAGACTGGCACGAAACCCGCTGCGCGCGAAACCCGCGCCCTTCATCTTGATCTTGACGCCGCGTGACCTGTGTGACGGCGCTGCTTGGCGATCATGGAAAGCGTTGCGCGGCCGCTCTCGCCCGGTGGCCCTTGCTCTCGCGCGGAGCTTGCATTAAATCCGGCGTGTCCGAAGGGTCGTGATCGATCATGAGCCGGGGGCGGTCAGCGAGACCGGCTCCCGTTTTGTGTTGGGAGCGCCCCTCAGGATACGGATCGAACCGGCGGCCCGGTGCCCACCGGCTCTCAGGAGCCGGAAGCCTTCGAAGAGGAGGCGCCGCAGGCGACGATCCGGTGTGCAGCACCAGCCAGGGGCCCATGCCGGACATCCGCGGGATACGCGGCCGGCTTCCAGGAGATTACATGTCAGCAGTTGAAAGCTACAGCGCGGGTCGCGAGGATTTCGCCGCCCTGCTCGAAGAGTCCTTCTCGCGCAACGAAGCGATGGAAGGCTCCGTCATCAAGGGCAAGGTCGTCGCCATCGAGAAGGATATGGCGATCATCGATGTCGGCCTGAAGACGGAAGGGCGCGTCGCGCTCAAGGAATTCAACGGCCCCGGCCGTGATCAGGACATCAAGGTCGGCGACGAGGTCGAGGTCTATCTGGACCGGATCGAGAACGCGCTCGGCGAAGCCGTCATCTCGCGCGACAAGGCTCGCCGCGAAGAGAGCTGGGTCAAGCTCGAGAAGGCCTTCGAGGCTCGCGAGAAGGTCTCCGGCATGATCTTCAACACCGTCAAGGGCGGCTACACCGTCGACCTCGACGGCGCCGTGGCCTTCCTGCCGCGCTCGCAGGTCGACATCCGTCCGATCCGCGACGTCGGCCCGCTGATGGGCCAGCCGCAGCCCTTCGAGATCCTCAAGATGGATCGCCGCCGCGGCAACATCGTCGTGTCGCGCCGCACCGTCCTCGAAGAGACCCGCGCCGAGGCTCGTTCCGAGCTCGTCGCCTCGCTCGAAGAGGGCCAGGTCATCGACGGCGTCGTCAAGAACATCACCGAATACGGTGCGTTCGTTGACCTCGGCGGCATCGACGGCCTGCTGCACGTCACCGACATGGCGTGGCGCCGCGTGAACCATCCGTCGGAGGTCGTGACCATCGGCCAGACGGTCAAGGTCAAGATCATCAAGATCAACCAGGACACGCACCGCATCTCGCTCGGCATCAAGCAGCTGCTGGCCGATCCGTGGGACGGCATCGCCGAGCGTTATCCGGTCGGTACGCGGCTCAAGGGTCGCGTCACCAACATCACGGACTACGGCGCGTTCGTCGAAGTGGAGCCGGGCATCGAAGGCCTGATCCACGTCTCCGAGATGTCCTGGACCAAGAAGAACGTCCACCCCGGCAAGATCGTCTCGACCTCGCAGGAAGTCGACGTCGCGATCCTCGAGGTCGATCCGGTCAAGCGCCGCATCTCGCTCGGCCTCAAGCAGACGCTCCGCAACCCGTGGGAAGTCTTCGCCGAGCAGCACCCGGCCGGTTCGACGGTCGAGGGCGAGGTCAAGAACAAGACCGAGTTCGGTCTGTTCCTCGGCCTGGAAGGCGACATCGACGGCATGATCCACCTCTCGGATCTCGACTGGAACCGTCCGGGCGAGCAGGTCATCGAGGAATACAAGAAGGGCGACGTCCTGCAGGCCGTCGTTCTCGATGTGGACGTCGAAAAGGAGCGCATCTCGCTCGGCCTGAAGCAGCTCGGCGGCGATCCCTTCGTGGATGCCGGCGAGTTCAAGAAGGGCCAGATCGTCACCTGCGAGGTGGTCGAGGTGAAGGAGTCCGGTCTCGACGTGAAGATCGCCGACACCGACATGATGACCTTCATCAAGCGGGCCGAGCTGGCGCGTGACCGTTCCGAGCAGCGCCCCGAGCGCTTCGCGGCCGGCGAGCGCATCGACGCCCGCGTCGTGCTCTTCGACAAGAAGGCCCGCAAGATCCAGGTCTCGATCAAGGCCCTGGAGATGGCCGAGGAGAAGGAGGCGATGGCGCAGTACGGCTCCGCCGACTCCGGCGCCTCGCTCGGCGACATCCTGGGCGCGGCCCTCAAGAAGGCCACGACCACCGACAAGAAGTGAGGTTTCGGCCGCTTCGGCGGCCGGACATCCAAGACAGCCCGCGCGGAGCAATCCGCGCGGGCTTTTGTTTCGGCTCGACCCGTCATTCTCGGGCGGAGCCCGCGGGTCCGACCTTCGGTCGGCCCAAGGATCAACGACGCGCAGACCCGGAAATCTCGTGACCAGAATTCACTGGTTTCCGGGATGGTCGGGTCAAGCCCGACCATGACGCCACAAAAGGATCTCGCCATGACCCCCGCCGCCATCGGCATCGATTTCGGCACCACCAACAGCGTCGTCGCGCTGGCTGGCGCCGACGGCTCGGTCGTGACGCGTTCCTTCGCCACGAAGCAGGGCGCGGTCGATGCCTATCGCTCGGCGCTGATGTTCTGGCGCGAGGGGCGGCCGCCGCAGTCCCGCATCACCCATGTCAGCGGCCCCGACGCCCTCGACATGGCGCTCGGCATGACCAGCGAGCACCGCTTCCTGCAATCGCTCAAGACGCATCTTTCCAGCCGCGCCTTCCAGGAGACGCGGCTCTTCGGCAAGCTCTACCAGCTTGAAGACCTGATCGGCGTCTTCCTCGGCGATCTGACGGAAGGGCTTGAGGATGCTTCGTCGCTGCCCCTGGTCTCGGGCCGCCCCGTCGTCTTCGCCGGCGAGCGGCCGGACGAGGAGCTGGCGCTCGGGCGCCTGAAAGGCTCCTACGGCAAGGCCGGCATGGATCAGGTCGATTTCGCCTATGAGCCGCTGGGCGCCGCCTATTGGTATGCGCGCGATCTGAAGACGCCGCAGACCATGCTGGTCGCCGATTTCGGCGGCGGCACCAGCGACTTCTCGGTGATGCGCTTCGAGCCCGGCGAGCGCGCGGGGCTGGAAGCCATCCCGCTCTCCCATGCCGGTGTCGGCGTCGCCGGCGACACCTTCGACTACCGGATCATCGAGCACGCCGTCTCGCCGGCGCTCGGCAAGGGCACGCAGTACCGCTCCTTCGACAAGCTGCTGCCGGTTCCGGCGCATTACCACGCCGCCTTCGCGCAATGGCACAAGCTCTCTCTGATGAAGAGCCGGGAGACCATGGCCGAACTCAACGCGCTGATCCGCGAGGCGGTCGAGCCCGGCAAGCTCGAGGACCTGCTGACCGTGATCGAATACGACCTCGGCTACGAGCTCTATCGCGCCGTCTCGGCTGCGAAGATCGCGCTCTCGGAGCAGGATGAGACGGTGCTGCGCTTCAATCAGGTGGGCGTGACCATCGAAAGCCCGATCCGCCGGAGCGATTTCGAGCGCTGGATCGCGGAGGATGTCGGCGCGATCGAGGCGGCGCTCGACCGGGCTCTGGCCGAGGCCGGCATCGCGGCAGGGCGGATCGAGGCCGTCTTCATGACCGGCGGCACCTCGCATGTGCCGGCGGTGCGGCAGCTCTTCGACCGGCGCTTCGGCGCCGAGAAGGTCCATATCGGCGATGCCTTCCGCTCGGTCGCGAGTGGGCTCGCGCTGCTCGCTCTCGACCGGGCGCGCGCCTCGGTCGCGGCGTAACGCCTTGCCCGTCCAGCGTGACGGGGCTACATCACGGGCCCGCAGCCGACAGGAGTTTCCCGATGGCGTCCGATGCCGATCTGCTTGCCGACCGCCGCAGCCTCAGGCGTAAGCTGACGCTCTGGCGCGTGCTGGCGGTGCTCGGGGTGATCGCGGCTGCGGTGATCGGCGGCCTCGCCTGGCGCGGCGACGGCGCGACCTCGCTGTCGAGCGCCCATATCGCCCGCATCTCCATCTCCGGCTTCATCTCGGGGGATCGCCGCACGCTCGACCTGATCAAGTCGGTCGGCGAGAGCAACGCTGTCTCGGGCGTCGTGCTCGACATCAACAGCCCGGGCGGCACCACCTCCGGCGCCGAGGCGCTGCACATCGCGCTGCGCGAGCTCGCGGCCAAGAAGCCGATGGTGACGGTCGTGGGCGGCCTTGCCGCCTCCGGTGGCTATATCGCCGCCATGAGCACCGACCACATCGTCGCGCGCGAGACCTCGCTCGTCGGCTCGATCGGCGTGCTCTTCCAGTATCCCAATGTCAGCCAGCTTCTGGGCACGGTCGGCGTCAAGGTCGAGGAGATCAAGTCGAGCCCGCTGAAGGCCGCGCCGAACGGCTTCGAGCCGACCTCGCCTGAGGCTCGCGCCGCCCTGCAGAGCGTGGTCGACGACAATTATCGCTGGTTCAAGCAGATGGTGCATGACCGGCGCAGCCTCAATGATACGCAGCTCGGCACGGCCTCCGATGGACGCGTCTTTTCCGGCCGGCAGGCGCTGGGCCTGAAGCTGATCGACGAGCTCGGCGGCGAGCGCGAGGGCATCGCCTGGCTTGAGCGCGAGAAGAAGGTCGCCAAGGATCTGAAGGTGCGCGACTGGCGCCCGCGCAGCAGCTCGTCGAGCTTCGGGTTGTGGAGCCTCGCAGAGGTGGCGGCGCGTCTCGCCGGCTTCGACGGGCTGGCGGCGACGATTGCGCGGGCGGCGGATCAGCCCGTTGGCTTGCGGCTTGACGAGCCTCTGGCGCTCTGGCAGCCTGCGGCTGAAAAGTGATGTTGATACAGATGGTTATATTCCAGCGATGATTAAATCGGAACTCGTCCAGCGGATTGCCGACCGCAACACACATCTCTATCAGCGCGACATCGAGAACATCGTCTCGGCCATCCTGGACGAGGTCGTGAAGGCGCTGGAGCGTGGGGACCGGGTGGAGCTGCGCGGCTTTGGCGCCTTTTCCCGCAAGGCGCGCTCGGCCCGCATCGGCCGCAACCCGCGCACCGGGGATGCCGTCGAGGTCGAGGAGAAATTCGTGCCCGTCTTCAAGACGGGCAAGGAGCTGCGCCTGCGCCTGAACGGCAAGGCGTGAGCCCCGAGCGTCTTTGAGCGGAGCGGACGCCGGCTCGCTTGAAGACAATGCGATAAAGCAAGGCGCTAGAGGTGTTCGGTGTTTCCGGGAAATGCCGGATGGCACTGGCGCCGCCGGCCGCTCCGGCGGCACCGTCACGGAGACGCTGATGAAAGCCTTCTTCAAGGCGTTGGTTCTGGTGCCGGTCGCATTGCTGATCGTGCTGTTTTCGGTCGCTAACCGTGGGGCCGTGCGCGTTTCGTTCGACCCGCTCAGCCGCGATCTGCCGGCGCTCTCCTATGATGTGCCGCTCTTCGCCGTGGTGCTGGCGGCGATCTTCCTCGGCGTTCTCGTCGGGGGGCTCGCCTCCTGGCTCGCCCAGGGCAAGCACCGCAAGGCCGCGCGCCGTGGCCGCCGCGAGGTCGAGGCGCTGCGCTCCGAGACGCAGGCGCTGCGCTCGGCCGTGCCGGATTCGGCGCTGCCCGCCCTCACAGACGGACGGAACTGAGCATCGGACCGAAAAGTGGAATCCATTTTTCGGAAAAATCCGATGCGAAAACAAAGAGCTAGATCGTCACTTTGCGTCCGATAGGACGCACGGCGATCGAGGGATCGGCCCGAAAAATCGCCTGCGGTTTTCGGGAAAAGCCGAGGCGGCAGGCCATTTCGCAAGCGAAGCGGATACCGGTTCGCGTCCAGACAAAGCGGTAAAGTAAAGAGTTCTCGATGCGCCTTTTCGATGTGGCCGAAATCGACGCGGCCCTGAGCTATCCCGCCCTGATCGACATTCTGGACGACGCCTTCCGCAGCGAGGTCATCGCTCCCAAGCGCGGGCAATATGCGATCGAGCGGCCCGGCGAGGACGACGCCATCCTGCTGACCATGCCGGCCTGGAGCGGTCCGGCGGCTGAAAAGCCTTATATCGGCACGAAGATCCTCTCGGTCTTCTTCGGCAACGGCAAGCGCAACCTGCCGGGCGTCCTTGGCGCGTATCTTCTGATGGACGGCACGACGGGGCGCCCGCTCGCGGTGATGGACGGAAACCGGCTGACGCTCTGGCGCACTGCGGGAGCCTCTGCTTTGGCCTCGCGCTACATGTCGAACCCGGAGGCCAGCCATATGGTGATGGTCGGTGCCGGCGCGCTCGCCCCCTTCATCATCAAGGCGCATCGCTCGGTGCGGCCCCTCACCGACATCGCGATCTGGGCGCGGCGGCCGGAGGCGGCCGAGGCCGTAGTCGCCGAACTCGCGAAGGACGGAATCGAGGCCCGCGCCACGACCGATCTCGAAGGCGAGGTCCGCACCGCCGATATCATCTCCTGCGCCACCAACGCGACCGAGCCGCTGATCCATGGCGACTGGCTCAAGCGCGAGGCTCATCTCGACCTGATCGGCGGCTTCACCATGCAGATGCGCGAGGCCGATGCCGATGCGCTGCAGCGCGCCCGCGTCGTCGTCGATTCCGCCAAGGCGATCGAGGAGGGCGGCGACGTCGCCGTCGCGATCGCCGAAGGCAGCTACAGCGCCGACAAGGTCGCCGGCACCTTGGCCGATCTCTGCCATGGGCGCGTTCAGGGCAGCGTCGAGGGCGGCGGCATCACGCTGTTCAAATCGGTCGGCGTCGCGCTCGAGGATCTGGCGGCGGCGGTGGCCGTCTGGGAGCATGGCGCCGATCGGAGTTGATCGGCGCCGTTCAAAGGCCTCAGACGTGGACGGGAGCGCCGCCGATGGCGCCGAGCAGCCACAGGATCAGCACGACGACCAGAACGAGGCCGACGACGCCGCCGAGCCCGGCCGGGCCATAGCTGCGATGCCCGTAATAGCCGCCCCCGCCAAGCAGCAGGATCAGCACCAGAACGATCAGAAGCGTGGACATGAGGTTTTCCTTGTCGTTTGCGCCCGACAGGCGCGTTCGACGGGGAAAACCCGGGTCATGACGCAACTGTTCCGTTCTATTCGGCCTTGATCCCGGCCTCCTGGATCAGGTCGCCCCATTTCTTGAGCTCGGCTTGCAGGAAGGCGGCGAGCTCGGCCGGCGTCCAGCCGCCCGGCTCGGCGGCGAGCGCGTCCATCTTGGCGCGCAGCGCGGGGTCGGCGAGGCCGGCCTTGGTATCGGCCTGGATCTTGTCGATGATCGCCTGGGGCGTCTTCGCTGGCGCGAACAGCGCGAACCAGGACGAGACGTCGAAGCCCGGCACCGTCTCGCCGATCGGCGGATATTCCGGCGCCGTCGGGGCGCGCTTGGCGGTGGTGACGCCGAGCCCGCGAATGGCGCCGCCCTTGGCCTGCGGCAGGGCCGAGGTGATGTTGTCGAAGATCAGGTCGACGCGGCCGCCCATCAGGTCCTGGATCGCCTGGGAGGAGCCGCGATAGGGCACATGCACCATCTTCGTGCCGGTGAGCTTCTGGAACAGCTCGCCCGAGAGATGCAGCGAGGTGCCGACGCCGGAGGAGGCATAGGTCAGCTTGCCGGGATTGGCCTTGGCATAGGCGACGAGCTCGGCGACGTTCCTGACCGGCAGGTCGTTGCGCACCACGAGCAGGTTCGGCACCAGCGCCACCATGGTGATCGGCGCGAGATCCCTGACCGGGTCGTAGTTGACCTTGGCATAGAGGTAGCGGTTCGTGGCGAGCCCGACCGAGGCGATCAGCAGCGTGTCGCCGTTCGGCTCGGCCTTGGCGACGGCCTCGATCCCGATATTGCTGCCGGCGCCGGGACGGTTCTCGACGACGACCACATTGCCCCAGCTCTGGCTGAGCTTGTCGGCCGCGAGCCGCCCGAGCACGTCGGTCGCCCCGCCGGGCGTGAAGGGCACGACAAGCTTGACCTGCCGCCCTTGCGGCCAGGGTTGCTGGGCAAGCCCGGCGCCGGACGCCAGCAGTGCGGCGCCGGTGCCGGCCAGCAGGGCGCGGCGGTCTATGAGCTCTGGCATGGGGTCCTCCGGTTGCGGCTGGCGGTTGCCCCGCCTTTTGCCACTAGGCTGCCTGCCGCATCCGCTCTTGTCCATCCGGCGGCTTGACCGCCAGGGGCAGTGCCGCTGATTCTGTGCCGATGCGTCACGCCAAACGAATCGCCGCCCTCCTCACCGTCATGGCGGGCCTCGTGCCCTTCGCGGCCAGGGCCCAGTCCACCGCCGATCAGGAGGCGAAGACGCGCGCGGCCAACATCGCCGCCTGGCCGGATGCCGCCCGTTCGCTCTTCGGCCAGAAGGCGACCCCGGCGCATCTGCCGCCGCGCGCCATCGGCTCCTATGCCCGCGGTTGTCTTGCCGGTGGCGCCGCGCTGCCTCTCGACGGGCCGAGCTGGCAGGTGATGCGGCTCAACCGCAACCGCAACTGGGGGCATCCCGCCCTGATCGACTATCTCGAGAAGCTGGCCCGCGACGTGCCGCGCATCACCGGCTGGTCCGGGCTTCTGGTCGGCGACATGTCGCAGCCGCGCGGCGGGCCGATGCTGACCGGCCATGCCTCGCATCAGATCGGCCTCGATGCCGATATCTGGCTGACGCCGATGCCGAAGAGCAGGCTCGACGGGGAGCAGCGCGAGAACATGCCGGCGGTCAACATGGCCCGGGCCGATTGGCGTGATGTCGATCCGCGTGCCTGGACGCCGGCCCATACGCGCCTGATCAAGGCGGTGGCCTCGGAGCCGAGGGTGGAGCGCGTCTTCGTCAATCCGGCCCTGAAGGTGGCTCTTTGCCGCGAGGCGGGCGCCGACAAAAGCTGGCTCGACAAGGTCCGGCCGATCTGGGGCCACAACTACCATTTCCATATCCGGCTGGCCTGTCCGGCCGGCATGGCGAGCTGCGTGCCGCAGGAGCCGCCGAATTTCGGCGATGGCTGTGGCGCCGAGCTCACCGGCTGGGTCGAACGCCAGCGCGAGGCGATCTTCAATCCGCCGAAGCCAAAGCCTGGCCCGAAGCCGAAACCCAAGCCGCCGATGTCGCTCGATGCCCTGCCGCCGGAATGCCGTCAGGTTCTGGCGGCGCCCTGAATTCGCGTTCCCCGAGGAACGACGGGTCATCCCGGACGCAGCGAAGCGAAGATCCGGGAGCCATGCCAGAATTTTTCCGGTAGGCGCTCCTGCATGGATCCCGGGTCAAGCCCGGGATGACCGCGCATTTCCGTGGCAACTCGACATTCTTTCCCAGGTCAGCGCCGCGTCGTGCGCCCTGAGCTGTAGGCGAAGGGGTCATGCTCCGGCGTGATCGGCTGCGCCTCTTCCGAGCCCTGCTGGTCGACGACGCCGGAACCTCCGCCATCGCCGAGCACGACCTCCTCCGACGGCTCGACCGCGCCGGGCAGGGTGAGTGGCCCGCGCGCCTCGCTGGGCAAAGGCTGCGGCTGGAAGCGCGCGCCGCCCTGCTGCCGGCGTGCGTCGTAGTCCTGGAGGAACCGCATCTGGGCGTCGAGGCTGTGGTCCTGGCCCTGGCCGTTATTGGCGACCGGATAGCCGCCCTGCACGGCGCCGGGCGGGCGCAGGCCATCGTTCGGGCGGCGCAGCGCCGGCCCGCCGGCATAGGCGGTGGCGGCGGGAGCGCCGTCCCGCTGGGGCGCCGGTGCGCTTTGCGCCGAGGAATAGGTCCGGGCCGGGTCCGGCGGCGGCAGGTTGTAGTTCGGCGTGTATTTGATGATCGGCTTGCAGATGTGCCGGCCCTTGGAATGGCGGGCGAGGTCGATATGGATGTGGTCGTAATGCATCGGATCGGCGCCCGGCCCGAGGACCGTGCCGAAATAGGTGCAGGCGCCGACGAAGACCTCGCGCAGGAAGTTCTGTTCCTCCGGCGAGCCGCGCCAGCCTTCCTTGACCGTGACGACGCGGTTGTCGTTCAGCCGGAAGGAGAACACGTCGACGGCATTGCCATAGGCATGCTCCGAGGTGGCCGTCGTATAGGTGCCGTTGTTCATGGAGCGGCAGGAATAGGAACCGGCGCGGATCTCGATCACCTGCGCGCCGAAGATGTTCATAGCGGCCGGCTGCACGACCTCGGCGAACCACTGGTCGGTCGTCGCCACGACCGGGCAGGCGAGCAGGGCCGGGCTCTTCAGGGCGACGCTGCCGTTCTGCAGGGCGGTGACCTTGAGCGGCTGCTGCATGCCGCAGACGCCCGGCCCGTCGATCGCCTTGCCGCGCAGGCTGACATAGCTCGAGAGCTGCACCTGGCCGGAGCTCATGCAGGTGGCTTCCGCCTGATCGCGCCAGGGAGCGCGCTGCGGTTTCTGGAACTTGCCGCAGCCGGCCAGCCCGGCGGCGCCGGCCAGACCAACTGCGATGAGGGCGAGTTTTACGCGTCGCATGACCATTCAAATGCGAAGCGTTTGGTGAACGGTTTCTCAACCGACTGCGCCCCGGCCGCCACAGCCGGATTAACTTTGGCGGAGTGGTGAATGCCGACTTAATCCGGCGTTTCCCGCGTTAACGGATGCCGATTGCGCTGCAGCCGGCCCGGTGCGTCGTTCAGTCCGAGGTCAATGCGGAAGAGTCCGGAGAAGAGCGCTGCAACGACTTGGGAAGCCTTTCCGGGCGCCGGTTGCGCGACTGCCGGCATCAGAAATATCCCCAAATCTATTCAAGGATTTAACGCAAGTTTAAGCATGATCTAGCCTTCGCCACCATGCCGCCACGGTGCCGCCCCCTTGCGGCCGCTGCCAGTTCTGGTAGCTTCTGCGACAGGTCAATGACACAGGAGGGTGTGATGACTGTCACGCTGCGTCTCGACCGGTTGATCATGGGTGCGGCCTTCGTTTTCATGATGGCAATCGTTCTGGGAGCGTTCTGACACAAGGGTCAGTCTCGAAGTCGCTAGGACCACAAGAGCCATAAACGATGACGCCGCCGGGAGATGTCCCGGCGGCGTTTCTGTTTCGCGAGATCGCTCGCTTGAAAGATCGCTCCTGCGCCGGATCGCTGGCGTGAAAGGCTCAGCTTTCGGGGCAGGGTGTTTCCGTCACTTGCCAGGACATCAGGTTGGTCACGCGGCTGCAGGCCGCGATGCGCGGGCCCTGCGAGGTGCGGATGCAGGAGGACGAACCCTCCGCGATCTTGCGGCCGTTGTTCCAGCAGAAGCAGAGCGGCTCGGGTGCCTGGGCGAGGCGCGGGCCGTCGAGTGGAATGGCCGGTTCTCCCGCGGCGGCGGCTTCGGTGATCAGCAGCAGGACGGCCAGCGCCAGGAGCCAGCTCAACAGGCGATGTCGGTGAGGCCTCGGTTCATGTCCGAACATGGCGCTCTTTCCTTCGTCCGCGGAGGACGATGCGACACCTTACCACAGGTCAGTGATCACGACGAATGATTATGCACCGATTTGAAATAGTGAGATCTTTCAGCCGGTTAACAAGCATCCATCTTGCGGCGCGCGCGTTCCTCTCCCATATTGAGCGCCGTCGAGCCCATGGAGGCTCCGGGAGGAACAATGTCTTTGATCTCGCTCGCCCGTCGCGGACGTGCCGTCGCCCTGGTTGTTGGAGCCCTTATGTTGGTGCCGCTGGTTGCCGAGGCGCGCCCCGGTGGCGGCCGCAGCTCGGGCAGCCGCGGGATGTTCTCGAACAGCGCCCCGGCCCCGACCAATACGATTCCCGGCGGCGCGCAGTCCTTCCAGCGCAGCGCGGCCCCTTCGCCGTCCGTCGCCAACCCCGGCATGGGCGCCGGCGCTGCTGCCGCGCAGGCGGCCCGTCCGTCCTTCGCCCGCAACATGATGATGGGCATCGGCGCCGGCCTGCTCGGCGCCGGCCTGTTCGGAATGCTCAGCGGCTCGGGCTTCTTCGGCGGTCTGGCCTCGCTTGCGGGCATCCTCGGTTTCTTGCTGCAGATCGGCCTGATCGCCGGCATCATCATGCTGGCCATCCGCTTCTTCCGCCGCCGGTCCGAGCCGCAGCTCGCTGGCGCTGGCGCTGGCGCGCCCTATGGCCGCGAGGCCTATGGCGCGCAGCCTGACGCGGCCCAGACTGCTGCCGCCCGCATGGGCGGCTTCGGCGGTGGCGCGGCCCAGCCGGCCACCACGCCGATCCAGCTTGAGGGCGCCGATTTCAGCGCCTTCGAGCGCCTGCTCGGCGAGGTCAACGCCGCCTATTCGAACGAGGACGAGGCCGGCCTGCGCCAGCGCGTCACCCCGGAGATGTTCGGCTATTTCGACGAGGATCTGACCGAGAACGTCCGCCGCGGCGTGGTCGACCGGGTCTCCGACGTCAAGCTGCTGCAGGGTGACCTGTCCGAGGCCTGGCGCGAGGGCAGCACCGACTACGCCACCGTCTCGATGCGCTTCAGCCTGGTCAACGCTCTCTATGACCGCAAGAGCGGCCGCGTCGTCGACGGCAATGCGACCGCGCCGCAGGAGGTCAAGGAGTTCTGGACCTTCCTGCGCGAGCGTGGCGGTGAGTGGAAGCTCTCCGCGATCCAGCAGGCGGCCTGAACCTCCGCAATCCTGCAACAAAATCGCATCACGGCCGGGGCAACCCGGCCGTTTTCGCATGCGCCCGGCCATGCGCGGTTTCGGGTGTCGCGCCGCGACGAACCGGCTTATAGCGATAATCGTCCCGCCTTGGTCGTCTTGCGTTAGTCGTCCTGCCTTGCCGCTTCCGTCCGGAAGCCCTTTCGGAGCCTGCCCCATGAGTGACATGCGTCTCGTCGTCGTCGGCGCCGCCGGGCGCATGGGGCGCATGCTGATCAAGGCCATCGATCAGGCTGAGGGATGCCGCCTGGTCGCTGCCGTCGAACGTCCGGGCTCGCCGGCCCTGGGCGCCGATGCCGGTCCGCTCGCCGGACTGCCGCCGCTGGGCGTGACCGTGACGGGCGATCCCGCTGCCGCTTTCGCGCAGGGCGATGCCGTGTTCGATTTCACCTCGCCGGAGGCGACCGTCGCCTTCGCGCGCCTCGCGGCCGATGCCGGCATCCTGCATGTGGTCGGCACGACCGGGCTGGAGCCGGCGCATCTTGCGGCGCTGGCGGAGACGGCGCGGCGTATCCCGATCATCCGCTCCGGCAATATGAGTCTCGGCGTCAATCTGCTGGCGGCGCTGGTCCGGAAGGTCGCCGCGACGCTTGGCACCGACTGGGACATCGAGATCGTCGAGATGCACCATCGCATGAAGGTCGATGCGCCCTCCGGCACGGCCGTGCTGCTGGGCGAGGCGGCCGCGGCCGGCCGCGCCGTCGACCTCGCCGAGCAGCGTGTCGCAGCCCGCGATGGCATCACCGGCGCCCGCGACCCTGGCACGATCGGCTTTGCCGCGCTGCGCGGCGGCACCGTTGTCGGCGATCACAAGGTCATCTTCGCCGGAGCGGGCGAGCGGCTGGAACTCGCCCATGTCGCGGAGGATCGCAGCCTCTTTGCCCAGGGCGCGATCAGGGCGGCGCTCTGGGGCCGGGGCAGGGCGCCCGGCCTCTATTCCATGGCCGATGTCCTCGGCCTCGACACGCTGTAGCTCGTGACCCGGAATCGGCCATGACGCGGATCGCCGTCGCCCCGGGCGTCGTCCACTGGCCGGGCCGGCTCTCGGCCGCGGAGCAGGGCGCTCTGCTGGCCGAATTGCGTGCGGTGGTCAGGCAGGCGCCCCTCTTCCAGCCGCGCATGCCGAAGACCGGCAAGCCGTTTTCGGTCAGGATGACGAATTGCGGCCCGCTCGGCTGGGTTTCCGACGAGAGGGGCTATCGCTACCAGCCGCTCCATCCCGAGACGAAGGAGCCTTGGCCGCTGCTGCCGGCACCGCTGCTGGCGCTGTGGGAGGAGCTTTCCGGCTATCCCCATCCGCCCGAGGCCTGCCTCGTCAACTATTATGCGGCCGGCGCGAAGATGGGCCTGCATCAGGACCGCGACGAGCAGGATTTCGACGCGCCGGTGCTCTCGATCTCGCTCGGCGATGCCGCACTCTTCCGCATCGGCGGGACGACGCGCGGTGGCAAGACGGCTTCCCTCAAGCTCGCCTCCGGCGATGTGCTGGTTTTCGGTGGCGCGGCGCGGCTCGCCTATCACGGCATCGACCGCGTCCTGTCGGGCTCCTCGACCTTGCTGGCCGAGGGAGGGCGCCTCAACCTGACGCTGCGGCGCGTGACGAAGCCGGATTGAAGATGATCGGACCCCGTCCTTCGAGACGCCGCTTCGCGGCTTCTCGGGGGGAGGACTGCACATCGCAAACGGGATTTATTCGCTCGTGCCGCCCGGCAGCTTCGGGAAGGACCAGCCGAGCAGCAGCGAGCCGGCCCTGAGCCCGAAGCCCATCGTCAGCCCGCCGAGAGCCACGGCATAGGCGGGCAGGCCAAGGCCATGGAGCAAGGCGGTCGCCGTCGCGCCGGCCGTGGCGGCGGTGACATAGAATTCCCGGCTCCACAGCACCATCGGCCTATCGCCGGCGAGGATGTCGCGCAGGATGCCGCCGAAGGTCGCGGTCATGGCACCGAGCGCGATGGCGGACAGGACCGGCGCGCCGGCTTCGAGCCCGATCAGGGTCCCGCTGACGGCGAACATCGAGAGGCCGGCGGCGTCGCTCCAGAGCAGCAGCTTGCGCCCGCTCCAGCCCTCGAGAATGCCGGGGCGCAGATAGGCCAGCGCCCAGGCGCCGATCGCCACCACGGTGCAGATGATCACGCTGGTCGGATCGTGCACCCAGCGCGCGCTATGGCCGAGCAGCAGCTCCCGCAGCGTGCCGCCGCCGACGCCGGTGACGGTCGCGAGCAGGATGAAGCCTAAGGGGTCCATGCCCTTGCGGGCGGCGACGAGGGCTCCGGTCAGCGCGAAGATGGCGACGCCGGCGCCCTCGAACATCGATCAGTGACTCGTGGGCTTGTCGCCGCCCTGCTCGGCCTTGGGGCCGCCGGCCGAGATGCCGACGAGGGCAGGGCGCAGCACGCGCTCGCCGATCTTGTAGCCGACCTGGACCACCTTGGAGACCATGCCCTTGGGCGTGGCCGGATCGGGCGCCTCGAACATCGCCTGATGCAGGTGCGGGTCGAACTTCTCGCCCAGCGGGTCGATCTTGCGCACGCCGTGACGCTCCAGCGTCTTCAGCAGCTCGCGCTCGGTCAGCTCGACGCCGTCATAGAGTGCCTTGAGCGTGGCGTCGGCGGCGTCGCGCGCAGTGTCCGGCACGCTCTCGAGCGCCCGGCGCAGATTGTCCGAGGAGCCGAGCATGTCGCGGGCGAAGCTCGTCGCCGCATAGGCCTTCGCATCGGCGATCTCGCGCTCGGTGCGACGGCGCAGGTTCTCCATCTCGGCGAGCGTGCGCAGCAGCTTGTCCTTGAGGTCGTCGCGCTCGTTCTGGAGCGCCGCGATCTGGGCCTCGTTGCCCCCTTCGGTGGCCTGAGCCTGCTCGGGAGCGTCGGTCGCGGCTTCGAGGTTCGGGTCTTCCGTCGCAGGGTTGCGCGTCATTGCCTGTTCCAATTCCCATCCATCAATCTGGCTGGCCGTGCCGCCCGTCGCCGGGCCTGGCGGGTTTCCCCGGAAACGCGGCCGCGTTCGAGGCCGATATCGGGCTTATGGCGGCCCAAATCAAGCGCGCGCCGGGACTTTCGTCCTGGCCGACGCCGCCTTGCCCCCCTCGAACTCGAACACGTCCAGCAAGGTCTTGCGGATCGCGAGCTGGCGCGCGGTCGAGACGATCTTCGCATTGGTCAGGTCGGTGACGTAGAAAACGTCGACCGCCTTCTCGCCGAAGGTCGCGATATGGGCGGAGGCGATGTTGAGGTTGAGCTTCCCGATCGCGGTGGTGAGGTCATAGAGCAGGCCCGGCCGGTCAAGCCCGGAGACCTCCAGCACCGTGTGGCGGCTGGACAGCACGTTGTCGATGACGATCTCCGGCGCGAGCTGGAAGGTCTGGCCGCGTGGCGGCGGCGCGCGGCGCTGCGCGACGAGATCGGCGATCTTGATCTCGCCCTTCAAGGCCCGTTCGATCGCCGCCGCGATCCGCCCGGCCCGGCGCAACTCGTCGTCGTCGCGGTCGAAGGCGCGCGAGACGGAGATGGTGTCGAGCGCGAGCCCGTCCGTGGTGGTGAAGATCTGCGCGTCGACGATGTTGCCGCCGGCCGCAGCGCAGGCGCCGGTGACGATGGCCAGAAGGCGCGGATGGTCGGGCGCGAGCACGGTGAGCTCGGTCACGCCGCGGAACTGGTCGGTCTCGACCACGGTCGCGGTGGTGCGGCCGGCCTTCTCCGCCTCGCTCAGGAAGCGTGCGTGCTTCTCCTGGTCGGCGAGATCGACCTTGATCCAGTAGGGCGGGTAGTGGCGCGCGATATAGGCCTCGCGCTCCTCCTCGCTCCAGTCGGAGAGCCGCTGGCGCAACTCGTCCTGCTTGCGGCCGACACGGGCCTTGCGCTCGACCGCCGAATGCCCGCCGGTGAGGACGAGCTCGGTCTCGTAATAGAGCGTGCGCAGGAGCTGGCCCTTCCAGCCGTTCCAGACGCCGGGACCGACCGCCTTGATGTCGGCGACGGTGAGGATGAGCAGGAGCTTCAGCCGTTCCAGCGTCTGCACCGTGGCCGCGAAGCTCTCGATCGTCTTCGGGTCGCCGAGGTCGCGGCTCTGCGCCACCGTCGACATGTCGAGATGGTGCTCGACCAGCCAGGCGACGGTCTCGGTCTGGCCCGGCGTCAGCCCGAGGCGCGGGCCGAGCTTGCGGGCGATGCGCGTGCCGGCGAGCGAATGGTCCTCCGGCCGGCCCTTGGCGATGTCGTGCAGGAACAGGGCGACATAGAGCGCCCGCCGGTTGGCGACCGTCGGCATGATCTCGTTCGCGAGCGGGTGCTCGGCCTCGAGCGTGCCGGAATCGATCTCGGCCAGCACGCCGATGGCGCGGATCAGGTGTTCGTCCACCGTGTAGTGGTGGTACATGTTGAACTGCATCATCGCCACCACCCGGCCGAAATCCGGGACGAAGCGGCCGAGCAGCCCGGACTCGTTCATGCGCCGCAGCACCACCTCCGGCGAGCGCCGCGCGGTGAGGATTTCCAGGAAGATGCGGTTGGCCTCGGGGTCGTGGCGCAGCCCGGAGGTGATCAGCCTGAGCGACTGCGTCACCAGCCGGCTCGTATCGGGATGGATGGCGAGGTCCTCGCGGCTGGCGATCTGGTAGAGCCGGAGCAGGTTGACCGGGTCGCGCTCGAAGGCGCTGTCGTCGATGACGGCGAGGCGCTGGCCCTTCAGGGTGAAATCGGTGTGGCCAAGCGCGCGCACGCGCTTGCGCTTGGTGAAGGAGCCGAGCAGGCGCGAGAGCGTTGCGCGCGGCTTCTGCTGGCGCGCCTCCAGCGCGGCGCAGACGATGGCGGTGAGGTCGCCGACATCCTTGGCGACGAGGAAATAGGCCTTCATGAAGCGCTCGACCGGTGCCTGGCCGCTGCGGCCGGCATAGCCGATGGCCGCGGCCACCTGCCGCTGCAGGTCGAAGGAGAGCCGCTCCTCCGCCCGTCCGGTGATGAAGTGCAGCCAGCAGCGCACGCGCCAGAGGAACTCCTCCGAGCGCTCGAACATCTGCAATTCCTGCGTGTCGAACAGGCCCGCCGCGACGAGCTCGCGCACATCCTTCACGCGGTAGGCGTATTTCGCGATCCAGAACAGCGTGTTGAGGTCGCGCAAGCCGCCCTTGCCATCCTTGACGTTGGGCTCGACCAGATAGCGCGAGGTGCCGGCGCGCTGCACCCGCGTCTCGCGCTCGGCGAGCTTCGCCTCGGTGAAGGCCGCGGCCGTGCCCTCGACCACCTCGGCGTCGAAGCGCCGGACCATCTCGTCGAACAGCGCCCTGTCGCCGCTGAGGAAGCGCGCTTCCAGCAGCGCCGTGCGGATGGTCATGTCGGCACGCGCTTCGCGGATGCAGTCGTCGACCGAGCGGACCGAATGGCCGGTCTTTAGCTTCAGGTCCCAGAGCGGGTAGAGCATGGACTCGACCACGCTCTCGCCCCAGGCGGTCTGCTTGTGCGGGAACAGGAAGAGCAGGTCGACATCCGAGCCCGGCGCCAGCGTGCCGCGACCATAGCCGCCGACGGCGGCGACCGCGATGCGCTCGGATTGCGAGGGGTTGTCGGCCGGATAGAAATAGCCCGTCGCCGCCTTGTGCAGCGCGATGACGACCGCATCCATCACCGCGGACAGCCGGTGCGCGCAGGCGAGCCCGCTGCGCGGCCCTTCGAGAATGGCGCGGGCCGAGGCGTGGCCGTCGTCGAGGAGCTGGCGCAGCGCGCCGACGAGGAGCTGGCGCTTTTCGGCCTTGTCGCGCCGACGTGCCGAAGCCAGCAGGCGGGTGACGCCGGCCTCGGGATCCTGCAGCATCTCGGGAAGCGGAAGGGCGGGCTTGTCGTGGGCGGCTGACACGGCAGCAGGGTCTCGCTGTGAAGCCTGTTCCTATCATGACGGCGCGCCACGCAGGAACGCTTAAAATACACGTGGATTTCCGTGAATTTAACGGAAGGACATGCGGGTCCGTGTTGTTTGACATACAGAACGATCGGACCTAAGAAGCGGATACGCGCCGATTTGAGCCATCAGCTTGCGGGCGCGAAACAAGTGCAGCTAAAGCGTTGGGAGGGGCGATGAGCGCCCGATCCCTCGCATCGTCGACAAAAGAGGGATCATCCGATGACCAGCATCACCCGCCGTCTTGCGCTCGCGGCCCTGGCGGTCGCCGCGCTCGCCACTTCCGCCTTGGCCCAGCCCAAGGAGATCCGCCTGGATTACGCGACCTATAACCCCGTGAGCCTCGTGCTCAAGGAGCGCGGGACGCTGGAAAAGGCGCTGGAGGCCGACGGCATCAAGGTCCGCTGGGTCTTCTCGGCCGGCTCCAACAAGGCGCTCGAATTCCTCAATGCCGGCTCGATCGATTTCGGCTCGACCGCCGGCGCCGCCGCGCTGATCGGCAAGATCAACGGCAACCCGATCAAGTCGATCTATGTCTATTCGCGGCCGGAATGGACCGCCCTCGTCACCGGCGCCAAGAGCGAGATCACCAAGGTCGCCGACCTCAAGGGCAAGCGCGTCGCGGTCACGCGCGGCACCGATCCTCACATCTTCCTTGTCCGGGCGCTGGCCGATGCCAAGCTGACCGAGAAGGACGTCAAGCTCGTGCTGCTCCAGCACGCCGATGGCCGCCTCGCGCTGGAGCGCGGCGATGTCGATGCCTGGGCCGGGCTCGACCCGCTGATGGCGGCCGCCGAGGTCGAGAGCGGCGCCAAGCTGTTCTACCGCAAGCCCGAGGACAACACCTGGGGCATCCTCAATACCCGCGAGGCCTTCGCCGCGGAGAACCCGGCGCTCGTGCGCAAGGTCATCGCCGCCTATGAGGAGGCGCGCCGCTACGCGCTTGCCAACCCCGTCGAGCTCAAGAAGATCCTGGTCGATTACACCAAGCTCTCCGAGCCGGTGATCGAGCGCCAGCTGACTCGCACGGAGCTCACCCATTCCGCTATCGGGCAGGCACAGATCGACAGCATTACCGCGGCCGGCATCGCGCTGAAGGAGGCCGGCGTCCTGCCGGCCACTGCCGATGTGAAGGCGGCAGTCGACTCCTTGATCGATCGCGGCTTCCTCGCGACCAATTGAGGCGCGGCCCGGCCCGATGAGCGCGGTGGAGGCCGAAGCGGCGGAGACGGTCCGGCAGGAGCGGCAGGGCGGCCCGAAGCCGCGCCGTCCCAACCTCTCTTTGCTCGGCTTCGTGCTGCCGGTGCTGCTGGCCCTGCTCTGGGAAGGGTTGGTGGCGGCCGGCATCGCCAATGGCCGTCTGATGCCGCCACCCAGCGTCATCGGCCGCACGCTCCGGGATCTGGCCACCTCCGGCGAGCTCCTGACCCATGCGACGGCAACGCTCTCGCGCGTTGCGGCGGGTTTCGGGCTCGGGGCGCTGGCGGGAACGGTTCTGGGCGCGCTGACCGGCGCCCTGCCGGTGGCGCGCCGCCTACTCGATCCGACCTTGCAGGCGCTCAGGGCCATCCCCTCCATCGCCTGGGTGCCGCTCTTCATCCTCTGGCTCGGCATCTTCGAGGCCTCGAAGGTCGCGCTGATCGCGGTCGGCGTCTTCTTCCCGGTCTATCTCGGCGTCGCCGCCGCGATCCAGGGCATCGACCGCAAGATCGTCGAGGTCGGCCGAGTCTTTCGGCTCTCGCGCCTCGCCATGGTCAGGCGCGTCCTGCTGCCGGCGATCCTGCCGGACTGGATCACTGCGCTGCGCTCGGGCCTCGGCCTCGGCTTCATGTTCGTGGTCGCGGCCGAGATCATGGGGGCGAGCGAGGGGCTGGGCTATCTGCTCGTGGACGGCCAGCAGCTCGGCCGCCCCGACACCATCATCGCGGCCATCATCAGCTTCGCCGTGCTCGGCAAGCTGGCTGACGGCCTCCTCGTCGCCATCACGCGGCCCTTCCTCGCCTGGCAGGATACGGCGCGCGACAAGCTCTGAAGGCTTAACCCCGTGCTGAGTTTCGACCGGCTGTCCAAAACCTATGCCGACGGCACCCATGCCCTCTCGGCGATCGACCTCGAAGTCGGGCGCGGCGAGATCGTCGCTTTGCTCGGCGGCTCGGGCTGCGGCAAGACGACCTTGCTGCGACTCGTCGCGGGGCTCGACACGCCGAGCGGCGGCGCGATCCGGCTCAATGGCGAGACCGTCGCCGCGCCGCGCGCCGATGTCGGCGTCATCTTCCAGGAGCCGCGGCTCTTCCCCTGGCTCAGCGTCGCGGAGAATGTCGGCTTCGGCCTGTCGCATCTCTCCGCCTTCGAGCGGGAAGGGCTGGTGACCAATGCGCTGGTCCGCGTCGGCCTCGCCGGCCATGAGAAGCGTTGGCCGCGCGAGCTCTCCGGCGGCCAGCAGCAGCGCGTCGCCATCGCCCGCGCCCTCGTCACCCGGCCGAAGCTGCTGCTGATGGACGAGCCCTTCTCGGCCCTCGACGCGACAACGCGGGCAAGCCTGCACGGGCATCTGCTGGCACTCTGGCAGGAGAGCCGGCCGACCGTCCTGATGGTCACGCATGATGTCGAGGAGGCGGTGACGCTCGCCGACCGCATCGTGGTGATGCAGCCGCATCCCGGCCGGCTCTTCGACGAGCTCGACAACCCGCTCGCCCGGCCGCGTGATCGGCTTTCTCCGGCCTTCGAGGCGACGAAGCGGGAGGCGTTGCGCGCGCTCGACCGCTCGCTGCGCCACGAGGCGCCGCATCAGGAGAAGGCAGCTGAGACCGCCGGCATGTGGTGGTAGCTCGGCCGCGGCGCGCCGCCTCTGGCATTGGTCGCGGCTTCGTCCTATCAGCCGCGTGTCGCGATTTCACAGTCTGAACGAGAGGGTCGGTTCCATGGACGTCACCGCGCTGCGCGCCTTGCAGGCTCCCCTCAAGGACGAATACCGGAGCAACCCCGAGGCGGCGATCGTCACGCTCAAGGCCCATGGCGAGCTCGACGACCAGCACATCGCCTGCAAGGTCGAGACCGGCCGCGCCATCGCGCTGGCCGGCCTGCATCCCGCGACCGGCGGCTCCGGGGCCGAGCTCTGCTCCGGCGACATGCTGCTCGAGGCGCTGGTCGCCTGCGCCGGCGTGACGTTGAAGGCCGTCGCGACGGCGCTCGAAATCGAGCTGAAGAAGGGCGTGGTGCGGGCCGAGGGCGATCTCGACTTCCGCGGCACGCTCGGTGTCGTCAAGGATACGCCCGTCGGCTTCAAGGCGATCCGCCTCTCCTTCGAGGTCGAGACCGACGCGCCGCAGGAGAAGCTCGACACGCTGCTGAAGCTCACCGAGCGCTACTGCGTCGTCTTCCAGACGCTCAACGTGAAGCCGGAATTGTCGGCGGTGCTGGACCGAAAAGCCTCCTGAGCCACCGCCTGGAGCGCTTTCGGGCGCGCCAGGTCTCGGTCGAGCGGGCCATTGACGCCTAAAGAAAACGGCGCCTTTCGGCGCCGTTTGTGTTTGTGACGGAGCGCCTTGAAGGCCGGGCTCCCTCAGAACTCTTCCCATCCGGTGTCGATGGCGCG
>NZ_JQJJ01000002.1 GCF_000745475.1 Allobosea sp. UNC402CLCol
CCACCGTCATCACGCAAAGCTCCCAGCAAGCCAGCACTCAGAACGAGTGACATCTCTAACGGGGAGACTGGTGACCTTTCTAACGGGGGCCTACACTCGGTGTTCGCATAAGGTATCTTATGGAACTATGACTTGGCGTCGCGCCGACGCTAGATGGGCGCAAATCGACGCTATTTCTTGGCTCGCACACCTACTAGTGGCGCCTTGCATCATGCGTACTCTCCGTTGGCAACGGTATGTTGGACTGCGGCAGAGCTGGTCGGTGCCGCGGCTACAGCCTTGAGGTTGCGTTGCCACGACCGGCCATTGGACCCTTGCCCAGAAGCGGACTCTCATCCAGCGCTGTTCAGCAGAGATCAAAACGATCTGTGGTGGGCTTGAGTCACCCGAGGTACTGCCGCGCCAGCATCGCTTCGAGCCGCAAAGCGACAGCGCGGTCAGTCTGACCCAGGCGCTCGAATTGAGCGGCGGCGTCCTCGCGCTCCTCGATCTCCATTGTGAGGATGCGTCGGACGTCGGTGTCGTCGAGAACCAGTCGCTCTACCTCCGCCGTGCCGCTTCGGAATTCCTGGCCCGATGACGGGGCTGCGGCAATTGCTGGCGCCTCAGCACTGTCGAGCGCCGCGACTAGGCTTCGGAGCACAGCAGCTCTAAGCCCATCCTTCTCCTTCAGAGCATGCCTGAGGTCGGTGCGTAGCCGGGCTTTCATCGTGGTTGCTGCCATTGGCTCCTCATTATCCGCTATCTTGCCATAAAATGTTCCTTATAGTACCTATATAGGGAGCAGTAGGGAATTACAATGTCGGGTAAACTCGTGACGGTCGAGCAGGCGGCCGAGGAGCTCAACCTGCATCCCAAGACCGTGCTTCGCCATATTCGCGAGGGGCGCCTCTCGGCGACCAAGGTCGGGAAGGCCTACCGCATCGATCGGGGAACGCTGGATGCGTTTGGCGGCATCGTGCGCGGCCATTCGAGTTCGGCCGCCCATGTCCGCGCGACCTGCATCGTCGAGGTCACGGACATCTCGGCCGATGGAGCAGAGCGAATGGCCTCGCTGCTCAACGCGGCCGGCGCGACGGGGGACGCGCGGACGGCGCCGCTGCATCTCAGCACAGCATTCGATCCAGCCGGCCGCAATCTCAAGATCGTCTTGATCGCCCATCCCTCGGATGCAGCGAGGCTGCTCGAGCTGGTGGATCTGCAAATGCGAGCGCTCAAATGACGGTCGCCATCTATCGCAGCAAGAGCGCGGCCGCGGCTGCTGCTGCCCTCTATCGCGACGTCCTCGACCGCTGGCCTGTTCCGAAGGAAGAGCTCTATCTGCCCACATGTCAGGGCCGGACCTTTGTGCTCGCATGCGGCCCAAAGGGTGCGCCGCCTGTCCTGCTGCTCCATGGCGCGCAGGCGAACAGTGCCGCCTGGCTTCCCGACACCGCATTATGGGCTTCGCGGTTCCGCCTCTACGCCGTCGATATGATCGGCGAGCCCGGTTTCAGCGCCCCTGCACGGCCTGCGCTGGCGGGCGATGCCCATGCCTCATGGCTCGACGACGTCTTCGAAGGACTCGGGCTTCGAACTGCCGGAATCGTCGGGACATCGCTCGGCGGCTGGCTGGCGCTCGACTACGCCAAGCGCAGGCCGATGGCTGTCCAGGCGCTTGCCCTCATCTGCCCGGCCGGCATCGGCCGGCAGAAGAACCTGCTGCTGAAGGCCGCTCCGCTGCTCCTCCTGGGATCCTGGGGCAAACGCAGGATCCGCGAAATGGTGTTCGGACCGCCGCCGAAGGAGCTGCCTGCCGAGCTCCAGCTGATCGCGAATCTGATGGAGAGTATCGGCCGTGCGGCCAAACCGCGGATCGTCAACATCCCCAGGCTGACGGATGAAGAGCTTCGCAGGTTGGCGATGCCGATCCTTGCCGTCGTCGGAAGGCGAGATGCTCTGATCAACTCTGTGCAGACGCGCGAGCGGCTCGAGCAGAACGCCCCGCATGCGAAGATATGCTTCATTGAGGACGGCTATCACTTCCTGCCGAGCCAGTCCGAGCGAGTCTTCGCTTTCCTACAGCAGAGCATTCCCCCGCAAGAGAAAGTCGGAACCGGGAGGTTGGCGCCATAACCAGACATTCGATCCCTACCTGGAAGCAGACATCCGGTGCCCGGCCAGGACGACTGATGTCAGTACGCAACCGTCAAGTCTGCGTTACAGGGCGGTGGAGCCATCGAACCTCAGCGACGTGAGCTACGATTGACTCGCTCCACTCAAGATGGATAGCGGGCGCGATCTCGGTACTTTCGCGAGGTTAGCTGAGATCTTCTACGCTCCGGCGCTGCCAGCTTCCAGGCTGGCAGCGCCCGAACAACCGCTTAGTAGTCCCACCAGGCGGGCACCCAGCGAAAGAGCTTCCCTTCCGCCGCCACGCGTCCGACGGATGGGAATGGCATATGCGTGGACACCAGCCAGGAACCGGTCGTCGCCAGTTCCTGCATCAGGCGCAGCCGAACGCGGGTCGCCTCCTCGGGATCGTGTTCGAAACCGTTATGCCATTCGGGATGGTCGAACGAGACCGGGAAGATGGCGTCGCCACCGAACATCAGCCTGTCGCTGCCGGATGCGATGCGGACCACGCTGTGCCCAGGGGTATGACCTCCGGTGCGCGTGACGACCACGCCCGGCGCAACCTGCTGCTCGTGTTCGAACGTACGCAACTCGGCATGGTACGTATCCAAGAAGCGCCTTGACGCATTTCTGGCAATCTCTGCAAGCGCCGGCGGCATGCCGGTGCGTGAGAAATCGGGCGCTTTCCAGAATGAGGCTTCCGCGGCGGAGACATGGATCCGCAGATCCGGACGCAGCTGCTCCTTCACTCCTTCGACCAGCAGCCCGCCGACATGGTCGAAGTGCATATGTGTCAGGACGACATCTGTGACGGAAGCCAGATCGACGCCTGCGGCCGCCAGCCGATGCGCTAACAGCCCGGCCCGCGTGAAGTCCGGAACTTCACCGCCAATCCCGCTGTCGACGAGAATGGTTTGAGCCCCGCTGCGCACCACGACCGCATTCAGCGCCCAATCGAATGTATCATGCGCCAGGAATGAACGGTCGAGCCACGCGTTCCGGGTCGCCGGGTCGGCATTGGTCGCCATCGACTCGGCCGGCGGCTCCAGGACGCCGTCGCTGATCACGAGTACATCGATCTCGCCGACCCGCACCGCGTAGCGCGATGGAACGAGCTCCTCGGGTCCTGTCCTGCTGGGGTGAGGCGATGGTCACAACGTCGCCGCGACCGAGCGGGCGACCTGGCTGAACGAGATGTTCCTGCCGCAGGACGCGTTCGACTGGTCGCTGAACGTGGTCGTGGTCCGCAGCGGCGACCAGACCATTCTGGTCGATGCGGGACTGGGGCTGGACCCGAACCTGAATCTGCCCAAGGCAGGCCAGCTGATCAAGCGATTGGCGGCTGCTGGTATCGACCTCGCATCGGTCACCGATGTCGTGCTGACGCATATGCACATGGACCATGTCGGCGGGCTGCTCGTCGAAGGCGTGCGGCCTCCCGATCGAGGTCTTCGACGGCTTTCGCAAAAGCCTCGCCGCCCATCACGACGGCATCAAGGCCTTTTCCGAGACCGATTTCACCGAAGACCTCAAGGTGATCGAGGTCCCGACCCTCGTGATGCATGGCGATGACGATCAGGTCGTCCCGATCGGCGACAGCGCTCCGCTCACCGCCAAGCTGCTCAAGCGAGCGACACTGAACATCTACAACAAGCTGCCCCACGGCATGGCGACCACCCACGCGGACGTCGTGAACAGGGATATCCTGGCCTTCGTCCGAGGCTGAACCGCGAGGACGAGGCGGGAATCAAAGCCGCCTCGTTCATGTTCGCGTCACGGACGCGACGAAACAAAAACGGTGCCGGCGTTCGCAATAAGGCAACCGGAACGCGCGAAGGCACGTCATAGTCCGCCAAGCTCAGCAAAAGGACTAATCTGACTGTCCAAAAGCGGTCATTCCGAATGTCAGCAAAGGGCCAAACTCGCCCATTCAAAACGTAGGCGCTACGAGAGGTGCCGACGTTCTGAGGGATTAGCGGCGCGGTAGGCCGGGGTCACCGAACCCGCGCTGCAGCATCGCAAAGGTCTCCACAGCTTGAGTAATGGAGCTGTTTGGAGCAGATCTTTCAAGAGTCTGCATCATTGTTGCGAAGACAGCGTCCTGTTCAGCGCTAGCAGACGCGATCATCGCCCGTAGATCGCAATTTTCTCCAACGGTAGCGGGCGGCGAGCCAAGGCTCAATTCTCTGGATGGTTTCGCGTTCGACCGGGCCCCAGCGGTTTTGCCAACCACGGAGCGCTCAGTGCGGCCCGCCGTAGGTTCGGGATGCGGTATCGGTGTTTCCCGGCTTGTCGGCGGCGCGGTTCCTCCGTTCCATTCTGGCTTGGGAGCAGCCCCGGACGGCTGTCCCAATTCGGATTGATTCATCGCCGCCGATGCGTTGATCGCTCCCACCACCTCCTCGTCATGCCAAGGGCGCAGCCTCGGTAGCTGCGGTGGCGCTCCTCGCGAGGCCTCATAGAGCCGCCGATACGGCCGATCCAGGTAATGCCGGATCTTGGTAAGCTCGAAGGATGGCGAGTTCTTCACCATCAGGATCGAGAGCCGCGCCGACATTTCGCGCAGCTCAAGCGGGCTGCGGAGCGACCGCGGCGTATAGTGGGGCGCCCAGACGCGAGGCGAGAAGATCCCCTGTCCCGGTCGCATCACCGGCGTCTTGTAGATCTGGGTGGTCTCGCCGAGCATCTCCGACACGAATTCCGCCGTCTCGAGATCGTTGATCTGGATGAAAAGCTTGATCTGCGACCCAGAGAGCGTGGTGATACGCGTATTCCGGCCATAGAGCTCGTCGAGCTGGGCGATATCCTGCAAGATGATCGCCATCCGAAAGCCGTAGCCGGCAGAAATGGTGATCTTCGAGATCAGTGAGTCCATGCGCCCGACATGGTAAAACTCGTCGAGCATGAGCAGCACCCGATGCGGTTCATCCGGGCCCGGGATCTTTTCCATCAGCAGGTCGTGGATCTGCTGGAATAGGATTCGGATCAGCGGTCGGAAGATCGCGAGTTCGGCAATGGTGCAGCCGATGAAGATCGTCATCGGCTGCCTGCGAAGTTCACGGATATCGAAATCGGAGGTCTCGGTCGCCGCTGAAATCAGCCCATTGTTCCAAAGGCTCATCGCCATATTGACGTTGAACACGGCGCTGTTGCGGGTCTCGGGCTCCAGCGCGATGTACTGATTGAAGCTGTCGATGACCCAGGTCGGCAGATGCTGGGATTCAGTCTGCACGATCGCACGCAGGACGGTCGAGATGTCCTTGCCGGTCGTCGTCATGCGGGCGACGCTGCGCATATGCTGGGCTGATGCCGTCAGTGGCGACGAGAGCACATAGCCGATCAGGGCCGAGAGCAGCAGGCGCCCTGCCCCGGCCCAGGTGTCGTCGGCCTTCTCCGGAATGACGAAGCTCGCGACGACCAAGCAATCGGTCGCCATGCGCTCGTCGCGCCGCACGAAATCCAGCGGATTATAGCGATGGGTGTCGGGCGAGCCCGGCGAGAACATGAAGACCTTGTCGCCCTGCCGCCGCCGATGGCCTGCAAGCGCCTCGAAATTCTCGCGCTTCGGATCGAAGAAGACGGCCGAACCCTGCCAGAGATAGCCGTTCGGTAGCACGAAGCCGGTGCCCTTGCCCGATCGCGATGGGCCAACGACAAGGATGTGGGCCGGCTCGTCCGAGCGGAAGGTGACACCGTTCAACGTGCCGAGAATGATGCCCTGCTTGCCGGTCAGTCCCTGCTTCGCGGCCTCCATGATGGTGCCGAAGCGGGCCGCGCCAAAGGGCATCTGCCGGCGGTTGACCAATCCGACGATGACGAGGCCGATGCCAATCGCGACGACGGTGCCGGCAGCATAGCCGCCGCGGATCAACGCCTCCGTTTGCGTCGGCGGATAGATGAGCCGCTCGCAGAAATGCCGCCAGGCGATCAAGGCGAAGCCGGACGAGCGGTCGGCGTTCTGCATCCGAAGCAAGGCCCAGCGTTGCGCCCCTTCGGCTGGAAAGCGCGATGGCGCCCAGCGCAAACCGACGATGACCTCATAGGCGAGGCTCCACAGCAGCCAGAAGGCGATCAGCGCCAGGACGGCAACGCTGATCCTATAGGCGACGATGCGCGCCATGGCCCTCTTGCCCTCGCTGACGTTCCTCCAGCCATTCCGCCATCCGCGCGAAATAAACCGCGGACGTGCCGCGCCAGCCGCCGATCTTGGTCTGCTGGATCACGATCGGCAGGACGGATTTGATGTAGGCGATGATCTCCGCGCGCTTCAGGCCGAGCCCGGCCTGCATCACCATGAGGGCAAGCTGCTCGAAAGCGCCGGCGGGACTATCGGCATGAACGGTCGTGATGCTGCCGGGATGGCCGGTATTGATCGCGCGCAGAAAGGAATAGGCCTCGGCGCCGCGGATCTCGCCGAGGAAGATCCGGTCGGGGCGCAAGCGCAGCGACGCCTGCAACAGCATCTCGACAGTGACGCGCGCCTCGCCCTGATCACCCTTCGAGGCGATCAGCGGCAGATAGTTCGGCTGCATTGGCCTGACTTCGCGGGTGTCCTCGATGGTGATGATCCGCTCATCGGCCGGTACCTCCTTCAGGATCGCGTTGAGGAAGGTCGTCTTGCCGGAACTCGTCCCGCCCGAGAGCAGGATCGAATAGCGGTTGACCACGGCGAGCCGGATGAACTCTTCGATCCGCCCGGCATCGAGATGTTCGCAAAGCGCCCGGTCGATCTCGCTGAGCATTCTCTCCCCGACCCTCTCCACCTGCCTGAACGAGCCGAGCCTGCGGTAATCGTCGAGCTGCATCTCCTTGATCACCTGCTTGCGGATCGCGAAGGCGCCGCCGGCGGGGGTCGCCGGCGGAATGACGCCCTGGAAGCGCTCACCGGTCGGCAGCGCTGCCGACAACAGCGGGTGTTCCTCATTCACGCTCTGCCCGGAATGGCCTGCGATGCGCTCGGCGAGATGGCGGATCGCCTGCTCGGTCAACTCTGGAAGCTCGTGGCGCTCCATCTCCGATTGACCGAAACGCTCGACCCAGACCATGCCGGGACCATTCGCGCAGATCTCGACGACCTGATCGTCGTCGAGCCAGGGACGGAGCGGCCCAAGCGCGCGATCAAGGAAGACCGTGAGATTTCTGGATGGTGCGCTCACGCCTGAGCTCCCGCAGCGCCTCCTTCACCGGATCGGGGTAAAGGGACGAAAAATCGAGGTCCCGCCGAACGAAGACGATGATCCTTGTGCCCTGGTCGAGATGGATCGTCGGTGGGATGTTGATCGAGTTCTTCAGTGCCTCCTGGGCGATATTGGTCAGGGTCTGCGAGACATTCTGGGCAGCGATCTGCCTCGCCTGAAGCGAGAGCTGGTTTTGACCGACGCCGGTCTGGGTCTGCGTGACCACGCCGGTCGCGGGATCGGTCGTGGTGATGACCGTGCCGTCGCCCGTCATGTCGTAGTTCTGGCCAAAGCCGCTCAGGAACTGCGCGGCGCCGCCGACGAGCGACAACATGATCGCGGCGCCGAAGCGCTCGAGATAGTGGTTGTCGACGGTGCCGGCGCTGCCGGCCCGGCCGAGATCGTCGGTGCCGTTCGAACCGAGCTGGACCGAGACGCCGTCGGAGCGCAGCAATCGCGTCCAGACGACGAAGACACGGGTCTGACCACGGGTGAGTCCGGACTTGTATTCGCCGACGAGACGGCTCCCGGCCGGGATCAGGATACGCCGGCCGTCGAAGGACCAGACATTCTCGGCGACGATGGCACGTACCATGCCCGGCAGATCGCTCTGGACGGCGGTCTCGAGCACCCCGCGGATCATCGTGCCCTGGGCTACCAATGCGTCGATCCGGTTGTTCCTGGTCGCGGGCGCGACATCGACGCCGGCGGCGGAGACCGAGGCGAGGAAGCGACGATTGGGGTCGTCGTCCGCGGCTGCCGCTGGTCCGGATGCGCTCTCGGGATTCATCGCGCCGGCGGCCGTCGCGCTATTGTCCGAGATAACCTGTGATGCGCGCAGGCGCTCCCATTTGCGGCGCTCCTCCTCCGCCAGACGCTGGCGTTCGAGCTCGGCCAGACGGCGTGCCTCGTCGTCATTTGGCATTGCGGCCGGGAAGGGAGGCTCGGGCGCGGGCGGCGGGTGGATGGTCTGCGGTGGTGCTGGCGGAGGCGCCGCCGGCTCGACCGGCGCTTGCGGAATGACGATCGTGCCCTGGTCGGTCTGAGGCCGCGGCGTCGACAGCGACGGCGCGGGAAACTGCGTCGTCGTGAACTCCTCCTTGTCCGGCGCGGTCATGACGGCCGAGCGCTGACTGGTGGTGCGATAGATCAGCCAGCCGGCGACGACGACCGCTCCGACCGGAACGCCGACCGTAAGCAGGCGCCCGAGCACGGTGCGGCTGCGCGCGACCGAGGTCGCGGCGGCGGCCTCCAGCTCGAAAGCGCGATAGTCCTCGGCGCTCGGCATCGCTCCTCCTCATTGTCCGGTCGCGTCGACGCGCCGTGGCCCATAGGGCTCGAGCCCGGTCGGTTCGTGCAGATTGGTGCGGCGCCGGTTGAAGATGCAGGTCGCGTCCTGGCCATTGCGCAGCGTCCACTGCGCCGCGACCTTGTCGACGACGACATACGGTCCTTCCGTCCGGAAATTGACCAGGCTCTCGTTGCGGTCGCCATCGACGATATAGATCGCCGGCGTCTCACCCTCGAAACGGAACCAGGTCTTGGTCCCGTCGTCGAACACGGTCACGGGTTTGTTGGCGGAAGCACCCTTGTAGCCGTACTCGCTATTGGCATTGGCGATATTGAGGGCCTTCAGATTGGGATGGGCGGCGCGCTCTTTGGCGGCCGCGAGCAGGCGCGCATCGGCCTCGTCATCCGGGAAGCGGAAGCGCACGGCGTAGGTCTGGTTTTGGACAGGATGCGTGTTCGAGCGCAGCAGGAAGACATAGACACGCTTGGTGGTGACGACATTCAGGTTCGATTGGGCGTTCTTCTCGACCGGTTTGACGAAGATGATGTCGCCCTTGCGATTGGGCTCGACCTTCCAGGCGATCGCATCGCCAAGCGCGAGGGTCTCGATCTTCTCGTCCGACTGGAGCTGGATCATCGTCGAGGTGCCGTAGCTGGCGTCGATCGCCGTGACATTGTCGCGGTTGTAGGCGACGTCGCGGATGCGCGCGTCGGTTCGGCCCGGCCTCGGCGTCGCCTCGGCGCAAGCTGCGGAGATTGGCAGGGCCGAGATCGCGAGGCCAAGCAGGATGCGCCGGATCACGGCTGGCTCCCGGCGGTGCCCGGCGAAGGAGCCGTCTCCTGGTCGCGGCGATATTCGAGCACCTGGAACCCGAGCGGGTTGTCGAAGCGCCATTGGTTGCGCATCGGCGTCGCGGTGTAGCGGAAACGGACGAGCGAGACCCAGTGGCGGGTCAGGATGTTGGTCGCCGCTTTCTGGTCGGTCGAGAAGCGCACCAGCGCCGTGCGGTTGTTCGGGAAAGTCACGGATTTGATGGTGACCGCGACCTCGGTGTTCGAGCCGAAAAGCTTGACCGGATTGTTCGGGTTCGCCGGCGAGTAGATCTCCGTGAGCTCGCGCGAGGCATCGCCGGCCGAAAGCAACTGGGCGAGGTTGAAATTGTCCTTGAGCGCGCGGGGATCATAGGTCTCTCGCGCCTTGATATAGCGCACGACACTGAACATGGTGACGGCTTCGTCCTGGGTCAGCGCGCCCTCCGCCATCGGACGCTTGACCTCGACGAATCCCGTGGTCTTGTCGACCACGACCATATAGGGCTCGTAGGTCTTGAGCGGCACGAGCAGGGCGAGCAGGCCGAGCGCGACGATCGCGACAAGCGACATCACCGCCGCGACGACCCAGGCAAGTGCCCGCGAATTGCGGTTGCGGCGAGCGAGATCATGTTCCCAGCTCGTGCCCTCAGCATAATAGCGCGGATCGACCCGAGGTTTTTCCGATGCGGCGACCTCGCTCATGACTGCCCTCCCCGCTCGCGGGTTCGCGGCGCGGCAGCCTGGTTGCGAATCTGGTCGGCGAGCCGGCGGAATTCGGCCGTCTCAGCCCAGGAGCCGGCGCGCAGGCCAACGCGGGCGCGCTGACGAGCGGTCAGTTCCTCGCGCCGCGACAGCGATGCTGGCTTGAAGGGATTGCGCAGATCGAGCCGGATCCGGTTGGCGGCGAGGCCGAGACGATAGCCGGTCGCTGTCGCCAGCACGGCGCCGATCCGCGGAGCGTGGACCGGAACGCCGCCGGCGATCGCCGCGGCGACGTTGTTGATCTGAGCGAGCAGCAGGACGCCGATGATGGCGAGTAGAACGACCGGACCGATCGTGGCCCAGGTCGCGGATTTGCTGCCGGCGACGCCGTTCAGCGCATCGATCGATTGCTGGATCAGCGAGACGTAGAAGGCGAGGAAGGCGTAGACGAGGACCTGTACCACGAAATACTGCGCGATCGCGCCGAGCCAGCCGCTGAAGAAGCGGCTCGTCACGCCGAAGAGCAGCAGGATGATGAAGAGCGGCGCGAGCGCGAGCAGCAGCCACATGAACATCTTCGAGAGAATGATCAGGAAAATCGCGAAGCCGATCAGGATCGCCATCGCGACATAGAAGACCGCGGCGAAGATGTAGGGTCCCCAATTGGTGATGCCGGCATTCTGCAGAAAGGCTTCGGTGGCGCTGTTCGTCGTATCCCATATGTTCTGCAGGGCATTCTGGACGCCGTTGACGGAGGTCAGGTTCGCCGAGGTGCCGGTGCCGTTGGCGGTGGTGACGACGCTGAGCAGCGCGTTGCCGATGGCCGAGGGGCCGCTGTTCATGGCGTTGTAGATCAGGGTCTGGAAATCGTTCCAGCTTGTGGCCAGTGCGTAGATGATGAAGGCCCGGAGCAACCTGAAGGCATGCTCGGCCGGGCCGCCGGTCGCGGTTCCCTGCCAGATGCCGACACCCCAGAAGATCACGTAGAGCGTAAGCAATAGCCCGGCGACGCTGGTGGCGCCGCCGGAAGTCGACGCGTTCGCCAGCGCCTGATAGGCGTTCGAGACATAGTTCTGCCCGATCTGGTCGACGGATTGCAGAAGCGTCGTGACGCTGAAGCTGTTGCCCATCGCTCTCCTCAGATCGGCCGCATCGGGCCGCAGGGCGTCAGCGAGGTGAACACCGCAGGAGCCAGCGGTTCGTTTCCCGCGTATGAGGCGATCGAGGAACCGTCCTCATCGGCGGCGCACGGCGCCTTCAATGGCTTGTAGGCGCAGCCGCCGAGGAGGCCGGTCAGCAACATGAGCGTCGTCAGCCTGTGGAGGACCTTCACGGTTTCGGCGCCTTCGGTTGCGTGAACGTCGTGGCGCGTGAGGCGTCCTTCGCTGCGTCGTCCGAACTCTGCGTGATGGCGGATGTCGCGGGGCGGATGGAGCGAGCCGTCGAGAAGCCGATTGCGGCCGCGACGAAGGCGATGACCAACCCGCCGAGGCACCACAGCACGACCTTGCCGATGTTGCCTGTCATGGAGTGAACTTCATGGCGCGGGCCGCTGCCGATTCCGCCGCGAGGCGATCGAGATTGGCCTGGTTGGCGGCGGCCGCGGCCGTGTTCACCGTGCCGCTGAGCTCATTGATGGTCTGGCCGGTCTGGATCTGAACTTGCGTGTTCTGATCGACGCTGCCCTTGAGATCCTGGGCCTTGCCGATTTCCTGGCCGCCTTGGGAGAAGGCCTGAGAACGCTGCCTCACCGCGCCTTGCGTGGAATCGATCAGCCCTGACAGGGTTGCCGCGACATTGACCGAGTTCTTGTAGGCGGTGTCGACCGGATGGGTCTTGCCGCCGACGAGCCCGGTGATGGTCTGCACCAGCTGCAGCCCGTTGATCAGCGAGGACACGATGTTCTGCGATCCGGAGCCCATCCCGGCGAAGGAGAGCGTCCCGCCCGAGATAACCGAGCCGAGTGAGGGGGCCGATCCCATGGAGAAGCCACCGCCGAGCGCCATCTGCGCGAGCGAGCCTTGCGCCTGAGACGAGCGGTCTCCGGTGACTGCGGCCAGCGTCCTTTGCGTGTGTTGCATGATCTGCTGGTCGGCGGTGAGGATCTGACGCGTCGTGGAGGCGATTTCCTGGGCCTTGGCGAGATTGGCGTCGTCGCGGGTCGGGACTTGCGCGAAGACCGGGCTCGCGATGGCGATCGCAAGGCCTGAGAGCAGCAAGCGGGGACGCATCGATCTCTCCCTTATCGGCTGTTGGCGGCGGTGGCCGCGTTCTGGATCTGCTCAAGGAAGAACAGGACGTTGCCGGCAGCATCGACATAGCGGGGCGTGACACAGGCCGGATCGCCTGAGGTGCCGGCTTCCGGCAACCGACAGCTCGACGGGGTGCGGCATGGATCGGGGGCGATCCCCGAACCGGTCGTGCCGGTCGGACAGACCGTTCCCGTTGCCGCCGGATGGGTGGCGCCACCTGCCCGCATCCCGCCGGCGGCGCGGCTTCCGTCGCTGCTGCGCGCGAGATTGAGGGCATTCAGCGCCGTCACCCATAAAGTCGCGGAGTTGATCGCCTCGTTCCAGGCGAGGTTGTTCTGGATCCGGGCCGCGCTGTTTGCATCAAGGGACGCCATCACCGTGTCGGTCGCGCCAACCTGCTGACCCGTTGCGCGAAAGCCATTCTGCGCCGCCTGCAGGGTCGAACGGCTGGCATCGAGACCACCGACGACATTGCCGGCGGACTGGAAGAGCGTCTGGTTGTTGAGGGCCGCGCCCTTCGCACCAGCAGCCGGCGTGACGGAACTCTGCGGGCTGTAGGCCTGGATCTTGCGGGCACCGTCACCGCTCTGCGGTTGCACGGCCGGGTTGGTGAGGTTGGCCTTCTTGCCCGTCGTCAGCGCGCATTTGACCCCCTTATTGGCCTCCTTGCGCTGGCTCGTGATCGGAACGAGCTTGACCGTCGTCCCGGCGGTCTCCGACTGCTTCGTCAGCAGGGCGGCATCGTTGACCGGGACATTCGCGAGTGCGGGCGCCGCGGCAAGCGAAGTCACGAGCGCAATAACGAGGCGTACCCGCTTCATGAAGCCTCCCTCCCGAGGAAAATCGGCAGCCAGGTTGTAGGGTCGTCACCCACGCGGGCGCGCAGCGCGTCGAGCTCGGCCACCGTCTCGGTGCGTCCGGACAAGACCTTGATGAGATCGGGCATGCCGGCGAGGTTCAACCGTGCCACGACGCTGTCGCGCCCGTGCTTGATCAGGAAAGAGCGGCTTTCCGGCGCGGTCGAGCGGATCCACGCGATCTCGCGGCCGGACAGGCGAAAGGCTTGGGCGTAGCTGTCGTCGTCGGCCTTCGGGTTCGGGAAGAAGATGTTGGTGCTGGTCTGTTCGATCAGCGTGTTCGACGTCTTCGAGCGAACGATATCGGCCGCCGATTGCGTGCCGAAGCCGATGATGCCGTTTTGCTTGCGGATCGTCTTCAGCTTGTCGCGGATGAAGAAGGCGAAGACATCGTCATCGAGCAGGCGCCAGCCCTCGTCGAGGAAGATCATGACCGGATCGCCGGTCAAAAGCTCCTCGGTCCGATGGAAGATGTACATCAGCGCCGCGGTGCGGATGACGGTATCGTCGAGCACCCGCGTCATGTCGAAGCCGAACACGCTCGAGATCGAGAACCGGTCCTCGTCATTGTCGAAGAGCCAGCCGCGCTGGTCGGCCCGCATCCAGCTTTCGAGCCGGGCAAGCAGATCCCCCTCTCCCGCCCGGATCCGCCCGCGCAGCAGGGTCGAGAAGGCTTTGAGCGTTCGACCTTCGGGGCCGGCGCCGAGTGAAGCCGCGATCGCATTGCGGATCACCTGCTCTTCGGAGGCCGAGAGCTCGCCGCCATTGCTCGGCCTCAGCATGAAGGCAAAGAGCTGGAACAGGAATTCGCGATTGGGTGCGGTATCCGGCAGCGAGAGCGGGTTGAAGCCGGTCGGCTCGCCAGGCACCAGCGTCTCGTACCGGCCGCCAAGCGCGCGGATGAAGATCTCGGCGCCGCGATCCTTGTCGACGAAGACGAGTTTTGGCCGCGGTTCGATCCGCTGGGTCTGCGCCGCGATGAACGAGAGGAACACCGTCTTGCCCGAGCCGGTCGGGCCGAGCACGGTGAAGTTGCCGATGTCGCGGATATGATGGTTGTAATAATAGGCCGTCTGCGAGGTCGTCTCGAAGACCGAGATCGCCGGTCCCCAATGATTGCCTGCAGGCCTGCCGCTGGGATAATTGTGCAGCGAGGTCAGTCCCGCAAAATTCTTCGACGAGAGGATCGACTTGCGGGCGATATAGGCGAAATTGCCGGGAAGTTGGGCCCAGAAGGCCGGCTCGCAATTGAGATCCTCGCGCACCCAGATGACCGAGCGATCGGTGAGAGCCGCGCCGACCGCTGTGACGGCCGCGCCGACCTCGGCGAGATCGCGACCAAGGCACATCACCGTCATGTGGTGCTCACCATAGATCGCCTCGGAGGCGAGGAGTTCGTCGCGCGCGGCGTCGAGATGCTCGGCGACGATCGAGCCGGCCTCGTCCGACATGTCGACCTGACGGGAGACACGTTCGATCTGCTTGGCCGCTTCCGGCCGGTCGACGATCGCAAAGCTCTGAGTTGCGATGAATTCGTGCGGGACGCGCAAGAGATTGTCGAAGGAGCCGGGCCCGGTCTGGGCCGGATATTCGCGGATCGAGACCATCGCGCCGAAGCGGGTGTCGGTGGGGCCGGCACCGCGCAGCTCGATCGCGTTGCGGCCGAAAAAGATGCGCTTCATCGCCAGCGCCTCTGCCAGATCCATGCGCGGCAGATGCATCGGCCGCGGCAGGCCGCCATTCAGCAACTGGACCAGGAACTCGAGCGGTTCGGAAAACCAGACGCCCTCGCGATCGACGACGCCGAGCTGCCGGATGCCGTAGCCCGACAGGTTTTCGCGGATCGCGGTCGCGACGTCGCGCAACTCGCTCAGCGCTGTTTGCTGCGCAACCGATGCGCCTGACTCGTCCTTGCGGCCGAGCAGCTTCGCCAGCATGAACTCGAAGGTCCCTGCCTGGCCCTGCAGCGGGCGGCGGACGAGCGTCAGGTAGAGATCGTTGACGAACATCCGCCGCTTCGACAGCGCGGCATTATAGCGTTCGTCGAGCTCCCGGCAGAACGGATTGTCGAAGCTGGAGTCGATCCGGGGCTGAACCTCGCGCCGCACGATATGGGAAACGAGGGCGAAGCGAGAATTCGCCAAGGTGCGCACGACGTCGTTGCGGCCGAGCAGGCGTGCATTGACCTCGCTGAGATCGGAGGTCTCGAAGGAATAGCCTTCGAGCTTGAAGATGGTCAGGACCAGACCGTCGCGCGTGCGGATGATATGGTCGTCGACATGCCTGGTATAGGGCACATGCGAGGAAACCGGGCGTTCGCGCCGCGCGACGGCGCCGAAGGTGAGTTCATCGAGCAGAGCGCGGGCGACCACGACGCCACCTCAGACACTGTAGCTGTCGGCGCTCCAGAAGGAGCGTGAACGCGGCGGGCACTTCGCTGATTTGACGAAAAGGATCTCAAAGATCCGATCATCGCGCAGCGTCATGACGAAGCCGAGCAGATGCAGCGGGATTGCGACGAGCAGCATCATCAGATTGTGCGAGACGAGGAAGCAGACGCTGGTCACGACGCCGTTCAGCATGAAATACATGTAAGGCACGCCCATCAGCGTAGGCGCCCGTGTCAGCGCCTTGACCAAAGGTGTGATCAGCGGATCCTCGAGCTCGCTACCCGTCATTGGCCGACTGCCGACTGGAAGAACTGGACGATCTGGGCGGAGCCGAAGACCAGCACGATGCCGAAGATGACGCTGCCGGCGATGCCCCAGGTCAGCCGCGCGGTCCAGGCGAAGAAGCCGCAGGCGATCACCGCGAGCGTCGCGAGCGAGGTCGCGATCGGTCCGGTCATCGTCGAGACCAGTTGCTGCAGGGTCGACTGGACCGGTTGCAGGGTGCCGCCGGATTGGGCGGACGCGGCGTTGGCGCCGAGTGCGAGAACGGTGCCGGCGAGAACGGTGCCGGCAAGGGTACGCAAGGTAGACGATAGGATCATCGGTGCCTCCATTCAGTCGATGTGCATGACGAAGCCGTCGTTCCAGCCGGCGCCTGGCGGTGCCTTCGACGGAGATCTGCCGGCGACCGTGCGGCCGGGCGCGGGCAATGTGTAGAAGTCGTTGATGACCTCGGCGACGTAACGCACGGTCTCCGGATAAGCCGGAACGCCGCGGTTCTTCTCGACCGCATCCTCGCCGGCGTTGTAGGCGGCGAGGATGTAGAACGGGTTGCGGTACTTCTCGTGCAGAGCGCGCAGGAAGCGGATACCGCCGCGGACATTGCCGACCGGGTCGCAGAGATCGACCTGGAAACGCTTTGCCGTCTCCGGCATGAGCTGCATCAGCCCGAAGGCTCCCTTCTCGGAGATCGCCACCGAATTGAACCGGCTCTCGATCTTGGCGACCGCGAGCACGAAGTCGGGATAAAAGTCCTCCTCCGTGGCGACACGGGTCACCAGCGCGCGCGCCTCCGCCGCAGGCAACGCCTTGTCGATGGAGCAGGGCGGCGTGGCTTGTGCTCTGTCGCTGCGTGCGGCTGGTGCGGGTATCGGCGACACCGGGATCACACGCCCCGACGCATCGACGGTGGCCAGCTGCGGCGGTGGACGCTCCTGCGCGCGGGCGCCCGCGGGGGCGATGGCGAAGATCGTTAATCCGACTGTCAGGCCTCGAATCCGCATCTCTCGGCTCTTCCAATCTAACATCTATTATAATAGATGTTAGACATAGCTGCTTCGGCACGAACTGGTCAACCCCGATCGCGGAGGAACGCGTGAGAGCTGTTCGGATGATGGTGATGCTTAGTGCATGCGGGTCGCTCTTGGTCGGCCCCGCGGCAGGCCAAGACGCTTCGTTCGGCTGCAAGGTGCTGCTCTGCTCGGCCGCAACTTCGCCGGGCTGGCCGAGCATCCCCTATTGCGTGCCGGTCATGCAGACCCTGTTTCGGATTCTCGCCAAGGGTGGGAGTTGGCCGAACTGCCCGGAAGCCCGCGCCAGCGGCCTTGGCTATGAGCCTTATCAGGCTTGCTCCGCTGGCCAGACGCCTGTCCTGGCTGGGGACGATGCCGGGATGGCGCTAACCGAAACCCCTCACGGCAATCTCTGCGCCGACCTGTCGAAACCGCGGCAGGACTGCTCGACGGATGCGGGCTGCCGCACGCGCTATCCGACGACCCCGCGCGCGACGCGCAGCGAACCGTATTTCGTCGACATCGTCACGGCGAACGGCGCCCAGCGCTTCTACTTCTCGCTGCAGGGCTATTGAGATGAGGCGAGCGAAATCCGTCGCGATCGCGATGGCGATCCTCGCGACCGCCAGCGCGTCGGCGCAGACGGCGTCACGCTGGTTCCCGATTCCGGCGCAGGCGCAGTATCTCACCGGCGACAGCTGGTCCGATGCGGGCACGACCTATCGCCTCTACGGCGTGCAGTCCTGTCTGCGGGGCACCAGTTTCACAAACGCTCGGGGCATCCGCCGAGATTGCGGCGAAGCGTCGCTTGCCATGCTCGTCGCACTGACCCGCGATCTGAAGCCGCAGTGCCATGACGCGGCCGCACTGCCACAGAGCCGCACGGTCTTCGTCTTCTGCATCGCCGCGCGCAGCGAAGGATCGGGCGCAGGCTCGCGGATCGATCTCGGCACGGCCTTGATCGCCACGGGCTTCGCCTTTGCCGCGCTGAAGCCGGACGGCAAGCCGGTGCATGAACCCTATCTCGTGGCCCAGCGCATCGCCCGACAAGCCCGTGCCGGCCTCTGGGCCTTTCCCGATCTCCCCGACCCCAATGCCGTCATCCTGCGCGGTTTGCGTGAGGACAGCTCGCATTCGGTCGGCATGCCGTCACCACGCTGATCGTTCCATCAGGAGACTTCGGATTGCCGCCTCGAGCTCGATATGGGAATCTCGCAATGGCGCGGCTGCGTGACGCCGGCGTCGGCTGCCTCAGTGCGCTTGCTTTTGTCGCGCCGTGCTTGGCGCAGGCCTCGAGCACCGGAATCTATCGTCCAAAGCTGCCGGCGCAGTCGCCGCCCCTGCGCGTCGAGGTCATCGACGGCACCCGCCTCCGCGACATCGAGACGAAGGCGGTCTTTCGACTCCATGGCATCGAGACCTGCGCGCCCGGCCAGATCGCGACTCTGGGGCGCCAGGCTTGGCCCTGTGGAACGGTTGCTGCGGCCTGGCTGGTGAACGCGACCCTCAACCGCTGGCTCGCCTGTGCCGTGATCCGCGAAGAGGGCGACGAGCGCCTCGCGCGCTGCGCCACCGCCCATCATCTGGATCTCGCAGCTTCAATGCTGCGCGAGGGCGTCGCGGTTCTGACTCCCTCGGCCAGGAACGACCGGGAAGTCCCGCCAAGCTATGGCCAGGCCGAACAGCAGGCACGCAAGGCCTACCGCGGTCTGTGGTCGAGCACGTTCGAGATGCCCTGGGACTGGCGGGCGCGCTGGCCCGACGGAGCTCGGGCTGTCGGGCGCGAGGCTATGCCATGATGGTGCGCTCGACGTGGTCCATCATCGCGCTCGCGATGGCGGTCTCCGGATGTTCGACGTCGGCCCCGGAGCCGGTGCCATCGATCGCCACGGAAACGGCCCTGGGACGGCACGCGTTGCAGACGCCGGCGCATGTCGTTCCCGGAAGGCTCGAATACGCGCCCGACAATTCGACCTTTGCGCCGATCCTGACGGAGCGCTTCCCTTACCCCACGCAAGCAGACGCCAACGCCGCCTATCTCCGATGGATCAGCGCGGCCGCTCCAGGCCGTTCGTATCCTTCGGCAGTACGCCTGTTCGGCTGCAAGCCGGGCGCCGTCGACGCGCAGACCGCGCGGGTGACCCGCTATCGCGGCCCCGTCGTTCACTGCGCGACAGACTTGCTCGACGGGGATGGCCGACGGCTGTGGCGCGAGACGGTGAATGTCTACTACCACCGCTCGGCCTGGACGATGCAGCCGCTCGAGCCGCCGCGCGCACCCGTCGCCTGGCGGGATCGGGAGGGTTCGCCCCGCGATATCTGGCGGTGGCTGCCTGGCCGGTCTCGATACCAATAGGGGCCGGTGATGGCTGATCAGGCTGCGATGGGGAGAAGGGACAGCGAATACAAGGGCCCGCCGCACGGCTCGGCTCGCCGGCACCGCATGCCGGTCCTGATCGCGCTGGCCCTGAACCCGGTGAATACCGCGCCGCTGCTGGCACAGACACTAACGCCGGATCCGGGAGCGTGGCGCCCCCTCGCCTATTCCGACTTGCAGCGGCCAACGCCGCGCAATGCGACCTATGCCGACATCTGGAAGGATCAGCTCGACGCCAACAACGAAGCCTATAGGGCGCGCGGCGATCGGCGATTTGTTGATGGCAATGCGCCGGCGACGGCGGCGCATTTCGTCATCTGGAGCGAGCAGCGATCGGTCGTCCTCACGGTGCTGAACACCGCGCTCGGCTGCTCACCCAAGCTGCGCGACGCCAAGGCGCAGGTCCTGGTCAAGCTCTGCCCGATGCGGATTGCGATCTACAACGGCATCCGCGTCGAGACACTCGATGCCGGTCGCGGCTGCTATCTCGAACCCGAGGCTAACAGCACGATCAATCCGTCTGTCGCAGCCGCTTACGGCGCCTATGACGTTGGCGCGAGGCGCCTGAAGCTCGGCATGGTCGTCAATCACCGGGTCGTCGACGGCTGCTCCTTCAACATTCCGCTCGTGCGCCCATGAGCAGCCACCACCCAAGGAGGGACCCATGAGACCAGGATTGTTCGGGATTGTCGCCCTGGCTGCCGCCAGCATCGCGATCGCGAACCTGTCCGATGCGGCCGAGGCGAACTTCACCTACAAGGTGAGCTATCGCAACGTTGCGGCCGATCCCGAGGGGATCTGGACAGGGGAGGCCCTTTCTGGCGGCCCCGTGACGATCCACGAGTACCAGCTCCGCACAATGGGCCGCGAATTCCTGATCTCGCAAATCTGGAACGACGATTGTGCGCCCGCCATCTGCCCGACTCGGCTGCTGCGCCTCGAGCCTGGTGGCGGCCGCGTCGTGCTCGTCGACGACATGATGCGCCAGATCATCCCCCCGAACGATCCACGCTTGGCCGGCCTGCCGGTCAATGGTCCGCAGGCCGAGTTCGCCAGGAATCCTTTCCGGCTGAGTGACGACGGGAAGACGCTGCTGAACGGTGATTTCCGCTTCGACGTCGACGAGGCCAAGCGATGATGAAGCGCCCTGCCCTCTTCGAAGCCGGCGTCGCGCTTTGCCTCTCCTCGGCGCTCGTTTTCGCCGGAGAATCCGCCGCGAGTTTGATCGCCGCGGGCATCCCGGCGAACTGCGCGCCTTTCGCGGCGGAGGTCTCTGCGGCCGAGGGGAACTTCGGTACGACCAATCAATATGGCTGTCTCGGGGCTTTTCAGTTCTGTCCCGGAACCTTCGAGCGCTACTACACTGGCAGCGCCCAAAGCTTTCTCAACGACCCGCAGGCGCAGGTCGCCGCCTGGACGCGCTATCAGCAGAATTCCTGGTCGCAGGTCCAGAAGAACGGCATGGATTCACTCGTCGGCCAGCAGGTCTGCTCCGGCGGCCGCTGCGCTACGATCGACCAGTCGGCAATCCTCATGGCCTGCCAATTCGGTTGCGGTAAAGGCGGCAAGCTCTCCAACTATGCCGCGAGCGGCGACTGCAATGCGCGCAACGTCAAGGACGGCAACGGCGTCAGCGTCTGTACCTATCTGGTCAAAGGCGCTGGCTACGATGCCTCCTGCTTCACGGGTGATCCAATGACGAGCTGTGTGCCAGCGCCCACAGAGCCGGGCGACTATCCGACGTCGATCGGGGTCGCGGCCAACCCACCTTCCCCTTTCGATGCGTCGGTCATCGTGCGCTCGACGGAAGTTTAGCGGCGCGTTGGTTTCGCCCGTAGCTATCGAGCCGCTGGCTTCTTTCGGTGCCATCTCGTCGGGTTAGCCTGACCGCGCGGAAATCGGGGCCCTTGCTTGCGTCTTTCAGTTCTCGGCGAAACTCCAAATAGATTATCGCAGACCGCTTGAGGGCGTCGGTATTACATCTCGAATGCAGCGCGACTATCCCGTCGGCGGAGGCGATCGGTTTACGATGCTGGGTTGAAGATCATCGCGGTTGATGGCTACTCATCTTGACATGAAGCGGCCTAGCCGGAGGTTAGGAGATGGTTCGGACATGCCCCATTATGTGAGCACAGCACTATTTAAGCAATTCGCGCTTGGCTTAAACAGTGGTTCAGCTAAGATAAGCGCTCTTGAATAACGGGCGACACGATCATGGGCGAGTTGGTTTCCTGACAGCATTCTCTCCCCTTTCAGTGACGAGAACCCTGCCGGCTGCGTTCGACGAATGGTCCTTCACTGACGACACGGTCGATCACGAGCAACCCATCGAAACCTGCGAACTCTGCGCTCGGCAAGACTTTCGCTATCACTTCGAGATCGCTAGTCACTATACCGACGCAACACTTTGGCGCAGCTCCCATTGCATACTGCAATTCGACATGGCCGTCATGGAGAAAGGCCGGTGCCTGTCGCCGATCGAGGCGAAGCGTCGTGGTATCGCTTCTTGGTACGCTTGTTACTTTGGCGCAGGCGGGTCAAGGAGATCCCTTAGGATCAACGGTCCGAATGCATCGATCTGCTTATCGACGGCGGGGCTAAGATCCTCGTCACAATAGTAAGCGTAAACCAGCGCCCAGAATACCACCTCGTCAGACCGGCCACCGAACAAAGCCTTCTGCATGGTTCTTCCCATCAGTGTGACGGCGCGCACGTGCTCATATCGGGTGCGCAACTCGCCGGCCACGACCTTCGCATCGGTCATGCGGATCATCGTCTGCCCCCTGCTCGAACAGAAGATCAAGCCGCCGTCGGGAGGGGGATCTCGGAAACCACGGAAGTTTTGGAACCGCGCGCCTCGTGGATCGTGTCGAGGGTTTCACGATTGAAGGACATGCGCATCGCGACAACTTCGTCTCGACCAATTTTCTTCGGAAACCCAAGCGGCCTGGCGAAGAAGCGCAACTGCATCGCTTTGACCATGAGGCGCCAATCGATCACAACCGTGACGGTGTCGACCCGGCGCCTCAAACCCCATTCCACAAGACCCTGGACGAGTTCGAGGAAGGGTCCGTCGGGCCGCGGGCGAAAGTCGCGCCATCCGGGCGCAACGCAAAACCGCGTCCACTCGAAGACGCGCGGCCCGGTTGGCGGCTGCTCACGACAGAGGTCGCCGAGAACCTCCGTCAGCAGATGGGGGCGTGTCGTCGGCAGCAGCCGCTGATATCCAACAATCTCGTCGCCTCGTAGGCACACATGGTGGACCGCATGCTCATCGTCGAATTGATCGCGCTCAAGCCCATCTGGCCGGCGTAAGTCTATCCAGGCTTTTTCGTCGACGAAAATCGAGTGGCGGAAGCGGAAGACCCGATCCATCAGGGCGACATGCCTATCGATGTCCGAGCCGGGAATGACCACAAGCATCGTGAAGCTCCTCGGCTGAAAGCGACGCCGAGTGAGGCACATGGCTGGCCTTCCCTCACTGGTCAGAAATGACCATTGCGGGTTTCGAGGGTTCGAAGGCCCCCTTCCCCGTATAGGATTCACACGCGATCCGGCCGCTCTCGATAGCCACGGCAGACGGCGAGTTCTTCGATTGCGAGCGCGGTCGCAATGGCTACTAACGATGGTGCCGCGCCGAATCAGAACGTCTGGTGCTGCTGGGACTTGCCGCCTCCCCTCCTCCCCTCCCCTCCGGCAAGTTCATTGAGCCGCAGGAAGAAGCAGCGGCGTTTTGATCCTTCGATGGGATGCGGTGATCCTTTGCTGCGTGGATGGCATTCAAACTGGCCAAATATCTTTGGTCGTCAACAGGTCGTTAACCTTAAATCTCTGGACCGACAGCTAGAATCATGGCGTAGCTTATCGGGAGAAGGCCGATAAAGCGGCCTTTGCCCGACAAAGAGGAATTCTTACGCCAATGCCCGAAGCCGTGGCGCAAAAATCCATACAGTCGCTGGCACCTGCCGAGCGCGTTTGGAAGCACGCGCGGGTCCTTTCGCAGCAGCTAAATGCGCTGCGCGAACGCATGTACCCGCCGCACGCGCAGAAGAGCCTCCGTCATTTTTTGACGAATGAGGTTTCGAAGCTCACCTCGATTCCCGATTCGACGCTGAAGCTTATGTCGAATGAGGGCAAGGGGCCCCTGCCCGCTCGCCTGGAAAACAATCACCGAGCCTACACTCTCGCTCAGGTCAACGAGCTGAGGCAGCTCTTTGGCGCGCAGAAGCCCTCCGAAGCTCTTCGCTTTCTTCCGCATCGGCGGCGGGGGGAGCATTTGCAGATCCTGGCCATTGCCAACTTCAAGGGCGGCTCGGCTAAGACGACGACCAGCGTGCACCTTGCGCACTATTTGGCGCTGCATGGGTATCGAGTTCTCGCGATTGACCTCGATCCGCAGGCCTCGCTTTCAGCAATGTTCGGTGCGCAGCCCGAAATGGACGTTGCTGCCAATGAGACAGTTTGGGCCGCTCTTCGATATGACGAGCTCCGCCGCCCGCTGCGAGACGTGATCCGGAAAACCTACTTTCCGGGCGTCGATCTCATACCGGGCAATTTGGAAGTGATGGAGTTCGAGTACGAAACGCCCCGCATGCTGGCTCAAGCCAGAAAAGCCGATTCGCTCTTCTTCGAGAGGCTCGGGCTGGCTATTCGGGAAGTCGAGGACGATTACGACGTGGTCGTTCTCGATACGCCGCCATCGCTCGGGTACCTGACGCTGGCCGCGATTTATGCGTCAACAGGAATGATCATAACGATCCATCCCGCGATGCTCGACGTCGCGTCGATGGGTCAGTTCTTGCTGATGATGGGCGATCTCATCGACGTAATCTCGCGTGAGCGAGCTTCGATGCGCCAAGATTTCTTCCGCTATCTCATCACGCGCCACAATCCGTACGACAAGCCGCAAACTGAGATCGTCTCGATGCTCCGGATGTTGTTCCCCGATGACGTCTTGGTGCCGGCGGCCGTCGAAAGTACTGCCGTTGAGGCCGCGGGCTTGGTGAAGAGAAGCATCTATGAACTGGAGGCAGGAGAGATCGGACGCGAGGCGTTCAAGCGCGCTCGCGAATCGTTTGACGCTGTCAATGAAGGGATTGTCGATCTCATCAACGAGAGTTGGGGCCGGCGATGAAGAAACCCGCGCGTCAATCAATCGTGGCGAGCTTCGGGCTGTTGTCTCAGACGGCATCGGAAGCGGAAAGCGAGAGCAGGCGTTCTGACACTGCGTCTGAGAATTTTACTCCGCCAGCTCCGCGGGTTCCTGCGGGCGTGATTGGAGCTACGCAGCGGACCCTCTCGGACATCCGAGAAGAGCGCGATCGACTCCAGGCGATTGTGGATTCCGGCGTCGGTGGAATCGTGGAGCTCGATTCCAGCAGCATTGACCCCTCACCCTTTCCCGATCGCCTTCCCGACGACGATGATGCTGATTTTCAGGAGTTCAAGCGGTCGCTTGCCGAGGATGGTCAGCGGGTTCCGGTTCAGGTCCGACGTCATCCCGAGACGCCTGGACGCTACCAAGTGGTCTACGGCCATCGCCGTGTACGTGCCGCTCGCGAACTCGGCGTTCCGGTAAAGGCCATCATCCGAGACCTGGACGACGGTGAGCTCGTCGTGTCGCAAGGCTTGGAGAACGCTAGCCGGCAGGATTTGAGTTGGGTCGAGCGTGCGGTTTTCGCGAGTCGGATGGAGGCTGCCGGTGTTCGAGCCCGAGACATTAGGGGGGCGCTCGCCATCGATGACGCGGAGTTGGCGAAGATGCGGTCGGTATGGAGAGCCTTGCCTGGGGACTTAATTGTCGCCATCGGGCGAGCCCCGAAGGTTGGGCGTCCGAGATGGCTTGAGTTGGCGGCTGAGCTCGCTAAGGCCCCGTCTCAAATTGCCGTAGCTCGAGAAACCTTGTCAGCTGACAAGGTTCGCGCGGAACCCTCCGACGTCAGATTTCAGTTGGTTTTAGGCGCGGTGTCTGCGGCCAAGCAGCCCTTAGAGAAGCAGGCTTTCGATCTGATGGCCAGTGATGGGCGGAGTGTGGGCAAGGCGCTGTTTGGTAGCCGAGAGATTCGGCTGAAGGTCGATGCTCATTCAGCGAACGAGTTCGCTTCGTTCTTTCGCGCCGAGTTGCCAGAGTTGATGAAGCGTTTTGAGGCGACACGCCGCGGACGCTGAATATGGAAACCTTGTCAGGTGACAAGCTTGAAGCAGGAGGGAAAAGACAGAACCATTCGCTGCGCAAGGTCGGAACGATGATCTTCGCGCGGTGAGCGAACCAATCCAGCAAAAGAAAAAGGCCCCCGAAACGGTGTCCCGGAAGCCCTTCTCTCGTGTGGTGACCTGAGAATCGCACTTCCTCGAATCGCCGTCAAGAGTCTCTTGGAGACGAAACGCCATTTTGGCGGGCGGGATTCTTTTGCCTAACCATAGGTGAAGGAACGTGGTGAATCACGCTGCATCGACGCCCTTTGGGCGGCGGACGCTGACGCTTGCCCATGTGGCAACTCAAGCGCTCGCGAAGGAACGGTCGCCCGATAAGGCGGTCCATAAATGGAATCTATTCCGGGATGTCTGCACGGCCAAGGCACGGCTGGGCGTGAACGAGCGCGCCCTGGCTGTGCTCGACGCCTTGTTGACCTTTCATCCAGAGACAGTGCTGACGGGCGACCAACTCGTCGTCTTCCCCTCTAACCAGCAACTGGCGCTAAGAGCGCACGGAATGTCGCCGGCGACCTTGCGGCGGCATCTAGCGGTGCTCGTCGATGCCGGTCTCATCATTCGGCGGGATAGTCCGAACGGGAAGCGCTACGCACGGAAGGGGAGGGGAGGAGATATCGAGCTCGCCTTCGGCTTCGATCTGTCGCCTTTGGTTGTTCGTTCTGCCGAGATCGAGAGCGCGGCCGAGGACGTCAGGCTCGATGAGCGCGCCCTGAAGCTCGTGCGCGAGCGCATCACCATCTGCCGGCGGGACATCGCCAAGATGATCGCTGCCGCGATCGAGGAGAATGTCCCGGCACATCAGGCGGGCCAAGGGCCGTCGACCTGGCAAGAGATTCATACGCTCTATCGGGCGATTATAGACCGGATTCCGCGCACTGCCTCGCGCGAGGTTCTGGAGCCAATCGCCGATGAGATGTCGATGCTGGCGGATGAGATCCTCAACCTGTTGGAACTTCATACAAAAACTCAGAATCTAAGCGGCAATGAGTCTCATTCTGAGCGTCACAAACAGAATTCAAATCCAGACCTCTCTACTGATTTTGAACCTTGCTTTCCAGAAAGCGGGGGTGGGGAGGTCGAGATCGATCGTGACCCGGGGAGGATGACCGAACGGCCGTTCCCGTTAGGAATGGTCCTCGATGCCTGCCCGGACATCATCGATTACGCTCGGGGCGGGATTTCGAACTGGCGAGATTTCCTGGTGACGGCAGCGATGGTGCGATCGATGCTCGGAATCAGCCCGAGCGCCTGGCTTGATGCCCAGAATGCGATGGGCGAAACCGAAGCCTCGATTGTCGTTGCGGCAATCCTGCAGCGCGGGGAAGCGATCTCGAGCGCGGGCGGTTATCTGCGCGGCCTGACACGGAAAGCGGAAGCCAACGAATTTTCGATCGGACCGATGCTGATGGCGTTGATCGGAAGCCGCCGGCGTGAACCGAAACGAGCATAGCGCATCCGTGGATCGCTGACATGTGCGGGCCGTCGCTGACAATAGACTGGTACAACGGGCCTATGGCGATGAAGTTTGCTCGATGAATTGGAAGCCGCCGGCGCCGATCGACGCCAGTCCGGAAAACCGGGCCCGGGTGAGCGGGCCTGGCTTACGGACGCTCTTCAATGTCGCGCCCGTCTGGAAGCTCGATGTTGCCGAGATCCGAACGCTCCTGGGTATGCCCACATCGGACGAATTTCAGACCTGGTCTGATACTGCCCGCGCCGACGAGCCTCTAACCCTTGAAACCGACGTCCTATTGCGGATTTCGGCGGTGCTCGGGATTTATAAATTCCTCCGTCTGTTGGAGGGGACTAACGACGAGGGCTCGAAACGGCTCCGAGGCATCAATCGTGAAAACCCCTTCAATGGGAAAGCGCCAATGGAGCTGATGCTGTCCGGCTTCGAACCTGGGCTGATGGATGTCCGTGGCTACTTGCTCGCCAAGGAGTACGGGGGCGGCACCGCCCCTAACGAGGTCGACCGCAACTTCAAGCCTTATACCGACGCCAATTTGATCCGGATCTGATATCGCCTCGGATGACCTCTTGTGTTGCAAGGCGGTCGATTCAATATCGGCGCCGCCAGCTCCCATGAACGATGCGGCTGAGGCGGGCTCTTGGTGCTGCAGTTTCGGTGTTTCAAAGGAATAGACGTGTTTCAGATCAAGGCCACGATCCGGGGTAGCAAGGTCAAGGAAGCTGCTCCTTCTGCGGTGGAGGCGCTTCGCCGCTACCGGGATATCCAGACACGTCCGGGTGTGACGGCTTGTTCGGTGATGAAGGGCGGCGTGCTGGTGGGGCAAGCCGAGCTCGTGAGCGCGGCGACAGTCGAGGACCTGCGCGCCAAATCCGGGATCTGACCTCGCGGCGAGGGCGAGGTTCTGCAGGACGCCTCGCGGTTCATCAATGATGTGAATCGTCAACGCGAGATTGATTCATCCTTTGCGTTGGACGGGTGTCTGCCATGAGCGCGAGATGCGCGCATGGACAGCTCCTTCGCCAAAGACGTGCCGCGCCTGCAGATGCTGGTGTTGGACCGATCCGATCCAGCGCAGAATATGGCCCGGTTCTATGTCCTTGCGATTGAGCCCACACTATTTGGCGATGTCGCGCTTGTACGCGAATGGGGGCGCCGTGGCTGTTCCGGTCGGCGGCGGCTGGATCTCTATGGGGATCAAGAAGCCGCAGCCGAGGCGCTGCAGGACTGGCTCCTTCGGAAGACCCGACGTGGCTACGGCGTCGTAGCAGCTTCGGTGACGAACGATCGGGCATAGCCGGAAAGCTCCCGATGTTGGGGCGGCCACTTTTTAGAATGGCATAGTAGGCCGGGCCGGACTCGAACCGGCACCGCCCTGTTATGAGCGACAAGCTCTAACCATTGAGCTACCGGCCGGGTTGGGCGTTTAGCATTCAGCGCGATGGGCAAACAAGGCTGCGCGATCGTTCCTCTCGGGCCCGAGATGAGCCCTCAATCCCTGCGGCAGGCTGCCTTGTTCGCTCCGCGAGTGGATCGTCGCGGGAGGAGGAAGGGAGCTGGCCGCGTTGCTGCCTAGCCACACGAGAGGAGAGTCTGCCGGTTTGTCAGCAATCCCGATTGCACGAGGCCGGGATGAGACCGAAGCTGGGCAGAGAGGGAGGCGAGATTATGCCTACGCCCGACAGCTCGGAAGCCTCCATGGCTCGGATCAACGGCATCCTCATTCGGAGTGCTATCGCCGTGGCGATTGCTGCGACCGTCGTGCTGCCGCTGCTCCGCTAAGTCGGGTATTCCGAAAGCGCGCAAAGTCGGCCGGAGGCGAAAAGTCGACCTCGTAGGCGTCTCGCTGAGTGCCCTTCGGGTATGTGGCGGCTAGGGTGATGAGGCAAAGCGCTTAAATGCCCCCAGCGGTCATTTATGAGGCTTTTAGTCTGGCGGATGTGATCGTGACGTTTGTACGAACGATGCTGACAGCATAACCACCGTAGGTTGCGCCGAGAAAGGATTTTCCTTACGAGGGCTCGTCATGATCACGAGCAAGCTGACAAGCAAGGCGCAGACGACGATCCCGCAGTCTATTCGGACAGCGCTGCAGCTGCGGGAAGGCGACGAAATCGCTTACAGCATTGAAGGCGGAGCTGTTGTGATCCGCAAGGCGCCGGCGCCGGTCGTGGTCGAGGATCCGTTCGGCACGTTTGGCGAATGGGACAGTGAAGCCGATCGCAGAGCTTATGCCTCCCTCTGATTTCCAGCAGGGCGACGTTGTCCGGGTGCCATTTCCCTATAGCGACCGCAACACAAGGCAACACCGCCCGGCGCTTGTCGTCAGCAACGGCGCGATCGGGGAGGGGAATGCACTGCTGTGGGTTGTCATGATCACCAGCGCCGAGAACCGGCCATGGGTCGGGGATGTGTCGCTGGGACGATTCTATCAGGAGGCCGGCTTGCCGGCTCCGAGTGTGATCCGTACTGTCAAGGTCACGACTATCGAGGCCGCCCACGCTCAGCAGCTTGGCCGTATCAACCCCGCCCTGATGGCTGAGGTGGGTGATCAGCTCAAGAAACATCTGGGTGTCTAGCGGTCGCTCGCAGCGGCATTCCGGGCGAGGCGCCCGTCCATCTCGGCTGAGCCTGACGGAGCTCGCGCCGACCACGTCGACTCAACGTTTCAAAGTGCCAGGCGGGCGGCTTGGCTGAATTGTCGCTCGGCGTCGTTGTAGTAGGACGCCGCCTGCTGCACCGAGCGGTGCTGCGACTGTTGCATCGCCGCGGGGAGCGAGACGCCGTTGCGAGCGGCCTCGGTCAGGTAGCCGGAGCGCAGGCCGTGGGCGGAAAATTCCCAGGGATTGAGCCCGGCCTGAGCACAGCGGCGCTTAAGGATCAGGTTGACCGCCTGCGGGGTCAGGGCGCGGTCGGAGAGACCCTCCCAGCGGTCGATCGCCCGAAACACCGCGCCCTTGCTGATATTGGCGCGCTCGAGCCATTCGCGCAGGGCCTCGACCGGCGGCCCCACGATGAGGACGCGCGCATCGTCATTGGCCATTGCCGTCTTGGTTCTACCGAGCGTGATCGCCAGGCAGGGCAGGCGCGGGGAATTGAGATCCTCGGGATCGAGCGGGACCGGCGCCTCCTCCGAAAGCTGTTCGACGCGCAATCGTGCGATTTCGCTGCGGCGACGACCGCCTGAGCCAAAAGCTATCAGCAGCAGCGCCAGATCGCGCGTGTCGCTCAGGCGATCGCTGCGACAGGTCGCAAGCAAGCGGTCAAGGATATCGCGGGTGACGGCGCGCTGGCTCTTGCGCCGGCGGGGCCGGGCGCTGGCCCGCACCGCCAGACGCACCGCCGTCCGCAGTGATGGCGCGGTGAACGGGCCCGTAAGACTTTTCCAGCGGTGCAGCGTCGCCCAGTGGGCGAGCCGGCGTTTGACGGTCGAGGGCGCGTGGGGACCGTCGCTGCGCAAATGACCGTCCAAGCGTAAGGCTGCGGCGATCGCGTCGGGCATGCCGTGCGCGGGATCGGTTTCGCGTTGCGCAGGATCCCAGAGGTGCTGCGCGACGAACTTCAGCGTCAGCGCTTCCGGCGCCGGCCAGGGCAGGGGCGAGCCGGTTGCTGCGATCGCCCAGGCTTCGAGATAGGCCAGATCCGAGGCGAGCGCGCGCAAAGAATTCTCGCCCAGGCCTTCCTGGGCCAGGTGGCGCAGCGTCGCGACATCGTCGTCGGTCAGGATTTTGGCGAGCTGATCGCGCCGCTCCAGCGGCAGGATCGCGGCAAGCGCGTCGAGCTGCAGAGCTCGGCGGGTCTCGGAATCGGCCGAGAGCAAGGCGGTTGTTGTCAAGCAGCGCTCCTGCTGTGGCTCACGAGGGCCGATTTCGTCGACCGGACGCTCGGCTGACGTCGCCGGCAGGTTTTTGGAACGCCAGAATCGCCGATTTCCGCAGGCGTGTCCATGACTATCGATAAGAGGTAATTATCGATAGTGATGTTGGTTCGAAAGCGGGTGTCGATGTGAAGCAAGTTAATGGCAATTTTGGTTGGCTATGATATAGAGATGGATGTGAATTCAGTCAGGTACGAACTCTCCCGGGCGGGCCGCCAAGCCCTGGTTTCGGACTGCGCCGCAGCCGCCGAAGCCGCGGCGATCGCGCTCGTCCGCTTTGATGAGCGGTTGCTTCGGGCCGAGCCCGTCCTGGCCGATGGCGCGCGCCAGCGCGGCCACGCTTTTGAGGCTCAAGCCCTGGTCGGGCTCTCTGGGGGGCTCTGTCCGCTCGAGGATCTCGTCCTGCACGATTCCGGCATGGACGTGCGCAGCCCGACCCGCGAGATCACCCGCGCCGCGACCATGCTGGACGAGCGCCGGCGCCTGGCCCGGCGCGAGCCCGCCGCTATCTTGAGCCCGACGGCCCTGCGGCAGCGGCTAGGCATCGCAGAATCAGAGGAATCGGATCGGACGGACAGGGTGACGAGCCCGCCCGGGACCGCGAAACAGGTCGTGGCCCCCTGGGACCGGATCGAACGGGATGACGACGATGAAGATCCCGCCGGCGAGGATGATTTGGGCCTGGAGGATGAGGAGGGGCTCGGCGATCCGGCCTTCGCCGACATCGACGCCTTGTTGGTCCGGACGCGGAAAAAACTCGACGCCTGGAACGATTTTTCCTCCGACGAGGGCCGCAAAAACCTGATGCTACGCGATCCCACCTATGACGCCGCCGGGCGGTTCGCGCGGTGGCAAGACATCCTGGAGGAGGGCAGGGGGCTGCCGGCGGCGCTCGCAGCCGCGGTCGCGCTCGATGCGTGGCTGTGGCTCGAGCCGTCGGAACGCGCCGGCGAGCTCGGGTTCGCGCTCGCGGCGACCGTGTTGCGACAGCGCGAGTTGGCGCAGGCGCATCTGCCAACAGTCGGGGTTGGGCTGAGACGGGGAAAGTTCAGGTGGAGCCCGCATTTGGCGCTCAGCGCCCGGGTTGAGGGGCTGCTCGGCGCTTTTGGCGAGGCCGCTGCGTTCGGGCAACGGGATCTCGATCGGCTGTCATTGGCGCGAACGCTGATGCTACGGAGGTGCGAGGGCCGGCGGGGGAATTCGAGACTTGTCGATCTCGTCGACCTGTTCGTGTCCTCGCCACTCGTCACGGTGCAACTGGCGGCGGCGCGGCTAAATGTGACGTCGCAGGCGGTCGAGGCCATGCTGAAGGAGCTCGGTGGCAGCCTGCCGCGCGAACTCACCGGCCGAAAGCGCTATCGGGCTTGGGGGATTTTATAGGTTGGACCTGTCAGCCAATTTGAGATCGGCGCTGGTTTGGTTTCGGGTCCGCGGAACACCCGTCAATGTTGCCGGTTGACATTTTGTAGTTTGAAAACTACATCGATCCATGTTCGAACTTAAGCAGACCGAAACGTCTCGCCTATGGACATGCCGGCGATGCTGAGCCTGTCGGAGAGGGGATCAGTGAGCCGCGGATCCATCACGGTCCTGGCTACCGGGTTTACTTCCAGAAATGCGGCACGACCGTGATTGTGCTGGGGGCGACAAAAGCAGCCAGGCCAAAGATATCAGGATTGCCAAACGGCTGGCGACAGAATGGAGTAAATCAAATGGCTGAAAAACTGGCTACATACGACCCGGCTGAGGATCTGACCTCTGATGAGGCTGTCGCGACTTTCATGGCTGAAGCCTTTCAAACGGAAGACAGCGGCTATATCGCGCACGCGCTCGGCGTGGTAGCCCGGGCGAAGGGGATGGCGCAGATCGCCCATCAGACCGGTCTCTCGCGCGAGCAGCTTTACCGGTCATTCAGCGCTAGCGGCAATCCGACGCTAAAGACGACGATCGCGGTGATGAAGGCCCTTGGCGTCGAGCTGACCGCGAAAGCCCACGCCTGATCCAATGAGCACTGGCCGGTGCCTCGTGCCGACGAATGCGTCGTTCGAGTAAGCATGAGGGAGGCGCAGCAATAGCGACATCGTGGGCAGAGACTCTATCGAAACTCTCCTTTGTTTGAAAACACCTTAAGGGCTCGGGGCCGTTCCCGCTCACTCGACCTTTTCGAGGAGCCGGCACGACCACTTCCGCGAGAGCGATCTCTTGAGGGAGCTATTTGAGACGACCGTTCGGCGCTGCATCGCGGAGGGGCTCGTCGGTGGCGAGGGCTTCGCGATCGATGCCAGCCTGATCAAGGCCTACGCCAACAAGCAACGCTCGGCCGAAGCGTCGGAGCCCGTCGACTGGGTGGCTGCAACAGCTAAGGACATGGCTTGGGGTAATCGCTCGACGCTGTTCCGCGATCCGGACAGCAACGCCATCAACGTCTTCAAGCCGCTCACCAAGGCCTGAGGCCCGCAGGCATGTCCTCGACACACGACCAGCCGATGCCGCCCAAAGGGCCTCCACTCAGACGCAGATCGCCGCCTGGGACGTGATGATAGAGGCGACCAGCCCCGTCGGCCGCCATTCGCGCTCAATCGTAGCGTCCAATGCGCTCGCCAGTCCCCGTTCCAGGCGACTGCCGAACCCGGCGGCACCGCCAAGCGAAGGCTCAGGGCCGCCGGTTTCGCACCAGACCAGGCGGGTCTGATCGCCGTCTATCGTCACGTTAACGTCGAGCCGGCCGGTCTCCACCGATAGCGATCCATATTTCGCGGCGTTCGTCGCCAGTTCATGCAGCAGCAGCGCCAGGTTGGTGACCGCCTTGCCGCCCACGTCGCAATCGTCGCCGTGGATGCTGATCCGGTTGTCCGTCGCATAGGGTTCGAGGATCGTCCGGACGAGCGTGAGCAGCGCGACATGCTGTTCGTTCGCAGGGCCGAGCAATCGGTCCGACATTATCAAGTCATGCGCTCGCGCCAACGAGGACAACCTAGCCTGCACATTCGCGATGATGTCGCGTTCGCTCGCCGACGACTTCGCGCTGATCGAGACGATCGCGTTGGCCAGCGCGAATAGGTTCTTCACGCGATGACGCATCTCGCCCATCAGGAGCCGCTGCTGTTCCTGCGCCATCAGCCTCTCTGTGATGTCGCGCGCGATCTTCGACGCGCCGACGATGAGGCCGTTCGCGTTGCGAATGGGCGAGATGGTCAGTGAGATATCCACCAGCGTGCCGTCCTTGCGGCGACGCCGGGTCTCGAAATGCTCGACACGCTGGCCGCGTTGTATCTGCGCCAGGATCATCGGCTCCTCGTCGAGTCGGTCCGGCGGGATCAGGATCGTGATCGATTTGCCGATGACTTCCTCGGCCGCATAACCGAACAGCCGCGTCGCGCCGGCATTCCAGCTCTGAATAATGCCGTTGAGGTTCTTGCTGACGATGGCGTCCTCGGACCCCTCGATAATGGCTGCAAGCCAATCACGCGGGTCCGGTGCGAGAGCGCTGTCGGCCGCGGCGGGCGAAGACGGCGGCCTGCTCACCGAGGACTGCGATGTGGACCCTTGGCCTTGGCCAGCCGGTGACAGGGATGAGGCTCCTGCATCTGTGCCCTGATATTTGTCCAACCTGGCCATCACGCGCCCCCTCAGACCGCCATTTGCTCTCCTGGGCGCCAGCCCTGCGCAAGCGGACCCACGCTGCTTTTATGCACCATCCTTCGCTTTCTCACGCAAAGGCGGCCGACTTTCAACCCTGCTCAGCGTCGGCGCCGAACTTGCCACCAATGACGATGACCGGCCGATCCAGACAATCCGCAACGGCGGTCAGGACACGATCAACGGTGCGGGGATCATCCGGCGCCAGCTCGACGTCGCTCGCGCCGCTTTGCCTATACTACGCAAATCGGCGCAACTCCTCGGCAGCCTTTCAGGCCTTCATCGCGCTCGCGCGCGACTTCGCCGCCGGACGGCTCGTACAGCCTTGAGGATGGCCGGCGATGCCAGGCAGCAATGCTGATAGGGCGCCAGTTTGTGCGACAGCAGGCGCTGACTTCCCGTGCTTGACCGAGCGGCTCCCTGAAGCCGAACGGCGTGCCTGCGCCGGTCGGCGTCAGCAGCGCATCGAGAATGGACCAGGCGCCATAGGTCGCGCCCGGCGTCTGGAGCACCTCCCGGATACCGGCATCCTCAATCTCGGAGACTTCCAGATCGACGGTGGCCCCGGAGACCGGGCTTGAGGCTGGCGGATCGAAGCTATGAAAGAAGGTCCTCGTCATAGCGCCAGCGCCCGCGCGAGATCGTCGTGCTCGAAGGCGCTGGCCATGCGGGTGATCTCGGCCGATCGGGCGCCGACGGCCTTCGCGGTCTCGCGCCATGTCGCGGTCACGGTCGCGACCTCTTTGATGATCGTTCGGGCCTGCGCCAGCGTGAGCGCGAAATATTCCGACGCTTGTTCGAGCAGATCGAGCGAGCAGGTGCCCTCGTCGAGGTCGATGTTCGTCGTCAGCACGCGCGCCTTGAGATCGGTGGGCACCGGATTGAGGTCATAGGCGGGCGAGAGGGACCACCCCGCCTTACCGAGCCAGAGAAAACCGTGGTTGCGCAGATGATCGTCGACATTGGAGATCAGCACATTGAAGGCGACACGCCGATAGAGTGCCTGGGCGTCCGTCTTTCCCTGCGCGCCATGCTGAGCCAGGGCGTCGACGATCTCGGGATAGCTGCCACGCTCGCCGTCCCTAGCGCCCATCATCGCCATGGCGGACAGGAACGGGATGCGGATCGCGCCATCGCGATCGAAGCGTCGTGATAGCATCACCAACTTGCCGGCGACTTCGACAAGTTCGTGTTGTGGGGTGGCGATGCCGGCTTGGCCGGCCAGCCGCAGCGCGATCTCCTCCCAGGTTTCCATGCTGTAGTCGTCGGTCTCCTTCGGAAACTTGGCGATGGAGAGATGGCCATGTTGGTCGATGACCGAGGCCTTCGGCCGCGCACCGCCGAGGGAGGAGCCGGGCGCGAAGATCAGTTGAAGGTCTTCGTCCGTTTCCTCGTCCCGGAGAATTCGCTCGGTGATCTGAAGCAGACGGCCAAGCGCGATCAGGGCCGGCACGCCGGCCCTGATCGGCGCCTGGAAGGCCTCTTCGCCGACCCAGCGAAACCGTAACGCGCCGAGTCGCGTCTCATCTGCGACCCCGAGCAGGTAGTCACTTTCCGCAAGCGTTCGGACTGCGCGGCCCTCGCGGTCGGCGAAGCGACGCTCGGCGCGCTGCATCAGGCGGCGGCCCCACGTATCTGGCGCGGAGTCGCCGATTGAGCCGAAGGTCGCAAGGCCAGCAGGAGGAGCGAACGCGCCGCGCGTCAATGCAAGTGCTGGTTCCAGCGAGAAGCGATCCGGATCCGAAAGCCATGGACCGTCGTACTCGAAGAGAATGGTTTCTGCGCCGCGGACGCGATTGCTCCTCGCCAATCCGATTGGGCGCGTGCGACCGTGCAGATCGATGTGCACCTCGAAGTCAGCCATCGCGGGACGATCTGGTTGGCCGCTTGAGATGAACGTGCTTGGGCAGATCGGCACTGGCCAGCGCCTGTCCGACGCTGTCGTTGCTGATGTCGGCGATTTGGCCCAGCGCTTCGAGTAGACCGAGGGCCTGAAGGACGCCGGCATAGATGCCGATGCTGACATTGGTGTCGCCAGCCTCGACCCTCTGCAGGGTCGAGCGCGAGGTGAAAGCACGCTCCGCCACGACCGCCATAGGCAGCTTGCGGCGACGGCGGGCGTCGTGGATATCCGCGCCGAGCTTCCGCAGGGCGCGGCGCACGGCCGCTGGGGGGGTATGTGGAGTAGGCATTTGCTACCTTCGCACTACAGACTGGCTAGATATGTAGCACGAAGATTACAATTTTTCTAGCCCTACTGGGGCGGCCAAACGTGCCCGTGTCCAAGATCGCCTATCCCAAGCGATTCAACCCGCAAGGGCACGGCTCTAGGTCTCGCCGAACCGCTCTGCCCGTGCAGAACTGACTCAGCGCATGTTCGCCGCGCACCTGCAGGATCCGTTGTCGCACAGTTCCTATGGGCAAGTGCCACCCGACCTGGTGCAGCGGCACTCAAGCGGCATCGGGCATACGGGTCAGCAGCTTGTCGAGCGTGATCGGGTAGTCGCGCACGCGCACGCCGGTCGCGTTGTAGATGGCGTTCGCAACCGCCGCCCCGACCCCGCAAATGCCGAGTTCGCCGACGCCCTTGGCCTTCATCGGCGAGGACATCGGATCGGTCTCGTCCAGGAACACGACCTCCTGATGCGGGATATCGGCGTGCACCGGTACCTCGTAGCCGGCGAGGTCATGGTTCACGAAAAATCCGCGGCGCTTGTCGACCGCCAGTTCCTCCATCAGCGCCGCGCCTGCGCCCATCGTCATTGCGCCGATGACTTGGCTGCGCGCCGTCTTCGGATTGAGAATGCGCCCGGCTGCGCAGACGGCGAGCATCCGCCGGATGCGCGTCTCGGCCGTTGCCACATCGACGCCGACCTCGACGAAATGGGCACCGAAAGTCGACTGCTGGTGGGTTTCGTCGAGATCGCCATATTCGATCGTATCCTCCCCGGTCAGCGGCCCGCCCTCGGCCGCGCTCGCCAGAGGTAGGCTGCGATTGCCGGCTCTGACCTCGCCATCGGCGAACACTGCCTCGTCCGAATTGATACCGAGCTTCTGCGCCACGGCCTCGCGCAGTTTGACGCAGGCTGCGTAGACGCCGGCCGTCGAGCTATTGCCACCCCATTGACCGCCGGATCCGGCCGAAACGGGAAAGGCGGAGTCGCCGAGCTTCACGACAACCTTGTCCAGCCCGACACCCAGCATCTCCGCGGCGGTCTGGCCGATGATGGTGTAGCTGCCGGTCCCGATATCAGTCATATCGGTCTCGATCGTGACGACGCCCCCGGCGTCGAGGCTGACCCGCGCACCGGACTTCATCACAAGATTGTTGCGGAAGGCGGCCGCGACACCGAAGCCAACCAGCCAGTTGCCGTCGCGCGTCTGGCCTGGCCGTGCCGGGCGGCGCGACCAACCGAAGCGCTCGGCGCCGATCCTGAAGCACTCGTCGAGCCGCCGCATCGAGAAGGGTCGTTCCGGCTTCTCGGGATCAACCTGTGTGTCGTTGAGCAGGCGGAAGGCGACCGGATCCAGCGCCAGCTTCTCGGCCATCTCGTCCATCGCCATTTCCAGCGCCATCAGACCCGGAGCCTCGCCCGGAGCGCGCATGGCATTGCCTTCCGGCAGGTCGAGCTCGGCCAGGCGCATCGCCGTCATCCGGTTGGCACCGGCATAGAGCAGCCGCGTCTGCTGTACCGCGAGCTCCGGCCCACCTCCCTTGAGATCCCCCGACCAGCTCTCATGGCCAATCGCTGTGAGCTTTCCCTCCTTCGTCGCGCCCAACCTGATCCGCTGGATCGTGGCCGGTCGATGGGTCGTGTTGTTGATCATCAGCGGACGCGTCAGCGCCACCTTGACTGGGCGCTTGGCGAGGCGCGCTCCGAGCGCCGCCAGCAGCACGTCGGCGCGCAGGAAAAGCTTGCCGCCGAAGCCGCCGCCGATAAAGGGCGACACGATACGGATGTTCTCCTTGGGAATGCCGAGCGTCGTCGCCATATCGGTGACACCCCAGGCAACCATCTGGTTGGAGGTCCACAGCGTCAGTTTCTCGCCTTCCCAGGCAGCGAGCGTGGCATGCGGCTCCATCATCGCATGGCTCTCGTCGGGCGTCGTATAGGTCTCGTCGAGCTTCACCTCCGCCCTCGCGAAAGCCGCTGCGAAATCCCCGACATGGGTATCGTCGAGGCTGGGATCGTCGCCCTCGGGCTTGGCGGCTTTATCCTTCGCAGCCTTCAAATCGAAGGCGCCTTTGGCGGCCGCATAGTCGATTTTGATCAGGCTCGCCGCGGCGCGGGCCTGCTCGAAGCTCTCGGCCACGACCAGCGCGACGGCCTGGTGATAGTGCCCCACCTCCGGCCCGGCGAGAAGGGGAGCCGTGTTGCGCTTGCCCTTCTTCAGGTTGCCCGCCTCCTTCGCCGTCACGACAGCAAGCACGCCCGGTGCCTTGCGCGCGGTCTCGTAATCGATCGAAGCGATCCGGCCCTTGGCGATGCCGGCGCCGACGACATAGCCGTAGGCCTGGTTCGGAACGACATCGTGCTGCTCATAGGCATAGCGCGCCGTGCCGGTCACCTTGCGCGGCCCGTCGATCCGGTCATGCGGCCGGCCGACCACCTGTTGTCGGTCGATCGGGTTGTTGGTTGCGGGCTTGTCGAATTTCATAAGTTCAACCCCTCGCCTGCGTCAGCACCGCGCCGAGCGTGCGCTCGACCAGCGGCAGCTTGAATGCGTTGTCATGGGTCGGCCTCGCATCGGCCAGAAGCGCGTCCGTCGCCGCTTTCGCCCCGCGGCCGATCTCGGTCTCGGCCTTTCCGACACGCCAGGGTTTGGGCGCGACACCGCCGAGCGCGATCCGCGCACTGCCGTCGCGCTGCACGATCGCCGCGACAGAGATCAGCGCGAAAGCGTAGGAGGCCCGGTCGCGCACCTTGCGATAAATCTGCGTGCCGCCAACTGGCTTCGGCAACGTCACCGCCGTGATCAGTTCGCCCTTGTCCAGAATAGTGTCGAGATCGGGGGCCTTGCCCGGCAGACGGTGCAGTTCCCCGACAGGGATCGAACGCGTCGATCGATCCGCCTTGACCGTCTCAACGGTGGCGTCGAGCACCCGCATCGCCACGGCCATGTCGGAGGGGTGCGTCGCGATGCACGCATCACTGACGCCGACGACGGCGAGCTGGCGCGAGAACCCACCGATCGCCGAGCAGCCGCTGCCCGGCTGGCGTTTGTTGCAAGGCTGCGCCGTGTCGTAGAAATAAGGGCAGCGCGTCCGCTGCAGCAGGTTGCCGGCGGTCGTCGCGCGATTGCGCAACTGGCCGGATGCGCCTGCCAGCAAAGCCCGCGACAGCACGGCGTAATCGCGCCGCACCCGTTCATCGGCTGCCAGAGCGGTGTTGCGCACCAACGCGCCAATACGCAAACCGCCTTCTGAGGTCGGCTCGATCTTGTCCAGGCCGACCCCGTTGACATCGATCAGGTGCGCCGGCGTCTCGATCTGCAGCTTCATCAAGTCGAGCAGATTGGTGCCGCCGGCAATGAACTTCGCTTCCGGATGCTTAGCTGCAGCCGCTGCCGCATCGGCGGGCGAAGCCGCTTTCTCGTAGGAAAAAGCTCTCACGCGCGCCTCCCGGCGACTTCGGTCATCGCCTCGACGATGTTGGAATAGGCGCCGCAGCGGCAGATGTTGCCGCTCATGCGTTCGCGGATTTCGGCTTCGGTGACCGCCATCGCGCCGGTGAGATCGGCACTCACATGGCTCGGGACGCCGGCCTTGATCTCGTCGAGCACGGCAACGCCGGAGCAGATCTGCCCGGGGGTGCAGTAACCGCACTGGAAGCCGTCGTGCTTCACGAAGGCAGCCTGCATCGGGTGCAAGTTTTCGACGCCACCCAGCCCCTCAATGGTTGTGACCTCGGCTCCAGGGTTCATGATCGCCAGCGTCAGACAGGAATTGATCCGCTGCCCATCGACCAGCACCGTGCAAGCGCCGCATTGACCGTGGTCGCAGCCCTTCTTGGTGCCCGTTAGGTGAAGATGCTCGCGCAGCGCATCCAGCAGCGTCGTGCGCGTATCGAGTTCGAGCTGGTAGCTTTGTCCATTTACGCTAAACGAGACCTCGCTCAGCACTGGCTTCCCGCTCGGCGCCGGCTGCGCCCGCGTGCCCGTCACCGTGGCGGGAAAGGCGGCACAAGCGCCAGCGACGACCATCAAGTCACGCCGGTTCATGTCCAGTTCTCGGGGAGTTGGCATATCCGCCTCCGATTTTGGCAAACCGCGGCGAAGGCTCGCTTCCGAGCAGGCCGCTTCGCGGAAGAGAACAACCGAAAGAGCGACTAGTTCAATATCGTTCTAAAATGTTCCGCTCACGAGATCGTCAGGTCGCTGGTGCCTATAGCGCTGCTCGGGGCCGATCGCGGTCGCAGCTTCCTCCCCCAGCCGAAGCGCCAACGTCGGCAAGTGGCGCTGGGCTGCCTGACTGCTCCCATCCTGGCGCCCGGCTGGAGTGGCCGCAGACATTCCTCCATGATCACTGATCCCTGTCGCCAGCCTGATCGAGCGGCCATAAAGTCGGAGCATGCGCGCACCCCTGGATAATGACCTTCTCAGGACAATACCGCACCGTTGTTGTTCAGTTCGCTGTTGCTCGCGGCTACAGGCTCTGAGACCGATTGCTGATTTTCGTCTTCAGAACAGCGAGGTGAAGCGCCCGGACCAGCATCCGGGCGCTGCTTGTCCGAACCTCAGACGTGTCCGTACTTCGCCAGGGCGTCGGCGAGCGAGAGTCCGCGCGAGAGCTCCTGCCGGATCTTGACCTCGACGGCGGTTAGTCGCTCGGCCTCTGCCAGAACCTCCTCGATCCGGTCAGCCGGGATGACGATGGCGCCGTCCTCATCGGCGAGGATGAAGTCGCCGGGCTTGATCTCGACATAGCGGCTGGTCGCGCCGCGCATCAGCACCGGAACCTGGCTGGCATTGACCTTCCAGCGGCCGATCGACTGGACCGGCGTGCGGTAGCGCGCATAGACCGGGAAGGCCTGCTCGCCGATCCAGCGGATGTCGCGGATACCGCCATCGACAAGTGCGCCGACGCAACCTTTCTCCTTCATGCCGATCGCGATCAGCTCGCCGAAATAGCAGATGCCTTCGCCGTCGCCACTCCAGACCGTGACCTCGCCGGGCGAGACGCCCTGGCAGGCCTTCATCTTCTCGGCGTCGCCGCCGAGCGGGAACGGCGTCATCTGGCCGCGGATCGTATAGGCGAAGCCGGCGAGCCGGCCGGTCGTCGCCGGATAGGGCGCAAACTGCGGCGCCAGCCCCTGGTCCGGCAGGCCGAGTGTGTCGAGCACGTCGGCGACATTGGAGGTGTCGACCGCAAGGAAGCGGCGGCGGATGTCCTCGCGCCAAATGGCGTCGCGCTGGGGCAATTCGGTCATGATCTCAAGTCCTTTCAGATGCTCTGGAGATAGCCGCCATCGACCCGGATGACCGAGCCGGTGATGTAGGCGGCGCGGGCGCTGGCGAGGAAGGCGACGACGTCGGCGTATTCCTCGGGCGTGCCGTAGCGGCCGAGCGGGATCGAGCCCGTGCTCTCGGCGACGATGTCGGCGAGCGGGCGGCCCTCGCGCTTGGCCTTCTGCTCGTCGAGAAAGAGGATGCGGTCGGTGGCGATCCGCCCCGGCAGGATGATGTTGCAGGTGATGCCGGACGCCGCGACCTCGCGCGCCAGCGTCTTCGACCAGCCGACCAGCGACAGCCGCAAGGCGTTCGAGATCGCAAGATTTGGGATCGGCGCGACGACACCCGAGGAGGTCGAGGTGACGATCCGCCCGAAGCCGCGCTCGCGCATGCCCGGCAGCACCTTGTCGGTGAGCGCGATGACGGAGAGCACCATCGCCTGGAACTGCGCCGTCCAGGTCTCGGACGGCACGCCGGCAGCGAGGCTCGGCGGCGGTCCGCCGGTGTTGTTGACGAGGATGTCGACCGGTCCGAGCGCCCCGTTGATCGCGGCAAGATGCCCGTCAGCCTCGTCGAGGCGGCCGATGTCCCAGCGCCGCGCCAGATGCGGCGCACCGAGGGCGGAGAGATCCGCCGCCGTCGCGGCGAGAGCCTTTTCGTCGATGTCGGCGAGCGCGACCCTGGCGCCTTCCCTTGCGAGCATCCTGGCGATGGCGCGGCCGAGCCCGCCTCCGGCGCCCAGTACGAGCGCCGTGCGTCCAGCAATTCCCAGATCCATGATGGGTTCCTTGTGAGTCCTGGCTTACGAGCCGATGCGCAGGGGAGCGTCGAGCTTGCGCAGATATGAGATGACCGAGAGCGCGGTGATGCGGCCGGTCTTCGGGTTGTCGCTCGGCACGTTCTCGATGGTCATCGAGAAGCTGGCGGAATCGGCGTCGACCTCGATCGTGTGGGTGTTGCGGGTCAGCGCCGGGTCAGCCCAGATTTCCAGCGTCGTCCGGTCCGGCCCGATGCCGGCGAGCGAGAGCGCCACGGCGACGTTGAGATTGGCCGGGAAGCCGATGGCGGCCTCGCGCGGCGTGCCGCTGAACACCCGCGTCGGCTCGGTCACGTCGTCGAGGGTGATGTTGTTCTCGATCAGATAGGGCGCGCCCACGAGGCCGCGCACCGGCTTGCGCGTGATCATCCGGACCGAGCGGATCACCCCCTCGGCGGCGGCGGTGACCGCGTCGAGGCCGAGCAGGGCGCCGGTCGGCACGACGATCTGGCCGCCATGCTGGCGGGCGATCTCGATGAGCCCCTCATGCGAGAGGATGGCGCCGGAGCTCAGCACGATCACCGTCTTGCCGGCGCGCAGGAAGGGCTCGGCGATGGCCGGCAGAAGCGCGGCCGGCGCGCATTCGACGACGATGTCGGCGAGGGCTTCGAGCTCCTCGATCGCGACGACCGGGATCGGCCGGGAGAGATGGGCGAGACGCTCGCGCGCCTTGTCGCGGTCATTGGCGGAGACAGCGACGAGCTCGCAGCCGGGCACGCCCTGGTCGAGCACGCTGGCGATCTTGAGGCCGACGGCGCCGAGACCGGCGATGGCGACCCGCCGGCGCGGATGCGCGCCGGGTGAGGAAGGGGAAGTCATGGGCGTTTCCTTGCGATCAGCCGGCAGACGGTGCCGGGAACAGGCTGGCATAGTGGCGCGCGCAGGCGCCGGCCGTGGTGAACCAGATGCGGTCCTGGTGCTTGTTGAGATGGTCGAGCACCCGGCGAAACTGCCGGATGCGGAAGGGCTGGCCGACGATGAAAGTGTGGATCGTCATGCCGTAGACCAGCGCCTGCTGCTCGGACTGGACGAGCATCTCCTCGAGATTGTCGATCGCCATATCGGCGAAGGCCTGCGCCGTGCCGTCATGCAGGACCACCATCGGCACGTCGTTGACCTCGTGCGGATAGGGCATCGCCAGCAGGGGACCGCCCTTGGTCTTCAGCCAGACCGGCTGGTCGTCCATCGGCCAGTCCATGGTGTAGCCGTAGCCGGCCTCAGCCAGCAGGTCCTCGGTGTTGGCGCTGGGATGGGCGCCGGGGCTCATCCAGCCGGCGGGCGCGGCGCCCTCATGGCTCGCGATCGCCTGCGTCGCCTCGGCGATCAGGCGCCGCTCGGCCTCGATCTCCAGGCCGTTCTGGTGCTCGGAATTGGTGCGGCCATGGGCGACGATCTCGTCGCCGCGGCGGCGATGGGCCGCGACCAGCTCCGGGCAGTGCTCGTAGCATTCGGTGTTGAGCAGCACCGAGAGCGGCAGGCGGTACTCGTCGAACAGCTCGATCAGCCGCCAGCCGCCGACGCGGTTGCCGTATTCGCGCCAGGCCCAGTTGTAGGTGTTGGGGTGCTGGAGCCCGGGCGAATAAGGCAGGCCGAGCCCCGAGCCATAGGCGAAGTGCTCAACGCAGAGCGCGACATAGACCGCGAGCCGCTTGCCGCCCGGCCAGGTGAAGTCCGGCCGGTCGACGATCGGGGAGTAGGGGAAGCGTCCGGGGGTAGGCAGCATGAGCGTGCGTCCGTCAGGGGCGATAATCGGCCGGCGCGACGACCGAGGAGAGATCGACGGTCGCGACGTTCTCGCGCGTCACCAGCAGGGCCGGCAGCACGACGCGGGCCTCGACCGGTTGCTTGGCTGCGGCCTTCAGCGCCTGCGCCATCGCGGCCTTGCCCTGGGCGACAACCTGCTGGATCGAGGTGCAGGCGAGGTCGCCGTCCTTCAGCATCTGCTGGGCGGTTGGGCTGAAATTCGAGGCCGAGACCTTCACCGGCTTGCCTGCCGACTTGAAAGCCGAGACGACGCCCGCGGCCATGTCATCGGTCGCCGCATAGATACCGGCGAGGTCGGGGAAGCGCTGCGTCCAGTCCTCGGCGGTGCCGAGCGCGGCATTGCGGTTGTCGGCGAGGCGTGATTCCGCGACGATCTTGACGTCCGGCGCGGCTTTCGCCAGCGCCTCGCGGAAGCCTTTGGCGCGCAGGTCCGACCAGGCCTGGCCGGCGGGGCCCGCCATCATCGCGATCGTGCCCTTGCCGCCGACCGCCTTGGCAAGGCATTCAGCCTGGAGCTTGCCCATGTCGGCATGGTCGGCGCTGACCAGCGAAGCGAGCTTCGGCGTGTTCGGTGGCGAGGAGATGCCGACGACCGGGATGCCAGCCTCGATCGCGCGCTCGACGATCGGCTTCACCGCATCGCCATTGGTGGCGCCGATCACGATCGCCGCGACCTTGCGCTGGATCAGGTCCTGCACCTGGGCGATCTGCTGCGAGGCGTTGGCGTCGCCGCCGGCATTGAGCTTCAGCACCTTGGCGCCGCCCGCCTTCGCCTCGCTCTCCATGCCGTAGACGGCCGAGATCCAGAAGGAGGAGGCGAGGTTCGGCACGGCGATGCCGATCGTCTTCTCCTGGGCGAGGGCCGGCTGCGCCAGCGCGGCGGCAGCGATCGAGGCGAGCAGGAGGCTACGGCGGGACAGGAATGTCATGGCGATACGTCCTTGGGCTGGCGGTTGCGGGTGAGAAGCGAGCGGAGGGCGGTATCCATCAGGCCGGAGCCGAGGATGACGAGGCCGACGGTGACCTGCGCCAGGAAGGGCGAGACACCGGTGAGGTTGAGCCCGGTCAGCACGACCTGGACAAAGAAGGCACCGGCCGCGACCGCGATGGCGTTGGCGACGCCACCCGACAAAGCGGTCCCGCCGATGATCGCCGCGGCGATCGCCTGCAGCTCCATGCCGGCGCCTTCGGTCGGCAGGCCGGCGCCGGCCCGGGCCGTCATCAGCGCGCCTGCCAGGCCGGCGAAGAGGCCGCAGAGCTGGTAGGCGCGGATCTGGAGGGCGCCGGCATCGGCGCCGACCAGGCCCACGGCTTCGGGATTGGCGCCTAGCATCAGGATGCGCTTGCCGAGCGTGGCATGGCCCAGGAGGAACTGGGCGCCGAGGACGCAGGCAAGGGCGAGCCAGGCGAAGGGTGGCAGTCCGAGCGCGGGATCGAAGGCGAGGCTGGTGGCATGGCCGGCCTCGGCGAGCGGCACGGCCTGGCCATCATCGCTGACCAGCAAGGCGACGCCCTTCAGCGCGACGAGTGAGCCGAGCGTCGCGACGATGGGCTGGAGGGCAAGGCGGCCGACGAGCCAGCCATTCAGCGTGCCGCAGGCCAGGCCGACCAGTGGGGCGACAATCAGACCCGCCAGCCCGAAGCTGTTGGCCGCCATGGCGGCGAGCGTTCCCGCGAGCGCCGCGATCGCGCCGACCGAGATGTCGAAGCCGCGAGCGGCAAGGGCGAACATCTGGCCGGTTGCGAGCAGGACGAGGACCCAGGCCTGGCCGGCGATGCTGGCGGCATTGCCGAGCGAGAGGAAGCCGGGTGCGATCGCGCCGAAGATCAGGCTGGCGGCGAGGATGCCGGCAGGGGCGACCAGGAGGCGGGGAGCGATGATCTGGTTCATCCGCGCCTCCCGGCGGTCAGCACGCGGACCGCGTTGCCGAGGAAGGCCCAGTCGCGCTGGAGCAAAACGGCGCCGATGACGAGTATGCCGAGCAGGATGAGCTGGTAGGCCGTCGGCAGGTTGAGCAGCACCACGATGTTGTTGAGCATGGCGACGATCAGCACGCCGCAGGCGACCTGCAGGACATTGCCGCGCCCGCCGCCGAGCGGCAGCCCGCCGACGGCGCAGGCGGCGATGGTCTCGAAGGGCAGGTTCGGCGCGAGCATGGGCTGGCCCGAGGCGACGCGGCTGGTCAGGATCACGGCGCCGAGCGCGCAGAACAGGCCGGCCACGGCATAACCGGCAAAGACGAGGCGAGGCACGGACAGTCCGGCGAGCCTGGCGGCCGTCGCATTGGCGCCGACCAGATACCAGCCGCGCCCCAGCCGGGTCTCCGCCAGCAGCAGATGCAGTGCGGCGAAGGCGATGGCGGCACACAGGATCGGCACGGGGATGCCGAAGACACGGCCGCGGGCTGGGAAGGAGAAGGCGTTCGAGGGCGGCGCATCGATCGGCAGCCCGCCGGCGAGCCAGGCAGCGAGGCCCGAGGCGATCATCAGCATGCCCAGCGTCGCGATCACCGGCGGCACGGAAAAGCGGGCGACGAGCAGGCCGTTGATCATCCCGATCGCGACGATCAGCAGGCTGCCGAGGAGGAAGGCACCGACGACGCCGATTGTCGGCAGGGCCATGACGATGACGACGCTCGCCAGCGCCGCGGAGGCGCCGAAGGAGAACTCGATGCCGGCGAGGATGACGACGATAGCCTGGCCGCAGGCGACGATGCCGAGGATCGCAGCGATGCGCAGGACGTTCTCGACATTGCCGAGCGTGCCGAAGCGCGGCACCGCGAGGGCCGCCAGCCCGAAGAGCAGCGCCGCCACGATCAGAATGGCGGGCGGGCGCAGGAAGGCGGGCATGCCGGACGGGCCCCGGTCGCCGAGAGGGAAACTGCTCATGCGGCGGCCTTTCCGGCGAGCGCGGCCATGATCGTCTCGGTCGAGGTGTCGCCGGGCAATTCCTTGGCAATCACCCCGTCGCGGACCACGAGGTAACGGTCGCAGAGCGCGGTCAGCTCATCGAGATCGCTCGATGTGATCAGGACAGCGACGCCGCTGCGGGCCATCTCAATGACGGCGCGATGGATCATGGCGCGGGCGGCGACATCGACACCGCGCGTCGGCTCGAGCAGGACCAGCGCCCGCAGGTCCGGCAGCGCAAGGCAACGCGCGATCAGCAGCTTCTGCTGATTGCCGCCGCTGAAGCTTGCGGCCTCGGCATCAGGACGGGCCGGATGAAGGTGCAGGCGGCGCAGCAGCGGCTCGATCGCCGTGCGTTCGCGTGCCTTGCCGAGAAGGCCGCGGGCGGAGAAACGCGACAGGGCGCTGGCGGAGGCGTTGCCGATCGCGCTGACCGGGGGAAACAGCCCCTCGGCATGGCGGTCGGCCGGGACATAGGCGACGCCGAGCCGGACGGCTTCACGCCGGTCTCCAAGCGCGAAGCGCCGCTCGCCGACGGCGATCTCGCCTGTGCCGGGCGCGGCGCCGGCCATGGTGGCGGCGATGGCAAGCGCTCCGGAGCCGACCAGTCCGGCAAGGCCGACGATTTCGCCGGCACGCACCGAGAGATCGAGGCTGTGGCCGGTCGCCATGCGCACATTGACTGCAGTCAGGACAGGCTCCGTCCGGGCGCTGCCGGAACGATGCTCGTGCTCGATGTGCATGCCCAGCATCGCCTTGACCAGCGTGGCGCTGTCATGCCGGCCGATCGGGGCGGCGTCGATTACGGTCGCGCCGTCGCGCAGCACCGTGACCTCGTCGGCGAGACGCTCGATCTCGTCGAATTTGTGCGAGATGAAAAGGACGGCTGCACCCTGCGTGCAGAGGTCGCGGACCACGGCGAAGAGCCGGTCGGCCTCTGCGCCGTTCAGCGCTGCGGTAGGTTCGTCGAGGACCAGGATCCGGCAATTCCGACCGACGCCGCGGGCGATTTCGAGCAATTGGCGTTCGCCGAGCGAGAGCGACGAAACCGGGCGATCGAGATCGAGGTCGAGCCCGACCCGGGCGAGCCACGCCTTGGCCTCGTCGCGCGGCACCAGTGCCCTGCCGCTGAGGCCGGCCTGGCCGGCGGCGAGCTGGAAGGCAGAGAGATTGTCGAGGACGGAGAGCTCGGGAAACAGGCTGAGATGCTGGTAGATCGGTACGATCCCAGCGGCGATCGCCTCGGCCACCGAGTGGAAGGCGACCGGCTTCCCACCAAGGGAGAGGCTGCCGCTGTCAGGTTTCACCGCGCCGACGATGATCTTGACCAAGGTCGACTTGCCAGCGCCGTTCTCGCCGAGGAGTGCATGGACGCGACCGGCGCGCAGCGTGAGATCAGTGCTGCGCAGCGCACAGGTCGCGCCATAGCGTTTGGCGATGTCGCGCATGGCGAGCGCGATCGCTGGCTCGATCGTCATCGGCAATTCCCCATTCACCTGAAGCGGGCCTTTCGGCTGCACCGGTGTTGTCGTGACGATGGGACTGCCGCTCGATCGTCACAAACGAATTGTTCGGCGCTCATGCATGATCTACTCTCATGCATGAGTGAGGTGATGCATGCGAAAGAGGCGACTGCCGCCGTTGAATGCGCTGCGGGGCTTTGACGCCGCTGCGCGGCACCTCTCCTTCACCAAAGCGGCCCAGGAACTAAACCTGACGCAGGGCGCGGTCAGCCGGCAGGTCAGGGAACTCGAGCTCCATCTCGGGCAGGAGCTTTTTCACCGCCTGACCCGCAGGATCGAGCTCACCGCCGAGGGTGAGCAGTTCTTCCAGAGCGTGGAAAGCATGCTCGACGAGCTCGAGCGCGCCGCCGGCCGTTTCACCCGCCGCCGCGACCGAGCGACGTTGACGGTGTCCGTCCTGCCGACGATCGCCTCGGTCTGGCTGATGCCGCGGCTCCATCACTTCACCAGCCAGCACCCGGAGATCGAGCTGCGCGTCGTCTCGTCGATCGAGCCGGCCGACCTGCTCGCGCACGACGCGGATGTCGCGATCCGAGTCGGCCGCCTGCCGGGTCGGCACTATGAGCGCAACCAACCGCGCATTGAATTGTCGATGCTGACGCGTTGGGACGGGGTCCATGCCGACGAACTCTTCCCGGATCGGCTCGTGCCGGTCTGTTCACCGGGCCTGATCGGCGAAACAGAGATCACTCCGGCCGATCTGGTGCGCTGGCCGCTGATCCATACTTCGACGCGCCGCCATGCCTGGCCGGATTGGCTCAAGGCCCATGGCGTCCGCGCAGCGGTCGAGATCGAGCAGACGCTGCAGTTCGGACATTTCTTCATGTCGCTGGATGCGGCACGGCAGGGCCGCGGCATCGCGCTCGTGCCCGACATCGTGCTGGCGCATCCGGACGGGATGCGGGGGCTCGTCATGCCGGTGGCCGGCGATCTCGAAAGCGCAGGCGAGTACTATCTGCTGATCCACGAGACACGGCTGGATGAGCGCCACGTTCAACAGTTCCGCTCCTGGGCGCTCGCCGAGGCCTTCCGGGCGCGGGAGGCGCTGCCAGCGATGATGCATGAGCCAGCCTCATAGATAAGCGGCTATTTTTTCGATTGTGAACCGGCTCTGCTTCGGTGCTGCTTCAGGCAACGAAACGAGGGGACAATCATGCCGGGCTTCAAGGCTTTCGCCGTCGTATGGCTGTTGACAGGAACACAGGTTGCCATGAGTGCCGATATCGAACGTTTCCGGTTGGATGACGCATCGCCGTACAAGAACCAGTTCCTGGAATCGCTGCTGGTTCCCTCGGGGACCGATCTTCTGATGCTGAGCGGCGTGACTCCGCCGATCGTCGACGCGACGGTTCCAGATGACACCGTCGCCGCCTACGGCGACACCGAGACGCAGACGCGAGAGATACTCAAAGACATCGCTACCACGCTCGCCAAGCGCGGATTTGCGATGAGCGATGTCGTCAAGATGCAGGCTTTCCTCGTCGGCGATCCTGCGAAAGGCGGCAAAGCCGATTTTCAGGCCTTCTCGAAAGCCTATCTCGAATTCTTTGGCACATCCCAGAACCCCAATATTCCGGTCCGCACACGTGCCCAGGTCACCAGCCTTGTCTGGCCGGGCTGGCTCGTGGAAATTGAGGTCATCGCGGCAAAGCGGCGCTGACTTCACGAGGGCAGAGTCCGGGACATCTGGCAAGATCGGGCCCATGACCTGTTGCCTGATCTGCCGAGTCCGAGGTTTGCAAGGGATCAGATGTGCGAGGCTCCCCATTGACCCCTCAGATAGTCGATTAGGTGCCGGCTCCCCGGCAAGCTTCGACTGAAGAGATTTGGCCGCGATCGATCTGCGGCTGTGGGATGAAGTCAGCGCGAAGCCATGTGTCGAAGGTATCGACGCTGATCATCAGCATCTCAGCGGCCGTCTTTCGATCGACGAAGACGCGCTGAACCTGAGCGCGCGCCATGGCTATGCCCTCCTCAGCGCGTTGCCGGAGGAGACCATGCGAAAGCCGGCCTCGAACTCGAGATCGACGCTGTTCATCGTGCCGCGCGCGAAGACCCAACAGCGCTGGCCTTTGCGGCCGTGGTGGTCCCAGCGATACCGATAGACCTGAGCTGATTGGCTGCCGACGCTCTGCCCGGGGGTGACGGCGCCATGGGAACAGGCCAGGACGCTGCAACGTCCGCTCCCAAATGGGTCGCTCGACATCGTAGCGCGCGGCGTCAAGCAGGATGGCCCAGGCGAGGTGCTGCCCCCCCGCAGTCGCCCCGCCTCAGCAAGGCGACCTGTTCTGAACGTCAGAAATCAAAGCTGGGTTTTGCAGATCTATTGCCAAATGAAAACTCTATAATAAAAGGAGCGAAGCGTAAGCTCTCTGCAATGCCCACGGAGTTTGGAAATGTCGGAAAACAACGAAGCGCTCGTCGACTTGGTCGCGCATATCGTTTCGGCATTCGTCGGGCACAATAGCGTGCCGATGGCCGAGCTTCCGGCGTTGATTGCTAGCACGCACGCAGCGCTCACTGGGCTTGGTCAGGCTCCGGCGTCGGCTCCCGAAGAAAAGGCGACCCCGGCCGTATCAATCAAGAAATCCATTACGTCCGATTTCCTGATTTGCCTGGAAGACGGCAAGAAGTTTAAATCGCTTAAGCGTCACCTTCGTACAGCGTTCGACATGACGCCCGATCAGTACCGCGTGAAGTGGAATCTGCCTCCGGACTATCCGATGGTCGCGCCGAACTACGCTGAGGCCCGCTCTAATCTGGCCAAGTCCCTGGGCCTAGGCCTGCAGCGTCGGAAGACGGTGCCGGCGGCTCCGAAGCGTGATCGGGCCAAGGCTTCAGCCTGAGTCATTTCGGCCGGCGCGAAGGTCAAGCCTCGCGTTGTCCGCCCTCGGCCGGCAATAAGCGAGTTGTAGATGGGCCATTGGGAGCAGATCGGCCGAGACAATGCCGAGGGGAGGGCGCGCAGGGCGGCCCTGCCTCGCTGGCGCCGGGCTTTGGGCAATCAGGGAAGGGCGGCCCTTGTGGCAGCGGCATGGATCGTGATGGCCGCTTCGCTGCTCAGGCTCTTCGAGATTGTCTAGAAGCCATCGTCTTAGGCCGCCGGTCTTTCGCTGAAGCGGTGATCGTTCCCCGCGCCACACGGCATCGGCTGTCAGATGTGGTCCCTTACCATATTCGGCCTTGTAGCCGAGATCAGCGCTTCCCCTGCATGCGGACCTTGTGGCCGATTTTGATGGGCACCGGCCTGGCTCGCCAGATCCATGAAAGGCCGCTCGACGACGCGGTACAGGAGCGCCGCGGCGGCAAGCGTTGCAATCAGTACGAAAACAGGAAAGAGGCCGAACCAAACCCAATTCGTCTGCGGGAACAGGACCTGGCAGGTCATGGAACCAATCATCACGATCGGGAAATGCGTGAGATAGATGCCGTATGACCAGTCCCCGGCCCGGCTGCCGCCCCTGGCGAGTTTGCCCTGCAACGCAGCCGTTCCAAGCGCGGCGGCCACGAGAAGCGCCGCGGGGCCGCCCCACACGATCCAGCGCCATGGCCCGGGCTCGCTAGCGGTCATGGCGAAACAGAAAAGAGCTGTCAGGGAGAGGCAGATTTGCGCTATGCCGGGGAGGGCAAGCTTGCCGGAGCGATGGAGCTCGTAGAGGCAAACACCTGCTGCGAACTCCAGGACAATCGGATTGGTCCAAAATTGCAGCGCCAGTGTCGCCGGCTCAAATAGCTTTCCCAGCACAGCCGGCAGCACAAGCATTCCCACAATAAATACCAACGCTATCCCTTGGGAAAAACAAAGTGCGACCGCGAATAAGGCATAGAAAGCCATCTCGTAGTTGAGCGTCCAGCCGATGGCGAGGATAGGAGAGGTAATCCCGTCGACATTAACGGCCGGTAGAAAAAGGAAAGATGCCGCAACTGACGACCACGAAGTGTCACTCCAGGCACGGCTCCCGATCAAAATAAAGGCGCAGATCATGACGCCGGTCATCAACCAGTATAACGGCACGACCCGCGCAAGACGACGCAGGAGGAAGCTCTTCCACGCCCCCGGCTTTCCGAACAGCGAACGGCTGGAAAAAGCAATAATGAAACCGGAAATGACGAAGAAGATGTCTACGCCGGCAGCGAAGGGAAAGATCGCCAACGGCGAGTCGTACGGACTAACGCCCAGGAAGCGCGTCGAAATGGCGTTCGCGGTATGCTCAACGAGCACCAGGAGGGCGGCAAATCCTCTCAAACCCTGCAAGTTGTCGAACCGTGGTTCGGACGCCATGCCGCCGCTTTGCCCCATTTCCCCCTTGCACGAGGCGCAGACAAGCATTCACTCACCTGCTTAGCAAGGTTTTGCCACATTCCACGGACCGGCTGCTGGGGAGAGCGCGACCCATTCGCCAAGCCCGTGAATCTGCGGCGCTTCGCTGCCGAGGCTCTTCGGAGCCATTAGAAGCCAGTGTCTTCGCCGACCTCACCAATCTCCTGGGCGCGGTAAGGTGCCAACAATGCCTCCACTATGGTGTTGTGGTCGGCATAGAGCTTTGGGATAGCGTACCACCTCGTCCATTGCGCCGCTTCAGCGTCATCGCCGGCAAAGAGCTCCGGCCGCTTAATCTCCTCCGACAGGGTGATCAGAACGGCACCCGAGATGATGCGGCTCCGCGGATCTCTCTCGATCGCATCGAACGCCAGAGGCCGATAGACACGGAGGATGAGCCCCGGCGTGGCCCGCAAGTCGACCCCTGCCTCTTCCTTGAACTCCCGGATCGCGCAATCGCTGAAGGTCTCGCCCTGGTCGAGGAAACCACCAGGCAAAGCCCATTGCCCGCTGCTCTTTCGCCGGACCAGCGCAATTTCGTTCCCGCGCACGACCACTGCATCGGCCGTTAGGTGCGGACCCTTACCATATTTGGCCTCGTAGTCGGGATCAGGCATCTCACTCCCCATCCGCATGTCGCTCGTCATCAAGTCTTCGGCGATTTTAGCCCGGGGCGAGGGCGCCTTCGGCAGCTACTGGCGCGAGGTATCAGGCGTGGTCTCCGGGGTTCCCGCAGTAGGCTCGTGCGCGAGTTGTTTGGCCAACTCCTGCGCCCCGGTCGGTGTCAGTGCGATGGTAATCGACTCGTTTCTGCCAGGCGCGGTCATCAGTTCGAAGCGAACAGCGATGGCGTCAGGTCCTCGGAAGACCTGGAATCCGGCGACGCGAACTGCGGGGATCTCATTGCTCTTAGCCATGGTTTCCTCCCGATCCGTAGGGGATGACAATCCATTGCGCGCGTCAGTGGAGTCAAATGCGGGCTCTTACTCCCCTTGCGCCCGGATGGCTGTGGCACTGATCCACCCCCGTTGAATTGGTCCACCCTGAAGTATGTCTTTTGGCAGACAGGAGGACCGCGATGCCGAGGAAGCGTCACAAGCCTGACGAGATCGTCGCGTAGCCGCGCCCATGAACCGGCGATCTTTTACCGAGAAAGCTGAGCTGGAGCGCTTCCGTCTGCGGTTGAGCGCCAAAGATCACCCAATCACCGCCCCGGTTGGAAGCGCACGGAGATGGCTTGGACCTACCAACTTCCGCTTTCCAGCTGGCCTCGAACGCTGGCTTGGCGCAGAGCGCCGGCGGACCGCGGCTCCAAATCGATGAAGCCGGCGTCGGTTGGACCATGGCGCACTGAAGCATCGTGGCCGCGTTTCGGAGCCGTCCAGCGCCCGGCCGCGATGACGTTGTGCTTGATACAGGCGCGCCAGGCTCAGGCCGTTCCGATCAGCTGCTCCAGCCCGATCGGGAAGCGGCGGCAGCGAATGCCGGTCGCGTGCCAAACCGCGTTGGCAATGGCTCCGGCCGAACCTGTAATGCCGATCTCGCCGACGCCCTTGATACCGAGCGCGTTGACGTGCGGGTCATGTTCGTCGACCAGGATTGCCTCGACATGCGGCACGTCGGCATTGACCGGGACATGGTACTCGGCGAGATCGCCGTTCATGATCCGGCCCGAGCGCCTGTCGATGATCGCCTTCTCGTGCAGCGCAAAGGAGATGCCCCAGATCATGCCGCCATAATACTGGCTGCGCACGAGATGCGGGTTGATGATCCGCCCCGCGGCGAAGGCGCCGATCAGCCTGCTGACGCGAATCTGGCCGAGATCGGGATCGACCTTCACCTCGGCGAAGACCGCGCCATGGGCGTGCATCGCATAGCTTTCCTGCGCCGCCGGATCAGCCGCGGCCTTGCCGCCGGCTTCGATCTGCTGAAGGCCCGCCCGCGCGAGGATGTCGGCATAGGCCTCGCTGCGGCTGGCGTCGTCGCGCCGGTGCAGGCGGCCCTCGCGGGCGATCACGCCCTGGTTGCCGGCGCCGAACAGAGGCGAGCGCTCGTCGCCGGTCGCGAGATCGGCGAGCTTGGCGATGACCGCAGCGCCTGCGTTGTGGATCGCCATGCCGGCCGTGGCCGTATGGGCCGAGCCGCCGGCGATGCCGGCATCGGGCAGATCCGAGGTGCCCGAGGCGAAGTCGACCTTGTCGAGGTCGAGGCCCAGGCCGTCCGCGGCGATCTGCGCCAGCGCCGTCCAGGCGCCCTGGCCCATGTCGTGGGCGCCGATCTCCATGCGCCCGGAACCATCCGCCCTGATGATGGCGCGGGCCTGCGCCTGGAACATCAGCGCGGGAAAAGTCGCGGTGCCAACGCCCCAGCCGACGAGGAAGCCGGCTTCGTCCCGCTTCGAACGCGGTGCGAGCGGCCGTGTCGACCAGCCGAAACGCTCCGCCCCTTGCGCGTAGCACTCGCGCAGCGCCTTCGACGAAAAGGGCTTGCCGGAGATCGGCTCGACCTCGGCATAGTTTTTCAGGCGGAAGGCGAGCGGATCCATGCCGCAGGCGAAGGCCGCCTCGTCGATGGCGCTTTCCAGCGCGATCGAACCGGTCGCCTCGCCTGGCGCGCGCATGAAAAGCGGTGTCCCCGTATCGGTGCGCACCGCCTCATGCGCGGTCGCGATCGCCTTCGCCGCATAGAGCGTGTGCGAGGCATCCGCGGCCGGCTCGAAGAAGTCATCGAAGCTGCTCGACGCCGTCAGGGCGTGATGATCGAGCGCGGTCAGCCGGCCTCCCGCATCCGTGCCCAGCCGCAGCGTCTGGCGGGTCGGCGCGCGATGGCCGACCGGGCCGTACATCTGCTCGCGGCGCAGCACCAGCTTGACCGGGCGGCCGACCAGCTTGGCCGCCATGATGCCGAGCACTTGCGGGCCGGCAACCAGCCCCTTTGAGCCGAAGCCGCCGCCGAGGAAGGGGCTGCGGATATGGATCGTCTCCGGCGCGATGCCGAACAGGCCGGCGATGCGCGCTTGGGCCATCGCCATGCCCTGGCTCGGCGTGTCGATCACCAGGCCGGCCTCGGTCCATTCCGCGACGATGGCGTGGGGCTCCATGGCGTTGTGATATTGCGAGGGCGTCTCGTAGACCGCCTCGGTCACCTTGGCGGCGTCCTTGAGCCCTTGCTCGACATCGCCATGGCTGACGGCGGGCGGGTTGCCGACGCCGACGCCGGGCGGCACGAAACGCTCCCCGTCGAGGCCGATGCGTGCCGTTTGCGTCTCATAGACCGGCGCCAGCAGTGTTGCGCCTTCGGTCGCCGCCTCCAGCGTCTCGGCGATCACGACCGCGATCGGCTGGCGCGGGTAGCGCACCTTGTCGTTCTGCAGCAGGTCGAGCCGGAACATGAAGGGGTTGCTCTTCTCGTCCGGGTCCATGGCGAGCTTCGGCTTATGCGCCGGGGTCATGACGTCGACGACGCCGGGATGGGCTTTTGCGGCAGCGACATCGAGCGAGGCGACACGGCCGCGAGCGATGCCGGCGACCGCCATCACCGCGTAGAGCATGCCGGTGGGGTGATGGTCGGCGGCGTAAGGGGCGGCGCCGGTGACCTTGAGGACACCGTCGCGGCGGGTCAGCGGCTGGCCGATATTGGAGCCGTGGCGCTGATGCCGGGCAGATTGGCTGAGCGTGATCTCAGGCATGTGCGAGCGCTCCGGGCATGGTCGAGAAAGGGGAGGCGGGCAGGGCGGCGATCTGCGCGGGCGTGCCCGCCGCCGCTTCGTTCAGGGCGCGGACAAGGATGCGGCGCGCCAGTTCGATCTTGTGAGCGTTGTGGCCGGACGGCTTGGCTTCGGCCAGGGCGATCTCGGCCGCGCGCTTGAACGCCTCGGGCGTCGGCTCGGCACCGACGAGCAGGGCTTCCGCCTCGCGGCAACGCCAGGGCTTGGCCGCGACGCTGCCGAGCGCGAGCCGTACCTGCGCGATCCTGCCGGCTCCGAGGTGAAGCGCGGCGGCGGCTGAAACCACCGCGAAGGCATAGGAGGTGCGCTCGCGTAGCTTGAGATAACGGCTATGGGACGCGAAAGCCGCCGCGGCGGCCGGAAGCCTGACGGCCACGATCAGGTCACTGGGTTCGAGCACGGTGTCACGTTCCGGATGTTCTCCGGGCAGGCGATGCAACGCGTCGAGCAGGATGTCGCGGCGGCCGTCGCGGCCTTCGACCTCGACGATCGCATCGAGTGCCGCGAGCGGCACACAGAAATCGGACGGATGCGTCGCGATACAGGACGGGCTCCAGCCGAGCACGGCATGGCCGCTGTTTTCGCCCTGAAGCGCATCGCAGCCGCTGCCCGGCACGCGCTTATTACAGGCGCTCTCGACGTCGTAGAAATAAGCGCAGCGCGTCCGCTGCAGCAGGTTTCCGCCGACCGTGGCAGCGTTGCGCAATTGCGCGGAAGCGCCCGAGAGCAGCGCCTCGCTCACCATCGGGAAGGCCTCTGCGAAGCCGGTGTCATAGGCGAGCGTGGCGTTGCGCACCATCGCACCGATGCGGAAGCCGCCATCGGGCAAACGCTCGATCCGGTCGAGACCCGGCAGATGCGTCACATCGACGAGGCGATCGGGCCGGGCCACGCCCACCTTCATCAAGTCGAGCAAATTGGTGCCGGCCGCGAGATAGACTGCGCCCGTTTGCGCGGTTGCGGCGACGGCCTCGGTGACCGAGGCGGGGCGGATATAGTCGAAGATCTTCACGCCGCGGCCCTCCCGTCGCCGGCCATCGCCTTCTGCGCGTCCAGCACGGCCTCGGTGATGCCGGCATAGGCGGCGCAGCGGCAGATATTGCCGCTCATCAGCTCGCGGATGCGCTCGGGATCGTCTCCGGCCTGTCCCTCGCGGATCAGCCCGATCGCGCTCATGATCTGGCCCGGCGTGCAGAAGCCGCACTGGAAGCCGTCATGGGCGATGAAGGCTTCCTGTACGGGATGCAGCGCGCCCTCCCGCCCGACGCTCTCGATCGTCTCGACGCTGGCGCCGTCGAGGCTGACCGCCAGAGCGAGACAGGAGTTGATGCGCCGGCCGTCAACGAGCACGGTGCACGCGCCGCATTGGCCGCGGTCGCAGCCCTTCTTGGTGCCGCTGAGGTCGAGGCGCTCCCGCAGGAGGTCGAGAAGGGTGACCCGGGGATCGTCGAGCTCGATCCGTCGCAAGTCACCGTTGATGGTCAGGTTGATGGAGAAAATCATACACCGTTCCAATCAAATGAGGCGTCTGGTCTGGCTGTCGCCGCGGCCTTGGGGCATGCTCCTTCAACCGCGGCGTCGCGCATCGGGTCCAGCGATCGCATGTCGCGAAGGCGGGAACGGCGATCGCGGCCGCCCCTGACAATACGGAGGCATCCTCCGTTTTACAAGTTTTCCAGGAAAGTTTCGTGTCGACAGCGATGAAGGACGAGCCCGCCAGCACCGGACGCAAGCCCCGCGCGGACGCCGCTCGCAATCGCGATCGGTTGCTCCAAGCCGCTCGCGAGGTCTTCGGCACCGGGCGAGCCGAAGCTAGCCTGGAGGCGGTTGCGCGACAGGCTGGCGTTGGAATCGGCACGCTCTATCGGCACTTTCCGACCCGCGAGGCCTTGTTCGAAGCGGTTTACCGTCACGAGGTCGATCAGCTCGCCGCGCTGGCCGGGACGCTGGCGAAGGAGGCCGGACCGGTCGAAGCCTTGCGGCAATGGCTGCAGGCACAGGTCCAGCTGGTCGCGACCAAGAAGGGGATGCTCGCGGCCCTGGCGCTGGCGGCGCACGCACCCGCCGACCTCTACACCTATTCTTTCGAGCGGCTGACGGCTGCCATCGGGACCCTCCTGAACCGGGCCGTGGAAGCGGGTGAGTTGCGCTCCGATGTTAGCGCGGAGGAGATTCTGCGCGCGCTGATCGGCATGTGCTACCTGCACGATAAGCCGGGATGGCAGGCCACGGTCGTGCGCCTCGCCAATGTATTCGTCGACGGCCTTTTGGTCCCTGGGGTTCGCCCTGTCGATAGCAGCAAAGCGTAACGAGGGCTGTTCTCAACCTCGACCGCCATTGTCTCGAATTCTTTACAAGGAGCGTATAGGTGGCGCCGACTTTGGTGCTCCGGCCTAGAGTCCGCTATAGGCCGGTAACAAAGCCCGATCCGGAAAGTCCACTTTCGCGTACGGCATGGGCTTGAGCTCGATCATGCACAGCCTGGCAATTGGGCAAGCGCAGGAAAGAGAAGCGCGAGTCGTCTGAGGCACGTCAGACAATGTCTATCCGCTTGACCAGCCTCACGCCCGCGCTGTGGACCACTTGCAAGGGGCATTCCATCCCGACCGCTTTCAGCTTAGAGCGCAGGCGCGCCAGAAGCGCGTCGAAACGCCGGCTTTCGGGGTCGATCCGAGCATGGCCGAACAGGCCCATGATCAGATCCCGCGAAACTGTTTCGTCCGGCCGCGTCGCCAGATGCTCGAGCAGGATCACCTCCCGAATCGAAAGCTTCACCGATCTGGTGTCCGGAGAACGCAGAACTTGCGTTTGCCGATTGAGTCTTCACGCTACGCCCTCAGGCGCCTCGATGGCGGTGACTCGTCTCGCGCCTGCGATTTCGTCTGATCCGCGGCGCATACGTCGGCCGAGATTGAGGACCGCCAACGCGAGCTCCTCGGTGTCGACGGGCAGGCCAGGGCGAGCACCGAAGGTCCCTTTCCGGTCGGTTAGTGAATGTCGCCTGATGGCGTTATTTCGGCATTCGGATTATCCTGTGGGGGCTTGCTACCACAGGCGTTTGACTGCGAATCCGTCGAATAGCGCTTCGTTCGATATCAGCACCATGTCCTCGGATTGAGCCTGGGCAATCAGGAAGCGGTCGAACGGGTCCTTGTGTGCAATGTTCATTTCACCGGCTCGCAGGGCATGGTGGACGGTGATCGCCAGTTCAGCAAAACCCTGATCGGCGATGATCGTCTCGAAGTCCTGCGCGAGCAGGGCGGCGTCAGGGAGCTTGCCTATGCGGAATTTGGTGGCAACCTCCATGGCTGAGGCGGCACTGACGGCAACGCTGTTGCCCTCGTCCTCGATGGCCTCGCGGGCCCGACGGCTCAGCGCCTCGTCACCCGCGAGCCACCAAATCAGAGCATGGGTATCGAGTAGCAGCCTCAAGTGAGATTCCATCCCACGAGTTCGTCCTCTGGCAACGGCTCGTCAAAGCGCGCATCGACGGCAATCTTTCCTTTGAGTGCCCCAAAGCGCCGTTTGCCGCGTGGCGCGACCGGCACCAAGCGTACTACTGGCACGTTACCACGAGCGATGACGACATCCCCGCCCTCCAGGGCGTCTGCGATCAGTTTGGATAGATTGGTCTTCGCATCGTGAACCGAGAACTGGGCCATGAGCATTCTCCTTAGCTAAGGATATAGCTAAGCACTCCACACCGGGCAAGAACCGTGCTGTTTTCGGGCTGAACCACAATCCGCTGCGCACGACTCCCAGCGGAATAATCGCCATCGAGAAGGGCATCGACATCTTCGAAGGATATCTCCGCAAGCAGTCGTCGATCGGATCGCTGTTGCGATCGCCCGCATCTGCGTAAAAGCTGCGCGAGAATCCTAAAGCTCTGCCGAACTCGGCGAAATCGCTCCCATCGGCGCGCGCATCAATTGCGCACATCCTCGCTCCAAAATCCTTCTCGTCGCGGTTGCCACACCGGCTGGCCAGGGACGGCTGGTGGCAGGAGAGCATGGTGCCGAACGCCTGCACCGAAATCCTCGCCTTCCCGGCCCGGCTAGCCGCTGCCGCCGATGGCGTTTCCAGCCGAGATCGACAGCCATGCCTGCCACTGCCCTCGAAAACGACACTCCGCAACCCGACCCGAGTCCACAGGTCGGGCGGTTGACGACCCAGCTGGGCGCTGCCGCCCTGCTTGTCGCGCTTGCGGATGGCCTGTTCTACGGACACCGCCTCGGCATCTCGTTGGCGCTTTTCCTTGCCGTTCTCGCCGGGGCCTCTGCATGCCTCAACAGGGTCCGGGCCCAGCCTGCACGGCGTTGGCGCGCCGCTATCATACTGACAGCCGGCTTGCTCCCGGTCGTCAAGGACTTGAACTGGCTTTCGGTGACGATCGCCCTGCTGGCGACCGCCGTTTGCGCGCGAACACTGATCGAGGCACGGAATCTGCGTTGGCAGGAGCATCTGCGGGCGGCGCTGCGCCTCCCATTTTCGGGAGTCTTTCGCCTATTGGGCGATCTGTCGCGTGTTAGTCGCTACAGAATGCGACGTGGACAACACACGGGAATCCAGGCGGGATTGCTCGGTTGGACCGTGCCGCTTCACGCTGTTCGTCCAGGCAAATCCGCTGCTGGAGAGCTGGCTTAGCCGGATCGACATTGTCGCGATCCAGCAGACCGGCGCGACCTTCTACACAATACGGGTTTCCGTCCTGGCAGAGGAATATGCGCGCCTCGCGCCCCAGCGGGTCACCGCCGGCATGCAGGCCGACGTCTTCGTCCAGACCGAAGACCGCACGCCGTTCGAATACATCGTCCGGAACTCGGACTTGGTAGTGATGGCGCCACGGCCGGACATGAGTCGCTTGCCTGGAAGCGGACATCCCGCTTTGGCCGGCCGAATGGCCATTCCGATCCAGCGTGAGACATTTTGGCCGACGCGTCAGACGGGTAGGGATTGACTCGAAGCGACCCCTTGGAGGCACCGTCGCCGCACCGCTGACGTGCTCCTAGGCTTCGTCGTTCAGCTGTCGCCTAAGCTTCTCGTTACGAGCCGATTCAGCCTCTCAGCGAATGCATTTGCGTCGGTCGGGCGTTCGCCATCCAAGACGCGGGCGGTATCCAAGAGAAGATGGGCGAGGTCGCTCCGCAGCGCCAGATCTTCGGCAGACGCGATGGCTGAGATCATCGCATGACGCGGGTTGACCTCGAGGATCGGCTTGGCCGCGCTGTCGACGCGCCCCGCGGCGCTGAGCAAGCGTTCGAACTGGCGATCCGGCCCCTTGTCTGACGCAACAAGGCAGACCGCGCTCTCGGTCAGCCGGTCGGAGGAGCGGACATCCGCAACCTCGTCGGCCAAGATCTCCTTCATCGAAGCGAGCAGGGCGTTGATTGTCTCACTCGTTTCAGCGGCAGGAGGCGCCGCACCGTCGAGCAGCGGGATGAGACCGAGATCAGCCGTCCCTTGCGTCACCGACTTGAACGGCTTGCCTTCGAAATCCGGCGCTGCCGAAGCCCAGAAGCTGTCGATCGGATCCGACAGCAGCAAAACCTCGATGCCGCGCGCCCGGAAGCCTTCAAGCTGCGGGGAGCTGGCGATCCGGGAGGCATCATCGCCGGCGATGTAATAGATCGCGGTCTGGTTTTCCTTCAGCGCGCCGAGATAGTCCTTGAGGCTGCGCCAACCCTCGCCGGAGGCCGTCGTCCGGAATCTCGCGAGGCCGAGCAGTTGTTCCCGGCGCGCGAAATCCTCGTAGACCCCTTCCTTGATGACGACGCCGAAGTTTTCCCAGATCAGTCGGAACGTATCCGGATCCTGCTCGGCCAGCTTCGCGAGGTCGGAAAGCACCCGGTTGGTGACGCCCTTCTTGATCGCGCCGAGCAGCGGGCTGTCCTGGATCATCTCGCGCGAGACGTTGAGCGGCAGGTCGGCGGTGTCGACGATGCCACGGACGAAGCGCAGGTAGCGCGGAAGGAGCTCGGCCTCGTCCGTGATGAAGACGCGCTTCACGTAGAGCTTGATCCGCCCCTTGCGATCGGCGTCGAAGAGGTCGAATGGACGCGCGCCCGGGATGAAGGCGAGCGCGGTATATTCGTGCAGGCCTTCAGCGCGAAAATGGATCGTGGCGGCCGGCTCGTCATATTGCCCCGCGACGCTGCGATAGAAATCGGCGTATTCGTCCTTGGTGATCTCGCTCTTCGGTTTGGTCCAGAGCGCGGCCCCGTCGGAGAGGGCGACCGCGTCAGCTCCCGGCTCCGTGATCAGCGAAATCGGCACCGGCACATGACCGGACTGCTCCTTGACGATGCGCTCCAGGGTCCAGCGCTCGGCATAGGACTTGGCGTCCTCCAGCAGATGAAGCGTCACGCGCGTCCCACGTGCGGGAGCCTCTTCCAGGGGCGATGGCGCCACCGAGAACTCGCCCTTGCCGTCCGAGGACCAGGTCCAGGCTTCCGCGCTACCGGCGCGACGGCTGACGACTTCGACCTTCGTCGCGACCATGAAGGCGGAATAGAAACCGACGCCGAACTGGCCGATGAGCTGCGCGCCGTCCTTGCCGTCGGCGGTTGCGACCCGCTCCATGAAGCTGCGCGTGCCGGAGCGGGCGATCGTGCCGAGCGCCTCGATCATCTCGTCATGGCTCATGCCGATGCCGTTATCGGCAATGGTCAGCTTGCCGGCTTCCGGGTCGGCCGAGATGGTGATCGCAAGCTTCGGTTCTTCGCCCAGGAGATCGGGCTTGCCGATCGCCTCGTAGCGCAGCTTCTCGCAAGCATCGGCTGCGTTCGAGATCAGCTCGCGCAGGAACACGTCACGGTCGGAATAGACCGAATGCACCATCATGTGCAGCAGGCGGGAGACGTCGGCTTCGAAACTGCGATGCTCGGCTGTGGCGGTCGTTGTCATTCGGAATTCTCGAAGAGTAGGGCAGGAGAAATCAATGGGCTCGTTGGATCCGGCCCGAAGATGGGGCGATCTCCGCCGACGGCAGGTTCACGCAGCAGAGCTCGGTCGTTGGATGTCATCCGGTTCCGACGTGCGTTTGTTGGAAAGCGTCCTGATCAAGGCGAGTATGGCATTCAGGCGCGCGGTCGAGAACTCGCCCGCGCCAGGCAATTGAGCTTCGACATGAGCGGCAACCGTCTGCCAGGTTGCTGATCCATCCCTTGTCATCACGGTCAAGAGATTATCTTTCAGCCCGTATGTTGCGCTCTCTGCGTTCGTAATGAGGGCTTTGAAACGGTCGGAGGGAGAGATTTCCTTTGGCGCCTGCGGACCATCGATCATGTCGGCTGCCTCGTATCGATGAGACGTATGCACTGCGTTTTCTGTGATGTCGGTGCTAGGCCTTTTCGTGAAACCGATCGATCGCACGCTGTGCGAGATCGTTCTCGTCGAACGCCAGAGGAACCAGCGACGCAACGATATAGGCGAGATTCTTCCGCTCCCGCTCGCCGGACTCCGGCGGAAGTGAAGGTTTTAGATCTGACCAAGCCTTTTCGAGAGCAGCCTGGGCGCGAGCCAAATCAATGGGATCGGTCAAGGATGAAAACGGCATGGCCTCCTCCGTCGGCTTAATGTTGAGGGCGCCCGAGGGCGCCGCGAAAGCCGCGGCGCCCTCCCTGTATCAGTAGTCCATGCCACCGGCGGGCATCGCCGGTGCCGGGTCCTTCTTCGGCGCCTCGGCGATCATCGCCTCGGTGGTGATCAGCAGGCCTGCGACCGACGCCGCATCCTGGATCGCCGTGCGCACGACCTTGGTCGGGTCGATGATGCCGGCCTTGACCAGATCGCCATACTCGCCGGTCTGGGCGTTGTAGCCCCAGGCATAGTCCTGCGACTCCAGCAGCTTGCCGACCACGACCGCGCCATCGCCGCCGGCATTCTCGACGATCTGGCGGGCAGGCGCGGTGATCGCCTTGCGGACGATCTCGACGCCGGTCTTCTGGTCGTCATTGCCGGGCACAAGCCCTTCGAGCGCCTTGACCGCGCGCAGCAGGGCGACGCCGCCGCCCGGCAGGATGCCTTCCTCGACCGCGGCGCGGGTGGCGTTCAGGGCATCGTCGACGCGGTCCTTCTTCTCCTTGACCTCGACCTCGGTCGCGCCGCCGACGCGGATGACCGCGACGCCGCCGGCGAGCTTGGCCAGGCGCTCCTGGAGCTTCTCGCGGTCGTAATCCGAAGTCGTATCCTCGATCTGGGCCTTGATCTGGGCGACTCGGGCGTCGATCTCCGCCTTCTTGCCGGCGCCGTCGACGATGGTGGTGTTCTCCTTCTCGATCCGGACCTTCTTGGCGCGGCCGAGCATGTCGAGCGTGACGGTTTCCAGCTTGATGCCAAGATCCTCGCTGATCGCGGTGCCGCCGGTGAGGATGGCGATATCCTCGAGCATGGCTTTGCGGCGATCGCCGAAGCCCGGCGCCTTGACGGCCGCGATCTTGAGGCCGCCGCGGAGCTTGTTGACGACGAGCGTGGCGAGAGCCTCGCCCTCGACATCCTCTGCCACGATCAGCAGCGGCTTTCCGGTCTGCACGACCGCTTCCAACAGCGGCAGCATCGCCTGGAGACCCGAGAGCTTTTTCTCGTGGATCAGGATGTAGGGGTCTTCCAGCTCCGCGACCATCTTCTCGGTGTTGGTCACGAAATAGGGCGAGAGATAGCCGCGGTCGAACTGCATGCCCTCGACGACGTCGAGCTCGGTTTCGGCGGTCTTGGCTTCCTCGACGGTGATGACGCCCTCGTTGCCGACCTTCTTCATCGCCTCGGCGATCATCTCGCCGATCGTGCGGTCGCCATTGGCGGAGATGGTGCCGACCTGCGCGACCTCCTCCGAGCCGGTGATTGTCTTGGAATGCTCGCCGAGCGACTTCGTCACCGCCTCGACGGCGAGATCGATGCCGCGCTTCAGGTCCATCGGGTTGATGCCGGCGGCGACCGCCTTGGCGCCTTCGCGGACGATCGCCTGGGCCAGCACGGTCGCGGTCGTGGTGCCGTCGCCAGCCGCATCGTTCTGCTTCGACGCCACTTCGCGGACCATCTGAGCGCCCATGTTCTCGAACTTGTCGGAAAGCTCGATCTCCTTGGCGACGGTGACACCGTCCTTGGTGATGCGGGGCGCACCGAACGACTTCTCGATCACGACATTGCGGCCCTTGGGGCCCAGCGTGACCTTCACGGCATTCGCCAGCGTGTCGACGCCGCGCAGCATCCGCTCGCGCGCGTCCTGCGAAAACTTCACGTCCTTCGCAGCCATGATTCCTCACTCCTTCAGACTTGAGGTTTCAGGTTGATGATGTGGATGAGGCCCCGTCAGGCGGCCTTCTTGAGGGCGGCAGCCGTCTCGACGACGCCCATGATGTCGGCCTCCTTCATGATCAGGAGATCCTGGCCATCGATCTTGACCTCGGTACCGCTCCATTTGCCGAAGAGCACGCGGTCGCCGACCTTGACGTCGGGCGGCACGAGCTTGCCGGTCTCGTCGCGCGCGCCGGCGCCGACGGCAACGACCTCGCCCTCCTGCGGCTTCTCCTTGGCGGTGTCGGGGATGATGATCCCGCCCTTGGTCTTCTCCTCGGCGTCGATGCGCTTCACGACGACGCGGTCATGCAGTGGCCGAAACTTCATGAGTTCCTCCAATTTCCATGTCGGTCACATGTCAAAGCGGGCCGGCCCTGTGCGGGTCTCGCGGCGAGGTTCCGCGCAGCCCTAAGGCGCCGTGCCCGCGCGATGATTTGGGTTGCCAAATTTTTGCCTTCAAGAGGCCGGCAGCACTTTTTTTGACCGAGTGCTAACAGTCTGAAAAGGCGCCACAAACGCAACTTTTCGGCTTGCCAAGGCGTTGGAAATTCGCTGCCATCGGCGCAGTGAAACCAGGGAGCTGAAAGGAATGGCTTCGACCGACTTCGCCCGCCAGATCGCCGGCTACGGATTGACCACCGCCGGAATCCTCTACCGCCTGCCCGACCACCCTTCGATCCTGCAGGAATACATCTGGCAGGATTACGATCTCGCCCCGCGCTTCCCCGAGCTCAACAAGTTCCTCGCCTTCTGGCAGGCCAAGCTCGACGGCAAGCTGTTCCGCATCACCGTGGCTCACAAGGATCTGATCGGCCCCGCCGACCTCAGTACGGTCAGCGGCGAATTCCGGCTCCAGTAAATCGCAATCGACGTCCGGTTACCCAACGCGGCAGTGATCACCCCATGGTCCCGCCTGCTCGGCGCGAAATGAGGCTGTGCCGGCCGGACGGACGAGTCAGCCCGCCGCGTCGTCTCCGAACGGCTCCAGCAGGGCGACGAACTCGGCGACACGGCCTGAAGGTAGCGGGCGGCCTGCGTTGATCAGAGCGTCGTCCGCATTGATCCAGGCCCAGGTCTCCGCAAGCTCCTCCAGGGCAGTCCCCATCTCGGCGATCAGCATCGGATCGACCGGGCCGAGAATGGCTGCGATTTCGTCCGGACTCATGCGATTCTCCATTGCCGGGTGTTTCGGATCGTACGTCGTGGGGCCCGTTTCCTTCCGGAACTTCCTAGGAGCCGGCGGCGGCGACTCTGTGCCGCCGGCCCGCCCGCCGACGATCGCATCAGTCATGGAGGCCTACATGTTCCTGGCCGACTGAGGAAAAACGATGCCGCAGGGGCGCATCTTTCAAACGGCTGAGCACTTCCGCTTACTGGTCGCGAAAATGCCATCACAAAGGAACTCGCGAAGAGATCATCGGTTAAATCTGCTGTGCTGTCGCCGACAGTTCGGATGGATGCTGGATGGCTGCCATGACTGACAAAACCGGCGAGATTTTTCGTTTATTTATTGACGATTACAGTAGTTATTCACAAGAGGAGATGAGTATCCAGGAATATCTGCTGGGCTGCCGCGAAGACAAATCGATGTACGCCTCTGCTGCGGAGCGGATGATCGACGCGATTGGGACGCCAAAATTATTCGATACGAGCCAGGACGAACGCCTGGGTCGCATCTTCGCCAACAGGACGATAAAGATTTATCCTGCCTTCGCCGATTTCTTTGGCATGGAGGATACGATCGAGCGTATCGCCGGCTACTTCCGCTATGCCTCGCAAGGGTTGGAGGAGCGCAAGCAGATTCTCTATCTCCTCGGCCCGGTCGGCGGCGGCAAGTCATCGCTCGCCGAACGGCTGAAGAAGCTGATGGAGGAGCGTCCCTTCTATACGCTCAAGGTCGGCGGACAAATCAGCCCCGTCTTCGAATCGCCGCTCGGCCTGTTCCGGCCGGACCGCATGGGCGATCTCTTCGAGGACAAGTACGGGATCGCGCGCCGACGCCTGACCGGGTTGATCTCTCCCTGGACTGCGAAGCGACTCGATGAAGTCTCCGGCGACATCTCCCAGTTCAGCGTCGTCAAGCTGATGCCCTCGCGCCTGCGCCAGGTCGGCATCGCCAAGACGGAGCCGGGCGACGAGAACAACCAGGACGTCTCGACGCTCGTCGGCAAGGTCGATATCCGCCAGCTTGAGAATTTCAGCCAGTCGGACCCGGACGCCTATTCCTATAGCGGCGGCCTGAACCGGACGACGCAGGGGCTGCTTGAATTCGTCGAGATGTTCAAGGCGCCGATCAAGGTGCTGCACCCGCTTCTGACCGCGACCCAGGAGGGCAGCTATAACGGCACCGAGAATTTCGGGGGCTTCCCCTATCAAGGCATTGTGCTCGCCCATTCCAACGAGTCGGAATGGCTGCAGTTCAAGAACAACCGCAACAACGAGGCCTTCCTCGACCGCATCCTGGTGGTCAAGGTGCCGTATTGCCTGCGCGTCACCGAAGAACGGCAGATCTACGAGAAGCTGCTGCGCGAAAGCGAGCTGGCCGACAGTCCCTGCGCACCCGAGGTGCTCGACATCCTCAGCCGCTTCTCGGTCTCGACGCGGCTCGCCGAGCACGAGAATTCGCCGCTCTATACCAAGATGCGCGTCTATGACGGCGAGAACCTCAAGGAGCTCGATCCCAAGTCCAAGGCCATCCAGGAATATCGCGACGCCGCCGGCATCGACGAGGGCATGACCGGCGTCAGTACGCGCTTTGCTTTCAAGATCCTGTCGCAGACCTTCAATTACGACACCGAGGAACTGGCCGCCGACCCGGTTCACCTGATGTACATCCTGGAAGGTGCGATCAAGCGCGAACAGTTCCCCAAGGAGACGGAAGCGGCCTATCTCGACTTCATCAAGTCGGAGCTGGCAACGCGCTATGCCGAATTCATCGGCCACGAGATCCAGAAGGCCTATCTGGAATCCTATGGCGAATACGGCCAGAACCTGTTCGACCGCTACATCGCCTATGCCGATGCCTGGGTCGAGGACCAGGACTACAAGGACCCGGATACTGGCCAGATCCTGAACCGGCAGATCCTGGACAACGAATTGTCCCAGATCGAGAAGCCGGCCGGCATCGCCAATCCCAAGGATTTCCGCAACGAGGTCGTGAAGTTCACATTGCGCGCCCGGGCCAGAAACAACGGTCGCAACCCGTCCTGGACCAGCTACGAGAAGCTGCGCGAGGTGATCGAGAAGCGGATGTTCGGGCAGGTCGAGGACCTCCTGCCGATCATCAGCTTCGGCTCGAAGCAGGACAGCGTGACGGAGAAGCGGCACCAGGGCTTCGTGCAACGCATGGTCGAGCGTGGCTATACCGAGCGCCAGGTCCGGCGGCTCGTCGACTGGTATATGCGGGTCAACAAGGCGGGCTGACTGTCGGCCGGGAGCGCGCCATGCCGATCTTCATCGATCGTCGCCTGAACCCGAAGGACAAGAGCCTGGGCAATCGCCAGCGTTTTCTGCGCCGCGTGCGCACGGAGCTGAAGCGCAGCGTCCAAGACAATATTCGGACCGGCAAGATCGCCGATGTCGATCGCGAGCAGGCCATCTCCATGCCAGCTAATGGAACCGACGAGCCGCGCTTCCGCGAGGCGAAGGATAGCGGCCGCCGTCAGCATGTCCTGCCCGGGAACCAGCGCTTCTCTCCGGGGGACCAGTTGCCGAAGCCGGGGCAGGGCGGAGGCGGCATGGGATCGTCCCCGGGATCTCAGGTTGCCGAGGACGATTTCCGCTTCGTGCTGTCGCGCGAGGAGGTGCTCGACCTGTTCTTCGAGGATCTCGAGCTGCCCGACATGGTCAAGCTCAACCTCAGGGAAATCCTGACCTACAAGCCGCGGCGGGCAGGCTATTCGGTGAGCGGGGCGCCGACCAATATCAGCATCGCCCGCACCATGCGCAACAGCCATGGCCGACGCATTGCGCTGCGGCGTCCCAAGCGCGAGGACGTCGAGGCGATTCTGCGCGAGCTCGCCAGGCTCGAAGCTGAGGAGGGGGTGGATCCCGGCGAACGCTATCGGCGCAGCAGCGCTCTGCGCGCGGAGCTCGTCCGGCTGGAGCGGCGGCGGCGGGTCATCGCCTTCGTCGATCCGGTCGATATCCGCTTCAACCGCTTCGACCCGCAGCCCCAACCGAATGCGAATGCAGTGATGTTCTGCCTGATGGACGTCTCGGGCTCGATGGGCGAACGCGAGAAGGACCTCGCCAAGCGCTTCTTCGTCCTGCTGCATCTGTTCCTGAAGCGGCGCTACGAGCGCACGGACATCGTCTTCATCCGCCACACGCACACGGCGCAGGAGGTGGACGAGGAGACGTTCTTCTACAGCACGCAGAGCGGTGGCACCGTCGTTTCCACGGCGCTGGAGGAGATGCAGAGCATCATCGCCAAGCGCTACCCTAGCCGCGAATGGAACATCTACGCCGCACAGGCCTCGGACGGCGACAATCTCGCCACGGATTCCGAACGCTGCCTCAGCCTAATGGACGGCGAGATCATGCGGCTCTGCCAGTATTTCGCCTATGTCGAGATCATCGACGAGCGCGAGAGTGAGATCTTCGGCTCGACCAATAATGGCACATCGCTCTGGCGCGCCTATCATGCCGTCAAGGACCGGTGGCGAAATTTCGACATGAGTCGCATCGCCAAGGCGTCCGACATCTACCCGGTCTTTCGGCAGCTCTTCACCAAGCAGCCTTCTGTGCAGCGAGACTGAGGGGAGAGAGCCGATGCTCAAGCACGCGCCCAGACGCGGTCTGCTGTTCTCCGGGTCGGACTGGAATTTCCAGACATTGTCCCACGCCTACGACGCCATCGACATCGTGGCGAAGGAGGAGCTCGGGCTCGATACCTACCCGGTCCAGATGGAAGTCATATCCTCGGAGCAGATGCTGGACGCCTATTCGTCGATCGGCATGCCGCTGATGTACCGGCACTGGTCGTTCGGGAAGCACTTCCTCTATCAGGAGCTGGTCTATCGCAAGGGCGGACGCGGGCTCGCCTATGAGCTCGTGATCAATTCGAACCCCTGCATCGTCTACCTGATGGAAGAGAACACCATGGCCCTGCAGGCCCTGGTGACGGCGCATGCCGCCTTCGGGCACAACCATTTCTTCAAGAACAACTACCTGTTCCGCCAATGGACCGATGCCGGCGCGATCTTGGGCTATCTGGATTTCGCTAAGAGCTACATCCAGCGCTGCGAGGAGCGGCACGGCGTCGCGGCGGTCGAAGCCATCCTCGATGCCGCCCATGCGCTGATGGAACAGGGCGTCTTTCGCTATCGCCGCCCGCCGCGGCTGTCCTCGGAGAAGCAGCGCGAAGGGCTGCGCGAGCGGCTGGATTACGAGGAGCGCTCCTATAACGACCTCTGGCGCACGATTCCGCGCCAGGCGGCGGCCGGTAAGGCTGGCGACACACAGGACGTGGCTGCCGAGCGGAAGAAGGCGCTGAACCTGCCCGAGGAGAACCTGCTCTATTTCCTCGAGAAGAACAGCCTGATCCTCGAACCCTGGCAGCGTGAGATCCTGCGGATCGTCCGGGTGGTCGCGCAATATTTCTACCCGCAACGCCAGACGCAGGTGATGAACGAAGGTTGCGCGACCTTCGTCCACTACACCCTCATGAACGCGTTGTTCGACCAGGGACGGATCGGCGAGGGCGCCATGCTGGAAATCCTGCGCAATCATGCCAACGTAGTCCTGCAGCCCGGTTTCGATGACCCCCGTTTCTCGGGCATCAATCCCTATGCGCTCGGCTTCGATATGATGCGGGACGTCCAGCGCATTGCGACCGCGCCAACGGCAGAGGACCGCGACTGGTTTCCCGAGATCGCCGGCACTGGCGACTGGCGCGCCATCATGCTCGAGGCTTGGGCCAATCACCGCGACGAGTCCTTCATCCGCCAGTATCTGAGCCCGGCCCTGATCCGGAAATGGCGGCTGTTTGTGCTGTCGGACGTGGCGAGCGAACGCGTCTACAACGTCGCCTCGATCCACAACGAACGCGGCTATGAACAGATTCGGTCCACTCTGGCCGAGCGATATGATATCGGCGCAAGGCATCCGGATATTCAGGTCGTGGACGTTGACCTCCTCGGCCAGAGGCACTTGCGCCTCCAGCACAAGATCAATCGCGGCATCCTGCTAGAAAGCGACAGCTGCGATGCGGTGTTGAGCTATGTCCAGGCGCTGTGGGGCTATGAGGTCAGCCTGCAAGGCGTCGATGCGCAGACCGGGGCCACGGTCTATGAACGATCCGGCCGCGAATTCGTCAGCTCGTCGTAGTCCGTGTCCACCATCAGCGGAACCACGTCGCCAGAAGCGATCATTTAGAGGTCCATCGTCGTCCTCGCGATGGTCATGGTCTCCGACAGAATATTGCTACCGCGCTGGGCCGCGACGTGGCCGCCATAACGCGCCGCCTCATATCCACGATGGCAAGGTCATGGACAAGGCCGCGAGAGAGTAGACCAAGCGGCGGGAGCGCCACCTTCGGGCTCCGCAACCAACCGCCGCCGTCGAAATCAAACCGGGGTGGGAAGCGAGTGGTCTAGCCCGCGCGATTGCACTCCGATGCCGTTCTCAAAAGGAGTAGCCGACCCGCACACCGTAGTTCGTCAGACCTTGATTGGCATGGCAGAGATTGGCGTTCGAAATGTGCTCCACGGTCGCCATGATCGACCAGTTCTCGTTAAAGCGGTAGCCAATCGAGCCGGTGCCTCGGATCAAGGGCGAGCAGCCCAGGCTCAAGCGATCTGGCACGCGGAAGCGCCCGGTTTCACCGTTGTGGAAGCCGGCACCGACGCTGCCCTCGATGAACACTTTCGCTGTAATGTCATAAGTCCAGGTGAAGCCAGCGTAGAACTCGCTGGTAGCGCCTGCGGTGTTCACCGTGGCGCCCAGATGCAGCCGCGGGATGAGGAACGCCAAAAGCGGATCGGCTGGCATCAGCGGTTTGGAGAACAGAATCTCGCCATTTATATCGACCGAACCGTCCTCGCGGGTCCCTAGCGCGTGGGCAAGCACACCGCCGCGGATCTCAGAGATCAGCGAGTGCGTCACCGCAGGTGGAGCGTAGGCTAGTGGGTTTGCAAGGTCGGCGGCGTCCGCTTCCAAAGCGATGCCGGTAGAGCAACATAGGCATAGAGCGAGGCAGGTCAGCAGACGGCTCATAGGAAGCGTTCCCAGCGAATCCCCAGCTAAGGTTATCTGAGGAACTTCGGTTGGAAATCGTCGTCCATGATCAACTGCGCAAAATCTCAGGCATGTTGCTTGGCTACCGCACCTCATCGGCCGATGTGAGATCGGGCACTCGCCAGTCCGCGCGATCACTCCTTCGGTTTAAGCAGCGCCGCAGCCACATGGGCATCACAGGCAGCAAGGGCGGCCTCGACGATCGGCCGGACAAACGCTCGCAGGTCGCGGCACCATTCCTCGCTGGATTGCTCCCAGGTGTATTGCCGCTTCTCGCGGCAGGTTTCGTGGAACGCCTTCGCGGCCGCCTCGACGGCAACGTCGGTCCTGGTCTCAGGCATCGAACTGAACCCTAAAGTTCGCCGAGCAAGTGCGCGAATTCACGGGGCGGCGCGGGGGTGAACGTCGTCTTCGACGGTTCGCGGGCGGCGACCTTCGACGACTCGCTCGCATCGCTCCGGCCGCTCGGGACCCTGGCCTATTTCGGGCCGGTGCTCGGGGCCCCACCTCCGATCAATATCTCCGTCGCCCCCGTGACAGGGGCCTCTTCGGGCATGGGCAAGGACATCGCCCTCCGTCTCATCCAAGAAGGATATCTGGTCTACGGCGGCGCCCGGCGAGTCGATCGAATGGCGGATATCGAGGCCGCCGGCGGCACGGCCATCGCGCTCGACGTTACCGACGATGGTTCGGCGGCGACGGCGATCGATCGGATCCTACGCGAGCGTTCCCGGATCGATGTTCTGATCAACGCCGCGGGATATGGCCAGTATGGCGCGCTCGAGGATGTGTCGATGGCCGACGGGCGCCGCCAGCTGGAGACGAACCTAATAGGGCCAGCGCGCCTCGTGCAGCTTTGCCTTCCGCATATGCGCGCCCGAGCGTCCGGAAAGATCGTCAACATCTCTTCGATCGGGGGAAAGTTCGCCCTGCCGCTGGGGGCTGGTACCATGCCTCGAAATTCGCCTTGGAAGGCTATTCGGACGCGCTCCGCAACGAGGTTCGGCAATTCGGCATCGACGTCGTCGTGATCGAGCCGGGCGGGATTGCTTCCGAATGGGAGGGGATCGCGGGAGAGGAAGCGGAGCGACACTCGGGCCGGAGCGCCTATTCGGGCATGGTCGCGAAGTTTCGCAAGATGCAGGGCCGGAAGGCGCCGCCATCGAGTATCGTTTCGGATTTGATCATGCGCTCGCTCAAGGCAAAGCGCCCGGCCGCCCGATACAGAGGTGGGTTAATGGCGCGCCCGCTGCTCTTTCTGCGACGCCATTTGTCCGATCGCATGTTCGACCAGCTGATCCTGTCCGCTTTCCGCTAGGGGCTGCCAGGAGATCATCTCGGCATGCCTGACCTTTCGCTCGATCTTCGCAATCTCAAATATGCGATGCTTATCGCCGAGCAGGGCAGCTTCCGTTGAGCGGCCGACGCGATTGCGCTTCTCGCGCGTGGTTTTGTGAAAAGCCTTCGCGGCGGCCTCGATCGCAATCCCGGTTCGTTCGTCAGGCACATTATGCTTCGCCCGCTTATTCCGGGACGACCCAGCCCCGCGCCTTGCCTAAGCTGACGAGTTCCTCAACCAGCCGCTTCATCTTGTCGGCTCCCTCATGCCTATCGGCAAGTGAATGAATCATCTGAAGGCGCCGCGCTTCCCGGAGCATCTTTGCCCAGGCTTCCTGTTCGTCAGGCAGCTTTTGCGCCCTGGTCTCAATCAACGCCATCACTGGCCTGAAGAGAGCGGGCCTGCCCAGGCGTCAGAGTCATCGACGGATGCTCAGGCACGGCGACGAAGCCGTCAAACTGGATGCCAAGCCGCACGATGGCCTGATAGGCCGACACCGGCTGTGCTGCGCATTGCTGCGTCGTCAACGTCTCATCGTTTGAAGGGCCGGCTGCAGCCGAACCCGAGACAGCCGCCACAAGAGCTGCAATTGCTACGAGCTGCTTCATAGTGCCTCCGCAGCCGATTGAGTACGCACCTGTGAGAACGGGTTGCAGACGCTTCCGTTCCCAATGTGAGTGCGAAATGAAGCTCCCCGACACAGAAAGCCCGGCCGGTCGCACAATCGAACTCGTCGCGATCTCGTCAAGCATGGCTGGCTGTCCAAGGCCGAGGCGAGGGTGATCGAAGACCTGGCGGGGCATCCCGGAAGGGCTGAGGCGTCGGCACGCCTTCATCAAGTCGTATGCTCGGGTTGTTGATCCCCGGCGAGATCTCGGGGAGTGCGGATTGAGGCTATCCAAGTAAGGCTTCCGCAAACGGCTTCTAATACATCTTGTCCTACGAAACGACGGGCCGCCCGTACGGAGCAGGAGCAAGCTCGTGGATGCCGATAAGAAAGACGTCGCTTTGGATGACGAAGCCCTCGACGCCGTGACAGGCGCAGCCCTGACCGATGCCATGAAGCGTATCGGTGAGTCTCTAAAGACCGATCTCGACAAAGGAGCCGGCATCGGTGGAATGGGCATCTCAGCCGTCATTGGCGCCGGGATCGGGGCCTAAGTCGGCCTTATCAAGGGCATCAAGAACGAGATATTCCGAAGCCAAGGCGCCGCCGTAACAGCAGGCCGGCGACCCCTACGCCGCCGGCCCACGCATATTGCCGATTAGTCGATGATCTGAACAACTCGACGCGTGCTCGGCTCAACCAAGACCGGGCGGTCATTAATCACCGTGTAGCGATAGCCGCTCACGCCGTACTCGGCTGGAACCTCGCGATACACGACGCCTTCCTGAGGCAGAACGGTGCCGACCGTAAGCGGCTCCGAATAGGTGAACGAGGTCGGGCGCTGAGTGATCACATACGCCTTGAAGCGCGGTGCCAGTTCACTGCGCATCGAGGGCGGTTCCGGGAGGCCATTCGGCTGCCCCTGACCCTGAGCCATAGCGGTGGCGGGCAGCAGGACGATCCCTGCGGCGAACAGAACATTCCTGATCATCTGGATTTCCTACGTCGACGGTTAAGCCGAAGGTCGACCCTGCTATCCCTGCGGCGGAAGAACCAGATGGGTGGCGCAATGTTCCGTGCCGCCCGCGGGATGGCGGACAATCGGAAAGGGTCGCGGGCTCGTTGTCGAGCGGAAATTTTTTGTTCCTCTGCAGAATTCAATTGAAATCAATCGGAAATCAAACGTGGCTGCCAACGGGGCGGGAAGCGCGAAGACTCCGGAAGAAAGAAGGGATCGCAGTCTCGCGCCACTCGCGAGCAGAAGGCGACCCTTTCCGACCTCGCCAAGGTCCATACAGAAATCGCCCTGAAGGCTCTTGTCGCGGTCGCGACGAAGAGCGACAGCGATTCCGCCCGCGTCGCTGCGGCGAAAGCCATCCTCGACCGTGGATACGGCAAGCCAACGCAAGCGCACCAGCACTCCGGTGCCATCGGCTCATATGACCTCACTCGTATCAGCGACGGCGATCTCGCCAGCTTGAAGCCACCCTCAGTCCGCTTGCCGACGCTAGCCGAGATCAGGGCGGAGAGGCGTAGCGAGAGCAGGAGCGGGACCGGGAGAGGGAGAGGCTGGCACGAGACGTCGAGACCATTCGCACTGGCTGCGCGACGCTTGTGCGGCCTGGCGGATCTCCATCACACCATCTGGGCTTCCAGCCCTGCGTCGCCAAAATCGAGATGGCTTGAGGAACAGGTTGGCCTCGGCTGCATTGGGTAGGCATGCCGAGCTACTTCTTTCATACCCGCGACGGAGACAAGCTAGACATCGACGACGAGGGCACTGATCTGCCCGATGACCAGAGCGCGCGAAATGCCGCCAAGGAACTCCTCGCTGAACTGAACCGCGAAAAGTTACCCAATGGCGACCACATGTTGCTTTCGGTTACCGTGCAGAATGCTCAGGGTGCAAAAGTCTACGTGGCCAATTTGCGCCTGGACAGTCTTCCTGGAGATGATTCGTCCGTATCCAAGCCCAAGAGAACAAGTTGAAGGACGGGGCTCTGCCGGCAGTCATATTCGAAGCCAGCACCTTCTTGTGGAAATCCAAGACGTGGTCAATCAGCGGCGATGCACAAGAACGAGCTGGATGCAATGTCATTTGCTGTTGCTCTAGAAGCTTCGATTGGTGAAGAGAGAGGTATCTTCACCTGGTCCTCTGCATGCCTATCTCGCAGGCGTTTTTCCAACGCTCGAACGCCCTACTCCTGGCCATCGGCATCGCGGTGCTGCTCGCCATCGTCGCGACGTCCCTGTGGCTGACGACGGCTAGCGAACGCTATTTTGGCGAAGTGACCGCGGCTCGCGCGGTGCGGAGTTCATCCGCCGACCTGCTTTCACTGGTGCAGGACGCCGAGACGGGGCAGCGCGGCTACCTACTGACGCGCGACGAAAGCTATCTCGCTCCCTACAACGCCGCCGTCTCCCGGCTTGCGGAACAGCGCGCCCGGCTTGAACGGGCCGCGGCGAGGTTGCGCGAGATCGGTCCTATCCTGCAGCAGATCAACAGCGAGCTCGAACAGAAGATGGCGGAGCTCGCCGCAACGGTCGAAGCGACGCGCAAGGGCGATATCGAGACGGCAATGAGCCTGGTCCGCAGTGGAACCGGCAAGCGCTTAATGGATGAATTGCGTTCCGATCTGAGCGCGATATTGGCCATCTCCGAAACCGAGCTCAGGGCGGCGATCGATGCCCAGGTCACGGCCTCATCGCGACTGCGCTGGACGACCATCATCGGCGCCATTTTGATCCTGGCTATGGCTGGAGCGGCGAGCTGGACGATCATCAGCTATACGCGCGAACTCGTCACGGCCCGGCGCCAGGTCGAAACGCTCAATCTCGGCCTCGAAGAGCGTGTGCGCGAGCGTACCGACGCGCTCGTCAAGGCCAACGAGGAGGTCCAGCGCTTCGCCTATATCGTGACGCATGATCTGCGGGCGCCGCTGGTGAACATCATGGGCTTCACCAGCGAGCTCGAAGCGATGTTCAAGCCGATCGACGCCTTTGTCGTCGCCGGACATGCAGCCTCCCCGGAGCAGAAGGCGGCCGCCGAAGAGGCTCTGCGGGTCGATGTCGCGGAGGCGATCGGCTTCATCCGTTCGTCGACGCGCAAGATGGACGGGCTCATCAACGCGATCCTCAAGATTTCCCGCGAGGGCCGGCGTGAATTGCGCGCCGAAAGCATCGATCTCACCGGGCTCATCGAGACTGCGGCAGCGGCGGTCCACCATCAAGCCAGCGCGGAGGAAGGCGGCGGGATCGAGATCGACGCGCAGGTTCCCCGCATCACGAGCGATCGCCTGTCGCTCGACCAGGTCATGGGCAACCTCCTCGACAATGCCATCAAATACCGGGCGCCCGATCGTCCGATCCGGATCGCCGTTCGCACGCGCAGGGAGCGTCGCGGCTGGGTGAAGATCGAGATCGAGGACAATGGTCGCGGCATCGCAGCGGCGGATCACGAGCGCATCTTCGAACTGTTCCGGCGCTCGGGCGCCCAGAATACGGCTGGCGAAGGCATTGGTCTCGCCCATGTCCGCACGATGGTGCGCAATCTCGGCGGCGACATCGCCGTGCGCTCAGAACTTGGAAAGGGCACGACCTTTACCGTGACCCTGCCCCCCGACCTCACGGCCTACAAACGGAGTGCCGAAGCGTGACCAATGGAAAGCCCGTCTCGATCATCATGATCGAGGACGATGAAGGCCATGCCCGCCTGATCGAGAAGAACATCCGCCGCGCCGGCGTCAGCAACGAGATCATCCCCTTCGCCAACGGCACGGATGCGCTGAATTACCTGTTCGGTGCCGACGGCTCCGGCGCCATCAGCGCCGGCCGCCAGCTCCTCATTCTGCTCGACCTCAACCTGCCCGACATGGGCGGTGTCGACATCCTCGAGAAGGTAAAGGCGAACACGCATACCAAGCGTTCGCCGGTCGTCGTGCTGACCACGACAGATGACAGCCGCGAGATCCAGCGCTGCTATGATCTCGGCGCCAATGTCTACATCACCAAGCCCGTGGACTACGACGGCTTCGCCAATGCGATCCGCCAGCTCGGGCTGTTCTTCTCCGTCATCCAGGTTCCGGAAACGCCATGACCAACTCGCGTGGCAGCCGCTGATGCCGAACCGGCCGATCAACGTCCTCTACATCGACGACGACGCCACACTGGGGCGGCTCGTGCAGCGCATGCTCGCGCGCCACAACTATATCGTCGAGCATGTCGAGAGCGCGGAAGCAGGCCTCGCGCGCGTGGCCGCGGGCGGGATCGACGTCATCATCCTCGACCACGATCTTGGGACGGCTTCGGGGCTGGATGTCCTTGCAGCGCTTGCCAGGGATGCGGCTTCTCCCGCCGTCATCTATGTGACCGCTTCCTCGGAACTGTCGATCGCCGTAACGGCGCTGAAGGCCGGCGCCTTGGACTATGTCGTCAAGACAGTAGGCGAGGATTTCGAGGTGCTGCTGCGGGCGGCGCTGGAGCATGCCGTGGTGAAGACGCGGTTGACCCGAGCGCGCGAACAAGCGGAGCAGGAAGTGCGAGCGGCTCGAGACCGGGCCGTGACATTGCTCGCCGAGGTCAATCACCGCGTTGCCAACAGCCTGTCGCTGGTCGGTTCGCTCGTCCGGATGCAGGCGAACTCGGTCGAGGACCCCGGCGCCAAGGCGGCGCTTGCCGAAACTCAGGCACGGATTGCCGCGATCGGCAATCTCCATCGTAGCCTCTATACCTCCGACGATGTGCGTGTGGTGGATCTCGCAGGCTATCTCCGTTCCCTGTTGGAAGAGTTTTCCCAGTCACTTGCTGGCTCCGGCCAAATGCCGACCATCCACTTCGAAGCCGTGCCTGTGTTGGCGAAAACCGACAAGGCCATCTCGATCGGTCTGATCGCGACGGAACTGGTCACGAATGCGCTGAAATACGCCTATCCTAACGGTGCCGGCGACGTGCGTGTCAGCCTCTCCCGCAACGGCGACAAGGTCACTCTCAAGGTCGTCGACGACGGTATCGGCTGGACCGGGACCGGCACAGTCAAGGGAACCGGCCTCGGCAGCAAGATCGTCCGCGCGATGGCCAGGAGCCTCGCCAGCGAGCTGCGCTACGAAGATACGGGCGGACGCGGCACCCACGCCGTCATGGACCTGTCGCTGATAGGTCTGGCGCCGTCCAGCTCCGAGGCGGCCTGAGCCGCGTCGGAGGCTTGAACGCTATTGGCAACCCAACAACTTGCGAATCTTGTCCGCAAGCGAGGCCGGACTGTTGGGCTTGCGCAACGTCACTGCCTCGGCAACGCCGAGATCGCGAGATCGTTGTAATCGATGGCTCGACCGCCTCGGTCACTCCACGAGCGTCGAGTGACGGAGGCCTTTTTGCTTGGTGGCCGTCTGAATCCGGATGCTGGCCTACATCCGCTGTTGGCGCGTCCCGGACATCTCTTAGTTGCGGCTGACTACGTCGTCCCTTCCACCACCTCGTCGGTCCAGACCTTGAAGCTGGTCAGCGTGTTCGGCCCGAATGTGGTGGCGATGGCAACATCGGCCGCATCCCGGCCGCGCGCGATCAGTACGCGACCAATACGCGGCACGTTGTTGCGCGGATCGAACATCTGCCAGCCGCCTTCGAGATAGGCTTCGAAGGACGCCGCGAAATCGCCCGGTGGATAGGGCGGCGGCGTGCCGACATCGCCGAGATAACAGGTGCAGTAGCGTGCCGGGATATTCATCGCCCGGCAGAAGGCAATGGCGAGATGAGCGTAGTCGCGGCAGACGCCGCGGCCTTCACCATAGGCGTCGGTCGCCATGCGGGTTACGCTGGCATCGTTGTAGTTGAAGGCGATGCGCTGGTTGACGAAATCGCAAATTGCCTGAACGCGTGGTGCGCCAGGCCGGGCATGACCGAAGAGCTGCCAGGCGAGATCGAGCAGGCGGTCACTGTCGCAGAACCGACTCGCCAGCAGGAAGACGAGGCTTTCCTCGGGCAACTGTTCAACTGGGACTTGGCCGGCATTGAGGTCGTGGCTTTCGGGCAGGCCGCTATCGGAGATGATCGCGTCGGCGGTGATCCGCATCGGCCCCTGCGGTGCCAGCAGCCGAGTGCACCAGTTGCCGAAGCTGTCCCGGTAGGCGCTGACGGGCACCGAAGGCTGGATGCGGATATGGTCCGGTTGAGCAAGGTCCGATACCCGACTGAAATGCACGTTCAGCATCAGGATGACGGGTGTCGGTTGCGGAAAATCGTAGTCGAGTTCGTAGCCGATCCTGAGTTTCACGCGATGCCTTCTGCGCGATCACTGTGCGCGAACATTGGCTGGCCCGTTGACTAGGCAGGCCATCATGCATTTTCCCGGCCACGGCGATATAGGCTGCGTTTGATCTCATCGGCAGGGGCTCGCCATGTCCGCTTTCGGGCGGCCGCGCAATGCCCCGTTCCAACGCCTAGCTGATATCCGGAATACCCGCTCTTGGGTTGTCTAAGTGGTGGCTTAGGGCTGAGGCTGGAGCTAGCCTCCTTCTGAACATTGGGAAGGGCCAGGTTATTGATTGTCCACCTTTGGAGCCGAATTCTGATTTCGTTGCATAAAGGACCACCAAGGAATTTGACGCCGAGATCGGTCTAGGGATTGCTGGCCTACCGGTTGATCGCTGACGCCGCGATGCGCAGGGATGCTGCCGTAGCGCGAAGGAGCCAAGCCCGGCCACCTCAGATAAGCAGGGCTGTGCGGTCGAACCCACCCATTTAGGAATCATCGGATGCTCCGATAGCCATGCAGCTTATTCAGCGGTTCGCCAGCATCATCCTGCCGAGCGCGGCTGCGACCAGGACCCGTTCGGACGGCGGGAGCATAGCGACAAGGCGACGCTCAGTCTCGGCATGGTCGCGCATCGCAGGCTCGACCAGCAGGCGGCCCTTCTCAGTGAGTTCAACAATCACCCCGCGCCCATCAACCTCATCGGCCATCCTAAGGACATGGCCCGCCTTTTCCAGGCGCCGCAGCAGGTTCGACAATCCGCCTGAGCTCAGGATCAGTGTGTCGAGCAGGGCCTTGGGCGACATGCGATAGGGCGCGCCCTGCACACGCAGCGTCGCAAGCACCGCGAAGCTCGGATATTTAAGCTTGTGTCGCGCGAGGGTACGGTTGATCGCCGTCTGAAACACCTCGTTGAGATGAAGCAACCGGCCGACGATCGCCTTGCCCGAACAATCGACATCCGGAAACTCTCGGCGCCAGCGCTGCATGCCGGCGCCGACACGGTCATTCTGCCAGAGCGCATCGGGCGTTTCGAATGTCAGGCTTCGCGCGGCCTCGTTGCGCATTCAAATTCTCCAGAACAGCCCTTTTTCGACCACGCCGCAGCGCGCGACGCAAGCGTGGGCCCACGCTGCTGTCATGCCAAGATATCTTTGACTTATCTTTCTTGAAAGATAAATTCGGCCATGCCATGCTCCTCTTCGGCCGATGGGAGGGGAACCCCTTCGACCATATCGAAGCCGCGCCAACAGCGGTGCACGGCGCTCCAGGCCGACAGACGGGGAACCAGCAACCATGCGTCAGATGTTTCGCCATGCGACCGCTATCGCCGCGCTCGGCGCCGCGCTCGCCTCGGATGCCAAGGCCGAAGAGCTTGTTGTCGGCGCCTTCGGCGGCTCCTTCGCCGATAACGTCAAGGCCTGCCACGTCGCGGCCTTCGAGAAGGCGACGGGCGCGACCGTCTCGCTGAAGCTCGGCAACTCATCCCAGTTCGCGGCGGCGCTGCGCGCCATGGCCGGCAAGCCGGACATGGACATCGTCTATATCGACAACTCGCTGGCAGCCCAGACGGCCAACGAGAAGCTCAACGACAAGATCGACCGCGCGAAGCTGAAGAACGCCCCCGACGTGATCCCGACCGCCTGGGGCAAGGACGATGCTTACGTCGTCGCGATGGTGAGCGCGACCACGCTGGTCTACAACCCCAAGCTGGTCAAGGCGCCGCCGACCTCCTGGCTCGACCTCGCCGACCCCGCCTATGCCGGCAAATACGCCATCGGCGACATCAGCGGCACGTCTGGCCTGCAGTTCCTGCTGGCGTTGAACAAGCTCAAGGGCGGCACGCTCGACAATATCGATCCCGGCATCGAGGCGATCAAACCGATCGCGAAGGGCTCGGCCGTGCTTTACACCCAGGCCGACCAGCTCCTCTCCCTGTTCGAGCGCGGCGAGATCGCGATTGCGCCCTGGTATCCGGATCGCGCCGGCGTCGCCATGGACAAAGGCCTCTCGCTCGCCGTCGCCTATCCGAAGGAAGGCGCGGTCGGCATCCTGCCGGCGGTCGTCCTACCCAAGGGCTCGGCCAAGACCGAACTCGCCTACAAATTCCTCGATCAGGTGCTGTCGGCAGAGGGCCAGGGCTGCTTCTCCGAGCGGGCCTATATCGGCGCGGTCAACACCAAGGTGAAGCTCTCCGACAAGCTCAAGAGCATCGTCCCCAATGGCGAGAGCCTGGAGAAGGCTTGGTTCATCGACCCGGACGTGATCGCGAAGAACAGCGCGACCTGGACACGCCGCTGGCAGCGCGAAGTCGCGCGCTGAGCCGCACTGCGGCACCGGGAGAGGACGGGCAATGGGTTCGCTGACCTTCGAAGGGCTGGGCAAGTCCTATGGCGAGGTCGAGGTCGTCAGGGACATCTCCCTGACGATCGCCGAGGGCGAATTCGTCTCGCTGCTCGGGCCCTCCGGCTGCGGCAAGACCACGATCCTGCGCATGGTCGCAGGGCTCGTGGAGCCAAGCCGCGGGCGCATCCTGATCGGACGCGATGACGTCACCAACCTGCCTCCGAATAAGCGCGGTCTCGGTCTCGTCTTCCAGTCCTATGCGCTGTTCCCGCATATGACGGTATTCGAGAACGTCGCCTTCGGCCTGCGTCGCCGCAAGGTCGCCGGCACCGAGCTCGACAAGCGCGTCAGGGAAGCGCTCGGCATGGTCCGGCTCGCGGCCTTCGGCGAGCGCTATCCGAGGCAGTTGTCCGGTGGCCAGCAGCAGCGCGTCGCCATCGCCCGGGCACTCGCGCCGCATCCGCGCGTGCTGCTCTTCGACGAGCCGCTGTCCAATCTCGATGCGCAACTGCGCGACGAGATGCAGATCGAACTGAAGCGCCTGCAGCGTAATCTCGGCATCACCACGCTTTTCGTCACCCACGACCAGGGCGAGGCGCTGTCGCTGTCGGACCGCGTCGGCGTGATGGCCAAGGGCGTGATGCAGCAATTCGCGGCGCCTGAGGAGATCTATCACCGTCCGGCGACTGGCTTCGTCGCGAGCTTCATCGGCAAGCCGAACCGCCTCGCCGGTTCCGTCGCCATGCGGGAAGGCTCGGGCGGGCGACTCGCCGTCGGCGGCGTCGCAATCCCGGCCGCGCGCATCGAGCAACCAGCCGGGGCGCAGGTCGATGTCGTGATCCGGCAGGAGGCGGTGGCGATCCGCAGCGGCGCGGCGCAGTCCGACGAAATTGCCGGAGAGATCGTGTTGCGCTCCTTCAGCGGCGCGCGGGTGCAATATGTCGTGCGGCTGGCGGAAGGCGTCGAGATCGTCGCGGAGACAGCCTCGCACGGACCGGAGGCGTCTCTGACAGCAGGTGCGCCGGTCGCGCTCGCCATCGACCCGGCCTCCGTCTTCGCGATGCCGCCCGAAGGCGCCACGGCATGATGTCGCGGCGGCAAGGGCTCCTGCTGATCGCGCCGCTGCTGCTGGTCCTGACGGGCTTCTTCCTCGTGCCGGTGCTGATGCTGTTGCCGACGAGCTTCGGCGTCTATGAGCCGGGCGCCGGCCTTGTTAATGGCGCCTGGTCGCTGAAGAACTACAGCCAGATCGTCACCGATGACTATTACCGGGAGGTGATCTGGCGCACGCTGGGCCTCGGCTTTTCCGTCACGCTGCTCTGCCTGCTGCTCGGCTACCCGCTCGCCTATCTGATCGCGCGCGGGCCGGAGCGCTGGCGGGTGCCGCTGATTCTGCTCGTCATCTTCCCGATGCTGCTCAATCTCGTGGTGCGTTCCTTCGGCTGGATCGCGCTGCTCGCCAATCGCGGCCTGATCAACAACCTGCTGATGCAGCTCGGCGTGATCGGGGCGCCGGTGAAGCTGCTGTTCAATTTCATCGGGCTCTTCATCGGGCTCACCCATATCTACCTGCCCTTCATGGTGCTGATGCTGGTCGCAGCAATCCGAAACGTGCCGCGCGACGTGGAATCGGCCGCCGCAACGCTCGGCTCCAGCCGTGCCCATGTCTTCATGGCGGTGACGTTGCCGCTCTCGGCGTCCGGTATCCTCGCCGGCTCGATCCTCGTCTTCGTGCTGACGATCAGCGCGCTGGTGACGCCGCGCATGCTCGGCGGGCCGACCTATCAGGTGATGGCGACGCTAATTTACGACGAATACATGCAGCTTCTCGACTGGCCGAGCGGGTCGGCACTCTCCTTCGCGCTGACCTTCATGGCGGTCGCGATCATCTGGCTGTCGAGCCGATTGACCAAGCGCTGGGCAGGGATGGCATGAGCGACGCAGCCGAGAACCGCCCTGGCTGGGGGCTTACCGCCACCGCCTTCACGGTCGTCGCCTTCCTGCAATTGCCGGTGATCGTCGTCGTGCTGGCAGCCTTCTCGACGACCTCTTACCTCACCATCCCGCCGCAGGGGCTGACACTCGCCTGGTTCGGCAAGGTGCTGAGCGACCCAACCTATCTCTCTGCCATCCGCATGAGCCTGATCCTGGCCTGCGGCTCGACGCTGATCTCGCTCGTGCTCGGCGTGGCCGCGGCTTATGCCCTGTTCCGCAAGGTGCTGCCGGGCTCTGAAGCTGTCACCTCGTTTCTGATGGCGCCATTGGTGATGCCGGCCGTTGTCGTCGGCGTCGCGCTCCTGCAGTTCTACAGTATGACCGGCCTGCGCGGCTCGCTCGTTGGCCTGCTGCTCGCCCATGTCGTCATCACCGTGCCCTATGTCGTCCGCTCGGCGCTGGCCAGCCTGTCGGGGCTTGATCTCGCCGTCGAGGAAGCCGCGCGGGTGCTCGGTGCCAGCGGCTTCGAGGCCTTCCGCCTGGTCACGCTGCCCTTGATCGCGCCGGGGCTGGTGGCGGGCGCGCTGTTCTCGTTCATCACCTCGCTCGACAACGTGCCGGTCACGATTTTCCTGATCAGCGCCAGCCAGACGACGCTGCCGGTGCTGATCTTCTCCTCGGTCGAGATGGGCATCGATCCCAGCGTCGCCGCCGTCTCGACGCTGCTGATCCTGGCCACCGGCATCGTGCTCCTCCTCGCCGAGCGCCGCTTCGGCTTCCACCGCTTCGTCTGAACGGAACCGTCATGCCGCTGACCTCCAAGGGTTTCCCGCTCTTCCTCACCTTCGACCTCGACGCCGAAACGATGTGGACTGGCCGCGACCCGGCCTATGCCGAGCGGCCGATCCTGATGTCGCAGGGCGCCTATGGCTGGAAGGTCGGTACCGGCCGCGTGCTCGATCTGCTCGATCGCTACGGCATCAAGGCGACCTTCTTCGTGCCGGGCCTGATCATCGACCAGCGCGAGGGGCTGATGGAGGAGATCCTGAAGCGCGGCCACGAGCTCGCCCATCACAGCTACAGCCATACCTGGATCCTCAACCTCTCGCCCGAGGAGGAGCGCGAGGAGATGGAGAAGGGCTTCCAGTCGATCAAGCGCGTCAGCGGCCGTGCGCCGCGCGGCTGGCGCTCGCCTGCGGCCGAGATCAGCCCGGTCACCATGCCGATGCTGGTCGAGTACGGCTTCGACTATTCCTCGAACTTCTTCGACGACGACTCGCCCTATCTCCACACGGTCGCGGGCGAGGAGACCAAGATCGTCGAATTGCCCTTCCGCTGGGTGCTCGATGACGCGCCCTTCTTCCAGTACTCGATCGTCCTGCCCGGCCGCACCATGCAGGCGCCGTCCGCCCTGCTCGAAGCCTGGAAGGGCGAGTTCGACGTGCTCTATGCCGAGGACCGGATGATGATGGTCGGCATGCACCCCGAGATGATCGGCCAGCCCTCGCGCATCAAGGCGCTGGAAGGGCTGATCGAGCACGCGCTGAAGCACCCCAATGTCTGGATCGGCCGCTGCGACGAGATGGTCGACGACATGCGCCCCGGCCTCGAGACCGCCCGCGCGGAGGCGAGGCGGTGAGCGGGGCGCTCGCCGACCGGCGCGTCCTGATCACCGGCGCTGCCAAGGGCATCGGGCTCGCGACGGTCGAGCGCTTCGTAAAAGAAGGCGCGCGGGTCGCAGCGCTCGATCGCGATGTGGATGCGCTGGCGGCATTGGCCGGGCGTTTCGGAGGGAATGCGTTCGTCCCCTTCAGGGCCGATGTCTCCGATCCGGCTTCCGTCGAGACCGCCGTATCCAATGCCGCCACCGCGCTCGGGGGGCTCGACGGTGTCGTAAGCTCGGCCGGCATCGATCTCATCGCCGATATCGAGAGCATGGCATTGGCCGACTGGAACCGCATCATCGCCGTCAACCTGACCGGCCCGATGCTGGTGGCGCAGGCATCCTATCCGCATCTCAAGGCGGCGGGCGGCGGCACCATCGTCAATGTCTCGTCCGGCGCCGGCCTCTCGCCGCTGAAGCACCGCTCCGCCTATTGCGCCTCCAAGGCCGGCCTGCAGATGGCCGCCAAGGCGCTCGCGATGGAGGCCGCCGAGTTCGGCATCCGCGTCAACACGGTCTGCCCCGGCGCGGTCGAGACGGAATTGTTCCGCACGAGTATCGACACCGCTCCCGACCCCATAGCCGCCTATCAAGCCGTGCGCGCCCGCTATGCGCTCCAGCGCGTCGCCGCGCCCGAGGAAATCGCCGCCGCAATCCTGTGGCTGACCAGCGCGGAATCCTCCTATGTCACCGGCACCGCCATCGCCGTCGATGGCGGCCGGACCTTCCATTAGCGCGTTTGGGGAGCCGGCGATGACCAGCGGACGCTTCACGGCTAAGACCGTCGCCATCACCGGCGCGGCCCATGGCATCGGCGCTGCGACGGCGCGTCGCTTTCTCGACGAGGGCGCACGGGTCGCCGTGATCGACCGCGAGGCCGACGGTTTCGCGGAAAGCTTCGCCGGCCAGCCGGTCGACCGCCTGCTGACCATGGCCGGCGACTGCACCGACGCCGCCGTACTCGCCGATTTCCATGGCCGCACCATCGCGGCCTTCGGCCCGATCGATATCCTCTTCAACAATGTCGGCCAGAGCGGCCGCGAGCGTGCGGCGCAGTTCCACGAGTCGCAGGAAGAGGTCTGGCGCTTCGTGCTGGAAGTCTCGCTGTTCACGGCCATGCGGATGAGCCATCTCGTCGTACCCGCGATGCGCCAGCGCGGCGGCCGGATCGTCAACATGTCGAGCGACGCCGCGCTCGTCGGCGATGCCGGCCTCGCCGATTATGCCGCCGCCAAGATGGGCATCATCGGCTTTACCCGCTCGCTGGCGCGCGAGCTGGCGCCGCATCGCGTCACCGTCAATGCGGTCGCGCCCGGAGCCATCCGGACCCGCGCCCATGACCGGCTGACACCTGCCGTCATCGAGAGGATCAAGGCGACGACGCCGGCCGGCTTCATCGCCGAGCCGGAGGATGTCGCCGGTTGCGTCGCCTTCCTCGCCAGCGAGGACGCCCGTTACCTGACCGGCCAGACGCTGCTGATCGATGGCGGCCGCTGGATGATCTGAGGACAGCCATGACCGATATCGCCGATCTCTCCGCCGTCGACCTCGCCGCCGCGATTCGCGCGAAAACCGTCTCGCCGGTCGAGGCCGTCGAGGCTGCCCTCGCCCGCATCGAGCAGAAGGCAGAGCTCAACGCCTTCATGGCGGTCTGCGCCGAGCGTGCCCGCGCCGAGGCGAAGGATGCCGAGGCCAAGGTGATGCGCGGTGAGAGTCTGGGAGCGCTCCATGGCATTCCGTTTTCGGTCAAGGACCTCACCAACACCGAAGGCGTCGCGACCACGCAGGGCTCGGCGCTCTTTGCCGATAACATCCCGAAGGCCGATGCGGTTGGGGTCGCGCGTGCGCGGGCTGCGGGTGCGATCCTGATCGGCAAGACGACGACGCCGGAATTCGGCCACAAGCCGTTCACCGAAGGCCCGTTCTTCGGCCGCACGCTCAATCCGCATAATCATGCCCATACCTGCGGCGGCTCATCGGGCGGCGCGGCGGTCGCGGTCGCGGCCGGCATGGGGCAGCTCGCGCTCGGCACCGATGGCGGCGGTTCCATCCGCATCCCCGCCGCCTGCTGCGGCGTCGTCGGCTTGAAGGCGACGCTGGGCGCGATCCCGAATCTGCAGGCCCCGGACCTATTCGGGGCCAATTCCTTCGTCGGGCCGATGGCGCGCGATGTCGCCGATACCGCCCTGATGTTCGAGACGCTTCTCGGTCCCGACCGTCGCGATCCCTATGGACAGATACCGGCCTTCCCGGAACGCCGGCTCGGCGAAAGCGAGAAGCCGCAGGTTGGCTTCCTCCTGCGCTGCGGCAACATCCTCGATCCCGATGTCGAGTCGGCCGTCGTCGCCGCGATGAGGCAGGCGGAGGCGCTCGGCTGGGGGGTCGAGCCGATCGAGCTTGATCTCGTCTCGCTGGAGCCGCATTTCCTTGTCTTCCTGCGCTCGCTGCTGCTGGCTCGACTCGGTGGCCATGCCGAAAGGGCCCCTGAGAAGCTCGACCCGACTCTGCTTGCGACGATCGATGCCGGCCGCGGTTACAGTGCCGCCGATCTCTGTCAGGCCCAGTTCACGCGGACCGATTGCTTCACCAAGGTGCAGGAGATCCTCGCGCACCACGACATCATCGCCTCGCCAACCCTGTCGGCGCCGGCCTTGCCCGTCGATCTCGATCCACTCGGCCCGATCGAGATCGGCGGGCGGGCCGCCGGCACGATCCGTGGTGCATGGTACCCCTACACCTTCCCGTTCAACCTCACCGGGCATCCGGCGGTGTCACTACCTTGCGGGACGTCGAATATCGGTCTCCCGATCGGCCTTCAGCTGGTTGGCCGTTGGCATGAAGATGCCTACCTCCTCGACGTGGCTCGCCGCTTGGAGGCAACGTATAGCAGACCTTAGCGCGCCCTCTTTGATGAAGCGCCGCCTCTTAGTGAACTAGGTGGTGGCCGCTTTTCAGCGCAACGAAATGACCATTCCCCTTCGCCGATCGAGACGCATTGACTGCGCTGTCCTCGCGGAGCGAATAGGCAGGTCAATATCTCGTCGTCAGTCAGCTCTCCGTGAAGGAATTCTTCGCCCCAGCAGTAGGCATCCTCGACAGTCTGGTCGAGAGCACGGTGGGCGTGGCTGAGCCAAGCGGAGAGGTGCATGCCCTTTGCGTACGCCACCGTGCTCCCCCAGCGCCTTAATCGACGCTAGTTTGCATAAGGTGGTACGGAGGCGTGCAAGTGTATGTTCGTCGTAGGCTGTGGAGGTGAAGCAGACGGCGAGAAACCGTCACTTCCGGAGCGGCAGAGGCGTTGGGTTCTAGCGCCTCTTGGTTAAGGCCATTCCGATGGAGACGTACGGCTGGCTGCATTGAAGAGCACGCATCGGCCGAGATAATGAGTGTTGGCTAGAGCGCTGCAACATGGAGATCCAGTGACTTTTCGTTTTATCCATGCTGCCGATATCCATCTCGACTCGCCACTTCGCTCGCTCGCCATGCGCCATCCCGATCTGGCGGAGCTGATCGGCAACGCGACCCGGCAGGCCTTCGTGCGCATCATCGATCTGTGCCTGGCGGAACAGGTCGACGGATTGCTGATCGCCGGCGATCTCTATGACGGCGATCAGAGCTCGATGAAGACGGCGCGCTTTCTAGCCGAGCAGCTGCGGCGGCTCGATCAGGCCGGCATCCGCACCTTCGTCATCCGCGGCAATCATGACGCGATGTCGCGGATCACGAAGGAGCTGGTGCTTCCGGACTCGGTCAAGGTCTTCGGCGGCCGCGCCGAGGCGCCGGAGCTTCCGGGCCCGGCCGGGCGGGTCCCGATCGTGATCCATGGGCTGAGCTTCGCGCAGCCCCACGCTCCGGAGAGCCTGCTCGGCAAGTACCGGCCGCCGGTGGAGGGCGCGGTCAATATCGGCATGCTGCACACCAGCCTGGCCGGCACCCCGGGCCACGACCTCTATGCGCCATGCAGCCTGGCCGATCTTCGGGCGACGGGATTCCGCTACTGGGCGCTGGGCCACGTCCACAAGCGCGCGATCGTCAACGATGATACCTGTACGATCGCGATGCCGGGCATGCCGCAGGGGCGTGACATCAACGAGGCCGGGCCGAAATCCGTCTCGCTGGTCACGGTCGGCGACGACCGCTCGATCGACATCGAGGAGCGCGTGACCAGCGTCGCGCAGTTCGAGCGGGTCACGGTCGATGTGACCGGGATGGAGGATTGGCGGGAACTGGTCTCGCGGCTCGGGCGTGCGCTCGAGACGGCGCGGAGCGCCGTCGGTTCGGACCATCTGGTGGCGCGCCTGCACGTCGTCGGTGCGACGCCGCTCGCCTGGCGCATCCGCCGGGACACGGATCTTCTGAAGACAGAAGCTGATGATCGGGCTGCGGCCCTTGGCTCATGCTGGGTGGAAAAGCTGGAAATCACCAGCCAGTTGCCGGACAGGCGGGAAGGGCCGACCGGGGACCCGCTGAGCGAGCTGCACCGTTTGATCGAGGGTCAGATCCTTGGTTCCGATGCCTTCAACGCTACGCTGGCCGGCATAGCGGAGGAGATCCGGGCCCAACTTCCGCAGGAATGCCGTGACATCCTGGGCTCAGACGAGGAGACCTTCAGGACGCATATCGAACGGCTCGCGCGCGACGGGGCCGAGACGGTCGTCGCGCGGCTGCAGGCTGCAGGCGAGGGCACCTGAATGCGCCTCCGCCGCCTCGACCTAACGCGCTACGGCAAATTCACCGATTGCAGCATCGATTTCGGCGAGCGGTGTGAAGGCCAGCCGGATCTGCATGTGATCTACGGGCCGAACGAGGCCGGCAAGTCGACGACCTTCGCTGCCTTCCTCGACTTATTGTTCGGCATCGGCACGCAGAGCTCCTTCGGCTTCCTGCACCCCTATCCCACGATGCGGATCGGCGCGGCGCTGGAGCTTGGTGGCGAGACGCGTGATTTTGCGCGCATCAAGCGACCGCAGAACAGTTTGCTCGACGCCGGCGACCGCCCTATTCCAGAAGCCGCCATCCGCGCCGAGATCGGCGGGATCGACCGCGACGCCTACCGCACGATGTTCTCGCTCGATGACGAGACCTTGGAAAAGGGCGGCGAGAGCATCCTGGCGAGCAAGGGCGATCTCGGCCAGTTGCTGTTCTCCGCCAGCGCAGGCCTCGCCGATCTCAGCCAGAACTTGCTCGACCTCCGTACGGAAGCAGATGGCTTCTATAAGTTCCGGGCCCGGAGCGGGATGCTGGCGGAACTCAAGGCGCAGCTCGTCGCGCTGAAGGCTGAACGCGAGCAGATCGATACGCTGGCATCGGATTATGCGCGGCTCGTCGCGGCACGCGACAGCGCGGCACACCAATATGACGAAGCGGTCGGAGAGCGTGCCCGCATCCAGGCTCGGATGGATGAGATTCAGCGCCATATTGCGGCGCTGCCCCGGCTCGTCGCGTTGCGCGCCGATCGCGAGCGTCTGGGCCCGTTTGCCGATTTGCCCGAAGCGCCGCCCGGCTGGGCCGCCGCGTTGCCAGCGCTGCAGAAGGAAGAAATCGAGCTCGCCGTCCAGAACCAAACCAATCGCGATGAGATCGCGCGGTTACGCAGCGAGATCGAGGCAATCGTCGTCGATGACGCCGCTCTTCGTCAAGCGGACGAGCTGGAGCGGCTCACCGAGCTGCGGGCGCGTTACATCACAGCGGAAAAGGATATTCCCGAGCGCAGGTTGCAATTGCGCCAGCTGGATCTGCAGGTCTCCGGAATCCTGCAGCGGATTGACCGGGATGGGGAGGCGCAGCCGCAGCGCCTCGTCCTGACCGTCGCGACAACCGGTCGCTTGCGCGAACTGATCGAAGCGCGGTCGGGCATCGATGCGGCGCTGCGTAATGCCAGCGAAGAATGCGCCGAAGCCCGTCGTCGCCTCGCCGAAACCGCAAGAAAGCTGCCGAAGACGGATCAGGCGGCGTCGTTGCCCCAGGAGCGTGAGCGCGCAGTTGCGACATTGGCCGCGACGGTCGAGGTGCTGCGGTCATCGGATCATCAGGTCCGCCTCCGCGTCGCCGAACGGTCGCGCGCAGCGGCCCAGGAGGTTCTCGACGAACGTCTCCTGGCACTGCGGCCCTGGCATGGCACGCTGGAGCAGCTCGTCGGCATGACAGTTCCGAGACCGGACATGCTGCAGCGCTGGAAGGCGTCTCGGCGCGAGAATGAAGCCCTGCTGAGCCAGCACCAAGGAGAGATCGGGCGTCTCACCACCCAGATGCGCCATGTCGAGGCGGAGCGGGCGGGTTTGGCGGCGACGACCGGCATTGTGACCGATCGCGAGGCCGCCGAGATTCGCGCGCGACGCGAACTGGCCTGGGCCGCGCATCGGCGCGATCTCGATGCGGCCTCGGCGGATGTCTTCGAGGAAGCCCTGCGCCATGACGACCTCGTCGGTGCCGGACGGATCTCGCACATGTCCGACCTAGCGAGACTGCATCGGAGCGGGCAGGCCCTGGCCGTGGCGCAGGCCGATCTCGCTCGTGCGACGGAGCTCGGGGAAGGCGCTGCGGCTGCTCTCGCGGGCGTTGACGCCGAGGTCGCACAGGCCGTTCTCACCATGGTGCCGTCTTGGCTTCCGGCGCCGTCGCTGCTGGAACTCGAGGATTGGCTGTCCTGTCGCAGCCGGGTTCTGGAGGCGCGGGACATCATGCGGATGGCCGAGCGGGATCTGCATGCGGCGCAAGCCGATGCTGGCGAGGCTTTGTCTCAGCTTCGCGCCGCGCTGGAGCGGGCCGGAATCGTCTATGCGGCGGAGGCGGATGTCGGCGTCCTACTTGCGGAAGCCCAGACCGGTCTTGAGAGCGAGGCGCAACGGTGTCGGTTCTACGCCGAGCTTGAGGATCGGCGTCGCGATGTGGCGAGGCGCGAGCGCAGCGCCGAACAGGCTGAGGCGCAGCAGCGGGATTGGGCCGAGGCCTGGTCCGCGACCTGCCGCAATTGCTGGCTCGCGGAAGCCGGTGCCGTGCCGGCGCTTGGCGTCGTGCGCGAGACCTTAGCCGCGGTGGCCGACCTCGCGCCGACTCTGGAGAAGCGCGCGGGTCTGATCGATCGCATCGACAAGATGGAGAAGGACCAGGCGGCATTCCGCGATGAGGTCGCGATTCTCGCGCGCGCCTTGGGCATTCCGCGGGAGGCGATGCCGGTTCTCGATCTCGTCCGCGAGATCGTCGACACGATCCGGAAGGCGGGCGCCGACCAGGAGCGTCGCACGCAACTGCTTGCCCAATTGAAAAGCGCCGAAGATCGGCAGCGGACTCTGGCCGAAAAGAACGGGATCCATGCCGGGCAAACGCAGAGGATGATCGACTTCTTCGAGGTCGCCTCGCTGGCTGATGTTGCCGAGGCGCTGGAGCAGATTGCGCAGCGCCATGTGCTGCAGGAGCGAGCGGCGGAAGCTGAGCGCGACATCCGCGAGGCGATGCGCAGTGTCGACCTCGCTAGTGCGGAGGCAGCGCTCGACAATGCGTCCCGCCCGGCTCTGGAGGCAGAGCTGAGCGAGTTGAAGGTGCGTTTCGACGATCAGGACCGGCGCTGCCACGAACTCTTTGCCGCTCGCGCGACGACGGTCGATCAGGTCGAAGCGATCGGCGGCGATGCCACGGTGGCGGAGATCGAAGAGCGCCGCCGCACCACTTTGCTGGAGATCGAGGATGGGGCACTGCGTTATCTGCAGTTGCGCGCTGGGGTTGCTGCGGCGGAGCAGGCTCTCGCGATCTATCGGGAGCGCCATCGCAGCTCGATGATGGAGCGGGCTTCGGCCGCGTTCCGGACGATTAGTCGCGGCGCCTATTCCGGCCTCGCGGCACAGCCTGGTAAGGATGGTGAGACGCTGATCGCGCTTGCTGCCGGCGGCGGCTCGAAAGCCGCGGACGAACTGTCTAAGGGCACGCGCTTCCAGCTCTATCTCGCGCTCCGCGTCGCAGGATACCACGAGTTCGCCAAGGCGCGCCGCGCCGTGCCTTTCGTGGCCGACGACATCATGGAGACCTTCGACGATTTTCGCGCCGAGGAAGCCTTTCGCCTGTTCGTGGACATGGCACGGAGCGGGCAGGTCATCTACCTGACCCACCACCAGCATCTCTGCGAGATCGTCCGGCGGGTTTGCCCGACGGCGCGGCTCTATCGTCTGGACGAGCCAGAGATGCAGCGCCGCCGCATTGCATGACGTCGGAGAAGTGGACTTGAGATGGCTGATATTGCCATCGAATTGCCTTCGATCTCGAAAATGAAAACTTGGCATCGGTGTAGTGGGGCCGACGATGGACCACCTTGCTGATCCCGAGCTCACCCGGCGCCGGAAATAGTGGATCCTCGGCGCTTTCCTTCTATGAACGTTGCTTCTGCAGGGGGGCGTTGGGAAGGTCGACGGATCGGAATGCGATTCCGATCGAAGAACGATCCTGCCAAACGATCCGAGCTTCTCGGTCGACGCCGATAGCCTGCGAGGTGATATGAACTGCCCCTGTTTCGTTGAAACCGACGGGAACTCTCAGCATCGCGCCACCGTCCGAAATATCCCGGATCATGCAGCTGAATATTGCCCCGCTAGCCACCTTGAGCTTGGCAGGCTGCACTCGGCGTTGCCGCTCAGTGGCGCGATTTGAACGGTCAGACATGATCATGCTGATAGCCGAACACGTGTATCCTTCCACTGAAGTGGCGGGCTAAGATTTTAGCCGTCCGGTTCGCATTGCCCTCCGAAGAGCCCTCCTTGCTGGAGCGGCTCATCGTCTTGGTCCGCCAAGCATGATGTGCTCGGTCAGCGCGCGATGGATCGGGATCGAAACCCTGGCACGGACGTCGAGTTGTCGAGCGCGGTCGCCATCAGACGAGCGCTCCGCCGGAATTGAAGCCGAATGACGGAAACGCGTGAAGGCATGGTTCCGGCGTAGCCGAAAACCCGGCCCGCAGGGCGACGCCCTCAAGCTGGATCTATTGTCGCAGATCCTGTCGTAATTTTCCCCTTACTTGCGACAAAGGACACGCGACACAGAAATCGCCCAAAGTATCGTGGGCCGTCCGAGCGGCGTGAGGATGCTTTCTCCAGGGGCGCTGCCTTGGCCAAGGCGCGCACCTGGAGACCGCCTTGCCGTTGGGGCTTGCCGGATCACTTCCTTCGTTTCGTGAGACTCTCCTCGCCTTGACAGCCGGTTCAATCCTCGCCATCGTATCATATAACAAAATGACATTTCATTATATGAAATGAAATGCAAAGAGGAACGCCCTTGTCGACGGATTTGCCAAAAGCGGCGGGGAAACCTGCGCCTGCCGGCACCAGCACGCTCGATCTCGCGCTTCATGCGGTCGACTACCTGGTGCAGCAGAGCCGCCCGGCTTCGCTCGCCCAGATCGCGGAAGCCCTCTCGGCGTCGAAGGCGACGATCTATCGGCATCTGGTGACGCTGCAGCGTCATGGCTTCGTCCGCCAGGAGGCCGAGACGGGCCGCTACGAGGCCGGGATCAAGCTGATGATGCTGGGCGAAGCCCTGCGTCAGCGCTTCGATATCGTCAGCGCCGCGCGCGAGGAGCTGATGACCCTGCGCGATCACACCGGCCAGGCGGTCACGGTCTGCGCCGCGATCGACGACGAACTGATCGTCCTCGAACTGATCCAGGGCCGCACGCTCATCGAATTCTCCACGCGGCCCGGCACGCGGCTCGCCTTCCATGCCAGCGCCCATGGCAAGATCTGGCTCGCCTTCGGCTCCCAGGAGCGCACCGCCGCGATCGCCAACGGCCCGCTTGAGGCCTGGACGCCGGCGACCATCATTTCAACGCAGGCGCTGCTCGCCGAGGTCGAGGCTGTTCGTAAACGCGGCTGGGCCACCGCTCCGAATGAGGTCATCACCGGCGTCAACACGCTCGCCGCCCCTGTCTTCGACCACCGCAAAATTCTCGTCGGCTCGATCGCCATCGTCGGTGCGACGCAGTTCATTCCGCCCGTTCCCGACCCCGAACAGATCCGTGAGGTCGTCGGCAGCGCCGAACGCATCTCGCGTGGTCTGAGCTGGCAAGGCTGACAGATTGGAAAGACCGAGAACATGACCTATTCGCTGGCCGTCGATATCGGCGGTACCTTCACCGATATCGTCCTGCGCGACTCCCGCGGGGGCTTGAGCGTCGACAAGACGTTGACCACCCATCACGACCTGCTGGAAGGCTTCTTTCGCGGTGTCGACTCCGTTCTCGGCAAGGCCGGCATCGGTGCGAGTGCGGTCGAGGGGGTCGTCGTCCATGCCACCACGGTCGTCACCAACGCGCTGATCGAACGCAAGGGCCTGCCGACGGCGCTCGTCGTCACCGAGGGCTTCAGCGATGTGCTCTCGATCCGCAACGAGCACCGCTACGACATGTACGACCCGCAGATCGAATTTCCCGAACCATTGGTCACGCGTGAACTGACCTTCGGCTTCAAGGAACGCGTCCTGGCGGACGGCACCGTGGCACTCGCACCGAGCCCGCAGGACATTGCCGAACTCGCGGCGGAAATCCGGGCGAGCGGTGCACGCGCCGTCGCAATCTGCTTCCTCAACAGCTTCGCCAACCCGAATAACGAAGCGCTGGTTGCAGCCGCCTTGTCGCGCGAACTCAACGACGTCTTCATCTGCACCTCGGCGGAGGTCGCGCCGCAGATCCGCGAATACCAGCGTGCCTCGACAGCGACGGTAAACGCCTATGCGATGCCGATCTCACAGCCTTATCTCAAGCGCCTGAGCGACCGTTTGCGGATCGAGGGCTTCGCCAACACCCCGCTGATCATGCTCTCCTCTGGCGGCGTCGTCGGGGCCGAGACGGCGGGCCGCAACCCGGTGCGGATGATCGAGAGCGGCCCCGCGGCCGGAGCGCTCGCCGCTTGCCACTATGCCGAACTCCTCGGCATCGACCGGCTGATGTCCTTCGACATGGGCGGCACCACCGCCAAGGCCTGTCTGATCGAGAACCGCACGCCGCTGATCACCGGGCTGTTCGAGGTCGACCGCCGCTATCGTTTCCGGGAAGGCAGCGGCCTGCCCGTCACCGTGCCCTCGATCGACCTGATCGAGATCGGCGCCGGCGGTGGCAGCATCGCCCATGTCGACGACCTCGGCCTGCTCAAGGTCGGCCCCGAAAGCGCCGGCTCCAATCCCGGACCCGCCTGCTACGGCCGCGGCGGCCAAAACGCGACCGTCACCGATGCCGACCTCGTGCTCGGCCTGATTGATGCTAAGAACTTCCTCGGCGGCGACATGTCGCTCGACAAATCCGCCTGCGATGCCGCGATGGAGCGGCTCGGCGAGGCGCTCGGCCTCAACGCCGTGCAGGCGGCGCGCGGCATTTACCGCATCGTCACAGAGGCCATGGCCTCGGCAGCGCGTACCCATGCAACCGATCGCGGCGTCGACTATCGCGGCCTACCGCTCTTCGCCTTCGGCGGCGCAGGTCCGCTGCATGCCTGCGGGGTCGCGGAACTGCTGCAGAGCACCAGCGTGATCGTGCCGCCTCAATCGAGCGTGCTCTCGGCCTTCGGTACGCTGGTCACGCCGGTCCGGCTGGATCTCGTGCGCAGCGACCTGACACGCGTCGACCATCTCGACTGGAAGCGCGTCGATCGGGTCATCGGAGACCTGGAAAGGGAAGGCATCAGTGCGCTTGGCGAATCCGGCTGCAGCGCTGCCGACGTCACGATCCTCGTCGGCGCCGACATGCGCTATGTCGGCCAGCAGCACGAGGTCACGATCATCTTCGAGACCGATCCGCGCCGGAGCCGCGACACCGCCGCACTGACCGCTCAGTTCGAGGCAGCCTACCGGACGCTCTACGGCGTCAACCCGTCACATGTGCCAATCGAGCTCGTGACCTGGCGCGTGATCGCGCGCGGCCCCCTGCCACATTTCGACGGGCAAGCCAGGCCCGAGATCGCCAGCGGCGCGCCCAAGCGCCACCGCGCCGTCCATGCCTGGGAGGACGATCAGTCCGTGCCCGTCTACGAACGCGCCACGCTCGCCACAGGCCAGACCATCGCCGGTCCCGCCATCATCGAGGAGCGCGAAACCACGACCGCGCTGCCGCCCGGTTGGAGCGCGACGATCGACGCGCTCGGCTGCATCGTCGCGACGAAAGGCTGAATCCCATGGATGGCGTCGAACTCGAGATCCTCTGGTCCAACCTGATTGGCATCGTCACAGAGCGGGCCAAGGCGCTGCAGCGCATCGCCTTCAGTCCGATCGTCCGCGAGGCCGGTGATCTCGCCTGCGCGCTGTTCGACCAACGCGGGCGCATGGTGGTGCAGGCCAATACCGGGACGCCCGGCCATATCAACTCGCTCGCCTTCGCCGGCGCCCATCTCGTGCGGCTGTTCGAGGGCCGCTGCGAGCCCGGCGACGTGCTGATCACCAACGACCCCTGGCTCTCGGCCGGGCATTTCTTCGACATCACCATCCTGACGCCGATCTTCGACGGAGAGAAGCTGCTCGCCTATATCGGCTCGACCATCCACCACACCGATATCGGCGGCTATGGCATCGGCGCCGGCGCCCGTGACGTGCATGAGGAAGGTCTGTGGATTCCGCCGCTCAAGCTCTACGAGCGCGGCAAGCCCAGCGAGATGCTGCATGACATCATCCGCCGCAACGTACGCACGCCCGACGCCGTCTTCGGCGACCTCTCGGCTCAGGTCTCCTCCGGCGAGGCGGCGGCCGAGCACCTGATCGCCTTGTGCGAGCGCTATGATGTCGATGACATCGAGGCCTTGTCGGACGAGATCATCAACCGCTCCGAGGAGGCGACCCGCAACGCCATCCGCAAGCTGAAGCCGGGTACCTATCACGGCGAGGCCGTCTTCGACGTCCCCGGCGGCGAGATCATCACGCTCAAGACGGCCGTCACGGTCGATGCCGAGAGTGGTTCGATCATCGTCGATTTCGATGGATCCTCGCCGCAGACGACGACCGGCATCAACGTGGTGCTGAACTACACCCACGCCTATTCGACTTTCGCCATCCGCTCCTGCCTCAATCCGGATCTGCCGAACAACACCGGCTCACTGGCGCCGATCGAGGTGCGAGCCCCGGTCGGCTCGATTGTCAACTGCGCTTATCCGGCTCCGGTGAATGCGCGCCATGTCGTCGGCATGTATGTGCCGATGCCGATCCTCAAGGCGCTGCATCAGGTCATGCCGGAGCGTGTGCTGGCGGAAGGATCGGGTGCGGTCTGGACGATCCAGATCCAGGGCCGCAAACCCAACGGGGAAGCCTTCACCTCCTCGATGTTCAACTATTCCGGCGGTATGGGCGCCCGCGCCGGCAAGCCGGGACCCAGCGCCACCTGCTATCCGACCGGTGTCGCGGCCGTGCCGATCGAAATCCTGGAAGCCGCGATGCCGATCGTCTTCGACCGCAAGGAGCTGCGGCCGGGCTCGGGCGGCAACGGCCGGATGCCGGGCGGCGACGGCCAGATCATCCAGTTCCATATGCGCACCGACCACGCCTGGCTGCTCAACGCCGTGCCGAGCCGGCTCGAGCGCGGTCCCGACGGCATCGATGGCGGCATGCCAGGAGCGCCCGGTCGCTTCCTCGTCAACGGCAAGTCCGTCAGCGAAGCGAAGAAGCTGACCATGCAGGCTGGCGACGTCGTGCTGCTCGAGACACCGGGCGGCGGCGGCTACGGCAAGCCGGCCGCCTGACAGTGCCCGCCACCAGACTCAAGCCCAAAAAAGGCGGGGCCTCGCATCGGGGCCACCGGCCGGGACCAGGCAAAACCGGGAGGAGAGATAATGAAGCAGACCCTTTTGGCGACCGGCCTTGCCGCAAGCCTCGCGCTGGCCGGCGCGATGCCCGCCTCTGCGCAGGAACCCTACAAGATTGGCGTTTCAGCTGGTTTGACCGGCTATGCCGCGACCGTTGACCGCGCCTGGCGCGACGGCGTCGAGCTCGCCGCCGCCGCGGTCAACGCCAAGGGCGGCGTGATGGGCCGCAAGATCCAGGTCGTCGTCGAGGACAACCGCTCGGAACCTCAGGAAGCGGTGACGGTCTACCGGAAGATGCTGAGCTCGGACAAGGTCGACGTCTTCGTCAGCGGCTGCGTCTCGGCCGGCAATTTCGCGGCCGCCGGCCTGCTGCTGCGCGCCAAGGTGCCGATGATGCTGTGCTCGATCCTGCCGACGCAGGCCGAGCATCTGCCCTGGGCCTTCACCACCCTGCCGCCCGCCGGTTTCGAGATCGACAAGCGCCTGGAATACCTCAAGGAGAAAACGCAGATCCGCAAGATCGCGGTACTGCACGACCCGACCCCTTACGCCAATCTCCAGAAGAGCGTGGCCGAGCGCAACGCGGCCAAATACGGTCTCGAGGTCGTCTCGGTCGACCAGTACAAGCAGGACGATGCCGATCTGAGTGTTCAGGTCAGTAAAGCGCGGTCGGCGGGTGCGGGCGCGATCCTGAAGATCGGGCTTGGTGGCACGACGCTGACCGCCGCCAAGAACATCAAGCAGCTCGGCGCCGACATGCTGTTGCTGACCAGCCTCGAGGATCTCGCCGTGTTCGGTCCCGTCTCCGAGGTCCTGGGCGACAAGTTCTTCTTCGTCGCCTCGCCCTCTCAGGTCTATGAGGCGCTGCCCGAAGGCGCCCTCAAGACTGGCATCAAGGCCTTTCTGGACCCCTGGCGCGAGAAATATCGCGATCGCGACCCGAATTGGGCCTCGCGCGGCTGGGACGGCGTCATGCTGACGGTCGCCGCGATCGAGAAGGCGAAGTCCTTCGAGGGCGAGAAGGTCCGCGCGGCCTATGAGGAGCTGAGCGGCTTCCAAGGTACGACCGGCATCTACAATTTCCGGCCGGACCTGCACCAGGGCATCACCGAGAACCCCTTCGTGCTCGCCACGATCGAAGGCGGCAAGGTCAAGGTGGTGCAATGAGCTTCGCGGTCGCGGCCAAGACGCAGGCGCGCGTTGCTTCGCCAATGGCGGGCGTGACTCCGCCGATCCTGGCCGCGACCGGCCTTTCCGCCCGCTACGGCCATATCCATGCGCTGCACGGCGTCGACCTGCGCATCGGCGAAGGCGAACTCGTCGCCGTGCTCGGCCCCAACGGTGCCGGGAAGTCGACGTTGCTGCGCGCGATCATGGGGCTTTCGGCCAATAGCGGCGAGGTCCGCTTCCGCGACGAGGTGTTGCCGCGGCACGATGCGGTCGCGGTCGCCGCGCGCGGCCTCGTACTGGTGCCGGAAGGGCGCGGGCTGTTCGCCCCGATGAGCGTCTCCGACAATCTCGAACTCGGCGCCTATCGCCTGCGCGACAAGGCCGAGTTCAACCGCCGTCGCGAGCGCGTCCTGACATTGTTCCCGCGTCTGAAGGAGCGGCTTGGCCAGGCCGCGGGTTCGATGTCGGGCGGCGAGCAGCAAATGCTCGCTCTCGGCCGGGCACTGATGGCCGGGCCGAAACTGCTGCTGCTGGACGAGCCCTCGCTTGGCCTTGCGCCGCGTGTAACCGGGGAAATCCTGGAGACGCTCGGCCTCTTGAACCGCGAAGGCCTGGCGATCGTGCTGGTCGAACAGAAGGCGCCGCTGGCGCTCGAACTCGCATCCCGCGTCTACCTGCTTTCGCTCGGGCGCATCGTCGCCGAACTCGATCCGCGTGACATCACCTCCCATGACGATCTCGCCCAGCATTACTTCGCCTGAACGGCGTCCGATCAGGCTGGTCGGCCTGCTGCCCTGGCTCTTTGCCGCGGCGGTCGTCGGCTACGCCATGGTCGTTGGCGGCTATGCGGCGACCGTCGTTTCCTTTGCCCTGATCTATGCGGTCTTCGTGACCGGCCTGAACCTGTTCATGGGCTTTGCCGCGCAGGTCTCCTTCGGCCAGAACGCCTTCGCCGCGATCGGCGGCTACATGTCGGCCGTGCTGACGGCGAGCCATGGCTGGGGGCCCTTGCCGGCCATGGTGCTGGGCATCGCGGCTGCCGTACTGGCCGCCGCGATCGTCGGCTTTCCCGCGCTCAGGCTGAAGGGCCACTATCTCGCCATGGGCACGCTGGCCATCGGCCTGATCACCTATGAGATCACGGTCGAATGGCAGTCGGTGACGCAGGGCTATATGGGCATTTCCGGCATCCCGCCTTTCGGCATCGGCCCCTGGGAGGTCACCTCCGACCGAGGGCAGTTGGTCCTGCTGTCGCTGGTCGTCGCGGCTTGCACCTTTGCCGCCGGGCGAATCCGCCGCTCGCGTTTCGGGCGAGCGCTCTCGGCGGTCGCGGGCAGCGAGGAGGCGGCGACGGCGCTCGGCATCGCGGTCGCGCGCTACAAGCTGGTCGCCTTCCTGCTTTCCGCCGGGTTCGCGGCGCTCGCAGGCTCGCTCTTTGTCCATATCGTCGGCTACGTCAGCCCCGAGGTCTTCGGGCTGCACATGGTGATCGTCACCTTCACCATGCTCTATGTCGGCGGCATCGGAACGGTTGCCGGTCCGCTGGTCGGGGCGCTGATCGTCAGCCTGCTGCCCGAGACCTTCCGTGCCTTCAAGGACTATCAGGATCTGGCCTATGGCGCGGCGCTGATCTTGCTCCTGATCTATGCACCACGCGGGCTCGCCAGCCTGTTCGCCCCGCGGGGCCGCTCATGAACCGGCTCAGACTGGAAGGCGTAACCCGGCGCTTCGGCGGGCTCGTCGCGGTCGATGATGTCTCCTTCGAGGTGCCGGCTGACGGCGTCACCGCGGTGATCGGCCCCAACGGCGCCGGCAAGACCACGTTGTTCAACCTGATCTCCGGCTTCCTGCCGCCGAGCGCGGGCCGCATCACGTTCGAGGGCAACGACATCACCGGCCGCCCGCCGGCCGAGATCGCCAGGGCGGGACTGGTCCGCACCTTCCAGCTCGTCAAGCTGTTCGAGGATCTCAGCGTGCTCGACAACGTCAAAGTCGGCTGCCACCTGCAGGGCAGGGCCGGGCTGTTCGCGGCACTGTTCCGGCCTGCGTCGGCGCGCCGCGAGGAACAGGCGCTCGATGCCCGAGCCCGCGACCTCCTCGCCTTCGCCGGGCTGGCTGCGATGGCCGACGAGCCCGCCGCGGCCCTGCCCTATGGCCGCCAGCGCATGCTGGAGCTCGCGCGGGCCATGGCCGCAGGCCCGCGGCTCATCCTGCTGGACGAGCCGGCCGCCGGCCTCAACACCGAGGAATCGGCGGCGTTGTCGCGCATCATCCGCCGCATCGCCGACGAGGGCACCAGCGTGCTCCTGATCGAGCACGACATGACGCTGGTGATGAACACAGCCGAACGCGTCGTCGTGGTCGATTTCGGCCGCAAAATTGCGCAGGGCACCCCGGCCGAAGTCCGCGTCGATCCGGCCGTGATCGCGGCCTATCTGGGCACCGGCAAGCCAGCTATGCAGGAGCCTCCCCATGGCTGACTGGTCCTATGTTCCCCAAGTCCTGGTCAGCGGGCTTGGCATCGGCTGCGTCTACGGGCTGATCGGTATCGGCTTCTGCGTGATCTACAATGCCAGCGGCATCGTGAACTTCGCCCAGGGCGCGTTCGTGATGCTCGGCGGCATGATCACCCAGGTGCTGTTTGCGCGTAACGGCGTGTCGCTCCCCGTGGCCGCGCTGATTGCGATCTTGGCCGTCGCCACGCTCGGCGTCGTAATCGAGCGGATCGTCGTCAGGCCCTTGTGGAACCGCAAGGCGACGATGTTCGTGATGATCCTGGCGACGCTCGCCGCCCAGATCGTGATCGAGCGGCTGACCCTGATCGCGGTCGGCGATCAGCCCAAGACCCTGCCCGTCTTCACCGACCGGCCGCCGTTGATGATCGGCTCGGTCGCGCTTGGCTACCAGCTCATCTGGATCGTTGGCGGATCGCTGGCGATCGTCGGACTACTGGCCGCCTTCTTCAGCCTGACCAAGACCGGCAAGGCGATGCGCGCCTGCTCGATCAACCGCGAGGCTGCGGCGCTGCAGGGCATTCCGGTCTCACGCATGCTGGCGCTGGCCTTCGCGCTGAGCGCAGCGCTGGGAGCCATCGCCGGCATCCTGATCACGCCGACGCAGTACACCGCCTTCAATGTCGGCGTGCCCTTCGCGATCAGCGGTTTCATCGCCGCGATCGTCGGCGGTTTCGGGCGGCCCTTCGGCGCCTTTCTCGGCGGCCTGCTGCTCGGCCTGCTGCAGGCCCTCGCCATCGTCGGCTTTGGCGCGGGGCTGAAGAACGTCGCCGCGCTGTCGGTGCTGCTGCTGTTCTTGTTCATCCGCCCATCCGGGATCCTCGGCGCGGCGAAGTGACGAACCACGCAACGATCGGAGCCACCATTATGGACATCCACAAGATCGACTGGAACCAGATCCCCTGGACGCCGGTTCGTCCGGGAGTCGACCGCAAGGCGTTCTCCGGCTCGGCGGCGACGCTGGCGCTGCATCGACTGATGCCGGGTCACGAGCCCAAACCGCACAGCCATCCCCATGAGCAGATCGCCTACATCGTCAGCGGCACGATCCGGTTCTTCATCGGCGGGCACGAGCATCTGATCGGTCCCGGCGGGCTCGTCGTGATTCCCTCCAATGTGGAGCATTGGGGCGAGGTGATCGGCGAAGAGCCCGTGATCAACCTCGACGTCTTCACCCCGCGTCGGTCCGAATACGCTTGAGTGCTACACTGACGTATTGCGGTGCGGCACAGAGCTCGATCCTGTCATGGGGCCCCCAACGGAGCCGTCCGCAAGCGGACGCTCCCAATGTCCAGAGAGGGTCGTTAGCGGACATCAAATTGCCCCGTCAGCTTCGGCTGGCGGGGCCATTTTTTTGTCTGGTACCCCGCTTGCGAGCGGCGCCGCCGCGCCTAGATTTTTCATCGCAAGTCCAATTTTGGGGAAGGAGCCATGCCTTTTTCATCGTTGACGGACCCGGCGGATCTCGCCCGGGCTTATGCCGCGTTGGAAGCTGTATGGAGCGAGGTGAAGTCGACTATTCCCGAGCAGGAGCACGATAAGGAGCGGCGGAGGATTGCCTATCTCGTCGCGGGATTTGCGCCGATCGCGCTCGACGAGGAAGACCTCAAGCAAAATGTCTTGCTCCACATTCGAGAGGATGCCTTGGCCTGAGGGCGCCATCAAGCACTGCCCGGTCTCGCTTCGGCCGGGGCCGGGCAATTTTCGTTTCAAGCTGCCTGATGGTCTCGGGTGGCCCTGTCCTCAACGTATTGGCGGCGCGTCGCCGCGGTGTTGGGAAGACCACGTTCAGCTAGCCAGGCCATGAATTCCTCGGGGCGAACAGTGACAATCTGAAGCGCTCGTCCCCGGGCCAGCCAAGCGTTCATCACGGCCATGGCATTGGCATGCCAGGCCTCATAATCGCGCGGCATCTCGTCCTTATCCTGAGCGAGATCCCAAAGAGTATCGAAGTCCTCTCGCTCATACCAAGGCAATGCGACCGTGTAGGACTCGACTGTCGGTTTCATGTCCGCTCCAAACTCCGGGATCGATCTCCGCGTGACTCAAATGCAGGAAGTCAATGCCAGCAGGCTACCCCGCCCGTCGGGCGTGATCCAGAAAAAACCAGATTAATCAGCATGTTAACCCGCTCATTCAGGCTCGACCGAGAAAGATTCTCCAAACAAGTTTCTTGAAACAAAATGGCACGTGGCGCATTTTACCCATAGAACGACTGTTGGGTTGAATGAGTAACTGCCATGACAGAGACCACCGGGAAGGGCAATGAACTGGCGCGCGGTGAGCGCCTTCAGATCATGATCGATCAGGAAGAGCTGCAGGCTCTGGAGGATTTCCGTTTTGACAATCGGATGCCCAGCCGTGCCGCGGCGATCAGGGAGCTCCTGCGCCGCGGTTTGGCCGCGACGGGCTACGACCTCGATGGCAAGCGAAGAGCTTCGAGCGAATATGGCGTGACCCGCAGCTCCTCGAATGGCCAAGGCAAGGCGGGATTGTCTGAGGATTGAATCCCGCGGCTGCCAGAACGGTAGATCAACCGACGTCGACAGGAGGTCGAGGCGTCAGGACGATTGCCGGTGTCATAGCGGCATAGATTGCCAAAATGACCAGGATTCCGGCGACTGCCAGCCAGATCCAGAATTCGAGAGGAGGCTCGGCGCGTTTCATCCGTGAGAAATCGCGGCTGCGAAGCCTTGTTCCGCGGATTAGTCCTCGCACCTCGTTAGCGCGTCCTCATAGTGGAGCGGAATTCCGTCCTCCAGCGAGCGAGAGACAGTCGATGGGCCGGGCGGCTGCCCTGTAGCTCCCGCTAATTCATTAGGACCCGGCCCGCTCGCGTGGTGCCGGGCCTTTTTCGTTTTAGGCGGTGTCGTGGCAACGCCTTGCAGGCGCTGTGACGGCCTGGCGGTGTGTTTCCATTGCCGTGCAGACGCGAGACAATGTGTGAATTGCCTTCAGAACCTAACGGCGAGCACGCCTTTGAAGGAATGATCCTGGGTATCCTCGGCGAGCTGGCCGGTATAGCTCACGCCGAGGGTCGCGTTACGGCCGATGGCAAGATCGAGCCCGGCTTCGACCATGGCTGCATCGCGCGCGATCGGCAGACCCGCAACGGTGAACGCGCTGGATGATCCGGCGAAGGCGAGCGTCGCTTTCGGATCGACGTCACCGAAGGCATGGCGCCAGGCCAGACCGCCGCGCAGCGTCACGGCCATGCCCTGGAGATCGAGGCTGGTCGCTGCCCGCAAGCCGAGCGTGGAAT
>NZ_JQJJ01000003.1 GCF_000745475.1 Allobosea sp. UNC402CLCol
TCAACCTGCGGGCGGGCGCCAGCTACACCTGGCACGATATCGAGACGCGGCGCGCCGTGACCTCGGCCTTCCTCGGCAGCATTCCGCGTGCGAGCTACGATGCCGCGACCGCCCAGGTCTTCGGCGAGGTCGGCTATCGCATCGAGCTTGGTCGCGCCGCGTTTGAACCGTTCGCCGGGCTGGCCTATGTCAACCTGCATAGCGACGGATTCAGCGAGGCCGGCGCCGCTACCGCGCTCACCGGCCGGGGCGACGATACCGGCGTCGGCTATTCCACGCTCGGCTTGCGGGCAGCGACCAGCCTCGATCTCCAGGGCATGGCCGTGACGCTGCGCGGCGGTCTGGCCTGGCGCCATGCCTTCGGTGACGTCGATCCGAAAGCGACGCTCGCCTTCGCCGGATCATCCAGCGCGTTCACCGTTGCGGGTCTGCCGATCGCGCGCGATGCAGCCATGGTCGAAGCCGGGCTCGATCTTGCCATCGGCCGTAACGCGACCCTCGGCGTGAGCTATACCGGCCAGCTCGCTGAGGATACCCAGGATCATTCCTTCAAAGGCGTGCTCGCCGTCAGGTTCTGAAGGCAATTCACACATTGTCTCGCGTCTGCACGGCAATGGAAACACACCGCCAGTCCGTCACAACGCCCGCACGGCGTTACCACGACACCGCTTGAAACGAAAAAGGCCGGCTCCGAGCGATTGGGCCGGGCAGAACGCGAGCGATGATGCGCAGCGACGGCGTGCCTGCCGCGTGACTGAGCTGGGCTGCGTCTTCTCCGGATCAGTCCCACCTTTTGGACGCGAGCCAGGCAAGCACCGCTACAGCTATCATACCGGCTGCGATCAAGAAGGGATTCTCCATGTCGTCCATCTAGCGCAGGGATCCTGCCGCGGTGTTAATTCTGGGCCACCGGGCTCGTGGCAACACCTCTCATGATGCTCTAGCAGCTTTGAAGCGAGATGCCGGCTCTCGGCCCATAGCGACGTCATTCGGCTCTTGGCTCATCATTCGAGAAACGAGCCATCTAGCTGGGAGTATCGAATTCACGCTCAGCGAGGAGGCGGTAATGTGCCATCTGGCCTGCCGCCCAGGTCTCGAATTCCGACAAAAAGTCTGCTGAGACGGTAACGCTGCGCCCCCCGCGGTCGACGCTGAAACAGCCGCGTCGTTCCGCATTGGCAAAGATATTGCCGACGTGCTGCCTTGAGACGCGAAATCGCTCGGCCAGCCCGCCATAGGAGAGAGGCGCCGGCGCAGCGACACCGGCCAGCGCGGCATAGTGTGCGGCAAGAACGGCAGACAGAACCGGATAACCGCAATCCTGCCCGGTGAACTCGACCACATTGCAAAAGGGAGCGAAGTAGAGATCCTCCTGCAGAAACATCTCGTAGGAGGCCCCAAGCCAATCCGCCAGCCCCGCAGAATCCAATCGAAGCCTCGCAGCTATCGGCGACGCAGCCGGATCGAGGTGCTCGGAGGCGCCGAGAAAGGCCAGGGGTGATCGGCCGATTTCCTGAAGCAGCGTCATCGAGGGGCTCAACCGCAAAGCCCGACGGTCTGTCGGGAGCCGGCTCGCGACTAGGTAACCGCCCAGCTTGAGCGTGCCGACCAGCTCCGCGATCTGCCGGGCACTGGCTGGCGCGATACGCTGGAGCGCCGCCAGCGTCGGCGCGTCGCCGTCTCCCCGGCGCCAGCGCGCGTCGAGACCGATCAGAACAAAGGAGACGAGATAGCGCAGCTTCTGGCCGAAGAATTTGTCCGCCGGCCAGGACGTTGCCAGCGGCTGGGTCATTGCGGCGCAGTACAAGCGCAAAGCATCGCGAAACCCGCTGCGGCCGATCAGGCTGGCGGCATAAGGCCAGGGACCTTTGTCGATATGGAGCGCGATTGAGCGATGGAGCATGCCGGCACGAGTGGCCGGTTCCGGAACCTCATGCATCGCGAATGCATGCAGAGTTTGGACTTTGCGGGCTGATGTCGTCATGGCCTTGTTCCGTCGCATGCAGCCGTTTGATTCAAGACACCAATATCTCTTCGCTCAGGCGGTCGCCACACAGCTCGTGAGCGTCCCCGGCGCGGCGTCAAGAGAGCCCGCGATCGGATCGGTCGAACGTCGGCCTTGTGATCGATCTCGGATCGTCCGGTTCGCAGCGCTTTTAGTCGCCTTCACCTATGCCGGCGTGCAAAGCGCCCAGGCGCAATCGAATGGCGATGTCGGCGGCCTTGGCGAGGTTTCGACCAGTAATCCATATCCTTACAGTTCACTGACTTTCATTGGCACCAACGGGCATATTCGTGCGCTGGCTGATCTAGATCTTGGAAGCCAGGTGCAGACCGAAGCCAACGCGGTCGCCCGGCTTTCAGCGACAGCTGGCCACACGATGAGCGTGACGCTCGACTGGCTCCGGCAGGGGACAACGCTCTATCTCGGCTCAGCGACCGACACCGGCACGATCGACGTCCTGAAATGGACCGCCCGGTGGAACAACCCGACCAACCTCGTGATTGACGGAGGCACCGTGTACGCCTCGCCGCTAAGCTTGTACGGGCTTCAGGATTTGGTAGGCGTGATCCGCTCGGTCACCATCAACAACGACGCCCGGCTTGAATTATCGAGCAAGGCGACGCGGATTAGCCGGCTCGAGGGCAACGGGTCTATCGGCATCTTCGCGCCGCTGACCATCGATGGCGGAACATTCTCGACCAGCATAACGGGCGCGTCGCGCCTCATATTCAATGGCGACAGCACTTGGACAGGCACCGGCGGCAGTATCGGCACTCTCGAGGTTGTCCCTGGAGTGACGTTGACGACCGGCAACTCCGCGGCAGTGGAAAGCTCCACCGATCTCCAGATCGACGGTACGCACCAACTGAACTCTTCGTTGGCGGTGAACGAGCTCAGAGGCAGCGGGCTGATTGTGCTCGGTAGCGGCGCAGGTCTGACCGTGGGTTCGCAGAATGCGAGCTCCGTTTTCAGCGGTGCGATATCCGGCAGCGATGGTGGGCTCATCAAGGATGGCAGCGGCAGGCAGACGCTGACCGGCGCGAACACCTATACGGGCGGCACCACGATCAATGCCGGCACGTTGGCGCTGGGCGACGCCGGCAGTCTCGCCGCGAGTGGCAGCCTCAATCTCGCCGGTACTGGCGCAAGGTTCGACATCGGCGCCGCCATTGGGAGCCGAACCATTGGCGGGCTGTCGGGCGTCACCGGCAGCACCATCTGGCTCGGCAGCAACACGCTGACCTTCGGGGGGGCCGGGAACACGAGCTTCGCCGGATCGATCGGCGGCGCCGGCGGCATCGTCAAGCAGGGCACGGGTACGCAGACGCTGACGGGGAGCAGCACCTACACCGGCGGCACCACGGTCACTGCCGGTACGCTGGCATTGGCCGGCCCGGGCAGCCTCGCCGCGAGCGGCAGCCTCGACCTTGCCGCCGCAGGCGCTGAGTTCGACCTCGGCTTTGCCGCTTCCAACCAGACGATCGGCGGGTTATCTGGCGTCGGCGGCAGCACCGTTACACTCGGCACGAACACGCTGACCTTCGGCAATGCGGCGAACCAGGTCTTCGCCGGTTCGATCGGCGGCACGGGCGGCATCGTCAAGCAGGGCACGGGCACGCAGACGCTGAGCGGGACCAGCAGCTATGGCGGCACAACGACGGTCTCTGCCGGCGAATTGCGCGTCGACGGCGCGCTGAGCGGGCTTGGGGCGGTGACGGTCGCAGCCGGCGCGACCTTGTCCGGGACCGGCAGCATCGCCGGGGCCGTGGCCGTGGACGGGACCTTATCGGCGGGGCACAGCCCCGGCACGCTGACGGTTGGATCGCTGACGCTCAACAGCGGTTCGACCTCGGTGTTCGAGCTGAATTCGCCGGGCGTGGTCGGCGGCAGCGATCCCGTCGCCGGCAACGACCTCGTCAAGGTCACCGGCAATCTCACGCTCGGCGGCGCCCTCGATGCGCGTGCGGCGGCAGCCGGCTATTATCGGCTGTTCGACTATGGCGGCACGCTCGCGGGCAGCTTCGCCAGCCAGAGCGTGACCTCGACCCGGAGCGGTTTCGCCATCGCCAGCGCGCAGGTCGAGACGGCGACGGCAGGGCAGGTCAACCTCGCCGTCTTCGGCACCGGCCAGACGATGCAGTTCTGGGACGGCACGAACGCAATCGGCAACGGCGTCGTCAACGGCGGTGCCGGCACCTGGTCCGGCTTCGGCAGCAATTGGACCAGCAGCACTGGCAGCGCCAATGCCGGTTGGGGCGGCTCGGTCGGCATCTTCGCCGGCCCGACCGGCGGGGCGGTGAGCGTTGTCGGGCCTGTGAGCTTTGACACGCTGCAGTTCTCGACAGACGGCTATGTGCTGAACGGCGGCACGCTCTCGATCGCGCCGGCGAGCGGAGGAGCCGGCACCTTCAATGTCGACAACGGGGTCGTCGCCAGCATCGGCTCGACCATCGTCGATGGCAGAGGCACGGCCATCGTCAAGGTGGGCGGTGGCAGGCTCATCCTCTCGGCTACCAACAGCTACTCAGGCGGGACGACAATTGCCGGCGGTGTTCTCCAGGTTTCGGCCGATGCCAATCTTGGCGCGGCCGCCGGCGGCCTAAGCCTCGATGGCGGCACGCTGAGGACGACGGCGAGCTTCACCTCGGCCCGCAATGCCGTGCTCGATGCCGCAGGCGGCATTTTCCAAACCGATGCGGACCTGTCCTGGTCGGGTGGCATCGGCGGCAACGGCGCGCTGACGAAGACCGGCAGCGGCACGCTGGTGCTGACCGGAACGAACAGCTATGCCGGCGGGACCATGATCGCCGACGGCGTCCTGCAGATCGGCGATGGCGGCACCTCGGGCTCGATCACCGGCCCTGTCGTCGACAATCGGACGCTCGCCTTCAATCGCTCGGACGACTTTGCCTTCGCCGGTGCGATCTCGGGCACGGGCGACGTGCACAAGCGCGGTGCCGGCTCGCTCACCTTGACCGGCGCCAACAGCTATTCCGGCGGCACATTGATCGCGCAGGGCACGCTGATCGGCTCGGCCAGCAGCCTCGGCGTCAGCCAGATCGTGAACAATGGCGCACTCGTCGTCGACCAGCCGGTGGACGCCAGTTTCGCCAACGCGATCAATGGCTCCGGTTCCTTCGCCAAGCGCGGCGCGGGCAATCTTGACCTAACCGGCACGAGCGCGCTGGCCGGCACAACCACGATCGAAGCCGGCAAGCTCTCGGTCAACGGTTCGCTCGGCTCCTCGGCGGTGACGGTGCTGAGCGGTGCGACGCTCGCTGGCTCCGGCGCGGTCGGCGGTGTCGCCGCCGATGCCGGCGGCACGGTGGCGCCGGGCAACTCGATCGGAACGTTGACCGTCTCGGGCAATGTCTCGTTCGCCTCGGGCTCGACCTATCAGGTCGAGGTCAACGCCTCCGGCAGCAGCGACAGGATCGCGGCCTCGGGCTCGGCGACGATCTCGGGCGGCACGGTGCAGGTACTGGCGCAGACCGGCAATTACGCGGCGGCGACCAACTACACCATCCTGACCGCCTCGGGCGGGGTCGGCGGTAGCTTCAGCGGCGTCAGCTCGAACCTCGCCTTCCTCACACCGTCGCTGGCCTATGACAGCCAGAACGTCACGCTGACCATGACCCGCAACGAAACCGGCTTCGGCCCCGATGGCGGCGGCAGCACGGGCGGTGGGTCCGGCGGGCAGCGCCCTTACATCGCTCAGACGCGCAACCAGAGCTTCATCGCGACCGCGGCGGAGCGTCTGGGAGGCGGCAATCCGGTCTACGACACACTGATCTCGGCGACGGCGGCCGAGGCCCGCGCCGGCTTCGACCTCATTTCGGGCGAGGCACATGCTCAGGGCGTCTCGGTGATGATCGACGAGAGCCGGCTAGTGCGCGACACCATCCTTGGCCATCTGCGCAGCCCACTGCTGACGCAGGCGCCAGGCCAGGTCGCAGGCGCCTTCAGCGCCGACCTACTGGGCAGGAAGGGTGTGATCACGATGCCGGCCCCGGTGCCGCCGCCGCGTTATGCGCTCTGGGGGACGGCCTTCGGCAGCACCGGCGACAGCGATGGCGACGGCAATGCCGCGAGCCTCAACCACCGCAGCGGCGGGGCGCTGCTCGGGGCGGATCTCATGCTCCATGACGCGCCGGGCTCTTCGCTGAAGATCGGCGTAGCCGGCGGCTACAGCCAGTCGCGCTTCGACCTCAATGCACGTCTCTCCAGCGGCAGGCTCGAGAGCGGCCATGCCGCGCTCTATGCCGGGGCCCGCTTCGGCAGCCTGCGCTTCGATGCCGGCGCGACCTATTCGTGGAGCGAGAGCGACATCCGCCGTCAGGTCTCAATCCGCGGCTTCGGCGACCTCCTGCGCCTGCAGCGTCCGGGCCAGGTCGCGCAAGGCTTCGCCGAGCTCGGCTATGGTCTCGCCTTCAGCGGCTTCGCGCTCGAACCCTTCGCGCAGCTGGCGCTGATCCGGGTCAGCACGGATGCCGGCAGCGAGCGCGGCGGGGCAGCGGCCCTGCGCCTGCTCTCCAGCGACCAGACGCTGGGCTTCACCACGCTGGGCCTGCGCGGCGAGGCGCAGCTTGGGGCGGTGCCGCTGTTCGCCCGCGCCATGCTCGGCTGGCGCCGCGGCTTTGGCGAGCTCATCCCGCAGGCACGCACCGCCTTCGTCGCCGGCACCACCCCGGCCACGGTCTTCGCCGCCAGGATCGACCGCGAGGCGCTCGTCGCCGAGGCCGGGCTCGACTGGCGGATATCGCAGGCCACCGTGCTGGGCTTGACCTACTCCGCCGCCATCGGTGAACGCTCCCGCGATCACGCCCTCAAGGGACGCGTCGAAATGCTGTTTTGAGGGCGGCCAAGCTCGACGTCCACTCTCGCTGACCCCTCAGATTTCATGCGGACTTGAACTCACCCGCCGAGCACGATTCTCTAAAGCTCCTCTATCGCACCGGATTGCGGGTCGATGGCGTATAGCGTCGCAGAATTCAACTTCTGGCTCGCCGCGATTAGAGAGCGCCCCCGCAGGCCGATATTTAAGCCTCGCGGCTGCGTTTCGGTGGTGAAAGTATCGGCCGGCGTCAGGAGGTCGGTCCGCGCACCCGACCGGAGTACCCGGCGCGCCCGCGCGTAGGGGTGGACAGGCCGGAACGGCAGTTGAGGACGGCGCGGCCTCGCCGGACCCGGCAGGACCGCCGTCCGGGACGGGCCGCGCCAGCGCGCCATTCCAGGCCGCGCTCCCATCGCCGCGGTCTGGAAATTCGCAGAGCCGCGTGCTATTTATCTGACTAGCTGACTAGGCATGGATCGATGGGCAAACAGGCAGAGCGTGCAAGGACAGGTAAAGCATCCGGCGGCCGAGCGGCGGCCGGACGCTGGAAGCTCGAGGATGCGAAGGCCCGCTTCAGCGAGGTGGTGCGCCATGCCCGGGAAGACGGCCCGCAGCACGTGACGGTGCGGGGCCAGGACGCCGTCGTCGTCATGAGCGTCGAGGAGTTCGAGCGTCTCGCGCCAGCGAAAGCTCGCCCGCCCTTCGTCGCGTTCATGGAGAGCCTGCATCTCGGCGGCCTCGACCTGGAACGCGAGGCGGATCGCGGGCGGGATGTCGAGCTTTGAAGGGCTGGCTGCTCGATACCAATGTCGTCGCCGCTCTGATCAATCCGAAAGGCGCGCCATCCGTGAAGTCTTGGGCCGCCCGGCAGGACGAGGACACTTTCCATATTAGTGTGCTGACCCTGGCCGAGTACGATAGGGGCATCCACAACTTACCCGCGGACCATACCGAGCGGCCGCGTTACGTCGCGGCGCGCGATGCGCTCGCCGAACGGTTCGGCCGGCGTGTGCTTTCGCTTGGTGACGACGTTGTGCGGCGCTGGGGGCGAATCTCCGGTGAGGTGAAACGGGCCAGCGGACATGCGCCGCCGGTGATCGACACGCTGCTCGCCGCATGCGCCATCGAGCATGATCTCTATCTGGTCACGCGCAATGTGAAGGACGCGAAGCCCTCCGGAGCAAGCGTGTTCGACCCGTGGAACGACGACGCAACGGATTTCCCATTGAGCCCGCGCACCAGCAAGACGCGATAGCGTCAAGAGAAAAGGCTTCAAGCGCTTCACCTGATCGCTCTTCAGGCCGCTGAACCCCTTGCGCCAACCATAATAGATGAAGGCCGTCACTCCGATCGTGCGGATCGCCTCGGCAACCGGCCGACCTTGCGACGACAACACGTCCGCCTTCGCAGCTTCGCGACGATCTCTTTCCGGCTTATGCTTCTTGCGCGCTATAGCGGCATCCCCCAAGGCTCAAAAGCCTACTTCACAGAGGACCCCTTTTCAGCGGGCGGGCCAATCAGCTTAGAAGCAATATAAACTATTGTTATTGCACGATAATTTGATTCATCGTACTGGCGTAGCGGAAACGGGCGGCCAACCGAGCCAGTCGAAGTTCTAGGACCTTCACCCTGGATGCAAACCCAAGCGCTCGATATCTCTGCCCTCTATCTCTCCCAGAGATTGCGGCTGCAGCGCATCATCAGACGGCTCGTCGGAAATGGCGAGGCGGCGGAAGACCTCATGCATCAGTCGTTCGAGAAGCTGCTGGCCGCGCTCGACGCGAAGGATATCGAGAACCGTCCTGCCTATCTCACCAGCACCGCACGAAATCTAGCGCTCAATCACCTTAGGGATATCGGCCGGCGCGGTGAGGTCGAGCTGGGGGACGAGCAGTTCCACGCCGTTCCCGACAGCCGGCCTTCGCCCGAACTCGTCGTGCTGCATCGTTCGGAGTTGCGGCGCGTCATGGAGGCTATCGCGGCTCTGCCGCCACGCCGGCGCGAGGTTTTCGTTCTCCATAAGTTCGAGGGCCTGAACTACGACGAGATCGCGGACCGGAAGGGCATTTCGCGCAATACGGTGATCTCCCACATCGTCCTCGCCTTGGCGGACCTCGACCGGCATTTCGTACGGTAGGGCGGAGCATCGTTCGTTCTTTCGAGCCCTCGGGTATTATAGACGTATGGGCTCAGGCTTTCTGAATCGCCGGGGGCTCGCGAGGGAATCTTGGAAGGCGCATGAAGGGAGAGGCGACAGACCCGATCGTGATGGAAGCGCTCGAATGGTTCGTGCGCCTGCGCGACGAGAAGTCGACGACTGGCGATCGGCGGGCGTTCGAAATCTGGCACGCCCAGAGCGCCGACCATGCTGAGGCCTGGACACGGGCGGCCGAGATCTGGAGGCGGCTGGACGTGGTGCAGCCCGAATTCGATCGTGTGCGGCAGTCGCCCACGGGCCTCTCTCGCCGGAATATCGTCGCTGGCTCGCTCGTCCTGGCAAGCGGCCTCGCTGCCGTTTATATCGCCCAGAAATCTGGGCTATTGGCCGAGTTCAAGACGGGAGCAGGCGAACGCAAGAGCCTCAGGCTGTCGGATGGAAGTACGGTCGAGCTCGGCACCTATTCCGCCCTGTCGACACGCTTCACCGGCAGCGAACGCCGGGTTGACCTCCACCAGGGCGAGGCCTTCTTCGACGTCGCAACCGACGGCAGTAGGCCCTTCGTGGTCGACGCCGGGCCCGGCTCGGCAAGAGCACTCGGCACGGCCTTCGACGTGAAGTTCGTGGAGGGCCAGGCCACCGTGACAGTGGCCCGGCACGCGGTCGCAGTCCGCAGCGGCGCGCCCGATGCGTTGCGCATAGAGGAGGGCTGGCAGGTCAGCTACGATCGGGCGGGACTGCAGCAGCCGCGCAAGGCGGACCTCGCGTCGGTGGCGGCGTGGCGCCGTGACCGCATCGTCTTCGAGGACACGCCGCTGCGCCGCGTGCTCGCCGAGCTGGAGCGCTACCGGCGCGGGCGCATCATCCTGACCAGCGACAGGATCGGTTCGATCCCCGTCACCGCGGTTTTCGATACACGCCAGACCGAGGCCGCCCTCCAGACCATCACGGAGACGCTGCCGATCCGGATCTTCCATGCCACCGGCTACGTCGCCTTCGTATATCCGGCTTCCTGAAGTCGAATTTTTTCGGGCCGAGGTTCATTGATTCGCTCCGGCCGGGTGTCTCCATCATCGAGGGCGCGTCCAAGCGCGCCTTATGAAACCGTCCCGGCAGGGGCGGCCAAGAGGCAGCCCAGTTCATGCGTCGCGATTACTCCATCGATCCTTCCCGCTCCGGCAATTCGCGGTCGCTCGCCTTCGCGCTCGCCTTCGGCGCTTCGCTTGCAACGCTGTCCGTGATGACGGCATCGGCACAGCAGTCCGCTTCGGCGCGGGCGAGCTTCAACATCCGCCCGCAGCCGCTTGCACAGGCGCTGATCTCGTTCTCGAGCACGACCGGTGTGCAGCTCTTCTTCGACGCTAATCTGGTCCGCGGCAAGCAATCACCCGGTGCCGAGGGCGCGATGAGCAGCGGCCAGGCGCTGGCGCGCATCCTTAGCGGGTCGGGTCTCAACTACCGCTTCACCAACGCCAGCACCGTCACGATCACGGGCCCCGTGGCCGGCGGGACGGCCGATGTCGGCGGCGCGATCGCGCTCGACACCATCGACGTCCAGGGCGAGGTCGCCGGCGGCCCCGTCAATGGCTATGTCGCTCAGCAGAGCGCCACCGCGACTAAGACCGGCACGCCGCTCCTCGAGACGCCGCAGACCATCTCGGTCATCACGCGCGAGCAGATGACCGCACAGCAGGCGCAGAGCGTCCGCGACACCGTCCGCTACGCGCCGGGCGTCTATTTCAGCGACGATGCCGACTTCCGGTTCGAGCCGGTGAATGCCCGCGGATTTGCGCTCGATCCCTATGTCGACGGCCTGCGCCTCATGCCCGGTACCTGGTCGACGCCACGCGTCGACCCGTATTTTCTGGAGCGGGCCGAGGTTCTGGAAGGCCCGTCCTCGACACTGTACGGCCAGGCATCGCCCGGCGGCCTCCTCAACATGATCAGCAAGCGGCCGACCGCGACTCCACTTCACGAGGTCCAGATCCAGACCGGCAGCTTTAACCGCATCCAGGGGGCCTTCGACTTCAGCGGGCCGATCGACCCGGAAGGCAAGCTGCTCTACCGCCTCACCGGCATCGCCCGCGACACAGGCACGCAGGTGGACCATCTCGACCAGCAGCGTGTCGCCATTGCGCCGGCGCTGACCTGGAGGCCGACGGCGGACACGTCCTTCACGCTTCTCGCCAGCTATCTCCATGATCCCAAGGCAGGCTTCTGGAACATCCTGCCGATGCGCGGCACGCTCTATCCCAATCGATATGGCTCGATCCCGCGCTCGTTCTTCGCTGGCGAGCCCAATTTCGAGAGTTTCGACTTTAACCAGGCGGCCGTCGGCTACGAACTCGAGCATCGGTTCAACGACACTCTCAAGTTCCGCCAGAACCTGCGCTTCAGCCATATCGACCTGAACTATCGGGAGGCTCAGGTTATCGGCGTAGCCGCCGACGACCGCACACTCCAGCGCCAAGCTTACATGGCCAAGGAAAACCTCAACACGGTCACGCTCGACAACCAACTGCAGGCCGATTTCGTGACCGGCCCGCTGCAACACACGGCCATTCTCGGCCTCGATTATCAGTACAAGAAATGGGACAACTTCACCCGCTTTGGTGCGGCACCGGCGCTCGATCTGCTGAACCCTGTCTATGGCCAGCTGATCCCGCGTCCGGGCGTCTTCCAAAATGCCGACCAAGTCCAGCGCCAGCTCGGCGTCTACGTACAGGATCAGATCAAATTCGGCGGCTTCGTCCTCTCGCTCGGCGGGCGGCAGGACTGGGTCAGCAGCAGTAACAGCAATCATGTCAGCGGTGTCGCGACGCAGCAGGCCAGCCACGCCTTCACTTGGCATACCGGGCTGCTCTACAAGTTCGACAACGGCTTGGCGCCCTATGTCAGCTATGCCACCTCATTCCAGCCGACGGCGGGCACGGCTGCAACCGGCACCCCCTTCGATCCGACGAAGGGAGAGCAGTACGAGGCGGGCATCAAGTACCAGCCGGTCGGGTGGAATGCCCTACTGACGGCATCGGTGTTCAATCTTCGCCAGAAGAATGTCCTGACTGCGGATCTCGATCCGACACACCCTATCGGCAGCCAAGTGCAGACGGGCGAGGTCCGCTCGCGCGGCGTCGAGTTCTCGGCTGTGGCCACCGTCGCCGAAAATTTGAGCGTCCGCGCTTCCTATACCTATCTCGACGCCGAGGTGGAGAAAGCCAATGACGGCACCGTCGGCAAGAGGCTGGCCGGCGCCCCACGCAATTTCGCCAGCCTGTGGGGCGACTACACCTTCCGCAGCGGGCCGCTCAACGGCTTCGGCTTGACGGCGGGCGCTCGCTATGTCGACTCGTTCTTCGCCACCAATGCCAACACGATCAAGATCCCGAACGTGACCTTGTTCGATGCCGGCGTGCACTACGATCTCGGCGCCGCGAGCCCGCTACTCAAGGGGACTAAGCTCTCGGTCAGCGCGACCAATCTGTTCGACCGGAAATATATCTCCAGCTGCGCCGCTGTCGGCTGCCGCTGGGGCGTCGGGCGCACCGTCTACGCGACCCTGTCCTACCGGTGGTGAGGGCTTGAGCGAGAGATCAGCTCCGCAGGGCCTGACGCGCCGCGACAGCTTTCGGGTGGTGGCGGCGGCGGCGGCCGCTCTGACGCCGCCAGCGGTGGCGTTTGCAGCGGAGACCAGAGAGCCTGGCGCCTGGGCGGCGCCGTCGCGCCTCGTCGTGCTCGATTGGGGGCTCGTCCAGACCGTGCTTGCGCTTGGCCGGGTTCCGGTCGGCGTGCCCGCGCCGGGCTGGTACGATCGCTACGCCGTCACGCCGCGGCTGCAAGCCGGTGTGACCGATGTCGGCCTATTGTTCGCCCCCAATTTTGAACTCATCCAGGAGCTGGCCCCGGACGCGATCCTGGCAACGCCGGCGCTGGCACCGGCCCTGCCATTGCTGAGCCGCATTGCGCCTACGGAGCCTTTCGCGGTGTTCCAGCCCAGCCGCGAGCTGCTTGCCCGCTCGCAGCGCGAGACGGCCCGTCTGGCGGATTTTCTGGGCGTCCCGGCTGCCGCGGCCCAGCTATCACTTGCCCATGATGAAGCCATGCTCCGGGCACGCGCCAGGCTCGCGTCGTATGACGGCAGGCCGATCTACCTCGCGAGCCCGATCGACGACCGCTATGTGACGGTCCATACCGGGAACGGCCTGTTCGACGCGATCCTGACAGCGCTCGGGCTCGTCAACGCCTGGAAGACGGCCTCACCCATTGGGTTCGCGCCGGTTCCACTAGCGCAGCTGACCGAAGCAGGGGCTCGTGTTCTCCTGCTTCGTACACCGCTCTTGGCAGATCCCGGCGCGCGACTGGCCAGAAGCGTCTTCTGGCAAGCACTGCGTTTCGTGCGGGAGGGGCGCATCCGCGTTGTCGAACAGGTGCTAAATAACGGCGGCCTGCCGTCCGCCACCCGCTTTGCAACCCTGCTCGCCGACGCGCTGACAGCGCCGGACGGTGCTTTATGACGGCGAGCCCCGCGCGTGCCCTGCCCCGCCGCGCCATCTTGCTCGTGCTGCTGGCAGCGCCAGCCCTGTTCCTGTTCTGGTTCGATCTCACGCGGCTGGCGCCGCCGGAAGCCTGGCTGCGGATCATTCGCGCACCGGATCGGAATGCGATGGCGGAGCTGTTGTTGCGAGACGCGCTGCTTCCGCGTGCCCTCATCGCCATGCTGTGCGGCGCGGCCCTGTCGCTGGCCGGCCTCCTCTTCCAGCAGATCCTGCGCAATCCCCTGGCGGAGCCGGCAACGCTGGGCGTTTCTAGTGGAGCCTATTTGGCGATCGCAAGCGCGACCTTCTATGCCCCGACCCTGCTTGCGACGTCGCGCGAGGCCGTTGCCTTCGCCGGCGCCGCTACAGCGGGGACGCTCGTCTTCCTGCTCGGCTGGAGCCGCACGCTCTCACCAGTTCGGCTTGTTCTGGCCGGGCTCGTCGTCAACATCACCTGCGGAGCGGTGGCTACGGCGCTCGCCCTGTTCAACGATCAATCCGTGGCGGGCCTTTATCTATGGGCCAGTGGGAACCTGTCCCAGAGCGGCTGGGACGGGACGGCCTATCTGCTGCCGCGTTTCTTTGCCGCGATTCTTGCCACGGCCCTGCTGCTGAGGCCACTGACGCTGCTGGGGCTCGATGAGGGTATTACAGCTGCTCTCGGCCTCTCTCCGGGGCTGGCCCGGTTGGCCGGGCTCGTCGTCGCCATCGCACTAACGGCCTTCGTCGTCAGCGCGGTCGGCAATATCGGCTTCGTCGGTCTCGCAGCGCCAGCCGTCACCAGGCTGGCCGGCGCACGGCGCCTGCGCGACCAGTTCGTCTGGGCACCGCCTGTCGGGGCGGCGCTGCTCTGGCTGGCGGACGAGCTCGCATCCCGAATCGGGATCGGCGCGCAGCAACTCCCGGCGGGCACGGCGACGGCCCTCATCGGCGTGCCGCTGCTCCTGCTACTTTTGCCGCGGCTGAGCCACTCTGGTGAGTTGCCCCGCGACGGCGCCGGGCGAAATGCGCGAGCCTCCCGTCCTCTGGTTATTCTCGCGACGCTCCTTTGCCTGTGCCTGCTTGTCTTCTGCGTCGCAATCAGCTTCGCGCCGGGAGTTCGGGGCTGGCAGTGGGCGAGCGGTGCGCAACTCCACGCGCTCCTGCCCTGGCGGTGGCCTCGCGTGGCGGGCGCGCTCTCGGCCGGCGCGATGCTGGCCGGCGCAGGTTGTCTAATCCAGCGCCTGACCGGCAACCCACTCGCCAGCCCCGAGGTCCTCGGCATCGGTGCCGGCGGCATGCTGGCAATGATCGGCGCGCTGCTGCTCGACCTCCCGCTGGATCCGCTCTTTCAGACGGGTGCCTTGTTCGCGGGCGCAGTGGCAACCTTCCTGTTACTCCTGCTGCTTTCCAACCGGTCCCCTATGTCCGCTGCCCGGATGCTGCTGACAGGGATTGCGATCAACACCGCCTTCGCGGTCGTCGTCGCTCTCTTCGTCGGCAGCGGCGACCCGCGCGGACTCGTGCTGCTCCGGCTCATCTCGGGCTCGATGTCGTTGGTACGCGAGACGATCGCTGCCGCAATGCTCGTCGCGACACCGGTCCTCTTCGTTTCGTTGCTGGCACTGGCTCGCTGGCTTGCGCTGCTGCCGCTCGGCATGCCTACGGCCAAAGCCGTGGGTGTATCGCCGGCAAGCCGCCTGCTGGTGCTGTGCGCGGCTGCCCTGCTGACGGCCTGCGGTACGCTGATCGCGGGCCCGATGAGCTTCGTCGGGCTGATGGCACCGCATATGGCGAGCATGCTCGGGCTGACGCGCCCCGTGCAGCATTTAGCAGGTGCGATGCTGATGGGCGCAGGGCTGCTGATGGCGGCGGACTGGCTGGGGCGTGTCGCACTTTTTCCCAACGAGCTGCCGGCCGGCATCGTGGTGACGCTGCTGGGAAGCCCCTATTTTCTCTGGCTCCTGCGCCGGCAAGGCGTTTGACAGGCGTATGCCATGATGGCGGGATCTTGGAGGCAGTCACAATCAAGGGGCGGAAAATTTCCGGCTAGTAAAGGCCGTCCTCAAGTGGTGGCTTGCCGGCATCGGCTTGAGTGCGGTCCCCGGCATCGGTCCGGTTGTCGCTGCGGGCGGCCGCGCCCTATCGCCCACCCGTGATCTGACAATGTCGGAGGGGCCGCGCAGCCGAACGGATCCTGCGTTCGACGAGACTTTTGATAGGAGCCACGGCAACGCAAACCAGATCGGCTTCGCTAGAGGGGAGCAACGCCGAAAGTGGATTTTCGGACGCGGCGCACCTCCGCATTTATGATTCGTGCAGACATCAAGCTTCCTACCGGAAAGAGGACACTCGCTTCTTAAAAGGCAATCGAGCACCCAATGCACGCTGCCCTACCTATTTTGGCGCAGGGCGCGCGGCGTTTCTCCGAATGACGCCTTGAAGTCCCGCGAGAGATGGGCGCTGTCGGCAAAGCCCGTGCCCATGGCGATGTCGGTGAGCGAGCGCTTGCTGTTCAGGATCAGCCATTTCGCATAGTCGAGCCTAAGCTTGCGCTGGAAGGCCGCCGGGCTCTGCCCCAATGAGGCACCGAACAGACGTTCGAGCTGGCGAGAGCTGACGCCGACATAGCGCGCGACGGCGGCGATCGGCGGGGGATTGTCGAGCCGCTGCTCAATAAACTGCGCCGCCTGCTGCACCCTGACGTCGAGATTGGGCGCCAGCTCGGCATAGAAATGCGCCTGCGGCATCTCGGCCGGGCGCATGTCCTGCAGCATCATGTGCCGCATCGCCTGCTGGGCCTTGTCGCGGCCGCAGTGGCGGGCAACGAGATAAAGGCCGAGATCGATTGCTGCGGTCGAGCCCGCGCAGGTAATCAGGTCGCCCTCGTCGATGAAGAGTCGCTCGACCCCGGCCGAGACCTTGGGAAAACGCTCCTTGAACGCGTCGAGCACGTTCCAGTGCACGCAGACCCGGCGCGGGCCGGCGAGGCCGGCCCGGGCGATGGCGAAGGTGCCAGTGCAGATGCCGAGCAGCCGGACACCCGATGTCGCTGCGCGGCGCAGATAGCCGAGCAAGCTGTCGGGCAGGGCGTCGTTGAGATAGTCGTTGCCGCCGCAGACGGCGATGTAGTCGAAACCGGCGGGCTCGAGCAGGCCCGCGTTCGGAGTGACCGAGACGCCGCAGCTCGAGCGGCGCGGCTCCCCATCGAGGCTCATCACTGTCCAGCTGGCATGAAGTTGGCGGCTGCGTCCGCCATGGTCTGCTGCCAGCCGCAAGACATCGATGAGCCCGGAGAAGGCGGCGAGCGTGAACTGGTCGAGCAGCAGGAAGCCGATCCGCAGCCGCGAGACGGGCGTAGCCCCGGGCTGCGACCGGTCGCTGACGGGGTGATGGAGCTGGACGCTGCTCATGTCGTGATTATTCAAATTTTGGGCCGGCGCATTCTAGTGCCTTTTGCTGCCTCCGCGCCAACATGTTCCTACAAAAGCGCAAAGACGCTCGGCAGAGGAGAACGACGATGACCCGACCCATCCGGCTGGCCGCGGCTATGCTCGCCACCACCCTGCTCACCGCTCCAGCGCTGGCACAGCAGCCCTCGTCGATCACCGTCGCCTGGTATGGCGGCAATTGGGGCGACGCCTTCAAGGCTTGTGTTGCCGAACCCTTCACCAAGGCGACCGGCATCGCCGTCAATGCCGAGATCGGCACCTCGACCGTCACCCTGGCGAAATTGCAGCAGCAGAAGTCCGCCCCCACGATCGACGTCGCCTGGATGGATGGCGGCATCAGCGAACTCGCGCTCGCCGCCGCGGTGACCGATAATCTCGATCCGGCGGCGATCCCCAATCTCGCGAACACCCTGCCGGAAGCGATCTACAAGAGCGGCGTGGCCACCTATGCGGTCGGCACCGGCTATTATTCTCTTGGGCTCACCTACAACACCCAAAAGGTCAAGGCCGCGCCGACCTCCTGGAACGATCTCTGGAAACCGGAGTTCGAGGACGCCGTTACCATCCCCTCCCCGGCGAATTCATCCGGCGTGCCCTTCGTGATGTTCCTCTCGAAGATCTGGGGCAATCCGTCCGGCGATCTGTCCCCGACCTTCAAGAAGATCAAGGACCTCAAGGCTGCGCTGTTCTTCGATTCCTCGGGCGCCGCGACCAACGCCTATCAGAGCGGCGAGGCGATCATCGGCGCGCATTTCAACGTCGGCGCCTGGGATCTCGCCGACAAGGGCCTGCCGATCGGCTTCGTCGTGCCCAAGGAAGGCGCCTGGGCTACCGATGCCCGCCTGCATCTGGTCAAGGGCACGCCGAAGAAGGAGGCCGCGGCCAAATTCATCAACCAAGCCCTGACGCCCGAAGCCTCCGGCTGTCTGGCCGAGAAGCTCTATCTCGGCCCGTCGGTGAAGAACGTCGTGGTGAAGCCCGAGACCGCCCGGAAGCTGCCCTGGGGCGAGACCGGCTCGGTCAAGAACCTGCAGCTCTTCGATTGGGCCGAGATCAACGGCCTGCGCGCGCGCGTCGTCGACGAATGGAACCGTCAGATCGCCCGCAAGTGAGCTGATGGCAACGAGCATCGCGAGCCGCAGCATGAGCTCCATCCTCGCCATAGACGGCCTGTCCAAGCATTTCGGCGGACAGCCGGCGCTGACGGCGATCGAACTCGCCGTCGAGCAGGGCGAATTCATCGCCCTGCTCGGGCCTTCGGGCTGCGGCAAGACCACACTGCTGCGTTGCATCGCCGGATTCCTGGCGCCGGAAGCCGGCACGATCCGGCTGGCGGGCGAGGATGTGACGCGGCTGCCGCCCTATCGGCGCCCGCTCAACACGGTGTTCCAGAATTACGCGCTCTTCCCGCATATGAGCGTCGCTGAGAACGTGGGCTATGGCCCGCGCCGGCAGGGCGTCGCCAAGGACGAGACGGTCAAGCGCACGGTGGAAGCACTGGAGCTTGTCGGCCTCGCCGGCTTCGGTGCGCGCCTGCCGGCGCAGCTTTCCGGCGGCCAGCAGCAGCGCGTCGCTCTGGCGCGCGCCATCGTCAACCGGCCGAAATTGCTGCTGCTCGACGAGCCCTTGAGCGCACTCGACCTGAAACTGCGCAAGAAGGTCCAGGGCGAGCTCAAACAGATCCAGCACCGGCTCGGCATCGCCTTTCTGTTCGTGACGCACGACCAGGAGGAGGCGCTGACCATGGCGGACCGGATCGTGTTGATGAATCGCGGGCGGATCGAGCAGATCGGCCGGGGGCAGGACATCTATGCGCAGCCGGCGACCCGCTTCGCCGCCGACTTCATCGGCGACGCCAACCTTCTGGTGGTCGAACGACGCGGCGACGGCAGCTTCGCGCTGCTCGATGGTGCGATCACGCTTCCCGTCGCCAATGCGCCGCAGGGCGAACTCACCGGCGTGCTGCGGCCGGAGGATATCCTTGTCACGGCCGAGCCCGTTCCCGGGCGCCTCGCTCTGCCGGCCGTCGTTTCCGAGATCGTCCATGTCGGCAGCCACGCCTCGGTCGCCCTTGCCATCAGCGGCACCACGCTGGCCGCCCGGCTCGCGCCGTCGGCACTGGCCGGCCTGAGCGTGGGCCGGCCCGTCCTCGCCAATATCCGCCTCGCCGACCTCCGCCTCGTGCCGGGGGATGCGTGATGAGCCGAACACTGCGCCCGGTCCTGCTGCTCTGCGCCCTGCCGGGGGCCTTCTTCGTCGCCTTCTTCCTGGCGCCGATGGTCGTCGTCCTGATCGCGAGCCTGACGACGCCCGCGGGCCAGCCGACCTTCGCGCATTATGTCCGCATCCTCGCCGATGCCTATCACTGGGACGTGCTCTGGGTGACGTTCCGGATCGGCGCGCTGACCACGCTGGTCTGCATCCTGATCGGCTATCCGCTCGCCTGGTATCTCGTCCGCATCGTGCAATGGCGGCCGTGGCGCCGGTTCTGCGTGATCCTGCTGGTCGTGCCGCTCTTCACCAGCAACATCGTGCGGTCCTTCGGCTGGATGGTGCTGCTCGGCCGCAACGGCCTCGTCAATGACGGGCTGATCGGGCTCGGCCTGATCGAGCGGCCGATGCGCTTCCTCGGCACCGAGCTCGGCATCCTGATCGGCCTCGTCTACATCCTGCTGCCCTTCATCGTGCTCGCGGTCGGCAATGCGCTCGCCAAGGTCGATCCGGCTCTGGAACATGCCTCTGCCGATCTCGGCGCGACGCCGGCCGCCACCTTCCGCACCATTATCTTCCCGCTCAGCCTGCCCGGCCTTATGTCCGGCGCCGTCATGGTCTTCATGCTGGCGGTCAGTGCCTATGTCACGCCGGCGCTGCTCAGCGGCGGACGGATCACCGTCTTTTCGATGCTGATCTTCCAGCAATACAGCTCGGTCTTCGACTTCAACTATGGCGGTGCGCTCAGCATCACCATGCTGGTGCTGACGCTGGCGCTCGTCGCCATCGCCGGACGGCTCAGTGAACCGAGGAGGGCCTGAGATGGTGTCGGCTCTCATCCGGATCGTCTCCTTCGCCGCGCTGGTCTATCTCGCGCTGCCGCTCGTCGTCCTCGTCGGGGCGTCGCTGACCACCACCAGCTTCCTCGCCTTCCCGCCGCAGGGCGTCACGCTCGCCTGGTACGGCAAGATGCTGGGGGACCCGTCCTATGTCTCGGCCTTCCTGGTCAGCACGCTGCTCGCCGTCGCCGCGACCATCGTTGCGGTACTGCTGGCGGTTCCGGCTGCGATCGCCATCGCCCGCTATCGCTTCACGGGCCGCGGCCTCCTCGCGGAAACGCTGATGTCGCCGCTGATCCTGCCGCATGTCGTGCTCGGTGCGGCGCTGCTGCAATATGGCAGCGCGATCGGGCTGGTGCGCAGCTTCCCGGCACTGCTCGTCGGGCATGTCGTGATCATCATGCCCTTCGTGCTGCGTGCCGTGCTGCCGCAATTGACCGACGAGCAAAAAAGCCTGGAGGAAGCCTCGGCCGATCTCGGCGCCCGGCCGCTGACCACCTTCTTCCTGGTGACCCTGCCGCAGATCCGCAGCGGGCTCGTCAGCGGCGCGATCTTCGCCTTCATCGCCTCCTGGATCAATGTCGAGCTCAGCATCTTCAACACCACGGCTGAGCTGACCACGATCCCGGTCAAGCTGTTCAATTACGTCCAGTACACGATCGACCCGACCATCGCCGCGGTCTCCGGCCTGACGATCATCGTCGCCGCCCTCGTGATCGTGCTGCTCGACCTCGCCATCGGCCTCGACGTGCTCTCGGAGCGACGCCGCTAACCCCTCGACCAGCTGTTTTCCCAAGGAGCCGCACATGCGCCAGCAGAATGTCTTCGACGTCGTCTACACGCATACCGAGGGTGAGCCCCTCTGCATCATCCATAGCGGGGTTCCCTATCCGGCCGGATCGAACATCCTGGAGAAGCGCCGCTTCCTGGAGGAGAATTATGACTGGCTGCGCTGCGCCCTGATGCGCGAGCCGCGCGGGCACAAGGACATGTTCGGCGTCTTCCTGACGCCGCCGTCGGGACCTGATTACGATGCCGGCCTGATCTATATAGACGGCACCCAGTATTCCCATATGTGCGGCCATGGCACGATCGCGGTTGGCATGGCGATGGTCGCACTCGGCCTCGTCCGGCGCGGCGAGAACGGCCGCACCACCATCCGCTTCGAGACCACCGCCGGGCTGGTGACGGCCGAGGTCGCCAATGACGGCCCGGAGGTGCTCTGGACCCGCTTCGAGAACGTGCCGGCCTATGTCGCGGCGCAGGACGTACCGTTCGACCTGCCGGGCATCGGCTCGCTCAAGGCCGACATCGTCTGGGGCGGCAATTATTTCGGGATCATCGACCTGCGCGGCACCTCGCTCCGGATCTCGCCGGAGAACGGTTCCGAGCTTTCGCGCCTCGGCATCATCGCCCGCGAGCAACTCCGCCAGAAGGTTGCGATCCAGCACCCGGCCTCGGCCCATATCAACAACTTCAACTTCGTCACCTTCTGGCACGAGCCGACGATCGAGGGCGCCTTCTACAAGAACGTCCACGTCTTCTCGGCCGGCCAGCTCGACCGTTCGCCCGGCGGTACGGGCACCAGCGCGATGATGGCGATGTTCGAGGCGCGCGGCCTGATGAAGCTGCAGCAGCCGATCCGCTCAGAAGGCCTGCTCGGCTCCGGCACCTTCGAGGGTTGCCTGGTTGGCGAAGCCAGTCTGAACGGCACGCGCGCCGTGCGCCCCACTGTGAAGGGCACAGCTGGCCTACTTGGCACGGCACGCTGGACCATTAACCGCGACGATCCAGTTGATGCCGGCTTCTTAGTCGCATGAGCGATCTACAGCGCCGGGACAGCCAGCTTGGCTGGCCCGGCGCGTTCGCGAGAGTATGCTGGATATGCGCCATAAACTGAGCTTGGCGCTTTGCCCTAACCGGACATTTGGATGCTGGGCAACGGAAAGTCTGTCGCACACGGCGCTTCACGAGCAATTCCACGACCATCTTGGTGTGGTCTGGCTGGCGAAGTAAAGTGCCACAAGCTGACGGAGGACCGCCCGGCAGCAGACTCGACTTCAAGTCACCGGCGATATTTTCCGAATATGATCGATAAACGCACATAGCGAGCCCGGCACCCGCCCGCGACCGGGATAATAGAGAAACGGGCCGTGACGTGCCGCGAACACTCATTTCCAAAAGCGGTGGGGGACAACGGCAAGACCGTTAGCTGCGCGCTGAGCCCAAACACGTCAGGTTCAATTACGGTTCGGCAGCCCGTGATGACCGGGAAACGAAAATGGCCCGGCTTCCTTTCGGAGTGCCGGGCCTGATGACCGTCGTCGCGCGCAGGCGAACGGTCGCTACTGAAATCGGTGATCTACCTGCCGATCGGTCCCGTGGGTAGATTCGCGGCTCGCGTCCGGAACGACGGTATAGGAGGGAGCCAACGCTTGGACCGCCGGCTCCCTCCTAGCGCTCGCGGCCTGGGGGGTAAGCGGAGCGCGCCGGGACAACCGCGCACGTTTGTGTTGGTTCCACGCCGCCCCCTTGACATCGTTACTTCTTCTTTGCCTCACCGCGCGTCATGAAGGAGCCCTAGCGCTTTCAGGCCAAGGCATCCTGTCGAATGTGGAGCAGGATATTTTGCTTGAGGTCATCCTCGTCGAGCGCCATCGGCGCAAATCCGGCGACGAGATAAGCAATCTTCCGCCGCTGCTCATCGTGCTCCTGCTCCGGAATAGTCAGCTTCACCTCGTTCCTTACAGCTTCCAACGCAGCATAGGCCCGGGCCAGATCAGCCGGGTCCGTCAACGATGAAAAAGGCATGGCTCCTTCCCCAAAAAATGGATCTGCGATGAAAAATCTAGGTCCGGCGTCACCGCTCGCAAGTGGGTGCTAGATAAAAAATGGCCCCGCCGGCCGAAGCTAGCAGGGCCATTCATCGAAAGCCGTCGTTAGGGGTCAACGTGCTCCGGCATTGCCTTCAACTCGTCCTTGGTCCAGTTCGTCACCGCGTGCACATTTCCGTCTTCATCACGCATGAATTCGAGCTGGTTGACCGGCACGGCGACCGGCTTGGCTCCGATCCCGAGGAAGCCGCCAACATCGATAATGGCCTGCGCCATCGGGCCGGAGCCATGGAGATGCGAGACCGAGCCGATTTTCTCGTCGCCCGGCCCATAGATGGTAGCGCCATCGAGAATGTCCGGCGTCAGATCGGTCGTTGAAAGGCGGATATGCTGAGAATGATCCATTGTTTCCTCCGAGGGTTGTTACAGACCAAACGGACGGAAAGCGATCGCGTTCCTCGCAGCACCGGCTCAAAACAAATACGGCCGCCGCTGCAGAAGGAGCGACCGCCGAAGTTTTGGAAGGAACGTCCAAGGAGGGCCGCCCTTATGAGGCGTGGCGACGGCCGAGGATTAGCTCGGCGATGGCGGGACGCCCATCACGGAAAACTCGAGCCAGATTGTCCTGAGCCCCTGTGCACCCGGAAACTGATCGGGCCCCGAATGGTCACGCCATTGATCCGCAGAGCGGGATCCTGGCCGGAACAACCGGCTCTGACGAAAGCATCGCGGCCTCCTATACTATCCAAAGGGAAAAAGACCCCACCGGATGTCCGGCGGGGCTGTGGGCTCAAGCAGCCGTGCGATAGATGCCGTCGGTAGCCAGCTTCATGAGCTGCTCGTCGGTCGCCGCTTCCTCTTCGAGGTTCTGCTTGAGGAGCGATGCGCAGTCATTGCGATCGCTGCTTTGCCCAGGCGACCAATGTGCCGTAACGCATGATCTCGTAACGCTCGACCGCCAGGCGGCGCGGATTGTTCCACAGAAAACGCTCTTACTTGTTTTCGGCCCGCCGCTAACCTGACGAATCAAAAGCTCTTCTATCCCGTATATCCCGGCGCGAGGGCAGGCCGACCCAAGGCGCGATTGACCCCGCGCCGACAGCGCGGGGTCGAAGGGGCTTATTCGATGACCTGGATGATCTTGCGTGTCTTCGGCTCGACGATCACCGTTCGATCATTGACAACGGTGTAGCGATAGCCCTTGGCGCCGAACTCGGCCGGGACTTCACGATAGGTCACGCCCGTCTCCGGGAGCACCGCGCCGACACGCACGTCCTCTTGATAAGTGTATGACGGAACTTCGTGAGCCCTGACATAGGTCTTGAAGCGTGGCGTGGCGTCGCCCGCAATACCACCGACAACGGCGCCGCCGACGCCGCCCACGACCGCCCCGACAGGCCCGCCGACGATCGCGCCACCGACGGCGCCGGTCGCCGCACCAGCGGCAGCGCCACCACGCGCGCCTTCGGGGTTCTGAGCGAACGCCAGCACCGGAGTCATCGCGACCGCGGCAGCGAGAATGATCTTCTTCATCAGTCCACCTCCTCGTTACCCCCAGATGGAGGCCTCAACTTAGAAGTCTTATAAACGGTTCCCTGGAAGCGTCCGTGTGACGACCTCGTTTCTCGGCGCATTTCAGACCCGAGCAATCCAAACGTATCGCAAGGCCTGCGCGCCAACAGCCATGATGAAACCATCTCGTCAAACGGCCAGTGACGGCTGCGCGATCCTGCAAAAGTAGACGATGCGCTGTTTCGCCCCGAGTTTCGGCGGGCCTTGCGGGTGATCGTCGCGCAAGGCTGGACGGACGCGCTGCGCAACATGCGCCCCCGAGGAGCGCATCTACACGTTCTGGGATTGTTCAGGAACGCATGCAGGCGCGATGGCGGCCTGCGCCTCGACCAAGCTGATGGCGGCCGAGGTTGACCGCCCTGTCCGCGGCTGGAACGAGGCTAGCGCCCATGCACCCACCTGCATACGCCTCGCGGCAACCATGCCGAAGTAGAAGGCCCGCACTCTATCGGCGTCGCGATCTCGTTTCGGCGTCTATCCCGCCTGCCACGGACCGCTCCCAGCCAAAAACGCTTCGCCCGCTATAAGCAGGCGAACGGCTTCGTTCTTCGGCGACATATTCGCCGAGCGTCGGGCCTGTCGCGCTCCGCTCCAACCGGCGGCTCTCGCTGTCCAGCCGCGCGATCGCGGCAAGACGGTCATCCTGACCGAGCTTCGCTAGATTGACGGCCGAGCGCAGGACGGCGATCGTCTGATCATAGACTTTGATCGGCACAGCGAAAGGCTGCCGGTCCTTGCCGCCATGGGCAAGCGAAAAACGCGCCGGATCGCTGAATCGGCAGGGCGCACCGTGTAGCACTTCGGCGACCATCGCCAAGGAACGTACCGTGCGGGCGCCGATCCCGGGCACGAGCAGGAGCTCGGAAAAATCGGCCGGGCCGCGGTCGGCCGCAGCGGCCAAAGCGCCATGGAGGCGCCGCACCATCACGTCTTGGGGCCTGACATCGTGATGCGCCGGCATCACGAGATGCGGGAGGGTCAATTGCGGAGCGCTATAATCAGTGCTGGGGCGAGCCGGCTGCAACGCCGCCAATTCCCGAACGATCCCGTCGGGCCCGTGCTCGCGCAGCAGCGCGATCTGGGCCTCGCGCGCGTGATCTGCGCATGCATCGGTGAGGTTGATGATATTGCCTGCACTTCGCCCTTCGATCGCAGCGTGGGGCGCCTCGACAAAGCTGCCGAGCTCCTCGGAATGCCAGTGATAGCGCCGCGCCAGGCCGTTATCCCCGTTCATGCCCTGCTGCACGACCGTCCAGTGGCCATCATCGGTTACGAAGAAGCCGTGCAGATAAAGGTCGAAGCCATCCTGCACTGCCGCGCTGTCGACCTTGGCGACGAGCCGGCTTGCCTGCGCCAGGGCCGTTCCGTCGAAGCCGATCTTGGCGCCGATCTGTTCGAGCTCCGCAGGTGTGCGGCGGGATTGGTTGCCCCGTCCGCCGCAGACATGAAGCCCCAGCTCGCCGGCAAGAGGCGTCAGGCCGCGTTTCAACGCCCCGATGACGCTGGTCGTGATTCCGGAAGAATGCCAGTCCATACCCATGATCGCGCCGAAGGATTGGAACCAGAAAGGGTGTGCTAGGCGCCGTAGCAGCTCGTCCCTGCCATAGTGCTGGATGATCGCTTCGCAAATGACGCTGCCCAACCTAGCCATGCGTTCGCCGAGCCAGAGCGGAACCCGTCCGTAATGCAAAGGGAGATCGGCGCTGCCTGATCGACGTGTCATGAGACCCGGGAACGAAAAAGGAACAAGCGTTATAATCTCGCCCGAGATCTTGTGCCAGCCCAGGCGTCCATCGACCGACCAAACATCTCAAGTCGGGATTTGAAGCAGCATTGCAAGGCGACCTCCGGCTCTCGTGCAAATCTCCGTTGCCGACGGAACAGCAGAGCCTCTGGAGCGTCCTGATTCTGGGATCCTAGAGGTCTGACAGCATTCCAACCGGAGACGTCGAGCATGGCCAATGGCAATCGTGATGGACTCAACGACCAGATCGCTCTCCTGCGCCGGCAAGTCTCGGATCTGACCGAGTTGGCGGCAGCCGCCTCAGGCTCGGCTCAGGAAGAAAATTTGCAGGAGCAGATCAACGCGAAACAGGAACGCTTGAACGAACTTCTGAAGGAGCGTGGCGACGCGACCTAGACGTCAAACCAGTTGGGCGCCACGATCGATATCGTGTGGCGCGATCCGCAGTTTCATCCAGACCGGCGCACCTAGACTGTCGTGCCGGGTCGAGCGGTGTGTATCGGTGTGGCCCGTTTTCCAGGACTGAGACACCGCCGCACGATCCTGCGCTATGGCATTCTTCGAGCCGGTCCTGGCCATCATTTGAGAGCCGTCTTGTTGTCGGCGGGTTCGCGACTCGCGACGCATCGGAGTCCTCTAACCCGTCGTACTCGCGATGGCGGGCCACTCCCGGATCAGGTTCGGCGGCTCGACTTGGTTTGGGCCGACACGCGATCTCCAGCCGCTCGCTCGGCGCGCCCGGGCCGATGCAGCATCGGGGACAGCGGTTAGCTGAAGCTCCTTCCGCTATATTTGCGAGCGCGTTAGAGTTGCAAGCCAGTCAGAGAACTTTTCATTCGCAGTTCGACGTTGCCAGTCGGCCAGGGTGTAGGGTCTGGAGGCTGCGAGATCCTTGTTGAAGATTTCGACCTGGGATGCGGCGACCCCTCTGTCAAAGAAATTGATGTTGGCTTCGTCGTTGAGGCGAAGCGCGCGATCATCGATGTTCGTCGATCCGATCGACGTCCAGATATCGTCCACGATCACGAGCTTGCAGTGATAGAAGGTCGGTTGATATTCGCTGATTTTAACTCCCGCTTCCAAAAGCTCTCCCCAAAAGTGCCGTGACGCCTTCCTGACGATCCGAGCGTCGGTCTGATTGCCCGGAATCAGGATTTCGACCTGCACTCCGCGGTGGCGAGCTTCCAGAAGCTGGGCCCTCGTCATCTCGTCGGGCACGAAATAAGGGGTGGCTATACGTATACTGCGCTCTGCAGATGCCAGCGCCGTCATCAACATTAGGTGCATCACGTTGCGCTGATGTGGTGAACTTACGACAATCTGCGCTGCGTTTCCGCCCTGTTGTGGAATCTCCGGAAAGTAGCGCCCTCCCAACAGCAACTCGCCTGTGGCTTCGATCCAATGTTCGGCAAACGCCGCCTGCAACTCGGCCGCAGCGGGCCCTTCGATCCGATAGTGATTGTCTCGCCACTCGCTTGGCGAGCGAGCATCCCCGTTCCATTCGTCCCCGATTCCGACCCCTCCGGTGAAACCAAGCCGGCCATCCGTGATCAGAAGTTTGCGATGAGTGCGGTTGTTGAGACGATCGAGCGAGTACCAACTGACGGGCCGGAAGCGGACGACTTGCACGCCTGCTTCATGCATCCGCGTGATGAGCGCCTGATCCATGGGAATGCTTCCGACCCAATCGAGGAGGACCTTCACGCTCAACCCCTCGCGAGCCTTGGCCGACAGAGCATCGGCAAACTCATTTGCAATGTTGCCGCGCCAATAAATGTACGTTTCAAAGCTGATCGTTTCCCGCGCCTCGCGGATGGCCCGCAGCATCGACGGAAAAATCTGATTGCCGTTGACGAGCGTGTCCACGGAATTTCCGGGAATATAGTTCGATCCGAAAAGTGCTCCCATGGAGGTCTTGAGCTGGCGATCCTCTGAAGCGAAGCTGTGTGGCAGCGGCTGACGCAGTTCCTGCGGGGCGGGCAACAGGTTCCCGATAAGAACGCTCCCCGCCACGCCAAGTGCGGCAGATGCGATGCCAATGACCATCTGACGGAGTCGGGAGTTCATTTGACCCGCGAGTTAGAAGAATTGCCGCTGGAACGAGCGCAGGCTCGCGCTCACGTGGACGCAACGCGCGAATTCGGCCGCAAGTTTCATCGCTAGCGGCCCTGCCGGCCCGACACTCACCGACCGTCTGCCATTCCCAAGCCTGAGGTGAAGTCGCGCGCAAGAGCGATAAATTCTCTGAACGCAGCAGAAGGGTTCTTTCGGCCAGGGTAATAGAGACAAAGTGGCGCCACGGGCTTCATCCAGTCCTCTAAGACCTGGACAAGACGACCGTCTTGGATGTCTCCGCGGACATCCGACTCCATAAAAAAGCCCAGGCCGATGCCGGTGAGGACAGTAATCCGCGAAAGGCTAGCCTCGTCTAGTGTGATGGGCCCCTTGACGTCGATTTGAACAGGCTGGTCGTCCTTCTCAAAATGCCATCGATAGATCTCGCCGTCGGGCAACCTGATACGGATACAGGCATGGTTGAGCAGGTCGACGGGCACGCGGGGTTTGCCGTGTTTCTCAATGTATGTCGGCGAGGCGACCACGACATGTGACCTGGACGGCCCGATCGGGATGGCGATCATGTCGCTTGGGACAAAATCCGCGCTTCTCACACCAAGATCGAAGCCGCCTGCGACCACATCGACCAAGCGCCCCTCAGTGACCAGGTCGATATGGACCTGCGGGTAGCGTCGCAGATACTCCAGAATGACAGGTGCGAGGATCTCGCGCGCGGCGGTGGGAAAGGCGTTTATCCGGATCGTACCCGAAGGGGTTTCCTGCTGCGACTTGGCGCTATCCATGGCGCTGTGAATGTCGACAAGGGCAGGACCGACCTGCTCGACGAAATTCCGCCCTGCATCTGTGAGCGAAACGCTGCGGGTTGTTCGGTTGAACAGCCTAACCCCGAGCTGCCGCTCGAACTTCGCAATGATGTTGCTCAGCGCAGTGGTGGAAACCTGCAGTTCGACCGCTGCCGCGCGGAACGACTTCCGGCGCGCGATGGCCATGACGGCGTCCAGCTCAATGACGGTGCGGCCGATCATTATCCCGATTTTCGTGATGCTTCATCCCAATTTATCCCGATTATCAATCTCCGTGTCCAGCGCTAAATTGCTGTCAGTAGAAGTTATCAAAGGCACAGCGTCCGGGATAGATCAAACCAAGATCATTATAATATGAATTCACCTAGCAGGAGATTACAAATGTCGATTGAACTTCCGCTCGCAATCTCTCGATATTTTGAAGCCGACAGAGACCGAGATACTAAATTAGTAATGCTGTGCTTTTCACCCGACGCAACTGTTCACGACGAAGGCCGTGTCTACAGCGGCCCGGATGAAATCCGTCAGTGGAAAAATGAATCATCGAAGAAATACAGCTACACGGCCACGCCATTTTTGATTGTGCAGGAGCGTGGCCGCACTGTTGTCACCAGTCATGTCGCGGGCGACTTCCCAGGCAGTCCAGTCGATCTGCGTTACTTTTTCCGGTTGGAGAACGACAAGATCGTCGAGCTGGAGATCACCCTATGAGCCCATTCATCAGCCTCAAGGGCAAGCGGGCGCTCGTGACGTCCGGTACACGTGGCGCAGGCGCCACGACGGTCAAGCTCTTTCGAGAGCTGGGAGCCCAGGTCCTGACCAGCGCCCGGTCGAAGCCAGAGGACCTGCCGGCCGAGATGTTCGTGTCGGCCGACCTTACAACGCCGGAAGGCTGTGTAGAGCTGGCAAATACCGTCCGCGAGCGTTTGGGCGGAGTCGACATCATCGTGCACATGCTGGGCGGTTCCTCAGCCCCGGCCGGAGGATATGAGGCCCTTACCGACAAGGAATGGCAGAAAGAGCTCAACCTCAACCTCATGCCGGCAATTCGTCTCGATCGCGAGTTGGTTCCGGCGATGACGGCGCAAGGCAGCGGTGTCGTCATCCATGTCACATCCATTCAGCGAGTCATGCCGCTGCCGGAAGCGACCATCGGTTATGCCGCAGCGAAGGCCGCGCTCTCTTCCTACAGCAAGAGCCTTTCGAAGCTGGTTTCGCCAAAAGGGGTGCGGGTGGTCCGTGTCTCGCCCGGCTGGATCGCCACGGAGGCGTCCCTGGCTCTGGCGGAGCGCCTCGCCGCACATCACAGCGTCGACGTTGAGGCTGGCAAGAAGATGATCATGGATTCGCTCGGTGGAATACCGATCGGTCGTCCGGCCGAACCCGACGAAGTCGCAAGCTTGATCGCCTTTCTCGCGTCAGAGCGAGCAGGAAGCATCACCGGCAGCGAATATGTGATCGACGGCGGGACGGTGCCGACAGTTTAAGCGGCCTCAGCCGTCGCGTTAGCTCTTGGAGGCAGGACCCATCCCTGGCTCTGCTGCTCCTAAGGCTGCGGTATGCCTGTAGATCGCGTCGCGAAGTTGCCTGATGAGAGAGCCTCCCAAGGTCGCCGACCGTCTGCCCGGATGCCTCGACCGACTGTCGTTCAGGCAAAGCGTAGAGCCAAATGTGAAAGACAGCCTGAGAAATCGGTTTCTCAACGCGTAAATTTCTGTTATATCCTCTGAGAAACCGATTTCTCAGATCGGAAGACAGGTGACGAACACGGGGCCCAGCGAGCGGGTAACGATTTACGACGTGGCGCACGCCGCGCGCGTCAGCACCGCCACGGCTTCAAAAGCTCTCAACGACACGGGGCGCGTCTCGCTCGAAACGCGCGATCGCATCAAGCGTGTTGCACGGGAGCTTGGCTTTCGGCCGAACGCGTTGGCCCGCAGCCTGACACGCAAGCGCAGCTTCAGCGTTGGCTTGCTGACCAACGATACCTATGGCCGCTTCACGCTGCCGTTGATGGCCGGGATCTCGGAAGGGCTGATTGACCACGGTGTTTCGGTGTTTCTCTGCGCTATCGGGGATAATCCGGACCTGGCGAGGATTCATGTCAATGCGATGCTCGACAAGCAGGTCGACGGCATCATCGCGACCGGCAAGCGCATCGACAAACCGTTGCCAGTGGACCTCACTCGTCTTTCGGTGCCGGTCGTCTATGCCCTGACCGCCGGCCCGAGCAATGCTGTCACCTTGGTGTCGGATGACCGCCAAGGTGCGACGGCAGCCGTGAACCATCTTTTGGCGCAAGGGCGCCGACGTATCGCTCACGTTACCGGCCCATCGGATTTTCAGGTGGTGCACGAACGGGCCTCGGCCTTCGCACAGGCGCTTGACGAAGTCGGCGCGACGACCCATGCGAGGGTCCTTTTCGGCTCCTGGTCGGAGCATTGGGGTCACCAGGCCATCGAGGCTCTTTGGTCCGGCGCCGATAAGCCGGACGGCATTTTCTGCGGCAACGACCAGATTGCGCGGGGCGTGGTGGACGCGCTGCGCGAACGCGGCGTGAGTGTGCCCGATGACGTGTCCGTGGTCGGCTTCGACAACTGGGAGATCGTCGCCAAGGAAACGCGCCCGCCGCTGACGACAGTCGACATGAATCTGAAGGAACTCGGCCGGCAGGCCGGGCTGGCGCTTTTGCGCCTGGTCAATGGCGAGGCGGTCGAAACGGGAGTCTGGAAGCTGCCTTGCAGCCTGATCGTACGCTCGTCTTAGCGAGAGCATGAGCAACCAAAAACGGCCGCCAAAAACCAAGGCCGCAATCGGAGGAGATGCAGATGAAGGGATTCAAGGCAGCCTTGCTCGGCCTCGTTGCCATACAGGCATCGGCCGGCGCAGCCCTGGCGCAGCAGAAGCTGACGATGTGGTCGCGCTCCAGCAGCGAAGCCTTCATGCCGTCATTGGTGAAGGCGTTCAACGCCGCGCACAAGACACAGATCGAACTGCAGATCGTGCCGAATACCGAGATGGTCCAGAAATACGCGATTTCTGCCGCTGGCGGCTCGGCACCCGACCTGCTCTCTCTCGATCTGGTCTATACGCCGGCGTTCGCCGCGTCAGGGCAGCTCGAGGATCTGACCGACCTGATCAAGGGCTTCCCTTTCTTGGACCAGCTCTCCAAGGCCCATCTCGGCGCCGGGACGTATGAAGGACGCATCTATGGCGTCCCGATGTCGGCCGACGCCTCGGTGATGCTCTGGAACAAGCGGCTGTTCAAACAGGCCGGGCTCGACCCCGAAAAGGGACCGACCAACTGGGCCGAGATCGAGGACTATGCCGGCAAGGTCAACGCTATCGGAGGCGACGTCCGCGGCTTCTATTTCTCCGGTGCGTGCGGCGGCTGCAACGCCTTTACCTTCATGCCGCTGGTCTGGGCCTCGGGCGGCGAGATCCTGACTGACGGCGCCAAGAAGGCGACGCTGAATACGCCGCAGATGCGTGATGCGGTGGGGCTCTATCGCAGCCTCGTCGCGAAGGGCTATGTGCCGGAGAGTGCCAAGACCGATACCGGCGCAAACTTCTTCGGCGGCTTCGCGACCGATCGGATCGGGATGTCGCCGATCGGCGCCTTCGCGATCGGCAATCTCGTCAAGAACTACCCCAAGGTCGAGTTCGGCGTGACCTTCCTTCCCGGCAAGACCGGCGGCAAGTCCTCCTTCGCCGGCGGCGACAATTTCGTCGTCACGGCTGGGCGCAAGAACCTGCCGGCGGTCAAGGAATTCCTGACCTTCGTCTACTCGCTGGAAGGCCAGACCCTGCTCGCCAAACTTGGTAGCCTGCCGACGCGGGCCGATGTCGCAGCCGAGGCGGTGAAGGATCTCGACGAGCGCTATCTGACCGCGACGGAAGCCATGAAGATCGGCAGAACGCCGTCTTCCCCGGTCTACAACGACATCGTCAACAGCAGCACAGGCCCGTGGAAGCAGATGCTGAACGAGGTCTTCTTCGGCAACGACGTCGAAGGCTCGCTGATTAAGGCCGAGAAGACGATGCAGTCGATCATCGACCAGTCCGGGAAGTGAGCGCGCGATAGCTCGCTGTCCTCCTCGCTCCGGGCGCTACGCAGCAGCGAGCCGGAGCCCAGAACCGATGCGCCCGATCGGAAGGCTACGGATGACGCTCGACTTCAATTCCGATGATAACCGCTCGGGGTTCCGGGCCGGCCCTGCGGGTCGTCCTGGCATGACGCAGCGCCTGCCGGGGCCCGCCCACCAGACCTCGCCGGATCATTCGAGATGACCCAGCCTGTTCCTACCCTGCAGCGATCCGCCACGCGACGTGGTGCCCGCCTCCGCCGTCGGCAGATGGCAGGGCTGCTGTTCGTGGCCCCCGCAGTGCTGCTCGTAATCGTGTTCTTTCTCGTCCCGCTCGGGATGGCCTTCTGGATGTCGCTGCACAACTGGCCGCTGCTCGGCCGACCGCGTTTCATCGGCCTCGCCAACTACGTCAACTTGATGGGCGACCAGCGTTTCTGGAACGCGATGCGTTTCACCGGCTACTACACGGTGGTCGTCACCATCGCGATCTTCGCCGTCGCCTTCCCGCTCGCGCTCTTCGCCGAGAAGGCGCGGCCCATGATCAAGGTCTATCGCACGGCGATCTTCCTGCCCGTTGTGGTCGGGTTCGGTTCGGCGAGCCTGCTCTGGGCCTGGCTGATGAACGTCGATGTCGGGCTGTTCTCGCCTCTTGCGCTTAAGCTCGGGCTGACGGACAGGCCCGTGAACCTCCTGGCCTCCTTCGACAGCACCTTCTGGTCGATCATCGTCATGGTCGTCTGGAAGACGGCCGGCTTCAACATGATCATCCTGCTGACCGGCCTGCAGGGTATTTCCGCGGAAGTGCAGGAGGCCGCGCGCATGGACGGAGCCTCGTCCTGGCAGCGCTTCCGCCGCATCACCCTGCCGCTGATGCGGCGGACCATCGCGCTGGCCTTGATCCTCTCGGTGGCGGGCTCGGTGCTGGCCTTCGACCAGTTCTACATCATCGCCGATGGCGGGCCGCAGAACAGCACGGTCACGGCCGTCTACTGGATTTTCAGCCAGTCCTTCGTCTCCTTCCGCCTGGGCTACGGCGCGGCGATGTCGATGGTGCTGCTGGTGATCCTGGTCACGATCAGCGTCGTGCAATTGCGCCTGCTGCGCACGCCGGAGGCAGCGTGATGTCAAATCGCAAGGCAGCCACCGCACGCCGCCGCCTCTTCGCCGTGACGCGCTACCACGCGATCGGGCTCTTCATCTCGCTGCTCTTCATCGCACCGATCGCCTGGAGCGCGCTGGTCTCGTTCAAGCCCTCCTCGGAAGCCGCGCGTCCGCCGCTTCCGCCCTGGCCGGTCGAAGGCTTCAGCACGCAAAGCTACGAGAACCTGGCGAAATACGGCGTCGGCATCTGGACCTATGCCGGCAACAGCCTGACCGTTGCCGCGGCGACCGTTGTCGTCACGGTCATCATCAGCCTGCTCGCGGGCTACGGCTTTTCGCGCTTCAACTTCCCGCTGAAGAACCTCCTGTTCGTGCTGATCATCTCGACGGTGATGATCCCGTTTCAGTCGATCCTGACGCCGCTCTTCCTGATCCTGACCAAGCTCGGCCTGCAAAACACGCTGCCCGGCATCGTCCTGATCTATGTGACGCTGCATCTGCCCTTCTCGATTTTCATGATGCGCAACGCCTTCGACGCCGTGCCGAAGGAGATCGAGGACGCCGCCCGCGTCGATGGCGCCTCGGTCCTGCTGATGCTGCGCCGGGTGATGCTCCCGTTAGTGCTGCCGGGCGTGGCGACGGTCGCGATCTTCGCCTTCCTCGCCTCGTGGAACGAGTTCCTGGCGGCGCTGATCCTGCTGACCGATCAGAAGAAATACACCCTGCCGGTGATGATGGCGGCGGTCCGTTCCGGGCAGTTCGGTAGCATTGACTGGGGCGCGGTGCAGTCCGGCGTGATGCTGATGATGGCGCCCTGCCTCGCCCTCTTCCTGCTGCTGCAGGGCTATTATATCCGCGGGCTCACCGCGGGCGCCGTCAAGTGAACGCCACGACATCAACAGAAGCGGTGACGCCATGACTTCTCACGACCAGCCCAAGGCCAGCGGCTTCAGGCCCCCTGCCGTTCCCGATGTCGACGTGCACGGCTTCTGGGGAGCACGCATCGATGCGGTCGTCGATCGCACGGCGATGATCCTCTACGACCGCTGCGTCGCCGCCGGCATGTTCGACCAGATCGACCCGACGCGGCCGGTGCCGGAGGTGAAGATGCCCTGGCACCTTCGCTCGGACGGCACGCCTGACACGGTCAACGTCCAGATGTTCTGGGACTCCGATGTCGCCAAGGTGATCGAGACCGCAGCCTATGCGCTCTATCGCAAGCCCAATGCCGATCTCGAGGCGAAGATGGATGCAATCATCGAGATGTTCGCGGGCCTCCAGCAGCCCGACGGCTACATGAACTCCTGGTTCGTCCGGATGCAGCCGGGCCAGCGCTGGACGAATCTGCGCGATTGTCACGAACTCTATTGCGCCGGCCATCTGATGGAGGCGGCGGTGGCCTATTTCCATGCCACCGGCAAGCGCAGGCTGCTAGACGTGATGTGCCGCTATGCCGATCATATCGACGCGACCTTCGGGGCCACCCCCGATAAGAGGCCCGGCTATTGCGGACATGAGGAGATCGAGCTTGCGCTGGTCCGGCTCGGCCGCGCCACCGGCGAGCAGCGCTATCTCGACTTGGCCCGCTATTTCGTCGAGCAGCGTGGCCAGCAGCCGCACTATTTCGATGCCGAGGCAGCGGCACGCGGCGTAGATCCGGCGCAATGGCGCCACAAGACCTATCTTTACAACCAGTCACATCTGCCGGTGCGCGAGCAGGGCAAGGTCGTCGGCCATGCGGTCCGGGCTATGTATCTCTATTCGGGTATGGCCGATGTCGCGACCGAGTTCGGTGACGATAGCCTGACGGATGCACTCAACCGGCTCTGGGAGGATCTGACGTCGAAGCAGATGTATGTCACGGGCGGCATCGGCCCGGCGGCCAGCAACGAAGGCTTTACCGACTATTACGACCTGCCCAACGAGAGCGCCTATGCCGAGACTTGCGCGGCGGTGGCGCTGGTGATGTGGGCGAGCCGTATGCTCGGACGCGGACCCGACCGGCGCTATGCCGACATCATGGAACAGGCGCTCTATAACGGCGCCCTTTCGGGTCTCTCCATCGACGGCTCGCGCTTCTTCTACGATAATCCGCTGGAGAGCCGCGGCGGCCACCACCGCTGGACCTGGCATCGCTGCCCCTGCTGCCCGCCCAACATCGCCCGCACGGTTACGGCCATAGGCAGTTACATGTATGGCGTTTCGGCGGACGGCATCGCCGTACATCTCTACGGTGCCAGCACGGCGCGCCTCAGCGTCGGCGCGACGCGCGTGATACTCACGCAGGTCACGAACTATCCGGCTGACGGAAAAGTGGCGGTCACCATCGGGCTGGAGCGGCCCGCGCAGTTTACCTTGTTCCTGAGAGTGCCCAGTTGGTGTGACCAGGCCGCCGTCACGCTGAACGGCGAGGCCCTCGCGATAACGGGAACGGATGACGGCTATGTGCATCTGTCGCGCGAATGGAAGGATGGCGATCGGCTCGCGCTCGACCTGCCGATGCCGGTGCGCGCGCTCTATGCCCACCCGGCGGTCAAGGCCGATCTGGGCCGGGTCGCAATCGCGCGCGGCCCGCTGATCTATTGCGCCGAGGAGGTCGACAATGTCGCCGACCTCAACGCTCTCGTCGTGCCGGCAGACCTTTCGGCTGCAAAGACGGTTCCGGTTCCCGATCTCGGCGGGGCGATGGCCATCGATCTGCAGGTGTTGCGCGAGCAGTGGCCGCGACGGGAAGGACGGCTCTACGATGCGCATCCGCCGGATTATGCCGCCACGACGGCGCGCCTCGTGCCCTATCACCTCTGGGACAATCGCGATCCCGGGGAGATGCTGGTCTGGATCAGGAGCGGCCGGTGAGCGCGCAACACAGCCAGGCACCAGACAAGGCCACCATCGAGCTCAAGGGCGTTCGCAAGAGCTTCGGCTCGGTCGACGTCATTCATGACCTCGACTTAAAGATCGCAGGCGGCGAGTTTATCGTTTTCGTCGGCCCGTCCGGCTGCGGCAAGTCGACCCTGCTGCGCATGATCGCAGGGCTTGAAGAGGTCACGGACGGCGACATCCTAATCGCAGGCCGCGACGTCACCGATCTCGACCCGGCCAAGCGCGGCATCGCCATGGTCTTCCAATCCTATGCGCTCTACCCGCATATGAGCGTCCGCGAGAACCTTGCCTTTGGACTTGAGATCGCCCGAACGTCGGCCGCGGAAATCAAGCGGCAAGTCGAGGCGGCGGCCGAGATCCTCAAGATCGGGCCATTGCTGGACCGCCGGCCGGGCCAGCTCTCGGGTGGTCAAAGGCAGCGCGTCGCGATCGGGCGCGCGATCGTGCGAAAGCCGCTGGTCTTCCTGTTCGACGAGCCGCTGAGCAATCTCGACGCCGAGCTGCGCGTCAGCATGCGCGTCGAGATTGCGCGGCTGCATCGCGAGCTCGGCAATACGATGATCTATGTCACACACGATCAGACCGAAGCGATGACGCTCGCCGATCGCATCGTGGTGCTCCGTGACGGCAGGATCGAGCAAGTCGGTTCGCCGCGGGAAGTTTACGAGAACCCTGCCAACCTCTTCGTCGCCGGCTTCATCGGATCGCCGCGCATGAACATTATTGACGGAATCTGCCTGGCGGCGAACCGCCTCAGCATTGCGGGAACGGAGATCGAACTTGATCGACCCCTGCCTGCCGCTCCGCAGGAAGCGATCAAGCTCGGCATCCGCCCCGAGCACTGGCTGATTACGGACAAGCAAGCTGACGCGCTGCCGGCACAGGTCGAGTTCGCGGAATATCTCGGCAGCACGCAATACGTACATTGCAGGCTTGCTAACGGCGAGCTTGTGACGATCGAGCAGCGCGGCGGGACGGATGCCAAGCCTGGCGAACGTCTATGGTTGAACTGCCACCAGGCTGCCCTGAAGATTTTTTCGATGTCCGGAGAGGCAAGGAGACGTGTTCCAGCACCAATTGAATGAGCTGCCATATTACCGGGCATGTGCCGGATAACGTCCGAATTCTCGGTTCGCCAAGGGCATGCCTAAGAAGTCCGCTCTCTGTCTGAGCCACAATCCGCAGCCTCCGGTACCCGCCGCTCTAAGAACAGTCGGCTTGGGGCGGTTCCCGTAAACGAAGAGTTGGACGGCGAAGGCCCGCTTTCGGGCAATGAGCCAGTGTCTGCTTCTAGCGGATACCGTTAAAAAGTCGGTCTGGCGAGTGCCGACGGCCGGTTTCAGGTTTGACGGGTCGAAGCCCGAGCCCTCAGGCGGCCCTGTTCGTCGGTCCGCTGTTCGTGGCGGTCGAGCCATCGAAGGCCAGTGCCCCGCATTCATGTTCCCGATGTCGTATGTCTTGTAGCCCCATGATGATGTCTCGAAGTTTCTGGGCGCCGGCCCCGATATGAATACGGGATAGATCGGCGTCTGGACCGTACTCGCTTTCATACTGCCCCGTAGCGGTAATCCCGACAGCGGCTCCAACCGATCGCCTGCCCCCTCGTACGGGACGCTGCACGAGTGTTTCCTTCCTGAACTTTACGATTCTTTGGCGTCAGCGCACCAATCCTTGTGTCCTGGGAACGAAAGAACGGCCGGCTGGTTGGCGCCGCTTTGAATTGCGGCACACGCAATCCACCTATGAAGCTTGGCAATAAGTCAGAGCATAAAAAACAAGCGATATCAAATGGTTAATTGTCTTTTTTCGCGCAGCGTCAGGGGTCTTCTTTGCCAAGGAACAGTCGGCCATCGGCATCGTTGGTCGGGAAGTGGATGCGACGCATCCGCTACCACCAGAAACCAATGGAGTGAGCAAATGGCTAATCAGTCAGAACGTGGCTTCGCGTCCATGGATGACGACAAGCAGCGGGATATCGCCTCTAAGGGTGGCCAGAGTGTGCCGGCCGAAAAGCGCAGCTTCTCTCAGGATCACGAACTGGCCTCCGAGGCCGGCCGCAAGGGCGGCGAGCATAGCGGAGGAGGCAATCGCCAGCAGCAGGCTCGCGATGACGACCGAAACCAGCAGGGCAGTGGTGGTCAGCGCGGGGGCTCAGGGAACTTCGCCAACGACCGCGAGCGCGCCTCTGAAGCCGGGCGGAAGGGCGGCCAGCATTAACTCAGCTGCACATGCTGATCTGCTTTGGCGAGGTCGGGCTTGGCCCCAAGCACTAAAGCCAATTCAGTTCAGCAGGTGAAACCAACTTGGCCCCGTCAGCTCCCGATGGCGGGGTCATTTTTGTGTCTGGTTGCGTTTGATCGCTTTTTCATCGTCACCAGCGGTCCGGCCTGGCACGATCGCTCCCGGCATGACTTCGCCAATGTCGGCCTGGGACGACTTCTCCGGCAAGGAACGGTCGTCGATTATTTCGTCGCCTATGCGCAGAAGATCGCGGCGCGGATCAGATGGCACCGCGGCGAGATAGGTCTGCGGGGCTCTTAGTGATCAGCGCCCCATCGGGTCGGCCGCGAAGGCGAGGCGATGATTGCGGAAATGGCGCTCGTCGCGGGATGCGGAATGGAGCGATGGACGTCAGGGGATGGCCCGGATGTTGTGGTCGGCGCCATCGGATATGGGATCATCAGCGCGCCGGCGCGAAGGCGGCGAAACCACAGGCTTGAGAAACGGGTGCGCTCGAAACAACTCAGCAGTCCCGATGCCGGGAAAACTGGCATCCTGATATTGGTGACCGATCAAGCCTGATGAAAAGCTGCCAGCGATCGCCGTATGCTGGAAAGGCGGGCACCCGCCTACAAGGGGCCCTCGATGGCTGGTGTGGGCGTCCCCCTCCAAGTCATGCGGTATACGGCTCCCTGCCTCACTGACTGCACAGCTGCCGGCCGGAGGGCAACGAGGCATGTGCCGCCAGTGTGCCGCACTGAAGGATAGATAATCCCGTTGAGGCCCGCCGCGCGAGCGCTGTCGGCGAGCGCGTTTCCGATCGGATAGGCCTTGGCCTTTTCGGGGTTGAGTGAGGGATGGTCAGGCACCTGCCGAAGATCGAGGAACTCGCCGGCAAGGCTACAAAACATCTCCGCATAATCGACGGTGGCATTGTAGTCACCCGCGTCAGCGAGCGCATTCGTCAGGTGATACCCGACTTCCCGGAGGCATGTGGTCACGTCGAGGGCTGCATACCAAGCGCCGCGCTCGGCTCCATTGAAACGGTTGGGCTCCTGCGGCTTGGCATAGGCGAAGGATGCGTTGATGAAGTGAGCGTGGGGAACGTCATAGACAAGCTCGTTGGCGGCCAATCCAGAAATGCCGCGATCCTGTGCGGTCAGTCGGGAACTCGTCGCTCCTTCGATCTCCGCGAGAGCTTGGAGTTCGTCCTCATTGTCGACCAGTGGGATGAGTACCGCTGCTCGCAAACGAGCCGTTGTCACCAGTCGGATGGTCTTGGAGAACGCCTCGGTAACGATCGGCACGTCGTCGATCGACAATCACAAGCCTCCGCGAACCGCATCGACATATCGGCGCACTTCCAGCATCTGCGGAATTCCGCCTTTCAGCATCGACTCGATTGGACTCAATCGACCAAAAAGAGGTCCTTTGTTTTCGAGCTTGGGCCAGAGATCGGCCATGTCGTCGGCAAACAGGAGGTGAAGCCCCTTATAGATGCCGACCATCGCAGAAATGCGCGTGAGTTGGTCCTGGCTGAGGGACTTGTCCTTTCCCTCCTGCTTCAGACGTTCCCAAGTGCTCGTCGATACGTCGAGCAGCGCTGCCGCCTGCTGACCCGTGAGCCCCCAGTGCTCGACGAGACGCTTGTAGGCCTTGAGCGCTACCTTCGAGAGCCTGGTACGATCGGACGCAACAGAGAAGTCCTGTCGCTCCGGCAGGGCGGGAATGGGGATCGCAGCTGCTAGCATGGCTTTCTCCATCATTTAATGGTATTTCTATACATCAAATGATGGAGACTTGTCGAGATTGCAAGTGAGATCCCGCGGCCGGTGCCACGCGGGCTTTCTCCGCCGAGGTGCTACGTCCTTGATTTCACGTTTCTCATATGGCGACTATCTCGCTATGACAGCGGGGAGCGGGCCAAGCTATCCGCAACCGTGCAGTAGCGCCCTGACATTGGCATCGCCAACAAGCGGACCCTTTCGGACTGAGCTGCCGATAATCATTCAGACAAACACTTCGCTTGCCACCCATCAATATATCCGGCATCTTGGATATATGGATAACTCTCAAGCCATATCTGCTATGGCCGCCCTGGCGCAGCCGACCCGGCTGGACACGTTCAAGCTGCTGGTCAACCGCGAACCCGAAGGAGTACCCGCGGGCGAACTCGCACGGCTGATCGACGTCCCCCAGAATACGATGTCAGCACATCTTGCCATCCTGGCGCGAGCGGGCCTGATCGTGGGAAAGCGGCAAAGCCGCTCGATCATTTACCGCGCCGACCTGGAAGGCTTCCGGGGCGTGATCGCCTTCCTGCTGAAGGATTGCTGCGGCGGCCGCGCGGATCTCTGCCAGCCGCTCATCGACGAACTTGTTCCCCCCTGCCCCTGAAAGCGCGGATCCTGGACGTCACCATCTATCACAACCCGCCTGCGGTACGTCTCGCAAGGCGCTCGCGATGCTCCAGAGGACGGCGGCTTCATGCTCGAGCGGTGGGGTTGCCCTGAGGGGCGGCCCTAGTCCGCGACCACCTTGAGAGGGAAGGCCCCCACCGCATGACCGATCTTCCGAACGTCGACCTCGATAGCCTCGCCGCGCCCGATCTCGCCCGGCTGGAGCCGGCGGAAAGGGCGTCGCATCCCCCTCGCATCCTACTGCTCTACGGGTCGCTTCGGACGCGCTCCTACAGCCGCCTGCAAATCTTGGAGGCCGAGCGCATCCTCCGCCGCCTCGGCGCCGAGACACGAGTGTTCGATCCCGCCGGCCTGCCGATGCCGGACAGCGTGCCGGCGGACCATCCCAAGGTGAAGGAGCTGCGCGAGCTGGCGTTATGGTCGGAAGGCCAGGTCTGGTGCAGCCCTGAGCGGCACGGCACGATATCGGGCGTATTCAAGAGCCAAATCGACTGGATACCGCTGGAGCTCGGCTCCGTCCGTCCGACGCAGGGGCGAACGCTGGCAGTGATGCAGGTCTCGGGCGGCTCGCAGTCGTTCAATGCGGTCAACGCGCTGCGCGTCCTTGGGCGCTGGATGCGGATGCTGACCATCCCCAACCAATCCTCGGTCGCCAAGGCTTATCAGGAGTTCGAGGAGACGGGCCGGATGAAGCCGTCCGCCTACTACGATCGAGTCGTCGACGTGATGGAGGAGCTCGTCCGCTTCACGCTGCTGACCCGCGACCGTTCGGATTACCTGACGACCCGCTACAGCGAGCGGAAGCATGTCGCCGAGGCGTCAGTAGCCTCTTTATAGCGACCGGAGCCAGGACGCCGAGAACGCAACAGCTGCGCCAGTTCCAGACATTGGGCCATCGCCGCGAAGCGGACGCTCCGGATCAGTTCGGCCGTGTCAGATGAGGACCCATCTCGGCCCACGCGATTGATCCGTACCGAACATGCGACGATGCTCGTACCTACGCGTTCCATTACATTCTACAATGCCGTTCATTCCGGGTCTCGCGTGGGCGGCTTCGCGTCGGTGAAGGTGCCCTCCTACGCCCAAAGCGGGACCAGATCGCTTGCATCGGTCGTTTGCGCCATCCTAGGATCGCGGCATTGGAATTGCAGCGGCGCTGCCTGTGCAGCTTTTCGATCGCCTCGAACGAGGAATCACGGCATGAAGCGTCGGACGTTTCTGGGTGTTGCTGCCGGCGCCGCGGTCTCCGCGATGGCCAGGCCGGCACTCGCGCAGCGCGCCAGAGTGCTGAAATTCATTCCGGAATCCGATGTCGCGATCGTCGACCCGGTCTGGACGACGGCGACGGTCACGCGCAATCACGGCTATCTCGTTTTCGACACGCTCTACGGCCAGAACGCCAATTACGATTTCGAGCCCCAGATGGTCGCCGGCCATGCCGTTGAGGACGACGGCAAGACCTGGCGATTGACGCTGCGGGAAGGCCTGCGCTTCCATGACGGCGAACCGGTCCGGGCGCAGGATGTGGTGCCGAGCGTGCGCCGCTTCGCCGCCCGCGATGCTTTCGGCCGCGCCCTGATGGACGCGACGGACGAACTCTCGGTCCAATCCGACCGCGTCGTGAAGTTCCGGCTGAAACGCCCCTTCCCGCTGCTGCCGGCGGCGCTCGGCAAGACCGGCACCTCGATGCCCTGCATCATGCCCGAGCGCTTCGCCGTCACCGACCCGAACAAGCAGGTCACGGAGATGATCGGCAGTGGGCCGTTCCGCTTCAAGGCCAACGAACGCATCCCGGGCGCACTGACCGTCTATGAACGGTTTGCCGACTATGTTCCGCGTGCGGATGGCTCGGCCACCTTCACCGCGGGCCCGAAGCAGGTTCATTTCGACCGCATCGAATGGCGCATCATTCCCGACCCGCAGACGGCGGCCAATGCGCTCTCCAATGGCGAGGTCGACTGGTGGCAGAACCCGACGCCGGATCTGCAAGGCACCCTCAAAGGCCGCTCAGGCCTCAAGCTGGAGGGGCTGGACCCGGCCGGCGGCATCGGCTGCCTGCGCTTCAATGCGTTGCATCCGCCCTTCGACAATCCGGCGATCCGGCGGGCGCTGCTCGGCGCCATCGACCAGGCCGAGTGCATGACGGCGGTCGCCGGCGACGAGCGCTCGCTCTGGAAGGATCATGTCGGCGTTTTCAGCCCGGACACGCCGATGGCGACGACGGCGGGGACGGAGATCCTTGTCGGCAAGCGCGATTTCGCCGCCGTCAAGCGCGCACTGGAAGCGGCCGGCTACAAGGGCGAGCGCGTCGTGCTGCTCGACCCGACCGACTATCCCTCGACCCATGCGCTCGCCGCGGTGGCGGCCGATGCCCTGCAGAAATCCGGCGTGAATGTCGAGCTGGTCTCGACCGACTGGGGCACGGTCGTCCAGCGCCGTGCCAGCCGCCAACCGGTCGACAAGGGTGGCTGGAGTATCTTCTTCACCTATCTGAACGGCACCAATAATTTCGACCCGGCGAGCCAGCTCGGCATCCGCGGCAATGGCGACCAGGCCTGGTTCGGCTGGCCGAAATCACCGCGCCTCGAAGAACTCAGGCTCGACTGGTTCGCCTCCAAGGATCTCGCGACCCAGAAGGCGATCTGCGCCGAGATTCAGAAGCAGTTCTTCATCGACGTGCCCTATATCCCGCTCGGCGCCTACTATGAGAAGACGGCCTATCGCGGGATCGCGGGCATGCGGATCGGTTTCGCTCAATTCTACGACGTCAGGCCGCTGTGACTCAGTCCAAGATCCGGATCGCCGTTCTCCAGTTCGCGCATGAGACGGTGACGTTCCTCCCCAACGACACGATGCTGGAGGATTTCATCTATCCAGGCTCCCCGGCCTCCGGCGAAGCGCTGCTCGCCACCGACCCCAAGGGCTACATGGGCGGCTTCGTGCAGGTCGCCCGTGAGTTTGCGGATGTCGAGCTCGTCGGCATCACCTCGCCGCTCTGGCCCCGCACCGGAACCGGCTCGGGCTGGGTGACCGAGGACGCCTATGAGCATTTCATGGGCATCATGATCGCGGAGCTGAAGGCGCAGCCGCAGTTCGACGGCGTCTATCTCGCGCTCCATGGCGCGCTCGCGGTGCGCGGCGTGCCACGGCCGGAGGCCGACATCGCCCGGCGTGTCCGCGAGGTCGTCGGCAACAAGGCCTTTATCACCGCGACTTTCGATCCGCATGGCAACGAGGACGAAGCCTTCCTCGAACAGGCCGACATGGCGTTCTGCGTGAAGTATTTCCCGCATTACGACATGCATCTGCAGGGCGAGCGCGCGGCGCGCATGCTGGTCCGGGCGATCCGCGGCAGCTTCAAGCCGGTGCATCGCGCCCTGCGCATCCCGATCATCGCGCCGACCGTGGTGATGTGGACTGGCGCCTCCCCCTGGTCCGACCTGATCCAGCGCGCGCTGATCTGGGAGGCGCGCGAGCCCGACGTCTTCGTCAACGTCTTCTTCGGCTTTCCCTGGTCCGACGTTCCCGATGCCGGCATGTCGCTCCAGGTGCTGACCAACGACGATCCCGATCTCGCCGAGCGCATCATCCGCGACATGGCGGAATGGACCTGGCGCCGCCGCCACGCGCTGCTGGACACCGTCAGGATCTACAAGGCGAAAGAGGCGGTCGCGCTCGCCCGCGCGGCGGTTGCCGAAGACAAGGGCCCCGTCCTGCTCGCCGATTACAGCGACCGCTCCGGCTATGCGACATGGCTTCTCCAGGAGATCGTCGCACAGAAGCTCGAACGCACGCTGATCGCGACGATCGCCTCCCCCGGGACGATCCGATCGGTGATCGGGTCCGGCGCGAAGCCGGGCGATGCGTTCGATGCGGAGATCGGCGGCCTCTTCGATGAATCGGCCGGGGCACCGGTCCGCATCTCCGGCACGCTGCGCTCGGTCGGGCCGGCGACGACCACGCGCGGCCATGGCAGGGAGTGGGTCTGTGTCGAATTCGGCAAGGGCAACCTGCTGGTGCTCAGCCCCTATCTCGTCCAGATCATCGAGCCTTCGGAGCTTTGGCAGCTCGGGCTCGCGCCGAATGAGTTCGACGTGATCGCGATCAAGTCGCGCGTCCATTTCCGTCGCGGCTTCGACGATAGCGGTTTCACGCCGACCATCATCCTCGTCGAGCCGCCCGAGCCCTTCGTGGGCACCGTTCATCTCGATGCTCTGCCCTACGAGAATCTCACGCTGAAGGACTATTATCCCTATGGCAGCCCGAGCTTCTCACCGGAAGGCTGAGGAAAAGGTGGCGGAGAGGCCCCAGTTGCTAACATTCGCACTCCGCTCGCAAGCAGTTCGAAAAAATGATCGGATTAGCCTAGCCGACGAGCCACGGAAAGGGCAGCAGGCCAGGAGGCGCGGCCGTCGATCGATGTTGGGCGGCTCGTCGAAGCGCAGCTCGAACTTCTTCGCCGCGGCGGGAAATACGCCGGAGATCAGGCCGCGGATGGCAAGCGCGTCAGGTTGCTGCAGCCTTGGCGCTCAGCTTCTCGACGATCGGACGCACGAAGGACGGGATCACGCCCTTCTCGATCAGGCTCTGCGCGATGAAGCGTGCAACCAACGGCTTGTTCCGGCGCGGAGCCATCCCAAGAGCCGCTCAGGCCTCGGCTTCTAGCTTCGCATAGAACCGGCTTCCATCGCATCGAGCTGCGCACCGTCGTTCGATCGTTACGCCAACTCGGGCTATGGGCACGGACGTTCTCGCATTTCAGATGCCGGAAATCCGATATGAATACAGTTCAAACGACCATCTGCGCCCTGAAGGCAGCAGCCCACACGCTACGATCCTGTAAATAGATGCGGTATCGGGAGAGAAGACCGTCGTGGTCTACCCTTCCCATCAGCTTATCCGTTTTGACCGAAGCAAGCTCGGGTGTGAGACAGCGGCCCCATCTCCCGCCAGTTGGTTCGCCAAGCGACGCTCTACCTCGATCTTTATCGTTGCGCCGATCAATCGCTTCAGGGGCCGATCGGGAGACGTCCGAAGCCAGACACGGCCCGCCCACTGCAGAAAGCCGTCACGAGCGACCCATCGTTTGGCAAATGGCACGACGGCACGGAGATTGTGGCTGCCGTATGCGTGACGGCATCGAGATCGATTTCGCACCAGGTGGGGCGCAGGAGCAAACAGGTCATCGTCCAGATGCTCCATCGCTCAGAGACGAAGAAGGCCGACGCCGTTCCCGATATCGATCCGCGTCCCGAATTTCGCGGAATAATCCCTGAAGCGACTAAGAATCCGGTCCGCATCGGCTTCGGAAGCGAGTTCCGGTGCCAGGCGTTGTTCCAGGATATCATTCGTGGCGGACTCGCTGCCGCCGATGACGACTGGATGGAAGGAGATGCCGGAGAGCTCGCCGCTTTCGCCGAAGGAGCAGAGGCCGATCACGCTCTCCCATACTTCCCGGGCCAGCCATGGCGATTTCTCGGATCTGACGTGGAAGATGAAATTGCCGAGGCTGTAGAAGATCGGCCGACCGCGATAGATCTCAACGGGCTGAAGAACGGGCGCGCCGTGGCTGACGAACATGGCCGCACCGGCATCGATGCAGGTCTTCGCAACGGCCCCGACCCAATCGGGAACCTGGTACCAGTCCGGCGCCCAGTGATGATGATGCAGATAGGCGATGACGAGGTGGCCTTGCTCGGCCGCCGCCGCGATGGTGGCGGTGTGCTGGGCGATGTCGCCGGCATCGATCTTCACATGCCGGCCGAACCTGTCGGAACGCCTGAAGATCGCGCGGGCGATGCTGATCTCGGTTTCGGGATCGAGGTCTGGCGCATCGTCGGGCTGGCTGTCGTTGCGGAGATCCATGATCGTGTAGCCGACCTTGTCGCGGACCCTGCGCAACTGGTCGAACGCATCGGCATCGACATCGACGACCTTGCTGAGTTTCAGGCGGTTGACGCCCGGACGCTCGGGACGCCCGTTGACGGAATCGCTCGCATACATGAAATCGGGCCCCGGACCGCCATCCATGGCCACGAGCGCCACCTTGCGGCCGGCGAATGCTCCCTTGGCTGCCCGGCCCGCCGCCGTGTGATTGCGCCCGATGCCGGCATGCAGGAAGCCGCGCCTGTCGACCTCCTCCAGAGTCGACAGAATACCGGACGGCCCCAGATCGAAGGCATGATTGTTCGACAGAGACAGCGCCTGGAAGCCGAGCTCCTGCAGCGTGTCGAGCACGACCGGCTGGCTGCAACCGAAAACTCCTCCCTTCAGCGGCCATCCGCCATGGCTCCCGAGGATCGTGCTTTCGAAATTGGTGAACGGCAGGTCGGCGCGGCCGAGCACCTCCCGGACGCCCCGGAAGCCCGGCTTATCCACGCCGCGGATATCGTGCTTGATGAGCGACTGCCCGGTGACGGCGATCGTGAACATGTTCGTCATGACAAAGCTTCTCCTGCGCCGCGAAATGCCGCAGCGTGAAACGAGGTTGGTGGGATGCTAGGAACCGTTGCGAGCGGCGCTTCGGACTTGTTGCCGCGTCAGTGCGTGAAACGCCGGGGACGCGCGTCGATCAGAGTTCGGGTGTAAGGGTTTCGTGAATGGGCGAAGATGAAGTCCGCTGGGCCTTTGTCTTCGATCTTGCCGTCCTTGAAGATGTAGATCGCGCTGCAGAGCTGCTGCACAAGCGCGAGATCATGTGAGATGAAGAGCATCGCGATGCCCCGCTCGGTAACATTCTCCCGCAGGAGGGCGACGATCTCCGCCTGAACGGAGACGTCCAGCGCCGAGGTCGGCTCGTCGGCGACGATGATCCGTGGGCTGGCGAGGAGCGCGCGCGCGATGCAGATGCGCTGCTTCTGCCCGCCCGACAACTGATGCGGATATCGGGCGAGCAGGCTGCGCGCGAGCCCGAGCCTGTCCATCATCGTGGCTACGTCCGGCCGTTCGCTCCCTGGCCTGACGGTGCCGAAGCGGACGCTTTCCTGCAGTGTCGCGCCCACCGACATGCGCGGGTTCAGCGATACCGCTGGATCCTGGAAGATCATCTGGACCTTGCCCAGCAATCCGTTGCGCGCCCCGGAGCGCGCGATATCGAAGGCGGTGCCGTCGATTTCGAGCGTGCCGTCGCCGGCGGTTTCCAGGCCTGCGATGATCCGGCCCATCGTGCTCTTGCCGCTGCCGCTCTCCCCGACGATTCCGGTGATCCCGCCGTGCTCCAGCGCGACGGTGACATCCTGCAGCGCAGGTTTCCCGTGTCCCTTGGGGAACCAGGCTAGCGAGCGCCTGTGAAAGGTTTTCTTGATGCCGCTTGCGAGAAGGATCGGCGGCGTCCCCGCAAGCTCATGCCGCGCCTGCGGCTGCGGGCTTTTCGGGTTCTCGCCGGCTTCCTGCCGCGTTTCGGGATCGGACAGCCGTAACCGCGGTACGGCCGCAAGCAGGCTGCGTGTGTACGGCTCCCGGGGCGCATCCAGGAGTGAGGACGTCACCCCGTGCTCCACGACCCGCCCGTGCCGCATCACGACGACCCGGTCAGTGATGTCGGAGACGACCCCCATGTCATGTGTCACGAGAACAATCGACACCCGGGTTTCATCGACGAGCTCGCGCAGGAGGTTGAGGATCTGCTTCTGCACCGTCGCGTCGAGGGCGGAGGTCGGCTCGTCCGCTATGATGATGTCGGGAGATCCGGCCAACGCGATTGCGATCACGACGCGCTGGCGTTGTCCGCCGGAGAACTGGTGAGGATAGCTGTGATAGCGCTCGCCAGCGTCGGGGATGCCGACACGGATCAAAAGGTCGATGGCGCGGATGCGCGCGTCCTGGCGCGAGATGCCGTCGTTCGTGGCGCGGATCGTCTCTTCGAGCTGAGGGCCGACTGCCATCAGCGGATCGAGCGATGCGGTATGGTCCTGGAAGATCGCGGATATCCTGCGTCCTCTGATCCGTCCCCACGACCGGCTGTCCGCGGCGTCGAGCGCCTCGCCGTCGAACAGGATCGTGCCGCCCATCCTATCGAACTCGGCCGGGAGCAGGCCGAGGATGGCGTTGCCGAGCGTCGACTTGCCGGCTCCGGACTCGCCGATCAGGCCAAGAACCTCGCCACGATGAAGATCCAGGCTGACATCCTGCAGGATCGTCGCCGCACCGGACTCTCCCCGATGCTTCAGGGTGAGGTTTCTGACGGCCAGCAGAGGCGCCAGCGCACTGTCATGCGTCATGGGAACGGCTCCTCGGATCGAGGCTGCGCCGGACGTCCTCGCCGACGAAGTTGATGCTTGCGATGAGGCCGAACAGCGCCAGGCCGGGAAACAGGCTGATCCAGTATTGGCCGGTCAGCAGATACTGAAAGCCGTTCGCCACGGTGGAGCCGAGCGAGGGCTTGTCGATCGGCACCCCCAGGCCGAGGAAGGAGAGGGTCGCTTCGAGGGCAACCGCATGCCCGAGTTCAATCGGGAGCAGCGTGATCGCCGGCGCGATGCTGTTGGGCAAGATATGCCGGAAGATGATCCGCCCTGTGGGTAGCCGCAGCAGCCGTGCCGCATCGAGGTAGGGCTTGCCGATCTCGCTGAGGGCGACGCCGCGCGCGATCCGCGCATAGGTCGCCCATTGCACGATGATGATCGCGAGGATGATCCGGTCGATGCCCGGCCCGAGTGTGACGATAGCGATCAAGGCCACGAGGATAGTGGGGAGGCTGAGCTGGAGATCGACGATACGCATCAGGACGGCATCGACCCATCTGCCGAAATAGGCCGCGCTGACGCCGATGGTGACGCCGATTAGCGCCGCGATCGCGGTGCTGGTGACGGCGACGACGAGGCTGATGCGCAGGCCGTAGAGGATGGTGCTAATGATGTCCCGCCCGAGCCCATCTGTTCCCAGAAGATAGACATAGCCGCCGCCGCTGCTGGTTCCGGGAGGCGATGACGCTTCCCATCCGAAGATCTGCAGGGGATCGTAGGGGTTCTGGGGGGCGATGGCCGGCGCGGCGAGCGCCAGCAGGACATAGGCGGCGAGCACGAGCCTCGCGAAGCCGGCGCGCCCTCGTTCCGGGCGCTTCCAAAAAGCGCGCATGATTGCAGCTTTCATCGGATCGCTTTCATCACGACAGGCGCACGCGCGGGTCGAGCACGGCGTAGAAGAGATCGACCAGGGCGTTTAGCCCGATGAAGGCGACGGAGACGAAGGTCAGGGTCGCCATCACGACCGGGCGATCGAGAAGCTGGATGGAGTCGATCAGCAGCTTACCGATGCCCGGCCAGGCGAAAATCGTTTCAACGACCACCGCGAAGGCGAGCATCCCGCCGAACTGCATGCCGATCATCGTGACGATCGGGATGCTGATATTTGGCAAGGTGTGCCTGAACAGGATGCGCCGGGATGAGAGGCCCTTCGCCCGGCAGAACCGCACGAAATCCTGGTTCTCGACCTCGGCCGTTCCCGCCCGCGCCAGTCGCGCGATCAGCGCGACATTGGGGATCGCGAGCGTCAGGGCAGGGAGCGCCAAGTGGCGCAAGCCGTCGAGCGTCGTGAAGCTCCATTCCTGGCCCATCAGTAGGACAGTCGGACCGCGCCCGCTCGACGGAAACCAGCCCATCGCGACCGCGCCGAGAAGGATCAGCACCATGCTCAGCCAAAAGGACGGGATGCTCAGTGCGAACACGCTCGCCTTGAGGACGGCACGGTCGATCCATCCGCCTTGCCGGCGGCCCGCCAGCAGGCCGAGCAGCGTGCCGCAGGGCGCGGCGATCAGCATCGCCGTCGTCGCCAGTTCGAGCGTGGCGGGCACCTTGCTCATGACCAGTGCAAAAGCCGGCAGGTGATAGATGTAGGACGTCCCGAAATTGCCGGCGAGGACGTTGCTCATGAAGCGGCAGTATTGCCACCAGAGCGGCTGATCCAGGCCGAGCGCGATCGTCGCGTTGCGGATGTCCTCGGCGGTGGCCGTTTCGATATTGACGACGTTGTAGACGGGGTTGCCGACGCTGTGGATGCCGGTGAAACCGATCACCGACAGGGCAAGGAGGACGAGGAGAGCTTGTGAAAGCCTTCCGACGATGGCGCTCGTCATGGCCGTGCCCTCACTGTCCCGCCGGGACGGCCTGCATGGCAGTCGTCAATCCACGTGGATGAACGGCATAAGAAGCTACCTTCTGCCCGTACCCGGTGATCAGGTGGAAATGATAGAGCGGCAGCATCGGATAGTCGGCCATGACGAACTCCGTCGCAGCCGCGAGCGCGGCGCTGCGCACCGGACCCTCCTCGATTGTCTTGGCCTTCGCCAGCATCGCGTCGAATTGCGGGTTGGAATACCTGCCGTAGTTCAGCGAGCCCGTGCCCAGCTCGACATTCGGGGATGCGAGAAGCGCATCCAGGCAGAACGTCACGGCATCACCCGAACAGCCACCGTACCAGGCGGGATAGTCGCCCTTGGCCCGCTGCGTGGCGAAAACCGAAAACGGAGAGACGACCGGCTGGGCGCGCACGCCGATCCGCGCCCAGTTCTGCGTGACGGCCTGAAGGGATTCGCTGTCGCCGGGATAGCGCCCGGCAGGCCCCGCCAGCACGACGTTGAAGCCGTCCGGAAAGCCGGCCTCAGCCAGGAGCGCTTTGGCGGCGCCGTAATCCGGCGCGGTGACTTTGAGATTGGGCGAGGTTCCGGACAGGCCGCTCGGAAAGATCTGAGAGGCTGCGGTGCCGTATCCAAGGAGAATCTTCTCCGCGATGAAGGAGCGGTCGGTGGCCATGGAGAGAGCCTGACGCACGCGCTTGTCACGGAAGGGGTTCTTGATCGGTTTGCCGGATTTGTCGGTCACGCCGGGAGCGGTTTCCCGCTCGATGTCGAATTGGAGAAAGTTGGAGCGAGCGGCGCTGGCGCTTTCGACCTTCAGGCCGCGTTGCTTGAGGCCGGGAACGTCCCGCGCCGGGATGGAGTCGGCGACATCGACATCGGCTGTCGTCAGCGCGGCAACGCGCGCGGCGGGACTCTCGATCACCCTGAAGGTTACCTCGGTCCAGGCGGGTACCCCACCCCAGTAGCTGTCATTTCGCGTCAAACGGAAGATTTCGCCGGATTGCCAGCTCTGGAATTTGTAGGGGCCAGTTCCGATCGGGCGAGCTGCGGTATTCAGTTCATCGGTCGAAGCAAACCCGTCCGCCTTGTGCGGCATGATGAAGATCGCGGCGAGCGACAGCGGCAGCGTCGGGGAATCGGTGTTCGTTTCAATAACGACGGTCAGTGGGTCCGGTGCCGTGACGGATTTGATCACCTTCGCATAGGACCGATAGCCGCCGCTTGGCGGCGTCAGGAAATCGCGGATTCGCGTGAGCGAATAGATCACGTCCCGGGCAGTGAAGGGCGACCCGTCATGGAAGCGGACCCCTTCGCGCAGCTTGAACTCCCATCGCGTGTCGGAGAGCCGCTTCCACGAGGTCGCCAGGCCCGGCTGAGGATCGAGATGCTCGTCCTGGCTCACCAGGCGCTCGTAAATATGTGACAGGAGGGAGTTGTTCTCGTTCAGGTCCGCATAATGGGGATCGAGCGTCATCAGCTTATATGAGGTCGCAACCCGCAACGCCTGGGCCGCTACGGGTCGTGCCATTGTCGCGATGCCGGCAAGGACGCTCGCCATCAGGGCGAGCCGAAGGCAATAATAAGACAAGTGTTTCAAGATGATGCCCCTCACTCTTTTTCGCCCCATCGCCGCTGCCGATGCCGCGCCAGCCGGCAGAGATCCTGGGGAGCGCTCTGTGAGGAACAATCGGAGACGCGTCCGAACGGGTCAATTTATTAAGTTTCTGCAAAGCTGATTAGCTCTGCTAATATCTCTCGGCGGTCTTGGCAGATTTCGGGAGAACCAAATGAACGACGTCGCCCGCTTGGCCGGCTCGATTGGATTGAGACCTGCGCAGATCTTTCGCGAGATCATCAGGGCGGGCTCGACAAGACGCGCCGCGCAAGTGCTGGGCGTGACCCAATCAGCCGTCAGCCAGCATCTCAAGCAGTTCGAGGACGCGGTGGGCGAGAAGCTGTTCGTGCGCGATGGCCGCGGCCTGATCCCGACGACGAATGCGATCGAGATCTACAACCGCATTGATCGCTATTTCGAGACATTGAGGCATATCGAAGACGAGCTCCTCGATTCATTCTCGGCGACGCGCAATACGCTGACGATCAGCGCGCCGCATATCACCTGCCTGACTTTTATCCCGAAGCTCGCACTGGAGCTGGACCGAGCCGACAGGACCCTGGAGCTCCATGTCAAGGCGCAACGGTATGACCAGATCGCCCATAGCCTGCTGACCGGCGAGGCGGATCTCGGCATCTCGCGGCTGCCCTTGGACGAGCGGTTTTTCCAGTGGCTGGAGATCGCTGAAGTTCAGAATGTCTGTGTCATGCGTGCAGATCATCCGCTGTCGCAGAAAGAATTCATCACCGAGGGCGATCTTGTTTCCGAGAAATTGCTCTCGATCGAGCGTCAATATGCGGCAAATCCGCTGGGATCGAGAGTTTCGGGTCCGCGGCGAGACGCTTCTGTGGCTAATATCTATGTCGATTCCGTCGGGTTGGGTGCCTTGTATATCGCAAATGGGCTCTGCGTATCGGTTGATAACGAATTCAACGCGAAGCAGTATGAAACACTGGGAAACGATCTCGCGATTATCCCGTTCCGCCCAACCGCAACTTACCGCTATGTGGTCTTTTGGCGTCATGGAAATGAGAAAGGATCGAACTATGCGGAATTGGTACGATATTTGTTTATGAAAGAATATTGTCAGAGCCGATAGCTTAATATCGCTGACTTTATACTTTTGGCGTCAATTCGGAGCCGCAAGAAATCATGGGCTCTATATCATTTTGCGGTGCCTCTGCTAAATTGAGCTAGTGCCCAAGCATGCTGGCAATGTCCGTTTTGCGCCTTCACGCCAACTTCCGCTTCTGGCGCGCCAAGCTGCAGGCGGCTCGCATTCCGGTGGTATCATGCCGAACGCCGCCGCTGTGATGATCTCGTCTGCGGTTTTGAAGTTTACGCATTCGGCTGAAGTGAAGTCGACGGTGGGTCCGATCGCGTCCCATAGGGCGTCGATCGAACGTTCGGCCCTTGCTGGAAGCAGGGCCTTGAGCTCGGCGAAGTTGTTCGGATTGCACTCCGGCGAATAGGGCGGCAGGAACAGGAGTCTCGCGCGGCACTCTCGATCGCCTCACGGCCGCCGGCCGCTCGTGGGCCGGCAGGTTATCTCTGACGACGAAATCGCCCGGCATCAGCGTCGGGACCAAAATCTGATCGAAAACGGAACCATTCATCGCTCCGTCATAGACGAATGGAGCCGTCATGCCCTCTGACGAGGCAATTTAAGTTCATTGCGGGGTTCTCGCCCGCCCGCGGGACGACCACCGAGGGGAATAGCTAGTGCTGGCTTGCAAGGCAGCCTGCAGTCGCATCTCTCTGTTGAGGTATCCGTTGAGCAAACCGCTTCAATAGGCCCGTCGCTATCTCGTGTGGCACGGCTTGCGCGAATAAGTAGCCTTGGCCGAGCTCGCAGCCGACGCTCGTCAAAAGGGCTGCTTGGTCTTCGTTCTCGATGCCTTCGGCGATAACCCGGATGTCGAGCTTGCGGGCGATATCGATGAGACCTTCGACGATCGCCAGGCTCGGATCCCCTTGGGCAAGACGGTCAATGAAGGATTTGTCGATCTTGATGATGTCGATCGGGGCCGTGAGCAGATGAGTGAGCGACGCGAACCCGGTGCCAAAATCATCAAGGGCCACGCGTAGCCCATATCCGCGCAATGCCTTGATCTCGCGAGCGACCACCGGATCGTGCTGGCCGAGATAGACGGACTCCGTCACCTCGAGAACAATGTACTTTAACGGGACGTTGTGCCGGCCGAATGCAGCTTGGAGGCGGGAAAAGAGTGTTCCGCTGTGAAAATCGGCCGACGCGATGTTGATGCCTACGTGCTGCAGTGGGATACCCTGATCCAGCCAGCAGCGCACATCCGATGCGACGGCTGCCATCATGCGTTCAGTCAAACTCGAAGCGACGCTAACATCCAAAGTGGCCTGATGAAATGCCGCCGCCGAGACAATTTCTCCGGTCGGCTTCCGCAGGCGACACAGCGCCTCCAGCCCGACGATCGCGCGCGTGTCGAGCCGCAAGATGGGCTGATAGAACGCGTCGATCCTGCCTTCGCGCAGGGCCGCGTCCACGTCGCGGATCACCTCGATGCGGGTCGTGATCGCGCTGCCCATTCCCGGCCAGTACAGCACGAAACCGCCACGCCCGGTTTCCTTGGCATGGTACAGTGCTAGGTCTGCGTGCTCGCGCACGATTGTTGGATCACCGTCGCCTACTGACAGCACCGCGCCGCCGATCGTTGCTCGTGGCAAAATCATGTGCCCACCGCACTCGGCGGGCACCGCCAGGGCCTGAAAAATCCGAACCGTCGTGCCCTCGATGTCAGCAAGCGCATCGGCTGCCTGAAGGATCACGGCAAACTCGTCACCTCCCATGCGGAACACGTGATCCGGCAAGACGCACTCGCTGACCCGACTTGCCACGGTCTGCAACAGCGCATCGCCGGCGGCATGACCAAAAGTATCGTTGATCGTCTTTAAATTATCGAGATCGATCAGCAGCAAGGCCCAGGCGCCCGGCTCCGCACAGGAGAGGCGCTCAAGTGACACGTCGAAACTCGCTCGGTTCGGCAGATCAGTCAGCGCATCGACAAAGGCCCGACGCTCCCGCTCGGTGACGCGCTGATCGCGTTCGAGGGCGATGGCGCATAAGGAGGTACAGGATGCAACGATCTCTTTCTCTCGTGGAGAAGGACCGCGTTTCTCCTTGAAGTAGAAGGCGAAGGTGCCTAGCACAGCTCCGCTCGCGTCGAAGATGGGGGTCGACCAACACGCTTGGAGTCCTAAGGCCAAGGCCGGTTGCCTGAAGTCCGTCCAACGTGGATCGGTTGCGATATCCGCCACAATCGCAGTGCGGAGATAGGCCGCAGTGCCGCACGAGCCGACCTGCGGCCCGATCATCAACCCTTCGAGCCCGGCTGAATACTCATCAGGAAAGTTGGGTCCTGCTAGGGGATGCAACAATCCCCCGCTATCCACGCGCAAAACCGAACACCAGACGTCCGGCAAAAGCAGCTCAATCTCACGACAGAGGCGGTCGGTCGTCGCTTCCAGCGTCGCGCCTCTCGCAATCATTTCCAGGATATTATTTTGCAACTGAAGCACGACTGGCAATGATCTCAGAAAAATGACCCCCGGCGTCCGTTATACCCCTTTGATGTAAACCGGCGGTGATGAGGCATGCGTTACGCTAGCTTAACAACGATACCGGCATTTTAGGCACCGGTCGCCTGGGACCGCATCAACACGATTGCGCAGGATCCAGCACCTCAGCGAGTTGAGACCGAATTTCATGGTACGGCAATCTCACGGATCACCGGGAGATCGCCCGCTTCTATCGCCGGTTCGTGACCGCGATTGCCGCGGCCAAAATCTGAAGAAGCCAACCGATGGGCTCGGACCGCACCGAAGCCACACCGTCTCAAGCGCGGCGAGTTTGTTCTGAAGAATATTTGCACAGACCTGTGGCTGACGAAAGCGCCGAGGTTTTGCTTTGGCAAACTCTGTTCACATCGAAACACTTTCTTCTGCTCCGGTGCTGTTATTTCGGGGCGAGCATCCGGCGGCGGCCGGTCCCGCCTCTTTGGCTGTAGAACGTAGGACGATCTCGGGAACTCGCCTGGAAGCAATTTTGGCACAAGCGATTGGGACCCGGTCTGCCGAGTCTGCCGTCCTCTCCCCGTTGTCAATTGGGAGGCTGCACGATCTGAGGCGGGAAACTGATCGAAGCACCCACGGAAATGAGAATAATGCCGGCGACTGCCAGCCAGACCCAAAATTCGAGAGGAGGCTCGGTGCGCTTCATCCGCTAGAAATCGCGGCCGCGAAGCCTTGTTCCGCGAGTTAGTCCTCGCACCGCGTCAGCAGCTTGCCTTCCGGCGTCGTGAAATAGCATGCGTCCTCGTAGTGGAGGGGAGTGCCATCCTCCAGCGAATAGGAGACCGTGGATAGGCCGGGCTTGTTTTGCCAGACGATGATCATAAAGCGGACTCCCTCAATATCCTGGCACTGTTCACGATAGAGCTCGCGGCGGGTGGTCGGCTGGCGCCGAGACGGCACGGCGTGACTTGGAGGGGTAGCCATGCGGACACCTCACGCGAACCACTGATGGCCATTCAACCATTCTGCACGCTGGCGGGTTCCGCTAGGGAACGATTCGGCCTGCCGTCAGTTGGCGACTCGTTTCGTTGCGGAGTCGCATGGATGGGTATGCGTCGCGTTCTCAGGGCCGGGCCGGGTGTCGATACCGTGAAGGGGCCGCTCACCCGGCGCCGGAAGCCCGAACGTGATCTGTTTTCCGATCCGATGCCCGAGCGCGTCGAGCCCTGTTTGGCGCTGCTGAAGGACGAGGTGCCGGCCGGTCCGGATTGGGCCTTCGAGGTGAAATGGGACGGCTATCGCTTGGCGATCCACATCGTCGGCAAGCGGGTCCGGATCATCACGCGCGGCGGCCATGACTGGACGCCGCGCTTTCCGACGATCGCGTGTGATGCGCTGAGCCTTGGCGTGGACAGCGCCATCCTCGACGGTGAGGCCGTGGTGCTCGACAAGCACGGTACTTCCGATTTCGGCGCTCTGCAAAAGGCTCTCGGTGGCCGCGGCGGCAAGCGGTTGGCCTCGGAGGCAGTCCTTTATGCCTTCGACCTGCTTTATCTGAACGGCCATGACCTGCGCCCGATGCCGCTGAGCGATCGGCGCGAGATGCTGGAGGATCTCCTTCTGGCCGAGCCTCATGGCTCGATCCGGTTGAGCGAAGAGATCGACGCCGATGGCGGTCCATTCATGAAGCTCGCCTGCGAGATGAAGCTTGAAGGCATCATCGCCAAGCGCCGCGATGCGCCCTACCGATCGGGACGCGGCGGCGATTGGCTGAAGATCAAATGCAGCCGGTCGGAGAGCTTCGTCATCGTCGGCTATGAACCGTCGACGATCGCCGTGGGCGGGATCGGCCAGCTGCTGCTCGCCGCGAGGCAGGGCGACCACCTGGTCTATGTCGGCGGCGTCGGCACCGGCTTCACCGTTGAAACTGGCGCAGCGCTGCGCAAGGCGATGGACAGGCTCATTATAGGGAAGCCGGTGATCGACATGACCGGCCGCAGGCGCTCCTATCGCTGGATCACGCCCGCGCTTGTCGCCGAGATCCAGTTTCGGGGCTGGACCGATGACGGCAAGCTGCGTCACGCCTCCTACAAGGGCCTCCGAGAAGATGCAGACGAGGCGACGGTCTACGAGATGAAGCCGCAGCGACCGCCGGTAGATTTGGACCGATAAGTCTGTCGACCGCCGCGAATGATCTGACCGCTTCGGAACCCGGCATCCTCGTGCTAGTTCATGGCCTGCGCCCGTCGCAGCACCCCTTCGACGGTCGCGGTGCAATCCTTGCCAGGGTGACCACCAGAAGCGAGCCGGCGTTTCACCCCAGCCGGCTCGCTTCTTTTCGCCTTCGATCGGAGGCGTCAGCCCGCTCGAGCGCAGCGCTCATGTCCAGCTTATTGAGATGGCGCACCGCTAATAGGAGGCGCGAGATCAGTTCGATCATCAACCGCTGCGTCCAAACGAACGGAGAGTGGTTGAGAAACGGAATAATTGCTCGTCTGAGACCACTGTCGGCAGCATAGCTAAAATCGCCGCCAAAAAAGAAAATGCGTATCCGAGAAAATATAATTTGGATCTTCGGGCGAGTTGGGCTAGGTATGTCTTCATCGAGATTGCTTGGACGGCCGTTGTTATTTTCGCGCTTTGGCGCGACTCTGATGAACTCCCCCTTTCGAAATCGTTCTGAACTCGCCAGACATTTTGTCGGCGAGCGACAGGTCTTGCCAAAAGGAGGGTTTCTTATGACCACCGGCACAGTGAAATGGTTCAATTCCACCAAGGGTTTCGGCTTCATTCAGCCCGACGACGGCAGCCAGGATGTGTTCGTGCACATCTCCGCCGTCGAACGCGCTGGAATGCGGGACCTGCAAGAAGGCCAGAAGCTTGGATACGAAGTCGCCCGCGACAATCGTTCCGGCAAGATGGCTGCGGAACAGCTCCAGACTGCGTGACCTGGCAATTGCTGCTGTTGACCACGGATGTACTGGCATCAGCGACGATAGCCACTCGAAAGGCCGGGCATTTGCTCGGCCTTTATTGTTTTTAATCTAACCGCAAATGGAAATCATTGTGATCGAACTATCAAAGCAGCGCCTAACAGCCGACAATCAGTTCTTGAAGATCCAGACACGATCCCTGTCTCACGCAAGGATTGTCTCCGAAACGGAGAGGCTGACTCAGCAGCGATCTGACAACATGATCAAGCTGCGCGGGCTGCGCCTGGCAAAAGAGGCCTCCGATAGACGGGCGGCGCTCGCAGCACCAGTCAATTTGAAGTCACGGCGCCGAACCGGATTCAAATGACGGGAACCGTCATCCTCGGCTGCATCGATTATTCTCTCGTGGAGTTTGCGGCGATAGCCTACGCTCCGGAATCGCCAGTCGTAGACCGTCGGGCGCTTCGACCGGCAACGAGAGGCAATTCGCGTCATGGAATCGCGAGCGAGTCACGCGCTGATCGGGTTGCTCACGCTTGCCATCGTCGCGGGACTTCTCGGCTTCACCTTTTGGTTTGGCAGCGGCACAACAGAGACCGTCAACGTTCGCCTGGTCTTCAATAGCGATATCTCAGGGCTCGGCCGGGGTTCCAGCGTGCTGTTCAATGGTCTTAAGGTCGGCGAGGTCACACAGGTCGAGATCGAGCCCACCAATCCGCGTCAGATCAACGCCACCGTAAAGGTTTCTCGTTCGACACCGTTACGAGCTGACACGAGCGCCCGCCTCGAAGGTCAGGGCTTGGCGGGGGTGGTCGCGGTCCAGCTTCGTGGGGGTGACCCCAGCGCGGCCGCATTGCTCCCGGCAGCAGGTCGATCGCTGCCGGATATCGCCGCCGAACCCTCCGAGGATATCATCAAGAGAGTGGGATCAATCGCCAGGAACATTGATGGCGCGCTTGTCGGGATCGAGGGCGCTATCAACAGCAATGCGGGGCCTATATCTGCCTCCATAGCAGAGGCGGAACGGTCCACTCGCGCACAAGCCGAGTATATCGGCGGCCTCGACAAGCTGATGAAAGGCATCGAAACGACCGCCGAATTCATTGGTCCGCTTCCCGATAAGCTCCAGGCTTTCAGCGATGGAGTGCTGGACAATATTCGCCCTATCGACCCGGGTCGTGTTGCTCGCGTGATTGATGATATCGACAAGTTTTCCGCCGGGCTCGGCGCCGCAGCCCCAGAGGTCAGCACGGCAATAAAGAGCGCCGCATCGACAACGCAGAAGCTCAACACGGCGGCAGACCAGTTCGACAGCGTTCTCAAAGGCGCCCAGGCTTATCTCGACGCCGCCAATGGCGAGAATGGGCGCAAGCTCCTCGAGGAGGTGACCGACTACGCCAAATACCTGCGCGAACTAGCGAGGACTTTGGACACGCGCTCAGCAGCGCTAACGGTTCAAATCGCTCGTTCTACGGCCTCCGGATTGCAAAGTCTCGGCAAGGTCACGACAGATAGTCAACATTGGCTTGCCCGATTTATGCGCTCGTTGCACGAAGTGAATCAGAATCCGCAAGGTCTGCTATTCGGCAACCGCGGCCGGCTGCCTCAACACAGGGGCTCGCGTTAGTACCGCGAAAGCAAAGTCAGCTGGGTAGCGGTAACGCTTCATTCACCACGATACCCGGCATTTGGCTCAAATGCCGCATTTCTGCGGAACGGACCCGGCAGGCTCGGATTGTCTCGCTGTCACAGGAGAGCAATCCGATGCGGTACCATCTCCCTCTGGATTTCTGGCTCTGGCTTGCGGTCGCCTTCAATGTGGCTCTTTCCGTCGCGGCCTGCGCGCGCGCCGCATCGGTTGACTGAGGTTCATTTGGGCCGATCAGATATTCCGATCGGCTTTGAAAGCGTCCAGGGGCGGCGGGGCAAGTCCACCGTCTCTTGAAGGAACCTTAGCGCGAGCTATGTGGTTGTCAGCGTGGCATCCTCGGATGCCTGCATGCTCTCCAGTTGGATGCGTCGCCGCGGATGTACCGGCCGCACCCGACAGGAGGGCAAAGCCAGTTCCCCGGGGACGACCGGACCATCCACGTCCTGGCCAATAACCGAGCTTGGCGAAAGCCAGCCCACTGGGGTTCATCAGGTCTACGGCTCAAATGGGATTGTAGTCTTCATGCCCCGCAAATCCGGGCGCTTGGTTGATATTGCCTCCTGAATGCGCGCCGCGTAGCATCTTAAAAGCAGCTCCTCACCGGAGGTGGACATGGCTCTTCCCGACGACCTCGTGACTTGGAGCGTCAAGCGCATTGGGCAGAAAATGGGTGATGGCGAATGCTGGAGCATGCTCGAAACCGCCTTGACTGAATGCGGCGGCAAGACCTCAACCCAACTCATGGGCGGCAAGGTAGGGCCTGACGGCGATTATATCTGGGGCACACTGGTGAAGGATCTGCGCCGCGATATTGTCGTTGGCGACATACTGCAGTTCCGGAACTTCGTCTGGGAGGACAGAACGGAGGTAAAAACGACGCATCCAAACGGTGATTGGGAGACGGGCGGGTCAGCGGTTGAGAAGCGCCCTCATCATACCGCCATCGTCGAGGATGTCGTCGGCCAAGGCATTGTCGACGTGCTAGAGCAGAACGTCCCTGGAGGCGATCCCATCCATCGCGCACGCCTGCACGTCGTCTCGTTTCTGGGTCCGAAGATAAAGAAGACCCTGCCTAACGGGGACGTAGTGGAAACTACGCCGAACCACCGCGTCAGCGGCACGGTCTGGGCATTTCACCCGCAGGTCGCGTTAGCGGCCAAGAAGCCCTGAAGCCTAAGCAGTGACCTAGCTACCAATCTCCCATACGAGCGCGACCGGCGTCTCGTCTCTTCTCGAGGCTGCGATGCCATTTCGCGCCGACTCGATCACTTGGGTCGAAATCCTCCCTCTTAATCGCGTCGCGAAATCTCCCCGCCCACTCCACGGGGGGCCCACGCCTCCTGTCCGCGGCGCTATGACGCCAAAGCGACCGCCACTTCGTTCATCTGCAATGCAATGAGGCGTTGTTAAGCCGATCAGACGCCGCAGACTCCACAACGCTTACCCTGCGGACCGGCCGATCCAGCGCCCTTATCCAGGCCGCCGCAGCGCCGAACTCAAATCAGCTCCTGATCGATCAGCTGGCCATCACGCTCCTGACGCATCATCGTGCCGATGACGTGGAGCCCGATTTGCCAATCGGTGAACCACGATCGATCCGGCGCAGGCGTCCGGCCGCGGACGCCCTATCCAGCTTGATCTCGACCTGATGCAGCAATTCCTGGTCATCGCCACATGCCTCGCATCTTGGCCCTGACATCGACCTTAGGCCCGCCTGATGGTGCCCGCTTGGCGTCTGCGGCCGCGATCGGCCAGGCAGTCCGCTCGAACTGACCAAGCACCGCGTTCGGAATGAAGCGGGTCCGATTAGCGTAGACATGACGGTCGCTAGTGGCGGATTGGCCGTGCGTGAAGAAGCGTTGCGGGACGACAAGATGCAGATCGTCCTTCGCCCGCGTCATCGCGACATAGAGCAAGCGACGCTCCTCCTCGATCTCGTCACGTGCGCCGGCGCCAAGATCGATCGGAATGCAGCCATCGACGGTGTTCATCACGAAGACCGACTTCCACTCCTGCCCCTTGGCGGAATGGATCGTCGACAGGATCAGGTAGTCCTCGTCGAGATGTGGCACGCCGGATTGGTCGCTGGTCGCGTCCGGCGGATCGAGCGTCAATTCGGTCAGGAAGCGCTCACGCGACGGGTAGCCCCCGGCGATCTGTTCGAGCTGCACGAGATCAGCCTGCCGCGTGCTGGCATCTTCGTGGATACGCTCCAAGTGAGGCTCATACCAGCGGCGGGCGCGCTCAATCTCGGCCGGCCACCCTACGGTGCCGGCGCGCAGCTCGCTGACGGCGGCGACGAATGACGCCCAATCGTCACCGGCCCGCGGCGGAGCCGGAGCGTTCTCAAGAGCCTCGAGAGGCACTGAGGCCCGCGCGACATGTTCCAGGACGCGCTGCGCCGAGGTCGGGCCAACGCCGGGCAACAGCTGCAGCAACCTGAAACCAGAGACCCTGTCGCGCGGGTTCTCGACGAAGCGCAGCAGCGCCAGCAGATCCTTGATATGGGCGCTATCCAGGAACTTCAGCCCACCAAATTTGACGAATGGAATGTTCCGGCGCGTGAGTTCGATCTCCAGTGGACCGCTATGGTGCGATGCCCGGAACAGCACGGCCTGCTGTTTCAGCGTCGATCCGCCTTCTCGGTTCTCCAGCACCTTCTCGGCAATGAAACGAGCCTGATCGGCCTCATCTCGGACATGCACCAGCTGGGGCGGCGACCCGGTCGCACGATCGGTCCAAAGGTTCTTGGTGAAACGCTCAGCCGCCAGATCGATGACGGCATTTGCAGCCGACAGAATGGCGCTGGTCGAGCGGTAATTCTGATCGAGCGTGATGACCTCGGCCGGCGGAACGAAGGCTGCCGGGAAATCGAGGATGTTGCGGACCGTGGCCGCCCGGAACGAATAAATCGACTGGGCATCGTCGCCGACGACAGTCAGGCCGCGGCCGTCCGGCTTCAGCGCGAGCAGGATCGAGGACTGGAGACGGTTCGTGTCCTGATACTCATCGACCATCACGTGATCGAAGCGACCGCCTATGTCCGCGGCGATATCGGGATCGGTCACGGCTTGCGCCCAGTAGAGCAGCAGGTCGTCGTAATCGAGGACGTTCTGGCTCTGCTTGGCTTCGACATAGGCAGCGAACAGCTCTTTCAGCTCCGCGGCCCAAGTGGCGCACCAAGGGTAAGACAAGCGCAGAACCTCTTCGATCGGCAGCTCGGCGTTCACGCAGCGCGAATAGACCGCCAGGCAAGTGCCTTTCGTCGGAAACCGCGACTCTGTCTTGGAGAAGCCAAGCTCGTGCCTAACCAGGTTCATCTGGTCGGCCGAGTCCTCCCGATCATGGATCGTGAAAGCGGGATCGAGACCGAGCTGTTCGGCATAGTCGCGCAGCAGGCGGGCGCCGATGCCGTGGAAGGTGCCTGCCCAGGTCAAGGCGTCGGCCAGGACGCCAGCACCGTCGCCAAGCACCTTCCGTGCAATCCGCTCGACGCGCTTCGCCATCTCGGACGCCGCGCGGCGCGAAAACGTCATCAGCAGGATGCGCCGCGGATCGGCGCCGCTGACCATGAGGTGAGCCACGCGGTGCGCAAGCGTGTTGGTCTTGCCTGAGCCGGCACCCGCGATGACAAGCAGGGGCGCGGAAGCCACCGCGCCCACGCCATGGATCACCGCGCGTCGCTGTGCCGGGTTGAGCGCGTCGAGATAGCTGATCGGGGCGATGGCGTTCATGCCTTCAATTTCCGAACCGGCCGCGCTCCTTCCGAGAACCGGCCGCGCAGAAAGCCGAGCGAGGCTGCGCGATCAGCATCTCGCAAGAGCTCTTCACGGTTATGAAGCAATGCCCCGATCGCGGCCCGGGCGTCACCCTCGAACTCCACCAAAACCGAATCGATCTGTTGCTCCATAAGCTTCGGAACAGATGCCTGTTTCAGCACGATTGGCGGCATTGATGCGTCCTCGATGAGGAGAACATTATGAGAACAATCACCTTCGAGGAGTCAAGCTCCGAGGCGCAAATCTACACCGGGGCGCCTGCTCGAATGGGGCCGGCTAGGCACGATACCGATCGAACGCCGTCAGCCGCAGGGTCAATGGTTCCGCGTCCTCCCAGCCATAAATCTCCGTGCGGAGATAGCGGAACTCCTCCTCTTCGAGCTCGTCATCGATCTCAATCCACCAGGCTCTCGGCCTGCCGTCACTTCCATCCGACCAGCGATAGCCTCTGCCTTTGAGATGGTCCTTCATGTCGAATGGCGCGTTTTCCGCATAGACGCAGACACGGCTACGCTCGCTTGAACGTAAGAGCTCACAGAATGGTAGCGCGCCACCCTCCCCGGCCGGCCTCGCCAGTACCTCCAAAAGCGCGTTGCAATCATCCGTCGCGCGGTGGCCCTCATGGAACAGCCCGGATTGGCCCACGAGGTATCCGAGCTTGTTTCCCTCGAAGCCAAGATCCGCCCAAGGGACTTCTCTGACGGAACAGGCCCAGGCTTTCGAGACGAAGGCCGGCGAGAGCTTTTCGCAGAACGGGCGATCGAATGCGGCGTTATGGGCGATGACGAGATCCGCGGGCTCGATCAGCGCGTCAAGCGCTGCAATATCAATCTCGTGACCAGCGACCATATCGTCGGTAATGCCGGTCAGCCGTGTGATTTCCGCCGGTATCGGCTCCGAGGGCTGACGCAGGCCACTATAGATGCCCACGACGTCGCCGATCACACCTGCGTCGTCATAGGTGAAAGCGACAGCGCCAATTTCGATGATTTCGTCCTTTGCGGAATTCAGGCCGGTCGTCTCCGTGTCCACCAGAACCGCGAGGTTCGGAAAGGCGCTTTCGGCTCGCGGGATGATGGGCCGCGGCACGAGCTTCCGTAAAATCCTGAAGCGCCCACCCTGCTCCAGCCATTGTGCGGCCTCCTCGTCATTCCAGCCGGGCAGAGTAGGTAGAGTTTCTGACTTGCGTTTCCGGGGCACGGATCTCGCCATCTGCCGGTAGCCCGGCGCATCATCGAACAAGTCAAACTGGATAGAGGCAATCTTCATTTTGCGGCCCTCGTCGTCGTGGGCGCTCGCCATTTGCGGTCGAGGGCAAGGAGCTCAGCGATGAGCCTTCCACGCGGCCCATATAGCTTCCAGGCGATTTCCATCAGCCCAGTTTTGCAGCGGTCAATAAGGTGGCTCCAGACGTCGCGTCCACAATAGCCCACGGTTCGTTCCTACTAGGGGTTCGCCGCAGTTCGCGTGGCAGGTGATTATTTGTGCGCCGCGCGCCGACCCGCAGCGCGATCGGCTTCTTACCGCCTCTGTAACGCCGCTTCGGAACCCCGGAATAACACATCGCGTTGCCGCTGCATGAATCGAACGATGGTGATGGCCGTGCCGCGACCCGCTTTCGAGCTGCTGAAGTTCTTCCGGGCAGCCTTGCTAGGTGGATGTGTCGTGCTGGTGCCATTCACCGCGCAAGCCCTCACCGCCGACGAGGTGAACCAAGCAGGCCGTCCGGCCACCACGAAAAGCAAGGTGACGCGGCCCAATGCGTCGATCGTCAAAGCTCAGGTTTTGCTGGCGCGTCAGGGGGTCTCTCCCGGGGAGATCGACGGCCTGGATGGCGACAACTATCGGAAGGCCATCAACCAGTTCCGCCGCCGCGAAAATCTCGGAACCGGCGAGATCATCGACGCATCGACATGGCAGGCCCTTAAAGGGGACATCAGCGCGGATGTCGTCTCGGACTACGTCGTGACAAAGGAGGATATCAAAACCCGGTTCGTCCGGCGCATTCCTCACGACTACGCTCGCCAGGCCCGGATGAAACGGCTCGGCTACAGGAACGCGCAGGAGATGTTCGCCGAACGCTTTCACATGAGCGAAGGCCTACTCAGGGTGCTCAACCCGCGAACGCATTATCGGAAGCGTGAAGAAACGCTGCACGTCGTCTCGGTCGGACGAACCGCTCCTTCGGACGAGGCGCGAACCGTCGAGGCCGACAAGACCAACGGCATGGTTCGCGCGCTCGATACGACAGGAAAGGTGATCGCGATGTATCCGGCCACGATCGGCAGCGAGGACACCCCGTCGCCCGAGGGTGAATATCAGGTGGTGAGGGTCGTGAAGAACCCGACCTATCACTATGACCCGGTCAAGAATTTCCAGCAGGGCAAGAACAAGCGTCGCCTGGTGCTCCCCAGGGGTCCCAACAACCCGGTCGGCACGGTCTGGATCGAGCTGTCGAAGCCGACCTTCGGCATTCATGGTACGCCGGAGCCTTCGAAGATCAGCAAGGCGTCGTCGCATGGCTGTGTGCGGCTCACGAATTGGGATGCGGAGGAACTGGCCCAGATCGTCAAGCCAGGTACGACCGTCCGCTTCGTCGACTAGCCGATGTCACCCCGCATTCTGGCTTGCAACTTTGACCGGCCGTCGGCATCGGTCTGGACTGCGGGACGGTAGGGCGATGGCTGCGCGCGAGCACAACGACGTCGAAATCCGCGAAGATGGAGAGGGCCCGGGAGCGATCGTCTCCTTTCCGTTCGACGCCGCTGCGGTCGAACGCTTTCGGGACACTTTTCCGAGAGCGCGCTGGAACGACGACCTGGCTGCTTGGCGGATCCCGGGCAAGACGGCGATACTTCGCGCGGCACGATGGCTCGATCGTGAGCTGCCGAGCGCCTTCAGCCTCGCCGATCAGCGCGGCCGCGATTCCTTTTCGTTCGAGCCGATCGTCAGCCCCTATCTGAAGGTTGCCGATGAGATCGTCGTGCGCACCCCTTATTCACGAACCGTCGTCGAGGAATTGCGCGCGGTTCCATGGGCCTGGTGGAACGGAGACGACAAGGCTTGGCACGTACCATTCCGATCAATCGATGAACTTCGCAAGAGATGGCCGGCGATCGAAGCCGCCGCGGAACGCAGCGAGCCGGAGGCTCGAAAGCAACGGCGCCAAGCGGCGAAACCCGCGCCCGGATACGAAGACGCCAAAGCAGCGATGACTGAGCGCCGCCGCCGGCGCTATCCTGTCCCGGCGAGCGAGCAGCCGCCGCTCGACAGAGTGCTCATGTCCCATGAAGGACCGCTCGTCATCCTTGAGGTGACCGGCGAGGTCGTTCCCGCGGAGACAGCCGCCCGGCATTACCCCTGGAGTTCCGGACAGCCCGACGATCTGGTCTGGGCATTGTGGCGTCGCCCGACGCACGACGAACTTGTAAAAACCTGGCCTGCCCGACATCCCGCCGCGGTGAGCGCCCTCCTCCGAGGATGGTGGCAACCTACGCTCGAGGAACTGCGCATCGCGCGGCGCGCGGCGAGGTCATTGGAGCGCGCTCGGGAAACTCGACGTCGTCGCGGCGGTTCCGACGATCCGGCGGGTTGAGCCCCGCCCGACCGGGTTTCCGTCCTCGTCGGGTTCCGCGCCGGTCACGCCGAGTATGTCAATCGCGCAATCCGCTCCGCAAAGACTTCGATCCCGGGCAGCGCCGAACCGTCAAATACCTTATGACTGGCGTTCCCTGACGTAGCGGTGATCCGTGTGGCGGCCTGCGTAGTCTCGGTCGATCTCCTCGATCAGACGGTCGCCATCGTCGCGATCGACCTTGCGCAGGATGGCATCGAGCTTGGCCTCCATGCGGTCATCGCCCTCCTTCGATTGCGGTGAGCCGACATGAAGCAGGATCGCGAGCCCCGCGACCTGCCACAGCAATTGCAGGAATTCCGACTGCCAGTTCTCGAGCGTGTCGCGCATCATCTCGATGAAGTACCCCTCGAAGCTGGCGGCCTGACCATGGCTCGCCTGTTCGTTGGCATAGGCGAACCAGCCGAAGACCCAGTGGCCGACCAAGCTGATCAGGAAGAAGCCGCCGGTCACCCAGGCAAATCCGTATCGGGTCCAGATCGAGTGTTTCATTCACCGCTCCCAGTCCCGCAGGGCTTCGAGAAGCATCGCTGCGAGAGGGAACTCCGATCGGCTGCCGGGGTTCAACCCGGACACCGCCTCTTTCAGGAGCGCCCCATGCAGAAGAAACCGCCAAGCATCCGAGACGACGCTGAACACAACAGGTTCGTGATGGCGGTTCCGGGCGGCGAGGCCTGTGCAACGTATCGGCGCCTTGATGACTACCTTATTGTTTCGCACACCGAGGTGCCGTCGAGTTTGCGCGGTCGAGGTCTCGGCTCGCAGCTTGCTGAAGCCCTGTTCGAGCGCGCACGCGGCCGCGGAGAGCGTATCGTCCCCGCCTGCTCATTCATTGCGGACTGGGCCAGGCGGCATCCTGAATACCAAGACGTTCTCGCCCAGCGGACGGAGCGGGCGCAATGATCGACCATATTTCCGTCGGCACCAATGATCTCGGGAAGGCACGTACGTTCTACGACGCGGTCCTTGCGGAACTCGGGATCCGGCTTCTCAGCAGCAGCAATCGATCGGCCGACTACGGCGTGAGCAGCATTCTCTTCAGCATCGAGACACCCGTCGACGGCAAGAGGGCTTCCAGCGGCAACGGGACCCATATCGCTTTTGCTGCCGGCAGCCGAGAGATCGTGAACGCCTTTTACCATGCCGCGCTCGCCAACGGTGGCACCGACGCTGGTGCCCCGGGTGTACGCCCGAATTACGACGCTCACTACTATGGCGCCTTCGTCTTCGATCCCGACGGCAACAAGATCGAGGCCGTCACCCGTTCATCCAAGTGAAGGAGGACGACATGCCTGCAAAATCAGCCGCTCAACAGAAGGCCGCGGGCGCCGCGCTCGCCGCCAAGCGGGGAGACATCAAGGAAAGCAAGCGGGGAGACATCAAGGAAAGCAAGCTCAAGGGCGCATCAAAATCGATGGAAAAGTCGATGAGCGAGAGCGAACTCGAGAAGATGGCTTCGACCAAGCGCAGGGGAAAACCCGAGCACAAGGCCAAGCACTGACTCGTCGCATCTCGAGGAAATAACGATGACATCACACTTCGAACCGCCCTTCCCTGAGCAGCAGCAACCGATGCCGGGGCGCACCGATGCCATGAAGCCCCGACCGGACCATGGCGAGGACAGCTATGTCGGCTCGGGGCGCCTCAAGGGCAAGCGCGCCATCATCACCGGCGGCGACAGTGGCATCGGGCGGGCTGTGGCCATCGCTTTCGCTCGGGAGGGCGCGGACGTCCTGATCTCCTATCTGAACGAGGACGAGGATGCCGAAGAAACCCGCGGCTGGGTCGAGAAGGCCGGACGAAAAGCCGTGCTGGTGTCCGGAGACATCCAGGAAGCGGCCCATTGCCGCCAGATCGTCGACCGGGCCGTGGCCGAATTCGGCGGCGTCGACATCCTCGTCAACAACGCTGCCCATCAGGCGAGTTTCAAGGATATCGGCGACATTTCGGACGAAGAATGGCAACTGACCTTCGCGGTGAACATCCACGCGATGTTCTACCTGACCAAGGCTGCCGTCCCGCACATGAAGCCTGGTTCCTGCATCATCAACACGGCCTCGGTGAACGCCGACAAGCCCAATCCGACCCTGCTCGCCTATGCCACGACCAAGGGAGCCATCCAGAACTTCACCGGCGGGCTGGCGCAGTTGCTGGCGGAGAAAGGGATCCGGGCCAATGCCGTAGCCCCCGGGCCGATCTGGACACCGCTGATCCCCTCGACGATGACGGGCGAGAGCGTCACGCAGTTCGGCAAGCAGGTCCCAATGAAGCGGCCGGGACAACCGGCGGAGCTCGCCACGGCCTATGTGATGCTGGCAGATCCGCTCTCGAGCTACGTCTCGGGCTCCACCATCGCGGTAACTGGCGGTCATCCGATCCTGTGATGGCAGGCGGGTCAATCTTTGTGGAGCTTCCCGAGATTGCCGGGCAGGCCCGAGAAAGGAAGATCGTCCGGCTTGAGCAAGCTGTCGGACGGTTCAGGACCATGGCTCTTTTCGCCCCTGTGCGCCTCATTCCAGTGCCGGATCTTGTCTGTAAGCCGTAGAAACTCGGCTGCCTGCGGAGAACCTGCGGGCGCGTCGCTCAGCGCGGCGGCGCGCTGTACGGCAGCCTCATATTCCTCATGATTTTTGAAAGTCATGGCTGGAGTCCAATTCGGATTGGTTGCTGGCAGCAATCTCGTCGAGGAGTTCGGAGGCGGCTCGCGACAAAGCCTCCGGTGGCGCCATATCTTCCTGAAGATGCCATTCCACGAAGTCTCGGCTCTTCCCGGCTCTCTCCGCCAGAAGCGCCACCCAATCGCGGTGCGGGTAAGCTGCATTCATCCGCAGCGCGAGATCCCGGCCGGAAGTAAACGGTTCGGACGAAAGCATCGGGGCCTCCTGTACTCTCCGAAGAGAAAAAGACCCCGCCGGATGTCCGGCGGGGCCGCGCGCTCAAGCAGCCTTGCGATTGATGCCGTCCAGCGCGAGCTTGGTGAGTTTTTCGTCGGTCGCGGCTTCCTCGTCGAGATTCTGCTTCAGGAGCGACGCGCAGTCATTGCGACCGAGCTGCTTCGCCCAGGCGACCAACGTGCCGTAACGCGTGATCTCGTAGTGCTCCGCCGCCTGGGCCGCGGCAATCAGCGCCGCATCGAGCACCTGCTTGTCCTCGACTTCGCCGGCGACGTCATTGGCCTCTTCGAGGATGCCGTCGATCGCAGGGCAGGTGACGCCCTTTTCCTCAACGCCATGCAGGCGGAAGACCTCCTTCAGGCGCGTGATCTGGCCCTCGGTCTCGCGCAGATGCGTTTCGAAGCCGCGCTTGAGATCCGGGCTGGTCGCCTTTTCGACCATGTCCGGAAGCGCCTTCTTGATCTGGTTCTCGGCGTAATAAATGTCCTGAAGCGTATGGACGAAGAGGTCGTCCATCGTGGCGATGTCTTTAGAAAACCAACCCATGCCGCACTCCATTTTGGCAGAAAATCCCCCCAGCGCTTGGTCGTTCCCGAGGGCTGGTCCGCCCTCTTCCGAAAGCCGGACGGCTTTGTTCAGATCACCGTGGAACGATAGGGTTCCGCCGTCTCGTCGAACCGGTTCCACCCTGCTGCACGGTATTCCGCGAGGCGGGCATCTCGGTCGATGGGAGATGCCCCATCGAGGATGGCCTCAACCGCCGGAACCTGCTCATCGGCTACGCGAACGGAAACCACACTACCCCCGCGCCGGATCGTTTCTGCGTAGTAGTTGGCATCCTCTTCGCTGTGACCGGTGCTGGTCAGAGCCCCGACGATCCCGCCGGCGACGCCACCGGCCGCGGCGCCCGCTGCCGTCGACGCGAGCCAACCTGCGGCCACCACCGGGCCGATCCCGGGAATGGCGAGCAGTCCGACACCTGCGAGCAGACCGGCTGCTCCACCGAGCGCCGCGCCGATTCCGGCGCCTTCACCGGCATTGCTGTCATCGGCCTTGGCGTGCCCGACCACGCTGATGTCAGCGGCGCTGACGCCCTCGGCTTCGAGGGCTTCGACCACCGACCGGGCGGTTTCGTAGTTTTCATAGGAACGTGTCAGTGTCTGAGTCATGGGAGTCTCCGATTACTGGCGGGTGATGTTGCCGCGATAGTCGACGGTGACGTTCACTTTGGCGCCGCCATGCGTGGCGCTGCCCTTCCAGACGCCATTGGCGTCCTTGGTCAGCGGACCAACCTGAGAATAGCCGTTGGCCTCAAGACGGCTCTTCGCCTGTCCTTCGGTGAAGCTATTCGCGCCTGGAAGCGGAGCATTCTTGTCCGCTTCGCCCTTGGGCGATGGTACGGGTGACGTCGTCGCGGGCTGAGCGAGCGCACCAAAGGAGGTCGTTGCCGCGATGAGGGACGCGAGCAAAAGCTTCTTCATGTCCAAAGCTCCTCGAAACTCGTGGAATGGTCCACTGAATGCATTTCGAACGAGCTGGGCGCCGTTTCTGTTCCGCCAGAATTTTGCATCCGTAGCGACCAAACCGCGGGTCGCTTTCTTCATATGCCGGGGCAGCGCCAGGTGGCGGCCGCGAAGTCGCCGGGGCCTCTGGCGCAGGCCCTTTGGGCTTGACTCGTAACCCCCGTCAGCGCCCGCCTGAACCAGACCCCTTTGCCGTTTCCGAACGCGTTCACAGACACGCTGTGGACCACGACCGAGAAGGAGCTCAATCATTTGCCGCAGCGCTCTACGACCCCCACGACAGGGCATTGCCAATTGGTTGGAGTACGAATAGGCGGCCGCTGCCGCTTGGCCGCCGCCTTCCCCGGGACGAACGAGTGACGGCCTCGATCTTGTTGCCGTCCAGATCGACACGCCGCGAATAGCGAGCATCGTATTCGGAACGCAGCCGGGCGGACAAGCATCGTGTCCGCCATGGGCAAGACTGTGCGATGAAACGCCTCGTCGAGTTCGCGCCAGCCTGGTGGACCGTAAGGTCTCGTCTCTCCCTCGATCCGATGGTCGCCTGCCCGAAATCGATTTCGGCAAGCATGCAGGCAGACGCTCGGTAAGACCGGCAGCTATTCGCCGGTGCCCGCCGCCGGCTTGTCGTCCGGCTTCACACGCGGTTTGTCGGCATCGCCAGTATCCTTTTCGGGATCGGGATTGATCGAGACCCTCGTGGTCGCCTCCGTCCCCGGATCGCCCTGGATCGATTTCACGCGCTGCTGTTCTTCAGGGCTGAGCTTGTTGCCTTGGCCGTCTCGCATGGGTGCCT
>NZ_JQJJ01000004.1 GCF_000745475.1 Allobosea sp. UNC402CLCol
CAAGCTTTCGCTCAACCAACCAGGCAAATGGTTCTTGTTAAAACGCAGCACACCGAAGTCTCGTTCGATCCAGGCCGTAGCCCGGATCCGCAAGAACCCCGCCGTCCACGTTTCTCTTTCTATCTTCAATTTTCAAACAGCGGCAGCTTCTACAAAACCGACAGAACTTCATCCGGCGAACCGGCCTCAGCCCCAGCGTCCTTAGGAAGCGCAGAAGAGGCGCCGCTCAGCGGCGGCGCCGTCTCGATGGGCGGTTTATAGGCGGGACCCCCGAGACATGTCAACACGCTCGATGAACTTTTTTTGACGGACCTGTTCGATTTCCTCGGAACGCCCCCTCCCGGCCCCGCGCATCTTTTTTGTTTGGTACGCGCGCGTTGTGCGTGAGCGCGATGCGCGCGCGAGGACCTCTGGTTTCGCAAAACAGCCGCATTCCGCCGGCACAGGGGCGCACGGCACGGCGGATTGATTCCGGCTGCCGACACGGGCATGTTCTCGGGACACCTTCGTTCAGAGCGCGCTCAAGACCGCCTCGCTCCGGCGGGGTTCGCGATCAAGGTCAAGACAGCACACGATGAACGCCCATCCCGAGTTCGCCCAACCGGTCGAGCCGCTTGCCCCCGAGGCAGCGGCTTTGCTGGTCGATCTCGGGATCGAGCCGCCCATTCTCCCGGTCGATTCGCGCCAGCAGCCGCTCGACCGGCGTGGCGTCTCGCTGCGCTGGCTTTTCGCCTGCGCGCTCGTCGGCTCCTGCGGCGCGGCGCTGCTCGGCGCGGCGATCCTGGTCGCGATGCGCGGCGACACCAGCTATCCCGAGCAGCCCGAGATGGTCGCGGTACGTGCCTCCTCGGCGGCGGGGGACGGCGGCGGCGCCCGCAAGGCCGACAAGCTCGTCGCCGATCAGCCGGTTCTCGCGGCGCGCCACACGATGCGCGCGCCGATGTCGCAACGTGTCGGAGACCGCGAGGTCATCCGCGTCAGGCCCTTCGTGCGGCTCGCCACCAACCTGTCGCTGACCACCGGCGTCTATGCCACCAACATCCCGCCCTTCAACCCGTTGCGGCTCTTCGCCGAGGGCGGCCAGCCGGACGAGCGCTATGCCGAGCCGGCCCAGGACACCGCCGACGCCGACGTCACCATCGTCAAGCGTGACCTCGCCGACATCGTCATTCCGCCGGGCAAGCCGCAGCTCGGCGACAGCGAGGTCGTGTCGCAGATCGAGGAGGAGCGCGCCAACGTCGCCTCCGGCCGCCAGCGCGCCTTGCCGATCCCGCCGCAGCTCATGCTGAGCCGCACCTTGACCGGGGCGGCCCCCGTCAATGGCGACATCCTCGGCTATGCGCCCGCGACCGATACGCGCTTTTCGGGCATCGAGGTCCGCGTCGTTCCCGAGAACGTCACCAATGCGCCCAAGACCCCGATCCCGGCCTCGCGCGAGCCGGAGGTCGAGGACAAGCTGGTGATGGCCAAGCGCGGCGAGAATTTCGAGCAGGTGATGCGCGGCGCCGGCGCCCAGCCGGAGCAGATCCGGACCATGATCACCGCCTTCGGCGGCAAGGTGAAGACCGCGCCCCTGCCCGACGGGCAGGTCCTCCAGGTGCTCTATGCGCCGGGACCGGGCGCGGGCGACGCGCGCCAGATCATGCGCGTCTCGCTGCTCACCAACGGCCAGCCGGACGGCATCATCGCGATGAACGACAAGGGCGCCTTCGTTGCCGTCAACATCCCGGAGGCGGCCACGCCCCAGCGCGGCGAGCGGCGCAATGTCGAGAGCGAGGAGGAAGACGAGGATTCCGGCGGCGCCCGGCTCTATGAGAGCCTCTACGAGACGGCGGCCCGCCACGACCTGCCCCGGCCGCTCGTCGACGATCTCGTGCGCATCTTCTCCTATGATCTCGATTTCCAGCAGCGCATCCATGGCGGCGACAATCTGGAAGTGATCTACACCGAGGAAGAGGAAGGCGAGCGGTCCGAGATCCTCTCCGCCAGCCTCACCGTCAACGGCGAGACCCGCCGCGTCTATCGCTACCAGTCGCCGGAAGACGGGCTGATCGATTATTTCGACGATGACGGCAAATCGCTGAAGAAGTTCCTGCTGCGCAAGCCGGTCGCGGAAGGCGAGCTGCGCTCCGGCTTCGGCATGCGCTACCACCCGATCATGCGCTATTCGAAGATGCATACCGGCATCGACTGGGCCAACCGCATCGGCACGCCGATCCTCGCCGCCGGCAACGGCACGGTACTCAAAGCCGGCTGGTCCTCGGGCTATGGCAAGCACACCGAGATCCAGCACGCCAACGGCTATGTCACGACCTATTCGCACCAGTCGAACTTCGCCCCCGGCATCGTGCCGGGGGCCAAGGTCCGCCAGGGCCAGGTCATCGGCTACATCGGCACCACCGGCCTCTCCACCGGCCCGCATCTGCATTACGAGGTGCTGGTCAACGGCAATTTCGTGAACCCCCTCAAGATTCGCGTGCCGCGCGGGCGCGAGCTGCAGGGCCCGACGCTGGCCGAGTTCAAGCGCCAGCGCGACGAGGTCCGCGGATTGATCGAGAAGGCGGGCGGCACCGTCGCACAGTTGCGCTGAACGCATGGCGCGCCGGCAAAACGCGGCGCGCTCTGCTTTCGCCAGTTGACACGAGCCGATAAAGGCGACACCGCGAAACGGCTTCCTGTCCTCGCGGCGTGACCCTGACCCATGCTCGCTTCCCTGCTTGTCGTCCTGCCCGTCTTCGGGCTGATCGGACTGGGCTATTTCGCCCGGTGGACGAAGCTCCTGCGCGAGACGACCGGCGAGGGCCTCTCCGACTTCGTCTTCGTCCTCGCCGTGCCCTGCCTGCTCTTCCGCACCTTGGCTAAGGCGGATATCCCGGCGACCCAGCCCTGGGGCTACTGGATCGCCTATTTCGCCGGGCTCGCCGTGGTCTGGGCTCTGGCGATGCTGATCGCCAGCCGCTTCTTCGCCCGGAAAGGGCCTGAGCTGGTCGTGTCCGGCTTCGCCGCCGCGCAGTCGAACACGGTCTTCGTCGGCGTCCCGATGATCCTGAAGGCCTATGGCGATGCCGGCGCCGTGCCGCTCGGCCTGCTTCTGGCCGTCCATCTGCCGGTGACGATGACGGTCGCGACCCTGCTGGCCGAAGGACGCACGGCCTCGATTCCGCTCCTGATCAAGCGCCTCTTCACCCATCCGATCATCATCGGCATCATCCTCGGCTCGATCGTGCGCCCCTTCGTGGCGCAGATACCGGAGCCCTTCTGGACGCTGGTCGATCTGCTGGCTGGTGCGGCCGTGCCCTGCGCGCTGATCAGCCTCGGCATCGCCATGCGCCGCTACGGGCTGGAATCGGGCCTCGCTTTGCCGACCGTGCTCAGCGGCCTCAAGCTCGGCCTCCACCCGCTGCTGGTCTACTGGCTCGCGACCCGGATCTTCGAGATGCCGGCGCACTGGTCCGGCGTCGCCGTGCTCTTTGCCGCCTGCCCCTGCGGGATCAACGCCTATCTCTTCGCGGAGCGCTATCGGCAAGGCGTGGCCGACGCCTCGAGCGCGATCACCCTGTCCACCTTGCTGTCGCTCTTCAGCACGGCCGCCTGGCTGACGTTTCTCGGCGTCGGGTAGCCCCACGCGGCGAGCCCGCCCGCATTCCGACCTTCAGGCAAAACCTAGCCTCTGCCTGATCGCAGCGGCGGAGACGCCTTGCGCCCGCAACTCCGCCAGGCTTTCGGAGGCGCGACTCTTGGCGAGCTTGCGGCCGTCGGCGTCGATCAACAATGCGTGGAAATGATAGAGCGGCGTCGGCAGGCCGAGCAGGCGCTGCAGCATGACATGAACGTCCGTCGCAGCCTCGAGATCCTGGCCGCGCACGACATGGCTGACGCCCTGCAAGGCATCGTCGGTGACGACCGCGAGATGATAGCTCGTCGGCACATCCTTGCGCGCGAGCACGACATCGCCCCAGCGAGCGGGCTGCACCGGCACGAAGCGGCGGCCGCCCTCCTCATCGAACAGCGCATAGCCCAGGCCATCCCCGGCTTGTGCCAAGGCGCGCGCCATGTCGAGGCGTAGCACATGCGGCTCGCCGGCAGCGATCCGATGCTCCGCTTCGGCCTTGTCGAGCCCCTTGCAAAGACCGGGATAGAGCGGCGCGCCGTCCGGATCGACCGGCCAGGATTTCCCATTTTCGGCCTCCCGTGCAGCGACGGCCGCCCTGATCTCCTGCCGCGAGCAGAAACAGGGGTACACCAGTCCTCGGGCCTGCAGAGACGCAAGCGCCTGCCCGTAATCGTCGAAATGCCCGGATTGTCGTCGCACCGACCCTTCGAAGCAGATACCGAGCCAATCCAGATCCGCGAGGATGCCATCGACGAATTCCGGCCGGCAGCGGGTCAGGTCGATATCCTCGATCCGCAGCAGGAGCCGCCCGCCGAAACGCCGCGCCAGCGCCTCATTGCTCAGGGCCGACAGGGCATGGCCGAGATGCAATCGCCCGTTCGGGCTCGGCGCGAAACGGAAGACGGGCTGCCGGGAATCGGGTGGATATGCGGCCATCGGTTCGATCTTAGGCTATGCCGTTCTAGAAGAGCCATCCGCCGGGGCCAAGCGCTGCTGACGGGAGGCGTCCCGCCTGCCAGCCATCCTGAAGCCCATGACCGAACGAATCACCTGCAACGCCGATCTCGAAGAAGGCATGGCCGCGCTGGCCGCGCTGCATCCGCATTGGCGCGCCATCATCGATCGTACCGGCCTGCCGCCGCTCAGGCTGCGCGAGGGCGGGCTGACCGGGCTTGCCGGCATCATCGTCTCGCAGCAATTGTCCGTCGCGAGCGCGCGGGCGGTCTGGAACCGCTTCGAGAGCGTCTTCGTGCCGCTGACGCCCGAGCGCCTGCTGGCCGCGACCGATGACGACATGCGCCTCTCGGGGCTGTCCCGGCCGAAGCAGCGCACGCTGCTGGCGCTGGCGGCGGCGCTCGCCGAAAAGCGTCTCACCTTCGAGGCGCTCGAAGGCATGAGCCCCGAGGAGGTCCATGCCGAGATGACCGCGATCTCCGGCATCGGCCCCTGGACGGCGGATGTCTATCTGCTGTTCTGCCTCGGCCATCGCGACGGCTTCGCCGCCGGCGACCTCGCGATCCAAGAGGCGGCCCGCCATGCCTTCGCCCTCACGGCCAGGCCGAAACCTGCCGAGCTCGCGGCGATGGCGGAGGCCTGGCGGCCCTGGCGCGGCGTCGCCGCGCGCCTGCTCTGGGCCTATTACGCCGTGCTGAAGCGGCGCGAAGGCATCAACGCTTAGGGTATGCTGCTTTTCGAAGGGGAGCGCGGTTCACCCCGGACAGAGCCCTTGGGTCCGATCTTCGATCGGCTCAAGGATAAACTCCGCGAAGACCCAGGACCCGTGCCCGACGCCCTATCGAAGGCGCTCCGGCATGGATCCCGGGTCAAGCCCGGGATGACAGCCTGGTTCCGTCGAAAACCGACAAGCCCTGAAGATCAGCTGCGCGCGACCTTCAGCGCCGCCTGAGCCCCGGCGCGCAGCATCCCGCTGTCGCTCATCACCGTGACCATGCGCGCGCCCATGGCGAGGCCGGCCTTGGCGCGCTCGGCGGTCCCGGCATAGAGCGCCACCGGCTTGTTCACCGCCGAGGCCCGGGCCACGACATGCTTCAGCGCCTCGTCCACCTCGCGCGCGGCCGCGTCGACCTTCGCACCGCCGAACAGGGCGATCGAAAGGTCCGAGGGGCCCACGAAGAGCGCATCGATCCCCTCCAACGCCAGGATATCGTCGACGATCGCCATCGCCTCGCGCGTCTCGATCATGGCGAAGGTCATGGAGAAGCCGTTGGCCTGCCTGAGATAGCTGTTCTGGTCGAGGCCGGAGGCGCCAAGCCCGCCATAGCTGCCCCAGCTGCGCTCGCCGAGCGGCGGATATTTGGAGTAGGCGGCGAAGCGGCGCGCATCCTCCATGGTGTTGATCATCGGCGCGATCACCCCGGAGACGCCGGAATCGAACAGCTTCGAGACGTTCTGGAACTCGCCGACCGGGATGCGGGCGATCGCCGGCTTGCCGGCCGCATTGATCAGCGGGATCGCGCGGATGACCTCGCCGAGCGTGATCGGCCCATGCTGCATGTCGAGCGTGACCGCATCGAAATCCTCCTGCGCGAGAATGGCGGAGACCGACGGATCGGGCAGGCCGCACCAGGCCGAGACGACGGTCCCGCCTTTCGCGAAGCGATCGGCGAGGGAGGACAGGACGGTGGGCTTGGCCATGATGGGGTGATCCGCTTGGAAGCCCGCTCTCGACGAATGGCGGGCGTCCGCAACCTGAACCGGCGGCACCCCAAAAAGCAAACGGGCGCCCATGCGCCCGCTTCAATCTCGCCTTGCGTAAACCGGGAGGCGGCCAGGCATCGGCCCGAAAAGCGGAACGCGGTTTTCGGAAAAAGCCGATGCAGGATCAAAGAGCTCTAGCGCCCGGCCTGGATCTCCTCGGCCGCCTGGATCAGCAGCTCGGCCATCACCCGGCGGATCTCCGTCTCCGGCACGGCGACATCGCCCAACGTGAAATCGTTCTTCACCTTGCGCAGCACGTCCTCCTCGCCGGCCTCCTCGAAATCGGCCACGACGACCGCCTTGGCATAGGCGTCCGCCTCAGCGCCGCTCTTGCCCAGCTTCTCCGCCGCCCAGAGTCCGAGCAGCTTGTTGCGCCGTGCGGTAGCCTTGAAGCGCAGCTCCTCGTCATGGGCGAACTTGTTCTCGAAGGCGTCCTTGCGCTGGTCGAAGGTCGTCATGCGGCGTCGGGCTCCTGTGCGGGGCTTGAGATGGCGTCGTCGTCCCTCATATAGGGCGGCGCCCCGGCAAGAGCCAGTCTCGGCCGCGGGCGAGGACGCTTTTAAGGGCTTTCAGCCATCCGGCAGCGGGGCCGGAGGCGATTTGTTGCGTTTGCGGGCGAGACACTCCATATAGCAGGCGCATGGCGCCCTTCGGCGCGAAGCGAGAAACCGGCTCGACGCCGGTCCGCGATCCCCGACGGATCGCCCGGACCGGAGCGAACCGGCCGACACGATCAGGGGCCAAGATCCCGCCGCGACAGTCATCGCGTCCAGTGAAGGGCCGACCTTTGGATTTCCTCAAGCCACGGTACATCCCCATGAATCGCCGCCGTCGCATCTACGAAGGCAAGGCGAAGGTCCTCTATGAGGGGCCGGAGCCCGGTACGCTGATCCAACATTTCAAGGACGACGCCACCGCCTTCAATGCGAAGAAACACGAGGTGATCGACGGCAAGGGCGTGCTCAACAACCGCATCTCCGAGCACATCTTCTCGAACCTCAACGACATCGGCGTTCCCACGCATTTCATCCGCCGGCTGAACATGCGCGAGCAGCTCATCCGCGAGGTCGAGATCATCCCGCTCGAGATCTGCGTGCGCAATGTCGCCGCCGGCTCTCTCTCGACCCGCCTCGGCCTCGAGGAAGGCACGCAGCTCCCGCGCTCGATCATCGAGTTCTATTACAAGAACGACGCGCTGAACGATCCGATGGTCTCGGAAGAGCACATCACCGCCTTCGGCTGGGCGACGCCGCAGGAGATCGACGACATCATGGCGCTCGCCATCCGCGTCAACGACTTCCTCTCCGGCCTCTTCCTCGGCGCCGGCATCCGCCTCGTCGACTTCAAGATGGAGACGGGCCGCCTCTGGGAAGGCGAGATGATGCGCATCGTCGTCGCCGACGAGATCAGCCCCGATTCCTGCCGGCTCTGGGACATCAAGTCGAAGGACAAGATGGACAAGGATCGCTTCCGCCGCGACATGGGCGGCCTGATCGAAGCCTATTCGGAAGTCGCCCGGCGCCTCGGCATTCTCGGCGAGAACGAAAACCCCGGCCAGAGCGGCCCGCGCCTCGTGCAGTGAGCGCCGTCACCCGGCCACAATCGCAGACGAAGCGGGAGCGCATGCGCTCCCGTTTTCATGTCGCGCCCCTGTTCCTCGCGGCGAGCCTCCTGCTCGGCGGCTGCGCCGACCAGTACGGCGCCGGCATCGCCGAATTGCCGGCATCGGCCGGCTGGCACCGTCTGCCGATCGGCTCCTGGGTGCTGAATGACAGGCTCGAAGCCCGCGCGATGGTGTTCTGCCCGCGCGACGCCTGCCCCCGCCAGGGCTTTGCCGCCGTCATTTCCTTCGAGGGCGCCGAGGCCCGCCGCATGGAGCAGGCGCTCTCGGAAAATCCGGCCGAACTCGCCCGCTCCTTCGCGCGGCTCAAGGCGGAGAAGGCGGCTGCCAAGGCAGCCGAACAGCGCAAATCCGGCAAGAAGCCTCAAAAGCCGGCACCGGAACGCAGCGTGACCGACTATGCGCGTTTCGATACCCCCGAGGCCAAGGGCGTCCTCGTCACGATCCGCGCCAAGGATGCGCCCTCCCGGCAAGGCGTCACGGCAATCCTCTACGCCCGCGAGAACGACCGCCTCGTCGTCGCGCTCGCGGTCAGCGACGAGGCCGAGGCGGCCAAGCGCGAGGCGCAAGCCGCCTGGCGCAGCCGCTGATTCACGTGAAACCGCCGGAAACGGCTGAGCCCGCCCCGATTCGCACAGAACCAGCAAGCTGAGCATGCCCTGATCGCAAAAGTGGTTTCCACTTTTGCGGAACATGCTCTAAGGCACCCGCAAACAGCCCGCGCTCGGAGAATGCCATGAAAGCCCGCGTCACCGTCACCCTGAAGACCGGCGTGCTCGATCCGCAGGGCAAGGCGATCGAGGGCGCGCTGAAGTCGCTCGGCATCGACGGCGTCGGTTCGGTGCGTCAGGGCAAGGTCTTTGACATCGAGCTTGCGACCGCAGACAAGGCCGCCGCCGAGGCGGCACTCAAGGCCGCCTGCGAAAAGCTCCTCGCCAACACCGTGATCGAGAACTACCGCGTCGAGATCGGAGCCTGACCGATGAAAGCCGCCGTCATCACCTTTCCGGGCTCCAACCGTGACGGCGACGTCGCCAAGGCGCTGAAGCAGGCCGGTGCCACCGTCAGCCATGTCTGGCATGCCGATACCGAACTGCCTGGTGGGACCGATCTCGTCGTGCTGCCGGGCGGCTTCTCCTATGGCGACTATCTGCGCACCGGCGCCATCGCCGGCCGCGCCCATATCATGGACGCCACCCGCGCCCATGCCGCGCGCGGCGGCTATGTGCTGGGCATCTGCAACGGCTTCCAGATCGCCTGCGAGGCGGGGCTGCTGCCCGGTATCCTCGTGCGCAACGCCCATCTGAAATTCGTCTGCAAGCGCCAGCACCTCACGGTCGAGCGCAACGACACGCCCTATACAAGCGCCTATGCCAAGGGTCAGGCCATCGACGTCTGCATCGCCCATGGCGAGGGCAACTACATCGCCGATCCCGAGACACTGGCCCGCCTCGAAGGCGAGGGCCTCATTGCCTTCCGCTATGCCGATGCGCAGGGCAAGGTCACGGCCGAGGCGAACCCGAACGGCTCGCTCAACAACATCGCCGGCATCTATTCGCAGGGCTTCAACGTGCTCGGCCTGATGCCGCACCCGGAAAACCTGATCGATTCGCTGGTCGGCGGCACCGATGGGCGCGGCCTGTTCGAGAGCCTCGTCGCGGCCAAGGCCGCCTGAAACCAGCGCCACAAGCCGTCATTCTCGGGCGAAGCGAAGCGCAGACCCGAGAATCTCACGACAAGAAGGCGCCGGTTGAAGAGATGCTCGGTCAAGCCCGAGCATGACGGCTGTTCGTCAGCTTCCTTTCAGCGCGCGCTGGAGCAGCCTCGCCGCCGCCGCCTGATCCAGCGGGCCGACATGCTTGTCGAGGATGCGCCCGTCCGGACCGATCAGGAAAGTCTCCGGCACGCCGTAGACGCCCCATTCGATCGCGGCGCGGCCGCCCTTGTCGGCGCCCACCGCCGAAAAAGGGTTGCCGAGCGCGCCGAGGAAGCGGCGGGCATTCTCGGCCTCGTCCTTGTAGTTCATCCCGACCAGCGCGACCTTGCCCTGCTTCACCGCATCCGTCTGCGACAGGCCGACGAGCACGGGATGCTCGACCTTGCAGGGCGCGCACCAGCTCGCGAAGACGTTGACCAGCGTCGCCCGGCCCTGGCCCAGATCGGCATTGCCGAAAGCCGGGACCGGCTGGCCGCCCCGCGCCAGACCCTCGACCGGCGTCAGCGCGATCGCCGGCGCGGTCTTGCCGATCAGTGCCGAGGGCACGCGGCTCGCATCGCCGGAGAACAGCCCGATCCCGAAGACGATGGCGAGGCCGCCGAACAGGATCAGCGGCACCAGGAACAGGAGCGGCGAACGGCGGCGCGGCGCGGCCTCGCCTTCCATCGTCGTCTTCGCCTGCTGTTCGGTGCCCGCCGAACTCATGCCGCCTCTCCACCCTGGCGGCGGCGCCCGGCGCCGCGCTGCTCCAGCGCGGCGAGAGCCCGCTTCTGCGCACGGTGATCGCGGATGATCGAGAGCGTCAGCCCGGTGAGGACGACGGCGACCGCCGCATAGGCGGCGAGGATGAAGCCGGCATGCGGCCCGAGGCTCGTGGCCAGCGCGGTCATGCCGGCGCTCCCTGCGCCGACAGCCGGTCGAGCCGCTCGGCCTCGAGGATCGTCAGGGTCCGCACGCGCCGGCGCATGATCTCGGCGCGCATCGCCAGCATGTGCAGCGTCAGCGCGAAGAGCGTGAAACCCAAGGCCAGGATCAGCAGCGGCCAGAGCATGGAGCCATCGATGGTCGAGCCGCCCATGCGGAAGACCGAGGCCGGCTGGTGCAGCGTGTTCCACCAGTCGACCGAGAACTTGATGATCGGCACGTTGACGAAGCCGATCAGCGTCAGGATCGCGACCGCCCGCCCCGCCCGCGAGGGATCGTCGAGCACGCGCCAGAGCGCGATGATCCCGAGATAGACCAGGAACAGGATCAGGACCGAGGTCAGCCGGGCATCCCAGACCCAGTAGGTGCCCCACATCGGCTTGCCCCAGAGCGCCCCGGTGACCAGGCAAACCAGCGCGAAGCAGGCGCCGATCGGCGCCGCCGCCTTCTGCGCGACATCGGCGAGCGGGTGGCGCCAGACCAGCGTGCCCAGCGCCGAGACAGCCATCATCGCGTAGAACATCATGGCGAGCCAGGCCGCCGGCACATGCACGAACATGATGCGGATGGTCTCGCCCTGCTGGTAATCGGGCGGCGCCACGAACCAGGCGAGATAAAAGCCGACGACCAGCAGCAGCGCCGACACGCCCGCGAGCCACGGCAGGAGCGCGGAAGACAAGCGCATGAAGCGCGTCGGGTTGGCGAGGTCGATCAGGCTGGCCATGTCATCTGCAAACGGTGCCATCGGGCACGGGCGCCGCAGCAATAGCAATCCCGGCCCCGTCACGGCAATGCGCCGCAGCCTCGCTGCGACATCACGAAGCTGCTGGCGCACGAATCAGGCAGTCCCGAGGCAAGCCCTTCGAAGGCTTGATCTTTTCCGATTTTGGCTCGAGAGGCGCCGTTGCGTCAACCGCGTGCCCTACGGTATCACATTGAATATATTACAGATTCAGAACTCTCCGCTTGCGGGGAGAGCGCTCGCATTCTACCGTCGGGAACCGATGGGGGGACCACCATGGAAATGCGTTTGTCCGACGCGGTCCAGCGCGAGGTCGAGCTTGCGATTCGCTCGAAAGCGAGCCAGTCGCTCGTCGTAGACGTCTACGCGACGGCCGAGGAAATCCAGCGCGAGCACGATGTCGGCGGCATCGGCCTCGATGCCATCGCCGACACGGTCGCGCGGCTTGCGGCGCAATGCGGCTGCGCCGTGGAGCTCGACCACCACGGCCGCGGCGCCGCTCACTCCGGCTGACGCAGCGCGGCTGCCGCCGCCAGCGTGCCGACCACGATCGCCGCCAGCGACAGCGCGACCAGGATCAGGAACGGCGTGCGGAACGGCACCGTTCCGCCGAGCGCCGCATTCGCGGCCGAGACCCCGAAGATCAGCACGGGGATCGTCAGCGGCGCCACCAGCACCGGCACGATCAGCCCGCCGCGCCTGAGGCTCGCCGCCAGCGCCGCACCGGCCGCGCCGATGAAGCTGAGCGCCGGCGTGCCGACCAGTAGCGTGGCGAAGAGCGGCAGCACCGCCTCGCCCGGCAGCGCGACGAGGAGCCCGAGCAGCGGCGAGACGAGCGCCAGCGGCAGGCCCGTGGTCAGCCAATGCGCCAGCCCCTTGGCCAGAACCGCCCCTTCCAGCGGCAGCGATGAAGCCCGCATCAGCTCGAGCGAGCCGTCCTCCTCGTCGCTCTGGAACAGCCGGTCGAGCCCGATCAGCACGGAAAGCAGCGCCCCGAGCCACAGGATCGCCGGGCCGATCCGCGACAGCAGGTTGAGGTCCGGCCCGAGCGCGAAGGGAACCAGCACGACAAGCGTCAGGAAGAAGACGAGCGCGAGTTCGCCGCCGCCGCCGGCACGCGCCGCCAGCGCCAGATCGCGTTTCAGGATGGCGATGAAGGCGCGTCTCACGGCCCGATCCTGAGTTCGCGCGCTTCGTCCAGCCCGAGCGGCCCATGCGTCGCGGCGAGAATCGCGCCGCCCATCAGCAGATGCGCGCGCATCAGCCCGGTGAGCATGGCCTGCGAGGCGGTATCGAGCGCCGCCATCGGCTCGTCGAGCAGCCAATAGGGGCGCCGCGACACCAGAAGCCGCGCCAGCGCCACCCGGCGCCGCTGGCCGGCGGAGAGGTAGCCGACCGGCAAGGTGGCGACATGGGCGAGCCCGACGGCCTCCAGCGCCGCCTCGGGCGACGCCGCCGGACTGCCGAGCAGATCCTGCGCGAAGGCGAGATTCTCCCGCGCCGTCAGCGCCGTCTTCAGCCCGTCGCGATGGCCGACGAGGTGGCTGAGCTCGGGAAGTTCCGCCTCATCCGCCCCCTCGATGCGGATGCTGCCGCCATCAGGCCGCAACCGTCCGCACAGCATGGCGATGAGGCTCGACTTACCGGCGCCGTTGCGGCCGGTCAGCGCCAGCGCCTCGCCATTGCCGAGCGACAGGCTCACGCCATCGAAAATCAGCCTGCCGCCGCGGCGACAGGCGAGATTCTCGACGCGGAGGCGCGAATCCTGGAACGGAGTTTGCGTCAAGGCAGCAATGCCGCCGATGCATTCGACCACATTTCGTTCATGTAGCGCGCTTCTTGGAATTGCTCTATAGAACCCGCGGCTACGCCGCACGCCGATCCGGCGCGGGGCCCGGGCACTCCCGGGGCGGCGCGCGCGCCACGCGCATTAGGCCTTCGAACGGCAGCGTCCGCAAGGGCAGAAACCCTTGGAGACTTGCCGGTCGCGACCGCAACCCCTTGATCAGGATATTGCCCGCATGGCTTCGCTCGATTCATTCAAGGCCCGCAAGACACTCGATGTCGGCGGCAAGAGCTACACCTATTATTCCCTGCCCGACGCCGAGAAGAACGGCCTGCCCGGCATCTCGAAGCTGCCCTTCTCGATGAAGGTGCTGCTCGAGAACCTGCTGCGCAACGAGGACGGCCGCTCGGTGACGAAGGCCGATATCGAGAACTTCGTCGGCTGGCTCGACGACAAGGGCAAGGCCGGCAAGGAGATCGGCTTCCGCCCGGCCCGCGTGCTGATGCAGGACTTCACCGGCGTGCCGGCGGTGGTCGACCTCGCCGCGATGCGCGACGGCGTCAAGGCGCTCGGTGGCGACGCCCAGAAGATCAACCCGCTCGTTCCCGTCGATCTCGTCATCGACCACTCGGTGATCGTCGACGAGTTCGGCACGCCCAAGGCGCTCGCCCAGAACGTCGAGCTCGAATACGAGCGCAATGCGGAGCGCTACAAGTTCCTCAAATGGGGCCAGGGCGCCTTCGACAATTTCCGCGTCGTCCCGCCCGGCACCGGCATCTGCCACCAGGTCAATCTCGAATACCTCGCCCAGACCGTCTGGACCCGTAGCGAGACCATCGACGGCACCGAGGTCGAGGTCGCCTATCCCGACACCGTCGTCGGCACCGATTCGCACACCACCATGGTCAACGGCCTCGCCGTTCTCGGCTGGGGTGTCGGCGGCATCGAGGCGGAGGCCGCCATGCTCGGCCAGCCGCAGTCGATGCTGCTGCCGGAGGTCATCGGCTTCAAGCTGACCGGCGCGCTCAAGGAAGGCATCACCGCGACCGACCTCGTGCTGACCGTCACCCAGATGCTGCGCAAGAAGGGCGTCGTCGGCAAATTCGTCGAGTTCTTCGGTCCCGGTCTCTACAACCTGACGCTGGCCGACCGCGCGACGATCGCGAACATGGGCCCGGAATACGGCGCGACCTGCGGCTTCTTCCCGGTCGATGCCGAAACGCTGGACTATCTCACCACCACCGGCCGCAAGGCGGAGCGCATCGCGCTGGTCGATGCCTACAGCAAGGCTCAAGGGCTCTTCGCCACCCGCGAGACGGCCGATCCGGTCTTCACCGACACGCTGGAGCTCGATCTCTCGACAGTCCAGCCCTCGATGGCCGGCCCGAAGCGCCCCGAGGGCCGCGTCGACCTCTCCGCCGTCAAGGCCGGCTTCGCCGCCGCCATGGAGAGCGACTACAAGAAGGGCGGCGAGCTTTCGCGCCGCGTTGAGGTCGAGGGCGAGGATTTCGATCTCGGCCATGGCGACGTCGTCATCGCCGCCATCACCTCCTGCACCAACACCTCGAACCCCTCGGTGCTGATGGCGGCCGGCCTGCTCGCCCGCAATGCGGTCGCCAAGGGCCTCAAGGTCAAGCCCTGGGTGAAGACTTCGCTGGCGCCCGGCTCGCAGGTCGTCGCCGAATATCTGGCCAAGTCCGGCCTGCAGACCGACCTCGACAAGCTCGGCTTCAACCTGGTCGGCTTCGGCTGCACCACCTGCATCGGCAATTCCGGCCCGCTGCCGGCGCCGATCTCGAAGACGATCAACGACAAGGGCCTGATCGCGGGCGCCGTCATCTCCGGCAACCGCAACTTCGAAGGCCGCGTCTCGCCGGACGTGCAGGCGAACTACCTGGCTTCGCCGCCGCTGGTCGTCGCCTATGCGCTGGCCGGCTCGGTCCAGATGGACCTGACCACGCAGCCGCTCGGCCAGGGCTCTGACGGCAAGGACGTCTATCTCAAGGACATCTGGCCCTCCAACAAGGAGATCCAGAGCTTCATCCAGCAGAACGTCACTCGCGCGATCTTCGAGGCGAAGTACGCCGACGTCTTCAAGGGCGACGCGCACTGGCAGGCGGTCGACGCCCCGCAGAGCGAGACCTATGCCTGGGACGACGATTCGACCTATGTGCAGAACCCGCCCTATTTCCAGGGCATGCACCAGAAGCCGGACGCGATCGGCGACATCAAGGGCGCCCGCATCCTCGGCCTCTTCGGCGACAAGATCACCACCGACCACATCTCCCCGGCCGGTTCGATCAAGGCGGCCTCCCCGGCCGGCGCCTATCTGACCGAGCATGGCGTCGCGGTCGCCGACTTCAACCAGTACGGCACGCGCCGCGGCAACCATGAGGTGATGATGCGGGGCACCTTCGCCAATATCCGCATCCGCAACCACATGCTCGGCCCGAACGGGCGCGAGGGCGGCTACACCATCCACTACCCGTCGAAGGAAGAGCTGCCGATCTACGACGCCGCGATGAAGTACAAGCAGGAGAAGGTGCCGCTGGTGATCTTCGCCGGCGTCGAATACGGCAACGGCTCCTCGCGCGACTGGGCGGCGAAGGGCACCAACCTCCTCGGCGTCAAGGCGGTGATCGCCCAGAGCTTCGAGCGCATCCACCGCTCGAACCTGGTCGGCATGGGCGTCGTGCCCTTCACCCTGCAGGAGGGCACGAGCTGGGCCTCGCTCGACCTGAAGGGCGACGAGATGGTCACCATCCACGGGCTGGCCAACGTCAAGCCGCGCCAGATGATGGAAGCCGAGATCACCTATGCCGACGGCACGGTGAAGAAGGTGCCGATCCTCTGCCGCATCGATACGCTGGACGAGATCGACTACTTCAAGAACGCCGGCATCCTGCAATACGTGCTGCGCGGGCTCGCCGCGTAAGCATCCTGGCAGCGAAGGTCGTGTTTCCGGCACGGCCTTCGGTGACCAAAACGTCACAACGCGGCCGGCGCAAGCCGGCCGTGCTCGTATCGGGACCCATCCCAGTTGTCCTCGCGCCCGGCGCGGTGTAAGGGGGCCGGTCAGTCATCCTCGGCGGAGACTTGGGGCAGGCGCAGGGATCATCCCGCGCTCGGACGTCGTCCGCCGACATCCTTTCAAGACGGGAGCACCCGCATGTCCGCCACGTTCGAGACGGTCGCCGGCATCATTTCGGAAACCTGCGATATTCCGCGTGAGAAGATCACGCCGCAGAGCCATGCCATCGACGATCTCGGCATCGACTCGCTCGCCTTCCTCGACATCGCCTTCGCGATCGACAAGGCCTTCGGCATCAAGCTGCCGCTCGAGCAGTGGACGCAGGAGGTCAATGAGGGCAAGGCCCCGGCAGAGCAGTATTTCGTGCTCGAGAACCTCTGCAAGCGCATCGACGACCTCGTCGCCGCCAAGAAGGCGTAACGCCTGCGCGGGGGCTGCCGGACTTGAGCCGGCGCCCCGCTCCCGATAGAGCATAGGCCGCTGAACGGATCAGACCGATCCGCACAGCGGCCGCGCGCCGTTCTGGCGTGCCCAGCTGGTCAAGGATCGCATGCGCCTCGAATATTTCGACATGATCGACAGGGTCGTTTCCTTCGATCCGTCGCTGCAGCGCATCGTCACGCGCTCCACCGTCCCGGCAGCAAGCCCGGTCTTCGAGGGCCATTTCCCCGGCCACCCGCTCGTTCCTGGCGTGCTGCTGACCGAGACCATGGCCCAGGCCTCGGGCTATCTGCTGCTCGGCCTCAACGGTCTCAGCCAGATGCCCTTCCTGATGACCGTGGACAAGGCGCGCTTCCGCAGCTTCGTCGAGCCCAACGCCGAGCTGGAAGCCAGCGCCGAGCTCGTGATCGAGGGTTCCGGCTATGCCGCGACGAAGGCGAAGCTGACGAGCAACGGCAAGCCGATCTGCGATGCGGAGCTGCGCTTCCGCCTGATGCCCTTCCCCGCCGATATGCGCGCCCTCATGCAGAGCCGCATCGAAGCCATCGGCCTGAAGCCGGAGCCTGCTCCATGAGCGATATGACGATGAACCGCCGGGACGTGGTCATCACCGGTATCGGCATCGCCTCCAGCCTCGGCGAAGGCGTCGAGGTCCATGCCGCGGCACTCGCCGCCGGCGGCCCGCCGACCGTCGACACCGAGAGCTTCAAGCCCTATCCGGTCCATCCGCTCCTCGCGCTGGAGCTCGACCGGCAGATCCCGAAGAAATCCGACCAGCGCCAGATGGAGCCCTGGCAGCGCCTCGGCGTCTATGCCGCCGGCCTCGCCCTCGACTCCGCCGGGATCAAGGAGGATGCCGAGGCCAAGAGCGCGCTGCAGGTCATCGTCGCCGCCGGCGGCGGCGAGCGCGACCATGCGGTGGATTCCGCCATCCTCACGGGATTGCGCGGCGCCAACGAGCCCGGCACCTATCTCAACGAGCACCTGATGGGTGATCTGCGCCCCACGCTCTTCCTCGCCCAGCTCTCCAACCTGCTCGCCGGCAACATCGCCATCGTCCATGGCGTCACCGGTCCCTCGCGCACCTTCATGGGCGAGGAGCAGGCCGGCGTCGACGCCATCCGCACCGCCCACGCCCGCATCGCCTCGGGCCAGTCCGACCTGATGTTGGTCGGCGGCGCCTATAATGCCGAGCGCCGCGACATGCTGCTGCTCTTCGAGCTCGGCGGCTATCTGCGCCAGGGCAGCTTCGCCCCCGTCTTCGCGCGCGAAGAGGCTCCGGGCCTGATCACCGGCAGCGCCGGCGCCTTCCTCGTCCTCGAATCGGCCGAGCGTGCCGCCGCACGCGGCGCCAAGGTCTACGCCAAGCTCAGCCATGCCGGCGCGACGCGCAGCCGCCGTGCGCCCGGCACGGTCGAGTCGGCCCTGGCCGGACTCGTGGGTGGCTTCGGCCCGCTCGGCGCCGACGCGCTCGCCATTTCGGCAGCGACAGGCTGCGCCGGCATCACGGCCGAAGAAGCCAACGCGCTCGCGAAGGCCGCGCCATCGGCGAAGCGGATCGCGGCGGGCGATCTCGTCGGCCATGGCGTCGAGGCCGCATTTCCGGTCTCCGTGGCCCTCGCGGCCATCGCCTTGTCGGCTGGGCAGGCGAAGCAAGCGGTCGTCACCGGCGCCGGCCATTGGCGCGGCGAAGGCGCCGCGCATCTGGTTCAAGCGTGAGAGGTTGAAGCCATGACCACGCATCGTGATGCCAAGGGCCGCCCGATCGTCGCCGTCACCGGGCTCGGCGTCGTCACCTCGCTCGGCCAGGGCAAGGAGACGAATTGGAAGGCGCTGACGGCCGGCCAATCCGGCATCCACCGCATCGAGCGCTTCCCGACTGAGGGCTTGCGCACCACGATCGGTGGCACCGTCGATTTCCTGTTCGACGAGCCCTTCACCGCCCCCCAGCTCTCCGAGAAGCTGGCGACGCTGGCGGCGGAAGAAGCCGTCACCCAGAGCGCGCTCGGCACCTCCGGCGATTTTCCGGGCGAGCTCTTCATGGCCGTCCCGCCGGTCGAGATGGAATGGCCGCAGAAGCAGGAGATGGCTCAGGCCATCGAAGGCGACGTCGATTACGACGGGCTGCTGCGCGCGGCCGAGACCGGCAAGTTCCGCGCGATGCACGAGCTTTTCGTCTTCGGCGGCGTCGCCGATCATATTGCCGACCGCTTCGGGACCAAGGGCTCGCCGATCTCCCTCTCGACCGCCTGCTCGTCGGGCGCGACCGCGATCCAGATGGGCGTCGAGGCGATCCGCCGCGGCGACACTGAGGCCGCGCTCTGCATCGGCACCGACGGCTCGATCCATGCCGAGGCGCTGATCCGCTTCTCGCTGCTCTCCGCCCTCTCGACCCAGAACGATCCGCCGGAAGGCGCGGCCAAGCCCTTCTCGAAGAACCGGGACGGCTTCGTCATGGGCGAGGGCGCCGGTGCGCTGGTGCTGGAGGATTACGACCACGCGCTGGCGCGCGGCGCGACCATCCTCGGCATCGTCGCCGGCTGCGGCGAGCGCGGTGACGGCTTCCACCGCACCCGCTCGAGCCCGGACGGCAAGCCGGCGATCCTCGCCATGCAGGACGCGCTGGCCGATGCCGGGCTGACGCCCGACGACGTCGACTACATCAACGCCCACGGCACCTCGACGCCGGAGAACGACAAGATGGAGGCGATGAGCTGCGCCGCCGTCTTCGGCGAGCGCATGGCGAGCCTGCCGATCTCCTCGAACAAGTCGATGATCGGCCATACGCTGACGGCGGCCGGCGCCGTCGAGGCGGTGATCTCGTTCCTGACCATCGCCAACGGCAAGATTCCGCCGACGATCAACTATGCCAATCCGGACCCGGCGATCACGCTCGATGTCGTGCCGAACACCGCTCGCGACGCGAAGGTGCGCACCATCATCTCCAATTCCTTCGGCTTCGGCGGCCAGAACACCTGCCTCGTGCTGACGGCGCCTCCGGAGGCCGCATGACCAAGATTCTGGTAACGGGCGGCGCCAAGGGTGTCGGCGCCGCGATCGTGCGCGCGCTCGTCGCGGCCGGTCACGATGTCGATTTCACCTTCCGCTCCTCCGCCGATCAGGCGAAGGCGCTGGCCGGGGAGATCGCCGCCGCCCATCCCGGCCGCGCGGTCAGCGCCCTGCCGCTCGATCTCTCCGACAAGGGCGCGCTCGACGCCTTCTGCGAGGAGCGCGAGGGCGAGAGCTATTTCGGCCTCGTCCACAATGCCGGCCAGCCCTATGATTCGCTGGCCGCGATGATCGTGCAGGACAAGGCGGAAGCCGCGATGCAGGTCAATTTCTGGGCCTTCACCCGCCTCGCCAAGAGCCTGATGCGCAACATGATCCGCGCCAAGGCCGGCCGCATCGTCGCCATCGGCTCGGTCGCGGCGCTGCGCGGCAATCCCGGCAACGCCGCCTATGCCGCCTCCAAGGGCGCTTTGATCTCCTATGCCAAGACGCTCGCTGTCGAGACCGGCAAACGCGGCGTCACGGTCAACGTGATCGCACCGGGCTTCGTCGACACCGACATGATGGCGCCCTACGCCGCCTATCGCGACAAGATGCAGGCGCAGATCCCGGCCGGGCGCTTCGCCAGGCCGGAGGAGGTCGCCGGCCTCGCCGCCTTCCTGATGAGCGAGCCCGCCGCCTATATCAGCGGCACTGTGCTGCCGATCGACGGCGGGTTGACCGCCCAGCTCGGCGTGCATCGCTGATATCGACCGATAGGGCTGTTCATGTTAAGGTTCATCCTGAACCGGAGTGAACCGACATGACGGCAGCCTTCACCATCCGCCTCGACGACGAGATGCTGGCCAAGCTCGACGCGTTGGCGGCCGATACCGACCGCTCCCGCAACTGGATCGCAGCGAAGGCGATCGAGGACTATGTCGCGCTGAACGCCTGGCAGATCGCGAGGATCAAGGAGGGGATCGCCGAAGCCGATCGCGGCGAGTTCGCGACGGACGAAGAGGTCGAGGCCGTGTTCCGCAAGTACAAGGCCGTGGCGGAGTGAGGCTCGTCTGGACGAAACGCTCACTGCGCGAGCTCGACCAGATCTTTGCCTTCATCGCGAAGGACAGCCGCTCCGCCGCTGCAGCACTGGTTGATCTCGTTGAGCAGCGCTCCGCAATGCTGACCAGCCATCCAGAGATCGGGCGGCCGGGACGGAGCGATGGAACCCGCGAACTCATCGTGACTGGCACGCCCTATATCCTCCCCTACCGCGTCAGCGACGGCCGCGTCGAAATCCTCGCGGTCCTCCACACCTCCCGGCAATGGCCGGACCAGATCTGAAAGACGTCGAATCCTCATGCGCTCCCTCCAGCTCCATGGCGACCGCGATCTCCGTCTCGAGGAGATCGAGCCGCCGCCGCCGCCCGCTCCCGGCGAGGTGCAGATCCGCATCAAGGCGGTGGGCTTGAACTATCTCGACCTCTGGGGCTTCCGCGGCATGGCCTTCGCCAAGCGCAAGATGCCGCAGGCGGCGGGCGTCGAGGCCGCCGGCGAGATCGTCTGCGTCGGCGAGGGCGTGACCGGCTTCGCGCCCGGCGACACCGTCACCGCCTATGGCGCCGACACCTGCGGCCACTGCAAGGCCTGCCGCGAGGGGCGCGACAATCTCTGCGAGAGCGTCGCCGGCATCATGGGCTTCCATATCGACGGCTTCGCCCGCGAAGTGCTGAACCGCCCGGCGCGCCTGACGATCAAGGCGCCGAAGGGCGTCTCCTTCGAGGATGCGGCCTGCGCGCCGATCGGCTTCGGCACGGTCCAGCACATGCTGTTCGACAACGCGAAGCTGGAGCCCGGCGAATCCGTGCTCGTCCATGCCGGCGGCTCCGGCATCGGCACCGCCGCGATCCTGATGGCGAAGGCGATCGGCTGCACGGTCTACACCACGGTCGGCGACGACGAGAAGGGCGCCAAGGCCAAGGCGCTCGGCGCCGACCACGTCATCAATTATCGAGAGGATCGCTTCGAGGGCGTGGTCCGCAGGCTCACCGGCCGCAAGGGCGTCGATGTCGTCTTCGAGCACGTTGGAGCCGATACCTGGAACGGCTCGCTGCTCTGCCTGAAGCGCGGCGGCCGGCTCGTCACCTGCGGCGCGACCTCCGGCCCCTCGGCGACGATCAACCTGATGCAGCTCTTCCAGCAGCAATACCGCATCACCGGCTCCTTCGGCTGCCGCATCGAGAACATCGCGCAATCGCTGGAGAAGATGGCGGGCGGCATGAAACCGGTGATCGACTCGGTCTTCCCACTCGCCGAATTCGAGAAAGGCCTCGACCGGATCGAGGGTCGCAAGGTCTTCGGCAAGGTCGTCATCGCCTTCTGAGCAGGGCTCCCGGCCCCGCCGGAGACTTGACGCCGGCGCATTCCTGCCCCAGATCGCGCCTTCAAGGCCCGGTCTTGCTCTCGGCACGGGCGGGATAGGGCTGGCAGGACATTGAGACGGATCAAGGCTTTCGCCGCGCGAATCGGCGCAGCGGTGATGATCGGCGTGATCCGCACGCTGTTTGCGGGCTTGCGCCTGCTGGGGCCGGAGCGCTCCAGCGACCTCGGCGGCTGGCTGCTCAGGACCGCGAGCCCGCTCATCCCGGTCAACCGCGTCGCGCTCGCCAATATCCGCGCCGCCTTCCCGGAGAAGGACGAGGCCGAAATCAGGCGCATCGCCCGCGCCGCCTGGGAGAATCTCGGCCGCACCGCCGCCGAATACGCCCATCTCAAGACGCTGTTCGATTACGACTACCATAACCCCGACCCCAACTCGCGCGTCGAGGTCGTCGGCATCGAGCATTTCATCGCGCTCAAGGACGACGAGAAGCCAGGCCTGATCTTCTCGGCCCATCTCGCCAATTGGGAGCTGCCGGCGATCTGCGCGGCGGCCTATGATCTCGAAACCACCGCCGTCTTCCGCGCGCCCAACGATCCCGCGATCGCAGCCGTGGTCCACGAGATCCGTTCCGGCGCCATGGGTGGGCTCGCGGCGGCGAAGCAGGGCGCGGCCTTCGCCATGCAGGGCGTGCTGGAGAAGGGCGGCCATCTGGGCATGCTGATCGACCAGCATTTCACCCGTGGCGTCGTGGTGCCGTTCTTCGGCCGCCCGGCGCTGACCAACCCGATCATGGGCAAATTCGCCAAGCGCTTCGAATGTCCGGTGCATGGCGTGCGCGTCATCCGCCTGCCGAAGCAGCGCTTCCGCCTGGAATTGACGCCACCCCTCGACCTGCCGCGCGATGCGCAGGGCGAGATCGACGTCCAGGGCGCCATGGCGATGATGACGGCGGTGGTCGAAGGCTGGGTGCGCGAAAATCCCGAGCAGTGGCTCTGGATGCACCGCCGCTGGCGGCCCAACATGATTTCGGCCGCGGCGCTGGCGGAATTCGATCACACCCGCGCGACGACGCCTGTTTTCAAGGCAACGTGATTTCCAAATGAAGGCGAATGAGGGCTTTGGTAACCTCGTCAAAAGAAGTTGTCCGCAGAGTTCGATGATGTTCCCCGGCAAGCGCCTCATTGCTGTGACGATTGCGGCCCTCGCCATGGGCATCGCGACCGTTGACGCGCAGGCGCCCGGCAAGCAGCCGAAGGCGCTGCTCGAGCTGTTCACCAGCCAGGGCTGCTCCTCCTGCCCGCCGGCCGATGCGCTGGTGATCGAGCTCGCGAAGGATCCCGACCTCATCGCCCTGACGCTGCCGGTGACCTACTGGGATTATCTCGGCTGGAAGGACACGCTGGGGAAGGACTCCTTCGCCAAGCGCCAGAAATTCTATGCCAAGGCCCGTGGCGACGGGCAGGTCTATACTCCGCAGGTCGTCGTCAACGGCTCCGGCCATCTGGTCGGCTCCGACAAGGACGAGATCCAGAAGACGATCCGCCAGCTCGCCCCCTCCGGCTTCCCGGTCCGGATCGGGCTCGAGGAGAAGAACGGCAATCTCGAGATCAAGCTCACGCCCTCGGGCCTGGCGAGCGAGCGAGCAGCCGGCGTCTGGGTCCTGCCGACGACGCGCCTGGCCTCGGTGCCGGTGACGCGCGGCGAGAACCAGGGCAAGACCCTGTCCTATGCGAATGTGGTACGCGGCATGGTCCGCGTCGGCGACTGGGACGGCAAGGAAACCACCATCACGGCCCCGCTGAGCGCCACCCAGGCGCCGGAGGCGGACGGCTACGTCGTCATCGTCCAGACCGACCAGCCGGGAAAATACGGCATGATGCCGGGGCCGATCCTCGGCGCCGCGCGCGGCAAGACGGCGCCCTGAGCCAACCTCTTCGCTCCGCAGGAGCGCAGCCTCAGAGCAGGATCACCTTGTTCGGCAATTCGTCGATGTCACCGGGAACCGGCGGGACGTGCTGCGCCAGCACCGCGCCGACCGCATCCACCGCCGCGATCAGCCCTTCGGTCAGACGGTCATCACGCGCCGCTGCGAGCAGGGGCTCGATGATGCCGTCCCAGGTCTTTTCATCGACCCGCCCGTCGATGCCGGTATCGACGAGGACTTCGGCGTAGCGCTCCTGCAGCGCCACATAGAGTAGCACGCCGGTGCGCCCCTTCGTCCGCGTCAGCCCCCGCGCCGTGAACTCGCGCAGCGCCGCGTCATGGGCCCGGCGCCGTTTGATGAAGCCCGGCACGAAGCGCCCGCCGCGACCGTACCAGAGCAGCACGCCGAGCAGGATGAGGGCGCAGAAGAGCTGGATCATGAAGATGCGCTGCGCGCTCATCGCCGTCAGCGAGATCAGCGGCCAGGGCACCAGCAGCGCGAGCGCCAGCGCCATCACTACCGGAACGTTGCGATAGCTCGACGCGGCCCGGTCGATGACGACGACGATCTCGCCGGCCGTGTTCAGCTCGGCGCGGCGCACCGCCTCGGCGATCGCATCCCTGTCGGAGGTATCCATCACCAGCTCCCCGAAGCGCCGCCGCCACCTGACGAGCCCCCGCCGCCCGAGAAGCCGCCTCCGCCGGAAAAGCCACCGCCCGAACTCCAGCCCCCGCCGCCGCTCCAGCCCGAGCCGGATCCCCAGCCCGAATTGCCCGGCGGCAGCACGATCCAGCGGCCGTCGCGGGTCCGGTATCGGCGCGCGCCGCCACTCTGCTGGCTCAGGCCCCGCAGGAAGGCGACGATGAACAGGAAGATCAGGACCATCGCGACGACGACGGCGATGTCCTCCTGAATCGTGCTCTCGTCCGAGCGAACCTCGGCGCGGCGCTGCCATTCCTCGGCGTCGCCCGCCAGGATGGTCAGGATCGCGTCGGTCCCGGCCTCGATGCCCCCGGCGAAATCGCCCGTCTTGAATTTAGGCGCGATCGCCGTGGTGATGATCACCTTGGAGAGCGCGTCGGTCAGCGCACCTTCGAGCCCGTAGCCGACCTCGATGCGGACCTTGCGCTCGTTGGGCGCCACGATCAGCAGCACGCCGTTGTTCTTCGCCTTCTGGCCGAGCTGCCAGTGCCGGTAGAGCCTGTTGGCGAAATCCTCGATCTCCAGCCCCTGCAGCGAAGGCACGGTCGCGACCACGACCTGGTCCGACGTCTTGTCCTCATGCGCCTTGAGCTTGTCCTCGATGCGCTGGCGCGCCTCCGGGGCGATGATGTTGGCGCCATCGACGACACGGCCCGTGAGTGCCAGATAGGTCGGATCGGCGGCGAATGACGGCAGAGCGCAGAGCAGGAAGACAAAGAGCAGGGAAACACGACGCAGAACCCCTCTCCCATTCGGGAGAGGGGTTCCCCGCGCCGCTTGCGGCATGGCCGTCACAGCTTCAGAACTTCACCGCCGGCGGCCGCTCGGCACCGGCCGTGGCGGTGAAGGTTTCCATCGGCTTGGCGCCCCAGAACAGCTTGGCCCAGATCACGCCCGGGAAGGTGCGGATCTCGGTGTTGAAGTCCTGCACGGCCTGGATGTAGTCGCGCCGCGCCACGGCGACGCGATTCTCCGTCCCCTCGAGCTGCGACTGCAGCGCCAGGAAGTTCTGGTTCGACTTCAGGTCCGGGTAGCGCTCCACCGTGACGAGCAGCCGCCCCAGCGCGCCGGTGAGCTGGTTCTGCGCGTCCTGGTATTCCTTGAACTTGGCCGGGTCGCTGATGGTCGAGGCATCGACCTTGACCTGCGTCGCCTTGGCGCGGGCCTCGATCACGGCCGTCAGCACCTCGCGCTCCTGCGCGGCGTAACCCTTCACCGTCTCGACGAGATTGGGAATCAGGTCGGCGCGGCGCTGATACTGGTTCTGCACCTCTGACCAGGCGGCCTTCGCCTTCTCTTCCAGCGTCGGCACGTTGTTGTAGCCGCAGCCGGCGAGCGCGATGCCGAGAAGGCCGAGCGCGAACCAGGCCAGCGGACGGCGAAGCTGGGCGGAGAACGTCATGCCGAAAACCCCTTTTGGCAGCGTTGCAATGGTGTCGATTCGGACCTTACCTGTCGCGCCGCTCCGGTCAAAGCTGCCAGGGCGCGGCGAATGGCCTATGTTGGGCCGAACCCCGCCGGAGGCTTGCATGCGCTTCGCCCGACTGACCGTCTTGCCAGCCGCGCTTTTCGCCGCGCAGATCGCGATCGCGCAGCCTCTCGCCCCCGCGCCGGAGGCGGGGACCGGTCGGATCGCCAGGGTCGAGACGACCGCGCGGCAGTTCATGGCGGCCGCGGCCAATCCGCTCGCGGCTTCGGCCGGGCGCGACATCCTGCGCGCCGGCGGCAGCGCCACCGACGCCGCCATCGCCATCCAGCTCGTGCTCAATCTGGTCGAGCCGCAGAGCTCAGGCATCGGCGGCGGCGCGTTCTTCGTTCATTGGGGCGAGTTCGACCGCAAGGTGACGACGCTCGACGGCCGCGAGACGGCGCCCGCCGCCGCAAAGCCCGACCGCTTCATGAAGGACGGCAAGCCGATGCCGTTTCGGGAGGCCGTGATCGGCGGCCGCTCGGTCGGCGTGCCCGGCACGCTCAGGCTGCTGGAGGAGGCGCATCGGCGCTGGGGCAAATTGCCCTGGGCCGATCTGGTCGCTCCCGCACTCAAGCTCGCGGAGGAGGGCTTTGCGATATCGCCGCGCCTCAACGGCCTCCTCGCCGGCGACAAGGATCTCCCCAAAAATCCGCGCGCCGCCGCCTATTTCTACGAGGCGGACGGACAGCCCAAAGCCGTCGGCACGATCCTGAAGAACCCGGCCTTCGCCGAAACATTGCGCGCCATCGCGGCGCAGGGCGCGGATGCGCTCTACAAGGGCCCGATCGCCGAGGACATCGTCGCCACCATAGCGGAGCATCCGGGCAATCCCGGCGACATGACGCTTGCGGATCTCACGGCCTACAAGGTCGAGGAGCGCGAGCCGGTCTGCGGTGCCTACCGCGTCTGGCGGCTCTGCGGCATGGGGCCGCCGAGCTCGGGCGCCGTCGCCGTCCAGCAGATCCTCGGCATGCTCGAGCGCGTCGATCTCAGGCGGATGGGGCCGGGCCCCGAGGCCGCCCATTGGCTGAGCGAGGCGAGCCGGCTCGCCTTCGCCGATCGCAACCTCTATCTCGCCGACCCCGCTTTTCTCGCCGTGCCGGTGCGCGGCCTGATCGACCGCGACTATATCCGCTCGCGCGCTGCCCTGATCAGCCCGGAGCGTTCCCTGGGCCGGGCGCAGGCTGGCGATCCGCCGCATCGGCGCGCCGGCTTGCTCGCCCCCTCCGAGGGCATCGAGCATGGCACCAGCCATATCTCGGTGGTGGATGCGGCCGGCAACGCCGTCGCGATGACGACGACCATCGAGGGCGGCTTCGGCTCGCATCTGATGACGAAGGCCGGCTTCCTGCTCAACAACGAACTGACCGATTTCAACTTCGCGCCGGACGAGGACGGCAAGCCGGTCGCCAACCGGGTCGAGCCCGGCAAGCGCCCACGTTCCTCCATGGCGCCCACCCTGGTCTTCGACGCCTTCGGCCGGCTTTACGCGGTCGCGGGTTCTCCCGGCGGCAGCCAGATCATCGAATTCGTCGCCAAGACGTTGGTCGCCTTGCTCGACTGGCGCATGGACCCTCAAGCTGCCGCCGATTTCGGCAATTTCGGCAGCCGCAACGGCCCGACCGAGCTGGAGGCGGGCACCGAGGCGGAAGCCTGGAAGGCGGCTCTGGAGGCGAAAGGCCACAAGGTCCAGCTCATGGAGATGACCTCCGGCACGCAGGTGATCGTCAAGACGCCGGAAGGGTTCGTCGGCGGTGCCGACGGCCGGCGCGAGGGCGTGGCGATCGGAGACTGAGCGGGTTCATCACGCTGTCATATTCTCGGCGCGTCCCTCCCCAGCCAACCAGGGACCGCCACCATGCGCCATTTCGCACTCGCCCTTCTGACTGCCGCCACGCTCGCCTTCTCGCCGGCCCAGGCCGAGGACGCCGCGCCGTTCACATCCGCCAAATCCGTCGATCTCCAGCTGTTCCTCAAGCCGCCGCCGGCCGATGATTCCGTGCAGACCAAGGCCGAGCTCGGCGAGGTGCTGACGCTGCAGGTCACCCGCACGCCGGAGATGGAGGCCAAGGCCAAGGCCGACGCCGAGGAGAATGTCTGGCGCTTCGCCGACGTGATGGGCCCCGCCTTCAAGCCGGAAGCGCTGCCGGTCTTCTCGGCCTTCTTCGATCGCGTCGTCGCGACCGAAGGCGCCGTCGTCGATCCGGCCAAGGACTCGTGGAAGCGCCCGCGCCCGCATCAGCTCAGCCCGCTGGTCAAGCCGGTGGTGAAGATCTCGAACTCCGGCGCCTATCCGTCCGGTCACACCACGGTCGGCACGCTGATGGGCATCGTCCTGTCGAACATGGTGCCGGAGAAGCGCGTGGAGATCATGAACCGCGCCTGGTTCTATGGCGAGAACCGCATCATCGGCGGCATCCACTACCGCTCGGACATCGAGGCCGGCCGCATCGCCGGTTCGGTCATCGCGGCGCGGATCATGGAACAGCAGGACTTCCAGACCGAATTCGCCGCCGCCAAGGCCGAGCTGCGCAAGGCCCTCGGCCTCTGACGATTACCGAGATACGGGGTCGGCGGGGCGCCTGTCGCCGCCGGCCTCGCGCCCGGCGATCAGCCAGTAGATGAAGCCCGTCGCTGCACCGACCAGGAAGAGCCCGGAGATGATCTGCAGCTCGGCCGGGCTCGGCGTGCGCGAAAGCCTCAGCATGGCCAGCGGCAAGAGCGCCGCGAGCAGGCCGGTGAGCCCGCTCTGAACCAGCAGGCTGCGCAATCTGAACAGCTCCGAACCGACCGCCACCAGCACGACCGGCGCGACGATGATCGCAAGGCCCAGCCGCGCGATCAGGGCAAACGCCGCCTGCGCCGCCGGTGTCGGATCGACGCCGCTTTCCGCCAGGCCGAATAGGATGTCGAGCAGGCGTTCGATGCCACCGCCGATCAGCAGCGCCACGGCCGGCGATGCGACGCTGGCCGCCGTCAGGAAGAACAGCCCCGCCCCCATGGCGACGAGGCAGGCGAAGGGGATCAGCAGCAGCCAGCGCAGCATCAAGCCGGCCTATTCCGCAGCCACGGCCGGCGCGGCGACGTTGGCCTCGTCCTGCTCCAGCATCAGCCGGGCGCGGGCGGAGAGCTTCTCGGTCTCGCTCTTGAGCTGGCCGCAGGCGGCGAGGATGTCGCGCCCACGCGGCGTGCGCACCGGCGAGGCATAGCCGGCGCGGAAGACGATCTCCGAAAAGCGCTCGATCCGGTCCCAGTCCGAGCATTCGTATTTGGTGCCGGGCCAGGGATTGAACGGGATCAGGTTGATCTTGGCCGGGATGCCCTTGAGCAGCCGCACCAGTTCGCGCGCCTCGGCATCGGAATCGTTCACGCCCTTGAGCATGACGTATTCGAAGGTGATCCGCTTCGCGTTCGACAGGCCGGGATAGTTCCGGCAGGCCTCGAGCAGATCCTTGATCGGGTATTTCTTGTTGAGCGGCACCAGCTCGTTGCGCAATTCGTCGCGTACCGCATGCAGCGAGATCGCCAGCATCGTGCCCATCTCGTCGCCGAGCGGGCCGATCTGCGGCACCACGCCCGAGGTCGAGACGGTGATGCGCCGGCGCCCGAGCGAAAGCCCCTGATCGTCCGAGATCACGTCGATGGCGTCGCGCACCCCGTCGAAATTATAGAGCGGCTCGCCCATGCCCATGAAGACGATGTTGGAGATGAAGCGCCCGCCATCGTTCGGGACGAAGGCGCCCTCCGGCGGCTTGCGATTCGGGAAATCGCCGAGCCGGTCGCGCGCCACCATGAGCTGCGCCACGATCTCCTCGGTCGTCAGATTGCGCACCAGACGCTGCGTACCGGTATGGCAGAAGGTGCAGGTCAGCGTGCAGCCGACCTGGCTGGAAACGCAGAGCGTGCCGCGGTCGACCTCGGGGATATAGACGCATTCGATCTCGGCGCCGCGGTCGCGCGGGCCGGTGGAGGGCATGCGCAGCAGCCATTTGCGGGTGCCGTCGGTCGAGACCTGCTCGGCGGTGACCTCCGGCAGATCGAGCGAGAAGTGCTGGGCGAGTTCGGCCCGCAGCCCCTTGCCGATCGTCGTCATCGCGTCGAAATCGCGCACGCCGTAATGGTAGATCCAGTTCCAGAGCTGGCCGACGCGCATGCGCCGCTCCTTCTCGGGAACGCCGATCTCGGACAGCGCCTCGGCCAGGCCGGCGCGCGTGCGCCCCACCAGCGAGGGGCGCCGCAAAACAGGTTCGGCCGCCGGGGCGGCAGTTTCAGGAACGGACACGGTCATCGGAGCTCTGTCGTCGCCCATGAGTGAAGGCGCGGAATTTCGCCGCTCCCTAGCACAGATGCGCGAAAAGCGGAAATCTCCCGCCGCGCGCCTTACTTGCAGGCGTCCTCGGCCCGCTTCACCGCCTGGGACATGCCCGAGAGCGAGTACTTGTCGGCGGTCGGATTGCCACGCTTGGACGTAGCCTTGATCTCGAGGCCCGCGCCACGGCGCAGCGCATCGAGCATCCGCGGCTCCTCCGCCGGATTTTTCAGCCACATGTTCTTGCCCTTGGCCACCAAAGCGAAACGCTCATTGCCGATGATCGCCTGATGCTCGACGCCTTCCTTGACGTCGAAATTCATGACGAAGCTGATCTCGTTGCGCACGCCCTCGGCCGGGCGGCTGGAGACGAAGAGGAGCCCCTCGACATCCTTGAGATTGGCCGGCATGCGGCTCTCGGCCTTGGAGAGGGCGTAGCAGACCTTGGTGCGGCCCTGCTGCGAGGAGAAGGCCTGCCATTTTCCGGCGGTTTCGAGCAGCATGGCCTGGCCCTGGCCGGCACTGGCCGGAGCGGCCGCGGCCGCCGCCGCGGCTGGCTTCGGAGTGGCCGGCTTCGGCTTTGCCGGCTGGGCCAGCACTGACCCGGCCATCAGCGTCATGCTTCCGACGAGCGGAAGCATGATTGCGAGACGAAGACGGCCACGAGCGCGGGAGGAAGGGAGCAAGCTGATCATGGACCGCCATCAGTCACTAAAATTCTTAATACCGCGTTTACCACCTGCTGATCAGGCGGCCTCGCGGTCGCTGGCGGCATAGAGTGTCACGATCCTGGCGAAAATGCGAATGGACCGGAGGCGCCGATCTGTTCCGCCGGGCAGCGCGCCATGGCACCATCGCGCCTCCCGAAGGACGGCGACGGACAGACGATGAAAGCCCTGCTCTGCGAACATCACGGCCCGGCCGAGGAACTGGCGATCCGCGACCTGCCGGAGCCGATACCCGCTCCCGGAGAGGTCGTCGTCGCCGTCACGGCGGCGGCGCTGAACTTCTTCGACACGCTGATCATCCAGAACCGCTACCAGACCAAGCTGGCCCTGCCCTTCTCCCCCTCGGCGGAATGCGCCGGCACCATCGCCGCCATCGGCGAGGGCGTCACCGGTTGGCAAATCGGCGAGCGCGTCGCGGCCTGGCTGGGCCATGGCGCGGCACGTGAGAAGGTCGCGGTGTCGGCCGAAGCGCTGATTCGCGTACCGGAGAAGCTCTCCGACGCACAGGCCGCCGGCCTCTTCGTCACCTATGGCACGGCGATGCACGGGCTGATCCAGCGCGCCGGGCTGAAGGCAGGCGAGACGCTGGCGATCCTCGGCGCCTCCGGCGGCGCCGGCCTCGCCGCCGTCGAGATCGGGGCGCTGCTCGGCGCCCATGTCATCGCCTGCGCCTCATCGGCCGACAAGCTCGCGCTCGCCCGCGAACACGGCGCGCAGGAAGAGATCGACTACGGCACGAACGACATCCGCGCCGCCCTGAAGCGGGTGACGGCGGGACGCGGCGTCGACGTGCTCTACGACACGGTCGGCGGCGATCTGGCCGAGCCGGCGCTGCGGTCGATGGCCTGGGAGGGTCGCTATCTCGTCGTCGGCTTCGCCGGGGGTACGATTCCCAAAATCCCGCTCAACCTGCTGCTGCTGAAGGGCTGCGACCTGCGCGGCGTCTTCTGGGGCGAATTCGTCACCCGCGAACCGGCCGCGCATCGCCGCAACATGGAGCGCCTGCTGGACTGGGCGGCAGCCGGCCATATCCGCGCCCATGTCCATGCCGCGATTCCCGTTGAGCGCTGGACGGAAGCCTATGCGCTGATCGGCAACCGCCAGGCCAAGGGCAAGGTCGTGCTGACGTTCTGAAGCGCTCAGAGATCAGCCATCGCCGTTTTCGCCCTCTCGCGATGCTCGGGCTTGATCGAGCCCGCCACGGCCGCGATGGCCGCGGCGATCACCGCCGCATCGTCGGTGAAGCCGATCAGCGGCATGAAGTCGGGAATCGCATCCAGCGGCAGCACGAAATAGCCGAGCGCTGCGAGCAGCGTCAGCTTGACACGCCGCGGCGTCTGCGGATCGCGTGTGCAGAACCACGCCGCCAGCAGATCCTCGGTGAACGGAATACGCTTCGCGACGCGCTTGAGGCGGGCCATGAAATCGGCGCCGAACCTCGCTTCGTCACGCAGGCTCTTGCGGATCGCCTCCATCTCCTCGCGGCTGAAGCTTGCGCTGAACCCCTCGCTCATCCCTGTCTTTCTCCTTGGCGTCGGATGACGCCGATGATCGCGCGCTCCCAACCGGCGCGCCATGTCGAAAGATGGCCCCGTCGCAATCCTGCACAAGAGGCCTGCCGGAAAACCCGCTTGGAACAGGAGGAAACGCCCTCTAAACCGGCTCCAGAACCAGGATTGATGGGAAACGCGCCATGAAACTCGATTCCTCCCTCGCCGCCATCGTCACCGGCGGCGCCTCCGGCCTCGGCGAGGCGACCGCGCGCATGCTGGCGGGCCAGGGCGTCAAGGTCGCGTTGCTCGACCTCAACGCCGAGCGCGGCGAGGCGGTCGCGAAGGAGATCGGCGGGGTCTTCTGCCCCTGCGACGTCACCAGCGAGGCTTCGGTCGACGAGGCGCTGGCCAAGGCCCGCGCCGCCCATGGCGTCGCCCGCATCATCGTCAATTGCGCCGGCATCGCGCCCGGCCGCCGCGTCGTCTCGAAGAAGCGCGACACCGGCGAGCTCGTCGCCCACGACACCGCGACCTTCGAGAAGGCGGTCGCGATCAACCTCGTCGGCACCTTCCGGGTCATCGCCAAATCCGCCGCGGCGCTGGCCGCGCTCGAGCCGATCACGGCCGATGGCGGACGCGGCGTCATCATCTGCACGGCCTCCGTCGCGGCGGAGGATGGCCAGATCGGCCAGGCCGCCTATGCCGCCTCGAAGGCCGGCGTCGCCGGCATGACGCTGCCGATCGCACGCGACCTCGCCTCGGTCGGCATCCGCATCGTCACCATCATGCCCGGCCTGTTCGAGACGCCGATGTTCGCGGGGCTCCCCGAGGAGGCCAAGGCCTCGCTCGCCGTTTCGGTGCCGCATCCCTCGCGCCTCGGCAAGCCGGAGGAATACGCCGCGCTCGCCCGCAGCATCGTCGAGAACGACATGCTGAACGGCACCGCGATCCGCCTCGACGGCGCGATCCGGCTCGCGCCGAAATAGGCCTCAAACGATGCGGTAGACCTCGCCGGCGCCGCGGTCCCGGTAGAGGTCCACCCGCTCGCCATTCCAGTGATAGTCGAGATGCCGGCCCTGCACCGGATGGCTCGCGCCATCGGGATAGAACAGGCCGGCGCATTCGCCGCCCGGACAGCGCACGCTCGGATAGACCACCCCTTCCGAGCCGGCATCCCTCAGGCGTTCGCCGAGCAACTGGCTCTGCGCATAATCGGCCGGATCGAGCAGCGCCGCCGCCGCCTCGCCCAGCCCGCGCAGATCATGCAATCCGGCATCGATATCGAGCACGATCTCGCGGAACTGCGAGGTCCAGCCCGGCGGCTGCGCTGTCGCCAGCATGAAGCGGGCGTGATGATGCACCGTTTCCAGCAAAGCGACCTCGAAGCGGTCGCCGGCATAGAGCACGCCGAAGCCGCCAGCGCTGAAGCGGCTCGGCCGGTCCGGGCTGACATGGGTGAAGGGCGCCATCAGCCAGCTCGCCCCCGGCCCGGAGATGCGCCGTTCGGGCGGCACGAGATCGAGATTGCCGATCGTCTCCATCAGGCGCGGATTGGTCTTCTGCTCGGCCGCGATCAGCAGCGGCCAGTCGGCGGGATCGGCGATATCCTCGAACAGGTCGATCGGCGGGAAGATGCTGCGGATGATCCGGACCGCACCGCGCCATTCAACCTGCGCGACCGGCAGATCAGCCGGATCGATCACCAGCCGCCCCGCTCGGCATCGAGCAGGCGGCGCACCCGCATCAGGTCGGTCAGTTCTCCGCCCAGCATGATGTCGAGCGCCGATTTTCCGCCGAAATCGCGGTTGGGGCGCTTGATCCAGTCATAGCCGCGCTGCGGCTCGGCGAAGATCAGCCGGAGCGCCTTGTGGATGCCCATCAGGTTCGAGAGCCGCGCCTTGCCATCACGCGAGATGCGGCCCACGCCGCCGGCTTTCCAGCGGGCATAGGTCCGCACCGGCAGGTCGATCAGAACGGCCGCCTCGTCGTCGGTGATCCGCCAGAGCCGGAACAGGTTGACGGCGGCGCGGAACATCGCGCCCGCCTCGTCATCGCTGATCGGGTCAGGAACGAAATCGCGCTGGGCGGTCTCGATGCGCAGCAGGGCGCTCATGGCATCTCTCTCCATTTGGCATAAAATGGAGAGAATTTTGCCAAATGGCAAGTACCTCTCAAAAACGCCGCCGTCATCCCGGACAAGCCGCGAAGCGGCGCCGATCTGGGATCCATGCCTGAACCGTTCCGGAATCGATCCCGGGTCTGCGCTTCGCTCCGCCTGGGATGACTCGCGTGAGAGCAAGCGAAATCCGGCCTATTCCTCGGTCTTCGCCGGCTTGATCTCGTGCTTCAGGATCAAGGGCGTCTGCGCCAGCGCGAAGATCATGGTCAGCGGCATCACGCCCCAGACCTTGAAGGCGACCCAGAAATCCTGGGTCTGCGTGCGCCAGACCGCCTCGTTCAGCGCGGCCAGCACGAAGAAGAACAGGCCCCAGCGGAAGGTCAGCTTGCGCCAGCCCTCCGCGTCGAGCTGCAACACCGTCTCCAGCACCAGCGACAGGAGCGACTTGCCGAAAAAGAGGCCGCCGAGCAGCACGCAGCCGAACAGCGCGTTCACGATGGTCGGCTTGACCTTGATGAAGAAGGCGTCGTCCAGCGCCAGCGTCAGCCCGCCGAAGACGGTGACGACGATCGCGTTCACGATCGCCATGCGCGGCAGATAGCCCATCAGCACCCGCGACAGCACCAGCGCCACCAGCGACGCGACGATGAAGATGCCGGTCGCAACGAAGATGCGCCGGTCCTCGGCGACATGGAACAGCCGGTCGCCATAGGAATTCGCGAAGAAGAAGATCGCGAGCGGCCCGAACTCCAGCGCGAGCTTCAGAAGCGGGCTGACCGGCCTGCCCTTGGCCTCCACCGGAATCGGCCGGGTGGTTTCGCTTGCGCCATCGCTCACGCCGCTTCTCCCAATCCCGCCACGGCGCGGGCGAAATCGCGCGCCGAAAACGGCTCCAGATCCTCGACGCCTTCGCCGACGCCGATGAAATGCACCGGCAGGCCGAACTGCGCCGCCAACGCCACCAGGATGCCGCCGCGCGCCGTACCGTCGAGCTTGGTCATGACGAGGCCGGTCACGCCGGCCGTCTCGCGGAAAGCTTCCACCTGCGAAATCGCGTTCTGGCCAACCGTGGCGTCGAGCACGAGCAGTGCCGCATGCGGCGCGTTCGCATCCTGCTTGCGAATGACGCGCACGACCTTGGCGAGCTCGTCCATCAGCCCCTGCTTGTTCTGCAATCGCCCGGCGGTGTCGACGAGGAGCACATCGGTGCCGTTGGCTTTCGCCTTCTGCAGCGCCTCGAAGGCGAGGCCCGACGCATCCGCCCCCTGCTGGCCGAACACGACCTCGGCCCCGGTGCGTTCACCCCAGACGCGCAATTGCTCGATCGCGGCCGCGCGGAAGGTATCTCCGGCCGCCAGCATCACGGATTTGCCCTCCGTGCGGAATTTCGCCGCGAGCTTGCCGATCGTGGTGGTCTTGCCCGAGCCATTCACGCCGACCATCAGGATCACGAACGGCTTTTTCGTGGCGTCGACCGCCAGCGGATGGGCGACCGGCATCAGGATCGCCTCGACCTCGCGCGCCAGGATCGCCTTCACCTCGGCCGGATCGATCTGCTTGTCGTAGCGGCCTTCGCCGACGGCTTTCGCGATCCGCCCGGAGGTGGCGAGGCCGAGATCGGCCTGGATCAGGATGTCCTCGAGATCCTCGAGCGTGCCGGCATCGAGCTTACGCTTGGTGAAGAGGTCGGTGATCCCCGTCGTCAGTGCCGAGGAGGTGCGCGACAGCCCCTCCGTCAGCCGCCGCCACCAGCTCCGCTTCGGTGGCTGCACCGGGATGGGAGCAGGTTCGGGAGCGGCAACGGGCTCGGACGGCGGAACAACGATAGCGACGGGTTCCGGCTCCGGCTCGACAGGCGTAACCTCCTCAACCGGACCAGGCGGTGCGACAGGCTCAGGGGCCGGCGCATCGGCGACAAGCGCTTCCGCCTCGACAGCCGTCGTGGGAGCAACCTCTTCGACGTCCGGCTTCGATTCCTCGATCGGCTCAACAATCCGCTCGATCACCGGCTCGGAGGTCGGTCCCGGGGCGGCCTGCTCTTCCTCGCGTCCGAACAGCCTCGAAAAGAAGCCGCGTTTCTTGGGCTCAGTCTCGCTCATCGCCATCCTGTCTACGGTTCGGCGGGCATCTTCAGTTGCGCCGCCGGGCCGGCTTCGCTAGCGCAATGCCATGGCGCAGCCGCTTCAACCAGAAAATTCGCAAGCCTCGGGGCAGGACGCCGCCGCGCTACCGGTGCCGCTGCTCTATCGCGACGCCATGATGCTCGTCATCGACAAGCCTGCCGGGCTGCCTTCGCATCGCGGCCCGCAAGCGAAGCGCCGCATCATACCCGTGCTGACCGATTATCTCGACCAGCTCCGCTTCGGTCTGCCGCGCAAACCGGAAGCGGCGCATCGGCTCGACAAGGACACCTCCGGTTGCCTCGTCCTCGGCCGCCATCCCCGCGCCATGGCCGAGCTCAACCAGATGTTTCGCGACGGCCGGATCGACAAGACCTATTGGGCGATCGTGCAGGGCGAGCCGAAGGCTGACGAAGGGCTGATCGATTTGCCGCTGGCCCGTCGCTCGCCCGAGCGTGGCTGGTGGATGAAGGTCGATCCCGCCGGCCTGCCCTCGCAGACGCGCTATCGCGTGCTCGGGCGTGGGCAAGGCGAAGGCGGTCCGCTGGCCTGGCTCGCCATGGAGCCGCTGACCGGACGCACCCATCAGCTGCGCGTCCACTGCCAGGCTTCCGGCTGGCCGATGCTCGGCGATGAAATCTACGGCAGCGCGCCGCGCGAGGGCGGGCCCGGCCTTCAGCTCCACGCCCGCGCGATCACCGTGCCGCTCTACCGCAAGCGCGAGCCCATCCATGTCGAGGCGCCGCCACCGCCGCATATGCTGGCGGCGCTGAAGGCTTGCGGTTGGAGTGGCTGAGCCCGCTCAATTCCCCAGCGCGTCGATGGCCCGCGCCAGCTTGACGTCGAGCTCGGTCAGGCCGCCGGCATCATGCGTCGCGAGCGTCACGTCCACCGTCCGGTAGACATTCGACCATTCGGGATGGTGATTCGCCGCCTCGGCCAGCAGCGCGACCCGCGTCATCCAGCCGAAGGCCTCGCTGAAATCGCGAAAGACGAAGCGCTTGCTGATCGCCTCGCGTCCCTGCGCCAGCTTCCAGCCGGTCAGGGTCGCCAGCGCCTCCGCCTGAGCCTCGGGACTCAGTCGTTTCGGTCTCGTCATCGCCGCTGGACCTCCCTCGGCAGGCGATTGGGATAGGACGGGCCGAGCGGATAGGCGGCCTCCAGCACATAGGGCCCGCCACCGGTCGAATCGCGCGAGGACATCAGCGCGACGCGGCGCGCCGTAAAGCTGATCGGCCTGATGATCGGATGCAGGCTGAGATAATGCGCAAGTTCGACCGGTGATGTATCGCGCAGCCGCGCCAGCGTGACATGCGGCACGAATTTGCGCCCCTCGGCGGGCATGCCGAGCCGGCGCATCTGCCGCTCGACATCGCCCTGGAGCTCGGTCAACGCCTTGGTCGGCACCACCCGGGCGAAGACCGCCCGCGGCTTGTCGCCGCCGAAAGAGCCGAGCGCATCGAGCGTCACCTCGAAGGGATAGGCGCCGAGATCGGGCAGCATATGGTCGACATCATTCGCCATGCGCCGGTCGACATCGCCGAGGAAACGCAGCGTGACATGGTAGTCGGGCGGCTCGATCCAGCGCGCGCCCGACAGGCCGCCGCGATGCAGCGTCAGCTCGGATGCGACATCGGCGGGGATTTCCAGAGCGATGAACAGCCTCGGCATGAGTCGATTCCTGCCAAGCGATTGTGACTCTGGCGAGACGGTAGGCGGGAAGCCGGCTCAAGGGAACCGCTTTTCACCTGCATCGCGCAAGCCGTTCCCGCGCACCGTCATTCCGGACAAGCCGCGTCAGCGGCGCCCATCCGGAATCCATCGGAGGGTGTCACGCCCTACGATGGATTCCGGGTCTACGCTTCGCCCGGAATGACGCGATATTTTGAAAATCAGGGGCAGGGATTGCCGACGAGCTGGTGGATCGCGTCGATCTTCGCTTCGATCTCGGGCGTCAGCTTGACGTCGATCGAGGCGATGTCGGTCCTGAGCTGCTCCATCGAGGTCGCGCCGATAATGTTCGCCGTCACGAAATCGCGCGAATTGACGAAGGCGAGCGCCATCTGCGCCGGATCGAGTCCGGCTTCGCGCGCCAGCGCGATGTAGCGCTTGATCGCATCCTCGGCGCCGGCCCCCTCATAGCGCTGGCCACGGTTGAACAGCGTCGTGCGCGCCCCGGCCGGGCGGGCGCCGTCGAGATATTTGCCGGTGAGGTAGCCCTGCGCCAGCGGCGAATAGGCGAGCAGCCCGACATCCTCGCGGATCGCGACCTCGGCCAGCGCCGTCTCGAAGGTGCGGTTGAGCAGGTTGTAGGCGTTCTGGATCGAATGGACGCGCGGCGTGCCGCGAACCTCCGAATCGGCGACGAAGCGCATGGTGCCCCAGGCGCTCTCGTTGGAGAGGCCGAGATGGCGGATCTTGCCGGCCTTCACCACCTCGGCGAAGGCGTCGAGCTGCTCGGGAATCGAGGTCTCGTCGGCCGGCTTCTCATAGGCCGCATGCGAGAAGCGCGTCGGGTTCGAGCCCCAGGGCATCGGCCGCTCGGGAAAATGGATCTGGTAGAGGTCGATATAATCGGTCTGCAGCCGCGCGAGGCTCTTGTCGACCGCCTCCATGATCTGCTTGCGGGTGACGCGTGTCGGGCTCTGGTCGTCGCGGAACCAGCTATTGCCGCCGCGCCCGCAGATCTTCGAGGCCAGGATGATCTTGTCGCGGTTCCCGCGCGCCTTGAACCAGCTGCCGATGATCCGCTCGGTCGAGCCCTGCGTTTCCGGTTTCGGCGGTATCGAATAGAGCTCGGCGGTATCGAAGAAATTGACGCCCTGCTCGACAGCGTAGTCCATCTGGGCGTGGCCTTCGGCCTCCGTATTCTGCTCCCCCCAGGTCATGGTTCCCAGGCAGATCACCGAGACCTTGAGATCGGTGCGTCCGAGGCGGCGGTAGTCCATGGCAAAGCAACTCCGGAAACGGTGCCGGCGGGCGGCGTGGAAAAAGGCTTGGGGATTCGTCCCGCTGGAACCGGGAACGGATCAGGATCTGGCCGGCAGCGTCGCGATGAAGCGCTCGACCGTCGGCAGGATGTTGCGGACGATGACCTTGACGCCTTCGACCGTGGGATGGAGCCCGTCCGCCTGGTTCAGCGCGCGGTCGCCCGCGATGCCCTCCAGGAAGAAGGGGTAAAGCACCAGAGCGTGCTTTTCCGCAAGCTCCGGATAGATCGCATCGAAGCGCTTGGCATAATCCGTGCCGAGATTGCGCGGCGCATACATGCCAGCGAGCATCACGGGGATGCCACGCTCCTTCAAGCGCGCGATCATCGCCTCCAGCGCTTGCCGCGTCTGGGCCGGATCGACACCGCGCAGGGCATCGTTGGCGCCCAGTTCGAGGATGACGCCATCGGTCCCATCGGGCACCGACCAGTCGAGCCGCTCCAACCCGCCCTGCGTCGTGTCGCCGGAAACGCCGGCATTCACGATTTCGACAGCGATGCCCTTCTGGCGCAGCGCTTGCTCCAGAACGGCAGGGAAGGCGGCGCTGCCCGGCAGGTTGTAGCCGGCCGAGAGCGAATCGCCGAACGCAACGAGCTTGAGCGTCTTTCCGGCCGGAGGAACCGGGGTCGCGGTCTGGGCGAAGGCCATCGGAGCAGCCACCATCAAGGTGAGGGCGATCAGCGTGAAAATCGCCGCAAGCGATTGGACAACTGCGAAACCGCGCCCATATCGGCGCAAGCCCCGCCTCGGCACCTCACGGCTCCGCAGGGGCCGCGACGAGGTCCCGGCCGGGACGGCGATGGAAGCGTAAGTCAGGATCATGGCGTGATGAGCGAAAAGGCCGCCCCGGCGATCGAGTTGCAGGATGTGCATTTAAGTTTGGGGCGCGGAGCCGCTCGCGTCCATATCCTGAAAGGCGTCTCGGTGTCGCTGCCCGATGGCGAGGCGTCCGGCCTCGTCGGCCCTTCCGGCTCCGGCAAGTCGACCCTGCTGATGACCATGGCCGGGCTGGAGCGCCCCGATTCCGGCATCGTCAAGGTCGCCGGGCAGGATCTCGGCCAGCTCGACGAGGACGGGCTCGCGGTCTTCCGCGGCCGGCGCATCGGCATCGTCTTCCAGTCCTTCCATCTCGTCCCGACCATGACGGCGCGTGAGAACGTGGCGCTGCCGCTCGAGCTTGCCGGCACCCCCGACGCCTTCGCCCGCGCCGAGGCCGAACTCCGCAATGTCGGCCTCGGCCACCGCATGGACCATTATCCGGCGCAGCTTTCCGGTGGCGAGCAGCAGCGCGTCGCCATCGCGCGGGCCGTCGCGCCCGATCCGGCGATCCTCGTCGCCGACGAACCGACCGGCAATCTGGACGAGGCGACCGGCCGCTCCATCGTCGACCTGATCTTCGCCCTGAAGCGCGAGCGCGGCGCCACCCTCGTGCTCGTCACCCATGACCTCTCGCTCGCGGCGCTTTGCGACCACACCGTCCGCCTGCGCTCCGGCGTGATCGAGCAAGAAGACGCGATGGCGGACATCTGACGATGCACGCGCCCGTCAAGCCGCTCGGCGGCCCGCCCGCCCGCTCCTCCCTCGGCTTCGGCCTGTCGCTGCGCCTGGCCCTGCGCGATCTGCGCGCCGGCCTGCGCGGCTTCGGCGTCTTCATCGCCTGCCTGGCGCTGGGCGTCATGACCATCGCCGCCGTCGCCTCCGCCTCGCGCGGCCTCACCGAGGGGCTGGCGCGCGAGGGAAGGCGCATCCTCGGCGGCGACGCCTCCTTCAGCCTGATCCAGCGCGAGGCGACACCGCAGGAGCTCGCCTTCCTGACGGCGCGCGGCACGGTCTCGACCATCGCCACCATGCGCGCCATGGCCAATGCCGGCGAGAAGGGCGCGGCCCTTGTCGAGATCAAGGCCGTCGATGCCGGTTATCCCAGCATCGGCACGGTCGAGACCGACCCTCGGCAGCCGATCGCCGGCCTGCTCGGCGAGCGCGACGGCACCTATGGCGCAGTCGCCGACCCCATCCTGTTCGGCCGGCTCGACCTCAAGCCCGGCGACACCGTCACGGTCGGCGGCGCGAAGATCCAGCTCCGCGCCAATCTCGTCTCCGAACCCGACAAGATCGCCGCTGGCGTCGGTTTCGGCCCGCGCCTCCTCATCTCGCAGGACGCGCTGCGCGCCACCGGCCTGATCCAGCCCGGCAGCCTGATCCGCTGGACCTACCGCCTCCAGTTGCCCGAAGCGGCATCGGGCGACGCCGATCTCGACAGGCTGATCGCGGATGCCGGCACGCAGCAGCGCGACGCCGGCTGGGAGATCCGTTCCCGCGCCAATGCCGCGCCGAGCTTCCAGCGCAACCTCGAACGCTTCACCCAGTTTCTGACGCTGGTCGGCCTCACCGCCCTCTTGGTCGGCGGCGTCGGCGTCGCCAATGCGGTGCGCCGCTTCGTCGAGGCCAAGAAGCTCGACTTCGCCACCATGAAAGCCGTCGGCGCCACCGGCGGACGCGTCGTCGCGATCCATCTGACCGAGGTGATGCTCGTCGCGGCCATCGGCACGGCGATCGGCCTCGTGCTCGGCGCTGCCGCCCCCTTCGCGCTCGGCGCCCTGCTGCAAAGCATCCTGCCCGTGCCCTTCGAGCCGACGCTGGCGCCTGGAGAGCTCGCCATCGCCGCGCTTTACGGCCTGCTGACGGCCCTGGTCTTCGCCATCATCCCGCTCGGCCGCGCCCATGACGTGCCGGTCTCGGCCCTGTTCCGCGACCAGGTCGAGCCCGATCCGCGTCGTCCGCGCGCGATCTACCTTGTTCTCTGCCTGCTGGCGCTGGCCGGATTGGTCGGCGTCGCGCTCGGCTTTGCCTATGACCGGCGCATCGCGCTGATCTATATCGGCGTCATGTTCGGCGTCTTCGTGCTCTTGCGCGGAGTCTCGGTCGGACTGATGGCGCTCGCCCGCCGCCTGCCCCGTCCGCGCAGCCCGTCGCTCCGGATGGCGCTCGCCAACAGCCATCGCCCGGGCGCCCTGACCCCGTCGCTGGTGCTTTCGCTCGGCCTCGGCGTCGCCCTGCTCTCGGCCCTCGCCTTCATCGATGTCAGCCTGACGCGCCAGCTCACCGGCGCGCTGCCGGCCAAGGCGCCGAGCTTCTTCTTCCTCGACATCCCCAGCCGCGATTCCACCCGCTTCGACGCCTTCCTCGCACAGGAAAGACCCGGCGCCACCGTCGAGCGCGTGCCGATGATGCGCGGGCGCATCCTGGCGGTGAACGACACCCGCGCCGAGGACGTCAAGGCGAGCGAGCAATCCGCCTGGGTGCTCGATGGCGACCGCGGCATTACCTATGCGGCGGGCCTTCCCGAGGGCTCGAAGATCGCAGCGGGAGAATGGTGGCCGGCCGACTACAAGGGCGAGCCGCTGGTGTCCTTCGACGCGCAGAACGCCGCCGGCATCGGCCTCAAGATCGGTGACCGGCTCACCGTCAACGTGCTCGGGCGCAGCATCACCGCCCGCGTCGCCAACTTCCGCAGCATCGACTGGCGTTCCTTCGGCATCAATTTCGTCATGGTGTTCTCGCCCAACACCTTCGCGGGCGCTCCGCATACCGATCTCGCCACCATCACCGCGGCCCCGAATGGCAACGGCTCCGGCGACCCCGCTCTGATGCGCCGGCTCGCAACCGAGTTCCCGGCCGTCACCGCCGTCCGGGTCAAGGATGCGCTGGAGGCGGTCAACACCATCGTCGAACAGCTCGCCACCGCGATCCGCGGCGCCTCGGGCCTCGCCATCGCCGCCAGCCTGCTGGTTCTGGGTGGCGCGCTGGCGGCCGGACAGAGGGCGCGGCTCTATGACGCGATGATCCTGAAGACCCTCGGCGCGACCCGTCGCTTTATACTTTCGTCGTACGCCCTTGAATACGCCGCCATCGGACTGGTCGCGGCGCTGTTCGGCGTTGTCGCGGGTACTGCGGCCGGCTGGGGTGTCGTCACGCAAGTGATGCGCATCGAATTCGTCAGTGATCCGACCGGTGCTTTACTGGCTGCGACTGCCGCCATCGTGGTTACCGTCCTGTTCGGGCTCGTCGGTACGATAAAAATACTGTCGAAAGCGCCGGCTTCTCATCTCAGGAATTTATGATGACTGACCGAACCATCACCGGGATAGACATTAAAATCCTGTAATTCTGCATGCGGCGCCGGCCGAACTTCTATGCTCGAACCGGCCTTAACCATGGCCGGCTCTTGTAAGGAAGGCGAAACCCCCTCATATTCCCTCCATCGCGATGATTGTGCGCGAGGACGGGTGGCATTGCGTGCCTTCCGTCGTCCGAAACTACGTCAGGGGAAACTCGCTCGATGAGCAACTTCGACCGCAATGCTCCAGTCTGGGGTGCCGGCCGCGCACAGCAGACCAGCGCCGTCGAGATGGATCAGGGCCTGCGCTCGTTCATGCTCGGCGTCTACAACAACATGGTGATCGGTCTGGCGATCTCGGCGCTGTTCGCGCTGGGCGTCAACAAGATGGCCGTCACCGACCAGGCCAACGCCGTCGCGCGTATCGGCAACACCTATCTCACCTCCTTCGGCCAGCTGATGTACGGCACGCCGCTGATGTGGGTGTTCGCGCTCGCGCCGCTGGCCTTCATCTTCTTCTTCTCGTTCCGGATCGACCGGATGTCGGCCTCCTCGGCCCGTTCCATGTTCTTCGCCTTCGCGGCGGTCATGGGCATCTCGATGTCGACGCTGCTGATCCGCTACACAGGCGCCTCGGTGGTGCAGGTGTTCTTCATCACGGCGGCGGCCTTCGGCGGCCTCAGCCTCTACGGCTACACCACCAGCAAGTCGCTGTCGGGCATGGGCTCGTTCCTGGTCATGGGCCTGATTGGCCTGATCCTGGCCTCGCTCGTGAACATCTTCCTCGCCTCGAGCGGGCTCGGCTTCGTGATCTCGCTGGTCGGCGTCGGCATCTTCGCCGGCCTCACCGCCTGGGACACCCAGCGTCTGAAGGAGATGTACCTCTCCTCGGACATGAACCCCGAGGAAGCCGCGAAGCTTTCGGTCAACGGCGCGCTGTCGCTGTACCTGAACTTCGTCAACATGTTCCAGTTCCTGCTCTCGCTGCTCGGCAACCGCGAGTAAGCGAGCGAGACGGACCTGCTCCTTCCACGGAGCCGACATGCCCCGGCCGCAAGGCCGGGGCATTTGTTTTGGCACGGCCGTTGCTCAATCTGCAGGCATGACACTGCCTTCGATCCGCCCCGCCGCCCCTGTCGACATTCCCGCCATCGCGGCCATCTACGCCCATGCGGTGTGCAACGGCACCGCCTCCTGGGAGCTCGACCCGCCGGGCGAGGCCGAGATGCTGCGCCGCCTCGAAGCGACCCTGGCCGGCGGTTATCCCTATCTCGCCGCCGAGCGCGATGGCGCCCTGCTCGGCTATGCCTATGCCGGGGCCTACCGCCCCCGCCCGGCCTATCGCGCCACTGTCGAGAACTCGATCTACCTCGCGCCCGCCGCGCAGGGGCTCGGGATCGGCAGCCTGCTGCTCGATGCGTTGATCGCCGAATGCACGCAGCGTGGCTTCCGCCAGATGATCGCCGTCATCGGCGACGGCACCGGCGCCTCGATCGGCTCGCGGCGCCTGCATGAGAAGGCGGGTTTCCGGCTGATCGGGGTCGCCGAGAAGGTCGGCTTCAAGCATGGCCGCTGGCTCGACCAGATGCTGATGCAGAAGGAGCTCGGCGAGGCCGACCGCTCGCCGCCGGGCTTCTGACCTCAGTTCACGATGCTGAGCTGCCTGTCGAGCACCCTGAGCACGCGCGACAATTCCGAGCCGCGCTTCAGGATCAGCCCCGTCGCCGCCACCACCGAATAGGCTCCCTGCCGGCGCGCCAGCGCCGGGTCCTTCACGATGCGGTAGAGCGGCATTTCGGAGGAACGGCGGAAGACCGAGAACTGCGCCTTATCTTTCAGGAAATCGATGGCGTAGTCGCGCCACTCACCGGCCGCGACCATGCGGCCATAGAGATTGAGCAGTTCGGAAAGCTCGCGTCGATCGAAGGTGACGGTGGTGGGCCGTGCCGGCGCCGGAAAAGTCACGACGGCGTCGGCCGGCCGCGATTGTGGCGTTTCGCTTTCGCTCATGGCGCCTCCCCGCTCCGGTGGATGAAACGCGAACTCGACATGCCGCGATGATGCGCCCGCGATAGCGAGCTGGCAAGGGACACCGCACCGGCAGCGGAGATCGCCCGCCGCCGCTCCTCGCGGCTTCGTCAGCAATGCCGCAATTTCGCCGTCAACGCGCCAACGACCCGCCAAGTTGCGCCGCTCAATTACGGTCGTTGCCTCGACGGCCCGGTTCTGCTGAGCCCCGGCTTGTCAGCCCCCAGCCCCCCGGAGTTCCGGTGGAGCCGGGCCATCGGGTCGAGGCCAACTAGCGGCTGGCATTGCGCCGGCCGTTTTCTTTTGGGCCTCAGCGCGCCTGCCGGTGATAGTCCGCATTCGGGCGCATATCGACCGCCGAGGCCATCCGGTTCGACATGTTGTAGAAGGCCGCCACCGCGCCGATGTCCCAGATGTCGCGCTCGCTGAAGCCGGCTTCGCGCAGCCCTGCGCGATCCTCCTCGCCGATCAGATGTGGCGTCTCGGTCAGCTTCACCGCGAAATCCAGCATGGCGCGATGGCGCCTGGAAAGCGCGGCCGCGCGGTAGTTCATCACCATCAGCTCGCCGAGCACGGGGTCGCCCGAGAGCTGGCGCACCGCGGCACCATGGGCGGTGAGGCAGTAATAGCAGCGGTTCACGCTCGACACCGCCACCGCGATCATCTCGCGCTCCAGCTTCGAGAGCCCCGAGGGCGCCAGCATCAGGTCGTTGTAGAAGGCGGCGAAGGCCGAGAGCTTGGCGTCGTCATGGGCATAGGACGCCAGCACATTCGGCACGAAGCCGAGCTTTTCCTGGCATTTCTCGAAATAAGCTTGATTCTCCGCCGAAAGCGCGCCCGGATCGAGAGAGAGCGCCATCACGGCCGGCGGAGCATCCTGCTTCGCAGGTTCCTCTCCGACCTTTGGTTTGTCATGCTTCGTCGCCATGGTGCGTCCTGTCTTGGTCCGGGAACAGCAATTTTGCCGCTTTGTTGGGCAAGGCAAAGTTGAAAGGCCGTGCAGCCTATGTCATCGCTGCGGCAAAACAACGGGGGTTGAGCATGGGCAAGCGGGTCACGAATGCCACGGCCGCGGCGGTTGCCGCCATTGAAGCTGCTGCCGCCGGGCTGAAATCGCCCATGCCCGCCGAATTTCCAAGGTTGCTCTACGGCCGTTCCGTCGCCGAGGATCTCGAAATCCTGCCGCCGGAGCTGCTCGCCCGCGCGGCAGCGGCTGCCTATGAGCACCTCACCGAACCGCGCGAGCCCGAGACGATCAATCTGCGCTTCCGCGACGACGAGTTCGAGGCGGATGGCCGCAAGCACCAGATCACGATCCTCGAGGTCGTCAACGACAACAAGCCGTTCCTGCTCGATTCGACGCTGGCGGAATTGCAGGACCAGGGCTACGAGCCGCGCCTCGTCGCCCACCCGATCCTGGCCGTGGCCCGCGACGCCAAGGGCCGATTCGTCTCGCTCGCCGGCGAGGCGGCAGGCAGGGCGCCGGAAGGAACCCGTCGCGAGAGCCTGATCCATATCCATCTCGATCGGATCGATTCGGCGGAGGCGCGCCAGCGTCTCGAGCATGGGCTCGGCCAGGTCTATGCCGATGTCGGCCTCGCGGTCGACGACTGGGCGGCGATGCGCGGGCGCATCACCGAGGTCATCCAGGCCTATCGCGCGAATCCGCCGCCGCTGCCCGAGGACGAAATCGCCGAGGCGCTGCAATTCCTCGAATGGATCGCCGGCGACAATTTCACCCTGCTCGGCGCGCGGGCCTATCGTTTCCCCGGCGGCGACGTCGCCGCCGACCCAATCGAGGGCTCCGGCCTCGGCATCCTGCGCGACCCCGCCGTCAAGGTGCTGCGCCGCGGCCGCGAGCTGGTGACGACCACGCCCGAGATCCGCGCCTTCCTGGCCCGGCCGCAAGCGCTCATCATCACCAAGGCCAACGTCAAGAGCCGCGTCCACCGGCGCGTCCATCTCGACTATGTCGGCGTCAAGCTTTTCACGCCGGAAGGGCGGCTCGATGGCGAATTGCGCATCGTCGGCCTGCTGACCTCGAACGCCTATACCGGTTCGGCCCGCGCCATCCCCTATCTGCGCCTCAAAGTCGCCCGCGTCGCCAAGAATATCGGCTTCGACCCGGCGAGCTATTCCGGCCGCGCCCTGCTCAATGTGCTCGATGCCTATCCGCGCGACGAGCTCTTCCAGATCGACGTGCCGACGCTGGAGCAGTTCGCGCTCGACATCCTGCAGCTCACCGAGCGGCCGCGCATCCGGGCGCTCGCCCGTGTCGATGAGTTCGACCGCTTCGTCTCGATCCTCGTCTTCATCCCGAAGGACCGCTACGACACCAATGTCCGCCTGCGCGTCGGCGAGTTCCTCGCCCGCGTCTATAACGGGCGGATCTCGGCCGCCTATCCCGCCTATCCGGAAGGGCCGCTCTCGCGCACCCATTACATCATCGGCCGCGACGAGGGGAAAACGCCCCGGATCGACCGCGCCACGCTCGAAGCCGGCATCGGCGCGATCGTCCGCACCTGGAGCGACGGGCTGAAGGACGTCCTCGACCAGGAGAAGGCCGGGCCCGCCGCCCGCGCGCTCGCCGAGCGCTACGCCGCCGCCTTCGGCGCCGCCTATCGCGAGCGCTTCTCCGCCACAGATGCACTGATCGACATCGAGATGCTGCAGCAGCTCTCGGCCGAGCGTCCGCGCGCCGTCAATCTCTACCGCCGCGAGGGTGACGCGGCGACGCGCGCCAATCTCAAGGTGTTCTCGCGCGGGGGCGCGATCTCGCTTTCGGCTCGCGTCCCGCTGCTGGAGAATATGGGCTTCCGCGTCGTCAACGAGCGGACCTACAACGTCCTGCCACAGGGCAATGGCGGCGCGGGCGAGGACGTCCGCGTCTGGCTCCACGACATGACGCTGGAGCGCGCCGACGACGGCGAGATCGACATCGAGCATCTCGACCCGACCATCGAAGCCGCGCTGATGGCGCAGTTCCGTGGACTGGCCGAATCGGACCGCTTCGACCAGCTCGTGCTCGCCGCCGGCCTCGGCTGGCGGGAAGCCGCGCTGCTGCGCGCCTTCGGGCGCTATCTCCGGCAGGTCGGCGCGCCCTATGCGCAGGGCTACATCGCCGATGCGCTGACGCGCCACCCCGGCATCGCCGCCGATCTCGTCGGCTATTTCACCGCTAAGTTCGATCCGCGCATCAAGCCGGAGGAGCGCGAGCAGCGCATGGCGCAGAAGCGCGCCGAAATCGAGGGCGCGCTCGACGCCGTCACCAGCCTCGACGAGGACCGCATCCTGCGCCGTCTGGTCAATCTGGTCGATGCCGCGCTGCGCACCAACTTCTTCCAGATCGGTCCGGACGGCCAGCCACGCGGCACCATCACCTTCAAATTCGACTGCGCTCAGGTCGACGGCCTGCCGCTGCCGCGCCCGCTCTACGAGATCTTCGTCTATTCGCCGCGCGTCGAGGGCATTCATCTGCGCTTCGGCAAGGTCGCGCGCGGCGGCCTGCGCTGGTCCGACCGGCCGCAGGATTTCCGCACCGAGGTGCTCGGCCTGGTCAAGGCGCAGCAGGTCAAGAACGCGGTGATCGTCCCGGTCGGCGCCAAGGGCGGCTTCGTGCCGAAGCAGCTCCCGCCGGCGTCCGACCGCGCCGCCTGGCTGGCCGAGGGCACCGAGAGCTACCGCATCTTCGTCCGCAACCTGCTCGAGCTCACCGACAATCTCGACGGCGAGACCATCGTGCCGCCGCCGGACACGGTGCGCCATGACGGCGACGACCCCTATCTCGTCGTCGCCGCCGACAAGGGCACGGCGACCTTCTCCGACACCGCCAACGCGATCTCGCTGGAGAAGCATCACTGGCTCGGCGACGCCTTCGCCTCCGGCGGCTCTCAAGGCTATGACCACAAGGGCATGGGCATCACGGCGCGCGGCGCCTGGGAAGCGGTCAAGCGCCATTTCCGCGAGGTCGATGTCGACATCCAGACCACGCCCTTCACCGTCGCCGGCGTCGGCGACATGTCGGGCGACGTCTTCGGCAACGGCATGCTGCTCTCCCCCGAGATCAAGCTCGTCGCTGCCTTCGACCACCGCGACATCTTCCTTGATCCCGATCCCGATCCGGCCAGCTCGCTGGCCGAGCGCCAGCGCCTCTTCGCCCTGCCGCGCTCGTCCTGGCAGGACTACGACAAGAGCCTGATCTCGAAGGGCGGCGGCATCTTCTCGCGCCAGGCCAAGAGCATCCCTCTCTCGGCCGAGATCCGGGCGCTGCTCGACCTCGACAAGAAGGAGGTCTCGCCGCCCGAGCTGATGACCGCGATCCTGAAAAGCCGCGTCGACCTGCTCTGGTTCGGCGGCATCGGCACCTATATCCGCGCCACGGACGAGAGTGACGCCCAGGTCGGCGACCGCGCCAACGACGCGATCCGCATCGCCGGCAACGATCTCCGGGCCCGCGTCATCGGCGAGGGCGCCAATCTCGGCGTGACCCAGCGCGGCCGCATCGAGGCGGCGCGCAAGGGCGTGAAGCTCAACACCGACGCGATCGACAACTCCGCCGGCGTCAACACCTCGGACGTCGAGGTCAACATCAAGATCGCGCTCGCCAACCCGGTGAAGGACGGCCGCCTCAAGGAGGAGAAGCGCAACGAGCTGCTCGCCGCGATGACCGACGAGGTCGGATTGCTCGTCCTGCGCAACAACTACCTGCAGACGCTGGCGCTCTCGCTCACCGAGGCCAAGGGCGTGGCTGCGACGCCCGGCCTGCGCTTCCTGATGCAGACGCTGGAGCAGGACGGCCGGCTCGACCGCGGCGTCGAGTTCCTGCCGAGCGACGCCCAACTCGTCGAGCGCGAGAAGCGCGGCGAGGGGCTGACGCGGCCGGAACTCTCCGTGCTGCTGGCCTATGCCAAGCTCGCGCTGCACGACGCGCTGCTCGAATCGAGCGTGCCTGATGACCCCTATCTCGCCACCGAACTGGTCCGCTATTTCCCGAAGGCGCTGCGCGACGCCTATCCGGACGAGATCGCCGGCCACAGGCTGCGCCGCGAGATCGTCGCGACCCAGCTCGCCAACGCCATCGTCAATCGCGGCGGGCCGGCGCTGGTCCCGATCCTGGCGGCGCTGACCCGTTCGGAGGTCCCGGCCATCGCCGCCGCCTACGCGATCGCGCGCGATTCGTTCGATCTCATCGGCCTCAACAGCGAGATCGACACGCTCGATGCGAAGATTCCCGGAAAGACCCAGCTCGGCCTCTATGCCGCCGCGCAGGAGCTCGTCATCGACCGCATGGGCTGGTTCCTGCGGCGCGGCGCGGCCAAGCCCGGCACGATCGAGCAGACCATCGCGCATTACGCCAGGGGTGTTACCGATCTCTCGGCCGAGCTCGATGCGCTGCTGCCGGAAGCCGCCGCCCAGGCGCGGCTCGCCCGCATCGCCGTCCTCTCCTCCGAGGGCGTGCCCGAGGCGCTCGCCACCCGTGTCGCCAGCCTGCCCTCGCTCGCCCAGGCGACGGATATCGTCGACATCGCCGAACGCAGCAAGCGCAAGATCGGCGATGTCGCCCGCATCCATTTCGGCGTCGATGCCTTCTTCGGCCTCTCGAATCTCGAGGCGGCCGCGGCGGCGGTGCCGGCGACGGACGACTATGAGCGTCTCGCCCGCGAACGGGCCGTGGAGACGCTCGACGACGCCCATGCGCAGATGACGCAGGAGATCGCCTCCTCGGATGGCGGCAAGGGCTCGCTCGAAAGCTGGCTCGCCGAGCGCGGCCAGGATGTCGAGCGCACCCGCAGCACGATCAACGCCATCGCCACCTCGGGCCTCACCCTGCCGAAGCTGATGGTCGCGGCCGGGATGCTGGCCGATCTGCCGCGCAAGAGCTAAGGAAGCCGCATGACCAACGAAACCGACACGACCACCCGCGTCGATCCCAAGCTGCTCGAGATCCTGGTCTGCCCGCTGACCAAGAGCACGCTGGAATACGACGCGGCGAGGCAAGAACTGATCAGCCGCGCCGCGAAGCTCGCCTACCCGATCCGCGACGGCATCCCGATCATGCTGCCGGAAGAGGCTCGCCCGCTGGAGGATTGAAGCTGTGTCGCTAGCTCCTCTCCCTTGTGTTAAGATGTACACACGACAACACAGGAGTAGGAACGATGGCCGCGACGGAAACGATGACGATTCGGGTTTCGGCCGAGACGAAGCGCAAGCTGGAGCGAATCGCGACCGACACCCGGCGCAGCAAATCCTTCCTCGCGGGCGAGGCGGTGTCAGCCTATGTCGACCGCGAGCTTGAGATCATCGAGGGGATCAAACGGGGCTTGGGCGACGTCGAGGCCGGACGGGTCGTCGCGCACGACCAGGTCACCGCCGACGCTCGCCAAATCGTCGCGGATGCGAGGCTGAGGAAGGCCGGCCGAGGATGAGGCCCGTCATCTGGTCGGACGATGCCAGACGCGACTACCTCGATATCCTTCGATACATCGCCGAAGACAACCCCGACGCGGCTGAGCGGGTCGTCGATGCAATCGAGCAGGCCGGGAACGAGCTCGGTGATTTCGCGACCGGACGGCCGGGACGCGTGAGTGGCGTCTACGAGAAACTGGTTCCCCGCCTGCCCTACATCCTGGCCTATTCGCTCGCGCTCCAGCGCGGCCGCGAGGTCGTCGCGATCCTGCGCGTCATTCACACCGCGCGCGACTGGCCTGATGAGGGCTGGCCAGGCTGAGCGGGCGCGCTCAGAGCGTCTCGCCCCGCAACAGCCGCGGCGGCGCACCGGCGACACCGGCGGCCTCGCGGATGAAGAAGCGCTTCAGCCCCGGCAGCCGATCGACCAGCCCGAGCCCGAGATCGCGCGCCAGCCGCAGCGGCGTCGCATCGTTCGAAAACAGCCGGTTGAGCCCGTCCGTCACCGCACCCATCGCGACCGTGTCGAAGCGGCGCGCCGTCTCGTAATCCTCGAGCACGTCGAGCGCGCCGGCATCGAGCCCGAGGCGCGCGGCATCGACGATGACCTCTGCCAGCGCCGCGACATCCTTCAGCCCGAGATTGAGCCCCTGTCCCGCGATCGGGTGGATGAGATGGGCGGCATCGCCCAGCAGCGCGAACCGCCGGTCGACGAAGCGCCGCGCCACGCCGAAGCCGAGCGGATGAGCGCTCACCGGGCTCTCCAGCGTGATCTCGCCGAGCTCGAGCCCGAAGCGCATCTCGATCTCGGCCAACATGTCCTGCGCATCGAGCGACAGCAGCGGCGCGACGTTCCCGGTCCTTTCCGTCCAGACGATCGAGGAGCGGTGGCCGAGCCTGCCGCCGTCCGTGAGTGGCAGGATGGCGAAGGGCCCCGAAGGCAGGAAGTGCTCGACCGCCCTGCCGTGATGCGGCCGCTCATGGCCGATCGTCGCGACGATGCCGGATTGCGGATAATTCCAGCCGACCCAGCCGATCCCGGCCTGCTCGCGCAGCCGCGAGCGGGCGCCATCGGCCGCAACCAGCAGCGCCGCCTTGTCCTCGGCACCATCGGCGAAGGTGATCGCGACAGCCTCGTCCTCGACGGCGAAACCGCGCACGCCGACCGGCCTCAGATCGACCCCGGCCCGCTCGCAGGCGGCCTTCAGCTCCGCCACCAGCGCGGCATTCTCGACCATATGAGCGAAAGGCTGGCCGGGCTCGACCTCGCCGTCGAAGGTGAGGAAGACGGGCCGGACGGCATCGTTCGTCCGGCTGTCCGAGATCACCATCTCCATCATCGCCTGGGCGTGGCCGGAGACCGCTTCCCAGACGCCGAGCGTCTCCAGCATCGAGCGGGCGCCCGCCGCCACCGCATAGGCGCGGTTGTCGGGCTTGGGAGCGGCGTTCAACCCCGGATCGGCCAGCACCACCGCGAAGCCCGCTCCGAGCGCCTGCTTCAAGGCGAGCGCCAGACTCAATCCGGCGATGCCGCCACCGGCGATGACGATGCGCATGCTTGCGTCCGGCACGACGGCCATTCTGCTTCTCCCTGGATCGCCGCGCGTCCTGCCGGACGCGATAACCGTGATCCATCCATTTGTTATCGCATCGGATTCCTCCGAAAAGTGGTTTCCACTTTTCGGCCCGATGCCACAGCGGCCCGCTTGACGAGGCAAGCCGCCTCGGTGCTGATGCGGGTAAACCCGGCTGTTCCTCTGCGGGCCGCCGACGCCAACGTCAACCCGACCGCGATACGGCCTCATGTCACAGCAGATCAGCGCTTCCCTGACGGCGATCCTCGACCTCGAACAGCTCGAAAGCAATCTGTTCCGCGGTCGCAGCCCGAAGTCGACCTGGCCGCGCGTCTTCGGCGGCCAGGTGATCGCGCAGTCGCTCTATGCCGCCTGCAAGACCGTGGAAGACCGCCAACCGCATTCGCTGCACGCCTATTTCCTGCTGCCCGGCGATCCCGAAATGCCGATCGTCTATGAAGTCGACCGCCTGCGCGACGGCCGCTCCTTCACGACGCGGCGCGTGCTCGCCATCCAGAAGGGCGAGGCGATCTTCGCCATGTCGGCCTCCTTCCAGGTCGACGAACCCGGCTACGAGCACCAGATGCCGATGCCGGACGTCCCGATGCCCGAGGACTTGCCGGATCGCGAGGAGATGGCGAAGACCGTGCTGCCACATATGCCGGATGCGGTGCAGGCCTATTACCAGCGCAAGCGGCCGATCGAGATCCGCCCCGTCGAGCTCGAGCGCTACCGCACCGGCGGCAAGATGGAGCCGAAGTTCAACGTCTGGATCCGGGCGATGGAGACCCTGCCCGACGAGCCGGCCCTGCATCGCAGCGTTCTCGCCTACGCCTCGGACCTCATGCTGCTCGATTCCAGCCTCATCGCGCATGGCACGACCGTTTTCGACCAGAAGATCCAGGGCGCGAGCCTCGACCACGCACTCTGGTTCCACCGCCCCTTCCGCGCCGATGAATGGCTGCTCTATGCGCAGGACAGCCCCTCGACCTCGGGCGCGCGCGGCTTCTCGCGCGGCCTCGTCTTCGACCGCGAGGGGCGGCTGGTGGCCTCCGTGGCGCAGGAAGGCCTGATCCGCCCACGGCCGGATCGCGCCTGACGCCTTTTCAGGCAATTGCATAACAAGAAAGCAAACGCCTATCGAATAGGCATACCGGATTCGATTTTCGGCTGATCTGCGCCTGATTCCCCCGCCCGGAGGCTGACGCCGGCCCGCGGAGCGCTTTGGCACGTCCCTTGAATTATGCGCTGCGTCGCACTGCGCATCGCAGGGCGGGCGAGGCGCAACGAGTTCGCCGGGGCTGACGACCAGGCGGCGTAAAGGGGAAACCCAGCAGATGAAAATCGTGATGGCGATCATCAAGCCGTTCAAGCTGGAGGAGGTGCGCGACGGGCTCACCGCCATCGGCGTGCACGGCCTGACAGTGACTGAAGTGAAGGGCTATGGCCGGCAGAAGGGTCATACCGAGATCTACCGCGGCGCCGAATACGCCGTGAGCTTCCTGCCCAAGATCAAGATCGAGGTGGCTGTCGCCGACGAGCTCGTCGGCAAGGTGATCGAGGCGATCACCGCCGCCGCCCGTACCGGCCAGATCGGTGACGGCAAGATCTTCGTCTCCTCGATCGAGAAGGCGGTGCGCATCCGCACCGGCGAGACCGACGGCGACGCCCTATGAGCCCCCGACCCTTCAGGAGTTTCAAGCAATGAATTTCAGGACTTCCCTGCGGGCCGGGCTGACCGGCCTCACGCTCGCCGCGCTCTGCGCCGGCGCGGCCCTGGCCCAGACGGCGGCTCCCGAGGCGCCGGCGGCCGCCGCCGCGGCCGTGCCCAATAAGGGCGACACCGCCTGGATGCTGGTGTCCTCGCTCCTCGTCCTCTTCATGACGCTGCCGGGGCTGGCGCTGTTCTATGGCGGCCTCTCCCGGACCAAGAACATGCTCTCGGTGATGACGCAGATCACGGCGATCGCCGCGATCATGTGCATCGTCTGGGTGATCTACGGCTACAGCCTCGCCTTCACTTCGGGCGGTTCGCTGACGAGCTTCATCGGCTCCTTCTCCAAGGCCTTCCTCGCCGGCGTGACGCCGGATTCCACCTCCGACACCTTCACCAAGGGCGTCGTGATCCCTGAATACGTCTTCATCTGCTTCCAGATGACCTTCGCGATGATCACGCCCGCCCTGATCGTCGGCGGACTGGTCGAGCGCATGAAGTTCTCCGCGATGATCCTCTTCGTCATCCTCTGGGGCACCTTCGTCTACTTCCCGATGGCCCATATGGTCTGGTTCTCGGAGGGTTACCTCTTCACCCTCGGCGCGCTCGACTTCGCCGGCGGCACGGTCGTCCACATCAATGCCGGTATCGCGGCGCTGGTGGGCGCGCTCCTGGTCGGCAAGCGCATCGGCTACGGCAAGGAGCTGATGTCGCCGCACTCGCTGACGATGACCTTCATCGGCACCGCAGTCCTGTGGGTCGGCTGGTTCGGCTTCAATGCCGGCTCCAATCTCGAGGCCACCGGCGGCGCCGCGCTCGCCATGATCAACACCTTCACGGCCACGGCCGGAGCGGGTCTCGGCTGGCTCTTCATCGAGTGGATCGTCAAGGGCAAGCCCTCGCTGCTCGGCATGCTCTCGGGCATCGTCGCCGGCCTCGTCGCCGTCACCCCGGCCGCCGGCCTCATCGGGCCGATGGGCGCGATCGTGCTCGGCGCCGTCGCGGGCATCGTCTGCTTCTTCTTCTGCACCACGGTGAAGAACGCGCTCGGCTATGACGACTCGCTCGATGTCTTCGGCGTCCACGGCGTCGGCGGCATCATCGGCTCGATCGGCACCGGCATCTTCGTCGCCCCGGCACTCGGCGGCGTCGGCGTCGCCGACTACGCCATGGGCGCGCAGGTCTGGAAGCAGTTCGTCGCCGTCGCCGTCGCCGTCATCTGGTGCGGCGTCGGCTCCTTCATCCTCTACAAGATCGTCGATGTCGTCGTCGGCCTGCGCGTCACGCCCGATCAGGAGCGCGAGGGCCTCGACATCGCCGAGCATGGCGAGCGCGCCTACAACATGTGATCATCGCTCAGCGATTCACGTGAAACCGACCCCGGCGGAAAACGCCGGGGTTTTTTCATGTCTGTGCACTGCCGCAAGATCGACGTGCTTCAAGGTTAAGCGGGCCTTAACCACAGCTTCCTAACGTGGAGGATATGGCCGGCATGATGCGGCCCAAAGCCCGGAATACGACTCGAAGCCGCATGCGCACCATCCGCCGCTCCCGATCGCTTATGGACCGCCTGCCCGATCCGGTGCGGGAGTTCCTGTCGCGCCGCGCCGCCGAGCTGACCGGGCTGGGGCTGCTCGCGCTGATGGCGGTCGTCGCCTTGGCCCTCGCGAGCTGGTCGGCCAATGATCCGAGCCTCAACAACGCCACCAATGGCGCGGTCCGCAACTGGCTCGGCCGTCCGGGCGCCATGATCGCCGACCTGCTGATGCAGCTCGTCGGGCTCGGCGTCATCGCCCTGCTCTTCCCGCCGATGATCTGGGCATTGCGGCTGGTCCGCTTCCACCTCTTCGACCGCGGCGCGCTCAAGCTCGGCCTCTGGGTCGTTGGCGTCGCCGCCGCTGCCGCCGTCGCCAGCGCCCTGCCGGCGACGCCGCGCTGGCCGCTGCCGACCGGCATGGGCGGCGTCATCGGCGACGGGCTGCTCTTCGGCACCCGCAACATCGCAGGCATCGCCGGAGGCGCCGTCGCGAGCCTCGTCGGCTTCCTTTATGCCGGCATCGCCATTCTCGCCGTCACCGCCGCCGCCGGCTTCGGCTTCGTCCATGACGAGGATCCGGCCCTCGACGACGAGGCCGATGACGGCCTCTCCGATGGTGAGGAGCGCGGCGACGAGGAGCCCGGCATCGCCGTCATCCTGATCGGCTGGCTCGCCCATGGTGCGATGGCGCTCCGTGCGGCGATCCTGCGCCGCCTGCCCCACCCGCCCGAGCCCGCCGTCGACACCGGCCCCGCGCCGCAGGCCGGCGCCGGCCGCGTCCGCCGCGAGCCGCAATTCGGCGCCGGTCCCGCGCCGCGTCAGCCCCTGCCGAATTTCGATCCGGCACCGCTGCCGGGCACGCGCGCGGCGGCTTCCCGCGACGTCGACGACGATCCGCCCTTCGACATCGACGACGCGCAGGACCTGCGCGACCTCAACGCTCCGCGCGTCGCCGCCCCCGCTCCCGCGCCCAAGCCCGGCAAGCGCATGCAGCGGGAGGCCCAACCCTCCTTTCTCGAGCGCGATTCCTTCGAGTTGCCGCCGCTGACCTATCTGGCCGAGCCGAAGAAATCGCTCGCCAACACTGTCTCGACGGACGCGCTGGAACAGAACGCGACCCTGCTCGAAGGCGTGCTGGAGGATTTCGGCGTGCGCGGCGAGATCACGCAGGTCCGCCCCGGCCCTGTGGTGACGCTTTACGAGCTTGAGCCTGCGCCTGGCACGAAGTCGTCGCGGGTGATTTCGCTGGCGGACGACATCGCGCGTTCGATGAGCGCGGTCTCGGCGCGCGTGGCGGTGGTGCAGGGCAAGAACGCCATCGGCATCGAACTGCCCAACGCCAAGCGCGAGACCGTCTTCCTGCGCGAGCTCCTCGCCAGCCAGGATTTCGAGGCGACCAAGCACAAGCTGGCGCTCTGCCTCGGCAAGACCATCGGCGGCGAGCCGGTGATCGCCGATCTCGCCCGCATGCCGCATCTGCTCGTCGCCGGCACCACCGGCTCGGGCAAGTCCGTCGCGATCAACACCATGATCCTGTCGATCCTCTACCGGCTGAAGCCGGAGGAGTGCCGGCTGATCATGGTCGATCCCAAGATGCTCGAGCTCTCCGTCTATGACGGCATCCCGCATCTGCTCACCCCCGTCGTCA
>NZ_JQJJ01000005.1 GCF_000745475.1 Allobosea sp. UNC402CLCol
TGCCCCCCACTGCCCGCCGCCATAGAGGCCGAGATGGTAGTTGTCGCTCTCGCCGGAAGACAGGCGGCTGTTCACGTCGAAGTCGCTGCGGCTGTAGCCGGCAACGACGCCGAAGCGCAGATTGTCGTAGACCGCCGCATCGGCGCCGACCAGGAAGCCGCCGGTCGAGCGCTTCAGCCTCGCGGCATTGCCGTCGCTATCGGTCCGGCCCCATGAGCCATAGCCCTGGCCCCAGACTGCGAAGCGGTCCGTCTGCGGCAGAGGCATTGGCCCTTTCACGCTCGGGGCCAGATCCGCGCTGTAGCCGTAGTTCAGCGTGACCGAGCCGACGCTGCCGAAGGCAGAGCGCAGCCGGTCGTTGATTGCCGTACGCAACAACCAGCTGTCTTCGATCAGGGCCGTCTTGGCAGAGGCGTGGATCTCGCCGGAAAGGTCATTCAGCGCCCGCCCGGCCGCATCGATGCTGGCCTGGTTGTAGACGCCGCTCTGGACCGGATCGCCGCCGGGCAGGCTGTCGATGCTCTTGCCGACCTCGACCTCGTTGGGGCTCGTGCCGATGCTGCCGGCGGTCTGGGTCTGCACGACCGTCAGATAAGCGTTGCGAGCATCGTAGCTGTCGCGCAGGCTTAGGAACGGCGTCAGCACCTGCTCGGGAAAGCCATAGGTTCCGGTCAACCCGGTCGAGGTGAGGATGGTATAGCGCTGGCCAAGAACATAGGGCGACCCGGTATAGTTCACGACGGACAGGCCGGCACCGGTCGCCAGTGTCGCCGTGCCGTTCACCTTGATCAGATCCGACGTCACCGTGCCAGGGTCGACCTCGACCTGGTAGGACGAGCCCGCGCTCTGCGCGAAGGCGCCGTTCACCGTCAAAGTGCCGATCGAGTTGCCCGGCGCAATGCGGCTGCCGCCGAGCAGCGTCGTCGCCCCCACCGTGCCGCTGCCGGCGAGCGTCGCGCCGGACTGGACCGTCACCGCCGAGCCGGCGAGCGAGCCGTTCACCGAAAGCGTGCCGCCAGCAATGCTGGTTGGGCCGGTGAAGCTGCTGGTGCCCGTCAAGGACCAGGTGCCGGTCCCGACCTTCTCGAAGCTGTCGAAATTCTGATACTGGGAAAGATCAAGACTGTTGCTGGCCGTTCCGCTGAGACGAAGGCTGTCACCGACCGCAGCCGGGTTCGCGATGACGTTGCCGAAGATCTGCGAGCCGTCCTGAAGCTCCAGGTGGATCGCGCTGGTTGAAGAGGGGGAGATCTGAATAGCCGTGGCTTGGCCGGCGCCGGCCCGAATCGTGCCGCTATTGATGATGTCGAGGTTGCCACCGGTCCCGTTGGTGCTGATCGCGAATGCACCCGCGCCACCCCTGACGGTTCCCCTATTGACGAGGTTAATTCCGACTGTAGCCCCGCTCGTGGTTATGCCGACTCCTCCGGCACCGCCTTCAATCACGCCGGTGCTGCTGTTCGCGATCTGACTGACGCCAATACGCGCGAGGACGCCGGCGCCGCCAACTGCAGGACCTGTTCCACCGCGAATTGTGCCGTTGTTGGTCAATGTGGCAGGAACCATGGTGCCAGCCAAATCGATGCCGGCGCCGCCTCCATTGGTTGTGCCGTTGCCGCCCTGTATCAGGCCGTTATTGATGATCGGCGCGTTCGGGTTGTTGAAGCGAACGCCCGGAGCGCCCGACACATCGCCGCCGCCGCCGATGATCGAGCCGTAATTGATAAGGCCCACGCGGCTGCTGCCCAGCCCGACCTGACCTGTGCCAGTAGCGCTATCGGCGCCTATAAGTGTGCCGATAAACGTAACCGTATTGCCCCCAACTCCCGGTGGCTGGAAATTGAGGGCGGTGGCACCGGTGCCATCGATGCCGGTCAGGGTGAAGCCCTGCGTGTCGATCGTGATCGGGTGCGTCAGGACCGTGATGCCGGTACCCGAGACCGCAAAGCTGCCGGTGAGCCGAATCGTCGAGCTGGCATCGGGGCTGGCATTGGCTGCGACAATCGCATCGCGAAGTTGCTGGTCGTTTCCGGCGGTGAAATCGGCCGCCGAAACTGTCGTCGGCAACCAACAGATCAGGGCCAAAGCGGCGCCGCTGACGCCAGCAAGAAGCCAACCCCTTCTCCGGCCTACCTTGGTGAGTTTCAGATCGTACCGAAAACGCCCGCCCGCGCCCGCATGCATCGTCTGTCTCCGTAGGCCAACCCAAGGCTGCGCTTATATGATTCGCTCCGCCAGGCAATCGTTGTGCCAGGATAAGAAGAATGCGGTGTTACAGTGGGCTGTATCGGTGGACCGAAGTGGCGTGCTGTCGCTGTGATTGCGCCGGGGGAGAATAATTTTTCCTCGCTCCGGAACCCGACATTTTCAAGCCGCCGCGAAAATGATCCTGGCCTTGGAGCAGCGCGGTTATGTGACGCGCGAGTCCGATGCAATTGGCCGCAAGAAAAGGATCATCATCGCGTCCTCAGCGTCCCGCCTTCCACGGGTCGATCACAGGGACGTTCGCCGCATGGAAGGCGCTGGTGTCACGCGTGGCGACGGCGAAGCCGTGAGCGGCTGCGATGGCTGCGATATAGCCGTCCGGTGTCGGAAAGCCCTTGCCCGCGTTACGCGCCGCAACCGCGATGTCAGCATAACGGCGAGCGGCATCCGTATCGAAAGGAAGGATTCTGCCGCCGAACAGGGCAAGCTGCCCATCGAGCGTGGTGGCGAGCATCTGCTTGCGCCGCCCGTCCGGCAGCGCGCCGATGCCGAACAGCAGCTCCGCGACGGTCACGCTGGCAAGGTAGAGGGTTTCGGCGGCCTGCTCGTCGAGCCAGTCACGCACGGCGGGAGCTGGCTCCGGCTTCATCGCCTCGGAGACGACATTCGTATCCAGAACGATCATTCAAAGCTCATGGGCATGGCGGGTGTCCGATCGCGGTCCTGTTCCAGCGCCTCAAAATCGGCATTGGTCAGCCCGGCCTTCCGGCTCAATGCCGACAGGGCTGAGCCGATGCGAAGGCGGTTGGCGGGGCGAACCGCCGTTTCCAGAATGTCGCGCATTTCGGCTTCCGCGCTGCGGCCATGATGGGCCGCGCGCACCTTGAGGGCGCGGTGGGCCTCTTCGGACAGGTTGCGAATGGTGACGGCGGGCATATGATGGCGTCTTTCTCTTACTGATAGCGACGCTATCAATATAGACAATGTGCCATCAGATCGCTAGGCGCGCCCTCATCCGTAGGGCAACCCGTTATCTCGCGGGCTGACCGATGCCCGCTACCAGTCGCATCCACGCAGCGATGCCAACGAATCCTCCGCCGACGATACAGAAATTTGCCGCCAGATGTCGGATGGCACGGCCTCCTTAGTGATTCCGTGAACCAGCGCATAGCCTGCGACGGCGGCAGGCGCGGCGAAGATCAGCGCCACGTCGCTCAACCATCGCTCGAATACCTCGATCTCGGCTTCTGTCACCGGCACGGGATCGGGCCAGTCGTCCGTCACGGTCCATGTGTGCAGAAGTGTTCGCGCGTAGGAGGTGCGGCTAGAAATCTAAGCGCGAGTGATCCTACGCGGCGTCGAAGGCAGCTTCTTCGCCATGTCGATGAAGGCACGAAGTTTGGGCTGCGATGCGCTGAGTGCCGGGAAATAGAGGTAGAGCCTGTCGGGCGGCGGAGCGAAGCTCTCCAGGCAGGCTACAAGCGCTCCGGATTCCAATTCGGCCTCCGCAGCCCGATCAGAAGTGTAGATGAGTCCCAATCCCTGAACGGCAAGCGATCGCAAGAGGCCGCTGTCGTTTACGATCGTGCTCCCGTTCGGCCGAATTGAGACGGCGCCATCGCCGCGAACGAACTCCCAGTCATAGATCGATTTCGATCTCGGAAAACGAAAGCGAATGCATTCGTGCTCTGCCAAGTCATCTGGTGTCCCTGGCGTGCCGCGATCTGCGAAATATGAAGGCGCGCCAAGTACCAGCCAGCGGAATGGCGGTGATACGCCGACCGCGATCATGTCCTTTTCGATGTATTCGCCGATGCGAATGCCGGCGTCGAACCCGCCCGAAACTACATCGATGTCGGCGTCCTCCACGCCGACCTCTACCGCCACGTCGGGATAGGCTTGGCGAAATGCCGGGAGAAGCGGTTCGAGGACAAGGGGCAGGGCAAGCCGATGGACGCACAGGCGAAGCAGGCCCGATGGCCGCCCCCGCAATTGATCGAGCTCGCCGAGCGTTTGCGCGATCGCGCTGGCCGCAGGCCGCAATTTGCCAAGCAGTATGGCGCCGGCCTCGGTCAAGCTCACCTTGCGTGTCGTGCGATGAAACAGGGGAAGCCCGAGACGGCGTTCCAATGACTGGATCGCCTGGCCTACCGCGGCCGGTGTCACGCCGATCTCTTCTGCGGCCGCGCGGAAAGTGCCTCGTTCGGCCACAGCGAGGAATACCGACAGGCCATCGAATGGATCGCGACGGGGCATGGCGTCCCATTATGAAGGTCAGCTTCATAAGCTATACATTGATAGGCCGGTTCAATTATTCAATACTATTGGCCACTTTCAAGCGATCGCAATTCGCCTGAAAGAATCGGAATGACTGGCCTTGCCCCGGAGACGCCGAGCCGAGTTCGTCGCCTCAGGGGACCGGCGGGCTGGACGCTCATCACCACCAGCATCGGCTTCGTGATCGTCCAACTCGACATCACCATCGCCAATGTCGCACTGCCGCAGATCGCGGCGGAATTCTCAGTCGGAATGTCGGAGCTCCAATGGATTATCGACGCCTACTCCCTCGGATTCGCGACGCTTCTGCTTACCGCCGGCGTCGCCGGCGATCGGTTCGGTAGCCGGCGAATATTCGTGACGGGTCTTGCCCTCTTTGGATGCACCTCACTCGGCTGCGGTCTCGCCTCGTCCGCAGCGATGCTGATCGCCGCGCGCGCCCTTCAGGGCGTTGGCGCGGCGTTGATCCTGCCGACGTCGCTCGCCTTGATAGCGCATGCCAGCGAGGACGATGAGAGGGCACGGATTGGTCTCATCGGATGGTGGAGCGCGTCCGGCGCGCTGGCGGTCGCAGCCGGTCCGGTCGTCGGCGGCTTTCTCATATCGTGGCTGGGCTGGCGTCCGATTTTTCTCCTCAACCTGCCGCTCTGCTCACTGGGGCTCTTTTGGACCTGGACCAAAGTTCGCGAGACAAGCAGGAAGGCGGAGGGTCGATTTGATATCGTTGGGCTTCTCCTGGCTGCGGTCTGCCTGTTCATCCTCACAGGTACGGTCATCCAGGCCGGCCGGCTCGGATGGAGCGAACCTTTTGTGCTGGCAGGCTTCGGCCTCGCAATTGTCCTCGGCATCGCCTTCTTTCGCTTCGAGGCAACGGTTTGTGCGCCAATGCTCCACTTCGGGTTGTTTCGCGTTCCCGGATTTTCGTCGGCAGCCTATGTCGGGACCGTCATCAGCCTGACCTTTTTCGGCCTGGTGTTCGTTCTTAGCCTGTATTTTCAAGAAGTTCGGGGTTATTCACCGGCCACGGCCGGATTGGCCTTCATGCCGCTGACCGCCGTCATCATGTTCGCAAACCTCGCTGGCGGGAAGGTCGGCGCGAGGGTCGGCTTTCACGCTCCAATGATCGTCGGCATGACCACTGCCGCCGCCGGCAACATCGTGCTCTTGGCAGAAGGGCTTGGACCAGCGACGTCCTTTCCGATCCTGGCGATAGGCCTCTGTCTGATTTCGATTGGCACCGGCGTGGCTGCTCCGGCGATGATGTCGGCGGCATTGGCCAAAATCGAGCGCACCCGATCTGGCACCGCTTCCGGAGTCCTGACGACGGCCCGGCAAGTCGGCGGGGCCATCGGTATCGCGCTTTTTGGCTCTCTCGTCGCTGGCGGGCCGGAGAACATTCAAATCGGAAGCACGGCCATCTTTCTGTCGTCCGCGATCCTCTTGCTGATCGGTGCCGTCGTGACGTGGCTGGGAGTGTGAGCTATGGCTGCGGAATGACCACCTCCATCTCCGCCTTCACTCGATCGAGTGCGATAAGGGTGCGATAATCCTCCACCAGATCGTTCTCCGCGAAAAGGCGGCGCGTCATGGGAGGCTCCCGTCTGAGGTGAGGTGAACCCTCGATCCCCAGATGGCTCGGCCGCCCCTACATCATCATCCGCAGCACCGCCGGCGCCCGCTAGCCCCGCCGCGAGAGCGGCTTAATCCCCTGACGCAAGACTACAGCTATTCGGCACTTATCCATCGGCCGTGTGAAAGTAGCCTCACTTCTCATAGGCAAATGGATCATCGACAGTGTGCGCGGGTTGAGTGAACCACCGGGCGCCGTCCTCGGTCATGTAGGCGATATCCTCGAGGCGCACGCCGAACTCACCGTAGATGCACATCATCGGCTCGACCGAGAAGCACATCCCGACCTGCAGCGGCGTCTTGTTGCCTTTGACCATGAAGGATTCCTCGTGGACGTCGAGGCCGAGCCCGTGGCCCGTGCGGTGAGGTAAGCCGGGAACCTTGTAGCCGGGGCCGTAGCCGGCCGCCTCGATGACGCCGCGCGCTGCAAAGTCGACGTTTTCGCAGGGGGCACCAAGCTGAGCGGCTGCGAGGCCGGCGAGCTGCGCCCGCTTCTCGAGGTCCCAGATTTCGCGCTGCCGATCGCTCGGCTCGCCGAAGACATAGGTGCGGGTGATGTCCGAGCGGTAGCCGCCGACCTTCGTGCCCATGTCGATCAGCACCATGTCGCCCTCGGCGAGCGTCTGCTCGTAGGGCACGCCATGAGGATAGGCCGTCGCCTCGCCGAACTGCGCTGCGCCGCTCGTCCAGCTCATGCCGAGCTTGCGGTGTGCCTGGTCGAGGAAGATCTTGACCTGCGCGGTTGTCACGCCGGGCTGCAGTGCGCGAGCGGCCGCCTTGTGAACTTCCATGGTGATGTCCATGGCACGCTGGATGAGCGCGATCTCGGCGAGCGATTTCAGCTGCCGGCAGGCCGCGGTGATGATGTTGCCGTGGACGAAGGAGTAGCGGTTGCCGGCCTTGCGCAAGCCATCGACGATGAAGAACGGCGTGTGAGGATCGAGCGCAACCTGGCCACTCTCATAGCCCAGGCTGCGGATCGTCTCGACGACGAGCTCGGTCGGATCCTCGTGCTCCTCCCAGCAGCGCACATCCTCGCCGAACTTCATGTATTCGCGCGTCTTCGGTTCTTCGAAGGCGGGGCTGAGATATACGATCTCTCCTTCGGCCGGAATGATCGCGCCGTGAAGGCGCTCCGTGAGGTTGAGCTGAATGCCGGTATAATAGGCGAGGCTGGTCGAGGTATCGAGATAGAGCGCCTGGAGCCCCTGCTCACGCATCAAGGCCTGCGCCTTGGCGATGCGGGCCTTGAACTCCGTCACGGAGATCGGCTCGATGCCATCCGTCATCGGCTTCAGCTTGGCCAATTCGGCGTCAAAGTTCGAGCCGCCCACGCCTATCGTCATCGTCGTCATCCTTTCGAGTAAAACGGTCTGCCGTTTAGGCGGGAGGCCTCGGCGTTTCGTCGGCCACCGGCTCGGCCGGTTGCAGCAGGGACAAAAGATCGCGTCTCACTGCCTCGACATGCCGCAGCGTCAATTCGGCGGCGCGCTGCGCGTCACCGGCGCGGCAAAACGCCAACAACTCGGCGTGCTCCTGCTTTGCCCTTGCCGTCGCTCCATCCGCCATGGCGAGCTGAACGCGGGTGTAGCGGTCGGTGTTGGCCAGCAGGACCTTTACGATTGCAAAGGTCTGGCTGCGGTCGGCCGCCCGGTAGAGCGAGAGATGGAACTCCGTGTTGAGTTCGCCCCAGGCATCGAGATCGCCGACCCTGATCGCCTCGCTGTAATCGGACAGAATCTGCTCGGCATGGGCGAGGTCGCGATCGCGCAGGCGGGGCACAGCCCGTCTCATCAAATCCGGCTCCAGCGTGGCGCGCAAATCGAAAAGCTCGGCAATGTCAGTGGCAGAAAGGGCCGTGACCACAGCCCCGCGATGAGGGTGCAACGTCACCAGCCCCTCGGCAGCGAGCTGACGGAAGGCTTCGCGGATCGGAATGCGGCTGATGCCAAACTCGCGAGCCAGCGCATCCTGCCGGAGAGCTTCGCCGGCTGCGACCGCGCCCGAAAGGATGCGGCGGCGCAGTTCAACGACGGCCGCTCCGGTCATCGTCTGGCGAAATGGCGAGAGGGGAGAGGAGGTGGCTTCGACCATGCTGGTCTTCCTATTGGGCGCGATAGCGGCGCTGGACCAGCAGGCTCGACAGGGCGGTCAACGTCAAGGTCGTCAGCATCAAGATGAAGGCGATGGCCGCCGCGAAGGGCCAGTTGTTGTTGACCGCGAACTCCCGATACAGCATCGGCGCCATCATCTGGAACCTTGCGCCGCCCAGCAGAAACGGCGTCGCATAGGCGTTCATCGCCAGGATGAAAACCAGGATGCCGCCGGTCGCGATGCCGGGCAGCGCCAGCGGCAGCACCACATGCCAGAAGCGCCGCGGCGGCGAAGCGCCCAGGCTGTCCGCCGCTTCCTCCACCCGTGCATCGATGCCTTCGATGACGCTCTGCAGCGTCAGGATCATATAGGGCAGGTTGATCGACAAAATGCCGAGGCCGACGGCGAAAGAGGTATAAAGTAGCGAGATGCCCGTCCCCCCCATCGCGCCATAGATCGCATCCACGATGCCGCCGCGACCGAGCACCCCCATCCAGCCCAGGGCCCGCACGGTCGAGCCGATGAAGAGCGGCAGGATGATCAGCAGGACGCCGATCGACTTCCAGCGGCTTTGCGAGCGGGCGAGCTTGTAGGCGATCGGAAAGCCCATCAGCAGGCAGAGCAGCGTCGTGACGATGGCGATGCTGAATGTGGTCCACAGCACGCCGGTATAGAAGGGATCGGTGACGAAGCGGAGATAGTTCTCCGGCGTGAACGCCTCGACCATGAAGGTCCGCCTGTCGTAGCGGTTCAGGCTGTACCGCGCGAGCAGAGCCAGCGGCAGAACGAGCGAGAGCAGGACGACGAGCGTCGCCGGCCCGATGAGCAGCGAAGCGGTGAGCCCCTCGGGCCGGCGGCGGGTCATGATTAGCGCCGCTCGAGAGTGCGGCGCCACCAATCGTTCATGTCGTCGCGGACGGCGCTAAGCTGCGGGTAAGGCGCGGGGATCAACTTCGGTGCCGGCTCGGGAAGAGCGAGGTTCTTTGCGACCTCACCCTCGAGCGCGGCATTGGTGATGGTCGGGTGATAACCCATCGTCGCTGCGAAGCCTCGCTGGGCCTGCGGATCCAGCGCGGCGTTGAGATAGGCGAACGCGGCCGCCTTGTTGGGCGCGTTCTTCAAAACGCACATGCTGGAGACATAGGTCATGCAGCCCTCCGTCGGGAAAGACGAGCGCATCTCGACGCCGCCCTTGGTCCAGAACAGGACGCGTGCATGCCAGACCAGCCCGACATCGATCTCGCCGGACTTGATCGCCGGCGCGAAGGCCTCGGTGGATGTGTAGGCCTTGGCGCCGGCCCTGATCAGCTTCTCGAGAGGAGCCTTGGCGTCCACGATCTTGCCCGGATCGCCCTGGTTCTTCAGGGCAGCCGCCATGGCCACCCAGATGTAGCTGTTGTCGAGGATGCCGACCTTGCCTCCATAGGCCTCCATCTCGGTGAAGCTCTTCGGCGGCGTCTTCACCCGCTCGGGGCTGTAGGCGATGACCTGCGGGCTGTAGATGTGCGGGATCGCGTAGGGGGTCGCGAAGGTCGACTGCACGTATTTCAGGTTCGGCACCTTGCTCTCGTCGAGCGGCTCGAGCATGCCGGACTCTTCGAGATCATAGGCGGCAGGTGCCTGCACCGCGATGACGTCGACGCTGCCACGCGGGAGACGCCGCTGCGCGATCGCCTTGGCGACGCGCGTCGGCTCGGTGCCTGCGTCCTGGACGACCTCGATGCCCTTCGGCTTGAGCAGTGGGTCCTCGATGTTCTGCGTCAGGAGCTTGGCATAGTCGCCGCCCCAGGTGCTCATCACCACCCGGCCCGTGGCCTCCTGAGCCCGAAGGATGGCTGGAGCGAAGATCGGCGCTGTGCCCGCGCCCGCGGCCAGAGCAAGGATCGTGCGGCGGCTCGGCTTGGTGTCGTGGCTCATCTCAAACTCCTGTTGTCGTCGCGTCGAAATGGATCAGGCCGCAAGAGCCGGTGCCGCGCTGACGGCGACGTTATTCTCATCGAAAAGGCGTTCGTTGACCCCGTCCCAGGTAATCCCGGTCGTCTCGCCCGGTATGCGGCGGGTGCCACCGACCGCCCCGGTCGGCTCGTGAAGCTCGAGATGGCCTCCTCCCGGAAAGGCGAGGAGATAGTCGATATGGCCGCCGACATAGGTCGCGTCCTCGACCGTGACTCGGCCGCGCGGCGCGGCCGAGCCGTTGTCGTCACTCAAGCGGACGCGCTCCGGCCGCAACGCCAATATATGAGGGCCGCGGGCATCGTAGCGATTGGCGAGCTTCAGCACAGCGCCTCCCGGCAAGCGAAAGCTGTCTGAATCGACCAGTTCGCCCTTGACCAGATTGCTGTGGCCGATGAAGCGGGCGACGAACGGGTTGAGCGGCTCCTCGTAAAGCTCCTCCTGCGTCCCGACCTGCTGAACCTTGCCTTCGCTCATCAGCACGAGACGGTCGGCCATCGTCATGGCCTCGTCCTGATCATGCGTGACCATCAGCGCCGTCAGCCCGGCGGCCTTCTGCAACTGCCTGATCTCGCGGGCCACGGATTGCCGCAGATTGGCGTCCAGGTTGGAGAGTGGCTCGTCCAGCAGCAGCACCTTCGGCCGGATCGCCAAGGCGCGGGCCAGTGCGACGCGCTGCTGCTGGCCGCCGGAGAGCTGGCGCGGATAGCGGTCGGCCATCGCAGTCAGCTTGACCATGGCCAACGTCTCTTCGAGCCGCCGGTCGATCTCGGTCTTCGGCAACTTGCGCATGCGCAGTCCGAAGGTGACGTTCTGCGCGACGGTAAGGTGGGGGAACAGCGCATAGCTCTGGAAAACCATCCCCATCTCGCGCTGATAGGGCGGCAGGGCCGCGTAATCCCTGCCTTCGAGCAGGATACGGCCGTGTGAGGCGGCAACGAAGCCAGCGACGAGGCGCAGGGTCGTCGTCTTGCCGCAGCCCGAGGGGCCGAGAAGCACCAGCATCTCGCCGCGGGTGACGTCGAGATTGACATTGTCGACGGCGGTCGTGGCGCCATAGACCTTGGTCAGACCTTCGATGCGGAGATAAGGATCCTGGCTCATCAGACGACCTTGCTCAGCTTGACGTACCGATCGATCGCCAGCAGCAGCAAGGCGATGACAGCGGTCTGGACAACCACCACCGAAGCGACCAGCGGATCGAAGCGGTACTCGAGATATTGCAGCACCGAGATGGGAAAGGTGATCATGCCGGGGCTGATCAGAAACAGCGTCAGCTCGATGTTCTCGAAAGAGACGATGAAAGCAAAAAGGGCGGCTGCGACGATGCCCTGTCGCATCATCGGCAAGGTCACGCTCCAAAGCACGCGGGCGGGCGGGGCGCCCAGATTTGCGGCCGCCTCTTCGATTGAGCGGTCGAGCTGGACGAGATTGGCAACGCACAGCCGAACCACCCACGGCGTCGTGATCAGCAGATGCGCCAGCACGAGCACCCAATCCGAGCCGATGAGCGGGATCTCAGAGCGGATTTCGATATCGACCATCAGGACATAGAGACCGAGCCCGATCACCACGCCTGGCACCGTCAGCGGCGACAACAGCAAAACATTGAGCAATCCGCGGCCGATGAAGCGGTAGCGCACGAGCGCAATGCTGGCGGGCACTCCGATCAGGAGGCTCAGCAGGGTCGCGGTGAAGGCAACGCGCAGGCTCGTGCCGAGTGACTGGCCGAATTTCGGGAACTCCGCCAGCCGTCCGTACCACGACAGGGTGTAACCGCTGGGCGGAAACGTCACCACGCCATCGGCGAACAGGCTCATATAGGCCGTCATCAGCAGCGGCACGATCATCAGCACCACGCCGGCCGTTATCAGCACCGTCACGACGAGCTTGGAGAGCCATGCCCCCCGCGTGCTCGGCGTTGCGGATTGGATCGCGTTCGCCAACCAACATCCCCTCTGGTTCTGCTCAGGAAAGCGGAGGCGCACTGTCTCTGTCAATTGGATAAAATCTCCATTATGCAATTGCCGGCTTTTGATATCTGTGAAACGGTTGGCGGGTCGGGCTGCGCCTGCAGTTGCGGTCGCGATCGCATTTCTTGCTCACCACCTGGAGGCAGCCGATGAGCCAGACGATCTTCGCGGGAGGGCGTTTCCTTTCGCCCGAGCATGATCGCCTGATCGAAGGCATCGAAATCCTGATCGAGGGCGATCGCGTCCAAGAACTGTCCGACCGCCCGATCACGTCTCGCTCGGCGACGCGCATTGCGCTCGGCGGCCGGACCCTCATGCCGGGCTTGATCGACATGCACGTCCATGTCGTTTCAGCCGTCGTCAACGGCGTGCAGAACGCGATGACCCCGTCTTCCCTTGTCGCATTGCGGACGGCGCGCGTGATGAATGCGATGCTGATGCGGGGGTTCACGACAGTGCGGGATCTGGGCGGCGCTGATCTCGGCCTCGTCATGGCCGTAGAAGAGGGGCTGATCGAGGGGCCGCGCCTGATCATCTGCGGCAAGGCCCTGAGTCAGACCGGTGGCCACTCCGATCCGCGGGACAGGTCCGAAACGCGTCCGCTCTATTCGGGTCGTCTGGGCCAGGTCGGCCAGCTCTGCGACGGCGTCGATGCCGTTCGCCTCGCCGCGCGCGAGCAGCTTCGAGCCGGCGCGACGTTCGTCAAGATCATGGCCAATGGCGGGGTCGCATCGCCGAATGACCCCATTCATGCACTGGGTTTTTCCCGCGATGAAATTCGTGCGGCCGTGGAGGAAGCGGAGAACGCCGGGACTTATGTCGCCGCCCATCTCTACACCGACAAGGCGATCGCCAGAGCCGTCGAATGCGGCGTCCATTCGCTCGAGCATTGCAACCTGATCCAGCCGGACACAGCGAGAAAGGCGGCCGAGGCGGGCTGTTTTGCCGTGCCCACGCTCGCTGCCTATGAAGGGCTTGCACGCGAGGGGACCGCGTTCGGACTGAGGCCTGAATCGGCCGCCAAGATTGAAACTGTGCGCAAGGGCGGCATGGAATCGCTGTCGATCATGCGCGATGCCGGGCTGCCGATGGGCTACGGATCGGACCTGCTCGGGCAGCTCCAGAAGTACCAGACGCTCGAATTCGAGCTTCGTGCGCGGGTTCTACCGCTGCGTGAGGTGGTGGAGTCAGCGACGACGATGGCGGCGAAGCTTTGTCGCATGGAAGGCGAGATCGGGGTGCTGGCGCCCGGTTCATATGCCGATCTGCTGGTCGTCGATGGCGACCCGACTCAAGACCCGACCCTGTTCCAGAACGATGGCCGGGCACTGCGCGCCATCATGAGGGGCGGGCGCTTCTTCAAGAACGAACTGAACTAGGCGAGAGACCCGTCATGCGCGGAATGATCGTCGCGGCCCAGCCCGAAGCGGCGGAAACGGGCGCCGAAATGCTGAGGCGCGGCGGCAACGCCGTCGACGCCGCGATCGCCTGCGCCTTCAGCCAGGGTGTCGTCGATCCTCAGATGTGCGGGATCGGCGGGTTTGGCGCGATGCAGATCAGCATGCCGAAGCGCGGCGTGCACACGGTTCTGGAGTTCCTGGCCAGGGCTCCGTTCTCGGCCACGGCCGAGATGTGGGCGGACCGTTTCGTCGGTCAGACCCGCGACGGTTTCGTATTCCTGCTCGACGGCCACGCCAACGAATGCGGTCATCTCGCCGCCGGCACGCCCGGCAACGTCAAGGGCTACTGCGAGGCCCTGGCACGCTTCGGCACGATGGAGCTGAAGGATGTCATGGCTCCGGCGATCCGTCAGGCCCGTCAGGGCTTCATGGTCCGCCCCTACGTCCATTATTATTGGGCGATCGACCAGCGCGCGATGGGCCAGGTCAACACGGAGGACAAGCTGCGCCTGAGCGAGACCGGTCGTGCGATCTATTTCCACCCTGACGGATCGCTGAAGCGGCCGGGCGACATCGTCTCGAACCCCGACCTCGCGCACACGCTCGAGCGCATCGCGGCGGCCGGCCCGGCCATCTTCTACACCGGAGAGATTGCCGAGCAGGTCGCCGCCGACATGGCGGCCCATGGCGGTCTGATTTCGCAAGCCGATCTGGCCGCCTACCAGGTGCGTGAGAAGGCCCCCGTTTGGGGGGAGTATCGCGGGCTGCGCATTGCCGGTAACCCGCCGGCCGCGGGCGGTGTCTCGTTGATCGGTTTGATGCAGATCCTGCAAGAGTTCGAACTTGCCTCGCTCACCCATAATTCGGCCGAGCATCTGCGGATCCTGGCGGAGGCGATGAAGTGGATGACCATCGACAAGGACGCCCACATGGGAGATCCCGATTTCGTCGACGTCCCGATCGAGATGCTGCTGTCGCAGGCGCATGCCGCAGCCCATGCGTCCCGCATCCGGGCCGGCGAAAAGGCGCATGTCGCGCGCTCCGCGCTCGCGAAGGATCCGCCGGACACCACCGTCTGCTGCGTCATGGACGATGACGGCAATGCCGTGACGATCACGCATACGCTCGGCCAGCCGTCCGGCGCTATCACTCCCGGCCTCGGCTTCATGTACAACGGCACCATGAGCGGGTTTGATCCGCGGCCGGGAAGAGCCGGCTCCATCGCGCCAGGCAAGGCGCGGGGCAGCGCCATGGCGCCGACCATCGTGTTCGAGGGCGAGCGCCCGGTGATGGCGCTGGGAGCTCCAGGCGGGACGTTTATCGTGCCGGCCCTCGCGCAGGCCTTGAGCAATGTCATCGACTTCGACATGACGATGGCGGAGGCCGTCTCGGCGCCCCGCATCGTTTGCCTGAGCGACACGATCGATGTCTCCAACCGCATCGAGCATCGCGTGACGGACGAGCTCGAAGCGCTGGGGTATCCCGTCGCGCGCTCCTATCAATCATACGCATTCGGCGCGCCGCATGGGATCAAGGTCGAACCGTCGGGCTGGGCCGGTGGTGCCGATCCTCAGCGCGACGGCATGGCCATTCGCGTGTTTTGAGAGGCGCTCCGGCTGGACTGCAGTTGGACCGCCTCAGCTTCGGCTCATGAAAATGGCATTATCGCGCATTTCAGATGCGTGATAATTCTTGACGTGGTGATGGCTGTCGAGGAATGATCGCGCATCTGAAATGCGGGATCATTCCGTGCTCCACCTGGTCGGCGAGACGATCGACGCCAAGCGCGCCCATTTGCGGGCGCAGGCAGGCGAGCTCACTCAGTTGGTCCGCGGCATCTATGTCGACGCGACGGATGACATCGAGGCCACCGTGCTTGGCCATGCGGTGCGGATCGCCCGCTATCTCTATCCAGCTGCCTATCTGGCGTCGGCCAGTGCGAGCCTGCTGGGGCCGACGCCGGATGGGCGGTTGTTCATCAGTGGGCGGCGCAACCAGCGCACGCGTCTGCGCATGCTTGAGATCGTCCAGAACGAGGCGCCCACGCAGCCGTCGACCGTCGTCGTCGTCGTCGGTGACGACATGGGTGAATTCCGCGTCGAGGCGTCGTCCCCGCGTCAGCGCTTTCTGGAAGCCTTCCGGCTGCGCAGCGAGCACGCAACCGCGATCACCGAGCCGATGCGGGCGCAGATGGCGGCGCGCCTCGTCGAGGAATACGGGACGCCCCGAGGTGCTGCAGACGCGGTCTGGGGGCTTGCTCGTGAGAATGGCTGGTATCGCGAAGGCGAGGGGGCAGAGCGCTACCTGCTGGCGCGATTAGGCGCGGACAAGATCGTCGGCAACAAGGCGGCACTGGAATTCCTCGTCGCCTGGCACGGAACGCCGCTCGGGCATCTGAGCCATGACGGCTTCGAATGGCGATGGAAGGCTTCCGGGCGAGGCGGCGATCCACCGCTCATCCGCGAGACGATGCCGGGCAGGCTGCCGCCATTCATCGAGTCCCTCTTGCCGGAGGGGTGGCTCGCTCAGGTCCTGCATCAGCGTGACGAGCGTGGCGTGCTACGCTCGGGCCGGCGCTATATGTCCAACATTGCGATCGTCCGAAGCCCTGAGGAACTTACAACGATCGCCGCGGACGTTCTGCAGGGTGAACTCGCGGCCTTCTCGACGGGTGGTTGCTTCACCGGACACTATCAGGGCCCGGGGCGGGGCGAGATCGAGGAGACCTTCGAGCAGAATCTGGCGCTGCTCTATGCTCAGACCCAAACCCCACGCCTGTCGGGCGTCCGAATCAAGGCGCCGATGTGCCTAACCACCGACGGCCTGCTGGTGCCGGCCATCGAGCGGCCGTTTACTCATATCTTCAAGCCGGCCGGTACCGCCGGCTTCGAGACGCTGCCCGTCGTCGAGTGGCTTTGTCTCGAACTCGGCAGGGCGGTGGGCTTCGAAGTGCCCGAAGCCGCTTTGGTCGAGATGCCCGACGGCATGCCGCCGGCGCTTCTTGTCGAGCGCTTCGACATCCGTCGGAGCGCCGATGACCATCGCATGCTGGCGATGGAGGACTTCTGCTCGATCTTGGAGCTCCCGGCCTCGGCGAAATATGACGGCACGATCGAGCGCATGGCACGGGGATTGCGCCCGTTATCGACCGATCCGGCCGCCGATCTCGAAATCTTGTTCCGGCGCGCCCTGTTCGCTTGGTTCATCGCCGACGGCGACATGCATTTGAAGAACCTGGCGCTGTTGAAGTATGCCGAGCCAGGATCACGTCGGTTCGCGACCGTGAGGTTCGCGCCGCTTTATGATGCGGTCACGACCCGTGTGCTCCCGGGCCTTGCCGGCGATCGGATGGCGTTGAAACTCAATGGCAAGGACGATCGCCTGACGCGTCAGGATTTCCTGACGCTTGCCCGAACCATCGATCTGCCGGCGGCCAGGGCCGAGGCGGCGATAGGGGAACTGGCTACGCGCTTGCGTGAGGCAGCACTTCGCATGGCGCTGCCGGAGCGAGTGGCGGAAGGAGCAACCAAAACTGCGGAGGATGCGATGCGTGGCATCATTATCGAACGTATCGGAGTCTTCCTATGACAGATAGTGAATCGCCGCGCCGGTAGGGGCAGAAGCTCGCCGGAGCAGTCTATGCGTGTCTGCTACGGTGAGCGCCCGGCTGATGCGAGCGCCTTTGCCGACAGGCTGAGCCGCCTCATGACAAGACGCTTGGGTAAAGGCTGATCGACCGGAGCTAGCGGGATAATTTCGCGCGGAGCGGTCAGAGCAGAGTGATTTTCCCGTTCGCCAATTCGTAATGGGCGCCGACCACCTTGACCTTTCCGCTCCTCACGAAATCCGCGAGGATCGGCTTGGCCGTTTCGAGGCGCCGCACGCCCCGACGGATATTCTCTGCAACCGCCGCAGCGAGCACATCGTCCGGCTTGTCGGCCTTGGCAGCTTTGACGGCGGGCCTGATTTCGCGAACCATCTCTTGGAGATGGCCCGGCAGGCTCGCCCCGTCTCGTACGACCTTGATCGCGGCATCGATGGCTCCGCAGCGCGAATGGCCAAGGACCATGACGAGCGGTGTGTTGAGGAACTTCACCGCATATTCGAGGCTCGCCAGCCCATCGGCATTGACGAAATTGCCGGCGAGGCGAACCACGAACAGATCGCCGGGCCCTTGATCGAAGGCGAGTTCCGGCGCAACGCGTGAATCCGCGCAGCTTAGAATTGCGGCGATCGGGTGCTGGACCGTGACCCGCGAGGCCCGGCCGGCCGAATAATCCAGATTGCTCGACGTATTGGCCGCGTAGCGCGCATTGCCATCCATCAGCCGCTTCAGCGCCTCGTCCGGCGTGATCGCATTCTGTGGCGCCGCCTCGGCGAAGGCCCGCGGGGAGAGCGCAGCGGTGGCGCTGAAGGCTGCCATGCCGGCAAAAAGGCCGCGGCGGGACATTCCGGATATGGGCCGGGCGCACAGGTCACACATAGCTAAAGCCTCCCCAGATCAGCCTGCGCTGCGAGCGATCCGAGCTGCTAAAGCGACGTTTCATCAACCTTGTCGCCGCACTCACCTCACAGCAGGCACCGCATTACTGCTACAGGCAATGGAGGCTGCGAAGTCCAAACTTTGCAGGGATTCCCCATGAGCGATGTGCTTGAGTCCGAGCCGGTTAGGCTCGCCGAATGTGAAAAGTCCGTCAGGGCTGGTTCCTCGACTGATCACGCGTGCAGCCAAGCCGTTTATTGAATCAGCTGCTGCCCCCAAGCCGCTTGTTCTGGACGATCGCTGTGTGTCACGCGCTGCTTTTTGTCGAAGACGCGATGAGGCAGAGCGACGCCTTTCCAGCGGACCTCGAGCCGTCGATCAGGAAACTCGTAGGTCTCGACGTATTTTCCGATCAGCCCAGCCGTCAGCGGCGTCTCGTCCAGAATAATCCGCGTGTTGTCGTACGACAGGGCGAGTTGCTGAGTGACATAACCGATGCCAGCACCTCAGCGCGGCGCAGTTCTCTCTCACTCATCTCGACCCAGCCCATGCCATAGTCAGCGGGCTCGATCTCGGCGATCAAGTCTCCCGCTCGCACGAGCTGATAATCATCGACCGCAACCGACCTGACCAATCCCGTGACTTGGGCAGAGAGCGGCGTGGCGTCGCCGGCGATGAAGGCGTTGTCGGTGGCTTTATAGCGCGCCGACCCGGTCCAGCGGTCCCAATGCGCCGCGATTGCCCAACCGCGACGATCGCGATCACAATTCCCGCATGGAACAGCGGATGGGCCAGGGCCGTGAGGCCGCGATAGCGCCAGGACGCCGGGCTGTCATCCTGCTCAATGGGCGCTACGCTGCCGGTCTCGTTCACAGCAGATGTCATGGTCGTTCCTCCAGCTTTGAAGGACGAGGGCGCCGTTGGTTCAGCGACTCGTTGTGCTCGGAGAAGGGGCGATCGCGCGATGCCGCCGGCGCTCGCTGAGATGGCTTGCTACCTGCAGCGCCACGGCGGCAGCGCCGAAGGCGAACCCGAGCGCGACAACGCCAGGCCAGCCGGCAGCCTGCCAGGCATAGGTCCCGGTCGCCGAACCGAAGGCGCCGCCGAGGAACATCGCACCCATCAGGATGGTATTCAGGCGAGCTCGCGCTTCCGGCCGCAGCGCAAAGACGATGTGCTGGTTGGAGACCAGCGCCGACTGCATGCCGAAATCGAGCAGCACGACGCCAAGAACGAGCCCTGCGAGAGAGGTCCAGAACCCGAACACAAGCCATGACGACAAGGTCACGACGGCGCCGAGCGCAACCACGGGAGCAGCCCCCTTGGAGTCCGCGACGCGGCCGGCGAGCGGCGCCGTGAGGATTCCGACCGCGCCGACGATGCCGAAAAGTCCTGCTACATCGGCGCCGAGGCTGAAGGGTGGCGCCTGCAGGCGGAACGCAAGGACGGTCCAGAAGGCCGTGAAGGCCGCAAAGAGCAGAGCCTGCGTCAGCGCCGCCAGTCGCAGGGCCGGGAATTCGCGCCACAGATGCAGCATCGAATGCAGCAGGCGGCCATAGCCGAGCTGGGAATCCGGCCTGCTGTGCGGGAGCGTCAGCAACATCAGGGCCCCGGCTCCCAGCGCCATCGGCACGCCGAGCCAGAACATCTCGCGCCAGCCGCCATGCGTTGCGACGAAGCCGGCCAGCGTGCGGCTGAGCAGGATGCCGGTCAGGATTCCCGCGAGGATCTTGCCGACCGTGGCGCCGCGCCGCTCCGGCGCCGAGAGATGGGCGGCCAGCGGCACGATCTGCTGGGCGACCGTCGCGGCGAGTCCGACGAGGAGCGAGGCGAGCACCAGCAGGGCAGCGCCCGGCGCCACAGCTGCCAGAATAAGCGCCACCGCCAGCACCCCGAACTGGATGACGATGAGACGCTTGCGTTCGACGATGTCGCCGAGCGGCACCAACAGGAACAGCCCTGCGGCGTATCCGAGCTGAGTCGCCGTTGGAATCAGCCCGGACAGCGAGCCGGGCAGTTCCGCCTCGATCAGGCCGAGCATCGGCTGGTTGTAATAGATGTTGGCGACTGCGATGCCGGCTGCGGCTGACATCGCATAAATAAACATGCTGCCGCTGCGCGGCGGGCTTGCATCCGGCTTGACGGGCTTGTCCATAGTCTGTGCTCCGCTAGCGGGCCGGCGCGACCGGGTTAGCGGTCGATCCGGCTCTGATGGCTTGGAAGCTACGCGCTGGCACTCGCGCATTCTGTAGCGCTTGCGGATGTCCGGCACACACCTGCGTATGATTGCCGGATCGGGCCGCCGCGTTGTCTCAATGAAGGGAACAGGCCCAGTGGCGGAAACGCTCAGGGTCCTCCGGCATCCGCGAGAGGCGCGCCATGAAACCACTTCGCATTAGCATCATCGGCGGATCTCTCGCAGGCCTGTTCGCCGGCGTCCTGCTGAAGCGCGACGGTCATGATGTCAGGGTCCATGAGCGTTCCCGCCAAGGCCTCGCGGGTCGCGGCGCCGGCCTAGTTCCTCAACGAGAGGTTTTCCAGATCCTGCGGGCGATCGGCATCGAGCACCTCGCCGATATCGGCGTGGTCGCGCAGGAGCGCATCTTCCTCGATCAGGCAGGAGAGATCGTGCAGACGATCAGGGAAGCGCAGACCCAGCTCTCGTGGGACGTGCTCTACGAGCAGGTCGCAGCACGCATCGCGCCGGCCGATTACCGGCTCGGCAGCCAGCTCGTGCGGGTCGAAGCTGAGGGCGACGGCCCTGCTATGCTAAGCTTCGCCGACGGCTCGCGCGACGAGGCCGATATGGTGATCGGCGCCGACGGCATCGGCTCGGTCGTGCGCCAGGCACTCTCTCCCGATCATGCGGCAAACCGCTATGCCGGCTATGTCGCCTGGCGCGGATTGATCCCGGAGACGGCGCTGCCTGCGAGGGCTTCGCTGCTATTGGACCGCTTCGCCTTCTATCTCGCGCCGGGCGACCACGCGCTGGGCTACCTCGTACCTGGCCCGAACGGCGAGACCGCGCCAGGCAAGCGGCGCTATAACTGGGTCTGGTACCGCCGGGTAGTGGAGCATGATCTGCGGGCGCTCTTCATCGATCGCGACGGCCGTAGCCATCCGGTCTCGCTGCCGCGCGGCGGGCTGTCATCGGAGCGGCGCGACGCGCTGCGCCATGATGCCCGCATCCACCTGCCGCCGCCCTTCTCGCTTGCCGTCGCGGCGGAGGAGACGCCCTCGATCCAGGGGATCTACGACTATGAGACGCCCGCCATGGTGGGAGGGCGTATCGCTCTGATCGGCGATGCGGCCTTCGTGGTGAGGCCGCACACCGCCATGGGGGTCGGCAAGGCGGCCGGCGACGTGATGTCATTGCGCAAGCATCTGGCCGCGGAGGCCGATCTGGAAACGGCTCTCGCGCGCTACCAAGGCGAGCGCCTACCGGTCGGTCGCGAGATTGCAGCCCTGGGCCGACGCCTTGGTGCGACCGCGCTGTAAGCTCCGGCGGACATGCCGGCCATGTGACACCGAAATCCTTCGAAGACAGCGAGAGAGGCCAAGCACATGTCGAAACGCAATGTTGCCGATCTGATCGTCGAAACCCTGGACCGTGCGGGAGTCGAGCGCATCTACGGCGTGGTCGGCGACAGCCTGAACGGGCTGACCGAGGCGCTGCGCCAGACCGGCAAGATCGACTGGGTGCATGTCCGGCATGAAGAGGTCGCAGCATTCGCTGCTGCCGGAGAATCCCAGATCACGGGGAATCTCGCCGTCTGCGCCGGTTCCTGCGGCCCGGGCAACCTGCACCTCATCAACGGCCTCTACGACGCCCAGCGCAGCCGCACGCCCGTGCTGGCCATCGCCGCGCAGATTCCGTCGGCTGAGATCGGCGGTGGCTATTTCCAGGAAACGCATCCGCAGAACTTGTTTCGCGAATGCAGCGTCTATTGCGAGATGGTCTCCGACCCCAGCCAGATGCCTTATGTACTGGAGAATGCGATCCGCGCCGCCGTCGGAGAGCGCGGTGTCGCGGTCATCGTGATCCCCGGCGACGTGGCGCTGAAGCCGGCGCCGGCGCGTGAAGTCGCGCCGGCCGCAGGGTTGTTGCCGCCGATGCCCGTCGTCACGCCTGCCGAGGCGCAAGTCGAGGCCCTCGCTGCCCTGCTCAACGGAGCGCAACGCGTGACGCTGTTCTGCGGCCGTGGCTGTGCCGGTGCGCATCCCCAGCTCATGAAACTCGCCGAGATGCTGAAGAGCCCGATCGTCCACGCGCTCGGCGGCAAGGAGCATGTCGAATACGACAACCCCTATGATGTCGGCATGACCGGCTTCATCGGCTTCGCTTCGGGCTATGAGGCGATGCACGCATGCGATCTGCTGCTGATGCTGGGCACCGATTTTCCCTACAAGCAGTTCCTCCCGAGCGGCATCACGATCGCCCAGGTCGACATCCGCGCATCTCAGCTCGGCCGCCGCTGCAAGCTCGATCTCGGCATCGTCGGCGATGTCAGCGCGACGATCGACGCCCTGCTGCCGCGCCTGTCGGTGAAGCGGGACCAGACGCATCTCGACGACAGCCTCGACCGCTACCGGCACTCTCGGGAAGGGCTCGACGCGCTGGCGCGCGGCACGCCAGGCCGCAGGCCAATCCACCCGCAATATCTGGCGAAGGTGGTTAGCGACGTTGCCGCGGAGGATGCGGCCTTCACCTTCGATGTCGGCACGCCGACGATCTGGGCGGCACGCTATCTCAAGATGAACGGCAAGCGGCGGCTGGTGGGCTCGCTGGTGCATGGCTCGATGGCCAACGCCATGCCGCAAGCCATCGGCATCCAAGCTGCGCAGCCCGGGCGGCAGGTGATCTCGCTGTCAGGCGATGGCGGCTTCACGATGCTGATGGGCGATCTGATCACGCTCAAGCAGCAGAAGCTGCCGGTGAAGATCGTCATTTTCAACAATGGCGTGCTCGGCTTCGTCGCTCTCGAAATGAAGGCTGCGGGCTTCGTGGAACTCGGAACCGATCTTGAGAATCCCGATTTCGCAGCGATGGCGCGTGCCATGGGCATTCATGGCGTCAGGGTCGAGGATCCCGGCGATCTTCCGAGCGCGGTCGCAGACGTGCTTGGCCATAACGGGCCAGCCGTGCTCGACGTGGTGACCGCGACGCAGGAACTCTCCATGCCGCCGACCATCGGTGTGGAGCAGGCCAAGGGCTTCGGCCTGTGGATGCTGCGGGCCGTGATGAGCGGGCGCGGCGACGAGGTGCTCGACCTCGCCAAGCAGAACCTGCTGCCGCGCTGAACTGACCGAACCAATCGAGATATCCGCCAGCTGCGGCCTCAACGGTCCCGGCGCCCTCTCGCTATTGCCGGAATCGCGCCATGGAACTGACGCCCCTGCTGCTGTCGCGGATATGCATGGCGGCGCGTCAAAAGAGCAGCATTGAGGTTATGAGCCAGGAACGGCGGCCCTAAGCAGGGTCGGACTTTCCAGCAGGGATGATGCGGCAGCGCCACCAGCTGCGGCCAAACGAAAGGGAGGGCGGAGATGATCCGCCCTCCCTTGGTCATTGTCGCGCGTGGGTTGGGTGTCAGCCCTTCACGAAGGCCAGAAGGTCCGGATTGATCACCTCGGCATGGGTGGTCAGCATGCCGTGCGGGAAACCCTCGTAGATCTTCAGCGTGCCGTGCTTCAGGAGCTTGGCCTGCAGAAGCGCCGCATCCTTGTAGGGTACGATCTGGTCGTCATCGCCCTGCATCGCCAGCGTCGGCACGGTGATCGCCTTCAGGTCCTCGGTCTGGTCGGTTTCGGAGAAGGCCTTGATTCCCTCGTAATGGGCCAGCGCTCCGCCAATCATGCCCTGCCGCCACCAGTTCTGGATCACCCCTTGCGAAATCTTCGCCCCCTCGCGGTTGAAGCCGTAGAAAGGGCCGGAGGCGACATCGAGATAGAACTGCGCGCGGTTGGCGGCGAGCGCCTTGCGGAAGCCGTCGAAGACCTCGATCGGCGTTCCACCCGGATTGCTTGCAGTCTTCAGCATCAGCGGCGGCACGGCGCTGACCAGCACCGCCTTGGCGACGCGGCCATGGGGCTGGCCGAACTTCGCGACATAGCGGGCGACCTCGCCCCCGCCGGTGGAGTGGCCGATATGGACGGCGTTCTTGAGGTCGAGATGCTCGACCACGGCGAAGGCGTCAGCGGCGTAGTGATCCATGTCGTTGCCGGTATCGGCCTGCGAAGAGCGGCCATGGCCGCGACGGTCATGGGCCACGACGCGGTAGCCGTTCGCGAGGAAGAACAGCATCTGCGCGTCCCAGTCGTCTGAGGACAGCGGCCAGCCGTGATGGAACATGATCGGCTGGGCGCTTTTGGGCCCCCAGTCCTTGTAGAAGATCTCGACGCCGTCCTTGGTCTTCACGTAACCGCTGCTCATGGTCGTGGCTCCTGTCGTGTTTCGAAGGGGTTGTGACGGTTGTGCGGATGCTGCCGCAGGGATCAGGCTCGCTGCAGAAGCGGCGGCCATGCCGGCCATCGCGGCCCGCCGGGTGACGATGAAACTGACGTCGGACATAGCCTTGTCTCCGCATTGGGTAGCTGACGAAGACAGGTTAGGCGGGGGCAGCCGGGGCCGGAATCCTACGCTTGGATCAGCGCCTCATACGAAGGTGTGGGGTGTGCAGCTCAGCCGCGGCGATGCGCCAGCGCCGCGGCAAGATGATGCGCAATTGTGTCGGGTTCGGCTGGCTTGTCGAGGAAGGCGCAAGCGCCGGCGGCCATGACGCGCTCGCGCGTAGCGGCTGTCGGAAAAGCCGTCATGAAGATCATCGGGAAGCTCCGTCCGGTCGCGATCAGTTCGGCCTGGAGCTGGTCTCCCGTCATCTCGGGCATCTGGATATCGGAAATCATGCAATCGGGATCGCCCGTCTCGCAATCTGCGAGGAATTCCGGCGCAGAGCCATAGCTTCGGGCTTCGTAGCCCAGCGAGCGGATCAGGCTGGCCAGCGAATTGCGAACGCCGTCGTCGTCATCGACGATCGCGACTGTCGGTATGTGATGCATGTCCACGCTTCTTTGTGCCGATGGTCGCACAAAAGGGGGACTCCGGTGCGCGGCCTGACCTCGTTATGAAGGATCATGCGTCGTGCGGCCATCATACGCAGGTTTGCACCTCGCATGTTCACGGCTTGTGAACCCCCAGGGCCTCGGCCGTTCGGACGAGGTCGGCCAACGTGCGCACACCCATCTTCCGCATGACGTTGCCTCGATGGATCTTCACCGTGATCTCGCTGAGGCCGAGCATGCCGGCGACCTGCTTGTTCATCAGACCGGCAACGACATGCGTCATCACCTCGCGCTCCCTGGCTGTCAGCGTCGCATAGGCTGAACGCTGATCGTCCAGCGCCGCGGTCGCGCTGCGGCGCTGCCGGTCGCGCTCAATCGCAGACGTCACCGCGTCGAGCATTTCCTGATCGCGGAAAGGCTTCGACAGGAAATCGACCGCACCAGCCTTCATCGCCCGCACGGTCATCGGTATGTCGCCATGTCCGGTCATGAAGACGATCGGCAGCGCTATCCCCTGCCGGGCGAGCTGGTCCTGAAAATCGAGGCCGCTAATGCCAGGCAGGCGCACGTCGAGGATGATGCAGCCTGGCACGTCGGGCAAAGCGCCCTGCAACAGCTCCGCCGGCGCGCCGAAGAGGCGCGTCGCCAGCCCAACAGACCGGATCAAACTGTCGAGGGATTCACGCACCGCCGGATCGTCGTCCACGATCACGACGAGTGGCGGGCTCGGTGAAGCCGGGGCCGGCTTTACGGACGACTGCCTGATCATACCGCGGTACCATGGTGGGAAATAGGAAGAGTCAGGCGGAATGTCGCTCCGCCGTCTGGAGGGTTCTCGACCGAAAGCTTTCCGCCGTGAGCTTCAGCGGTCGTTCGGCAGATCGCAAGACCCATGCCCATCCCCTCCGGCTTGGTCGTGAAGAAGGGATCGAACAGGCGCTCCAGGTGCTGGGGCGAGATGCCGGGACCGGTGTCGCGTAGAGCGATCTCGACACGACGGCCTTCCACTTGGCAGTCTGCCTGACCGGCGGTGATCGTCAGCAGGCGCCGGCCATCATGTTCAGTCATCGCCTGGCCGGCGTTGACCATCAAGTTGACCAGGACTTGCTGGAGCTGGATCCGGTCGCCAATGACAGGCGGCAGGTCCGCAGCGGCTTCGATGCGCAATTCGACCTCGGCGCGCGCGAGTTCCCGCTGCACGAGCTGCGCGGCCTCCTCGATCAGCGCCGCGACATCCAGCGCATTCGAGCGGGTCGGTGCCTTGGTCAGGAAGGCGCGAATCCGCTTCACGATCTCGCTGGCGCGCCGGCCTTCGGAAACGACGCGCCCGATGGCGCTGTCAACCTCCTGCAGGTCAGGCTTGTCGCGGCGTAGCCAGCGCAGCGCCGCCTCGCCGTTGGTCACGACTGCCATCAATGGCTGATTGACTTCATGGGCGATCGACGCGGTGAGCTCACCCAAGGTCGCCACGCGGGCGGCATGGGCGAGTTCCGCCTGTGCTTGCAGCACCGCATCCTGCGCCTGCCGGCGTTCGGTGATGTCAACGACGAAGACAAGAACATTGCCGTCGCCGTCATCGACTGTCGGAAAGGTAATGGCGAAGATGACCGGCACGCGGCTGCCATCGGTCCTGACGATCTCCGTCTCGCCTTCATGGAAGCTCTCGCCACGAGCGAAAGCCGCCAGCGCCGGCCCGAAGGTCGGATCGCTGTCGCTCAGCACATCGTCGACCGTCTGGTGGAGATCAGAAGGACATCCCGCTCCGATCATGGAGAGGAAGGCTGGGTTGACGTCGACAATCTTCGTCACCTTGCGCAGGCGCGCGACAAACTCCGGATGCGCGGCCAGATGAGCGGCCAATGTCTCCCCATTCGCGAGATCGAGTGCGGCAAGTTCGCGGCGCGCCGCGCTCCAGTCCTCCTGAACGACGCCGACCCGGGTCGCGTCGAACATGCGCCGGTAGCGTCTTTCGCTCTGAACCAGCGCCGCGTGGGCAGCCTCGCGTTCGGTGACATCCCTATTCGTCTCGAACACGCCGACGATGCGTCCCCTGGCATCGTGTTGGAGGGCCCAGCGACTTTCCACGGTAATCCGCGCGCCGGCCTTGGTCCGGTGCTCCAGCGTGCCGTCCCATCGTCCCGTGTCGTGAAGCACGCGGTCGGCCGCGTCGCGCGGCAGCGCATATCGCGTCTCCAGCAACTCGTCGGCGATCCGGCCCGTCGCCTCGGCGGCAGACCAGCCATAGGTCTCTTCCGAGGCGCGATTCCAGAATGTGATCTGTCCGAAAGTGTCTCGCACGAAGATCATGTCGTGCGACAGGTTGAGCAGCCGGGCCTGGGCCGCAAGCGTCGCCGTGGCCGCCTGGTTCTTCAGGGAGAGCAACGTCGCGATCGTGATCGCCGCCACGCTGACCAGCGCGCGCAAAGTGGGAGCGCCGGCCAGGCTCGGGCCATGTGTATCGACATAAGCCACGACGGTCAGGGTCAGGCTTGTCACCGCCGCCACGAGGATGTCGCCCCGCCGTCCGGTGCCCGCTGCCAGCAAGACTACCAGAACGTAGAGCACAGCCACCGCGCCCTCCAGCGGCGAGAGCGTATCGAACAGGAAGATGCAGAGCGCGAGCAGACCCGCGGCGATGCGAAGTGCCGTCGTGTTCATGGCCGCAGAGAAGAAGGAGCGCTGGGGGAGAGCGGTGTCCGGCGGGGCGGATCGAGAGGCGTTGTACCGAGCGGCGGAGAAGCGGGAGGACATGAGGGGCAGCCGATTCCGGTCGCGAGAGCTGACAACGCGCTAGCATAGCTCATCTGCCTCGTCCCCCGCGATCGGTGCGGATGCTTCGATCCGCGGCATCACTTTCGCAAAAGCGGCCGGCGATGAAATCATACAGGGGTTTAGGTCGGCCGGGCGCGGCCTTCACTGGCGCACACAAACCTAGGTATGAGCTCGACATGCCTTCGTCCGATTCAGGCGGCGGCGGCCGCGACCTAGGGTCAGGACATCGGGGAGACAGGCTCCTCGAAGCCACCCCGGAGAGCTGCCATGAACGACCTGTCCATCCATGCCAAGCGCGACGCCGCCTTGCGCACCCCGACCGATCTCGGCGCGAACGCCACGACCGACATCGCAGCCGCGCTGACCGGCGTCCTCGCCGACATGTTCGCGCTCTATCTCAAGACCAAGAACTTCCACTGGCACATGTCCGGCCCGCATTTCCGCGACTATCACCTGATGCTCGACGAGCAGGGCGATCAGATCTTCGCGACCACCGATGCGCTGGCCGAGCGCGCCCGCAAGGTCGGCGGCTCGACGCTCCGCTCGATCGGCCATATCGGCCGGATCCAGCGCCTGCTCGACAATGACGCGGACTATGTCACCCCCCAGGACATGCTGGCGGAGCTTGCCGACGACAACCGCAGCCTGACCGGCTTCCTGCGCGCGGCTCACGGTGTCTGCGAGGCCCATAACGACGTCGCCTCGACCAGCCTGCTCGAGGTCTGGATCGATGATTCCGAGCGGCGGAGCTGGTTTCTCTACGAAACGACACGGCAAGAGCGCTGAGCGCGCTCAAACACGTTCCGATCGGAGGAGAATGACCATGTCCGAAACGCATTCGCCGACGGCCCTGCCTGCGGGCCAGACTGCCCCGGCCTTCACGCTACCGGCGACGCCTGACCAGACGGTTTCGCTCGATGACCTGCGCGGCAAGCCGGTGATCCTCGCCTTCTATCCCGCGGACTGGAGTCCGGTCTGCGGTGACCAGATGGCGCTCTACAACGAGATCCTGCCCGAATTCCACAAGGCCGGCGCGCAACTCGTCGGCATCTCGGTGGACGGCGTCTGGTGTCACGCCGCCTTTGCCGGCGAGCGCAAGCTGCACTTCCCGCTGCTCTCCGATTTCGAGCCCAAGGGCGCGGTCGCGCGCAGCTTCGGCGTCTACCGCGACAAGGAGGGCATCAGCGAGCGCGCCCTCTTCGTCATCGACGGGGCGGGCATCATCCGCTGGAGCTTCGTCTCGCCGCTCGGCATCAACCCCGGCGCCGACGGCATTCTCGAGGCACTCGATAATCTCGGCGCCTCGGCGCCCTCCGAAGGAGCTACGTCATGACCCGTCTCGCGATCCCCGTCGGCAGCCAGGACCATGTCCAGGGCCAGGCGCAGGCCGCTGTGACCCTCGTCGAATATGGCGACTATGAATGCCCCTATTGCGGCGAGGCCTATCCTGTTCTCAAGGCGGTGCAGCGCGCCATGGGCGACCAGTTGCGCTTCGTCTTCCGCAACTTCCCGCTCGCCGAAATGCATCCCCATGCGGTGCGCGCAGCGGAGTTCGCGGAGACGGCCGCCGAGCTCGGCAAGTTCTGGCAGGCACATGACATGCTCTACGAGAATCAGACCGCACTGCGAGACGCCGACCTCTACGCCTATGGCCTTCGCCTCGGTCTCGCTACCGACGTCGTCAGGCAAGGCCTCGATGGCCGCTTCGACCGGAAGATCAAGGAGGATTTCACGGGCGGCATTCGCAGCGGCGTGAACGGGACGCCGAGCCTGTTCATCAACGGGCTTCGGTACGATGGCGAGCGCGATATCGACAGCCTCGTTTCCGCCTTGAAGCAAGCCGCCCGGGACGCCATCCGCCCGCGCGCCGCAACGCATCGCTGAGCCCCCTTGCCACCCGGCCAATGGAGACGACCATGACCGATTCCACGATGTCCTTCCGCTACCGGCTCGAACAGGCCACGCCCCGCACCGGCTCAGGCGGCATCACGCGCGGCGCCTCCGTGAAGCAGTTCCCGGCCAGCGTCGGCATCGCAGGCGTTTCGATGAGGCTCGCACCAGGTTCGATGCGCGAACTGCACTGGCATGCCAATGCTGCCGAGTGGGCCTATGTCGTCGCGGGCGAGTGCCGCACCACGGTGCTGCATCCGGACGGCTCGTCAGCGACCGATACGTTCGGCCCCGGCGACGTCTGGTATTTTCCACGCGGCTGGGGCCACTCCATCCAGGGGCTCGGTCCCGGCGAGTGCCATTTCATTCTGATCTTCGACAATGGCGACTTCTCCGAGGATCATACCTTCAGCGTCACCGACTGGCTTTCCCGAACGTCGCCGGAGGTGCTGGCGCAGAATCTCGGCCTGAGCCGCGAAGAGATCGCACAGCTCCCGGCCGGCGAGGCTTATTTCGCCCAAGGACCCGTGCCCGACGACCGTTCGACCGACGCTGCGCCGCGCGCAACGCCTGCGTTGACGACGCCGCACCGCTACCCGCTGCTGGCCCAGCAGCCACGGCGCGTGCCGGGCGGCGGCACGCAGCGTACCGTCACCGTGGACGAATTTCCGATCTCGAAGGGCATGGCTGGCTCGCTCCTGGAGATCGAGCCCGGCGCGATGCGCGAGCTGCACTGGCACCCGAACGCCGACGAGTGGCAGTATTACCTTGAGGGCAACGCCGAGATGGCGGTCTTTCTGGCGGAGGGACAGGTCGTTGCCGAAACCTTCGAGGCTGGCGATATCGGTTATGTCCCAATGGGTGCGGGCCACTACATCCGCAACACCGGATCGACGGTGTTGCGCGTCCTCGTCGGGTTCAACAATGGGCATTATGAGGCGAACGACCTCTCAGCCTGGCTCGCCGCCAACCCGGTTGACGTGCTTGCAACGAATCTCGGTTTGCCTCGTGATGTTGCGATGACGCTTCCGCATCGGGCACGCTTCATACTGTCTGGTTCCATCCCACACTGAGCGCAAGTCTTGTCGGCCTACATGTGGACGCCGGCCTGCATTCCTCACATGATCGATCGGAATTTGAGATGAGCCTGATCGAGACACGCGGCCACCAGATGTTCCCGGTGCTCGTTGCCGAACAGATTGCAACGTTCAGGAGGTTTGCCAGCGGGCCCGCGCGCCGGTTTCAACCCCACGAATTGATCTTTAATGTCGGCGACCACCATGCACCGGTATGGATGGTTCTGGACGGCGCGATCGAAGTCGTGCGCCGCGATGGCCTCGGGCGCGAGAATCCCATTACTGTTCACGGCATCGGACAATTTACTGGTGAAGTCAGCCAGCTTGCGGGGCGTGGCTCATTGGCCGCAGGCAAGGCGGGGGCAGAGGGGTGTCTGGCGCTGCCACTGGATGCAGCGTACCTACGGGCTCTGATCATCGGTTCGGCCGATCTCGGCGAAATCGTCATGCGCGCGCTGATCCTGCGCCGGGTCGGGCTGATCGAAGGGGGTTCGGCGGGATCGGTGCTGATCGGACGAACGGGAGAGAGCGAGCTCGTGCGCTTGCAGGGGTTCCTGTCCCGCAACGGCTATCCCCACACCACGATCGACGCGGAAGACGGCGGCGACGGGCACGTCATCGTAGAGCGGCTGGGGCTGCATTCAGACGATCTTCCCCTGATGATCTGCCCGATCGGCACTGTCTTGAAGCGCCCCAGCAATGCGGAAGCCGGGGTCTGCCTCGGAATGACGCCCGAGCTCGATCCGACCAAGATCTACGACACTGCCATCGTAGGGTCCGGGCCGGCCGGGTTGGCCGCGGCCGTCTATGCGGCATCGGAGGGCTTGAGCGTTCTGGTGCTCGATCAGCGCGCCTTTGGGGGCCAAGCTGGCGCCTCGGCACGGATCGAGAACTACCTAGGCTTTCCGACCGGCATATCAGGTCAGGCCCTTGCCGGACGTGCCTATAATCAAGCTCAGAAATTTGGCGCTGAGATCGCTATTCCCCTGGCCGTAACCGAGCTCGATTGCCACGACAGCGAGATCAAACGACTGTCCCTCTCGAACGGCTTTAGCATCCGGGCTAGGACAGTTGTGATAGCTGCGGGCGCGAGGTATCGCCGGCCGGAAATCGCAAACCTCGACACGTTCGAAGGAAATGGCATCTCCTACTGGGCCTCGCCTGTCGAAGCGCGCCTTTGCGAAGGTGAAGAGGTTGCGTTGGTCGGCGGTGGGAACTCTGCCGGGCAGGCGGTGGTATACTTGGCCCCCAGGGTGAAGCGCCTCCACCTGGTGATCCGCCGTCGCGATCTCGAAGCGACAATGTCGCGGTATCTGATCGATCGGATTGCAGCGTTACCAAATGTCGAGATCCACCCGGAGACGGAAGTGCTTTCTCTCGAGGGAAGCAAACAGCTTGGTCTGACGGGCGCCAAATTCGGTAACCGCACGACTCAAGCCACACATCATCGCACGCTGCGACACCTATTCTTGTTCATTGGGGCCGAACCAAACACCGACTGGCTGGCGAACTGCGTCGGCGTCGATCATGGTGGCTTCGTGAAGACGGGAACGGGCCTGACGCGTGATACCGCGATAGCCGGAGAAGTCCTGCGAACGCTGGAAACCGACAAGGCTGGTGTCTTTGCAATCGGCGACGTGAGGGCAGGATCGATTAAACGCGTCGCCGCCGCCGTCGGAGAGGGAGCAGCAGTGGTGGCCCAGATTCATGGCTACCTAGCTGATGTCGTTCGATAGCGCCCGTACTAGCGCGGTCGCCGCGTCCGCCACCAGGGGGCTCCTGGTTGACTGCTATCGCCGGTCTAGGTGCCTTTGACGTGCTGATTGGCATTCCGGTGGGCGGCCAGGACAAACCGGCGGTGAAGGAAGGGTAGCCAGCAAAGCCCGACGAATGTCCGGTTTTCGTCAAGGCCTGAATGTCAGCTTCTCTAATCGGGCAGTTGGGTCAAGCTCGGATTGCACCTCTGTGCCGGGGCTCGTTCACGCGGGTCACGCTTCTCTTCGCAGTCTGGTGGCTTCTGCCGTATCGCCTCTTCGACAAGAAACAGCGGGTCACGCACACGGCGATCGTCGAGAACAAGCGCCTCTCGGAGGCCCTGGCCTGGGTGAAAGAGCGCCAGGACGAGATCAAACCGGTGCCGCCAAAGACGCACAGCGAAGCCGGCGGCTACGCGCCTCGACCGAAGGGGCACCGAGGTCGGATCTCCTTCGTCGACCGTCATGTCGCGGCGAAAGCGGCACATCGCACCGCCTCTGCGGCGCTGCTGCGAAACTCGGGCTCTCCGCAGCCACTTGCGCAGCGTCTCGCGCGAGACATTCAGGCCATGACGTTCGAGAAGCATCTGGCTCGCAAAGGTCGGCCCGAAATCCCTATAGCGCTCGGTGATGTGCGCGATCGCCAGCTGCCGAACATGAGGCCCCAGCAATCGGTTGGAGGGCCGGCCGCGAGCTCGGTGCCGCAGGCCGGCAGCACCATGATCCGCAAACTGTAGCGCCAGCCGGTGCGCCAGGCGCCGCGTGATGCCCATGGATTCGGCGGCAGCCGTCATCGTCAAGCGGCCCGCAAAAACCGACGCCAGCACTTCAGCCCGGCGAAGCTCCCGTTCGCTCATCTCCACCCAGCGCATGCCAAACTCCAACGCACGTCACGGCAGAGGAGTGTGACATTCCTAGTTTGCCACGGTGAGACATTCTAACTTTGCGCCCACACTCGGTGTCAGAGCTCGTTAGACAAGTCGCTTTCTGTGCTCGTTAGAAATGTCACTCAGGCCAGTTCTCCGGCTTACCTCAAGCAGCGCGGCGGAGCTGGTCAGGGTTGCGCAGCCGCGCTGCGGCATGGCTACAAGCGACCGGGCGGGCAGGGCGCGACTCACGCTGAAGGGCAAAGAACGACCCACTGCCGACATTGCTATATCTTCGTTCAACGTCGCTTCGGCTCCACCAGCGCGACCGCTGGCTGCCCACATGAGTCCGAGCGTGGTACGACGAATACGGTTTGCCTGTATTCCACCTGATGGCCCGGCAAGGTCACTTCGGTCTGGCACAGGACCCACGTTCCCGAAGCATCCTTCCTAACAAACTCGATCACCGCGCGAGTGTTATGCTTGATACGCCAGTGAGATAGCACACTACCGCGAATGTGAGGCTCGACAGCAAGGCGCCTTTGATCAGCGAAGTGGCGCCATAACATAGCTACAAATGGCAAGCTCGCGACAACCAAGCTCAAGCTGATCAGTCCGACTTTAGCAACAGAGGAAGGCGAGGCTGACGTTGTCACGACCATTGCCAGTAGCGGCTGAACCCGATGGACGGTCGTAACGCCTCCATCATAGGAGCCGCAATAGCCTCTATCCACCCATCTAGGAAATTGCCGATCCATCCGGCTGCTTCGCTAGCCGGCCTTGAAGATGCTCTTCCCCTGACCCTGCCGTCGAGGCGCTCGGCCGCTGCGTGACATGTTGAGCTCCTTCTGGCGCTCGGCAATGTAGGCCAGCGTCGCGCCTAACCGTTTGTTCTCGACGATCGCGGCCTGATCGACCTGCTGAACCTTGTCGAAAGTCCGATAAGGCAGGTCAAGGCCCTGGTGCCGGATCGCAAACCGACCATCTGGATAGTCGTAGATCGTGACACGCTGGCGGGCGAGGGTGCGGGTCACCGGCGTCGGTTCAAGGATGAACAGCATCTTGTCGTATTGCAGCGTCAGGTTCTGCGAAACCGTCCGCTCCTCCTTCCAGGCAAAGGCCTCGTCGATATCGTCGTCCCCGGCGAGCGGACGGTGCAGATCCTTGTCGTTGAACGGCACCTTGGCGAAGCGCCGGTTGAAGTCCTCCATGAAGCCCGGCAGGAAGGCGTTCCCGGCCTCGAGCGATGAGATCCCGGCGAGCCGCAGCTCCTTCACCAGCCGGTCTTGCAGCGTGCCATTGGCGCGCTCGACCCGGCCTTTGGCCTGCGGGACGTTGGCACAGATGATGTCGATGTTGAGCTGATCCAGCGCCCGGCCGAACTGCGTCATGCCATTGCCGCCGGTCGCACCGACCTTGTTGACCCGAAACGTCGCGTGCTTGTCAGAGTAGAACGCAACCGGCTTGCCGTGGCGCTGCAAATAGCTCCGCGTCGCGGCAAAATAGTCGAACGTCGACTCTGCCGTGACGAATTGCAGGTGCATCAGTCGGCTGGTCGCATCGTCGATGAAGACGAGCAGGGTGCATTGCGGGCCACGGTCCTCAAACCACCAATGCTGCGAGCCGTCGATCTGGACGAGCTCGCCGACGCAATCGCGCCGGTAGCGCGGCTGATGCACTGGCTTGAGCCGCTCTCGACGATCGCGCCAGATTCCGTCAGCGATCATCCAGCGCCGCACCGTCTCGACGCCCAACCGCAATCCATGCCGTTCCGCGAGCTTCTCTGCCGCCAGCGTTGGCCCGAAATCCGGATAGTTCGCCCGGATCAGCGCCAAAGCCTGCGTCCGGACCGTCGGCGGATAAGACCGGTTGCTCGGCTTGCCACGCTTTTGCGACACCAGGCCGACTGGCCCGCGCCGGCGATAAACCTGCAGCAGCCGAAATACGTGCCGGTGCGTCAGATGAAGTAGCTGCGCCGCGTCGCCGACCGAAATCCGTTCCGCCACAACATCCCACAGCACCTGAACCCGGTCGAGTTCGGCATGGCTCATCGACACCACCGTCATCACGCAAAGCTCCCAGCAAGCCAGCACTCAGAACGAGTGACATCTCTAACGGGGAGACTGGTGACCTTTCTAACGGGGGCCTACA
>NZ_JQJJ01000006.1 GCF_000745475.1 Allobosea sp. UNC402CLCol
GTGATGCCGGGCGACAACATCTCGATGGAGGTGACGCTGATCGCCCCGATCGCGATGGAAGAGAAGCTGCGCTTCGCCATCCGCGAAGGCGGTCGCACCGTCGGCGCCGGCGTCGTCGCCTCGATCATCGCCTGATCGGGATTTCGGTCGATATGTGTTGAGAAGGGCGGCGGAAACGCCGCCCTTTTCGTTATTGCGGAGATGTGTTGAAGCCGGCTGCGTTTTCGACTTGAAAACCTCCGCGCCTTGAGGCAAAGGATCGCCCGACTACAGGGGTGTAGCTCAGTTGGTAGAGTACCGGTCTCCAAAACCGGTTGTCGTAGGTTCGAGCCCTACCGCCCCTGCCAGTCGCTTTTCGGGCGGCTGCAGCGCAAACCGCAAAGCGGTTCTTCGAGCGCCATGACCCAGAACATCTACGACGACGAAACCTTTTTTGCGGGCTATAGCCGCCTGCCGCGTTCGGTCCATGGGCTGGACGGCGCGCCGGAATGGCCGGTGCTGCGGTCCATGCTGCCGGATCTGCAGGACAAGCGCGTGCTCGATCTCGGCTGCGGCTTCGGCTGGTTCTGCCGATTCGCGGCGGGCGAGGGGGCTGCGAGCGTCCTCGGAGTCGATGTCTCCGGGAACATGCTGGCGCGGGCGCGGCGCGAGACAGACGATTCCCGCATTCGCTATGAGCTGGCCGATCTGGAAAGCTTCGTGCCGGCGGCCGGCGCTTTCGATCTCGCCTATAGCTCGCTCGCCTTCCATTACATCGCCGGTCTCGACGCGCTGTTCGGACGCGTGCATGCGGCGCTGAAGCCGGGTGGGGCGCTGGTCTGCTCGGTCGAGCATCCGATCATGACGGCGCCGGTTCGGCAGGAGTGGCTCGTCGATGCCGACGGGCGGGCGAGCTGGCCGGTCAACGGCTATCTCGACGAGGGCGAGAGGGTCAGCAATTGGCTGGCGGAGGGCGTGGTCAAGCGTCACCGTACGATCGCGACTTATCTCGACCTGTTGCGGGCGGCGGGCTTTTCGCTCGATCGGTTGGTCGAATGGGGGCCGAGCCGGGAGCAGGTCGCGTCCGAACCGAGCTGGGCCAGGGAGCGCGAGCGGCCGTTCTTCCTGCTGATCGCGGCACGGCGGAGCTGAAGCGGCCCGCGCCCCGAAAGGGTCTTGGCTAAAGGCCTAAGGCGATGTAAGAGGGCGGTCGATGACGGCGCGCGACCCCCCGGGTCCCGCGCCGCGAATGTTTCAGGACGGCCGATTCGGCGTCGCGGCAGGGGTCGCGGACCGGTTCGGAACCCGAGGTGGTTCATGGCGAAATCCAATCCCTTCCAGTTCCTGCAGGACGTGCGCTCCGAGGCGGCCAAGGTCACCTGGCCCTCGCGCCGGGAGACGCTGATCACCACGGGCCTCGTGCTCGCCATGGTGGTCGTCTCCAGCCTGTTCTTCCTCTTCACCGATACCATCATCCGCTGGGGCCTCGGCATCATCCTCGGCGCCCGTTGAACGGAAATACGCACGTGAGCACCCGCTGGTACATCGTCCACGCCTATTCCAACTTCGAGAACAAGGTCGCCCAGTCGATCCGTGACCAGGCGGCGCAGCGCAACCTCGCCGACAAGTTCGACGAGGTGCTGGTGCCGACCGAGAAGGTCGTCGAGGTCCGCCGCGGCCGCAAGGTCGATACCGAGCGCAAGTTCTTCCCCGGCTACGTCCTGGTGAAGTGCGAGATGACCGACGAGGTCTATCACCTCATCAAGAACACGCCGAAGGTCACCGGCTTCCTCGGCGCCGACAAGGCCAAGCCCATGCCGATCCCCGAGCATGAGGCGATGCGGATCAAGGGCCAGGTCGCCGAGGGCATCGAGCGTCCGAAGCCGACGGTGGTCTTCGAGATCGGCGAGCAGGTCAAGGTGGCCGATGGCCCCTTTGCCTCCTTCAACGGCGTCGTCGAGGATGTCGATCACGCCCGCACCCGCCTCAAGGTCGCCGTCTCGATCTTCGGCCGCGCCACGCCGGTCGAGCTGGAATACAGCCAGGTCGAGAAGCTCTGAGCGGCGCCTTCGCGCGTTAACCGGATAACACCCGCAAACGGCCGCTCCGGCTATCCTGTCTCGTGACCGCCAACCAAGGCGGGAACACGGGGAGGGTAGCATGAGCGGCCAACGCATTTTGATGATCGTCGGCGATTTCGGCGAGGACTATGAGATCATGGTCCCGTTCCAGGCGCTGCTTGCGGTCGGTCATACCGTCCACGCGGTCTGCCCCGACAAGAAGGCTGGCGATGCGATCGCGACCGCGATCCACGACTTCGAAGGCCAGCAGACCTATTCCGAAAAGCGCGGCCACAACTTCACGCTGAATGCCAGCTTCGCCGATGTCGACCCGGCCCGCTACGACGCGCTGGTCATTCCCGGCGGACGGGCGCCCGAATATCTGCGCCTGAACGCCAAGGTCGTCGAGATGGTCCGGCACTTCTTCACCGCCGGAAAGCCGGTGGCGGCGATCTGCCATGGTGCTCAGCTCCTGGCGGGCGCGGGCGTGTTGAAGGGCCGCACCTGCTCGGCCTATCCGGCCTGTCGGGCCGAGGTCGAGCTTGCCGGCGGCACCTATGCGGATATCGCCATCGATGGTGCCGTCACCGACGGCAATCTCGTCTCGGCACCCGCCTGGCCGGCCCATCCCGCCTGGCTGTCGCAGTTTCTCAAAGTCCTCGGCACGACGATCAGCCACGGCCAGCAGCGTCAGGCCGCTTGAGTCTCGTCGCTTGCCGGCAAGGGCTGGCGGAGCTCGCCTCCGCCAGCCTATGATGCCGCTCGCGGGAACCTGATCGGAGGCGCCCATGTGCAGGCTTTTCGTCGGAGCCGATGCCGGGCTGTGGCAAACGCGGCTCAAATCGGTGCGGATGCGCGGCTATTCGACCAGCGTGAGGCTGGAGAATCTCTACTGGCGCGTCCTGGAAGAAATCGCCCAGCGCGACGGCATGACCCTGATGCAACTGTTGACGCGGTTGCACGAGGAGTTGCTCGAGACGCGGGGAGAGGTCGAGAATTTCTCATCCTTCCTCAGGGTCTGCTGCGGGCGCTATCTGGCGCTTCAGCTGGAAGGTGACGTGCCGCAAGACCGCGCCATCCCGATCCGCGACCTCGATGCCGAGAGCATCCTGGCGCGAGAGGCGCGGCGCCGCGACGCCGAAGGTCGCCGCCTGGCGGTCCGGCGCGAGACGGACAAAGCGGTGCGAGGGGCTTCCCTTTCCGGCGCGCCTGTGCCATAGGCCCCGCCTTAACCGCGTGGAAGGCGTGCCGGTCGCCAGCCGGATCACAGGCGCCGCACCACGCACTGCAACCACCCCGGCCCCGGCGAAGAGCGTCGGCAGGCAGGGGCGTCGTCGTTCCGATAGGCAGCGGAGCGGACGGCAGGAGCAGCCATCATGGCAAAGAAGATCACGGGCTACGTGAAGCTTCAGGTTCCGGCGGGCGCGGCCAATCCGTCGCCGCCGATCGGTCCCGCGCTCGGTCAGCGCGGCCTCAACATCATGGAATTCTGCAAGGCCTTCAACGCGAAGACCCAGCAGATGGAAAAGGGCATGCCGATCCCGGTGATCATCACCGCGTATGCCGATCGCTCCTTCACCTTCGAGATGAAGCAGCCGCCGGTCTCGTACTGGCTGAAGAAGGCCGCCGGCCTGACCTCGGGCTCGAAGACCCCGGGCAAGGGCGGCAATGTCGGCAAGGTTACGACCGCGCAGATCGCCGAGATCGCCGAGAAGAAGATGGCCGATCTCAACTGCGACACCGTCGAATCGGCTTCGGCCATGATCCGTGGCTCTGCCAGGTCCATGGGCCTGGAAGTCGTGGGCTGAGGGGAGGCTGACAATGGCACATATCGGAAAGCGCGTCGTCAAGGGCCGTGAAGGCATTGACCGCACCAAGCTGTACCCGCTCGATCAGGCCGTCACCTTCGTCAAGGAGCGTGCCAACGCCAAGTTCGACGAGACGGTCGAGATCGCGATGAATCTCGGCGTCGATCCGCGTCACGCGGACCAGATGGTCCGCGGCGTCTGCAACCTGCCCAACGGCTCGGGCCGCACGCTGCGCGTCGCCGTCTTCGCCCGTGGCGCCAAGGCTGACGAGGCCAAGGCCGCGGGTGCCGACATCGTCGGCGCCGAGGAGCTGGTCGAGTCCGTCCAGAAGGGCGAGATCAACTTCGATCGCTGCATCGCGACCCCGGACATGATGGGTCTCGTCGGCCGTCTCGGTAAGGTGCTCGGCCCGCGCGGCCTGATGCCGAACCCGCGCGTCGGCACCGTGACGATGGACGTCACCGCCGCCGTCGCCGCCTCGAAGGGCGGTTCGGTCGAGTTCCGCGTCGAGAAGGCCGGCATCATCCACGCCGCCGTCGGCAAGGCCTCGTTCTCGGCCGAGAAGCTCTCGGAGAACATCAAGGCGTTCGTCGACTCCGTCGCCAAGGCCAAGCCGGCCGGCGCCAAGGGCACCTATATCCAGCGCGTCGCGATCTCGTCGACCATGGGCCCGGGCGTCAAGGTCGAGCCGAACACCGTCGTCGGCGGCTGACAAGCTTGAGGGCAGGGCGGCTGGATCAACGGCCGCCCACCCGCTCTTGATTTCGTGATGTCAAGAGCCTACTTGGCAGAAGCAGGCGAAAGCGCTATACGCACGCCTGTTTCCATGAGTGATGGGGCTCCGGCGTGCTTGACACGAAGGGGTCCGTTTCGCGTTTTTCGGCGGGTTTCCGCTGAAAATTGGGTGATTTGAGGACGGGGGAGTGATTTCCCGGGGGAGAATCATCCAGTCCTGTCTGAGACTGCAGGTGCGTTTCGGCTTCGGCCGGGAGCATAATTTCGCCAAGAGGCCTGCATAGACGGTGCAAGAGCTTACTCCCGGATCGCAAGATCCGGAAAGACGGTTCGAACCATCTCGCCCGGTCGCGGCCTCTCCATCGAGGCTCGGGAGCGGGGACAGGGCATCAAGCGTCGCTTTGCCGAACGCCGGTGTCAACCGGGGTTCCAGGAGCGGCATTTGCAACCGGCGGCGAGCCCTCGAAAGCTTGTCGCCTACCGGAGAGAGCCCAGTGGATAAAGCGGCAAAGAAAGATGCCGTCGCGTCGCTGAACGATGTGTTTGCGAACACGTCGGTCGTCGTCGTGGCCCACTATGCGGGCTTGACCGTGGCCCAGTTCCAGAAGCTTCGTCGCGAGATGAAGGCCAATGGCGCCACTGTTAAGGTCGCAAAGAACCGCTTGGCCAAGATCGCTCTTGAAGGCACCGACGTCGCGTCCATCAGCAACCTGCTGACGGGTCCCACCCTGATCGCTTATTCCAACGATCCGGTCGCGGCGCCGAAGGTCGCCAGCGCTTTCGCCAAGGAGAACGACAAGCTCGTCATCCTCGGCGGTGCGATGGGCAAGACCGCCCTGAACCCCGATGGTGTCAAGGCCCTGGCCACGATGCCCTCGCTCGACGAACTGCGTGCCAAGCTTATCGGCCTTATCCAGGCCCCGGCTACCAAGCTCGCGCAGCTCACGAACGCGCCCGCCGGCAAGCTGGCTCGCGTGGTTCAGGCTTACGCCGACAAGAATGCGGCTTGAAGCCAGCAAACCCTTATCGTTCGAACCTCTTAAGACAGGAAGTTAAACATGGCCGATCTCGCCAAGCTCGTCGACGAGCTGTCGTCGCTCACCGTTCTCGAGGCCGCTGACCTCGCCAAGCTGCTCGAAGAGAAGTGGGGCGTTTCCGCTGCCGCCGCCGTCGCCGTTGCGGCTGGCCCGGCTGCCGGTGGCGCTGCCGCCGCTGCTGCTGAAGAGCAGACCGAGTTCACCGTCGTTCTTGCCGCCGCCGGCGACAAGAAGATCGAGGTGATCAAGGAAGTCCGCGCCATCACCGGCCTGGGCCTCAAGGAAGCCAAGGACCTGGTCGAGGGCGCTCCGAAGCCGGTCAAGGAAGGCGTTGCCAAGGACGAGGCCGAGAAGCTCAAGAAGCAGCTCGAGGCCGTCGGCGCCAAGGTCGAGCTCAAGTGAGCTTGGGCCGGCTGATGCCGGTCCGACCGTAGTCAAAACAGACAGTCCCGGGGCGCTCCACGCCTCCGGGGCTGTTGCGTCGTTTCCGCGCTGGTGCGCGGGAGTTGTCGCGGGAGCGAGCCGCAACCTTGCGGTGAAGCTCTGAACGAAGATGTGGGTCGGCGCCGATGCGCCGAACGGCTCACCCGGCGGCCCGAGGCCGCCTCGGCCGGACCGCCGGGTGAGCCGTCCATGGAGCCGAAACCGATGGCGGACCTTCCGAGGGCCGGCGGCGGTACAGGCTCTGAACGGAGAGGTTGGGACCTTACGGAGCGTGGCCGCCAAATTGGCGGCGACTTGCCGGAAGATGCCCACAGAACGCGAGGAACAACATGGTCAATTCGCTCCAGGGTCGCAGGCGCGTCCGCAAGTTCTTCGGCAAGCTCAAGGAAGTGGCGGAGATGCCGAACCTCATCGAGGTTCAGAAGGCGTCCTACGACCAGTTCCTGATGGTCGACGAACCCAAGGGCGGCCGGCCTGACGAGGGATTGCAGTCCGTCTTCAAATCGGTCTTCCCGATCGGCGATTTTTCCGGCGCCTCGCTGCTGGAGTTCGTGAAGTACACCTTCGAGCCGCCGAAATATGACGTCGACGAGTGCCGCCAGCGCGGCATGACCTTCTCGGCGCCGCTCAAGGTGACGCTGCGCCTGATCGTGTTCGATATCGACCCGGACACCCAGGCCAAGTCCGTCAAGGACATCAAGGAGCAGGATGTCTACATGGGCGACATGCCGCTCATGACGGATAACGGCACCTTCATCGTCAACGGCACCGAGCGCGTCATCGTCTCGCAGATGCACCGTTCGCCGGGCGTGTTCTTCGACCACGACAAGGGCAAGACCCATTCCTCGGGCAAGCTGCTCTTCGCCGCGCGCATCATCCCGTATCGCGGCTCCTGGCTCGACATCGAGTTCGACGCCAAGGACATCGTCTACGCCCGTATCGACCGGAAGCGTAAGATCCCGGTCACCTCGCTGCTGTTCGCGCTCGGCATGGACGGCGAGGAGATCCTCAGCCGCTTCTACAACCACATCACCTACACCAAGGACGCCAAGGGCTGGCGCGTTCCCTACGACGCGGAGCGCATGAAGGGCTTCAAGGCGACCGAAGACCTGATCGACGCCGACACCGGCGAGGTCGTGGTCGAGGCCGGCAAGAAGCTCGTCGCCCGCGCTGCCCGCCAGCTCGCCGAGAAGGGCCTCAAGTTCCTGCGCGCGCAGGACGAGGACCTGTACACCCAGTACATCGCCGAGGACCTGGTCAACCCGGCGACGGGCGAGGTCTATGCCGAGGCCGGCGAAGAGATCACCGAGAAGCTGCTCAAGCAGCTCACCGATGACGGTTATGACGAGATCCCGGTGCTGGACATCGACCACATCACGGTCGGTCCCTACATCCGCAACACGCTGAACGTCGACAAGAACTCGCGCCGCGAGGAAGCCCTGTTCGACATCTACCGCGTGATGCGTCCGGGCGAGCCGCCGACCCTCGAGACGGCTGAGAACATGTTCCAGTCGCTGTTCTTCGACCCGGAGCGCTACGACCTCTCGGCCGTCGGCCGCGTCAAGATGAACATGCGCCTCGACCTCGACGCCGAGGACACCGTGCGCATCCTGCGCAAGGAGGACATCTTCGCGGTCGTCAAGGCGCTGGTCGACCTGCGCGACGGCAAGGGCGAGATCGACGACATCGACCATCTCGGCAACCGCCGCGTGCGTTCGGTCGGCGAGCTCATGGAGAACCAGTATCGCCTGGGCCTCCTCCGCATGGAGCGCGCCATCAAGGAGCGCATGTCCTCGGTCGATATCGACACGGTCATGCCGCAGGACCTGATCAACGCCAAGCCGGCGGCTGCCGCCGTGCGCGAGTTCTTCGGCTCCTCGCAGCTCTCGCAGTTCATGGACCAGACGAACCCGCTCTCCGAAGTCACGCATAAGCGTCGCCTTTCGGCGCTTGGCCCGGGCGGTCTGACCCGCGAGCGCGCCGGCTTCGAGGTGCGCGACGTGCACCCGACGCATTACGGCCGCATCTGCCCGATCGAGACGCCGGAAGGCCCGAACATCGGCCTGATCAACTCGCTCGCCACCTTCGCGCGGGTGAACAAGTACGGCTTCATCGAGAGCCCGTATCGCCGCATCCGCGACGGCAAGGTCACCGACGAGGTGATCTATCTCTCGGCGATGGAAGAGGCGAAATACAACGTCGCTCAGGCCAATGCCGCCGTCGACAAGGAAGGCCGCCTGACCGACGACCTGATCGTCTGCCGCCGCGCCGGCGAGGTCATCGTCACGCCGGTCGACAAGGTCGACTTCCAGGACGTGTCGCCGAAGCAGCTCGTTTCGGTCGCCGCGGCGCTGATTCCGTTCCTCGAGAACGACGACGCGAACCGCGCGCTGATGGGCTCGAACATGCAGCGCCAGGCGGTGCCGCTGGTTCGCGCCGACGCGCCTTTCGTCGGCACCGGCATGGAAGCGGTCGTCGCCCGTGACTCGGGCGCCGCGATCGCGGCCCGCCGTTCCGGCGTCGTCGACCAGGTCGACGCGACCCGTATCGTCATCCGCGCTTCCGACGAGATGGACCCGACCAAGCCCGGCGTCGACATCTACCGGCTGCAGAAGTTCCAGCGCTCGAACCAGTCGACCTGCATCACGCAGCGTCCGCTGGTGCGCGTCGGCGACGTCGTCAAGAAGGGCGACATCGTCGCCGACGGCCCGTCGACCGAGTTCGGCGAGCTCGCGCTCGGCCGCAACGTGCTCGTCGCGTTCATGCCGTGGAACGGCTACAACTTCGAGGACTCGATCCTTCTCTCCGAGAACATCGTCTCCCAGGACATCTTCACCTCGATCCATATCGAGGAGTTCGAGGTCATGGCCCGCGATACCAAGCTCGGCCCGGAGGAGATCACGCGCGACATTCCGAACGTTTCGGAAGAGGCGCTGAAGAACCTCGACGAAGCCGGCATCGTCTATATCGGCGCGGAAGTGGCGGCGGGCGACATCCTCGTCGGCAAGATCACGCCGAAGGGCGAAAGCCCGATGACGCCGGAAGAGAAGCTGCTGCGCGCCATCTTCGGCGAGAAGGCCTCGGACGTTCGCGACACCTCGCTGCGCGTTCCCCCGGGCGTGCAGGGCACGATCGTCGAGGTGCGCGTGTTCAACCGCCACGGCGTCGACAAGGACGAGCGCGCCCAGGCCATCGAGCGCGAGGAGATCGAGCGTCTCGCCAAGGACCGCGACGACGAGCAGGCGATCCTGGACCGCAACACCTTCGCGCGTCTGGCCGAGATCCTGACCGGCAAGACCGGCCTGGCCGGTCCGAAGGGCTTCAAGAAGGACACGGTCATCACCCGCGAGGTGATGAGCGAGTTCCCGCGTTCGCAATGGTGGCTGTTTGCCACCGCCGAAGACTCGCTGATGACCGAGATCGAGGCGATGCGGAAGCAGTACGACGAGTCGAAGAAGCGCCTCGAGCAGCGCTTCCTCGACAAGGTCGAGAAGCTGCAGCGCGGCGACGAACTGCCCCCGGGCGTGATGAAGATGGTCAAGGTCTTCGTCGCGGTGAAGCGCAAGATCCAGCCGGGCGACAAGATGGCCGGCCGTCACGGCAACAAGGGCGTGGTCTCGCGCATCGTGCCGGTGGAGGACATGCCGTTCCTCGAGGACGGCACTCATGCCGACATCGTGCTGAACCCGCTGGGCGTGCCCTCGCGCATGAACGTCGGTCAGATTCTTGAGACCCATCTGGGCTGGGCGGCCGCCGGTCTCGGCAAGCAGATCGGCAAGGCGCTCGACGCCTACAAGAAGACGAGCGACTTCAAGGCGCTGAAGGCTCAGTTCGACGCCGTCTACGAGGATAACGAGATCATCGCCTCGATGGACGAGAACGAGCTCGTCGAGATGGGCCAGAACCTGCGCCGCGGCGTGCCGGTGGCGACGCCGGTGTTCAATGGCGCCAAGGAGGCCGATATCGAGCGGCTCCTGGAGCAGGCTGGTCTGCACTCGTCGGGTCAGTCGACCCTCTATGACGGCCGCACGGGTGAGCCTTTCGACCGCAAGGTGACGATGGGCTACATCTACATGCTCAAGCTGCACCACCTGGTCGACGACAAGATCCACGCGCGTTCGATCGGTCCGTACTCGCTCGTCACCCAGCAGCCGCTGGGCGGTAAGGCGCAGTTCGGCGGCCAGCGCTTCGGCGAAATGGAGGTCTGGGCGCTCGAAGCCTACGGCGCCGCCTACACCCTGCAGGAAATGCTGACGGTGAAGTCGGACGACGTCGCGGGCCGCACCAAGGTCTACGAGTCGATCGTGCGCGGCGAGGACAACTTCGAAGCGGGCATCCCCGAGAGCTTCAACGTTCTCGTCAAGGAGATGCGCTCGCTCGGCCTCAACGTCGAGCTGATCAACAACAAGGTGAAGCCGGGCGAGTTGCCGCCCGCCGAAGCGGCCGAATAAGCCGCGACCGAGCCTTGAACATTGCCGGCGGCACTCACGCCGCCGGCCTACGGAATTGACGAGCCGGGCAGGGTGGCCCTTAAGCCCCCACCGGCCGAAGGAGACAGGCGATGAAGCAAGAGGTCATGAACCTTTTCGGCCAGCAGCCGGTCCAGCAGGCCTTCGACGCGATCAAGATCTCGATCGCGAGCCCGGAGAAGATCCTGTCCTGGTCGTATGGCGAAATCAAAAAGCCCGAGACGATCAACTACCGCACGTTCAAGCCGGAGCGTGACGGCCTGTTCTGCGCGCGCATCTTCGGGCCGATCAAGGACTACGAGTGCCTGTGCGGCAAGTACAAGCGCATGAAGTTCAAGGGCGTCATCTGCGAGAAGTGCGGCGTCGAAGTCACGCTCGCCCGCGTCCGGCGCGAGCGCATGGGCCATATCGAGCTCGCCGCTCCCGTCGCGCATATCTGGTTCCTGAAGTCGCTGCCCTCGCGCATCGGCCTCTTGATGGATATGCCGCTCAAGGACTTGGAGCGCATCCTCTACTTCGAAAGCTACGTCGTCATCGAGCCGGGCCTGACCCCGCTCAAGGACCGCCAGCTGCTGTCGGAGGAGGAGTATGTCCGCTGCCAGGAGGAGTACGGCGCGGACACCTTCACCGCCATGATCGGCGCGGAAGCCATCCGCGAGATGCTGCGCGCGCTCGATCTCGACCAGATCAACGCCGATCTCAAGCATGAGATCGCGACGACGACGTCCGAGCTGAAGCCCAAGAAGCTGATGAAGCGCCTCAAGATCATCGAGGCCTTCCAGGAGTCGGGCAACAAGCCGGAATGGATGGTGATGACCCAGATCCCGGTCATCCCGCCGGATCTGCGTCCGCTCGTTCCGCTCGATGGCGGCCGCTTCGCGACCTCGGACCTGAACGACCTCTATCGCCGCGTCATCAACCGCAACAACCGCCTGAAGCGCCTCATCGAGCTGCGCGCGCCGGACATCATCATCCGCAACGAGAAGCGGATGCTGCAGGAGTCCGTCGACGCCCTGTTCGACAACGGCCGCCGCGGCCGCGTCATCACGGGTGCCAACAAGCGCCCGCTGAAGTCGCTCGCCGACATGCTGAAGGGCAAGCAGGGCCGCTTCCGCCAGAACCTGCTCGGCAAGCGCGTCGACTATTCCGGCCGCTCGGTCATCGTCGTCGGTCCGGAGATGAAGCTGCACCAGTGCGGCCTGCCGAAGAAGATGGCGCTCGAGCTGTTCAAGCCGTTCATCTATGCGCGCCTCGACGCCAAGGGCTACTCGACCACGGTCAAGCAGGCCAAGAAGCTCGTCGAGAAGGAGAAGCCGGAAGTCTGGGATATCCTGGACGAGGTCATCCGCGAGCATCCGGTGATGCTGAACCGCGCACCGACGCTCCACCGCCTCGGCATCCAGGCCTTCGAGCCCGTGCTGATCGAGGGCAAGGCGATCCAGCTCCACCCGCTGGTCTGCGCCGCCTTCAACGCGGACTTCGACGGCGACCAGATGGCCGTGCACGTCCCGCTGTCGCTTGAGGCGCAGCTGGAAGCGCGCGTGCTGATGATGTCGACCAACAACATCCTGCACCCGGCGAACGGCCAGCCGATCATCGTGCCGTCGCAGGACATCGTGCTCGGCCTCTACTACCTCTCGATCATCTCGGATGGCGAGCCGGGCCAGGGCAAGATCTTCGGCGATTTCGGCGAGCTCGAATACGCGCTGCACGAGAAAGTCGTGACGCTGCATTCGAAGATCAAATATCGCTGGACCGGCGTCGGCCATGACGGCAAGCCGTACACGAAGATCTACGACACCACGCCGGGCCGCGTGATCCTCTCGACCGCGCTGCCGGAGCACCCGGCCGTGTCCTTCGACGTCGTCAACAAGCTGATGACGAAGAAGGAGATCTCCGGAATGATCGACGCCGTGTATCGCGGCTGCGGTCAGAAGGAATCGGTGATCTTCTGCGACCGCGTCATGGGGCTCGGCTTCAAGCACGCCTTCAAGGCCGGCATCTCCTTCGGCAAGGACGACATGGTCGTGCCGGAGAACAAGTGGCAGATCGTCGACACCACCCGCGCGCTCGCCAAGGATTACGAGCAGCAGTACCAGGACGGCCTGATCACGCAGGGCGAGAAGTACAACAAGGTCGTCGACGCCTGGGCGAAGTGCTCCGACAAGCTCGCCCAGGAGATGATGGCCCGCATCTCGACTGTCCAGAAGGACGAGACCGGCCGCGACAAGCAGATCAACTCGATCTACATGATGTCGCACTCGGGTGCCCGCGGTTCGCCGGCGCAGATGCGCCAGCTCGCCGCCATGCGCGGCCTGATGGCCAAGCCGTCGGGCGAGATCATCGAGAGCCCGATCATCTCGAACTTCAAGGAAGGCCTCGACGTTCTCGAGTACTTCAACTCGACCCACGGCGCCCGTAAGGGCCTCGCCGACACGGCGCTCAAGACGGCCAACTCCGGCTATCTCACCCGCCGTCTCGTCGACGTGGCGCAGGACGCGATTATCTCCGAGGTCGATTGCGGCTCGGACAACGGCATCAAGATGCGCGCCATCGTCGATGCCGGCCAGGTCGTGGCTTCGCTCGGCGTGCGCATCCTGGGTCGCTCGGCGGCCGAGGACGTGACCGATATCGACGGCAACGTCCTCGTGCCGAAGGGCACGATGATCGAGGAGAGCCATATCGAGAAGATCAACGCCGCCGGCGTCCAGGAGGTGAAGATCCGCTCCGTTCTCACCTGCGCGACCAAGAACGGCGTCTGCGCGACCTGCTATGGGCGCGACCTCGCCCGCGGCACGCCCGTCAACATGGGTGAGGCCGTCGGCGTCATCGCGGCGCAGTCGATCGGCGAGCCGGGCACGCAGCTCACCATGCGTACCTTCCACATCGGCGGCGCGGCCACCATCGCCGACCAGTCCTTCGTCGAGTCGAACTTCGAAGGCACGGTCAAGATGCGTAACCGCAACGTCGCGCGGAACTCGGACGGCGACCTCATCGCCATGGCGCGCAACATCGCCATCGTGATCGTCGGGCCTGATGGCGCCGAGCGCGCGGTGCACCGTGTCCAGTTCGGCTCGAAGCTGCGGGTCGACGAGGGCGACAAGGTCAAGCGCGGCCAGCGCCTGATCGAGTGGGATCCCTATTCTCGCCCGATCCTGGCGGAGGTCGACGGCAAGGTCGGCTACGAGGATCTCGTGGACGGCATGTCGATGACCGAGACGACCGACGAGGCGACCGGCATCTCCAAGCGCGTCGTCATCGACTGGCGTGGCTCGGCCCGTACGGCCGACCTCAAGCCCGCGATGACGATCACGGGGCCTGACGGCAAGATCGCGAAGCTCGCCCGTGGTGGCGATGCCCGCTACATCCTGCCTGTCGACGGCATCATCTCGGTGGAGCCTGGCCACTCGATCAAGGCCGGCGACGTGCTGGCGCGTGTCTCGACCGACTCGGCCAAGACCCGCGACATCACCGGTGGTCTGCCGCGCGTGGCGGAGCTGTTCGAGGCGCGTCGTCCGAAGGACGCGGCGATCATTGCCGAGAAGTCGGGCGTGATCGGCTTCGGCAAGGACTACAAGAACAAGCGCCGCGTGACGCTGACACCGCATGACGGTTCCGACGGGGTCGAGTACCTGATCCCGAAGGGCAAGCACATCCACCTCCAGGACGGCGACGTCGTGGAAGTTGGCGACTACATCCTCGACGGCAACCCGGCCCCGCACGACATCCTGGCGATCAAGGGCGTCGAGGAGCTGGCGGCTTATCTGGTGAACGAGATCCAGGAGGTCTATCGCCTTCAGGGCGTCGGCATCAACGACAAGCACATCGAGGTCATCGTCCGTCAGATGCTGCAGAAGGTCGAGATCACGGAGTCGGGCGATACCGACATCCTGACCGGCGACCAGGTCGACCGCGTCGAGCTCGAGGAGATCAACGCGAAGATGCGCGAGGAGGGCAAGAAGCCGGCTTCCGGCGTGCCGGTCCTGCTCGGCATCACCAAGGCCTCGCTGCAGACCCGCTCCTTCATCTCGGCGGCGTCCTTCCAGGAGACCACCCGCGTCCTCACCGAGGCGGCGGTCAACGGCAAGTCGGACATGCTCGAGGGCCTCAAGGAGAACGTCATCGTCGGCTCGCTCATCCCGGCCGGCACCGGCGCCCAGGTCGCCCGCATCAAGCAGGTGGCCACGCGCCGCGACGACCTCATCGTCGGCCAGAAGGCCGATGCGGCTGCCAAGGCCGCGGCCCAGGCCGCTGCGGTGCTGCCGGCGGCCGAGTAAGCTCAGCCACCGGCGAAGACCGGCAATCATCGGAAAGGCCGCCCCTCCCGGGCGGCCTTTTTGTTTCGTGAAAGGGCAGGCGAGGGGCCAAGTGGCCCGAACCCCGCAAAACCCCAACCTTTTCGGCGGTTTCGGGGTTGACGCGAATCTCTGTTCGAGTCATAAGCGCGCCACTGTCGACGGTTGTCGGACACGTTTGTCGCTTGCCTCTTTGTTTGCAAGCGAGTTTCGCGACCGAAACTCCGTCGGAATTCCAGCGTCGAATGACGACATGGCGAGATGCATGAACGCGGAGTTTCCGTGTTCCTCTGCTGGCGAACGCGCCTGAGGCCCCTGAAAGGGCGCCGATGGCGCGGCTTCGTTTATGCCATGGCTTTGCTCGACCTGGGAGATTGACCAGGAATTTCCAAACGCTCAGTGGGGCGAGAGGCCAGAATGCCGACAATCAGCCAGCTCATCCGCAAGCCGCGCTCGCCCGTGAAGGCGCGTAACACCGCCCCGGCGCTCGAGTCGTGCCCGCAGAAGCGCGGCGTCTGCACGCGTGTCTATACGACGACCCCGAAGAAGCCGAACTCCGCGCTCCGCAAGGTCGCCAAGGTTCGTCTGACCAACGGCTTCGAGGTGATCGGTTACATCCCGGGTGAAGGCCACAACCTTCAGGAACACTCGGTGGTGATGATCCGCGGCGGCCGCGTCAAGGACCTTCCCGGCGTGCGCTATCACATCCTGCGCGGTGTGCTCGACACGCAGGGCGTCAAGAACCGCAAGCAGCGCCGTTCGAAGTACGGCGCCAAGCGTCCCAAGTGAGTTCGGCCAGATCGGCCGGGTGATGAGCCCAGGCCGATCCGCCGCGTTGAAGATTTGACCGGAGACTAGACGATGTCCCGCCGCCACAGTGCCGAAAAGCGCGAAGTTATCCCGGACCCCAAGTTCGGCGATATCGTCGTCACGAAGTTCATGAACTCCGTGATGTACGAAGGTAAGAAGTCGACCGCCGAGCGGATCGTCTACGGTGCCTTCGACATCATCGAGGCCAAGACCAAGAGCGAGCCGCTCGGCGTCTTCAAGTCGGCGCTCGAGAACGTCGCTCCGGCGATCGAAGTCCGTTCCCGCCGCGTCGGCGGCGCGACCTACCAGGTTCCGGTCGAGGTTCGCACCGAGCGCCGTCAGGCGCTGGCGATCCGCTGGCTGATCTCGGCCGCGCGTGGCCGCAACGACAAGACGATGGTCGAGCGTCTCTCGGCCGAGCTGATGGATGCTGCGAACAACCGCGGCAACGCCGTCAAGAAGCGTGAAGACACGCACCGGATGGCGGAAGCCAACCGCGCCTTCTCGCACTACCGCTGGTAAGCGGAAGCCCGGACTTCAGGACACACGACCATGGCCCGTTCTCATCCGATCGATCATTATCGTAACTTCGGCATCATGGCCCACATCGATGCGGGCAAGACGACGACGACCGAGCGTATCCTCTACTACACCGGCAAGTCGCATAAGATCGGCGAAGTCCATGATGGCGCCGCCACGATGGATTGGATGACGCAGGAGCAGGAGCGCGGCATCACGATCACGTCCGCCGCGACGACCTGCTTCTGGCGCGACAACCGCCTGAACATCATCGACACCCCCGGCCACGTCGACTTCACCATCGAGGTCGAGCGTTCGCTGCGCGTGCTCGACGGTGCCGTCTGCGTGCTCGACGGCAACCAGGGCGTCGAGCCCCAGACCGAGACCGTCTGGCGCCAGGCCGACAAGTACGACGTCCCGCGTATCGTGTTCGTCAACAAGATGGACAAGATCGGCGCCGATTTCTATCGCTGCGTCCAGGACATCATCGACCGCGTCGCCGGCAAGCCCGTCTGCCTGCAGATCCCGATCGGTTCCGAATCCGACTTCGTCGGCGTGATCGACCTGATCAAGATGAAGGCGATCGTCTGGAACGGCGAAGCGCTCGGCGCGTCCTTCGAGGAGAAGGACATTCCGGCCGATCTCGCCGACAAGGCTGCCGAATATCGCTCGAAGCTCGTCGAGGCCGCCGTCGAGATGGACGACGCCGCGATGGAAGCTTATCTGGACGGCACCGAGCCGAACGCCGAGACGCTGCGCAAGCTCGTTCGCACGGCCGTTCAGCGCCGCGCCTTCCACCCGGTCCTCTGCGGCTCGGCCTTCAAGAACAAGGGCGTGCAGCCCCTGCTCGACGCGGTCGTGGACTTCCTGCCGTCGCCGGTCGATCGCGGCGCCGTCGAAGGCATCGACTTCAAGACCGAAGAGCCGACCACCCGCAACCCGACGGACGAAGATCCGTTCTCCATGCTCGCCTTCAAGATCATGGACGACCCCTTCGTCGGCACCATCACCTTCTGCCGCATCTATTCGGGCAAGGTCGAGGCGGGTCAGGGCGTCATCAATTCGACCCGCGACAAGAAAGAGCGCGTTGGCCGCATGCTGCTGATGCATGCGAACAACCGCGAGGACATCAAGGAGGCTTATGCCGGTGACATCGTCGCCCTGGCCGGCCTCAAGGACGTCCGCACCGGCGACACGCTCTGCGATCCCACCCATGCGGTGATCCTGGAGCGCATGGAGTTCCCTGAGCCGGTCATCACGATCGCGATCGAGCCGAAGTCCAAGGCCGACCAGGAGAAGCTGGGCCTCGCCCTGTCGAAGCTCGCGAACGAGGATCCGTCCTTCCGCGTGTCGACCGACCAGGAGAGCGGCCAGACCATCCTGAAGGGCATGGGCGAGCTCCATCTCGACATCAAGGTCGACATCCTGAAGCGCACCTACAAGGTCGACGCCAATATCGGCGCGCCCCAGGTTGCGTATCGCGAGACGCTGACCAAGAAGGCCGAGATCGACTACACCCACAAGAAGCAGACCGGTGGTACGGGCCAGTTCGCCCGCGTCAAGCTCGTCATCGAGCCGAACGAGACCGGCAAGGGCTTCGAGTTCGAGTCGAAGGTCGTCGGCGGTTCGGTGCCGAAGGAGTATATCCCCGGCGTCGAGAAGGGCCTGAACTCGGTCATCGGCTCTGGCGTTCTCGCCGGCTTCCCGGTCGTGGACGTCAAGGTCACGCTGATCGACGGCGCCTTCCACGAAGTCGACTCGTCGGCGCTCGCCTTCGAAATCGCTTCCCGTGCAGCGCTGCGCGAAGGTCTGCAGAAGGGCGGCTCCGTGCTGCTCGAGCCGATCATGAAGGTCGAGGTCGTGACCCCGGAAGACTACACCGGTTCGGTCATCGGCGACCTGAACTCGCGTCGTGGCCAGATCCAGGGCCAGGACATGCGCGGCAACGCCGTCGTGATCAACGCGATGGTGCCGCTGGCGAACATGTTCGGCTACGTCAACCAGCTGCGCTCCTTCTCGCAGGGCCGCGCGAACTACACGATGCAGTTCGACCACTATGAGCAGGTTCCCTCGGCGGTCGCCGCCGAGGTTCAGGCCAAGTACGCCTGACCCGAACCTTCGACTGAACACTGAGAGATTGGACGGAGGCTACCATGGCCAAAGAGAAGTTTTCGCGGACGAAGCCGCACTGCAACATTGGAACGATTGGTCACGTTGACCATGGCAAGACGTCGCTGACGGCTGCGATCACGAAGGTTCTGGCTGAGTCCGGCGGTGCGTCGTTCACGGCGTATGACCAGATCGACAAGGCGCCGGAAGAGAAGGCTCGCGGCATCACGATCTCGACGGCTCACGTCGAGTACGAGACCCCGGCTCGCCACTACGCTCACGTCGACTGCCCCGGCCACGCCGACTATGTGAAGAACATGATCACGGGTGCGGCGCAGATGGACGGCGCGATCCTGGTGGTGTCGGCGGCCGACGG
>NZ_JQJJ01000007.1:2500-5737 GCF_000745475.1 Allobosea sp. UNC402CLCol
AGGCGATGAAGGACGTGATACGCTGCGATAAGCCGTGGGGAGCTGCGAATGAGCTTTGATCCGCGGATTTCCGAATGGGGAAACCCACCTTCGATCTCTGTTATTCTAAGGGCAGGCTTCGGCTTGTTCTTGGGCTAACAGAGATCAAGAGAAGGTATTGAACTCTGAATACATAGGGGTTCAAAGCTAACCCAGGGAACTGAAACATCTAAGTACCTGGAGGAAAGGACATCAACGAGACTCCGTTAGTAGTGGCGAGCGAACGCGGACCAGGCCAGTGCCTGACTGTAAGTTACCGGAAGTGGTTGGGAAACCACGCAATAATGGGTGATAGCCCCGTACGGATCTGCGAACAGTTGGGACATGAGTAAGGCGGGACACGTGAAATCCTGTCTGAACGTGGGGGGACCACCCTCCAAGCCTAAGTACTCCTCAGCGACCGATAGTGAACAAGTACCGTGAGGGAAAGGTGAAAAGCACCCCGACGAGGGGAGTGAAATAGCACCTGAAACCGAATGCTTACAAACAGTGGGAGCTCAAGGTTCGTCCTGAGTGACCGCGTACCTTTTGTATAATGGGTCAGCGACTTAGTCTGGCGAGCAAGCTTAAGCCGTTAGGTGTAGGCGTAGCGAAAGCGAGTCTGAACAGGGCGTTCAGTTCGTCGGATTAGACCCGAAACCGGGTGATCTAGCCATGAGCAGGTTGAAGGTAAGGTAACACTTACTGGAGGACCGAACCGGTGCCTGTTGAAAAAGTCTCGGATGACTTGTGGCTAGGGGTGAAAGGCCAATCAAACTCGGAAATAGCTGGTTCTCCGCGAAAGCTATTTAGGTAGCGCCTCGTGTGAATACTCCGGGGGGTAGAGCACTGGATGGGTGAGGGGTGCTTACCGCATTACCAATCCTAACCAAACTCCGAATACCCGGAAGTACTGCACGGGAGACACACGGCGGGTGCTAACGTCCGTCGTGGAGAGGGAAACAACCCTGACTTACAGCTAAGGCCCCCAATTCGTGGCTAAGTGTGAAAGGATGTGGGAATCCCAAAACAACCAGGAGGTTGGCTTAGAAGCAGCCATCCTTTAAAGAAAGCGTAACAGCTCACTGGTCTAAACAAGGGTTCCTGCGCCGAAAATGTATCGGGGCTCAAGCCACGAGCCGAAGCTTAAGGTTTGCACTTTGTGCAAGCGGTAGCGGAGCGTTCCATAAGCCAACGAAGGCGGACCCGTGAGGGCTGCTGGAGGTATTGGAAGTGCGAATGCTGACATGAGTAACGACAAACAGTGTGAAAGACACTGTCGCCGAAAGTCCAAGGGTTCCTGCGTAAAGTTAATCTCCGCAGGGTTAGCCGGCCCCTAAGGCGAGGCCGAAAGGCGTAGTCGATGGGAATGAGGTGAATATTCCTCAGCCAGTTGGTAGTGACGGATCGCGTACGCTGTCAGATCTTATTGGATTGATCTGGCTTCCAAGCGGTTCCAGGAAATAGCTCCAACATTAGACCGTACCCTAAACCGACACAGGTGGACTGGTAGAGTATACCAAGGCGCTTGAGAGAACTATGCTGAAGGAACTCGGCAATTTACCTCCGTAACTTCGGGATAAGGAGGCCCAGTGTCTAGGCAACTAGGCATTGGGGGCACAGACCAGGGGGTAGCGACTGTTTAACTAAAACACAGGGCTCTGCGAAATCGTAAGATGACGTATAGGGTCTGACGCCTGCCCGGTGCCGGAAGGTTAAAAGGAGGTGTGCAAGCACCGAATTGAAGCCCCGGTAAACGGCGGCCGTAACTATAACGGTCCTAAGGTAGCGAAATTCCTTGTCGGGTAAGTTCCGACCTGCACGAATGGCGTAACGACTTCCCCGCTGTCTCCAGCATAGACTCAGTGAAATTGAATTCCCCGTGAAGATGCGGGGTTCCTGCGGTCAGACGGAAAGACCCCGTGCACCTTTACTGCAGCTTTGCGCTGGCATTCGTGTCGGCATGTGTAGGATAGGTGGTAGACTTTGAAGCCGGGGCGCCAGCTCTGGTGGAGTCATCCTTGAAATACCACCCTTATCGTCATGGATGTCTAACCGCGACCCGTCATCCGGGTCCGAGACAGCGCATGGCAGGCAGTTTGACTGGGGCGGTCGCCTCCCAAAGAGTAACGGAGGCGTGCGAAGGTGGGCTCAGAGCGGTCGGAAATCGCTCGTTGAGTGCAATGGCATAAGCCTGCCTGACTGCGAGACTGACACGTCGAGCAGAGTCGAAAGACGGCCATAGTGATCCGGTGGTCCCGCGTGGAAGGGCCATCGCTCAACGGATAAAAGGTACGCCGGGGATAACAGGCTGATGATTCCCAAGAGTCCATATCGACGGAATCGTTTGGCACCTCGATGTCGGCTCATCACATCCTGGGGCTGGAGAAGGTCCCAAGGGTTCGGCTGTTCGCCGATTAAAGTGGTACGTGAGCTGGGTTCAGAACGTCGTGAGACAGTTCGGTCCCTATCTGCCGTGGGTGTAGGAGAATTGAGAGGATCTGCCCTTAGTACGAGAGGACCGGGGTGGACGTACCTCTGGTGGACCTGTTGTGGCGCCAGCCGCAGTGCAGGGTAGCTATGTACGGACGGGATAACCGCTGAAGGCATCTAAGCGGGAAACCCACCTCAAAACGAGTTCTCCCTTGAGAGCCGTGGAAGACGACCACGTTGATAGGCCGGGTGTGTAAGCGCAGCAATGCGTTCAGCTTACCGGTACTAATTGCTCGATCGGCTTGATCGTTCTCATGATCAATGTCCGCGATACACCAACAAACGCGAACACCAGGCGCCCGGCCGCACGGACGGGCCCTGACGAAAGACCTTATGCTTGCCATATCCTTCGCCGGCCCGGTGGCTTGAGCGAGGAGCCAGAACCCGATCCCATCCCGAACTCGGCCGTTAAACTCCTCAGCGCTGATGGTACTGTGTCTCAAGACCCGGGAGAGTAGGTCGTTGCCGGGCCTGTCAAGGATATCCCTCATCACAATCGATAAATCGCATAACGCGGCGGTCGACACTTGTCGCCGCCGCGTTACCGTTTAAAGCCCAAACCGTCCCAGGACAGGCCGCATCGCCCATCCAGGACGCCAAAGGCCAAATCATTGACGCGGGGTGGAGCAGCCCGGTAGCTCGTCAGGCTCATAACCTGAAGGTCGTCAGTTCAAATCTGGCCCCCGCAACCAACGATACTGACAAACCCGTCGCTCCAGCGGCGGG
>NZ_JQJJ01000008.1:0-889373 GCF_000745475.1 Allobosea sp. UNC402CLCol
GTCATGGCCGATTTCCGGCGTGACGTTGTCGAGAGCGGCCTTGGCCGAGCCCTTGGTGATCGGAATGTCGTCGCCGGGGAAGTCGTACTTCGAGAGGAGCTCGCGGATCTCCATCTCGACGAGCTCCAGCAGCTCGGCGTCGTCGACCAGGTCGACCTTGTTCATGAACACCACCAGCGCGGGAACGCCGACCTGGCGCGCCAGCAGGATGTGCTCGCGGGTCTGCGGCATCGGGCCGTCGGCCGCCGACACCACCAGGATCGCGCCGTCCATCTGCGCCGCACCCGTGATCATGTTCTTCACATAGTCGGCGTGGCCGGGGCAGTCGACATGAGCGTAGTGGCGAGCCGGGGTCTCGTACTCGACGTGAGCCGTCGAGATCGTGATGCCGCGAGCCTTCTCTTCCGGCGCCTTGTCGATCTGGTCATACGCCGTGAACGACGCACCGCCGGACTCAGCCAGAACCTTCGTGATCGCAGCCGTCAGCGACGTCTTGCCATGGTCAACGTGACCAATCGTTCCAATGTTGCAGTGCGGCTTCGTCCGCGAAAACTTCTCTTTGGCCATGACACCCTTGTCCTCGAAGGCGGCCCTCCGGGGCCTAGAAACGCGGTCGCATTAGGGGTTTTTGCGCGGCGATGCAAGCCGGCCGGCCCCATCGACCTCCTGTGACGCCAGAGTGAGGAGGTCAGCGCTAATTCTTCACCATCCAGCGCCCCCGGACCCGCTGCAGAAGAAGGTTCGTCACCGAATAGCCCTCGCTCGGCATTCGGGCGATACGGCGCAGGCTCGCGACCGCCTCCGGATCGGCTCCGTCGCCGAAGGCCACGATGTCGCGCGCCGGCACCGCGACGACCAGCTCGGCAGGGAGATTCGGGATCGCGGACCAGACCTCTGGCAGCAGAATCAGCGCCGCATTGTAGTCAGCCTCGAAGGACAGGGACCGAACGGGACCATGTTCCTCGATCTGCAGGCGCGAGACCCTGCGCTTCAGGTTCTCCCGGCCAGCATTCATCATATCCTGGTTGCTAAGCCCAAACCGCTTTCCTTCGCCGCTCATGACGAAGCGAGATATGTCTTTGCGATCTTCTACGACGACGACCACGATATCGCCCACGAGCTCGGCGTGGACGATGCCCGGTGCAGGTTTCGGTTGGGCGCGCGCCTTTTCTTCAACCGCCGCGACGAAGGCTCGGTTCTTGACGGTGACCAGCAGCGAACTCTTGAAAGAAGCCGCATCGCGTTGAGGCGCACCGCATTCCGGGCAAACCGGTTCTTCAGCCCAGGATCGATCCGGCCACGCTGTGAGCATGGCGAACAACACAACCAGTAAGTGCAGCATGCCGAGTCCCCCAACCCGCAACCACAATTGCGCATCGAGAACATAATGGCAACATCTTTACTTGCCCGCGGTCATGCAACCCCGAACACCCGCCGATAGCGCGCCACAGCCTCCGGGTCGCCCGAGACCTTCTCGGGATTGTCGGAGAGCTTCACCGCCGGGCGCCCGTTCGCCTTGGTGACCTTGCAGACCAGCGACATCGGATCGAGCGCGCGCGAACCGTCCGGCGAGCAGCCGACGAGATCGTTGGTCAGGTCGGTGCCCCAGCCAAAGGCCATGCGGACCTTCCCGTCGAAATGATGGTAGACGCGCTCGATCGCATCGACGTCGAGCCCGTCGGAGAAGACCAGCAGCTTCTCGCGCGGATCGCGCCCGTGTGCGCGCCACCATTCCATGATCGTCTCGCCGGCCGGGATGGGAGGTGCGCTGTCCGGCCGGAAGCCGGTCCAGTCCGCCACCCAATCCGGCGCATGGCGCAGGAAGCTCTGCGTCCCGAAGGCGTCCGGCAGCGCGATCAGCAGGTTGCCGCCATAGACCTGCCGCCATTCGTCGAGCACCCGGTAAGGCGCACGCAGGAGCTCCTCGTCGGAATCGGCCAGCGCCGCCAGCACCATCGGCAATTCATGGGCGTTGGTGCCGATCGCCTCGAGATCGGTGTCCATCGCGAGCAGCACGTTCGAGGTGCCGCTGAAAGCCTTGCCCAGCCCCTCCTTCAGCGCCAGGACGCACCAGCGCTGCCAGAGATGGCCATGGCGGCGGCGCGTGCCGAAATCGGAGAGCCTGAGATTGGGCAGCTTCTGCAGCCGCTCGACCTTGTCCCACATCTTCGCCTTGGCGCGGGCATAGAGCACGTCGAGCGAGAAGCGCTTCTGGCCCAGCATGACCCGGCGCGCCCTGAGCTCGTTGATGATCGCGAGCGCCGGCACCTCCCACATGGTCGTGTGGGTCCAGGGGCCGTCGAAATGCAGCTCGTACTGGCCGTCGACCTTGCGCAGATCGTATTCGGGAAGCTGGAACTCGGCGAGCCAGGCCATGAAGTCCGGCGAGAACATCTGGGTCTTGCCGTAGAAGCTGTTACCGGCGAGCCAGATCAGTTCCTTCTTGGTGAACCGCAATGAGCGGGCATGGTCGAGCTGCGCGCGCAACTCGCCCTCGTCGACGATGTCGGCGAGGCGGATATGCCTGGAACGGTTGATCAGCGAGAAGGTGACGCGGACTTCCGGATGGAAGGCCCGGATCATCTGCAGCATCAGGAGCTTGTAGAAATCGGTATCGAGCAGGCTGCGGATGATCGGGTCGAGCCGCCAGCCGTGATTATAGGTCCGCGTCGCGATGTCGGTGTAGATCATATCGGCAGCAGGTCCGGGAAAGCTCGGCGACGGAACGGCGAAGAACGGCGCATGGGCGCCGATGCCATCAGAACAATGCCTTGGCCGCCGGCGCAAGCGTGTCGCGCGCAGGACAGCACGCAAGCGGCGCTCGGCCATTGCCGTGCCCCCTCTCTCAAGCTATCTCGCCTGTTCGATCGGGGTTCAAAAGCACATGGCGTCCGAAACCACATTGCCTACGGCCGGCTTCGGCACCACTCCTTCTGCGCCCTATGATCTCGCGGTCATCGGCGGCGGCATCAATGGCTGCGGCATTGCGCGGGATGCGGCCGGACGTGGCGCCTCCGTCGTGCTGTTCGAGAAGGACGACCTCGCCAGCGCCACCTCCTCGCGCTCGACCAAGCTGATCCATGGCGGGTTGCGCTATCTCGAACACTACAAGTTCCGGCTGGTGCGCGAAGCGCTGATGGAGCGCGAGCGGCTCTGGGCCATCGCGCCGCACATCATCCGGCCACTGCGCTTCGTGCTGCCGCATCACAAGGGCCTGCGTCCCGCCTGGCTGCTGCGGCTCGGCCTTTTCCTCTACGACCATATCGGCGGCCGCAAGCTCCTTCCCGCGACGCGCACGCTCGACCTCGCCCATGATCCTGCCGGCAGGCCGCTCAAGGACGACAAGGCGAAGGCTTTCGAATACTCCGATTGCTGGGTCGAGGATGCCCGCCTCGTCGTGCTGAACGCGATGGACGCAGCCGTCCGCGGCGCCGCGATCCACACCCGCACGCGCGTCGCCGCCGCGATCCGCGAGGACGGGCTGTGGCGCCTGACGGCGGAAGGGCCGCAAGGCCGTTTCGACATCTGGGCGAAGGCGCTCGTCAACGCAGCCGGCCCCTGGGTCGGCGAGGTGCTGAACGGCGTCATCCACACCAATGCCAAGGCCGGCGTTCGCATGGTGCAGGGCAGCCACATCGTCGTGCCGAAGCTCTACGAGCACGACCGCAGCTACATCTTCCAGAATGCCGACGGCCGCATCGTCTTCGCGATTCCCTATGAGCAGGACTTCACCCTGATCGGCACGACCGACCGCGACTACCATGGCGATCCGGTCGATGTTGCCGCCACGCCCGAGGAGATCGCCTATCTCTGTGCAGCGGCGAGCGAGTATTTCAGCCGGCCCGTGACGCCTGAATCCGTGGTCTGGACCTATTCCGGCGTGCGCCCGCTTTATGACGACGGCGCCTCGAAGGCGCAGGAAGCGACACGCGACTACGTGCTGACGCTGGACGCCCCCGAAGGTTCGGCGCCGCTCCTCTCGGTCTTCGGCGGCAAGATCACGACCTATCGCCGCCTCGCCGAATCCGCCCTCGCCAAGCTCGCTCCCCACGCGCCCTGGGCCGCCCGCGCGACCTGGACGATGACGGGCGCCCTGCCCGGCGGCGATTTTCCGGTCAGCGGCTTCGACGCCCTCGTGAACGAGATTGTGAGCGCTTACCCCTGGCTCCAACGCCGCACAGCGACGCGGCTCGCCCGCAGCTACGGCACCCGCGCCCGCGAGATTCTCGCAGATGCGCAGGGCCTCGCCGATCTCGGCCGTCTTTTCGGCGCCGATCTCTATGAGCGCGAGGTCCGCTATCTCATGCGCTCGGAATGGGCACGCCGCGCCGACGACGTGCTCTGGCGGCGCAGCAAGCTCGGCCTGCGGCTCTCGCCTCAGGAGCGCGCGGCGCTGGACGGCTTCATGCACCAGGAAATCGCGGCAGCCGCCTGATCGGTTTTCCTTCGACAATACAGTTACCTGCCCGCCGACGTGGAATCTTCTCGGCAAGTTCAAACTCGGCTCGCCCATGCTGCGAAACGTGTTTTGGTTTCATCCGAGCCACACAATCATCCCGGGCTTGACCCGGGATCCATCGTAGAGCTCCGAACCCTATGATGGTTTCCGGATCGGCGCCGCTGTCGCGGCTTGTCCGGAATGACGGAACCGCTTCCGTGAAAAACACGAGCCGCGTACCGGAGACGTCCAGCACTGCATCGACAAGCTGGAGCGCCAAGCCGCATGCGAACGAACGCATGGTCCTCCAGCCGCCATCAATCGCGGAGCGGAAGGCGGCGGCTCACGCCACCTGATAGGCGAAGCTGCCGTCCTCGACCGAGACCTTCGCCTCGGTCAGCGGCTTCTTCTCCAGTTGCAGGTTGAGGATCGCGCGCGACAGCGCCGGCAGCATCGAGTTGGTGATGATGTTGTCGATCATGCGCCCGCCCGAATCCGGGTCGTTGCACTGGCCGACGATGTGCTCGACCACCGCGTCGTCATAGACGAAGGCCGCCTTGTGGTTCTCGCTGAGCCGCTTGCCGATCCGCCCGAGCTGGAGCCTGACGATCCCGGCCAGCATGTCCGACGACAGCGGATAATAGGGGATGGTCACGAGCCGCCCGATCAGCGCCGGCGGGAAGACCTTGAGCAGCGCCGGACGCAGGCTCACCGCCATAGCCTCGGGATCGGGCTTGGCCGCACCGTTCGCCGCCATGCTCATGATCTCGTCCGTGCCGACATTCGAGGTCAGGATGATCAGCGTGTTCTTGAAATCGATGCGCCGGCCGGTGCCGTCCTCCATCTGGCCCTTGTCGAAGACCTGGAAGAACAGCTCGTGCACGTCGGGATGCGCCTTCTCGACCTCGTCCAGCAGCACCACCGAGTAAGGCTTGCGCCGCACGGCTTCCGTCAGCCGCCCTCCCTCGCCATAGCCGACATAGCCGGGAGGCGCGCCCTTCAGTGTCGAGACGGTGTGCGCCTCCTGGAACTCGCTCATATTGATGGTGATGACGTTCTGCTCACCGCCATAGAGCGCCTCCGCCAGCGCCAGAGCCGTCTCGGTCTTGCCGACGCCGGAGGGGCCGCAGAGCATGAACACGCCGATCGGCTTGTTCGGGTTGTCGAGCCTGGCGCGGTTGGTCTCGATGCGCTTGGCGATCATGCCGATGCCATGCCCCTGCCCGACCACGCGCCTGTTCAGCGTCTCGGCAAGGTTGAGCACGGTCTCGATCTCGTCCTTGACCATCCGTCCGACCGGGATGCCGGTCCAGTCCGAGACGACCGAGGCGACCGATTGCTCGTCGACATGGGCGTAGATCATCCGATTGGCCGGATCGATCTCGCCAAGCGACGCGAATTTGGCGTTGAGCGCAGCGCGGGCATCCTCGGGGTCGGCTGCAGGTTCCCCGGTCGGAGCCGATACCTCCGGCGCTGCGGCGCCGGCATCGACGCTCGCCTCCTGCGGCACGGCCTCGGCCTTGGGATCGGCGCCCGGCGCCTTCTCGCCGAGCTTGGTCCGCAGCGCCTTGATCTCCTCGACGATGGCAAGCTCGCTCGCCCAGGCAGCTTCGAGGGCGGCGAGCTTCTCCTGCTTCTCCGCGACCTCCACCTCGATCTCATCGAGCCGCTTGGCGCTGTCGGTGCCGAGATCGGCATCGGCGGTCAGCGCCGCCTTCTCCTGCTCCAACGCATTGATCGCGACGCGCGCATCCTCGATCGCGGCCGGCGTCGCGCTCTGGCTGATGGCGACGCGGGCGCAAGCCGTGTCGAGCAGGCTCACCGCCTTGTCGGGAAGCTGGCGGGCCGGGATATAGCGCAAGGAGAGCGTCACCGCCGCGACGATGGCGGCATCCGAGATGCGAACCTTGTGATGCTTCTCCATCGGGCCTATCAGCCCGCGCAGCATGGTGCAGCAACGCAGCACGTCGGGCTCGTCGACCTGTACCGGCTGGAAGCGGCGGGTCAGCGCCGGATCCTTCTCGAAATACTGCCGATACTCCGACCAGGTCGTCGCCGCGATGGTGCGCAGCGTGCCACGCGCCAGCGCCGGCTTGAGCAGGTTGGCGGCATCGCCCGTGCCCGCCTGCCCGCCGGCGCCGATCAGCGTATGCGCCTCGTCGATGAACAGGATCACCGGCGTCGGCGAGGACTGCACCTCGTCGATCACCGAGCGCAGGCGCTGCTCGAACTCGCCCTTCATCGAGGCGCCGGCCTGCATCAGGCCGATATCGAGCGCGCAGACCTTCACCCCCTTGAGCGGCGGCGGCACGTCGCCGGAAGCGACGCGCTGGGCGAAGCCCTCCGCGATCGCGGTCTTGCCGACGCCGGCCTCGCCGGTGAGGATCGGATTGTTCTGGCGCCGGCGCATCAGCACGTCGATGACCTGCCGGATCTCGTCGTCGCGGCCGAGGATCGGGTCCATGCCGCCCTGGCGCGCCTTGGCGGTCAGGTCCTGCGAGAAGCGGTCGAGCGCGGTCGTGCCCTTCGGCCCCTCAGCGGCCTCGGCGCCGGGCGTGCCGGCGGCGCGCAGGCCCGAGCCGTCCATCGGCCGCAGGTTCTCCTCTTCCGAGCTTTCCCAGATCTTGCCGTAGCCTGCCGCCAGCTCTTCGACCGGGATCTTGGCGAATTCCTTGGAAAGCCCGGTGAAAGCCCGGCGCAATTCGGTCGACTTCAGCGCCGCCACCAGCAGGTGCCCGGTCCTGATCTGCGTCTCGCCGAAGAACAGCGTCGCGTAGTGCCAGCCACGGTCGAGGATATCGACGATGTGGTTGGCGATGCCCGGCATCTCCGTCTCGTTCTTGCGGAACCCCTCGACGACACCGCCAAGGTCCATCAGCAGCCTGGCGCGATCGAGCTTGTAATGGTCCGCGGTCAGGGTCAGGTCGTTGGCGCTGCCCTGCAGGATCTGCAGCAGCCAATGCGCCAATTCGACATTGCGGTTCCCGGCACCCTTGGCCTGCCTCAGCGCCTGCAGGAAGGTGTCGTAGCCGATCCGGTTGAGCTTGCCTGTGACGGCTTCGAGGCTGATATCGGCCATGGTCGTCCCCTTGATCTCTGGTCTTAGGCAGCAGCGCGGCTACGTTTCAGGCGCATGCGCTCGGCCGGATGGAAACGGGCGTCGCGGCGCAGCGCGCCTTCCTCGGTGGTCCAGTTCGGCGCCATCCAGCTCGTCCAGCCGAGATGGCCGGACTGGCCGAGCCTGACGGGCTTCACTTCGCCCACCGGCAGCGCGAGCTCGACATCCCATTCAAACTGCTCGCCGAGATGCAGGAAGACGGCATCCGCCAGCGGCTCGCAGCGATCGCCATTCGGCAGGAAGCGCTCGAACTGTTCGAGGTCAGCAGCCACGATCTTCACGCGGAACTTGTCCTCGACGCTGTAGACGCTGGCGCCGAGCAGCGCGTCGCCGCCGAGCGTGCAATGCGCGCCTCCCAGCCGCGTCCGGTCCGCCGGATCGAAGACGAGACGCATGCCGACGAACTGCTCGATCTCGACTTGCGTCCTGAACAGCCCGGCGAGAAGGCGCTGAAGCCGCGAGGCGGATTTTGCCTGCGCGCCGATCAGCCCGGCATGGGCGAGCTTCTCGGGATCGGGCACGCTGTCGCGGTCGAGATAGGGCTTCGAGCCCACCCCGATCATGCTGCCGATATAGGCGGCGAAGCGGTCGAGATCGGGCCGGTCATGCTGCGCGATCGGCCGCGAATCCGCCCAGGCGCGGTAAAAGAGCTGCAGGAAGCGGTGGTTGAAGATATCGAGGAAGCGCGGAAACGCATCGTCGCGCGCGAGTTGCCAGTGATAACTCTCCTCGGTTGTCGCCAGCGGCAGCGCGCCCTGCGGGCCGAGCAGGCCGAGGAACTTCACGAAGAGCCGAAGCCTGCCCTGCGCGTCCCGGCCCGCCTCCGCGATGGTCGAGGCGGGAAAGTCGAGGAAGGCCTGCTCGCCCAGCGCGACATATTCGTCGCGCCGCGAGGCGACGTCGCCGATGCGGCTGCGCTCCGGAAAGCTGCGTTCCAGCCGCCGCATCACGGCATAGAAGTCGAAGCGCCAGGGCTCCGCCTCCAGCCTCGCCTGGTAGCCCGGCGCCTTCTCCAGCGGCGTGGCGGCGTCCTCGCTCACAGGACGCGCCTCGAACCGGCACGCGGTGGAAAGCGCATCACCTCGCCGCGCTCCACCGTGCGGATCACCGTCTGGGTAAAATGGTTCATCGCCGCATATTCGGCGAAGAAGCGGTCGAGCACCGCGCCCAGCAGGAAGACGCCGGAGCCCTCGAAGGCCTTTTCGTCGAGCAGCACGGTGATTTCGAGACCCCGCCCAGCCCCCGTTCCGGCCCGCTGGGGAAAACGGCGCACGACGGGCCGGCTGTCGACATTCTTGATGCCGCGGATGCGCCGCTCCGTCGCGCTGTCGGCAAGATCGGCGAAGAGCGAGAGCAATTCGCGCAGCGCCTCGCCATTCTGCCCGGCGCCGCGCTGGACGAGGCCGAGATGGTTGAGGCTGAGCAGGTTGATCAGCCGCCAGGTCACGACACCCGTACTCGCCGTCTCCGCACGCAAGCGAAGCTGCGAGACGATCGGCTCGCGCGGCGGTGTCGGCCCGGCAAGGCAGGCAAGGTCGAGCGAGACATTGTCGATCAGCCGGAAATCGGCGCCGCCGACGCCGGTCGGCAGATGCTCGGTCAGATGCCGGTTGGAACATAGCGCGCGCACGCTCAGCTCCGCCACCGAGGCGCTGTCGCCCATCTTCGCCGGCTCGACCAGCGAGATGAACATGTCCGTGCCGGTATAGTCGGAGGCCCGCCCCTGGCGCCGCTCGGCCGAGGAGCGCCGCCGTGGCAGGCGCCGCTGCGTATAGTGCAGGCCGTGAACCGGCGAGGCTCCCTCAGGCGAGGAATAGAGCGGATGCACCGGCTGCTTCTCGCGACCGCCGGTATAGTGCGCATGCACCGAGAGAACGCTGTGCGGCTCGTAGTCGAGCGCGCGACTGCGGTCCGGTACGACATGGAATTCGTGCTGGTTGCTCTTCACCGGGATGCGGTCGGCCGTCTTCTCGAAGAGGTTGACCGCAGGCGCCGCGTAGAGCGCGAACATCTCCTTGCGCACCGCGCCGGGCAGCCGCGTATTGACCTCGTCGAAGACGAAGATCAGCTCGACCGTCTTGGCCGTGAGCTTGGGCATGATCCGGCCCAGCCCTTCCAGCCGGAAGCCGAGGAACTTGCGCGGGAACCAGAACAGCTCGTGCAGCAATTCGAAGCCGCGGAAGACGCGGGTATCGGCCGGCAGCAGCGCCTCGTTCTCGTCGAAGCCGATCTGCTCCAGCCGGCAGCCCTCGCCCGGCGTCACCACCGGGTCGCCGAACGCGTCGAGATGACGGAAATGGATGCCGACGCAGTTCGCAAAGAGCTGCTCGTAGAGAGCGACCGCATCGCCCTCCCCGCCGAGCAGATGGAAGGCGAGCTCCTTCGTCCGGCAGCCGGCGAACCAGCTCGCCGGATTCTTCAAGGCCTGGGCCGGAGTCGGCTCCTGCTCGGGGTCCGCCATCACCCGGTGCGTCAGGGTCAGGCGCAGCCCCGCAAGCGCGCGCTGATCGGTACGCAGGCCGAGCGCCTGCAATGGCGCCGGCGCCGGAATATAGTCGGCGGCCACGATCTCGAACGGCCAGAGCGTGATGTCGCTGCCCAGCCGGTAGCGGCAGGCGACACGCCGCTCGCGTTCCAGATAGGTCGCGTCGAGATAGGCGCCGCGCGGGATGCGCATCCCCTCGCGCAGGCCCGGATCGGAGTAAGGCGGCACGACGCCCGCCAACAGCGCCGAAGGCGTCGGCGCCAGATAGTTCGGCAGGAGCTGTTCGAGCAGATTGTTGGTGAATTCGGGGAACTCGTGCTTCAGCTTCAATTGCACGCGGGCGGCGAGGAAGGCCGCGCCTTCGAGAAGGCCACCGACCATCGGGTCCATGCGCTCGCCGACGAGCCCGCCCAGCCGCTCGGCGATGCCGGGATACTCCTCCGCGAACTCCTTGCTGTGCTCCATGAACAGCCGGAGTTCCTGATTGTAGAGATCGAGAAACTCCTGGTTCATCGCATCAGCGTCCCTTGATCGCGATCTTGCCGGTATCGAGTTCGAGATCGGCCACGAATTGCACGGGCACGTTCAAAGGTTCGCAGTTCAGATCGGCGCGGACGAGGAAGCGTACCTTCAGCTCGGCGGAATCGAGCGTCCTGTCACGCTCGACGGCGATGGAATTGCGGACCAATCGCGGCTCGTAGCCCATCAGGGCGGCGGCGAGATCCTCACGGATCGTATCGACGCGATGCTCGTCGATCGAAAGCCGCGTCATGTCCGGGAAGCCGTGATTCAGGATCGAGCGGCGCACATGCTCCAGCTCGGAAAGGTCCACGGCCGAGCCAAGATTGACCGTGTTGACCAGCGCGTCGAGGTCGATGGCGATCTCGCGCCGCAGCTTCGGCTCGGTGATCGCGGCCCGCGGCGCGGCGCGACGTTGCGCGATCACACGTTCGCCGCCCTCGTCCCGCAGGTCGAGCGCGGTCCGCGCATCCTTCTCCAGATGCGCTTCGCGGAATGCGAACATCAAAGGCGGCCGAAGCCGCTTCTTCGAAAGGGGGTCGGCCATCACATCGCGTCCGGGGCGGGCGACGAACCGGCTCCGGCTCAGCCGGAGCCGGTGCGCGCGGCTCAGCTCTTGGCGTTACCCTTGAGATCCCACTTCATCTCGATCGCCGAGTCGAGCGTCTGGTCCGACTTCTGCGGCCGATATTGGAACTCGACCTTGGCATAGTTCAACGCGAACTGGTCGGTCGGGACGCTCGAACCGCCGGCGGCATCGCCGGACTGGTAGCTCGACACGATCAGGTCCTCGAGCGTCACCGTGTAGTATTCCTGCGGCTTCTCGCCCTGCTTTCGGACGTAGAGCACCGCCTTCTTGATGTATTTGCCGCTAGCGCAATACAGGGCGAGGTTCGCCGAAGCCTTGCTGACCTGCGCGGTGAAATGCATGTCCTGGAAGTTCGCCTTGCCCGCGCCGCCGCCGCCGCCATGGGCGTAGGAGCCGGGGTTGCTGATGCCCCAGGAAAAGGAATCGACCGCGATCGTATCCTTGTGGGTCTTGTCCTGGGCCTCGCCCTTGATCTCGTCGATCTTGAGCAGAAAGTCGGCAGCCATGTTTACCTCCAAAGTAGGGTCGTCGGATTGCTCGGATGCGCGAGCGCGCTGATGGACGCATCTCTCCGATCGCGCACCCGCATCGGGTCAGCGCGTCGAAGGGTCTTCGTGCTTCCGTCACCTGCCGATCAGGTGGCGGTCACTGCTTGGGAGCTGGCAGTCGCGAGACCAGGCTCAGGCCGATATCCATGCCTTCGAGCTGGAAGTGCGGCCGCAGATAGAACTTGGCCGAGTAATAGCCAGGGTTCTCCTCGTCCTCGAAGACGTCGATGCGTGCATCCGAGAGGGGGCGCCGCGCCTTCGTCTCTTCGCTGGAATTGACCGGATCGCCGTCGACATATTCGGTGATCCACTCCTGCAGCCAGCGTCGCAGCGGCTCCTTTTCCTTGTAGGAGCCGATCTTGTCGCGAACCATGCACTTCAGGTAGTGCGCGAAGCGCGAGACCGCGAACATGTAGGGCAGCCGCGAGGACAGGTTGTCGGACGCCGTCGCCGCCACGCCGTCGGGCCCGGAGAAGGCCTTGGGCTTGTAGAGCGACTGGGCGCCGATGAAGGCCGCCTTGTCGGTGTTCTTGCGATGGATCAGCGGGATCAGGCCGGATTTCGCCAGCTCTGCCTCGCGCCGGTCGCTGATCGCGATCTCGGTCGGGCATTTCAGATCCACGCCGCCATCGTCGGTCGGGAAGGTGTGGGTCGGCAGGTTGAGAACCTCGCCGCCGGACTGGACGCCGCGGATGCGGGTGCACCAGCCATATTCCTTGAAGGCGCGGTTGATGTTCACCGCCATGGCATAGGCGGCGTTCATCCAGGCGTATTTCTCGCCCTTGTGGCCGTCGGTATCCTCCTCGAAGGCGAATTCCTCGACGGGCTCGGATTTGGCGCCATAGGGCACCCGGGCGAGCACGCGCGGCAGGCACAGGCCGACATAGCGGGAGTCGGCGGCGTCGCGCAGGCCCTTCCAGGCCGCATAGTCAGGCGTGTCGAAGACCTTGCTGAGATCGCGCGGATCGGAGAGCTCCGTCCAGGCATCCATGCGCATCAGCATCGGATCGGCGCCGGCGAAGAAGGGAGCATGCGCCGCCGCGGCGATCTTCGAGAGGTCGCGCAGAAGCTGGACGTCCGTCGCCGTGTGGCTGAAGTGATAATCGCCGACGAGGCAACCGAAGGGCTGGCCGCCGAGCTGGCCGAACTCCTGCTCATAGACCTGCTTGAAGAGCGGGCTCTGGTCCCAGCGCGCGCCGGGATAGGTCTTCAGGTTGCGGTAGAGCTCGTTCTTCGAGACGTTCATCACCTTGATCTTCAACTGAGCATCGGTCTCGGAGTTGAAGACGAGGTAGTTGAGGCCACGCCAGGCGCTTTCCAGCTTCTGGTATTCGGGAGCGTGCAGCACCTCGTTGATCTGCTCGGTCAACTTGGCGTCGAGCCGCGCGATCATCTCCTCGATCGTGTCGATGACGTCGCCCTTGATCACGGTCGAATCCGCCAGCGCCTGATTGACGAGGGTCGCGACCGCGTTCTCAACTTCCGTCGCCGCGCGTTCCGTTCTGGGTTTGAAACTCTGCTTCAGGATCGCCGAGAAATCGTCGATCTCGCGCGTCTCGACTGCCGCCCCGCCGGGCTGTTGGGTTTGTGCTTCCGCTGCCATTGCCGCCTCGCTCGCTTAACCGCCTGCCGACCCGGAAAGAGGGCCCGCGCCCTGCCTCAGTTCTGCGCTTCGCCCTCGGGCTTCCCGTTCTTGCCGAGCCTGTCCTTGAGGGCTGTCATCAGCTGCGGATCGGCCAGCAGCGCCTTGATCTGGTCGCTCGCCGCCATCTTGCCGTCCATGTAGCGCAGCAGGTTGGCGAGCTGCTCGCGCGCCTCCAGCAGCTTGGCGGTCGCCGGGATCTGGCGGGCGACGGCCGCGGGGTTGAAATCCTCGAACTTGGTGAACTTCAGCGCGACAGAGAGCTTCTCGCTTTCGTCCTCGCCGAGCTTGTTGGACACGTTGAAGGCAAGGCCCGGCTCGATCGCGGCCATGCGCTGGTCGAAATTGTCCATGTCGACGTCAAGGAACTTGCGCTGCGAGATCTCCGGCTTTTCGACCGCCGAGGCGTTGCCCGAGAGATCGGCCAGCACGCCCATCACGAAGGGCAGCTCGATCTTTTGCTCGGCGTTGTAGGGGTCCTCATAGGTGATGTGCACCCGAGGCGGCCTGTTGCGGCGAATGAACTTCTGCCCTGAATCTCCGGCCATGACGCATGCCCCTTTTGCTAACCGGACCACGCTGACGTAGCGTGATACTGTATAGAACTTCGGAATTCATCGATATAGTCTCATCATCGCGACGAGAGGTTCAAATCAAAACCGAAAAACTTCCCTAGCTGTCGGCATCCGGCATCTGCGCAACCTCGGGCAGGATATTGCCGAGCAGCGACATGAAATCATGCTGCGCCAGAGCGCAGGCCTTGTCCATCAGGAGCGGCGTCGGATGCGAAGGCTCCACCTGCCGGTAGAAGGATGCGACCGCCCTCATCGCGTTGACCGCATCGGCGCGGTTGCCGATGGCGATCACCGCCATGGCGGCAGCCGGCGGCGGCACGTGGGACGGAGCCTCCGCCGCACCGGAATCGGCCTCTCCGTCCTCGGCCAAGGCCTCGGACTCTTCCGCCACGCCGTTGTCATGGCCGTCGCCGTCATCGCTTTCGACGGAGGCGCTGTCGTAACTGTCCTCCCCCGCCTCGGAATCATGGCCGTCCGGCACCGGAAGACGCTCGAGCGGCAGCCTGAACCGGCGCACTTCGCCGATCTCGAGAACCGCCTTGTCGACGTGCTCCGGAAACATGATCTGGATGACCTCGATCAGCGACTTGCCGATGAGCTGCTGCGCCTGCCCGATCAGCAGGACAGCCGGGCTCGACGGCTCCGTTTTGCGAAAGTAGCCGAGGCAGGCCGCCAGCGTATCCTTCACTTGGAGGATGCTCGAAAGGCCGCCCGGATTGAAGGTTGCAGCGCTAGTTGCCGGCATCTGCGCGTCGGTCGCCGCAGCCGCCGCCGAGGGCTGATGCCCCGGAACGCGCCGCGCGACCGCCATGTCCAGAAAGCCGGCGATCTGGTCCAGAAGTGCCACGAGGCGCGGGAAGCCGAGCGGATGATCGACGCCTACTCTCTCGATCCAGATCGCACGCAGGCGCGCGAGCCCTTCGCGCGCGGCGTTGATATGGCCGAGGGTCGCCGTCAGGGCATCGACCTCGACCTCCCCCAGCGCTGCCTGGATCGCGCCCGCATCGGGATGCTGCTCGCCCTCGACCAGCTTTGTCTCGCCGCTGGCGACAAGCTGGCTGCGGAAGGCGAAGGCGCCGATGCGGCGGCTCACGAACAGCGGCGCGTGCTGCAACGGCAGAACCACGGTCGGCAAATCGTCCAGCCCCTGCAGCGTGACCTCGCGCATGATGAAGTCGCCATCCAACGCGCGCGGATGCACCTCCTCCCAATGCTCGCCGAGGATCTCCGCCATGGCTGAGAGACAGGCGGCAAAGCCGGCAATGTCGCGATTGAGGATCGAGAGCTTCGCCGCGAGCACGAAGAGCCGGAGGTCCTGCGAGCGGGCCATCAGCTTGCCGAGATCGGCGAAGGCGGCGGGGAACTCGATGCTCGAGCGGTCGAAGGCGACCTGCCTGCCGTCGTCGTCGCGGCGGAAATACGCCACCGGAAGCACGACCTCGAGGCGCGCCGTGACATTCATGAAGTCGGGGTCGTCCTCGAGGTCCGGCCCGCAGGGGCCGTCATCGGACATCGGCTTCGACAGTTCGGCGAAATTCAGCGCGGCCATGCCTCTCCCCAGAATGCCTCTTCCCGCCCGGCAACGCGGCGGCCCGGAAGCCCCACGAACCGCCGTGAACAGATCGACCGTGCGCTCAATTCGCGGCGCGCAAGCGCGTCTCGACGCGGCGGTTGTCGCCGGAGAAGGGGTCGGCGACCACCGGCTGGCTCTGGCCATAGCCCTTGGCGACGAGCTTGCCGGTGTTGACGCCCTTCTCGCCGAGATAGCGGACCACCGCCTCCGCGCGGCGCTCGGACAGGCTCATGTTGTAGGTCGGATTGCCGGCGGCATCCGTGTGCCCCTCGACCATGAAGGTCTGACTGGAAAGCTGGGGCGTCTTCAGGGCCTTGGCGAATTCGTCGAGATTGCCCTTGGCCTCGGGCTCCAGCACGTCGGAATTGTACTTGAACTTCACCACGAGATCGAAGGCGCTCGGCGGCTTGGCGATCTCGACCGCATGGCCAGCCTTCGCGCATTCGGCCTCGGTGCCGATGCACAGCCCGCGCGTGACGCCCGCCGGCTTCGGCGCGACGACGCCGGGCTGGAAATGCTTGACGATGTCGTCCGCCTTGTAGGTCTGCGCCATGGCGCCTGTCGCCGTGGTGAGAACCATCGAGCCCGCCAGAGCGACGAATACCTTGAATGCGGATTGCTTGCGCATGGGAACCTCCCAATGTGTCACGCCAATCGGCGGATGAAAACTTACGGATCCGACGATGACTCTGAGAGTTAGTTACGTCAAGTCGAATTTAGGTTCAATCGTCGAAAGGTTTCGTTGATGCCATCGAATCCTGGACAAGAACAAAGGATTGCGTCCTTTACGACTCCAGCCGGAAAGGACGAGTTTTCACTTATCCGTTTCGAAGCCGATGAATCTTTAAGCGAATTGTTTACTTATAACGTTGAGGCAATCAGCAAAACTGAGAATGCCGACCTGCAAAGCATCATGAGCGAGAAGTGCTCGATCAAGTTCACGTTGAAGAACAAGAGCGAGCGGGTTCTCAACGGCACGCTCGTCGATGCTCAATGGCTCGGCAAGCAGGACGACCTCTATGTCTACCGATTCACGCTGAGGCCCTGGCTCTGGCTGCTCTCGCAGCGCGCAGACTGCCGGATCTTCAAGAACAAAACCGCGCTCGACATCATCAAGGAGATCTTCAAGAAGGAGAACGCGGCGAGCTTCGATGACCGCACCAGCGAGACGCTGCAGCCGATCGACTACTGCGTGCAATATCGCGAGACCGATCTCGACTTCGTGCTGCGTCTGATGGAGCAGTACGGCATCTATTACTACTTCAAGCACAGCGACGGGGACCACAAGCTGGTGCTCTGCGACTCCCGCTCGGGCCATGACCAGGTGATGCCGAGCGCCGAGGCGAACTTCACGGGCGACAGCTCGATCTTCGCCTTCGTCGCGCCGGGCAGCCGCTTCCCGCGCGCGGATGTCGAGCATCTCACCCAATGGTCGACGGTGCGGCGCCTGCGCACCGGCAAGGTCGAGCTGAAGGACTATGATTTCGAGAAATCGGGCTCCGACCTCACGGCGCGCGCCGAGGAAGGCTTCCCCAAGGCCAAGTCCTATGAGGCCTACGACTATCCGGCGAGCTACACCCAGCGCGACCAGGGCGAGCATTTCGCCCGCGTCCGGGCGCAGGCGCAACAAGCCAAGGACGACCGGCGCTACACGGCCGGCGAGGCGCCGAGCCTCTATCCGGGCGCGCTGATGAAGCTCGGCGAGCACCCTTCAGGCGCCGAGAACACCGAATATCTCGTGGTGCGCGCCACGCATATGCTCGGAGCTCAGGGCTACCGCTCCGGCCAGCAGGATGAGGCGGTCTACAGCGGCTCCTTCGAATTGCAGAAGAGCGACCGGCGCTTCCGAGCGCCCCTCGTCACGCCGCGCCCGAAGGTCTACGGGCCGCACACCGCCAAGGTCGTCGGCGAGAAGAACCAGGGCGAGGAAGGCGATATCGACGTCGACGAGTACGGCCGCATCTGGCTGCGCTTCCATTGGGACCGCGAGGACGGCTCCACCTCCTGCCGCACCCGCGTCGCGCAGATGTGGGCCGGCAAAAACTGGGGCGGCCAGATCATTCCGCGCATCGGCCAGGAGGTGATCGTCGAGTATATCGAGGGCAACCCGGACCTGCCGCTCGTCGTTGGCGCCGTCGTCAACGATCAGCACAAGCCGCCCTACGAATTGCCGGCGAACAAGACGCAATCCGGCCTCAAATCGGAATCGACCGACCATGCAGGCTTCCCCGGCACCTATAACGAGATCAAGTTCGAGGACCTCAAGGACAGCGAGGTTCTCGAGATGCGGGCCGAAAAGGACCACAAGGTCACGGTCAACAATATCGAGACCCGCGAGATCGGCGAGCGCTTCCAGGGCAGCAACTATTCGCGCGAGACCACTCTGAAGCTCGGCAACGACAAGCTCGACATCCAAAACGGCAAGCTCGACGTCGAGGCGCTGACCGAGATCAATCTCAAGGTCGGCGAGAGCACGATCAAGATGACGCCCGGCAGCATCGAGATCAAATCGCCGACCATCACGATCCACAGCCAGGCCCTGACGGAGGTCAAGAGCGACGGCGCCCTCGTCGTCAAGGCCCCGATGGTGACGATCAACTAACGGCTGGAGCCTCCATGTCACGCCTGCGCTTCAGCACAGCCCGCGAAGTGTTCGAGACCTATCCCTCGGCCTCCCAGGCCGTCACCATGCCGCCGACGGCGGAGCCTCCGCTGGCTTTCCTCGCGCGCCTGGTCAAGGGGCCGGCGCCAATGGAAGCCGCCGGCTTCTGCGCCTTCCTCCTGCCGAGGCGCGAAACGGTATGGTGGGCCCTGCAGGCGGTGCGCGCGTTGCAGCCGCCCGGCACGCAGGACCCCGGCCTTGCCGCCGCCGAGGCCTGGGTCCGGGAGCCCGGCGACAAGACCCGCTTCGAAGCGCTGCGCCATGCCCAGGCCGGAGATCGCGCGCGGCCCGGCACCTTCGTGGCCTGGGCGGCCGGCTATTCCGGCGGCAGCATGTCGGAAAGCCACGCCATCCCCACCCCGCCGGACCTGACCGCCAAGATGGCCCGCATCGCCGTGCTCAATGCGATCAACCGTCTGCCGGCCCGCGAGCGCGAAGCCGCATTGCGCGCCTGTGTCGAAGCATGCATTCGTTTGGCCGAAGACGATGCCGGCAAGCGCTGATCTTCTCGCGCAGCTCGGAACGGGATGTCCGCGATGGCGCTGACACTGACGATCGAGAACCAGGCCTCGCTGCCCGATGGCGGCCCGCTCAGCGTGACCGCCAGTGGCGGGCGCGGCCTCGATATCGGCCGTGACCAGCATCTCGACTGGGCGCTGCCCGATCCCTCGCGCGCCGTCTCCGGCCGCCATTGCGAGATCCGCTTCCGCGACGGCGGCTGGTGGCTGCGCGACATCTCGACCAACGGAACCTTCGTCAATGGCGGCGAGCATCGCGTGCAATCGCCCTACCGCCTCCAGCACGGCGATCGGCTCGAGATCGGCCACTACATCATCGCGGTCGCCATCGACGAGGAGGCCGGGCAGGCAGCGGCGCAGGCGGCCTCTCCTCCCCCATCCTATGCCGCCGACCCGGAAGCGCTCTGGGCGCCCAGCACGGATGCTGCGCCGCCGATCTCGCGTCGCGATCTGATGCCGCCCGGCCACGCCAAGCCGGTGCATGCAAGCTTCATCGACTGGGCCACCGACATTCCCGCACCGGCCGCCGGGCCGGCGCCGCCAGCCCCTCCACCGGGCCGGTCTGCCCAGCCACCGCAAGGCGACGATTTCGCCTGGGCGCCCTTGCAGGCCGCCCCCGTCCCCCAGGCGGAGCCGCTGGCGCCGATCCCCACGCCGCGCCGTCCGACGGCAAGCGGCCCGGCCTCCGCGAACCCCTGGGATGAGCCAGCTGCGACCGAACCGGAGCCCGATGCCGAGCAGATGCCAGCGCCCGCGACCACGCCGGTGTCCGCGCCTGCCCTCGCGCGAGAACCCGCCCCCATGAGTGGCCCTGCCGCGATCTCGATGGGCGAGTTCATGCAGCGCTTCGCCAAGGGCGCCGGCGTCTCGCCGCAAGCCCTGTCCACGCAGGACCCGGGCGCCTTCGCCGAGCAGCTCGGCGGGCTGATGCGCTTGATCGCGGAGGAGCTGAAGGGCCTGCTCGCCGCCCGCGCCGAGAGCAAGCGCATCGCCCGCAGCACCAACCAGACGATGATCCAGGCGCAGGACAACAACCCGCTGAAATTCTCGCCGACGGTGGACGACGCGCTGCAGCTGATCTTCGGCCAGCCGCGCAGCGGCTATCTCGACGCGAAGCGCGCCTTCGACGAGAGCTTCCGCGACCTCAAGGCCCATCAGATCAAGACTTACTCCGCCATGCAGCACGCGCTGCGGATGCTGGTCGAGGATCTCGATCCGCAAGCGATCGCCGAAGCGACCACGCCGGAAGGCGGGATCGGCGGGCTGATCGGCTCGCGCAAGGCGAAGATGTGGGAGACCTATGTCGCACGCTGGGAGGCCAAGACCGCCCCTTATGAGGACGGTCTCGTCGACGCCTTCATGATCTATTTCGCCGAGTGCTACGACCGCGGCGGGAAGTGACGGCCGTTCCCTGCGGCCGTCATGCTCGGGCTCGCCCGGAGCATCTCATGCAGAATGAAGCTCCAGTGCCCTTCTGTCCGGAGATTCTCGGGTATCCGCTGCGCTGCGCCCGAGAATGACGCCACCCTTCAATCCTACCGCTTCGCAGCCACCGCCGTGATCTCGATGCCGTAGCCGGGTGATGCCAGCTTCGCCTCGACGGTCGCGCGCGCCGGCGCATGGCCCGGCGCCACCCATTTGTCCCAGACCGCATTCATCTCGCCGATCTTGCCGATATCGGTCAGGAAGATCTGCACGCTGAGGATGCGCTCCTTGCCGCTGCCGGCATCCGCGAGCGTTTCCTCCAGCAGCGCCAGCACCTCTTGCGTCTGCTCGGTCAGCGAGCGCCCTTCCGTCTTCTCCGGCACATGGCCGGCGAGGAAGACGATGCCGTTGAAGATGGCGGCGTCGCACCAGCGGGCGGTCAGCCCGATGCGTTCGATGGTCATGGCAGGTCCTCCGAAGTGGGATTGGGAGAACCCGCTTGGCGAGCCCGAGACCTCCGGTCAAGCCGGAGGATCGGCACCCCGGCGACCCACGGGACGGAAAACGATCCAACATCAGTGACTTGCGTGGAATTCTTGAATCAATCCGGAATCATCCGCCGATGATGACTGTCGGCAGGCCCATGATGATTTTGTTGGGCGGGCCCAGCGCTTCGAGGACAGTATCGCCCATCCGGCAGGCCGGCAGATTGTTGATCAGCACGGTCTGCGAACCGTCGATGACGACGCCGAGTCCATGCGGCACGGGCGGCGGCACGGGCGTCAGGCAGTTATGGATATCGGCCCCGCCGGAAGCACCGGTGATCATCGAGCCCATGCTGGCGGAGACGGCGTTCTTCGTCGCGATTTCGGCCGCGAGCGCTGCCGGCGCGCCGGGCGTACCGGCAGCAGCCAGCGTCGCGGCCTCCGCCGCCTGCACCGTCGCATCGGCTGCGGCTTTGGCGCCCTGGATCGCCGCGGCGGCCGCGGCTGGAACCCCTCGCCAGGCCGGCAGGCTGCCGATCAGCACGTTCGGACTGCCCGGCCCCGGCTGCAGAATGCCCGGCAACGGGTGGATCACCGGGTCGGTGATGCGTGCGGCAGGGCCTTTCGGCATCGTCGCCTCCCGTTCTCGAACGGATTCGTTCCTTTCAGGACTGCCCTCAAACTCTGTCCACCGCATCCTTCAAGTCAATGACGGCGCCTCGCGCGCGAAGCGCTAGCATTTCGTTAGGTGACGCTGGGGCAAGCCCCGGATAAGCTCGCCATGCCTGCCTTCGAGTGAGCGAGACCGGAATGTCGTGGTACAGCAAGGTCGTCTGGTCGGAAGGGCTGTTCCTCAGGCCGCATCATTTCCAGCAGAGCGACCGCTATCTTGAGAACCTGCTGGAAAGCCGGGTCAGGGCCATCACGCCCTATCCGTGGGGCTTCTCGGTGCTGGAGATTGACCGCGACCTCGCCCAGCAGAGCCGCATCGGTCTGCGCCGCGCCGTCGGCGTGATGCCGGACGGCACGCCCTTCGCGCTGCCTGACAACAGCCCGCTCCCGGCCGCGATCGAGGTCCCGGAGAATGCGGCGGGCCAAATCGTCTGGCTCTCCCTGCCGCTCTCGGCCGCCAACACCCGCGAGGTCGAGGACGCACAGACCGGCTCCGCGAGCCGCTATCTCCCCGCGACCGAGATGCTGATCGACTCGACAGCCTCGCTGCGCACCGAGGAGGAAATCGACGTCGCCCATCCGCGCCTGACCCTGGAGCTGCGCAAGACCGCCAAGGCCGGCTATGTCGGCCTGGCGCTCGGCCGCATCCTCGAAGTGCGCGACCGTGCCGTGCTCTTCGACGAGAAATTCGCCCCGCCCGTGCTGGTCTGCTCGGCCTATCCGGTCATCGAGGGCTGGCTCGACCGCGTTATCGGCTGGATCGACAACAAGCTGGAGGAGCTCGCCCGCTACGCTGCCGATCCCACGGCCGGCGGCGGCCTGCAGAGCGCCGACTATTTCGTGCTCCAGCTCCTCAACCGCAACATTCCCGTGCTCAAGCATATGCGCCGCTCGCGCTTCGTCCATCCCGAGCGGCTGTTCTCGACATTCCTGGCGCTCGCCGGCGAGCTTGCGACCTTCACCACGGCCGAACGCCGCGCCCGCGACTACCCGGCCTATGACCACGACGACCTGGAGAATTGCTTCGCTCCGGTGGTGCGCGACATCCAGGACTTCCTCTCGGCCAACCTCGGCCGCCGCGCCATCCGGCTGGAGATCGTCGAGCGCGCGCAGAACGCCTTCATGTCGACGATCCGCGACCGCAGCCTCATCCGCAATGCGACGCTCGTGCTGGAAGTGGCAGCCCGCCGGCCGCTCACCGAGATCCAGGCGCAGTTCCCGCAGCTCTTCAAGATCGGCCCCAACACCAAGATGAACGAGATCGTCCATGCCCATCTGCCGGGCATCAATCTCGTCCATCTGCCGACGCCGCCACCGCAGATCCGCGCGCTGACGGATCATGTATACTTCTATCTCGACCGCACCTCGCCGCTCTGGCCCGAGTTCAGTACGGCGAGTTCGATCGGCATGCATTTTTCCGGTGACTGGCCCGATCTCGAACTCGAGCTCTGGGCCGTTCTGGAGGGCAGACGATGAGCGATCCGGGTTCGCCCTCAGATCCGTTCGGCCGCTCCGAGCGAACGATCATCAGGCCGAACCCCGGCGGGCGCCGCGCGCCCCTGCCGCCCGCTCCTGCCGCACCAACCCCGGCTGCCCCGCAGGCGCCCCAGCCCTATCAGCCACCGCAAGTGCCTTCGCCCGGCGTGCCCGGCACCGGCGACGAATGGATGTCGAACCCGGCGCCGATCCCGCCGCGCCAGCAGCAGGCCCCGCCGCCCTCTGGCGGCGGCCAAGCCCTGCCGCGCCGCGACCAGCTCCTGACGCCGAACGCCAACCCGCTTCTGCGTGCCGCGGGTCCGCTCCTGCTCCTGCTCGGGCGGATGCGCGCCAACCTCTCCAACGCGCCCTTCGCGCAGCTTCTCGGCCAGGTCGGCGAATCCATCGAGGCCTTCGAGCATGAGGTCCGCGCCGCCGGCGTCTCGCACGAAACCGCGCAGACGGCGAAATACGTCATCGCTGCCAGCGCCGACGACATCGTCCAGAATATTCCCGGCGACGACCGTCATGTCTGGACCCAGTACAGCATGCTCTCGCGCTTCTTCGGCGAGCGCATCGGCGGCGTGCGCTTCTTCGAGATGCTCGACAAGGCCAAGGCCGATCCGTCGGTCAATTATGACCTGCTCGAACTGATGCATGCCTGCCTCGCGCTCGGCTTCCAGGGCATCCACCGGACGTCGGCGGGCGGCGCCAACAATCTCCAGATGATCCAGCGCAACCTGTTCGAGACGCTGCGCCGGGTGAAGCAGCCCGACCCGGAGCTCTCGCCTCGCTGGCGCGGGCAGGCCATCGCGCAGGCCGTGACCGGCTTCAAGGTGCCCGTCTGGTCGGTGGCGGCGATCGCGGCCGTCGCCCTGCTCGGCGTCTATTTCGTCTTCCGCGCCCTGCTTGCCGGCAATGCCGAGGCGGCCTCAACCGCCCTGCTCTCGGTCCATCCCAAGGGCGAGGTCGGGATCATGCGCAAGGTCTTCTCGGCCCCGCCGCCTCCACCGCCTCCACCGGCACAGCCCCCCAAGGTCTGCGCCGCGGTGCAGCCGCCGATCGTCTGCCTGGTGACGCCGAACGTCGTCATCGTGCGCCTCGCCGGTATCACCCTGTTCGAGCCGGGACAGGCTGCCGTGCGCGCCGAGTTCCAGCCGCTGATCGAGCGCATCGCCGCTGTGCTGGAGCAGGAGGGAGGCGCGATCAAGGTCGTCGGCCATACCGACAATGTACCGATCCGCACCGCCCGTTTCCCCTCCAATGTCGAGCTCTCGCAGGCCCGTGCCAAGGCGGTCGGCGACATGCTGAAGACCAAGCTGACCAAGCCCGATCGCATCAGCTTCGAGGGTAAGGGCGCGGACACGCCGATCGCGCCGAATGCCACCCCCGCCGGCCGCGCCCAGAACCGGCGCGTCGAAATCCTGATCCAGCGTCAGAACTAGGAGGGCGAAGCTATGAATCTCGCCACCTGGCTGCGCATCATCGCGATCCTGATCGGCGCGCTCGCATTGGCCGCGCTGATCTGGTTCGGCGGCCCCTTCGTCGCTTTCGGGGAGGTGCGTCCCTTCGAATCCTTCTGGGTCCGCATGCCCGTCGCCGTGCTTCTCCTCGTCGGCGCGCTCGCCTGGATCGCCGTCATCATCATCCGCCGCCGCAAGGCGACGGCCGCGCTGACCGAGGCGCTGGAAAAGGAAGAAACGACCGGCGACGGCGCCGCCCTCTCCAGCGCGATGAAGGATGCGCTGGCGACGCTGAAAAGCGCCCGCGGCAAGGGCGGCGACTATCTCTACGACCTGCCCTGGTACGTCATCATCGGCCCGCCCGGCGCCGGTAAGACCACCGCTTTGGTCAATTCCGGCCTGAAATTCCCGCTGGCGCGCGGCGCGACACCCGCCGCCGTCGCCGGCTCCGGCGGCACGCGCTATTGCGACTGGTGGTTCGCCGAGGATGCGGTGCTGATCGACACCGCCGGCCGCTACACCACGCAGGACACCGACACCAAGGCCGAGAAATCGAGCTGGTTTGCCTTCCTCGACCTGCTCAAGACCAACCGCCCGCGCCAGCCGATCAACGGCGTGCTGGTCGCGATCAGCGTCGAGGACCTGCTGACCTCCTCGCCGGAGGAGATCGCCGCCCATGCCGACGCGATCCGCGCCCGCCTGCTCGAACTGCACGAGCGGCTGAAGGTCGATTTCCCGGTCTATGCGATCTTCACCAAGGCCGACCTGATCGCCGGCTTCAACGAGTTCTTCGGCCAGTTGACCGAGCCGCAGCGGCGCATGGTCTGGGGCCACACCTTCCAGACCGCCGACAAGACCCGCAACATGATCGGCGACGTGCCGCCGGAATATGACGCGCTGATCGAGCGGCTGAACGAGCGCCTGCCCGATCGTTTGCAGGACGAGCACAACCCGACCGCGCGCGCCCAGATCTTCGGCTTCCCCAGCCAGATGGCGACGCTGAAGCGCTCCATCGTCGATTTCCTGACCCGCGTCTTCGAGCCGACGCGCTACCACGCCAATGCGACCTTGCGCGGCTTCTACTTCACTTCGGGTACGCAAGAAGGCACTCCGATCGATCAGTTGATCGGCGCGCTCTCGCGCAATTTCGGCTCGGACCATGCCGGCGCGGCTTCCTTCTCTGGTAAAGGCAAGAGCTATTTCCTCACCGAATTGATCCAGAAGGTGGTGATCGGCGAATCCGGCTGGGTCTCGACCGATCTCGGCGCCGCCCGCCGCACCACCGCGCTGCGCATCGCCGGTTTCGCGACGGTCGCGCTGCTGTCGCTCGCCGCGCTCGGCCTGTGGTGGACGAGTTTTTCGCGCAACAGCGACCTGATCACCGCCACCAATTACGGCCTTTCCGACTATCGCAGCGCCGCCGCGCCCGTGCTGCAGGAGACCACGATCTCCGATCGCAATTTCAGCCGCGTGCTGCCCCTGCTGCACAAGCTCCGCAACATGCCGGCCGGCTATGCCACGCAAGCCGAGCCAACGCCGACGCTGGCCACCTTCGGGCTCAGCCAGCGCGAGCGCCTCCAGAACGCGAGCGAGATCACTTACCAGCAGGGTCTGGAGCGGATGCTGCGGCCCCGCATCATCTTCCGCCTGGAGGAGCAGCTCGAGCAGCAGGCCAACAATCCCGGCTTCGTCTACGAGGCGCTCAAGGTCTACATGATGATCGGCGGCCAGGCGAAGCTGGACCGCGACCTCGTCACCTCCTGGATGCGGCTGGACTGGGCCGAGAACCTCTTCCCAGGCCCGGCCAACGCCAAGGGCCGCGAGGCGCTGGAGGAGCACCTGACCGCCATGCTCGACCTCGACGAGGGCACGGGCGAGCCGATGGTGAAGCTCAACCAGTCGCTGATCGAGCAGAGCCAGCGGACGCTGCGCCGCCTCAGCATCGCCGAGCGCGCCTATGAGCTCCTGCGCACGCAATCCCGCAGCGACAGCGCCAAGGATTGGGTCGTCTCGCAGCGCGGCGGTTCCGATGTCCGGCTGGTCTTCGAAGGCGTCGGCGGCGAGGATCTCGATCAGGTCCGCGTGCCGTATTTCTACACCTATGACGGCTTCCAGAGCGCCTTCATCGGCCGGCTCGGCGATATCGGCGACCGCATCGAGAAGGAGCGCTGGGTGCTGGGTGAAAACGTCGACCAGCAGGCGATCACCGCGCAATACGCGACGCTCTTTCAGGACCTCATGAAACTCTACAGCCGCGACTATGTCGCGACCTGGCAGAAGACGCTGCGGCGGTTGAAGCTCCGGCCGCTCAATGCCGACAAGCCGCGCTATGTCGCACTCAGTGCTATCTCGGCGGCGACATCGCCCTTCAAGCAAGTGCTGGAATCCCTGCGCGACGAGACGCAGCTCACCAAGGAGCGCCCCAACGCGAAGAAGGCCGTGGCGCAGACCGCCGCGAAGAACGCGGCGCAGACGCTGGACGAGCGCGCCAGCCAGGCGCTCGGCCGTCTCGGCGCCAACCTGCCGATGGCCTCGGCCGGCGTCGACCGCGTGCTCGCCGGCAGCAACGACGTCTCGCTCGGCGCCGATATCGAGGCCCAGTTCAAGCCCTACCACGTCCTCGTCGACGGCGATCTCGGCCGCCGGCCGGTCGACCAGCTCCTCCAGACCTTCTCGGAGATCAGCCAGAACCTCGCCATCGCCGCGACCAATCCGGCCCAGTCGGCGGCGGCGAATGCGGCGCTCGTGCCGCTGATCGCAACCTTGCGCGCCAATTCCTCGCGCTACCCCGCCCCGTTCGACGGCATGATCGTGCAGGCGGTCAACGATTTCGAGGGCGATGCCACCGGCGCCACCGTCGCCCTGCTGCGACAGGCCCTGGCGGAACAGGTCACCGGTGTTTGCAACGAGATCGTCACCAACCGCTACCCGTTCACCAAGGCCAGCGCCCGCGACGTGCCGCTCGCCGATTTCGCCCGGCTCTTCGCCCCCGGCCAGATCATGGACAAGTTCTACAAGGAGCGGCTGGAGCCCTTCGTCGACACCTCTAAGCCGCAATGGAGCTGGCGCGTCGACAGCCGCGTCGCGCGTGCTCTCTCACCCACGACGCTGCGTGAATTCCAGCGCGCCAGCGAGATCAAGGAGGCCTTCTTCCCGACCGGCGGCAACCTGCCCTCCTTCCAGATGGTGGTGACGCCGACCGCGCTCTCGGCCGATGCGTCCAACGCCAAGCTGGAGATCAACGGCTTCACCGTGACGAGCCAGCAGGGCGTCAACACGCCGGCCCCGGTAATGTGGCCGGGCGGCGGCGTCGGCAAGACGGCGGTGACGCTGACGCTCGGCGGGGCAAGTGGCAACGCCTCGGGCGGCATGTTCGGCGGCGGCTTCTTCTCTTCGGGCTCACAAAGCGGCAACGCTGCCCAGGGCGAGGCCAAGCTCTTCGAGAAGGACGGCACCTGGTCCTTCTTCCGTCTGCTCGATGCCGGCTCGGTGCTGAAGCAGGGCGACAATGTCGGCTTCAACCTGAGTGCCGGCGGCCGGCAGGTCGGCTATTCCTTCGGCGTCGGCTCGCTCAAGAACCCCCTGATCCTGCCGGCGCTGCGGGAAATCCGCTGCCCATCCGGGATTTGAGCCTTGAGCTGCGGCCTTTTCGGCAAGCTTCCGGCCAAGCGTGACTTCATCGCGCTGAACGCCCCCTCCAGCTTCCTCGGGCCTTACGAGAAATGGCTGCAGGGCGGGCTGACCGCGAGCCGGCTCGAACTCGGCAATCGTTGGCAGGACGCCTATCTCAACGCCCCGATCTGGCGCTTCTGGCTGGGCGGCGCGCAGGCCGGCGGGCAGACGGTCACGGGCGCCTTCATGCCCTCGGTCGACGGCGTCGGCCGCTATTTCCCGCTGACCGTCTTCGCCGCCGCCAGCCCGGGCGCCGCGATCCCGCCGCCGGAGCTCGACCCGCAGGAGCAATGGTTCGAGGCGGTCGAGGATTTTCTGCTGCAGGCGCTCGATCCGGAAGCGAGCTACGAAGCCGTGGCGCAAAGGCTGACCGCCCTGCCCGTCCCCAATGACCACCTCCTCGCCGCCCCGCCGCAGGACATGGTGCGCCTTTCGGATGGCACCATCGTCAGCGCCGCGACCGCTGCCGGCTTTCCCGAGCGGCTGGCGGCCCTGCGCATCGAGGATCATGCCCGTGCCTATGCTCATGCCTCCTATCTCTGGACAATCGGCGGGCCGAATTTCGAGCCGCTGGCGCTGACCGGTCAGGCATTGCCGGACCCTTACCTCTTCTCCGGCCTGTTGACGGGTCGTTTCGATGCCCATCTCGAACCCAAGCGCGTCAGCTCATGAGGGTTGCGCCATGAACGAAGCCCCACGCGAGGCCTCAGACTTCGAGACCGGCTGCATCAGTCATACCGGCAAGGTGCGCAAGGCGAACGAGGACAACTTCATCCTGCGTCCGGAAATCGGCCTCTGGGCGGTCGCCGACGGCATGGGCGGGCACGAGAACGGCGCGCTTGCCAGCGCGACCGTGGTCGCCGCGCTCGAAGCGGTGGGCGCGGCGGGCTCGGCGCCCGATCTGCTGGCGATGCTGGAAGACAGCGTGCTCGGCGCCAACGAGACGCTGCGCGAGGAGATCCGCAAGCGCGGCGCTACCATGGGCGCGACGCTGGTGGTGCTGCTCGTCCACCGGCGCCATTTCGCCTGCGTCTGGTCGGGCGACAGCCGCATCTATCTCGTCCGCTCCGGGCAAATCACCCAGATTTCACGCGACCACACCGAGGTCCAGGACATGGTCGACCGCGGGCTGCTCACCGCCGAGGAGGCGAAGCGCTCGCCGCGCCGGCACGTCATCACCCATGCCATCGGCGTGCACGAGACGCCCGAGCTCGATATCGAGAGCGGCGAAATCGCCGATGGCGACACCTTCCTCCTCTGCTCGGACGGGCTGACCGAACATGTCGCGGATACCGAGATCTTGCGCGCCGTCGAGGCCGAGAGCGCCCAGGCCGCCTGCGACGCCCTGCTCGCCCTGACGCTCGAACGCGGCGCGCGCGACAACGTCACGATCATCATCGTCCGCTATCGACAAGGCCAGGCCGAAAGGACACGCTGGATGCCGAACCGGCGCATGGCAGGGAGCAGCACGCCAGGGAGCAACACGCCATGAGCGACGACTCCGAGCGCACCGTCATCGCGCCCCGTGCCAATGCCCGCATCGGCACGAAGCTCAACGGCATCTACGAGATCGAGAGCCTGATCGCGGTCGGCGGCATGGGTGAGGTCTATCGCGGCCGCGCGATCCAGACCGGCGATGCGGTCGCGATCAAGATGATCCGGCCCGAGATGGCCCGCGACGAGGCGGCCCTCGCCCTGTTCCGGCGCGAGGCGGCGGCCCTGCACAACCTCTATAACGAGGCCATCGTCCGCTATTACGTCTTCACCATCGATCCGGTGACGGAATCGCCCTATCTCGCGATGGAGTTCGTCGATGGCCAGCCACTTTCCGAGCGCATCAAGGAGCGGCCGCTGACGATCGAGGAAGCCGACATCCTGCGCCAGCGCGTCGCGCCGGGGCTGCATGCCGCCCACCGGCTCGGCATCATCCACCGCGACATCTCGCCGGACAACATCATCCTGCCGGGCGGCGATCCCTCGCGCGCCAAGATCATCGATTTCGGCATCGCCCGCTCCAGCATCCTCGGCGAGGGCACGGTGATCGGCTCCGGCTTCGCCGGCAAATACAACTATGTCTCGCCCGAGCAGCTCGGCCTCTATGGCGGCGAGGTCTCCGGCCGCTCGGACATGTATTCCTTCGCGCTGGTGCTGGCGCAGGCCCTGACCGGGCGTGCCATCGACATGGGCGGCAGCCAGGCCGACATCCTCGACAAGCGCCGCCGCCTGCCCGATCTCTCGCAGGTCGACGCCAGCTTGCGCCCTCTGCTGGCGCGGATGCTGGCACCCGACCCGCAAAATCGCCCGGCCGACATGGCCGAAATCGCCGCCTGGCAGCCGCAGCCGGTCGGCAAGAAGGCCGCAGCGGCCGCCAGCCGATCAGCCGGCAAGCAGGCGCGTTCACCGCTGCCGCTGGTCGCCGGCATCGCCGCGCTCGCCCTGCTGACCGGCGGCGGCTTCTACGCCTGGACGGCACTGAAGCCGGCCGAAACCAGCCAGACCGCACGCCTTCCGGCCAATTCCCCGCCCCCGCTCTCCGAACCGCCACCTTCCGGCCGAACCGAGTCCCTCGGGGGCAACCCGCCGGCTCTGACCGAGACCAAGCCCGAAACCGCGGCTTCGGGACGGAGCGATTCCGGTGGCCCCAAGGCCACGCCGGACAATGCGAGCCCGCCACTCTCCTCGCCCCCGCAGACGACGCAGCAGAAGCCGGCCGATGGCCAGCTTGCTGTCGATGCCGAAAACGGCACGCAGCTTCCGCCCACGCCGCCGGTAGCGCCTCCCGTAAGGCCGCCCGCGATCACGCCCCCGCCTCTCACGCCGCCCGGTGTCGACACCAAGCCCCCGGTGAAATCGCCGGTCGCCATCAACACGCAGAAGCCTCCCGGCGAAAATACGAATCCCCAGCAGTCTCCGCCGATCGTGAAGGAACCCGATGCGCGCACGCCGGCCGAGCGAATCGAACGCTTCGTCCGCGACTATGACGGCGGCTCCTGTTTCTTCCTCTGGCCGATCGATATCGGCGATCGCAAGGCCGTGCTCGAAGGCTTCGGCAGCGGCACCGAGCCTTTCGTCGCCTTCGACAGCGCCTTCAAGGCGGCGCAGGGCTTCGAGGCGCAGATCAACCTGCGCCCGCTGACCAAGGCGCAGTGCCCCATGGCCGATTTCCTGCGCCAGCCCGGCCTCGCGATCGATCGCAACGTGAAGCTGCAGATCGGCTCGTTCAACATGAAGAGCGGCGAGGTACTCAACGGCTCGGTCGAGGCCGGCGGCGGCCTCAATCTCGATGTCGTGCTGATCGGCGATGACGGCCTCGTCTACAATCTCGCGAGCTTCATGAAGCGCGAGGGCGACAAGGTGAGCTTCAACCTGAAGCTCGAATCGACCGGCGGCGCGGCCCGCCCGCAGACGGTGCTCGCCCTCGTCAGCCAGGAGCCGTTGCCGGCGCTCTCCGGCCCCAACCCCTCGCCTGCCGGTGACTTCTTCGGGAATCTCAAGCTCGACCTCGCCCGCCAGACCGGCAAGCTCGGCCTCGGGGTCAAGTATTTCCGCATCGAGTGAGGAAGCGCGACCCCATCATTGCGAGCCAAGCGGAGCAATGACCGGGGTGCGCGACCGGCGCCCTCACATCTCCCGGTAGAGCACGCCCCACTCGTCCTGCCAGACGCCCGCCACGTCCTCGACCACGATCGGAGCCCTGATCTCGTTGGCCAGGCGGATCGCGGTGCGATAGGCGTCCTTGGCAGCCATCTCGTCGCTGACGAAATCGTTGACGAGATGGCCCGCCGCCAGCTCCGCCGGGCAATGGACCCGGCCGAAAGCCTCGCCGCCGCGCTCCGACAGGCTGAGCGTGATCGCATCGGCCTGCGGCCCGTCGACCTGTTCGAAACGATTGCCGGCCATGGTCATCACTCCTTCCCGAGCCCCGGCCCCGCGGGGAATGAAACGCCGCGCGCGGGATTGCCCGCGGCGAGAGGCACGCGATCAAGGCCATCACTTCTTCGGCTGCGGCCGGGCGACGCCCGCCCCCATCGTCGGCCTGACCGCGCTGTAGCGGTCGAGCCTGATCTTGATCATATCGTTGAACTTCTTGTGGACCTCGGAGACCGAGAGCGTCTTGGTCTCGCCGCCGGCATCGGCATAGAAGATCGGCCGGTTGGCCTGCGCCGGCTTCGGCAGGAGCTCCGCGGCCTTGACGCCCGGCGTCTCCTCCATCGTCTCGATGAAGGTCTGCGCAGCATCGGGCCCAAGGAAATGGATCAGGTAGATCTCGCCGCCGGTGAGATGGCGGCCGAGCGCCCGCTCGAGCCGCAACGTGTCGCGCTTGAGCATCTCCGCCGCCAGCAGCGCCGAGATATAGGGTTCGCGCCGCATGTCGAGGATGCGCTGGCGCTGCGAGGAATCTGTGACGACGAACTGCCGGCCGGACTTGCCGATCAGCTTGGTTTCCGCCGCGAGCCCGTGCTTCGCGCCGAATTCGTAGATCACGCCGAGCCAGGTCTGCTCGATGAACTGGTAGAGCCCGGTCGCCGAGGAGGTCTGCGCCTTCACCGCCGTCGAGAACGAAGATTCCTTGTCCGCGACAGCCATCAAGAGCGTCGGATCGGCACCGACGACCTTGCTCGCGCGTACGATGGTGTCGACGAGATGACGGCGGATCTTGATCGGCCCGAAGGTCAGGACCTGATCCGGGTCGCCGCTGGATATCATCGGCGGCGGCTGCGGCGCTCCGCTTGGCGAGGCCGGCCCCGCCGGCGCCGGCACACTGCCCTGCGCCTTGGGCGGCACCAGGAGGATGTTGGACGGCAACTGCAACTGGTTGACCGGGATCTGCTGCGTCGGCGCGTCGTCCTGCGCCTTGATGTTGGCGAGCGAAGGATCGTTGTCGAGCGCGAACTGGGCCGCCTGCCGCGCGCCCTCCAGATCCTGCTCGACGGAGGAGAGGATCAAGGACGGCCGCGCCGGAGCATCCTTCAGCGCCGGGACCACCTGCTCCGAAGCGAATTCGGTATTGTCCGGCGGCCTGTCCTGCTGCAGCCTTGCATAGGCCAGCCCCACGATCGCCGCGACGACGCAGACGACGCCCGCCGCAATGCCCGCCATCGCCATGCGGCCCGAGAACGCCTTCTTCGGAGCGGCGGCGAGGGCGTCGGGCTCCGGTCGCACTATCCGTGGCGCAGGCGATGGTGATGACGACTGCGGCGCCTTCGGCATCGCCGGTTCGCGCGGCAGCGGTGGCGCACGCGGAACATTGGCCTCGGCGGCCGGACGCGGCGGCGGCGGGGCGGCCGGCCGAGGGACAGGCCGTTCCGGCGCCTGCGGCGGCATCGGCCGGGCGGCGGCAGAAGCGGCTTGCGGCTCGCCCTTGCCGGTCACAAGCCCGCGCAAGGCGGGGATCCAGGAGGGACCGCCCTTTTCGCCGAGTGCGGTCAATTCATCGACGAGGCGCTTGGCTGCGAGCTGGGGCAGGCCCGCCTCGCGGGTCAAGGCCGTGACAGCCGCCTTCGCCGATGGCTCGGCCATTAGCTTCACGGCGAAGAACCAGCGCTGCAGGGAGATGCGCCGGCTCTCCAGCGGCGTGCCGGCCGCCGGATGGATCATGTAGTTGCAATGGTTGCAGGAAAAGCCGCGCAGCTTCGGGCGCGGCTCGAAGGTCGCCGGCCGGCCGCAGGCCGGGCAGGCCATGGTCGTGCCGCCATGGCTCAGGCGCATCAGCGCTGCGAGGCAGGCTTCCTCCGGAAACGCGACTTGGAATTGCCGGAAGCGCTCGCTCATCCCGACGATCCGCGCTCCACCTCACACTGACGCAAGGTTACGCCGCACCGCTGCGTGCGACAATCGTCAGCCATGGAGCAGCCCGAGCCGCGCCACGTCCTTGAGATGCATCGCAACCTCTTCCGCCGTCGCCCGCTCGGGCAGGCCCGGCTCGACGATGCTCGCTGCGCGCGCCTCGCCGAAGAAGGCATTCATGTCGTCGAGCAGCATGCGCTGGTCGCGCGAGCCATCGAGCAGGCAGATGAATTTCCGCACCACGGCACTGTCGAGCAGTACGGTGCGATGGCGCAGATCGGTCACTTCGGCCGCGGTCGCGGCCTGCCAGCGCGCGACCCGGCTCGCCTGCGGCCTTTCGGTGATGGTGGTCGTGAGCGGAGGCGGTTCGAGCCTGATGTCGAGCAGCCCGGCCTTGAAGATCGCGGTCAGTGCCTCTTCCAGCCGCGCGGTCTCGCGGTCGCGATCGAAATCCGCTCCCGCCTCGGCGGCGGCAACGTCCAGCGCCTGCGCGACGAGATCGGCATAGGCCATGTTCGCCGGCCAGGCCGCTCCCAGGATTCTCAAGGCCGCCTTGCAGGCCGGCAGATCCACCGAGAGCTTGACGCCTTCCGCAAAGGCGAAGCGCTCGACGCCCGGCCCTTGCTCCTCCGCGTCCTCCTGCACCGGCTGGACATCCGCGGCAAGGCAATAGGGCCGTAACGAATCCGCGCTGACGCCCCGGCGCAGCGGCACCTGCGCCCGGCACAGCAACGTCTCGCGGAAGGGCCGGCCGATCAGCAGGTCGATGGTCTGCTCGCGCCGCAGCGGCTGATCGAGGGGAATCTCCGCCAGCATCCGCTGCGCCGGCCCCTTCGAGGCGCCGTACAGGTTGGGAAATGAGGCCTCCGCCAGGAATTGCAGGCCGTGCCGCACGCCGGCATCGAGCACCTCGTGTAAGGCGAAAGCCCGCGCGATCGGATTGAGATCGTCGTGGTAGAGCACGTTGTCGGCGAGTTCTTCGATCTGCTGCAGTCGCTGGCGCAGAATGGCGCCGTGATAGTTCTCCGGATCGCTGGCCTCGGCATAGGCCTTGAGCGCCGCCCGCGCGACCCGCACCCGCTCGCGCGGATCGGCGATGTGGCGCGTCTCGAACAGCATGATGTCGCGCGCCATATCGCGGAAGCGACAGCCCGGCAGCGCGTTATAGCTGACATAGGCGACGCCCTGCGGCGCCAGCAGCTCGCCGAACAGGGCCATGATCCGCTCGCGCACCGGGTCCGGCACCCAGGAATAGACGCCGTGGACGATGATGTAGTCGAAGGTGCCGATCTCGGCCGTGACAGCGAGGATGTCGCGCTGCTCGAAGGCGATGTTGGACAGCGCGAGCTCGGCTGCGCCGGCATTCGCCTGCCGGATCGAATCCCCGCTCAGGTCGATGCCGAGGAAGCGGCTTCCGGGATGTTGCACCGCCATCGGGATCAGGTTGCCGCCGCGCCCGCAGCCCAATTCCAGCACCCGCATCGCCTTTGGCGACGCCGGCTGCATCCCGTGGAAATGCGCGATCGTCGCCAGGCGCGACGGGTGCGTCTGCGCAAAGGAATGCGCCGGATAGGCCACCGCGTCGTAAGGGTTGATCGCTGGATCGCTCGTCATCGCGACCCGCATTGCAGCCTATGGCCGCGCGCGGCGCTTCATCCATTTGAAGGAGCGTCCGGCGCCATCTCCCAAGGCGAGGCCAAGCAAGGCGCAGGCCTATGGCAAAAACATCACAATACGCCGCCTTCGGTTGAGACAATGCCCTAGGGTCAAAGACCAAGCTTCCGGAAACACTCGGCAATATCCAGCCGGCCGCGAATAGCAACGAGCCTCTGCCCGGCCTTGTTTCGGCTTGCTTCGCCTGCGGTGGAGCGCAAGCTCCATCATATGGCGGATGCCGTCGGGAATCGCAGACGCCACACAAGTCCTTGCGAGTCGTTTCGTTGACACCACAAGGGACACGAGGATGCGGATCCAGGCCTGGGCTCACGCGTTTCTCTGCGTTATGGCGGCGATGGCCTTCGCGGCCTTCGGCCTGGGCGCGACCCCGGCCTTCGCACAGCAGAAGCGCTACGCCTTCGTTATCGGCAACGGCGCCTATGCCAACGTCACCAAGCTCCCCAACGCCCTCAACGACGCCAGCGCCACCCGCGCCATGCTGCAGGATGCCGGTTTCGACATCACGCCCGCTCTCGACCTGTCGCTCGCCGGCCTGCGCGGCGCGCTCGACGTCTTCATCGACAAGGTCAGGAAGAGCGGTCCCGATACGACGGCGCTGGTCTATTATGCCGGGCATGCCGTCCAGCTCGACGGCGCCAATTATATCCTACCCACGGATATCCGCCCCGAAACCTCGGCCAATATCCCAAGTCAGGCGCTGTCGCTGAGCGAGATCCTGCGCCGTCTCGATGGCGCCGGCGCCAAGTCCAAGATCGCCATTCTCGACGCCTGTCGCGACAATCCCTTTGCTGGACGCGAACTGTCCCGCGGCCTCGCCCTCCAGATCGTCGACGGTGCCAATGACGGCGTCCGCAGCGAGGCCGGCCTCGCCCGCGTCGATTCCGGCAGCGGCACCTTCGTCGCCTTCGCCACCTCGCCAGGCTCCGCCGCGGCTGACGGCAGCGGCCCCAACAGCCCCTTCACCACGGCCTTCCTGAAGGAGGCCCGCGAGCCCGGCCTGCCGGTCGAGCAGATCTTCCGGCGCATCCGCCTGGCGGTCTATGACACGACCAATGGCGTCCAGATTCCCTGGGACACCTCTTCGCTCATCACCGAATTCGCCTTTTTTCCGCGTCAAGCGGGCGCCGCGCCGGCGCAGATCGCCATGGCCGGCAACGTGCCGCTCGCGGCACGCCCGACGCCAGCCTCGCTGCGCGGGATGTCGCCGGCCGACGCCACGCGGACCGCCATCGCCTGGGACCGGCAGGACATCTACGGGACGGTGCTCGCCGCCAATCTCGACGACCAGAGCGCCCTGCGCCTGCAGCGCATCCTCTCCCAGCGGACCGAGGAACGGGCCTGGGCCGAGACGGTGCTGGCCGGCGACGCCGAATCCTTCAAGCTCTATGCGCGGCTCTATCCGGTGTCGTCGCATGTCCAGGCCGCCATCCGGCTCGCTGAAACGGCCCCGAGCCGCAACCGCGTCCAGGTCGCCCAGACCTGCCCGGTCTGCCCTGCCCCGCCCGCGCAGCCCCGCACGCGCCGCGCCGATTACACGCCGCGCGGCGTCGCCCCGGCCCACAGCTTCCCGCGCCGGGCGCCGGCCTACACGCCGCCGCTTCCCCCGGCACAGCAGCAGGCGATGGCGCCGGCCGTGCCGATGCTCCTGCCGGAACGGCCGCGCTGGACCGGTTTCTATGTCGGCGGCTCCCTCGGCGCCGGGCGCCAGAACGGGCGAACCTCGGTCGCCGGCCCCTATGGCAGCCCGACGGTGATACCGAGCACGAACACGACGACAACTGCGACAACGACAGCGACAACAACAACGACCACCAATCTTCCGACCAACTCCTTCCCGACGACGCAGACCACCGTCACAAATACGACCGTCATCACGAACACGACCGTCTTTGGCGCCCCGGTTCCTGCTCCCAGCGCCATCGATCCGGCGGCGCTGCCCGGCCGGCTGTCGCCGGACGGCAATGGCATGGTCGGCGGCGCGCAGTTCGGCTTCAACTACCAGATCGGCGCCGTGGTGATCGGTGCGGAGACAGACCTCTCCGCCACCCGTCTGGGCGGAAGCCAGAACGCATCCGCCAATCCCAGCGGCACGCGCTTCACGACCCGCGCGGAAACCGAGCTCTCGATGCTCGGCACGGTCCGGGCCCGCGCCGGCTTCGTGCTCGGCGATTTCCTGATCTACGGCACCGGCGGCTATGCCTACGGCCTCCTGGACCAGAAGGGCTTGATCACGCCGGACAATCCGGCTGCGGTCTCGGGCGCTGCCGGCTCACGCTCACCGCTGGCCAGTGGCTGGGCCCTCGGCGGCGGCGTCGAATATGCGATCCTGCCCGGCACGACGATCCGGCTGGACTACACCCACTACGACCTCGGCAACCAGAAGCTTCCGCTACGGGACTTCACGGGGCTGGCGCCCGGCCAATATGCATCCATGCGCAGCCGCACCACTGGCGATATCCTCAAGGCCGGCTTCAACTTCGGCTTCTGAGCGAGCGCGAACCGAGCTGCACTCCCCTGCCTCTCCGTCGTGGGCGGGCCGGGTCCGCAGCGGCAAGCGCATTCATGCCGGCAGCGCCGCCTGGATGACCAGAACGCCGGCTCATGCTCGATCCAGACGATCCTTATCCAGGCGATCCTTGGACATGCGCCGGTTTGGTTGATCCAGCCCGGCGATCCTGCGAATCATTTCGCGCCTCTCCTCCAAATAGGGGATGTTTTCCGCCATCCGTTCTGAAACGCTTCAGGCGCGGCGCTGGAAATCAAGTGAATGAAACCCGGAAGCAAGCTTTCTGCAGCACTTCGGCGTGCCAGGATCAGGCGTGCGAACGCCGTCACGGAGACGTCACGGGATCGGATGCCTCCGAAAGCTCCCTATTTGCGGCTGATCGTCGTGAACAAGGCGATGGCCGGCACTGAGGCGAGGCCTGCATCAGGCGGTTCGCCGGCTCTTCAAAGCGACCGATCCCAGCTCGACGGGCACATCTGACGCTGCCTGCCCAGCCGCGGTTGCGTTTCCCCGCAGCATATCCGTTCCGGCCACTGGCGGCCGTTCTTCGGCCCCGGCACGCCATACAGGTGCAGAAGCCGGTCCGAGAGCCGGAACGCGCGAGCTGGACGCTTGACTTCCACCGCCATGATGGGGAATTTGGCGCCGGTCGCGGGTGTAGCTCAATGGTAGAGCAGCAGCCTTCCAAGCTGAATACCCGGGTTCGATTCCCGGTACCCGCTCCAGCTCTCCGATCTCCTCGATTTATCCGGCCCTTGGGGGCCGGCGCGCCTCAGGGGCCCGCCGCGTCATATAAGCGCGCCGAATAGCGGCCGGACATAAATCATAGCCCGACGCCACCGGCTCGCGCCCCGTTCCGAAACGCTCCCGCTAAGATCGCCGCGGCGCCACAACGGCGCCCGCCTGCGGATCGTTCTGCCTTCGCGGCCGGCGATCTCGCAAGCCGACAAAACGGGGAACGACGATGACCGCCTGGATTTCAGTGAACCGACATCTTCCGGCAACCGCCCTGGCAGCGGCGCTCAGCCTCGCGGCCGCGGTGCCGGCCGCCGCTCAGCAAGCCGGCATCGCGCTGCCCGCCGCGCTCAAATCGGCCGGGCACATCGTGGTCGGCATCGAGAGCACCTATCCGCCCATGGCCTACAAGGACCCGAAGACGAGCGAGCGCATCGGCTTCAATGTCGAGCTCGTCAACGCGATCGCCAAGGAGCTCGGCGTCCCGGTCAAATGGGAGGAGATGAGCTTCGAGCAGCTCATGACCTCACTGACCACCGGCCGCATCGACATGATCGGCACCGCGATCAGCGATCTGCCCTCCCGCCGCGACAAGCTCACCTTCGTCGACTACCTCGCCACCGGCGCCCAGCCTTTCGCGCTGGCGGCCAAGGCGGGCGAGTTGAAGGGCAATGTCGATCTCTGCGGCAAAACCGTCGGGGCCCCGCGCACCACGAGCTACATGCCGGTCACGGTGGCGTGGAGCGAGAAGAACTGCGCCGCCGCGGGCAAGCCGGCGATCACCGTGAACGGCACGGCGGGCGCCACGGCGACGAGGCTCGATCTCAAGCAGGGCAGGCTCGACGCTGCCGTGCTCGGACCCGAATATGTCGCCTATCTCATGGCGGATGAGCCGAACACCTATGCCTTCGTCGGCGAGTCGCTGAACAAGACGCTCTTCGGCCTCGCCTTTGAGAAGAAGAACACCGAATTGCGCGACGCCGTCGCCAAGGCGACTGCGGCCGTCATGAAGAACGGCGCCTACCAGCAGGCCTTGAAGAAGTTCGGCCTCGAGCGGCAGGCTCTTCCCGAACCCGCCATCGACGCCGGACAGTGAGCGGGCTCTTGGGCGACGGCCCGTGAAGGCCGTCGCAGGCTCCGCTTATAAGCCAGGCGAATACAGCAGCGGGATAAATCATAGACGCGCCATGGGGAGCCGCCTCGCAAGCCGGTTCCCCTCCGGTAAGATCGGACAGCGCCCCGGCACGCCCGCGCCCGCTCATCGCCTTCCGACGACCTGAAGCCATCGAGGCAAGATGATCGCTGAATCCGACAACCTCATCATCGTTCCCCGCCGGCATTTCGGCAGGATCATCGGCGCCGCCGTGGTTTGCCTCGCGCTGGCCGCGATCGTGCGCGCCTTCGCGGTCGGGCAGATCGAGTGGAACTATGTCGCCGAGTTCCTGACCGTCCAGGCCATCATGACCGGCCTCGTCAACACCATCGTCATGGCGATCCTGGCGATGCTGCTCGGCATCGCGCTCGGCGTCGTCTTCGCGGTGATGCGGTTGTCAGCCAATCCCGTGCTCTCGATGACGGCGGTCGGCTATATCTGGTTCTTCCGGGCCGTGCCGGCCCTGTTGCAGCTGCTGCTCTGGTTCAATCTCGCGCTGGTCTTCCCGACCATCGGCATACCCGGCCTGTTCTCGTTCAAGACCGTCGAGGTGATGACGCCCTTCGTCGCGGCACTGCTCGGCCTCGGCATCCAGCAGGGCGCCTTCACCGCGGAGGTGGTGCGCGCCGGCCTGCTCTCCGTCGACAACGGCCAGTACGAGGCGGCCCAGACGCTCGGCATGACGCGGCTCAAGCTGCTGCGGCGGATCATCATGCCGCAGGCCATGCGCGTGATCGTGCCGCCGATCGGCAACGAGTTCATCGGCATGGTGAAGCTCACCTCGCTGGCGAGCGTCATCCAGTTCGCCGAGATCCTGCACAGCGCGCAGAACATCTACTACGCCAATTCGCGGGTCATCGAGCTGCTGATCGTCGCCGCGATCTGGTACCTGGTCGTCGTCACCGTCCTCAGCCTGATCCAGGGTCGGATCGAGGCCTATTACGCCCGCGGCGTCGCCGCCCCGGCGCAGCGCTGAGGGCTGGCACGATGACCGACATCCTGACCCAGACCGCCCTCTCCGAAGTCCGGACGGTCGACCCCGACCATCTCGCCGGCGCCCCTCTCGTCCTCGCCCAGAAGGTCGAGAAGCAGTTCGGCACGCTCAAGGTGCTGAAGGGCATCGACCTTGCGATCCCCAAGGGCGAGGTGCTCTGCATCATCGGCCCCTCCGGCTCGGGCAAGAGCACCTTCCTGCGCTGTATCAACCAGCTCGAGCGCATCGATGGCGGCGCGCTCTGGGTCTCCGGCGAGCGCGTCGGCTACCACCGCGAGGGCAACAAGCTTTATGAGCTCGACGACGCGGCGATCGCCCGCCAGCGCCGCTCGATCGGCATGGTGTTCCAGCGCTTCAACCTGTTCCCGCATCTGACAGCCCTGCAGAACATCATTGAGGGACCGGTGCAGGTGCTGGGCGAGCCGGCCAGGGAGGCGACCGCCCGGGCGCTCGCCCTGCTTGAGCGCGTCGGTCTCGCCGACAAGCGTGACGCCTATCCCTCGCAGCTTTCCGGCGGCCAACAGCAGCGCGTCGCGATCGCCCGTTCGCTCGCGATGCGCCCCGAACTGCTGCTCTTCGACGAGCCGACCTCGGCGCTCGATCCGGAACTGGTCTCGGAGGTGCTCAAGGTGATGCGCGATCTCGCCGAGACCGGCATGACCATGATCTGCGTCACCCATGAACTCGGCTTCGCCAGGGATGTCGGCCACCGCGTCGCGTTCATGGACCAGGGCCAGATCGTCGAGCTCGGCGATCCCCGCTCGGTCCTGGTCGATCCGAAGGAAACGCGCACCAAAGCCTTCATCAACGCCGTCAGACATTGATCAAAAAGGGGAAAGCCATGTCGAAGACATCCATCCTGCTCGGCCTGTCGGCCATCGCGCTCTGCGCCGCGACGGGCCTCGCCCAGGCCCAGAGCCTGCCGGCACGCATCCTCGAGAAGAAGACGCTCTCCGTCGCCAATGTGCCGAACTACCCGCCGCTGGAGTTCAAGGACCCCAAGACCGGCACGCTGACCGGCCTCGACATCGATCTCGGTAACGCGCTGGCCAAAAAGCTCGGCATCACCATCAAATGGGAGGAAATCAGCTTCGAGGGCATGATCCCGGCGCTGACCACCGGCCGCGTCGACATGATCCTGTCGGGGATGAGCGACCTGCCGAGCCGTCGCGAAACGCTCGACTTCGTCGATTATCTCGCCTCCGGCGCCCAGTTCTACACCAATGCCGACCGCAAGGACGAGTTCAAGAACCTCGCGGACCTCTGCGGCAAGAAGGTCGGCGCCAGCCGCCGCACCTCCTTCCCGAAGGAGATGGAAGGCTGGAGCAAGGAAAACTGCGAGGCCAAGGGCAAGCCCGCACTGCAGATCGTCGGCACGGAAGGCTCGGCCGACGCACGCACCCAGCTCCGGCAGAAGCGGCTCGACGCCGCCGTCCAGGGCAGCGAGACCCTGCCCTATCTGATGGGCCAGGAGCCGGGGAACTACGCGATCCTGGGGACGCCCTTCACCACCGTCTATCAGGGCCTCGCCTTCGCCAAGAAGGACACCGAATTGCGTGACGCCGTCGCCAAGGCCTTCGCCGAAATGCTCGCCGATGGCAGCTATGCCGCCGTGCTGAAGAAATGGGAGCTGGCCGACGCCAAGGTCGACAAGCTCATGATCAACGGCGAAACCAAGAACTGAACCCGAGTACCAACCGCTCCCATCGCGCCCCGCTCCGAGGTGGGGCGCTTTCTCGCGAAAGACGCCTGTCATGCTGACCGATTTCCCCCACCGCATCGCCAATCTCTCGGACCCGGCCCCGGACTATCCCTGGCCGGCCGGCTACCGATGCGCGGTGTTCCCCGCCTTCGACGTCGACGCCGAGACGGCCTGGCTGCAATACGACGCCAAGAACACCGACCGGCTGGTGACGCTCTCCTTCGGCGGTTACGAGGAGCGGGTCGGCGTTCCGAAGATCCTCGATCAGCTCCGCGCGATGGAGATCAAGGCGACCTTCTTCATCCCCGGCTGGGTCGTCGAGGTCCATCCCGGGATGTGCGAGGCCATCGTCAAGGACGGGCACGAGGTCGGCCATCACGGCTACTCACATAAGCGGCCCGACCCCGCCGATTTCGCCGTCGACAAGGAGGAGATCGACAAGACGCTCGATATCTTCAAGCGCATCCTCGGCGTCACGCCGGTCGGCTACCGCGCGCCCTCGGGCGAGAACTATGACGAATTGCTCGGCTATCTCCGCGAGAAGGGCATCGTCTACTCCTCCTCCTTCCGCGACGACATCCGACCCTATCGCCACAAGCTGCGCGACGGCTCGAAGGGCCCGGTCGAATTGCCGGTCAACATGTCCTTCGATGACTGGCTCTACGGCCTGTCGCAGCGCTTCAGCCCGCGTCCGATGTTCCCGAAGGAGCATGTGCTCTCGATCTGGAACGACGAGCTCGACCAGACCCGCGAATGGGGCGGCCTCGTCTCGATGGTGATGCACCCTCAGGTCTCGGGGAGGCCCATGCGGATCGGCATCATGCGCGAATTCCTGGCCCGCGCGCGCGGCTTCGGAGACGTCTGGATCGCGACCGGCCAGCAGATCGCCGAGCATTTCCTCGCGCAGGAAAAGAAGGCGAAGGCCTGAAGCACACGCAACGCCGTCATCCCGGCCGCAGCGAAGCGGAGCGCCGGGATCCATCGTAGAGCTCCGGAGCCTTACGATGGATCCCGAATCTGCGCTGCTCCGCAGCTTGTCCGGGATGACGGCGCTCTTCGAAGAAGCCAAGCGCAAACGAGACAGCCATGACCACCCGCATCCGCAATGCCGACATCGTCATCGCCTATGACGCGGCGGCCGACGACCATGTCTATCGCCGCAATCTCGATGTCGTCTTCGACCAGAGCGGCATCCTGCATCTCGGCGGTGGCTTCACGGGCGAGGTCGCGCGCGAGATCGACGGCGCTGGCTTCATGGTCATGCCCGGTCTCGTCGACATCCACTCCCATCCGTCGAGCGAGCCCGGCAACAAGGGCATGACCGACGAGGTCGGCACGCCGAAGCTCTACAACTCGTCGCTCTACGAGTTCCTCTGGCTCTTCCGTGCCGATGCCGAGGGCATCCCGCATCTCAACCATGTCGCCTGGTCGGAACTGCTGATGTCCGGCACCACGACACTGGTCGACCTCTCCTTCCCGAGCGAGGGTTGGCTCGACCGCGCAGCGGCCTCCGGCCTGCGCATGGTCATGGCGCCGATGTACCGCAACGGTCGCTGGTTCACCCGCAACGGCTATCAGGTCGAATACGAGCTCGACGATGCCGCCGGCCGCAAGGCGATGGAAGACGCCTTCAAGGTGATCGACGCCGCGCTCGCTCATGAATCCGGCCGGCTCTCCGGCCTCGCCTGCCCGGCCCAGATCGACACCTGCACGGAGGAGCTGTTCCGCGCCTCGATCGCCGCCGCCAACGAGCGCAACATCCCGATCCAGACCCATGCCGGCCAGTCGATCAGCGAGTTCCACGAGATGGTCCGCCGCAGCGGTCTCTCGCCGATCCAGTGGCTCGACAGCGTCGGCTTCCTCGCACCCAATGCCTCGATTGCCCATGCGATCTTCCTTGACGACCACCCCTGGGTGCGCTGGCCGACGCGCACGGATCTGGCGCGCCTCGCCGAGACCGGCACCTCCGTCGCGCATTGCCCGACCGTATTCGGCCGGCGCGGCTTCACGTTGCGTGACCTCGGCCGCTATCTGAAGGCCGGCGTCAACATCGGCATCGGCACCGACACCTTCCCGCATAACATGCTGGAGGAACTGCGCCATGCGGGCGTCTATGCCCGCATCACCGGCGAAAGCCATGCGGTGGTGACGACCGGACAGGTCTTCCGCGCCGCGACGCTGGGCGGCGCCAGGCTGCTCGGCCGCGACGATATCGGCCGCCTCGCCAAGGGCGCCCAGGCCGACCTCGTCATGGTCGACCTCACCCATCCGATGATGCGCCCGACGCGTGATCCGCTGAAGAGCCTGATCAACGCGGCCGCCGACCGCGCCGTCTCCCATGTCTTCGTGCAGGGCAAGCAGGTCGTCGCCGACGGCAAGGTCCTGACCATGGACTATCAGGCCGCCTCCGATGGGCTGGAACAGGCGCAGCGGCGCGCGCTCGCCAAGGCCTCCTCGCTCGACTGGGCCGGGCGCTCGGTCGACGAGCTCTCGCCGCCCAGCCTGCGCTGGGCCTGAGCACGTCTCACGAGTCAGAAAGCTGGCATATGATTTGCTGACCGAATAGTGTGGGCACACTCTATTTGGACCGATCATATGAACCTTCGCCAGATCGAGCTTCTGCGGGCGGTCGTCCGCTGTGAGACGACGGTTCGCGCCGCGCAGGAACTGGGGCTGTCGCAGCCGGCCGTCAGCAACGCGATCAAGCATCTCGAAAGCCAGGTCGGCTTCCCGCTGTTCGAGCGCGTCAACAACCGCCTGTTCCCCACAGCCGAGGCGCGCACGCTCTACGAGGAATCCGAGCCGATCTTCACCCTGCACGCGGCCCTCGAGGCCAGGGTGCAGGATATCAAGGAGAATCGCGCCGGCCATATTCGCATCATCGCGACGCCGCCTCTGGGCTATGGCGTGCTGCCGGCAGCGCTGCGCAATTTCCTGGTCAAGCGACCGAAGGTCAGGGTCTCCTTCGACGTCCGGCGCTTCGAGCATGTGCTGGAAAGCGTCGAGAACGGCACGGCGGAGCTCGGCTTCGTCATGGGGCTGGACGATGATCGCGGGCTCGATGCCGAGACGTTCTTCGCCGGCGACATGGTTTGCGTCATGCGGCCCGAGCATCCTCTCGCGGCCAAGGCGACGATCACGCCTGACGACCTGCGCGACGCGCCCTATATCGCCCTCGAACAGGGCACGCGCATGGGCACGATCGTCCGGCGCGCCTTCGCCCAGGCCGATGTGCCCCATCGCTTCTCCGTGGAGGTCCGCTATTGCAACACGGCCTGCGTGCTGGCGGAAAGCGGCGTCGGCGTCGCGGTGGTCGATCCGCTGTCTCCGGTCTTCAGTGGCCATTACGACCTGGCCATCCGCCCCTTCGTGCCGGCTTCGGAGGTCAGGGCCTCGGCCGTGCGCTCGCGCAAGCGCCCGATCTCGCGTGCTGCCGACGCCTTCCTGCGCGAGGTCCGGCTGGTGGCTGCGGAAACCGCAGCCAAGCTCGGATCCGGCTGAGCGCGCGCGTGCTATTCAACGCACGAATGACACCCCGGAAATCCGCATAGATGGCACCATTGTCTGGCCAGGCACGCTGGCCCAAGGTTTGGTGCCGGCTGCCGGCGACACGTATCATGAGACACCGCGCAGGCTCGATCACCGCCGCTTCACGGCTGGGCGCGTGATGGGGCCGCAAACCACAGCCCACCGGATCGAGATGACTGCAACAGCCAGGACGCCCCACGCTGATACGGCGATCGCCCAGGCCGTCGCCGCCCAACGCGAATGGGTGGCCGCCCTCTTCGATCGGCTGGCTGCCGGCAGCCGCGACGAACCCGGCGTCACGCGCGACACCTACGGCGCAGGCGAGGATTTCGGCCACCGCCTGCTGGCGGAACACGGCAAGGCGCGCGGGCTCGCCGTCTCGCATGACTTTGCCGCCAACACCTATGTCAGCCTGCAAGGCCGCGAGGCGAACGCCCCGCGCATCCTGATGGGATCGCATCTCGACAGCGTCCCGCATGGCGGCAATTTCGACGGCGCGGCGGGCGTCGTCGCCGGGCTCGTCGTCATCGAGACCTTGCGCGCACTCGGCATCGCGCCGCGCTGCGACGTCACCGCCATGGGCGTAAGGGCCGAGGAAAGCGTCTGGTTCCAGGTTTCCTATATCGGCAGCCGCTCGGCGCTCGGCGCGCTGCCGGATGGCGCGCTCGAAGCGAAGCGCATCGACGATGGCCGCGTGCTCGCTGCCAGCATCGATGCCAGTGGCGGCGATTCCGCCGCGATCCGCCGGCGCGAGCGCCATCTCGATCCCGCCACGATCCGGGCCTTCCTCGAAGTCCATATCGAGCAGGCGCCGAGCCTCGTCGAATCCCGTTTGCCGGTCGCGATCTGCACCGGCGTGCCCGGCAATTTCCGCTATCCCGATGCGCGCATCGTCGGGCGGCACGACCATGTCGGCACGCCCCGCCGCTTCCGCCGCGACGCCGCAATGGCCGGGGCCGAATTCGCGGTGATGCTCGACCGGCTCTGGCAGGAAGAGGAGCAAGCGGGCTTCCCGATGGCGGTGACGCTCGGGCGCTTCCACACCGACCCGGCCGTCCATGGCCTGACCACCGTGCCCGGCAGCTTCGCCTTCAGCCTCGACGTGCGTGCCTATGATCCGGCCGTGCTGGAGCGGGTCGAGGCGAAGATGCTGGCCGGCATCGGCGAGATCGAGGCGCGCCGGCGCGTCAGCTTCGAGCTCGGCACGCGCGCCAGCGCCGCGGTCGGCCCGGTCGATCCCGGCATCGTCGCCGGGCTGGAGGCGGCAGCAGACCGACAGGGCATTCCGACGATGCCGCTGGGCAGCCCCGCTTCCCATGATTCCGCTGCCTTCGCCGCCGCCGGCGTGCCCATCGCCATGCTGTTCGTGCGCAACGAGCACGGCAGCCATAACCCGCTGGAGGCGATGGAGATCGACGATTTCCTTGCGGCCTGCACCATCCTGGCGGATTGGGTGGTGCGAGAGGTCGCCTGAGCCCGCCGGCAATGCCATGCTGAACCATAGACCTGCCAGATCGGACCCTTCGCGATGAGCCGCCGTCCCCGCATCCTCGTCATCAACCCCAACTCCAACGAGATGGTCACCGAGGGCCTGCGGCAGGCGCTGGTGCCGCTCGCCTTTGCCGAGGGACCGGAAATCATCTGCGAGAGCCTGCGCGAAGGGCCGATCGGCATCGAGACGCAGGAGCATGTCGAAAGCGTCACCCTGCCGCTGCGCCGCCGGGTCGAGGCCGCCAACGACGTCGATGCCTTCGTCATCGCCTGCTATTCCGATCCCGGCCTGCACGTCGCCCGCGAGGGCACGGCCAGCCCGGTCTTCGGCATCGCCGAATGCGGCGTGCTGACGGCGCTGACGCGGGCGGACCGTTTCGGCGTCATCGCGATCAAGTCGCGCTCGATCCCGCGCCACATTCGCTATCTCCGCCAGATGGGGCTGATGGACCGGCTCGCCGGCGAGCGCCCGCTGGAGATGTCGGTGGCCGAGAGCGCGTCCGGCGAAGGCACGCTCCAGCGCATGATCGCGATCGGCACCGAGCTCAAGGAGCTGGACGGCGCCGGCGCCATCGTGATGGGCTGCGCCGGGATGGCGCGCCATCGCCGGCCGCTGGAGGATGCGCTGGGCATCCCCGTGATCGATCCGACGCAGGCCGCGGTCGCGATGGCGATCGGCACGCTGATGGTGCGTTGAAGAGGACGAGGGTAGATGACGGCGAACTATGATCTGGTCATTCGCGGCGGCACGGTCGGCTCCGCGACCGGCAGCTTCCGGGCCGATGTCGCGGTCAAGGACGGCAAGGTCGCCGCTCTGGGCCTCGGCCTCGCGGCAGGCGCCCGCGAGATCGACGCGACGGGCAAGCTCGTCCTGCCCGGCGGCATCGATACCCATGCCCATGTCGAGCAGGTCTCGGCCGGCGGTTTGCTCAATGCCGACACCTTCGAGAGCGCCACGACCTCGGCCGCTTTTGGCGGCAACACCACGCTGATCTCTTTTGCCGCCCAGCATCGCGGCCTCGATCTGCGCAAGGTTGTCGACGACTACGCAGCCCTCGCCCGGCGTGGCGCGCTGATCGACTACGCCTTCCATCTCATCGTCGCCAATCCCGATCGCAAGACGATCGAGCAGGATCTGCCGGCGCTGATCGGCGAGGGCCATGCCTCGATCAAGGTCTTCATGACCTATGACCTGATCAAGGTCGACGACGAGCCGCTGCTCGACCTGCTGCTGACCGCCCGGCAGAACCAGGCCCTGGTCTGCGTCCATGCCGAGAACCACGGCATGATCTCCTGGATGGGCAAGAAGCTCGTCGAGAAGGGCTATGTCGCACCGAAATACCACGCGATCAGCCATCCGCGCGGCTCCGAGGCCGAGGCCTTCAACCGCCTGATCACCGCGGCCGAACTGCTCGACCAGCCGATCATGATCTTCCATGTCTCGACCGCCGAAGGCGCGCAAACGATCCGCGATGCGCGCGGTCGCGGCCTCAAGGTCTTCGCCGAGACCTGCCCGCAATATCTCTTCCTGACCCGCCACGATCTCGACAAGCCCGGCCTGGAAGGCGCGAAATGGATGTGCTCGCCGCCACCGCGCGAAGAGTCCGATCAGGAGGCGCTCTGGCAGGCCCTGGCGCTCGGCGACATCCAGACGGTCTCCTCGGACCATGCGCCCTATCGCTTCGACGAGACCGGCAAGCTCTCGGCCGGCCCGAACCCGAATTTCAAGCAGATCGCCAACGGCCTTCCCGGTCTGGAGACGCGATTGCCCCTGCTCTTCGACGCACTCGTCTCGAAGGGCCGGCCCGAATTCGCCGGACGCGGGCTCGACGCCTTCGTCAACCTGACCGCGACCGCTCCCGCCGCGATCTACAACCTGCCGGGCAAGGGCGCACTCCTGCCCGGCTACGACGCCGATATCGCGATCTGGGATCCGGGCAAGCAAGTAACCATCACCGATGCGGCGATGCATGACCTGACCGGCTTCACGCCCTTCGCCGGCCGCAGCGTCACCGGCTGGCCGGAGCGCGTTCTCGTGCGGGGCGCGGAGGTCGTGGCCGACGGTACGGTGCATGCCAGGCCCGGCTCCGGCCGCTGGCTGCCGCGCGAAGGCGGCCCGGCAGCCACCCCGACCGGCAGGCTCGTCGCCGACATCGACCCACAGCGGAATTTTGGTGCCGCGATCCTCGATTAGAAACGCGCCTCTGAGGGCATGCTCGGTCTTCTGGGTACCACCCCGTCATCCCGGGCTTGGCCCGGGATCCATCGAAGAGTTCCGGGCTGGGCGGTTCACGAACCGTGTGGGGTCCTCGCCGGCATCCTGAACGGCAGGCGGCAGACGAACCTCACTTCAGCTTCGTCTTCGTGGCCGGGAAATCGCGCCAGAAATGGCCGCTGCCTTCCCGGATGACCACGTCCTGCGGCAGGATCTCGAAGGGCGTGTGGGCCGGCAGGGCGCGCAATTCGTCGAAACGGGTGGTGAAATCGCTGCCCCTGAGCAGGTCGAACAGATCCTCGAAGCGATCGATGACGAAATAGGTCGCCTGGAAATCATCGATGTAATAGCCGGTGCGCAGCACGCGCTCGAGATCGAAGGCCAGGTGGTGGGCGGAAGGGTCGTCCACCACATATTTCGCTTCGCCGAAGGACGAGACGATGCCCGCGCCATAGATGCGGATGCCCTCGGGCTTGCGGATCAGCCCGAATTCGATGGTGTACCAGTTGAGGCGGGCGAGGAACTTCACCCCCTTGGTCTCGACCGCGACAAGCCCGATGCGGCCGTACTCGTTCATGTAGTCGGCATAGGCGGGGTTGGTCAGCAGCGGCACGTGGCCGAAGACATCGTGGAAGATATCGGGCTCCTCCAGATAGTCGAGCTGCTCACGGCTGCGGATGAAGGTGCCGGCCGGAAACTGGCGGTTGGCAAGCATCTGGAAGAAGGGACGCGAGGGGATGAGCCCCGGCACCGCCACGACTTCCCAGCCGGTCAGCCGCCGCAGCCGCTCGTTCATGCGCGCGAAATTCGGCACGCCTTCGGGGCCGATGCCGAGCGCGGCGAGACCATCGAGATATTCCTGGCAGACATGGCCTCGCAGGGTCCGCTGCTGGCGCTCGAACAGCACGCCCCAGATGGCGTGGTCCTCAGGGGTGTAGTGCTCCCAGCCCTGGTCGATGATGCAGTCCTCGACGGTCTGTGCGTTCAGAAGAGCATGTCCGGACATCGCTTTCACTCCTGAGAGCCGGCCCGACTCCGGCTGCGAGGCTCCATATCGTCATAACGAGCGAGATGGCCTCCCAGATCCGGCGGCGCCGTGAGCGAAGTCAGAATAGGCGCGTTTCGGTCGCGGAGCGATGAGCGGCTGGCTTCCGCCTCGCGCGACCGCGAAGGCTGTCTGTCGCCCGAAACAGGGCACTATTACGCGCCCTCTGGAACCCGCCTCGCATCGACAAAGGGCCTGCGGCAAAGGATTGCGCTTGTGGCGCCCACGCCCGTTTCAGCCGGCGGGGCGAGCGAAAGCGGAACGGTCTCTTGCGACATGCCTGCCCGCGCCGGGTCGTGCCTCCAATACGCCGTCGCAGACCACGACCTGCCCTCGAACGATCGTCGTCACGGGCCATCCCCTGACCGCTATCCCCTCATAGGGCGTGTAGTCGCTGCCATGGTGGAGCAGGGATTGGCCGATCGTGACCTCGCGCTCGGGGTCCCAGATGGCGATGTCGGCGTCCATGCCGACCGCGATCGAGCCCTTCTTCGTCAGCCCGTACATCTTCGCGTGATTGGTCGCCGACAGCGCGACGAACTGGTTCAGGCTGATGCGGCCCTTGCCGACCCCTTCGGAGAACAGGATCGGCAGGCGCGTCTCGACACCGGGGATGCCGTTGGGCACCCAGCGGAAGGAGGTGCGTCCCTTCGGATTGAGCTTGCCGGCGGGATCGTCATAGCGGAACGGGCAATGGTCTGACGAGAAGGTCTGGAAGACACCGTTCTGGAGCCCCTCCCAGCAGGAGGCCTGGCTGGCATGGTCACGCGGTGGCGGCGAACAGACATATTTCGTCCCCTCCATGTTGAGCCCGTCCATGTCCGCCTCGGTCAACACCAGATACTGCGGGCAGGTCTCGCCATAGACCTTGAGGCCACGCGAGCGGGCCCGGGCGATCTCCTCCATCGCCTCGCGGTTCGAGACATGGACGATCATCACGGGCACGTCGATCAACTCGGCGAGCGAGATCGCCCGATGCGTCGCCTCGCGCTCGACCGGGATGGGCCGCGAGGTGCCGTGGAACTTCGGCGCGATCTTGCCGCCCTGTTCCAGACGCTGCGTCAGGAAGCGGATGGCGTCGTAGTTCTCAGCATGGACCATGACGAGCGCGCCGGTCTCGCGCGCCACGCTCATGACCTGCAACATTTCGTAATCGGCGAGCGCCAGCCCCTCATAGGTCATGAAGACCTTGAAGGAGGTGTAGCCATCCTCGATCAGCGCCGGCAGATCCTGGCCCAGCACCTGCTCGCTCGGTTCGGAGATGACGAGATGGAAGGAGACGTCGGTATAGCAACGGCCTTCGGCCTTGGCGTGGTAATCCCGAAGGGTCCGGCGCAGCGGCGTGCCCTTCTCCTGCACGCAGAAGGGCATCACCGTCGTATTGCCGCCGAACGCGGCCGACAGCGTGCCGCTGGCGAAATCATCCGCCATGACGATGCCCTCGCCGCTCGGCTGCGAGATATGGACATGGCTGTCGATGCCGCCCGGCAGCACGAGCTTGCCGGAGGCGTCGATTCTGCGATCTGCCGCGCCGAGATCGTGGCCCAGCGCGGCGATACGTCCCTCGCGAATGCCGACATCGCAGTTGAAGGTGTCGGAGGCGGTCGCAACCGTGCCGCCGGCAATAATCAGATCATAGGACATCGGCTTCCTCACTCTGCCGCGATCGTCGCTTCGCGCGACGCCCGGGCGATCTCCTCGCGAAGAACGTCGTCGAGCGACGGCCCCACCGCTTCGCAGAGCGTCGGCCGCAGGCGCGTCTCCACAAGCGAAAGATGCGTCGTCATCGCCTTGACGGCCTTTCCGCGCTCGCGCGCCGCCAGAGCCCGGAAAATGGCGCGATGCTCCTCGCAGCCGCAGGCCGATCCGGCGGTGGTCTCGTAACGCTTCACCAGCATCAGCGTGCGGCTGATCAGTTCGTGCGCCTGCCGCTGCACCAGCGGATTCTCCGTCATCTCAGCGAGCAGGAAGTGGAATTCGGCCGATAGGCGCTGCCATGTCGGCTGGTCGTCCTGGCGCAACGCCTCCCCCTCGGCTTCGACATGCCGGCGCAGCCGCGCGATCTGCGCCTCGCTCAGGTTTTCGGCCAGATGCGCGGCCATGCCGCTCTCGAGAATGCGCCGGGCTTCGTAGACCATATGGCTCTCGCGCAGATCGGGCTCGATCGTGAAGGCACCGCGATTCTTGATGATGTCGAGCAGCCGCTCGGCACCGAGCCGGTGGAGCACCTTGCGGATCCGCTCGCGGCTGACGCCGAAGATATCGGCCAGCCGATGCTCGCCCAGCTTGACGCCTCCGGGCAGCCGGCCGGCGCGCAACACCCGTGTCAGGATCGCGTGGATATCGCCTTCGTTCATGTCGCGATTATCGCCTCCGCACACCGAAACGCCAATCGTGACGCTGCCCGTTCTTTCGGCAAGGACATGTGAATATGAAGCACAATAGTAGCGCTATTGTGCACAAAATAACCTTTCACGGACGCATATCCCGATCCATCGACGGCGTCGGGAAAGTGATCTAACCAATTGCTATAAAACAAGTTTATTGAAACGCCGCCGTCGGCGGCCACCTTGGCATGCCGGTTGCTGAAGGGATTGCGCACTCTTTGCCGAAAGGACCGATCATGGATGCCTTCGCCCTTGCCCGCCCGAGCCGTCGTTCCATCCTCGCCGGCACCGCCGCGCTGATCGCCATGCCGTCCGTTCTGCGCGCCCAGACCAGGGAGCTCGTCGTCGGCGGCGCTGCCGGCCATAAGCCCTGGGTCGAGCAGATCGTCGTCCCAGCCTTCGAGAAGAAGTATAATTGCAAGGTTATCTTCGAGGGCACGCGTTCGCTCGTGAACCTGGAGAAGATGCAGAAAAACAAGGACCGGCAATACATGTCCGTCGTCCAGATGGACGACCCCGTCATGATCCTGGCCGTGAAGGAAGGGCTGCTCGACCCGCTGACGCCGGCGAAGGCGCCGAACATGGCCGATCTACTGCCCGGCTCCACCCATATGGACGGGATGTGGGCGAACTATCTCCAGCCCTGGCTCGGCATCGCCTACAACAAGACCGCGGTGAAGGCGCCGCCCGTCTCCTGGGCCGAGCTGTTCGATGCGACGTATAAGGGCCGCGTGATCATCCCCTCGTTGCAGAATACGGAGGGGCTGCCGATCCTGTTCGCCGCCGGCCTGCTGACGGGCGCCTCGCTCGATGCCGCGCAGAAGGACACTGATGTCGGCTTCAAGAAGCTCGCGACCCTCAAGGCCAACCTGCTCACGATCTACACCCAGCAGCCGCAGGCCTATAACCTGCTCGAGCAGGGCGAGGCCCATCTGATCGGCCCCGCCATGTCGTCCTATTGTCTGGAGCGCAAGGCCGCCGGCGCGCCGATCGATCTGGCTGCACCCAAGGAAGGCGTCTTCGCCATGCCCTCCGGCATCGCCGTCATCAAGGGCGCGCCGCAGCCGGAGCTCGCCTTCGCCTATGTCAACGAGCTCCTTGGCGCGGAGCTGCAGGGGAAGCTCGCCGGACCGACCTTCTCGCTCGCCACCAACAAGGCGGTGCCGAAGCCGGAGGGGCTGGGTGCGGACGTCAAGATTTTCCAGATCGACTGGGCCAACGTTGCCGCGCAACGCAACGACTGGATCAAGCGCTGGGACCGCGACATGGCGATCTGATCGATCCCTTGCCTTCGATGGCCATCCCCTGCGCCGCTGGCATCGGAGGATGGCCGACACACTCACGGCCTGAGCGGGATCTGTCATGACCACGGCCTTCCTCGACATCACCGGCGCGGGCAAGCGCTTCGGCGCCGCGACAGTGCTGGACGGCGTCGACCTGTCGGTCGGGAAGGCGGAGTTCATCTCGCTGCTCGGCCCCTCGGGCTGCGGCAAGACCACATTGCTGCGGATCGTTGCCGGCCTGATGCCACCCGACACCGGCAAGGTCGTGCTCGACGGAGATGAGATCACCCGCAAGCCGCCCCATCGGCGCGATGTCGGCGTCGTCTTCCAGAACTACGCGCTGTTTCCGCATCTGACCGTCGCGGAGAACGTCGCCTTCGGACTCAAGGCGCGCCGCGCCCCGGCCGCCGCGATCGCGCCCACCGTCGCGCGCTTTCTCGATCTCGTGCAGATGGGCGCCTTCGCGGACCGCTCGGTCAGGGCGCTCTCGGGCGGCCAGCAGCAGCGCGTGGCCGTCGCCCGCGCGCTCGCGGTCGGTCCGAAGCTCCTCCTGCTCGACGAACCCTTCTCGGCTCTCGACCGCAAGCTGCGCGAGGCGATGCAGATCGACTTGCGCCGCATCCTGCGCGAGGTCGGCACGACGGCGATCTTCGTCACCCACGACCAGGACGAGGCGCTGACCATGTCCGACCGCATCGCGGTGATGCATCGCGGCGGCATCGAGCAACTCGGCACGCCTGCCGAGATCTACCATCGGCCCGCGACGCCTTTCGCCCTCGACTTCGTCGGGCTGTCGAGCCGCCTGCCCGGCAAGGTCGCGAGCGAAGACTCCGGGATCGTGCATGTCGATACTGGCGCCGGTGCCATCCGCGCGCCGGGGAACTTCATCTCCGGCAGCGCGGTCGTGCTGGGCGTCCGTCCCGAACGCATCGCCGTCGGAACCGAGGGCGAGAACCGCATCGACGCGACGCTCCGGGACGTCGTCTTCCAGGGGGCACGGGTGCAACTCCATTTCGTGGCTCCGGAAGGCGGCAGGCTTCTGGTCGAGGCCCATGAAGTACCGCCCGGCGTCGCGCCCGGTGTCACGCTGCCATTGAGCTGGAAGCTGGCGGACACGCTCCTCTATCCAGCCACCCCGGAAGGGTACGCCGCATGAGCACCACGCGCCGCCTCGACCCGGTGCTGCTGCTCGCGCTGCCGGCGACCCTCTACATCGCCATCGTCTACGGACTGCCGCTGCTCTTCCTTATGGGCCGCAGCCTGTTCGGAACGGGAGGGCTGGACTCCTTCGTCGGCTTCTTCGCCGATCCGTTCAGCTGGACCGTCCTCGCCAACACGCTGCGCAGCGCAGCGCTGGTCACGCTCGTCTGCCTCGTCATCGGTTATCCCACGGCGCTCGTGCTGGCTCGCGCGGGTGGCTTCGCCCAGGCGGCGATCCTCGTCGCGATCATCCTGCCGCTCTCGGTCGGCGTCGTCGTGAAGGCCTTCGCCTGGCAGATCGTGCTGAGGCGCGACGGCATCGTCTCCCAGGCCATGACGGGACTGGGCCTGTGGAGCGAGCCCCAGCGCCTGCTGTTTACCGAAGCCGGCCTCGTCATCGGTGCCGCCAACATCTTCGTGCCGTTCATGATCCTGCCAATCTACGCCGTGCTGAAGCTCGTCGACCCGCGCCTCGGCGAAGCGGCCGCGACGCTGGGCGCCTCGCCAATCTATCGCTTTCTCAAGGTGGCGCTGCCGCTCTCGCTGCCCGGGATCGTCACCGGCGTCGCCTTCGTCTTCTCGATGGCGGCCTCGATGTATGTCATCCCGAGCCTGGTCATCGGCGACCGCTTCCAGACGCTGGCGACGCTGACCGGCCGTTCCTTCCTGTTCATGCGCAACGAGCAGCTCGGCTCCACCACCGCGGTCGTGCTGCTGGCGCTGACGGTCGCCGTCGTGATCGCGAGCGCCTCGCTTTCGCGCCGACTGGGAGGCGCTCAATGACACCGATCGAGAAGATCGCCGGCTGGGTCACTGCCCTGCTCGCAACCGTCACGGTCGCCTTCCTCATGACTCCGCTGCTGGTGACCGTCGCGGTTTCCTTCGGGTCCACCGCGGTCTTCACCCTGCCCGCGCCGTCCTGGTCGCTGCGTTGGTACGAGGCGCTGGCGCGTTCGCGCGATCTCTGGCCGGCGGTCTTCACCTCGCTGCAGATCGCCGCGCTATCGACCGCGATCGCGCTCGTGCTCGGCACGCTGTGCGCCATCGGCCTGTTGCGTGGCAATTTCCGCGGCCGCGAGGCGGTTGTCACCTTCCTCGTCTCGCCGCTGATGCTGCCCGGGCTGGTCATCGGCATCGCCATGCTGGAGAGCTTCCGTGCCGCCGGGTTGCGGGACGTCTGGGCGAGCCTGATCCTTGCCCATATCGTCATCACCCTGCCCTATGTGGTCCGAACCGTCTTCGCCTCGCTTTCGCTCTTCGACTTCACGCTGATCGACGCGGCGCGTACGCTCGGCCTGACCTATCCGAAGGCAATCCTGAAGGTGCTCGTGCCGTCTCTCGCGCCGGCTTTCCTGACATCGGGAATGTTCGCCTTTCTCGCCTCGATGGACAATTATCCGATCTCGATCTTCTTCACCGACGCTTGGACCAAGACCTTGCCGATTCAGATGCTGCAATATGTCGAGGAAAGCCCCGACCCCACCATCGCCGCGATTTCGACGCTGCTGATCCTGCTCTCCATCGCCGTGCTCGCGATCGGCGATCGGCTCGTCGGCCTGCGCCGCATGGCGGATCTCTGACATGCTGCCGGACACCACGACCGACCGTGACTTCCGCGGCTATGGCGGAAACGTTCCCGCCGTGCGCTGGCCGAACGATGCGCGTCTCGCCGTCAATCTCGTCATCAATGTCGAGGAGGGCGGCGAGCTCAGCATCGGCCAGGGCGACGAGAAGAACGAGTCGATCTACGAGGTCGTCGAGGAGATTCCGGGCATCCGCGACCTGTGCATGGAGTCGCATTTCGAATACGGAACGCGCGCCGGCTGGCCGCGCATCCGGCAGCTGCTGCAGACCTATGGCGCGCACGGCACCGTCAACGCCATCGGCCGCTCGCTGATGATCTCGCCCTGGCTGGCGCAGCAGGCGGTCGCGGACGGCCATGAGATCGCCGCCCATGGCTGGCGCTGGGAGCGTCACGCCAACATGACGGTCGACGAGGAGCGGCTCGCCATCGCGCGCACCGTCGAGGCGATCACCCGTACTGCCGGTAGCCCGCCGCGCGGCTGGCACACGCGCTCGGCGACCTCGCCCAACACACGCCGCCTGCTCATCGAGCAAGGCGGCTTCTTCTACGATTCCAATGCCTATAACGACGACCTGCCCTATCTCGTCGATGTCGCAGGCCAAGACCATCTCATCCTGCCTTACTCCTTCGACACCAACGACATGCGCTTCACCCGCGGCGGCGGCTTCGTCTTCGGCGACGATTTCGCCCGTTACTGCATCGACGCCTTCGACCGGCTCTATGCCGAAGGCGCGAGCGCGCCGCGCATGATGACGGTGGGGCTGCATCTGCGCATCATCGGGAAGCCGGGCCGGATCGGCGGGCTGGAGCGGTTCCTGGCGCACGCCGCATCGAAACCGGGCGTCTGGTTCGCGCGCCGCGACGAGATCGCGCGGCATTGGCTGAACGCAATCGGGCGCGAGGATCTGCTCGCAGGTCGATGAGGCTTTCGCCGCAGAGCCCCGCGGCAGCCGTCATGGCCGGGGCGAGGCCCGGTCATGACGGGAAAAGACCCCTCACCTTCCCTCGATCCGCGCCGCCAGCGCCTCGGGCAAGCCCTCGGTGGGCTTCGGCGGCGGCCGACGGAAGGTGCCTGCCGTCGGCTTGCGCGGCTTCAGCGCGACCAGCGCTTCCGCCTGCTTCAGCGCGGCGCCCATCTGGTCGACGACGGGGACGGGAATGCGGTCTGCGACCCTCGCCGCGAGGCCCGCCAGCGGCGCGCCGGCCAAGATGACGCAATCGGCCTCGTCCTCGGTGACCGCCCGCAGCGCAAGCTCGACGATCACCGCTTCCTTCTCCTCCTGCACGCCGGCAATGTCGGCGAAGCCCTCATCTAGCATCCGGATGCCGGCACAGCGGCCTTCCAACCCATGTATCGCGACGCATTCCCGATACCAGGGGCCGAGCGCGCGGGCGAAGGTGACGATGGCGAAGCGGCGCCCCAGCATGCAGGCGGTCAGCATGGCCGCCTCCGCCATGCCGACGACGGGCATGTCGAAGAGCTCCCGCGCGCCCATGAGGCCGGGATCGCCGAAGGCGGCGATGATGGCCGCGTCGACCTTGTGATGATGCTCGGCAAGCATCTCCAGAGCCACGGCCCCGCCGATCTGAGCCTCCGCCCGGCTCGCAATATAGGGCACCCCGCGTGGCGCCGTCAGCGGCACGATCTCGGTGCCCGGCGATGCCACCGCCGCGGCCGCGGTGACGAGACGTCCCGTGATCGCCTCGGTCGTGTTCGGGTTGAGGAGCAGGATCCGCATGCCGGCCTCTTGCCGCCGTCGCGGCGTCTTGGCAAGCGCTAGGCGCCAGCGCGTGCCGCGTCCATGAACCGCCTCGCCCGATCGACGTCCCAACGCAGAATGTCGGTCGGCGCAGCATCCTTGCGCATCAGCGCCGTACTGACGACGACGCCGTCGCAAATGGAGAGCGCCTCGCGGACATTGCCCTCGGTGACGCTGCCCCCCAGCAGGATCGGCCGCTTGATTCCCGTCTCGCGCGCCTTGCGGATGCGAGCGAGCGAATCCGCCCAATCCGCGCCGGTGAGAATCAGCCCGTCGGCCCCGGTCTTCTGTGCCCATTCGGCCGCGAATTCCGCGGTCTCCGACGACATCGGCACCGCGGTCCGGTCGTGGACATCGGCGAGGATCGCGATGTCGTCACGCCCGAGCGCCGTCCGGAAGGCCAGGGCCTGCGCGCCCATGCCTGAGCGCAGCCCCTGCGCGGTCATGGCCTGCCCGACGAAGACCTTGAGGCGCACGAAATCGGCGCCCGCCGCATGCGCGATCGAGAGGGAAGCGACCGGATCATGCGCCTCGACGATGATGCCGAGGCCGAGGCCCGGCAACTCGGCCTTGAGGAGGCGGCCGAGCGCGGCCGTCATCGCCAGCGAGCTCGGCTGCATCGCACCTGCCTCCCGCGTCTGGTCCTGCAGTTTGACGTAAGGGATACCGGCCTGCGCGAAGACCCTGGCATTGGTCACGACATAGTCCTCCAGCCAGGCCATGCTCTTGTCGCGCAGCCTGCCAAAATCCGGCAGGTGCAGGGCGGCGATGACGAGGGGACGGGCGGAGAAGAGGCGCAGGCTGGTCACGATCGGCGTCCGTTCAGGCTGAAAATGGGGAGCGGCCGAGGCGGCCGACAAGCGTATCGAGCTTCGCCCGACAGACGGCGTGATCGACCGGCAGCGCGCCGTCGGCGCCGTGACGACTGACGATGAGCGAGGCGGAAACGGCTCCATGCGCAGCGGCGAGCACGGGATCGCCTGTCGCAACCAGCCCGGCAAGGAAGCCGCCACAGAAGGAATCGCCCGCGCCCGTAGGATCGATCGCATCGGTCGGCACGACCGGAACGGGCACCGCGGCACCGCGCGCCTTGTCCCAGACGAGACAGCCGCGCGGGCCGAGCTTCACGGCGACGGTGCCGCGGCATCGCGCAGCGAGCAGGGCCAGCGCCGTCTCGACGCCGGTCTGCGGGAGGATGGCCGCGAGTTCGATCTCGCTTGGCAGGAAAGCATCGACCTCGGCGAGGAAGGGCGAAAGCTCGTCGAACGTCAGCTCCGCCAGTTGCCAACCGGCATCGAGCGTCACGACCATGCCGCGACCGCTAAACAGGGGCAGGAGCTCGTTCAGCACCACCGGCCGCGCCGGCGCGCAATGCGCACCCCTTGCCCAGAGATAGCTTTCCGGAACCTGCGCCGCGACCATCGGGTGAATGTCGCGGAACTGGGAATAGGAAATCTCGCCGGCGTCTCCACGCCTGCGCAGATGATCCTGCCAGGCGGCCACCTGTCCGGGGCTCAGCCGATCCGTCGGGAAACCGGCTTCCGCAAGCTCTTCCGGCCGGCTGGTCAGCCTCTCGCTCCGGTCCCCCCGCTCGTCATAAATGAACCAGTTGCCGCTGCGCAGGGCGGCCTCAGTCATCACGACGCCATCGAGCGCGATGCCGTTCTGGCGCAGCCTCGTCAGCGTCGCACGGGGATAGGTCGAGACGGCGACGCTGACGAGCCCGACCGCATCGACCCAGCAACGGGCGCCGACGGCGGAATAGGCACCGTTGCCGCCGACCTTGTCGAGCGCGACGGTGCCGTCCGCCGAGATCACATGGTCGACGGTCAGCCCGCCTGCGGTGACGAGCGTCGGTGTCACGCCGCCCGGCCACCGAGCAGCGGTGCCCCGAGACCGAGCGCATCGCGCGCCTTGGTCACGTGATAGCCGAAGAGATGCAGCGGCACGCTGTAGACGAGCGGTGCGAGCTCGTCACGCACCCGCGGCAGCTTCCAGACATGGTCCGCGATGCCGTCGAAGCCCGCCTCGCCTTCCGGCACGAGCACGATCGTGTAGCCACCCACCGCCTTCCCGACGATCGCAGTTTCCAGGGCGCGCTGGCGGCTGGCCTGATCGGGTGCGATCAGGAACAGCGGGTCGCCAGCCTTCTGGGTGCGGTAGTGATGATATTCCTCGAGCGGAAAGGCGACCGCATGGATCGGCGCCAATTCCTTGAGCTTGGCCGCGCCGAAGGCTGCCGGCGCCAGATGCGGCCCTGCTCCCGCGAGCAGCACCATGTCGGCGCGCGCCAGCGTTTTGCCCAGCGCCGTCGCGCGGTCGTAGAAGCCGGTCGAAACTCGGTCCATCACCTCCGGCAGCGCAGCGAGGTCCGCCGCCAGGCCGACCGCCTTGCCCTCGCCGAGCCCGCGCGCCTTGGCGATTTCGAGCGCCAGCGACAGCATGAGCGCCATCGCCGCCGTGCTCGACTGCGTCGGCCAGCCCCCGCGCGTCGCCTGGATCAACAGGGCGGCGGGAAACTCCTTCGTCATCGCGGAGGCCGCCGTGTTCGTCAGCGCCACCGCATAGCCGCCCTTGGCAAGGGTCGCCCTGAGGCTGGCGCTCACCGGCGCCGTATTGCCGCTCGACGACAGGCCGATCACGAGCGTTCCGTCATCGATCATGTCGAGGCCGTATTGCTCGAGATCGAAGGCTTCATAGGGCTCGCAAACGACGCCGAGCAGGCGCTCGAACGCCAGCCGCACGCCGATGCCCGAAATCCAGGAATCGCCGCAGCCCACGATGACGACGCGGGAGAGCCTGCGGTCGGCGAGTTCGGCTGCGATATGCTGCACCGTCTCGCGCGTGGTTTCGAGCGTGCGGCGCATGGCATCCCCCTGCGCCATCATCTCGCTGCGGGTTAGTTCGACACGACGGAAGCGTTCCGGATCGCCCGGCGCGTCCGAGGACGATTCGCGCTTGATCGCTTTGTACTGCTGCATCAGATCGGCCATGGTCGTCCGTCCCGTTGGAAGTGCCGGAAGCGGCACGCGGAGCCGCCTCCTCTCTCGAAAATTCGACTTTCGATATTCTTCATTATATCATCTAACGCAAGCGGAAACGAAAGGCATATGAGTCAGCACCCCTCGCCCGCAGAGTTGCCGCGGGGCAACTCCCTTCCGCGCCACGAGCGCATCATCGAAATGCTGGCCACGCGCGGCACCATCGAGGTCTCGGCACTGGCGGAGGCGCTCGGCGTTTCGGCGGTGACCATTCGCGCCGACCTCGACGCCCTCGAAAAGCGGCGCCTGATCCGGCGCATCCGCGGCGGCGCCATGGCGCTGCGACCGGCCCGCTTCGAGCGGCCTCTCGACCTGCCGAGCCAGAGCTTTTCCGAGGAAAAGCAGCGCATCGGCACACTTGCCGCCAGCATGGTCCGCGACGGCGAGACCATCATCCTGGATTCCGGCACCACCACGCTGGCGCTGGCGCACAACCTCCCCGAAACGTTGACCGACGTGGTGGTCGTCACCAACGGCCTGGACATCGCGATCGCGCTGCGCGCCCATCCCGGCGTCACCGTCATCGTCACAGGCGGGCGGGTGAAGACAGGCGGACGCAACCTCGAAAGCTACAGCCTGATTTCCCCCTTCGGGACGACACTTCTGCGCGAAATCAATGCCGACACGGCCTTTCTATGCTGCGCCGGCATCGATGCAGAGCGCGGCTTCACCAATGGCAATTGGGACGAGGCCGAGGTGAAGAAGGCGATGATCGACGCCGCCAGGCGTGTCGTCATGGTCGCCGACCATGCCAAGATCGGCCATGTCGGCAGCGCCCGTATCGCCTCACTCGATGCCGTCGAGGTGCTGATCACGGACAATGGCGCCCCGGCGGCGGACCTGCAGAGACTCGAAGCGGCAGGCCTGCGCATTGCGGTGGCATGACGGCGCGATTTTCAGCGCTGTCCGGCTAAGTTTTAAACTTGCGATATCTTTCATTGAAGTACAAAGTGAAAGTACGCGGTCGCCATCCACCGTCGTCGTCGGCCGGAACGCCACGAGCCGCGCTCAGGAGGCTTGCATGAAGACAGTGTCCAGACGCGATTTCCTCGCAGCCACCGCGACTGCCGGCGCGGTCATCGCCAGTCCCTCCGTGCTGCGGGCGCAGGCTCGTGAACTCGTCATGATCGGCTATGGCAGCGCACAGGACGAGCCGCTGAAGCGCGCCGGCGACATCCTCGGCAAGCGCCATCCCGGTGTCAGCCTTCGGATCATCGGCGGCCTTTCGGCCGAGGCCATCGCCCAGATCAAGGCCGCTCGCGGCGCCTCCCCTTACGATTTCGCCGTCATGGGTTCGCCCGCGATCATCAACGCCGTCGACGAAGGCGTGCTGGAGAAGGTCGACATCTCGAAGGTGCCGAACGCAGGCAAGCTCGACGAACGCTTCCCGCCCTATGCCTATGATTGGGGCGTGCCGGTGAGCTTCGCCGGCATCGGCATCGCCTACAACAAGCAAATGGTGGCGAACCCGCCGAAGACCTGGGCCGATCTCTGGAAGCCGGACTATGCCGGCAAGATCGGGCTGTGCCGTCCGCAATCCAATCTCGGCCTCGCCTGCATCTCGATCGGCGCCACCGCATTCGGCAAGCCGGACGCCGATACCGATTTCGGCCTCGCCAAATGGAAGGAACTGAAGCCGCTGGTCGGCCGCAATCCCAACCTCTTGCAGCAGATGCTGGAGCGCGGCGAGATCGGCCTGTGCCCGCTCTGGCACGACAATACCGGGATCGCGGTCTCCAGCGGCCTGCCGCTCGGCTATGCCAAGGTCACCAGCCCGGGCCCGCTCATGTTGCCGACGATGATCGTCAAGTTCGCGCGGACCGCCCATAGCGACCTCGTACATGAATTCGCGGACATCCTACTAGAGAAGGACAGCCAGGAGTTCGCATCGAAGCCGCCCTATTATTTCGGCACCGTAATCAAGGGCGTCATGCCGCCCGCGGGTGCCGCGGCCTATCTGCCTTCGACGCCGGAGGAGATCGCCTCCATGACCTCCGTGGATTGGCCGAAGGTCGCGCCGAACCGCGGCAAGATCGTCGAAGCCTTCGACCGGCTGTTCGCGGCTTGAGCCGTGCCCTGATCATGCCTGCCACGGCCGCTTCCGGCAGCCAGGCTTGCGTCGTCGAGATCCGCCGGGTGCGCAAGCGCTTCGCGGATCTTATCGTGCTCGACGATTGTTCCCTGACAGCGCAGGAAGGCGAGATCCTGACGCTGTTGGGCTCGTCCGGCTGCGGGAAGACGACCCTGCTGCGCTGCATCGCCGGCTTTCTCAAACCCGATGCCGGCGAAATCCGGATCGACGGCCGCGACACCGTGCCCGTGCCTGTGAACCGGCGCCCTGTCGGCGTGGTCTTCCAGAGCTATGCGCTGTTCCCGCATCTGACCGTGGCGAACAACGTCGCCTATGGGCTGAAGATGCGCGGCGCGCCGGTCGAAGAAATAAGGGAGCGCGTCGCGAAGGCGTTGGCGACGGTTTCGCTGTCTGGCTTCGAGGAGCGATATCCGAGCCAGCTTTCCGGGGGGCAGCAGCAGCGCGTCGCGATCGCGCGCGTCTTGGTGCTCGAGCCCCGCGTGCTGCTGCTGGACGAACCGTTCAACGCACTCGACGCCAAGCTGCGCGGCAGCATGCAGGTCGAGTTGCGCCAGCTCATCAAGCGTCTCGGCATCACCGCGATCTTCGTCACGCATGATCAGGAAGAAGCGTTGGCCATGAGCGACCGGATCGCCGTCATGCGCGCGGGCCGGATCGAGCAGCTCGGCACGCCTGAAGACATCTTCGACCGTCCGCAGACCGCCTATGTCGCCGACTTCGTCGGCGCCTCGAACTTCTGGGAAGCGAGAGCTGCTTCCGGCCAGATCACGCTGCCGAGCGGGCAGATCGTCGCGACGAAGCTCGACGGTGATGTCAGCCTCCTCATCCGGCCGCACAATCTCGCTCTGTCCAGCGCGGGCGGCTCGGCCTGGAACGGCCGGATCATCTCGCGCCGCCATGTCGGTGCGCTGATGGAATACGAGGTCGAGGCCGGCGGCACCAGGCCGTTGAGGATCGCGGCGCTGCGCGACGTGGAAGCCGCCTCGCTCAGCACCGGCGAGGCTGTCTCGATCAACCTGCGGGACCCCACCGCCTGCATGGCCTATCCACGGCCATGACGGCGACCGCGCTCCCTCGCCGCCTGCTCGACGAGGTGCTGTCGGGGCGCGGTATCTGGCCGGCCGTTCCGGCGGTCGTCGTGCTCACGGTCGTGGCCGTCATTCCGTTCTGCATCCTGCTGTCGCTCGGCTTCTCAGACATCACGGTCTCGCGCGGCGTCATCGTCTCCCAGACATTCTCATTGCGCCATCTGGCGACGGCGCTGTCGGACCCGCTCTACCAGATCACCTTCCAGCGCTCGCTGACGCTGGCGCTGTCGACCACCGCGCTCTGCGTCCTGCTCGGCTTTCCGGTCGCCTATCTCTTCCTGATCGGCAATGCCTGGATGCGGCGGATCATCCTGGTCCTAACCATCGCACCGATCCTGACGAGCGGCATCGTGCGGACCTATTCCTGGATCGTGATCCTGGGCGGGCGGGGCGTGGTCAACAGCCTCTTGATCGACCTCGGCGTGATCTCGGCTCCGCTCAGGATCATCAACACGCAATGGGCGGTGATCATCGGCATGGTGCAGGTCCATCTGCCGATCATGATCCTGCCGTTGATCGCCGTGATGAGCCGGCATGACCGCAGGCTGGACGAAGCCTCCGCCAATCTCGGCGCGAGCCGGCTCGGCACGCTGCGGCACGTCATCCTGCCGCTCAGCATCGGTGGTCTCGGCACGGGCGCGGCACTGGTCTTCACGCTCAGCTACACGACATTCGTCGTGCCGCAACTCCTAGGCGGTGGCAATTACCTCAACGCCGCGACGATGATCTACGAGCAGATCGTCTACTCGCTCGAATGGAGCAAGGGAGCGGTCACGGCGCTTCTGCTGATGCTCAGCTGCCTGAGCGTACTCGCCGTCATCACCTGGCTGACCAATCTCGGCACGCGCTGGACGAGGGCATCGCAGCGATGAGGGGTTCCGACTGGCTCGACCGTCTCGGCATAGGAGCGCTCATCGGCGTCGCGCTGTTCTCACTGGCGCTGCTGCTGCTGCCCGCCGTGATCGTGGTGATCATGTCCTTCGACACGCGCGGCTATATCAGCTTCCCGCCGGCCGGTTTCACATTCGACTGGTATGCTCGGCTGTTCAATCAGCCGGTGCTGATGGGCGCGATGTGGACTAGCATCAAGGTCGGGGTTTACGTCACGGTGCTCTGCATCGCGCTCGGCGTGCCGACGGCACTCGCCTGCGCACGTGGCGATTTCCGCGGTGCGGCTGGGCTCTCGGTCTTCGTGCTGCTGCCGCATATGGTGCCGGGGATCGTGCTGGGTGTCGCGGTGCTCTTCGCCGGAGCGCTCTTCGGCATCGGCCCATCGATCTGGCTGCAATCGATCTCGCTCGCGGTCTACGTCATGGCCGTGATGGTGCGCACCGTCATGGCGCGCCTGCAGAAGCTCGATCCTTTGCTGGAACAGGCCGCCTCCAATCTCGGAGCGACGCGCTGGCAGAGCTTCCGCACCATCACCCTGCCGCTGCTGATGCCTGCGATCCTGGCCGGAGCGGTCTTCACCTTCATCGAGGGTTTCGACAATCTCTCGGTGACGATTTTCACCCATGGCTATCGCGACCGGCCGCTGCCGGTAGAATTGCTGACGATCGTCCAGAACACCAATTCACCGCTGGTCGCCGCGGTATCGAGCGTGCAGATCCTGCTCGCCATCCTGGCATTGCTGGCGATCTCGGCGACGATCGGCCTCGACCGCGTCAACGATTGATCCGCGCCGCGACGCATCTCGACGCTATCGGCGCCCGCTTGTCCGATAATGTGGATCGTCGCCCATGCCGTCGAGATAGCCTTCATAGAAGCTCCGGACATGCGGCATGACATCGCGCGCAAGCCCCATGCGCTCGATTTCCGCCTGAGTCCTCGGGCGTGAGAGACGCTCCGCGATCTCCGCCAGCACCGCCTCGCGGTCGACCTTCACGAAGCGACCGTCGCGATAGATCCATTCCCCGCCGACCATGACGCTGTGCACCGATCGCGCCTTGGCCCGCTGCACCAGCACGTCGACGAAGCCGAGCGCATCGTCCTGATAGGGCCAGGTCACTGCCCGCCAGTCGAACACCACGCAATCGGCCGCCATACCGGGAGAAAGCCGCCCGATCTGTCCGGCGAAGGGCGTGGTGCGCGCGCCGTGTTCCGTCGCCATGCGCAGCACCTGTGCCGGTGAGGGATGGGCCGAGTCGATACCCGGCTCGCGATGGACGCGCAGCGCAAGCCGCATCTCCTGGAGCATGTCGCGATCGTCGTTGATTCCCGCCTCGTCGATGCCCAGCGCAACCGGGATCGCCTCGGCAAGAAAGCGATTGACCGGCGCCACTCCGCTCTTCAGCCGGAAATTGGACGAGCAATTATGACAGACGCAGACACCGCGCTCGGCTGCGAGGGCGATATCGGCTTCGCTCATCCAGACGCCATGGCCGATCGTGAACTGCGGCCCGAGCAGGCCGAAGCGGTCGAGATAGGCGAGCGCCGAGCCACCGCTGCGCTTCACCGCATAGGCTTTCTGATAGGGCGTTTCCAGCACATGCATATGCACGGGCAGGCCAGTGCGCTCGGCGAGGTGGGCGGCCGTCTCGAGTGCCGCGTCCGAAAGCCAGTGCAGATTGGCCGGCGCGATCTGCACGCGAATGCGATCGCCGCCCCCGTGACGACGCAACAGCTCGTCGAAGATCGTGACCTGTTCCGGCAGGGCGAGGGTGAAACGCTCGAAATACGCGACCAGGGCGGGGCGCAGCGCTTCCGGGACGCGCGCGACGAAATCGCGATCGGCCTCGTAGACCAGCCTGTTTTGGTCGCGCAGCGCCATCGAATAGGAGGCTCGCATCCCGATCATGCGATAGGCGCCGATCACCTTGTCCGCCGCGGCCAGCACCGCCTCGGGCGAGCCGGGTGCGCGGCTGTGCAAATGCTGCACCGTCGTGACGCCGCTCTCGATCATCTCGAAGGCCGAATAGAGCGTATCCAGTTCGAGAGCGACGTCGCGCAATGCCAGCCGCGATGCGAACCACAATTCCAGCGGGTGATCCGGCGAGCCGAGCTGGAGCGGCGTTAGGCCGACATGATGATGCGCATTGACGAAACCCGGCGTAACGGCGAAGCCGGCCCCGCCTTCCACCACCGCCTCCGGCGATTGCGCGCGCAGGCTATCCAGCGGTCCCAGCGCGGCAACCAACCCGTCACGGATGAGGATGCCGGCGTTTTCATGCAGGATCGGCCCACCGGAAGTGTCGAAGCCTTCGAGCAGCGTCGCACCCCAGAGGATGTGGTCCGTCATGATCGATCCCGCTCTCCCGCACCGCATCGCCGCATGTCGCAGCGGCGTATTCTCATGACAACCGCAGCGGTCGCAGCAGCTGGCTGGATTTGCTTTCGATCAGCAGGATATCGCCATTGCCCGTGCCGAACAGCCCATGCGCGCCGTTGAGCGGTCGCGGAACTGCTCTTTGTTTGGGCCGATTATCTGAAGATCCGGGATCACGTCGGTGACGTGGCTGTTGCCCTCTTCGCCCCCGGATGACGACAAGCTGGCCGACATGCTCTAGCTCCGGAGACAGTTACTCCGGGCAACGAAATCGAACGCCCATCCCCGCACCTCATCCTGAGGTGCGGGCGCGGTCGCTAAAAACAAAGGGAAATCAAATGCCTAGGAAAGGGTGGCGGGCCGGGCCGGACACAGCATCGAACACGCATACGATTGAAATCGCTATATAACTTTGCAGGACCGAAATGTGGCTGTCCAAGTCCAGGGCGGCCCCGCTGCGCAGCGAAAAACAGACATTCTGCCCGCCATCGCCTGCAGGCCGCAGCGCACCGTCTCCGGCACGGATATTGCTTCATTTAAATCAGCGCAGAGCGGTTTGCTCTTTCCGGGTTGGCGTGCCCATCGTCGGGATACCGTGCAACGGTGCTCCGGCCATGGGTTATGGCCTGTAGCAACGCTGGGCGCTCTGCGGTGAGCTCTTCGGGTGCGGTTTCCCTGCGGTCTTCCTTGGTGAAGGCTGGAGGAAAGACATGTGCGATCGTGACGGGTTGTTCTATCGGAATTTCTCGCGCAGGACGTTTCTGCGTTCAGGTGTCTCGGCTGTAGCCACGCTCGCCTTGCCCGCCCATTTGGCGGGCCTGCTCACGCCGACGGCAGCCGCTGCCGCAAATGTCACCCTCAAGGCCACCCATGGGTCGGGCTTCTGCAATATGGGCATGTTCCTCGCCAAGGAACGCAACCTGACCCAGGCGGACGGCGTCGACCTGGAATTCGTCGTCACGCCGTCCAACACCGAAATCACGACGATGTTCGGCGCCGGCCTCGTCGATATCTCGATGATCCCCTATTCCAACTTCATGACGCTTTATGATGCAGGCGCGCCGGTGAAGATCGTCGCCGGCGGCGGCGTCGAGGGCTGCATCATCGTCGGCAAGGAGGGGCTGAAGACCGCAGCCGACCTGAAAGGCAAGACCTTCGGCACGTTCCAGGCCGACACGCTGGAAGTGCTGCCTTACGACTTCCTGAAAAAGGCCGGCCTCAGCTTCAAGGATGTCGAGATCAAATATCTCGACACGTCGCCAGAACTCGCCCAGGCCTTCCTCGCCGGCGCGATCGACGCGATTTGCCATATCGAGCCCTATGCCTCGCAATGCGTCATCGGCCGCAAGGGCGCGAGCGTGCTTTCCGACGGCACGGACGTCTACGGCAAGGGCTACTCGGACTGCGTGCTCGCCGTGCGCACACCGCTGATCGAGAAGAATCCGGCCGCCGTCAAGGCCGTGATCAAGGCTCTCTTCGTCGCGCAGTCCCAAGCCGAAACCGACAAGACCGCCGCCCTCAAGGACACTGTCGGCAAATACTACAAGACCAGCATGGAGGCTGCTCTCGATGCCTCCAGCAAGCAGCCAATCGTGGTCGATCAGCGCAGCCAGACGAAGTTCATCATCGAGCGCGGCCAGTCGATGAAGGAACTCGGCTACGTCAAGAAATCGCCGGATCAGGCGGCCTTCGACTGGAGCCTGCTCGAAGCCGTGATCGCCGAGAACAAGGCGCTCTATGACGGGCTGAAGCTCAAATCCGCCTGAGGTTCTGCCGCGCCGGCCGGATTGGACCATCCGGCCGGCCCGTTCCCACGATCAGGAAGGACGCCATGACGATGCGCCTGGAGGCAGACGGCCTCACGGGTTCCGCCGGCCGGAACCGACTATTCCCCGCGAGATTTTCACCCTGGCTGCGGCGCAGCCTGGCGAAACTGGGCTGGGCCGCTCTGTCGCTCGGCCTGTTCGCCGGCATCTGGGAGGGGTTCTGGGCTGCGGGGCTGATCAACCCGCTGCTGCTGCCGCCACCGCATCTGTTCCTGCAGGATATCCCTGGAACGCTGCAATATTTCGACCGCTCCAACCGGATCGGCAGCGTCTCGACGGGCGGCGGCATCCTGCCTCTGCTGATCACCATGGCCTGGACGACGACGCGGGTTCTCGTCGGATTGCTGCTCGGCTTCGTCGCCGGCGTCGCGCTGGGCGCCGTGATCCATTACCTCGCGACCTTGCGCAAACTGCTGCTGCCGACGATCCTGCTGCTCGCCCCGATCTCGCCCGTCGCCTGGCTTCCGGTCGCAATCTTTGTCTTCGGCATCGGCGACAAGCCGGCGATCTTCCTCGTCTTCATTACGCTGTTCTTCGCCATCGTCCTGTCGACGGGCGCGCAGATCGAGAGCGTGCCGAAGAACTACATCCATGTCGCGCGCATCATGGGCGCAACGCGGCGCCAGACCTTCTGGAAAGTCGTCCTGCCCGCGATCCTGCCGAGCCTGTTCATGACACTGCGGCTCAACCTGTTCGGCGCCTGGATGGTGGTGCTCATCGCGGAGACAGTCGGCGTCGGCACCGGGCTCGGCCAGATCACCTCCATGGCGCGCTCGACCTTCAACGCCAAGCTCGTCTTCTTCACCATGGGCATCATCGGCCTGCTCGGCTTCCTCTCCGACTTCGCGTTGCGCGAGATCCAGAGGCGCATGCTGTGGTGGGTCGCACCTGGCCAGGGAGGCTCCCGATGACCCGCGCCGCCGTCTCCGTTCAAAACGTGTCGAAGCGCTGGACGCCGGAGGGCCGCGCGCCTGTGCTGGCGCTCGACGATCTCAGCTTCGACGTCGCGCCGGGCGAATTCGTCGTCCTGCTCGGCCCGTCCGGCTGCGGCAAATCCAGCCTGCTCTACATGATCGCCGGCCTCGAAGAGGTCAGCGAAGGCCGCCTTCTCTGCGACGGCGAGGCGATCGTCGAGCCCTCGGCTGAGAGGGGCCTGATCTTCCAGGAAGCCTCGCTGTTTCCCTGGCTGACGATCGCCGACAATGTCGCCTTCGGCCTGTCGATCCAACATGTCCTGCCGGAGCGCCGCCGGGAGATCGCGGTCGAGACGCTCAGGCGCGTCGGGCTCGGCGACATGCTGGACAAGAAGCCCGACGAATTGTCGGGCGGCATGCGCCAGCGCGCAGCATGCGCACGGGCGCTCGCGATGCGCCCGAAGGTGCTGATGATGGACGAGCCCTTCGCCGCGCTCGACGTCCAGACGCGCGCGCGCATGCAGGATTTCCTGCTGCAGATCTGGCGCGACAGCGGTGCCTCGATCCTGCTCGTCACCCATTCGATCGACGAGGCGATCTCGCTCGCCGACCGGGTCGTGGTCTTCACGGCACGGCCAGGGCGGGTCAAGACCATCGTGCCGATCGAGCTCCCGCGGCCGCGGCAAAGCCGCGACCCGCGCTATCACGCCTATCGCGACCAGTTCGCCGATCTGCTCGCCGACGAGGTGGACCGTGCCTTCGCCGAGCAGGAAGTGGTCTGAGCCGTGGGCCAGACCATCAAGGTCGCCGCCGTTCCCATCGGGCCCGGCGGAAGAGACGGTTCGACCCTGCTGCGCGAGGCGCAAGTCGGCATCGCAGCAGCGGCAGCCGCGGGCGCCCGGCTGGTGCTGCTGCCAGAACTGTCGTTCCTGCCCTATGTCGCAACCGAGGACCCTCTGCGCTGGCCGGTTCCTGCCGAGCGCCGGAACGGGCGGACAGGGCAGCTCATGGCGGATTTGGCGCGCCTCCATGAGGTCGCGATCCTGTTTGGCCTTGCCGAGGACGATGGAGCGGGCCGGCCCGTCAATGCGGCCCTGCTTGCACGCCCCGACGGCACGGTCGAGCGCGTCGCCACCAAGCAGTGCCTGCCGCCGAGGCAGCCCGATGAAGGCTTCGGCGAGGCAGATCATTTCCGGCCCGGCACGGACGCGATCGCCGTCACGCATCTCGGGCCGCTCCGGCTGGCGACGCTGATCTGCTACGATCGCCGCTTTCCCAGCCATTGGGCGCAAGCTGCCGCCGCCGGGGCCGAGCTCGTCGCCGTCATGGTCGCGGGCCCTGCCCCGCAGGACCCGCCGGACTTCTTCCGGCAGGAGCTATGCGCCCATGCGGCGGGCGCGAACCTCTTCGCGCTCTCTTCCGCCCGCTACGGCATCGAGACCCTGGTGGGGCGCAGCATCCGGCATGACGGTGAGACGCTCGCGGTCGCGCGCGACGGCCGAGTCATGGCTTCCGCGGAATGCGTCGCGCCCTCACCGGTCATCATCTCTGTCCCCGTTGGCCTCACACCACTCATGCCGGGCGCCGGAGAGATCGGCGCCGCTTCGACCATCACAAGACCTGCCTGAGGAGACGACCATGGAACTCATCGTTCAAGCCGGTCATGTGGTGACCGGCATCAAGGACCGCGATACGCCAATCATCGTCGAGCAAGGCTCCGTGCTCTCACGCAACGGCGTCATCGCGGCCGTCGGCTCGTTGGCCGAGATGCAGCAACTCGCACCGCTCGCGGAGCTGCGGCGCTACCCAGACCACGTCATGATGCCGGGCTTCGTCAACAGCCACCACCATGTCGGCATGACCCCGTTGCAGCTCGGCTCGCCGGATCATGCGCTGGAGCTATGGTTCGCCAGCCGCATTCCCGCCCGCCGCCTCGATCTGACGCTCGACACACTCTATTCCGCCTTTGAGATGATCGCCTCGGGCGTGACCACGGTCCAGCACATCCAGGGATGGATGCCGGGCGGCTATGACGCAATCCACGGCGCGGCGACCAAGGTGTTGAATGCCTATCGCTCGCTCGGCATGCGCGCCTCCTATTGCTATGCCGTGCGCGAGCAGAACCGTCTCGTCTACGAGGCGGATGAGGCATTTTGCGCCAGGCTGCCCTCGCCCTGGAACGAGAGGCTGGCGGCCCATCTGAAGACGCAGGCCATGCCCTTCCCCGACTTCCTGCGCCTCTTCGACCAGCTCACGGCCGAAAACGAGGGGCAGTCGCTGACCCGCATCCAGCTCGCCCCGGCCAATCTGCACTGGTGCAGCGACGACGGCCTGCTCGCGCTGCACGAAAAGTCCAGGGCGAGCGGCGTACCGATGCACATGCATCTGCTCGAAACCGTTTATCAGAAGGAATATGCCCGCCGCCGGACGGGCAAGACCGCGCTGCGCCATCTCCATGATCTCGGCGTGCTCGGTCCGCATATGACGCTCGGTCACGGCGTCTGGCTCAATGCCGAGGACATCGACATCGTTGCCGATACCGGCACCTGCATCTGCCACAACTGCTCGTCCAATTTTAGGCTGCGCTCGGGGCTGGCGCCGCTGAATCAATGGGAGAAGAAGGGCATCACCATCGGCATGGGCCTGGACGAAGCCGGCATCAACGAGGATCGCGACATGCTGCAGGAGCTGCGGCTGGCCCTGCGCGTCCACCGGGTGCCGGGGATGGACGACGAAGACGTTCCGAGCTGCGCGCAGATCGTCCGGATGGCGACGGAGGGCGGCGCGATGACGACGGCCTTCAGCGCCACGATCGGCCGGCTCGATCCCGGCCGGGCCTTCGACGCCGCCCTGATCAACTGGAAGACGACGACATACCCTTATCAGGATCCCGACATCCCGATGCTGGACGCGCTGGTGCAGCGGGCCAAGTCGAATGCCGTCGACGCCGTCTATATCGGGGGTGAATTGGTCTACGCCGCGGGCCGCTTCACGAACGTCGACCGGGATGCCGTCCTGGCCGAGATCGCCGACACGCTGGGCAAGCCGCGCAGCCCCGAGGATGAGGCGCGGCGCGATCTCGGCCGCGCCGTCTTCCCTTATGTGAAGCGGTTCTACCAGGGCTACCTGCCCGAAGAGCCGTCCAAGCCCTTTTACGCCTGTTCGGCCGTCGACTAGGCGCCGGATCCGCCACGGGCGGCACGACCCCGCAGTTTTTGCGTCTTTGCCGCGCCCGAACTCCGGTTCGGGCCGCTCTCCCCTCCTGCCGCCTGCCGCGGCCTGTCACATCGAATGATCATGAGCCTTCCAGAAACGTCAGCCTTCTCCACCGCGACGACCACGCGCTTCGAGAACGTCCATCTGTTCGATCCCGATAGCGAGAGCGGCATGAGCGCCGCCACCACCCTGCTGGTCCATGGCGACCGCATCGCCGCGATCGGCGTCGATGCGGCAGGCTTCGCGGCGGAGAGCGAGCGCATCATCGACGGCCGCGGCAAGCTGCTGATGCCTGGGCTGATCAACGGGCACTTCCACTCGCCCGTGAACCATATGAAGGGCCGGCTCGACAGCCTGCCGCTCGAGATCTTCATGCTCTATGAGTGCCCGGCGCTGGAAGAACTGCGGCCAACGCCACGCGAAGCCTATGTGCGCACACAGCTCGCCTGCGCCGAGATGCTGAAAAACGGCGTAACGGCAGTGCAGGACGACGCCTTTCTCGTGCCGGAGCCGACGGTCGACATCATCGATGCCGTGATGCAGGCCTATGCCGACAGCGGCATGCGGGCCACCGTCGCCCTGGATGAACCCAATCTGGCCGAACTCGACAAGCTGCCTTTCCTGGCCGAGCTGCTGCTGGCCGAGCGGCGCGCCGAGCTAGCGAAGCCGCGCAACCTCGCCGATGCAGATCTGCTGGCGATGTACCACCACCTGATCACCCGCTGGCATGGCACTGAGGGCGGACGCTTGCGTGCCGCCGTGTCCTGCTCGGCGCCGCAACGCGTCTCGACCGACTATATCCACGAACTTGAGGCGCTGAGTCGGACCCACGATCTGCCCTTCTATGCGCATATGCTGGAGACCAAGCTGCAGCGCGTGCTGGGCCATGCGCAGCCCCGCTTCGGCGGGCGTTCGCTCGTGCGCTATACGGCCGATCTCGGACTCTTGTCGGAGCGGCTGAACATCATCCATGCGATCTGGGTGGACGATGCCGATCTCGATCTCATCGCCGCCGCCGGTTCGGTGGTCGCGCATAACCCGATCAGCAATCTGCGGCTCGGCAGCGGCATCATGCCGTTCCGGCGCATGCGCGACCGCGGCATCCCGATCTGCCTGGGCACCGACGAGGCGATCGCCGACGACGCCGTCAACATGTGGGCCGTCGCCAAGACGACCGGACTGGTCCACAACATCGCAGGTGCAGACTACGATGCCTGGCCCCGCGCCGGCGAGATTCTCGATTGCCTGCTTCAGGGCGGCGCCCGCGCCATGGGGTTGCAGGACGAACTCGGCGTCCTGGCCCCCGGACGGCTGGCCGACCTCGTCATGCTCGATCTCGACACGCTGCCTTTCACGCCGCTGAACGATCTGCGACGCCAGCTCGTCTATTGCGAGAACGGCAACTCGGTCGTGCTGACGATGGTTGCGGGCCGGATCGTCTGCGAGGGCGGCAGACTCCATACGATCGACGAAGCGGCACTGCGCCAGGAAGCCCGCGAAATCTTCGCGCGGCGCAAGCCAGCCCTCGAACAGGCCTCGGTGGTTGCGCAGCGCTGGCTGCCTTTCTATCGGGCAATGTATGCCAAGGCTGCTGCGGTCGATGTCGGGATGAACCGGTGGGTCGGCGATGCGGACTTGCCCTCGCCGGTCTGATCATGGACCTCCGAACGGCCACGAAGAAGAGAGACGGACGTCGCTCGCGCTCGCATTCCGCCAATAGCGGGCCAAGACGGCGCCGGGTCATCGTAGAAAAGATGACTCGGGAAAACCCGCGGACCTCGCCGCCATTGCGGCGTTGGTTCGCGATTCTGACCCAAGATGCGCGGGCCGGGCCGGCCGAGAATGATCGTCCCGAGCACGGTCAACGCGGCACGGCTCGAAATATCCTGCGGCATGTACCAGAACGGCGGCGCGCTCATTTGGGACTGGGCACGCGCTGTCGATAAGTTGCAATCAAGCCATGCGCGGATCTCCCGCACATGGGGCGACATCCTCAATGGACGAGCATCTCCTTGACGATCTGCTGCCCCGTCAGCTCCGCGGGGTAGTAGGTCGGCCAATTGGTGAGTTCCTTCAGCAGCGCCGCGCGGTCATTGCCCCAATAGAGATGGAAATGCTCGGCGACCTCGGGAGCGATGTCGTGGTCGCTGAACTGGATGAACTGCGGCGCCGCGTCGTCGCCGCTCGCCTTCTTGAAGACGAAGCGCACGCCGCGATTGCCCTTTGCGTAGGTGAGGACCTCATAGCCGTCCGACACGTAATCGGCCTTCGCCGATTGCTGGCCACGGGAGAAGGTGATGTTCGATCCCTTGATGACGATGCGGTCGACATCGGTCTTGTAGCCGGCCTCATAATACGCGCGGTACTCACTCGCGCTTTTGTCGCCCTGTTTCGCCTTTGCAGCCATGACCGGGTCGAGCGTGCCGTCCTTCAGGAACGGGTAGACCGACTGCCACTCGCCTTCCCAGTCCTCTAGCGTGCGTGGCTTGATCTGGTCGTCCTTGAAGTAGCCATTGTAGATCTGACTCTTCGCACCATGCGAGTGGCCGTGAAAATGGTCATGGCCCTTCGATTTGGCTTGACCGGATGGGCCGCAGAGGATGGCTCCAGCCATCATCAGTGCGCTGAGCAGCAAGAGCCGGCGGGCTCGGTTCACGGTCGTCGTCAGCATGGGCTTATGTCCTTCGGGGGCAACAGGAGGCTTTGGTCACGCGGCTTCGGCGCGCCGACAGGCAAGGGCAGGATCAGGCAGGTCGCGACAGAGCTCGGGCTTGAAGGCGATGGTCGGCGTCTCGCCACTCAGAGGCAGGCGTCGAGTGCCGCGCGGATCGCCGCCTCTTCCATGCCGGCGCCGATGAAGACGAGTTCCTGACGCCGATCGCCCCACACGGAATGCCAGTGACGGTTCAGGATTGCCTTCCACTCGCATGGTCCGGCCAGCGCAACCGCGACACAGCCGCCCATCAGAAGTCTATCGCTTCGGTCCGACAGACGGCGCCCGCAAGTGGCACGGTGAGGGGCAAGCGTGTGTCGGAAAATTGCATGGCGAAGCCGGTTCTGATGTCGGGCAGATCAAATGCAACGTTATAGCATAACATGTCAAGTTCTGAGCTGACTGAATGCAGCTTCGCCCTGATGGCCTCAATCTTCCGTCACCCCCAGGGCAAGCGCTTATCGAAATGCGCCGTCCCGTCGCCATTGGCGAACTCGGCGAAGCCACGGCTGCGCCAGAAAGCTAGCGTCGCCGGCGTCTCCGCGCTGGCGTGGAGATAGAGTGTGCGGAATCCCAGCCTGACCGCCTCGGCCTCGGCGAGATCGCTGAGCCATCCGCCAATGCCTTGGCCGCGCCGTTCGGCGGCGACGTAGACCCGCGCCAGTTGCGGGATCTCCCCAGCGTCGGGATAGCGATCGGCGAAGGCCTTCCCGAGGCCGGGCTTGCGGTCGAGGGTGTAGAGCGCCGCCGTCGCGACAATCCTGTCCCAATCGTCCCGCAGCACCCAGAAGACACCGCGGTTGGCGGCTGAGAACCAGCATGCCTCATCATCCGCGACCAGGCTATCGAGGTCGGCATGCCAGTCCTGACGATAATCGAAGCCATAGAACGCCTTGATGACATCGAGGCAGAACCGCCGAGCCTCGGCGCGGCGGTCGGCGGCCTCCTCGAGCGGGCGGGTGAGTCGGAGGCCGAGCGGCACATCGGTCATGGGTCGGGCTGGGTCGACGCCTGATCCCCACCTTCCCAACAACGCCAAGGCGTCGTCAGTGGTCTATCGAGGACCGGCTTATCGGTTACAGTTGCGGGGGCAGAGGCAGCCGCGGCCTTCAAACCGCGCTCCCTTTTTAATTCGCCCAGCGGCGGAATCTGTTCCGGGAACGTTTCTAGCTTGGGGAGCTTGAATAGGGAAGCCGTGCGTATGCCTGCTTCCGAGTGGGATGCTGAGGTCCGCTCTTGGCGCATCGGAACCACTGCCGGCTTATTCGACCAGCAACCGATCGATGCCAGCGGCGCAGAAGCGGGTCAGGCGCTCCAGCAGAAGCTCCGCAAGGCCGGCGGGAGACAACGCCTGACGCTCGTCGTCGAGGCGCGCGGCGCGGTCGCCCGCCGCCATCGTCATGACCAGCGCCCCGACCATGAACAGATAGGCATCCACCATCGCCGCGCGCGAGGCCTGCGGGTAGAGCTTCGCGAACGCCGCCAGGAATTCCGTCGCCGTCGGGTCGAAATGCTCGGCGAGCACGCCGCGGACGGATTCGCGCGGGTCGACCGCCTCTCGCGCCGTCATCATCGCGAAGGCCGCGCCTTGCACGCCCTCTGCGAAGCGCTGCCTCACCGAAGGGCCGATGAAGGCCTCGACCACGGCCCGGATATCGGGCGCCGGCGCGGCCATCGCCTCGTCGAGCGCCGTGCCGCGCGCCAGCGCCAGCGCATCCGCCCGGCGGGCGAAGACGGCGCGATACAGCGCCTCCTTCGAGCCGAAATAATAGCTGAGCTGCGACAGCCGCACCTCGGCCGCAGCGGCGAGATCGCGCATCGAAGCGCCGTCGGCACCGCCCCGCTCGGCGAATGTCCGCTCGGCTGCGTCGAGAATGCGCTCGCGCGTCGGAGCCGCTGCCATCGAATCCCTCCTGAGCAGCGCCCCTGCCCTGCGTGATTTGGCTCTTATCAGAAAGCGTGTTCTACGCTATTGGTCGGACGTTCGTCCAAATTTGTGCCGCCAGAGCATAACGGGACGTCAGGAGGAAACAGCATGATGCCAACCGGGCGCCTCGTCGATCTCTCAATCCCGCTCGAAAACGACGTGCCCGCCGATCCGCCCTTCCAGAAGGTCCGGATCGATTACCGCACTCATGAGGGCACCGCGAAGGACATTGCCGCCGCATTCCCCGGCCTGAAGCCCGAACAGCTGCCGGAGGGCATGGGCTGGGCCGTCGAGCTCGCGACGATCTCGACCCATAACGGCACCCATGTCGATGCCCCCTGGCACTACCATCCGACGCAGGACGGCGGCGCCCCTGCCCTCAAGATCGATGAATGCCCGCTCGAATGGTTCCTGCAGCCCGGCGTGAAGCTCGATTTCCGGCACCTCCCCGACGGCCATGTCGTCACCCCCGGCGAGATCGATGCCGAGCTGGAGCGTATCGGCCATAAGCTCAGCCCGCTCGAGATCGTCGTCGCCAACACCCGCGCCGGCAGCCGCTATGGCGAGACCGACTATATCGATACCGGCTGCGGCTTCGGCCGCGAGGCGACGCTGCATCTCGTCCGCCAGGGCATCAAGGTCGTCGGCACCGATGGCTGGAGCTGGGATGCGCCCTTCAGCCATACCGCCCGCCGCTTCGCCGAGACCGGCGACGCCTCACTCATCTGGGAGGGCCACAAGGCCGGGCGCGAGGCCGGTTACTGCCAGATCGAGAAGCTGCACAATCTCGAAGCCCTGCCCGCCACCGGCTTCGTGATCAGTTGCCTGCCGGTGAAGGTCCGCAACGGCTCTGCCGGCTGGACGCGGGCCGTCGCCATCCTGCCCGCCTGAACCGACAATCAAGGGAGAAGCGCATGAGCAAGGTCATCATCACCTGCGCGGTCACCGGCGGCATCCATACGCCGACCATGTCCGACCATCTGCCGATCACCCCCGACCAGATTGCGGAGCAGGCCATCGCCGCCGCCGAGGCCGGCGCCGCGATCCTCCACCTCCACGCCCGCGACCCCAAGGACGGCCGCCCGACGCCGGACCCGGCGGTGTTCATGGAGTTCCTGCCGCGCATCAAGCAGGCGACCGACGCAGTGGTAAACATCACCACCGGCGGCGGCCTCAACATGAGCGTCGAGGAGCGCCTTGCCGCCCCGCTCAAGGCAGCGCCCGAGATGTGCTCGCTCAACATGGGCTCGATGAACTTCGCGCTGCATCCGCTGGCGGATAAGTACAGCGACTGGAAGCACCCCTGGGAGCAGCCCTATCTCGCCGGCACCAAGGATTTCATCTTCCGCAACACCTTCGGCGACATCGAGCGCATCTACAAGATGCTTGGCGAGGGCCACGGCACCAAGTTCGAGCATGAATGCTACGATGTCGGCCATCTCTACAATCTCGCGCATTGCCTCGATCGCGGCTGGTTCCGGCCACCGGTTTTCCTGCAGCTGATCTTCGGCATCCTCGGCGGCATCGGCGCCGATCTCGACAACCTGATGTTCATGAAGCGCACCGCCGACAAGCTGTTCGGCAAGGATTATCACTGGTCGGTGCTGGCGGCCGGGCGCCACCAGATGGCCTTCTGCACGCAGGCCGCGATGATGGGCGGCAATGTCCGCGTCGGGCTGGAGGACAGCCTGTTCATCGGTCGCGGCAAGCTCGCCACCTCCAATGCCGAGCAGGTCGCCAAGATCCGCCGCATCGTCGAGGAACTCGGCTACGAGATCGCCACCCCGGAGGAGGCCCGTGCCACGCTCGGCCTCAAGGGCGGCGACCGGGTGAATTTCTGAGGCGCCCGGCATGGCGTCTCGCCCCAACCCGCTCGACGGCTTCACCGTCGATCCCACCACGATCCGCTACATCGGCGAGGGCCTGCAGCGGCCGGAATGCATCCTGGCCGAGCGCGACGGCTCGCTCTGGAGCGCCGATGCGCGTGGCGGCGTCGTCCATATCAGGCCGGACGGCTCGCAAACCCTGATCACACAGACCGCGAGCCGCGGCTTTGCCGAGGCGACGGACGAGGAGGCGCGCTTCGTCTCGGGCACGCTGCCGAACGGCCTCGCCTTCGCCGGCAATGGCGACATCCTGATCTCGAATTTCGGCACCGACCGGCTTGAGATCATGACGCGCGACGGCGAGACCCGCGTGCTGGTCGACAGCATCGACGGCGCGCCGATCGGCAAGGTCAATTTCGTCCTGCGCGACAGCCGGGATCGCATCTGGCTGACGATTTCGACCCGCACGAAGAACTGGATGAAGGCGATCAGCCCGAACGTCCGCGACGGCTATGTCGCCCTCTATGACGGCGGACGGCTGCGGATCGTCGCCGACGGCTTCGCCTTCACCAACGAGATCAGGCTCGATGCCAAGGAGGAATGGCTCTACGTCGCCGAGACCTGCGCGCGGAAGGTGACGCGATTGCGCGTCCTGCCCGATGGCAGCCTGACCGACCGCGAGACCTTCGGGCCGGAGGATCATGGCGCCTGCATCGACGGCATCGCCTTCGACGCCCATGGCAATCTCTGGGGCACCCATGTCTTCACCGACCGGATCTTCGCGATCACGCCGGAGGGCGAATTGCGCATCCTGCTCGACGATGACCGCGGCAGCACTGCCGGCAAGGCCTTTCTCGACGCCTTCGCCCGCGACGAGGCGACGCCGGAATTGATGCTCGCCTGCGGCGGCGCGATCGCGCCCTGGTGCGCCAGCATCACCTTCGGCGGGCCGGTCCTGCGGACTGTCTATGTCGGCAGCCTGAAGGGCTCGCGCATTCCGTATTTCCGCTCACCCGTCGCCGGTCTGCCGATGGTGCATTGGTAGGTCCGGCGCCACGCGACCACATCACGCTTCAATCAGAACAGAATTCGCAGAATAGAATTCGGGAGGAACCATGAAACGCATCGTCTCCGCGCTCGCCGGCGTCTCGGCGCTCTGTCTCGCAACCGCAGCCCAGGCCGAAATCTCCGGCGGCACCGTCAAGATCGGCGTTCTGACCGACATGTCCGGCGTCTATTCCGACATCACCGGCAAGGGTTCGATCGTCGCGACGCAAATGGCGGTCGACGATTGCCTGAAGGCGGAATGCGCCGGCATGAAGATCGAGGTCGTCTCGGCCGACCATCAGAACAAGCCGGATGTCGGTTCGACCATCGCGCGCGAATGGATCGACCGGCAAGGCGTCGACGTCCTCGCCGACATGTCGAACGCCTCGTTGCAGCTCGCCATCCCGCCGCTCCTCAAGGAGAAGAACCGGGTCGGCCTGTTTCCCGGCGGCACGGCGCGCCTAACCGGCGATGCCTGCCAGCCCGACCATATCGTCCAGTGGATGTGGGACACCTATGTCCAGGTCGCCGGCGTCGCGAACTACCTGACCAAGCCCGGCACGAAATGGTTCCTGGTCACGGCCGACTATGCGCTCGGCCACCAGCTCGAGGCCGATGCCAAGACGCTGGTCACGGCCAAGGGCGGCACCTATGTCGGCTCCGTCCGCCACGCCTTTCCGGCCGTCGACCTCTCCTCGCAGCTGCTGACGGCACAGGGCTCGGGTGCCGACTATATCGCGCTCGCCAATGCCGGCGGCGACACCGTCGCCGGCATCAAGACGGCGCGCGATTTCGGCATCGGTCAGGACAAGCAGAAGCTCGTCGCCTTCTTCCTGACCGCGATGGACGTGAAGAGCGTCGGCCTCGCCGCGGCGCAGGGCACGGTGCTGACCGAGGGCTTCTACTGGAACCTCGACGACCGCACCCGCGCCTTCTCGGAGCGCTTCAAGGCCAAGCACGGCGCGGTGCCCTCGGCGATCCAGGCCGGGATCTACTCCTCCGTGCGGCATTATCTCAAGGCGGTGGCGGCCGCAAAGTCAGACGAGGCGAAGACGGTCATCGCCAAGATGCGTGAACTGCCAATCGAGGACGACGTCGTCCGCAACGCCAAGCTGCGCGAGGACGGCCGCATGGTCCATGATTTCTACGTCTTCCGTGCCAAGCAGCCTGCCGAGTCGAAGAGCGAGTGGGATCTCTACGACCTCGTCGCCACGATCCCCGGTGATGAGGCGTTCCGCCCCTTGAGCCAGAGCACCTGCCCTGCGATCAAGCGCTGAGGCGAGAAACCGTTGCAGCAGCTGAATGGTGCAGGCACCGTCTGATCTCAGGCGAACGGCGTGATGGTTCACGCTCTGAGTAGCAGGTCCAGGGCGCTATCCACACGAATGGCAGCTCTCGGACATTGGCCAGAAGTCTGCTTCTGACGCTTCTCGACAGCCGCCAACGCAAAGTGGGCGGCTCGTTTTTCGGCTGCAAAGGCTCAACCCGTCATGCCCAGATAGCGCGGCAGCCAGAGCGAGAAGACCGGGAAGACCACGAGGGCCAGCAGCGCAACGATCAGCACGGCGATGTACTTCATCATCGGGCGTGTGACGTTTTCGACCTTGGTGCCCGTCATCGCCGCGGTGGCGAACAGGCCGACGCCGATCGGCGGGGCGAAGAAGCCGAGCCCCATCGCGACGACCATGATCGTGCCGAACTGCAGCGGGTTGATGCCGAGCTTGATCGCGATCGGCGTCAGCAGCGGGCCGAACAGGATGAGAGCGGGCGCCCCCTCCAGGATCATGCCGAAGAAGGCCATCACGACAACGCTGACCAGGATGAAGCCGATCGGACCGACCGCATGGCCGACGCCGATCATTAGCGTCGAGATCTGGTCCGGGATGCGCTCGATGGTGATGGCGTAGGACAGGCTCGACGCCGCCGCGACGATGAAGAGAATGCTGCCGGTCATTGCCGCCGACCGCACGAAGAGCTGCACGATCAGCCGCCAGCTCAGCTCGCGGAAGGCGAGCCCGCCGATCAGGAAGGCATAAACCACGGCGAAGGCGGAGATCTCCGTCGAGGTCGCGATGCCGGCAGTGACGCCGCGCCCGATCATCAGGATCATCGCCAGCGTGACGCCGGCGCCCAGGATCAGCGGAAGCATCGGCCGCTTGGTGCCGCCGACGAAGACCTTCTCGACATCGACGCGCGTGCCATAGATGACCGCGACGACGGCCAGCGCAGCCGCCATCAGCCCGGCCGGAACGAGGCCGGCCATGAACAGCCCGCCGATCGAGATGTTCGAGACGAAGGCGAAGATGATCAGGTTGACGCAAGGGGGAATGGTCTCGGCCATCACGGCCGTGCAGGCGAGCAGCCCGGCCGTCTCGTTCTCGTCCTGACCGGTCTTGCGGATGGCCGGCATGATGACGCCGCCGACCGCCGCGATATCCGCGAGCTTGGAGCCCGACACGCCGGAGAACAGCGCCGTCGCAATGATGACGATGAGGTTCATGCCGCCTTTCAGCCGGCCCATCATCCGCAGCAGCAGCTCGATGAGGCGCGACGACATCCCGTTGCTCTCCATCGTCAGCCCGGCCAGCACGAAGAAGGGAATGGCGAGCAGCACGAAATGATTGGCGCCGGAGGCGACCTGTTGCGCCCAGATCAGCATGGGCAGCGAGGGATCGGCCAGGAAATAGGCCATGGCGCCGAAGGCGAGCGCGAAAGCGATCGGCACGCCGATCAGCAGGCCGCCCACGGCGGCCAGCGTGAGGAGATGGATCGGCGCCAGCGCGAACTGCGGCAGCAGCGTGTTCCAGCCGGCGATCGCCGCGCCGATGGCCAGCAAGGGGACGAGCGCGGTCCAGCGCGGCCCGGCCGGCAGCTTCAGCACATTGGCGACGGCGAAGGCCGCCATCACGAACCCACCGAACAGCACCGGCAGAAGGAAGATCCATTGCGGCAGGCCGGTCGGCGTCAACTGGCCGGCGGTGTCCTCGAAGAGCTGCGCGCTCGATACCAGCAGCGTCGCCGAGACCAGCAGCGTGATCCAGGCGGCCGCCGCCGCGGCGATCGCGCGCCCTTTCGGCGGCAGCATCAGGACGAGCACCTCGATGCCGATATGCTGCGAGCGCGCGAGCACACTGCCAGCGCCGATGAACACCATCGTCGTCATCAACCCCGCCGCCACCTCCTCGGCCCAGTCGAAGGGCGCGTGCAGGAAGTAGCGGAAGACGACCGAAAGGAAGACGACGGCGACGTCGATCGCGAGGATCGCGCCGCCCAGATGCTCGATGAAGAACAGGACCCGCGCGGCAAAGCGGTCCTGCGGCAGGCGCGATTCGAGCGCGCTGCCGGCGGTTGCGACGGCGTCCATGCGCTGATCCTCCAGAGAGCCGGCGGTGGCCGGCGGTCTTGGTTGCCGGAAAGAGCCGTCAGGCCGAGGCCTGGATCTTCTCGAAGAGCGGGGCGGTGGATGGGTACTGCGCGAGATACGGCTTGTAGAGCTCGTCAGCCGTGCGCCGCTTGAGTTCGGCGATCTCGGCCGGCGGCACTTCGGTATAGACCATGCCCTTGGCCTTGAGATCGGTGAACGCCTCTGCCTCGACGTCCTTGACCTCCATGCGCGAGATGCGCGTCGCTTCGTCCGCCGCCTGGCGGAAGGCGGGCATCAGATCGGCAGGGATCTTGGCCAGCCCGCGCTTGCCGATATAGGCGAGCATCGGCGTGTAGATGTGCCGGGTGAGGAAGCCACGATTGGTGACCTCGTAGAGCTTGTAGGCGATGGTCGTGCCCGGATCGTGCTCGAAACCGTCGACGACGCCGGTCTGCACGGCGGTGTAGAGCTCGTTGATCGGGATCGGCGTCGGTGTCGCGCCGATGATGTTGAAGGTGTCGATGAAGGCCTTGGTCGGCAGCACCCGCAGCTTGACGCCCTTGAGATCCGCAACGCTGGCGATCGGCTTCTTGGTGTAGATGCTGCGCGCGCCGACCTGGAAGCCCCAGCCCAGGATGTTCACGCCCGTGCGGTCGGCCAGCATCTTGTCATAGGCCTGGCCGACGCCGGCATCGAGCGCCTTCGAGCAATGGTCGTAGCTGTTGAAGAGGAAGCCGAGGTCGAGCATGCCGAATTCGGGCACGACCGTGGCCCAGATCGAGGCGCCGGTCAGCATCATGTCGACCGAGCCGACCTTCACCTGGTTGACGACGTCGGCTTCCTTGCCGAGCTGGCCATTGGGGAAATATTCGAGCTTGATACGATCGCCGGCGAGCTTGGCGATCTGCTCGGAGAAGGGCTTGTACCAGAGATAATGCGCGCCGAACTTGTCGGCCGGCGCGGCGGACGAGACACGCAGCGAGATCGGCGCGGCCGCACGCAGAATGGTGGGCGCGCAGATGCCAATGACGGCCGCGCCGGCCACGAAGCTCCGGCGGGTGGTAAAGCTGCTCATGATGTTCCTCCGCTGATGGTGTTCGGCCGGCTTGGCGCCGGGCTCGTTGTGTTTCGAGAAAGGCTCAGTCTTCGGGCAGGACCTTGCCCGGGTTCAGGATGCCGAGGGGGTCGAGCGCCTGCTTGACCTTGCGCATCATCTCGACGGCCGGGCCGTGCTCGAGCCGCATGAACTTGATCTTGCCGCTGCCGACCCCGTGCTCGCCGGTGCAGGTGCCGTCGAGTTCCAGCGCGCGACGCACCAGCCGGTCGTTGATCGCGGCCGCTTCCGCCAACTCCCGCGGATCCGACGGGTCGATCAGCAGACCGAGATGGAAATTTCCGTCGCCGACATGGCCGACCATGCTGATCGGGAAGGAAGCATCGGCGATATCCGCCTGCGTCTGCGCGATGCAGGGCGCCAGCGCCGAAATCGGCACGCAGACATCGGTGCTCCAGAGCTTGGCATTCGGGCGCAAGGCCTGAACGGCATAATGGGTGTCGTGCCGGGCCTTCCACAACCGGTTGCGGCTGTCGGCATCGGCCGCCGCGACGAAGCCGAGCGCGCCGAAATCCGCCGCCAGCACCTCCACCGTCTCCGCCTGCTCGCAGACTCCGGCCTGCGAGCCGTGGAACTCGAAGAAAAGCGTCGGCGCCTCGTTCAGCGCCAGCTTGCTGTACAGGTTGACGGCCCGCACGGTGGTGTTGTCGAGCAGTTCGACACGGGCGACCGGGATGCCGCTCTGGATCACCGCGACGACGAGATCGACGGCGTTCGACACAGAGGGAAACGAACAGACCGCCGCGCTGATCGCCTCGGGAATGCCGTAGAGCCGCACCGTCACCTCGGTGATGATGGCCAGTGTGCCTTCCGAGCCGATGAGCAGGCGGGTGAGGTCGTAGCCGGCCGAGGATTTGCGGGCGCGCCGCGTGGTGCGGATGATCTCGCCTTCGGCCGTGACGGCCGTCAGCGAGACGACGTTCTCGCGCATCGTGCCGTAGCGGACGGCATTGGTGCCCGAGGCACGCGTCGCCGCCATGCCGCCGATGGTGCTTTCCCCGCCCGGATCGATCGGGAAGAACAGGCCGAGATCGCGCAGATCGCTGTTGAGCTGCTGGCGCGTCACGCCTGCCTGCACGGTCGCATCGAGATCCTCCGGCCGGACGGACAGCACGGCATTCATGCGGCTGAGATCGATGCAGACCCCGCCGCGGACGGCCGTCACGTGCCCCTCCAGCGAGGTGCCAGCGCCGAAGGGCACGATCGGAGTGCGATGGACGGCGCAGAGCTGCACGATCGCCGCGACCTCCTCGGTCGTCCCGGCATAACAGACCGCATCGGGAGCGAGGCCGGCATGATAGGATTCCCCGCGGCCATGATGCTCGCGGTCGGCGGCGGAGGTCGTGAAGCGCCGTCCGAGCAGCCCTTCCAGCGCCGCCGCAAGGGCGGGGGGCAGACCGCCTGAAACGCTCGGCTGCGCTCTCGCCAGCATGACCTGTTTCCTCCTTTACGCGCTTGCTCAGCGCCGTTGTTGACAGGCTCGTAGCATGCGCTTCATATCGTCGCAACAATTGTATACAGGACACAGGACACAAATTGGATGCGGACGCTTAGGCAGAAATTGGCCGGGCCCGGAATCGTGGTCGCTCCGGGCTGTCATGACGCGCTGGGGGCGCGAATTCTGGAACAGGCCGGGTTCGAGGCCGTCTACATGACCGGGAACGGGCTTTCCGCCGCGATGCTGGGCGCGCCAGATCTCGGCCTGCTGACCTTGACCGAGATGGCGAGCCGCGCCCGCGCGATCGCTGGCAGCATCTCGGTGCCGCTGATTGCCGATGCCGACACCGGCTACGGCAATATCAACAATGTCGCGCGGACCATCGCGGAATACGAGGCGGCCGGCGTCGCCGCGCTGCACCTGGAAGACCAGGTGACGCCGAAGAAATGCGGCGCCATGAGCGGGCTTTCTCTGGTTTCCACCGAGGAGCATGCCGAAAAGATCCGCCATGCCGTGAAGACGCGCCGCGATCCGGACATGCTGATCATCGGCCGCACCGACTCCCGCCTTGTGCTCGGGCTCGACGAGGCGATCGCGCGGGGCCAGGCCTATGCGAAAGCCGGCGCCGACCTTGTCCTGATCGAGATGCTGCAGAGCGAGGAGGAGATGCGTCTTGCCGTGCGCAGCATCGACGCGCCGCTGATGTTCAACTCGGTCGACGGACGCACGCCGGCCCTGGATGCCGCGACCTTCGAATCGATCGGCTTCAAGCTGTTGGCCTTCCCCTTGTCGTCGACGCTGGCCTATGCTCGGCTGATGCAGCGCTTCGCTTCGGACCTCAAGCAGAACGGCTCGACGGCGGCCTGGGCCGAAGCGCTCTTGCCGATCCATGACTACGAAGGCGTGCTCGGCCTGAGCCGCTACGCCTGAGCCCAGCCATGTATCCCAGCCGCCGCCCGACCAAGCCCCGTCCCCAAACGAGCGACCGCGCATCCGGTCTCACGGCGCTGGAGCATCCGCGCTCGCTCGCGGAAATGGTCGAACAGCGCCTGCGCGACGCCATCGTCAACGCCGAGCTGCCCTTCGGCCATGCCCTACCCGAGGACGAGACGGGGCTGGCGCTCGGCGTCAGCCGCACGCCGCTGCGGGCTGCGCTCGCAAGACTTGCCGCGCTCGGCCTCGTCACCATCGTGCCCAATCGCGGCGCCTTCGTCTTCGACCCCTCGCTGGAGGATGTGAAGCAGCTTGCGGGCTTTCGGCTGATGCTGGAAACCGAGGCGGTCATGCTCTGCCTCGACGGCGCCGCGGACAATACCGAGGCGGAACTCAAAACCGTACTGACGATCATGGAAACGGCGCATCGCGAGCAGGACGGCACAGCCTATGCCAGCAGCGACACTGATTTCCACGCGGTCTTTTTCCGCAATTGCGGCAACCTTTTCGTCGCGAATGCCTTCGCCACCATCTCCTGGCAGGTGGCGGCGCTGCGTGCGCATCTGTCCGTCGACCGCTCCTGGGAGCGTGATACGTCCTTCCTGGAGCATCGCGAGATCGTCGAGGCATTCAGCTCCGGCAGCCGGGACGATCTCCGTCGCATCCTGCGCGATCACATCCTGCGGGCCGCCAAGGCCTATTCAAACGTGATCGCGCAAGAGACCTGATTTGCTCTGCGAAAACCGGCCGTCATTTTCGGATCGAGTCCTTACCCGGCAGTCAGGCGCAAAGATCGCGCTTTGACGACCCCGCGCGCGAGGGCTGACGACACGGCAATGAGCAAGGAAGGATTTGGGAACTGGTTCGCCGACGCCTGCGTCGCGGCTGATGTCCCCGGTCGAGCTCATGGCCTGCGGAAGGCGGGCGCCACGAGAGCCGCGAACCATGACGCTTCCGACGCTCAGCTCGACGCGATTTCCGGTTGGAGCGGTCGCGGCATGGCGGCGCTCTACACCAAGACAGCGAACCGACAGCGTCTCGCAGAAGAGGCCGCGTCGCTCCTGATTCCGGAACCGAAAAGAACGTCTATTCCCGCACCTCATCATCAAGTGCGGGGAACGCCGCTAAAAAAGAAGGGAATTCAACTGCCTAGGAAAAAAGGTGGTGGGGGAAGCAGGACTCGAACCTGCGAAGGCATAGCCAGCGGATTTACAGTCCGCCCCCTTTGCCGCTCGGGACATTCCCCCGCCTGCGCCCATGACCGGCTCTCAGAGCCGCGGGCCACCGATATGTCACTCACATGACGACCGGCAGGCGCGGCCGGACTTATGGTGACCGGGCCGCGACGTGTCAACGGCAAAAAGGCCACGGCCGCAAATTCCCTGTCGGAAAGCGCAAGCTCGCTCATGCCTCCGCTGCCAGATGGCGCATCACGAACGCCGCGCGATCCGCAACGCTGGCGCGCGGGAGCTCAAGCAGCCGGTAGCCATAGCGCGGATAGGTCGCCACCATCACCTCATAGGTCCGCTTTGCCTCGGCCAGATCCTGCCTGCGCTCGGCATCCTGCGTGAAGATCTCCGGCCAGAATGGAACGATGAACACCGTCTCGCGATAGCGGCACGCCTCGGCGGCGCGCGTGACGGTTTCGGGCACCGGCAGCCCGCACAGGCCGAGATAACCGGCGATGTCCGGAATGCCCCGGTCAAAGAAGACGAAGCCGGGTTGGTCCTTCGCCGCCGCATGGCTGCGCAGATCATGCGCCAGCATCAGTTCGGCGAAGCGCGTCCGATCGGCCCAGGGCAACCCGTTCCCGCCCGCGGCCATCTGCTCGCGGATGACCGCCCGGCCCGCCTCCGGCATGACGGCGTGTCCGGATGCCGCGAGCATCTCGATCAGTGTGGTCTTGCCGGAGCCGGGACCGCCGGTGATGACGACGAAGCGATGGCTGGCAACTGCCATTGTTCAGGCCTTTCATGGTCGAGGAAGAGGGCGCGGTGCGTTCCGCGCTGGTCAAGCGCGCCGTGCCGTGGCACGGCAGGCGGAAGAATTCTGGAGAAAGCGATGGCCCCGCCCTTCCGTCCCAAACAGGCCTGGCCCGGCGGCAAGCGGCCCGGCGGTCCTGCCCGCCGCACCGGCGCCCCGCCGCCGCACCGCCCCGGCGAGATTGACGAAGCCGTGCTTTACGGCGTCCACCCGGTCGTCGAAGCCCTGCGCAACCCGCAGCGGCGCTTCCGGCGGCTGCTCGCCACCGAGAACGCGCTACGCCGCCTGCGCGAGGAGATCGGCGAACTCCCGGTCGAGGCCGAGCTGGTCCGCCCCTCGGAGATCGACCGGCTGCTGACGCCCGATTCGGTGCATCAGGGCCTTTATCTCGTCTGCGATCCCCTGCCCTCGCCCGATCTCGACAGTCTGCCCGACGATGCCGTCGTGCTCGCGCTCGACCAGATCACCGATCCGCACAATGTCGGGGCGATTCTGCGCTCGGCCGCCGCCTTCGCCGCCGCCGCGGTGATCGTCACCATCCGCCATTCGCCGGCCGCGACCGGCGTGCTGGCGAAATCGGCCTCCGGCGCGCTGGAACATGTCCCGCTCATCGCCGTGCGCAATCTCGGCGACGCGCTGGATACGCTGGGAAAACGCGGCTTCCTGCGTGTCGGCTTCGATTCGGACGGCGACGTCACGCTCGATGACGTCGCGCTGCGCCGCCCGCTCGTCATGGTGATGGGCGCCGAGGGCAAGGGCCTGCGCCAGCGCAGCCGCGAGCTCTGCGACCATGTCGCCCGGCTCGAGGTGCCGGGCGCGATCACCAGCCTCAACGTCTCCAACGCGACGGCGATCGCCCTTTACGCGGCGAGCCGGCGCCGCTGATTCGGTTCAGCGCCGCGGCACGGTCAGCAGCAGCGCGCCCGTCTCGGCATGGGCGAAGCGCGTCCGCCGGCCGCCCTGCGGCTCGGCCTCGCCGATACGAATGACCCGCGCCACGGGCCGCAGGCGCGATCCCTCCAGCCGATAGATCGTCGGCTCGGGCGTCGGCTCCCGGCGGATGCCGGCCCGCGCCGTCAGGTTCTCGAAGGAGTCCGGATCGACCGGCTTCACCGTCTCAGTGGGTCGCTCGATCACCGCGACCGTCGCGTCGTCCGCCGGATAGAACAGCCATGGATCGGCATAGCCCGGTCCGACCCAGGACCAGCGGCGATGCAAGCCGTAGCGGAAGCCGTGACCGGCCATGCGGGCATGCCGCCCGATTCGCGCCGAATCCGTGCCGGAGCGATGAACGAAACCCATCGCCTTTGGGCCTGGCGCCGCCCCGAAACCGCCGCCTCGCCCCGCGGCGCTGGCTTCGCCGACCGATAGTCCGGCCGCCAGCAACAGGCCGCAGGACAGGCCGATGATACGCAACGCCATGGCGCGCCTCCTCATCCGCATCTCGTCAAGCCTCCGCCTTCGCAGTATAATCGCACTGTGGTGCCTGACCAGCCCATGCGCGCCTCGATTTGGCGCCCTGCACCGTTCCTCCGATAGTCTTAAGACGAACGGTGCAAGACCAAGTGCTTGATTGCACCTGCGACATTCCGCGCGCAAACCTCTGATTCAACCCGGAATGGCGGGGTTTCTCGACCATTCCGGCGGCGCGGACACCGTCTCCAACGAAGACGGACCGCGCCCCGAGGAACCGGCCGGGACAACCGACCGCACGCGGATTCACCAAGGGAGGCAAACGCCATGAGCATGGCATCGCAAGCATCGGATTCGAGGGCCGCCCCTCGACCGATGACCAAGGAAGAAAGAAAGGTCATCATCGCCTCGTCGGCCGGCACGGTCTTCGAGTGGTACGACTTCTATCTGGCGGGTTCGCTGGCCGCCAACATCGCCCAGACCTTCGTGCCGGGCGACAACGACACGGCAAAGTTCATCTTCGTGCTGTTCGGCTTTGCGGCGGGCTTCGCGGTGCGCCCCTTCGGTGCGCTGTTCTTCGGCCGCCTCGGCGACATGATCGGCCGCAAATATACCTTCCTGGTCACGATGACCGTCATGGGTCTCGCCACCTTCGTGGTCGGCCTGCTGCCCAGCTTCCAGACCATCGGCTATCTCGCGCCGACGGCCTTCATCATCTGCCGCCTGCTGCAGGGCCTCGCGCTCGGCGGCGAATACGGTGGTGCCGCAACCTATGTCGCCGAACACGCCCCGATGGGACGGCGCGGCTTCTACACCTCGTGGATTCAGACGACCGCGACGGTCGGCCTCTTCCTGTCTCTGATCGTGATTCTCGGCCTGCGCCTCAGCATGTCGCCGGAGGCCTTCGCGGCCTGGGGCTGGCGCGTTCCGTTCCTGCTCTCGATCATCCTGCTCGGCTTCTCGATCTGGATCCGCCTCCAGCTCGCTGAATCGCCGGCCTTCGTGAAGATGAAGGAAGAGGGCACGCAGTCGAAGGCGCCGCTCTCGGAAGCTTTCGGCAACTGGCAGAACGCCAAGATCGGCCTCATCGCGCTGTTCGGCGGCACGGCCGGCCAGGCCGTCGTCTGGTATACCGGCCAGTTCTACGCGCTGTTCTTCCTGACGCAGACGCTGAAGATCGACGGCACGACCGCCAACCTGCTGATCGCGCTCGGCCTGCTGCTCGGCACGCCGTTCTTCATCTTCTTCGGCTGGTTCTCGGACAAGATCGGCCGCAAGCCCATCCTGCTCGCGGGCTGCCTGATCGCGGCACTGACCTACTTCCCGCTCTTCACCATGCTGGCGAAGACGGCCAATCCGAACCTGATCAATGCGACGGAGAACGTGAAGCTCGTCCTCACGGCCGATCCGGCCGAGTGTGGCACGCTGTTCGACCCCGTCGGCGTGCGGACCTTCACCAAGCCCTGCGACGTCGTACGCCGCGCGCTGGCCACCAACTCGATCCACTACGATCTGGTGCCCGGACCGGCTGGTTCGCCGCTCAAGGCGACGATCAACGGCAAGGACGCGCCAAGCGGAGTCGCCGAACTCACGGCCGCCGCCCAGGCTGCCGGCTATCCGAAGGCGGGCGATCCGAGCATCCTGAAGACGCCCTCGATCGGTGAGCTGCTCTCCAGCAGCCGCGCCCTCCAGGCCGTCGGCATCCTGTTCATCCTCGTGCTCTTCGTCACGATGGTCTACGGGCCGATCGCCGCCCTGCTGGTCGAGCTCTTCCCGACCCGCATCCGCTACTCCGGCATGTCGCTGCCCTATCACATCGGCAATGGCTGGTTCGGCGGCTTCCTGCCCCCGACCGCCTTCGCCATCGTGGCCGCCAGCGGCAACATCTTCTCCGGCCTGTGGTATCCGATCATCGTGGCGCTCGGCACCTTCGTGATCGGCCTGCTCTTCCTGCCGGAAACCAAGGATCGCAACATCCTGCAATGATCGCCGCCTGAGGGCGACGATTCAGGCCCCGCCCGCAAGGGCGGGGCTTTTTCGTGCAGGGAAGACCCCGAACGCTCCGCAACGCCGGACGTGCCGAACAGCGGGTGACTGCAGCTCAGGCGTAGGCGACCCAGCCGCGAAACGCGAAGCCCATATAGAACTGACTGACCGCGCCAAAACCAGCCTCGCGCAAGAGCTGCTCGTCCTCCTCGGGAGCAAGGATCGGCAGGCGGCCTGCGATCGCCTCGCGCGCCTTCTCGGCCTGCGCCGGCTCGACGCCGGAAGCGACGGCGAAGGCGGCATAGCGCGCGAGCCACAGCTCGCGCTCGCCGGCTCCTTGCGGGAAGCTGAAATGAGCGACCGCGAGCGGGGCGCCGGGCTTCAGGCGCCGCCGGATCTCCCCGAGCGTGCGCAGGCGCTCGTCGCGCTCGACGAAATGTAAGGTCAGAATGCAGGTCGCGGCATCGAACGGCCCTTCCGGCGCGCGATCGATCAGCCCGTGATGCAGGCAGACCCGGTCCGCCAGCGAGCCAAGGGTCACCTTCGCGAGGTTCAGCATCTCGGCGGAAGGATCGACCCCGTCGAACCGCCAGCCGGGCCGTGCCTCGGCAAGAACCTTGATCTCGAGCCCCCCGCCGGCGCCGAGAACCAGAATCCGCGCGTCGTCGGACGCATGCTCCGCGAGAAGGAGCATGACCATACGCTGCAGACTATCGAAACCGGGCACCAGGCGCGGCGGCCCTTCGGCATAGCGCGCGACGGCCTGCTGGTCTGAGAACGCATCCATGCTCGTCGGGGTAGCATAGCCAACCCTGCCTTGCGAACCGCCGGGCTCCGTCGCGCAACGGCCCGCTTGCCCTCGCCGCGGGAGCCAAAGTTGCGTAAGTTTTGAGTATGCCGAGTTGGAGGACAGAGCGGATCAATCTGGTCGTCTCCCCCAGCGAGAAATCGCTGTTCGAGGCCGCCACAAAAGAGGTTGGACTCACACTGTCATCTTGGATAAGGACGGTGGCCCTTGCTTCAGCCAAGAAGGTCGTCGTCACAAAATCCGACACACGCAAGTAGGTTTTTCGTGTGCCGGGAGATGACTAACCAACTGGTACGCATTGGGATTTTGAAGTTTTTGCCGGCGTAGCACAGCGGTAGTGCAGCGGTTTTGTAAACCGAAGGTCGGGAGTTCGATCCTCTCCGCCGGCACCAGTCCTTCTTCTTATCGCCACTGCCCCCGCCCCGTCACGCGCACTGCGCGTTCCGCCACGGTTCGATCTGTGCGGAAGACAAGCCGGCGCCGCCGGGCGGTGATATAATGCTGGTGGACGGCGGCCGGGCAGCGAACCGATCCCTCGCGCCGCTCGTGGAGGCCCCGATGAAGTTCCTTGCAGCCATGCTCGTCCTGGCCCTGAGCGTGAACGCCGCCGCCGCTCAATCGCGACCTTCGACCGTCTCGCGCCTTTGCGCCGCAAGCCGTCAGGATGTGCTCTCGCGCGGCGCCATCGTCCTCGGCACCGGCGGGCAGACCTATGACCGCTTCGTGCGGGATCGCAGCTTCTGCCAGTTCGACGAATTCATCGACCCGGCCTGGGTGCCGAGCCGCGACACGCCGGCCTGCTTCGTCGGCTATCGCTGCAAGGTCGGCCCGTTCTGGGACGACTGACCGCAGTGGCGTCGAAGGAACTCCGGCGGGCGCCGGCAGTTGTTCCTTTCGGGGTGAGGTGTGTACGGGAGGCGCCTATGCGTCGCTTGCTTCTCATCGCGGCATCGGTCACGCCGCTGCTCTTTGCTGCCAGCACCGAGGCGCTGGCCCAGCGCCAGTTCGGCGGGCATGGCTTCCGCGCCGGCGGCTGGCATGGCGGAGCCTGGCGCGGCGGGGGTGGCTGGCGCGGTATCCATCGTGGATTCTATCCGGGCGCGGCTTTCCGGAGCGGCGGCTTTGGCTGGCGCGGCTCTTACGGGCCGCGTTACCGCTACGGAGGCGGCTACCCCTATTGGGGCCTGGGCGCGGCCGCGGCGACGATTGGCGCGCTGGCGACCTACCCCGCCTATCCGGACTACTACCCTGATTACCCCGTTTACCCCGTCTACCCGGCTTATCCGGCCTATGCCGTTGTGCCGGGCGGCACGGGCGGAAGCTGCAGCACCCCGGTCAAGATGTGCACGCTCTACGAGCGCGCGCCGCTCGGCATCGGCTGTTCCTGCCGCGTCCCCGGTGGCAGGGCACGAGGAGCCGTCGTCGGCCCCTGATCCGCGGAACCGGCGGGAGTCGTGATGCCTCGGCGCCGACGCAGCTTGGCGCTGCCGCCCGCCATGCGATAGGATGCCGCAGCAACCTGTTCCGGCCGCCGCACGCGGCGGCCGGAATGCCGTCAACCGACGTCGCGGAACGAATGGACGACCGGAATCATCTTCTGGCGCTGGCGGAGCGCTGCGAGGCTTCCAGCAAGCCGAATCGCGAGCTCGACGCCGAGATCTACGAGGCGCTGGGTTTCACGGTCCGCCGCAAGCCGACGCGGCTCGCCACGCGGCGCACCCCGGCCGGCGGCATCTATCAGCAGGGCAGCTTCTGGAAATCGCTCGGCGCGGTGAGCGCCGACATCAACATCGCCGTCTCCCTGCTGCGCGAGAAGGCCCCGGGCTGGAGCTGGAGCCTGCAATGCTTCGCCTCCGAGGACAGTCTCGCCTTCCAGGCGCTTGTGGCTGAGTGCTCCGGGCAGGGCGTGATGGGATCGCTCGCCCTCTGCGCCGCGATGCTGCGGGCCCTGGCACGGCATCGCCCCGATGCCGAGGATCAGGTCTAGCCCTCCGCCATTGTCAGACTTCACGAAAACTTGACCCCCGGATGGCCGGTGGCGGTTGAACGCATCGGCCGGGCCGCTACCTTCCCCCGTGTCCCGAGGGAGAAAAAATCATGCAGAGCATTCGGTTATCGCGACGGAAGACCATGGCCGGCGCCGGCGCGCTTGCCGCCACGGCGGCGCTCGGCCTCCCGGCCGTGCCTCCCGCGCAGGCGCAAACCCCTGCCAGCGGACAGGCTCCGGGCTTCTATCGCTACAAGGTGGGCGACATCACCTTGACCGCGATCAACGACGGCTTCGCCAAGCGCCCGCTCGAGGGTTTCGTGCGCAATGCGGAGCTGAGCGATGTGAAGAAGGCGATGGCCGGGGCCTTCCTGCCGCAGGACGCGCTCAACATCACCTTCACCACGCTCGCCATCCAGCAGGGCGGCAAGCTGACGCTGATCGATACCGGCAACGGCGATTCCGGTGCACCGACCTCCGGCACCTGGATGGCGAACTTCAGGGCCGCCGGCTTCGACCCGAAGGATGTCTCGACCGTCATCTTCAGCCATTTTCACGGCGACCACATCAACGGCTTCCGCCTCAAGAACGGCGCCGCCGTCTTTCCGAACGCGGAAGCCATGGTGCCATCGGCCGAATGGGCCTTCTGGATGGACGATGCGAAGATGAATGCCGCGCCGGACGCCATGAAGGGCGCCTTCGCCGGGGTGCGCCGCGTCTTCGGCCCCGTTGCCAAGGATGTCAGGCAGTTCGAGCCCGGCAAGGAAATCCTGCCCGGCATCACGCCGATCGCCGCGCCCGGCCATACGCCCGGCCACACGGTCTTCGCGCTCTCCTCCGGCGACAGCCGGATGATGATCATGTCCGACACGACCAACCACCCCGCCCTCTTCGTCCGCAATCCCGATTGGTCGGCGGTCTTCGACATGGATGGCCCGCAAGCGGCCGCGACCCGCCGCAAGCTGCTCGACATGGTCTCGGCCGATCGCATGCAGGTTGCCTTCTACCACGCGCCCTTCCCGGCCACGGGCTTCATCGCCAAGGACGGCAACGGCTTCGAGATGGTGCCCGTGCAGTGGAGCCCGGCGATCTGAGCGATGCCGCATCGCCGCGTGACGGGAGGCCGGGCTCGCCCGGCCTTTTTTGTCGCCCGGCTGTCTCGCGCCTTTCGCCCGCCCCGTGCTAGATCGGCAGTGACGCCGCAAGGCCCGCCGCTTCAGGACCCGTCATGACCGAGCGATTCGGCGCGATTTCCTTCGTCGCCAGCGAAACTCCGGAAGCCGAGGCCGCCCTCGTGAAGCTGGCGGAGCGCTATGGCAATGCCGACCCCGCCAAGGCGGACGTCATCGTCGCGCTCGGGGGTGATGGCCTGATGCTGCAGACGCTGCACCGCTTTCTCGGCACGGGAACGCCGATCTACGGCATGAACCGGGGCTCGGTCGGCTTCCTGATGAACGAGTTCAAGGAACGCGGCCTGAGCCGCCGGCTCGATGCGGCCCAGCGCAGCGTCGTCCACCCGCTGTCGATGCAGGCCGTCGACCGGCAAGGCGGCCGCGTCGCGGCCAAGGCGATCAACGAGGTCTCGCTGCTGCGCCGTTCCTATCAGGCCGCCAAGCTCCGGATTTCGGTGGACGGGCAGGTTCGCCTCGCCGAGCTCATCGCGGATGGCGTGCTGCTGGCGACGCCGGCCGGCTCGACCGCCTACAACCTCTCGGCCAACGGCCCGATCCTGCCGCTCGACGCGCCGCTCCTGGCCCTGACGCCGATTTCCGCCTTCCGGCCACGCCGCTGGCGCGGGGCGCTGCTGCCCGACTATGCCCAGGTGACGATCGACGTGCTGGAGGCAGACAAGCGCCCGGTCAGCGCGGTGGCCGACCACACCCAGATCGACGAGGTTTCCTCGGTCTCGATCGAAATCGACCGGACGGTCGACCTGGTCATGCTGCACGATCCCGGCCACAGCCTGGACGAGCGCATCCTGCGCGAGCAGTTCGGCTACTGAGGGGCCTTCAGGCCGCGTCGCGCAGATCGCCGCTTTCGAGCTCGATCAGGAAGGACGGATCGGCCTCGACCAGCAAGGCGAAGGCCGCGTCGTCGGCCAGCGAATCCGCCATCAGCCGGGCCTCGTCGCGCGCGGCCTCGGCGTCCATGCGACGCAGCAAGGCCACGAGCGCGTCGGCCTCCGGCCCCTCCATCGCCTCGCAGGCGGCAAGCACCTCGCGCAGCAGCGCCCGGTCGATGCCGCAGCGCGCCGCGCCCGCGTCGAAGCCGCGCGCATTGAGCGCCAGGATGGCGACGACGAAGGCCAGTTCCAGCGCGGGCGGCAAGCCCGCCTTGCGGCAGAGCGCCTTGAGGCCGGCCCCGCGCCGGTCGCGCAGCAGTGCGGCGACACGCCCCGGCGGCAGATCGGACAGCGCGACGAAGGCCGCCTCGGCCAGCGCCGGCTCTCCGCTCAGGAGGGAGCGCAGCATCAGCCCGGGCGTTAGCCGCCCCGTCGCGCGCAGCACCTCGACGATCGCCGGCGCATCGGTCGCCTCGCCACCGGCAGCGAGCGCCACCGCGACGCGCTCGGTCGCCTCGCGTGCGAGCCGTGCGCTGCGCTCCGGCGTCAGCCAGCCGCAGCCGGACACGAAATGCGCCAGCGCATCGGAAACTCTGGAAGCGATCACCTGTCGCAGGCCGGGCGGCAGGTCGGGCCGCTCCAGCAGCGCCTCGCGAAGGGCGCCATTGTCGCCGCAGCGCTCGATCATCCGCTCGAAGGAGAAATCGGGAATCTCGGCCGTGCGGTTATTGACCAGCGTCAGCAGGGCTTCCTCGCCGCCGACCTCAGCCAGAGCTGCGGCCACGCCCGCGGGCAGGCAACGGCGCATGGCGACGGCGCGCTGGGCGAGCAGGTCACCGACGGCCGCCGCATCGACGAGATCCGCCTCGGTGAACACCGGGGAATGCGCCAGCATCAGGGCCGCGACATCGCTCTGGTCCGCGATCAGCCCGAGCGCGAGATTGCGCGGCGTGTGCGGCGAAGGCGCCATCTCCTCGGCGATGGCCCGCCGCACCAACGGCGAGGGATCGTCGATCAGCGCGATCAGGGCCGTCTCGGCCTCGGCGCGATCCTCCGGCGAGAGGCTGGAGCGCAGATAGGCGCCGGCGAGCGCGGCAGCGCCCGAGGCGCGTGCCTCGGCGGGCGCCGTGCGGGCCCAGAGCAGGAAGCGGCGAACGATCATGCGTCGCTCCGCTGGATCATGAAGGACGAGAGGTCGAGCGGCCCGCGCCTGGCCTTGCCCGCAGCCTGCGCGGAGCCCGTCGCCGGCAAGGCAAGATCAGCCGGGCGGGTGGGCGGCAGCGGCGCGGCCATCGCCCTGCCCTGACCGCCGGTGTCGCCGGAGCGCGCGCCGTCGACGGCGGCCGAGGATGCCGCGTCACTCTTGACCCGTGGGAAATAACGCTCGCCGCTGTCTAGCGCGGCCGTGCGGGTGCCGTTGGCGCGCGGCGACGTCCAGAGATTGGCGACGGCCTTCGAGACCGGCTCGCGCGAGCCCCCGGTCGAGAACAATCCGATCAGCCCATGCGCGCGGCCGGGCTGGAGCGCCGCCGCGATCTCGGCCACCGGCGTCTCCTCCGTCGTCGCGTTGCCGCTCGTCGTCGATGCCGCTGCAAGCTGGGTGCTGGCATGGCTCGCCGCCAGCACGCCATAGACCTCCTGGACGCTGCGTGCCCGGCCGGCCTTGTCATAGAAGATGCCGCGATTGGCCGCGGCGGCCTCGGGAAAGTCGCGCGCCGCAATGCGGCTCGGATCGCTCGCGGCCGCCCGGATCAGATCGGATGCACCGCGCGCGCCCAGCACATGGGCCATGTAGAGCTCGCCCGCCTGCGGCTGGCGACCGAGCGCGCCAGCGAGCTGGTCGCGGTTCTTCTGGGTCAGCGCGCCCGCCATGACGGCGGAAACCTGGGGGTCGTTGCGCAATTGCAGGATCTTCTCGCGCAGCGCCGGGTCGGCGACGGTCAGCCGGCCGCCGCTGTCGTTGATGGCGTCGGCGTAGGTCTGCAGGCCCTGCTTCGGCCCCTCCTGCTTCACCATCGACAGCCAGGTCTGCTCGATGAACTGGAACAGGCCGGTCGCGCTCGATGATTTCGCCTTGGCGTCCGGCGTCAGTGACGATTCCCGCTGCGCCGTCTTGAGCAGATAATCGAAGCCCGCGCCGGTCCGATCCGCGCCCTCGCGAATGGCGCTGACGACCGGGTTGGCGGCGGGCTGGGTCTCGCGGCTCGGCGGCGTGGTGAAAAGGAACATCGAAGGTCTCGGGCGCGGCTCGCCGCGAGGCTGCGGGGACGCGCCACAAGATTGCCTCCATTATGGTAAGCGAAGGGTTAAGGCCGCCCGCCGTTCCTTAACGCCGCCGCTTTCCGCTTCCCTCTCCGCGGAACGCCCTTTACCACTTTCGCGCCGGCTCAGTGCTGGCTTTGTGAATGCGGAGAAGGTCGATGGCAGAACTGGAGCGTCACAAGCGCGGCGGGATCTATTTCGAGGACTTCCAGATCGGCGCCGTCATCGAGCACCGCCTGACGCGGACCGTCACGCAGATGGACAACATGCTGTTCTCCAACATGACGCTGAACCCGCAACCCCTTCATATCGACGCGCATTTCTGCGCGACCGAAACCGAATGGGGCAAGCCGCTGATGAACTCGCTGTTCACGCTCGGGCTGATGATCGGTATCTCCGTGAACGACACCACCGTCGGCACCACCATCGGCAATCTCGGCATGACCGATGTCACCTTCCCCGCCCCGCTCTTCGAGGGCGACACGGTGAATTGCACCACCGAGATCGCCGCCAAGCGCGAGTCGCGCTCGCGCCCCGATGCCGGGATCGTCGAGTTTCTTCACAAGGCCTACAAGCAGGACGGCACGCTGGTCGCGCAGTGCCGCCGCCAGGCCTTCATGCGCAAGCGCCCCGCCCCCGCCACGATCGCGGTCTGACGCGGATGCGCTCGCTCCTGTTCGTGCCGGGTGACAGCCCGAAGAAGCAGCAGAAGGGTCTGGAGAGCGGCGCCGACGCGCTGATCCTCGACCTCGAGGACTCCGTCGCGCTCGACGCCAAGCCGCAGGCTCGCACCATCACGCGCGACTTCCTGCAGGCGGCCCGCGCCCTGCCGAAGCGCCCCTTGCTGATCGTGCGGATCAACGGCCTCGCCAGCGGCATGAGCGACGCCGATCTCGACGCGGTCATGCCCGGCGCGCCGGATGCGATCATGCTGCCGAAATCGGAAGGCGGCATCGATGTCGGCCACCTCGCCGCCAGGATCGCGGTGCGCGAGGCGGAGGCCGACCTGCCCGATGGCGCGACCGGCATCCTCCCGATCGCGACCGAGAACGGCAAGGGCATCTTCGGGCTCGGCACCTATGCCCGCGCCTCGCACCGCCTGCTGGCGCTGACCTGGGGCGCCGAGGACCTCTCCGCCGATCTCGGCGCCGAGACCAACCGGCTGCAGGACGGCTCCTATACCGATCCCTACCGCCTCGCCCGCGCCCTCACCCTGTTCGGCGCCAGCGCCGCGCAGATCGACGCGATCGATACCGTCTTCACCAATTTCCGCGACGATGCAGGATTGCGGGCCGAGTGCCTCGCGGCACGGCGCGACGGCTTCACCGGCAAGATGGCAATCCACCCGGCTCAGGTCGCCCCCATCAACGAGGTCTTCGCGCCCTCGCCCGAAGCGCTCGCCAGGGCCGAGCAGATCATCGCGCTCTTCGCCGCCAATCCAGGCGCCGGCGTGATCGGGCTCGATGGCGAAATGCTGGATCGTCCCCATCTCATCAGGGCGGAGCGTCTGAAGGCCCGCGCTCTGAAACTGGCTGAATGATGTGCCGGAGGCGATTCCAATGACTCAGGTTTTCGAGGTATCGGGCATGCATTGCGGCGGTTGCGCCTCGCGCGTCCAGCGCGCGGCGACGACGCTTTCACCCGGCGCGACGGTGACGCTGGACCCACCCCGCCTGACGCTCCCGGAAGGCGCCGGCCTCGACGCCGAGACGATCAATCGCGCGCTCGCCGAGCTCGGCGACTACCGGGTCAAGGGACCGCTGGCGGGCTGAAGCCGGCGGCCACGAGGCGTCATGCTCGGGCTCGACCCGAGAATGACGGCAGCCCAACGACCGCCCTACCCGCCCGCCGGCCGCTGGAGCGAGAACACGCTCGTCACCTCGGCATAGTCGGCATAGCCGCAGCGCGCGATCGGATTGGCTCCGGCCGTGTCGAAGCGCCCGTCCTTGACGAAGGCGTCGTCGATGAAGATGCCGAGGACCTGGCCGATCACCATCCAGCGCGGCACGTCGTTGCCGTCGATGTCGCGCAATTGCTGGATCGAGACGGATCTGCATTCGAGCGCAGCCGGCGTGCCCGCGACCCGCGGCGACTTGACGAAGCGGGACGGCGCCATCTCGAGCCCCGCATGAGGGTATTCGCTCTGCCCGCGCGGCAGCGGCGCCGAGGTCAGGTTCATCTGCTGCATCAGCGCGCCCGAGACGAGCGAGCAGGTGAACTCGCCCGTTTCCTCGATGAAGCTCACCGCGTCCTTCTTGTTCTCCGAGGAGAACATCACGAGGTTCGGCCGCGAGGAGATCGCGTTGAAGAAGCTGTAGGGCGAGAGATTGACCTCCCCCTTCGCGCTGAGCGCCGTGATCCAGCCGATCGGCCGCGGCGCGACGATGGCCTTGAACGGATCATGCGCGAAGCCGAGATCCTCCCGCGTCGCCGAGTAGATCATCGCGTCAGGCTCCGTAATAGCTGATGATGTCCGCCATCACCGGCCGGTCGCGATCGGTGATCGGCGCCGTCGGCGTGCCGATATGGACGAAACCGGCCATGCGCTCGTCGGCGGCGAGGCCGAATGCCGTCAGCACCTCGCGGTCGAACGAGAACCAGTTCGTCAGCCAGGAGCCGGCATAGCCCTTGGCATAGGCGGCGACGAGCAAGGTCATGCAGACGGCGCCGGCCGACAATTCCTGCTCCCAGAGCGGGATCTTGGCGTGCTCGCGCGCCCGCGACACCACAGCGACGATCACCGGCGCATGGGTCAGGCGCTTGCGCTCGAATTCGACCTGATCCGCGCTGGCCTGCGGGTTGCGCTCGCGGAAGACCCGCGCGACGACATCGGCCGCCTTCTCGCGCGCCTCGCCCGCGAAGACGATGAAGCGCCAGGGCACGAGCTTGCCATGGTCGGGCACCCGCGCGGCGATGGCGAGAAGCTCGCCGAGTTCGGCCCCCTCGGGTCCGGGAGCGGCGAGGAACTGCGGCGGCACCGAGCGACGCAGCTTGAGCAGGGAGAGCGTATCGGTCATGAAACATCCGGGCTATGGCGATGGTCGAGACCTATGCCTTCGCCATGATGAGGACAAGCGAGCCTGCTCATACATCGCCGCAAGGGCTCTAGGGACGAAAAGCATGTTTGAATTGGATGGCCTTGAAGCTGGCCGCCGCAAGATCGGCGGGCTCGGCCGCTTCGCGGCCTTGCTCGTGCCTGCTCTCGCTTTCGCCCGGGTAGCCTTGGCCCAGGCTCCGGTCCCGGCTCCCGCCGTCGATACCATGCCCCCGCCGGCCGCCCAGAGCGTGCAGGACCAGCCCGGCGCGCAGGCCGCCGTCGCCCGCCTCGCTGTCTCCGCCCAGTTTGCCAGCGATCGCAAGCCGATCCGCTCCGGCCTGAACTGGCGCATCCTGAGCGAGACGGCGGACGGCTCGGCCCCGCGCATCGTTGCCCGCTCCGCCGACGCCACGCCGAACTTCATGCTGCCGCCGGGCAACTACATCGTCCACGCGGCTTACGGCTTCGCCAGCGGCACCAAGCGGATCAGCCTCGGCTCCCAGGGCGTCAACGATCAGGTCCAGATCAGCGCCGGCGCGCTGACGCTGGCCGGCTCGATCGGCGACGCGCCGATTCCGGCCGGGTTGCTCTCCTTCCAGGTCTTCGTGCCCCTGCAGGGTAACTCGGAAGGACGGCTGGTGACCGGCGAGGCCAAGGCCGGCGACCTCATCCGCCTGCCCGAGGGCACCTATCACGTCGTCTCGACCTATGGCGATTCCAACGCCATCCAGCGCGCCGATGTCCGCGTCGAGACCGGCAAGGTCACCGATGCGACGCTGCATCACCGCGCCGCCAAGGTCACGCTGAAGCTCGTCGCAACGGCAGGGGGAGAAGCCTTCGCCGGCACCGCCTTCAGCGTGCTGACGCCGGGCGGCGACGTCATCCGCGAGGCGATCGGCGCCTTCCCGCAGGTGATCCTCGCCGAGGGCGATTATGTGCTGATCGCCCGGCAGGAGGGGCAGGTCTATTCGCGCGATTTCAAGGTCGAGTCCGGCATCGACCGCGATATCGAGGTGCTGGCCAAATAGCGCGCTTGCCGTTGCCGCCGGAACCTGCCGACTTCGCCCTCGAAAGGCAAAGCGCCCTCAGTCGACCGTTTCGGCTTTCTTGCTGACGGTGCGGATTCGAATGTCCCCCACGGCCGCGAAGATGCCGTCGGCGATGCGCGAGGCGAGGCAGCGATAGCCGGCATCGACGAGATGCAGCCCATCCATGCCGACGAGTTCCTCCTCCGTGAACTGCTTCGAGCGCGACCAGCCCTTCATCATCGCATAGCGCGGGAACAAGGCGGCTCCCTGCTGCTCCGCCGTCTTCGTCAGCACGGCCCGATAATCGTCGAGTTGCGGATAGCGCTCCTCCCGAGGCAGCCAAGGCAGATCCATCAGGATCATGTCGATGCCGGCGGCGCGGGCCTTGGCGATGCCCTTGCGTAGGATCTTGGTCAGCTTTTCCGTGCCGATATCGCGGATCGCGTCGTTGACCACCGTCTGCCAGATCACGATCGAGGGCTTTTCCTCGATCACATCGGTATCCATGCGCAACAGCATGTCATAGGCCGACTGGCCGCCCACGCCCTTGTTGAGGACGCGGACTTCGGCTCCCGGCAGGCGCCGGCGCAGTTCCGTCTGCAGAACGAAGGGGTAGCTCCTGTCCTCCGCGCTGGCGCCCGAGCCGGCCGTGGTGGAGGAGCCGAGCGCGACGACGGTGAGCCGTCCCGTCTCCTGCATCGCCTTGCGGGCCGCCGGAAGCACCGGCTGGAACGCCTGCATCGCGCCGGCGCGGCAGCGCATATCGACGGAGGCAGGCGAAACGGGAGGAGCAGCCAGCGCGAGCGAGGTCAGCGCGAAGAGAAAGATGGCAGCCGCGCCTGTGCGCTGGATGCCACGCCGGGAGCCTTGGCAGGCTCCGCGCGCTGATCGCGACTCGTGATCGAACGGTACCACGACAGGAAAATCCCTAGCCCTGTCAAGAGTGTAACCCCACCGGCGCAGAGCAGCAACTGGACGTCCAGGGCAAAAGACGTTTCCGCCAGCACGATCTGCCCGATGATCGCAAGTACGATACCAACGCAGAAGACATGCAGCGAGTTGCGTCCCGAGCAGGCCAGCGCCCGCCCGACGACCGAGCGTGTGAGCATGCCGCCGGCCGGCAGCCAGCGGATGACGAGCCAGGCCAGGGCTCCGAGATGGAAAAGCCGGCTCCAGGCGAGATTGGTCTTGTCGGAGCCGAGCTGAACGGAATCGAACCAGTCGTTCAGCAGGGCGACGCCCGTCGGGTTGCCCGTCGGGATCTTCACCAGCCAGGCGAAGAGGAGGAAGGCGACGGCCGCGGCATCGAGCCAGCGCAGCCGCGGCATCGTGACCCCGAGCTGCACCGAGCGGCCGAGAATGACGCCGAGCGTGAAGATCACCTGCCAGGCGAAGGGGTTGAAGAACCAATGGCCGCCGGAATTCGGCAAATGCAGATCGAGCGCCAGCGCCACCTGCCAGATCGCCAGCGAGCAGAACAGCGTCAGCGCCGGGCTGAGGCGCACGCCGTAATAGATCGCCGGAAACAGGGCCAGCAACACGATGTAGAGCGGCAGGATGTCGAGATAGGAGGGCTGGTAGGTCAGCGTCAGCGCGCCGATCAGCGCCTCTCCCGTATCGCGGAAGAAGGGCTGGATGTTGATCGCCTCGATGTAGAGCGGGTTCTGGGTCTGCGTCACCGCAACCGCGATCACGCCGCAGACCAGGATGAACACCGCCAGATGGGCGATGTAGAGCGTCCAGAGCCGGCCGCCGAGCTTCAGCGCCGCGATCGAGAAGCCGCGCGTTTCGATCAACCCGCCATAGGCGAAGGTCGCGGAAACGCCGGCCAGGAGCACGAAGGCGTCGGCCGCATCGGAGAAGCCGAAATTGTTCGGCATATAGGCCGAAACCACGTTCCCCGGCATGTGGTTGATGAAGATGATCAGCAGCGCGAGCCCGCGCACCATGTCGATCCGTGTATCGCGCCCCGCCGCACGAAGCGCTCCGCCTTCGGCTGGACGGCCGAACAGCATGAAGCGCTTGAATGACGAGTCTAGGGACACGAAAGGCAGTCCTCTGGCAGGCTCTATCGGTCGGGAAGGGAAACGCCCGCTCCGGGCGGCCGGTTCCATCCCACCGACGGGAAGATGAACGTCATCTGCAGAATCCGTTCATCTGCCGTTCATATAACTCGGCATGCCGGGCGTCACGCGGCGCAATGTCACAACCCCGTGTGAAGCAGGCGGCCGCAGGAAATTGCATCTCTGCGGCTGGAACATGGCGATCGAGAAACTTTGAGGATCGCGTGGCGCATCGGCCAGAAAAGCGGAATGCGATTTTCGGAGAAAGACGCAGCAAAAACAAAAGCCTACAGCATCGGACTGAATACGATGCCGTAGGTCACCGCACGCCCTGCCGGGCGCAATCGCAGCAATCACGGCTGCGTTGTCGCGCGGGATCTTTCCGAAAGGCGGATCCGGCTTTCGGTCCGCTGCTATGGCGCCTCAATAAGGCGGTTCGGCATAGACCGGCTTGCCGTCGATCAGGAGCCGCTTGATCGCGGCTTGCCCCGAGGCCGAGACGGCGGCGACGACCTCGACGCGGGCCTTGTCGGTCGTCTCGATCGCCCTGCCCTCGCCCTGCGGCACGAAATAGCTCTCGATGCCATAGGCGATGCGCAGCCGCCGGCGGTCGCCGGAGCAGTCGAACTCCCCGGCATCGTTCAGCGCGCAGGCGCTCGTCGAGGTCACGCGGCCGGCGATCACAACCGTGTCACCGCTGGCCGCGGGCCGGTCGCGCGATACGCCGGCGGCACGCGCGAAGCCCTCGCCGTCACGCCTGAGCGTGACATAGACGGTCTCGCCGCGCGTGTAGTCGCCGTCCTTGCCGGTGTCGACCACGCTAATCGGATAGGCGAGGACCACATAGTCGCCCCGGAACAGGTCGCGCGGATCGACCGGCACGGTGCGCAGGCGGATTTCCGTTCCGCTGCTCAGGATGCTGGCCCGCTGCTGCACCAGCGCAAGCAGCCCGAGCGCCAGCAGCAGCGCGGTCGCCACGGCCCGCCAGAGCAGCGGCACCCTTGCGGCAATCGCATCGACGGAGAGCGCACGCATCACGCGGCCTCCCCGGTCGGGCCGTTGAGCCTGGCGAACAACCGCCGCGCGCCCCAGGCTGTGACGAGCAGCGCGGCGCCGGCCAACAGGAAGAACAGCGATTGGTCGAGTAGCGTGCCGATGGTCTGCCAGAGCAGGATCAGGATGGCGACGCCGAACAGGATCGAGCCCGCCGTCAGAATCCGCCGGATGCCACCGGCCGCGCCAGCGATGACCAGCGCCGTCGCCGCCAGGAGCACGAGGCTTGCCACCGCGATCTTGCCGGGCATGCCGGAGACGCGGTCGCTCCAGAACAGCACCGGCACCAGAAGCGCCAGCAGCAGCCCCACCGCCAGCGGCCAGGCGAAGCGCCGCTCGCGCGCGATCGCACCCAGCAGGATGCTCAACGGAACGGCCACGGCATAGGCGTAGAACACGAACAGGAAGGCGTGCCCCGCCCGCGCCTCACTCGCATCGAGAATGCGGGCCAATTCGCTATTGAGCACGATAACGAGGCCGATCAGCCCCCAGGGCAGGCAGGCCGTCAGAAGCGCCGGCCCGCCCCGGTCGAGCGCAAGGGCGCCCAGGGCGACGAAGGCGACGGAGATCGCAAGCCCATAGGCCAGCAGGCCATAATCGAAGGAGTTCAGGAGCCACTGTCCCGGCGCCATGCCGAGCCAGAAGGCCGCTGCGAGCACGGCAAGGTGGTGCACCAGCCGGTTACCGCGGGAGAGCGCGATCCACAGCGCCGGCAGGTAGAGCGCGAAGAAGCCGTAATGCATCCCGCTGGCCGCTTCGTCCCAGCGCCCGCCGCTCCAGGCGCAGAGCGCGACGAAGGCGATCGCCAGCGCCCCGTTCGAGCGCATCAGGAAGGCCGCGACCAAGGCGCCGAGCGCGACCAGCATCGCGCCGCCCGGCCAGTCCGCCGGCAGATGATACATCTGCCCGACGAGCGCGAGCCCGGCGCCGAAGATCAGCACGCCGCAGGTCGTCGCGGCATCGGCCCCGCCGGTCGAGCCGGCCTTCTGCAGGCGATAGGCGACGGCGAAGGCGACCGCGATGCCGGCAAGGATCATGGCGAGCTTGACGAGGCGCGGAATCGCCTCCCAGTTCGCCGCGACGAAGGCGGCGACGGAGGAGGCGATCAGCAGCCCACCGAACAGCCCAAGCAGGGCCGGCAGGCGGAAGCCTGCATGTTCGCGGGCGACGTCGCGCCTGATGGCACTGGCGCCGTCGGGCGTGATCCAGCCTTCGTGAGCCCAGCGGATCAGGTCGGCTTCGAGTCGTTTGCGGTAGGAACCGGTCAGCATTGCCTGCTATCTGCCATGAGCCCGCAGGCTTTTACCAGAGGCGGCCATAGCAAGCCGTCATTTCTCCGGGATCGTCATTCTCGGGCGAAGCAAAGCTTCGACCCGAGAATCCCGTGCAGGATGAGACGCCCTTCCGCCCCGAGATGCCCGGGTCAAGCCCGAGCATGACGAGAATGCCTCAGGCCGCCCGCGCTTTTTGCCTGCGCACCAGATCCGGCGCCAGCGCTTCCTGCGTCAAGACGGCGATCGCCTCCGACAATGGCATCACCGTCTGCGCCTGGCTGCCGAGGCGGCGGAGCGTCACGGTCTTCTCCTCCGCCTCGCGCTTGCCCACGGCGATGATGACCGGGACCTTGGCGAGCGAATGCTCGCGCACCTTGTACGAGATCTTCTCGTTGCGCAGGTCGGCGCGGGCGCGCAGGCCCTCGCCCAGCAAGGCCATCGTCACCTCCTCGGCATAACCGTCGGCATCCGAGGTGATCGGCGCGACGATAACCTGTTCGGGCGCCAGCCAGAGCGGGAAATGCCCGGCATGGTGCTCGATCAGGATGCCGGTGAAGCGCTCCAGCGAGCCGCAAATGGCGCGGTGGACCATCACCGGCTGCTTCTTCTCGCCATCGGCACCGATATAGAAGGCGCCGAACCGCTCCGGCAGGTTGAAGTCGACCTGCGTCGTGCCGCATTGCCAGTCGCGGCCGATGGCGTCGCGCAGCACATACTCGAATTTCGGCCCGTAGAAGGCGCCCTCGCCCGGATTGATCTCGGTCTTGATCCGGTTGCCGGACTGCTCCGCGATCCGTTCGAGCACCTTGCCCATCACCTCTTCGGCATGGTCCCAGACCGCATCGGAGCCGACGCGCTTCTCGGGCCGCGTCGAGAGCTTGATGACGAGATCGTCGGTGAAACCGAAATCCTCATAGACCGAGAGGATCAGGTCGTTGATCTTCAGGCATTCGGCGGCGAGCTGATCCTCCGTGCAGAAGATATGCGCATCGTCCTGCGTGAAGCCGCGCACGCGCATCAGCCCGTGCAGCGCGCCCGACGGCTCGTAGCGATGCACCGCCCCGAACTCGGCCAGCCGGATCGGCAGGTCGCGATAGCTCTTCAGCCCATGCTTGAAGATCTGGACATGGCCGGGGCAGTTCATCGGCTTCAGCGCGAAGACCTTGTGGTCGCGCTCCTTGTCGTCCGGATTCTCGAAGGCCGAGGCCGATTTCACCGCGAACATGTTGTCCTGGTACCAGCCCCAATGGCCCGAGGTCTCCCAGAGCGACTTGTCGAGGATCTGCGGCGCATTCACCTCTTCATAGTCGGCGGCGAGGCGCCGGCGCATATAGGCGATGATCTCCTGGAACATCCGCCAGCCCTTGGAGTGCCAGAACACGACGCCCGGCCCCTCCTCCTGGAAATGGAACAGGTCCATCTCCCGGCCGAGCTTGCGGTGGTCGCGCTTCTCCGCCTCCTCGAGCTGCTTGAGATAGGCGTCGAGCTCCTCCTGCTTGGCGAAGGCGGTGCCGTAGATGCGCGTCAGCATCGCGTTGTTCGAGTCGCCGCGCCAATAGGCGCCGGCCACCTTCATCAGCTTGAAGGCATTGCCGACCTTGCCGACCGAGGTCATGTGCGGGCCGCGGCAGAGATCGATCCAGTCGCCCTGCGCGTACATCTTGAGCGTCTGGTCGGCGGGGATCGCATCGACCAGCTCGACCTTGTAGGCCTCGCCCTTGTTGGCGAAGAAATCCTTGGCCTTGTCGCGGCTCCAGACTTCCTTGGTGAAGGGTTTGTCGCGCGCGATGATCTCGCGCATCTTCTTCTCGATCGCCGGGAAGTCCTCAGGCGTGAAGGGCTCGTTGCGGGCGAAGTCGTAGAAGAACCCGTTCTCGATCACGGGGCCGATCGTCACCTGCGTGCCGGGAAAGAGCTCCTGCACGGCTTCGGCGAGGACGTGGGCGGTATCGTGCCGGATCAGCTCCAGCGAACGCGGGTCTTCCCGGTTCAGGAACTCGATCCTGGCGTCGCGCTCGATCGGGTCGGCGAGGTCGACGACCGTGCCGTCGAGCGCCATGGCGACGGTGCGCTTCAGGAGGGAGGGGGAAATGCCCTTGGCGATCTCGACCCCGGTGATGCCGGAGGGGAACTCGCGCTTGGCGCCGTCGGGAAATGTCAGGGAGATCGTCATCGATCGCGCTCCTGCTCACTCGGGGATACGAACCCCGTAAGTCAGACCGGCTACGAATGTGAGATTTACGTTCCGTCGCCCGCAGCCGGATCGGCGCCGGAATCGATAGCCGCCGGCACGTTCGTCCCGCGCCAGCGGCCATAGGACCACGGCCTATACCAGGACGAGCGCGGCGGCAATTCCTCGCAGACCATATCGATGCCGCTGGTGCCGTAAGGGTTGCAGCGGCAGATGCGCGCGAACCCGATCCAGCCGCCGCGCCACAGGCCGAAACGCTGGATCGCCTCGTCGGTATAGGCCGAGCAGCTCGGCCAATGCCGGCAATGGCGGCCGACCAGCATCGAAAAGCTGAGCTGATAGCCGCGAATCGCGATATGTGCAGCCTTACGCGGCCAATAGATGACCTTGTGCAACAGCGAACATCTTTGTTTAACAAAAAGACGCTGAAATAGCTCGTCTGCTTCGTTTTGCCGATCCGCCACCAGAACCGCTTTCCTTGATCGATTTCATAACATGATGCGCGCCAAACATTTTCGCCATGCCCTGGCCGGTTGCGGCCTCCTTCTCGGTCTTGGCCTCGCCACGGCCGCCGATGCTCAGCAGCGCGCCTATCTGCTCTGGCTCGACGGCGCCAAGATCGACATCGCCAAGATCGCCGGCCTGCCGCCGGCCCAGAACTCGCCTGAGGCGAAGGCCGAATTCGAGCATGTGCTGGAGATCTCGCAGGCCCGCACGCCCGAGCGCGAGAAGGCCGCCATCGCCGACCAGCGCCAGGCGCTGGTCAACTTCCTCGACGGCATCGACAACAGCTATGTCGACAACACCCATCGCGAGGTCCGGCTGCTGTTCCGCGAGGCGCAGATCGAGCTTTCGATCCTGCTGAAGAGCATCCATCGCCTGACCAGCCGGCCGCGCCCCTTCAGCGTCTGGAACAAGGTCCGCATCAAGCCCTGCCCGGGCGGCCGGCCGGAAGGCACCTCCTTCCCCTCGGCACATGCGGCCACCGCCGCCCTCTATGCCGAACTGCTCAAGACCGCCGTCCCCGAACTTGGCGAGAAGCTGGAGGAACGGGTCAAGAGCTATGGCGAAAGCCGTCTCGTCTGCGGCTTCCATTACGAGAGCGACCTCGTCGCCGGCGACAAGGTCGGCCGCGCCGTCGCCAAGGCCCTGCTGGCCGACCGTGCCTTCAAGGCCCGCTTCGACGAGACGGTGCCGGAAATCCGCGTGGCGCTCGGCCTGAAGTAATCAGGCTGCCGCGTCTTTGCGCTTCACCTCGATCTGGTCGATGGCGTCGACCACCGCATCGAAGGTCAGCATGGTCGAGGCGTGCCGGGCCTTGTAGTCGCGCACCGGAACGAGCACGGCGAGATCAGACCATTTGCCCTCCGGCGGCTCGGCATTCTCCTTGAGGATCGCCCGTGCCTGCTCCCGGACCCGGCGCAGCTCGTCTGCCGTCGAACCGACGACATGGCGGGCCATGATCGAGGACGACGCCTGCCCGAGTGCGCAGGCCTTGACCTCATGGCCGAAGCCGGTGACGACGTCGCCTTCCATGGTGACATCGACTGTCACTGTCGAGCCGCATAGCTTCGAATGGGCCCTGGCGGTGGCATCGGGAGATGGCAGCCGCTCGAGCAGGGGGATGTTGGCGGCAAGCGCGAGAATGCGCTTGTTGTAGACTTCGTCCAGCATGGCTCAATCTCTCGCGGGTCTGGAAGGGCCCGCACCGGGACACAATATAGGGTTGATCCGCCGCGAACGGGAGGGCATTGGAGCCTCACCGCCCGCAGCGGGGGAACTTGTCGCAACGGCCTCGCGGCCCGCGGCCGCAAGGCCTGGATCGCGCGGCGCCATTTGATCCAACGGGAGGCACCACATGATCCCTGTGGTTAAGTCCTTGTCCGTCGAGCGGGCCGTCACCCCCTCCGCAGACAAGTTTCTGGTCGGCAAGCCGACGCAGGAGGAAGCGGAGGCCGCTGTCCGCACGCTCATTCTCTGGGCCGGCGACGATCCGTCGCGCGAGGGGCTGGCCGAGACCCCGCAGCGCGTCGCCAAGGCCTATAAGGAATTATACAAGGGCTATGGCGAGGATCCTCACGCGATCCTCGACCGTGTCTTCGAGGAGGTCGACGGCTACCAGGACATGGTCCTCGTACGCGACATACCGTTCTATTCGCATTGCGAGCACCACATGGTGCCCTTCGTCGGCAAGGCGCATATCGGCTACTACCCCTCGCAGGGCGTCGTCGGGTTGTCGAAGCTCGCCCGCGTCGTGGATCTCTATGCGCGCCGCCTGCAGACGCAGGAGGCGATGACCGCCCAGATCGCCGACGTCATCGAGGAAGCGCTGAAGCCGCGCGGCATCGCCGTGCTCATCGAGGCCGAGCATATGTGCATGTCGATGCGCGGCGTGCAGAAGCAGGGCTCCTCGACGATGACGACGCAGTATCGCGGCCTCTTCCGCGACGACCCGGCCGAGCAGGTGCGCTTCTTCACCATGGTGAAGTCGGCGGGGCTGTAGGCGCGGCCCCTCCCGCGAGACAGGGCATTCGCCCCTGAACCCCATGTCATGCTCGGGCTTGACCCGAGCATCTCTCCCCGGAGATTCCCGGGTCTACGCTTCGCTTCGCCCGAGAATGACGGCGGGGTTCCACGTCATAAGACGATCTCTCCCATCGGAGTCGCCATGAGCCTCTTCCCTGCCCCGGCCGACAAGCACGCCCTCGAGGAGGGGACGGTGCTGAGCCCGCGCTTCGACGCGAACGGCCTCGTCACCTGCGTCACGACGGACGCCAAGACCGGCGAATTGCTCATGGTCGCGCATATGAATGCCGAAGCGCTCGCGCGTTCGATCGAGACCGGCGAGGCCTGGTACTGGTCGCGCTCGCGCAACGAACTCTGGCACAAGGGCGCGACCTCCGGCCAGATCCAGACCATCGTCGAGATGCGCGTCGACTGCGACCAGGACGCGATCTGGCTCAAGGTGAACGTCGCGGGCGACGGCGGCTGCTGCCATACCGGCCGCCATTCCTGCTTCTATCGCGCGCAGCCGCTGCGGGCCGAGGCCGGCGGGCCGCTCCTCTTCGCGTGAGCGGCAGGCGGGGCTGCCCTGCCTCGGACCGCCTTCACCATTCCGTCAAATCCGGCGGATAATGCGCTGACGAGATGCCGTTCACGTTTCGCTCATCGCATTCTGGGATTCTGACCTTCAGCGGAGGGACGGATCCATGTTGTGGGACAACACCGCGCGAAGAGCCTTCGGCCTCGGCGGAGGTGGGAACATCATGAACGAAATGCCGTCTGCGCCCGAGCGAAACGGGAAGCGCAAGCCGAAGATCGGCCTCGCGCTCGGCGGCGGCGCGGCGCGCGGCTGGGCGCATATCGGCGCGCTGGAGGTGCTGATCGAGGCGGGCTACGCGCCGGAGGTCATCGCCGGAACCTCGATCGGAGCGGTGGTGGGCGGCTGCTACGCCGCCGGCAGGCTCTCCCAGCTCAGTGAATTCGCGACCGGCCTCACCAAGCGGCGCGTCGTCGGGCTGATGGATTTCCACATCGGTGGCGCCGGACTGATCGCCGGCAGCCGGCTGAAGCGCCTGCTCGAGCGCGATCTCGTGGGCCTGCGGATCGAGGAACTTCAGCAACGCTTCGTCGCCATCGCGACCGAACTCGGCACCGGCCACGAGATCTGGCTGACGCACGGCCCGCTGATCGAGGCGCTGCGGGCCTCCTATGCCCTGCCCGGCATCTTCGACCCGGTGAAGCTCGGCGGTCGCTGGCTGATGGACGGCGCGCTGGTCAATCCGGTGCCCGTCACCGCCGCCCGCGCGCTCGGCGCCGACATCGTGATCTGCGTCAACCTCAACAACGACCTCGCCGGCCGCGGCACGGTGATCCAGAACTACGCCTCGGACCCGGACCCCGAACCCGAAGAGACCGTGCCGGAGCGGGAGCTTCGTCCCCCGCAGCGCTGGTTCGACGGCATCACCGTCGCGGCCAAGCGCGTCCGCAACCTTGTCGGCCGCCCCAGCGAAAACCGTCCAGGCCTCGCCGGCGTCATGATCGATGCCTTCAACATCACGCAGGACCGGATTTCGCGCTCGCGCCTCGCCGGCGACCCGCCCGATGTGATGATCGGCCCGCGCCTCGGCCGCGTCGGCCTGTTCGACTTCCACCGCGCCGACGAAACGATCGAACTCGGCCGGGTGGCGACCCGCCGCGCCCTCGACGAGATCGCGACCGTCGTCGCCGCCAACCATATCCCGGTCGGCGGCTAGGACATCGTTTTCCGCATTGTCTTCACGCGAACCGGTACCCGCTTCGCGCGAAAATACTCTGGCTCAGGCCATCGCGATATAGTCGCGCATCGCCTTGCTTTCGGCCTCGATCGCCGCGACGCGATGCTTCACCACGTCGCCGATCGAGACGATGCCGGCGACGCGGCCGTTCTCGATGACCGGCACATGGCGGAAGCGCCCGGTCGTCATGATCTCCATCAGCTCGTCGACGCTGGTCTGCGGGCGGCAGGTCACCACCTTCGCGGTCATCGCCCGCGAAACCGCGCTCTCCAGCGCGGCAGCGCCTTCCTTACCGAGCGCCCGGACGATGTCGCGCTCGGACAGGATGCCGACGAGCGTGCCATCCGCGCCCATGACCACGACGGCGCCGATTCGCCGCTCGCTCAGGACGCGAACCGCTTCCGCCAGGGTCCGGTGCGGCTGCACCGAAATGACCTCCCGGCCCTTGCCGCTCAGCAACTGCTCGACATTCATCGAAGGCTCCTCCTGCTGACGCGCCGTTAGCCGGCGCGTGGTTCCGCTGCCGCTCCACGGCTGCCGGCGGACTCACGATGCCGGGCAGGCCCGAGGAGTGCTTCGCAATGACAGGGAGTGTGGGGTAAGACCGCGGCGCAGGCAAGGCGCGCGAGCGCCCGTTCAGCTGCGTTTCTGCCCACGGTCGAGCAGCGGGAACAGCAGGAGCCCGACGAGGAAGCCGCCGATATGCGCTTCCCAGGCGATGCTGGTCGCCTCGCCGAAGATCGGCACGAGCCCGGCGCCGAACAGGATGTTCGTCACGAACCAGATGCCGGTGAACAGCACGGCGCGCGAATTGCGCCAGAGCTGCCCGAGCGGTTCGGCCGGGATCGCTTTCACCACCTCGTCATTGCCGAGCTCGCCGAAGCGCAGGCCCGGCGCGAAGACGAAGCGGATCGCGGCCGCCGTCGCCCCCGAGATTCCCGCCGAGGCGCCGACCAGCGGCAGCAGGTCGAGATCGCGCGACCACCAGTGCAGCAGCGCGCCGCCAATCGTGGACAGCGCCAGGAGATTGAGGAAGCGGCCAGGTCCGAGCCGTCGCGCCACCGGGCTGCCGAAGGCAGCGAGCCACAGGCCGTTCGAGGCCAGATGCAGCCAGGAGCCGTGCAGGAAGCCATAGGTCAGCAGCGTCCAGAGCCGGACGCCGCCATCCGCCAGCAGGAGGCGGGCGAGCTGCAGCCGGTCGCCGACATCCTGCCCGACGGTCGATTGCGCCAGCGCCGCGACGACGTCGTCGAGCCTGTCGGGCGACAGCCACAATGTCAGGCGCGCCGGCACGAAGGCCAGCCACGACATTAGCAGATAGTCGTTCTCGTCCGAGAGCAGGCTGCGGCCGGCCTGGATCAGCGCCAGCACCGCCAGGAGCTGGACGATCACGGACGGCAGGTTGAAGGCGGGCTCGCGCGCCGGCGGGCGGGGATCGTGGGAAGCCATTGCGCCGCAACACTTGCCGAAGCGGCAGGCTCGCGCAAGGCGTGCCGGCCTTATCCACGCACGAAAAAGGGGAGCGGCATGACGCCCTCCCCTTTTCCGCCGGCTGTGCCGTCATCCGGACCAGCCGGACGACGTGTCACGCCCCCTCCACCCCGGTTTGCGTCGGCGGCTTGCCGCCCGCGAATTCGATGGCATTTGATACGCATTCTAGGCATCTTCCACAAAGATAAGACTTCGTTAACCCTAACCGCCCCGGCGCCTCCCCCGACTCACCCCGGGATGGCAAGACGGCATGGCGGGTGCGTCCTCGATCCTATCAGGGACCGACTCGTCCCCCTTTCGGACGGATCTGCGTCATCGCTGGACGCGCGATTCCCCGATCGGATCAACCGCTGAATGGGCGCAGAATGAAAAACACGAGCACACGTCTGGTCTTCGACTACTGGGACGCGCTGCGCGGTGAGCGGGCGGCGCCCGAACGTGGCGAGATCGAACCCGGAGCGTTGCGCCATGCGTTGGCGGACACGTTCATTCTCGAGAACGAGCCGATCGGCCCGGTCTTCCGTCTGGCCGGCACACGGCTTTGCGCGCTGATCGGCCATGAATTGCGCGGCCGCCCCTTCGCCGCGATCTGGCCCGAGGTCGAGGCGCAGGGCGACATGCGCCGCCTGGTCCAGACGGTGATGGACGAGACGGCCGGTGCCGTCGCCGGGCTTTCCGGCGAAACCAGCACAGGCGCGCCGATCTATCTGGAGCTGCTGCTGCTGCCGCTGCGCTATCGCGGCCGCACCCATGCGCGGGTCCTGGGCGCGCTTTCGCCCGCCCTCACCCCGGATTGGCTCGGCCTCGACACCGTGGTCGCCATGCGGATGATCTCGCTGCGCATGCTCTGGCCCACCACGTCCGCGCGCCCCGCCCCGGCTGAGCGGCAACGTTCCGCCCCGCCGCGCCTCGTCGTCCTGCCTGGCGGACGCGCCTGACCTTGACCTTCCGTTAACCGTTCCTGCCTAGGATCGGCCCCGAATCCAGGCTGGTCCATTGATGTTGAGCGCGCTCCAAACGCCCCGGGCGGCGACCGTTCCGGTCGAACGCAGGAGGCATCACCGGATGAAGGTGGTGCTGCTGGGCCGTTATATGCTGCCCAACCGGATGGAATATCCCTGCCAGACGATCGACATCTCGCCGGGCGGCGTTCATCTCGCCGCGCCGGCCAAGGCCGCGCCGGGAGAGCGCGTCATCGTCTATCTCGAGCATCTTGGTCGGATCGAGGGCACTTGCGTGCGGACCACGATGGAAGGGTTCGCGATGACGATCACCGCGACCAGCCGCAAGCGCGAGAAATTCACCGCCCAGCTCACCTGGCTCGCCAATCGCGAGGAGCTCGGCCTGCCGGAAGATCGCCGGCACGAACGCATCGTCCCGCGCAATCCGCGCTCGATGCTGACGATGAGCGACGGCTCCGAGCATCCCGTCCGTGTCATCGACATCTCACTCTCCGGCGCCGCGATCTCCAGCGACCTCGACCTGCCGACGGGCACACCCGTGCGACTCGGCACGACGCCGGGCCGGATCGTGCGCCGGTTCGACGGCGGCTATGCCGTCGAGTTCAGCTTTCCGCTCTCCGCCGACCTGCTCGACGAGAATCTCGAGCTCTGACGGCAGGCCACCGGCCGCCCCTCCTGCGACGACGCGTGTCCGGGCCACCGCCATTCCGGGACATTGCCTGGCAATGAGCCTGTGACCCCGGGCCGATGAAAGGTCCGGAAGGGCCCCTCCGCCTCTCGCTTCTCCATGACACGCATCCGGATCCGGGCTGCGGCCTCGCCGCTGCGCGGCGCCCCGGACCGACACAGGCGGATTGGGCGCCCGTCTCGCGGCGGCGAGACCCAGCCGACGGTCATCTCCCCGTGTTCCGACACGGGCACCGCGATCGTCCGGCCGCGCATCGTGGCCGCAACGAAGGACCGCCTGCGAGCCCGCCGGCATCCGGCAGTTCCCACGCGCGCGTTGCGTGATCGCGCGCTCCGTAAGTCACGGAAACCAGCGATCGAAGTCGCCCCCTCCCACTCCCCACGCTGGTAACAATCAGGTAAGTTAACGAGCCGTTGCCGCGTAACGCACAATTAAGGGTTAAAAGAAGGTTTCATCATCGTCACAAATCGTTACTTCCGGCTTTGAAGAAGATTGGCTCTGATATTCATTGAGGCGGTTGCTGGCGGAAATACATAAATTTGTACGTTTCGACTTCAAGCCAAATCCATCGGCCGGATCGCATCGTCTCCCCGGGACAGAAAGGGGACGACATGTTTTCTCTTCATCGCAATCTGATCGGAGCCGCCTTCGTGGCCGCTTTCGCCATCGCCGGCGCTTCGGGCGCCGCAGCGCAGAGCGCGGGCATCCCCGTGGCGAGTGCCCCGGCCTCCGCCAGCGGCGACGCCCGCGCACCTTATGCCTGGACGGATTTCTGCAAGCGCATGCCCTCCGAGTGCAGGCTCGACACCCGCGAGCCCGAGCGCGTCGAGCTGACGCCCAAGCTCTGGAAAACCATCGTCGCAGTCAACAACCGCGCCAATCATGAGATCGAGCCGGTCACCGACCAGGATCACTGGGGCCTGGTCGATCGCTGGGACATTCCCACCGACGGCAAGGGCGATTGCGAGGACTACGTCCTGCTGAAGCGCAAGCGCCTGGCCGAGGCCGGCCTGCCGCGCCGTGCCATGCTGGTGACGGTGGTCATCGACGAGGAGAATGCCGGACACGCCGTGCTGATGATCCGCACCGATCGCGGCGACTTCATCCTCGACAACAAGCGCAACGCCATCCTGCCCTGGAGCCAGACCGGCTACGTCTACGTCAAGCGGGAGTCCCAGTACCAGACCGGCTGGACCTCGCTCGGCGGCGCGCAGACGCCCACCGTCGCCTCGGTCCAGCGCTGAGCGGAACGGCCGGGCATCGTGCCCGGCGGTCCGGAGACTGATCTACCGAGCCGCCCGGATCTTCGGTGGGCGGCTCATTCGGAAAGGCGAGGCTCGGTCACGTCCCCACCCACCCGTCCCCAAGATCGGGTTTCGCCCAGGGCCGGCTTTCCGTAACGGGAAGCCGGCCCGACCTTTTTGGAGCTCCCCGGACGGGCGACCGGCTCAATCCAGCCGCTCGAGCCCCGCCGCGAATTGCCGCCAGCGCCGGGCATAGGCCTGCGCCGAGGCGGTGATCCCGGCCGCGGCCTTGTCGTCGAGCGTCCGGACGGCCCGGGCCGGCGCGCCGACGATCAGCGAATTGTCGGGAAATTCCTTGCCCTCCGTCACCAGCGCATTGGCCCCGACAAGGCTGTTGCGGCCGATCTTCGCGCCGTTCAGCACGGTCGCGCCCATGCCGACCAGGCTATTCTCGCCGATGGTGCAGCCATGCAGGATCGCACGGTGGCCGATGGTGCAGCGGGGACCGACGGTAAGCGGAAAGCCCATATCGGTATGGAAGACGCAGCCCTCCTGGACATTGCTGTCCTCGCCGATCTCGATCCACTCATTGTCGCCGCGCAGAACCGCCCCGAACCAGATCCCGACCCCGGCGGCGAGCCTCACGCGCCCGATCACATGGGCATCGGGAGCCAGCCACCATTGTCCCTGCGGAGGCGTCTCCGGCTTGGTTCCATCGAGCGAATAGAGCGGCATCGGATTCTCCCGGAGGATGCGTCGATGCCGAGCTTTGAGGGCGCCGGCGGGCTGGCGTCAAGCCACGAGGACGTGCAGCAGGTCGAGGACGACGCGGCCCGACGCCATGCTCCAGACGGCCGCGATCATGCTGGCGAGCATCACGAACAGGAAGGGCCGCCCCTCGATCCGGCGGCCGCGAACCGTGTTGCGCAGGATCAGGAACGGCGCGCTGAAGATGACCACCGGCACGCTGGCGACCGCTGCGAGACCGCCGGCCTGCAGCAGCTTGAAATCCGCACGCTGCGCCGTGAACAGCTCGAAAGCGCTTGCGAGAAGGCCGGCGAAGGCAAAACCGAGGATCAGCGACTGCAACGCCTCGAGCGTGGCGGGTTCGATCGTCATGGCGCGCAGCTTCCCCTCGGAGCGATGCGCGGGACACTGGCTTATGGTTTACGAACTGTGAAGAAAAGCCTTACCGGATAGTAAACCGGCATGGTTAATGTGGCCGTACCGAGCGGCACTACGCCCTGCTTCCCCTCCCCGGAACCGGAGCCGGAAGCGGCGCCGACCGCAGTGCCTTCCGCGGCACAGTCAGCCGCCGAATGCGGGGCATGCGACCTTCCCCGTTGACCGCCCTGCGGGAAGAATGCCGTAAGACGCGCTGGCAGCCACGCGATTCTCCCGATGTCAGGCATCACCCTGCTCCTGGCTCAGGCGCTCATCTATTTCGGCGTCATGGCCTTCCTGTTCCGTCTGCGGCATGTCATGGGCCTCGGCGCGTTTCTCTGCGCGCTCGGCGTGATGCATTTCCTCGAGACCTATCTGGCGGCGGTCTTCTTCATCCAGTTGCCGTTCGGACTGCTTTCGCCGGGCTCGACGGTGCTGTTTTCCGGCAAGCTCGCGATCATCCTGCTGTTCTACATTCGCGAGGACGCCGAAACCGTCCGCCAGCCGATCTACGGGCTGCTGGTCGGCAATTTCCTGATGGTGGCGCTGGTGCTGACGCTGCGCCTCTACGGCTCGCCGGTCGCGCTGCCCGGCTACAATCCCGACCTCGTGCTGATCGACCAGATGGGCGCGCTGATGATCTGGGGCACGACGCTGCTCTTCATCGATTCGATCGCGCTGATCCTGCTTTACGAGAAGCTGCACCGCCTGATGCCGCGCTCGACCATGCTGCGGGCCTGCCTGACCCTGGCGGTGATCCTGACCTTCGACCAGATCTGCTTCTTCACCGGCCTCCACGCGGTCACCGGCACGCCCTGGGACGCTCTTTTCGGCGGCTGGGTCGCCAAGATGGGCGCAGCCGTGGTCTATAGCGCGCTGATGGGCCTCTACCTCCTGCTGTTCGAGCGCAGCACCCAGGAGCTCGCGCCGCAGCCCCTCGCCGACATCTTCTACAAGCTGACCTATCGGCACAAATACGAGGATCTGCTCGGCAAGAGCGGGCATGATGCGCTGACCGGCGCGCTCACCCGCGAGCGTTTCGACACCGTCGCCCCCGCTTTGGCGACGCGCGCTGCCGCCACGCGAAAGCCGCTCAGCCTCGCGATCCTCGACGTCGACCACTTCAAGAGCATCAACGATCGGTACGGCCACGTCACCGGCGATGAGGTGCTGCGCCGCGTTGTGGAATGCCTGCGCTCGGAAATCCGCAGCGAGGACCGGATCTTTCGCTATGGCGGCGAGGAATTCGTCATTCTCTGCGAGAACATGCCGCACAACGCGGCCCTCGCCTATGCAGAGCGGATGCGGGTCGCGGTCCATGGCACGCTTTCCCGGGAATTCGCCGCCGCTCCGACGGTGAGCATCGGCGTCGCAACCTTTCCGGACGACGCCGCGAGCGTTCGCGACCTTCTGATCCATGCCGACGCCCATCTCTACGAGGCCAAGCGGCTCGGCCGCGACCGCGTCGTCGGCAATGCCGGCGAGTTCCGGAAAGTGCCGGCCGGCTGAACGGCTTATGGTTTACGCGCCGTTAAGGCGGCAATGATTCAGTAAGACGCAACCCGTTCCGAGAACACCGGACATGACTGCGTCGCTTCCCCACCACCTGCCCGGACATCAGGGCGCCGCCCTGGCTTCGATGGTTCGCATGCGCCTGCAGCGGCCGGCCCGGCCTTTGCCGCGCGCCGACGGCGCCATGCTGAAGGCGGCCTTCGCGATCCTGCTGGCCGGAGCGCTCGCGACCGCCGCCGCGCTCTACTGGACACATCGGCGCGAAGAGCCCTCAGTGGAGCTGCAACCGGCCCGCGTCGGCGATGTGGCGCTGATGATCCCGCGGAACCTGACCGGCGTCGACGATGACGAACGCGACAGGAGCCGGCTCGTCGGCATGGCCCGCCTGCGGCTGGACTGGCCGAGCCTCGGCCCGGCCGCGCCGCAGAGCCGCTACAAGCTGCTGATCACCCTGAGCCCGCCCGACAAGGTCAACGAGCCGGCGCGCCAGCTCGCCACCTATGCCCGCTTCCTGACGCCGACGGTCTGGTCGAATCCCGGCGGCCTGGTGGTGCGCGGCTTCCGCAAGGGCTCGCCCTTCGAGGGCGACGAGTTCTATGTCTCGGTTCCCGACGGCCGGGGCTTCGCCGCGCGCTGCCCGATCAATGTGGGCGGGCTTGTCGACGAGCCCTGCCGCGTCACCTTCCATCACCGCGGCATGGATGTGAACATCCGCTTCCCACGCGCCATCATCGCAGACTGGGCCGTGATGCTGGGCGGCGTACGCCGCACGCTGGACGGTTTGATCCGATGAGCGGAAGGGGCCTGCGCCGGCTCGCCCATTCCCCATCCTGAGGAGCGCTCCAGGAGCGCGTCCCGAAGGATGCTTCAGGAAGCTCCGAGCCTCCGGAGCATCCTTCGAGACGCAAGCCGCTTTTGTTCCTCAGGATGAGGCTGGAAGCGGATCAGCCCTCGAGATCGACGTCGAGGATCGCCATGGTGAAGTTGAACGAACGGTCGCCGTCCTCGTCGTCGACATGGATGATGCCGATATATTCCTCACCCAGATAGACCTCGGCCGAATCGGTCTTCTTCATCCGCGCCCGCACGGAGATGTTGGTGTTGCTGAAGGTCCGGCGCAGATAGTCCTGCAGCTTGGCGAGTTCTGTCTTGTCCACGGTCTGTGTCCCTTTCGATTGGGCGGGAGCGATGCCACGCCGGGCCGCACAGGGCAAGCAAAAGCCGGCATCGTTCCGTCGATCTTCCCCCCGCTTGCACCCCGGGCTGCGATCCTTAGCATGCCCGTCTCCCATCCCGAGGACGGATCGCATTCATGACGCCGTGGCTCCCTTCCGCCCTCGCCTATGTCGCGAGCTGGCTCGATTTCCAGCGCCGCCTGCACGACCAGCCGGGCGTGGCCATCGCCGTCGCGAACGGCGGCGAGATCGCGCTCGAGGCCGCCTTCGGCAGCGCCGATCTCGCGACCGGCGAGGCGCTGACGCCGCGCCACGGCTTCCGCATCGCGTCCCATTCCAAGAGCTTCACCGGTGCCGGCATCTTGCGCCTCGTCGAGGACGGCCGGCTGCGGCTCGACGACGCGGTCGGCTCCCTGATCGACGGCTTGCACCCCGACATCGCCGCCGTGACGATCGGCCAGGTGCTCTCCAACAGCGCCGGGCTGACGCGCGACGGGCCGGACAACGGCCAGTTCTTCGACCGCAAGCCCTATTGCGACAGGGCCGAACTCCTCGACGATCTTGCCGAGCCGCCGATCTTTCCGGCCTCGCAGCGCTTCAAATACTCGAACCACGGCTTCGGCTTGCTCGGCCTCGTCATCGAATCCGTGACCGGCCTCAGCTACAGCGAATGGATCACCGACGAGGTCGTGGCGAAGGTCGGCCTCACCGAAACCAAGGCCGATATCGAGCTCTGGGGCCATAGGCCGATGGCGAAGGGCCATAGCGGCACGCAGCCCCTGGGTTACCGCGTCGTCATCCCCGGCGACAATCCCGGCCGGGCCATGGTTTCGGCAGCGGGCTTCGTCGCCACCGCCGCCGATGTCGCCCGCTATTTCGCCCAGCTCTCGCCGCAGGCCGAAACCAGCATCCTCACCCCCTTGAGCCGCCGCGAAATGACGCGACGGCTCTGGCCGGACGACGAGGCGAGCCTCGGCCGCCATTATGGGCTCGGCACCATCTCGGGCGGCGAAGGCGCCTGGCGCTGGTTCGGCCATTCCGGCGGCTTCCAGGGCTTCATCACCCGCACCTGCGTCTTCCCCGCGCAGGACCTGACGGTGTCCGTCCTGACCAACGCCATCGACGGGCTCGCCCACCCCTGGCTCGACGGCGTCGTCCACATCCTGAAAACCTTCTCCGAGCGCGGCGCGCCGCCGGCCGGGACCGAAGACTGGAATCGCCGGGGCTGGTGCATCTGGGGCGCGGGCGATCTGGTGCCAGTGTCCGACCGCGTCCTCATCGCCAACCCCGCGCTGTTCACCCCCTTCCTCGACGCCGGCGAGATCACGCTCGATACGCCGGATCACGGCCGCATCATCCGCGCCTCCGGCTTCAACAGCCCGGGCGAACCGGCCAGGCTGATGCGGGACGAGGCCGGCGCGGCGCAGTCGGTCTGGCTCGGCGGCGGCCGCTTCGTCGGCGAGGAGGATATGAAGGTCGAGATGCTCGCCCGCTATGTCGAGAAGGCGGCCGGCTGACGCCGTTGCGACGCACACCGATCCATACGGGGTAGCCGGAACCGGGTGCTCCGCCATGCATTCGCCGCCTTTCGCGCCGCAAACTTGCGGGTGAGGGCTGGCCGATGCGCTTGATCGCTTCATTCGCCATGGTGGCTATCCTGGCTGTGGGAGCGGCGCCGGCGCTTTCGCATCAGGCCCCGAGCGGCTGGGAGTATCCGTTCTACTGCTGCTCCGGCGCCGACTGCGCCCCGATCGCGGCCGAGACCGTGCGCGAAGGCCATGGAGGCTTCATCGTCACCGTCGCGCCCGGCACGCACCCGATGTGGCCGACCGAACGGCGCCAGCCGTTGATCCTCGAAATCCCCTATGACAAGGCCAAGGAATCGCCCGACGGCCACTTTCATCTCTGCATCGACGATGCCGGAGATCTGCTCTGCTTCTTCGCCCCGGCCGGCAGTTCCTGACGCGGACGATGCGCTACAGCATCGGACCGAAAATTGTATTCGATCCGATGCTGTAGCTCTTTGTTTTTACATCGGCTTTTCCCGAAAACCGCGTGCCACTTTTCGGGCCGATGCTCTAAGCCATGCGGCTCGCCCGGGAGGGAGACCGCTTGGCGCTTTCCCACGCCGCCCTGTAAGAGGCTGCGACGCCACCCGGACAACTGCCCCCGACGATGACCGCCCTCGACGACCTCCTCACCCTGCGCGATCTGCTGCGCTATGCCGTCTCGCGCTTCAACGCGGCGGGGCTGAGCTTCGGCCATGGCACCACCAACGCGCTCGACGAAGCCGCCTTCCTGCTCCTGGAGGCGCTCAAGCTCCCGGTCGACGACATCAATCCCTGGCTCGATGCGCGCCTGACCCGCAGCGAGCGAGCGCGCCTGCTGGACCTGATCGAGGCGCGGGTCACCACGCGCAAGCCCGCGCCCTATCTCGTCGGGCGCGCCTATATCCACGGCCTCGGCTTCCGGGTCGATGAGCGCGTCATCGTCCCGCGCTCCTATATCGGCGAACTCCTGATGCGCGGTGTGCTCGAATCGGAAGGGCTCGGCCTCGTCCCGGAGCCGGAAGCCGTCGATCGCGTGCTCGACCTCTGCACCGGCTCCGCCTGCCTCGCCATCATCGCCGCCGGACGCTTTCCCAATGCCGAGGTCGATGCCGTCGAACTCTCGCCGGACGCGCTCGATGTCGCCGGCCTCAATGTCGCCGATTACGATCTCGGCGATCGCGTCCATCTGCTCCAGGGCGATCTCTTCGCCCCGCTCGATGGACAGCGTTACGACCTCATCATCGCCAACCCGCCCTATGTCACCGCCGAGGAGGTCGCCGCCTTCCCGCCGGAATATGCGAGCGAGCCACGGATGGCCCATATCGCTGGCGCGGACGGTCTCGACCTCGTGCACCGCATCCTGGCGCAGGCCCGCAACCATCTGAACCCCGGCGGCGGCCTGCTCTGCGAGGTCGGCACCGGGCGCGAGGCGCTCGAAGCCGCATACGACCTGCCCTTCACCTGGCTCGACACGGAAGAGAGCGAGGCGGAAGTCTTCTGGATCGGCGAGGCGGATCTGCCGGGCTGAACGGCAGAGCCGAGGCAAGCGCGCTACGCTTGAGCCCGAACCCTATTGACTGCAACAGAGCGTCATTCTCGAGCGGAGCGAAGCGCAGACCCGAGAATCTCTCGCGAGAAGGGACTTCCGAGCCTCTCGGTCACGAGATGCTCGGGTCAAGCCCGAGCATGACGATGCGGCCGTTCAGCGCATGAAATGCAGCTCGCGGAAGCGGCCGCGGAACGCCGTCACGTCCTTCGCCACCGCCTCGGCCGGACGCGAGCCGTTCAACCCCTCGGCGATATAACCCGCCAGCTCCGGCATGTCGGCGGCCGTCATGCCAAAGCGCACGATCTCCGGCGTGCCGAGCCTGAGCCCGTTCACATCGCCCTCCACCGCCGGCAGCGGCAGGCCGATGCCGCAGGACAGGATATTGACCGCGCGAAGCCGCTTCGCTGCCGCCTGCCCACCGCCATAGGGCGCGGCTTCGATGGCGAACTGATGCGAGGTCGTCATGCCCCGGTCGCGGGCGAAGACCGGCACCTGCCGCTCTGACAGAGCCTCGGCCAAGGCCTTCGCTGTCTTGGCCATCTCCTGCGCATAGGCGCGGCCATGCGCCTTCCAATCGAGGAGCGAGACGGCCAGCGACGCCGACTTGGCTGCATCGAAATTGGCGGTGAGGCCGGGATAGGCGATGGCGTCGAGTTTTTTCGCGATGTCGGCATCATTGGTGACGATCAACCCTGAAGGCGGCCCGCCGAGGCTCTTATAGGTGCTCATCGTCATCAGATGAGCACCCTCCTCCAGCGGCTGCTGCCAGCCATGGCCCGCGATCATGCCGGACATATGCGCCGCGTCGAACAGCACGAGCGCACCGACCTCGTCGGCGATGGCGCGGATCTCGCGGATCGGATGCGGGAAGAGATTGAGGCTGCCGCCGATCGAGATCAGCTTCGGGCGGAGCCTGAGCGCATCCGCGCGCAGCTTTTCGACATCGACCGTATACCTCACCGGGTCGATCGGCGCCGGATGGGCGACGATGCCGTAGAGCCCGGCCGCGCCCGCGCCGTGATGGGTGACATGCCCGCCGATCTCGCCCGGCGGCGCGATGATGCAGTCGCCCGCCTTTGCCGCGACCATGAAGGCATAGAGATTGGCGATGGCGCCGGAGGGCACGCGGATCTCCGCATATGTCGCGCCGAAAACCTCGGCTGCGAGCTCGGCCGCGATCACCTCGATCTGCTCGATCGCCTCCAGCCCCATCTCGTATTTGTCGCCGGGATAGCCGAGCGACGGCCGCGCCCCGATCCCAGCCGAGAGCAGGGCCTCGGCCTTCGGGTTCATCACATTGGTGGCGGGGTTGAGGTTGACGCAATCGAGCTCGTGGATGGCGCGATTCTCGGCGGTCAGCGCCGTAATCCTGTCCGCGATGGCATCGAGCGGCTGGCCCGCCGTCTCGCCGGCGATCCGCTGGATATAGTCCTCACTCGCCTGCGGCACCCAATCGCGCCTGCCCAGAGCCGTCATGCCCCATCCTCCACTTCAGCGACTGCGTGTTGTCCCGGTGCCTGTTTGGAACCTGAGCCATCTCATCGGTTTGCCGCGTCGCGCGCAAATGAGTATTCATGGTCGGGAGGATGAGGAAATCTCAGCCTCGACCCGGAGCTTCCCTTGCCCGTCAAGCCGCCGCGCCCGCGCCTGCCCCCACTCACCGCCTTGCGGGCCTTCGAGGCGGCTGCGCGGCTGGAAAGCTTCGCCAAGGCGGCGGAGGAAATCGGCGTCACCGCCGGCGCGATCACCCAGCAGATCCGGCAGCTCGAAACCGGGCTCGGCTTCCCGCTGTTTCGCCGGCTGCCGCAAGGCGTCGCCCTGACGGACGCGGCGCGCGAGGCGCTGCCCAGGCTGACACGCGGCTTCGACATGCTCGGCCAGGCGGTGCAGGCCCTGCGCGAAGCGCAGCCGCACCGGCCGCTCGCCATCGCCGCCCTGCCCTGCATCGCCCAGCTCTGGCTCTCGCCGCGTCTGGGCCGGTTGCAGCAGGCTTTTCCGGAATTGCAGATTTCGGTCGCAGCCATGGAGGAGCCGCCGGACCCGAGACGGGACCCCTATGACCTCTCGCTGTTCTATCGGGACACCGTCGCGGAGCCGTCCGCGATCCAGATCGGACACGATGCGATCCTGCCTGTCTGCACGCCTGCGCTGGCCGGCCGGCTGGCTTCACCCGCCGATCTCGCGCGGCAGACCCTGCTGCACGATGCCGTCTGGCGCGGCGACTGGGCGCGCTGGCTCAGCTTCGCCGCGCCGGAGGCCAAGGTCGATGCAGGGCGCGGGCCGGCCTTCTCGCTTTATGCCCTGGCGCTGGACGCAGCGCTCTCGGGCTCCGGCGTGCTCATGGGCCGAATGAGCCTCGTCGCGCCCCTTCTGGCCACTGGCCGGCTGGCTGCGCCCTTCCGGCAGGCCATGCCGATGCCGGACAGGCTCACCTTGAGTCCAGCCACGGGCTCCGGCGCGCATGCGCGCCGGGTCGAGATCATGGAATGGCTTGCCGCCTCGGCCGACGAAGCGGCTCAGATATAGGCGCCGCAATCGCCGCCAAGAATCTGGTCCATCGAGCGCGACGGCTCGGCGCAGCCGGCCTCGCCAACGACCTTGGCCGGCACGCCCGCCACCGTCTTGTTGCGCGGCACCGGCTGGAGCACGACCGAACCGGCCGCGACGCGGCTGCACTGGCCGACCTCGATATTGCCGAGGATCTTGGCGCCGGCGCCGATCAGCACGCCCTTGCGGATCTTGGGATGGCGGTCGCCGCCCTGCTTGCCCGTGCCGCCGAGCGTGACGCCGTGCAGCATCGAGACATTGTCCTCGATCACCGCCGTCTCGCCTACGACGAGCCCGGTCGCATGGTCGAGGAAGACGCCCTTGCCGATCCGGGCAGCCGGGTTGATGTCGGTCTGGAACACTTCGGAGGAGCGCGCCTGAAGATAGAGCGCGAAATCGCGCCGGTCCCGCATCCACAGCCAATGCGCCAGCCGGTGGCATTGCAGGGCGTGGAAGCCCTTGAAGAACAGCACCGGCTCCAGCACGCGGTAGCAGGCCGGATCGCGGTCGAGCACGGCCATGACGTCGGCGCGCATGCCGGGGCCGATGGTGTCATCATCGGCCATCGCCTCGGTGAAGGCCTGCTCGATCAGGTCGGCCGTCACGGCCGGGTGGCCGAGCCGGGCCGCCACGCGATGCGCGACGGCGCTTTCGAAGCTCGGCTGGTTCAGCACCGAGGCGACGATGAGCGTGCCGAGCGCCGGCTCGGCAGCGACGGCGGCCTCGGCCTCGCGGCGCAGGCGCGACCAGACGGGATCGACCCGGTCGAGGCCGCTGGCGGCATCGCGGATGTCTACGGCGGAGTGCCCTGACGGCATGATCGTTCTCCGGAAATAACCGTTCGGCAGAAGCCTAGACTAGCACCAGGAAGGGGCCAGAGGCCAAAGGCAAACGCAGAGCGGGGTTGAATCAATATGGAAGGCAGCGGAATCAGCGCGTGAACCGTTTTCGACAACACATTGGTTTCGCCCGCATTTCGGAGGAACCTGCTCGCACGCCGTCCATCTCACAACCGCGCGAGGAAGTCGAGCACGGCCTGCTTGTGGCTCTTGTCGCCCACCGCGAGATTGTGGTCTCGCCCGACGATATCGAAGGACTCGGCACCGGGAATGAGCTTCGCCAGCTCCGGGCCGGAGCCTGAGACGTCGTCCTTCGTGCCGACGCTGATCAGGGTGGGCACCGAAATCTGGCCGACCTGCCCGGCCGTCAGCGTCTGGCGCGAGCCGCGGATGCAGGCGGCCAGCGCCTTGAGGTCGCTCTTGGTCTGTTCGGCGAAGGCGCGGAACATGCGCTGCATCGGATCGGTCAGGGTAGCGAGCGACGGCGCCTCCATCGCATCGGCGATGCCGATCGGCAGCCCCACCCCTTCGACCAGATGAATGCCGAGCCCGCCGAGCAGCAGCGCGTTGAGCCGCTGCGGATGCGCCAGCGCCAGATGCGCCGAGATGCGCGCGCCCATCGAATAGCCCATCACCGCCGCGCGCGGGATATCGAGATGGTCCATCAGCCGGCGCACATCCTCGGCCATGATCTGCGAGGAATAGGCCGCCGGGTCGTAGAGCTTCTCGCTTTCGCCATGGCCGCGATCGTCGAGGGCGACGACGCGGTAGCCGGCATGGGTCAGCGTCTTCGTCCACTGGGTGTTGACCCAGTTGATGACATGGCTCGAGGCGAAGCCGTGGACGAGCACCACGGTCTCGTGCTTCGGCACATCGCCAGTGGGCGCGAGGTCGACATAGGCGATCCGCACGCCGTCGGAGGAAAAGCTCTGCATGGGTTCCGTCATGGAGGTCCGTTCGACTGAAGCCTTCCCTGCCATGCCCAAGCCACTTTGGGTAGCCGCCAGCGCGCCGCTTGCTTATGAACGACAGCCATGACCGAGCCTGCTGCAGCCGCTTCGCCCGCGCCGACCCCGCCCTCCCTACCGAAGGGTGGCCGAATCCAGCTCGTCGATCTGGCGCGCGGCATCGCCTTGCTGGCGATGTTCGTCTTCCATTTCGCCTATGATCTCTCGAATTTCGGATTGATCGAGACCGATATCGCCTTCGAGCCGGGCTGGCGGCTGTTCGCGCGCTGCATCGCCGGCTCCTTCCTGGTCGTGGTCGGCGTCAGCCTCGTGCTGGCGACGCGCAAGGGGCTGAATCGTAACGCCTTTCTGAAACGCCTGGCCATGGTCGCCGCGGCTGCCGCTCTCGTAACGGTCGGCACCTTCTTCGCGATGCGCGAGAACTTCATCTTCTTCGGCATCCTGCACCATGTCGCGCTGGCGAGCGTGCTCGCCCTGCCGTTCCTGCGACTGCCGGTGCTCCTCGTCATCCTCGCCGCGGCACTCGCCTTCGCCCTGCCCGCCTTCGTCGCGAGCCCCCTGCTCGACCAGCCCTGGACGGTCTGGCTCGGCTTCTCGCATGCGCCGATCCAGACGGCCGATTTCGTCCCGGTCTTCCCCTGGTTCGGCTGCGTGCTCACCGGCATCGCGCTGGCGCGCCTCGTCCTGCCCCGCCTCGACGGGACGGCCGCGGCGAGCTGGCGGCCGCGTCCATGGCCAACCCGAATCATCTGCTGGGGCGGGCGCCATAGCCTGCTGGTCTATCTCGTCCACCAGCCGGTCTTCATCGGGCTGATCATGCTGGCGACGCAGATCGCCCCGCCCCTCTCGCCGGATGAGCGCGCCTTCCGGGCCGAATGCCAGCGAAGCTGCGCGGGGCCCTCGAACTCGCAACAGATCTGCCGGGAGGTCTGCGCCTGCACCGTGGACGGCCTCAAGCGCGAGAACCTCTGGCAGAAGGCGCTCAGCGATACGCTGTCCTCCGAGGAAAGCACCCGCATGACCCGCCTCGCCCAGGCCTGCCTGCGCGGTCCGTAAGGCGAAACGCGCCGGTTTCGCAGCCTAAACAGGCTCTGGCATCTCGCGCCCTGTCGGGATAGGTTGCGCGCGAATTCCAGCTTTGAAGAGCGAAGAGCCATGGCCGCGACCGGCATCCCGCATTTCCAGAACGACGCAGGCGTCGCCGTGATCCATGTCGGCGCGCACGAATTCATGTGCATCGGCGCCAAGCCGCCCTTCGACCATCCGCATGTCTTCCTCGACATGGGCTCGGACAACGAGATCGTCTGCCCCTACTGCTCGACGCTGTTCAAATACGACCCCTCGCTGAAGGGCAGCGCGTCGAATCCGCCGGAATGCGAGTATCACGACGACGCCAAGGCGGCCTGATTCCCGCGACGCGGTCCGCAGGCTCGCGCCGCGGCCCGAGCGGCTGACGATCCATCCGCGCAGGTTCTGAGGGGCACCTGCGCTCCTGCGGCGACAACCGGTCGATCCATCGAAGGCGGCTGCCTTGAGCGCTCCTCACATCCTCATCGCCGGCGCCGGCATCGGCGGCCTTGCGGCGGCTCTGTCTCTGGCCCGGCGCGGCATCGCCTCGACCGTCGTCGAGAAACGCACCGGCTTCGGCGAGACCGGGGCCGGCCTGCAGCTCACCCCGAATTCCGGCCGCGTCCTCGAGGCGCTCGACCTCGCCTTGCCGTTGAAACGTGTCGGCGTTTCCTCCAACGGGCTGGCCGTCCGCCGCTGGCGCGACGGCGCGCCGGTGGTCGAGATGCCGGCGGATCTCGCGGGGGCGCCGACGCCTTTCCGCCTGATGAGCCGCATCGACCTGCACACCGTCCTGCTCGACGCTGCCCGCGCCATGCCCAACATCCGCTTCGTGGTCGGGCGCGGCGTCGAGGATGTGCGGCAGGACGATGCCGGCGTCACCGCGACGCTCGGCAGTCAGAATGGCGGCGAAACCTTGCACGGCCTCGGCCTGATCGGCGCCGACGGGCTGTGGTCGCGCATCCGTGGCCTGACGGGGGATGCGGCTGCGCCCGAATTCACCGGCTACGAGGCCTGGCGCGCCATGGTGCCAACGGCGGCAGCCCCCGGCATCGCGGGTGAAAAGCCGCGCGTGACCTTGCATCTCGGCCCGCAACGCCATGCCGTCCATTACCCCGTATCGAGCGGGAGGCAGATCAACCTCGTCGTCCTGCGCCGGGCGCGCGAGGCGCGCGAAGGCTGGACCCGCGAAGGCGACCGCGCCGTCCTGACCGAGCATCTCGCCGGCGCCTCACCGGCTCTGCGACAGCTCGCCGGCGCCGCCGGCGGCTGGCAGGTCTGGTCGCTGTTCGACCGCAAGCCGGCCGCCATGGCGAAGGGACGGATCGCGCTGCTCGGCGACGCCGCCCACCCGGTGCTGCCCTTCCTGGCCCAAGGCGCCTCGCTCGCCATCGAGGATGCCGGCGTGCTCGCGCGCCTGCTGGCGGAACATCTGGCGCGGGAGGGCGCTGCCGGCGTCCAGGCTGCCATGGCGGCCTATGCCGCGGCCCGCGCGCAACGCGTCGCCCGCGTGCAGGAGGCGAGCCGCGAGAACGGCCGCAATTTCCATCTCGGCTGGCCCTGGAGCATCGGGCGCGACCTCGTGCTCCGGCGCCTCGGCCCGGAGGGGATGCGCAAACGCTATGACTGGCTCTACGGCTGGCGCGACGTGGGCTGAGTTCCTTTTCGCCCTCACCAACGGCTTGGCCTGTGTCAAAAGGTCTCTGGGCCCCGCCGATCCGAAGGGCATCTCGTCAACGCCGCAATTCGTTCCTATCTCTTGGCCCGAGGAGGAGTGGAACCGACATGATCCGCGTCAATCTCTACGACCAGCTCAACCGCCGCGGGGCTTCGATGCCGCGCTGGGCGACATGGCTCGTCATGGCCGCAAGCTTCGTCGTCGGCATCGCGCTGTTCCTCGTGGCGGCGAGCCTTGCGCTGATCCTGATCCCCATCGTCGCCGTCGCCGGCGCCATCGCGGTCTGGCGGCTGAAGGCCAAGCTCAAGGCCGCCGGCTTCGACCGCGCGGCCGATCCCTTCGGCGGTCAGGCTCGGCCAGCCGAGCGCATCGAGATCATCGACGCCGAGTACCGCATCATCGAGCCCGGCGAGCCGCCGCGGCGCTGAGCCTCAACCCAGCCCCTTGAGGGCGATGCCCGCCGCCCCGCAGGCCGCGAGCACCGGCATCATGCCGATGCGGAACCGCAGAATCGCGAGGATGGCGCCGGCCGCCAGCAGCGCCGCCTGCCAGTCCAGCGACGAGAGCACCGGCACGTCCGGCGAGAGCCAGACGAGATCGAGACCGCGCAGCTCGCGAAACAGCACATGCAGCCCGAACCACAAGGCGAGGTTCGCGATCACCCCGACCACTGCCGCCGTGATCGCCGCCAGCGCCGCCGAGAGGCTCTCGTTGCTGCGTAGCGCCTCGATATAGGGCGCTCCGAGGAAGATCCAGAGGAAGCAGGGCGCGAAGGTCGCCCACAGCGTCAGGAGCGCGCCGAGGCTGCCGGCCAGCAGCGGCGGCAACATGCCGGGCATCCGGAAGCCGGCCAGGAAGCCGACGAACTGCAGGACCAGCACGAGCGGCCCCGGTGTCGTCTCGGCGAGCCCGAGCCCGTCCAGCATCTCGCCCGGAGCGAGCCAGCCGAAGCCCTCGACCGCCGCCTGGGCGACATAGCTCAAGACCGCATAGGCGCCGCCGAAGGTCACGACCGCCATCATGCTGAAGAAGGAGCCGATCTGCGTCCAGACGCTCCCGCCTCCGGTCGTCAGCCAGAGCAGCCCGACCGGCGCCAGCCATAGGGGCAGCCAGAGCGCGAGCACCCGCAGCGCCCTGCCCGGCGAGGGCCGCGTATGCGTCAGCTCCCCGCGCGCGAACAGCTCATCGACCAGCCCGGTAACGGGCGGACCCAGCGCGGCATGGCGCTGCGCCGTCGAGAACAGGTTCGGCGCCAGCCGATGTCCGGCCCAGCCCACGAACGCCGCCGCGAGAATGACGAGCGGAAACGGCATCTTGAACAGGAAGAGCGCGAGGAAGGCCGCCAGCGCCACGAGCCGCATCGCCGGCGTCTTCAGCGCGCGGCGGCTGATGCGGAAGCCGGCCTCGATCACGATGGCGAGGACAGCCGCCTTGATCCCGAAGAACAGCCCGTCAACCAGCGGCACATGGCGCCAGGTGACGTAGAGCGCGCTCAGGCCCAGCATCACCAGCGCGCCGGGCAGGATGAAGAGCAGCCCGGCGATCAGCCCGCCGAGCGTCCGGTGCATCAGCCAGCCGATATAGATCGCAAGCTGCTGCGCCTCGGGGCCCGGCAGCAGCATGCAGTAGTTGAGCGCATGCAGGAAGCGCTCCTCGCCGACCCAGCGCCGCTCCTCGACCAGCTCGCGATGCATCAGCGCGATCTGCCCGGCCGGGCCGCCGAAGGAGAGGCAACCGATCTTCGCCCAGACGCGCGTCGCCTCGGCCAGCGTCGGCATGCGCTCGGCCGGCCCGGCCGCCATGTCCGATTGCAGGGCGGTCATGAGCGGGGCTCCGAAACCGGACGCGCGGAAGGCCAGTTATGGGTTTCCTCGCTGGCGTCCCGGCACCAGCGATAGAAGGCATCGTAGAGCAGCATGCCGGCGTCGAGCTGCTCGAGATCGTGCTTGAACATGCGCGACAGCCCGAGCGAAGCCGCCAGCAGGCCGGCGGCCTGCGGTTCGGCGTCCAGCGTCGCGGTATCGGCCGCCCTGACGATCCGGGCGAGCCTGTCGAGCGCCGGCGAGGCCAGGCCGAACTCCTCGATCATCACATCGAAGGTGCAGCGCGGCCCGCGATGGCTCCAGAACACGCCCTCGACATCGAAGGGCGTGGCGCCGAAGCGCTCCGCCACCGCCTCGACCTCCGTGGCGGCCACGAAGAGAAAAACGGCCTTGCGGTCGACGAAGCGGCGGATGAGCCAGGGACAGGCGATGCGGTCGATCTTGGGCCGGGCCCGCGTCACCCAGACGCTGCCGCCGGAGGGACCGGCCGGCGGCAGGCGCGCCGACGAGACCGTAAGTCCGCCGGCCTGTCGCCAGGCGAGATGCCCGCCTTCGAGGCTCTCCGCCGCGATGCCGGCTTGCCGCAGCCAGGCAGCGACCCCTTCGCTCAGCTTGAGGCCCCGATGGCAGACGACGATGACCTGTTGCTGGTCGGCATAGTCCGATGCCCAATCCGCAACCGCGCGGTAGTCGCGGCGCGTCGCCGTGGGCAGGAAGACCGGATCGGCGGCGAAATCCTCGTCGATCCGGACATCGATGATCGCCGGTGCGTCGGGCCTGCCGACGAGCCGGGACAATTGCGCAACCGTGATCTGTTCGTTGGAAGACATGATGCGTCCATCCTGAAGCAAGGAAGTTGGACGCGAGCATTGGGCCGAAGCCTCACGGGGTCGTCGCGATGAACCCCTTGGCCCGACTACACCACGGAGGCTCCGCCGGCGTCAATGCCGGCGGCCCGCATCACGCGATCGGGCTGAGCAGGATCTTGTCGATGCGGCGCCCGTCGAGATCGACCACCTCGAAACGCCAGCGATCCTTGTCGAAGGTCTCGCCGACATTGGGCAGGTGGTTCATCTCGGCCAGGATGAAGCCAGCCACGGTCTGGAAGTCCGCGTCGCGCGGCATCGGGATGCCGAACTCCTGCGAGAACTCGTCGGCCTGCATCCAGCCGGCGACCAGATAGGAGCCGTCCGGCCGCGCGACCACGGCAGGCTCGCTCTCCTCCTCCTCCTGGAAGACGCCGATAATAGCCTCGAGCACGTCACCCGGCGTGATGATGCCCTCGAAATGACCGTATTCGTCGAAGACAAGCGCCAGATGCACCCGGCTCGAGCGGATTTCGCGCAGCACATGCAGCGCGTCCGCGGTATCCATCACCACCGGCGCTTCGTTCACCAGCGCCCGCAATTCCTGCATGTCGCCGCTGGCGAGGAAATCGATCGTGTCCTTGACCACCACGACGCCGACGATCGAATCCGACTCGCCGTCCTGCACCGGCAGGCGCGAACGGCGCGTCGCCCGCAGCTGCGCGCAGATCTCCTCGGAGCTGTCGGCGAGGTCGACGACCTCGACCTCGCGGCGCGGTGTCATCAGGGCCCGCGCCGAACGGTCGGCGAGGCGCATGACGCCGGTGATCATCTCGCGCTCGTCGCGCTCCAACACGCCGGCCGTCTCGGCCTCCGCGATGATGGTGCGCACCTCCTCCTCGGTCACTCTCTCCTCGGACTCGCCCTTCTGGCCGAGAAGCGCGAGCACCGCCTTGCCGGAGATGTCGAGCAGGAAGACCAGCGGCGCGCCGATCTTGGACAGGAACGCCATGGCCGGCGCGACGCGCGCCGCCACACGCTCGGGATCGCGCAGCGCAACCTGCTTCGGCACGAGCTCGCCGAGGATCAGCGACAGATAGGTGATGGCGACGACGACGATGCCGACGCCGAGCGTGTCGGATACCGATTGCGAGAATCCGTGCGTGCCGAGCCATGCCGACAGGCGCGTGCCGAGCGTCGCGCCCGAGAAGGCGCCGGAGAGCACGCCGACCAGCGTGATACCGATCTGAACCGTCGAGAGGAAGCGGCCGGGATCAGACGCGAGGCGCAGGGCGGTCGTCGCGCCCCTATTGCCCTGATCGCTGAGAACCTTGAGCCGAGCCGGCCTCGATGAGACGACGGCGAGTTCCGACATGGAGAGCAGACCGTTGATCACGGTCAGCACCACGACGATCAGGATTTCGGTTAACAAAACCAGCCTGCGACCTGCAAAGCCGCGACATCTGGCGGCCAGCTTCCGGCCCCCTTATAGCGTATTGCGCCTCCAACGCGATGGGGGTGCCCTGAGAATCGCGGCCGCCTCATGACAACCGCCAAGCCGAGCTTCTGGAATCCCGCCGAAGCCACCCGCCCGGAAGGCGATGCGCGGTTGCGCGCACCATCCGCCCAGCGCAACCGCGACGCGATCCTGGCCGTGCTGCGGGACGTTCTCCCCGCGAACGGCCTCGTCCTCGAAATCGCCAGCGGCTCGGGCGAGCATGCGCTGCATTTCGCGCAGGCATTGCCGTCTCTGACCTTCCAGCCGAGCGATCCGAGCCCGGATGCGCGCGCCAGCATCGCCGCATGGAGCGCCGAAAGCGGCCTCGCCAACATCCTGCCGCCGATCGAGATCGACGCCAGCGGCGATGCCTGGCCCGCCCTCGCGCCGGCCGCGATCCTCTGCATCAACATGATCCATATCGCGCCCTGGAAGGCGACCGAAGGGCTGTTCCGCCATGCCGGAGCCTTGCTTGCCGGCGGAGCGCCGCTTTGCCTCTACGGCCCGTTCCGACGCCCGGGCCGGGAATTGGAGCCCGGCAACCTCGCTTTCGACGAGAGCCTGCGCAGCCGCAATCCGGGATGGGGGCTGCGCGATCTCGGTGCGGTGACCGCGCTCGCACAGGTCAGCGGCTTCGGCGCGCCCGACATCGTCGAGATGCCGGCGAACAATCTCAGCGTGATCTTCCGCAAGCGCTGAGGCGGCCGCACTACGCTTGCATCGCGAGCGCCGGCCCGCTACCGCTCGAACCGCGCGGACGTGGCGAAACTGGTAGACGCAAGAGACTTAAAATCTCTCAGCCTTTGGCTATGCGGGTTCGATCCCCGCCGTCCGCACCAGCCTTTGCGCCGGTTGCCCATCGCTATCCGCGTGATCAGTGCGGACGCGCCGGCTTGTACCATTCGACGCCATCGGGATCGACATAGAGACCGGGTGGCACATCGGCCCCGATCGACTCTTCCTTCATCGGCACGCGCACTGTGTCGTCGCGGTCGCCGCTCTTGGCGCTGGTCCCGGAGGATTGCCCGGTATGCCGGTGCGCCCCGCGCCCGACATTGCTGACGAGCCCGACCACGCCGCGCTGCCCCGCGACCTTGTCCTGCAACTCGGAAATCGGCCGGCCGGCGAAGGCGATCACGGTTGCCCCCTCCACCACCGGCAAGGCGCGCCTGGCCGCCCCCTCGCCCGTCACCCGCACGCCGATGAAGCGCGGCACATAGGTCGCGCCACCCTTGCCGAAGGATTCCCAGCCGCCCGCCGAGATCATCTGGGCGCCGCAGCGCTTATGGGCGCGCTCGCAGGCGGCGCGCGAGGCATAGCGCGGCGCCTTCTGCAGGAACTCGGCCCGCGCGTTGCGGTAAGCGAATTCGCATTGCTCCGCCGTCAGCTTGCCCGCCTCGATGCATTCGTCGCGCCGGATATAGGTCGCGCCCGGCGACTGCGCCGCCAGATCGGAAGGGCTCGCCAGCGAGAGCGCCGGGGCGAGCGTGGCGATGCGCAGGGCGGCGAGGGCAGTGGCCGGGATCATCATGCGGCGCAACATAGTTACGATTGTGGCTTAAGAGTGCCTAAGGTCATCGTCGGAAGGCATTTCAACTGGCAATTTCACAGCAGCGCCCGGCGCGAAGCGGCCAGTTCCCGCGTCGCGCCGTAGTCGATCTTGCCGTTGCCGAGCACGGGAATCGCCTGCGTCACCAGGATGGCGCGCGGCACCCAGAGCTCGGGAAAGCCTTGCTGTTTCGCCGCCTCCTGCAAGGCCGCGCGGTCGGCATCGGCCTTCTCGGTGACGAGGATGAGCTGTTCGCCCTTGCGCGGATCGGGCAGGCCGACGACGACGTGATTCTGGTCCGGCCAGAGCTTGGCGACCATCGTTTCGACCGCCGCCAGCGAGACCATCTCGCCGCCGAGCTTGGCGAAGCGCTTGGCCCGGCCGCGAATCGCGACGAAACCGTCCTCGATCACGACGATGTCGCCGGTGTCGTGCCAGCCACCCTCCGGCGGCACGATCTTGCCGGGTTGCTGCGGGTCGAGATAGCCCGCCATGACATTCGGCCCGCGCACGGTGAGGCGGCCGCCCTCATGAATGCCCTCGACGGGCTCCAGCTTCGCCTCGATGCCGGGCAGGAGCTGGCCGACCGTGCCCTCGCGGATCGCCTGCGGCGTGTTGACGGCGAGCACGGGTGAGCACTCGGTGCAGCCATAGCCTTCGAGGATGGTGGTGCCATAGGGCTCCCACATCCGCTTCGTCTCGGGCTTGACCCGCTCGGCTCCCGCGACGACGAAGCGCACGCTCATCAGGTCGTCCTTGTCCGCGGCGCGCGCGTATCCTTGCAGGAACGTGTCGGTGGCGAGGAGGAAGGTCGCCTTCATGTCGCCGATCAGCTTCGGCACCTGCTTGTAGTGCAGCGGGCTCGGATAGAGCACGACCTTCATGCCGTGCAGCAGCGGCACCAGCATTCCCGCCGTCAGCCCGAAGGAATGGAAGGCCGGCAGAGGGTTCATGAAGACGTCCCGCTCCGAGATCGCCCCTGCGGCATGGGAGAAGACCTGCCGGGCGTTCGAGACGAGATTGGCATGGCTCAACACCACGCCCTTCGGCGTCCCCTCCGTGCCGGAGGTGAAGAGAATCACCGCCGGATCGTCCGGCGCCGCCTCGTAGCGCTTGTGCACCAGCCCCGGCGCGAGGCTCTGCAGCGCCCCCCAGGCCTTGTCGAGGCTGGTCACCTGCTTGCGGATATCTTCGAGATAGATCACCCGCCTGCCCTCCCCGAGCGCGGCGATCTCGTTGTCGAGCTCGCCCCTTTCGACGAAGCGGCGCGAGGTGACGATGGTCTTGAGCTGCGCCAGCTCGCCCGCCGCGCGCAGATTCTTCACACCCGCGGTGAAGTTCAGCATCGCCGGGACCCGGCCATAGGCGAGGAGCGCGAACAGCGTCACCGCCATGCCCTGCATGTTCGGCAGCAGCACGCCGACCGTCTCGCGCTCGCCCGTCAGGGCCGCGAGCTTGCGGCCGAGCACGAGCGCCCCCAGCACGAGCCTGCCATAGGTGATCGGCTGGCGCTCCGGATCCTCCAGCGCGACGCGATTCTTGCCGTGCCGCACGACGGCCTGGAGCAGCGCGCGAAAGATCGTGATCCGCGCGCCGGCGGCGTCGAATGTGGTGGCGGCCATGTCTGGCTCGTCTCCCGGTCGGCGTTTCCCTCTGCCGTCAAGGTAGTGGCATCGGAGCGCGTTGCAACGCTTGGCTGGCGAACCATGCGACAGAATCGGCCTTTACGCCGGTCATCCCGGACAAGCCGCGTGAGCGGCGCCGATCCGGGATCCATGCCTGAGCATCGCCGTCGGAGGCTCAGGCATGGATCCCGGGCCTCCCTTCGGTCGCCCGGGATAACCCGCGGGATGGAAGTCCAGGATTACCCGAACGCCCCGATCTCGTGCTGGATCGCGCCGGAAATCTCGCGGATCAGCGCGAAGAGCTCCAGCATCGGCGTCAGCACGTCGCGATGCAGCGCCTCATAGGTGCCGCCCTCGCGCGGCCCCGGCGGCTCGCCGAAATCGAGCCCGATGGTCGGGTCGGGATCGCGCGGGAAGATCTCGGCGAGCAGCGCGAGCGAGGCCGGCACGTCGAGCCTGAGCAGCCGCTCGAACAACGCCTCCCGCGTCAACCCGGCATGGGGCCGGAAATCGGGAATATGCGCTGCGGCCAGCCAGATGCGATGCATCGCCGCGAGTCTCAGCGCATGCAGCGCCGCGAGCCGCACCGGCATGCGCGGCACGTCGTCGGCCGTGGCCCTGAGCTTCAGCGCATCGGCTGAGAGCCGCCAGAACAGCCGCCGCAGCATGGGCGCGAGTTCCAGCCGCGACAGTGCCTCGGCGACGACGAGCAATTCCTCGCGGCGCCCATCCCGCGTCGTCCGCCGCGCCCGGTCGAACCAGCTTCCGGGGTCGAGCGAGTCGAGATAGGCCCTGAGCACGTCGAGGTCGCTATGGCCCATCGCATGGGCGGCGAGCCTGTAGGCGCGGTCGAAGCGGTCCGACTGCTCGCGCATGGCGCGGAAGATGTCGGGCGCGCGCGCCGCGCCATGGCCGATGCCATGCAGGCTGTTCGCCATCCAGCCGAGCTGCTGGAGGATGGCGTTGTTGGGAATGGCCCGCAATTCGCGCGGATGCCGGATGCGCACCGGCCCCGCCCCTTCGGTCTGTCGCGCCGCCGGACGTGAGCCGGTCTTGTCGAGCAAGGAGGGGCCGAAGGTGCCGATCAGCGCGGCATAGCCGGGATCGTCGACGAGCGCGTTCATCTCCTCCCGCACGGTCTGGAAGAACTCGCTGGCGAAGTCGGGCTCGTCATAGATCGGGTCGTCGGCGGCCTCGGGGGCCACGAACACCGCTTCCGCGATCCGGCCGACCGTCGCGCCCGCGAGCTGTGGCGTGCCGAACAGCAGATAGCCGTCGCTGCCCTGGAAGCTGGTCTCGCGCACCGTGGCGATGCCGGCCTTGGCGAAAGCCTGCCGGGCGAAGGGCGGGTCGAGATAGGCCAGCCGGTCGGCGAGGCTGTCGGCATGGGCGCCGCGCCCGACCGACTCGCCATGCGTGTCGAAGATCACGAGCTCGATGTCGGTGAGCGCATAGCGGGCGAGCAATTCGCAGATGCGGATGCGCAAACGCTCGACCCAGAAGGTCGAGGCGACCTGCCCGATATAGCGGCCGGAATCGGAATAGCCGAACTGAATGCAGAGCCGGCCGTGGCTCTTGAGATAGTCGCGGAAATGCGGGCTGCGCAGCGCCTCGTCGATGATGCGCGGCCCCTGCTCCAGCGCGTCCGAGGTCTCGAACAGCGGCGAGATCTCGACCTTGTCGGCAATGCCGAAGCGGCTCGCCAGCCACAGCGCGCAGAGCAGCGTGTAGCCGGTTTCCGTCTCGGCGATGAGGAAGCGCACTGGCCGCGAGCCGTCGACATGCTTCACGATCTGGGCGATCGTCATCATCATCCGCGCGGCCGAGGCGCGCTCGGCCGCGAGCGCTCCGAAATCGACGGCGACCGGCTCGACCTTGCCGAGCTCCGCATTGGCGGCGGCGAGGAAGGCCCGCCGCTCGGCCGGCTCCGCCGGTTCGCCATCGGAGGGGATGACGCCGCGCAGGGCATTATGGAGCTGCGAGGCGTTGAGCCGGAAATGCGGCAGCGCGATCGAGACGCCATGCGCGACGACGCCGGCCCGGACCAGCGCCAGCACGCGCTTCGTCTCGTCGGAGGCCAGACCCAGCGCCTCGTCGAGCGCCGCGAGCAGGCGTGACGAGTCCGGCAAGGCCGTCTCACGCTCATGGACGAGCGCCAGCGCAAAGGCCTGCAACGCCTCCAGCGATGGCTGCGTGCCGATCGGCGGCGCCAGCGCAAGCTGCCTCCCGACGGCCGCGCACGCATCGTCGACCAGCTTGCGCAACGCCGCGGTCGCGGGTTCTTCGGGCAGCTTTTCGAGGATGCGGGCGAACTGCCCGTCCTTCGATTCCAGCCGGTAGCGCAGCGTGTCCCACCAGCCGATATCGGTGCGCCCGTCCGTGTCGCAGCCGACCCAGGAAGCCAGGATGACCGGCCGCGGCGCGAGCCGCGTCCAGTCCTGCGGCCAACGCTGCCGCGCCTCGTCGAGGAAGGCGGCGTTGAGCCGGTCGATCGCATCGCGCGCACGACGGACGGCGAAGCGCGCCTGCTCGAACTCGTCCTGCAAGGTGATGCGCCCGTCGGGACGGAAGCTGAGCTGCGGCTCCTCGATGACCGCAGTGGCGGCAGCATGGCCGGAGGCAAGATCGGCCAGCGCATGCGCCAGCCGGCGCGTCATGCCGAAGGTCGGATGCGCGGTAAAGACGGCCCCGAAACGAGGCCGCTCCACCGCCGCACGGAAGGCCGAGAAACTGCCCGCCGCCTCGGCCTGCTGCCGGGCCAGTGCAGCGAAAGCCGCCGTCTCGTCCCGCTCCAACCCGACATAGCGCGCGAGGCGCCCGGCCCGCTGCCGCAGCGCCCGGCGCCCGAGCAGGCGCACCAACTCGCCGGCCGCCGCCGTCGTGAGCTCGCCCGAATCCATCAGGCGCGTCAGCCAGAGCGTGACGCGCAGCACGGGGTTGCCGAACGGATCGTCGCGGGAGGCGAGCCGCGCCTGTTCGATCTTGTCCTGAAGGTCGTCAGCGAGCGCGGCGATGTCGATGGCGGGAATCGGCGCCGTTTCAACCGGTTGGATCACGGTAAATCGCCTCCCGCCAAGGCTTCGGAACCGACGCCGCGCCTTCGTTGCTGCATTGCAGCATCCCTTGCCTGGGAGGGCAAGCCCGCCTCGCTCGATTAATTTTACCCGGGTCATATTGTCAGACATCGGATATGTCGCTAGAAGGCCGCAACGCCAGGAGCCTCCGACATGTCCGATCTCGCTGCCCGAACCTGCACTGCTTTCCGGGACGACGCCCATCTCGCCAGCGGCCCGCTTGCCGATGTCGCGCTCGCCGTGAAGGCCGCGCTCGAAGCCGCGCCGGCAGCGTCGATCCTCGTCTTCGACGACGCGACCGGCCGCGTGGTCGATCTCGACCTGCGCGGCACGGCAGCCGAGATCGCGGCGCGACTGGCCGCTCCCACCGGCCCCGCCGACCAGCCCGGAGCCGCGCCGGCCGAGCGTGGCCGCGGCCGGCCGAAGCTCGGCGTCGTCGCCCGCGAAGTGACCTTGCTGCCCCGCCATTGGGAGTGGCTCTCGGCCCAGCCGGGTGGGGCCTCGCAGGCCCTGCGCCGCCTCGTCGAAGATGCCCGCCGCAACGATGGCGGCCGCAGCCGAGCGAGGCAGGCGCAGGAAGCGGCTTACGCTTTCATCTCCGCCATGGCCGGGAACCGCGAGGGCTTCGAGGAGGCGTCGCGCGCCCTCTTCGCCGGAGATGCCGCAGGTTTCGCCGACAGGAGCCAAAGCTGGCCAGCGGATATCCGCGCCCATGCCGCAAGGCTCGCGGCTGACGCCTTCACCCAGGGCTGAGACGATGCAGACCTATCTCGAACCCAGTTGGGAAGCCGGGCGCGATCTCGTCGCCCGCGGCATCGCCGGCGAAGTGGTGATGCTGAACCTGCTGCGCCTGCGCAGCGTTGCCGATTATGCGGCCCACCCGGATCTCGCCCCCGAACGGCCGATCAACGGCGCGGAAGCCTTCGACCGCTACGTCGCGCATACGCGGCCTTATCTGGAAGCGAGCGGCGGCTCGCTGCTGTTCCTGGCCGAGGGCGGCCCCTTCCTCATCGGCCCGCAGGGCGAACGGTGGGATCGCGCCATGCTGGTCCGGCAGAGATCGGTTGCGGATTTCATCGCCTTCGCCGGCAACGCGGCCTATCTCGCCGGCATCGGCCACCGCACGGCCGCGGTCGAGGATGCGCGGCTGCTGCCACTCGTCTCCCGCCCCCTTCCGGGCTGAAGCAGGCGAAACCGCCATCGCCGGAACGCCGGGACGGGCTGCGTGAAACGCCATTGCCACGGCACGGACCCAAAGGCATAGCCCGCCGGCACCCTTTGCCTTTAGCCCCCTCGACAGAAGCGCATCATGAGTTCCCACACACGGTGGTTCGGCATTCTGTGCGGGCTCGCGACAGCGTTGATCTGGGGCGTCCAGTCCGTGGTTTCGCGCCATGCGATGCTGACCGGCCTGTCGCCGGCCGATGTCACCATCCTGCGTTTCGTCTCGGCCTCCGCCGTGCTGATTCCCTGGGCGGCGACGCGGATCCGCCCCTTTCCCGTCGGGTCGCTCGGCTGGAAGCGGGCCTGGTTCATGGCGCTGCTCATCGGGCCGCTCTACAGCCTGATCCTTGTCGGCGGCGCCCATTTTGCGCCGGCCCTGCACTCGTCGATCATCTCGCCGGGGCTGATCCCCGTCTTCACAGCGCTGCTGGTCTTCCTGGTGACCGGCGAGCGTGCCGGGCGGATGCGGCTCGCCGGTCTCTGCACCATCGTCCTCGGCATCGCGATCTTCTCGCGCGACGCGCTGATGGCGACGCCCTCCCGGCCCGATGCCTGGATCGGCGACCTGCTCTTCGTCCTGATCGCCGCGATGTGGTCGGTCTTCGGCCTGCTGGCGCGGCGCTGGGGCGCGAGCTCGGTCGAGGTCACGGTGGCGTCCTGCGTGCTGGCATTGCCGCTGCTCGGCCTCGTCGCCCTCGCGCTGCCGGTCCATATGGCGCAGGTTCCGCTCGCCGAGGTGCTCCTGCAGGCCCTCTACCAGGGCGTTCTGGTCGGGGTCGTCGCGCTCTATCTCTATGCCCGCACCGTCGCGATGCTGGGAGCGGCGAAGGCCACGCTCTTCCTGCCGCTGGTGCCGGTGGTGACGGCGGCCTGCAGCGCACTGCTTCTCGCCGAATACCCCTCGCCGACCGAGATCGCCGGCATGACGGTCGTCATCGCCGGGATGGTGCTGGCGTTCCGCTCGCCATCGGCGAATTGACGGCGTCGAGATCTCCGCTCGGAAGCATCGTCATGCGGCCCCGAAAACCGACTCTCACACCGAAATCGATTCACCTGCGAAACCAAATATTTATCGGATAGGCGCCATGCTGGCGGGCAGGCCTGACTGACGCAGGCGCCCACCGACAGGCTGCATGGGTCGAAAGCGCGTTCACATCATTGTGCTGGCGGCTGTTCTCGCCGCCGTCGCGGTGATTCTGCCCATCGTGCTGATGCTGCATGTTTCCTGGGTCAGCGCCCTGCGTCGCGAGGAGCGAAACCTGCGGGCCTTCGCCGAGCAAGGAAGCTCGCGAGCCCAGCTCCTTTACGACGAAGTGCGCGATGCGCTCCTCGCCTTGACCAAGGCGGAGATTGTCCCCTGCTCCACACAGCATATCGCGCTGATGCGCGAGATCGTGATGAACAACACCGCGATCAACGAGATCGGCTACTTCAAGGACGGCCGGCTCGTCTGTTCCTCCTGGGGCCAGGTCGCGACGACGGTCACCCGCGCGCCCGTCGACTATGAGACGGCCGACGGGATTGCAGTCACGGTGCGGGTGCAGCCCATCGTGTCACACGTCAAGCCAATGATGGCGCTGCATTTTCGCGACCACAACATCCTGGTCGATCCCTCCCTGCTGGCCGATGTCGCGACCGACACCGACACCCAGCTCGTGATTGCAAGCGAGGGCGGCGTCTTGGTCGCGGCACACGGCGACCCCGACGGCCACCTCGTGAACTCGCTGCTGAAGCAGCCCCGCAGTGGCATCGACGACGACCACATCTTCGCCGCCGCCCGCTCCAAGGATTGGATCGCGATCGCCATCTCCTCGCGGGAGCGGATCGCGCAAACGCTGAGCGAGGAGCGCTGGCTGCTGCTACCGGTCGCCGGCCTGATGGCGGCCAGCCTCGTGGCTCTGATCACCTGGCTCGCACGCCGACGCCTCTCGCCGCTCGGGGAGCTCGAGCTCGCGCTGCGCAATCGCGAGTTCGTGGCGCATTACCAGCCGATCATCGACATCGAGACCGGCATCTGTGTCGGCGCCGAGGCTCTCGCCCGCTGGCGCCGCCCGGACGGGACCGCGGTCCGGCCCGATTTCTTCATCCCGCTCGCCGAGGAGAACGGCCTGATCGGCGCGCTCACCAACCAGATGGTGGAGGCGGTGATCCACGACCTCGCCTCCGTCCTCGTCGCCGATCGCTCCCTGCATATCGCACTCAATCTGAGCGCGGAGGATCTCGTCAGCGGACGCGTCCTGGCCTTCATTCAACAAGCCATCGCCGATACGGGAATCCGGACCGAGCAGCTCTGGCTCGAAGCGACCGAGCGCGGCTTCATCGATGTCGAGGCCGCCCGCGCGACGATCATCGAGGCCCGCAGGCTCGGCCACTCCGTCGCCATCGACGATTTCGGCACCGGCTATTCCAGCCTGCAATATCTGCAGCGCCTGCCGCTCGACGCGCTGAAGATCGACAAGGCCTTCGTCGAGACCATCGGCCGGAACGCGGCGACGAGCCCGGTGATCGGCCACATCATCGACATGGCGAAGACGCTCGACCTCCACATCGTCGCGGAAGGCATCGAAACCGAGGAGCAGCTCGCCTATCTGCGCGAGCGCGGCGTGCGGTTCGGTCAGGGCTGGCTGTTCTCCAAGCCTCTCCCGGCCGGGGAGTTCGTCGCCTTCCACCGCCGCCGCCAGCACGAATACGGCCCCGGCCCGGAACTCATCCGGCGCGCCATCGCCTGAGCGGATCGGCCCGGCTCAGCCCTTATGCCCCTTGGCGATCGGCTCGACATAGGTGAGGGCCATGTCCCAGGGAAAGTAGATCCAGGTGTCCTGGCTGACCTCGGTGACGAAGGTATCGACCGTCGGCACGCCGGCGGGCTTGGCGTAGACCGTGGCGAAATGCGCGTTGGGCAGCATCTCGCGCACCACGCGCGCCGTCTTGCCGGTATCGGTCAGGTCGTCGACGACGAGCACGCCCTTGCCCTTGCCGTCGCCGATCGCCTTGATGTTCGGCGCGACGTCCTTGAGGACCTTGAGCTCCGACTGGTTCTTGTAGTCGTGATAGCTCGCGACGCAGACCGTATCGATCAGCCGAAGCCCCAGCTCGCGGCAGATGATCGCCGCCGGCACCAGCCCGCCGCGCGTGATGCAGACCATCGCCTCGAAGGGCCCCTTGTCGGCCAGCCGCCAGGCGAGCGCGCGCGCATCGCGGTGGAACTGGTCCCAGGAAACCGGGAAGGCCTTGTTCGAGGTTGGTTCGGCCATGGCGGAGCGCTCCGGGCTGATCGCGGCGCCAGACGCGCCCTGCTACAGACCGAAAACCCTATTGCGCCGCCGCTGGCAAGAGGCCGGCGGCGGCGATCCCCAATGGCGCCTGTCGCGCGCCCTCGCCGGCTTCAGAATTCCGCCCAGCCATCCGCGCCGCCGCCTGCAAGGCGTCTGGCGAGAACTACGGCCGGCCGCGCATTCACCGCGACAGGCGCTGCCGAATGGACGAGATGCGGCACGGGCTGCCGACGCTGGCCGTCAAGCTTGAAGGCCGAGACCATCGTGCTGAGAGCCTCGGTCTCCTGCTGGAGGTCGCGCGCGACCTTCGCGCTCTGGTCGGCCAGCAGCGAGTTCTGCTGGGTCATCTCGTCCATATGGGCGACGGTACGGGCCATCTCGTCGATGCCGTTGGCCTGTTCGACCGTCGCCTGCGAGATCTCGTTGACCGTGCTCGCCACCTTGGAGGCCGCATCGACGATCTCGCGCAGCGTCGCCCCGGCATCCTTGACCAGCCCGACGCCGGCTTGAATCTGTTGCGCAGAATTCGCGATCAACGTCTTGACGCCGTTGGCGGATTCGCTGCAGCGCGCAGCGAGCGCCCGCACCTCAGTTGCCACCACGGCGAAACCGCGCCCGGCATCGCCCGCACGGGCGGCCTCGACCGCCGCGTTGAGCGCGAGCAGATTGGTCTGGAAGGCGATCTCGTCGATCATCGAGATGATCTCCGAGATACCGGAGGACGCCTTCTCGATCCGCCCCATCGCATCGACCGCCTCGGTCACGATCGCGCCGCCGCGCGCCGCGACATCGCTCGCCTCGTTGCCGAGCTGCACGGCCATTTTCGAGTTGCCGGCGCTGTGCTTGACGGAAGCCGCGAGCTCCTCGGTCGTCGCCGCCGTCTCCTGGAGGCTCGCGGCATTGGCCTCGGTGCGTTCCGCGAGCTGCTGGCTGTCCGAGGTGATCTTGAGCGATGCGCCGTCGATCCGCACGGAAATGTCGCGCACCGAGCCGATGACCTCGGCAAGCGTGTCCAGCAGGTCGTTGACGCCCGCGCAAAGGGTCGCGACCTCGCCGCTCTTGCCTTCGAGCGGCACCCGGCCGGTCAGATCTTTCGCCTTCGCGCGGGCGATCGTCTCGGAGGTTTCCTTCACCGCCGCCTCGAGCTGCTTGCCCTTGAAGGTCGCGGTGATGTCGGTGGCGAATTTCACGACCTTGTAGGGTCGCCCCTGCGCGTCGAGGATCGGGTTGTAGCTCGCCTGGATCCAGACCTCCTTGCCGCCTTTGCCGATGCGCCGGTACTGGCCGGCATCGTACTCGCCGCGGCCGAGGCGTTCCCAGAACGCCTTGTACGCGCTCGATTCACGCTCGGTCGGGTCGACGAACATGCGGTGATGCTGCCCGGCGATCTCCGGCAGCGCATAGCCCAGCACGGTCAGGAAGTTCTCGTTGGCGTGCAGGATCTTGCCCGTAAGATCGAACGCGATCACGGCTTGCGCCTTGTCGATCGCGGCGCGCTGGCCTTCGAGATCCGCAAGCAGGTTCTTCTGCTCGGTGACGTCATAGGCGTATTTGATGACACCGACCGGCTTGCCGCCTGACCCCATGATCGGATTGTAGCTCGCCTGGATCCAGACCTCCTTGCCGCTCTTGCCAACGCGCAGATACTGCCCGCGCGAGAATTCGCCGCGGCCGAGATCGGCCCAGAACTGCTTGTAGGCCGCGCTGCCGCGCTCCTCCGGCGTCACGAAGAGGCTGTGATGCTGCCCCTTCACCTCGGCCAGCGAATATCCCATCACGCTGAGGAAGTTTTCGTTGGCATCGAGTACCTTGCCGTCGAGGTCGAACTCGATCACCGCCTGCGAACGATTGATTGCGGCGATCTGCTCCGCCATGCGGCGATTCGATAGAAGACCGGAAAAGAGCGACATCCATACCCCCCGGACAGGCCGCGACGCCTTCCGGTTCGCGGGCCGTCGTCACGATGAAAGTCAAGGAAAATGCCCGCAGCAGGTCGCAGCCACGGGCACGGCCTGAATTCGCTCCAGCCGCGGTATAGTCATCGCATAAAACGGTTTACGAATACTTTAAAAGAGAATTATCTTCCCCAAATAACGTCAACATGTACTACAGAGTGAAAGAATAAGTATAATCACTTCTATTCGAGAGCCGCAAAAGCTCAAATTCGCATTACGTCAGGACGATCAAGTAGCCGGCACAGCATATATGCCCGCATAAGTTGCATACAACGCAACAACCTTAGCGAGCACGCTGCCCGTATTCGCGGATCATCTTTTTCACCTCCGCCATTGCAACCTGGAGTTTCTCCGCATCACGCGACCTCACCACAATGTTGGTGTCCGGCCCCGTTTCGGACCAGAACGGATAGGAGCCGATCGAGACGTCGGGATGCGCCTTCGCGACCTCCGCCAGCGGCCCGCCGATATCGCCCTCGCGCAGGCCGGCCTGAACCGTATCGGAGAGGATCTTCGTGCCGGTCGTGAGCGTCGGCGCGACGACGTCGAGCATCGCCTGCATGATCGCGGGCACGCCGGCCATCACATAGACGTTGCCGATATTGAAGCCCGGCGCCTTCGAGACCGAATTGGCGATCAGCTCCGCACCGGCCGGGATGCGCGTCATCCGCATCCGCGCCTCGTTCAGATCCTCGGCGGCGAAGCGCTCGCGCATCATCGCGACCGCCCGCGGATCGTAGTCGATCGAGACGCCGAAGGCCGCCGCCACCGCATCGGCGGTGATGTCGTCATGGGTCGGGCCGATGCCGCCGGTCGTGAAGACATAGGTGTAGCGGACGCGCAGCGCGTTCAGCGCCGCCACGATTTCGTCGGTGACGTCCGGCACCACCCTGACCTCGCGCAGCTCGATGCCGATATTGGTCAGGTACTCGGCGATATAGCCGATGTTTTTGTCCTTCGTCCGCCCGGACAGGATTTCGTCGCCGATGACGAGGATCGCCGCCGTCACGATGACGGGCGGCTGGCTGCTTTGGCTTGCGGACATGACGCGGCTCCTGACCTGAGGGTCAAGAGCTAGGGCGTCGCGAGGCTTTGCTCAAGCATCCCCGATTGCGCGCCTGCCATGCCGGCCCTGCGTGCTCAGGCCGGATCGCGCTCGAACAGCATGTTCATGCGGGTCTGCCGGACCAGCCGGTAGCCGCTGCGCTTCAGCAGCCCAGCCAGGTCGCTCTGCCAGCGCAGGCGCGAATCCTCGATGATGATGAAACCGGGCCAGAGCGAGGGCGGCGCATCGCGCAGGAAGGGCTCCAGGATCAGATCCTCCGCCCCTTCCACATCGAGCTTAATCGCATCGATGCGCTCGTAATGCTCGCTTTCGACGAGCGCGAGCAGCGTCGTCGCCGGCACCTTCACGGGGCTGGCCGTGGTCGAGTTGAGAATGCGTACGCTCGATTCGCCGCGATTGGCCGGGTCGATGAACAGTGTCAGCTCGCCGGGCTTGTCGGCCAGCGCGCAGGCCACCGCCTTCACCGTGCCGAACGGGTTCTGTGCGATGTTATAGGCGAGGCGGGCGAACACGTCCGGCTGCGGCTCGACCGCCAGGACGCGGGCGCTGCGCCCGGCGCGGGCGGCGACGAAGAGCGAATAGGCGCCGATATTCGCGCCCACATCGATGAAGGTGAAGCCGTCGCGCAGGCGCGAGGCCAGCATCTCCAGCTCGATCGGATCGAAATATTGCGGCGTGAACAGCACCCGCTTCTCGCAGATATTGCCGTTCGGATGGAGCCTCATCTTGGCGCCGAGCGCCTCGATGTCGACCGGCGCACCCTCGAGTGCGCGCAAGCCGATGCTGCGCAGCGCATAGGCGCTCTTCCGGCCGAAAAAATTATCCGGGGCAGCGCGTGTCCGGGAGATGATGCGCGCTACGAAGGGTTTCGGTGCGAAGGCGCCGAAGGGCTGCTCTTCCGCCGTGCTGGGTTCGATCATGGCCATTGCGGCAGCCTGATACACCGTGCGGCGGCGCAACACCAGCCATTCGGGAGCGCGGATGCCGCTTCCGGCTTGCCTCCGCCGGCAAACGCAATAGATATGGGATCAAGGAGTTCTCCGCGCGCAATGACATTCGAAGACACCATCGGCCGTTCGCGTTCGCGCGAGCCCGTCATCAAGATCCACGGCCCCGAGGCCTTCGCCGCCATGCACAAGGCCGGCCGGCTGACGGCGGCGGGGCTCGACATGCTCGGCGCCTACGTCAAGCCGGGCGTCACGACGCAGCGCCTCGACGACCTCGCTTTCCAGTTCGCCATGGACAACGGCGCCTATCCGGCGACCTTGTTCTATCGCGGCTACACCAAGTCGATCTGCACCTCGATCAACCATGTCGTCTGCCACGGCATCCCCGACGACAAGCCGCTGCGCGAGGGCGACGTCCTCAATATCGACTACACGCTGATCGTCGATGGCTGGCACGGAGATTCCAGCCGCATGTACGGCGTCGGCGAGATCTCGCGAAAGGCCGAAAGGCTGGTCGAGATCACCTATGAAAGCCTACTGCGCGGCATCAAGGCCGTACGTGCCGGCGCCACCACCGGCGATATCGGCTTCGCCATCCAGCGCTATGCCGAGGGCGAGCGCTGCTCGGTCGTCCGCGACTTCTGCGGCCACGGCATCGGCCAGCTCTTCCACGACGCGCCGAACATCCTGCACTATGGCAGCCCGGGCGAAGGCATCGAGCTCAAGCCCGGCATGGTCTTCACCATCGAGCCGATGATCAATCTCGGAAAGCCGGGCGTGAAGGTGCTGTCCGATGGCTGGACGGCGGTGACGCGCGACCGCTCGCTCTCCGCCCAGTTCGAGCATCAGATCGGCGTCACCGAAACGGGTTGCGAGATCTTCACGCTCTCGCCGGCCGGCCTCGACAATCCGCTCGCCCCGAAATGAGCGTCGGCATCGGCAAGGGATCACGCAAGGCGCCCGCGCCTGCTGCCTTTGCCGAAGCTGCCGCCTCGCCGCCGACCCCGCATTACCACGGCCATCGCGACCGCCTGCGCGCCCGTTTCCAGGAGGCCGGCGCCGATGCGCTGCCTGATTACGAATTGCTCGAGCTCTTGCTCTTCCGCTCGATCCCGCAGCGTGACGTCAAGCCGCTCGCCAAGGAGCTGGTCCAGCGCTTCGGCTCCTTCGCCGAGGTGCTCGCTGCACCGGCCTCCCGCCTCACCGAGATCAAGGGCGTGGGCGAAGGCGTGGCGCTCGATCTCAAGATCGTCGAAGCCGCGCTGAAGCGCATGGCCAAGGGCGCCGTCGCCAAGCGCACGGTCCTGTCCTCCTGGTCCTCCGTCCTCGACTATTGCCGCATGGCGATGGCCTTCGCCGAGCGCGAGCAGTTCCGCATCCTCTTCCTCGACAAGAAGAACGCGCTGATCGCCGACGAGGTGCAGCAGACCGGCACGGTCGATCATACGCCGGTCTATCCGCGCGAGGTGATGCGCCGCGCGCTGGAGCTCTCGGCCTCGGCCATCATCCTCGTCCATAACCACCCCTCGGGCGACCCGACTCCCTCCGGCGCCGACATGCGGATGACGCGCGAGCTGGTCGATATCGCCAAGCCGCTCGGCATCGCGATCCACGACCACATCATCGTCGGCCGCGATGGCCATGCGAGCTTCCGCAGCCTGGGGCTGATCGAGGGCTGAGCGCGGAGGCAGCTATGGCGCAATTATCGGTCAAGCGCGTCTACGATCCCCCCTCCCCGGAGGACGGCACCCGCATCCTGGTCGACCGGCTCTGGCCGCGCGGCGTGAGGAAGGAGCGGATCGATCTTTGGCTCAAGGACATCGCGCCGAGCGATGCCTTGCGGCACGAATTTCACGGTCATCCGGATCAGTGGGAAATCTTCCGCGCGGCCTATGCGGCCGAGCTTGGCAGCGCCTCGGCACAGGCCGCGCTTGCCATTCTGATGGAGAAGATCGCCGCCGGCCGGGTGACGCTGCTCTATGCCGCCAGGGACGAGGCCCGCAACAACGCCGAAGCGCTGCGCCTGTGGCTTGTTGGGCATCCTCCGGCGAGCGGCTGATCGCGGCTGCGTCTTCCGTAACGGCGGGTCTTAGACTATTCGCCGAGCCGGCCCGCCCGCGTCTGCCCAAGGAATAGGCATGCTTGCCCCTTTGGCCGGCTTGCCCCCCTCTTCCCGAACGCCTGCGAATGCGCATAGGCTGACGAAAATGGGGAAAACGGCCGCATGGTTGCGTTCGATGAAATGACCGGCTCGGGGCAGGAGTTGAGGCCAGCCTATGACGCGCTCGACCGCTGGCTGAAGGAGGCTCCGGCCGAAACGCTGGCGCTGAGGCGCTCGCAGGCGGAACTCTTCTTCCGGCGCATCGGCATCACCTTCGCGGTCTATGGCGACGAGGAATCGACCGAGCGCCTGATCCCCTTCGACATCATCCCGCGCGTCCTCACCAAGCCGGAATGGACGAAGCTGGAAGCCGGACTGCGCCAGCGCGTCACCGCGCTCAACATGTTCCTGGCCGATGTCTACGGGCCCAAGGAATGCCTGAAGGCCGGCATCATCCCGCCCGATCTGGTCTATCGCAACGCCTGCTACCAGCTCGAAATGGTCGACTTCAAGGTGCCGCACGGCGTCTATTGCCACATCGCCGGCATCGACGTGGTGCGGGTCGATGCAGACACATTCTATGTGCTCGAGGACAATGCCCGCACGCCGTCGGGCGTCTCCTACATGATGGAAAACCGGGAGGTGATGCTCAGGCTCTTCCCGGAGCTTTTCGCGATGCACCGCGTCGCCCCCGTCGACAACTACCCGGACCAGCTCCTGGCGACGCTGCGCTCGGTCGCGCCGCGCAGCGCGCCTTCGGACCCGACGATCTGCCTGCTGACGCCCGGCCAGTACAATTCGGCCTTCTACGAGCACTCCTTCCTCGCCGACAAGCTCGGCGTCGAGCTGGTCGAGGGCTCGGACCTGCTGGTCAAGGACGACGTGGTCTACATGCGCACCACGCAAGGGCCGAAGCGCGTCGACGTGATCTACCGGCGCATCGACGACGACTTCATCGACCCGCTCGTCTTCCGCGGCGATTCGGTGCTCGGCGTGCCCGGCATCATCGGCGCCTACAAGGCCGGTAACGTCACCCTGGCCAACGCCGTCGGTACCGGTGTCGCCGACGACAAGGCGGTCTACAGCTACATGCCTGAAATCGTGAAGTTCTTCACCGGCGAGGAGCCGATCCTGAAGAACGTCCCGACCTTCCGCTGCCGCGAGCCCGAGGCGAACGCCTATGTGCTCGACAATCTGGAGAAGCTCGTCGTCAAGGAGGTCAACGGCTCGGGTGGCTACGGCATGCTCGTCGGCCCGCACGCCAACAAGGCGCAGATCGAGACCTTCCGCCGCAAGCTGAAGGCGAGCCCGGAAGGCTTCATCGCCCAGCCGACGCTGGCGCTCTCGACCTGCCCCACCTTCGTCGCCTCGGGCGTGGCGCCGCGCCATGTCGACCTGCGGCCCTATGTGCTCTCCGGCGCCAACGGCATCTCCTGCGTGCCGGGCGGGCTGACCCGCGTCGCGCTGAAGGAAGGTTCGCTCGTCGTCAATTCCAGCCAGGGCGGCGGCACCAAGGACACCTGGGTGCTCGACGCATGACGCGCTCTCCCGATCGCCTCAACGCCCCCTTCCGGATGCTGCCTGCCTCGCCGCGGAAAGGCCCTCGCTGACCATGCTCTCGCGCACCGCAGACAGCCTCTACTGGGTTTCCCGCTATGTCGAGCGAGCCGAATGCCTCGCCCGCATCCTCGATGCGACGACCCGTCTCACCAACCTGCCCTCGACCTATGGCGGCGCCGGCACCGAGTGGCAGAGCGCGGTACTGACCGCCGGCTGCGAGGACACCTTCGCCCAGGCCTATAGCGAAGCGAACGAACGCAATGTCTGCGACTTCCTGACCTTCAACCCCGACAACCCCTCCTCGATCCGCAACTGCCTCGCCTTGGCGCGCTCGAACGCGCGGGCGGTGCGCACGGCGCTGACCTCGGAGATGTGGGACGCGCTGAACGGCGCCTGGCTCGAGTTGCAACGCTTCGAGAAGAAGCGCATGGACCGCGAGGAATTCGCCCGCTTCCTCGACTGGGTGAAGAATGTCTCGCTGGTCTTCGACGGCTCGGCCTACCGCACCATGCTGCGCGACGACGGCTACTGGTTCTCGCGGCTCGGCGTCTATCTCGAGCGCGCCGACAACACCGCCCGCATCCTCGACGTGAAGTACCACGTCCTCCTGCCGGCCAACGAGCAGATCGGCGGCTCGCTCGACTATTTCCAGTGGACCACGGTGCTGCGCGAGGTCTCGGCGCTGACCGCCTATCACTGGGTCTATCGCGAGGCGGTAAAGCCGGTGCTCATCGCCGATCTGCTGATCCTGAACCGGCGCATGCCGCGCTCTCTCGCCGCCTGCTACGAGAACATCTCGCGCTTCCTCGACTCGCTCGGCGACGCCTATGGCCGGCAAGGCGCGGCCCAGCGCCAGGCGCGCCGGACTCTGGCGAACCTCAGCAACACGCGCATCGAGAACATCTTCCAGCACGGGCTGCACGAGTTCATCGAGGACTTCATCACGGAAAACAACGGCCTCGGTAATACGATCGTCGAGCAATACCTGCAGTGACCCGCTCGCCTCGCCGCGAACCGGCAGGTAGAACGACAGATATCCAGAGCATTTTCGAGCGAAGTGGTCACCGGTTCGCGTGAAGAAAATGCGATAGAACAACGAGATAGACCCTTTCCGCGCTTCAGGGAAACGCGGAAAGGGTCTAAACGCCCGGAACGGCCGAGACCCATGCGGATCAGGATCTCCCACACGATCAGCTACGAATATGCCGAGCCGGCCCGGCATATCGCCCAGATCCTGCGCCTGACCCCGCGCGACCATGACGGCCAGCACGTCATGTCGTGGCGGATCGAGCCCAGCATCGACGGGCGCCTGCGGGCCTCGCAGGATGCGCATGGCAATATCGTTCACACCTTCTACGCCGACGGCCCGATCTCCGCACTCGGGATCAAGGTCGACGGGCTGATCGAAACCGTCGATCTCGCCGGTGTCATCCGCGGCGGGCTGGAGCGGGTCCCTTGCGACGTCTATCGGCGCGACACCCTTCTGACCGCGCAGGACGATGCGCTGCGCGCCTTCACCGACGAAGCCACCGCCGGCGCCGGCACGCCGCTCTCGCAGATGCATGCGCTGATGGCCGCGGTCCATGAGCGCATGACCTGCCTCGACGCCAGCGGACACACCGGCGTTGGCGCACCGGCTGCCTTCGCGGCGGGCGAGGCGATCGCGCAGGATATCGCCCATGTCTTCATGGCCTGCGCGCGCCATCTCGGGCAGCCGGCACGCTACGTCTCCGGCTATGTCGCGCGATCGGACGATCTGCCCCTGGGCAGCGGCGCCCATGCCTGGGCCGAGGTCTATCTCGATGGCTATGGCTGGATCGGCTTCGACAGCGCCAATGGCCTGTGCCCCATCGACACACATGTGCGTGTCGCGGTAGGGCTGGATTTCGCCGACGCCGCCCCTGTCCGGGGCTCGCGCCAGGGCGGCGGAGGCGAGAACCTCAACGTTCTCGTCACGGCACAGGAAGCCGGCAGTCGGCAGGTCAATCAATAGCCGTAGCTGGCGGCCGAAACTTAAGCCGGCCACGTTGATTCGATTTGGTCGAATCAGGCCACAAGCAATTGACGGACTTAAGAGATCGAAGGACCGCGACCGTGACCTATTGCGCCGGAATCCTCGTGCAGGACGGGCTGGTGATGATCGCCGACACCCGCACCAATGCCGGGCTCGACGATATCTCGACCTTCCGCAAGCTCCACATCTTCTCCTGGCCGGGCGACCGCAGTTTCGGGCTGGCGACGGCCGGCAACCTCTCGATCACGCAATCGGTCATCAGCTTCCTGCACGAGGGACTGCCCCATCCCGAGACCGGCGAGATCGAGACGCTGCGGAACGCGACCACCATGTTCCGGGCGGCCCAGCTCGTCGGCCGCTGCATCCGCCATGTCCGGGAGATCGACGGGCCGGCGCTCGACGAGGCCGGCGTCAAGTTCGAGATGTCCATGCTGTTCGGCGGACAGATCAAGGGCCAGCCGATGCGGCTCTTCATGATCTACGGCGCCGGCAACTTCATCGAATGCGGCATCGACGCGCCCTTCCTGCAGATCGGCGAGCACAAATACGGCAAGCCGATCCTCGACCGCGCCGTCACCTACAAGACCCATCTCTACGATGCGCTGAAAGTCGGGCTCATCTCGATGGATTCGACCATGCGCTCCAATCTCGGCGTCGGCCTGCCGATCGATCTGCTGGTCATGCGCCGCGATGCCGAAGACCTCGAGCTCAACCGCCGCATCGAGGCCGGAGAACCCTATTTCCACGATCTGCGCGAGCGCTGGTCCGCCGCGCTGCGGGCCGCCCACATGGCGATTCCGCGCCCGCCCTACGGGCCCAGCTCCCCGTAAAGGCTCCGGCCCTTCGTGAAGCCGGCCTCATTTTCGCGGTAAATCCCGGCGCCAAGGCAACGGGATGTCAATACTTACGCGGTTAGCTCGCATCGAAGGATCGATGCCGGACGTGCAATGCTGCAACCTGCCACCGCGAAGATGACGAACGCGGGTTCATCCGCGCGCATGTTCGCGAGCACCGTCGCGACGCTGGGCTGCGCGTTCCTGCTCCTGCTGGCCGTCGGTGCGGCCGTGGTGATCGCGATCACGCGCGAGGCCAATCGGCTCGAAGCCCAACGCCAGCGCGAGCGCATCGAAGCCGCCTTCAACAATCAGATTCGCGCCAGCGAGCTCAGGCTGGAACGGCTGGCCATCGCAGGCGCCTTCCAGGAGACGCTGCGCGGACCGGAGCCCCACACCGGACTGCAGAACGCCTTCAGCCGCCTGGGCGGCCAGCTCGCCGATTTCGACGGAGCCTATATCGCATCGGCATCCGGAACCGTCCTCGCCGGCGTCGAAGCGGGCGAGCCTGCCGGCCAGGCCGGCTATGACGGCCTGCGACATTTCAGCGGCTTCATTCCCGGAGGAAACTCCCGGCCCGTGGCCGGCAGCCTATCCTCCGATCGCGGCTCGGCCTGGTCGACCATCGCCAGCAACGGCAGCGACACGATCCTGCTGATGGTGATCGACTTGTCGCGCATCGCGACGCCGGTTCACTCGCCGTCGCTGGGGCGGCTGTCCTTCGTCGCCTATCGGCGGTTGTCCGGTACCATGCTGGCCGAGCTGGCGGATGGCTACCGCGTCGCCGGCATGCGCCTCGTCGATCGGCAGCCCTCCGACGCGCTGTCGAGCCTGCCCATTCCCTCTCCGGACGCATCGGTCAGCACCTGGCTGACCTGGACACCGGACCGCCCCGGCGACGTCATGCTGGAGCGCTTCCTCTGGGCCCTGATCTCGGTTGGCGTGCTTTTCTCCGGCATCATCGTCTTCGTAGTCCAGCGCCTGCGCGCGGCAGCCGTGCAGATCACGCTACGCGAGCAGGAGATCCAGCGCCTGGCCGGCCAGGACGAATTGTCGCTGCTGCCCAACCGGCGCAGCTTCGACCTGACCTTCGACCAGGCACTCGCCCGGCTCGACCGCGGCGACTCGGCGCTTGCGGTGTTTCTCATCGATCTCGATCGCTTCAAGGCCGTCAACGACACTTATGGCCATACGGCCGGCGACGAGCTCATCCGCCAGGTCGCCAACCGGCTCCTCGGCACCGTGCGGGCGGGCGATACGGTGGCGCGCCTGGGCGGCGACGAATTCGGCGTCATCCAGGCGCATGCCTCCCCAACCGGCTCGGCGGCGCTGGGCGAGCGGATCCTGGCCGCCCTCACCGCCCCCTTCACCGTCATGGGCGTCGAGGTCACCATCGGCTGCTCGGTCGGCATCGCCCTGGCACCGCGCGACGGCGCGAAGCGCGAGACGCTGCTCAAGCTCGCCGACACCGCGCTCTACGAGGCGAAGAACAGCGGCCGCAACCGCTGGTCCTTCTTCGAGCCCCAGATGAACCGCGCGCTCCAGGTCAAGCGCATGGTCGAGGACGACCTGCGCAACGCCATCGAGCAGGACAAGCTGACCCTGCACTACCAGCCTCAGGTCTCGATCGACGGCTCCACCATCATCGGCGTCGAGGCGCTCGTGCGCTGGCCGCATCCGGAGCATGGCATGATCCCGCCTTCGGAGTTCATCGCCATCGCCGAGGAGCGCGGGCTCATCGTGCCGCTGAGCGAATGGGTGCTGCGGCGCGCCTGCCAGGAAGCCAGGCGCTGGAAGGGCGTCCGCCTCGCCGTCAACGTCTCGCCGATCCAGTTCCGCCACAAGGACTTCGTCGCCAACGTCATCCGCATCATCGGGGAGACGGATTTCGATCCCGGCCAGCTCGAGCTGGAACTGACCGAAGGTGTGCTGATCGAGGATGCCGACGCGGCCGAAACCGCGATGATGGACATCAGGGCCCATGGCGTCGGACTTGCTCTCGACGATTTCGGCACGGGCTATTCGAGCCTGATCTATCTGCGCCGCTTCGCCTTCGACAAGATCAAGATCGACCGCTCCTTCCTCGAATACATGGAAGAAACCGGCGAATCCGCGATCCTGGTCCATTCGATGGCGCATCTCGGCCGCGCGCTCGGCCTGCGCGTCTGCGCCGAGGGCGTGGAGACGGCCGAGCAGCACCGCTTCCTCCAGGCCATCGGCTGCCACGAACTGCAGGGCTTCCTCTTCTCGCGGGCGGTTCCCGCCGAGGAGATCGACCGCCTGCTCGCGGTGAACAACCCTTTTGCTGAAGTGCTCGCTGCCTGACCGGACACCCGATCAGAACAGCAGCTCCTGGATGCCGCTGAAGATCGCATAGGCGAAACCGGCACTGAGCGCGAGCCCGATCGCCCCGATGACCGCTCCCGCGATGATCAGCACGCCGTCGCGCTCGACCATCCCGAGCCCGACCAGGCAGACGGCGAGCCCGAGGGGGATCTGCCCGATGAACGGCGCCGCGACGATCAGCCCCAGCGCCAGGATCAGGATGACGAGCCCGAGGATCGGCACCGCATAGGGACCGCCGAGCATCGTCAGCCGCGGCCGCGAGAAACGCTCGAGCCAGATCAGGGGCGGCAGCGCCCGCTCGATGGCGCGGTTGAGGTCCGGCTTGCCGATGCTGCGCCTGAGCAGCGCCTGCGGCAGCCAGGGCGTCTTCCGGCCCGGTAGCATCTGCAGCGCGACGAAGGCCAGGACAAGCCCGCAGACCAGCGGAATCGGCGGCGGCATCGGCAGGCAATTGGGCAGGCCGAGCAGCACCACAAGCAGCGCATAGGCGCGATCCTGCAGCGCCGCGATGATGGTGCCGACCTCGACACGCTCCCCGGGCAGACCGGCCAGCGCCTTCAGAAGTCCGGATGTGCGTAAGGGAGATGACAAGAGAGCCAGGCCGTGCCGGATTGAGCAGCCCGCCTAGCACGGCGGGGCAACCCGCAACAAGCACGCGCGACGCAGGCGCTCAATGCAGTGTCAGCACACCGTTGACGCTGCGGATCTCCGCCGGCCGGATCAGTCGCGAATGCGCGACGGTGACGGAATGCACCGGCCCGTCGAGCTCGCGCCGCCAGAAATCCAGAAATTCATGCAGCACGGGAAAGCGCGGAGCGACGTCGTATTGCTGCCAGATGAAGGTCTGCAGCACGCTGAGATGATCGGGCATGCGATACAGGATCGTCGCCGTCGTCAGCCCATAGCCCTCGAGCTGCCTGATGAAGTCCTCTGAAACCATCTGCACCTCCCCTCCCAACGGGATTGAAAGCTTAGCCGGATGCGTCGAGGCTGCGCCCGGTTGGTTAACAAAAGCTTGCAAGCTTCCTCCCAAACTGCTGCAATTCTTAGGCTCGCCTGCGGCACAAAGGGGACGCTCGGCGGGCCGGGGGCGTGCGTGGCGTGGGGTAGCCGCAGAACCGGTCGGACCAGGCTGGCGATGGTCGTCGCGGCCCTACCCCTGTCCGTCTGTTCGGCCGCCCTTGCCGAGGACGATGAAGCGGATGAGGAGCGTTCCCGGCTTTCGACCGTGATCTTCGGCTCGATGGAGGCCGGCCCGACCAAGACCTTCCTGTCGGTCGGAATGAAGCGCGCCATCGGCGGCGGCCTGGCCCAGAGCGGCTTCCGCCTCTTCCTGAAGGCTGGCGGATCGCAGGAACAGACGCGGCGCCACCTACAAGGCCGAGACCCAGACGCTGCTCGGCTATGAATGGCGCATCGGCGACACGTTCGTCGCCCTTTATGCCGGCTCCGACGTCCAGAGCGAGAGACGCGACGAGCCACTCGGCCCGTCGCTGATCGAGACACGTTACGGCGCGCGATTGCAGGCCGATCTCTGGTCCACGCCGCTGCCGGGCATGATGTTCCAAGCTAGTGCCTATGCCTCGACGCTGGACCGGCGCCTCTGGGCGCGTGCCGCTCCCGGCTGGCAGATGCCGCTCGGCTTCTATGTCGGACCGGAGGTCGAAGCCTATCGCGAACGGGACTATCGCAAGCTGCGCCTTGGACTTCATCTGACGGGCCTGCGCCTGCTCGGCCTCGAATGGCGCCTCGCCGGCGGCTGGCAGCGCACCAGCGACCGGCCCTCGGAGGCTTACGCGACGCTCGGCCTGCACTGGCAGCGCTGACGAAAATGCGCGAACCCTCATCCTGAGGAGGCGCGAAGCGGCGTCTCGAAGGATGCTCCAGATGGCTCCGGAGCCTCGTGAAGCATTCTTCGAGACGCCAATCCCTTGGGAATGGCTCCTCAGATGGGTGCTCAGGGCACAAACGGCCGCTACAGGCGAGCCGTCAACCCTGCAACGCCCTGAGCGCTTCCGGCGTATCGACGTCGATGGCGATGGCCGGGTCCTCGAAGGGAACCTCGACGACGCGGCTACCGGCCTCGTCAAGCAGGCGGCGAGCCCCGCGATCCCCGGTCAGCAGCGAAACCGCAGGGAAGATCGGCCGCGCCAGCAGCACCGGGTTGCCGCGATGGCCGAACAGCGTCGGCACCACGGCCAGCGAATCCGGCTGCTGGAGATGGCTTTCGGCCAGGCGCTCGATGACCTGCGACGTCACATTGGGCATGTCGCCGAGCGAGATCACCGCCGCTTCGGCCTCGGACGGCAGCGCCGCCACCCCGGCGCGAACCGAGCCGGCTAGCCCCGAAGCATAATCGGGATTGTGCACGAAGCGGATCGGCAAGTCGGAAAGAGCGGCCTCCACCGCCTCCTTTTGATGGCCGGTGACGACCAGCACCGGATCGAGCCGGGCCTCGAGCTGCGCCTCGACGGCATAACGCACGATCGGCTTGCCGCGCAGCTCCTGCAGGAGCTTGTTGTCGGCGCCCATCCGGGTCGAGCGGCCGGCCGCCAGGACGATCCCGGCGATATGTCCGGGGCCGTGTTGCCCCGGCGCGCGCGGCTGCGGCCGCGAGACGATCTCCATCAGCAACCCGCCCACGCCCATGCGCTGGACATCGGCACGGCCGACGCGGATGCCCGCCAGATGGCGCTGCAGTACCCAGTCGAAGCTGTTCTCCTTGGGCGAGCGCGCGCAGCCCGGCGCGCCGATCACCGGCTTGCCCTCGATCTCGCCGAGCATCAGCAGATTGCCGGGATCGACCGGCATGCCGAGATGCTCGACCCGTCCGCCCGCCTCGATCAGCGCTTGCGGGATCACGTCGCGCCGGTCCGTGATCGCCGAGGCGCCGAAGACGACGATGATGTCGCTGTCGCCTTTCGCCAGCGCCCCGATGCTCTCCGCCAGCGGCGTCGTCTCATGCGGCACGCGCCTGTCGGCCGAAAGGACCGCGGCCGCCGGCGCCAGCCGGTCCATCATGACGCGCATCGTCTTGTCGACGACGCTGGGCTTGAGCCCCGGCAGGATCGTCGAGATCACGCCGACCTTCGAGGGGCGATAGGCCGCGACCGCGATGGCCCGCTCCGGGCCGAGCGCACTGAGCGCCTGCTCGACCCGCGTTTCCGAGACGGCATAGGGAATGATCTTGACGGTGGCGATGAGCTCGCCGGCGACGACCGCCTTGAGTGCCGGCAGCGTCGCCACCGTGATCGCCTCGTCGACGGTGTTGAAGGCGTCGATCGCCGCGACATCGACCGTGAGCACGCCCGCCGTCGTCGCGAACATGTTGACGCGCCCCGTGAAGGGGGCTTCCGCGACGATGCCCTTGCCGGTCAGGCGCGCGGCAAGCCGCGAGGCAGCCTCGTTCTCCGCGACATCCCCGGGCTCCAACCGCACGGCGACGATCTCGCCGATACCGGCTTCGGCGAGCCCGGCTGCGATCTCCGCGGTGACCAGCGCGCCCTTCTTCACCGTCGTCGCGCCGGCCCGAATCGTATGGGCGGCGATGCAGCCGACGGAATCGGCGATGGCGATGGGGCCGAACTTCATGATGCGTGCCCTTTCAGGCGGGCTTCCTGCGCGGGCCGCGCAGGCTGCTCACGATCTCCGCCAGGATAGCGAGCGCGATCTCGGCTGGCGAGACGGCGCCGATATCGAGCCCGATCGGGGCATGGATGCGCCGTGTCGCCTCCTCGCCGAACCCTGCCGCAGCGAGCCGCTCCAGCCGCTTGCCATGCGTCTTCCGGCTGCCCAGCGCCCCGATATAGAAGCAGTCCGAGCGCAGCGCCGCCGTGAGCGCGGGATCGTCGATCTTCGGATCATGCGTCAGCGCGACGAAGGCGGTGTAGCCGTCGAGCCCGACCTGCGGCAGCGCCTCTTCGGGCCATTCCGGCAGCAGCGCCACGCCCGGAAAGCGCTCCGGCGTGGCAAAGGCCGTGCGCGGGTCGATGATCACGAGATCGAGATCGAGCTCCTTCGCCATCGGCGCCATCGCCTGCGAGATATGGACGGCGCCCGTCACCACGATACGCGCATGCGGCGCCTGCACGGTCAGGAAATAGGAAGCGCCCTCGGCCTCGACCATGCCGCTCTTGCCGGTGCGCAACTGCTTCTCGACGAGTTCGGCCAGCGGATCGGCCGCGATCTCGCCCTGCCGCACCAGCCGCTGCGCGCCGCTCGCGAGTTCGGTCACCAGCACCGCCGCGCGCCGCGCCGCACGCTCTTCGTTGAGCGCGGAGAGGATTGCGAGATCCACCGTTCAGCCCCTGTCGGTCGCGAGCTTCAGGCCGAGCGCGATCATTAGCGAGCCGCCGATCCAGCGCCCGAAGGCGAACCCTGTCCTGGTCTTCTTCATCGCTCCCACGACGATAGAGGCGCCGAAGACGGTGACGAGATCGGCCGAGGAGAAGGCGAAGTTGACCACCATGCCGAGGATCAGGAACTGCGCCCAGACCGGCAGCGAGCCGGCCGGATCGACGAACTGCGGCAACAGCGCGATGAAGAACAGCGCGACCTTCGGGTTCAGGATCTCGACGATGAAGGAATCCAATAGCGCCCGTTTCACCGTCTTCGGCGGCGCGATGGGTTGATCGGGCGCACCCAAGCGCGAGCGGATCATGCCGATGCCGATCCAGACCAGATAGATCGCGCCGGCGATCTTCACCGCCATGTAGAGTTCCGGCACATGCTTGAACACGGCCGACAGGCCGAAGGCCGCGGCGAAGACGTGGACATAGCAGCCGAGATGGATGCCGAGCATCGCCATCAGGCCCGCCCTGCGGCCATGGCTGATCGTCTGGGCGGCGGTGTAGAGCAGCGCCGGCCCCGGAAAATAGGCGACGAGGATGGTCACCGTCGCGAAGGCGACAAGGGTCTCCCAGGAGGCCATCAGTGCGTATCCTTGCTGCGGACCGGCTCGACATAGACCTTGATGCGCCCGCCGCAGGAGAGCCCGACCTTCCAGGCCGTTTCGTCTGCGACGCCGAATTCCAGGACCCGCGGCTTGCCCTCGGCGATGACGTCGGCGGCCTCGGCCACCACCGCCCCCTCGACGCAGCCGCCCGAGACGGAGCCGAGGAAATTCCCCTCCCCGTCGATGACGAGATGCGAGCCCACCGGGCGCGGCGCCGAGCCCCAGGTCTCGACGACGGTCGCGATGGCGACTCCACGGCCGGCCGCCGCCCATTCCTCGGCAGCGCGCAGGATATCGGTCTCGGTGCTGATCATGATGCCAATCTCCTCAGCCCTCATCCTGAGGAGCCGCGAAAGCGACATCTCGAAGGATGTTCCAGAGCAGGCTGGAGCATCCTTCGAGACGCGATCTGCGATCGCTCCTCAGCATGCGGGCTAGCTCCGCTAAGATCATGCCTCAACCCGTCTTCTTCAACCAGAGCCGCGGATCGCTCTCCCGCTCTGCGTCCCGCGACAGCACGGCGCAGAGATCGGCCATCGCCGCGAGGTTGTGGATCGGCCGGAACGAGTCGACATGCGGCAGCATCGCCTTGATACCGCTGGCGCGCGCCGCGAAGGCATCGTAGCGCAAGAGCGGGTTGAGCCAGACCAGTTGCCGGCAGGAGCGGTGCAGCCGGTCCATCTCGAAGGCGAGGCTGTCGTCGAGATGGCGCTCCAGCCCGTCGGTGAAGAGCAGCACCACCGCCCCGCCCGACAGAACCCGACGCGACCAGACGCGGTTGAACGTGTGCAGCGCCGTCGCGATGCGCGTGCCGCCCTCCCAGTCGGGCGCCGCCTTGCCGGCCAGCGCCAGCGCCTCGTCGGGGTCGCGCGCCTTCAGCATGCGGGTGACATTGGTCAGTCGCGTGCCGAAGACGAAGGAATGCACGCGCCGGCGCTTCTCGGTCAGCGCATGCAGGAAATGCAGGAAGATGCGCGAATATTCCGCCATCGAGCCGGAGATATCGACCAGCGCGACGACCGGCGGATGCACCTGCCCCCGCTCGCGGAAGGCGAGGTCGATCGAGCCGCCCCCGCCGCGCAGCGAGCGGCGGAAGGTGCGGCGCGGATCGATGCGCAGGCCCCGCGCCGCCGCCCGGAAGCGACGCGTTTCAATGCTGTCATCCGGCAGATTGAGCTCGGCAATGAGCTGCTTGGCGCGCGCGATCTCCGCCGCGCTCATCTGGGCGAAGTCGCGCGACTTCAACATCTCGCGATCGGAGACGGTGAGTCGCGCCGTGAGCTCGGTGAGCTCCGCCGGCGGCTCGTCCTCGCGTGGCGGCGGGGTGAAGGCTTCCGCCACCCTGAGCGCCCCGGCTTCCGCCTTCTCCGGCTGGCGCTCGGCGCCGGGCGAGATCGGCGACATCTGCGCCATGATCTTCTCGATCAGGTTCCGTCGGCGCCAGAACAGCCGGAAGGCCTGGTCGTAGACCGCGCTGTCCTCATGCTTCTTCACGAAGATCGCATGCAGCGCCCAGTACATCTCCTCACGCCCGCCGAGCGCGCCCTCGGCCAGCGCCTCGACAGCCTCGGTGACGGCCCCCGGCCCGACCGGCAAGCCGGCCGCGCGCAAGGCACGGGCGAAATAGGCGACGTTCTCGGCGAGCTTCCCGCTCACGCCCCGACCGTCTCCGTCATGAACACCTTCTGGACGATCTGCCAGCGGCTCTCGATCTTCAGCAGGGACAGAAGGTCGGTGAAGTAGCGCGGCGGCATCTGGCACTTGACCTTGACCAGCGCCAGCGTCGGCCCAACGAGATCGATGGTCAGGATGTGGTCGTCGCGCTGAAGCCCGCTCGCCTGTGGCGAAGGCCGGTTGCGCACCAGTTCGAGCCATTGATCGCACGGCAGAATCTGGATCGTACCGTCCTCGCGGGCCGTGGTCAGCGCGCTGGTGGGATGGAAGACATGGGCGAGCTTCTCGGCGTTGCCCTCGTAGAGCCCGTCGAGATAGGTCCGCACCGTGGCTTCGACGGCCTTGATGTCCGCATTCATGACAGCCTCCCTCGCGCCTCGCCAATCGGTCTGCTGCCGCGGTCGATGGATCAGCGCCCCGCCTCGGCCTTCGCCTGATCCAGCAGCTCCTTCACCTTCGAACCCTGCATCGCCTGGATGTCGTCCTGATACTTCAGCAGCGCGCCCAGCGTATCGGAGACGATCGCGGGATCGAGCGCAACCGCGTCGAGCTCGACCAGCGCCGTCGCCCAGTCCAGCGTCTCGGCGACGCCCGGAGCCTTGAACAGCTCTTCCTTCCGGATCGCCTGCACGAAGCCGACGAGCTGCTTCGAGAGCTTGCCCGGAGCCTCCGGCACGCGCGCCTTCAGGATGGCGAGCTCGCGCACCGCATCGGGATAGCCGACCCAGTGATAGAGGCAGCGCCGCTTCAGCGCATCATGGATCTCGCGCGTGCGGTTGGAGGTCAGGATCACGATCGGCGGCTCGGCCGCCTTGACCGTGCCGAGCTCGGGGATCGTCACCTGCGCATCGGCCAGTACTTCCAGCAGGAAGGCCTCGAAGGCTTCGTCGGTGCGGTCGAGCTCGTCGATCAGCAGGATCGGCGGCCCGCCCTCCTGCGGCTCCAGCGCCTGCAGCAGCGGCCGCTTGACCAGATATTTCTCGGAGAAGATATCGCCTTCCAGCCGCTCGCGGTCTCCGGCAGCACCACCCGCCTCCGCCAGCCGGATCGCCATCATCTGCCCGGCATAGTTCCACTCATAGACGGCGGAGGCGAGGTCGAGCCCCTCATAGCACTGCAGCCGGATCAGCCGGCGCCCGAGCCCCGCCGCCAGCACCTTGGCGATCTCGGTCTTGCCGGTGCCGGCCTCGCCCTCCAGCAGCAGCGGCCGCTTCATCCTGAGCGCCAGGAACAGCACGGTCGCGAGCGCGCGGTCGGCGACATAACCCTGCCCCTGCAGAAGCGAGAGCGTGGCGTCGATGGAAGCCGGGATGCGGGAGGAATTCAGCATGCTCGTTCTCTAACGCGGCAGCGCCGGCGAAGGAAGGCGTGGCAGCGCACAGCCATGCTGCTGACATGGCGGGGTGGCAGGAATTGTAGCCTCCAGCCGCCGGCCTTCCGACCCGAAGACAACGGAGCACGGATCATGAGCACCGAACAGATCGCCAAGGATTTCACCGCCCTCCTCAAGGAAGGCAAGCACGACGAGGCCGCCAGCCGCTTCAACGCCGAGGATATCGTCAGCTATGAGAACATGCCGGGGCCGATGGCGGTCTGCCGCGGCAAGGAAGCGGTCAGGCAGAAGGGCGAATGGTGGGCCGCCCATCACGAGATGCACGACTTCAGCAGCGAAGGTCCCTATCTCAACGGCGACCAGTTCGCGGTCCGCTTCCATGTCGACGTCACCGTCAAGGAAACCGGCGAACGGCGGATCATGGACGAAGTCGGCCTCTACACGATCGGAGACGGCAAGATCGTCGAGGAACGCTTCTTTTATTGACGCGCCTCGCGTCAATCCCGGGCGAAGCAAAGCGCAGACCCGGGAATCTCGTGACGAGAAGGCGCTGATTGGCGCCCTCCCCGGCCCGAGATGCTCGGGTCAAGCCCGAGCATGACGCGCGATGGCCAGCTCAGGCTTTTCCTGTCGCCTGCGCCACGGCCTGCTTGGCCATCACGCCGATCAGATGGGCGCGGTATTCGGCATCGGCATGGATGTCGCCATTGATGCCCTTCGCCGTATGCTTCAGCCCGTCCAGAGATTTCGGCGCGAAGCGGGCCTTCAGCGCGGCTTCAGCTTCGGGCCAGCGGAAGACCCCGCCCTCGCCCGCCCCCGTCACCGCGACGCGGATCTCGCTGCCGCGCTTGGCGACGAAGACGCCGACCATGGCGTAGCGCGAGGCCGGGTTGCGGAACTTGGCATAGCCCGCCTTGGAGGCGATCGGGAACGAGACCTTGGTGATGATCTCGCCCTCCTCCAGGGCCGTCTCGTAGAGTCCGGTGAAGAAGTCTTCGGCCGTCAGCTTGCGCTTGTTGGTGACGACGGTGGCGCCCAATGCCAGCAGCGCCGCCGGATAGTCCGCCGCCGGATCGTTATTGGCGACCGAGCCGCCGATCGTGCCGCGATGGCGTACATGCGGGTCGCCGATATGCCCGGCGAGATAGGCCAGAGCCGGGATCGCGCTCTGCACCTCGGGCGAGTCCGCGACCTCCGCATGCGTCGTCATCGCGCCGATGACGATGTTGCGGCCCTTGACGGTGATGCCCTTGAGATCAGCGCAGGCGCCGAGATCGACCAGCGCCGACGGTGAGGCCAGCCGCTGCTTCATCGTCGGCAGCAGGGTGTGGCCACCGGCCAGGAGCTTGGCGTCCTCCTTCTTGGCGAGCAGCGTCGCCGCCTGCCGGGCGCTGGTGGGCTTGTGATAGGTGAAAGCGTACATCTGCTTGTCCTTTCAGCTCACTCGGCCGCCATGCGGCTGATCGACTTCTGCGCCGCGCGCCACACCGCCTGCGGCGTGGCGGGCATCGCGATGTCCTCATGTCCGAGCGCGTCGGTGATGGCGTTGATGACGGCGGGCGGCGAGGCGATGGCCCCGGCCTCACCGCAGCCCTTGATGCCGAGCGGGTTCGACGGGCATGGCGTCACCGTCATGCCGACATCGAAGGAGGGCAGATCGTCGGCGCGCGGCATGGTGTAGTCCATGAAGCTCGCGGTCACGAGCTGGCCGTCGGCATTGTAGCGCGCGCCTTCGAGCAGCGCCTGGCCCACACCCTGGGCGATACCGCCATGGACCTGCCCCTCGACGATCATCGGGTTGATGATGTTGCCGAAATCGTCGACCGCCGCCCAGCGCTCGATCGTCGTCACGCCGGTCTGCGGATCGATCTCGACCTCGCAGATATGGACGCCAGCCGGGAAGGTGAAGTTGGTCGGGTCGTAGAACGCCCCCTCCTTCAGCCCCGGCTCCAGCTCCTGCCCGTTGAACTTGTGCGCGACATAGGCCTGCAGCGCGCAGGAGCCGAAATCGAGCTTGCGGTCGGTGCCCTTCACCGCGAAATGCCCGTCCGCGAAATCGATATCGGCCTCGTCGGCCTCCAGCACATGGGCGGCGACCTTCTTGCCCTTGGCGATCACCTTGTCGATCGCCTTGAAGATCGCGGACATGCCGACCGCGCCCGAGCGCGAGCCATAGGTGCCCATGCCCATCTGCACCTTGTCGGTGTCGCCATGGATGATCGAGACGTTGTCGATGGGGATACCGAGCCGGTCGCTGACAAGCTGGGCGAAGGTCGTCTCATGGCCCTGGCCGTGGCTGTGCGATCCCGTGAACACCTCGACCGTGCCGACCGGATTGACCCGGACCTCGGCCGATTCCCACAAGCCGACGCCGGCGCCGAGCGAGCCGACCGCGGCCGAAGGCGCAATGCCGCAGGCCTCGATATAGGAGGAGAAGCCGATGCCGCGCAGCTTGCCGTTGCGGGCGGAGTCGCGCTTGCGCTTGCCGAGCCCCTTATAGTCGATCATCTCCAGCGCCTTCTTCAGCGAGGCGCCGTAATTGCCGGCATCGTACATCATGATGACCGGCGTCTGGTGCGGGAACTTCTTGATGTAGTTCTGCATCCGGAACTTGGCCGGATCCTTGCCGAGCTGGCGCGCCGTGATCTCGATCAGGCGCTCGACCACGAAGGTCGCCTCCGGCCGCCCGGCGCCGCGATAGGCATCGACCGGGGCGGTGTTGGTATAGACCGCGTCGACCTCGCAATAGATCGCCGGAATGTCGTACTGCCCCGACAGAAGCGGCGCATAGAGATAGGTCGGCACCGAGGAGGAGAAGGTCGAGAGATAGGCGCCCAAATTGGCGGTGGTGTGCACCTTCATGCCGAGGATCTTGCCCTCGGCATCGGTCGCGAGTTCCGCGTGGGTGACGTGGTCGCGGCCATGCGCGTCGGAGAGGAAGGCTTCCGTGCGGTCCGCCGTCCACTTCACCGGCCGCCCGACCTTCTTCGCCGCCCAGACGCAGACCGTCTCCTCGGCATAGATGAAGATCTTCGAGCCGAAGCCACCACCGACATCCGGCGCGATCACGCGCAGTTTGTTCTCCGGCGCGATGCCGATGAAGGCCGAGAGCACGAGCCGCGCCACATGTGGATTCTGGCTGGTGGTGTAGAGGGTGAAGATGCCCTCCCCGTCATCATAGTCGCCGACCGCCGCGCGCGGCTCCATCGCGTTCGGCACGAGGCGATTGTTGACGAGGTCGATCTTCGTGACGTGCTTGGCCGCCTTGAAGGCCTTCTCGGTCGCGTCCTTGTCGCCGAGATGCCAGTTGAACACGCTGTTATCGGGCGCCTCGTCATGGACCACGGTCTTGGCCCCGATCGCCTTGGCCGTGTCGACCACGGCGGGCAGCTCCTGGTAGTCGACCGCGATCGCCTCGGCGGCATCCTTCGCCTGCGCCAGAGTCTCGGCCACCACCACGGCGACATGGTCGCCGACATAGCGGACCTTGCCCTGGGCCAGCGCCGGATGCGGCCCGGCGCGCATCGGCGAGCCGTCCTTGTTGTGGATCATCCAGCCGCAGATCAGGCCGCCGATCTTGTCGGTGGCGAGATCGGCGCCGGTGAAGATGCCGATGACGCCGGGCATGCCGGCCGCGGCCTTGGTGTCGATCGACTTGATCTTCGCATGGGCATGCGGCGAGCGCAGGAAATAGGCATGGGCCTGGCCCGGCCGGTTGATGTCGTCGGTATAGCGGCCCTGGCCGGTGATGAAGCGGTGGTCTTCCTTGCGGCGGACTGCGGCGCCGATTCCGGTGGCGGACATGGTGTTCCCTCCTCGCACGGCGCCTCTCGCGGGCGCCTCACTGCCTGGAACGCATGAAGGACGAAAAGCCCGCGCCTCGGCGCGAGCCGAGACTCACTCGGCGGCCTGACGCACCGGCGCCGCGCCCTTGCCCATCGCCTCCGCCCCGGCGGCGATCGCCTTGACGATGTTATGGTAACCCGTGCAGCGGCAGATATTGCCGTCGAGATCCTCGCGGATCGTCTTCTCGTCGAGCTGATGGCCGCGACGGTTCACCATGTCGACGGCAGCCATGATCATGCCCGGCGTGCAGAAGCCGCATTGCAGGCCGTGATGCTCGCGGAAAGCCTCCTGCATCGGGTGCAGCGTGCCGTCATGGGCAAGGCCCTCGATCGTGGTCACGCTGGCGCCGTCGACCGCCACGGCGAGCGTGGTGCAGGATTTCACCGCCTTGCCGTCGAGATGCACGACGCAGGCGCCGCACTGGCTGGTGTCGCAGCCGACATGGGTGCCGGTCAGGCGCAGGTTTTCCCGGAGCAATTGCACCAGAAGGGTGCGCGGATCGACATTGGCGGAGACGGCCTTGCCGTTCACCGTCAGAGAAACAGTGGTCATGAGCATATCTCCTGTGACCCTCCCCCGGCGCACCTGTGAGCGATCACCTCGGTGAAGCCGGCTCCCCTCCCGGAGCGGCTTGCCTCATCAGGCAGCTTTTCCTTGGAATGGATCAAAACGGAGTGTGGACCCGCGTTTTTGCTGGGTCAAGCCGGAGGCGCTCAATCGAAAGAGGGAGTTTAAGGCTGTTTTCTGCCAAAATCAGCCGATTGGGGGCGCATGAGGCGCCGGTAGCCCCGCCATGCGCCATTGGCAAAATCTTAAGGCGTCTCGCGCAGGGTTGGTTCGTCGTGCCGGATGACCGGCCCCCTGAGCGAGCCGCACCGTGCCGTTGATGATGGACCAAATTCAGCGACGGCTGAACGCGATCGGCTTCAACGACCCCCAACGCCGCCGGCTGCAGCTCTACCGGCCCATCATCGACCGCATGATCGACGGTCTCGTGGCGGCCGATTTCGAGCGCGCCTTCGCCATCCACGCCACGCTTCGCGACCGCGTCGCCGCCGTTTCCGAGGCCCTCCACGCCGCCGAAGCGGAGCATTTCCGCCTGCTGTTCGCGGGCACGTTCGACGAAGCTTATATCGCTTCGATGAATCGGCTCTGCGAACTCGAGCGGCAGGCCGACGTCCGGACCCGGGCGCGCGCTTCCATCGCTTTCTCGCTGCTCCGGGAGCTCTGCCTGGAGAGCCGGCGCCGCTTTCTGCTCTCGCCACGGCAATTCGCCGAGGATCTCTTCGTCATCGAGCGTGTCCTGACCTACGACGTCAACACGGCGATGACGATCAATCAGGAGAGCGAAGCCGAGGAAGCCCGCCGCCGGAGCATCGCGCTCGACGAGACGGCGGCAACGCTCAAGAGCCGCATCGGCCGCCTCGACGACACGATCAGCGGCGCGGTCGAGCAGTTCGTCTCGACCGCCTCCGAGACCGGGCGCGCCACCGCCTTCATCAAGGATACGGTCGGCAAGGTGGCCCGGGCCTCGGTCTCCGTCCGGGAGAAGTCGTTCCAGACTGCCGCCGCGACGGAAGAAATGTCGGCCAACCTCGCCGATATCGGCCAGCGCGCCCTGAAGAGCCTGACGATCACCAACCAGGCCGTGCTCGACACCGCGCAGATGAATGACGCCGTCGAGCGCCTGCGCGAGGTGACGGGCAGCATCGGCAAGGTCGTCGGCATGATCGCCGACATCGCCGCCCAGACGAATCTGCTGGCGCTCAACGCCACCATCGAAGCCGCGCGTGCCGGCGAGGCGGGGCGCGGCTTCTCCGTGGTCGCCTCCGAGGTCAAGTCGCTGGCGACACAGACCGCCAGCGCCACGCAGGACATCGCCGGTCAGATCGCGGAACTGGCGGCGAGCGCCGAGGCCTGCAGCACGCACGCCGCCGCCATCGCCGCGACGGTCGATGCCATCCGCCACGATTCGGAGGCGATCTCCGAGGCCGTTTCCCTGCAGAGCACGGTGACCGCCAGCATCGCGCGCGATGCTTCGATGGTCGCACAGAGTTCGGACGAGGCGATCGCCAGCGCCACCGCCGTCAATGACAGCCTCGACATGACGCACCGGACCCTGGAGCGCGCCAATGCCGCGGCGGCCGACATCGCGCTGCAGGTCGGCTCGGCGGAAGCCACGGTCAGCAAGGCGCTGGAAGCGCTGCGCAAGGCGTCCTGAGGGCCGCGATCGGCCGCCTCAGCCCTCGCTCACCGCCTTGGCGAAATTGGCGAAGAACTCGTCGGCGAGCTTCTTCGACACCGAATCGATCAGGCGCGAGCCGAGCTGCATCAGCTTGCCGCCGACCTGCGCCTCGACCTCGTAGCGCAGCAGCGTCTGTCCGGCCTCGGCATCGGAGAGCATGACCTTGGCGCCACCCTTGGCGAAGCCGGCAATGCCGCCCTCGCCTTCCCCCTGGATGCGGTAGCCGTTGGGCGGGTCGAGATCGGTGAGCTCGACCTTGCCCTTGAAGGTCGCCTTCACCGGGCCGAGCTTGACCTTCACCACCGCCGACATATGCGTATCGTCGTCCTTGGTGAGCTGATCGCAGCCGGGGATGCAGGCCTTCAGCACATCGGCATCGTTGAGCTTCGCCCAGACGACCTCCTTGCTGGCCGGCAAGGTCGCCTCGCCGCTCATCGTCATCGCCATGGCGCGTCTCCGTATTGCTTCGGCCGGGTGCAGCGGTTGCGGCTGGCCCGGCTCGCGGGGTATCCAGTCCCCTATCCATGGTCGAAAATCCCTTGCCTGCACAAGGGCCGGATGGGCGGTCATCGTCCGGTCGCTCTTTCCGCTGAAGAGGTTCGATGGTCGAGCTCTCCGCCGATGAACGCGCCGTCGCCGCCGGAGAGCGCGGCGAAGGTGCCGCGATGGCGCTGCGCATCGTGGCCGAGGCCGCCCGCCTCATGGGCGCGCCCAGGCTCATCCCCATCGCATCCGCCCATATCGACGGCGCGCTCTACCATGGCGATTCCGGCACGCTCTTCGCCGAGCGGCTGGTGGAGGGCGGCGCGCGGGTCGCGGTGCGGGCGAGCCTGAATGTCGGCGCGCTGACGCCGGCGGGCTGCGCCGCCGTCCGCCTGCCCCCGCATGAGCATGAGATGGCGCGGCGGATGATGCGCGCCTACGAGGCCATGGGCTGCGAGCCGAGCTGGACCTGCGCGCCCTATCAGGCCGGACACCGCCCCGTCGCCGGCACGGACGTCGCCTGGGGCGAATCCAATGCCGTCGTCTTCTGCAATTCGGTGCTCGGCGCGCGCACCAACCGCTATGGCGACTTCCTCGACATCGCCTGCGCCATCAGCGGGCGCGCGCCGGATTACGGCCTGCACCGGCGGCAGAACCGCCTGGCATCGCTGCTGATCGACACGACCGGGCTGTCGCCGGAATTACGCCGTTCCGACGTGTTCTATCCGGTGCTCGGCACGATCCTCGGCCGCCGCGCCGGCAGCGCCATCGCCGTCATCGATGGCCTGCGGGACTGCACCACCGAGGACCGGCTGAAGGCGCTGGGCGCAGCGGCTGCATCGGCCGGCGGGGTCGGCCTCTTCCATGTCGCCGGCGTGACGCCGGAGGCACCGGACGTCGCGACGGCGCTGGGCGGCGAGCCACCACGGGAGCGGATCATGCTGACGCCGGGCGATGTCGCCGCCGCGCTCGCCGGTCTCTCGACCGCCGGCGGGACCGGCCGCATCGACGCGGTCGCCATCGGATCGCCCCATCTCTCGCCGGCCGAGGTCGACGAGCTCGAACGGCTGCTCGCCGGCCGGCGGCTCAGGCTCCCGCTCTACGCCAATACCGGCCGACACGTGCTGGCGCCGCTCGAACGATCCGGCCGACGCAAGGCGCTGGAGCAGGCCGGCATTGTCTTCGTCGTCGATACCTGCGTCGTCGTCACCCCGATCCTGCCAGAACTCGACGGCGCGGTGCTGATGACCAATTCCGGCAAGTTCGCCCATTACGCGCCCGGCAACACCGGCTACGCCGTGATCTACGGCTCGCTCAGCGAATGCGTCGAGAGTGCCGTCGCCGGCCGTCTCGTCAGGGAACCGCGGCAATGGAGCTGACCGCCGAGCCGCTCATCCCCGGCGCGCCGACAAGCGGCCTCTGCCTCGCCCTTACGGCGCCTATCAGCTTCTGGGGTGGCGTCGATCCGCGCAGCGGCACCATCATCGATGCGCGTCATCCCGAGTGCGGCCGCAACATCGCCGGCACGGTGCTGGCCCTGCCCGGCACCATCGGCTCGTCTTCCGCTTCCGCCGTGCTGCTGGAACTCGTCCATGCCGGCAAGGCGCCGGCCGCTCTGCTGATGGATGAGCCCGACGCCATCCTGCTGCTCGGCCTGATCGTCGCCCGCGAGATGGGCTGGCCGACGCCGCCCGCCTTCCGCCTCTCCGCGGAAGAACAGAAGGCCCTCTCCGGCCGCAGAATCATGCTGTCGGCAACTGGGCGGCTCGCATTCGCCGCTGCCGATGGTGAAACGTCCGGCGGGTAGCCGACTCAGACCGCCTCGAAGCGGCGGCGACGATAGATCAGGCTGCCGCCCAGATCGTTCTCGGGCGCCCGGCCGCCGAGCCCGACCACCTCCCCGATCAGGACACGGTGGCTGGCGATGTCATGCACGGAGACGAGCCGGCAATCGAAGGCCGCGAGCGCATCGAGCAGGGCCGGAGCGCCGGTGACGAGCTCGGTCCAGCGATCGGCCGCGAACCGCTCCTCGCCCTGGAGGCCGCGCCGGCTGGCGAATATCTCGGCGGTCTCGACGCCATGCGCCGGCAGCGTGTTGATGCAGAAGATGCCGCTCGCCTCGATCGCGGCCAGCGTGCGGCTGGAGCGCTCGATGCAGACGAGGACGGTCGGCGGCGTGTCCGAAACCGAGGCGACGGCGGTCGCCGTCATGCCGAGCCGGCCCGCCGGCCCCCGCGCGGTCACCACATGCACGGCGCTGGCGACCTGCGCCATCGCATCGCGATAAGCCTGTCCCGTGAGTGGTTCCGCCAGCGGCGGGAGAGGTTGGATGGTCTTTGTCATCAGCTCTGCGGCTCATGCTGCGACTGGCGCGCAACCCTGCCCATGTAGCCGCTCGCGGCGGCGATTGCCAGACGAGCCCGGCTCGCGTGGCCCTCGCGCCACCGCAGGGAGAGCCGCTCTTCCGAGAGGCGCTTCCGGCGCCCGCCATGGCTCCGCCACAGCCCCGCACCCGAGTCGGTGCCCCACCTCGGCGTCTCCGGCCCTCACCGGCGAGGATGGGCCGAGCACCACATCCCAGCATCATACCTTCGCATGAAGGGAGGAGCCACAATCACGCTTGCGTCAGATGGATTCGCGTCCGGTCGTCGTCCCGGCGCCAGACCCGTGAAGCGACCCCGGGCGGCGAAAATCGCAGTCCCCGGCTCATCGCACGCCAAAATCCACGCGCCCAGCGCACAATCATCATGCGTGAAATGCGCGCGGCGCCGCAGAGAGTTCTGCACATTCTCGAGGCAATTCGCGCGAGATTGCTTTTGACAGAAATACGGCCCGGAGTGATTGTCGTCAGCGCAAGCCGTTGGTAGCTCTGCGCGGCAATCGCATCCCGCATGCGCCAGCGACATGCTGACGACAAGAACGGGAGCTGGTTCGAGGGGTCGGCGTCTTCAATGGAAGTATTTCTGCAGCAGCTCATCAATGGGCTGACATTGGGATCGATCTACGGTCTCATCGCCATCGGCTACACGATGGTTTTCGGCATCATCGGCATGGTGAACTTCGCCCACGGCGACATCTTCATGCTGTCCGCCTTCATCGCGCTGATCTTCTTCATGCTCGTGACGGCGGTCCTCGGCACCAGCGCCGGGATGGTGCTTCTGGCGCTGGTCATCGTGCTGGGCCTGGCAATGTTCTTCACCTCGCTGTGGAACTGGACGATCGAGCGGGTGGCCTACCGGCCGCTGCGCGGCTCCTTCCGGCTCGCGCCGCTGATCTCGGCGATCGGCATGTCGATCTTCCTGTCGAATTTCGTGCAGGTGGCGCAGGGCCCGCGCAACAAGTCGATCCCGCCGATCCTGAACAAGTCGATCACGCTGATCGACAGCGCGACCTACTCGGTCCAGATCTCCTACAAGCAGATCGTCATCATCGTGACGACGGCGGTGCTCCTGCTGGCCTTCTGGTACATCGTCCAGAAGACGCCGCTCGGTCGCGCCCAGCGCGCCTGCGAGCAGGACCGCAAGATGGCCGCCCTGCTCGGCATCGACGTCGACCGCACCATCTCGATCACCTTCATCATGGGCGCGGCGCTCGCAGCCGTCGCCGGCGTGATGTACCTCGTGCTCTATGGCGTGGTGAATTTCGCCGACGGCTTCACGCCCGGCGTCAAGGCCTTCACGGCCGCGGTGCTCGGCGGCATCGGCTCGCTGCCCGGCGCCGTCCTCGGCGGCTTGCTGATCGGCCTGATCGAGGTGATGTGGTCCGCCTATTTCACCATCGACTACAAGGACGTCGCCGCTTTCTGCATCCTTGCCATCGTGCTGGTGTTCATGCCCTCCGGCATCCTCGGCCGGCCGGAAGTCGAGAAGGTCTGACGCCATGGCGACGATCCAGACCAAGACCGGCCAGGCCGCCGCACCGGCCCGGGGCCGCGATATCAAGGCCGCGCTGAAGGAGGCCGGCTTCGCCGCCCTCGTCACCTTCGGCCTGTGCATTCCCATCATCGCCTGGGGCACGCGCCAGAACATGGACAACGTGCTGGTCCTCGACCAGCGTTGGGAGGCTGTCGCCTGGGCCGTCGCCATCGTCTTCATCGGCCGCTTCCTGGTGGCGCTGCGCCAGCAGAGCCGGGTCCCCGGCAAGCCGGCGGTGCGCCTCCTGCCGCATGGCACGATCGCCTTCTTCCAGCGCCATTCGCGCCTGTTCTCGCTCTTCGGCCTCGGCTTCCTCGTCGCTTTCCCGGCGATCGCGATCGGCCTCACCGGCTGGGGCGGCTCGCTGAAATGGATCGACAATTTCGGCGTCCAGATCCTGATCTACGTCATGCTCGGCTGGGGGCTGAACATTGTCGTCGGCCTCGCCGGCCTGCTCGATCTCGGCTACGTCGCCTTCTACGCCGTCGGCGCCTATTCCTACGCGCTCCTCGCCAAGAATTTCGGCCTGTCCTTCTGGATCCTGCTGCCGCTCGCCGGCTTCCTCGCCGCCTTCTGGGGCATGCTGCTCGGCTTCCCCGTACTGCGCCTGCGCGGCGACTATCTCGCCATCGTGACGCTGGCCTTCGGCGAGATCATCCGCCTCGTCCTGGTGAACTGGACGAACTTCTCGAACGGCTATGCCGGCATCTCCGGCATCCCGCGCCCCAGCTTCTTCGGCATACCCTTCACAGCGAATGATGACGGCTTCGCCGCGGTGTTCGGACTCGAATTCTCACCATTGTACCGAACGATCTTCCTCTACTATCTGATCCTGTGCCTGGCCTTGCTGACGGCCTTCGTGACGCTGCGATTGCGCCGCTTACCGGTCGGGCGCGCCTGGGAAGCGCTGCGCGAGGACGAGATCGCCTGCCGCTCGCTCGGCATCAACACCACCAACACCAAGCTCACCGCCTTCTCCATCGGCGCCATGTTCGGCGGCTTCGCCGGCTCCTTCTTCGCCGCGCGCCAGGGCTTCATCTCGCCCGAATCCTTCACCTTCATGGAATCGGCGGTGATCCTCGCCATCGTCGTGCTCGGCGGCATGGGCTCGCTCTGGGGCTGCGCCATCGCGGCGATCGCGATGATCGGCGGCACCGAGCTGCTGCGCGAGCTGGAATGGATGAAGGCGATCTTCGGCGCCGATTTCGACCCGACCAAATACCGCATGCTGATCTTCGGTTTCGCCATGGTCGTCATCATGATCTGGAAGCCGCGCGGCCTGATCTCGGTGCGCGAGCCCACCGCCTTCCTGAAGGAGAAGAAGACGATCTCCTCCGATCTCGTGCAGGAGGGTCACGGCTGATGGCCAGCGCTCCCGCAGCCCACGGCCGCCCTCTCCTCGAGGTCGAGCACGTCACCATGCGCTTCGGCGGCCTGACCGCCGTCAACGACCTCTCCTTCGAGGCGCGCAAGGGCGAGATCACCGCCCTGATCGGCCCCAACGGCGCCGGCAAGACCACGGTGTTCAACTGCATCACCGGCTTCTACAAGCCGACGCAGGGCATGATCACCCTGACCCAGGAGGATGGCGCGAGCTTTCTGCTGGAGCGGATGCCGGACTTCCGCATCTCCTGGAGGGCAAAGGTCGCCCGCACCTTCCAGAACATCCGCCTCTTCGGCGGCATGACGGTTCTGGAGAACCTGCTCGTCGCCCAGCACAACCCGCTGATGATCGCATCGGGCTTCACCTTCCTCGGCGTGCTCGGCATCGGCGGCTACAAGGCGCGCGAGAAGGAGGCGATCGAGAAGGCCAAGTTCTGGCTCGACAAGATCAACCTGACCGCACGCGCCGACGATCCCGCCGCCGACCTGCCCTATGGCGATCAGCGCCGGCTCGAGATCGCGCGGGCCATGTGCACCGACCCCGTCCTGCTCTGCCTCGACGAGCCGGCCGCCGGCCTGAACCCGCGCGAGAGCCACGATCTCAACACGCTGCTGCAATCGATCCGCAGCGAACTCGGCACCGCCCTGCTGCTGATCGAGCACGACATGTCGGTGGTCATGGAAATCTCGGACCACGTCGTCGTGCTCGACTACGGCACCAAGATCGCCGACGGCACGCCGGCCGAGGTGCAGGCCGACCCGAAGGTCATCGCCGCCTATCTCGGCGTGGATGACGAGGAGGTCGAAGAGGTCGGAGCGGAGGTCGGCATCTCGTGACTATGACCCAGCCTCTCCTCGCCGCCCGCGGCGTCAAGACCTATTACGGCAAGATCATCGCGTTGAAGGGCATCGACATCGACGTCAATGCCGGCGAGATCGTCACGATGATCGGCGCCAACGGCGCCGGCAAATCGACGCTGATGATGACGATCTTCGGCAATCCGCAGGCCCGCGAAGGCACGATCACCTATGAGGGCCGCGACATCACCCGGCTGCCGAGCCACGAGATCGCACGCCTGGGCATCGCGCAATCCCCCGAGGGAAGACGCATCTTCCCGCGCATGACGGTGTTCGAAAACCTGCAGATGGGCGCGGCCGTCCGCAATTTCGAGCATTTCGACGAGGATCTCGAGAAGATCTGCGTGCTCTTCCCGCGCATCAAGGAGCGGCTGCAGCAGCGCGGCGGCACCCTGTCGGGCGGCGAGCAGCAGATGGTCGCCATCGCGCGCGCCCTGATGGCCCGGCCGAAGCTGCTGCTGCTGGACGAGCCCTCGCTCGGCCTGGCGCCACTGATCGTCAAGCAGATCTTCGAGGCGATCCGCGAGCTCAACAGGACGCAAGGCCTGACCGTCTTCCTGGTCGAGCAGAACGCCTTCCATGCCCTGAAGCTCGCCCATCGCGGCTATGTCATGGTCAACGGCGTCATCACCATGAGCGGCACGGGCAAGGAACTGCTGGCCAACCCGCAGGTCCGCGCCGCCTATCTCGAAGGTGGACGGCACTGATCGCGACGGTGGAAACCGAATGGTCTCCGCTGCAACTTTTTGATGAGAGACGGCTCCTTGCCCGCCATGCCATCGCTAGGGTGATGTCGGCGGTTCTGGAAGCCCGGTGAAGCCTGGAGCATCTGATGCAAGGCATCGTCTACGAAGAACCGACGATCTGGCTCTTCCTGCTGGTCACGGTGGTGATGGGCGGCTGGCTCGCCTGGATGTCGGGCCGCGCCATCGCGCTGACCTGGCGGCCGAACTGGCAGCTCGTCGTCTACATGTTGGTCTTGGGCCTGTTCGTGCGCTTCATCCATTTCGCGCTGTTCGAGGCGACGCTGCTGACGATCCATTACTATCTGGTCGACGTGGTGGTGCTGCTCGTCTTCGGCTTTGCGGGCTGGCGCTACAACCGCGCCAAGCAGATGACGCGGCAATATCATTGGCTGTTCGAGCGCGCTGGCCCCTTCGGCTGGAAGCCCCGCCCGGGCGCCGTGATCAAGCCGGAATTGACCTGAAAGTTTGACGAGCTTGTCGCGTGACAGGCTGCTTGAAACGCGCAAGACTGCGGTTTGGAGCGGCAAAACGCGCCGAGACGGGCCTAAGGAGATTGGCCCGTTTGAACGGATCCTTAGAGGGGAGTTGCATCTCATGAAGAAACTGCTGTTGGGCGGCATCGCGCTCGGCGCGGTCCTCGCCTTCTCGGGCGTGGCCAATGCTCAGATCAAGCTCGGCGTCGGCGGCCCGATCACTGGTCCGAACGCCGCTTTCGGCGCTCAGCTCAAGAACGGCGCCGAGCAGGCGGTCGAGGATATCAACGCCGCCGGCGGCGTCCTCGGCCAGAAGATCACCGTCAGCACCGGTGACGACGTCTCCGATCCGAAGCAGGGCGTCTCCGTCGCGAACAAGTTCGTCGGCGACGGCGTCAAGTGGGTGGTCGGGCACTTCAACTCCGGCGTCACCATGCCGGCCTCGGAAGTCTATGCCGAGAACGGCATCCTGATGATCTCGCCTTCGGCCACCAATCCGAAGATCACCGAGCGCGGCCTCTGGAACACCTTCCGGACCTGCGGCCGTGACGACCAGCAGGGCGCTGTCGCTTCGGCCTATCTGCTGAAGAACTTCAAGGACAAGAAGATCGCCATCGTCCACGACAAGACGACCTACGGCCAGGGCCTCGCCGACGAGACCAAGAAGGGTCTCAATGCGGGCGGCGTCAAGGAAGTGCTCTACGAAGGCGTGAACGCCGGCGAGAAGGACTTCTCGGCCCTCGTCTCGAAGATCAAGGCGGCAGGCGCCGACTATCTCTACTGGGGCGGCCTGCACACCGAGGGCGGCCTGATCGTGCGCCAGATGCGCGACCAGGGCCTGAAGACCGTGCTCGTCTCGGGTGACGGCATCACCACCGACGAGTTCGCCACGATCGGCGGCCCCGGCGTCGAAGGCACGCTGATGACCTTCCCGCCGGACCCGCAGAAGCGCCCGGAGGCGGCCGCCGTCATCAAGAAGTTCGAAGCCAAGAACTTCAAGCCGGAAGCCTACACGCTCTACAGCTACGCCGCGGTCCAGATCATGGCCGAGGGCGCCAAGCGCGCCAACTCGGTCGATCCGAAGAAGATCGCCGACGCGCTGCATGGCGGCCAGCCGGTCAAGACCGTGATCGGCGACATCGGCTTCGACAAGAAGGGCGACATCACCCGTCCGGACTACACCGTCTACACTTGGAAGAAGGGTGCCGACGGCAAGATCACCTATGTCGAGAACTGATCTCGACGGCTGATTGCAGCCCTCGCGGAAAAGAGCCCGCCCCGGACCTTCCGGGGCGGGCTTTTTCTATGGGGCGGGAATGCTCGACGCCGCGAAGGTTTTATCGGGCGGACAGCGGAATATCCTGCGAATGGGACCGGCGGCTACTCGGGATGCCCAGCGTTCCACGACTCGGCATATTCGGCGCATTTGCGATAGACGGCATCTCGATCCGTAAAGCCCGCCGGATGCGAGCGGGACGGCAGGGCAGTCTGAAAGGGCACATAGCCCTGATGGGCCAGCCGCCAGAGCCGCCGGAGCTCGTTCAGGGGCTCGGGATGGTCGTCGACACGCAAATCGAAGCTCGGAAACGGGGCTTCGGTCCAGATGCGAATGGCGCAGGATTGCCTGCCCCGGCTGTCGCCGCCCGCTTGCTCGCCAGCCTCCATGGCCACGATCAGGCGCTCGTCGAAATCGAGCGTGGGCGCGGCCATATAGGCCTTGAGCGTTTCCTCGACGACTTGCGGTCCTGCCAACATGTTTCCCGCGACGGAAACCTGCGGACCGCAAACGCTGCCGCTCCATGCGATGCATGCCGGGCCGGTATAAGCCGCCACATCGCCCGCGCGATCGATCACATGCAGCTGCCTGTGATCGCGGCCTTCGTCCGACCCGGACAGAGCCGAGACGATGTCGCGTGCAGAACAACCTTCCTGAAGCATCCTCAGCCCGTCGACGCCGAAGAATGGATTTGCGAAGGCCTGCGTCGCGATGGCGCCGGTCCGACCTGCGCCGTAGGGGACGACCGCCCCAACCGCCAGCGCCTTCGACGCGCATAAGACGCCAAACGCCCCGGTTCGCGCGTCCTGCGCAACGATGGACCACGTCATGCGCCGCTCCTTGCTCTTCAAGGAGTGGCCATAGCCAGCTTCTCGCGGTTCTCAAAGCGCCGTCCGAAACGGGGCGGTGGCGACGACAAAAAAGGCCCGGTCTCCACGCGGAGACCGGGCCTTTCATGCATCCATGGAACCAGCAAACCCGGTCAGCCCGCCCGCTTGGTGACGACCGTCAGGACACCGTCATTGTTCAGCTGGGCGATGAGCACGTCGCTGGACTTGAATCCTTTCGCCTCGACCGCCGACTTCACCATCGGAGCGTTTTCGATCGCCTTCTGGAGCTGCTGCTGCTCATCGGCCGTACGCTTGCCGACCAGATCGTTCACCTGCGACTTGGTGGCGTCGGATAGTTCGTTGATCTCGACCACGTTGATCGATCTGATCCCCGGTTTCGAGGATTGATCCTGCGTCGAGGAAGCCGGTGGTTGGGCCGGCTTTTGCGCCGGAGCAGGGGCCTGGGCCTGGGCAGCTCCCGCCAGCAGAATTCCGGCGGCCGCGGTCGCGATCATGTTCATGCGCATGGAGTTTTCCTTCCACCTGTTGCGAATGAACGTCGAATTTGACAGCCCAAATGGGGTCGTAGCCTGAAGTCGAGCCGGCCATTTCGTGATCATCTTGTGGCGAGGGCCGGGCTCGATCCGCCGCAGCACTGACCTGCAGCGAGACGAAAACCGTCCCGTCGCAGCAATCATACGGAGGCATCTCCCGAGTGCCGGCGCATGGTCGAGGCAACGCACCGTTGATCGTCGAGAAAGCCCGCAGCCGGGCAATTCCTCAATGATTCATTCTCTGCGGAACCGCGCCCAAGCTCTTGAGAAAACCCGCGAAACGCAACAGTCCGTCTGGCCAGGGCCCGTGCCCGGACTCGCTGTTGAGATGGCCGCTGTCGCCGGCATCGACGAATTCGGAACCCCAGGCCTCGGCGAGCGCCTTCGCCTCCTCCGGCGTGCAATAGGGATCGGTCGCGCTCGCGATCAGCACCGAGGGAAAGGGCAGCTTCTCACGCCGATGCGGAATGAAATCCTCCCCCATGCCGGGGACCGCGCGCTTGGCCCGCTCGGAGGCCGGCGCCACCAGAAAGGCCCCGGCCACCTCGCCATGCTTGAGATGCTCGGCCGCATGCGCGACCGCGCTGACGCCGGCCGAATGCGCGACCAGCACGACCGGCCGCGTCGCCCCCCGCACGGCGGCGACGATCCGGTCGGACCAGCCGTCGCGCGTGGGCTTGTACCAGTCCTCCTGCTCGACGCGCCTGGCCGTCAGCAGGCGCGTCTCCCAGCGGGTCTGCCAGTGGTCGGAGCCCGAGCCCGACCAGCCGGGGATGATGAGGATATCGACGTCGGAAGATTTCATAACTTTAGCAGTTCTATGATTTCAGCTTCAGCGGTGGCAGGCAGATATCGTCCAATATAGCCAGCACTTGTCGGACGCGCATATTGGAGAACCAATCGACCTGAATGACCGACGGTGACTAGCGAAAGTGCTCTAGGCTGGGGGACGAGCCCGTTCGAGGCTGCACAAAGGGGCATCGTCCCAAAGCTGCATCTCGATATAACGGTCGTGCCGCCTGCCCAAATCGTTTCTCCACCGGTCGGCAGGCATTCCCGCCTTCCTTACGAGAGCCTCCAGTTCGCTCAAGGTAAAAACTTTACCATGATGAGGCAGGCGTTCGCTGGCAAGATCATCGCGGAACCCGAGCTGATAGCTCGCCATGCTGTCGGGATAGGTGAAGGTGATAGCGTCTGTCGGGAAATGCGCGAGCGGCACGACATGAGAGCATGGGCGCGATGCGTCCAGCCCATCCGCCATATCGCCCAAGAAAAAATATACCGGATAGCGCAACCTCGGTTCCCCGAGCTTCTCCGTGCACTCCGACAGCAACCATGCCTCGGTCGCCCGCCGCCGCGCGAGATAGTTCGACTTGATCGCGCGCAAGCCTGAAGCTGAGATGGCGGCTAGCACGGCTCCGGCCGCCTCATCCGAAAGGCTGCACAGATTCCGGAACGCCCCGCGCGCAGGATCGTAGTTGTGGGTCACGATCGCGGGTAATCGATAGGCCCACCGATCGCCCACGTTCAGCCCTCACCGAACACCCGCCGGAAGATCGTGTCGACATGCTTGAAGTGATAGCCCTCGTCGAACATCGCCTTGAGCTCGGAGGCCGAGAGCTTTTCCGCCACATCCTTGTCGGCGAGCAGGTTGGTCAGGAAGTCCTCGCCATGCTCCCAGGTGCGCATCGCGTTGCGCTGGACCATGGCATAGGAATCCTCGCGGCTCGCCCCGGCCTGGGTCAGCGCCAACAGCACGCGCTGTGAATTGTGCAGGCCGCCGAGCTTGTCGAGGTTCTTGCGCATGTTCTGCGGATAGATCAGCAGCTTGTCGACGACGCCGGTGAGGCGCGCCAGCGCGAAATCGAGCGTCACCGTCGCGTCGGGCCCGATCATGCGCTCGACCGAGGAATGCGAGATGTCGCGCTCGTGCCAGAGTGCGACGTTCTCGAGCGCCGGCGTGACCATGCCGCGCACGAGCCGGGCAAGGCCGGTCAGGTTCTCGGTCAGGACGGGGTTGCGCTTGTGCGGCATCGCCGAGGAGCCCTTCTGGCCCGGCGAGAAATACTCCTCCGCCTCGTAGACTTCGGTGCGCTGCAGATGGCGGATCTCCGTGGCCAGCCGCTCGATGCAGGAGGCGACGACGCCGAGCGTCGCGAAATACATCGCATGCCGGTCGCGCGGGATCACCTGCGTCGAGACCGGCTCGACCGTCAGCCCCATCTTCTGCGCGACATAGGCTTCGACCTGCGGATTGATGTTCGCGAAGGTGCCGACCGCACCGGAGATGGCGCAGGTCGCGATCTCCGCCCGCGCCGCCACGAGCCGCGCCCGGCAGCGATCGAATTCGGCATAGGCCTGGGCGAGCTTGAGCCCGAAGGTCACCGGCTCGGCATGGATGCCGTGCGAGCGGCCGATCGTCGGGGTGAGCTTGTGCTCGAAGGCCCGGCGCCTGATCGCGGCGAGCAGCGCGTCGACATCGGCGATCAGGAGATCGGTCGCCCGCGCGAGCTGGACCGAGAGCGTGGTGTCGAGGATGTCCGAGGAGGTCATGCCCTGGTGGACGAAGCGCGCCTCCGGCCCGACGATCTCGGCCAGATGCGTCAGGAAGGCGATGACGTCATGCTTGGTGACGCGCTCGATCTCGTCGATGCGGGCGACGTCGAATTCGACGTCCTTCGCCTTGGCCCAGATCGTCGCGGCGGCCTCCTTCGGCACGACACCGAGCTCGGCGAGCTTGTCGGTGGCGTGCGCCTCGATCTCGAACCAGATCCGGAACCGGGTCTGCGGCTCCCAGATGGCGACCATCTCGGGGCGGGAATAGCGCGGGATCATCGCAAGCCTTTCACGTTCAAACCGCCGTCATTCCGGACAAGCCGCGAAGCGGCGCAGATCCGGAATCCATCATAGGGCAAAACGCTCTACGATGGATTCCGGGTCTGCGCTTCGCTCCGCCCGGATGACGGAAACCTCTCAACTAAACCTAGTCGCCCCGCGCGGCCTCGGCCGCCTTGCGGATCGCTTCGATATTGCCGGCATAGGCCGAAGGCCCGCCCTTGAACACGGCCGAGCCCGCGACCAGCGTATCGGCGCCGGCCTTGGCGACCAGCGGCGCGGTCTCGGGCGTCACCCCGCCATCGATCTCCAGTGTGATCGGCCGGTCGCCGATCAGCGCCTTCACCTGCGCGACCTTCTCGACCACCGAGCGGATGAAGCTCTGGCCACCGAAGCCCGGATTGACGGTCATCAGCAGGATGAGATCGACATCCTGAATCAGCGCCTCGACGGCGCTCGCCGGCGTGCCCGGGTTGAGCACGATGCCGGCCTGCTTCCCCTGCGCCTTGATCGCCTGCAGCGTGCGATGCGGATGCGGGCCGGCCTCGACATGGAAGGAGATCAGGTCGGCGCCGGCCTTGGCGAAGGCTTCGACATAGGGGTCGACGGGCGCGATCATCAGATGCACGTCGAAGAACTTCCGGGTGTGCGGGCGGATCGCCTTCAGCACATCGGGGCCGAAGGTGATGTTGGGCACGAAATGCCCGTCCATCACATCGCAATGGATCCAGTCGGCACCGGCCGCGTCGATCGCGCGCACCTCCTCGCCCAGCTTGGCGAAATCGGCCGAGAGGATCGAAGGGGCAATGCGGATCGGGCGGGTCATGGCGGGCGGTTTAACGCATCATGCGGAAAAGTGGGAACCGGTTTTCCGCAAAAAAGATGCGGCAAGCCAAAAAACTTGCCCCGCTACGGCCCCGCTGCAATCAGGCGAAGCGCGATTTCACCGGAAAGGACAGCCGCCTGTCTGCCTCCGCGATCTCGGCCGCGACCTGCACGAAGGCCGGCCGCTGCCGCAGCCGCGCGAACCAGGCGGAAAGACCGGGATAGCCGTCGAGCGGCGGCCCGCCGAGCCGCAGCGAAAACAGCACGCTCATGAACAGCGCGATATCGGCGGTCGCGAGCCTGCCGCCGAAGAAATCCCGCCCCGCCAGCTTCTGCTCCAGTACCTCGTAATGCCGCGCCAGCGCCTCCTCCGCGATCAGCGCGTCGGCCTCCTGCACGATGCGGCGGTCGCGGTCCGGCGATGGCGGCCCGGTGCGATGCATCAGCGGCTTCAGTGCCTGCAGCATGATCTCGTCGGCATAGAGCTCATCGAGCCGGCAGCGCGCCCGCTCGACCGGCGTCGCCGGCATCAAGGAAGGCTCGGGATAGGCCTCGTCGAGATATTCGAGGATGACGGTGGAATCGTAGAGCACGAGCCCGCAATCGCTGAGCACCGGCACCTGGCCCTTCGGATTGAGCGCCAGCACCTCCGGATGCTTCGGATCATAGCCCGTCGTCTGGTTGAACGGCACCATGACGCGCTCGAAGGCGAGGCCCTTCTCCCTCAAGGCGATCTCGACCTTGCGGGCGAACAGGCTCAGCGGCCCGGAATACAATGTGATCATGGCGCGAACTCCTGCGATGGCGAAAACCTCGCAAGGCGGCGCGTCAGCGCCCGTCAGCAGCCCGACTGAGAGCCTCTAAGCCTCCTGGCGCCGAATCCGGGCGGCCAGCCCGCGCAGCAACCAGGGCAGCAGATAGATCGGGAACTGCGCCAGCGCGAAGAACAGGAAGGTCGTCGGCGAGACGCCCGCCCCCAGCGCGGCGACGATGAGGCCCATGTTTCGCTGGCCGCTGCCATAGCCGATCATGAAGCGCTCCGAGCCCGGCAGCAGTCGCAGCACCAACCAGGAACTGATGAGCCCCGCGGCCGAGACGGCGAAGACGCAGGCCAGCACGAACAGCACGAGCCTGGGATTGGCGATCGCGGCATGGGTGACGCCATCCATCGCGGCGATGGCGAAGATGAAATACATCAGCACGCCGAAGCCATCGAGATTGGCCTTCATCGCCTTGATCCTGGCGAAGCCGAGCCACCAGCGCAGCAGCGAGGCGACCGCCATGCCGCCGCCGATGAAGATCAGCAGGCGCAGCGCCAGCACCCAGCGGTCGAGCGGCACGGCGGCACCGGCCAGCAATTCGACGAGGAAGGGGGCGATGATCGGGCTCGCGATCGTCGCCGCGATCACGCTCGCGATGATGAGAGACGGCTCGAAACCGTAGAGGATCGCGACCGCCGGCGAGGACATGATCGGCGGCGCCGCGCCCATGATGGCGAGCCCCAGCACGATGCCCGGATCGAGGCTTTCCCGCCCGACCAGCAGCAGCGCGCCGCCGATCAGCAGCACCGGCCCGGCGATCAGCCACAGGCAGGCGGCGGCGAGTTTCGCCGGGCGCCTGAGCAGCTTCGCCGTGACGGCAAGGTCGAGGCGCAGGAAAACGACCGTGGTGAAGCAGAAGATCGTGATCGGCAGCACCGGCCGCGCCGCCGCCGAGAATTGCGGCAGCGCCAGGCCGAGAAAGATCGAGAGCGCGAAACCTTGCGTGCCGTAACGCCCGAGCCAGGCGAGCCCGGCGGCGGGAAGGGTTGCTGGATTCATCGGCACCGCGCTGGAATCATTCGCAAATCGTGCCGCACAGTGGCCGAACGGCGCCGCGGCGTCATCCGCTAATCCTGCAGGCACCCCTTGCGTCGGCATGAAATTGCAAGGACATCGCCAAAATGGCCGGTGAAACGATGGAATTGCGGAAGTTGGCGCAGAAATTGCGAAAGATCAGCCGATATGCCGCAAAAATTCGCCACGCCGCTGACAAGCCGGCGCAAAGCAGTATTTTGCTCGGCAAAGAGCTGGAAACAGGGGTTGGCGGGAGCAGGCCATGCGTGTGGATACGATCGTTCTCGGCGCGGGCATCGTCGGTATTTCGGTGGCGCTCCACCAGCAAAAGGCGGGCCGCTCCACGCTGTTGATCGACCGGCGCGCGCCGGGCGAGGAAACCAGCTATGGCAATGCCGGCCTGATCCAGCGCGAAGGCGTCTACCCTTACGGCTTCCCGCATGATTTCGGCGCGCTGTTCCGCTACGCGATGAACAACACCATCGACGCATCCTACCATTGGAGCGCGATCCCGAAGCTCGCCCCCTTCCTGTTCTCCTACTGGATGCATTCGCGCGCCTCGCAGCACGAGGCCATCGCCCATCAATACGCGAAGCTGATCGAGCATTGCGTCACCGAGCACGACGCCCTCGCCCAGGAAGCCGGCGCCACCGGCCTGTTGCGCCGCGACGGCTGGATGAAGGTGTTTCGCACCGAGAAGGAGCGCGACACCCGCCTCGCCGAGGCCGCCCGCTGGAACCGCGAATTCGGCCTGAACTACCGCGCCCTCGACAGGGCGACGCTCAAGGCCGAAGAGCCGCATCTCGACCATGACAGCCTGATCGGCGGCCTGCACTGGACCGACCCGACCACCGTCGTCGATCCGCTCGGGCTGTCGAAGGCCTATGTCGCGCTGTTCGAGAAGCTCGGCGGCAAGCTCGCCATCGGCGATGCCACGACCCTGGCGCAGAACGGCGCCGAATGGAGCGTCACCCTCGCCGACGGCACCAAGGCCATCGCCAAGGATGTCGTCGTCGCGCTCGGCCCCTGGGCCGACGTCCTGACCAACCAGCTCGGCTATCGCCTGCCGCTCGCCGTCAAGCGCGGCTACCACATGCACTACAAGCCGCTGGGCAATGCCGTGCTCAACCACCCCGTCCTCGACACCGAGCGCGGCTATTTCCTCGCCCCGATGCTGCAGGGCATCCGCCTGACCACCGGCGCCGAATTCGCCGACCGCGACGCGCCCAAGACGCCGGTGCAGCTCGCCCGCGCCGAGCCGATCGCCAAGACGCTGTTCCCGCTGGGCGAGCGCCTCGATGCCGAACCCTGGCTCGGCCGCCGGCCTTGCACCCCCGACATGATGCCGATCATCGGCCCGGCCCCGAAGCACAAGAACCTGTGGTTCTCCTTCGGCCACGCCCATCACGGGCTGACGCTGGCCGCCGTCACCGGCCGCATGATGGCGGAGATGGTGACGGGGCAGAAGGTGTTCGTCGATCCGTCGCCCTTCGCGCCGTCGCGGTTCGTCTGACAGGCGCCATTCTCGGGGCCGCGCTTGCCGGGCCCGAGAAGCTCTTCGCGGAAAAGGCCTCCTCTCCTGCTCGAGATGCTCGGGTCGGACCCCGAGCATGACGCCTTGCGGATGGCGGCCCTGCGCCCTGCCCTCTCGCCTGCCGCGAGCCGGCCTGCCACGATGGCGCTTCCGATTCCCTCCGAGACCCCGCCATGGCCCTCGCGAAACCGCCCGTCCAGGACAATGCCTACATTGCCGCGCTCGCCCTGCTCGACCGCGTGCCGCTGATCGACGGGCACAACGACCTGCCCTATGTCATCCGCAAGGACCGCAACGCCAAGGGCGATGTCGCGGCCTATGGGCTCGACAAGGTCCATCCGCAAGTCGACACCGATATCCCGCGCATGCAGGCGGGCAAGCTCGCCGGCCAGTTCTTCGCAGCCTATGTCCCGCCGAACCAGCCCAACCCCGCCGGTTTCGCGCTCGCCCAGATCGCACTGATGCGCAGCATCCTCAAGCAGCACGACGATGTCTTCCGGCCCGGCCTCTCGGCTGATGATGTCGAGGCGGCGAAGGCGGAGGGGCGTATCGCCCTGTTCATGACGATCGAGAACGGTTCCGCGCTCGAGAACGAGCTCGACGCGCTCGACGCCTATTACGATCTCGGCGTGCGCCTGATGACGCTCTGCCACAACGACACGACCGACTGGTGCGACTCGGCCACCGACGCCCCGCGGCATGACGGCCTCTCCTCCTTCGGCATGCGGGTCGTCCGGCGGATGAACCGGCTGGGCATGGTCGTCGACCTCGCCCATGTCGCCCCGAAGGCGATGCATGACGTTCTCGACGTCACGCGCGCGCCCGTGTTCTGGTCGCACTCCAATGCCTTCTCGCTTTGCGACCATCCGCGCAACGTCCCTGACGACGTGCTCGACCGGGTCCCTGGCAATGGTGGCGTCGTCATGGCGACCTTCGTGCCGGACTTCATCAGCCAGGCCTCGCGCGACTGGCACCGCCCGGCGAAGGACCAGTATGGCAAGACCCCCGACACGATGGACTACGCCAAGGTCGAGGCCGAGATCGTCGCCAAAGCCGGACCGCGCCCGCAGGCGACGGTCTCCCAATATTGCGACCATCTCGACTACCTGGCCAAGCGCATCGGCCACGACCATGTCGGCATCGGCTCGGATTTCTTCGGCTGGGTCAATCCGGACGGGCTGGAGGACACCTCGACCTTCCCGAACGTGATCGCCGAGCTGATCCGCCGCGGCTGGTCCGAGGAGAATCTGGCCAAGCTCGCCGGCGGCAACACGCTGCGGGTGTTGCGCGCGGTCGAGGCTGAGGCCGACTGAAATCGCCGCTCTTCACGTCATGGCCGGGCTTGTCCCGACCATCCACGTCTTCCTTGACCCAAGGTCCTGTGCAGGACGTGGATGCTCGCCACAAGGGCGAGCATGACGTATGAGCTTGCCGTCGCGCCCGCCGATCCTGGCCGTGACGTGAGCCTCACGAAGACAAGATCTCATTCTCCCATGACCGGTTCCGGCACCGACCGCACCCGCCCCGCCCACCAGGCGCCCGCCCCCGTCGTCATTCTGGTCGAGCCGCAGCTCGCCGAGAATATCGGCATGTGCGCGCGGGCCATGGCGAATTTCGGTCTCTCCGAAATGCGCCTTGTCGCGCCGCGCGACGGCTGGCCGACCGGCGGCGGGCTGAAGAAGGGCGCGACCGCCGCCGCCTCCGGCGCCACCCATATCCTCGAGAACGCCCGCCTCTATGCAAGCGCGGCGGAAGCGGTCGCCGATCTCAACCATGTGCTCGCCACCACCGCCCGCGAGCGCGGCCAGATGAAGCGCGTGCTGACCCCCGCCGAGGCGATGCCGGAGATCGCCGGGCGTGTCGGCGGCGGCGAGCGCGTCGGCATCCTGTTCGGGCGCGAGCGTATCGGCCTGACCAATGAGGAGATCAGCTTCGCCGACGCGATCCTGACCTTCCCGGTCAATCCGGCCTTCGCCTCGCTCAACCTCGCCCAGGCCGTGCTGCTCACCGGCTATGAATGGTTCAAGACCACCGGCGGCGAACCGCCCTTCCGCGAGAACAACCCCTCCCCGCCCGCCAAGCGGGAGACGATCCTCTCGATGTTCGACTATCTCGAAGGCGAACTCGACATCAGCGGTTTCTTTCCGCCCGGCAAGAAGCCGGTCATGACCGCCAATCTGCGCGACATCCTCCACCGCCTCGACATGACCGAGCAGGAGGCGCGGACGCTGCGCGGCGTCTTCAAGTCGCTAGTCGAGGGGCCGAAGAAAGCGCGGTTGCTGGCCCGGCAGGCGAGCGAGCCGGAGCAGTCCGAAAGCTGACGAGCGCCGTCATGCTCGGGCTTGACCCGAGCATCTCCGAGCGGAAACGGCTCCTCTTTCGGGAAAAGATTCTCGGATCTGCGCTTCGCTCCGTCCGAGAATGACGCCTCCTGAACGAAAAAGGCCGGCCCTGAAGGGCCGGCCTCTCCTGCTGGTCGGGGGGTCTCGAAACGTCCCGGTCAGAATTGATACTTCATCGTCGCCTTCACGGTGCGGCCCGGCTCGCTGTAGTAATCGCGCGCCTGGGGCCGCGAGAGCGGGACGTTGACCGCATCCCAGTACTTGCGATCGAAGATGTTGTAGACGCCGATCTGGAATTCAAGATCCGCGATCTCGGGCGCCGGGCGCCACCAGGCCGAGGCGTTGAACAGCGCATAGCCCGGTGCCTTGAAGCCGGTGGTCGGCGGCGTCGTCGCGGTCGTCGAGACGTCATCGCGCTTGCCCGCCATCTTGGCCGAGACCTCGGCGCCCCAGCGATCGGTGCCATAGGCGACGGCGACGATGCCCTGCACCGGCGGGATCGAGTTCAGGAAGCTGTCGTCGTCCTTGTTCTGGCCGCGGGTATAGGCGAAGGAGCCGCGCACCAGCCAGTTCGGCGCGAAGGCGTATTGCCCGTTGATCTCGACGCCCTGGATCTCGGCGCGGTTGATGTTCCGGTAGCCGGTGATGCCGCCCTGCTGATAGAGCCCACCGACGCCCGCCGCCTGAATCTGGTAGGTATCGATGAAGTTGCGGTAGTTGGTGTGGAAATAGGTGATCGAGCCGCCGAGCTGCTTGTCGCCGAAGCGCATGCCGACATCGATGCCGTTGCCGATTTCAGGGCGCAGATTCGGGTTGCCGGTGCGCAGATAGGTGGCGGGCCCGCCGAAGCGGCCATAGAGCTCGTCCGCCGTCGGCGCACGGAAGGTCTTGGCCCATTGCGCGAAAACGGTGACGTCCTTCACCCAGGGCGCGTTCTTCAGGATGTCGTATTCGAGCCGGATGCGCGGCGACCAGCCGGAATCGCTGGAGGACGGCGGCAGACTCGTCGGCCGCGAGCCGCCCGCAAAGTAGGCCGGGGTGTTCTGCGGCACTTCCTCATACCAGTCGAAGCGGACACCAGGCGTGATGCGCAGGCGGTTGTCGATGAGGCCGATCTCGTCATGCGCGTAGAGGCCGACGAGCTTTCCGTCGACCTTCGGCTGGTCGGCCTGATTGGTGTGGAGGTTGTTGCAGGTGGTCAGCGCCCCTGTGAAGACACCCGAGGCCGGCCTGGCCGGGCAGTTGTCGACGCCGGCCGAGTATTGCTCGAGCGAGGACATCCGCAATTCCGTGCCGAGCATCAGGCGATGCGACGCCATGCCGGTCTGGAAGTTCTTCAGCAGATAGCCGTTGAAGCCGTAGGAATTCTCTTCGTTCTGGTTGTTGCGGGCATAGGGCCCGATGATGCTGGTGTAGCGCCAGGCGTTGGTGATGTCGTTGCGCTTCAGCCGCTGCCAGTAGAGCGTCGCATGCGCTTCGTCGATAAAGGCTCCCGGCAGCTTGTAGTCGTAGCTCAGCGAAACGCGGTTGCGCTCGACATCCTCGCCCGATTCATAGGAGCCGGGGCGGAAGTTGCCGGTAAGCGAAACGGTGTTGTTGCGAATCTGGGTACGGTCGGCGCGTTTGAAGAATTCGCCGGTGAGGCCGAAGCGGTGCTCGCCGACCTCCTGATAGATCTTGCCGAGGAAGCTGTACTGGTTGAAGTCGCCCGGATTGGGCGCGGTGCGCGTCGCGCCGATCGTCTTGACGTTGCCCTTGTTGTCGATCTCGTGGCCGTCGCGGAAGCCGCCCTGCAGCAGGACGGAGGTGTTCCCTATCCGGGCCGCCGCCGCGGCGCTGCCGAACCAGGCCCGGTCGGTGCTGTCATAGCCGGTCTTGGCGAGCGCGCCATAGGAGCGGCCATTGCGCAGCAGATCCTCCGGGTCGAGCGTGCGCACCGCCAGCGCTCCACCGAGAGCACCGCTGCCGAGCGTGCTGGCGCCGCTGCCGCCGCGCAGCAGGTCCAGCGTCGAAAGCGAGTCGAAATCGAAGGCGTTCTGGGCGCCGCGATTGATGCGCGTGTCGATCAGGAAGGGCTGGCGGATGCCGTCGATCGTCGTCAGCACGCGCGCCCCGTCGAGGCCGCGGATGTTGAGCGAGTTGTTCTGGCGGTTGAAGGTGATGCCGGCCTCGACGCGGTTCGCCAGGTCGGTGAGGTTCTGGACCTGCTCGCGATCGAGCTCCTGGCGCGTCACGCGGGTCGTCGTCGGCCCGTTGAGCAGCGCCCCGCCGGGCACGCCCTCGCCCTGCACATTGATCTGGTCCAGCACCACGGGCGCATCGCCGGCATTCGGCTGCGTATTCGCGGCCGCCTGCTGCTGACGACGTTGTTGTTGCGCCTCTGCCGACGAGGCCGCCAGCGCCAGCACCAAGGTTCCAAGGGCCACGCCCCCGCGCAGCTTGCCGAAATACACGCCCATCGCCCAGTCCCATCCTGCCTGGCCCGTCCCGGCCATCATCGGCAGATTAAAATGAATATAAACAGCGCCTTACGAGAAGATAAGACTTCAATCCCGATATTGTTTGCAAAAGATTCTGTCAATTACTATGCACCGCAAAGCAAAACTATAGAATCGATCCAATAAATAACTATTCTAATGTAGAACTGCCGCGCGCCAGCGGCCGCGCCGAATTCGGCTCCCGATCTCGTGATCGCGCAGGAGCGGACTGTGACGCCGCGCGTCATTGCCTCCTGCGAAAAGCCGCGCATCTTCGTGTCATGAACGCTCGCTACGCCACGCTCGATCGACGCAAGCTCTTGACGGGAGGCAGCGCCATGGCGGCGGCGTTCTCGATCGCCGGCGGCAGAGCCCGCGCGGCGGACACCGACGTCGTCGTGATCGGAGCCGGCGCGGCCGGCATCGCCGCTGCCCGGGCGGTGAAGGCGGCCGGGCGCAGCGTCACCGTGCTGGAGGCCCGCGGCCGGGTCGGCGGGCGCGCTTACACCGACGCCTCGCTCGGCCCCAGCTACGACGCCGGCGCGATGTTCATCCATTGGGCCGAGCGCAATCCCTGGGTCGGCCTCGCCCGTGAGCTCGGCGTCGAGACGGCCCCCGAGCCCATGGGCGGCGGCTTCCGGGTCTTCGCTGATGGCCGCCCCATGCCCGACGCCGACCGGCGGCGCCGGCGCGATGCCTTCAGGCAGATCGACCGCCGGCTGGAGACGGTCGATATCGGCTCCCGCGACCTCTCCATCGCCGAATTGCTCGGCGATCTCGGCCCCGACATGGCGCCGGTCGCCACCTCCGGCCTCCTGCTCTCGATTGGCGAGGAGTCCAGCCGCATCTCGGCCCGGGATTACCAGCGGCTCTGGTCCGGTGACGACCTCGTCGTGCCTTCCGGCTACGGCAATCTCGTCGCGCGTTCAGCCGCCGGTCTCGACATCCGCCTGAACGAACCGGTCGAGGCCATCGACTGGAGCGGAAGCGGCGTGACGGTCACCTCCCGCTCGGGCACGCTAAAGGCCAGGATCTGCATCCTCACGGTGCCGGTCGGCGTGCTGAAGGCGGAGACGATCCGCTTCACCCCCGCCTTGCCGGCTGCGACGCGCGATGCGCTGGCCGGCCTCCATATGGGCGCCCTGACCAAGATCGCCCTCAAGGTCGAGGGAGACCGCTTCGGCATCACGCCGGGCGCGAGCTTCCTCGAATCCGGCAAGCCCGAGGGGATGATCAATTTCGACATGTATCCGGATGGCAAGGATCTCGTCATCGGCTATTGCGGCGGCGATTTCGCGCGCCAGCTCTCGCAGGCCGGGCCTGACGAGGCCAAGGCCCATGCCACGGAGCTGCTGGCGACGATGATCGGGTCCGAGTTCCGCAAGACCGTGAAGGCCGTCTCCTTCCCCGCCTGGTGGACCGATCCCTTCGCACGCGGCGCCTACTCCGTCTGCGACCCCGGCCACGACGCGGCGCGCGACGCCCTCGCCCAGCCGATCGGCGGACGCCTCCTCATCGCCGGCGAGGCCACGGCCGGCGGCGGCGCCATGACGGTCGGCGGCGCGACGCTGGCAGGACGCGCGGCGGCCACGACGCTGGCTCGGCTGAAGGTCTGAAAGCTGCTCTTTCAAGGACAATGCGGTCATTCCGGCCGAAGCGAAGCGGAGAGCCGGGATCCATGCCTGAACCTTCCTCGGAAGCGCTCTGGCATGGATCCCGGGTCAAGCCCGGATGACGGCGTGGTTCTGTCCAAAATCAGGACGATCTTAAAGGGCCAGTTCCCAGTTCTGCCCCACCAGATCCTGTCCGAAGGAATGGTGCCGCTCCTCTGCGACCAGCTTGAAGCCTTCGGCAATATAAATGGCCCGCGCCGCATGCAGGATATCGTTCGTCCACAGCACCATGCGCCGGTATCCCGCCGCGCGGGCGAAGCCGATCGCCTCCCGCACCAGCGCCTTGCCGAGGCCCAGCCCCTGCGCGCGCTTCTCCACCAGCACGAGCCTCAGCTTGGCGGTCGCCGCATCCTCCGCGACCACGAAGCTCGAGCCGACCGGCTCGCCATCAAGCTCGGCGATGAAGCAGCGCTCGCGTCCCGGCTTGAACTCGCGCAGGAATTGCGCTGCGATCTCGGCGACCAGCGCCTCGAAACTCAGGTCCCAGCCGTACTCCTCGGCATAGAGCCGGCCATGGGCGGAAACCACCCAGCCGATATCCCCGGCGCGATGTTCGCGGATCACAGGTCGCGACCTGGTTGCCCTCTCGCCGGACAGAAGCGCCTGCGTATCAGCGAGCGCGCTGACGAGCCTGCCGCATTCCGTTGGCGAGAGCCGCGCCAGGATCGCCTCGGCCTGCGCTTGCGACGCTTCGTCGAGGGGCCGAAAGGCGGCCTGCCCGGCCCGCGTGAGCCGCAGGCGAAAGGCGCGCCCGTCGGCGTCCGAGCGCTGTCGGTCGAGCCAGCCCTGCGCCTCGAAGCGCTTCAGGATGCGCGAGAGATAGGCGGGATCGAGATCGAGGTCGCGCCCCAGCTCGACCGCGAGGCAGCCATCCCGCTGCGCCAATTCATAGAGCACCCGCGCCTCGGTCAGCGCGAAGCCCGAGTCATGCAGATTGCCGCCCAGCGCGCCGATCCAGCGCGTATGAAACCGGCCGAACCGGCGAATGGCTGCGACAGCCGCTGCTTCGCTTGCGGTCATGGCATCCTCCCGCCGCGAGCGAAGGTCAATTTAGTGGACAAAGTCAACTAAATTTGAAACAGCCGCTTCAGGCGGCATTGACTGTCGCTTAACGGCTCTCTGGCGGAATCGGGCTTTGACGTTTCGCGGCGTAGTCATGCAGGTCGATCTTCTCGCCGGAACGGGTTATCGCCCGCTTGTGGCCCCCCGCCCCCAACCCACCATCCTCGTCTTCGATTCCGGGCTCGGCGGCCTGACCGTGCTCGGACGCGCCACGCATGCCTGCCCGGCTGCGCATATCGTCTACGCCGCCGACGACGCCGGTTTCCCCTATGGCCGCCTGAGCGAGGAGGAGCTCGTCGCCCGCGTCCTCGCCGTCATGGAGCGCCTCGTCGCGCGCTTTCACCCCGATCTCGCGGTGATCGCCTGCAATACCGCCTCGACGCTGGTGCTGCCGGCGCTCCGGGCCCGCTTCGCCATCCCCTTCGTCGGCACCGTCCCGGCAATCAAGCCGGCTGCGGCGGCGACCCGCAGCGGTCTGATCTCGGTGCTGGCGACGCCCGGCACCGTGGCGCGCGACTACACCCGCGAGCTGATCGAGACCTACGCCGCCGGGCACCATGTCACGCTCGTCGGCGCGACGCGGCTCGCCGGCCTCGCCGAGCAGGCGCTCAAGGGTGAGACCGTCGACGACGCGGTCCTGCGCGCCGAGATCGCCCCCTGCTTCCTCGAGACGGAAGGCCGCCGCACCGACATCGTCACACTCTCCTGCACGCATTATCCCTTGCTGCTCGAGCGGATGAAGCGGCTGGCGCCCTGGCCCGTCGAATGGATCGACCCGGCGCCGGCGATCGCGCGCCGTGTCGCCGACCTCCTGCCGGCAGCGAGAGACGGCAGCCCGGTCGGCCTCGACGCGACAGCCGTCTTCACCGACGGCTCCGGCCTGACGGGGCCGCTGCGCATCGCGCTGGCCGGCTATGGCCTCGCGCAGGTCGCCATCGAGCCGATGCCGCTGACGAACTGACGGAACTCCGCCGCACTCCGCGCGTTGCGACGGTGGCGACCCTCACCGAGGAACGAAAGCTCATGAGAAAGTTGCTGTTGCTGCTGGCGCTCGCCATCGGTTTCGCCTTCGCCGGTTTCGGCGCCGGCTCCGAGGCGCAGGCGAAGCCCCATGGCTGGCACAGGGGCCACGGGCACCATGCCATCTATCGTCATGGCCCGCGCCGTCATTACGGCTGGCATCGCGGCCATCATTACGGCTGGTACAAGCACCACCCGCGCCATCACCATTATCGTCATCACCACCGGCATCATCGCCACTGGCGCTGATGCCCGTTTCCGGCCAGCCCGGAATTGACTCGAAGCCGGCTTTCCGTCATACGGCCCTTCGTCACGCGGCTCCTCACGGGGCCGCGTGGCTTTTTCCGCACCCGTGATCCGCTTTCCTTCGGAAGCCGGATCTGTCGCCCCAGCCAATCGCAGGGGAGCAGGAGGGCGCGGTCCTCAACTCGCGAACCTGAGAGGACACGCGACATGTCGAAGCGCCATGAGGCCAAATATAAGATTGACCGCCGTCTCGGTCAGAACATCTGGGGCCGCCCGAAGTCCCCGGTCAACCGTCGTGAATACGGCCCCGGCCAGCACGGCCAGCGCCGCAAGGGCAAGCCGTCTGACTTCGGCACGCAGCTGCGCGCCAAGCAGAAGCTGAAGGGCTATTACGGCTCGATCTCCGAGAAGCAGTTCCGCCGCTATTACGCCGAGGCGATCCGCCTCAAGGGCGATTCGGGCGAGAACCTGATCGGCCTGCTCGAGCGCCGCCTCGACGCGGTGATCTACCGCGCCAAGTTCGTGCCGACCGTCTTCGCCGCCCGCCAGTTCGTCAACCACGGCCACATCACCGTGAACGGCAAGCGCGTCAACATCGCCTCCTATCAGGTGAAGCCGGGCGACGTGATCGCGGTCAAGGACTCGTCGAAGCAGCTGGCCATCGTCATCGAGTCCGCCGCCCTCGCCGAGCGCGACGTTCCCGACTACATCGACGCCGACCACACCAAGTTCACCGCCACCTACACCCGCACGCCCACGCTGACGGACGTGCCCTATGCGGTGCAGATGGAACCGAACCTCGTCATCGAGTTCTACTCGCGGTAATACGTTCGGAACGGGGTCTAATTCCCGTTTATTTTCAACGATTTGGGGGACGGCGAGTTTTTGCCTTCCCCCACACGCCACCCCACACGTTTTCCCCTCCACGCTTTTTGCGAGCGCATTCTCGGCCCGGCTGTTGAGCCTTCGCTCCGGCCCGCCTACGCTCCCAGCGTGACGACTCCCCCTCCCGCTTGGGCGCATCTTCAGCCCCGCTCCCTCAAGGCGCTCCTAGAGCCGGCTGGCAGGGTCCCGCAGGCTCTCCGCCTCACGCCCTACAACGTCCCCGTGGAGGCTGCCCTTCAGGTCCCCATGGTCCATGCCGCAAGGCTCCTGCTAGCCCTTGCCGTGGAGAAGAACGGCCTCGTCCTCACTCCTGCGGGAGCCCTGAAGCGTGTCGATGTCTGGCATGTCTTCGACCAGACGGAATGGCCGGGATACGACAAAGCCACCACGCTAGAGATGAACAAGGTCATCAACGAGCAAGATGCTTACGGGGTCCTCTTCACGCGGGTGACGCTACAAGCTGCGGGGCTCCTCCGGAAACGCTCAGGGGTCCTGAAGGCGACCAAGGTGGGTAAGGCCCTGCTTGCCCCTGAAGCGGCCCCTGCCCTGTTAGCTGAACTGTTTGAAGCGGTGTTCTGGAAGGTGAACCTTCAAGACTTCGACAGGAACCCTATCGACTTCTGGCCGCAGCACCATATGGGCGTGGTCCTCTGGAGCCTGTCAGTCACCGCGCATAGCTGGTCCAGCGCCGGGGACCTCATGCAGGCATGCACGATCATGGACACCATCGGGGAGATACCGAGGCCCGACCTGCCGGAGTTCGCCATGGTGTCGCGAGTGTTGCGACCGCTGACATGGTTGGGGGTTTTGGAGGGCCGGAAGGAGAAGCGGAAGTCGGGATGGGGGTACGATGAGGATTTGCGGAAAGCGCCGCTATTCGGTCAGCTAATTTGCTTTGAGGTGGAGATGCAGGGCGCGGAGGAAGCGCGGCATTAAGTGCCACGCTTTGACGGGCGATTGGGGGGTGTCTTCGTGGGAACAAATAGTTGGGACGAGCTTGCGAACTACGAGTCGTTCGAGCTTGTGAAGCGAGCTTATGAAGCGAAACACAACAGAGAGATGGGCACTCGCCATAGCCGTGAGGTTGCGGCTCCGATTAGCCACGCGAACGCTTATTTTCGCTCAGCTCGATCCGCTGATTTAGCGGTCAAACCTCTATTACTTTACTATGGAGTTCTTAGCCTTTCTCGCGGCCTGACATTGTTTCTGAGCCGAGGATTAAGAGAAGTCGCCTTAACGCCAAGCCACGGGTTAGCCATCAGCGAGTGGGGGCGCCACCTAAGCGCAGACAATCCTGATTTTGCCTCGTTGGAAGTCCGGACGCTACAATCTGGCGCCCTAGCCGACCTCTGCAAAGCTACGGGATGCAGATCGCTACTTCGGCACAACTCCAGCGGAGTCAACTACACGTTTGTGTCACCCGAAATACCGGCAGGAACGACGCTGGGGCTAGGCGACATCTTATCTCGCATACCCGACATTCAAACTCACCACCGACGTTGGCGCGACCACTTCCTTAGTGCTCAGATCGAGAACACAACCACGACAGATGGCCTTCTCTCTATCAAAATCAAAAAAGGATACGGCGCCACCGCGATCACGGACGCAAAAATGCTCTGCGTGAACTCTGAGTTCGTCGTTCAGTATGAGAGCCACGACAAGGCCACGCTGGTCGGGCCACCCGAAGTCTCTAAGAGCCCAGGGATGACCGACCTTATCGACCGAAGGATGATGAACATAGGAGACGTCTGGCTAGTCGCCGCCTATTCGGCGGGAACAACCCTGTCGAAAATCTCAACTCTGTTTGTGCTCTCTTACCTACTAGGGATGCTAGTTCGCTACTACCCCACTCAATGGACAGCGTTGTCGCGTGGTCAAATCAACGATGCAGCGCTGCCAACACTGACGGCCGCAATCGACCTAATAGAAAGCGTGTATCCAGAAACCGTTTTGGACTTTTTGAGAGAGGTAAGTATGTCCCCGCGCACGGAATAATCAGCCGCAAAAATCTGAAAGCCCTCCCTTCTCCGGCCGCGTCCCTATCTCCCCCCGTGGCCCCTCGCGTTTCCTGTGGGCCACCATCACGGGAACCTGCCGGGGGCCTGAAGGGCCTCTTGCCGTTGTCAGTCGGAAGGACACAGGGCGTTGCGGCGGGAGGCAGGTACTGGCCTAGCCGGGAGGGCTCGCCACGGCTTAACGCTGCATCCCGTATTTGGCGATATCAGCGTCGATCCTTCGCAGTCTTACCTCATAGAAGCGCACCTCTCGCTTCCTTCCCGCAAGCCGGGCCTCTTCCATCAGCCTGACCGCACTCGCCCTGAGCTTGAAGGTCAGTTGAGAGAAGGTGGCGGGGGTGAGCGGAACACCTATCGTTGGGGGGAGATGATCGGTCATGACGCCTCCTGTGAGTCGCATACAGCCTATCACCGCTCTTCGCCTCTACGCGCTGCCGCACGGGCCATTCGCGGCAAGGCAGGCTGCCACTTTGGGTACACCCACGGGAGACCAGCCGGCAGGAGCCTAAAAAGACTTATTGACCTATCCTTAGAATACCAATAGATACCGACCTATCCAAAAGAGACCGGAGGCGGTGTCCATGTTCGTTCGGGCCTATCTCAGAGCTTCCACCGCAGAGCAGGACGCCAGCCGCGCCCGTGAACAGGTTGAGGCATTCGCCAGCGAGCGGGGCCTTACCATCGCTGCCACCTACACGGAGAACGAGAGCGGGGCATCCCTCCAGCGCCCGGAGTTATTCCGGCTGCTGGCCGATAGCAGGCCGGGGGATGTCCTCCTCATTGAGCAGGTGGACCGGCTCTCCCGCCTCAATGCCGAGGACTGGACCAAGCTCAAGGCGGAGTTGGCCTCCCGCCACGTCCGCGTCGTCGCCCTAGACCTACCGACTAGCTGGGCCATGGCGGACCCCAAGGCCGATGAGTTCACGGTACGGATGTTCGACGCCATCAACGCGATGATGCTGGACATGCTCGCCGCCATCGCCCGAAAGGATTACGAGGACCGCCGTCGCAGGCAGGCTCAGGGGCAGGCGAAGGCCAAGGCAGAAGGTCGATACAAGGGCCGCCCGGTGAACACTGAGCGTAACGACAACATCACCTCATTGCTCAAGGCCGGAATGCCGTGGTCGAAGGTGCAGGCAATCACCGGGTGTAGTCGGGGACAGGTGGCGAAGATCGCTAAAGAAGTAGCAGGAGCTTCGGGATAAGCCGGCCACCGAGCGCCTTCAGGTCACCTGCAAGAGCCCGTCAGGAATGGCGGGCTCTTTTCCTATTCCGACGCAAAGCCTAGCGGCCCGAACTCCCCCATTAGTGCGAAGCCGGCGATGCCCAGCAGCCATATCCACCAGACTTTCATCAACGCCACAAAGAACCGATCATTCTCCCAGCCGCTCGTTTGCTCGAAAACGACATGCCCCGCGAGCATGATGACGAGCCCCAAAAAGAAGGGGCCGATAGTCCAAGTCAGAAAGGCTTCCATAATCGCTCAGGCACTTTTGAAAATCGTCGGCATGAAGCACGGGATAGTGCGGCGAGCAATACACAGCAGTTCACTTCGACCAAACGGTACGGCGCAAACAAAAAAGGGCCAAGCGTGTGCTGCGCTTGACCCTCTCGTTTCGTCTCTAGCCTAAGACGCGGGTTCCTTACAGCTAACGCTGCGGGGACCACTCGATGACCATATAGGCAATTGGCTTTTCCCGCTACACGTCTCCGGGGCTGAAGGCCCCAAGCCGCCGTGATGGCTATCCCACTGCCTGAACATCTTCCCCGGCCGTCCTAGCGGTCCACCTATCCGCTCCCGGACACATCACAGAAATGACTCGATGGAGCCTGATCGAGTCAAAAAACTGATTAGACCGCCAGCGGATAAGGACTCATGAAAGCGTAGCCATAAGGCTGTCTTGATGAGGCCCCGCCGTGAACAACCAAAGCTCTTCTGCCGATCAGAAACAGAACTCCGCGTCACTCGCATTGTTGTTCGGCCCCGAACTTTATCCGATGATCGCAGGTCTTCAGCACATCACCTCGCGGCATCCCCGCATTGACGCGGAGTCCACCGCCATTTTCCTCAAACTGATGCGGAAGGGCGATCTAACCCTGCCTAAGGCGGAAGCTGTCGAGAGCACCGAGGGCCTCGACTATCTGACGAAAGCCCGACTCATCAGCGTGGCGGAGGTCGGCGGCAGCTTCACAATCGCGCTCACGGAAACCGGCAGGGAACTCGCGGCCGAAGTCATGGGTCTTTTCGAGCCCAAGGCCAGCCCGCTCCAATAGTGGAGTGACTTCATAAATGAAGTGCCTACCCAGCCGGGGCGGAGCAATCCACTCCGGCTTTTCTGTCTCCTGCCCGACCACAGGAAGTCGCTCCCATGCCCGTCATCACCTTCATCCTCGGGGCTCTCATCGTCATCGTCGCCTCGCCCAGCCAGAAGCAGGTTGTCCGTGCCGCGCTGACCTATTGCGGTCCCGACCATCCGGAAGACAGCCGTCCGAGCTACTGCCCGAAGAGCTGCCCATGACCACGCAGGCCCCCAGGCAGAAACCTGCTAGTGGCCTCCAGCCCCTCGCCCGGCTCCTCCTAGTCCTCCAGCGGCTCAACCAAATCCATGACCGATGGGAGATGAGGTCAGCCGCAGCGTTCTTGCTGGTCGCCTGCCGGGGAGAAATATCGAAGCCGGAGCTGGAGAAGGCCCTGACGATGGGAGCCGGCAGCGGATACCGGAACATCATGTTGATGGAAGATGCCTTGTTGGTCCGGACGCGGAAGGAGAAGGGCGTTCTTGTGGTGAGTTTGACGGAGTACGGCAGGGGTGTTGCGGAGGAGATCGAGGGGCTTTTGGGCGATTAGGTTGCGCCTTTAGATAAGGGCAAACCTTCCGCCGAGCTGGAGGTGTTCGGCGCACTCGGAGCCGTCGCCTCCAAGTCGCGAGGCCAACACTTCACGACCTGCTATCTCGCCGGGCTTGGATGGGCTCAGGGGCGTGCACGCTGTGAACACCATCCGCTCCGTTAACGACCCCGATGAGGCTCCGCTTACTAAAACTAAGCTGAAGCCCGGCCATCCGAAAGGATGGTGGCTCCGTTGCTGGACGAGTTCCCCCATACTTCCTGTATGGGTGAATGGCTCTTCGTTACCCTCATGTCCGGGATGAGGGGATCGCTCCGCCCGGAGCAGCGAGGCACCGTCTGTCGGACAGACGTTGGCCTGTCGGGTCGGGCCTGTACGCGCTGATTAAGCGTGCCGACACCCCCGACCTGTTCGGGGGACATCGCGCGCCCAGCCCTTCCGGGATTAGGGACCACCTTTAGATAGCACCAGACCGCCACTGCTGGCCTCCGTGAAGTGACTTCAGGTCGATTGGGTTGCACCTATAGCTACGCAGACCGCCGCTCCCGATCCGACAGCCGATTAGGGACCACCTCTAGCTATCCAAGACCGCCGATGCGGCCATGGTCGATTAGGGACCACCTACACCTACCCGAAACCGAGAACCTCGGATCGGAGCAGAACACAAGCCCCGACCATCCGGAGCAGACGACCCGACACCACAGACAGGGGACTGTGAATGTCGTAACCCGCCAGCGATGGAAGGGGGTTTGGGGGGTAGGTCCTGTAGGTTACCTGAAGGTCCCTGCGGGAGGGACTGAAGGTTGTTCCTGACTTCTTCCTCCTATCCTCTCTCTTGCAGGTTATCTTGCAGGTCTTCCTTCAGGTTCACCTATAGGCCCCCTAAGCAGGGTCGATGAAAAGTGGCGTCACTCCACCTTTCTCTGGCCACCCTCACCACGATCTTCGTCTTCCTCCCTTGGATGGTCATCCCTTTCAGGGTGGTCGATGCCGAAGGGCGCAGCCCGTAGGCCGTAAGGCTCTCCCGCAGTCACCTTCAGGTCTCTTTCAGGGTGGTCGCCACCTCTATTTCACAGTCTCTGTCTGTGAATATCTGTCTCTCAGCTTTTGTCATTCATAACCATAGGACCCACCGCCAATGTCCCTAGAGGCCCTCCGGCCGCCCATCACGACCACGGACCCCGCAGACACCTCACCGCTCCTGCAAGTCCCCCTAGCGAACTCCGACAAGTCCGCCCTCATCGCCCCTGAAGACTACCGCCGCGTCCTCTCGGCAGGCTTCTCCCCGAACTGGTATCTGCACTGCGGGGGCTACGTCACAACCTACAGAGCCTCGACAGGCTACGCGCGGGTGTCCCGCATCATCCTCGGGATTGCCGAGCCGGGGCACCGCAAGATCAAGGTCAGCCACTCCAACGGCGACCTGACGGACCTCCGCCGCAAGAACCTCGTCACGAATGAGGTGAATGAGACCAAGCCTCGATACGGTCGCGATGATCGTCGCCCGAACGCTCCTGAGGGAGCCGGGTGGCGGAAATGAGAGCCGGACTTCAACCCCGCCTTCCGACCCCCGTTTCCCGCTACACGTCTCCCGGATACAGGCCCATCGCAGAGGTCTCGGCTACTCTGGTAGCCAAAGCGGAAAGCGGCCGTCCTTGACGGAGACCTTACAGGCCGAAGAGCCCCTGCCCCATCGGGAAATCACCGCCCACTTCGACGGCTCCTGTCTCGGCAATCCCGGCCCCGGAGGTTACGCCGCAGTCCTCCTCAACACCCTGACAGGTTCCCGCAAGACCCTGAAAGGCCCCCTACCAGACACCACGAACAACCGCGCGGAGCTAACAGCCGCCATCAAGGCCCTTGAAGCCATCCGGCCGGGAGCCTTTGTCACCATGGTCGGGGACTCTCAGTATGTCGTGAAGGGCATGACCGAGTGGCTTCCGAAATGGCGCATGAGGAACTGGCGCGGGAAGGACAACAAGCCCGTCAGCAATCTCGACCTCTGGCTCCAGCTCGTAGAGTTGGCGGAGAAGCCGGCCAAACTCGAATGGCGTTGGCAGAAGGGCCATGCCGGTCACCTCCAGAATGAAGAGGTTGATGGGCTAGCGCGGGCCGAGGCTGAGAAGCTGAAGGCCCGCCTGAGCCCGATGGGCGAGCAAAATCCCAAATCAGGGCGCTAGTCTTTGATCAGCGATGTCGCCACGCCCGAGTGAGCCTAATCAGCATCAGAGGCGAGACTACAACGGCTGCGAAAGGTGGAAACGCAATCAACATCAAACCCCAAAAATGATCGGTGTTGAAGCCTTCTGCCCCCAAACTAACAAATAAAACAAAGAGGCATGCAGCGACTGCTAATGCATGTGGATGAAACCTGTTTGGCAGAAACCCAGCGATCAACCCCAGAGCGAGCACCGGCCATCCCCATAGATATAGTACGGACAGCCACATCATCCACAGATTGGACATTCTATTCTCTGTAACCCTCGAACAAGCCGCCCATGCTACGCGCGCTCGGCTCCGATACCACTAGTGGTTTTCGGCGAGCTATCTAGTACCACTCCAACCCCAAACGAATGACCTCCGTCTCTTCAATCCACCTCACATACCGCAAGACCCCTTCCGCCCCCGGCAGGCCACCTAACTCCCACTTCACGGTCACCGACGCCACCGGCAGGGACCTTTGCTCCACCCGCACGCCCCTTCTCTCAGCCGCTCGGGTCCTCCTTCAGGAAGGCCACGACCCCGCCTCGACCATCTTCATGGCTCGCGAAGGGGAAACCTCTTGGGCTCTGAAGGCCCCGCTCGGGGCCGCCGCGAAACTCACGGTCCGAGAGAACGACGCTTGCGGCCCCATCTTCGTCGCCTACGATGCGGAGAAGCTGGCGGAGTTGAAGACCAACCGGCTAGCGGCCTAGCCCGACGCCTTGGACAGCGATTTCCCGCTTAGGGCCTCCTGCGTCCAGCCGCATCCAGGCTCCGGCCGCTACCCATACCCGTCCCAATACCATCGACCGTCCTAGCGGGCAGTTCTCAGAATGCCGCGCCAACCGACCCAGTCATCAGGAAGCCCACAGCACCATGACAACTTACAGTCTCCAGCCGCTCCGCCTGTTGCCTTCCGCAGAACTGCGCGGAGCCCCTACCCCGTTCCTCCTCGACTATGCCGGAGCCGCTCTGTCAGCCATCGAAGCCGAAGACGGCCCCATTGCAAATGCGCGGTCCCTTATCGTCGGCCTCGAACTCCACCTTCGGTCGCTTAGTAAGCCCATGCCGGATGCTGATTTGGCTGACCTGTTGGCCCGCATCGTCAAATCGCGAGACGCCATCAGCAACACCATCGCGAGGCATGGTTCCGCGCCAGCCGAGGACGACAGGACTCGGATGCTCTGCGCCCTTGATGCTCTTGCAGAGTTGGCGGGACGCGGCGTGCTCGGCTCGCTCGATACCGACCCGTCTATTGCTCAGTGATTGAGCGTCCACCACTCAAATCGAAAGAACCCCATGTGTGACTTAATGGGAGGTCTCACGCTCGCTATGGGCGTTGGCTCCTCCCTCGCCAACTTCGGCTCACAGAAGCTCGCAGCCGAGAAGCAGAACGCCTACAACCTCCAGCGCCAAGCTATCGAGGAGAAGTACCGTGTCGATATGTATAAGTACGGCACGGAAATCTACAATCAGGACATCAAGTTCGGTGGCCAAGTCCTCGACTACCAGAAGAACGAGTTCGACCGCCAAGGGCGGATGATCGAGAAAGCCCGTGACGGGCTGGAGACCAACTACGTCCGGAAGGTCGGGCAGCTCCTCCAGCGGCAGGTCGAAGAGGAGATGGCTCTCGCCTTCCAAGACGACTCTGTCGCCCGGCAGGGCCGTGACGCTAAGGCGACCGCGCTTGTTGACGCTGGTAAGCGCGGCGTTGAGGGGGCCTCCGTTGATGCGGTCCTCGACAACATCGCGCGGCAGCAGGGCGAAGCGGCTTCGATCATCGACCTCAGCCGTCAGGCCGGGCGCCAGCAGTCAATGTGGGATGCCCTCGGGTTGAAGGCCGAGAACGACGAGCGGCTCTATAGCCTACAAGTCCAGACCTACAATCCGTCCGCTCCCATTCAGGCCCCGGCTCCGGCTGGCGCAGTCGCTCCCGCCCAGCGGGTCTCGGGTCCGTCCACGGGCTCGCTCCTCCTGAACATCGGCTCCAACATCCTCGACGCGGGTAAGACCGCCATCAACAACAAGACGCTCGACGCCTCAAAGCTGAGCTTCGGCCACATCTTCAAGATCACCTAATGGCAGAAACCACCACACCCCAGCGTATCGCGCCGGGCGAAGACGCATTACTTGACGAGCTGGACGCTCTTGAAGCCTCCGGTCAGTCGCTCATCAAACCGGGCGAGAACGCACTCCTGGACGAGATCGAGACCCTTGAAGCGGGCGGCGAGTCGTTCACTACAGCTCCCCCGCAGGAAACTCCCTCGACCCTCGGCAAGATCGCCAAGGACATCGGCAAGGGCATCACCGAAATCCCCGGACAGGTTAACCGTGGCGTCGCCTCGGCGATCAACGAAACCTCCGGGGCCATGTACGGGCTGGTCACTCAGCCGGCCGTCCAGTGGGTCCATAACAACCTCTTCGATATGTCGGGCATCGCGCCCGGCATTGTCGCGGGGACTGCGAACCCGCTGGCTATCCCGCTGGATACCGCAGCGACCCCGAAGGCGGAGTCGGTCACCGGCAGCCTCGTCAAGGAAGTCACGCAGTTCGCGACGGCCTATTACGCAGGCGGACGACTCCTGAAGGCTGCCGGCATGGTCGCGGCCCCGACAGTCGGCGGCGCGGTCGCCCAGGGCGCAGGCCGTGGCGCCTTGGTCGATATGCTCTCCTTCGATCCCTACGAGGAGCGCCTGTCGAACATGATCGAGACGCACACCTCCATCCGCGAGCCGGTCACGCAGTTCCTCGCCGCCCGGCCTGACGACAGCCAGGCACTCGGCCGCTTGAAGAATGCGGTCGAAGGTCTCGGCATCGGCATGGCGGCAGAGGGCTTCATCCACGCCATCAAGGGCCTGAAGGCAATCCGTGCGGGAAACCGCGAGGAAGCCCTGAAGGCTTTCGACGACATGGAGAAGTCGGGCTTCAAGCCTGACGAGCCGGACCTCACGAAGGACCGCGCTCCAGACCCGCAGGAGGCCCCTGCAAAGCCCGTCAACGACAACAAGGCCGACCCTAACGCCAACCCGGAGGCTCCCGCCAAGGAGGCCCCCAAGGACTCCGCAGAGGCATCCGCGAAGGTCACCGAGGAGACCGGCCCGAAGCCGTCGAATGACAACGCTGTAGCCCCCGAAGCTCCCATCAAGGTTGACGAGAAGGCCCTGCGGGAGAGCGTCGAGATGACGATCACCGAGCAGGCATACGGCCAAGGCCGGAACCTCTCGGGCATCCGCACGGACCTGATCGAGAACGGCGACGACCTCAACGCCATCATGTCGTCCACTCAGCGCATGTACGCGGAGGAGATTGCCAAGCAGCGCGGCGGGGCCGAGGTCCTCACCAACGAGATGCTGAAGGCTCAGGCGGACACCCTCGCGGACATCGTCGGGACCAACTCCACGGCCCTGATGCAGCAGATCGGGAAGACGGCGGGCGACCTCCAGAACCTTCCGGCTGCCATGCTGATGTACCGCGACGTGCTCACCACGGCCTATACGAAGCTCGTGGACATCGCGAAGATCTACCACGATCCGCTAGGCGGCACGGGTCCCTTCAAGACCCGGCAGGAAGTCACCGAGGCGTTCATCAAGAACTATGAGATCGCCGCGAACATCCAAGCCTACTACCGGGGCCAGCAGACGCAGATCGCGCGTTCCTTGAATGCGATGAAGATCACCGCGAAGAACCGTAAGGGGGCCTTGACGGACCTCGATATGGAGAGCGTGCGGGGCGCTGGCGAAGATCGTCTCCGGGCCATGGCTGGCGACATCGCCGCTGCCGGGCATCAGGCGGACGGAACGCTCAACGCCAAGGCCGTCTCCAAGGTCATCCGTGGAGGGTTCGCTGAGAACCTCGTCAACGCGGTCATCTCCTTCCGCACCAACGGCATGCTCTCGGGCCTGACGACGCAGTCGACCAACGTCGTCTCCTCCGTTCTTACGGCAGCCCTGCGCCCGGCCGAGAAGTTCCTTGCCGGAGCTTCCCGATATTCCACGGCGGAGGGACGGGCTCAGATGGTCGAAGCCGGTCTCCAGTACGGAGCCATGGTCGCGTCCGTGAAGGATGGGATCAGCATGGCGGCGAAGGCATTCCGCCTCAACGCTCCGCAGCTCGACCCCGGCCGGGCTCGCATCGAGAACGTCTCCTACAAGCGGCCCCCGTCCGAAGCCTTCAACATCCAGAACTCCGCCGTGGCTACCGTAGCGGACGCTGTCGGGACCCTCGTGAACCTTCCAGGGCGCATGATGCTGTCCGGAGACGAGTTCGTGAAGCAGCTTGTCTACCGCAGCGAGGTTCGCTCCGCCGCCTACCGGGAGGCCCTGCAAGAGGGCTCGTGGAAGTCCGGCGACTTCACCAACTTCGGACAGATCGTTTCCAAGCGTCTCGACGAAAGCGTGGATGATGTTGGCCGGGCGATGAACCCGGACGCTCTGGAGGTCGCCCGTGAGAGCACCTTCACGAAGGACCTGAAGGCCGCAACGTGGTTCGGCAAGCCGACCATCGGCGAGGACCTTCAGCGGTTCGCGGGCAACCACCCGTCGATGCGTGTGGTCATGCCGTTCATTCGAACCCCGACGAACATCCTCCGGTTTGGATGGGACCGTACCCCGTTCCTGAACTTGGGCCGGAAGGAATACTACGACGCGATCATGGGAGCCCGTGGCGTGCAGGCACAAGCCGACGCGAAGGCTAAGTTCGCGATGGGCTCGATGCTTTGGGGCGGCGCCGTTGCGCTGGCAACTGACGGCTCCCTCACCGGGGCCGGGCCGCAGGACCCGAAGCAGCGGAAGCTCCTAGAGGCCACCGGCTGGCGCCCGTACTCCATCCGCTACAAGAAGGAAGACGGCTCCACCGGATACTTCAGCTTCGCCCGGCTGGACCCCTTCGCGGGGTTCCTTGGGATGGCTGCGGACTACACGGAGCTGGCTGGCGGGATGGACGACGAGACCATGTGGGAGACGGCCGGCAAGGGCCTGATCGCCACGGTCAAGCAGCTCGTGTCCAAGAGTTATCTTCAGGGTCTCACGGAGTTCCTTGATGCTCTGAACAATCCGGATAGGAACACCGAGAAGCTCGCGAAGAGTCTTGCGGCTTCCTTCGCGCCGAACCTCATTGCGAAGATGGGTGATGATCCGTACCAGCGCGAAGCGCGGACAGCGATGGAAGCGGTTCGCCGCAAAATCCCCGGCTACTCTCAGGAACTTGACCCCGTCCGCAATATCCTTGGTGAGCCTGTCACCCCTCCCCCAACCATCGGGCCGGCTTGGCTGTCACCGATTGTTGCAGGGGTGCATACGGGCAAGGAACAGCCGACCACGAAGGAGTGGAAGGCGAGCCCTCGGGAGGATGTGAAGGACGAAATGGCCCGATTGGCACTGATCGGCAACAAGGGCTTCTCCCCTCCGCCGACCACCCAAGACGGCGTTGACCTCCTCGACTATCGCAGCCCGGTCACCGGCAAGACCGCCTATGACCGCTGGCTGGAGCTGACGGGCGAGGTGAAGATGGCCGGTCAGAACATCCACGAGATGCTTGCTTCAGAGATCGCTAGCCGGCCCTATCAGGCCATGATGACGGACGGCAGCGAGGAGCAGGACGAGGAAGGCTCCCGTATCGGGCACATCAAGGTCATCCTCGGCGGGTTCCGCATGATGGCGATGGAGCAGTTGAAGAAGGAGATGCCGGACCTTGCTCAGGAACTCCTGAAGGGCCAAATCGCGAGGGCTCGGGCGCTCGTGCAGCAGCCCAAGCAAAACTGAAGTTACTTCACAACTGGCTAAACGGCCCCCTTCGGAACATCTCCGGGCGGGGCTTTTTGCCGGAAAGTCGATCTATCGCTCGAGATTTCCATGCGTAAAGCTCGACAACTTATCAGTTCGATTCGAAAGAGCCCGCTGTGCGCATATCTAGCTTGAAGCTGACCAAATTCCGTCGGTTCGCCGACTTAGAGGTCAGAGATATCCCCGCAAGCACCAAGCTGATTGTACTAGCCGGGCCGAACGGATCAGGGAAATCCTCGCTTTTCGACGCTCTACTGATTCGATACCGCGTCGAGTCGCAATATGGATGGAACAACGATAGCAGATACTACATCAGATCAGATGATCAGAATTTAGAATTTATCAATAGAGTAAAAATCATTACACATGAAGGCGCGGCATTAACAAGAGGATCGATATATATCAGAAGCGCCTACAGACATGATCCCGATTTTATGATGGACTCCTTGACTAGACAGGGAGAAATACTAGATCAAATCAGCCTACAACGCCTTATTGATCAAGACCCTACTGTGCGCACCAACTATGTCAGACTGGCCTCCCAAGCGATGGTTGACGTATTCATCAATGAGGCAGAATCCACCACGATGGGCCAATTCCGAGAGAAGCTCATCGGCGAGGTTCGAGAGCCCTTGCGCCGCCTTTTTCCTGATCTCACATTCGTTGGTGTAGGTAATCCGCTCGCTCAAGGTACTTTTCAGTTCGATAAGGGCTCATCCAAAGGCTTCGATTACAAGAATCTGTCAGGCGGCGAAAAAGCGGCTTTTGATCTCATCTTGGACCTTGTGGTTAAACGAAAGAGCTATCCAGACGCCGTATATTGCATTGATGAGCCCGAGACACACATGAATACGAGAATACAGGGGGCCTTGCTAGGCGAGCTCGTTGACCTCCTACCGGGCCAATCCCAGCTCTGGATTGCTTCACATTCCATCGGAATGATGCGCAAGGCGCGTGAGCTGTATGACAACGACCCGTCGTCAGTCGCCTTTCTGGATTTCAGTGGGCTCGACTTCGACCAACCTACGGTTATCACACCGTCCAAGCCCACCCGCGCTTTTTGGGAAGGTTTAATGAATGTCGCACTGGATGATCTTGCAACGCTGATTGCGCCGCGTGAAGTGATTATCTGCGAAGGTAGCCCGGTTGGGCCTGTGGCCGGAAAGAACGCCGAGCACGACGCACGCATCTACTCTACGATATTTGCTGACGATTTTCCGGACGCAACCTTTATCTCGGCAGGAAGCGCAAGTCAGGTTTCTGGCGACTTCCTCGGCCTTGCCACTGCATTGCCGAAGGTGGCGTCGGGCATGAGGGTCAGGCGACTAATCGACCGAGACGACCACGCCCCATCTGATGTTGCGGTCTATCGGAAAGAAGGCATCACCGTACTAGGGCGCCGCCATCTTGAAGCCTACGTTTTTGATGACGAGGTGTTGACGGCCCTGTGCAACTCGGTGGGCAAAACAGGAGACACACCCGCCGTTCTCGCTGCGAAGCAAAAAGCTATCGCGGACAGCGTCGGTCGGGGAAATCCGCCGGACGATATCAAATCGGCCGCCGGAACCATTTACACCGAGACAAAACGCATTCTGTCTTTGACGCAGGCGGGGAATGACAAAGGTTCATTCGCACGGAACACGCTAGCGCCTCTCATAAGACCCGGCTTGGCCGTATACGCCGCGCTAAAGCACGACATTTTCGTCCCCTGAATGCGAACTTAGCGAGGAAAACCCGGAGGTCCGCGAGGCGATCATCAAGGACCGGATCAGGGCGCACCGGGCCATGGCGCCAATGGCCGCTCGCGGCCTAGGGGGTGGCGGCGACGAATAGTGAAGTGACTTCATGTTTCGAGCCCCGGAGGGTGAAAGCTCTCCGGGGACTTTACATCAGGCTGTGGATACAGCGATCCAAAACCTCTGCGCATTCCAGATGTCTGTATAAATAAGTCGAACTCAGCTCTCGGACATGGAGCCCGGCATGGAACCATGCGGGATTGACCTAAAATCGTATCTGGCTGATCCGCGCACGAACGCTGAAGCGCAACGTAAAATCTATCAGGCAAATCCCTATCTCGCCAACATCTCACAGGATTTACTTAACCAGAGATACCGCGAGCTTCGTAGGAATATAAGCACGCTTGTCGGACCTGAGCGTGACAATGGGCCGGTGGAGTCTGTTCTAAGCTCTTGGTATTGGCTTCGGAAGCTGGTGCATACAGAAGAAGAGTATTCAAGACGCCAAGTGCCTGCTCCTCCCTTTACGCTGCCGTTTGACGCGCATCTCTTGCAGATCAAGCCGCCCGTCAGCCCGCCTTTTCCCAACAAATGCAACTTCCTTGTGCGCTACGGGAAAGCGTCGTGGCTGAACGACATGCTCCAAAGTGGACGGGTTAGGGTGAAACCGGCAGCACAGTATGCCGACGACGGCATGAACGATGCTCGCCGCGATGACGAAATCAACTATCACTGGTTTCAGAACGCCAACCGTGTTCGAGTTTCAACACCGGATGGCAGGAGACTGTACCCGGTAGGAGATGTGAGGCACACATCATCATTGTCGGGAGGGTACTATACATTATGCACATCATCTGAGTGCGATCTTACGCTATTCCCAGCATTTGACGCCGACGCCTGCCTAATCATCCACGATGTCGAAACCTTTTCAAAACGCCTAGAGGCAGCGTTTGCGCCTTTTATTCAGAGCCTATTGTTTGTTCACGTTCCGGTCGAATACAGCGACCCTTACGAGTGGGGACCTAAGAGCGTCCATCTCCCCGGAGTAACAAAGCACTTTCGATACGCTTATCAAAAGGAGTATCGGTTTCTTTGGCTACCCCGCATATCCGCCCCCCCCCTAGTTGAAGTAGAGGCGTTTGTCGGGAGCATGTCAGGCATCGCTCGCCTCTACAGTTTCGAGGAACTCTCTATACGCCGTTAACCGCTTCTGCCTGACGCCTTCAAAGCGGTAGGTGCGGCTGCATCCGGCTTTGAACGCTGCCCTCAAGCTCCCCTGCCGCTGGCGCTGCTAGCTGATCTGATGAAACTGGCAACAGCTTCCGGATGGCCTCCGGCATCACCACCGCCTTTACACACGCGACCTTCGCCTGCTCCAGCTCCCCACGGAAGTACGTGCTCAGCGTCACGTCACTCTTCGGCTGCTCATGCCCGACAACCTGCCGGATAACATGAAGCGGCTGAGCGGCCTTCACCGCCTCCGACACGAACCAGCGGCGGAACGAGTGGAAGTTGACGCGGGACACCTTCTTCCCCTCCGGCTTGTCATCCACCTTCCGATCATGCCGGAACTTGTAGAACCGGGCGCTCATGACAGGAGCCCGCTTACCGAACTTGTCGGGCTCGCCAGCCTCCGGGAAGAGCCAGTCCGTTGAGGGCTTGTCGGTGCAGCGTCGCTTTACCAGCTCGGAGAGATCGGGGTGGATGGGGACCTTCCGCTTGGCCGCTTTCGTTTTCGTCCCGCGAACATCAAAGACGCCTCCGGCACACTGGCCGACCGTCAGACTGCACGCCTCCTCGATCCGCACTCCGGAGAGCGCCGCGAGGTGCATGAGGTCCCGAAGGGCGATATCCTCGACATCCGTGAAGAGTGTTTCCAGTTCCTTCGTCGTGAACGGTCTGAGGTCCTCATCGGCCTGATCGTCGCCAGATGACAACGCAACCGCCTTCTTCACCTTGGCGGCAGCCTGCCCCTTCCACGGATTGAAGGACTCCGGAACGCATCCGCGCAACCCCAGCCAAACCCAATAGGTCGAGAACGCCGCGCACACGTCCCGGATGCGGGCCGCTGACAGGCCGTCCTTGTGTAGCGAGCTAACGTATTCGCCAGCGACCTTCCGGGTGACCGCTTCGACGGTGACCACATGCCCGCCCTTCGCTAGCCAATCCTCAAAGGCAGAAACGATGCCTTGATATTCGAGCTTCGTGCGCTCGGCCCTCACTGTCCCGCGCTTGCCGGGCTCCGCGAGCCAAGTCTCCATGTAGTGCTTCAGCGGCGTTGAGCGCCCGAGCGCCAAGTCGGCGAATGCAGCGCCCCGCTTCTCACCCTCATCTTCAGCTATCGCTTCGCTGCGGGCCTGTACGGTGTCGATCAGAAGCCCTTCGGCGGCCTCGGCTTCCACGACAACGTATTTCCCCCGAGCTGGGTCCCACACCTCATGCGGTTGAAAGACCGTCCCGACACCTGACCTCACCTCATGCAGACGTTCCCGAAGCTCCATGGCCTCGGCCGTCCTTGGGTCCGTGCTGGGGTGTCCCCGGCGGGCTGCGTCGATCTTCGCATGAAGCTCTAGGAGCGCCTTGGGGAGGCGGGCTTGGGCAAGGTGCTTGTCCCTCGTTCCCAGCCCCTTCTTGAGCCTCTTGCTGCCAACCACCGCACGATCCGCAGCTGGAACATCCACGACCGCAGAGAAGCCCTTCCGGCGCTGCTCAAGGTATCCCGCGATCTTCGCCACCCCACACGCTCCCCCACACGTTTCACCCCACACGCTTAGCTAAAAGCCATTATGTGTCAATATGTTCAGAGGGATGGGCACAGCCAAAATCGAGTTCTACTCGCGCTGATGCGGTTACGGCGGCTTCCAGCCGCCATCGTCATCGAACACAGGGGACGGCATCTTTGCCGTCCCCTTTTTTATGCCCGTCCTGGCAGTGAACAGCGTCTTTGCCACCGTAGCCGCCATGGCGGCGGCGAACCCATTCCCGTCACAATCCTGCGGGAGCTTCTGGGCATGACGATATTGCACAGCGCCGAACTCTCCATTTTCGCCGACTATTTCCAATTCTATCTGCAGGACGAAGGCGTCCACGAGGACTGGGGTGCCTTCTGGACGGACGAGACGCTGGAGCGGATGCTCGCCGTGGGTGACTGCAGCATCGGCATCGCGACAGTGCGGAACATGTCCGTCCCGGTCGCCATTGCCGTGCACGACGATGCGCCCGAAGCGGATTTCCACGAATGGGAGCTCGTCAACGAGTGCTCCTTCCGTGTGCGCACGGGCCGGGTCATGGTGCTCGGCTGCACGGAAGGCACGCCGCAGGAGCGCGCGCGCTTCTCTCTGCCGCCCGGCAGCTATCGGGTGCGCGTTTCCTATGTCGGGCTCGACACCCTGAGCGATGACGCCCTGGATGGTGATGATTTCTACCGGCTGCAGATCTGGCCTGCCCCACCGGCGCCGACCCTGACCCTGAAGACGCGCAGGGCAACGGCGGGCTGAACCGGCTGCTCCCCTGGCGCCAGACTGAGAGCCCGCCGTGCCGCGACCTTCGCCCCTTTTCCGCTTGGCCGCGATCATGCTGCCCCTTGCCGTGCAGCTCGCCGCCAGCGTCTCGACGCCGGCCATGGCCGAGGTGCGCTTCGGCCGCAACGTTCGCGTCGGCGGCCATGATTTCTCGAACCAGAGCTTCAATCGCCATCGGCGCGCGGTAATTCACATCTATGACCGCACGCCCAACCGTCCCGGCTGCGTCTGGCGCTCCGACGGACGCGGCGGAAAGGTCAAAATCTGCCACCTGCGTCGCATCCGCTGAGCGCGCCGCAAAGAAAAGGGGCGGCCCGGAGGCCGCCCCTTTTCTTTGCCCCTTCAGGAAGCAGGTCGCGCGCCGGCTCTACAGATGCGAGCCGACCTCGTCGCGGAAATAATAGCAGCCGAGACTCAGGCAGCCGATCAGGATCGACAGCGCATAAGGTCCGAACAGACACATAACGAAGACGGAGCCGATAAAGGCTCGCATTCCCCATGTCAGCCAGGTTCCATTCATGGCTCACCCTCGCATCGCATTGACTGACAAAGCGTAAACGGAAAGCCGTGAATCCAACTTGAACAGATATGGTGAATCACGAAATCGTCCTTTTCCTCTCGTACGTTAGCAAGTCGGGCGAAAGCAAGGCGTAAAGCGGCCGGGGCAGTTTCCCTCCACGGTTGGATGCCCTAGCGTCGCCCGGCCTACAGCCAGGGGATCGCCATGATTCGCATTGTTTTGACCGCTCTCGCGCTGACCTGCGCGTCGAGCTTCGCCCACGCCCAGAGCTGCACCGTCCAGGCGACGGACAAGAAGCTCGCCGGCGCCGCCAAGACCAGCTTCCTGACAAAGTGCGAGAAGGATGCCGGCGCCTCCTGCGACAAGCAGGCCGCCGACAAGAAGCTTGCTGGCGCCGCCAAGGCGAGCTTCACCAAGAAATGCGTCTCGGACGCCACCAGCGGCTGAGAGGTCGCCGCGCCCGGCCACCGCACGGCATCGCCATGCGACCGCCGGGACGGTGCCGACCGCTCAGTCGGCGGTGCTGCTCTCCCAGGTCGCGTGGCTCACCGCCGGCAGGCGCCCGAGCTTGTCGACGACATGGTCGAGTTCCTTGCGGTCGATTGCCGTGCTGATGAGCTTGGCGACAATCTCGACGGTGTCTTCGCCGCGCTCGATCGTCGTGATGTCGCTGAGCGGATACTGCGCCGCCTCGAGATATTCGACGAGCGTGTCGCGAATATCGGCGAGCGCCTCGGCCCGCGTGGTGACGACGACCTCGTAGGTCGCTTCGAGCGCCCGCTCGTCGAGCGGAATGCGGTTGATCGCGTTGACGAGCGGCCGCAGCAACGTGTTGCCGAAGATGACGAAGGTCGCGACGAGCGCCGCTTCGGCGATCATGTCCGCACCGGCGCAGGCGCCCACCGCGGCGGAACCCCAGAGGGTGGCGGCCGTGTTGAGGCCGCGCACGTTCATGCCCTCCTTCATGATCACGCCGGCGCCCAGGAAGCCGATGCCCGAGACGACATAGGCGATCACCCGGATCGCGCCGGCCGTGCCCTCCAGGCGCATGGCGAGATCGACGAAGGCGGCGGCGCCCAGCGCGACGAGGACGGTAGTGCGCAATCCCGCCGTGCGCTGCCGGTACTGGCGCTCGGCGCCGATCAGCATGCCCAGCACGAACGCCGCGCTCAGGCTGACGACCGTGTCGAGGAAAGGCAGAAGCTCGAAGGTCTGGATGAAGCGGATGGCCGCTGGCTCGCGTGGCGGGCAGCGGTGCTTGACATGAAGAATAGCCCCCGGCAAGCCGCCGGGGGCGCGTCGTCGTCAGAGGTTGTCAGCGCGCCGGGCCGGATAGCCGGCGGGTGCCGAATTCACTCGTCGTCCTGGCCGTCGTCGCGATCGCGGTTGTCCTGCCAGCGGCGCGGCCCATGATCGCCGCCGTCGCGCCGCCCCCGCCATTCGCGCATTTCGCGGAAGCGCTCGCGGCCCTCGGACATAGCCTGGCGGACCGAACGGCGCAGCACGGTCTTCTGCTCGTCGCTGAGCGTCGCCCAGAGCGGCCTCACCGTATCGGCCAGTTCCTTCGATGCGGCGGCGCGCTCGCCCAGGCGCTTGGCGCGCGCATCGATCCGCTCCATCAGATCGGCGCTGCGCAGCCGGTCACGCTCCTCGCGCATCGCAGTCCAACGCTCGCGCCCCTGCTCGGCGCGCTGCCTGATGAGAGCCTCGACCTTGTCGAAGAGCGGCACCTGCTCGGGCTTCAGCTTGAGATCCTCGCGCACCTTGGCGAAGCGCTGGTCCATCCGGACCTTGGCCTGCTCGGCGCGGCGCTGGCGCATCTCGTCGCGCCGCTGGTCGCGCGTCTCCGCGCTCTGCTGCTTCTGGTCGCCGCCGGCCGGCGGCACGGGCTGCGGCTGCGCCAGGGCGAAGGTGCTGGCAAGCGCGGCGATCGACGATGCGGCGATGAGGACGATGGGTTTCATGAAGCTCTCCTCGAACAGTCCTGTAACGTGTCGCTCAGCGGGTCTCGAAGCCGATTGGCGATGTCACCACGGTGGCTGTCGGTGGGTGAACCGGCGATGGCCCGCGGATGAAAAGATCGTAATGTGACGTCAACGCGTTCAACGCGATTCAGTTCGGTGCCGACCTCCATGCGCAACCTGATCACCGATGTCCGGGGCGTTCTCATTGGCCACGCGCATGACGCGGCGGCGGCGACGGGCGTGACCGCGGCGCTGTTCGAACGCCCCACCGTCGCCTCCATGGCCGTGCTCGGCGGCGCCCCCGGCACGCGCGACACTGCCTTGCTCGAGCCGGAAATGACCGTCGAGCATGTCGACGCTCTCGTCCTCTCCGGCGGCTCCGCCTGGGGTCTGGGCGCGGCCGACGGCGTGATGAGCTGGCTTGCGGGTCACGGACGCGGTTTTCCGGCCGGTGGTTTCCGCATCCCGATCGTGCCGCAGGCGATCCTGTTCGACCTCGCCAATGGCGGCGACAAGCCCTGGGCCCGCGGTGACGGGGAAACGCCCTATCGCCGCCTCGGCATGGAGGCGGCGGCAGCCGCCGGCACCCATTTCGCGCTCGGCACGGCCGGTGCCGGCTTCGGTGCCACCACCGTCAACCTGAAAGGCGGCCTCGGCTCGGCCAGCGCACGCGCGGCGACCGGCCAGATCGTCGGCGCCCTCGTCGCCGTCAACGCGGTCGGCAGCGCCACCATCGGCGGCGGCCCGCATTTCTGGGCCGCTCCCTATGAGCACAGCGCCGAGTTCGGCGGCCTCGGCTGGCCGGCCGCGATCACGCCCGCAGAGACGGCCCTGCGCTTCAAGGGCGGCACCGGCCAGAACACCACGATCGCGCTGGTCGCGACCGACGCCGTCCTCACCAAGGCGCAGGCGAAGCGCATGGCGCTCGCCGCCCATGACGGACTGGCGCGGTCGCTGCGCCCGGCCCATGCGCCGCTCGACGGCGACATCGTCTTCGCCGCGGCAACCGGCCATAGCGGAGCCCCTTCCGACGCCTTCGCACTGACCGAGCTCTGCGCCACCGCCGCCGATGTGCTGGCAAGGGCCGTGGCGCGCGGCGTCCATGCCGCGACGGCGCTGCCGTTTCCCGGCGCGCAACCGGCCTGGCACGACCGCTTCGGGGGCTGACCGACGCAACCGAGGCGGGCATACCGTAAAGTAATCATTTCAAATTTACGAATTCGCAAGGCAAACCCTGCAACCTGAGCGATAGCTTTGGGCCTGCAAGGCCGCGAGGCCGGGGGGTGCAGGATGCGTGAGATCGGCTTTGGCCTGGCCTTCGGCATCGTCATGGCGCTGGGCGCCTTCCTGATCGCGGCCTGGCCCGCCCAGGGACGCCCCGTCGCGGCCTTCTTTCCGGCGGGCAGTTCGGCCCGCGCGATGTCGGCCGCCATAGCCGAAGCCGGCGGCAGCCTGATCGAGATCAACGCGGGATCCGCCGTCACCATCACGCTGGGCGAAGACGACGGCTATGTCACGGCGCTCTATCGCGCCGGCGCCTGGCTCGTGATCGATGCCAGCCTCGCCCGGCTTTGCGTGGGCTATGCGAAAGGGAGCGGCCAATGAACGACATCGCGCGGTTCCGTGCGCAGTTCGCCCGCCTGCTGCTCATCATTCTCTGGATCAATGCCGGTCTGCTGTCGCTGGCGCCCGGCGCCCAGCTCCTGCTCGGCCAGCAGACGCTCATTCTGGCGGGAATCGGCCTGGCGGCGCTCGGCACGCTGGCGCTGTATCTCTACCGCATCGACTGGCCCGCGCGGCAGATCACCAGCATGGCGACGCTCGGCCAGGTCATGCTGCTGGTCTACGCCTTCGCCGGACATCCCTATCAATCCGACATGCACATGTATTTCTTCGCCATGCTGGCCGTCCTGGCCGGCTGGCTCGACTGGCGCATTTTCCTGCCGGCCACCGTCGCGATCGCGGCCCATCATCTTGCCCTCAGCCTTCTGCAGCCTGCCGGCGTGTTTGCGAATGGCGGCGACACCGGCCGGGTCCTGCTTCATGGCGCGATCGTCTCCGTGCAGGCGGCCGCGCTGAGCTTGCTGGTCTGGGCTCTGCGGCAAGCGCTTGAGACGTCCGAAACGGAGCGCCGGCAGGCCGACGCCGCGCGCGAGATCGCCGACGAGGCGCGCCGCCATGTCGCCGAGACGACCGCGAAGGCCGCCAGCGAGCGCCAGCGGATCCTGAACGTCGTCGCGAATGATTTCGAGAATGCCATCGCCGGAATCGCCCGTGACGTGATCGCCTCCGTGCAATCGCTGCGCGCCGCATCGCAGCAGATGAAGCATGGTGCCGTCGAAGTGCTGCAGCGCTCGACAGCCGCGTCGCGATCCTCGCGCCAGACCTCGGCCAATGTGGTGGCGGTAACGCAGGTCACTTCGGAGCTCGCCCAATCCTTCGCCGAGGTCGACCGGCAGGTGGCCGAGACCGCGCGCATCGTCGGGGCCGCGACCCTGCAGGCTGGCAACGTCCTCCACACCGTCGGCGACCTCTCGCGCAAGGCCGACGAGATCGGCAACATCGCCGGCGTGATCTCGACGATCGCCAAGCACACCAACCTGCTCGCCCTGAATGCCTCGATCGAGGCGGCGCGGCTCGGCCGCTCCGGCGGCGGCTTCACCATCGTGGCGCAGGAGATCAAGTCCCTGGCGACGCAGACCTGGCGGGCCACCGAGGAGATCCAGGGGCAGATCGAAGCGATCCACCAATCCGGCTCGGAAGCCATCGCCGCGATCGACGCGATGAACCTGACGATCGGCTCGCTCAACCAGATTTCCGGGGCGGTCGCCATCGTCGTCGAGCAGCAGAACGTGGCGACGGCCGGCATCGCCGAGAATATCCGCCAGGCCGCTGACGAAACCGTCACCGCCGCGGGCCATATCGACATCGTCAGCCGCGTCGCGGCCGAGACGGACGAGGCGGCCAGCCACATCGCCCTGTCGGCCGATGAACTCTCTCTGCAATCCTCGCATCTCGATGCCGAGGTGGCGCAGTTCCTCGGGCGCGTGCGCGCCGCCTGAGCCACGTGGTTTCGTGCCGGGCGCGAATGCGTTATGGCAGCGCCATGTCCACCGACGATTTCCTCGCCCGCTTCGGCTCGCCCGGCGCCAGCCAGCCCGACCCCGTCGCAGCCGCCCAGCAGGCGATGCGCAATCCCCTACCGGCCCGGTTCTACAAGGAAGCGGGCGTCATCGAGCGCGATGGCCTGTTCCATGTCGCGCTCGACGGCAAGACCGCCCGCACCCCCGCCCGCAAGCCGCTCGCGGTGGGCTCGCGCAATGTCGCGGAGGCCCTCGCGGCCGAGTGGGAACGGCAGGCCGAACGGATCGACCCGGCACAGATGCCGCTGACCCGCCTCGTCAATTCGGCGCTGGACGGCGTCGCGGATCAAGAGGAGGCCGTGCGCGCCGAGATCGTCCGCTATGCCGGCTCCGACGCGCTCTGCTATCGCGCCGGCGAGCCCGAGGCTCTGGTTGCGCGCCAGAACGACGTCTGGCAGCCTATTCTCGGCGACATCGAGGCACTGATCGGCGCCCGCTTCCTGCTGGCGGAGGGCGTCGTCTTCGCGCAGCAGCCGGAAAGCACGCTCGCAGCCGTCGCCCGGCACGTCGGGACGATCCCCTCTCCGCTGGCGCTCGCCGGCGCACACAACGTCATGACGTTGACGGGCTCTGCCATCCTCACCCTGGCACTGGCCAACGGGCTGATCGATCCTGACGCCGCCTGGAACGCCGCCCATCTCGATGAGGACTACCAGATCGGGATCTGGGGCCAGGATGAGGAAGCGGCCGAGCGCCGCGCCATTCGCCGGCGCGAATTCGACGCGGCCGTGCTGCTGCTGACGAAGGGCTGAACGCCTGGGCGCCCCGGAGCCGGCGGCATGATGCCCTCGCACGCTTCGGCAAATGTCGCAATGGACTCTCGCGGCAGCCCCGCTTAAGCCGGCTTTCGAGACGCGTTTTTCCCGCCGGGAGCCTGCCGCCATGAAGGATATTCTCGAACAGCTCGAATCGCGGCGCGAGGGCGCGCGCAAGGGCGGCGGCGAACGGCGCATCGAGGCGCAGCACAAGCGTGGCAAGCTCACCGCCCGCGAGCGCATCGAGCTGCTGCTCGACAAGGACTCCTTCGAGGAGTTCGACATGTTCGTGCAGCATCGCTGCGTCGATTTCGGCATGGACAAGGCCGAGAAGATCCCCGGCGACGGCGTCGTCACCGGCTGGGGCACGGTCAATGGCCGCACCGTCTTCGTCTTCTCGAAGGATTTCACCGTCTTCGGCGGCTCGCTCTCCGAGACCCACGCCCAGAAGATCACCAAGATCCAGGACATGGCTCTGAAGATGCGCGCGCCTATCGTCGGCATCTTCGATGCCGGCGGCGCTCGCATCCAGGAAGGGGTGGCTGCGCTCGGCGGCTATGGCGAGGTCTTCAAGCGCAATGTCCAGGCGTCCGGCGTCATCCCGCAGATCTCGGTGATCATGGGCCCCTGCGCCGGCGGCGACGTCTATTCGCCGGCGATGACCGACTTCATCTTCATGGTCCGCGACACCAGCTACATGTTCGTCACCGGCCCCGAGGTGGTGAAGACCGTCACCAACGAGACCGTGACCTCCGAAGAGCTCGGCGGTGCCAAGGTCCACACCTCCAAGTCCTCGGTCGCCGACGGCTCCTTCGAAAACGATGTCGAGGCGCTGCTGCAGGTGCGCCGCCTGCTCGATTTCCTGCCCGCCAACAACACCGCCGGCGTGCCGGAATGGCCGTCATTCGACGTGCCTGATCGTGTCGACATGAGCTTGGACACGCTGGTCCCGGACAATCCGAACAAGCCCTACGACATCAAGGAGTTGATCCTGAAGACGGTCGACGAGGGCGACTTCTTCGAGATCCAGGCGGCCTATGCCGGCAACATCGTCACCGGCTTCGGCCGCATCGAGGGCCGCACGGTCGGCATCGTCGCCAACCAGCCGATGGTGCTGGCCGGCGTGCTCGATTCCGACGCCTCCCGCAAGGCCGCCCGCTTCGTGCGCTATTGCGACGCCTTCGAGATCCCGATCGTCTCGCTCGTCGACGTCCCAGGCTTCCTGCCGGGCACGGCGCAGGAATATGGCGGCCTGATCAAGCACGGCGCCAAGCTGCTCTTCGCCTACAGCGAATGCACCGTGCCGCTGGTCACGATCATCACGCGAAAAGCCTTCGGCGGCGCCTATGACGTGATGGCGTCGAAACATATCGGCGCCGACGTCAATTACGCCTGGCCGACGGCGCAGATCGCGGTGATGGGCGCCAAGGGCGCGGTCGAGATCATCTTCCGCGGCGGCGATGCGGAAACCATCGCGCGCCAAACGAAAGAATACGAGGACCGCTTCATGTCGCCCTTCGTCGCGGCCGAGCGCGGCTATATCGACGAGGTCATCCTGCCGCATTCGACGCGCCGCCGCATCGCCCGCGCCCTCGCCATGCTCAGGACCAAGAACGTCGAGCGCCCCTGGCGCAAGCACGACAATATTCCGCTGTGAGCGTGCGACCTACCGCCAGCGCCTGAACACCGCGCTGGCATTCACCCCGCCGAAGCCGAAGCCGTTCGAGATGGCGTGTTCCATCGCGACCGGCCGCGCCTCCTTCGCGACGAGGTCGAGCCCTGCCGCCGCCTCATCCGGGTTTTCCAGGTTGAGCGTCGGCGGCGCGATCTGGTCGCGCAGCGCCAGGATCGTGAAGACCGCCTCGAGCCCGCCGGCCGCGCCGAGCAGATGGCCGGTCGCCGATTTCGTCGCGCTGATCGCGATGCCGCCCTCGGTGCCGAACACGGCCTTGATGGCGGCAAGCTCGCCACGGTCGCCGACCGGCGTCGAGGTGGAATGGGCGTTGAGATGGGCGATATCGGCCGGCCGGAGCCCTGCCTGCTTCAGCGCGGTCTCCATCGCCCGCCGCGCGCCGGACCCGTCCTCGGGCCCCGAAGTGATGTGATAGGCATCGGCGCTGGTCCCATAACCGGTCAGCTCGGCCAGGATCGTCGCGCCGCGCCCCTCGGCATGCTCCAGCGCCTCGATCACCAGCAGGCCTGCCCCCTCGCCCATGACGAAGCCGTCGCGGTCCCGGTCGAACGGACGCGAGGCCTTTTCCGGCTCGTCGTTGAAGCCGGTCGAGAGCGCCCGGGCTGCAGCGAAGCCGCCGAGTGCCACGAGATCGACGCAAGCCTCGGTGCCGCCGCAGAGCGCGATATCCGCTTCTCCCGCCCGGATCATGCGCGCCGCATCGCCGATCGCCTGCACGCCGGCGGCACAAGCGGTGACCGGCGCGCCGATGGGCCCCTTGAAGCCATAGTCGATCGAGACATGGCCGGCGGCGAGATTGACCAGGAAAGAGGGCACGATGAAGGGCGAGAGCCGGCGCACGCCGCGCTGGTCGGTCGTCCGCACGGCCTCGACGATCGCCGGAAAGCCGCCGATGCCGGAAGCGATCACCGTCGCCGTACGCTCGCGCTCCAGCTCGGTTTGCGGCTGCCACCCCGCCTGTGTCAGCGCTTCCCTGGCGGCGACCAGCGCGAACTGGATGAAGCGGTCCATCTTGCGCTGGTCCTTGGGCGCGATCACTGTATCGGGATCGAATCCGCCCTCGTCATCCTCTATTTTGGAGGGAACGACGCCCGCGATCTTGGCCGGCAGGGTTTCGGCGATCCCATCCGGCAGGCGGCGCAAACCGGAGCGCCCGGCAAGCAGGCGCCGCCAGGCGATCTCGGTTCCACAGCCCAGCGGCGAGACCACGCCCATTCCGGTAACGACGATGCGGCGCATGGAGAGCTCCTATTCGGGAGAGACCGGCGCAGCTGCATCCCGCGCCGCCACGATGGCGAGGCGTTGCAGCATGCCGGGGCTGGCCTGGGGGCCGGCGATGACGGTGACGTTGTTGGAATTCACGGGCTGCCGGGTCTCGGCATCGGCATAGGCCGGTACAACTTCCCGCCCGCTCTCCCGATCGGCGAGCACTAACGCCTGCCCTTCCGGCGCGAGATGCCGGTTGCCGAAGGCGACCAGCGCCGCGACCACGGGGAAGAAGTCCCTACCCCGCTCGGTCAGCACATACTCGTGACGCTTCGGCCGCTCGCTATAGATCCTGCGCTCGAACAAACCCGCTTCGGTGAGATGCTTCAGGCGCCGCGCCAGCATGTTCGGCGCGATGCCGAGGCTGCGCTGGAACTCGTCGAAGCGGGTGAAGCCCTGCAGCGCATCGCGCAGGATCAGGATGCTCCACCACTCGCCCACCGCTTCGACGGCGCGGGCGCAGGGACATTCGGCAAGCGGGGAAAGCCGGGGCTGCATGGCCCCCGCACTAATGATGTAACTATCATTTTGCAAGTCACTATCGCAGCGGCGTGTCCGCCGCCGTGATGGCGCCGGCAGCTTGCTTCAATCCAGCGTGCTCCGGAACCGCATCAGCGCGAGGCCCGCAAAGACCGGCACGAACAGGCTGAGATAGAACACCTCGTCGCCGATATCGCCGAGGCCCGCGCCCTTCAGCATGATCGCCCGGATGATGCGCAGGAAATGGGTCAGCGGGAAGATTTCGCCCAGAGTCTGCGCCCAGCCCGGCATGCCGGCGAACGGGAACATGAAGCCCGACAGCATCAGCGAGGGCAGGAAGAAGAAGAAGGTGAGCTGCATCGCCTGGAGCTGCGTGCGCGCCACCGTCGAGATGGTGTAGCCGAGCAGCACCAGGGCCAGCACGAAGATCAGCACGCAAGCGAGCAGCAGCCCGAGCCCGCCGAGGAAGGGCACCGCGAAGAGCAGCTTCGCCGCGCCGAGCACGATCACGACCTGGACGGCGCCGACGGCGAGATAGGGCAGCACCTTGCCGAGCATGATCTCGCCGGCCGTCACCGGCATGGCGAGCAGGTTCTCCATCGTGCCGCGCTCGACCTCGCGGGTCAGCGCCATCGCCGTCATCATCACCATCGTCATCTGCAGGATGACGCCGAGCAGACCGGGCACGATGTTGTATTGCGTGATGTTCTCGGGGTTGTAGCGGCGATGGATGACGAAGGAGAGCCCGTCCCCGGCGGCGGCGGCCGGGTTCGTCTCGGGCTCGAGACCCTGGGTCCGCTGCAGCGCCCGGCTCGCGATCGCCCCCAGCGCCGAAACCGCGCCGCTCGCAGCGGCCGGGTCGGTCGCATCCGCCTCGACCAGGAGCTGCGGCTGGTCGTTCCGCTCGACCCGGACGCCGAAATCGCTGGGAATGGTGACGAGGAAGGAGATCTCGCCCTTCGCCATCAGGCTCTCGGCCTCCGCCGCGCTCTGCGGCCGTTCGCGGAAGCGGTAGTAGTTCGAGACCTCCAGCGCCGAGACGACGGCGCGGGTATAGCGGTCTTGGCCCAGCGCCAGGATCGCCGCCGGCAGGCCGCGCGGGTCGTTGTTGATGGCGTAGCCGAAGAGCAAGAGCTGGACGATCGGCACCGCCAGCATCATCGCGAAGGTGATGCGGTCGCGCCGCATCTGCACGAATTCCTTGGCCAGCATCGCGCCGAGCCGGCGCGGGGAGAACAGCGCGATCATGCCGCCCGCTCCCGCGCATCGCTCATGAACTTGATGAAGACGTCTTCCAGGCTGGTTTCGCCGGGCTCGACCTTGATGCCGGCTTCCCGCTTCAGCGGTTCGAGCGCCGCTTCCAGCTTGCCCCGGTCGGTGCCAACGACATGCAGCGTCGCGCCGAAAGGCGCGACCTGCTCGACCCCGTCGGCCGACGACAGAGCCTTCATCTGGGCGGGCTTCACCGCCCCGTGGACGACATAGGTGACGAGGCCCGAGCCGCGCACCACCTCCTCGACCGTCCCTGTCGCCAGCATACGGCCATAGGCGATGTAGCCGATGCGATGGCAGCGCTCGGCTTCGTCCATGTAATGGGTCGAGACCAGCACGGTCAGGCCGTCACCGGCGAGGCGATGGATCTCGTCCCAGAACTCGCGCCGCGCCTTGGGGTCGACGCCGGCCGTCGGCTCGTCGAGCAGCAGCAGTCTGGGCTGGTGCATGATGCAGGCGGCGAGCGCGAGCCGCTGCTTCCAGCCGCCGGAGAGCGTGCCGGCGAGCTGGTCCTTGCGCGAGGTCAGTCCGAGGCCGTCGAGCGTCTTCGCCACCGCCGCGTCGACCGGATCGAGCTCGTAGAGCCGGGCCACGAAGGTCAGATTCTCGGCGATGGTCAGGTCCTCGTAGAACGAGAAGCGCTGCGTCATGTAGCCGACCTGACGCTTGATCTGGGCGCTCTGCGTGCGGACATCGAGGCCCAGCACCGTGCCCTCCCCGGCATCGGGCTTGAGCAGCCCGCAGATCATCCGGATCGTCGTGGTCTTGCCCGAGCCGTTGGGGCCGAGAAAGCCGACGATCTCGCCTGTTGCGACCGCCAGATCGACATCGTCCACCACCGTGCGCTGGCCGAAGCGCTTGGTCATGCCGTGCACGTCGATGGCGAGGCTCGTGCTCACCGCTGCCCCCGCAAGGTGACGTCGACGATCTGTCCCGGCTGCAGCGCCGATTGCAATCCGCCATCCGGCCGCGCCTCGACGAGATAGACCAGCTTCTGGCGTGTCTGCTCCGAATAGATCACCGGCGGCGTGAATTCGGGCTCCGGCGAGACATAGGTCACCGACGCCGTCAGGCCGGGCGCGCAGCCGTCGCAGCGGACCTGCAACGGCATGCCGGGCTTCGCGCTGGAGATCCAGCTTTCCGGGACATAGAGCATCAGCTTGGCCGCCCCGTCCGGCAGCAGCAGCACGACCGGCGCACTCGGCCCCGCGAGCTCCCCGACGCGCCGCAGCACGTCGCTGACGTGGCCGGCCGAGGGCGCCACAAGGCGGCGCTGCTCCAGCCGCCAGCGTGCCTGTGCCAGCGTGGCCTTCGCCTGCTCGACCGCGTTCTCGCTCGCCTTGATCTCGTCGGGGCGGGCGGGCAGCTTCGCGACGGCGAGATTGGCGGCGTTCTGGCGCACGCTGGCGGCGGCGACATCGCGCGCCGTTTCCGCCTGGTCGAAATCGGCCTGGGTCGAGACGCCGCGCCGCAGCAGATCCTGTCGGCGGTCCAGCGCCCGCTCGGCCTCGCGCTGCTGCGCCTGGGCCGAGGCAAGGTTGGCCTCGATCACCGCGATCTCTTCCGGCCGCTTGCCGCTGCGCAGATTGTCGAGCTGCGCCTGGGCCTGCACCAGCCGCGCTTCGCTCTCCCGGAGGCTGTGCTCCGCATCGGTCGTTTCCAGAGCGGCGACGAGCTTGCCGGCCTCGACGCGATCGCCCCGGCGCACGTCGATCCGCTCGATCCGGGCCGTGTCGATAGGGCCCATCCGCACATATTCGCCTTCGACATAGCCGGCGATGCGCACCGTATCCGGCGCGCAGGCGCCGAAGGTGGAGGCGATGAAGGCGACCGAGCACAGAAATCCGAGGATCATGGGCGTTCTCCCCGTGCTGCGAGAATCGTGGCGGTGATGGCCGAGCGGATGCTGCCCGCGATCGCCCTCTCCTCTGCCTCGCCGATGCCGCTCCAGCCCATGCGCCGCGTCACCGCAGGGCGCGCCAGGCGGAAATACAGGAGCTGCCCGATCATCGCGAAGACGCCGATGCGGGTGCGTTCGGCCTCCGCCTCCATGCCGGTCGCGGCGGCCCAGAGGCGGCAGAGACGGCCATGAACCGGCCCGACCAGCCCCTCATAGAGGATGTCGAAGGCCGGGCTCGGCTCCATCATCTCGCGCACCACGAAGCGGGCGATCGCCTCGCTTTCCGGGTTGCGCACGATGAAGGTCGTCGCGCGGCCGACGAGGGCGAGAATCGCCTCCAGAGCCGCGTCAGGCCCGAGATCGACCGGTACGGGCGGCGGCGCGGCGTCTCCGAGCAGCCTTTGCCGGATGGTCTCCACGATGGATTGCGCGCAGGCCTCGCGCAGCCCGCCCTTGCCGCCGAAATGATAGGCGATGCCCGCGCTGTTGACGCCCGCAGCCTGGGCGATCTGCCGGATCGAGCTCGCCTCGAAGCCGTGCCGGCCGAACAGATCCAGCCCGGCCCTGATCAGAGCCGTGCGGGTTCCTTGATCGTCGAGAGAGAGCGCTGGCATGGCCGAAGCGTACCATAACCACCGAATTCAATCAATCGATTGATTTAATTCGGTGAGCACTCCCTTGCGCCGCCGAGGTCGGAACAAGCGCGTCGATGCATCACATGACTCGCCGGAAAGATTGGTCTAAGGCGGAAACCATCCTTTCAATCCGCCTGCCAGATGCTCTTCAATTCGTTCGTCTTCCTGCTTGCCTTCCTGCCGCTGGCGCTCGCTCTGCATTGGCTGGCGGAGCGCTTCGCGCCGCGCCTGCGCCTGCCGGTGCTGGTGCTGCTCTCCTTCGCCTTCTACGGCTACTGGGACTGGCGCTTCCTGCCGCTGCTGGTCCTGTCCATCGGCGTGAACTGGCTGATCGCGGAAAGCTTTCAGAAGACCAAGGCCAGCGGGCTGATCACGCTCGCGATCGTGCTCAACCTCGCCGTTCTGGCGGTGTTCAAGTACTTCAACTTCTTCGCCGATCTCGCTGGAATGATTCCCGGATTGCCGGCGCCGAAATTCGACATCGCGCTGCCGCTCGGCATCTCCTTCTTCACCTTCCACCACATCATGTACCTGACGGATCTGCGGCGCGGCGAGGCGCCGCGCTACGATCTCGTCCGCTACGCGCTCTACATCGCCTTCTTCCCGCAGGTGCTCGCCGGCCCGCTGGTGCGCTGGCGCGAGATCATGCACCAGCTCGACGAGCGCCCCTATCAGCGGCCCGACGCCGCCGAGCGCATCGGGCGCGGGCTGATGCTCCTGACCCTCGGCCTCGCCAAGAAGGTGCTGATCGGCGACCCGCTGTCGGAATACGCCAACCCGGTCTTCGCGGCCGCCGCGGCCGGCAAGGTCGTCAGCGTGATGGAAGCCTGGCAGGGGACTCTCGCCTTCACCTTCCAGATCTATTTCGACTTCTCCGGCTATACCGACATGGCGCTGGGCCTCGCCCTGCTCTTCGGCGTCGTGCTGCCGCAGAATTTCGAGGTGCCCTATCGCTCGGTCTCGATCCAGGATTTCTGGCGGCGCTGGCACATGACGCTCTCGCGCTTCCTGCGCGATTATCTTTATATCCCGCTCGGCGGCTCCCGATCCGGCCTGCCGACGCAGCTCTGGGCGCTCTTCGCCACCATGGCGCTCGGCGGCCTCTGGCACGGGGCCGGCCTCCACTTCGTCGCCTGGGGCGTGGCGCATGGACTGGCGCTGATCGTCGCCCTGTTCTGGCGTCGCGCCGGGCTGCCGATGCCCGCCCCTCTCGGCTGGCTCCTGACCTTCCTCTTCGTGGTGCTGTGCTGGGTCCTGTTCCGCGCCACGAGCTTCGACGCGGCGGTGACCATTTATAAGGGGCTGTTCGGCCTCGCACCCATCGGAACCGGCCTCAAATGGCGCGCGCTGCTGCCGGCCGCAGCCTTCGCCATCATCGGCCCGACAGCCTGGAGCCTCGTTCACAAGCTGCCGCCGGCCCGCTGGATCGCCGTGCTGAGCGGCCTCCTGTTCGTCATCATCCTGCTCAAGATCGGCGAAGACGCCAATTATGAGTTCATCTACTTCCAGTTCTGAGACCCCGGGCATGGCCGGGCGGACGCAATGGGAGCGCTTCACTGCGACGCTGCTCGCTGCCGCGACGCTGTTCGCCGCCGTCTTCCTCGTTACGGCCTTCCTGCTCGACCCCTATGATACCGGCCGCTCACCGCTGAAGCTCAAGGAGGGCGTGCGCCCGCAGGGACCGCGCACCGCTCTGGCGAGCCGCGGCCGCGACCCGCAATTCACCGGCGCGATCTTCGGCAACTCGCATGTCCAGCTCCTCTCGCCGGAGCATCTAAAGGCGAAGACCGACATCCCCTTCGTCTCACTGGTGGCCCCCGCGACGCGCCCGAAGGAGATCATACTCACCATCGACTGGTTCCTGCGCCATCACCAGGCGACGCCCCCGCAGGCGATCGTCGTCGGCGTCGACGCGTTCTGGTGCACGCCGGACCCGGCTCTGCCGAACGACAAGTCCTTTCCGTTCTGGCTGCTCAGCCGCAGCCTGACAGCATATCTCGCCAAGCTGATGCGCTACGATTTGGTCGAGGAGATCCCGCGGCGGATCGTCTATCTGACTTCCTCCACGGCCGAGCGCGGCCGGCCCGACGGGTACTGGGACTATGAGGCAAGCTACCGTGCCCAGGGCTATGCGACCCGGCCCGATCTGCGCGAGAAACTCGAAACGCCGGCCGAGACCGGCGGCGGCAATGCCAGCGGCCCCTTCCCCGCTGCAGCCGCCCTCGAGGCGATGATGAAATCGGCCCCGCCCGAGACAAAGCTCATCCTCGTTCGGCCGCCGGTCTATGTCTCGGCTCTTCCCAAACCGGGCACGCCTGACGGCGCGGCCGAGGCCGCCTGCCTCAAGGCCTTCAGCGATTTCGCGGCCCGCAGGCCCCTCACCACCTTGCTGAACTGGCGCATCGACCGCCCTGAACTGCACGATTCGAATCTCTTCTTCGACCACACACATTACCGTCAGCCGATAGCCCGGCTGATTGAGGACGACATCGCCGCAGCGATCCGGGCGATGGATTGAGGCGGATTCAGCTGAAAAGCCGGCAGAATCCGCCTTTTGACCGACGTCAATCACGAAGCGGTTGAAGCTGTGTCGGAAGCGATTGTTCCGCTTGAAACGGATCGCTATAAGGGCGCGAAATCGGCTCACCCTCCCGCGGCAAAGCCGAAGGGCGCGTGAGCGGACAACGCAAGAGAGCGCGCCCATGTCGAAGCAGATCATCCTCGATGCGGACTACAAGCCGAGCGATGACGAGCCGTTCATGAACGACCGTCAACGCGAGTATTTCCGTGGCAAGCTCCTCGCCTGGAAGGACGAGATCCTGAAGGAGGCGAAGGAGACCCTCGTCGCCCTGCAGAGCGAGAGCGAGAACCACCCCGACATCGCCGACCGGGCCTCCTCCGAGACCGACCGCGCCATCGAACTGCGCGCCCGGGACCGCCAGCGCAAGCTCATCGCCAAGATCGATTCGGCAATCGCCCGCATCGACGACGGCTCCTACGGCTATTGCGAGGAAACCGGCGAGCCGATCTCGCTGAAGCGCCTCGAAGCCCGCCCGATCGCCACGCTCTCGCTGGAAGCCCAAGAGCGCCACGAGCGCAACGAGCGGGTCTTCAGGGACGATTGAGTCGCGGCAGACAGTCTTCCGGCATTCTCTAAAAGGCCCCATGCCCACAGGCATGGGGCCTTTTGCGTCGGTAGCCGGGCATCGGAAACCCGATAGACTCACCCGCCGGAAAACATCGGATACCCGGACAGCGGTCAGTCGTGCCCGGGAAGCTGCTCCGGCGCTTGAACCGGCGCCAACCTTCGGGCCGCGACGGAGCGCACGGCGTCCGTCAATCGGTCGAGCAGGCGCGCCGTCAGTCTCGTGCGCTGCCAGTAGAGTGTGACGGCGATCCGCCGGTAAGGCGGCAATTCGATTAGCCTTCCGGAATCGAGCAGGGGCAACGCGAGGGGCAAAGGCGCCATCGACCAGCCCAGACCCGCCAGCGTCATGTCCAGCATGCCTTGGGTCGACGGCGTCCAATGGATCGCGGATGAAATCTCCGTTCCCCAGGCCGCCCGCGCCCAGCGGGACTGCAACTCGTCCCGCCGGTCGAAGCGCAGCACCGGAGCGCGCCGAAGGCCGGCCGCATCGACGCCCGCATCGAAGAACCGGCCCAGGAAATCGGGGCTGGCGACGGCCACATATTCGATGACGCCCAATGGATAGATCCTGCAGCCGACAACGGGAGTTGGATCGGCCGTGACCGCGGCCAGAACCTCGCCGGCGCGGAGCCGTTCGGCCGTGTGGGCCTCGTCCTCGAGGACGAGGTCGAGCAGAGCGCCGGTCTCCGTTGCGAATTGCGTGGCCACCGCGGGAAACCACGTGCTGACGCTGTCCGCATTCACAGCGACACGCACCGTATGAGGCCCGGTTTCCTGACCGGCCAATCCGGGCAGGTCATGGACGACTTCGCTTTCGAGCAATCGGACCTGCTCCATATGGGCGCACAGCTTGGCGCCGATCGCAGTGGGGCGGCAGGGCGTACCTCTCGTCAGCAGGATTGCCCCGACCCGCTCCTCCAGCCCTTTGACGCGCTGGGAGATCGCCGAAGGCGTGACGCAGAGTGCCGCAGCCGCCTTCTCGAAACTGCCCTCGCGCACCACGGCGGCAAGGGCCGCGAGGGACAGGTAGTCCAGCATTAGCATTCCTAAATCAGATTAAGAAAATTGAGCTATACTACATCGTCGCCTCGACGCATCAAGGCGGCATGACCACCGCTCTTCTGTCCGCCTTCGCCAAAGGCTTCGCTCTATCCGCCGGGCTGATCATCGCGATCGGCGCCCAAAACATGTTCGTCCTTCGTCAAGGCCTCAAGCGCGAGCATGTCTGGCCGATCGTCCTGTTCTGCGCGGCCGCCGACGCGGTGCTGATCGTGGCGGGGGTCAGTGGTCTGGGGAGCATGCTCGCCGTCGTGCCGGGACTATCGCTGGCCCTCGGCCTGGGAGGCGCGGCGTTCCTCAGCTGGTATGGCGCCTCGGCTCTCCGGCGGGCGGCCCATCCGTCGGCACTCACCGTTGACCGGCAGGCCAGCATCAGCCTCGGCGCCGCCATCGCCGGAACCGCCGCCTTCACCTTCCTGAACCCGCATGTCTACATCGACACGGTGATGCTGATGGGTGCGGTCGGCGCGAGTCTCCCGCCGACGGAGCGTCTCCCCTTCATGGCTGGCGCCGTGATGGCCAGCTTTGCCTGGTTCGCGTCGCTGGGCTTTGGCGCCCGCTTCCTCGCCCCGCTCTTCTCGCGGCCTGGCGCATGGCGCGTCCTCGACCTCGCCATCGGCGTCATGATGCTGACGCTGGCAGCCAGCCTCGCCCGCAGCGCGCTCACGAATTGATGCCTGGGCTTCCTGTGGCCGACCTCTTCGGCGACAGGATCAGGTTGGACCATCCGCAAAAAGCCCCGCGTCGGGAGGACGCGGGGATTCTGGCCGCCTGCCTTTGAAGCTCGGGGAGCATGGTGGGCTGTCGGCGGCTCGGGAGGCCGCAGCGCCGTCCGCGCATCTAGCCGGAGATCCGTCTCGTCGCGGCTTCCGGGGTCGACTTCAGCGTGAGGACCCAGAAGGCCAGTGTCGCGAGACTGATCAGCGCGCCCGCGGCGCACACGCCGGGCCAGCCCGCATGGGCATAGATGACGGTCGACGTTGAGGAACCGGCCGCGCTGCCGATCGAATAGAAGATCATATAAGCCGCCGTCAGGCGGTTCTGCGCATCGGGCCGCACCCGATAGATCATCGCCTGATTGGTGACATGGACGGCCTGAAGGCCGAAATCGATTACCAGCACCCCGACGATCAGCCACAGGATCGAATGCTGAAGCTGGGCTATCAGCAGCCATGCCAGCAGCATCAGCGCGAGCGCGATCCCCGTTAGGCGTTGACCGTAGCCGCGATCGGTCCAGCGTCCCGCCCGCGTCGCCCCGAGCGCACCGGCGGCGCCCGCCAGGCCGAAAAGGCCGATCTCCGTATGGGACAGCGAGAAGGGCGGCGCGCTCAGCGGCAGGACGAGCGGGGCCAGCAAGGTCGTGATGTTGGCGAAGATCAGCATGGCGATGACCCCACGGATGCGCAGGGTGGGCTCCGTGACGATCAGGGTGACGAGCGACGCGATCAGACGCCCATAGGACAGGCCGGCGGGCTTGCGCTCCTGCCGCGGCAGCACTCTCCAGAGCAGCAGCACGATCGCCATCGTGAGAGCCGCAGAGACGAAATAGACCGTTCGCCAGCCGGACAGGTCGGTGAGAGATCCGGCAACGGTTCGCGCCAGCAGGATGCCGAGGACGATCCCGCTCGTGACCACGCCGACGATATGGCCGCGTTCCGATGGGCGCGCCAGGCTCGCGGCATAAGCGACCAGAGCCTGCGTCACGACGGCCAGAAGGCCCACCGCCGCCATCGAGGCAAGCAGCATCGCGGCCGAATGCGAGACGCCGACACAGGCAAGAGCCAGCACGGACAGCAGGGACTGGCCGATGATCAGCTTGCGGCGATCGAGAAGATCCCCCAGCGGAACGAGCAGCAGCAGGCCGAGCCCATAACCCAACTGCGTGGCCCCGACGATCAGCCCGGCGACGCTGCGGGACAGATCGAGATCGTCGGCCATGACATCGAGCAGCGGGTGCGCGAAATAGGCGTTGGCAACGGCAAGCCCGCTCGCCACGGCGAACAGCAAAATGGTGCGGCCATTCAGCGAAGGCATCTCGGGCGGCGCCTCCCCTGCGACCCGGTCCGCGGCCTGAACGGTCCCGTCTCCGTTTGGAGGACGAATGCTCTCCTTCGCGGCGCTGGGCAGCGCCGCGTCCTGATCCAAATCCATTGCAGACCTCAGGCATCAGTTTTATGATGAAACCAAATTGGGCATAACGATATGAGTTTTATCATGCAACCAAAAAGAAGCGGGTCGATCGCCCGCGGGTGGGGAACGGGCTGATGGTCGCTCGCAAGAGCCTCAAGGGGGACTATTGTCCCAGCGCGCGCTCCCTGGACGTGATCGGGGACTGGTGGTCGCTGCTGATCGTTCGCGATGCCTTCGACGGCATGACCCGCTTCAGCGAGTTTCAGAAAAGCCTCGGCATCGCCCGGAACATCCTGACCGATCGGCTGAAGACATTGGTCCAGAGCGGGATTCTCGACGCGGTTCCGCTGGGTGAGGGTGGAACGCGCGTGGAATATCGCCTGACCGCCATGGGCAAGGACCTGTTCCCGGTCATGGTCGCGCTGCGCCAGTTCGGCGAGCGCCATCTCTTCGCGCCGGAGGAAAAGCATTCCCGCCTGGTCGAGCGCGAGACCGGCCAGCGCGTGAGCCTCGACGTGCGCACCGAGGACGGCCGCGCCATCGGGCCGGATCAGGCGGTGATCCTGAAGATCGAGGACGACTGACATGGAAAAGCCCCGCGTCGGGAGGACGCGGGGCTTCTGGCCGCCTGCCTTTGAAGCTTGGGGAGCGTGGCGGGCGGCCGGGGCTGTCGGCGGCTCGGGAGGAACCGCCGGCCGAACCGGAGCGGAGACAAGGGGGAGCGTTCCGCGCCGGCCGGATTTCGGAAGATCGGCGCGGCTCAGAAGGGCAGCAGGATATCCATCACCTGCTGGCCGTAGCGCGGCTGCTGGACGTCGGTGATCTGGCCGCGGCCGCCATAGGCGATGCGGGCCTGGGCGATCTTGGTCGAATCGATGGTGTTGTCCGACTCGATGTCCTCCGGCCGGATGACGCCGGCGACGATCAGCTCGCGCACCTCGAAATTGACGCGGATCTCCTGCTTGCCCTCGATCACCAGGTTGCCGTTCGGCAGGTTCTGGGTGACCACCGCCGCGACATTGGTCGCCAGCGTCTCGGAACGGTTGATCGAGCCCGCGCCCTGGCTGGACGAGTCCGAATCGAGCTTGAGCAGCGAGTCGGCCTTGGCGCCGTCCGGCAGGAACTTGTCGAGCTTGTTCTCGAAGCCGAAGGTGTTGGCCGCCCCGAAATCCTCGCCGTTCTTGCGCGAGCGCTGGGTCGTGTTGTTGAGCTGGGCCTTGTCGGTGACCTTGACCTTGACGGTGACGAGGTCGCCGACATTGCGGGCGCGCTGATCCTTGAAGAAGGCGCGCGAGCCGGTGCGCCAGAGCGAGTTCGGGGCGAAGGAGGCGTGCTCCATCGCCGGCATCGGCATCTGGACGGGCTTGTAGCCCTTCGCCGCGGTCGGGTCCTCGACGGGCGAGAGTGTCGGGGCCTGCCCGACATTGGCGAGGCGGTCGCCGACGCCGCAGGCCCCGAGCGAGGCGGTCAGCAGCAAAAGGCCGGAGAGCTTGAGGATGCGGTTCGGGATCATGACGCTTTCCACGACGATACTCACTGGGCGCTGGCGATGCGGCCGATGGCCGGCTTGACCGAGACGCGGCCGGGGCCGGTGATGGTGCCCTGCAGCGTGCGCTTGGACTGGGGATTGGTGACGGAGACGACATCGCCCATCGCGCCGGAATCGTTCGTCCGGCCGCGCATGGTGATGAGCAGGCCCGGCCCCTCATAGACGATGGTGACGAGTTCGCCCTTGGCGACGATCTCCTCGCGCTGGACGTCGCCAGTGCGCAGCGGCACGCCGGCGAGCAAAGCCCGGCGCGCCACCTTGTCGATGGCGGCGCGGGAATCGCCGATCAGCTCGCTGCCCTGGCCGTCGCGTGGGCGCCGCTCGACGATGACATCGTCCCGGCCGAGCGTCTCGCCGCGCGCGATCGCACGCTTGGGCACCACCACCTCGACCGTCTCGACGAGCTGGCCCAGGATGCGCAGCGGCTTCAGCCGCATGGCGGCGCTGCCGGGCACTGTGAGCCGCGCCTGGAGGCGCCGGCTGCGGGCATCGAAGGAGAGGTCGGACACGGCAATCTCGCCGGTCAGCTCCGGCTCGATCGCCACGGGCGGCGCGCCACCGTCGATCGCGAGCGCGAACATGCGGGCATCGACGCCGAAGCGCTCCTGCAGCCCGGCCTTCACCGCCGCTTCGATCTCGTTGGCGCCGATCCGCCGGGCGGCGCGGGTCACCACGACCTGTGCGAAACCCTGGCTCTCCAGCTCCGCCGCGTCCCGGATCACGCCTGCGGCACGGGCCGCCTCGACGATGCGGCCGACCTGGATCGTGCCGGTCTCGCCGAGCGCCGGCGCCCGGAAGGCGGCCATGCCGGCGAGATCGCCGGAAAGCCCCGAGATCAGGTCGCCATAGGTGACGAGGTCTCGAACGAGATTGAGCTCCGGCCGCAGGACGAGCCTGTGCGTGGGAACAGCGGCAACGGTCGGGGCCGGGGCAGCTTGCGTCGCGGCCGCCGAAGCGATGGCGACCGGAGCGGTCCCGCTCCGTGCGCGAGGCTGCTGCGCCAGCGCCGTGCCGGCGTCGAAGGCCGCGGCGGCGAGCAGCAATCCTGTGAGGGTGAGGCGGATCATGATGCTGGCCCTCCCGATCAACCGCGGAACATCTGCGTCGTCGCCGACATCATCTGGTCGGCGGCGGTGATGACCTTGGAATTCATCTCATAGGCGCGCTGGGCCGCGATCAGCGACGAGAGCTCCGTGACCGCCTGAACGTTCCCTTCTTCGAGATAGTTCTGCTGCAGCGTGCCGAAACCCTCCCCGCCGCCGAAGCCGTCGATCGGCTGGCCGGAGGCGGCCGTCTCGACGAACAAATTGTCGCCGATCGATTCGAGACCGACCTTGTTCACGAAGCGGGTGAGCTGGATCTGGCCGAGCTGCTGCGGCGCGGTCTGGCCCGGAATCGTCGCCTCGACGATGCCCTGGGCGTTGATGTTCACCGAGGCGGCGTTGTTCGGCACGGTGATGCCGGGCTCGACCAGATAGCCGTCGCGGGTGACGAGCTGGCCCTGCGCATCGAGATCGAAGGAACCGTCGCGCGAATAGGTCGTCCGCCCGTCGGGCATGCGGATCTTGAAGAAGCCCTCGCCACGCAGCGCCAGATCATAGGGCTTCTCGGTCGGGCTGATGTTGCCCTGCGTCATGACGCGGCCGGTCGAGACCGTCTTGACGCCCGAGCCGATGAAGGTGCCGGCCGGAACCTGCGTGTTCTGGTCCGAGCTGGCCGAGCCGGCGCGGCGGAAATTCTCGTAGAGCAGATCCTGGAAGTGAATCTGCTGGCGCTTGTAGCCGGTGGTCCGGACGTTGGCGATGTTGTTGGAGATGACCTGGACGTTCATCTCCTGGGCCATCATGCCCGTGGCGGCTGTCTGCATGGCGCGCATGGGAGAGGTTCCTTTCCGGCTCAGGCCTGCTGGTCAGCCAGGCGCGAGATCGCCTTGCTGCGCAGGTCGTCGGAGCGGCTGATCATGTTCGCGACGTTCTGGTAGGCGCGCTGCACCTCCATCAGCCGGGTGAGTTCGGTGACGGCCTTGACGTTCGAGCGCTCGATCGAGCCGGGCTCCAGACGCGTGCCGGCCGGGACGGCCTGCGGCGGCGTCGGCGAGGAGAACAGGTTCGTCCCCTCGCTCACCAGCGCGGTCGGATTGGCGAAGCGGACCTGCCGGAGCTTGCCGCGCGTGCCCTGGTCGCTCGTCACCGTGCCGTCGGCGGCGATGCGCATGTCGAATTCGGTGTTGCCGAAGGTGATCGGCCCCGCCTCGCCCATCACGGTCTGGCCGGACTGCGTCACGAGCTGGCCCTGGCGATTGATCGTCAGCGAGCCGGCGCGGGTGTAGCGCTCGCCGCCGGCCGTCTGCACGACCAGGAAGTTGTCGCCCTTCAGCGCGACATCGAGCGGATTGCCGGTGAACTCGGTCGCGCCCTGCGAAAGGTCGAGCGGCGTGCCCTTGTCGATGACATAGGACAGCGCCTGGTCGGCCGGCTTGAAGGCCTCGGCCTTGGCTTTCGGCATGACGAATTCGCTGAAGCGCGCGCTGCGCGCCTTGAATCCGCTCGTGCCGACATTCGCCATGTTGTTGGCGATGACGTCCAGCTCCCGCGACAGGGCGACCTGGCGCGAAAGGCCGATGAGAGAGGCGTTCTCCACGGCTTAACTCCCGATATGTCCCGCGGCGACCTCGACGCTCCCCAGCGCAGTCGCCACACCGGACACTCGGCAAGCGCCGTGCCAGCATGGTTAACTCAGACAAGTGATTGATTTAAAAAGGTTTTCTTAGTGACAGATCGATGCCGACACCCGGCACAACCGTTCGCAACGGCAAGAATGGCCCGGCAAAATCTGCCGCCCTTAACGGGACGTTAACCGTGATTGGAGATGGTGCGGGAGAGGTCGGCAGGACGCCGGCCGGACGGCCCGGGGCTGAAGCAGATGGCGAAGAAAGCCAAGACCGAAGACGAAGGCGCCTCGGGCCAGGAAGCGGCGAAAGGCGGCAAGAAGAAGCTCGTCATCGTCATTGCCGCCGTCGCCTTGCTGGCCGCCGCCGGCGGCGGAGGCTACTGGTTCCTGTTCAAGCGGCCCTCGGCAGAGCAGGCCGCAGAGGCCGCCGCCAAGGTCAAGAAGCCCGCCACCTTCCTCGAAATGAAGGACATGATGATCGGCATGTCGAATGGCGGCCAGCAGGACCGTCAGCCGATCATGAAGATCAAGGTCGTGCTCGAGATCGGCGACGCCAAGGTCTCCGAGGAGGTCAAGCCGCTGCTGCCGCGCGTCGAGGACGCCTTCCAGATCTTCATGCGCGAATTGCGCCCCTCCGACCTCGATGGCTCGGCCGGGATGTATCGGCTGAAGGAGGAGCTCCTGCGCCGGGTCAACATGACGGTCTACCCCGCCAAGGTGGACGCCGTTCTGTTCAAGGAATTGCTGGTGCAATGAGCGCCTCCAATCGCCCCGACGACCGCAACGAAGTGACGGCATCCCGATGAGCCTCGAACGCGACAATCCGGATAAGCCCCGCGACCAGCCGCTGACGCCCGAGACGATGGCGGCAGAGTGGTCGACGATGCCCGCCACCTTCGAGGAGGATGGCGAGCAGGAAGGCGGCACCGACCGCCTGATGTCGCAGGACGAAATCGACACGATGCTCGGTTTCTCCAGCGCCGAGGACAGCGCCTCGCGCAACGGCATCCAGGCGATCGTCGATTCCGGCTCGGTCGCCTATGAGCGCCTGCCGATGCTCGAGATCATCTTCGAGCGTCTCGTGCGCCTGCTCTCGACCAGCCTGCGCAACTTCTTCACCGACAATGTCGAGGTGACGCTGGAGAGCATCCGCTCGGTGCGCTTCGGCGACTACGTCAACTCGATCTCGCAGCCGGCGCTGCTCTCGGTGTTCAAGGCCGAGGAATGGGATAATTTCGGCCTCGTCACCATCGAGACCGCCCTCACCTATTCGGTGCTGGACACGATGTTCGGCGGCAAGCGCGGCCAGCCCGCCCCGCGCGTCGACGGCCGCCCCTTCACCTCGATCGAGATCCAGCTGATCCGCCGCGTCATCCAGCTCGTGCTCGGCGACGCCGAGGCCGCCTTCAAGCCGCTCTCGCCGGTGACCTTCACCATCGACCGGGTCGAGTCGAACCCGCGCTTCGTCTCGATCTCGCGGCCGGCCAATGCCGCGATCCGCGTCGAGCTGAAGTTCGACATGGAAGGCCGGGGCGGCTCGCTGCACATCCTCCTGCCCTATGCGACCATCGAGCCGATCCGTGAATTGCTGCTCGAAAGCTTCATGGGTGAGAAGCTCGGGCGCGATCCGATCTGGGAAAACCACCTCGCCACCGAGGTCTGGCAGGCCGATGTCGACGTCACCTGCGTGCTGCACGAAACCCGGATGCCGCTGAAGCGCGTGATGCAGCTCGAGATCGGCGACACGCTGATGTTCGACGCCCGCCCGGACTCGGCCGTGTCGCTGCGCTGCGGCGACTTCATGGTGACCGAGGGGCGCGTCGGCCGGGTCGACGGCAAGATCGCCGTGCAGGTCACGAGCCCGCTGCGGCGCTCCAAGACCACGCTCGCCGCGTTCGACAGTCTCGCCAGCCATCTCGGCGCCACCAACTGAGCAGGACAGCCATGACGATCAACCTCATCGCCGATGCGCTTGTCGCCAGCCTGCTCGTCGCCACCATCATCACCTGCTACATCCTGGCCAAGCGCATCGAGCGGCTGAAGGCGGACGAGGCCGGGATGCGCCAGACCGTCGGCGCGCTCGTCACCGCGACCGACAATGCCGAACGCGCCATCGCCGGCCTCAAGAACACGCTCGGCGACTGCGACCGCACGCTGGAGGAGCGCCTGCGCACCGCCGAGCGCTACGCCGCCGACCTCGCCGCGCAGGTCGAGGCCGGCCAGGCCGTGATGGAGCGCATCGGCCAGATCGTCAGCGCCGCCGCCCTCGTCGCGAAGCCGGTAGCCGAAGCGCAGCCGCCCGCCCCGGTCGAGCCCACCCCGCTCTCCCGCCTGGAAAGCGCGGCGCAGTCCGCCGCAGCGATCCGCGCCCGCGCCGCCCGTCGCCTCGAGGGCCAAGCTGCGTGATCGAACGGCCCCGCCTCCTGCCGGCAGTCATCCTCGGCGCCATGGGTCTCCTGGCGCTGAAGCTGCTCGCCTGGACGGCGGAGCCCTATCGGGGCACGATCCCGGCAAGCCCCCCGGCCTTCGCCGCCTCCGCCAAGGCGAAGCCCGAACCGGAAGTCCGGGGGCTCGCCAAGGGCATCGCCCGGGCCCACGCTCCCGATATCTTCGACCCGGAGACGACGGGCTCGGTGCCCGCCCCCGATCCGAAGAAGGACAAGGAGAAGGCGGAAGCCGACGCCAAGGCGGAAGCCGCCCGCGCCGCGAACCCGAACAACAAGGCCGGCATCATGAACGGCACGGCGCAGCCCGTCTCGCCAGCCGAAAAGGCGCTGCTGGAACGCCTCGGCGAGCGCCGCGAGGAGCTCGACGGCCGCATGCGCGAGCTGGAGATGCGCGAGCGCCTGCTCGACACCGCCGAGAAGAAGCTCGACGGCCGCGTCGGCGACCTCAAGACCCTGGAAGAGAAGAACAGCCCGGCTGCCAGGGCCGCCGTCGAGGAATCCAAGGCGATCAAGAACCTCGTCATCATGTACGAGGCGATGAAGCCCAAGGACGCCGCCCGCGTCTTCGATCGGCTGAGCCTCGACGTGCTCGTGCCGGTGGTGCAGCAGATGAACCCGCGCAAGATGTCGGAAGTGCTCGCCGCCATGGCTCCCGAGCGGGCGGAGAAGCTCACCATCGCGCTGGCGACGAGCGGCCGCGGCCCGGCGCTCGACCGCGTCGCGAGCGAGGCCGCCCTGCCGGGCAACGAACTCCCGGCGATCGCGCCGGCCTCGCGCTAGGGCATCGGCTCGAAAAAGGGCGTGCGGCTTTGGGGAAAAGCCGATGCCAAGACAACGAGCCAAGGCATCGGATCGAACACGAGACCGATCCAATGCCGTAGCCCCTGTACCCCGCCCCATCACGGTCAAGATTCGTTCAGGAGCCGTTCAACCGGAGAGGCGCGAATTTCTGTTATCCGACAGCCGACCCGGCGACTGCCAGGAACCGATTATCCGGGTTATTGACGGACGACCTCCATGAAGCTGGCCCGCTACCTGCTCCCGCTCGCCATGCTCGCCATGACGACGAGCTATGGATTGGCGCAGACCGCCACCCCGGCCCCCTCCGCCCCGGCGAAGCCTGCCGTCACCGCGCCGGCTCCGGCCGCTCCCGCCAAGCCGGCCACGACGGGCGCCAAGACCACGGTGAGCGCCGCCGACAAGGCTGCCAAGTCAAAGGAATGCTCGACCCAGGCCGATCAGAAGGGGCTCCACGGCAAGGCGCGCAAGCGCTTCCGCGACGACTGCAAGCGGCATTGATGCCGGCAAGCCGGGGCGCCGCGTTAAGCAGCCATTATGCTTGACGCAGTAACCTGCGCGCAGGTCGGCGCATCCCCCGGGATGCGAGTCCGGCCTGCCGCGTTGGGTCGAGTCTCCGGTTTTGCGTCTGTCGCGTTCCCTCGCTTTCGGTATCGGGCTGACCGCGCTTGCGCTTGCGGCCGGTCTGAATGCGCCTGCTCTTGCCGCCAGCGCCACGCTGCGCGGCGAGGCGATGCCGGCCGGCTTCGGCCGCCTTTCGCTCGCCTTCGACCAGCCGACGCAGACGCGCGTGCGCGTCGCCAACGGGGTGCTGATCGTCGCCTTCGGCGATCCTGTCACGGTCGATGTCGCGAAGGTCGCGCGCGAATTGCCGAACTATGTCTCGATCGCCCGCATCGATCCGGACGGGCGCGGCATGCGCTTCGCGCTGACGCAGCCCTATAAGGCCAATCTGATCGAGGCCGGCGACAAGGCCTTCATCGACCTCCTGCCGCAGAACTGGACCGGCCTGCTGCCCGGCCCGCCGCCCGAGGTGATCGCGGAATTGACCCAGCGCCTGCGCCTGGCCGAGGCGAGGGCCAGGGAGGCGAGCCGACAGCCGCCGGCGCCCGCGGCCATGCTGTCGATGCGCAGCGCGAGCCTGCCGACGCTGGAGCGCCTGATCTTCAAGGCGCCTGCCGGCACGGCGATGGCGTCCGACCTCTCCGACGGCAAGCTCAAGCTCACCTTCGACCGGGCGATGAACGCTGACGAGGCCGCCCTTCGCACCGCCCTGCCAGAAGGCATCGCGCTGGCCGCGCTCGACGCCGGCAAGGAGCGGCTCAGCCTGACGCTCGCCTTGCCGCCGGACTGGCAGGCGCGCAGCTTCGACGACGAGACCGGGCTGGTCGTCGACCTGCTCAGGCCAGCCAAGCCTTCGGCGCTCTCGCTTGCGTCCCTGCAAACGCTGCCCGAGCCCGCAGCCACCCCCGTCGCCGCCTCGCCCGTGTCGGCGCAACCGACCGAGGCCACGGCCGCGGGCAGCTCCGTTCCCGCCCAGGAAGCCAGGCTCACCCCCGGGGCGACACCACCCGCCGCAGCGCCGGCTGCGCCCGAGCCCGCCCCGTCGAAGGTCGCGATCGTCGCGGCCGAGAAGCGCCTCGACTTCCGCTTTCCCCGCCCCACCGGCGCCGCCGCCTTCCTCGACTCCGGCACGATGACGCTGGTTTTCGACACGCGCGACACCATTGACCCCGCCGATTTGACCGGGCGTTTGCCGCAGCAGATCGAGGACAGCACGGTCAGCCGCGAGGGCAAGGCCACGCTCGTCAGGCTGCGCCTCGCCGGCCAGCCGCTCGCCCGCTTCTTCGCCGACGGCAACGGCTGGTCGCTCGACCTCGCTGAGGAGGGCGGCGGGCCTGCCGCGGCGATCGAGCCACGGCGCGGCGTCGACGAGCGCGGCCAGACGATCCTCGCCGTGCCGATGCCCGGCCTGACCGGCGTGCACTGGCTGGAATCCGGACCTGCGGGACTGCCCGTCGCCGTCGCCACCACGCTGGGCCCGACCCGACTGACGCCGAAGCCCTACCGCTTCGTCGAGTTCGGCCTTTTGCCCACCGCGCAGGGCCTCGCCGTCCAGCCGCGCTCGGACGACATCGTCACGCGTGCCGGCACCAACGAGGTCCGTATCGGCCGTGCCGGAGGGCTCACCGTCTCGCTCGACGTCTCCGGCCAGGACGGGACCCAGGCTGCCGCCCAGTCGGACCAGCCGCCGCCGGCGCCTCCCCTCCTCGACCCAGAGCGCTGGGCCAAACTGCGCCTCGGCTCGCCGCAGGAGCAGGCCCGGGCCCTGATCCAGGATGCGGCGGGCGCATCGCGGAGCCACAAATCGGAAGCAAGGCTGGCGCTCGCCCGCTTCTACCTGGCAAATCACCTCGCCCCCGAGGCCCTTGGCCCGCTCGATGCGCTGATGCGGGACGATCAGCCGATGCGCGCGAATCGCGAGGCGCTCTTCCTCAAGGGCGTCGCGGCGGCGCAGATGCACCGCAACCCGGAAGCGCTCGCCGCCTTCGAGGCGGCGCCGATCAAGGACGATGCGGAAGCCTCCCTCTGGCGCGCCCTGATCGAGCAGCGCCTCAATCGCAATGCCCAGGCCCTTGCCGGCTTCCGTCGCGGCGAAGCGTTTCTCGAGCGCTACCCGGCCGACCTTCAGGGAGAATTCCGCGAGGCGATGACGCGTGCCGCCCTCGCGACGCAGGACATGGGCATGGCCGAGCGGCAGGTCCAGGCCCTCGCCGACATGCCGCGCGACAACTTCGACCAGGAGAAGCTGGCTCTGCTGCAGGCGATGCTCGACGACGCCAGCGGGCGCGCCGACATCGCGATGAACGGCTACCGACCCCTGTTCGAGGCCACGAGCCGCCCCGTCGCGGCGGAGGCGCAACTGCGCGCGGTGAAACTCGCCGACACCGACAAGCGCAGCGACCTGAAGGTCGACGAGGCCGTCGCCCGGCTCGAAACCGTCTCGGTGGTCTGGCGTGGCGGCCGCGTCGAGATCGAGGCCCTGGCCGAGCTCAACCGGCTCTACACCGACCAGAAGCGCTGGCGGGACGCTTTCCTGATCGCTCGCCGCGCCAACGAGAATTTCCCCGACGATCCGCTGACCCGGCGGATGCATGACGAGACGGCACAGCGCTTCGCCGAGCTCTTCGCCGATGGCGGCGCCGACAAGCTGCCGCGCATCGACGCGCTCGCCCTCTTCTACGATTTCAAGGAGTTCCTGCCGATCGGCCGGCGCGGCGACGAGATCACCCGCCTGCTCGCCGACAGGTTGGTGGAGCTCGACCTGCTCGACCAGGCGGCCGAGATCCTGAAATACCAGATGGACCGACGCCTGACGGGGGCGGCACGCTCGACGGTCGCCGCGCGTCTCGCCATGATCGACCTGATGAACGGCAAGCCCGCCGATGCGGTGCGCGCCCTCAACGCGACGCGCCTCGTCGAATTGCCGGCCGATGTCAGGCGCGCCCGCCTGCTGCTGGAAAGCAAGGCCCTGTCCGACCTCTCGCGCACCGATCAGGCCTTCGAGATGCTCGAGAGCGAGCGCGGCCCGGAAGTCGACCGGCTGCGTGCGGATATCTATTGGACCGGCCGGCGCTGGCGCGAGGCGGGCGAGGCCTATGAGCGCATCCTCGACGAGAGCTGGCGCGGTGACAGCCCGCTCACCGACAGCCAGCGCGCCGACGTGATGCGCGCCGGCATCTCCTATGTGATGGCGAACGAAGCGCTCTCGCTCGACCGGCTGCGCAGCAAATTCGCGCCGAAGATGGCCCAGAGCGCCGATGCCCGCACCTTCGCCTTCATGACCGGGGCGAACCGGAACAAGGCGGCCGACATCCGCGAGCTGGCGCGCGCCGCCGCCAGCGCCGACACGATCTCGGAGTTCCTCAAGGCCTATCGCGAGCGCTACCCGGCCTATTCCGCGGCGATGCGCAAGCCGCAACCGCCGGGCGCGGCCGGGCCAGCTCCGGCCTCCCAGGGCGCGGCGGCCGACGGCGCCCCGCAGTCGAACGGTTGAGAGACCTCCGTTCCGTCATTCCGGATCGGCGCGGCTTCGCCGCTTGTCCGGAATGACGACTTTCGGCTGACGACGTCGGCCTCCGGCACCGAACGAACCTCAGCCCGGCCCGGAATTGGTATCCTCGCCTCGCGCCTTCGCCCGCAGCACGAATTGCAGGTTGCGGAGATAGACGAAGACGCCGAAGCCCTGGCCGACGATGAAGACCGGATCGCGTCGGTAGAGCGCGTAGACCAGCAGCAATGCTCCGCCACCGATCGAGAACCACCAGAACGTCATCGGCACGACAGAGCGCTTCGCCTTCTCGCTCGCCAGCCATTGCACGACGAAGCGCATGGTGAAGAGTCCCTGCGCCACCACGCCGAGCAGCACCCACCAGTCGATGTTGTTGACGAAGACGTCGTGGAAATAGTTTCCGACGGCCTGTTGCAGGTCGATCAGCATCAGAGGGTCTCCGCGACGATCTGCGGCACGCGCTTGCGCCGGCGGATCAGCCACCAGACGCCGGCAAGGTCGAGGATGCCGACCCAGAGCCGGTCGAAGAAGCCGTAATTCGAGACGCCGGTGAGCCGCGGCCGGTCGCGCACATCGACATGCACCACCCCGTAGCCCTCCCGCACCATCAGCGCCGGCATGAAGCGATGCAGCGCATCGAAATAGGGCAGCGCCAGATAGGCCTCGCGCCGGAAGCATTTCAGCCCGCAGCCGGTATCGCGCGTGCCATCCCTGAGCACGCGCACGCGCACGGTGTTGGCGATGCGCGATTGCAGTTTCTTGAAGCCGGTGTCCTTGCGGCCGACGCGCTGCCCTTGCACCAGCCCGGCCGCCAGCCCGGCCTTCTGAAGGGCCTCGACCATCTCCGGCAGGAAAACGGGATCGTTCTGGCCGTCGCCGTCGAGCGTCGCGACGATGGCCGAGCGGGCATGGCGCACGCCGCTGCGCACCGCCGCGCTCTGCCCGCAGGATTGCGCATGGGTGACGACGCGCAGCCATGGCTTGGCCGCCGCGAGCGCCGCCAGCGCCGCGGCCGTCCCGTCCGTGGAGCCGTCATTGACGTAGACGACCTCGAAGGGGCCGATCGCGGCGCAGGCCTTCTCGATGTCGGCGACGAGCGGCGCGATGTTGCCCTCTTCATTGCGCACGGGCACGACGACGCTGAGCAAGGGCTGAGGGGAAGGGACTTCGGTCAAAACGGCTTCATCCGGGACATGGCTGGCACTGCTCTAGAGCAAGATGCGGCTGTGTGTGAACCACTTTTGCGTTCTGGACGGCACTGTGGACATTCTACCCCTCACCCTGAGGAGCGATGACAGGGAGCATCCTGGAGGATGTTTCGGGACGCTCGGGAGCCATCCGAAGCATCCTTCAAGACGTCATTCCGGGCGGAATGGCGCCCCGGGACGAGGGCCTTTCTCATGTCCATCTGGTTCCGGGGCCGATGGTCAGCCCGGCTCCTTGGCGAAGACGGCGATCGAAAGCTTGCGCCCGCCATTCAGGTTGAACCCCTCGATCGTCGTCAGCAGGCGCGGTTTCACCGGCGAAGCAGCCAGCGCCGCGTCGAATTCGCCGGCGAAGCGGCTCTCCACGAAGGCGACGCGGCATCCGGGCTGATCGAGGAAGGCGGCGGCCTGCGTCCCGCCCGCCGCCATGGCAAGATCGGTACCGGTCAGGAAGACGAGACTCGGCTCGCGATAACCCAGCGTGATCACGGCCGGATCGGCGCAGCCCGCCGCCTTCGCTGCCTGTGCCAGCCGCGGCGAGAGCTTGAGCGAGCGCAGGCTCTCGATGGCGAAGGGATAGATCGCGACGGTCAGGAACAGGCTCGCCAGCACGCAGCGCCAGAGCGCGCCCTCGAATTCGAGCCGCCGAAATGCGGCAACGACGCTCACCCCGACCGTCAGGACGAGCGCGAAGAACGGCAGCGCCAGCCACGGGACCGCATGATCCAGCGTCCAGTTGCCGAAGATGACCACGGCCATCAGGGCGAGCGGCACGGTCACGACGAGCGTCGCCGTCGCCACCGCCCCGCGCCGGTGACGAGCGATACCACCATTGACGACGGCCAGCAGCAGCAAGGCCGTGATCGCCGGATAGAGCGGCAGCACGTAATGCGGCAGCTTGGTCGGCACCGCCTCGAAGACGATCCAGGACGGCAGGATCCAGGCGATCAGGAACAGGATCTGCGGCTCCTTGCGCCGGACCCAGGCGAAGGGCACCGCCATGGCGGCGAAGGCCGCTGCCGGCCAGTAGGTCGCGAAGAAGAAGAGGAGATAGAGCCCCGGCGGCCCCCAATGCTTCTCCTGCCCCTCGGCGACCTTGCCGAGCATGTCCTGCCCGACGCTCTCGGCGAAGAAGCTGCCGCCGGTCTTGACCATGATCGCGACGAACCAGGGCAGCGCGACGATCAGGCAGAGCAGCAGCCCCGGCCCGAAGCGCAGCGGCTTCAGCCAGCGGAAGGAGCGCTGGCTCGCGCTCAGCACGAGGATGGCGAGGCCCCAGACCATCGGTACGATGGGGCCCTTGATCAGCAGGCCTATGGCGGTGGCGCCCCAGAACACCAGCCAGTTGCGCCGGCTCGGCACGAAGGCGAGCGAGCGTGTCCAGTCCAGCCAGGTGCGGGCGAGCGCACCCATGCTGGCGACGGCACAGGCGGCGAGCACGGCATCGGTCTTGGCGATACGCGCCTCGACGCCGAGCAGCACCGCCGTCGCCATCAGAGCAGCGCCCAGAAGCGCAAGCGGCGGCGACAGGAAGGCCAGCAGCGCCCAATAGGTCAGGAGCACGGTCGCCGTCGCGCCAATCAGCGAAGGAAGGCGATAAAGCCAGATCTGCGTGCGTGCCTCGGGCACACCGAGCGCGGCGCCAGCCTTCACCGCCGCGCTTTGCAGCCAGTAGATGCCGACGGGCTTCTTGTGCCGCGCCTCCTCCTGGAAGCGGATATCGACGAAATCGCCCGTCTCCAGCATCTGCTTGCTGGCCTGCGCGAAGCGCGGCTCGTCGCGGTCAATCGGCTGCAGCGTGCTGAAGCCCGGCAAGAAAGCGCAAAGCGAGAGCAGCAGCAGGAAGGCACAGGCGCGCGCGTGGCTGGCCGAGACGAAAGCCGTGAGCCGGTCGATCGCGGGCGTGAGTGAAAACATCATCCATCCTCGCGACGCCGAGGCCGCGCTTTTGCCGAGAGAGCCGGTCTAGCCGAAGAGCCGCTCCCGATGAAGCGCCTTTCGGGCGCGATCAAGGCAGCGCGCCTGGCCCGAGCGCAGATGCCGGGCGCTGAGCCGGGCGCCTGCCAGACCCGCCCGCCGCGTTGGAGGGCTCAGCCCAATCCGCAACCAGGCGCTGGCTTCGAAATTGCGCGGCCGTCGGCAGCTATGCCTATGCCGGCCCGATTTGAAACAGTTTGTACCGCATGGGGCCATCATGTCGTTGAAGCACGACCAAAAACAGTTCGTCTCGAACTATGACGAGTGCACCGTTCTTCTGTTGAGCGCGTTTTTCTGCGTGACCGGGCAAACGGCAGCAGACAACCACTTGCGAAAGGCCATCGAAGGCCTGCTGGTCGACCTGACCGAAGCCGAAAAGGAAAGAGCCCTTTCGAACATCGTACAGTTCGATCCGCGACACCCGCGCGGTCGCTGATCACTGGCGAGGCTGGAGCGTTCCGGGAACGGCGCGCCGCACCCATCGGCGCGGCTCTAAGTCAGAACGAATAGCAGCATGCCTGTCAGAACGCCTCGAAGAATAAAGAGGAATTCCGCTATGAAACGATGGCGAGCCCGGCAGGATTCGAACCTGCGACCAGCAGCTTAGAAGGCTGCTGCTCTATCCATCTGAGCTACGGGCCCGTAACCGGTTCTATCCTCGCCTCGACGCTTCAGTGCGTCCACTGACCGATGCGCGAGAACTTGAAATTGTCCGAATAGGAGATCGAGCGGCGCACGGGCTCATGCGGCTGCTCGACGCGGTAGGGGATGCCGTTGCGGGTCGCATAGGCAACCGCCTCGGCCTCGCTGTCGAACCAGAGCTTGAGCTGGCTCTTCATGTCGGAGGAGGAGGTCCAGCCCATCAGCGGCTCGATCTGGCGGGCGCTTTCCGGTTCGTATTCGAGCAGCCAGCGCTCGGTCTTGGCCGTGCCGGACTGCATGGCCGTGCGGGCGGGGCGATAGATGCGTGCGGTCATGAAAGCGCTCTGCCGTCACAAAATCCCATGCAGCCCGAAAGCCAGGCTGCGGCGTGACGTTTCCAGTGGTCGGGGCACCAGGATTCGAACCTGGGACCCTCTGCTCCCAAAGCAGATGCGCTACCGGGCTGCGCTATACCCCGACGGCACTCGAAACGTTGCGGTTCGCTATCACGCCATGGGCCGAACCCGCAAGCCAAAGCGAAGCGGTCTCGCCCCGCAGGACGCCACCCGTCGCCGTTCAGCGCTTGAACAGCGCGTGCTCGACCTTGTCGCCCGGCTTGATGCCGAGCTGCCGGCTGACACCGCCGTTGATTTCCAGCACCGACAGCACCGGCTCGCCGGACGGAATCGTCCGCGTCGACAGCGGCTCGGTGTTCTCCGCGATGCGAGCGATCGTGCCATCGGCCCGGATGAACAGCATGTCGAGCGGAATATAAGTATTCTGCATCCACATCGCCACCGGCTCGCTGCCTCCGAAGTCGAACAGCATGCCCCGGTCCGGCGGCAGGTAGTTGCGATACATCAGGCCCTTGGCACGCTGGTCCGGCGTGCGCATCACCTCGACATGGAAGGCGTGCCGCGTGCCGCCGCTCACGATCGTCAGCGCTTCGAGCCCGGGCGCCTCCCCTGCGGCCGGCTGGGCCTGTGCCCTCACCCCCAGGGGAGCGAGCGCGGCGAGGAAAAGCGCGATTGCGGCGAAAGCGGTTCGGAGGGCATGCATCGCTTCTGAACTCCATGGCGATCGTCGCCGGGCTCCGAGCTAGAAGGCGGCGATGGCGAATCTTCGGCAGAAGGCAGCTTTCCGCCGTCTCAGGTCAAGAATTCCGTCATGATCATTCGCTCCTATGACGCCCTCGAGCGAAGGACGGCTTTCTTTCGCCGCTCGGTTGCGGCAGTTTCGCCCGGCACTGAACAGGAGAATATCATGACCGCTGCGCGCCTTCGCCGGCCAACGCATCTCGGGAACACGGCTCTCGCGGCTGTTTTCGTCGCGTTTTCCGCTCCTGCCTGGGCCGCGGATTTCCAGGTCGACAACGTCCGCATCGATCTGGGCCGGCTCGTCATCAGCATCCCGAAGGTCGCCGTCAAAGGCTCGAATCTCGAGAAGGACGCCTTCCTCGCGCTTTTCGCCAGCGGTGCGAACGAGCCCGCCTCGACCCGAATCGCGAAGCTGACCGCAACCGAGATCAGCGCGCCCGAGCTCACCATGGAGCAGGCGTTCGGCGAGCAGAAGCAGTCCACGACCTATCGTGACATCCGCTTCACCGACATCCGCGAGGGCAAGATCGCGCATGGCGAATCGGGGAGCGCCAGCCTCAGCGCCCAGGGTGGCCCTGCCGGGGCGATGAAGGGCACGCTGAAGCGCACCGCTTTCGACATGCTCGATCTCAAGCAGTCGGCGCGTGTCCTCACCGAGAAGGCGGCGCCCGGAACGAACGAGCCCTATGTCCCGGTGATCGGCAGCTTCGAGCAGGACGGCTACGACATCGACATGGGCCAGGCCGGCAAAATGTCGATCGGCAAGACCACGGCGCGCGGCTTCACGGCGAAGGTCGGGCCGGAGCCCCTGCTCGACCTCCTCGACAAGGTCGGCAAGGGCTCCGAGGAGCTCGAGAAGAAGGCGGACGACAAGTCGGCCGCCAAGGACGACAAGAGCGATGTCGAGAAGCGCTTCGCCCTGTCGATGCTGACGCTGTTCGACATGTTCGAGTACGGCAGCGGCGAGGCGCGCGATTTCAAGGCCCTGATTCGCCCGCCTGCGGCAGACAAGGGCGCCAAGCCGAAGGATCCGGTCGAGTGGACGATCACGCGCATGGCCTTCGGCGAGAATGCGCCGGACAAGTCGGGCTTCGCGATCGAAGGCATGGCGTTCACCAGCGGCCCCGGCAAGGGCAAGGTCGATTCGATCAGCTATTCCGGCTTCTCCTTCGGGAATGCCGCGCGTGAATTGCGGACTCTGCTCGCCAGCCCGGACGCAAATCTGGAGCAGATCGACTACCGGCGCTTCATTCCGAAGATCGGGACCATGCGCCTGACCGGGCTTTCGGTCGATGCGCCGCCGATCATCCCGGGCAAGCAGCCGATCAAGATCGCTCTCGGCACCTTCGAGCTGAAGGGTGGCGAGCCGCTGAACGGCATTCCGACCAGCCTCGGCCTGACGATCGACAAGCTGGTCACGCCGGTCGTCGATACCGGCGACAATCCGGGAATCGCAGAGTTGCTCGCCATGGGCATCGACAAGCTCGACCTCTCGGCGAAGCTCGACCTGGCCTGGGAGGCAGCGAAGAACGAGCTCGCCATCCGCACCCTCTCGCTCGGCAGCGCCGGCCTCGTGCAGCTCGATGCCAACGGCACGCTCGCCAATGTGACGCAGGACCTGTTCTCGAGCGACCTCGCGCTCGCCCAGGTGGCGGCGCTCGGCGCGACGGCTCGCAACCTCCAGATCAAGCTGCAGAATTTCGGTCTGGTCGAGAAACTGATCGCGAAGCAGGCGCGCGACACCGGCCGCAAGGTCGAGGAGGTGCGCCAGCAGTTCACGATGGTCGCGAGTGTCGGGCTCGCCGCCATGCTGGGCCCGTCCGATGCGGCCAAGACCCTGGCGTCGGCGGCCTCGCGCTTCGTCGCCAAGCCCGGCACGCTGACGATCGACGCCACGGCGAAATCGCCGTCCGGCCTCGGCCTCGCCGACGTGCTGACCATCACCCAGCCGACCGAGATCTTCGACAAGATCGATGTCAAGGCCGATGCCCGATAAGTCGGAGGGCGCCATCGCGCCCGAGGATCGCGACTGGCGCCCTTCCGCGCTGCAGGCCTGGTGGGCGGGCCTGCCGCCCGTCACCCGCGGCCTGCTGCGCAAATACGTGAACCGCGACAACCAGACCCGGCTGCATCTGGCGCATCTCGTCGCCCGGCGGCCGGGCCAGATCGTCGCCGGCGCCTATACCTATGGCCGGCCGAAGGTGCGCTTTCCCGAGAGCGGGGCGAAGCTCGTCATCGGCCGCTACGGCTCGATCGCCGACGGCGTCGAGATCCTGCTCGGCGGCAATCACCGGCTCGACTGGACGACGAGCTATCCCTTTCCCGCCCTGCCCCGGCTCTGGCCGGCAGCGGCGGGCTTCACCGGGCATGACGCGACGCGCGGCGACGTCATCATCGGCCACGACGTCTGGCTCGGCTCGCAATGCATGATCCTGTCCGGTGTGACGATCGGCCATGGCGCCGTCATCGCCGCCCGTGCCGTGGTCAGGCGAGACGTGCCGCCCTATGCCATCGTCGCCGGCAATCCGGCCCGCGTCTTCCGCTTGCGCTTCGACGAGGCGAAGGTCGCGGCCTTGCTGGAGACGCGCTGGTGGGATCTGCCCAAGCCGCGGATCGACGCGTTGCTGCCACTCCTGCTCAGCAGCCGCATCGAGGAGTTCATCGCCGCGGTCAGGGGCCCTTGAGCAGGCGGCGCTTCAGGCCGAGCGCCGGCTTCTCGACGAGGAACCAGGACAGCGCCGCCACGACCAGCGTGACGGCGAGCGAAGGCCAGAGCAGCGCCATCGCCCCGAGGCCCGGGAACAGCGCATGCAGCGCCTGCTGTGCCGGCCAGCCATAGAGATAGACGCCATAGGAGAGATCGGCCGGCGGCTCGACCGAACGGCGTGTCAGAGCCGGGGCCAGCGCCAGCACAAGGACGCCCCAGGCGCTGACGAGATAGAGTGCCGCCTTGTAGAGCGGCGTGAAGGACAGCGGCACCAAAGCGAGAATGGCCAGCGCCAGCAGCGGCAGCGAGAGCGGCACCCTCTCGCGATAGAGATAGCACAGCCCCCCGGCGAGGAAGATCAGCGGCAGGCGCAGCGCCGTCTCGGTGCCTTTCGATCCGTGAGGCGTCACGACCTCGCGCAGCACCACCGCCAGCGTCAGGGCCAGCCCGGCCGCCAGCATGACGCGCGGCTTCGCCAGCAGGCCGGCGAGCCCGGCGACGAGCACGCCGAGATAGCACAAAGTCTCGTATTTCAGCGTCCACACCGTTCCCATCGGGAATTGCAGCGGGTTGTGCTCGAAGACGCCGGGAAGCGCCGCCGAGCTCTTGAAGCTGGTCAGCGTCGCGGAGATGAAGCGCCAGAGCCGCGGGTCCCTGACATAGCTGCCGAGATCGAGCGAGGTCATCGCCGCGCCGAGCAGCAGCGCCACGACCAGCGTCGCCGCGATCAGGCCGGGCGCGATCCTGAGCAGCCGCGCCACCACATAGTCGCGCCAGCCGCGCCTGACGAAGCTCATCGTCACGAGGAAGCCGGAAATCGCGAAGAAGCCGTTGACCGCATGCTCGCCGAGCGTGAAGCCGGTGGTCTGGAACCAGGGCTCCTGCTCGACGCGCCCGTCGGTGACGCTGAAGGCGTGCGAGACCACCACGGCGAGCGCCATCACCAGCCTGAGCAGGCCGAAATTATTGTGCGGATTGGCGAGCGCCTTCTCGATCCTCGGCGCGTTGCGGATCATGACGCGGTCTCCAGTCCTTCATATGCCAGCGCCGTCTCGCCGCGCGCCCAGGCGCGCGCGCCGGCCGCGGAGCCGGCATGGGCGAACATCTTCTCGCGGTTGAGGAGGACGCCGTACCCCAATGCCTTGCCGAGATTTTCCAGCCTGCGCAGCGGCGCCGGCTCCGGCAGGCCATATTTGCGGGCGATGTAATGCTCCGACCAGGCGAGGTGCCAGCGCGCCTTGAAGCGCCGCTGCGGAGACGGCGCACTCGACTTTCCCCGCCCATGCCGTGCCTCGGCACCATCGACATGGATGAGGGCATGGCCGGCATCGCGCATCCGCCGGCAGAGATCATCATCCTCGTAGAACAGGAAGATCGCCGGATCGAAGCCGCCGAGCGCGAGGAAGGTTTCGCGCGGGATCAGCAGGCAGGCACCGGAGAGGAACGGCAGGCAGGCATCGCCCTCCGGCACGACCATCGCACCGCTGCGATTGAGATGATCAGGCGAGAGCAACGAGCGCGGCTGCAGGAAGACGCGCCCCGAGGGCTCGACGATACGCGGCGCCAGCATCCCGGCATCGGGGTAGCGCTCGGCCGCCGCCAGCAAAGCAGCGACAGCGCCCCGCTTCAGCTCCAGATCGGGATTGACGATCAGCACATAGGGCGTATCCGCCGCCGCCACGCCGAGATTGTTGGCGCGGCCATACCCTTCGTTGCGGGCATTGGCGATGACGCGCGCGCCGCGCTTCTCCGCGATGCCCCGGCTGTCGTCGCCGCTGGCATTGTCGACGACGATCGCCGGCACGCCCTCGCCTGCCAGCGCATCGAGGCAGGCAGGCAGAACTTCGGCGCTGTCGTAGCTGACGACGATGGCGGTGATCGCGGCGGCGGGCATTGCGGCCTTCTGGCCATGCGAACCGGCCGGAATCAAGCGAATTCAGCGCCGCGACAGCGCCGTGAGTTCGCCCTGCACCCGCTCGCGCTCGGCGCTCCCGCAAGCATGCGGCGCCTTGTAGGACCGCACCGCATAGCCCGCATTGGCCGCGACGAAGGCCGCCCGCTCCTGCCGGTCGAGCCGCGCGATGATGCGGCCGCGATCGACGCGCAAGCCGCAATCATAGCCGCGCGAAACGGTCGCGGCGGCATATTCGACCGTGCCGGGGATCGGGCCGGCGCTCGTGCAGGCGGTGAGGCCGAGCAGGAGCGCTGCCGCGAGAGATGGTTTCGGAAGCATGCCCGTCTGGCCGGCTCAGGGTGAGTCGAACTGGCCGGCCCTGATTCGGGCCATGCGCTCCTTCAGCGCGGCGCGCTCCTCAGCCGCACAGGCTTGCGGCCGCGCATCCTGATTGACCATCTCGGCCTCGGAGACGGAGACATAGGCCGAGCGCGCCGCCGCGATCTGCTCAGGCGTGGCGCCACGTGCCGTCTCGGCCGCCAGGAAACGGTCCAGCGTCGAGCGCTGCGGCGAGCCGGCCTTGCAGGCGCTCGCCCGCGAGATCGTCGTCGCGAGGACCGAAGCGCGGCCGGCGCTGGTGTCGCCCCCGTCGGCGACGCAAGCGCCCAGCGGCAGCGCGAGGAAGCAGGCGAGCAGCAGGGCTCGCCCGACAGGCAGCGAAGGCATGGTCGTCAGCCGTTCTTTTCGGGCAGGTTGACGCGCAGATGCGCCTCGCGCAGCTGCTTCGGCGTCGCTTCGGCCGGAGCGCCCATCAGGAGGTCGACGGCCTGCTGGTTCATCGGGAACAGCGCGACCTCGCGCAGGTTCGTGGCGCGCGCCAGCAGCATGATGATGCGGTCCACGCCCGCCGCCATGCCGCCATGCGGCGGAGCGCCGTACTGGAAGGCGCGATACATGCCGCCGAAGCGCTCGATCACCGTCTCCTCGCCATAGCCGGCGATCTCGAAGGCCTTCACCATCGCCTCGGGGCGGTGGTTGCGGATGCCGCCGGAGGCCAGCTCGAAGCCGTTGCAGGCGATGTCGTACTGGAACGCCTTGAGCGAGAGCGGGTCTTCCTCGGTCAGCGCCTTCAGGCCGCCCTGTGGCATCGAGAAGGGGTTATGCGAGAAATCGACCTTCTTCTCGTCCTCGTTGTACTCGAACATCGGGAAATCGACGATCCAGGCGAAGGCGAAGACGTTCTCGTCGATCAGGTTGAGTTCCTGGCCGACCTTGTTCCGGGCGCTGCCGGCGAACTTGTAGAACTTGTCCGGATCGCCCGCGACGAAGAAGCAGGCGTCGCCGCCCTTCAGCCCCATCTGCTTGATGATTCCCGCGACGCGCTCAGGCCCGATGTTGTTGGCGATCGGACCCTGGCCCTCGCCGTCTTCCTTGACCATCAGGTAGCCGAGGCCGGGCTGGCCCTCGCCCTGCGCCCAGGAGTTCATCCGGTCGCAGAAGGCGCGCGAACCGCCGCCCGGAGCTGGAATCGCCCAGACGCGGTTCTTCTCGCCCTCGAGGATGCGCGCGAAGACCTTGAAGCCCGAGCCGCGGAAATGCTCGGAAACGTCCTGCATTTCGAGCGGGTTGCGCAGGTCCGGCTTGTCGGAGCCATATTTGGCGATCGCCTCGGCATAGGGAATGCGCGGCCAGTTCTTCTGGACGGTGCGGCCCTCGGCGAATTCCTCGAACACGCCGGTGATCACCGGTTCCATCGTCGCGAAAACATCCTCCTGCTCGACGAAGCTCATCTCGACGTCGAGCTGGTAGAACTCGCCCGGCAGGCGGTCGGCGCGCGGGTCCTCGTCGCGGAAGCAGGGCGCGATCTGGAAATAGCGGTCGAAGCCCGCCATCATCAGGAGCTGCTTGTACTGCTGCGGCGCCTGCGGCAGCGCGTAGAACTTGCCGGGGTGCAGGCGGCTCGGCACCAGGAAGTCGCGCGCGCCTTCCGGAGAGGACGCGGTCAGGATCGGCGTCTGGAACTCCGAGAAGCCCGAATCCTTCATGCGGCGGCGCATCGAGTCGATGACCTTGGTGCGCAGCATGATGTTGTTGTGCAGCTTCTCGCGACGCAGGTCGAGGAAGCGGTACTTGAGGCGGGTATCCTCTGGATATTCGAGATCGCCGAAGACCGGCAGCGGCAATTCGGCCGAGGGACCGAGCACCTCGATGCCTGTCGCGAAGACCTCGACCGCGCCGGTCGGCAGGTTGGCGTTCTCGGTGCCGGCGAGACGCGCCTTGACCTTGCCGTCGATGCGCACGACCCATTCCGAGCGCAGCGTCTCGGCGTCCGCGAAGGCCGGCGAATCCGGGTCGATCACGACCTGCGTCATGCCATAATGGTCGCGCAGGTCGATGAAGAGCACGCCGCCATGGTCGCGAATGCGATGGCACCAGCCGGAGAGACGGACATTCTGGCCGATGTCGCTGTCACGGAGCGCGCCGCAGGTGTGGGAACGGTAGCGATGCAAGGTCACGGTATCGGTCTTTCGGCAAAAGGCGCCGGGAACAGGCCGAAAAGGCCAGCGCACAGCTTTTCGGGGCTAACCACACGCGCGCGCCCGAAATGTCAAGAACGCCCGCGACATCCCGCATCGCTGTCTGCTATGAGCCGAAAGCCATGCATCTGATCACCGATACCGCCGAGCTCTCCGCAGCCTGTGACCGCCTTGCGGCTCATCCCTTCGTCACGGTGGACACCGAGTTCCTCCGCGAGACGACCTATTATCCGAAACTCTGCCTGATCCAGCTCGCCTCGCCGGATGAGGCGGTGCTGGTCGATCCGCTCGCGCCCGATCTCGATCTCGCCCCCTTCTTCGGGCTGATGGTCAACGAGGCCGTGGTGAAAGTCTTCCACGCCGCCCGCCAGGATCTGGAAATCGTCTGGCTGCTCGGGCGCGTGCTGCCGACGCCGCTTTTCGACACCCAGGTCGCCGCCATGGTCTGCGGCTATGGCGACTCGGTCGGCTACGAGCAGCTCGCCAACGACCTCGCCAAGGCGCGCATCGACAAGTCCTCGCGCTTCACCGACTGGTCGCGCCGCCCTCTCACCGAGGCGCAGCTCTCCTATGCCGAATCGGACGTCACCCATCTGCGCCAGGTTTATCTCGCGCTGAAGGAGGATCTCGACGCCAGCGGCCGCGAGGCCTGGGTCGCCGAGGAGATGGCGGTTCTGAGCTCGCCCGCCACCTATGAGGTCAAGCCGGAGAATGCCTGGCTGCGCCTCAAGGGCCGCATCCGCAAGCCGCGCGAGCTGCCGCTGCTCATGGAGATCGCCGCCTGGCGCGAGCGCGAGGCGCAGAGCCGCGACGTGCCGCGCCAGCGCGTGCTCAAGGACGACGCGCTGATGGACATCGTCCAGCGCGGCCCGCGCTCGGTCGAGGCTCTCGCCGAATTGCGCTCCGTGCCCAACGGTTTCGAGCGTTCGCGCAATGGCGGCGAGGTTCTCGCCGCGATCGAGCGCGCAGCCGCGATCGATCCGAAAACCCTGCCCCGGCTGGAGCGCGAGCGTGGCCGGCCGACCAACGGCGCGGTGCTCGACCTGCTCAAGGTGCTGCTCAAGGCGACCGCCGACGCCGAGCGCGTCGCGCCCAAGATCATCGCCACGGCCGACGACCTCGAAGCCATCGCCTCCGACGAATTGTCGGATGTGCCGGCGCTGAAGGGCTGGCGGCGCGAGGTCTTCGGCGAGAAGGCGCTGGCGCTCAAGAACGGCCAGCTCAGCCTGCGCATTCAGCGCGGCCGGGTCGTGGTGGGCTAAAGCCCGGCTGAATCAAGCTCTGAGGAACCGCGTTCAGCCAATTGATCCGATACGTGATTTAGCGATGATTCACCCACCGCCATAGCTCTTCACCAGCGAGCCGGCGACCAACCCCCAGCCATCGACCAGCACGAAGAAGATCAGCTTGAACGGCAGCGCCACCGTCACCGGCGGCAGCATCATCATGCCCACCGACATCAGGATCGAGGCGACCACGAGGTCGATGATCAGGAAGGGCACGAACAGCAGGAAGCCGATCTCGAAAGCCCGCCTAAGCTCCGAGATCATGAAGGCCGGCACCAGCACCTCGATGCCGATATCCTGCGGCGTCTGGGGGCGCGCGCCCTGCGACATGTCGAGGAAGAGCTGCAGGTCCTTCTCGCGCACATGCTTCAGCATGAAGGTCCTGAAGGGCACGACGCCGCGATTATAGGCTTCCTGCGGCTGGATCTGCCCGGCGACGAGCGGCTGCACGGCGGTCGTGTAGGCTTCCCGCAGGGTCGGCGCCATCACGAAACCAGTCAGGAACAGCGCCAGCCCGATGATCACCGTGTTGGGCGGCGCCGTCTGCGTGCCCAGCGCCGAGCGCAGCAGCGACAGCACCACGACGATGCGCGTGAACGACGTCACCATGACCAGGATGGACGGCGCCAGCGACAGCACCGTGATGACGGCGATGAGCTGGAGCGCCCGCTCCGCCACGCCGCCGCCCTGCCCGAGATCGAGCGACAGCGTCTGCGGCATTGCCGGCGTCGCGACGAGGCCGAGCAGCAGCACCGCTGCCGTCAGGGATCGGCACAGGCGCCGCCGTCTTGCCGTGGCGAGGTAGGGTATCACGCGCGACCGTCGCTGCCGCCCGACTCAGACGATCGGGCGAGACGAAGCTAGCGGGCGGGCATCGGCAAGCAACCGCGGCGGACCGGCCCGCCGCAGGATCGGCGACATTCCTGTTGATGGCGGCGGCCGGGCTGTGCCGGCGCGCCGCGCCGCTCAGGATTTCGCCTTGGGATCGCGGCCGAGCAGCCGGGCGAACTCGGCCTCGATCGCATCGACCGAGAACGGATCGATCTCCTTCGCCGGCTCCGGCTCCTTGGCTGCCTCGGCCGGCTTCTGCGGCTCGGGGGCCTCGGCCGGCTTGGGCTGCGCGGCCTTGGGCTGGGCAGGCTCCGCGACGGTCACGGACGGTTCCGGCTCCACCGGTCCAACGACCGGCGCGGGCTTCTCGCTGGCGTTTTTTTCAGCGGCGGGCTTTTCAGCGGCGGGGCTCGCCTGCGGCGGCTTCGGCTCGGCATGCGCCGGCGGCACGCGCGCCGGCTTCAATCCGAGAGCCGCCTCGAGCTCGGCTTCCATGCTCGTCGCCACCGAAGCCGGGGTCGACGGCGCTGCGGGAGCATCCGGAGCCGGCTGAGCTTTCGCCGGCTCGGCCGGCTTGACCCGGTCCGCAGGCGCGAAGGGACCGGCCGGCTTGGGCGGCTCCATGGTCTTGGGCGGCTCGACCGGCTTGAACGGCGAAGCGATCGGCTCCCGGCTCGTTGCCGGAGCGACCGGCGCAGGAGCGACGGGCTTGGGCGGCACCACGACCGCCTCTACCTGCGGCTCGGGCGGCAGATTCGCGGGCCGCACGGCCGAGAACGGACGCTTCAGCGCCGCCTCGAGCTGCTTCGTCATGTCGTCGAGTTCGTCGGCGCTCACGGCGGGCGCCGGCGCATGCTCGCGCGGGAAGCTCGGCGCCGGGCCGGTCGTCATCGGGGGCATGGGAGCCGGCGCCGGCGGAACCGGAGCGGGCGCAACCGGCGTGGGCGCAGCGGCAGCGCCGACCTCCTCGAGGCCGAGCGCGGCTGCAACGCCCGCGCTCGCGGCGGTGGCAGCCTCGGCATGCGTATGCGAATGGCGGGTGGGCAACGGGGGCAGGACGTCGGGGCTGGCGGAAACCGCAGCACCGCGGCGAATCTCGTCACCGGCCCGCAAGGCAGGCTCGCTCGGCGGCACCAGCGTCTCGAAGGGCGGCAGCGGCCTGTCGGGCGCCGCGCCCTCGCTATAGGAGGGAGCCGTGGCGCGCGCGCCGCTGCGCAGGATATTGGTCTCGACGACGACGTCGGAGGCCCCGCCGAGCATGATGAGATGCTCGACATTGTCGCGGCGGATCAGCACGAGCTGGCGCTGCCGGTCGAGATCATAGGTATCGACGATGCCCAGCCGTGGCTGGCGCTGCCGACCGCCGGCCTGCCCGCGCATCCTGAGGCGCCCACCCTGTATCTGCCGAACGAACAGGCCGAGCAGGGCAAGAAGCACCAGGATGACCACGGAGGCGACGATCACCTTCTGTGCGGTCGTGAGTTCCAATCCGAACAAGCTCTGCAAGGTCTGCCTCTTCCGCGACGGCCGCCCTGGGCGGCAGAAGTTCCGCTCAAGGTTCAACACCTTGGCTATAGCATAACGCTTTCCTTAACGGGAAACATGGTGAACGCGTGGTTAACCGGTTATCCGAAAGGCGATGCGTTTAACGCCTTCTTAACCATGAGCCCGGCAAGATTTGCCCAGTGAGGCGGCCATGCGGGCCCGCCCCTGCGAGGCGGCAGCCATGGCGAATGACGGCTTGAACATCGGCGGCGGCCTCATGCAGGCCCTCAAGCTGCGCATGCATTACCAGCAGTCGCGGCAAAAGGTGCTGTCCGAGAACGTCGCCAATGCCGATAGCCCGGGCTTCCGCCCCGTAGACCTGAAGCCGCCGGGCTTCGACCGGGGCGGCGTGGCGCTCGCCCGCACCAGCGCCGGACATATGAGCCTGACCGGCGGCAAGGGCGGCTTCGACAGCACCGGCGCCCCGCGCTTCGAGACGACCCCGAACGGCAACGCCGTCAACCTCGAGGACGAGATGATGAAGGTCGCCCAGAACCAGTCCGACTACCAGCTCGCCGCCTCGCTCTACAGCAAGGGCCTCGGCCTGATGAAGATCGCGATCGGCAAGGGCCGCTGAAGCAGCGATCGCGGAGGGAGCATCTCATGGAATTGATGAAGAGCCTCGCCATCGCCGCCTCCGGCCTGCGCAGCCAGTCGGGGCGCATGCGCGTCATCGCCGAGAACATCGCCAACGCCGATTCCGGGCCGGAGCGCGCCGGCGCCGACCCCTATCGCCGCAAGGTGCCGAGCTTCCAGCGCCATTTCGACCGCGAGCTCGATGCCCAGACGGTCGCGCTCGGCCGCGTCCAGCGCGACCCCAGCGCCTTCCGCGTCAAGCACGAGCCCGGCAACCCGGCTGCCGACGCCAGCGGCAACGTGCAGATGCCGAACGTCAATTCGCTGGTCGAGATGGTCGACATGCGCGAGGCCCAGCGCAGCTACGAGGCCAACCTGAACCTGATCTCCTCCACCCGGCGGATGATCCAGCGCACCATCGACATCCTGCGCGCCTGAACAGCGCGCCTCCAGAAGGAGACTGAACCGCCATGGCTACACCGGGCTTCGCTGCAGGCGCCTATGCCTCGATCGGGGGATTGGGCGCCGGCAATCTGATGAAGAAACCCGCCGCCGGCATCGGCGGCGCGGAAGCGGGCGGCCCGGACTTCTCCGCGCTGCTCGGCAAGGCGCTCGACTCCACGGCCGAGGCCGGCCGCAAGGCCGACGTCCAGACGGCGAGCGTCGCCGCCGGCCGTGCCGACGTGGTCGATGTCGTCACGGCGGTGGCCGAAAGCGAGACCGCGATCGAGACGCTGGTGGCGGTGCGCGACCGCGTCATCGCGGCCTATGAAGACATCATGCGCATGCCGGTCTGACGGCGGGGACGGATCGAAACCATGACTTCCGGAGCCATCCTCGACATCGCCCGCGACGGCATCGTCGTCTTCCTCAAGGTCGGCGGCCCGCTGATGGCGGTCGCGCTGCTCGTCGGCCTCGTCGTCTCGCTGGTGCAGGCGCTGACCCAGATCCAGGAGCAGACGCTGGTCTTCGTCCCGAAGATTCTCGCCGTCTTCGCTTCGCTGCTCCTGCTTCTTCCGTTCATGGGAGACGCGCTGGCAGGTTATATGGGACGGGTCGCCGTCCGAATCGCCACGGGCGGATGAACCTGCCGCGGCTGCGCCCCGCCCTCGCCGGTGGTGCCGTCCCGCGGCGTCCATTCCGGCGCGAGGATGACCGCGGCACGATGCAGATCGCGATCCTGCCCCAGATCGGCGCGCTGTTCGTGCTCGTCTTCGCGCGGGTCGGCACGCTGGTCATGCTCATGCCCGGCATCGGCGAGCGCTTCATCTTCTCGCGCGCCCGGCTCTCGCTCGCCTTCTTCATCGCGCTGATGATCCTGCCGATGGCGCGTCCCTCGCTGCAGATCCCGGAGACCCTCCCCGCCCTGGCCACGCTGCTGATCGGCGAATTGCTGATCGGGCTCGTCATCGGCGTCTGCGCCCGGCTGGTGATGGCAGCGCTCCAGACGGCCGGCACCATCGTCGCCCAGTCCATGGGCCTCGGCTTCGCCATGACGGTCGACCCCACCGGCGGCAACCAGAACCCCTCGATCGGCAACTTCCTGACGATGCTCGGCATCACGCTGATCCTCACCAGCGACCTGCACCACATCGCCATCGCCGCGATCCACGAGAGCTACCGCCTGCTGCCGCCCGGCGGTGCGCCGGATCTGACGGACGTGATGACGCTCGCCGTGCGCTCCACGGCGCAGGGCTTCGCGCTGGCGGTGCAGATCGCGGCGCCCTTCATCGTCTTCGGCCTGCTCTTCAATCTAGGGCTGGGCGTGCTGGCGCGGATGATGCCACAGCTCCAGGTCTTCTTCCTCGCCGTGCCGGCCTCGATCTTCGGCGGCATGCTGATGCTGCTCGTCGTCCTCGGCGTGATGATGAGCGTCTTCATGAACGGGCTCGGCGTCTTCCTGCGCCAGTTCACCGGGGGCTAGCGCGGGATGGCGGACGACTCCGACAAGGAAGACAGGACAGAGGACCCGACCCAGCGAAAGCTGGACGAAGCCACGGAGAAAGGCGACGTCCCCAAATCGCAGGAGATCGGCACCTTCTTCGTGCTCTGCGGCTTCACGCTGTCGCTGCTGGTCGCTGCCGGCTGGTCGGCACGCGACGCCATGCTCTCGCTGCGCGGCTTCCTGATGAACGCCCATCAGGTTCCGCCCGACGGCGCCGCCTTCATGCAGGTGACGCGGCAAGGCGTACTGACCGGCTTCATGGCGCTCGGCCTGCCCTTCGCCTTCATCCTCTGCGCGGGCCTGGCCGGGGCGTTCATCCAGCACAAGCTGCTCTGGACCTTCGAGCCGCTGATGCCGAAATTCGACCGCATCTCGCCGATGGCGGGCCTCAAGCGGCTGTTCGGCAAGGAAGCCTGGGTCAACTTCGCCAAGGGCCTCGCCAAGACGACGCTGATCGGCATCGTGATCTGGTACACGCTCTGGAACCAGCACGACCGGCTGGAAGCCTTCGCCGAGATGAACGTGTCCGCGCTGATGCCGGCGGCGCTTTCGCTGGCGATCCAGCTCATGGGCGCGGTGCTGGCGCTTTTCGCCGTCATCGCCATCGGCGACTTCGTCTGGCAGCGCTTCTCCTGGTACCAGCGCCAGAAGATGACGAAGGAGGAGCTCAAGCAGGAGTTCAAGAACTCCGAGGGCAATCCCGAGATCAAGGCCAAGCTGCGCCAGATCCGCAGCCAGCGCGTGCGCAAGCGCATGATGGCGGCCGTGCCCAAGGCGACGGTCATCATCACCAACCCGACCCACTTCGCGGTGGCGCTGCAATACGAGCCCGGCATGGCCGCACCGCTCTGCCTCGCCAAGGGCGTCGATGCCGTCGCGCTCAAGATCCGCGAGGTCGCGGGCGAGCACCACGTCCCGATCGTCGAGAATCCGCCGCTCGCCCGCGCGCTCCATGCGACGGTCGGCATCGACGAAGAAATTCCTGTCGAACACTATCAGGCTGTCGCCGAAGTCATCGGTTACGTCTTGCGCCTGAAGGGCCGCCGCGCCTAACTCGACAGCGGATGCGAATGAACCTAAGCCGCCAGTCTTCTCCCCGCCGGACGGGCACGGCAGCAAGGAAACGGACTTGACCGCAATGAGCGGAAGCACGGCCACCAGCGCGATCGATCGCTCCGACAAGCCGGGCCATATCGGCGTCATCCTGCTCGTCGCCGGCCTGCTCGTCGGCGCGGCGATCGCGCTCGGCTTCATCGCCAACGAATGGGCCCAGCCGCTGATCCTCGGCCTGCTCGCCATCCTCTCCGCCGTCGGCGTTTTCGGCCTCTTCGCCTATGCGATCGGCCTGATCCAGTTCTCCGGCCGCGCCGCGCGCAACGACCTCACCAAGACCATCGTCGACGGCGCCGATGACGGCATCGTCGTCACCGAGGGCGAGAACGACATCGTCTATGCCAACGAGGCCTATCTCGGCCTCGCGGGTGCAACCGGCGCCAACGATCTGAAGCCGGTCGGCAGGCTGCTCACCGGCCGCGCCGACGTCTCTGAAGCGATCTACCGGCTCGCCACCGCCGCGCGCGAGAACCGCCGCCTCGTCGAGGAGGTCCGGCTGGAACCCGCGCTCAACGGGCGCGGCGAGGTCGGCTGGTATCGCGTCCGCGTCGCACCGGTGCGCCGCGAGACTTCGACCGCGACGCTCTGGACCGTCTCCGACGTCACCCCCGAGCGCGAGCGGCAGGAGAACGCCTTCCAGGAGCTCCAGCACGCCATCGACTATCTCGACCATGCGCCCGCCGGTTTCGTCTCGATCGACGCCGACGGCGAGGTCTCCTATCTCAACGCGACGCTGTCGGGCTGGCTCGATTTCGACCTCGCCCGCTTCGGCTCGGGCGGCCTGCATCTCGACGATATCTGCACGCCGGCCGCCGCCGCCCTTGTCCAGGCGATCCGCGGCCAGCCCGGCGATGTCCGGGTCGAGGTGCTCGATCTCGACCTCAAGCGCCGCAACGGCTCTCCCCTGCCGGTGCGCCTGCACCATCAGGTCGCCTTCGGTCAGGACGGACGCGCCGGCCCCTCGCGCACCCTGGTCCTCAACCGCGCCGCCGGCGAGGCCGGTGCCGATAGCCGCAGCGATGCCGAGGTCCGCTTCGCGCGCTTCTTCCACTCGACGCCGATGGCGATCGCCACCGTCGACAAGGCCGGCGCGATTCTGCGCTCCAACGCCGCCTTCGCCCGGCTGGTCCCGGCCGGCGTACAGGTCGTGACGATCCAGGATCTCGCCGCGCCGGGCTCCGGCCTGGACAAGGCGATGATCGAGACGATGGAGGGCGTTTCTGGGGCAAGCCCGCTCGACGTAACGCTCTCGGGCGAGGATGGCCGCTCGGCGAGGCTCTATCTCTCGCCCGTCGCCGCCTCCGAGGACGGCGATGGCGAGCGCGCCATCGTCTACGCGCTGGAGACCACCGCCGAGCGCAAGCTGCGCGACAACATGGACCAGGCCGGCAAGATGCAGGCCGTCGGCCAGCTCGCCGGCGGCATCGCGCACGACTTCAACAACGTGCTGCAGGTCATCATCAACGCTTCCGAGTTCCTGCTCGCCAGCCACCGGCCGACCGACCCGTCCTTCCCGGACATCATGCAAATCAAGCAGAACGCCTACCGCGCCGCGGCGCTGGTGCGACAGCTGCTCGCTTTCTCGCGCCGCCAGACCCTGCGTCCGCAGGTGCTGGAGCTCGGAGAAGTGCTCTCGGATCTCTCGCTGATGCTGAAGCGCGTCGTCGCCGACAAGGTCACGCTTGACGTCCGCCAGGGCCGCGATCTCTGGCCGGTCAAGGCCGATCTCGGCCAGCTCGAGCAGGTCATCGTCAACCTGGCCGTCAACGCCCGCGACGCCATGCCCGATGGCGGCAAGCTGACCGTGCGCACCCGCAACGTCGCCCGCGAGGATTGCGTGAGCTTCGGCCACGAGGCGCTGCCGATCGACGATTACGTGCTGCTCGAGGTCGAGGACAGCGGCACCGGCATCCCGCAGGAGCATCTCGACAAGATCTTCGAGCCCTTCTTCACCACCAAGGAGGTCGGCAAGGGCACGGGCCTGGGCCTCTCCATGGTCTACGGCATCGTCAAGCAGACGGGAGGCTATGTCTTCGTCGACTCCACTGTCGGCAAAGGCACGGCCTTCCAGATCTTCCTGCCCCGCCATGTCCCGAGCGAGGAGGAGATCGCCGCCGAGGCCGCCGCCAAGGAGGCGCCGAAGAAGCTCGCCGCCGACCACACCGGCGCCGGCGTCATCCTGTTGGTCGAGGACGAGGACGCGGTGCGTGCGCTCAACGCCCGCATGCTGGTCTCGCGCGGCTATACCGTCCACGAGGCCGCCTCGGGCGTCGAGGCGCTCGACATCTTCCTGCAGAAGGACGGCAACATCGACCTCGTCGTTTCCGACGTCGTCATGCCCGAGATGGACGGCCCAACCCTGCTCGGCGAATTGCGCCAGCGCAATCCAAACACCAAGGTCGTCTTCGTCTCCGGCTATGCCGAGGAAGCCTTCCGCAAGAACCTGCCCGAGGGCGAGAGCTTCCACTTCCTGCCCAAGCCCTTCACCATGAAGCAGCTCGTCGAGACGGTGAAAGCGGCGATGGGCTGATCGGGCCCAACGGCGGCGCGGGCCAATCCTGCTTCACCCAGCGGATTTTATGCTCCGATCAGACGGCGTGGCTCGTCTTAAACCCACAGTCGGCACGGAGCATCGTTTCGATGGTGCCTAGCTCGTCAGGGACGGGCGCCCGGGGGCAGCGGCGGCTCCGCATTGAGCAGCGTGATCGTCACCCGTCGGTTCGGCGGGATGTAGGGATTCTCGACGAAAAGCGGCTCGGTGTCGGCGCGTCCCACCACGGACGTGAAGCGGTTGCTGGGAAGCCCGGCACCCGACAGGATCTCACGCACGGCGAGCGCGCGCCCGGCGGTGAGGCTCCAGGAATCGACGGCCGGCACCGCGCCCGGGCTCGCGGCGGCCGTGTGACCGGCGACAGACAATTGGTTGGGCATCCGGCGCAGGGTGGGCGCGAGCGCCTCCAGCACGAGACGGGTGTGCTGGTAGGGCTGGACCGAGCCCTCGGGGAACATGGCGCGGCCGTTCTCATCCACGAGGGAAACGTTCAACCCCTCCTTGGTCGGCTCGATCACGATGTTGCGCGACAGCTCGGCAATTTCGGGCATGCTCTGGATCGCCTGCCGGAGGCTGGCGATGGCGCTGTAATTGGCTTGCACGCCGGCGGACGGGCGGTTCGCCTCGCGGTCGCTGGCGTGGCCCGAGTTGGTCGGACGCGCTTTGTCGTCCTGCCCGGTCGTGCCCCTCGCGGCGTCGCGAGGCACCGACGACCTGTTGCCGGCCTTGTCCAGGGCACTGCCCATCAGGACGCTGCCAGCGCCACTGGTTGAAAGACTCGCAGCCGCTGGCGCGAAGTATTCCGCCAGGCCGATCTTCTGCTCCTGCGTCGTCATGCTGATCAGCCACATCAGCAGGAAGAACGCCATCATGGCGGTCACGAAGTCCGCATAGGCGATCTTCCAGGCGCCGCCATGATGCGCATGAGCGGCCTTCTTGACCTTCTTGATGATGATCGGCTGGACGGGCTTGGTCATCGAGTGCCTGCTGGAGATTGTGTCAGATCTAGGCGGGCAGGCCGGCGGTCGCCGCTTCCACTTCGCTGAAGGTCGGGCGGACGTCGCTCATCAGAGCCTTGCGAGCGAATTCGACCGCCATCACCGGCGGCTGGCCGGCGATATGGGCGAGCAGACCCGCCTTGAGCGAAAGGTAATATTTGGCTTCCGCCTCATAGATGCCCTTGAGCGACTGCGCCATGGGCCCGAAGAAGCCGTAGGCGACGAAGACGCCGAAGAAGGTGCCGACAAGCGCACCGCCGATCAGATGTCCCAGCACCTCCGGCGGCTCGGTGATCGCCCCCATCGTCTTGATCACACCGAGCACGGCGGCGACGATGCCGAGCGCCGGAGTTCCGTCGGCAAGCGACTGCATGGCCGCAACGACACGCTCCTGCTCCTGGTGGTGCGTCTCCAGTTCCTCGTCCATGAGAGCGTCCATCTCGTGGACGTTGTTGGCGCCCATCGTCAACATGCGCATGTAGTCGCAGACGAACTCGACCGCGTGATGGTTCGCCGCAAAAGTCGGGAAGGCGTTGAACAGCGTCGATTCGCTCGGATTTTCAATGTGCTGCTCGACCGCGAGCATGCCCTTCTGCTTCACGAGCTTGTACAAGGAATACTGCATCCCCAGCAGTTCGACGTAGCATTCCTGCTTGTACTTGGCGCCCTTCATGAGCGAGCCGAACATGGCGGGCACGGCCTTGAGCACCGGCGCGGGGTTGCCGATGACGAAGGCACCGATCGCTGCACCGAGGATGATGACAAACTCGAAGGGCTGCCAGAGGACCTCGAGGTGGCCGCCCATCGCCGCGTAGCTACCGAAGACGCAGACGAAGACGATGATTGTGCCGACGATCAGCCGCATGGTTTGCCACCCTCGCGCCGCAGCAGGTACAGCCCGCGCGAAGCCACTCACTGGTCCGAGGAAATGCCCGATCAAGGTTAAGGGCGAGTTTATGGCCAGTGGCCGCAGGCTTGTAAGCGTCGTCCTCCGGCCACCGCTTCGAGGCTTGGGCGGCAGGAGCGAGAAGCGACCGGATCCGGGCGATCTCCCAATGTCCGGTTGCCGCGCGGATCGCCCATTTGTCCCCTTGGTCAGAACGGGCTCATGACATCTCCTGTCACCATCCCCCCGACGGGAACAAAAAAAGAACTTGCCGACAGGAACAAAGCGTGACCATTCTCCTGTCAAGACGCATTGAGATGTCCCTCTCGCCCTGCCATAAGGAGCCCGAACCGTGAATCAGGCAAATCTCAAGCTCGTGGAAGGCTCCTCGATGGACAAGGCCAAGGCGCTCGATGCGGCGCTCTCCCAGATCGAACGCGCCTTCGGCAAGGGCTCGATCATGCGGCTCGGCAAGAACTCGCCTTCGATCGAAATCGAGACGATCTCCACGGGTTCGCTCGGGCTCGACATCGCGCTCGGCGTCGGCGGCTTGCCCAGGGGGCGCGTCATCGAGATCTACGGGCCGGAATCCTCCGGCAAGACCACGCTGGCGCTGCACACCATCGCCGAAGCCCAGAAGAAGGGCGGCGTCTGCGCCTTCGTCGATGCCGAGCATGCGCTCGACCCGGTCTATGCCCGCAAGCTCGGCGTCAATCTCGACGACCTGCTGATCTCCCAGCCCGACACCGGCGAGCAGGCGCTCGAGATCACCGATACCCTTGTGCGCTCCGGTGCCATCGACGTGCTCGTGGTCGACTCGGTCGCCGCGCTCACGCCCCGCGCCGAGATCGAGGGCGAGATGGGCGATGTCCAGCCCGGCCTGCAGGCCCGCCTGATGAGCCAGGCGCTGCGCAAGCTCACCGCGTCGATCTCACGCTCGAACTGCATGGTGATCTTCATCAATCAGATCCGCATGAAGATCGGCGTGATGTACGGTAGCCCGGAGACCACCACCGGCGGCAACGCGCTGAAATTCTATGCCTCGGTGCGCCTCGACATCCGCCGCGTCTCGACGCTGAAGGAGCGCGACGAGGCGACCGGCAATCAGGTCCGCGTCAAGGTCGTCAAGAACAAGGTCGCGCCGCCCTTCAAGCAGGTCGAGTTCGACATCATGTTCGGCGAGGGCATCTCGAAGGTCGGCGAACTGATCGACCTCGGCGTCAAGGCCGGCATGGTCGAGAAGTCGGGCGCCTGGTTCTCCTTCGACAGCCAGCGCCTCGGCCAGGGCCGCGAGAACGCCAAGACCTTCCTGAAGGGAAATCCGGACATGGCCGCCAAGATCGAGGCCACGATCCGCCAGAATTCCGGGCTGGTCGCCGAGCGCATTCTCGATCAGGCGGACCCGACCGCGGACGATCTTGACGAAGGCGAAGCCTGAGACAACCAATGCCGTCATGCTCGGACTTGACCCGAGCATCTCAGGCCGAATGGGGCGACCTATCCTGAGAGAGCTTCTCGAGTCTGCGCGTCGCTCCGCCCGAGAATGACGTTCGATCAAGCGGGCGGCCTTCGGGCCGCCCGTTTTCGTTTGCCGATAAGACCTTGCGCGCGGTGCGCTGCAACGAGCTTTCTGGACAGGCGCGAGCGGCCTGACTAGAACCGGTCGTTCCCGCCGGGCGCCAGCCCGGCTCTGCCCGTGTTGAAAAGCGCAAGAACCGATGAGCGGCGTCAACGATATCCGGTCGACCTTCCTCGACTACTTCAAGTCTCAGGGCCACGAGGTCGTGCCGTCGAGCCCGCTCGTGCCGCGCAACGACCCGACGCTGATGTTCGCCAATTCGGGCATGGTGCAGTTCAAGAACGTCTTCACCGGCCAGGAGAAGCGTCCCTATTCCCGCGCCACCACGGCGCAGAAATGCGTGCGCGCCGGCGGCAAGCACAACGACCTCGACAATGTCGGCTACACCGCCCGCCACCACACCTTCTTCGAGATGCTGGGGAACTTCTCCTTCGGCGACTATTTCAAGGAACAGGCGATCACTCACGCCTGGACGCTGGTCACGCGCGAGTTCGAGCTGCCCAAGGACAAACTCCTCGTCACCGTCTATTCCGAGGACGACGAGGCGCATGCCCTCTGGAAGAAGATCGCCGGCCTGACCGACGACAAGATCATCCGCATCCCGACCTCGGCGAATTTCTGGCGCATGGGCGACACCGGCCCCTGCGGCCCCTGCTCCGAGATCTTCTACGACCATGGCGACCATATCTGGGGCGGCCCGCCCGGCTCGCCCGAGGAGGATGGCGATCGCTTCATCGAGATCTGGAACCTCGTCTTCATGCAATACGAGGAGGCCGCGGGCGGCATCAGGACCGACCTGCCCCGCCCCTCGATCGACACCGGCATGGGGCTGGAGCGCGTCGCGGCCGTGCTCCAGGGCACGCATGACAACTACAATATCGACCTGTTCCGGGCCCTGATCGGCGCCATCGCCGACCTGACCTCGGTCCCCGCCGACGGGCCGATGAAGGCGAGCCACCGCGTCATCGCCGACCATCTGCGCTGCTCCGCCTTCCTGATCGCCGACGGCGTGCTGCCCTCCAATGAGGGCCGCGGCTATGTGCTGCGCCGGATCATGCGCCGCGGCATGCGGCACGCGCAGCTCCTCGGCGCCAAGGAGCCGCTGCTGCACAGGATCGTGCCGGTGCTGACCCGCGAGATGGGCCGGGCCTATCCGGAGCTCGTCCGCGCCGAAGCGCTGATCACCGAGACGCTGAAGCTGGAGGAAACCCGTTTCCGCACCACGCTGGCGCGCGGCCTCTCGCTGCTCGACGACGCCTCCAGGGACCTGACCGCCGGCCAGAGCCTCAAGGGCGACGTCGCGTTCACGCTCTACGACACCTACGGCTTCCCGCTCGACCTGACGCAGGACGCGCTGCGCGCTCGCGAGATCACGGTCGATGTCGAGGGCTTCGACGCCGCCATGCAGCAGCAGAAGGCCAAGGCGCGCGCCGCCTGGTCCGGCTCCGGCGAGGCCGCGACCGAGACGCTCTGGTACCCGCTGCGCGACAGGCTCGGCGCGACCGAGTTCCTCGGCTACGACACCGAGATTGCCGAGGGCGTGGTCACCGCGCTGATCCGCGACAATGCCGAGGTCCAGTCCCTCAAGGCCGGCGAGAGCGGCTTCATGCTGGTCAACCAGACGCCGTTCTACGGCGAGTCCGGCGGCCAGGTCGGCGATGCCGGCGTGGTCAAGGCGCCGGGCACGGTCGTCGAGGTCTCCGACGTCCAGAAGAAGCTCGGCGACGTCTTCGCCCATAGCGTCACGGTCAAGGAAGGCGAATTGAAGCTCGGCGCTGCCGTCGAGCTGATCGTCGATCATGAGCGCCGCACCGCGATCCGCGCCAACCATTCGGCGACGCATCTGCTGCACGAGGCGCTGCGCCTCGTCCTCGGCGATCACGTCGCGCAGAAGGGCTCGCTGGTCTCGGCCGATCGCCTGCGCTTCGACTTCTCGCATCCCAAGCCCATCAGCGCCGAGGAGCTGCGCGAGGTCGAGGAGATCGCCAACGCCATCGTCCTGCAAAACGAACCGGTCACGACCCGGCTGATGAGCGTCGACGAGGCGATCGAATCGGGCGCGCGCGCCCTCTTCGGCGAGAAATACGGCGACGAGGTCCGCGTCGTCGCGATGGGCACGAACCCGGCCGGCAAGGCCTATTCGGTCGAGCTCTGCGGCGGCACCCATGCGGCTCGCACCGGCGACATCGGCCTCGTCAGCATCGTCGGCGAAGGCGCGGTGGCGGCGGGTGTCCGCCGTCTCGAAGCCATGACCGGCAATGGCGCCCGCCTGCGCCTCAACGAGGAATCGCGCCTGCTCGATGGGCTCGCGAGCCTGCTCAAGGTCCCGGCCTCGGAGGCCGGAAACCGTCTGGCCGCGCTGATCGAGGAGCGCCGCAAGCTCGACCGTGAATTGACCGAGGCCCGCAAGAAGCTCGCCATGGGCGGCGGCGGCGCAGCCGAAGAACCGATCCAGGAAATCGCCGGCGCCAAGCTCCTGGCGCGGGCCGTCACCGGCATCGAGATGAAGGACCTCAAGAGCCTCGCCGACGAGGCCAAGGCGCGTGTCGGCTCCGGCGTCGTCGCCATCGTCGGCGTCGCCGATGACGGGAAGGCCGGCGTCGTCGTCGGCGTCACGCCCGACCTGACCGAGCGCTTCGATGCGGTCGCGCTGGTGCGCGCGGCCTCCGAGCAGCTCGGCGGCAAGGGCGGCGGCGGCCGCCGCGACATGGCCCAGGCCGGCGGACCGGACGGCAGCAAGGCGCAGGAAGCGCTCGACGCCGTCGCGGCCGCGATGGGCTGATGCAGACCCGGAAGAGCGGTGCCGCCATAGGCGCCCTCTCCCGCCGTGTCGTGCTGATCACGGCCGGCCTTTGGCCGGCCGTCGCATCAGCTCAGAAGCAGCAAAAGCCGGCCCCGCGTCCGCCGCAGCCCGCGATCTCGGCGGCGCGCAGCATCATGGCCGGCACCCCGCTCAGCGTCTTCCTGAGCAACGCGCCGCAGGGCGCACGTCTCGCCATCGCCCGCCCGGACGATCCGGCCGAGAAGGCGATCGTCGTCCTTCAGCCGAAGACCACCGTTCCCTCCCTGCAGACGCCCGGAGCCGTCGGCGCTTACGAATTGCGGCTGACCGTCGAGAAGGACGGCGCGCCCCAAATCCTGCTGCGCCAGCCGTTCGTCACGACCGAGCCGAGCGCGACCCTGGCCGCCCCCGAGCGCGTCGGCCATAGCCAGGCGCTGCCGGTACGCGGCATCGGCCCGAATGGCGAGCAGGATCGCGTCGTGCTGGTGCAGCCCGAGGCTCCGGCCGAGGCCGATGGGCCGCGCTTCTTCCCGGCCGAGAATGTCGAGGCGACATTGGAGGCGCCGGAGCAGCCGGGCGTCTACGAATTGCGCTATGTGATGAACGCACCGATCAGCGGCCCCGTCATTCTAGCCCGCCGTCCCGTCAAGGTGGAATGAATCCCGTCTGAGACCACCCCGATGCGGTGGTTTGCGGCTCGTGCGGATCGTTCCGGGAACGCAAAGCGGCCCGGTCCCCGTTCCGCAACGGCTCACATTCTACGAGGTCTCAATACTGACGTGTGACCTCGCGGAGCGCCATCAGCATCATCCAGACGAGGCCGGCTACGGTGATCCCGGCCGACAGATTTGTCAGCAGTCCGGCGACAACGCCCATGGCAAGTGCAAAGCCTGTGTTCATGCCTTGCTTGCTAGAACTGGTCTGTGTAGCTTTTTGGGTGCCGAGCCGGCATTTCCAAGGCCATTTCGTTTCCGAATCTTGCCGCAGGCTTCGGCCTGAGGGCGCAAACGAAAAAGCCCCCTCAGGCCGAAGCCTGGTCGCCGGCGATACGCCGCTCCATGGCCCCTGCTCAGGCTTCCCGGACAGGAAAGCACGTCCGACGAAAGGCTCGCTCCCTTTCGCAGAACCGGGGCGCACCGGCTTCCGCGTCCGCCCCTTTGGGGACCAATCGCGGCGATCGCACAGGATGGCTGGAGCGGATCCACAGCGGATCTCGCCATGAATTTTCCCAACCGGACGGCAACGCGACGCGATATTGTTGGCCCTGCTAGCCGGACACGCGATGCCAAGACCTGTTTGAATAGCTCTGACGGAGTTGTCCGATGTCACTCGTCTACAGGCCCGCCCGAGCGCAGGATTTGGCGACGGCAGACGCCCTCGTTGTTGCCAGCATCAACGATCTGACCACGCGCCATGGCTTCGGTCTGATGGCGACCCCAAGCGCGCCCAATTTTCAGCTGTTCTCCCTCAGGGACGACCCTGACGGCCTATGGATCGCGGAGGATGGCGATGACATCCTCGGTTTTGTCTGGAGTTGGGTGTGCGGGAATGTGTGGTTTCTTGCCCAGCTATTCGTCGATCCCGCCCAACAGGGTCGTGGCATCGGGAATGAATTATTGAAACGCAGCTTGGAACATGCCCGGAAATCGGACGTGGCTCACAAGGCCCTGATCACTTTCACCTTCAACAGGGTCTCGCAGGGCCTCTACATCCGGCATGGGCTTTTTCCAAAGATGCCGATCTATTTGTTCCGCGCGGCGCGAGAGCGGGTGATGGAGGGATTGCGGGAGCCTCCATTCGATAGCATCCCGATCGACGACAATGCCGCGACGATGGAAAAACTGGCTGAAATCGACTCCCGCGCGATCGGCTTCACGCGAGAGAAGCATCACCGCTACCTGCTCAATGACCCGGCTGCCACAGGGGTCTTGCTCTGCTCCGGCAGCGATTGCGTCGGCTACTGCTATGTCAGTTCCAGCGGGCATATCGGACCTCTCGCGGTCAGGGAGGCCGACGCTCTCGGTGACGCCTTTGCGTCCGCATTGAAGATGGCGGCCGATCGATCCTGCGAGAACATATCGGCGTTCCTGCCCGGAACATGCGAAAGCGCCCTGAGCCTCGCGGTCAGTCGTGGCATGCGCATCACCTTCCCGATGCTGCTGATGGCATCGCACGGTTATGGAACTTGGACGCGATACCTGCCGCGCAATCCGGGCTTCATGTGATCATCGGTATCGGCTTTCGGTGAAAAGGCGCCCCGATCCTGTTCACGATGAGCGCCCGCTCCCCACCCGGGAAGCCTCAGGGCCACCTCGCGCTTCGCCTTCCCGTGCAGAAAAAAGCCCGGCCTTTCGGCCGGGCTCTGCATGGCTTGCTGCGATAGGGCCCGAGATCAGGCGGCCATCGCCTTCTTCATGTTCTCGCTGACCTTCTCGAGGAAGCCGGTCGTCGAGAGGAACTTCTGGTCGGGGCCGACCAGCAGGGCGAGGTCCTTGGTCATGTCGCCGGACTCGACCGTATCGACCGTGACCTTCTCGAGCAGCGCAGCGAACTTAGCGAGCTCGGCATTGTTGTCGAGCTTGGCGCGATGAGCGAGGCCACGCGTCCAGGCGAAGATCGAGGCGATCGAGTTGGTCGAGGTCTCCCTGCCCTTCTGGTGCTCGCGATAGTGGCGGGTCACCGTACCGTGGGCGGCCTCGGCCTCGACGGTCTTGCCGTCCGGCGTCATCAGCACCGAGGTCATCAGGCCCAGCGAACCGAAGCCCTGCGCCACGGTGTCGGACTGCACGTCGCCGTCATAGTTCTTGCAGGCCCAGACATAGCCACCCGACCACTTCATCGCCGACGCCACCATGTCGTCGATCAGGCGGTGCTCGTAGGTGATGCCGAGCTTGTCGAATTCGGCCTTGAACTCCTTCTCGTAGATCTCCTGGAAGATGTCCTTGAAGCGGCCGTCATAGGTCTTGAGGATGGTGTTCTTGGTCGACAGATAGACCGGGTACTTGCGCATCAGGCCGTAATTCAGCGAGGCCCGCGCGAAGTCGCGGATCGAGTCGTCGAGGTTGTACATCGCCATGGCGACGCCAGCGTCGGGGGCCTTGAAGACCTCCTTCTCGATCACCTGGCCGTCCTCGCCGACGAACTTGATCGAGAGCGTGCCCTTGCCCGGGAACTTGAAGTCGGTCGCGCGGTACTGGTCGCCATAGGCATGGCGGCCGATGACGATCGGCTGAGTCCAGCCCGGCACGAGGCGCGGCACGTTCTTGCAGATGATCGGCTCGCGGAAGATCACGCCGCCGAGGATGTTGCGGATCGTGCCGTTCGGCGACTTCCACATCTGCTTCAGGTTGAACTCCTTCACGCGGGCTTCGTCCGGCGTGATGGTCGCGCACTTCACGGCAACGCCGTGCTTCTTGGTGGCGTTGGCGGCGTCGATCGTAACCTGATCGTCGGTCGCGTCGCGGTTCTCGACCGAGAGGTCGTAATATTCGAGTTCGAGATCGAGATAGGGGAAGATCAGCGTGTCCTTGATCTTCTGCCAGATGATCCGGGTCATCTCGTCGCCGTCCATGTCGACGACCGGGTTGGCGACCTTGATCTTGCTCATGCGATGACCCCTGTGCTCTCCAGATAGAACGTCCGAAACCGTGGCTTTCGGCCAAGGTCTCCGGCTGGTCGCTTCCTAGCGGGTTCGGGGCGGCGGGGGAAGCGCAGCTTTCGGGCAATGTCTCGCCCGGCGGTTTATGCTGCACTGCCGCAAAATCGGCAATTTCGCCGCCTAGCCTGTCCTGCCGCTCGTCATAGCGACAGGACGAACGACGTGTCTCGTATCATCATGATGTGGAGCGCCGCACCGGCATCGGCGGCGCTTTTCCTCGCAGGAATGCTGTCTTGCAGCCCGGTTTGGGCGCAGGACGCAAGCGCGGACGCCGCCGTGCAGCTCCCGATCCCACGTGGAGCCCTGCTCGACCCCGACGCCAATGGGATGGACGCGGCTGCGCCCGTCGTCGCGGATTCCGATGCCGTCGTCTTCAATCCGGCCCTGGCCGCGATCGGCCGCGCCGACACTGCGTCCGGCGCCCATCTGCGCGCCCGCGCCCCCATCCCGGTCGACATCATCCGCAAGGGCTTCCCCGCGCGCGAGACCATGACGGGCGCGGATCAGGACCGTTCCGTCGGCTTCAAGCTCGGCCGGGATGCCTTCTCGCTCTCGACCAGCCTGAACGCGCCGGGAGGGGCCGGCACCTCGCGCGACGCCCGCCTGGACTGGCGCTGGGCACGGCCCGCATCCAGCGATCCCGGCGTGATCTGGGGCGTCTCGACCGGTGGCGGCGGCGCGGTCGGCGGCAATCCCGAGCAGACCGGCGATGCCACGATCGGCTATCGGCAACAGCTCTTCCCGCATCTGATGCTGACGACCCAGCTCGGCATGGCCGGCAATTATGTCTTCGCGGCGGGCGACGGCTTTCATTCCGCGCTGACGCCGGAGGTCAAGCTCTCGGTCGATCTCGCCAAGGCGGCGGACCTGCCTTGGCAGGCCTCCTTCGACCTCGCGCTCGCCCGCAAGCTGCCGCTGGTCGCCAGCGACTATGAGACGCGCGGCACCGCGCTGCTTTCGCTGAAATACAGGTGGCAATGAGGTGAGGCAGGCCGCAGGCTCATGGCGGCTTGCGGCGCGCGCGCTTCCCCGGCGCCGGCCGGCACTCTAGCCTCCGGCGCATGACACAGCCGACTTCGTCCAAATTCGCTCTCGTCACCGGCGGCACGCGCGGCATCGGCGCCGGCGCCGCCCTCGCCCTGGCCAAGGCCGGCTACGAGGTTCTCGCCACCGGGCTGACTGTGGAAGAGGTTGCGGTCCCGCCCGCCCACCCGGCCATCCGCCACGCCCGGCTCGACGTCACCCGCGACGACGAGGTCGCCGCCATCGTCGCGACCTGCCCACGGATCGACGCGCTGGTGAACTGCGCCGGCATGATCCAGCGCGGCGGCAAGGAATTCGAGATCGACGCCTTCCGCTTGACCATCGAGGTCAACCTCACCGGCACGATGCGGATGAGCCTGGCGGCAAAGGAGAAGCTCGCGGCGAAAGGGCCTGACAAGCCCGGCGGCGCCATCGTCAACACCGCCTCGATGCTGACCTTCCATGGCTCGCCCTTCGCGCCGGGCTATGCAGCCTCGAAGGGCGGCGTCGGCCAGCTCACCAAGTCGCTCGCCGCCGCCTGGGCGCCCGAAGGCATCCGTGTCAATGCCGTGGCACCGGGCTGGATCGAGACCGAACTGACCCGGCCGCTGGTCGAGGACGAGGCCCGCTCGGCCCCGATCCTCGCCCGCACGCCGATGGGCCGCTGGGGCAAGCCGGGCGATGTCGGCGGCGCCATCGCGTTTCTCGTCTCGGACGAGGCGCAGTTCATCACCGGCGCGATCCTGCCCGTCGACGGCGGTTATCTCACGCTCTAGAAAACCAGATATTTCAGCCGCTTGCGCGCCGACATTGAATCAGTTCGAGCGGCCATTGAATCAAGAACTCAATAGGGGAGACACGCCATGACCTCGACGAGTCCCATGCCGGTCACGGCCACACAGGAAGAGCGCTGGACGCCCTATCGCCATCCTCAGCCCAAGGAATCGCCGCCGGAGCTGATCGTCCCGAACGTCATCCCGACGGATGAGCGCGTCTGGGTGCCGGTCGACGACAATGTCTGGTTCCGCCCTCTGCTCCTCTGCGTCTCGCGCGGCTACTGGATGAACCTGCTCAAGGTCCGCCGCGCCGGCGTGCTCTCGCGCCATCGCCACCCTCTGCCGGTGCATGGCTATGTGCTGAAGGGCCAGTGGCGCTATCTGGAGCATGACTGGGTCGCGACCGAGGGCTCCTATGTCTACGAGGCGCCGGGCGAGACGCATACGCTGGTGGTCGATCCCGATGTCGAGGAGATGATCACCATGTTCCAGGTCAACGGCGCGATGATCTATGTCGATCCGGACGGCAAATGCCTGGGCTATGACGACGTCTTCACGCGCATCGACAAATGCCGGGCGCACTACGCCCAGAACGGCCTCGGCGCGGAGTATGTCGACCAGTTCATTCGGTAGGATCTAAGCCACTGACTGGCGTCATTCTCGGGCTTGATCCGAGAATCTCATGACCGAAAGGGCGCTGGTTTCCGAGATGCTCGGGTCGAGCCCGAGCACGACGCCTTTACCGCCCGAGCTTCGCCAGCTCCACCGCCGCGCGCAGTTCGATATGGGCGAGCACCTCGTCGAGGCGCGGGTCGTCGGTCGTTTCGCGCCTGAGCGCCAGCGCGTTCCTGATCCGCTCCAACTCCGAAGGCAGGACGCGCCCCGCGAGCAGCGCGGCCTTCAGCCGGTCGAGCCCGTCGAGCAGGTCATGGCCGCGCCGGGCCTGGCGGCGCTTGCGCTCCTGCTGATCCTCATCGGCCTGCACCGCCAGCAGCATGTCGAGCGGGCCGGCCGCGGCGACGCCGGCGCTGCGGGCCGGCGCCTCGCTGTCGGATGTCGGAAGCGTGAAGGACGCGCCGCCCGTGCGCCTCGCGGAACTGGCCGAGCCGGCGTTGGAGACGGGCGCGCGCTGGTCGATCCTGATCATGGCGGCCTCGCTGGAGCATCGAACCGGAATGGGAAGCTCGTTCCCGGCGATCGGATGCGTGAACTCAACAGTTAACGAAAGCTTGCCCCGGCACGGTTAACAGCCGGTAAATCACCCGGCAGAAACTGCCGCCCCGGCAGGAACGGCCGCCCGATCTTCCTGGCACCAGACTGAACCGAAACTCCAAACGGCTGACAAACAAGGCTTTTCGATTTTTCGCGATCTGGCACGGCGCTCGCAAGGCAAAGCCGAGATTCGTTCACGAGCATCGGAAGCCGCATGTTTCGCCTGCCTGTCCTGAGATCGCTGATGCGGCCGCTGGTCGGCCTGCTCGCGCTCGGCCTCAGCCTGCCGGCGCAGCCCGCCTTCGCGCTTTCCCGCATCAAGGACCTCGCGTCGGTCGAGGGCGTCCGCACCAACCAGCTGCTCGGCTACGGCATCGTCGTCGGCCTCAACGGCACCGGCGACACGCTCAACAACACGCCCTTCACCAAGCAGTCGCTGCAGGCGATGCTGGAGCGGCTCGGCGTCAACACCCGCGGCGCCAACATGCGCACCGCCAACGTCGCCGCCGTGATGGTGACGGCCAATCTGCCGCCCTTCGCCACCCAGGGCACCCGCGTCGACGTCACCGTCTCCGCCATGGGCGATTCCAAGTCGCTTCAGGGCGGCACGCTGCTGGTGACGCCACTGCTCGGCGCCGATGGCGAGGTCTACGCCGTCTCGCAGGGGCCGGTCGCGATCTCCGGCTTCTCGGCCGAGGGCGAGGCCAGCAAGATCACCCGCGGCGTTCCCACCGTCGGGCGCATCGCCAATGGCGGCGTGGTCGAGCGCGAGATCGACTTCGCGCTGAACAAGCTCCAGACGCTGCGCCTCTCGCTGCGCAATCCGGACCTGACCACGGCGCGCCGCGTCGCCGCCGCGATCAACGATTTCATCGGCGGCGATTCCGCCGAGCCGACCGACCCCTCGACCGTCGCACTGCAGATCCCGCCCCGCTTCAAGGGCAACATGATCAAGCTGCTCACCGACATCGAGCAGCTGCGCGTCGAGCCCGACCAGGGCGCCCGCGTCGTCATTGACGAGCGCTCCGGCATCATCGTCATGGGCAAGGACGTGCGCGTCTCCACCGTCGCGGTGGCGCAGGGCAACCTCACCGTCACGATCAGCGAGCAGCCCCAGGTCTCGCAGCCCGAGCCCTTCTCGCGCGGACAGACGGTCGTGACGCCGCGCACCAGCGTCAAGGTCGACACCGAAGGCGGCAACAAGCTCGCCCTCGTCAAGGAAAGCGTGACGCTGGCCGAGCTCGTCGACGGGCTCAACGCCCTCGGTATCGGCCCGCGCGACCTGATTTCCATCCTCCAGGCCATCAAGTCGGCGGGCGCGCTGCAGGCCGAAATCGAGGTGATGTGATGACTGCCGCTCTCGCCCTCCCCGCCGCCAATCTGGCGCTCGGCGTCGCCGGCAAGGTCGTCGATGGCATCGCCAATGCGCTGGACCCGGCCAAGGCCAAGGCCAAGAAGCAGGCCGATGATTTCGAGACGATGTTCCTCGAGCAGATGACCCAGCACATGTTCACCAACATGGGCGCGGAGGGTCCGCTCGGCGAGAACGGCACGGGCGGCGACGTCTGGCGCTCGCAGCTCACTCAGCAATACGCCAAGCAGATCCAGAAATCCGGCGGCATCGGCGTCTCCGACCAGATCATGCGCGAGATGCTGAGCCTCCAGGCCCAGGCCTCGAAGGGAGCCTGACATGTCGGTGGCTGAACGCATTCTCGACGAGCGGCCGCGCGTTTCGGGCGCCGGCGACGCCCGGGCGCTGATCGAGAACGTGCTGGATGCGCTGTCCGCCCTCGCCCATCTCGTCGGCGAGGAGACCGAGCTCGTGCGCGTGGGCCGCCTGCCCGAGGCGATGACACGCGAGCCGCGCAAGGCCGAGCTCGCCGGCACCTATATGCGCGGCGTCGAGCAGGTGAAGCTCAACGCCGTGGCGCTGGCCCGCTTCGCGCCCGATCAGGTGAAGCGGCTGAAGGAAGCGCATCACGCCTTCCAGAATCTCATCGAGACCAACCAGCTGGTCCTTGCGACGGCCCGCGCCGTCTCGGAATCGGTGATCCGCGATCTCGCCGCCGACGCCAACAAGCCGATGCGCGCCAATGGCTACGGACCGGCCGCCACGGTCGGCGCGGGCGTCTTCGCGCGCCCCAATTCCGGTCCGCTGGTGGTATCGCGGCGGCTCTAGGGCCGGATGGGTTGATCACGCCGTTCCAGGCGGCGACCAAGGGAACGGCGGCGGCGGCCCGCTGCCACGGCAACCGTCAATATTTACCTAATTTCCTAACGCCGGATTCAATCATTTCCGGCATTATCGTCAGGATCGGATTGGTGCATCCAGTCCGCGACGACGACGCCTGGCGGCACGACGGTGCCGTTGAAAGCTCCAGAAGGAGTGCGACATGGACTTTGGCAATGCCCCGAGGGTGGCTGCTCCAGCCGGCGCACCTGTCGTCGCACGCGCCGACGTCATCGCCCGGCCCGGCAGCGTCGCCGTCGAGCTCCCTCCCGAGAAGACCGTCCAGTCCGCCCCGGCCGGCGACGCCGTCCATGTCGATGTCGGCGCGCAGCAGCGTGACGCCCGCAGTCGCGCAGCCGGCGAGCAGCGCGCCTTCGCCAACGCGCAGAACAGCCGCCTCGCCGACAAGACGATCGACGAGGGCGTCGAGCGCAAGCTCATCATCGATCCGAAGACCCGCGCCGTCGTGCTGCAGAAGAAGGATCGCGAGACCGGCGAGACGATCTCGCAGCTCCCGGACGAGACCTTGCTGAAACTGCGCGCCTATTCCCGCGAACTCGGCGAGCGGGCGCGCGAGGCCGAAGAGGCCCGCCACCGGATCGAGCGGACGGCCTGACGGCTCCGCCCTTCCGTTCCAACCATCATCGGCATGACGCCCGCGCCCCGCGCGGGCTTTTCTACGTCGGCACATGATCGCCAGGTCGGGAGATCGACGGCGGTTAGCGCATGCTTAACCATCGCCCGACGAGCCCCGCCTTGCATTCAATTCGCGGCGGGAAATTTACCGATTGTTACGGGCTGCCGCCTCAAGGTCGCCTCGTCCTGGCCAGAACGGTCCGGGCGCCAGAAGGCATCATACCAGAAGGTAAAAACAGATGGCCGTTTCTCTCAACCCGGGCGTGCGCAACGCTCTCTCGTCGCTGCAGTCGATCACCGCCCAGGCCCAGGCTTCCCAGTACAGGCTGGCGACGGGCAAGAAGGTCAACACCGCAGTCGACAACCCGGTCAACTACTTCACCGCTGCTTCGCTGAACGACCGCTCCAGCCAGCTCACGGGCTTGCTCGACGGCATGTCGAACGGCATCCAGACCATCCAGGCCGCCTCCAAGGGCATCGACGGCATCACCAAGCTGGTGAACTCCCTGCAGTCGACCATCAAGCAGGCTCAGTCGGACGCGGCCCAGAACCGCCCGACCAAGGCCGGCGGGGCTCTTGCCACCGCGGCGGAGCAGGTCGCGACCTCGAAGAGCCTGAAGGACATCGCGCTCGACAAGAAGATCGCCGGCGCCGATACCACCGCTGACGCTGCCACCGCCACCTCCTCGGGTGACCTCGGCATCGACACGAGCGCTTCGCCCCAGGCAGCGATCTCGATCACCTCCGGCAGCACGACCTATACGGCGAGCTTCGCCAATGCCAACGCGACGGTTCGCGATGTCGTCAACGAGATCAACAAGTCGGGCATCGCCACGGCTTTCGTTGACGAGAAGGGCCAGCTCAACGTCAAGGGCAACGGCTCGGACGACGTCCAGTTCGGCTTCGGCGTCGGCGCCGATGCGGCCGCAGCCGCGACCGCGGCCGGCACCGGCACGAACAACACCGCGATCGGCTTCCTGGCAGCTGACGCGACCGCCGCCGGCGCGATCAAGGGTCAGAGCATCACCTCCTCGGTGCGCTCGAACCTGATCGACCAGTATAATGACTTGCGCGACAAGATCGACGATCTCGCCAAGGATTCGAGCTTCAACGGCATCAACCTGCTGAAGGGCGACCGTCTCTCGATCCAGTTCAACGAAAAGACCGGCAAGAACCAGACCAAGCTCGACATCCAGGGTTCGGACGTCACCTCCGACAACCTCGGTATCGTCAAGGCTGGCAACACCCAGCTCGCCGGCCAGGTCAACTTCCAGAACGACGCCGACCTCGAAGCCGCGACCAAGTCCCTCACCGGTGCCTTGACCTCGCTGAAGTCGTTGTCGTCGACGTTCGGCGCCAACCTCTCGGTTGCACAGGCCCGTCAGGACTTCACCAAGGACCTGTCGGATGTGCTGAGCACTGGCGCCTCCAACCTGGTCAATGTCGACCAGAACGCGGAAGCCGCCAACCTGCTCGCGCTGCAGACCCGTCAGCAGCTCTCGCAGACGGCGCTGTCGCTCTCGAACCAGGCCGACCAGGGCGTCCTGCGCCTGTTCTGATCTTCGGTCCGCAGAAGCGGATCAGCCCGCAGAACGCGGGGCGAAATCAAAGGGCGGCGGAGCTTCGGCTCCGCCGCTTTTTCGTTGCGGCCCAGTAACCGGATCGGGCCGTGATTAACCTTTTGTTATCCCTAACGAGTGATGATTGCCCCTGAAATCAGGTTGCATCGCGCCGCAGTCGCGCGTTCAGGGGACCGAAGATGGCCAACACGATCCTTTCCAGCGGAGTGCGCAACAACCTGTTGACGCTGCAGCAGACCACGGCCCAGCAGAGCGTCATCCAGAACCGCCTCGCCACCGGCAAGAAGGTCAACTCCGCGATCGACAATCCGGTGAACTACTTCACTGCCCTGTCGCTGAACGATCGTTCGAGCCAGCTCACCGGCCTGCTCGACGGCATCTCGAATGGCATCCAGACCATCCAGGCCGCCTCCAAGGGCATCGACGGCATCACCAAGCTGGTCCAGTCCCTGCAATCGACGGTCAAGCAGGCCCAGGCCGACGCAGCCCAGAACCGCCCGACCAAGGCCGGAACGGCGCTGGCGACCGCGGCGGAAACCGCGGTGACCAGCAAGAGCCTGAAGGACATCGCGCTCGACAAGCACGTCATCGATATCGCCGGTGGCACCGCGGGCGCCGCCGATGCCGCGACCGCGACCAGCTCCGGCGATCTCGGCATCGCCAACACCGACACCAATCTGGCGATCTCGATCACCAGCGGCAGCAATACCTATACGGCCTCTTTCAGCTCGGCCAACGCCACGGTCCGCGACGTCGTCAACGAGATCAACAAGTCGGGCATCGCGACCGCCTTCGTCGACGAGAAGGGCCAGCTCAACGTCAAGGGCAACGGCTCGGACGACGTCCAGTTCGGCATCGGTTCCGGAACCTCGGCCGCCGCGGCCGTCACCGCCGCCGGAACCGGCAGCGCCAACACCGCCTTCGGCTATCTCGCTGCCGATGCCACCGCAGCCGGCGCGATCAAAGGCCAGAACATCACCTCCTCGGTGCGTTCGAACCTGATCGACCAGTACAACGACCTGCGCAACAAGATCGACGATCTCGCCAAGGATTCGAGCTTCAACGGCGTCAACCTGCTCGCCGGCGACCGGCTCTCAATCCAGTTCAACGAGAAGACCGGCAAGAACCAGACCAAGCTCGACATCCAGGGCTCGACGCTGACCGCCGACAATCTCGGCATCAGCCAGGCCATCAACACCCAGCTCGCGGGTTTCATCAACTTCCAGAACGATGCCGACCTCGACAAGGCGACCGCCGCTCTCACCGGCGCGCTGACCTCGCTGAAGTCGCTCTCCTCGACCCTGGGCTCCAACCTCTCGGTCGCCCAGACCCGGCAGGACTTCACCAAGGAGCTGGCCAACGTCCTGACCACCGGCGCGGGCAACCTCGTCCTGGCCGACCCGAACGAGGAAGGCGCGAGCCTGCTGGCGCTCAACACCCGCCAGCAGCTCTCGCAGACCGCGCTCTCGCTGGCGAACCAGGCCGACCAAGGCGTGCTGCGCCTGTTCGGCTGACGCCTTCGGGTTCGCTTCGTCCCTCTCCCCTCGGCCAGAAGGCAGGACAGACATGGCTCTCAAGGTCGAGCTCAAGCCGCGCGAGCGCATCATCATCGGTCAGGTGGTGATCCGCAACGACGAGCAGCGCACGCGCTTCTTCATCGAGGGCGACGCCCCGATCCTGCGCGAAAAGGACATTCTCACGGCCGCGACCGCGGACAGCCCGGCGAAGAAGATCTATTTCGCCATCCAGTTGATGTATCTCGCCCAGGATCCGACGCACGAGCACGAAACCTATTTCCAGCTCGTGCGCGATTTCATCAACGCGGCGCCCAGCGCTCTACCGTATGTTCATGAGATCAATAACCGCATCTTAAGCGACGACCTCTACAAAGCTCTCAAGGCCGCCAAGAAACTGATCGCCTACGAAGCGGAACTGATCGAGCATGCAAAACGGGTTTAACGCCTACGCCGCCGCTGCCAAGACGGCCCAATCCGTCGTTTCACCCCGCGAACTCGAAGCCTCTCTGCTGATCAAGGCCGCAACCCGGCTCCAGGCCGTCGCCGACGACTGGCAGGCCCGCGAGCAGGACCTCGACGAGGCGCTGACCTACAACCGCCGGCTCTGGACCCTGCTCGTCTCGGCGGTGATCGCCGAGGACAATCCGCTGCCGGTCGGCATCAAGACCAACATCCTCGGCCTGGCGAATTTCATCTTCAACCAGACCTTCAAGATCGCAGCCGACCCGCAGCCGCAGGGCCTCGGCATTCTCGTCAACATCAACCGCGACATCGCCGCAGGACTGCGCGGGCGCTGAGAGCACCTGTCTCCACGGCCACGACCGGCCTCAGAACTGACGAAACCGCCGCTTCCGGACCCGGAAGCGGCGGTTTCGTCTTGTCGCGCGACGAGGGCCCAGCGCAGGACCGGACGCGGCTCAGAGATAATTCGTCAAGGTCAGCTTCGAGAGCATCGAGGTCACCTGATAGCTCGCCTGGAGCTGCGTCTGCAGGGCGAGGATCTGCGTCGCCACCTCCTCGGTGGTGACGTTCTGGACCCCGGACAAGGTCGTGGTCAGGTAGTCCTTGGTGCTCTGATGGCGATCCTTGGCACGGTCGAGCGCCGTCTGGGCCGAGCCGAGCTCGGTGATGATCTCGGCCGGCTTCTGCGTCGTGCCGCCGAAGCCGAGCTTGTCGCTGACCCGCGCCGCCATCGCCTCGTAGCGCGGCTGCGAATTGGGATCGTCGGCCGGGAAGGTCTCAGCCGCCATGATCGCGAACTGGGCAAGCCCCACCTGGAACGTCTGCTCGTTCGCGCGGGCGCCGGTGCCGACGATCTGCCCTTGGTCGACCTGCACGGTCGAGGTGCCGCGCGCCGGATCGGAGCCGTCGTCGCCGCGATACCAGATCACCGTGGTCGCGGCCGCGCCTGCATTGGTCGGCGGCGCCGTCGCCGTGTCGAAGGGCGGGCCCGGCACGCGCTTGGGCGGGTTGCTCGGGCTGCCGGCGAAGAAGTCCTGGGCCGCGACCTGAGACGAGGCGGCCGAGAGCGTGGTCTTGGCCTCCTGCCCCAGCGCGGCCGAGATCGCCGTCCTGAGATTGGCGGCCGTGGCATTGGTATCGGCGCCGATCTCGAAGCTGGTCGTGTCCGAGCCCTGCGAGCCGGTCGCGCGCGCGGTCAGCTTGATCGTGGTGGTCGTGCCGTCCGGCAGGTTGAGGCCGATGGTCACGGTCTCGCCGGCCGCCGGCTGAGCGGCGACATTGATCGAGAGATCGGCGGGCGGGCCGGCGTTCAGCGTCGTCGTGATCCCGGCCGAATTCGTCGCCGCGCTCGCCAGCTTGAACCCGTAGGGATGGACCGTCGCCTCCTCGGCAATCGTCGCGGTCGTCCCCGCGCCTCCCGCGGTCAGCCGGCCGAGGCCGGAGCCCAGATCGGCCTGGCGCCGCTCGTCGATAAGCTGCTTCAGCCCGGCCTTGCCGGCACCGTCGCCATTCATGATCTCGTCGAAGCCCGCCACCGGCTCGACATCGGACGTCTTGCCCGAGAACAGGTAGCGGCCATTGACGTTGGTGTTGAGCAGGTCGAGCGTCTGCTTGAACTTTTCTTGCGCGAGCACCTGCGGCGCGGTCTGGCCGGTCGAGCTCGCCAGATAGGTGTTCGAGCGCATGTCGTTGCGGCTCTCGCTCGTCATCGTCGCGAAGTTGCTGACCGCGTTCGACATGAGCTTCAGATTGGTATTGGAGAGCTGGATGCCGTCCAGCCAGGAATCCAGCGTGGTGATCTTGGCGTTGAGGTCCAGGCTGACGGTGCGGTCGGCGCCGAGCCCGCCATAGCTGGTGCTGCGCTCCTTGGTCGCGAGCTGGCGCTGCAGGTCGTCGAACTGCGCGCGCTGCGAGACGAAGTCCGTGGTCCTGGCAGCGCGATAGGCGCCGGTGCCGTAGGCGTTGATGGTCATGGCAGCCTCACACTCTCATCAGCATGTCCATCATCTCCTTGACCGTGGAGATGATGCGGGCATTGGCGGCATAGGCGTTCTGGAGCTCGATGAGCTGCGACATTTCCTGGTCGACATTGACCTGCGCGGTCTGCTGGAAGCGGCTCTGGATCGAGGCCAGCGCGACCTGCTGGCCCTCGTCGAGCCGTTTCGCGTTCTCGACGGCCTGCCCCTGCGTGGAGATGACGCGCTGCACGAGATTGCCGACCGTGCTGCTGGACGTCGACGTGCCGCCGTCCAGGCCGGTCGCGTTGGTGATGGCGCGCTGGCTCTTGGTCAGGCGCTCGAGCATGAGCTGCGGGCGCGTCGCGTCGCCCTGCGCCGTCGCCGGATTGGTGCTGTAGACCGTCAGCAGCGAGCGGTCCGCGATCAGCCCGGGATTGACCGTGATGCGCGAGGCGTAGCCGACCGTCTGCGAGCCGCCGTCATAGGAGCCGGTGAAGGCCTTGGCGGCCGAGCCGTCGACGAAGAACGGCAGCTCGGCCGGGCCGCCCGCCGATGACAGCGCCGTATTGGTCGGCCGCGCCGTCAGCCCGACCACGTCGCGCGTGCCGGCCGCGCCATCGTCGAGGATCTGCAGGGTCGAGCCGGTGTTGGAGACGGTGAAGCCGGGCCCGACCGCCGCCTGGATCTGCGCCGCGACGGAGGCCGGGCCGCCCGAGAAATCGATGCCGACGACGCGGTTGTTGGCGTCGCCGCCCGCCGAGGCGGGCAGCGGCAGCGAAGCCGCGGAATCCACCCTGACGAAGGTGAAGCGCTGGGTCTGCCCGCCGGGCGTGACCTTGTAGTCGAGCGTGATCGCGTTGCCCGCCTGGAGGCCGGTCATATCGACGTCGAAGCCGCTCGCGGCGCCCGCCGTCGCGGGCGTGCCCGCGATCTCGCGGTCGGAGAGCGCCTTCGACATCTGGGCGGCGATCTCGTCGAGCTGGGCCTGGGCCTGTACCAGCGACTTGTCGCGCAGCTCGATATTGGCGGCGATCGAGCCCGACCTGAACACGTTGTTGGCGATCGCGTCCGACATGTTGCCGGAGGCGTCCTTCATCGTGATCGTGCCGACGCCGCGCTTCGTCGGATCGGAACTCCACTGATCGCCGGGCTGGAGATCGGAATGCTGGTCGAAGCTGAAGGTGACCGCGGCCTGGCCGTCGAAGAGCTGCGTGCCCGAGCCGGTGACCACGCTGACCGAACCGCGGGCATCCTCGGTCGTCTTGATGTCGACATATTGCGACAGCTCGGACAGGATCAGGTCGCGCTGGTCCTTGAGGGCTGCCGTCGCGTTGTCGTGCGGGGCGGCGACGACGCGGGCATTGACCTTGGTCAGCGCGCCGAGCAGGTCGTTGACCCGGGTCACGGAGGCGCCGATGCCGGCCTCGGCCTGGCTGCGCAAGGCCTGCACGCCATCGGACAGCCCGTTGAGCCGCTTCGCCAGCGTGTTGGCGGCGTCGAGCACCTGCGAGCGCAGGCTGTAGGACGACGGATCGTTCTGCAGGCCCTGTAGGGCGCTGGTGAAGTTGTTGTAGATCGTATCGAGCGCCGTCGAGCTGCCCGGCGCGCCGTAGAGCTGGTCGAGATTGGAGAGCGCGCCCGCGCGGGTGGAGGTGTATCCGGACCCCGCCGATTCCTGCCAGAGCTGGCTTTGGACGATCGTGTCCAGCAGGCGCTGCACCTGCGTGCTCTGCACGCCGATGGTCAGCCCCGACAGGCTGTCGGTGTTCGAGACGACGCGCCGGACATAGCCGGCCGTTCCGGCATTGGCGACGTTCTGCGAGACGACGCCGATGCCGACCTGGGTGGCGTTGAGCCCGCCGATCGCCGTATTGAGGGAGGTGCTCAGCCCCATCGTCAACTCCTGTCGTTATCGGCGGCCCTCCTGGACCACCTTCGCGGACGTGCCGGTCAGCGGATGATGTTGAACACCGCGGTCAGCATCTCCTGCGCGGTGCTGATGACCTTGGTGTTGGCCGAATAGGCCTGCTGGGTGACGATCATCTTCGAGAACTCGTCGGCGATGTCGGTGTTGGACTGCTCCACGCTGCCGCCCACGAGCTGCGAGGTGCCCAGCCCGACGATCGGCGGACCCGACTCGATCGTCTCCTCATAGGCACCGCCGTCGAGGCGCTTGAGTGCGTTGTCGGCGTTGAAGCGCGACACCGCGATCTGTGCCATCGCGACGACCTGGCCGTTCGAGAAGGTGCCGATGACCTGGCCCTCGGCCGAGACCGAAACGCGGTCGAGCGTGCCGGCCGTGTAGCCATCCTGCCGGATGCTGCGGGCATCGATCTGGCCGCTGACGTCGCCGTTTTGGGTCAGGGCGGTGCCGCCATCGGTCGTGAGCTGGATGCCGGTGATCGCGTTGCCCCCGATCGTCATGGTCGGCAGCGGAATGGTGCCGCCGGCAGGCAGCGCCATCTTGCCGGTCGCATCGAAGGTCACGTTCACATTGGCGTTGCGATAGGCCACGGCGCCGCCGGTCGCGCCCGTATTTTCAGCGACGAAGAGGTTCCAGGTGTCGACCGTGGCCGGCGGACCGGCGGAGGCATTCGTCGTCTTGGCCCAGCGCAGCTCGACATTGGTCGCCTTGCCGAGCGAGTCGTAGACCGTGACCGAGCCGCCGGGAATCGACTGGCTGAGGAAACTGGTGATCTCGCTGCCGACGACGAGGCCGGTGCCGGCCGGTGTGGCGAGCGGATTGCTCGTGGGGAAGCTCGCCGGGTTCAGCAGTTCGGAGCCGGGAACGGTGCTGTCGGCGGTGTTGGTCTTCGGATAGGCCGGGATGTTGGCGCTGTACTCGATCGAGGTCGTGGCCTTGGCCGGGAACTGGTCCTTGGTGATCCGCAGGACCTCCGGCTGGGTGCCGATGAGCTGGCCTGTCACCGGGTCGATCTTCTGGCCCTTGAGATAGTAGCCCGCGCCGTTCACCAGATAGCCATTGGCGTCAAAGTCGAAATCACCGCGGCGGGTGTAGAGGTTCTGGTTGGCGAACAGGGTGTTGGCGCCGACGCCGCTCTTGCGCTGATCGACCACGAAGAAGCCGTCGCCGTTGATCGCGACGTTGGTGTCGATCCGCGTGGCGTTGAGATCGCCCTGGATCGAGTTGGTCGCCTGGCTGAAGGCGGCGACCGAGCCGGCGGTCTGGCGGTTCAGCGCGGAATCCGGCACCAGGTCAGCGAAGGTCGTATCGACCCGCTTGTAGCCGGTCGTCCGCGAGTTCGCGATGTTGCCGGAAATGTTCTCCAGCGCATAGGACTGCGCCTGCATGCCCGAAACCGCTGTCGTCAGCGCACTGAAAACACCCATGGAACCCTCGCCTGGACCGGCATGCCCCTTGGGGGCAGCCCACAACTCTCGGCGAAGTCTGCACGCGCCATGCCACCGGCATGGTCGTTTCATTTCAGTGAGTTAGATCGTTTACAGGAGGTTTCGTGGCAGTCCGCGCCGGGCAGAAACGCCTACCCCCGGCAGATTCTGCCGGGTCTATTCCGCCTCGGCCTTGCTGCCGCGCCAGGAGGCGAGATCGCCCGCGACGTCCGACAGCGTCGGCGGCGTGACCTCGACGAAGGGCAGCGGACGGCAGACCGCGAGCGCTGCGAGCCCGATCCGGGCGGTCAGCATGCCGTTGATCACGCCTTCGCCGAGCTTGGCGGAAAGGCGCGCCGCGAGCCCCTGCCCCAGCACCTGCTGGATCACCGCATCGCCCGCCGCCATGCCGCCGGTCAGCACGAGATGGTTGAGCACTTGCCGCGCCAGCCTGAACAGGCCGAGCGTGCCGGGCCGCCCGGCATAGATGCCGGCGATGGCACGCAGCAGCCGCGCACAGGCGACGAGGACGAAGAGCACGTCGACGAGCGCGCGCGGGCTCACCGCCGTGACCAGCGAAACCCTGCGCGCCGCGATCGCGATCTGCGCTTTTGCCTGGGCGTCGAGTGGCGCGAGCAGGCTGCGCTCGGCCACTGTGAGCACATCGCGCGGCGCGAAGAGCTGCGGCAACGCCTCTTCGAGCTCGCCCCGGCCCTTCGCCGTCTGCGCCCGGCCCTTGTAGAGGCCGATGAGTTCGCTGGCGAGCGCCTTGGCGTCGTCCGTCGTCCCGCCGACGAGCAGATCCGCACCGCGCTGGCGCAACGACTCGACCTTGCGCTCGCGCAGGATGTCGCGCAGCACCCGCACCAGCATCACCAGCAAGGCAAAGGCCGCGATGGCTGCGCAGGCGAGTGCGGCATAGCCGAGCGCCGGGTTCTGGCTCATCAGCGCCGAGATCGTGTTCTGGACCCAGACACCGGCAGCCAGCGCCAGGAAGCCGGACAGGCCGGCAACGAAGAGCGAGCCCCAGGAAAAAGCTCGTTTCGCCACCGGCACGGCCGCCGGCTCGGCCGCATCGACCGGTTCGCTCTCGGGCAGGATGGCGACATCGCCCTGCCGGATCACGCCGTCGTCGACCTCCACCTCATGCGCAGCCTTCTCGCCCAGAAGGATCGCTCGCGGTGCCTTCGTCATCGCCGCGCCCTCCTCAGGCCAGCTTGTCGCCGATCAGGAATTCGAGCGCCCGGTCGAAGCGGATCTGCGGCGGCGGCTTCAGCCGCCCGCCCGCATCCGCCTCGACCAGCGGCGGGCGGAAGCGCGGCGCCCTGATCTGCCAACGCGCCTTCGGGTCGAAGATCGCGTCGGGCCGCTCCGGCAATTCGCCGGGAAAGATCGCAGCCTCCGTGATGCCGTCGAAGACCTTCCCGTCGATCTCCTCGCCCGCCTCCGGCACGCCGGCGATGGCCGGCAATTCCTCGCGCCCCTGCCGGATGCGCACCTCATGGGTCGCCCTGACGGCGGCCAGCGCCATCGCCTCGACCTGCGCGCCGGCGCCCTGCGCTCGCGTCAGCGCCCGCGAGACCAGGAGCGACATCACCGCCGCCAGCCGGTCATGGCTGGAATGATGGATATGGTCGGCCTTGGTCGCGGCGAAGAGCACGCGCTCGATGCGCGGCGCGAACAGGCTGGAGAGCCAGGAATTGCGCCCGACCGAGAAGGCCGCGAGCGCCTGCCCCAGCGCGGTTTCGAGATCGGCCAGCGCCGGCGCCCCGGCATCAAGCGCCGCCAGCACGTCGACCAGCACGATCTGCCGGTCGAGCCTCGCGAAATGGTCGCGGAAGAAGGGCGTGACCACGACGCGCTTATAGGCCTCGAAGCGCTCCGCCATCAGCCCGGCGAGCGTATCGGGCCGGGGCTCGCGATCATGGCCGAGATCGAGCGGGGCGAAGGTCAGCGCCGGCGAGCCCTCGAGATCGCCCGGCATCAGGAACCGGCCGGGCGGCGTCACCGCCACCGCCTCGGGGTCGGCTCGCAGCCGCGCCAGATAGCCCTTGAAGCGCTCGCTCGCCGCCTCGGCCGCGAGCTCGTCAGCAGGCCCTTCCGGATCGCGCCCGGCGAGATCGGCGAGCCATTCGGCTGCGGCCGCGCGGCGGTGGGCCTTGCGCGCATCCGCCACGGCTTGCGCCGACCAGCTCTTGTAGTCCTGTCCGATCAAGGCGAGGTCGAGCAGCCATTCGCCGGGATAATCGACGATGTCGAGCGTCAGCGTCGCCGGCCCCTTGAACCAGCCGGAGGCCCGCTCATAGTCGATCTCGACGCGCAGTTCCGAGATGCGCCGCGTCGAGTCCGGCCAGCGCCGCTCGGCCCCGTTCATCGCGGCGCGATGCGCCTCATAGGGAAAGCGCGGCACGTCGGGATCGGGCTGCGGCACCAGCCGCACGCGGGCGATCCGCCCTTCCGACGCTGCCTTCAGCACCGGCAGCCGCGCCCCTTCGATCAGGTTCTGGATCAGGGCGGTGGTGAAGACGGTCTTGCCGGAACGCGACAGCCCGGTGACGCCGAGCCGCAGGCGCGGCCGCGCGAGCCCGAGCAGGCTGTCGCCGAAGGCCAGCGCCGCATTGCGGGCCGTATCGATGTAGGAGGTATCGCTCACGATGCGACGACGTTCATTCGTCGGGGCCTTCGCCCAGCGACGCGGGGGTCACGAAGCGGTCGAGCCGCCCGCCCCGCTCTGCGACATCGCGCCAATCCTCGATGGCGAAATCGATCACCGCGAGGCCTGCCGTCGGATATTTCTGGCTCATCCGCGCCGCCGCATAGCGGTCGCCATGCCCGGCCAAACGCCGCGCCAGCTCCTCGAATCCGGGATTGTGGCCGATCATCAGCAGCGTCCTGACCGAGGGCTCCGTCTCCTGCACGACATAGAGCAGCGCCCCGGGCTTGGCCTCGTAGATACGCGGTTCGTACTGCGTCGCCGGCTTCTCCGGCAGCATCGGCGCGACCAGTTCCCAGGTCTCGACCGTGCGCTTGGCCGGCGAGATCAGCACGAGGTCCGGCAGCAGCAGCTCGTCGGCGAGATAGCGCCCCATCACCGGAGCCGCCTCGCGCCCCCGCGGAGCGAGCGGCCTGTCCCGATCGGCCACGCCGGTGGGCCAGTTCGATTTCGCATGGCGCAGAAGCATGAGGCGTCGCATGGGAGGAACCTAGCGATGCCGCCTTCGATTTGCGAGGGGATCAATCGCCTGCGGCATCGACTTCCGGTTCATAGCGCAACAAATCACCCGGCTGGCACTGCAGCACCTCGCAGATGCGCGACAACGTATCGAAACGCATGCCGCGCACCTTACCGGATTTGAGCTGCGAAACCTGCTGCTCGGTCAAACCGATCCGTTGGGCAAGTTCCTTGGAGCGCATCTTGCGGCGCGCCAGCATGACATCGAGTTCGACGATAACGGGCATGGCACCGGCTTACACGAAACTCTGATTCTCGTCCGAGAGCCTGATCGCCTCCCGCAACACCAGGCCGAAGGCGACCAGCGTCGCCCCCGCGGTCAGGGCCGCGAAAGTGCCGGGATCGAGCATGATCGCGATCTGCCTGTATCCGCTGGGGTTGTCGAAAGTCAGCGCCATGCTCTGCGCCGCGCGGACGATCGGCGTCGCGGCGCCGAAGCCGACGAGAAGCCAGCCGATACGCGAAAGCCCCGCCGCGTTCTCCTCGACGAGGACCCTGCCCTCCCCGAATGCCCGGAACAATCTCCCCAGCCGCAGCATCGCCAGGATGAAGAGTGTGGCGGGAGCCCAGGCGAGCGCAAACGCCGTCCAGTAGCCTCTCGGGGAAGGCGCGAACGGAGCATTCGCGATCCCGATCGCGCTGCGCGCGTGCCGAGCGAGCGCCTCGGAATCCGTCCACAGCCAGACCAGGCCAAAGAGCATGAGAAATCCGGCTGCATAGCTGAAGGCGCGTGCCCATCGGCTGATGCGCTGAAGGCGAGCGACGGCATCGCGGGTCAAGGCGGCGGAAGGCGGATCCGAATTCAGCATGACGATGTCCTCGATTGACAAAATTAAACTAATAGATGAATTTTTGAATGTCAAAATCAATCGAACAGGCTTTCCGATGCGGACCGTTCCCTCCCTCTGCCTCCTTCTGGGCGGCCTGCTCGCCGGTTGCGGCCATGTGCCTGTGACCTCGCTGCCGAAGCTGTCGCAGATCGATATCCGGACGACGCAGCTCACTGCGCTGCGAGCCGGCATCAGCCTGCCGGCCGAGATCCGCCCGCTTCCGGGTAGCATCACCATGACAATGGTCGCTCTGCCCAGGGAGGGCGGGCGGCACGAGCGCAAGGTCGTTCTCGAGGAAGTGCGCGACACGAAGGAGCTGGCACAACTGCCGAGCGTCGCGGCGCCCGGGCGTCGCCTCACGGTTTATCGCCTGAGCGCGGCGGACGCCGCACGCATCGGCAGCTTCCGGGAGGAGATGTTCGTCGGTCCGCACAACAGCGGCAATCGCGGCAGCATCGCCCTGACGGCCGAAAAGGCCTGCCGGCTCGGCGAGCTCTCCGGCAAGCCGATCCCGATGACGAGCTATCTGAAGACATCGGAGACGCAGGATTACGTCCTGCTGACCCGCGATGTCGACTTGGCCGGGGCCGTGCGTGCCGCTGCCCCGACGGTCGATCTGGCGACGGCTATTCCGCCCTGCGACGCCTTGCCGGAACAGCCGTCTTGAACAGCGCCCGCCTGCCTCCCGCAACTTGCGGATACCGGGGCCGCGCAATCGGCGTCAGGCTTCGCGCGACGAAGCCCGATCACGCTTCCCTTGCGGAGACCGGCCCGTCCTCGACCGAAAGCGCCGAAGCCAGCAGCCCGAACAGCCGCGCCGCGTGCCTGTCGAGGAAAGCTTGCCGGTTGCCTTCCGCCAGGAAATCCAGTGCGCCATCGATCAGCAGCGTCGAGAAGCCATGCACTGCCGACCAGGCCAGCAGGACCTCGGGCAGCTCGGGATCGAGGGCGTCAGCGCTGGGTTTCCCGTCCGGAAGCTGAAGCGGCGGCAGGCCGCGGCCGAACCGGACTTCGCGCACAAGGATGGCGAAAGCCCGTGTCGAGGCGGCCCGGAAGGCAGGGTCCTCCCTGTCTATTCCGCGCTGGCCGAAGACGACCCGGAAGCGTCCGGGATTGGCGAGCGCCGTCTCGACATAGGCCCGCGCGATCGCGGCGAGCCGGCTGGTCCCCGCCTCCTGCGCCGCCGCGACCGCGGCGTCCATCGCCGTCGAGAGATCGTCGAAGCCCAGCGTCGCGATCGCCGTCAGCAGGCCGGTGAGATTGCCGAAATGATGCGCGGGAGCCGCCGGCGACACCCCGGCCCGCCGGGCGCATTCGCGCAAGGTAAAGCCGCCGAGCCCCCGCTCGGCCAGGACCTCCTCCGCGGCCGCGATCATCGCCTGCCGCAAAGCGCCATGGTGATAATGCTCGCGCATGGCCCGGGGCGTCGCTTCGGCCATCGGCAACTCCGCCAATCCTAACAGTGTCAAAATCATCTTGACGGCGTCAAGATAGCGAGTCAGAACCGTCCCGCAACTGAACACTGTCAAGTTCGGAGGTCGTCATGCCACCTTTGACGCTGGACGCCGCCTTTTCCGCGGCCAATCTGCTGGCCGTTGGCGGCTGGCTGTTGCTGCTCGTGACGCCGCGCTGGCGCGCCGGCCAGTTCCTCGCGGGCCTGGTCATCCCGAGCCTGCTGTCGCTCGGCTATCTCGTCCTGATCGGGGTGTACTGGCATCAGGCGCACGGCGGCTTCTCCTCGCTCGACGATGTCGCGGCGCTGTTCGCCTCGCGGCCGCTGCTGCTCGCCGGCTGGGCGCATTACCTCGCCTTCGATCTCCTGATCGGCGCCTGGCTGCTGCGCCGCTCGCAACGCGAAGGTCTGCCGCATGGGGCGATGCTGCCTGTCCTCGCCCTGACCTTCCTCTTCGGCCCGGTCGGCTATCTGCTCTACCTCCTTCTTGCGGCAAGTCGCGCCATCGCCTCGGAAGACCGGATTCCGCGTTTCCTAGCGCGGCTGCCGGCGCCGCTGCGCGCGCTCGAATGGGAGCCCCGGCTGACCGCCGCAGGGATCGCGATGCTGCTGCTGGCAGTCCCGACCGCGCTCGCCTACGCCCTCGATCCGCGCCTCTTCAACGGCGACAATGTCTGGCTCAAGCCGCTGAAGTTCGAGATCTCGGTCGCGATCTACCTCTTCTCCTTCGCGCTCATCCTGCCGCTGACCGGCGAAGCCTTCCAGCGCTCGCGGCTCGGCCGCTTCACGGTCCGGCCGGTGATCGCCCTGCTCACCTTCGAGATCGTCTACATCGCCTGGCGCGCCTCGCGCGCCGAAGCCTCGCACTACAATGAGGAGAGCGCGCTCGCCATCGCGCTCTATGCCGCGATGGGCATCGCAGCGGTGCTCTTCACGGCCGCCAGCGGTATCCTCGCCTATGGCCTCGCCCGCCAGGACGCCGCGCCGCTCCCGCCGGCGCTGCGGCGCTCGCTCATCCTCGGCCTCGGGCTGACCGCCGTGCTCGGCATCCTGTCGGGCGTCGTCCTCAGCGCGACCGGATCACATACGGTCGGCGCAGTGCCGCCATCGGCGCCCGCCGTCCCGGTCTTCGGCTGGTCGCTCAGCGTCGGCGACCTGCGCTTCGGCCATTTCCTGGCGCTGCACGCCATGCAGATCCTGCCGGCCTTCGCGCTCCTCGCCTCGCTGCTTGGCCGCACCGCAGCGCTGCGCAGCATCGAAGCCTTCGCCCTGGTCTATGCCGGCATCACCGCAGCGGCGCTCATCGCTGCGTTGAACGCCCGTCCGCTGCTCGGCATCGGCTGAAGCTGGGCTCAGCGGCTCTCGCGCCGCGCCATGAAGGCGAGCTTTTCGAACAGCGAGACGTCCTGCTCGTTCTTGAGCAAGGCGCCGTGCAGCGGCGGGATGAGCTTGCGCGGATCGCGCTCGCGCAGCACCTCCGGCCCGATATCCTCGGCGACGAGCAGCTTCAGCCAATCGAGCAGTTCCGAGGTCGAGGGCTTCTTCTTGAGGCCCGGCACCTCGCGCACCTCGAAGAACAGGCGCAGCGCCTCCTCCATCAGCCGCTTCTTGATGCCGGGGAAATGCACCTCGACGATCTGCTGCATCGTCTGCGCGTCGGGGAAGCGGATATAGTGGAAGAAGCAGCGGCGCAGGAAGGCGTCCGGCAGGTCCTTCTCGTTGTTGGAGGTGATGATCATCACCGGCCGCCGCGCCGCCTTGACGGTCTCGCCCGTCTCGTAGACGTGGAACTCCATGCGGTCGAGCTCGAGCAGCAGGTCGTTGGGGAATTCGATATCGGCCTTGTCGATCTCGTCGATCAGCAGCACCGGCCGGGCGGGCGCGACGAAAGCCTCCCAGAGCTTGCCGCGCTTGATGTAGTTGGCGATGTCCGACACGCGCGGATCGCCGAGCTGGCTGTCGCGCAGCCGGCTCACCGCATCGTATTCGTAGAGCCCCTGCTGCGCCTTGGTCGTCGACTTGATGTGCCAGGTGATGAGCGGTGCACCGAGCGCGGCGGCGATCTCCTCGGCCAGCACCGTCTTGCCCGTGCCGGGCTCGCCCTTCACCAAGAGCGGCCGCTCCAGCCGGATCGCGGCGTTGACGGCGACGGTGAGGTCCTCCGTCGCGACATAGTTCTCGGTGCCGGCAAAACGCATGAGCGATCCTTCTGACTGTACGCCGGTACGCTAGCCCATCGGCGCCGAACGCGAAAACCGCCATTTGCACGCTCGGCGCGAAGGTCGTTGCCTAAGCGCTCGCGTCGCAAGGCGAATTTCTCTCCGCCACCGCAATTCGAAGGTTGTGCATCGCACCCACGAATCGCAAGAATGACGAGGCATCCGCTTCTCCATCGAATCGCAAGGGCAGGCCTTGGCCGGAACCGTCGATCCTTCCGTCTACAAGGACGCCGTCGTCGTGCTCGCGACGGCCGGCGTGATCGTGCCTTTTGCCAAGAGCTTCAAGATCAATTCGATCATCGCCTTCGTGGCCTGCGGCGCGCTGCTCGGCCCCTTCGGCCTCGGCGGGCTGGTCTCCAAGGTGCCGCTGCTCAGCACTGTCACGGTCTCGAATGCGGAGGCGCTGGCCGGGCCGGCCGAGCTCGGCGTCGCCTTCCTGCTCTTCGTCATCGGGCTCGAATTGTCCTTCGAGCGCCTGATGACGATGAGGCGCCTCGTCTTCGGGCTCGGCCTCGGCCAGGTCGGCCTTTCGGCGGCGGCGATCGGCCTCGTCGCCTATGCGCTGGGCCAGCCCACGACGGCGGCGCTGATCATCGGCTTCGGCCTCGCCCTCTCCTCGACGGCGATGGTGGTCGAATTGCTCGCCGCCAAGAAGCGGATGACGACCTCGGCCGGCCGCGCCAGCTTCGCTATCCTGCTCTGCCAGGACCTCGCAGTCATCCCGCTGCTGTTCCTGATCGCCGTGCTCGATGCGCAGAACGGCTCGGGCTCGCTCGTCGCCGGTCTGGCGCAGGCCTTCATCCAGGCGGCGGCGGCCATCGCGACCATCGTGGTCATCGGCCGGCTGGCGCTGCGCCCACTCTTCCGCCTCGTCGCCTCGACCGATTCGGCCGAAAGCTTCATGGCCGCAACGCTGCTGACGGCGCTCGGCACCGGCCTCATCGCCGCCGCCGCCGGGCTCTCGATGGGGCTCGGCGCCTTCATCGCCGGGCTGCTGCTGGCCGAGACCGAGTTCCGCCGGGCGATCGAGGTCACGATCGACCCCTTCAAATCCCTGCTGATCGGCGTCTTCTTCCTCACCGTCGGCATGGGCGTGAATCCGGCCCAGATCGCGGCCCACCCCGTCGCCATCCTCGCCATCGCGGTCGGGCTGGTCGCGATCAAGAGCCTCATCATCTTCGTTCTCGCCCGCCGCTTCCGCCTTTCTGCGGCGACGGCGCTCGAAACCGCGCTGATGGTCAGCCCCGGCGGCGAATTCGCCTTCGTGCTGCTGAACGATGCCTCCGCCACAGGCCTTCTCGACCGCAATGCGACCAGCATCGCGCTGGCGGCGGTGTCGCTGACCATGGTCGCGCTGCCCCTGCAGGCGCGCTTCGCCCGCCATTTCGCCCAGAAGCTCGCCGCACCGGTGACCTTGCCGGACGAGGCCAAGGTGCTCCCGCCGGACGATCGCGCGCCGCGCGCCATCATCGTCGGCGGCGGGCGTGTCGGGCGCCTCGTCGCCTCGATGCTGGACGAGCACGGCAAGTCGCACATCCTGATCGATTCGGACGCGGCCCTGGTCACCGCCCAGCGCCGCTCAGGCCGTCCGGCCTTCTACGGCGATGCGACGCAGCCCGATTTCCTGAGGCTATGCGGACTGGAAGAGGCGACGGCGCTGATCGTCACCATCGACAATCCGCGCGCCGTCGATGCCACGGTGCAGGCCGCGCGCGCCCTGCGTCCGGACATCGTCATCGTCGCCCGCGCCCGCGATGCGGCCCATGCCCGCCATCTCTACGAGATCGGCGTCAACGACGCCGTGCCGGAGACGATCGAGGCGAGCCTGCAATTGTCGGAGGCGGCGCTGGTCGGGCTCGGCGTGCCGATGGGCCTCGTCATCGCCTCGGTGCATGAGCGGCGCGACGGCTTCCGCGCCCAGCTCAAGCCGGCAGGCGCCGCGGCAGCCCGCGCCCTTCCGCGCCATGCCCGTTCCCGAAGGCTGTGAGGCCTGGGCTCACGGCCTCGCGCGAGAGATAGCCCGCCTGCTGCGCCACGCGCCGGATATGTCCGTAGAACTGCGCCGCGCTGCTCGTCCAGCTATGCCGCGCCGCCAGCTCCAGCGGGATTTCAGGCTGTATCCTGAGCGCCTGCATGGCGCCGCTGCGCAGATCCTCGTCGAGCACGGCCGCGCCGCTGCCGGCGAAGACGTCGCGCGGGCCCTGCACCGGAAAGGCCGCGACCGGCAGCCCGCTCGCCGCCGCCTCCAGCAGCACGATGCCGAAGGTGTCGGTCAGGCTCGGAAAGACGAAGACGTCTGAGGAGGCATAGATCGCCGCGAGTTCCTCGCCCTCCTTCGTCCCGAGGAAATGCACCTCGGGAAAGGCGCGCTGCAGATCGGCCCGCGCCGGCCCGTCGCCGACCACGACCTTGCTGCCCGGCAGCCGCAGCGACAGGAAGGCATCGAGATTCTTCTCGACCGCCACACGCCCGACGCTGAGGAAGATCGGCCGCGGCAGGTCGAGCACGCTTTGCGGGCGCGGATGGAACAGGTCGAGATCGACGCCCCGCCCCCAGCGCACCAGCTTCTCGAAGCCGTGCTGGCGCAACTCCTCCTCGACCGTCGCGGTCGAGACCATCACGGCAGCCGCCGGACCATGGAAGCGCCGCAGCAGCCGGTAGCTCCAGCTTTCGGGGATGGGCCAGCGCGCCGCGACATATTGCGGGAAACGCGTGTGATAGCTCGTGGTGAACGGGCGCTTCTGCGCCAGGCAGACCGCCCGCGTCAGCCAGCCGATCGGCCCTTCCGTCGCGATATGGATGTGGTCCGGCCTGAATTCGGCGATCCGTTCCGCGAGCGCGCGGCGGGTGGCGAGCGCGAGCCGGATGTCGGGATAGCTCGGCATGGCGATCTGCCGGAAGCCGTCCGGGGTGAGCGCCGCCGCCGTCGCGCCAAAATCCGGCGCCGCCTCGATCATCCGTTCGAGCGAGCGCACCACGCCGTTGATCTGCGGCCGCCAGGCGTCCGTGGCGATGAGGACGCGCATCAGCGCGCTTTCCGTTCCGCCGTTTCCGGCAGAGCGCCAATGATGCGTGCCAGTTCCAGAGGCTGGAGCATGCTCCGGGCGGCCTCGACGAGTTCCGGCACGGCGGCCGGCCGGGCCGGCACGACGACCGGCACGGCCGCCTCGCCCTTGAGGCGTCCTTGCGGCCAGCGGATCAATTCGAAGCGACCGTCATGGTGCTCGACGAAGGCGGTGCAGCTCTCCACCCAGTCGCCGGTGTTGATGTAGGTCAGCCCCGCGATCTCGCGATAGGCCGCGTGATGGATATGGCCGCAGATCACGCCATCCGCATTGTGGCGGCGCGCCTCGTCGGCGAGGCAGGTCTCGAACTCGCCGATATAGTTCACGGCGTTCTTGACCTTGTGCTTGGCCCAGGCCGAGAGCGACCAGTGCGGCAGGCGCAGGACGCGCCGGACCTTGTTGATCACCATGTTGAGCCCGAGCGCCACCGTGTAGGCCCAGTCGCCGAGCAGCGCGAGCCATTTGGCGTTGCGCACCACGAGGTCGAACAGGTCGCCATGGATGACGAGCAGGCGCCGGCCATCCGCCGTCTCGTGGACGATGTCGTCGACGAGCGTGATGCCGCCGAACTGCAGGCCGGTGAAATCGCGCAGGAAGTCGTCGTGGTTGCCGGTGACGTAGATCAGCTTCGAGCCTTTGCGCACCTTGCGCAGCAGCTTCTGGACGACGTCGTTGTGGCTCTGCGGGAAATACCAGCCGCTCTTCAGCCGCCAGCCGTCGATGATGTCGCCGACGAGATAGATGTTCGGTGCATCATAGGCCCGCAGGAACTCGAGCACGAGATCGGCTTGCGCCCCGCGCGTGCCCAGATGCAGGTCCGAGATGAAGATGCTGCGAACCTGCTTCGCGTCGTCCTCGTCGCTCATGCGCGGCAGTCCATGCTGTTGCGATGTTTGCGGCGTGTGTCTGATTTGCGTTGCGCTTTGATGACGGAACCAGCAATCCGTGCTCAGCCTTGCTGACCGGCCGCTGTCCGACAACGGCGTGCGAAACTGACGGAGACATCTGATGGATCTTGGAATTGCCGGCCGCACGGCCATCGTCTGCGCCTCCAGCAAGGGGCTGGGCCGCGGCTGTGCGCAGGCCCTGGCCGAGGCGGGCTGCACCGTCGTGATCAACGGCCGCAACGCGACCACCCTGGAAGCCACCGCCAGCGCGATCCGCGCCGCGACCGGCGCGACCGTCATCGCCGTCGTCGCCGACGTCTCGACCCAGGCCGGTCAGGACGCCCTGCTCGCGGCAGCGCCCAACCCGGACATCCTCGTCAACAACAATGGCGGCCCGCCGCCCAAGCCCTTCCGCCAGGTGACGCGCGAGGGCCTGCTGGAAGGCGTCGTCCAGAACATGGCGACACCGCTCGAGCTGGTACAGCGCGTCATCGACGGCATGATCGCGCGCGGCTTCGGCCGCATCGTCAACATCACCTCGGCCAGCGTGGTGACGCCGCTGACCGGCCTCGACGTCTCCTCCGCCGCCCGCGCCGGCCTCACCGCCTTCCTCTCGGGCGTCGCCCGCGAGGTCGCCCACGCCAACGTCACCATCAACAACATCCTGCCCGGCGTGTTCGACACCGACCGCATCAAGACCGCGACCAACAAGGTGGCCGAAATGCAGGGCATCAGCATCGAGGAGGCGACGAAGCGGCGGCTCGCCGCGGTCCCCGCCGGCCGCCTCGGCACGCCCGACGAATTCGGCCAGCTCTGCGCCTTCCTGGCCAGCGCGAACGCCGGCTACATCACCGGCCAGAACTTCCTGATCGATGGCGGCGCCTTCCGCGGGACGTTCTGAGCCGCGCGCCTCGGGCCGCTGGCCCGAGCATCTCGCGCCCCGGAGGCTCTTGCGCCTCTTCCGGACAGAGATTCTCGGGTCGGCGCGATACGCTGCCCGAGAATGACGCGCTTTCGTCGCGAACGACCCGCTCCCACGCCAATGGCCTAGCCGGGTTGCAGAGTTCACGCTTCGCTCCTCGATCTCGACATGGTCTAAGGAGAAGCGGTTTCGCCCGAACCCGTCCCAGCCCTCCCGCCGCGCCGCCGCCTTGTCCCCTCTTCTCGGCATCAGTCTCAAGCTTGTCTCGGCGCTGGCTTTCACGCTGATGTCGGCGGGCATCAAATCGATCTCGACACGCTATCCCACCGGCGAGATCGTCTTCATCCGCTCCTTCTTCGCGATGATTCCGCTGCTCATCTGGCTCGCCTGGCGCTCCGAGCTGCCGGAAGCCCTGAAGACGGACAATCTGCGCGGCCATCTCAAGCGCGGCATCATGGGCTCGACCGGCATGTTCTGCGGCTTCGCGGCGCTGCAGTTCCTGCCGCTCTCGGAGGCTGTCGCGATCGGCTATGCCGCGCCGCTGGCGGTCGTCGTGCTCGCGGCGCTGGTGCTGAAGGAGCGCGTGCGGATCTATCGCTGGACCGCGGTGACGATCGGCTTCGTCGGCGTCCTCATCATGCTCTCGCCGCATCTGGGCGCCGGCGCGCACCCCGTCGGCAGCAACGCCGCGATCGGTGCCGCGCTGGGCCTCGCCGGCGCCTTCTGCTCGGCCTTCGCCTCGGTCGAGGTCCGGCTTCTGACCTCGACCGAGCGGACCGGCGCCATCGTCTTCTACTTCATGCTGCTGACCAGCCTGCTCGGCCTCTCGACCATCCTGCTCGGCTGGAACATACCGGATGCCAGGGATGCGATGATGATGGTCGTCATCGGCATCCTCGGCGGACTCGGCCAGATCCTGATCGTCCAGGCCTATCGCTATGGCGACGCCTCGCTGGTCGCGCCCTTCGAATATTCGACCATGCTCTGGGCGGTGGCCATCGGCTGGTTCTGGTTCGGGGAGTGGCCGGCGCAGACCATCGTGATCGGGGCCTTCATCGTCATCACCTCGGGCATCTACGTGATCTTCCGCGAGCGCCAGCTCGGCCTCGCCCGGCGCGCCCAGCGCGAGGTCGGCCCCAGCCGCCTGACCTGAGTCCGGCTGCGTTTTCGGCGGTGCACGGTCCAGCCTCGCCGGATGCCGGGCATTGTTCGCTTGTTCAAACGAACGTCCGCCGTTACAAACGGCCTCATACGCAGGAGGGGCCGAATTCATGGGAATCGAGACGAAGGAGCGCGGCGGGCGGGAGCTTGAATCCGGGGCTCAGGTCATCTCGGGCCAGCTCGGCAAGACGATCCAGCGCCTGCGCAAGGCCTACAACTTTTCGCTCTCCGACCTCGCCGAGCAGTCCGGCGTCGCCAAGTCGATCATCAGCCAGATCGAGCGCAACGAGACCAATCCGACGCTGGCGACCATCTGGCGGCTGTCGCAGGCGCTCGACATCTCGATCGAGCGCGTGCTGTCCAGCGGCGAGGAAGAGCCTTTCATCGACAAGACCACCCGCGCCGACACGCCGATTCTGGTCTCCGAGGACGGCAAGCTCAGGCTCGCCATCGTCGGCTGGATCAAGACGGTCGAATGGCTGCAATGGTACGAGGTCTCCTCCGAACCCGGCGGCGAGCTCGATTCCGAAGGCCATCAGCGCGGCTCGATCGAATCGCTCTCCGTCACCGCCGGCGAATTCGAGGTCGAGGTCGGCGATATCGTCCAGCGTGCCAAGGCCGGCGAGACGTTGCGCTATCGCTGCGACCGCCGCCACATCGTCCGCTGCGTCGGCAACGAGCCGGGCTCGGCGCTCATGGTCTGCATCCTCAAGGCCGCGGTGATGGAATAAGGCGCGGGGCGCGCGAGCAGGAGCGAACCATGGAAATCCGACGCATCGGCTCGCAGCCCTCCGGCAAGGGGCCGGCCGAATATTTCACCGGCACGGTCCGTATCGACCCGCTGTTCAACCCGCCCGAACCGGCGCGGATCGCCACGGCCCTCGTCACCTTCGAGCCCGGCGCCCGCACCGCCTGGCACACCCATCCGCTCGGCCAGACCCTGATCGTCACCTCCGGCTGCGGCTGGGCCCAGCGGGAGGGTGGGCCGATCGAGGAAATCCGCGCGGGCGACACCGTCTGGTTTCCGCCCGGCGAGAAACACTGGCACGGCGCCACGGCGACGACCGCGATGACCCACATCGCTCTTCAGGAAAAGCTGAACGGCTCGCCCGTCGACTGGCTCGAACAGGTGACCGACGCGCAATACGCCGCAAAAGCGATCTGAACCCACGCGACGCACATGCCTTCACCCGCCCGTGCTCAGGCGCGGGCGTTGATCATTGAGGGGCAGCGGAGCGCCGCGAGGCGCGGTTGGTATAAGGCCGCTTCCATTGAGCCAGGATGCGGCGCGGAGGGATTGAGCCACCCTCCGCACGCCCCGTGGCGCTCCGCTTGCCGGCGTTCTTCAGTCTCCGGGCCGCGCTTATCGGGCCTGCGGCCATCCTTCGCCGCGAGCCCTTTCGACGCCAGTGCGGCTCATCGCCTTGTCGCGTCTACTCGGGCATGGGACGAAGGCGTGATGCCATCGGCCGTTCCCAGCGAGCTCCTCGCACAGGGATCGTAGTGTCCCCAGGGCGGTGCCCCGAAGCCTCCCGGGAGTGGATCGTGACTCCACCCGCAGGCGCCGACCCCACCCCCACCAACGGCACACCTCCGGATGGCTGCCCCTCGGGAATGAGGTGGGGCGAGGATAGAGGCGGCTCGGGAGGGCGGGGATAACTTCTCGGGCCTTGTCCGCTTTCGACCCGTTGCAGACGAACGCCAATATGATCTGCCGCTGACTATTAGGGAGGCAGCACTCCACGTTCGACCGCCTTGTCGAGCAAGCTCTCGGCGAAGTTCCACAAAGCGGGAAATGGTTCTAAAGCCGTTCTCTTGATCTCGCGCATTCGGGCAGCTGTCAGCGGCGTGTGAACGTAGTCGGTGCCACCCGGCCCCCAAATCAGCAACATGGGGTGGAGCGCGTCCAGGGCCTTTGCGAAGCATGCTTCTGGGGTTTGCCTTGCTTCGAACTCACCCCAGAGATTGTGCAAGCGCGCGGCTTGATCGTCTGGCAAAAGGCGGAAGAGGGTCTCCGCAGCCGCAGCTTCCTTGCTCGCGACCAAACCCGCATCGCTACCGTCCGACCAGTGATCGCCAGCGTGCACTTCGACGAGATCGTGCACGATGAGCAGTTGAATGACATGGGCAATGTCAGTGCCGGATGGGGCGTATTCGGCCAAGGCCATTGCCATCAGCGTCAGGTGCCAACAATGCTCGGCGGTATTCTCATTACGACTCCCGCTAAAGAGCAGATTATGGCGCTGGACGGATTTCAGACCATCCGCAGCAAGCAGGAAGCCAATCTGCTCATCAATGCGATGCCCCATCGAGTCCCCCAGAACTACTTCCCTTGGCTCTCCTCGTAGCAAGACAGACACACGTCAGCTAGCGACCCATTGCAGACCTTGGAACGCCTGTTGCCTTTCAGATCGGATTGAATAGATCGCCGAAACCGAAAGTGTTGTTGGTTGCGGCCATCGCCAACGCCGATATGAGCAACGCGAAAGCCCATATCGCACGACGTCGTCCTGATCTCTCCGCCGCATTTTTGACGATGGCTAGCGTCGATGACCATGAGCCGGCCAGCCATAGCGGCAGAGAAATCAAGAGGAGGAGCCAGAAACCAAGCTCGTGGGCTCCCTTCGGCGCTCCGTTCAAAGCTTCTGAGGCGCTAAGGGGCAACATGTATCCGATGATTGCCCCTGCCAGGATCAGGAAGCCAATAGTGGCGCTAACGCTCACCACCCAAAGAGCCGCATTGCGAAATCGGATCACGGCCCCCCGCAGCATTATTCGGGTGACCATAAGCCTGAAGCCACTATCAGGCCAACGTCCGCTTCCGACCCGTTGCAAACCACGGCGATTGCATCGACAGTGCTCCCTCCAGATCGGCCTCCCCAGCGCAGGGCCGTCGAGCGGAAGTGACGAGAGGCAGCCATGCATGAGCTTGCGGTCCTGATTTCGATCCTCGGCGTGTTCCTGCTCGGCGCGATCAGCCCCGGCCCGAGCTTCGTCGTGGTCTCGCGCATTGCCATCTCACGCTCGCGCACCGATGGCGTGATGGCCGCCATCGGCATGGGCATCGGCGGCTTCGTCTTCGCCACCATCGCGGTCGCGGGCCTGACGGCGATCCTGCTGCAGGTCGAATGGCTCAACATCGCGCTCAGGCTGGCCGGCGGCGCCTATCTTCTGTGGCTCGGCATCAACATCTGGCGCGCCGCTCCCGAACCGCTGGAGGTCGCCGATACGGCCAGCGAGCGGCAGAGCACGCTGTGGACCTCGTTGCTGCGAGCGCTCTTCGTCCAGCTCTCCAACCCCAAGACGGCGATCTTCTATGCGTCCATGTTCGCCGCGCTGCTGCCGTCCCCGACACCGTCCTGGATGTTTTTTGTTCTGCCGCCGATGCTCTTCCTGATCGAGTTCGGCTGGTACACGGTCGTGGCCGTCGGCTTCTCGTCCCGCACGCCGCAGGCGGCCTATCTCCGCTCCAAGGTCTGGATCGACCGAACCGCCGGAGCTGTGGTCGGAGCCCTGGGCACCAAGCTGATGGTGGACAGCCTGCGCTCGTCTGCCTGAGCTCGTTTGCCGGCTCTAAGCCACCGCTCAGAAGCAGATGCTTCCGCGCTCGCCGGGCAAATGGCAAGGTTTGCCCCGTAGCTGCCCCGACTGACCTCAAACCTATTTCCCTTGCGGCCGCGGCGGGGTCGCCACCGCCGGCAGCGATTTGAGATATTCCGCCATCGCCGCCCGGTCGGCGTCGGAGAGTTGCGCCATGTTGCGCACCACATCCGCCATCGGGCCGCCGACGCTGTCGAAGCTCGGGGTGAAGCCGGTCTTCAACAGCTCCGCGATCTCCTCCTTGGACCATTTGCCGAGCCCGTCGGCCTCGTCCTGGGTGATGTTCGGCACGGTGCCCTTGCCCTCGGGATCCGGTCCGCCGGCGAAGCGCGTCGCCGGGATGACGGCGCCGAACGCGTTGCGGCTGGAATGGCACTCGGCGCAATGGCCGGGACCGTTCACCAGATAGGCGCCGCGATTCCAGGCCTCGCTCTTGGTCGGATCGGGCTTGAAGGAACCGCCCTGGAAGAACAGCAGCTTCCAGCCGCCGACCAGGCGCCGGATATTGAAGGGGAAGCGCAGTTCATGCGCCGGCGCCCGGCCCTCGACCGGCGGCAAGGTGCGGATATAGGCGAAGAGATCGGCGAGTGCCTTGGGTGGGATCAGCCGGTAGGAGGTGTAGGGAAAGGCCGGGTAGAGATGCTCGCCCTGCCGCCCGATGCCGGCCGCCATCGCATCGACGAAATCCTGGACGCCCCAGTTGCCGATGCCGTCGCGCGTATGCGGCGAGATGTTGGGCGCGTGGAAGGTGCCGAAGGGCGAGGCCAGCGCCAGCCCGCCGCCGAGCCGCGTGCGATCATTCTGTCCCGGCGTGGCATGGCAGGAGGCGCAGCCGCCGGCCGCGAAGAGCAGCTTGCCGTTCTCGAGGTCGGGCGCCGGCAAGGCACCGATCTCCGGCGCGGGCGAGACGATGCGCGGGTCGGTCAGCAGGTAGAAGCCGCCCAGCGCGACGGCCGCCAGCAGGACGAGCGTGACCAGAAGGCGGCGCAGCAGCAGCATCGCGAACTCCCCAATCCCTTCGGCAGACCGGTCCATGACCGTGCCGCCTCAGGACGGCGCCGTGAACAGGCTATCTCACATCAACCTAACTCTAACGTGGCGGCCGCGCGAAAGCTCCCATCCGAGACGAAAAAGCGGGCGGCCAGCCATGGCGCCCGCTTCACCGTGCAGCTTTGGACGGCCGGGCTGCACCTCACTTCTTGATGCGGTAGGCCTCGTGGCAGGCGCCGCAATTCTTCGTCGCCGCGCCGAAAGCGGTCCGGAAGTCGGCGAGATCGCCGGCCTTGGCGCCCGCCTCCGCATCCGCCTCGAACTTGGCGAAGGCTGCCTTGAACCCGGCCTGATCCTCCCAGACCTTCGGCGAGGCTGTGGTCTCGCCCCCGCTCTTGGAGCTGTCCGGGAACAGCGCCGGCATCTTCTTGGCGGCATCGGCATAGGTCTTGAAGACGGACTGCGCCTTGCCCGCATCGAATGGCGTGTCGCCCTTGGCCATGGCCGCGCCTTCGCGCGTCGCGGCGCTGACCGCCTTCATCGTCTGCTGACGTTCGGCGATCGGGTTCGTCTCCGCCATCGCGGCGGTGGCGCCGAGCGCGAGGCTCAGGAGCACGAAAGCGGTGCGGATCATTCAGGTCCCCTTCGAGGCAAGGTCGCAATCGTCTGGGCGCCGGACGGCGCCGTTTAGAACTCGTCCAGATCAAACGATGATCGCGACGCCGCCAAGTCGCTTTTGCGTGAGCGGACTTGCAAAGCTGCAAATCCGCCCTTGCATCAAAGCCGGTAGCCGGCCTCCTTCAGCGCGTTGAACACCTTCACCGGCGTCGCCGGCATGTCGATCGCCTTGATCCCGGCGGCGCGGTCGAGCGCATCGACCATCGCGTTCATCACCGCCGGACAGGCGCCGATGGCGCCAGCCTCCCCCGCCCCCTTCACGCCGATGGCGTTGGTGAGGCAGCGGACATTGCGCGTCTCGAAATGGAAGTTCGGCACGTCGATGGCGCGCGGCAGCGCATAGTCCATGAAGGTCGCGGTCAGCATCTGGCCGTCGGGATCGAAGCGGATCTCCTCCATCAGCGCCTGGCCGATGCCCTGCACGGCGCCGCCATGGACCTGGCCCTGCAGCATCAACGGGTTCAGCGTGACGCCGAAATCGTCGACCACCACATAGTTGAGGATCTCGGTCTGGCCGGTGCCGGGGTCGATCTCGAGCTCGCAGACATGGGTGCCGTTCGGATAGGTCGCCTCCGGCGGCGTCCAGCTTTGATGGACCTTGAGCATCGTTGGTGTCGCGCCCGGCAGCGCCGCGATGGCGGCGAGGTCGAGCTGCTTGTCCGTGCCGACGATCCGAACCGCGCCATTGGCGATCTCGAGGTCGCCCACGGCCGCCTCGAGCTTTTCCGAAGCGAGCTGCTTGAGGTTGTCGGTCAGGATCTCCGTCGCCTTGTTGAGCGCCGCCCCGCCCACGGGGATCGAGCGCGAGCCGCCGGTGCCGGAGCCGGTCTCGACCCGGTCGGTATCGCCCTGCACCACGCGGATGCGGTCCATCGGGATATCGAGATGCTGCGAGACGAGCTGCGAATAGGCCGTTTCATGCCCCTGCCCGTTCGACTGCGTGCCGATCAGTACGGTCACCATGCCGTCCTTTTCCAGGATCACGGTCGAGCTTTCCGGGCCGCCGCCGCCGCAGGCCTCGATATAGCTGGCCATGCCGATGCCGCGGATCTTGCCGGCCTTGGCCGCAGCCTTGTGGCGGGCCTTGAAGCCCTTCCAGTCAGCCACCTGCATGGCATGGCGCATATGGCCCTCGAACTCGCCGGAATCATAGACCGGGCCGGTCTGGGTCTTGTGCGGCATCTCGGACGGCTTGACGAAGTTCTGCGCCCTCACCGCGTCCGGCGTCTTGCCGGTTTCGCGCGCGATGGCATCGACCAGCCGCTCGATCAGATAGGCGGCCTCGGGGCGCCCGGCGCCACGATAGGCGTCGATCGGCGTGGTGTGGGTCAAGACGCCGCGGAACAGCACATGCACGGCCGGGATGTTGTAGCAGCCCGGCGTCATCGTCGTGCCAACCCAGGGGATGAACGGCCCGTATTGCGAGAGCCACGCCCCCATCTCAGCCGAAAGATCGACCTTGAGGCCGATGAACTTGCCCTTGGCGTCGAGCGCCATGGTCGCGGTGGCGAGATTGGCGCGGCCATGGGTGTCGGCGAGGAAATGCTCGGTGCGGTCGGCGACCCAGCGCACCGGGCGCTTCAGCTTCTCCGCCGCGATCATCGCCAGCGGATATTCCCGGTAGAGGAAGATCTTGGTGCCGAAGCCGCCGCCGACATCCGGCGTCACCACGCGGATGCGCTTGGGATCGACCTTGAGCACATAGGTCGCGATCAGGTCGCGCATGCCATGGCTGCCCTGGCTGCCCAGCGTCAGCGTCCAGCGCTTGTCGGCCTTGTCGTATTCGGCAACGCAGGCGCGCGTCTCCATGTAGTTGGAGGCCAGCCGGTTGTTGACGATGGTCAGGGAGACCGTGCGCGCCGCCTTGGCGAAGGCTTTCTCGGTCTTCTCGCGGTCGCCCTGCTCAGCCTCGAAGGCGACATTGCCCGGCCTGTCCACCCAGACCTGCGGCGCGCCCTTCGCCAGCGCTTCTTCGATGCCGGTCACGGCCGGCAGCGGCTGCCAGTCGATCTCGATCGCCTCGGCGGCGTCACGCGCCTGCGCCAGCGTCTCGGCGACGATGAAGGCGACGGCCTCACCGACATGGCGCACGGTATCGCGCGGCAGCACAGGCACCGGCAGCGATTGCGACATCTCGCCCGAGACGGTCTTGATATGGCCCTTGCACGGCAGGTCGCCGTATTCAGCGACATCCTCGCCGGTCAGGACGAGCTTCACGCCCTTCATCCTGCGGGCTGTCTCCTTGTCGCGGATGGTGAAGCGCGCATGGGCATATTGCGAGCGCAGCACATAGGCATGCAGCGCGCCTTCAACCGCGATGTCGTCGGTATAGCGGCCGGTGCCGGTGGTCAGGCGCTGATCCTCGACCCGCCGCACGGGCTGGCCGAAACCGAATTTCATGGGACGCATGAGGCATATCCTCAGTTGGCTCTAATGAAAGAGTGGAACAGAAACCGCATGTCGTCAGCCCCGGCGCCCTATGCGTCGGGGCTGCGTTCAACGCATTGCGTCAGCGGGAGAAACGCACCGCCGATTCCGAAAGCGTGATCATCGTGTTGTAGCTGCTCACGATCCAGTTGGCGTCGTTCGCCGCGCCGCGCCGGACATCGCCCTTGCTCTTGGCGAGCTTGCTGCTGAAGTCGCGCAGCCTGCCGAGCCAGGAGCTCGCCTGGCTGTCCACGAAGAGCGACTTGCCCGGGTTCTTGTCCTTGAAATCGTCCATCTCGCGGACCGCCCTGGCATAGCCGGCGACCGCGGTATCGAACGCCTTGAGATCGACGATCGGCTTCTCGTTCGACGGCATCAGGTCGATGACCGCCCGGGCGTTGACCATCACGTTGCGGACCTGCCAGCGCGCGGACTTGCCCTCGCGGCTCTCCAGCGCGGCCAGCTCCTGCGCGTCGAGCGCCGTCTTGTAGACGCGCATGCCAGCGTCGAGCCTGGCGCGCAGCTCGAGGAAGGTCTTCGCCGCCGGCACCATCTGCGCATGCAGCTTCTGCCCTTCGGCAAGGTTGTCGTCGCGATAGTCCTTGCGGTCATAGTAGCGCTCGGCCCGGGTGATCAGCGGCGCCAGCTCCTGATAGGCCTTGATGTAGCTGAGCACCGTCGCGTCGATCTCCGGCAGTTTCGGCGCGCGCGCCGCCGCCTCTTCCGCCTTCTGGATCTCCCCGGTGACGTCGTAGAGGCTGTAGAGCCCGTAATCGATGTAGCGCTCTTTGCCGGTCGGCCCCTTCTTCATGTCGACCCAGCTCGCATAGCGCTCCCAGGATTGGATCGCGCGCAGCGTGCGGTTCATCAGCGCCGTATAGGCGTTCGACTTGGAGATGGCGGCCTGCAGCTCGGCCTCGCCCGCCGGGGCCGAGGCTGCGCTCTGGGCCGGAACGCCCTGCGCCGACACCATCGCTGTCGAGGCGGCGACGATGGCGACGGCACAAGCCGCGCTGCGAAGCAGAATACGGATAGGCATGGCAGTAATCCTGGTCTTGAACGGGCCGGCGGAACGCGACCCATCCGGTCAGTCGAAGGAGATCGCCTCCCCTCGCATCGCCCAATCCTTGAACCCGCCGACATAATGGCTGTCGATGTCGAGCCCGGCCGATTGCGCGAAGGCCAGCGCATGCCGCGAGCGGACGCCCGCCGCGCAGGAAAAGACGATGCGCTTGCCCGGCTCGTCCGGCAGGTCGGCCGGATCGAACTGGGAGAGCGGCCGCGAGACGGCTCCGGGAATATGCCCGGCTGCGAACTCATGCGGCTCGCGGACATCGACGAGCAGGATCGAGCCCTCGGCGAGGCCCGCCTTGATATCGTCGATGTCGAGGTCGTTCACGGTCATGGCGGGTCGCTTCCTTGGCTGCATCCGGAAGCGGAGATAAGGCGGCCGCGCCCGAACGCCAATGCCTCAAACACCCCGAAACGGCGGTGCGGCATGACACGCGGTTTCCTTGTCGCGGCGTCGCGCATGATGGGCCGGCTCCGCGCCGAGGCGCGGAGCCGGCGATGGAAGCTTGGATCAGCCCAGCGGCGGGATGCGCAGCACCCAGCCCGGCTGGATCAGGTCGGGATTCTTGACCGGAGGCGTATTGGCCTTGACGATCTCGTTGTATTTCGCGCCCTGCCCCTTGCCGTAATGCTCTTCGGCGATCTTCCAGAGCGTGTCGCCCTTCTTCACCGTGTAGAACACCGCGGCCGGAGCCTCCTTGTTGACGACCAGGTCGGACTCGACCTGGGCGACGCCGGTGGTGTTGCCGAGCGCGAGGATGATCTTCTCCGCCTCTTCCGTCGAGACGGCCTTGCCGGAGACCTTCACCTTGTCGCCGTCGATCTGGATGTTGACGTCGGACGGCAGGCCATGGCCAGCCAGTTCCTTCTGTAGGTTATCGGCCGTCGCGGCATTGGCCGGGGTCGATCCGAAGATCTTGGCACCGGCTTCTTTGATGAAACTGAACAGACCCATGGATACCTCCTTGGTTTGGCAAGCCATCAAGCCCGGTCTGAACGTCCTGCGCAAGGCTTGCTTGCCGATTCCGTCCGAAGTTCAAGCAGTCTAACCCGGTTTGCAGTCATTTTCTCCGTGGGCGCACGACAGTTTGCCGACAGCCGCGCTTCACCGCACGCCGCGCGGCTGGCAAAACACGCATCCTTTCAGAATCGGAGTTCCCATGATGCTGACGCTCGCCCAGGCCCAGGCGATTCTCTCCGCCGCACTCGCCCACGCCACCGAAAACGCGTTCAAGCCGCTCGCCATCGCGGTCATCGACGCGCGCGGCGCGCAGAAGAGCTTCGCTGCCCAGGACGGCACGAGCCTCAAGCGCGGCGAGATCGCGTTCGGCAAGGCCCATGGCGCGGTCGCGCTCGGGCTCGGCTCGCGCGCGCTCCACAAGATGGCACAGGACCGGCCCTATTTCATCGAAGCGGCCACCCATGCGGTCGGCGGCCTGCTCATGCCCGTGCCCGGCGGCGTGCTGATCCGCTCGTCCGAGGGCGAGCTGCTCGGCGCGGTCGGCATCTCCGGCGATACCTCCGACAATGACGAGGCCGCAGCGCTGGCGGGCATCGCGGCGGCCGGTCTGCGTGCCGAGACTGGCGCCTGAGCCCGATCCGGACTTGCCAAGCGGCAGGCGAAGGCTCATCTCCACCTCCGGCAAAGTTCGTTAAAACGCACGGTTTGGACCGGATCTAAGGCAGGACCATGAGCGACGCGGCAGCCAACGAAAACGAAGTCATCACGACGGACGTCGTCATCGTCGGCGCCGGCCCCTGCGGCCTGTTCGCCGTCTTCGAGCTGGGCCTGCTCGACATCCGGGCCCATCTCGTCGACATCCTGCCGAAGGTCGGCGGGCAATGCGCCGAGCTTTACCCGGAGAAGCCGATCTACGACATCCCCGGCTTCCCAATGGTCACCGGCCAGGCGCTGGTCGACAACCTGATCGCCCAGATCAAGCCCTTCGGCCCGACCTTCCATCTCAACCAGATGATCGAGTCGGTCGAGCCGACGGGCAGCCCCGAGGCACCGCGCTTCCGCGTCACCACCGACGCCGGCACGGTCTTCGACACCAAGACCGTCGTCATCGCCGCCGGCGGCGGCTCCTTCCAGCCCAAGAAGCCGCCGATCCCCGGCATCGAGAACTACGAGAACGGCTCCATCTTTTATGCCGTGCGCAGGATGGAGGCCTTCCGCGGCCGCAACATCCTGATCGTCGGCGGCGGCGACTCGGCGCTGGACTGGACGCTCAGCCTCCAGCCCGTCGCGGCCCGCGTCACGCTGATGCACCGCCGCGACGATTTCCGCGCCGCGCCGCATTCGGTCGAGCAGATGCGCTCCCTCGTCGCCGAGGGCAGGATGGACATGAAGCTCGGCCAGGTCACCGGGCTCAAGGGCGAGAACGGCAAGCTCGAGGCCGCGATCTGCCGGGACAATGCCGGCGAAACCTTCGAGATCGCCTGCGATACGATGCTGCCCTTCTTCGGGCTGACCATGAAGCTCGGCCCCATCGCCGATTGGGGCCTGAACCTGCACGAGAACCTGATCCCGGTCGACACCGAGAAGTTCGAGACGAGCGTGCCCGGCATCTTCGCCATCGGCGACATCAATGCCTATCCGGGCAAGCTGAAGCTGATCCTCTCCGGCTTCCACGAAGCCGCGCTCTGCGCCCAGAAGGTCCACCGCTACGTCTATCCGGAGAAGCGGCTGACCTTCCAGTACACCACCTCCTCCACCAGCCTGCAGAAGAAGCTCGGCGTCGCCTGAGATCGCGCAGCGACCCTGTATCGTCATTGCGAGAAGCGAAGCGACGAAGCAATGCAGGGAGGACTGGGCTGAACGCCTCGTCCGGCCCTCCCGGATTGCTTCGCTACGCTCGCAATAACGGGGACCGGTTGGGTCGCTTTCCCGCTCAGTGCGCCTCGGTCTCGCCGAAGATCCGGGCGGAGGCCGTGCCATTGCGCGACGCGGCGCCCGGCTGGGTGGCCCCGAGGCCGAGCGAATCGCGCACGGCCGGCGACGGCCCCGCCAGGATTCGGTCCGCGCCCGGCGCTGCCACGATCTGCGGCTCCTCCGGGTCATAGGGCGGTGGCGGCGGCAAGGTGTCTTCCGGCTCCTGTGGCGAAATCCGGGCCCTGAGCTCCGCGATCGCGCCCGAAAGCGGCTGGAAGCTGAAGGTGACCTTGTGCGTGCCGGCCGGCACCTGCACGGCGCGGAACAGCACATTGGCCTTGAGAATCTCGGTGTCGACGCCGTCGACCTGCGCGCGCCACCAGGGGTGCCAGACATCGTTGAGCACGACGAAGCCCGCGGCCGGCGTAGTGACCTCGACCTCGACCTCGGTGTTGCGGTATTTCGTCAGCTTGACCTCGGCCTGCACCGCGGCCGGCCCTTCGGGCGCGGCGACCGGCGGTTCGGCGTCGAGCAGCACCGCCTGCTGCGGGTCGATGTCGGGCCAGCGGCCCGAGAGCTTCATGCTCTCGAAATCGGCGAAGGCCCAGCCGCCGACGAACTGCACGCGCGGCAGGGCGTTCGGGTTCTCGTAGACATAGCCCTGCTTGGTCCGGGCGAGCAGCGTCAGATCACCCGGCTTCAGGGTGCGGTCGACCTGCTCGATCGGCACGGGCGAGGCGATGTAACGCAGGCCGAGCAGGTTCGCGAGCCGGCTGTTGTAGGAGGGGAACAGAGGCGTGAACTTGCGGTCGCCGGGATTGGCGATGCCGTCCCCGGTGCCGACCGCCTCCGAGAAATCCTCGAGGCGCAGGGGGTTGTAGCCCAGCGTATGATCGAAGCCGTGCACCATGCCGGCATTCGGCCACTCGAAGCCCATGCCGAGCAGCTCCACCCGGTCGCGACGGGGCGACCCCGCCGGCTGCGCCGTCAACTGCTTGAGCAATGCGATGGTCTGGTTGTGCGTCGTCGGCCGCAGCACGTCGTAGAGCTGCGGCGGAAGCGCGGTCGATTCGTTCGGGCCGTTATTGACGCCGAGATCGGAGGCGACGACGCCCGTCACCAGCACCATCGCCGCGACCGGCGCGAGCGCCCCGCGCCAGCGCTGCAGGACGACAAGCAGCGCCACAGCCGCGCCGAACCAGCCCAGGGCCGCCAGAACGGGCGCCCACGCATCGCCGAGATGCCCTTCGCTGCGCGAGAGCAGCATCGCGACCAGCGCCACGGCCAGCACGATCGCGCCGCCGATCAGCAGATCGCGCCGGAAGGAGATGCCTTCGGCCGTCAGCATCCGGTGCAGCACATAGCCGGAGAGAATCGCCCCGAGAGCGCCGATCAGGAAGGTCGCATCGGCCGGACGGCGGAACATCTTCACGCCCGGCAGATAATCGTAGAGCACCTGGAAGACCGGCGTGTAGCGGCCGAGCGCATACAGCACCATGAACAGCAGCAGCAGCGTCAGCGGCCTGACCGCCTTGTCCCAGAGCCAGCCGCGCGTCAGCCCCGGCGCGATCAGCAGCAGCATCGGCAGCGCGCCCATATAGATCTGCGCCATGTTCTGCGACAGCGTCAGATCCTTCACCCAGTTCGGGTTGAGATAAGGCCCCCAGAACGTGACATTCGGGTTCTTCGCGCCGAAGAGATCGCCGACGAAGGCGGTCAGCAGCGACGCCGGATGCAGCGACCCCGTCGTCGCCACGCCCAGACCGATCTCCGGCCGCGTCGTCGCCTCGGCGAAGAGCCAGGTCCAGAGCAGCGGCACCGTGATCACGGCGAGGCCCGCGGCGCTCGCCAGCGCGGCGGGGACGAGCGAGGCCCGGACGGACGGCCAGCCGCCGGAAATCCAGTGCGCCAGGACCATGCCGATCAGCACATAGCCGCCGAGCATCGCGACTTGGTCGGGCTTCAGCACCATCAGCCCGGCTGCGAGCCCGGCGAAGACGCCGGCCCAGGCCGAGCCGCGCTGCAGCATCCGCGCCGTCAGCCAGAAGGCGATGGCGAAGAAGGCCAGGCTCTCGATCTGCCCGATATGCTGGATCCGCCAGGACGCCGAGGCGCCGAAGGCGAAGACGAGGGCCGCCATCAGCCCGCCGGCCGGATGCCAGCCGCGGTCGCGGAAGAACATGATCACGGCAAAGCCGGCCACCAGCAGATGCAGCAGCACGAAGGCATCGACCATGCGGAAGCCCGGCGCCGGCGAAAGCAGCGCCAGGATGATCGCGGGCGAGAAGATCAGCGATTGCGGATCGGCGACCTGCGGCGAGCCGGCGAAGACGTTATGGTTCCAGAAGGGCGACTGCCCCGAGTGCAGCGCCCGCGCCAGAAACTCGACCTGCGCCTGGAAATGCGCCTTGGCGTCGAACGGAATCGTCACCGACCCCGAAAGCCAGGGCCAGCACAGGACGACCCATGCCACAACGAAAGCGATGGCCGCCAGCAGGTAGCCGGCGCCCCTTGCATTCACCAAGCGTCTCAAACGGACCCCCACGGTCCCAAGGCGCGAACGGCTCCTTCATGGAACCTCCCTTCGGCCTTTTAGTGGAGCAGGACATTGGTGGTGTGCAGATGAACTGAATCTGAACGCAATCACGGACCCGTGAGCGAATTGCGTAAAAGCTGAACGAAGGCCGAATCCGATCGCCGAAACAGACGGCTTTCAACCGGCAGCGATACGCCGCCGAAACCGTCTCAGCGTGGTTTTTCGGCGAGCCAGGCGGCCAGAACCCGCCGCTCGCCTGCCGTCATGCCGGAGAGGTTGTTGGGCGGCATCGCATGGGTCATCACCGCCTGCGACCTGATGGCGCGGGCATGGATGGCGATCTGCTCGGGACCGTCGAGCAGCACGCCCTTCGGCGCGATCTGGATGCCGGGCCAGGACGGCTCCGGCGCATGGCACATCGCACAGCGCCCGGTGACGATGTTGGTCACCTCCGCCGGCGGCAGAGCCATCCCCGCCAGCAGCACAGGCCTGCCCGGCTCGCGCGGCTTCAGGCCGAGCCGCTCGCGCCCGCCGGGCGAGGCCGACATCGCCACCCAGAAGGCAAGCCAGAGCGCCAGGATCGCCACGGCCCAGCACCACCAGGGCGATTTCGCATGGTCGGCATGGCGGATGTTGAAGAAATGCCGGATCAGCGCACCCGCGACGATCACCAGCGCCACCAGCAACGGGATCGCCGCCGCATTGGCATAGGTCACCGGATAATGGTTCGACAGCATCAGGAACAGCACCGGCAGGGTGATGTAATTGTTGTGCGTCGAGCGCTGCTTGGCGGCCTTGCCGTATTTCGGATCGGGCTTTTCACCGGCGGTCAGCGCCGCGATCACCTTCCGCTGTCCCGGCATGATGTTGAAGAAGACGTTGGCGGTCATGATCGTCGCCATCAGCGCGCCGGTATGGATCAGCGCGCCGCGCCCGGAAAAGACGCTGGCGAAGGCCCAGCTCGCCGCCACGACATAGCCGAAGCCGATCAGCCCCAGCCAGACGTCGTGCTTCCCGAGCGGCGAGCGGCACATCCAGTCATAGATCAGCCAGCCCCCCGCCAGCGCGGCGATGCCGATCGCCCCAGCCGCCAGGGGCGAAAGCTGCATCACCGCCGGATCGATCAGGTAGAGCTCGGACTGGGCGTAATAGACCCAGACCAGCAGGAAGAAGCCCGAGATCCAGGTCCAGTAGCTCTGCCATTTGTGCCAGGTCAGCTCCGCCGGCATCACGGCGGGCGCGACCATGTATTTGCGCATCTCGTAGAAGCCACCGCCATGGACCTGCCAGGCGCGGCCACCCGTGCCCGGCGGGATATCCGGCGCCGGCCGCAAACTGGCATCGAGATGGATGAAGAAGAAGGAGGAGCCGATCCAGGCGATCGCCGTGATGACGTGGAGCCAGCGCAGCATCATGCTGCCCCATTCCATCAGATAGGCGCTGAGCATCGCGGGTCGCTGTCCTCGTTCGGGGGCGGGAACGGCGCCACGCGCCGTTGGACTTCGCCCCAGGGCAAATTACGGTTGAGCGCGGTCGGCATGCAAGTTGCTGACCCGGAAACGCAAGGCGATGGAAAGGCCGGACATGGCAGGGCTGACGACGCACATCCTGGATACGCATGGCGGGCGCCCCGCCGCCGGCGTCGCGGTCTCGTTGCGCCGCATCGGACCGGAGGGCGCCGAGACGCTCACCGAAACGGTCACCAATGCGGATGGCCGCACCGACGCTCCGCTCCTGACGCCGGAGGCGACGCAACCGGGCATCTACGAGATCGACTTCGCCATCGGCCCCTATTTCCGCGAGCGCGGCGTCACGCTGCCCGAGCCGGCCTTCCTCGATGTCGTCACCGTCCGCTTCGGCCTCTCGGAGGTGACGCGGCACTACCATGTCCCGCTCCTCGCCTCGCCTTATGGCTACACCACCTATCGGGGAAGCTGAGTCCGCATGGGCCGCGCTTTGACGCGATGACGCCGCCACTTAGGATCCTCAGCTGAATCAGTTTGCGAGCACCTTTCCGATGACCGACACCGCCTATCCGCGCGACCTCAAGGGCTATGGCCGCGACGCCCCGCATCCGCATTGGCCGGGCGAGGCCCGCATCGCCGTCCAGTTCGTCGTCAACTACGAGGAAGGCGGCGAGAACAACATCCTGCACGGGGACGCGGCCTCCGAAGCCTTCCTCTCCGAGATCGTCGGCGCGGCGCCCTGGCCGGGCCAGCGCCACATGAACATGGAGTCGATCTACGAATACGGCTCCCGCGCCGGCTATTGGCGGCTGTGGCGGATGTTCACCGAGCGGAATATGCCCGTGACGGTCTTCGCCGTTGCCAGCGCGCTCGCGCGTTATCCCGAGATCGTCGGCTCGATGCAGGAAGCCGGCTGGGAGATCGCGACCCACGGCCTGAAATGGATCGACTATCGCGATATGCCGAAGGAGCGCGAGCGCGCCGACATCCTCGAGGCCATCCGCATCCAGACCGACTTGACCGGCGAACGCCCACTCGGCTGCTACCAGGGCCGCACCTCGCAGAACACGATTCCGCTGACGATGGAGGAAGGCGGCTTCCTCTACACGGCCGACGTCTATGCCGATGAACTGCCCTATTGGCTTGAAGGCCCGAAGGGCCCGCAGCTCGCCGTGCCCTACACGCTCGACGCCAACGACATGCGCTTCGCCACGCCGCAGGGCTTCAACAGCGGCGATCAGTTCTTCGCCTATCTGAAGGATTCGTTCGACACGCTCTATGCCGAGGGTGAGACCGCGCCGAAGATGATGTCGGTCGGGCTGCATTGCCGCCTCGTCGGCCGGCCGGGCCGCGCCGCTGCGCTCGCCCGCTTCCTCGACTATGTGAAGAGCCATAACAGGGTTTGGGTCGCGATAAGGCTCGACATTGCCCGCCACTGGGTTCGGACGCACCCGCCCGAAGGCGGCTATACTCCCTCCAAACTGCCGAAAGCTCTCTTCGTCGAGGTTTTCGGCCGCGTCTGGGAGCATTCCCCGTGGATCGCCGAAGCGACCTACGATGCCGGGATCGGCCCCGCGCAGGACACGGCCGAAGGGCTGCACGCCGCGATGACCGCCATCATGCGCAAGGCCGGGCCGGAACAGCAGAAGGCGCTGCTTGCCGCCCATCCCGATCTGGCCGGCAAGCTGGCGGCAGCCGGCGAACTGACGCCGGAATCCACCGGCGAGCAGGCCTCCGCCGGCCTCGACCGTCTGACCGGCGACGAGCGCGTGCGCTTCACCGCGCTCAACGAGGCTTACAAGGCCCGCTTCGGTATTCCCTTCATCATGGCGGTGAAGGGCGCGAGCAAGGCCGCGATCCTCGACGCCTTCGAGACACGCCTCAAAAACACGCGCGAACAGGAGTTCGCGACCGCATTGGGACAGGTCGAGACGATCTCCCTGCTGCGGCTGAAGGATCTGCTGCCGCGCTGATCCCACTCGTGGCACGGCGGAACCCTCCCCTCCACCATCGCGTTGATAGCGCGATATCGAGAGGAGAGTTTCGTGTTCCGCCTGCTTCTGGTGATCATCGTCCTGGTCGTCGGCTACGACGCCGTCGTTCATCAGGGTGCCTATACGCGTGAAGCCTGGAACAGCATCGTCAGGCTGACGGATTCCTCGGTTGAGGGCGCAAAACAGCTCGGCGGGCGTGTCCGTGACGACGCCCGCCCGGGCGGCAATTGACCGGCGCCCGAAACCAGCACGCGGGGCCGTGCGGCAGCTTCATACCGCACTGCGGCAAATTCGGCTGGACACCCGCCGGCAATCCCCTGACACTCCCGGCGCTCGAAACAGCCAGGGAAGACCGCGCGTGACCGAGACCGCCACCAGCCCGCAGCCAGCCGTCCATTTCGAGCCGGACGATCAGGTCGAGCGGCTCAAGGCCGAGATCCTGCGCAAGCTCGCCTATTCGCTCGGCAAGGACCCGGCGGTCGCCCAGCCGCATGACTGGCTGACGGCGGGCATCCTGGCGGCGCGCGATCACGTCGTCGATGTCTGGCAGCATTCCACGCGGGAGAGCTACGACACCGGCCGCAAGCGGGTCTATTATCTCTCGCTCGAATTCCTGATCGGCCGCTCCTTCGCCGATACGCTGAACAATCTCGGCCTCACCGGCCCCTTCGCGCAGGCGATGCGCGAGCTCGGCGTCGACCTCAACGAGATCGAGACGATCGAGCCCGACGCCGCGCTCGGCAATGGCGGCCTCGGCCGGCTCGCCGCCTGCTACATGGAGGCGATGGCCTCGACCGGCGTGCCGGCGCTGGGCTACGGCATCCGCTACGACCATGGCCTGTTCAAGCAGCGCATCGACGGCGGCAAGCAGATCGAGGTGCCCGAGGACTGGCTCTCCTTCCGCAATCCCTGGGAGTTCGAGCGGCGCGAGAGCGCCTACAAGATCGGCTTCGGCGGCTCCGTCACCGGCACGGACAAGCCGGGCGAGATCTTCTGGGCGCCGGAGGAGACGGTCTTCGCCGTCGCCTATGACACGCCGATCGTCGGCTGGCGCGGGCGGGAAGCCACGACGCTCAGGCTCTGGCGCGCGCGCGCAATGCACCCGCTCTCGCTCGACGCCTTCAACCAGGGCGACCTGATCGGCGCCGTCGCCGAGCGCAATCGCGCCGAGGCGATCTCCAAGGTGCTCTACCCCAACGATTCCACGCCGACCGGGCAGGAATTGCGTCTGCGGCAGGAATTCTTCTTCACCTCGGCCTCGCTGCAGGATCTCGTGCGTCGGCACTACCGCCAGTTCGGCCGGCTCGACGACCTCGCAGACAAAGTCGCGATCCAGCTCAACGACACCCATCCATCGCTGGCCGTCGCCGAGCTGATGCGCCTGCTGATCGACCAGCACAAGATGGATTGGGAGCAGGCCTGGGAGGTCACCAACGCGACGATCTCCTACACCAACCACACGCTGCTGCCGGAGGCGCTGGAGACCTGGCCGGTCGCGCTGATGGAGCGGCTGCTGCCGCGCCACATGCAGATCATCTTCGGCATCAATGCCCGCTTCCTCGACGGCGTGCGGCGCGAACAACCGGATGCCGACCTGGCGACGCTCTCGCTCATCGACGAGTCCCATGGCCGGCGCGTGCGCATGGCCCATCTCGCCTTCGTCGGCTCGCACAAGGTCAACGGCGTCTCGGCGCTGCATTCCAATCTGATGAAGGAGACGGTCTTCGCCCCGCTCCACCGGATCTTTCCGGACCGCATCACCAACGTCACCAACGGCATCACGCAGCGTCGCTGGCTGTTCAACGCCAATCCGGGGCTGACGAAGCTGCTGAAGGAGACCTGCGGCGAGGCGGTGCTCGACGACATCGGGCTGATCCGCCGCTTCGGTGCCCATGCCGGCGACAAGGCGGTGCATGAGCGCCTGATCGCCATCCGCCGCGAGAACAAGCTGAAGCTCGCCAAGATCATCCGTCAGGATTGCGGTGTCACGGTCGACCCCGACGCGCTCTTCGACGTCCAGATCAAGCGCATCCACGAATACAAGCGCCAGCTCCTCAACATCCTCGAGACGATCGCGCTCTACGACGCCATCCGCTCCGAGCCCTATCGCGACTGGGCGCCGCGCGTGAAGATCTTCGCCGGCAAGGCGGCCTCGAACTACGCAACGGCCAAGTCGATCATCAATTTGATCAACGACGTCGCGGCCGTGGTGAACAACGACATCACCACCCGCGACCGGCTGAAGGTGGTCTTCCTGCCGAACTACAATGTCAGCCTGGCCGAGGTCATCATCCCCGCGGCCGACCTCTCGGAACAGATCTCGACCGCCGGCATGGAGGCGTCGGGCACCGGCAACATGAAGTTCGCGCTCAACGGCGCCGTCACCATCGGCACGCTCGACGGCGCCAATATCGAGATCGGCGAGCGCGTCGGCGCGGACAACATCGTCATCTTCGGCATGACGGCCGAACAGGTCGACGCCGCCAAGCGCAATCCGCGCCCGACCGCCGAGGTCATCGCCGCGACCCCGCATCTGGAAGGCGTGCTCGACGCCGTGGCGGGCGGCGCCTACTCGCCCCGCGAGCGCGGGCGGTACCAGGGCCTCGTCGATGGCTTGCGCGCCAATGACTGGTTCATGGTGCTGAACGATTTCGAGAGCTACCGGCAGGCGCAGCGCCATGTGGACGGCCTCTGGGCCGATCCGGCGACGTGGTGGCGCATGTCGGTGACGAACACGGCCCATTGCGCCTGGTTCAGCGCCGACCGCGCCATCCGCGAATATGCCGAGCGGATCTGGAACGTGCCGGTGGGCCTGCCCGCCCAGACAGCAGAATGATCGCCGCGGCGCATCATGCTCGGGCTTGCCCCGGGCATCTCCCGCCAGAGATTCTCGGCTCTGCGCTGCGCTCCGCCCGAGAATGACGAACCCCAGCATCCTCCCTTGCCCGCTGCCGGCCGGCATGGGCGCGACGGTCTTGGAAGACGGCGTCACCTTTGCCGTCTTCTCGCGTAACGGCGAGCGCGTCCTCCTCTGCCTCTTCGACGAGACCGGGGACACCGAAATCGCCCGCCTGCCGCTGCCTTGCCGCAGCGGCGACATCCACCACGGCTTCCTGCCCGGTGCCAGCGCGGGCCTGCGCTATGGCTTGCGCGTCGAAGGGCCCTGGCAGCCGGAGCAGGGCCACCGCTTCGATCCCTCGAAGCTGCTGGTCGATCCCTATGCCACGCTGCTCGACCGGGCTTTCCTCTGGGATCCGCAACTGGCGCGGCATGGCGAGGAGACGGCCGATCTGGTGCCGCGCTGCATCGTTGCCGGCCATCCCGGCCCTCGCCCCGAGGAACGGCGTCTCGAGGGCGGCGGAAGCGAGCCGCCTCGCCTCATCTACGAACTCGCGGTCAAGTCCTTTACGATGCGCCATCCGGCCGTGCCGGAGCGCCTGCGCGGCACGCTGGCTGCGCTCTGCGAGCCGCCCATCGTCGCGCATCTCCACCGGCTCGGCGCTGGCCATGTCGAGCTGATGCCGATCGCCGCCTGGATGGACGAGCGCCATCTCCCGCCGCTCGGCCTCGCCAATGCCTGGGGCTACAACCCGGTCAATTTCTTCGCGCCCGATCCTCGCCTCGCCCCCGGCGGCGGGGAGGATTTGCGCCGGCTCTGCGACGCCTATGCGCAAGCCGGTATCGGCGTGATCCTCGATGTCGTGCTGAACCACACCGCCGAGAGCGACGAATACGGCGCGACCATCGGCCTGCGCGGGCTCGACAACGCGGTCTATTACCGCCATGCCGCCGACGACCCAGGCCGGCTCGTCAACGACACCGGCTGCGGCCATACGGTCGCGCTCGACCGCGCCCCGGTCGTCCGGATGGCGATGGATGCGCTGCGCCACTGGCGCAGCCTCGGCGTCGCCGGCTTCCGCTTCGACCTCGGCACGGTGATGGGCCGGACGGAGACGGGCTTCTCCCAGGACGCTCCGCTCTTCGCCGCCATCCTGCAGGACCCCGACCTGTCGCAGGCGATCCTGATCGCCGAGCCCTGGGACATCGGCCCCGGCGGCTACCAGCTCGGCCATTTCCCCGCCCCCTTCGCCGAATGGAATGGCCGCTACCGCGACGATGTCCGCCGCTTCTGGCGCGGCGATGCCGGCATGGCGGGCGCGCTCGCGACCCGGCTTTCCGGCTCCTCCGACCTCTTCGCCATCAGGCATCGCGGCCCCGACGCAAGCGTCAACTTCCTCGCCGCCCATGACGGCTTCACCCTGGCCGATCTCGTCAGCTACGCGGCCAAGCACAACGAGGCCAATGGCGAGGAGAATCGCGACGGCGACAATGACAGCCATAGCTGGAACAACGGCATCGAGGGCGCGAGCCCCGATCCGGCCGTCACGGAGGCTCGCAACCGCGATATCCGCGCCCTGCTGGCGACGCTTTTCCTCTCGCGCGGCATTCCCATGCTGACAGCCGGCGACGAATTCGGCCGGACTCAACATGGCAACAACAACGCCTATGCCCAGGATAATGCTGGCTTTTGGCTCGACTGGGAGAGAGCGGACGATGCTCTGATCGGCTTCGTCGCGGCGCTCGCGAAGCTGCGCCGCGAGCATCCCTTGCTGACCGCCGACAGCTTCCTCACCGGCGCCGGCGAGCCGCCCGACGCGCTCTGGCTGAAACCGGATGGCAGCCGGATCGGCGATGGCGACTGGAACGGACTCGACGCTTTCTGCTTGCTGTTGAACGGCCGTGACGAGAGCCTGCTGGTCGCGGTCAACCGAGGGCGGGAGGGCGTGCCGCTGGCGCTGGCCGGGGAAGGCTGGGAGAAGCTCCTCACCTCGGCCGACGGCGTTGGCAGCGAACTACCGGTCCGTAGTGTCAGCCTCTGGCGACTCCCCAGACCATCATAGGAAAGAGCGCGGGAAACCCCTCCCGGATGGGAGAAGGGCCGGGGTGAGGGACCGCCGCCCATCGCCAAAATGCGACGGTTCCGTCGCGCCTTCTACGGCAAGCGCAGGCCCTCATCCGGCGCTCCGCGCCACCTTCTCCCATCCGGGAGAAGGGAAAAGCGTCGCGGCTCCGGCGCCTTCATGTCACCTTCATGACGCCCGGAGCCGCCTGCGCCGGAAGCGGGCCTCACATCAGTACGATCAGCGACCGCGGCGAGAGCGTGATCTCCTGTTCCGCCTTCAGCCCCTTGCGGCCCTCGTCGGAATCCGGCCCGGTTTCGGTGTCGAGGACGACAGCCCATGAACCGGCCTTCACCCGCGGCGGAATCCGGAAGACAACCTCTCCGTCGAAGCTGTTGAAAAGAATGAGCGCTTCGTCGCCGCCCTCCTCCACGTCGGGCATGTGCATCAAGAGCCCGATGGCGCGCAGGCCGGGATCGTCCCATTCCTCTTCCTGCTGGTCGCCGCCGCCGGGATTGACCCAGCGCAGCACGCAGCCGTCGCGGTAGGAGGCGCGGCGGAAGATCGGATGCTCGGTCCTCAGCGCGATGACACGCGTGACGAACGTGGCCAGCGCCTCGTCCCGCTTCGTCAATTCCTCCCAGCGCAGCCAGGCGGTTTCATTGTCCTGCGCATAGACATTGTTGTTGCCCCGGTTGGAGTGGCCGTGCTCGTCGCCGGCCAGGATCATCGGCGTGCCATGCGAGAGCAGGAGCGAGGCGAGCAAATTGCGCTTCTGGCGCTCGCGCACGGCGATGATGCCCTTGTCCTCCGTCAGTCCTTCGACGCCGTAGTTGAAGGACAGGTTGTGGCCGTGACCGTCCTTGTTGTCCTCGCCATTCGCCGCATTGTGCTTGTCGTTGTAGGAAACGAGATCGGCGAGCGTGAAACCGTCATGGGCGGTGACGAAATTGACGCTCGCCCAGGGCCGCCGCCCGCGCTCGTCATAGATGTCGCCCGAGCCTGTGACGCGCGCCGCCAGATCCCGCACCAGGCCTTCATCGCCTTTCCAATAGGCGCGCAGCGTGTCGCGGTACTTGTCGTTCCATTCGGCCCAGCCCGGCGGAAAGCCGCCGACCTGATAGCCCCCCGGCCCGATATCCCAGGGCTCGCCGATCAGCTTGAGCTTGCTCAGCACCGGGTCCTGCCCCATCGCGTCGAAGAAGCCGCCGCGCGGATCGAACCCTTCCGGTTCGCGCCCCAGGATCGTGCCGAGATCGAAGCGGAAGCCGTCGACCTCCATCGCCTCGGCCCAATAGCGCAGCGAATCCATGACCATCTGCAACACGCGCGGATGGCTGGTATTGACCGTGTTCCCGGTGCCGGTGTCGTTGACGTAATAGCGCGGCTTGCCGGCGATGGTGCGATAGTAGGAGAAGTTGTCGATGCCCTTGAAGGAGAGCGTCGGCCCCAGCTCGTTGCCCTCGGCCGTGTGGTTGTAGACCACGTCGAGGATCACCTCGATGCCGGCATCGTGGAAGCGGCGCACCATGTCGCGGAAGGAGGCGAGCCCGGCCCGGCCCTCATAGCGCTGCATCGGCGCGAAGAAGCCGATCGTGTTGTAGCCCCAGTAGTTGGAGAGCTTCCTGGCGACGAGATGATGGTCGTCGAGATAGGCCTGCACCGGCAGGAGCTCGACGGAGGTGACGCCGAGGCTCCTGATGTAGTCGACGACCGCCTTCTCGCCGAGCCCGTCGAAGGTGCCGCGCTTGGCCTCCGGCACGGCCGGGTGCAGCTTGGTGAAGCCGCGCACATGCGTCTCGTAGAAGATCGTGCGATCCCAGGGCACCATCGGCTTCGCCGGGGCCTTCGGGTCGGCGCTCCAGTCGCAGACCACGCATTTCGGCATGAAGGGCGCGCTGTCGAGCGTGCTGAAGGTGAGGTCCTTGTCGAGCTTCGCCGCCACCTCATAGCCGTAATGGGCGTCGTCCCAGGCGAGCGCGCCCGAGAACTCCTTGGCGTAGGGGTCCAGCAGCAGCTTGTTCGGGTTGAAGCGGTGGCCTTCCTCGGGCGCGAAGCGGCCATGAACGCGGTAGCCATAGCGCTGGCCCGGCTTCACGCCCGGCAGATAGCCGTGGAAGATCTCGTCGGTATATTCCGGCAGCGTGATCCTCGCCGTCTCGGTCGCCCCGCTCTCGTCGAAGAGGCAGAGCTCGACCCTTTCCGCATAGGCGGAGAACAGCGCGAAATTCGTGCCCTCCCCGTCATGGACGGCGCCGAGCTCGGAAGCCCGGCCGGCTTCGATCCTCAACGCCTGCGCCTGTTTATCCACCATGCCACCCGCCTCTTCTCATCGGCAGGCGATGCGGCGTCCGCAACGGCCCTGTCATATCGCTCCGCCATTCTGTCGCGGAGGTTGCAACGTCCCGCCCATGGCGCGGTTCCGGCGAACCGGCCCCGATCTTGCTTCTTTATTTTGCAGTGCACCCTGGAACCTTAACCTTTGTGATCTGTTCTTGACGGGCGATGTGCCGAGGACGTGACGATGGCGGATCTGAAGCTGGTTGAGACCGACACTGTCTCCTCGACATCCGGCCACGCCTTGATCTACGCCGCCGTCGTCAAGGACGACCCGGCCGAGCGCTCCTCGCCGATCCCGGCGACCACCAAGCTGCTGTTCGTCACCTCCGAAATGGGCGACTTCATCAAGGCCGGCGGCCTCGGCGAGGTCTCGACCGCTTTGCCCCGCCAGCTGCGCGCCTTCTGCGATGTCCGCGTGCTGCTCCCCGGTTTCCGGCAGGTCCGTGCCGCAAGGCCGGCGATGGACATCGTCCGCCAGATGCCGCGCACCGCGAGCCTGCCGCCCTGGTCGCTCGGGCGCTTCGCGACGGCAGACGGGCTGACGATCTACGCCGTGCTCTGCGACGAACTCTATGACCGCGAAGGCTCGCCTTACGGCCCCTTCGCCGGCGGAGACTTTGGCGACAACGACCTCCGCTTCGGCCGGCTCTCGCTGGCGGCGGCCGAGATCGCCGCCGGCGAGGCCGATCCCAACTGGAAGCCCGACATCATCCACGTCAATGACTGGCCCTCGTCCCTGGCGCCCGGCTATATGCGCTGGAAGGGCCTGGCGACGCCGTCGATCCTGACGATCCACAACCTCGCCTATCAGGGGCTCTACCAGCCGCAGCGCATGGCCGCGCTCGGCATCCCCGACCTCGCCTTCCACGTCAACGGCGCCGAGTTCCACGGCAAGATCTCGTTTCTGAAAAGCGGCATCTATTACGGCTCGCACGTCACCACCGTCAGCGAGACCTATGCCCACGAGATCACCACGCCCGAGCATGGCTGCGGCCTCGAAGGGCTGCTGAAAACCCGGATGGACGAAGGCCGGCTCACCGGTATCGTGAATGGCATCGACGATAGCTGGAACGCGCTGATCGAAGGCGGCAAGACCTCCGAGCAGATCGTCCGCCAGTGGAAGCGGCGCAACGCCGCCGAGATCCGCAAGACCTTCGAATTGCCGGATTCGCGCGGCCCGCTCTTCTCCATCGTGTCGCGCCTCGTCCATCAGAAGGGCATCGACCTCTCGCTCGAGGCGGCCGAGAGCATCGTCGCCAGCGGCGGCCAGCTCATCGTCACCGGCCGCGGCGAGCCCCGGCTGGAGGAGGCGGTCGAACGGCTGGCCCGGCAATATCCGCGCGCCGTCGCCGCCCGCATCGGCTTCGACGATGGCGAGGCGCGCCGGCTTTTCGCCGCCAGCGATTTCCTGCTGATGCCCTCGCGCTTCGAGCCCTGCGGCCTGAGCCAGATGTATGCCCAGCGCTCCGGCGCCCTGCCGATCGCCTATCGCACCGGCGGCCTCGTCGACACCATCGAGGATGGTCTCTCCGGCTTCCTGTTCTCGTCGCTGACCGGCCAGGGCCTGACCTCGGCGGTGGTGCGCGCCTTCGAGGCCTTCCGCACCAAGCGGGCCTTCCGGCAGATGCGCGAGCACGCCATGGCCAAGCGCTTCGACTGGCGCCGGCCCACCTTCCGCTATGCCGATGTCTATGCGCGGGCGCTGGCCGCTTGAACGGGGGTGGTACCCTGGCGCTGGAAGCGGGTATCGTCCCGGACGCAGCGACGCGGAGAGCTGGACTCAGGGCTGGGACCCATGCCTGAACCCCGTTCGGACAAGCTCAGGCACGGACCCCGGGTCAAGCCCGGGATGACCGCGTTGTTCGGTGGGATCTCAGCGTTTCTTGGGCGCCGCCTTGGTCGCTGCCGCCTTGAGCGGAGCGGCGGCCTTCGGAACAGCGACTTTCGGAGCGGTCTTGGCCGCGCCGGCCTCGACCTTGCCCTTCACCGGCGCTTTCGGCTTGGGGATCCCGCCCTTGGGTGCCGGTTCCTTGAGACTCGCCGCGACACGCTCCTCGGCAAGGCGCCAATGTTCGCCGTCGCGTCCGTCGGGGCGTCCCTCCGCCTCCCAGATGGCGTAGGCGGTATCCCTGACGATCTGCTCGCGGCTCATCGACATTCTCCCTGCACCAGGCTGAAACCCGGGGAAACAACCGGGCTGCAAACACTTGGTTCCGTGCGAGAATGAGCGTCGCGGGCAGCATCTTGCGGCCGGAACGGAAAGCGCCTCTGCTGCGTTGCATCATGACCGATTCCGCGAGTGCCGTGGAGTCCTCACCGAACCGGTTCGACCACCCCTGATGCCCCAGTCTTCCGTCCATTTTCCGTCGCTTCCCCCGCACGATATCCTCCTGCTGGAGGAGGCGCGCCATCCCGACCCCTTCGCGGTGCTCGGCCGGCACCGTGTGGGCGATGAGAGCGTGGTGCGCGCCTTCCTGCCCGGCGCCCATTACGTCGAACTCGTCACCGGCGAGGGCGATACGCGCAAGGCCGTGGCCATGATCGCCGAGGGCAACGGGCTCTTCGAGGCCTTGTGCCCGACCGACGAGCCCTATCGGCTGCGCGTGTCCTGGCCGGACGGCATCATCGAGGCGGCCGATCCCTATGCCTTCGGCCTGCTGCTTTCCGAGGAGGATATCTATCTCTTCGCCGAAGGCCGGCATTTCGACCTCGCGACCCGCCTCGGCGCCAATCCCCGTGTCTTCGACGGTATCGAGGGCGTGCTCTTCGCCGTCTGGGCGCCGAATGCCTCGCATATCTCCGTCGTCGGCGACTTCAACGGCTGGGACGCCCGCCATCACCCGATGCGCCGGCGCCTCGGCCCGGGCATCTGGGAGCTGTTCGTCCCCGGCATCGGCCCCGGCGCGGTCTACAAATATGCGATCGCCGGCCCGCATGGCGAGCCCCTGTCCTGGAAGGCCGACCCGCTCGGCCGCCGGCAGGAGGAGCCGCCACGCACCGGCTCGATCGTCGCCGCCGCGCCGGACTTCGCCTGGAGCGATGCCGAATGGCTGGCGCGGCGCGAGCGCGCCAACCCGGTCAACGAGCCGATGGCGGCCTATGAGGTCCATGTCGGCTCATGGCTGCGCAGCGAATGGGGCCAGATGGGCAGCTGGGACGAGGCGAGCGAGCGCCTGATCCCCTATCTCCAGTACATGGGTTTCAGCCATGTCGAGCTGATGCCGATCACCGAGCATCCTTTCGGCGGCTCCTGGGGTTACCAGCCGCTCGGCCTCTTCGCGCCGACTGCGCGGCTCGGGCCGCCCGAGGCTTTCGCCCGCTTCGTCGATCGCTGCCATGCCGCCGGCATCGGCGTCATCCTCGACTGGGTGCCGGCGCATTTCCCCTCGGACGACCACGGTCTCGCCCGTTTCGACGGCACCGCCCTCTACGAGCACGAAGACCCGCGCCAGGGTTTTCACCGCGACTGGAACACGCTGATCTACAATGTCGGCCGGCGCGAGGTGCGCGGCTTCCTGATCGCCTCGGCGCTATGGTGGGTAGAGACCTTCCATCTCGACGGGCTGCGCGTCGATGCCGTCGCCTCGATGCTCTACCGCGACTACAGCCGCGAGCCCGGCGAATGGGTGCCCAACCAGTATGGCGGGCGCGAGAATCTGGAAGCGGTCTCGTTCTTCCAGGAGCTGAACACGCTGGTCGGCGGCCGCGGGCGCGGCGCCGTTACCATCGCCGAGGAATCGACCGCCTGGCCGGGCGTCACCACCCCGGTCCACCTGGGCGGGCTCGGCTTCCATTTCAAATGGAACATGGGCTGGATGCACGACACGCTGCGCTATTTCGCACGTGACCCGATCCATCGCGGCCACCACGGCGACGATGTCACCTTCGGACTGATCTATGCCTTCTCGGAGAATTTCGTACTGCCGATCTCGCATGACGAGGTCGTGCACGGCAAAGGCTCGCTGCTGGCGCGCATGCCGGGCGACGACTGGCAGCGCTTCGCCAATCTGCGCCTCTGCCTCGCGCTGATGTGGAGCCATCCCGGCAAGAAGCTTTTGTTCATGGGCTGCGAGTTCGGCGCCGAGCAGGAATGGAATGTCGATGCCCCCTTCCCCTGGCCGGATGATGGCGACACCCGCCGGCGCGGCGCCATGCAGCTCGTCCGCGATCTCAACGCGCTCTACCGCGCGACGCCGGCGCTCTACCGGCTCGACCATGAGCCGGAAGGCTTCGGCTGGGTCATCGCCGACGACAACGCCAATTCCGTCTTCGCCTTCACCCGCTCGGCCGGCGACGGCAAGCCGCCGCTCATGGTCGTCGCCAACATGACGCCGGTGCCGCGCCACGACTATCGCATCGGCGTTCCCGCCGCCGGCCTCTGGCGCGAGCGGCTGAACAGCGACGCGGACATCTATGCCGGCTCGGGCCTGGGCAATGGCGGGCAGGCGCGTGCGCAAGCGATCCCCGCCCACGGCCAGCGGCAATCGCTCTCGCTGACCCTGCCGCCGCTGGCGCTGATCGTGCTGGAGCATGGAAGTGCCGGCGGCTAGTGGTGGCTGGATTTCTCATGGCGGCCCGGTTCCGATGACAGACCTCGTGTGGAGCGCACGATGAGCGACGACATCCTGCGCCAGCTTGCAACCCGCGCCGGCATCGCGCCTGAATGGACGGACCAGACCGGCGCGCAGCGTCAGGTTTCGCCCGAGAGTCTGCGCGCCATCCTCGCCGCGCTCGGCCTGCCGGCCGACAATGACGAAGCCTTGCGCAATTCGCTTTCGCTCGCCGAGGGCGGGTCCATGGGCCTGGGCTCCCGCTTCACCACCGCGCGCATCGGCCAGCCGGTCGGCCTGCCGCTCAGGGGCGAGCCGGGACAATCCGTCGAGGTCACGCTCGAAAGCGGGGCTCGCCGCGTCGTGACGACGATCGAAGGCTATGAGGGCGCCCTGACGCTGCCGCCCTTCGACGAACCCGGCTACCACACCGTGCACGCCGCTGAGGGCGACTTCACCGTCGCGACCGCGCCGGAACGCTGCATCACCTTCGCCGATCTGAACGATGGCAGACCGGGCTGGGGCCTCGCCGCGCAGATCTATTCGCTGCGCAGCGAGGCCGATGGCGGCATCGGCCATTTCGGCGGCGTCGCCGCGCTCGGCCGCGCTGCTGCGGCCCGCGGGGCCGATGCGCTGGCGATCAGCCCTGTCCACGCTCTCTATGGCGCCCTGCCCGCTCTGTTCAGCCCCTATTCGCCCTCGACGCGGCTGTTCTACAACCCGCTCCATGCCGACCCGGCCGCTGCATTGCCGGACGCACTGATCCGGGACGTCATCGCGCGACAAGGGCTGGCGGAGGAGATGGCTCGCCTCTCCGCCTTGGCCCAGATCAACTGGCTTTCCGCCACGCCGGCCCGGCAGAGACTGCTGCGCGCCCTGTTCGACGCCTTGCGCGATCCCGCTGCAAGCGGAACCGAGGCCGCCCGCGCCGATTTCGAGCGCCATCTCGCCGAGGCCTCTCCGCTGCTGCGAGGCCACGCGATCTTCGAGGCGCTGCATGCCATCGAATTGACGCGCGATCCGACCGTCAAAAGCTGGCGCGAATGGCAGCCCGCCTATCGCCACCCCGACAACCCCGAGGTTGCGGCCTTCGCGGCCGAGCATGCCGACGAGATCGCCTATCAGATCTTCCTGCAATGGCTCACCGGCCGCTCCTATGGAGAAGCCCAGCGCGCCTGCCGCGAGGCCGGCATGAAGGTCGGGCTGATCGCCGATCTCGCCATCGGCATGGACGGTGCCGGCAGCCATGCCTGGAGCCGGCCGGACGACATCCTGCATGGGCTCAGCATCGGCGCCCCGCCCGACTACTACGCCGCAGAGGGGCAGAACTGGGCCCTGACGACCTTCTCGCCACGCGGCCTCGCCGCCACCGGCTATGCGCCCTTCATCGAGACGCTGCGGGCGAGCCTGCGCTATGTCGGCGGCATCCGCATCGACCATGTCATGGGGATGAGCCGGCTCTGGCTGGTGCCGGAGGGCGCGAGCGCGCTGGAAGGCGCCTATGTCGGCTTCCCCTCCGAGACGCTGTTCCGGCTGATCGCGCTCGAATCCTGGCGCCACCGCGCCATCGTCATCGGCGAGGATCTCGGCACGCTGCCCTATGGCTTCCGCGACTATCTGAGCGAGCAGGGCGTCGCGGGACTGCGCGTGCTGCGCTTCGAACGCACCGATCACGGCTATGTCCCGCCGCAGGAATGGGACGCCGGCGCGGTCGCGCTGACCAGCACCCACGACCTCGTGCCGACCGCGGGCTGGTGGGCCGGCTCCGACATCGACCCGGTCGATGACGGCGTCGACCATCAGGGCATTCGCGCCTGGGATCGCGGCCTGCTCTGGGGCTCGTTCCAGAATGCCGGCCTCGTCGAGGGCGAGCGGCCGGAGCCGGACAACACCGACCCGGTCGTCGACGCCGCGATCCGCTACGTCGCCGCCACACCCTGCACGCTGAAGATCCTGCCGATGGAAGACGCACTCGGCATCAGGACCCAGCCCAACGTGCCCGGCACCATCACCGAAAAGCCGAACTGGCGGCATCGACTCGAAGGCGATGCGGATGCTTTGCTGGATGACGCGAAGGTCCGGAAGCGGCTGGCCTATCTCGGGCCGGAGCGCGGGGACGCCTGATAGCCCCGCACGCGCTGCCGCCTGAAGCGCGGGAGCCCTCTCCCGAGTGGGAGAGGGTTGGGTGAGGGCCTGCCGTAGCAGCAGTAAAGCGAGCGATATCCGCTGCGTGAGGCGAGGCGTCCTCACGCATGATTGCAGCGGCGGTCCCTCACCCCTGCCCCTCTCCCACTCGGGAGAGGGGTTTCCCGCGCCCTTGCTGGCAAACTCTCAAGTAGCCGCTCTCCCCTCGACGATCTCCGCGATCGCCTCCAGCATCCGCGTGTCATCGCCCGCCAGCCCCTCCATCGCCGCCATGCGCTGGATCACCGTCGCGGCGACGGCCTCCTCCACCGTATCCTCGGCATAGGCGTAGAAGATCGTCGCGTGCTGGCCGTCGCGGTGGCAGCGCCCCTCGATCTGCTGGAGCTGGATCGCGCTGTGGCGCATGTCGTGGATCACCAGCGCCCGCTCGCGCTCGCCGCCCGGCATCTCGCCGCGATGCAGCGAGATCGACTCGGTCACGGTGAAGATTACCGCGTCGAGCTGCCCGGTCTGGAAGGCGATGCGGGTCTCCTCGTTCTGCGCGCCGGAATGCTCGCCGTTGATTTCAGCCGTACGCCAGCCGCGCCCGCGCAGGGTTTCCGCAAGCATCGCGCTGGTCTCGAGGAAGGCGACGGAGATCGCGACCTGCTCGTCGTTGCCGAGCAAATCCTCGCAGAAATCGGCCGTGCCGGCGATGCGCAGCAGGCTTCCCTTCTGGCGGAAGCGCAGATCGGCGGCCCAGCCCTGCGGCTTGCGCGTCGAGCCGCCGGCAAGCCCGAGCTCCTTGCGGAATTCGCGCCAGGTCGCCTCGTAGAGCTTGCGGGACGGCGCATCCAGCGCGACCGGCGCAAGCTCCCGCTGCACCTCCGGCCAACCGGCGATCTCCTCGGGCCGGCGGCGCAGGCCGATGGCGTTCGCGCCGCGATAGAGCAGATCGGCCATCACCTTGCGGTCGGTCTCGTTCGGCTCCCAGCTCCAGTTCTTCCAGCGCCCCTTGGCCCGGCCGATCTTCAATCGCTTCATCAGCGCGCGGAAACCATCGAGATCGGCTGATGGCATGCCTGCGGCCTTCGCCAGCAGGCCCGCGAGATAGGACAGCTCGTGCGGCGACTGGCCGGCGGTCGCGCTCATATAGATCGTGAAATCAGCGGCTGCCGCCATCTGCCGGCAGACCAGCCCCTGCTGCGAATACGGGTTGCGGATGCGGTGTGCCTCGTCGATCACCACGAGCGGCCAGATGCGCTTGGGCGTTCCAAGCTTCGCCAGCTCGTTGTTCTTGGCGCGGGTCGAGCGCTTCTTCGAGTCCGCCGGCGGGGCGAGCAGCGACTTCGTCTTCTCGAAATTCATCAGCGTCACCCGCTTCGCCGGCAGGCCGGACAGCGCGATGGTGCGCCGCCATTGCGGGATCGCGCCCTTGGGACAGATCACCAGGATCTCCTCCTCCGGCATGGCCGAGAGCGCGAGCCAGGCCGAGAGCGTCTTGCCCAGACCGGTGAGGTCGCCGAGCAGGAAGCCGGCCGCCCCCTTCGCCCGTGCGACCAGGATGGCGTCGCGCGCGACGAGCTGATGCGGATGGGGGATGAAGGTCATGGGCGACGAAGCGTGGTTCCGGCAGACGGCGCCACAGATGCCCTGATCGTCCGGCATGGCGCATCCCGCTCTCTTGGCACTGGCGAAAGCCGGCGTCCACCGGCACTGTGCCGGCCTCGAATCCGGGAGAGGACCGACGATGACCCGCGCGCAGGCGATTGCGAAAGCTCAGGACTATTTCGATTCAGGCCGCATGAAGAGCGACCTCGCACGCCTCGTCGCGATGCCCAGCGAAAGCCAGAACCCCGATCGCGCGCCCGTCCTCTCCGAATATCTCGATCTGGAGATGCGCCCGCTGCTGGAGAACCTCGGCTTCGCCTGCCGCATCCTGACCCATCCCAAGGCCAAGGGCCCCTTCCTCTATGCCGAGCGCATCGAGGACCCTGCCCTGCCGACCATCCTCGGCTACGGCCATGGCGACGTCATCCGCGGCCTCGACGCGCAATGGAGCGAAGGCCTCTCACCCTGGAAGCTCGTCGAGAAGAACGGCCGCTGGTACGGCCGCGGCGTCGTCGACAACAAGGGTCAGCACCTGATCAACCTGAACGGCCTGCGCACCGTGCTGGAGACGCGCGGCAAGCTCGGCTTCAACGCCAAATATCTGATCGAGATGGGCGAGGAATCGGGCTCGCCCGGCCTGCGCGAGCTCTGCGCCGACGAGGCCGAGCTGCTCAAGGCCGATATCCTGATCGCCTCGGACGGGCCGCGCCTCAATGCCGAGCGCCCGACGGTGTTCTTGGGCGCCCGCGGCGTCATCACCTTCGACTTGCAGATCAAGGCCCGCGACGCCGGCCACCATTCCGGCAACTGGGGCGGACTGCTGTCCGATCCGGCGATCCAGCTCGCCCATGCCATCGCCTCGATCACCTCGCCCACCGGCCAGATCCGCATCCATGAATGGGTGCCGAAGGAGTTGCCCGCCGCGGTGCGCCGCGCGGTCGCCGATTGCGAGGTCGATGGCGGCCCTGACGGCCCGCAGATCGACCCGAACTGGGGCGAGGCCGGCCTCACGCCCGCCGAACAGGTCTTCGGCTGGTGCTCCTTCGATGTGCTCGCGATGAAGTCCGGCGTGCCGGAAACGCCGGTCAACGCCGTCCCGCCGAGCGCCTGGGCCCGCTGCGGCCTGCGCTTCGTCGTCGGCATCGACCCGCATGACGTCGTTCCGGCGCTGCGCCGCCATCTCGACCGCCACGGCTTCCCGATGGTCGAGATCGTCACGCCCGGCACGGAGCGCTTCGGTGCGACGCGGCTCGATCCGGACGATGCCTGGGTGCAGTTCACCATCGATTCGATCGCGAAGAGCACGGGCAAGAAGCCGGCGCTGCTGCCCAATCTCGGCGGCTCCCTGCCCAACGACATCTTCGCCGAGATCCTGAAATTGCGCACGATCTGGGTGCCGCATTCCTATCCCGGCTGCCAGCAGCACGCCCCGGACGAGCACCTGCCCATCGCCATCGCCCGCGAGGGGCTGACCGCCATGGCCGGGCTCTACTGGGACATCGGCTCGGGCGAGGCGCCAGCGCTCTAAGATCTGCCGAGCTTCAGGGAAATGCACCGACATTCCCGGCCAGCCATCCTCGGGCCGACCTTTGGTCGGAACCGAGGAGGAGCGCCGCGGCGCCGATCCCGGATCCGTTGTCAGGCGCCGTGTTCTGTGATGGATTTTAGCCATAAGCAGCATGTCCCGCAGTGACGGCCGCCTGCAACAAGTGGCGACGGCGCCACACCTGTCATTAACGAAGTGCAAACCATGTTTTGGCGATTCTCCCTGGCACGAGATTTGTTAGCCTTGGCGAATCACAGCGGGGATTCGACGCATGCGGTCTATGCAGTTGTCTCTGGGCGTCCTGCTCTTGGTTATGGTCGGCCTTCTCGGTTTCGAGGCCGCCAACGCGGCTGATCTCACAACTCCCCTGGCCTATGCGCCGCCAGCCGTCGGGGTCGGCCTGATCTCTGAGCTGCGTGGCGGCGTTCTCGCGCATAATCCCGCCGGACGAGAGAGCGGCAGCGCGGACGTCAATCTCGAGCTCCTCTTCGTCAAGCCGTTCCAGCCGGCCGATCCGGTGATGGCGTTCTTCGTGCCGCGCATCCATCTCGGCACCACCATCAACACCGCCGGCGATACCAGCCATGTCTATGCCGGCTTCACCTGGACCTATGACTTCACCGACAAGCTCTTCGCCGAAGCCAGCTTCGGCCTGGGCTTCCACAATGGCAAGACGAGCGACTTCGTTCCGCGGAACAGGCTCGCCCTCGGTTGCTCGCCTCTGTTTCGTGAATCCGCCTCGCTGGGCTACCGCATCAGCCAGAACTGGAGCGTCATGGCCACGGTTGAGCATTTGTCGAACGCCGGCCTCTGCAACGACAATCAGGGCATGACCAATTACGGCGTGCGCGTCGGCTACGTCTTCTGAAGATCGACCGGACGCCCCTCACTCCTGCGGCTGGCGCGGATCGCGCCCGGGCGGCAGGTCGACGGGCGTGGCCGGAGGAGCTTCCGGCGGCGCATTGGGCGGCAGCTCCGGCGGCGGCTCGGTCGGGATGCCCTGCGGCTCCGCATCGGGCGGAACCTCGACTGGCGGCGCCGGCGGCACCTGGCCCGGCGTCAAGGGCGGTGCCTCCGGCGGCGGATCGGGAACGGCTGGAGTGTTGCCGGGCCCGGCAGCGAGCCCATGAGCAGATATCGTCATGTGTGATCGACCTTCCTGGAAAAGGAACGTCGCAATCGCGCAAAGGTTCGTCCGCCGCCGGCCGGCAAGCCGAGACAGCCCCCGATCGCCCGCGCAGGCACGCCGAATGAGCTCCTAATCCGCCTTCGGGCCGTCGTCCCGTAGCTCTTTCGGCGGCGGTCGTCCGGCGACCCAGCGCTCCACCGAATGGTCGAGGAAGAGCAGGACCAGCGCCAGCACCGTCGCGGCTCCGGCGACCTGCCAATGCCCGAGTCCGGCCGCGCAGCCCAGCGCCGCCGTGACCCAGATCGCGGCCGCCGTCGTCAGCCCGTGCGGCATCAGGTCGTTGTTGCGGCGGATGATCAGCCCGGCCCCGAGAAAACCGATCCCGGTCAGGACGCCCTGAACGATACGGCTTGCCGCGTCGGGATGCAGCGTCTCGCTGAACAGGCTGGAAACCGCCGCGGTCCCCAGTCCGACGAGGCCGAAGGTCCGGATGCCGACATTCTTGTGCCGCACCGTCCGCTGCCAGCCGATGACGAGGCCGGCAGCCATGCCGATCACCAATCGAAGAAGCTGTTCCGCTTCCACCGCCGCCCCCATCCGCTCGCTGCCCGATCCCGGCCGATCCACCATGAGCCGGAGGCTGCCCTCCGGTCCAGTGGCACAATGGGCTCGACCCCGGCTTCCGAGGGTTCCGCGACGGTGAAGCGGCAGCGCGAATGTCGCGCGACGACATGAACCCCGCGCAGATTTCGCAGGCTCGCCTCATCCCCCGGCCCGTCGCAAGGCGCAGTGCCTTCCGGAGTTCAGGCTTTTGATTTTTCAGGAAAATCCGTGGTGGGTGATGTAGGGCTCGAACCTACGACCCGCTGATTAAGAGTCAGCTGCTCTACCAACTGAGCTAATCACCCATACGCCACGAAGCGTCGCCGTCGCGGCGGTGATGGCCGCGTCAGGCAGGGCGCGTGTAGCAAAGCCCCCCCGCCCTGTCCACCCATCCATGACAGAAATTTTGCAGGCCCGCCGAATTTCTGCGACGTGCCTGTGAATTGTCACGCCGCGCGGCGGTTGAGCAGGTGATAGAGCGCGATCGCGCCGAAGGTCGCCGTGCCGATGCCGCCGAGCTCGTAGCCGAAGATCGGCAGCTTGAGGTCGCCCGCGCCGAGGATCAGCGCCGTGGCGACGGTGATCAGGTTCTTCGGCTCGGAGAAATCGACCTTGTTCTCGACCCAGATCCGGCCCGCCGTGGCGGCGATCAGGCCGAAGACCACGACTGCGAGCCCGCCCAGCACCGCGACGGGGATCGTCCCGATCACCGCGCCGAATTTCGGCGAGAAGCCGAGCAGGATCGCGATGATGCCGGCGGCGACGAAGACCAGCGTCGAATAGACCCGCGTCACCGCCATCACGCCCATGTTCTCGGCATAGGTGGTGACACCGGTGCCGCCGCCGGCGCCCGCGATCACGGTGCCAAGCCCGTCGGCGATGAAGCCGCGCCCGATCAGATGGTCGAAATTGCGCCCGGTCATCACCGAGATGCCTTTGATATGGCCGAGATTCTCCGCGACCAGGATGATCGCGACCGGCACGATCAGCGCCATCGCCTTGGTGTCGAAAACCGGCGCCACGAAATGCGGCAGGCCGAACCAGGCGGCTGCGCCGATCTTGCTGAAATCGATCGCAGGTGCGCCGAAGCTCGGCGCGGTCAGCGCATAGAGGATATAGGCCGCCAGCCCGCCGATCAGCACGGGCAGGCGCTGCGCCAGGCCGCGCCCATAGACCGCGACCAGCGCCACCGCGACGACGGTGAAGAGCGCGATCCACTTGGTATAGGGGCTGGCCGAGATCATGCCGATCGCGACCGAGGTCAGGTTGAGGCCGATCGCGGCGACGACCGCGCCGGTCACCACCGGCGGCAGCAGCGTCTCGATCCAGCGCGTACCCACCGCCTGCACGATAGCGCCGATCAGCGCATAGACCACGCCGCAGGCGATGATGCCGCCGAGCGCCACGCCGATATTCGGATTGGGGCCGGTGCCGGCATAGCCCGTCGCCGCGAGGACGACGCCGATGAAAGCGAAGGAGGAGCCGAGATAGCTCGGCAACTGCCCGCGCGTGATGACGAAGAACAGCAGCGTCGCGATGCCCGAGAAGAAGATCGCGACATTGGGGTCGAAGCCCATCAGCAACGGCGCGAGCACGGTCGAGCCGAACATCGCGACGACATGCTGCAGGCCGGCGATGACGGTTTGTCCCGCCGGCAGCCGCTCATCGGGCAGCACGGCGCCCGAGGTCTTCAAGGTCCAGTTCGGAAAATAGCCCATCGCCATCGCTCCCCCGGGTCGCCGGGGAGCGACCGCACCGGAAGAGCAGATGAAGGCAAGAGCGGGGCCGGCGCCAGATGGCGCCGGCGTCATCCACCGGAATCAGGAGAAATCGGCCGTCATACCCCGGGCTTGACCCCGCAATCCCCTCCCCCTTTGCGGGAGAGGGTCAGGGTGAGGGGTCTCGCGACGCCGATCGCGAGCCAAACACCGCAGCTTTCGGACCTGCGCCCCCTTATCCGGCCCTGCGGGCCACCTTCTCCCGCAAGGGGAGAAGGGATTGCGCCTTACTCCGCCGCCTGTGCGTGCAGGCGCCCGCCCCGCGCGATCAGCTTGTTGAGCGCCACCAGATAGGCCTTGGCCGAAGCGACCAGCGTATCCGGATCGGCGCCGCGGCCGGTGACCGACGAGCCGTCGCGCGAGAGCCGCACCGTCACCTCGGCCAGCGCATCGGTGCCCTCGGTCACGGCATGGACGTCGTAGAGCTCCAGCGCCACCTCATGCGGCACGATCACCTTGATCGCATTGAAGATGGCGTCGATCGGCCCGTTGCCCTCGACCTCCTCGGTGACGTGACGTCCCTCGACGTCCAGCTTCATGGTGGCGCGCTGCGGGCCGCGCGTGCCGGCGATCACCGTCAGCGATTCCAGCTTGATCCGGTCATGAGCGGTGGCGATGTTCTCGTCGACCAGCGCCTCGATATCCTCGTCGTAGACATGCTTCTTGCGGTCGGCCAGCGCCTTGAAGCGGGTGAAGGCGTCCTCGAGCTGGTTGTCGCCCAGCTCGTAACCCATCTCCTTCAGCTTGGAGCGGAAGGCGGCGCGGCCGGAATGCTTGCCCATCACCAGCGAGGTCTTGGTCACGCCGACCGAGGCCGGCGTCATGATCTCGTAGGTGGTGTTGTTCTTCAGCATGCCGTCCTGGTGGATGCCGCTCTCATGCGCGAAGGCGTTCCGGCCGACGATCGCCTTGTTGTACTGCACCGGGAAGGAGCAGGCCCCGGAGACCGCCTTCGAGACGCGCATCAGCTGCGTCGCGTCGATCCCGGTCTCGTAGGGCAGCACATCGCCGCGTACGCGCAGCGCCATCACGATCTCTTCCAGCGCCGCATTGCCGGCGCGCTCGCCGATGCCGTTGATGGTGCATTCGACCTGCCTTGCGCCGCCCTCGATCGCCGCCAGCGAATTGGCGACCGCGAGGCCCAGATCATTGTGGCAATGGGCCGAGAAGATCGCCTTGTCGGCATTCGGGACGCGCTCGCGGACCGCCTTGAACATGGCGCGGTATTCGTCGGGCGTGGCATAGCCGACCGTGTCGGGCAGGTTGATCGTGGTCGCGCCGGCCTTGATCGCGGTCTCGACTGCGCGGCAGAGATAATCGATCGGCGTGCGCGTGGCATCCATGCCGGACCACTCGACATCCTCGACCAGGTTGCGGGCCTGCGTCACCGTCGCGGTGATGATGTCCAGCACTTCCTGCTGGCTCTTGCGCATCTGGTATTCCAGATGGATCGGCGAGACCGAGACGAAGGTGTGGATGCGCGGCTTCGCGGCATGGCGCACCGCTTCGCCGGCGCGGGCGATATCGGCGCTGATCGCGCGGGCGAGGCCGGCAACCGTGGCGCGCTTCAGCCGGCGCGCGATCTCCGAGACGGCCTCGAAATCGCCTTCCGAGGCGATCGGGAAGCCGGCCTCGATGATGTCCACGCCCATGATGTCGAGAGCGTCGGCGACCTCCAGCTTCTCCTCGAAGGTCATGGTGGCGCCCGGGCACTGCTCGCCGTCGCGCAAGGTGGTGTCGAAAATCAGCACGCGCTCTTTCGAGGAGCCGCCGGTCTGGGTCGGGTTCGTCATGGTCTGCTTCCGGTGTCGGTGCGCCGCTGCGGTCGATGAGGGCGCGGGGTTTCTATTGGCGGTTCTCGTCAATCCCCTGAGCGCCCAGGCAGCATGCCCGGCCGGCCCTCAGGGGCGGCTAAGGAGAAGAAGGCCAAGAAGCGAGAGCGGAGCGCGAGCGCACATGCCGACGATCTGCGCAGCGGCGCAGTCCTTCGTCAGGTCATGGCGGGCGGTCGAGACCACGGGCGTTCCTCAAATCGACGGGACAGGATGTAACCGAAAGAACCGCCCGAGCGCAAGCATGTGTCTCATGCCTCGCAGGACAAATGACAGAGGCCCTCTGTGGATTATGCTGCCGTTGCGCGATTCGGCCGGCGGTCGCGCCGCGCTGGAGACCCGGCCTCGCGCTGCCGGAGACCCGCGCCCATGATGCGCTACGACCGCCCCGCCATCGGGCTCGCCTTCTGCCTCACCGGCCTTGCCGGCTTCGTCGACGCGCTCGGCTTCCTCAGTCTCGGCGGCTTCTTCGTTTCCTTCATGAGCGGCAACACCACCCGCCTCGCGATCGAGCTCGCGGGGCGCCATGCCGGTGGCATCGCGCTGGCAGCGATGATCCTCGGGCTCTTCGTCGGCGGCGTCATCTGCGGCTCGCTCGCCGGGCATTTCGGGCATCGACGGCGCAAGGCGTCGGTGCTGGCCTTCGTGACCCTCGCCCTCCTGATCTCGGCCTCGCTCGACAGGTTGGGCCTGAGCATGGCCGGAGCCGGCGTCCTGGCGCTGGCCATGGGCGCCGAGAACGGCGTCTTCCAGCGCGACGGCGAGGTCTCGATCGGGCTGACCTACATGACCGGCACGCTGGTGAAGATGGGCCAGCGCATCGCCGGCGCCCTGCTCGGCGGGCCGAAGCTCGCCTTCCTGCGCCATTTCATCCTCTGGCTCGGCCTGCTCGGCGGCGCGATCATGGGCGCCGTGGCCCATGGCCGGATCGGGCTGGACGCGATCTGGCTCGCGGCGGCGGCCGCGGCGGTCTTCACCGTGCTGGCCCTCTTCATCCCCGAACACGACTAGATTTTGGGCCAGGCGGAGCCGCTGCCCTTCTTTCCCGAAGATTGGAGCAATGCTAAGCTGCCCCAACGTCACCTATGCCGGGAGGTGACGGGACCGGACGGGCGAAGTCCGGTCGGGCGGCCGGTTCGAGCGCTGGGGACAGTCATGCGGCAAGCGATCTTGGGCGCGCTCACCCTCTTTGCCCTCGCGGTGCCGGCGGCCCTCACCGCGCAGACGGCCCCATCGCAGGAGAAGCTGAGGCGCGGCGAATACCTCGCGAACATCATGGATTGCGCCGGCTGCCACACGCCCGGCATCTTTCTCGGCAAGCCGGACATGCAACGCCGGCTGGCGGGATCGGAGGTCGGCTTTCACATTCCGGGCCTCGGCACCTTCTTTCCGCCCAATCTCACATCCGACCATGAGACGGGGCTGGGCTCCTGGTCGGAGACTGACATCGTCAAGGCCGTCCGCCTGGGAACCCGGCCCGACGGCCGCATCCTCGCTCCCGCCATGCCCTACAAGGCCTATGGCAAGCTGAACGACGCCGACGCTTTCGCGCTCGCTGCCTATCTCAAGAGCCTGAAGCCCATCGCGAACCGGGTCCCGGCGATCATCGGCCCCGACGAAAAGGCGACCGCTCCCCGCCTCTCCGTCGTCATGCCGCAATAGAGAGCGGGTCGAGCGGCCGCGCGATTTCACTGATCGCGAGAATCAGACATCGTCGGCCCGACTTGCATCTGCGGAGTTTTCCGATGCGCCATCTGCCTGTTCTTGCATTCTCCGCCATCCTGCTGTCGGCCTGCCAGACGGCTTCCGTAGCGACACCGCCCGCCCCGCCGCCTGAACAGGCAGCGCCGGGCGTGACGCCCTCGACCTTCCATATGCCGACTGGCAGCGGCTGCGCCGGCGAGATCGCCCGCTTCCAGGCCGTGCTCGACAACGACGTCGCCATCGGCCACACGACGAAGAGCGTGCATGATCGCGCCAGCGCCGATCTCAGCCGCGCCAGCGCGACCTGTTCCGCCGGGAACGAGGGAGCAGCCCTGGGCCAGCTCCACGCGACCAAGACGAAGTTCGGCTATCCGGGTTGAGTCGCATACCTCTGCCGTCATGCTCGCCCCTGTGGCGAGCATCCACGTCTTGAACGCAACGCTCGACCAGCGGGGACGTGGATGGTCGGGACAAGCCCGACCATGACGGAATGCGGCGGTTACGCCGCCAGTCCCCGCTTCTGCAGCAGCGCATCCGGCGTCGGCAGCCGGCCGCGGAAGAGCGTGTAGGCTTCCGCCGCATCGCGCGTATCGCCGGCCGAATAGATGTAGCGCTTCAGCTTCTCCGCGACGGCAGGCGCGAACACGTCGCCGGTCTCGGTGAAGGCGTTGAAGGCGTCGGCATCCATCACCTCGGACCAGAGATAGCTGTAATAGCCGGCCGAATAGCCGTCGCCCGAGAAGACATGGGTGAAATGCGGCGTGCGGTGCCGCATGGTGATCTCGGCCGGCATGCCGATCCTGGCAAGTTCCTCCGCCTCGAAAGCCAGCGGATCGACCTCGGCCGGGGCCTCCAGCGAATGGAAGGCGAGATCGACGAGCGCCGAAGAGGTGTACTCCACGGTGGAGAACCCTTGATTGAAGGTCTGGGCCTTCTCGATCTTCTCGATCAGCGCCTCCGGGATCGGCTCGCCCGTCTCGGCATGGAGGCAATAGTTCCGCATCACCTCGCGCGTCAGGAACCAGTGCTCGTAGAGCTGCGAGGGCAGCTCCACGAAATCGCGCGCCACCGAGGTGCCGGCAAGCGAGCCATAGGTCACGTCCGAGAGCAGCCCATGCAGCGCATGGCCGAACTCATGGAAGAGCGTACGGGCGTCGTCGAGCGAGAGCAGCGCCGGCTTGCCCTCAGCCGGCTTCGCGAAATTGCAGACATTGACGATGATCGGCCGGGTTTCGCCATCGAGCTTGCGCTGGCCGCGGAAGGCGCTCATCCAGGCGCCGGAGCGCTTCGAGGCACGCGCGAAATAATCGCCGACGAACAGGCCGATATGGCGCCCGCTCGCCGTCTCCGTCACCTCGAAGATGCGGACATCCGGGTGATAGCCCACAAGCTCCGGCCGCTCGCTGAAGGACAGCCCGAACAGCTTGCCGGCGACGTCGAACGCCGCCTGCCGGACGCGGTCGAGCTGGAGATATGGCTTCAGCACGGCCTCATCGAGCGCGTAGGTCTTCTGCCGGACCTTCTCGGCATAGTGGCGCCAGTCCCAGGGGCGGATCGGGCCGTTCTCGCCTTCGCTTTGAGCCAATGCCGCGAGTTCGGCCGCCTCGCGGGCCGCGCGTGCCTTGGCCGGCTTCCAGACCAGTTCGAGCAGGTCGCGCACATGTTCCGGCGTCTTCGCCATGGCATCGTCGAGCTTGAAATGCGCGAAGGTCGGATAGCCCAAGAGCTTCGCCTTCTCGGCCCTGAGCTTCACCATCTCGGCGACGATCGCGCGGTTATCGCTCTCGCCGCCGTTCTCGCCGCGCTTGCTCCAGGCGATGAAGGCTTCCTCGCGCAGATCACGCCGGGTCGAAAAGGTCAGGAACGGCTCGATGATCGAGCGCGACAGCGTCACCGCATGCTGGCCTGGCTTGCCCCGGTCGGCGGCCGCGCGCGCCATCGCCGCCTTCACGAACTCCGGCAACCCGGCGAGCCCGGCCTCGTCCTCGATGAACAGCGCATAGGAGGATTCGTCCTTCAGCACGTTCTGGCTGAACTGCGTGCCGAGCGCTGCCAGCCGCTCGTTGATCGCGGCGAGGCGCTTCTTGTCCTCGGGGTTCAGCTTGGCGCCCGAGCGGATGAAGCCCTTGTAGGTCCGCTCCAGCAGCCGCGCCTGTTCCGCATCCAGACCAAGCGCCGAGGCCTTCGCATTGACCGCATCGACGCGGGCGAAGAGCCCCTCATCCATCATGATCGCGGACCAATGCCGCGAGGCGATCGGCGACATCTCGCGCTCGATCGCCTGGAGCGCCTCGTTCGTGTCGGCGCCGGTCAGGTTGTAGAACACGCCGCCGACGCGGGAGAGCGCGCGCCCTGCCCGCTCCAGCGCCTCGATCGTGTTCTCGAAGTCGGGCGCTGCCGGATCGGCCACGATCGCCGCGATTTCGTCCTTGTGCTTGGCGAGTGCCGCATCGAAGGCCGGCCGGATATGCTCCGGCTTGATCGCGGCGAAAGGCGGCAGGCGGAACGGCGTCTCCCAGCGCGTGGCGAAGGGGTTCTCCGCCGGCAACGGCAAGGCTTCGGGATAGGCGGTTTCGGCAGAGGTCATCGGAACACTTTCGTGAGACAGGCGCGGGTCAGTCGCCGTCGAAGATATGTGCGAGATAGCGGCGCATGAAGGGCGGCATGTCGTGCTTTTCGGTTTCGGCGAGATCGCGCACGACGACGATGTCGGAGAGCTCTTCCTCTTCGAGGTGCTTCATCCGCCCCAGCATCAGCGTCCGCGCCTCATCGGCCGGAAGATCGATGCTGACCTCGCGCATGAAGGCGATGCGCCCCTGCTCGATCACCGCGGTCCAACCGGCGCCGACGCTCAGCTCTTCAACCCGCAACCCGGTCTCCTCGCCGAGCTCGCGCGTGACGCTGCCGGCGAGATCGAGCGTCCCGTCCGGGCGGGCATCCTCGCGATCGGGCGTGCCGGCGGCGAAATAGACCTTGCCGGCATTGGCGGTGTGCTCCCCCATCCTGCCGCAGAGAAAGGCGCCGTCATTGGCCCTGAGCGCCGCCATGGCGAAACCGTTGCGGATGGCGGGGCCTGGATGGCCGGCATCGCGCCAGGCCATGAAGGCCGCATAATCGGTCTCGAAATAGCTGGCCTCGAACACGCCATCGCGGATCGCGGCACGATTCTGCAGCATGACGCGCCCGTTGAACATCGCCGGCTTGCCGGCGCTGACCCTGGCCCAGTGCGCAGCGATGGTCTCGGCATTCTCGCGGGCATAGATCCAATCGTAGGGCTCGATCCGGGCATCGACCCGTTCGAGCCGGACGATCGTGCCGTTCTCGATGCCGTCGCTCACAACAGCACGCCCTCGCTGACCACGATGGCCGAACCTCCTATGCGGGCCGAGACCAATGCGCCCTCACGCACGCTCAATTCCAGCGTGATCTGCGACGGCCGGCCCATCTCGTAGCCCTGCTCGATGACGAGGCGGTGGTCGCCATCCTCCGGCTTGTCATAGGCCATGACCGCGCCGGCGAAGGCCGCGACCGCGCCGCCCGTCGCCGGGTCCTCCTCGATGCCGGCGCCCGGCCAAAACATCCGCGCGTGAAAATCGTGACCGGGCTCGGCGGTCTCGCGGGTGTAGAGGAAGGCCCCGCCATGGCCGAAGGCCGCGGACCAATGCCCGCGTTCGAGCCGCGCACGGCCGATCGCCTCGCCGCTCGCCACCGGAACGCAATGAAACGGCACGCCTCCGCTGAAAAGCGTCGGCACATGCGCCCCGAAGCCGATATCGCCGGCCTGGAGCCCTAGTGCCGCCGCGATTGCAGCAGGCGCCCCGGTCTCGCCCGCACGCTCAGGCAAGCGTGGTAGGGTGAAGGTCGCGTGCCCCGCATGGCTGCCCTTGACCTCGACGGCGCAGGAGACCGGCCCGACCTTCTCCTCCAGCACCAGGATATCGGCGGGCCGCCCCTCGGCATCGTCGCTAAGCGCAAGCCAGACCGCCGTGCCGACTGTCGGATGCCCCGCGAAAGGCAATTCGCCACCCGGTGTGAAGATGCGGACGGAGGCGCGATGCTCCGGCTTTTCCGGCGGGGCGACGAAGACCGTCTCGGACAGGTTGAACTCCCTGGCGATGGCCTGCATCGCCTCGGTATCCAGCCCCTCCGACTGGAGCACCACCGCCAGCGGATTGCCGGCATGGCGGCGCGTGGTGAAGACGTCGAGCGTGACGAAGCGGCGTTTCATCTGAGCATCCTTGGGATCACCCCTGGGGTATTTCGAGATCGATGGTGAGCGGGCAATGGTCGGAGGCCTTCGGGCGGTCCCAGCCGACGCGCGGATAGCGGTCGGCGCAGGTCGCCAGCCGCGCCATGGAACGATCGGGCGCGCGCGGATCGAGCGGCACGCGATAAGGCAGGCCGCGCCGGATCATCTGCATCGCAGGGCTCGCATTGGCCGCCGCCAGCGCCGGCGAGAGCAGGATGCGATCGAGCGGCATATGGCTGTCGACCAGCCTGTCCTGGCTTTCCGACCAGTAGCGCCGGAAATGCGTCCAGCGCTCATGCGCCGGCAGCGTCTCCATCGGATCAACAGCGAAATCGTCGAGCAGCGGCTCGATGCCGCTGTCGCCCTCGTCGACAGCCTCGGCCAGCGGCCCGAGGCCGTAACGGTAGCCGTTGAGATCGCCGAGCACGATCCAGTTCGTCTCGCGCCAGCCGCCGCCGAAGCGCTGCTGGATCAGCCACTTCACCGCCCGCGCCTCGGCACGGCGCACCGGAAGCGTCATCTGACGCCCGTCCTCGCGGCCATTGTTCATCGACTTGAGATGGCAGCCGAACAGGCTGAGCCGCCGCCCGTTGAAGCTGAGCTCCACCTCCAGGCAGTCGCGCGCGAAGACCTTGGCCTGCGGGCCTATGCCGAGCATGGCGAGCTCGCGGTCATGGACGCCCGCCTCGGCAAAGGTCAGGTCCTTATGCGAGCGCACCGTGACCTGGCCCTGCCCGAACAGATCGCGCCGCGCGGCGAAGCCGATGTCGATACCACGCCGGTCATTGCCGTCGATCAGCGTGAAATGGCCGTAGCGGTGATCGGCGATGCGGTGGACGTAATTGGCGAAGAAGGCCTGCAGGCTCGCCAGCGAGTCGACCTCCTGCAGCATCCAGAGATCGGCCTGCGCTTCGGCGATGGCGAGCGCCGTCATCTGGCGCTTGTCGTCCTCCAGCGCGACCGCCAGCGAGCGTTCCACGGCGTCACGCTCATCAGCGCGCGGGAAATGGAACAGCGACATCGCGGCGGCCGTTTCGGTGCGGCCGCCCGGCTCGAAGCGATGGCGCGTCAGCAGGTTCTCGACATTGAAGGTGCCGACGCGCAGCTTCATCGCGATGTGCTCAGATCGCTTCCGGCGCGAAGACCCGCGAGGGCGTGACGAACTCGTCCTGCGCCGCCACGGTGAGGATCTCGCGGGAGCCTGCCTCTTTCGTCCGCTTCAGCAGCCCGTAGATCGAGGAGGCCGCCTTGCTCAGCGCCGACGCCGCCGACTGGTCGCGCAGATAATGGGTGAAGAACAGCGCTGCGATGGCATCGCCCGCGCCGTTGATGTTGACGTCGAGCTTCGGCGTGCGGACACGCCAGCTCCCCTTGGCGTCGGCCGCCATCATGTCGATCGAATCCGCGGGCGTCTCCTCGGTGACGAGCGATGTCACCATCACCACCTTCGGCCCGGCATCGCGCAACGCCTCGGCGGCGCGATGGGCATCGGCGACGGTCTTGACCTCGATATCGGTCAGCAATTCCAGCTCGAACTGGTTGGGCGTGACGATGTCGGCGGCCGGCACGGCCTGCTCGCGCATGAACTCCGGAATGCCGGGCCGCACGAAGACGCCGCGGCCGACATCGCCGATCACCGGATCGCAGCAATAGAGCGCCTTGGGATTGGCCGCCTTCACCCGTTCCACCGCCGAGAGGATCGCATGGCCGATATCGGCCGAGCCCATATAGCCGGAGATCACGCCGTCGCAGCTCGCCAGCACGCCGCGCTCGGCAATGCCCTCCATCACCTCGTCGATCATGCCGCCATCGAAGACCCGGCCCTTCCAGCTCCCATAGCCGGTGTGATTCGAGAACTGCACCGTGTGGATCGGCCAGACATCGACGCCGAGGCGCTGCATCGGAAAGGTCGCGGAGGCATTGCCCACATGGCCGTAGGCGACATGGGACTGGATCGAGAGAATATTCATGGTCCGAAGCGGCACCCCGTTCGCGATGAGCCCGCGAACCTAACCGCTCCCGCGCGAGGCGCAAATCGAAAGCGGTGATGGAGAGGATCAGCCTGGTGCGCGGGTGAACGCGACTGCATCGTGCAGAACGGAACCCGCCATCGCTGGCGCAACCCGCTGCCGGAGCCCTGCCTCATGGCCTTCATCTCGGTGGGCGGAAAGCGCGGCTAGAGCACCGCCCCGCGCCGTCATTCCAGGCTTGTCCGGAATGACGGCACAGGTCCATGCAAAACCGGGGGGCGCTACGCCCCCGAAGCCGCCTTCTTGGCGAAGCTGTCGATGAAGGTCTTCGACAGGTCGACATTGGAGTTGGTCAGCTCCGGGTCGAGCAGCTTCAGCGAATCGTACATGCTCTTCATGGCGTCCGGCGTGGCGATGCCGGTGCGCGAATAGCTCTCCTGCGAATTCTTGACCGCGCGGACATAGAGCGGCCGGTCGCCAAGGAGATATTCCTGCGGCACGAGATCGGCGACCTCCTCCGGCTTGGCCGTCTCGAGCCATTTCAGCGCCTTCATGAAGGCATTGACCAGCTTCTGCGTCGTGACCGGGTTCTTCTCGGCGAAATCGTTCTTGAGATAGAGCACCGCCGCCGGGTTCGAGCCGCCGAACAGCGCCTTGGTCCCGGCTTCGGTGCGCGTATCGATCAGCACGACGATGTCGCCATCGGCCTCGAGCTTCGAGGTGACGGGATCGAGATGCGAGATCACGTCGACCTGCTTCTGCTTGATCGCGGCCACGGCGCTGGCGCCCGCGCCGATGCCGATCATGGCGGCGTCGTCGGCCTTCAGGCCCGCCTTGACCATGGCATATTGCGCAGTCAGCGAGGTCGAGGAGCCCGGCGCGGTGACGCCGATCTTCAGCCCCTTGAAATCGGCCGCGGACTTGACCTTGTCGGCGAGATCCTTGCGCACGGCGATGGTGATGGCGGGGAAGCGGCCGAGCTCGATGACGGCGCGGATGTCCTGCCCCTTCGCCTGCATGCGGATGGTGTGCTCATAGGCGCCCGTCACGACATCGACCGAGCCACCGACGAGGGCCTGCAGCGACTTCGCGCCGCCGCCGAAATCGTTGATCTCGACCTCGAGCCCCTGCTCCTTGAAGTAGCCCTTCTTCTCCGCGACCGTCAGCGGAAGATAGTAGAGCAGCGGCTTGCCACCGACGCCGAGCGTGAGCTTCGGCTTCTCGGCCGCCTGCGCGAAGGCGGCATGAGGGGCGATGCCGACGGCGGTGGAAGCGGCGAGCGCGGCCAGCGCGTCGCGGCGGGTCAGTTTCATGGCGTAACCTCCGGTTGGGAAAGGCGCTTCTGGCAGGCGCTTGGGCATGACGATAGGCGAGATGAGCCCGGGGCGGCAACTCGCCTTACGTTGTGGTCGTCGTGCTCTGCGTCGGGCGCCAGACCAGGAGCCGCCGCTCGACCAGCGTCACCAGCGCGTCGATCGCGATGACGAAGATGGCGAGGATCAGCATGCCGGCGAAGACGCCGGTGACGTCGAAGACGCTCTCCGCCTCGTGGATCTTGTAGCCGAGCCCAGCCGAGGAGCCGAGGTACTCGCCGACCACCGCGCCGACCAGCGCGAAGCCGACCGAGGTGTGCAAGCTGGAGAACATCCAGGTCAGCGCCGAAGGCCAGTAGACATGCTTGAAGAGCTGGCGCTCGTTCATGCCCAGCATCCGCGCATTGGCGAGGATCGTCGGCGAGACCTCACGCACGCCCTGATAGACGTTGAAGAACACGATGAAGAAGACGAGCGTGAAGCCGAGCGCCACCTTCGACCAGATGCCGAGCCCGAACCAGAGCGCGAAGATCGGCGCCAGCACCACGCGGGGCAGCGCATTCGCCGCCTTGATATAGGGGTCGAACACTGCCGAGAGCAGCTCGTTTCGCGCGAAAGCGAAGCCGAACAGGATGCCGGCGGCGGAGCCGATGACGAAGGCCAGCACCGTCTCGGTCAGGGTGATGCCGAGATGCCAGTAGATGCTGGGGCCGGTGAGCTCCTTGACGGTGCGGGCGAGCACCGCCCATGGCGTCGAGAAGAAGAACTGGCTCGTCTTGATGTCGCCGAACAGGCTCGTGGTGGTCATCACATGCCAGACGGCCAGGAAGACGACCATCACCAGGATCTGCAGCGAGAGGAGCTTCATCCGCTTCATGATGCGTCTCCTCCGACGAGCTCGCGCCCCTCGCCCATCGCATAGGCCTTCTGCACCTCGATCCGCAGCGACGACCAGATATCGCGATGGATCTCGTGGAAGGCCTTCTCCAGCCTGATATCCGCGATGTCGCGCGGCCGCGGCAGGTCGACCTTGTAGTCGGCGACGATCCCCGCCGCCGGCCCGGCCGACATCACCACGACGCGGTCGGAAAGCGCGATCGCCTCCTCCAGATCATGCGTCACGAACATCAGCGCCTTGCGGTCGCGCGACCAGAGGTCGAGCAGCAGATTGCCCATGATCTGCCGCGTCTGCGCATCGAGCGGCCCGAAGGGCTCGTCCATCAGCAGGATCTCGGGGTTGCGGATCAGCATCTGCGCGAGGCTGACGCGCTTGCGCTGCCCGCCGGAGAGCATGTGCGGATAGCGGTCGACGAAGGTGCGAAGCCCGACGCGCGCCAGCCATTCGCGGGCGCGGCTGTCCGCCTCGCGGTCGGCAATGCCCATCGGTTCCAGCGCGACCTTGACGTTCTCCAGCGCCGTCTTCCACGGCATCAGCGCGTCCTGCTGGAAGAGATAGCCGGCGCGGCGGTTGAGCCCGGCCAAGGGCTTGCCGAAGATCTCGACCTTGCCGGCCGAGGGCGCGAGCAGGCCGGCCGCCGCATTGAGCAAGGTCGACTTGCCGCAGCCGGTCGGGCCGACGATGGAGACGAACTCGCCGGGCGCAACCTTGAGGTCGATGCCCTTCACCGCCTGGTAGCGGCCGCCATTCGCAAGATGGAAGGTGATGTCGACCTGTCCGAGCGCGACGGCCGGACCATTCGACGAAACCGGCTCTGCTCCCGCCGCAACGGCAGGCGGGCGATCCTGCAACTCCATGAAATCCGTTTCCCCGTCGGCCGGCCTGTCGCGCGGCCCATCCATTCTTCAGCGTTGTCGGAATTAATAGGCGATCGTCCGGGGAAGGCAACGTGGCCGGGGCGCGATCCGGTGGCAGGCGCCCGTCCAATGGGGCTGGACGCTGCCCCTGCGGCCGCCCGTCGCTTGCATCGTTCGATCGACACGGTCATATGCCAGCGCTGCCCTCGATTGACCGGAGCCGAAGCGAACGCCATGGCCGACCTCGAACAAGCCATGAAGGCGCTCGTGGAGTTCATGCAGGTCCATCAGCAATGGGCGATTCCCATCGTCTTCGCCGTCGCCTTCGCCGAATGCGTCGCGATCCTGTCCTGGCTCGTGCCGGCCACGGTGTTCTTCACCACTTTCGGCGCCGTCGCCGGGGCCTCGGGCCTCAACCTCGTGCCGCTGGCCTTCGCGGCCTCGCTCGGCGCCGGCAGCGGTTTCTGGGTGTCCTATTGGGCGGGGCTGCTCCTGGGCCCGCGCGTCCATGACCACTGGCCCTTCAACAAGAACCCGCAATTGCTGGATCGCGGCCACGCCTTCTTCGAGCGCTGGGGCAGCCTCAGCATCGTGATCGGCCACTTCTTCGGCCCGCTGCGCGCGGTCATCGCCATCGTCGCCGGCCTCGTGAGCATGCCGTCCTGGCAGTTTCAGCTCGCGAACTGGCTCGCTTCCTTCGCCTGGGGTTTCGGGCTGCTCTACGGCGTCGGCCGGCTCAGCGAATTCCTCGCCCGCTGAGGGCGCCGGAAACCTGACTGCCGGGTGAACGCGCCATTCTGCGGCCGTTCAATTCGAAAGACGTCTATTCGCATCGTCGCATCGCGGCGCGCCACCATGGCGAGCCCGACACGGCACGCTGAACGGCCCCACGCCGTCAGCGTCGTCCGACGGAGGGACCCGGCTCCCGTTGGACGTGACGATCCGGACCGACCTAAACGAGGTCTTTGCTATGACGATGTCCCGTTTTCTGATCCCCTTCGTCGCCCTTGCCGCCATGGGCGGCCAGGCCTTCGCCCAGACGGCGACGCAGCCGGCTCCCGCGGCCAAGCCCGCCGCTCCGGTCACCGCCCCGGCAGCCCCGGCGACGCAGGCCGCGCCGGCCGCAAAGCCTGCCACTCCGGCAGCCGCGCAGCCCAGCGCCACGCAGGCCAAGAAGATCAACATCAACACGGCGACCGCGGCCGAGCTCGACACGCTGAAGGGCATCGGCGAGGCCCGCGCCAAGAAGATCATCGAGGAGCGCAGCAAGGCGAAGTTCAAGGATTTCGCCGATCTGGTGAAACGCGGCACCCTGCCCTCGAATGTCGAAGCCGAGATCAAGGACAAGGTCACCTTCTGATCCCAATCGAAATAGAAGAGCCGGCCGCTTCCGCGGCCGGCTTTTTCGTTTTGCGGCAAGCTAGTGCCCGCTCGCCTGCGCTTGCGAGGCATCCGCCTCCCGCAGCGCCTGGGCGCAGTCGTCACAGCAGACCTCGACCGTGTTGCCGCCGACCGTGACCTTGATCGGGTTCTCGTCGAGTTCGCAATCGCAGGCTGCGCAGGTTCCACTCATGACCTTCCTCCTTTTTGGGGCCGCTCATTCGGCCGCCCTGAGAAAGACCATCCGGCCACTTCCGGCGCTGTCGGATTCTTTAGCGATCCGCTCCGGCCGGGCCGGCGCTCCCGCGCTCAGGCCGCGCAGGACCGCATCGATGCTTTCCCCTCCCGCCAAGCCGCGCCGCTCCTCGGCGCGCAGCGAGATGATCGCGGTCGGGTCGCCGAAAAAGGGGGCGGCCGTCGCGTCGCGCAGATCGCTGTCGCGCAAACCGAGATCGCGCAAGTCGCGCTCGCTCATGTCGCAGAGGGTGCGATAGTCGCGGCGCGCCTGCAGCCAGTGGCCGATCCCGCCAAGAATCCGTCCGAGAACATCGGCCGCCGCGAATACGGGCTTGGCCGATCCGATGATGAAGCTGATCATGACCTGTCTCCGTCGGTTGTGATGACGGAAGAGGACACTTTCGTGCTGACAGCTGCTGTCAGAATCTTTCGCGATCCGTGACAGCCTGTGTCAGCGGAGATTGAGCGAACGCTGGAACTCCGCCGGCGTGCGGCCGTAAGCCTGCCGGAAGGCGGCGCTGAAATGGCTGTGGCTGGAGAAGCCGAGCTCGAGCCCAAGTTGGGTCAGGTCATCATATTCGCCGAGCAGGTCCAGCGCCCGCGCCAGCCGCAGGCGCAGCTGATAGCGGTAGAGCGGCACCGCCTCGACCTGGGCGAAGACCTGAGTGAGGTAGACCGGCGAGACACCGACCTCGCGCGCGATCTCGGCCAGCGTCCAACGCCGGGCGAGATCGGACGCCATCACCAGCTTCGCCCGGTCAACCAGCTTACGCCGACCGATGGACGCACCAGCGGCATGCGAGGTGCGTTCGCCCAGCGCTCGCCGCACCAGGGTCAGCGCCAGCGTCTCCGCTTCGAGCGGTTCGGCGACGCCGCGCTGCAGGCTGTATCGCAGCAGGGCCATAAGCGCCTGCGCACGCGGATCGATCCGTCGGCGTTGCGTCAGGAAGGCGACCGTGCCGGCGCGCAGCAGCTCTGCCGGCGCGAGCTCATGCAAAGTCTCTTCGCTGAGGCGCAGATCGAGGCAGGCATCGCCGCCCGGAACCGGGTGGCTGACCTGGTAGCCCTCATAGGGATTGAAGAAGAGGACCTGGTTGCTTTCCGCGACCGTGTCGTCGCGCCCGACATGGCGCACGAAGACGCCGCGATAGGGGAAAACCAGATGGGTCGCGTGAGTGCATTCCTCGTCGCTGCGGTGTCGGCATTCGCCTGAGCACACGACATCGCGCACCAGCACGACCTCGCTGTCCAGGAGCTTGCTCACCGAAAATTGCGACACGGCCTGCCTTTCGCGACGCGGATTGGCGTCCCGAGCGTCTACAGCAGGCCCAGGACAACCATTGTCAGCAAGGCAAAAGAAGCGCCCAGAACCAGATACGCGAACTTGAACTGAAAGCCCTGGGACGCAGGCATCGATCGGATCGGTGTCATCATCGCCTCCCTCTGTTCAGCCTCGACTGTTTCGTCATGGAACATTTCTGCGGGGACGCCTGGCGCCCGCTCAGTCGGCCCACATCCCGACCGCGAACCAGCCGACAATCGCGAGCATCAGGCCCACGATCAGGACGACCAGCACGGGCCGATCGAGAAAGCCTTGTCTTGCCTCAACCGGAGTCTCGACCGCCGGATCGACATCGGAATGGACATCAGCCCGCATCGGCGGGACCGGCTGGCCACCGCTCTCCGGAATGCGCGCCTCGCGTTCCCTGACATCGTCTTGCATCGTCGCCTCCGCTCGTTCGAGCCCTGTCAGCCGCCGATAGCGCGCGTCAGCACATTCGCCAGCAGCGTGACCACGAGAAAACTGCCCAGCAGCAGGATGAAGAGCGGATCGCCCCAAGATACGGGCTTTGCGACATCGGCGAGCCCGCGACGGGCATGGCGCCGGTGCAGCCGCTCGATCGCCCCGTGTCTCAGCTCGTCCTGATGGGTCATCGCACGCTCCTTGCGGGTATCGACTGGAACATAAACGCCCGCCGCGGAAAGCGGTTCCCATCTCGGCCCCGTCCATGCGAAACGGGCGCCCTTGCGAGCGCCCGTTCCATGCATTTTCAAGCGGTTGGAAGCGGTTCCGGACTCAGCTTCGCAGGATGACCAACCCGCTCGCGACGTCCGGCATTTGCCTCAGTTCTTGGTCTTGTCGACCAGGGCCTTGGCCTTGATCCACGGCATCATGTCGCGGAGCTTGGCGCCGACTTCCTCGATCGGATGAGCGGCGTAGCGGGCGCGGGTCGCCTTGAACGAGGTCTGGTTGACCTTGTTCTCGAGCATCCAGTCGCGGGTGAACTTGCCCGACTGGATGTCGGTGAGGACGCGCTTCATCTCCGCCTTGGTCTCGGCCGTGATGATGCGCGGGCCGGTGACGTACTCGCCGTACTCGGCGGTGTTCGAGATCGAGTAGTTCATGTTGGCGATGCCGCCCTCATAGATGAGGTCGACGATCAGCTTCACCTCGTGGAGGCACTCGAAATAGGCCATCTCGGGAGCGTAGCCGGCCTCGGTCAGCGTCTCGTAGCCGGCCTTGATCAGCTCGACCAGGCCGCCGCAGAGCACGACCTGCTCGCCGAAGAGATCGGTCTCGCACTCTTCCTTGAAGGTGGTCTCGATGATGCCGGCGCGGCCGCCGCCATTGGCCGAGGCATAGGACAGGCCGAGGTCATGGGCGTTGCCGGTCGCGTCCTGATGGATCGCGATCAGGGTCGGCACGCCGCCGCCGCGCTGATACTCGGAACGGACGGTGTGGCCGGGGCCCTTCGGGGCGACCATGAGCACGTCGAGGTCCTTGCGCGGCTCGATCAGGTTGAAATGCACGTTGAGGCCGTGCGCGAAGAGCAGCGCAGCGCCTTCCTTCATGTTGGCGTGCAGCTCGTCGCGATAGATGTCGCCCTGCAGCTCGTCGGGGGTCAGCATCATCATGACGTCGGAGACCTTGGCGGCCTCGGACGGGGTCATGACCTTGAAGCCGGCCTCTTCGGCCTTCTTGCGGGTGGCCGAGCCGGCCTTCAGCGCGATGATGACGTCCTTGACGCCGGAATCGCGCAGGTTCAGCGCATGGGCATGGCCCTGCGAGCCGTAGCCCACGATGCAGACCTTCTTGCCCTTGATCAGGTTGATGTCGGCATCACGATCGTAATAAACGCGCATGGGTGTCTCCTTATGTCACGCGTTGGACTTGTCCCGGCCCGGCGCGCTCTGCGCCGTGCCGTAGAGGGTGAGAAACTGTTCGGCGGCGCGCTCGGCGTCGCGGGCGATCTCGGCCTTGCTGAGGGTCAGCGTGTCGCCCAACAGCAGGCGCACCTGCACGTCGCGCCCAACAAGGCCGAACAGCGTGCGGAAGGCGGCCTCGGTATCGTCGAAGGCGATGAGCCCGGCCTCCCGCCCGGCATCGAGCACCGGCTTCAGGCGCTCGCCGATGGCGAAGCGGCCATTGGCCAGCACGATCGAACCGAGATTGCCGTTGCGGGCCGCCGCCTGGCTGATGCCGATGCGGTTGAGCGCGATCGAGGTCGGCGAGGTGATCACCTCAAGCCAGTTGGCGGCAAAACCCTTCAGGCTTTCACGCAGGGTGCCGGCATCGAGATTCTGCCGGTCGTAATTGCCCGCCCTCACCTTCGAGGCCTGCCATTGTACGGTCGCGGTCAGCAGCCCGTCGCGGTCGCCGAACCATTTGTAGAGCGTTTCCTTGGAGCAGCTCGCCCGGCGCGCCACGGCCGTCATGGTGAGATGGTCGCCCTTCTCCACCATCAGGCTGAGCACGGCATCGAGCACCGCCTGCTGCCTTGCGGTCAGCGTCTCGCTCTGCGTCTCGGCCGCGGGCTCGCTCATGCGGGGGAAAGGTCCAGTACCGTACGTTACGGTTCAGTCATCTAGCGCAGCCATGGATGGTGGGCAAGTCCTATTCGGGGCTGGCAGAGCGCCGGGAAAGAATTATCTCCGGATCGCCGAAAGACAGGAGAGCTCGCCCCGATGACCTTGCCCAGCGCCGCCGACATCGTTGCCTTCTGGCGTGAAGCCGGCCCGGAGAAATGGTTCGCCAAGGACGAGGCCTTCGACGCGGCGATCAGGGAGCGGTTCCTGCCGGCCCATGAGGCGGCTGCCGCCGGCACGCTCGTCGACTGGGAAGGAACGCCGGAGGGCGCCTACGCGCTTCTCATCCTGCTCGACCAGTTCCCGCGCAACCTGTTCCGCGGCAGCGCCCGCGCCTTCGCCACCGATGCGCAGGCGCTCGCCATCGCGGAACGCGCAATCGAACACGGCTTCGACCGAGGTTACCAGCCGCCTGAGCAGCGCTTCTTCTACATGCCGTTCATGCATTCGGAGGAGCTGGCCCATCAGGACCGCTGCGTTCATCTCTGCGAGGCGGCCAGCGACCCCGAAGGCGTGAAATTCGCCGAGCTCCATCGCGACATCATCCGCGACTTCGGCCGCTTTCCCCATCGCAACCCGCTGCTGGGACGCCAGACGACAGCAGACGAACGGGCTTTCCTCGACAAGGGCGGCTTCGCCGGCTGACTTCAGCCGCCCGACTGGCTCGCCACCCGCTGCAGGAAGATCGCCGCGACCGTCAGGACGAAGCCGACCCACCAGAGCGGCGAGCGCAGGCTCTTGCCGCTGCCCAGCGGCTCGGCCTGCCCCCGGCCGGTCAGGCGCAGGATCACCGGCCCGGCGAGGCAGCCGAAGCCGACGATGCCGAGGCCGAGCGCGATCAGGCTGAGCGTTTGGGGCGTCAGCGCCATGCTCACATCGCCTCGGGGCCGCGGCTCATCGCGGCGATGCCGGTGCGCGAAACCTCGGTCAACCCGACCACCGTCATCATCTTGATGAAGCGCTCGATCTCCTCGGTCGAGCCCGTCAGCTCGAAGACGAAGGAGGTCAGCGAGGCATCGAGCGTGCGCGCCCCGAAGGCGGAGGCCAGCCGCATCGCCTCGACGCGGGCCTCACCCTTGCCGACGACCTTGACCAGAGCGAGCTCGCGCTCGATCGCCTCGCCCTGCGCGGTCAGGTCGACGACGCGATGCACCGGCACCAGCCGGTCGAGATGCGCCTTGATCTGGTCGATGACGTTGGCGGTGCCGGAGGTCACCACCGTGATGCGCGAGATATGCTTCTCATGCTCGGTCTCGGAGACGGTGAGGCTCTCGATATTGTAGCCACGGCCCGAGAAAAGCCCGGCAATGCGGGCAAGAACGCCCGGTTCGTTGTCGACGATCACCGCCAGCGTGTGGCGCGCGGTCGGCTGCGACTTGGGAGCGTTCGGATAATGCGTGGCCGGTTTCGACATGGGTAGACCTGCAAGGCGGGTTGAAAGGAGATTGAGTTCAGATTTCGCGAAGATTGGCGGTGGCTGGCTCGTCGACCTCGTCCTGCGCCACGACCCAGGGCTCGGCCAATGCGCCGGCCAGCCATTCCCGATAGGCCGGCAGCGCCAGCACGGCCTGCATATAGGCGGATGATACCGGGTCGACGGCGATCGCGTAGGTGTCGAGCCGCGTCACCACGGGCGCGAACATCGCATCGGCCGCCGAGAAGGCGCCATAGAGGAACGGCCCCTCCCCACGGGCGCCGAAGCGCTCGCGCGCCTCGCGCCAGATCGCCGTGATGCGAGCGACGTCGCGGGCGACATGAGCCCCCCGGTCGCGCGCCGCGAAGCGCTTGCCGAGATTCATCGGGCAGCTGCCGCGCAATCCCTGGAAGCCGGCATGCATTTCGGCCGAGACGGAGCGGGCATGGGCGCGCGCCGCCTTGTCACGCGGCCAGATCCCGGCTTCGGGATAGGTCTCGTGCAGATAGTCGGCGATCGCCGTGCTCTCCCAGACCGCGACATCGCCATCGACCAGCGCCGGCAAGGTGCCCCCGCTGCCGGGCACCGCTGCGAAGACCGCCTCCTTGAAGCCGGGCTCGTCGAGCGGAACGAGTTGCTCCTCGAAGGCGATGCCCTTGGCGCGCAGCAGCAGCCAGGCCCTGAGCGACCAGGAGGAATAGCATTTGTTGCCGATCAGCAGTTTCATGCGGCGACGCTCTCCACTTCACCGACATAGTCGAGCGCCGCCGCGACATGCAGCGCCGTGGTGTCGAAGACCGGCACGGTGCAATCGGCCTGCGACAGCAGCAGCCCGATCTCGGTACAGCCAAGGATGACGCCGTCCGCGCCCTCCTCCAGGATCGCCCGCTCGATGACCGCGAGATAGCGCGCCTTGGAGGCCGCCTCGATGCGGCCGCGGCACAGCTCCTCGTAGATGATGCGATGGACCTCGTCCCGCTCCTGCGCCTGCGGCACCAGCGCCTCGACGCCGAAGGCCTTGAGCCGGTCGCGATAGAATGCCTGCTCCATGGTGAAGCGCGTCGCCAGCAGCAGCGGGCGCCGCGCGGAGGTCGCCCGGATCGCCTGCGCCGTCACATCCGCCAGATGCAGGAAGGGCAGCTTGGTCGCCCCCGTGATCTGGTCGGCGACCTTGTGCATGGTGTTGGTGCACAGCACGAGGCAGGAGGCACCGGCATGTTCCAGCCGCCGCGCGCTCTGGGCCAGAGCCGCGCCGGCCGCCGCCCAGTCGCCCTGCGCCTGCATCTCCGCGATACCCGCGAAGTCGAGCGAATGCAGCAGCACATCGGCCGAATGCAGCCCGCCCAAGCGAGTGCGCACGCCTTCATTGAGCAGCCGGTAGTAGACCGCCGTCGATTCCCAACTCATTCCGCCGATCAGGCCGATCGTCGCCATGGTGTTCTTCCCTTCCCCCTGCCGTCATTGCGATGAGCGTCAGCGACGAAGCAATCCAGGGGACGTGAAGCGCGGCCGCTCCTGGATTGCTTCGCTACGCTCGCAATGACGGAGGTGTTCCCAATCAGACGAGCTGCTTGCCCTTGGCGTCGATGATCTGGCCGGTATCGCCTTCGAAATCGGGCAGGATCATCTCGTTATGCGCCTTGCCCGACGGGATCATCGGGAAGCAGTTCTCTTCCTTGGCGACATGGCAGTCGAAGATCACCGGGCCGGGCGTCTCGATCATCTCCATGATCGCGGCGTCGAGTTTGGCCGGGTCGTCGCAGCGGATGCCGTGGCCGCCATAGGCTTCCGCGAGCTTCACGAAGTCCGGCAGCGACTGCGAATAGCTCTCCGAATAGCGCCCGCCATGCAGCAATTCCTGCCACTGGCGCACCATGCCCATGTACTCGTTGTTGAGGATGAAGATCTTGACCGGCAGCCGGTACTGCACCGCCGTCGACATCTCCTGCATGTTCATCAGGATCGAGGCCTCGCCGGCGACGTCGATGACGAGCGCCTTGGGGTGCTTCATCTGCACGCCGATCGCTGCCGGCAGGCCGTAGCCCATGGTGCCGAGGCCGCCCGAGGTCATCCAGCGGTTCGGCTCCTGGAAATGCAGGTACTGCGCCGCCCACATCTGGTGCTGGCCGACCTCGGTCGTGATGTAGGTATCGCGATCCTTCGTCAGCGCATGGAGGCGCTCCAGCGCATATTGCGGCTTGATGATCGTGTCGGACTGCTTGTAGGCGAGGCTCTTGCGCCCGCGCCAGCCCTCGATCTGCGTCCACCAGGCGGCAAGCGCGGTCTTGTCGATCTGCGGGCTGCTCTCGCGCCAGATTCGGACCATATCCTCCAGCACATGGGCGCAATCGCCGACGATGCCGATATCGGCCTTGACCGTCTTGTTGATCGAGGACGGGTCGATGTCGATATGGATCTTCTTCGAGCGCGGCGAGAAGCCGTCGATCCGCCCGGTGATGCGGTCGTCGAAGCGCGCGCCGATATTGATCATGACGTCGCAGTCATGCATCGCGAGATTGGCCTCGTAGGTGCCGTGCATGCCGAGCATGCCGAGCCATTGCTTGTCGGCGGCCGGGAAGGCGCCGAGCCCCATCAGCGTCGAGGTGACCGGGAAGCCGGTCAGCCGCGCCAGCTCGCGCAGCAGCGCCGAGGCGTGCGGGCCGGAATTGATGACGCCGCCGCCCGTGTAGAACACCGGCTTCTTCGCGCTGGCGATCAGCTCGATCGCCGCCTTGATCTTGGCGAGGTCGCCCTTGACCACCGGGCGGTAGGTCTTGTGCTGGTTGTCGCGCGGGCGGCTATAGGCGCCGGTCGCGAACTGGATGTCCTTCGGAATGTCGATGACGACCGGGCCCGGACGGCCGTTCGAGGCGACATAGAAGGCCTCGTGCAGGATGCGCGGCAGGTCGTGGATGCTCTTCACCAGATAGTTGTGCTTGGTGCAGGAGCGAGTGATGCCGACCGTGTCGCATTCCTGGAAGGCGTCGGAGCCGATCAGATGGGTCGGCACCTGGCCGGTGATGACGACGACCGGGATCGAGTCGAGCAGCGCGTCGGTCAGGCCGGTGACGGCATTGGTCGCGCCGGGCCCCGAAGTGACCAGCACGCAGCCGACCTTGCCCGGGCCGGAGCGGGCATAGCCCTCGGCGGCATGGACCGCGCCCTGCTCGTGGCGGACGAGCACGTGCTTGACCTTGTCCTGCTGGAAGATCGCGTCATAGATCGGGAGTACGGCGCCGCCGGGATATCCGAACAGATGCTCGACGCCCTGGTCCTGAAGCGCGCGGACGACCATCTCGGCTCCGGTCATCATCTCGCTCATAACGCTCTCCTGCGGCTTGTCTTCGGTGATGGTGGAAAACGGGCAATAAAAAAGGCCCTCGGAGGGGCCTGGGCGTGCGCTGGCGTCGGGGACGCCCGGTTGTTAAACCGGCCCCTACCAGCGCACCTCTACGAGAATAAGCTTGCGCATCGCGCTCATGATCCTTGTCGTAAGTTGCCGGACGCTAACGGAGGCCGCGAGGCCGGTCAAGCGCTAAGCGTAGGCGACAGCCCCCGGAAAAAACGCGACGCTCCCGGATGACGGCCTGCGGCCTCGGAGCAACCGCCGGCATCGGCAAGGGATATCGACAAAAGGAACATCGGCTGCGCGCTCCCTGCAGCCTGCGCCCCTCGGGGTCACAGAGCCTCCTCCGAAGGTTGAAGACACCCCTTGAACGGTTGGCAACCGAATGATTGACACGATTACGCAAAAATCGCGTCCATCGCGGAACGGTTTCTCAACCTGCCTGTCTTAGCGTTGCGCCCGCTCGAACCGGGACGGCTATGTACCACGAAGTCCATACCGAAAACATCGCAGCCCGCGCCCATGCGCCCGAGATCGCGAAGCTGCTCGACCGGTTCGCGTTCCATGGTCGCAACGGCCGGCCCGTCGCCTACGAAGACTTCATCGCCGAAATCATGCCGGCCTTCGGCGAGGACCTGGTCATCCTCGAGCCGACCGATGACGGTGATTATCGCTGGATCCATTACGGCCGCGAGATCGTGCGCTATGTCGGCGGCTCGCGGCTGGGCGAGACATTGGCCGCGATGCGGCCGCAGGTCGCGACATTCACGCGCGACTGCGCCGAACGCGCGCGCTCGGAGCGCAAGCCGCTCTACACCATCCACCGTTCCAAGCCGATCACCCGCGTCGCGCTGTGGGAGCGCCTCCTGCTCCCCACCATCGCGCAGGACGGACGGGACGTGGTGGTCGCCTTCAGCCGCCCGTTGCAGTTCCGCGAGGACCTGCTCAATGCGGTGCTGGACAACTCGCCGAGCGGCATCGTCGCGCTGCGCGCCATCCGCGACGATGATGGCGGCATCGACCGCACGGTCATCGTCACGGCAAATGCACGGGCGGCCGAACTGGCCGGACGGCCCGGTGCCTGCCTGCTGGATTGCGAGGGTCGGGAGGGCCTGCCCTTCCTCAGCGACCCGACGCTCTGGCGCCGCTGCCTCCACGCGATGCAGCATCAGCGCGCCGACACCTTCGAAACCGCCTTCGCTCTTGGCGAGCGCACGACCTGGCTGAGGCTCGCGGTCGCCCCCCTCGGCGACGGGCTCCTCATGACACTGACCGACATCACCGACCTCACCGTCGCCAACCAGACCCTGCAACTGCGCGCCGCGACGCTCGCGCTCGAGATCGGCCGAGAGCGGGCGACGCGCCGGGCCCTCTCCGAAGAGATCGGCTATCGCGAGGAACGCGAAAAGGAACTGCGGCGCCTCGCCGAGACCGATCCGCTGACCGCTCTCCTCAACCGCCGCTCCTTCACCGAGCGCGCCCATGCCGCAATGGCGACGGGTGCGAGCGAGGATGCCGACATCTCGCTCATCATCGTCGATCTCGACCATTTCAAGCAGGTCAACGACTCCCACGGCCATGCGGCGGGAGACGCCGTCATCCGTGCCTTCGCCGATATGCTGCTCGGGCTGCTGCGCGGCGAGCGCCACCTCGTCGCCCGCGTCGGCGGCGAGGAATTCGCCATTCTGCTGCGCGGCGCCGGCGGGGCCGAGGCGGTGGCCAAGACGCGCCAGATCCAGGACGCGCTGGCGAGCCGCGCTTTGCCCGTCTCCGAGACGCTCGAACTCAAGGTCACCGCCAGCTACGGCATCGCGACACGCCAGTCGGAAGAGCAGCTCGCCATGCTGATGGAGCGCGCCGACCAGGCGCTCTACCGTGCCAAGAACGAGGGCCGGAACCGGATCGGCATCGCCGAGGCGAGCACGATCGCCGCCGTCGCGGCCTGAGTTCAGCGTTTCAGGCCGGCGAGCGCCGTCTCCAGCGCGGCCTCCGGCGCCACCGCCTGCCAGCCCGCCATCTGGTGCCGGAACCATGTCACCTGCCGCTTGGAATAGGCGCGCGTGTCGGCCTGCCCGCGCGCGATCGCCTCCTCCAGCGAGATTTCGCCGTCGAGATGCGCGATCAGACCCGGCACGCCATGGGCGCGCATGATCGGCAGGAGCGGATCGAGCCCCCGCTCCCGCAGCCGCGCAACCTCCTCCAGCGCGCCTGTCGCCATCATCGCCTCGAAGCGCCGGTCGATCCGGGCGCGCACATCCTCACGCGACGGGCTGACGAACAGGCGTAGCAGCGCCATGCCGTCGAGAGGTCCCGGCGCGCGCTCGCCCTGGAAGCTCGCCAGCGAACGCCCGGTCGCCAGATGCACCTCGATGGCACGCATGATCCGCAGCCGGTCCGACGGTCGCAGCCGGTCGGCCATGAGGGGATCGAGAGCGGCAAGCTCGGCATGCAGCGCCTCGGTCGCGGCGCCCTCCGCTCGCGCTCGGAAGGCGGAGCGCACCGCCTCCGGCACGGGCGGCATCGCCGAGAAGCCCTCGGTCACCGCTTTGAAGTAGAGCCCGGTCCCCCCCACCAGGATCGGCAGCTTGCCCTGCTCCCAAAGCTGCGGCAGCAAGGCCGCGACATCCGCCGCATAGCGCATCGCCGAGTAATTCACGGCACCGTCGACATGGCCGTAGAGCCGGTGCGGCGCGAGCGCCTCCTCGGCCTCGCTCGGGCGGGCGGAGAGGATGCGCAGATCGGCATAGACCTGCATGGAATCGGCGTTGACCACGACGCCGTCCAGCCGCCGGGCGATCTCGATGGCGAGCGCGGACTTGCCGCTGGCGGTCGGACCTGCGATGAGCACCGCCCTGATCGTCTCTTCCGCCTGCGTCACCGGTCCTCACATGCTCGTCGCGACACTTGTTTCCGCCCATGGCCAGGCGCTCGTCGGCGAGGCCCTGCTCGCACGCCTCGCCCGCGCAGTGCCGGGCATCCATCGCACAGCCACGCTGGACGGCGCCATCGCCGCCGATCTCTTCGCGGATGGAACCGACGCGCGCAAGCTCGAAGCCGAAATCCGGATCGCGCTGGAAGGTGTGGCGATCGACGTCATCGTCCAGCCCGAAGCGAGCCGCCGCAAGGCCCTGTTCCTTGCCGACATGGATTCGACGATGATCGGCCAGGAATGCATCGACGAGCTCGCCGCCTGTGTCGGGCTGAAGGATCTCGTCTCCGCGATCACCGAGCGCGCCATGCGCGGCGAGATCGCCTTCGAGCCGGCGCTGCGCGAACGCGTCGCCTTGCTGAAGGGCGTGCCGCTGTCGGTGGTCGACGAGATCATCCGCGACCGCATCACCCTGACACCGGGCGGCTACGAGCTCGTCCATACGATGCGCGCCAACGGCGCCTACACCGCCCTGGTCTCCGGCGGCTTCACCGTCTTCACCGGTCCGATCAGCGCCGCCATCGGCTTCGACGAGCACCGCTCGAACGTGCTGCTGGCGCAGGACGGCATCCTGACCGGCGAGGTCGCCGATCCGATCCTCGGCAAGCAGGCCAAGCTCGATTCGCTCGTCGAACTGCGCAGCCGCTTCGGCCTCCGTCCCGAGCAGACGCTTGCGGTCGGCGACGGCGCCAACGACCTTGCCATGCTCGGCGAGGCCGGCCTCGGCATCGCCTTCCGTGCCAAGCCCGCTGTCGCGGCCGCGGCCGATGCCCGGCTGGAGCACGCCGATCTCACCGCCCTGCTCTACGCCCAGGGCTATACCGGCGGCGAGATCGTCAGGCGCTGATCAATCGACGATGAAGAGCTTCGCGCCCGTCTTCGTCTGCGAGCGGTGCGCCTCGGCGCCATCGGCGACTTGATAGCTCATGCCGGCCTTGAGCGGCATGACGCGGCCATCTTCCAGCGTCGTCTCCATCTCGCCTTCCAGGCACAGGATGATGTGGCCTTTCGAGCACCAGTGATCGGCGACGTAGCCGGCCGAATACTCGACCATCCGCACCCGGATGCGGTTCTCCTCCGGTCCGAAATACTGGACGCGCCAGATCGCCTCCCCGGCATCGCCGGCATGGCGCTCGGCCGGCACGGCCGACCAGTCGGTGGTGACGAAGGAAATATCGCTGATCTTCATATCGCTGCTCACCGGCCGGAGCCGGGCCCGTCTTGCCATGGCCGAAGGCGCGCAAGGTGCCAGCCGCGAGCCGGATGCGCCATCGCAAAGACGGGATCGGCGGCATGCCCGCAAAGCGCAGGCGCCAAACAAAAAAAGGCGGCCCGTCGGGCCGCCCTCGATCTCGCCCTGTCAGGGACCGGTCAGTTCATCGCCACCGCGACGAAGCGGACCTCGCCCTGGCCGTTGGAAACCAGCAGAAGGGCGGACTTCTTGCCCTCCTTCTTCAGCGCATCGAGGCGCTTGGTCAGCTCGTCCGGCGTGTTGACCGGCTCCTGCCCGACCTCGACGATCAGCTCGCCGACCATGATGCGCTTGTCGGCGGCGTTCGAGTTCGGATCGACCTTCGTCACGACGACGCCCTTCAGCCCGTCCTTGATCGAATAGCGCTTCCTGAGCTCGTCGTTCTGGGCCGAGAGTTCGAGGCCGAGCGCGCTGGTCACCGCCGGCTTCGCCGCTTCCGGAGTGGGCTTGCTGGCGGAGGCGGTCTGGACCTTCTCGCCATCTTCGAGGCGGCCGAGCTTGACCGTCTTGATCTCTTCCTTGCCCTTGCGGACGATCGTGACCGGCACGTCCTTGCCGACCGGCGTCGCGGCGACGATGCGCGGCAGATCGCGCGAATCCTTCACGTCCTTGCCGTCGAACTTGGTGATCACGTCGCCGGTCTCGAGGCCGGCCGGCTTGCCCGGGCCCTTCTCGTCGACGCCGGCGATCAGCGCGCCGCGCGCCGTGCCCAGTCCCAGCGCATCCGCGGTGGCGTCGTCGATGCTCTGGATGCGCACGCCGAGCCAGCCGCGGCGCGTCTCGCCGAATTCACGCAACTGCTCGACCACGTTCGCCGCCAGCGCGGCCGGCACGGCGAAGCCGATGCCGACCGAGCCGCCGGTCGGCGACAGGATCGCCGTGTTGATGCCGATGACCTCGCCGGCCATGTTGAACAGCGGGCCGCCGGAATTGCCCTTGTTGATGGCCGCGTCGGTCTGGATATAGGTGTCGTACGGCCCCTGGCTGATGTCGCGGTTGCGGGCCGAGATGATGCCCGACGAGACCGAGCCGCCGAGGCCGAACGGGTTGCCGATCGCCATCACCGGGTCGCCGATCCGCATCTTGTCGGAATCGCCGAACTTCACGGAGGGCAGCGGCTTGTCGTGCTTCACCCGCAGCACGGCGAGATCGACCTTGGTGTCCTTGCCGATGACCTCGGCCTTGAGCCGCAGGCCGTCACCGAAGATCACCGTGATCTCGTTGGCGTCGCCGATGACGTGGTTGTTGGTGACGACGATGCCCGACGGGTCGATGACGAAGCCCGAACCCGCCGATTGCGACCGGCGCTGCTGCGGCGCCTGGCGCTCGCCCTGCTGGTTGCGGCGGTTGAAGAACTCCTCGAACAGGTCGCCGAAGGGCGTATCGGGGCCGAGCTGCGGCAATTGCGGCAGGTTGCGGCCCTTGGTGTCGCTGGTCGTAACGGCGGAGATGTTGACCACCGCCGGCATCACCTTGTCGACGAGGTCGGCGAGCGAGGTCTGACCTTGCAGCAAGGGGGTATTGGCTCTGGCCTGCGCCGGCGCCAGCACCGGCGTCAGCAGCGCCAGGCCGGCCACGCCGGCCGCGAGCGCGATGCGGACGGACCGGGCAGCCACGGGAACGGTTTTCAATGCCATTTGAATCCTCATGACGGAAAAAGGCAGGCCGATCGATGCGGCACAACTCTCGCGCCGAATTGAACTCCGAAATGCGGCGGAAGGGCGACGCACAATCGTGTCATCGAACACGATCGCGGGATAGTCTACCAGCTTCCGCGCGCGATCCAGACCAGGATCACGCCGAGCACCGCCGAGCCGAGCCCGATCAGACGCATCCGATCGGGCGGCGTCTCCGCCGCGCTGCGCAGGGCATCCTTCGCCAGATGCGGAATCGAAGCGAAGAGAATGCCCTCGATGGCGAAGACCAGGCCGAGCGCCGCGATGAAGTCGAACATCCGCGTCGCTCGCTATGATCAGGGCCGTGCCGGCACGGGAGCCGGGTTTGCCGGCGCGGCCTGAGATTGCGCCTGTCCGCCCCCGCGCTGCGTGTTCGGCCCGTTGAAGAACTGGAAGAACGGCGAATCGGGGGTCAGCACCATGCGCGTATCGCCCGGCTTGATGCTCGCCTCATAGGCCTGCATCGAGCGGTAGAAGGCGAAGAACTCCGGATCCTTGCCGAAGGCCTCGGCGAACACCCTGTTGCGCTCGCCTTCGCCCTGGCCGCGGATCTCGTCGGACTTTTGCTGCGCTTCCGCGACGATCACGGTCGCGTCCCTGTCGGCCCTTGCGCGGATCTCCTGCGCCTGCTGACCGCCGAGCGCGCGCGCTTCCGCCGCCTCGCGCTGACGTTCGGTCTGCATGCGCTGGAACACCGCCGCCGAGTTCGCCGCCGGCAGGTCGACGCGACGCAGCTTGACGTCGACGACCGTCATGCCGAAGCGCGCCGCCTCGCGGTTCACCACGTCGCGGATGCGGGCCATCAGCCGCGACCGCTCGGTGCGCACCACATCGACGAAGGTCGCATCCGCCAGGACCGAACGGACATTGCCGTTGACGATCGAGGTAAGCTGCGAATTCGCCCGCGGGATGTTGTTGACCGCCTGGTAGAAGCGCAGCGGATCGGAGATCCGGTAGCGCGTGAAGGCATCGACCACCAGACGCTTCTGGTCTGAGGCGATGATCTCCTGCGCCGGCAGATCGAGGTCGAGGATGCGGTTGTCGAGCAGCGTCACCGTCTCGATCGGCGCGAACCATTTGAAATAGAGGCCGGGCTCGGTCTTGACCGCGCGCACCGCGCCCAGCCTGAGCACGAGCGCCGACTGCGTCTGCGAGACGATGAAGGTGCAGGCGTAGAACACGGCCGCGACGGCGACGAGGACGACGACAAGAGCCGCCCGAAGGAAGGAACCGTTCATCGGGTCGCTCCCTGCTGCTGGCCGCCCCGGGCGGGTTGCCTCTGCAATTGGTCGAGCGGCAGATAGGGCACCACGCCCTGGCCGTTGCCCGTCGAGTCGAGGATGATCTTGTCGGTTCCGCCCATCACGCGTTCCATCGTCTCCAGGAAGAGGCGCTCGCGCGTCACGCCCGGAGCATTCTTGTACTGCTCGTAGACCGCGTTGAAGCGGCTGGCCTGACCGCGCGCTTCCGCCACGGTCTGCTCCTTGTAGGCTTCAGCCGACTGCACGAGCTGGGCGGCGCGACCGCGCGACTCGGGCACGACGCGGTTGGCATAGGTCTGCGCCTCGTTGCGCAGGCGCTCCTGGTCGGCACGCGCCGCCTGGACGTCGCGGAAGGCGTCGATGACCTGCTGCGGCGGATCGACCTTCTGGAGCTGCACGAGCCGGATCTGCACGCCGGCATTATAGCCGTTGAGCGTATCCTGCATGAGCTGGCGCACTTCCGTCTCGATCGCGCCACGGTCAGTGGTCAGCACCGGCTGGATGTTGCGCCGGCCGATGATCTCGCGCATCGCGCCCTCGGCCACGGCTTTGACGGTGCCGGGCGGGTCCTGGATGTTGAAGACGTAGTTCTCGGGCGCGGCCGGGTCGATCTGCCACTGCACGATGAAATCGATGTCGACGATGTTCTCGTCGCCGGTGAGCATCAGGCTTTCCTCGATCACGTCAGTCTGGCGCGACTGGCGCACCGCCTCGACGGTCCGGAAGCCGACCTCGGTGGTGATGACGTTCGTAACCTGCGGCTTGACCACATTGCCGATCGGATAGGGCCAGTTCCAGTTGGCGCCCTCGCCCGTCTTGCCGACGAACTTGCCGAACACGACGTTGAGGCCGACCTCGTTGGGCCGCACGAAATAGAATCCGGACAGAAGCCAGATCGCGATCAGCACCAGCGCGCCGAGCGCAAGGCCGCGGCCGCCGAGATTGCCGCCGGGAACGAGATTCTTCAGCCGGTCCTGGCTGCGCCGCAGAATTTCCTCGAGGTCGGGCGGATTGCCATTGCCCCCGCCGGAGCCGCCGCCCCATGGGCCGCCACCGCCACTGCCTCCGCGCTGGCCCCAGGGTCCGCCCCCGCCGCTGCCGCCGCCGCTCTGGTTACTCCAAGGCATTCCGGGCCCGTTCCCTTCCGTTCATTGTGCTTGAGGCCGAGCCATAGGTGAATGGCGGCCATTTGTCAGCGCCTCGGGGAGAGACGCTCGCCTGACTTGGTCATGGGCCATGAATTCGTCAACGGCGCAAGTCGCTCGTCATGCTCGGAAAAGCGACGATCAGCCGCGCCCCGCCCCGGCGCGCCGCCGATAGCTTGCGAAAGTGAAGGGGTGTTCGTTGTCGGAATCGGCCGGATGGCTCTCCCGCGCGGTTTCGACGAAGGCGCCCTTCTCCCAGGGCGGAAAGACCGCGTCGCCCCTAGGAGCGGCGTGGACGAGCGTCAGTTCGAGCCTGTCGGCCAGGGGCAGCATCTGGGCGTAGATTTCGGTGCCGCCGCCGATGATGACGGCATGGGCGTTCATCTCCCGCCCCAGCCTCTGGCCCAGCGCCACCGCCTCCTCGACCGTATGTGCGACATCGACGCCATCGGCATTGAAGCCGGGATCGCGTGTCAGCACGATGGTCCGGCGCCCCGGCAGCGGCTTGCCGATGGAGAGATAGGTCTTGCGCCCCATGATGATCGGGCACCCCGTCGTGAGTTGGCGAAAGCGCCGCAGATCGGTCCTCAACCGCCAGATCAACTGGTTGTCGCTGCCGATCACGCCATTATCGGCAACCGCCGCGACGAGGACGAGAGGAAGCGCCGCCATCGCCATCAGCCCACGGCGGCGAGCTTCGCCAGCGCCTCGCCCTCGAGCCGCTTCACCGTCCACTCGTCCTGCGCTTTGGCGCCGATGGAGCGGTAGAACACGCGCGACGGCTCGTTCCAGTTCAGCACCCACCAGGCGAGGCGCGGCAGGTCCTCCGCGACGCAACGCTGCGCCAGCCGCGCCATCAGAGCCTTGCCGATGCCACGCCCGCGCTGCCCCGGCCGCACGAAGAGATCTTCGAGCCAGATGCCGTGCCGACCCCTGAAGGTCGAATAGGTATAGAACCAGAGCGCGAAGCCGACCGGCTCGCCATCCCATTCGGCGATGTCGCAGAAGACACGCGGATTGTCGCCGAAGAGCGAGGCCGCGATTTCGTCCTCGGTCGCGACGACCTCGTGCAGCAGCTTCTCGTATTCGGCGAGTTCCTTGACGAAGCTCAGCACGAGTCCGGCTTCGCCGGAGCGCGCGGGACGGATGGAAAGAGTCATGCGGCGATCGGAGCCTCGATGGTCGAATGAGCGTTGCCGTAAGTGTGGTCGAAACGATGTGTAGCGACCCGCGACGGACCGGGCCACCCCGCTCGGGGCTTGTGCACATGGGTTGCCGGCGCACGCGGCGGGATCGCACGTTCTGCTTGTTCGCGTGGTCGGCCCGATACGCCGTGCGAGCCTCAAGGTTTGAACGGAACTGCAAAATTTGGAGTGAGGCTCGGAGACCGCGAACGCAGGTTACGGAAGGCCTCGGACGAGACCGGAGCCTCTCGAAGGCGCTGGGAACGGCCAATCGGGCGCGGCAGCCGGAGCCTCGACCCGGTCATCCGCGCTGGAATGCTTTGTGCTTGGCGCGCCTCCTTTGTCACGAGACCCATCATCATGGCAGCAGCCGCTTGTTCCGCCGGACTCGACACCGGGTTCGCCGCTCTCGACTTCGGTCAGGTCATCGTGCTCGGGCTCGTCCAGGGCGTCAGCGAATTGCTGCCGATCTCCTCGACGGCTCATATGCGGGTCGTGCCGGCCCTGCTCGGCTGGCCCGATCCCGGCTCCGCCTTCTCGGCGCTGATGCAACTGGCAGCGCTGGCGGCCGTGATCAGCTATTTCAGGCGCGATGTCGGCAGCATCGCCGGCGGGGCGCTGGCCGCGGTGAGAACCCGCCGCTTCGCGGAAGGGCCGGGCCGGCTGGCGCTCGGCATCGTCCTGGCGACGATCCCGATCGTCATTGCCGGTGTCGCGCTCGCGCCCCTGCTCAACCGGTGCGGTTCGCCTCTGCGCGCGCTGGGGGTGATCGGCGCGACATCGCTGGTGATGGCGCTGCTGCTCGCAGCGACGGAATGGTTCGCAAGCCATCGCCGGACGGTGGAGCAGGCCGGCTTCCGGGATTTCCTGCTGGTCGGCCTGGCTCAGGTCGGGGCCCTGATCCCCGGCGTCTCGCGGTCGGGCTCGACCCTGACGGCGGCGCTGGGCCTCGGCTTCAAGCGCGCCGAGGCGGCGCGGCTGTCCTTCCTGCTCGGCCTGCCGGCCATCGCGCTGGCCGGGCTGAAGGAAGCCTGGGAGATCGCCAGGGCCGGCATCGACGCCCATGCCGTGGCGCTGCTGGTGGTCGGGCTGATCGCCGGCTCGCTCGCGTCCTTCGCCGCGATCTGGGGCTTGATGCGGTATCTCGAGCGGATGTCGAGCTGGGTCTTCGTGATCTACCGGGCCGGGATGGGCATCTTCCTCCTCTGGGCCGTCGCGACCGGGTTTCTGGCCTGAAATCCTGCAGTGTGAGGCAAGATGGCGAAGGCGTGCGCGGCCGCACGCGCCCCGGCGTGAGGATGGCTATCTCCTGAGCCTGCCTGCGAGCCCGATCAGATCCGCCAGCGTGGCCGCCCCCATCTTCCGCATCACCTGGCCGCGATGCACCTTCACCGTCACTTCGCTCAGCTTGAGATCGGCCGCGATCTGCTTGTTCAGGCGGCCTGCGACGACGAAGGCCATGATCTCCTTCTCGCGCATCGACAGCGTCGCGAAGCGCGCCCCAAGCTCCGCCAGGCTGGCTTCCTGCGCCCTGCGCGCCCGGTCCCGCTCGATCGCCGCGCGCACCGCATCCAGCAGATCCTGCTCGCGGAACGGCTTCAGCAGGAATTCCACCGCGCCCGTCTTCATGGCGCGCACGGCCATGGGCACATCGCCATGGCCGGTCAGGAAAACGATCGGAAGCGGATCGCCCATCCCTGCGAGCTCCGCCTGGAAATCCATGCCGCTCGGCCCGGGCATCCTGACATCGAGGACGAGGCAGCTCGGCCTTTCCAGGCGCCTGTGCAGCGCAAAGTCCTGGACCGAACCGAAGGCCGCCACCGCATAGCCGACGGAGCGGAACAGGCTGTCCAGCCCGTCGCGGACGGAAGGATCGTCGTCGACGACGAAGACGATCGGCGGCTCGTCAGCCATGGTTGCGCTCCGCTGTCGCTGCCCTCACCGGAAGGGTGAAACCGAAGACCATGCCGCGCGGAGGATTGGCCGCGGCATAGATCGTCCCGCCATGGGCCTCGACGATCGAGCGGCTGATGGCCAGCCCCATGCCCATCCCACCGGGTTTGGTCGAATGGAAGGCGTCGAAGATCCGCTCGATGGCGGCGGGGGCGAGGCTCACGCCGGTATCGCGGATGCTCACGGTGACTCTCTCGCCATCGGTTGCCGCGCCGACCAGCATGTCTCGCGGCCCGGTTTCCTGCTGACCGATGGCCTCGGCCGCGTTCACCAGCAGATTGAGGACGACCTGCTGCAGCTGGACCCGGTCGGCGATCACCGGCGGCAGATCATCGGCCAGGTCGGTCCGCAGCGTCACCTGCGCCTTGCGGATCTCGCTGCGCGTCAATGACAGCACGTCCTCGATCAGGGCGGCCATATCGACCGTCTCGCGCGAGGGAGGCGCCTTCGCCACCATCCTGCGCACGCGGCCGATCACGTCGCCGGCGCGGTCCGCATCCGCAACGACACGCTCCAGCGCCCGCCGGGCCTCGGCCGGATCGGCGGGGGTGGCGGCAAGCCAGCGCAGGGCGGCGTGCCCGTTGGCGACGATGCCGGCGAGCGGCTGGCTGACCTCATGCGCGATCGAAGCCGTCAGCTCGCCCATCATCGTGACGCGCGAGATATGGGCAAGCTCCGCGCGCGCCTGGCGGGCGCGGGCTTCGGCGGCCTCGATCCGTATCGCCAGATAGGTCGTAGCCCCGATCGCAATCAGGCTGAGGAGGCAGTTGACCAGCCCGGCATGCTCCGCCCCGCGCGGGGTGAGCAGATAGCTGAGGATCGTCAACCCGGCGCTGGACGCGCCGACCCAGAGCACGACCGCCGGCCGGTCAAACCACACCGAAACCAGGATCACCGCGACATAGAGGACCGCAACCGCGATCTCCAGATCGGTATAGGTATCCGCGAGAAAGATGGCGGCCGCCAGCAAGGCCAGGCTCAGGCCAAGCCCGGCCTTCCCGAGGCGGAAACGCTCACGGTCGAGCACGCGCATCGCCTCCCCCACGGACATCCCGCACCGCTTGCCGGACCGGGCTCGTCCCGGGCGGCATCCCCGATCAAGTACCGCAAGCGGCTCCGTTCGACCATTGCGCCCTGAGCGCGGCGGGCGCTCGGCCCGGGAGCGCCTCAGCTCGGATTTTCGAGGGTGAAGAGGTCGGCGGCCTCGTCATAGGCGAAGTACTCGCCATAACGGGCCCAGTTGGTGACGGCCTTGAGGGTCGTGGCGGCATAATCCTCCGACATGTGATCCTCGAGTTCGTCGCGGAAGCGCCCCGCCGGCGCCCGATGGCTCGAGCGCTCGTCCAGCACCCGGCGGATATGCGCCGCGAGCGGCACATAGGCGGCGAGCTGCTGGGCGAAGAGGCGCTTGCGTTCGTCGACATCGCTGTCGGCGAAGCGCAAGCCCGGCGCCGTGAGCCGGATGTCGCCGCCTTCGATATCGGCGAAGCGAAGCAGTTGCAGCGTCTCCGCCACCGGAAAGAGATCGTCGATCTCGTGATGGAGCTGCGCCGCGAGCGGCGGCAGATCGGCTTCGCCCTTATAGGGCTCGGCTGCGATCGCCTCGATGAGACCGGCCATGAGATTGGTCGAGACGCGCGGCAGCGACATCGCGATGCCGGTGCCGGGAAAGAAGCCCTCGCGCGCTGGGGCACCCGGACGCGCCGTCATGCGCGCATAGATTTCGTCCACCAGCGCGCGGAAGGCGGGGTCGAGACGGTTGCGCGGCTGGGGCAATTCGACGCGCAGCTCCGCAATGACGCGGCCGGGATTGGAGCCGAAGAGCAGGATGCGATCGCACATCAGCACCGCCTCCTCGATATTGTGGGTCACCATCAGGATGGCCTCGATCGGCATCCGCCCCTCGCACCACAGGTCAAGCAGGTCCGTGCGCAGCGTCTCGGCGGTCAGGACGTCGAGCGCCGAGAACGGCTCGTCCATCAGCAGGACCTTGGGATGCACGACCAAGGCACGGGCGAGCCCGACGCGCTGGCGCATGCCGCCGGACAATTCCTTCGGATAAGCGCTCTCGAAACCGTCGAGGCCGATGAGGTCGATAGCGGCAAGCGCCCGCTTGCGCCGCTCGGCCGGCGCCACGCCCTGCGCTTCGAGGCCGAGCTCGACATTTTCCAGAACCGTCAACCAGGGGAACAGGGCGAAGCTCTGGAAGACGACGGCGACGCCGGCACTCGGCCCCGCCACCGGCCGGCCGCAGAATTCGACGGTGCCGCCGCTCGGCTGGATCAGCCCGGCGATCGCCCGCAACAAGGTCGATTTTCCCGAGCCGGAACGCCCGAGCAAACCCACGATCTCGCCGGGCTCGAGCGTGACGTCGACCTTGTCGAGCACGACGAGGGAGCCGGCCCCTCCCTTGTCGTAGCTCTGGCAGACCTGTCGAGCCCGGACCAGCGCGTCGGACCGGTTGCCGTTCAATGCGGAAGTCTCGGTGATGCTGTCCATCGGTCGGATCCTTTCGGGAACTTCAGTCGAGGCGCATGCGGCGCTCGGCGAGGACGTAGAGCGGGCGCCAGAGCACGCGGTTCAACAGGGTGACGAAGAGCGACATCACGGCGATGCCCAGCACGACGCGCGCAAAGTCGCCGGCCTCGGTCGCATTGGCGATGTAGGAGCCCAGCCCATAGGCCTCGAGCTTGGTATCGCCCCAGCTCGCCACCTCGGCGACGATGCTGGCGTTCCAGGAGCCGCCGCAGGCCGTCAGCGCGCCGGTAACGTAGTAGGGAAAGATCCCCGGCAGGATGACGCGCCGCCACCAGGTCCATGAGCGGAGCTGGTAGACGCGGGCGGCCTCGCGCAGATCGGTCGGGAAGGCGCTCGCCCCGGCGATAACGTTGAACAGGATGTACCACTGCGTCCCCAGCACCATCAGCGGCGAGAGCCAGATTTCCGGGCTCGCGCCGGTGCTGACGATGGCGATGACGGCGAAGGGAAACAGCACATTGGCCGGAAAGGCCGCGAGGAACTGCGCGACCGGCTGGACCCGCTCTGCGATCTCGGGGCGCAGGCCGACCCATACGCCGATCGGCACCCAGATCACGCTCGCGACGGCGATCAACACGACGACCCGCAGCAGGGTGACGAGGCCGCGCACCAAAGCATCCCCGGCATCCCCCCACGACAGGGTTTGCCCGACATAGGAGACCGCGATCCAGGTCGACCACGCGCCCAGCGCCACGATCAGGCCGAGCCAAGCATAGTCCAGCGCGCGGCTCGCCGCAGGGGCGATCCTGGCGGGCCGCGAGGACGCCGGCCGAAGCCGCAGCAGCATGAGCCGGCTGCCAAGCCAGGCGAAGGGAACCATCAGGCGCTTGAGCAGGCGGGTGCGGCGCGCCAGGCCATAGACCCATGAGCGGGGCTTCCGCTGCCCCGCCGTCTGCTCGAAGCGGAACTTGTCGGCCCAGGCGACGATCGGGCGGAACAGGAGCTGGTCGTAGAGGCCGATCACCACGGCCATGGCGAGCACGGCCCAGCCCACGGCCACGAAGTCCTGCTCCTTGATGGCGAGCGCAAGCCAGGAACCGAGCCCCGGAAGCTGGACCGTCGTGTCGCCGACCGTGATCGCCTCCGAGGCGACGACGAAGAACCAGCCGCCCGACATCGACATCATGGTGTTCCACACCAGGCCGGGCATCGCGAACGGGGCCTCCAGCCGGCAGAAGCGCTGCCAGGAGGACAGGCCGAAGCCGCGGCTGACCTCGTCCAGGTCACGCGGCACGGTCCGCAGCGACTGATAGAAGGAGAAGGCCATGTTCCAGGCCTGGCTGGTGAAGATCGCGAAGATCGAGGCGCATTCGGCGCCGAGCTGGCTGCCGGGGAACAGCCCCATGAAGAAGGTGACGGTGAAGGTCAGAAAGCCGAGCACCGGCACCGATTGAAGGATATCGAGCGCCGGAATGATCAGCATTTCGGCGCGGCGGCTCTTGGCCGCCAGGGTCGCGACGACGAAGGTGAAGATCAACGAGGCGATGATCGCCGCGAACATCCGCATCGTCGTGCGCAGCGCGTATTCCGGCAGCAATGCCGGATCGAGCGCGATGGGCGCGCTGGAAAGGCCGGCGAGCGGCGCATGCATCGCCGCCGCGCCATGGAAGACCAATACCGCGAGCGTGGCGAGCATCGCGAAGGCGGCGACGTCGTAGAGATTGGGCAGCACGCGCTCGCGGGCGAGAGCGGCAAGGGCGCTGCCCCGCTCGGGATTGTTGGACAGGAACGGCATCACGGAACCTCGGCTGAATAGCGACCGGCATGGCCGATGGAGAGCGCCATGCCGCCGCGCGCCAGCAGCCCGGCATGGGGCAGGAAGACCCTGCAGCGCCTGCTGGCGCGAGATCGTCGGGCACCCTCCTCCCCACCTTCCGGCAGCCAGCAGCATTCCAGACGCCCGTCCACCTCGCTGACCCGCCATGCGGCCACGAGGCGCGAACGCCCGGCCCTCATGCGCGGCGCGAAGCGCAGAACCTGGGAAGAGACAGGCCGCGCCGGGCCGGGTCCGGCGGGAGCCACCGACCGGGGAAAGGCGAGGATATCGTTCATGACGCATCTCCTTCGACCTGCTCGAAGTCGTCCTTGGCGCCGGGCGACGTCCGGCGCGCTCCTGCATCGCAGGCGTGCGAGATCGCAAAGCGCCGCCGCAGCGGACCGACGCGATCTCTCCCTCCTCGAAGAAGGGCCGTGCGATGTGAAAGGGCGCCGCCTCGTTGCGGCGACGTCACGCTGTTTGCGCGCTGTCGGGGGCGGGATCAATCGGACGAAGGCATCGCCAACTATACCTGGGTATAGAGGCCGCATCGCAGCTTGAAGCGCCTCGACAGCCCGGGCGGTTCGACAGGTGTCGATATCGCCCCGGCGCAGGCTTACTCGCGTCGCGGAATGATGTTTGATGGATGCCCGTTCCGGAGCGATTCCATGCAGGCTCTCGTTGACGCGCTCGATCGGGGCCTGGGCGCGATCTGCCTGACGGCCCGATGGCTCGCCTTGCCTCTCGTGCTTCTGCTGTTCCTGCAATGGCCGCTGCGCGATCTTTACAAAGGCTGGTCGCGTGAGGCGAACGATCTCGGGCAATGCGTATTCGCCCTTTACGTCGCGGTATCGCTGACGGCGGCCACCCGCTCCGGCGCCCATCTGGCCAGCGATGCCCTGGCGCATCGGCACGGGGAGAGGCTGCGTCGGGCACTGGAGGCCGGCCTCATCGTGCTGGGGCTTGTGCCCTGGTCGCTGTTTCTGCTGATCGTCGGCTGGCCTGCCCTGCTGACCAGCCTTCGCGGCCTAGAGGCCTTCCCGGATACCGGCAATCCCGGCTATTTCCTCATCCGCGCCTCGGGCTTCCTCCTGGCGGCCCTTGTCTTCATCTCTGGCCTGCTCGGTTTGCTGCGGAGGCGCGCGTGAACCAGTGGATCGGCCTGGCCATGCTCGCCGGGGTCGCGCTGGGCGCGATCGCGACGGGGTTGCCCGTCTGGGGCGTCCTGATCGGCCTTGCGACGATAGGCGCTGCCGCATCGACCGTGCTCGACCCGTCCAGCGCAGCGCTCTTCGCGGCGCTGCCGAGCCGCCTCGTCGGCCTGCTGGAATCGGATCTGCTGCAGGCCCTGCCGCTTTTCGTCTTCATGGGCGCGCTGCTGAACCGGCTGCCGCTCGCCCGCATCCTGTTTCGCGCGGGCTTGCGCCCCTTCGGCGGCGCACGCGGCGCGACGCTGGCGCTCGGCGCCATCCTGGGGCCGATGAACGGTTCCGTCAGCGCCAATGCGATCGCCCTGACGCGCGCGATCGAGCCGGCATTGGCCGAGCATGAGGTGACGCCCGCCGAGAGTGTCGCGTTGCTGACGGTGGCGAGCACGCTCGGCGTGCTCGTGCCGCCTTCCCTCGTCCTGATCCTGCTCGGCGATGCGATGATGACGGCTCACACCATCGCCCTGAATGCCACCGGCCGGGTCGATCGCATCGTCAACACGCAGGATGTTTTCCGCGGCGCGATGCTGCCGGCGGGGCTGTTTCTCGCGGCCTGCCTCGCCCTGGCGTTCCTGCGCCGGGAACCCGGCAAGCGCCTTCCCGCCCCGACGCTGAAGGAAGCGCTGCTGGCGCTCGTGACGGTCGGGTTCATCGGCGGGCTCCTGCTGGGCGTCGCGCTCGGCTATTTCTACGCGGTCGAGGCGGCGGCGATGGGGGCCGTCGGCCTGCTCGGCGCGGGCTTGCTCAGCCGTCGACTGGACGGCGCGACGCTGAAGGCGGTTCTGGACGATACGCTGGCGATGACCGGCGCGCTGATGGCCCTGCTGGTCGCGGCGACGACCTTCACGCTCGTCTTCCGCGTGCTCGGAAGCGACCGGCTGGTCGCCAGCTGGATGGAGGCGGTGCCCGGCGGTCCTCTGGGAATTCTGTGCGCCGGCCTCATCCTGATTTTCATCGCGGCCTTCGTTCTCGACGCCTTCGAGATCATCTTCGTGCTGGTGCCGATCCTGCTGCCGCCGATCCTGATGCGGGTCGAGGATGCGCAATGGGTCGCCGTCCTGACCCTGCTCGTCCTGCAGACGAGCTTCCTGCTCCCGCCGCTCGGCTATGCGCTGACGATGACGCGGGCGGCGGCGAGCAGGCGCGCGCCGTTGCGCGCCGCCATGGCGTCGCTTGCCCCCTTCATCCTCGTGCAGCTCTTCGTGACGGCGGCCGTCGTCTGCTGGCCGCGCCTGGCGCATCTGGGCCAGCCGCCCGCGGCGGCCGTCGCGGCCCCATCCGAAGCCGACGCCGCCCGCCGCCTGCACGACATCACCCCTCCCGCCGACCTGCTGGAGATCGCGCCGCCGAAGTTTTGACTGGCCGAGATCAGACCGCGACGTCCGCCTTGATGGCCGCGTGAGGCGAATAGCGCTCGACCTCGAAATCCTCGATCCGGTAATCGTCGATGCTGGCGGCGTGCCGCGTCAGGCGCATCTTCGGGAAGGGACGCGGATCGCGGCTCAACTGCTCGCGAGCCTGATCGAGATGGTTCAGGTAGAGATGCACATCGCCTCCGAACCAGACGAAATCGCCCAGCTTCAATCCCGCCTGCTGCGCGATCATCAATTGAAGCGCGCAGCAGTTCACCCAGTTGAACCCGACGCCGAGGAGCAGATCCGCGGATCTCTGGAAACAGAGGGAATTCAGCCGCCCATCCGAAGTGACGTGGTACTGATAGACCATATGGCAGGGCGGAAGAGCCATTTGGCCCAATTCAGCGACATTCCAGCCATGGAACAGCATGCGGCGGCTTGACGGGTTGCTGCGCAGGGTGTCGATCAGATCCTTGATCTGATCGTGCTCGCGACCATCGGCCCCCAGCCATCGGCGCCATTGCTTGCCGTAGACGGGCCCAAGCTCGCCCCACCGCGCGGCAAAATCATCGTCTTCGGCAATGCGCTTCTCGAACTCCGCCTGGCCGATCTCCTCGCCGGTTTCGCGACGGTAGGTCGCGAGCGGCCAGTCGGTCCAGATCCGCACATTCTCGCGGACCAACGGCTGGATATTGGTCTGTCCGGTCAGAAACCAGAGCATCTCCTTGACCGCCGTCTTCCAGTAGACGCGCTTGGTCGTCAGGATGGGCACCGTCCCGTCCGAGAGGTCGAAGCGCGCCATGGCGCCGAAAATGGACCGCGTACCGACGCCGGTCCGGTCGAGCCGCTCGTCACCCCGTTCCAGCACATCGGAAAGAAGGTCGAGATATTGGTGTTCCGGGTGCCTGCGGCTCATTCCTGCCTCCTGAGATTGCGCGACGCCGAGCGCGGCAATCCTATACTTCCTGAGCGCCGTGCCGCGCCGGACGCAGCGTCCCGGCCGTGACCGACCGAGCCTCTTCCGACAGGTCGAGGCGCAGCCGATGCCCGGCAATGGCGCGCATGCCGGAACGACATTCCTTGCGGATGCCTCGGGTCGGGCCGCGTTGGAGCCGGTCGTGACATGGGTGCATGACGAATCTCTGAGAAGCGGGCCACCATAGCCGGTCGCGGCGCCGCTGGCCCCGCCTCGCCGGCAAGCTTCCCCAACCTTTGCAGAATGTCGTGACAAACCGCGTCCGGAACAATGCCCGGCGGCGACGGTTCCCTCACGGGCTGTCTGAACAGGGAGAGATGCGCATGCTCTCACGACGATCGATGGCGCTGGCCGCCCTGGCCACGCTCACGCTCTCGGCGCGGGCCATGGCCCAACCTTCCGGAACGCCACCCAAGCCGTCCGACCGGGCGATCTCGATGGAGGATGCCCGCCGCATCGCCACCGAAAACGGCGTCGCCCGCATCGAGGAGATCAAGTTCGACGACGGCCACTGGATGGTCGAGGGCCGCGACAGTCTCGGCTCGGAGATCGAGATCCGGCTCAGGGCCAGCGACGGCGCTGTGCTGAAGCTGGAGCGGGAGCGACCCGCCTCCGCGAAGGCCGGCAACTGACGATCTGACGGACTCACGGGATCGCGACCGGCCGTGAAGGCTCCTGTCCGAAACTTGCCTCAATCCACGCTACTCATCGCGCCTCCGATTCACGAGGTTCGATATACGGATGAGTGGCGCAACTCGCCTGCTTGCGGTGGCTTTGTTCACGAGCGTGGTTGCCTTGCCGGGTCATGCCTCGCAGGCGGCGGCCCAAATCGTCGCCTTCGATAACGACCGGACGATTCCTGAAAGCACGATCTCGGAAAGCCGGGCACGCGAGATTGCCTGGAGCGCCGGCCTCGTCCATGTCGAGGAGATCACGCGGACCAGCGACCGCTGGGAGCTGGCGGGGCGCACGGTCGATGACGACGAGATGATCCTCGACATCGACGTCAGAGATGGTCGAATTCTCAATTGAGGCCGGAAAGCCTCACTGCTCGGCCTTATCGATCCTTCCTGTCGAAATCGAGCCGGCGGTCTTTCCCCGCGCCGCGGCTATGCCTATATTCACGGTGCCGCTCGCAAGAGCGGCTATGGCGATAAACGGATTTCGGAATAAGCCTTTCGGACCCGGGGGCGGTACCCGGCGCCTCCACCAAAGCCCTGGCGACAGGGAGCCTTGCGGCAAGCGCGCAGGGCTTTGGCGGGGGCGAAATAGGATCGACGAGGGTGTAAAGGACTTCCTTTTGCTCGGCATGGTTCCGCCGTTATCGGGCCAAAAGCATAGTTGCCAACGACAACAATGCTCGGGTTGCTGTCGCCGCGTAATGCGGTGCTGGTTCCCAAACCAAAGCCCTTGCGTTTAGCCGCGTAAGGCGGGGCTCGGAGGCGCCTGGCAACAGAAGCCTCCACTTTCATTTTGGCCTGCCGGCTGTTCCCGCCGGGGAGTGAAGCGGAAACGTCGACGCAATGTCCAAGGATGTCCTTCGTTACGATCTGATGGTTCAGGAGGCGCTCAAGGGCGTCGTCCGCAAGATCCTGTCGGAGGCTGCGCGCGACGGGTTGCCGGGCGAGCATCATTTCTACATCACCTTCCGCACGGGGGCTCCGGGCGTACGCCTGTCGCAGCGCCTGCGGGAGAAGCATCCCGAGGAGATGACCATCGTCCTCCAGCACCAGTTCTGGGATCTGAGCGCCAGCGACCATTCCTTCGAGGTTGGCCTGTCCTTCTCCGGCGTGCCGGAGCGGCTGCTCGTGCCCTTCGACGCGGTGACCACCTTCTTCGATCCTTCCGTCCAGTTCGGCCTGAAATTCGAGACGCAGGACACGTCCGAGGAGGCCGCTCCGCCGGCCGAGGCCGAAACGGCCGATGCGCCGGCCCCGCTGCCGGCCAAGCTCGTGCCGGCCGGCGTTCCGGTCCTCAAATCCAAGGCCGCCGAAGCGGAAACCGCCAAGGGCGGAACCAAGGACGGCGACGACAAGGCCGACGCGGCGACTGCGGCGAGCGAAGGCGAGGACGACAATCGCGGCACCGCCGAAGTCGTCAGCCTGGATTCCTTCCGGAAGAAGACCTGACGACCGAGCTGACGGACTGATCCCATGACCGAGACGCGCACCGAAACCGATTCCTTCGGCCCCATCGCCGTGCCGGCGGATCGCTACTGGGGCGCGCAGACACAGCGCTCGCTCGAGAATTTCAGGATCGGCGGCGAGAGCGAACGCATGCCGCTGCCGCTGGTGCATGCCTTGGTCCTGGTGAAAAAGACGGCGGCGCATGTCAACGCCCGGCTCGGCCTGCTCGACCAGCGCGTCGCCGGCGCGATCGGCCAAGCCGCCGACGAGGCGCTCGCCGGCAAGTTCGACGGGCATTTCCCGCTGGTGATCTGGCAGACCGGCTCCGGCACTCAGTCGAACATGAACGCCAACGAGGTTCTGGCGAACCGCGCCAACGAATTGCTCGGCGCCGGCCTCGGCGCCAAGAGCCCGGTGCATCCCAACGACCACGTCAATCGCGGCCAGTCCTCCAACGACGCCTTCCCGACCGCGATGCACATCGCCGCGGCGCTGGAGATCACGCGCAGGCTGCTGCCTGCCCTGCGCGGCCTCGAAAAGGCGCTGGACGCCAAGGCCGAAGCCTTCAAGAACCTGGTCAAGATCGGCCGCACTCATCTGCAGGACGCCACGCCTGTCACGCTCGGCCAGGAATTCTCCGGCTATGCGATGCAGCTCCATCTCGGCATCGGCCGTATCGAGGCCGCGCTCGGCGGGCTCTACGCACTGGCGCAGGGCGGCACGGCCGTCGGCACCGGCCTCAACACCCATCCCGATTTCGCCGTGCTCTTCGCCAAGGAAGCCGCGGCGCTGACCGGCCTGCCCTTCCGCAGCGCCGACAACAAGTTCGAGGCGCTCGCCAGCCATGGCGCGCTCGCCGCAGCCCATGGCGCGCTGGCGGCGCTGGCCTCCGACCTGTTCAAGATCGCCAACGACATCCGCCTGATGGGCTCCGGCCCGCGCTCGGGCCTCGGCGAGATCAGCCTGCCGGAGAACGAGCCGGGATCCTCGATCATGCCCGGCAAGGTCAACCCGACCCAGGCCGAGGCGCTGACCATGGTCGCGACCCAGGTCCACGGCAACCAGGCAACGATCGGCTTCGCCGCGAGCCAGGGCCATTTCGAGCTCAACGTCTTCAAGCCGGTGATCGCCGCCGCTTTCCTGCAATCCGTGCGGCTCCTGGCCGACGCGGCCGAGAGCTTCCGCGTCAACTGCGTCGAGGGCATCGAGGCCAATGAGGGCCAGCTCAAGGAATTGCTCGCGCGCTCGCTGATGCTGGTGACGGCGCTGGCGCCGGCGATCGGCTACGACAAGGCGGCCGGCATCGCCAAGGCGGCCCATCACAACGGCACGACGCTGCGCGAGGAAGCACTGAAGGCGGGCGTCGCCGCCGACCTGTTCGACAAGACGGTCAAGCCCGAGAAGATGCTGCAGCCCGCCTGAACGGAGGCTTCGCCATGGCCGAGATCGTCAACCTCCGCCGCTTCCGCAAGCAGAAGGCGCGCGAGAATGCAGAAAAGACGGCCGAGCAGAACCGCATCGACTTCGGCCGCAGCAAGGCCGAACGCAGCCTGAGCGAGGCCGAGCGCGAGAAGGCGAAGCGCCATGTCGAAGGCCATCGCCTCTCGCGCGACGATGAGCCGGAGCCGGCATGAATCCCGAGCGCAAGCGCTCGCTCAGCATCGCCGGCCACCGCACCAGCGTCTCACTCGAGGATGAATTCTGGAATGCGCTGAAAGAGATCGCAGCGGGCGAAGGGCGCAGCCTCGCCGCCCTGATCGCCGAGATCGACACCGCACGCGGCGACATCAATCTCTCGGCAGCCCTGCGCCTCCATGCCCTCGCGCATTTCCGCCGGCTGGCCGGAAACTCCGTCTGAGCGATTGCGAGCCATTTCAAAGACTTGATGAAGAACCCGGAATCAGCGCGCGAAGCGGCTGAATCGGTTTCTCAATTCAACGGCACGCTGCGCGGCGGTGGCACGGGCGCAATCTGGAAGGGCGGCGGAAGCGCCGGAGTCCCCTGCCCGGGCGGCGTCTGCACGGTGCCCTCCGGAGAGCTGGCACGCGGCGCGCTCGGCAGCAACAGCGGTCCGGGCTGCTGCGGCGCCGGGGCCGGTTGCGCCGCCGCCCGCTCGGCGGCGGCCCTGGCGCGGTCCTCGGCCTCGGCACGGCGCCGCGACTCCTGCTCTGCCTTCGCCTGTTCGATCTGTCGGCGCTGTTCCTCCGCCCGCCGCGCGTCTTCCTGGCGCTTCTCCTCCGCGATGCGCGCCTCCTCCTGCGCCTTCAGGAAGAGATTGAGCTGCCGCTCGTTCTCGCGCATCTCGCGTTCGGCCCGCAGGCGGCGCATCTGCATCGACCGCTCGCGCGCATCCGCCTCGAAGGCCTCGACCCGTTCGATCTCGCGTGCCAGCGCCCGCGCCGCCACCGTGTTCGAGAGCGCGCTGACGTCGCTCTCTCGCTTAAGGTCGGAGAGCGGCCCGCGCCAGGCGATCCCGATCTGCGGCACATCGCCCGGCCAGCCTTTCGGCAGCGGCCCGACCGGCTTCAGCCCGAGCCTGAGATCGGCGGTGAGCCCCCTGAGATCGACGGTGCCGCTCGCCTCGGCCTTCATGCCGTTGCGCTCGAAGCCGAAGGGTTGCAGCCGGACAAGGCCGCCGGCGAGCGTGAAGGGCAGCGTCACATCGCCCAGCGTCCAGGCGTCGCGGTCGAGTGCCTCGGCCAGACGGTCGCGCAGGCGCGAGGCATCGCTCTCGGAAGCATCCTCGCCGGTCGCCGCGATAAGGCGCTCATAGGCTTTGGGGTCCAAGCGCGCGAGGCGCGTGCCGGCAAGCGACAGGCTGCCCGCGCCGCTCAGGCCCGCGATGAGCCGCGCCGGCGTCTCGCCCGAGCCGCCGAGTTCGAACAGCCCTGACGCCTTGCCGGCGACCGCCCCCTTCGTCAGCCCCCCGAGATCGACGCTGGCCAGATTGATCCGGCCGTTGAGCTGGCCGAGACCGCCGTCGCGCCGCAGCCCGAGCCGCCCGGAGAGCTGCCCGCCGCCATAGCCCCCCGCAATGTCCTCCACCCTGAGTCCGTCCTGATCGGCTTTCAGCACGAAGCGGGCCTTTTGCAGGGCGACCCCGTCGAGCAGCGTCAGCGTGCCGGCCTCGACCGAGAGTTCCATCTCCGGCAGTTCCGCCACGCGCCCGAAGCGCGCCGTCGACCAGAGCGAACCCGCTGTCGGAGCCGCCTGGCCCAGCGCCGCGCCGATCAGTCCGCGCAGATCGGCTCCAGGCACGGCGAAGCGCCCGCTATAGCGCCCCTCGCGCGGCAGCGTGAGCGAACCCGTGGCGGCGGCGCCTCCCAGATTCGCGGCGATGTCGTCGAGCCTGACGGCCTCGCCCGTCATCGCCAGCCGGGCATGAGCGTCGAGCACGCCGTCCGGCAGCAATCGCGCCGGCCCTTCGGCGAGGATCTGGCCGGGCCCATCCGCCTGCACGGTGAGTTGCCGCCCGCCTGCGCCATCCTCGACGACGACCGAAAGCCCGGGCCCCGCCAGCGAACCGACCGCGTGGCCGCCGCTCAGATCGATCGTGAGCTTGCCCGGCCCGCCCTGCATCGGCGCCGGCAAACCGAGCGCCGTAAAGGCCTGCCTCCGATCGGCGAGATCGAAGCCGAGCGTCGCCCGCTGCCATGTCCCGGCCCGGTCGAGCCGCCCGTCGATGGCGATCTTACCGGCGTTCGCCGTGCCCTGGGCCGAAAGACTGGTTTCGCCGGAGGCCGCCCGCGTCAGCCGAAAACCGGTGTCGAGCCGCGACAGCCCGTCCCCGACACGGCCGAGCACCTGGCTCACACTGTCCGGCAGCAGCGGCCCGGCGAGCGCGGCCAATGTCTCGAAGCGCGGCGCACGCACGCGCCCGGAAATATCCCCGCCCTCGGCGAGCAGCGCGCCGGAGCCCGCCACGCTGACGCCACCGAATCCATCCACCGAAAGCCGGCTCAACCGCCAGATCTCGCCCTCCCGCTTGAGATCGAGCGAAGCGGAGCCCGGGGGGGCATTTCTGAAACGCACATTGGCCAGGGACAGGTCGAGCGCGATATCGCGCGCTCCGAACGGCCCGGCGAGGCTCGAGCCGGGCGGCAGGCTGTTGAGGTCGAGCCCGTTGACCGTCGCCTTCGCGGCAAGCTTTGCATCCGTGATCTCGCCTGCGGCCTCCAGGCGCAACCCCGACGAGCCGGCGACCAGCAGCCGCTGGAAGGCGAGGCCGGAGGCGCTCCAGCTCCCGGCCGCATCGGCGTCGATGCGTCCGAGCCGGGCGATGAACTCGGCCAGTGCTGGATCGAGGCCATTGCGCGACAGCACCAGCGCGACGCGGCGCGCATCATCGGCCTTGACCGTGAGCCGCGCGGAAACCTCCGTTTCGCTCGCGCTGCCGCTGGCGCCGACCAGCGCGCCCGCGACGCGCAGCGAGGCGGTGGCGTCGGAGAGGCCCTGATCGTGCAGCTTCCCGCGTAGAGCGAGAGCCGAGAAATCCTCGCCGCGCCAGATCATCTGGTCGAGGTCGAGGCTGATGTCGAGGCTGCCCGGCAGGCCCTGCAGCGCCTGCATGAAGCCCTTGCGCTCGGCCAGCGCCGTCGCCAGCGCATCGGCATCGAGCCGCCGGGCCCTGAGCGCGAGCGAGCCCGTGCCGCCGGGCGGGAGATATTGCCCCTCGCCTTCCAGCCGCGCCGCGCCGCCGGCAAGGTCCAGCGTCAGCCCGGAGAGGTCGAGCTGGCGGCTGCCGCCACGCAGCCGGCCGGACAGCGCGACCGCCCCGCCGGGCGACAGGTTGAACAGCCCGTCCGCCTCGGCTCCGACGCTGCCGCCGCCTTGGCGTGGAAAGAGCAGCGCCCCGTCGAAATTGAACTGCAGATTGTCGCCGGTGAGGAACGCTTTGGCCCGGAGCCGGCCGCCCTCATCCATCTCGCCGGTGGTGATGCGCAGCGAGTTGCCCGCCACCTCGCCCTCGAAGCGCCAGGGCCCGGCGAGGCTCACCGCCGAAACCTCCGCCGCCACGGGAGCAATCGTCACCGGCGCCTTGCCCGGATCGCGCCAGATCACCGCCGAGCGGCTGATCGTCAATCGCTCAAGGCTGGCCTGTGCCGGCAAGCCGGCGCCCCTGCGCTGCGGCAGGCGGATCGCGCCGTTCGGATCGAGCGACAGGGACAATATGGCGCCGTCGAAGCGCGCTTCCGAGAAATGGAACTCGCCCCGCGCCAGCGAGGCCAGAGCGAGCTCGACAGTGGCGTTCTCGACCGTCGCCGAACTCGCCTCGCCCGGCGCGCCGATCCGCAGATCTCCCAGCGTGATCCGCGGCGAGGGCAAGAGGCGCAGGCGGATATCGCCCCCGACATGCGTCTCGACGCCGAGCGCCTCGCTCAGCCGTGCCTCGACCTGCGAGCGATAGACGCGCCAGTCGACGAAGCCGGGGCCGACCAGGGCCGCCAGCAGCGCCAGCACCAGCAAGGCGGCGAGAACTGTCAGAGTTTCACGCAACGTCCGCTTTCTGCCCCTTTCGCAACCAGCGGGCGGTGCCGGCCGAACCGGCGCCGCCATGCACGATCAAGCTGTCAGCAGAATGACGGCAAGTCGCGGCGAGATCACGACATTTCGGCGAAGCCCGCGGGCGGCGCAAGCGGCGGCGATGTCACAGAACGACGATTTTGCCGGGATTGAGGATGTTCTGCGGGTCGAGCGCACGCTTGATCGTGCGCATCACCGCGACCGCCTCCGGCCCATGCTCCTGCTCGAGATACTTGATCTTCTTCTGGCCGACACCGTGCTCGCCCGTGCAGGTCCCGCCCATCGCCAGCGCACGCTTCACCAGCCGATCGATGAAGGCTTGCACCCGCTCGACCTCGGCCTTGTCGTTGAGATCGACCAGCGGCTGCGTGTGGAAATTGCCGTCGCCGACATGGCCGGCGATCGGCGCGATCAGCCCGGATTCCTCGATGTCCCGCTTGGTCTCCTCGACGCATTCGGCCAGTCGCGAGATCGGCACGCAGACATCGGTCGCAACCGAGTCGAAGCCGGGTCGAAGCGCCTTCGCCGCCCAATAGGCGTCATGGCGCGCCTGCCAGAGCTTGGAGCGGTCCTCGGCCTTGGTCGCCCATTCGAAGGGACCGCCGCCATATTCCGCCGCGATCTCGCCGAAGCGCTCAGACTGCTCGGCAACGCCCGCTTCCGTGCCATGGAACTCGACGAAGAGCATCGTCGTCTCCGGCAGACCGAGCTTGGCGTGCAGGTTGACGCCGCGGATCATCACATCGTCGAGCAATTCGATGCGCGCGACCGGCAGGCCGGTCTGGATGGTCAGGATCGTCGCATCGCAGGCCGCCTTCACCGACGGGAACGGGCAGACGCCCGCCGCGATCGCCTCCGGGATGCCGTGCAGCTTCAGCGTGACCTCGGTGATGATGCCGAGCGTGCCTTCCGAGCCGACGAGAAGCCGGGTGAGGTCGTAGCCGGCCGAGGTCTTGCGGGCCCGCGTCGAGCTCTGGACGATCGAGCCGTCGGCCATCACCGCCTTCAGCGCCAGCACATTGTCCTTCATCGTGCCGTAGCGCACCGCATTGGTGCCGGAGGCGCGCGTCGCCGCCATGCCGCCGATGGAGGCGTCGGCGCCGGGATCGATCGGGAACATCAGGCCTTGGTCGCGCAGATGCTCGTTGAGCTCCTTGCGGGTAACACCCGCCTCGACCACCACGTCGAGATCCTCCGCATGGACGGCGACGATCCGCTTCATCTGCGACATGTCGATGCAGACGCCACCGAAGGGCGCGTTGACATGGCCTTCCAGCGAAGTGCCGGTACCGAAGGCGATGACCGGCACGCCATGCGCGGCGCAGAGCCTCACGATCTCCGAAACCTCTTCCGTGCTCTGCGGAAACACCACCGCGTCCGGCGCCTGGTTCGGAATCCAGGTCAGCGTATGGCCGTGCTGCTGGCGCACCGCGAGACTGGTCACCAACCGGTTGCCGAAGCGCGCGGCGAGCGCCCGCGTCACGGTCTCGACGGCTTCCCGCAAGGGAGGCAGCACGGCGGCGGCGCTGAAGGTTTCGGGAAGCGACGCGGCGGGCAGGCTCATTGTCAACATCCGGTTTTGGCGCTTAGAATTGGAACAGATCGGTTTCGCCACCGGTTACGATTACGAGATCGTTCCGGTGTGGTCGCTTTCTGCCCGCGCCAGACTCCTGGCACCGGGCAGGGCCGATGCACAGTAGAACACGCAACCGCCGGATGGGCAGTACAAATTACGCTGCCATGCCTTGAACGAAGCGCTGGACAGGGAGGCGCGGATGAAAAACGAGACGCGCGCCCCGGCGCTGTTCTTCGCACCCTTCGTCTCGTCGGCCATGCGCGTCGAGCCGCAATGGATCGACTATAACGGCCATCTCAACATGGCCTATTACCATGTGCTGTTCGACCGGGCGGTGGACGAGGTTTTCTCGCTCGTGGGCCTGACCCGCGACTATGTCGAGACGCGCCATGCCTCGACCTTCACGGCCGAATGCCACGTCCTCTACAAGCGCGAGCTGACCGAGGGCGATTTCGTCCGCGTCACGGCCCAGCTCATCGCCTTCGACGACAAGCGGCTGCATTACTATCTCGAGATGCGCCACGCCAACGAAGGCTGGCTCGCCGCCACCAGCGAGAACATGTCGCTGCATGTCGACATGGTCCATCGCCGGGTGACGCCCTTCCCGCCCGACATCCTCGCCAATCTCGCCCTGATGAAGGCGGCTCACAGCATGATGCCGCTGCCGGCCACGATCGGCCGCATCATCGGCATGCCGGAAAAGCGCGCGATCCAGGTCGAGGATCAGGCCGAGCCCGAGACCGAAACCCGGCATTGAACGGCGCGGGCAGCGCTCAGTCACTGTCGTCGGGAATCTTGAGCTTGTGACCGCAGGCCTTGCAGTAGACCGCGTCCAGCTCATGCCGTTGCAGCGCGCATTCAGGGCATGGGAAGGTCACCTTGTTGGGCCTCACCAGCGCCTGCGCCAGCTTCACGAACAGGGAAATCCCGACGATCATCACGATGATCGAGGTCAACTTGCCTGCGGTGCCCGGCAAGGTGATGTCGCCGAAGCCAGTGGTCGTCACCGTCGCGACGGTAAAGTAGAGCGCATCGACATAGCCCGCCAGGCCGCCGGCTTCGCGGAAGAAGAAGGTGAAGACGAAGCCCGTGACCACGAAGAGAAAGGTCAGGATGTTGATCAGCGCGCGGGCGACGTTCTCCCAGTCGCGGTAGGGAGTCCTGCGCAATTGCGCCCAGATGACCCCCTTCTGCGAAAGCGACCACAGCCGCAGGATGCGCAGAAAGCCGAAATTCTCCAGCCACTGGGGTGCCAGCAGCGTCACCAGAATGAACAGGTCGAGAATGACCGCCGGCTGGCGCAGGAGCCTCAGCATGTTCGAGGACGCCAGGAACCGCGCGGCGATTTCCAGAGCCACGATAACGGCGACCGAATAGTCGATCCAGAGGAACGTCGAGGCGTCCCGCAGGACCGGCGTCGCGATAAAGAAAGCGATGATCAGGAGATCGACGATCGTCACCGCAAGCCGGAAGCGCAGCGCGGTCGGCGAGCGGCCGTGATAGAGCTGGCGCAGCCGGTCTCGGAATGTATCGAACCGGCTCTCGGGCCGTCGGGGATCGGCGCTTTCCATTCCAGGGACGATAGCGGGTCGCGAAGCCAGCCGCCAAGAACCCTCGTCATTGCGCGCGCAGCGCAGCAATCCCGGGGGATTGGGTGGAACGGCTCGGCCCAGCCCCTGGATCGCTTCGTCGCTTCGCTCCTCGCGATGACGCTGGTCCGGCCAGACGCGAAATGCCCTAGCCGCGCGGCATCTCCGCAACCGCATGCACCGCATAGCCGCGATAGGGCGCGCTCACCCGGCAATCGGCCCCGGCCGCTTGCGCCAGCTCGCGCATCACCGCCGGCAGGTCCTCCCGCGGCGCGACATGGAACAGCGCGAGCCAGCGCGACAGCACGTTCTTGAACGCGCTCGGCAAACCGGCCTGGTCGCCGAAATCGACGACATGCAGCGAGCCGCCGGGGCCGAGCCGCCGCAGCGCCTCCGCCACCACCGGCTGCCAGGGCGGGATCATCGACAACGCATAGGAGATGACGATGCGGTCGAAGCCCGGCCGCCCGAACAGCGCCTGCGGGTCGAAATCGGTCGCGTCGGCCTGCGCCAGCCTAATCCGGCCGGTGAGCCCGGCGCGCGCGACGGAAGCCCGGGCCGTCGCCAGCATCTCGGCGGAGACGTCGAGCCCATAGCACTCACAGTCCGGATAGCGCCGGGCGATCTTGATCAGGTTGCGCCCGGTGCCACAGCCGATCTCCAGGATCGACGCGCCGGCCGGGGGCGCGAGCCTCTCGATCAGCTGGTCGCGGCCAAGCAGGTAGAACTTGCGGCTGGCGTCGTAGAAGTGACGTTGATGCCGGTAGATCCGGTCCATCAGCCCAGCGGCCGAGCCCGTCTCCCCGACCGCGCTCACGCCGCCTGCCCCGGCAGGGTGTAGAGATGGAAGCCGCCATAGATCGCGGAGCGGTCCTGGCGACAGAGCTCGCGGCTGCGGGCCTCGTCATAGCGCCATTGATCGAGGATCGCGGCCGGCACGCGGCCCGGCAGCAATCGCTCATCGGCCGCGGTCCGGAAGATCACCCTTGCGCCGGGCCGGGCCGTGCGCGTGATCTGCGACCACAGCGCCGTGAGGTCGGCATCGTTCATCCAGTCCTGCGCATCGAGCAGCACATAGGCGTCGCAGCTCTTCGCCGGCTGGTCTTCCAGGAAGGCCGTGATCGCGCTCTGGCGATAGCCGACCGCACCGGCCCGGGCCTTCACGGTCTCGAAATTCTGCGGCTGGAGATAGGGTGGCAGCGCCGCATCCGCGCTTTCGCCATAGCGGCGCCCGAAGGCCTGCTGCGCGAAATAATTGTCCTTCAGGTCGAAACCGCAGGCGAGGCGCTCGAGCCTGAGCCGCAGCGCGCCGAGGATGCCGTCCTCGCCATCGGCCGCGAGCGCCTTGTACTGGGCCGGCGGAATGCCGAGGCCGTAGAGCGAGGCCGGCTGGCGCACCAGCCAGCGCACCAGCCTGCGCTCGAACATCGGCGCGAGATGCCGGTCGTAAAGCTGCCGCTGCTCGGCGAGATCGCGCGCGGCCAACATCGCGCGGGGATTGCCGCCGAGCAGCCGCGCCAGCAGATGGCCGGTGCCGATGAAGCGGCCGAGCAGCCCGTAGCGGTAGAAGCCCTTGGCGAAGAGGTTGATCCGGCGGCGCCCGCCGAGGCCGCGCCCCTCCCAGTAGCCGCGCGAGACAGCGTCGAGATGCGGCGCGATCTCGCCATCGTAGAAGGCGACATTCTCGCGGCGGTCGGCCGCGCCGAAGAAGCGGCGGAAGGTCGAGTAATCCGTCATGCGCCCCAGCGCCGCGAGCTTCAGCCGCCCCAGCGCGATATGGGCACCGTTGAGATCGACCGCGCTGACGCGGATCGGCGCCGCGGTCAGATAGGACAGGACGTTGCAGGAGCCGGACGCGATCGCGACGACATGGTCGTCCGCCTTGAGCGCAAGCGCCGCCATGTCGACGACAGGGTCTTCCCATATCTGCGGATAGACGAGCCCCGAGAAGGCGCGGGTGAACATCCATTCCAGCAGGCCCGCCTTGGAGAGCCGTTTGCTGCGCTGGACCGCCGTGCTGAGGCCCAGCGTTGTCGTCCGCCGAACCGTCCGTGCCGATTGCGTCACTGGTTCCCGCCTCCCCTTTCAAGGTGGCGAGCCGACTAGAGGAGTCGCATGACGGTCCGGTGACGGGGCCCGCGCTGCCGCTATCGTGAAACAAGGTCCAGCGCCGAGGGGGCTGAAAATCGGCGGCCGAAAAGCCATATTGGGCCGGACCGAGCCGATGGCATCGCGAGCCATCCGCCGAGAAGGAGATCATCATGGGTCTGACGAGCATGTTCGGCGCCGAGAAGAAGCAGGCCGAAACCTTCCCCTTCCAGCTCAGCGATGCCGAATGGCGTGCGCGCCTGACACCCGAGCAGTATCGCATCCTGCGCGGCCACGGCACCGAGCGGGCGGGTTCCTGCGCGCTCAACTACGAGAAGCGCGCCGGCACCTTCTCCTGCGCCGGCTGCGGCCAGAAGCTGTTCAAATCGGGCAAGAAGTTCGAGAGCGGCACCGGCTGGCCGAGCTTCGACCAGCCGCTGGAAGGTGCGGTGGGCGCCAGCGAGGATCACAGCCACGGCATGCATCGGGTCGAGGTCCATTGCGCCAATTGCGGCGGCCATCTGGGCCACGTTTTCCCGGACGGCCCGCCCCCGACCGGCCTGCGCTACTGCATCAATGGCGAGGCGATGACGTTCGAGCCGGAAGCAGCTTGAGACACATGCGTCATGCTCGGGCTTGACCCGAGCATCTCGTGACGGAAAAGCGATGAAGAGATGCCCGGGTCAAGCCCGGGCATGACGTTTCAAACAGCCGGTACCGCCCGCCGCGCCAGCGCCGCAGCGTCGACGCCCGGCGGCAGATCGCCGAACTGTCCCGACCAGCCCCCATCCAGCCGCGTCGCGATGAAGGCATCCGCCACCGCGGCCGGCGCGAAACGCAACAGCAACGAGCCCTGCAGCATCAACGCCAGCTTCTCGGTCAATCGCCGCGCCTGCCCCTCGTTGCGCATCATCTCCGGCAACTCGCCTTCCAGCCGTTTCAAAGCCGCATCGTAGCCCCGGTCCGCGCCCGCAGCCGCCATCAGCTCCGCCCGCAATACATCGACAGCGCCCTCCTCGCGCGCCAGCGAACGCAGCATGTCCAGGCAGATGACATTGCCCGAGCCCTCCCAGATCGCGTTGAGCGGCGCCTCCCTGTAGAGCCGCGCCATCGGATTCTCCTCGATGAAGCCGTTGCCGCCGTGGCATTCCAGCGCCTCGGTGACGACGGCCGGCGCGCGCCGCGTGATCCAGTATTTCGCGATCGGCGCGCCGACCCGCGCGAGCAGCCGCTCGCTCGGGGACTCATCTTGCCGGTCGAGCGCTGCGAACAGCCGGAAGGCGAGCCAGGCCGCGGCCTCGGCCTCGATGGCGATGTCGGCGAGCACGTTCTGCATGATCGGCTGGTCGATCAGCGCCTTCTGGAAGGCGCGGCGATGCTGGGCGTGATGGGCCGCCAGCGAGACCGCCATCCGCATCAGCCCGGACGACGCCGCCGCGATGTCGAGCCGCGAATTGTGGTTCATCGACAGGCCCGAGCGGATGCCCCGACCCGGCTCGCCGATGAGATGGCCGATCGCGCCCCTGAACTCGACCTCGGAAGAAGCGTTGGAGCGGTTGCCGACCTTGTCCTTCAAGCGTTGGATCGCGACGCCGTTGCGCGATCCGTCCGGCAGCCAGCCCGGGACGACGAAGCAGGAGATACCCTCGCCCGTGCGCGCCAACGTCAGGAACACGTCGGAATGCGGCACCGAGAAGAACCACTTCCGGCCATGCAGCGACCATGTACCGTCGCGATTATCCTCGGCCACCGTCTGCGTCTGCCGCAGATCCGAGCCGCCTTGCGTCTCGGTCATCGCCGTGCCGACAGTCGCGCCCGTCTTGAGATGCGCCGGTCCCTGCCGCGGATCGTAGCGATTGGAGGTGACGAGGCCTCCCCATTGCTCCCACAACGCTGCGTCCTGCTTCAGCACCGGCACGGCGGCATAGGTCATGCTGATCGGGCAGCAGACCCCGCTCTCCGCGCCGTACCAGAGATACTGCAAGGCGGCCCGCGCCACCTGCGCGCCGGGCTCCGGCCGGTTCCAGGCCAGCGCATGGGCTTCCTGCCCGATGGCGAGCCCCATCAATTCGTGCCAAGCCGGATGGAAGGCGATCTCGTCGATACGGTTGCCAAAGCGGTCGAAGGCCCGGAGTTCCGGGGAGTAGCGATTGGCGAGATAGGCCAGTTCCTGCACACGGGCAGAGCCGACCGTGCGTCCCGCCTCATGAAGCCGGTCTCGCGCCCAATCGGCCCCGAAGGCCGAGACGATGCCGGGCAGAACCGGATCGGCCACGAAGGCATCGTAGTCGGCAAGCACGGGCACCTGATTGGTGATTTCCCAGCGCTCTTCTCCATCCCGATGCGCCATTGCTGCCACCTCCCTGTGGAACAGGATATAAAATGATCGCTCCGGCAGGGCGCAATCCTGACATCGACGCCCTATATTCGCCGGAGAACGAATCACGCACGAGCAGCTTAGACCCTTGTCCGAGACCGACGCCTTTTCCGCTCCCCTGCCCCGCCCCGGCGGGCTGGCCGCGCGCGCCGCGGCACAGCCTGCGGCCGGCTATCTCGCGGGGCTGAACCCGGAGCAGCGCCAGGCGGTCGAGGCGACGGAGGGCCCGGTGCTCGTGCTCGCCGGCGCCGGCACCGGCAAGACGCGCGTGCTCACCACCCGCATCGGCCATCTGATCTCGACCAGCCGCGCCTATCCGTCCCAGATCCTCGCCGTGACCTTCACCAACAAGGCGGCGCGCGAGATGAAGGAGCGCGTCGCCCATCTCGTCGGCCCGGTCGCCGAGGGCATGCCCTGGCTCGGCACCTTCCATTCGATCTCGGCCAAGCTGCTGCGCCGCCATGCCGAACTGCTCGACCTGCGCAGCGACTTCACCATCCTCGACACCGACGACCAGATCCGCCTGATGAAGCAGGTGATCCAGGCCGAGGGCATCGACGAGAAGCGCTGGCCCGGCCGCATGCTGGCGGGCTTCATCGATAGCTGGAAGAACCGCGGCCTCTCCCCCAAGGACGTTCCCCCAGGCGAGGCCGCCGTCTTCGCCAACGGCATGGGCGGCAAGCTCTACGCCGCCTATCAGGAGCGTTTGAAGGCGCTGAACGCCGTCGATTTCGGCGACCTGCTGCTGCATTGCCTGACGCTGTTCCGCGACTATCCGGACGTGCTCCAGACCTATCACGACCGCTTCCGCTATATCCTCGTCGACGAGTACCAGGACACCAACACGGCGCAGTATCTCTGGCTGCGCCTGCTGGCACAGGGCCGCCGCAACATCTGCTGCGTCGGCGACGACGACCAGTCGATCTATGGCTGGCGCGGCGCCGAGGTCGACAACATCCTGCGCTTCGAGCACGATTTTCCGGGTGCGACGGTGATCAGGCTGGAGCGCAACTACCGCTCGACCGGCCATATCCTCGCCACCGCCTCCAAGCTGATCGCCCGCAACGAAGGCCGCCTCGGCAAGACCTTGCGTACCGAGGATGCACTCGGCGAGAAGGTCACCATCACCGGCGCCTGGGACAGCCAGGAGGAAGCCCGCCTGATCTCCGACGAGATCGAGGCGATGCAATCGAAGAAGCACAACCTCGCCGAGGTCGCGGTGCTCGTGCGCATCTCCGCCCAGATGCGCGAGATCGAGGAGCGCTTCGTCCAGGCCGGCGTGCCCTATCGCGTCATCGGCGGCCCGCGCTTCTATGAACGCGCCGAAATCCGCGACGCGCTGGCCTATCTGCGCTGCGTGGTGTCGCCGACCGACGACCTCGCCTTCGAGCGCATCGTCAACGTGCCCAAGCGCGGGCTCGGGGACGCCACCGTCCAGCTTCTGCACAACCATGCCCGCGCCACCGGCTTCTCGCTGATGCAGTCGGCCCGCGCCGCGGTCGAGAGCGACGAGCTGAAGCCCAAGGCCCGCACGGCGCTGCGCGAGCTGGTCGATGCCTTCGGCCGCTGGTCGGCCCGCGCCGAGCATATGCCGCAGGGCGAGCTCGCCGAGCTGGTCCTGGAGGAATCCGGCTATACCGAGATGTGGAAGAAGGACCGCTCGGCCGACGCCGCCGGGCGGCTGGAAAACCTCAAGGAACTCGTCCGCTCGCTCGACGAATTCCCCGACCTGCCGGCCTTCCTCGAGCACGTCTCGCTGGTCATGGACGTCGGCGACGGCGAGGCCGAAGCGCGCGTCTCGATCATGACGCTGCATGCCGCCAAGGGTCTGGAATTCGACACCGTCTTCCTGCCCGGCTGGGAGGAAGGCCTGTTCCCCAACCAGCGCGCGCTCGACGAGAGCGGCCGCGCCGGCCTTGAGGAGGAGCGCCGCCTCGCCCATGTCGGTCTCACCCGCGCCCGCAAGAAACTGAAGCTCTATTTCGCCTCGAACCGCCGCATCCACGGCCTCTGGCAGACCAGCCTGCCCTCCCGCTTCATCGACGAATTGCCGGAGGAGCATGTCGAGGTCGAGCAGGCCCCGACCAGCTACTCACAGGGCGGCTACGGCGCCTCGCGTTTCGACCGGATGGAAAGCTTTGGCTCCAGCTACAACACGCCGGGCTGGCAGCGCGCGCAGGAGAACCGGGCGAAGAACAGCGGCGGCGGCAGCGGCTTCTCGGAAAGCGGTCGCGGCTTTGGCTCGGGCGGCTTCGGCGGCTCGTCGCGCCAGCGCGGTCCACTGCTGATCGAGGGCGAGCTGACGGCGAAATCATCCGGCGAATCCGCCTATGGCGAGGGCGCCCGCGTCTTCCACGTCAAGTTCGGCCCCGGCTCCGTCGCCAGCGTCGACGGCAACAAGCTCACCGTCGATTTCGACAAGGCCGGGCGGAAGATGGTGCTGGACTCATTCGTGCAGAAGGCGGGGTGATTCCTCCCCGCCCGGAAGCGACGCCGCCTTGACGATCTACTTACTAGTAGGTAGAAAGCCGCATGGCCGCTTCGGGAACGACATCCGACGAAATCCTGCGTTGTGCCCGCTCCCTGCTGATCGAGGGCGGATATAACGGGTTCAGCTATGCCGACATCGCGAAGGTGGTCGGCATTCGCAATGCGAGCATTCACCACCACTTCCCCAGCAAATCCGACCTCGTCCGCACGCTCGTCGCACGATACCGGGAAGAGGCGGAGGCTGGGATTGCCGCTCTCGAACGCCAACTCCCTGACCCAGCCCAGCAATTGCGCGCCTATACGGGCTATTGGGAGGCCTGCATCGCCGATGCGAGCGCTCCATTCTGCCTCTGCGCGCTCCTCGCGAGCCAGATCCCGGTGCTTCCGCAGGAGATCGTCGTCGAGGTGCGCGCCCATTTCCGGGCTCTGTCCGCCTGGTTGACCTCGGTTCTCGAACGCGGTGCCAAGCAGGGCAGCCTGCGTTTCGCAGGCACGAGCAAGGCCGAGGCGGAAGCCTTCATGGCCAGCGTGCATGGCGCGATGCTCTCGGCCCGCGCCTATGGTGACCCCAAAATATTCGGCGTCATCACACACCCGCTGTTGGAGCGCCTCACAGCACGACACTGAAGCCAACCGCCCCGGGCGGCGCAAGGCCGCGCGCTTAAGCCTACCGATTAGTAGATAGACATGACTTTCCATTCCCCGTCGCCATCGCGTTCTGACGCACGAGCAACCTCACCTCCCCATGAAAAGGGCACTCCATGTTCGGCATTTCATCTCTCGGCTGGGTGCATACGCTGGGCAGCCTGCCGGCCATTCCGGCGGCGGCTTACATGTTCGCGGTCCATGGCCGGATCGTGCCGCGCTCAAAGGCAGGCACCGTATATTTTGTCGCGATGCTGATCGGCGCAGCGACGGTCTTCCTCGTCGCGCATGAAGCCGTCAGTTACGGCGTCGGTTCGATCACGCTCCTGCTGCTCATCATTGGCTATAGCGTCGGCCGCTTACCGATCTCCGGACGGGTCGCGACATACGTCGAAACAATCGCTCTCAGCCTGACGGCCTTCCTGCTCATGCTGCCGACCGTGACCGAAATCCTGCGTCGCGTCCCGGACGGCCACCCATTCGTCACCGACCTGAAATCCCCGCTCCTTCTCGGCGCGCAGGGCGGCATTCTCGCCGCACTCGTTATCGGATTGACCGTCCAGATCATCTCCCTGCGCAGGCAAGGCAAGACCGCCGCGTGAAGTCCCCAGCGATCCGGCAGCGCCGAGGCGAGGGCCTTACGCCCCGCCCTCCCGCTCGCGAAAAGCCTTCCGCGCTGCCGAAACCTCGGCATAATACGTCTCGGCCCAGACCCAGACGCCGCAGAAGGCCGCGCTGAGCTCGCGCCCCAGCTCGGTCAGCGTGTAATCGACATGGGGCGGGATCACCGGATGGACGGTGCGGATGACGAGCCCGTCCCGCTCCATCTCGCGCAGCGTCTTGGTCAACATCTTCTGGCTGATACCGCCGACCATGCGGCCGACCTCGGTGAAGCGCAGCGTGCCGTGCTCCTCGAGCGCTTCCAGCACCAGCATGGTCCATTTGTCCGCCACCTGCGCGATCACCTGGCGCACCAGCGACTCGACCGCCGGGCTCACCGGCGGCAGCGCGTTGCTTCGGGCGTGCATCGCCGCCATGGCGCTTCGGATCGCCTGCATCCTACACTCTCCTTTTGGTGCGTATGGCACCTTCTGGCGCCTTCTTTCTTTTGAAGAGTACCGATGCCACCTCGTGAAGCGCAACCATTCAGAGGGCTTTGCGATGAACATCTCCGGAAACACCATCCTGATCACCGGCGGCGGCTCGGGCATCGGCCGCGCGCTGGCCGAGGCCCTTCACGCCAGGGGCAATCAGATCATCATTGCCGGGCGTCGCGAAGGCGTGCTCGACGAGGTCACCGCCGCCAATCCCGGCATGGCCTCGATGCTGCTCGACATCCAGGACAAGGCCGATATCGAGGCCTTCGCCCGGCAAGTCGTCGAGCGATTTCCCAAGCTCAATGCCGTCCTCAACAATGCCGGCATCATGAAGCCCGAAAACGTCCCGGCCGCCGACAATCTCGCCATCGCCGAGGAGACGATCGCGACCAATCTGCTTGGCCCGATCCGCCTGACGATCGCGCTGCTGCCGCATCTCCTGAAGCAGCCGCGCGCCACGATCCTGACCGTCTCCTCCGGCCTCGCCTTCGTGCCGCTGGCGGTGACCCCGACCTATAGCGCGACCAAGGCGGCGATCCATTCCTGGTCGATCGGCCTGCGCGAGCAGCTCAAGCACACCTCGGTCGAGGTCATCGAGATCGCCCCTCCCTATGTGCAGACCGAACTGATGGGCGCACAGCAGGCGGTCGATCCCGCCGCGATGCCGCTGGCCGATTTCACCAGCGAAGTGATGACGATCCTCGAAACGCAGCCCGAGGCCGGCGAAGTCATCGTCGAACGCTGCAAGCCTCTGCGTTATGCCGAGGCGACCGGCAGTTTCGCGCAGGTCTTCGCCGGGCTGAACGCACAGCACGGCTGACCAGCAGGCAGCCTATTCCGCACGATGGCAGCAGACGCAGAGCTTGTTGCCGTCAGGGTCGCGGACATAGGCGCCATAATAATCGGGGTGATAATGCGCTCTCAGCCCCGGCGGCCCCTCGCAGGTGCCGCCGGAGGCGAGGGCCACCGCGTGGCAGCGATCGACCTCGGCCCGGCTCCCGGCCAGAAGCGCCGTCATCGGCCCGTTGCCGGGAACGGCTGGCGAACCGTCGAACGGCCGGGTCAGGAAAAACAGCGGGCGCTCGGCTCCCTTGGGTTGCCAGGCCGCGGCCGCATGATCGGGATCGCGGAAGCGCAGCGGATGCCCCAGCACGTCGAACACGGCCGTATAGAAGGCCTCCGCCCGGCGGAAGTCGTTGGTTCCGACACAGATATGCGAAAACATCGGCTGTTCCCCCCGCTCTGCCTCGGCATCAGCCTAGCCCGTCGATGACAGCCATGACATCCCTCATCCGCCCTGCTATGGGCAGCGCATGCGCGAAGGCCTTCTGCCAGCGACGGTCGCGACCGTCTTCGAACTCTCCACCTCGGGCGAGAAGGCCCGGGCCCTGACCGAATTGCTCGGCGAGATCTTCGACCCGACCGAGACCGCGATCTCGGCCTTCGAGATCGAGGAAGGCGTCACCACGCTTTCGCTCAACGCGCCGTGGAAGGTCGAGATCTATTTCGCCAGCCATCCGGACGAAGCGGCGGTGCGCGACCTGCTCAGGCCGATCGTCGGCGATCTCGTCGACGAGACCCCGTTCAGCACCGTGAATACGCAGGACTGGGTGGCCAACAGCCTCGACGGGCTGAAGCCCGTGCGCGCCGGCCGCGTCCTCGTCCATGGCGCGCATGATCGGGATGTCGTGCGCATCAACGACGTATCGATCGAGATCGAGGCGGCACTCGCCTTCGGCACCGGCCATCACGGCACCACCGCCGGCTGCCTGCTGGCTCTGGATGCCGAGTTGAAGAAGCGCCGCCCGCGCCACGGGCTCGATGTCGGCACCGGCACGGGCATCCTGGCGCTGGCGCTCGCCAAGCAGATCAAGCGCAAGGTCGTTGCCGGCGACATCGACGCGATCGCGGTCGAGGTCTCCGCCCATAACGCCCGCCTCAACCACGCGCCGCACGCGCTCGATCTCTATGTCGCGCCAGGCTTGCGCCATGCCAAGGCGAACCGTCCGGGCCATTTCGACCTGATCTTCGCCAACATCCTCGCCTGGCCGCTGAAGCGCCTCGCCCCCTCGATCGCCCGGGCCCTGTCACCGGACGGGACGCTCATCCTGTCGGGGTTGCTCGCGATGGATGTCGCCGGCGTGGCCTCGGCCTACCGGCACCAGGGCATCTACCTCGTCAGCCAATCGCTGCGCGAAGGCTGGGCGACGCTGACCATGAAAAAAGGCGGCGCAGCCCCGAGGCCCCGCCGCCCTGCCTGACCCCCGGCGCCGCAAGCTTCAGCAGCCCGGCGGCGCGCGGTCGTCAGCGTCGATCTCAGAAGTCGATACGGCCGTATTTGGCCTCGGCCTCAGCCTGCAGGCTGCGGGCGTCGTGCCAGACGGCGACGGCGAACTTCGCCGCATCGGCGATCTGTTCGGCGACATGCCTGATGAGGGCGATCATGCTGTGGCTCCGTTCGGTTGCGGCGCAGCGAGAGGCGCGCCGAAGATTCAGCGGTTGAAGGGCAGCGACCGGTCGTCGGACAGGCTCGCGAACGGAATGCCGCCGAGCACGATCCCCGCCTCATCGACGAGAAGATTGCGGGCCCGCAGCTCGCGAGCCGCCGAGCGCATGCGGCTTTCGATCATCGCGGCGTGGAGCCGGCGCAGCAGGCCAGGCTTTTCCGAGCGCGTCGTCGTCCCGGCCACCACGGGCACGGGCAATACGTCGGCATTGTTCAACACGTAGGTCATGGGTCCATCTCCGAAAAACGAAGGACAGTCCCGGTCGCTTCCTCGTTCTCTTATGCGACTAAAATGGGCTCATTTCGCACTTGCGAGAAGATGTGTTCGCATATGCGAGATATGCACAAAACGCATGCAACAAGTCCGATCTCGTTAATATTTGCGTAGATTGCATAACGAAATGGCACAATGCGGATCGGCGAGGCAGCGCGGTCCTACGGAAGAGGCATCGCCACGCCGACGCATTTGCACTGGTGCTTTCGCCGATGGAGCGCGACGATGGCGCACGCTATGCCGGACCCCACCATGACCGAATCGATCATCCCGACCTGCCGCTTCCAGTCCTTCACCGAGCCGAGCGACCCGGCGCAGGTCGCAGGCCGTGTCGCCGCGCTGCGGCTGGCCCTGGCCGCGCAAGGCCTCGACGGCTTCGTCGTGCCGCGCGCCGACGAGCACCAGGGCGAATATGTGCCGGGCCATATGGCCCGCCTCGCCTGGCTGACCGGTTTCACCGGCTCGGCCGGCAATGCCGTGGTGCTGGCCGAGAAGGCGGCGCTGATCGTCGACGGGCGCTACACCATCCAATCGGCCGAACAGACCGATACCAAGGTCATCACGCCCGTCCGCATGGAAGAGACACCGCTGGAGCGCTGGATCGAGCAGAACCTGCCGGCTGGGGGCAAGCTCGGCTACGATCCCTGGCTTCACACCACTGATGGCGTCGCGAAGCTGGAAAAGGCCGTCGCGGCCGCCGGCGGCACGCTCGTTCCCGTCGCGAGAAACCCGATCGACGCGCTCTGGAGCGACCGCCCTGCCCCGCCGGCCGCCCCCGTTAAGGCGCATCGCGCCGATTATGCCGGCGAGGACACGGCTTCCAAGCTCGCCCGCATCCAGAAGGCGCTGACCGAGGCCAAGGTCGATGCGCTCGTCGTCTCAGATCCGCATGCCCTAGCCTGGACCTTCAACATCCGCGGCGGCGATGTCGAGCACACGCCTTTGCCGCTGGGCTATGCCATCGTGCCGCGCGAAGGCCGCCCGACCGTGTTCCTCGCGCCCGAGAAGATCACCAACGAGGCCGGCGATGCCATTGGCGCGGTCGGCGAGATCGCGCCGCCGGCCGAACTCGAGCGGCAGTTGCAGAAGCTCGGCGCCGCCAAGGCCAAGGTCAGGCTCGATGCTTCGACCGCCGCCTCGGCGCTGGCGACGCTCATCCGCGAGGCCGGCGGCACGCCCGATGCCGGCGCCGACCCCATCGCCCTGATGAAGGCCCGCAAGAACGCGGCGGAACTCGCCGGCAGCCGCGCCGCCCATCTGCGCGACGGCGCGGTGATGACGAACTACCTGTCCTGGCTGGCGCGTGAGGCGCCGAAGGGCGGCCTCACCGAGATCGACGCGGTCGCGGCGCTGGAAAACGAGCGGCTGAAAACCGGCCTGCTCAAGGACGTCTCCTTCACCACCATCGCCGGCGCCGGCCCCAATGCGGCACTGCCGCATTATCGCGTCACGGCGTCCAGCAACCGGCGCATCGAGCCCGGCATCTTCCTGGTCGATTCCGGTGGGCAGTACGAGGACGGCACCACCGACATCACCCGCACCATCGCCGTCGGCGAGCCCACCGCCGAGATGCGCGACCGCTACACCCGCGTGCTCAAGGGCCATGTCGCGATTTCCCGGTTGGTCTTCGTCAAGGGCACTTCGGGTGCGCAGCTCGACGCCTTCGCGCGGCTGCCGCTCTGGCAGGGCGGCTTCGATTTCGACCATGGCACCGGCCATGGCGTGGGCAGCTATCTCTCGGTGCATGAGGGACCGCAGCGCCTCTCCAAGCTCGGCACCACGCCGCTGGAGCCGGGCATGATCCTCTCCAACGAGCCCGGCTACTATAAGGAAGGCCATTACGGCATCCGCATCGAGAACCTGATCGTCGTCGAGGAGCGCCATATCCCCGGCGCCGAGCGCGCGATCTACGGCTTCGAGACGATCACCTGGTGCCCCTATGAGCGGGCGCTGATTGACAAGAACATGCTCGACGACGGCGAGATTGCCTGGATCGACGACTACCACGCCAAGGTCTGGGAAAAGCTTTCGCCGCTGGTCGCGGGCGAGGCCAGGGATTGGCTGGAGGCCGCCTGCCGGGCTTTGTGATCGGCTCCGTCATTCTCGGGCGAAGCACAGCTTCGACCCGAGAATCTCCAAACCGGCAGAGCGTCATTCCGGACAAGCCGCGAAGCGGCGCCGATCCGGAATCCATCGGAGTGCTCAGCACCCTGTGATGGATTCCGGGTCTCCTTCGGTCGCCCGGAATGACGAAGCGGGTCCTGAGATGCTCGGGCCAAGCCCGAGCATGACGACGGTGGATCAGATCACCATGCGGAATCCGACCACCGCAACCACGCCAACAGCCACCACTCCGAGCAGCGGCAGCCGCGTCGCGGCCAGCGCCGTGATCGCCGCCGCCGCCGTCTCGGCCCAGCCGGTGGCAAGCGCGCTGGGCGCGATCACCGCGATCAGCACGGCGGGCGGAATCGCATCGAAGGCCGCCTGCGCGCGCGGCGAGAGGTTGAGCCGCCCGACGAGCGCAAGCCCCGCCACCCGGGTCGCATAGGTCACGATCGCCATGCCGAGGAAGGCGAGGAGATTGATCGGATCGACGCTCACGCCTCGACCTCCTCGATCGCCACATTCCGCACCCGAGGCTCGCTGCCTGCGGCGAGCCAGGCCGCCAGCAGGCCACAGACCGCCCCCGCAGCGACGTGCCAGGGTGGGCCAGCCAACCGATAGGTCACGGCCGAGGCGATGCCGGCGGCTGCGACCGTCCAGAACGTCACCCTGCCCTTCCAGAAGGCGGCGACCAGCGCGATGAACAGCGCCGTGAAGGCGAAATCGGCGCCGAGCCGCTTGGGATCGCCCAGCACTGCCCCGATCATCGCGCCGAGCGTCGAGTTGATCAGCCAGCCCGAGACGAAGGGGATGACCATCGCGAACCAATAGGCCGGCGTCAGGCGGTGGGTGCGGGCGCGCTTCTCGGCCAGCGCCCAATTCTCATCGGCCATGTAGTAGAGCCCGAGGAATTTCTGCCAGCGGCTGAAGCCCTGCAGCTTGGGCGCAAGCGAAGCGCCCATCAGCACATGGCGGGCATTGATCAGCAGCGTCGAGAAGACCAGCGCGGCGACCGGCGCCGGGTTCGCCCAGAGCTCGATCGCGGCGAATTGCGCGCCACCGGCGAAGACCATGATGCTCATCAGGAAGACTTCGAACGGCGACAGCCCCTTGCTCGCCGCCACCGCCCCGAAGAGCAGGCCGATCGGCGCTGCTGCCACCGCGGCCGGCCAGATATCGCTCAGGCCGCGCCTGATATCGTCGCGCATCGTGGACATGGAGGTTTTCTTTCGAAGAGCCGGCTTCAGCCGGCATGCGCCGCCCGGAAGGCCCCGGGCGTGACGCCGAAGCGGGCCTTGAAGGCGCGGGTCAGATGCGGCTGGTCGCAGAAGCCGGTCGCCGCTGCGACATCGCCCGGCATCTCGCCGCGCCGCAGCCGCTCGCGCGCCCGCCTGACACGGACATCGACGAGATAGGCGTGAGGGGTGAGCCCGGTTTCCCGCCGGAAAGCGCGGATCAGGTGATGGCGCGGCAGGCCGGTCAGGCGCGCCAGATCGGCCAGCGACAGATCTTCCTCGTAGCGCGCCTCGAACAATTCGCGCGCCTTGGCGACAGGCCCCTCCTCCGCACCGACGGCCCGAACCGTCAGATCGGCATGATGGGCCAGGCAATGCGCATAGAAACGCAGCAGCATCTCCTCGCCCGCCAGCAGGTCCTTGCCATCCTCGATCGCGCGATGCGCGACGGCGAAGAGCGCAGCGCCTTCCGCATCCTCGACGAGAGGCTCCGGAAAAAACGGCGTCCCGGTCGTCTCACGGCCGCTGAGCGAAGCCGCGACCTCGCACATCAACCCGGTCTCGGGATAGGTCATGCGATAGCTGTAGCCAGGCCCATAGGGCTCGCCGTCATGGGTTTCCAGCGGATTGACGAAGGTGATCAGCCCCGGCCGCGCATAGTACCGCGCGCCACGCACACGGAAGGTCTCGCAGCCGGCCTCGATGGTGCCGATCACATAGCTTTCATGCTGGTGCGGCGCATAGGCATGGCGGCGGAAGGTCGCCGCGAGACAATCCAGCCCGCCGAAACGCTCGGCCGGAAACAGCTTCGCCCGCTCGCCGGCGACGAGCGGTTCGAGGCAGAGTGTCTCGCCCTGTGTGACTGCTTCCATGGCGCCAGCATAAACCCTCCCGCTGCGCCGCTGTCTTGAAGAAAAGTGATCGGGCACATCACGCGCCCGATCAGTTTCGCTGTCTGGTGACCGCGCGTCAGATGGCGTGCGCGGCGGCTGTGGCGCCGACCCGCTCGGGGCTCCTCGCGCCGAGCAGCAGCACGCCGACCCCGCCGACCAGCGTCGCGATCGTGGCATAGGCGATGACGCCGAGCGTCCCGAAACCATCGACGAGCAGGCCGCCGAAGACCGCGCCGCTCGCGATCGCGACCTGGAAGGCGGCGACGAGCAGGCCGCCGGCCGATTCGGCTTCCTCCTCCGGCGCGACGCGGACCAGCCAGGTCTGGAAGCCGACCGGCAGTGCGCCGAAAGCGAAGCCCCAGAGCCCGACGGCGACGGCCGAGGCAATCGGCGACGTGCCGGCGAACAGAAGGCTTCCACCCATCAGCGCGATCAACAGCGCGCCGAAGATCACGGAAGCCTTGGCGCTGCGGGCAGTGATCGCCCCGCCGAGGAAATTCCCGAAGAAGCCGCCGACGCCATAGGCCAGCAGCACCAGCGAGATCGCCTCGACCGAAAGCTTCGGAATCTGCTCCAGGAACGGCCGGACATAGGTGAAACCGGCGAAATGCCCGGAAATCACCACGACGATGCCCACCAGCACCAGTGCGATGCTCGGCTGGCCGAGCAGGCGGAACAGCGTGCGGATATCGGGCGAACCGCGAGCCGGCAGACGGGGCAGCACGGCCATCTGGATCACCAGCGTCGCGACGCCGACCAGCGCCGCGAGCCAGAACACAACGCGCCAGCCCATGAGATTGCCGACATAGGCGCCGATCGGCGCCGCGCTGACGGTCGCGATCGAAACGCCGGTGAAGATCAGCGACATCGCCTTGGGCAAGGCGCTTGGCGGCACGAGCCGCATCGCCGTCGCCGCAACCATCGACCAGAAGGCGCCGAGCCCGATGCCGAGCAGGACGCGGGCGAAGAGCAGCGTCGGCAGATTGGTTGCGACGGCGGCGAGCGCGCTCGACAGGATCAGCAGGCCGGTCAGCGACCAGATCACGATGCGCCGGTCGACACCGCGCGTCACGATGGCCGCCGCAAGGCCGGCGATGGCGCCGACCACGGCGGTTGCGGTCACGGCCTGCCCGGCGGCGCCGACCGAGACGCCGATATCGGCGGCCATCGGCGTCAGCAGGCTGGCGGGCAGGAACTCGGCCGTGACAAGGCCGAAGACGCCGAAGGTCAGCGAGACGATCGCCGCCCAGGCCGGTTTTCCGCGCACATCCTCGATGGGTTCATCGAGGTCGAGCGCGGTGACGGAAAGGGAATCTGACATGGGAGTCTCCATGAGGAGGCCGGAAGATGGGCGTGGCCCTCTGGAGTTTCCATGCTATATTGTCTGGAATGAATGATCTTTCGTCCAAATATGCTGCATCGCACTCTGCCGACCATCTCACCGAGATGTTGCGCGGGCTCAGGCTCGACGGCGTCGACTACAGCCGCTGCCAGATGGCCTCGCCCTGGGCCATCGCCTTCCCGCCCTGCCGCGCCGCACGCTTCTACTTCATTGCCCAGCGCGGCTGCTGGCTGAAGATGCCGACAGGCGACTGGCTGGAACTGCGCGACGGCGACGCCTTGCTCCTCCCGCGCGGCGGCGCGCATGTGCTGGCGAGCGCGCCGGCTGTGACGCCCTCGCCGCCTTGCGACTGCGCGGTGAAGCAGCATTGTGGCGATATAACCGAACTCGAGGGCGGCGGCAGCGACGGCGAGCCCATGCTGCTCTTCAGCGGCAGCATGACCTTCAACGTCGATGCCGACCATCCGCTGCTGCGGCTGATGCCCGACGTGATGCGGATGTATGATTTCGCCGCCAACGAGCCCGGCATACCGCATTTGCTCGAGGCGATGGGCCGCGAGGTCTGCATGGACCGCGTCGGCGCCGGCGGCATCCTCGCCCGGCTCGCGGACGTCATCGCCGCCACCATCATCCGCGGCTGGGTCGAGAACGGCTGCGGCGAGGACAAGGGCTGGATCGCGGCGGCGCGCTGCCCGCAGATCGGCCGGGTGCTGGCCGCGATCCATGCCCATCCCGAGGCGGACTGGACGGTGGAAAGCCTCGCCGAACTGATGGGCGCCTCGCGCTCCGGCTTCGCCGAGCGCTTCGCCAGCGTGGTGGGCGAGACACCGGCCCGCTATGTCGCCCAGGTCCGCATGCATCAGGCCCGGCAATGGCTGGCACGCGACAGGATGCGCATCGCCGTGGTGGCGCAGCGGCTCGGCTACGAATCGGAAGCCTCGTTCAGCCGCGCCTTCAAGCGCATCACCGGCTCAGCCCCGAGCCAGGTGCGGGCGGCGGGCGCCCCGCCGCCGGCGATCTTCACGGCGGCGGCTGAGTAGTCGGCGGGCGATCCAGTCTCCGTCGTGCTCGCCCTTGTGGCGAGCATCCACGCCTTGAACACGACCTTCGACCAGCGAAGACGTGGATGGTCGGGACAAGCCCGACCATGACGGCAAACGTTACGGTCATTGATTTCGGGCTCAGGCTCCGCCGCCTCCACCGATCAGCTCGAACCAGCCGGCCTCGTCGATCACCTCGACGCCGTGCTTGGCCGCGTCCTTGAGCTTCGAGCCGGCGCCCGGCCCCGCGACCAGCAGATCGGTCTTCGACGACACCGAGCCGGCCACCTTCGCGCCGAGTCGCTCCGCCATCGCCTTCGCCTCGTCGCGGGTCATCCGCTCCAGCGCGCCGGTGAAGACCACCGTCTTGCCCGCGACCGGGCTCGTCGAGGCGACGGCCTCCAGCGGCTGCGGCCGGACCTGCTCCAGCAAGCGGTCGAGCAGGTCCTGATTATGCGGCTCGCCGAAGAACTGCAGCAGCGCCTCGACCACCGTCGGGCCGACGCCGTCGATGGCATCGAGTTCCTGCCGCTGCGGCGAAGCCGGATCGGCCGCGGCGGCAAGCGTCTCGCGCAGCGCTTCGAAGGAGCCGTAATGGCGCGCGAGCAGCCGCGCATTGGTCTCGCCGACATGGCGGATGCCGAGCCCAAAGATCAGCCGGTTGAGCGGCGGCGTCCGCGCTGCCTCGATCGCCTCGAACAGCTTCTTCGCGCTGACCGCGCCGAAACCTTCCTTGTCCTTGAGCTTCTTGAAATTGGCCTCGTCGCGCCGGGCGAGCGTGAAGATGTCGGCCGGCTCTTTCACCGGCAGATCGGAGTCGCTGTGAAAGAACTCGATCTGCTTGTCGCCGAGCCCGTCGATGTCGAGTGCATCGCGCGAGACGAAATGCTTCAGCCGCTCCATCGTCTGCGCCGGGCAGATCAAGCCCCCGGTGCAGCGGCGCACCGCATCCTCCTTGCCGGAGCGCGGATTATGCTCGCGCACGGCATGGCTGCCGCAGGCCGGGCAGAGCGTCGGAAACTCGTACGGCTTGGAATCCGCCGTCCGCTTCGACAGATCCACGGCCTCGACGCGCGGGATGACGTCGCCGGCCCGCTTCACCGTCACCGTGTCGCCAATGCGGATATCGGTGCCGTCGCGGATCGGCAGCCCCTTGGAATCGAAGCCCTTGATGTAGTCCTCGTTGTGCAGCGTCGCGTTCGTCACCACGACGCCGCCGACCGTGACCGGCTTCAGCCGCGCCACCGGCGAGAGCGCGCCGGTACGACCGACCTGAATGTCGATGGCCTCCAGGATCGTCGTCGCCAGCTCCGCCGGGAATTTATGCGCGATCGCCCAGCGCGGCGCCCGCGAGACGAAGCCGAGGCGCGCCTGCAAGGCGAGATCGTCGACCTTGTAGACCACCCCGTCGATATCGTAGCCGAGCGTGGCGCGCTGGCTCTCGATCAGCCGGTACTGCGCCACCAGCTCGGCGACGCTCTCGCAGCGCTTCATCAGCGGGTTGGTGCGAAAGCCCCAGCGCTTGAAGGCCTCGACCACGCCCATCTGGGTCGGCGCCGGCAGCACCGGCATCTCGCCCCAGGCATAGGCGAAGAAACGCAAGGGTCGCGAGGCGGTAACGCTGACATCCAGCTGCCGCAGCGAGCCGGCGGCGGCGTTGCGCGGATTGGCGAATTCGGGCAGCCCCTTCTCGCGCTGGCGCTCGTTGATCCCCGCGAAATCGGCATGGCCGAGATAGACCTCGCCACGCACCTCGGCGATCTCCGGCACATCCGGCCCGGCGAGCGTCTTCGGAATTTCGGAAATGGTGCGGGCATTGACGGTGACGTCTTCCCCTTCCTCACCGTCGCCGCGCGTCGCCGCCGCGACCAGCTCGCCCTTCTCGTAGCGCAGCGAGAGCGAGAGCCCGTCGATCTTCGGCTCGGCGGTGAAGGCGATGCCGCCCGCCTCTTCCTTGCGGCCGAGGAAGCGATAGACGCGGGCGGCGAATTCGGCGACCGCCTCGTCGGAAAACGCGTTGTCGAGCGAGAGCATCGGCACGCGATGCCGGATCTTGGCGAATTTGCCGGATGGCCTGGCGCCGACCTTGCTGCTGACGCCGCCGCTCTCCTTCAGCTCGGGGAAGGCCTCCTCCAGCGCGACGAGCCGCCGACGCTTCGCGTCATAGGCCGCGTCGTCCATGATGGGCTGGTCGTCCTGGAAATAGGCGTCGTTTGCCGCCTGCACCTCGGCGGCGAGCCGCTTGTGCTCGAGCCTGGCCCGGCGCGGCGTCAACTCGGCGACGGGCGTTTCGGAAGGGGCGTTGTCGTCAGTGTCGCTCATGCGGGAAGCATTAGGCGAGAAGGCGCTGTCGAGGAAGGGCAGCAGCGATCCCGGTGAATGCCGCCCATCCCCGGCCCCCTTATCTCGTCACATCCGCGCGACGGCTTGCAACAAAACCCGCTTCGGCGTGTATTATCCGTGAACTGGGAATTGGAAGCTCGACGCCTGAAGGCCGTTGACGCCAAGGAACATGTCGACGGCTTTTTGGCGAACCGGGCCGGAACCGGGAGATACGCCATGGCCAATCTTGACGGCACCGTTCATCACCTCGGCAGAGCGGTGGAGCCACATGTCCACACCATCACGACGATGGATCTGCGCGATGCACTCTGGCGCGGCTGGGAGGATTTCAAGGCGCAGCCGAGCCATCTCGTCTTCGTCGCGCTGATCTATCCGGTCGCCGGCGTGCTGCTCGCGCAGCTCACCGTCACCTACAACATCTTCCCCCTGCTCTTCCCGCTGCTCGGCGGCTTCGCCCTGCTCGGCCCCTTCGCGGCGATCGGTCTCTACGAGATCAGCCGGCGCCGCGAGCAAGGGCAGGATTCGTCCTGGCGCCATGCCTTCGACGTGCTGCAATCGCCGGCGATCGGGCAGATCGTGCTGCTCGGCGTGTTGCTGACCGGGCTTTTCCTTGCCTGGCTCGCCTGCGCCTGGCTGATCTACCGCGCCCAGCTCGGCCTGCCCGCCGATGTCTCGACGGCGGATTTCCTGCGCGCCACCTTCACCACCTTCGATGGTTGGATCATGATCATCGTCGGCAATTCGGTCGGCCTGCTCTTCGCCATCCTCGCCTTCTCGATCTCGGTGGTGGCCTTCCCGCTCATCATCGACCGCCATGTCGACATGCCGACGGCGGTCCGCACCTCGATCGCGGCGGTCGAGGCCAATCCACGCGTGATGATGTACTGGGGCCTGATCGTCACCGGGCTTCTGGTGCTCGGCTGCCTGCCCGTGCTGGTCGGCCTCATCGTGGTGATGCCGGTTCTCGGCCACGCGACCTGGCATCTCTACCGCAAGGTGGTGGCCTGAGCGGTCGGCCGTCCGACGCCTATGAGTCGGGAACACGACGCGTCATCCCGGACGTGCCGCCTTTGGCGGCGCCGATCCGGGATTCATGCCGGAGCCTTTCCGATCAAGGTTCAGGCGTGGATCCCGGAGCTCCGCTTCGCTTCGTCCGGGATGACGTGCGTTTCGTGACCGTAGCTCCCGATTTTCCAGCGGGAACCTTTCACCCCTGAATACGGTTCATTTCCGTAGATCGGGCCTCACGGCCCACTTCAGTCAGGGGGCTTTCGTGAACAATATCATCTACCTCGTCGGCCTGATCGTCGTCGTCCTCGCCATCCTCTCCTTCCTCGGCCTGCGCTGAGCGGAGAGGTGCCGCCGGGGCTGAACGAGCCAGCCCTGCTGCGGGCGATGATGGCGATCAGCCGCGATCGTCGCGCCGGGGCTTCTTGCTCTTGAACGGCTTGCCGGCCGGCCCGCGCGCACCGGGCCCATCGTTCCTGGCTCCGCCGGGCTTCCCAGAGAAAGCGGGCTTCTTGCCGGCATAGGGCTTTCCGCCATGCGGCTTGCCGGTCTCCGACCAGGGCGCGCGCGGCTCCGCCGACGGATCGCGGTCGCTGCGGACGGGATCATAGGATTTCGATCCGCCGAAGGACTTGCCCGCTGCGGGCTTGCCGGCAAAGGGCTTATCCGCGAAGGGTTTGCCCTTGCCCTCATAAGGCTTTTTGGCGAACGGCTTCTTCTCATAGCCACGCGCCTCGCGAGGCTCCCCGGCCACGCCTTCGTCGCGCGCCTTGCGCTGATAGGGGGCTGGCGCATGGCTCGCCTTCTCGGCGAAGGGCTTCGCAGGACGGCGCTCGTCCTCGCCCGTCACAGGCTCGATCATGACCTTGTCACGATCCACCGCCTTGGCGAGCTCGTAGAAGCGCTCCGCCACATCGGCATCGATCTCGACCTTGGTCTCACGGTCGAAAATGCGGATCGCGCCGACCTCGTCGCGCGTGATCTTGCCGCGCCGGCACAGCATCGGCAGCAACTGACGCGGATCGGCCCCGTCCCTGCGCCCGACATTGAGGCGGAACCAGACCGTGTCGCCACGCGGGCCGCCCTTGCGCGGCCCGTCGGCGCGGGGGCTGTCCTCGCGTCCGGCGGCGAAGCGCTCGCGCGGCGTCGCGTAATCGTCATGGCTGCGCACCGGCCGGCGCTCGTCGCGGCCGAAGCCGGGATCGCCCGCCTCCTCGGCCGCCGGCAGGCGCGAACGATAGAGCCTGACCAGCGCCGCCGCGATCTCGCGCGCCTCGCGGCCGGCCATCAACGCCTCGACCATGCCGGCATCATCCTCGCCCTCGTCGCCCGAGAGCATCGGATCCTTGAGCAGCCGCTCCTGATCGAGCGCGCGAATCTCCTCCGGCGTCGGCGGGCCGATCCACTCGGCCTCGACCTTGCCTTCCATCAGCAGCCGCTCGGCCTTGCGCCGGCGTGACTGCGGCACCAGCACGACGCTGGTGCCCTTCTTGCCGGCGCGCCCGGTCCGGCCCGAACGATGCTGCATCACCTCGGCGTCGTTGGGCAGTTCGGCATGGATGACGAGGTCGAGCCCCGGCAGGTCGATGCCGCGCGCGGCGACATCGGTCGCGACGCAGACCCGTGCCCGCCCGTCGCGCAGCGCCTGCAGGGCAGCGTTGCGCTCGTTCTGGCCGAGCTCTCCCGACAGCGCGACGGCGGCGAAGCCTCGCTCAAGCAGGATGGCTTCGAGATGGCGCACGGCATTGCGCGTGTTGCAGAAGACCAGCGCCACCGGCGCGTCGTGGAACCGCAGCAGGTTGACGACCGCGAGCTCCGCCTCCTTGGGATAGACGCGCACGGCCTTGTAGGCGATGTCGGCATGGCCGCGCCGCGCCGCTTCCACCTCGATGCGCAGCGCATCGTGCTGGTAGCTCTGCGCGAGCTGGACGATGGCCTTCGGGAAGGTCGCCGAGAACAGCAGGCTGCGGCGCCCCTCGGGGGTCGTCTTCAGGATGAATTCGAGATCGTCGCGGAAGCCGAGATCGAGCATCTCGTCGGCCTCGTCGAGCACCACGGCCTTGAGCGCCGAGACGTCGAGACGGCGACGCTCGATATGGTCGCGCAGGCGGCCGGGCGTGCCGACGACGATATGTGCGCCCTCGTCGAGCAGCATCGCCTCGCGGCGCGGGTCCATGCCGCCGACGCAGGAGATCACCCGCGCTCCCGCATGTTCGTAGAGCCAGGCCAGTTCCCGCTGCACCTGGAGGGCCAGTTCGCGGGTCGGCGCGATGATCAGCGCGAGGGGCGCTGCGGCCCGGCCGAGCTTTTCGCCGTCGCCCAGCAGGGTCTCGCCGATGGCAAGCCCGTAGGCGATGGTCTTGCCTGAGCCGGTCTGCGAAGAAACCAGCAGGTCGCGGCCGCGCGCGGCCTCCTCCAGCACGGCGTTCTGCACCGGCGTCGGTTCGGAGTAATTGCGTTCGGCGAGCGCACGCGCGAGCGGCGGGCTCGTGAGGGAGAAGGACATGTGGAAGGCCTAAATCTGAGGCTCGAAACGCGAGAGGTCGCGAAACTGGGGGTGACGGGAAAGCGGCGCGGACAGCACCTGCAAGCCGTCAATCGAAAACGGCTCATAAAGCAAGACGCGCCAAAAGGAAATGGAGGATTCGCGCGCCCGATGCAGGGCTGCTCTCTGCCGGGCAACATTGCCGCCCCCCGGTGCCGGCGGCTAGGCCAGCATCGGACAGGAGACACTGCGATGAGTGCGCAAGCCCACCGTTTCGGCGGATACGACGTCATCACCTTGCTCGACGGCATTTTCGAAGCGCCGTCGGACGTCATGATCCATCAGGCCGGCGAGGCCGCCCGTAGCGAAGCCATCGCCCGCTTTGGCAAGCCCAAAATCAGCATCGACGTGAACTGCTTCGTGCTGCGCGGCAAGGACGGCATCACCCTCGTCGACGCCGGCACCGGCTCCGCCTGGGGCCCGGCGCTCGGCCATGCACGCGCCGCGCTGGTCGCCGCCGGCATCCAGCCGGAGGAGGTCGATCGCGTCCTGATCACCCATCTCCATGGCGATCATGCGCTTGGCCTGTTCGATGGCGAGCAGCCCTGGCTGCCACGAGCCGAAATCATCGTTCCGCAGGCCGATCTCGGCTATTACAGCGACGAAACGAAGCGGGCCGGCACGCCGGACAACAAGCGCGGCGCCTTCGACATCACCGCGACCTTGCAGCGCCTCTATGCCGGCCGCATCCGGCCGGCAGCGCCCGGCGAGGTCCTTCCCGGCATCGAGCTGATCGCGCTGCCTGGCCACAGCTTCGGGCATAGTGGCTACCTCATCGGCGATGAAGCGCGCGCCCTGCTGCTCTGGGGCGACGCGCTGCATCTGGCCGAGGAGCAGGCAGCCGATCCCGATCTCGGAATCGTCTATGATCTCGACGCGGCGCAGGCCGCCCGCTCGCGCCGCACGATTCTGGAGCGTGCTGCGGCGACCGGCTGGACCGTCTCGGGCGGGCATGTCACCGGCTTCCGGCAGGTCAGGCGGCAAGGAGCCGGCTTCAAGCTCGTAGCGGCCGGCTGATCAGCCGCGCAGGCCCGCCGCCTCGAGCAGGCGCCCTGCCGCAGCCCGCGCCTCCTCGGTGATCGAGGCGCCGGCGAGCATCCGGGCGATTTCCTCGCGCCGCGTCTGGTCGACGAGCGCGGTGACGCGGGTGACGGTGCGCGAAGCCTCGCCTTCCCCCGCCGATTTCGCGATCAGGAAATGCTGCCCGGCCTTGGCCGCGACCTGCGGCGCATGGGTCACCGAGATCACCTGGACCCGGTCGGCGAGCCGTGCCAGCCGCTCGCCGATGGCATCCGCCACCGCCCCGCCGACACCGGTGTCGATCTCGTCGAAGACGAGCGTCGGCGCCGAGCCGCGTTCCGCCAGCACCACCTTCAGCGCCAGCATGAAGCGCGAGAGCTCGCCGCCGGAGGCCACCTTCATCATCGGCCCCGGCCGCGTGCCCGGATTGGTCTCGACCCAGAACTCGACGCGGTCGAAACCCTCCGGTCCGCGCGCGCTCTCGTCACTCTCGATGCGGGTGATGAAGCGGGCGCGTTCCAGCTTGAGCGGCGGCAACTCCGCCTTCACCGCCGAATCGAGCCGCGCTGCAGCCGTCTTCCGGGCCTCCGACAGCGCCTTGGCCTGCTTGGTGAAACCGTCCTCCGCCTGCCTCACCTCCGCCTCGAGCCGGCCGAGCGAGGTTTCGCTCTCGTCCAGCGCCGCGAGGTCGCTCGCCATGGTCGCCGCGAGCACGGACAAGCCATCGACCGGCACATCATATTTGCGCCCGGCCGCCCGCAGCGCGAAGAGCCGTTCCTCGATGCGCTCCTGCTCGCGCGGATCGTATTCCGCCGCGCGCATCGCAGCCCCGAGCGCCTCGCCGGCCTCTTCCAGCGCGACGATGGCGGTATTGAGCGCGGCGAGCGAGGGATCGACCAGCTCCGGCGCCTGCCCGGCCCGGCGTTCGAGCCGGCGCAGCACCGCCGCGAGCATCGGCACGGGCGAGCCCTGGCCGCCGACCGCCTCATAGGCTTCGTTGAGATCGCGCGCGACCTTCTCGGCCTGCATCATCGTCTGACGCGTGGCGGCGAGTTCGTCCTCCTCGCCGGGCTTCGGCGCGAGCTTGCCGAGCTCCTCGACCGCATGGCGCAGGAAATCGGCCTCCTTGCGCGCGGCCTCGACGCGCAGGCGCTGGGCCTGCAAGGCCTGCCGCGCCCGCTTCAGCGTTTCGCTGGCCTGGGCGACAGCCTGCGCCTGGCTTTCCAGCCCGCCGAAACCGTCGAGCAGCGCCCGGTGCTGGGCCGGGTCGGTCAGCGCCCGGTCGTCATGCTGGCCGTGGATCTCGACGATCGCCGCGCCGACCATGCGCAGGATCTGAACCGAAACCGGCTGGTCATTGATGAAAGCGCGGGTGCGCCCATCGGCATATTGCACGCGCCGCAGGATCAGATCGCCGTCGGTATCGATCTCCTGCGCCTGCGCGAGCTTGCGCGCCTCATGCGCGAGCGGCAGGTCGAAGACGGCGCTGACCTGCCCTTGCGCCTCACCATGGCGCACGAGCGATCCGTCGCCGCGCCCGCCGAGCGCCAGCGCGAAACCATCGAGCAGGATCGACTTGCCCGCGCCGGTTTCGCCGGTGAGCACGCTCAGCCCGTCATGGAAGCTCAGATCGAGCCTGTCGATCAGGACGATGTCACGGATGGAGAGCTGCGCCAGCATCGGCGTTCAGCGCGCGTTTCGGAGCCGGCAGGGTCGCCTCTGGCTCATGCGAGCTCCGTCAGAGGGAACCCAGCCCGACGATGCCGCCTACAGCCTTCTGGAAGCCGTCGAAGGCGCGGCTGATATAGGAGCCACGGTCCTCGCGCGGTTCCAGGCCGCCGCTCTGCAGCAACTTGTAGGCGTCCTTGTACCATGGGCTGTCGGGGAAGTTATGCCCGAGTACGGCGGCGGCGGTCTGCGCTTCGTTGGTGATGCCCAGCGCCATATAGGCCTCAGTCAGGCGCTCCAGCGCCTCTTCGACATGGCGGGTGGTCTGGTACTTGATGATGACCTCGCGGAAGCGGTTCACCGCTGCGGTGTAATTGCGCTTCTCGAGATAATAGCGGCCGACATTCATCTCCTTGCCGGCGAGCTGGTCGCGCGCCACCAGGAGCTTCTCCTTGGCGTCGAGCACGTATTCCGACTTGGGATAGCGGGCGACGAGCTCCTCGAAAGCCTGGATCGCCTGCCGTGTCCGCTCCTGATCGCGGGTCGTGTCCGGGATCTGGTTATAATAGGACATCGCCATCAGGTACTGGGCATAGGCCGCATCGGGGCTCGCCGGGTTCTGGGCGATGAAGCGCTTGGAAGCGGTGATCGTCTCTTCCCATTTCGAGGCCTGGAAATTGGTGTAGGCCGTCATCAGCAGGCCCTTGCGGGCGTAGGGCGAGAACGGCGCCGACTTGTCGATGTCCTCGAACTTCTTGGACGCGCCTTCGCTGTCGCCGTTCTGCAGGCGCGCCAGACCCTCATTGTAGAGCTTGTCGGCCGGCGTCGTGGGGGTCAGGTCGGGCTTGTAGACCTCGGGCCTGTCGAAGGGGTTGAGCGAGGACAGCGTATCGCAGCCGCCGAGCAGCATGGCAGCGCCGAGCGCCAGGGCCATGCCCTTGCGCGGAGATACGCCGCGATGGATTGCCGGTAGGCTTTGCCGCGTCACGCTCACGTCGTCTTCCTCTTTCGATCGTCCCCGCCTGCGGGAAGCATGCCTTACCTCAGACGCCTCCCGCGCGCCACTGCCGAAAGCCGGTTAAGGCTCGATTCCGCAGCACTGCGGCATCTCGGACAAAAAGCGGGCGAAGGAAAGGCGAAACGACGCTGATCGACGCGACCAAGGCATTTCTTCGACAGAAAAACGCTACCGCTTTTCGGCGAAGCGCTCCGGCTCGCGTGATTTCAGTGGAGATCGGGCGCGTAGGCGGCCGGAGCAACCGCCGACATCTGCACGGCGCGGGCCGGCGCGAAGACCGGCTGGGATTCGACGATCGCGAAATTCGCGCGGTCGGCGAAAAGCGCCTCGAGGATGCGGACATTCATCCGGTGACCGCCGCAATAGGAGCGGAACTCGCCGATGATCGGATAGCCCGCCAGCGCCAGATCGCCGATGGCGTCGAGCACCTTGTGGCGCACGAACTCGTCGCCATAGCGCAGCCCCTCGGGATTGATGACCTTGTCGTCGCCGATCGCGACCGTGTTGTCGAGCGAGGCGCCGAGCGCGAAGCCGGCCTTCCAGAGCTGCTCGACATCACGCATGAAGCCGAAGGTGCGCGCCTTGGAGATCTCGCTGGCATAGGCCTTGGCGTCGAGATCGAAGATCTTGCGCTGGCGGCCGATCACGGCGGTATCGAAATCGATCTCGACATCGAGGCGGAAGCCCTGCTCGGCCGGCATCAGCTCGGCGAAGGCACGGCCCTGCTCGATCCGAACCGGCTGGAGAACCTTGAGGTAGCGGCGCGGCGCAGCGAGGGTCACGAGGCCGGTGGCCTCGATCGCGGCGACGAACTCCCTGGCGCTGCCGTCCATGATCGGCATCTCCGGCCCGTCGATCTCGACCAGCACGTTGTCGACGCCGAGGCCCGCGCAGGCCGACATCAGATGCTCGATCGTCGAGACCGAGGCCGGGCCGCGGTCGCCGATCACGGTGCAGAGCTCGGTGGCGCTGACCTTGGTGTGCTTGGCGTGGATGAGCTGGGGCGGCATGCCCTCGATGCCCGTCCGCAGGAAGACGACGCCGGAATTCGCGCTGGAGGGCTTGAGGCAGATGCTCGCGGGAGCGCCGGAATGCACGCCGATCCCGCTCAGGGTCACCGCAGCCCGCAAAGTCGTCTGCCGATCGAAGTTCATTCCGGTATCCAATCCTGATCGCTACGACCGATGTCCGCTGCCCATGCAGCGATCGCCGGCGGCGACATTCCCGAAGTCGGCATCGAGCCGGCTACCGGTAGGCCAATCTCTTGGTGCGGCCGCAACATAAGCCTTAGAGGCGGCCTCTCAAAATCACGCTTTCTTTCGCTGTGTTACAGCCGGAAAGCTTTGAGGGCGGAACAATAACAGACTGAAAGATAACGATTTTTTAACAGCGAAAATCCCGCCGCGCAGCCTGCGCGACGGGATTGGTTACAAGGCCGCGACGGGCCGGGAGATCAGTTCGCCTGGCGGCGCAGGAAAGCCGGAATCTCCAGCTGGTCTTCTTCGCTGTTGCGAGTCGGCGCGGCACGGCCATGCGGATCGAGCTGGCCCTGGGCCGGGCGCGAGGCCGGCGGCGCCGGGCGACGCATGTACTCGGCATGGGCAGCGCTCGGCGCCGCCGCCTGCGGCATGGCCGGGGCCTGGCGCGCCGGAACAGGCGCCGGCGCGGCGTGCTGCTCCTCCTCGTCCTTGCGGCCGAAACCGACCGAGGCAAGGCGCTGCATCAGCGACATGCGCTTCTGCTCGACGGCGCTCGGCGCCTGCGGCACGGGCTGCGCGCCGCGCTGGGCGTGGAGCTGGGCCTGGCCCGGAGCCGGCAGATCCTCGATCCGCGGCATGCGGGTCGGGCGCACCGCGCGCTCCGGCGCCGGCGGAATGAAGCTCTCGTCGAAGTGCAGGCTCGGCTCGGCCGGGGCGTGCGGCTCGGGCGCCGGAGCAGCGACCATCATCGCACGCGGCTGCATCGGCTCGATGCGGATGTCCTGCGTGACCTGCGCGGCGGGAACCGGCTCGGCGAGCGGAGCGGCACGAGCCGTCTCGATCACCGGCGCGGGCTGCTGGGCGGGACGGGGCGCCTGCGTCGCGGCATTGCTGCGCAGGCGGGCCTCCTGCTTCAGGCGCTCGGCCACCTGGGCAATGCGGGCTTCGGTCTCGTCGGACTCGCCGACATGCGAGAGCGGCTTGTCGATGCCGGTCGCGACGACCGAGACGCGCACCGTGCCCTCGAGCGATTCGTCGAAGGTGGCGCCGACGATGATGTTGGCCTCGGAATCGACCTCCTCGCGGATGCGGGTGGCAGCCTCGTCGACCTCGTACAGCTTCATGTCGCGCCCGCCGGTGATCGAGATCAGCAGGCCGCGCGCGCCCTTCATCGAGATGTCGTCAAGCAGCGGGTTGTTGATCGCGGCCTGGGCTGCGGTCAGCGCGCGCTTCTCGCCCTGCGCCTCGCCGGTGCCCATCATCGCCTTGCCCATGCCACGCATCACTGCGCGCACGTCGGCGAAGTCGAGGTTGATGAGGCCGGGACGGACCATCAGGTCGGTGATGCAGGCGACGCCCGAATAGAGCACCTGGTCAGCCATGCCGAAGGCGTCGGCGAAGCCGGTCGTCTCGTTGGCGACGCGGAACAGGTTCTGGTTCGGGATGACGATCAGCGTATCGACAGCCTCGTTGAGCTCGGAGATGCCGGCTTCCGCCATGCGCATGCGGCGCTGGCCCTCGAACTGGAAGGGCTTGGTGACGACGCCGACGGTCAGGATCCCCATGTCGCGGGCGACGCGGGCGATGGCCGGGGCAGCGCCCGTGCCGGTGCCGCCGCCCATGCCGGCGGTGATGAAGACCATATGTGCGCCCGCCAGGTGATCGCGAATCTCGTCGATGACTTCCTCGGCCGCGGCCCGCCCGACTTCCGGCTGCGAGCCGGCGCCGAGGCCCTCGGTGACCTGGAGGCCCATCTGGATGATGCGCGAGGAGCGCGAGAGCGCCAGCGCCTGCGCATCCGTGTTGGCGCAGACGAAGTCGACGCCGTCGAGACCGGCCTCGATCATGTTGTTGACCGCATTGCCGCCCGCACCGCCGACACCGAAGACCGTGATCCGGGGCTTGAGTTCCCGGATGTCCGGGGCTTGCAGATTCATCGCCATGATTGCCTCTTTTGATCCCTTTGACCGGCGCCTGGCGGGAGCCGTCGATTGCTACGTTTGACGCCGTGCCCGCTGACGCGGGCGGTACTCACTCAATTCTGGAACTTGGCCGGTCTTGGAGTAGCGGTCCGGGAAAACCGGTTTCCGCTTTTCCGCGCCAAGTTCAGAAACTGTCCTTCAGCCACCGCCCGACGCGCGAGAAATAGCCGTCCGTCCCGGTCGCGAAATAGCGCCCGCCGGCGGCGCGTGGTTCGAAATGCTCGACATGCGCGACCTGCGGATAGACCAGCAGGCCGACCGCCGCCGCAAAGGCCGGCCCCTTGCCGGCTTCGGGCAATCCCTTGATGCCGAGCGGGCGACCGGTGCGAACTTGGCCCCCGAGAATGCGCCGCGCCACCTCGGGCAGGCCGGTGAGCTGGCAGGCTCCGCCGGTCAGCACGACGCGGCGCCCGGCCTGGGCCGAGAAGCCGGCATTGTTCAGCCGATCGCGGACCAGTTCGAGAATCTCCTCGACCCGCGGCTTGATGATGCGCACGAGATGCGACTTGGCGAGATGGTTCGGCATGTCGCGCTCGTCGTCGTCGACCTGCGGCACCGCGATCATGTCGCGCTCGTCGGAGGCGCTGGCGATGCAGGAGCCGTGCAGCGTCTTCAGCCGCTCGGCCGCAGAGACACGGGTCGAGAGCCCGCGCGCCACGTCCATGGTGATATGGTTGCCGCCGACCGCGATGGCGTCGGCATGCATCAGATGGCCGCCGGCGAAGACGCCGAGGCTCGTCGAGCCGCCGCCGAGATCGACGACGACCACGCCCATCTCCGCCTCGTCATCGACCAGGACCGAAAGGCCGGAGGCATAGGGCGTCGCGACGACCGCCTCGACCTCGAGATGGCAGCGCTCGACCGCCAGCATGACGTTGCGCGCCGCCGCCGCCTCGCTGGCGACGACATGCATGTCGACGGAGAGCTTGCCGCCGATCAGCCCGCGCGGATCGAGCACGCCCGGCACGCCGTCGAGCGCATAGCCGGTCGGCAGCGCATGGAGCACGGCCTTGCCGGGGCGGATCGCATGGGTCGCGGCGGTGGCGAGGACGCGCTTGACGTCGGCATCTCCGACCGAGCCGGAGCGCAGATCGACGCCGGCCGCATAGTGCTGCGAGCCGATGCGCCCGCCGGTCAGATTGACGATGACCGACTGCACCTCGACCTTGGCCATGCGCTCGGCCGCGTCAACCGCGGCGCGGATGGCGCGCTCGGCGCTTTCGAGATCGATGATCGCCCCGCCCTTGAGGCCGAGCGAGCGCTGATGGCCGATGCCGATGATGCGGGCGACATGGGTGCGCCCGCGCAGCCGCTCATTGGCCTCGGCCGGGTTCAGCTCGGCGATCAGGCAGACGACCTTGCTCGTGCCGATATCGAGAATCGACAGCGTCGCGCTCTTGCGCGCCGAGAGCGGGCGCATGCGCGGGGTCAGGCCCTGGGAGGTGAAGTGGTTCACGCCTCCCCTCCCTTCTTCTTGGTCTTGGCGCGGTTCTTCAGCATCTCGGCCCGGGCGGCAGCCGCCTCCTCGGAGAGGCGCATCACCACGCGATCCGGCTGACGCAGGTCGATGGCGAGGACGTCCTTGTCGAGGATGCGGTCGTTGCTCTCCAGCGAAGCGAGCCGCCCGATCGCGGCCTCCGGCTTCGCCTCGGGCAAGCGCACATCCATGCCGTTATCGAGCTTGAGGTCCCAGCGACGGTCGGACACCAGCATGCCGGCGCGGATATGCTCCGCCAGCGGACCGGCCTCCTTGCGCAGCGCCAGATATTCGCTCGCGCGGATATTGGCATTCTTGCCCACGACCAGCGGCAGGAAGGCGAAGCGGCCATCGTCCATCTTGTCGATCACCGTGCCATCAGCCGCGATCACGAAAAGCTCGCCCTTGACCTGCCAGAGCGCATAGGGCTCGCGCTCGGTCAGCGAGATCGAGATCTCGCCCGGATAGAGCTTGCGCACCTGCGCCTCGCGGATCAGCGGGTTGGCCTCGAGCTGCCGGCGCGCCTCGTCGGCGTCGAAGAACATCAGCGAGGTCTTCGAATCGATGCCGGCGGCAACGAGCACCTCCTGCTCCGACAGCCCCCAGAGGCCCGAGATCGTGACGCGGTCGATGCCGAAGCCGAGCATGCGCGCGATCATGTGCTGCGGCGCGCCATTGGCGTCCTGCATCGCCTGATACTGGCCGCCGATGACGAAACCGCTGCCGAGGCTGAGCGCGAGGTAGCCGAGCGCGAGCCAGGAGCCGATGCCGCGCGGGATGCGCTCAGCCAGGGGCGTGGCCGAGCGGCGCGGGCGCCGCATCCAGCGTCCCTGTCGCTCACTGCCGATCAGCAGTTGCGGGCCGGTAGCCGCGACCGGCTGGCGCGAGGAGGTTTTCGCCGTCATCGCTTTCACCGATCGAGGGAGGCGTCCTGCACCATCCATTTGACGAGCTCACCGAAATTCAGGCCCGCATGGGCAGCCAGTTCGGGCACCAGGCTGGTCTCGGTCATCCCGGGCTGCGTATTGACTTCCAGCCAGACGAGCGTGTCGCTCTCGTCGTCGTAGCGGAAATCAGATCGGCTGACGCCCCGGCATCCGATTGCTTGATGCGCCGTTAACGCACACTCTTCGATCTGCTGGTAAATTTTCGGTAAAATTTGAGCCGGACAGATGTGGATCGAGCCACCTTTTGCGTACTTCGCGTCATAGTCGTAGAATTCACCAGTTGCGGCTTGTATTTCGGTCACACCCAGCGACCGGCCGCCCATCACGGCGCAGGTCAGCTCGCGCCCGGCGATGAAGGTCTCCGCCAGCAGCATATCGCCGCAAGGCCAGTCCGGCCGGGCGATCTCCTGCGGCGGGTGCTCTCGCCCCTTCTTGACGATCACGACGCCGACGGAGGAGCCCTCGTCGACCGGCTTCAGCACATAGGGCGGCGGCAGGACATGGCTCTTCGCGGCCGCGAATCGCGAGACGTTGACGCCATGCGCGACCGGGACGCCAGCCGCCTTCACCACCGTCTTCGCCCGGTCCTTGCGGATCGCCAGCGCCGAGGCCAGCACGCCGGAATGGGTATAGGGAATGCGCAGGATCTCGAGCACGCCCTGGATCGTGCCATCCTCGCCGAAGCGGCCATGCAGGGCATTGAAGGCGACATCCGGCTTCAGCTTCGCCAGCACCTCGGCGATGTCGCGCTGCACGTCGACGCGGGTGACGCGATAGCCCTGCCCTTCCAGGGCGCGGGCGCAGGCCGCACCGCTGTTGAGGCTGACCTCCCGCTCGACGGACCATCCCCCCATCAGCACTGCAACATGTTCGATCATCGGAGCCCCGCGCCGCTGCGTTGGGTCCAACCTCGTTAAACTTGGTTAACAGCTCGTTAACCAAGACGAACGCGGCGTTAAGGGGCGGCATCGGCGTTTTGGAGCAAGACCCTGCGGAACCCATTCGCGGCGGGATCGAGCACATGTGTTTTCAATGAAACGCGGGTCATCCCGGCTGGAGCGAAGCGAAGCCCCGGGACGACCGCAGTGCTTCTTCAGAGAATCAGCAGCCGCTAGCCGATCTTCGCGAGCAGCCGCCTCAGCTCCGCCCGCTCCTCCTCTGAAAGCGCGCTGACCAATCGTTCCTCGGTCGCGACATGGCTGACGACGATTCGCTCCGCCAGCGCGAAGCCGGCCTCGGTCAGCACGACGCGCAGCGCCCGCCGATCCTCCGGATCCGCGAGCCGGTCGATCAGCCCCCGCTTCTGCAACCGGTCGAGACGGTTCGTCATCGCAGAGGTCGAGATCATCATGTCCTGGGCGAGCTCGGACGGCGACAGGGCCTGCCCCTTCCCCTGCCGGCGCAGGGTCAGCAGCACGTCGAAACCAGCAAGATCGAGATCATCGGCCGCGAGATTGGCAGCAACCCCATCGCGCACCCGGTCCGCAGCACGCCACAGGTCGCCGCAAACAGCCATGACGCTCGCGTCGAGGTCAGGCCGCTCGCGCCGCCACTGTGCGAGGATCGAATCCATCGCACCACCCTGAGGCCCGGGTCGATCCCGCTCCATCTTCGCTCCTTGCAAATATTTTCACGTCATATATTTTGATATCGAAATATATGACGTCGAACAAAGATAGCGTCGGCGCATGCGGAAGCCAAGCTCTGCGGCACCGGAGGTCGCCATGTCGCTCAACCTGAACAGAACCCTGCTGACCACCATTCTCGTGCCTTGCCTCTGGGGTTCGACCTATATCGTCTTCACCCAGACGCTTCCGGTCGATCACCCACTGCTTGTCGGCGCGTTGCGGGCGCTGCCGGCCGGCCTGCTGCTGATGGCCCTCGGCCCCGGCCTGCCGCCACGCGACAAGCTGTTGCCGCTGTCCGCTCTGGGTCTCGCGAATATCGGCATCTTCTTCGCACTGCTTTTCGTCAGCGCCGCGCGCCTCCCCGGAGGGCTCGCCGCGACGGTCGGGTCGACGCAGCCGCTGATCGTCGGCCTGCTGGCCTGGCCCCTGCTCGGCCGGCGCCCAGGCCGCGGGCAGATCCTCGCAGCGCTCGCCGGCCTCATCGGTGTCGCCTTGCTGGTGCTCGATCCGCAAGCGAAGCTGGATGCCGCCGGCATCGTCGCCGGCCTCGCCAGCGCCGCTTCCATGGCGACGGGAACGGTCCTGATCGAGCGCTGGGGCAAGATGGGCTCGCCCCTGGCGCTGGCAGCCTGGCAACTCACCCTGGGCGGGCTGATCCTGCTGCCGGTGGCGCTGTTGGTCGAAGGGCTGCCGCCAGCACCGACGATCCTGAACGGAATCGGCCTCGGCTATCTTGTGCTCGTCGGCACTGCCCTCGCCTATTGGCTCTGGGTCAGGGGCATCACCACGCTCGGCGCCAGCGTCGCCTTCCTCGGCCTGCTCAGCCCGACGGTCGCGACCATTCTCGGCGCCGTCCTGCTCGGGCAGTGGCTGGGTGGTGTCCAGCTCCTCGGCATCGCGGTCATCCTGGGCTCGACGATCACGGGCATGCTGCTCTCGCGCCGGGCCGCGGCAGCGGCTGCTAGGCCGCAACCCCGATCCGCTTGATCTCCCACTGCAGCTCGAAGCCGGAATTCTCCTTCACCCGGCGGCGTACCTCCTCGCCGAGCCCTTCGACATCGGCCGCCGTCGCGCCGCCGGTGTTGATCAGGAAATTGCAGTGCATCTCCGACACCTGCGCCCCGCCGATGCGCAGGCCGCGGCAGCCGGCAGCGTCGATGAGCTGCCAGGCCTTGCCGCCTTCCGGGTTCTTGAAGGTCGAGCCCCCGGTGCGCTCCTTGATCGGCTGCGCCGCCTCGCGCGCCTGTGTCACCCGGTCCATCTCGGCCTGGATCGCAGCCTGCTCGCCCGGCCGCCCCTGGAACAGAGCGGAGGTGAAGATGATCTCGCGGGTCGCCTCCGCGCTGTTGCGATAGGTGAAGCCCATCTGCGCATGGCTGAGCTTCACGAGCTCACCCTTGCGGGTGACGCCGCGCGCCTCAACCAGCACATCGGTGGTCTCGCCGCCATGGGCACCGGCATTCATCCGCAACGCCCCGCCGATCGAGCCGGGGATGCCGCGAAAGAAGGCGAGGCCGTCGAGCGAAGCATCAGCCGCCGCGCGGGCCACCTTGACGTCCGGCACCGCCGTCCCGGCCCGGAGCCGATCGCCCGGTTCGACAGCGATTTCGGTGAAGCCCTTGCCGCCAAGCCGGATGACGAGACCGGGAATCCCGCCGTCGCGTACGATCAGGTTGGAGCCGAGCCCGATCACCGTGACCGGAATCTCCGCCGGCAGCTTCGAGAGCAGATAGGCGAGATCGTCTTCGTCGGCCGGCGTGAACAGGAGCTGCGCCGCCCCCCCGACCCGAAACCAGGTCAGGGCGGAGAGATCCTGATTCGGCAGGAGCCGGCCCCGCAGATCGGGAGCCGCGGCACGGATGTCGGAGGAGAGGTCTGCGAAGGGCATGGCGTCGCTTTAGCCTGTCGGGGCTCTGTCGAAAAGGCTCAGCCCTTCAGCGCCGCCAGCTCTCCCGGCAGCGCATAGGCCCATTGCGTGATGTTGCCGGCGCCGAGGCAGACGACGTAGTCGCCCGGCCCCGCCAGCTCCGCCACCATCCCGGCGAGCTTGTCCGAGGACTCCAGCGGCAACGCGTGGCGGTGGCCGCGCGCCTTGATGCCGGCGACCAGCGAATCGCGGTCGGCGCCTGCGATCGGCGCTTCGCCCGCCGCATAGGTGTCGGCCACGATCACCGTGTCGGCATCGTTGAAGCAGGCGGCGAAATCGTCGAACAGGCTCGACAGGCGCGTATAGCGATGCGGCTGCACGATCGCGATCACCTTGTTCTTGGTCGAGGCGCGGGCGGCCTTGAGCACGGCGGCGATCTCGACCGGATGGTGGCCGTAATCGTCGAAGATCAGCGCGCCGTTCCACTCGCCTGTCTTGGTGAAGCGGCGCTTGACGCCGCCGAAGCCAGCCAGCGCCTCGCGGATGCGCTGGACCGGGATACCCAGATCATAGGCGACCGCGATCGCAGCCGTGGCGTTGAGCGCGTTGTGATGGCCGGGCATCGGCATCACGAGATCGCGGATGACCTCGTCCCGGCCGGTCTTGCGGTCGCGGATCAGCAGTGTGAACTTCGCCTGCCCGCCCGAGAGATCGATGTCGATCAGCCGGAAATCGGCCTGCGGGTTCTCGCCATAGGTGACGACGCGGCGGTCGGTGATCTGGCCGACGAGGCCCTGCACCGTCGGATGGTCGATGCACATCACCGCGAAGCCGTAGAAGGGCAGGTTCTCGACGAAGGAGCGGAAGGCCGCCTTGATCGCGTCGAAGGTGCCGAAATGGTCGAGATGCTCGGGATCGATATTGGTGACGATCGCGACGTCGGCAGGCAGCTTCAGGAAGGTGCCGTCGGACTCGTCAGCCTCGACCACCATCCAGTCGCTCTCGCCCATGCGGGCATTGGTGCCATAGGCGTTGATGATGCCGCCATTGATCACGGTCGGGTCGAGCCCGCCCTTCTCGAGCAGCGTCGCGACCAGCGAGGTCGTGGTCGTCTTGCCATGGGTTCCGGCGATGGCGACGCAGCTCTTGAGCCGCATCAGCTCGGCCAGCATCTCGGCCCGGCGCACCACCGGCAGGCGATTCTCGCGCGCGGCCAGAAGCTCCGGATTGTCGCGCTTGATCGCGGTCGAAACCACGACGACCTCGGCCTCGCCCAAATTCTCGGCCTTGTGGCCGACGAAGGTGGTGATGCCCTTCTCGGCCAGGCGCTTGACATTGGCGCCGTCGGAGGCGTCGGAACCCTGCACCTTGTAGCCGAGATTATGCAGCACCTCGGCGATGCCGGACATGCCGATGCCACCGATGCCGATGAAATGGATGGAGCCGAGCTTCGGCGGCAGCTTCATGGTCCTGCGTGTCCTGTCAGTTCTGTAAGTTGGCCGTCGCGATCACGAGATCGGCAAGGCGGTCGGCGGCATCGGGAATGCCCGCGCTCTTCGCGTTTGCCGCCATGGTCGTCAAGTGCGCCGGCTGGGCGATGAGCTGCGAAAGCTCGCTGGCGAGCCGCCGCGGGGTGAATTCCGGCTGCAGGATCCGCAGCGCTCCACCCACCTTCTCGAGGAAAGCCGCGTTCGCCGCCTGGTCCTGGTCGAGCGAGCCCGGCAGTGGCACGAGGATACCCGGCCGGCCGATCACCGTGAGTTCCGCCACGGTCGAGGCCCCGCCGCGGGCGATCACGAGTTGCGCCGCCGCCATCTGGGCCGGCATATCCTTGATGAAGGGCATGACCGTCGCGCGAATCCCGAGCTTCTCGTAGATGCCGCGCACGCGCTCGTCGTCTTCTGCACGCGCCTGCTGGACGATCGTGAGGCGCGCCCGCTCGGCATCGGTCAGAAGCTGGATCGCGGGCGGCACAATATCGGCCATCACCCGCGCGCCCTGGCTGCCGCCGAAGACCAAGAGCCGGATCTTGCCCTCGCCCGGCCAGTCATAGTCGCGATCCGCCACTTCAAGCACCGCCGGGCGCACCGGGTTGCCGACATGGCGGCATTTCGCCTTGAGCGCCTCTGCGATGCCGCCCACCTCGGCGAAGCCGGTCGCGATAGCGGTGGCCCGCCCTGCCAGGAAGCGGTTGGCCCGGCCCATCACGGCGTTCTGCTCGTGGATCACGGTGCGCACGCCGGCTAGCGAGGCGCCGAGCACCGGCGGCACGGTCGGATAGCCGCCGAAGCCGACCACCACGTCCGGCTTGAGCTTGCGGATGATCCCGCGCGCCGCGAGCGTGCCCCTGGCGAGTTTCACCAGCGCAGCGGCCATCTTGAGAGGCGAGCGGCCCGAAGGCGTTGCGGCCGGCACCGCATGGACGGCTTCGGCCGGGAAGCTGCCGGCGTATTCGGCCGCGCGCGTATCCGTCATCAGCACGACGCGCATGCCCTTGGCGTGGAGCGCATGGCTCAGCGCCTCGGCCGGGAAGAGATGGCCGCCCGTTCCCCCGGCGGCCAGCACGATGAGCTTGCCGGTCGCCATCTCAGCCCCTGTAGGAACCGAGCTCGGCCGAGCGCGGCCGGCGCCGCGTCAGCGCGAGCAGGAAGCCGGTACCGACGGCGAGCGAGAGCAGCGACGAGCCGCCATAGGAGATGAAGGGCAGCGTCATGCCCTTGGCCGGCATCATGTGCAGGTTGACCATCATGTTGATCGCCGCCTGGATGCCGAAGAGCAGCGCGAGCCCGGTCACGGCGAGCCGCGTGAACGGATCCTCCGATTTCTGCGCCACGAACAGCGAGCGGATCACGATGATCGCGAACAGCAGCACCAGGATCATGCAGACGATCACGCCGAATTCCTCGGCGGTGACGGCGAAGATGAAGTCCGTATGCGCGTCGGGCAGGATGCGCTTCACCGTGCCCTCGCCCGGCCCCTTCCCGAGCCAGCCGCCCTGCGCGAAGCTTTCAAGCGCGGTGTCGACCTGGAACGAGTCGCCCGAGCCCTTGTCCATGAAGCGCTCGATGCGGGCGCGAACGTGGGGAACGAGCTCATAGGCGATGAAGATGCCGGTGGCGCCGATACCCCCTAACCCGATCACCCAGAACCAGTGCAGGCCGGCGACGAAGAACAGCCCGGCCCAGACCAGGCTGATCAGCATGGTCTGGCCGAAATCCGGTTGCAGCACCAACGGCGCGATCGAGATCGGCAGGATGAGCATGGCGAGGATCGTGCCCGGCAGGTCCGGCCGGCGCGTTCCCTCGGCGAAGGCCCAGGCGGCGATCACGACGAAGGCCGGCTTCAGGAATTCGGAGGGCTGCACGGAGCCCAGGAGGCCGAGCGTCAGCCAGCGCTTCGCGCCCTTGACCTCGACGCCGAAATAGAGCGTCGCCACCACCATGGCGAGCGAGCCGACATAGAGGATCAGCGCCGCGCGGCGCACCTGCCGGGGCGTCATGAAGGAGACGCTGAGGAAGATCACGATCGCGCCGGCGAGATAGGCCGCCTGCCGATTGACGAAATGGAAAGTCGACAGGCCCAGCCGCTCGGCGACCGGCGGCCCGCCGGCCATCAGCAGCACGACGCCCGACACCATCAGCGCGATGAGTGCGGCAAGGATCAGGCGGTCGATCGACCACCACCAGCGACCGCTGAGGGAAGGTTCGGCGCGGGAGACCATGGCGGGCATTCCATCGACAAGTTCTGCGCGGCCTGACCGCGCCTCGTGGCGAATCACTCTGTCAATGAATGGTTAACCGATTGATTCCGATGCGCCTCATTGCGCGGTTGCACGCCCGCGATCGGCGGGTTGTCCACGGTCGTCAGCGGGACGAGACCGCCGCCGCGAAGATGCGGGCGATGCCGGCAAGCCGCTCCGCATAGGCTTCGCAGCTCGGTGGCGTGCCCGTCTTGGCGCCGGTTGCGGCGAACATCATCCCAGCGATCCACTCATCGACCGATATCGAAGCGCGCGCCATCGCGATCTCGCCTCGGGCTTCCGCTTTCTGAAGCAGCAGGCGCGCGCATCGGGCGAAGATTTGCTCGAAGGCCTGCAACTCGCGCGTCGCGATCGTATTCATCACCGCCTTGAGCTCGACGAGATGCTCGCCTGTGCCAAAGCTCGCATAGGTCTGCCCGTGATGGGCCTGGAGCAAGGCGGCGAGCCGCTCCGGAAACGGCCCGGGCATCGCGACGACCTCACGGCAACGTGCCTCGACGCGGCGGCCGATCAGGTTCAGCATCGCCCGGAAGACGTCGTCCTTGCCCTTGAAATGCAGATAGAGCGTCGCCTTGGCGAGCCCGGCTTCCCTGGCGATGTCGTCCATCGAGCTGCGCTTGTAGCCATAGCGGGCGAACAGCCGCAGCGCCGCATCGGCGATCTGATCGACGCGGGCCTTCGCATCCTCGAGAGGGAGAGCGCTGGAACTTTCGCTTCTGTCCGACATTTGCAGCTTCAGCAGTCTTGACAAAATCCAAACTGCGCGCGACCATCCTAGTTAGACTCAAAACGTCTAATTAGTCCAGTCGCGCGACCCAGGGCTACGGATACATCGCCCGCATCTGATATGTCAGATCGGGCTATCGAGGGCGAGCCCTCGATCCGCACCATGGTGCCGCGCTGCGTCATGCCAGCATCGGAGGCAACCATGGTCTCTCTCAAGGTCAACGGGACGACGCATACCGTCGACGTCGACGACGACACGCCCTTGCTCTGGGCGATCCGCGACAATATCGGCCTGACCGGCACCAAGTTCGGCTGCGGCGTCGCGCAATGCGGCGCCTGCACCGTCTTCATCGACGGGCAGCCCCTGCGCTCCTGCGTCACGCCGGTCTCGGCGGTCGGCACGAGCGAGATCACCACCATCGAAGGCCTCGCCGGCAAGGAGGCGGACGCCGTCCAGGCCGCCTGGACCAACCGCGACGTGCCGCAATGCGGCTATTGCCAGTCCGGCCAGGTGATGAGCGCGATCGCTCTGCTCAAGGAAAACAAGAAGCCGACCGATCGCGACATCGACCTCGCGATGAACGGCAATCTCTGTCGTTGCGCAACGTACATCCGCATCCGCGCCGCGATCCATGACGCGGCCCGCGCGCTGGAGATCTGAGCCATGACCGCACATGATCCCAAGCTCTCCCGCCGCTCGCTGCTGGCCGGCGCCGGCGCCCTCGTCATCGGCTTCCACCTGCCGCGCGCCGCGAAGGCCCAGTCCGGCGCCGGCGCGGCCTATCGGCCGGGCGGCAACGCCACCTTCGCCCCGAACGCCTTCATCCGCGTCGCGCCCGACTCGACCGTGACCGTGCTGATCAAGCATATCGAGTTCGGCCAGGGTCCCTTCACCGGTCTCGCCACGCTCGCAGCCGAGGAGATGGACGCCGCCTGGAGCCAGATGCGCGCCGAGCACGCCCCGGCCGACGTCAAGCTCTATGCCAATCTCGCCTTCGGGGTGCAGGGCACCGGCGGCTCGACCGCCATCGCCAATAGCTGGGAGCAGATGCGCAAGGCCGGCGCCGCCGCCCGCATGATGCTGGTGCAGGCCGCTGCCGATGCCTGGAAGGTTCCCGCCGGCGAGATCACCGTCTCCGACGGTGTCATCAGCCACACTTCCGGCCGCAAGGGCTCGTTCGGGGAGTTCGCGGAAGCGGCCTCGAAACTGCCCGTGCCCGAAAACCCGCCGCTGAAGCCGGCCTCAGCCTACAAGCTGATCGGCAAGGAAGGCGCCGTGAAGCGCCTCGACAGCGCCGACAAGTCGCGCGGCAAGGCGCAGTTCACCATCGATATCCACGCGCCGAACATGCTGACGGTCGTCGTCGCCCGCTCACCGCGCTTCGGCGGCAAGGTCGCGAGCTTCGATGCGGCCGAGGCGCTCAAGGTCAAGGGCGTCGTCGATGTGAAATCGATCGGCTACGGCGTCGCGGTCTATGCCAATGGCATGTGGCCGGCGCTGAAGGGCCGCGAGGCGCTGAAAGTCACTTGGGACGACAGCGCCGCCGAAAAACGCGGCAGCACCGAGCTGATCGCCGAATACCGCAAGCTCGCCCACCAGCCCGGCACGGTCGCCGGCAGCCATGGCGACGCCGAGGCCGCGCTGGGCAAGGCCGACAAGGTCATCGAGGCGGAGTTCGTCTTCCCCTATCTGGCACATGCGCCGATGGAGCCGCTCGACGGCTATCTCGAATGGGATGGCGAAAAGGCGCATGCCCGTTTCGGCAGCCAGTTCCAGACGACTGAGCACCAGACCATCGCCGCCGTCCTCGGCCTGCCGCCGGAGAAGGTGACGCTCGAGACCATGCTCGCCGGCGGCAGCTTCGGCCGGCGCGCGCAGGTCAGCCAGCATCTCGCGGCCGAACTCGCCACCGTCGCCAAGACGATCGGCCCGAATCGCCCGGTCAAGGTGGTCTGGACGCGTGAGGACGACCTGACCGGCGGCTATTACCGCCCGCTCTTCGTCCATCGCTTCCGGGGCGCGGTGAAGGACGGCAAGATCGCGGCATGGTCTAGCACGCTCGTCGGCCAGTCCTTCTTCCTCGGCACGCCCTTCGAGGCGATGGTCGTCAAGAACGGCATCGACGCGACCTCCGTCGAGGGCGCCAACGAGATCTTCTACGAGGTGCCGGATTTCCGTTGCGAGGTGCATAATCCCAAGGTCGGCGTGCCGACTTTGTGGTGGCGCTCCGTCGGCCATACCCATACCGGCTATGCCGTCGAATGCTTCGTCGACGAATTGCTGCAAGCCGCCGGGCAGGACCCGGTGCAGGGCCGGCTCGCCATGATGGGCGACAGGCATCCGCGCGCCGCCGGCGTGCTCAAGGCCGTCGCCGATCTGGCGGGCTGGAAGGGAGGCGCGCCGGTGGACGGACGCGCCCGCGGCGTCGCCGTCGTCGAGAGCTTCGGTTCTTTCGTGGCCCAGATCGCCGAGGTCTCGATGGGGCCGGAGGGCGAGCCGAAGGTGCACAAGGTCTGGTGCGCGGTGGATTGCGGCGTCGCCGTCAATCCTGACATCATCCGTGCCCAGGTCGAAGGCGGCATCGGCTTCGGCCTCGGCCATGCCCTCTACGGCCAGATCACCCTCGATGGCGGCCGGCCGGTCCAGACCAACTTCCACGAATACCGCTCGCTGCGCATCAACGAGATGCCGGAGGTCGAGGTCAGGATCATCACCTCGACCGAGAAGCCGAGCGGCATCGGCGAGCCCGGCGTCCCGCCGATCGGCCCCGCCGTCGCCAATGCGCTCGCTGCGCTCGGTCACGGCCGGCCGCGCCAGTTGCCGATGCAGGGAGGCAGCGTCTGATGGGCCGCAACCTCCTCCTCGCCGCCGCGGCGGCACTAGCGGTCTGCGTCACCGGCAGCGCGCTGACGCTGGCGCAGAACAGCCCTCAGCCCGGCGGCGCGAGCTTGCGCCCGGCGGCGAGCTTCGCCTCCATCGCCAACCAGCGCGACCGCTCGGTCGCGCTCTTCAACGAGATGGGCAAGGTCCTCCAGAGTCCGCGCTGCATGAACTGCCATCCGGCAACGGAGCGGCCGCGCCAGGGCGATATCCGAAAGCTGCATGAGCCGCTCGTCGTACGCGGCAAGGACGGGCACGGCGCGCCCGGCCTGCAATGTTCGACCTGCCACGGCAAGGAGAACTACGATCCCGCCCGGATCCCCGGCGACGGGCATTGGGCGCTGGCCCCCGCCTCCATGGCCTGGGAAGGCAAGAGCCTCGCCCAGATCTGCGAGCAGTTGAAGGACCAGAACCGCAATGGCAGCCGCGACCTCACTGCGCTGGTCAAGCATGTCACCACCGACACGCTCGTGCTCTGGGGCTGGAACCCCGGCAAGGGGCGCACGCCCGCTCCGGGTACGGCAGCAGAATTCGGCGCGCTGATGCAAGCCTGGGCCGATAGCGGCTCTGCCTGCCCGGCGTCCTGAACCTGACTACCCTTTCGGGGCAGCCGGCTTTCCGGCAGTCCCGAAAGGCTCGAATCCCGGCAACGCCATGACCAGCTTGCGGAACGCCTCGCCGCGCACCTCGAAATTCGGGAACTGGTCGAAGGAGGCACAGGCCGGCGAGAGCAGCACCGCGATCTCGCCCTCGCCGGATTTCGTCAGCGCGTCGCGCGTCGCATCGGCCACCGCCTTGTCGAGCGTGACGCTGCGCTCATAGGCGACGCGCCCGTCATCGTCGAAGGTCGCGGCGAAGAGGTCGCTCGCAGCGCCGATCAGATAGGCCCGCGCGATATTGGGGAAATAGCGGCGCAAGGACTCGATGCCGCCCTCCTTGGCCTTGCCGCCGAGTATCCAGAAGATATCGCGGAAGGAGGTCAGCGCCTTCTCCGTAGAATCCGCGTTCGTGGCTTTGGAGTCGTTGATGAAGACGACGCGGCCGATCCGGCCGAGTTCCTCCATGCGGTGCGCCAGCCCCGGATAGGTCTTGAAGCCTGCTTCGATCTCCCCCGCGCTCAGACCCAGCGCCGAGCAGGCAGCGAAGGCCGCGGCCGCATTCTGCGCATTGTGCGAGCCGCGCAAGGAGCCGATGCCGGCGAGATTGGCGACGACGCGGGGCTTGCCGTCCTTGACCTCGACGATGCGCGTATCGAGCCGGCCCTGATTGGCGGTGACGCCCGCAAAGACGCCCTCGTCCAGTGGCTGCTCGCCGCTGATCTTCACCAGCGGGCGGCCCCCGGCGGCGCGGCGGCGCGCCATCTGCTTGGAAGGTTCGTCATCGACGCCGACCACGGCGATGTCCGCCGCCGAAACCAGCCGCTCCTTGATCCCCGCATAGTTCTCCAACGAGCCATGCCGGTCGAGATGATCCGGCGTCAGATTCATCTGGATGCCGACGGTCGGCGCGAGCGAAGGCGCGAGGTCGATCTGGTAGCTCGAGCACTCGATGACATGGATGCGGTTCGCCGCCGGCGGCTCCAGCGCCAATACGGCCGTGCCGATATTGCCGCCCATCTGGACGTCGCGACCGGCCTGCTTCAGCACATGCGCGATCAGCGCCGTCGTGGTCGACTTCCCGTTGGTGCCGGTGATGCAGACGACCGGAGAAGCCGGCGCGATCTTCGCCCGCTCCAGGAAGAACAATTCGACATCGCCGATGATCGCGACACCGGCTGCGTTGGCCTTCCCGACCGTCCAGTGCGGCTCGGGATGGGTCAGCGGCACGCCGGGCGAGAGCACGAAAGCCGCGAAGCCCGACCAGTCGGCGCTGGCGAGATCGACGACGGCGATGCCCTCGGCCGCCGCCTTCTCGCGGCTTTTCTCATTGTCGTCCCAGGCGGCGACCTCGGCACCGCCCGCCTTCAGCGCGCGTGCCGTGGCAAGGCCGGAACCACCGAGGCCGAACAGGGCGACCTTGCGCCCGGCGAAGACCGTGACGGGCGTCATCTTTCCGCTCTCAACGCAGCTTCAGCGTGGCGAGGCCGACCAGCGCCAGCACGACGGAGATGATCCAGAAACGGATCACCACCTGCGGCTCGGTCCAGCCCAGCTTCTCGAAATGGTGGTGGATCGGCGCCATCAGGAAGACGCGCTTGCCGGTGCGCTTGAACACCCCGACCTGGATGATGACCGAGAGCGCCTCGACCACGAAGAGGCCGCCGACGACGGCGAGCACGATCTCATGCTTGATCGCCACCGCGATGGTGCCGAGCAGCCCGCCAAGGCCGAGCGAGCCGGTGTCGCCCATGAAGATCTGGGCCGGCGGCGCGTTGAACCAGAGAAAGCCGAGCCCCGCCCCGATCACCGCCCCGCAGATCACCGCAAGCTCGCCCGCGCCGGGAACGTGATGGATCTGCAGGTAGTTGGCGAAGATGACGTTGCCGACGAGATAGGAGATGAAGCCGAAGGTGCCGGCCGCGATCATCACCGGCACGATGGCGAGCCCGTCGAGCCCGTCCGTCAGGTTCACGGAATTGCCGGCGCCCACCACCACGAAGGCCGTGACCAGCGGGAACAGGATGCCGAGCGGGATGATCGCCTCCTTGAGGAAGGGCATGGCGAAGCCCGACGAGATCGCCGGGGGCTGAATCTGCATGATGAGGTAGCAGGCGATCAGCGCGACCACGACCTCGATGGCGATGCGCGCCCTGCCCGAGAAACCCTTATGCGACTGCTTGGTCACCTTCAGGAAGTCGTCATAGAAGCCGATGGCGCCGTAGGCAGCGGTGACGCCCAGCACGATCCAGACATAGGGGTTGCGCAGATTGCCCCAGAGCAGCACGGCGGCGAACAGACCGGACAGGATCATCAGCCCGCCCATGGTCGGCGTGCCGCGCTTGGCGAGATGCGATTCAGGGCCGTCGGTGCGGATCGGCTGGCCCTTGCCCTGCTTGATGCGCAGCCAGGAGATCGCCGCCGGCCCGAAGAAGAAGACGAAGAGCAGCGCCGTCGCCGTCGCCCCGCCCGCCCGGAAGGTGATGTAGCGGAAGACGTTCAGCACGGGGAAGGTGCCGGACAATTCGGCGAGCCAGGCGAGCATGTCTTGGTGATCTTTCGGGAAACGTTCGGAGGGTGGTTCAGTCTTCGGACGGCACGGCAGGAAAGCGCGCGAGGAGCGCCTTGACGATCGGCCCCATGCGCGAGCCCAGCGATCCCTTGACCGTGACGACGTCGCCGGCGCGGACCGCCTCGAGCACGAGCGGCTCCAATTCGCCCGCCGCGGGGGCATAAGCCCCCCGCATGGCCGAAGGCAAGCTCTCATAGAGCCCTTTCATCAGCGGCCCGCAGGCGAAGACCCTGTCGATGCCGTTCGTGACGAGCGGCTCCGCCAGCCCCTTGTGCAGCTCAGCCCCGCTCGGACCGAGCTCGAGCATATCGCCGAGCACCGCGATGCGCCGCCCCCTGCCCTCGACCGGCAGGCGCCCGAGATTCTCGATCGCGGCCCGCATCGAGGCGGGGTTGCCGTTATAGCTTTCGTCGAGCAGCGTGAAGCGTCCGCCCGGCATCTGCAGCACCTGTCGCGCGCCACGTCCCGCCGGCGGCTTGAGATCGGCGAGCGCCAGCGCGGCCAGCGCGAGATCGGCGCCGAGCGCATGCACCGCCGCCAGCACGGCCAGCGAGTTCAGCACGATATGCCTGCCCGGGCTGCCGAGTTTGTAGGTCACCGGTTGGCCGAGCACCCGCGCCTCGACCGTCGAGATGTCGGGCTTCAGCGCGCAGGAGACGAGCCGGACATCGGCATCGGGGCTTTCGCCGAAAGTGATGATCCGCCCGGCCGGACCGGATTTGGCGATGTCGCGCAGCAGTTCGGATTGCGGGATGTCGGCATTGACGATCGCCGTGCCGCCCTTTTCGAGCTCCCAATAGACCCCGGCCTTCTCCTCCGCGATGCCTTCGAGCGAGGCGAAGGCGGCGAGATGCACAGGCGCGATCGTGGTGACGATGGCGACCTGCGGGCGCACCAGCCGCGCCAGCGGCACGATCTCGCCGGGGCTGTTCATGCCGATCTCGTAAACGCCATAGGCGACACCGGCCGGAGTGCGAACCAGCGTCAGCGGCACGCCCCAATGGTTGTTGTAGGAGGCGACCGGCGCATGGGTCTTGCCCTGGCGCGAGAGCACGAGGCGCAGCGCCTCCTTGGTGCCGGTCTTGCCGACCGATCCAGTGACGGCGACGACACCGGCCTTCAGCTCTGCCCGGCGGGCCGAGCCGGCAGCCTCCATCGCTTTGAGCACATCGGGAACGATGGCGAGCGCGCCCGCCCCGTTGAATTCCGCCGCATGGGCCTCATCGATCACCGCGAGCGCCGCGCCCTTCTCCAGCGCGCCCTTGACGAAGTCGTGCCCGTTACGCGCCTCTCCGGTGATGGCGAAGAAGACGTCGCCGGGCTCCAGCGTGCGGGTGTCGATCGAGGCGCCCGTCACAACCGGCGGCACGGCGCCTTCGGACCGCGCGCCAAGCGCGGCGATCAACTTGTCTCCGCTCCACAGGGGCGCGCTCATCACTGGATCTCCGACAACGCTTTCCGGACCACGTCGTGATCGGAGAACGGCAATGTGCGCTCGCCCACGATCTGGCCGGTTTCATGGCCTTTTCCGGCCACGACCAGCAAATCCCCAGGCATCAGCATGCATACCGCGCTTCTGATCGCCTCCTCGCGGTCGCCGATTTCCAGGAGCCTCGGCGAGGCGGCCATGATCTCGGCCCGGATCACCGACGGATCCTCGCTGCGCGGATTGTCGTCGGTGACGATGGCGATGTCGGCCTTCTCGGCGGCGATGGCGCCCATCAGCGGTCGCTTGCCCTTGTCGCGATCGCCACCGCAGCCGAAGACGCAGATCAGCCGCCCCGTCGCATAGGGACGAAGCGTCGTCAGGACCGCAGCGAGCGCATCGGGCTTGTGGGCGTAGTCGACGACAACGAGCGCGCCATTGGCTTCGCCGACCCGTTCGAGCCGTCCCGCCACCCCCTCCAGCCCGGAAATCGCCTCTAACGCCCGTCGCTTGTCCTCGCCGGTCGCGATGGCGAGCCCGGCCGCGACCAGCGCGTTTCCGGCCATGAAGTCACCGACCAGCGGCAGCGAAACCGAAATCCGCTCACCGCCGAAACCGATGCTCAGCCGCTGCACGAAACCGTCCCGCTCATTGGCCAGCAGCGTCAGCGTCTCGCCCTTGCGGCCGACGCCGATGATCGGGTGCCCGCCTGCTTCAGCGGCGCGCGCCGCCTCTTCGGCATAGGGCTCGTCCCGGTTGATCACAACCGGCGCCCCGGCCGGCAGCAAGTCCCAGAGCCGGAGCTTCGCGGCAAGGTAATCCTCGACGCTCGGGTGATAGTCGAGATGGTCGCGGCCGAGATTGAGGAAGGCTCCTGCCTTCAGACGCACCCCATCGAGCCGGCGCTGGTCGAGCCCATGCGAGGAGGCCTCCATCGCGAGATGGGAGACGCCCTCGCCGGCCAGCCTGTCGAGCGTGGCATGCAGCGAAAGCGGGTCGGGCGTGGTCAGAGAGCCGTAATCGGCACCCTTCGCGGTGACCACGCCGATCGTGCCGACGCTGGCAGAGGAGCGCCCGAGCGACTGGAAGATCTGGCGGGTGAAGTCGGCGACCGAGGATTTTCCGCTCGTCCCTGTCACAGCGACGATGGTTTCGGGCTGGCGCGGATGGAGCTTCGCTGCCGCCAGCGCCAGCGCGAGGCGCGGGTCCTCGACCTCGGCGAAGGCGACGCCGGCCGGCAGATCCGCCGGGCGCGGGCCGCCCGAAACGACGGCGATGGCGCCATGTCCCACCGCATCCATGATGAAGCGCGCGCCATCCGCCTTGGCGCCGGCAAGCGCGACGAAGACGTCGTCCCCCGTGACCTTGCGGCTGTCGAAGGAGACGCCATGCACCGGCTGACTGGCGGCGTCAGCCTCGAAGGTCTCGGGAAAGAGGTCTCCGAGGCTCAGTCCGGTCATCGTCATGCTCACCGTTATAGGCCGAGATCAGCGCGAGCCCCAGGCCCCGAGCTTCGCCATCAGCGGGAAGGGCGAAGGCGGCGGGTCGAAGCGCGGTGCGACGCCGAGCAGCGGAGCCGCGCGTTCGATCAGCTTGCCCGTGGTGACGCCGCCGTTCCAGGCCGCAGTCGAATAACCGCCGCTCTCGGCATAGCCCTTCGGCTCGTCATAGATGGTGAGGAAGAGATAGCGCGGCTTGTCGGACGGCACGATGGCCGTGAAGGTCGTGAAGTTCTTGTTCTTGGAATAGCGACCACCGATGACCTTTTCGGCCGTGCCGGTCTTGCCGCCGACGAAATAGCCGGCGACATCCGCCTTCTTGGCCGAACCCTTCTCGCCGTTGATGCGCATGATGAAGCGCAGCGCCTCGGAGGTCTCCGGCTTGATCACGCGGGTCGCGACCTGCATCGCCTCCTCCTGCGAGCGCTTCAGGAAGGTCGGCTTCATCAGATAGCCGCCATTGACCAGCGCGCCGACCGCAGCGATCGCCTGCAGCGGCGCGACGGCAAGGCCGTGGCCGAAGGCGATGGTCGCGGTGTTGATCTCGCCCCAGCGCTGCGGAACGATCGGGGCAGCGCTCTCCGGCAACTCCGTCGTCATCCGGTCGAGCTGCATCATCTTCTTGAGGAAAGCCTTATGGCCCTCGACGCCGACGGCCAGCGCCATCTTGATCGAGCCCATGTTCGAGGAATGCACGAAGACCTCGGGGACAGTCAGGGTCCGGCCGGTGCCGTGATATTCCTTGATGACCTGGCGGCCGAACCGCATCATCCCGCCGGCGGTCGAGAAGCTGGAGTTGATGTTGACCTTGCCGGAATCCAGCGCCATCGCGATGGTCAGGGCCTTGAAGGTCGAGCCCATCTCGTAGACGCCGACACTCATCCGGTTGATCCGGTCCTTCTCCAGCGCATCGACCGGATTGTTCGGGTCGAAATCCGGCAGCGAGACCAGCGCAATGACCTCGCCGGTGGTGACGTCCATGATCGCGCCCGCGGCGGCGATCGCCTTGAAACGCTCCATGCCCTTGACCAGCTCGTCGCGCAGCACATGCTCGACGCGCAAATCGATCGAGAGCTTGATCGGCTTCAGGTCGCTCGCCTGGCTGGTGAGGCCGGCGCCGTTCAGGTCCTGCAGCCCTTGCGAGTCGATGTACTTCTCCATCCCGGCGATACCGATATTGTCGATATTGGCGAAGCCGAGCACATGGGCCGCGGCCGGGCCGTTCGGGTAGAAGCGCTTGTGCTCGGGCAGGAAGCCGACGCCGGGTATTCCGAGGCGGTAGACCTCCGCCTGCTGGCGTGGGGTGATCTCGCGCTTGACCCAGACGAAGCCCTTCTTGGTGCCGAGCTTGTCGCGCAGATCCTTGGCGTCGAGTTCGGGCAGCACGGCCGTCAAAAGCTCGGTCGCCTCGTCCTTGTCGAGGATCTTGCGCGGCTCGGCGAAGACCGAGACGACGCCGATATCGGTGGCGAGGATCTCGCCATTGCGGTCGACGATGTCGGGCCGGGCCGCCGAAATCGCGTTCGAGCTCGCCCGCCGGATGCCGACCTGCTCGTTCGGCAGCGTCGCCAGCAGCGCAAGCCGGGCGGTGATCGCGATGAACAGCACCGAGAAGCCGAGGATGACGAGGCCGACGCGCGGCTGCGCCTTCTCGCCACTCATATGGAAGACGTCGCGCAGCCAGGCGAGACGCGAACGCTGGACGGGCGCCTCGAAGATTTCCGTCTCGGCCGCGGGGGCCTGTTCGGTCCGGGTCGTGTCGGTCATGGCATGGCTCCGGGCGTGGTCGCGCTCGCCTTGGCGCTTTTCGGCGTCTCCGTCGGCAGGCCGAGGCCCAGATCCTCGAGCTTGCGGCCGATGGCATCGACCTTGGGGCCGCGATTGGGAATCTCGGACGGCTTCACCACCTGCGTCGCCTGGAAGGGCTGCAGATCGAGATGCCGGTCGGCCAGCGTCTGGATGCGGTCAGGGCGGTTGAGGAATTGCCATTCCGCCTTGAGCACCTGGATCGCGTCGCGCTCGCGCTGCGTCTTGGTCTTGAGCTTCTGCAGATGCTCGGTCGCCAGCGTCGTCTCGTACTTGATCGTGTAGGCATAGACCGCCGAGGAGACGAGCGCGCCGATGGCGATGACATGGAGAAACTTGATCACGCTCAGCTTCTCCGGCGTGGCGAGGGTTCGGGAATGCCGGCGAGCGCGACGAGCCCGGCCTCGGCCCGGCGCGGCGGCGCATCGAGGCGCTCGGCGACGCGCAGCTTGGCCGAGCGCGCCCGCGGATTGGCCCGCATCTCCGCCTCGGAGGGCGCGACCGCGCCCCTCTCGACGAGGCGGAAGGTCGGTTGCCTTGCCGCGACCGCCGGCGCATGGCGCGAGCCGGACGGGACGCGGCCGGAGCGTTCGGCCAGGAATTGCTTGACGATGCGGTCTTCCAGCGAATGGAAGGTCACGACCACCAGCCGTCCGCCCGGACCCAGCACGGCCTCCGCCGCATGCAGGGCGCGAACCAGCTCGCCGAGCTCGTCATTGACCGCGATGCGCAGCGCCTGGAACACCCGCGTCGCCGGATGCGCCCCGCCGGGCTCGCCCCTGACGATGCCGGCGACCAGATCGGCAAGCTGCTTCGTTGTGGCCAGCGGCGCCTTGCGGCGCGCCTCGATCACGGCCCGCGCCACGGCGCGCGAACGGCGCTCCTCCCCATAGTGATAGAAGATATTGGCGAGCAGCCCTTCCTCGGCCTCGTTGACGATATCGGCGGCGCTTTGCCCCTCGCCGCTCATGCGCATGTCGAGCGGACCGTCGAAGCGGAACGAAAAACCGCGCTCGGGCTGATCGATCTGCATCGACGAGACGCCGATATCGAGCACGACGCCGTCGAGCGGGACCATGCGGAAGCGCTCGGCCTCCTCGGCGAGTTCGCCGAAGCGCGCCTGCGACAGCGTCAGCCGCCCGGCCATCGCCGCAACCAGATCGGCCCCGCCCGCGATCGCGCTCGGATCACGGTCGAGCCCGAGCAGGATCGCATCCGGCGCGACATCGAGGATCGCCTTGCTGTAGCCCCCTGCCCCGAAGGTGCCGTCGAGATAGCGCCCGCCCGGCTTCGGCGCGAGCGCGGCCAGAACCTCCGCGAGAAGCACGGGCACGTGACGAGGCGCCTCGTCACCGGCACCGTCACGACGGTCACCCTGGTCCGTCATGAGCTCGAACCTCCTGCCGTAACGGTCAATCCTCCAAGCGTCCGCTTGACGTCGCGCAGCCGGCTCCGCGCCGCGTCGAGATGGGCGCGGAAGCGCTCCGGCTCCCAGATCTGGAATTTGTGGCCATGCCCGACGAACGTCACCGCGTCGCCGATGCCGGCATGCGCTTTCAGCGCCTCGCTCAGCACGATCCGCCCTTCCGGGTCGACCTTCAGCACCTCCGAGGTGCCGTTCAGCGCCGTCGAGAGCAGCTCCCACTCGTCCGAGAACGGCGAGAAGCGCGCCAGGATGTCGTCGATCGTCGCCCGCAGCGCGTTGCCCCCGGCATCGAGCGCCGGCAGGTCGAGCCCCTGATGGACGTAAAGCCCCTCGTAGCCGTCCTTCGCGAGAACGGAGCGAAAGCTCGAAGGAATGGAAACGCGCCCCTTGGCGTCCAGCCGGTTGGTGAAGTTCGAGACGAAGCGGTCCATCAACGCCGCCTCCCGGCCTGCTCTCCACATCACCGCGGGACACAGGTCCCTGCGGCGGAAAACCCCTCCGTCGAAGCAGGCAAGCAGCGCCCGGCGACCAAAATCCGCGCGGCACACGGAGCCTGATCTGAGAACTGCCTGTCGGCTTCGACGGGATGATTTGGGATATCATGGGCAATCATGGGCGTCAATGGAATCGCCGGCACGAGTCGGTGCCTGCGATGGCTCGCTGCCATCACAGCCCGTTATGGTTAAGTATCCGTAAGCACGGGGAATTCGCCTCGTTTCCGCCGCAATTCAAAGCGGCGGACCGAGCGAGAGCCTGCAAAAAATTTCCGCTCAATCCTCGCGGGCGGCCGCCAGCAGGGCATCCCGGACAAGGCCGAGCTGCTCGCGCAGCCCCTTGGCGCCGGGCGCGGTGGCGCCCAGAGCGCAGCCGATCGCCTCCTGAACGCGACGGCCCTGTGCGCGCAGGGCCTCGCCCTTCTCGCTCAGATGGATGCGCACCTGCCGCTCATCGGCCGCGTCGCGCTCGCGCCGGAGGACGCCCGCACTCTCGAGCCGCTTCAGCAGCGGCGTCAGCGTGCCGGAATCCAGCATCAGCCTTTTGCCGAGCGCCTTCACCGTCGGCCCGTCATCTTCCCACAATGCGAGCATGACGAGATATTGCGGATAGGTCAGCCCGAGCTCGGCCAGCACCGGCCGGTAGACGCGGTTGAAGGCATGGCTCGCCTGATAGATCGCGAAGCACAATTGCTGGTCGAGCCGCGGCGTGGCGGCGTCGTTCTGCTCGCGGTCGGATTTGTCCCCGGACACCATCATGCCTCTGCCATCGCCTTCTCAACGCAAAGCCGAAACCGGAGCGACAATCAACTCCGCGTGACCATCTCAAATTTCATTGTTGACAATTTAATTGCACACAATCTAAATGGCAAGCATTGGTTCACCCGAGAGAGAAGGAACCCGACCATGAAGATCCTCTACACCGCCCATGGCTCCGCCACCGGCGGCCGCGAAGGCCAGGCCGCAACCGATACCGGCAACGTCAAGCTCGTGCTGAACACGCCGAAGGAACTCGGCGGCGGCGGCGGCGACGGCACCAATCCCGAGCAGCTTTTCTCGATGGGCTATTCGGCCTGTTTCCTCGGCGCGCTGAAGTTCGTCGCCGGCAAGGAGAAGGTGAAGATCCCGGAAGACGCCCGCGTCAGCGCCGATATCGGCATCGGCCCGCGCGACGACGGCACCGGCTTCGGCATTGCGGCCAAGCTGACGATCTCCGTTCCCGGCGTCGACAGGGCGGTGGTCGAGGACCTCGTCCAGAAGGCCCATATCGTCTGCCCGTATTCCCACGCCACGCGCGGTAACATCGACGTCGAGCTGAAGGTCGCCTGAGAGCCGCACGGTGCAGGACAAGCGAAAGGGCCGGGATCGCTCCCGGCCCTTTCCGCATCCGGTAGGTGCCAGTCGGCCTATAAGCCGGGTTCTGGATGGCCGGAGGATCGCTCCCCCGACGTGACGGCCATTCCTCTGGGACGCGCATTGCTGCGCGCCTCGAGCAACCAACCCGGACGACAAGGCTCAGAAACCAGCCCCTCCCCGCTTGCGCGAAAAGCATCGTCCCTATTCGGTTTTGCTCCCGGTGGGGCTTGCCATGCCGGCCCCGTTGCCGGGCCCGCGGTGCGCTCTTACCGCACCTTTTCACCCTTACCTGCGGCCGAAGCCGAAGGCGGTTCGATCTCTGTGGCGCTTTCCCTGGGGTCGCCCCCGCCGGACGTTATCCGGCACCGTGTTTCCGTGGAGCCCGGACTTTCCTCCCTCGCAAGCGAGAGCGGCCGTCCGGCCGACTGGCGAAGGGGAGATGCGCGCTGGCGCGGCCGGCGTCAAGCGCGGCCGCAAAATAGCGGTCAGTTGCGAGCGGTGATGGTGCGCACTTTGGCACAGTAGGTGCGGTTGGCGCCGTTCATATGCGTCGTCATATGCCCGCTCTGGTACTTCATGACGGTGCGGCAGGTATCGCCGCCGGCCATCCGATAGGCCATCGCCAGATATTTCATGCCGTAGCGGGCGTTGGTCTCGGCATCGAGCAGCCCGTTCGCACCGCCGGAGTAGCCCAGGCCGCGTGCAGTCTGATGGCGGATCTGCATCAGGCCGAAATTGCCGGCATGGGATGCGCGCGGGTTGTAGCGGCTCTCGATCCGCACCACGGCATCGGCCAACGAGAACGGAATCCCGTTCTCGGCGGCATGGCGGGCGACCAGCGCCCTCAGCCCCTCGGAACCGGCCGGCGCGGCGAGCGGCGTCCTGCCGGAACGCGCCTCGGCGGCCTTGACGTGGCGGAGATCTTCCTTCGCGGCGGCACGGGCCTCCTTGCCCGTTTTCGCCGCCGCCTTGGTCGCGGCAGTGCCCAGGCTTCCGGTCGTGTCACCGGCTTTCTCACGGGCAATTTCCGCGTCGCGAACGAGCAGCGCCCTGGGGTCCGTTTCCGCGTTCACGAATTCCCCCGCCGACGCAATCGCGGGAAGGCTAATCAGGAGCGCAGCAGCGAGACCGCCAAAGACATACCGCATGATGAACCGAACCTCATCTGGACAGAACTGATTGGAAGGTGCGGTCAAATGCTGATGGAATGTGTCCATAATCTGACATCATCGACAGAAAAAGACCATGTAGATTGTGAAACGCGGAATTTAATCTATATTAAGCTGCGAAGTATTTAAACGTATTCGGCGGCCCTATAAGCTTCGCCGGCGCATCGGGAGGCGCCGCGAAGCAACAAAAGCGAATCGCGGCCACGTTTCCGCCGCATTCCGATCAATTCGTACGATTCGATGCGTCAGGCCGTCGCGTTGCGGGCTCGTCGACCGGCCGCCTCTTGATCGCAGCCCTCCGCGCTCCCATCATGCAAGCCGCGCTTCGGCGCATGGGATTCACGGGAGACCCGGCCTTTTATGGCTTCATCATTCTGGGGTGCGCTCGGTGGCGGCGGGCTTGGGCTCGCGCTGGGCGGCCCGTTGGGCGCGCTCCTGGGGGCTCTCGCCGGGCATGTGCTGATCGATCGCGAAGGCGCTCCCTTCGGCCCGGCCCCGCGCGAGCTCGTCTTCACCACCGGCCTCGTCGCGCTGGCCGCCAAGATGGCGCGCTCAGACGGTGTCGTGACCTGTGACGAGGTCACCGCGTTCCGGCGCATCGTCGATGTGCCGGCCGATCAGCAGGAGCGTGTCGAGGCGCTGTTCAATCTCGCCAAGCAGACCAGCGCCGGCTTCGAGGCCTATGCCACGCAGATCGCGGGCGCGTTCCATGACGAGCCGGCGCTGCTGGAGGACGTGCTCGACGGCCTCTTCCTGATCGCTGCCGCCGATGGCGCGATCCATGAGGCCGAGCATGCCTATCTCCGTGCCGTCGCCGGTATCTTCGGCATCGCCGACAGCGACTTCGCCCGCATCGAGGCGCGGCATGTCCGCCGCCGCGACGATCCCTATCTGGTCATCGGCGCCAACCGCGAGATGAACGATGACGAGCTGAAACGGCATTATCGCCGCCTCGTCGCGGCGACGCATCCGGACCGCGAGATCGCGCGGGGCCTTCCGGCCGAAGCCGTCGCGATCGCGACCAAGCGTCTCGCGGCCATCAATGCCGCCTGGGACGCGATCCAGCACGAGCGCGGCCTGCATCGCCGCCTCTCGCATCAGCCCGCCTGACACGCCATCCCATGGACGAGATCGTCAGCTCCGCCGCAGCCAATCCCGCCTCAGCCGGACCGGACAGCCGCTTCGCCGCCAAGATCTTCCCCTCGCCCAACCATGGCGAGCGGAAGAACCCCGACGGCACGCCCGGCCGCCGGCCCGACATGCTGATCCTGCACTACACCGGCATGCCGATCGCGGGAGAGGCGCTGCAATGGCTGTGCAACCCGGTCTCGCAGGTCTCCTCGCATTATTTCGTCTTCGAGAACGGCCATACGCTCCAGCTCGTGCCGGAGGGCCGGCGTGCCTGGCATGCCGGCGCTTCGCATTGGGCCGGCGAGACCGACATCAACTCCTGCTCGATCGGCATCGAGATCGCCAATCCCGGCCACCCCGGCGGCCTGCCCGACTTTCCCGATGCGCAGATCGCGGCGACGCTGAACCTCTGCCGCGACATCTGCGAGCGCTGGTCGATCCCGCCCGAGCGGGTGCTCGCCCATTCGGACGTTGCGCCCGGCCGCAAGATCGACCCCGGCGAGAAATTTCCCTGGCGGCATTTCGCGGAAGGCGGCGTCGGCCTCTGGACTGAAGCCCCGCCGATTCGCGGCGGGCGCTTCTTCGCCCGTGGCGAGAGCGGCCAGCCGGTCGAGGCGCTGCAGGCCATGTTCGCCATGCTCGGCTATGGCGTCGCGGTCGACGGCGTCTTCGACGAGAAGCTGGAAGCGGTCGTCGCCGCCTTCCAGCGCCACTGGCGCCCGGAGAAGGTCGACGGCGTCGCCGATTCCTCCACGATCACGACGTTACGCGACCTGCTCGCCGCGACGCAGGGCGCGCGCATGGCCTGATCGCGATCCCGTGAGGAGCCGCAGGCCCGGGAAGCTCTCACAAGGCTCGCTTAACTCCCCTGCTCTATTGTAGTTTGTCCGGCTAGGCGACCGGAGGGGATGGCCTTGAACATCGAGCAGCAGCGCATCGCTTCGGAGCTCTGTCGGGTTTCCGGCAAGCCCTCCTCCATCGGGGCCTGGGAGTGCAATCTCGCAAACGTGTCGCTGAGCTGGACCGACGGGGTCTACGATCTGTTCGGCCTGCGGCGCGGCTCGACGATCCAGCGTTCGTCGATCCTCGACCTCTATGAGGAAAGCTCGCGCACCGAGATGGATCGGCTGCGCAGCAAGGCGATCCGCACCGGCGAGGCCTTCTCCCTCGACTGCCGCATTCGCACCGCAAGCAACGAGAAGCGCTGGATGCGCCTGATCGTCGGCGTCGGCTATCAGCATGGCCGCCCGTTCCGCATCTTCGGCTCGAAGCAGGATGTCACCGCCGAGAAAGGCCTTTGGACAGGCCTCGCCACGCTGAAGCAGCGCGATCCACTCGTCGAGCGCTCGGCTCGGCGCAGCTTCGAGGACCTCGTCGCCCAGGCCTTGCTCGACCGGCGCTTCGAACAGGAAACCTTCGCGCTGATTATGCTCGACATCGATGATTTTCACGACATCGTTGATGCTTTCGGAGCGGCGGCCAGCGATGAATTGCTGCTCCGCTTCGAAGAGCGGCTCGCCCGGCTCTTCCCCGATGCTTTCGCCAGCAGCCGCATCGGCAAGAGCCAGTTCGCCCTGCTGCTGCGGATGTCGGCCGGGCAGCAGCGCCTCGCCGCCAGTCTCGAGAACGCGCAGCATCTGTTGTCCCGCCCGATCATGCGCGGACATGCGGTGATCGACTTCACGATCTCGATCGGCGCTGTCGTCCTCGATGGCGAACGCCACCGCGATCCCGCGGCCCTCTTTGCCGAGGCCCATGCCGCGCTTCACGTCGCCGGCATGACCGGCGGCAACACCTTGCAGATGTTCGATCGTCCCCTGGCAAGCCCGCCATTGCGCCTGGCACAGTGAGTCTCGTATAGGCCCCGGCGCAGCGCGCCGGTCGCCGGCGCCTCAGCGCTTGCGCACGAACTCGGTGCGCAGCACGAGTCCCTTGATGGCATCGTGGCGGCAATCGATCTCGTCGGGATCATCAGTCAGGCGGATCGAGCGGATCACCGTCCCCTGCTTAAGGGTCTGGCCGGCGCCTTTCACCTTGAGATCCTTGATCAGAACGACGGAATCGCCGTCGGCCAGCACATTGCCGGCGGCGTCGCGGACCTCGACGCGTGCGCTCGCGGCAGCAGCAGCCGCCACCTCCGAAGCCGGGCGCCACTCGCCCGTCGCCTCGTCGTAGACGTAATCGTCGTTATCGTCGGCCATGGTCACTCCGCCCGGCTTGCCGCCGGGCAACTCCCGACCGGCGCGGGTTAAACGAGCCGGTCCGATAATTCAACACGCCGGATCTGTATAATCGGCATCCGCGGCGTCATTCCCGGACGCAGCGAAGCGCAGAGCCGAGACTCTCGTTCAGGAAGGGACGCCGGGCTTGGCCTCCGGCAGGAGAACCCGGGTCGAGCCCGGGCATGACACCTGCTGCTTACTCCGCCGCCTGCAAACGATAGGCGGTGGCGTCGTAGTTCAGGATCGGCGCCAGCCAGCGCTCGACCTGCTCGATACTCATGCCCTTGCGCTTGGCATAGTCCTCGACCTGGTCGCGCTCGACCTTGGCGACGCCGAAATAATAGGCCTCCGGGTGCGAGAGATAGAGGCCCGAGACCGAGGAGCCGGGCCACATCGCATAGCTCTCGGTTAGCTTCACGCCGACGCGCCGCTCCGCCTGCAGCAGCTCGAACAGCGTCGCCTTCTCCGTATGGTCGGGCTGGGCCGGATAGCCCGGCGCGGGACGGATGCCCTGATATTCCTCGCGGATCAGATCCTCGTTGGAGAAGGCCTCATCCGGCGCATAGCCCCAGAACTCCTTGCGCACGAGCTGATGCATGCGCTCGGCGAAGGCTTCCGCGAAGCGATCCGCCAGCGCCTTGACCATGATCGAGCGGTAGTCGTCATTGTCGCGGGCGAACTTCTCGGAGATGCGTTCCTCCTCCGCGCCCGATGTGACGACAAAGGCGCCGATATAATCGGGAGCCCCGCCTTCCGGCGCGACGAAGTCGGAGATGCACATATTCGGCTTGCCATCGCGCTTGGAAAGCTGCTGGCGCAGGCCGTGGAAGGTGGCGAGCGTCTCCTGCCGGCTCTCGCCGGTATAGAGGCGGATATCGTCGCCGACGGCGTTCGCGGGCCAGAAGCCGATCACCGCCTTCGGATTGAACCAGCGCTCCTCGACGACGCGCTTCAGCATCGTCTGCGCATCGTCCCAGAGCGCGCGCGCCGCCTCGCCCTGCTTCTCGTCCTCCAGGATGGCCGGGAAGCGGCCCTTCAGCTCCCAGGTCTGGAAGAACGGCGTCCAGTCGATCACTGGCACGAGATCGGCGATGTCATAGGTCCGGAACACGCGGGTGCCGAGGAAGCTCGGCTTCGGCGGCAGATAGCTCGTCCAGTCCGGCCTGAAGGCGTTGGCGCGCGCCTTCTCCAGCGGCAGGCGCTGCTTGTCGGCCTCCGAGCGGCGATGGGCGGCGGCAACCTTGGCGTATTCGGCCTTGATGCCGTCGACATAGGCCGGCTTCTGCTCCTGCGAGAGCAGGGTCGAGACCACGCCGACAGCGCGCGACGCGTCGGTGACATAGACCGTCTGGCCCTTTTCATAGGCCGGATGGATCTTCACCGCCGTATGGACGCGGCTCGTCGTCGCCCCGCCGATCAGCAGCGGAATCTCGAAGCCCTCCCGCTCCATCTCGGAGGCGACGGTCACCATCTCGTCGAGCGAGGGCGTGATCAGGCCGGAGAGCCCGATGATATCGACGTTTTCCTTGCGTGCCGTGTCGAGGATCTTCTGCGTCGGCACCATCACGCCGAGGTCGATGACCTCGTAATTGTTGCACTGGAGCACGACGCCGACGATGTTCTTGCCGATGTCGTGGACATCGCCCTTCACCGTCGCCATCAGCACCTTGCCGGCGGCCGAGCGTTCGCCGCCGCCATTCAGGCGCTTCTCCTCCTCCATATAGGGCATGAGATAGGCGACGGCCTGCTTCATCACGCGGGCCGACTTCACCACCTGCGGCAGGAACATCTTGCCGGCGCCGAACAGGTCGCCGACCACGTTCATACCGGCCATCAGCGGCCCTTCGATGACATGGAGCGGCTTCTCGGCCTTCAGCCGCGCCTCTTCCGTGTCGATATCGATGAATTCGGTGATGCCGGCGACCAGCGCATGCTCAAGCCGCTTCTCGACCGGCAGCTCCCGCCAGGCCAGGTCCTTGCCGGACGTCGCGACCGAACCATCGCCCTTGAAGCGCGGCGCCGCCTCCAGCAGCCGCTCGGTCGCATCCTTGCGGCGGTTGAGGACGACATCCTCGCAGAGCTCGCGCAGTTCGGGGTCGAGATCGTCATAGGAGCCGAGCTGGCCTGCATTGACGATGCCCATATCCATGCCGACCTTGATGCAGTGGTACAGGAAGACCGAGTGCATGGCTTCGCGGACCTTCTCGTTGCCGCGGAACGAGAAGGACAGGTTCGAGACGCCGCCCGAGACATGGGCATGCGGCAGGGTTTCGCGGATCGTCTTCGTGGCCTCGATGAAATCGTTGCCGTAATTGTCGTGTTCCTCGATGCCCGTCGCCACCGCGAAGATGTTCGGGTCGAAGATGATGTCCTCGGGCGGGAAGCCGATCTCCTCGGTCAGGAGCTTGTAGGCGCGCGTGCAGATCTCGATCTTGCGGGCATAGGTGTCGGCCTGGCCGGCCTCGTCGAAGGCCATGACGACGACGGCCGCGCCGTAGTTGCGGCAGATGCGGGCATGTTCGAGGAAGGCCGCCTCGCCCTCCTTCATCGAGATCGAGTTGACGATCGGCTTGCCCTGGATCGTCTTCAGCCCGGCCTCGATGACATGGAACTTCGAGGAATCGACCATGATCGGAACGCGGCTGATATCCGGCTCCGAGGCGATCAGGTTGCAGAACTCCGTCATCGCCTTCTCGGAATCGAGCAGGCCCTCATCCATGTTGATGTCGATGACCTGCGCACCGTTGGCGACCTGGTCGCGCGCCACGTCGAGCGCGGCCGCGTAGTCGCCGGCCGTGACGAGCTTTCTGAACTTCGCCGAGCCGGTGACGTTGGTCCGCTCGCCGATATTGACGAAGGGGATGGTCTCGTCGAGCGTGAAGGGCTCCAGCCCCGCGAGCCTGAGATAGGGCTTCACCTCCGGCATCTGGCGCGGCGCCTTGCCGGCGACGGCCTCCGCGATGGCGCGGATATGGTCCGGGGTGGTGCCACAGCAGCCGCCGACGACATTGACGAAGCCGGCATCGGCGAACTCGGCCAGCATCTTGGCCGTGGCTTCGGGCCGTTCGTCATAAAGGCCGAATTCGTTGGGCAGGCCGGCATTGGGATAGGCGCAGACCAGCGTGTCCGCGACGCGCGACATGTCCTTGATATGCGCCCGCATCTCGCGCGCGCCGAGCGCGCAGTTGAGCCCGACCGTCAGCGGCGCGGCATGGCGCACGGCGTTCCAGAAGGCCTCGACCGTCTGGCCCGACAGCGTGCGGCCGGAGAGATCGGTGATCGTGCCGGAGATCATCACCGGCAAGCGGATACCCTTGGCCCGGAACACCTCCTCGATCGCGACGATCGCGGCCTTGGCGTTCAGCGTGTCGAAGATCGTCTCGATCAGCAGCAGTTCCGAGCCACCGTCGATCAGCCCCGTCACCTGCTCGGCATAGGCGTCGCGGACCTGATCGAAGGTCACGGCACGGAAGCCGGGGTTGTTGACATCAGGCGAGATCGAGAGCGTGCGGTTGGTCGGGCCGATGGCGCCGGCGACATAGCGGCGGCGGCCATCCTCCTTTTGCGCGATGGCCCCTGCCTCGCGGGCGATGCGGGCGCATTCGACGTTCAGCTCATAGACCAGCGCCTCCATGCCGTAATCGGCCTGGGCGATCGAGGTGCCGGAGAAGGTGTTGGTCTCGACGATGTCGGCACCGGCCCGGAAATAGGCGAGATGGATGTCGCGCAGCGCATCGGGCTGCGTCAGGGCGATGATGTCGTTGTTGCCCTTCAGGTCGTGGTTGAAACCCTTGAAGCGCTCGCCGCGGAAATCGGCTTCCGAAAGCTTGAGGTCCTGGATCTGCGTACCCATCGCGCCATCGAGCACGAGGATGCGTTCCCGCGCGGCCTCGCGCAGCGAGCGCTCGATCTCGGCGCCATCGACCGGAGCTGGCTTGTAGTCGGACATCAGTCTACTCCGCCGCCACGGCCTGCGCCGCCGGCTTCTCGGGCTTGAGGCCGACGAGATGGCAGATGGCGTAGACGAGGTCGGCCTTGTTCATCGTGTAGAAATGCAAATCGGTGACGCCGCGGTCGATCAGGTCGAGCACCTGCTCGGCGCAGACGGCCGCCGCCACCAGCCGGCGCGTCGCGGCGTCGTCCTCCAGCCCTTCGAAACGGTCGGCCAGCCATTGCGGCACGCTGGCGCCGGTCTTGCGGGCGAAACTCGCGGTCTGCTTGAAGTTCTGCACCGGCACGATGCCGGGCAGGATCGGGATCTCGATGCCGCGCGCGCGGACCTTGTCGAGATAGCGGAAATAGACGTCGTTATCGAAGAAGAACTGGGTGATCGCCCGCGTCGCGCCGGCATCGACCTTCTTCTGCAGCGCATCGATGTCGGCATCGAGCGAAGCCGCTTCCGGATGCTTCTCCGGATAGGCCGAGACCGTGACCTCGAAATCGCCGATCGCCTTCAGACCGGCGACGAGATCGGAGGTCTGGTGATAGCCTTCCGGATGCGCTTCGTAAGTCGTGCCGAGGCCGCCGGCCGGGTCGCCGCGCAGCGCCACGACATGGCGCACGCCGGCATCCCAATAGGAACGGATCACCTCGTCCACTTCCGCTTTCGAGGCCGAGACGCAGGTGAGATGCGCAGCAGGCTTCAGCGCGGTCTCCTCGACCATGCGCTTCACCGTGGCGTGGGTGCGCTCGCGGGTCGAGCCACCGGCGCCATAGGTCACGGAGACGAAGCTGGGACCGAGCGGCTCGAGCCGGCGCACACTCTCCCAGAGAGCAACCTCCATCTCCTCCGACTTCGGCGGGAAGAATTCGAAGGAGACGCGCGGACGGCGCGAACCGTGCCGGCTCGGGCGAAAGGCATTCATCAGGCAACCTCGAGATTGATCTTGCGGGCCGGCGGATCGGCCTGGACGCGCCGGTCGCGCCCGCGCCAGAGCATGACCGGGAGCTGGCCCGAGCCGCCATCGGCAAGCGTCACCTCCTGCGAGAGATCGCAGGCGAGCCCGGCCTCAGTGAACCAGCCCGCGATCTGCTGGCGCGAGAAGCCAAGCCGGCGATGCGCATGCTCGCTGCGCAGGAATTCCATCTCGTGCGGGGCGAAATCGACCACGATCAACCGACCGCCCGGCGCCAGCATGGCCGCAGCCTCGCGCACCGCCCGGCCGGGATCGTCGAGGAAATGCAGCACCTGATGGACGACGACGAGATCGAAGGAGCCGCGCGCAAAAGGCAAAGCATAGATGTCGCCCTGCCTGAGCTCGACGCGCGAGAGCCCCGCCTGCTCCAGATTGGCGCGCGCCACCGCCAGCATCGCATGGTTGGCGTCGACGCCGACGGCCCGGCCGAACTTCGGCGCGATCCGCTCCAGCATCCGCCCCGTTCCGGTGCCGAGATCGAGCATGGCGCCGGGCGTGCCCTCGCCCACCGCCCGTTCGACCGCCGCCTCGACGACATGATCGGGCACGTGCAAGCCGCGCAACCGGTCCCAGTCGCGCGCGACGCTGGCGAAATAGCTTTGCGCGGCCTCGGCCCGCGTCGCCCTGACGGCGGCGAGCCTTTCACGGTCGGCGGCGAGCACCGGATCGCTCAGATCGAGCCATGCGGCGAGCGAGGCGGCGAAGGCCCCGCCCGGCCCGGTCTCGTCGAGCCGGAAGAAGGCCCAGGCGCCCTCGCGTGAGCGTCGCACCAGCCCGGCTTCGGCCAAGAGCTTGAGATGGCGCGAGATGCGCGGCTGCGACTGGCCGAGAATGTCGGTGAGGTCTGAGACCGAAAGCTCGCCTTCGGAGAGCAGCGCGATGATGCGCAGCCGCGTCTCCTCGCCGGCCGCCCTCAGGCCTGCCAGAAGCACATCGGAGGACAATGCCGTCGGCTGTCGCACGCAAACACCTCCCACGCTCGAAAAAAGATATAAAGATATCTTTATGTCAAAAGCGTCGTTCGTGCAAGCGAATTATCGTGCGGAAAACAGGACGACGTTCCGCGGCGCGCCTGCGCCGGACGTCTCGCGCAGCGCGGCTGTGGTTTCTGAGCCTGGTGAATTGGGATGGCCTGGGGTGCGTCCCTGGATCTGCCTTGAATGACGGCTCCACCGTCCGGCCGCGCAGGGCAGGCCGACCTTGTTCACGGCAGCGCCCATCGACGATGGGACAATTCTCCGCCGCTCCAACCGGAGCGGCGGGTCGCATAGGTCACGAGATCGGTTGGTTCAGAGGAGCTTCAGATCCCCTGCCGCAGTCTTGCCGCGCTCCGTCTTGAGCTCGAACGCGATTTTCTGCCCTTCCGTCAGCGTCATCATGCCAGCTTCCTTTACGGCAGTGATGTGCACGAACACATCCTTGCCGCCGTCCGCCGGTTGAATGAAGCCGTATCCTTTCTCGGTATTGAACCATTTAACGGTTCCGGTCGCCATCGCCATATCCCTCGAAGCCGCGCCCACCAGCCCTCGGACCGCAATCCGCAAGCCGGCAATAAAGAATTGACCGAAAATTCGACCTTGTCGAGGCCAAAGGCAAGGCAGACGAAACGTTGTGATTTAAGACTTCGCCAAGATCACCCGGCACTGACCTCTATGGGGAACGAAGCGTCGGGATGGAATTCGCCTTCACCCGAGGCGGGAATGCCATGCCGCCCCCCCAAAGGGCCATCGCCGCACGCCAGCCCGAGCGAGAAGGCACCCGCCGAGCCTTGCCGGCCGGAGCCTGACTTTGCGGAATGTAGCCGCTCCGTTTTGCCTGCAACTGCCCCGACCCCGTCGCCTGCGGCATAGCGGCCTGCTCCGGGAGTGTTGCCTGCCACCGCCATCTGTGCGACCGAGCAGGTCTCGACTGTCCAGGGCATTGTCGTGGCGAAAATCGGTTTTCGCGAAGGCAATGCCGAGAGGAATTTGGAGCCGCAACGACCATGGCCCAGCCCCTGACCATCGAAGATCTGCGCCTGCTGGCGAAGCGCCGCGTGCCGCGCATGTTCTACGATTACGCCGATTCCGGCGCCTGGACCGAGGGCACCTATCGCGCCAACGAGGCCGACTTCGCCAAGATCAAGCTGCGCCAGCGCGTCGCCGTCGATATGACCGATCGATCGCTCGCCAGCGAGATGATCGGCCAGCCGGTTGCGATGCCCGTCGCGCTCGCTCCCACCGGCCTCACCGGCATGCAACACGCCGACGGCGAGATCCTCGCCGCCAAGGCCGCCGCCAAGGCGGGCGTGCCCTTCACGCTCTCGACCATGAGCATCTGCTCGATCGAGGACGTGGCGAACCACACCAGCGCGCCCTTCTGGTTCCAGCTCTATGTGATGAAGGACCGCGACTTCATCTCGCGCCTGATCCAGCGCGCCAAGGCCGCCGGCTGCTCGGCCCTGGTGCTGACGCTGGACCTGCAGATCCTCGGCCAGCGCCACAAGGACATCCGCAACGGCCTCTCCGCCCCGCCGAAGCCGACGCTGGCCAATCTCATCAACCTCGCCTTCAAGCCGCGCTGGTGCCTGAAGATGCTGGACACGCCGCGCCGGCAGTTCGGCAACATCGTCGGCCACGTCACCGGCGTCGCCGACATGTCCTCGCTCTCCTCCTGGACCGCCAGCCAGTTCGACCCGAAGCTGAACTGGGACGATGTCCAGTGGATCAAGGAGCAATGGGGCGGCAAGCTGATCCTGAAGGGCATCCTCGATCCCGAGGACGCCGAGATGGCCGCGAAAAGCGGCGCCGACGCCCTGATCGTCTCGAACCATGGCGGCCGCCAGCTCGATGGCGCGCTGTCCTCGATCGAGGCCCTGCCCGGCATCGTCGAGCAGGTCGGCAACCGCATCGAGGTGCTGTTCGACGGCGGCATCCGCTCGGGCCAGGACGTGCTCAAGGCGGTCGCGCTCGGCGCCAAGGGCACCTTCATCGGCCGCGCCTTCCTCTATGGGCTCGGCGCGATGGGCGAGCAGGGCGTGACGGCCGCGCTCGACATCATCCGCAAGGAGCTCGACGTCACCATGGCACTCTGCGGCAAGCGCGACATCAAGGATGTCGACGCCAGCATCCTCGTCGGCGGCAAGCCGAAGCACTGATCCACGGGCAGGAAAGACGCGCCGTGAGACGGCAAGACGATGTATCGATCGAGGCGGCCGGGCCGGCCGCTCCGGTCGCGACCGCTGCTGCAGGCACAAGGTGGTGGTGGCTGAACGGCCCCTCCTTCGCCGAGCGCCTGGCCGCCGCCGGCAACCGGCCGGCTGGCTTCGACTATCTGCGCCTGCTGCTCTCGACGCTCGTCATCGTCACACATGCGGTCGGCGTGGCCTATGGCGTCGGCGAGACGTTGCGTGTCTTCGGCGGCGCATGGCGCCCGGCGGTCGCGCTGATCCTGCCGATGTTCTTCGCGCTCAGCGGCTTTCTCGTCGCCGGCAGCCTCGAGCGCTGCCGGTCGCTGATCTCCTTTCTCGGCCTGCGCCTGATCCGGCTGGTGCCGGCGCTCGCCGTGGAGACCTTTGCCGCCATCGTCATCGGCGCGATCTTCACGACGCTGCCGCTGACGGAGTATTTTAGCAGTCCGCTCTTCCGGCAGTATTTCCTGAACATCCTCGGCGTCGTCCAGTTTCTCCTGCCGGGCGTGTTTCTGGGCAATCCCTGGTCAGGACTGGTCAACGGCCAGCTCTGGACCCTGCCCTGGGAGCTGTATTGCTACCTGATCATCGCCGGCATCACCGCGCTGGGGCTGTTGCGCCGGGAGGATCGCGCGCTTGCAACGATCCTCATCGTCCACGCCGTCATTTTCGTCATCTACGTCCTGATCAGGCGTCACCAGCCGGGCGTCACCGTTTCGGGCCCCGTGCTGATCCTCTGCTTCCTCTATGGCATCGGCGTCTATCTGTTCCGGAAGCGGATCATCTGGAGCAAGGCGCTGTTCGCGCTGGCCCTCGCCGCGACGCTGCTGGGGCTGAGCGTCCCCGGCGGCGACTACCTGATCGCCCTGCCCTGCGCCTATCTCACCGCCTTCCTCGGGCTCACCAGCCCGCGCCGCAGCTGGCTGGTCTCGTCGGGCGACTATTCCTACGGCCTGTTCCTCTACGGCTTCCCGATCCAGCAGGCCGTGGTCGCGACCTTCGGCGCGGGCCAGTCCTGGTGGGCCAATGCCGCCATCTCCTGGTGCCTGGCCTTCGCTCTCGCCTTCCTCTCCTGGCATCTCGTCGAAAAGAACGCCATGAAGCTACGCCCCCGCCTCCTTGCGACCGAAGCAAGCCTGCTCGCGCGCCTGCCGGCGCCGGATGCGTTTACTGGCTGGCTCCGCTCCCGCCGCGTCCTTACCGCCCTCGCCGTGGTGCTCGTCGCCGCCGCCGCCACCGGCACCTATCTCGCGCTGCGCAAACCGGCGGAGAACTTCCCGCTACTGGCCCGGCTCGCGGTCATCAACGCCCATATCGGCGAGGCCGATCCGGACTATGTCTTCATCGCGGGCGATTCCAATGCCGAGATGATCAACGCGACCCATCGCCTCTGCGGCCGCAATGTCGTCAATGCCGGCATCAGCGGCGCCAAGATGACGGATATGAACGGCCATTGGGCGACATTCGCCTTTACGAAAAAGCCCGGCAGCATCGTCATCCTGATCGGCACCAACGATCTGCATCGCAAACGCAAGCCGACCCAACCGAAATACCTCGACGCCTTCGAACGCAATGCCGACCGGCTGATCGCCAGCGCGGCCGCTCTGTCCACGAAGGTCTTCGTCGCCGCGGTTCCCCCGGCTGAGCCCGGAATGATCAAGTATTATGAGCCGGCAGCGGTGGTCGCGCTGTCCGAGAGGCTGAAGCGGGCCTGCGATCGCCACGCCTGCACCTTCATCGACCCCTTCGCCGGCACCCGCGACGGAACCGAGGGCTTCGCCAAGCCGGACAGCACCCATGACGGCATCCATGTCCGCTCCTATCGGGACGCCATGGCATCGGTCGAGGCCCAAATCTGCAGCTGACCGGGCAGCGCTCTGCACTCTGGCGCATGGATCTCGTTAGACCGCCGGCCCGGAAACTGGTCTGGCCCGGCGGATCAAATCCACCGGGCCTTTGCATTGCGATCACCGCTTCACGCCCAATTGGGCATGGCGATGGATCGGAGGTCTTTAGAGCGGCCCCTCGCCGGAAAGCTCCCGGCGAGGGGCCGCTCATGGCTCAGCTGCGATACCAGGCCCCCAGGTTCCAGGTATCGACGTCCCAGCCCGAGTGGTCATGCGCGAGGTTCTGCGCAGCGGAGACCACCTTCGTCCGCGACAGGACCGGCAGGATGACATTGGCCTCGCAGAAGATCTCGTTGACCTTGATCAGCAGCGCGGCGCGCTTGGCCGGGTCGAGCTCCTTCTGCGCTTCCCGATAGGCCTTGTCGGCCTCGGGGTCGGTGTAGCGCGAGACGTTGCGGCCCAGCCACTTGTTCTCCTTGCTGGCGACTTCCCAGGAGGTGAACTGGTTGAGGAAGCGCTCCGGATCGGGCTGCGGCTGGGTCGTGGTGTACATCTCGATGTCGGTATAGAGCTTGGTGTAGGTGTCGGGGTTGGCGACGTCCGACGAGAAGAACACCGAGGCCGTGACCGACTTCAGCTCGAGCTCGATACCGGCCTTCTGGCAGGCCTGCTTGATGATCGCCTGAACCTTCTGGCGCGGCGCGTTGATCGAGGTCTGGAAGACGTATTTGAGCTTCTTGCCATCCTTCTCGCGGATGCCGTCGGAGCCCTTCTTCCAGCCGGCCTCGTCGAGGATCTGGTTCGCCTTGGCGATGCTGAACTCGTATTTCAGCTTCTCCGACTTGAACTGCTTCGGCTGGTTGACGAAGCTGGCGGTCGGGATGCCGGCGCGGCCATAGATGAACTTCTGGATCGAGTCGCGGTCGATCAGCAGGTTGATCGCCTGGCGCACGGCCGGGTCCGACAGCGTCGGGTGCTTGGTCTTCTTGCTCGAGCGCTCGCCGTCGACCTCGGTCCACGGATCGGTCGTGTTCAGCGTGATGAACTCGATGTCGCCGGCCACCGCGACGCTGACCTTGCCGCGCCCACCGGTCTCCATGCGCTTGAGCACATCCTCTTCGACCAGCGAGTCCCAGGCATAGTCGTATTCGCCGGTCTGCAGCACGGCGCGCGCCGCCGAGACCGCGTCACCGCCGCCCTTGACCTCGAAGGTGTCGAAGAAGGGCTGGTTCGCGACGTGATACTCGGTGTTGCGCTCGGTCCGGATGATGTCGCCCGGCTTGAACTCGACGAACTTGTAGGGGCCGGTGCCGACCGGCTTGAGGTTGGCCGGGGCCTCGCGCGACTTGGCGCCCTTGTACTCGCCGAAATGGTGCTTCGGGATGATCATGCCGGCGACGCCGACAAAAGGATCGGCCCAGAACGGGGTCGGCTCCTTGAAGATCACCTTGACGGTGAAATCGTCGACCTTTTCGACCTTGATGTTGGCATAGGCACCGGTGGTATAGGCGGCGGTCGCCGGGTCGGCGGCGTATTCCCAGGTGAAGACGACGTCATCGGCCGTGAACGGCTTGCCGTCATGCCACTTCACGCCGGGCTTCAGCTTCCAGGTCACGGTCTTGCCGTCCTCGGACAGGCCGCCATTGGCCTTGCTGGGAACTTCGGCAGCGAGTTGCGGGAAGAGATTGCCCTCCTTGTCCCAGCCGGCCAGCGGCTCGTAGAAGATGCGCGAGGCGATCTGGTCCTTGGTGCCCGAGGCGAAATGCGGGTTCAGCAGGGTCGGCGCCTGCCAGAGCAGCATCTTGAGCGGGCCGCCACCGCCGGCCTTGGTCGGCTTGTATTCGAGCGTGGCATTCGCCATCGCCACGCCATTCCAGGCCAGAATCTGGCTCGCGATCGGGGCGGTGATGCCGACCGCCGCCAATTTCCGAATGAAGGAACGCCGCGACAGGCGGCCATCCTTCAGATTTTCAACCATATCCTGGATATACTCGCTGCTCATAGCCGACCTTCGCGTTACGCAGAGAAGATGCCGTTCAATAATTGAACCGGCTCTAGACTTACCTTGGAGAATCCAAAGCCTGACGAAGCTTTGGATTCCGCCTCGTCGTAAGGAGACCTACCTTAAGCCGACCTTAAAGTGACCGATGATCGGGGCATGGCCGGGCAGCGTGCCGGGCATTGCGGCATAATGCAGCGGGACGTGCGGCCGAGCCACAGTCGGCAAACGGAAAAGCCCCGCGACAGACGAGCTGTCGCGGGGCTTTTTCAGTTCCGAATCGGAAGGCTCAGCGGGTGAACTTCTTGTACTGGATGCGCTTCGGGATGGTCGAGTCGATGCCGAGGCGGCGCTGCTTGTCCTCCTCGTATTCGGCGAAGTTGCCCTCGAACCACTCGACATGGCTGTCGCCCTCGAAGGCGAGGATGTGGGTCGCGATGCGGTCGAGGAACCAGCGATCGTGGCTGATGATCACGGCGCAGCCGGCGTAATCCTCCAGCGCCTCTTCGAGCGCGCGCAGCGTATCGACGTCGAGGTCGTTGGTCGGCTCGTCGAGCAGCAGGACGTTGGCGCCGCTCTTCAGCATCTTGGCGAGATGGACGCGGTTGCGCTCGCCGCCCGAGAGCGAGCCGACCTTCTTCTGCTGGTCACCGCCCTTGAAGTTGAAGGCCGAGCAATAGGCCCGCGAATTGATCTCTTTCTTGCCGAGATAGATGATGTCGTTGCCGCCCGAGATCTCCTCCCAGACGTTCTTCTTGTCGTCGAGCGAGTCGCGACTCTGATCGACATAGCCGAGCTGGACGCTCTCGCCGATCTTGATCGTGCCGGCATCGGGCTTCTCGACGCCGGTGATCATCTTGAACAGCGTCGTCTTGCCGGCGCCGTTGGGGCCGATCACTCCGACGATGCCGCCCGGCGGCAGCTTGAAGGAGAGCCCGTCGATCAGGAGCTTGTCCTGGAAGCCCTTCGACAGATCCTCGAAATCGACGACGTTGTTACCCAGCCGCTCGGCGATCGGGATGATGATCTGGGCGGTGTCGGGCCCCTTGTTCGAGGCCTTCTGCACCAGCTCGTCATAGCGCTGGATGCGGGCCTTGCTCTTGGCCTGGCGCGCTTTCGGCGAGGCCGAGATCCATTCCTGCTCGCGCTCCAGGGTCTTCTGACGCGAGACGTCCTCGCGGCCTTCCTGGGCGAGACGCTTCTGCTTCTGCACTGACCAGGACGAGTAATTCCCCTCATAGGGGATGCCCTGGCCGCGATCGAGCTCGAGGATCCAGCTCGTGACGTTATCGAGGAAGTAGCGATCGTGGGTGACGATCAGGATCGCGCCCGGATAGCTCCGCAGATGGCCTTCGAGCCAGGCAGTGGTCTCGGCGTCGAGATGGTTGGTCGGCTCGTCGAGCAGCAAGAGCTCCGGCTGTTCCAGCAGCAGCTTGCAGAGCGCGACGCGGCGGCGCTCGCCGCCCGAGAGCTTGTCGACGGCCCAGTCGTCCGGCGGGCAGCGCAGCGCGTCCATCGCCTGGTCGACCTTGGAGTCGAGATCCCACAGCCCCTTCGCCTCGATCTCGTCCTGGAGATTGGTCATCTCGTCGGCGGTCTCGTCCGAATAGTTCATGGCGAGCTCGTTGTAGCGGTCGAGGATCGCCTTCTGCGGGGCCACGCCGAGCATGATGTTGTCGCGGACGTTCAGCGTCTCGTCGAGCTTCGGCTCCTGCGGCAGGTAGCCGACGCGCGCGCCTTCCGCGACCCAGGCCTCGCCGGTCCACTCCTTGTCGAACCCAGCCATGATCTTGAGCAGGGTCGACTTACCGGCACCGTTGACGCCGAGCACGCCGATCTTGGCGTCCGGGTAGAAGGACAGGTGGATGTCCTTCAGCACCTGCTTGCCGCCCGGATAGGTCTTGGACAGGCCGCGCATATGGTAGATGAACTGACGGGACATGGGGCGAGCGGGCTCCGCTTTCAAACGCTTGGCGACGGGATGTCGGGAAATCTGGCCGCTATGTAGCGAGCGCGGCCAAAGCCCGCAACCGCGAGCAGGCCGGCACGAGGCATATTCGCGGTCTCAGCGCCAGGCGCGCCCGCTGGCATCGCTGCAGCCGTAGGGCGGGATTGCGCGCGCGAACCGCTCTTTCAAGCGGCTGCAGCCCCAGGCGCGCAAGGGCTCGGGCAGGCGGCTGTTGATGTCGATGCCAATCTCGTCATACGGGCTCGCGGCATTGGCGACATAGTCGTACCAGCGATAGCCGATCGTCAGGCCGCATCCGATCACAGTCGAGAGCACGACGAGCGCGATGAAGCGAAGCGGCCTCATCCTGGCCGGCTGAGGCTGCGGCCTTCCCTCCGCGGTCGCGCGGCGTTGGCGCATCGCGGCGATCTGCGCGAAGATCAGCAGCACGACGCTCAAGCCGATGGCGATGCCGCCATACTGGCCGAGCAGGGGCAATATCTCCGCCTTCACGAATTGCTTCCCGTCCGTGTCGGGAATGAGGAAGCGCGCGCCGCCATCGACCCGCTCCCAGCCGGAAATCCGGAAAACATAGAAGAACGCGACGAGGCCGCCGGCCAGGAACAGCAGAGCTACGAATCTGAGGCGGTTTGCGACCGACATGGCGTCCTCGCGAAGACGGAACGCCCCGATTGCCCGAAGGCAGAAGCTCTGTCCAGCGCCGTCACGAAACCGCCATCTCGGCGCGCGGCCCCTTCCCCCGGCACGACTTTTGCCGGAAGCTCCCGTGACCTGAACTCATTTGGCCCGAATGCTGCTGGAGCCCGCCAGTGAGCCTGCCCGCCATCCTGTTGCGCCTGCTTGCGACCCTCGCCTTCGCGCTGCTGGCGACAGCCCACGCCCGCGCCCAGTCGAACGAGCCGGGCTGCCGTCCGGAGATGGCGAGCTATCGCCTGCCGATCCAGCGCGTCCAGCTCGCGAAGGACGAGGCAAGGCTCACCTTCGTCGGCCACGCCACTTTCCTGATCGAGACGCCGGGCGGGGTGAAGATCGCGACCGACTACAACGACTATGTCCGCCCGCCAGTGACGCCCGACATCGCCACGATGAACAAGGCGCACTCGACGCACTACTCCAACCGTCCCGACCCGGCGATCAAGCTGATCCTCCGGGGCTGGGATCCGGAGGGAAAAGGCGCCGCGAAGCACGACGTCACCTTCGGCGACGTCCGCGTGCGCAACGTGCCGACCAATATCCGCACCTATGATGGCGGCACCGATTATGACGGCAACTCGATCTTCGTCTTCGAGATCGGCGATCTCTGCATCGCCCATCTCGGCCACCTGCACCACCCGCTGGAACCCGGCCATCTGCGGGCGCTCGGCCGCGTCGATGTCGTGCTCTTCCCCGTCGACGGCAGCTATACCCTCGATCAGGAGGGGATGCTGGAGGTGCTGAAATCACTGCAGGCGCGGGTGATGATCCCGATGCACTTCTTCGGCGGCGGCACGCTCGAACGCTTCCTGTCCCGGACCAAAGGGCTCTGGCCGGTCGAGCGCCGCGACACGTCGTCGATCACGGTGAGCAAGGCGGCCTTGCCGGCGACGCCCACCGTGATCGTCCTGCCCGGGCACTAAGCCGGCGCCGTCAGGTGTTCACGCCGCCATCGATGGCGAAGCCGGCACCGGTGATGAAGCGTGCCTCCTCGCTGGCGAGATAGGCGACGAGCCCGGCGATATCCTCCGGCTTGCCGTAGCGCGGGATCGCCATGCGCGCCCGCTGGGCATCGGCCCGCTCGCCATGGGCCGGATTCATGTCGGTATCGGTCGAGCCGGGATGAACGATGTTGACCGTGATGCCGCGTGGGCCGAGATCGCGCGCCAGGCCCTTGGTGAAGCCGATCAGCGCAGCCTTGCTCATCGCGTAGAGCGTCACGCCGGGCTCGACGACGCGATCGGCGAGGCAGGAGCCGGTCGAGATGATCCGCCCGCCCTCGCCCAGATGTGCCGCCGCGGCCTGCGAGGCCAGCACCACCGCGCGGACATTGACGGCCAGCGTCGCGTCGATATCGGCGAGGCTCCAGTCGGCCACCGGGCCACCGCGGAAGATCCCGGCATTGTTGACGAGGATATCGAGGCCGCCGAGCGCCTTCACGGCATCATCGACCGCACGCGTCACCGCCCCAGGGTCGGCGCTGTCGGCTGCGATGGCGAAACCCTTGCGGCCGAGGGCCTCGACCTCCCTGACGACCGCAGCCGCCTTGTCGGCGGAGCGTTCATAGGTCAGCGCGACATCGGCCCCCTCGGCGGCGAGCCTGCGAGCGATGGCGGCGCCGATTCCGCGGCTGCCGCCGGTGACGAGCGCGCGCTTTCCGGCAAGGCGTGACATGACAAGCTCCATTTCTGTGATGATCGATACACAATCGATGCCGCGCTTGCCGGCAGCCGTCAAGCGAAATATATAATGAACGTCACAGAATAAATTTCGAGGAGCTCGGCGCATGGCCGAACGGGGCCGTCCACGCAGTTTCGACCGGCAGGCCGCGCTGGAGCGCGCGATGGATGTGTTCTGGGAGCGCGGCTATCAGGCGGCCTCGATGAGCGACCTCACCGAAGCGATGGGCATCAATTCACCGAGCCTCTACGCCGCATTCGGCAGCAAGGAAGAACTCTACCGCGAGGCCATCGGCCATTTTGCCGCGACCGAGAGCGACGACATTCTCGCACCCTTGAGCGATGCGCCAACGGCGCGGGCGGCCATCGAGGGCTATCTCATGGCCAGCGCCGCGACCTTCACCCGGCCGGGCCGCCCGCCCGGCTGCATGGTCGTGCTCTCGGCTGTCAACGCGGTTGGCGTCGGCGAGGAAACCAGCCGCATCCTGCGCGAGATGCGGGCCGGCAGCATCACGATGATCGAGGAGCGATTGAGCCGCGCCGCCGCTGAAGGCGAGCTGCCTGCCTCGCTCGATCGCCAGGCGATCGCCAGCTACTACGTCACCGTCCAGCAGGGCATGTCGATCCAGGCCCGCGACGGCGCTTCGCGTCCGTTGCTGGAAGCGATCGTGCGGGGCGCCATGGCGGCATGGGAGAGCCTGACGCGACCACGCGCTGTAGCCTGACAATCCCGTTAACGCCTCGCTGAGGCTGATCCCAGGCTTTGCTTGCCCTTGCGGCAGATCACGGCATGCTGGCCCGCGATCGGGAGACCGCCCATGCGCCGCATCGCTGCCATCACCTGCCTCGTCGCCGCAGCCGCCCTCCTGCCCTTGCAGGCGGAGGCCGCACGGTTTCGCCTTGGCGGGCGCAGCAGCGCGCCGGCGGCCAAGGTCAGCCGCGGCATCATCGTCATTCCGGGCGCCGCCGCGGCAAGCAGTACGCAGGCAGCGGCCAACGATCAGCCGCAGCGCGTGCCCTTCCCGCCATCCAGTGCGAAACAAGACGACCCGGTGCCGCTCCGGCTCAGCACGAACGGTGACGACAAGAAACCCTGGTGCGGCACCCAGCTCGTCGTCGGCGGCTTCTGCATGATGAATTGAAGCGACGAGTCTGCCGCAGCCGTCATTGCGAGCGCAGCGAAGCAATCCAGGGGATAGGGCTGGACGTCGCGCGCAGCCCCTCTGGATTGCTTCGTCGCTTCGCTCCTCGCAATGACGGGAGGCGAGCAGCCTCGTCAGACCCGGCTGACGCGCCCTTCCAGCGGATAGGCCGGGTCGCTGTAGCCCGGGGTCGAGGGATGGCCGGGCGGCACGAGCGAATCCACCAGCGCCTCGTCCTCCCCGGTGAAATCGACATCCAGCGCCGACAGATAGGCCTGCCACTGCTCGAAGGTGCGCGGCCCGGCGATGGCCGCGGTCAGGAGGGTGTTGTTCAGCACCCAGCACACCGCGAACTGGATCGGGCTGAGCCCGCGCTTCGCCGCGTGCTCCTTGATCGTCTGCGCGATGACGAGGCTCTCCTCGCGCCATTCGGCCTGGAGGATGCGCTTGTCGCCGCGCCCGGCGCGCGTGCCCTCCGCCGGCGCCTGGCCGGGCGCGTATTTCGCGGTGAGCACACCGCGCGCCAGCGGCGAATAGGAGGCAACGCCGAGCCCGTAATAGCCGCAGGCCGGCAGATGCTCGACCTCGGGCATGCGGTTCATCGCGTTGTAGTAGGGTTGGCTGACGACGGGCCGGTCGATGCCGAGATCGTCGCAGAGCCGGCAGATCTCGGCGAGCCGCCAGGAGCGGTAGTTCGAGATGCCGAAATGCCGGATCTTGCCCTGGCGCACCAGGTCGCCGATGGCGTGGACGGTCTCCTCCAGCGGGGTCTGGTGGTCTTCCTTGTGCAGATAGTAGATGTCGATGACCTCGGTGCCGAGCCGGCGCAGGCTGTCCTCGCAGGCTTGCATCACCCAGCGCCGCGAAAGCCCGCCGCGATTGGGGCCGGAGCCCATGACATTGGCCACCTTGGTCGCCAGCACCCAGTCATGGCGATGCGCGGCGATGGCGCGCCCGGTGACCTCCTCGGAACGGCCGTCGTTATAGACATCGGCCGTATCGATGAAATTGATGCCGGCATGATGCGCGTGATCGATGATCCGGCGAGATTCCGCCTCTTCCGTCGCGCCGCCGAACATCATCGTGCCCAGGCAGAGCGGCGAGACCTTGAGACCGGAACGGCCGAGGCGGCGATAATCCATGGCGATCATCCTTGGGAACGAGGCGGCGAGCTTGCGGCAGGCGGCGCCACCGCACCAGCGCCGCCGACGCGCGGCCGCCTTGCAAGCTCCGTGCGGCAAGCTCCGCACGGCAAGAGAATCCTTAATCTTTCCTGAGAGGTTGGGGCATCGATTCATGGCCGCCCGATGAACCTCGCCCAGCTCATACTGAGCCAGAACTTCGCCAGATTGCTGCAGGCGCTCGACGCGACCGGCGAGCTTTCGGCCGGCAAGACGGTCGCGGCGCAGCTCATCTCGCTGGACGCGGACGGCACGGCGACAGCCACGATCGGCGATGCCAGGGTCGCGCTCGTCCTCGCCGGCCCCCAGGCGAAGCAGGCGGCACTCCAGCCCGGCGCCACCCTGATCCTGCATCTCGAGGCGCCCGAGCAGCCCGGCGGCGATCTGCGCGCGACGCTCGTCGAGATCCGCCCGCCGACCGGAAGCCCGGCGCCCGCTCAGGCTTTGCCGGCATCCTCGTCGCCCCTTCCCGCCACGCCTCCCCTTTCCACCGCCCCGGCCCCGCATCTGGCCGGAAGCACACCGCCGCCTGCGGTAACCGCCCCCACCGTCGGTGCGTCTCCGCTGGAGCCCGGCCGACCTCCCACGCCGGCAGCGCCTGGGCCCTTGCCCGAAAACGCGCCCCGGCCTCTGCCGGACGCCATGCCCGGTCGCGGAACGCAGGCCGTCCCGGCAGCGGCGCCGACGCCGATCTCGTCGCTGGCATCGCCTGAATCCGTCGAACCGATTTCGGGATCGCCACCAATGGGCGCGACCGTCCGGCCAGCGGCACCCGGCGAGACAGGACAGCCCGCGGCCCCCGTGCCGGCATCGCCACGGATTGCCATCGGCCCGACGCTGGGCGCGGCGCTGATGCGGCAGGACAGTCTCGCGCCGCTCTTCGCCAATCTGCGCGGCCTCGCCGAGGGCAATGTCGCGCTCACCCTGCCGAAGCCGCTTCTCGCCGCCATCGACCGGATCCTGCGGCAGGCTTTTCCCGCTGAGCGCCAGATCATGACCGGCTCACGCCTGCAGGCGGCCGTGCAGGGCTCCGGGCTGTTCATGGAAGCCCGCGCCGCCGCCGGGCAGGCCCCAGCGCCGCGCGGCGATCTCAAGGCGGGGCTGCTCGCCTTGCGGGAAACGCTCCTGCCGATCGTCGAGACGCTCTCGCCCGAGCCGGCAGCCTCCCGACCGGAGCGTGGAGCGATGCCGCCAGCGGAACCGGCGGCTGACGGCCGTAGTCCCGTTCCGCCGCCACGCCGCGACGGTCCGCTCGCCGCACAGCCCGCATCGGAGCCGACGCTGCATCCGGGCGAAAAGCCCCTTGCCATCGCCACGACGCTGCTCGACCAGACCGATGCGGCACTCGACCGGATCAAGCTGTCGCAATACGCATCGCTGCCGCTCGATGCCCCGCGTCTCGACCCGGCCCAGTCGCAGCCACAGCGCTGGCTCACGGAAATCCCCCTCGCCTTCCAGCACGGCACCGCGATCCTGCCGCTCCAGGTCGAGAAGGAGCCGCCGCGGCGCGAGGCGCAGGGCGTCTCGCCGCCGCTCTGGCGCATCCGCTTCGCGCTCGATGTCGAGCCGATGGGCCCGTTGCAGGGCGTGGTCACGCTGCAGGGCCGCGAGGTCGGCGTCACCCTCTGGGCCGAGCGTGAGGAGACGAGCAAGCTCCTGCGCGGCGCGGCGCCCGGCCTCGAAACCGCGCTGCTCCATGCCGACTTCACCGGCGGTGCCATCGATATCCACACCGGGCAGCCGCGCGTGAAGCAGCCGACCGCCGGCCAGTTCCTGGACCGCCTGTCATGAGCGCGCCGCGCCCGCCCCGCATCGCCGTCGCGCTCGAATATAACGGGCAGGGCGCGCCGCGCGTCACCGCCAAGGGCCGGGGCGAGCTGGCCGAACGCATCGTCGAGACCGGTCGCGAGCACGACGTCGCCATCGAGCAGAACGCCGTCCTCGCCCAGGCGCTTTCCGCCGTCGAACTCGATGACGAGATCCCGGAGGAGCTCTACCGCGCGACGGCGCAGGTCATCGCCTTCGTGCTGTCGCTGCGCGGCGAACTCGGCCGCCGCAACCGGGACGGCGTCCGGACGTGAGCGGCATCGTCGTCAGGCGCATCGGCCCGGCCGCCTATGCGGCGCTGGGACCGGCCTTTGCCGAGCTCGCCCGGCATGCGCTCGAGCCCAATCCGCATATGGCGCCGGCGGCCGTCAGCGCAGCGACCCTGCTGGCCGAGGAGGACGATATCGTCGTGCTCTGCGCCTGGTACAGCGAGGCGCTGGACTTCGAGCAACTGGTCGGAGTCTGGGCGCTCCGGCGCGAACGCGACTGGCGCAGCGGCTTCGCCGCGGTGCTCGTCGCGCCGGTCCTGCCGCTCTACGAGGTCTCTTCCCTGCCGGTGGTCGATCGCGACCATGCGCTCGAGGCCTCGCGCGCGCTGATGCGCTACCTCCTCGCCTCGGGCGACCTGCCGCGAACACTCGCCTTGCCCCTGCTGCCGCTCGAAGGCCCCGGCCATGCGGCGCTCGCGGAGGCCTGCCGCACCACCGGCAGCATCATCGCGACCTGCGAGCGCTGGGCGCGCCCGGTGATGATCGCGCAACCCGGCGACGACCCTGAGCGCTATCTGCGCCGCGCGCTGGGCTCCGCTTACAAGAAGCGGATGCAGCAGTTCCGCGCCGTCATCAAGAGCGGCGCCCTCACCTTCCGGCGCAGCCGGGGACAGGCTGCGGTCGAGGCGCTCGACTCGTTCCTGACGCTCGAAGCCGCCGGCTGGAAGGGCAAGGCGGGAACCGCCATCGCCTGCATCCCGGAGGATACCGCCTATTTCCGCCGCCTCGCCGCGCTGTTCGCGGCGGAAGACGGCCTGCTGGTCGACACGCTCCTGCTCGACGGAAAAACGCTGGCGATGGGGCTCCTGATCGAGAGCGCCGGGCGGCGGCATTTCCTCAAGATCGCCTATGACGAAACGCAAGCCCGCCATTCGCCGGGCCGCACGCTGACCGTCGCGATGCTGCGCGCCGACCTCGCTGGTACGCCGCCGGAGTGCCTCGACAGCGGCGCCGGCGACGGCGTCGATGCCGGCACCTATGTCTGGGGCGAGCGACGCGAGATGGGAAACGCGCTCATCGGCATCGGCCGCAACCGCATCGGCCTCGCCCGCGCGGCAGCACTCAGCCGGATGTGGCTGCGTCGGCTGCGGGAAGCCGCCCGAGCCCGATCGGGCAGAGCATCTCCTTCCAAACACCCTTGATAGGCAGACCGAGGGGAGAGTTCGCACAGCGCGCGCTTGACCGCCCTTCCCGCTCGCCGATAGAGCCGGAGTGCTTCGTTGGAGACGCACGATGACCGTTGTCGCCCGGATTGGAATCGTCACGGTCTCGGACCGCGCCTCGGCGGGCATCTATGCCGACGAGGGCGGCCCCGCCATCCGCGACTATTTCGGCCGCGTTCTGACCTCGCCCTGGGAGGCGGTCGCCCGCGTCATCCCCGACGACCGCAAGCTGATCGCCGAGACGCTGATCGAACTGTCCGACCGCGAGGGCTGCTGCCTCGTCGTCACCACCGGCGGCACCGGCCCCGCACCGCGCGACGTCACGCCGGAAGCGACGGAGGACGTGATCGAGAAGCCGATGCCCGGTTTCGGCGAGTTGATGCGGCAGGTCAGCCTCGCGAAGGTTCCGACCGCGATCCTCTCGCGCCAGACCGCGGGCATCCGCGGCCGCACCCTGATCGTCAACCTCCCCGGACGCCCGCGCGCCATTGCCGAATGTCTCGACGCAGTGATGCCGGCGATCCCCTACTGCATCGACCTGATCGAGGGTCCTTATCTGGAAACCGACCCGGCCCTGATCGCGGCGTTCCGTCCGAAGAAGTAGGCTGCCCACGGTTTCGGCATCGTCACCCCGGACGCAGCGAAGCGGAGATCCGGGATCCATGCCTGAACTTTTATCGCAAGCGCTCTGGCATGGATCCCGGGTCAAGCCGGGATGAATCCCATTTCCAGCGAAAACGAGGCTAACCGGCCTGCAATTCCTGCCCGATCGCCCTGACGAGCTGCGGCGAGAGCGGATCGGTGCCGGCCGGATAGCCGCCGACGAGCTCGCCATGGGAGCCGATCAGGTATTTGTGGAAATTCCAGCGCGGCGTCTCCGCCGGCTTCTGCGCGGCCGCCCAACGGTAGAACGGATGCGCCTGCGGACCCTTCACCACGGTCTTCTCGACGAAGGCATAGGTCGCACCATAGCTCTCGCGCGCCGCCTCGGCGATGGCGGCACCCTCCAGCGGCTCCTGCCCGCCGAAATCATTGCTCGGCACGGCAACCAGCATCAGCCCGCGCGGCTGGTAGCGTTGCCAGAGCTGCTCCAGCGTCGCCATCTGCCCGGCATAGCCGCAGCGCGTCGCGGTGTTGACGACGAGGATCGGCCGGCCGCGATAATCGGACAGCACAAGCCGCCCGCTGCCGGGCCTGTCGAAGCCGAAGGCATAAGCGTCGGCAGCCTGCGCCGCGGCGCGACCCGGCAACGCCGCCAGCGCACCGAGGCCTGCGATCAACGTCCGCCTGTCCATGTCAGACCCCTTATACGTCTCCGACCCGCAAATGGATGCGCCCCGAAACCTTCCGGCTCCGGGGCGCATCGGCAATGCACATGTCCGCGAGCCACGCTCGCGGAGGGAGCCTCAGCAGGCGAGGACCTTCTTCACCCGCACCTCGAGGTCGCGCAGCTCATAGGGCTTCACGACGTAGTGGTCGGCGCCGTTGCTGGTCGCCTCATCCATCTTGTCGACCGAACGCTCGGAGGTCGCCATGATGATCTTGATCTGGTTGAGCTCGGGCACGGAGCGGATGGCGCGCAGCAGATCGATGCCGCTCATGCCTTCCATGTTCCAGTCGAGCAGCAGCAGGTCGTAGCGCTTCTGCTGCATCTTCATCAGCGCCTCGCGGGCGTTCTCCGCCTCGTCGATATCCTGAAACTCGATCTGCTTCAGGAAATAGGTCGCGAGCCCGCGCATGCTTTTCTGGTCGTCGACCACGAGGATGCGGTAGTCGCTTCTCGCCTTTGACATCACACTCTCCTCACGCGGTCCGCAGATGCGAGCGATCGCCGATGAGATGGCTCACCGTCGTGCCGATCTGGTCCAGCGGGACAACCCGTTCGGCTGCTCCGATCTCGAAGGCCGCTTTCGGCATTCCGTTTACCACGCAGGTCTCCCCGCTTTGGATTAACGTTTCGGCTCCGGCTTTCCGCATGGCTAACAAACCGTCAGCGCCGTCCCGGCCCATGCCGGTGAGCAGGATGCCGACCGCCTGCGAACCGATACTGCGTGCCACCGAATGGAACATCACGTCGACGGAGGGCGAATGCCCGCTGACGAGCGGCCCCTCCTTCAGCACGCAGACGAACTCGCCGCGCCGCTCCTCGATCTCGAGATGGCGCGGCCCGCCCGGCGCGACCACCGCCATCCCCGGCTTCAGGCGGTCGCCATCGGCGGCCTCGCGCACGTCGAGGCCCGTGGCGCCCGCCAGCCGCGCGGCGAATTTCGCCGTGTAGCCGGGCGGCATGTGCTGGACGACCACGATCGGCAGCCGCAGATGCGCAAGATCGCGCATCACCGCCTGCACGGCCGGCACGCCGCCCGTCGAGGCGCCGATGGCGATCAAGGAGGTCCTGCCCGCGCGCGCCGGCTCCCGCGGCAGCGCCGTCGGACGCGCCGGAGCGCCAGCTTGCGCCATCTGCCGGGCGGCGGCGATCATCTTGCGGCTGGCCGCGGCGCGCTGCAGCGCCGCCACCAGATGCTTCATGAAGCCTTCGAGCGTATGGGTCGTGCCGTCCGGCTTCTCGATGAAGTCGATGGCGCCGAGCTCCAGCGCCTGGATGGTGTTGTCGGCGCCGGGGCCCCCGAAAGCGGAGACGATCAGCACCGGCAGCGGATCCTGCTTCAGAACCCGCGCGAGGAGCTTGAGGCCGTGCCGGCCCGGCAGTTCGAGGTCGAGCGTGACGACATCGGGCCGCAGGTCCTGGATCGCGTCCCAGCCTTCCTCGGCGCTGCCGGCGACGCCGATCACCTCGAAACCCGGCGCCCCGTTGATGATCTGCGTCATCAGCTTCTGCATCAGCACGGAATCGTCGACGACGAGAACCTTGACCGGCGCGGCGGAGGATGTCGCCATGCTCATCACCAGACCTCCACTTCACCAGCCACGGGCTGGCTCTTGAGCCGGTTGAGATAGGCGATTTCCTGCTCGTGGCCGCTGTCGCGTGCCGTGGGCTGGACATGCTGCACCCAGGCTCGCCCGGTCGAGGGCTGGTAGTGGATGCGCCGCGAGCGCGTGCCGCCGACATCCCGCGAGACCACGGGAATGCCCTCGACCTTCAGGAACTCGTTGACGAAGGCGATGTTGCCGTCGCCGATGGCCAGCATCGTCGCGCCCGAGAGCACGCGCGCGCCGCCGAACACCTTGGCCTCGAAATTCTGGCGCCTGGCGCCGCGCTTCAGCAGGGCGTTGATCAGCACCTCCATCGCCGTGTCGCCATAGCGCTCGCCGGCGCTGGCGTCTGTGCCGCCATTGTTCTTCGGCAGCAGGAAGTGGTTGAGGCCGCCGACGCCGGCTTGCGGATCGCGCAGGCATACCGAGACGCAGGAGCCCAGCACGGTGGCGACGATCTCGTCCTTGGCCGATGTGATCTCGTGCTCGCCCGGCGCGACGGTGATGATCGTCGCCTCGAAGCGCGGATCGAAATAGCGGCGGGAGGACCGGGAGACGCTCATGCTGTTCTCTCGTAGATGGTGCGCCCGATCAGCCGCAGATTGGGATGCGGCTGCGGCAGTGATTCCGAATGGCCGAGATAGAGGAAGCCGCCGGGCGACAGCAGCGCCACGAAGCGGTCGAGGATCGAGGCCTTGGTCTGCGTGTCGAAATAGATGAAGACGTTGCGGCAGAAGATGACGTCGAAAGGTCCCTTCATCGGCCAGGTCTCGATGAGGTTCAGGCGCTTGAAGGCGACCATCCGGCGCAGCTCCTCGCTGATACGCGCATCGCCCCGGGTGGAACCGGCTTCCAGCCGCATCGACGGTTTCACATCCGCCGGCAGGCGCTCGAACAGGTCAGCCGGATAGATGCCGGCCTCGGCCCGCGCGAGAATGTCCGTGTCGATATCCGTGGCCAGGATCCTGAAGTCGAGATCGCTGCGCGGGCCGATCGCCTCGCGGCAGGTGGCGGCGATCGAATAGGCTTCCTCGCCGGAGGAGCAGGCCGAGGACCAGATGCGGATGCGCCCGCGCCGGCCGGCACGTTCCTGGACCAGGCGCGGCATCACCTCCCGACGCAGATGATCGAAATGGTGGCGCTCGCGGAAGAAGGCGGTGTGGTTGGTCGTCACCGCGTTGATCAGCTCGGGCAATTCGCTCGCCGCCTGCGGTGTCTTCAGGAAGGCGCAGTATTCCGCGACCGAGCTCAGCCCCAGCGCCTTCACCCGCCGCGCGAGACGCCCGCGCGTCATCGCCTCCTTGTGCTCGCGGATGACGATGCCGGCCTGCTCATAGACCAGCGCCGCGATGAACTTCATGTCCTCGCGCGTCAGGGTGATGTCCGCGCCGATCGCCGAAGCAGGAATCGTGGCCGGGATGATGCCGGATAGCGACATGGCTCAGAACCCCGGCCGTCCGTTGAGATGCCGCCCGCCATTGGCGACGCGCCGCGTGGGAATCGCAGAGGACAGGGCAGCGTCAAATTCCCCCACCGAAGCCACGGGACGGCGCGCGGGCCGCGTCTGCCCGGAGGCTACCCCGCCGGTGTGGAAGCCAGCGACGAGATCGCCGAGCGCGGCGACCTGGTCGACGAGTTCCCCGGCGGCTTGAGCCGAGCGCTGCGCCAGGGCGCCGTTCTGACGGATGCCGCCGTCCATCTGGGCGACGCCGCCGCTCATCGCCTCGACGCCCTTGGTCTGCTCGGCTGCTTCGGAGGCGATGTCGCCAATGGTCGAGGACACCTTTCCGACGGCGGCGACGATGCGGCCGAGTGCCTCGCCGGTGCCACGAACGCAGCGCACGCCTTCCGCCACCTGCCCGTTCGAGGTCGCGATCACGCCTTTGATATCCTTGGCCGCCTGTGCCGAGCGTTGCGCCAGCGTGCGCACCTCCGAGGCGACGACGGCGAAGCCCTTGCCGGCGTCGCCGGCCCGCGCCGCCTCCACCGCAGCGTTCAACGCCAGCAGATTGGTTTGGAAAGCGATCTGGTCGATCACGCCCACGATGTCGGAAATACGTGTCGAGGAGCCTTCGATCCGCTCGATCGCGTCGACCGCCTGGCCGACCACGTTCTGCCCCTCCTGCGCCACGCCCATCGTCTCCCCGGCGAGTTCGGTGGCCTCGCGCGCGCGGACCGTGCTTTGGCGGGCGGACGCCGCGATCTGGCCGGCGACGGCGGAAGCCTCGCCGAGATCGCTGGCGGAGCGCTCGGTTCGCGCCGCGAGATCCCCCGTCGTCGCGGCGATCTCTCCGGCGACCCGGCCGGCCTGCTCCGCCGTCGATTGAACCCTGCGCACGGTCTCGCCGAGCCAGTCGAGCGCATCGTTGAAATCATGCTGCAGCGCCGCGAGCCGGCCGCGATAGCGACCGGTCATGCGCCGGGAAAGATCGCCCTGCACCAGAGCGCCGACGACCTCGGCGACATCTCCGAAGGTCTCTTCCGCCACGGCTCCGACGCTGTTCATCCCCGCGACGACCTCGGCCAAGGCGCCGCCCTTGGGATCGACGGCGACCCGCCGGGAGAAATCCCCCTCCAGCGCGGCAGCGACGGCGTCCTTGACCGCAGCGGTCATGACGAAGGCCTCGCTGAGCTCCTGCCATTCCACGACCGTGCCGGCCTCGACCGCCCCGGATGCCGCGACGGGCGTCAGCGTGAAGCGGATGGTGCGGCGCCCCAGCACCATCTCGACGGGCAGGCCCGTGGCACCATAGCCCTGCTCGCCCTGCACGCGCTCCATCACGCGCCCGAGCATGTCCTTGGCGGAGCAACCCGGGAAGGCGGTGCGGAAATCCTCCTGCGCCTCGCCGAAGAAGCGCAGCAGCGCCTTGTTGACATAGACGACGCCGCCCTCGGCATCGCAGATCATCAGCTTGGCGCCGGCATGGTCGAGCGCGACGCGGATGCGGCCGGATTCCAGCATTGCGTCGTGAAGGCCATCGAGGGCGTCAGCCAGGCCGGTTTCCTTGGCGGCACGCGCCGGCGCGGCCTGGCCCCGCGCGGCGAGGAGCCGCGACAGAGACTCACGAACCGGCGAGAGCGAGCGGGTCGCCCCCCACGCGGCGAGGCCGCCGAGCAGCGCGACGGCCGAAACGGCGCCGACGCCGACCGCCGGCATGCCGGACGAGGCTGCGAGATAGGCGAAGCCGCCGGCGAACACAGCCGAGCCGGCGGCGGTCAGCGGCTGGCTGACCGTCAGATGCGAGAGAGAGCCGAGGGCGTTGCCCATGCAGTCAGGTCGTTTCTTGGTCTGGCCCGCTCTCTCACGCTACGCCGGGCTGGTCGCTGGATACTCAGGCGGCGCGGTTGGCCTTGGCTTGGGTCTCGACGCCGCCGTCGCGGATCACCGCCGCGAGATCAAGCAGCGCGACGATGTCGGTGTCGAGCAGCACGAGACCTTCGATCAGGCCGTGCTCGTCGCGCTCCAGATCGGGCGCCGGGCGCACGGCCGAGACCGGCACGTCGACGATGTCGGAGACCGAGTCGACCAGCAGGCCCGCCGTCTTGTCCTCGACATCGACGACGACGATGACATGGGTCGCGGTGGCATCGGTGACGCCGAGCCCGATGGCGGTGCGCAGATCGTAGACCGCGAGGATGACGCCGCGCAGGTTGAGCACGCCGCGCACATGCTGCGCCGCGTGCGGCAGCGGCGTCGTCGCCTGCCAGCCCTTGATCTCGCGGACCATACCGACATCGATACCGAAGGTGCGGTCGCCGACCTTGAAGGTGACGATCCGACGCGCCGCCGCTTCCGGCTGCGCAGACGAGAAGTGCTTTTCGCCGAGTTGGAGGCTCATGGTCATCCAGCCATCTTGAGGTCAGATAGGGGGGCGCGGTCGCCGGAGGCGGCAAGCCGCAGCATGGAGTCGATGTCCAGGATCAGCGCGACGAGGCCGTCGCCTAGGATCGTCGCCGCAGAGGCACCGTTGACGGCGCCGTAGTTCGCCTCGAGGCTCTTCACCACCACCTGCTGCTGGCCGACGATCTCGTCGACCGCGATGCCGACATTGTTGCCGCGCTCGGTCTCGGCGATGATGACGATGTTCTCGTTGGTGGTGCCGGTCGAGCCCATCACAGTGCCGAGCCGGTACAGCGGCGTGACCTCGCCGCGCCAGCGCAGCACCTCCTGGCCGAAGGGCAGCTTCTCGATCGGCGTCGAGGCGAGATGCTGCGTCTCGATCACCGACGCGATCGGGATGACGTAGCGGTCGTCGCCGCAGCGGATCACCATGCCTTCGAGCACGGCGAGCGTGAGCGGCAAGGCCAGCGTGAACTTGCAGCCTCGGCCCGGCTCGGAATCGACGCTGATGCGCCCGCCGAGCGACTCGACGTTGCGGCGCACCACATCCATGCCGACACCGCGGCCGGAGATGTCGCTGACCGCTTCCGCCGTCGACAGGCCAGCGGCGAAGATCAGCTGGTCGATCTCCTCCGGAGCGAGCTTCTCGTCGGCTCCCACGAGGCCGCGCGAGCGCGCCTTGGCGAGCAGGCGGTCACGGCCGATCCCGCGCCCGTCATCGGTGACGGAGATCACGATGCGCCCGGCGCGATGTTCGGCGATCAGCCTGATCGTTCCTTCGCGCGGCTTGCCGGCCTCCACGCGCTCGTCCGGCGTCTCCAGCCCGTGATCCATCGAGTTGCGGATCATATGGGTCAGCGGGTCGGCGAGCTCCTCGATGATCGTCTTGTCGACCTCGGTGTTCTCGCCTTCGAGCACGAGGCGCACCTCCTTGCCGAGCGTCTGAGCGAGCTCACGCACGAGGCGCGGCATGCGCTGGAACACCGCCTTCACCGGCTGGGCGCGCACGGCCATGACGTGATCCTGCAATTCGCGCGTCTGGCGCGACAGGGTCAGGATGCCTTCGGCCGTCTTGGCGTAGACGTCATAGGGCAGCGAGCGCACGCATTCGACCAGCATCGACTGGGTGATTACGATCTCGCCGACGAGATTCATCAGCTTGTCGATGCGGTCGAGATCGACACGCACGCTGACCGCCTGGCGCTGGCGCGCCGCGGCCTGGTCGTTGGCCGGCGCGCGCGGCGCGGCGCGGACCGCGGGAACGGCTTCGGCGACGGGAGCGGGAGCCGCGGCCGGCACGGGAACCGGAGCGGGCTGGATGTCGGGCTGCCCCGCCATGTCCGGCGCGGGGCCGAGCTTCGCCAGGATCGCCGAAAGATCGGCGGCCACCGAAGTCGGGACTTCGGGCTCTGGAGCAGCGGCAACCGGCGCCGGCTCGGCGGCGGGAGTTGCATCGGACAGCTCGATCTCGAATTCCTCGTTGGCGAGGCTGAAATCGAAACGCCCGTGCAGTTCCTCGACCGAAAGTTCGGTTCGCAGGTCGACGTCGAAGCGCAGCCAGCAATCGGTGACGTCGAGCGTCTCCAGCGGCGGCACCTTACTCAGGTCGCAGCGGATCGCCACGATGTCATCGGCCGGCAGCGAGCCCAGCACCACGCGCGGCTCGATGACGCGGCGGAAGAGATCGGTTTCGGGTGCGATGCGCAGCCGCACGTCGCGGCCGGGCTTGGCCGCGGATGCGAGCGGCATCCGAGCCGCAACGGGTTCGTCATCGTCCCAGCCATCGTCATTGGCTTTGGCCGGCGCCGCGGTGGACTTGGCCTCGACCATGGCGAGCAGGTTGCCGAGAGCGGCCAGGCCCGGAGGCGCCTCATCAGCAGCGGGAGCAGGCGAAGTTGCTGGAAGCGCGGCAGCGGGCGTGGCCGCCGCCGGCGCAGCCACCGCTGGCGCCGCCTGTGCACGCGGCTCCTGGCCGACCTGCTCCAGAGCGGCGAGAAGATCGGGCCGTTCGGTCGCGGGTTCGTCGTTCCTCGCAGCCGAAACCAGATCGGCGACCGCGTCCGAGCAGCGCAGGAAGAGCGTGAAGGGCGCATCCTCGATCGCGACGCGGCCCGACCTCAGATGGTCGAGAGAAGCCTCGAAGACATGGGCGAAACCGACGAGCTCGGTGCAGCCGAAGGCCCCCGCCCCGCCCTTGATCGAGTGGATGGCGCGAAAGGCCGCGTTGACGTCCTCCGGATCGCTGGAGCCCTCGTCGAGCGCCTGGAGCTTCTGCTCCAGCGCCCCGAGGAGCTCGTCGCATTCCTGGAAGAAGGTCTGCTTGAGTTCTGCCAACGGATCCATCGGCCGCCCTTCAGTTCTGGTAGCGGGCGACGAGGCCGAGCAGGGTGTTGGGTTCGAAGGGCTTGACCATCCAGGCGCTGGCGCCGGCGCGGCGCCCCTCGGCCTTGATCTCGGCGCCGTTCTCGGTGGTCAGCACGATGATCGGCGTGTTCTGCCCCAGGGGCCGCGAGCGGCAGGCGCGCGTGAACTCGATGCCGTCCATCACAGGCATGTTGAGGTCGGTGATGACAAGATCCGGCTTAAACTGCTCGAACTTCGTCAGGCCGTCCTCGCCGTTCTCGGCCTCCGCGACCTCGTGCCCGGCATTGCGCAAGGTCAGGGTGAGCAGGGCAAGCAGCGTCTTCGTATCGTCGATGGCCAGGATCTTCATGCCTGTCACTCCAGAACGAGGGGGCTTCGAGCGGCATCGAAGCCGATCGCCCGCAAGGATTCGCGGCATTCGGAGGAAGCCGCCTTGAGCGTCACCGAAAGCCCTCGCGCGACGGCGCTGACGGCAGCGGAATGGAGGAGCTGGATCCAGAGACTCGGCAGCGGGCCGGCTCCGGCGCATTCGACGGAGACGCTTTCGTTCTGCTCAAGCGCCACCAGGAGCTGGTTGCGAAAGGCAGCCGCCTCGGAGCGTCCGAGGAAGGGCGGGAGCGAAACGGTGATGACCATGAAGGCGCGACCCTGGATAATGCCCGCAAGCATCGCGCCGGACTGGTAAAAATTTCGCTAAACCACGCCGCCAGCGTCAATCATTCGGGCATTTCAGCGGCAGGGTGTGTGTTCATCAGAACATGTTGTTGCTGATGGCGCGCGGCACCAGCGTCACCACGCCAGCTGTCTCCCGGTATTTGCGCGGTATGTTGATGATGCCGGAAAGATGGACCCATAGATTGTTCGGCGAAATCGGCTTGATGATGATCTCATGCGCGCCGAGCTTCGCCGCCTGGACGACCGAGCGCTTGTCGGCTCGCTCCATCATCACCAGCACGGGTGCCTTGGCGAAGGGCGAGGTCTTCTGCGAGCGGATCGCCGACAGGCATTTCGGCCCGCCATTATCCGGCAGATCCCAGTCGAGAATGACGATGTTCGGCTGCTTCTGGATGAAGATCGCCGCCGCCGAAGGCAGGTCGGCGGCCTCGAAGATGCGGTGAAGCTGCGCCTGATACAGCATCGTGCGGATGATCCGCCGGTAATGCGGACTGGCGTCGATCAGCAGCACGGAGAGGTTTGGAAAGGATGGCGCGATGTGCATGGCGCTGACTCGGAACTCGCTCACTCAACTCGACTGGCCGGAATCGCGGCGGCGCTAGACCTTCAACCCGATGCGGAAGCCGCCCCAGTGCCGGCCTTTCACCATGATCGGCACCGACAGATCCTCCATCACCAGGAACTCGCCGCCGCCCATGTCGCGCCGATAGCTCTGCAGCAGGAAGGGCTTGCGGTTGCGCGCCGCCGCCAGCCCGGTGCGATCGTCGAAGATGCGGCGGTTGCGGCAATTGGCGTTGTTCCAGACCGGGTCGCTGCCCTGGGGTTGCGCATATTTGCGGTTATGCGTCGGCAGGAAGCCGTTGCGATCGACGGCCGCGCAGAAGACGATGCGGTCGTTGGACGCCAGGAGCCTCTCCTGCAGCGGCGGCAGCAGCCGGTCCGTCAGCGCGACGAAACGGGTGAGGTATTGCTGCGGGTCCGAGCCCGGTATCGGCGTATAGGATTCATCGAACAGATCGGCGAGGCCGAACTCGCCGCGCGCGAGCCCCTGCTCGAACAGGGTCGCGATGCTGCCGGCCGTCTCGACGGCGGCCGCGATCAGCTCCGACTGCGCAGTCCGCACGCCCGAGGCCGCGATCGAGCCGAGGATGCCTTCGCTGATCGCCACCAGAGCGTCGGTGCGCTGCGCCGCCCGCTCGAGATTCTCCGTCGATCGGTCGACGCCCGCCACCAGAGCGGCAAGGTCCTGTCCGGCTTTGGTGCAGGCAGCCGCGTTCTCCCGCGTCGGCTGCGAAATCGCCTCGATCTCCCCGATGAGCTGGACCACCGAGCGGCCGAAGCTGTCGAGCTCGCCAATCTGCGACGAGATCGTCCGGCTGCCGTCGATGGCGCGCCGCGCCGTCTGCGCATTGTCCTCGCTGCGCTGCGCCAGCCCATCGACCGCGCGCACCAGCATGTCGAGCTGGCGGGCGCTGGCGGCGGTCGCCTCGCGCGTCTGCTCGGCCAGCGCCTTCACCGCGGCCGCGATGACCGCAAAGCCCCTGCCCGCCTCGCCGCTGCGCGCCGCCTCGACACCGGCATTGATCGCCAGCAGCTGGATCTCGCGGGTGATCGCCTGGATCGCGTCGCTGGAGGCGCGCGCCTTATGCGCGTCGGTCACCGCCTGCGCCAGCGCCTGCGACATCGACTGCGCCTCGTCCGAAAGCGTCTCGATGTCGGTCTGGGCCGCGTTCAGCCCGAGCTTGACCGAGCCGGTGACGCGCTCGAGCCCGCTGCGCACGGCGGAGGCCGCGGCCTGTGCGCCCTCCGCAGCCTGCTGGATCGCGTTGTTGGCATGCGAAACCTGATCGACCGCGCCGACGACACGGCGCAGGCCGCTCGTCTGCCCGTCGAGCTGGCGGCTGACGTCGACGATGCGTCCCGCGACATCGGTGATCTCGGCGCCGAGCTTGCCGAAGCGCTCCGCGATCTCGCGGACGGCCCGCGCCGCGCCGGTTTCAACCGGCACGGCCTCGCCGGCCGGCAGGATCGCGGCCGGCGCGGATGCCGCCGGGGCGGGCTCCTGCGGTAGTGCTACGACCTTGAGAGCCTGTGCCTGCATGACGGCGCGCTTCCCGGCTGGATTCCTTCCGGAACGTAGCCAAACGCGGTAAACTGGCGGTTAAGGGCCCACCCGCCGCCGATACCGCTAGCCGAGTGCCCGGTAGGATGGCAGCATGCGCGCGCCGCGGCGATGCGGCCTCTGCGGAAGGGCACGGCGGATGACGCAGGAACACCTTCCGTTCCCGCGCGTCACCTCAAGAACAGCCCGACACGACGAGGATCGGACTCCCAACGTCCCCACGACCGCAACCCTCTGGAGAGACGCCATCATGACCGCAGCCTTCACGATTTCGCGCCGCAGCCTGTTCGCCCTGAGCGCCGGTGTAGCTCTCGTCGCTTCCGCCCCGAAGGTCTGGGCGCAGGCCGCCGCGCCGGCGGCTCCCGCGGGCCCCTTCTCGCTGCCGAAGCGCCCTTACGAGGCCAACGCCCTCGAACCCCATATCGACGCGGCGACCATGGACATCCACTACAACCGCCACCACGCAGCCTATGTCGCGGCCCTGAACGGCGCCGCGAAGGACAATGGCGTCATCGCCAAGGCCACGGTCGGCGAGTTGCTGGCCGATCTCAACCAATTGCCGGAGAGCCTGCGCACGCTGGTCCGCAACAATGGCGGCGGCCATGCCAACCACACGATGTTCTGGGAGGTGATCGGGCCGAATGCCGGCGGCGCGCCAAGCGGCGAGGTCGCGGCCGCGATCACGCGCGACCTCGGCGGCTTCGACAAGTTCAAGGCCGATTTCGAGGCGGCAGGCCTGCGTGTCTTCGGCTCCGGCTGGGTCTTCGTCACGGTCGACAAGGCCGGCAAGCTGAGCCTGCTGCCGCGCCCCAACCAGGACAGCCCCGTCATGGACAAGCAGATGGTGCTGTTCGGCAACGACGTCTGGGAGCACGCCTATTACCTGAAATACCAGAACCGCCGCGCCGACTACCTCAAGGCATGGTGGAACGTGGTGAACTGGACGAAGATCGAGGAGCGCTACGCCGCCGCCAAGGCGGGCAAGCTCGCGATCTGACGGTCCGCAGCCGCGCCGTCATTCTCGGGCGAAGCGAAGCGCAGACCCGGGAATCTCCTGCCAAAGATGCTCGGGTCAAGCCCGAGCAGGACGGCGCGCGAGCGTGCCGCCCGCGCCTAATGCCCCACCTTCGTCCCGCCGCCTTCGCTGATCCGGGGCAGGAACCAGGCGAGCAGACCCACAAGCGGAATGAAGGAGCACAGCTTGTAGACCATCTCGATGCCGAGATGGTCGGCGAACTCGCCCAGCAGTGCCGCCGCAAGGCCGCCGAGGCCGAAGGACAGCCCGTAGAAGAAGCCGCCGACGAGCCCGACCCGCCCCGGCAGCAATTCCAGCGCATAGATCAGGATGGCTGCGAAGGCGCTCGACATGATGATGTTGATGATCACCGTCAGCACGCCGGTCCAGAACAGATCGGCATAGGGCAGGATCAGCGTGAAGGGGAGCGCGCCCAGGATCGAGAACCAGATGATCTTGTTGCGGCCGATGCGGTCGCCGAGCATGCCGCCGCCCACTGCACCGACTGCCGAGGAGGCCAGGAACAGGAACAACATCTCCTGCGAATGCTGGATCGAGATGCCGAACTTGCCCATCAGGTAGAACGTGTAGAACGAGCTGAAGCTCGCCGAATAGGCGTTCTTCGAGAACAGCAGCACGATCAGGATGAAGATCGCGAAAGCCACCGAGCCTTTGCCCGGCCGCGCCGCGACAACCTTGGCCGCCGGCTTCGGCGGCCGCGCCCGGTCGAGCCTTGCATAGCTCGCCGCGGTCCAGACCATCAGCATCATCGCGACGAGCGCCGCGACCGAGAACCAGGCGAGGCTCCCCTGCCCGCGCGGCACGATGACGAAGGCCGCGAGCAGCGGCCCGAGCGCCCCGCCCGTCTGGCCGCCGAGCTGGAAGATGCCCTGCGCCAGCCCGTGCTGGCCGCCCGAGGCGTTGCGCGCCATGCGGGTCGCCTCGGGATGGAAGATCGAGGAGCCGATGCCGACGCAGGCCGCCGAAAGCAGCAGGAAGCCGTAGCTGCCGGCATAGGCCAGCCCGATCAGCCCCGACAGCGTGAAGCCCATGCCGACCACCATCGAATAGGGCATCGGATGCTTGTCGGTGTAGAGCCCGACCGCCGGCTGCAGCAGCGAGGCCGAGACCTGGAAGGTCAGCGTGATCAGGCCGATCTGCCCGAAATCCAGCCGGTAGGAATCCTTGATGATCGGATAGATCGCCGGAATCAGCGACTGGATCATGTCGTTCAGCAGATGCGTGAAGCTGAGAGCGATCAGCACGGGCATCATGGCGCGCTGTGCTGTCGAAACCTGGACCGCGGCTGTCATCGGGTTATCGAACAATTCTGAGGTTAGGAAGCTGGCTTACGGTTCCTAGTAGACGATCGCCCCCCTTGCGACAATTTGCGCGCCCCATCGGTGGGAGGGTGGCGGCCATGCACCCGGCACGCGCCTTGCTCACGGACCTGATCCTATCGGTTCGTTGAAGCTCAATAAAGAAACGTAATAACATAACAAATAACGGTATTCCGAACGGTAATCGTATTGTCATTCGAGCTGCCTAAGCACGGCTCGCCCTTTTTGACCTGACGCGATGGCGGAGATACCTATGCAGGCGCAACGATTGCTGATGATGACGATGGCGGGCGCGCTCGCCGCGGCCATGCCCGCGACGGCCCAGACCATCTACCCGATCAACCGCGCCGAGATCCTCGAAGGTTCGCATTTCGACTTCAAGGTCGAGTTCCCCAACGCCCCGGCCTCCGCCGACGTCAATGTGACGATCAACGGCAAGCCCGCCGCCGAAATCTTCGGCCGGCCGACGAATTTCATCCAGAGCGAGGAAGGCCAGAAGCATTCGGCGCTGTGGCTGCGCGGCGCCAGCCTCCCGGCCGGCAGCTACACGGTCGAGGCGACGCAAGGCACCAGCAAGTCCACGGTGAAGTGGGAGGTCTTCGCGACCGCCCAGCCGCGCCGCGCCAAGAACGTCATCCTCTTCATCGGCGACGGAATGTCGGTTGCCAACCGCACCGCCGCGCGCATCCTGGCGAAGGGCTGGGAAGAAGGCCGCTACAATGGCGAGCTCGCGATGGACGACATGCCGAACATGGCGCTGATCTCGACCTCCGGCACCGATTCCATCGTGACCGACAGCGCCAATGCGGCCCATGCCTACACCACCGGCCACAAGTCCTGTGTCAACGCGCTCGGCGTCTACTGCGCCAAGAACGCGCTGACGCTCGACCATCCCAAGGTCGAGACCATCGCCGAGCTGGCCAAGCGTCGCACCGGCATGGCCGTGGGCGTCGTTACCAATTCCGAGATCGAGGACGCGACCCCGGCCTCGATGGTCGCGCATACCCGTCGCCGCTCCGACTACAACGACATCGTCAAGATGTTCTACGACGTGAAGCCGGACGTGATCATGGGCGGCGGTTCGCCCAACTTCCTCGCCAAGACGACGCCGGGCTCGAAGCGCACCGACGGCGAGGACTTCATCGCGAAGTTCAAGGAGGCCGGCTACACCCTCGCCACCACCAAGGCCGAGATGAACGCGGCGGCCGCCGCCGGAACCAAGAAGCTGCTCGGCCTCTACAACACCGGCAACATCGACGGCGCCTTCGATCTGCGCCTCGCCAAGAAGGGCACGCTCTCCAAGTTCCCGGATCAGCCCGATGTCGTCGAGCAGACCAAGGCCGCCATCGACATGCTGAAGGGCAATCCCGAAGGCTTCCTGCTGATGGTCGAATCCGCCCGCATCGACAAGTACAGCCACTCGCTCGACTGGGAGCGCTCGGTCTTCGACACTATCATGCTCGACAACGCCGTCCAGGTCGCCAAGGACTTCGCCGGTGATCGCAACGACACGCTGATCATCGTGGTGCCGGACCACGCCCACCCGATCTCGATCATCGGCACCTATGACGACGACCGCCCGGGCCAGCTCCTGCGCGACAAGCTCGGCGTCTACGCTGACTCCGTGCCGCCGAACTACGGCCCGGTCGATGCCGAGGGCTATCCCACCAAGGTCGACACCTCGCGCCGCCTCGCGGTGGTCTATGGCTCCTATCCTGACACCTGCGACACCGGCCGCCCCGCCATGGACGGCGAGCGTGTCCCGGCTGTGAAGGGTCCGGACGGCAAGACCAACATCGCCAACGAGAAGGACTGCTCCGGCCCGCTCGCGGCTCGCAAGACCGGCAACCTGCCCTTCGACGCCAATAGCGGCGTGCACTCCGCCGACGACGTCATCCTGACGGCGATGGGCCCGGGCGCGGAGAAATTCCGCGGCCACAAGCCGAACACCTACGTCTTCCGCGTGATGGCGGAAGCGCTGGCGCTCGGCGGCAAGTAAGCCGCGAGGCGCAAGACCGCACATTGACGTGGTACGGTCCTGCGGGCCGTACCACCTTAGCCAGACGAGGTCGCGATGCAGCGCATCCTCCCCCTCCCGTCGCTCTCCCGCCGCGAAGCCCTGCTCGGCCTCGCGGCGGCAAGCCTTTGCGGGACCGCCCACGCCGCCACGGAGGCCGAGGCGATCGCCTTCGACGGGCTCTACAAATCCTTCGGGGTGCTGGGCTTCCAGTTTTCCGATCGCGTCACGGCGTTGCGTGGCCACGCCGTGCGCATGGCCGGCTACATGGCGCCGCCGCTGAAGGCTGAAAGCCATTTCTTCGTGCTGACGCGTGAACCGCTGGCGATCTGCCCCTTCTGCCAGTCGGATGCCGACTGGCCGGTCGACATCGTCGTGGTGTTCATGAAGGCCGAGACGCCGATGGTCAGCGCCGGCCGCAAGGTCGCGGTCACCGGCCGGCTCGAAATCGGCTCCGCCACCGACACCGAGACCGGCTTCGTCAGCCAGATCAGGATCGTGGATGCCGGCTTCACCCTCGCCTGAACCGGCCACTGGCCGCCTGACGCTGGAGAACCTTGCGCTCGACCATCGCGACGCCGACGGCCAGCCCTTCCGCCTCATCGACATCCCCCTGCTCGCCATCGAACCGGGCAGCCGCTTCGGTGTCAGCGGCCCTTCGGGCTGCGGCAAGAGTTCGCTGCTGCATCTGGTGGCCGGGCTCCTGCGCCCCTCCCGAGGCCGCATCCTCTGGAACGACCGCGCCGTTTCCGAGCTGTCCGAATCCGGCCGCGACCGCTGGCGCCGTAAGACCATCGGCTTCGTCTTCCAGGATTTTCACCTGATCCCAGAACTCGACATCGCCGCCAACATCGCGTTGCCGGCGAGCTTCTCCGCCTGGCGGCTGAGCGGCACCGAGAAGGAACGCGCCGCCGCTCTCGCCCACCGCATGGGCCTGCCCGATCCGCGCCGCCGCGCGGCCCTGCTTTCGCGCGGCGAGCAGCAGCGCGTCGCCATCGCGCGCGCGCTTTTCAGCCGGCCGGCGCTGATCCTCGCCGACGAGCCTACAGCGAGTCTCGATGCCGCCCACGCCGCCGAGGTCGCCGACCTCCTGCTCGAAACCGCCACCGAGAGCGGCGCCACGCTGCTCTGCGCCACGCATGATCCGGCGCTGCTCGCGCGCTTCGGCCAGCGCCTCGACCTCTCCCGAACCGCACAGCGCCAAGCCGCCTGATGAACCCCTTTCCCATGATGCTGGCCGATCTGCGCGCGCTGCGCTGGACCGCTCCGGCGATCGTCCTGCTGATCGCGCTCGCGATCGCCACCGGCGTCGCCATCGGCGCGCAGGAACGCGCCCTGCGCCATGGCTCGGCCAGCGCCGCCAATGACTTCGACCTGATCATCGGCGCGCCCGGCAGCCAGACGCAGCTCCTGATGTCGGCGGTCTATCTGCAGCCGGACGCGCTGCCGCTGCTCGATGGGCGCCTGCTCAACACGCTGTTCAAGGACGAGCGCGTGGCGCAGGTGGCGCCGATCGCCTTCGGCGACGTCAGCCGCGGCTATGCGATCGTCGGAACGACGGCCGCCTTCGCCGGTCGCTGGGGCCGGCTCGCGCCGAGCGAGGGCCGGCTCTTCGCGGCCGAGGGCGAAGCCGTGCTCGGCGCCGACGTTCTCTACAGGCTCGGCGACACGATCACCCCGTCCCACGGCGTCGCCGGCCACGCCGCCACGCCCGGTCAGGCCGACGCAGAAGAGGACGGCCACAAGCATGAAGGCCATGGCTACACGGTGGTCGGGCGGCTGCCCCGCCTCGGCTCGCCCTGGGACCGCGCCATCCTCGTGCCGATCGAGAGCGTCTGGGAGGTCCACGGCCTCGGCAACGGCCATGCCTCCGAGGAAGCCGCGAGCGACGCGCCATTCTGGAAACAGGGCTCGGTGGCCGGCAGCGGTCCCGCGAAGGCGGAAGACCGGATCGGCCTGCCCTTCGACGGCAAGCGCGTCCCCGGCGTACCGGCGATCGTCGTCAAGCCGAAGAGCGTCGCGGGTGCCTATCAGCTGCGCGCGCAATATCGGCAGGGCGGCAGCATGGCCTTCTTTCCCGCCGAGGTGCTGGTCTCTCTTTACGGCGCGCTCGGCGACATCCGCGACATCCTCGTCGTCGCCTCGGCGCTGAACACGGTCCTGATCCTCGCTTCCGTGCTGCTGCTGCTGCTCGCCGTCGCCGGGCTGCGCCGCCGACGCTATGCCGTGCTCAGGGCGCTCGGCGCGCCGCGCGCCTATGTCATGCTCGTCGTCTGGCTCGGCATGGTCGCGTTGATCGCGCTCGGCTGCCTGCTCGGCCTGGGTCTCGGCGCGCTGGCGACACAAATCCTCTCCGGCTTCGTCGCACAGCGGACGGGGCTTTTGCTCTCGCCGGCGATCGGCCTCGGCGAAGTTCTGCCGGCGCTCGGGCTCGCCGTCATCGGCAGCCTGTTCGCCCTTCTGCCCGCCGCGCTCTCCTATCGCCGGCCGGTGGTGGCGGGGCTGCGCGGATAAGGCTGCGCGAGCGGAAAGCTGTTCGCGACAGCTTGTATAGCGAGGTCCATGACCTTCGCTTCCGGCACGAGAGCCGCCGCTCACGTCACTCGGTTTGTCGCGGCGTGCCCGTATTGCCTTGCGTGATGAGCCGGGCGCTGCGGTGGCCGGTGAAGTAGATCCACAGCCAGTTGAGCGACACGGCGATGCGGTTGCGCAGGCCGATCAGGAAGAAGATGTGGGCGACGCCCCAGATCCACCAGGCCAGGCGGCCCCTGAGCTTGATCCAGCCGAAATCGACGATCGCCGCCCGTTTGCCGATCGTGGCGAGGTTCCCGGCGTTCTTGTAGGCGAAGGGCGGCGGCGGCGCCTTGCCGGCGAGCCGCGCCTTGATCACGCCAGCGACATAGCCGCCCTCCTGTTTCGCGGCCGGAGCGACGCCTGGAACCGGCTTGCCATCCGCCCCTTCCACGGCAGCCGTGTCGCCGATCACGAAGATCGCCGGATCTCCCGGCACGGACAGATCGGGCTCGACGCGCACCCGTCCTGCCCGGTCCGCCGGCGCCCCGAGCCACTCGGCCGCGGGCGACGCTGCCACGCCGGCCGCCCAGAGGATCGTTTTGGCGGCGAGGAACTCGCCGCCGAGCTCGACACCGTCCGGCCCGCATTGGGAGACCGGATGACCGAGCCTGATCTCGACGCCGAGGCGCGCAAGCGCCCGCTCCGCATAAGCCGAAAGATCGGGCGTGAAGCCCGCCAGGATGCGCGGGCCGGCTTCGATCAGCACGACGCGGGCGCTGCGCGTGTCGAAATTGCGGAAATCGCCGCGCAAGGTGTCATGCGCCAGCTCCGCGATGGTGCCGGCGAGCTCCACCCCGGTCGGCCCCGCGCCGATGATCGCGAAGGTGAGGAAAGGCGCGCGGGCAGCCTCGTCCGGCTCCCATTCGGCCTGCTCGAAGGCCGACAGAATACGGCGGCGAATTCGTGTCGCATCCTCCAGCGTCTTCAGGCCCGGCGCGTAGGGCTCCCATTCGTCGCGGCCGAAATAGGCGTGGCGGGCGCCCGTTGCGACGATCAGCGTATCGAAGGCGATCGGCTGCTCGCCCTCCAGCAGCACCGTCTTCCCGGCCTTATCGATCCCGACGACGGTGCCCAGCAGCGTGGTGACGTTCTTGTATCGGCGCAGCAGCGAGCGGGCGGGCCAGGCGATCTCGGAGGTCGGCAGCGAGGCCGTCGCGACCTGATAGAGCAGCGGCTGGAAGAGATGGTGATTGCGCCGGTCGATCACCGTGATGCGCAGGCCGGTTGGCGCAAGATGGCGTGCTGCTTCGAGGCCCCCGAAGCCGGCCCCGACGATGACGACATGATGGTCCGCGGCGGCTGTCATCGCTGGGCCGGCGCAAGCGCGACGGCGGCCTCCGAGGTGAGCATGCGGAAGGTGAAGCTCTCCTGGAGATAAAGCTCGACCGTGGTCGCGGAGTGGCTGAGATAACCGATCGAGAGGTCCTGGCCGATGTCGAGTGCGAAATCGCCGCCGCGGGTGGTGAGCAGGAAACCGCCCTCGATCGCCGGCGCCCAGATCACCCCGCCATCGACGATGCGCTCGAGATGGTGGAAGATCGGGTAGCCCTCCTCGTTGCCGCCGCTCGCCGCCCGATAGGCCTCGCCGCCGAGCACCAGTGCATAGGGACCGTTGCAGCCGGCAAGCTTGAGGTCGCTCAGCGCCCTGGCGACCGCCTCCGGATAGTCGTCGAGATCAGCCGGCAGCGGTACCGCGGCATTGCTGCTGCCGGCGCGGATGCCGCCGATCCCGGCCGCGGCATAGCCTTCGAAGACGGCGCGGTCCTCGGCGAAGGCGATCGTCCTGGCCGCATCCTTCAGCGGCTGCCAGTCGGAATCCTCCGAGCCGCGCTCGACATCGTCGATCGCCTGTCGCGTCAGCGTGAAGGGAACGCGCAGTTCGACCAGCGGCTGCGCCTCGCGCAGCAGGGAGCGGATGCCCTCACCCGGCGCCTCGATCGGGCGCGTATGCCCGGTCCCGACAGCGGCGTAAGCCGTTCCCTTAGGCCCGTCCACGTCGACGACGCGCCGCGCCGCCAGATAGCGCTTCAGCGTGCGCGAGGCCTCGTCCCCGATCTCAGCCCAGGCGGCATCGGAGATGGGCGCGAGGTCCCGGTGCAGATTATTCATGGCCTGCCTCTTCCTTCAGGGAGCCGATGCCGAGCGAGCCGTCGCCGGATGGTCTGGATGGAGCGGGCGCCGGAACCGGTTCGGGAGCGGCCAGTTCGGCCTCGGGCTTCTCCGCCGTGACGGCATCGAGAAAGCTCGCCGTCGGCACGAAGAACAGCGAGCCGGTGACCGCGCGGCTGAAGTCGAGCAGCCGGTCGTAATTGCCGGGCGGCGACCCGATGAACATGTTCTCCAGCATGCGCTCGATCCGGCGCGGCGTGCGGCAGTAGCCGATGAAATAGGTCCCGAATTCGGCCGTTCCGACTTTGCCGAAGGGCATGTTGTCTCGGAGGATGTCGACCGGCTCGCCATCCTCGGTGATGCTGGTCAGGACGTTGTGGGCATAGGGCTTCTTGACCGTGTCGGCCTGCTCGATGTCGGAGAGCTTGTAGCGGCCGACGATGTTCTCCTGCTGCTCGACCGGTACCTTTTCCCAGCCCGCCAGGTCATGCAGGTATTTCTGCACGATGACATAGCTGCCGCCGGCGAAATCGGCGTCCTCGTCGCCGATGATGGCAGCCTTGAGCGCGTCCGGCCCGGCCGGGTTCTCGGTGCCGTCGACGAAGCCGATCAGGTCGCGATCGTCGAAATAGTTGAAGCCATGGACTTCGTCGATCGCCGTGACCGCGCCATCGAGCCGGAGCATGATCTGCCGCGCCAGCTCGAAGCACAGATCCATCCGCTTGGTCGCGCGGATGTGGAACAGGATGTCGCCGGGTGTCGAGACGGCGTGATGCACGCCGCGGATTTCCCGGAAAGGATGCAGCTCCTTCGGCCTTGGCCCGTCGAACAGCCGGTCCCAGGCCTGCGAGCCGAAGGCCATGACGCAGGACAGGTTGCCCTCGAGATCCCGGAAGCCGACGGCCCGCAGCAGCGCGGACAGATCGGCGCACAGCCCCCGCACCGTCTCCTCGGGCCCGCTGCCGGGATTGATCGTCACCACCAGGAACATCGCGGAACGCGTCAGGGCTGCCACGACCGGCTGCGAGATCACGGATGGCACGCTCAAATCCATGGAAGACCCGCTCGACAACCTTACGCGAAACAACCCCGGTCGCCCGGATGGTCTTGCCGATGATTGCGCGGAGCGGCGCTTATGGGAAGAGCGTCGGCAGCGTGCCGACCTTGCCCTGGCGCGGAAGGTCGGGGCCGCGTCGCTCCCGGCAGGTCTCAATCCATGTCGCGGAAAGCATGGCCGGCGCTGGCCACGCCCTCGATCACGCTCGGCGGGAGCAGGTCCGCGGCGGCAGTTCCGTCGAAGATCCATTCCTTCGGATCGGCGAATCCGGAAGTTTCGCGCCGCTGGCGACATAGAGGCCGATCGCGGGCTTCCCGGCATTGATGTAGAGGTCGTATTGCTGCATCGCTCCCGATCCTCCCAAAGTGCGGCGGCCGCAGCCGGCTTGCGGTCGCGGCCGGCGCCCGTCACAGATCGACCGGTTTTCCCGTCGCTTCTTCTTCCAGCGTCACGGCGATATCCGCATTGGCGGAGAGGCGGACCTTGTTGCCTTCGACACCGGCAACGAAACCGAGCTCGATATAGTGATGGTGGCCCTCATGCCGGCCGTAAGCATCGCTCTTCTTGAGCTTGATGCGTTGCGCCTCGACGCGATCGACCGTCCCGACATGGACGCCGTCCGCGCCGATGACATCCATGTTCTCCCTGACCTTGTCGTTCATCTCGAGCGTCCTTCTGGGTTGAAGTCTGTCCCCGCTCAGGCCAATCGGCGCGCCACGACGGACAAGGGCCATAACCGCCTGTCCTGCAGCTCTGTTCCATCCCGGCCGCCAGCTTTCGGCGCCCGCACCGCCTGGCACGGGTGGGTGCCTGCCATCCCGCTAGTCCTGCCGCCCCTTCATGCCCTCGCGCAGCTCGACAAGGACGCGCCGCAGGCCATGGACTTGGTCGACGAGATGCAGGATCACGTCGATGCCCGCATCATTGGCGCCGAGATCGTCCTTGAGCTGCCGGATGAAGTGCGCGCGCGCCACATCGGTCTCGCTGAAGAACATCCCGGCCTCGGCCTCCTCCGGGAGGAGCCAGCGCTGCTCCAGCCAGAACTCCAGCACCTGAACCTGCAGCCCCGAGGAGGTCAGGAACTCCTGCTTGGTCATCCTCATCACGCCCTCGCCTCGCGCGGATCGTAATCCCTGTCCTTCCAGCTCGACACGAACGCCTCCAGTTCCGGCCCCGGCGATTTCGGCAGGACCACCTTGAGCGTGACGAACTGGTCGCCCTGGCCGCCGCCGCGCCGTGGCGCGCCCTTGCCGCGCAGGCGCAGCTTCGTCCCGGTATTCGAGCCCTTCGGCACCGACATCGTCACGTCGCCCGTCGGCGTCGGCACCCGCACCTGCCCACCGAGAACCGCCTCCGTCAGCGAAATCGGCAGCTCCAGCGTGATGTCGTCACCCTCGCGGGTGAAGCGCCGGTCAGGCCTGACCTCGACCTCGATCAGGGCGTCGCCCGGCCCGCCCTTGCCAGTGCCGGGCGCGCCCTTGCCCTTGAGCCGCAGCGTCTGGCCGTCGACGAGACCCGGCGGGATCGTCACGTCGATCGTGCTGCCATCCGGCAGATTCAGCCGCTTGGTCGCGCCGGTGATCGAGTCCGCGAAGTCGACGGCCAGATGGTAGTGCAGATCCTGCCCGCGGCGGTTCGCCCGCGCCCGCTGGCTGCGCCGCAGAAGCTCGGCGAAGGCATCGTCCTCGTCGATGAAATCGGCGAAGCCCGACGCATCGGCATAAGGATTGCCCTGGTCCGAGGTCGCGAAATCCCGGTAGAAGTGCTGCTGCGGCCGTTCCGCCCCGGAGGCGTCGATCTCGCCGGCGTCGAAGCGCTTGCGCTTGTCGGCGTCGCTCAGCAGGTCGTTCGCACTCGCCACCTCCTTGAACTTATCCTCCGCCGCCTTGTCGCCGGGGTTGAGGTCCGGGTGCAGCTTTTTCGCCAGCTTGCGATAGGCGCTCTGAATCTCGGCGGCCGAAGCCGTCGGGGCGACACCCAGAACCTCGTAAGGATTTCTCACGGGCTACTCCGCAAACATCTCGTCGACAGCGCTATCGCATCGGACCGAGAACCGGAATCCACGTCTCGAAAGAATCCGATGCGATAACAGATACATGGACCACCGTTACCGCGTCCGGCAGGACGCGCGACGATCCGGGCGCGAGCGCAATTTCTGCACGGAAGGGCGCGGTTTCAAAGCCTGTTCTGCCGGATGGGGGCCAAGGCCTCGTCATGGGCGGCCATTGACGCGTCTCGCCTCAACCCGGAGGCGCCCCAATCAGGACTTCACAGCCCAAAAGCACCCGTTGCAAAATCCGCTGCCGTCAGATCATCCCTTGCGCAGGCGATTCAATCATGGTCCAGCCGCGGAGGCTGGGCGGAAGCGACCTGAGCGCGGGCGACGGCATAGGCTGCGCGCAGGCAAATATCCTCGCGCCAGGGCGCCGCGATGAGCTGAACGCCGATCGGCAATAAGCCCCCGAAGACGGGCACGGCCGCCACCGGCAGCCCGACGCAGGAGATCGGCTGCGTGAACAATCCGATATGGGGCCTGAGCGGCACCGTGTTGCCCTGCAGCACCATGGTCTTCTGGCCGAGTTCCGGCGCGGTGCAGGGGGTCGCCGGCGCGATGATCAGGTCGACGGTCTCGAACAGCCGCATCATCTCGTCGTGGAACCAGCGCCGCGCCCGCTGCGCCTGGAGATACCAGGCCGTCGGCTGCAGCGCGCCGGCCAGGAAGCGGTCGCGCGTCTCGGGGTCGAAATCATCGGCGCGCTGCTGCAGCCGCTGGAGATGGAAGGCCGAACTCTCGCCATTCGTGATCAGGAAAGCGGCCGCACGCGCGATGCCCGCTCCGGCGACATCGATCACGCGCATTGCGCCGAGCGCCCGGGCGACCGCGGTGACGGCGGCCTGCGCTTCCGGCATCGCATCCGTCGCGAAATACCCTCCGGCGATCGCGATGCGCAGGCCGGAGACGCCGTCCTTCAGCGTCGGCAGCGTTGGCTCGATCGTCCGGACCGCACAGGCCGGATCATGCGCGTCGTGGCCTTGCATCAGGTCATAGGCCATCGCGAGGTCGGTCACGTCGCGGGCGAAAGGGCCGAGATGGTCGAGCGAGTCGCAGAATGGAAAGCTGCGCGTGCGCGGCAACCGGCCATAGGTCGGCTTCAGTCCAAAGACGCCACAGAACGAGCTCGGCACGCGGATCGAGCCATTGGTATCGGAGCCGAGCGAGATGGGCGCCAACCCCGCGGCCGTCGCAGCACCCGAGCCTGATGAAGATCCCCCCGCCATGCAGGCGAGGTCGTGAGGGTTGCGGCAGGGACCGTCATGGGCGTTCTCGCCGGTGAAATCATAGGCGTATTCGCCCATGTTGAGACCGCCGAGCAGGATCGCATCGGCCTGGGTCAGGCGCTCGATCAACACCGCATCGCGTTCAGAGGGCAAGCGTGCGCGGTTGATCTTCGAGCCGGCCCGGGTCGGCAGACCCGTGATGTCGAACAGGTTCTTGGCAGCGAAAGGCACGCCGGCGAGCGGCCCGAGCGTTTTGCCCGCGGCGCGGCGGGCGTCGATGGCTGAAGCCTGCGCGAGGGCGCGCTCGGCTGTGACGTCGGTAAAGGCGTTGAGAGCCGGGTTGAGTTCGTGGATGCGCTGGAGAAAGCCGCCGACGACCTCCTTCGCGCTGATCGCGCCCTCTCGGATATCGGTGGCGATACGATGGGTCGGAGCGAAGGCGTCGAAACTCACGCGGGTTCTCCGCCGCCGGAACGCCCGGCACGGAACACGCCGGCCGGTTCGAAGGCCGCCTCGTCGAGCGGAGCGCGGAAGACGATCGCCGCCATGGCCTCGGCGATGGTCAGGAATTGCAGCACCGCCGGGCGCTGATCCTCGGTGATCGTCAGACCGAGCGCGGGCGCCATCGCATCGCAATGGCGCGCCGCATCGAAGGCCGGCTTGGCGTCGTTCATTCGGCGGGCTCCAGCTTGCCATGCGGCTCGGTGGTCAGCAGGTTGACGAGGATATGGGGGCCGAAGCCGAACAGGGCGTTCCAGTCGCCCGGCGTCCAGAGCTTCGGTGAAGAGCCTGTCGTCGCAGTCGCCGCCATCGTACCCTCCGGTCCCCGTTTTTCAGCCGTGGTTCACGCCGCCTTCATCGTCCGGGCGAGCGCCGTCAGCACCTCGCCGGTCGTCGAGACCCAGCCGAAGATGCCGCCCTGGGCCGTGATCATGCGCAGGCCCACCTCGTGGAACTCGGGGAAATACGAGGCGCAGGCATCGCCCAGAACGAGGCAGCGATAGCCCCGGTCGTTCGCCTCGCGCACCGTCGTATGGACGCAGACTTCGGTGGTGACGCCGCAGACCAGCAGCGTCTCGATGCCGCGGTTGCGCAGGATCAGGTCGAGATCGGTCTGGTAGAAGGCGCCCTTGCCAGGCTTGTCGAGCACGGGTTCGCCGGGCAGCGGCGCCAGTGCCGGCACGATGCCGTGCCCGGCCTCGCCACGGATCAGGATGCGCCCCATCGGCCCGTCGGCACCGATGCGCTTCTCCACCGGTCCGCGCTGCACCTTGGCCGGCGGCGCGTCCGAGAGATCGGGCCTGTGCCCCTCGCGGGTGTGGATCACCAGCAGGCTGGCGGCGCGCGCGCCCTCCAAAATTCGGCGGCAGGGCGCGACCGCCTTGGCGAGCAGCGACACGTCGTTGCCCAGCACCGCGCCGAAGCCGCCCGGCTCCAGGAAATCGCGCTGCATGTCGATGATAACCAGGGCCGTGCGAGCGAAGTCGACAGGCAGAGCACTCGGCCTCGCGGCAATCTCGACGGCTGGCATCAGGCGGCGCTCCCCGCAAAGCGAACGGAACGGGCTTTGCAAGGGCTGTGCCTGCTCCGGCTCGCAACGCGCGGCCACGATCGGAAGGAGCAATGGCGGCGGACGGACCGCTTCATGATGCTGATCTGGAAAGAAAACCTGCGATCCCGAAGATCATGGCCGCCCGCAGGACCTGCGGCGGACAGCCCTGCCTTTCCGGGGAGAGCTCCAAGCGAAGGCTTATTGCATAATCCTTGCATGCAATAACGCAAAAAATGATCAATTTTTAGCCAGCCAACCCATCCCATCAAATGGAAAGCCTGCCCGTGCGGACCCTGAGCGACATCCTCTCCGCCCATCTCGACGGGAGCCGCGACCTCGCGGAGACCATCGCCGCGAGCTATGCCCGGTTGCGCGCGGTCGACGATCCGGCGATGTTCATCGCGCTCCGGCCCGAGGCCGAGGCGCTCGCCGAGGCCGAGCGGCTGCAGGCGGAGGGGTCGCGCGGCCGTGCGCTCTGGGGCGTGCCGGTCGCCGTCAAGGACAATATCGACGTCGCTGGCCTGCCGACCACTGCCGCCTGCCCGGCCTTCGCCTACACACCGACGCAGGATGCCGCCGCAGTCGCCCGGCTGAGGGCCGCCGGCGCCATCGTGATCGGCAAGACCAATCTCGACCAGTTCGCCACCGGGCTGAACGGCACGCGCTCGCCCCATGGCACGCCGCGCAATGCGCTGCGGGCCGATCTGGTGCCCGGCGGTTCCAGCTCCGGCTCCGCCAGCGCGGTCGCTTCCGGCATCGTCCCGATTGCGCTGGGCACCGACACCGCCGGCTCCGGGCGCGTGCCGGCCGGCCTCCAGAACCTCGTCGGGCTCAAGCCGAGCCTCGGCCTGGTTTCGACGACGGGCGTCGTGCCGGCCTGCCGCACGCTCGACTGCGTCTCGGTGTTTGCACTGGCGGTCGACGACGCGACGGCGGTTCTGGAGGTGATCTCGGGCGCCGATGCCACCGACCCGTTCTCCCGGCCTGTCGCGCTTGGGCAATCCGGCGCATTGCCGCCGCATCAGAAGATTGCCGTCCCGCGACCCGCCGATCTCGATTTCGACGGCGATGCGACGGCAGCCGCCAGCTTCGCGCTGGCGGTCGAGCGTGCGCAGGCCTTGGGCGCGACGATCGTCCCCCTCGATATGACGCCATTCTACGAGACGGCCCGTCTGCTTTACGACGGCCCCTGGGTGGCCGAACGCTTCCTCGCGATCCGCGAGCTGCTGACGCGTGACCCCGAAGCGATCCTGCCCGTCATCAGGCAGGTGATTGCCGGCAAGCCATTGCCCGATGCGGCCGAGACCTTCGCGGCGCAATACCGGCTGGCCGAGCTTGCACTCGCCGCCAGGGCCGCGCTGAAGGGTATCGACGCGATGATGGTGCCGACGGCGCCGCGACCGGTCACTCTCGCGGAGATGGCCGCCGACCCGATCGGCAGGAACTCGCTGCTCGGCCGCTACACCAATTTCGTCAACCTGCTCGACATGTGCGCGCTCGCCGTGCCGGTGAGCCTGGCGAAGGATGGCACTGCGGCGGGCGTCACCTTCATCGCGCCGTCCGGCCGCGATGCGGCGCTGGCCACGTTCGGCCGCGCCTTCCATCACGCCTCCGGCTTGACGCTCGGGGCCTTGGACGCGCCGATGCCGCCGCTTGCGGATCTTCCGATGGCCGCTTCACAGGGCACGATTGAGATTGCGGTCGTCGGCGCGCATCTGTCGGGCATGCCGCTCAATGGCGAGCTGACCGGGCTTGGCGCGACATTCCTGCGCGCGACCACCACGACGGCGGACTACCGGCTCTTCGCCTTACCCGGCGGCCCTCCGGCGCGGCCGGGCCTGATCCGCGTCCGCGAAGGCGGGGCAGCCATCGCGCTCGAGGTCTGGGCGCTGCCTGCCGACGGCTTTGGTCGCTTCGTCGCAGGCATCCCCTCCCCGCTGGGCATCGGCACGCTGGCGCTGGCCGACGGCACGCGGGTCAAGGGATTCCTCTGCGAACAGATCGCGACCGAGGCTGCGCGCGATGTGACCGAGTTCGGCGGCTGGCGGGCTTTCGTCGGGGCGCAGGCCAAGCCTCAGGACGCTCCCGCATAGGTCCTGAAAGCGTCGCGCACGATGCCGATATGGGCGCGCATCGCCTCTGCCGCACCGGACTGGTCGCCCCGCAGAATCGCCTGCACGATCAGGTCGTGCTCCTGATAGGAGCCTCCCAGGCGCCCGGCCGCCCGGAACTGCGCCCTGCGAAACGGCGCGACCCGGGCGCGCGTCATCAGGGTCAGTTCGGCAAGGTAGCCATTGTGCGAGCCCGAGTAGATCGCGGCGTGAAAAGCCTCGTTGGTCTCATGATAGCGCAAAGGATCGCCTTCATGGACGAGCGCGCGCAGCACCTGATGCAACTCCTCCAGACCGCGCCGTTCGGGCACGGTCATGTTGCGGGCGGCGAGTCCCGCACAGAGCGCCTCAAGCTCGGCCATCGCCTCGAACATGTCGTCGAGCTGCGTCGGAGTGGGCAAGGCCACGACCGCGCCGCGATGCGGCCGGACGCTGACGAGACCCGAGGCCGAGAGCTGGCGTATCGCTTCGCGCACCGGAGTACGCGAGACGCCGAACCGCGCCGCAAGCTCCTGCTCATCGAGGGGCGTTCCCGGTTCGAGCGCGCCCGACACGATCTCGTCGGCGATCTGCAGACGAAGTGCTTCGGTCCGCGTCCGCGGTGGCGCTGCAGGTTTGGATATCGCCAAAGTGGCGGCAGGGCGCGGCGGCATGATCAGGATCGGAAGGCAGGTGGGATTGCCGATGCCTGCATAGCAGGCAGAGCGATGCCGGTCACGGCGTCATGAAGAATGCGCCGCCGCCTGCCGTTCATTCGGGGATGATGCTGACATGGGCGCTGACGACGCGCCAGCCTTCCGCGAACTTGACCCAGGTCTGGCTCTGCCGACCGACCTTGCCGACCATGCTGTCGCGCCGGAACATGGTGTTCGCCGTGGCCGCAGTGTCGCCATAAGTCGTGATGACGGTGCGTTCCAGCGTCCGTTCGAGCCCGACCGGCGAGCGCGCCGAGCGGAAGGCGGCGATCTCGTCATGGCCGTAGAGGTTCTCGGCGACACCGTAGCGCAAGGTCTCGGGCGCCTTGCGGAAGATCGCATCCAGCGTTGCGACGTCGTTGCCGGTAAGCGCGGCCTCATAGGCTGCGAAGGCGGCTTCCACCTCGGCCAGCACGGCAGGGTCGTTGATCTTCATCTGCAGGCATCTCCAGAGAACTATCCCGCGATGGCGATCGCGGGCAGGACGCGCTTATAGCAGCGGGTGCGGAATCGCGGTCAGCAATTCCCTCGTATATTCCGCCTTGGGATCGCCGAGCACCTCCTCCGCCGTGCCTTCTTCGACGATCGAGCCCGTCTTCATCACGATCACCCGGTCGCAGAGCAGCCGCACCACGTTGAGATCGTGCGAAACGAAGAGATAGCTCATGCCGAGCCGTCCCTTGAGCTCTTCGAGGAGATTCAGCACCACCGCCTGGACGGACACGTCGAGCGCGGCCGTGGGCTCGTCGAGAATAACCAGATCCGGGTCGAGCGCGATCGCGCGCGCAATGCCGACGCGCGCCTTCTGCCCGCCGGAAAGCTGGTGAGGAAAGCGGTCGATCAGTTCGACCGGCAGGCCGACGAGCCTCGCCAGATCCTCGCAGCGCGCACGCAAGGCATCGCGTCCCTTGACCGCACCCATCCGCATGATCGGATCGGCGATGGCGCGCTCGGCGGTGAAGCGCGGATTGAGGCTGTCGGTCGGGTCCTGGAACACCATCTGGATGCGCCGGCGATGCGGCGACGCGGCGAACTGCTTGGCGGGAATCGCGCCGATATCGGTACCGTCGAAGATGATCTTGCCGCCGCTGGGGTCGATCAGTCGCGTGACCATCATCGAGGTCGTCGATTTGCCGCAGCCGGATTCGCCGACGAGCCCCAGCGTCTCGCCCCTGGCGATACTGAAGCTGATGCCATCGACGGCGCGGAAGGCCGGCTTTTCCGGCTCGGCCTTGCCCATCAGCTTGGCGAGGAGCGCACCGGTCGCGGCCCGCGGATATTCCTTGACCAGATTCTCGACCTGCATCAGGGGACCGGCCTCGGCCGCCGGTTTCGGCTCAGTCACGGCTGTCCTGGCTTCGGCGGGCACGGTTTGCGGCGCGTCGAGCAGCAAGTCTGCGAGGCTCGTGCCCAGTCGCGGCGTCGCCTGCATCAGCCTGCGGGTGTAGGGATGCTGCGGGTTGCGGAAGATCTCGCTGGCCAGCGCGGTCTCGACCACCTTGCCCTTTTCCATCACGACGACCTTGTCGCAATAGGCGGCGGCGAGGCCGAGATCATGCGTGATCAGGATCGTCGACATGCCGCGCTCGCGGGTCAGCTCGACGATGAGATCCATCACCGCCTTCTGCGTGGTGACGTCGAGGCCCGTCGTCGGCTCGTCGGCGATCAGCAATTGCGGCTGGCAGGCCAGCGCGAGCGCGATCACGACACGCTGGCACATGCCGCCCGACAATTCGAACGGATAGGCGTCATAGCGCTCCTCGGGGCGGGCGATCTTGACCTTGGTCAGCGCCTCGACAGCCTTCTCCTTGGCCGTCGCACGCGTCGCCTGGACATGCTGCAGCAGCACGTCCTCGATCTGCTTGCCGACCTTGCGGATCGGGTTGAGCGCTGCGCGCGGGTTCTGGAAGATCATCGAGATCTCGCGCCCGCGCAGATCGCGCATCTGGGCCTCGTCGGCCGCGACGAGATCGACGCCCGAGAACGAGATCGTGCCTTCGGCGACGCGGCCGGCGCGATCGAGAATGCGCACCACGGCATAGGACGTCACCGACTTGCCCGAGCCGGACTCGCCGACGATCGCCACGGTCTCGCCTTTGGCGACGCTGACATCGATCGACTTGACCGCCTGCACCGCGCCGCGCCGGGTGGCGAATTCGACGGTGAGGTTCCTGATCTCGAGCAGAGGGACTGCCGTCATGTCAGTTCCTCCGCTGGGGGTCGACGAGATCGCGCACGCCGTCGCCGAGCAGGTTGAAGCAGAACACGGCGATCATCAGGGCGAGACCGGGGAAGAAGGCGATCCACCACTCTCCGGAGACGATGAAGCTCGCGCCCTCGGCCACCATGATCCCCCATTCCGGGGTCGGCGGGCGCACGCCGAGCCCGATGAAGGAGAGGCCTGCCGCATTCAGGATGGCGTAGCCCATGGTCAGGGACATCTGCACCGCCATGATCGGCATGATGTTGGGCACGATCTGGGTGAGGAGCAGCCGCCAGTCGGAATTGCCCGAAAGTCGCGCCGCCTGCACGAAGCCGGCATCGCGGCGCACATTCGCCTCGGCACGCGCGACGCGGGCATAGAGCGGGAAATTGATGATCGCGGTCGCCAGCACGATGTTGCCGACCGAGTTGCCCAGCGCCGCCACGATGCCCATCGCCAGCACGAAAAGCGGGAAGGCCATGATGGTGTCGGCGACGCGGCCGACGACCTTGTCGATCCAGCCGCCGTAGAACCCGGCCATGACGCCGGCAAGCCCGCCCATCAGGAAGACCAGCGCCACCGAGAAGATCGCGATCGAGAAGTCGAGCCGTGTCGCCGCCACCACGCGGCTGAAGATGTCGCGGCCAAGCTGGTCCGTGCCGAACCAGTGCGCCCGGCTCGGCGCCTGCAGGGCGGCGTTGGTGTTGCTCGCGAGCGGGTCGTAGGGGACGATCGAGGGGCCGAAGATTGCCGCCAGCAGGATCAGCGCGAACAACCCGAAGGCGAGCCCCGTCACCGGGTTCTCGGCGACGATATGGCGCGCATGCGCCCACAGGCTGGTGGAAGGCGGCGCCTCGAAGCGCAGCGTCGGAGCGGGTTCGGCAGGGATTGCCTGGGCGGGTGCCGGCTCGACCTTGGCCATGTCGTTCACGCTCTTCAACCCTCCAGCCTGACACGGGGATCGATGACGCCGTAGAGCACGTCGATCATCAGGTTCAGGGCGACGTAGAGAATCGCCATGGTCAGGACGAAGCCCTGGATCGGTGCGTAGTCCGACGCGATCAGCGCCTCGACCGCATAGGAACCGACGCCGGGCCAGGCGAAGACCTTCTCGACCAGCACATTGGCGCCGAGCAGGAAGGAGAACACCATGCCGAGCGTCGTCACCACCGGCAGCATGGCGTTGCGGAAAGCATAAGTGCCGATGACCTTGCGGTTCGTCAGGCCGCTGGCGCGGGCGGTGCGCACGAAATCGGCGCCGAGCACGGCCAGCATCGAGGCCCGCGTCATGCGGGTGATCGGTGCCAGCGAGAAGATGGCGAGTGTCACCGCCGGCAGGATCAACTGAGCGAAAGCGCCCCGGAAGGTCTCGAAATCCCGCGCTAACAACGTGTCGATCAGGAGCAGGCCGGTCACGCGCGGCGGCTCGGAGGCGAAGACGTCGAGCCGCCCAAGCGGCGCCGGTGACCAGCCAAGTAGAAAATAGAAGACATAGACGAGCAGGAGCCCGGTGAAGAACACCGGCAGCGAGACGCCCGCGGTCGCCACGACGCGGCAGAGATGGTCGATCCAGGAGCCCTGCTTCACAGCCGCCAGGATGCCGAGCGGCAAGGCGACCGCCATGGCGAGCAGCAGCCCGGCCAGCGTCAGTTCGGCGGAGGCTGGCAGGCGCGCGGCGAGGTCGGCCGTCACCGGCTGGCCGGTGGTCAGCGAGGTCCCGAGATCGCCCTTCACCAGCGCCGTGACATAGGACACGAACTGCACGGGCAGCGGCTGGTCGAGCCCAAGCTTGGAGCGGATCTCGATGATCGCCTGCGGCGATGCGGCAGGGCCTGCGAAATAGGCCGCGGTATCGCCCGGCAGCACCCGCGTCAGCAGGAAGGTGACGATGATCACGCCGATGACCGAGGGGATCGTCGTCATCAGACGCTGGCCGATCATGCGCAGCATGGGAGAGCCTCCTTCGTGGCGTTCGGCCTCGTCCTCATCATCGGGCGGAGCGAAGCGCAGGCCCGAGAATCCTGAGCGGGAGATGCTCGGGTCTGCGCCCGAGCATCATGCATCGCGGCGCGACGGTGCCGCCTCACCCCTTGGTCAGGTAGCGGAAGTCCGGCTCGCGGCAGGGCTGGAACTGGTAGCCGCCAATCGCCTTCTGCAGCGCGACGTCATGGGTCGGCTGGTTGATCGGCACCATCGGCACCTCGTTTTCCACCAGCTTGACGAAGTCGATGACGTTGGCGTCGTAGGAGGCCTTGTCGGGCGCGAAGCGCGCGGCATCGACGAGCTTGTCCAGCGCCGGATTCTGGTAGGCGGCGATGTTGAAGATCGAGTTGTTGCCGTGCATCGTCCAGAACAGATAGTAATCGGGATAGTCGAGCCAGCCGGCGAAGCGGTTCAGCACCATCGGATTGGTCTTCTTGGCGATCTCGGTGCGGAAGTTCGCGCCCGGAACCTTGTTGATCTCGACAGTGATCCCGATCGCGGCGAGCGCTTCCTTGATCAGCACCGCCATCGGCTCGGCAACGGTGGCGTTGCCGGCGTCGAAATACAGCGTCGTCGAGAACGGGCCGCCGGCCGCATCGACCAGGGCCTTCGCCTTGGCAACGTCGGAGGTGTAGGGGAAGGGCTGCGGCCAGGCGACCTTGGGATCAGTCCCGCCCGCCATCGAGACGCCACGGCCGAACAGCGAGGCCTGGAGGATCTTCTCATAGGGCATCACCCAGGCTACGGCCTGGCGCAGGCGCACGTCCTTGAACGGGCCGACCTGCGTGTTGAGATAGCAACCCCAGACGCCGTTGGGGATCGGAACGCCGACGACATTGACCTTGCCGGCATCGAGCAGGTCCTTGAAGTCCTTCGGCGGCAAACCGTACGAGACATCCGCGTCGCCGCGCTCCATCAGGGCCCGGCGGGTCGAGGGCGAGGCGATGTCGCGCGCGATGATGCGGCGCAGCTGCGGCAGCTTTCCGCATTTCCAGTCGTCATTGCGGACGTAGATGGTCTCCACACCGGGCTTCCAGCTCTCGACCTTGTAGGCGCCGGAGCCGGCGATGTTGTTCTTCAGCCATTCCTTGGCATGGGGGTCGCCACCGCCATTCTTGATGGCGAGCTCGGAGTCGAAGACGAAGGGGATCGTGACCGCGAGGTTGGGCAGCGTCATCTTGTCCTTGCGGATGAAATCGACGCGAAACGTCTTCTCATCGACGACGACGAACTGCTCGGGTTTTTCCAGCGAGCCGGCATTCATCTGCGTCGTGGCGAAGCCGCCGATCGTGCAGGCGCGGTCGAGCGACCATTTGACGTCGGTCGCCGTGACCTTGCGGCCGGAATGGAAGGTGGCGTCGCGCAGCTTGAAGGTGCAGCTCATGCCGTCGGAGGCAACCTGCCAGCTCTCGGCCAATTCGCCTTCGAGCTCGCCCATCGAGATGGTGTTCCCGCCGCCGCCGGGGATCGGCACCGGCTTGAAGCGCAGCAGGCGGTCATAGCAATTCAACGCGACGCCATTGACGGGCTGCGAGGAGCCGATGCCCTGCATGTCGAGGCTGTTCGGCCCGTACTCCTGAACCAGCAGCAGGGTTTCGGCCCGGCCGACGGCCTGGGCTTGCGCCTGGCTTCGCGCCACGAATGGCGCCGCGAGACCTGCAGCGATAGCGGTGCGGCGTGTGATCATCACTCGGAAACCCCTGGTTTTGCCAATCGGATGTCGTGACGCGCCGGATCTTCGGAGGCGGGCCCGCAGACGGCGCTTTCGGCTGTCGCGAGAGCGCAGCCGCGGCGCATGGCGGCTCTGACGGGGCTCGGGCGTGAAGACGGTTCAGCGGCGGCGCACATGGCGCTGCCGAAGCACGTAGCGTGCCAGCAGATAGTGAATTGAAATCCCTTGGGAAAAACGCGCTTTGGCGAGCGCTTCATCCCACATTGTATGCAATGAACAAAAAATGCCTATGGAATAGGCAATCTTACGATCGGCTCAAGCGGCATGGGCCATAAGGTCGCCAGCGATCAGATTCCAGACCTGTCGCTTGAGCGCGGCATAAGCGGGGAGCGACTGAGCCTCGATGTGGCGCGGGCGCGGCAGGTCGTTGTCGATTACCGCGGCGATGCGGCCGGGACGCGGCGACATCACGACAATGCGGTCGGCCATCACCAGGGCCTCGTCGATGTTGTGCGTCACGAAGACAATGGTCTTGCCGCTCTGGGCCTGGATGCGCATCAGCTCACCCTGCAGCACCTCGCGGGTCATCGCGTCCAGCGCCGCGAAGGGTTCGTCCATCAGCATCACCTCCGGGTTGGCGGCGAGACAGCGCGCCAGCGTGACGCGCTGCTGCATGCCGCCGGAGAGCTCGACGGGATAATGCCCGGCGAAGCCCGACAGCCCGACCATGGCCAGGAACCGTTCGGCGATGTCGCGCCGCTCGCCCCGGCCGATGCCCTTCATCTTGGGGCCGAAGGCGACGTTCTCCCGCACCGTCTTCCAGGGAAAGAGCGCATAGGACTGGAAGACCATGCCGCAGCGCGGGTCGATGCCGGTGATCGCCTCGTCGCGCAGGCGGATCTCGCCGCCGCTCGGCGCGACGAAGCCCGCGAACATATTAAGCAGGGTCGACTTGCCGCAGCCGGACGCGCCGAGCAAGCAGAGGAATTCGCCCTCGCGGACCTCGAGCGAGATGGCATCGAGCGCCAGCACGCCGCCGCCGCCCTGGTGGCCGGCGAAGCGCTTCGAGACGCCGCGTGCGGACAGGATCGTGTTCATCTCTGGTCTCCCTTCCGTATCTCTCGCTTCAGTTCGGCCGCCGGTGGCGTTCCCAGGGCAGAAGCCAGGCCTCCAGCCGGTTGGCCAGGAGATCGGCGATCAGGACGGTCGCGGAGATGCAGACCATGCCGACCAGGACGAGCGGCATGTTGCCCCAGTCCTTGGCCGACCAGATCAGCGCGCCGAGCCCGGTCTGGGCCGCGACCATCTCGGCCGAGAGCACGCAGGACCAGGCGATGGCGAGGCTGACCTTCAGTCCGGCCAGGATGCCGGGCAGCGAGCCCGGCAGTACGACCTCGCGCATCACGGCGAGATTGCCGGCGCCGAGATTGCGTGCGGCCTTCACCAGCAGCGGATCGACCCGCTTGGTGCTCTCGACCGTGTAGAGCAGGATGTAGATCCAGGAGCCCATGAACACGATCGCGATCTTCTGGCCCTCGCCGATGCCGAGCCAGAGCATCGTCAGCGGAATCCAGGTGATCGAGGGCAGAGGACGGAGCAGCGAGATCAGCGGGTCGATCACGGCCTTGGCCGGCCACCAGGCGCCCATCAGGATGCCAAGCGGCACGGCGACAAGCGTTGCCAGCCCGAAGCCGATGAAGACGCGCCGGGACGACGCGGCGATCGACATCCAGAGATCGGCCGTGCCGGCGATGCTCTGCGCCTCGGCCGCCACCATCGAGGGCGAAGGGAAGAACAGGGGCGAGACGAAGCCGGACTCGGTCGCCAGCGCCCAAAGCCCGTAGAGCGAGAAGATGCCAAGCAGGTTGAGCAGCAGGACCGGCCGGCCGAGGCGCGGCCAGCGCCATTTCGGGCGTTCGCCGGGGCTGGCGGCGGCGGGCAAGACGAGATCGCTGGTGGCTGGCGTCGACATCGGCACGGCTCCTCGCTTTTGGATCAAGGCTTCGGCACGAAGCTGGTGTTCTCCCAGGCCTTCACATCCGGCTTCATCGGAATCTTGCCGTTCTCCGCAAGCCAGCCCGCGAGATGGTCCATCTGCGCGCCATGCCTGCGCATGTGCTCGGGCCAGTCCTTGGTGCCGTAATAGGTAAAGCCCCTGATGCCGGCGAGGACGGTCTCCGGCGGCTGGCGGAAGTAATGGGCGACCGTCTTCGCCGTCTCTTCCGGGTTGGCGTTGACGAAGTCGGCCGCCTTCATCACGGCGGCGGCGAGCTTGCCGGCCGAGGCCGGATCCTCCTGCACCAGCTTGCGCGAAATGATCATGATGTCGGGCGCCGACATCGTGCCGAAGCGCTGGAACATGTCGGTATCCCTGTCGGTGCCGAGCAACACTCCGTCCGGCACCGCCTTCTTCAGCCCGTCGAGGATCGGCTGCCATATGCAGGCGGCATCGACATCGCCACGCGAGAGCGCGAGCTGCATCTCGTTGGGTGGCAGGTTGACGTAGGAGATGTCGGAAGATTTCAGCCCGGCCTTGGCGAGCAGCCCCGCCATGGTGATCTCGGCCGAGGTGTTGGCTGCGACCTTCCTGCCCTTCAGATCGGCGAAGCTCTTGAAGCCCGAGCGCGCCCAGCAGCCTTCGCTGCCGGGCGAATCGTCGATATTGGCGAAGTAGTAGAAGGAGGTGTTGCCGCGCGCCATTTCGCTCAGCACCGTGGTGCGGCCAAGATTGCTGAAAGCAACGGAGCCGGCGGTGAGCGCGCGCACCCGGTCGCTCGAATTCAGCACCACCTGCAGGCTGACATCGAGTCCGGCCTCGGTGAAATAGCCCTTGTCGACGGCGAGCAGCACGGGGACCATGCCGAGCCAGGTCACCGAGCCCGCGAAGTCGAGCTTGGGCCGTTTGGCCTCCTGGGCGATGCCGGCGGCAGGGACGGCGACGAGGCCCAGGCCGAAAGCGGCCGTGAACGCTGCCTTGGCGAGGAAACGCAGTCTGGTCATGGTCGCTCTCCTGTCGTGTGTGCGGGGTGGAGTTCAGTAGCCGGCGACGGTGTCGACCTCGTTCAGAAGCTCGGCCCCGGCGCGGAAGCGGCGGACGTTCTCGGCAAAGGTGTCGACGATGGTTGCCAGGCTCGCGGTCGATGAGCAGTGCGGGGTGACGTAGAGGTTCGGCGTCTCCCAGAGCGGGCTGTCCTTCGGGAGCGGTTCGACGGGAAAGGCGTCGATCGTGGCGGCGCGCAGCGTTCCGTCGTTCAGCGCGGCGAGGAGATCGGCCTCGACGAGATGGCCGCCGCGTCCCGCCGAGATCACGACGCCGCCCGGCGGCATCTGCGCAAAGGTCCCGGCACTCAGGATGCCGCGCGTCGTCTGCGTCAGCGGCAGCAGGTTGATCAGGATTTCCGTCCGCGCGAGAAACGCGCCGAAGCCCTCCGCGCCGGCGAAGCAGGTGACGCCCGGCACTTCGTGGAGCGAGCGCGACCAGGCGGCGGTGTCGTAGCCGACGCCGGCCAGGCGCTCCGCCGCCAGCCGGCCCATCTGGCCGAGCCCCATCACGCCGACGCGGAGCTCATGGGCCGAGCGCATGATCTTGTAGGCCCAGTCATGGCGCGACTGGGCGGAGAGGAAATGCGCGACGTCGCGATGATGGAAGAAGGTCCAGGTCAGGACGTAGTCGGCCATGCGCGCGGCGAAATCCTGGTCGACGATCCGCACCATCGCGATCCCTTTCGGGAAGTCGGGATCGAGGAGGTAGTGGTCGATCCCGGCGCCGGTCGCCGACATCAGCTTGAGATTGCGGAACGGCTTGAGGAAGCCATGCGGCATGCGGAAGATGAAGCAGATGTCGATCTCGTCGGGGTCGCCGGCATCGGGCCATTCGCGGATGTCCTCGCCCGGCAGCGCGGCGCGGACGCCCTCGATCAGGTCGCGCCCATAGGCGTTATGGAGCCAGGTGAGAATAGCCATCAGGGTCGCGGTCCGTTGCTGGTTGGAAGCCGTGGGGCGTCGGCCTGGCGCGCCTGCCAGGCGTCGATGTGGCGGATCGAGGCCGCGGCTGCAGCGACCGCGAGGCTGGAACCCGGCAGCCAGCGCGGCGGCCGGCCGGCCATGCCCGGAAAGGATGTCTCATCGGCTCGGCTGCCCAAGGCACGTCGCGCCAGGGCCTGGCCGAGCGCGGTGCCGAGCCCGAGGCCACGCCCGCTGAGGCCGTAGCCGACGAGGAGGCCGGGGCGCGGCTCGACGAGGCGCGGATACTGGTCGGGCGCGAGATCGACCCAGCCGGACCAACTCTCCGCGAAGGCGGTGACGTCGAGATGGGGAAACAGCGCGCGAAGCCGCGCGAGACCGCCCCCCAGATCGCCGGCTCGTCCACCGCCCACAGGCCCCGACAGCGTGACGACGAGGCGGCCGTCGCCGGTGCGCCTGACGCCGGAAGGGAGCCGGCGCGTATCGGTGAGCGCGCGCTGGCGCGGGAGGATACCCGCGAGCGCATCGGCCGAGAGCGGTGCGGTCGCCGCCTCATGAACGCAGAAGGGCAGGATGCGACGGCGCAGCTCCGGCAGGATGCCGCCGATCGCGACACCGGCCGCGACGATCAGCGTGTCGCAGGCGATGCGTCCTTCAGTCGTCTCGACCCTCCAGCCGCCGGGGCGGCTCGACATGCCGACGACGCGGCTGCGCTCGTGCAGCGTCGCCCCGGCAGCCGAACCGGCGCGCGCAAGCCCCCGCGCATAGGCGAGCGGATTGAGCGAGAGGCCGCGCGGCTCGACCAGGGCTGCACGGTAGCTGCCGCCTCCGATCGCGGCGCGGGTCTGTTCCATGTCGAGCAGGGGAAGCGCGACCCCGCGAGCCGCCCAGACACCCCGCCGCTCGCGCAACACGACGGAGCCGCCGGCGGAATGGGCGGCGAAGATCAGGCCGCTCGCATCGAGATCGCAGGCAATGGCGTGGCGGGAGACGAGTTCCGCGACGAGGGCGGGCGTCCCGGCTGCCGTCGCGATCAACCTCTCGCCGGCTTCGGTTCCAAGATCCGACACGGTCCTCGCGGGCTCCGTGCGCAGATAGGGCACGACCTGTCCGAAGGCACGGCCGCTGCCGCCCGCGCCGACCCGCTCGGCCTCCAGAAGGCGCACGCGCGCGCCGGCTTCGGCGAGATGGAACGCCGCGCTCGCACCGGTGATGCCGGCGCCGATGACGACGACATCGGCTCGCGCTTCGCCACGCAGCGGATCGCCGGCAAATGCCGGCTCGCCGCAACCCGCATAGGCGAGCGGCAGCGAAGTCGCGAGGAGGTCGTGACGCCGCGCCATGATCATGTCTCCGTCACGGGCGGCAGGCCGCGCCGGCGGAGCACGGTCTCGAGCCGCATCAGCAGCAGCGGGGCGGTCCAGGACGCGGCGATGGCAAGCCAGGCGACGCGGTCCATGCCCGCGAGCCGGCCATCGGGCCTGATGCTGAGCAGCAGCGGCGCCGTGCCGGCGCCCACAGCCTGGGCGAGATTTGTGACGGCGGCCGCGAGCGACTGGAAGGCGGCACGCTCCGCGGGAAGCGGCACGCGGGTGGCCGAGCCCTGGCTGACCGTGCTGCGCACGAGCTGCATCACCAGAACCATGGCCAACACCGGCAGGGCCGGCAGCAGCGGCGCCGCGCCAAGGAAGGCTGAGCCGAGCACGAGCGTCGTCGCGAGCGCAGCCGCGACCGCGACCGGCAATGCGCCGAAACGGTCGCTCGTGCGGCCGGCCAGAGGCACGACGGCCAGGGTCAGCGCCCCACCCAGCAGATAGACGGCTGAAAGGCCGGTAGCGCCGAGCCCGGTATTGCCCAGCACGAAGACCGGCAGGTTGGGCGAGACCAGCAGGGCCGAGAAGGACGAAGCGGCGATCAGCAGGAAGGCGATCAGGCTCGGCTCGCCAGCGATCAGCCGCAGGACGCCGCGCCAGGCCAGGCCGGACGGTCGCGCCTTGGCTGCGGCGAGATGCTCGCGCCGGGGGCCGATCGCGATCGCGGTCACGGCCGAGATCGCGCCCCCACCGATCGCCAGGGCCAGCAGTGCCCAGCGCCAGCCGCCGGGAAGGGCCGCGAGCAGCGTCCCCACCGGAAGGCCGAGCACGAGCGCCAGCCCATAGGTACCGACGAGGCGGCTCATCGCGAGGCCGCGTCGCTGCAGCGGGACGACGTCGCTGGCGATCGCGACCAGCAGGCCCCAGAGCGGCCCGGCTGCGAAGCCCGCCACGGCGCGCGTCGCCATCAGCGCCGCCATGCCGGGGGCGGCGGCGCTCGCGACTGTTGCGAGCGTGAACACGACGGCGCAAGCCGCCAGGGCCTCGCGGCGATCGAAGCGATCGAGCACGAAGGACGCGACGAGGCCGCCCAGGGCCGCCGACAGCGAATAGACCGCGCCGAGATAGCCGAGCGCATCGGCCCTGCCGCCGATCTCCGCCACCAGGAAGGGGCCGAGCGGGAACATCACGGTCGCGTTCAGCGCCACGACGAAGGCAACTGCCGCGAGAAGCGCGACGAGGCTGCGTTCCGACAATTGGCATGGCGAAGCTGGCACGGGCTCGTTTCCCAAGGGCTCGTCTGGTCGGGCTCAGGCACGCGCCCGCATCGGTGGGGCAGGCTGGAGTGCGGCGCATGCGGTTCCGATTCGCTCGATGGCGCGGTCGAGCATTTCGTCGGGGGCCGCATAGGAGAGCCGGATATGGCCGGGGCAGCCGAAGGCCGAGCCATGGACGAGCCCGACACCGGCAGCGTCGAGCAGATAGAGCGCGAAATCCTCGTCGGTCGCGACGAGGCGTCCGTCCGGGGCCTGCCTCCCGAGCAGCGCCTCGCAGGACGGGAAGGCATAGAAGGCCCCCTCGGGCACGCGGCAGGACAGCCCCTCCACCGCGTTCAGCCCGGCGACGATCCTGTCGCGGCGGCGCTCGAAGGCGGCGACATGGCCGGCGATGAAATCCTGCGGGCCCTCAAGGGCCGCGACGGCGGCGGCCTGGCTGATCGAGCAGGCGTTGGTGGTGGAATGCGACTGGATCGCCGACATCGCCCGGATCAGCGGCTTCGGCCCGCCGGCATAGCCGATGCGCCAGCCGGTCATGCAATAGGTCTTGGAGACGCCGTTCATCGTCAGCGTCCGCTCGCGCAGCCGCGGCTCGATGGCGGCGATGGTCGAGAAGCGGAAGCCGCCATAGGTCAGGTGTTCGTAGATGTCGTCGGTCAGGATCCAGACCTTGGGATGGCGCATCAGCACGGCGGCGAGCGCCGCGAGTTCGTCATGCGAATAGGCCGCGCCGGAGGGGTTCGAGGGCGAGTTCAGAATAAGCCAGCGCGTACGATCCGTGATCGCGGCATCCAGCGCCTGCGGATCGAGTCGGAAGCCGTTTTCGGCCAGGCACGGAACGATGACTGGCGTCCCCTCGGCCAGCAGCACGATCTCCGGATAGGAAACCCAGTACGGCGCGGGGATCACCACCTCGTCGCCGGCCGAGAGGGTGGCCATCAGCGCGTTGTAGACGATCTGCTTGCCGCCCGAGCCGACGATGATCTCGTGCGGCGTATAGGAGAGCCCGTTCTCGCGCTCGAACTTGCCGGCGATCGCCTTGCGCAGCGCCGGCGTGCCGTCGACGGCGGTGTATTTGGTCTCGCCGCGATCGATGGCGGCCTTCGCCGCCTGCTTGATGTGATCAGGCGTGTCGAAATCGGGCTCGCCGGCCACGAGGCTGAGCACGTCGCGGCCCTGCGCGGCGAGCTCGGCGACCTTGCCGTTCAGGACGACGGTCGGAGAGGCCTTCACCCGGCCGAGGCGTTCAGCGCTCTGGAACATGTTCATCAATCCTAAATCAATGCTATCCAAATGCTTGCATATGCAAGATCAGAGTCAATGAACCGGTTCCAAATCCGCTGCGCAAATGTCTTGCAATCGCTGCCTCAACAGGCAGCCTGACGCGCGGGATTAAGGCAGAGGGACGCTTGGGCCGGACTCCGCGCCCGTGTCAGGATGGCGGCGAGAGACGGGGCGAGGCGATGACGGGCATCAAGAAGGCGACGATCCGGGACGTGGCGGCCAGGGCCGGCCTCGCGCTCGGAACCGTCTCGCGCGTCCTCAACGACCACCCCTCGGTGACGCCGCAGGCTCGCAAGAGCGTGCAGGAGGCGATCGAGGCACTGGGCTATCAGCGCGACGCGGTCGCCGGCAGCATGCGCAACGCCCGCACGAAGATGGTCGCCTGCGCGATCCGCGACTTCGATATTCCCGCCTTCGCCAGCTATGTGAAAGCGGCCGAGGGAGTGTTCCGCCGCGCCGGCTACACGCTGCTGCTGGCCAGCACCTCGAACGAGAAGGATGTCGAGCTTGCCCTGCTACGTGGCTTCGCGCAGCGGCGCGTCGAGGGCGTCATGATGACGATGAGCGACGAGGCCGATGCCGAACTCGCCGAGACGATCGCCGGCGCGCCGATGCCGATCGTCCTGATCGACCGCGAATTGCTGCCAGATGTCGACCGCGTGATGGCCGACCATCAATCGGGGGCCGAGCAGGCCGTCCAGCACCTGATGTCACTGGGGCACAGGCGCATCGGCATGATCGTCGGCGACCCGGCCGCCTATCCTTCTCGCAGCCGTATCGCCGGATACCGACGCGTGCACGCCCAGCGCGGGGTCGCGGTCGACGAGGCTCTCATCCGCGACCACGCTCTGTCCAACGAGATCGCCTTCCGTGAAACCTGCGCGCTTCTCTCGACGGCCGACCGGCCGACCGCGCTGTTCGTCGCAGCGATGGACATGCTCGCCGGCACGCTGCGCGCGCTGCGCAGCAACGGCCTGCAGCCGGGGCGGGATATCGACCTCGTCGCCGGAAGCGATTCCGACCTTGCCGAACTCGGCACGCCGCCGATCTCGGCCCTGTCCTGGGATCGCGCGGAGATGGGTCGCCACGCCGCCGAGATGTTGCTCGACCGGATACGCGATCCCCAGCCAAGAGCGCCGCGCTGCGTGCGCCTGCCGGTCTCGCTCGTGGTCAGAGGTCGACCGTATGACGGGCTCCCGAGGCGTTGACGTCCCGGTCAACCGGCATCCGGCAGAGGAACACCGACTGTGCGCTTGGCCCACCTGGCAAAACGAAACCGGCAGGAAACGCGTTATTTTTGGAGAGCTTCTGCAAGCGCAGCAAAGAAGGCGTCGTCGTTGATTTCGAGCCGCTGTCGGAAACTCGGCTTCGAGCGAGCGCAGAGCACAACGACGACAAGGCGTTCGCGTGGGTTGATGTGGATATGCTGGCCGTAGATGCCCTCAGCCTGGAAACTGCCTGCGAGACGCGCGTCCGGGAGCACGGGGATCCACCACATATAGCCATAGGGGATCGTCTTATCCCCTATGTTGAAAGCAGCACCGGCCTCCGCATTCCAGTTGTCGGGCAGCAATCTGTCATCGCCGATGCGGCCCTCATCCAGCACGAACTGGCCGAAGCGGCCGTAGTCTCGCAAGGTCGCGTGCATGCCGCTGCCGGAGATCGTCATTCCCTCCGGACTTTCCGACCACCAGCTCGCATCGGCCTCCATCCCGAGCCGCGACCAGAGCTTCTCGCTGCAGTAGTCGGCGAGGTTCATCCCGGTCGCGTTCTGCATGAGGAGGCCAATCAAATAGGATTCGCCGGTGTTGTAGACCCAGGATTCTCCGGCCGGCGTTGCAGCCGGCAATGATGCCATGTGCCGGGCGATGCCGCCCTCTTCCCAGCGGCACTGGATATCAAGCAACTGCCGCCGGTCGGATGTCGGATCGGTATAATCTTCACGCCAGCGTACGCCGGATGCCAATCGCAGCAACTGCCTGACCGATACCTGCGCGTAGACTCCGCCGAGCGGCATGTAGCGCGTGACGGGATCGTCGAGGCTTTCGATCGCGCCTTCCTTCAGCGCGATACCCACCAGCGTCGCGGCGACGGATTTCGCGAGCGAACAGGAGTTCCATTGTGTCTCCGGCCCGATGCCGAGCCCATAATGCTCCGCGACGACTGCGTCGTCCTTCATGACGAGCAAGCCGGCGATCCGGTTGACGGAGAGGTAGTCGTAGAGGTCGAAGCTGCGGCCATGATCTTGAATCGCAAGCGGCGGCAACCCGGACGGCGCGCGCTTCAACGCCTTCACCTCGCCGCCACGCCGTATGACTCGCGATGGGAACCAACCCTGGTCTGCTGACATGGTTGCAACCAACTCGTCCGGAAGCAGGGTTCCATCGAAGAAGCGCATCAGCTGACTGCGTTTTGTCTCGTCGATGCTCATGGGTGTTCGTCCACTGTAAAATGCGAGACGGGAATGCCTGCCGGACCGCCGTTGTGATTCAGCCGATAGCCGGCGACTTGAGGTTGATCCAGCTCGTCTTCGTCTGGAGATACTGCGCCATCGCCTCGGTGCCCTTGTCGCGAGCAAGCGAGCCGGATTGCCGATAGCCGCCGAAGGGCGTCTTGATATCCCCCTCGGTGAAGCCGTTAATCGCAACCGTCCCGCAGGCGAGACGCCGCGCCATGAACAGCGCGCGGTCAATGTCTCGGGTGAACACCGTCGCGTGGAGCCCGTAGGCGCTGTCATTGGCGATGGTGAGCGCCTGTTCGGGCCCATCGACCGGCAGCACGCCGAGCACGGGGCCGAAGATCTCTTCCCGTGTGATCGTCATCCCGGGCGAAAGCTCGGCGAAGACCGTGGGGCCCAGAAAACTGCCCGGCCGGGTCGCAAGAGCTGGATCGGCGGGCAGGACACAGCGCGCACCGTCGCCCGTGCCCATCTCGATGAAATCGAGCACGCGCGCGCGATGCTCTGCAGTGACCATCGGGCCGAGATCCGTCGCGGGATCGAGCGGGTCGCCGACGACAAGCGCCCGCGCCCGTTCCGTGACGAGCGACAGAAACTCCTCCTGCCGGCTGCGGGCGACGATCTGGCGCATGTTGGCGGAGCAGTTCTGCCCGCCATTCCAGAAGGCGGCGGTCACCGCATGCTCGATCAGTTCCGGCGTCAGATCGGCATCGTCGAGGATGATGAAGGGGCTCTTGCCCCCCATCTCGAGCCCGATGGTCTTGAGGTTGCTGTCGGCGGCATAGCGCAGGAAGAGCCTGCCGACCTCGGTGGAACCTGTGAAGGAAATCGCGTCCACGTCTGGATGCAGCCCGAGCGCCCGGCCGGCCGTCTCGCCGAGACCCGGGACGATGTTGAGCACGCCGTCCGGCAGGCCGGCTTCCGCTGCGAGCTCCGCGAGTTTGAGGGCCGAGAGCGAAGTCTGCTCGGCGGGTTTGACCACGACGGAGCAGCCGCTGGCCAGCGCCGGGCCGAGCTTCCAGGCCGCCATGAGCAACGGGAAGTTCCAGGGAAGGATCACACCGACGACGCCGATCGGCTCGCGCGTTATGAGGGCGAGCGCGTCCTCGCCGGTCGGGGCGACCTTGCCGAAGCTCTTGTCGATCAGCTCGGCATACCATTGCAGGGTATCCGGGACCTCGATGCTGATCTCCTTCACGCAGTCCCGGATCGGCTTGCCGCTGTCGAGGCTCTCCAGAACGGCAAGCTCGGCCGCGTTGGCACGGATGAGGTCAGCGAGCTTCAGGAGCACGGCCTTGCGCCGTTCCGGCGCAGAACGCGACCACGCCCCGTCGCGAAACGCCGTGCGAGCCGCCGCGACCGCACGGTCGATATCCTTAGCCTGGCCGCTGGCAACAGACGCAAACGCCTCACCCGTCGCGGGGTTCACCGTCTCCATCATCTCGCCGCCCGCAGCCGCGACGAAGCGGCCGGCGATGAAGACACGTCCCTCGAAGGAAAGTCCTGCTGCGATGGCGCGGTGATCGGCGGTCGTTGCAAGCGTCATCGGCGGCTCCAGGGTGGCTTTCGAAGGTGGGATTGTTCAGAGCGGCGCGTGGGCGCGGGCATAGGTGCCGCGGGTGAAGCGCTCCAGACGCAAGGGAGTGAGGATGGCGTCGGGCTTCTCACCTTTCGCGAGCCGCGCGACGTGCCGGCCCACGGCTGGCCCGAGGCCGAAGCCATGGCCGGAGAAGCCGGTCGCGACGATCAGGCCGGACAGGGCATCGGGTGCGTCCAGCACCGGCAACGCATCCGGCAGCACATCGATCAGTCCGGCCCAGGACTTGACGATGGTTAGCCTGTCGTCCGTCCCGAAAATGTCCTGCACGGCTTCCCGCGTCCGGTCTGCGCGGTCACGATTGGCAGGGATCCATGGCCGGCGCCCAGCCGCCGCGCGTTCCGACGGCGGCACGACGAGCCGCTGATGCAGATCATCGAGGAAGGGACGGCCCAGCCGCAGGGAAAAGCCGCTGCGATGACGCATGAACTCCGGCAGGAAGAAGCGCATCGCCCGCATGGAATCGAGCGTGATGTCGATGTCGGAGCAGGAATCGGCTGCAATGATGCAGGAGCCATCCGCCCGCTGCCGCAATCCGATGCCGTAACCGCAGAAGCAGGGGTCGCTGAGGGGCGGCAGGGGCGCCGTCAAAGAGACAGTGCTGCGCACGGTCTGCTGCGGAAGGCCGAGGCCGAGTGGCGCCAGCAGGCGATGGCTCTGCGCTCCGGCCGCGCAGACCACGATGTTGGAGGCGATGCGGCCATGCTCGGTCAGGACGCCGGTCACGCCGCCCGCGGCACGCTCGACCGCGAACGCACCGCAATTCTCGACGATCTGTGCGCCAGCCCGGATCGCTGCTCGCGCGAAGGCGGTTGTGGCCATGGCCGGCTCGGCTTGTCCGTCCGTCTCCGTGAAGAGCGCGCCTTTCGCAGGCTTCGAAAGTGCCGGCATGAGCGCCTTTGTCTGCCGGGACGAAAGCATGCGCGCCTGGCCGGAAACCGACCTCGTTTTCTCCACCCAGCGTTCGAACGTGTCGTTCTCGGCTTCCGTTTCGGCAACGAAGACGCAACCGGTCCGGCGCCAGCCCACGGGCTCGCCGAGTTCGGCCTCGAGATCAGGCCAGATCGTGAGCGCCTCTATGGCGAGAGGCAGCTCAAGCGGATCGCGATACTGCGTCCTGACGAAGCCCCAGTTTCGGCCCGACTGCTGTGAAGAGACAGCGTCGCGCTCGACCAGCGCGACCGAGAGCCCGGCACGCGCGAGATAGTAGGCGGAGGCGCAGCCGACAATTCCGCCGCCGACCACCACGGCATCGACCCGGTCCGGCAACGGCGCGCGCCCAGGCGCAAGCTGCGCGAGCACGTCGTCCGGCACATGGGCAGTGAGACTAAGCAGCGACATCGAGCAAGGCGTCCATGTCCATCTCCACCCGGATTTCCGGATCGAACAGGCCGGCCTGGACGGTGGTGCAGGCCGGGTCCACGCCGCGAAACGCCTCGGCGAACACCGCCATCACGGCCTCGTAGTCCTCGGGCCGCGCAATAAACATCCGGACGCGGACGACATTGGCGAGCGTTGCTCCAACCTGGGCAAAAGCCAGCTCGGCATTGCGGAAAAGCTGGCGGGTCTGCTCGGCGGCGGCGCCTGCCAGGGTTTCGGCGGCATAATCGTAGCCGGTGGTGCCCGACAACATGATGTGGGAGCCGACCACGACGGCGCGGCTGTAGCTATAGGCAGCCTCGAAACTGCTGCCCGAGGAGATCAGGCGCCGGCCATGCCGCAGGGTCGTGGTGAATGCCATGGTCGCTCTCGCCTCAGTTGTCGTGACGTCTCAAAGGCAACGGAGGCAGGGGCGCTGTCGATTTCAATAATTCGAGGCGGAGGCCGAGGAATTCGGGGGACGCCGTCGTTTTTCAGGGTTCGGCTTCTCAAAATTGAAATCGACAAGCGGGGTTCGCGGTGACGTTGTCGATACGGGCAAGAACCGGATCTGGCTCTCGCCCATTCCGAAGCGGGAGTGGCATGGGTTCGATGCGGGTGGACGTCGCAATCGTCGGAGGTGGAATTGCCGGGGCTTCCGCCGCCTATTTTCTGGCTCGGCACGGCTCGGTCGCGCTGATCGAGCGGGAAGAGCATTTCAGCTATCACAGCTCCGGCCGCACCGCCGCACAGTTCACGGTCGGCATCGGCGCCACGACGATGCGGCGGATGGCGCAGGCGAGCCGCGCCTTTTTCGAGGCGCCTCCGGAAAGCTTCTCCGAGCAGCCGATTTTGTCTCCGCGTGGCTGCCTGACGGTGGGGCGTCGAGAGCAGGAGGCGACGCTCAGGCGGCTCGAAGACAATCTCGCTTCCGTCGGCGCCCGTGCCGACCGCCTCGGCCGAGACGAAGCGCTCGCCCTGTTTCCTGCGCTTCGGCCCGAAAAGCTCGACCTGGGCGTCTACGAGCCGGGCGCGATGGATATCGACGTCGATGTGCTGCTGCAGGGCTATCTGCGGGGAGCGAAGGCTGCCGGCGCTGTTCTTGCGACGCGCAGCGATATTCAAGGGATCGTACGCGAGGGAAATCGTTGGCGTCTGACCTGGGCCGGCGGCGACATCCTCGCCGACGCGGTGGTCAATGCAGCCGGCGGCTGGGCGGATGAGGCGGCGGCCATGGCCGGGCTCGCCCCGCTGGGCATCGTCGCGCATCGGCGCACCGCGTTCACCTTCGCCCTTCAGAAGGATTTCGACACGCGTAGCTGGCCGCATGTCGGCTCCGTCGACTACGACTGGTATGTGAAGCCGGAGCCGGGCTGCCTGATGGGCAGCCTTGCCGACGCGGTGCCCGTCGCTCCGTCCGACGCCTATCCCGAGGACATCGACGTCGCCCAGGCGATCGAGAATATCGAGCGCGACACCTGCTTGAGCATTGGCCGCCCGATCAGCCAGTGGGCGGGGTTGCGCAGCTTCGCCAGGGATCGCAATCCCGTAGCCGGCATGCGCGAGGACGCTCCCGGTTTCTTCTGGCTGGCGGGCCAGGGCGGCTGCGGCATCCTGACTTCCCCAGCCATGGGGCAATCCATCGCTGCCCTCGTCGCCGGGGCACCGTTGCCGGAAGCGATCACGCAACTGGGCGTCGCCAGTGAAGACCTCTCGCCGGAACGCGAGAGCTTGAGGGTTATCACGACATAGGACCGGACATGCGGCCGACCCGCGCCGTCCACGATCACGAGGCTGAAGACAGCCCGTCAAAAACGAGGGGATATCATGACCGAATACGACTCGCGTGGAATGACATTTCGCCGCCGCGATCTGATGGCGCTGGCTCTCGGCGCCGGCGCGGGCGCCGTGCTGGCGCCAAACGCCGGTGCGCACGCTCAGGGCAAGGGCGCCGCGCCGCCCGCCAAGCCGCGAGGCCAGGTGATCGCCGGCATTTCCCAGGAACCCACGGTCTTCAATCCGCTGATGCCCGGCAGCGAGGTCGATCAGGGCGTCTGGTGGCAGCTCTTCAGCCCGCTCTGGTTCATCGACCCGGCAGGCCGCTTCGTTCCGGATCTCGCCCGCGAAGTGCCGAGCGTCGCCAATGGCGGCATCTCGGCCGACGGGCTGACCTGGAAGATCAAGCTTAGAGGCGACGCGAAATGGCATGACGGAACGGCGTTCACCGCCGAGGACGTCAAGTACACGCTCGACCTGATCAACACGCCCGGTTTCCGCGCGCGTAACCGGGTCGGTCACAGCCTCGTCAAGGACATCGTCATCGTCGCGCCCGACGAGATCCATTGGCGCATGGAGCGCGCCTACTCACCCTATCTGTCTATCCTGGCGCTGACCTTCATCACGCCTGCGCATATTCTCGGAAAGGCAAGCGATCCGAATACCGCGCCCTTCAATAGCGCGCCCGTCGGCACCGGCCCGTTCCGCTGGGGCGAGCGTGTCGCTGGCGACCGCGCGCTGCTGCACGCCAACCCCGCCTATCATGGCGCCGGCCCTTACCTCGAACGTATCGTCTTCAAATACATTCCCGATCTGACTGCGCTCTACACCCAGTTCAGGACCGGCCAGGTCGATTATCTCGGCATTGGCGGCATTCCCGCTCACTTCGCCAAGGAAGCCGAGGCGCTGAAGGGACCCCGCGTGATCCGTTCGCCGACGCCCTTCATCGAGCACATCGCGCTCAATCTCGAATTCGGTCCTTTCGCCGAAAAGCCCGTCCGGGAAGCCCTCTACCTGGCGATGGACAAGCAGGCCCGCATCGACGCCATCTATTATGGGCTGCCAGTTGCGACCGAATCCTTCCTGCCTCGCGAGTCATGGGCCTTCGAGCCCGATCTTCCGGTGCACAAGCACGACCCAGCGAGGGCCAACGCGCTGCTGGATGCCGCAGGCTGGAAACGCGGTGCGGACGGCATCCGGCAGAAGAACGGGCAGCGCCTCTCCTTCTCCAATTCGACCACGACCGGCAATCCGGCGCGCGAGCAGTCGCAGCAGCTCCTGCAGCAGGACTGGGGGCAGATCGGCGCGGAAATGCGGATATCCAACATGCCGGCGGCCGTGATCTGGGGTGAGTTCTGGCAGAAGTCGAAATTCGAATCCGTGACCGTCGGCTCCAACTTCATGATCGGCAACGACCCGGACGTGACGCCGCGCTTCGGCAGCCGCTCGATCCCCGCCAAGCATGGCGCCGGGCTGAATACCTACCAGTACCAGAACCCGGAACTCGACCGGCTCTTGGAACTCGGCTCCAGCCAGTTCGACCAGCAGGAGCGCAGGAAGACCTACGGACAGGTCCAGCGCATCGTTCGCGACGATCTCGTCTTGCTGCCGGTCTATCAGTCGGTCATGGCCGAGGGGGTCAAGGACGGGCTGGCCGGCTTCGCGGCCAACATCAATTGCTCGTCCAATTGCTGGAACATGCGCGACTGGTACTGGGCTGGCTGAGCCCGTATCTGACCGGACCCGCGAGGATGACAAGATCTTGAGCGCCTTTCTTCTGCGCCGTTTCGGGCAGGCCGTGCTGTTGCTCTTCATCGTCTCGATGATCGGCTTCGCCATCCTGCATCTGGCTCCGGGCGGGCCGTTGTCGCAATTCGCCGCCGGCGGCGACATGTCGCAAGAGGACCTCGACCGTATTGCCGAGCAGCTCGGCCTGAACCGGGCTTTGCCGATCCAGTACGCCGAATGGCTATGGCGCATGCTCGCCGGCGACTGGGGCCGCTCCTATCGGGACGGCCAGCCGGTGCTGCACATCATCGGCTCGCATATAGGCGCGACGCTGGAATTGATGCTGACATCAACGCTGCTCGCCATGCTGATCGGCGCATGGATCGGCATTCTCGGGGCAATCCGCCGCTACTCGCTCTTCGATTCTCTCGCCACCATCGGCGCCATGATCGCGCTGTCGATCCCGACCTTCTGGTTCGGTCTGGTCGTGATCTACGTTTTCTCGGTCGGGCTCGGCTGGCTGCCATCCGGTAACCGCTACACCATCGGGGACGGCTCCCTGCTCAACCAGATCCACCATCTGATCGGGCCGGTCATGGTGCTCGCGCTGGTCTCCACCGCGGTCTGGAGCCGGTATATGCGCTCCTCCATGCTCGAGGTGATCAATCAGGATTACGTCCGCACCGCCCGCGCCAAGGGCCTCTCCGAGCGCTCGATCCTGGTCCGCCACGCCTTTCGCAACGCATTGCTGCCCATGATCACCATCACTGGCCTGCATGTGCCGATGCTGCTCTCCGGTGCCCTCGTCACCGAAACCGTCTTCACCTGGCCCGGCATGGGGCGGCTCTTCCTCGATTCGATCAGCTATCGCGACTATCCGGTCGTGATGGGCGTCTTGATGTTGAGCGCCGTGCTCGTCCTGCTCGGCTCGCTGATCGCCGACCTGCTCTACGGCATCGCCGATCCCCGCATTTCGAGGAGCGGTTGATGAGCGTCAGTGATCTCGACCGGGCCGCCGTGCTGCCGCCCGAGCGGCTCTGGAACAGTCCGGGCTTCAGGCGCTTCCGCCGCCACAAGCTCGCTGTCTTCGGTGCAGCAGCGATCGTCGCCCTCACGCTGGCCTGCGTGATCGGGCCGTGGTTGCTGCCCTACACCGACACATATATCGACATTCGAGCCCGTTTCGCTCTGCCCTTCACGGGTCCGCACATCCTCGGGACCGATCCGCTCGGTCGCGATATCCTCGCACGCCTGCTCATGGCGGGGCGGATTTCGCTCGCGGTCGGCTTCTCGGCCATGATGATCGCCATGGCGATCGGCATTTGCATCGGCCTTGTCGCGGGCTTCTACGAAGGCGTGGTGGGCGCCGCGCTGATGCGCTTCGTCGATGCGATGCTGTGCTTCCCCTCGATCTTCCTGCTGCTCGCCATCTCGGCCTTGATCCAGCCCTCTGTGGCCTCGATCGTGATACTGATTGCGGCAACCTCCTGGATGGAAGTTGCTCGCGTTGTCGAGGCGCAGATCCGTGCGTTGAAGACGCGCGAGTTCGCGCAGGCCGCTGTCTCCTTTGGCGCATCGCACAGCCGCATCATGTTCCGCGAACTGCTGCCCAATGCCATCGCCCCGATCATCGTCGCGGCGACCTTGAACGTCGCCCACGCGATCCTCGCCGAAAGCTACATCTCCTTCCTCGGCTTCGGCATCCAGCCGCCGACGCCGAGCTGGGGCAATATGCTCGAAAGCGCGCAGAGCTATCTCACCAGCGCGCCCTGGCTCGCCATTTTTCCCGGCATCACCATCACGCTCGCCGTGACGTCTTTCAATTTCGTTGGCGACGGACTGCGCGATGCGCTTGATCCGAGAATGGATCTGCCCTGAAAAGGATGGCTGAAGTTCCGCTGAGGAGGCCGAAATGAGCCGCAGATTGCCGTCCCTGAACGCACTGCGCTGCTTCGAGATCGTGGCGGCCCAACTCAGCATCAAGAAGGCCGCGCTCATCCTGAACGTCAGCGAGAGTGCCGTCAGCCGTCAGGTCAAGATCCTGGAGGACCAACTCGGCGCCCCCCTCTTCATCCGGAGCCACAACGGGCTCGAGATCACCGACGAGGGCCGCAGGCTCGCGCTCAGCGTGAAAGAAGCGTTCGACCACATCGCGAACGCCATCGATCCGTTCCGGAACGAGCGCAACGCGGTCACGATCAAGGTGCTGCCGACCTTCGCACTACGCTGGCTGCTGCCGCGGCTCAGGACGTTCCAGGAGCGGCACCCTCTGATCAAGGTGAATGTCCATACGCGTCTCAACGACATGACGCTCAACGACAATGATGCCGACCTCGGCATTCGCTACGGCATTGGCAACTGGCCTCAGGACTGCGCGACGGAACTCTATCAGGAATGGATCCTGCCGGTCTGCGCGCCGGATTACCTGGCGGGGCATGCTGACGGCGAGACCGATCTGGCAGGCGCGACCCTGCTCCATCCCCTGCCGGACCGGCAGGACTGGGTGACGTGGTCGGAGAAATCGGGAACCGGCCTCGATGCACGTGGCGGCCTCGACTTCGATGCGTTGGACATGGCGTTGAGCGCGGCCGAATGCGGCCTTGGGGTCGCCATGACCGACGTCGTCCTGGCGCACCAGGCGATCCAGTCCGGCCGGCTCGTCACGCCGATGCGCAAGGCCGTCCCGACCGGCTTTTCTTATTATCTGGTCCGGCCGCCCGAGATGCGCCGCCGGCGCGAGGTCGTGGTGGTCGAGGACTGGATCTGCAGCGAGATCGAAGGCGCCCGGGAGCTGGTTCGCCGTTACGCATCGTGAACGGCCTGCCTCTGATCTTTAGAGGCGAGCTTCGCAAAACGGTCATCGACGACAACGGGGATCGGGCAGCTATCTGACCGTCAGGACAAGTTTGACTGACCGAGGTGGCTTCGATGGCTTCTGCCCGCTCCCCGCTGGAAGGCGTTCTCGTGGTGGCTATCGAGCAAGCCGTCGCCGCTCCGTTTTGCACCTCGCGCCTCGCCGATGCGGGGGCACGCGTCATCAAGATCGAGCGGCCGGAGGGCGATTTCGCCCGACGCTACGATGATGTCGCCAACGGTCAAAGCAGCTACTTCGTGTGGCTGAACCGGGGCAAGGAATCGCTCGTCCTCGATCTCTCCGCGCCCGAGGACAAAGCCAAGCTCGCGGGACTGATCGCACAGGCCGACATCCTCGTGCAGAACCTGAAATCCGGTGCGCTCGCCAGGCTGGGTTTCGCGACCGAAGAGCTGCGTGTGCGACATCCCGGCCTGATCTGCTGCTCGATCACCGGTTATGGCGAGAACGGCCCACTCGCGGATCGCAAGGCCTACGACCTGCTGATCCAGGCCGAATCCGGATTATGCTCCATTACCGGCGGCCCCGAGGAGCCGGCCCGCGTCGGAATCTCCATCGTCGATATCGCCACCGGCGCCACCGCGCACGCCGCGGTCCTGGAAGCCCTGATCGCGCGGGGCAGCACCGGCGAGGGTGCCGATATCCACATCTCGATGTTTGACGTGATGGCGGATTGGTCGACCGTACCGTTGCTTCACGAGGAAGGCGGCAGACCGCCGCAGCGCATCGGCATGGCACATCCTTCGATCGCACCTTACGGCGCCTTCGCCACCCGCGACGGCAGGCCGATATTGATGTCGATTCAGAACGACCGGGAATGGGCCAAGTTCTGCGAACTGTTCCTCCGGCAGCCGGATCTGGTTACCGACCAGCGCTTCGCAACGAATGTCGACCGCGTCCGCAACCGGCTCGAGACCGATCGGATCGCCGCGGAGGCCTTCGCAAGGCTCGATGCACGCGAAGCGGGCCGGCTCCTCCTCGAGGCCGACATCGCCTTCGCCAGCGTCAACGACATGGCCGGGCTATCGCAGCATCCGCATCTGCGGCGCATCATTGTCCAGACGCCGGCGGGGCCGGTTGAACTGCCTGCCCCTGCCATGGTCCTGGCGGGCATTGGACGTGAATACGGCCCGGTTCCCGCCATCGGCGAGCATAGGGTGCTGCAGGATTGAGACGAGGCATGGCCGACATTTCAGCCGGGTGCATCGCGGCGTTGGCCGACGCCATTGGCCATCAGGACGCAAGCGGACAGCCCTGCCTCTCTTTTTTAGAGGCTGGCCTCTAGAAAAAGATATCGACGCCAAGCATACCCCTCTGGATACAACAAGTATCGTAAATCGAGGGGCGCCTTGTCTCCTCTTCTGTGCGTCGTCGCAAGTTTTGATGATTTTTTTTGAGTAATTAAAATGTATTAGTTGCATTATTGGCACAATTAATTTTCATTATTCATTTTCATTTACAGTCAGATTGACGCCTAAACATCAATTACCTCAAGCATGCGGCGAAGATAACGTCGTTATTCTCGCTGAATTATTGAGGCAAAAATGAAGGTCGATCAGCTAACGAGGGCGTCAACCGCGCTCGCCGAGCCCAGCCATGTGAAAGCCGCGGCAACCGGTGCGTGTCTGATGACCGCGCTGGTTATCGTGAGCGTTCCGCTGGCAACGATCGCCGCCCGGGCTCAACAAGGGCAGAGTCAGCTCCAGCTCGACGAGATCGTCGTGGAAGGGGCAGGCACATCGCAGGTGCCGCCAGCTTTCGCAGGGGGGCAGGTCGCAACCGGCGCCCGCCTCGGCCTGCTCGGCAATACCGACATCCAGAAGTCGCCGTTCAGCGTCACCAGCTATACTGATCAGTTCATCCGTGACCGCCAGGCGCGGACGGCCTCCGAGGCGCTCGCCCTCGACCCATCCGTGCGCGCGACCCAGGGCACCGGCGCGCCATTCGACTCGTTCTATATCCGCGGCTTTCCCGCGAACGAGGGGACGAGCGGTGAAATTGCATTCGATGGCGTCTACGGCGTGGCACCGAGTTTTCGCATTTTCTCCGATTATGCCGAGCGCATCGAAGTCTTGAAAGGGCCTTCGGCAGCGATCACCGGGGTTTCGCCGAATGGCGGGATCGGCGGCGTCATCAACATCGTCCCGAAACGCGCCGAAGAGGACCTGACGCGCGTCACGCTAAACTATGCTTCGAATGCGCGGCCCGGCGGTCAGCTCGACTTCGCCCGGCGCTTCGGTGCCAATCGGGAGTGGGGCCTGCGGGTCATCACCAGCCTGAGCGACGGCAGGACAGCTCTCGATCATCAATCGGAGCAAAGCGGCGTTGGCGCGCTCACCCTCGACTATCAGGGCGAGCGGTTCCGCGCCTGGGCCTATTTTCTGGCCCAGGCAGATCGTTTCAATGCGCCTGCCCGGCCCTTCTTCATGCAGGCCGGGGTGCCGGTTCCGAAGGCGCCTGATGGCCGCCGCAATGTGACCCAGCCATGGGAATATTCGGACGTCGACGATCGCGGCGGCTTGCTGCGGATGGAGTACGACGTCGCCGACGGCATCACACTGTTCGGCAATGCCGGAGCCTCGCATACCGGCGTCGAACGCTATTTCGCCTCGGCCGCGACGATCACCAACCTGCGCGGCGATACCGTCACGGCACCGCAATTCTACGGCCTCGGTGTCGACCGTCAGACCTTCGAGGGCGGTGTACGGGCTAAATTCGAGACCGGCTTCATCAGGCATGCACTGACCGTGCAGCTCTCTCGATACCATGAAGAGACATCGCGCGAGTTCGCCGCTGCCCGTGGCTCCTACGCCTCGAATATCTACAACCCGGTGCGCGCGCCGGAGATCGCGCCGCTGCGTATCGGCTCGCAGGCGCGTCTGTCCGACAGCACGCTGACAGGCGTCTCGGCGGCGGACACGCTCTCGGCTTTCGACGAGCGCGTTCTGCTAACGGTCGGCGTGCGCCGGCAGAATGTCGAGGCCCGCAACTACGTCTCCAATGTCGGTACCTTGGCCTCTTCCTACGATAAGAGCGCCACGACACCCTTCGTCGGCCTCGTCGTCCGGCCCTGGGAAAACGTCTCCTTCTACGGAAACTATGTCGAGGGGCTGAGCCGCGGCGACATCGCGCCGGTAACCGCGAGCAACGCCGGCGAGATCCTCGCCCCTTATGTCGCCCGTCAGGTCGAGGCAGGCGTCAAGCTCGACTACAGCGGCTTCGGCGCCTCGCTCGCCGCGTTCCAGATCACGCGGCCGATTGGCGAACTCAGCCCGGCGCGCACCTTCGCTGAAAGCGGAGAGCAGCGTGTTCGCGGCCTCGAGCTCAATGTTTTCGGCCAGATCACATCGCAATGGCGGGTGCTGGGCGGCCTGACCCTGCTCGACGGAGAACTCACACGCACAGCGGCTGCGGCCAATATCGGCAATACACCGATCGGCGTGCCTCGCATCCAGCTCAATCTCGGCACGGAATGGGATGTGCCGTGGGTCCCCGGCCTTACCCTCAACGCGGCGGTCATCCATACAGGCAAGCAGTTCGTCGATGCGGCGAACAGCCAGGTCTTGGCGGATTGGACTCGCCTCGACCTGGGGCTGCGCTACGCGACGCAGTTCAACGGTCGCAAAACCACCTTCCGTGCCAATGTCGTGAACGTGACGGACGCGAAATACTGGGCTGGCGCGGCGTCCTTCGGCACCTTCACGCAAGGCGCTCCAAGAACCTATCTCCTGTCGATGTCCGCGGATCTCTGATGACGTCATGCCTTCGCCCGTCCCGCCGGAATCTGCTGGGGGCTCTCGGCATCGGCTTGCCGCTCGCGGCAGCTTGTCGGACCTCCGCAGCGCCGATCACCGTTACCGATGTGCTCGGCCGCAAAGTCGCTGTCGAGTTGCCCGTTCGGCGTGTCCTGCTCGGCGAAGCGCGGCAGATCCACGCCATCGCGGCCTTGGACCGTGACAACCCTTTCGCCCGCATCGTCGGATGGGGAGAGGATTTCGAGAAGGCTGACCCCGACAGCTACCGCATCTATGTCGAACGCTACCCGCAAGCCGCCGCGCTGCCAAAGTTCGGCAGCGCGGCGGCAGGAAGCTTCGATATCGAGAAGGCGATTTCGCTTCAGCCCGATGTGCTGATCCTCAACTTCGAAGCGGAGCGCGCCAGTGCGGAGATGCAGCTCGTCGAAAAGCTCGCCTCGGTTGGTGTCGCGGTGCTTTATGTCGATTTTCGGCACGCGCCGCTCCGCAACACCGAGCCTTCGTTACGCGTGCTGGGTCAATTGTTTGGACGCGAAGACGTCGCTGAACGACTGATCGCCTTCCGAGCGGATCAGATCGCGCGTGTGACGAGCCCGATCGCAGCGATGCCGGACTTGAAGCGCCCGCTGGTCATGCTGGACCGCATTCCAGGATACTCCGACGGCTGTTGCATGAGCTTCGGCAAGGAGAATTTCGGCCTCATGGTCGAAATGGCCGGCGGCCGCAATCTTGGTTCGGAACTCCTTCCGGGAACCTTCGGTACGATCAACCCCGAAACGATCATCGCCCGAGACCCCGATGTCGTCATCGTGACGGGCGGCAACTGGGACACGCTTGCGCCAGGCGGCGAATGGGTTGGCCTTGGCCCGGGCGCTGATCTATCCGTAGCCCGTCGCAAACTCGCAGCCCTCGCGCAGCGTCCGGCATTCATGCATGGCAAGGCGGTCGCTGAGCGGCGCGTCTATGCCATCTGGCACCAGTTCTACAACAGCCCGTACCAATTCGTGGCGCTTCAGCGCATCGCACGCTGGCTGCACCCCGAGCTTTTTGGCGATCTCGATGCGGATGAAACGCTGCGCGAACTTCACGAGCGCTTTCTGCCAATCCCCTATCGACCTGGCTATTGGGTGGAGTTGAAAGGCGATAATTGATCAAGCGTCGCGCCAAGCGAACCCCGCGACCTCTGGTCCTTGTATTTCCCGTGCCCAAAGAGAGAAGGCAGGGCCTCCGAGGCCGAACTCGAGGCCATTTTCGGTTGGCGTGGCGGCCGGATGGCATCGCTCTACACCCGCCAAGCGAATCGCGAACGGCTGGCGAAACAGGCAGCGGCGAAGCTCTTGCCGGGACGGGATTAGAACATGCTATTCCCGTACCTTGAATTCCGGTGCGAGATTTCGTTAATTTAGCTGAAGAAAATCAGACGTTTAGCAATTATAATGGTGGGCCGGGCCGGACTCGAACCGGCACCGGCGCTGTTATGAGCAGCGAGCTCTAACCATTGAGCTACCGGCCCGTCTCTCGCCTACAGCATCGGGCCGAAAAGTGGAATCCGCTTTTTCCGAAAAGCCGATGCTGCGTCGGACGTCATAGCGGGACGGGCTAGGCCGCCCGGCGTCTCCGGCGCAAAACACGGAAAAGCCCCGCGGATCGGTCCGCGGGGCTTTTCAGATCGTCCGGTGTCCCGACGTTCGCGCTCAGGCGGCCTCGTGCAGGGAGGCCTTGCCGCCATGGCCGCCCGCATGCCCTTCCCGGAACTGGAAGCGGGCGATGTGCTCGGTCAGGGCCCGCGTCTGCTCGTCGGTCAGCGCCAGCGCCGCATTCGTCTCCTCGACCAGCGCCGCGTTCTGATGCGCCATGGTGCCGATGCCATCGATCTCGGTGTTGATCGTCGAAACGTCGGTGGCCTGGCTCTTCGCCGTCTGGGCGATGCCGTTCATCAGCTTCGTCAGCTCGTTCACCGAGCCCATGATCGCGCCGAACATCGCCGAGGTCTCCTCGACCAGGCCGACGCCGACCCGGACGTCGCCATGGGCCGCCTCGACCAGCTTCTTGACGTCGTTGGACGCATCGGCCGAGCGCTTGGCGAGGCTGCGAACCTCGGTCGCGACCACGGCGAAGCCCTTGCCGGCATCGCCGGCCCGCGCCGCTTCCACCGCCGCGTTCAGCGCCAGCAGATTGGTCTGGAAGGCGATCTCGTCGATCATCGCGATGACCTCGGAGATCTTGCTCGAGGACTGGCGGATGCGCTGCATCGCTTCCAGCGCCGAGGCGACGACCTTCTCGCCCTGCTGCGCGCGCTCCTCGGCGCCCTGCGCCATGCCGGTCGCCTGCGCCGCCTCGCTCGCGGTCTTCTTCACCGTGCCGGCGAAGGCACCGAGCTGGTTCGTCGCCATCGAGACGGCATTGCTCTCCTCGCTGGTACGCTCGGCGAGGTCGGTGACGCCGTCGAGGATCTCGCTGGTCGCGCTGCGCACCGCCGAGACGGTCTCGGAGAGCCGCGCCAGCGTGCCCTCGAACTCGTCGGCGAGCGCGTTGGTGCCGTCCTTGAGCTCGGCGAAGGCGCCCTGATAGAGCCCCTCGATACGGGCCGAGAGATGGCCGGCCGAGAGCTCGGCGAGCACCTCGCAGGTCTCGGACAGGCCGGTCTGCACGGTTTCGAGCAGGGTGTTGACCGAGTCCGCCAGGGCGTTGAGTTCCGCATCGGCGAACTGCGCGGCGACACGCTGGCTGAAATCGCCGGCCGCGGCGGCGGCGACGACGACGCCGAAAGCCTCGCCCAATTCCTGCATCATCTGGCGGCGCTGTTCCTGCGCCTGCTTCTGGTCCTCGACCTTGGCAATCTCGGCGGCACGCAGCGCGACCGCATTGTCGCGGAAGAGCAGCACGCTCTTCGAAATGTCCGAGATCTCGTCGTTGCCCTTGGTATCGACGGTCGTCTCGAGCGCGCCGTCGGCGATCGCCTTCGTTGCTCCCCAGAGCCGATTGAGGCGGCCGACGATCATCGGGCGGACATAGAGGAAGGCCAGCGCCAGCGCGATCAGCAGCGAACCGCCGCCGATGCCGCCGAGCCAGAGCCGGCTCTGGTCGATCAGCGTCGCGGTCGAGGCGCCGGCGGCTTCCGCCCCGTTGCGGGCCGTCGTGACGAGTTCGTTGACCTCGCGGCGGACCGCATCGGCGGCCTGCTGCGTCTCCTTGAGCCCGGCCTGGATCGCCGCGCGCGTCTTCAGCTCGCGCTCGCGGATCGCGATCACGCTTTCATTGCCCTCGCCGAGAGCGATCACCGCGTTGACGGCATCGGCGCGCGCCGGATTCGCCTGCAGCTTCTCCGCCTGGGCGAGGAAGCCGCGGACCTGATTCAGGGTGGCGTTGAACCGGGACTTGCCGGTGTCGAGCGCCGCGCGGTTGTCGACCTGCGAGATTTCGCGCAGCAGGCCGACCATCTCGCTGATCTGGAGCTGGAGCGCCTGGGCCGTCTGCAGCGTGGCGAGATCCTTGTCGATGATGTTGGCCAGCGCCTCCTCGACCTCCTTGCCGGTGAGCTGGGTCGCGCTGGCGATGTTCATCTTGACGTTGAACTGGGCGTCGCCCGTCTCGAAATCGGCGAGCGCGGTGAAGCCTTCGCGGGCCTTCGACAGCTTTTCGAGCGTCTTGGCCTGCTCGGCCGCGTTGCGGAGCCTGTCGCCGGTCAGGTCGTTGATGTCGTTGATCTGGCGCGAGAGCGTGTCGATCGCCTGCTGGGCCTTCCCCTGATCGACCTTGCCCTGCTGCGCGATGCGCCGCAGCAGGTCCATCTGCCGCCCCTCGACCTTGTCGAGATCGGCGGTCAGCGCCGAGCGATCCTGGATGGACTCGACCTCGCTGAAGCGGGCAGCGAGCGCCGTCGACTGCGTGGCGGCCTGCGACAGTTCGAGCGCCAGCTCCACGACCGGCATCTTCTGCCCGACGAGGTCGTCGACCGTCGCCTCGACGCGATTATAGGAGAGCCACGCGACGGAGGAGGATACGAGGGTCAGCGCCGTCAGCGTCCCCAACGCGGCATAGATCCGGGCGGCAATGCCGATCCGCATCGGCTTGCGCTCGCGCGCAGGCTTGGCTTTCGTCATGAAGTCGTTCTCCGGATCTCACGCAACGCTGGAAAAGGATTTCAGAAGCGGAAGCCTGGCCCGGTCCATGTCGCGTCTCCCATGCGGCACAGAATCCGCTGCCCGGCCGGCCGGATGGCCGGTTGGCAGGTAGGCCTTGCGAGATCGGACGGACATGCATCTACCCCGGACCGGTGTTCCGGTCTTGTCGGGGCGCACTATGGCGAAGTGCCTTTTAAGGAACGTTTAAAGTGGATTCTTTTGAATCACCGCGTCCGAGATCAGGTTCATCAGCCGTTAGGATTTTCAATCCGTGCGCGGCACCGGCCGGGGGCGGCCCTCCTCATCGATCGCCACGAAGGTGAAGGTCGCGTCGGTGACCTTTTCGTGCAGCGTCGTCCGGAAGCGCTTGGCCCAGGCCTCGACGTGGATCTTCATCGAGGTCCGGCCGATCGACTCGATTTCCGTATAGACGCTCAGCACGTCGCCGACCTTCACCGGATGGATGAAGGTCATGGCATCGACCGCGACCGTCACCACGCGTCCCTGCGCCCGGTCGACGCCGGCGATGCCGCCGGCCTGGTCCATGCGCGACATCACCCAGCCGCCGAAAATGTCGCCATTCGAGTTGGTGTCGCTCGGCATCGCGATGGTGCGCACGGTCAATTCGCCGCGGGGCTGCTCTTCCGGTGCATCGGCCGCTCGGGTCATGGTCGCTCGTCGCCTTCGTGATGGGGAATCTGTCGGCGATGATGGCGGGCGGGAGCGAGCCCGGCAAGCGGGGCGAGCCTTTACCCCTCGCGCCTTTGCGGGCGAGGATGATCGCGAGGCGTCACGGAGGAGAACGACCATGCCCGGCCAGAAGCCGCTGATCTGCATCTCGCTGCGTTATCTCGACGGCCCGCGCATGGTTGATTGGCTGATCGAGGCCTTCGGCTTCGAGAAGCATGCCGCCTATTATTCGGAGGATGGCAGGACGCTGCTCCATGGCGAATTGCGCATGGGCGACTGCTTCGTCATGCTCGGCTCGTCCGAGGGCAACGAATTCGGCAAGCTCGTCTCGCGCCCGGCCGAGCTCGGCGGCACGACCGCCTCTCCCTATATCGCCACCGACGACATCGACGCCCGTTGCGAGCGCGCCCGCAAGGCCGGCGCCGAGATCTGCATGGAGCCAACAGACCAGCCCTATGGCAGCCGCGACTTCATCTGCAGGGATCCTGAGGGCCATCTCTGGTGCTTCGGCACCTATCGCCCCGCGACCTGAACGCGCTGCTCTGATTGCTGGCGTGTCCGCAGGATCAGCCAGCAGGCGATCGCGAGATTGACCAGGTTCCAGGCCAGCCCGTTGAGGAAGGCCATCCGGTAGGAGCTGAAATAGTCGAAGATCACGCCGGAGAGATAGCCGCCGGCCGCCATGCCGAGCACCGTGAAGGACATGACGAGCCCGATGCGCATCCCGGCCTGCCGCGCCGGCAGGTATTCGCGGATGATGACCGCGTACATCGGCACGATGCCGCCCTGGAACAGGCCGAACAGGGCGCTGACGATGTAGAGCGACGAGAGCCCGTCGAACCAGAGATAGAGGAACAGCGCCACGCCCTGCATCAACGAGCCGATCAGAAGCGTCGCCGTGCCGCCGATGCGGTCGGCCACGAAGCCGGAGCCGACGCGGCTGACGATGCCGAGCAGCATCATCAGCGAGAGCATCTCGGCGCCGCGCGCCACGCCGTAGCCGAGATCGCCGCAATAGGCGACGATATGGACCTGCGGCATCGCCATCGCCACGCAGCAGGCGAAGCCGGCGACGCAGAGCAGGGCCTGGAGCTGATTGGCGCTGAGGCCGAGATCGCCGCGAACGCCGGCGCTATGGACGTCGGCGCTGGCGAGCGTGGCGGCCGTCGGCTGGCGGCGGAAGAACGGCGCCAAGGACAGCATGATGACGAGCGCCGTCACCGCGATGCCGAAATGGGTGACGCGCCAGCCATGATGCGCGAGCCCCCAGTTGATGACCTGGGGCCAGACCACGCCAGCGAGATAGCTGCCCGAGGCGCCGCAGACCACCGCGAGCCCGCGATGCCGGCGGAACCAATGCGACAGGTCGGAGATCAGCGGCGAGAAGCCAGCGGCGCTGCCGATTCCGATCAGGAGCCCATGCGCCGCCGCGAACTGCCAGAGCGAATGCGAGAACCCGGCCGTGGTGTATCCGGCCGCGAGCAGCAGCCCCCCCACCACGATGGGAACCATGATGCCGTAGCGATCGGCGATCCGGCCCATCACGACATTGCCGGCACCGAAGCCGAGCATGGCGCAGGTATAGGGCAGCGTGGCGCCGGAACGCAGCGTATCGAACTCGCCCTGCATCGCCGGCAGCACCACGACGACCGACCAGGAGCCGACGCAGGCGACGGTGCCGACCACCAGCGCGAGCACCAGGCGCAGCCAGGCATAGGGTGAATCGGGCTCGTAGCGCCCGGCATCTCGAAGGGAACCTTGGGTCATGCGTCCTCGATAGCCGGTTCTGATGCGGCCTTGTGGCAGGATTAGCAGCAAGCGCCGGCCGAACAAGCGCAAGCGGCACAGCCCCGCCGCGCGCCGGGTGGAGGTGTCGTACCCGCTGCCTCGGCCCGCGGCTTGACCCCAGCCCATGGCCGCGAACAATGCGCAACGTTCCGGAGCGCCCGACCATGACGAGGATCTGCATCTACGGCGCCGGCTCCATCGGCTGCTATCTCGGCGGGCGCCTTCTCGCCGCCGGCGCCGATACCCGCTTCGTCGGCAGGCCGGCGGCCGGGGCTGCGCTGCGCGAGCACGGCCTCATCGTCACGCACTATGACGGTCGCCGCTGGACCGTTCCGCCGGGCAGCATCGCCTTCGCGACCGAGCCGGAGGGTGCCGCCGGGGCCGATCTCGTCCTGCTCACCGTCAAGTCGGGCGGTACGGCCGCCGCAGCGGCCGAACTGGCTCCGGTCCTCGGTGCCACCGCCACCGTCGTCAGCTTCCAGAACGGCATCGGCAACGGCGATATCCTGCGCGCCGCGCTGAAACAGACGGTGCTCGACGGCATGGTGCCGTTCAACGTCGTCAACCCTGCGCCGGGCCAGTTCCACCAGGCTTCGCAAGGCGACCTCGCCTTGCAGGCAAGCCCGCCGGGGCAGCCCGATCTCTCGGCCTTCGCACAGGCAGGCCTGCCGCTCCTCCGCCACGCCGAGATGGCGCCCGTCCAATGGGCGAAGCTGCTCCTCAACCTCAACAACGCCGTCAACGCGCTCGCGGACAGGCCGCTGCGGGAGGAGCTGTCGCAACGCGATTACCGCCGCTGCCTCGCCTTGGCGCAGCGCGAAGCGCTAGGCCTGCTGCGGCAAGCGGGGATCGTACCGGCGAAGCTGACCCCGCTGCCCGCGAGCTGGCTTCCGATGCTGCTCGGATTGCCGGACGCGATCTTTGCCCGTCTGGCGAAGCGGATGCTCGCCATCGACCCGCAAGCCCGTTCCTCGATGTCGGACGATCTCGCCGCCGCCCGGGCGACCGAGATCGATTGGATCAATGGCGAGATCGTCAGGCTTGCCGGGCGCCTCGGCACCTCTGCGCCCGTCAACGCCCGGCTTTGCGCTCTCATCCGCGCGGCCGAAAAAACGCATCCGCGGCCTCGTTGGACCGCGGATGCGCTTCTGGCGGAACTCGAGGCCGCCGCAGGTTGAGCCGTGTCAGGCTGCCCTGCGCTCATGGCGCCCTTCCCTGACCTCCTCGACGATCTTGGCGACAAAGGCCGGGAGATCGTCGGGCTTGCGCGAGGTGACCACGCCCTTGTCGGTGACGACCTCGCGGTCCTCCCACAAGGCGCCGGCATTGAGCAGATCCTGCTTCAGGGTGGGCCACGATGTGAGCTTGCGCCCCTTGGCGATGCCGGTGTCGATCAGCAGCCAGGGGCCGTGGCAGACGGCCGCGACGATCTTGCCCTGCGCGAAGAATTCCTTGATCAGCGCGAGGGCCTTGTCGTTGCCGCGCAGCGTATCCGGGTTCATCTGCCCGCCCGGCAGCACGATGGCGTCATAGTCCTTGGCGCTGACCTGATCGAGCGTCTTGTCGACCTTGACCGGCGTCCCCCAATCTGTGTGCTTCCAGCCCTTGATCTCGCCGGCCTCGGGCGCGACGACATGCACCGTCGCCCCGGCCTTCTTCAGCTCCGCATGCGGCACGTCGAGCTCGGATTGCTCGAAGCCATGCGTCGCGAGAATCAAAATCGTCTTTCCGGCCAGATTGCTCATGGCGTTCTCCTTCATCTCGGGGTGAGATCAGGAAACCGCTCGGGGCCGGCATCGTTCCCGGAGCCAGCCGCGGCAAAATCGCTCAGCGGAAGATGCGCTCGCCTTCCATGTCGACGATCTGCTGCCCCTTGATCAGGGTGAAATCGGCGGCTTCCGCCTGCCCCGGAAAGCGGTCGGCGCGAACGAAGCGGTGAGTTTTCGTCTCGCCGTCGATCGCCTTCTCGATGATGCCGCAGAGCTGGTACTGCCCGCCTTCCTGATAGGGCGTAGCGTGGATGGTGAAGCCGTTATGCTCGATGCTCTTGACCGGTCCGGCCGGCTTCTCCTCGGCCTGCTTGCCGCCACCGAACAATGTTTTGAAGAAAGACATGGAACCTCCGCACGCGTTGGGCCTGATATAGAGCATTTTCGAGCGAAGTGGGTACCAGCCCGCATGAGGAAAATGCGACGGGGCAGCGAGCCGGGGCAGCTCAACAATTCGGACGAACGCGAAAGCGCCCAGGGCAGGAGACGTGCCGGGGAGAACCTCGTTTGCGCCCGTCGCGAACCGGCCCCCCTGCCCGCCCTCCGGCTTGAACCGCGTCTCGCAGCTTCCCACATCAAATATGTCCAGGGCAGTCGCAAGGCTTCCCGACATGATCCCGCCCAGCGGCCGCTTCCGGACAGGGAGAATGGCCATGACACTCACCAAATCGACACTCCGCAAATTCCTGGTCGTCGCGGGACTGGCCGGCACGCTTCAGGCCTTGCCCGCCCTTGCCCAGCAGCCTGCTCCGCGCGGGCCGCCCTGCGCCGAACGCACCCATATCGTCGAGAAGCTCCAGGAGACCTTCCGCGAGCGCATCGTCGGCAGCGGGCTGGCGGATAGCGGCCTCCTGTTCGAGCTTTATGTCGGACCGGCCGGCACCTGGACGCTGCTCGTCACGACGCCGGGCGGCGTGAGCTGCCTCATCGGTGGCGGCGACTCCTGGGAGCCGCTGCCGACACCGGAAAGCTTCGCGGCGCAATAGATGGCTCGATCGGAGTGTCCGATACGCGAGCCTCAGGTGGACAGGTGCAGCACGATCTCGCGTCGATGCGGGCTCGCCCGGTGCTCGAACAGATAGATGCCCTGCCAGGTGCCGAGCGCGAGGCGCCCGCCCATCACGGGAATCGAGAGCGAAACCGCAGTCAGCGCCGCCTTGATATGTGCCGGCATGTCGTCCGGCCCCTCGGCGCGGTGAACGAGATAGCCCATCGCCGGATCGTCCGCCGACGGCACCAGCCTTCCGAAAAACGCGTCGAGATCGCGCCTGACATCCGGATCGGCGTTTTCCTGGATCAGCAGCGAGCAGGAGGTGTGACGCACGAACAGCGTGAGCAGCCCCTCCGGCTCGCCGTTGGCGCCGACGAAATCCGCCGCCTGCCGGGTGAACTCGTAGAGTCCCGCCCCTTGCGTCGCGATGGTGAGGATCCGCTGGCGGGACATCGCGCTCAACGCTCGGTCAGCGCGAGCTTGGCGCCGAGCGCGACGAAGGCTGCCGCGAAGCTGCGCCTGAGCCAGGCCATCACGGCCGGACGGCTGACGACCTTGTCCCGCATCGCCGCCGCGAAGAGACCATAGAGCGCGAAGACCACAAAGGTCATCGCCATGAACACGCCCGAAAGCTCCAGCATGCGCGCCAGCGGATGCGCCTCCCCGGCCGCGATGAACTGCGGCAGGAAGGCGACGAAGAAGATCGAGAGCTTCGGATTGAGCAGGTTGATGGCAACGCCGTCACGCAGCACGTGCCAGGCCGAGCGCGCATCCGGCTTCGCCTCGACGGTCAGCGCACCATGTTCCTTCAGCGTCTGCCAGGCCATGTAGAGCAGATAGGCGACGCCGGCATATTTCACGACGGCGAAGGCGAGCGCGCTCGCATGCAGCACCGCTGCGATCCCCATCAGCGCCGCGACCAGATGCGGCACGATGCCGAGCGTGCAAGCAAGCGCCGCAATCACGCTCGCCCGCGCGCCGCGCGTGAGGCCGGCGGCGATGGTGTAGAGCGCGCCGGTACCGGGCGATGCGACGATGATCAGCGAGGTGAGCAGGAATTCGATCGACATGAAGGAAAGCCTCCCGAACGGCGTGCCGGTCCAGCAAGCCTCCTTGCGCCGCTGAGATCAAGCTCTCTTGCGCGGAAATACGGCTCGATACGACCCACTAGCGCGCCTGCCAGAAATAGAGCTGGCCGCCATGCCTGTTGCCGGCCAGCCTGTCCTCCTGGGCGACGATCGTGGTGCCGTCGAACAGGTCCCAATGGTCGCCATTCGTCCATTGGAAGAACAGGAAGGAGTGTTTCTTGTCGCCGCTCGTCTGGTAGCAGTTCTCCAGATAGAGCACGCCCTTCCGGCCGAGCACCTTGGGGGTGACGTCCTTGCAGACGCCCTCGATATCGGCCGGGCCGAAGGCCCGCTGGACGCGCGGCAGCAGTTCCGAAGCGCGGATGAAGAACAGCTGGCTGAGCCCGCCGAGCGGCCGCCCCGAGCTGGGCAGCACGCCCGGCTGCGGCCCGCCTGCCAGCGGCGGAGCGCCCTGGAAGGATGTCTTGAGATCCGCATTCATAATGGTCTGGATCGTCGCATCGTCCTGCGACGGCGTCAGGCGCAGCGTATAGCCCATACAGATGGCGCAGCGATTGGTGGCATCGCCGATCGCGTTCTTGGCCCAGGGTCGGATCGTGGCAAAGCGCTCGGCAAGGGCGTCGTAGGCGAATGGCAGCATGAAATCTCCGAAATAGACGAAGAATAAGCGGCTTGGAGCACGCGGCCGGTCATTTGGCGCGCCAACCGTGAAGCTGGCGGGCGCTGGAGCTGGAGACATCCTTCATTCGTGGGAGAGCGGTCGCTGCTGCCGGTCCCCCCGAGGGAAATCCCATCCAAACGGCGCCCCTAGTAGGACCGTGCTGGAAGCCAGATTCAGTCGGCTCGTGTCTCGTTCAAACGAGACACGAGCCGATCCGCGCCGACTGAGATTGCAATGCCGACAAGATAGGCCGCGATATCAGCCCAGGCGAAAAACCTGCCGATCAGCAGAACGCCCAACCGCGTCTGCCGGAAGCCGTCGAGCCATGGCGTGTGCCAGAGCTGGCTGAGTTCAACGCTCACGGCAATGCAGGCCGCCACGAGCGCCACCCCGGATACCTGCCATCGCGGGCGCATGAACCCGACAAGGCAATAGACCATCGCGCCCCATAGCAGCGATCCCAGATACTTGCCGACAAGAGGCCCCCAATCGATGCCGGGCAGACGCGTGGTGAGACCGATCCCGATCACGAGGGCAGTCGCGATCGCCAGTCCGGTCCTTCGACCTCGAAACCAGGATCTCATGTCCGCTCGAATGGCTGCGGACGGTTCACGAGCGTCACCAGCGTGTAGCTGATGATCAATAGCAGGAACCATGATCCGAGCTTGGCCAGCGACACCATCGACCAGCTCTGCAATTGCGACGGGTAAAGCCAGGTCCGCGTGAAGGTTCCGATGTTTTCGGAGAACCAGATGAACACGGCGACCAGGAAAAGCCCCAGCAGGAGCGGCATCGAGCGATGCACGCGCCAGACCTTGAAGTAGACCCAGGTCCGCGCGAACAGAAGGCCGGCTATCGCGAACAGCCCGATGCGCATATCGGCGATGTAGTGATGCGCAAAGAAATTGGCGTAGATCAGCAGGCTGACGCCGATCAGTGCCCATCCCGGCGGATGATGCGAGAATCGGAAGTCAAACAGACGCCAGACCCGGCAGAGATAGCTGCCGATGCAGGCGTACATGAAGCCTGTGAACAGCGGCACGCCGCCGATCCGGAAGAAGCTCGACTCGGGATAGATCCACGAACCGACGCTGGTCTTGAAGATCTCCATTGCCGTGCCGACGACATGGTAGATCAGGATGACCTTGGCCTCATCGAGCGTCTCGAGCCGCGTCAGGATCAGCGCAAACTGGATCGCCAGCATGCTGAGGAACAGGAAGTCGTAGCGCGCCAGGGCCGCGTCGCGCGGGTAGAAGAGATAGGTCGCGATCAGCAGGAAGACGACGAGGCCGCCGAACAGGCAGGCCCAGGCCTGTTTCATACCGAAACGGACAAATTCGTAGAAGCCGGAGACGAACGGGCGCCTCGCCGCGCGCTTCCCGAGCCGCTGTTCGAAATCGATGAACCCCGCTAGCAGCGGCCATTCAGCCGCAGCGCTGTCCGCAGGGACACGCGGTCTGGACATCGCCTCGCGTGCCCCTGCGAAACAGATCAGTTATCGAGGAAGCTCCTGAGCTTCCGCGACCGGCTCGGATGCTTCAGCTTGCGCAGCGCCTTCGCCTCGATCTGGCGGATGCGCTCGCGGGTAACGCTGAACTGCTGGCCGACCTCTTCGAGAGTGTGGTCGGTGTTCATGCCGATGCCGAAGCGCATGCGCAGCACGCGCTCCTCGCGCGGGGTGAGCGAGGCCAGCACGCGGGTCGTCGTCTCGCGCAGGTTCGACTGGATCGCCGCGTCGATCGGCAGGATCGCGTTCTTGTCCTCGATGAAGTCGCCGAGATGCGAATCCTCCTCGTCGCCGATCGGCGTCTCAAGGGAGATCGGCTCCTTGGCGATCTTCAGGACCTTGCGGACCTTCTCCAGCGGCATGGCCAGCTTCTCGGCCAGCTCCTCCGGGGTCGGCTCGCGGCCGATCTCGTGCAGCATCTGGCGCGAGGTCCGCACGATCTTGTTGATCGTCTCGATCATATGGACGGGGATGCGGATCGTGCGGGCCTGGTCGGCGATCGAGCGGGTGATCGCCTGCCGGATCCACCAGGTCGCGTAGGTCGAGAACTTGTAGCCCCGGCGGTACTCGAACTTGTCGACCGCCTTCATCAGGCCGATATTGCCTTCCTGGATCAGGTCGAGGAACTGCAGGCCGCGGTTCGTGTACTTCTTGGCGATCGAGATCACGAGGCGCAGATTGGCCTCGATCATCTCCTTCTTGGCCTGACGGGCCTCGCGCTCGCCCTTCTGGACCATCAGCACGATCTTGCGGAATTCCTGGATCTCCAGGCCGGTCTCGGAGGCGAGCGTGTGCACCTCCTCGCGCAGCTGCTTGATCCGCTCCAGCTCCGCCGCGACGAATTCCTTCCAGCCGCGCGAGCCCAGCTTGGAGACGCGCAGCACCCATTTCGGATCGAGCTCGCCGCCGACATGCTGCTTGAGGAAGTCCTCGCGGCCGACGCCATAGCTCTCGGCGAGGCGCAGCAGGCGCGTCTCATGGCCGATCAGGCGCTTGTTGATGTCGTAGAGCTGCTCGACCAGCGCCTCGATGCGGTTATTGTTCAGCGAGAGCGACTTCACCGCGGTGATGATGTCGTCCTTGAGCTTCTTGTATTTGCGGTCCTGCGAGGGCGAGAGCTTGGTGTTCTCCAGCCGGTTGGCGATGTCCTGGTCCTGCAGGCGGCGCAGCTTCTTGTAGTCGTCGGCGATGGCGTTGAAGGTCTCGAGCACGCGCGGCTTGAGCTCGGCTTCCATGGCCGAGAGCGAGACGTTGTTCTCGAGGTCGTCGTCGTCCATCTCCGGCGGGGTCTCGCCCTCCGGAGTCTCGGCCGGCTCAGCTTCCTCGGCGCCTTCCTCGCCCGCGATCGCGTCGGGATTCTTCCCGTCGGGGCCGGCATAGGTCGCCTCGAGGTCGATGATGTCGCGCAGCAGAACCTTGCCGTCGACGAGCTCGTCGCGCCAGATGATGATGGCCTGGAAGGTGAGCGGGCTCTCGCAGAGCCCGGCGATCATCGCCTCGCGGCCGGCCTCGATGCGCTTGGCGATGGCGATCTCGCCCTCGCGCGACAAAAGCTCCACCGAGCCCATCTCGCGCAGATACATCCGCACCGGATCGTCGGTGCGCTCGCTCGGCTCGAGATTGCGCTTGGTCTCGGTCGGCAGGGTCTGGCGCGAGGCCTCGACCAGATCACCACCCTCGACCTCGTCCTCGTCGGCGGCCGCGTTCTCCTTGCGGTTGGCGCGCTCCTCGCCGGCGGCTTCCGGATCCTCGTTGTCGACGACGTTGATGCCCTGCTCGCTGAGCTGGCCGAGCACGTCCTCGATCTGCTCGGAGGAGAATTCCTCGGAAGGCAGAACCTCGTTCAGTTCGTCATAGGTGACATAGCCGCGCTTCTTCGCGAGCTTGATCATCCGCCGGACGGCCTGATCGGTCAGATCGAGCAACGGTCCGTCGGTAGTCGGGGGGGCGTCCGGCACGACCTGATCGGTCTTTTCCCGTTCGCTCGCTTTCGTCGCCATCAATCAGCGCTCCGCACTCTCGCGCCGGCCCTGGAACCACGAGCTCCATACCGACGCATAAAAGGGCGGCGCGACCGCAGGCCCGGCGCGCTCACCCACCCAAATCACTTGACGGCAGATGGCACCAAACGTCGTTGACGAATCGTGAACCACCCGCCAGCTTGCACGCGCATCGACAATGCGTCCGCCATTCGCTGGGTTGATCAATCTCCGGACATGGCCTCGGTGCCTTCGATCGTATCGAGGCGGGCCTTCACGTCCTTGATCCAGGCAAAATTGGCTTCGGTCGCTTCGTCAGCCAATGCGCGCTCGGCTGCTCTCAACTCGCTATTTAGCGTTCGTGCGCGCTGATGCAAGACGATGGCCTGATGAATCGAGTCGAAAACCGATTCAGGATCAGCGTCTTGCACCAGTTTTCGCCGTTCGGCCGGTCCGGTCACCGCCATGAGCTGGCTGTGAGCCTCCTTGACCCGCGGCTGGGCGAACCGATTCGCGAGCGTCTCCCGGTCGAGGCCGTCCTCCTGCACCGCATCGAGCAGCGCCTGCCGGAAGCGCTCGGCCGCCGGCCCGTCGAGTGAAAGCTCCGCGATCTCGTCGACGCAGCGCAGGATGAGCCCGGGGTGGCTCGCAAGCGCCAGCAGGATGAAGGCCTCGCGCGAATCCTCCCCACGCAGCTTCGTCACGAGCCGCGACTGCGTCAGCGCGCTCGACGCCTTCAGCGGTCCGGCCAGCCAGGGCGGCACCTGCCGAAAACCGCCGCGGCCTGGCCCCGCCCCGCCGCGTCCGCGCTGGAAATGGCCATCGCGTCCGCCGCGCTCCGGTCGCGCCGGTGCCGAACTGGCGAAGAGCTGGGCCAGCCGCTCATCCATCTCGCGGCGATAATGCTTGCGCGTGGTCTCGTCGCGGATCTGCCCGAGCGGCTCCTTCAGCCGGCGCTCGAAGGCGGCGCGGCGCTCTGGGGTATCGAGCGGCCCGGCCTCGACCTCGCGCTGCCAGAGCATGTCGACCAGCGGCCGCGCCGCCGCGACCACCTCGGCGATGGCCTGCCGTCCACCCGAGCGGGCGAGATCGTCCGGGTCCTGCCCGTCCGGCAGCAGCGCGAAGGACAGCGACTTGCCGGGTTCGAGCAGCGGCAGCGCGATATCGATCGCCCGGCTCGCGGCCCTGCGGCCGGCCTTGTCGCCGTCGAGGCAGATCACCGGCTCGTCGGCCATACGCCAGAGCAGGCCGAGCTGGTCCTCGGTCAGCGCCGTGCCGAGCGGCGCCACCGTCTGCGGAAACCCTGAGAGCGACATGGCGATGACGTCGACATAGCCCTCGACCACGATCACCTGCCCGGTGTCGTGCGATGCCTTGCGGGCGTTGTGATGGTTGAACAGCAGCGAGCCCTTGTGGAAGAGCGGCGTCTCCGGCGAGTTCAGGTATTTCGCCGCGACCTCCGCGCTCATCGCCCGCCCGCCGAAGGCGATGACCCGCCCGCGCGAATCGTGGATCGGAAACATCACCCGGTCGCGGAAGCGGTCATAGGGCACGGCGATCTCCTCGCCATGCACCAGCAACCCCGCCTCCATCATCAGTTCGGCCGGGACGCCCTTGCCGGCGAGATGGTCCCGCAGCGCGAAGCGATCGGCCGGACCGTAGCCGAGGCGGAAGCGCGTGCGCGCCTCGCCGTCGAGCCCGCGCGAGGCGAGATAGCGCCGCGCCGCGCCGCCGCGCTCGCCCATCAATTCGGCCTCGAAGAACTGCGCCGCCAGCTCCACGACCTCGTGCAGCCCCTTGCGCTTCTCCTCCTGGACCTGCGCTTCCGCCGTGATCTTCGGCAGGACGACGCCGGCCTCGGCCGCGAGTTTCTCGACCGCCTCCGGGAAGGAAAGCCCCTCGGTCTCCATCACGAACTTGAAGATGTCTCCGTTCTTGCCGGAGGAGAAATCGAAGAAGGAGGCCTTCTGATCATTCACGAAGAAGGAGGGCGTCTTCTCCGCGTTGAAGGGCGAGAGCCCCTTCCACTCGCGCCCTGCCTTCTGCAGGCGCACGCGTTTGCCCACGACCGCCGAGACAGGCAGCCGCGCCTTGATCTCCTCAAGGACGGAGGGCGGGAACTTCATGTTGTCTGATGTGGCCCCTAAGCGATGGAAAGCCAACCTCGAACATCGCTTCGACAGAGCTTGTCGGGAATATCCACAAGGGGAGGCAGCCAGGCAGGCTCGTCATTCTCGAGCGAAGCGAAGCGCAGACCCGAGAATCTCATGACCAGAGGACGCAGGTTTCCAAGATGCTCGGGTCAAGCCCGAGCATGACAGCCTTCGTTACCCGATAGCGGCTCAGCCGCCGAGCGCAGCCTTCACCATCGGACTGACCTTGCCGAAATCCATCTGGCCGGCGTAAGTCCCGCGCAGGATGCCGATGACCTTGCCCATATCCTTGACGGCGGTCGCGCCGCTCTCGGTGATGGCCTTGTCGATCGCAGCCTTCACCTCGTCGTCCGACATCTGCTTGGGCAAATAGGAGGAGATCACCGCGACCTCGACGCGCTCGCCATCAGCCAGCTCGGGGCGGTTGTTTGCGTCGTAGATCGCGATCGATTCCTGGCGCTGCTTGATCATCTTCTGCAGCACGCCGAGGATCTCGTCGGCGGTGGCCTCGCCCTTGCCGGCGCCGCGCGCCTCGATGTCCTTTTCCTTGAGCGCCGCCTGGATGAGGCGGATCGCGCCGACCTTGCCCTTCTCGCCGGCCTTCATCGCTTCCTTCAGATCGCTGGTGAAGCGCTCGCGGAGGCTCGTCATTGCGTTGTTCCTTTTTCTCTTGTGCGGGCTGCGCCAAGCTTCATTGACGGGCAGCGCCCGGCTCTTTAAGGCTCGCGTTCCAGACCGGCGGAGTGGATTTCTGCAGCCCCGCCCCCGCATTTCTGCCGCTGGCGCGGCCTGGACCGAGACATAGACATGACCGCCACCGAAGGAAACCCCGCCGATAGTGGCTGGACCGAACCGCGCGCGACCGCGCTCCTCGTGCTCGCCGACGGCACGGTGCTGGAAGGCTTCGGCCTCGGCGCCGTGGGCGAGGCGCCGGGCGAAGTCTGCTTCAACACCGCGATGACCGGCTATCAGGAAATCCTGACCGATCCCTCCTATGCGGGGCAGATCGTCACCTTCACCTTCCCGCATGTCGGCAATGTCGGCGTGAACGAGGAAGACACCGAGACGGTGAACGCCGCCGCCTCCTCCGGCGTGCGCGGCTGCGTGCTCCATGCCGCGATCACCCAGCCCTCGAACTGGCGCGCGAACCGGCATTTCGACGCCTGGCTCAAGGCCCGCAACATCGTCGGCATCTGCGGCGTCGACACCCGCGCGCTGACCGCGCTGATCCGCGACAACGGCATGCCCAACGCCATCCTCGCCCATAGCCCGGACGGCGTCTTCGACATCGAGCGGCTGAAGAAGCAGGCGGCGGAGCTGCCCTCGATGGCAGGCCTCGACCTTGTCCCGCTCGTCACCGCCGCCCAGCGCTATGACTGGGACGAGACGCCCTGGGTCTGGCCCGCCGGCTATGGCAAGCGCGAGACCACGAACTACAAGGTCGTCGCCATCGACTACGGCGTGAAGCGCAACATCCTGCGCCTGCTCGCCAAGGCCGGCTGCGACGTCACGGTCGTGCCCTCGACTGCAAAGGCCGAGGACATCCTCGCCCTGAACCCAGACGGCATCTTCCTCTCCAACGGCCCGGGCGACCCGGCCGCAACCGGCGAATACGCCGTGCCGGTCATCAAGGAACTGCTCGACCGGAAGGTCCCGACCTTCGGCATCTGCCTGGGACACCAGATGATGGCGCTCGCCATCGGCGGCCAGACGATGAAGATGAAGCAGGGCCACCACGGCGCCAACCACCCGGTGCAGGACAAGACCACCGGCAAGGTCGAGATCGTCTCGATGAATCACGGCTTCGCCGTCGATCCGGCGACGCTGCCGGCCAACGCGATCGAGACCCATGTCTCGCTCTTCGACGGCTCGAACAGCGGCATCGCGCTCACCGACCGCCCGGCCTTCAGCGTCCAGCACCACCCCGAGGCTTCGCCCGGCCCGCAGGACAGCCACTACCTCTTCAACCGCTTCGTCGAGCTGATGGCGGCGGAGAAGGGCAAGAAGGCGGCCTGAGGGCCGACCAGGACGACCGGAGGCAGGCATGATCCACCAGTTGCGCATCTACGAGATCTTCGAGCGCAACAAGGCGGCCTTCCATGCCCGCTTCCGCGACCACGCCGCCCGCATCATGGCGCGCCACGGCTTCCACATCGTGGCGATGTGGGAGACGGCGAGCGCCGGGCGCACCGAATTCGCCTATATCCTCGCCTGGCCGGATAGCGAGACGAAAACGAACGCCTGGGCGAGCTTCATGACCGATCCGGAATGGAGCGAGATCAAGCGCGTCACCCGGAACGAGCATGGCGACATGGTCGGCGCGATCGAGGACCGCATGATGAACCCGACCGACTACTCCCCGAAGCTCGGTTGACAGCACCGCACCCGCGCGCTTTAAGCAAAGCATGATCAGCCTGCTCGCCTTCCTTCACGGCTATTACGCCCCGCTCTCATAGAGGCGGTGGCATTCCCATGTTCAACCGCCGCGCTGGCGGTTGAATTCAGGCAGATCACCCGGCATCGCGGCCCACCACCGGACCAGAGCGATGTCTTCCAGGATCAGAACCGTCTCCACCATCGGCATCATGGGCTTCGGCGCCTTCGGCCGCCTGATGGCCCGCCATCTCCAGCCGCATTTCGCCTTGCGCGTCTGCGACCCCACCAGCGCGCCCGCAACCGATACGAGCGGCAAGGGCCTGCAGCCGGCGACCCCTGCCGAAGTCGCATCCTGCGACCTCGTCATCCTCGCCGTGCCCGTTCCGGCGATCCCCGAGGCGATCGCGGCTTTGCGCCCGCATCTCAAGGCCGGCGCCATCGTGCTCGATGTCGGCTCGGTCAAGATCGGCCCCGCCCGGGCGATGGAAGCCGCCCTGCCCGATGATGTCGAGATCATCGGCACGCATCCGCTCTTCGGCCCGCAGAGCGCTCGCAACGGGCTTGCCGGCCTCAAGATCGCGCTCTGCCCGATCCGTGGCCGCAGCACGCCGCGCATCGCCGCCTTCCTGCGCCATGTCCTCAAGCTGAAGGTCATCGTGACGACGGCCGACGCCCATGACCGCGAGGTCGCGATGGTGCAGGGCCTGACCCATCTCATCGCCAAGATTCTGGTTCGCATGGAGCCGCTGCCGCGGACGATGACCACGGCGAGCTTCGACCTCCTGATGCAGGCGACCGAGATGGTCCGCTACGACGCGCCGAACGTCTTCATGGCGATCGAGCGCGCCAACCCGCACGCCAAGGCGGTGCGAGACCGCTTCTTCGCTCTGGCGGAGGAGATGCGGCTGTTCCTGGAGCATGGCCATGGCGAAGCGGCGCAAAAGACTCCCGCCCTGCCTCACAAGGTCGCAGAGGTCGTGCAGGCCTAGCCTTCGCGATCCTCAGCGACGAGAATATCGGAAAGGCGAATGCTCCTGCGATGACCGACAATCCCCTGCTCTACCCGGGCGCCGCCCATCCCGATCTGCGCGAGCCGATGATCGCCGACCTCGTCCGCACCTTCTACGAGCGGGCGCGTCTGGACGATGTGATCGGCCCGGTCTTCGCGGCGGCTGTGACGGATTGGGACGACCACATCGTCAAGATCACTGATTTCTGGAGCGGCGTGATGCTGCGCACCGGCCGCTACAATGGCCGCCCGATGCGCCCGCATCTGATCCTGCCGCTCGAGGGCAAGCATTTCGACCGCTGGCTCGACCTGTTCGAGGCGACGGCAAGCGAGGTCTGCGCGCCCGACATCGCAGACGCCTTCATCATCCGGGCGCGGCGCATCGCCGACAGCTTCGAGATGGCGCGCGCCAGCCAGCGCGGCGAATTCGCGGCACCGCGGCATAGTTTGCGGTGAATGCAGTGCGTCATTCTCGGGCTTGACCCGAGAATCTCAGGCCGAAAGAGGCTCTGGCACTCGCTGGTCATGAGATGCTCGGATCAAGCCCGAGCATGACGCGCAAGGCATCTAGGCCGCGCGTGCCTCCCGGCTCAGGAACGTAGCGATCTCTCCCCGATCAGCTCCCGCCTCCCGCGCGATCCGCTCGGCAAGGACCACCGACGAGGGCCGAAGCGTCCCCAGCGGCCGGTCGAGCCAGTAGGACACCGGATTCAGCGCCTCCCGCGCATCAACCCGTACGATCCGTCCCGCCGCGAGCTGCTCGCGCGCCAAAGGCGGCCGGGCCAGCGCGATGCCAAGCCCATGGGCGGCCGCATCGAGCACGAGATTGTAGTCCTCGAAGCGGCGATCCTGCGGCCGCGGGCGATAATCCAGCCCCTGCGCCGCGAACCAGGCCTTCCAGCCGGCCGCGTCGGAATCATGGATCAGCGGCTGCGCCAACAGGCGCTCCGGCGCGCCCTCCCCGATCGCGGCCGCGAGCCCCGGCGAGGCGATCGGAAAGCACCATTCTTCGAACAGCTTGAGCGAGAGCCGGTCCGGCGCGCCGCCGCGCCCGCAACGGATGCCGAGATCAACGCCTTCCTCCTCGAAATCCACCTTGCGATGCTCGACCTGCAGCACGATCCGCAGCGAGGGCGCGCCCGCCTCCAGCACGGCCAAGCGCGGCATCAGCCAGAGCGCGCAGACCGAAGGCGGCGCGCTGACCCGCACCACCGAAGCGCCGCGCGCCTCGCGCCAACGTTCGGAGGTATCGGCGATCAACGCGAAAGCTTCCTGCGTGCGCTGGAGCAGGCGCTGCCCTTCCGGCGTCAGCGAGACACCGCGGGCCTGCCGCAAGAAGACACGCAAGCCGAGCCAGTGCTCCAGCTTGGCGATCTGCCGGCTGATGGCGCCATGCGTCAGGTTCAGCGCCTCGGCGGCCGAGGAGAAGCTGCCGGTGCGCGCGGCCGCCTCGAAGGCGCGCAGGGTGTCGAGCGGCGGCAGGTTCGAGCTGTGATCCATCATCACAGCTCATGCGCGAATTGTTCGTTTGTCAATCAGCTCGTGCCGGCGCTTATCGGCAGCAACCTTTCGTCATTGATGGATCGACGCCATGTCCTCCTCGAGCTGCGCCTCCCCTGCGCTCATTGCCCCCGGCGCCAGGCGCCTCGACCCGACGCTGGTCTTCACCGTGACTTTCACGGTCATGGCCTGGGCCTCCTCCTTCCCGGCGATCCGCGCCGGGCTCGCCGGCTTCGGCCCGGCCGAGATGGCCGCGTTGCGCTTCGCCCTTGCCGGCGGCCCGGCCGCACTCTTCCTCATCGCGACGCGGGCGAAGCTGCCCGAGCGCGCCGACATCTGGCGCTTCCTGGTCGGCGGCGTGATCTTCATCGCCGGCTACGCCCTGCTGCTGAATTTCGGCCAGCGCGTCGTGCCGGCGGGTCCTGCCGCCTTCATCATCAACACCAACCCGATCATGACGGCCGTGCTCGCCATGATGATCCTCGGCGAGCGCTTCAGCCTGACCGCCTGGCTCGGGACGGCGCTGTCCTTCGCCGGCATCGGCGTGATCGCGCTCGGCAAGGGGCTCGACGTCGAGATCGGCATGAGCGTGCTGCTGATCCTCGGCGCCGCCTTCTGCAACGCCATCACCACGGTCGTGCAGAAGCCGCTCTTCGCCCGCTACAAGCCCTTGCATGTCGCGGCCTGGAACATGGCGATCGGCGGCTTCGTGCTGCTGCCCTTCCTGCCCTCCGCCATCGCCCAGGCTCAGGTCGCCCCGGCCGTCTCCTTCTGGTCGGTCGTCTACCTGGCCGTTGTGCCGAGCCTGATCGCCTACGGCACCTGGGCCATCACCCTCTCGCGCCTGCCGGCCGCCCGCGCCTCCAATTTCCAGTACGCCGTGCCGCCAGTGGCGATGCTGCTGGGTTTCCTGTGGCTCGGCGAGGTGCCGACGCTGTTTGGCCTGATCGGCGGCGTCATGGCACTGGCCGGGGTCGTGGTGGTCAATCTGAAGCGGTGATCAAAACCCCTTCGCCGCCAGCGCCTTCTCGTCATCGGCGATATAGTCGCGGATGATCGGGACGGCGCTCTTGTGCGGGCCGAGCAGAAGCTGGAACACCATGTCGCCGCCGATATCGAAGGAGATCGAGCAGGCGCAGAGATAGAATTCCCACATCCGGGCGAAGCGCTCGCCCATCATGCCGACCACCTCCTGGCGCCTGGCCATGAAGCGCTCGCGCCAGGCTTCGAGCGTCCAGTGGTAGTGGCGCCGCCAGAATTCGCAGTCCGAGGACCAGAGCCCGGTCTGCTCCACCGCCGCGAACACCTCCGACAGCGCCGGCGCATAACCGCCGGGGAAGATGTATTTCTCGAAGAACGGCCCGGTGAAGCCCGGCGGCCCGGCGCGGCCGATGCAGTGGACGAGCGCGATCCCGTCCGGCGTCAGCAAATCGCGGATCTTCTCGAAATATTCGCCGTAATGCGCGACGCCGACATGCTCCATCATGCCGACCGAGACGATGCGGTCGAACGTCCCCGTGAGCTCGCGATAGTCCTTGTTGATGAAGGTCACGGCATCGCCGACGCCGGCGGCCTCGGCCCGCTTTTGCGCTGCCGCCATCTGGTCGGGCGAAACGTTGAGGCCGGTGACCTTGGCTCCGCAGGCTTTCGCCAGATAGATCGAGAGTTCGCCCCAGCCCGAGCCGATGTCGAGCACGCGCATGCCGGGCTCGATCTTCAACTTGGCGGCGATGTGCCGGAGCTTCGCTTTCTGTGCTGCCTCCAGCCCGACCTCGGGACTGTGCCAGTAGGCACAGGAATAGGTCATCGTCTCGTCGAGCCAGAGCCGGTAGAAATCGGTCGGGATGTCGTAGTGATGCTTGACCTTCTTGCCGGCGGCACCGAGCGGGTTGTGCATCCGCCAGCGCCGGATGCGGAAGCGAACCTGCCGGATCGCCTTTTGCAGCGGATGCTTGCGCAGTTCCTTCCGTTGCAGCCAGAACAGCGTGAGCAGGTCGTGGATCGTGCCTTCCTCGAAGTCGATCCGCCCGTCCATGTAGCCTTCGGCCAACGCCAGCTCGGGATTGAGGAAGAGCTCCCGCTCGATCCGGTCGTCATGAAAGCGTACGGTGACGGAGGGTGCGATCTTGCGCACCCCGGCGAACAGCATCTCGGCCGGGCCGGGGCCGAAGACATGCCGCTTGCCATCCGGGGTGACGACAGTCAGGCGCCCCTGGCGGACGAACCCCTTGAGCAGTCGCGGCAGCAGCAGCATCGGCGATCCCCGTTGACCCCGCGAGTCGCGGGCAGCCCGGCGAGCTAATCGCAAACGGCGCCGCGCCGGAAGCCCTGTGGTTGCGGAGCGGCCCGGCTTTCGCTTACTCGTCGCAAGGAAGAGGCCGCATCCGGCCCGAGGATCGAGCGAACCCATGTCCTGGCGCGATTTCTGGAACGGCGAGCATGCGATCTACGTCTCGCCACGCCACAAGGCCCTGCATTACCGCGGGATCGCGAGCGACCTGATCGGCCATATCCCCTCGCCCGCAGCGGTCGTGCTCGACCATGGCTGCGGCGAGGCGCTCGATGCCGCCCGCGTCGCGCGGGCCTGCGGCAAGCTCTATCTCTGCGAGGCGGCGCCGAGCGTCCGCGAGAAGCTGCGCGGGCAGTTCGGACGGCTGGAGACGGTCGCGGTCGTCTCGCCGGAGGAGGTCGAGGCCCTGCCCGAGGCGACGCTCGATCTCGTCGTCGCCAATTCGCTGATCCAGTACCTCTCCCGCGACGAGCTGAAAGCCGTGCTCGCGACCTGGCACGGCCGGCTCAAGCCCGGCGGCGCCCTCGTCCTCGCCGATGTCATCCCGCCCGATGTGAGCCCCCTGACGGACGCCACCCAGCTCCTTGCCTTCGGCTGGCGCGGCGGCTTTTTCCTGGCAGCTCTTGCCGGGCTCGTCCGCACGGCCTTCTCGGATTATCGCAAGCTCCGCGCCCAATACGGCCTTTCGACCTATACGCCGGAAGCTGTCCAGGGCCTGCTGCGCGAGGCCGGCTTCGTCGAGATCCAGCGGCCCGCGAATTTCGGCCACAACCCGCATCGGATGACCTTCAAGGCGATCAGGCCGGCCTGAAGGCCGGTGCGCGCGCAGCCGCTTGCAAGTCGCTCCTGCAAACCGAACACCGGAAGCGCCGGGCATTCCGTAACTGAACCCGACGGAATGACTTGATCCGGAACGGCAAATATGGCTTTGAGCGCGGCTTGTCTCCACGTCACCGCCACTAAGTCACTGCCTCCAAGCCCGGAATGCCCGTGCAGGACCAATTCGCCTGTCCTTATTGCGACGCAATGCTCAACCGGGGCGTGCTGTCCTGCCGCTGCTGCGGGCGCGATCTCACGCCCGTCCTGCCGCTGCTGCGCCGCCTCGATACGCTGGAAGAGCGTCTCGCCGCCTTCGAGAAGAAAGCCGAGGAGGACCGCGCCGCAGTCGCGGCCATGCCGGCACCACCCGCGGCAGAGGTCAAGGCGGCAATCCTGCCCGAGGCTATGCCTCCGGCCGATGAGCTGCCGCCTGCCCTGAACGCGGCGCGTCGGCGCTTCTGGGTGCTGCCGCTCGGCTTCCTGCTGCTGCTCGGCGCCTATGGCTCGGTCGTGCTCTGGCTCGACTTGCCCCTCTGGTCGCTGCGCCTTGCCTCGATCGCAATTCCCTTCACCACGGGCCTGATCTATTTCGGCGTCCGCCCGCGGCTGCTCGCCTTCGATATCGGCATCGCCCTCGCCTTCGCGATTTTTTCCGTCGCTGCCATGAACGCGTGGCTGGGTTGGCACGACAATATACCGCTCCTTCCGCAGGGATCGGCAGCCTGGCGCGAGACGTTCTTCTATGCGCTGAGCATCGGTGCCTCCCTTTTCTCGGGGATGTTGCTGCGCGCGACGCAGGCTGCGCTGACTGCGCGCGGCCTCGTCTCGCTGCCGGAACTGCGTAGGGGGCTGCTGGCTGTTCACGGCAAGATCCCGATGGAAACCCTGAAGACCATCGAGACCACGATCCTGATGGCCACGACCGTTATTTCTGCCATTGCCGGCATCATTGCCGGAATTTTGGGAGTGAAATAAGAAAGATGATCGAGACTGTGCTTGTCCGGCACGTTCTGCCTGCCGTCTTCGCTGCCGCCATTATGCTGTCGAGCGCCCATGCCGCCGACCCGATCCAGCTCATCACGCGCCAGGAGGCCGCGCTGCCGGCCGCCGGCATCGCCGCCACGGGCACGCGCAACCTGACGCGCGGCCCCGGGATCGACACCTTGCCGACGCCCGACAAGGGCGTGGACGGCAAGCCCTTCCGGCTGGCCGTGCGCTTCGTGCCGAGCAACGGCGTGCCGGTCGACCCTTCGACCGTTCGCGTCTTCTATCGCCGCCAGCCCCCGCTCGACATCACCGAGCGCGTCAAGACCTTCATCACGCCGGCCGGCATCGATGCGCCCGCGGTCGTGGTGCCGCCCGGCACGCATGTCATCGAGATCGAGGCGACTGACAAGGAAGGCCGCATCGGCCGCCGGCAGCTCCAGCTGACCGTCGCCCCGTCGCCATGAGATCGGGTGGAGGCGGGCGAAATGCCAGTCAACTCGCCCGGTCGGCGAAGCTGAAGAATTTGTGGCCGAGGAACGAGAACACCATCACCACCCCCGTCGTGACGAGCTGCATCGGCAGATAGGGCAGTCCGAGCCGGGTCACGAAGAGATGCATCAGCAGGCCGGTGAGCACGAAGCCGCCGGCCGCGATCAGCCCGAAACGCCAGCCGGCCTGCGCATGGCTGCGCGTCGCGTCGAAAGTCATCCAGCGGTTCAACCCATAGGAGACCAGCGCGCCGACGACGAAGCCGGCGAGCGTCGCCGGCACGGGATCGAGCCTGGCGCCCTCCACCAGCCCGATCAGCACGCCGTAATGGGCCACCGCCGTCAGCCCACCGGCGAAGGCATAGCTGACGAGTTGGCGGAACTGGCGCGGATAGCGACGAAGCGGCATCCGCGCTTCCTAGATCATCGGGCGCGCGGGGCGAATGATTTTTTGCCTCGCGCGGTCCCGTCATCCTGCATCGCGCCTCTCACGCGACAGCCTGTCGGCGCGGTTCACGTCCCGCCGTGTCCTGCAGCGTCAGGCCCGGGCCTCGAAGACCATGTTGAACGGCGTCTCCGTGGCACGGCGGAAGTGCGAGAAGCCGGCATCGAGCGCAACCTTCCGCAGGCGCATCTCGCCCGCCTGCGCGCCAAGCCCGAGCCCGACCTCCTGCGACAGCGAGGCCGGCGTGCAGATCATCGTCGACGCCCCATAGAAGATCCGCCCGACCGGGTTGAGATTGTCCTTGAGATGGTCATGCGCAAAGGGCTCGACGATCATCCAGCTCCCGTCCCTGGCCAGCGACTCGCGCACATGCTTTCCGGCACCGACCGGGTCGCCCATGTCGTGCAGGCAGTCGAACATGGTCACGAGGTCGTATTTCCGTTCCGGGAAGTCCTTGGCCGAGGCGCGCTCGAAGGTGATGCGGTCGCCCACGCCGGCCTTCTCCGCCGCCTCGCGCGCCCGCTCGATCGAAGGACCGTGATAGTCGAAACCGTAGAAGCGCGACTGCGGATAGGCCTGCGCCATCAGGATGGTGGAAGAGCCGTGTCCGCAGCCGACATCGGCAACCGTCGCGCCCCGCTGCAGCTTGGCCTCGACATCGCCCAGCGCCGGGATCCATTCGGCCGTCAGATGGGCATTGTAGCCCGGCCGGAAGAAACGCTCGGTCCCGCGGAAGAGGCACCTGCTGTGCTCGTGCCAGCCGAGGCCGGCACCGCTTCGGAAGGCCTCCGCGACCTTCGGCTCGTCGATCCACATCGACTGGACGACCTCGAAGGCGCCGGCGAAGAAGGCCGGGCTGTCCTCCTCCGCGAAGGCCATGGCCTGCTCCGGCGAGAGGCTGAAGCTGTCGCTGCCTTCGTCATAGTCGACATAGCCGGCCGAGGCCTGCCCGGCGAGCCATTCGCGCAGATAGCGCTCCTTGAGGCCCGTCTTCTCCGCCAGTTGCCGGGAGGTGACGGGCTCGCCATCGGCCATCGCCTTGTAGAGGCCGAGCTGATCGCCCAGCACGATCAGGGAGCCGGTGACGGACGCTCCGACATCGCCGACAAGACGTCCCACCAGCGCATCGAGTTTCTGAGGGTCGGCTTCACGCATGGCCATGCTCCTCGGGTTAGGGCGTGGCCGGCTTGACGCGATCCGGCTCGACGCCATCGCGGAAGCGGCAACGCTATACCCTTAGGTAAGCATGTCAACGCAAGGACAGGTCCGCTCTCAGCCCTTCGCCTGAGCCGGCTCGGGGACGCGCGGCAGGCTGGGGTCGCGCTGCGCTGCCTCGATCACGCTGTCGAGCAATCCCGGGAAGCGCCGGTCGAGATCGGCGCGCCGGATGCTGAGATAGCGCGAGGTGCCCTCGACGCGCATATGCGTGATCCCGGCCTCGCGCAGCTTGGCGAAGTGATAGGAGAGCAGCGACGGCGAAGCCAGCCCGACGAAATTGCTGCAGCGGGCCTTGTCCATCTCCGTTGCATCGGAGAGCGCCACCAGAATGCCGAGCCGGATCGGATCGGCCAGCGCCGCGAAGATGTCGGCCGGCGCGACATCGTCGATATCGGGATGGAACAGCGGTTTCATGCCTCCGAGATAGGCGATGGCATCACTCCTGACAAGATTCAACATTCATTGAAATTACCCTTGCGGTAATCGCCAGGCGCGATTAATTCAATGATCATTGAATTTCGAAGCCTGACTTCGATACAGCGACCATCCGCAAGGATCACTCCTATGGACATCCGTCTCTTGTCGCTCGCCGGCGGCGCGTTCGCCATCGGCACGGGCAGCCTGATCGTCACCGGCATCCTGCCCCATCTCGCCTCCGGCCTCGGTGTTTCCGTCGACACCGCCGGCCTGCTCATCTCGATCTTCGCCCTGGCCTATGCGGTCGGCTCGCCGATTCTCTCCACCGTGCTGGGCGATGCCGATCGCAAGCGCGTCCTGATCGGTGCGATGGCGGTCTTCGGCCTCGCCAATCTCGGTGCCGCCTTCGCCACGGATTTCACCGTCGTCGTGTTGGCGCGCGTCGTCATGGCCTTCGCGGCCGGCGTGTTCATGCCCGCCGCCAACGCCGTGGCCGTGGCCATCTCTCCGCCTGAACGGCGCGGGCGCGCCATCGCGCTGGTCACCGGCGGCATGACCGTGTCGTTGATTCTCGGCATCCCGATCGGCACCGCCGTCGTCGGCTTCGGCGGCTGGCATCTCGCCTTCCTGATCGTCGCCGGCTTGAGCGTGCTCTCGCTGGCAGGGCTCTTCGCCAGGCTTCCGGCCGGCTTGCCGCACGGCACCAACACGCTGCGCGAGCGCCTGCAGGTCGCGAGCCGCTCGGACGTGCTGCTGGCGTTGGGCACGACCATGCTTTGGACGACCGGCGCCTTCGTCCTCTACACCTATATCGCGCCCTTCCTGACCAACCATGCCGGTATCGCCGGCCCCTGGCTGGCGGCGACGCTCGTCCTCTCCGGCATCGGCTCGGCGCTCGGCAACCAGTTCGGCGGGATGGCGAGCGACCGCTTCGGCCCCGAGCGCACGCTCTCGGTCGTGCTGACGATTCTCACCGGGGCCCTGCTTGCGGCCTCGCTGGTCGCGGTGACGCTGCCGCCGGCGATTGCGATCTATCTGCTGCCGCTCGTCATCATGGTCTGGAGCGGCGCGGGCTGGGCCGGCCACCCCTCGCAGATGTCGCGGCTGGCGGCGATGGCGCCGGACGCCATCGTCGTCGCGCTCTCGCTCAACGCATCCGCCCTCTATTTCGGCATCGCCGCCGGCGCGGCTTTGGGCCAGCAGGTGATGCGCCATGCCGGCACCTGGTCGCTCGGCTTCGTCGGCGCCGCCTGCGAGATCGCGGCGCTCGGCCTGCTCTTCGTCGCCATGCGCCGCAAGCGCAGAACGCCCAAGCCGCTGGAGATCGATCTCGTGCTGCCGGCATCACGGCCTGTGCGTTGATGCGGGTGGGAAGCGCTTTTAGCTTTCCCCCGCCGCCTTGCCCGTCTATAGCGAGCGCCTAGCATTCATTCAGACGCTCGCTCGGCCTCCGCTCGCCCGATCGGACCGGCCTTGCGCGCGCCTGCCCAAGACCGGTCGAGATCATGCCCAAGCGCACAGACATCAAGTCCATCCTGATCATTGGCGCGGGCCCCATCATCATCGGACAGGCCTGCGAGTTCGATTATTCCGGCACCCAGGCCTGCAAGACGCTGAAGGCCGAGGGCTACCGCATCATCCTGGTCAACTCGAATCCGGCGACGATCATGACCGATCCCGATCTCGCCGACGCGACTTATGTCGAGCCGATCACGCCCGAGATCGTCGCCAAGATCATCGAGAAGGAGCGTCCCGACGCGCTCCTGCCCACCATGGGCGGCCAGACGGCACTGAACTGCGCGCTCTCGCTCAAGAAGATGGGCGTGCTGGAGAAATTCAACGTCGAGATGATCGGCGCCACCGCCGACGCCATCGACAAGGCCGAGGACCGTGAGCGTTTTCGCGAGGCGATGACCAAGATCGGCCTCTCCACGCCGCGCTCGCACCATATCAAGACGCTCGGCCAGGCGCTCGACGCGCTCGAGGACATCGGCCTTCCCGCCATCATCCGCCCCTCCTTCACCATGGGCGGCACCGGCGGCGGCATCGCCTACAACAAGGGCGAGTTCATCGACATCGTCGAGCGCGGCATCGACGCCTCCCCCACCAGCGAGGTCCTCATCGAGGAGAGCGTGCTCGGCTGGAAGGAGTACGAGATGGAGGTCGTCCGGGACAAGAAGGACAACTGCATCATCGTCTGCTCGATCGAGAACTTCGATCCGATGGGCGTCCATACCGGTGATTCGATCACCGTCGCGCCGGCCCTGACGCTGACCGACAAGGAATACCAGATCATGCGCGACGCCTCGCTGGCCGTGCTGCGCGAGATCGGCGTCGAGACCGGCGGCTCGAACGTTCAGTTCGCGATCGATCCCGAGACCGGCCGCATGATCGTCATCGAGATGAACCCGCGCGTCTCGCGCTCGTCGGCGCTGGCCTCGAAGGCAACCGGCTTCCCGATCGCCAAGGTCGCGGCACGCCTTGCCGTCGGCTACACGCTCGACGAGATCGAGAACGACATCACCGGCGGCGCCACGCCCGCCTCCTTCGAGCCGACGATCGACTACGTCGTCACCAAGATCCCGCGCTTCGCCTTCGAGAAATTCCCCGGCTCCGAGCCGACGCTGACCACCGCGATGAAGTCGGTCGGCGAAGCCATGGCGATCGGCCGCACCTTCCAGGAATCGTTGCAGAAGGCCTTGCGCTCGCTAGAGACCGGCCTCGACGGGCTCGACGAGATCGAGGTCGATGGCATGGGCCTCGGCGACGACCGCAACGCGATCAAGGCGGCGATCTCGACACCGACGCCCGACCGCATCCTGCATGTCGCGCAGGCGATGCGGCTGGGCTTCACCGACGCCGAGATCCATGAGAGCTGCAAGATCGACCCCTGGTTCCTCGAGCAGATGCGCGAGATCGTCGAGACCGAGGAGAAGGTGCGCAAGTTCGGCCTGCCGCAGACCCCCGGCGCCTTCCGCCAGGTCAAGGCGATGGGCTTCTCCGACAAGCGCCTCGCCGCCGTCTCCGGCAAGACCGAGGCCGAGGTCAGGGCGCTGCGCCGCTCGCTCGAGGTGCGCCCCGTCTACAAGCGCATCGATACCTGCGCCGCCGAATTCGCCTCGCCGACCGCCTATATGTACTCGACCTACGCCATGCCCTTCGCCGGCAAGGTTGCCGACGAGGCCAATCCCTCGGATCGCAAGAAGGTCGTCATCCTCGGCGGCGGGCCGAACCGCATCGGCCAGGGCATCGAGTTCGACTATTGCTGCTGCCATGCCTGCTACGCGCTGCGCGACGTCGGCTACGAGACCATCATGGTCAACTGCAACCCGGAGACGGTCTCGACCGACTACGACACCTCCGACCGGCTCTATTTCGAGCCGCTGACGGTCGAGGACGTGCTCGAGATCCTGGAGACCGAGAAGCAGAACGGTACGCTGCACGGCGTCATCGTCCAGTTCGGCGGCCAGACGCCGCTGAAGCTGGCGAACGCGCTGGAGGAGGCCGGTATCCCGATCCTCGGCACCTCGCCCGACATGATCGACCTCGCCGAGGACCGCGACCGCTTCAAGCGTCTGCTCGACAAGCTCAGCCTGAAGCAGCCGAAGAACGGCATCGCCTATTCGGTCGAGCAGTCGCGCATGATCGCGGGCGAGCTCGGCCTGCCCTTCGTCGTGCGGCCTTCCTATGTACTCGGCGGCCGCGCCATGGCGATCATCCGCGACGAGGTGATGTTCGAGGACTATCTGCTCGGCACCCTGCCCTCGCTGATCCCCTCCGAGGTCAAGGCCAAGTATCCGAACGACAAGACCGGCCAGATCAACACGGTGCTCGGCAAGAACCCGCTGCTGTTCGACCGCTATCTGTCGGACGCCATCGAGGTCGATGTCGACTGCCTCAGCGACGGCCGTGACGCCTTCATCGCCGGCATCATGGAGCATATCGAGGAGGCCGGCATCCATTCCGGCGATTCGGCCTGCTCGCTGCCGCCGCGCTCGCTCTCGCCCGCGATCATCGCCGAGCTGGAGCGCCAGACCAAGGCGATGGCGCTCGCGCTCGATGTCGGCGGGCTGATGAACGTGCAATACGCCATCAAGGACGGCGAGATCTACGTGCTCGAGGTCAATCCGCGCGCCTCGCGCACGGTGCCCTTCGTCGCCAAGGTCATCGGCCAGCCCATCGCCAAGATCGCCGCGCGCATCATGGCGGGCGAGACGCTGGGCAGCTTCGGCCTCAAGCCCGCGGTCCTCGGCCATGTCGGCGTCAAGGAGGCGGTCTTCCCCTTCGCGCGCTTCCCCGGCGTCGACGTGCTGCTCGGCCCCGAGATGCGCTCGACCGGCGAAGTCATCGGCCTCGACCGTTCCTTCGACGTCGCCTTCGCCAAGAGCCAGCTCGGCGCCGGCTCCAAGGTGCCGGTCAAGGGCACGGTCTTCGTCTCGGTGCGCGACGACGACAAGCCGCGCATCGTGCCCGCCGTGCGCATCCTGGCCGATCTCGGCTTCCGCATCCTCGCCACCGGCGGCACGCTCCGGCTGCTGCAGGAACAGGGCATCGACGCCGCCCGGATCAACAAGGTCCTGGAAGGCCGCCCGCACGTCGTCGACGCGATCAAGAACGGCGAGATCCAGTTGATCTTCAACACCACCGAAGGCCCGCAGGCCCTCGCCGATTCCCGTTCGCTCCGGCGCTCGGCCCTCTTGCACAAGGTGCCCTATTATACCACCTTGGCAGGCGCGATCGCAGCGGCGGAAGGCATCAAGGCCTATAGCAGCGGCGATCTCGAAGTACGGTCGCTGCAATCCTACTTCGAACGGGCAGCTTGACGTAGCCGCTCGCAACGAGGTTCAAATACCGAGCGGAAGCGCGGACGCGCCGGCACCCTTGGACGGGGCCGGCGTCAGCCGCGCTTTCGGATCTTACGGGACGGAAAGAATGGAAAAGGTTCCCATGACTGCGGGCGGCTTCGCCGCTTTGGAGGTGGAGTTGAAGCACCGCCAGCAGGTCGAGCGTCAGCGCATCATCGCGGCGATCTCCGAGGCCCGTGCGCTCGGCGACCTCTCCGAGAACGCCGAATATCACGCGGCGAAGGAAGCGCAGTCGTTGAACGAAGGCCGCATCATGGAGCTGGAGTCGCTGATCGGCCGCGCCGACATCATCGACGTCTCCAAGCTCGGCGGCGACACGGTCAAGTTCGGCGCCACGGTCAAGCTGATCGACGACGATACCGAGGAAGAGAAGAGCTACCAGATCGTCGGCGAGCCCGAATCCGACGTGAAGTCGGGCAAGGTCTCGGTCGGCTCGCCGATCGCGCGCGCGCTGATCGGCAAGAAGGTCGGCGATTCCGTGCAGGTCAATACGCCCGGCGGCGGCAAGTCCTACGAGATCGTCGGAGTCGCCTTCCGCTAACCACGGCAACAGGGCGCCGATGGCAATCGGCGCCCGAGCTCCTACATTATCTCCGAAGGCCTTCGGAGACGACGCCATGACGACACGCCGCCACTTCCTCGCATTGTCGCTTGCGGGGGCATCGCTCGCCCTGCTCCCGTCCGACCTCTCGCCTGCTCTCGCACAGGCCGCGCCCATCGGCTCGATCCGCGTCGAGTTCGCGCGAACGGTCACGGATGCCTGGGGCGACAATGTCAGGCTGGTCAGCGCCGAGCTTCAGCGAACGCTGGCTCAGATCCTCGGACCGGAATTCCGTCAGGGAGCCGGCAACCGCCTCGTCGTGACGGTCCGCAGCCTCTGGCTGGCGAGCTATGCCGGTGGTGGTGGCGGCGGCAAGCCGGCCGATGGCGGCGCCAGCAACGACTATCTCGAGAGCACGGTCACGCTCTACGACAGCCACGGCCGCGCGCTCAACAGCTGGCCGATCATGTCGACGGAACTCTCGGGTGGCGCAGGCGCCTGGTATCTGCCGGATGTCGACCAGCGCCGGCTGAAGGCGCTGGCGCGCAACAACGCCTACTGGATCAAGCGCTACGTCGCGGGCTGAGCGCCGCTCAGCCGAAAGGCACGATCGGCTCGTCCTTGACCCGGTCGAGGGCGAGCGCGGTGCGTACATTGCGGACGTTCGGCAGCGCCGTCAGATCCCCGACGAAATCCTGAAACGCCTTCAGGTCGGGCGCCACGCATTTCAGCACGAAGTCGATGTCGCCGGAGAGCGTCCAGCATTCGCGCACCGGCGCCCAGTCACGGATGCGGCTCTGGAAGGCGACGAGATCGGCTTCCGCCTGGCTCGCCAGATGCACGAAGGCGAAGCAGACCACCTCATAGCCCAGCTTCCGCTCGTCGAGATCGGCATGGTAGCCACGGATCAACCCGGCCTCCTCCAGCGCCCTGACGCGCCTGAGGCAAGGGGGCGGCGAGATGCCGACGCGGCTTGCCAACTCGACATTGGTCATGCGCCCATCGGCCTGAAGCTCGCGCAGGATACGCAGGTCGATATCGTCGAGTTTCGCCGGCAATGAATGTCCTCTGAGGCAGGTGGCGCTGGTGTAGACGGCGTCGGCAGGCGATACAAGGCGCATGCCGCAGACGCCCGCCCCCTTGCATCAGAAAACCGCCCCGACGATCTGGGTCCTGACCGACGGCAAGGCCGGCGATGAGCTGCAATGCCTCGGTGTGGCCGAGCGGCTCGGCATCGTGCCGGAGATCCGCCGGGTGGCGCCGCGAAAGCCCTTCGCCTGGCTGATGCCGCGCGGCCCCATCGACCCGCGCGAGGGGCCGGAGCGGCCGCAAAGCCCGATCCGCCCTCCCTTCCCCGACATCGCCATCGCCTCCGGCCGGCGTGCCGTCGCCTATCTCAGGGCGGTGAGGAAGGCCTCGAATGGCCGGACCTTCACCGTCTTCCTCAAGGACCCGCGCACCGGCACCGGTACGGCCGATCTGATCTGGGTCGCGGAGCATGACCGGCTGCGCGGCGGCAATGTCCTGGTCACCACGACCTCCCCTCATCGCCTGACGCCCGAGCGCCTCGCCGCCGCCCGCGCAGCGCCGCCGGCGCCGATCGCCGCCCTGCCCGCGCCGCGTGTCGCCGTGCTCGTCGGCGGCGACAGCCGGCATCATCGTTTCACCCCGGCGGATAGCGAGCGCCTCGCCCGACAGCTCGACGCGCTGGCCGCCTCCGGCGCAAGCCTGATGGGCTCGCCCTCGCGCCGGACCTCGCCTGCGCTCTCCGCCGCGGTGGCGGCGGTCTTCGCCCGTCATGGCGGCTGGTGGTGGGACGGCGGCGGCGAGAACCCCTACATCGCCCTGCTCGCCAATGCCGACGCCATCGTGGTCACGGCGGACTCGACCAACATGGTCGGCGAGGCGGCGGCGACCGGCGTGCCGATCCTCGTCTTCGAGCCCCAGGGCGGGCACGCGAAGATCGCCGCCCTGATCACATCGCTGACGCGCCAGGGCGTTGTGCATGCTTTCCGTGGACAGCTTGATGGCGAACGCTACCAGCCGATAGACTCCACGCCGATCATAGCCGATGCGATACGCGAAGGCTGGCTGCGCCACAGGGCGGCGCTCGGGCTCACGGGCCCCTGAAGCAGCGCCCCTTGTTTCGGCGCCACGCCGCCGTATCTGACGGAGTCGAGCGCGGCCCGGCCGCGGAGAAGGAAACGAGACGATGGCCCACACCCACGCCCGCGTCATGATCGTCGGCTCCGGCCCCGCCGGCTACACGGCGGCGATCTACGCCGCCCGCGCCATGCTGGAACCGGTGCTGATCTCTGGCCTCCAGGCCGGCGGCCAGCTCATGATCACCACCGATGTCGAGAATTATCCGGGCTTCGCCGACGTCATCCAGGGCCCCTGGCTGATGGAGCAAATGCGCGCCCAGGCCGAGCACATGGGCACGAAGATGGTCTCCGACCATATCGGCAGGGTCGACCTGTCGCAGCGCCCCTTCCGGCTCTGGGGGGATGGCGGCGAGACCTATTCCTGCGACGCGCTGATCATCGCCACCGGCGCCCAGGCGAAGTGGCTCGGCCTGCCCTCCGAGCAGAGCTTCCAGGGCTTCGGCGTCTCGGCCTGCGCCACCTGCGACGGCTTCTTCTTCCGCAACAAGGAGGTCGTGGTCGTCGGCGGCGGCAACACCGCGGTCGAGGAAGCGCTCTACCTCGCCAATCTCGCCAGCAAGGTCACGCTGGTCCACCGCCGCGACCACTTGCGCGCCGAGCGCGTGATGCAGGACCGGCTGTTCAAGCACCCGAAGATCGAGGTGATCTGGGACAGCGAGGTCGCCGAGATCTGCGGTGGCACGACCCCGCCCAATGTCACACATCTGCGCCTGACCAACACCAAGACCGGCGCCGAGAGCGAGCTCAAGACCGACGGCGTCTTCATCGCCATCGGCCACAAGCCGGCGACCGAACTCTTCGTCGGCCAGCTCGCCATGCGCGAGACCGGCTATCTCGAAGTCGAGTCGGGAACGACTCAGACGAATGTTCCGGGCGTCTTCGCAGCCGGCGACGTCACCGACGAGCATTATCGCCAGGCCGTCACCGCCGCCGGCATGGGCTGCATGGCCGCCCTCGACGCCGAGCGCTGGCTGGTGGCGAGCACGCTCGACCAGCGAGAAGCCGCTGAATAAGGGCTTTTCGGGGATTCATCACTGGAATCGATGAATCCCCTCACCAGATTCAGTGCCAAAAAGAACAATCTCTGTCGTCCGGGCATTGACGGACAAGAACTTTATCCCCCACCATGCACAAAATGCATATCGGGGGAAGCGCGGTGGATTGGGACCGCATTAGAATTTTTTATACCGTCGCAGAGTCAGGCAGTTTCACAAAAGCTGGCGATGTTCTGGGGTTGAGTCAATCCGCCGTGAGCCGGCAGATCGGCGCGCTTGAGCGTGAGCTGCGGGCGCCGCTGTTTCATCGGCATACGCGCGGCCTGATCCTGACCGAGCAGGGCGAATTGCTCTGGCGCGCCGCGCGCGAGATGACGCAGCGGCTGGAGCGCACGCGCTCGCAATTGTCGGAGACCCGCGAGCATCCCTCGGGAGAGCTCAAGGTCACGGCGACGCGCGGCCTCGGTGGGCACTGGCTGACGCCGCGCCTGGCCGAATTCCTCGACCTCTATCCGGACATCAAGGTCGACCTCATCCTGACCGATGAGGAGCTCGACCTCTCGATGCGCGAGGCCGACATCGCCATCCGCCTGCGCCAGCCGCAGCAGCCGGACCTGATCCAGCGCAAGCTCTTCACCGTGCACTATCACGTCTATGCCTCGCCGGCTTACGTGAAGCGCTTCGGCGAGCCGAAGAGCTACGAGGATCTCGACAACCACCGGATCGTCTCCTTCGGCGGCACCTCGCCATCCTATCTCACGGCCGTGCACTGGCTCGGCACGATCGGCCGCGACCAGCGCAACCCGCGCCCGATCCATCTCGTCGTCAACAACATCACGGCGATGAAGCGCGCCGTCGATTCCGGCGCAGGCATCGCCGTGCTGCCGGACTACCTGATCGAGACGGGCTCGCCGCTCGTGCAACTGATGCGCGAGACCGAGATGCCGCAGCTCGAGAGCTATCTGGTCTATCCGGAAGAGATGAAGTCGGTGGCCCGCGTCCAGGTCTTCCGCGATTTCCTGATCCAGAAGGCGCAGCGCTGGACCTACTGACGGCCCAGCGGATCGCCGGCGCACCCTCCGGGTACGTCGGCGGCTCGCGTCCCGCCCCGGCGCGGACTTCTCCTGAAAATGCCGCACCCCGGTCGCGGGTACATGCCCGGCCGGCTGCTGATCTTGCACGAACCCACCGCATCATCCCGGACCTGACCCGGGCCCCACGCCGAAGCGCTTGCGGGGCGCTTCGGGCAAGAGCTCCGGCGCTGCGTTCGCCCAGGCCGGAACGGCCCATATCTCCATGAAAACGCAGGCCGCTGTCGCCTTGCCGCCTGCTCGATTCGTAGGCAGCCAGTTGGCTGAGCAACCAACCGAAATCCTGCAAATGTATGACGGCAGCCCAGAAACTGTGCACGCCATACGGGCAGAAGCTACCAACCTTCATCCTGGATGATAGATCGTCGGAATTTCAATCTGCAATGAGTGCATATTTCTCAATCATTTAGGCACAAATTGGTCGCATCTGAGAGCGAGATATGCAGCTTGCGCATGGCGGCTCCAAGCTATGCTGCATTGCAAAACGGCAGGTCCTGCACAATATTGAGTACACGGTTGTTCGGAACGGGCTCCGCAATCTCCTCCCGGCGTTGAGTTCGTTTCAGCCGTTCCCCTCTGAGATGTTTGGCGTTTGAGCCAGATGTTTCAAACTTTCAAGGCCGGCTCCCCTCGGGGACGCCGGCCCTTTTTTTTGCGCCGCGCCCAGTTGCGGCGCTCCGCTCCCGACAGATCGAGCCGACAAAAAAGGCACCGCCGAAGCGGTGCCTTCCGGAGAGCGTATCCAGATCCCTGCCGCTCAGGCGGCGAGCTTGCCGACGATCTTGGCGAAGCCGTCGAGGAAGCCTTGCAGGAAGCTGCGTGTGCCTTCGTTGGTGATCTCGTGGTTGGCGTCGATCAGGTCTTCCTTGAAGGTGATGAAGACCTGCCCGCCGGCCACCACGCCGGCGAGATTGGTCATGATCATGCGCAACTCGTTCTGGGCCACCGCCGTGCCGACGGCGCCGCCGCTGGCGCCAGTCACCGCGACCGGCTTGCCTGCCCAGGAATTCTTGCCATAGGGGCGCGAAGCCCAGTCGATCGCGTTCTTGAGCGCGGCCGGGATCGAGCGGTTGTGCTCGGGCGTGACGATCAGGATGGCATCGGCCGCCTCGATCTCGCGCTTCAGGCGCAGCGTCGGCTCGGGGCGATCAGCTTCGAGATCCTGGTTGAACAGAGGAAGGTCGTCGATCCGCACGAAGGAGGGTTCGAAGACATCGGCTCCGAGCTTCGCCAGAGCCTCCGCCAGCTTGCGGTTGATCGATTCGCGGCGGGTGCTGCCGACGACGATGGCGAGCTTCAACTTGGCCATGGCATTCCTCGTTGTTGGGCGAAACTGCCGTGACAGTAGAAGGCTCCGCGAGCCCGGCGCAAGACGATGCGCTGCAAGCGCATCATTGCAGCGTTTCAATCGCCATGGTCCGGCGGTGGTCAGGAACGCGGTGGCCGGGCTGCGAGCGGCAACGCCTCGAACAGGCCAGGCTCGGTGCTGGTCCGCGCCTTCTCGATCGTCAGGATGCGCAGCTTGGTCTCGACGCCGCCATCGGCCGAGAAGCCGCCGGTCTTGCCGCCGGCCGCCAGCACGCGGTGGCAGGGCACGATGATCGGCCAAGGGTTCTGGCCGAGCGCGACGCCCACCGCCCGCGCCGCGCCGGGCTCACCGATGCGCTGCGCCACCTCGCCATAGGTCAGGGTCTCGCCATGCGGGATCGACAGCGCGACTTCATAGACCCTGCGGTTGAAGTCCGGTGTCCGCTCGATTGCGAGCGGCAGATGCGAGAGATCGCGCTTTTCGCCCTCGAACAAGGCGCGGATGCCCGCCACAGTGTCCGCGACGAAGCCTTGCGCCTCGGCCTCCTCGGCTTCCGGGAAGCGCCGCTCCAGACGCTTGCGCGCCGCCGCCTCGTCCCGCTCGGGCAGTTGCGCGCCGATGAAGCGCTCGCCTTCCCAAACCAGGGCACAGATGCCGATCGCCGTTTCGAAGAGATGGAAATGCTGGGTGGCCATGTTCGTGCTCCCGGCGCCATTGCGTGGACCGGATGGGTCTAGCACGCGGCATAGCGCTGAGGGCACCCGAAAGCTGGCAGCAGGTCGGGCCTCACATGAAGAGGGCTTCGCCCTCCAGCCCCTTGTAGAGCCCGGCGACCTGCTCGCCATAGCCGTTATAGATCAGCGTCGGCCGGCGATCACGCGAGCCCAGCACCTGCTCGCTCGCCTGGCTCCAGCGCGGATGCGGCACGGCCGGGTTCACATTGGCCCAGAAACCGTATTCGCTGGCCTGCAGCGCCTCCCAGAAAGTCTTCGGCCGCTCCGCGACGAAGCTGATCTTGCGGATCGATTTCACCGATTTGAAGCCGTATTTCCACGGCGTGATCAGCCGCAGCGGCGCGCCGTGCTGCGTCGGCAGCGGCTTGCCATAGATGCCGGTGACGAGCATCGGCAGATCATTCGCCGCCTCGGCGATGGTCAGCCCCTCGACATAGGGCCAGGGATACCAGCGCTGGTTCTGCCCCGGCGCGACGCGCGGGTTCAGGAAGGTCTCGAAGCGGATGTATTTCGCACCGGAGAGCGGCTTGGCGAGATTAACGAAGGATTTGAGCGGAATGCCGGTCCAGGGCACGGCCATCGCCCAGGCCTCGACGCAGCGGAAGCGATAGAGCCGCTCCTCCAGCGGCAGCTTGCGGACGAGGTCGTCGAAACCGATCTCGAAGGGCTTCTCGACCAAGCCGTCGACCTGAATGCTCCAGGGCCGCGTCGCCAGCCGCTGCGAGGCGTCGACGATGTCCTTCGACATGCCGAATTCGTAGAAATTATTGTAGTTCGCCGCGTCCTCCGCCTTGGTCAGCGGCACGTCGATCTTGAAGGCCTCGTTGCGCTTGGCCGGGTAGAGGTCGAGCGTCGGATCGGGCGTCTGGGCCGCGGCCAGACGCGGCAGGGCCGCACCGGCGATCAGCCCAGCTCCCGCAGCCATGAGTTGGCGGCGATTGAGGAAGGCGCCTTCCGGCGTCGCTTCGCTCTCCGGCAATTCCCAGCCGGCGCGGCGCTTGATCAGCATGACGGACATACTCCGCTTTCGTTGCGCCGAGCTAAGCCACGAAAGCGGTGTCACGGCAATTCACGAGGGAGAGAGGGAGGTCTTCCTTCTCCCCTCGGGGGAGAAGGTGGCAGCGCGCAGCGCTGACGGATGAGGGCAGGAACCTCGCCAAAACGAAAAAGGGCCGCTATGCGGCCCTTCCCTCGTCCGTCGGCCTCGCAGACACCTTCTCCCCTAGGGGAGAAGGGCAACGATCAGCCCCGCGCTTCCAGCGCCTTGATGATGGCGGCGCCCATCTCGCTGGTCGAGACGGCGTTGGTGCCATCAGCGGCGATGTCCTGGGTGCGGGTGCCCGAGCCGAGCACGTCGGAGATCGCGCCTTCGAGCCGGTCGGCCGCCTCGCCCGCGCCGAAGGAATAGCGCAGCGCCATGGCGAAGGAACCGATCATCGCGATCGGGTTGGCCAGCCCCTTGCCGGCAATGTCCGGCGCCGAGCCGTGGACGGGCTCGTAGAGCGCCTTGCGCTTGCCGGTGACGGGGTCTTCCGCGCCGAGCGAGGCCGAGGGCAGCATGCCGAGCGAGCCGGTCAGCATCGCCGCGACGTCGGAGAGGATATCGCCGAACAGATTGTCGCAGACGATCACGTCGTACTGCTTCGGCCGGCGCACGAGCTGCATGGCGCAGTTGTCGGCGAGCACATGCTCGAGCTCGACATCCTTGTACTCGGCGGCGTGCAGCGCGGTCACCGTCTGCTTCCAGAGCACGCCGGTCTTCATGACGTTGTGCTTCTCGGCCGAGGAGACCTTGTTGCGGCGGGTGCGCGCCAGCTCGAAGGCGACCCGGCAGATGCGCTCGATCTCAGGCGTAGTGTAAACCTGCGTGTCGACGCCGCGCTTGGAGCCATCCTCCAGCGTGACGATCTCCTTCGGCTCGCCGAAATAGACGCCGCCGGTGAGCTCGCGCACGATCAGGATGTCGAGGCCTTCGACGATTTCAGGCTTCAGCGACGACGCGGAGGCCAGCGCCGGATAGCAGATCGCCGGACGCAAGTTTGCGAACAGGCCGAGATCCTTGCGCAGGCGCAGCAGGCCGGCTTCCGGGCGGTGCTGATAGGGCACATCCGCCCATTTCGGCCCGCCGACGGCACCGAACAGCACGGCGTCGGCGTCTTGCGCCAGCTTCATGTCGCCTTCGGAGATCGCCTGCTTGTGCGCATCATAGGCGGCCCCGCCGACGAGCCCCTTCTCGATCTCGAAGGAGCCGAGCCCCTGCTTGCCGAACCAGGAGACGATCTGCTCGACCTGGCCCATCACCTCGGGGCCGATGCCGTCGCCGGGGAGCAGCAGGAGCTTGTGGGTCGCCATGGTCGTCGCCTCGCGCTTGGTCTGAACCGAACCGGTTTCCGGTCTCGCGGCGGTGATTACGGGCGGAACCGTGACGACGCAAGCGGCAGGCACGCGAAGCCGGCGCATGGCAGACCATGCGCCGGCGCCGAGAGCGGTGCTCAGACCTTCTTCTCCATGTTCCAGAAGAACTGGACCGGCGAGAGCACCATACCGCTCAGATTCTTGCGGAACGCCATGGGCTGCTGGACGAGGCCGCAGGGGACATAGGGAACGGCCTCGAAGCCGCGCTCCTCGATCCTGGCCGCGATCTCCTTCTGCTTGGCCTCTTCCGGCGTTGCGATCCACGCGTCGCGGAGCCCCTCCATCGGCGCGTCGTCGGGCCAGCCGAACCAGGCCGCGCCGCCATTGGTCCGCGTCAGCGGATGCAGCGCCGGGTTGAGCGTATCCGCACAGGACCAGAGCGTATGGAACACCGACCAGCCGCCCTGCTCGGGCAGGCCACGATTGGCGCGCCGGCCGATGAAGCTCGCCCAGTCGGTCGCGACGAGTTCCGCGTTGATGCCGAGCTTCTTGAGCAGATCCTCGGTGACCATGCATTGCTGATAGGCGATCGGCTGGTCGGCCGGGGCGAGCAGGATGACCTTCTCCCCCTTGTAGCCGGCCTCCTTGAGCATGGCCTTGGCCTTCTCGAGATTACCCGGCATGGCGGCCTGCCCGCCCGCCCCGCTCGACATCGGCGAGCCGGGCGTGAAGAAGGTCTTGGCCTCCTTGTAGTAGGCCTTGTCGCCGACGACGGCCTCCATGTAGTCGGTCTGATTGACGGCGGCCATCACGGCCCGGCGGATCGCCGGATTGTTGAAGGGCGGCTGCAACTGGTTGAACCGCATCAGCAGGAACAGGCCGAGCGGCACGTTCTCGATGACGACGTCCTTGTTGCCCTTCAGCATCGGGATGAGATCGACCGGCGGCTGCTCGAACCAGTCCAGCTCTCCCTGCATCAGCGCGCCAGCCGCGGCGGCAGCTTCGGTCAGCGCCAGCCACTCGATGCGGTCTATCTTGGCGATCTTGCCGCCGGCGGCCCAGGACGGCGCCTCCTCGCGCGGCTTGTATTGCGCGAAGCGCTCATAGATCGCGTTCTGGCCGGGCACCCATTGCTTGTCCATGAAACGCCACGGGCCGGAGCCGATCGCCTCCGTGATGTTCTTCATGTGGTCGGTCTGCGCGATGCGTTCCGGCATGATGAAGGGCACGTTCGACGAGAGCTTGCCCAGCGCGGACGTCATCATCGGGAAGGGCTTCTTCAGCCGAATCCGGAAGCTGCGCCGGTCGACGACATCGTAGCCCTCGACGAAGGTGGCAAAGGTCTGGCCGAAGGCATCACGCTTCGACCAGCGGGCGATCGACGCGATGCAGTCCTCAGCGCGGACCGGCTCGCCGTCATGGAAGGAGAGCCCGTCGCGGAGGCGGAAAGTCCAGCTCAGCCCGTCGGTCGCCGTCTCCCAGGCTTCGACCATCTGCGGCTTGATCTGGAAATTCGCGTCGGTCGCAAACAGCGTGTCGTAGATCAGATAGCCATGGTTGCGGATGACGTAGCTGGTGGCCGTGATCGGATCGAGCGAGGGCAGCGGCGTCGAGGGGTTGAAGCGCAGCGTCGCCGCCGCTCCCTGCGAGAAGGCCCGGTTACCCAGGAAGGCTGTCGCGGCAAGCGCACCAGCACCTTTGAGAACAGTGCGACGACGGATCGACATGGCATATCTCCCTCTGCTTAAGGCACGCGCCTTGATGCACGCTGACTTGCAAGAGATATACCAAAAGTCGACAGAGTGTCGACAACTCCGATCAGCCTCCCCTAACCCGCGCGGTCACCTCGATCTCGACCTTCATCTCCGCCTTGAGCAGCCCGGCCACGACATAGATGCCGGCGGCGGGCCTGATCTCGCGAAAGAATTCACCGCAGACCGCCAGAACCGGCTCGCAATAGCTGCGGTCGGTGACGAAGTACTGCGCCCGCACGGCCTGCATCAGCGACGACCCCGCCTCCTCCAGCACGGCGCCGATCGTGCGGAAGATGTTGCGCGCCTGCTCGGCCGGATCGTCCGGCATCGTCATGGTGGCGTAGTCGTAGCCGGTCGTGCCGGAGATGAAGACGAGATCGCCATCGACCACGGCGCGCGAATAGCCGAAATTGCGCTCGAAGGGCGAGCCGGTGGAAATCAGGCGGCGTGTCATGCTGTCTCCGGAAGCTTGGATGCGGCGGAAACGCTTCTCTGAAGCGCTTCCGCGACGCCACCCGTTTTCTGCAACCTTCAGACTCGCCCGCCCTTCAGCGCGCGCAGCACCTTTTCGCCCGGCCGTCCCGTCTGGGGCATGCCCAGCTTGCCCTCGATCTCCTTGATCGCCGTGCGCGTCAGCGAGCCCACGGCACCATCGGGCTCGCCGACATTGTAGCCGCGTGAGATCAGCAGGCGCTGGAGCTCGCGCCGCTGCTCGCGCGACAGCGGCAGGTCGTCGGTCGGCCACTGCCCCTGCACGCCCGGCTTGCCGCGCAGCCGGTCGGAGAGGAGCGAGATCGCCAAGGCGTAAGAATCCGCGCCATTGTAGCTGTAGGCGGCATCGTAATTCTTGAAGACGAGGAAGGCCGGGCCGTTGCGGCCGGCCGGCATCAGGAGCCCGGCATTGCCGGCGCCATTCAAAGGCGAACCGTCGAACTTGACGATGCCGCGCGCCGCCCAGGTCGAGACCGGATGCTTCGGATTGCGCCCGCTCGGCCCGGAATAGCCATCCGGCACGCGCACCTCGTAGCCCCAGCTCGCACCCGTCACCCAGCCGGCCTTGGCCATGAAGTTCGCGGTTGAGTGTAGCGCGTCGGGAATGGAATCGACGAGGTCTCGCTTGCCGTCGCCGTCGCCATCGACAGCGAGCCTGAGATAGGTCGAGGGAATGAACTGGGTGTGCCCGAAGGCTCCGGCCCAGGAGCCGAAGAGCCGATCCGGCCGAACATCGCCGCGCTGGATGATCTGTAGCGTCGCGATCAGCTCGCCCTTGAAGAAGGCGTTGCGGCGCGGTGCGAGGCAGGCGCCGGTCGCCAGCGACTGCACCAGCGGCCACTTGCCCCGAGCCTTGCCGAAATCGCTTTCGACGCCCCAGACGGCGGCGATGGTGTGGCGATCGACACCGAACCGCTGTTCGGCCGCCGCGAAGACGGAGGCATACTGGCGCAGCATGTTGCGCCCTTCCGCCACCTTCTCGTCATCGACCAGCGTGCCGAGATAGTCCCAGATCGGAGTCTTGAACTCCGGCTGGTTGTTCATCGCCTCGATGACCTTCATGTCCGGCTCGACGCCGGCCATGGCACGGTCGAAGGTCGCGCCCGAGACGCCCTTGGCCGCCGCGTCGGCGCGCAGGCCGGACAGGCAGGACTGAAAGCCCGCCTGAGCGCAGGCGGCAGAGGCGAAGAGGACGAGGGGCAGGGCCAGTCTGATTGCGCGCATGGGTCTCCGCCGATTCGAATGCATTCGCCGCGAAGCTAGGCGAGCGTGGTTAACGGAGGTTAACCAGCGAGAATGGCGGTGCGAAGGAAAAACGCGGCGATCGGAACGCGAACACCGGCAGGACGCTTCATCGTCCAGGCCGAGGGCTGACCAGCCCCGGTTGCAGCGCAACACAGCCACGCGCCAACAGCGCTTGGCCTTTCGCGCGGCGCGGTGGATATGGCTCGCCGCGACCGATCCCGATTCGTAAGGACTGCCCCGTGAGGACCCTGCTGATTGCCGCCTGCCTCGTTGCCGGCACCCTGCCCGCTCTGGCCGGCCCGACCTGCAGCCCGAGCGATTCCAGGGCCCAGATCCTCGGCTCCGCCTCGATCGGCGCCATCCACCCCGCCTGGCACGGCAGGAAGGTCGGCTATGGCTGGTCGCTGCAGGTCAAGCGCGAGGATCATGACGACGCCGGCATGACCTATTATGTCGGCGACCTCTACGACACCACCGGCAAGCTCGCGACGCGCAATGTCTACGCCCTCGACAGCGAGTGGGATTGCGGCCCCTGAGCGGATCGCGTCTCGGCGTCTATTTCGCCGGCCGCACCCGCAGGATCTGCCCGTCCGTCTCGTCGGTGAGGAGATAGAGCAGGCCGTCCGGCCCCTGCCGCACGTCGCGGATGCGTGCACCGATATTAGTGAGGAGGCGCTCCTCACCCGTCACCTTCTCACCCTGCGTGGACAGCCTGACCAGCATGCTGCCGGCCAGCGCCCCGACGAAAAGAGAATTCCTCCAGGCCGGCCAGACCGGCCCCGTATAGAAGGCGGCACCTGAAGGCGCGATCGACGGGTCCCAGTAGAACAGCGGCTGCTCCATACCGGGCTTCGCCGTCCCCTCCCCGATCTTGGCGCCCGAGTAGTCGACGCCATAGGTGATGACCGGCCAGCCATAGTTCAGCCCGGCCTTCGGCGTGTTGATCTCGTCGCCGCCGCGCGCGCCGTGCTCGGCCGTCCAGAGCTGGCCGGTATCGGGATGCAATGCCGCGCCCTGCACGTTCCGATGGCCGATCGACCAGACCTCCGGAGCCCAGCCCGGCTTCTTCGGATTATCCGCCGGCGCGCTGCCGTCGGGGCGGATGCGGATGATCTTGCCGAGATGGTTGGCCGGATTCTGCGCCTGGTCGCGCTGCGTATAGCGCTCACCGACCGTCACGAAGAGCGCGCCGGTCCGGTCGAAGACCAACCGCGAGCCGAAATGCAGGTTGGAGCTGACCGTCGGCATCTGCCGGAAGACCACCGCGACGCCGGTCAGCGCGGTGCCCTGCTCATTCAGCCTGCCGCGGGCGACGCTGGTGCCGTTGCCGCCCGGTCGCGGCTCGGCATAGGAGAGGTAGACCAACCGGTTGTCAGCGAAGCCCGGATCGAGCGCCACATCGAGCAGGCCGCCCTGCCCGCGCGCCATCACACTCGGGATGCCGGAGAGGGGCCGCGACAGCTCGCCCTTGGCATCGACGATCCTGAGCCGGCCCGGCCGCTCCGTCACCAGCATGCGTCCGTCCGGCAGGAAGGCGAGACCCCACGGGTGCTCCAGCCCACCTGCGACGGTTTCGACCGCAAGCTCGCCGGCGCTCGAGGGAAAGCGCTTCTGTGCGGTCGCGGGAGCGATCACGCCGGCAAGCGCAAGCCCCGCCCCCAGTCCCAAAGCCATCCCGAGCCGCCGCATAGCTTCCCTCCGCTCATCGCTTCGCCTGAGATAGAGGGCAACGCAGCGATCAGCCAAGGCGTTGCGGCAAGCTCACGACGACGTGAGGGACCGGCCGGCGAGCGGCGGACGGAGCCTATTCCGCTTTCACCCCGGCCTCAGTGATGATCTGCTTCCAGCTCGCGATTTCCTGGAGGAGTCGGGGCCTGAACGCTTCCGGATCACGCACGTTGAGCGTGAAGCCGAGCTTCACGATGGCGTCGCGCGTCGCCGGCTTGTTGAGCGAGGCGATGATCGCCTTGGAGAGCACGTCGAGCTCCGGCTGGGGCGTCTTCGCCGGCGCGAAGAAGGCGGCCCAGGAATCGGCATCGGCATTGCTCACGCCCTGCTCGCGCAGCGTCGGGATGGCCTTCGCCTGCGGGTTGCGCTCGGGGCTCGCGATGGCGAGCGCGCGCAGGGTGCCGGCATTGATCTGCTCGAGCACGCTCGGCAGCGTCGAATTGGCGATGTCGATGCGCCCGCCGACGATCTCCTGCACCAGCGGCGCCGCGCCGCGGAAGGGCACATGCGTCATCTTGATGCCGGTGCGCTGCATGAACAGCTCCATCGCCAGATGCGAGCCGGAGCCGACGCCGGTCGAGCCGTAATTGAGCTTGCCCGGCTCGGCCTTCGCCAGTGCGATCAGTTCCTGGATGTTCTTGGCAGGCAGGTCGTTGCGGACGACGAAGGCGTGCTCGAAGGCGCCGACGCCGGCGAGCGGCGCGAAATCCTTCACCGCGTCGTAGCCGGGGTCCTTCAGCAGGAACATGTTGTTGCCATGCGTCTGGTTGTTGCCGAAGACGATGGTGTAGCCATCGGCCGGCGCATGGGCGACGGCACGGGTGCCGACAGCCCCGGAGGCGCCGGCCCGGTTGTCGACCACGACATTGTGGCCGAAGGCGATGGAGAGATCCTGCGCGACGAAGCGCGCAATCGCGTCGGTCGGGCCGCCCGCCGGATAGGGCACGATGATGGTGACGACCTTGCTCGGGAAGCTCTCGGCCCGGACGACGGACGGAGCAAAAACGGCGCCGGCCATCAGGCCGAGAGTGGAGCGGCGGGTCAACGACATGGATATCCTCCCGGGAGCCCGTCTGAATGGCGGTGCTGATTGGCCGGGAGATTTAGGGACAAAGGCCGCATGCGTCCAGCAGCACGGATGTCATGGCTGCCCCGCACCGAAACCGGCCCGCTTCAGCCGCTGGATGGCGAGGTCGAGCGCCTGCAGGAAGGCGGAACGGTCCTTTTGCGAGAAGGGCTTCGGCCCGCCACCCGCCACGCCCATGGCGCGCAGATCCTCCATCATGTCGCGGGTCGCCAGCGCCATGCCGATCGAGGCCTCGGTGAACGGCTTGCCGGTCGGCCCAATGACCTCGGCGCCGGCCTTGATGCAGCGATCGGCGAGCGGAATATCGGCGGTGATCACGATCGCCCCCCGTGAGACGCGTTCCGCGATCCAGTCATCGGCAGCATCGAAATTGCCGGGAACGGTGACGCGCTCGATCCAGGGCTCGCGCGGCACGTTGAGGAAGCTGTTGGCGACGACGAAGACGTGCAGGCCATGGCGGCCGGCAACGCGATAGACCTCGTCCTTCACCGGACAGGCATCGGCATCGACATAAACAGCGATCGGTTCGGCAGGGCTCGTCATGAGCCGGGCTTCGCATACCCGACCTGCAAGGGCAAACGGCTCACAATTCATGACGCTTCTGCAAAACATCAAGCAGTTGCGCTTGCGATCATCGCCGCCGAGTCATAAACCACGCGCGCGCCCTGCCGGGCGCTCATCCTCCCGCTCCTCCGGAGATCAGTCCCATGGCCTTTCTTGCCGAAGCCCTGAAGCGCGTGAAGCCGTCTGCGACCATCACGATCACGCAGAAGGCCCGCGATCTGAAAGCCCAGGGCAAGGACGTGATCTCGCTCTCCGTGGGCGAGCCCGATTTCGACACGCCGGACAATATCAAGGAGGCGGCCATCGCCGCGATCCGCCGCGGCGAGACCAAGTACACCCCCGTCGCCGGCATTCCGCAGCTGCGCGAGGCCGTGGCCCGCAAGTTCAAGCGCGAGAACGGCCTCGACTACAAGCCGAGCCAGACCATCGTCGGCACCGGCGGCAAGCATGTCATCTACAATGCCCTGCTCGCCACGCTGAACCCGGGCGACGAGGTCATCTGCGTCTCGCCCTATTGGGTGACCTATCCCGAGATCGTCGCGCTCTGCGGCGGCACCGCGACCTTCGCCCAGACCTATCTGAAGGACAATTTCAAGCTCCAGCCGGAAGCGCTGGAGAAGGCCATCACCCCGAAGACCAAATGGGTGATCCTGAACTCGCCTTCGAACCCCTCGGGCGCCGCCTACACCCATGAGGAGCTCAAGAAGCTCACCGACGTGCTGATGCGCCATCCCCATGTCTGGATCCTGACGGACGACATGTACGAGCATCTCGTCTATGGCGACTTCAAATTCGTCACCCCGGCGCAGATCGAGCCAGCACTCTACGAGCGCACGCTCACCATGAACGGCGTCTCCAAGGCCTATGCGATGACCGGCTGGCGCATCGGCTATGCGGCCGGCCCGCAGCACCTGATCAACGCCATGGACATGGTCCAGGGCCAGCAGACCTCGGGCACCTCGGCGATCTCGCAATGGGCAGCCGTCGAGGCTCTCGACGGCACGCAGGACCATCTGCCGGTGTTCAAGAAGGCCTTCGAGCGTCGCCGCGACCTCGTCGTCTCCATGCTGAACCAGACCCGTGGCCTGAAGTGCCCGATGCCGGAAGGCGCCTTCTACGTCTATCCGGACTGCTCGGAGCTGATCGGCAAGACCATGCCGAACGGCAAGAAGGTCGAGACGGACGAGGACCTCGTGCTGGGCCTGCTCGAGACGGAAGCCGTCGCGGCCGTGCACGGTTCGTCCTTCGGCCTCGGCCCGAACTTCCGCATCTCCTACGCCACCTCGGACGAGAAGCTGGAAGAGGCCTGCCGCCGCATCCAGCGCTTCTGCGCCGAGCTGCGCTGAGCCGCGCGCTCACGGCCCCGGTGTCGCGCTCCTGATCTCGGCGGTCAGGCGTTCGACCCAGGCCAGATAATCCCGCGAGCCGGAGCGGCGAAACGCTTCCCCGGCCCGCTCCAGCAGCTTGAGCGCCTCGTCGCGACACAGCTTCGCTGTCTTCTCCAGATCGGCGTGCCGCCCTTCTTCTCCATCCCCGAGCTGCTTGGCGAGCGCATCGGCGCTACGCGCCTTGGCATCGAGGCTTTTCGCCAGCCGGTAGCGCCCATAATCGGCATCGAGCTTCTCCTGGCCTTCCTCGAAGGCGGCGATCGAGTCCTCCTGGTCGCGCAACGCCGCGTCGTGCAGTGCCAGATCGTTTTCCGCGAACGCCATTCGACTGCGAGCCGCTCCCAGATTCGACTTCGCACGCGCCCAGGATTGTCGGAAGCGAGAGCGGTCGAAGAGCGGCAGGCTCTTCTCGTAGAAGGCAATGCCGCGCTCGAAATCCTTCTTGCTGTTGCTGATCGCACCGCGATCGACATAGGCCGCTCCGAGGTTCTGCCAGAGCCTGCCGGAATCGAAGGACGGTGCCTTGGCGTCCGCCTGAGCGAGTTCCGCCTCATAGGCGACAATCGCCTCGTCGATCAGCGGCAATCGCTCGCCCGCCGGTGCGAAAGCCGAGGCATAGCTGAAGGCGTTGCCGATATCGTTCGCCAGCGAAAAGCGCTCATCCGGATCGATATCGTTCCCCTGTTCCCGGAGCACGTCGCGCAATCGCTCGGCGGCCAGGCGCAGCCGCACCGTGTCGTTGAACCATCGCCCGGCATTGACGAGGCTGCGGCCGGACTGACGCAGATTGGAGAGGCGGCATTGCCGTTCGCCATCGGGACAGAAGGCTGCGGTAACCAGCCAGAGCTCGGAGGCAATATCGTGCAGCCGCCCATCATCGGACTGGTCGGCGAGATCCTCATAGACATGGACCGGTGGCACCGGCCGCGTCTCGAAGGCATCGCTGCGCAGCGCCAGCAGGACGAAACCGTTGGCGTCGCGCACCAGCCGCTCACGCTCGGCAAGCGGTCGCTTCTCCGCCTGGCGCAAGATGGTGGCAGCCTCCAGCATTGCGGCATCGCCGCGTGACTGGGCTTCGTCCTCATCCTGTTCGGCCTTGCCGCCGCAGGCCACGCGGCGCCAATCGTCGGGCGTCGTACCATCTTGCGGCCGGCAGAGAATGTTCTCGGCCGTTGCGCCGTAGCGCAGCAGGGCATCGAGCTGCACCATGCGCTCGCGCCCACCGACACGGATGCGCAACGGGCCGGGTTGCTCTAGATTCTGCATTTCAGCCGGCAACGCTTCAGCGCTGCGAAACGGTCGGCGTGCCAGTTGGGAAACCAGCAGCGCCACCGCCGCCGCGGTCACCACCAGCAAGAAAGCCCGCATGCCCTACCCCGTATCGATCACGCCGCACCACGCTGGCCTCAAGACCACGGCCCGGTCAACGTCACGAAAGGGAAGGTGTTTCGCCGCGTTGCTGCCGGCCCTGGCTCTCTGGGGGGCGATGGCTGGCGGGGCTGCCGCGCAGGGAGCGGGCTCGCCGGCACCGGGCTCCATCACGGTCCAGGAGGCGCATGGAGAGCAATCCGGTGGGCGCCTCCTCCTCGTCGACATCCGGTCTCCGGGCGAGTGGAGCGATACCGGCCTGCCGCAGGGCGCGATCCCGCTCGATGTCGACGCCACGGCCTTCGAGGTCAGGCTGGCGGGGCTGCGTCTCGACCACCCGGCCAAGCGCATCGCCCTGATCGACCGCACCGGCGCACAGGCGGTCGCCACGGCGCAGAAGCTCGGCGGCCGAGGCTGGCGCGATCTCGTGGCAGTGCGGGGAGGCATGCTCGGGCCGGGCGGCTGGCTGGCCGAGAAGCTGCCGGTGGCAGAGTATCGTTAGCGTTGCGTCATGCTCGGGCTTGACCCGAGCATCGCATGCCGCAGAGGGAGCCGGCGCCCTCTCCTGAACGAATTTTCCGGATCTGCGCTGCGCTCCGCCCGAGAATGACGGCAAGGGATCACCCCTCGCCCCGCTCCCTCAGCAAATCCGGCCGCCGTTCGCGCGTGATCCTCTCCGCCTGCTGGCGCCGCCATTTCGCGATGCGGGCATGGTCGCCGGAGAGCAGCGCCTCGGGCAGGCCCCTGCCCTCCCATTCGCGCGGCCGCGTGTAGTGCGGATATTCGAGCAGCCCGTTCTCGAAACTCTCCTCCTCGCCGGAGGCTTCCTTGCCCATCACGCCCGGAATCAGGCGCACACAGGCATCGAGCAGCGTCAGCGCCGCCATCTCGCCGCCGGAGAGGATGTAGTCGCCGATCGAGACCTCGATCAGGTTGCGCCCCTCGATGACGCGCTCATCCACGCCCTCGAAGCGCCCGCAGACGATGACGAGGCCGGGACCGTCAGCCCATTCGCGCACCTGGCGCTGCTGCAAGGGCCGCCCGCGCGGCGACATCAGCAGGCGCGGGCGTTCATCATCGGTCGGCACGGCGGCATCGATGGCCGCCGCCAGCACGTCGCAGCGCAGCACCATGCCGGCCCCGCCACCGGCCGGATTGTCGTCGACATTGCGATGCCGGCCGATGCCGTGCTCGCGGATCTGGTGGGTGTCGAGCGACCACAGCCCCTTGCGCAGCCCCTCGCCCGCCAGCGAGATGCCGAGCGGCCCGGGAAACATCTCCGGATAGAGCGTCAGGATCGAGGCGCGGAAGGGCATGCCGTCAAGCAAAGCGCAGCGCGGGCAACCCGTCCAGCGCGGTGAAATCGTGCGCCGAAGCGATCAGGTTATCATAAGCGGCGAAGGCCTGCGCATCGAGCATGGTGAGCAGCGCCACCGCGCGCATCCCGGCGCGCCGGGCCGCCTCGACGCCATTCGGGGCATCCTCGAAGACGATGCATTCGGTCGCCGGAACACCCATGCGCCGCGCCGCCTCCAGGAAGAGGTCCGGGTTCGGCTTGCCGGGAAAGCCCTGCGAGGGAGAGACGACCGTGACGAAGCGCTCGCGCAGCTTCAGCTTGTCGAGCACCAGATCGACATTGCCCGGAGGAGCGGCGGTGGCGAGCGCCATCGGCACTTTGGCGGCGTCCGCCCGTGCCATCAGCGCAAGCAAGCCGGAGAGCGGCGCGACATGCGGGGCATAATCCTCGCGGTAATAGATTTCCTTGTCGTGCCCGAGCGCGTCGATCCGCGCCGCATCGGCATCCGGGAACAGGGGTGCGAGGATTTCGGCCGAGGCCATGCCGGCGGTCTTCTTGAAGAAGCTGTCGGCGTCGAAAGGCAGGCCGTGCTCGGTCAGGAGTCGCCCCCATGCCGCCTCGTGATAGCGCATGTTGTCGACGACGGTGCCGTCCATGTCGAAGATCAGCGCGCGGGCGGGCTTATCGCTTGGCGTCATCTCTGCGACCATCGTCGGGCTCGAACAATCCTGCGGGCGGCTCGGCCTCGATGCGGCGCGCGGCGATGTCGATGCGCGGCGCGAAGGCCTTGGTGAAGGGCATCAGGACGGAGCGCCCATCCGGCGTCTCGATATCGAGCAGGTCGCCCGCGCCGTAATTCTCGACGGTGGAGACGGTGCCGAGCGGCACGCCATCCGGCCCGATAACGCTGCAACCGATGAGGTCGGCCTGCAGGAACTCGTCCTCATCCTCGGCTGCCGGCAACTTGTCGCGCGAGACGAACAACTCGACGCCGTTCAGCGCCTCGGCTGCCTCGCGCGTGGCCACGCCCTTGAGCCGGGCGACGACGACCTCCTTGGCAGGGCGGATGTCGATGATCTCGAAACTGCGGCCCTTGCCGTCGGTCAGCGGGCCATAATCGGCGATCGCGAGCGGATCGCCGGTGAAGGTCTTGATCCTGACCTCGCCGCGCACGCCATGCGGCGCGCCGACGATACCGAGCAGGACGAGATTGTCGGTGCCAGCCATCATCCGTCATTCCGGGGCGCAGCGAAGCTGCGAGCCCGGAACCCATGAACACCACGATGACCGGAGCACACCGCCACCTTGTCATGAACGACGTGTTCATGGCTTCCGGGCCCGGGCCTGCGGCCCGTCCCGGAATGACGGCAGTGCAGCGTCGAGCTCACGCCTCGGCGGAAGCTTCTTCGGCGGCCGGGGCGGCAGCCTTCTCGGCCTTGGCCGCAGCGCGCTCCTTGGCCTTCTCGCCCGGAACGGCCTTGTTCGGGTTGTTGCGAGCCGGGCGCTTGGCGAGGCCGGCGGCATCGAGGAAGCGCAGGACGCGGTCGGTCGGCTGGGCGCCCTTGGCGAGCCAGGACTGGACCTTCTCGAGGTCGAGCACGACGCGCTCGGCCGAATCCTTCGGCTTCATCGGGTCATAGGAGCCGATCTTCTCGATGAAGCGGCCATCGCGCGGCGAACGGGCGTCGGCGACGACGATGCGGTAATAGGGGCGCTTCTTGGCGCCGCCGCGGGTCAGGCGGATCTTGAGGGACATGGGTCTTCTTCCTTTGGTTGAACGTTGAAGTCGGGTTGAACGGTAAAGGCTATTTCTTCTTGCCGAACGGGCCGCCGCCCAGCCCCGGCAGGCCGCCGCCAAGGCCTGGCAGCTTCGGCATCATGCCGGCCGGCGGGGTGACGCCCTTCGGCAATCCGGGGAACCCGCCCGGCGGCAGCGACGGCAGGCCGCCGCCCGCGCCGAGCTGCTTCTGCAGTTCGGCGAGCTGGGCCGGGTCCATCTTGGAGGGGTCGGGCATGCCCGCGGGCAGACCGCCGCCAAGCCCGAACATGCCGCCGAGCTTGCCCAGCATGCCGCCCTTCTGCTTCTTCATGGCCTTCATCATGTCGGCCATGCCGCGATGCATCTTGAGCAGCTTGTTGATCGCCTCGGGCGAAGTGCCGGAGCCGGCGGCGATGCGCTTCTTGCGGCTGTTCTTGAGCAGGTCGGGATTCCGGCGCTCGGCCGGCGTCATCGAATTGATGATCGCGACCTGACGGGCGATCATCTTGTCGTCGACCTTGGCGGCGGCGAGCTGGTTCTTCATCTGCGCCATGCCGGGCAGCAGGCCCATCACGCCGCCGAAGCCGCCCATCTTCTCCATCTGCTGGAGCTGCATGCGCAAATCGTCGAGGTCGAAATTGCCCTTGGCGAGGCGTTGCGCCAGCGCCTGCGCCTTGTCGGCATCGACCGTCTGCGCCGCCTTCTCGACGAGCGAGACGATGTCGCCCATGCCGAGGATGCGGTTGGCGACGCGCGAGGGATGGAAATCGTCGAGTTCGTCGACCTTTTCGCCGGTGCCGACCAGCTTGATCGGCTTGCCGGTGACGGCGCGCATCGAGAGCGCCGCGCCACCGCGCGAATCGCCGTCCATACGGGTCAGCACGATGCCGGTGAGGCCGACGCGGGCGTCGAAGGCGCGGGCGGTATTGACCGCGTCCTGGCCGGTCAGTGCGTCGGCGACGAGCAGCACCTCATGCGGGCTGGTCGCAGCCTTCACCTGCGCGACCTCTTCCATCAGCGTGTCGTCGAGCGTGACGCGGCCGGCGGTGTCGAGCATGACGACGTCGTAGCCGCCGAGACGGGCGGCCTCGATCGCGCGCCTGGCGATCTGCACGGCCGACTGGCCGGCGACGATCGGCAGCGTCTGCACGCCGACCTGGGTGCCGAGAATGGCGAGCTGTTCCATGGCGGCCGGGCGTCGCGTATCGAGCGACGCCATCAGCACCTTCTTCTTGTTGCGCTCGGTCAGGCGCTTGGCGATCTTCGCCGTAGAGGTGGTTTTACCGGAGCCCTGCAGACCGACCATCAGGATCGGCACCGGCGGCACGGCGTCGAAGCCGATGCCCTCGCCCTCCCCGCCCAGCGTGTCGATCAGGACGTCGTTGACGATCTTGATGACCTGCTGGCCGGGCGTGACCGACTTCAGCACCTCGGCGCCGACGGCGCGCTCGCGCACCTTGTCGGTAAACGAGCGCACGACCTCGAGCGCGACATCGGCCTCGAGCAGCGCGCGGCGAACCTCGCGCAGCGCGGCGTTGACGTCCTCCTCGGTCAGCGAACCCCGGCGGGTCAGCCCCGAAAGGATGCCGGAGAGTCTTTCGCTCAGCGTGCCGAACATGCGGACCTGCCTGCTTTGCCTCAAGGAACCGTCACAGCCGGAACCTCATCGCCAAACGGTTTCGCGCCCGAGGGCGCAAGCGCGCTGTCGGACGTTGACCTCCGGGCTCATGGAAGCATGATGCGGCCCGGTCGGCGGATGTGGTTTCGGCGATGTCGGCGAAACGGATGGCGCTCTTAAAGCGGAAGAATGTGGCGAAAGTCAAGGTTGTGGGCGTTCGTGCCGTCACCGGCCACCTCTCGCTCATGGGAATAATGGCGTTCGGCCCCAGAATGGCCCTGATCTGACGGCATCGCATCGCGCCCCCAATCGAGCCGAGCCCATGAAGACCGTGATCGCCCCGCCGCTGCTGGCCCTCACCCTCCTCCTTGCCGGCTGCGCGGGCGAGCCCCGCCGCGAAGGCCCGCTCGATCCCCGCATGGTCGAGCGGCTCAACGCCGTCTCCCTCGATCCGGCGCAGGCAGGGCGCATCCTCAACGCCTATCGCGCCAGCCTCGGCCTCGGACCTGTCCGGCCCGATCCGCGATTGATGGCGATGGCCCAGCGCCAGGCCGACGCCATGGTCGCGAAGAACGCCCTCTCCCATGACGCCGGCGGCGGCTTCGCGGGCCGCGTCGAGGCGGCCGGCCTCGACTCCGCCCGCGTCGCGGAAAATCTCGGCGGTGGCTATTTCTCCGTCGAAGAAGCCTTCGAGGGCTGGCGCAAATCCCCCGGCCACGACGCCAATCTGCGGATGAAGGAGGCGACGCGCTACGGCATCGCGCTCTCCAAGGATCCGCGCACGAGCTACCGCGCCTGGTGGGTGCTGGTCGTCGCAGCCGAACCGGAGCCGCGCGTAACCTTGGGTTACGGTGACAGGATGCCGCAACCTCGGTAACGGAGGGCGTCCCTTAATCGATTGCGAGCGCAACGATGCCTACCCGCCTCCTGATACCTTGTGCCATCGCCGTGTCCGCCGCCTTTGCCGGCCTGAACGGAGCCCAGGCGCAGCCCTGCTCCACCAATTTCACCAGCGCCGGCGTGCCGATGCTGTCGGAGATCACCTATCGCACCTGGGACCTGGTCAAGAGCCCGCCGGCCAAGGCCATCAATGGCGCCGCCCGCGCCGTGTCCGCCGAAGGTTTTGGCGGGATCCGCGTCGACAAGGCGACCAACACGCTCACCGCCCTTCAGGACGGTGCCGGCTCGGGCCGCCTGCAATCGCTGCGCATCACCGCCCGCAAGAGCGGCGGCGCCACCCGCCTCGATCTCGTTTTCACCGTCCAGGCAGGCCAGATCGGCCATGAGGGCGAGGTCCGCCGCGGCTTCTGCAACTTTGTCGACGCCGCTCGCGGCTGACCTCTTTACAAGCACCCGCTTCTGGTGATGGTTCTGGTTTTCAGGGAGCCATCATCATGACCTTCGAAGCCTGGGCCGCCTTCGCCGCCGCCACCGCCGTCCTCCTCGTCATCCCCGGGCCGACGATCCTGCTCGTCATCTCCTATGCGCTCGGCCAGGGCTGGCGCACGGCCTTCCCGATCGCGGTCGGCGTCGCGCTGGGCGACTTCACCGCCATGACCCTTTCGATGCTCGGCGTCGGCGCCCTGCTCGCAACATCAGCCATGATCTTCACCGCGCTGAAATGGATCGGCGCGGCCTATCTGATCTGGCTCGGCATCAAGCTCTTCCGCGCCGGCGGCACGCTGGATGCCAAGCCGCGCGAGGATGCCGCCCCTGCCTGGAAGATGCTCGGCCATGCCTGGCTCGTGACGGCGCTGAACCCGAAGAGCATCACCTTCTTCGTCGCCTTCCTCCCCCAGTTCCTCGACACCAAGGGCGATTTCTGGATGCAGATGCTGATCTTCGAGACGACCTTCATCGGCCTCGCCTTCGCCAACGCCATGGGCTACGCGCTGATCGCCTCCCGGGCTCGCGCCGTGGTGAGCAATCCGCGCGCCATCGGCCTGTTCAACAAGGCCGGCGGCACGCTGCTCATCGGCGCCGGCGTCGCGACGGTGGCGATCCGCTCCGGCAGCAACTGAAGGCCACCGCCTTACAGAAGTAATACTGCCGTAGGCGGTCTTGATCGAACGTCACGACCGCCTACTTCTACCGGGCCATGAACCGCCGCAAACTCCTCTCCTTCCTCGGTCTCGGTGCCTTGCTGGCCTCGACCGGCGCGGCCTGGGCCGCGATCTCCCGCTCGCGCAACCCCTATTACCAAGGGCCCGTCAGCGACCATTTCGACGGCCTCCTTTTCAGCGACGGCCGCACGGTCAGCAAAGGGCTGATGGACGTGCTGCGCTGGCAGACCGGCAAGCGCGAGCGCGAAGCCTTCCCGCCGCAATACGCCGCGCCTGTACAGGACAAGCCGCCGGCGCGAGTCGAGGGCGTGCGCATCGTCCATCTCGGCCACGCATCCTTCCTCTACCAGATCGCCGGCCTCAACCTGCTGATCGACCCGGTCTATTCGGAGCGCGCCAGCCCCTTCACCTTCCTCGGGCCGAAGCGCGTCAACGCGCCCGGCGTCGCCTTCGACGACCTGCCGAAGATCGACGCGGTCCTGATCACCCACAATCATTACGACCATCTCGATATCGAGACGCTGGCGCGGATCCACCATCGCGACCGGCCGCGGATGATCATGCCGCTCGGCAACGACACCATCGTCAGGGCCCGCATCCCCGATGCCCGCACCGAGGCGCATGACTGGGACGCCCGGTTGCAGCTCTCCGAGGCCGTCGCCGTCACGCTGGTGCCGACCTATCACTGGTCGGCGCGCGGCGCCTTCGACCGGCGCATGGCGCTGTGGTGCTCCTTCATCCTCGAAACCGGCGGCGCGAAACTCTTCCATGTCGGCGACACCGGCTATCATGACGGCTCGCTCTATGAGCGGCTCGGCCGTGACCATGGCCCGTTCAGCCTCGCCGTGCTGCCGATCGGCGCCTATGAGCCGCGCTGGTTCATGTCGGACAACCACATGAACCCGGAAGAGGCGGTGAAGGTCATGCAGGCGCTTCGCGCCGAGGCGGCCATCGGCCACCACTGGGGTACCTTCCAGCTCACCGACGAGGGCGTCGAGCGCCCGCCCGAGGCGCTGAAGGCGGCGCTGGCTGCCGCTGGCTTGCCGGAAGAGCGCTTCCGGCCGATGCGGCCGGGCCTGAGCTGGAGCGCGTGACGCCCCGCCTTATTTCGGCTGGACGTAGACGTTGATCTCCAGATTCGGATCGCCCGGATCATTGAGATCGCTGACATATTCCTCGAGGAAGGCGTCCTTCACGACGATGCTCTTCGCCTCCAGATAGGCGGTGATCGTCTCATAGGTGGAATCGATGTCGTCATAAGGCGCCTGATGCAGGAAGCGCAGCGCCGCCCCGGCGGGCGAGGTCGACATCTTGAAATCGGCGCCGAGCGAAGGCGCCTGACCGCCCGGCGGGATCGCGACCGGCAGCATCGCATCGAAACGGAAGCCTTCATCCGTCGTTTCGACGAAGAGCGTCAGCGGCCGGCCGGCGGCGGAGAGCCCCGCCTTCTGCGCCTCGGCCCGCAACGCCTTGAAGCTGTCGGAGAGCTTCTGGAAGCCCTGATCCCATGTCGCCTGCCCTGACAGGAGAAGCACGGGCTTGGGCGAGAGCGTCACCTCCGCGACATCGCTCGTATCGGAGCCTTTGCCGGCCAGCGTGGAATTCGGGTCGGGCACGCCGGTCTGCTGTTGCTGCGGGACGGGCGGCAGCGGCTGGCCCGGCGCCGGCAGGGTCGGCGGCGGCTGCACCGGCTGCGGCTCCAGCGGAAGCTGTGGCGTCGGCGCAGGCTGCACCGGCTGCGGCGTCACCGGAAAGGGCGGCGGCGGCGCGGGCTGGACCGGCTGCGGAGAGGGCTGCGAATCGGGAACCGCTGCGGGCGGGCCCTGATTGGGGGCCGACGGCACCTGTACCGGGGTCGCGCCAGGCGGCGGGGCAAGCGGCGCCGACTGGACGGCGGAAGGCGGAGCAACCGTCGCCTGGGCGAAGGCCATCGACACGGCACCGGCCATGCCGGTGCAGGCCAGAACACAAATCCGGAAATACCGCATCGTCACGGCCCTAGCTTCTCGCGATTCGCGCCCTTGCAGCGCAGCATAGAATGTCCACCTTCTCTCAGGAACGGGGACGAGGGTGGCTTTTTCACGTCGCCTCCGTCATAGACCCGTTATTCATGGGACGTGTGACCAAATGAACGCTCTGGCCAATCGCCGGTTCCTGAAGATGAACGGGCTCGGCAACCAGATCACCGTGCTCGACCTGCGCGGTACCAAGCTCCTGGTGAGTGCTGACGACGCGCGCGCCATCGCCGCCGAGCCGCGCGCCCGCTTCGACCAGCTCATGGTGCTGCACGATCCCCAGGTCGCGGGCACCGATGCCTTCGTGCGCATCTACAACATCGACGGCTCCGAGGCCGGCGCCTGCGGCAACGGCACGCGCTGCGTCGCCTGGGCGATGGTCGCCGACCCCGAGATGGGCGACCCCGCCAGGACCAGCCTGACCTTGCAGACCAAGGCCGGCCTGCTGCCGGTCAGGCGCGAGAGCGAGACGATCTTCACCGTCGATATGGGCGCCCCGCGCCTCGCCTGGGACGAGATCCCGCTCGCCGAGCCCTTCGAGGATACCAGCCGCTTCGAATTGCAGATCGGCCCGATCGACGACCCGATCCTGCACACGCCCTGCGCCGTCAATATGGGCAATCCCCATGCGGTCTTCTTCGTCGAGGACCCCTATGCCTACAATCTCGCGCAGATCGGCCCATTGCTCGAGAACCACCCGATCTTCCCCGACCGCGCCAATATCGAGCTCGCCGCGGTCAAGGCGCCCGACCATATCGTGCTGCGTGTCTGGGAACGCGGCGCCGGCATCACCCAGGCCTGCGGCTCGGGCGCCTGCGCGGCGCTGGTCGCCGCAGTGCGCCGTGAGCTATCAGCCCGCAAGGCCGTGGTCAGCCTGCCGGGCGGCGATCTCACCATCGAATGGCGCGAGAGCGATGGCCACGTCCTGATGACAGGCGCGGCCGAATTTGAGTGGGAAGGCACACTCGATCCGTCCCTGTTCGAGAGCGCCGCCTGATGGGGGCCAAGCATTTTTGAGCGAAGTGGACACCGGTTCGCGTGAAGAAAATGCGAGAAGACAAAGGATCAGAGCATTTCCCCGTTTCGGAGAAACGGGGAAATGCTCTGGAGGTCGTTACCTTCGGCTGCCGCCTCAATATCGTCGAAAGCGAGGCGCTCAGGCTCCAGGCGGAAGCCGCCGGGCTGAAACACGCCGCGATCGTCAACTCCTGCGCCGTCACCGCCGAGGCGACCCGGCAGGCCCGTCAGGCCATCCGCCGCCTCAAGCGCGAGCAGCCGGACCGGCCCGTCATCGTCACCGGCTGCGCCGCGCAGATCGAGCCGGCCCGCTTTGCCGCCATGCCCGAGGCCGACCGCGTCCTCGGCAATGACGAGAAGCTGCGGCCGGAGAGCTGGGAGGCGCTTGCCCGTTCCAACAGCCTCGGCGGCGAGCAGGCCTTGCCTGCCGACAAGCTCGCAGTGGGCGACATCATGGCCCATGCGACCATGCGTGCGGCGCCGACGGGCCGCTTCGCCGGGCATACGCGCGGTTTCGTGCAGGTGCAGAACGGCTGCGACCATCGCTGCACCTTCTGCGTCATCCCCTTCGGCCGGGGCCATTCGCGCTCGCTGCCGGCGGGCGATGTCCTTGCCCAGTGCCGACGTCTCGTCGAGGCCGGCGCGCGCGAGATCGTCCTGACCGGCGTCGATCTCACCAGCTATGGCCGCGACCTGCTCGGCAAGCCGACGCTCGGCACGCTCGCCACGGACATCCTGCGCGAAATCCCGGAGCTCCGGCGGCTACGCCTCTCCTCGATCGATGCGGTCGAGGTCGACGATGCCCTGCGCGATCTCATCGCCACGGAAGCGCGATTGATGCCGCATCTGCACCTGTCGCTGCAGCATGGCGACGACCTCATCCTCAAGCGCATGAAGCGCCGGCATAGCCGTAGCGACGCAATCCGCTTCTGTGACGAGATGCGGCGCCTGCGCCCCAACATCGTCTTCGGCGCCGACCTCATCGCCGGCTTCCCGACAGAGGATGAGGCGATGTTCGCCCGCTCGCTGTCCCTCATCGAGGAATGCGGGCTCAGCTTCGTCCATGTCTTTCCCTATTCGGCAAGGCCCGAAACGCCGGCCGCGCGCATGCCGCAACTGCCTGGCGAGATCGTGACGGAGCGGGCATCGAGGCTGCGTGCGGCCGCCGCGACGGCTCAGCAGCGGCACCTCGCGGCCCGGATGGGCCGGGCGCTCTCGGTGCTGACCGAGCGCGGCAAGACCGGCCGCGCCGAGGATTTCACGCTCGTCCGGTTCGCAAGCGAGATCGAAGCGGGGCGGATCGTCTCGGTCACCGGCCATGCCAGCGACGGCCGTGCCTTGCTGGCCGCCTGAAGAGCCGAAACAAAGAGAAATAGCCGCCTCGGTCGCCGATGGGAGGAGGGAGTGACCGAGGCGGCAGAGCCGTGCCGGCAGCGGCAGACTCGAGGGGTTAGACGCGCCCGCGCCGTAAAAGGTTCAAATGCCCCGAGAAAATTCCTCGCGCAAACCCCTCGCATCGCGCGCCCTAACCGTCCCGCTGACACGCTGCACCTGATTGTTGCAGTAACCGCGCGGATTCCACGGCGGTTCGAGCGGCTGACAATTCCCGGCCGTATCCCGGGCGCGGGCCATGATCGTGAGCGGCCCGGGCGCCACGGCCGGCAGACGGATCTCGAAACGGCGCCAGCCGAACGGGCCCTCGCCCGGTTCGAGCGCGACCTCGTCCCAACGGCTTCCGCCGTCGCAGGAGAGCTCGACTGCGGCAAGCGGAATGGCGCCGCTCCAGGCGAAGCCGGCGACCGCGACCATCTCGCCCGCCGCCACGGTGAAGCCATTCGTCGGGCGGGTGATCAGCGACTTCACCGGCATGTCGGTGATCACGGCGAAATGGGTGGGATCGAGCGGCTCGCCCGGCCGCAGCGCATGGATCGGCAGGCGGTAATCCGTGCCGCGCATCTTCTCGCCGTCATGTTCCTGCGTCCGCAGGCTGATGCGGTTCAGCCATTTCTGCCAGGCCGAGCCGGGATAGCCCGGCGCGACGATGCGCAGCGGCCCGCCATGCAGGCGCGGCAGGGGCTCATCGTTCATGGCGAAGGCGATCAGCGTCTCCGGTGCCAGCGCCTTGGCGATCGGCAGGCCGCGCGACAGGGCCTCCTTCTCCGGCTTGCCGATCTGCCGGTCGGGCGCGAAATGGGCGGTATAGACGGCGCCCGGTCTTACGCCCGCATGGTTCAGCACATCGGCGAGCCTGACCCCGGTCCAGCGCGCACAGCCGACCGCGCCGAGCCGCCACGGCAACCCGTCGGTCGCGGGCAAGAATTGGGCGCGGCCGTTGCCGGCGCATTCCAGCACGGCAGTCTCGGTGACCGTCTCGAAAGCCTCCCGCAGCGCCGGCAGCGTCCAGACGGCCGGACGCTCGACCTCACCGTCGATCGTCAGCGTCCACGAGCCTTCATCGGCGATGTCCGGAAGCTCGCCATTGTTGCGGATGAAGAAGGCGCTGACCGGCGTGATCGCCTCGTCGAGGAGATCGAGCGCCGGCTCGGCGTTCAGGGCCTCCTCGTCATGGACGTAGAGCCCCGGCTTCAGCCGGCGCAGCAAGGGCAGTTCGATAAGGCGGCGTGGCAAGCGAGAACGGTCTCCGGCGACAGCGGCCGGACAGACAACACGCTGTTCCGCCCTCTGTCGACTGCCCGGCGGCGCTTGGCAGCTTCCCGGACGCCGCAAGCACTCACCCCTTGGCGACGATTTCCTCGCGCAGGGCCCGGCGCAAGACCTTGCCGACATTGGTCTTGGGCAGGGTTTCACGGAAGAAGATCTGCCTGGGCACCTTGTAGCCGGTGAGATTCTCCTTGCAGTAGGCGCGCAGCGCGTCGGCCGTGAGCGTCTGGTCCTTGCGCACGACGAAGGCCGCGACGACCTCGCCGGAATGCTCGTCCGGAAGGCCGATCACCGCCGCTTCCAGCACGCCGGGATGCGCCGCAAGCACATCCTCGACCTCGTTGGGATAGACGTTGAAGCCCGAGACGAGGACCATGTCCTTCATGCGGTCGACGATCTTGAACTGGCCGTCGGGCAGCATCACGCCGATGTCGCCGGAGCGGAAATAGCCGTCCTCCGTCATCGCCTTCGCGGTCTCGTCGGGGCGGTTCCAGTAGCCCCGCATCACCTGCGGCCCGCGGATGCAGATCTCGCCGGGCTCACCGGGCGGCATGTCGTTGCCGTCGGCGTCGCGGACAGCGACATCGGTCGAGGGAATGGGATAGCCGATCGTGCCGGAGAACTCCTGGATGTCCGGCCGGTTGATGGTGGCGACCGGCGAGGTTTCGGAAAGCCCGTAGCCCTCGATGATCGGCTTGCCCGTGACCTCCTTCCAGTGCTTGGCGACGGCGGCCTGGGTCGCCATGCCGCCGGCCACGGCAAAGCGCAGCTCGCCGAAATTCACCGTGCCGATCTCGGGATGGTTGGCGAGCGCATTGTAGAGCGTGTTGACGCCCGAGATCAGCGTGAACCGGCTCGCCTTCAGCGTCTTGATGAAGCCGGGAATATCGCGCGGATTGGCGATCAGCAGGCTCTTGGCACCGATCCGGAGCAGGAACATGCAGCAGCAGGTCAGCGCGAAGATGTGGTAGAGCGGCAGCGCCGTCACCATGACGTGCTGATATTCGCCCCGCCCTTGCGGCGGCTCGAGCGTCCATTCGAGCCAGAATCCGGCCTGCTGAACATTGGCGGCGACGTTGCGATGCGTCAGCGTCGCGCCCTTGGCGACCCCGGTCGTGCCGCCGGTATATTGCAGGAAGGCGACGTCTTCCGGAACGATGGCGACAGGCTCCATTCCCTCCACCGTCTGCAGGATATGCCGGAGCTCGACGGCGCCCGGCAGATTGAAGGGCTTCACCACCTTCTTGATGCGGCGGGCGACGAAATTGACGATCCTGCCCTTGAAACCCATCAAATCGCCGGCCGTGGCAATGACGATGGCGTCGAGCTTCAGGTTCGCCTTCGCCTCCTCGACGACATGGGCGAAGTTCTCGATCACCACGAGGACGCGCGCACCGGCATCGTTGACCTGGTGGGTGAGCTCGCGCGCCGTATAGAGCGGGTTGACGTTGACGACGGTGAAGCCGCCGAGCAGCGTCCCGAAGATCATCGCCGGATAGGCCATGATGTTCGGCATCATCAACGCGACGCGGTCGCCCTTCTGAAGCCCCCTCGCCTGAAGCCAGCCCGCGAAGGCCTCCGCCGCGCGCAGGGTCTCGGCGAAGGTGATCGTCTTGCCGAAGCTCTCGAAGGCCGGGCGATTGGCATAGGTCGCGCAGGACGAGCGGATCAGATCCGCCAATGTCCCGATCTTCGCCTCGTCGAGCGTTTCCGGGACGGCCGGCGGATAATGCGCAAGCCACGGACGCGCACCCTGCATGGGCTGCGCGACGCCGATCGCAGTCATGGTCTCCTCCCTCTCGCCCGGCTCAGCTTGCTTGCGCGAAGCCTCCGGCGCGCTTTTTCACGACCATAGAGTGCGGAACGGCGGCCCGACGCGCAAGCGCGACCTCTCGCCACCCCACGAATTGTTTAGATATAAACCTTTCGCGGGATGGCGAGGCAAGCCCTGGCGGAGCGAGTTCCGCCGAGACTATCGTCGTAAGAGGTCCGTCTAGAGCAGGATGCGAAAAGCAGGAGCCGGCTTTTTCGCGAGAATCCTGCTCTGTCTCTTTGATGAGAGACGGATTCAGATGTCAGATGGGATCACCATGTGATTCCATCTGACATCATCCGGCTCTAGCGCGCCTGCGCCGCCGCCAGTGCCTGGGCCGAAACCACCGCTTCGGCCGGCTTGCCGGCGAGCTCCGCCAGATGGTCGAAGCGCGCGCTGAAGGAACCGACGCCGGAGGTCGCCGAGCGCAGTTCGACGATCAACCCCGGCATCTCCGCTTCCGGGACGAGGGCGTTGATCTGGTCCCAGCCGCGCCAGCCGGGGCGGGTGTCGTAGCCGAGGATCTGCCCGCGCCGGGCCGAGATCAGCGCCGAGGCACGCGACATCGCCTCGGACGGGATCACCACCTCGATGGAGAGGATCGGCTCCAGCAGCACGGGCCTGGCCTGCGGCATGGCCTCGCTCATCGCCAGTCGCGCCGCCTGGCGGAAGGCCATGTCGGAGGAATCGACGGTGTGATAGGAGCCGTCCGTCAGCGTGACCGCGAGATCGACCACCGGGAAGCCGAGCGGCCCCTTCTCGCAATAGTCGCGCATGCCCGCCTCGACCGAGCCGATATACTGGCGCGGCACCACCCCGCCGGTGATCTTGTCGATGAAGCGGATGCCCTCCCCGCGCGGCAGCCCCGCAATCTCGATCACGACATCGCCATACTGGCCATGGCCGCCGCTCTGTTTGCGATGGCGCCCGCGCGCACCGGCCTGGCCGCGGATGGTCTCGCGATAGCCGACCTGCGGTGGCCGGCTTACGACATTCACGCCGTAGCGGCCGGCGAGCTTCTCCAACGTGACGCGCAGATGCATCTCACCCTGGCCCGAAAGCCGCGTCTCGCTCAGTTCCGGCACCTGGGTGACGAGGAGCGCGGTATCCTCTTCCGCGATCTTCTGCAGCGCGGCGGCGAGCCGGACATCGTCCTTGCGGTCCTTGACCGCGATCGCGAGCGTATGCACCGGCTCGGGCGGGGCGACCGCGCTGACCACGCCGGCACGCTGCTTGCCGAGCATGAAGGCCTCGCCCGTACCGATGCCGTCGAGCTTGGCGAAGCCGGCGACCTCGCCCTCCTCTGCGGCGGGCTTGCGGCTCTGCTCGCTGCCTTTCAGGGAGACGATGCCGGCAATGCGCGCCTCGACGCCGGCGGAAGAGGTGACGACGTCGCCCTCGGCCAGCCGCCCGCGCATGACCCGGGCGAGCGAAACCTTGCCGCCCTGCCCCGCATGCCAGCTCTTCATCACCTGCGCCAATGGCGGCCCGTTCTCGACGATGCCGACCCGCCCGCGCGTCTCGCTGAGCGTCGGGGCCTCATGCCTCAGCGCCTTCAGGAGCCGCGTCACGCCATTGCCGCGCTCGGCCGCGCCGATCAACACGGGCACGACGTGGCGATGCTGCAATTCGCGGGCGAGATCGTCGAAGATGCGATCGCGCGGCGGCTCCATGTCACCGAGCAGCTCCTCCATCAATTCGTCGTCGTAATCGGCGAGCTTCTCCAGCATCGAGAAGCGCGCATCCTTCTCGCGGCCGCTCTCGTCGGGGTCGATCGGAACGATCTCGCTGGGCGCGTGCTCGCGATAGATGAAGGCCCGCTCCAGCGCGAGGTCGATGAAGCCGATGGCGATGCCCTTCTGCCAGATCGGGATCTGGCGCAGCAGCAAGGGCGTGCGCGAGGCCCGCTGCAGGATGGCGAGCGTCTCGCGCACCCGGCGCGAGGCCGTGTCGATCTTGTTCAGGAAAAGGAAGCGGGGGATGTCGGCCTCCTCGAGCTCGCGCAGCACGAGCTCGAGCGCCGGCGCCTTGCGGTCATCCGCCTCGCAGACCACCACGGCCGCGTCGACCGCCGGCAGGACATGGCGCATCTCGTGCAGGAACTCGACCGATCCGGGACAGTCGATGAATTGAAACTGGTCGCCGAGGAATTCGACGCTCGCGACATTGGGCTCGACGCTCATCTGGTGAGCCCGCGCCTCGGGCGAGGCATCGCCGACGCTGTTGCCGGCCTTGACCGAGCCGGTGCGGGAAAGCGCGCCGCATCGCATCAGGATGCTTTCGAGCAGCGTGGTCTTGCCGCTCTGGAAGGGGCCGACGATCGCGATGCATCGTGGCCCCGCGCGTCGGGTGCCGGATGCCGCGTCTCCCTTGCCGTTCTGTGCAGCCATGACGTCCTCCTTCGGGTTGGACCCACGAGGACGAAAGGCCTTTGGCCTCTCATCGACGCGGATGGAGGCCGGCGCGTCGGGACAGAAGAGCCCGCAGCACCGGTCAGGCGGCGGTCGCACCGGCCCGAGCGGGCCGAGCGGCCGTCGAAGAGGCATGTCAAGGCAGGTTCGCGCCGTTCACGGTCGGCTGCAAGGAGATTATGTGCCGCACCGCAGCGGAGCCGGCAGGCCGCGCAAGGAAGCGCCCCTCGCCGCCGGGACGACGGGGCTCAGCCGGCCCGCTCCTGCGCCTGGCGCTGGTAGACCGAGAGAAAGGCCTTGCCCATCAGCGAGCTCTCGCCATCGATGGCCTTCTGCAGGACGCTGGCGCGAATGGCCTGGATGCGGGGAGCGTCGGGCGCTGCCGCACCGGCAAGCTCGGCGAGTTGCACGGCGAGCCGGGACGCTCCCTGCTCCGACAGGATGGCCGCCCGCTCGGCCAGCTTCTCCGCTCCGCCCGCGAGCCCGGCCAGCTCGGCGGCAACCTCCGCGGTCCGGGCGGGCTTGAGATGCGCCGGATCGCCATCGAACCAGCCGGCATAGAAATGATAGATGCTGCGGACGAGGAACTCCGGATCGTCATATTTCGCCAGCAAATAGGGTTTCGCGAGGTAACCCGCCGGCACCTTCACCGCATGCAGCACCGCGTCGAGCGTGGCGCCCCGGTTCATCAACGCCAGCGTCTCGCGCACGAGATGTTCGAGCGCTTCCGCACCGTCGCGCAGCATCTGCAACGCCCGCTCCTCGCCGAAGACGACAGGGCCATGGCCGGGGATCAGGATGGCGGGCCTGAGTTGCTCCATGTGCCGGAGCGCAACGGCCCATTCGGCGGCATAGCGCTGGACCTTTCGGGGATTTCCGGCATTCGGGAACACCCAGATCACGAAGTCGCCGCTTGCCAGGACGCGCTGCTCCGGCAGCCAGACGAAGCTGGCATCATCCGTCTCACCTCGCCCATGGAAGAGTTCGAGCCGCTCGCCGCCGATCGTGAGCGACAGCGTCTCGTCATAGACCTCGTCCGGCTGCCGCTGGCCGATGGGGTAGACATAGCCGGGCTTGTTGAACTGCTGGCCCTGCACGATGCTGTTGAAGCCGTGCGAGGCCGCGTAACGCTCCATCCGCCGGCGGACATTGCGATGGGCGACGATCCGGGGGCGTGGGACGCCCCGCGCATCGGCCTCCGCATCGATGACGGCGATGCCGCTGGTGTGGTCGATATGGCCATGGGTGAAGATCACCGTATGGATCGGGCTGTCGTCCCAGCTCCGGATCACCTCCAGCGTCCGCTGCGCCGTATCCGGCTTGGCGGTGTCGATCAGGACCAGCCCTTCCGTGGTGCGGATCGCGGTGACGCTGCCGCAGAAATAGGTGGTGTGGACCGTGATGATGCCGTCCGCGACAGCGGTGATGGCGCCATCGGAAACCGCCGCCGTCCATTCCTCCATTGGCGCGCTGCCGTTCCACAGGCGCTCGAACAAGGGGTCTGAAGCCATCGGTGAACTCTCCACGCGTCACGACAGGCTTAGCATGGCTGCCGCCAGCCGAAAGCCGCTGCCGGCGATGTACTGACACCCGGCGTCAGCGGAGGCGCGACCGGCCGGCGAGCGCGCATCTAGAGCGCCGCTAGGCGTTCCCCGTTTCCTTCGTGCCCGTCGGTTCATGCATCGGGACGCCCGCCTCGCCTTCGCTCATCCGCTTGAGGCGGCTCAGCATGGCCGCCGCATAGGCCGCATAGGGACCGATCCAGCGCTCGTGAATCCCGTGGATCGGCAGCGCGTCGAGATGGTTCCAGCGCTCGCGCCCGCGCCGCTCGACGATTACAAGACCCGCCTCCTCCAGCACCTTCAGATGCTGCATCACGGTGCAGCGATCGAGTTCCGGCATAAGCTCGCACAGCATCCCCGTCGTGCGGGGGCCCGCCTTCAGCGCATCCAGAATCCGCCGCCGGGCGCGATGGCCCAGCGCCTTGAAGAGCGCGTCGTCCTGGTCGTCCATTGACATGTTATAAATCTATAACATAATAATCCCGACAGCAATGGGAGACCGTCGATGGAACCGCAGATGGATCTGAAATTTTCGGTCGCCGGGCGCATCGCGAAGCCGGTCGGCGAGGTTTTCGAGGCAGTGGTCAATCCCGACCACCTCTCCCGTTTCTTCACGACCGGCGGCGCGAAGGGGCGGCTCGAGACTGGAGCGGTCGTCACCTGGGATTTTCACGACTTCCCAGGCGCCTTCCCGGTCCATGTCGTGGAGGTGGAGAAGGACAGGCGCATCGTCCTGCGCTGGGGCTCGGCCGAGACGACGCCCGACCCCGCCGCCAGCCGCGAGACCACCGTCACGATGACCTTCGAGCCGCTCGAAGACGGCCGCACGCTCGTCCGGATATCGGAACAGGCCTGGTCACGGACGCCGGAGGGGCTGAAGGCCTCCTACGGCAATTGCGAGGGCTGGACGGGCATGCTCTGCGCGATGAAAGTCTGGCTGGAGCACGGCTTCAACCTGCGCGAGGGGTTCTACAAGTAGGGGGCAATGCGGCTCAAAGGCCGTACAGTGCAGCTGACGATCACCGACCTTTTATGCGCGGGCAGCCGCCCCTCTTCGCGCTCGATGATCTCGCACCGGCCCTCTTTGGAGACAAAACGATGTTCACTCACGTCATGATCGGCAGCAACGACCTGGAGCGGGCGAGAGAGTTCTACGACGCCACATTCGCCGCGTTGGGAGGCGAGCCCGGCGAGATCGATGCCAGAGGCAGGCTGATCTATGTCCACGACGGCGGTCGGCTGATGATCACGAAGCCGATCGACGGCAAGCCAGCGACGGCGGCCAACGGTGGGACAATCGGTATCGCCGCGGCGAGCCGTGACCATGTTCTCGCATGGCATGATGCCGGCACCGCCCATGGCGGAACGTCGATCGAGAGCCCACCCAGCGAGCGCCCGAACGGAGCCTTCGTCGCCTACCTTCGCGATCCCGACGGAAACAAGCTCACCGCGCGCACTCAGCCGACGAAGTAACACAACCGCAACAGCCGCTGCGAAGATCATCCCGCTTTCCGGGAAACCCGCCGGCAAGCGGATGGAGGGGGAAACCAGCCCCTCTATAAATTCCGCCGCTCACCCCGCAGCGTCGCCAATCCGATCCCGGCCGCATCGAACCCGCCATCGACGGCCAACACCTGCCCGGTGATGTAACTCGCCTTGTCCGAGCACAGGAAGAAGATCGACTCCGCCAACTCCTCCTCCAGCCCGTAGCGGCCGAGCGGGACGGCATCGCGATAGTCCGCGCGGATCTCCGGGCTGTGCACGGCCTTCGCCATCGCCGTCTCGACCGGGCCCGGCGCGACCGCGTTGACGCGAATGCCGAGGCTCGACAATTCGACCGCCTGCTGCTTCGTCAGATGCGCCAGCGCGGCCTTGGAGGTGCCGTAGGCGACGCGCAGCGTCGAGGCGCGCAGGCCCGAGATCGAGGTGATGTTGACGATGGCGCCGCCGCCTCGGTCGGCCATCAGCGGGGCCGCAAGCTGCGTCGCCAGGAAGGGCCCGGTGAGGTTGACCGCGAGCACGCGCTGCCATTCCTCATGGGTCGTCTCCAGCAGCGGCTTGAACACGGCCGTGCCGGCATTGTTGACCAGCGCGTCGAGCTGCCCGAAGCGCGCGACGAGCGCGTCGAAAGCGCCCGCGACCTGCTTCGGATCGGCGATGTCGCAGGCCAGCGCCAGCGTCTCCTCCGGCTTGCCGATCTCCGCCACGGCCCGCTCCAGCCCGGCCCCGTCGATGTCGAGCAGGCCGACGCACCAGCCATCTGCGAGAAAGCGCTTCGCCGTCGCCAGCCCGATGCCGCGCGCGGCGCCGGTGACGAGGGCGACCTTGGAAACTGTGCTGATCATGCGGGCATCCGGACAATGGGACGTGATCGGGAAATGGCGCCCGGAAGCTATGCTTCGCGAAGCCCCGCCCGCAAGATCGCCGGCCCGCATGCGCCTTGCCGGCATTCCCGCTCGACAAATGCCGGACTCTCCTGTATGGCCCCGCACTCAACTGAAAACAGCGAGCCGAAAGCCCGCGCTTCCGCGCGAATACGGCCATGGAGAGACCCATGAACATCATCGAGCAGATCGATGCCGAGCAGATTGCCAAACTGAGCGAAGGTCGCGAGATCCCGGCCTTCCAGCCCGGCGACACCGTGCAGGTCAACGTCAAGGTCAAGGAAGGCGAGCGTAGCCGCGTCCAGGCCTATGAGGGCGTCGTGATCGCCCGCAACGGCGGCGGCCTCAACCAGAGCTTCACCGTCCGCAAGATTTCCTATGGCGAAGGTGTCGAGCGCGTTTTCCCGCTCTTCTCGCCGAACCTCGATTCCATCAAGGTCATCCGTAAGGGCAAGGTGCGTCGCGCCAAGCTCTATTACCTGCGCGATCGCCGCGGCAAGTCGGCCCGCATCGCCGAGCGCGTCGAGGCCCGCCCCGCCAAGGGTGGCAAGGCCGCCGGCAAGTAAGCCGCGGCCCCCTTCGAGAATTCAGGAACGCGGTCCTTCGGGGCCGCGTTTTTTGTTGCGCGCAACGCTTCGTGGCGCAGGGGCACCCGGAATGATGGCCGCCCAGTCGAATGCAATAAACGCATATCGGCGCGTATAATTTTCATTTGATATGCGCATTACGCTCCTATAAGCATGCCAATCATTAGCTTGCTATTGATATTCATCCTATGGATCAGACACAGCTCCAGGCCGCCTTCACCGCCGAGCTCGCGGCCGTCAACCGCAAGCTGCGCACTCTCGTCGACGAGCGCGCCCGCGACATGGGCCTGACCTGGTCCCGTGCCCGGCTGCTGATGGAGCTCGCCCGTGAGGACGGGCCGATCCAGTCCGATCTGGCCGGCCTCCTCGACATCGAGCAGCCGACATTGGTGCGCCTGCTCGACGGGCTCGAGCGCAACGGCATGATCGAGCGCCGCGCCGTCGAAGGGGATCGCCGCGCCCGCCGCGTGTTCCTCACGCCCATGGCGCGCGCTCAAGCCGAGGACATCCTGAATTTCCTCGCCGCCCTGCGTGCTGATATCCTGCAGGGCATCGCGCCGCGGGAGCTGGAAATGGCACTCGATGTCCTGCGCCGGACGTCCCGCAACATCGCCGCCGGGCGGAGCGCCGCCCCATGAGCACGGCAGAGCCCGCTTCCGCGCCAGCCGCTGCGCCGACCCCTGCCCCGACGCAGGGCTGGTTCACCATGCCGGTGCCGCGCGCGCTCGCCTACATGCTCGCCTCGGTCACATTGGCGATGACGCAGCAGATCGGCCAGAACATCGTCAACACCAACATCTACCAGATCCAGGGCGAGCTCGGCGCCACCGTCGCCGAGACCAACTGGCTGGTCGCCGCCTATATGGCGCCCAACGTCTCGCTCTCGATCGCGCTGATCAAGATCCGCATGCAGTATGGCTTGCGCAATTTTGCGGAGATCAGCATCGCCGGCTTCGTGCTGGCCGCCGCCCTGAATTTCTTCTTCGTCCAGGATCTGCAATCGGCCGTCGCCGTGCGCTTCATGAGCGGCATGGCGGCGGCGCCGATGTCCTCGCTCGCCTTCTTCTACATGATCGAGCCGATGCCGCCGCAGCGGAAACTGACCGTCGGCCTGTCGCTGGCGCTGACCAACACCACGCTCGGCATCCCCGTGACGCGGCTGATCTCGCCCTATCTGCTCGATCTCGGCGGCTTCCACAGCCTCACCATGATCGAGATGGGGCTGGCCCTATTGGCTTTCGGCTTCGTCTACGCGCTGCCGCTGGCGACGCCGCCGCGCATCAAATGGATCGGCCCCTTCGACATCGTCAGCTATCTGCTGATCGCCATCGGCTTCGGCAGCATCGCCGTCGCGCTCAGCCTGGGCCGCCTCTACTGGTGGCTCGAGGCGCCCTGGCTCGGCTGGCTCCTTGCCGTCGCCATGGTCTGCTTGATGCTGGCCGCGATCATCGAATTGCACCGCGAAAGCCCGCTCGTCGACATTCGCTGGCTGACCAGCCCGACCACGCTGCATTTCGCCGGCACGCTGCTGCTGCTGCGCCTCGTCCTGGCGGAGCAGACCGTCGGCGCCTCGAATTTCTTCCAGGCGCTCGGCATCCAGAACGAGCAGACCGTACCGCTCTACGCGATCATCCTCGCCGCGATCATCGCCGGCGGCCTGACCTGCGCCGCGCTGCTGCGCCCCGGCCGTGAGAACGGGTTCTACGGGGCCGCGCTCGCCTGCGTCGCGCTTGGCGCCTGGCTCGACAGCGGCGCCACCAGCCTGACCCGGCCGGACGACATCTGGCTCAGCCAGTCGCTCGTCGCCTATGGCTCGGCGCTCTTCCTGCCAGCCGCGATGGCCCAGGGGCTCGGCGCGGCGATCGTACGCGGGCCGATCTACATCCTGAGCTTCTTCACCGTCTTCCTGTTCACGCAGAGCATCGGCGGCCTGTTCGGCTCGGCGATCTTCGGCACCTTCATCACGCTGAGAACGACGTTCCACTACAATGTGCTGACCGAGCATTTCACCCTGTCCGACCCGTTGGTCGCGCAGCGCGTCAGCCAGCTCGGCAGCGCCTATGGTCATGTGCTGACCGACCCGACGCTGACGCGGGCGGAAGGCGTGTCGCTGCTGGCCCAGCAGGCGACGCGGGAGGCGACGGTGCTGGCCTATAACGACGCCTTCCTGCTGATTTCGCTGATCGCCGGCCTCGCCCTGGCCGGCCTTCTCACCCATCTCGCCTTCCTGCAATGGAAGGCACGCTCGGCCGCGCCGGCCGCCTCCGCGACAACCTGACCTTCCGCTTGCGACCATGACCCGCCTGTTCCGCTCCCTTTCGACCTATATCGCGCTGGCGATCGGCCTCGCCGGCGTCGCTCTCGTCCTCTACGCTTGGCGGCTGCCACCCTTCGCGAGCGCCATCGAGAGCACCGAGAACGCCTATGTGCGCGGCCAGGTCACGGTGATCGCGCCGCAGCTCGCCGGCTATGTCGCGGAAGTGCCGGTGCAGGATTTCGCCACGGTGAAACAGGGCGACCTGCTGCTGCGCATCGACGACCGGATCTTCGCGCAGAAGCTGGAACAGGCCCGTGCCGGCCTCGCCGCCCAGCGTGCCGGCCTCGCCAATTCCGATCAGGCCCGCGCCACGGCCGAAGCCCGGCTGCGCGCCGCAGTGGCGAATGTCGCCAGTGCCGAAGCGGCCCTGCGTACCGCCGAGGCGAATTGGGGCCGGATCGAGCCGTTGCGCGAGCGCGGCGTCGTCAACCAGACCAGCACCGACCAGAGCCAGCAGGCGCTCGACCAGGCGCGCGCCTCCCTCACCGCCAACAACGCTGCCGCCGAAGTCGCGCGGCAGGATATCCAGACCGCGATCGTCAACCGCCAGTCGCTCATCGCGGCGGTCGAGGGGGCCGAAGCCGCCGTTCATCTTGCCGAGATCGACCTGATCAATACCCGGATCCTCGCCCCGCAGGATGGACGCCTCGGCGAGGTTTCCGCCCGGCTCGGGCAATATGTCTCAGCCGGCACCCAGCTCATGGCGCTCGTGCCCGCCCAGGTCTGGGTCATCGCCAATTTCAAGGAGACGCAGCTCGCCGGCATGCGTGTGGGCCAGCCGGTGAGCTTCACCGTCGATGCACTCCGCCATGCGAAGCTCAGCGGCCATATCGAGCGCTTCTCGCCGGCCGCCGGTTCCGAGTTCAGCGTGATCCGCCCTGACAACGCCACCGGCAACTTCATCAAGATCGCCCAGCGCGTCCCGGTGCGCATCGCCGTCGACCCGGGCCAGCCTCTGGCGGAACGGCTGACGCCCGGCATGTCGGTGGTCGTCAGCGTCGACACGGCGGCGCCGGGCCCCGCGTCCGGCAAATGACGGCTCCGCGAGTGGATCGATTGTCCGGCTTCCTTGGAACTGCTACACAGTAGCCATGTCGCCGTGTGTGCATCAGTTCCAGCGCTTCTGCGCCGTGCAGGGAGAGGGCCATCTGCCGCCTCTGCCGACGACGCAGGACTTCGCCGCGCTGCATGATCATGCCCGCCTGCCCTGGCGCTTCTTCGGCCGCTTCACAGCCTCCATCGCCGCAGGCCTTACCGGCGCCTGAGACCGGCCGCATCGCGCGGCCGGCGACAGGCGTAGCGTTTTTGCAAGCCGGCCTTCAACGCCGGCTTTCTCGTTTCCAGATCAGATTTGAACAGACCGAGATCAAGCCATGACTGCGACCTCAGCTCCCCGCACGCTTTACGACAAGATCTTCGACGACCACGTCGTCGACCGGCAGGATGACGGCACCTGCCTGCTCTATATCGACCGCCACCTCGTCCATGAGGTGACGAGCCCGCAGGCCTTCGAGGGCCTGCGCATGACCGGCCGCAAGGTCCGCGCGCCCGAGAAGACGCTCGCCGTCGTCGACCACAACATCCCGACGACCGACCGTTCCAAGGGCATCGCCGAAGAGGAAAGCCGCATCCAGGTCGAGGCTCTGGCGAAGAACGCCAAGGAATTCGGCGTCGAGTATTTCAACGAGCTCGACAAGCGCCAGGGCATCGTCCACATCGTCGGCCCCGAGCAGGGCTTCACCCTGCCCGGCACCACGATCGTCTGCGGCGACTCGCACACCTCGACGCACGGTGCCTTCGGCGCGCTGGCGCATGGCATCGGCACCTCGGAGGTCGAGCACGTCCTCGCCACCCAAACGCTGATCCAGAAGAAGGCGATGAACATGCTCGTCCAGGTGGACGGCACGCCCGCGCCCGGCGTCGGCGCCAAGGACATCACGCTGGCCATCATCGGCGAGATCGGCACCGCCGGCGGCACCGGCTCGGTGATCGAATATGCCGGCGAAGCCATCCGCGGCCTGACGATGGAAGGCCGCATGACGCTCTGCAACATGTCGATCGAGGGCGGTGCCCGCGCCGGCATGGTCGCCCCCGACGAGAAGGCCTTCGCCTATCTGAAGGGCCGCCCCAAGGCGCCGCAGGGCGCCGCCTGGGATGCCGCCGTGCGCTACTGGGAGACGCTGCGCTCCGACGAGGGCGCGCATTTCGACCGCGTCGTCCGCCTCGACGCCGCCAACCTGCCGCCAATCGTGTCCTGGGGCACGAGCCCCGAGGACGTGATCTCCGTCACCGGCGCGGTTCCCGATCCCGAGCTGATCCAGGACGAGGTCAAGCGCGCCTCGAAGAAGCGTGCGCTGGAGTATATGGGCCTGACCGCCGGCACCAAGATCACCGACATCCCGCTCGACGTGATCTGGATCGGCTCCTGCACCAATGGCCGCATCGAGGATCTGCGCACCGTCGCGAAGATCGTCGAGGGCAAGAAGATCCATGAGAGCCTCGACTACGGCATGATCGTCCCCGGCTCCGGCCTGGTGAAGGAGCAGGCCGAGGCCGAGGGTCTCGACAAGATCTTCATCGCCGCCGGCTTCGAATGGCGCGAGCCCGGCTGCTCGATGTGCCTCGGCATGAACCCCGACCAGCTCAAGCCCGGCCAGCGGGCAGCCTCGACCTCGAACCGCAATTTCGAGGGTCGTCAGGGCTATCGCGGCCGCACCCACCTCGTCTCGCCGGCGATGGCGGCGGCGGCGGCCTTGACCGGCCGCTTCGTCGACGTCCGCACGCTCGGCTGAACGGTCCAGCGGGGAGAGCGCCATGTCGAACGATCCCCGCGAAGCCGCCCGCGAGGCCGAGGCCAAGGCCGCGCTGGAGCGCGTGAAGCGCGACAGCGAGACCTTGCTCGGTTCCTCGATGGGCAGGGCAGCCGATCATTTCTCCGGCACCGACGCGCCGGAGGGCGACAGGATCGAGCTCTGGGGCCGGCGCATCGGCCGTGCGCTCTCGCTCCTCGGCGTGATCGTGCTGGCCTGGTGGCTCGGCCATCAACTGAAGTTCTGGTGACGGAGATGGATGCCGCCGTGGCGAAGACAGCGCGGATCGACTGGGACGGAGCGAAAGCCCCGTCGCTGGAGGCGTTCGACGACCTGGCCCAGGCCGCGTTCGACCGCCTGCCGGAGGAGTTCCGCGCGCTCTGTGCCGACGTCGTCTTCAACGTCACCGAATTCCCGGAGGACGACGTGCTGAAGGAGCTGGAGGCGGAGAGCCCCTTCGACCTGCTCGGCCTCTTCACCGGCGTCGGCCTGCCGCAACAGGGTTTCGGGCCCCAGACCGGCCAGATGCCCAACACCATCCACCTCTATCGCCGGCCGATCCTCGACTACTGGGCCGAGCACGACGAGAGCCTCGGCGCCATCGTCACCCATGTGATGATCCATGAGATCGGCCACCATTTCGGCTTCTCCGACGAGGACATGGAAGCCATCGAACAGGCGGCCGGCTGAGGCCGGGCGCGCAGGACAAGCACAGGAACCGCACCATGCAGCCCTTCACCACCCTGACCTCGACGCCGGCCCCGCTGAAGGTGGTCAATGTCGATACCGATATGATCATCCCGAAGCAGTATCTGAAGACGATCAAGCGCACCGGCCTCGGCACCGCGCTGTTCTCGGAGATGCGCTACAAGGATGACGGCTCGGAGAACCCCGATTTCGTGCTCAACCAGCCGGCCTACCGCAAGGCGGAAATCCTCGTCGCCGGCGACAATTTCGGCTGCGGCTCTTCGCGCGAGCACGCGCCCTGGGCCCTGCTCGACTTCGGCATCCGCTGCGTGATCTCCACCAGCTTCGCCGACATCTTCTACAATAACTGCTTCAAGAACGGCATCCTGCCGATCAAGGTCACGCCCGAGCAGCTCGACGCCCTGTTCGACGATGCCGAGCGCGGCTCCAACGCGACGCTGACGATCGACCTCGAGAACCAGACGATCAAGGGCCCCGACGGCGGCGAGATCAGGTTCGAGATCGACCCCTTCCGCAAGCACTGCCTGCTGAACGGTCTCGACGATATCGGCCTGACCATGGAGAAGGCGCCGAAGATCGACGCCTATGAAGAGAAGCTGAAGCAGCGCGCCTGGGCCTGAGGCGCTCGCAACGCTCCCCTCTCCCCTCGCGGGAGAGGGGAAGAACCTAAATCACCAGCCCGCGCATCGGCCCCAAATCGCCCGTGCCGGGAAACACCTTTTCCGCCAGCACCGGCCCCGATAGCCCGAACAGGTCGGCGACAACGCCCTTGGCCACGGCGCGGATGTCGGTCGTCGCCTTGAGATCGCGGTTCTGGTAGAGCTGCTCGGGCTTCAGCCCCGGCCAGTCGGCGATCATGCGCCCGCCCTTGACCGCTCCGCCGACGAGGAAAGCGACCGTGCCGGTGCCGTGATCGGTGCCCGTGGTGCCGTTCACCGCCGCGGTGCGGCCGAACTCCGTCACCACCATCACCACCGTGTCTTTCCAGACCGGCGAAAGACCCTGCTCGAAGGTCGCAAAGGCTCCGTCGAGCCCGCCGAGGAGCGTCGCGAGCCGGCCCTTGGCCCCGCCCTCATTGGCATGCGTGTCCCAACCTTCGAAGGCCAGCGCGGCGATGCGCGGCCCGTCATCGGCGCCGACGAGTCCGGCCGCGCCCTCGGCGATGCGACGCATGCCGTCGACCGAATCCGGCCCGCCACCGCCCATCTTGCCGTCCATGCCGCGCCGCTGCGCCAGGCCTTCCGTCTCGATCGCCTGCTGCAACGCCGCGGCCAGATGCGGATCGCGCTGGCCATAGAGATCGGCGAGCCGCATCGTCAGGTCGCTCCCGGCGCGCGCCATGCGCGGCGGCGCCCAGCCGAGCACCGGCGCGTCGCCGCGCACCACCAGCGGCGGCACCACGCCGACACCGAGCACGCCCTTTCGCGCGATGCCCTCGCCGGCCGGCAGGCTGGCGAGAAGGCGGTTGAGCCAGCCCGTCGCCGTATGGCCGGGTCCGGGCTGGCCGCTTTCCAGTACGTCCTGCCCGTCGAAATGCGAGCGCTCGCGATAGCCGGTCGCGGCCGCATGGACGATCGCCGCCTGCCCTGACTTGTACAGCCGCGCCAGGTTCGGCATCGCAGGATGGAGATAGAAGAAGCCGTCGAGCGGCAGCGCCGCGTCCGGCCCGTCCTTGGCGAGCGCGATGCCCTCGCGCAGGCCGGCATAGCCGGGATCGCCGATCGGCGGCACGGCCGAGAGCCCGTCGAGCGCGCCGCGCAGCACCACGACGAGGAAGCGCGGATCGCGCGCGCCGGCTGCCGCATAGGCGAATTTCGGCACGAAGGACCAGGCGAACAGCGCACCCGCCGCACCCAGTACGGCGCGGCGCGACGGCGTCATCCGTTCGCAATCGTCATCGTCGTGATGATCCATCACCGTCACCTCCGCTGGAATTCGGGCGACATCAGCAGCAGTGCGATCGCCTGCGGCCTGCTTTCGGCGCGCGCCACCGCCTGCTTCGTCTCGGGCGACAGGATCGGGCCGAGAATGTCGTCGGCCTGGCTGCGCGGATCCGGCACCGCGTTTGCCGTCTGCCGACCCCAGCCGGCAGCGACGTCGATGCGCGTCTTGATGCCCTCGGCCGAGGCCCAGGCGGCGTTGGTGTCGGCATAGCCGTTCGGGCCGGAGGGCTGCCAGAAGGGCTGCCCCATCGTGCCGAGCGGCCCGAGGATCTGTCCGGGATTGGGCTGCAGCCCCGTCGCGCGATAGGAGGCCAGCAGGAATTCCTGCGGCGAACGCACCTTGGTCGCCGGCGCCTTCCAGGCCTCGTCGCTGCCGATCAGCGCGCGATAGACGCTGGGCAGGTCGCCGCCGCTCTGGCGGAAGGTCGCGGCCAGCAGGTCGACCAGCTTCGGCGGCGGATCGTCGGCCACGAAATGGCGCACGAGCTTGGTCGCGATGAAATGGGCGGTCGAGGGATGGCGCGCCAGATCGGTCAGCGCCGCGACGCCCTGCGCCCGGCCCGGCTGGTCGTAGGAGCGGCCGAGCAGCGGCGTGACACCCGGTTCGTGGAGCCCGGCATTGAAGGCGAAGGAGCCGGGAAAGCCGAGCACGCCCTCGCGCCCCACCACCGTCCAGCCGGTGATGATCCGGGCGAGATTGGTGACGTCAGCCTGGTTGTAGCCGCCGGAGACGCCGAGCGTATGCAGCTCCATGATCTCGCGGGCGAGGTTCTCGTTGAGCCCGCGCCGCTGCCGCCGCCCGGCCGGGGAGTTGGGGCCGATCGACTGGCGGTTGTCGAGGAAGTCGAGCATCGCCGGGTGGCTCTCGGCCGCGATCAGCATGTCCTCGAAACGGCCGAAGACATGCGGGCGGATCGCCTCGCGCTCATAGGCGCCGGCCATGATCCGGCAGATATTGCTCTTGGTGGCGCCGATGCAGAAATGGTTCGACCAGAACATCACGAGCCGCTCGCCGAAGCCCGTCTCGGCCGCAAGCGCGAGATCGACGCGCGACTTCACCTCGTCGCGATAGGTCCGGAAGGGCAGTGCCGGTTCGTTGGGCGGCGGCTTGGCCGGCTGCGCGGCCTGGTTCTGGCTGGATGATTTGACCTCCGCCGGCGCCTGGGCAACCTCCATCTGGCCGGACATCGCCCCCGCTCCGGCAACCTGCATGCCCGCAGATTGCGCTCCCGGCGATGCGGCCTGCGCCTGCTGCGCGGCGACGCGCTTGGCCTCCCGGGCGATCCTTTCCTGATCTTCGAATGCGTAGAGCGCCTGCCCGATCTCGGCCGCACCCGAAAAGGCCACGCCCTGCGGCTGCGGGACGGGGCCGGCCGCGATCTCGGCCAGCAATCGGTCGCGGGCCTCCCGGCGTATCGCCTCGCCCTGCCCCGGCCTCGCTCCGACGCCGAAACGCTGGAGGGCGACGGCCCCCGCCTTCAGATCGTCCGGTCCCGCCATGCCGTCGGCCTCCGCTGACCATGCGCATCAGCATCGGCGGCGACTATGGCGAAAAACCGAAGGGTTTCATGACAAATCGGCAATGTTCGGCAATGCGAGGACGGCCAGCCGCCGGTCGAGCGATCGCTGGAGCCCGGAAAACGCTCGAGGCCCCGCTCCGATCAAGCCGTGGCGCCCCGTGCCGACCATTCAAGCCGAGCGGGGAGCGTCCGCGAAGTCACCGGTGATGATCTTGCCCCGCGCCCGGCGCAGCACCAGCGACAGCACGGCGGCGACGACCGTGTTCGCCACGACGGCGACGATGCCGTTATAGGCGCCATAACCGAGGACGAGCGATGTCGGCACCCAGGCCGTCGGGCCCCAGGACAGGTAGGTGCCCAGCCCGAAGCCGACGACCCAGCCCGCCAGCAGCGCCTCGCCGCTGAACCAGCTCGTATAGAGGCCGAAGACGATGGCCGGGAAGATCTGGATCATCCAGACGCCGCCGAGCAACTGCAGGTCGAGCGCGAACTTGGTCGGCATGAACACGATCACCGCCAGAGCACCGACCTTGACGATCAGCGACATCAGCTTGGCCAGCGACGCCTCGCGGCCCGGCGACATCTCCGGCTCGACGAAGGGGCGCCAGATATTGCGGGTGAAGGTATTGGCCGCGCCGATCGACATCACCGCCGCCGGCACCAGCGCGCCGATGGCGATGGCCGCGAAGCTGAAGCCGGCGAACCAGGACGGAAACATCTTCAGGAAGAGCTGCGGCACCGCATCCTGCGGATTGGTGACCTCGATGCCCGCGGCATGGGCCATGAACCCCATCAGCGCAATCAGCGCCAGCACCAGCGAATAGGCCGGCAGCGCGATCGCGTTGCGTCGGAGGGCCTTCGGCCCCGAGGCCGAGAGCACGCCGGTCATCGAATGCGGATACATGAACAGCGCCATCGCCGAGCCGATCGCCAATGTGATGAACGGCGCGATCTGGGCGGGCGAGAGGATGAGCCCCTGGTTCGGCTTGCCCTCATAGGCCTTCGCAGCCGCATCGAAGACGGCGCCGTAGCCGCCGAGCTTGGCCGGCACGATCACCACCGCCGCGATGACGAAGACGTAGATCATGATGTCCTTGACGAAGGCGATCATGGCAGGCGCGCGCAGCCCGCTCTTGTAGGTGTAGAGCGCCAGGATGACGAAGGCGATCGTCAGCGGCAGATGGGACATCATGCCCTCGCCCTGGAAGCCGAGCGCCTGGATCACCTTCTCCATGCCGACGAGCTGTAACGCGATATAGGGCATGGTCGCGAGGATGCCGGTGAAGGCGACCGCGAGCTCGAGGCCCTTGTTGCCGTAACGACCGTAGATGAAGTCGGAACCGGTGATGTAGCCCTTCTTATGCGCGACGTTCCAAAGCCGCGGCATCGTCAGGAAGATGAAGGGATAGATCAGGATCGTGTAGGGCACCGCGAAAAAGCCATAGGCGCCGATGGCATACACGACCGCCGGCACCGCGATGACCGTATAGGCGGTGTAGAGATCGCCGCCGAGCAGGAACCAGGTGATCCAGGCGCCGAAGCGCCGCCCGCCCAGCCCCCATTCGTGCAACTCCTCGAGATTGCCGGACTTCCAGCGCGAGGCGACGAAGCCCATCACCGTGACAAGCGCGAAGAAGAAGACGAAGACGGCCGTCGCCGGCCAGTTGAGATGGTCGATCATGAGTCGCTGCCTTCCACCTTGGAAGCGAGCCAGATGAACACCGACGAGACCGGGATCATCAGCATCAGGAACCAGTAGAACAGCGGAATGCCGGCCAGTCTCGGCTCGATGCCGTTATAGAGCGGCACCCAGAGGCAGGCGATGCAGGGGATGAGGAGAAGTAGATATTTCATGGGGGAGGTCCCCAGATTCAGGCCGCATCCGCAGCATCTGCCTGTCCGCGATCATCTTCAACAGCAAAAATGGGCAGGCTGGGCCCGGCTCTCATCCTTTTGACGGAAAACACCAAATCGGCCCCGCGCCGTAGCGCAACGCCGCGTCCTACATCACTACAGTGATCGTCTCGGCCGCACGCGTCAGCCCCGTATAGAGCCAGCGCGCCCGGTGCTCGCGGAAGGCGAAGCTCTCGTCGAAGAGCACGACATCGTCCCATTGCGAGCCCTGCGACTTATGCACCGTCAGCGCGTAGCCGAAGGTGAATTCGTCGGTGTGCTTGCGCAGCTCCCAGGGGATCTCCTCCTCGGTACCGTCGAAGAAGTTCGGCAGCACCGAGACCTTCACGGCCTTGGCCGCGGTATCGTCCTCGGGCGTCACGCGCATGGTGACGAGCCCCTTCTTCGAGGTCTTGATCTCCTGCACGATCCAGGAGCCGCCATTGAGCAAGCCCTTGCTCTTGTCGTTGCGCAGGCAGACCAGCTTCTCGCCCGCCACCGGATTGGTCTCGGTGCGGCCCATGAGCTGGCGGATGCGGGCATTGTAGTTGCGGCGCGTCTTGTTCATCCCGACGAGAACCTGGTCGGCCCCCATGACGACCTCGGGATTGACCTCGTCGCGCCGGATGACGCGGCTGGGACCATAATCGCCATAGTCGAGCCGGCCGCCCTCGCGCACGATCATCGACATCCGCACGATCGGATTGTCCGCCGCCTGGCGATGGACCTCCGTCAGCATCACGTCCGGCTCCTGCTCGGTGAAGAAGCCCCCGCCCTTCACCGGCGGCAGCTGCGCCGGATCGCCCAGCACCAGCACCGGCGTGCCGAAGGAGAGCAGGTCCTTGCCCAGCTCCTCGTCCACCATCGAGCATTCGTCGATGACGATGAGCTTGGCCTTGGCGGCCTGGCTGTCGCGGTTGAGCGCGAAGATCGGGCTCTCCTCGTCGACGCCGCGCGAGCGGTAGATCAGCGAATGGATGGTCTGCGCCTCGGCGCACCCCTTGTTGCGCAGCACCAGCGCGGCCTTGCCGGTATAGGCGGCGAAGACGACGTCTCCGTCCACCGCCTCGGCGATGTGGCGCGCGAGCGTCGTCTTGCCCGTGCCGGCATAGCCGAACAGGCGGAACACCTGCGGATCACCGGCCTGCAGCCAGCGCGCCACCGCCGACAATGCGGCATCCTGCTGGAGCGACCAGCTCATCGGTTGAAAACGATCATGACGGACATGCCGCAGAAGGGGCCGAGTCGCGCCGCGAAGGCAAGCCCGGCGGCGTCGGTTCCCGGGCTCAGGCGGCGCGCAGGCGCCGGACGAAGGCGCTGGCCTCCATTTGCAGGGCGGTGATGCGCTCGTCGAGATTGCGCGCGCTCAGCGCTCCCATATCGGCCTGATTGACGGTTTGCATATTGGCGGCGGCGATCTCCGCCATCGCCATCGCGGCCGTGCCGGTGACGCTGGAGATCCGCGCCACCGTCTCGCCGAGCGAGCCGAGCAATTCGGCATGGGAGTCGACCATGGTCGCGATCTCGGTCCCGGTCTGCTCGACCGTGCCGATGCTGTTGCCGATGGTCGAGACCGCGCCGGCGGCATGGGACAGAGCCGCGTCGACCTGTGCGATCCGGCCGACAATGCGGGATGCCGCTTCGGCAGTCTGGCCGGCAAGCGCCTTGACCTCGGAGGCGACCACCGCGAAGCCGCGGCCATGCGCGCCGGCGCGCGCGGCCTCGATCGTGGCGTTGAGCGCGAGCAGGTTGGTCTGGCGCGCCACGGCCTCGATGATGCCGACGACGTCCCGGATCTGCGTGGCCTTCTCGGCGAGCTCGGCGACCAGCTTCTGCGTGCCGCTCGCCTCCTGGCTCGCCGCGCTCGCCATCATCGAGACCCGCCTGACCTCGTCGTTGATCTGCCCGATGACGAACTCCATCCGCAGGGCGGCTTCCGTCGTGCGGTTCGCTTCCTCGCCGGCGCCGGTCACGGACGCCGCCGCGATCTCCGAGCTCCTGGAAACCTGGTTGACCCGCACGGCGGCATCCTGAAGCGTCGTGCGCAGCGTCTCGCTCGCCCGTCCGATCTCGCCGAGCAGCAGGCCGAGCTGCGCCTCGAACTCGTCGGCGATGCGCGCCAGCTCCCGGCTGCGGAGCTGCTGGTGCTGGCGGGCCTGTCCGGCTTCCGTCTCTCGCGTCACCAGGGTCGCACGGACCTCGCTGAGCTGCTGGACCGTGCGGGCGAGCTCTCCGATTTCGTCGGAGCGGCCGCAATGCGGTACGGCGATGACCCTGTCGGAACTCGTCGTCTCGCGGATCGAGATCATCAGCTCACGCAAGGGGCGCGTCAGATGGCGGCTGAGTAGCAGGAGCGCGGCGAGCCCGCCCGCCAAGGGCAGCAGGAGCGCCATGACGATGGTGCGCAATCGCACCAGCTCCGCCCGCTCGCCGGCGCGGATTCCGGCTTCGCTTGCCGTCGCCGCCAGGGCGTCGCGCATCGCCGAGGTCGTGGCGATGATCTGGCTGACATTGAGGCGCGCCTCCTCCGCGCCGGCCTCCAGCACCGCCGCCTTGGCGGAAACGCGCTGGCCGATATCGACGATACCGCGCTGGAAGGCGATGAAAGTGTTGATGCGCGCGTCGAGCGTCGGATTCGCCTCGATCATGGCCTTCGGCAACGCCGAGATGAAATGCGCGCGCGCGGCATCGACGAGTTCGATGGCGGCATCGAGCTTCTCCAGCGACGCCGCGATTTCGGCAGCCGAGGCGTCGGCATCGAGGCGGCCGAGCAGAGAGGCGTTCGCAACCCGGCTGGCGAGCAGCGAGGCGCTGCTGGCGAGCGTGATGCCGGAAAAGGCCTCCCGGTCGATGCGACGGACATCGTCAAGTCCACCTAGCACGCTGACGAGGCCGAGCGCAGCCGCGATGCTCAGCAGTGCAAAGAGCATCATGATCTTTGCCGTCAGTCCCGGTCGCCGTCTCATCATCCCACCTGTAGTGCGCCCTCTCTTTCGCCGATGCGAACGAATGACGGGTTAACGGGAGATCGAAAAAGCGGATTGGAGCAGGAAGAAAAAATATATAATTCAAATATTTAGCCGGAGAACAGATCGCATCCGGCGTCGACGCCCCCTGAGCGGGCGACTTCCTTCGGCGCCGGCATTCGCGGCCGGCAGAGCCGCCGGATAGGGGTGGAGAACCCCTGATCCGGTTCGACCGCGCAGCGATCCGACCGGCATGCGCTCTGGTCAATATTCCGGCGAATCTCTAGCGTCCGTTCCATGAGGCCGCGCGCGATCCGAATTCTCCTGCTTTGTCTCGGTGTCGCGTTTGCCGCCTATGCGGCCTTCGTGCTCTCGCCCTGGCCGTCGGCGCTGCTGACCCGCGCGGGCTTTGCCTATGGCGCCTCGAAGACCGGCGCGGCTCTCGCGAAGCATGTCCCGGCCGGGATCCGGGAACAGCGCGACATCGCCTATGGAGACGCCGCCGACGAGCGGCTCGACATCTATCTGCCGCCCGAGGGGGCACGGCCGGGACGCCCCGTCCTGGTCTGGATCCATGGCGGCGGCTTCGTCGGCGGGGACCGGCAGGACGTGGCTCCTTATCTCAGGATCGTCGCCGGCAAGGGCTACCCGACCGTAGCCATCGGCTACAGCCTCGCGCCGGCGGCGCGCTATCCCACGCCGGTGCTGCAGGCGAACAAGGCCCTCGGCTTCCTGCAGCGCGAAGCCGCCCGGCTGGGCATCGATGCGAGCACCATGGTGCTCGCAGGCGATTCGGCCGGCGCCCATATCGCGGCCCAGCTCGCGGCCGGCCTGACCGGGAAGGACTACGCCGCGACGCTTGGCCTCCGGCCCGCGGTCGAGCCCTCCCTCCTCAAGGGCGTCGTCCTGTTCTGTGGCGTCTTCGACCCCACCGCCCTCGACTTCGCCGGCCCTTTCGGCAGTTTCCTGCGCTCGATTCTCTTCGCCTATTTCGGAACGTCGGACCCGCTCGACAGCGATCGCATCACCGAGGCGGCGGTTCCGCGCTATGTCACCGAGGCCTTTCCGCCGAGCTTCATCTCGGCCGGTAATGGCGACCCGCTGGCGCCGCAATCGGTGATGATGGCCCAGGCGTTGCGCGACCGTGGCGTCAAGGTCGACACGCTGTTCTTCCCGGCCGAAACCGAGCCGAAACTGCCGCATGAATACCAGTTCGACCTCGACCGTCCGGAGGGCCGGCAGGCGCTCGACCGGCTGACGGCCTTCCTTCAGGGTCTCGGGCCTTGAGATCCGACCGGCCGGCCGCGCTCAGATCATCAGCCTGAGCAAGGGCCGTCCCGGCTTCTGCCGCGCCACCTCGACGAAACCCGCGCGGCGGAAAACGCTTTCCGGCCCGACATAGAGCCCTTCCGGGCTGCGCTTGTCCTGGTTCTCCATTGCGGCGGCTTCAATCAAGCGCGCGCCGCTCGCCCGCGCGAAATCGATCGCGCCGTCGAGCAGCGCACCCGTGACGCCCTTGCCGCGAAATCCCTTGCGGACGAAGAAGCACGAGGCGGCCCAGTTCCGCTCATCCTCCGCCGGCGCGTCCGGCAGTGGCGTCGAGGCGCGCCGCGGATTGTTCCATTCGGGGATATGCGCCCTCGGCCCGATCTGAAGCCAGCCGACGGCCTTGTCCCCGGCGTAAGCCAGCACACCCGGCGGTGGACCTTGCTTCACCCGTTCCTCGAACAGCCGGCGCGCGCCTTCCCCGAGCAGCGGCACGCGCAAGCGCTGCGGCATGCGGAAATGATTGCACCAGCAGCCGTAGCAAGGCCCCTGCGGCCCGAAGAGATCCTCCAGATCGCTCCAGCGCTCCGGCGTCAGCGGCAAGACGGCAAAACTGGCCTGGCTCATCGCAAAACTCCCGCTCGGCAACGATACGGCGTGACTGGACAGAAACTCGATATCGGCAGATCACTAGCGACAAAATCGGAGGCCCGCGCCATGTCGCTCGAAGTCTATGCCGCCTATCTCCTCGCCTGCATCGTCATCATCATCGTTCCCGGTCCCACGGTCACGCTGATCATCGCCAACAGCCTGAAGCACGGTACCCGCGCCGGCCTCCTCAATGTGGCAGGAACGCAGGCCGGGCTCGCGATCATGGTCGTGGTCGCCGGCATCGGACTGAGCTCGGTCGCCGCGGCGCTGGGCCATTGGTTCGAATGGCTGCGTCTGGCCGGCGCCGCCTATCTGATCTGGCTGGGATGGAAGATGTTCCGCTCGGCCGGCGCCGACATGGAAGGGACAGTCCCGGCGAAGCCGCCCCGTGGCGGCTTCTTCCTGCAAGGTGCGCTCGTCGCCCTGAGCAACCCGAAGACGCTGCTGTTCTTCGGCGCCTTCTTTCCGCAATTCCTCGACCCCACGCGCGACCATGCCACCCAGATCGCCATCATGGGCGCCACCGCGCTGGCTTTTGCGGCACTGAGCGACGGCACCTACGCCCTGCTCTCCGGCCGCGCCGGCCATCTGCTCTCGCAAAGGCGCGTCCGGCTGATGTCGAAGTTCAGCGGCAGCCTGCTGATCGGCGGCGGCCTCTGGCTCGCCTCGACGCGGGCGAACTGAGCGGCAGACGACCTCACCAGGCGATTGTTTCGCCCGTGTAGTCGCGGAAGCTGTTGGTCTCCGCCATGCCGGAGGCGTCGATGGTGCGGATCAGGCCGGCGGCGCTTTCGGCCGGCGTGATGTCGGCGCCGCCGCCGCCCATATCGGTCTGGACCCAGCCGGGATGGAACAGCAGCACGCTGACATTGCGTTCGCGCACGGTGTTGCCGAACACCACCATCGCCATGTTCACCGCGGCCTTGGACGAACGATAGATCAATGCATTGCCGGGGTTGGCGGCGATCGACCCCATGCGGCTCGATATCGTCGCGATCTTGCGCCCCTGCCCGGCCTCGAGATTCGGCAGGAAGGCCTGCGCCACCCTGACCGGCGCATAGACATTGACCTCGAAAACCTCGCGCCAGGCATCGAAATCGACATCGAGGCCGCTCTGCCGGTCGCGCGGCCCGTAGAGGCCGGCATTGTTGAGCAGCACATCGATCGCCCGGCCGGCGAGCGCATGCTTGGCTGCGGCCACGCTGGCATCGGACGTCACATCGAGCGCCAGCGGCGTGAGTTGGCCCGCATGCGCGGAGGCGAGTTCCGCCAGCGCCTTCGCCTGCGGATCGCGCGCCGCGGCAATGACATGGTCGCCCCGGAGCAGGAGCTGGGTCGTGATGGCAAGCCCGATGCCGCGATTGGCACCGGTGATCATCCAGGTCTGTGGCATGTGCGTTCTCCGAAAGGTGGACTGGAGGTATGGCTTTGCCGCTCCTATTTCCAGATCGATCGTCCCATCCCGAACCGCTGGAAAAGGCCGTCGCCATGACCGAGCAGCAGATCCGCTTCAACGACGGCGCCGCCTATGAAGAGATGATGGGCAAGTGGAGCCGCCTTGCCGGGGATGTCTTCCTTGACTGGCTCGCCGCGCCCGAAGGTCTGCGCTGGGCCGATATCGGCTGCGGAAACGGCGCCTCCACGCAATTGCTCTTCGATCGCTGCGCACCGGCAGCCTTGAGCGGCATCGATCCGTCGCCGGGGCAACTGGACTATGCCCGCAAGCGCCCCGTCGCCAGCCTCGCCGAATTCACGCTGGGCGACGCCATGGACCTGCCCTACCCGGACAGGAGCTTCGATGCGGCGATCATGGCCCTGGTGATCTTCTTCGTGCCCGATCCGGCCAAGGGCGTGGCGGAGATGGTGCGCGTCACGCGGCCCGGCGGCCTCGTCGCAGCCTATGCCTGGGACATGCCGGGCGGTGGCTTTCCGCTCGACCCCGTGCTGACAGAACTCAAGGCGCTCGGGATGACGCCGCCGCGCCCGCCGAGCGCCGACGTCTCACGGATCGAAAGCCTGGCCGAACTCTGGACACAGGCCGGGCTCAGCGGTGTCGAGACGCGCGAGATCAGCGTGCGCCGCCATTTCGCCGATTTCGACGCGTTCTGGCATGCGAGCACGCTCGGCTCGACCGTCGCGCCGGCCATTGCCGCCCTGCCCGCGCAGACGGTGGCTCTGCTCAAGGACAAGGTCCGCGCGCGCATCACCATCGCAGGCGATGGCGGCGCGTCCTATGTCGCGCGGGCCAACGCCGTGAAGGGCCGGGCGCCGGCGCGGCACTGAGGCGCCCGACGTCCCAAGGTTGTCACAGCTTCAGCCCTTCGCCTTGCCGTATCCGCCGGCCGTCGGCGTGATCACCGTGACCGCCTCGCCGGCCTGGAGCAGCGTCTGGTCGGAGGGCTTCAGCTCCTCGATCGCGCCCGAGAGCCGGCGCACCAGCGTCCTGCCGAGCTCGCCGGGCTCGCCACCCTTCACGCCGAAGGGGCGGACCTTGCGATGCGAGGCGAGGATGGCGCAGTCCATCGTCTTGAGGAAGCGGATGGTGCGGCTGGTGCCGTCGCCCGCCGTCCATTCGCCCTTGCCGCCGGAGCCGAGGCGGATGTGGAAATCCTCCAGCACGACCGGGAAGCGCGTCTCGAGGATCTCCGGATCGGTCAGGCGCGAATTCGTCATGTGGACGTGCACGCCGGAGGTGCCGTTGAAGCCGGGACCGGCCGGCGAACCCGAGCAGATCGTCTCGTAATATTGATACTGATCGTTGCCGAAAGTCAGGTTGTTCATCGTGCCCTGCGAGGCCGACATGGCTTCGAGCGCGCCGAACAGCGTGTTCGTCACCGCCTGCGAGACCTCGACATTGCCCGCCACCACCGCAGCCGGATAGCGCGGCGCCAGCATGGAGCCTTCCGGCACGACGATCTTGATCGGCCGGAGGCAGCCCGCATTCATCGGGATCGCGTCATCGACCATGACGCGGAAGACATAGAGCACGGCGGCCCGCGTCACCGGCGCCGGGGCGTTGAAATTGTCCGGCCGCTGCTCGGAGGTGCCGGTGAAATCGACCGTCGCCTCGCGCTTCTCACGGTCGATGGTGATCTTCACCTTGATCGCGCAGCCCTGGTCCATCGGATAGGTGAACTCGGAATCATGCAGCTTGGTGAGAAGCCGCGCCACGCTCTCGGCCGCGTTGTCCTGGACATGGCCCATATAGGCTTGCACGACATCGAGGCCGAAGGAGCCGATCATCTTCTTCAGCTCGGCCACGCCCTTCTCATTGGCGGCGATCTGCGCCTTCAGATCGTTGACGTTCTGCACGACGTTGCGGACGGGATAGCGCGCGCCGGTCAGGAGCTTGACGAGGTCTTCCTCGCAGAAGCGGCCCTGATCGACGATCTTGAAGTTGTCGATATAGACGCCCTCTTCCTCGATATTGGTCGCCAGCGGCGACATCGAGCCCGGCGCCGTGCCGCCGACATCGGCATGGTGGCCACGGCTCGCCACCCAGAACAGGATGTTCTTGTCCTGCGCGTCGAAGACCGGCGTGCAGACCGTGATATCCGGCAGATGCGTGCCGCCATTATAGGGTGCGTTCAAGCAGTAGACATCGCCCGGCTTGATCACCGGGTTGTTGGCGATCACGGTCTCGACCGAGCGGTCCATCGAACCCAGATGCACCGGCATATGCGGCGCGTTGGCGACGAGCGCGCCGGTCTGGTCGAAGACCGCGCAGGAGAAGTCGAGCCGCTCCTTGATGTTCACGGAATAGGCGGTGTTCTGCAGCGTCACGCCCATCTGCTCGGCGATCGACATGAACAGGTTGTTGAAGATCTCGAGCATCACCGGATCGGCCTTGGTGCCGATCGCCGCCTGCTGGACCAGCGCCTTGACGCGAACGAGGACGAGATGGTCCTTGGCGGTGAGCTTGGCGCTCCAGCCCTCCTCGACGACGACGGTCTGGTTCGGCTCGATGATGATCGCCGGGCCGGCGACGCTCTGGCCGGGCTTCATCGCCTCCCGGCGGACGATCGCCGCCTCGTGCCATGCGCCCTTGGCGAAGAAGCGCGTGCGCTCGGCCACCGCCGGCTCGCCCGATTGTTCGCCGGCCGAGGCTTCCTCGAACTTCGCACCGCCGCCGACGGCCTCGACCTCGACCGCCTCGACGACCAGCGCCTTGGTCTCGTCCATGAAGCCGAAGCGCGCCTTGTGCGCGGTCTGGAAGGCCTCCTGCATCACAGCGTGCGTGCCGGCGGGGACTGCAATGGCCGTGTCGGTGCCGGCATAGCGGATATGGGCACGGGTATGGATCGCGATATCGCCCTCCGCCACGCCCTGGCCGGCGACTTCCGAGCGGGTCTCGGCCGCGAGCTTCTCCGCCACGGCGTCGATGGCGGCCTTGGCCTCGCCGTCGAGCGCAACATCGAGCGCGGCCGTCCGCGTCGAGCGGATCTCGGCGAGCCCCATGCCATAGGCCGAAAGCAGACCGGAGAACGGATGCAACAGCACCGTCTTGATGCCGAGCGCGTCTGCCACGAGGCAGGCATGCTGGCCGCCGGCGCCGCCGAAGGAGTTCAGCGCATAGCGGGTGATGTCATAGCCACGTTGGACGGAGATCTTCTTGATCGCCTCGGCCATGTTGGCGACCGCGATCTGGATGAAACCGTCCGCGACCTCCTCGGCCGAGCGGCCATCGCCGACTTCCGCAGCCAGCACCGCGAACTTGTTGCGGACGATCGCGACATCGAGCGGTTCGTTCTGCTTCGGCCCGAAGATCGCCGGGAAATAGGATGGGATCAGCTTGCCGACCATGACGTTCGCGTCGGTCACCGCGAGCGGCCCGCCACGGCGATAGGCGGCCGGACCGGGATTGGCACCCGCCGAATCCGGACCGACGCGGAAGCGCGCGCCGTCATAATGCAGGATCGAGCCGCCACCGGCCGCAACCGTATGGATCAGCATCATCGGCGCGCGCATGCGCACGCCGGCGACCTCAGTCTCGAAGGCGCGCTCATATTCGCCGTCGAAATGGGCAACGTCGGTCGAGGTGCCGCCCATGTCGAAGCCGATCACCCTGTCGAACCCGGCCGAGCGACCGGTTTCGGCAAGCCCGACGACGCCGCCGGCCGGGCCGGAGAGGATCGCGTCCTTGCCCTGGAACAGCTCGGCCGCGGTCAATCCGCCCGAAGACATCATGAACATCAGGCGCGCGCCGGTGCGGGCGACGTCGAGCTCCTCCGACACCTGCTGCACATAACGGCCGAGGATCGGCGAGAGATAGGCGTCGACCACGGCGGTGTCGCCGCGCCCGACCAGCTTGATCAGCGGCGAGACCTCGTGGCTGACGGAAACCTGCGGGAAGCCGATTGCGCGGGCGATGCGAGCCGCTGCCTGCTCATGCGCGCTGTAGCGGTAGCCATGCATGAACACGATGGCGACGGCGCGGAAGCCCGCATCGAACTGCGCCTGCAAGGCCGCGCGGACCGCCGCCTCGTCGAGCACACGCTCGACCGTGCCGTCGGCGAGCACGCGTTCCTCGACCTCCAGCACGTCTTCATAAAGCTGCTCGGGCTTGACGATCTGCTTGGCGAAGATGTCGGGCCGGGCCTGGTAGCCGATGCGCAGCGCGTCGCGAAAGCCCTTGGTGGTGACCAGCAGCGTGCGGTCGCCCTTGCGCTCCAGCAGCGCGTTGGTGGCAACGGTGGTGCCCATGCGCACCTCGCCGACGGCTCCGGCCGGGATGGGCTCGCCGGCCTTCAGGCCGAGCAGGTCACGGATGCCCTGCACCGCAGCATCGCGATAGGCGCCGGGATTCTCCGAGAGCAGCTTCCTGGCATGGAGATTGCCAGCAGGATCGCGCCCGATCACGTCGGTGAAGGTGCCGCCGCGATCGATCCAGAAGTCCCAGCGTGCCGTCATCGGAAAGCTCTCCCCCGCGCCTCTTGCCGGCGGGTGATCAACGCCGACATTTCATCGATAAATCGTCGATGTTGTGTTGACAAGCCGATTTCGCCGGCTACGATCCCAATTGTGGCTGGAAGAAGGCTGAGGGGCCTCTCCAGCGAAAGGTGGAGGATGCGACGATGCGAACGGTCCTGACAATCAGGGGCGTGTGCCCCGCCTTGCGGGGAGCGGCGCCGCGATGACCCGCCGAACGCTCGACCTCCTCTACCTCGCCGCCGGCTATCTCGCGGGATTGTTCCTCGTCGGCATCTTCGTGCTGATGATGCTCTTGTCGCTCGGCCGAGAGGTCAATCTCAACGTCCCTTCGGGCGACGACTTCACCGCCTGGTCCCTGGTCGCGATGGCCTTCCTCGGCCTCGCCCACACTTTCAGGAAGGGCGAGATGATCCGCGTCGGGCTGTTGCTCGAGCGCCTGCACGGCCGGCCACGTCGGATCGCGGAGCTGGTTTCGCTGACGATCGCGGCCGCCTTCATCGCCTATTTCACCTGGCAGGCCGGCAAGCTCGCCTATGATTCCTGGCAGTTCTTCGACATGTCCACCGGCGTGGTTTCCGTGCCGCTCTGGATCCCGCAGAGCGGCATGGTCCTCGGACTCGCGATCCTGCTGATCGCCATCGCCGAGGAATGGGTCACCGTGGCGCGCGGCGGCAAGCCGACCTACGAGCCCGAGCCGCCGAAGACGACGGAAGAGCTGATCGAGCGTGTCGCGCAGGGCGGGGGCGTCTGAGCGATGAGCCTTCCCATCCTCTCCATCGTGCTGCTCGGCTTCCTCGTCGTCATCCTCGCCAGCGGTGTCTGGATCGCGGTCGGTCTCGGCCTTGTCGGCCTGCTCGCCATGATCCTCGTCACCGACGTCCCGATCGGACAGGTGATGGCCACCACGGTCTGGAGCGCCTCGGCCTCCTGGACGCTGGCGGCGCTGCCCTTGTTCATCTGGATGGGCGAGATCCTGTTCCGGACACGCCTCTCCGCCCAGATGTTCCAGGGCTTGTCGCCCTGGCTGCAATGGCTGCCGGGCCGCCTCGTGCACACCAATATCGTCGGCTGCGGCATCTTCGCCGCCGTCTCCGGCTCCTCGGCGGCGACCTGTGCCACGATCGGCAAGATCGCCCTGCCGGAGCTGAAGAAGCGCGGCTATGACGAGGGCATCAGCATCGGCACGCTGGCGGGCTCCGGCACGCTCGGCCTGCTCATTCCGCCATCCATCCCGATGGTGGTCTATGCCGTCACGGCCAACGTCTCCGTGCTGCAGGTCTTCCTCGGCGGCTTCCTGCCCGGCCTGCTCGTGATGGCGCTCTATATGGGCTACGTCATCATCTGGTCGCTGCTGAACCCGAAGAAGATACCCCCGCGCGACCCGCCGATGGCGTTCATGGCGAAGATCCGGCAATCGGCCAAGCTCGCGCCCTGCCTGCTGCTCATCGCCGCCGTCTTCCTGTCGCTGGTCCTCGGCTTCGCGACGGCGACGGAATGCGCCGCCTGGGGTGTGACGGGCGCGCTGTTCCTCGCCTGGTGGAGCGGCACGCTGACCTGGTCGACCTTCTTCGAAAGCGTGATGAGCGCGACGCGCCTGACCTGCATGATCATGCTGATCCTGGCCGGCGCGGCGTTCTGCACGGCGGCGATGGCCTATACCGGCATCCCGGCGGCGCTCGCAGACTGGGTCAAGGGCCAGTCGCTTTCCCCGCACATGCTCGTGCTGGCGCTGACCTGCATGTACATCATCCTGGGCTGCCTCATCGACGGCATCTCGATGATCGTGCTGACGGCGGTGATCGTGCTGCCGATGGTGAAGGAAGCCGGCTTCGACCTCGTCTGGTTCGGTGTCTACCTCGTCATCCATGTCGAGATGGCGCAGATCACCCCGCCGGTCGGCTTCAATCTGTTCGTGCTGCAGAACATGAGCGGCAAGGACACGATGACGATTGCGAAGGCGGCCTTTCCGTTCTTCCTTCTGCTGAACGTCGCCGTCATCATCATCACCACCTTCCCGGACATCGTGCTCTACCTGCCGAACCTCGCTTTCCCGGATCGGTGAGCGTCACAATCACAATCAACCAGAGAGAGGGAATGTCAGCATGATCAATCGCAGAACCTTGACGGGAGCAGCCTTCGCGCTCGGCGTCAGCGCGCTCGCCATGGCCGCCCCCGCCGCGGCGCAGACCAAGTGGAACCTGCCCAACGCCTATCCGACCGACAACCCGCACACGGAGAACCTCGCCCTCTTCGCCAAGGACGTGGAGACGGCGACGGGCGGAAAGCTCCAGATCACGGTTCATGCCAATGCCGCGCTGTTCAAGGCGCCCGAGATCAAGCGCGCCGTCGCCAGCGGGCAGACCCAGATGGGCGAGATCCTGATGTCGATCCACGAGAACGAGGATCCGGTCTTCGGCATCGACGTCGTGCCCTTCCTGGCCACGAGCTTCGAGCAGTCGAAGAAGCTCTATGCCGCCTCCAAGGGAGCGATCGAGAAGAAGCTCGACGCGCAGGGCATCAAGCTGCTCTTCATGGTCCCCTGGGCGCCGCAGGGCGTCTACGCCAAGAAGGACATCAACACGGTCGAGGACATGAAGGGGCTGAAGTGGCGCGCCTACAATGTCGGCACCGCCCGCCTCGGCGAGTTGCTCGGCATGCAGTCGGTCACCATTCAGGCTGCCGAGCTGCCGCAGGCACTGGCCACCGGCGTGGTCAACTCCTTCATGTCGTCGGGCGGCACCGGCTACGATTCCAAGGTCTGGGAATCGCTCGACCACTTCTACGACGTGCAGGCCTGGATCCCGAAGGACGCCACCTTCGTCAACAAGGCCGCCTTCAACGCGCTCGACAAGCCGACGCAGGAGGCGATCCTCAAGGCCGCCGCCACCGCTGAGGAGCGCGGCTGGAAGATGTGGCAGGACAAGGCCGGCTGGTACATCGACCAGCTCAAGGCCAAGGGCATGAAGGTGCAGCCGCCCTCGCCGGAGCTGGCGAGCGGCTTCAAGAAGGCGGGCGAGACGCTGACCGCCGACTGGCTGAAGAAGGCCGGCGCCGACGGCCAGGCGATCATCGACGCCTACAAGAAGATGTGAGGCGAGCGGCTCCGCCACGCTTCTATCAAGAGCGCGGTCATCCCGGGCGACCAAAGGGAGACCCGGGATCCATGCCGGAACGGTTCAGGCATGGATCCCGGATCGGCGCCGCTTCGCGGCTTGTCCGGATGACCCAGCGACTTCACTCAGGACGAGTGCGATGACTTCTCCCTTTTCCGACGATCTCGGCCCCATCGTCTCCTCCGGCCATCTCGCATCCGGAGCGCTGCCGGCGCTCTCGGAATTCGAGTTCGCGCTCAGCATGACCGTGCATGCCTTCCAGCGCTGGATCGTGCGCGGCATGGCGGCGGCCGGCATGCCCGACCTGTCGCCGCTCGACGTGCTCGTGCTGCACAACGTCAACCACCGCGGCAAGCCGAAGCGGCTCGCCGATATCTGCCTCGTCCTCAATATCGAGGACACGCATTTGGTGAACTATTCGCTGAAGAAGCTCGAACGGCTGAAGCTCCTCAAGGGTGGCCGCAAGGGCAAGGAAAAGACCGTCGAGGTCACGCCGGCCGGCGAGGAAGCCTGCCGACGCTACGCCCAGATCCGCGAGCAGCTCCTGGTCAAGTCCGTCCGCGCCACCGGAGCCGACCCGGCCCGACTCTCCGAGATCGCCGCAATGATGCGCTCCCTCTCCGGCCAGTATGACCAGGCCGCACGGGCAGCGGCGAGCCTCTAGGAACCCGCTCCGCCTGCCGTCTCGCGGAGCGACAGAGGACACCGGACAGCGCAGGCCTGCCATGCCGATCGTCGCTCGACACCCCTGGCGGCAATCCTGCTATAGCCGGCTGTCCCGATATCGGCTTGCGGAGAGGATGACGTGCGCGGCCCAGGCAAAATGCGACTGCTCCGGCGCTCGCGCGCCCTGGTCGTCACGCCCCGCTACTGGCGGCAGCGGCTGGTCTTCTGGCTCGGGGCGCTCGCCATCGGCCTTGTCAGCGCCGGCTTCGCGCGGCTGGCCGACGAAGCTCAGCAGCTCTTTTCGGAGATAGCCGGCCGGCAGGACGGGCTGCGCTTCCTGCCCCTGCTGGTGACGCCCCTGGGCTTCGGCCTGTGCGCCTTCATTGCCGCGCGCTTCGTCCAGGGCTCTCAGGGCAGCGGCATTCCCCAGGCCATCGCCGCGCGCCACCTGCGCGACGACGCCGAGCGCTCCCGCTTCCTGTCGCTGCGCATCGCGACCGGCAAGATCGTCATGACCATCATCGGCCTGCTCTGCGGCGCCTCGATCGGACGCGAGGGACCGACGGTGCAGGTCGGCGCCTCCATTATGCTGCAGGTGGCCCGCTGGGGCGGCATGGTGCAGGCGCGCGGCCTCATTCTGGCGGGCTCTGCCGCCGGCATCGCGGCCGCGTTCAACACGCCGCTCGCCGGCATTGTCTTCGCCATCGAGGAGATGAGCCGGACCTACCAGGCCCGCACCAACGGCATCGTGCTCTCGGCGGTCATCATCGCCGGCCTCGCCTCGCTGGCCATCGTCGGGAACTACACCTATTTCGGCTTTACCAACGCGACGGCCGAACTCAGGCGCGACGGGCTTCTGGTGCTCTGCTGCGGCGTCCTCGGAGGCGCTTTCGGGGCCTGTTTCAGCAGCCTCATGGTCGCGCTGACGCGGCGTATCCGACGTTGGCGGGCCGCAACTCCGCTCCGGCGCACCTTGATCGTCGCGGTCGCCGCCGGCTGCCTCGTCGCCGTCATCGGCGTCGCCTCGGACGGAACGACCTTCGGCACGGGTTACGCCCAGGCGCGCAGCGCCATCGAAGGCACGCCGCTACCGGCCTCCTTCTTCCTGGCGAAATTCCTGGCGAGTCTGGCCTCGTCCGTCTCCGGCATTCCGGGCGGGCTGTTCGCGCCGTCCCTGTCGGTCGGCGCCGGGCTCGGCAGCACGCTGGGCGCCCTTCTCGGCTCTCCGATCGGTCTTGCCGCCGTCCTGGGCATGGCCGGATATTTCTCGGGCGTGGTTCAGGCGCCAATGACGGCTTTCGTCATCATCCTCGAGATGACCGGCAACCACGACAATGTCATCGCGCTGATGGCGGCATCCGTGCTCGGCTACGGGACCGCGCGGCTGATCACGCGGGAGCCGCTCTATCACGCGCTGTCGCGCCTCTTCATCGCGGATGTCCTGCGCCAGCGGCGAGTCCAGGCGACGCCATCGACGGCGTGATCCCCGGCTTGCGGGAAGGCCCGGCGAGTGCCGGGCCTTCTTCGTACGGGCAGCGGCGCCCGGTCAGATCGACGCGTCCTTCTGCCGCTCGGCATATTCGGCCTGGAGCCGCTCATGCACGGACCAGAAGCCGCGGGGCCTGGCGCCGGTGAGCTGATCCTCGAGCAGGCCCAGATGCAGATGCCAGCCGCTCGAGACCATCGCCATCCGGTCCTTCGTCGCCAGCCGGCGATGCGTCAGCACGAGGCGGACCTTGTCACCAGCCTGCGACAGCGCGAATTCGACATCCGAATCCGGATCGCCCATGCCGGTCCAGTTGAAGGCGAAGCGATACGGCGGCTCCCAGGCCGTGACCGTGCCGGTCATCAGCTTGCCCTCATCGTTCATCTTGCGGGCACTTTCCGGCGGCGGCTCGTCGGTGATCCGCGAATGCTTGAAGAACAGCGCGACCTCGCCGCCGACATGCGGCTCGACATCGCCGCCGCAGAACCATGTCGCCCGCTTGTCGCCTTCGGTGACATAGGCCCAGACCCGTTCGATCGGCCCCGGCAGCAATCGCTCGAAACGCACCGCGCCGCTTTCCAGAACAACACCATACGCGCTCATGGCTACTCTCCCTCGCCCGCATCGGGCTTTGCCAGTTCTTTCTCCAGCAGATCGAGATGCGCGCCCCAGAAGCCGCGCACCTTGCGCACCCAGGCCTCGAAGGCGTCGAGCCCGGCCGGATCGAGGCTGTAGATCCGCCTCTGCCCGGCCACCTCGACCCGCACGAGCCCCGCTTCCTTCAACACCTTGAGGTGCTGCGAGACAGCCGGCGCGCTCATCTGGAATCGCGCCACGATCTCACCCGCGGCCAGCGGCCTCTCCCCCAGCATCTCTACGATCTGGCGGCGTGTCGGTTCGGCGAGGGCGGCAAAACGATCCATGGACTGATAATTCGTCATTAACTTAATTAAGTCAACAATTAAATTATGGTCTGCATGGCGCCATGCCGTCTGCCGGGGTTGCCAGTGCGCGGCGCCTGGGCCAGTGGAAGCGCGCCCGAGGAACCCTGCCCATCATGATCCCCCGCAACGCATCCCTGACCGGCATCGCTGTGATGCTGTTCGGAATCCTGCTGTTCTCCCTCAACGACGTGATGGGGAAATGGCTGGTTTCGACCTACACGCCCGGCCAGCTCATGCTGCTTCGCAGCGCCGCCGCGCTGCTCGTGCTCGCGCCCTTCATCCTCAGGCAGGGCATCCGCCGCACCTTGCGGCCCGAGCGCCCGCGCCTGCAGCTTCTGCGCACGGCGATCGGCGCGACAGAATCGACGCTCTTCTATGTCTGCGTCGCCCATCTGCCGCTGGCCGATACGATGACGCTCTGGATGGCCGCGCCGGTCTGGGCCGTCCTGCTCGCGGCCCTGCTGCTCGGCGAGCGTGTCGACCCCGCTCGCTGGGCCGCCGCCGGCCTCGGCTTCCTCGGCGTCGCGCTGGCGCTGGCGCCATCGGGCGCGAGCTTCTCGCCCCCGGCGCTGCTGGCGCTGACCGGCAGCGTGCTTTTCGCGGCGCTGCTGATCGCCGGACGCAAGCTGCGCGGCACGCCCGACGTCACGCTGGTCGCCTGGCAGACCTTCGGCTCGCTGCTCCTCGGCACGGCCCTGCTGCCGCTCGGCTGGGTGATGCCCACCCCGCGCGATTTCGCCCTGCTCGGCCTGCTCGGCATCGTCGCCCTGCTGGGACATCTGTGCGTCACGCGCGCGCTCAAGCTGGCCGAGGCGTCGGTGGTCGCGCCCTATCAATACACCTTCATCATCTGGGCCCTGCTCTTCGGCTGGCTGTTCTTCGGCGACTGGCCGACGCCGCTGATGCTGTGCGGCGCCGCCCTGATCGTCGCGGCCGGCCTCGCGCTGATGCTGCTGGAGCGGCGCGCGGCGGGCATCGCCGGCCGAGCCGCATCCCGCGATCGGAGCGCACATGCCGGCAGCGCCTGAGACATCCCGCCGACTAGCCTTGCGACGCGCGGCCCCGCCTGTCGCCTGACCGCCCTGCGCTGAGTTCGTAGCGACGGGCTTGGCACCGACCCGCATGGCAGGCCAAGAATGCCCGATGCCCTGCCGCGCTCGCGAAGCGGACCGAATCCGGGGCCGGAGGAAACCATGGCGCTGATCACCTATCTCACGACGATCAAGTTCGGCTTCGGCGAGATCGCCGGCATCGAGGCCGATCTGGCCGGGCTCGGCATCGCCAGGCCGCTGATCGTCGCCGACAAGGGCATCGTCGCCGCCGGCCTCGTCGATACGGTGAGCCGGCATGCCGGCGTTCTGAAGAACGCGCCCGTCTTCGGCGACACCCCCACAAACCCGACAGAGGAGGCGGTGGAAACGGCGCTGGCGCTCTATCGCCAGCATGGCTGCGACGGCCTCGTCGCCATCGGCGGCGGCTCGCCCCTCGACCTCGCCAAGGGCGTCGCCCTCCTCGCCACCCATGACGGCCCGCTGGAAACCTATGCGGCCATCCTCGGCGGTATTCCCAAGGTCACGGCCGGGGTCGCGCCGGTCGTCGCGATCCCCACCACCTCCGGCACCGGCAGCGAGGTCGGCCGCGCCGCGCTGATCACGCTGAAGGATGGGCGCAAGCTCGGCTTCATCTCGCCGCATCTGATCCCGCGCCTCGCCATCTGCGATCCTGAATTGACCATGGGCCTGCCGGCCTGGCTCACCGCCGCCACGGGCATGGACGCCGTCACCCACTGCATCGAGACCTATCTCAGCCCGCGCGAGAACCCGCCGGCCGAGGCGATCGCGCTCGACGGCCTCAGGCGCGCCGTCGCCCATATCGGCCGCGCCGTGAAGGACGGCTCCGACCGCGAGGCCCGCAAGGAGATGATGATGGCCGCCCTGCAAGGCGGCATGACCTTCCAGAAGGGGCTCGGCGCCGTTCACGCCCTCTCGCACCCGCTTGGCGGATTGAAGGAGGTCTCGCTGCATCACGGCACACTCAACGCCGTGCTGCTGCCGGCCGTGCTGCGCTTCAACGCCCCCTCCGCTGAAGCGAAATATGCCGAGATCCGGCGCGTGCTCGGCCTCGCCCCGGACACCGACTTGGCCGATTGGATCGCGAAGCTGGTCGCCAGCCTCGGCATGCCCGCCACCCTCACGGCGATGGGCGCGCCGCGCAGCGTCATCCCGGCGATCGCCGAGGCCGCGACGCTGGACCATTCGAGCGCGACCAATCCGCGCCCGGCGACGGCGGCCGACTATGCCGCGATGCTCGAAGCCTCCTTCTGACGAAGAGCAGCCGCCTCAATAGAGGCGGCTGCGATAGGCCTCTTCGAGATTGCGATCGGCTTCCTCGGCCTCGACCATCCGGGTCTGCTCGGCGACGATGCGGCCGAGTGTCGGGAAGCTGTGGCGCGGCACCTGGCTGGACGGGTCCCACAGCTTCGCGCGGATCAGCGCCTTGCCGCAGTGGAAATAAGCCTCCTCGACCGTCACGATCAGCCCGGTCAGCGGCGGCCGCTGCTGCACCGTCGAGGGGGCGAGCAGCTCGGCATCGCGCGTCATCAGCGCCTTGCCGTTGACCCGCAGCGTCTCGTTGATGCCGGGCACCATGAAGACGATGCCGACGCCCGGCGAGGCCAGGACATTGCCGAAGCTGTCGACGCGGTTGTTGCCGCGCCGGTCGGGGATGAGCAGCGTCCGCTCGTCGAGCACGCGCACGAAGCCGGGCCCATCGCCTCGCGGACTCGCATCCACCCCACCCTCGCCGTCGCTGCTTGCAAGCACCAGGAAGGGCGATAGCGCGATGAAGTCGCGGCAGAAGCGGTCGAGCCGGTCGAGCACCTTGCTCGCCGCCACCGGATTCACGGGGCCGATATGGCTGCGCAGCGAGGCGGCATCCTCGATGCGCGCTGCGGGGTCGTCGAAGCAATCGTCCATGTTACCTCCCTCGTTGCCGCGATTGTCACCCAAGCTGGCCTGTCCGGCCAGCCCGCGCGCGTTGCCCGCGCCCTACGCCGAACGCAAGGCTGGCCGGCGGGCGGGCCGAAATGCCACGGCCGCGCAGCATCGCGGTCTCGCGAAGCGCGATGCCTTGACCCTTGCCGGGCGGGGAGCCATCGTAAGCGCAACCAGCGTTCTGCCTTTACGAGGCCTGATTCCATGCGCCGCGCCCTGCTCCGTACCGCCCTTGTCTCGCTCGCCTGCCTGGCGGGCCTCAGTGCCGCTGAGGCTGCCGGAGGCCGCTATGTCGCGCCGCCGGACCGCGCCGAGGCGCGCATCGTCCCGATGTACGGCAATCTGCCGGGCTGCGACGACCCGGCGGTGCTCTCCCATCTGTCGAGTTGGTTCGATTCGCGCGAGGCCAAGTTCTGGGGACCGCTGCGGGCGCTCTCCTATGACCGCATCGCGCAGCTCGGCTTCCGCCCCTGGGGCGCCGACTTCATTCCGCGGCGCTTCTGCTCGGCCCGCCTGCTGCTGAACAATGGCATCTATCACCGTGTCGATTACTCGGTCCGCGAAAATCTCGGCCTGTTCGGCATGACCTGGAACGTGAACTGGTGCGTCGCCGGCCTCGACAGGGAGCGCTCCTACGCACCCGATTGCAAGATGGCCCGGCCCTGAGCGTCCTGCGATGATCGGGCGCATCGCCCTGGCGGCCTTCGCCTGGCTCTGCCTTGCCAGCGCCGCGCAGGCGCAAGGCTTCGGCCAGCGCGGCGGCGCGCCGGGCGACTTCGATTTCTATGTGCTTGCGCTCTCCTGGTCGCCGGGCTTCTGCGAGCTCGACGGCGACCGCACGCGCAATCGAGAGCAATGCGCCGGGGGCAGCGGCCTGCGCTTCGTCGTTCACGGCCTCTGGCCGCAATATGAGCGCGGCTTTCCGAGCGATTGCGGCCCCTCCGGCCGGTCGCCCTCGCGCATGGCGATGACGGAGGCAGAGGGCGTCTATCCGACCGAGGGCCTTGCCCGCTACGAGTGGCGCAAGCACGGCACCTGCTCCGGATCCAGCCCTGCCGATTATTTCCGCGATGCCCGCCGCGCCCGCGACAAGGTCGTCGTCCCGCCGGCCCTCGCCAAGGCCGACAGCGACCGGAGCTGGACGGTCCTCGACCTCGAACGCGCCTTCGTCGCCGCCAATCCGGGCCTGCGCACGGACATGATGTCCGTCTCCTGCAAGCGCGGCGTGCTGCAGGAGGTCCGCATCTGCCTCAGCAAGGATCTGCGCGACTTCCGCACCTGCCAGGAGGTCGACCGTTCTGGCTGCCGGGCGCGCGAGCTCACCGTTGTCGCGCCGCGCTGACACGGATTATCGCCTCCGCGTCTCCGAAAACCGCATCCCACTTTTCGGGCGGATGCTCTAGAAGCGGCGCATGAACTACCGCCACGGCTTCCATGCCGGAAATTTCGCCGATGTGCTGAAGCACGCCGTCCTTGCGCGCATCCTGCTGCATCTCGACGCCAAGCCGACGCCTTATCGCGTCATTGACACCCATGCCGGCGTCGGCCGCTACGATCTCGGCTCGGAAGAGGCGCTGCGGACGCATGAATGGAAGGATGGCGTGGCGCGGCTCGACCGCTCGCCGCTTGCCCCCGCCGCCGAGGCGCTGCTCGCGCCCTACCGGGCAGTCCTTGCCGCGGTCCGCGCCGAGCATGGGCCGGATGCCTATCCGGGCTCGCCCTGGTTCTGCCGCCACGCCATGCGCCCGTTCGACCGGCTGATCGCCGCCGAGCTCCATCCGCCGACCTATCGCAAGCTGGCCGAGGTGCTGGGGCGGGACTCGCGGAGCAAGGCCCTGGCCATCGACGGCTGGACCGCGCTGCGCGCCAACACCCCGCCGAAGGAACGGCGCGGCCTCGTGCTGATCGACCCGCCCTTCGAGGAGAAGGACGAATTCGCCACGCTGACCACGCAGTTCATCGCCGCCCATCGCAAATGGCCGACGGGAATCTACATGCTCTGGTACCCGATCAAGGACCGGCGCGCCGTCGCGACGATGGTGGAGGAGGTGCTGGATGCCGATATCGGCCGCCTGCTGCGGCTGGAGATCGACGTCGATCGCCCCGAAGCCGCCGGCGGCCTCGGCGCCACCGGCCTGCTGATCGCCAATCCGCCCTGGAAGCTCGCCGAGGACATGCAGATCTTGCTGCCCGCGCTGACCGAGCGGCTCGCACAGGGCCAGCGGCCGCGCTATCTATGCGAGCCGATCCGCTCCGACGGCTGACCGCCCTCTCCTTTTCCTCCAGGATTCCCGACCGATGCTCGTCCTGCGCTCCTCCCCCGCCTCGCCCTTCGGCCGCAAGGTCAAGATCGCGGCCCTCGAACTCGGCCTGATGGACCGTATCGAGATCGTCGTGGCCGACACCACCGATCCGGCGGAGCCGCTGCGCCGGCAGAATCCGCTCGGCAAGATTCCGACGCTCGTGCTGGAAGACGGCATGACGCTGTTCGATTCGCGCGTGATCGTCGACTATCTCGACCATCTCGCCGGCGGCGGAAAACTCATCCCGGCCGGCGAGGCCCGCTTCGCCCAGCTCCGCCTGCAGGCCCTCGCCGACGGCATCTGCGACGCGGCGTTGCTGAAGGTCTATGAGGGACGCTTCCGGCCGGAAGAGGGTCGCAACGCCGACTGGCTCGCCCATCAGACCGGCAAGATCTCGCGGGCACTCGCCACGCTGGAGACCGATCCGCCCGCCTTCACCGACCACCCGCGCATCGGCGAGATCGCGCTCGCCTGCGCGCTCGGCTATCTCGATCTACGCTTCGCGGGCACTTGGCGCGCCGACTATCCCAAGCTGGTCGCCTGGCTCGATGATTTCGCGGCCCGCGTTCCGGCTTTCGAAAGCACGCGCGTCAAGAGCTAGACTCTGCTGCGTTTCATGGAAATGCGGGTCATCCCGGCCGGAGCGAAGCGAAGAGCCGGGATCCATGCCTGAACCTTGATCGGACACACTTCGGCATGGATCCCGGGTCAAGCCCGGGATGACCGCGTAGCTCCGTATCAATCGGCGTGCTCCAAGACGGCCCTGCTCTGCTCGCCAACGCTCCCCCGATCGAAAGAAGCCCGGCGCTCGCGAAAGCGCCGGGCTTTATTCTTGTGGCCTTGTCGAAGCGCATGTCTCGCGCACAACAAAAAACCCGGTGGCCGAGGCCACCGGGTTGCTCAAATCCGATGTGATCGGATCAGAACTTGTAGCTCAGGCGGGCGCGGACGACCGAGAAGTCGGTGCCGACCTTGGTGCCCGAGCCGGCGAGAACGCTCTTCTCACCGAGGTCGACGTAGAGGTACTCGACGCCGGCGATGATGTTGTTGGTGACAGCGTACTCAAGACCACCACCGATGACCCAGCCGTTGGTGTGGGTCTTGTCGGACGAGAAGCCGAGACCCGGGATCGAGGTCTTCACGTTGCCGTAAGCCCAACCACCGGTGATGTAGGGCAGGAACCGGTCGAAGGCGACGCCGACGCGGCCACGGACCGTGCCGAAGTAGTCGGTCTTGACGTTGATGCCGCTGAAGCTGTTGCCGCTGCTCAGGTCAGCGTACTGCAGGTCGGCTTCGAGGCCGAGCACGAACTGGCCCATCTGGTAGTTGTAGCCGATCTGGCCGCCGCCGGTGAAACCATCGACGTCACCAACGTTGGTGAAGCCGTTGGCGTTCACGTTGCCCCAGCCGTAGCCGGCGTTGCCACCGACGTAGAAACCGGTCCAGGTGAAAACCGGCGGGATGTAGACCGGGGCAGCGACCGGGCCTTTGCGCGACGGCAGGTCGGCAGCCGAGGCGGCGCCGGCAGCGATGATGCCGAAAGCGGCAACGCTCGCGAGCAGATACTTCTTCATGACAAACTCCTTAGTCGTCGCGGTCGCCGGAAAGCCCGGCGGGTGATTTCGATGACGATGGTATAGAACCTGTCGTCGCTTTTGTCTGTTGCACCGGAAGCACATCTACCTTGCAGACCGCGGCAGAAATGCGGCACGAATGCGATAACTGAATGCAAATAGGTAAAGCCGAGTTAACCACGGCCGTGAAAGCCAGCATGGTAAATCGAATACTAATAGAACGCCGCTGGCATCTCGGCGGCCATGGAGAACCGGTCGAGAAACGCCCCGGCTTGCGCAAGGTTCCTCGACCGGTACGAATCTTTTTTCATGCGCGAAGAACCTCGGCGCACTCGTCTTGCCGCCCTTCGTCAAGCGTGCTTAAGCGTTGAAATCTCAGGGATCGAACGAGACCGTGCCGCCTCTTTCCATTTTCATCATCGCGCTGAACGAAGCCGACCGCATCGGCCACACCATCACGGCGGCCCGCTCCCTGAGCGACGACATCGTCGTGGTGGACTCCGGCTCGACCGATGGCACGCAGGCCGTGGCGGAGGCGCTCGGCGCTCGCGTCATCTTCAATCCATGGCCCGGATATGGCCGCCAGAAGCGCTTCGCCGAGGATCAGTGCCGCCATGATTGGCTGCTCAATCTCGATGCGGACGAGGTGCTGCCGCCCGATCTCGCTGCCGAGATCGCGGCCCTGTTCCAGGCCGGGATGCCGCCGGCCGACGCCTACAAGACGCGAATCGCGGAGATTTTTCCCGGCGAGAAGGCCCCGCATCGTTTCGCCTATGCCTTGGCGCCCGTGCGGCTCTACCGCAAGTCGAAGGGACGCTACTCGCTGTCCCCGGTCCATGATCGCGTCGATCTCGAGCCCGATGCGCGGGTCGGCAAGCTGAAGGGCACGATCCATCACTTCTCGGTGCGCTCGCTCGGCGAGCAGATGGAGAAGCTCAACGCCTATAGCGACGCTCAGGCGGACGACCTCGACGCGCGCGGTGAGACCATTTCAGTCTTCCGCCTCCTCGCCGAGTTCCCGGCGAATTTCATCAAGGCCTATATCGGCCGCCGGCACGCGCTGCGCGGGCTCTACGGCTTTATGACCGCGATGAACTTCGCCTTCTACCGCTATCTGCGCGCCGCCAAGCATTGGGAAAGACGCCTGCAGCGCGACGCCGGCATCACGCCGCCGGGCGCTTCCGCCGGCAAACGCGCCAACGATGACTGAGGTCGCGCTCGTCACCGGCGGGGCGCGGCGAATCGGGCGCGCCATCGTCGAGCGGCTGGCGGATGCCGGCTATGCCGTTGCGATCCATCACGGCAGCGGCCGCAGCGAAGCGCAGGAACTGGCGAATCGCCTGACGGCGGCGGGGCGCTCCTGCGGCGTCTTTCAGGCGGATCTCGCCGATGCCGAAGCGGTTCGCGATCTGCTGCCGTCGGTCGAAGCCGCGCTCGGGCCGGTCACGCTATTGGTCAACAACGCCTCGAGCTTCGTTATCGACGATGTGCGCTCGCTCGACGTCGCAATCTGGGATCGTCAGTTCGCGGTCAATCTGCGGGCGCCGTCCCTGCTGATCGGCGCCATGGCCGAGCGCCTGCCGCCGGATGCGAACGGGGCGGTCGTCAACATCGTCGACCAGCGCGTCTGGAAGCTGACGCCGCAATATTATTCCTACACGCTGACCAAGGCCGCCCTGCTGACGGCGACCGTCACGCTGGCCCAGGCGCTGGCGCCGCGCATCCGGGTCAACGCCGTCGGCCCCGGCCCGACCTTTCCCAACCCGCATGACGGACAGCGGCTGATGGAGCAGGAAGCGGCGGCGACGCTGCTCGGCCACCGCGTCGCCGCGGAGGAGATCGCCGAGGCGGTGCTGTATCTGGCCCGCGCCCGCTCGGTGACCGGGCAGATGATCGCCGTCGATGCCGGCCAGCATCTGGGCTGGCGCACGCCCGATATCGTCGACTGATCAGACCGCGCCGTCCGGCCGATAGGGCGCACGCCCGCTCGACAGCGCCGAGTCGAGCAGTTCGAGCCGGTCCTGCCCCCAGAACACCTCGCCGTCGAGCACATAGCTCGGCGCGCCGAAGACACCGGCCGCCACGGCCTCCGAGAGCGTCGCCTCATAGCGCTGCCGCACGGGCTCGCTCGCGGCCTGCCCCAGCAGGGCTTCGCCATCGAAGCCCGCACGCACGGCGCAGGCCCGAATCGCCTCCGGTTCCCGCATATCCTCCTCGCGTGCCCAGACGCCTGCCATCACATCAGCGATGAAGCCGGCCGGATCGGCGCCGGCCGCGAGGATCGCGACAGCGACGCGGTCCGCCAGCGAGGGATCGAACGGGAAATGCTTCGGCTCGAGCACGAGCGGCAGCCCGCGCCGCTCGCGCCAGCGCTGCAGATCGACCAGGCGATAGCGCTGGCGGACGGGATGCCGCTTCGGCAGCGGCAATCCGCCGGTCTCGTCGAAGACCGAGCGCAGCGGCATTGGGCGGTAGACGATGCTCGCGCCATGCCTGCGCGCGATCTCGTGGAAGAGCTCGTTGCCCAGATAGGTCCAGGGCGAATGCAGCGAGAAGTAATATTGGATTGAGCGTGGCACGACGGGACACCCGGCAGGAGCAGCGGAAACGCCGCAGCTTCGCAGCCGTCCCTGCGGTTGCGCAACGCCTGGCCGCGCAACCCCGCTCCGCGCAGCGTCCCCGAACGGGGACGCTGATGTGCCGGCGCCCTCAGGCCGCCTTGTTCTTCACGGCGCCGATGATCGCGGTCAGGACCGCGCCGCCGACGCCGCCGCCGATCAGGTTGGTGAGAATGCCGCCGACGCTGAGGTTTCCGCCTTGCGCGGCCGCGCTGATGGCCGGCAGCACCAGGGGGATGAGCTGGCCGAGCACGCCGCCGCCGACCAGCCCGGAAATCGTGTTGCCCAAAGTCCCGAGATCGAAGCTGGGAGTGGCCTTGCCGGCCGCGTTGCCACCGATCGCACCGGCGATCAGGTTCATCAAGATTTGTTCCATATCGGCCCCCGCAGACGAATGCACCGCGCCAAGAACGTCTCTGAGCCGGGGAAGCGATGCATTCCAGCCAGCTTGCAACGACGATGATGCCTCGACCTGGGGTTGTCGGCAAGCGGCGCGGCGGTTTCCTCAACCGCTTCCTGCTCAGTCGAGGGTGATCGCCGAGATCAGCCGGCCGTAATCGGGCTCGCCGCGATGCGTCGTGCGCCGATAGCTGAAGAAGCGCCGCTCGTCGCCATAGGTGCACAATCCGAGATCGACGAATCGGCCGATGCCAGCCTCCTGCGCCTTGAGCCTGATGAAGGCAGGCAGGTCGAACATCGCATGGGCCGGGCGCTCGGATGGCGTGAAGAAGCGCGAATAGGTCCGGTTCTCGGCCTTGAAGCGTTCGATGAATTCCGGCCCGACCTCATAGGCCGCCGCGCTGATCGTCGGCCCGAGCACGGCAAGGATGCGCTCGCGCCGCGCGCCGAGCTTTTCCATCTCCTTCACGGTCGCGCCGACGACGCCGCCGAAGGCGCCCTTCCAGCCGGCATGGGCGGCGCCGATGACACGTGCCTCGCTGTCGGCGAAGAGAATCGGCCCGCAATCGGCCGTCGAAATGCCGAGCGCGACATTCTGCGAGATCGACACCATCGCATCCGCCCGGGGTTTTTCGCTTTGCCAAGGGCCGGTGACAACGGCGACATCGGGTGAATGCACCTGATGCACGCTGACGAGCTGGTCGGGCTCGACATGGAGATGCCGCGCCATCCGCGCCCGGTTGTCCCGCACCGCAGCCGGATCGTCCGAGGAGCCGAGCCCGCCGTTGAGCGAAGCGTAGATGCCCGTCGAGACGCCGCCCTCGCGTGTGAAGAAGGCGTGGCGGATGCCGGCTTCGGCGGCGAGTTCGGCGGAGGTGATGAACATGGCGTCGTCCCGTCTGGCGCGAATCCCGGGTACCCCGGCCTTCGCAGCTCTCAGCCCTGCTCTGGCAGCCGATGAAGGTCAAATCCGGGCAGCGGCGGCAGGGCTGGATGAGAGAACGCCACAACCTTGAACAAATCGCCCATACCGGCCTCGCCCGGCGCAATCAGCCGGTCGAACGCATCCGATATCGCTTGGCGCTGCGCAGTGTCCGCCTTCTGAGACAGGGTCTGCGCGCGCTGCGCCAGACCGAGCGCCAGCAAAAAATCGCGCTGCGTCGCCGGCCCGTGCAGCGCCGCACCGGCCTTCAGGGCCGCTTGCCCCATTCGCTCGAAATCGACATGCACCGTCAAATCCGCCTCGCCCGGCTCGGCCAGCGGATCGACGAAGGCGTGCCGCTTCATCGCCTGCAGCGTGTCGCCGAGACCCGAATGCATCGAGCCGTAATCGATGAACAAGGCACCGCCGCCCGCATTCGCGAGATGGCGCGCGACCTCCGCAACGACGTCGAGCGCGGCAAAGGGCTGCTCGAAAACGCTGCCGGCCGGCGCGGCGATCTTCAGCGAATCCTCGCCGACCAGCGCCAGTCCGAAGGCAAGCCCTCCATGATCATCCAGCCCGACCAGCCGCTCATGCCAGCCTTCCGCCGTCATCACGAACTGGTCGAGCGGCAGCGCGTCGAGGAGTTCGTTGGCCAGCACGATCGCCGGCCCGTCGAGCGCCGTCGCGACGGCATCGTGCCAGACAGGCTCGGTTCCGCTCAATGTCGCGGCCTGTTTCGCCCGCAACACCGGGCTCGTCTCGACGAGATGGACCGAGAGCGCGGCGTGGAAGCCGGGCACGATCCGCGTCGCCCGCAGCACATCCGCCATCAGCGTACCACGCCCCGGACCGAGCTCGACCAGCCGGAAGCGCGCGGGCGCACCCATCGCCTGCCAGAGATGCGCGGACCAGAGGCCGATAAGCTCGCCGAACATCTGGCTGATCTCGGGAGCCGTGGTGAAATCCCCCTCCTGCCCGAAGGGATCGCGCGTCATGTAATAGCCATGGCGCGGATGGCCGAGCGCCAGCGCCATGAAGCGCGAGATGGGCAAGGGCCCCTCGTCGCGGATCAGGCGGATGAGCTCCGCCTTGAGCGTGGTCACGCCGCCTCGCGCCGGCTCGTCGCGATCAGCCAGATCCCGGCGGCCAGCACCGGCAGGGACAGGAGCATGCCCATGGTGATGCCGCCCGAGAGCGCATCGACCGAACGACCGAACAGGAAGCCGAGCTGCGGATCGGGCTCACGGAAGAACTCGCAGGCGATGCGGGCCAGCGCATAGCCGATGCCGAAGACGCCGGCGACGAAGCCGGGCCTGCGGAACCAGCCCGTCCAGACCAGCAGGTTGACCAGCGCGAAGAGCAGGATGCCCTCGGAGAAAGCCTCGAAGAGCTGGCTTGGATAGCGCGGCAACGGGCCACCATTCGGGAACACCATCGCCAGCGGGAAATCCGGTGCCACCCGGCCCCAGAGCTCGCCATTGATGAAATTGGCGATGCGCCCGAGGAAAAGCCCGATCGGCACCACCGCTGCGGCCAGATCGAACACCGACAGCACGGGATAGCCCCGCCTTTTGGCGAAGAGCCACAAACCGAGCGTCGCGCCGATCAGCCCGCCATGGAAGGACATGCCGCCCTGCCAGATCGCCAGGATGTCCTGCGGCCGTTGGATGTAGCGTGGCAGATCGTAGAACAGCACGAAACCGGTGCGGCCGCCGAGCACGACGCCGAAGGCGACGAAGAGCAGCATATCGTCGAGCTCGACCGGTTTCGGCCGCGGCCGCTTGCCCCAGAGCCGGTCCGTCGCCACGAGCAGCCGGGCATACCACCAGCCGCCGAGCAGCCCGACGACATAGGCGAGCCCGTACCATTTGATCGCGAGGGGCCCGATCTCGACCGCGACGGGGTCGATCATCGGGAAGGGAATGGCGAAGACGGGCATGGCGAGGTCCGATGGCGGGCGCATGGTGATGGCCGCGCGCCCGCTCAATGGTCAAGGAAAAAGGCTGGCGCGTGGCGCGCCGCGCCTCAAAGCTTGACGATCAGCTTGCCGAAGTTCTTGCCTTCCAGCAGGCCGATCAAGGCTTCCGGCGCGTTCTCCAGCCCCTGAACGACGTCTTCCTTGTATTTGACACTGCCATCCGCGATCCAGCTCGCCATCTCGTTGCGGAAGGCCGGTCCCTGGGCTGCGACGAATTCGCGCTGGATGAAGCCGCGGATCGTCAGGCTCTTCGACAGTACCTCGCGCATCAGCGTGGGCAGCCGGTCCGGCCCCGGGAAGTCCCCGCTCGCATTGTACTGCGCAACAAGGCCGCAGACCGGAATGCGCGCGAAGGTGTTGAGCAGCGGAAAGACCGCATCCCAGACATGGCCGCCGACATTCTCGAAATAGACATCGACGCCGTTCGGGCACGCAGCCGCCAGCTTGCCGGCCATGTCGGGATCACGATGGTCGATCACCGCATCGAAGCCGAAGGTCTCGTGCACGAAAGCGCATTTCTCCGGTCCGCCGGCGATGCCGACCGCCCGTGCACCCTTGATCCGCGCGATCTGCCCGACGGCCGAACCGACCGGCCCGCTCGCCGCCGCGACGACGACCGTCTCGCCCGGCTTGGGCTGGCCGATGGTGAGCAGCCCGGCATAGGCGGTGAAACCCGGCATGCCGAGCACACCGAGTGCCGTCGTCACCGGCGCGTTCGCCGGGTCGAGCTTGCGCAATTGCGAGCCGCTGGCCGCGGCATGCGACTGCCAACCGGAATAGGACAGCACGATATCGCCGGGCTTGAAGGCAGGGTCGCGGCTTTCGATGACTTCGGCAACGGTGCCGCCTTCCATCACCTGCCCGATGTCGGTTGGAGCGGCATAGGATTTCGCCGCGCTCATCCGCCCGCGCATATAGGGGTCGAGCGAGAGATACAGGATCTTGAGCAGCACCTGCCCTTCGGAAATCGCCGGGATGGCGGCCTGCTCGAGCCGGAAGTTCTGCGGCGTCGGACGTCCCTCCGGTCGTGAGGCGAGGACGATCCGGGTGTTTTCGAATTGCGACATGGATTGCGATCCTCCCTGACGAACGACGAAACGCTATAGCCTGCCAGTATGGCGCCGCCCCGCCGGATCGGCAGCTCAAAATCGGAGCTGTCGCCTCACCAGTTCGAATGTCGATGGTCGCGTACGCTGTTGCCAGGCGGCGATCACCTTGTCGGCGCTGTCCGAAACCTCGGCCATGCCGTCGACCTCGAAATCATAGGAGCTGTAGGAATGGACGCGCGAGAAATCGCGCCGCGCATCGCCGAGAGGCCGGTCACCGCGCGCGATCTCGCGTCGCTCCAGTTCCTCGAGCGCGCAATGCACGCCGACGAAGAACACGTCTTGCCCGGCGAGCGTCCTGACCAGACGCTCGAACCAGGCCGCGTTCTCCACGATATGCTCGACGATCAGGTCGTTGCCCGCCTCGACATAGGCGAGCAGCGAGCGCTCGAAGCCGATGAAGAACGGCTCGCGCATGGTGCGCCAGTCGAATTCCTTGCTGCGGATGCGCGCCGTCGGCAGCACGCCCGAATCGCGCAGATGGTCAATCGAGATATGCCAGAACGGCGTGTCGATCCGGCTCTGCAGAGCCCGCGCCAGCGAAGATTTGCCGCTGCTGGAGGCGCCGTTGAGCAGGATGATGCGGCCGCGGCGCGGCGGTTGCCAGGTCGTCATCGCCATCTTCCGCATGATCCTTCGGTCGGTTCCGTAGCGTTCCGCGTTGCAGCGCACACGGCTCCCTTTAAGCTTTGCAGCACGCCGCCGAAAGCAAGACAGGAGCCCCGCCCGATGAGTCGAGACATCATCCGAGTCGAGCCGTTTTCGAGCTGGGGCGAACGTCTGAAGGTGCCGGTTTCGACAGTCGTCCGCCACAACGACACGCTCTATGTTTCAGGCATCCCGCCTTTCGACCCCGCCACCGGCGAGATCGTCCAGGCGCCGATCGAGCGTCAGACCGAGATCGTCCTCGACCAGATGAAGCTGTGTCTCGAAACCGCCGGCTCATCGCTCGGCAACGTGCTCAAATGCAACGTCTATTGCACCTCCGCCGCTCATTTCGCGACGGTGAACCAGGTTTACGCGCGCTACTTTCCCAAAGATCCTCCCGCTCGCATCTTCCTCTGCGTGCCCGAGTGGTTCGGTCCCTTCGACATCGAGATCGATTGCATCGCGGCGGCGTGATCCAAGCGATATCGCGGGAGGACGCCGGCTCCTGACATGACGAAACGGCTCGTGCATCCTACATGAGCCCCATGAGTCGCGAACGTCAGGACGATCTACCGCAGGACGAGTTCGAGGACGAGGAGGACGCCCTCCCCGCCGAGCCGGCGCTCGACATTGCCGAGGCCGCCCCCGGCGCGCTCAAGGCCGGCATCGAGGTCATCCAGCAATTCGCCAAGCACCTGCCGAACAGGCCGGGCGTCTACCGGATGTTCGATCGCGCCGGCGAGGTGCTCTATGTCGGCAAGGCCAAGAGCCTGAAGAACCGCGTGACCTCCTACGCCCGCGGCATGGCGCACACCAATGCTGTGGCGCGGATGATCGCCGAGACGGCGAATATGGAGTTCGTCACCACCGGCACCGAGACCGAGGCGCTGCTGCTCGAGTCGAATCTGATCAAGCAGCTCCGGCCGCGCTACAATGTGCTGCTGCGCGACGACAAGTCGTTCCCCTATATCCTGCTGACCGGCGATCACGAGGCGCCGGCGATCCTGAAGCATCGCGGCTCGCGTCATCGCAAGGGCGATTATTTCGGCCCCTTCGCCTCGGTCTGGGCGGTGACGCGCACCATCGACGCGCTCCAGAAGGCCTTCCTGATCCGCACCTGCTCGGATTCCTTCTACGAGAACCGCACCCGCCCCTGCCTGCTCTTCCAGATCAAGCGCTGCGCCGGCCCTTGCACCGGCGAGGTCTCGATCCCCGATTATCAGGCGCTCGCCGGCCAGGCCCGTGATTTCCTCTCAGGCCGCTCCTCCGCAGTGAAGCAATTGCTCTCGACCCGGATGCAGGCCGCCGCCGAGGAACTCGAATTCGAGAAGGCGGCGCGCTACCGCGACCGTCTCGCCGCGCTCTCGGCCGTGCAGGCCGGGCAGGACATCAACACGCAAGGCGTGGAGGAGGCCGACGTCTTCGCCATCGACGAGCAGGCCGGGCAGTTCTGCGTCGAGATCTTCTTCTTCCGCAACCATCAGAACTGGGGCAATCGCGCCCTCTTCCCGCGCGCCGACCGCTCGTTGACCCCGGCCGAGGTGCTCGCCTCGGTGGTCGCCCAGTTCTACGACGACAAGCCGCCGCCGCGCCTCGTCCTACTCTCGCATCCGGTCGAAGAGATCGAACTGATCGGCCAGGCGCTCTCGGCGAGGGCCGGCCGCAAGGTCGAGGTCGCCCATCCCAAGCGCGGCGAGCGCGCCGACCTGATGGCCCATGCCGTCAAGAATGCCCGCGAGGCGCTTTCCCGGAAGCTCGCCGACAATGCCGGCCAGAGCGCGCTGCTCGCCGCGCTCGGTGCCGCCTTCGGCATGGAGACTGCCCCGCGCCGCGTCGAGGTCTACGACAACTCCCACATCATGGGCACCAACGCGGTCGGCGGCATGATCGTCGCCGGGCCCGACGGCTTCATGAAGAGCCACTACCGCACCTTCAACATCTCGACCGACACCATCGCCGGCGATGATTTCGGCATGATGCGCGAGGTGCTGACGCGGAGATTCGCAAAACTGGCGAAGGAAGAAGGGATTCCTCTGAGCCCCCACCCTGAGGAGGTCGCGTCAGCGGCCGTCTCGAAGGATGCTCCAGAGGGCGACGGAGCCTCGACGACCATCCTTCGAGACGCGCCTGCCGGCGCTCCTCAGGATGAGGGCTCGGGCGGAAAAAAACGAAAGGCGGCCAAGCCGCGCAAGGATGAGGATGGCTTCCCGTCCCGCCCCGACCTCGTCATCGTCGATGGCGGCAAGGGCCAGTTCGAGGCGGCCCGCAAGATCATGGCCGAGCTCGGCGCCGTCGACATCCCGCTTGTCGCCATCGCCAAGGGGGCCGACCGCAACGCCATGCGCGAGACCTTTCACATGGCCGGCAAGGAGCCGTTCAAGTTGCAGCCCCGCGATCCCGCGCTCTATTTCATCCAGCGCCTGCGCGACGAAGCCCATCGCTTCGCCATCGGCACCCATCGCGCCAAGCGCAAGCGCGAGACGATGAAGAACCCGCTCGACGAGATCCCCGGCATCGGCCCCTCCCGCAAGCGGGCGCTGCTGCTGCATTTCGGTACGGTGAAGGCGATCCAGCGCGCCAAGCTCGACGACCTCATGCGCACCCCCGGCGTCAACGCCGCCACCGCCAAGGCCGTGCATGATTTCTTTCACGATGCCTGAGCTTTCTGACGCCCTCGCGGTTTTGCGTGTTGACGCTGCGACCGCGGCCTTGCTTTGGTGTTCGCCGTGACAATTCTTCCAGACGCCATCAGGCGGCGGGGCCCCTGGTCGCTGCCAAACCTCCTCACCTACGGCCGGATCCTGGCGATTCCGGCGCTGGTGGCGATCCTGTTCTGGCCGCGCGACGACTGGATGCGCTGGCTCGCGCTGGGAATCTACACGGTCGCCGCCATCACCGACTATCTCGACGGCTACATCGCCCGCGCCTGGAGCCAGCAATCGGCGATCGGCCGCATGCTCGACCCCATCGCCGACAAGCTCCTCGTCGCCGCCTTGCTGCTGATGCTGGTCTATACCGGCCAGATCGAGGGCTGGACGCTCTGGGCCGCCATCGTGATCCTCTGCCGCGAGATCCTGGTCTCCGGCCTGCGCGAGTTCCTGGCCGATCTCAAGGTCAGCGTCCCCGTCAGCAAGGTCGCGAAATGGAAGACGACGGCGCAGCTCTTCGCGCTGGGCTTTCTCGTCGTGGGCCCGGCCGGCGACAAGGTCCTGCCCGGCAACACGCAGATCGGCATCGTGCTGCTCTGGGCGGCGGCGGGCCTGACGATCTACACCGGCTGGGATTATTTCAACGCCGGCATCCGCCATCTCGTCGAGCAGGACGAGCGCATGCCATGAACGCCACCGCGCCCCTGGCGGCCACCCGCACCGTCAAGCTCGTCTATTTCGCCTGGATGCGCGAACGCGTCGGAGTGCCCAGCGAGACGCTCGACATTCCAGCCGATCTCGCCACGATCGCCGATCTCGTGCGCTGGCTGAAAACGCGTGGCGAGAACTACGAGGCGGCCTTCGCCAATGAGGCGGTGGTGCGTGCCGCGCTCGATCAGGTCCACGCCAAGCCGCATGCCGCGCTCGGCAGTGCCCGCGAGATCGCCTTCTTTCCGCCGATGACCGGCGGCTGAGGCCGCCATGACGCCCATCATCCGCATCCAGCACGAGGATTTCGACCTCTCGGACGAGATCGCGGCGCTGAGCTACGGCCGCGCCGATATCGGCGCCGTCGTGTCCTTCATCGGGCTCTGCCGCGATGAAGCCGGCACGCTCGCCGCGCTCGAGCTGGAGCATTATCCCGGCATGGCCGAGGCCGAGATCGCCCGTGTCGCGTGCGAGGCAGCAGCGCGCTGGCCATTGCTCGGCCTCGTCGCGATCCACCGCTACGGCCTGGTCCGCCCGGGCGAACAGATCGTAATGGTGCTGGCGGCCTCCGCACACCGCCGCGCCGCCTTCGAGGCCGCCGATTTCATGATGGATTACCTCAAGACCCGCGCCCCGTTCTGGAAGCGCGAGCACCGCGCCGATGGCACGCTCGGCGGCTGGGTCGAAGCCAAGGCGGGCGACGACGATGCGGCAGAGCGCTGGAACCGGTAAAGCTCCGAACAGGACGAAGAGCCCCGGCCGGCTCGCCCTTGCGGCTGGCCTGTGGCTGAGCGCCGTTACCGCGGCCGTCGCGGCGAACGATCCCAAGACCTTCCGCGACTGGATAGCCGGCTGCGACAACGTCAAGACCTGCACGGCGATGTCATTGCCGCCCGAGGCGGCCGAGACGGTCGCCTATCTGCGGCTCGAACGCCCTGCCGGCCCCGACGGCAGGGCCCGCCTCCTGCTCAGGCTTCGCGGCGACTGGAAGAAGCCGCCCGCCACGATCCAGCTCAAACTCGACGGCGCCGCCTTCCCGGCCGGCGGCAAGCCGCTTTCCGCAGCGGCGGATGGCGATGTGGTCACGGTGACGTTCTCGGCCGAGGACACCGCCGCGCTGATCGAAGCTGCCCGCAAGGCGGCGAAGCTGACGGCAGCCGCACCCGGCATGGCCGGCAGCATCTCGCTCGCCGGCTCCGTCGCCGCGATGCTCTGGATCGACGAGCAGCAGGGGCGGCTCGGCACGACCACGGCGCTCGTCCGCAAGGGCGCGAATGCCACCGTTCCGGCTGCTCCCGCCCTGCCGGTGGTCACAGCCACGCCGGCACCGCCCATGCTCGATATGAAGGCGGCGAAGCAGCAGGCCGCGCGGCTGCGCGCGGAATTGAAGAAACGCAGCCCCGATGCCTGCGAGGATGATGCGGCCAGTGATGACGAAGCCTGGGCGCTGAGTGACAAGCGGACCCTGGTGGCGCTCGCCTGCTTGCGCGGAGCCTACAATCTGTCGTCGTCGTTCTTCGTCATGCCCGAGAACGAGCCCGCCAAGGCGACGCCGCTGCGCTTCGCGGATGGCGACGGCAACGACGGCAACGAACTGACCAATGCCAGCTTCGATCCGCGCACCGGCCATCTCGCCTTCTTCGCCAAGGGGCGCGGCATCGGCGATTGCGGCGTGAGCGGCGGCTATGCCTGGACCGGCAAGGATTTCGCGCGCACCGAACTCGCCATGATGGGCGAATGCCGGGGCATCGCGCCCGAAGACTGGATCACGCTGTATCGCAGCGCGAACCGCTGAGGATGCCATTCCCGGAGCCGGCTGAAACGCCGGCACCGGGATATTCTGAAGGAGAGGCCCGGGTCAGACCCGGGCACAAGGGCGCTGTTTCACGCCGCCTTCGACTGCGGGCGCACCGCCGCCGAGTAATCTTCCATGATCACCTTGCCCATATTGCCGGTGATGAAGTTGTACGGACCCACCTCGGCGACCAGCGTCACCTCGGCGGCCGAGCCGGTGATGAAGCACTCGCTGAAGCCTTCGAGCTCCTCCGGCCGAATGCGCCGCTCCACCACCTCGAAGCCGCGCTGCCGGCACAGTTCGATCACCGACTGACGAGTCAGGCCGTTGAGGAAGCGGTCGGCCAGCGGGGTGTGGATCACGCCGTCCTTGATGAAGAAGATGTTGGCGCCGGTGCATTCGGCGACATTGCCTTCCCAGTCCAGCATCATCGCGTCGGCATAGCCCGCGCGCTCCGCCTTGTGCTTGGAGAGCGAGCAGATCATGTAGAGTCCCGCCGCCTTGGCATGGACCGGCGCGCAGGCCGGGTCCGGCCGGCGATAGTCGGCGATATCGAGGCGGATGCCCTTCAGCTTCGCCGCCATGTCGAACATGCTCGGCCACTCCCAGACCGCGATCGCGGTGTGGATGGTGTTGTTGATGCCGGACACCGCCATCATCTCCGAGCCGCGCCAGGCGACCGGGCGGATATAGGCGTCCTTGAGCCCGTTTTCCTTCAGGCAGAGATACTTGGCCTCGTCGATCTCGGCGACCGAATAGGGGATGGTGAAATCCATGATCTCGGCGGACTTGTGGAAGCGCTTGGAGTGCTCCGTGCACTTGTAGATCACGCCGTCATAGGAGCGCTCGCCCTCGAAGATGCAGGAGCCGTAATGGAGCCCATGGGTCAGTACGTGAATCTTCGCGTCCTTCCAGGGCACGAGCTTGCCGTCGAACCAGATGACGCCATCGCGCTGGTCGAAAGGAATGACTGACATGGGACCTTCTCCTGGGTGCTTCCTCATCCGAACTCCGGCACAGCCGAATCCGGAACGCAAGCATGGGTCTAAAGCTGCGCTGCAACGACACGCTTTGAAATAATCGTTCGCTCAGCGCGCTTGACTGGTAATCTTCCGTCTGAGATATGTCAACAACGTTGACCTAAATTTCTGGAGAGCTTTTTTGGCCCAGAGCCAGACCCGCTCGGAACCGATCGTGCCAAAGGGGGCAGCCCCTTTGCCGGCGACGGCTGCGCCCGTCCCCTTCGACCTGATCGAATTGCTCTTCTTCGCCTATCGCGACTTCGTCGGCGATCCCGACCGTATCCTCGCCGATTACGGCTTCGGCCGCGCCCATCACCGCGTGCTGCATTTCGTGCAGCGCCGGCCGGGGCTGACCATCGCCGAATTGCTCGACATCCTCCAGATCACCAAGCAGAGCCTCAACCGCGTGCTGAAGGAGCTGGTCGAGAAGGGCTATATCGAGCAGCGCACCGGGCGCCAGGACAAGCGCCAGCGCCATCTCCACACCACGCCGGCCGGACAGGATCTGGCGCAGCGCCTCGTCCAGCTCCAGTCGAAGCGGATCATGGCGGCGCTCGACAATGTCGGCCCCGAAGCGGCCGAGACCATCGCGCGTTATCTCGCCGCGCTGATCGACCCGTCCGAACGTCCGAAGGTGCAGGGACTGCTCTCCGGCGCCTGAGCCGCGATGCCGCGCCGGCCCTGCGGCCACCGGGCAGCCGGGCTCCTGCGATCGATTGACGACCCCGTCATCGCCCTGTGCTATGAGGGCCGGAGGGTCGCGCCAAGGGATGCGCGACGAATAGAGACGCTCGGATGATCGCAATGGAAGCCCCGGCGAAGCCGGCCCGCAAGATATTGCCCGATGAGGCCCCGCATGTGCTCGTCGTCGACGACGACCGGCGCCTGCGCGAATTGCTGGCGCGCTTTCTCGGCGACAACGGCTACCGCGTCACCACGGCCGCCAATGCCGCGGAAGCCGATACGCGCCTCGACAACCTCGTCTTCGACGCCATCGTGCTCGACGTGATGATGCCGGGCGAGAACGGCTTCGACTTCGCCCGCCGCTTCCGCGGCGGTTCCGCCGTGCCGATCCTGATGCTGACCGCCCGCGCCGATGGCAAGGACCGGGTCAACGGGCTGGAGATCGGTGTCGACGATTATCTGGCAAAGCCCTTCGAACCGCGTGAATTGCTGCTGCGCCTCGGCAATATCCTGAAGCGCACCGTGGTCGTCGAGGCCGCGCAATCCGGCACGCGGCCGGATTTCGTCCGCTTCGGCCCCTTCCTCTACGGGCTGGCACGCGGCGAATTGCGCAAGGGCGAGGAGACCATCCGCCTGACCGAGCGCGAGCGCGAAATCCTGACGGCGCTGGCCGAGCGCGCCGGAGAGGTCGTGCCGCGCGAGGAGCTGGCCGCGCAGGGTTCCGCCGCCAATGACCGCACCGTCGACGTGCAGATGAACCGTCTGCGCCGCAAGATCGAGCGCGACCCGGCCGATCCGCTCTACCTCCAGACCGTCCGCGGCGTCGGCTACAGGCTGTTGACGGACAGGACGTGACACCGGTTCAGCAGGACGGACAAGGACGAGGCGCGCTGCAGGTCGCGACGACGTGGCTCGCGCGCGCCCGCTCCGCCCTGCCCCGCCTCGCACACCGGGCCAACAGCGCCATCAAGCCGGTCCTGAGACAGATCGGCCGGCCGCTCCATATCGTGGCGCGCTACATGCCCAAGGGGCTTTACCCGCGCGCGCTGGTCATCGTCATCGCGCCTGTAGTGCTGCTCCAATCGGTCATCGCCTATGTCTTCATGGAGCGCCATTGGCAGCTGGTGACACAGCGGCTTTCCGCCGCCGTCTCGGCCGACATCGCCATGCTGATCGACGTCTATGAAAGCTATCCGCAGGATGCCGACATCACGACGCTCTCGCGCATCGCCGCCGAGCGGCTCGGCATGGATGTCGACATCATTCCCGATACCGACCTGCCCGCTCCCGGCCCCCGCCCCTTCTTCTCGCTGCTCGACAACGCGCTTTCGACCGAGCTCAGCCAGCAGGTCGCGCGCCCCTTCTGGCTCGACACGGTCGGCCGCTCCAGCCTGATCGAGATCCGCATCAAGCTCGGCAAGGACGTGATGCGCATCCTGACCCGGCGCAACGCGGCCTATGCCTCGAACAGCCACATCTTCCTGCTCTGGATGATCGGCACCTCGCTGATCCTCCTGACCATCGCGGTGCTGTTCCTGCGCAACCAGATCCGGCCGATCCTCAAGCTCGCCGATGCGGCGGAAGCCTTCGGCAAGGGGCGCGACGCCGAATTCCGCCCGCGCGGTGCCCGCGAGGTCCGCCGAGCCGGCAATGCCTTCATCGAGATGAAGCGCCGTGTCGAGCGCGCCATCGGCGAGCGCACCACGATGCTCAACGGCGTCAGCCACGACCTTCGGACCATCCTCACCCGCTTCCGCCTCTCGCTCGCGCTCCTGGAACGATCATCCGAGATCGAAGCGCTCGAGAAGGATGTCGACGAGATGAGCCGCATGCTAGAGGACTATCTCGCCTTCGCGCGCGGCGATGCCGGCGAGGTCCCCGTCGAGACCGATATCCGCGCCTTGCTCGAGGAGCTGAAGGCCGATGCCGAGCGGCAGGGGCACCAGACCGCGCTCGAGGTGATGGGCGATCCGCTGGTCGTCGTGCGGCCCGATGCCTTCCGCCGCCTGCTGACCAACCTCGTCTCCAACGCCGCCCGCTATGGCGACCGCATCGCGATCCGCGCCACCCATGACGCGCGCTATCTGATCGTGACCGTCGATGATGACGGCCCCGGCATTCCGCCGGACCAGCGCGAGGAGGTCTTCCGCCCCTTCTTCCGCCTGGACGAGGCCCGCAATGTCGATGGCGGCGGCACCGGCCTCGGCCTCGCCATCGCTCGCGACATCGCCCGCGCCCATGGCGGCGACATCATGCTCGGCGATTCCCCGCTCGGCGGCCTGCGCGCGACGGTGCGGCTGCCGGTCTGACGTAGCGGAAAGCGACTCGACACTTATCGGCCCGGAGCCGTAACTGGTCTCAAAATTTGCTTGCTGGGGCTCGCCATGCAGACATTCCGGACCGTTGCAGCGCTTCTGGTGGCGTCGTTCCTCCTTTCGATCGCCGCAGCCCGCGCCGAGGAGGTCGTCGATCTCGGCGGCGGCCTGTTCGGCGGAGGCCGGGCCCTGCTGGACAAGCCAGCCGGAAAGGCCCGCGCCGGCCTCGTGCTCCTCACGGGCGGCGACGGCTATGTCGGCATCGGCTCGGATGGCAGCGTCGCACGTGACGGCAACTGGATCGTCAGGACACGTAGCGCCTATCTGCGCAGCGGCATCGCCAGCATCACGCTCGACGCCAATGCCGACCCGGCCAAGGCGGTCGAATATATGCGCGCCATCGCGCCGCGGGTGATCGTCGTCGCGATGAGCCGCGGCGCGCTCAAGGTCGCGGGGACCTTGCCGGCGCGGCCTGACGGCATCGTCTTCGCCTCGTCGATGCTCGACGAGGCGCGCGGCATGATCGGCGATCCCGGGCGCCTGCCGCCGACGCTGATCATTCATCACCGCCAGGACACGTGCCGCGTCACCTTGCCGGAATCGGCCGTCGCCTTTCAGCAATGGACCGGCGGCAAGGCGCGCCTGCTCTGGATCGACGGCGGATCCTCGACGGGCAATCCCTGCCAGGCGCGCGCCTATCACGGCTTCATCGGCCGCGAGGGTCAGGTCGTTTCAGCGATAGCGGGCTTCGCCGGCTCGTTGCGTTAGAGCCTCCGATGCCGGAACGGTCTGCGCGCCTTACGCGGCGCCGATCGGCGCAAGCTTCGGCAGGCGTTCGACCGCATGGTCGATGAAAGCACGCACCCGTGGCAGCGGATGCCGGCCGCCGGGAGTCACCAATTGCACCGGCAGCGCCTCTGGCTCGAATTCCGGCAACAGGCGCTCCAGCGTTCCGGCGGCGATGTCGTCGGCCGCCTGATAGGAGAGCGGGCGGGCCAGGCCCCGCCCTGCCCGTGCCGCGATCAGCACCGATTCGACCTCGTTGACGATCAGCCTGGGCGTGAGCGCCACACGGCTGCGCCGCCCGGCGCCGCCGAACTGCCAGGTCATGATCGGGGTCGTGGCGACACTGACGATCGTCTCATGGGCGGCGATGTCCGAGGGCCGCCGCAACGGCGGCGCCCCTGCCAGATAAGCCGGCGAAGCCACCAGGATGCGCCTGACCTCGCCGACCTTGCGCACGCGAAAACGCGAATGCGGCAGGGGCCCTATCCGCACGGCGACCTGCAGATCCTCCTCGATCAGGTCGAGATTGCGGTCGGCCAGCACCAGTTCGACCTGCACCTGCGGATAAAGATCGAGGAATTCCGAGACCAGCGGCGTGACATGGCGTCGCCCGAAGGAGAGCGGCGCCGTGATGCGCAGCAATCCGCTGACCGGCGCCTCGGAGACGCCACCAAGCGAAGCCGCGTAATCGCCGAGCACGCGGCGCGCCGCAATAGCGAGTTCACGGCCGGCCTCACTCGGCATGAAGCGGCGGGTCGAGCGGGTGATCAACCGCTGTCCGACGCGATCCTCCAGCGCCGCGAGCGCGCGGGTCACGGCCGGGCGCGAGCGGCGCAGGCGTCGCGCCGCGCCGGCAAGACTGCCGGCCTCGATGATCGCGACAAAGATGGCGAGCTCGTCCAGCCGGTCCATGACATTGTTTCAGATTTTGGAATTCTGATTTCAATGGATAGCAGATTTCGCTCGAATGGCGAAATGACGATCTTATCCCCGGCGCATATGGCGGCTGCAGGGAGATCGGCGATGCACACGGAGATCACGCTTCACGGCACGGCCCTCTCAGGTCACACCCACCGCGTCGAGCTGCTGCTGCGGGCACTCGGCCTGCCTTATCGCTTCGAGGCGGCCCCGGCCGATGTCCGCCGAAGCGAGGCCTTTCTCCAGCTCAATCCGCTCGGCCAGATTCCGGTGCTTCAAGACGGCGATCTCGCTCTCGCCGACAGCAACGCGATCATGGTCTATCTCGCGCGGCGCTATGATCCACAGGGTCCTTGGCTACCGCTCGACCCGCTGCAAGCCGCCCAGGTCCAGCGCTGGCTGTCCATTGCAGCAGGCGAGGTCATGCACGGTCCGGCGACGGCCCGCATGATCGTTCAGTTCGGCCTGTGCGACGACAAGGCAAGGGCCCGGCGCGTTGCCGAGCGCCTGTTCCCCTTCATGGAGGCGCATCTCAGCAAGCGCAGCTTCCTGGCAGCGGACCATCCGACATTGGCCGACCTCGCCTGCTATTCCTATGTCGCTCATGCGCCGGAAGGCGGGCTGTCGCTCGCGTCCTATCCGTCCCTGCGGGCCTGGCTCGCCCGCATCGAGGCCTTGTCCTTCTTCAAGCCAATCCCGCCTTCGCCCTTGCCCGAGGAGACCAGCGATGATTGACGCATCCCTCACGCCCTTCCATGGCGGCGAGCTGGAGGCGCAGGCACGCGCCGGCCAGTTCTCGCGCGGCGACGGCATCCGTGGCTTCATGCCGGATCAGCACCGCTTGTTCTTCGCCGAGCTGCCCTGGTTCTTCGCCGGCATTCTGGACGCGCAGGGCTGGCCGCTCGCGACAGTGCTGACCGGGCATCCGGGCTTGATCGAGAGCCCGACGCCGAACACCCTCATCGTCAGGGCGCTGCCCTCGACGCAGGACCCTGCCGCCGAGGCCTTCCAAGCTGGAGCGGGAATCGGCCTTCTCGGCATCCAGTTCGAGACGCGGCGGCGCAATCGCGCCAACGGAACGATCGCAGCGGTCGGAGAAACCGGCTTCTCCGTCGCCGTCACTCAGAGTTTCGGAAATTGCGCCAAATACATCCAGACCCGCACGATCGAAGGTTGGACAGTGCCGGGGTCGGCTGAAGCGGTAGAGTTCACCCGTCTCGACGCACCGGCACGACAGCTGATCGCGGCAGCCGATACCTTTTTTGTGGCGAGCGCTGCCGGGACGGATGCAGGTGCGGCCGCCGGTATCGACATGTCCCACCGTGGCGGCAGACCCGGCTTCGTCCGCATCGACGACGATGCGCTGACGGTGCCGGACTTCGCCGGGAACAGCTATTTCAACACCTTGGGCAATCTCTTGCGTGAACCGCGCGCCGCATTGCTCTTCGTCGATTTCCGCACGGGCACGGTGCTGCAGCTCCAGGGTGCAGTCGAGATTCTCTGGAACGATCCGGAAGCCGCCCGCCTCGATGGCGCGGAGCGGCTCTGGCGCTTTCATGTCAGGCGCGGCTGGCGTCGTGAAAATGCGCTACCGCTGCGCTGGTCAGCACCGGCTTACGCGCCGACCACCTTGCAGACCGGCCTCTGGGACCAACCCGCTTTGGCCAGCGCTGTCTAGAACAGCCGCCCGCCATCCGGCACGGCATGGCCGGGGCCGATCAGCACGACCTCGCCATCGGCGTCGGGCATGCCCAGCGTCAGCACCTCCGACATGAATTTGCCGATCTGGCGCGGCGGGAAATTGACCACGGCGAGCACCTGCCGGCCGGGCAGATCCTCCGGCCGATAGTGCTTGGTGATCTGGGCGGAGGATTTCTTCCGCCCGATCGTACCGCCGAAATCGATCACCAGCTTGATCGCCGGCTTGCGCGCTTCCGGATAAGGCTCCGCCTCGACGATCGTACCGACGCGGATATCGACCTTGAGGAAATCGTCAAAGCCGATCGTCGCGGCTGTTTCCTGGGACGCGCTCAAAATTCCTCCCACCCCTTGTCATGGGCATCGAGATCGGGCTTGCGGGCGGCAGCCGCCACGCCGGCGGAAACCTTTGCGACCCGTGGCGCAACCGGGCGCGGTGCCGGTGTGGCCGGAGCGACCGCCGCTTGCATCGTCCGGGCAATCGCCTGCAGCCTGGCGGCGTCGCCGCCGATCTGGAAGCGGGCGACGAGCGCCGAGAGCCGGTCGGCCTCCTGCGACAGCGAATGGGCCGCGGCGGTGGACTGCTCGGCCATGGCCGCGTTCTGCTGCGTCGCCTGGTCCATCTCGCCGACCGCGGCATTGACCTCCTGGAGGCCGGAGGCCTGCTCCTGTGCAGCGCCCGCGATCTGGGCGACGAGGCCAGTGGCACGCGCGATCTCGGAGGCCATGCGCTGCAGCGCCCCGCCGGTCTGCCCGACCAGCGCGACCCCCTTCTCGACCTCGAGGGTCGAAGCGTCGATCAGCCCCTTGATCTCCTTGGCAGCCGAAGCCGAGCGCTGCGCCAGGGCGCGCACCTCGGAGGCAACGACGGCGAAGCCCTTGCCGGCATCGCCGGCGCGCGCCGCCTCGACGCTCGCATTGAGCGCCAGCAGATTGGTCTGGAAGGCGATCTCGTCGATCACGCCGACGATCTGCGAGATCTCCTGGGCCGATTTCTCGATGCCGCCCATTGCCGTCACGGCATCGCGCACGATGCTGGTCGACTGCTCGGCCTCGGTCTTGACCTGCTCGGTGGCCTGGTTGGCGAGGCGCGCGCTCTCGGCGGTCTGGCGCACGGTGGCGGTGAGCTGGTCGAGCGCGGTGGCCGTCTCCTCGACCGAGGAGGCCTGCTGCTCGGTGCGGCCGGCGAGATCGTCCGCCGCCTGGCTGATCTCGACCGAGCCCGCCTTCATGCTCTCGGTATTGGTCGCGATCTGGCGCATCGCGTCCTGCAGCTTGGCGATGGCGGCGTTGAAATCATCCTTGAGCTTGACGTATTCGGCCGAGAACGCTTCGTCGATCCGATAGGTCAGATCGCCGCCGGCCAGATGCTCGAGCCCCGCTCCCAGCGCCTGGACGACATCGGCCTGCACACGCGCCTGCTCCACGCGGTCGGCCTCGTTGCGCCGCCTCTCGGTGTCGGCCGCACTGCGGTGTCCGGCCGCTTCCTCCTCGGCGCGCAGCTTGTCCGCTTCCATCACCTCCTTGGCCAGCGCCTGATCGCGAAAGACGACGAGCGCGCGCGCCATGGAGCCGATCTCGTCCGGCCGCTGCTGATGCGCGATCTCGGCCTGGAGATCGCCCGCCGCGAGTTCGTTCATCGAGGACGACAAGGCGGTCAGCATCCGCGAGGCGCGGCGGCTGAGGACGATGACGAGACCGAGCATGAGCAGACCCAGCGGAACCAGGACTTTGGCGACGCCGCCGACCATGCCGAGGAAAGCCGCGTCGACATCCTGGACATGGGCGCCCGTGCCCACCACCCATTGCCACTTCGGAATGCCGATGACGTAAGAGATCTTCAGCGAAGGCTGGCTGTCGCCGATCTTGAGCCAGCCATAGTCGAGGAAGCCCTCGCCCTTCGCCTTCGCCAGCGCGACCATGTCCTGCACGAAGAACTTGCCGTCCGCATCCTTGAGCGGCTTCATATCGGTCGACTGGATCTTCTTGTTGGCATGCAGCACGCTGATGCCGTCGTAATTCACAATGAAGTAGTAGTTGCCGTTGTCGAAGCGCGCATTGCCGATGGCCTCCATGGCCATCTTCCTGGCGTCGTCCTCCTTGAGGTCGCCGGCCTCGGCCCGCGCCAGATAGCTCTTCACCGTGGTCGCCGCGGCTTCGACCGCGTTCTTCATCTCGGCGCGCTTCAGGGCGAGCATTTCGGTGTGCGCGGCGTTCAGCGTGTAGCCGACGCCTCCGGCCGCGATAATGACGGCCAGGCCCGCGATCAGGGCGAAGGAACGACCGATCGATAGGGTCGCAATTTTCCGGAAGAACGACATCGCCTGTCCTGCACGCGAGGAGAAGTGTCGTCCTTTCCCATGAATTGCCTAAAGCGCGCTTAAAATCGTCGCGTTTCGGCCATGTTCGGGGGTTGCCGGCGCAGGCGGAAGCGACGCCCGCCCGCGGACCTTTCCGCAGGGGCAGCGCCGGTCAGATCGCCGGTGCGTAATCCTCGTTGTCCTCGCCACGCTCGGAAGCCCGCTCGCGCCGCCGCGCCTTCAGCGGGCGGCCCGAGCAGATCGCCCGCGCCAGCCCCCGGAACGGCGCCGTCAGCCGGTGCACATCCTCGACCCGCGCCATGATGCGGCCGGCGCTCTTCAGCTCGCGGTCAAGCCGCGCCATGGTCTTCGACAGCTCCGGCTCGTCATCATCCAGCCAGGTGTCGGAGACACGCGCCATCAGCAGCACCGCGCCCTGCACGCGTAAGGCCCCGAGCGAATCTTCCGTCGGGATGCCGACGGAGGCCAGCATGTAGCGCCAGGAATTCACCGCACCGCGATTGAGCGCCGCCAGCGCCAGCGGATCGCGGCGGATGACCGGCACGATCCTGCGCAGAGCTGCCTTATAGGGCGCCATCGCGTCGAGCCGACGCATCACGAGATCGAAGAGCCGCTCCCGGATGGGCTCGGCGGCGAGATCGTCCGACATCCCCGCGAGCACGGCATCGTCGACGATGCGGGTCACGCCACCCAGCATGGCGAGCTTGGACGGGAAAAGCCCACGCAGCTGCGCCAGCGTCAGCCCCGCCTCGGTCGCGATATCAGGAAGCTCGATCTCGCCCCATGGCCGGCTTGCGGCCAGGTTCATCAGCGCATCGACAGCCCGCTTGCGCGGATCGGCCGGCTTGCTGGCTTCCTTGGCCGTCGCCTCGGCGGCTTCGGCCTTGGTGGAAACGGGTTTGCGGGCCATGGCTCTGCTCCTCTCGCTTCGCTCTCAAGAGAAGGTAAGCCGCCATCGTGGCAGGTGGAAGACCGCCCGGCGCATTTTCGCGCGCGGCGGACGCCGGATCGCGCGACGAGACCCCTCACGCAAGAGGCTGAAATCGCTCGCCTTTCAACAATAAACCGAACGGCGTCAGCCGGAAAGCTCGCCGGCGCGACGTTTGGCAGCAGCGACGGCCTTGCGCATCAACGGCTTGAGGCCGTCCTCCGACATCAGCACTTCGAGCGCCGCCGCCGTCGTACCGCCGGGAGAGGTCACGTTCTGGCGCAGCGTCCCGGGCGGCAGCGGCGACTGAAACAGCAATTCCCCCGCCCCTTCGACGGTGGCGCGCGCCAGCCGCTCGGCGACATCGGCCGGAAGCCCCGCCTCGACGCCGGCCGCGGCAAGACATTCGACCATATGGAAGACATAGGCCGGCCCCGAGCCCGACACCGCCGTGACCGCGTCGATCAGCGCCTCGTCGTCGAGCCATTCGACCTTGCCGATGCTGGCGAGCAGCGCGTCGGCGGTCGCGCGTTGCGCCGCGCTGACGCCCTTGCCCGGCGCAGCCGCCGTCGCGCCGCGCTGCACCGAGGCCGGCAGGTTCGGCATGGCGCGGATGATCGCGCCCGCATTTGGCAGCCGCGCGGCGAGGTCGCTCAGCGTCTTGCCCGCCAGGATCGAGATCAGCAGTGTCTTGGGATGGATGAAAGCCTGCACGGCCGGAGCGGCCGTGTCGAGCATCTGCGGCTTGGTCGCCAGCACGAGCACCTCGACCGGCGGGATCTCCTTCGCCGAGGGGTTCAGCCGCATCCCCTTCTCGCCCGCGAGCTCGACGATCTCATCCGACGGCTTAGGGTCGATCAGGCTGATGCCGGCGGGCGGGATGCCGATGCGCAGCCAGCCTTCCAGCATGGCCCCACCCATCTTGCCCGCGCCGATCAGAACGAGCGATTGCGGCAAGGAAGCGGTCATGGCAGGCCCTCGGCGGCTGGGAACGAAACATCATGTCTGGGCTTGCCCCAGGCATTTCAGGACCAGAGCCTGCAAGAGATGGCCGGGTCAAGCCCGGCCATGACGCGCGGTGCGGTGCCCTCAGGCCTCGCCCATCGTTTCCAGCATCGCGCCTTCGAGCCCTTCCTTGGCGGTCTTGCCGGCCCAGACGACGAACTGGAAGGCCTGATAGTAGCGCTCGCAGGCGTCGATCGCGCTCTTGATCAGGGCCGCGGCCTGCTCGTCCGTCGGTTCCGCGCCGCCGGAGAGGAGCAGCGCATGACGATACATCACGATGCTCTCGCTGCTCCAGAGGTCGAAATGGCCGAGCCAGAGCTGCTCATTGACCAGGCTGACGAGTTGCAGCACCTCGCCGCGGCGCCGTTCCGGCACCTTGAGGTCGAAGGCGCAGGCGATGTGCAGGGCCTCCACCTCGGCGAGCCAGGTGATCGCCACATGGTACTCGGCCCAGCCGCCGGTCACCGAGACCGACAGCTCGTCCTCGCTGTCGCGATCGAAGGTCCAGTTGTTGAGGGAAGCGAGTCGTTCGAACAGGTCGAGAGGGTTGGAGGGCCGATCCGCATCGGCATCCATATCGAGATCCATCATGCCCTAGGTCCACCATCCGGATACTGGCGCATCCGGCGCGTTCGAGAAGAGGAACACGGCGACTGGAAAGCCGAAGGAACGCAACTCACCTCCGCAACGCTCCGGGGAGGAGCGTTCCCGTCCGCCTCGGCAGAGTGAATCTGCTTAGCGAATCAATTCTTTCCACCGACGATAGCGCAGGCGCTGTGACGCTCCCAACACAGCGCCGAAGCTCCGCGGATTCGGGCGCCGGGCTCAATCCCTCGCAGGCTCTGTCCACAGCACTTGGCTGTGGACACGCAAACCTTAGGTCAGGGTACCCCGGTCAGGACTTGGCGAGCTTCGCCTCGAGCTCCGCCAGCCGCGCCGCCAGCTTGTCGTTCTCCTCGCGGGCGATCAGGGCCATCTCGCGCACCGCCTCGAACTCCTCGCGGCTCACGACGTCGAGCTCGCGCAGCAGCTTCTCGATCTGCGTCTTGACGACGGTTTCGACCTCGCGGCGCACGCCCTGCGCGGCGCCGGCCGCATCGGTCGCGAGGCGGGCGATGTCGTCGAGGAAGCGGTTGCTGGTGCTGGCCATGGCTGTCTCCCGGGCGGATGGGGCATCCGCTTTCCGGCCTATATGGGAGAAGCCAGCCCGCATCGCAATCGAAAGCCGCGGCCGGCGACGGGACGATCGCCTCACCGCCCGATCTGGACCTTGCCCGGCGATGCGCCTAGAAAGAGCGCACAGGGTAGTTCGCAGCGATCCACAGCCCAAAGGGCGGGAGGCGTCATGTTTCATCGTTTGAGCGGCCTCGCTCTGGGGCCGGTTTTCGCGTTTGCCCTCGCAGGCTGCCAGGAAACCACCCAGACCGCGGCCCGCCCCCGCGTCGACGCGCCTGGCGTCCCCGTCTCGGTCCAGAGCATCTCCGGCGCTCCCGACGACGTGACGACGAACTTCGCCGGCCTGCTCGGCGAGGCGGCGGCCGAGCGGAAGATGGAAATCGTGCCGGGCGACAAGCCGGCGCGCTTCCGGGTGAAGGGCTATCTCACCGCCCAGCCGACCGAGGACGGCCAGACCGCGCTCGCCTTCGTTTGGGACGTCTATGATTCGACCAAGCAGCGCGCCCAGCGCGTCCAGGGCGAGAGCATCGGCAAGCGCGGCGGCGGTTCCGATCCCTGGGCCGGCATCGACCAGACCGTCGTCGCCAAGGCCGCCTCGGATTCGATGGACGCGATCGCGGGCTTCCTCGTCACGACGCCTGCCGCCGAGGCCGCGCTGGGGCCGGCCGAGAAGAGCGGCGGCAAGGCGAAGGCCGGCGGCAAGGATACCGCGACCCACACCGCCTCGGTAGGCAACGGCAAGCGGCTCTGACATCGCATCCGGGGACTGAGCCAACCGGCCCTCCTCGACAGCCGCATCCGAGGGCTTCATTCCCCGTTCCGCGGGCCGGACATGCCGCCGGCCCTTCTTTGTCATATGTTTTGCATGCGGATATTGCAGCGCAGCGGTCGACTCCATGCGGCGGCGCTGTTAAGAGCGCTTCCAACTGAGCCCGCCCTGCTGGCTCGCGCCCCGCCTCTTCCAACGGTACGCCACGGCATGGCCTCTCATTTCAAAGTCGTCGCCGGCAATTCCAATCGGCCGCTCGCCGAAGCCATCTGCAACCATCTCAGCATTCCGCTCGCCAAGGCGTCCGTCCGGCGCTTCGCCGATATGGAGGTCTTCGTCGAGATTCAGGAGAATGTGCGCGGGCAGGATGTCTTCATCATCCAGTCCACCTCTTTCCCCACCAACGACCACCTGATGGAGCTGCTGATCGTCACCGACGCGCTGCGCCGCTCCTCGGCCAAGCGCATCACGGCGGTGATCCCCTATTTCGGCTATGCCAGGCAGGACCGGCGAGCCTCCGGCCGCACGCCGATTTCGGCCAAGCTCGTCGCCAACCTGATCGCCCATGCCGGCGTCGACCGCGTGCTGACGCTCGACCTCCATGCCGGCCAGATCCAGGGCTTCTTCGACATCCCCACCGACAACCTGTTCGGCGCGCCCCTGATGGCGCGCGACATCAAGGACCGGCTGGAATGGAAGAACGCCATGGTCGTCTCGCCGGACGTCGGCGGCGTGGTGCGTGCGCGTGCGCTGGCCAAGCGCATCGACGCGCCGCTCGCCATCGTCGACAAGCGCCGTGACCGGCCGGGCGAGTCGGAGGTGATGAACATCATCGGCTCCGTCGAGGGCCGTTCCTGCATCCTGATCGACGACATCGTCGATTCCGGCGGCACGCTGGTGAACGCCGCCGAGGCCCTGCTCGAGCAGGGCGCCAAGGAGGTCTTCGCCTACATCACCCATGGCGTGCTCTCGGGCGGAGCGGTGGCGCGTATCGCCAGCTCCAAGCTCAAGGAGCTGGTCATCACCGACTCGATCATGCCGACCGAGGCGGTCAAGGTCGCTCGCAACATCCGCGTCATCTCCATCGCAGCGCTGATGGGCGAGGCGATCGAGCGCACGGCGAGCGAGACCAGCGTCTCCAGCCTGTTCGACTGAGCCCGCCTTGGGAGAGTCGCGCGCCCTGGTGCTGTTCTCCGGCGGTCAGGATTCGACCACCGCGCTGGCCTGGGCACTCGACCGCTTCGACGCGGTCGAGACGATCGGCTTCGATTACGGCCAGCGTCATCGCGTCGAGATGGAATGCCGCCAGGCGATCCGGGCGAAGCTGCCCGCCCTCGCCGCCACCTATGCCGAGCGGCTCGGACCGGATCATGTCGTCGATCTTACGGCGCTGGGCGCCATCTCCGAGACGGCGCTGACCCGCGAGACCGAGATCGTCTTCGCCGAGACGGGCCTGCCGACCACCTTCGTTCCCGGCCGGAACCTGATCTTCCTCACCTTCGCGGCGGCGCTCGCCTACCGGCGCAACCTGCGCCACATCGTGCTCGGCGTCTGTGAGACCGACTATTCCGGCTACCCCGACTGCCGCGACGACACCATCAAGGCGATGCAGGTCGCGCTCGGCCTGGGCCTTGACCGGCGGCTCGTCCTGCACACGCCGCTGATGTGGCGCGACAAGGCCCAGACCTTCGCTCTCGCCCGCGAGATCGGCGGCCAGGCCCTGCTCGACCTCGTTCTCGAAGAGACCCATAGCTGCTATCTTGGCGACCGGGCGACGCGGCATGGCTGGGGCTATGGCTGCGGGCATTGCCCGGCCTGCGACTTGCGTGCGAAAGGCTTTGCGGCCTATTTGGCCGCACCCGGCAACAGCGGACCATCTTATGACACGTGATCGTCAGCGGCTGACAGAGGGCGTCATCGCGCTCGTCCTGTTCGGCCTCACCATCCCGGCGGCGAACTGGATGATCGGCAATGTCGGCACGGTCTGCGTGCCGCAGGGCCCTTGCCTCGTCCCGGTCTGGCCCGGCATCAGCGCCCCGAGCGGTGTGCTGATGATCGGGCTCGCGCTGGTGCTGCGCGACATCGTTCAGCGGCGCCTGGGCCCGGCCGCAGGCCTTGCCGCCATCGCGATCGGCACGCTGATTTCCGCGCTGCTGGCGCCATCGGCGATCGTGATCGCCTCCGTCGCGGCCTTCACTCTGTCGGAGCTCGCCGATTTCGCCGTCTATACGCCGCTGCAGCGTCGGCGCTTCGTCACCGCGGTCGTCGCTTCCGGTTTCGTCGGGCTGGTCGTCGACAGCGTCATCTTCCTGCATCTGGCTTTCGGCAGTCTCGACTTCCTTGCCGGCCAGGTGATCGGCAAGGCCTGGATGATCGTGATCGCCCTGCCCCTGATGCAGCTCCTGCGCCGTCGCGACGAACGCCTGGGCCTGGTCGCCGCCTGACCTCTCCGTCGTTCAGGCCGCCCCGGTTTCGAGACCGCGGCCTGAACGGACTTGAGATCGCGATGGTTTTCGCCTATGAGCAGCCACGCGCCCGGCTGACACCCTTGGAGGCTCTGGGCGCGCCATCCGATGGCCGCCACGAGGCGGCCTTGTCATTTTACAAGTCAAGGACATCCAACATGACCGCCGTGAAGCAAATCGAGGCTTCGGCGCGCGCACAGGTCGGCAAGGGGGCCGCCCGTGCTGTTCGCCGCCAGGGCCAGACGCCTGCCGTGATCTATGGTGGGGGCGCCGCTCCCGAAGCCATCGCGCTCGACGCCAACAAGACCCGCCAGCTGATTTTCGGCGGCCACTTCCTGACCACGATCTTCGAGATCGAAGTCGCCGGTAAGAAGCAGCGCGTCATTCCGCGCGATTACCAGCTCGACCCGGTCAAGGATTTCCCGATCCATGTCGACTTCCTGCGCGTCGCCAAGGGCCAGACCGTCACGGTCCAGGTTCCGGTTCACGTCGTCGGTCAGGAGCAGAGCCCCGGCGTCAAGAGCGGCGGCCTGGTCCAGATCGTCGAGCACGCCCTCGAAGTCACCGTCGAGCCCGACAGCATTCCGGAGTCCATCGACGTGTCGGTGGCCGGCCTGAACGTCGGCGACTCCATCCACGCCGACGCGATCAAGCTTCCGGCGGGCGCCAAGCTCACCGTTGGCGCTGACGCTACGATCGTCACGATCTCTGCGCCGACCGTCGAGGCCGAGCCCGTCGCTGCCGAAGCCGCGGAAGCCGCTCCCGAAGCCAAGGCCTGATGAAACGGCGCCGCCCGGCGCCGTTCACCTGGAACGATCACGAGACGGCCGGGCTCCCCCGGCCGTTTTGCTATGGCATCGGACCGAAAGTGCTTTGTGCTTTTCGGCCGAGCCCCATGCTGAATCGATAAGCCTGCCGGAGTCCCGCCATGCTGATCTTCGCCGGCCTCGGCAATCCCGGCGCGCGCTATGCCCGCAACCGGCACAATATCGGCTTCATGGCCGTGGACGAGATCGCCCGCCTGCATCGCGCCTCCCCCTGGCGCTCGCGCTTCCAGGCCGAGGCCTGTGAGGCGACGATCGGCACCGAGAAGGTCATCCTGCTCAAGCCGCAGACCTATATGAACGAATCCGGCCGCGCGATCGGCGAGGCCGCCCGCTTCTTCAAGATCGCGCCCGCCGATGTCGTTGTCTTCCATGATGAGCTCGACCTCGCCCCCGCGAAGCTGCGGATCAAACTGGGAGGCGGCAATGCCGGCCATAACGGCCTGCGCTCGACCACTGCGGCCATCGGCAACGATTATCGCCGCGTGCGGATGGGCATCGGCCATCCCGGCCTGAAGGAGCTGGTCCACGGCTATGTACTGAACGATTTCGGCAAGGCCGAGCAGCCCTGGGTCGAGGATCTCTGCACCGCCTGCGCCGACTTCGCCCCTCTCCTCGCCGCCCATGACGATGCCGGCTTCCAGAACAAGGTGCATCTCTTCATGGATGCGCGCGGCCACGCCGCCGTGAAACGGCTGGGCGAGAAGAGCGAAGGCTGACGTCCGGATCCGAAGAACGCCGTCGTTAGTCCGGAAATGACTTCGTCATTCCAGGCAAGCGAAGCGCAGACCCGGAATCCATTGCAGACTGCCGAGCCCTCCGATGGATTCCGGATCGGCGCGGGTTCGCCGCCTGTCCGGAATGACGGGGCTCCTGCCGAAAAGATAATCTCTTTCAGTAAGGCAGCTTGGCGCCCGATTTGGCGATGGTGATCCGGCTCGTGCTGTAGCTGCCATCGGCCTGGCGGCTTGCCGTCATCGCGACCTGCGCGCCGGGCTTGAGCTCCGCCGCATCGGCCGGCGCGGCCATCAGGATGGCAGCGTCCGGCGTGATCGTCACCTTCTGCTCGCCACCGGGATAGCTCAGCACGAGATTGGCACCATCGACCCGCGAGACCGTATCGGCCACGGTCGCATTGGTCATGGTCGCGTCCGGCAGCACGCCCCATGGCCGATGCCCCTCACCGGTCCCGCGCATCGCCTCGGGGAAGATCATCACCTGCACCGCCAGCAATGTCCCATCCGGCTGCGGCTTGGCACCGACGCCGATGAAGGCGCCCTTGGCGATGTCGGAGGCCTTGGCGGGCACCACGCCGCCGGCGGAGAAGCCCGGGGCCAGCGCAACCTTCGCCTCCCGGCCGTCGGAAGTCTTGAGCGTCAGCACCGAACCGCTCATGGCCTCGACCTCGCCGCGCAGCCGCGTACCGGGCGTCTGGGCAAGTACTGCGGAGGTGGCCAGCAACGCGATGGTGGCAACGGATGGCAGGCGAAGCATGGGAGCGATCCTATCGAGATGTCTCGGCTGAGCGATCCAGCACGCGCCGTCGGCCGGCCGCCATGCACGTTCCCGTGAGGCCGCTGCCCTGCCATTCGGCCCTGCCCCTTGTGTTTACGGCGCTCTCCCCCCAATAAGACGCCATCATTTCTGCAACATCGCGCGCGCCCGCCTTTTCGGCCGCAGCAGCGCATCGGATAGGCGATCATGGGCTTCAAATGCGGAATCGTCGGCCTGCCGAATGTCGGCAAGTCGACCCTCTTCAACGCGCTGACGCAGACGGCGGCGGCGCAGGCCGCGAACTACCCGTTCTGCACCATCGAGCCGAATGTCGGCGACGTGGCGGTGCCGGATGAGCGGCTCGAGAAGCTCGCGGGCATCGCCGGCTCCAAGGAGATCATCCCGACGCGGCTCACCTTCGTCGACATCGCCGGCCTCGTGCGCGGCGCCTCGCGCGGCGAGGGTCTCGGCAACCAGTTCCTCGCCAACATCCGCGAATGCGACGCCATCGCCCATGTCGTGCGCTGCTTCGAGGACGGCGACATCACCCATGTCGAGGGCAAGATCTCGCCGATCGACGACATCGAGACGATCGAGACCGAGCTGATGCTGGCCGATCTCGAAAGCCTGGAGAAGCGCGTCCAGCCGCTCGAGAAAAAGGCGAAGTCCGGCGACAAGGAGGCCAAGGAACTGGCCGATCTGATGAATCGCTGCCTCGTGCTGCTGCGCGACGGCAAGCCGGCCCGCCTCGTCCAGGTCGCAGCGGACGAGCGTCGCACCTTCGAGCTTCTCGGCCTGCTCTCTTCCAAGCCCGTGCTCTATGTCTGCAATGTCGAGGAGGCGAGCGCCGACAAGGGCAATCATTTCTCCGAACTGGTGAAGGCGCGCGCGGCCGAAGAAGGTGCCGTCGCCGTCGTCGTCTCGGCCAAGATCGAGAGCGAGATCGCGGTGCTGCCGCCGGAGGAGCAGACCGATTATCTCGAAGCGGTCGGCCTCGACGAGCCCGGCCTCAACCGCGTGATCCGCGCCGGCTACAAGCTGCTCAACCTCGTGACCTATTTCACCGTGGGCCCGAAGGAAGCCCGCGCCTGGACGATCGAGCAAGGCACCAAAGGGCCGCAGGCCGCCGGCGTGATCCATACCGATTTCGAGAAGGGCTATATCCGCGCCGAGACCATCGCCTATGACGACTATGTCGCCAACAAGGGCGAGGCAGGCGCGCGCGAGGCCGGCAAGTTCCGGCTCGAAGGCAAGGAATACGTCGTCGCCGACGGCGACGTGCTGCATTTCCGCTTCGCGAACTGAGGCGCGAGCAGGGGGCCGGCCGATGCTGCAGTTCGAGGATTTCGTCGTCGGCGAAAGCGTCCATACGCGCGGCATCGCCGTCTCGCAGGACGACATCATCGCCTTCGCCTCGCGCTACGATGCGCAGGATTTCCACACCGACCCGGAAGCGGCGAAGGCGAGCTTCGTCGGCCGGCTGATCGGCTCGGGCTGGCATAGCTGCGCGCTGCTGATGCGGCTGATCGCGGAGGACTTCCTGCTCGGCTCGACCGCGATGGGCGCGCCGGGCATCGACGAGGTGAAATGGCTCAGGCCCGTCTTCCCCGGCGATGTCTTGAGCGCCCGGCGCACCGTGCTCGAAACCAAAGCCTCGCGCTCCCGTCCCGAGATGGGTTTGGTGCGCTTCCGCTTCGAACTGCTCAACCAGCGCGACGAGCCCGTCCTCGAACAGACCAACTGGATCATGTTCGGCCGCAGGGGTTCCGATGTCGCAGCCCAGCCCAGCGGCGACTGGCTTGCCCATGCGCCGCATTACGAACGCCCCGCTTCGGAAAGCCCGCTGATCGCGCCGGCCGAAGCCCCCGAACCGACGCGCTTCTTCGAGGAGCTGGAGATCGGCCGGCGCTACGAGCTCGGCAGCTTCGTCTTCACGCCCGACGAGATCGTCGCCTTCGCCCGCAGCTTCGATCCACAGCCCTTCCATATGGACGAGGTGGCGGCGCGCACCAGCCTCTTCGGCCAGCTCGCGGCCTCGGGCTGGCATACGGCGGCGGTCTGGATGGCGACCATGGTCTCGCATCGGAAGCGCCAGCTCGCCATGACGACCGGCCGCCCGGCGCGTCTCGGCCCCTCGCCCGGCTTCAGGAACCTGCGCTGGTCGAAGCCGGTCCTCGCCGGCGACTGCATCACCTATTTTTCCGAAGTCGCCGACAAGCGCGAAAGCGCCTCGCGCCCGCAATGGGGCCTGTTCTTCCACCGCAACACCGGCGTCAACCAGCGCGGTGAAGAGGTCTTCAGCTTCGACGGCTGCGTGTTCGTCGAGCGGAAGCCGGCGTAAGCGCATCGTCTCGGTCGCGGCTCCGAAGCGCGCGGGCAGATTCCCCCGCATCGCCCCAATCGGCAATTTTGCGGCAGCCGACTTCTCAGCCCCGACCTTCTCAGCGCCGCCGAGCGCCATTCACATTAAAGTCGCGCCAAACCTGTCATACAGCTTGACAGACAAGCAAGCTCAAACGAGAACTCACGCCCTGAAATTCCGGGCGCGATCGCGTGAAACAGGTACGCATTTCAGATCAGGTCGCCGACTACATCGTCCGGCTGATCCTCGAGGAAGGACTCGGCCCCGGCGACGCCCTGCCGAGCGAGTCGGAGCTTGCACGCCAGTTCGAAGTGAGCCGGCCGGCCGTTCGCGAAGCGACGAATGCGCTGGCCGGACGCGGCCTCATCACCGTGTCGAGCGGGCGCAGCCCGACCGTGTCAGCCCTGGCGCAGGCGCCGTTCGCCAATCTGATGAATCATGGCCTCGCGATCGGCCAGGTCAGGATGCTGGACGTGATGAATGTGCGGCGCGGGCTCGAGGAGGTCGCGGCCGAGCTCGCCGCGCTGAACCGTAGCCCTGAACAGGCTGCCGAGCTGGAAAGGCTGGCAGCGGCGCTCGGAGCAGCGCGCGGCGATGTCGAGACCTTCTGGCGCCTCGATATCCAGTTCCACAAGACCCTGGCCGAGGCGAGCGGCAACCATCTGCTCGCTTCATTGCTCGCCGGCATCAGCGAGGTCGCCAGCCGGTCGACCCGCAGCGGCCTCAGCCTCGCCCGCAATGCCGAGGAATGGGGCGTGATCGTCGAAGTCCATCTTGAAACGGCTGCCGGCGTCATCGCCGGCGATCCCGGACGTGCCCGCGCCGGCATGGCCGCGCATTTCGCCTCCGCCATAGGCCGCTTCGAGCGCGCGCTCACCCAGAACCGAGGACCATCATGACTGCCAATCCCGCTATCGCCTCGCCGGAGGAAGCCCTGTTCGCCGAGATCAAGGCCAAGCTGTACACCGCCGTTCTCGGCGACGTGATGGATGCGATGGGGCTGACGAGCCAGTTCCTTCCGCCCGAGATCAGGGCCCTGGTGCCCGGAACCGTCATCGCCGGCAGGGCCATGACGGTTCAGGAGGCCGATTGCGCCGGCGACACCGCCGTGCGCGGCGGCGCCGAGCCCTTCGGCCTGATGTTCGAGGCTCTCGACGACCTCAAGCCCGGCGAGATCTATATCTGCACCGGTTCCTCGCCGACCTATGCGCTCTGGGGCGGCCTGATGAGCACGCGTGCCGCCAAGCTCGGCGCGGTCGGCGCCGTGCTGGACGGCTACCACCGCGATACCCGCGAGATCCTGGGTCTGGGCTTCCCGATCTTTTCGGCGGGCAGCTATGCGCAAGACCAGCGTGTGCGCGGCCGCGTCATCGATTATCGCTGCCCTCTGCGCTTCGGCAATGGCTGTCGCGTCGAGAACGGAGACCTCGTCGTCGCCGATATCGATGGCGTCGTCATCGTCCCGGCCAGGCACGAAAAGGACGTTCTGGCGGCAGCTTTCGACAAGGTGCGCGGCGAGAACGACGTCCGGGACATGATCCTGGCGGGCGAGACGACGACCGCGATCTTCGCCAAGACCGGAATCATGTGAGCGGGCACCGCGAACGGACAGAATCAAAAGAGGAACGCCCACAGATATGACGACGACAGACGCTTCCACGCCGGCGGCGACCGAGGCCGGCCGGGCGAATCTCGGCAAGGCCGTGACCGCAGCGACGGTCGGCACGGTGATCGAATGGTACGACTACGCGCTCTACGGCGCCGCCTCGGGCGTGATCATCAACAAGCTGTTCTTTCCCAACCTCTCGCCGACGACCGGCGTGCTGGCCGCCTTCGCGACCTTCGCGGTCGGCTATTTCGCGCGCCCCGTCGGCGGCATCGTCATCTCGCATATCGGCGACACGTTCGGCCGCAAGCCGGCCCTGATCCTGACCATCACTTTGATGGGTCTGGCGACCGTGCTGATGGGCTTGCTGCCGACCTATGAAAGCATCGGCCTTGCAGCACCGATCCTGCTCGTGCTCATGCGCCTGATCCAGGGCTTCGGCGCGGGCGCGGAGCTCGCCGGCGCCATCGTCCTCGTCGCGGAATACGCGCCGCCCAGCAAGCGCGCCTTCTACACCGGGCTGCCCAATGCCGCGACGCTCGTCGGCATCATGCTGGCGACGCTCTCCTTCCTGCTGATCTCCTATCTGCCCGAGGATGTGCTGCTCGGCTGGGCCTGGCGCGTTCCCTTCCTGATCTCGGGCGCGCTGTTCCTGGTCGCGTTCTATATCCGCAAGCATCTCGACGAGACGCCGGAATATGTCGCGGCGATGGCCCGCGCCGAGGCGAAGCGCCACGAGCAGCGCGTGCCGCTCGGCGAGCTCTTCCGCAACAGCCCGCGCGAGGTCCTGTTCGGCTTCCTGAGCGTCACCGGCCACAATGCCAACGCCTATATCCTGAGCGCCTTCTCGCTCAGCTACATGATCAACACGGTCGGCATGTCCCGCACCGAGGGCCTGGTCGCCGTCACCATCGGCTCGCTGTTCGGCATCGCCGGCGTGCCGCTCATGGGAGCGCTGGCCGATCGCATCGGCAGCGCCAAGGTCTATGCCGGCGGGGCTCTGTTCGTGCTCCTCCTGGCCTATCCGCTGTTCTGGATGTTCGACACGCACAGCGTGGTCTGGTCCACGGTGGGCATCGGCCTGGGCTACGGCATCGGCTTCGGGGCGATGGCGGGCGCGCAGGGCGCGTTCCTGGCGAACCTGTTCCCGACGCGCTATCGCTTTTCCGGTCTCGCCATGTCGCGTGAGCTCAACGGCGTGCTCGTCGCGGGCCCCACGCCGCTGATCGCGGCATCGCTGGTCGCAGCTGCGGGCGGCAAGCCGACCCTGGTGGCCGCCTATCTGATGGCCTGCTGCGCCCTGACGATCATCGCGGTCCTGGTGATCAAGCATCGCTCGATCCACGATTGAGCCTCAACGCCCCGCACGGGCTCGGCTTGCACGAGCCCGTGCGGATGCTCCGGCTTTGCGAAAGCCGCCGCGCCGTCAGCCGACCTTGCCGTAGCCCGCGAATTTCGCCGAGACCCGCGCCATCTCCTCGGTGTCAAGGATGACCGGCTCGAGCCCCGCGGCGAGGATGTCGAGATACTGCCCGGCGAGGTTCTCGACCTCGGCGACGATCTGATGCGCGCCGGCAAGCGAGCCGCCGAGCGCGATGACGCCGTGATTGGCGAGCAGCACAGCCTTGCGACCCTCCAGCGCCTGCACCGCATTGGCGGCAAGCTCGGGCGTGCCGAAGGTCGCATAATCGGCGCAACGCACATCCGCCCCGCCGCAGAGCGCGATCATGTAGTGGAAGGCCGGAATGCCGCGCCGCGTGCAGGAGAGCGCCGTCGCGCGCGGCGAATGGGTGTGCACGATCGCCTGCGCATCCGGCCGCGCCTTGTAGATCTCGACATGGAACGGCCATTCCGAGGATGGCTTGCGCGCGCCCGAAAGCACCGCGCCGTCGAGCGAAAGATGGATCAGATCCTCCGGCTTGGTCTGCGCATAGGGCAGCCCGGACGGCGTGACCAGCAAACCGCCCTCGAAGCGCGCCGAGACATTGCCGGATTTCGAGGGGCAGAATCCAGCCCGGTCGATCGCCTGCGCGACCCCGACGATCTCTGCCCGCAACGCCTGCTCGTTCATGCCGCCGCTCCACACGCCAGATCCGGGAACAGCCCCGCCAGCCCCTCGCTGCTCGCGGCACAGACGCCACGCTCGGTGATCAGCCCCGTCACCAGCCGCGCCGGCGTGACGTCGAAGGCCGGGTTCGCCACCGCGCTGCCCGGCGCCACGACCCTGACCGCCCTCACCTCGCCATCCTCCGCCAGCCCGGCGAGATGCGTGACCTCGCGACCGGCGCGCTCCTCGATCGGAATATCGCGCAGGCCGTCGCGAATGCTCCAGTCGATCGTCGGCGAGGGCAACGCGACATAGAACGGCACACCATTGTCATGCGCCGCCAGCGCCTTGAGGTAAGTGCCGATCTTGTTGGCGACATCGCCGCTCGCCGTGGTGCGATCCGTCCCGACGATGACGAGATCGACCTGCCCCCGCTGCATCAGATGGCCGCCGGCATTGTCGGTGATCACGGTATGCGGCACGCCATGGGCGCCGAGCTCATAGGCCGTCAGCGCCGCGCCCTGGTTGCGCGGGCGCGTCTCGTCGACCCACACATGGACCGGAATGCCGGCATCATGGGCCAGATAGATCGGCGCCAGCGCCGTACCCCAGTCCACCGTGGCGATCCAGCCGGCATTGCAATGGGTCAGGATATTGACGGGCTGGCCCGCCGGCTTGCGCGCCGCGATCTCGCGGACCAACGGCAGGCCATGCCCGCCAATGGCGCGGCAGAGCGCGACATCCTCGTCGCAGATCGCAGCCGCCTCGCCATAAGCTGCTTCGACGCGGGCGGCCGGAGCAAGCGGTGCCAGCACGCGCCGCATGCGCGCGAGCGCCCAGCGCAGATTGACCGCCGTCGGCCGCGTGGCGCCAAGGAGGGCCAACGCCACGTCCAGAGCCGTGTCGGACGCGTCGGCCCGCATCGCCAGCGCCACGCCATAGGCGGCCGTTGCGCCGATCAGCGGCGCGCCGCGCACCACCATGTTGCGGATCGCGTCGGCGGCCTGCTCGGCCGAACCGAGCGCCACCGTCTCGAAGCGGAAAGGCAGCCGCGTCTGGTCGATGACGACGACGCGCCAGCCGTCCTGTGCGAGCCAGATCGTCCGGTAATGCTGGCCATTGATCTTCATTGTCTGCGCTCAATGCCCGCTGAAGGAGACCAGCGTCCGGACCGGCACGCCGAGCCGGCGGATCTTGTCGGCCCCGCCGAGCTCCGGCAGGTCGACGATGAAGCACGCCGCCACCACCTCGGCGCCGAGCCTCGTCAGGAGATTGACCGCGCCTTCCGCCGTGCCGCCGGTCGCGATCAGATCGTCGACGAGCAAGACGCGCTCGCCCGGCTGCACCGCGTCGCGATGCACCTCGATCTCATCGGTGCCGTATTCGAGCGCATAGGTCACGCGCAGCGTCTCGCCCGGCAGCTTGCCCTTCTTGCGCACCGGGATGAAGCCGGCCGAAAGCTGGTGCGCCACCGCGCCGCCGAGGATGAAGCCCCGCGCCTCGATGCCGGCGATCTTGGCGATCTTTAAGCCCGCGAAGGGCTGTACCAGCTCGTCCACAGCGCGCCGGAAGGCACGCGCATCGCCGAGCAGCGTGGTGATGTCGCGAAAGATGATGCCGGGCCGCGGATAATCCGGGATGGCACGGATCGTGTCGGCGAGATTCATGGGCGGCATCCCGGGCGCGTGGTCGAGCGCCTTGGTCGGACGCCCGGCCCGCTTCGTCAAGGGTGCGGCCATCACGCGCTCTTGAGCACCCGTCCGGCGACGGCGTCGAGCTTGGCCAACAGGGCCGGATCGCGGAAGGCAGGCGCCGTGATGATCGCGTTGTCGAGGGCGTTGTGCGAGCCGGCAGGACAAGGCTCGCGCTCGGCCGAGAAGTCCGCGGCCAGGCGAGCGACGAGGCGGCGCGCCTTGTCGGCGTTCTCATGCAGCACCGCGACGACGGAGGCGACGTCGACCGCGCCATGCAGCTCGTGCCAGCAATCGTAATCCGTCACCATCGCGACGGTGGCGTAGGTGATCTCGGCCTCGCGCGCGAGCTTGGCCTCGGGCATCGCGGTCATGCCGATCAGGTCATAGCCAAGCCCGCGATAGGTCATCGATTCGGCATAGGTCGAGAATTGCGGCCCTTCCATCGTCACCAGCGTGCCGCCCCGAACGAAGGGCAGTTCCTCCGCTTCAGCCGCTTCGGCGAGCCGGTTCTGCAGACCCGGCCCCACCGGATGGGCGACGGAGACATGGGCGACGCAGCCCTTGCCGAAGAAGGAACTCTCGCGCCGGCTGGTACGGTCGACGAACTGGTCGACCAGCACGAAGAGCCCCGGATAGAGCTCGGCCTTGTAGGAGCCGCAGGCCGAGAGCGAGACGAGATCGGTCACGCCCGCCCGCTTCAGCACGTCGATATTGGCGCGGTAGTTGATGTCGGAGGGAGAGAGCGCATGGCCCCGCCCGTGCCGCGGCAGGAAGACGATCTTCGTCGAGCCGATCCGGCCGATCCGCAGCGCATCGGAAGGTTGGCCCCAGGGGCTCTCGATCCGCTCCTCGCGGATATCCGTCAGGCCCGGCAGATCGTAGATGCCCGATCCGCCGATGATTCCGAGTACGGCTTCGCTCATGAATGCTTCCCTCAAGCATCGGCCGAAAGGTGGAAGCCACTTTTCGGGGACAACCGATGCGGTAACAAATAGGTCGATCGCCGTTGCCGCGCCCGATAGGACGCGCGGCGTTCCGGTGCGGGCGCGGAAGGGATCACCTTTCGATGACGCTCGCAATACAGGACCCGCAAGATGGGCGGAAACGGAGGCCCCAAAAGAAAAAGGCCCCGCCGAGCGGAGCCTTTTCCAGAAGGATGTCCTGTTGCCTCAATGGGCCGGCGAGCCATCCGGCATGCGCGACCAGATCTTCTTCTTGCTGAAGTAGAGCAGGAAGGCGAGGATCACGAGGAAGGGCATGAACCACAGCGCGATGCGCTTGCGCTGCTCCATATGGGGCTCCGCCATCCAGACCATGAAGGCGGCGACGTCGCGCGCGTACTGGTCGACCGTCTCGGGCACTTGCGGCTTGCCGTCCGCGCCCTTCGGATATTCGACCTGACCGTCCGAAAGCGGCTTCGGCATCGCGATCAGGTGACCGGGCATGTATTCGTTGTAATTCTGCCCGGGCAGGAGAGCCTGGAAGCCGGCGGGCGGCTCCTTGTAGCCGACCATCAGGGCGTGGATGTAGTCCGGGCCCTGCTCCTGATACTGGGTGAAGATGTCGAAGATGAAGCGCGGGAAGCCGCGCTCATAGGTGCGCGCCTTGGCCAGAACCGAGAAGTCCGGCGGATAGGCGCCGCCCTGGGCCGCACGGGCCGCCTGCTCGTTCGGGAAGGGCGAGGGGAAACGATCCGCCGGGCGGCCCGGCCGGTCGAACATCTCGCCCGTCTCGTTCGGGCCGTCCTTGATCTGGTAGGTCGCCGCGAGCGCCGCGACCTGGCCGGGCGTGAATTCGGGGCCGCCGGGCTCCGACAGGTTGCGGAAGGCGACGAGGCTGGCGCCGTGGCAGCTCGAGCAGACTTCCTTGTAGACCTTGAAGCCGCGCTGGAGCTGCGCCCGGTCGAACTTGCCGAGCGGGCCCGAGAAGCTCCAGCTGAGCTGCGGCGGCTCGACACGACCTTCCGCCGCGCGGGCGGCCGGAAGCGACAGTGCCGTGAAGGCAAGGCCGGCGGCGAGACCCGTCAGGGCCAGACGAAACGATGTTCTGCTCATGGTTCCGTCAGCCCTTGACGTTCGGTTCGGCAGCGGTGGCGGCCGCCATGCGGACGGCCGAGCCGTTCTTGGCGGAGGCCAGCACGGAGTCGGCGATCGAGGTCGGCAGCGCCTTCGGACGCTCGAACAGGCCGACGACGAACAGCGCGACGAAGAAGCCGAAATACAGCACGGTGAAGATCTGCGAGGCGATGACGTAGCCGCCCTCCGGCGGCATCGCGCCGAGATAGCCGAGCCCGATGCAGACGATGACCCAGGCCCAGAACAGCTGGCGCGCGATCGGCCGGTAGTTCATCGACTTGACCTTGGAGGTGTCGAGCCAGGGCAGGAAGGCGAGCACCACGATGGCCGAGCCCATGGCGAGGACGCCGCCGAGCTTGTCGGGGATGGCGCGCAGGATCGCGTAGAACGGCAGGAAGTACCATTCGGGCACGATATGCGCCGGCGTCGCGGCCGGGTTCGCCTGGATGTAGTTGTCGGCGTGGCCCATGAAATTCGGCTGATAGAACACGAACCAGCCGAACACAATCATGAACACGACCATGCCGAACACGTCCTTGATGGTCGCATAGGGCGTGAACGGAACGGTGTCCTTCTCGACGTTCTTCACCTCGACGCCGGTCGGGTTGTTCTGTCCGACGACGTGCAGCGCCCAGATGTGCAGCCCGACGACGCCGAAGATCATGAACGGCAGCAGGTAGTGCAGCGAGAAGAAGCGGTTCAGCGTCGGATTGTCGACCGAGTAGCCGCCCCAGAGATAGGTCACGATCGTCTCGCCGACCACCGGCAGGGCCGAGAACAGGTTGGTGATGACGGTCGCGCCCCAGAAGGACATCTGGCCCCAGGGCAGCACGTAGCCCATGAAGGCCGTGGCCATCATCAAAAGGAAGATGACGACGCCGAGGATCCAGAGCACCTCGCGCGGGGCCTTGTACGAGCCGTAATAGATGCCGCGGAAGATATGCACATAGACCGCGACGAAGAACATCGAGGCGCCGTTGGAGTGCAGGTAGCGCAGCAGCCAGCCATAGTTCACGTCGCGCATGATGTGCTCGACGGAGTTGAAGGCCATCGTCGCATGCGGCGTGTAGTGCATCACCAGGATGACGCCGGTGATGATCTGCGCCACCAGCATGAACACCAGGATGCCGCCGAAGGTCCACAGGTAGTTCAGGTTGCGCGGAACCGGGTAGGACACCGCCGAATCATGAGCCAGCCGGATGATCGGCAGGCGCGCGTCGAGCCAGCGTTCGATGCCGGTCTTCGGAACGTATGAACTGTGACCACTCATGAAGAATGCCTCAAGGCTGTCTCAATCTGTCGGGAAAGCGTCGAGCGCATCGCTCAGCCGATCTTGATCTTGGTGTCCGCCGTGAAGGCATAGGGCGGAACCGGCAGGTTGAGCGGTGCCGGGCCCTTGCGAATGCGGCCGGAGGAATCGTAGTGCGAGCCATGGCAGGGGCAGAACCAGCCGTCGAAATCGCCCTTCGACTCGCCCGGAGCGGTGCCGAGCGGAATGCAGCCGAGATGGGTGCAGTTGCCGAAGACGATGAGATACTGCTCGTGGCCGGCCTTGGTGCGCTGCTGGTCGGTCTGCGGGTCGCGCAGCGTGCTGACGTCGACGGCGAGCGCCTCGTCGATCTCCTTCTTGGTGCGGTGGCGCACGAAGATGGGCTTACCGCGCCAGAAGATCTTGATCGCCTGGCCAGCCGCGATCGGCGCCAGATCGACATCGACCGGCGCGCCGGCCGCGATGGTCTGGGCGTCGGGCGCGAGCTGGCTGATCAGCGGAACGACGATGGAGCCGGCCGCGACCGCGCCGGCGGCGCCGGTCGCGAGCAGCAGGAAGTCGCGGCGGGTTGTTCCGGTCGATGTATCGGTCGCGTGCGCCACGATCCAATCCCTCATACGTCTTGCGAGCTGGAACAGCTCGAAATTGTCGCCTATCGCCCTCATAGGGGCGCGTCGCAACCTCCGCAATGCGGCGGTGCGTCACCTTGGGCTCTTTGACATGCAGATTTGACGAAGTCTACTGTCGCGAGCGTCCCGTCAGCGCATGGCGCACAGGCGGCTGGCGAGGGCTCAGACCGCGAGCTTCTCCGGATCGGCCGCGGCCAGGAATCCGCCGGACTGGCGGGCCCAGAGCCGGGCATAGAGCCCACCGCGCGCGATCAGCTCCTCATGGCTGCCGGTATCGACGATCCGGCCCTTGTCGAGCACGATCAGGCGGTCGAGCGCCGCGATGGTCGAGAGCCGGTGCGCGATCGCGATCACCGTCTTGCCCTGCATCAGCGCCGCGAGCTGCTGCTGGATCGCCGCCTCGACCTCCGAATCGAGCGCCGAAGTCGCCTCGTCGAGGATCAGGATCGGCGCATCCTTCAGCAGCACGCGGGCGATCGCAATGCGCTGGCGCTGGCCGCCGGAGAGCTTCACCCCGCGCTCGCCGACGCGCGAATCGAAGCCCTTGCGGCCGTCCTGGTCGTGCAGGCCGACAATGAAGTCGTGCGCCTCGGCCTGCGTCGCCGCGGTCGCGATCTCGGCCTCGCCCGCGCCGATGCGGCCATAGGCGATGTTGTCGCCGATCGAGCGGTGCAGCAGCGAATTGTCCTGCGTCACCATGCCGATCTGGGCCCGCAGCGAATCCTGCGTGACATGGGCGATGTCCTGCCCGTCGATCAGGATGCGCCCGCCCTCGAGCGGGTAGAGCCTGAGCAGAAGGTTCACCAGCGTCGACTTGCCCGCGCCGGAGGGGCCAACAAGCCCGACGCGCTCGCCGGGCTTGATCGACAGGTCGAGCCCGTCGAACAGCCCGTCCCCCTTGCCGTAGTTGAAGCGGATCTTGTCGAAGCGGATCGCCCCTTCGTCGATCACCAGCGGCACGGCGCCGGGTGCATCCGGCAGGTCGTGCGGCTTGGCGATCGTCTCCATGCTCTCCTGCACCGAGCCGATATTCTCGAAGATGCCGCGCACGAGATGGATCAGCCAACTCGACATCTGCACGAGGCGCAGCACCAGGCCGATGGCCGCCGCGACCGCGCCGGGCGTCATCTCGCCATGGCTCCACAACCAGAGCGCCAGCCACGCCGTCGCCACGACGAGCAGGCTGTTCATCGCCTGCAGGATGACACTGACGCCCGTGATCAGGCGCGAGAGATTGAGGAAGGATTCGTTCCACCATCCCAGCGATTCGCGCACGGCCGAGCGCTCGGCATCGGCCCGCGCGAACAGCTTCACCGTCAGGATGTTGGTATAGGAATCGACGATGCGCCCGGTCGTGCTGGAGCGGCCGAGCGAATTCGCCTCCGAGCGCTTCTTGGCCCGTGGCACGAAATAGACCAGCAGCGCCACATAGGCTCCGAGCCAGGCGACGACCGGCAGCGCCAGCCACAGGCTGGTCTTGCCGAAGAAGCCGATCGCGACCGTGGCGAAGACCAGCGCGTACCACAGGTCGTCGATGACCTCGATGGTCGCGCCGCGGATCGACTGCCCCGCCTGGATGACGCGGGCCGAGAGCCGCCCGGCGAAATCGTTCTGGAAATAGGAGAGCGCGTGGCCGAGCGTGTAGACATGGTTGCGCCAGCGGATCTGGTTGGTGATCTGCGGCACCACAACCTGGTCGACGATGGCGTGGTTGGCGAAATAGATCAGCGGCCGCACCACGACGAGCAGGAAGGCCGCCCCCGCGAGCACCCAGCCATGGTCGCGGAAGATCGTCTCGGGCGACTGGGTCGAGAGCAGGTCGACGAACCAGCCGACCATCAGATACATCGCCGCCTCGATGCCGCTGAAGCCGAGGCCGGTGATCATGATCACCGCCATCCAGCCCTTCACGCCCTTGATGTGATGCCACATGAACGGCCAGACGCCGCGCGGCGGCGTCTCCCGCTCGTCGAAGGGAGCGAAGACGTCGATGCGGCTCTCGAGCCAGCGGAAAAGCGATGCGAACATGAACCGCCCTCCTCTGGGTCGATATCGCGGCGAAATTCAGAGCGAGATATGGGTTCGATTCAGACCGAAGACCACCCTGCTTGACGCATGTCGGCCCGCCAGCCCATGACAGCAGCCCGATGACAGCCATTGTTCTCCGCCTCGCGCTCTTCCAGCCGGACATTCCGCAGAACGCCGGCACGATGATCCGCATGGCGGCCTGTCTCGGCCTCGCCGTCGATATCGTCGAGCCGGCGGCCTTCGATGTCTCGGACCGACATTTCCGCCGCTCGGGCATGGACTATCTCGAGCGCGCCACCGTGGCGCGCCATGATTCCTTCCGGGCCTTCGAGGAATGGCGCCGGGCGGAAGGACGCCGGCTCGTGCTGGCCGAGACGGATGGCGATGTCGCCCTGCCGGATTTCGCCTTCCGGCCGAACGACATCGTCATGGTCGGGCGCGAATCCGCCGGCGTGACGCCTGAGGTGCGCGAGGCGGCGCAGGCGAGCCTGCATATCCCGATGCGCCCCGGTTTGCGCTCGATCAATGTCGCGCTGGCCGCCGCGATGGTAATGGGCGAGGCATTGCGACAGACAGGCGGCTTTCCCGGCCGCGCAGAAGCCAACCGGACCGATCATGAGCACGCGCCGCCCCGCTGAAACCTCCGCTCCCGTCGATGCTGCCGCCGTCGCCGCGCTGAAGCCACGCGCGGCGGCCTGGTTCGCGGATCTGCGCGACCGGATCTGCGCGGCCTTCGAGCAGATTGAGGACGAGGCCGCCGGTCCCTTCGCGCCCGAGGCCGATGCCACGCCCGGCCGCTTCGCCCGCAAGCCCTGGCAGCGCACCAATCATGACGGCGCGCCGGGCGGCGGCGGCGTGATGTCGATCATGAAGGGCCGCGTCTTCGAGAAGGTCGGCGTCCATGTCTCGACGGTGCATGGCAGCTTTCATCCCGACTTCGCCGCGCAGATTCCCGGCGCTGCGGACGATCCGCGCTTCCACGCCACGGGCATCTCGCTGATCGCCCACCCCTGGAACCCGAACGCCCCGACCGTCCACATGAACACGCGTTTCGTGGTGACGACGCGGCCTTGGTTCGGCGGCGGCGCCGATCTGACGCCGGTGCTCGACGCCCGCCGCACGCAGGACGATCCCGACAGCCGCGACTTCCACGCGGCGATGCGCCGGCCCTGCGACCGCTTCCCGAAGGTCGCGGATTATCAGAACTTCAAGGAGTGGTGCGACGAGTACTTCTTCCTGAAGCACCGCAACGAACCGCGCGGCATCGGCGGCATCTTCTACGATTATATCTGGACCGGGGATGTCGAAGCCGACTTCGCCTTCACCCGCGCCGTCGGCGAGGCGTTTCTCGACATCTATCCGAACGTCCTATGCCGCAACATCGGCAAGCCCTGGAGCGAGGCACAGCGCCATGAGCAGCAGGTCCGGCGCGGCCGCTATGTCGAGTTCAACCTGCTCTATGACCGCGGCACGATCTTCGGCCTGAAGACCGGCGGCAACGTCGATTCCATCCTGTCCTCGATGCCGCCGACGGTGCGCTGGCCGTAAGGCGCGCAGCCTCGCCAAGCGGGGCATGGGGGAACCGGCGCTTACCGGGCCGACCTTACGATCTCTCCGACAAACCCCATCTGCTCATCCATGCCGGCCGGGCAGCCGGCCTCGATCCAGCCCCGCCGGGCTGCTTCCAGCAGCCGTCCGACACGAGGCCCGGGCGGGACGCCAAGCGCGACGACGTCCTTGCCCGTCGGCAGGAAGGGCGGCGTCCTGGCGAGCTCGGCGATGAGCTGCTGCACGTCATGTCCGGCCTCTTTCCCGGCCGAAGCGCTCAGCAGGACCAGTGCGGCGGCGACCGCATCGCTCCCCGTGCTTTGAGCGGCATGGCGCAGCGAGACGACGGGAGGCAGGCCCGGCTGCCCGCCGAGGCTTTCCAGCGCGGCGGCGATTCGCTCGATCCGGTCGAACTCCTCGTTGGACAGCCTCAATCGCTCGCGCAGCCTTACGGCGTCCTCGCTCACCGCGACCGACAGCGCCGCCAGCCGGAACGCCGGATGGACACCTTCGCCGCCATCCCCGGCCACAGCCGCGAAACGGGAGAGATGCGGCACCCCGCCGATCACCGGCATCAGCAGCCCGGCCCCCGCCATCGCCTGCAAGGTGGCCGAGGCGCCCGGCGCGACCAGCAGCTTCATCAGCTCCGCCCGCACCCGCTCGCGCGACAGGCCCCCGAGCCCATCCCGCCCGGCGATGCAGGCCGCAATCCCCTCGGAATCGGGCCCCCCTGCGCCATAGCGCGCATGAAAGCGGAAGAAGCGCAGGATGCGCAGGTAGTCTTCGCGAATGCGGGTCGCGGCATCGCCGATGAAGCGTACGCGGCGCGCGGCGAGGTCGGCGAGGCCTCCGCAATAGTCATGGACCCGGCCGTCCCGGTCGAGCCCGAGCGCATTGATGGTGAAGTCGCGTCGCGTCGCATCGGTGGTGAAGTCGCGGCCGAAGACGACCTTGGCCCGGCGTCCGTCGGTCTCGACATCCTGCCGCAGCGTCGTCACCTCGAAGCTCGCGCCGCCACCGACGAGCGTCACCGTGCCGTGCGCGATGCCGGTCGGCACGGCCTTGAAGCCCGCCGCCCGGCCGCGCCGGATCGTTTCCTTCGGCAGGGCGGTCGTGGCGAGATCGATATCGCTGATCGGCTCGCCGAGCAGCAGGTTGCGGATGGCACCGCCGACGATGCGGGTCTCCTCGCCCTCGCCGTTGAGCGCGGCGAGCAGGCGCACCAGAACCGGTCGCGCCAGGAAGGCCGCGATCCTGTCCTGTGCCGGAGCGTTCATCGGAACCGGCCGGGCACGAGCACGCCGTTCTCCATATGCGGCGGCTCGTAGGCGCCCTGGCTGCGCTTCGTCATGAAGCCCTCGACGGCGAGGATGCCGATCACCAGCGCGAGCCCGACGACCGCCAGCCAGAAGGCATGGCGACTCCAGTGCTCGACATCGAAGGGGTTGCGCCGCCGGACGACGAGATAGCCCGCGAAGATGCAGAAGGGCAGGACGAAGAGCAGAACCTCTTCGATGATCGCGCGCAGCATTCTCTCGTCCTTCAGCCCGCCAGCCGCTCGTAAAGGTTACGAATGATGCCGGCGGTCGCGCCCCAGATATAGCGATCCCCGAAAGACATCGCATAGTAGGTGCGCATATGGCCCTGCCACTCGCGCCCCTCGCGCTTGTGGTTGGCGGGGTCGAGCAGGAAGGAGAGCGGGGTCTCGAAGGCCTCGTCGACCTCGTTGTGGTTGATCGTCAGCGAGAACGGTGGCTCGACCAGCGCGACCACCGGCACGATGCGGTAGCCGGTTCCGGTCAGATAGGCGTCGAGGAAGCCGAGCGTGCGGACATGCTCGCGGGCAAGCCCGATCTCCTCCTCCGTCTCGCGCAGCGCGGTCACGACTGGCGAGCCGTCGACGGCATCGACCCGTCCGCCCGGAAAGGCGACCTGCGCCGAATGGTTGCGCAAAGCCGCCGATCGCTGGGTGAGCAGCACGGTCGGCCCCGCCGCGCGCGCCACCACGCCGATCAGCACGGCGGCGGGAACCGCCCGCTCCTCGTCGGGAATGGGCACGGGCTGCGGCTGATTCTCATGGTCGCCGCGCGGCCGGGCGATCACATCGCCGAGCAGAGGCGGCTCGGGCCGCAGGCGCTCCCGCGCCAACGCCGCGAAGACCTCGGCGCTGAGATTGAGGGCTTTCCCTGATGTCATGAGATATCGAGGCCCTCGATCTCGCTTGCCGGCAGAGCCGGATAGAAATGCCCCGCGGCCGCGATGCCGAACATTGCCTCGCCCGCGACCTCCCGCACCTCGCCGAGTGCCAGAAGGTCATAGGTCAAGGCCCGCGTCAGCCGGGCCCAGAGCCCACGCCGGACATGCACATAGGGCTTCAGCCCGTCCTTGGCAGCCCGCTCGAAGCGCAGGCCATGCTCCGGCCCGACGCTGAGCAGGTCGTCGACCTGCGTCCTGAAGGCCAGGGTGCGCCCGTCGCCCTCACCGTCGACCTGCATCTCCACGGCCTGGAAAGGCGCATCGTCGACCCGGATGCGGATTTTTTCGACCGGGGTCACGAGAAAGTGCTCGTCGCCCTCGCGCTTGAGAACCGAGGAGAACAGCTTCACCAGCGCCGGCCGGCCGATCGGCGTACCCAGATAGAACCAGGTGCCGTCGGCGGCGATGCGCATGTCGAGATCGCCGCAAAAGGGCGGGTTCCAGCGCTCGACAGGCGGCAAGCCGCGCGGTTTGCCGGGCGTTCCGCTCCCGAGCGCCGCCATCAGCCTTTCCATCGCATTGCCCGGCGCCGTCATCGAAAGCCCCGCCGTTTTCGTCCGCGGCATATTGGTTGCATCGTGTTTCCGCCTTGAACTCCACATAATCGTGAAGCCGAGTTTATGTGTACCGCCGCAATCGGCGCTTGAGACTGCAAAACGGCCCGTCCACATTCAACGGTGGAACATGCCGTCGGGTTCGCGTCCTGCGATGTGCGTCCCGAAAGCAGCAAGGATGCAAGGGTGAAGGAGATCGACATGGCGGCGCAAGCCCGGGCAAACGAGAGCACTTCGCCGATCGACCTCGATACGGGCATCGTCGAGGCGGCCGAGGCCGCGCTCAGTGCCATCGGCTCGGCCCGCAAGGAGATCGGCCAGGTCATCTTCGGCCAGCAGAAGGTGGTCGATCTCTCGCTCATCACGCTGCTGGCCGGCGGCCACGGCCTACTTGTCGGCGTGCCCGGCCTCGCCAAGACCAAGCTCGTCGAGGCGATGGGCACGGTGCTCGGCCTCTCGGCCCGGCGCGTGCAGTTCACGCCCGACCTGATGCCGTCCGACATCCTCGGCTCGGAGGTTCTCGACGAGTCGAGCGACGGCAAGCGCCATTTCCGCTTCATCAAGGGCCCGGTCTTCGCCCAGCTCCTGATGGCGGACGAAATCAACCGCGCGAGCCCGCGCACCCAGTCGGCCCTGCTGCAGGCGATGCAGGAGCACCACGTCACCGTCGCCGGCGAGCGCTACGACCTGCCCGCCCCCTTCCACGTCCTCGCCACCCAGAACCCGATCGAGCAGGAAGGCACCTATCCGCTGCCGGAAGCCCAGCTCGACCGCTTCCTGCTCGAGATCGATGTCGGCTATCCCGACCGCGAGGCCGAGCGGCGCATCCTGCTGGAGACCACCGGCGCCACCGAATACAAGCCTTCGCAGGCGATGACGGCCGAGACTCTGATGTCGATCCAGCGGCTCGTCCGCCGTCTGCCGGTCGGCGATGCCGTGGTCGATGCCATCCTCGACCTCGTCCGTTCCGCGCGTCCCGGCGAGGGCGACGCGGCCATCACCGACAAGCTCGCCTGGGGCCCCGGCCCGCGCGCCAGCCAGTCGCTGACGCTGGCCGCCCGCGCCCGCGCGCTCGTCGAGGGCCGGCTCGCCCCCTCGGTCGACGACGTCGTCGCGCTCGCCGCCCCCGTCCTCAAGCATCGTGTCGCGCTGACCTTCGCCGCGCGCGCCGATGGCGAGACCGTCGAGGGCGTGATCGGCCGCTTGGTGGAACGGCTGGGATAGGCTGATGCTGCGCACGCGTGTCCTGAGTCAGACCGAGCGACAGCCGGCGAGGCCCGTCCTCACCGCTTCGCTCGACCTTGCCGCGCGCCTGCCCCGCCTCATCCTCGAAGCCCGCCGCGTCTCGGCCAGTGTCCATGGCATTCACGGCCGCCGCCGAGCCGGGCCGGGCGAAACCTTCTGGCAATACCGGCCGCTGGTCGCCGGCGAATCCGCTTCGCGCATCGACTGGCGCCGCTCGGCACGTGACGGCCACCTTTTCGTGCGCGAGCGGGAATGGGAAGCCTCCCACACCGTCTGGCTCTGGATCGACCGCTCGGCTTCGATGGGCTTCGCCTCCTCGCTCGCCCTCACCTCCAAGATCGACCGCGCCCTCGTCTCCGGCTTCGCCCTGGCCGAGACGCTGGTCGAAGGCGGCGAGCGCATCGGCCATCTCGGGCTGACCCGGCCGCTCGCCTCGCGCAACATCATCGAATTGCTCGCCCAGGCCATCGTCGCCGACCGCAAGAACGCGGAGGACGATCTGCCTCCAGCGATGCCGCTGCCGAGGCTCGCCGATGCGATCATCATCACCGATGGGCTCTCGCCCTCCGCCTCGCTGGCGCAGCGCATCGGCACCCTGTCGTCGAGCGGCGCGCGCGGCCATGTCCTGCTGATCGCCGATCCGATCGAGGAGACCTTTCCCTTCACCGGCCAGGCCGAGCTTTTCGACCTCGAGGACGGGCTGACCCTGCGCGTCGGCGATGCCGGTTCCTGGGGCGAGGAATATCGCCAGCGGCTCGCCGCCCATCGTGAGGCGATCAAGGAGGCCTGCCGCAAGGCCGGCTGGACCCTGACGCTCCACCGCACCGACCGGCCGGCGAGCGAAGGCGTGCTGCGCGTCGCCAGCCTCATTGCCGCCGCGCGCGGCGCTTCCGGCTTCTAGGGAGGGACGCGAGATGTTCGGCGCCCTTCCCCTGACCTTCTCCGCACCGCTGGCGCTGGCGGCGCTCGCCTTGCTGCCGGCGCTCTGGCTGCTGCTGCGGGTGACGCCGCCGCGCCCGCGCCGCATCGACTTCCCGCCGCTCAAGATCATGGCCGACCTCGTCCCGAGGCGGGAGACGCCGGCGCATACGCCCTGGTGGCTGCTCGCCTTGCGGATGGCCGTGGCCGCGCTCGCCATCCTCGCGGTTGCCGGCCCGGTCTGGAATCCGCCCCGCGATGCCGGGCCGGCGCGCGGCCCGGTGCTGCTCCTCGTCGATAACGGCTTCGCTGCCGCGCCCGACTGGGCGGAGCGCATCGCCGTCGCCGAATCCCGCATCGCCGCCGCGACCCGCGAAGGCCGCACCGTCGCCGTGGTGGGCCTGGCCGAGAACCCGGCGGAAATCTCGCTGCTCGATCCACGCACCGCTCTCGAGCGCCTGCGGGCCATGACGCTCGAACCGCATGCGCCAGACCGCGCCGCCCACCTGCCCCGCATCGAGAACGTCCTGCGCAATGCGCCGGAGGCCGAGATCGTCTGGGTGTCGGACGGGCTCGCGATCGGTGACCCCGGCCCCTTCCTGTCCCGGCTGAAGCAGGTTGCCGGCAACCGTCGCCTCGCCATCCATGCCGGCCCGGCGATCCAGCTCGCTCTGGCGGCTCCCGAGAACCAGGCTGGAGCTCTCACGGTGAAGGTGCTGCGCCCGAACGCCGCCGCTCCCGCCACCGGCACAGTCCGCGCGCTCGACCTGAAAGGCTTGTCGCTCGGTGACGCCCCCTTCGTCTTCGAGGGCTCGGCGCTGGAAACCACCGCGCGCCTGACCCTGCCGATCGAGGTGCGCAACGCCGTCTCGCGTCTGGAGCTCGCCGGCATCCGCAGCGCCGGAGCCGTCGCCCTGCTCGACGAGAGCTCGAAGCGCCGCCGCGTCGGCATCGTCTCGGGCACCACGGCCGACACCGCCCAGCCGCTGCTCTCCCCGACCTATTACGTCTCGCGCGCGCTCCAGCCCTTCGCCGAGATCCGCGAGCCGCGCCAGGGCTCGAACGACCCGATCGGCGAATTGCTGGCGCAGAACCTCTCCGTGCTGGTGCTCGCCGATATCGGCGCGCTCGACCGCGAGACGACCGCGAAGATCGGCGATTTCGTGCAGCGCGGCGGGGTGCTGCTGCGCTTCGCCGGCCCGCGCCTGGCGGCCAGCTCCGACGAGTTGACCCCGGTCAAGCTGCGTCGTGGCGGGCGCACGCTCGGCGGCGGCCTCTCCTGGGACACGCCGCGCAAGCTCGCCGCCTTCACCCGCGAGAGCCCCTTCTTCGGCCTGACCATCGGCGCCGAGCTCCGCGTCAATCGGCAGATCCTGGCCGAGCCCGAGCCGAACCTCTCCCGCAAGACCTGGGCGGCGCTAGAGGATGGCACGCCGGTCGTCACCGGCGAGCACCGTGGCGACGGGCTCATCGCGATGTTCCATGTCACCGCCGACACCACCTGGTCGAACCTGCCGCTCTCCGGCCTCTTCGTCGAAATGCTGCGCAAGGTCGTCAATCTCGCCGGCGCCGGAACGACCGCCGACACGCAGGGCGAGGAAGTCCGGGCCGAGACGCTGTCGCCGACCCGCGTACTCGACGGTCTCGGCCAGTTCCGCAGCCCGCCGGCGACGAGCCAGCCCGTCGCCCGCAACTTCGCCGGGCGCGCGACGCTGCTGCATCCGCCCGGCCTCTACGGCCCCACGGAAGGCTCCTTCGCCGTGAATGCGCTTGCCCCGAACGACAGGATCGCCGCGCTCGACCTTGCCAGCCTCGGCGCTCCCATCCTGCCGATCGACGAGCCGATCGCGCGCGACATCCGCCCGCCGCTGCTCGTCCTCGCCTTGCTGCTGCTGGTCGCCGACACGCTCGCGACGCTCTGGCTCGGCGGCCGTCTCGGCTTCGGTCGTGCCCGGCGCACCGCCGCGCCGGCCGTAATCCTGCTCACGCTCGCCCTGGCCGGCGCCTTCCTTCCCGATCGCGCTGAAGCTCAGCCCGCCCCGGCGCAAACGCCATCCGCCGCACAGCAAGCCGCCCTTCCGCCAATCCCGCGCGAGCTCCTCGCCAATGGCGCGATGACGCGGCTCGCCTATGTCGTCACCGGCGACAGGGCGGTGGACGACATCTCGAAAGCCGGGCTGACGGGTCTGAACACCGTGCTCGGCGCCCGCACCGCGCTCGAACCGGGCGACCCCGTAGGTGTCAATGTCGAGCGTGACGAGCTCGCCTTCTTCCCCGTGCTCTACTGGCCGATCGTCGCCGGCCGCCCGATCCCCTCGGCCGAGACGCTGCGCAAGCTCGAAGCCTATATGAAGGGCGGCGGCCTCGTGATCTTCGACACGCGCGACGCCATGAGCGCCCGGCCCGGCGGCGGCACGACGCCCGAGGGCGACCAGCTCAAGCGCATGCTGCAGACGCTCGATATTCCCGAGCTCGAGCCCCTGCCCGCCGACCACGTCCTGACCAAGACCTTCTACATCCTGAACGGGCTCGTCGGCCGCTACGACACCGGCACCACCTGGGTCGAGACCCTGCCGCCCGCCGATGACGAAGGCCGCCGCCCGGCGCGCGCCGGAGACAACGTCTCGCCCATCGTCATCACCTCGAACGATCTCGCCGCCGCCTGGGCAATCGACCGGCGCGGTGAGGGGCTGGTTCCGCTCTCGGGCTCCGATCCGCGCCAGCGCGAGCTCGCCCTGCGCGCCGGCATCAATCTCGTGATGTATGCGCTGACCGGCAACTACAAGGCCGACCAGGTCCATGTCCCGGCTCTGCTCGAGAGGCTGGGGCAATAGCCATGTGGAGCTTCTCCTTCGCCCCGCTGATCCCGCTGCCGCTTTTGATCGGCCTCGCCGTGCTGGCGGCCGTCGCCGCAGGCGCGGCCATCGCGCTGGCCGGCCGCAGCGCCATCCTGCGCGCGCTCGCGCTGGCGGTGCTGGCCATCGCGCTCGCCGACCCCTCCCTCGTCTTCGAGGACCGCGAGCCGGTGAAGGACGTCGTCTCGGTCGTGGTCGACCGCTCGGCCTCGAACCGCCTCGCCGACCGCACGGCCCAGACCGACGCCGCCCTGGCCGATGTCGAACGGCAATTGCGCGGCATCCCCAATGTCGAGACCCGCATCGTCGACGTCCGCGACGCGCAGGGCACGAGCGACGGCACCCGCCTGTTCGAGGCGTTGACCAACAGCCTCGCCGATGTGCCTTCCGAACGCGTCGCCGGCGCCATCGCGATCACCGACGGCCTCGCCCATGACGCGCCGCCCAATGCCGAGGTGCTCGGCCTGCGTGCGCCGCTGCATGTCCTGACCACCGGCCGCAACGCCGAGATCGACCGGCGCATCGTGCTGGTCGATTCGCCGCGCTTCGGCATCGTCGGCAAGGACCAGATCATCCGGCTGCGCGTCGTCGACAAGGGCGGCCCCGGCCGCGCCGGGCTGACCATCCGTCGCGACGGCGAGATCGTCGCCCGCCGCGAGGTCGCGACCGGGCAGGTCGTGCAGGTGCCGGTGCGCATCGACCGCGGCGGGCCGAACGTCGTCGAGATCGAGGCCTCCCCGCTCGACAACGAACTGACGCTCGCCAACAACCGCGCGGTTATTACAATTGAAGGAGTCAGGGACAAACTGCGCGTGCTGCTGGTCTCGGGCGAGCCGCATCCGGGCGAGCGCACATGGCGCAACCTGCTCAAGGCCGACGCCAATGTCGACCTCGTCCATTTCACCATCCTGCGTCCGCCGGAGAAGCAGGACGGTACGCCGATCAACGAATTGTCGCTGATCGCCTTTCCGACGCGCGAGCTGTTCCAGGTCAAGATCAAGGAATTCGACCTGATCATCTTCGACCGCTACGCCAACCAGTCGATCCTGCCGCTGGTCTATTTCGACAACATCGTCCGCTATGTCCGCGAAGGCGGGGCATTGCTCGTCGCCGCCGGCCCCGAATATGCCGGCGGCCAGACGCTCGCGCGCACGCCGCTCGGCCAGATCCTGCCGGCCGTGCCGGATGGCAGCGTCATCGACGAGGCCTATCGCGCCCGCGTCAGCGACCTCGGCAAGCGCCACCCCGTCACCCGCGACCTGCCGGGCTCTGAGGTCGATCCGCCGCGTTGGGGCGAGTGGCTGCGCATGGTCGGCGCGCAGGCGCGAGCCGGTGCCGCCCCGGTGATGACCGGCCCCGGCGACCGCCCGCTCCTGATGCTCTCACGCGAGCAGAAGGGCCGTGTCGCGCTCTTCCTCTCCGACCATGAATGGCTCTGGGCCCGCGGCTTCCGCAATGGCGGCCCCTATCTCGACCTGCTCAGGCGCCTCAGCCACTGGCTGATGAAGGAGCCGGAGCTGGAGGAGGAGGCGCTGCGCGCCACCGCCCGCAACGGCATCGTCGAGGTCGAGCGCCAGACGCTGGGCGACAATCCCTCCCCCGTCACCATCACCGGCCCCGACGGTGGGTCGCGGCAGGTCGCGCTCGAAGCCGGACAACCCGGTCTCTTCACCGCCCGTATCCCGACGGACCAGCAGGGTCTTTATCGCCTCACCGCCGACAACCTCACCGCCTTCGCCAGCGTCGGGCCGGAGAATCCGCGCGAGCTGATGGATGTGGTCAGCGATCCCAACGCGCTGCAGGCGCTGGCCCAGTCGACCGGCGGCTCCTCGCGCCGCATCGGCCATGAAGGCGATTCCGGCGTCAACGTTCCGCGCATCGTCCCGGTACGCTCCGGCAGCCAGTTCGCCGGCGCCGACTGGATCGGCCTCAGGATCAGCGATTCCGGCATCGTCCGCGGCGTCCAGATCTCGCCGCTCTTCGTCGGCCTGATCGGGCTCGCGATCCTGTTCGGCGCGCTCGTCGCCGGCTGGCTCGGCGAGAGCGGAAGGCGCTTCAGGCGCGAGGCGTAGCCCGTAGCGGGCTCACCGCCCCGCGCCGCTGCGCCAGCACGCCCTCGACGAGCTCCAGCGCCAGGAAGCGCGAGGGATCGGCAGGGCCGGGCAGGATGAGCTGCCCCGGCGGAATGACCTTGAAGCCGAAGCGGGCGTAATAGGGCGCATCGCCGATCAGCATGACGAGGTCGTGCCCGGCCGCGCGCGCCGCCTCGATCGAGCGGTTCATCAGTGCCGCGCCGATCCCCCTGCCCTCGAAGGCCGGATCGACCGTCAGCGGCCCGAGCATCAGCGCCGTATGTCCGCCGGCGGCGACCGGCGTCACCTTGACCGAGCCCACGAGGAAGGTGCCGACATGCGCCGCGAAGGACAAAGCCGGATCGGGCGGCACGCCTTCGCGCAGACGGAAGGCGGTGCGCGCGAAGCGGCCGGGGCCGAAGGCGCGCTCATGCAGCCGCTCGATGGCGGCCTGGTCCACGGGAAGCTCGTGGCGAATGGTCAAAGGCAGGGATGTCATGACGACCGGAGAAAACAGCAGCGGCGGGATAATGACGAAGGCCGGGCGCGCGGGCGCTCAGGCCGGGAGGCGCATTCAGCGCATCGGTCGTCGCAGGTCGCTCTGGCTGTGAAGGTCGTTCATCGAGCGCGCCTCTAGCAGAGCTTCGCATGGGCGTCCATCGCTTCCTGCGCAGCCATGGCCGGCTTGCCGCCTCGCAGCGATTGGTTTCAACTCCTCCTCGACCTGCAAGAGCAACGACAAGCGGGCGGGCCAGAGCATGCCGATGCGCAGGCGCCTCCCCGAAAACGGAGGAAACCTCATGATGAACAAGCTGATGCGGGCGGGCATCGCGGCCCTGGCGGTCGCCTGCGCGCTGCCTGCGGGAGCCCAGCAGCAAGGCGGGCCGAACAAGGCTCCGCCGCGCGACGAATTCTTCTGGCTCGGCGAGATCAACAAGGCGAGCACCGTCATCAACAGCCAGGCGGGCCTGCTCGACAAGGCGCTCGCCCCCAAGATCGCACAGGGCATCGCGCGGGTGATCGAGGCCGGCAACCAGCCCGGCGTCAGGCGCCCCTCGACCGTCATCACCTTCGAGCCGCTGATGATCAAGGAGGCCGGTGTCGAGGTCACGCTGATCCATGCCGGCCGCTCAAGCCAGGACATGCACGCGACCTATCGCGCGGCGATCATGCGCGACCGGCTGCTGGCATTGGCCGACCAGCTCGGCAAGACCATGCGGACGATGGTCGAGCTGGCCGCGGCGCATCAAGGCACCATCGTCCCCAACTACACCAACGGCGTCGCCGCCCAGCCCAACAGCTATGGCCATTACCTGCTCGGCCTCGTCGCCGGCTTCGACAGGGATGCCCAGCGCATCCGCGAGTTCTACGCCCGGCTCGACCATTCGCCGATGGGCACGACCGTGCTCAACGGCACGAGCTGGCCGCTCGACCGCCAGCGCATGGCCGATTATCTCGGCTTCGGCGCCCTCGTCGACAACGCCTATGATGCCTCGCAGATCGCGGCCGCCGATCTGCCCGTCGAAGCGGGCTCCATCGTCACCGGCATCGCGCTCCACACCGGCGGCTACATCCAGGACGTGATGACGCAATATGCGCAGCCACGCCCCTGGATTCTCCTGCGCGAAGAAGGCGGCACCACCGGCGGCGGCACCACCTATGTGTCGAGCGCCATGCCGCAGAAGCGCAATCCCGGCCTGCTCAACGGCACGCGCGAGCAGGCCTCGACAGCGCTCACATTGGCGATGGGCCCGGTCTTCAAGGCCCACAACATCCCGCCCGGCATGCCCGACCCCAAGGACGCCAAGGCCAACAGCGCGATGATCGACAGCGCCACCAGGACCCTTCAGGATCTCGACCGCATCCTGAAGGCGCTGGCGATCGATCCCGAACGGGCTCTGGACGAGCTCAACAGCGACTGGACCGCCTCCCAGGAACTCGCCGACGTGCTGATGCGGAGGTACAAGCTGCCCTTCCGCGCCGGGCACCATTTCGCCTCCGAGGTCGTCGATTACGCCAAGCTCAACGCCATCAAGCCGACCGATTTCCCCTATGCGCAGGCCCAGGCGATCTACCGCAAGGCCGCCGCCGAAATGCAGCTTTCGCCGGCCGAGCTGCCGATGAGCGAGGCCGAGTTCCGCGCGACGCTCGATCCCGTCGCCATCGTGAAGAACCGAGCCACCTCCGGCGGCCCGCAGCCGGCCGAAATGGAGCGCATGCTGCGCGAGGCCCGGCAGCGCCTCGACCAGCAGGATGGCTGGGTCAAGGAGAAGCGCGCGCGGATCGCCGATGCTCTCGCCAGGCTCGACGCGGATTTCACCGCGCTCGCCAAAAGCGCCAACTGACACGAGCGCGAACGGACGATCTTCGGGCGCCCTTCCGGCCCGCCTCACCAATCGGCGGCCGGCGGCAGGTCCTTGGCGATCTCCTCCAGCCGACGGCGCGTCCCGGCCGTCACGCCCTCCGGCAGGTGGTCGAGCGGAAAGAAGCCGGCCTCGGCGATCTCGCGATCGGGTCTCTTGACGCTATCCACCCGGAAGGCCCGCACGACATAGAGCGCGACATGGTCGCGCCGCGAGACGCGGCGGTTGAAATAGATACCGTGCAGGCGGGGCGTGCCCGTCGGCGTGATGCAGGCCTCCTCCTGCAGCTCGCGCGCCAATGCGTCCAGGACCGTCTCCCCCACCTCGACCCCGCCACCGGGAAGATGCCAGCCGGGAACATAGGTGTGGCGGATGAGGAAGACCTCGCCGGCTTCGCTGATCACAGCCACCCGCACCCCGAAGGTGACGCTGCGAACCAGCCGGAAATAAAGATGCAGCAGGCGCCCCAGCATCCGGCGCGCCCATGAAAGGCCGGGCTCTTCACGCATAGCCCTTTCGGGCGGTGATGGCTCCATCGGCTCGTTTTCCCATCCCAGATGAATTGTCTATGCAAAAACTGCATAACGGACGCGTTAGATTAACTCTGGCCCTGTCACAAACGCGCCCCAAATGAGAGCGCATAGAAACGCCTGTCCGCTGGAACCCGAACCATGTTGCTCTCTTTCATCATCTCCCGCTTCAAGGCCAAGCCGGCCTATGTCTGGAAGCCCGCCGTCACGATGACCGATTCCCGCATCGTGTCCGAGCTCACCGGCGCTGCCAACTAAGATCGCCTGTCCGCCCCGCCGACCGCGCTGAATTGCGCGCTTGACGGGGGGCCTGCCGTGAGGGCAAGCGCTGGAGCGTGTTCAAGCTCGCGCACCTGTCCGACCCGCATCTCGGCCCGCTGGCCGGGTTTTCTTTGCATCAGCTTCTCGGCAAGCGCGCGACCGGTTATGTCAACTGGCGCCGCAAGCGCCGGCATGCGCATGACATGGACATCCTGGCGCGGATCGTCGCCGATATCCATGCGCAGGCTCCCGATCACGTCGCCTGCACCGGCGATGTCGCGCATATCGGCTTGCCGAACGAGTTCAAGACAGCCGTCTCCTTCCTTGACACGCTGGGCCCCCGCGAGGCGGTCAGCTTCGTGCCGGGCAATCACGACGCCTATGCGCGCTCCTCGCTGAAGGCGCTCGCCAGCCTGCTGGCGCCCTGGTCGGCGAGCGATGACGACGTCGCCGCCTATCCCTGGTATCGCCGCCGCGGGCCGGTGGCCCTGATCGGCGTCAGCAGCGCCGTGCCGACCCTGCCGCTGATGGCGACGGGCCGCGTCGGCGGCGAGCAGATCGCCAGGACGGGCGCGCTGCTCGACCGCGCCCGCGACGAGAAGCTGATCCGCGTCATCCTCATCCATCACCCGCCCTATGTCGGCGGCGCCAAGCGTGGCCGCGAACTGGTCGATGCTGCCGCCTTCGAGGCCATGCTGAAGCAGAAGGGCGCCGACCTCGTCCTGCACGGCCACAACCACATGTTCTCGCTGGCCTGGCGCCCGGGCCCGGAGCACGACATGCCGATCGTCGGCGTGCCCTCCGCCTCGCTCGGCCCGCTCGGCCATGGCGAGCTCGGCACCTGGCATCTCCTTCATATCGACGGCGATGCCGGGAAGCCGCAGATCACGCTGGAGCAGCGCGGCTTCGAGCCTGACGGAACGGTCATGCTCCGCCAGACGATCGCGCTGCACGCAAAGCCCGTGTAACGCCGGCACAACGTTACTTTTGCTCCCTCCGCATTTACCCGCCTTTCACGCGCAGGTCGTAGGCTCTCTTCAGGGAAGGAGCGTGCGATGTTTGCCGGAACGCTCGGCCGCAGCCAGTTCTTCGTCAGGTCAAGTCTGCTCGGCCTGGCCGAGACCGCGGTCCTGCTGACCTGCGTCGCAGTCCAGCACGAGGCCTTCTTCGGTCCACCCGGACAGGGGCGCTACCGGCTGGCCGCGACGGCTTTCCTGGTCGGCGCCTTTTTCGGATACAAGCGCGTCAGCTATGCCATCCGCCGCAACCGCGACGCCGGCGGTGGCGAATTGCTGGCCGGCATCTACCTGATCGTCACCTGCACGGCGCTCGCCCTGCAAATCCAGGCCTTGATCGTGCGGACGAACGAAAGCCCGCTGGACGGCACGGAACATGCCGGCCTGGTCTATCTCCTGCTGGGCGGCTTCTGGTTCTATCTCCTGTACGCGCCATCCGCCCCCGCCGAGGCGCGCAGCGGCGCCGGTTCGTCACCCGGCCGCTTCATCTCGGCCGACGGCGACCCGGGGCGCGTCGATACGCAGCTCGCGCTGGCCATGGAACAGGCGATCGCCGGCGAGAGGCCGATCCCGATGGTGCCCGTCCCCGCCCGCCCACCGGGCTTCCTCGGCTCGGCCCGTCAGGCGCCGGTGCCGCACCGGCGAACCGAATTCGGCCGGCGCGGTCTGAAATAGGACATCGGCCCGAAAAGCGGACTGCGGTTTTCGGGAAAAGCCGATGCTGTAGCCGGCCCGCTCAGACGCAGCGCCCGCCATCGACGGCCAGCACGCTGCCGGTCACCATGTCGGCCTCGTCCGAGCAGAGGAACAACGCGGCATTGGCGATGTCCTGCGGCGTCGAGAAGCGGCCCCACGGAATCGAGGCCGTGAACTGCGCGCGCCGCTCCGGCGTGTCTTCCCCCATGAAGGTGGCCAGCAGCGGCGTCTCGCCCGCGACCGGCGCGATGGCGTTGACGCGGATCTTGTCCGGCGCGAGCTCGACCGCCATCGATTGCGAGATCAGGTTCGCGGCGCCCTTCGAGCCATTGTACCAGGTCAGGCCCGGGCGCGGCCGCACGCCCGCCGTCGAGCCGATATTCAGGATGACGCCGCCGCCATGCTCGCGGAAATGCGGCACGGTCGCCCGCGCCATCAGGTAGATCGACTTCACATTGACCGCGAAGATCCGGTCGAACTCCTCCTCGGTCACCTCGGTCATCGGCTTGTTGCGATGGGTCGTGCCGGCATTGTTGACGACGATGTCGAGCCGCCCGACCTTGGCGAGGATCTTCTCCACCGCCTTGTCGACGCTCTTGGCCTTGCCGACATCGCAGGTGACGGCGAAAGCCTTGCGGCCGATCGCCTTCGCGGCCTCCTTCGCCTTGTCGCCGTTGATATCGAGCACCGCGACGCGCGCGCCCTCGCGCACGAAAGTCTCGGCGATGCCGAAGCCGAAACCCTGTGCCGCGCCGGTCACCAGCGCCGTTTTGCCCTTCAGTCTCATGGTCGTTCCTCGTGATCTCGATTTGCCGCGATGTTTGAAACGATTGAGCGCGGTCGTAAATGCGCTTTTGGGCGGGGCCGGATACGGAAATCGAATGGCTACTCGTCATTCTCGGGCGAAGCGAAGCGCAGACCCGAGAACCTCATGACGAGAGAGCGCTGGTTTACGAGATGCTCGGGTCAAGCCCGAGCATGACGGCGAGGGGTTACGCCCCGATCTCCTCACGCAGCATCTCGAGCTCCAGCCAGCGCTCCTCCGCGTCGCCGATCTCGCGCGCGACCTCTTCCAGCCGCGCCGTCGCCTTGGCGAAGAGCTTCGGGTCGCGGGTGTAGAGATCGCCCGCCACGGCGGCGTTGAGCTTGGCGGCTTCCGCCTGCAACGCCTCGATCTTCTTCGGCAGCGTTTCGAGCGCATGCTTCTCGTTGAAGGAGAGCTTGCGTTTGGCGCTCGAAGCGGCGGGCGCGGCCGAGGGAGCGGATTTCGGCGTGGCGGCGGACGGCTTCTCGACGGCCCTCGCCTTCGCGCCGACGCCGCGCCCACGCTGCGTCAGCATGTCGGAATAGCCGCCGGCATATTCGGTCCAGACCCCGTCGCCATCCGAGATCAGCACGGCCGAGACGACCCGGTCGAGGAAGTCGCGATCATGGCTGACCAGCAGCACCGTGCCCTGATAATCGGCCAGCAGCTCCTGCAACAGGTCGAGCGTCTCGAGGTCGAGATCGTTGGTCGGCTCGTCCAGCACCAGCAGGTTCGAGGGCTTCGCGAGCGCGCGCGCCAGCATCAGGCGCCCGCGCTCCCCGCCCGAGAGCGCGCCGACCGCCGTGCCACGCTGCAAAGGCTGGAACAGGAAGTCCTTCATATAGGAGATGACATGGCGCGGCTGGCCGCCGACCATGACCTGGTCCGAGCCGCCGCCGGTCAGCGCATCGCCCAGCGGCGTCGCCGGATCGAGGCTTTCGCGGCGCTGGTCGAGCGTCATCATCTCCAGCGAGGTGCCGAGCTTCACCGTGCCGGAATCGGGCTGAAGCCCGCCGGTCAGCAAATTGATCAGCGTGGTCTTGCCGGCCCCGTTCGGTCCGACGATGCCGATCCGGTCGCCGCGCGCCACCCTAAGCGACAGGTTCTTGACGACGACGTTATCGCCATAGGCCTTGGCGACATCCACCGCCTCGATCACGAGCTTGCCGGAGGTCTGCGCCTCGCTCGCCTCCAGCCGGACATTGCCGGTGGCGACGCGTGCGGTGCGGCGCTGGTCGCGCAGCGCGAACAGCTCGCCAAGCCGGCGCTGGTTGCGGGTGCGCCGGGCGCTGACGCCATAGCGCAGCCAGTCCTCCTCACGCGCGATCTTGCGGTCGAGCTTGTGGCGGTCGAGCTCCTCCTGAGCCAGCACCTCGTCGCGCCAGGCCTCGAAATCTCCGAAGCCCTTCTCCATCCGCCGCGTCACGCCGCGATCGAGCCAGACGGTGGCGCGTGACAGCGAGGTCAGGAAGCGCCGGTCGTGGCTGATCAGCACCATGGCCGAGCGCAACGACTTCAATTCCTGCTCCAGCCATTCGATGACGGGCAGGTCGAGATGGTTGGTCGGTTCGTCGAGAAGCAGAATGTCCGGCTCCGGCGCCAGCACCCGCGCCAGCGCCGCGCGCCGGGACTCGCCACCCGACATGGTGGCGGGATCCTCCTCCCCGGTCAGGCCGAGTTCCGTGACGAGATATTGCGCACGATAGGCGTCGTCACCCGGCCCAAGGCCAGCTTCGACATAGGCGAGCGAGGTCTTGTAGCCGGTGAAATCCGGCTCCTGCGGCAAATAGCGGATGGTCGCGCCGGGCTGCACGAAGCGCTCGGCATGGTCGGGCTCGACGAGCCCCGCAGCGATCTTGAGCAGGGTCGACTTGCCCGAGCCGTTGCGCCCGACGAGGCTGACCCGCTCGCCGGCCGAAACGGATATCTCGGCCGCTTCGAGCAGCGGCTGTCCGCCGAAGGTGAGCGCGACGTCGCGCAGATGCAGCAAAGGGGCCATGGTTCGTCCTGTGAACTGGCCTGCGGGATAGAGCATCGGACCGAAAAGTGGAAACCACTTTTCGGATCGATCCGATGCTGCATGAAGACGAGAGTGCAGGCGCTGCTGTCACGCCCACCGGGCATGGCATGCTGCTTGCCAGCCGAAATCGCGCCCTTATCGTGGCCCTCGCATCGAGTCGAAAGCCAGCCCATGCCGTCAGCCCGCCCGCGCCCCATCGGAATCGGCCACAATGGCGGGCCGCCGCTGCAAGAACGCAAGCGGCGCGCGGAAACCGGCAAGGGCACGATCGGCCGCTATTTCGACTGGCGCTTCGCCCATCGCAAGGCCTGGAAGAAGCCGCGCGAGGTCGCCATCAGCCGGCAGGAGAAGGCCGAGGCGCTCGGCCTGACCTATGAGGAATATTCGCTCGAGATCATGGAGCGCGGCTATTATCCGCAGCCCGAGCATGTCGAGACGATCAAGTCCAGGCGCGCCCAACGGCGCAAGGACGGTGGCGTCGTCGGCCAGTCGCTCAAGGGCATGAAGCTGAGCTGAGAGGTCGGGTTCAGCCCCCGAGCCAGTGCCGCGCCAGCCGCGTCGCCGGCCGCTCGAAACAGCGATGGAGCAGCAGCGCCGCGACGACCGCGCCGGTCAGCGCGAGCACGATGTAAAGCGCCGGCCAGGCCAGCCCCACCCGCAGCACGGCCTCGCGCATGCCCCGGATCACGAAGGGGTGGACGAGGTAGAGCGCATAGGAGGCGTCACCGACCGCCGCCAGCGCCTTGACCGGCAGCAGCGGTACGATGCCCTCCCGGCCGCAGGAAGCCGCCAGCACCAGCAGCAGGGCCGCCGATCCGCGCCAGAGCACGCTGCTCCAGCCGCCATCGGTTCCCGGAACATGCGCCGCGGCAACCAGCACCGCAACGCCGGCCGCCGCGACCGCGATCCGCACCACGCCATGCAGGCGCAAGCCTCGCCCGCGCAACACCGCGATACCCATGCCGGCGGCGAATTCGAGGACGATCGGCTGCCCCCAGAACGCGAAGGGCAACGGCGTCGGCCCGCCCAGGCTCTCCGCTGCGACCAGCAGCGCCAGCGCCAGCGCGACCGCCGGCAAGGTCCAGCGCGCCGGCAGCAGGAGCCCGACGGCGAACAGGGCGTAGAACAGCATCTCGTAATTCAGCGTCCAGCCCAGCGAATAGACCGGCTGCACCACCCCTTGCGTCGAGACCATGGGCCAGAACAGATAGGAGCCGAGGATCTGGCCGAAGCTCGGCGCGCCCGAATTGAGAAGCGCCGGAACGGCGAGGCCGACCAGCAGGAACAGCGTCGTCATCGCCCAGTAGAGCGGCACGATGCGGGCGAGGCGCCGCCTCAGGAAGGTGAGCGAAGCACCCTGCCGCCCGAACAGGTCCTGCGAGGCATGGACCATGATGAAACCGGAGACGACGAAGAAGATATCGACTCCGGCCATCCAGGGCAGCATGTCGTTGCGGGCGAAGGCGAGCCCCGCGCGCTCCGCCACGATGGCGGCATCGGGCTGGACATGGTGCACGGCGACCATGAACGCCGCGAGCGCGCGCAGGACCTGAATGGAATGGATGGGCTGCACGCGATCTCGATGTTTTCCGAAGGACGGGTCTGTGGAAGGCGCTCAGCCAAACCACAACCGCTTGGGATCGTCGAGGCCGAAACGCGGCAGATTGGCCGCGATCGCCGCAAGCCCCTGCTCGGCGGCATCCTGCGCCGTGATGACATGCAGGGCGAAGCGCGCCGCGAGAGCCTCCATCGGCGGCTTGCCCGCGAAGACGGCCTTGACGGTCGCGCGATCGGCCAGCGGCAGGAGCTTTGGCGCGATGCCGCCCGCGATGAAGACCCCGCCCGTCGCCTTGAACGAGAGGGCGAGATCGCCCGCGACGCGCGCGAGCAGGCGCCAGAAGCAGACGACCGTCATCAGCGCCGCCGGATTTCCGTCCAGCGCGAGGCGGCTGATATCGGCAGCGCTGGTATCGGCCTCCGCCATGCCCGAGGTTGCGACCACGGCGCGGTGGAGGCGGACGAGCCCGTCGCCGCTGAGCAGATGCTCGACCGTGAGGCGCGGCAGCCCGGCCGCCAGCACCGGCCACATCCGCTGTTCCGTCGGGTCTTCCGGGCCAATGCCGATATGCCCTGCCTCGGTCGGGATCAGGAAACCGCGCTCGCCGCGCGTCAGCAACGCCGAGGCGCCGAACCCCGTACCCGGACCGAGCACGAGCTTCACCCCCTCCGGCTCCGGATCACCCTCGACCAGCGTCTCGACATCGCCCGGATTCAAGACCGCGAGGGAAGCCGCGAGGGCTTCGAAATCATTGACCAGGAGCCCTTGGTTCAAGCTGAGAGCCTGGGCGATCCGCGGCCCGTCGAACTGCCAGCTCGCATTGGTCAACTGGGCGCTGCGGCCATCGAGCGGCCCGGCCACGGCGAGGATCGCCGAGCGCGGCCGTTCCGGCAGTTCGGCGATGACGCTCTCGAAAGCCGCTTCCGGCGTCGGGTAGCTGCCCGTGCCGATCCGCGCCAGGGCACGCTGCGGGCTGTCTGGATCCCCCGCCAGCGAGAGCCGGCAGTTCGTGCCGCCGATATCGGCGAGCAGGACGGGATAGGCGATCGATGGCGGGCGCATCAGAGCGGCTTTCGCCAGGGCGCGAACCAGCCGAGCCCCTCCAGCGTCCCGTGCTCCGGCTTGTACTCGCAGCCGACGAAGCCGCCATAGCCGAGCGCGTCGAGCTCGGCGAAGAGCCGGGGATAGTCGGGGCCGGAGGCATCGGGCTCGTGCCGGCCATTGGCCCGCGCGATCTGGACATGGCCGACGAGTGGGTAGAGCGCCTTGAGCTTGCCCGACACGTCGCCATGGATCAGCGCGCAGTGATACATGTCGAATTGCAGCTTCACGTTCGGCCGCCCGGCCTCGCGCACATAAGCGGCGGCCCGGTCGAAATCGTTGAGGAAATAGCCCGGCATGTCCTTGCCGTTGATCGGCTCGAGCAGAAGGTCGATGCCGTGCTCGCCGAGCCTGTCGGCGGCATAGGCGATCGAGGCACGATAGGTTTTCTGTGCGGTCGGGTCGTCGGGGTCGGCAAGCCCCGCCATCATGTGCAGGCGTGGGACGCCGGTCTCATGGACATAGGCCAGCGCCGTATCGACGGAAGCCTTGAACTCCGCCTCGCGCCCGGCCAGCGCCGCGATGCCGCGCTCTCCGGCCGCCCAGTCGCCCGGCGGCAGGTTGAACAGTGCCTGCTCCAACTCGCCGCCGGCCAGCGCCAGCCCGACCTGCTCGGGCGCATGCTCATAGGGGAACAGGAATTCGACGGCCTCGAACCCTGCTTCCGACGCAGCCTTGAAACGATCGAGGAAGCCCCACTCCGTGAACATCATCGAGAGATTGGCGGCAAAGCGCGGCATGAACGGCCTCTGGCAGACTTAGAGTAGTTTCGAGCGAAGCGGATACCGGTTCGCCTGAAGACAATGCGACACGACAAGGATCGAGAGCCTTTCCACGCTTCGGAGAAACGCGGGAACGCTCAAGGTCTGAACGACCGGCGCAAGCTAGCGCGCCGAGCCGGCCGCGTCATGACCCAACGCGACACGGCGGCGATGCGTTCCGACGGATAGCCTATGCGGTGATGGATTCAGCTCTGCAGGATGGCGTAGACGTCGCCCGAGCCGGCTGTCCGAGGCAGCCCGCGCAGATAATCCCCCATCGCCTCGGCCGTGACGGCCTCCGCCAGCGCGAGCCTCTGGGTCTCCCCAAGTGCGACGTTGAAGCGATAGCGCCCGAGCGTTTCCAGCAGCGCCAGACAGCCCTCGGCGACATCGTGCTGGATCGTCTTGAACTCGAAGCAGATCACCTGCACCGGCTTGGTCAGCCCGGCCAGCACATGCGCCTCGAAGCCTTCGACATCGATCTTGAGCAGATGCGGCAGGCCGTATCGCGCGATCAGCTTGTCGAGCGTTGTGCAAGGCACCGTGATCTCGTGATCCCAGCCCTGCCCCGCCCTGCCCTCTGCATCGGTCGCCGCGCCGATGAAGGCGGCCGAGGCGCTCGAGACCGCCGGATTGGCGCTGTCGATCCTGAGTGCGATCGAGCCCTCATGGTCGCCGCAGGCCGCCTCGATCAGCGTCACGCGCGGGTCGCGCCGATGGATCAGCCGGATGATCCGCGCCGGTCCCGGCTGCGGCTCCAGCGCCACCACGCGGGCGCCGAGGCGCCGGAAGGACGAGATCCGGTCGCCGACATGGGCGCCGATGTCGAAGACGAGGTCGCCGGGCGTCAGGAAGGCGCCGTGGAGCCGGTCCATCGCCGCCTGACGTTCCTTGTCGCCATAATGCATTCTCAGGCTGCGCGAGAGCGCCTTCACCGTACCTTTGGGATAGGCGACGGCGTTCATCCGCGCTCTCCCGCACCGATGGCCGCCAGCACCGGCGGCGGCGCGAAATCCTCCGGAATGGCGCAGAGCCCATGTCGCGCCAGCCAGGCCCCGGCGGCCGGCAGCGCCGTCAGTATCGCGAAGGGGATCGCCAGCACATAGCCGGCCGTCAGCGGCAGCGACCAGAGGAGGACCGTCGGCGACAGCCAGGCCAGCGTCGCGAAGAGATAGGCTCCGAACAGGAGATGCGGCCACAGGCCGGCGCAGGCCGTGCCGAAGGACAGCGCATGGGCATCGCGCGCCTGCCCGTTCCAGCCGATGTGCGCCCGGCCGAAGGCAAGCCCGATCATGAACAGCGTCGTGCGCAGGCTGGAGACGGCGCTCTGCAGGAAGCCGAACACGGTCTCGATGACGGCCGATGCAAGGAAGCGGGTGCCGCCGCCATGGCGCGCGGCACCGCCTTTTTCCAGCAGCGTATCGGCAAAGCCGGCGAGCTTCGGCACGAAATGCATCGTCAGGAACAGCCCATAGAGCCCTGCCGCCAGAACGACCGGATAATCGGCGATGGCGCGATCCTCGAAGACCTTGAACGGTAGCAGCGCGATCATCAAGGTCCAGGCCGGCAGGCCGAGGAACATCAGGATCGCCCAGACGAGCTGGAAGCGGCTCATCGGCTTCAATGCCGGCAGGTCGAGCAGCTTGAGATATTGCAGGTTCCCGAGGCACCAGCGCAGGTCACGCTTGGCGTAGTCGAGCATGGTCGGCGGGTTCTCCTCCCAGCTGCCACCCTCCACCGGCAAGACCCGAACCTCGTAGCCGGCCCGGCGCATCAGCACCGCCTCGACCTGATCATGGCTCATCACCGCCCCGCCAAGCGGCGGACCGCCCGGAAGCATCGGCAGATGGCAATGATCGCGGAAGGGCGCGATCCGCACCATGGCGTTGTGGCCCCAGAACGGCCCGCAATCGCCCCCCCACCACGCAGCGCCCATGGTGTAGGGCCGCATGCCGTGGCGCATGCCGAACTGGAAGATCCGGGCGAAGGCGGAGCGGCTGGGCATTCCGACCACCAGTGATTGCAGGATTCCGAGCTTCGGATACGCTTGCATCATTCGGGCCAACCCGAGCACGGCGTCGCCCGACATGACGCTGTCGGCATCGAGCGGCAGCATCAGCTCGTAGCGATCGCCCCAGCGCTCGCAGAAATCCCGGATGTTGCCGGCCTTGAAAGCAGCGTTGCTCACCCGCCGGCGATAGGTCAATCGCGCCGGCTCGCCGATCTCCTGCACCCATGCGCCGGCAAGCGCCTCCTCGGCAGCCGCCACGGCAGGCTCGCTGGTATCCGACAGCACGAAATAGTCGAACCAGACGCCCTCGCCCGTGGCGTCGAGACTGTCCTTGACTGCCCTGAGCCGCCGGAAGGCCCGCGCGGGATCCTCGTTGCGCAGCGTCATCAGCACAGCCGTGCGCAGCATCAGCGACGCCGGCTTCCCGCCATCCGCGGCGAAGGGCGCCACCGCCTTCAGGCCATCGCGCCGGCCGTGCAGCAGCCACAGGCCGATCACCGCGTTCCAGAAGCCGAGCACCGTCCAGGGCGCGGCAAACAGGAAAGCCGTGAAGATCACGACATCCGCCGCGCTCCAGCCGCCGGTGCCAAGCACCTCGGCCAGCCCGGCGAGCAGCGCCACCAGCGTGCCGAGATTGAGCGCGAGCACAGCGAACCGCCGTTTCCGAAGGCTCGCGACGGATTGAAGGCCCGCCGGCGTCAGGCCGACCGGCTCGACATCTTGCGCGACCCGCGGGAACGTGGTCGGAGCGAGGTGCTGGTTCGTGACGGTATCTGTCATGGATCGGCAGCAGGCGGGCTCGGACGGACGGGATCGGATCGGGATGGCGCGGGAGCTAAAGACCGCAACCACGGCTGACGCAAGGGCAAAAGCCTTGGCACTTTGGTATGCCTCGCGCCGTGAATGCAGCCTGAATGAGGTGCCCCTGCCGTTGGCGGGGCCCGAGGACTGCCTCGTCACAACACTGTGGAGCGGCATCAGCCGGGGCACGGAGAAGCTGATCTTCGAGGGCCGCGTGCCGGTTTCCGAACATGACCGGATGCGCGCCCCGTTCCAGGAGGGCGCCTTCACCTTCCCGGTGAAATACGGCTACTGCGCCGTCGGCAGGGTCGATGCCGGCCCCCCTGACCTCATCGGCCGCACCGTCTTCTGCCTGCATCCACATCAGGACCGCTTCGTGGCGCCGCGCGATCGCCTGATCCTCGTCCCGGACGACGTGCCCCCGCGCCGCGCCATCCTCGCCGCAAACATGGAAACCGCGCTCAATGCGCATTGGGATGCCGGTTCCGGCCCGGCTGACAGCATCGTGATCGTCGGCGGCGGCGTTCTCGGCCTGCTGGTCGGCTGGCTCGCCGCGCGTCTTCCCGGCGCCGAGGTCACGCTCGTCGATGTCGAACCCTGCCGGCAGGCGACGGCCGAACGGCTCGGCATCCGCTTCGCCCTGCCCGGCGCTGCGCCGCGGGACGCCGATATCGTCTTCCATGCCAGCGCCAGCGCCGACGGGCTCGCCACCGCGATCGATTGCGCCGGGCGCGAAGCCCGCATCGTCGAGCTGAGCTGGTATGGCGCGGGAACCGTGCCGGCGCCGCTCGGCGGCGCCTTCCATGCGCGGCGCCTCCGGCTGATCGCCTCGCAGGTCGGAATGATCCCGGCCTCGCGCCGCTCGCGCTGGGACTGTGCGCGTCGCGCCCGGGTGGCGATGGCGCTCCTCGCCGACGACCGGCTGGATGCGTTGATCACGGAGGAAATCCCCTTCCGCGAAGCCCCCTCGCGGCTTCCCGCAGTGCTGTCCTGCGGCTGGAACGGGCTGGCGGCGGCGCTCCGGTATTGACGGCGCATCCGTCAGGCGACCAAGACAGCCCGCCCCGCCGGCAGCAGGAGTGCGCCATGTTTTCCGTCGAAGTCCGTGATCGCATCATGATCGGCCATTCCCTGCCCGATCCCTTCTTCGGGCCGGCGCAGAACATGCACGGTGCCACTTTCGTGGTCGATGTCGCCTTTTTCCGCGAGGCGCTGAATCGGCATAACGTCGTGGTCGATATCGGCGCGGCGCTCGACGTGCTCGCCGAAACCCTGAAACCACTGAAGTACCAGAACCTCGACGCGCTGCCGCAATTCGCGGGCGTGCTCACCACGACCGAATTCCTCTGCAAGCACATCTTCGACGCGATGGCGGCAGCCGCCAAATCCGGCGCGCTCGGCGCCGACGGGGCCGGGCTCGCCCGCATCCGCGTCACCCTCCACGAGACCGATCTCGCCCGCGCCAGCTACGAGGGCGCGCCCGCGTGAGCGGCATCGTCTTCGCCATCCCCGGCGACATCGACGCCCCGACCGGCGGCTACGGCTATGACCGGCGCCTCCTGCGGGAATGGCGGGCCGCCGGCGTCACCGCCCGCCACCTCGCCTTGCCCCCCACCTTTCCCTTCCCGACATCGGCAGATCTGGCGACGACCGAACGGCTTCTCGCCGAGACCGCCCCCGACGACGTGCTGCTGGTCGACGGGCTGGCCTTCGGCGCGTTCCCCGAGGCGCTCGCGGCGCGGTTCTCGCAGCGCCTCGTCGCCCTCGTTCACCACCCGCTCGCGCTGGAAACCGGCCTGGATCCGGAGACGATCGCGGCTTTGCGGCACAGCGAGAGGCTGGCGCTGCGCCATGCGCGTGCCGTCGTCGTGACCAGCCCGGCGACGCGCGACACGCTCGTCGCGGACTACGGCGTCGCGCAGGATGGCATCGCCGTCGCCGTACCCGGCACCGATCCCGCCCCTCGGGCGACCGCTGCCGACGGCTCCGAATTACGGCTGCTCGCCGTCGGCTCGATCATCCCCCGCAAGGCCTACGACGTCCTCATCGAGGCCCTCGCCACCATCGCCGACCGGCACTGGACCCTGACTATCGCCGGTTCGCCGGACTACGCCCCCCGCCTGGCGGAGGAGCTGTGCGCCCGAATCGCCCGCTCCGGGCTGGCGGACCGCATCTTGCTTGTCGGTGCCGTGGATTCGCAAAAGCTCGCGGAACTCTATGACAGGACCGATCTTTTCGTCATGCCGTCGCTCTATGAGGGCTACGGCATGGTGCTGACGGAAGCGCTCGCGCGCGGTCTGCCCATCGTCTGCACCTTGAGCGGCGCCGGCGCGGATGCCTTGCCCGAGGCGGCGGCCCTCAAGATCCTCCCCGGTGACGCGACAGCACTTGCCAAGGCCCTCGCAACCCTGATTGATGCGCCGGCTGAACGCCTCCGGCGGGCCGATGCCGCCTGGGCGGCGGCATCGGCGCTGCCGCGCTGGCGGGATACGGCACGGATCGTCGCGGAGGCATGCCTCGGCGACGGCGGCCGAAAGGTGGGATGATGGCTGGGTTCTCTCCGGAATGGCTCGCCTTGCGCGAGCCGGCGGATCATGCGGCACGCAATCCGCAATTGCTCGCGGCGGTCGGCGCCTTTTTTGCGGCGAAGCCGTCGCTTTCCGTGCTCGACCTCGGCTGCGGCGCCGGCGCGAACCTGCGCGGCAGCTATGCCGTCCTCCCCGAACGGCAGCACTGGACGCTCGTCGATCACGACGCCGATCTGCTGGCCGTGGCGCGCGAGCGCCTGGTCGGCTGGGCTGACGAGGCGCGCGAGCAAGGCGAAGAGCTCGTCCTGGCCAAGGACGGCAAGACGATCACCGTCGACACCCGCCAGGTGGATCTCGACAAGGATCTCGACTGGGTCCTCGGCTGGCGGCCCGACCTCGTGACGGCCGCCGCCCTCTTCGACCTCACCTCCAAGCGCTGGATCGAGCGTTTCGTCGCCGCGCTGGCGAGCCAGAAGCTGCCGCTCTACACGGTGCTGACCTATGACGGGCGCGAGAACTGGAAGCCGGCCCATCGCAGCGATGCCCGCATGCTGGCCGCATTCAAGCACCATCAGCACCTGGACAAGGGCTTCGGCCCCGCAGCCGGCCCGGAAGCCTGCGACATCATGGCAGAGGCCTTCCGCAAATCGGGCTTCGCCGTCTCGACGGCGGACAGCGCCTGGCTGCTCGATGAAGGCCACCGCGACCTGCGCGACGCCCTCGCCCGCGGCATCACTGATGCGGTGCGCGAAACAGGACAGGTCGAGCCGGCTGCCATTGCCGCCTGGCTGGAGGCGCGCCAAGCCGCCGCGTCCGCCCGGATCGGGCATCAGGACCTCTGGGCGCGACCGGTCTGAACCGCTTGCCTGGAGCTTGCTGCGTTTTCGCTGAAGCGCGGGTCGTCCCGGGCAAAATCAGCGAGCTTTAATCCAGCCCCGGCCACATCCGGCGCAGCACCCCGTCGCGGCGGATGAAATGGTGGTAGAGCGCCGCCAGGATATGCAGCACGACAATGGCGCCCGCCATCAGCGCGAGCTTTCCGTGGATCCCGAGCACCCGGCCGGCAGCCGCCTGATCGGGCGACGTCAAAGCCGGCAGGTCGAACAGATTAAACACGGTCAGCGCCGGAAACAGCGAGACGCCGATCCAGCCGAGCAGCGGCACGACGAGCAGGAGCCCGTAGAGCAGCCAGTGGACGAGATGCGAGCCCGCCCTCTGCCACCACGCCAATGACGGCTCGTCGGGCGGGACGCCATGCAGGAACCGGTAGATCAGGCGACCGGCCGTCAACCACAACAGCAGGAAACCGATGAGCTTGTGGGCGCTGTAGAGCGCGTCCGTGGTCCCGTCCCAGATGTTCAGCGTGTTGCCGCGATAAGTCATGGCAAGGCCGAGAGGCAGCATCGCCAGCACCGCCACCACCGTCACCCAGTGAAACGTTCGGGCGACGCCGCCATAGACGGGGCGCACCGTGCTGCTTCCTGCCGCTCGAGCGTCCATTGGAGCCTCCTGAACCTGCGTCCAGCCGGATATTCATCGCACATTCAATGTCGCGGACCTATACCGCTGCATGCCCGCCCGCGATGAACCCAAGGTCATGACACGGATTTGATCGCGGAACCGCCGCCGCTGCGAGACGTTGGTGGAATGGCGGATCGTGATTACATATATCCTGAATTCGTTGGAACTCCCGACACATCCTGATCCCAGCGATCTGACTGACGGAATTTTCGATGCTTGAGTCGCGTACGCTCTTCGGCCGCCCTGGGGAAACCCTGCTGGTGAAGGTCGAAAGGGCCATCTCCGAGTTTCGCGCCGGCCGGCCGGTTCTCCTGCGCGCAGGTGCACAGCTTGCCCTGGCGCTGTCGGCCGAGCTCGCCGATGCCGAGTTGGTGCGCAATCTCGACGCTCTCGCCGCGGGCAACGGCCATCTCGTGCTCAGCCCGGCGCGGCTGCGCCGTCTCGGCGCCAAGGGCCGGACGGAGGCCGGAATTTTCGCGTTGCCGACCATTGACCTCGAGCGTGTCGCTGATCTCGCCCTCAAGCTGGAGAGCCGGATGGACGCCCCCGTCGCGCCGGCTTCCGCGCTCGACACCGCAGCGCTCGAGCTGGCGCGGCTGTCGCTCGTCTTGCCGGCCGCGCTGGTCGTGCCCGTGACGGCAGAAGCCGTTGCCGGTGAATCCCTCGTCGAAGCCGATATCGAGGCGGTGAACGCTTACCGCGCCGCGCAGGCCGCCTCGCTCAGGATCGTTGGCCGCGCTCCGGTGCCGCTGGAAGGTGCGCCGGAGACCGAGTTCGTCGTCTTCCGTGGCGGCGAAGGCCTGCGCGATCAGGTCGCGATCATCGTCGGCAAGCCCGATCTCGACACCGCCGTGCCGGTGCGCCTGCATTCCGCCTGCCTGACCGGCGATCTCTTCGGCTCGCTGAAATGCGATTGCGGCGACCAGCTGCGCGAAACCGTGCAGTGGATGGCCGAGAATGGGGGCGGCATCCTGCTCTATCTGGACCAGGAAGGCCGCGGCAACGGCATCTCCAACAAGATGCGCGCCTACAAGCTGCAGAGCCAGGGCTGGGACACCTACGATGCCGACGAAGTCCTCGGCTTCGACCTCGACCAGCGCCATTTCGATTTCGCGGCGACGATGCTGAAACAGCTCGGCGTCACCAGCGTCGTCGCGCTCACCAACAACCCGCAAAAGATCGGCGCGATCGAAGCCGCCGGCCTGGAAGTCGCGGCGAGCCAGCGCGTGCTCGGGCGGCCAAACGCCCACAACGTCCGCTATCTCGCCTCCAAGCGCGACCGCGCCGGGCATCTCATCGACATGGATGCGCTGATGGCGCGCGCCGCGCCCAAGGACTGAATCAGGGCCCGATCGAGCCGGCGACCCTGTTCGCAGCGCTCAAGCCAGCGCCGCCATCGCCGCCACAGGCTGCACAGGCAGGCCGTCCAGCACCCTGGCGAGCCCGGCCGGGTCGACCTCTCCGCCGCGCATCGTTTCGTCGCGATGGATGCCGCCGGCGATGAACAGGCTGTCGAAGCCCATCAATCGTGCGCCGGCGAGATCGGTGCGGACCGCATCCCCGATCACCAGCACCTTGCTCGACTCGACAGAACGCCCGCCGCGCAGCTCGGCAGCAGCCGCGAGCGCGAGCTCATAGGCTGGGCGGTACGGCTTCCCGGCCCAGGCGACGCTGCCGCCGAGCTCCTCATAGATCATCGCGAGCGAGCCGGCGCAGGGCAGCAGATCCTCGCCGACATGGACCACGAGATCGGGATTGCCGCAGATGAAGGGCAGCCCCCGCTCCGCAAAACGGCTGAGCAGCGGCCGGTACTGCTCCGGCGTCTCGTTGCGGTAGTCGTTGAGCTCGGTCGCGACCACGAGGTCGGCTTGCGCCTCATCGACCAGCTCGACATCGAGACCGGCGAACAGCGCCCGGTCGCTTTGCCAGCCGATATGATAGACGCGGCTGTGGTGACTTTCGGCGATCAGCGAGCGCGTGACGTCGCCGGAGGTGACGAGCCTGTCCCAGGCTCCGCGCGGCACGCGCTTGGCGTCGAGCACGCTTGCGACGTGCTGCGACGGTCCCGGCGCGTTCGAGAGCAGCACCACGGCGCCGCCGCGCTCCCGGAAAGCGGTCAAGACGGCGCAGGCCGGCTCCAGCGCCCAGAGCCCGTCATGGATGACGCCCCAGACGTCGCTGATCAGCACGTCGTAGCGTTCGAGCAGTGCGTCCGCATGCTTCAGGATCGGCACGCTCGTCAGGAGGTCTTGCATCAGGAGTTCCTGGCCTCGCTCGCCATCCGCGCCTCGACATCGGCGCGCCGCGGCAGCGGCGCCACCGCGCCATAGCCCTGCGTCGAGAGGGCAGCCGCGACATTGGCATAGGCGCCGGCCGCAAAGGCATCGCCCGTGCGCAGATATTCCGCGAGGAAGGCGCCGTCATAGCAGTCGCCCGCGCCGGTCGCATCGATCGCATCGACCTTGATCGGGCGGAAGCGCTCGCGCCGGACCGGCGTAGCGACGAGCGAGCCCTCATGGCCGAGCGTCAGCGCCACGACCCGCGCGCCCAGCTTGAGATAGAAATCGGCGATGGCGTCGGGCTGGTTGAGACCCGTGAGCTGCGTCGCGTCGTCGAAGCCCGGCAGGACGATGTCGGCCATCGCGCAGGCGGCGTGGATGATCGCGCGGGCCCGCGCCAACGGCCAGAGCTTGAGGCGCAGATTGGTGTCGTAGGCGGTCAGCACGCCGGCCTCGCGCGCCGTCTCAAAGGCCGCGAACACGGCGTCGCAGGCACTGGCCGAGATCGCCTGGCTGATGCCCGACGCCTGGATGATCCGCGCCGAGCGGATCATCCCGAGCGGCAGGTCGCCCGGCCCGTAGAGGCTCGCGGCCGAACCAGCCCGCAGATAGGAGAAGACATGGCCCGAAGGCCCGTGATCGACGAAATAGAGCCCGGTCGGCGCGCTCGGATGCGTCGCGACATGGGCGTCGTTCACACCTTCGCGCTGCCACAGCGCGCGGACCGACTGCCCGGCCATGTCGTTGCCGAGCGCCCCGAGATAGCCGACGGACATCCCCTGGCGCACTGCCGCCACCGCACAGTTGGACGTGTCGCCACCCTGGCCGAACTGGAAGGCGCCGGATTCCGCCCGCGTCGCATTGAACTCGCCGAGCGGCTCGCCGAGGCACAGAAGGTCGATGGGACTGTCGGTCACGGGATTTAAAACCATTGAGATGGCGCGGCGCGCGGGCAAGCTCTCCTAGAACAAGGCCCCGCGCATGGAAACCGCTTTTCGCCTCATTCCGCCGCGTCGCGCCCGGTCGGCTGGTCCATCAATCGGTCTGCCAGCCGAATGATCTCTTGCCGTAGCGCCATGTTGCCGCCCTGGGCGGCCGTGCTCTTGCGCAGGGCGGCGAGCTCGCGCTTTGCCTCCATCCCGTCGCTGCGCGCCTGCTCCAGCGCGCCTTCGAGCGTCTGCAGCTCGGCATGCAAGGCCGCGATGCGCGCCTCGTGCTCCTGCTTGGATCCTGTCACGGTCGCGATCTCCTGTTCATGCTCGCGGCGGGACGTCGCCAGAGCGTGCTGCGCTTCCACGAGCCAGCCCTCCAGGCTGTCGATCCGCTCATGTGCCTGCTTGTGCTCGGCCCGCTCCCGCTCGAGAAGCCGCGATGCCTGCTGCGCCTCGTTCGCCGCGAGGCTGCCGCGCGCATCCGCTGCCGCCAGCCCCGCCTCGGCCTGCTCGGCACGCGCCGCAAGCGCATTCGCGCGCAGCCGCTCGCCCTCGCGCTCGGCCGTCATCGCGGCGAGCGCGGCCTCGCTGCGGGAGAGACGCTCCTCCGTCACCGCCAGCCGGTCTCCGAATTCGTCGCGCTCGCTCTGAAGCACCATGATCTGCGTGCGGTCCTCGACCTGCGCGAGCCTGAGCCGCTCATGCTCGTCGCGCTGCTTTGTCAGCTCCGCCTCGCGCTCCGCCAGCGCCGCTTCGATGCGCCCGACCGTCTCGCGTTCCCGGGCGAGCTCGCCGGACCGTTCGTCGAGATCGGCACCGGTGCCAGTCAGCGCCTGCCGGGTCTCGGCGAGGCTCTGTTCGAGCGCGGCCAGATCCGCGATCCGCTTTTCCAGCGTCGCCGTCGTCGCAGCGTGGCCGCTGCGCTCGGTCTCGAGGGCCGTGCGGGTTTCGTCGAGCTGGCCGCGCGTCTGCGCCAGTTCAGCATCGAGCCTCGCGATCCTGTCGTCGCGCTCGGCACGGTCGCGCCTGAGCTGGCCGATCTCCATGTCGCGTCGGCCGACTTCCTGCATCGCGCCGGCCTTGGCGGCGAAACCCTTCTCGGCCTCCTGCTCGGCCGAGCGCATCCGCACGGCGAGCTCGGCGCGCAGATGGTCGCGGTCGGCCGCGATCTCGGCGAGGGAGAGCGGAAAGGCCGCTTCGGCGCGCTTGCGTGCCAGGCGGTCCGCCCGGCGCGACAGGGCGGGCACGGCCGCCAGCGCCAGCAGGGCTGCGCACAGGAAGCCGAGCGCGAACAGCATGGCGGCTTCGATCAAGGCTTGCGGCTCCGCATCCGGTCCAACTCAAGCCGAATCCTGCCACGCCCACCCCGCCATGGCCAGAAAAAGCCGATGGGCGGCGGCAGCATCCGCAGCGTCGGAAACCGCGCTGCTAGGCCGGCTGCAGCCTCAGAACGGGTTCCAGGTCGCTTGCGGCGAGAATTTGAGGTAGCCGAGATTGACGCCCAGCCGCCAGCCCACCCCGGTCCGGATCGGCACCACCGTGACGCCCCCCGCCGTGAGCGCGGTGAAGCCGAACCCGCCGATGAAATAGGCCGAGCCGTCGACGCCCGCGAAACGCTGATACATCGCCTCGACCGTCGGCAGGTTGTAGACGAGCATCATCGTGCGGGCGCCCTCGCCGCCGAAATCGAAGCCGATCGAGGGTCCCTGCCAGAAGGTGCGGCGGTCGCCGGCATTGCGGGTGTAGAGCGTGCCCTCGCCGTAGCGCAGCCCGCCGACGAAGGCACCGGACGCCTCCTGTCCCAGGATATAGCCGTTCGGCTCGCCCCAGCGCCGCACCGCCTCCTCGATCGCCAGCGCGAGGCCGCGCGAGACGTTGCCGAAGAACTTGTGGCCGGAGCCGACGAGTTCGTTCTGCGAGAAGGAGCGCTGGTTGTCATAGTTCTGCGCCTGCGCGATCGCCGGGATCGGCAGCCCTGCGAGGCCGGTTCCGGCCACGGCGAGGCCGCCCTTGATGAGACTGCGGCGGGTCTGGATCATGAACAAGATCTCCGGACAGGGCGGCCGGCAGAACCGGACACCAGAGCGGTGTGTTGGTCCGTCCGATCGGCGCCCGGCGGTTGCTCTGCAACCTGCTTTGGAAGGCGCCACGCGGGCCGGAAGGCGGGCCGATCCTGGGCAATCCGCCGCTCGCTGCCGGACATCGAAAACGCGACATCCGACAAAAGCGAATCAGTTCGCTAACCAAACTGATACGTTGCAAATCTATCCAAGCCGTGAAGATTTGGACGGAGCCGACCGGCCCATGACCGAGGGAAGACGAGGATTTGCCCGCGATGAAGGCCGCAACATGGCAAAGCTGGGTTTTGCTCGCCATCGGCTGCGTCTCGCTGCCGTTTCTCGCCCGGGCCGCGCTGGCCAATACCCCGGCCCCGGCCACAGCCCCTGCCGTCATCGTTTTTGAGAACGGCCTGCCCGCGGGCCTGCCGCCGCTTCCCTCGCTCGGCGAGACGATGCAGCGCGACCAGCGCACCGGCCTGGCGCTCAACGGCTTCGATCCGGTGGCCTACCACCTCGAAGGCAGGCCCATCGCCGGGCAGCCGGACCATGAGCTGATCCAGGGCGGGATCGTCTGGCGCTTCGCCTCGGCCGCCAATCTCGCCGCCTTCCGCGATGCGCCCGGCATCTACGCCCCGGCCTTCGCGGGCTTCGATCCGACCGGCGTCGCCGACGGGGTGGCGGTCGACAGCGATCCGAGCCGGTTCGCGGTCGTCGGCTCCCGCCTGTTCCTGTTCCGCTCGGATGAGAACCGCAGGCGCTTCCTGCAGGACCGCTCGCTGCTCGGCGCCGCCGAGGCTCGCTGGAGCACCGTGCTGCGCACTGTCGCGCGCTGAGACCTTAGCCTCAGCCCTTTTTCAGGAAGCCGCCCGCGACCATCCGGGTCGCGGCTTCAGCAGCCGGCGATGGCGCGCCGCGCCAGCCCCTCGCTCGACGCGGCGACGAAGGGCGGATTGCGGAACTGCTGCTCCGTCCGGCCATAGCGGGGAACGGCGCCATCGAGCGTCAGGATGATCCCGCCAGCCGCCGACAGGATGGCATCGCCCGCCGCGGTGTCCCATTCCATGGTCTGCCCGCAGCGGACATGGAGATCGGCCTCGCCGCTGGCGATCAGGCCGAACTTGACGGCCGACGACATCGGCACGCCCTTGCCGCGGCACATGGTGGCGGTGATGCCGTCGCTGCGCCCGTCGCCGTGGAAGCGGCTCACCAGAACGACCGGCCCCTCCTCCGGGAGAGCGCGGACCGCAACGCGGCTGGCCGCCCCCGTCAGCGAGCCATCCGCCGCGAAACCTTGCATATAGGCGTGCTCCCCGCCGAACCAGAGGCGCCCCAGCGCCGGGGCGGCGATGGCACCGGCGATCGGCCGGCCATCGACCACGATGGCGATCGCGACGCAGTAGCTGTCGCCGCCGGCAAGGAACTCGCGCGTGCCGTCCAGCGGATCGAGCAGGATGAAGACCGCGTCGGGCTTCACGCTGTCGACCGTCTCTTCGCTGATGACGGGAAAATCGGGGAGCAGACGCGCAAGCGCGTCCTTCGCCGCCCGGTCGGCCGCGAGATCGGCCGCGCAGACCGGCGAACCGTCCTTCTTGAGCTTGACGTCGCAAGCGGCGCGCATGGCGAGCAATACGGCGGCGCTGGCGCTGGCAGCTTCCGCGAGCTTGCGTCCCAGCCCGTCGCGATCGCGCAGGCGGGGATCCTCACGGCCGATCATGGCGGCCCATCCTTTGAAACTTTGTCCGGGATATGGGGATTAACCACATGAAAACCAAGATGGCACCATACCAGGGAGCAACGGCGCCACGCCGTCGGCGCATCGCACATCCCGGGATTCCACCTTCATGACCGCCATCTCGCTCGATCCGCTCGACCTGGCCGCGCTTCTCTGCAGCCGCGTCTGCCATGACGTGATCAGCCCGGTGGGCGCGATTGTCAATGCCCTGGAAGTTCTGGAGGAAGACGACCCCTCGATGCGCGACTTCGCGCTCGAGCTGATCAAGAAGAGCGCCCGCAACGCCTCGGCCCGCCTGCAATTCGCGCGCCTCGCCTTCGGCGCGGCCGGCTCTGCCGGCGCGATGATCGACCTCGGCGATGCCGGCAACGTCGCCAACGGCTTCCTCAACGACGAGAAGCTCTCGCTCGACTGGGAGGCGCCGCGCGCCCTCCTGCCGAAGAACCAGGTCAAGCTGCTGCTGAACCTCCTGCTCATCGCGACGCAGGCCGTGCCGCGCGGCGGCAAGCTGGTCTCGCGCGCGGTCGTCGAGGGCGAACAGGGCTCCTTCGAGATCACCGCGACCGGCTCGCATGCCCGCATCCCGGCCCATGTCGAGGAGCTGATCGCGGGTCGTTCCGAGAGCGGCGCGATCGACGCCCACGCCGTCCAGCCGCTCTATGCCGGCATGGTCGCCCGGGCCGCCGGCATGGCGATCACCTTCGCGATCGAGGGCGACATGGTCACGATCAAGGCCGCCAAGGCGGAAGCCTGAGCGAAACTCCGCAGTCGAGGTCGGGTTTCAACCGATCATAAACCCTTCTGCTGCTTTAGTTCCCGCAGTGCGTCGCGTTGAGTGATCTTCCTGCATGGACGAGCTGCTGCAAGAGTTCCTGACCGAGACCGGCGAGAATCTCGACACGGTCGATCGGGAGCTCGTCCGTTTCGAGCAGAATCCCAACGACCGCGACATCCTGCGGAACATCTTCCGCCTCGTCCACACCGTCAAAGGCACCTGCGGCTTCATCGGCCTGCCCCGGCTCGAGGCGCTGACCCATGCGGCCGAGTCGGTGATCGGCCAGTTCCGCGACGGCGCGACGGTCAAGCCGAGCGCCGTCACCGCGATCCTGGAGACGATCGACCGGATCAAGGACATCCTGTCCGAGCTGGCCGAAAAGGGGCAGGAGCCGGAGGGCAACGACGAGACGCTGATCGGCGAGCTTCAGGCGCTTGCGAGCCATGCCAAGGCCGAGCTGGTCCAGTCGCCGCCCGACGAGGTGTTCGTCGATCCCGTCGCGGCCTATCTCGCGCGCCACGGCAAGGCCCAGGAAGCCGCCGCCCTCGCCTCGCCCAGCGCCTCCGCTTCCGACGACATCGTCTTCCGCAGCGTGCCCGACCCGCAACGCGGACCGGATGGCCGCATCGAGACCAAGCCACAGGCCCCTGCCGAGGAAGGCGCGGGCCAGCGCACCGGCGGCCCCCCGACATTGCGCGTCGCGGTCGACACCATCGAACATCTGATGACGATGGTGTCGGAGCTGGTGCTGACCCGCAACCAGCTGCTCGAAGTCTCGCGGCAGCGGGAAGATGCCGGGCTGAAGGCTCCCCTGCAGCGTCTTTCGCTGATCACCGCCGAATTGCAGGACGGCGTGATGAAGACCCGGATGCAGCCGATCGGCAGCGCCTGGGCGAAGCTGCCGCGCATCGTGCGCGATCTGAGCAGCGAGCTCGGCAAGCGCATCGAGCTGGTGACCGAGGGCGCCGACACCGAACTCGACCGGCAGATCCTCGACCTGATCAAGGATCCGCTGATCCACATGGTCCGCAACTGCGCCGACCATGCGCTGGAGTCCGCGGAGGAGCGCCGCGCCGCCGGCAAGCCCGAGCACGGCACGATCCGCGTCTCGGCCTGGCATGAAGGCGGCTCGGTCACGATCGCGGTCGGCGACGACGGGCGCGGCCTCGATGTCGGGCGCATCGGCCGCAAGGCGATCGCCGCCGGCCTCGCGACCGAAGCCGAGATCGAGAGAATGAGCGACGCCCAGATCGCCCGCTTCATCTTCCATCCCGGCTTCTCGACGGTCGATAATATCACGGCCGTGTCCGGGCGCGGCGTCGGCATGGACGTCGTCAAGGCGAATGTCGATTCGGTCGGCGGCCTCGTCGACATCGCCAGCCGCCCCGGCCAGGGAACGACGATCACCATCAAGATCCCGCTGACGCTCGCCATCATCTCGGCCCTGATCGTCGTCGCCGGCGAGGAGCGCTATGCGATCCCCCAGACGGCGGTGCGAGAGCTCGTGCGCGTCAAGGCCGGCGACGAGAACCGTCTCGAGGACATCAACGGCGCTCCCGTGCTGCGCCTGCGCGGGCGGCTCCTGCCGATCGTCGCGCTCGGCGAGCTGATGGGCGGCGCCAAGAAGGACGGCGCCGACGGCTTCATCGTGGTCACCCAGATCGGCGAGCGCCAGTTCGGCATCCTCGTCGACGGCGTCTTCCACACCGAGGAAATCGTGGTGAAGCCGATGTCGAGCAAGCTTCGGCACATCCCGCTCTTCTCCGGCAACACCATCCTCGGTGACGGCGCCGTCGTGCTGATCGTCGATCCCAACGGCATCGCCCGCCTCGTCGGCGCGGCCGGTTCCGATGCGGCCGATGACGAGGCGGAAGCCGCGCCGGCGCCGATGGCGAGTGGGGAGCGCACCACGATGCTGGTGTTCCGCACCGGTGCCGACCGGATCCAGGCCTTGCCGCTCTCGCTCGTCACGCGGCTGGAGGAGGTCGATGCCGACAGCTTCCAGCACGGCGCGGGGCGCACGCTCCTGCATTATCGCAACCGCCTCGTCCCGGTGACGCCGCTTGGCGAAACCACGCTGCTGCGCGAAGGGCTCCAGCCCCTCGTGATCGTCTCGAATGGCGAGCAGACCGCCGCGCTCGCGGTGGAGACCATCATCGACATCGTCGACGAAGAATTCGAGCTGGAGTTGGCGACGTCCGGCGAGCGGGGCGTGATCGGTTCGGCGATCCTGCGCGGTCGGGCCACCGACATCGTCGATCTCGCCCATTACCTGCCGCTCGGCGAGCCCGGCTGGACCGGCGCAGGCCGGGCAAGCGCGGCGCCGGAGCATGTCCTCTTGGTGGAGCCCTCGGAGTTCCTGCGGGAGATGCTGAGCCCCGTGCTGCGGGCCTCGGGTCGCATCCTCGCCACCGCGGCGGACGGCAACGCCGCCTCGCAGGCGGCGATGGCGCCGGAGGTCGGCATCGTCCTCGTCGATCTCGACCGCGACCTCGAGGCCGCGCTGGAGCTGATCGTCGCGCTGCGCGCCCGCCCCCGCGACAATCCGCTGCGGCTTCTCGGCCTGACGACCTGCGCGACGCCGGAACTGCACCGCCGGGTGACCGAGGCCGGCGCCGACGGAATCGTCGCCAAATTCGACCGCCGCGCCCTGCTGGGCGAATTGAACGCCAGCGGCTCCGCGATGAGGGACGCCGCATGACCGGAAGCCCGAGCCATGACCAGGGCCCGGCGCCGCATTTCGCGGATTCGCTGGACTATGTGACGGTCCGGATCGGCGGACAGCTGCTGGGGCTGCCGATCGAGCGCGTGCGCGACGTCTTCATCACCCATCGCATCACGCTCGTTCCCGGGGCACCGCCGGACATTGTCGGCCTGCTCAATCTGCGCGGCCGCATCGTCACCGCGATCTGCCTGCGCAGCCGGCTGGGTTGCCCGGTCCCCGAGACGCTCGACCAGAGACATGCCGAATTGACGGCGATCGGCCTCGACCATCGCGGCGAGGCCTATGCGCTGATCGTCGACGCCGTCGGCGAGGTCGTGCGGCTCGATCGTTCGACCCTCGAGCCATTGCCCGTCAATCTCGACAGGACATGGGCCGCGCTGGCGGGCGGCGTCCACCGCCTCCCCCACGAACTGCTCGTCATCCTCGATCTCGACGCCGTTCTTGACCTTGACCTGCAAGCCGCAGCCTGAGTGCCCGGCAGAGTTTCTGGAGACAGACCATGAAGTACTGCCTCGTTGTCGACGACTCGGCGGTGATCCGAAAAGTAGCCCGCCGCATCCTCGAAGGGTTGCAGTTCCGCATCGCCGAGGCGGAAGACGGCGCGCGCGCCATCGACGCCTGCAAGGGCGAGATGCCGGACGCCGTGCTGCTCGACTGGAACATGCCGATCATGGACGGCTATGAATTCCTGCGCACGCTGCGCCAGATGCCCGGCGGCAAGCGGCCCAAGGTCGTGTTCTGCACCACCGAGAACGACATCGCCCATATCGCGCGGGCCATGCATGCCGGTGCCGACGAATACATCATGAAGCCGTTCGACAAGGAGATCGTGGCGTCCAAGTTCCATCAGGTCGGGCTGCTCTGAGCCTCCAGGCTCGCAACGCTTCCTCGCCTTCGACGACGACGCCTTTCCGCAACCGGGTTGCGCCAGCATGATCGTTTCGCGTTCAGCCTCGCCCGGTTCCGGCCGGCACAAGACGGTCGTCATAGCCGATGACTCGGCGGTCGTGCGCGGACTGTTCGCGCGCTGGCTCGGCGAAACCGGCAACTTCCATGTCGTCGCCGTGGCCGGAGACGGCGAGACGGCGCTGGCCCATGCCGGCCGCTTCAAGCCGGACGTGCTGGTGCTCGATCTCGACATGCGTGGCGTCGATGGCCCCAGCGCCCTGCCGCACATCCTGCGGGAAAGCCCGCACACCAGCATCCTGCTCGCGGCGACGCTGAACGAGCGCAATACGCGCCTCGCCCTGGAATGCATGACGAAAGGCGCGATGGATCTCGTCTCCAAGCCCGACAGCCGCGCCGGCATGACGCTGTCGCTCGACTTCCGCAGCGAGTTCCTGCTGAAGCTCGGCAACATCGCCCAATCCGCGACCCAGCCGGGGACGTTGCCGCCCGAGGTCGATCTCGGCTGGCCGGCCGGCCATACCGATCTGCGGCCCCTCGTCTGGGCTATGCCGCGCTATCTGCTGATCGGCGCCTCGACCGGCGGCCCGCGCGCCGTCGCTCGGGTCCTTTTCGACATCGGCGACGCGCTGAGGGACATCACCACGCTCGTCGTCCAGCACATGCCTCCCCTGTTCACGGCCTCCTTCGCCGAGCAGGTCGCAAGCCATGTCGGCATCCCCACACGCGAGCCGTTCGATGGCGAGCGCCTGGCGCGCGGCACCGTCTACATCGCGCCGGGCGGGCGGCATCTCGGCATTGACCGGAGGCTCGGCCATATCGTGGCGGCGATCAGCGACGGCCCCCCGGTCAATTTCTGTCGCCCGGCCGTCGATGTCCTGTTCGGCGATGCGGCCCGCCATCTCGGCGCCGCGGCGCTGGGGCTGGTGCTCACCGGCATGGGCAGCGACGGCACGGACGGCGCCGCGGCCCTGCGCCAGGCCGGGGCCGCCGTCGTCGCGCAGGATGAACAGAGCAGCACGATCTGGGGTATGCCCGGCTCGGTCGTGCGTGCCCGCCACGCCAGCGCGGTCGCGCCACTCGACGAGATCGGTGGCGCGATCCGGGCTCTCCTGCGGGGAGCGCCGCCGGCATGACGGAAACGGACTTCGCCTTCCTGCGCCTGCTGCTGCGGCAGCGTTCCGGCCTGGCTCTGGGCACGGACAAGCGTTATCTCGCCGAGAGCCGCCTGAGCATCCTGTGCCGGCGCCGCAGCATCGAGAGCATCGAGGTGCTGATGCAGCGAATGCGGCTCGGCCGCGATCCCCAGTTGGAGGCCGCCGTGGTCGAGGCGATGACCACCAACGAGACCCTGTTCTTCCGCGACCGCACGCCGTTCGACCTCTTCCGTGATGTCCTGCTGCCCGAAAAGCTCGCTGCCAACGCGGCTTCGCGTTCGCTGCGCATCTGGTGCGCCGCGGTTTCGAGCGGCCAGGAGGCCTATTCGCTCGCCATGCTGATCGACGACATGGCCGAGCGCCTTGCCGGCTGGAAGATCGAGATCCTCGGCACCGACATCTCCGGCGACGTGCTGGAGAAGGCACGCTCCGGCATCTACAGCCAGTTCGAGGTGCAGCGCGGCCTGCCGATCCAGATGCTGCTGAAGCATTTCAGCCAGCGCGGCGACAAATGGCAGATCGCCGACCGGCTGCGTGCGAAGGTCGATTTCCGCCAGCACAACCTGCTGGAGCGCAACGACCATTTCGGCCGCTTCGACATCGTGTTCTGCCGCAACGTCCTGATCTATTTCGACGTGCCGACGAAGGAGAAGGCGTTGGACCTCCTCGCCCAGCGGCTCGCGCCGGCGGGAGGCCTCGTCCTGGGAGCGACGGAAACCGTCGTCGGCCTCGTGACGGCGTTGCAGCCTGACCCGCAGCACCGCGGGCTTTACCGGCCGGCGACCGGGCCACGGCCGGCGGCGACACCCGCATTTCCCCGCCCCCTCGATCGGCGCGCGCCCGGTCGCAACGCCACCGCACATTGAAGCTGGGCGAAGGTTCTCGAGGCGAAGGTTTTCGAGGGGCGAGGCGCCGCCGGAAGCACTCCGAACGATCCGGGCCGTTTCCGATCTGGCCCGGCAGACTTGGTCCAGAAAGAGCCCGATAAACAAAAACCCCGCCTTGCGGCGGGGTCCCGTCGACCTGTCGTGTACATCCGACGATCAGGTCAAAACTCTTATCTCCCTGCCGCGTGACCGTCGCATGACGACGAAGCGACGGGAATGCGTCAGGCCGGGATGCGTTCCTCGACGTCGGAAGGCTCGCGCAGCACATAACCGCGGCCCCAGACCGTCTCGATGTAGTTCTTGCCGTCCGAGGCGTTCGCCAGCTTCTTGCGCAGCTTGCAGATGAAGACGTCGATGATCTTGAGCTCGGGCTCGTCCATGCCGCCATAGAGATGGTTGAGGAACATCTCCTTGGTGAGCGTCGTGCCCTTGCGGAGCGAGAGCAGCTCCAGCATCTGGTATTCCTTGCCGGTCAGGTGCACGCGGGCGGCATCGACCTCGACCGTCTTGGTGTCGAGATTGACGACCAGATCGCCGGTGGTGATGACCGACTGGGCGTGGCCCTTCGAGCGACGCACAATCGCATGGATGCGGGCGACCAGCTCGTCCTTGTGGAACGGCTTGGTGAGATAGTCGTCGGCGCCGAAGCCGAGGCCCTTCACCTTGTCCTCGATCCCGGCGAGGCCGGAGAGGATCAGGATCGGCGTCTTGACCTTGGCGACCCGCAAGCTGCGCAGAACCTCGTAACCCGACATGTCGGGGAGGTTCAGATCGAGCAGGATGATGTCGTAGTCGTAGAGTTTGCCGAGATCGACGCCCTCTTCGCCGAGATCCGTCGTATAGACGTTGAAGCTCTCGGATTTGAGCATGAGCTCGATGCTTTGAGCGGTCGCGCTATCGTCCTCGATCAGCAGAACCCGCATGTCCACGTCCCCAATTTCGCCCGCAGGGCAGGTTGATCGCTCTTTTCGCCCGGACCAGCCCGGAACCGGACGACGACGCACTTGCCCGATGAAACGCCACGCGACACGCTACGGTGAATTGGTTAACAAACCGTGATTCCCGAGCGCAAGGGCTTCCTTGGAGAAAGTGAACGATCCTTGTCCAGGTGAGTCGAATTTGACACGGATCGACGAGCACTCCTCCGCGAAAACGCCGTTTCGCGGAGACCGCCTCGGGAAACGGGGCAGCAAAAGCCCCGCGACACGCAGCGATCTCGAAACACAGTGTTAATCACAGAGGTAAACGAAAGGTTGACGAAGGCCTTATGAGCAACCCTTCACACGGTACTGGACGGCTCTCGGCCCTGGCCTCCGCCATCGACGGCCTGGACGGAATGACGGTCTATGGCCGTGTCATCGGCGTGCGCGGCTTGCTCGTCGAGGTCGCCGGTCCCATCGGCGCGATGAGCCTGGGCGGCCGGGTCGGCATCGAGATCGCGCCGGACACGCGCGTCCCCTGCGAAGTCGTCGGCTTTTCGGGCGAGAAGGCGCTGGTCATGCCCTTCGGCGGTCTCGACGGTGTGCGCCGCGGGTGCCCGGCTTATGTCGACCGCGCGCAGCCGGGCCTCTCGCCCACCTCGGCCTGGCTCGGGCGCGTCGTCGATGCGCTCGGCCGTCCGGTCGATGGCGGCCCGCCGCTGCCGCAGGGCGACACGCTCTACGCCTTTCGCGCCGATCCGCCGCCGGCCCACGCCCGGCGCCGCGTCGGCAAGCCGCTCGACCTCGGCGTGCGCGCGCTCAACGCCTTCCTGACCTGCTGCCTCGGCCAGCGCATGGGCATCTTCGCCGGTTCGGGCGTCGGCAAGTCGGTGCTGCTTTCGATGCTGGCCCGCTATGCCCGCGCCGACGTCAACATCATCGGCCTCGTCGGCGAGCGCGGCCGCGAGGTTCAGGAGTTCCTGCAGGAGGACCTCGGGCCGGAGGGCCTCGCCCGCTCGATCGTCGTCGTCGCGACCTCCGACGAGCCTGCTTTGATGCGCAAGCAGGCGGCGCTCACCACGCTGACGCTCGCCGAATATTTCCGCGACCGCGGCCTGCAGGTGATGTGCCTGATGGATTCGGTGACGCGCTTCGCCATGGCGATGCGCGAGATCGGGCTCGCCGCCGGCGAGCCGCCGACGACCAAGGGCTACACGCCGACCGTCTTCGCCGAATTGCCGCGCCTTCTGGAGCGTGCCGGACCAGGCACCGAAGACGGGGCCATCACCGGCCTCTTCACCGTGCTGGTCGATGGCGGCGACCATGACGAGCCGGTCGCCGACGCGGTGCGCGGCATCCTCGACGGCCATATCGTGATGGAGCGTTCCATCGCCGAGCGCGGCCGCTATCCGGCGATCAACATCCTGAAATCGGTCTCGCGCACCATGCCGCGCTCCTGCGACCCGGCTTATTACCCCGTCGTGCAGAAGGCGCGCGCCACGCTCGCGACCTATGCCGACATGGAGGAATTGATTCGCCTTGGCGCCTATCGCCAGGGCGCCTCGGCCGAGGTCGACGAGGCGATCCGCCTCAACCCGGCGCTGGAGGCCTTCCTCAAGCAGGCCAAGGACGATGCGACCTCGCTTCCGGAAAGCTATGCCCGCCTCGCAGCGATCATGAGCGAAGGCGCATGAGCACGGCATTGCCAGGAGGACGCCCTATGACAGGCCGAGGCCCTGACGCCGGCAGGGGACGCTATGTTACGGTGGCCCGCCTGCGGAAGGACATCTCGATGCTGCGCTCTTTCCTGATCCTGTTCGTGCTGCTCTCGGGCTCTGCGGCTGCGCGGGCCACGGAGCCCGCCTTGGAACTGATCGGGGCGGGACCTTCCGCGATCACCCTATCGCCCCGGACCGTAGCCACCCTTCCCAACGTCGACCGCGACGTCACCTTCGCCACTTCGAAGGGCCCATCGACCGCGCATTACAGGGGCGTGCTGCTGTGGGACGTCCTGCAGGCGAACAAGGTTTTCGACGGCCTCGATCTCAAGGCTCAGCTCGCCAAGACCATCCTCGTCAATGCCCGGGACGGCTATCGCATTGCCTTCTCGATCGGCGAGATCCATCCGGATTTCGGCAATCTGCCCCTGCTCCTGGTGACGGCGATCGACGGCAAGCCGCTCGACCAGGACTGGCGCCTCGTCGCTCCCGGCGACAAGCGCGGCGCGCGGGCCGTGCGCGACGTCGTGAAGATCGAGCTGCGCTGAAGCCCGCTGCGAACGCCGACCGGAGACCCAGAGCTTGATCGCCACCATCCTGACCGGGCTCGTAGCCCTGATCCATGTCTACATCGCCGTGCTGGAAATCTGGCTCTGGGATACCCCGCGCGGACGCCGGGCCTTCGGCCTCACGCCGGAATTCGCCAAGCAGTCGCGGGTGCTTGCGGCCAATCAGGGCCTCTACAACGCCTTCCTCGCCGCAGGGCTCGGCTGGGGCCTCTGGCTCGGGCCGGCGGGCCTTTCGATCAAGCTGTTCTTCCTGGCTTGCGTGCTCGTCGCAGGCCTCTTCGGCGCGGCCACTGCGAGCCGCAAGATCCTCTACATTCAGGCCCTGCCGGCGGCGCTCGCCTTGCTGGCCCTGCTCGCCGGTTATTGAGAGACGGCCGGCGCCCGCGCGAGCATCCGCGCCAGCGCGAGCATCGCGAAGAAGCCGAAGAACTGGATCACGGCGGAAAAGATCAGCGTCGCACTGGCGCCGAGACGCTCGATCAGCACCGCGAACAGCAGCGGCGCCACCGCGAAGGCGATGTTCTGCGGCACGGTGAGCTGGCCGAGCATCGCGGCAAAGCCACGCCGCCCGAAGAGCGCGAGCGGCAGCGTCGCACGCGCCACGGAAATGACGCCGAGCGCCGCGTTGAAAACCGCGACGAAGATTCCGGCCGCCACGATCCCCGTCGGCGCCAGGGGCAGGATAAGGCAGCAGAGCGGCCCGAGCAGCAGGCCGAAGAGCGCGACGCGCTCCACTGGCAGCCTCTCGCCCAGCGTGGCGTCGATCGCCCGTGCGACGATGGTGGCGGGTCCACCCAGCGTCGCGATCCAGACCGCCTCCGTCTGCGTCAGGCCGCCCTCCCGGAACAGGCTGATGAGATGCAGCGGCAGCCCCCAGGAAACCAGGCCGCTGGCGGAGAAGGCGAAAGCCGTCAGCCAGAACGCCATCCGCCGCTTTCCGGGCTCGACCCGCCCGGTCTCGAGGGAGGAAGCTGGCGCGGTCCCGGTGGCCGCCGGCGCAGGATGTCCGTGGAAGCGTGGAACCGCCGCATAGATCGGCAGCACGATGAAGAGCTGCATCGCCGCGAAGACGAGCAGCGTCGCGCGCCAGCCGAAGGCATCCATGAGGATCGCCGTCAGCGGCCAGAACAGGCTGGAGGACAGCCCCGTCACCAGCATCATCAGGCCGATGACCCGCCGTGTCCGCTCGCCCATGAGCTGCGCGACGGCGACGTTGCCGACATTGGCGAGCGACATCGCATGGCCGATCCCGATCACGAACCAGCTCGCCAGATAGCTGATCGGCCCTTGCGCCATGGACAGCACCGCGAAGCCCAATGCGCAGATGATCGCGCCCACGCACATCGAGCGGCGCGTCCCTTCCCGGTCGAGCACGCGGCCGATCGCGGGTGCGACCAGCGCGCCCGTCACCAGCAGGATGGTGATGCCGCCGAAGACGATCTCGGCATTGAGCCCGAGATCGCGGTCGAGCGCCTGCATCAGCACCGAGGGTGAATAGAAGGTCGTGCCCCAGCCGATGAGCCGCGTCGCGACCAGCCCGCATAGCAAAGGCCCGTGGCCGGAAAAACGAGATGAGGACGGCAAGGCGAGGAACCCGAAAGAACGGCCAGCTGACCGCCGGAAACTGACTAGATCATCCTGTCACGCCGCGGCAGCAGCGCGGATGCGACTTGAACATGCAGAAAAGGCAGTCCTTTCCGGTAAGAAAGGGTCAACCTCCTTGCGCCTATTGTGACGCCGTCTCGCGGAGTTTTCCGGTTGCAGGCCGAGGGGTCGGCCGCGACCATGCGCGATCAGGAGTTGAAAACGAGATGAAGTCGCGAGAGACGCTTCTGCGGCTGAAGCGCTTCCAGGTCGACGAAAAACGTCGCCGGGTGAGCCAGATCGAGATGATGATCGCCGACTTCAATCGGATGGCGACCGATCTCGATCGTGAAATCCACTCGGAGGAAGCACGCGCCGGGATCTCCGATCCCGCGCATTTCGCCTATCCGACCTACGCCAAGGCGGCGCTTGGCCGGCGCGACAATCTGCGCCAGTCGGCCGAGAACCTGCAGGGCCAGCTCGACGAGGCCAAGGCCGAATTGCAGGAGGCCTTCGAGGAGATGAAGAAGGTCGAGATCCTCGACGACCGCGAACGGGCGACCGAGCGCGCCGCCGAAGCCGCCCGCGACCAGGCGACGATGGACGCCATCGGGCTGCGCTCGCGGGCCTGAGCGCTTCCGGCCGAAAGCTATCAGAAGGCGGAAGCCCACAGGCTTCCGCCTTTTTTGTTTGCCGGCGATACGGCCGACCGGGACAGGGCGTCATTCTCGGGCTTGCCCCGAGAATCTCATGACCAGAGGGCTCTGATTTCCGAGATGCTCGGGTCAAGCCCGAGCATGACGGCGGTGGATCGCGCCCTCAGGCGACGACCGGGTGGTGCGGCACGCAATCCCGCCGCATCTGGCCCGCCAGCCGCGGGTCGTCGTTCACCTCGATGCCGCGCTTGAAGACCTTGAAGCCCGAGCGCTGGTAGAAGGCGAGCGCGCCCTGATGGTCGATGGTGCAGGTATGCACCCAGAAGCGCGAGATCGGCTTCGCCCAAGCCAGCGCCAGCGCCCGGTTCATCAGCCAGCGTCCGGCTCCCTTGCCGAGCACGGGCTCGTCGAGCCCGAAGAAGGCGAGCTCCGCCTCCCCCGCCTCGCGAAAATCGAGTTCCAACAGCCCGACATCGCGCCCCTCATAACGTGCGGCATAGATCGCGACGGATGGATCGGTGAGGGTCGCCTCCAGCTCGGCACGCGGCTCGGTAAGGCGGCTGAACCACATCCAGCGCTCGCCGAGCAGCCGGTAGAGGGCGAGATAGCGCTCCGTATCGCGCCCGTCGATCGGCTCGAGGGAGAAAGCCCCGGTTCCCGGCGGGTCGGGCCGCTCGGCCGGCTTCGCGAACATTTCCAGCGACGTGACGACCGCGGCGATCTTGCCGGGCGGTAGGTCCGTGGTACCAGTGAGGCTGATGGTCAGGGTCTGCGTCAAGGCGGCATCCGATGGTGGTTTTGAGTCTGCCGCGATCATGACACGATCCCGGCCGAAAGATCATGGTGCGATGACGCATGGCAGGAGCATATCGCCGCCGGATCGGCGGTACGGGAACGGGCAGCGGCTGCGCCTGCTGTTCGCGCTCCTGGTGATGTGCCTCGCCGTGGTCCCCCATGTCACGCTCGCCGCTTCACTGATGCGCATGCCCGTGAAGGCCTCAGGCCAGCATCAGGCGAACCCGCTCGGAACACCCGCCGCGAGCGCCTTGACCGCCACCGAAGTTGCACCCTGCCACCAGCCTTCGCCTTCCGCGAAGGGGCATCCCGCCGGCGCGCCGCCGATCTGCTGCATCATCGGCTGCGGCCTGATCGCGGAAGCGCCCGTGATCGCCCTGCCCTCGCGGACGATTCTTTGGTCACGGCCCGGCCTCGCTTTGGTCGAGACGCGCGCCGGCATCTCGACCGAGCCGGCCAAGCCGCCGCCCCGAAGCGGGCTCGCGCGAAGCTGAATCCTTTTCCCGTTTTCAGGCGGCTTCAGACACCGTTGCCGGTGCGAGCCGTCATTCGTTCTCACAGGAATCCGAACAATGAATCGCTTCAAATCGTCCCTCGCGGCGCTCGCACTCGCAGCCGCCTTCGCCGGCCCCGGCTTTGTCGAGCAGGCCTTGGCCCAGCATCAGGGCCATGGCGGCGGCACCATGAAGATGGACAGCGCGAGCACGGACAGCGCCGCGACCAAGGCCTTCAAGGAAGCCAACGCGAAAATGCACAAGGACATGGACATCTCCTATTCCGGCGATGCCGATGCCGATTTCGTGCGCGGCATGATCCCGCATCACCAGGGCGCCATCGCCATGGCGCGGGTCGTCCTCGCCCATGGCAAGGATCCCGAGATCCGCAAGCTCGCCGAGAACGTCATCCGCGACCAGGAGAAGGAGGTCGGCGAGATGCGTGAATGGCTCAGGAAAAACGGCAAGTAGCCGCTATCAATCCGGCAGGCGGCGGCAACGCCGCTTGCCCTCGGCCCTCCTCGCTGGCAAGAGGACGTGAAGGTTCGCGCCGCTGCGGTGACGACGCGGGCCTGCTTGCCAAGCCCTTTCGAAGTCCCTCCCGTCGCGGCCTTCATGAAACGCTATCTCGATTATCTCTGGCCGATCATCGGGCTCGTCGCGGTCGTCTGGTCCGTCGAGCTGCTTTGGGACAAGCTCAAGGCCGAGGCCGGCACGGACGCGGCCATCGAGGCTCTGCTCCAGAACGCCAATCTCTGGCAGAGCATCAAGATCATCGCCCACCGCATTGGCCACAAGATCGCGGTGATCCCGCCTAACGCCTTCTTCCACGCCGCGCTCGCCACCCTCGTCGCCTATGCGGCGCTCGCCTGGTACGACCGCATCGCCCTGATGCATCTGCGCAAGGAGAAGGGCATCTCCTGGCTCTACATCTCGCTCTGCTCCTTCGTGACCTATGCGCTCTCGCACAATATCGGCGCCTCGGTCTTCTCGGGCGGCATGGTGCGCTACCGTGCCTATACCGCGAAGGGGCTGACGGCGGCGGATGTCGCGATCCTGATCGCGCTCTGCTCCTTCACCTTCGCCTTCGGCACGCTGCTGCTGTTGGGAATCGTGCTGGTCTACGAGCCGGAGATCCTGCGGCCGCTGACGCGGCTGTCGAAATGGTTCGCCATCGGCGACGGCACGGCGCGCCTGATCGGCGTCGGCATGCTCGTCTTCGTCGCGCTCTACACCATCGGCTCCTGGCTCAAGTTCAGGCCGGTGAAGATCGGCAAGTTCGAGGTCATCTATCCGCGGCTGCGCATCGTCGCGAGACAATATCTTGCCGCGCCGCTCGAGCTCGCCGGCGCCGCCGGCATCATCTATTTCGCCCTGCCGGACCAGGGCAATCCCGGCTTCATGGTCGTGCTCGGCGCCTTCCTGCTCTCCTTCTCCGCCGGCCTGCTGAGTCAGGTTCCCGGCGGCGTCGGCGTGATGGAGGCGGTCTTCCTCGCGGTGATGCCGGGCGTGCCGGCACCTGCCGTCTTCGCCGCCCTGCTGATCTGGCGGCTGTTCTATCTCATCCTGCCGCTGGTGATCTCGCTGCCGATCGTGGTCGCCTTCGAGCGTGCGCAGCTCAAGCGCAGCACCCGCATCGCGCCGCCGCCCTGACGGGTCAGCGCGCCCGTTCCGGGCGCTTCAGCGCGATCGCCGCCGCACCGAACATCAGCAGCGCGCCGACTGCCTCGGAGACGCCGAAGGGCTCGCTCAGGACGATGACGCCGACGCCGACGGCAATCGCCGGGCTGATGAAGGCGTAGAGCCCGGCGCGGAAAGCGCCCCAATCCCTCAGCAGCCGCATATAGATGGTGAAGCCCATCAGCGAGCCGCCGATGATGAGGAAGACGACGGCAGGCAGCACGGGCGAACGCACCAGCGCAGCGAAATCGGCACGGCCGACCGGCTCGACCAGGGCCGACACAGCCGACAGTCCGATGCCGCCGATCAGCGTCTGCCAGCCGGCCAGCGTCAGCGTCGGCATCGTGCCCGCGATCGGCCGCGAGAGCACCGCGCCCGTGCAGTAGAACAAGGTGCCGAAGGCGACCGCGGCGAGCCCAACCGCCTCCAGCGGATCGCCATGCACCGCCGAAAGCCCGCCCAGCGCCCGCGTCGCGAAGAGGAAGCCGAGCCCCACCGTGCCGAGCCCGATCGCGGCGAGCTTGCGCGCGTCGATGCGCTCGCCCTCGATCGCGCGGCTCGCCAGCAGGGTGAAGATCGGGATCGTCGCGAAATTGACGATGGCCGCGAGCCCGGTCGGCGCATGGGCGGTGCCCCAGAACAGCAGGCTGTAATTCGCGGTGTTGAGCAGCAGCGCCGTGACGATCAATCGCGGCCAGGCTCCAGCAGGCACTTTCGGCAGGTCGCGCCCGGCCCAGAGCAGCATCAGCACGCCGGCAAGCGAAAAGCGGACGGCGGCCAGGAACACCGGCGGCACATGCGAGGCGCCAACCTTCACCGGCAGCCAGGTCAGCCCCCAAACGAGGCACATCACGGCGAAGAGGGCGGCATTCCGGCTCATCACTGTCGCTTAGCGGTGCGGCCGGACGCTGACCATTGCACGGCAGGCATTAGGGGGCCGTGGAAACGGGAGGCGTTGCGCTCGGAACCCGACAGGAAGGCCAGCCTTCGTCGGGAGGAGCGCTAGACGCTGCCGACCGTCTTCAACCGCGCGCGGGGATGAATCTCGCTCTGCGACAGCACGGGCGTCTCGCGCCGGAAGCGCTCGATGATCTGCCGGGCGAAGGGACGCGCCATGCCGGAGGTGACGAGCGCCGGCATTTCGCCGATGCGCGCCGCGTCCTCGAACTTGTCGCGGACATGGCGGACGAACTCCTGCAGCCGCGAGGGTTGCATGGCGAGATGGCGATCCTCGCCCTGGCCGATGATCGATTCGGCGAAGACGCTTTCCCAGGCCGGCGACAGCGTGATGATCGGCAGCACGCCGTTGCCGTCGGAGAATTGCGCGCAGATCTGGCGGGCGAGCCGGGCGCGGACATGCTCGGCGATGTCGCGCGGGTTCTTGATCCCGCCCGCGACCTCCGCGATGCCCTCGATGATGGTGCCGAGATCACGGATCGAGATGCGCTCGGCCAGCAGCAATTGCAGCACGCGCTGAATGCCGGTGGTCGAGATCTGGTTCGGCACGATCTCCTTGATGAGATCGGCATGGTCCTTCGGCAATTCACGCAGCAGCTTCTGCACCTCGGCATGCGAGAGCAGCTCCGGCATGTTCGACTTCAGCACCTCGGTGAGATGCGTCGAGATCACCGTCGCGGCGTCGACGACGGTATAGCCGCGCAGTTGCGCCTCATCCTGCAGCGCCGAGTCGATCCAGGTCGCCGGCAGGCCGAAGGTCGGCTCGAGCACATTGTGGCCGGGCAGGTTCACCGTGCCGCCCATCGGGTCCATCGCCATATACTGGCCGGCATAGACGATGCCATGGCCGGCATCGATCTCCTTGATCTTGATGTAGTAGTGGTTCGCCTCGAGCTGGACGTTGTCGACGATCCTGACCGCCGGCATGACGAAGCCGAGCTCCGCTGCGAGCTGGCGCCGCAGCGCCCGGACCTGATCGGTCAGGCGGTCCTGCCCGCCCGGCGCGTTGACCAGCGGCAGCAGCGCATAGCCGATCTCGATCTTGAGCTCGTCCATCTTGAGGAGGTCGTTCAGCGTCTCCTCGCGCGGCGTGCCGTCGGGCATCACCGCCCCGCTGGCCTGCGCCGCCTCCGCCTGCGCCGTCTCATCGGCGCGCTGCTTGGCGGCGCGGCCGAAATGGCGGGCCAGAAAAGCGGCGCCGCCCGCCAGCAGCAGGAAGGGCAGCATCGGGATGCCGGGCAGGACCGCGATCAGCAGCATCACAGCCGCCGACATGCCGAGCGCCTTCGGATAGCCCGAGAGCTGCTTGCCGAGCGCCTTGTCGGCCGCGCCGCGCACGCCCGCCTTCGAGACGAGCAGGCCGGCGGCGGTCGAGACGATCAGCGCCGGGATCTGGCTGACCAGCCCGTCACCCACCGTGAGCTGGGTGTAGTTGTGCGCCGCCTGGCCGAAGCTCAGCCCCTGCTGCGCCACGCCGATGATGATGCCGCCGAGCACGTTGATGAAGGTGATGAGCAGGCCGGCGATGGCATCGCCGCGCACGAATTTCGAGGCGCCGTCCATCGAGCCGAAGAAGGAGGATTCGTCTTCGAGCGCGCGGCGCCGCAGCTTCGCCGTCTCCTGGTCGATCAGCCCGGCGGAGAGGTCGGCATCGATCGCCATCTGCTTGCCCGGCATTGCATCGAGCGAGAACCGTGCGGCGACCTCAGCGATACGGCCCGAACCCTTGGTGATGACGACGAAATTGACGATGATCAGGATGGTGAAGACGATCACCCCGATCACGAAATTGCCGCTCATCACGAAGCCGGCGAAGGCCTCGATGACATGCCCCGCCGCAGAGGTGCCTTCATGGCCATGGGCGAGAATGAGGCGCGTCGAGGCGAGGTTCAGCGCCAGCCGGAACATGGTGACGATGAGCAGCACCGTCGGGAAGGCCGAGAACTCCAGCGGCTCCTCGATGAAGAGCGCCGTCATCAGCACCAGCACCGACAGGATGATCGACAGCGCCAGCAACAGGTCGAGCAGGACCGCCGGCATCGGGAAGATGAGCACCACCAGGATGCCCATGACGCCGATCGCCAGGAACAAGTCCGGACGGTTGAACAGCTTTCCCATCGCGTTGCGATCGGGAAGGTTGAAGCCGCCTCCCTGACCTGCCGTCACATCGGTCATCGACCGCCCCGCCCTCTCGCCGGTCGTCATCCGCGTACGGACGCCGCGCGCTCCGGAGCGGAGCGCGACCCGGCAATTCTTGCCGGGTTCATGGTGAACGAATTGTTAAGACGCGAAAGAATGTCGGGCCGGAACCTTCCGATGAACGGATGGTTATCGAAAGGCCGCGTTGTGGCCGCATTCGCCGTTCCAACTTGCCGGCGGGCGGCAAGACCCTGCCAAATCCCAACGATATCGGAGGAAATCTTGAACAGACGATCCTTTCTGACGAGCCTTTTCGGTGGTCTCGCGGTTGCCGGCATCGGCGGTGCCGCCCTGGCGAAGAACCTGGTCGAAACGGCCCCGTCGCCTGTCGAACCTGCCGCCGGCGCCATAGACCCCGCTCTCAAGGCCGGCCTCGACGAGACCGACGCGGCCTTCACCCAGTATTATCACGGGCGGCCGCGCCATCACCGCCGCCCCCCTCCGCCCATGCATCACCGGCGGCATCCGCCAATGCATCGCCGCCCGCGCCGCGTGGTCCGCAACGGCCGCGTCTACTACGTCCGCTGACAGCCGAGGGGCGGCGCCGATCGGTGCCGCCCCTTCCCTTCGAGGCACACCGCCAGAACGATTGGAGGACGCCGGCATGACAGCGCCGGACAGAAGCCGGGAAGGCGTCATCGAAACCGACGTGCCGGCGCGGCTGGACCGCCTGCCCTGGTCGCGGTTCCACACCCTCGTCGTGGTCGCGCTCGGCATCACCTGGATTCTCGACGGGCTCGAGGTCACTCTCGCCGGCGCGGTGTCGGGAGCGCTGAAGGAAAGCCCGGTCCTCAAATTCACCAATACCGAGATCGGCATGGCGGGCGCCGCCTATATCGCCGGCGCCGTGCTGGGCGCCGTCTTCTTCGGCTGGCTCACCGATCGGCTGGGCCGCAAGAAGCTCTTCACCATCACCGTCCTGGTCTATCTCACGGCCACGGCCGCCACCGCGTTCTCCTGGAACCTGTGGAGCTTCCTCGCCTTCCGCTTCCTCACGGGGATGGGCATCGGCGGCGAATACACGGCGATCAATTCGACGATTCAGGAACTGATCCCCGCCCGCGTCCGTGGCTGGACCGATCTCGTCATCAACGGCTCCTTCTGGGTCGGCGCCGCGCTGGGCGCACTCGGCGCCATCGTGCTGCTCGACCCCGCCCATATCGAGCCCGAGCATGGCTGGCGGCTCGCCTTCTTCATCGGTGCCGTGCTCGGCCTCGTCATCCTGATCCTCAGGCAATGGATTCCCGAAAGCCCGCGCTGGCTGATCAGCCACGGCCACCATGAGCGCGCCGCCGCGATCGTGGCCGATATCGAGCGCCGCTCCGGCTTCATCCCGCCCGCCGGAGAAGTCCTGCCGCCGACCCGGCTGCGCCCGCGCGCCGCGACGCCGCTGCGCGAGGTCTTCCGCGCACTCTTCGTCCTGCATCGCGACAGGGCGCTGGTCGGCCTCGCGCTGATGGTCTCGCAGGCCTTCTTCTACAACGCGATCTTCTTCACCTACGCGCTGATCCTAACCGATTTCTATCATGTGTCGTCGCAGGCGGTCGGCTGGTTCATCCTGCCCTTCGCGGCCGGCAATTTCCTCGGTCCCCTGCTGATCGGACGCTTCTTCGACACCCGGGGCCGGCGCTTCATGATCGCCGCGACCTATGCGCTCTCAGGCCTGCTCCTGACCGGCACCGGCTATCTGTTCTGGCGCGACTGGCTCACAGCCTCTCATCTCACCCTGTGCTGGAGCGTCGTCTTCTTCTTCGCCTCGGCAGCGGCGAGCTCGGCCTATCTCACGGTGTCCGAGACCTTCCCGGTCGAGATGCGGGCGCTCGCCATCGCCGTGTTCTACGCGATCGGCACCGGCGCGGGCGGCATCGCCGGCCCCTGGCTCTTCGGCATCCTGATCGACACCGGCTCGCGCGGCAGCGTCTTCGGCGGCTATCTGCTCGGCGCGGCGCTGATGCTCGCCGCGGCCGTCATCGCGGCGCGCTTCGCGGTGCGGGCCGAGCGCCAACCGCTCGAAAGCGTCGCGCGGCCTCTTAACGCAGTGGATTGAGGTTCCGCGCAGGCAATAACCATGCGGGCCGAAAAGACGTCAGAGGGAACAAATCATCATTTAAATGCATTACTCCCCACCTGCATTCCGCCCTTATGAATGCAGGGGGAGATGTGGTGAAGACAGTCTGGAGGCCGTCGTGGACAGACGCTCATTCCTGATGACATTGGTCGGGGGCTTTGCCGCCGCCGGCCTTGGCGGGATCGCCGCCGCCGAAGCCGCGCAGCCGGCTCGGATATTGCCGCCGGAAGGCGCGCCGCTCAAGGACGCCGAAGCCGTCCCGGTGGAGACGAAGGAGGCGCTGGACAAGACCGACGCCGAATTCAGCCAGTACTACTACTACCGCCGGCCGCGCTATCGCTACTACCGGCGGCCCTATTATCGGCCGCGCTACTACTACCGGCCCCGCTATTATGCCCGCCCGCGCTACTATTATCGTCGGCGCTGGTAGGAACCGCTCTCCGGGTCAGGCCGCGCTGATGCGGGTCTGACCCGGCTCCGCCACAGGGATGCCGGAGGCGGTGTATTCGCCGAGCTTGTTGCGCAGCGTGCGGATCGAGATCCCGAGGATCTTGGCTGCATGCGTCCGGTTGCCCAGGCAATGGTCGAGCGTGTCGAGGATGAGCTCCCGCTCGACATCGGCGACGGTGTGGCCGACCAGGGAACGCGTCATCGCCTCCGCCGTCTGCGCGGCCCGGCCCGCGGCATCCCGCGAAACCGTGGCGGCAGGCCCGAGCGCCTCGCCTTCGGGCGTTAGGACAGCCGAAGCCGTGATCTCCGGCCCGCTCGCCAGCAGCACCGCGCGATGCATGGTGTTTTCCAGCTCGCGAACATTGCCCCGCCAGGCATTGGCCAGCAGCAGCTTGCGCGCGTCAGTCGCGATCGGCCGGGCCGGCAAGCCGTTCACCTCGGCGTATTTCTTTCCGAAATGCTCGGCGAGCGCCAGGATGTCGCCCGGCCGCTCGCGCAGCGCCGGCAGGCGCAGATGCACGACATTGAGCCGGTAGAACAGGTCCTCGCGGAAAGAGCCTTCGCGCACCGCATCCCCCAGATTGCGGTTCGAGGTCGCGATGATGCGGATATCGACCTTGACCGGCTGGGCGCCGCCGACGCGGTCGATCATCCGCTCCTGCAGGGCGCGCAGCAGCTTCGCCTGCAGACGGACATCCATCTCCGAGATCTCGTCGAGCAAGAGCGTGCCGCCATTGGCCTCCTCGAACTTGCCGACGCGGCGGGCGATGGCACCGGTGAAGGCGCCCTTCTCATGGCCGAACAGTTCGGATTCGAGCAGATTGTCGGGAATCGCCGCGCAGTTCACCGCGACGAAGGGCCTGTCCTTGCGGGCCGATTTCTGGTGCAAATGGCGTGCGATCACCTCCTTGCCGGTACCGCTCTCGCCGGTGACGAGCACGGGCGCCTCCGAGCGCGCGATCTGCGAGGCGAGCTGGACGACGCGCTCCATCGCCGGGTCGCGCCAGATCAGGCTGGTCTGATCGGCCGCCACGGCCTCCAGCACGGCCGCGATCAGCTCCGGGTCCGGCGGCAGCGGCACGTATTCGCGCGCGCCGGCCTGGATAGCGGCGACCGCCGCGCGGGCATCGGTCGAGGTGCCGCAGGCGATGATGGGCGTACGGATGCGCTCCGCTTCCAGCGCCGCCACATAGGCCGCGATCGGCTGCACCACGTCGATCATCAGCAGATCGGCGCCCTTGGCGCGCAGCACCGCGAGCGTCTGGTCGAGCCCTTCGGTATGGGTCACAGCCGCACCGTGCGACATCGCGATCTTGGCCGCGGCGATGATCTGTCCCTTGAGACCGCCGGCAATGATGAGGCGCATGGCTCAGGTCCTTTTGCTTGCTGTTCGTGAAGGCGGCCGCACGTTCACCGGTCCGCCTTGATGATTTCGGTCATGGTCACGCCGAGCCGCTCCTCCACGACGACGACCTCGCCGCGCGCCACCAGGCGCTCGTTGACGAAGATGTCGATCGCCTCGCCGACCCGCCGGTCGAGCTCCAGCACGGTGCCGGGCACGATCTGGAGGAGATCGCCGACCGCCACCTTCGAGGAGCCGAGCACGGCCGAAACCGTGACCGGCACGTCGAAGACCTGTTCCAGATCCTCCGCCGTCTTGACCGGCACCGGGCCCGAACGCGCAACCGAGGTATCGTTCTGATCGAACGACAGATCAGCCTGGTTGAGGGGCGGCAGATTGAGATCGTTCTGCTGGCTCATGGCTCAAACCTTCACTGCCCGGGACGGCTGCCACCGGGGAAAACACTGGCGACCGCCTGCTCGATCAGCGCCGAGAGCTGTTCGCCATCCATCACGAAGCCGCCTTCGGCCCATTCGATCCGCCCGTCGCCGGGGCGGATATCGGCTTCGCCCAGCACGATCAGGCGCCCGGCGAAGCCGTGCTCCCGCGTCATCCGCTTGACGAGCTCCTCCGCCGTCTCGACCGACGCCTCGGGGACGCGCAGGACGAGATGCGGCGCCTGCCGCGCATGGACGATGCATTCGCGCACGGCCTGCTCCAGCGCCGCCATCGGCTTCTCGGCCAGGGCCGCGCCGGCGAGCGCCTTCGCCGCAGCGAGAGCGACCTGCGCCGCCTGCTCCTCGATGGTGGCCATGCGCGCCGCCTCCAGCGCGAAGAGCCGCTCTGCCGAGCGCACGAGCTGCCCCGCAAATCCGCTGAGCTGGCCCTCGGCCTCGTTGCGGCCCTGCTCCAGGCCGGCGTGGAACCCCTCGGCCCGGGCCGCGCCGAGATCGGCCTCGCTGGCGGCCTTGCGGCTGCCCTCGCGGAAGTCGGTCCCGAACATGAATTTCGTCGCGGTCGCCTTTGCCATCTCAGTACACCAACTCGTCTTCGGCATTACCCTTCGACAGCACGATCTCGCCCTTGTCGGCGAGGTCCTTGGTCAACGTCACCAGCTTGGTCTGGGCCTCGTCGACCTCCTTGAGGCGCAAGGGACCCAGCCCTTCCATGTCGTCCTGCATGTTCTTGGCGGCGCGCTGGGACATGGCGCCGAAGAAGAAGTCGCGCATCGGCTGGCTGGCGCCCTTGAGCGCGCGCGCCAGGACGTCCTTGTCGACCTGCCGCATCAGCGTCTGCAACCCGGCGGGATCGAGCTTGGACAGATCCTCGAAGGTGAACATCAGGGCGCGGATGCGCTCGGCCGCTTCCTGGTTGGAGGCGTCGAGCGCGGACAGGAAGCGGATTTCCGTCTGCCGGTCGAAGCCGTTGAAGATCTCGGCCATCATCTCGTGCGGGTCGCGCCGGCGCGTCTGGGTCAAGGTCGAGACGAATTCGGTGCGCAGCGTGTTCTCGATATGGTCGAGCGCTTCCTTCTGCACGGATTCAAGCCGCAGCATCCGGCCGACCACCTCGATCGAGAGATCGCCGGGCAGGTTGCGCAGCACATTGGCGGCATGCTCCGGCCGGATCTTGGACAGGATCACCGCGATGGTCTGCGGGTATTCGTTCTTGAGGAAGTTCGCGAGCACCACGGCATCGATATTGCCGAGCTTCTGCCACATGTTGCGGCCGGCCGGCCCGCGGATCTCCTCCATGATCAGGGCGACCTGATCGCTCGGCAGGATCTTCTCGAGCAGCGAGATGGTGCGGTCGAAGGAGCCGGTGACGGCGCCGGCGCTGGAGAGCTTGCCGACGAAGTCCAGCATCAGCCGCTCGACCTCGTCGGCATCGACGGTGCCGAGCTCGGCCATGGCGCGGGTGATGATGCGGATCTCGTCGTCGTCGAATTCCTGCCAGATCGTCTTGCCGTGCTCCTCGCCGAGAACGAGCAGGATCACGGCGGCGCGCTGCGGCCCGGTCATCTGGGCGATCGTCATCATGCCGAAGCCGCCGCCCTCGATGGCGTCGGGAAGGCCGGTGCTGCGCGTCGCGAGGGAGCGTGTGTCTGCCATGGTTCAGCGGCCCGTCATGCCGGTGCTCGCTCATGGATCCAGCTCCGCAGCACCGCGACAGAATCGGCCGGGTTCTGGGAGACGAGCGCGCCGATCTTCTCGACCGACTGCGCCTTGAGCTGGCCCTTGACCTGGGCGATGGCGAGCATGCGCTCCGAGGGCATCTCGACCTCGGACGAAACGAGCTCGCCATTCGGACCGACCGTGGCCACGGCACGGCCGGGCACCGCCGGATCACCGGTGGGCTCGCCATCCGGCCCGACCAGCGTCCCGTTGCGCATGAAGCTCGGGATCGGCCGCACGCCGACGCTGTTGTCGGACGCAAGCACCTGCTTCAGCAGGGGACGCACGACGGTCATCAGAACGATCAGCGTGAGCAGCGAGATGACGCCGAGCTCGGCGAAGCGGACGAGGTCCTCGCGGCTAAACGACAGGAGCTGCTGCATCAGCGTCGGCTCGGTCAGGTCGCCCGGAGCCTGCGGCGCCTCGGCGAAGCGCAGATTGACGACCTCGACCTTGTCGCCGCGATTCTGGTCGAAGCCGACGGCGGTGCGCACCAGCTCGCTGATCCGGTCGAGCTCCTCGTTGCCGCGCGGCTGATAGGCCATCTCGCCGTTCTGGCCGCGGTTGTAGTTGCCGTCGACGAGCACGGCGACGGAGAGCTTCTTGATGCGCCCGCCCTCCTGCAGCTCCGTGCGGGTCGTCTTCGAGATCTCGTAATTCACCACCTCCTCGTTCTTCGAGGAGGAATCGCGCTGGTTCTGCTGCGCGCCGTTCGTCTGCTGCGCGCCGGGGAGTTCGTTGCCGACGGTGACGGTGCCGTTGCCGCCCTCAGCCGTCGCCGAAGCCTCGGTGCGGTTCTGGCTGGAGCGGACGACGCGGCTTTCCGGATCGAAGCTCTCGGAACGGCTCTCGACCCGGTTCGCATCGAGCGTGGCCGAGACCTGCACCCGCGCCCGGCCGGAGCCGACCACGCCAGCGACGATATCCTCGACCTGCGACTTGATGCGCTTCTCGATCGCGGTCTGGCGCTCGTCGAGGCCGAGCCCCAGAATGCTCTGCTCGTCCCGAGCGCCGTCGGCCAGCAGCCGGCCGCGCTCATCGACGATCGAGACGCGCTCCGGCTTCAGCCCGTCCACGGCGGAGGCGACGAGATGGCGGACCGCCCGGACCTGGGCGGCATCGAGATCGCCGGCGAGCTTGAGCGCGATCGAGGCGCGCGGCGGCTCGCGGTCACGCTCGAACAGGCGCCGCTCGGGAATGACGAGATGCACGCGCGCCGCCTGCACCCGGCTGATCGAGCGGATGGTGCGCGACAGCTCGCCCTCCAGCGCGCGCAGATGGTTGATGTTCTGCACGAAGCTGGTGGAGGAGAAGGCGTCGCCCTTGTCGAAGATCTCGTAGCCGACGCCGCCGCCGGCCGGGATGCCCTTGCCGGCGAGGTCGAGCCGCAGGCGCGGCACGTCGTCCTTGGGCACCAGCACCGTCTGCCCGTCGCCGCGCAATTCGTATTTGATCCCGCGCGCGTCGAGATCCTTGAGGATCGCGCTCGTGTCCTGGCTGGAGAGATCGGAGAACAGCACGCTCATCGCCGGCTGCGACATCTTGAGCATGACGAAGCCGAAGAAGCCGACGAGCACGAGCGTGACGGCCAGCATCGCCGCCAGACGCGCCGCACCGAATTTCGCAAACTGCTCGATAAGCCCGCTCACGCCGCCATCCGTTCCACAAAGCCGCGGGGGCTGCGCGAGTTGCGCCGCCCACTAGGCAAGTTTTTCCCAGCGCATGGTTAGCGGGCGGTTAATTTTTGCCTCCATCCCATTAATCATTTGACGAGCCGGGGCCGGCGCAGACGAAAAAGGCGCCGGTCCGGAGACCGACGCCCTGAAAAACGGGGGAGGATGCCGCCGGCTTACTGGCGGTAGTGCTGGATGCGGGTCGTGCGCAGACCGGCGAGCCCATGCTGGTCGATCGACATCTGCCAGCTCAGGAACTCGTCGACCGTCAGAGTGTAACGCTGGCAGGCTTCCTCGAGGCTGAGCAGGCCGCCGCGAACCGCCGCGACCACCTCCGCCTTGCGCCGGATGACCCAGCGCCTTGTATTCATCGGCGGGAGATCCGCGATCGTCAGCGGACTTCCGTCCGGTCCGATCACGTATTTAACCCGCGGTCGCAATGGCTCGGTCATGGTACACTCACACAACTCAACAGAGCTACTGAAGGCGAGCCTAACCTTCCGGTTTTAAGATTTACCTAAAACGATCGCGCGGGATGTCCGCGTCTGATTCGCGTCACCTCATTCGGACCGGGTGACGCTCTTCACCTTGTCGAGCGGCACGCTGATGGAGCCGATCTTGAGGCTTGGAATCGAGGTGGTGAAATCGACGCCGTCGACCACGCCGCTGATCTGCGTCTTCACCGTCAGGCTTTGCCCGGCGACGCTCGTGCCCTGGATGCTGACGGTATAGGCGCCGTCCGGCGCCTTCGTGCCGATCGAGGTCGTCCCGTCCCAGCCCAGGCTCTGGTCGCCGGCCGCGAGGCTGCGGGTCATCGTCTGCACGACGCTGCCGTTCGAATCCTTGATCGTGATCGTGGCCTGGCCGGCGGCTGAGGAATTGACCTTCCAGGACGCGTTGCCGTCCTTCAGGAGAGCGGTCGCTCCGTCCGCCGTGATGTTGGAGCCGACGAAGCTGACCGCATTCGTCGCCGTGCCGGCCGCGCTGAGGCTCAGCAGCGAGCCCAGCGTATCGTTGGTCTTGAGCTGCTGCTCGACGCCGGCGAACTGCACGAGCTGCGCGGTGAACTGGTTGGTGTCCATCGGGTCGAGCGGCGACTGGTTCTTGAGCTGCGTCGTCAGCAGCAGCAGGAACTGGTCGAAATTGCCCGCGATCGAACTGCTGCTCGAGGAGCTGCTCGACGTATTCGAAGAGCCGGAGGATCCATTCACACCTGAAACGGCCATGTTGTCTGTCCTCGCTCAGATGCTGAGATCGACGCCGCCGAGCCGCACGAGGCGGCGCTGCGGCACGGGTGTCGTGGGAAGAACGGCATCGTCGCCGGCCTCGGCAAGGGAAGGCTGGCGCGAACGCTGCGGCGCCTCCTCCTGCTGGCGATGCTGCCGGAAGGCGGATTGGTCGGACGGATCGCGCAGGCTGATATCGATGCCGCTATCGGAGGGCTTGAGCCCTGCCTGCTCGAAGGCCCGCTCCAGCGTGCGCGCATCGCGCTGCAGCAGATGCAGGGTCTCGACGCGGTCGACGACGAGGCGGGCGCTGACCTCGCCCTTGTCGGAAATGGAGAGATTGACGTCGACGCGCCCGAGCTCGTCGGGATCGAGCCGGATATCGAATTGCCGGGCGCCCGAAAGCGCGCGCAGGCCGATCTCGATCGGCACGACATGCAGGGGCGTCGCCGGGAGCGCGGCCTGACCTGCTCCGGACGGCAGGGCGGGGTTCGGCGTGGCAGCAGCCTGGTCGAGCGGCGACAGGGAGTGGACCGTCCCGGTCCCCCCCACCGCCTGCTGGACCAGCGTGGTAAGGTCGATCGGCGCCAGCGCCTGCTGCGCGGCTTCGGCCGGCTTGGCTTCGCCGGCCACGACAGCAGGCCCCTGGGCAGGAAGCCCCTGCGCGGCATCCGCCTTCGCGCCGGCAACGGCGGCATCGGCATCGACGGACTTGTGGGCTTGCCCAGCATGCTGCGAGCTCTCGCCCGGCGTGGCTCCGGTCAGCGCGGCGCCGAAAGCCGGCTTGCCCGCCGACGCATCGGCACTGCCGGCCTGAGCCGCAAGGGCGCGTTCGGCCTGGAGCTGTGCCTTCGTGACGGGCCCCGCTCCGACCGGCACGGCTCCGCCTTTCGCAGCCGCGGCCTCGTCCGGCTTCTCGCCGCCAGCCGTCGCTGCGGGCAAGGACAGCGACAGGACTGCCGCGACCGGCTGCGGGACAGGCTTTTGATCCACCGGCGCAACCGCCGCTTCGCCGGAAACCTTGTCGCTGGCGTCCTTGTCCGCAGACGCCGCCTCCGCGCCTTCGGCTTTCTTGTCCTTGTTCTCGCCGGCCTTCTTGCCGCCCTTCTCTCCGGCTTCCGCCGTTCCGGTGGCCTTGCCCTCCGGCGAGGCGCCCTGCCCCTGCGCGGCGGCGAGGAGCTCGGCCAGCGTGCCGATGAAGGAATCCGGCTGGACGGGCGGAGAGCGCGTCGGTGTCGCCGCGTCGGCAGATTCCGGGGCCTTGCCGGGCTTGCCGGCCGTCGCCTCCGCCGCGGCCTTCGCGTCCTGCGGTTGAGTTGCAGCCCGCGTGCCGTCGACAGCCGCGCCCTTCTTCGGCTCCGGCGAGCCCGACGAAGCGTCGGCCGTCTCCGGCAGGGAGAAGCCCTCGCCGCTTCCGGCAGCGCCGGCCTCGGCAGGACGGCGGCGCGGCGCCGGCGTCTCCTTGGCGGGCGAGGTGTTGAACACGGTTTCGACAGGCATGAACGGTTCCGCAACGCGGGCAAAGGGCACCCGCTTGCGGTCAGCAAGTTGCGCGCCAGGGGCGGCCGCCTATATTTCAATGGCTTAGCCCGTCACGTCCTGCGTTTCCGGCGGCAGAATCCGCCTTCACCTCCATCGGGCCGGCAGGATTTGCCGATCGCGCTGGCCGCAGGCGGCCAAAGCCGATATAGAACCGCCAATCGCGCGAAACGCGCTCCTGAACCTCGATCCCGAATGACCACGGCCCTCAACTCCCTCGATATCGCCAAGCCGCCCTCGGCCACGCGCGTGGTCGCGGCGATGTCGGGCGGCGTGGATTCCTCGGTCGTGGCCGCCTTGCTGAAGCGCGAGGGCTACGACGTGGTCGGCGTCACGCTGCAGCTTTACGATCACGGCGCGGCCGTCCATCGGGCGGGCGCCTGCTGCGCCGGCCAGGATATCCACGATGCCCGCCGCGTCGCCGAGACCATCGGCATCCCGCACTATGTGCTGGATTACGAGAGCCGCTTCCGCGACGCGGTGATCGAGCGCTTCGCCGAGAGCTATCTCGCCGGCGAGACGCCGATCCCCTGCGTCGAGTGCAACCGGACCGTAAAGTTCCGCGACCTGCTCGATCTGGCGAAGGAACTCGGCGCCGATGCGCTGGCGACCGGCCATTACGTCGTCAGCCGCGATCTCGGCGATGGCCATCGCGGCCTGTTCCGCGCCGCCGACATGAATCGCGACCAGAGCTATTTCCTCTATGCCACGACGCAGGAGCAGCTCGACCTGCTGCGCTTCCCGCTGGGCGGCATCGACAAGGCGCAGACCCGCGCGCTTGCCGCCGAGCTCGGCCTCGCCATTGCCGACAAGCCCGACAGCCAGGACATCTGCTTCGTCCCGAACGGCCGCTACGCCGACGTGATCGAGCGGCTGAAGCCCGGCGCCGCCCGCCCCGGCGAGATCGTCCATCTCGACGGGCGCGTGCTCGGCCAGCATGACGGCGTGCTCCACTACACCGTCGGCCAGCGCAAGGGCTTGCGGCTCAGCGCCGCCGAGCCGCTTTACGTTCTGCGGCTCGATGCCGATGACGCCCGCGTCATCGTCGGTCCGCGCGAGGCGCTGAGCGTGCGCGAGGTCCGCCTGCGTGATCTGAACTGGCTCGGCGGCATGGCGCTCGACGCGCTTCCGCCGGAAGGGCTCGACGTTGCCGTGCGCGTCCGCTCGACGCGTGCACCGCGCGAGGCGCGGCTCTTCCGCGACGACGAGGGGCTGCGCATCGAGCTCGCCACCGATGAGGAAGGCGTCTCGCCCGGCCAGGCCTGCGTCATCTATACCGATGCCGGCCCCGGAGCGCAGGTGCTCGGCGGCGGCACGATCCTGCGCCGGCCGCTCGCCATGCCCGCCTCGCCCTCCCCGGCGGCGCTCGCCTTGTCCTGACGCAGCGGCCGCGTCGCTCACCTTGCCTGTTCGGAATCGTCGATGCCGGTGACAGACCACCTCGAAACCCAGAAGCGCGCCTATGCCACCTGGGCCAAGTTCTACGACAAGATCTATCAGCGCATGCTGTCCCGGCCGCAGCGCGAGGCCGTGGCGGCGGCTTGCGCCTGCGGACCCGAGATTCTCGAGATCGGCGTCGGCACCGGGCTGACCCTGCCCTATTTCACGCCGGAATCCCGCGTCGTCGGGGCCGACCTCTCGCTCGACATGCTGAAGGTCGCGAACCGCAAGGTCGCTTCCGGCGGCCTTGGCCATGTTCGCGGCCTGACTGTGATGGATGCCTGCCGGCTCGGCTTCGAGGCGGAGCGCTTCGACGCGGTGACGGCGCAATTCGTGATCACGCTCGTCCCTGACCCCGAGCAGGCGCTGGCCGAGATGGACCGTGTGCTGAAGCCGGGTGGCGAGATCGTCATCTCGAGCCGCCTCGTCGACGATGGCGGCGCGCTCGCGCCCTTCTGGGCGGCCGTGGCGCCGCTGGCGCGGGCGATCGGCTGGAGCAGCGACTTCAAGGTCAGCCGCCTGACGGACTGGGCGGCCCGGACCGGGCGCTACGACACGGTCCATATCGGCCGCGGCTATTTCAAGGTCGTGCGGCTGCGCAAGCGCGCCTCGCTCCCGACCTGATCCGGCTCGCGCGGGATAATCCCGGACGAGGCTTGACGAGGGCCGTCCCCGCCCCCTATACCGCGCCCCTGTGACGGGTCGCCGACGGCGACGGCCGGAACATGTGGCGGGGTAGCTCAGCTGGTTAGAGCAGCGGAATCATAATCCGCGTGTCGGGGGTTCAAGTCCCTCTCCCGCTACCATCAATTCCCCCCTATCCCCCCATGCGGCGGGTCGGGAAATGGTCGCCGCCGACGAGCTTCGTCAGGTGGCCTTTCGATAGACATCTCTGAATCCTTCCCGGCCTCGGCCGAATGATCCGTCGCTGTCGCGATCAGGTCGCGCGGGCGGTTTCGACTCTTCTCCGTAAAGCTCGCAGGGCGCGGGCCGAGCCATCCTTCTTCCCCGAGCGCTTCGCCGCGCCCGGACGATCCGACCGTTTCAGCGCTTCCTAAGCACTGCCGCAAGAATTCGTATTTTTCCAGGCTCGGGCCGCCCTCTAGACCAATGCCGTAGCGCGCCTCCTCGCGCGGAAGCTTTCGAGATCGGCAAGGGCGGATGATGTCAGTTGAGAAGGTCGATACGCTCGTCATCGGCGCCGGCCAGGCGGGGCTCGCCATGAGCGAGCATCTGGGCCGATGCGGCGTGCCTCATCTCGTCCTGGAGCGGCAGCGCATCGCCGAGCGCTGGCGTTCGGAGCGTTGGGATTCCCTCGTCGCCAACGGACCGGCCTGGCACGATCGCTTCCCGGGCATGACCTTCGCCGATGTCGAAGGCGGCGTCGGCCCGGACGACTTCCCCGGCAAGGAAACGGTCGCCGATTATTTCGTCGCCTATGCGAAGAAGATCGCGGCGCCGATCCGCTGCGGCGTCGAGGTTCTGAAGGTCGAACGCAATGCCGGCCGCTCCGGCTTCCGCGTGGAGACGTCGGACGGCGTGATCGAGGCCGAGCGCGTCGTCGCCGCGACCGGCCCCTTCCAGACGCCGGTGATTCCGACGGTCGTGCCGGCCGGGACCGACATCTTGCAGATGCATTCCACCGGCTATCGCAATCCCGCCCAGTTGCCGGAAGGCGCCGTTCTGGTCGTGGGCTCCGGCTCCTCCGGCGCGCAGATCGCCGAAGAGCTGATGCAGGCGGGTCGCCGCGTCTATCTCTCGGTCGGCCCGCATGACCGGCCGCCGCGGGCCTATCGCGGCCGGGACTTCTGCTGGTGGCTGGGCGTGCTCGGCAAATGGGACGCCGCGGCGCGCGAGCCTGGCAAAGAGCATGTCACCATCGCCGTCAGCGGCGCGCAGGGCGGCCACACCATCGACTTCCGCCGCCTGGCCGCGCAGGGCATGGTCCTGGTCGGACGCACGGAATCCTGTGCGGACGGCGTCATCCGCTTCGCTCCCGATCTCGTCGAGAACCTGCGGGCGGGCGACGAGAACCACGACGCTCTGCTCGACGAGGCGGACGCCTATGTCGCCCGCAACGGCCTCGATCTTCCCGAGGAGCCGCAGGCGCGCGTCAGGGTTCCGGATGCCGACTGCATCGCCCGACCGATCCTGTCGCTCGATCTCGCGGACGCCGGCATCGGCACGATCATCTGGGCGACGGGCTTCCTCGCCGATTATGGCTGGATGCAGGTCGACGCGTTCGACGAGAGCGGCAAGCCCAGGCACCAGCGCGGCGTCTCCTGCGAGCCCGGCATCTACTTCCTCGGCCTGCCCTGGCAGTCGCGGCGCGGCTCCAGCTTCATCTGGGGGGTCTGGCACGATGCGAAATACGTCGCCGACCAGATCGTGATCCAGCGGCAGTACATGGCCTATCACGAGGCCGCCCGGCGCGAGTTCGAACCGGCCTGACCGCTACGACCAACGAAACACAGAGTTCCGACGGAGGCCGACATGGCGCATACCCGCATCCGCAAGTTCAACACCAGGGACACCTATCCCGAGCAGAAGCTCGACAACGACCTCGCCCAGGCGGTCGTCACCCAGGGCGGCAAGATCGTCTGGCTGCGCGGCCAGTGCCCGCAGAACCTCGACGATGCCAAGAACATCGACAGCCACGACCCGGTCGAACAGACCCATAAGGTCATGCAGAACATCAAGCAGCTGATCGAGGAGGCCGGCGGCTCGATGGAGCATCTGGTCAAGGTCGTGGTCTACATCACCGATGTCCGCCATCGCGAGGCGGTCTATCGCACCATGGGCGAGTACATCAAAGGCGTGCATCCGGTCTCGACCGGGCTCGTGGTGCAGGCGCTCGCCCGGCCGGAATGGCTCGTCGAGATCGACGGCACCGCCGTGATCCCGGAGTGATCGCATGACCTTCTCGCTGGTCGCCCGCTGCACCCGCACCGGCATGTTCGGGGTCGCGATCTCCTCCTCCTCGCCGGCGGTCGCGGCGCGCTGCGCCTATGCGCGCGCCGGTGTCGGGGCCGTGGCCTCGCAGAACGTCACCGACCCGACGCTGGGCCCGCTGGCGCTCGACCTGATGGAAGGCGGCATGCGCGCCACGGACGCCATCGCCGAAGTCCGCAGGCGCGGGAAATTCATCGAATACCGGCAGGTGCTGGCGGTCGACCGCGACGGCGAGACGGCGATCCACTCCGGCCCGAACTCGCTGGGCATCTGGACGCAGGCGCAGGCCCGTGACGTTGCCTCCGGCGGCAACCTTCTCGCCAATGACGGCGTGCCGCAGGCGATCGTCGACGGTTTCCTGGCCTCCTCCGGCCATCTCGGCGACAGGCTGATCGCCGCGATGCGGGCCGGCCTTGCCGCCGGTGGTGAAGCCGGACCGGTCCATTCGGCGGGGATGAAGATCGTCGACAAGGTCAGCTGGCCGGTCGCCGATCTGCGCTGTGACTGGACGGAAGATTGCCCGATCGAGGCGGTGGCGAGCGCCTGGGAGGTCTACAAGCCGCAGCTCGACGCCTATATCCAGCGCGCGCTCGATCCGCGGCAGGCGCCCTCCTACGGCGTTCCCGGAGACGAATGAGCGCCCAGCCATCGCCTGCTGGCTTCAGTTAGGTCAAGGCTCGATACGCGGCCGGTCGGTCATCACCGGCGCGATCATGCCGGGGATGTAGGCGCGCGAGATGCAAGCTTCGCAATGCGCCTGGAAAGCCTCGATCAGCTTGGACTTGGCGAGCGCCGCCAGCGTCGCCACGCCGATGGTCATCGGGCGGTGCTGGCCGGCGAGCCGGACCGAGACCAGCCTGCGCCCGTCGAGCGACTGATCCGAACGCGGCCGGACGTTGAACAGCGAATAGCCGACGCCATTGGCGACCAAGGCCCGCACCAGATCGGGATGGGCCGAACGCGCCACGATCGTCGGCACCACGTCGGCCGTCATGAACAAGGCGAGGAAATATTCGCGGCTCAGCGGGAGGTCGAGCAGCACGAGCGGCTGGTCCGCGAGCTCCGCGAGGGTGACAGCGCTCTGGCGCGCCAGCGGATGCGTATCCGCCACGATGATATGCGGCGGCAGGCTGACCAGCGGCGCAAAGGCGATATCGTCGGGCAATTGCAGATCATAGGTCAGCGCCACATCGACCTCGGAGCGACGCAGCCCCCTCAGCAGATCCTCCTGATTGCCCTCGACATAGCGGATCGTGGTCTCGGGGAAGGCGGCGACGAAACTGTTGCTCAGCTCCGGCACCAGCATCGGCGCCAGCGTCACCATGCAGCCCAGAGAGAGCGTGCCGCGCACGGTCCCGGTCGTTTCCGAGGCGACGGTGTAGAGGCTCTCCGCCTGGGCCACGACCCGCTTCGCCTCGCTCAACAGCGCGCGGCCGACCGGTGTCAGCGACAGGCCCTGGGCGTGATGGCGAATGAAGAGCTGCGCGTTCAGCTCCCGCTCCAGATGCGAGATCGCGGTCGAGATCGAGGGCTGCGAGATATGGATCATCTCGGAGGCGACGGTGATGCTGCCCGTCTCGCCGGCCGCGATGAAATATTCGAGTTGGCGCAGGGAGAACCGCATCGCGACAGCATAAAGCACGGGAGAAGCTGGCCCGCAAAGCGGAGCACCTCAGGCCGCGATCCGCCCGAGCAGCCGGTCCATCATCCGGTCGCAGGCGGCGAGCTGGTCGAGCGCGATGAACTCGTCGGCCTTGTGCCCCTGCTCCATCGAACCCGGCCCGCAGACCAGCACGGGAATGCCGAGACGCTGCGAAAACAGCCCGCCCTCCGTGCCGAAAGCGACCTTGCGCAGTGCGCTCTCATCGAGGATCCCGCTCAGGAAGGCGACCGCCTCGGAGGATGCCGGCGTCGCCAGCCCGGGATAGTCGTTCAGCCGTTCGAAGCCGATATCGGCCTGCGGAAAGCGTGCCCGCTGCGCGGCGACGAGTGCGGCCGCCTCGTCCATCAGCCGGGTCAGGATCGCCTCGGGATCGTCCTCGGCGACGTTGCGGATCTCGAAATCGACCGTGCAGCGCTCCGGCACGATGTTGAGCGCGGTGCCGCCCTCGATGCGCCCGGCATGCAGCGTCGTGTAGGGGATGTCGTAATCGCCGTCACGCGGGCCGTCCCGCTCGATCTCGCCTTGCAGCCCGCGCAGCGCGCCGACGAAGTCGCAGGCGAGATGGATCGCGTTCAGGGCTTTGGGCGCCAGGGCGGAGTGCCCGGTGACGCCGCAGCAGGTCGCCCGCGCCGCGAGCTTGCCCTTATGCCCGGTCGCGATCGCCATCGAAGTAGGCTCGCCGATGATCGCGAGCTTCGGCCGCAACGGGCGCGTCGCCAGCCGGTCGATCAGCGAGCGCACGCCGACGCAGCCGATCTCCTCGTCATGGCTGAAGGCGAGGTGCAGCGGCGTTTCGAGCTTCCGCGTCGCGGCACGCGCGGCCAGCGCGAGCGCCGAGGCGACGAAGCCCTTCATATCGGCCGCGCCGCGCCCATAGGCGCGCCCGTCCGCGACCCGCAGCCGGAACGGGTCGTGGCTCCAGCCCTGGCCGTCGACCGGCACGACGTCGGTATGGCCCGACAGCATGACGCCCGGCCGATCCTTCGGGCCGATGGTGGCGAAGAGATTGGCCTTGCGCCCGTCCTCGGCCTCGACGATCTCGCTCTCGATGCCGTGCCCGGCGAGGAAGCCGCGCGCGAAATCGATCAGCGGCCGGTTCGGATCGCGGCTGACGGTGGCGAAACCCACCAGCCTGTCGAGGATCGCCAGCGTGTCCATGACCACCCCGTCCGGTTCAAAGATAGAGATGCCGGACGGCGTCGCTGCCGAGCAGCTCGGCGGCGCTGCCCGCCGCCACGACCCGGCCTTTGGTGAGCAGGATGCCGCGATGGGCGATGGAAAGCGCCATCTCGGCGTTCTGCTCGATCAGCAGCACGGTCGTGCCGCCGCGGTTCACCGCCGCGACCGTGTCGAAATATTCGTCGATCAGCTTCGGCGACAAGCCCAGCGAGGGCTCGTCCATGATCACGAATTTCGGCTTGCCGACGAGCGCGCGCGCCAGCGCCACCATTGCCTGCTCGCCGCCCGAGAGCGTGCCGGCGCGCTGCCGGATGCGCTCCCGCACCCGCGGGAACAGCTCCAGCATCTCCTCCAGCCGCTCCTCGAAGCCGGCCTGGTGCCCCTGCGCCTCGTAGCCGAGGCGGATGTTGTCACGGACGGAAATGTCGCCGAACAGGCGCCGCCCCTCCGGCACGAAGCCGACGCCGAGCGCGCTGAGCGCTTCCGTGCGCGAGCCCTTGAGATCCTGTCCCATGATCGCAATGCGCCCGCGCGCCAGCGGCAGCAGCGCCGAGATGGCCCGGAAGATCGTGGTCTTGCCCGCCCCGTTGGGCCCGAGGATGCAGACCAGCTCGCCCGGCTCGACATTGAGCGAGACGTCCCGCAGCATCGCCACGACGCCGTAATTGGTGTCGACGTTCTCAAGCCTGAGCATGCTGCGCTCCCTTCCGGCCGAGATAGGCTTCCTGCACGCGCGGGATCAGGCGGACCTCCTCATAGGTGCCCTCGGCGAGCTTCTGCCCGTAATCGAGGACGAGCACCCGCTGCGGCAGCGACGCGATCAGGCGCATGTCGTGCTCGATGATCATGAGGGCGAGCTCCGGCCGCTCGGCGCAGACCGAGCGGATATCGTCCATCAGCGCGTCGGTGTCGGAATCGTCCATGCCCGAGGATGGCTCGTCGAGCAGCAGCACCTTGGGCTCGCTGGCCAACGCGCGCGCGATCTCGAGACGCCTGCGGTCGGCCTGTGGCAGTTCCCCGGCCGGCCGGTGGCGCTGGGCGTGGAGCTCGCGGGAGACCGCCTTGAGCAGACGCTCGGCCAGTTCCGCCGCCGCGTCGAGCTCGGCCTCGGCCTTTCGGCGGTTGAAGATAGCGTCGAAGATCCCGGTCTTCATATGGGTGTGGCGGCCGATGATGACGTTGTCGAGCACCGAGAGGTCGGCAAAGAGCCGGCTCGACTGGAAGGTCCGCGCGATGCCCTTGGCGACGATGCGATGGGCCGGCTGCCCGTTGAGCAGCTCGCCCTCCAGCCTGACCTCGCCTGAGGACGGAACGTACAGCCCGGTGATGATGTTGAGCAGGGTCGACTTGCCGGCCCCGTTCGGGCCGATGATGCCCAGCACCTCGCCCTTGCGCAGCGAGAAGTCGACCTCGGCCATGGCGACCAGGCCGCCGAAGCGCATGGTCAGATCCTTGCCCTCGAGCAGGGCCCGGCTTTCTGGAGTGACTGGCGCGTTCATTGTCAGCCTCCGTAGCGGCGCAGGCGCTGCGGGAAGATTCCCTGCGGGCGGATCATCAGGAAGGCGATCACGGTGATGCCGAAGAACAGGATGCGGTAGTCCGAGAAGGCGCGCAGCTTCTCAGGCAGCAGCGTCAGCAGAAACGCGCCGACGATCACGCCCAGCGTGTTGTCCATCCCGCCGGCGATGACCATCGTCATGATCGTCACGGAGACCAGGAAGGTGAAGTTGTCGGGCGAGATGAAGCCGACATAGAAGGCGTAGATCGTGCCCGCGAAACCGGCGAGGAACGCATCGACCGCGAAGGCCAGCACCTTGTACCAGGTCGCGTTGATGCCCTGGCAGCGGGCCGCGAGTTCGTCGGCCCTGAGCGCGTTCCACGCCAGGCCGATCCGCGAATGGTGCAGGCGCCCGGCGAATAGGATCGAGACGCCGACGAGCAGCGCCGAGAGATAGTAGAAATTCGCCTGAGACGGCAGCGAATGCCCGAAGATGACCAGCGGCGAGGCAAAGGAGTGGCCGAAGAGCTCCGGCGCCGGGATGCCGACCAGCCCGTTGGGACCGCCGGTGAATTCCAGATTGTTGAGGAGCTGGTGGACGACCACGCCGAAGGCGATCGTGACCAGCGCCAGATAGCTGTCGCGCGTGCGCATCGAGGGAATGCCGAGCAGGAAGCCGAAGATGGTCGCGACCACCGCCGAGGCCGGCAAGGCGAGCCAGAAGCTGACGTCCCAGTTCAGGGCAAGCAGCGCCGAGGCATAGGCGCCGATGCCGTAGGAGGCGCCGGTGGCGAAGTTCGGGATGTTGGCGCTGCCGAGCTGGAAGTTCAGCGCCAGCGCCAGCACCGCGTAGAGCTGCGCGATAATCAGGAGGTGCAGCGCATAGCTGCTGTTCTGCAGCACGAAGGGAAAGGCGAGCACGATCGCCGTGCCGAACAGCATCGCGAAACGCCGGTTGGCGCCGAAGGCCTGTTCGATATTGGCCTCGATCACCGGCAGGCGCTGCATCGCGACCAGCGCGCCGGCGAACAGGGCGAGCAGGCCGACCACCGCGCGCCAGTCGTCGACCAGCAGGAATTGGCGCAGGAAGGCCGCGCCGGCGATCTCCGTCAGAGCGACCAAAGCGAGGCCGCCGGCGGTGCCGAGCGTCGCGCGGGCGGGAATTGTCATATCCGTCATCGGCTCAGACCTTCTCGACGACGGTGCGGCCGAAGAGGCCGGCCGGCCGGAACACCAGCACGCCGATCACCAACAGGAAGACGAAGACGAGGCGATAGGCCGCGCCGTTCGGCACCACCGCCTGCACCAGCGTGTCGAGCCCGGCGATCACCAGGCTGCCGATGATCGCACCCGGCATCGAGCCCAGCCCGCCGACGACCGCGGCCGAGAAGCCGATGAGGCCGACATCCACGCTGAAGTCGAACCGCACGATGCCGGCATAGCCTGCGAAGAACAGGCCACCGATGGCGCCGACCGCCGAAGCGATGAAGAAGGTGATCCGGAAGATCCGGCCCGGCGCGATCGAGAGCAGGCGAGCGGCGTCGCGGTCCTGGGAAACGGCCTTGATGTGCAGGCCGAGCCGCGTGCTGCCGAGCAGGTAGAAAAGCCCGGAAACGCAAAGCCCGGAGACCGCGATCGCGACGAGGTTGAAGGCCGGTACCGTCACCCCGAGCATGTCGACGCTGCCCTGGACGAGGCGCGGCACCGCATGCGGGTTGGAGCCGTTGGGGAAAAGATGGCGGATCAGATCGCGCAGCACGATGCCGAGCGCAACCGTCGCGACCAGCGCCATCATCGCAGGCGCATTGCGGAAACGCTGGATGACGACGAAATCGAGCAGGACGCCGAGCAGCCCGGTGAGCGCGATTGCGAGGGCGACCGCCAGCAGCATGACGCCGGGCGAGGCCGCGGCCCCGATCGCGGTCGCGAAGGTCTGCACCAGCGCCAGCGCCAGGAAGGGCGCCATCAGCGCCACGTCGCCATGGGAGAAATGGATAATGTTCAGCACCCCGAAGAGCAGGCTGAAGCCGACCGCGATCAGGGCATAGATCGAGCCGAGCGTGATCCAGTTCAGGATCTGTTGCAGGAGCTGCTCGGTCATTCCGGTCCCTCTCTTTGTCTTGGCGGCCATGTCGTGGCCGCTTCCTGGGCTGTGCACCAGCCCGCAAGCGGACAGGAGTCGTAATTTCGGAATCTCTGCTTTGCTTGTCTTGAGGCAGGGTACCGGACCTGCTCGCGCCCCGTCCGGCCAGCTACTTAGGCAAAGCTAGGCCGGGGCTTCCAAATATCCGATTTGCTTCCCCTTTCGGGAAGGACGGATTGTCCGCCGAGGCATCCTAGGCCCGCCTGCCCGGCTGACCGCGGGAGCTCCAAAATCCGTCCTGGAGGGGATCATGAATTTCAAGTTCGGCGCCGGAAACGGCTCTTTTTCGGCATTGCTGCGCGTATCGGTCGTCAGCGCGGCGGTCGTGGTCGGGGCCATGGCCGCCTCGGCCCAGGAGACCGTCAAGATCGGCTTCATCGGCCCGCTCAGCGGCGGCAATGCGCAGCAGGGTCTCTCGGCCCGCAACGGCTTCCAGCTCGCCATCGACCAGGCGAACAAGGCCGGCCTGCCCTTCAAGCTCGAGGCCGTGGTCCTCGACGACGCTGCCAACCCGCAGACCGGTGTCGCCGCGGCGCTGAAGCTCACCAACGATCCGCAGGTGCTGGCCGCCACAGGCCACTGGAACAGCGGCGTCGCGCTGGCCACGATCCCCGTCTTCCAGCGCGCCGGCGTGCCGTTCGTCGTCTGGGGCGCGATCTCGCCCAAGATCACCGAGCGCAACAACCCGATGGTGTCGCGTGTCGTGACGACGCTGGTCAACACCAACGAGCCCCTGGCCAAATGGGCGGTCGAGAGCGTCGGCAAGAAGATCGCCATCGTCTCCGACACCTCCGATTACGGCGTCGCCAACACCCAGAACTTCGAAAAGTTCTACAAGGCCGCCGGCGGCACCATCCTGGCCGCCGAGGCCGCCCCGGTCGGAACCACGGACTTTCGCGCGCTGCTGACCAAGATCAAGGCCGGCGCGCCGGATGCGATCTATTTCGGCGGCGTCGTCACCGAGGCCGGCCTCGTGCGCCAGCAGATGGTCGAACTCGGCATGACCGTGCCGATGATCGGCGTCGACGGCTTCCATGACGCCGACTTCATCAAGATCGCCGGCCCGGCTGCCGAAGGCACCGTCTCCGGCATCGTCAAGGAAAAGGGCAATCCGCAGCTCGAAAAGCTGACCAAGGATTACCAGGCCGCGAACTTCGCCGAACCGGCGACGACCTACACCAAAAATGCCTTCGACGCCGCCAACATCATCGTCGCGGCGATCAAGAAGGCCGGCACCAAGGACAAGGCCGCCATCGCCAAGGCGATCCGCGAGACCCAGTACGACGGCGCCATGGGCCATACCAGCTTCGACGAGAACGGCCAGACCAAGCTGCCGGTCGAACTCGAGCTTCGCACGGTCAAGAACGGCGCCTGGACGACACGCTGACGCCGATGTCCGGCCGCGCTTTGGCGGCCGCTTTCTCCAGGCAATGGGCTCGCGCAAAGCGCGGGCCCATTTTTCTTTGCGACGTTCCTGGCCTTCTCTCACGGAGGCGCCGGCGATTGGCGTAGCCTGCCATCCGGCAATGCCTTGCTTGCCGTGATCGAGCGCGCCGTCTCGGCCGCCAGCCGTCCCCACAGAAGCACGGCATTCGACATGGCCGCCGCAGCCCGCCCGTCCATCGCATCAGCCTCCTCGGTCCCGCCCCGCCTCGGTGCTCGCAAGGAGGAGGGCGCGCCACGGATCGAAGCGTTCAGGCGCCAGTCATCTGCCATGCCGGTTCATGGCGCCGACGAGCCGGCCCGGGCTCGGTGAGTTTGAGGAGATCATGATGGGGCGGGACGGCTTTCAGTGCGACACCTGCGGATCGGCGAGCATTTCGGTTCCCGGCCGGCTGGAGCAGAACAGCGACGTGACCTGCACCAAATGCGGACGCATCCTTTCTTCGTGGGATGAATACAAGCGCAAGATCGGCTTGATGCTACGCGAGACCACGCCGGGCCGCCGCCCGACGATCTCCGACCCCATCGACTGGTGAGAAGGGCCAATCCCTCGATCGCGGACCATGACCGACCGAACGCCCCCTCCCGTCAACGCCTCGCCTGAGACGCTCACCACCAAGGTCGTTTCGGCCGCCTATCTCGCCCTGGTCGGCATCGTCACGACGGCCTGGATCGCTTTCCTCGTCTGGATCGCCTGGCGCTTGTTCGCCGCGAGCGTCTGAGGCCCGGGCGCGCACCGATTTCAGCCAGCCTTCGCGACGACGGACGAAGGACGGCCGTCAATCGCAACCATTGAGGTTATTGCGCAACCGGAGACACCCCAGCGGCTGGTCAGGCCGCCGCGAAGGCCGCGCCGACGATCTGCCGCGCCTCTTCCTGGATGCGGGCGAGATGCGCCTCGTCGCGGAAGCTCTCGGCGTAGATCTTGTAGACCTCCTCGGTGCCGGAGGGGCGCGCGGCGAACCAGCCATCGGCGCTCGTCACCTTGAGGCCCCCGATCGGGGCGCCATTGCCGGGAGCGTCGCTCAGGATCGCCGTGATCGGCTCGCCCGCCAGCTCCTTCGTCGTGATCTGGCTCGGCGAGAGGTTCTTGAGCACCGCCTTCTGGGCCGATGTCGCGGGAGCGTCGACGCGCGCATAGCAGGGCTTGCCGAGCTCGGCCGTCAGCTTGTCGTAGAGCACGCCCGGATCATTTCCCGTCTTCGCGGTGATCTCGGCGGCGAGCAGGCCGAGGATGAGCCCGTCCTTGTCGGTGGTCCAGACGGTGCCGTCCTTGCGCAGGAAGGAGGCGCCGGCGCTTTCCTCGCCCGCGAAGCCGAAATCGCCCGAGATCAGCCCCTCCACGAACCATTTGAACCCGACCGGAACCTCGACCAGCCGGCGCCCGAGCTTGCCCGCGACGCGGTCGATGATCGCGCTCGACACCACCGTCTTGCCGATGGCCGCGTCGGCACGCCAGCCGGGGCGGTTGGCGAAGAGATAGGCGCTCGCCGCGGCGAGATAGTGGTTCGGGTTCATCAGCCCGCTGCTGCGGGTGACGATGCCGTGCCGGTCTGCATCCGTGTCGTTGGCGAAGGCGACGTCGAAGCGGTCGCGCATGCCGATCAGGCTCGCCATCGCATAAGGCGAGGAGCAGTCCATCCGAATCTTGCCGTCCCAGTCGGCGGTCATGAAGCCGAAGGTCGGATCGACTGCCTTGCTGACGATAGTCCCCTTCAGGCCGTAGCGGTCGATGATCGGCTGGTAATAGTCGAGCCCGGCACCGCCGAGCGGGTCGATCCCGATCGAGACGCCCGCCCGCGCGATCGCCTCCATATCGACGACATCGGCGAGATCGGCGACGTAACCGCTGATGTAGTCGTACCGCCGGACATGCTCGCTCTTCAGCGCCTTGTCATAGGGAATGCGGGCGATGCCGGCGAGCTTCTCCGCAAGAAAGGCGTTGGCCTTCTTCTCGATCCAGCCGGTGGCGTCGGTATCGGCCGGCCCGCCATGAGGGGGGTTGTATTTCAGCCCGCCATCGGCGGGAGGATTATGCGAGGGCGAGATGACGACGCCGTCCGCCTTCCCGGAGGAGCGGCCGCGGTTATAGGTCAGGATGGCGTGGGAGATGACGGGCGTTGGCGTGAAGCCGAGCTTCTCGTCGATCATCGTGGTCACGCCATTGGCGGCGAAGACCTCCAGCACCGTCTCGAAGGCGTTGCGCGAGAGCGCATGGGTGTCGATGCCGACGAAAAGCGGCCCGTCGGTGCCCTGTTCGCGGCGATAAAGGCAGAGCGCCTGGGCGATGGCGAGAATATGCGCCTCGTTGAACGATCCGGAGAAGGCCGAACCGCGATGGCCCGACGTGCCGAACGCCACCTGCTGCGAACGCTGCGACGGATCAGGCTGGTCGAAATAGGCCCTTTGCAGTGCCGCGACATCGACGAGCATGGAGGGGTCGAGCCGCTTTCCGGCGTAGGGGCTCACGGTATCGGTCATTGAGTATCTCGGTTGCAGGCCAGCCAATGCGCCGCCCGTTATAGACGGCAGGTCCGCAAAGTCGCGAGCGAAAAAGGCCGGAGCACGGCAGCTCGCGAGCGCGCTTCTGCCAAGCGCCCGGGAGCGAAACCCGCGCCGGGCCGATCGGCCGCGTCAGCCTTCGATCACCGGAGCGCGTTCGGCGAGTTCGAGAAAGATGGCGGCGCAGCCGAGCCAGACGATGCCGAGATAGATGAGCACGAGACCAGACCCCGAGAAACTGATCTCGGTGTAGCCCCTCCGGATTTGCGCTTCGGTGCAGGCAATCGCTCGCATTTGAGCGATGTGTGGGAATTCCGACCGGTCCCCGCGGTCGGCAGGACAGGCTGCGCCCCGCGACGAGATACGGTTGGCCCTCGTACTGACGTCCAAGGCAATATATGTGTCGCAGGCGCGAAATAGGTTTCTTTGGAGTTGGTGATGAAGATCGTGATGGTCGGATCGGGTTATGTCGGCTTGGTATCCGGCGCCTGCTTCGCGGATTTCGGCCATGAGGTCGTCTGCGTCGACAAGCAGGAGAGCAAGATCGCAGCGCTGAAGCGCGGCGAGATTCCGATCTTCGAACCTGGCCTGACGGAACTGGTGCGCAGCAACGCCGCCGCTGGCCGGCTGTCCTTCACGACTGACCTCGCCGGCCCCGTGAGCGCAGCGGACGCGGTCTTCATCGCGGTCGGCACCCCCTCCCGCCGCGGCGACGGTTTCGCGGATCTGTCCTATGTCTATGCCGCCTCCCGCGAGATCGCGCAGGCGCTGGGCCGCTACACGGTGATCGTCACCAAGTCGACGGTCCCGGTCGGCACCGGCGACGAGGTCGAGCGGATCGTGCGCGAATTGCGGCCGGAAGCCGAGTTCGCCGTGGTCTCGAACCCGGAGTTCCTGCGCGAGGGCGCCGCGATCGAGGACTTCAAGCGCCCCGACCGCATCGTCATCGGGACCGAGGACGCCCGCGCCCAGCAGGTGATGGCGGATGTCTATCGTCCGCTCTATCTCAACAGCGCGCCCATTCTGAACACCAGCCGCCGCACCGCCGAGCTGACGAAATACGCCGCCAACGCCTTCCTGGCGACGAAGATCACCTTCATCAACGAGATGGCGGATCTGTGCGAGCAGGTCGGCGCCAACGTCCAGGACGTGGCGCGGGGCATGGGCCTCGACAACCGCATCGGCGGCAAGTTCCTGCATGCCGGGCCGGGCTATGGCGGGTCCTGCTTCCCCAAGGATACGCTGGCCCTGATCAAGACGGCTCAGGATTACGGCACCCCTGCGCGCATCGTCGAGACGGTCGCCGCGGTGAACGAACAGCGCAAGCGCGCCATGGGCCGCAAGGTCGTGGCGGCCTGCGGCGGCTCGGTTCGGGGCAAGACCGTCGCGGTGCTCGGCCTCACCTTCAAGCCGAACACCGACGACATGCGCGATTCCCCCTCCCTCTCGATCATCACCGCGCTGCAGGACGCAGGCGCGACGATCCGCGCCTTCGATCCCGAAGGCATGGAGCAGGCAAAGGCGGTCCTGCCCGGCGCCGTCACCTATTGCGACAATGCTTATGAATGCGTCGAAGATGCCGATGCGGCCGTGATCGTCACCGAATGGAACATCTTCAGGGCGCTGGATCTCGATCGGGTCAGGACGCTCATGAGGTCGCCGATCCTGATCGATCTGCGCAACATCTATCGTGGCGAGCAGGTCCGCGAGAAGGGCTTCGTCTACGCCGATATCGGCCGCGGCATTTCCGACCCGGTCTCCTCCCACGCCATCGACGCAGCCTGATCGAAATCTGAACAGTCTGTAGGTCCTTGCCGGCATATGGCATGAAACATGCCCCTGCCCTGAGGCCGACGCGGCTAAAACCTGATTTGGAGTCCGATACTCTGATGACCTCCCGCCTCATCACCCCCTTGATCATGGCCGGCGGCGCTGGCACGCGGCTGTGGCCGCTGTCGCGAGACTCCATGCCCAAGCAGTTCATCGCATTGCTCGATGATGGGCTTTCGACCTTCCAGGCGACCTTGCTCAGGGTGAAAGGCGACGGTTTCGCCGATCCCATCGTGGTGACCAACAACGAATTCCGCTTCGTCGTCGCCGAGCAGATGCGGGCCGTCGGCGTCGCCGGCGACATCGTGCTGGAGCCCGAACGTCGCGATTCCGCTCCTGCGATCGCCATCGGCGCGCTGCTGGTCTCGCAGAAGGACGAGAAGGGCCTTTGCCTTGCGCTCGCCGCCGATCACGTCATCCCCGATGTCGAGGCCTTCCGCCGCGACTGCGAGCGCGCCGCGAGCCTTGCCGCGGACGGCCCGATCATGACCTTCGGCATCGTGCCGACCGAGCCTGCCACCGGCTATGGCTATATCGAGCCCGGCAAGCCGCTGAAGAGCGAGGGCGCCAACACCGTCGCCCGCTTCGTCGAGAAACCCGACGTCGAGACTGCGCTGGGCTATGTCGAGCAGGGCTTCCTCTGGAACAGCGGCAACTTCATCTTCTCGGCCGAGCGGATGCTTGCAGAGCTCGAGGCTTTCGTGCCCGAGGTGCTGTCCGGCGCAACCCGGGCATTGGCGGCGGCCACCAAGGATCTCGACTTCCTGCGGCTGGACCCGAAAGGCTTCGCCGAGGCCACCAAGGTTTCGATCGACTATGCCGTGATGGAGAAGACGCGCCATGCCGGCGTGCTGCGTGCGAGCTTCGGCTGGTCCGATGTCGGCAGCTGGGATTCGCTGCAGACGATCCGCCCCCAGGACGAGGCTGGCAATGTGCTGGAAGGCCCGGTCGTCGCCATCGGCACCCGCAACTCGCTGATCCGCAGCGACGAGATCTTGACGGCGGTCATCGGCCTCGATGATGCCGTGGTCGTCACGACGCGGGACGCCGTCCTGGTCACGACCAAGGCGCGCGCCGCCGAGGTCAAGGGGCTGGTGGAGCGGTTGAAGAAAGAGGGCCGCCGCGAGGCGACCGAGCATCTGCGCATGTACCGGCCCTGGGGCTGGTATCAGCGTATCGACCTCGGCGGCCGCTTCCAGGTGAAGCGCATCAACGTCAAGCCCGGCGGCCTGCTGAGCCTGCAGAAGCACTTCCACCGGGCCGAGCACTGGGTCGTCGTCTCGGGGACGGCCGAGGTGACGCTGGATGGCACCGTCTCCTACATCCACGAGAACGAATCGATCTACCTGCCGATCGGCTGCACGCACCGCCTGGCCAACCCCGGCAAGATTCCGCTCGAACTGATCGAGGTTCAGGTCGGCTCCTACACCGGCGAGGACGACATCGTCCGGATCGAGGACATCTACGCACGCGCCTGAGCAAGACGCGCCGGAGCGCCACCACCGCGACGTTGTCGCCCGCCTTCAAGCGCGTGCGACGCAAGCCTTTCCGTCGCCGCGATGCGCTAGCGACGGACGACTCAGTCGTGCCAACCCAGCTCCGGAGCGGAATCGGCGAGCTGCAGGAAGATCGCCAGGCAACCCAACCAAATCGTCGCGATCGTGAGCATCGATGCCGTCTCCCTGGCAGCAGGCGCGATATCTGCCGCGCCACGATGTTCTGCACGATCAGGCCCTAAAGCCGGGTGAATCGATATTTCAATTTTAACGGACCTCTCCGAGGCCCTGTAGCAGCCATTGCGGCGCCGAGGCGTACGGCGAATGTCTTAAGGCCGGAACCGCTCTAGCCCTTGTTCCGTGGCATTTTCTTCACCCGAACCGGTATCCTCCCCACTCGAAGATGCTCTACCCTGCAGCCGCGAACCGCGAGATCTTGGTATCCTGTCCATGACCAGCCTGAAATTCGGAACCTCCGGCCTGCGCGGCCTGGTGAGCGAGCTCATCGGCTTGCCGGCTTACAGCCATGTCCGCGCCTTCTGCGCCATGATCCGCGAGGACGATGCGGCGGGGCCCGCGGGCGAGGTCCTGATCGGGCGGGATCTGCGCTCGTCGAGCCCGCTCATCGCCGCCCAATGCGCGCAGGCCGTTTCCGACGCCGGCCTGGTTCCGGTCGATTGCGGCGCCCTGCCGACCCCGGCCTTGGCGCTCGCCGCCATCCAGCGCCGCGCCCCCGCCATCATGGTGACGGGCAGCCATATCCCGGACGATCGCAACGGGCTGAAGTTCTATCGCGCCGCCGGTGAGATCGACAAAGCCGACGAGGGACGCATCCTGGACTGGCAGGCCCGCCTCGCCCTCTCCTCCGTGCCCGAAGCAACAGTGGCGACGGACACATATGAAGCGCTGGCGGCCTACAAGGCGCGCTATCTCGACTTCTTCGGGCCCTCACCGCTGGGCGGCATGGTCGTCGGCGTCTATCAGCACTCTTCCGTCGGCCGCGACGTCATCTGCGACGTGCTTGCGGGGCTCGGCGCCACGCCCGTTCCGCTCGGGCGCAGCGAGCACTTCATCCCGGTCGATACCGAAGCGCTGCGGCCGGAGGACGAGGAGCTCGCGCGTCGATGGGCGGGCGAGCGGGCGCTCGATGCGATCGTCTCGACCGATGGCGATGCGGACCGGCCGCTCGTCGCCGATGAGAACGGCCGCTTCCTGCGCGGCGATCTCGTCGGAGCCCTGACCGCGCGCTTCCTCGGCGCCGATGCGATCGTCACGCCGGTCACCTCCAACTCGGCGCTCGACCGTCCCGGCCTGTTCGACAAGGTCGTCCGCACCCGCGTTGGCTCGCCCTATGTCATCGCCGGCATGGAGCAGGCCAGGGCCGAGGGTGCCACGACGATCGTCGGCTTCGAAGCCAATGGCGGCGTGCTGCTCGGCTCGGATGTCGAGCGTGACGGCCGCCGCCTGCCCGCCCTGCCGACGCGCGACGCCATGCTGCCCATCCTGGCGACGCTCGCGCTCGCCCGGCAATCCGGCCAGGCCCTGAGCGCCATCGCGGCGGAGGCCCGCTTTGCCATCGCCCTGTCGAACCGCCTGCAGGAGATTCCGCAGGACAGGACCGCGGCGCTCATCGCAAGGCTCGACGCGGAGGATCCCGCCTTCCGCGATGCGGCCTTTGCGAGCCGCGGCGGTGTCGCGGCGCGCGACCGCCGCGATGGCCTGCGCCTGACGCTGGGCAATGGTGCCACGGCTCATTTCCGCGCTTCCGGCAACGCGCCCGAGCTGCGCGTCTATGTCGAGGCGCCGACGCAGGAGGCCGCCGAGGCGCTCCTCGCCGAAAACCTCGCCTTCGCGGCGGCACAGACCCGCTGACAGCAAGGCGGCGGGCGCCGCCTCACTCGATCTTCACATTCGCCTTCTGCGCGACCTCGGCCCAGCGCGTCGTCTCCGCGGCGATATGGGCGGCGAATGCGTCCTGCGATGACCCGACCGGATCGACGCCGAGCTTCCTGAGCTGCTCGATCACCGCCGGCTCCTTCATGATCGCCTGCGTCTCCGCCGAGAGCTTCGCGACGATCTCCTTCGGCACGCCGGCGGGCGCGAAGAAACCGTGCCAGGAACTGGCGTCGTAACCCGGAATGAACTCGGCCAGCGCCGGCAGATCCTTGGCCACTTCGAGTCGCTTCGGCGTCGCCGTCGCCAGGGCCCGGATCTTGCCCTCCTGCACATGCGGCCAGGCGATGGTGATGTTGTCGAAGCTGACCTGGATCTGGCCGGAGAGCAGGTCCTGCGTCACCTGCCCGCTCGAGCGATAGGGCACATGGGCCATGTCGGTACCGGTCGCCACCTTGAACATCTCCGCCGCCATATGGGTCGAGGTGCCGGCGCCCGAGGAGCCGAAGGAGTACTTGCCCGGATTCTTCTTCAGCAGGTCGATCAGTTCCGGCACGCTCTTCGCCGGCAGGTCGATATTGACCATCAGGATGTTGGGAACACTCGCGACCTGCGAGATCGGCGCGAAATCCTTGACATGGTCGAAAGGCAGCCTGGAATAAACAGCCGGATTGATCGCATGGGTCGAGACTGTGCCCATCGTCAGCGTGTAGCCGTCCGCCGGAGCCCGCGCCACGGCGGCGACGCCGGTATTGCCGCCCGCCCCGGCCCTGTTCTCGACGATGAACCTGCCGCCGAGGCGTGCGCCGAGCCGGTCGGCGAGGATGCGCCCGAGCATGTCGGTGGTGCCGCCGGCCGCAAAGGGCACGACGATGGTGACGACCCTGCTGCCGGGATACTCGCCCTGCGCGAAAGCGGGCCCGGCCGCGGCAAGGCAAGCCGCGGCGATGATGGTTCTGCGGGTGATGCTCATCGGTTTCATTCCTCCCTGATGCGGAGAATCCGCCTTGCGCCTCGTGAGCGGGCGCTTGCGCCAAGGGATAACACAGGGCTGCGGATTTGAAATCTGAAATTTCAGATTGCCGTGCCAACCGGATTATGCTGTTTGATCAACGATGCCGCCCTGGGGAATCGGCAGCGGCTTCCCCATTTCCGCCGCGCCGGAAGAGTGAATGTTGCAGCCCGCCGTCGAACCCGTTGCGCCCGACCTGCTGCGTTCCCTGCGCGAGCATGTCCATGAGCGCCTGCGCCGGGCCATCGTCGCCGGGCGTTTCCGCAATGGCGAGCGGCTGAATGAGCGCCATCTCGCCGAGATGCTCGGCGTCAGCACCACCCCCGTGAAAGACGCGATCCGCAAGCTCGAGAGCGAGGGGCTGGTGCGGACCGAGGCGCGGCGCGGCGTCTTCGTCGAGTTCTCCGCCCGGCAAGCGCTGGAGATGGCGCTCGGACGCGCCGCACTCGAAAGCGTCATGGCCCATATCGCCGCCAACCGCCTGACCGAAGCCGGCGGACGCGAGCTCTCCCGATTGATCGCGGAGATGGAGCAGGCGACGGAGCATGGCGAGCTGGAGGATCTCGTCGCGCTCAACGGCGCCTATCATCAGGCGATCCACCGCATCTCGGGCTGCACCTATCTGGAGCGCCGCCTCGACGGGCAGCGGATGTACGACCATGCCCAGCGCATCGCGCTTCATTCGGAGCTGGCGGAGCGCCGCCGGGGTTTCGCGGAGCATCGCGGCATCTGCGAGGCGCTGCTGGCGCGCGATCCCGCGCTCGCCGAACGCAGGATGCGCCAACACATCGTCCGTTCGGGGAAAGCCCATGTGCGGCTCGTCTTCGGCGCGGATGCGGAGGGACTGGACTATGACGAATGACAAGGTGCGTCGCGCACTGCGCGGCATTTCCGGCGTCCATGTCACCGCCTGGAAGGCGGATGGCGAGGCCGACTGGGCGCTGACGGGCGGGATCGTGCGCGGAATCGCCGAGGCCGGCATCCACAACATCGTCTCGGCCGGCAACACCGGCGAATTCTACCCGATGACGACGGCGGAGGTGGAACGCTCCCACGCCGTCGCGGCCGAAGCCGCCGCCGGCAGGGCGCTCGTCACGGCCGGCATCGGGCGGTCTTTGCGCGAAGCTGTCGCGACCGGCAGGCTCGCGGCCAGGGCCGGCTGCGACGCGGCGATGGTGCATCACCCGCTCGACCCCTTCGCCGCGCCGCAATCCCAGGCCGACTACATCCTCGCCATCGCCGAGGCGCTGACGATCCCGCTCGTCGCCTATATCCGCTCCGACGCCATCGGCGTGACCGACCTGATCCGCGTCGCGACCCATCCCAATGTCGCGGGCGTGAAATTCGCCTCCACCAACATGATGCTGCTGGCCGATTGCGTGCGCGAGACGCAAGGCACTTCCGCCAATTGGATCTGCGGTCTCGCCGAGGGCTGGGCCGCGCCCTTCCATGCGCTGGGCGCGCGCGGCTTCACCTCGGGGCTCGTCAATGTCGTCCCCGCGCGCTCGCTCGCCGTCTGGCGCGCGCTGGAAGCGGGCGACTACGACGCCGCGCGCCGCGAGGTCGACGCCATCGCCGGCTTCGAGAAGCTGCGCACCAAATACGGCAACGGCGCCAATGTCACCGTGGTGAAGGAAGCGCTGGGACTGCTCGGCATCGATGTCGGCCCGGTCCGCCTGCCCGGCCTGCCGGAACTCAACGCGGCCGAGCGGGCGGAACTGCGCGCCATCGTGTCGGGTTGGGGGGCTGCGAAAGCTGCGGCGGAGTAGCCGGCCTCACAGCTCCGCGTCGAAGGCGATCGTGTCGAAGGCCGCCCGCACCCGGCCCTGCGCCTGCGCCGTGACATAGGCCTGGGCCCATTCCGGCGACGAAGCGACGATGCCGCGGTCGGAGCCCTGCACGTTGATGTCCTGCGAGATGCCATAGCTCACCGTCGGCGTCGTCCGCATCGGCACGGGCAGCGGCAGCATCTGGCGTGCAGCGGCGCCGGCCGCCTGATAGGCGTCGATCAGCACCGTCCCGCCCGGCCGCCAGTGATAGCGCCGGCAGAGCTGCTGTTCGGCGCCGATCGGACGCGGCGACCAATGGGTCGCGATGCGGCCGATCTCCAGCTTGACGCGCGCGAAGCTCACCGCCCCGGCCACTGGCGCCAGGCTCACCACGAGCGGGCCGCTATCCCCCGGTACAGGCGTCAGCACGACGAAGCGCCGCCCGGCCCCGGCGCTGATCGTACCGGACTGGCTGCCGACCCTGACGCTGAGATCGCCGCCGCTCAGCCCCTCCACCGAAACCGCGAGCGTCATGCCCGCGAAGGACGAAATCCCCCACGCCGCCAGCTCGACCGGTTGCAGGATCGCGCCCGTATTCAAACTCACCGTGAAGCCGCTGAGCGACAGGTTCGCTCCGCTGGCACCCGCCTTCCAGCGGTCGAAGCCATAGGCGCCCGCCGCCAGCGCCCCGCCGGCAAAGCCGCGCTGATTGATCTGGATGTCGCCATTGATCAGCAGGTTCTGCCCTGCCGCCCAGGGCGAGCCCGGCAGCGCGACCCCTCCGCCGGCCCGGTCGATGGCGAGCGCATCGTGCCAGGCCGAGCCATCGGGGCTGACCTTGACCCGGAAATCGTCGTCGCCCGCGAGGCCGAACTCCGCCCTCCCCGACCAGTTGGACTGAAACAGCACGCTCGCCGTCGCCCCGGCATTCGCCTTGTTGAGCTTGAGCCGATGGTCGCCGCCGGCATGGTTGAACAGGCTCGCCTCCGACGACACCACCAGCCGGTTGCTGTCGTCGGCCGTGGCGTTGACGCCCCATTTCTCGGCGCCAAGGCCGCTGAGCGGGCTGGCCCTGCGCCATTCCGTGCCCGTCCAGAGAGTGTGCTCGGCCTCGTCGGCGATCCAGGCCTGCCAGCCGACTCGCGGCGTGAGGAAGATCCAGCCGCCATCCTCGAACAACGCCACCTGACCCGCACGCCCGGCAAAGATGCCGGTGCCGCCGGCCGGCACGATATAGGCCGACAATTCGCTCGGGCTGCCTGGCGGCGCGGACTGGCTGCGGCTGTCGACGACCAGATGGATCAGGGCGTCGAGGCGCATCAGCGCATCGTTGTGCGTGACATGTTTCTGCGCCTGGCCGGCGGCAAGCAGCGGCAGCGAGAGACGGGGCGTGACGATCATGGGGCCTCGCGGGATCGGACGATGCGAGGCTGGATGATGCAGGCGCCCGAAGCGCCGGGGATAAGTTCCGGTACGGGTTAACCGAAGCTCCGGGGCCGCAAGCCGGCATGGAACCAGGTGATCAGCGAATAGATGTCGTAGACCGGCAGCCCCGTCGCCTGCTGCACGGCCGCCGCATAAGGCGGCATGTTGGTGCATTCCAGCACGATCGCGCCGACATCGGGATGCCGCGCCACGAGATCGAGCGCAGCCTCGACCACATCCTGCCGGGCAAGCTCGACATCCATGTCATCCTTCTCGGCCTTGATCAGCACGCGGAAGAATTCGCGGCCATTTTCGGTGCCGGCGACCGGCGTGTCGAGCGGCACGCCGGCGGCCTCGAGATGCGCCGGCGTCAGCGTCGCGGCCGAGACGGTGACGAGACCAACGCGCTTTCCGGGCGGCAGCGTCGCCTGCACCCACGGCACTTGCATCAGCGACGATGTCGCGACCGGAACGTTCACCGCGGCCGCGAGCTCGCGCTGAAACAGGGATAGAAAGCCGCAATTGGTGGTGATCGCTTCCGCGCCGAGCCTGACCAGCTCTCGCGCTGCCGCCACGAAATCCGGCAAAAGCCCGGCGGCTCCCTTCAGGACCACCTTTTCCGGGCTCGCTCCCGTGACGACATGGTAGAGCACTGGAAAGGGCCAGGTCGTGCCGTTGCCCATATCGCCGGGAATCCGCGGGAAACGCGCTTCCAGCATCAGGATGCCCAGCGGCACCCCATAGATCGCCCTCCCGCCGCGAGCGATGCGGGAGGCGGGTCCGGAACGGGCTTCGTCTGTCATCGGCATTCCGTTGCGATCGTTGCGCCCGCGCCGGGCGATTGTTCCAAATGGCGGCGATAGCATGATGGTGACCGCGAAGTCGCGCTTGCGCCATTGCTTTGCCGTGTTCGTAAGACCATAAAGCACGTCGCTCGCCAAAAAATCGGTTGCGTAACCTGCTTCTGGCCCGTTGTTTGCGTAGCCGCGATTCGCGCCTCTGGATTCTGATTCCTTGACCGATCCCTTCGACCATCTGCGCCGCCTCGCGACCTTCCTCGGCTGGTGCGCGCTGGCCGTCATCCTCGTCTCGACGCTGTCGCCGATCGAGCTGCGTCCCCATCTCCCGGATGTGGGGGCGGATGTCGAACGCTTCATGGCCTATCTCGCAGCCGGCGGCGCGCTGGCCTTCGCCTATCCGCGCCAGCGCTGGTTCGTGCTGGGCGGCATCGTGCTTCTCGCGCTCGGGCTCGAATGGGCCCAGACCTGGGAGGCGACGCGCCATGGCCGGCCCCACGATGCCGTGGTCAAGATTCTGGGGACCCTGACCGGCGGCGGCCTTGCCGTCTCCCTCGATTATCTGGCACGGCGCCTGCGCAGCCTGGCCTGAAGAGGCTGTGCCGTAACGGAACACGCCGTCGCCTTTTCGGCGTGATCTCGCGTCGTTTTCGCCGGAAACTACACGCACTGATTGAAATTCGCACCGATCCGGTGCAATGCCGCGCGGCATGGCGCTTGCGGTTGCGTCGCCGACTGCTCCCGCATATCTCGGTCCTCGCGCCGAAAGCGGGAGACAAAGCGGCAAGGACTGGGCGAATATGAGCGTCGACCATCTCAGGCAGGCACCGTTGGCGCTGCCCCGAGGCCCTGCGAGAAGCTGGCGGCACTGGCTCGGCCTGCTGACGGCGGCGTGCGACGGCGTCCTCGTCGTGGCCCTGGTCTACGCCATGGACTGGTCGACCGATCTTGCGATGCAGGGCTCTTTCCAGGTGGACGAGCGGACTCCAGAACTCGCCGGCACGCTGGCGGCGCTGTTCGTCTTCGTCAACCTGATGCGCGGACGCTACCAGATCGGCAATTACCTCTCGACGAAAGGCCAGGTCGCGGCGGCCTTCTCGGCCTGGAACATCGCGTTCGTCGCGTTCCTGGTGCTGCTTGTCCTCGCCAAGATCGCCGATCACTATTCGCGGGCCGTCCTCCTGACGAGCTATCTCGCCGGCATTCCAGCCATCGTGCTGACCCGTTCGGCCATCGTCCGCCTGATCTCGGCGGGAAGCCGCACCGGCCGGATCACCTCCGAGCGCGTCTTTCTGATCGGCCGGGAGAAGGAAGTCATGTCCTTCGTCGACCGCTGCAAGCCATGGAATGCCGGCAGCGCCATCGTCGACGTGGCCTTCCTCAACCCGCAGCAACCGCGCCGCGATCCGCGCGAAGCCCTTGCGGCCGATCTCGCGGCCGCCGCCGCCAGTTGCCGGGCGAAGCGGCCCGACGCAGTCTTCATCGCCGTGCCCTGGTCGGACCATGAGACGATCGAGGCCTGCGTCGACGCATTCATGAACATGCCGGTCGCGATCCATCTCGCGCCCGAGAAGATCATGAGCCGCTTCGAGCAGCCGCATTTCGTCAGCGCCGGCGCGCTTTCGAGCCTGCGCCTGACGCGTGCTCCGCTGTCGCCGGTCGAAATCGCCTGCAAGCGGGCTTTCGATCTCACCGCTGCGGCGCTGGCCGGGCTGTTGCTGCTGCCGCTGCTGTTGCTGATCGCGCTGGCGATCCGGATCGATTCACCCGGCCCGGTGCTGTTCCGCCAGCGCCGCCATGGCTTCAATCAGGCGGCGTTCCGCATCTTCAAGTTCCGCACCATGACGACGACCGACGACGGCGCCGTGATCGTGCAGGCGCGGCGTGACGATCCCCGCATTACCCGCATCGGCCGGGTGCTGCGCCGCTATAATCTCGACGAATTGCCGCAATTGCTGAACGTCATGGCCGGCCATATGTCACTGGTCGGCCCGCGCCCCCATGCCCTGGCGCATGACCGGGAGTTCGAGCGCAAGATCGCGCTCTACGCCCGCCGCCACAACGTCAAGCCCGGCATCACCGGCTGGGCGCAGGTCAACGGCTTGCGCGGCGAGACCGACACCGACGAGAAGATGGCGGCGCGCGTCGCCCATGACCTCTGGTATATCGACCACTGGTCGTTCACGCTCGACCTCGCCATCCTGTTCCGGACGGTGTTCAGTTCCAAGGCGTTCCGGAACGCGGTGTGACGGTCATCGCAGCATCGGCCGAGAAGCGGATTCCGCTTCTCGGGAAAATCAGCTGTTGCGGAGAAAAGCCGGCTCAGCCGTCGCGGCGGAGCGCGTGATAGGCCTGCGACACCGGGCGCGGGGCGACGTCATGAACGAGCTGGCGGGCGATGATGCCGGAAAAGCGCATGGCCGCGGCGAAACCGCTCATGGCTTGACCGATCCGCGAGGGTAGCCGGGCAGCGAGGCTTGCCGCCGTGGCACCGGTCTGCGGCTGCGCGGCCGCGTGGCGCGCGAAGGTGCCGGGCAGGTTGACGAGGCCCGTATGCAGCCCATGGGCCGCGAATTCCGCGATCAGCGCCCGGTGGCGCTTCGGAGCCACGTCGACGATGACCACGTCCGGCGCGCAGGCGGCAATATGGTCGAGGATCGCGCGGCCGGCCGGGCCGGAGAAATCGGCGTCGCAGATGCCCGCAAGGCGCAGGCCGGGAAAGGCCGAGCGGATGCGGCTGCGCAGCACATGGATCGTCGCGCTGTCACCACCGAACAGGAACACCGCCTCGCCCGCGCTCTCGCAGCGGCGCAGCGCGTCTTCCAAACCCGTTTCGCGCCGGGCGGCATCGGCCCGCACGGCCTGTTCAATCTGCTGTTCGATCGAGTCCGACGTCACGCTGTCCCCATTTCGCTCGAGACGGGCATCCGGCAGCGATATGGCCTTGCATTGCTGCCTGGGCTTGCCCGCTGCCGTCAGAGACAGGAAGCGGCTACTTCCTTAAAAATTTAGATATCCGTTCAGATGTGTCGCAACCAAAGGTGACCGATTTTGGGTCAGCGTCCTCGGGCCTCAGGCGGCCGGAGGACGCCCCGGCATCAATGCAGCGTTCGCCAGACGGCTCGCCCCAGCCACCCGGCCCAGCCGAGCATGAGCCCGGCCGCGACCAGAACGCCGATAATCAGCAGCGAACGGCCGATCAGAAGGCTCGCCACCGTCTCGTGCTCGACGGGGCGGTTGTCGTTGGCAGGCGGCGGGATGTCCCGTACGGAGGGCATCCGGATCGGCACCGTCACGGGTGGCCGGACACGCATCGAACGCATAAAACGATCTCTTACCGTTAACGAACCGTAAACCTGCTCCTCGCATCTCTGATCCAATGCGAGACGCAGGCAAAGTGCAAGCCGAGAAATGACCTAAGGTGAATTTGTCCGCGACATTGCCTGATGGACCGCGGCTCCCACTGAATAAAACGGCCATCGGCCGCTCGGCAGCAGCGTTATTCCATCACCATCGCGTGATCGTCGGACGGGGCCGCCTGCTGGCGCGGCGTGCGCAGCAGCGCGAGGAACGGCAAGGCTGCCAGGCACAGGATCATCAGTAGCTTGAAGTCGTCGACATAGGCGATGATCGTCGCCTGCCGCGTCACCACCTCGTCCAGCGCCGCGCGGCCGGCCAGCGTCGTCGGGTCCCAGGCATGCCTGATCGCCGGCATGTCGAAGATGCGGTTGAACGGGGTCACATAGTTGGCAATCTCGGCGTGGTTCACCTGCACGTTGCGGGTCAAGAGGTAGCTGACCAGCGAGATGCCGACGCTGGAGCCGATATTGCGCGAGAGATTGTAAAGCCCGGTGCCGTCCCCGCGATACTCCGCCGGCAGCGTCGCGAAGGTGATCGTCGTCAACGGCACGAAGAGCAGGCCGAGCCCGGCGCCCTGGATGAAGCCGGTCACGATGATCGTCTGCTGCGAGACATCCGGCGTCCAGCCGGTCATGTCGTACATCGCCCAGGCGCTAACCAGGAGCCCGGCGCCGAGCAGGATGCGGATGTCGACCTTTCCGATCAATCGCCCGACCAGGAACATGCAGGCCATGGTGCCAAGGCCCCGCGGCCCCATGACGATGCCGGCCGTCACCACCGGATAGCCCAGCAGCGTCTGCAGGAAAGGCGTGAGCAGCGCGAGCGACGCCAGATAGCAGATGCCGACGACGAAGATGAAGATCAGCCCGACATTGAAGTTCCGGTCGAGGAACATGCGCGGCTTGATGAAGGAGTTCTCCGCCGTGAAGGTGTGTACCGCCAGGACGTAGACCGCCGCGACGCAGACCGTCGCCTCTAAGATGATCTCCAGCGAGTCGAACCAGTCGAGCTGCGCTCCGCGGTCGAGGAAGAGCTGCAGCGCCGCGATCGCGAGGCTGAGCGAGCCGAAGCCGATCCAGTCGAGCTTGGCAAGGGCGCTGGACTTGGTCTCGGTGACGAAGATCGAAACGCCCGCCAGCGCCAGGATGCCGAGCGGCAGATTGATGTAGAAGACCCAGCGCCAGGAGATGTTCTCGGTCAGCCAGCCGCCGAGCACGGGGCCGAGCACCGGCCCGACCATGACCGAGACGCCGAACAGCGCCATCGCCGAGCCGCGCTCCTCCGGCGTGTAAATATCGAGCAGGATGCTCTGCGAGAGCGGCACCAGCGCGGCGCCAAAAAAGCCCTGCAACAAACGGAATCCGACGATCTGCGTCAGCGACTGGGCCGCGCCGCACAGGATCGAGGCCACGACGAAGCCGACGATCGCGACGGATAGCACGCGCTTGCGGCCGAAACGCGCGGCGAGGAAGCCCGAGGGCGGCGTCATGATCGCCGCCGCGACGATATAGGAGGTCAGGACCCAGTTGATCTGGTCGGCGCTCGCCGAGACGCTGCCCTGAATATAGGGCAGCGCGACATTGGCGATGGTGGTGTCCAGCGCCTGCATGATGACCGCGAGGATCACGCAGGCGGTGATGGCACCGCGATTGGCAACCGGGGTCGTCGCGGCGGCTGAGCTGGCCATGACAGGCCTCTTCTGTTTGCTGGTCTTACTCTACTTGGCGCGCTCTACTTGGCGCTCTTGCCGAAGGCGCCCGAGATGAAGCTCGGCAGACCGCGCTCATGGCCCGTGTCGACGTCGAGCGTCACACTCATGCCGGCACGCAGTTGGGGCTGGTCGGCGGGCGTGTCGATCTTCACGCGCATGGCGATGCGCTGCACCACCTTGACCCAGTTGCCGCTGGTGTTCTGCGCCGGCAGCAGCGAGAAGCTCGCGGCCGAGGCCGGGCTGATGCTGTCGACCGTGCCCTTCCAGGCGGCGCCCGGATAGGTGTCTACATAGACTTCCGCCGATTGCCCGGGCTTCACCCAGGTGAGCTCGGTCTCCTTCGGATTGGCCTGAATCCAGACATGGTCGGTCGAGACGAGGCTGAACGCGCTGGTCGCCGCCTCCAGATACTGGCCCTTCTGCAGCGAAGGCACATTGGTGACGACGCCGTTCATCGGCGCGCGAACCGTCGTGTGCTCGAACTGGCGCTGCGCCTCGGCCCGGGCCGCGACGGCGTCCTTGTAGCGCGGATGCTCCTCGACCGGCGCATCGGGCGTGCCGTTGAGGTTGGCGGCGATGCCGGCAAGCTGGCTTTCGAGCTGCGCCAGCTTGAGCCTTGCGCCATCGAGATCATGCTTGGCCTGGTCGTAGGTCGCCTGGGAGGCGACGGATTTGGTGGCGAGGTCCTGCTGGCGCTTGAAGGCGGTCTCGTAGAAGGCGATGTCGGTGCGAGCCTGCTCGATCTGGCTCTGCATGGTCTTGTAGCTGGCCTTCAACGCTTCGAGATCGTTGCGGACCACGCCGATCTGCGCATCGGCCCGCTCCAGCGCGAAGCGGAACGGCTTGTCGTCGAGTCGGAACAGCACGTCGCTCGCCTTCACGGTCTGGTTGTCGCGGACGTCGATCTCGCTGACGATGCCGGCGACATCGGTCGAGATGCCGAGGATGTCCGCCTGCACATAGGCGTTGTCGGTCGACATCACCTGTCCGCCGACGACGTAGTAATAGCCACCGGCGACGAGCGCGATCGGCAGAAGCGCGAAGAGCAAGCGTCGCGTGCGGCTGCGTCGGGCCGGCGGCGCGGGGGCCGTCGCAGCCTGGGGAGGAGCGGTCGGCGTGGTAGTTTCCGGCGCCTTCGCCGCCGGCTGCGGCTGGGCGGGCGCCTTGGGCTCGATGCGCCTGATCTCGGTCACATTGCCTGGGGAGCCGGGCTCGGCCTCCTCGTCACGGACGGCTTGGGCGGCCGCCTCGGTCTTTCTGGCTGCGTCATCCATTTTGGACCTGCCTTTCGGCCACCCGCATCTGGCAGGCGGCCGTGAGATTGGTTCTCATCTGTCCCAGCGTCGCGAGAAGCTGTTCGCGCTCGGGCTGCGGAATGTCGCCGAACGCCTCTGCCCGCGTGATTTCGCCGAGCGCGCGCAGCTCCGTCAGCTTCGGCCCGGCCTTCTGCGTCAGATAAAGCTGCCAGACGCGCCGGTCGGTCGCGTGCGGCCGGCGCTCCGCCAGCCCACAACCTTCGAGCTTGTCGACGATGCGCCCGACCGTGATGGGCTCGACATCCATGAGCTCGGCCAGCGCACCCTGCTGAATGCCGGCATTCTGGTCGATATAGGCGAGCACCTGCCATTGCGAACGGGTCAGCCCGGAATCGCGCGCATGCTGTTCGAAACGCTTGCGCAAAAGGCGCGCGACATCATGGAGCAGAAAACCCACGGTCGGTGGCGGTTTTGTAGGCATGCTTGTCATAAGCATCTATATAATATTGGCGCTTAGTCTCGCCAAGCGACGTTCGAAAGAGTCTGAGGGCGGAGGCTGTGGCGCAATGTCGCGGCTAAGAATCGAAGCCGCGTACGGCTTTGCATCGCCTCATTGGCAACCGGGACATTCCGCGCGAGCCGCCTGCACTTCGGCATCCGTCGGCAGGTCGGCGCCGCGTCGCGTGACCGTCACGGCGGCCGCCGCCGTGGCATAATCGAGCAGCTCGGCAAGTGCGGGCAGATCGAGTGCCGCGATGGCGGCCGGGCTCAGCCGCCCTGCCCTCGCGAGTTGCGCCAGCAGCGCCGCATGGAAGCTGTCTCCGGCGGCGACGGTATCGACGACCCGCACCGGGCGCCCCCGCACCGAAACCTGCCCGGCGGCGTTGAAAGCGGTCGCTCCCCGCTCCCCTTCTGTGATGACGACCAGGCCGGCACCACGCTCGAGCCAGTAGGATGCAGCCTCGCCGATCGAGAGCTGCCCTTGCCAGGCGATGCGGATATCCTCTTCGCTCGCCTTGATGATCGTCGCCACGCGGTAGAAGCGCTCGGCCGCCTCGGCCCAGCGGGCCATGTCGCCGACGATCATCGGCCGCAGATTGGGATCGACGCTGATGACCCGCCGGCCCGCCTCGCGCTCGGCCAGGGCCGCGAGCGTCGAAGCGACCGGCTCGACCGCCATCGTATAGGAGCCGAAGGTCAGCGCCGTGATCTCCGGCGGCAGCACGGCCGGCAGATCGGCCGGCACGAGCCGGCGATCGGCGGCCCCCTCGCCGTGGAAGGAATAGCCCGGCTGGCCGTCCTGCGCGGTGACGATGGCGGAGATCGTCGTCGGCCCGTCGCTTATCGCCAGAAAGCGCCCGTCGACGCCTTCCTTCGTCAGCCGTTCCGCGAGAAATGCGCCGAAGCGGTCACGCGAAAGACCGCCCAGGAAAGCCGCCGGCATGCCGAGCCGCGCGAGGCCGACGACAAGGTTGAAGGGCGAACCGCCCGCGACGGCCCGCGCCGGCATCTCGTTCCCGTCCGCCGGAGCGACGAAAAGATCGATCAGGGCTTCGCCGCAAACCAGGAACATGACGAATCGCTGCTTTCCCTGCAGGGGCGGCAAGGTTTCGGCCACCGGGCAAACCGATCGAATGCCATGCCGCCAGCCGGCTGGCCATGGCATTCGAGCATTTTCGACGGGATGCCGAAACTACGGGAGATGGCGCGAGAACGGCGAGCGCCTTGCACCAATCCGAAGGGCGCGACGATGTCGAGCCGGGCAAGGCCGATGTCACACGCCCCGTCCGGCCTTTTCGCTATTGATAGGCGCCGACACCGGCAGCGGAATCCGGAAGTCTCTTTCCGGCGCTGGCGGAGGCCGCCCGGGCATTGTTGTTGGCCGGTTGCAGCAGCAGCGCGTTGTTCATTCCCCAGATCGCGGCCTGGGTTCGATTCTGGACCCGGATCTTGCGCAGGATCGCTTTGACATGGGCCTTCACCGTGGCTTCGGCGATGCCGATCTTGCGCGCGATGGATTTGTTGGAATCCCCATCGACCAGGCAGCTGACGATCCCCATTTCCCGTGGCGACAGCAGCGATGCGACCGTCTCATCCGGGGGAGAGCTGGGAGACGCCCTGTCATCCTCGCCCGCGGCGGGACCGGCCTTAGGGCGGCGGGGCTTTTTTGCGGCGGGAACCGCGGAAGGGAACGTCGGCGGGAAGACCGTTTCGCCCAGCATCACCAGTTCGATGGATTTGACGAAGGCATCGCAGGAATTGGTGTTGACGAGGTAACCGCTGGCACCGGCCTTGAAGACCGCCGCGAGCTCAGCCGGTCCATAGCGATCGGCGACGACCGCGATATGCGCATCCGGATACCGATCCCTCACAAGTTCGATTTCTCCGATGATGAGATCGAAAGCGTCGTTGGTGTAGACGACAAGAAAAAGGCTGTTCTGGACACGAGACTTACCGCTCAGCTGGTCGATTCCGGAGATCGAGTCGATGATACGAAAGTTGTTTTCTTGAAGAACGCGATGAACCCCCTCTCGCATCAGAGAATACTTCCCTATGAGAACGATCCCGAAGGCTTTGCTCTCCCTCATTTGAAACCTCCCGCCGAAAGGGCAAACACAACTCAAACTGACGCCCCCGGTAAATCTGCTTACTATTCTTGTTTCTTGTTAAGATGATGAGACCGAAGTCTCATTTGGAATTTATCTCGAAACCTCCTCTCGTCACATATCGCCGACCACACTGCATTCATTTACGCAGAAATATCACGCAGAAACCACAAGAAAGAATCCCTTTAATACCAGTTAATACGATCTAAATCAGAGTAAAAAATGATACAACTCCGCGAGATACGGAGACATAAGACGCCAGATACGAGCATGAAAGATCGTCAGACATAGCGATTAGCGCAGGCATAAGGCGCGGCAGCTCATCAGCGCGCCATAAGGCAGACTAGGCAACGGATCGACAGGCGATCCATCCATCGGCATCTACGTAAGGGATTGTTATCCAAAAAAGTCTCGCCGGCAAGTCAATTAACGATCCGTTAGCCATTCCAGAACGGTTTCCGGCCTGCCATCCTTAACGTCAGCTGGCGAAAGCCAGCGACGTCGGCTCGATCTCAGCGAACGAGGTGGACTTAAAGCGCGGCCGAATACGAAGAAAGTATCGCTGAGTCCTGTCGATTTACGGCGCACGAACTCCCTTGAACATGTAATGCAGGCGAATTCGTTTGCTCAGAATCTGAACCGTTCCCTTTGGGTTCAGGATCAGATCCATCGCCTTTCTGGCAATTCCCATCGAAAGCTTCCGCCCGTCGAACCGGTGTCCGAGATCCCGCAGCCGTCCGGCGTGGTAATTCCAGAATTTCCTGTCCCGGAACTTGAACGCGCTGGAGGAGAGATAGGCGTAATACTGGTCGAGCAGCTCGTCGACCCGTGTTTCGAGCTCTTGCTTGGTCAGATACCAGCCGCCATATTCTTGGCAGTCGCTGATTTCCGCCGAGACATAGGCATTGTTTTCGAGCGAAACAGCCGTCGCGGTCTGGCGATGAATCCGTTCATGACCCAGGATCTGGTGCACGAAGCCGAAATCTTCATAGCGCAAATGCTTGAGGCACGCGCTGATATCCGCCTCATGCGTCGGATTCGGAAAGAATTCGTCGGAATTTCGGATCAGATCGGATCGATACATGACCGATGACGGGTTTCCCAATACCCTCAGCGTACCGAGCAAATGGGCCCGACAGACCTCTCGCCCTGGGACGACCGTCTGCGCGTAGGGCAGGCCGACATTCCGAACGTACCAGATGCCCGCGCCGCCGCTGAGCTGGTATGCGCCGACGATACCGACGGATGGATGGGCTTCGGCGAGAGCGACCATCTTCTCGAGGCATTCCGGATAGATCCAGTCGTCGCCCGAAACGACCTTGCAATATTTGCTCTGCTTCGAGATGAGGCCGAAAGCCCTGTTGTGATTGGCGATGATCGGCAGCAGCGTCTCGTTGCTGACGACGCGGATGCGGCTGTCCCGCCGGCAATACTCCTCGGCGATTTCGAGAGTGCCGTCAGTGCTGGCGTTGTTGACGATGATGTATTCCCAATTCCGATAGGTTTGGGACAGCACGCTTTCGATACATTCCCTGAGGAATTCCGCGCCATTGTAGACGGGTGTCACGACGCTGACCAACGGACCGGTTTGCGCGTTCATCTCAGGGCCCCCTCTTGAGAATATCTCGTTCCCTCGGCGCAAGTTTTCTCATTCGCCAGGAACAAGGCGTTGAACTGCAGATTGAGCTGCGACTTGAACTGTGCGGCGCGCACACCGATGCGTGCCTTGATTCCGTCCCTGTCGGCAATCAGCCGATCGGCTCTGGCGACCAGATCCGCCGCGTCGCAGCGGGCAATATCGACGCAGTAATCCGACAAGCCCAGGCTTTCCATCAGGGTGGTGACCTTGGGATGGGGTGCAAGCGCGATGGTCGGCACGGTCTGCAACGACGCGAACACGACACCGTGAAAGCGGCAGGTGACGTAAAAATCCACATGGGAGAGCGCCGCCAGCATGTCGGCGATGCTCTCGACCGGTTCCCGCATGACACGATCCGGCGCCAGCGCGGGAAAGCTCTGCCGGATGGCGGCGTCGAGGTCGGCGATGGCCTGGGAATCGAACCAGATATCGCTGCTGAAGAGCCTGATCCGATGTCCCCGCGCCAGCATCTGCCCGCAGAACGCAGCGAGGTTGTCGATCAGCCGTCGATAGCCCTGGTCGTCATTGACCCAGTGCCGCTTTGAATCGCCATAGGCCATCGGCCCGACGCCGATCACGAGCTGAGTGCTCGGCATGACCGGCTCCTTCGCCGGCCGCTCCGGCAGCCGAAGGCCCCACACCGCGTCGGCAACGACCTTCATCTTGCCGCGAAAGCCGATCTTCCGCAGCAGATCGCCCGACGCGCCGTCGCGCAGGGACACATAGTCGGCCATGGCGAGCGTACGCCGGACGAACCAGCGGCTCAGGGAGGAATCCAGCGGACCCGCGCCATTGTTCACGAAGATGCATTGGACGTTGGCGCATTTGGCGAGAAGGACCCATTTGAACAACGTGTAGGGAAACGCCCAGGGACCGCCCCAGTCCAGAAGCTGTCCGCCCCCGGCGATGACGAGCATGTCGAGCTCCCAGACCAGAAGCAGCGAACGCAGCAGAAACATGATTTCGCGGAAGAACTGCGAGGGCCATACGACCAGCGCATGCCTCAGCGCATTGGCGATGTGGAACAGCGGCCCCGTTTTCTTGACGGTCGCCTTCAGCCGCCCCGCGAACCCGCCCGGACCCACGGGGTGCGATGCCGACGACCATTCCCGCTGGAACGGGAAAACCCGCTGACGCATCGCATAGCAGGGAATTCCGAGCCGGCGCGTGGTGTCTTCGGGGTCCATCGACAGGCCGACGACCGACACGCCGGGCGACCGGAGCGTGATGTTGTCGAGCACCGCCGTGATGGAGGCCTCGTCGCCCAGATTGCCCGTGCCGCAATGGGCCAGGAGCCCGACCCGGCTGGGCTTGGAGGAGCCGGTGGCCACCGAACTGACGCAAAACTCCTGCAGCCCGGACCCGGACAGATCGACGGGCTCGCCGGCGCGAACATCGATGTCGATCTTGCCGCTCATGCAATACGCGCCCTCTGTCGGACGTCGAGCGCCGCGGAACGCGACAGGACGGCCTCCGCCGCCGCCTCGCCGCTCTTGAAGCTCTCGTCGGTCCACATGTAGCCCCAGTCGCCATAGCGGCCGCAGTAGGCGATCCCGATCTCGTCGAGATAGCCGTGAACCGTCTTGAGGGCGGCGGCGCGATCGAGATCGAAGATGATATTGGCGTAGGGCAGATACATTGCCGTCTTGAACACGACCTGGTCGCCGTCGTGCAGCAGCCCGCAGCGGCGCAAATCGTCGATGACCGGCTGGATCCAGTCCTCGGGCTTGCCTGTGAAAGGCTTGTACTTGTCGGAGAAATAAACTTCCGCCTGGATGCTTCCCATACCCTTCGGGGCATTGTCCTCGGAGAGCATGTGCGGGAAGCCGAGGCGCGTGAAGCAGATGTCCTCGTCGTAGAAATACGACATATGCGCGCTGGAGATATCCGCGCGGTCCACACCGAGATTGACCAGGACGCAGGACGAGCAGGCGAGCTTGCGCGAGGCTTCCAGCACGTCGGCCGGCACGCCCTTGATCATGCGGATGAGGTCCGGGAGCGGCACCGACGATATCAGCGCGTCGTAGCGGGTCCGGACGCCGTTCGAGAACTCGATCTCGCTGATCCTAGGATCGATCGATGTCAGCTCGTGATTGAGCTTGATGTTTCCCTTCGGCACGAAGTCCCGCAGATAGGACACGAAGCCGCCCTGCTTCGGGTAGCGGAAATGCGTGATGTAATGGATGTTCGGCGACGAGGCGGAAATCGCCCCCCGCAGCACTTCCTCCAGCGTCGGCCGGTAGATTCGCGGCCCCAACCAGTCGGTGCTCATGTTCTCGGCCGTCGTGAGATGGTATTTGCGCGTGTACTGCTTCGGGAAGAGCTCGGCGAAGGTCGAGCCGAAGCTGGCGACCAGCCAGTCATTGTAGTTGTTGATCGGCCCCTCCGGTTTTTGCCGCTCCTCGACGAAGTCGGCGATCACCTTCACGATCACCTCCTCCGGCAGGCCATGCAGATGAAGCTGGACCGGATGCTGCGGCCAGTAGCCCCGCCAGTAGTTGTTCAGGTTGATCTGGATGGTTTCGTAAAGCTGATCGACGCTGTCGGCGAACAGCTCCTGGATGCGCTCGTCCTTGGTGAAGGAGATGTGCGGCCCGATATCGAAGGTGAAGCCCGGCTCGTGACGAAACGACATCGTATGGCCGCCATAATACGAATTCTTGTCGTACATGACGGGCGTGATGCCCTCCTCCCGGAGTCGGTGCGCCGCACCGAAGCCAGCCATTCCAGTTCCAAGTACGACGACGTTCGACATGGATGCGCGTTCCCTGAGCTGTGGCACCGTTGCGGAATCAGCCTTCGGCCATCGGGAGCAGAGGCGCCGGAGCAGCCGCCTTCGGCCGCGCTCCTGAAGCGTTCCGCTCCGCATGGTCCTGCAGCAGATATTCGTAGCGCTCGATCTGCCGGCGCGTGAGGGACTGGAGATCGTTCCCCGCCTGGAAGGCGTGATACCATTCGACGATCCAGGCCAGGCTCTGGTCGAGCTGCAGAACCGGGTGCCAGCCGAGGCCCGCCCTCGCCTTGGAGGTGTCGAGGCGCAGCAATTGCGCCTCGACCGGATGCGCTGCGCCATCCAGCGTCCAGGATGCGCCTTCGCCCCACAGCGACACGAGCTTGTCGACGATCCACGACACCGGCCTGGCATCCGTCTCCGCCGGCCCGAAATTCCAGCCCGAGGCGAAGCGGGCTCCGTCCTCGGCGAGCCGCTCGCACAGCAGCAGATAGCCGTGCAGCGGCATCAGCACGAACTGCCAGGGCCTGATCGCGGCGGGGCTGCGGATGCGGCAGGGCCGGCGGCCCAGGAAGGCGCGGACCAGATCCGGAATGAGCTGGTTGGCGGTCCAGTCGCCGCCCCCGATGGCGTTGCCCGCACGCACGCTCGCCAGCGCGACGCCATGCTTGGACAGCGCAGCCGGCGGGAAATAGGAGTCGCGATAGGCGCCGGTCACCAGCTCCGCGCAGCCCTTGGAGTTGGAATACGGGTCATGCCCGCCCATCGGGTCGCTCTCGCGATAGCCCCAGACCCACTCCTGGTTCTCGTAGCATTTGTCGCTGGTGACATTGACCACGACGCAGGGGCGCCCGAGCTGGCGCACCGCCTCGAACAGATGGACGGTCCCCATCACATTGGTCGCATAGGTCTCGACCGGCTCGTCATAGCCGTAGCGGACCACGGACTGGGCGGCCATGTGGATGACCACGTCGGGATTGCATGCGGCGAGCGCGGACTTCAGATGCTCGAAGTCCCGGACGTCGCCGCGGATCGAGCGGACGCACTCGCCGACCCTCGCCTGCTCGAAGAGGCTCGGCTCCGACGGCGGATCGAGCGCATAGCCCGTCACATCGGCGCCGAGCGCGTGCAGCCACAGCGACAGCCAGCTGCCCTTGAAACCGGTATGGCCGGTGACGAAGACCTTGCGGTTCTGCCAGAAGGAACGGTTCAGCATGGCCGACATAGCCCCATATCGATGAAATGACCCGGCTGTTCCGGAATGCACCGGGCCGCGCGTGAAAGCCTGTTTCCGCCGCGGCTGTGCATGTCAGGAGACCGCCTCGACGAGGACGCGCTGCGGCGAAGCTTCCGCTTCGCGCATCGGCCACCGCAGTTGCTGTTCGCGCCAGAGCACATCCGCCCGGCGCCCCGCCGGCAGCACGACGTCGTCAAACGAGACGACCTCGTCCTTCTTCTTGTCGCGCCGCAGGACACAGTTCTCGGACAGGCCGATCGGCAAGGCGTCGGCGGCACGCGCATCGACCGCGTTCTCGATCAGGCCGTAGGCGCAGAACCCGCCGATGCCGTCGAGACGCTCGCCGGCCTTGAGATCGCGCTTCGCCATCGTGACGACCTCGCAGACCGGCCCCGCCAGCGGCGCCACGGTCGGATCGTGCTGGATGACCGCGCGCCCGATGGTCGAGGCGATCTGGAGATGCGGCAGGTGGAACGGCGTGTAGAAGACGTAGAACGGCCCGTCTCCGAGCTTGTAATAGGCGAGCTGCGCCTGCTTCAGCGGCGCCTCCTCATGGATGACGACGAAGGCTCCGGTGTGGGGCGCAGCGCCCAAGGCATAGTCCACCAGCCCCGTTTCGAGCATCGCCTGCGCCGGCAGGCGCTCCGCGATCTCCCGAACATCCTTGCAAGCCGGCCCGTACATGCCGCGACGGCCCGCATGGAAGCCCGTCGCATTGGCCAGTACCGTCGTTTCCATCGACAGCTTCGTGGCATCGGCGAAGGACGTGACCTTGCGCGGGTCCTGGTCGTTCTTCTCGGCGAATGCCCTCTGCGTGTCGGGATTGCGGTAGTAATCGACCATGCCCTTGATGTTGCCGGCGGCGACGGGCTTGAGTCCCAACGTCCGCAGATAGCGCAGCAGCGTCATGGCGACGCCGGGCTCGTCGCCGTCGGTATTGGTCAGCACGACGCCGGCCTCGCGGGCCCGCTCGTTCAGGATGGGCCCGATCAGCGAGTCAAGCTCGGCATTGACCATCACCACATGCTTGCGATGCGCGATCGCATCGAGAACGACCGCGGCGCCCGCCTCGACCGTTCCGGTCACCTCCAGGACGATGTCGATGGCCCTACAAGCAGTCAGAACGGCCGGGTCGTCCGTCAGAACGGGGACGCCGTCCTCGATGGCCCGGTCGGCCTCCCGCACCGTCGAGACGCGGGTCCAGCCGTGAATATTCGCCTCGCGAAAGGCCCGCTCGCCATTCTCGAGCGTCCGGTTGGCGATCGCGACCAGCCGCATTCCAGGCACCGGCGTGCCGAGCTGGAGCGCGATCGCGCGCCCGGTGGCACCTGCTCCGACCATTCCCACGCGGATCGGACGACCCGCCGCCTCGCGCTCCCGCAACACGGTATCGACAGCCATAGCCTGGTTCCCCTCCGATAACGCCTGCGAAGACGATCACGCCGTCAGGCGCGCATCTGCCTCGACATGGCCGGGCACGATCAGCGCCGGCGGCCAGTTGCGGTCCTGTTCGGAAATCTCGGTCACGGCCAAAGGCCAGGCGATGCCGAAGGCCGGGTCGTCGAAGCGAACGCCCCTGGCGGCGCCGGGCGTGTAGAAGGCCGAGGTCATGTAGTGCATCTCGGTGTCCGGCTCGAGCGTCTGGTAGCCATGCGCGCAGCCCTCGGGCAAATAGAGCATGCGGCCGTTGTCGCCGCTGAGCTTCACGCCGCACCAGGCACCGTAGCTCGGTGAATCCCGCCGCATGTCGAGGACGACGTCGAACATCGCTCCGCGCGTGCAGCGCACCAGCTTCGCCTCCCCGTCGGGCGCTTCCTGGAAATGCATGCCGCGGATCGTGCCGCGCTTCGTGCTGATCCCCATGTTCGCCTGAACGGGCTCGAACGCGATGCCCTGCTCGGCGAATTCCTGGAGGCACCAGGCCCGCATGAAGCGGCCCCGCGCATCGACATGTGGAGCGGGGTCGATGACCATGGCTCCCTCGACGCTGGTCTTGGCGAAGTGCATCCCCCACCTCTGAAATTCGTGACCCTATACCTGAACAATGCTCGTCGGAGCGCCCGAGTTCCGCCTCAAGATCGCAACAAACCAGAATATTGCTTTGAATATCAGGCAGATGCCGCAACGGCATAGACCCGACCTGCGGGCTCTATGCTTCACGGCATTGGGGGCGGGTGGATTTCGCGGGGCGCGCGTCAGGCGGAAGGCGCGGTTCTCAATGCGCGGAAGAGGTCGAGATACAAAGCCTTCTCGCCCGCGATCAGGAGCAGCGCCGCGACATAGGCCACGCCGAACGAGCCCACATCCAGCATGAGGCGCAGCACCGGCGACAGCGCCGGCGCCGTGAGCGCATGCACCGCATAGGCGAACCCGCCCGCGACCACGCTTGCGGCCAAAGGGTTCGCCAGCGCCCCGACGAACTCGCGGTATCGAATCCCGGTCCCGCGCAGCGCCCAGATCGTGATCGGAATGACCTTGAGCACCATGACGGTCGAATAAGCCAATGCGACGCCATGCGGCCCGTAAGGAAGCCCGATCAGCACGCCCGCGATCATCAGCGGGGCGGAGAACAGCCCGATATACACCCCGCGCCGGACCAATCCGAGCGCGTTGAGCAGCCAGCCCAGCGGATTCGAGATCGCGAACACCAGGATCGTCGGAGCGAGGATCCTGAAGATCTCGACGGCGCCGATCCATTTCGGGCCCAGGACCACCAGGATCAGGTCGTCGGCGAAGAGCCCGCACACGACCGTCAACGGCAAGGTCAGCGTCACCACCAGCGAATAGCCTTTCAGGAAGTAGCGCCGGAAGCGATCGAGATCGCCCTTGGTCCGCGACAGCGCCGCGAAGGCGACCTCTCCGATCGTCACATTCAGATTCTCGGTCGGGAAATTGATCAGATAGAAGCTGCGGCTGTAGAGACCGGTCGCTTCCGTGCCCCAGACACGCCCGAGCAGAAGCTTGTCGATGTTATTCGTGACGTAGGACAGGAAGCCGGTCGCTGTCGTCCCGACGCCGAAGCGCAGCATGGAGCGGATACCGGAAGCGATCCGTGGCCGGCCCGGAATCCAGCCGGTCGCCAGCCACAGGCCGATGGTGGTGGCCAGCGGCAGCGTGATCGTCATCGAGACGATCGACCAATAGCCATAGCCGGCCATGGCCATCCCGATCGACACCACCGTCGCGATCAGCAGCGAGCTGATCTCGATCTTCGCCGAGGTCCCGAACGCCATGCGACGCTGAAGCAGCACGCCCTGCTGGACGCCGGCGGCGGTGATGATGAAGGTGAAGGCGATCACGTCCATGATCTCGAGCAGGCGCGGCTCGTTGTAGAACGCGCTGACCAGCGGCGCGGCGGCGATGGCGATCAGCGTCAGCAAGGCGCCGAAGATCAGGTTCAGCCAGAACAGCGACGACGACTCGACCTCGCTCAGCTCCTCGCGCTGGATCGCGGCCTGGAACAGGCCGAAGCAACCGAACATGTTCAGCACGCCGGTGAACGCCGTCACCATGGTGACGAGGCCATAATCCTCGGGCGTCAGCAGCCGGCCCAGGATCATGAGCGAGGCGATGCGGACCGTGAAGCCGAGCCCGCGCGAGCCCACATTGATGAGCCCGGCGCGAACAGTCCTGCCCTTCAGATCATGCATGACGTTTCTCGATTGCCGGTTCAGAGCATCAGCTTCCGGGCATAGAAGGCCTCGGCGTATCCACTCGGCGCGTTGCATTCCATTCCGCGCAACCGCATCAGCGCCATGAAGGTCGAGCGGTCGAACCAGTGCTTGTTGCCTTGGGACTTGAACGTATCGAGGATCAGATCGACCTTCTTTTCGCAGATTTCATCTGAAAGAGCGTTGAAGACGATCGGCTGTCCGAGATCCCCGTCATATTTCGGAATCTCGTATTCCAGGATCAGATGGCTGCGAAACGTGTTCCAGGTCAGCTCGGCGATCAGCCGGTGGTCCTGATGCGAATCGTGACGGTTGTGGGTGAAGATGATGTCCGGCGAGACCTCTCGCTTCAGCTCCTCGAAGACGTTCTTGATGTCGGCTCCGACGAACGGCATGTAGCCGTCCTGGAAATCCTTCAGGATGACCCGCTTCATGCGGGCGGGGTCGACGAATTGCCTTGCCCCGTTCTCCGCTTCCGCGGCGCGGGTTCCGTTGGCGCTGAAGACGACCCAATGGAACACCGCCTCGCGCTCCGCCGCGATCTGCAGCACCGTTCCGCCGCAGCCGATCTCGATGTCGTCGGAATGACATCCCAGACACAGGATCTGCAGCGGCGACGCAGCGCCGCCATCCGGCTTCAGGCGCAGCATGGTCACGCCACCTGCGTCATCGTGGGAGCGACCGGCGTGATCGCAGGAGCCACCGGCGCCATCGCGGGATACGAGATGGTGGCGCAGTCCTTCCACACCTTCCAAGGCGGGTTGGTATCGTTGAGCTCCTCGAGGCGCTGCTTGTCCTTGAAGGTGTCCATGCACTGCCAGAATCCGGTGCATTTATGCGCCAGCAGGGCCTGGCGCTGGATCAGCCGCGCGAACGGCTCCCGCACCAGCTCGTCGCCCGGGTTGATGTAGTCGAAGATCTCGTTGCGGAAGACGAAGAAGCCGCCATTGATCCAGATGTCGGAATTGCTCAACGCCGCCACCTCGGCGATCTTGCCCTCGGGCGTCGTCCTAACGATGTCGAAGCTCGCCGTCGGCTGCACCAGCAGCAGCGAGGCCACGGCATCGCTCCGCTGCAGCTCGCCGATCATCGTCGGAAGGTGCAGGTCGCTGAGACCGTCGCCGTAATTCGCCAGGAAGTACTCCTCGCCGCGCAGATAGGGCTGGACCGCCTTCAGGCGTTCGCCGATCGTCGCATGCAGACCGGTTTCCACGAAGGTGATCGTCCAGTCGTCGCTGTCCCGGTTGATGAAGTCGATCTTCTGGCCGCCACGGGACCAGACGAAGTCGTTCGAGATCGACTCGTCGTACTTCAGGAAATAGTCCTTGATGGCGTAGCCCTTGTGGCCCAGGCAGAGGATGAAATCCTTATGCCCGAAATGGGCGTAGTACTTCATCAGATGCCAGAGGATGGGGCGCGACCCGATCTGCACCATCGGCTTCGGGACATCGTCGACATAGCCCCGCAGCCGCATGCCCATGCCACCGCAAAAGAGTACGACCTTCATGATACTCTCCTTCAGTAAATGCTCGCGGCCCAGCCCCGGCATTTGTTTAAGTCAGGAAGCGATCACGACTTTCAGTTCTTCAGAACGCTTGTATCCATAACGTTTCATCGTCGCTTCATCGGCCATGTTGAGCATCGTCCCGATAAACTTGGGCTCGGCCTGACCGGCGGACCGGAAAGCCTGCCGGACCAGTTCGGATTTGGTCGCGCCCCATTTCACGACGAGCAGGAAGCCATCCAGCGATTGAGCGGCGGCGCGCACCTGCGGTCCGGATGCGAGCGAGGGCATGTCGACGATCACCATGTCGTAGGACGCTTCTGCGGCGTTCAGGATGTCGTCCAGCAGGCCGCGAGGCATCAGGCGGGACGCCTCGCCGTATCCTTCGGCGAGCGACAGGACATGCAGCCCGGCCTGCACCTTGACGACGTCGCCGATGACCGCGGGCTCCGGATTGGCTCCCGGCCGGGGCGGAGCGCATGAGAGGCTCGCAACCCAGCGCGAGATCGCGGGATTGTCCAGCACGGCGTCGATCAGCAGGACACGTTTTCCCGACGCGGCCGACGCCATGGCCAGCCCGATCGCGAGCGTCGTCGCGCCCTCGCCCGGTAGGACCGAGGTCACGCCGATCGTCCGGGGCTCGCCGGTCGAAGCGTCCTGCACCGTCGCAGCCGCGCGTCGCAGCACCGGCCCTTCCACCGCGAGCAGACGCCGCGCCGCGGCATCCTCGCTCCCGTTGTCGACATTCGCGAAGCGGGGCACGACGCCCAGGCATTCCAGGCCGAGGACATATTCCATCTGGTGCGCGTCGTGGATCGTATCATCGAGCGCATCGAGCACGAGGGCGAGGGCAGCCGTGGTACCCAGGCCGAACAATGCCGCGGCGACGAGGATCAATGCCGCCGGCGGCCCATCAGACTTGACCGGCAGCTCAGCCTCCGAAATCACCTGAGCGCTCGGGCCGAGGCTTTGATAGATCTCGCGCAGCGTCGGCGCCTTGGACGAGGCCGCGTCCGAGGCCCGTGCCCGCTCCTGCAGATAGATGCGGATCACGCTGTTGACGATGCGCGCGGCCTTCTCGGGGGTCGAGGCTTGGAAGCTCACCGTGACCAGATGGCTCGTGCCGACCTGGCGGATGCTGAGCTTGCTGTTCAGTGCCACCAAGGCCGCGCGGAACGCGGCGGCGTCGGTATCCGTGGCAACCGGATCGCGCTTCTGCGCCTCGGGCGGCGAGCGGAGGCTACGGAGGAATTCGGGATCCTTCGTCAGCTGCAACGTCTCGACGACCTTCGCCAGCACGTTTCCGGAGCGCAGCAGCTCGATCTGGTTCTGGACCATCGGAAGGTCGGCCCGGCCCGGAAGGATCGCCTGGTCGGGGCCGGTCAGGACCTGCCTGATATAGATCAGCAATTGGCTGGATGCCGTGTAGGTCGTCGGGCGCACCCCGACATAGAGCGCGGCGAGCGCCAGGCAGGCCAGCGTGCCGATGCCCAGCAGCCGCTTGCGGCTCCGGAGGCTTCCCAGGCCGAAGGACGGTCGTGGCCGCACGTTGATCCGGCTCTCGAGCCTCTCCGTGCTATGGACGACCTGCGGATGGCTTATCGTGTCCAGCATGTCTTTCAATCGAAAAGGGGCCCGTTTCCGACGCCCGGTTCGGGATGGCAGACACGAGGATGAGAAGAGGCTTCTGGCCGGCGCGGTCGCGTCGTCACGGAGCCGGATCGCCGGCCTTCCGTCCCCCTCCCCACCCGGCGCGCTGCGCCTGCAGTGACCTACACAGAGAAAACGCCGGGTACCCCGCCCCGTTCCTGCGTCTAAGCATTCGATCGGAACGCAAAATCGCCGGATGGATGGCCGCGAAATGCGATGGGGCCGCGAGCCCGCCATTCACAGGCGGGCGAAGCGGAATCCACTGCCGTGGCGAGATCCTTAGGCGACGTGGTCGGTTCGTCCGGTCGCGCCGGTCCCATGCCGGCCTTCCCGCCGCCAGGCGACCCCGTGGCCGGGACGGACGGGCGTCGCGACAGCCTCGTCCTTGTAGAGCCAGGCACAGATCGTGCCCATGACGAACCAGAAGTACCAGTTGAACGACAGGTAGAAGTGCATGTTGTCCGAATAGGACTCGAGCAGATAGGTCGCCAGGATGCACAGGATGATCAGGAGTCCGGGCGGATCGCGCCGCAGCCCCTTGACGAGGCGATAAGCCACGCAGCCGAGCAGCCAGATGAGCGCGAGCAGGCCAAGCAGCCCCATCTCGAAACTGGCCTGCAGATAGAAGTTATGGCCGTCGATGCCTTGCGGGCCGATCAGCGAAAAGAAGCTCGGCGTCGCTGGCTTGAACGACTCCAGCCCGTGGCCCAGCAGCGGTCGTTCCAGCACGACCGGAATGGCGGACTCCCACAACGCCTGCCGCCAGACATAGGAGTTCAGCCGGTTGTCATCATTCAGCTGCGAAAAGTTGTCGACTTCCGTCGCCGCGGTGACGTCCGCCAGCCTTTCCCTGAGGCTCGGATTCCCGACGAACAGCACCGGCACCAGCAACAGGGCCAGAAGAAAACGGCGATCGATCTTGACCGCGTACACCAGGCACATCAGCCCGCACGCTCCCCAGGCGCTGCGCGTCTTGGTCAGCAGCAGGAAGAAGATCAGGGCCGGGATGTAGAGCGTCACCAGCGTGCGAATGAGCGGCGGCACGCGCAGGATCCGGGAGGCCCGGACATAGAGCGCAAGGCCCACCTGCAGCACGAGATAGAACGCGTAGATGTTCGGATGCGAGAACGTGCTCTGCAAACGAAACTCGCTGAAATTGGACAATCCGCGCGCGATATCCACGAAGGCATAGAGCGAGGGCGGTATCGACGAGGCGATCACCACGAGAACGAACCGCGTGACGTCCAGCGACGAACGCAACAGGAAGAACGGCATCGCGAAGAACGCCCAATAGGTCAGCAGGACGGAGGCGAGCCGCACCGCTGCCTTGAAATCCGGCGCGTAGAGCGTCGAGCCGAAGGCGATCAGCAGGAACGGGCCCCAGATCGCGAGGACGGGGAACGGCGCCCGCAGCGGCGTCTGCGCGAGAAGCACGACCGCGACCGCGATCGCGACCACGTTGAAGAGCGCTCCGACCCCCATCGAGGCGGCGCCGGAATCGCCTCCCAGCAGGTTGAAGATCGGGTCGGAAGAGGCCCGGACCAGCAGGACGCCGAACACGACGGCGCGCAGCAGCCGCCAGATCGCCTCGTTATTGGCCTCGCGGACCGACATTGTCGGCCAGGAGCGCTCGGTATCGTGCTGGAGCACGCCGCCATGGATGGCATCGACGGGGCTGGGTACCGACTTCATGCCTCCATCTCCCTGGCTCTGGCCCAAATCGGGTTGCGTTGCTCGCCTGCCCGGCCTGCCTCGCGGATCGGCCGCAACCAGAGCTCGACCTCCTGGCGCCACAACGCCGGAACCGCGGCGGCGGCCCGGGCCTGTCCGATCCGGTCCGTCGCGCGCGGCGCCATCAGCGCGGCGGCCACGCGCGGCAGCTCCCGCCACCGCCCATGCCTGACGGCGAGCGAGGTGAAAATGGACGCTGCCCGCCACCGCGCCCCCGCCCGCAGGAGCTGCTTGGCGAGATAGCGTTCATGTCCCGCTTCGTCTGACGTGACGCCATGCCTTGCCGCCAGCGCCGCGTATCGCTCCGCGATGACCAGGCGGCCAGCGCGCATGGGACCGACATCCATCGACAGCGATTGCCGGCTCAGGCGATAGGCGACGAGGGGGCGATCGACCGCGGCCAGCGGCGAGTGCTGAGCCAGCCTGATCCACAGATCCCAATCCTCGGAGCCGCGCAGCGCCGGATCGAACCCACCGACATCCCGGACGAGATCGTGTTCCGCGATCACCGTCGACCCTGTCGGGATTCCGTTGCTTTCCAGCAGGCCCGCCAGAACGTCCCCGCCCTTGACGTGACCATGCCCGATCACCGCGAGATCCTCGTCCACCGCGACGATGCTGGTGCAGGCCCATCGCGCCGAACTGGCCCGCATGGCGGCAAGCTGCGTCGCCAGCTTGTCCGGCGCCCAGAGATCGTCATCGTCGCAGAAAGCGACCCAGCGCCCGGCCGCCTGGGCGATGCCGGCGTTGCGCGCGCCCGAGATGAAACGCGGCTGCGCGTGGTGCACGACCCTCACTCTGGCATCGCCGGCGGCGAGCCGATCCAGCCAGGCGCCCGTTTCGTCGGTCGAGCCATCGTCGACCGCGATGAGCTCGATCGAGACGCCCTGCTGGCGCAGAATGGAATGGACCGCCTGAGGCAGGATGCGCCGGCGGTTATGCGTCGGAACGATGACGGTGACGTCGATCATTCAGGCACTCCTCATCCAGCCGATGGCAGAGCAGGTCGGGATCATCGCTTCACCCAGCCCGAATGCCCGGACCGAAGCGTCACCACTTCGCCCAGCCTCATCGCATGGCTGCCGGCGAACGCCGGGTCATAGGCGTCTGGGAGATCCTCCACCCGTTCGGCGCTGTCGAAGGGGATCGTCCTCTCGAACGCGCCTGCCTTGAACAACGCCGCCAGCTTCCGGCATTCCCGAACGATGTCGTGCTGCTCCAGCACCTGCTCGCGCCCGGCCTCCCCCATCGCCTGGACGAGCGAGTCCGGGGCGTCCAGGCACTCGCCGATGGCACGGGCGAGCCGATCGACGCTTCCCGCCGGAACGAGCCAGCCGCAGACCTGATCCGTGACCAGCTCCGGGATGCCCGCAACATAGGTCGTCACGACCGGGCGGCCGAGCGCCAGCGCCTCCATCAGGACGACCGGCAGCCCCTCGGCGAAGCTCGGCAGGACCAGGGCCCGCGCCTCGCGTATCGCGGCGCGCACCTGCGCATTGCTCATCCAGCCCGCCATCTCGACATGCTGTTCGAGCCCCAATTCCCGGATGCTCCGCTCGAGCTGCGGCCGCAGCGGGCCGTCTCCAACCACGGTCAGCCTGAACGGCATGCCCTCACGCGCAAGGACGGCGAGCGCCTGGAGCAGAATCAGGTGCCCCTTCTGCTCGCTGAGCCGACCGACGGTCACGAGCTGGTTCTTCGGGACGGTCCGGGGAGGCCGCGTGGCCAGGAAATCGGCATCCAGCCCGCAACGTACCAGCTTGATCTTCGCCCACTCCTCCGTGGGGATCCAGCGGCAGAGCTGGCTTCCGGTGAACTCGCTGATGACGCAGACGAAAGCGGCATGCTTCACCTTGGCCGGGAAGCCAAGATATTCGGGCCTGTCGAATTCATCCGGGCCGTGCACGGTGAAGCTGTAGGGCACGCCGGTCAGGATATGGCAGAGCATGGCGACTTCAGCGCCATTCGTCCCGAAATGCGCGTGGATATGCCGGATGTCCTGCTCGCTGACCCAGCGTGCGAGGACAAGCGCTTCCGCGAGATAGGCGAGATGGAGCGGCGCCGGGCGGCTCGAGCGCCGCATCATCCCGAAGGCGGCGACGGTCGCGCGCATCAGGGCTGCGGGCCTTCGCACGAGCGCGCTGGCGAGAGCCGTCACGAACTTGACCATGCCGCCGTCAAGCATGTAGCGGGTGCGGGCTTTCTCGCCGATATCGGCCGGGTCCACCAGCTTGCGGTCCCCGCCCCGGAGCGAGACGCGGAGAACCGAGATTCCGTTCCGCTCGAGCTCGACGATCTCCCGCCGCATGAAGGTGTGGGAAACGGCGGGATATTCGGACACGAAGTAGCAGACACGCATCGCCTCTTCCCCTCTCGCTCAATAGGCGTCGATATGCGCGCGCTTCGATATGACCGTCATGATCATGATCTTGAGGTCGAAGAAGAACGACCAGTTGTCGACGTAGTAGAGATCGTGCTCGATCCGCTTCTGCATTTTCTCGAAGGTATCGGTTTCGCCGCGCAGGCCGTTGACCTGGGCCCAGCCGGTAATCCCCGGCTTGACGTTGTGGCGCCTGAACATCCGGCGGATCTGGTCGGCGAACATGTGATTATGGGCAACCGCATGCGGCCGTGGCCCGACCAGGGACATCTCGCCCCTCAGCACATTCATCAACTGAGGTAGCTCGTCGATATTGGTCCGCCGCAGCACTCGCCCGACGCGCGTGACGCGCGGATCGTTCCGGACCGCCTGCCGAAATTCGTCATGCGCGTCGTCGAACGTCGTCATGCTGCGGAATTTCAGGACCTGGATCGGCTCGTTATTGAAGCCGTGGCGCGTCTGCCGGAAGAGCACGGGACCGCGCGTTTCAAGCTTGATCAAGGCGGCGACGACGGCGAAGAGCGGCCACAACATCACCAGCAGCGCCGAGGCGACGACGATATCGAAGCTGCGCTTCAGGAACCGGTCGCGCAGCGAGCAGGGCCCGCAGAACAATTCGAGCACCCGTAGATGGCCATAGGTTCCGACGCGACTGCGCCGCATCAGCTCGGCCAGCTCGACCGGCAGCAGCTGGATCCGGACCGGAAGTTCCGACAGCTCCTCGACCGCGTTCGAGACGACCTCCATGTTGTCCGAGCCGAACAGGATCAGCACGGCGTCGATGGGCAAGGCCCGGCATTCACCCCGGATCGCCGAAAGTTGTACCTCCAACGAGGCCCCTCCATCGGCCAGATCGGTCACTGACGGGAAATCGTACCAGCGCACGATATGTTCGTGCCGCGCCGCCAGCCGCGCGCGAACATGTCTGACGCCTCGCGCGCCGGGCATGACCAGCACGACCATGCTTTCCCGGCGCCAATGTCCGCGCCAGCGAACCTGATCGATGACTTGCCGGAGACAGGATCTGATGGCGACCTGTCCCAGCAGCGTGGCCAGGAATTGCACCAGGAACGTGCCGCGGGAATAGCCGCCGAGACTGTTGGTCACGTAACCGATCGTCAGCAGGATGACGCATGAAAGGGCGATGGCGACACCGCCCCGGGTCCGGCTGCGCTCGTTCCATTCCGGGCCGAGCAGATCGTATTGATTGTCGGCGATGCACAAGGCGACATAGAGCGCCCCCACCGACACGGAGGCCAGGGCATAGTCGATCCGGAAGAAAATCACCCCGTACGCAGCCGCCGAATACGCGACAAACGCGCCATAGGCGCAGGTGACGATCACGATCATCTCGAGGGCGGCCACGACGACGGTCCAGAACAACTGTGTTCTATGCGTCAGCGCGGTCGCGGAGAGATGCTGGACCCGATGATAAACCGCGTTGGTTGACATTGCTTCGCCAAATGCTCCGGCCGCCCATCAAACGCTCGACATCCGCAGAGCCTTAATGCGGCCGACAGGGCGCAAGTTCTTCGCGCCGGCAAAATTAGATTTCCTTACGGAAGGTACTCCGGCTCCAGAGAGCAAAAGCGCAACCTGTTGCGCTTTTGACATTCGCACCGAGCGTGCCGGCGTAGATTACATTGTCTCGTTAACGCGCAGATCGCTCAGTTAAGACATCAAGAGAACGATGAAACCGCGTTTTGCGCGAACAAATGCACTGCATCGACCATTATCTTACCAAACGGCATGCAGCACGGCCTGCGGCGACCTCCGCCGCGCGGCCTAAGTCAATTTGCCGTGTTCGCTTAGCGGCTCTTGCCTGAGGGATTTGTGATGCCATCAGACGCTGCACGGCTTTCCGTATCCGAGGCCACCGGGCTCCTCCCATCTGAAGCGATGCCACCGGCTCAGGTCCAGATCCTGAACGGCCGCTTCGACAAGCTCTCGGCCGACCAGACCGTCGAGGAGCTCATGCGGGCCATCCGGGCCGGAGAGCGCGGCATCCTCTCGACGGTGAACGTCGCGATCCTGATGATGATGCGGTCCAACCCGCGCCTGCAACGCTTCGTCGATTCGTCGCGATGGATCGTGGCCGATGGACAGCCGCTCGTCTGGGCCTCGCATCTCCGGCAGCAGCCCTTGCCCGAGCGTGTCGCCGGCATCGATCTGATCGACCAGCTCTGCGCCCGCGCCGTCCAGGAGGGGGTCGGCGTCTATTTTCTCGGCGCCGAGAGCAGCACGGTGCGCGAGGCCGTCAACGTGCTCCAGGACCGGCATCGCGGGCTCGATGTCCGCGGCTATGCCGATGGCTATTTCGGCCCCGAGCAGGCTGAAGCCCGCGCGCGGGCCGTGGCGGAAAGCGGCGCCGAACTCCTCTTCGTCGCGATGGGCGTGCCGCGGCAGGAATATTTCATCGAGGAGCAGTGGGACAATCTCGGCGCGCGGGTCGTCATCGGCGTCGGCGGCAGCTTCGATGTCATCGCGGGACGGCGCAAGCGGGCCCCCGCCTTCATCCAGCGCGCCGGGCTCGAATGGGCTTACCGTCTCATCCAGGAACCGCGCCGGCTGTTCAGGCGCTACCTGATCACGAACTCCCAGTTCCTCGGCCTGATTTCCTGGAGCGCTATCGCCCAGATCTCCCATCCCCGGCGCGTCGTCCCGCGACCCTGAACGAGGATTGAGATGGCAACCCGCAAGCGAATTCTCGTCGTGATGGGCACGCGGCCCGAGGCCATCAAGCTCGCGCCGCTCATCCTGAAGGCGAATGCCGACCCCGAACGTTTCGAGGTGCTGGCGGTGCGCACCAGCCAGCACCGGGAAATGCTCGACCAGGTCGTGACCTATTTCGACCTGCCGATCCTCGCCGACCTCAACATCATGCGCAAAGACCAGAACCTCGCCCATGTCACGATGGCGGCGCTGGGAGGCCTGCAGCGGGTGATCGCCAAGGCCCGGCCCGATGTCGTCGTCGTGCAGGGCGACACCACGACGAGCTTTGTCGGGGCGCTGGCGGCATTCTACGAAAACATCCCCGTCGCCCATGTCGAAGCCGGGCTGAGGACCTATGACAAGCGCGCGCCCTTTCCGGAGGAGGTTTATCGCCGCCTGACGAGCGTCATCGCGGACTATCATTTCGCGCCGACCGAAACGTCGCGATACAACCTGCTCAAGGAGAATGTGCCGGCGGAGACGATCTGGGTCACCGGGAACACTGCGATCGACGCGCTGTTCCTCACGCTGGCGAAGGCAGCCCCCAAGCCGGTGCGCCGCGCGGCAGCGCAGACGCTCCTTCTCACCACCCATCGCCGGGAGAACCATGGCGAGCCGATGCAGCGCATCTGCGAGGCGATCCTGATCCTGTTGCAGGGTTTCCCGAACCTACGGGTGGTCTGCCCCGTGCATCTCAGTCCGCGCGTCCGCCAGGTGGTCGGCCCGATGCTGGGCTCGCATCCGCGCGTGTCGCTGATCGAGCCGCTCGGCTACGAGCAATTCGTGCTGGCGATGAATGGCGCCCACATCATCCTTTCGGATTCCGGCGGCGTCCAGGAAGAGGCGCCTGCGCTCGGCAAGCCGGTTCTCGTCCTGCGCGATACGACCGAACGGCCGGAAGCCGTCGAAGCCGGCACCGCCCGCCTCGTCGGAACGGAAGTCGACTCGATCGTTTCGGCCTGCAAGGAGCTGCTCACGGACCCCGAAGCCTATCGCGCCATGGCCCAGGCCAGGAATCCGTTCGGCGACGGCCATGCTTCCGAACAGATCCTCGACGTCCTGGCCCGGTCGCTCGGCAGCACGGATCGCCGCGAGCGGACCGACCCCGCCAAGGTGCTCGAAACCTTCCCGCATGCAGCCCGTTCGTCGGTCGCAGCCGTCCTCAACGCCGGCCCATCCGCAACGCCGCAAGGCTTCGCCACCGCCGCCAAACCGCGCCGCGCGCGCCGTGAGACGGCGCTCGCGGCCGACACGGTCGCGCTGATGCCATCGGGACTTCAGGGACCGGGATCGTCGTGATCGCCATGGTCGACGCAGTCACCCACGCTCTGCTCGCTCTTGGTCTCCTGACGGCGATCCCGGTCGCCTTCCTCGTCGTCCAGATCGGCGCGGCACTCCTGCCCGCGAGGCGGTCCGTGGCGATCATCTCCACGCCCTGTCCGCGTTTCGTGGCGGTCATGCCCGCCCATGACGAAGAAGCCGTCATCGCGCGCAGCATTGCCTCGATCATGGCTCAATTGCCTGCCGCGGGGCACTTGCTCGTGGTGGCCGACAACTGCTCCGACGACACCGCGCGCATCGCTTCGAGCGCGGGGGCGGAGGTCGTCATCCGTCAGGACACGACACGGCTCGGAAAGGGCTACGCGCTGGATCACGGCATTCGCGCCCTCGCGGCCGATCCGCCGCAAGTCGTCATCGTCGTCGACGCCGATTGCGAGGTCGCGCCCGGGACGCTCGAGTTTCTGGCGAAGCGTTGCGTCGCGACGGGGCGCCCGGTCCAGGCGCGCTATACGATGCTGGCGCCTCCCTTGCCGAGCTCGGCCGACAAGGTTTCCCGGCTGGCCTGGACGATCAAGACCTTCGTGCGGCCGCTGGGCTCCGCGCGTCTCGGCTGGCCTTGCCAGTTGATGGGCTCCGGCATGGCGCTGCCCTTCGCCCTCGTCACCCGGCTCGATCTCGCAACCGGCCATCTCGCAGAAGATCAGAAATTCGGTGCCGAGCTTGCGCTCGCCGGGTCATCGCCGCTCTTCTGCCCGGACGCGCAGGTCGTCAGCCAGCTTCCCCAGGGGGAAACGGGCAAGCGCCAGCAGCGCACGCGGTGGGAGCATGGACATCTGGCGGTCATCGGGCAGTTCTTCCTGCCATTGATCCGGCGTGTGGTCTCGAAACCGAGCCTGCACCTCCTCGCATTCACGCTCGACCTGTGCATTCCGCCCCTGACGCTTCTGGCCCTGTCCCTGATGCTGATAGGCGGCCTGAACCTCTCCTGGTTCGCCGCGACGGGTGCGGCGAGCCCGCTCGTCGCCTCCTCGGTCGTGCTGGCCGGCTTCGCCGGAGCGATCGTCGTCGCGTGGCGGCGTTTCGGCCAGGAGATCATTTCCGGGCGCGAGCTGGCGGCGGGCCCGGCCTATTGCCTGCTCAAGATCCCCTCCTTCATCCGCTTCTTCATTCATCGCCAGGTCGATTGGATCCGGACGGAGCGGTGATGACGGATGCGGACCGATCGCTCTGGAACTCGGCCGGATGAGACCACGCCGCGCACCGCCTGTCCTTCATGCCCCGCCGGTCCGGGCGCTGGCGCGGCTCGCCATTTCCCTCGCGATCGCGATGGGGTGCTGCTCACCCGCTCTGGCGAACAATGCGTGCGGCGCCGGCGGCGGCAGGCAGCCCTGCACATTCACGCTCGGCCAGCGGCCCTTCGCGGCGAGCTCCTCCTGGAACAGGCCGATCGCGCCGGATGCGACCTTCGAAAAGCTCGCCTGGCCACCCGGCGCCCTCTTCGGCGTGGCCTGGGACAGCTACTCGCCCGCAATTCACGTCAGCTCGGCCTCGGACCCCGTCGTATCCGTCGAACACCCGGCAAGCTGGGGGCGTCCCGCCGGTGTCGCCAGCATTCGCATCCCGGTCGGGGTCGATGGCGCCCAGGGGACCGACGGCGAACTGCTGGTCATCGATGGCGGCACCGTCCATAATCTCTGGCAGTTCAAGCGGTTGAGCGCCGACAGGGCCACCGCGCGGTCCTACGCTGCGGCGGACATCGTCACCGGCGACGGTTGGGGTCGCACATCGCCCTTTCTCGGCGCGGGCATCGTGGCGGCCGGCTCGAGCCAGCTTGCCGGCCTGCTGGTTCAGGCCGAGACCGATCGGGGTGAAATAACGCACGCCTTGCAGATCGCGATCGATGCGGCCCTGGCGCGGCCGGGCCGCATCGGCGAGGCGATCAACGGTGACGGCAGAAATCCGGAGGGCCTCGTCCAGGAAGGCGAACGCCTGGCCATCCCGGCCACCGTACCGATGCCGCCGGGGCTGTCGCCGCTCGGGCGGAAGGTCTTTCGCGCCTACAGGACCTACGGCGCCTTCGTGATCGACGTGGCCGGGGGCATCACGAACCTGCGCGCCCAGGCGAATGCCTATGACGAGGCAACGATCACGGCGCTCCAGCAGGACCTGACCCGGATATCGCCGCTGCTTCAGCGTGTGAGGCGGCCGGCCGACTGAGCGGCCAACAACACGGCCGTAAGGGTCTCCCGATCACCGCGCCTGTCTCGCCGGCAACGCAAGACCGCCTCCGCGATACCGGGATCAGCCACAATGCCCCTGTGAGGCTCATCCGTTCATCTCGACGAGGCCCGGCGCCTTTGCCTGCGTCGGATCGAAAAGCGCCGAAATCGGCTCAATCGTGGCAACTTTGCGGCAACCGAGCCTATTGACTCGAAGCAGGTCGCGCCTGCACAGCGCATCGGGCATGGCGTTTGCCATGCGTCAGGTCTAGGCGGCGATATATGGCACGCATACGCGACGCGTTAACCATATTATACATGATGTCAACATCCGCATCCACAGAGACCGGCGGGATATCCACAAAAATCGACGTCGCGACATTTTCTCTTTGGCATCATATTCCAAACACGATATCTGGCCACGTTCGTTAGTGGATGGGAATATGATTCGCCGCCTGTGATATGGCGATGACCCGTCATCCACCCGCCGATCTCGCAGCATGCCTGGCTAATCGCTGCGTTGTCTCCTCGGAACGGCGTTAAATACCTGCCTGGCCTATCCATACCCGCACGCCGTTCCTCCTGGATAAGCTAAGGAATATAGGCATATGACCTCACTCGAAACTCGCCCATTTTCTGCGTCTTCGAGTTGGAATACTCCAGTATCAAGCAATGCAACCTTCACTAAACTTGGATGGCCCGCCTCGACGGGATACAATTACAGTGTAGCATGGGATAGTTACTCTCCTTCGGTTTACGTTGCTTCCGCCTCTGACCCGCTGGTTCAAGTCACCTACCCCCCGGGATGGGGTTATCCTGGCGGCACCGTCAGTGTTCACATGCCGGCAGCGGCGAACGGCGCCGCGGGTACTGACGGCGAACTGATCGTCATCGATGGCGACATCGCGTACAACTTCTGGCAATTCAACCGGACCAGCAACACGACAGCATCGGCTGCGTCGTTCGGGTCCGAAAACATCGTCACCGGCGATGGCTGGGGCACCAAGTCGCCCTTCCTCAGCGCGGGCATCACGGCTGCCGGCGCCAGTCAGCTCGGCGGTCTGCTCGTCAAGGCGGAAACGGATGACGGCGTGATCGATCACGCGCTGCAGCTCGCCGTCGATTTCTCGCTCGCCAAGCCCGGCGCCGTCGGCCAGGCCATCTCCAGCGACGGCAGCAACGCGTCGGGTATCGTCCAGGAAGGGCAGCTCCTCGCGATTCCGCCGGGCACCCCGATGCCTGCCGGCCTCTCTCCGCTGGGCCAGCAGGTCTTCAAGGCCATGCAGACCTATGGCGCCTATGTCATCGATGTGGCGGGCGGCACGACCAATATTCGCGCGCAGGCCAACGCCTACGACGACGCGACGATGACCGCGTTGTGGCACGACATGGGAAATATCACCCCCCTGCTGCAGGGTGTGTCCAATAACTCGGGCTCCGGAAGCACGGGCGGTACGGGAGGCACGGTCACCGATCCGCCGCCGGTCATCACCAACCCGCCACCGGTCACGACCCAGCCGACCACCGACACCACCAAGCCGACCGTGCAGTGGGTTGCGGCCAACGGCCCCGGCGTCGTCAACGGCACCGGCACCGTCAAGGCCGGCGACACCGTGCGCCTGACGCTGAAGTTCAGCGAGGCGGTCGATGTCAGCGGCACCGCGATCCTGTCGCTGAACGACAAGGGCACCGCGAAATATGTGAGCGGTACCGGCACCGACACCTTGCAGTTCGACTACAAGGTCGCCGCCGGCGAGAACACCGCCGATCTCGCGATCAGCGGCTACGACCTCTCCGGCGTGAAGGACAAGGCCGGCAACGCTGTCGACCTCAACGGCGCTCCGACGCTGCCGGCGGGAACACTGGTCGTCGATACTTCGACCTCGACCGGCACCACGACGCCGAAGGATACCACGGCGCCGACGGTGCAATGGATCGCCGCGACCGGTGCCGGCATCACCAACGGCACCGGCACCGTCAAGGCCGGCGACACCGTCCGGCTGTCGGTCAACTTCAACGAGGGAGTGACCGTCAACGGCACGCCGACCCTGTCGTTGAACACCGGCGGCACCGCCAAATATGTCGGCGGCGCAGGCACCAGCACGCTGCAGTTCGACTATGTGGTGAAGGCCGGCGAGAAAGCCTCCGACCTCGCGGTCGCCGGCTACAATCTGAAGGGTGTGACGGACCTGGCGGGCAATGCCGCCAATGCTGCCGGCGCGCCGCTTCAGCCGGCCGGAGTGCTGGCCGTCGGCGGCTCCGCGGCGAAAGTCCAGTGGATCGCCGCGACCGGAACCGAGCTCAGCAACGGCACCGGCACCGTCAAGGCCGGCAACACCGTTCGGCTCTCGGTCAACTTCAACGACGTGATGACCGTCAGCGGGACTCCGACCCTGTCGCTGAACAGCGGCGGCACCGCCAAATATGTCGGCGGCGCGGGGACCAGCACCTTGCAGTTCGACTACAAGGTGCAGGCCGGCGAGAAGGCCTCCGACCTCGAAGTCGCCCGCTATAATCTGGGCGGCGTCAAGGATCGGGCTGGCAATGCCGTCGATATTGCCGGTGCGCCACATCAGCCGGCCGGGGTTCTGGCCGTCGGCGCCACGACGGCCAGCGACCCCACGGCGCCCAAGGTGCAATGGATCGCCGCGAGCGGTTCCGGCATCAGCGACGGCAGCGGCACCGTCAAGGCGGGCGACACCGTCTGGCTGTCCGTCAACTTCAAGGACGCGATGACCGTCAACGGCGCGCCGTCCCTGTCGTTGAGCAGCGGCGGCACCGCCAAATACGTCAGCGGTTCCGGCACCAACACCCTGCAGTTCAAATATGTGGTGGGAGCCGGCGAAAGCGCGCCCGATCTCGAAGTCTCGGGATACGATCTGAAGGGCGTGACGGACCGCGCGGGCAAGAGCGTCAACATTGCCGGCGCGCCGCATCAGCCGGCTGGCGTGCTGACCATCGCCGCCGATGCGTCGGCGGGTACGGCGTCGGTCAATCCGTTGGCCAAGACTGTCGCCTCCGCGGCGTCCGACCTCGCGCCCCCCGCGACGGTGACGTCCGGCACCTCCGCGCAGACGGCGTCGCAGCAGTGGTTCGGCGGCCATGGCGGCAGCGTGACGGATGCCGCCTTCGGCAGCGGCAGGACGCTCGGCTACTCCGGTTCCCAGGATGGAGGCGCGAGCGCCGATCCGTCCCAGGGGTCGGCGATGTCGAAGCTCGCTTTGCTCAATCAGTACGCGGCGTCGAGTTTCGCCACGCCCGCGCCGACGTCCTTCGGGGCGATGACGCAGGCCTGGTTGAACTCCTCCACCCAGACGCTCGCGAAGCCACGCGGCTGACTTAAAGCGGAGGCGCCGGGTCCGGCGCCTCCGCACCGACACGAATTCGAAAAAATGTCCCGTGCGCGCGAGGCCTTCCTCGCGCGCACGCCTCAAACAGCATGTATGCGGGGCCACCACTTGGAAAATCCCGATAACGATACCCATCCGCGATCTGACGACGGCCTGACTGCGCTCATCTTCATCCTGCGCAGCCAGGGCGTGAGCGTCCTTCCGGAACAGATCCAGCATCAATTTCCCGGTCGGCCGATCGGGGTCTCGGAAATGATCCGATGCGCCAAGGGCCTGGGCCTCAAGGCCCGCTCGGTGACGACGAGCTGGGAGCGGCTGGCGCGCACGCCGTTGCCGGTGATCGCCGCGATGCGCGACGGCAGCTTCCTGGTCCTGGGCCGCTGCGGCGAGGACCAGATCCTCGTCCAGGCGCCGAACGCCCCGCGGCCGAGTGTGATGTCGCGGGCCGAGCTCGAAGCGATCTGGGACGGCCGGCTCGTCCTGATGACGAAGCGCGCGACGCTGACCGACCTCGCCCGCCGTTTCGACATCACCTGGTTCATGGGCGCGATCCACAAATATCGCTGGCTCCTCGGCGAAGTCCTGATCGCGTCCTTCTTCCTCCAGTTCTTCGGCCTGATCTCGCCCCTGTTCTTCCAGGTCGTCATCGACAAGGTGCTCGTGCATCGCAGCATGAGCACGCTGGACGTGCTGGTCATCGGGCTGGTCGCCATTGCCGTATTCGAAGTCGTCCTCGGCGCGCTCAGGACCTATCTGTTCTCGCACACCACCAACCGGATCGACGTCGAGCTCGGGGCGCGCCTGTTCCGCCATCTGCTGGCGCTGCCGATCGGCTATTTCCAGGCACGTCGCGTCGGCGATTCCGTCGCCCGCGTGCGTGAGCTCGAGAACATCCGCAACTTCCTCACGAGTTCGGGGCTGACGCTCGTCATCGACCTGTTCTTCACGATCGTCTTCGTGGCCGCGCTGTTCTTCTATTCGCCGCTGCTGACCTGGATCGTGCTGGCGTCGCTGCCGCTCTACATCGCGATATCCGTGGGCGTGACCCCGCTCTTCCGCCGCTATCTCGACGACAAGTTCGCCCGCGGCGCCGAGAACCAGGCCTTCCTGGTCGAGAGCGTGACAGCGGTCGAAACGCTCAAGGCCATGGCGATCGAGCCCCAGATGCAGCAGCGCTGGGAGGAGCAGCTCGCCGCCTATATCGCCGCGAGCTTCCGGGTGCTGAGCCTGGGCAACGTCGCCAGCCAGGCCGTTCAGCTCATCAGCAAGCTGGTGACCGCAGCGATCCTCTATGTCGGCGCTAAGCTGGTCATCGCCGGCAACCTTTCGGTGGGCGAGCTCGTCGCGTTCAACCTGCTCGCCGGCCGCGTCAGCGGACCCGTCCTGCGACTGGCCCAGATCTGGCAGGACTTCCATCAGGCGCGGCTGTCGATCGCCCGCCTCGGCGATATTCTGAACACCACCCCCGAGCCTGCCTATAATCCCTCCCGGACGGCCCTTCCCGCCATCCGCGGCGACATCAGCTTCGAGCATGTGACGTTCCGCTACCGGATCGACGGCCCGGAGATCCTCCACAAGGTCAGCCTGAGCATTCCGGCTGGGCAGATGATCGGGATCGTCGGGCCCTCAGGCTCCGGCAAGAGCACGCTGGCCAAGCTCGCCCAGAGGCTCTACGTGCCGGAAAGCGGCCGGGTCTTGGTCGACGGTATCGACGTCGCCCAGATCGACCCGTCCTGGCTGCGTCGCCAGATCGGCGTCGTCTTGCAGGACAATATCCTGTTCAACCGCTCGGTGCGCGACAACATCGCTTTGGCCGACCCCGCCCTTCCGGCGGACAAGGTGATCGAAGTCGCGAAACTGGCGGGCGCGCACGACTTCATCCTCAAATTGCCGGAGGGCTACGACACAATCGTCGGTGAGCGCGGCGGTAGCCTGTCGGGTGGGCAGCGGCAGCGTATCGCCATCGCCCGGGCCCTGGCGACCGATCCCCGCGTCCTGATCTTCGATGAGGCGACGAGCGCGCTCGACTACGAGAGCGAGCACATCATCCAGCAGAACATGACGCAGATCGCGCGCTCCCGGACCGTGCTCGTCATCGCGCACCGTCTCTCCACCCTGCGGATGGCCGATCGCATCGTCACCATCGAAGGCGGCCGCCTGATCGAGGACGGCACTCACGAGCAACTGATGCGCACCGGCGGCCGCTACGCCACCTTGCATCGGCTTCAGTCCGGATTGCCGGAGGCCGCAAACACGCAAGCCGCGGCGGGTCAGGCCGCGTCCCGATCCGGGGCGTGGGGGCCCTCCCCACTGACAACGCTCGCGGGGCATCAGCCGTCCAACCTGGCCACCGCCCGTACCCACAAGCATCTTTGAGACGTCGGATGACCGCATCCTCCACAACCCCGGGAGCCTCTACGCCGCGCTGATTTCCCTTGGGAAAGCAGCGGCGACGAGAAAAAAGCCATGCACGCGCTCACGAACGATCAATCGGGACTTTTCGCACTGGAGATGCTGCTGCGCCTGCGCGGCGCCATCGCCACGAAGGAAGACCTTCGCAACCATCTCGGTGACGGCGCCGTCGGCGTCACCGAGATCCTGAAGGGCGCACGGGCCTATGGCTTTGTCGCCCGCTCCTTCTCCGCGACATGGGACAAGCTGGCCGAGCTTCCGCTGCCTTGCATTGCGGCGCTTCGCAACGGCGGCTTCCTCCTGCTCGGAAAGGTCAATCACGAGAACGCGGTCGTCGTCGCGTCGAACATCACGCAGCCGACCTTGATGACGCGGGCCGAATTCGAAGACCAATGGGGCGGGCGTCTGGTCCTGCTGAAGCAGGCGAAGACGGCTGCCGAGAACATGCCGCGCCTCGACAGGGCCGTGGCGATCAGGGCGCGTCAGGCTCTGACATCGACGGCGGAATGGGGCGCTCGCAACACCCGCGCCGCCGTGACGAGCCTCGCCACGCGCTCGCAGGCCCTTCAGCAGGCCGTCATCGCCCGATCGACCGATGAGAAGCACCTGCGCTCCCTGGAGCTCGCATTTCTGCCGGCAGCGCTCGAAATCGTCGAGACGCCGCCCTCCCCACTCGGGCGCATCATCGGCCTGAGCATCGTTTCCATCTTCGCCGCCGCCTTGCTCTGGGCCTGCATCGGCACCGTCGACATCGTCGCCGTCGCGCCCGGAAAGATCATCCCCAGCGACCGGACCAAGATGGTCCAGCCCTTCGAGACCGGTGTCGTGCGCGAGATCAAGGTCCGCGACGGCCAGAGCGTCAAGGCAGGCGACGTGTTGGTCGATCTCGACTCGACGACCGCCGATGCCGAGGTCGGGCATCTGCAGAGCGATCTGATGGCCGCTCGCCTCGATATCGCGAGGCTGCGGGCGGCGATCGCCAACAAGGAAGACCCCCTTTCGGCGTTTACTCCACCCAAGGACGCGTCTGCTGACCTGGTGCAGATGTATCGCGGCCTCCTCCTCAGCCAGAGCAGCGAGCAGAAGGCCAAGCTCGCGAGCATCGATGGGCAGCTGGCGCAGAAGGCGGCGGAGCGCGACACGATTCAGGCCTCCGTCGACAAGCTGAAGAACACGCTCGTGCCGCTCCAGCAACGCGTCGAGATTCGCGAGCAGCTTTTCCAGAAGGAGCTCGGCTCCAAGGTCACCTATCTCACCGAATTGCAGGATCTCGTCGGCCAGCGTCAGGACATCCTCGTTCAGGAGAAGCGCGGCAGCGAAACCAATGCCGCGGTCACCGCCTTGACCGAGACGCGCGCGAAGACCGTGGCGGAGTACGAGCGAACCCTGTTCGACGACCTGACCAAGGCCCAGCAGAAGGAGGCCGGCTTCAGGCGGGACATCGTCAAGGCCGAGCAGCGCAGGAACCTGCAGAGGCTGACGGCCCCGGTCGACGGCATCGTGCAGCAGCTCGCGATTCATACGATCGGCGGCGTCGTCACGCCGGCGCAGACGCTGATGTACATCGTTCCGGCAGACAGCCGGCTGGAAATCGAGGCGATGATCTCGAACCGCGACATCGGCTTCGTCAGCGCCGGCCAGGAAGCCGCCGTCAAGATCGACACCTTCAATTTCACCCGCTACGGCCTGCTGCGCGGCACCATCCTCAGCATCTCGCAGGATGCCATCCCGCGCGACAAGATTCCCGACACCGCCGGTGACAAAACCTCGGGAGCGGGAAACGACAGCAGCGAACCGCGCGGGCAGGAACTCCTCTACGCCGCGCGCATCTCGCTCGACCGCACGCAACTCGCGATCGAGGACAAGCAGGTCAACCTGTCGCCCGGCATGGCCGTGACGGCGGAGGTCAAGACCGGCCGGCGGCGGATCATCAGCTATCTGCTCTCGCCGCTCTCCCGCTACCAGCACGACAGCATGCGGGAACGCTAAGGCATTTTCGAGCGAAACGGACACCGGTTCGCGTAAAGAAAATGCTATAAAACAAAGAGATGGATCATTCCTGCGATTCAGAGAACCGCGGAAATGATCCAGGAGCCGGCCCGGGGGGACCCAAACCGAAAGCTTCGCATCGGGCCGGATTTCGCATTCGGCCCGATGCCATGGGCGTCCCTCTTTTCGGCGTCTCCGAAAGCCGGTCTTCCCGGTGCGTTCAGGCAAGCCGCCGTGTCGCGCCGGCGGCCTGATGGACCGCCATGACCGCCCGGACCCGGCTGTCGAAACCGATCTCGCTGATGTTGTCGATCCCGAGCAGGGCTGCCAGCCGCGAACGGGCGCGGTTGATCCTGCTCTTGATCGTTCCGGTGGTGGTTCGACAAAGCGTCGCAGTATCCTCGTAGGAAAGCCCCGCCGCGCCGACCAGCATCAGCGCCTCGCGCTGATCGAACGGAATTTCGCGCAGGGCCGCACAGAACTCCTTGTATTCCAGCAGGCCCTCCTGCTCCGGCGCCGCGCGCAGCGACTCGGAATAGCAGCCATCGGCGTCCTCGACCTCGTGGCGCCGCCGGCGCAGATCGGAGAGGTAGCAGTTTCGCAAGATCGTCGTCAGCCAGGCACCGAGATTGGTGCCGGGCCGGAAGGTGTGGATCTTGCTGATCGCGCGCATCAGCGTTTCCTGCACGAGATCGTCTGACCTGTCCGCGCTTCGGCTGAGGGACATGGCATAGGCGCGCAATTGCGGCTCGAAAGTCAGCATTTGCTGCTGAAGGGAGAGAGAGCCGGCTTCCAACTTCCCGGAATTATTGTCTCCGCAGGCCATCGTCGATCTCCCACTCACAACCACGAGACAAAACCATCCACCGCTCGCAGACGAAACGAGCCTGCGTTCCCGGCAGCGCGGACCGCGCAGCCGAACCGTTACTGCTTCACTTTGGCCGGCATCATCATGTTGGTCTGCTCGAGCGGACCGGCGATGCCGAGCCCTCCTCCGGGGATGATGCTCCGCTGGACCCTGAGCACGTCCCCGGGCAGGAGCTCCATGCTCTCCGGCGCGTCGATCGTCTCGGACTTTCCGTCCTGAATGCGGACGACCGTCAGGCTGCGGGTCTCGACGGGGCCGTCGGAGTTTCCGATCAGCGTCGGGACGGTCACCTTGGCCTCCACGAGAAGACTCCGGTTGGTGTCGAACTTCACGCTGACCTCGTCGAGATCCATCCGGACCTTCTGCACCTCGGCGGTCAGGGACGCGTTGCGCTCGCTCTTCAGGTCGAAGATCCTCTGGTCGGCCTGCGTGATGTTCTGGCGCGACCGCAGGATCAGCGTCTGGAAGCCCTGCTCGTTCATTTCGAGCTGCGCCTGCATGCGCTCGAGGTTCGCCAGGCGGCTGATGGTCGTCAGGCCACGCTTGACCAGATCCCGAACCTCCTTGAGCTCCTTCTCGACGCTCGCGACCTGGACCTTGTTGGCCTCGATCTGGCGCTTGATCGCCTCGATCTCGCGCTCATACAGGGCCCGGTTCTGCTCCAGGCTGTCGATCTGGGTCTTCAGGGAATCGACATGGATGTTCAGGAGCGAACGCTCCTCGTCGATCAGTTGTCTCACCCCGCCATCGCTCTGCGACCGGGCGAGAAGCTCGGGCGGAAACTGGATGTCGCTCCTCATCACCAGCTCGGAGTTCAGGCGGGCCCGGCGCGCCGTCAGCTCGTAATACCGCCTGACGAGATTCCGCATATCGCCGGTGATGTTGATGCTGTCGCGGTCGAGCCGCATCAGGCCGGGGTCACTGAACCGCAGCCACCCGCCGGCCAGGCTGACGACTTGCAGAACGGTCATTCCCGGGCGGAACTGATACTCGCCGGGCTTCTGCACGTCGCCCAGCACATAGACCGGCCGGGTCTCGAGGACCTCGACCGAGGCGCCGGGCTTATCGGAAATGCCGGAGCGCACGAAGCGCTCGGCAATCTGGCCCGCGATTTCCTTGGTCGAAAGGCCGTTGACGGGAATATCCCCGATCGGCGCGATGGAGATCGTTCCATTCGCGCGGACTTTGTATTCACCGCTCAGCTCAGGATACTGAAAGATCTTGATCTTGAGCTTGTCATCGGCCCGAACGACGTAGTCGGACGTCGCGCGCACAGTGTTGCCGTTGAGCGTGAACAGGACCAGTGAAACTGTCCCGACGACATTTACCCATGAACGGCTTCGCTTCATCGTAGCACCTCTCCGCTTCATGACGATCCGGCAACCGGCTCGATAGGCATCGCAGGCCCGAACAGGCCTCGTCCGGCGGCCATCAACCCTTCCGCCTCCCAGAGCTTGTCCCCGAAACGGCCGATCATCCGGTCATCGACCATGTTCAAAACCGCTCCGATGAAATCCGACGGCGCCGCGCCGGAGACCGTGAAGGCGCGCTCGATCCGCTCCATCTCGGCGCCGCCCCATTTCATCACCAGCAGGATTCCGTCGATGTTCTGCGCGGCCATGCGAAACTCGGGACCGCGTTCGAGGGCCGGCAGGCAGACGACGATCAGGTCGTAGGCTGCCAGCGATGTCTGATCGCAATGCATCCACCAGTTGGCGACGCCCTCGCCGGTGCCGGGAGGAGGCGTGATGAGAAGATCGGGTCCGTCGCCGCCATTGTTCCAGAGGCTGCCGCCGAGCGGCTGCGGCTGCGTCCCCGAGAATGCCGGCGCGGAGGACATCTCCCTCGCGGACGATCGCGACGTCTCGCTGCCGCCGGCCTCCACGAGCAGAACCTTCCTCTGGCTGCGCGCGGCCATCTGGGCGAGGTGCCGCGCCACGGTCGTCGCGCCATCTCCTGCGATCGAGGAGGCGACGCCGACGGTGCGTGCCTTGGCCGCCTCGATCGCGACCGTCGCCCGCAGAAGCGTTTGCGCCAGCAAGGCTTCAGGCAGGCGATCCTGGCCGGCACGCTGCCGAGCCTGGCTCGAAATCGCGGGCTTGCCGCTTTTGAACAAGGGGATCGCGCCGATGCACTCCAGGCCGAAACGCTGAATCTGCGCGGCACTGCGGATCGTCTTGTCCCGGAAGTCGAGAAACAGCACCAGCGCCGCCCCGATCACCAATCCGGCCATGACCGTAGCCATGATGATCAGGATCTTCCGCGGTCCGTTGGGCTTGTCCGGAGCGAGCGCCGGCGTCATCACATAGACGCTGGGTCCCAAGCCCTGCAGCCGCTCGCGCAGCAATGGCGAGCGCTCGCCATCCTGCTCCGCGTTGAGACGCGCCTGGAGCATGACCTGGCTGATGCCATTGGCGATGAGCGCGGACTTCTCCGGATCGGAGGTCGTGACGTCGACGAGGATCGTGTGACTGGTTCCGACCCGCTTGACCGCGATGCTCCTGGCGAGGGACTCGATGGCGGCTTCCTGCTTCGCGCGGCTCCCGTCGGAGGTCGCTGGCGACGTGCCGGAAAGCCACCGGGCGAGCCCCTGAAACGCCGTCGCCGCGGGAACGAACTCGGAATCCTCGGTAAGGTCCAGCGACCCTACGACCTTGGCCAGGGTACCGCGCGAGCGGATGACCTCGCTCTCGTTCTCGACCTGCGTGAGATCGGCGCGCCCGAGGGAAATGACGAGGTCGGGGCCGGGCTGAACTTCCTTCACATAGACCAGGAGCTGCGTCGACGCCGTATAGCTCGCTGGCCTCAGCACCGTGTAGAGCAGGCCAAGCATCGCCGCGAGACCGACACATGCGGCAATGAGCTTCCAGCGGCGGCGTAGGCTGAGAAGGCCGAATGTTGTGGAGGGCTGGCGCTCGTCAATATAGACCGACATTGGGCTTCCGATCTGTATCCACCGACCATTTGATGTCTTTGCAGGAACTCCGCTCCCTCAAAGACGGCGTTCGCAAGTCACACAACGCGAATACGCGGACTGTAAGTCACGATAAAACTTCGATATTTTTCACTGCAGCTTTGCAGGAACGAATTCGCACGATTGATTCGTCGCTGTACTGGGCAAAGCCAATTCCAGATGCTCGGCGTCCACAACACGCGCCGCTCTCATCCAGACAAAGGCTCTGTTCCAGACCTCCCAGCTCATCTCCTCCATGATGAGCCCGTAATCCTCCGGGCTGAGCCGCCGCAAAATCAGCTCAGCCACCCTGCGGGCCCGGTCCGCGCCCGGGTCGTTTCGCCTCCCTTCGGCGGGCCCGTTAAGCTCGCGCGCGGGAAGAAACGACGAGGAGAATCCTTCCTGCGCCGGACGCTGCACCGCCTCCATCCTGGTCTTGCGCGTATCCACGACCTGCGAATGCAGCTCGCTGCGGGACACGCGCTCACCATTCTCGAGTCGCTGCAGGATGGTGGTGCGAACCGCCGGCGGGGTCGTCTTGGCGAGATAGACACGAAGCGTCGATGGAACCATCAGCGCGACGAGCTTCGCATTCGCATCGGAATCGGCGCCGCGCGCCAGCTTCATCAGGTCCTGCGCGGTCCTGATCTTGAACTCGCACGCCTTTTCGACCCATTTGACGAAGACCCCGTGGGGCAGCCGCTCCTTGACGCGAAGGAGCTCGCGGCCGATTTCCACAGCATGTTCGGTCGCAGCCCGACGCAGGACCTTGATCCTTTGAGCGGCATCCTGCAATTCTATCGCGGAGAGCTGTGCATTCGGCAACACGGCTATACCCTCACTCAACCCACAGTACTATTCAGCTTACGCTTGGTGCACTGCACCGTGAAGCGAGCAAAGGGGTTCCCGTCGGCGCAAAGGGAGTAGCTCCTTGAGGCGACACGCGATCCGTTTACGACGCCGGCGCGGCGACAGAGATTAAATAAAAATCTAATTTATATCAGTTACTTATCATATTTTAGGAGAATCGGAGCTACCCCCGTTCCGCTCCGCGACAAGCGAAATGAGCCTCGCTTTTCGGAAGCTCCCGCCTGATGGCAGCTCGGCCTCCCTTCAGAAACATTACCTTACGTAAGTATCAAGACGGGATGCCGCGTGGCAGAAATCGCCGCAAGCGAGATCTTGGCTGCCGGAAGGTCACGCCCGCAGTGAACCGATCTCCTGGCAGGGCGAACCAGAAACCCGGGCAGCAACATAGCCAGTGACGCTGCGTCGAGCGGAGAAAGCCCGGACATCACACCGGTCTGCGAAGCCGCCGCGCCTGGGCCCCAGATCTACAGTGCCGGCGGCATATCGACGTCGATCATGATGGTCCCGAACCGAGCTTGACGGTGCGGCACGACCTTATAGGTTGGACGTGATCGAGGTTCTCCAGATTCAGCCTGGAGCTAAGAGGGAATTCGGTGAGGCGCGTTGCGCCAAAGCCGAGGCTGCCCCCGCAACTGTAAGCGGCGAGCTCTCCGTCCATCGTCCACTGGCGCGTGCCGCGCCGGGAAGGCCGGGCGGAACCGGCGTCGACCCGCGAGCCAGGAGACCTGCCCCGGTCATCGAAGACGTCTTTCGGACGGGGTGTTCCGGAGGTGTGTGTCGGTGATGGCCATGCGGCCGTCATCCGTCCGCATCCTGCGCAGCTCCCGCATCCGTCATCTCGGGGAGCGATGAAGTCCATGTTCATGAAGACCGCCGGCCGCGCTGTCGCGGGGAGCTTGACGGCTGCGCGCCGCTCGCCCTATCAGAAATGTAACAATGTTTCATATAAGGCTTCCTCTGTGCCGATTGCGCGCCCTCTCGTCCGCCTGCTTCAATGGCCCGTCCTGGCATTCCTCGGCAGCCTGGCCGCGGGCGCGGCCGTCGCAGCGCCGACCCAGTATCCGCTGACGCTGGAGAACTGCCGCGAGACGATCACCTTCAACGCCGCGCCCAAGCGCGTCGTCTCGATCGGCCAGACGCAGACCGAGATCCTCTATGCGCTCGGCCTCGGCGACCGCGTCGTCGGCACCGCCGTCTGGTTCTCGCCCATCGCCAAGCCCTATGAGGCGGTCAATGCCAAGGTGAAGCGCCTCGCCGACAACGACCCCAGCTTCGAGGCGGTTCTCGCGCAGGAGCCGGACCTCGTCACCGCAATGTTCGAATGGCATGTCGGCCCCAACGGCATCGTCGGCAAGCGCGATCAGTTCGCCAAGGTCAAGGTGCCCACCTATGTCTCGCCGACCGATTGCGTCGGCAAGGACAATTCCGGCGGCGGCGACGGCGTGCGCACCCAGATGTTCACGATGGAGCTGGTCTATCGCAACATCCGCGAATTCGGGCAGATCTTCGACGTGTCCGACCGCGCCGAGACGCTCGTCGCCGAGCTCAAGGCGCGCGAGGAGAAGGCGGTCCAGGCCGTGGCGGATGCAAAGGTCAAGGACGTGCCGGTCGTCGTCTGGTTCTCCAGCAAGGACATCAAGGGCGACGGCTTCATGGCCGGCAGGAACGGCGTGCCCGCCTACATCCTGTCGAAGCTCGGGGCGCGCAACATCATCACGACCAATGAGGAATGGCCGCTGGTCGGCTGGGAGAGCATCGCCGCCGCCAATCCCGCGGTCATCGTCACGGTGAAGATGGATCGCCGCCGCTTTCCGGCCGATGATATCGAGAAGAAGCTCGATTTCCTGAAAACCGACCCCGTCGCCAGCAAGCTCGACGCGGTGAAGAACAATCGCATCGTCATCATGGATGTCGGAGCGACCCGCGCCGGGCTCGATACGGTGGACGGCATCGAGACGCTCGCCAAGGCGATCGCCGGCTTCGGTCTGACTCCTTGAGCCACGCAGCCCACGGCCCGAACTGGCCGGCGCGGATCGCCGTCGCGCTGGTTTCGCTGCTGGCGCTCACCTTCGCGGTGGCGCTGGCGGTGACGATCGGCGAGATGCGCATCCCGTTGGAGACGGCGTTGAAGGCGCTCGGCAACGGGCTGTTCGATCTCGACTGGCCTGTCAGCGCGATCCAGCAGGGCGTGATCTTCGACTATCGCCTCAGCCGGGCGCTGATGGCGGGGTTGTGCGGCGGCGCGCTCGCTCTCTCAGGCGCAATCCTGCAGGCGCTGCTGCGCAATCCCCTGGCGGAGCCTTACGTTCTCGGCATCTCGGCGGGAGCCTCGACCGGCGCCGTCGCGGTGCTGATCCTCGGCGTCAGCATCGGCGGCACGGCGCTGACGGTCTCGGCCGGCGCCTTCATCGGCTCCTGCGCCGCGCTCGCGGTGGTCGCGCTCCTGGCGACCGGAGCGGGCGGGGCGAGCGATCGCGTCATCCTCGCCGGCGTCGCCACCTCGCAGCTCTTCAACGCGGCGACCGCCACGATCGTGACGACGCTCGCCAGCGCCGAGCAGGCGCGGGGCGTGATGTTCTGGCTCCTTGGGAATTTCGGCGGCGTCCGCTGGCCGGACCTGTGGATTGCGGCGCCGGTCGCCTTCATCGGCTTCGGCATCTGCATGCTGCACGCCAAGGCGCTCGACGCCTTCGCTTTCGGCGTCGACGCGGCCGCCTCGCTCGGCGTCGCGGTCACGCGGGTGAAAATCGTGCTCTTCGCCACGACCGCGGTGATGACCGCCGTGATGGTCTCGATCGTCGGAACGGTGGGCTTCGTCGGGCTGATCATTCCCCATGCCGCCCGTTTCCTCGTCGGTTCCGGCCATGCCCGGCTTTTGCCCGCCTGCCTCGTCATCGGTGCGATCTTCATGATCCTCGCCGACATCCTGTCGCGCGTGCTGATCCCGCAGCAGATCCTGCCGATCGGCGTGGTCACCGCGCTGTTCGGCGCGCCGGTCTTCGCCTTGATCCTCTATCGCGCCAGGAAACCCAAATGATGGGGCCGACATGACGCTCGCGATGCGGGAGGTGCGCTGGGGCACCGCCGGCCGGATGATCATCGACGGGGTGACGCTGCAGGCGGCGCCAGGCCGGGTGCTTGGCCTGATCGGTCCGAACGGCTCGGGCAAATCGAGCCTTCTCAGGCTGCTTTGCCGGTTGCGCAATGTCGCGAGCGGCGTCGTCATGCTCGATGGGCGTGACATCGCCGGCGTGGCGCGGCGCGATCTCGCGCGCCGCCTCGCCTTCGTGGAGCAGCAGGCGACGACCGAGATCCAGCTCTCCGTCTGCGACGTCGTCCGCCTCGGCCGCACGCCGCATCGCGCCGCGCTGGCATCCTGGAGCGCGGCGGACGAGGCGGCGGTGAACGAAGCGCTGGCGCGGGTCGGGCTCGCGGAGCGGCACGACCAGTCCTGGCATACGCTGTCGGGCGGCGAGCGCCAGCGGGCCCATATCGCCCGGGCGCTGGCGCAGGAACCGAGCGAGCTGATCCTCGACGAGCCGACCAACCATCTCGACATCCAGCACCAGCTCGCGATCCTCAACCTCATCCGCCGCCTCGGCATCACCTGCATCATGGCGCTGCACGATCTCAACCTCGCAGCGATGTTCTGCGACGAGATCGCACTGCTGCATGAAGGGAGGCTGGAGGCGGCGGGTTCGCCGGACGAGGTCCTGACAAGCGAAACGATCCAACGCATCTTCGGCGTCGCGGTCGCGATCCGTCCCGGAGCGTCCGGGCGGCGTCACATCGAATACCTGATCGAGGCCGAGGGAAGAGAGCGGTCTTAATCGCTCCCGGCGCCCTGCGAGGACAGGCCGCGGCGCCATGTCGTTCGCGTGATCGAACGCGATCCGCGTCTCGTCCCGATGGCGGGGCTATCGCCCGACGACGTCACGCAGCCTCAGGCAATCCCGAGGTTCACATCTGCGTGAAACACGCAACGGTGGCTGAGCACCCGCTATGCGGGCAGAAGCGTCCGAATTGCGCGGAGCAAAAGCCGTTTTCGCACGATACGGCGCTGCATTCGCTCTTCTGGCAGCGCTCACGAAACGTGATCGGCAGATGCTGGCCGTTGGCGCCGCCGGACTTCTGAGTTTCAATCATTCCACTTCAAAAATCCTCGGCATGCTCGCACGGCATCCCGAGGCTTCCGGCGAGGCGCGTTGGCTCTCTCGCCGTCCTGCTTGAACCGAACCGGGAGGGTTTACGGTGACGAAGCTGAATGTGAATGGCCGGATTCTGGACGTCGCAGTCGATGGCGACACGCCGCTGCTCTGGGTGATCCGCGAACAGATCGGTCTGACCGGCACGAAATATGGCTGCGGCGTTGCCCAGTGCGGTGCCTGCACGGTGCATATCGACGGCGTCGCCACGCGCTCCTGCGCGCTGCCGGTCAGCGCCGTGACCGAGGAGCAGAAGATCGTCACGATCGAGGGGCTCTCCCCTGACGGAACCCACCCGGTCCAGCAGGCCTGGATCAAGCACGACGTGCCGCAATGCGGCTTCTGCCAGAGCGGCATGATCATGACCGCGGCTGCGCTGCTGCAGGCCAATCCGAAGCCGAGCGAAGCCGACATCGCCAGCGAGATGACCAATATCTGCCGCTGCGGCACCTATGTCCGCGTCAAGGCGGCAATCCTCGACGTCGCCGCCGGCGGCCAGCTCGGCCGCGGTTGAGGGAAAGGAGAGCGATCATGACCGTCTTATCCGCCCCCCGTTCTTTCCGCCCATCCCGCCGCCACATCCTCGCCGGTTCGGCCGCGGTTGCCGGCGCCTTCACCTTCGGCTTTTCCATTCCTGCCGGCGCTCAGCAGGCGGGAACCCCCGAGATCAATGCCTGGGTCGTCGTCCATCCCGACGACAAGGTGGTGATCCGCATCGCCCGTTCGGAAATGGGCCAGGGCACGCTCACCGGCCTCGCACAGCTCGTCGCCGAGGAGCTCAATTGCGATTGGTCGAAGGTGACGACCGAATATCCGACGCCCGGCCAGAACATCGCGCGCAACCGCGTCTGGGGCAATTTCTCGACCGGCGGCAGCCGCGGCATCCGCGAGTCGCACGACTATGTCCGCAAGGGCGGCGCCGCGGCACGCATGATGCTGATCCAGGCGGCGGCGAACGAATGGAAGGTGCCGGCGGCCGAATGCAGCGCCGAGAAGAGCGTGATCACGCACAAGGCGTCCGGCCGCTCGCTCCGTTACGGACAGGTGGCCGCCGCGGCCGCAAAGCTGGAAGCGCCGAAGGAGGTGCCGCTCAAGGACCCGAAGGATTGGACGATCGCGGGCAAGGCGCTGCCCCGCCTCGACACGGTCGACAAGACCAACGGCAAGAAGATCTACGGCATGGATTTCAAATTGCCGGGAATGCTCAACGCCGCGATCAAGGATTGCCCGGTCTTCGGAGGAAAGGTGAAGAGCTTCGATGCGGCCAAGGTCAGGGGCATGCCGGGCGTGAAGCATGTCCTGCCCGTCGGGGACAGCGCGGTCACCGTCGTTGCCGAGACCTGGTGGCAGGCCAAGACCGCGCTCGACGCGCTACCGATTGAATGGGACGAGGGTCCCAACGCCAAGGTCACGAGCGAAAGCATCGCGGCCTGGCTGAAGGAAGGGCTCGATGCGCCCGACGCCGTGGTCGGCAACCAGAATGGCGACGCCAAGGGGGCGTTGGCCGGAGCCGCCCGCGTGATCGAGGCGACCTACAGCTACCCCTTCCAGAATCACGCCTGCATGGAGGTGATGAACGCGACCGCGCTCTATACCCCCGAGAAATGCGAGGTCTGGACGCCGACGCAGAACGGCGAGGCAGCGCTGGCCGCCACCGCGGAAGCCTCGGGCCTGCCGCTGGCGAAATGCGAAGCCTACAAGATCGACCTCGGCGGCGGCTTCGGCCGGCGCGGTGCGGTGCACGACTGGGTCAGGCAGGTCGTCGCCATCGCCAAGCAGATCCCCGGCACGCCGGTGAAGCTGATCTGGTCGCGCGAGGAGGACATGCTGCACGGGCGTTTTCACCCGATCACGCAATGCAAGCTCAGGGCCGGACTCGACAAGGACGGCAATGTGACCGCGCTCCACATGCGCATCTCCGGTCAATCGATCGTCGCCGGCCTCTTCCCGCAGAACATCCAGAACGGGCGCGACCCGGTCGTTTTCCAGGGGCTCAACGCCCCCGGCCCCGAAGCCTCGATCGGATATTCCTTTCCCAACCTCCTGATCGACCATGCGATGCGCAACCCGCATGTGCCGCCAGGCTTCTGGCGCGGCGTCAACCTCAACCAGAACACGATCTATCTGGAGAGCTTCATCGACGAACTCGCGCATGAAACGGGCAAGGATCCGCTCGAATTCCGGCGCTCGTTGATGAAGAGCCACCCCAAGCATCTTGCCGTGCTCAACGCTGCTGCGGAACGCGCCGAATGGGGCAAGCCCTTGCCGGCCGGTGTCTTCCGCGGCATCTGCCAGACCATGGGGTTCGGCTCCTATGTCGCGGCGGTGGCGGAGGTTTCCGTCGGCGCCGATGGCAAGCTCACCATCCACCGCATCGTCGCGGCGACCGATCCGGGCCACGCCGTCAATCCCGCGCAGATCGAGCGGCAGGTCGAGGGCTCCTTCGTCTACGGCCTTTCGGCGGCGCTCTATGGCGAGATCACCATCAAGGATGGCCGCGTCGAGCAGGAGAACTTCGACACCTACGAGGTGATGCGCCTCGAGGCGATGCCGAAGGTCGAGACGGTGATCGTGCCATCGGGCGGTTTCTGGGGCGGCGTGGGCGAACCGACCATCGCCGTCGCGGCGCCCGCCGTCCTGAACGCGATCTTCGCGGCCACGGGCAAGCGCGTCCGCTCGCTTCCGTTGAAGAATGCCGACCTGCGCAAGGCCTAACCGCGCGGCGGGCTGGGCGGGGGCCATCGTCCTCGCCCTGCTCGCCGGGCAGGTGGCGGCGCTGGAGCCTTACCGCATCGTCGCCGACACCATACCGGAACCGCTGGCCGGGAAGGTCGGCGACGCGGCGCGCGGGGCGGCGCTCGTCAGGGATCGCGAGCGCGGCAACTGCCTGATCTGCCATCATGGCGACGATCCGGCCGAACCCTTCCAGGGTTCGATCGGGCCGCCGCTCAAGGGAGTAGGCGCAAGGCTCGACACCGGACAGGTCCGTTTGCGGTTGGTCGACATGTCCCGGCTCGATCCCGACACGGTGATGCCGCCCTACTTCCGTACGGAAAACATGCGAGACGTGGCGTCGGCCTATCGCGGCCAGCCCGCGCTCTCGGCACAGGAGATCGAGGATGTCGTTTCCTATCTCGCCTCGCTCAGGACGCAGTGAGGCCCTGAGCCGCCGGGAGGCGGTCGCCATCGCTGCGGCGGGCCTGGCACTGGCGACATGGCCCGAGATGTCCAGAGCCGCTGAAACCGAAACAATGGACGATCTCGTCCGGCGCGTCACGGAGGGCACGGTTCCGGCCGAAGGCGGTGTCAGGCTGGAGATCCCGGCGCTGGTCGAGAATGGAAATTCGGTGGATGTGCGCATCGCCGTCGACAGCCCGATGACCGAGGCGGCGCATGTTCGCTGGATCCATCTGATTGCCGACAAGAACCCCTTTCCGGACATGGCGCGGATCCATCTCTCGCCGCGTGCGGGCCGGGCGGAGGTGGCGATCACCTTGCGTCTCGCGCAGTCGCAGACCGTCGCCGCGGTGGTTGCCCATAGCGACGGGCGCTACGCGATCGCCAGGGCGCCTGTCGTGGTGACGCTGAGCGCTTGCATCGACGGAGGCTGAGCGATGTTCAATGCCCGCATCACCGTGCCGCCCCAGGCCAAGGCGGGAGAACCCGTCGAGATCAAGGTGCTGGTCCGCCATCCCATGGACCGCGGCGGCCAGTCGGACGGCAAGGGCGGCATCGTGCCGCGCAAGATCCTCAACCGGATGACCGCGACCTATGCCGGCGCCGAGATCTTTCGCATCGACATGAACACCGGCGTCGCCGCCAACCCCTTCGTCTCGTTCTGCACGCGCGCAGTCGAGACCGGCGACATCGTCTTCGAGTGGCGGGAGGACGGCGGCGCGACCTATACGCGCACGGCGCGCCTGACCGTGGCCTGAGAAGCGCCTTGCGCCTGTCGCTCCCGCTGATGGGTCTGCTGACGGTCATGGCGCCGGCGCAAGCCGACGAGATCGTATCCGGCAGCACGTTCCTGTCTCCGGAGCTGCGCCGCCAGCAGGACGATCCGACCCGCAACCCGGCCTGGTTCTGGGTCGATCAGGGCCGGGATCTCTTCGCCGCCAAGCGCTCCGGCGGCGGCCAGGCCTGCCTCGACTGCCACGCCGATCCCGCCACGAGTCTGCGGGGCGCGGCGACGCATTATCCGCAAGTGGACCCATCCAGCGGCAAGCTGCTCAATCTCGAAGGCAGGATCGAGCAGTGCCGTGTCGAACGCCAACAGCAGCCGGCCTTCGGCTATGAAACGGCCGAGATGCTTTCATTGACCGCCTATATCGCCTCGCTGTCTCGCGGCCTGCCGATGAGCGTGCGGACGGACGGGCCGGCGCAGCCCTTCTTCGAGGCAGGCAAGGCCTTCTACGAACGCCGGCAGGGGCAGCTCAATCTCTCCTGCAAGCAATGCCATGACGGGCTCGTCGGACAGAAGCTGCGCGGCGATACGATCAGCCATGGCGTCGGCACGGGCTATCCCGCCTATCGGCTGGAATGGAACACGGTCGGCTCGCTGCATCGACGGCTGCGAGCCTGCTCGCTCGGCGTCAGGGCGACGCAATTCGACTATGGCTCGCCCGAATATCTCGCTCTGGAGCTCTATCTCGCCGGGCGAGCCAAGGGGCTGCCCGTCGAGACACCGGCCATGCGGCGCTAGAGCATTTTCGAGCGAAGTGGACACCGGTTCGCGTGAAGAAAATGCGATGAGACAAAGAGATGGAGCATTTCCGCGATTCGGAGAAACGCGGAAATGCTCTAGACCCCCTACAGCTTCTTGCCGTCGGCGGCGAACTGCTTGAGATAGGCGGTGAGATCGGCGATTTCCGTGTCGTTCTTGATGCCGGCGAAAACCATCTTGGTGCCGGGCATCTTCGCGCGCGGATCCTTGATGTAGTCGGCGAAGCTGGCATCGTCCCAGGTGATGCCCGCATTCTTGTTGGCGGGCGAATAGGCATAGCCCTCGACCGCGCCCGATTGCCGGCCGAACAACCCGTTGAGCACGGGTCCGATCGTGTTCTTCGCCGTCTCGCCGACTTGATGGCAGGCACGACATTTGGCGAAGGATTTCTCGCCCGCGGCGACATCCTGCGCGCTGGCGGATGCAGCCCCCAACATCATGGCGGCGATCATGGCGGCAGTTGCGGCTATCGTCTTCGTCATCGACTCCGGTCTCCAATGCGAACGTTCAAATCTCTCGAACGGACGCGCTCGCGCGGCATCCGCAAACGGCAAACATCAGGTGAACATGTCGGCGCAGATCGCCTCGTACCAGGCGAGGTTCTCGGCCTGGGTCTGCCGCCGAACCTCGTCGCTCTCGCCGGGCTGCGAGATGAAGGTCTCGGTCGCCGCGATGCGCCCGTCCTTCGGCTCGTAGCGGCCGCCGACCTTGATCGCGTCGTCGGGGCCGACGAGGCTCCAGCAGGTGTTGAAATAGCGCGCGGGAAAGGCCGGCCCGCCCGCCAGTTCCGAGCAGGCCACCATGGCCACGATCTTCGCCTGGTTGTTGGCCGAGAAGGCCGATTTCGGCATGTCGCCGGCATTGCAGGCATCGCCGAGCACGAAGATCGCCGGATCGGCGGTCGATTTCATCGTTGCGGGGTCGATCGCGCAATAGCCGCCGGCCGGCGCGAGGCCGGCCTCGCGCGCGATCGCGCCCGCCATCTGGGCGGGGATGACATTGACGAAGGCGCAGTTCTCATAGGTCTCGAAGCCGGTGACGACGGTGCCGCTCGCGGGATCGACCGATTTGATGCCGTCATGAACCCGGGGGCTAAGCCATTCGATCATCGCGCCATAGCGCTTCTCCCAATCCGGCATGAAGACACCCTGCTTGGAGAAGCTGTCCTTCGGATCGAGGATGACGACCCTGGCCTTGGTCCGGCCCGTCGATGTGAGGATATGGGCGAACATCGAGGCCCGCTCATAGGGGCCGGGCGGGCAGCGATAGGGGTTCGGCGGAGCGATCATGACGATGGTGCCGCCATCCGGTACCGCGTCGAGCTTCTCCCGGATCAATCTCGTCTGGCGCCCCGGCTTCCAGCCATGCGGCATGACCTCCTCGGCGGCCTGGGACCAGCCGGGAACGGAATCGTATTTCAGGTCGATGCCCGGGGAGAGGACGAGGCGGTCATAGGGCAGCCGGCTGCCGTCGCCCAGCACGACCTCTTTTCTGTCGCGGTCGATCCGCGCGGCGCGCTGGCGAACGAGCGTGATGCCATAGGCCGCGGTCGGGGCGTCGTAGCGATGGACGATCTGATCGTAGTTCTTGAAGCCGCCGATATAGAGGTTCGAGTGGAAGCAGCTCTGATAGGTCTCGTTCTCCTCGACCAGCGTCACCGCGATCGCGCCATGGCCGTCGCGGGCGATGTATTTCGCCGCCGTCGCGCCGCCCGCGCCACCGCCGATCACGACGATGCGCGCCTTGGCCTGGCCCAGAACAGCCGGCACTCCCAGCGCGCCGGAAGCGGCGATGGTCCCCGCACCGATGATCAGATCGCGCCGTGTCGGTTTCAAAGCCTGCCTCCGCGATCTCAGGGTTTCGGTGAAAGGGCGCCGAAATAGGCGGCGAGCGCGACCATCTCCGCGCGGCTAAGCCTTGCGGCGACGGCCTGCATCACCTGGCCCTCGCGCTCCTTGCGGCGATACGCATCGAGCACCGCGACGAACTGCGCCTCGGGCCAGCCGACAATCGAGGGGATGCCGCCCACGCTTGCCCCGGAGAGCTGGTGGCAGGAGGAGCATTCGAGCGCGAGATACCGTCCCAGCGCCTGGTCTTCCGCCGCCAGCGCCGGATCGCAAATGAGCAGCGCAGCCGCGCTGCCCAGCACAGCGAAGCCCAGCCCGCGCCACGCGCGGCGCAAGCCGCTGCCAGCCGCACTCGACCGGCGCGCGCCCTCGCAGCTCGGGATGATCCACATCTGCATCGGCCATAGATTTCCAGAAGCCATCCGCTGGAACTAGCCTGCGATTGGAGGAATTCTGAGGACGCCCGTTTCACGATCACGTCAGCCGGATGCGATGGCCCGGCCGATCCGAGGGGCGGAGCGCAGAGCGCCATCAGCCGACGCTATCGCTTGCTTCGCCGCTGTTCGGAATATCGCGTCGAATGTCCAGAAAATCGCGGCGCGCTACACCAACCTCCAACATCGTCGCAGGAATGAGGAAGGTCGGCCGTGTCTGTGAAAATCGGAGGCGCTTGGCTGGGGCGGGAGGATTCGAACCTCCGAATGGCGGTACCAAAAACCGCTGCCTTACCACTTGGCGACGCCCCAACGTGTCGCGCCTTCTAGAACGCGCCGCCGCCCTGCGCAACCGCCTTGGCGGACTCTCCGGGATCATGCGAAAAAAGCTTCGGTGGGTTTTCCGACACAACATGCAAACAGGCTGTTGCGCTGCGGCGCGGCGCTGGCTATAAGCCGGCCACCAGTTGATCGGAGTGTGGCTCAGCCTGGTAGAGCACCTCGTTCGGGACGAGGGGGTCGCAGGTTCAAATCCTGCCACTCCGACCAAAATTTCCCGCGATAAATCAAAGCGTTGAGAATTAAGCCCTGCGGGGCCTGCGCGTTTCGTCGCAGGCTTGCCGGTGGGTTTCGGATCACCCCGGCCGTGCTGGGCCAGATTCCCCGGCCAGCGACGCAGGCCGGATACGGCGAATGGCCAAGCGCTCCCCATAATGGAGCGCTCCGGCGCAAAAGCCATCCCCTCCTTCACGGGCGTCGCCCGTCGCTTTCAGAGCCTTGTAGGAACAGCCGCCCTCACCCAGAGGTTGTCTTGATCGCGCACAGCCCTAAGATGCAACCCGTGCGATACATCTGATTTGGGAAACTGACATGAAGATTTCTGCCGTTCTCGGCCTTCTCGGCTCGCTCGCGATCGGAGGTGCCCTGACAACTGCAGCAGCACCGGCCCTTGCCGGCGAGGCTTTGCCCGCTGCCGTGGCCCGGCATCTCGACGAGCGACCGGTGGAGTTCACCGCGAGCGCAGCAAAAATGCGCCGGATGATGATCATTCAGCAGAATATGGAACGGCAGCGCGGCCACCAAAACAGGGGATATGGGGCAGGCTATGGCCGCGGCCCCGGATATGGCCCGCGCCCTGGTTACGGACCGCGCCCGGGCTATGGCCCGCGGCCCGGCTACGGCTATCGCCGGGACTACGGCCCGCGCTACTGATCGGCTGATCCGTGCCGGAGGGCGCTTTGCCGCCCTCCGGTTTCGTGATGGTTGAAAATGGGGCTAGTTGCCCCAGAATCCTTCTTGATAGTCGCGCGGCGAAAAGGCTTCGGAGCCTTCCTGGTCCTGCGCTTCGCTGGTCTCCGTCTGTTTGGCGGGCTCATCCTCGAGCGCACAGTCGGACTGGTGCCTTTCAGACATTCGGCTCTCCTTTCAGATAGGGGGAAGGGTTGCCTAAGGCAGCTCCGACGTAAGCCTCTTCGCTGCACTGCACAAGAGCACGCTACGTCACTCTCGCTCTTGTGAGCCCTCCGCAATCGCCGAATCGCGCTCGCTCACCGGGCGAAAAGCCCGGATCGCGCCAGCTCGGTCGCAGTGCGCGGACTGAAGGCGGCAGGGATGTCATAGACGAGCACCAGCCGCAGCAGTGCCTTCACATCGACATCGTGCGGCTGCGCTTCGAGCGGATCGGGGAAGAACAGCAGGACATCGAGCTCGCCCTGGGCGATCATCGCGCCGATCTGCTGGTCGCCGCCGAGCGGCCCGCTCTTGACCAGCTTGATCGGCAGGTCCGGCAAGGTGCGCTGCAACACCGAGCCGGTCGTGGCGGTGGCGACCACCTTGTGCCGGGCGATCAGATCGAGATGAGCCTCCGCCCAGGCGGCGAGATCGGGCTTCTTGCGGTCATGAGCGATCATGCCGATGGTCAATGCCATGATGTCTTGGTCTCCCTTCGAAGGGCAGCGCCCCGGCGCGCCGTCGCCACGCCGCCGCGCCTGCGGCAGGGAGCCGGCCCGCCGCCAGGATACGCGACCGCTCGCCACGCGCCACCTGTCATGGCTCCGTTAAATGGCATGACTATTGCGACGCCTTCCTCGATGGGAGACGAAGCATGATGCGCCACTGGCCCGACGACGCGAAAGCCGTGATCGTTCTGTTCACGGTTTCAGCCGCCGGAATTCTCGGCTGGCTGGCGAGCGGCCTCTGACGAGGACAGCCGGGAGCCCGTCCTTGTCCCGGGCCCGGCACCGCCGTTAAAGTCGCGGCCTGTTCGAATCGGAGCCGTCGAAGCCCATGAAGCGCATCTCCCTTCTCGTCGCGATCCTCGGGCTGGGCCTTGCCCTGTCCGGCTGCGACAAATGCGGCAATCTCGGCCCGTTCTTCACGACTGACACGAAGAGCTGCGGCGGCGGCGAGCCGGTCAAGTAAGGTCGGAGGCTAAGACCCGCAGGCGCAGCCTCCGGCGGATCGCCGCGAACTGCTCATGAAAAAGGCCGGAGCTTGCGCCCCGGCCTTTTCGTTTTGCAGTCGCGGATTGCGTTCAGCCGCGCCGGCCGATCAGCGACCAGCCCGCTCCGACCATGCAGGTCGCGAGCGCGATCTTGAGGACCTCGCCGAGCAGGAAGGGCTGCGCGCCATAGGCGAAGGCCTTGGCCAGGCCGACGCCGCTCGCGCCGCCCGCCATCTGCGCGCCGAAGGCCAGCCAGAGGCAGCCGACGACGAAGAGGGCGAGATCGGCGAGCAGCAGGCCACCGACCAGGCGAGCGAGCGAGGCGCCGCGCGCCGCCGCCCAGCCGGCGATGGCGGCCGCGGCCACGAAGCCCAGCAGGAAGCCGCCTGTCGGGCCGAGAAGGTAGAGCGGCCCGGCCACGGCCGGCGGCGTATTGGTGAAGACCGGCAGGCCCGCGAGCCCGTACGCGATATAGAGCGCGATCGTCGCGGCTCCGAGCCGCGCGCCATAGGCCGCGCCAAGCGCGAGCACCGCCAGCGTCTGCAAGGTCATCGGCACCGGCCAGAACGGCACCTTGATCTTCGCGGCGGCGACCATGAGCAGGCTGCCGGCGACGGCCAGCGCCACATTGCGCAGGACCGCGGAGCGGGGTTTCGCGGCCGGGAAGAGCTCGCCGGCGAGGGTCGAAGCCTGCAGGGGCAGCATGTCGGCCATGGCACATCGTCCTGTTTTGCGGCAGGCCGCGCCGTGCGGCCGCATTATTGTGTATGGAAGCCGCGCCGTGCGACCCCTTCCCTGTCTATAGAAAATGCGCCAAAGCGCCACAAGCGTGCGGGGCTGGCGGAAACGGGCAGTCCGGCTGGGCGGGATCGAAAGCTGACGGCCGCCTCACGCGGATGCAAGATCGGACAGGGACAGGATCGGACAGTGAGCGACGACGTCGAATTCGACAGGAGCCTGACGACACCGGCCGGAGAGGTCGCGGAGCTCTCCCCGCTCGTGCGCCGCGTCATCGCCGGCAATGGCGGGCCGATGACCTTCACCGGCACCTGCAGCTATATCGTCGGCCGCGGCACGGTGGCGATCATCGACCCGGGGCCGGATGATCCCGGCCATGTCGCGCGCCTGCTCGCGGCGGTCGCCGGCGAGACGGTGAGCCATATCGTCGTCACCCACACCCACCGCGACCATTCGCCTGCCGTTCCGGCCCTGAGGGCGGCGACGGGCGCGCGCGTCATCGGCTGCGGCCCGCATCGCCCCTCGCGTGCGCCCGGCCCCGGCGAAGACCGCGTGCTCGACGCCGCGGCGGATAGCGATTTCATGCCCGACTGGCAGATGCGGGACGGCGATGCCGTCTCCGGACCGGGCTGGAGCCTGACGGCGGTCGAGACGCCCGGCCACACCGCCAATCATCTCGCCTATGCGCTGCCCGAGGAGGAGACGCTGTTCTCCGGCGACCATGTCATGGCCTGGTCTACCTCGATCGTCGCCCCGCCGGACGGCTCGATGTCGGCCTATATGGCCTCGATCGAGAAGCTGCGCGGCATGGACCATCGGCTCTATCGGCCGGGCCATGGCGGCCCCGTCACCGAACCTCAACGCTTCCTGCGCGGGCTCGTCCAGCATCGCCGCCAGCGCGAGGCCGCCATTCTCAACCGCATCGGCGCGGGCGACGAAACCATCGCGGCCATGGTGCCCGTGATCTATCAGGGCTTGGCCCCCGTGCTGCACGGGGCCGCCGCGCTGTCGGTCCTCGCCCAGATTGAGGATCTGGTCGCGCGCGGGCTCGTCGCCGCCAGCGACACGGTTCCGGCCCTGTCGAGCCGTTACCGCCTCGCCTGACACCGCCGCGGCCGGCCTTGCGAGCACAAGCGAAGCGGCCCCACCGGAGTCGCTTGCCCCCTATCGCTCCATCAGCAGCTCGACTTCTGCGGCGAAGGCGGCGATCTGCTTGGCATTGGCGCCGAGATCATGGCTGCCGATGCGTGAGGCCGAGCGGACATCGATGCGGCTGCCGTCCACGCGCGGCTTTATGCGAATAGTGATGTCTTCCGAAAAGTGCAGGATGCGCCCGCGCGCCACGGCCTCGATGCGCCCTGCCCCGCTGCGGCCGCCGGGGCGGGAGCTTTCCACGATCTGCCAGCCCAGCGCGGTGACGGCCTTGCGCGCCAGGCTGAAGGCCGCATCCGCCGGCTCCTCGAGGACGATCGGCGCGATCTTCGGATAGGCCTGCCTTTGCAGGCGGCGCTTTTCGGGCGCGACATCGGGCGGGACGCGCCCCTCGCGTGCCGTCAACGCCGCCATCGAGCGGCTGAAGGCCGGCGGATCGTCGATATCCGTCGAGATATCGGCCAGAGCCGGCCGCGTCGCCAGCATGAAGCCGACATAGCCGGCGGGTGCCAGCAGGATCAGGCAGAGCAGGAGCGCGCCGGCCGCCATGCCGACGCCGCGATGCCCCTTCTGCCAGATGCGGGCGAAGGCGACGAGTGCCAGCCCCAGCGCCAGCAGGACGAGCAGATAGGCGCCGGCGACCGGCGCAAGTCCTTCGATGCTGGGCTCGCGCAGCCGCACGAGCAGAAGCGACAGCAGCAGCACCGCGCAGGAGAACCACGCCAGCCGCCGGCTCCAGATGGCGGCCCGCGAAACCGGTTCCTCGAAGACGAGACGGCGATGCATCGCCTTTAGGTGATCCCGGACAGCCAGGAAGGCAAGCGGCCCGTGCTCTAAGCGCAATCTTAATCAAGTTGACGATAACTGGGCACGAAGAGGCGTGGCCCCCCGCGGTCAGCCTCCTCGGCCTGCGTCACCGCCTTCCCCGCCGTACGTCGCCTCCAGAGCCTCGCCGTGAAATTCTTCCCCGCCTCGATCCAGAACTATCTCGTGGCCACGATGGCCTGCCTCTGCGTGCCCGGCATCGGTGCGCTGAGCTATATGGCGGAGAAGTCCGTCATGGAGGTTCGGACCAATATGCGCCTCGCCGATCTCGTGGAGGCCGACAGGGCCCTCCTGCTGACCGGCAATGCCATCCGCACCAATCGCGGACAGGCTCAGACGAGCATTCAGGCCACGGACGATCCCACCCCCGTCATCCGCGAGATCGAGAAGACCAACAAGGCGAGGATCGCCGAGGCGATAGCGCGGCTGAAGGCGACGGACTTGCCGGACCGCGCCGCCCTGATCGAGGACGTCTCGGCGCAGGAGAAGCGCAACGAGGGGCGCAGCCAGGATCTCTACGCCGAAGCCGCAAAGCCCAAGGCACAGCGCAGCCTGGCCGCGACGATGTCCTGGTATAACGGCGTCGGCGCGATCGAGGGCGCGCTCGTCACGGCTTCGGCCGCGACCTCGAACGCGGCCCGCCTGGCCGATCCGGTCCTCGCCGATCTGCAGGGCTTCAAATCCGCCGGCTGGAGCGTGCGCTCCAACTACGGCACGCAGTGCTCGCTGCTGCGCCCGGTCTTCGGCTCCGGCAAGGCGCTCGACGGAAGCCAGCTTCGCAAGCTCGGCGAGCTGCGTGGCTCCTCCGACGCAAGCCTCGCCCAGCTCAGACAGCTGAGCGCCCGTCCGGGCGTCGGCGAGGAGCTCGTCCGCAAGGTCGGCGTGGCCGCCACCCAGGTCGAGGCGGCCAATCGCGGCATGGACCAGCTGATCGGCAAGCTCGGCCAGGGCTCAGGCCCCGTCATTGCCGCCGAGGACTGGACGAAGCAGTGCAACGCGCCGTTCGACGCGATCGTCTCCGCCGTCACCCAGTCGCTCGACGACATGGCGGATGTGACGCAAGCCAAGCTCGCTGCGGCCTGGACGCGTCTCGGCATCGTCGGCTTCCTGCTCGCCGCCTTGCTGGCGATCTGCGTGATGAGCTGGCGCGGCGTCCAGCGCCGGATCGTTCGCCCGCTCGTCTCGCTGAAGTCCGCGCTCGACACCATGCAGCAGGGAGACTTCTCGCAGGCGATTCCCGCTCCGCCTTCCCCCGACGAGATCGGCGCGCTCAGCGGCGCGCTCGAAATCTATCGCGAGAACGCTCTGGCGCTCGAGAACAACCGCCGCGACCGCGAGCTGACCATGCTCGCCGATGCCGAGCAGGCGGCCCATGTCCAGAAGCTGCTCGGCGAGGTCGCAAGCATCGTCGCCGCCGCCCGCGACGGCGACTTCTCCGGCCAGGCCCGGACCGGCGGCATGGAAGGCCCGCTCAAGGAACTCGTCGAGGGGCTGAACGAGATCAACAGCGTGGTGGACGGAGCGACGACGGAGTTCGCCGGGGTTCTGCAGGCGGTGGCGGGCGGCGACCTGACGCGGCAGGTCGAGGGCGGCTATCGCGGCCGCTTCGCCGATCTCCAGGGCGCGATCAACGAGACGGTCGAGCGCCTCTCGGCCACGGTCGCGACGATCCAGACGACCTCGGCCGATGTCGGGCTCGCCGCCCGCGAGATCAACATGGGCGCCGACGATCTCTCGAAGCGCACCGAGGAGCAGGCCTCCTCGCTGGAGGAGACCGCCGCGACGACCGAGGAGCTCGCCGCGTCCGTCAAGGCCTCGGCCCAGGCCTCGAAGGATGCCGCCCGCATCGCCGACGAGGCGATGCAGGCCGCCCAGTCCGGCGGCGCCATCGCCGGCCAGGCGGTCGAGGCCATGGCCCGCATCGAGAGCGCCTCGCAGAAGATCTCCGACATCATCCGCGTCATCGACGACATCGCCTTCCAGACCAATCTGCTCGCCCTCAACGCCGCGGTCGAGGCGGCCCGCGCCGGCGAGGCCGGCAAGGGCTTCGCCGTCGTCGCCTCCGAAGTGCGCACCCTGGCGCAGCGCTCGGGCGAGGCGGCCAAGGACATCTCCGGGCTGATCTCCTCCTCCAATGACGAGGTCGGCGCCGGGGTGAAGCTGGTGCGCCAGGCCGGCGACCAGCTGGCCCGCATCCTCGAAGCCTCGCGCAAGGTCGCCGCCACCATCGCCGACATCTCGGCGGCGGCGGGCGAGCAGGCCAATGGCATCGACGAGATGAGCCAGGCGGTGGCGCATCTCGACGAGATGACGCAGGCCAATGCGGCGCTGGCCGAGCAGAGCGCGGCCTCGGCCGGCTCGCTCTCGGGCCGGATCGGCCAGCTCAACGACCTCGTCGCGACCTTCCGCACCGGCCGCGAAGCGGCCGGGCAGTCCGGCTATCCGCAAGCCCATGCGGCGGCTCCCGCCCGCCCGGCGAAGGCGGCCCCTGCCGTCCCGGCCCGGCCCACTCCGGCTGCCGCCGCCACCGCGCCCGAGCCGGCGCGGCTGCGCCAGCTCGCCGAGGCCGCCTTCGTCCAGTCCCGGACCGCTCCCGCCCCCCGCAAGGTCGCCAATGGCCGCGCCATCGACACCGGATGGGAAGAGTTCTGAGGCGCATCACGCGCCACGAATCCGGCATCGCCACAGATCCTAACGGCGCCGAAAGGCGCCGTTTCCTTTAGGCATCAACGGCTTGGATCGACCGAGCCCGGCCGCGGACGACCGCGGCTCTTGCAATGAGGCGCTTCGCGCCTATCTAAGCTTTGTGCCGCCGCAATCATGCCCAGCAGGCGCCACCTTCGACAATCATTCTTCATACGGCTTCGACATCGCAGGTTTCGCCAGCGCGTGCTCGTCGTCGAATCCCTGTTCCGCTCACCAGAGCGGGCGCAGGGTTTTCTCATTTTCAGGGAGACCGGACCGATGCAGCTCAGCCAGGTTCTTCAGGCTCTCGGCCAGCTCGCCACCGGCATTGCGCCGCGCAGCCGAGACATTCGCCCGCTCGAGATCGATTTCCACGAGACCGACGCCCCTTCCCCCTTCGAGCAGGCCGCCATCGGCACCTGGAAGACGGAAGACGGCGCCATCCTGATCGATCTGAGGCCGGACGGGCAGTTCCACAAGCAGAAGCCCGAGCTCGGGGCCCGGCATAGCGGACGCTACGCCGTCGATCGCTCGAAGCTCTATTTCGAAGGCGAATCCGGCTGGGTCGCCCTCGGCAAGCTCAAGCGCGGTACGCTCAGCATCGGCGAGAAGCGCTTCCACAAGGCTTGAGGCAACGCCGGACAGGTTAAAAAGGCCGCGCCTTCGAAAGAGGGCGCGGCCTTTTCATTTTTCGATGGTTCGGAGAAGCGATCAGTAGCCGATGGTGAAGCGGCGACGGCTATGAGCCGGCTTTTCCAACTCGTCCACCAGCGCCACGGCATAATCCTCGGCCGAGATCGCGCTGTTGCCCTTGGCATCGACTAGGAGCTGGTCCGTCCCCAGACGGAACTTCCCCGTGCGCTCGCCGGGCTGGATCAGCGCCGAGGGCGACAGGAAGGTCCAGTCCAGGCCCTGCTCCGGCTTCAGGAGATCGAGGAACGCGCCGCCCTTCCGGGCTTCGTCGAGATAGGCGGCCGGGAAATCCGGCGTGTCGAAGAGTTTGACGCCCGGCGCCACCTCGAGGCTGCCGGCGCCGCCGACCACGAGATAGCGCTTCACGCCCGACTGCTTCACCGCCGCAAGCAGGGTCTGCGGATCGCTGGCGGAGAAGTGAACGGCGCTGATCACCGCATCATGGCCGGCGAGAAGCTTCGCGAGCCCATCCTTGTCGAAGACGTCGCCCTTGACGGCGGTGACGCCCGGCTTGGCCGCAACCTTCTCCGGATTGCGGACGATGGCGGTCACGTTGTGGCCGCGGGAGGCGAGCTCGGCGAGCAGGCGCGAGCCGATGAATCCGCTGGCGCCGATCAATGCGATTTTCATGACATGGGTTCCTTTTTTCGGTATCTTCTGGATACCTGCATTCCAATGGAACCTATCTGATCACGCCGCGACGTTCCGTAAAGAAGGCACTTTCGCGCGACATGGTCACCTGCCGGAAACCGCCATGCTCAGACGTCCCGACCCTTTTCAGGCCCTCTGCCCGACGCGCCGTGTGCTCGACCGCATCGGCGATACCTGGGCCGTATTGATTCTGATCGCGCTCGACGACGGCACGCTGCGCTTCAACGAGCTGAGACGCCGGATCGAGAACATCTCGCAGAAGATGCTGTCGCAGACGCTGAAGAGCCTCGAACGCGACGGGCTGGTCCGGCGCGAGGTCTTCGCGACCGTGCCGGTCACGGTCGAGTACTCGCTGACCGAACTCGGCCGCACCTTATCACAGACGGTGCATCAGCTCACGCTCTGGGCCGAAACCCATATCGGCGAGATCGAGGAGGCGCAGCAGCGCTATGATCGCGGGCTGACACCATCGGCAAGCGGCCGGGTCCCGCTCCCGCTCAACCTCCCGTGAGCGCGAGCCCGCGATGCCGTTTGGCGTGCTCAGGAGGCTGCGCGGGCGACCGACGACGAAGCGCCGCATCGGCGGCCAGAGCGGCTTGTCGGGTTCATCAGCTCCTCCCGATCTCCTGCGGGTACCGTGGCGAAACCTGGGTCCGACAGTCCTGTTCCGCGAGGCGCTGGCGTTTCCGCCGATTTCGTGTATATGCCCCCCATCCGGACCGAAAAGGCCGGCTGCGCGACGCTTCCACGATGAGGTGCTCGCGGGCTTCGGACCTCGCTGGACGACATCCCGGCCAGGCCCGCCAGATCAACCCGAACACGAGGATATCCCGATGTCGATCACTGCCGAGCGCAAGACCGCGCTGCTTCAGGAATACGCCACCAAGCCGAACGACACCGGCTCGCCGGAAGTCCAGGTCGCGATCCTGACCGAGCGCATCAACAACCTGACCGGCCACTTCAAGTCGCACGCGAAGGACAACCACTCGCGCCGTGGCCTGCTCAAGCTGGTCTCGCAGCGTCGTTCGCTGCTCGACTATCTCAAGGGCAAGGACGAAGGCCGCTACAAGACGCTGATCGAACGGCTCGGCATCCGCCGCTGATCGAAGGCTGAAAACCGTTTCCGCCCGGTGCATCGCGCTCCGGGCGGCTCCTTTTCGGGCGAGGCCGCCAGGGGCGGCGCGCCTGCCTGCCGCGGCGGCCGCATGGGGCGGCTTTCCCGCGTGACCCGCCGGGCGCCGCAGACGTCCATGGCAGGATCGCCGAGCGCTCGGGCGCATAACCTTTCCCACCCGAGCGTTCTGCCGTCTTGCCCATGGGCCTGAAGGCACCGGACGGGTCGAACCCGACCGAAAGACGAATCACATGTTCGACATCCAAACCGAAGAACTGATCTGGGGCGGCCGCAAGCTCGTCCTCGAGACCGGCAAGGTCGCCCGCCAGGCGGACGGCGCCGTGATGGCCACCTATGGCGAGACCGTCGTGCTCGCGACCGTCGTCTCGGCCAAGGAGCCGAAGCCCGGCTTCGACTTCTTCCCGCTGACCGTCAACTACCAGGAAAAGACCTTCGCGGCCGGCCGCATTCCCGGCGGCTATTTCAAGCGCGAAGGGCGCCCGAGCGAGAAGGAGACGCTGGTCTCCCGCCTGATCGACCGCCCGATCCGCCCGCTCTTCGTCGAAGGCTACAAGAACGACACGCAGGTCGTCGTCACCGTGCTCCAGCATGACCTGGAGAACGATCCCGACATTCTGGCGATGGTCGCGACCTCCGCCGCTCTGACGCTCTCCGGCGTGCCCTTCATGGGCCCGATCGGCGGTGCCCGCGTCGGCTATATCGACGGCGCCTACAAGCTGAACCCGACCATCGAAGAGATGAAGGACTCGGTTCTCGACCTCGTCGTCGCCGGCACCCAGGACGCCGTGCTGATGGTCGAGTCGGAAGCCAAGGAGCTTCCCGAGGACGTGATGCTCGGCGCCGTGATGTTCGGCCACAAGCATTTCCAGCCGGTGATCGACGCCATCATCCGCCTGGCCGAGAAGGCCGCCAAGGAGCCGCGCGACTATACCCCGGCTGACAACTCCGTGGTTCTGGACGCGGTCCTCAAGCTCGTCGACGCCGATCTGCGCGCCGCCTACAAGATCACCACCAAGGCCGAGCGCTACAAGGCGCTGGACGCCGCCAAGGCCAAGGTCGCCTCGCTGATCTCGGCCGAGCCGGACGGCAAGACCACCTTCACCAAGGAGCAGGTCAGCGGCCAGTTCAAGGAAGCCCAGGCCAAGGTCGTGCGCTGGACCATCCTCGACGACGGCACCCGCATCGACGGCCGCGACCTGAAGACCGTGCGCAAGATCGTGGCCGAGGCCGGCATGCTGCCGCGCACCCACGGCTCGGCCCTGTTCACCCGCGGCGAGACGCAGGCGCTGGTCGTGACCACGCTCGGCACCGGCGATGACGAGCAGTTCATCGACTCGCTGGAAGGCACCTACAAGGAAACCTTCCTGCTGCACTACAACTTCCCTCCCTACTCCGTCGGCGAGACCGGCCGGATGGGTTCGCCCGGCCGCCGCGAAATCGGCCATGGCAAGCTCGCCTGGCGCGCCATCCGCCCGATGCTGCCGGCGAAGTCGGAGTTCCCCTACACGATCCGCGTCGTCTCGGAGATCACCGAGTCGAACGGCTCCTCCTCGATGGCCACCGTCTGCGGTACCTCGCTGGCGCTGATGGATGCCGGCGTGCCGCTGAAGGCGCCGGTCGCGGGCATCGCCATGGGCCTCATCCTCGAGGGTGAGCGCTTCGCCGTGCTCTCCGACATCCTCGGCGACGAGGATCATCTCGGCGACATGGACTTCAAGGTGGCCGGCACTGCGGACGGCATCACCTCGCTGCAGATGGACATCAAGATCGCCGGCATCACCGAGGAGATCATGAAGGTCGCCCTCGACCAGGCCAAGGGCGGTCGCGACCACATCCTCGGCGAGATGAACAAGGCGCTCTCGGCTTCGCGCAGCCAGCTCGGCGAGTTCGCGCCGCGCATCGAGACGATGAAGATCCCGGTCGACAAGATCCGCGAAGTCATCGGTTCGGGCGGCAAGGTCATCCGCGAGATCGTCGAGAAGACCGGCGCCAAGGTGAACATCGAGGACGACGGCACCATCAAGATCGCCTCGGCCGACGGCAAGTCGATCGAAGCGGCGATCAAGTGGATCAAGTCGATCGTCTCGGAAGCCGAAGTCGGCGTGATCTATGACGGCACCGTCGTCAAGATCATGGAGTTCGGCGCCTTCGTGAACTTCTTCGGCGCCAAGGACGGCCTCGTCCACATCTCGGAGCTGGCTCCGCAGCGCGTCCAGAAGGTCTCGGACGTCGTCAAGGAAGGCGACAAGGTCAAGGTCAAGTTCCTCGGCCAGGACGAGCGCGGCAAGATCCGCCTCTCGATGAAGGTCGTCGACCAGGCGACCGGCGAGGACCTGACGGAGAAGCTCAAGGCGCAGCGCGAGGCCGAAAAGTCCCGCGAGAAGCAGGGCGCGGCCGAGTAAGCCGACCCATCACGCGATTCACGTGAAACGAGACGCCCCGCATCGCAGGATGCGGGGCGTTTTTTATTAGGCGATGCTGACAGATCCATGATGCGAGCTGCTGCAGTCTTTCCGGGCAAACCAGGACCCAGCAATGAAGTCTTTCACCGTTCCAGCCGCCGATGCGGGGTTGCGCTATCACGACATCGCAGGCGAAGGCCCTGCGCTTCTCTTCATCCATGGGCTGGGCTGCGCCTCCTCCTGTGACTATCCGAGTATCGCGGCGGATGCCGCCTTGCGGGGACGGCGCATGCTCCTGGTCGATCTGCTGGGTTCCGGCTTCAGCGACCGGCCAACCGGATTCGGTTATACCGTCGAGGAGCATGCCCGCAGCATCGTGGCGCTGACCCAGCATTTGCGACTGACCGAACTCGATCTGTTCGGCCACAGCATGGGCGGGGCAGTGGCTATCATGACTGCGCGGATGCTGGGCGATCGCCTCAGGCGGCTCGTCCTGGGCGAGCCCAATCTGGAGCCCGGTGGGGGCTTTTTCAGCCGCCGCATCGCCGCCATGGCCGAGCGCGACTATATCGAGCGCGGTCATGATGCGCTCGTTCGGGCCAGCCGCTCCGAAGGCAACGACGTCTGGGCAGCATCGCTGGCCATGAGCGCCCCCTACGCGGTGCATCGCAGCGCCTGCTCATTGATCGCTGGCAGCACTCCAAGCTGGCGCGAGATGCTCGCGAGCCTGCCGCAACCGCGTTCCGTCCTGTTCGGCGAGTCCACGCTTCCGAGCGACGACGCGGAGGGTCTTCCCCCGCTCGGCGTCGATGTCGCCATCATACCAGCGGCTGGCCATTGCATGGCTTGGGAGAATCCGGCTGGCTTGGCCCAGACGATCGCGCGCGCCTTGTTCTGAGGTTCATGTGGTCGCGTAAAGCTGGGTGACGGCTCAACCTCAATAGTCTAGACATATGCCGTTCCATGGAGACCGGCATGTCCGACCACCGCATCGCTTCGCTCGACGATCTCGCCCGCGCCTATCCCGCTCCCGTCGCGCCGGCTTCGGGATTCAAGGAGATCGATCATGTCGACGAGAATTATGCAGCGCTGATCGCCGCCTCGCCGTTTTTCGTGCTCGCGACGGTCGGTCCGGAGGGCCTGGATTGTTCGCCGCGCGGGGATCTGCCGGGCTTTGTCACGGTCCGGGACGCGAAAACGCTCCTGATTCCCGACCGAAAAGGCAATAACCGGCTGGATTCATTGAAGAATATCCTGTCCGACGATCGAATCGGAATGCTCTTCCTGATCCCCGGTTATGGGGAGACATTGCGCGTGAACGGACGTGCCGAGCTATCCTGCGATCCTGGGTTGTGCGCTCGCTTCGAGATGGCCGGAAAGCTGCCTGCGAGCGTGATGATAGTCCATGTCGAGGCGGTCTACTTCCAATGCTCGCGCGCGGTGGTGCGGGCCGAGCTCTGGAACCCGGAGCGGCAGGTCGACAAGCGGACCCTGCCCTCACCCGGCACAATCCTGCGCGACATCACCGCGCGCAATGCCGCGGTCGAAACCTTCGACGGCGCGGCCTATGACGCGGCGCTGCCGGCGCGGGTCAAGGCGACGCTATATTGAAGAGGCCGCGCTTCCTTCTCCCCTCCGGGGAACAGGTGGCAGCGTGCCGCGCTGAGGGATGAGGGCGCACCTGCCGAAAACAAGAAAGGGCCGCTGACGCGACCCTTCCCTCATCCGTCTGCTCCGCAGACACCTTCTCCCCGAGGGGAGAAGGAGAACTCACAGCAGCCCTTCGTTCCCGGCCAGCGTCTTCAGGCTGACATCCGGCCGGGCGCCGACATGCGAGATGATCTCGGCCGCGGCCAGCGCGCCGAGGCGCAGGCAATCGCGCGTCTCACGATTCGAGGTCAGGCCATAGAGGAAGCCGGCGGCGAAGAGATCACCGGCACCGGTCGCATCGACAACGCGCTCGACCGGGAAGACCGGCTCCTCGACGATGCCGTCCGGCGTCACCGCCAGCGCACCCTTCTCCGAGCGGGTCACGACGGCGAGAATGTTCTCGGAACGCAGCCAGGACAGGGCCGTGTCGAAATCCGCGGTCTGGTAGAGGCTCTTCAGCTCGTGCTCATTGGCGAAGACGAGATCGACCATGCGGTTGCGGACGAGGCCGAGGAACTCGTCGCGATAGCGGTCGACGCAGAAGGAATCGGAGAGGGTGATGGCGACGCGCCCGTCACCCTTATGCGCGATCTCCGAGGCCTTGCGGAAGGCCTCCTTCGCCGCCGGCGGATCCCAGAGATAGCCTTCGAGATAGACGATGTCGGCGCTCTCCACGGCGGCTGCATCGACATCGGCGACCGAGAGACCCTGGCAGGCGCCGAGATAGGTGTTCATCGTGCGCTCGCCATCCGGCGTCACGATGATGAAGGAGCGGGCCGTGGCCGGGCCGTCCGCCGCGTCGGCGGTGCCAAACGAGACGCCGAGCGAAGTCAGGTCGTGCCGGTAGAGCTTGCCGAGCTCATCGGCCTTGACCTTGCCGATGAAGGCGCCCTTGCCGCCGAAGGACGCGAGGCCCGCAATGGTGTTCGCCGCCGAACCGCCGGAGATGACGCGCGCCGGACCCATCGCCGCATAGAGCGATTCCGCGCGCGGCTCGTCGATCAGCATCATCGCGCCCTTGGTCAGCTTCTGCGCGATCAGGAAATCCTCCTCGGCCGAGGCGAGGACATCGACGATGGCGTTGCCGAGGGCGAGGACGTCCGTGCGGGTGCTGGTCATGAGCGGTCGGGTCCGGGTTGGGGTCGGCCGGAAAGGCCGAAAGGTTGGTGGCGCCGTGTCGCATCAGCCCGGCAGCGGGTCAAGCCGGGGACATCCGGGAGAGCTTCAATGGCCCGCATCGCGCCGCGCTGCGACCTCGTCGAGGATACCGGCCATGCGGCGCAGATCCTCGGCATCGAGCCCGCCGATCTCGCGGGCGAGACGATTGGCGAAGAGCGTCGCTTCCGCATCGAGCCCCGCCGTGTCGACGGTGACGCGCGGATGAGAGAGGTCGGCGAGGCGCACGAGCTCGTCCGCCTCGTCCCAGATGATGCCGAGGAGGTGGATGGCGCCCTGGATCAGGGTGAAGGTCGGCCGGCCGCGCTTGCCGTGTTCCAGCGCCGAGAGATAGGCCGGCGTCACGCCGAGCCCCTCGGCCATCTGGGCGAGCGTGAGGCCGCGCTGCTGCCTCAGCTCACGTACGCGCCGGCCGAAGGGCGTCACGGCCCGAACTCCCTGAGCCGCCGCAGGCGTACATAGAGCGCGCCCGAGCCTCCATGGCGCTGTTCGGCCTCCTCGAAGCCCAGCACCAGCGGGCGCAGCTCCGCGAGCCGCAACCAATGCGGCACCATCCGGCGCAGGACGCCGCGCTCCTCGCCGAACAAGGCCGGAGCCGGGCCGCCCTTGCCGGTCACGACGAGGCAGATGCGCGTGCCGCGCGCCTGTTCGCGCCGCAGGAAGGCGCAGAGCGCCAGATGCGCCTCGCCTTGGCGCATGCCGTGCAGGTCGATCGAGGCCTCGACGGTTTGCTGGCCGCGCCGAAGCTGCGTGCGCAGGCGGCGCTCGATCGGTGCGAGCGGCGGAGCGGCCGGCGGGGCCGTCTTCGCCGCGGACATGCTTGCAACGATAAGAACGGAGGTCTCCGTCGACGCGGGCGCTACGGGCGGCGGAGCGGACTCGGGCTCCACGGGCGCACGGCCCGGCAACGGTTTGACCGAGCGCGCCACCTGTCGCCAGAGCGCGATATCGGCCTCCGTCAGCGTCTTGCCCCGGCGCGACCGCATCTCAGCGCGGCCAGAGCACGGTGAAGGAAACGGGATGCCGGATCAGCCCGGCGCGGTGTCCGGCGGCAGCGCCGGAACCGACGAAGAGATCCATGCGGGCCGCGCCGAGGATGGCGGAACCGGTGTCCTGCGCGATCGTCAGCCGGGCGAGATGCGCGTCGCCTCCCTCGCCATCGGGGATGGTCGCATCGATCCAGACCGGCAGGCCATAGGGCCAGATATTCCGGTCGACGGCGATGCTGCGCAGCGGCGTCAGCGGCAGCCCGGCGCCACCGATGGGCCCGGCCCCGGCCGGCAGGTCGTCGCGGCGGGTGAAGAAGACGAAGGAGCGGTTGAGGCGGATGAGGTCGCGCGCGAAGCCGGCATCGGCCTTCAGCCGGGCGACGAGGCGGTCCATGGTCATCTGCTCTGGCGGGATATTCTCACGCTGGCTGAGCACGCGGCCGAGCGAGGTATAGGGCAGGCCGTTGCGACCGGAATAGGTGAGCCGCGTCACTGAGCCGTCGGGCAGGCGCACGCGGCCGGAGCCCTGAACCTGCAGCACGAAGCGATCGACGGGATCGCGCAGCCAGAGGATTTCGAGTCCTTGCCCGTCGAGCGCGCCGGTCTCGATCGCAGTGCGGTCGGGGAAGGGTTCGAGGCCGTCACCGGTGCGGCGGGCGGCCGAGAGAGCCTTGTCGAGGCCGGGCCAGTCGTCGCCGGGCTGGCGCGTCACCAGATCCTTCGGGCGGTCATAGAGCGGGGTCGGGAACGCGTCGGAACGCGTCAGCGCGCCCTCGAATTCCGGCTCGAAATACCCGGTCATGAAGCCGGTTTCCGCATCGGCCGGGCGGATGCGCCAGAAGCTGAAATTCCGCTCGAAGAAATCGCGCGCCTGCTCGGCGCTGACGGGACCGGCCGCAGCCAGCGCCTTCGCCTTCTCGCAAGCGGCATCCAGCCCATCCGGCAAGGGCACCGCCTGGCGCAATGGCGGGTCCGCCATGCAGCCCTGTGCGAAGATGGCAAAAGCCCTGGCCTGATCGTCCTGCCGCCAGCCGGCGATCTCGCCCGGCGACAGCGGTTCGGCGCGGGCGCCGTCCGGAAGAGGAAAAGGCGAAGCCAGAGCCGTCATGACAGGAAGAGAAGAGGCCGCCAGCAGCGCGAGCGCGGCCGCGGCGCCACGGATCACGCGCCGGCTTCGGTGGCGACGAGAAGCCAGTTGGGGTCCCTGCTGCCAAGCTGGCGCGAGAAGGTCCAGATGTCGTTGACCTCCGAAACCTGATCGGCGCTGCCGTCGACGACGGCGCCTTGCGCGTCGCGCGTCGCGCTGATGAGCTGCGAGACGAAGGCGATCGTCACCTGGGCCGCCTTGCCCTTGACCTCGACCGCGGTCAGATCGGCCTTGTCGATCGAGACGAAGTTGGATTCCGCTTTCTCGTTGCGCTTCTCGCGCTCGGTGATGGCCTGCTCGAAGCCGTCATAGACCTCCTTCGCCAGCAAGCCCTTCAGCATCTTGCGATCGCCGCGGGCGAAGGCCGTGACGATGGTCTCATAGGCGGATTTGGCACCTTCGACGAAGGCGCGCGGATCGAAATCCGGCTCTTGCCGGATGATCGCGTCGATGCCCTGGCCGATCGGCGAATCCGGCGGGGCGATATCCTTCCAGCGCTCGGCCGCCGGGACCGGAACCGCGGCGGGGTCGTTGGCCGCGCCGGGCAGACGGATGACATTGTCGCGCTTGTCGGACGATTGCGCCTGGTCCGGCCGCACCGGCGGCGCCTCGCGGCGGATGAAGGGATCCTTCGGCGGCTGCTCGTTGCCGGTCTTCTGACCGAGGACAGAGCGCAGCTTCCAGGCGACGAAAACGGCCAGAGCCAAGAAGACCAGAGTCGTTATGTCGAAGGAATTTTGCATTGAAGGCTGACCCGCGGCTCCCCGTATTGTCATGGTTCTAACCGCTGCCAGATCGCCGGCGGCGGGCCGTCACCACAGTGATATGGTGAGACAGGCTCGTAACATCCACCCCCCGGCTTGTGAAGGCGACTTCTTGTGCCGTTCTCGTGTCCATGATAGCCGACGCGCGCGTCGCCCCGGAGGCGGAGCGCAATCTCGAATGCCCAAGGAGGCGCGGGATTTCCCGAGACAGCCTGCCAGAACAAGATGGGACCGATGGCCAACGAACTTCCCAACGGCAACGGCGCCGGCGCCGCTGATACGGCTCCGAGCCTCAATGCCCTGATCCAGTACACCAAGGATTTCTCCTTCGAGAACCCGAAGGCGCCGCGCGCGCTCGCCCAGCAGGACGCCCAGGCGGGCCCGCAGATGTCGCTGCAGGTCAATGTCGGCACGAGCAATATCGGCGGGATCGATTACGAGACCGTGCTGAAGCTCGAGGGCAAGGCCGAGCTCAACGGCGAGACACTGTTCGCCTTCGACCTGAGCTATGCCGGCGTCTTCCGGCTGCAGAACATCCCCGAGGAGCACATCCACCCCGTGCTGGTGATCGACTGCGCGCGCCTGCTCTTCCCCTTCGCGCGCCAGATCATCGCCGAAGCGGTGCAGAATGGCGGCTTCCCGGCCTTCTACGTGCCGCCGATCGATTTCGCGGCGCTCTATCAGCAGCAGGTTCAGGGTCAGCCCAGCGCCGCCAATTCCTGAGCGCCGGTACTCCCCACGCCAACAAAAAGGGCCCCTCGCGGGCCCTTTTTCGTTTGTTGCGGATGATTGTTGCCCTTGCGAAGGGTCTGGCCCCTCGCCATGTCGGATGCGCATCTGGCGGACGCCCCAATCGGGACGCCCGCCTTTTCCTTATCCGATGGAGACCCGATGGACGCCCTTATGACGCTTGCTTCCGACCCCGCCGTTTGGGCCGCGCTCGGAGCATTGATCGCCATGGAGGTCGTGCTCGGCATCGACAACCTGATCTTCATCTCGATCCTGACCAACAAGCTGCCGGAGCATCAGCGCTCGAAAGGCCGCAAGATCGGCATCGGGCTTGCGCTCATCCTGCGGCTCGCGCTGCTCAGCACGGTCGCGATCATCGTCAAGCTCACCGCCCCGCTCTTCACGGTCCTCGGCCAGCCCTTCTCATGGCGCGACCTCATCCTGATCGCCGGTGGCCTGTTCCTGGTCTGGAAGGCGACGAAGGAGATCCATCACAAGGTCGATCCCAATCCGGGCCCGGACATGTTCGATGGCGGCCGCGCGGCCGGCGTCACCTTCGGCGGGGTGATCGTCCAGATCCTGCTGCTCGACCTCGTCTTCTCGATCGACTCGATCATCACCGCGGTCGGCATGACCGAGCATGTCCCGGTGATGGTGATCGCGGTGATCGTCGCGGTGTTGACGATGCTGCTCGCCGCCGATCCGCTGGCGCGCTTCATCGAGAGGAACCCGACCATCGTGATGCTGGCGCTCGGCTTCCTGCTGATGATCGGCGGCATGCTGATCGCGGAAGGTTTCGGCGTCCATGTGCCGAAGGGCTATGTCTACGCGGCGATGGCCTTCTCGGCGCTGGTCGAGGCGCTCAACATGATGTCGCGCCGGCGGGCTTCGTAAGCTCCCATCTCGTAGCAGGCGTCATGCTCGGGCTTGACCCGAGCATCTCTTGCCGACGGAGTCTCGGAGCTTTCTCGTCTCGAGATTCTCGGGCCTGCGCTTCGCTCCGCCCGAGAATGACGCCCAAGGCTTACTGAGCCGCCTCGTCGGTGATGCCGAGATAGCCCTTCCAGAGCGGGGCCTTCAGCGAGCTGAGGATGAAGGCCTCATGCGCCTTGATGGCGGCCTCGTCGAGGCGCGGTGCCAGCGGGCGCTGGCGCTGCGGCTTCTCCAGCACGGGCGCGGCCAGGCCAGGCCGCCCCGCCGCCGCCTCGACGCCGAGGCCGAGCGAGGCCTGCTTGCCGCCGATCAGCTCGATATAGACCTCGGCCAGAATCTCGGAATCGAGCAACGCGCCGTGCTTGGTGCGGCGGCTGTTGTCGATGCCGTAGCGCGAGCAGAGCGCGTCGAGGCTGTTGGAGGCGCCGGGATGCTTGCGGCGCGCCATCGACAGCGAATCGACCACGCGGGCCGGCTCGATCGGCGGCAGGCCGAGGCGCTTGAACTCCATGTTGATGAAGCCGACGTCGAAGGCGGCGTTATGGATCACCAACCGGGCATCGGCGATGAAGTCCAGGAACTCCTGGGCGATCTCGGCGAAGACCTGCTTGTCGGAGAGGAACTGCTCCGAGAGCCCGTGGACGTTGAAGGCCTCGACCGGCATCGAGCGTTCGGGATTGATGTAGACGTGGTAGTTGCGCCCGCTCGGGCAGTGGTTGATCAGCTCGACGCAGCCGATCTCGACGATGCGGTCGCCGTTATGGGGCTCGACGCCGGTGGTTTCGGTGTCCAGGACGATCTCACGCATCGGTCGGGACCTTGTTCCGGAGCTCTGGGCCGCCCCTACGTCCGGGGCGCGCGGCCAATGCCGTCAGGATAGAGCGGACTTGCCGTTCGGCGGCCATGAGGCCGCGCGAGGTGTCCACAAGGAAATGGGCATGGCGACGCTTCTCCGCATCCGGCATCTGGCGCGACAGGATCGCGGCGAACTTCTCCGCCGTCATGCCGGGGCGTGACAGCACGCGCTCGCGCTGAACCTCGGCCGGAGCCGTCACGACGAGCACGGCATCGCAGCGCCCCTCGCCGCCCGTCTCGAGCAGGAGCGGCACATCGATGACCGCGAGGCCGGCGCCCTCTGCACGACACCGTGCAAGGAACGCTTCCTCCTCCTCGCGCACGAGCGGATGGATGATCGCTTCGAGCTGCTTGAGCGCCTCGGGCTTGCCCAGTACCGCCGCCCCGAGCCTGGCGCGATCAACCACGCCATCGACGACCGTGCCGGGAAAGGCTGCCGCGATCGGCGCCACAGCCCGGCCGCGATGCAGGCGGTGCACGGCGGCATCGGCATCATGCAGGGGCACGCCCTGCTTCACGAAGAGCCCGGCGGTCGTCGATTTGCCCATTCCGATCGAGCCCGTCAGCCCCAGCACGAAGGTCATGTCCACGTCCCGCGAATCAGGCCTTCAGGATATCGGCTTCGATCAGGCCGCGCAGTGCCGGCGTCACCTGCGGCGAGACGCCGAACCAGCGGGCAAAGCCCGGGGTCGCCTGGTGCAGCAACATGCCGAGGCCGTCGACGATGATGCCGCCGCGCCGTTCCGCCTCGGCGAGCAGCGCCGTCTTCAGCGGGACGTAGTTGATGTCGTCGACGATGGTGCCCGGCCGCAGAGCCGAGAGGTCCATCTCCAGCGGCGGCTTGCCCTGCAGGCCAAGCGGCGTCGTGTTGACGATGAGATCGACCTGCCCGACGGCCTCGCTCCGGCGCTCCCAATCGATCACCTCCAGCGGCGCTCCGAAAGCTGCGGCGAGCTCGTCGGCGCGGGCGCGGCTGCGGTTGGCGATCAGGATGCGGCCGATCCCGCGCGACTGGAGACCGAAGGCGACGCCACGCGCAGCGCCGCCGGCACCGAGAACGAGGATCGTGTTCACCCGGCTCTCCCAATCGGGGACGGTCGCGTCGAGATGAGCGAGGAAGCCGGACACATCGGTGTTGTCCGCGATGATCCGGCCGCCATCGCGCCAGAGCGTGTTGACGGCTCCAACCACCCGGCCAGCCTCGCTGACCTCGTCGACCAGCGCCATCATCGCTTCCTTGAGCGGTGCCGTGACATTGCCGCCGGCGAACTCGCCGTCTCGCAGCCTCGCGACGAAGGCCGGCAGATCGACCGGGGCCACGTCGATGCGTTCATAGGAGCCGGCGATCCCGTATTGCCTGAGCCATTCGCGATGGATCAGCGGCGAGCGCGAATGCGCGATGGGGTGGCCGATGACGAAGCACTGAGGAGACATCGCGAAATCCAGTTAGCGGGCGAGATGGCCGAGATCGCGCAGGGCCGAGAGGACGGGCAGCAGCGGCAAGCCGAGGATGGTGAAGTGATCGCCCTCGATCCGCTCGAAGAGCTGCGCGCCGAGCCCTTCGAGCTGATAGCCGCCGACGCTGGAGAGGATGGCCGGGCCGGCAGCTTCGACATAGCGAGCGATGAAAGCGGAATCGAGCGGCCGCATCGTCAGCCGTGCAGTTTCGCAGCCACGCGCCAGGACCTCCCCGTCCCGCGCCAGCGCGAAGGCGGAATGCAGCTCATGCCTCCGTCCTGCGAGAGACGCGATCTGGCTGCTTCCCGCCGCCGCGTCCTCCGGTTTGTGGAAGGCCACGCCCTCGCAGGTCAGGGTCTGGTCGGCCGCGAGCACGATCCGGCCGGTCCGTTCCTGCGAGACGGAGAGCGCCTTGGCTTCCGCCAGAGCCGCGGCAATCCGGTCCGCCGTCACCCCTCGCGCGGCCAGCGGTTTTTCGACGGCACGCTCGTCGATACCCGGCTTGACGGTCTCGACCGGAAGCCCGGCGGCGACCAGCATGTCGCGGCGGGTGACGCTGCCCGAGGCGAGGATAAGCGGCGCCGGCGATAGCCATAGCCGCGTCATGTCGCGATGAACTTCATACGGTGGTCGCGCAGCAGATCGAGGATCGATGCGGCCGTCTCCTCGATCGAGCGGCGCGTCACGTCGATCACCGGCCAGCCCTTGCGGGCGCAGAGGCGGCGCGACTGGGCGACCTCGTCGGCAACCGCCGCCGGGTCGACATAGGGCGTCTCGTCATCAGCGCGCAGCGAGAGCAGGCGGTTCTGCCGGATCTGCACGATGCGATCGGGGCTCGCGACGAGCCCGACGATCAAGGGCTTGCGCGCCCCGTCCAGCTCGACCGGCAGGGGCACGTTCGGCACGAGGGGGATGTTCGCGGTCTTGATGCCGCGATTGGCGAGGTAGATGCTCGTGGGCGTCTTCGAGGTGCGGCTGATGCCGACAAGGATCACGTCGGCGCTCTCGAGGTCCCCGCCCATCTGGCCGTCATCGTGCAGCAGCGTGTAGTTCATCGCGTCGATGCGGCGGAAATATTCAGTGTTGAGCACGTGCTGCGCGCCCGGTTTCGTCGCCGAGGTCTGGCCGAGATAGGACTGGAACAAGGACAGCACCGGCTGGAGAACCGACAGGCAGGGACAGCCGAGCTCCCGGCAGAAATTCTCCAGCTTCTCCTGCCACTCCGGCTCGACCAGGGTGTAGAGCACGACGCCGGGTGAGGATTCGATCTCGGCAAGGACGCGGGCGAGCTGCGCTTCTGAACGCACCAGCGGATAGACATGCTCGATCGCCGAGACGGTTTCATATTGCGCGGCCGCGGCGCGGCTGACCGCGATCAGCGTCTCGCCGGTCGCGTCGGAGACGAGATGAAGGTGGAAGTAATTGCGAACCACGGCAGCCCTCGCGGTGAAGCTCGTTTCACCTCTAACGCGAGATACGGCTTTGGCAAATCGGCCTCGCCGATCCGGAGAGCCGATGGGTTATCCCATGGCATCGGGAGTGATGTGGATAAGACTCGCAAGCGACGGGCCCGGGCGCTGCCCCTGTACAACTCGGCCCAACGATCAACAGGCCGGCGGCTGTGCATGGTAAAGAAAGTGTTTCACGTGAATCATTCCGACGGGTCGGAGTGAACCGCCGGATTCCATTCGTTAAGAAAGCCTTAACGGCTTTGGTCCGGGTGAACCGACCGCGACCTGCTGTCCCACCGCCTGTGGAACGGTTGTGGACAGAATTGCGGCGGGCTATCTCCCCTGCCCAAGAGTCAAAGAAAAAGAGTCTTTCTAAGAATCTCTTTGTTTTAATAGAGGATGTGAGATGGATCGCCCGGCAGGCTCTGTGACGACCGAGACACCTGCCATCCTGCGGGCACTTTCAGGCGAGGTTCTGTCGAAGCCGCCAATCTGGTTGATGCGGCAAGCCGGGCGTTTTCTGCCGGAGTACCGCGAGGTTCGGGCGCGTGCCGGCAGCTTCCTGTCGCTGTGCTACAATCCTGAGCTGGCCGCCGAGGTGACGCTCCAGCCGATTCGCCGATTTGGTTTCGACGCGGCCATCCTCTTTTCCGACATTCTCGTGGTGCCTCAGGCGCTGGGCCAGAAGCTCTGGTTCGCGGAGGGCGAGGGGCCGCGTCTCGAACCCGTCGATACGCAGGAGAGGCTCGCAGCCATCGATGAGCTGGCGGATGACGGCAAGCTCACGCCGATCATCGAGACCGTGCAGCGCGTCCGCGGTACCCTGCCCAGGCAGACCGGCTTCATCGGCTTCTGTGGCGCGCCCTGGACGGTGGCGACCTATATGGTCGCCGGCCGCGGTACGCCGGACCAGGGGCCGGCGCGCGCGCTCTTCGCCAGGAACCCGGCGTTGTTCCAGGAGATCATCGACCGGATCGTCGCGGCATCGATCACCTATCTCAACACCCAGATCGCCGCCGGGGTCGACGCGGTGCAGATTTTCGATAGCTGGGCCGGCGTGCTCGCTCCCGAGGATTTCCAGCGCTGGTGCATCGCGCCGACGAAACGGATCGTCGACGGGGTTCGGGCGGTGAATCCGCAGGTCCGCATCATCGGCTTCCCCCGAGGGGCCGGCCGGCTGATCCCGGATTATGTCCGGGGAACCGGCGTCGATGCCGTCGGCCTCGAAAGCGCGATCGACCGGGATTTCGTGCGTGACGAGATCCAGTCGCTCGTGCCGGTGCAGGGGCACCTCGATCCGCAGATCCTTCGCGCTGGCGGGCCAGAGCTGGAGCGGGAGACCGAGGCGATTCTGGCCGCTTTCGGTTCGGCTCCCTTCGTGTTCAATCTCGGCCACGGCATCCTGCCGGACACGCCGATTTCCCATGTCGAACGTCTGCTCAAGGCAGTGCGCGGCTGAAAGGCTCAAGCCATGTATGAATGGATCAAGGCTTTCCACGTCATGGCGGTCATCTCCTGGATGGCCGGAATGCTCTATCTGCCGCGATTGATGGTCTATCACGCCGAAGCGCAGATCGGCTCGATCCAGTCCGAGACCTTCAAGGTCATGGAGCGACGCCTGCTCAAGGGCATCATCAATCCGGCGATGATCGCGACCTGGGTGCTCGGGCTCTACCTCGCCTGGTACGCTTTCGCCTTCAAAGGCGGCTGGCTCCACGCCAAGTTCCTGCTCGTCATCCTTCTCTCCGGGATCCATGGCGTCCTGTCCCGGCGGGTGAAGGACTTCGCTGCGGACCGGAACACCAAGTCGGCGCGCTACTATCGCATTCTCAACGAAGTGCCGGCGTTGCTCATGGTCGGCATCGTCATTCTCGTCATCGTGAAGCCGTTCTGACGGGAGCCGTCGTTTCCCGCTTGAGCCCAGCGACATTTCCCGTTATCAGAATGCCACGCTTCTCCAGCGTCCTCCCTGTTGTCGACTGTTCGTGAGCCCGCTGCCCCGCAGCAGCTCATGGCGCACAATCCCCCCGCGCAGGTTCGGTTCGAACCCAAGTCGATCACTCCAGTACCATCCCCACCCCGCCTTAGCGGGGCGTTAGATCCGGGTGCCCCATGCGGGAAATCAAGCTCCAAGAGCTCAAGAGCAAGTCTCCGACCGAACTGCTGACCTTTGCCGAGGAGGTAGAGGTCGAGAACGCCAGCACCATGCGCAAGCAGGAGCTGATGTTCGCCATCCTGAAGCAGCTTGCCGCGCGTGAGACGGAAATCCTGGGCGAGGGCGTCGTCGAGGTGCTGCAGGACGGTTTCGGCTTCCTGCGTTCGCCCGATTCGAACTATCTGCCCGGCCCGGACGACATCTATGTCTCGCCTTCGCAGATCCGGAAGTTCGGCCTGCGCACCGGCGATACGGTCGAGGGGCCGATCCGCGGGCCGAAGGATGGCGAACGCTATTTCGCCCTGCTCAAGGTCAACACGGTCAATTTCGAAGACCCGGAGAAGATCAAGCACAAGATCCACTTCGACAACCTGACGCCGCTCTATCCGGATCAGCGGCTCAAGCTCGAGGTGCAGGATCCGACCAAGAAGGATTTCTCGCCGCGCGTCATCGACATCGTGGCGCCGATCGGCAAGGGCCAGCGCGCCCTGATCGTGGCGCCGCCGCGCACCGGCAAGACCGTGCTGTTGCAGAACATCGCCCAGTCGATCACGACCAATCATCCCGAGTGCTATCTGATCGTGCTGCTGATCGACGAGCGGCCCGAGGAAGTCACGGACATGCAGCGCTCGGTGAAGGGCGAGGTCGTGTCCTCGACCTTTGACGAGCCGGCGTCGCGCCACGTCCAGGTCGCGGAAATGGTGATCGAGAAGGCCAAGCGCCTGGTCGAGCATGGCCGTGACGTGGTGATCCTGCTGGATTCGATCACGCGTCTCGGCCGTGCCTACAACACTGTCGTTCCGTCCTCCGGCAAGGTGCTGACCGGCGGTGTCGACGCCAATGCGCTCCAGCGCCCGAAGCGCTTCTTCGGCGCGGCCCGCAACATCGAGGAAGGCGGTTCGCTGACCATCGTGGCCACCGCGCTCATCGACACGGGATCGCGCATGGACGAGGTGATCTTCGAAGAGTTCAAGGGCACCGGCAACTCGGAAATCATTCTCGACCGCAAGGTGGCCGACAAGCGCATCTTCCCGGCGATCGACATCATCAAGTCCGGCACCCGCAAGGAAGAGCTCATCACGCCGCGCTCGGACCTGCAGAAGACCTATGTGCTGCGCCGCATCCTCAACCCGATGGGCCCGCAGGACGCGATCGAGTTCCTGTTGGACAAGCTGCGCCAGACCAAGCAGAACTCGGAATTCTTCGATTCCATGAACACCTGATCGGCTGGTTCCGGCCATTCAGGCCCGTTCGATCCGACGCCGTCGCTCTGCCAGGAGCGGCGGCGTTTTCGTTTGGCTGTCCTTGAACCTGCAAGCGCTATCGGCCGTCGGCGATGGCCTCGGGCAATCGATTCGGATCCGTGACGGGTGGCAGGCAGCGACCCTCGAAACAGATGAAGGCCGCGCCGCGTCCCGCCTGTCGCAGCATGGCGGAAGCCGGATGATCCGGAGGCAAGGCCTCGTCATCCGGGCAGTCGATCAGGATCGTCGTCGTGTAGGGCAGGCTGCGTGCTGCCGCGTGGAAGGCCGCGCGCTCGGGCCCGGCGAGGACGATCTCGACGCCGTTGCGAGCAAGATCGTAGGCGTTCAGGACCGAGCCATGGGCCATCGGTGCGCGCGCGGCCGCCTGCAAGGCGGCTTTCATCAAGGCCTGGGCTTGCTCCCTGTCCGCCAGAGCGCCGGTCTTGGCCGCGAGCCGCAGGAGATTGGCGGCATGGACGCCGAGCGCATTGGGTACCGCGTCGTCGTGAGTCGGCCTCGGTAGGACTGGCAGCTCTCCCGATTCAGGCCGAGTCATCCCGAGGAGGCCCGTGTCTGCATCCCGGTAGTGCCGATCGAGATGCCGTGACCAGCGCCGCGCGTCTTCGAGGTAGTGCTGCTCCAGCGTCAAATCGTGCAAGGCCAGGGCCGCATCGATCATGGCTGCGTGGTCAAGGGCGAAGCCGGGCCTGATCAGCCGGCCGAGGCGATAGGAATGGGCGAGGCCATCGCCATCCGCCATCGATTCGGCCACGAAACGGTAAGCGCTTCTGGCGAGGTCGAGCCAATGCGGCTGACCCAGCAAGCCGGAAGCGCGGGCGAGCGCGGCGATCATCAACCCGTTCCAATCGGCGAGGATCTTGTCGTCCCGCGCCGGCGGTATGCGCAGAGCCCGCACCGCGAGCAGCCGCTCCCTCATGGCGGCGAGCCGTGACGCGGTCTCCGCATCCGGGTCCGGCGTATCGAGCCGGTTGAGGATGTTGGTTTCCTCCCAATTGCCATGGGCGGTGACATCGTAGTGCCGGGCGAACAACGCGGCATCGTCCGGCCCGAGAAGCGCGGTGATCTCGGCCAGGGACCAGACATAGAACTTGCCTTCGACGCCTTCGGAATCGGCATCGAGGCTGGCGGCGAAGGCGCCTTCCGGCAGAAGCATCTCGCGCTTGAGCCAGGTGACGATTCCCGCCGCCGCGTCCCTCGCCAGCCCGCTTCCGCTGCGCTTCGCCTCGAGGGCATAGAGCGACAGGAGCTGGGCGTTGTCGTAGAGCATCTTCTCGAAATGGGGCACGAGCCAGCGCCCATCGACGGCATAGCGGGCGAAGCCACCGCCGAGATGATCGTGAATGCCGCCACGGGCCATCCGATCCAGCGTCAGAACGCCCGCCTGCAAGGCGGCTTCGGAAGCTGGCTGCCGGGTTCCCGCGCGCCAGAGCAATTCGACCAGTCCGGCATTCGGGAATTTCGGCGCACCCTTGAGGCCGCCATCGACCGGGTCGAAGGCGCTCGCGATCTGCGCGGCGAGATGGTCGAGATCCGGCTCCCCGATAGCGGCGAACGTCACGGTTTCGGCCCGCTGCAACGCTTCACGGATCGCCGCGGCATTGCTCGCGATTCGCTCCGGCTCGCGCTGGAAGATCGCGGAAAGCTGTCGCAGCACGGCCGTGAAGGATGGCCGGCCGTGGCGGGGCTCCGGCGGGAAATAGGTGCCACCCCAGAAGGCGTCGCCATCAGGCGTCAGGAACATGGTCAGGGGCCAGCCGCCCTGCTCGCCGAGGCTGTGCAGCGCGCTCATGTAGACATGGTCGATGTCCGGGCGCTCCTCGCGATCGACCTTGATGTTCACGAAAAGCTCGTTCATGACGGCGGCGGTCGCCGCATTCTCGAAGCTCTCATGCGCCATGACATGGCACCAATGGCAGGCGGCATAGCCGATCGAGAGCAGCACGGGGCGGTTGCTGCGCCGGGCTTCGGCGAAGGCCTCCGGGCTCCATTCCCACCACTCGACGGGGTTGTCGCGATGCTGGAGCAGATAGGGGCTGGCAGCGCCGGAGAGGCGGTTCATGCGGCAGTCCTTCCTGGCGCGGGGTGGGCACCATGAGCGGTCACGACCCGCAATCTACCATTGTCGCGCTGTCCTCGGCACCCGGTCGGGCTGGTGTCGCCGTGCTGCGCGTATCGGGGCCACGTGTTCGATTCGCTCTCGAAACGACGGCAGGGATCATACCTCCGCCAAGGCTGGCGACCTTGCGGGTGCTCCGCGATGCCGAGGGCCAGGTGATCGACCGGGGACTCGTTCTGTTCTTCCCCGGCCCTACCAGCTTTACCGGCGAAGATATCGTTGAATTTCATATACATGGCTCACGAGCGGTGCTCGCGGCACTACTGCGACATCTCACGGCACTACCGGGCTTGCGGCTGGCGGAAGCCGGCGAATTCACCCGTCGCGCCTTCGAGGCCGGCAAGCTCGATCTGGCGGCGGTGGAGGGTCTCGCCGATCTGATCGATTCGGAAACGGAATGGCAGCGGCGGCAGGCCTTGCGCCAGATGGACGGCGCGCTCGGCGTTCTGGCGGGGCAATGGCGCACGCAACTGCTGGAAGCCATGACGCTCCTCGCCGCCGAGATCGACTTCTCCGATGAAGGCGATGTCGAGGGGCCCCTGCATGACGAGGCCATGCGGATCGCAGCTAGCGTCCTGGGATCGCTGCGCAGGGCGCTCGGCAGTTTCGCCATGGGCGAGCGCGTACGGGAAGGCTTCGTCGTCGTCCTGGCCGGCCCGCCCAATGCCGGCAAGTCGAGCCTGCTGAATGCGCTGGCGCGTCGCGATGTGGCCATCGTCTCGCCCGTCGCCGGGACGACGCGGGATGCGCTGGAGGTCAGGCTCGATCTCGACGGCTTGCCGGTCATCCTGATCGACACGGCCGGCTTGCGCGAGAGCGTCGATCCGATCGAGGTGGAAGGCGTCAGGCGCGCTCGCGCACTGGTGGAGCGCGCCGACCTCGTCCTCAGCCTGCGCGGGATCGATTCGGAGCCGTACCGGACGGCGGAGGAAGTTCCGCAGATCGCTGTCGCGACGAAGGCCGATCTGGGCGGAACCGTTCTGCCTGGCGAGCGCGCCATTTCGGTGAAGAATGGCGAAGGGCTGCCGGAGCTTCTGGCGGCCATCGCTGAATATCTGCGCGGTCTCGGACAAGGCGAGCCGGCGTTGTTGATGCGGGAGCGCCACCGCATCGCAGTCGCCGACGCCATCGCCGCGCTGGAGCGCGCGACCGAATCCGTGGGTGCACCGAGCGAATTGCTGGCCGAGGATATCCGCCTTGCGGTGATGGCGCTGGAGCGGCTGGTGGGACGCATTGGCGTCGAGGATGTGCTGGATCATCTCTTTGCCGGGTTCTGCATCGGCAAGTGAGGGCCGTCCTGGGTCCGGTGGTACAATCGGCGATTGACCGGTACCCTTTGCTTCGCTAGCGAAAACCCATGTCATCCCTCGCGCAAACCTACGATGTCATCGTCGTCGGCGGCGGCCATGCCGGGACGGAAGCCGCTGTGGCCGCGGCGCGGTTCGGCGCGCGGACCGCGCTGGTGACGCACAAGCCCGAAACGATCGGCGTGATGTCCTGCAACCCGGCGATCGGCGGGCTCGGCAAAGGGCATCTCGTGCGCGAGATCGACGCGCTCGACGGCATCATGGGGCGCGCTGCCGATCGCGGCGGTATCCAGTTCCGCATGCTTAACCGCCGCAAGGGGCCGGCGGTACGCGGTCCCCGGGCTCAGGCCGACCGCAAGCTCTACCGATTGGCGGTGCAGGATCTGCTGGCGGAGCAGCCGAATCTCGATGTCATTGCCGGTGACGCGTTCGATATCGAGGTTCAGAACGGGCGTGTCTCGGCAGTTCTGCTCGCCGATGGACGTCGATTCGCTGCCGGAACGGTCGTGTTGACGACCGGGACGTTTTTGCGCGGTCTGATTCATATCGGGGAAACCAAGATTCCGGCGGGGCGCGTCGGGGAGGCGCCGTCACTCGGCCTCTCCGCGACGCTGGAGCGCCATGGCTTTCCGCTGGGCCGGCTCAAGACCGGCACCCCTCCCCGCCTCGATGGTCGCACGATCGACTGGGCGGCGCTGGAGATGCAGCCCGGCGACGAATTGCCCGAGCCGTTCTCGGCGCTGACCGAGAAGATCACCAATCCGCAGATTTCATGCGGCATCACCCGCACGACCATGGCCGGTCACGACCTGATCCGCGCCAATCTCCATCGCGCGCCGATGTTCTCGGGGCAGATCGAGGGGCGCGGTCCGCGCTATTGTCCCTCGATCGAGGACAAGGTCGGCCGCTTCGGCGACCGCGACGGCCATCAGATCTTTCTCGAGCCGGAAGGTCTCGACGACGACACCGTCTATCCCAACGGTATCTCGACCTCGTTGCCGGAGGATGTTCAGCGCGACCTGCTCAAGACCATTCCGGGTCTGGAACGAGCAGCGATGCTGCGGCCGGGCTACGCGATCGAGTATGACTTCATCGATCCGCGCGCATTGAACAACACCCTGGAGACACGCGCCATCGGCGGGCTCTTCCTGGCCGGGCAGATCAACGGTACGACGGGGTATGAGGAGGCCGGGGCCCAGGGATTGCTGGCCGGCCTGAATGCGGCACGCCGCGCGAGCGGGCGGGAGCCGGTAGTCTTCGACCGGGCGCAATCCTATATCGGCGTTCTGGTGGATGATCTGGTGACGCATGGCGTTACGGAACCGTATCGAATGTTCACCTCGCGCGCGGAATTCCGCCTGTCGCTGCGGGTAGACAATGCGGATGAGCGCTTGACGATGCTCGGGACGGAGCTCGGCATCGTCGGTTCGGCCAGGCTGGCGGCTTTCGAGGCACGCAACGGCGCGATCGAAGCTCTGCGTTCTGAACTTCAGGGGCTGCAGCTCACGCCGCAGCAGGCGCAGATCGGGGGGATACAGCTCAACCGCGACGGCTTGCGGCGCAGCGCCTATCAGATCCTGTCCTATCCGGACGTTACCTTTGAGCAGCTGGCCGCGATCTGGCCGCAGCTTAACGCCTACTCCGCTTCCGTGACGGACCGCGTGACGGCCGATGCCGTCTATGCTGTCTATCTCGATCGGCAGGCGGCGGAGATCCAGGCCTATCGCCGCGACCAGGCACTGAAAGTCCCGACGGATCTCGATCTCGATACGATTTCGGGCCTGTCGAACGAGCTTAAGGCGAAGCTCGCTGCGGTACGGCCCGCCGATCTGGCACAGGCCGGAAAAATCGAGGGCATGACGCCGGCGGCCCTGACCTTGCTGGCGGCGCATGCCCGCAAAAGCCGCGCGGCGAATTTATCCACAGGCGTATCGTGACTGTTGATAAGAGCGACAGGCAGCGCGCTTTGCGCTTGACGCCTGTTTCACGTGAAACAGAGGAACGCCTCGCCGCGCTGGTGGCGGAGCTGGAGCGCTGGCAGGCCGCCAAGAATCTGGTCTCCTCGGCCACTCTGGGGGACGTCTGGACACGGCACATCGCCGACTCGCTCCAGCTCTTCAATCTGGCCTCCGAGCGGGAGCATTGGCTCGATCTCGGCTCGGGCGGGGGCTTTCCGGGCCTCGTCATCGGCATCTGCCTGGCCGAACGTGGCATCGGCCAGATCGACCTCGTCGAAAGCAATGCCCGCAAATGCGCCTTCCTGCGTCATGCGGCGCGGGTCACCGGGGCACGGGTCAAGGTTCACAATGCGCGGATCGAGGACGCGGTCGGCGGCTTCGCCGGCGAGGTCGATGTGGTGACGGCCCGCGCACTCGCGCCTCTCGCTCAACTGCTCGGCTGGTGCGAAGAGCTGTTGAGAACCGGTGCGCTCGGTCTCTTTCCCAAGGGACAACATCTAGATACGGAATTGACCGACTCGGCCAGATATTGGAAGATTCAAGCAACAACCGTTTCTTCCGTGACCGACGACGCTGCGCGAATCCTGATGGTTCGCTCGGCCGAGAGACGAGCCGATCCATGACAGATGTCATATCCGTGATCCCGCAGCGCCGTCCGCGCGTGATCGCGCTCGCAAACCAGAAGGGTGGCGTCGGCAAGACGACGACCGCGATCAATCTGGGCACGGCGCTGGCAGCCATCGGCGAGAAGGTGCTGATCGTCGACCTCGACCCGCAGGGCAATGCCTCTACGGGTCTTGGCGTCGACCGGCGCAGCCGCAAATCCTCGACCTATGACGTGCTCTGCGGCGATGTCGGGCTCGGGCAGGCCTTGCAGCCGACGGCGGTGCCCGGGCTGTCGCTGGCGCCCTCGACGCTCGACCTCCTCGGCGTCGAGCTCGAGATCGCCTCGGCCAAGGACCGCGCGCATCGCCTCAAGAAGGCGATCGACGAGCTGGTCTATGATCAGCGCTGCCAGGATTTGACCTATGTCCTGATCGATTGCCCGCCCTCGCTCAGCCTGATCACGATCAATGCGATGACGGCGGCGGATGCAGTGCTGGTGCCGCTGCAATGCGAGTTCTTCGCGCTCGAAGGCCTCAGTCAGCTCCTGAAGACGGTGGAGCAGGTCAAGGCCGGGCTCAATCCGCGGCTGATCATCCAGGGCGTGGTGCTGACGATGTTCGATCCGCGCAACAACCTGTCCGGACAGGTCATGGCCGATGTGAGGAGCTTCCTCGGCGACAAGGTCTATGAGACCGTGATTCCGCGCAATGTGAGGATTTCGGAGGCGCCGTCCTATGGCAAGCCGGCGTTGCTCTACGATCTGCGCTGCTCGGGGTCGCAGGCCTATCTGCGCCTGGCTTCGGAAGTGATCAAGCGCGAGCGCACCCTGCGCGCCGCGGCCTAACAGTCAAAGAACGCAGAGGTTGACAGGAATGGCGATGGCCGAAGAACAGGGGCGTTCCCGCCTTGGCCGCGGCTTGGCGGCGCTGATCGGCGATGTCGGCGAGGAAATCGGCGCGATCGAGCGGGCCCGTGGCCAGCGCCGCGTGCCGGTCGAGTTCCTGCGGCCGAGCGCGCGCAATCCACGTCGCAACTTCGCGGAAGAGGAGCTCGACGATCTCACGGCTTCGGTCCGCGAGCGCGGTATCCTGCAGCCGATCATCGTGCGTTCGATCCCGGGGATGCTCGATGCCTATGAGATCATCGCCGGAGAACGGCGTTGGCGGGCGGCGCAGCGGGCCGAGCTACACGATGTGCCGGTGATCCTGGTCGAAGCCGATGATCGCGAGGCGCTCGAGATCGCCATCGTCGAGAACGTGCAGCGCTCCGACCTCAACCCGATGGAAGAGGCGGCGGGCTATGAGCGCCTGATCGCCGAATTCAGTTATACCCAGAACGATCTGGCGCGGGTCATCGGCAAGAGCCGCAGCCATGTCGCTAATACGCTGCGGCTGTCGAAGCTGCCGGAGCCGGTGCGCGCCTTAGTCAGCGGAGGCGCCGTCTCGGCCGGCCATGCCCGGGCGCTGCTATCTGTTTCGGATCCGGAACTGATGGCGAAACGGATTGTCGAACAAGGCCTTAGCGTCCGCGATATCGAACGCATCGCCCAGGATGAGGCGCGCGGCGAGACCAAGAGCGCGGTTGCCGCAAAGCCGAAGCCCGAGAAGGATCCGGATACGCGCGCCCTGGAAAAGGCGCTGGAGGAGGCCCTCGGCCTTTCCGTCGTCATCAGCCATCGCCCCAGCGGCGCGGGCGAGGTCAAGATCGCCTACAAGACGCTGGAGCAGCTCGACGCGCTCTGCCGCCGGCTGAAGGCCTGATCAATCGGCCCGGCCATTGCGGCCGAGGCGAGCGAGTGTCCACAATGCACGGGTCGCGGTCGCGCGGCCCGTTTCGCTGTTCTGGCGGGTCGCAAGGACCGCGTTGCCGAGCAGGGCAACAGCCTCGGTCAATCTGGCGCTGGTCCAGGCGTTGAGCGCGGCCTCGGTGGTGGCGATGCGCGGATAGGGCAGCCGCATGGTGCCGACCACATCCTTGACGCCGCGTCCGGCATCGACGCTCTGCCGGGCCTTGAGCAGAGCCAGGGCCTGCCGCAGCACGGCGCCGAGCATCACGCCGGGATCGAGCCCCTCGCTGAAAAGCTTGGCCTGCGCCAGGTCGAGCACTGGCAGCTTCCCGGCGAAGACGGCATCGACCAGCATGGCCTGCTCGCGCTGGGCGGTGTCGCCGACGATGGCGTCGATATGGGCCTCCGTGACGGAGGGATCGTTGCCGACATAGAGCAGGAGCTTCTCGATCTCGCGCCGCGACGTCTGGCGGTCACCGCCGAGCAGGCCTGCGAGGTGGTCGCGGCTGCCGCGGTCGATGGTCTTGCCGGCGGAGCGGACCATCTCGTCGATGATCGAGCCCAGATCACGGGCTGCGTCGCCGTAGCAAGGCACCGCGAGCGCGCTTTTGGCCTTCTCGCAGGCGGTACGCAAAGGGTTGGACCGCTGCAGGTCTCCGGCCTCGACAATGACGAGCGCGTCCTGCGAGGGCGTGGCCAGAAGGGGCTCGACGGCGGCGAGGAGCGGCTTCGACGTCGACGAGACGCGGATGGCGCGTCGGCCGCCGAACAGGCCGATGGTGTTGGCTTCGTCGACGAGCTTCAGGGGATCGGCCGCGACGGCATCGCCGTCCATGCGGATGAGCTGGAAGGCGTCATTGGGATCATCGACGCTTTTGCGGGCGAGATGGCCGGCGCGCTCGGAAACGAGGCCGGCATCCGGGCCGTAGAACAGGATCAATCGCCAGGCGGGGTCGAGGCGCGCAAGCGTTCGGTCGGCTTCATGCGCCTTGATCGCGACCATGGCGGATCAGGAGGTGAGATCGGCCGAGATCTGCCCGCGAATCAGTCCGGCGAGGTTCTTGGCGGCGCGAATCTGGGCGTCGCGGGCGGCGCGGACCGTGGCGAAGCGCTGCGAGGAACGCTCATAGGGCTCGCGCACGGAGTTGGTGCCGGAGGAGACGACCTCGCCCGTGCTGATCCGCGTCACCTTCCAGGTCGCGGTGGCGACGAGCACAGCCGAATCAGCGCGGCCGTTGGCGTAATCGACGGTGACGACCTCGACCGACTCGGCCAGGGCGGAGTCGAATTTCAGTGTCTTCTGCGCATCCGGCTCATTGCCGCCGTCGAACTCGAAGACCAGTTCGTTGCGCAGATAATGCCCGATCAGGCCCTTGAGCTCGGCAAACTCGATGCTGCGCAGCGCGCCCTTGACGCTGCCGCCGACCGTGCTTGCGGTATACTCCGAATAGAGCGGCTGGAAGCAGCCCCCGGCGAGCGCGGCCATGCCCAGCACTGCGGCCAGAGCCAGGCCGCGGCGGCTCGGCTTGATGATTCGCGCCGCAGTCTCAGACGACGACATTCACGATTCTCCCGGGAACCACGATGATCTTGCGGATGGAACGGCCTTCGAGGGCCCGCTGAACCGCCTCGCTGGCATGAACAGCAGCTTCCACCGCCATGGTATCGGCATCGGCTGGAACAGTCACCTCCGCCCGCTTCTTGCCGTTGAGCTGGACGGGCAGCGTGATGCTGTCGTCCTTCAGCAAGGCAGCCTCGGCCTCGGGCCAGGATGCCTCGCCGACGAGGCCGGGCTGGCCGAGCGCGTGCCAGCATTCCTCGGCCAGATGAGGCATCATCGGCGCGACAAGCTGGGTGATGATCGTGGCGGCCTCAAGGAGCGCATAGGCCATATCCGCGCCGAGCTCAGGCTTTTCGGCCGCCGCATCGAGCGCTTTGCTGATGGCGTTGGTCAGCGTGTAGATATGGGCGATGCAGCGGTTGAAGGCGAGGCGCTCGATATCGGCGCCGACGGCATCGAGCGCGCGATGGCTCGCCTTACGCAGCGCCAGCGCCACGTCACCGATCTGAGCCGGTTTCCCGGCTTTGCCGTGGGTCCGCTCGGCGATTTCGCCGATCAGGCGCCACAGGCGCTGCACGAAGCGGGCGGCGCCCTGCACGCCCTCATCGGTCCAGATCACGTCGCGATCCGGCGGGGAATCGGAGAGCATGAACCAGCGGGCGGTGTCGGCGCCGTAGGAGGCGATGATGTCGTCGGGGTCCACCACGTTCTTCTTGGACTTCGACATCTTCTCGATCGGGCCGATCTCGATCGGGGCGCCGGTCTCGACGTCGAAGCCGCGGCGGTCGGTGCCGGAGACCTCGATGCGGACATTGCCGGGCTCGACCCAGTCGCCATCCGCGGCGCGATAGGTCTCGTGCACGACCATGCCTTGCGTGAACATGCCGGCGAAGGGCTCATCCAGCCCGGCATGGCCGGTCTTCTTCATGGCGCGGGTGAAGAAGCGCGAATACAGCAGGTGCAGGATCGCGTGCTCGACGCCGCCGATATACTGGTCGACCGGCAGGAAGCGGTCGACGGCCTTGCGGTCGGTCGGGCTCTCGGTGCGCCACGGATCGGTGAAGCGGGCGAAATACCAGGACGAATCGACGAAGGTGTCCATCGTGTCCGTCTCGCGGCGCGCCGGCTTGCCGCATTGCGGGCAGGCGACATGCTTCCAACTCGGATGATGGTCGAGCGGGTTGCCCGGTTTGTCGAAGGAGACGTCATCTGGCAGCTTCACCGGCAGATCGGCATCCGGAACCGGCACCGTTCCGCAGTCGGAACAATGGATGATCGGGATCGGGCAGCCCCAATAGCGCTGGCGCGAGATGCCCCAGTCGCGCAGACGGAAATTGACCTTGCGCTGGCCGACCGGGCGATTGCCGCGAATCTCGTTCTCGAGGCGGCGGGCGACCTCCTCCTTGGCTTCCGCGATGGTCAGGCCGTCAAGGAAGCGCGAATTGATCATGCGGCCATCACCGTCATAGGCGATGTCGGTGATCACGAAGCCGGCGGGATCGGTGCCTTCCGGCGCGACGACCGGAATATTGCCCAGGCCATATTTGTTGACGAAGTCGAGGTCGCGCTGGTCATGCGCCGGGCAGCCGAAGATGGCGCCGGTGCCGTACTCCATCAGGACGAAGTTCGCGACATAGACCGGCAGCGTCCAGTTCGGATCGAGCGGATGAACGGCGCGCAGGCCCGTGTCGAAGCCGAGCTTCTCGGCCTTGTCGATCGCCTCCTGCGCCGTGCCGGTGCGCTTGCACTCCTCGATGAAGGCCTGCAGTTCCGGGTTACCGGCGGCAATCGCCTTGGCGATCGGGTGATCCGGGGCGACGGCGACGAATTTCGCGCCGAACAGCGTGTCCGGGCGGGTCGTGTAGACCTCGACCTCGTCCTGCTTCGCCGCATTCGATTCGAGAGCGAAACGAACCAGCAGGCCCTCGGAACGGCCGATCCAGTTCTTCTGCATCAGCCGGACCTTGTCGGGCCAGCGGGTCAAGCCGTCGAGCGCGTCGTTCAGCTCCTGGCCGTATTCCGTGATCTTGAAGAACCACTGGGTCAGCTCGCGAATCTCGACCGGGGCGCCGGAGCGCCAGCCACGGCCGTCGATGACCTGCTCGTTCGCCAGAACGGTCTCGTCCACCGGGTCCCAGTTGACCTTGGCCGTCTTGCGGTCGACCAGCCCGGCCTTCAGGAAGTCCAGGAACATCTTCTGCTGGTGGCGATAATAGCTGGGGTCGCAGGTCGCGAGCTCGCGGCTCCAATCCAGGGAGAGGCCCATCGATTTGAGCTGGCTGCGCATCGCCGCGATATTGGCGTAGGTCCATTCGCGCGGGTGGACCTTCTTCTGCTTGGCTGCGTTCTCGGCCGGCAGGCCGAAGGCGTCCCAGCCCATCGGATGCAGCACCGCGAAGCCCTTGGCCCGCTTGTAGCGCGCAACGACGTCGCCCATCGCATAGTTGCGGACATGGCCCATATGGATGCGCCCCGACGGATAGGGGAACATCTCGAGGACATAGTAGCTCGGCCGTGTGTCGTCGTTCCTCGTCTCGAAGAGCTTGCGCTCATCCCAGACGGCGCGCCATTTCGGCTCGGATTCTTTCGGGTTGTAGCGTTCGACGGCCATGTCAGCGAGCAATCACGTCAGCAAGCATTCTTGCGGGATTTGCCGGTCGGGACGCGGCCGGCGCAGGGGTCCATTGCGAAAAACCGGGTGAGGTTTTCCACATCCTGTTCTAGGACACCATTGCGCGCACGCGGTCAACGGCGCGCTCGGCATGAGAGGCTGCGATATGAGCGATACGGTTACGCGTCTGGAGGCGATTCGTGCCTCGGTCGCGCGTGCGGCGCGTGATTTCGGACGCAAGCCGCAGAGCGTGACGCTCATCGCTGTGTCGAAGACGAAGCCGGCGGAGCAGATCGCCGAGGTGCTGGAAGCGGGGCAGCGCGTCTTCGGCGAGAATTACGTCCAGGAGGCCAAGGCCAAGTGGCCGGCGCTGAAGGCGCGCTTTCCCGATGCCGAACTCCACATGATCGGCCCGCTGCAATCGAACAAGGCCCGCGAGGCTGTGGAACTCTTCGACGCGATCCATTCGCTCGACCGCGAGAGCCTGGCGAAAGAGCTGGCGCGCGAGATCACCAGGGCCGGCCGGGCGCCGCGGCTCTTCGTGCAGGTCAATACCGGCGAGGAGCCGCAGAAGGGCGGCATCGCGCCGGGCGAGACGGACGCCTTCCTCGCGCGCTGCCGCGATGTCCACGGCCTCGCGATCGAGGGTCTGATGTGCATCCCGCCGGAAGCGGAGCCGCCCTCGCCGCATTTCGCGCTGCTCGCCAAGATCGCGGCGCGCAACGGGCTCAAGGGCCTGTCCATGGGCATGAGCGCCGATTACGAGGCGGCGATCCAGCTCGGTGCAACGCATGTGCGTGTCGGCAGCGCGATCTTCGGAGCGCGGGGATAAGCCGTAATGGTCGGGCTTGACCCGACTATCTCGTGACGCGGAGGCTCCAGCGCCTCTTCCGGGCTGAGATTCTCGGATCGCCCTACGGCGGCCCGGGAATGACGGGCGGAGATCACCGGACCTGTATGACGCAGCGGCGCGCCAGACGCGGCAGCAGCTTGGCGAAGACATGCCCCTCGACGGCGATGCAGCCGGCGGTCGGCGTGAAGCCCGGTCGAGCCAGATGCCAGAAGATCGCACTGCCGCGCCCGCGAATCACCGGCCGGTCGTTCCAGCCGAGCTCGACGATGACGTCGTAGAGATGGTCCTCACGCTGCAGCCGCTCCTCGGCCTCGCCCGGCGGGCGGTCGATCAGGCGGTTGTAGCGGCGGTCGGTCTGGTCGTCGCACCAGGCGTCGCGCGGGCCGATCCGTTTCAGCGGCAGCAGACTGCGAGGCCGGGCGAGGCGGTCGGCCCGGTAGAACACGCTGCGCAGCGGCAAATGCGTCCGCGGCGTGCCGCCATCCCCCTCGCGCTTGATCGTGCGGATGCCGGAGCGGCCGAGCGCGCAGGGAAAGACCGCGCCGCCCGCGATGAGGAAGCCCTTGCGGCGGTCACGTACCGAGGCGAAGACCCGCAGTGAGGTGAGGTTGCGCGGGCGAAAGCCGGGGCGCGCGAGGGCGATTTCACGGTTTCTCACGGGGATTCCAGAATGCGTGACTTGCGATGACGACTCAGCGGGCTCATGTTGCCCTACTCATTGCGTCCGAGCGAACAGCCCATGTCCGTCGTCCATCATATTCTCCTGGTCGATGACGACCAAACCCTGCGCGATGCCCTGGCAGAGCAATTGGCTCTTTATGACGAGTTCCGGCTGACGACCGCGGGCAACGCCACGGCTGCGGTGAAGGCCGCACAGAACGAGCGGATCGACCTCGTGGTGATGGATGTCGGCCTGCCGGACATGGACGGCCGCGAGGCCGTCAAGGTGATGCGCAAGAACGGCTTCAAGAGCCCGGTGGTGATGCTGACGGCGCAGAGCTCGGATGCCGACACGGTGCTGGGGCTCGAGGCCGGCGCCAACGACTATGTGGTCAAGCCGTTCAAATTCGCCGTGCTGCTGGCGCGCATCCGGGCGCATTTGCGCCAGTATGAGGCGAGCGAGGACGCGATCTTTCAGGTTGGCCCTTACACGTTCCACCCCGGCTCCAAGCTGCTCGTCAGCGAGAAAGGCTCGAAGACCAAGCTGACCGAGAAGGAAACCGCGATCCTGCGCTTCCTCTACCGCGCGGGGCGCAAGCCGATCGCGCGCGAGGTGCTGCTGCAGGAGGTCTGGGGCTATAACAGCCAGGTGACGACGCACACGCTCGAAACCCACATTTACCGGCTGCGCCAGAAGATCGAGCCCGATCCCGGCAATGCCCGCCTGCTCGTGACCGATGCCGGCGGCTACCGGCTGAATCCCTGACGGATGGCTCTCGACGACGACATGGCCCTGCTGGCCCGGCAGCCGCTGCTGAGCCTGATGGAACGCGATGCGTTGAGGCTGCTCGCCTTCGCGGCGGAGAGCCGCATCCTGCGCGCCGGCGATGTGCTGTTCCGTGCCGGCGAGCCTTCGGACGGCGCTTTCCTGGTCGTCTCGGGCGCGGTGGCGCTGACGGCGCAGGATGATGGCCAGCCCGCAAGCGAGATCGCCGGGCCTGGCGCGATGATCGGCGAGCTCGCGCTGTTCACTTCGGTGCCGCGGCAGGTCACGGCGATCGCGCGCGAGCCGACGCAGATCATGCGGTTGCCGCGCAGCGTGATGCGGCGTGTGCTCGGCGAATCGCCGGATTCGGCCGAAGCGATCGCTCAGGCGATCGGGGATCGTCTGCGCGGTTTCGTGGAAGAGCTCGTCTCCGTGCGGGCTGCGCTCGGCGCGATCGACCGGAAATAAGTTTGCCGCGCCGGATCAGGCGGCCGGCGGATGTCTTGCGGCGCGGATCGCTGCGAATTTCGGCCAGAGGATGTTGATGCACAGGCCCGCCAGCACGAGCCCGCCGGCCAGGAACTTCCAGCCCGGCAAGGGTTCGCCCAGCCAGATGGCGGCGGCGCCCATGCCGAAGACCGGGACCAGCATTGCGGTCGGCGCCACGGTGGCGGCGGTATAGCGCGAGAGCAGCCAGCCCCAGACAGCATAGCCGAACATCACATTGCCGACGGCCTGCCAGATCGCGGCCGCCCAGGCGCTGGGTGGCGCGGCGGTCAGGCTGTCGCGAATGGCTGGCCAGCCCTCGACGAACCACGACAGCACGAAAAGCGGCGGCACCGCGAACAGGCTCGTCCAGACGACATAAGCGAGCATGTCGATGCCGGGTGCTCCGCGAACCACGATATTGCCGCCGGACCAGCAGAGCGCGGCGCCAAGGATCAGGACGACGCCCAGCGGCGTCGTGGTGCCGTCGGTGTGCCAGAGGATCACGGCGATGCCGATGCAGGCCAGGACGAGGCCGACGAACTGGAAGGGCTGGACGCGTTCGCGGGTGATCGCCGCGGCCAGCAGGATCGTGAAGAAGACCTGCGACTGCACCACCAGCGAGGCCAGGCCCGGCGTGATGAAGCCCTTGATCGCGATGTAGAGCAGGCCGAACTGGCCGGCCCCGATCAGCAGGCCGTAGGCGGCGAGATTGCTCCAGGGCACGGCCGGCCGCTTGAGGAAGAACACCGCCGGCAGCAGCGTGAAGGCGAAGCGCAGGCAGGCGAAGAGCAGCGGCGGGAAATGTTCGACGCCGATGTGGATGACGACGAAATTCGTGCCCCAGACCACCATCACGGCCAGGGTCAGCAGCGCATCCCGCGGCGAGAGCGAAGTCGAGAGCGCGCGCTGCAATGATCTGGCCTTCCGGTGAACGGGCCGTGCCGATGTTGCCGCGGGCTATAGCACGATCATGAAATGGCCGGGCGGAGGGGCCTGGCATGGCCGAAGCGCGGCCGGGGCATGGACCGGTCCGTCTATGAAGGCGCCGGCGCCGGGCCTCAAAGCTCCAGCGTCACCGTGACCGGGACGTGATCGGAGGGACGCTCCCAGCCGCGTGCCTCGCGCAGGAAGGAGAGGTCGCGCAGCGTCGGCTTCAACGCGTCGGAGAGCCAGATATGGTCGAGCCGGCGGCCGCGATTGGAGGCCTCCCAATCCTGCGCGCGATAGCTCCACCAGGAATAGAGTTTTTCCGGCTCGGGGCGCAGCGTGCGGGCGGCGTCGGTCCAGCCGAGCTCGGAGCGCAGCTTTTCCAGCGTGGTCGTCTCGATCGGTGTGTGGCTGACCACGTCGAGGAGCTGCTTGTGGCTCCAGACATCGTGCTCATAGGGCGCGATATTGAGGTCGCCGAGCAGGATCGCGGGCCGGTCCGTCGGCTTCTTCGTCACGCCCCAGGCGCCGATCTCGTCGAGGAAGGCGAGCTTGTGGGCGAATTTGTCGTTCTTGGCCGGATCGGGAATGTCGCCGCCAGCCGGGATGTAGAAGTTATGGATGGCGATGCCGGCCGCCGAGCCCGCCGCCTTGTCGAGCGTCACCGTCATGTGCCGGGCATCGTTGCGGCCGCACATCGACATCGCTTCCTTCTCGCTGAAGGGCAGCTTCGAGACGATGGCGACGCCGTTATAGCCCTTCTGGCCGATGAAGGCCTGATGGACATAGCCGAGCTGGTGGAAGGCCTTGGCCGGGAACTGCTCGTCCGGCGTCTTGGTTTCCTGCAGGCAGAGGATGTCGGGCGCGTAGCGGGTGAGGAACTCGCCGACCATGCCGATACGCAGGCGGACGGAATTGATGTTCCAGCTCGTGACAGTCAGTTGCACGCGGAGATTCCGGCAAGGAGAGGTGGCCGGAAACTGGGTCGTCGCGTGCCAAAAGGCAAGCCGTTTCGGCGCCCGACTATCCGCGCCGAACTAGCCTTGGCCGGCGATCACAGCGTGCGCTGGTGATCGATCACGAAGTTCTTCGGGTCGGTCTGGCGCTGCAGGCTGAGATTGTAGAGCGACACCGCCGTTTCATAACCCTGCGGATCGACGACCACCCATTGCCTGAGCTCGTTGGCGACGAGGTCGAACTTCAGCGTGATCTTCGAGGTTCCGCCGAGCGTCGAGCGATCCTCGATCCGGACGGAGAGGATATCGCCGTCGACGCTGGCACCGGTGATGGTGCCTTCGCGGTTGAGATCCATCTTCTCGCGCACGAGGAATTTCAGCGGCGTCTGGCCGATCGAATAGACGTCCTGCGTGCCGAGGCGCTTGTCGCGTACGGCCACGGAGGTGCCGTCGGCGATAACCTCGGTGGTCGCCGGCGGCTCGTATTCGAAACGCATCTTGCCCGGGCGCTGGATGTAGATCCGACCCTCGAGCCGCTTCCCGTTGGGATTGAACTGGATGAAATTGCCCTGCAGCGTCGTGAAGCTGTTGAGATAGGTATTGAGCCGCTCGATCGCCTCCTCGCGTGTCGCGGGCGCGGCGAGCTTGGTCTTGGCTGGCGTCGTCTTGGACGCTTCGGGCTTCGCCGTCTGCGCCACAGGTGCGGCCGTTGCAGCCTGTGGGGAACCCGCCGCCTGCGCAGCCGGCGCATCGTTCATCGCCGTGCGCGGCAGGCCGAGATTGGCCGGGCGGACCGGCGGGAGCGGGATCGCGCGCGGCGCGGCTGGTCTGGCGAGCGCGGGCTTGGCGGCGGCAGGCGGCTGCAACTGCAGGGGTTGTGCCCCGAGCGGCGCTGCCGCCAGGCCGTAGCCAAACGCCGCCGTCAGAACCGAAACCCGAAGAATCGGGATCACTCTCATGAGCAAGTCTGCTCCATTCCCTGTGCCACGGCGATCCTCATGCCGGACGAGATACGTCGTGGCTCCGGTTGTTGCGGAGCGCTCGTGTCTTCGGGCCTCAACGCTCTCCATGCCGCCGAGGTTGCAGCATCGTGATGGCTATTTGAGGACCGGCGCCTGCCCGTGCAAGTCCTCCGACCGAATGATGCGGCTATTCGTCCTCGCCGTGGCCCTGCGTCTCGACGAGGATCTCGCGTTTCCCGGCGTGGTTTGCGGGCCCGACGATGCCCTCGTTTTCCATGCGCTCCATGATGGATGCGGCACGGTTGTAGCCGATCTGGAGGCGGCGCTGGATGTAGGAGGTCGAGGCCTTCTTGTCGCGCAGCACGACCGCGACCGCCTGCTCATAGGGGTCGTCCGAGTCGAGCGAACCCATGCCGGTCTTGTCGAAGACGGCGCCGTCCTCGTCCTCAGCCGCTTCCTCTTCCTCGGAGGTGACGGCGTCGAGATATTGCGGCCGGCCTTGGGTCTTGAGATGCGCCACGACCTTCTCGACCTCGTTGTCCGAGACGAAGGGGCCGTGGACGC
>NZ_JQJJ01000008.1:889383-1103878 GCF_000745475.1 Allobosea sp. UNC402CLCol
CGCGGCGGCGGCGGCCGGCGATTTCTCGGCCCGGCTCCAGATCGACGATGCCGACGAGCAGATGCAGCGGCTGGTCGCCGGCATCAACGAAATCAACAGCGTGGTGGACGGAGCGACGACGGAGTTCGCCGGGGTTCTGCAGGCGGTGGCGGGCGGCGACCTGACGCGGCAGGTCGAGGGCGGCTATCGCGGCCGCTTCGCCGATCTCAAGGGCGCGATCAACGAGACGGTCGAGCGCCTCTCGGCCACGGTCGCGACGATCCAGACGACCTCGGCCGATGTCGGGCTTGCCGCCCGCGAGATCAATATGGGCGCCGACGATCTCTCCAAGCGCACCGAGGAGCAGGCCTCCTCGCTGGAAGAGACCGCCGCGACGACCGAGGAGCTCGCCGCGTCCGTCAAGGCCTCGGCCCAGGCCTCGAAGGATGCCGCCCGCATCGCCGACGAGGCCATGCAGGCCGCCCAGTCCGGCGGCGCCATCGCCGGCCAGGCGGTCGAGGCCATGGCCCGCATCGAGAGCGCCTCGCAGAAGATCTCCGACATCATCCGCGTCATCGACGACATCGCCTTCCAGACCAACCTGCTGGCGCTCAACGCCGCGGTCGAGGCGGCCCGCGCCGGCGAGGCCGGCAAGGGCTTCGCCGTCGTCGCCTCCGAAGTGCGCACCCTGGCGCAGCGCTCGGGCGAGGCGGCCAAGGACATCTCCGGGCTGATCTCCTCCTCCAATGACGAGGTCGGCGCCGGGGTGAAGCTGGTGCGCCAGGCCGGCGACCAGCTGGCCCGCATCCTCGAAGCCTCGCGCAAGGTCGCCGCCACCATCGCCGACATCTCGGCGGCGGCGGGCGAGCAGGCCAACGGCATCGACGAGATGAGCCAGGCGGTGGCGCATCTCGACGAGATGACGCAGGCCAATGCGGCGCTGGCCGAGCAGAGCGCGGCCTCGGCCGGCTCGCTCTCGGGCCGGATCGGCCAGCTCAACGACCTCGTCGCGACCTTCCGCACCGGCCGCGAGGCGGCCGGGCAGCCCGCCTCTCCGCAAGCCCATGCGGCGGCGCCCGCCCGCCCGGCGAAGGCGGCCCCTGCCGTCCCGGCCCGGCCCACTCCGGCTGCCGCCGCCACCGCGCCCGAGCCGGCGCGGCTGCGCCAGCTCGCCGAGGCCGCCTTCGTCCAGTCCCGGACCGCCCCAGCCCCCCGCAAGGTCGCCAATGGACGCGCCATCGACACCGGATGGGAAGAGTTCTGAGGGAGCCCGGCCTTCAAGGCGCTCCGTCACAAACACAAACGGCGCCGAAAGGCGCCGTTTTCGTTTCCAGCAATCGCCGGAGCTTTCCGATTTTTACGTAGGACCTCTCCGTCATCCGGGGCTTGGCCCGGGATCCATGCCGGAGTGCTTCCGGGAAGGTTCGGGCATGGATCCCGGATCTCCGCTTCGCTCCGTCCGGGACGACATGCTGTTTCGCTCGAAACAGCATGTTCTCGATGTCACCCCGGCAGCCGGTAATCCTTGAACATCTCGCGCAGCGCCGTCTTCTGGATCTTGCCGGTTGCGGTATGCGGAATGGCCTCGACCAGCACGACATCGTCCGGCAGCCACCATTTTGCGATCTTGCCGGTCATGAAGGCAAGCATCTCGTCCTTGCTCGGCGCGCGGCCCGCCTTCGGCACGATCACCAGCAGCGGCCGCTCGTCCCATTTCGGATGGGCGACGCCGATCACCGCCGCCTCCGCCACGTCGGGATGGCCGACGGCGAGGTTTTCCAGATCGATCGAGGAGATCCACTCGCCGCCGGATTTGATCACGTCCTTCGAGCGGTCGGTGATCTGCATGTAGCCGGCGGGATCGACGGTGGCGACATCGCCGGTGTCGAAGAAGCCGAGATCGTCGAGGATCTCCTCATCGCGCTTGAAATAGGCGCCGGCCACGGCCGGGCCACGCACCTTCAGCCGGCCGAAGGTCTTGCCGTCCCAGGGCAGGTCCCGCCCGGCATCGTCGGTGAGGCGGAACTCCACCGTGAAGGGCGGATGGCCCTGCTTGACCTTGAGATCGTAGAGCTTCTCGCCCTCGAGCTCCTGATAGACCGGTTTGACCGAGCAGAAGGAGCCGAGCGGGCTCATCTCGGTCATGCCCCAGGCATGGGCGACGGTGACGCCGTATTTGCGCTCGAAGGCCTCGGTCATCGCGCGCGGGCAGGCCGAACCGCCGATGACGACGCGCTTCAGCGTCGAAAGCTTGCCGTTCGTCGCCTCCAGATGCTGCAAAAGCCCGAGCCAGACCGTCGGCACCGCCGCGGTCATGGTCACGCCCTCATCCTCCAGCAGTTGATGCAGCGAGGGACCGTCGAGCTTCGCGCCCGGCATCACCAGCTTCGCCCCGGTCATCGGCGCCGAATAGGCCAGCGACCAGCTATTGGCGTGGAAGAGCGGCACCACCGGCATCACCGTGTCGCGCGACGACAGCCCCATATAATCCGGCGCGGCGCAGGCGAGCGCGTGCAGCACATTCGAGCGGTGCGAATAGAGCACGCCCTTCGGCCCGCCGGTCGTGCCCGAGGTGTAGCAGAGCCCGGCCGCGGTGTTCTCGTCGAAATCCGCCCAGACGAAATCGTCGTCGGCCTCGGCCAGCCAGTCCTCATAGGCGACCGCGCCCCTGAGCGTGCATGGCTGCATGTGAGCCGCATCGGTGAGGATGATGAAGCGAGCGATGCTGGGCAGCTTTTCCTGAATCGCCTCGATCATCGGCACGAAGGTCAGGTCGAGGAACATCAGCCGGTCCTCGGCATGGTTCACGATCCAGGCGATCTGCTCCGGGAACAGCCGCGGATTGACCGTGTGGGTGATCGCACCGATGCCGCTGATGCCATACCAGAGCTCGAGATGGCGGTCGCTGTTCCAGGCCAGCGTCGCCACGCGGTCGCCGATCCCGATGCCTTCGCGCTGCAGGCGCTTGGCCACTCGCAGCGCGCGGCTCCTGATTTCGGCATAGGGACGGCGCCGGAGCGTCCCGTCCTCGACCGCGCGGGTGACGACCTCGCGCGTGCCGTGCTGGATGGCGGCATGGTCGATGATGCGATGGAGCAGAAGGGGCCAGTTCTGCATCAGGCCGAGCATGGTCGTTTCTCCCGGGCGTCATCTGTTTTGCCAGCAGGATAGCGACGGCTTCCGCGGAAAGTGAAGTGAGCCCTTCGGACGCCCGGTCCGGTGCAGCACCCAGGAGCGTGCCCCCCACTTTGCGTAAGGTAAGACGCATGGCGATCTCGCCTGACCGGTCGAGATGGTTTAGGTCTGATCCGTCATTCGTCGGGGTATGCTTTTTTGTCAGCGACCAAGCCCGTGCCGCAAGCCTCGTCCGAGGCCGACCGCGTCTGGTTCCGCGTCATGCGGCTGCATCAGCGCATGCTGACGCAGATCACGGCGCGCATCCGCACCATCGGCCTTTCGATTCCGCAATTCGACCTGCTCTCGACGCTGACCGAACAGGAAGGCATCAGCCAGAGCGAGCTGGCCGAACGGCTCTACGTCACCAAGGGCAACGTCTCCGGATTGGTCGACCGGCTGGTGCAGGCCGGACTGGTTGAGCGCCGCGCCATCGCCGGCGATCGGCGCTCCTACGCCATGCACCTGACGCCGGAAGGCCGCCGCCTCGCCGAGAGGGGGATCGCCATCCAGCGCGATTTCGTCGCGAGCACGCTGGGCAAGCTCGCGCCGCAAGAACTCTCCGAACTCGACCGCCTCATCGTGCTCTGGCGCGATCTCGCCCGCGCCGCGGATGCTCCCTGACGATACGCCCCGAGGATGCCGCGTGAGGTTGCTGCCGTGCCTGCCACCATCGACCTGACCACATCCGCGACCGCGTTGCGCAAGGCGCTTCTGGCCCGGCGCTTCAGCGCCGCCGATTTGCTGGAGGCGTGCCTCGCCCGCATCGACGCGCTGAACCCGCGCCTCAATGCCGTGGTGGCAGAGGATCGCGAGGCGGCCCGCGCCATGGCCAAGGCTTCCGATGCCCGCATCGCCGCCGGCTCCGCGCGCCCGCTCGAGGGCTTGCCGATCACGATCAAGGACGCCTTCGACGTCGCCGGTCTGCCCTCCTCCGGCGGTCTGCCGGCCTATCGCGAGCGCGTCCCGACCGAGGATGCCGCGGCAGTCGCAAGGCTGCGCGCCGCCGGCGCCGTCATCATCGGCAAGACCAACGTCCCGGTCTTCTCCGGTGATTTCCAGAGCTACAATCCCGCCCATGGCGTGACCAACAACCCCTGGGACGAGGCCCGCTCTCCCGGCGGCTCCTCCGGCGGCGCGGCGGTCGCGGTCGCGACCGGCATGAGCGCCTTCGAGCTCGGCTCCGACCTCGGCAGTTCGATTCGCTGGCCGGCCCATGCCTGCGGCGTCTTCGGCCTGAAGACGAGCTGGGGGCTGGTCTCGACCTGGGGTGCGATCCCGCCGCCGCCCGAACGGCGCACGGCACGCAATGTCGATCTGATGGTCGCAGGGCCGATCACGCGCGCGGCCGAGGACCTCGACCTCATCCTGCCGGTGATCGCCGGTCCGCGTAACGTCGCGCTTGCCTGCCCGCCCCTGCCGGAGCCGCGAGCCCGAAGCGCCAAGGGCCTGCGTGTCGCGCTCTGGGCCGAGGATCCCTTCGCGCCGGTCGACCGGGAGGTTTCCGAGGCCGTGCGCGAGGCCGCTCGCCGATTGGCCGAAGGCGGCGCCATCATCGACGAGACGGCCCGGCCCTCGGTCAGCCTTGCCGATGCCTTCGAGGTCTACGCGCTGCTGAACCACGCCGTCGTCGCCTATGGCCTGCCGCCGAAGGTCCGCGCCCGCATCCAGGCGCAGGCCTCGCGCTTCAGCCCGGGCGACCTCTCGCATCAGGCGCTGCAGGCGCGCGGCGCCCGGATGACGCCCGGCCTCTACCACCAGCTCGCCCAGCGCCGGCTTGCCCAGAAGCGGCAATGGGCCCGCTTCTTCACGCGCTATGACGTCGTGCTCTGCCCACCTGCCCCGGTCGCCGCGATCCCGCACGATCACGGCCCGGACATCCATGCCCGCCGCCTGATCGTGAACGGAGAGCCGCGCCCCTATCTCGATTTCCTGCTCTGGGCTGCGCCGGCGACCGGCGCCGACCTGCCGGCGCTCTGCGCGCCGGTCATGCAATCGCGTGAGGGCCTGCCCCTCGGCGTCCAGATCATCGCGCCCTTCGGGGAAGACCGCACCGCGATCGCCGTCGGCGCGATGCTGGAAGAGGCCGGAAGCCGCTTCACCCCGCCACCGCTCGCGCGCTGAGGCGCGGTTCACGCGCCGGCGCCGCAGGCCTTTACGCCGCCGGGCGCATTGCAGCAGAGTCTGCGGTCCCCTGCGCCGAAATCGCTCAACATTTGCGGACATTCAGGCGTATGGTGGCAAGTATTCTCAACAGGGACCGGGAGCCCCATCATGTTGTCGAACGTCGCCGTCAGGGACATCGAGACCCTCGTCCATCCCTACACCAATCTCGCGACGCACCGCGAGAACGGCCCGCTGGTGCTGGAAAGCGGCAAGGGCATCTACGTCTACGATTCGACCGGCAAGGAATATATCGAGGGCATGGCGGGGCTCTGGTGCACCTCGCTCGGCTACTCCAACCAGGAGCTGATCGAGACCGCCTACGAGCAGATGAAGAAGCTGCCCTTCACGCACATCTTCGGCGGCCGCAGCCATGACCCGGCGATCGAGCTGGCCGAGAAGCTGAAGGAGATCGCCCCGGTCCCGATCTCCAAGGTGTTCTACGGCGCCTCCGGCTCGGATGCGAACGACACCCAGGTCAAGATCGTCTGGTATCTCAACAACGCGCTCGGCCGCCCGCAGAAGAAGAAGATCATCTCGCGGCTGAAGGGCTATCACGGCGTCACGGTCGCCTCGGCGTCGCTGACCGGCCTGCCGAACAACCATATCGATTTCGACCTGCCGCTGCCCGGCATCCTGCACACCTCCTGCCCGCACCATTACCGCTTCGCCGAGCCCGGCGAGAGCGAGCAGGACTTCTCCTCGCGCCTCGCCGCCGAGCTCGAGGAGATGATCCTGCGCGAGGGGCCGGACACGGTCGCCGCCTTCATCGCCGAGCCGGTGATGGGCGCCGGCGGCGCGATCATCCCGCCGGAGGGCTATTTCGAGAAGGTCAACGCCGTCCTCGCCAAATACGACATCCTCTTCATCTCGGACGAGGTCATCACCGGCTTCGGCCGCACCGGCAAGATGTTCGGCACCGAGACCTACGGCATGGCGGCCGACTCGATCTCGCTCGCCAAGCAGATCACCTCGGCCTATTTCCCGCTCAGCGCCGTGATGATGAACGACAAGATCTACGACGTTCTCGTCGATCAGAGCCGCAAGATCGGCACCTTCGGCCACGGCAACACCTATGCCGGCCACCCGGTCGGCTGCGCCGTCGCGGTGAAGACGCTGGAAATCTACCAGCGCGAAAAGATCGTCGACCACGTCGCCAAGGTCGCTCCGACCTTCCTGCGCCGCCTCGACAAGCTTGCCGAGCACCCCCTCGTCGGCGAGGCGCGCGGCGTCGGCCTGATCGGCGGCGCCGAGCTGGTCAAGGACAAGCAGACCAAGGCCTCCTTCGAGGTCAAAAAGGGTGTCGGCGCCAAGGCCGTCTCCTTCGCGCTGCAGGAAGGCCTGATCACCCGCGCCATGGGGGACCGTCTCGCCTTCTGCCCGCCGCTCGTCATCTCCGAGGCGGAGATCAACGAGATGTTCGACCGCTGCGAGCGCGCCCTCGACAAGACCCTGGCCTGGGCCAAGGGCGAAGGGCTGCTGGCGGCCTGACGACTCGGGCTCCGCGACAAACAGCAAAGGGCCGGGCGCCAAGCGCCCGGCCCTTTCCGATTCGTTCAGCAATATGGCCGAATGTGATGAGCCGGCACAAATTGCCTTGAATGGATCACGATCGCGCCCTGCCGCCGTCCCGATCCCGCATCAGGCTCCCTTGTGTCGGCAGGCGAAAGCCTTTCGACATCGGACCATCAGTGAAGTCAGGAGCCATGATTCACCTCGACGCGCGTTCCCAGACCCAATCTCGCAAGGGCTTTCACGACGCCTCCGCCCGTGAGACCTATGCATCGCGTTTCCGCCCGATCGCGATTCAGGCCGTTGCGGCCGGAACCCGGCAGAGCTCACCTGCGTTGAGGAAGTTGGATGATGAGCGCAGGGCAGAGTTGCCCGGCGTCCTTCGCCACGGTTTCGACGACTGAGACCTCCTGTTTCGAGACTCTCTTTTGACCCAATAAACTGACCGGCGCGGAGCCTCTCCCGCCGGTCTTTTTCTGTTCGGCAGGAGCTGAAAACAAAAATGGCGGGCGCCACAGGCACCCGCCATCGAAAATGCGATCGCCGCGGAGCGTCAGATCACAACCACCCTGGCGCCGACCGGAACGCGGTTGAACAGGTCGATCACGTCGATATTGCGCATCCGGATGCAGCCGGAGGAGGCCGAACGGCCGATCGTCTCCGGCTCGTTGGTGCCGTGGATGCGATAGAGCGTGTCGTGGCCGTTCTGGTAGAGATAGAGCGCGCGCGCGCCGAGCGGATTTTCCGGCCCGCCGGTCATGCCGCCCGCGACGGGCTTCAGATGCGGCCAGCGCTTGACCATTTCGGCCGGCGGCGTCCAGCGCGGCCACTCGGCCTTGCGTTGCACCACGGCCTCTCCGGTCCAGCCATAAGCCTCGTCGCCGGTGGCGACGCCGTAGCGGATCGCCTTCTTGTTCGGCAGCACGAGATAAAGGAACTTTTCCTTGGTATCGATGTAGATCGTGCCGGGCGGCTGGCCGGTCGGATCGCTGATCTCGTAGGGGAGATAGGGGAGATAGGTGTCGAACTTCGGAACCAGCGCGATATATTCGGCATCGCGGGCGGAGAGCTCCGGAGCGGCGACGCTCTTGTACTGGCAGGCACCCAGAAGGGCCGACAGCGCCAAGGCAACGAAAACGGTCTTCTTCATAGTCCCCACCCGAGCGACCCGCAGGCAGCCTTTATGATGAATCAAACGTTAACGCTTCGTATCGCCGATGCTTGGCCTGCAAGGCGCAGGGAGCGATGGTCGCGCGCAGAACTAGGCTCCAAACGGGCATGGCGCAATCTTGTTCCGGACATGGCGGCCGCAACAGCGATGAACGTGGCAAAGTGGTCACGGTTTTGCGCTTGAATGGCGCCGCCACCGGATAGAGACCTTTGACGACCCTCCTCATCACCCACCCCGCCAGCCTGCTCCATGCCATGCCCCCGGGCCACCCCGAACGGCCCGACCGCCTGCGGGCGATCGAGCGCGCCCTCGAAGCCGAGCGATTCGCGCCGCTGATTCGCCTCGAGGCGCCACTCGGCACGATCGATCAAGTGGCGCTCTGCCACCCGCCGGCCTATGTGCAGGCGATCCTCGACGCCTCCCCGCAGGAGGGCTTCGTCCAGCTCGACGCCGACACGACCATGTCACCCGGCACGGTCGAGGCTGCCTTGCGCGGCGTCGGCGGCGCCGTCATGGCGGTAGACGAGGTGATGTCGGGCAAGGCGCGCAACGCCTTCAGCGCCATGCGCCCGCCCGGCCACCATGCCGAGCGCGAGCGCGCCATGGGCTTCTGCTTCTTCAACAGTGCGGCGATCGCGGCCCGGCACGCGCAGAAGGTCCATGGCGCCGAACGCGTCGCCATCGTCGACTGGGACGTTCACCACGGCAACGGCACGCAGGACATCTTCTGGGACGATGCCAGCGTGCTCTATGCGTCCTCGCACGAGATGCCGCTCTATCCCGGCACCGGTGCCCCATCCGAGCGCGGCAGCCACGGCACCATCGTCAATGCCGCGCTCGCTCCCGGCGACGGCTCCGACCAATTCCGTGAGGCCTTCGAGGTCGCAATCCTGCCGCGGATCGAGGCCTTCCGACCCGATCTCGTCATCGTCTCCGCCGGCTTCGACGCGCATTGGCGCGACCCGCTCGCCAACATCAACCTGCGCGAGGGCGATTTCGCCTGGGCGACGCAGAAGCTGATGGATTTCGCCGACAGGCACGCGAACGACCGCCTCGTCTCCATCCTGGAAGGCGGCTACGACCTTGAGGGCCTGGCGACATCGACGGCCGCGCATGTCGGCGCGCTAATGGGGAGCTGACGAAGCTCCCCGTCCGGCAGCCTCCGGCCGTCATTCTCGGGCCGCGTGCGGACCCGAGAATCTCTTTCCGGAAGTGTGTCCGGCACGGGCCCATCTCGTCTCGAGATGCCCGGGTCGAGCCTGGGCATGACGGCCAAAATGGCTGCGCGCCTTCACTCCAGCGGCTGCGTATCCGCGATCTCGATACCGAAACCGCTCAGACCCACGAAGGAGCGCGGCGAGGAGGCGAGGTTGACGATCGAGGCGACGCCGAGATCACGCAGGATCTGCGCGCCCAGGCCCACCTCGCGCCATTGCTGGCTGCGCAGCGCGTCCGAGCCTTCCTCCTCGACGCTCTTGATCGGCACGCCGGCGGTGCCGTCACGCAGATAGATCAGCACGCCCCGCCCGTCCTGCTGGAAGCGCCGCAATGCGCACTGGATCGAGCTCGCGCCCCCCAGCACATCGGCGACGACATCGGCGCGATGCAGCCGCGCCGGCACCTTCTCGCCATCGCCGAGCTTGCCCATCACGAAGGCGAAATGCTGCGTGTCGTCGAAGGGCGTGATGTAGACATGGCCAGTCATCTCGCCGAACGCGGTCTTGACCGGGAAGGAATGCACCCGCTCGACCAGCTTTTCGCGCAACTGCCGATAGGCGATCAGATCGGCGACCGTGATCTGCTTGAGGCCGTGCTTCTGCGCGAAGGCGGCGATCTGCGCGCCCTTCATCACCGTGCCGTCGTCATTGGCGAGCTCGCAGATCACGCCGACCTGCGGCAGGTCGGCGAGCTTGCACAGGTCGACGGCGGCTTCGGTATGGCCGGAGCGCATCAGCACGCCACCATCCTTGGCGATCAGCGGGAAGACATGGCCGGGCCGAACGAAATCGGCGGCGCCCATATTGCCATTGGCAAGCGCGCGAACCGTGTTGGTGCGCTGCTCGGCCGAGATGCCGGTGGTCAGCCCATGCTTGACGTCGACCGTGATGGTGAAGGCGGTGCCGAGCGGCGCGTCGTTCGAGGAGACCATCGGGTCGAGCCGCAGGCGCCGCGCCTCGCTCGCCGTCAGCGGCGCGCAGACAATGCCGCAGGTGTTGCGGATGATGAAGGCCATCTTCTCCGGCGTGCAGAGCGAGGCTGCGACGATGAGGTCGCCCTCATTCTCGCGATCGTCGTCATCGGTGACGATGACGATCTCGCCGCGGGCGAAGGCTTCGATGGTCTCAGTGACATTGTTGAACATGGCAGCCTCGCGCGGCCCGGACAGGCCGAGGAAATCATTGGGGGTAACGGAGCCGCCCGTGACGGCGGCGATACGCTCGGCGCTTTCCCGCGAGATCCAGGCAGCCGGATCGTTGCACAGCGCCGTCACGCTGGCCGGCGACAGGCCGACCTGCTTGGCAAAGGCGCTGCGCGCGATCTTGTTCTGCCGGAGCCAGGCGTCGAGCTTCATGCCGGCAAGCTAATACGCCGACGCTTCATCTGCAATGAATGAGTGCTGCATTTTCAGTATTGCTGAAATGCAAGTTCTCCGCCGCGTCATGCTCGGGCTTGCCCCGAGCATCTCATGACGAGGAAGGCTCTCGTACCAGAGCCCCTTTCGGCCAGAGATTTTCGGGTCTGCGCTTCGCTTCGCCCGAGAATGACGGCGATGTCATTCCTGAAACGGCCAGCGCGGCTCGACCACGCCGACCTGCCCGCGATGGCGCAGATAGTGGTCCGCCAGCACGCAGGCGACCATCGCCTCGCCCACCGGCACGGCGCGGATGCCGACGCAGGGGTCGTGGCGCCCCTTGGTGAACATCTCGGCCTCGCCGCCGGTCCGCGTCACGGTCGCGCGCGTCGCCAGGATCGAGGAGGTCGGCTTCACGGCAAAACGCGCGACGATCGGCTGGCCGGTCGAGATGCCGCCGAGGACGCCGCCGGCATGGTTGGAGAGAAAGAGCGGGCGCCCGTCATTGCCGGCGCGCATCTCGTCGGCATTCTCCTCGCCGGAGAGTTCGGCGGCGCCGAAGCCTTCGCCGATCTCGACGCCCTTCACCGCGTTGATGCTCATCAGCGCGGCCGCGATCTCGGAATCGAGCTTGGCGTAGATCGGCGCGCCCAGCCCTGCCGGCACGCCTTCCGCCACGATCTCCAGCACGGCGCCGATCGAGGAGCCGGATTTGCGGATGCCGTCGAGATAGCTCTCAAAGAAGGCGGCGGCCTTTGCATCCGGGCAGAAGAACGGGTTGCGGCCGACCTCCTCCCAATCCCAATTGGCGCGGTCGATCTTGTGCGGCCCCATCTGCACGAGGGCGCCGCGCACCACCATGCCCGGCACGACCTTGCGGGCAATGGCGCCGGCCGCGACGCGCATCGCCGTCTCGCGCGCCGAGGAGCGACCGCCGCCGCGATAGTCGCGGATGCCGTATTTGACGTCATAGGTGTAGTCGGCATGGCCGGGCCGGTACTTGTCCTTGATCTCGGAATAATCCTTCGAGCGCTGGTCGACATTGTCGATCATCAGCCCGATCGAGGTGCCCGTCGTCACCTGCACGCCGTCGCTTTCACGCGCGAAGACGCCCGAGACAATGCGGACCTGGTCCGGCTCCTGGCGCTGCGTCGTGAAGCGCGACTGGCCGGGCCGGCGCCGGTCGAGATCACCCTGGATATCGGCTTCCGTCAGCGGAATCAGCGGCGGGCAGCCATCGACGACGCAGCCGATGGCTGGCCCATGGCTCTCGCCGAAGGTGGTGACACGGAAGAGATGGCCGAAGCTGTTATGCGACATGGGAGCCTGCGCGAAATCTGCGCAGGGTCTTAGTCCGTGCCGGGACCCATGGTCAAACGAAGCGAGCGGCTCAATGCCCCGCAGCCGCCTTCGCCGGCACCGCAGGCGCTCCCTCCCAGCGCGTATGCGCCGGCAGGTTCTCGCCCTTCATGATCACGGTGAGCAGGCCGATCTGGGCGTAGTCGCCGACATGGGTGTCGTAGAGCACGGTCGCGCCGGCGCCGACGCAGACGCCCTTGCCGAGCCTGACCCGGCCGACCTTCATCACCCGGTCCTCGTAGAGATGTGTCTGCAGCGCCGAATGAGCATTGACCGTGCAGAAGTCGCCGACCTTGATGCAGTCGAACTCGGTGATATCCGTCGAGTCGAGCCAGACGCCCTTGCCGTATTTCGCGCCGAACAGCATCAGGAACCAGGGCAGGAAAGGCGTGCCGCGCAGATAGTCGAACAGCACCTTGCCGCCGAGGCCCCAATACATCACTGCCACGGCCTCGGTGCGCATCGCCCACCAGGACCACATCGGCTTCATCACCGGCTTGTAGACGCCCATCATCAGCCATTTGACGCCTGCGCAGATCACTGCCTGCACCAGCGCGATGACGACGGCGACGCCCATGAAAGAGGTGACGAGGCCGAGCCAGTCGCCCTCGTTGATCTTCTGCTGCAGCACCATATCGACCGCGATGGTGCCGAAGGTGATGAACAGCATCGAGGGGAAGGAGGTGTGCAGCGCCTCGAAGACGCCGCGCCCGAACTGCTTGGCGAAGGACGGCTTGTAGGTCCAGTCGGCCCCGAGATCGACCTTCTGGCGCGTCGGCAGCTTGATCGGCGGCGAACCGAACCAGGTATCGCCGGGCTGCATCCTGTCGTTCGCCGGCGGCTTCGACTTGATGCCGATCAGCACGCGGTCCGGAATGACGGCGCCCGGCGGCACGACGGCATCGTTGCCGACGAAAACCTGCTCGCCGGTGCGCGTCTCGTCGAGGCGCATATAGCCGCGCCGCATCTCCTCGTCGCCGAACACGACCTCGTCGGCGATGAAATTGCCGGCGCCGATGCCGGTCACGTCGTAGCGGCCGGAGAGGTTGGTCGAGATTTCCGCCCCGCTCCCGATCCGCGCGCCCATCAGCCGGTACCAGGCCCGCATATAGATGGTGGCGAAGAGCGACGACAGCGTCTCCAAGGTCACCTCGGTGGCCAGCGCCACCGTCCATTTGCGGGCGTAGAAGCCGGAATGGATCGAATAGGAGCCGCTCGTCACCCGCGGCAGGATCGCCCAGCGCAGCGCCGCGATCATCAGCACGGTGAAGGCGATGAGGCCGATCGCGGTCGGCCAGGTCAGGATCGGCAGGAACCAGAGATAGCTGATGTCGGTCCAGCCGGCGATCCAGTAGTCGATCTTGTCGAACAGCCAGAAGGCCGGGAAGATCGGCAGCAGGCTGACCGGCGGGAGCACGATCAGCATGAAGATGTAGAAGGCCGTCATCAGCGCCCGCCGCCCCCGCGAGGCCTGCGCCTGCGGCGGCAATGCGGCGACATCGACCATGCCGGTCTTGCGGCCGGGCGAACCGTCCCAGATCTCGGCCGCGCCGACATGGGTGCCGGGCGCGATGGCGGTGAGATCGGCGATCTCGGCATGGTCGCCGATCACCGCGCCATGGCCGAACACGACGGAGGCGCCGGCCGAGACGTCCTTGCCGATGGTGATGCGGCCGATCACCAGCTTGTCGCCGATCGCCTCGCCATTGGCGAAGGTGGTCTTGGTGCCGAAGGTCGAGCCCTCGCCGATCTCGATCAGGTCGATGGCGCCGGCCTCGTAATCGGAGAGGATGACGTCGCGCCCGACCTTGGCGCCGAGCAGGCGCCAGTAGAAGCGCATCACCGGCGAGCCCTGCAGCCATTTGATATGAACGAGCCCGGCGACGCGCGCCGCGAACCACCAGCGGAAATAATAGACACCCCAGAGCGGATAGACGCCGGGCTTGGTGCGCCCGAGCACGATCCATTTCAGCGCGATGGCGATGAGCCCGGTCACGACGATGATCGCGACATAGATGCCGAGCAGCGCGCCGATCTGACCGAGCAGCGACAGATCCTCGCCCGACACGATCATATAGGTGACGAAGACGCCGAGCCATTGCGCGGTGGAGAGCCCGATGATGACCGGCAGCACCGCCGCCTGCGCCAGCCCGCAGAGGAAGCGGCGCAGGAAGGGCGGCGGCGTGAAGGAGAGGTCTTCGCTCACCGCCGCGCCGCGCTCGTCGAGGAGCCCGGCCATCGCGCGCAGCGTGCGGGCACCGTAGACATCCTGCAGCGTGATGCCGGCATAGGCCGGCGTCTCGCGCACGATCGAGATGAAGCGGGCGGCGAGCAGCGAATGCCCGCCGAGATCGACGAAGAAATCCGCCTCCAGCGGCAGGCTCGCTGCGCCGAGCACGCGCTTGGCCGCGTCCAGCAGCGCGGCTTCAGTGGCGTTGCGCGGCGGCTCCTGCTCGCCATCGGCGCTGGGCGCCGTGAGCGGCGCCGCCTTCAGCATCTTGCGGTCGACCTTGCCGGAAACCATGCGCGGCAGCGAGCCGACGGCCTCGAAATGCGCCGGCACCATATAGGGCGGCAGCTTCTCGCGCAGCGCGGCCCTGAGCGCCGGCCCATCGACCGCGATGCCCGGCTCCGGCACGACGAAGGCGACCAGCCGCTCGATGCCGTCATCCGTGCGCAGCACGACAGCCGCCTGCGCCACGCCGGGCTCGTCGGCGAGCTTGGATTCGATCTCGCCAAGCTCGACGCGGAAACCGCGGATCTTGATCTGGTCGTCGATGCGGCCGTGGAAGACGATATTGCCGTCGGCATCGAGGCTGACCGCGTCGCCCGAGCGGTAGAGGATCGGATCGTCGGAGCCGGCGACTCCGGAGAACGGATTCGCGATGAACTTCTCGGCGGTCAGCTCCGGACGGCCATGATAGCCCTTGGCCACGCCGGGGCCACCGATCAGCAATTCGCCCTGCTCACCCGGCTGGACGAGGTGCAGCCCCTCGCTGACGACATAGGCCGTGTAGTTCGGGATCGGCCGGCCGATGGTGACCGTCTCGCCCGGCACGACCTCGGCGGCGGTGGCGACGACCGTGGCCTCGGTGGGGCCGTAGGTGTTGAGGATGCGCCGGCCCGGTCGCGACCATTTCTGCACGATCGCCGGCGGCAGCGCCTCGCCGCCGAGCAGGATGAGGCGCAGCGACGGCACGTCGGAGGGCAGGATGCCGAGCAGCGTCGGCACCGTGTCGATGACGGTGACGCCGGCCTGCTCCAGCAGCCCCGGCAGCTTCTCGGCATCGCCCATCATCTCCGGCGAGGCCACGAACAGCGTCGCGCCGACCAGATAGGGCGTCCAGATCTCCTCCATCGACAGGTCGAAGGCGACGGAGGCGCCCTGGAAGACCACATCGTCGGGGCCGATGCCGTAGAACGCGTTCCCCGAGCGCAGGAAATGGCAGATGTTGCGGTGGCTGATGACGATCGCCTTCGGCGTGCCCGTCGAGCCCGAGGTGTAGATCAGATAGGCGGGGTGGTCCTTGGTCAGCCCGGCGGCGCGTGCCGGCGGCTCAACCCCGTCGGCGCCCGCGGCAAGCGCATCGGGCGTCCAGATCGTGCGGCCGGTGTCCTCGGCGCGGACGGCCCAGCCGCCGCAGGTGACGATGCCCTTGGCCTGCGCGTCGTTCAGGCAGGTCGCGATGCGCTCGACCGGCGCCTCGGCGTCGAACGGCACCCAGGCCGCGCCCGCACGCGTGATCGCGATCTGCGCGATCAGCAGGTCGATGCCGCGCGGCATCCACAGGCCGACCATGTCGCCGGGGCCAACGCCCGCGAGGTGGAGCCCGCGCGCCTGCCGGCCGGCAGCCGCCCAGACCTCGGCATAGCTCAGCTGACGGGCACCATCGACCAGGGCGGGATGCTCGGCGCGCGACGCGACCGTCGCCGCGAAGATCTCGGCGAGCACTTCATCGCGCAGCAGCTCCGGACGCTTCTCGCCGGCCAGCATCGCGAGTGGATTCGCCGCGGCATCCGTCGCCACCGACAGCTTGCTCAAATCGTTCATGGCGCCCCGCTGCGCTCAAAGCCCGGATGGAGGGCGGGAAGCGCGGCTCCCGCATCCTTCATTCGCACCTTGCCACGCACCTTTAAACAAACCCGGAATCGACGCTCCGATGACCGCGCTATCCGGTCGAGCCCCCCGGCCGGGCAAGCCGCCGCTCCGCGCGCCCTGCTAGCACATTCCTCGTGCCAGATCATCCGTGAACCGGTGATGAATGCCGGCGCGGTAAAGCCGAGGCTCAGAGCCACTCGGCCTTGCTGCCCTCGACGACGAGCAGCTTGCCCTGCCAGATCTCGACCATGGACGCCTTCAGCGGCGAGACCGCGCCGACGAGAGCCAGCACCGCACGCGCCACCCCGCCATGACTGACGATCACCGTCTCGCGCTGCAATTCCTCCAGCACCGGCCGCACCCGTTCCGCCAGCATCCGGTAGCTCTCCCCGCCGGGTGGCACGAAGCTCCATTTGTCGCGCTCGCGCAGATGCGCCTGCTCGCGCTCGGCCTTGCGGATATCGCGCCAGGTGAAGCCTTCCCACGCCCCGAAGGTGAGTTCCTTCAATCGCGGATCAACCCGGTATTCGCCCGCCGGCAGGCCGAGATCGCGGCGCAGGATGTCCATCGTCTCCCGCGCCCGCTCCATCGGCGAGCAGATATAGTCGAGCGTCGCGAAGCTCGGCTCCAGCGCCTTGAGCCGCCCGGCCGCCTCCGCCGCCTGCTCGCGCCCGAGCGCGTTAAGCGGAATGTCCTGCCCGCCCTGCAGCCGGCCCTCGCGATTCCAGTCGGTCTCGCCATGGCGGACAAGAATGAGCCGGTGCGGAAGCGAGAGCGGGATCATGCCCGGCTTCTGCACGCCTCGCCGGGGGAGGTCAAAAGCCTAATGCGCCCATCGGCCATGCGCAGGGCCGATCGCGACGATCCGTCGCTTTTGGTGGCCGATCGGCAACAGGCTGTGTATAGGCGCCGCATGAGCCTTATGGCTCCGAATGCGCGGACTGCCATGCCCCCTGCCCTCACTCTCCCCGATGGCCGCCGCCTCGCGCTCGACGCGGGGCCCTTGCTGATGGGCATCGTCAACGTCACGCCGGATTCCTTCTCGGATGGCGGCCTGCTCGGCAGCGCCGACGCGGCGGTGGTGCACGGGCTGCGGCTGGCCGAAGAAGGCGCGGCGATCGTCGATATCGGCGGCGAATCGACCAGGCCCGGCCACGAAACCGTCGATGCCGCGACGGAGCTTGCCCGCGTGCTCCCCGTCATCGCCGGGCTGAAGGCCCGCAGCGCCGTGCCGCTCTCGATCGACAGCTACAAGGCGGAGGTCGCCGAGGCCGCGCTCGCCGCCGGCGCCTCCATCGTCAACGATGTCTGGGGCTGCCGGCGCGATCCGCGCATCGCCGAGGTCGCGGCACGGGCCGGAGCCCCGATGGTGCTGATGCACAACCGCGATACGGTCGATAGCTCTCTCGATATCTTCGACGAGGTGATCGGCTTCCTCGAACGCTCCATCGCCATCGCCACCGCCGCCGGCGTGCCGCGCAGCCAGATCATCGTCGATCCCGGCATCGGCTTCGGCAAGACGCCGCGCCAGAACCTCGACCTGATCCGCGAGCTCGACCGGCTGACCGTGCTCGGCTGCCCGATTCTGCTCGGCGCCTCGCGCAAATCGACGCTGGGCCTCGTCACCGGCCGCAAGGTCCCGGCCGAGCGGCTGGCCGCCACGCTCTCCGCCCATCTCTACGGCGCCAGCCGCGGCGCCGCCATCCTGCGCGTCCATGACGTCGCGCCGCATGTCGACGCGCTCAAGGTCTGGGCCGCCATCGCGGACGAAACGAAGGTGATCCCGTGAGCGAGACCGGCCGCATCCTGATCGAGCAGCTCGATATCTATGCCTATCACGGCTTCTTCTCGGAAGAGGAGCGGCTCGGCCAGCGCTTCGTCCTCGACCTCGTGCTCGATGTCGACCTGCGCGCCGCCGCGCTGAGCGACCGCCTTGCCGATACGGTCGATTACGGCCGCGCCGTCGCCATCGTCAGCGAGGCCTTCACGGCCCGGCGCTATCATCTGCTGGAGGGCGCCGCGCGCGCCGTCGCGCTCTCCCTGTTCGAGGCCTTCGCCCCCGTCGCAGGCGTCGAGGTCACCCTGCGCAAGCCCGCCCCGCCCATTCCGGCGACGCTGGGCGCGGTCGGCGTCAAGCTGAGCTTCCGGCGTGGCGATTGAAGCCGCACTCGCCTTCGGCGGCAATCTCGGCGATCCCGTCGCGGCCTTCGCCGCGTCGCTGATCGCCTTGCGCCGGCATCCGGCCGTCAGGCTCGGGCAGCTCTCCCCGGTCTATCGCACCCCGCCCTGGGGCAAGATCGACCAGCCGGAATTCCTCAACATGGCGGCGCGGATCGAAACCACGCTGACCGCCGACGACCTGCTCGCGCTGTGCCTCGAGCTGGAACGCGCCGGCGGCCGCGAGCGCCGCGAGCGCTGGGGGCCCCGCACGCTCGACATCGACATCCTGACCTATGGCGAGACGGCAATCGACCGGCCCGGCCTCCAGATCCCGCATCCGCGCATCGCCGAGCGCGCCTTCGTGCTGGCGCCGCTGGCGCAGATCCTGCCGGCCAAGCTGATCGGCGGGCGAACGGTCGCGACTTTGCTGGAGGCGATCGCAGACGAAACGATCCGCCGCGACGATGCCGCGACGGATCGGTTGAAGAGATTGCTGGCGCAATAGAGGCCGGCGGCCTTCCGGTTCACTCGCCCTTGTCGAGCGAGATGTCCGGCGCGGTCGGCACCTTCATGCCGACGACATGGTAGCCGGCGTCGACATGCATGATCTCGCCAGTGATGCCGCGCGACATGTCCGAGACGAGGAACACCGCGGTCTCGCCGACCTCCTCGATGGTCACCGTGCGGCGCAGCGGCGAGTTGTACTCGTTCCAGCGCAGGATGTAGCGGAAATCGCCGATGCCGGAAGCCGCAAGCGTCTTGATCGGCCCGGCCGAGATCGCGTTGACGCGGATCTTCGAGGGGCCGAGATCGGCGGCGAGATACTGCACGCTCGATTCCAGCGCTGCCTTCGCGATGCCCATGACGTTGTAATGCGGCATCCACTTCTCGGCGCCGTAATAGGTCAGCGTCAGCAGCGAACCGCCATCCGGCATCAGCTTCTCGGCGCGCTGGGTGATCGCCGTGAAGGAATAGCAGGAGATCAGCAGCGACTTGGAGAAATTCGCCTCGGTGGTCTCGACATAGCGGCCGGTGAGCTCGTCCTTGTCCGAGAAGGCGATGCAGTGGACGACGAAGTCGAGCTTGCCCCAGAGCTTCTCGACCTCGGCGAAGACTGCGTCGATCGTGGCGCCGTCGGTGACGTCGCAATGGCCGACGACATGGCCGCCGAGCTCCTTGGCGAGCGGCTCGACCCGCTTCTTCAGCGCATCGCCCTGATAGGTGAAGGCGAGTTCCGCGCCCGCGTCCGCCGCTGCCTTGGCGATGCCCCAGGCGATGGACCGGTTGTTCGCGACGCCCATCACGAGGCCGCGCTTGCCCTTGAGGAGATTGGCGGTCGGCGAAACGGCGTTGGAATCAGGCATGGGGGACCCGCAGATGAACGAGGAGCAGGTCTCTTAGAACAGTCGCGGGGAAGTGGAAACCGCTTTTGAACGCTGTCCCCACGCCTGGATTGCAGCCCCGCGAGGCCGAACCGGGCCTCGCCCAGGCCCGTTTCTTCGGCTGGCGGCTCGTTACTCGGCGCGCGCCTTCATCAATGCGGAGAGCTCCGCATCGCTCGCCGGCATCTCGATGTCGATGGCGACGAAGAGGTCGCCGGCGGCACCTTTCTCGCCCTTCAGGCCCTTGCCGCGCAGCCGAAACTGCTTGGTCGTGCCGGTCATCGGCGGAATGGTCATTTCCACGGCGCCGGTCAGGGTCGGCACATGCAGCGGCCCGCCCAGAACCGCCTTGGCCAGCGGCACGGCGACGCGCGTGCGCAGATCCTGGCCGTCGATGGTGAAGCGCGGATCGGGCTTGACCTTGATGGTCATCAGTACGTCGCCGGTCTCGCCGGAATAGGGATCGGTCTGGCCGAGCCCGCGCAGGCGCATGACCTTGCCGTCGCTCACCCCTTCGGGAATGGTGATCTCGACCTCGCGCCCGCCCGGCAGCTTGACACGCCGCGTGGCGCCGCTGACCGCCTGAGCCAGCGTCACCTCGAGCGTGAAGCTCTGCTCCGGCGGCTTCTGCGGCTCGGCCTTGCCGCGCGCGCGGCGGCCGGCCTCGCCGAAGAGCGAGGAGAAGATGTCGGAGGCATCGAATCCGGCGTCGCCACCACGGCCGAAAGGCGCGCCCTGGCCGAAATTGAACTCGAAGCCGCCGGCCCGGCCGCCACGGCCGGCGCCCATCCCCTCGAAGCCCTGGAATTTCGGCTTGCCCTCGCCGTCGATCTCGCCGCGGTCGAACTGCTTGCGCTTGGTCTCGTCGCCCAGCACCTCATAGGCCGTGTTCAGCTCGGCGAACCTGTCCTGCGCCTTCGGATCGTCCCGGTTCGCGTCAGGGTGCAGCTCCTTGGCGCGGCGACGGAAAGCCTTCTTGATCTCCGCATCGCTCGCGCCGCGGGCGACGCCCAGAACCTGATACGGATCGCGCATCCAAAAACCTCGTTTCCACGCAAGACTAGGACGGCCCCGTCTGCCGGCAAGCCGTCCGCTACGCCTTATCTGGGGATGGTGTGGCCCGTACGCAACATCTTGCGGGATACGCTTCCGCTCCCGCCTTACCGGCCGAGGCGAATGGCCCAGGCGGATGCTCTAGCCCAGCCCCTTCCAGGGCTCCATGTCCTTGACCGCCCAATCTCCGCCCGAGGGGCGGCAGGCGGTGCCTTGCAGCTTGAGCGGCCGGGTCTGCGTCTGGACGCTGGCGATGAAGGCCCGGCAGATTTCGTCGGCGCGCAGGAACGGGCCGCCGACGGGCACGAAGGAGCCCTTGATGCCGGTTTGCGGATTGTCCCAGGAGACGGCGGCGCCATTGCCCTGCGGGTCGAGCGCGATCGACATGGCGCCATCCGCCCGGCGCAGATCCTCGGGACCGAGCTCGCTGGCGAGGGTGCCCAGCCCGGCGGCCTTGTCCGGCCCCCGGCTCGGCAGGATGGCGGAGGTCGTCGCGACCTCGTCCTCGCTCTTGCTCGACAGGCCGAGAATCGGAAAGGACACCGAGCAGCCGGCGGCCAGCAGCCCCAACGCGACGGCAGCGACGCATGAGCGCATGGGCGCCACGCAGCGAGGAAGGCTTTGGAACGCCTCCGCCCCTGCCCTATATAAATCAGCCGCCCGAAACCGGATCACTTTGCGCTCGCCCAACGCCCACTTCCAATTGCTGAGGATTAGACTGTGCAACCGTTAACGAGCGGTGACTTCACCGAGGAAAACGAGCCTTTCGCGCTGTTTCAGAGCTGGTTGGACGAGGCGGTGAAGTCCGAGCCCAACGACCCGACCGGCATGGCGCTCTCCACCGTGGACGGCGATGGAATGCCCAACAGCCGCATGGTTCTGCTCAAGGGGCATGGGCCGGACGGCTTCGTGTTCTACACCAATACCGAGAGCCAGAAGGGCGAGGAACTGCTCGGCCAGCCCAAGGCCGCGGCTCTCTTCCATTGGAAGAGCCTGCGCCGGCAGATCCGCATCCGCGGCACGGTCGCGCTCGTCACCGATGCCGAATCGGACGCCTATTTCCGGTCCCGCCCGCGCGACAGCCGAATCGGGGCGTGGGCCTCGCAGCAGTCGCGCCCGCTGGAAAGCCGCTTCGCGCTGGAGAAGGCCGTCGCAAGCTATGCGCTCAAATTCGGCGTCGGCGAGATTCCGCGCCCGCCTTATTGGCGTGGCTTTCGCATCACCCCGGTCTATATCGAGTTCTGGCGCGACGGGGCCTTCCGCTTGCACGACCGCATCATCTTCCGCCGGGCCTCGCCATCCGAGCCCTGGACCAAGACGCGCTTCTACCCTTGATGCCGCGCTTCTACCCCTGAAGACACGCCTCTGCACTTGAGGACTCAAGACCCATGGCGATGCCGAAATTCGACTTTCCCAAGACTGAAGCGGGCAAGCGCCCGGTCATGCTGCTGACCGGCGCGAGCCGGGGCATCGGCCATGCCACCGTGATGCAGTTCGCCATGGCGGGCTGGCGCATCCTGTCCTGCTCGCGTCAGGCCTTTTCCGAGAAATGCCCCTGGCCGTCGGGGGCCGACGACCACATCCAGATCGATCTCGGCGACCCCGAGGACACGATGCGCGGCATCGCCGAGATCAAGAAGCGCCTCGCCGCCGAGGGCGGCAAGCTCAACGCGCTCGTCAACAATGCCGGCATCTCGCCCAAGGGGTCGAAGGGCGAGCGGCTGGGCGCCGCCACCACCTCCTTCAACGACTGGCACCAGGTCTTCCAGGTCAATTTCTTCGCGCCGATCATGCTGGCGCGCGGGCTCCTCGACGAATTGACTGCCGCGAAGGGGGCGATCGTGAACGTCACCTCGATCGCCGGATCGCGCGTCCACCCCTTCGCCGGCGCTGCCTACGCCACCTCCAAAGCCGCGCTCGCCAGCCTGACCCGCGAGATGGCCGCCGATTTCGGGCCCTTCGGGATCCGGGTGAACTCGATCTCGCCGGGCGAGATCGACACCGCCATCCTCTCGCCGGGCACGGAAAAGATCGTCGCGACCTTGCCGATGAAACGGCTCGGCAAGACAGAAGAGGTCGCCAAGGCGATCTACTTCCTCTGCACGGATGCATCGAGCTACGTCACCGGCTCGGAGTTGCACATCAATGGCGGGCAGCACGTTTGAGCCGGAGCCGCGCCCGATGACGGCGGGGGACGGCCAGGTCATCCGCTTCCCGGCCGTCGGCAAGGCGCCGGCGCGACCGGTTCTGGCCGCCTCCGTCGCGGTCTTCCGCGACGGCAAGGTGCTGCTGGCGACCCGCACCAAGCCTCCGGCCGACCGGCTCTGGTCCCTGCCCGGCGGCAAGGTCGAAGCTGGGGAGACGCTCGAGGAAGCTGCCTTGCGGGAGCTCGAGGAAGAGGTCGGCGTCACCGCCCGCATCCTCGGCTTCAACCGCCATGTCGAGATCTTCGGCCGCGATGCCAAGGGCGACGTGACACATCATTTCGTCGTCGCCTCCTTCATCGGCGAATGGCTCTCCGGCGAGCCGCGTCCGGGGCCGGAGGCCGGCGCGGTGATGTGGGCCGATCCGCTGAGCCTCGGCGGTCTCGCCACCACGCGCGAGCTTGGCGAGGTGCTGCGCCGCGCCCACAAGCTGTTCACCGGGGGAGCCTCGGTGTGAGGGCGCTCACCGCCGCGCTCGCCATGCTGCTCGCCGTCGCGCCCGTGGCGGCTCTCGCCCAGCAGCGCCCCGCCGCTCCGGCAGCAAAACCCGCACAGGGCGCGAAACCGGCCGAGCCCGTGCCGCCGGAGCCGGATGGTCCGCCCTACGAGCCGCAGCTCCTCCAGCTTGCCGAGATCATGGGCTCGCTCGCCTATCTGCGCACACTCTGCGGCGGCAAGGAGGCCCAGGACTGGCGCGATCGCATGGCGGCCCTGATCGACGCCGAAGGCCGCACGCAGCAGCGGCGGGACCGCTTGACGGCCGCCTTCAACCGCGGCTTCAAGGCCTATTCGCTGACGCACCGGACCTGCACCGACGCCAGCCAGGAGGCCTCTTCCCGCCTCGCCGACCAGGGCCAGCAGCTCTCGCGGATGCTCGCGGGGCGCTATGGCGGATAGGCAACAGATGTTGCACGAATGCGATGTTCGGTGGAATTCTTGCGGTCGCGTTAACCTTTCCTAAACACCACGCTGGCGTGCCGCTCTGGCACGGCCTATGACGGGAACGTCATCAAACGTCGCGATCCGGGGCAGAACCGCCGCGATTCGCTCCAGCCAGAGGCAGCAGAGTCCCGTCTCGATGTCGATCCTTTCAGACGACCCGATGCTCGACCCGAACCTCCCCGAGGACCATGGCGACGCTCGCCGTGTTGCCTACGGTTATGTCGAGGACGCCTTTGCCGAGGGCCAGCAGGACGGGCTGGATTCCGACGCCATGGCCCACGCCGCGCTCTTCGCGGCCCTGCGCACCCTGGTCGAGACCTATGGCGAGGAGGCAACCGCCGTCTTCACCGAGGCTCTGCCCGAGAAGGTCCGCTGCGGTGCCTTCACCAGCGGCACGCGGCACTAGCCGGCAGCCGCCCGCGCCTTCACGGCCCGCTCGGCCATCAGCGCCTGCTCCTTGACGTTACCAGTCAGCGCGACCGCCTGCTCGAAGGCCTCCGCCGCCTCCCGATGCCGGCCGAGCTTGGACAGAAGATCGCCGCGCACGCTCGGCAGCAGGTGATAGCGCTTGAGCGCGGGCTCCGCCGCCAGCGCCTCGACCAACTCCAGCCCCGCCGCCGGCCCCTCCGCCATGGCGACCGCGACAGCCCGGTTCAATTCCACGATCGGCGACGGCGCCACACGGGAGAGCACCGCATAGAGCGCCGCGATTCGCGCCCAGTCGGTCTCCTCGGCCGTACGGGCGCGGGCATGGCAGGCGGCGAGCGCGGCCTGCAGCAGATAGGGGCCGGGCGAAGCTCCCGCGAGCCGCTGTGCCTGCTCCAGCGCAGCAAGGCCGCGCCCGATCAGCAGCCGGTCCCAGCGGGCGCGGTTCTGGTCGAGCAGCAGGATCGGCTCGCCGTTCGGGCCGGTCCGTGCCCGGAGCCGCGAGGCCTGCAGCTCCATCAGCGCCACCAGCCCGTGTACCTCCGGCTCCTGCGGCGCCCGCGCCGCGATGATGCGCCCGAGCCTGAGCGCTTCCTCGCACAATGCCGGGCGCACCCAGTCGTCGCCGGACGTCGCGGCATAGCCCTCGTTGAAGATCAGGTAGACGACCTCCAGCACCGAGGCGAGGCGCTCGCCGAGCTCCGCCCCGGCCGGCACCTCATACGGCACTCTCGCATCGCTCAACGTCTTCTTGGCCCGCACGATGCGCTGCGCCATCGTCGGCTCCGGCACGAGGAAGGCGCGCGCGATCTCCTCGGTCGTCAGGCCGCCGATGAGCCGAAGCGTCAGCGCCACCCGCGACTCCTGCGACAGCACCGGATGGCAGGCGGTGAAAATCAGCCGGAGCAGATCGTCGCCGACCTCGTCATCCAGTGCCGCATCGAGATCGGGCATGGACGGGCCGTCGTCTTCGAGATCGCGGCCGAGCTCTTCCTGCTTGCGCCGCGCCATCGCCTCGCGACGGGCTGCATCGAGCGCGCGATGCTTGGCGACCTGCATCAGCCAGGCGGCGGGATTGCGGGGAACGCCCTCTTCCGGCCATTGCTTCAGCGCCGCGACCAGCGCGTCCTGCGCCAGTTCCTCGGCGCGGCCGATATCGCGCGTCAGCCGCACGAGGCCGGCGATCAGCCGGGGCGCCTCCATGCGCCAGACCGTCTCGACGGTGCGGTGTGTATCGCTTGCCGACATGGGAAGCGATACACACCATCAGCAGCCTGCGCTGGCAAGCGGCGCGCCTCGCGTGCCGTTCAGCCCTTGCCTTCCACTTCGCCCTTGAGGCGATCCCACTGCGCGGCGGTCTCCGGCGTGACGATCTCGCCGAAATCGGCCAGCTCGAACAAGGGCCGGATCTCGATCTCGGACGGGCCGGGCATCGGGTTGGGGCAGCGCTTGACCCAGGCGATCGCCTCCTCCAGCGAGGCGCATTCCCAGAGCCAGTAGCCGGCGACGAGCTCCTTGGTCTCGGCGAAGGGCCCGTCGACGACGGAGCGCTTGGCGCCGTCGAACTGGACGCGCGCGCCCTTCGAGCTGGGCTGCAGGCCGTCGCCGCCCTTCATGATGCCGGCTTTCACCAACTCTTCATTGTAGGCCATCATCGCCTCGAGCAGCTCCTGGCTCGGCGGAGCGCCGGCTTCGCTGTCCTTCGTCGCCTTGACCATCACCATAAAACGCATCGGTTTTCTCCTTTGGAGGGACGGAGGCATCGCCTGCACCGTCCATTGAGTTGGATCTGGGATGCCGGGCCGGCTCAGCCGGGGCGCTTCTCGAATTCGGCGCGCAGGTGTTCTTTCCGTTCGCGCCGCTCCGGCGTCACCAACTCGCCGAAATCCTCCATCTCGAAGACGGGCCTGAGCTCGATTTCAGTGCCACCGTCGAAGGGCGCGCGCTTCAGCCACTCGACGGCCTCGTCGAACGACTTCACCTGCCAGAGCCAGAAGCCGGCGAGCAGTTCCTTGGTCTCGGCGAAGGGGCCGTCGGTGATCGCCCGCTCGCTGCCCGAGAAGCGCATGCGCAGCCCCTTGGAGGTCGGCTGCAGGCCTTCAGCGGCGAGCAGGATGCCGGCCTTGATCAGCTCCTCGTTGTAGACGCCCATTTTTGCAAAGACCTCCGGGTCCGGCATCACGCCGGCTTCGCTGTCCTTGCTTGCCTTGACCAGAACCATCACACGCATCGGTCTTCTCCTTGGGTTTGGGAGAACCGGGCGGCTTCGGCGCGAACCGCCGAAACCCGTTCTCTGACTGCACGTCGAACGGGCGCGGCTGGAATCGACAGCGCCGGGAATCTTTTTTGATTTTTTTGCGGCGTCGCCCGCGTGCTCGTGCAGAGCCGAACGCGGGCGGCGCCGATCCGTTTCAGGCGCCGCGCGGCAGCGCCTCCAGGAAGCGGGCTGGCTCGCCTTGCGACGGCGTCGTCAATTCGCCCTCCCACATCACTTTCAGGCCACGCACATAGGTGCCGACGGGCCAGCCCGTGACGGTCACGCCGTCATAGGGCGTCCAACCGCATTTCGAGGCGATCCAGTCATTGGTGATGGTGTGCTTGCGCTTGAGGTCGACGATGGTGAAATCGGCGTCGTAGCCGACCGCGATACGGCCCTTCCCTTCCAGCCCGAAGATGCGCTGGGGCCCGGCGCTGCTGAGGTCGACGAAGCGCTCCAGCGAAAGCCTTCCCGCATTCACATGGTCGAGCATGATCGGCACCAGCGTCTGCACGCCCGGCATGCCGGAATGGCTCTCCGGATAGGGGTGGTGCTTTTCCTCATGCGTATGCGGCGCATGGTCCGAGCCGAGCACGTCGACGATACCCTGCTCGACGCCCCACCAGATTCCCTGACGATGATAGTCGTCGCGGATCGGCGGATTCATCTGGGCATAGTTGCCGAGCCGCTCGTAGCAGTCAGGCGCGACGAGGGTCAGGTGGTTCGGCAGCACCTCGACGGTCGCGACATCCTTGTGGTCCTTGAGGAAGACCATCTCCTCCGCCGTCGAGATATGCAGGATGTGGACTCGGGCGCCGGTCTGCCGCGCGATGCGCACCAGCCGCCTGGTGCAGGTCAGCGCCACTTCGGGCGAGCGCCAGACCGGGTGGCTCGACGGGTCGCCGGTGATGCGCAAATCCATGCGCTCCCGCAGCATCGTCTCGTCCTCGGAGTGGAAGGCCGCGCGGCGGCGCGTGCGCTTCAGGATCTCGGCGACGCCCTGGTCGTCCTCGACCAGCAGGTCGCCGGTCGAGGAGCCCATGAACACCTTGATGCCGGCCGCGCCCGGCAGCCTTTCGAGATCAGGCACATTGGCGGCGTTCTCATGCGTGCCGCCGACCCAGAAGGCAAAGTCGCAATGCATGCGATGCCTGCCGCGCTTCACCTTGTCGGCCAGCGCCTCCGGCGTCGTCGTCTGCGGGATGGTGTTCGGCATCTCGAAGACACAGGTCACGCCGCCAAGCGCAGCTGCGCGCGAGCCGGCCTCGAGATCTTCCTTATGCTCGAGCCCGGGCTCGCGGAAATGCACCTGGCTGTCGATCACGCCCGGCAGGATGTGCAGGCCGTAGCAGTTCACGACCTCGCCGGCCGAGGCCTGGCCGAGATCGCCCAAGGCCATGATCTTGCCGCCGGTGATGCCGATGTCGCGCGTCACGCGGCCATCCTGATTGACCACCGTGCCGCCCTTGAGGATCACGTCGTAGGTCTGGGGCATGGCGGGTCTCCGGGAGGTTGAGCAAAGACGGGATGCAGCCTACCTATCGGCCAACGCGCCGTCCCGGAAGCCCAAACAGTTTTCGGGTGGCGACATCATCCCCATTCGGCTGACGAACCTCGACCCGACATCAGAACTGGACCGGCTGCCCATGTCCGCCACAAGATTGATCGATCGCGGCGTCATCCGCGTCAGCGGCGAGGATGCCCGCGACTTCCTCCAGAACATCGTGACCAACGAGATGGACGAGGTGACGCCGGAGCGGGCCGGCTATGGCGCGCTGCTGACACCACAGGGCAAGATCCTCTGCGATTTCTTCGTCGTCGCGCTGCCGGCGGAAGATGGCGGCGGCTTCCTGCTCGATACGCCCCTGCTCCAGACTGCCGATCTGATGAAACGCCTGAAGCTCTACAAGCTGCGCGCCAAGGTGGCGCTCGACGACCTGACCGAGTCCAGCGCCGTCCTCGCCTCCGCCGATGGTGCGCCGCTGCCGGCCGATGCCGGCTTCGTCTATGACGACCCGCGCCTGCCGGCGCTCGGCCAGCGCGCCATCGCGGATGCGGCCGGGATCGACAGCCTCGTCGATGCCGAGCCGGAGGCTTATCATGCCCGCCGCGTCGCGCTCGGCATGCCCGCGGGCGGGCGCGACTTCCCCTATGGCGATACCTTCCCGCACGAGGCCCTGCTCGACCAGCTCGGCGGCGTCTCCTTCAAGAAGGGCTGCTATATCGGCCAGGAGGTCGTCTCCCGCATGCAGCATCGCGGCACCGCTCGCACCCGCGTCGTGCCCATCGTCTTCGACGACGGCATCGCCACCGAAACCGGCGCCGAGGCGACAGCCGGCGGCAAGACGCTCGGCACCATCGGCTCGGGCGCGAACGGCAAGGCGCTCGCCCTGCTCCGGCTCGACCGGCTGGCCGATGCGCTCGCAGCCGGGCAGACGCCGCTCGGCGGCGGCCTCGCCTTCCATCTGGCGGAAAAGCCGGGCTTCATCGGCTTCCCCTTCCCCGGCGAGCCGGGCTTCGGAGCCGCCGCAGGAGCCGTCCTATGAGCCAGACAGCTCTCCTGAGCGAGGCAAGTGTCTCCAGCGAGGAACGCATCGCGATCGAGGGGCCGGACGGCAAATTCCGCTGCCGCTGGCCGGGCACCGATCCGCTCTACCTCGCCTATCACGACACCGAATGGGGCGTGCCGGAGTATGATTCCCGCGCGCTCTGGGAGAAGCTGATCCTCGACGGCTTCCAGGCCGGGCTGTCCTGGATCACGATCCTCAGGAAGCGCGACGCCTTCCGCGCCGGTTTCGCCGGCTTCGAGCCCGAAGCGGTCGCCCGCTTCACCGAGGCCGATGTCCAGCGCCTGCTCGCCGACCCCGGCATCATCCGCCATCGCGGCAAGATCGAGGGCACGATCAAGAGCGCGCAGGCCTATCTGAAGCTCAGCGAGCGCGAGCCCTTCGCCGACTTTCTCTGGAAGCATCTCGACGGCCGCGTCCTGCAGAACAGCTACCGGACGCAAGGCGAGGTGCCGACCCAGACCAAAGTGTCCGAGACAATCTCGAAGGAGCTGAAGAAAGCCGGCTTCACCTTCTGCGGCCCGACCATCGTCTACGCCTTCATGGAGGCCTGCGGGCTGGTCAACGATCACCTGACCGGCTGCTTCCGCTGGAGCGAGTGCGCGGCGCTCGCACGCGACAGCCGCCCTGCCGCCTAATGCCCCGGCCCCCCGAACAGCCGCGCGCCTGGCAGCGCATGCTCTCGGGCCGGAGGCTCGATCTGCTCGACCCCTCGCCGCTCGATGTCGAGATCGAGGACATCGCCCATGGCCTCGCCCGCGTCGCCCGCTGGAACGGCCAGACGCGCGGCGCCCATTCCTTCTCGGTCGCGCAGCATTGCCTGCTGGTCGAGGCCATCGCCGGCCATCTCAATCCCGACTGGAGCGACGCATGGCGAATGATGGCGCTGCTGCACGATGCGCCGGAATACGTCATCGGCGACATGATCTCGCCCTTCAAGGTGGTGATGGGCGATGCCTATAAGAGCGTGGAACTGCGCCTGCTGACGGCGATCCATCTGCGCTTCGGATTGCCCGCCGCGACGCCCGCCTTGCAAAAGCGCAGGACCAAGGAGGCTGACACCATCGCCGCCTTCTTCGAGGCGACGCAGCTCGCCGGCTTCGGCCGGCAGGAGGCGCTCAAGTTCTTCGGCCGGCCGCAGGCGCTGCCGCCCGCGGTTCTCGCCTGGCTCGAGCCGCTCGACACCGAGACGGCGCAGGCGCGTTTCCTGGCGCGCTTCGGCGAGCTTACTGCGTCAGGCGGACCTGGCTGATCTCGTTCGCGATCGCCTTGAAGATCGGGCTGAGCTGGGAGGCGGACGTAACCTCGTAATATTTGCTCTGATCCGATGCGCAGTTCTGCAGCAGCGCCGCGTTCCCGTCCATCACGCGGATGGTATAGACGGTGATCCCCGCCTTCTTGATACCCGTGCAGGCAAGCGCCGTCCGCGAGTCGATCGCCGACTGGGAGGTGGTGAACCTGTTTTGAGTATTGTCGCCGTCCGTGAGCAAGATCATGTATTTTTTCAGCCGCGGCGTTTCCGCAGGCTTCGCCTCCGTGAAAGGCACGTCCGTCGAAAGCGTCGCCCATCCCCATACCGCGCCGATCGTGACGTTGGTGTTGCCCACCGGGGTCATCGTGTTGATCTTGCTCGACAGCGACGTCCAATCGGACGTCAGGCCCATCGCCTCGACGAGCGAACTTTGGCCGCACCAGGTCGCCGGATAGGCTTGCGCGTTGGAGGCCGTGGCGCCGCCATCGGTCACGTCATAGTTCTGATCCCGGTCGGCAATGCAGCCTTCACTGTTCGCCCAGGTTGCCTTGGTCAGCGTCTGGAGCTGCGTGCAGGTCTGGTTCTTTTTCCCTTGCCCCGTCGGAACGCAGTTCGACACATCGCTGCCGATCTTGGTATTGGTGTTCGCAAACACGCAGTTCTGGCCCTTGGTGTCGCAAGTGACGCTCACGTTCACGTTACGGGTCATCCCGTAGCGGATCCACTGCTCGTCCTTGAGACTGCGGGAGATCCGGACCTGCGTATTGAAGGGGACGATCGAGATCCTGATCTGATCCGTCTCCTGGGTGGAGTCTTTCATGATCTGGATCAGATCGAGCGACGCCTGCTTCAGCGCTGTCATCTTGCCGCTCTGGGCCATCGAGCCGGTGTTGTCGAGCACGAGAGCAAGCTCGATGGTGTTCAACCCCCAGGTCGACTGGCTCGAGCTGGACACAGCGAGATTGTCGGAGCCGAGGACCCGCGCGATGGTCGTCGGCACCTGCGCATTGGCCACGATTTTGACGGTGCGCGCCGTGCGGTCGATGCTCACCTGGGCACTGGTGAACTCGCTTTTCACGTCGGCCGGCAGGTTGTCCTTGAGCCAGGCATTGACCCGTGCGGTCAGCTGCACATCGGTGAGCTTCTGCGCGTCGCGCGCCGCCATCAGGGCGGCGGAGTCGATCGCGGCGTTCAGCGACTGCCGGGCATTGCTGGCGCGCGAATAATCGACGGCCACGCCGACGACACCCATCAGCGGCACCAGGGCAAGCCCGAACAGCATCAGGATGTTGCCGCTCTGGTCCTTGCGGAACCGGCCCATCATGTCACGCAGGGAACCGAACTTGCTCATTATCCTCTCACCCCCGGCCGAATTGGCATATTCGACGGGGCGAGCCTTGGGCGCCGGAACTTACAAATTACTAAAACCGATTTGAGGAAGTCGGACCTATCTGCGCATTTTGAAGGAAAAGCCGATGCCGTTGCGTCATACGGCGCTAGCTCGCCCACAAAAAGCAACCCTGACGTGTATGACACTCACCTCTCCCGGCATATGATATTATTTCCCTGTAGGAAAAAGTGATCGTCATTTTTTCTGGATTTCGAAATGACCCGTTTCGAGCCAGCATCGACCCAATGTTTCAGGAGGAATGCTGATGTCCGACATCCCCTCGCTCGATCTGCCGGCTGGCGTCGTCGTCAAGGGTGCGCTCGCGCACCGCTTCGATGAAATTCTGACCCGCGACGCGCTCGCCTTCGTCGCCGATCTGCACCGCCGCTTCAACGAGACGCGCAAGCGCCTGCTCGCCCTGCGGGCTGAGCGCCAGAAGCGCTTCGATGCCGACGAGACGCCGGATTTCCTGGCCGAGACCCGGCACATCCGCGAAGGCGACTGGAGCGTCGCGACGATCCCGGCCGACCTCCTCGACCGCCGCGTCGAGATCACCGGCCCGGTCGACCGCAAGATGATCGTCAACGCGCTGAATTCCGGCGCCAAGGTCTTCATGGCCGATTTCGAGGATGCCTCCTCGCCGGTCTGGGCCAATATGATCGAAGGCCAGATCAATCTGCGGGACCGCTGGGCGAACAGGATCGACTTTACCGATCCGACGAACGGCAAGGATTACAAGCTCAAGGCCAAGCCGGCCGTCCTGATCATCCGCCCGCGCGGCTGGCATCTGCCGGAGCGCCATATCGAGATCGACGGTGAGGAAGCCTCGGGCTCGCTGGTCGATTTCGGCCTCTATGTCTTCCACAACGCCAAGGCGGCGCTCAGCCAGGGCTCCGGCCCCTATTTCTACCTGCCGAAGCTGGAGAGCCATCTCGAGGCCCGGCTCTGGAACGACGTCTTCGTCGCCGCCCAGTCGGCGCTTGGCCTGAAGAACGGCACGATCAAGGCGACCGTCCTGATCGAGACCCTGCCCGCTGCCTTCGAGATGGATGAGATCCTCTACGAATTGCGCGAGCACATGGCCGGCCTCAATTGCGGCCGCTGGGACTACATCTTCTCCTTCATCAAGAAGCTCGCCCGCAACAAGGCCTATGTTCTACCCGACCGCTCGCAGGTCGTGATGTCGAAGGCTTTCCTGCGCGCCTATTCGCTGCTGCTGATCAAGACCTGCCACAAGCGCGGCGCCTTCGCGATGGGCGGTATGGCGGCGCAGATCCCGGTCAAGAACAACCCGGAGGCCAATGCCGCCGCCTTCGCCAAGGTCAAGGCCGACAAGGAGCGCGAGGCCGGTGACGGCCATGACGGCACCTGGGTCGCCCATCCTGACCTCGTCCCCGTCGCGATGGAGGTCTTCGATCGGCTGATGCCGCAGGCCAACCAGCTCGGCAAGAAGCGCAACGACGTGAACATCGGCGCCAAGGACCTGCTGGAAGTCCACCAGGGCACGCGCACCGAGGAAGGCTTCCGCGAGAACATCCGCGTCGGCGTCCAGTATATCGAGGCCTGGCTGCGCGGCCGCGGCGCGGTGCCGATCTACAACATGATGGAGGATGCCGCGACCGCCGAGATCAGCCGCGCCCAGATCTGGCAGTTCTGCCAGTACGGCGTCGAACTCGAAGGCGGCATCAAGGCCGATGCCGCGCTGTTCAAGCGCTGCCTGCCGGAGGAGATGGAGCGCGTGAAGGGCGAACTCGGCCCTGAGAACTATGCCAAGGGCCGCTTCCCCGAGGCGATTGCGCTCTTCGAGGCGCTGTCGCTGGCGCCGAACTTCGAGGATTTCCTCACCGTGCCGGCCTACGCCAAGCTCGCCTGACGGGCGGACTCGGGTGATCGCAAAGAGGGCGTCGTCTTCGGACGGCGCCCTTGTCGTTTGAGGACCTCAGCCATGGTGCAGGGACCAGAGGACGCGGATACCGATGACCGCCGCCATCAGGGCGATCGAAACGCAAAGATGCAGCACATCGGCTTTCCAGCCGCCGGCGGAAACGCGCCTTGTGCTTTGATAGACCGCCTCGCGGCGGCGACGGTAGCTGCCGATCACGGACATGAGAGCCTCCTTCGATAGCGGGGAGCCGGTGGCGCGTATCAGCGCCGGCCGGCCGCTCCCGCGGCGGCGCGGCCGAGAGACTGCGCCGTCATGGTTTCCGGGAGCGGGCGCGGCAGGTCCTCGATCGCCTCGCGGACGAGCGAAACCAGCTCCGGCCGTGCAGGTGTCAACGGCGCGCGGCAAGCGGCTTCGATGCCCGGATGAAGCAGCGAGAGCGCGAGCTTGACGAGGATCGGATCGGGTTCTTTCGCCAGCAGGTCGAGCAGCGGGATGAGCCGCCGTTGCAGGATCTGCGCCTGGCCGTAGAACTCGGAGCGCGCCGCGCTCTCCAGCCGCGCCAGCCAATGCGGGGCGAGATTGCCGATGCTGGTGACGGCGCCGCAGCCTCCGGCGAGCAGATAGGCCGGAAGCGTTTCGGCCGCGCCGGTCAGGCGCATGAAACGGCGGTCGCGGATCCTGGCGATCCGGTCGCAGCGAATAAGATCGCCACGCCGCTCCAGGATGCCGACGATGTTCGCCGCCCCCTCGAGCCGCTCCAGCGTCTCGAGCGCGATCTCGACGCCACAGCGATCCGGATCGTTGTCGAGGATGATCTCGAGCCCGGTCGCCTGCGCGACGGCCAGTGCATGGGCGGCAAGCCCGGCCTGGGTCGGCCGGCTGTAATAGGGCATGCGCAGCAGCAGGGCCGAGGCGCCCGCCTTCTCCGCCGCGACGACCGCCGCGACCGTATGGGCCGTACCGTAAGTTCCGGCGGCCACGATGACGGGAAAGTGCCGGCCCGCGATGCTGCGCGCTGCGGTCAGCAGCGACTGTTGTTCGCCTTCGGTCAGCGCGGAGATTTCACCGGTCGCGGTACCGACCACGATGCCGTCTGCGCCCTGGGCGATCTGCCAGGCGATCAGACGCTCCAGCGCGCCGTAATCGATCGCCCCGCTGTCGAACGGCGTGACCAGCGCCGTGAACATGCCGTGAAGCCAGTGGTTCATGGCACGCCTCAAAGCAGGCGCAGCTGTCTCGCCGTCATCCGGACGGCGCGCGGCCGATGGGCCGTCTCGGCCGCGGCATAGCGCAAGGCAGCGCTCCGGTCGGCGAAAATGCCGCCGCCGCGGCCATGCGTCTCGATGGCGAGCCAATGCCCTTCGGCATCGCGGCCGATGAGAAAGGCGGGAGGATCGGCGAAACGCCTGTGATGGATCTGGTTCATAATCCTGGTTTCCGAACGGCCTTTGGGACCGCACGGAAAAGGATAGGGTCGCAGCCATAGCCGTTCGAGACGGACTCCGGTCCCGGAACATCAAGATCGCATAGGATTTCGCCGGAGCGCCTCACAGGGCGCTCCGGCGGCCGTTCAGCCCGCCTTCTTCGCCTGGAGCAGCAGCACCTCGATCTTGAAGCTGCCATCGGGCTCGGTGTCGAAATAGCCGGTGATCGCCGAGGAGACGGAGGTCTGCAGCGCCCGGATCGCCTCGACCTGCAGCTTCGGCGTGTTCATCCGCTCGACCCAGGACTTGAACTCCAGCCGCATCCGGAAGCGCGTGGCGACTTCGGCCTGGAAGCCGGCGCGGGCGACCGCCGCCTCCCATTCGGCGCGGGTGTAGTTGCGGCCATGCGAGCAGTCGCGCAGGATCTCGATCGCCTGGAAATAGCTGTCGGCGAGCGGGTTCGACGGCGCGACCGTGTCCGACATCACCAACTCGCCACCGCTCTTCAGGACGCGCGCCGCCTCGCGCAGGCCGGCATCGACATCGCGCCAGTGATGGGCGCTGAAACGGCTTACCACCATGTCGAAGGAGCCGTCCGCGAAGGGCAGCTTTTCCGCCGGCCCCTGCTGCGTCACGACATTGCGCAAGCCCCGCTTGCCGGCCGCGTCGGCCACCACCTGCAACATCTCGGACGACAGGTCATAGGCCACGACCTCGCCGACGAAGGGGGCGATGTTGAACGAGGCATGCCCCCCACCGCAGCCGAGATCGAGCACCCGCGCGCCATCCCGCCCCTTCGCCAGCGCCGCCAGCGCATCGAGATCCGCGCTCTGCGCATGCACCGCGCTGTGCAGATAAGCCTCGGCGCGCGATCCGAACTGCGCGCCCACCAGGGCTTCGTGACTGCCTTCCGACATCGTGTGATCTCCGTTCGATCGATGATGGCGGCCGGCTTAGCACGCACTTATAACTAGCTTCAGAGAGAAGTTTTAACTGGTATAAATTGCACCATGATAGCTGCCTCATGATATCCGGCCCCTCACCCGAGCAGCGCCGCGAGCTCGGCGATTTCGTGCGCACCCTGCGCGAGCGGCTGAAGCCGTCCGGCATCGGCCTGCCGGATGGCGGGCGGCGGCGCACCCCCGGCCTGCGCCGCGAGGAGGTGGCGCAGCTCTGCGGGCTGAGCGTGACCTGGTACACCTGGCTCGAACAGGGCCGGGAGATGGCGCTCTCGCCGCTGGCGCTGGCCCGTTTCGCCGGGGCGCTGCGTCTCGGCCGGGCCGAGCGGGCCTATCTCTTCGAGCTTGCCGGTCGGCGCGACCCCGAACAGGGCGACAGCGAAAGCCATGCCGTGCCGCCCGATGTCCTCGCCTGCGTCGGCCTGATCGCCGCCCCCGCCTATGTCCTCGATCGCGGCTGGACGGCGCTTGCCTGGAACGAGCCGGCCAGCCGCCTCTTTCGTGGCTGGCTGGACGGCGACGCCGATCGGAACCTGCTGAACTTCATCTTCCTCGCCCCGGCCGCGCCGGCCCTGATCTGCGACTTCGAAAATCGGGCGCGCCGCGTCGTCGCGGAATTTCGCGCCGATGTCAGCGCCCATCTGAACGAGCCCTCGATCCGCAAGCGGATCGAGGAGTTGAGCGAGCGCAGCGAGGCCTTTGCGCGCTACTGGCGCGAACGCGTCGTGCTGGAGCGCGAAGGCGGCGAACGCACCTTCAACCATCCGGCGCAGGGCCGGCTGGCCTATCATCAGGTCAGCTTCACGGTCGCGAGCCAGCCGGAGCTGAAGCTGTCCATGCTCGTTCCGGCGGAAGGGACGACGGCCGACGCGCTTTGACATCGCCCCCCTCGGCGCGCTCAATCCCGCCCCCTGTTCGCCGGATTCGCCGCATGCGGTATCGCTTCTTGTCTCTCGCCACGGCTGCCTTGCTGGCTGCCTCATTCGCTCAGGCTGCGACGCTCGCACCGGAGCAGCGCTTCAAGACCGTCAGCGATTTTGCCGGGAAGAAGCCCGGAAAGGCCGCGCATGACGTCAGCGGCCTCGCCTGCATGCCTGTCGCCAACGGAGCCCAGCGCTGCCTGCTGATCAATGACGAAGGCGCCTTCGCCCAGTTCGCGGAGATCGCCGAGAACCGGATCACGCCGGGCGCCACCTTGCCGATTATCGGCGACGAAGCCTCACCGGCCGTGCTGGGCACAGCCCCGCAGGGCATTTGCAAGAAGCCCGGCCGCTTCGGCGAGCTCGACGGCGAGGCCGTCGCCTATGCCGATGGCGCCTTCTACATCGCGGGCTCGCATGGCTGCTCGCGCAGGAATGGCGAGTTCCGGCTCTCGGCCTTCCATCTCGCGCGTCTTCGCGTCGACGCAACCGGTGCGCCGGCCGGGCAGGTCGAGCTGACCTATCGCCTGAGCGATCTCCTGCGCCGCGCGGGCGAGGCCGGCGCCTTTTTCGGCAAGAGCCTGATGGACGATAACGGCCTCAATGTCGAAGGCATCGCGGCGCAGGGCGACACGCTCTGGGTCGGGCTTCGCGCACCCTCGCTCGGCGGGCGTGTCTTCCTGGTCGGAGCCTCGCTCAAGGAGCTGTTCGCGCCGGGCCATGCCCCGGCAACAGAGGCGCCGCGCGTGGTTGCGCTGCCGGCCGGGCCGGATCGCGGCATCCGCGATCTCGCCCTCCTTCCCGGCGGGCGGCTGCTCGCGCTGATCGGGCCGGCGCAGGAGCAGCAACGGCCTTATGCCCTGCTGCTGGTCGACCCCGCCCGGCCCGATGCAGCCGCCGATCTCGGCGAGTTGCCGGAGCGGCGCAACGCGAAGGCCGAATCCCTGACGGTGCTCGCGCAGCAGGGCCGCAAGCTCGATGTCCTCATCGGCTATGACGGCCCGCGCAACGGCCATTTCGAATCCTACCACCTGCAACTGCCCTGAGAGATTGAAGCGAAGCCATGGATTTCATGCCCTGCCTGACCGAAGCCGTCGCACGCTATCGCAGTGAGGTCGCGGGTTCCCGCGAGCATCTCTCGCTGCTGCGCTGGCAGATCGAGCAAGGCCATGCCCTCGACCGGCGCGAGACCTTTCCCGGCCACGTCACCACCAGCGCCTTCGTGCTCTCTCCCGACCACGCCCGCATCCTGCTGATCGACCATGTCGTCATCGGCCGCTGGCTCCAGCCCGGCGGGCATTGGGAGGAGGCCGAGCACTTCCACCAATCGGCGGCGCGCGAGGCGGTCGAGGAGACCGGCGTGCAGGATTTGCAGCTCCACCCCTGGCATCGCGAGGCGGATGTTCCCTTCGCCATCGACAGCCATGACGTGCCGGGCAAGCCCGCTCGCGGCGAGCCGGACCATGTCCATCACGACCTGCAATATCTCTTCCTCGCCGACCCGGCCCGGCCGCTCGTCGCTCAGGTCGAGGAGGTGCATGCCGCCGCCTGGAAGCCGGTGGAGGAGCTGGCCGCGATCGCGCCCCGCGCGCTGGCCCGGATCGCGATGCTGGCCCTGCCTGGTTGATTGTTGCGGCGGCGCAACATGTAATATTATTACGAAAAGAGAGCCTTCCCTCTCTCGCTTCCCCGTCATCGGCGCGCCATAGTTTGGTCGGAAGCGATTATGCTATTGCGAATCAATCGCAATAGCATAAGGTCATTGCTCACCCCGCCGGAGCCGCCATGCCGACAGCCCTTCTTCTTCTGTTGCAACGCCGCAACAGCCGAACGGATTGCCGAAATACCTATGGCTCTTTTATCGCGGAAAGCGGGCCGCGAATGCATCATCACACCGATCCGAGTGACTGAGCACGCTTTTCACGCACGGTGCCCCGCCCCTCCTCAACTGGAATGTCCGCGATGAAGCTGGCCTCAGCCCTCCTCTCCTCCCGCCTCGCCTTCGCGTTCCTCGGGGCCTGCGTCGCCACCGCAGGCGCTGCCGCCGACCTGCCCTCCCGCAAGGGCGCGCCCGCGGCACCTGCGCCGGTCGTCTCCCGCTGCACCGAGAGCGAGGGCATTCCGACCGACGCCTTCGGCTTCACCACCGGCTCCGACGTGGCCGATGTCGGCTCCTTCGGCCCCAGCCTGACCTATAATGGCGGCTTCGGCACCCGGGTCGGCACCTCCAACAGCCACGGCTTGACGCTGCAGGGCTCCTACGGCCTGTTCCCCTGCGCCGAGGTTGGCCCCTATGTCCTCGGCAATTTCACCGATGCTTCGGCCGACGGCATCAGCGCCGATTCGCGCGGCTACGGCGCCGGCGTCGAGATGAAGTACCGCCTGCTCGGCCGCGACATGCACGGCATCGGCCTGACGCTGGTGATCGACCCGAGCGTTACCCGCACCGATCCCGACGGCATCGCCCGCAACTTCACCACCTACAATACCGGCATCCGCCTCTTCGCCGACAAGACGCTGATCCCGAACACGCTCTATGCGGCGGTGAACGTCTCGCAGGACCTGACCTGGACCGGCCCCTCGCCCTATGGCCGCTCCTCGACGCTGACGCTCGCCGGCTCGCTCGCCTGGCAGGTGCAGGACGGGCTTTATCTCAGCGGCGAGGTCCGCCACATGCGCAAGCACAACGAGCTCGGCTTCGACAAGGAGGCCGGTTACGCCACCTATGTCGGCCCCGGCGTGTTCTGGCAGGCGACGAAACAGCTCGCCCTTTCGGCAGCCTACAACATCCAGGTCGCCGGCAAGGCCAAGGGCCAGCCCGGCGATCTCGACCTGACCAATTTCAGCCAGCATCTCGTCAAGGTGAAGCTGGGCTACAGCTTCTGACGATCCAATCGAGGCCTCAGCCCTCATCCTGAGGAGCCGCGAATGCGGCGTCTCGAAGGATGAAGGCTGGGTCATGATTTTGCGCAAAGCGAAGAGCGGCAGCGGCAACGCTGCCGCTCTTTTCGTTTCGGCCCGCCTCGCGCGTTGACATACTCCCCCTCAGTACCATAGCGTCGCGGCAACCGGAGCCTCGGTGCCCATGCCTCACACGCCTGAAGAAAAGAAGCGCGCGGTCACGCGGCTGCGCCGGATCAGGGGGCAGACCGATGCCCTGATCGCGGCCGTCGAGCGCGGCGAGGAATGCGGTGCGCTGCTGCAGCAGCTCGCGGCGTTACGCGGCGCGGCAACCGGGCTGATGGCGGAGGTGCTCGAAAGCCATCTGCGCGAAACCATGCAAGCCGGCGCCGGCCCGGCCATCGGCTCCGCCGATGACGCGAACGAAGACGAGATCGCCGCCATCATGCGCGTGATCCGCCCCTATCTGAAATGAACAGCCTGAAAGAAGGAACCGCCCGATGAAGACCCGCGCCGCCGTCGCCTGGGAAGCCGGCAAGCCCCTCACCATCGAGACCATCGAGATCGGCGGCCCCAAGGCTGGCGAGGTTCTCGTCGAGGTGATGGCGACCGGCATCTGCCACACCGACGCCTATACGCTCTCGGGCCTGGATTCGGAGGGCAAGTTCCCGGCGATCCTCGGCCATGAGGGTGCCGGCATCGTGCGCGAGGTCGGCGCCGGCGTCACCACGCTCAAGGTCGGCGATCACGTCATCCCGCTCTACACGCCGGAATGCCGCAACTGTAAGTCCTGCCTGTCGCGGCGCACCAATCTCTGCACCTCGATCCGCTCCACCCAGGGGCAAGGCGTCATGCCGGACGGCACCTCGCGCTTTTCCTGCGATAGCGGCGAGATCTTCCACTATATGGGCTGCTCGACCTTCGCGAACTTCACGGTCCTGCCCGAGATCGCGCTCGCCAAGGTCCGCGAGGACGCCCCCTTCGACAAGATTTGCTATATCGGCTGCGGCGTGACCACCGGCATCGGCGCGGTGATCTACACAGCCAAGGTCTGGCCGGGCGCCAATGTCGTCGTCTTCGGGCTCGGCGGCATCGGCCTCAACGTCATCCAGGGTGCCCGCATGGTCGGCGCCGACAAGATCATCGGCGTCGACATCAATCCGGCCAAGCAGGAGATGGCGCGCAAGTTCGGCATGACCGACTTCATCAACCCGAAGGAGATCGGCAACGACAAGGTCGTGCAGGCGATCGTCGATCTCACCGGCGGCGGCGCCGATTTCTCCTTCGACGCCACCGGCAACACCAATGTGATGCGCCAGGCGCTGGAATGCTGCCATCGCGGCTGGGGCGAGTCGATCGTCATCGGCGTGGCCGAGGCCGGCAAGGAGATCGCGACGCGCCCCTTCCAGCTCGTCACCGGCCGCGTCTGGAAGGGCACGGCCTTCGGCGGCGCGCGCGGGCGCACCGACGTGCCGAAGATCGTCGACTGGTACATGGAGGGCAAGATCAACATCGACGATCTGATCACCCACAAGCTGAAGCTCGAGGAGATCAACCACGGCTTCGACCTGATGCATGAAGGCAAGTCGATCCGCAGCGTCGTGGTCTATTGAGGCGTCGTTTTGCCGCCTCATCTGTGAGGCAGTGAAGCATCCTCAGTCATTCCGGGGCAGCGCGAAGCGCTGAACCCGGAACCCGCGACGGGGCATAACGCTTGAACAAGCCGACTGGGCAAGGGCTCGCCCGGTCGTCGGTCCGGATCCGATCCTGACGGATCGCCCCGGAACGACAAAAGCGCGCGCCGCAAGAAAGGACCCCGCATGGAACTCCTCTCCGCCTCCAAGGCCTTCGGCGGCTCGCAGCGCGTCTATCGGCACGAGAGCACGACCTGCGCCTGCCCGATGACTTTCGCGATCTACCTGCCGCATCAGGCGGAGGAAGGGCCGGTGCCGGTGCTGTGGTATCTTTCCGGCCTGACCTGCACCCACCAGAACGTCATGGACAAGGGTGAATACCGCGCGGCGGCTGCCGCCAACGGCATCGCCGTCATCTGCCCGGACACCAGCCCGCGCGGCGGGGATGTGCCTGACGAGCCGGGCAACTGGCAGTTCGGCTCGGGCGCGGGCTTCTACCTCGACGCCACCCAGGCCCCCTATGCCGCGAACTACCGCATGGAGAGCTATATCCGCGACGAGCTGCCGGAGCTGGTCGCCCGGAACTTCCCGCTCGACATGTCCCGTCAGGGCATTTTCGGCCATTCCATGGGAGGCCATGGCGCGATCACGCTCGCCCTCAAGAATCCCGAGCGCTACCGCTCCGTCTCCGCCTTCGCCCCGATCTCGCAGCCCTCGACCGCCGGCTGGTCGCGCCCGGCCTTCGAGAAATATCTCGGCCCCGACGAGGCCGGCTGGCGCGCCTACGACTCGACCCTGCTGATCGCGGACGGGCATCGCCTCAAGGAACTGCTCGTCGATCAGGGCGGTGCCGACGGCTTCCTCGAGGAGGGCCTGCGCCCGCAATTGCTCGAGATCGCCTGCGCCACCGCCGGCATCCCGCTGCAGCTCACGCTGCGGGAGGGTTACGATCACTCCTACAACTTCGTCTCCACCTTCATGGCCCAGCACATCGCCTGGCACGCCGAGCGCCTCTTCGCCTGAACGGCCTGAGGGAACGGCCGTCCCCGCATCGCGTTGAAGCTGTCACAGCCTCAACACGGCTCGGGGGGCCATCATGGCAAAGAGATCCAAGCGCCGCCTGCCGCAAAGCGACCGCTCGTTCTTCACGCGCCTCTCTCAGCGCGTCGCCCACTGGTCCGGCAAGCCGCAGACGTTCTTCGGCGCGGCGATCGTCATCGTGATCTGGGCCCTGTCGGGGCCGTTCTTCGGCTACAATGACACCTGGCAGCTGGTCATCAACACCTCGACGACCATCGTCACCTTCCTGATGGTCTTCATCATCCAGAACAGCCAGAACCGCGACACCGCCGCCATGCAGATCAAGCTCGACGAGCTGATCCTGAAGCTGGAGGGCGCGCGCGAGGAGCTGCTCGATCTCGAAGAGCTCGATGAGGAGAAGATCGAGCACTTCCGCTCGGAATTCGAGGCGATGGCGGCAAAGGCACGCCAGACCCTGCAAAAGGTCGCGACCGAGGAAGAAGCGCCCCCTTCAACCAAAAAGTAAGGTTAGCCGTTAGGGTTAAGTCTCGTTTAAGAAATCGCTGGCATGGTCCTGCGCAACGGTAACTGCGCGGGACTGCGTCCTTGTCCTTGCGCGCAACGCGAAGGATCCTGCCATGGGCAGCCTGAAATCCATTGCGCTTGGGGGCGCCCTGGCCCTCAGCGCCGCCGCGGCAGCCCATGCCGCCGACTTCCTGCCTCCCCCGCCCCCGATGGAGCCGCCGGTGCTCAAGGGCACGATCTCGAGCGGCATCTATCTGCGCGGCGATGTCGGCGTCGGCGTTCAGAGCGTCAGCAAGTACCATCAGGACGATGTCGCCGAGTTCGGCGGCAGCTTCTTCGGCAAGAGCGACAACTCCACCTTCTTCGCCGGCCTCGGCATCGGCTACCGCTTCAACAACTGGCTGCGCTTCGACGTCACCGGCGAGTATCGCGGCGCCGGCCAGATCGGGGTGAACGACATCGTCTTCAACCCCTTCAACAACGGCAACCAGACCAACACCTACAAGGGCAACCTGACCTCGCTGGTCACGCTGTTCAACGGCTACTTCGATCTCGGCACCTGGAATTGCCTGACACCCTATATCGGCGCCGGTATCGGCTTCACGCAGAACCGCATTGCGGGGCTGACCGATCAGGGGGCTCTGTTCGGCAACTTCGTCGGTCCGACGCTGGGCTATGCCAACACCGGCACCAAGACCAATGTCGCCTGGGCGCTCATGGCCGGCGTCGGCTACGAGGTGAACAAGAACCTCACCCTCGAACTGGGCTATCGCTACCTCAATCTCGGCGACGCCCAGTCGGGCCGCCTCATCAACGCCTTCACGGGCCAGATCCAGGGCCCGCTCAAGGCCAAGGACATCGACAGCCACGATTTCCGCATCGGCATGCGCTGGAACTTCGGCGACCCGAACTGCTGCGGCACACCCGAGCCCGCGCCGGTCGCCTACATGCCGCCGCCGACGGTGCGCAAATACTGAGGCTCACGGCCTTCCGACAAGCGAAACGGCGCGGATCATCTCCGCGCCGTTCTGCTTTTTGCGTCTCTTCGAGACATCTGCTCGCGCGGTCATTCCGCGCGGGCTGTGCTGGAAAAACTCCCCGTCAGCGCAGCAGCGACTGCCCGGTCATCTCGGCCGGCTGGGCGAGCCCCATCAGCGCCAGCAGCGTCGGCGCAATGTCGGCGAGCCGCCCCTCGGCCAGCGCCTTGGCCTGCCCGCCAATCAGCATCAGCGGCACCGGATTGGTGGTGTGCGCCGTGTGCGGCTTGCCGGTGACCGGATCGACCATCAATTCGGCATTGCCGTGATCGGCGGTGACGAGCAGCGCCCCGCCCTGCCGCTGCACGGCGTCCGCGATGGCGCCGAGCCCCGCATCGACCGTCTCGGCCGCCTTGATCGCCGCCGCGAGCACGCCGGTATGGCCGACCATGTCGGTATTGGCGAAGTTCAGGATGACGAGGTCGTAGCGGCCTGAATCGATCGCCTCGACCGCCTTGGCGGTCAGCTCCGGCGCCGACATTTCCGGCTGCAAATCATAAGTCGCGACCTTGGGCGACGGCACCATCACCCGGTCCTCGCCGGGATAAGGCGTCTCTTCGCCGCCATTGAAGAAATAGGTGACGTGCGGATATTTTTCCGTTTCCGCCATACGCACCTGCTTCAGCCCGGCCTTGGCGACCGTCTCGCCCAGACCGTTGGCGAGCGTCTGCGGCAGGAACAGCGCCGGCATCACTTTGTCGAGCTCGGCGCTGTAGGAGGTCATGCTGACCGCCTTGACCAGCTTCGGCACGCGCGGCCGGACGAAGCCCGCGAAATCCGGCTCCAGCACCGCGTTCAGGATTTCGCGGATGCGATCGGAGCGGAAGTTGAAGCTGAGCAGCCCGTCGCCGTCCCGCATCCCCGCATAACCGCCGATCACGGCCGGCACGATGAACTCGTCCGTGACCTTGCCGGCATAGGCGTCGGCGATGGCCGCCTGCGCATCGGGGAAGGCATTCCCCTGCCCCAGCACCATCGCGCTCCAGGCCTTCTCGACGCGCTCCCAGCGGTTGTCACGATCCATCGCGTAGTAGCGCCCGGATACGCTGGCGATGGTCGCGCCGGCCGGCAGCGCGGCCGCGAAGCTCTTCACATAATCGGCGGCCGATTGCGGCGGGGTATCGCGCCCATCGGTGAAGACATGCAGCTTCACCGGAATGCCCTGCGCCGCGACGATCTTCGCCAGCGCGACGGCATGGTCCTGATGCGCATGGACGCCGCCCGGCGAGACGAGGCCGAGCAAGTGGCAGGCGCCGCCGCTCGCCTTCAGCGCAGCGACGAGCCCGCTCTCCTCCACGGCCTTCGCGATCGAGCCATCGGCGATCGCCTGGTTGATGCGCGGCAGATCCTGCATCACCACGCGCCCGGCACCGAGATTGAGATGGCCGACCTCGGAATTGCCCATCTGCCCGGGAGGGAGACCGACATCGAGCCCCGAGGTCCGCAGGAAGGTATGCGGACTGTTCGCCCAGAAGCGATCGAAATTCGGCGTCTTCGCCAGCTTGATCGCGTTGTTCTCGGCATCCTCGCGCCAGCCCCAGCCATCGAGGATCATCAACATCACGGGACGAGGCGGCATCGGCTTGACCTTCGGCATTCAGGAAAAGGTGCTGGTGCGGATACCATGTGCTGCGCCGCCGATGCGAGTGCTAAGAAGGCGAACGATCAGAGACCTAGCCCCGGACGGAGGATGTCCATGCCGATCAAGGCCCTGGTTTTCGACGCTTATGGAACGCTGTTCGACGTCCAGTCCGTCGCCGCCGTCACCGAGGCCGCTTTCCCCGGCCATGGCGCGACCATCACCCAGATCTGGCGATTGAAGCAGCTCGAATACACCTGGCTGCGCGCGCTGATGGGTCGCTACGAGGATTTCTGGACGGTCACGACCGAATCCCTCGACTTCACCTTGAAAACACTGGGCCTCACCGCGACGCCCGCATTCCTGGCGGAGATCGCCGGCGCCTATGACGGGCTTGCGCTCTATCCCGAGGCGCGTGCCGCGCTGCAAGGGCTCGCCTCCTACCGGCTCGCCATCTTCTCGAACGGCAGCCCGGCCATGCTGAAGCGCCTCGTCGCCCACGCCGGCATCGGCGAGTTCCTGGAGACCGTCATCAGCGTCGACGAGATCGGCGTCTACAAGCCCGATCCGCGCGGCTATGCCCATGTCGAGAAGCGGCTCGGCCTCTCGCGCGACGAGATCCTCTTCGTCTCCTCCAACGGCTTCGACATCGCCGGCGCCAAGGCCCATGGCTTCACGGTCGCGCGCATCGAACGCGTGCCGGCCGCGGCCTTGCGGGTCGAGATCGAGGCGACCGGCACGATCGACCCGAAGCTGATGTTCAAGGCGCTGCGCCTGCAGCCGGAACAGCTTGGCTTCCATGCGGATGTGACGATTGCCGCGCTGACCGATCTCGTCTCCTATGCCGCGATCCGTAACCTGCCCGGACCAAGCGGGAGCCTGCCATGATCAAGCTTTACTACCACCCCTCGCCGAACCCGGCGAAGATCGCGCTCTTCCTCGAGGAAGCCGGCCTGCCCTACGAGATGGTCCCGGTCGACACCCGCAAGGGCGACCAGTTCAAGCCGGACTTCCTCGCCATCAACCCCAACGCCAAGACGCCGGCGCTGACCGATGGCGACGTCACCGTCTTCGATTCCAACGCGATCCTGCTCTATCTCGCCGAGAAGACCGGAAAGTTCCTGCCGCAGGATACGCCGAAGGCGCGTGGCGAGATGCTGTCCTGGCTGATGTTCGTCGCCACCGGCATCGGGCCCTATTGCGGTCAGGCCGTGCATTTCAGCCGCTTCGCCCCCGAGAAGATCCCTTATGCGATCAACCGCTACGCCCGCGAGGCCGAGCGTCACTGGGGCATCATCGACGAGCGGCTGAAGACCCGGCGCTATATGCTCGGCGAGGACTACACGCTGATCGACATGTCGGTCTGGGGCTGGGCGACGCGGCTTTCCTTCGCCGTCGGGGAGGATTGGGCGACGATGTTCCCGAACGTGAAGCGCCACACCGACGAGATCTCGGCACGGCCGGCCGCCCAGCGCGCCATGGCGCTGAAGGACCAGTTCGCCTTCAAGACCGAGGTCGATGCGGACGCCCGCAAATTCCTCTTCCCGCAGAACGCGCGTCTGGCGGGGTGAGCTTGTTCGTCATGGTCGGGCTTGACCCGACCCTCTCTAAAGCCAGCTAGCCAATCCCGAGATTCTCGGGTCGGCGCACGGCGCCGCCCGAGCATGACGCAGGACACAGCGCCTCCGCTGTGCATCACCCTTTGAAAACGCTGGCAGCGCCCAGCATTTCCGGCCAGTGTCTCGACGCCCCGCCCCCGGGAGGCGCGCGGGCCAGCACAGTCTCCGAGAGGACGGATGCCCACCGATATCGAGATCGCGCGCGCCGCGACGCTTCAACCTGTTGGCGCCATTGCCGAGCAAGCCGGCATCCGCGCGGAAGCGCTCCACCCCTACGGCAAGTTCATCGCCAAGATCGACACCGATGCGATTCCCGGCTTCCATGACAAGCCGGACGGCAAGCTGATCCTCGTCACCGCGATCAGCCCGACGCCGGCGGGAGAAGGCAAGACCACCACCACGGTCGGCCTCGGCGACGGGCTGACGCGCATCGGCAAGAAGACGATGATCGCGCTGCGCGAGCCCTCGCTGGGCCCCAGCTTCGGCATGAAGGGCGGCGCCGCCGGCGGCGGCTATGCCCAGGTCGTGCCGATGGAGCAGATCAACCTGCATTTCACCGGCGATTTCCACGCCATCACCAGCGCCCACAACCTGCTCGCCGCGATGGTCGACAACCATGTCTACTGGGGCAATGGGCTCGGCTTCGATACCCGCACGATCACCTGGCGCCGCGTGCTCGACATGAACGACCGCGCCTTGCGTTCGATCGTCTCCTCGCTCGGCGGCAACGGCAACGGCTTCCCGCGCGAGGACGGCTTCGACATCACCGTCGCCTCGGAGGTGATGGCAATCTTCTGCCTGGCCCGTGATTCCGCCGATCTGGAGGAGCGCCTCGGCCGCATCGTTGTGGGCCGCACCCGCGACAAGCGCCTGATCACCGCCGCCGATCTCAAGGCGACCGGCGCGATGAGCGTGCTGCTCAAGGACGCGCTGATGCCGAACCTGGTACAGACGCTGGAGGGCACCCCGGCCTTCGTCCATGGCGGCCCCTTCGCCAACATCGCCCATGGCTGCAATTCGGTGATCGCGACCCGCGCGGCGTTGAAGCTGGGCGATTACGTCGTCACCGAGGCCGGCTTCGGCGCCGATCTCGGCGCGGAAAAGTTCTTCGACATCAAATGCCGCGAGGCCGGGCTGAAACCGGCCGTCGCCGTCGTCGTCGCCACCGTCCGCGCCCTCAAGATGCATGGCGGCGTAGCAAAGGACGCGCTCGGGCAGGAGAATCTCAAGGCGCTCGAAGCCGGGCTCGCCAATCTCACCCGCCATGTCGGCAACATCCGCAAGTTCGGCGTGCCGCCGATCGTCGCGATCAACCACTTCGCGACCGATACCGCCGCCGAGCACGAACTCATCCGCAATTACTGCCGCAACCATCTCGGCGTCGAGGCGGTGATCTGCCGCCACTGGGCGCAAGGCGGCGCCGGCGCGGAGGAACTCGCCCACAAGGTCGCCGCGCTCGCGGATGAGGGCGAGGCCGATTTCGCCCCGCTCTACCCGGACGCCATGCCGCTGCGCGAGAAGCTGGAGACGGTGGCGCGCGAGATCTACGGTGCGGCCGGCATCAGCCTCGACGCCAAGCTCGCGGCGCGCTTCGCCGATCTCGAGGCCGCCGGCTTCGGCGACCTGCCGATCTGCGTCGCCAAAACCCAGTATTCCTTCTCGGCTGACCCGACGCTCCGCGGCGCGCCCTCCGGCCACATCGTCCCCTTGCGGGAACTCAGGCTCTCGGCCGGCGCCGGCTTCGTCGTCGCGATCTGCGGGGACATCATGACCATGCCCGGCCTGCCGCGCGAACCCGCCGCCGAACGCATCCACATCGACGCGCAGGGGCATATCGAAGGGTTGTTCTAGGAGCGCTTCCAGCCGTCATGCTCGGGCTTGCCCCGAGCATCTCTCGCCGAAGAAGGCTCTGGCATTATCTCGTCCGGAGATTCTCGGGTCCGCTGAGGCGGCCCGAGAATGACGAGCCAGCTACAACTCAAGCGAAGTCGAGCTGCACCTTGATCGCCTTCGCCTTGTCGGCGGCGAGGTCGAAGGCCTCGACGGCGCGGTCGACGGGAAGCGTCGCCGTCAGCAGCGGCGAGAGGTCGATATTGCCCGAACCGATCATCGCCACCGCCCAGTCGAACTCCTCATGGAAGCGGAAGGAGCCGCGCAGGTCGAACTCCTTGGCGACGACCACGTTCATCGGCAGGGTGAACTGACCGCCGACGCCGATCTGCACGATGGTGCCACCCGAGCGCACCGCGTCGAAAGCCCCGGTCAGCGCATGCTGGTTTCCCGACGCTTCGAACATCACGTCGAAGGCGCCCTTTTCCGCCCCGTATTCCTCCTTCAGCCGGTCCGGTTCGGCCATGACGTTGATCGCCGCCGTCGCGCCCATCTTGCGCGCCACCGGCAGCGGCCCGTCCACCACGTCGGTGGCAACGATCTCCGAAGCGCCCGCCGCCTTCGCCGCGACGATGGTGAGCGCGCCGATCGGCCCCGCCCCCGTTACCAGCACGCGCTTGCCGAGCAGCGGTCCGGCGCGCTTGGCGGCGTGGAGACAGACCGAAAGCGGCTCGGCGAAAGCGGCCTGCGCCGCGGTGACGCCCGGCGCCACCTTCACCGCCTGCCGCTCCTCGACCACGAGCACGTCGCGAAAGCCGCCCTGCACATGCGGGAAGCGCATCGCCGAACCATAGAACAGCATGTCGGTGCAGTGCTGCTGCAGCCCCATCTGGCAATAGCGGCAATGGCCGCAGGCGCGGCTCGGATTGACCGCGACCCGGTCGCCCGGCTTCACCCGCGAGACCTCGCCGCCGACGGCCTCAACCCGGCCGGCGATCTCGTGGCCCAGGATCAGAGGCTCGCGCACGCGGATCGTGCCGAAGCCGCCATGCAGGTAGTAATGCAGGTCCGAGCCGCAGATGCCGCCGGCTTCCATCCGCACGCGCACGTCGCGCGGCCCCAGCTCCGGCGCGGTCGTCTGCTCGACGCGCAGATCCTTCTCGGCATGGATGACGACGGCACGCATGGCGGCTTCTCCTCAAATGGCGCGAGACAAGCTTAGCCGCGCCGTTGTCTAATCGTTTGAAAACTGCTTACCCAACGACGCGCCACCGGCGCAAACGAAACCGACGCCGGGCTCCGGCATTTTGCGAGGATACGCCATGTCGCTGTCGCTGTTCAGCCTGGAAGGCAAGGTCGCGCTGGTCACCGGCTCGGGCCAGGGCATCGGGCTCGCCCTGGCGGAGGGCCTCTCGGAAGCCGGCGCCCATGTCGTGCTGAACGGCCGCGACAAGACGAAGCTCGAACGGGCGCAGCAGACGCTGACCACGGCCGGCCGCAAGGCTTCCATCGCGCCCTTCGATGTCACCGACCAGAAGGCCGTCGAGGCCGGAATCGCCATGATCGAGGCTGAGATCGGCCCGATCGATATCCTCATCAACAATGCCGGCATGCAGAAGCGGGCGCCGATCACCGAATTCCCGGTCGAGGGCTGGCATGAGGTGATGAACACCAATCTGCATTCGGTGTTCTACGTCACCCAAGCCGTGGCGAAGCGGATGCTGCCCCGTAAACGCGGCAAGATCATCAGCATCGGTTCGGTGATGAGCGAGCTCGGCCGCGCCACCATCATCCCCTACACGGCGTCGAAGGGCGCGGTGAAGATGATGACGCGGGGGCTCGCCGCCGAGCTCGGCAAGCACAACATCCAGGCCAACGCCATCGGCCCCGGCTATTTCACCACCGAGATCAACCAGGCGCTGCTCGCCGACGAAGCCTTCACCAGCTGGGTCTGCAGCCGCACGCCGGCCGGGCGCTGGGGCGAGACGAAGGAGCTGGTCGGCGCCGCGATCTTCCTGTCCTCGGCGGCTTCCGACTACGTCAACGGCCACCTGCTGATGGTCGATGGCGGGCTGACCGCTGTAGTGTAAGGACACCGCCGCCGTCATTCTCGGGCGAAGCGAAGCGCAGACCCGAGAATCTCGTGCCGGAATAACCGTCGGAGCCTCCTTCGGCAGGAGATGCTCGGATCAAGCCCGAGCATGACGCGCGCTCTTCTCAGGCCGCGGCCTTCGTCACCGCATCGACGACATCGTCGACCGCGCGCTCGACCAGATCGCGGTCGTCGCCCTCGGCCATCACACGGATCACCGGCTCGGTGCCGGAGGGCCGGATCACCAGGCGCCCGCTTTCGCCAAGCAACTGCTTCGCCGCCTCGATCGCGCTCATCACCGCCTGCTGCTCCAGCGGCTTGCCGGTCTTGTAGCGCACATTCTTGAGGATCTGCGGCAGCGGCTCGAAGCAGTGGCAGACCTCCGAGACCGGCTTGTCCATCCGCTTCACCACCGCGAGCAGTTGCAGCGCTGCGACGAGCCCGTCCCCGGTCGTGCCGAAATCCGAGAGGATGATATGGCCGGACTGCTCGCCGCCGAGGTTGAAGCCGTGATTGCGCATATGCTCCAGCACATAGCGGTCCCCGACCGCGGTGCGCGCCAGCGACAGGCCTAAGCCCGCCAGATAGCGCTCCAGCCCCAGATTGGACATCACCGTCGCGACGATGCCCGGCGCCGAGAGCCGGCCATCCTCCAGCCAGGAGCGCGCGATCACAGCCATGAGCTGGTCGCCATCGACGACCTGGCCATGCTCGTCCACCACCAGCACGCGGTCGGCGTCGCCGTCGAGTGCGATGCCGACATCGGCGCGCATCTCCTTGACCTTGCTGACCAGGGTGGACGGATGGGTCGAGCCGATCTCCCGGTTGATATTGAAGCCGTCGGGCTCGACGCCGATGGTGATGACCTCTGCACCCAGCTCCCAGAGCGCCTGCGGCGCCACCTTGTAGGCGGCGCCATTGGCGCAATCGAGCACGATGCGCAGGCCTTCCAGGCTCAGATTGCGCGGCAGCGTCCGCTTGGCGAATTCGACATAGCGCGCATCGGCGCTGTCGATGCGCTTGGCCCGGCCGAGCATCGGCGAAGTCGCCAGGCGCGGGCCGAGATCGGCGTCGATCAGCGCCTCGATCTCGCGTTCGACATCGTCGTTGAGCTTGTAGCCGTCGGGCCCGAACAGCTTGATGCCGTTATCCTCATAGGCGTTGTGCGAGGCCGAGATCATCACGCCGAGATCGGCACGCATCGAGCGTGTCAGCATGGCGACGGCCGGCGTCGGCATCGGGCCGAGCAGCATGACGTCCATGCCGACCGCGGTGAAGCCGGCCACCATGGCATATTCGATCATATAGCCCGACAGACGGGTATCCTTGCCGATCACCACCCGGTGGCGGTGCTCGCCGCGGCGGAAGGCGAGGCCGGTGGCCTGCCCGACCCTCAGGGCGAGGTCGGGCGTGATGACGCCGTTCGCCCGCCCACGAATGCCGTCCGTTCCGAAATATTTGCGCGTCATTGCCAATCGCTTCCGAGAGGGCGCCAGCGCCCTGAATTTGCGTTCTTCTATAGCCAAAAAACCTTTCCGCCTTCTCACAAAATATGACGGAGCGTGACAGGGACGCGGCCCCGCATAGCCCCGCTCTCATCATTCAGGCCCTGTCCTCCCGGGGGCAGCGAAGCGGAGACCCGGGATCCGTGCCGGCATGTTTCCGAAATGCGCTCTGGCATGGATCCCGGATCGGCGCCGCCAGGGGCGGCTTGTCCGGGATGACGGCGCGGAAGCGGAACGGAGGCGATCTCCCACCACACATGAAAAAGGCGGCCCGAAGGCCGCCTTTTTCATTCCAGTCGAACCGCCTCACGCCTGCGGTTGCGGCTCCAGCCCGGCATCGGGTTCGCCGCGCTTGCGGCCCTTGCCGGCGCTCGGCACGGCCGAGCCGCGCGGGGCGTGCGGCGTGTCGTCAGCGTCGCGCACCGGGCGCTTACCGGCGATCAGGTCGCGAATTTCCTCGCCCGTCAGCGTCTCGAATTCGAGCAGCGCCTCGGCCACCGAGACGAACTCGTCATGGTGCTCGGTGAGGATGGCCTTGGCGTCCTGGTAGCCGTTGTCGACGAGGCGCTTGACCTCGGCGTCGATCTTCTGGGCAGTCGCCTCGGAGACCGCCTGGCTACGGCCCATCGACATGCCGAGGAAGACCTCTTCCTGATTGTCGCCATAGGCGACCATGCCGAGTTCGTCAGAATAGCCCATCTGCGTGACCATGGCCTTGGCCATCTTGGTCGCCTGCTGGATGTCGCCGGTGGCGCCCGAGGTGACGTTCTCGCGTCCGAAGGTCATCTCCTCCGCCACGCGCCCGCCCATGGCGACCGCGAGCTGCGAGGTGAACTCCTTGAACTTCATCGAGTAGCGGTCGCCCTCCGGCAGGAACTTGACCATTCCGAGCGCACGGCCGCGCGGGATGATCGTCGCCTTGTGAACGGGGATACCGGCGGGAACATAGAGGCCGACGATGGCGTGACCGGCCTCGTGATAGGCGGTCAGCTTCTTCTCTTCCTCGGACATGGCCATGGACTTGCGCTCGGCGCCCATCATGACCTTGTCCTTGGCGTCCTCGAACTCGGCATGGGTGACCATGCGCTTGCCGCGGCGGGCTGCCAGCAATGCCGCCTCGTTGACGAGGTTCATCAGGTCCGCGCCGGAGAAGCCGGGCGTGCCGCGGGCGAGGATCTTGAGGTCGACATCCGGCGCCATCGGCACCTTGCGGACATGGACGCGCAGGATCTTCTCGCGGCCAGCGACGTCCGGGTTCGGAACGACGATCTGGCGGTCGAAGCGGCCTGGACGCAGCAGGGCGGGATCGAGCACGTCGGGACGGTTGGTCGCGGCGATGATGATGACGCCTTCGTTCGGCTCGAAGCCGTCCATCTCGACAAGGAGCTGGTTCAGCGTCTGCTCGCGCTCGTCATTGCCGCCGCCGAGGCCGGCACCGCGATGGCGGCCGACCGCGTCGATTTCGTCGATGAAGATGATGCAGGGGGCGTTCTTCTTGGCCTGCTCGAACATGTCGCGCACACGGCTCGCGCCGACGCCGACGAACATCTCGACGAAGTCGGAGCCCGAGATCGTGAAGAACGGCACATTGGCCTCGCCCGCGACGGCACGCGCCGTGAGGGTCTTACCCGTACCGGGAGGGCCGACGAGCAGCACGCCGCGCGGAATGCGCCCGCCCAGCCGCTGGAATTTCTGCGGATCGCGCAGGAACTCGACGATCTCCTGGAGGTCTTCCTTGGCCTCGTCGATGCCGGCGACGTCCTCGAAGGTGACGCGGCCATGCGCCTCGGTCAGGAGCTTCGCCTTGGACTTGCCGAAGCCCATCGCCCGGCCGGCGCCGTTCTGCATCTGGCGGGACATGAAGATCCACAGGCCGATGAAGATGACGAAGGGCAGCGAGTTGACCAGCAGCGCCATGAACCAGGGCGTGCCCTCGGAAGGAGCGCGGGCCGAAACCGTCACGCCCTTCTGGGCCAGCGTCTTCAGCAGGTTCGGGTCGCCATAGGGCGCATAGGTCACGAAGTTGCGACCATCCGAGAAGGTGCCGGAGATTTCCTGGCCCGCGACCACGACGCTCGAGATGCGCCCGGAATCGGACTCGTTGATCAGTTGGCTGTAGGGAATCTCGTTGGTGTTCGAGCGTTGGCTCGGACTCTGGAACAGCGTCACCAACGCCAGGACCAGCAGGAAGATCACCACCCAGAGGGCGAAATTGCGAAAATTCGGATTCATCACCAGTCCGATCGGGCCTGCCGGGACCAACCGGATAAGGCCTGGTTTCACTTAACAGGCAATCTAGGTGCGACATGCGTCCTTGCCAAGGGAAACGCACGCAAAACGCGCGACGCCACGTTACTATGATGTCGCAGGGTGAACACCGCGTCTGCGCGGCCCCTCCCGCCGCAAGCTCAGCACGCCGTTCCGGTCGAGCGACAGGATGCATCCGGAGAACGTCCGCTTTGTGGCGGACCCCGCACGCGATGCGGCGAGCAGCGCCGCTGCGCAGGCCTCCAGCCGCTCCAGCCGCCCATAGCTCTCGACGCCTTGCGTCATTTCCGCCAGCGCAAGCGCCAGCACGCGCAGGACGATCTCCTCCGGCTCTTCGGCAAGCTGCCGGAAGCCGAGCCGCCGCTCCTCCCCCACGGTGACCGGGAGCCACCGCTGCGCCAGCACATCCGCCGCCCGGCGTGCCACGGCATCTTCCTGCCGGGCCATGCGCTCCGCAAGCAATCCGAGCCGCGCCGCATCGAGGCCGTGTTCCGCGAGCGACGGCGCCAATTCGCGCCAGCGCACCCGCTCGAAACGCGAATCGGCATTGCTGGGATCGCGGACGAAGGGCAGGCCCCGTGCCTCGGCGGTGGCGATCAACCGCGATTTCGCGAGGCCCAGCAGTGGCCGGACGATCGCGACCGCGCCTCGCAAGCTGCGCGGGCGCATGCCGACGAGCCCCGCCGGCCCCGAACCATGGGCGATCCGCATCAGCAGCGTCTCGGCCTGGTCGTCGAGCGTATGCGCCGTGACGATGGCCGCGTTGCCGCGCCGCAACGCTTCCTCCGCGAGGAGGTCGTAGCGAGCCTGCCGCGCGGCGGCCTGCAGGCCGTTGGCGGGCTTCGGCCCGGCCCAGCGCAGGATTCTGTGTGCGACGCCCAGCCGCCCGCAAAGCCTCGCGACCGCCTCGGCCTCGCCGGCGGCCTCCGGCCGCAAGCCGTGATCGACCGTCGCGGCCTGGAGGGAGGGACGCCCCGGCAGCTTCGCCCAATCCGCCAGCAGCGCCAGCACAGCAACGGAATCGGGCCCGCCCGAGACGGCGACGAGCAGCCCCGGCTCATCTGCCAGAGGCTCGAACAAGGCACAGGCCTCGGCAGCCGAGACCGGCGCCGCCGAAGGATCGAGAGGGAGAACCGCGCTCAAGCGCAGCCGGAACGGCGGCGCTCGCGCTCGACCGCCTGCCGCACGGCACTGGAGGCCTGCGGATAATCCACGCCGACCTTGGCATAGGTGGCGCAGGCCTGCTCCTTGGCGCCGAGCCCGTTCAGCGCCATGCCGAGCCTGAGCAGGCTGTCGGGCGCCTTGCCGGCGCGCGGCGATTCCTTGGAAATCTTCAGGAACTGCTCCGCCGCCTCGCGATAACGCTGGCGCTGCATGTAGCTCTCGCCGAGCCAGAAGGTCGCGTCGGTGGCGAGCCGGTCACGCGGATAGCTCTGCAGGAACTGGCGAAAGCCCATCTCGGCCTGCTCGTATTCGCGGCGCTGGAACGCCGCATAGGCGCCGTCATAGGCTTCCTTGGCCGTGGCCGGACCGCTCGCGGCAGCGACGCTCTGGCCGCGCGGGACGCCCGGAGCCGCCCCGCCCTGCTGGACCGGGCGCCCGACGCCTTGCAGATCGAGCGGCTGGCCCGTCGCCGGACCTCCGGAATACTCGTCCTCGATGATGCCGGCGATGCCGCCGCCAAGCTGTTGGGGGGCCCCGGCCGCACCCTGCTGGGTCGTCGGGTCGAAGGCATCGCCGCGGCGCTGGCGCTGCGGCGTCCCGCCGGCGGGAGGCGTGGCGGAGGGACGCGCACCGCCCTTTTCGTTCAGGCGGAAATCGACATCCTGCTGAAAGCGGCTGAGCTGGTCGCTCAGGCGCTTGTTCTCGAACTGGAGCTGCTCGATCTGTCCGGCCATCTGGCGGAGCTGGTTTTCGAGCCGGGTGGTGCGCACCAGCAGATCGGCGGCATCCTGCGCCGAAGCCGGCAGGGCCGCTCCGAAAAGCCCCGCAGCGAGCGCGAGCGCCGGCAATGCCGGACGGGCGAGGAGGCGGGCAAGGGAAAAGCCAGGCATCTGAAAAACCGGTTCCTTAACTGAAACTGTCGCGCATCTCTTATATCACTCACGCACCACGGCCAAAATATGAACAACTTCATGAACCGCCTGCGAAATTCGGCTGGCGCCGGCAAAACGCCTCTGGCGCTTTGCCGGCGCGTTGCCTACATTGGTTGGGCGGGGCTGCCTGGTGCGTGCGAGACAGCATTCCCCGGGCCCATACGACTCCCTAGGGAGCTGTCCCTGACCGGGTCCCTGGATCCGGACACACGGCGCCCACCTACTTCTGTAGGTGTCCCGGGATTCAAAACTCCACGGCCGAGGTGGCTCCGCAGCCTTTATGACCAGCATGGCGTCCGAGACCCTTCCCCAGCCTTCCGCCGTCAAGGCAGCACTACGCGCGTCGGCGCTCGCCCGGCGTGATGCGCTCGAAATCGACGACCGCCTCGAATGGGACCCCGACATCGCGGAACGGACGCTGGCTTTGCCGTTCTGGAATGCAGACGGCCCGGTTTCTGCCTATTGGCCGATGCGCTCGGAGGCCGATCCACGCCCGGTCCTGGAAGAGCTGCACCGGCGCGGCCTGCCGCTCTGCCTGCCCGCGATCGTCGCCGGGCGCATGATCTTCCGCCGATGGGCGCCCTATGAGCCGATCGTTCCGGGCGGTTTCGGCACGCTCGTTCCGTCCCCGCAGCAGCCCGAGATCGCGCCGCGCATCCTGATCGTGCCGCTGGCCGCCTTCGACCGGCGCGGCTACCGCATCGGCTACGGCCGGGGCTATTACGATCGCGCGCTGGCCGAGCTCGGCCCGACCGTCAGCATCGGCATCGCCTATGCGGCGCAGGAGATCGAAGCCGTGCCCGACCAACCGCACGACCGGCGCCTCGACTGGATCGTGACCGAGCGCGAAACCATCCGCTGCGGTTGATTCCGCCGGGCTTTCGGGCCACGGAGGAAGCATCACAGCCTGCGGACCGGTTTCATGCGTCTTCTCTTCCTCGGTGACATCGTCGGCCGCCCGGGCCGGATTGCGGTGCAGGAGCGCCTGCCTGCCCTGCGCGAAGCCTGGAAGCTCGACTGCGTCGTCATCAACGGCGAGAACTCCGCCGGCGGCTTCGGCATCACCGAGGCGATCTGCGATGAGATCCTCGCCGCCGGCGCCGATGTGATCACGCTGGGCAACCATTCCTGGGACCAGCGCGAGGCCCTCGTCTTCATCAACAGGCAGGACAGGCTGATCCGCCCGGCCAATTATCCGCCCGGCACGCCCGGCCGTGGCGCCACGGTCGTCGAAGCCCGCAACGGCGCCCGGGTGCTCGTCGTCAACGTCATGGGCCGGCTCTTCATGGACCCGCTGGACGACCCCTTCGCCGCCGTCGAGCGCGAGCTTGCCGCTTGCCCGCTCGGCGAGGTCGCGGATGCCGTCATCGTCGATGTTCATGCCGAGGCGACGAGCGAGAAACAGGCCATGGCCTATTTCCTCGATGGCCGCGCCAGCCTCGTGGTGGGTACCCATACCCACGCTCCGACCTCGGACACGCGCATCCTGCCGGCCGGAACCGCCTATCAATCCGATGCCGGCATGTGCGGCGACTATGATTCCGTGCTCGGCATGCAGAAGGACGAGCCGGTGCGCCGCTTCCTGCAGAAGGTGCCGGGCGCGCGACTGGAGCCGGCCACCGGCGAAGGCACGCTCTCGGGCATCGCCGTCGAGATCGACGACGCGACCGGGCTGGCCAAAGCCACTTGGGCGGTCCGCATCGGCCCGCATCTGAGCGAGGCCCTGCCCGGCTGGGCCGCCTGAGCCAAGGCCCGCTCGGTTAGATCGCCGCGCGTCCCAGCGGACCCATGAGCGGCGATCTATCTGCTTGTCATTGCAACCTATGATTCCGGAAAGCCGGCTCCGCTTTCCGGTCGGAAGCGACGGCGCGGGACTGCCGGATCAAGGTCTCGAAGGCCTCGCTCATGCCGGCCGCGTGCCGGGAGAGCGCGCCGGCGACACCCAGCACCTCGGAGACGGCATTGCCCGCCTCCTGCGCCCGCGTGCTCAGCTTGCCGATCGCATCGGCATTCGCCTCCGTGCCCACCGCGGCCTGATGCGCGCTGCGGGCGATCTCCTGCGTCGCAGCCCGCTGCTCGTCGATGCTGGCGGCGACGACCGAGGCGATCCCGCTGACCTGGCTGACGAAGGCGACGATGCGTTCGAGCGCCGCGACCGCCTCGCGAGTCGCCGCCTGCATCGCCGGCACCTGCGCGGCGATCTCGCCTGTCGCCTGCGCCGTCCGGGCCGACAATTGCTTCACCTCCGTCGCGACGACGGCGAAGCCGCGCCCGGCCTCGCCGGCGCGCGCCGCCTCGATCGTGGCGTTGAGGGCGAGCAGATTGGTCTGGCTCGCGATCATCTGGATCAGCTCCACGACCGAGCCGATCGTGTTGGCCGAACGCGACAGGCTCTGGACGATCGCATCCGTCTGCTGCGCGGCCGCATCCGCCTCATGGGCCAGTTCCGAGGCGCGGACGACCTCCGCCGCGACATGGTCGAGCGAGATCGACAGCTCGTTCGTGGCCGCCGCGACATTGCTGACATTGCTCGACGCGTCGTCCGCGGTCCGCACGGCCATGAAAGCCTGCGCGCTGGTCTCGCCGACGACGGCCTCCATGGTGGCGGCCAGGCTCTCGACCTTCACCGCGCCCGAGCCCACGGCACTCACGACATCGCGGACCGTGCCCTCGAAGGCTTCGATCTGCCGGCGCGTCGCGTCACCGCGGTCCTGCTCGACCAGCGCATAGGTTTCGAGGAGGAGCTCGAGATCGAACTGGGCGGCCTTGGACAGGGCCGCACGCGTGGCGATCCCGGTATCGAGGCGCGCACGGCGCCAGCGCCCGCTCAGGCTCGTCAATCTGCGCTGGTCGAGCCCGAGTTCGGCGATCAGGGCGTTGACCACGATGCCGTGGCAGATGACGACCGCATAGATCGGGACGCCATGCTCGTGGAAAGCCGTCGCCAGGCTGCGGGCCGACTCCGTGAACCCTTCACCGAAATCGCCCGAGGCCAACCGGATCCAATGCGCCAGCCGTCGCTCGTGAACCTGCGGCTGGCTCAGCGCCTTGGCGATCTCAGGCCAGGGCGCGAACTGTTCGTGCAGTTGCGGCAATAGCGAGGGCAGGCGTGCGCGCGCGAAACCCGCCAGCGCCCCCAGCAGCGCCAGGTCGCGCTCCGAGATCTGGAAGGCGCGAAAACGGTGCTCCTGCCCGGCGATCGTTTTGGTGGTCAAGATGTCACTCGGGATGGCGGGAGCGGTAGCGGGGCGCGGGTCGATACTGCCCTGAATGCTGCGCTTGCACGGTAAAGATTCATCTAATGGCAGGCTCGGACAGGGCCGCATCCCGCTTGCCTGCGGGCAAATCCGCCGCCTATAAGGCCGCTTTGCTGGATCACTGGGCTGGAACGCCGCCCGGACCAGGCGCGTTACGGATCAATCGCAGAAGGCAACGGAAGCCCATGGCCGGCCATTCACAGTTCAAGAACATCATGCACCGCAAGGGCAAGCAGGACGCGGTGCGTTCCAAGCTGTTCTCGAAACTGGCCCGCGAAATCACCGTCGCCGCCAAGATGGGCATGCCGGATCCCAACATGAACCCGCGCCTGCGCATGGCCGTGCTCGCCGCCCGGGCCGAGAACATGCCGAAGGACAATATCCAGCGCGCCATCAACAAGGCGGCCGGCGGCGAAGGCGACAATTATGACGAGGTCCGCTACGAGGGCTACGGCCCGGGCGGCGCAGCCGTCATCGTCGAGGCGCTGACCGACAACCGCAACCGCACGGCTTCCGCCGTGCGCTCCTACTTCACCAAGTCGGGCGGCGCGCTCGGCGAAAGCAACTCCGTCTCCTTCATGTTCAACCGCGTCGGCGAGATCAGCTATCCGCCGGAGGCCGGCGACGCCGACACCGTGATGGAAGCGGCGATCGAGGCCGGCGCCGACGACGTGATCTCGGACGAGAACGGCCACACCATCCTCTGCGCCTTCGACGCCCTGAACGAGGTCTCCAAGGCCCTCGAAGCCGCGCTCGGCGCGCCGGCTTCGGCGAAGCCCGTCTGGCGGCCGACGACCTCGGCCCCGCTCGACGAGGAGAAGGCCGCCTCGATGATGCGATTGATGGAAGCCCTCGACAACGACGACGACGTCCAGAACGTCTTCGCCAATTTCGAGATCGCCGACGACATCATGGCCAAGCTCAGCGCCTGAGGGGAGCCGGCTCGCTTCACGGCGTCATTCTCGGGCGAAGCGAAGCGCAGACCCGAGAATCCCGGGCCGAAAGAGGCTCTGGAGCCTCCCTTTCGATGAGATGCTCGGGGCGAGCCCGAGCATGACGCCCCTCAGCGCCCGATCATCGCATCCCAGAGCGGCAGGCTGACCAGGGCGCTGAGGAAGATCACCAGATAGGCGCCGCGCCGGAAGCTCGCCTCCGAGGCGAGGCGGAAGCCATGCACGCCGCCCCAGAAGCCGATCGCGTAGACGGCGAAAAGCGGCACCGCCGTCAGCAGCGCCTGTAGGGTGAGGATGCCTTTCCACCACAGCACCGCGCCGCTGATGAAGGTCGAGATCCCGAAAAAGGTCTGCAGGTTGGCGCGCGTCTTGTGGCGGTCGTTGCGCTGCGCGCCGAGCCAGAACACGGCGAGCGGCATCCCGCCGATCGAGGCCATGCCGTTGCACAAGCCGGAGAGCGCGCCGACGCCGAGCGAGAGCGAGACGGTCGGCCGCCCGTGATAGCGCCAGCCCGAGGCCATCAGCCCGACGGCCGCCAGCACCAGCAGCGCCAGCACCCAGCGCATCGTTTCGCGATCGAGCCAGGTGAGCAGCCAGACGCCGGCCGGCAAGGCGAGCGTCGCGGTCACGAGCAGCGGCACGATCTCCCGCCATTCGGCCTGTTTCGCGCTCCGGGCAGCGACCGGCAGGGCCACGGGCAGGTCGATGAACCAGATCAGCCCCAGCGCCGCGACCGGCCCCAGCACCACCGAGGCGAGCGGCATGAACACCATCGCGAAGCCGAAGCCGGTGAAGCCGCGCACCAGCCCCCCCAGCAATGTGGCGGCGAGGAGAACGACGACGCCGTCGCCGGCGAGAGCCGGAAAGAACAGGTTTTGTAGGCCGGACATCACGGGAGAAATGCGAGGAGGGAAACGAACTGCACCATGTCCTTGCCCGGCCGGAAAAGGAAATCGTCCTTTCTGATGTGTCCGATGAGGAGAATTCATCCATGCCGGCGCGTCGCATGGGACAAATCCGAAACACCCGCTAGTTTGAGGCACCATGGCACCTCCGATTCGCATCCTCGGCATCGATCCCGGCCTCCGGAAGACCGGCTGGGGGATCGTCATATCGGAGGGCAGCAAGCTCTCCTTCGTCGCCTGCGGCTGTATCGAGAGCGATGGCGCGCTGCCGCTCGGCGACCGGCTGCGGCAGCTTCACGAAGGCATCGGCAAGGTGATCGCCGCCCACAGGCCGCATGAGGCGGCGGTGGAGGAGACCTTCGTCAACCGCGACCCGCAATCGGCGCTGAAACTCGGACAGGCCCGCGGCATCGCGCTGGTGGTGCCATCGCTGGCGGGGCTGAGCGTGGCGGAATATGCGGCGAACCTCGTCAAGAAGACCGTGGTCGGCGTCGGCCATGCCGACAAGAAGCAGGTGCAGGCGATGATCCGCGTGCTGCTGCCCAAGGCCGAGACCAGCTCCGCCGACGCGGCGGATGCGCTGGCCGTCGCGATCTGCCATGCCCAGCATCGCGGCATGAGGGCCCTGGTCGCGCAGATGCGCGCGGCGGGCTGAATGACGGCCGGGGAATCCACACGATGATCGGCAAGCTCAAGGGCCTGATCGACTCCTATGGCGAGGATCACGTCATCATCGACGTGCAGGGCGTCGGCTATGTCGTGCAATGCTCCTCGCGCACGCTCCAGCGGCTTCCCAAGCCCGGCGAGGCGGCCGTGCTCTCGATCGAGACCCATGTCCGCGAGGATGCGATCCGCCTCTACGGCTTCATGTCCGATGTCGAGCGCGACTGGTTCCGGCTGATGCAGGTGGTGCAGGGCGTCGGTGCCAAGGTCGCGCTCGCCATCCTCTCGACGCTCGACCCCGGCGGCCTCGCCACCGCCATCGCCACCAATGACAAGGCGGCCATCGCCCGCGCGCCGGGCGTCGGCCCCAAGCTGGCGCAGCGCCTCTGCGCCGAGCTGAAGGACAAGGCGCCGGCCTTCGGCCATGTCGATCCGAGTCTCGCCCAGCTCTCCGGCGCGCTCGAGGACAGGAAGCTGCCCCAGCCCGTGGCCGATGCCGTCTCGGCGCTGGCCAATCTCGGCTACCCGCAGGCCCAGGCCATCGCCGCGATCGCCGCGGCGGCGAAGGAGGCCGGGGACGGCGCCGGCACCGCCCAGCTCATCAAGCTCGGCCTGAAGGAGCTGGCGAAGTGAGCCCGGCCGGCGAGCCGGACGATCTCGAACTGCGCGTCGTCACCGACAAGGGCGAACTGCTCAAGATCATGATGGTGGCCTGGGGCTCGCACCGCATGATGATCGACCTCCACGTCTATGACGTGGCCGAGATCGACGCCCTCGGCCTCTACGAGCCGAACGGGCGTACCGCCGCGCTGGCGAGCTGGACGATCCGGGGCGAGACGGCCTATCTCTGCGCCTTGCATTCGCTGAGACCCGGCGAAGGCGTCGCCATCCGGATGCTCGATGCGGTGATCGCGGCCGCGAGAGCGGCGGGGGCGAAACGGCTCAAGGCCATGCTGACCAACGACAACATGCCGGGCCTCGTCTTCTATCAGCGGCGCGGCTTTCGGCTGTCCGGGCTTTATCTCGACGCGATCGACGCCTATCGCTCCGTCGTGCCGACCATCATCAAGACGGGATACAAGGACATTCCGATCCACGACGCCATCGAGCTGGAGATCGCACTGTGAGCGAACCCAAGCGCTCCGGGCTGATGACGGCCGAACGCCGCGAGGACGACAGCGAGACCTCGCTGCGCCCGCTTTCGCTGTCCGATTTCACCGGGCAGGCGGCGGCGCGCGCCAATCTCCAGGTCTTCATCAATGCAGCCAGGACCCGTGGCGACGCGCTCGACCATGTCCTCTTCGTCGGCCCACCCGGTCTCGGCAAGACGACGCTGGCGCAGATCGTGGCGCGCGAGCTCGGCGTCAATTTCCGCTCGACCTCCGGCCCCGTCATCGCCAAGGCCGGCGATCTCGCGGCCCAGCTCACCAATCTCGAAGAGCGCGACGTGCTCTTCATCGACGAGATCCACCGCCTCAACCCGGCGGTCGAGGAAATCCTCTATCCGGCGATGGAGGACTATCAGCTCGATCTGATCATCGGCGAAGGCCCGGCCGCCCGCTCGGTCAAGATCGACCTGCCCAAATTCACGCTCGTCGGCGCCACCACCCGCGCCGGCCTGCTGACCACGCCGCTGCGCGACCGCTTCGGCATCCCGATCCGCCTGCAGTTCTACACGGTCGAGGAATTGCAGGGCATCGTCTCGCGCGGCGCCCGCGTGCTCGGCGTGCCGATGTCCGACGACGGCGCCAACGAGATCGCCAAGCGCTCCCGCGGGACGCCGCGCATCGCCGGGCGCCTGCTGCGCCGCGTGCGCGATTTCGCCATCGTCGACGGCGACCCGATCGTTACCCGCAAGGTCGCCGACAAGGCGCTCTCCCTGCTCGACGTCGACGCGATCGGCCTCGACCAGATGGACCGGCGCTATCTCACCACCGTCGCGATCAATTTCGGCGGCGGCCCGGTCGGCATCGAGACCATCGCCGCCTCGCTCTCCGAGCCGCGCGACGCGATCGAAGAGATCATCGAGCCCTTCCTGCTCCAGCAGGGCTTCATCCAGCGCACCCCGCGCGGGCGCCTGCTGACGCCGCACGCCTTCCGCCATCTCGGCATGCCCGAGCCCTCGCGCGAGACGGCCCAGTTCGGCCTGTTTGGAAACGACGAGGACGAGGCGTGAGGCAGATCCTTCGGAATGTCGCGCTGGCGCTCGCCCTCACCGGCCTGTTCGCCGTCCTGGCGGTTTCGGCTCGCGCCGGTGACGACGTGCCGCGCGGGCCGGTGGAAGAAGGCTACGCCATCACGATCAAGATGCTCGCCGCCAAGGGCAAGGCCCCGCCGCCGGCCTGGCGCCCGCCGCATCGCGACCGGCTGATGAGCAGGAGCCTGGCCGCGCTCTTCGCCCGCGACGACCTTTATCAGGACGAGAGCGGCGATATGGGTCAGATCGGCGCCGACCCCTTCCTCAACGGCCAGGACGGCGAGATCAAGAAGCTGAACTTCGACACGATCCCGGTCGCGGCCGGAAAGGCAACGGTGCTGGCCAATTTCCGCAGCTTCGGCAAGCCCGTGACCGTCCAATTCCAGATGATCAGGGAGGACGGCGGCTGGCGCATCGACGACATCGTCAACCGCTTCGAAGGCAAGGACTCTTCGATCCGCGAGCAGCTCTCGCAGCCCTATGACTGCGGCTCCTTCATGAACAAGCCCTGCAAGCGCTGAGCGTCTGCAGGGCTCGATATGGCTGGAGCGTTCCGACCATTCTCGGAACTGCTGGGTCATCCCGGGCTTGCCCCGGGGCCCATCAAAGGGCTGCGGAGCATTACGATGGATCCCGAATCTGCGCTGCTACGCAGCTTGTCCGGGATGACGCCACGTCTCCGTCGGAAATCGGCACCCCGCTACGACTGACGCGCGATCTTCGAGCGCATCATCGCCGGGCGGGCGCCGGCATCGTTCAGCGCGCCGGACTTGACCGCCTTGGGGTTTTCGACCGGCCGCATGCCCTTGCCGGCCGTGCGGCTGGCGGGACGTTGCGCCGCGCTCTGGCGTTGCTTCAGTGCCAGCGCCTTGCGGGCGAGGCTGCGCTGGCTCGGAGCCTTTTCCTTCTCGGCCCGGCGCGTACGCTCGGCTCCGACGCGCTTCAGCGCCGCGGTCAGCGCGTCGGCCTTGGCCTTGGTGCCGCTGTTGTCGCTCGCGGGCTTCGCGCCTTTGGGCTCCGCCTTGCCGCGCATCTCGCGCTTCTGCCGGCGGGCACCGTCGCGCGCCTTGTCGCGGCGCTCGCGCAGCTTGGCGGCGAGATCGCGCAATTCATCGTCCGGAAGAGCACCGATCGCACCGCGCTGGGTGCGTGCGACGAGATCGAGCTCGGTCTTGTCGAGCAGCCGCGCGGTCGCCTTGCTGGATTGCGCCATCACTTGTCCTCCCATGGGTCACGCAACGGGTAACGCCGCTCCGGCTGAGCAGTTCCAGCCTTTCCGAAGCCGTATCGATTGGTCTATGGCAGCGGCAACCGTTCGATACCCCTCCGGAGCACCATGAGCAGGGTCCATCGCCTCGACATCCGCGTCTACTATGAGGACACCGACTTCTCCGGCGTGGTCTATCACGCCTCCTATCTGCGCTTCATGGAGCGTGGCCGCACCGAGCTCATCCGCGCGCTCGGCATCGAGCAGCGCGAGCTCTTCGACGGCGAGACGGCGCTGGGCTTCGCCGTCCGCAAGATGACGATCGACTTCCTGCGCCCGGCCGTGATGGACGACCTGCTGACGGTCGAGACGCACTGCACCGCCGCGCGTGGCGCCACCATGGATCTCGAGCAGCGCGTGCTGCGCGGCGAAGAAGTGCTGATCGCGGCGCAGGTCATGGTCGCCTGCATCGGCGGCGGCCGGGCACGGCGCATTCCCGACGGCTTGCGCAAACGGCTGATGCTCGACGACTGACGCTGCCGCGCATGACCATCGACGTAAGGCCCACCCGCATGTTAGCGCTCTTAACATGAGCTGGAAGCGCGACAGACCCGAAACGCCCCGCGGCTATCATCACGGCAACCTCAAGGAGGAGCTGGTGCGGGCCGCGCTGGGGCTGATCGGGGAAAAGGGACCGAACGGCTTCACCTTCGCCGAGGCCGCGCGCATGGCCGGCGTCAGCCCGGCCGCGCCCTATCGGCATTTCCGTGACCGCGACGAGTTGCTGGCCGATGTGGCCGCGCGCGGCTTCCAGGCCTTCGAGGCGTCGCTGTCGCGCGCCTGGGACCAGGGGCGTCCCGACCCCGAATCTGCCTTCCACCGGCTCGGCCGCGCCTATCTGGCTTTCGCCCATGACGAGCCGGCCTATTATTCCGCCATGTTCGAGGCCGGCGTGTCGCTCGATGCAAGCCCGGAATTGCGGGCTGCCGCCGACCGCGCCTTCGCCAATCTGCGGCAGGCGGCCGAGGCCTTGATCGCCCGGCTGCCGCAGAACAAGCGCCCGCCCGCGCTGATGATGGCGCTGCACATCTGGGCGATGTCGCATGGCATCGCCGCCCTGTTCGGCCGCGCCGATGGCGGCCGGCGGCCGCTGCCCATGTCGGCCGCCGAGCTGCTCGAGGCGGGCATGCTGATCTATCTCCAGGGCCTGGGAATCGGCCCGGAAACCGCACCCCCACCCGCCGTCTGACGATTTTTCGCCGGCCATTCTTGACAAGCCGGACCCTCGCAAGCATCTATGTGAATGTGATTTACATTCACGTCGATGAGCGGAGGAGAAAGATGCCGATCGTCACGAAGCTTGACGAATACGGAAGAGGAGCCTGGATCGCCTTCGCGGTGCTCGGCTTCATCGTGTGGTGGCCGCTGGGTCTGGCGACCCTGGCCTTTCTGTTTGGGAGTGGACGCATGGGTTGCGGATATGCCGGAGACCGTTACGAACATCGGATGAGCCGCCTGCAGGGCAAGATGGACCGGATGCGCGAGCGCATGGCGGGCCGTGAGGGCCGCGGTTTCGGCGGCGGCTTCGGCGGCTGGGGCCGCGAGCCCTCGAGCGGCAACCGTGCCTTCGACGAGTATAAGGCCGAGACGCTGCGCCGGCTCGAGGACGAGCAGCGCGAGTTCCACGATTTCCTGGGCCGCCTGCGCATGGCCCGCGACAAGGCCGAGTTCGATCAGTTCATGAACGACCGCCGCAACAACCCGCCGGCCAATCCCCCGGCCCAGCCCGACGCGGCCTGAACCTGTCGCGGCGAAAGCCGAGATCAACAGCCATGAGACGAGCCCGCTCCGGTCAGCCGGAGCGGGTTTTTTGCATCAAGCCGCGAGCCAGCCCGTCAGACCGATCAGCACGAGAGGGATCGCCGCCATGGCGAGGGCGGTCTGGATCGCTGTGATCCCGGCCATCAAAGGCGCATCGCCACCGAGCTGCCGAGCCATGATGTAAGCGGAGGACGCCGTCGGCAGGGCCTGGAAAAGCAGCGCCGTCGTCAGGGCCGGGCCGTTCAGCCCCGTGACCATGGCCACGAGCACCGTTGCGGCGGGCATGGCCAGGAATTTCATCATCGACGACGAAGCGACTGGTCCGATCCATCGGCGCGCCGAGCTGAAATCGAGCGCGGCGCCGACGCAGAGCAGACCAAGGGGCAATGAGGCCGCCCCCAGCGAGCGCATGGCCGACTCAAGGCCGCGCGGAATGCCGAGGCCGATCAGCTGGAAAGCGATCCCGCCGAGCGAAGCCACCACCAGCGGGTTCGTGACGAGCTGCTTGAGAATGGCTCGGCCATTCAGCTTGGCCGAGCCATGGCGGGCAAACACCAGCACGCACAGGACATTGACCGTCGGCACGATCGCGGCATTGCAGATCGCGGCCAGCGCGATGCCCTGGGCTCCGAACAGCCCTCCCGCAAGGGTCACGCCCACATAGTTGTTGAACCGCACGCTGCCCTGAAACACCGAGGTGAATGCCGGGCCGTCCAGATTCAGCAACGGCCGGACGGCCATGACCAGCGCCGCGACCGCAATCGTCGAAAGGATCAGCGTCAAGGCCAGGTCACGAACCGGCAACGCTTCAAGATGCGCCGTTGCCAGGCCGTGGAAGAACAGGCTGGGGAGCAGGACATAGTAGCCGAGCCGCTCCGCCTGGGGCCAGAAGCTGTCGGCCAGAATGCGCCGCTGGCGCAGCGCCATCCCCAGTCCGATCAAGATGATGACGGGCAGAAGGGCCAGAAGCACCTGCTCCGTCATGGCCGCGCGCCGCGGCTCGCAGCGATACGCCGGCTCCGCTCCGCCGGCATCGCCAGGCTCGCTTGGGAATGATCTGAATCCCGCCGAGCCGGATCAGCCCCTGCCGGACTGCCGGACGCTACGCTTGGGAAGGCTGCCATGTCAAACTCGCGCCGCAAAACCGGACGAAGACCTACCAGTTCCCATTCGCCAGGAAAAATTCTGAATTCTCTTTCAATCAATGAGAAATACTTGTTGATATACCTCGACCGCGATGGGAAGGATTCGCCATGTCGCTGCGTGCCCTTCGGACCTTGCATGCCATTGCGCGCCATGGCTCCTTCGCGCGCGCCGGCGAGGCCGTGGGGCTGACCCAATCTGCCGTGAGCTTGCAGGTGAAGTCTCTCGAGGACGAATTCGGTGTGCGCCTGTTCGATCGGTCACGACGGCTGCCGGTCTTGACCGAAGCCGGCAAGATCGTCCTCGCGAAATCGGAAGAGGTTCTGGCGCTCTATGACCGGATCCCCGAGGCGCTGGGTGACGAGCACGCGCTGGCCGGCCGCTTGAAGATCGGTGCGATCCAGACGGCCTTGTCAGGCGCCCTGCCCGACGCGCTGATCACGTTGAAGCGGGCTCACCCCCGCATCCGGGTTCACGTCGTCGCCGGCATGTCGGCGGAGCTCGCGGCTCAGGTGGCCGGTGGCGAGCTGGATGCGGCGGTCACGACGGAGCCTGTCCGCCCTCATCCGCCCGATCTGGTCTGGACGCCCCTGTACAGCGATCGTTTCTGGCTTGTCGCGCCGAAAGGCAACGAGCGGAAGGATCAGCGGGAGCTGTTGAACGAGCTGCCTTTCATCAGATTCGACAGCCGTGCCTGGGCCGGCAGGGTCATCGATCGAGAGCTGCGCCGGCAGCGCATGACCGTGCGAGAGGAAATGGTTCTGGATAGCCAGGAAGTCATCCTGCACATGGTCGAGAAAGGGCTCGGCGTCGCGATTGCCCCGCTATCCGATGATGCGCGCCTGCATCTCGACCTGATATGTCTGCCGTTCGGCACGCCCCAGTTGACCCGGCGTATCGTCCTGCTCGAGCGACAGGATCGTCGAACGGAGCGGCTGGCCGAAGCGTTGACGCACGCCCTCGTCGAAGCCGGGGGGCGCGGAGCAGGAACTCTGGAAGCTGTCTCCGCACAGGGTTCGCCGTAAGCGCCGCCCCGTATACCGGACATTAACCTTGCCGGGGGCTTAACTCGAACCGGAGCATGCGTTTCGTGGGAAACCCCGGTTCGGCCCATCTTTCGCCGGATTCGCGCGCGAAAGACAGGGTACGGCATTTCCCCGGATCGTGAAAAGGGCGGCGGCGTGGGTCTTCCGCGACGCGAACGGCGGGGTTTGGATCAGGACCGTGAGCCTCTAGGCCAAGCTTCTGGTCGCACCGCCTGGGTTGGAAGGATGACAGGATGAACCCCGCCGACGTCGCGCAGGCCGCGCCGCAGATCGACATGTCGTTCTGGACGCTGTTCTGGCACGCTCATATCGTCGTCAAGCTCGTCATGATGGGCCTGCTCGGCGCCTCGATCTGGTGCTGGTCGATCATCATCGACAAGACGCTGCTCTACCGGCGCACCCGCAAGGATATGGACGCCTTCGAGGAGGTGTTCTGGTCCGGCCGCTCGCTCGAGGAGCTCTATCGCGACCTCGCCAGCAAGCCCGTCGCCGACATGGCGGCCGTCTTCGTTGCGGCGATGCGGGAGTGGAAGCGCTCCTTCGAGAATGGCGGGCGCTCGGTCGCCAGCCTGCCCCAGCGCATCGACAAGGTGCTCGACGTCACCATCCAGCGCGAAACGGAGCGGCTGGAATCGGGGCTGCTCGTGCTTTCGACCATCGCCTCGGCCGCGCCCTTCATCGGCCTGTTCGGCACGGTCTGGGGCATCATGACCTCGTTCACCGCGATCGCGGTTTCCAAGAATTCCTCGCTCGCGGTCGTCGCGCCCGGCATCGCGGAGGCGCTCTTCGCCACCGCCATCGGCCTCTTCGCCGCCATTCCCGCGCTGATGGCCTACAACAAGCTGCAATCCGAGGTCGCCAAGGCGCAAGGGCGCCTCGAAGCCTTCGCCGACGAGTTCTCCGCGATCCTGTCGCGGCAGATCGACGAGCGCATGGCCGCGTGAGGGGCTGAACGATGGGAATGTCCGCAGCCGGAGCGCAACAGGGCGGGGGCCGTCGGGGCCGCCGCTCGCGCCGCCACCGCGCCATCGCCGAGATCAACATGACGCCGTTCATCGACGTCATGCTGGTGTTGCTCATCATCTTCATGGTCGCGGCACCGCTGATTGCCACCGGCGTGCCGCTCGACCTGCCGCAGACCGGGGCGAAGCCGATCAATGTCGACCAGAAGCCGGTCACGATCGCCATCGACGGCAAGGGCCAGATCTTCCTGCAGGACGAGGCGACGCTCGAGCCCGACCTCGTCACCAAATTGCAGGGCCTCGCCAAGCAGGGTTTCGACGAGCGCATCTATGTGCGCGCCGACAAGCTGGTCGATTACGGCCGCGTCGCTTCGGTCATGTCGACCATCACCGCCGCCGGCTTCAAGCGGGTCGCTCTGGTGACGGAACCGGCGAACCGCTGAGGACGATGGAAGTAAGGGTACTCAGGGCGTGAAGCTTTCGACCTCCGAACCTGGCATGCTGGTGTCGGCGCTTGGCCACACGACGGCGCTCGTCGTCGGGCTGCTGGCGTTCTCGTCGCCTGCGCCGCTGCCGGAGCATCAGGAGGCGATCGCCGTCGAGCTCGTCGATCCCAACGCGCTGAACCAGATCACCCGCGGCGAGCGCAACGCGCAGAAGGTCGAGGAAAAGCCGACCCCGCGCGCCGAGCGCCAGTCCGACGTGGTCGAGCGCAAGGAGGCCGGCGAGGCCAAGGCCGACAACCCCGCCCCGCCCACGCGCCCGCCCGAGCTGAAGACGGCCGACGAGAATGCCGCCGCGCCGCTGCCGCCGGCCCGCCCGGTCGAGCAGCCCAAGCCCGAGGCGAAGCCGCCCGAGCCCGTCAAGCCGCCGCAGAAATCGGAGGCCGCCGCCGCGCAGGAGGCCGAGCAGAAGCGCCAGGAGCTGGCCAAGCTCGCCGAAGACGCCGAAATCGCCTCCAAGGCCAAGCAGGCCGAGGAACAGGCCAAGGCCGCCGCCAAGGCGAAGGCCGAGGCTGACGCCCAGCAGGCGAAAGCCAAGGCAGACGCGAAGGCCAAGGCCGACGCGCTCGCCAAGGCCGAAGCCGACAAGGCCGCCAAGGAACAGGCCGAGGCCGCCGCGAAGGCCAAGGCGGAGGCGGCCGCGAAGGCCAAGCTCGCCGCCGAGGCGAAGGCCAAGCAGGAGGCCGAGGCCAAGGCGAAGAAAGAGGCGCAGATCGCCAAGAACTTCAACGCCACCGACATCGAGCGGCTGCTGCAGTCGAAGGAAAAGGCGCAGTCCACCGGCTCCTCGGCGCCGCAGGTCAATCGCACCGCCTCGCTCGGCACCCAGACCGGCTCCTCGCAGAAGCTCAGCCCCTCGCTCAAGGCGCAGCTCATCGGCATCATCCAGGATCAGCTGCTGAAGTGCTGGAACGTGCCGATCGCGCTTGCCAACGCGCATGGCAACGCCAGTGTCGTGCCGACGGTGCGCATGAAACTGAACACCGACGGCTCGCTCGCCGCCGAGCCCGGCGTAATCAACCGGTCTGCCGATCCGCTCTTCCAGGTCGCGGCCAGCTCGGCATTGACCGCGACCCGCCGCTGCGCGCCTTTGCGCATTCCGGCTCAATTTGCCGCCTATTATGACGACTGGCGTGACGTCGTCGTCAATTTCGACGCAAGGGACGTACTGTGACCCTGATCGACCGCACTCCCCTCCCCTTCCTCGCTTCGGCCCCGACGCGCCGCGGCCTCCTCGCCATGGCCGGCGCGAGCCTGCTCGTGCCCGCAGCGGCGAGAGCCGAGCTCGTCATCGACCTGCGCGGCGGCACCTTCCAGCCGATGCCGATCGCGATCGCGGATTTCGCCGGCGAGGGCGGCGTTCTCGTCTCCAGCGTCATCACCAACAATCTGAAGCGCTGCGGCTATTTCCTGCCCGTCGACAAGGGCCGCTTCCCCGAGAAGAACCCGCCCTTCGACGCCGCCCCGCAATTCCAGGCCTGGCAGGCCGCCGGCGTGCAGGCGCTGGTCACCGGCCGCGTCGCCCGCGAGGCCGGCCGCATCCGCGCCGAATTCCGCCTCTGGGACGTCGGCACGGGCACCCAGACCGACGGCCAGCAGTATTTCACCGACCCGAGCAACAGCCGCCGCGTCGGTCACATCATCTCGGACGCGATCTTTTCGAAGATCACCGGGCTCGGCGGCTTCTTCGACACCCGCATCGTCTTCGTCGATGAATCCGGCACCAAGGAGAACCGCCGCAAGCGCCTCGCCATCATGGATCAGGACGGCGCCAATGTGCGCTACCTGACCAATGGCGACGTCTCGGTCGTGACCCCCCGCTATTCGCCGGTCGGGCAGGATGTGACCTTCATGTCGCAGCGCCATGGCGAGCAGCCGCGCGTGCAGGTGCTCAACATCGAGACCGGCCAGCGCCAGATCGTCGGCAACTTCCCCGACATGACCTCGAGCCCGCGCTTCGCGCCGAACGGCCAGCGCATCGCGCTCTCGCTGCAGCAGGGCGGCAACGCCAATCTCTACGCCATCGACATCGCCTCGCGCTCGACGACGCGGCTGACCTCGACGGCGGCGATCGACACCTCGCCCTCCTATGCGCCCGACGGCTCCAAGATCGTCTTCGAGAGCGACCGCGGCGGCTCGCAGCAGCTCTATGTGATGCCGGCCGGCGGCGGCGAGGGCCAGCGCATCTCCTTCGGCCAGGGCCGCTATTCGCAGCCCACCTGGTCGCCGCGCGGCGACCTCATCGCCTTCACCCGGCAGAGCCCGAACGGCTTCGCCATCGGCGTGATGCGGCCCGACGGCTCGGGCGAGCGCATCCTGACGGAAGGCTTCCACAACGAGGCGCCGAACTGGGCACCGAACGGCCAGTACCTGATGTTCTTCCGCGACCCCGGCGGCGAGACCGGCGGCAAGCTCTACATGGTCGACATCACCGGCCGCGTCGAAGTGCCGGTACCGACTCCGGCCTATGCCTCCGACCCGACCTGGTCGCCGCTGCTGAGCGGCCCGGCTCGCTGAGACGAGCATCGGCGAGGACGAACGCGCCGCCCGGCCTGCGCCGGGCGGCTTTTGCTTGTGTGGAGTCGGTCGCTCAGTCGCGGTAGATCGGCTCCTCGGCATCGAGCTGCCGGCGGATCGAGGCCAGGTGCAGGCGCGCCGATTCCGGATCGCCCTCGCGCATCTGGCGATAGGCGGCCTCGGCGATCTCGGGCTTGACCGGCAGAACCTCGCGCCCCGTCGAGAGCGCCAGCGCCTGCACCTCGCAGGCGCGCTCCAGATAATAGAGATCGTCCCAGGCTTCGGCGATCGTCGGTCCGAGCACCATGACGCCGTGATGCTTCATGAAGACGATATCGGCATCGCCAACTGCGGCGGCGATGCGATCGCCCTCGCTCTCGTCGAGGGCAAGGCCGTTATAATCCCGGTCGACCGCCGTGCGGCCGTAGAACTTGAGCGCCGTCTGACCGGCGAAGATCAGCGGCTCACCCTCCGTCATCGAGAGTGCCGTCGCATAGGGCATATGGGTGTGGAAGGCGACCTTGGCGCGCGGGAGGTTCTTGTGGATCCGGGCATGGATGTAGAAGGCGGTCGCCTCCGGCTGGCCCTCGCCCGAGACGACGTTGCCGTGGAAGTCGCAGATCAGCAGCTTCGAGGCGGTCAGCTCCCGAAAGGCCCAGCCATAGGGGTTGACGATAAACAGGTCGTCATAGCCCGGCACCAGCGCCGAGAAATGGTTGCAGATGCCCTCCTCGAAGCCATAGCGCGCCGCCATCCGGAACGTCGCGGCGAGATCCCGGCGGGCCTCCCACACCACCTCCGAGTCGAGATCGGGTTGGTTGGGGCCCCGCGCAGGCGCCGTGCTCGAAACGCCGGGCTTGAGGGAATGGGCCATCGCAATCTCCAGTCGAGCGAAAACGGAAAACGAAGCAAGCATCGGGCCGGCGTCTCGCCCGACGATATCGCCATCCGGAGGAAAAATGCGCTGCAATCGGTGCCCCGATTTGCAAACTCGTTTCACAAGCCCCGCGTCTTGAGGCTGGGATCTCAGCCCATGCCCGCACGGGAAAGCTGTGTCTCCCGTGTTACAGCCAAGCCCGCAAATGGCCCTTCGCCACATTTGGTTAACCATACGCCGCAATGCCGCCACTTCGCCTTGATCTGGCAAGGTCTCGTTTAGGTTGACGCTTCATTGATGGCAGCGAGGCAACGCTGTCCTGAAGCGCGCCGCCATATGATTTCGATCGCCCGGAGTTCAGCCATGTTGACCACCCTCCTCGCCGGCGGCCGCACCGTCCGCTTCGCCGCCGCCCTCGCAGCCACGCTCGCACTCGGCGCCTGTGCGAACAACAACCAGAACGCGGATGCGTCGGGCTTCGGCGCCGGCGGCGCCGCGACGCCCGGCAGCGCGCAGGACTTCGTCGTCAATGTCGGCGACCGCGTCTTCTTCGAGACCGACTCCACCGACCTGACCTCGACCGCGACCGCGACCCTCGACAAGCAGGCTTCCTGGCTGCAGCGTTATCCGCGCTACAGCTTCGTCGTCGAGGGTCACGCCGACGAGCGCGGCACCCGCGAATACAACTACTCGCTCGGCGCCCGCCGTGCCCAGACCGTGCGCGACTACCTCGCCTCGCGCGGCATCCAGGCCAACCGCATCCGCACCATCTCCTACGGCAAGGAGCACCCGGTCGCGGTCTGCAACGACATCTCCTGCTGGTCGCAGAACCGCCGCGCCGTGACGGTCCTGGACGGCGCCGGCGGCGCCCCGGGCGTCTGAGCGCCGCGACCCTCTGAAAACACGAAGCCCCGGACGGCAACGTCCGGGGCTTTTGCAAAGGATACGCTCTGGCCGTCATTCTCGGGCGGAGCGAAGCGCAGACCCGAGAATCTCGGGCAGAAACAGGCGCCCCTCCTTCATGAGATGCTCGGGTCGAGCCCGAGCGTGACGCCCTCGATCAGCGTCTCACCCCACCGGCGTCGGGATCAGGCTCCGTGCCACGCCCTCGATCCGTTCGGCAGCGCCGACAAGGGCTTCCGCGGCCCGGTCCTCGACCTCGCTGAGTCGCTGGTCGGCCGCGCCGGCATCGCCCTGCGTCGCCGCCAGATCGGATTCCAGCTTGGCGAGCCGCTGTCTCAGCTCGGACATCTCGTCGGCGACCATCAGCGCCGCCATGACATGCAGGCGCATGTCTCCGATCTCGCCGAAGGCCTCCCGCATCTCGCCGATCTTGCCGTCATAGAAGCGCGCGAGCTCTTCCAGATGCGCTTCCTCGCCTTCCCCGCAGGCCATCCGATAGGCCTTGCCGGCGATCGTGACGTTGACTTGCGGCATCGCCTCTCCTTCCCGTGACCTCCCATGCGGGACAGATCACTCCGTCTCCTCGGCCTCGACCTCCGCCGGCTGCTGGGCCTGCACCCGCTCGATAACCGCGCCGATCACGTTCATCGCCCGCATCAGGCGCTGGTCGACGTCACCAGCCGCCGCCTCGACATGGCCGAGCCGGGCCATCGTCCCGTCGAGCTCGGCCGCCAGCCGCGCCCGGTCGTCCTGCATCAGCGCCAGCTCGGTCTCGAGATTGGCCCGGCCGCGCTCGGCCTCGACCCGTCGCCGTGCCGCCGCTTCCAACTGCCCCAGCGCCGCATCGAGGCGCGCCAGCGCATTGTCCAGCATCAGGCTCGCCACCATCGCTCTCCTTTCAGATCGAAGCCGGCTCACGCGATTCGTGCCTGAATTTACAGCAGAAGCGTGGGAAACGTGAATCCCGGCCGCAGGAAACCTGCGATTGCCAAGGGCTTGTCCACATGCGCTGAGGCAAAGCTTGCGGAAACGACCCTGCGCCGCGCCTTCCGAGGCACGAAACCGCCCGCCGCGAATTGACTCAAGGCGAGCGCCGGGCCTAATCCAGCCGTCCTTTCGAAGTCATCTGCGCTTGCCTTTGTCGGACCGTCCTGCCCGCCTCGCGCGGGGTCGGGCCGGACCGCCCCGCCCGCCAGACGGAGCCACGAGATCACCATGACCACCATCGACCGCGCCCAGCACGACAAGCTCGCCAATGCCATCCGCGGCTTGGCGATGGACGGCGTCGAGAAGGCCAAGTCCGGCCATCCCGGCCTGCCGATGGGCGCCGCCGACGTCGCGACGGTGCTGTTCACCCGCGTGATGAAATACGACGCCGCCGATCCGCGCTGGCCGGACCGCGATCGCTTCGTGCTTTCCGCCGGCCACGGCTCGATGCTGCTGTACGCCCTGCTCTATCTCACCGGCACGCCCGGCATGGAGCTCGCCGACCTCGAGAAGTTCCGCCAGCTCGGTTCCAACACTCCCGGCCACCCCGAGAATTTCGAGACCGCCGGCGTCGAGACCACCACCGGCCCGCTCGGCCAGGGCCTCGCCACCGCCGTCGGCATGGCGATGGCCGAGCGCATGCTCGCCGCCGAATTTGGCAAGAAAGTCGTCGACCACCATACCTATGTGCTGGCGTCCGACGGCGACCTGATGGAAGGCATCAGCCAGGAGGCGATCGCGCTCGCCGGCCATCAGAAGCTCAACAAGCTGATCGTGTTCTGGGACGATAACGGCATCTCGATCGACGGCCCGCTGACCATCACCGACAATGTCGACCAGGTCGCGCGCTTCAAGGCCTGCGGCTGGCGCTCCGAGCGCGTCGACGGCCATGATCCCGACGCGATCGAGGCCGCGATCCGCCGCGCCCAGAAGTCGAACAAGCCGACCATGATCGCCTGCAAGACCGTGATCGGCTTCGGCGCGCCGAAGAAGGCCGGCACCTCCAAGGCTCATGGCGAGCCGCTCGGCGCCGAGGAGCTTGCCGCCGCCAAGAAGGCGCTCGGCATCACCGGCGGCCCCTTCGAGGTCCCGGCCGATGTGCTGAAGGCCTGGCGCGCCGCCGGCGCGGCCGGCGCGAATGCCCACGCCAGCTGGAGGAGCCGTTTCGGCCTGCTCTCCGAGCGCAAGCGCGGCGAGTTCGAGCGCCGTCTGGCGCATATCGTGCCGGCCAAGCTCGACAAGGCGATCCTCGCCCATAAGAAGGCGCTGATCGCCGCGCCGCAGGCTGTGGCCACCCGCAAGGCCTCGGAGCTCGCGCTCGAAGCCATCATCCCGGTGATGCCGGAGCTGGTGATGGGCTCGGCCGACCTGACGCCGTCGAACAACACCCGCACCAAGGCGGCGGAGGACTTCACCCCGAAGACCCCGAAGGGCCGCTATGTCCGCTACGGCATCCGCGAGCACGGCATGGCCGCGGCGATGAACGGCATCACCCTGCATGGCGGCTTCCGCACCGCTGGCGGCACCTTCCTGGTCTTTGCCGACTATGCCCGCCCGTCGATGCGGCTTGCCGCGCTGATGGGTGTTCCGGTGATCTACGTCATGACGCATGACTCTATCGGGCTCGGCGAGGACGGCCCGACCCACCAGCCGGTCGAGCAGATCGCCTCGTTGCGCTCCATGCCGAACATGCGCGTCTTCCGCCCGGCCGATACGATCGAAACGGCGGAGGCCTGGCAGATCGCGCTGGAGCGCACGGATGGCCCGACGGTTCTGGCCCTCACGCGCCAGAACCTGCCGCAGCTGCGCACCGACGCCTCGGCGAAGAACCGCTCCGCGGCTGGCGCCTATGAATTGCTGGCGGCCGAGGGCGGCAAGGCCCAGGTCTCGCTCTTCGCCTCCGGCTCCGAGGTCGAGCTGGCGGTGAACGCCCGCAAGCTGCTGGCCGAGAAGGGCGTGCGTGCGCGCGTCGTCTCGGTGCCCTCGCTCGAGCTCCTGCTGGCGCAGGACGAGGCGACGCAGGCTGCGATCATCGGCTCCGCCCCGATCAAGGTCGCGGTCGAGGCCGGCGTCCGCTTCGGCTGGGATGCGGTGATCGGGCATGACGGCGGCTTCGTCGGCATGCACTCCTTCGGGGCGAGCGGCCCCTACAAGGACGTCTACAAGCATTTCGGCATCACGGCGGAAGCCGTCGCCGATGCAGCGATGAAGAAGCATAACGGCTGATTTTCAGGCCACCGGGCTGAGTTTCCCGAGACAAGTCTTGCATTCGGCCATGCTTTGGCCGAATTGCCCGCGTGGATAGCGACGGCTCACGCCGGACGCTCGGCGAAGGAGAGGAAGACATGACGGTGAAGGTAGCGATCAACGGCTTCGGCCGCATCGGGCGCAACGTTCTGCGCGCGATCATCGAGTCGAAGCGCAAGGACATCGAGGTCGTGGCGATCAACGATCTCGGCCCGGTCGAGACCAACGCCCATCTCTTCCGCTTCGACTCCGTCCATGGCCGCTTCCCCGGCACGGTGACCGTCTCCGGCGACACGATCGATGTCGGCCGCGGCCCGATCAAGGTCACCGCCATCCGCGACCCGAAGGAGCTGCCGCACAAGGCGCTCGGCGTCGACATCGCGCTGGAATGCACCGGCCTCTTCACCACCAAGGAGAAGGCCGCCGCCCATCTCGCCGCCGGCGCCAAGCGCGTCCTGGTCTCGGCTCCCTGCGACGGCGCCGACCTGACCGTCGTCTTCGGCGTCAACCAGCACGAGCTGACCAAGGACCACCTGATCGTCTCGAACGCCTCCTGCACGACGAACTGCCTCGCGCCGGTCGTGCGCGTGCTCCATGACGCCGTCGGCATCGACAAGGGCTTCATGACCACGATCCACGCCTATACCGGCGACCAGCCGACGCTGGACACGATGCACAAGGATCTCTACCGCGCCCGCGCCGCCGCGATGTCGATGATCCCGACATCGACCGGTGCCGCCAAGGCGATCGGCCTCGTCATCCCCGAGCTCAAGGGCCGTCTCGACGGCACCTCGATCCGCGTTCCCACCCCGAACGTCTCGGTCGTCGACTTCAAGTTCATCTCGAAGCGCAAGACCACGGTCGAGAAGGTCAACGAGGCCATCATCAAGGCCTCGAAGCGCGGCCCGCTGAAGGGTATTCTCGGCGTCACCGACCAGCCGAACGTCTCGATCGACTTCAACCACGATCCGCATTCCTCGACCTTCGCCCTCGACCAGACCAAGGTCATGGACGACAAGTTCGTGCGCGTGCTGTCCTGGTACGACAACGAATGGGGCTTCTCGAACCGCATGAGCGACACCGCCGTCGCCATGGGCGCGCTGCTCTGATCGACCTCTGAAAGCGAGGCCGCGTTCCGGCGCGGCCTCGCCCGTTTCCTTCAAACTGCGGAGAGCCCATGGCCAAGATCGAGCCGACCGTCACGTCCCCGGCCCCTGTCGAGACGCCCGCCGTGACGCCGCCCCCCGCACCGAGCCCGGCCCCGGCCGCTCCTGCGCCGGCGACGCCTGCCCCTGCCGCGATCGTCGGCTCCGCGGTGCCGGCCTCCGCCGAACCCGCTTCCAGGCAGGAGCCGCGTGGCCTCGACCAGCTCTCCCGCATCGAGGAGAAGGCCGCCCGCATCGAGGAGAAGTTCGCCCGTTACGAGGCGGTGCTGACCCGTGCCGAGGCCTCGCTGGAGCGCAGCGCCCACAAGGTCGACGCCGCAGCCGGCACCATGGACTTCGCCGCGATCCGCGGCGAGATCGCCAATCTGCGCAGCCGCGTCGACGCGACGCCGCGTGCCGGCACCCTGTTCATGACCGCCATCGTCACCGCGGTGCTGACGGTCATCCTCACCATCCTCGTGCTGAAATTCGGCGTGCCCGGCCTGTTCGGGGGCCTGCTGCCTCGATGAGCGCCTTCCGTACCCTCGACGATGCTGACGTAGCCGGCAAGCGCGTCCTCGTCCGCGTCGATCTCAACGTCCCGATGGAGGACGGCCAAGTCAGCGACACCACCCGCATCGACCGCGTGCTGCCGACCATTCGCGAGATCGCCGACAAGGGCGGCAAGGTCATCCTCCTCGCCCATTTCGGCCGCCCCAAGGGCCGCGACGACAAGAACAGCCTGAAGCAGGTCGTGCCGGCGCTGGCGCATGCGCTCGGCCGGCCCGTCACCTTCGTCGAGGACTGCATCGGCGACGACGTCGCCAAGGCCGTGACGGCTGCAAAGAACGGCGACGTTCTGTTGCTGGAGAACACCCGCTTCCACGCAGGCGACGAGAAGAACGATCCGGACTTCGTGAGGGCGATCGCCGCCAATGGCGATCTCTATGTCAACGACGCCTTTTCGGCCGCGCACCGGGCCCACGCCTCGACCGAGGGTCTCGCCCATGTCCTGCCGGCCTATGCCGGCCGCACCATGCAGGCCGAGCTGGAGGCGCTCTCCGCCGGCCTCGACAACCCCGCCCGCCCGGTGATGGCCATCGTCGGCGGCGCCAAGGTCTCGACCAAGCTCGACCTGCTCGGCAATCTCGTGAAGAAGGTCGACATCCTCGTCATCGGCGGCGGCATGGCCAACACCTTCCTCGCCGCCCGCGGCGTCAATGTCGGCAAGTCGCTGTGCGAGCACGATCTCGCCGGCACCGCCCGCGAGATCGAGGAGAAGGCCAAGGCCGCCGGCTGCGAGATCCTGCTGCCGGTCGATGCGCTGGTGGCCCGCGAGTTCAAGGCCCATCCGGGCTATCGCGTCGTGCCGGTCGATGGGGTCGAGGCCGACGAGATGATCCTCGATGCCGGCCCGCTCTCGATCGCCGAGGTCGTGCTGCGGCTCGGCAAGGTGAAGACGCTGGTCTGGAACGGGCCCTTCGGCGCCTTCGAATTGCCGCCCTTCGATACCGCGACCGTCGCTGTCGCCAAGGCCGTCGCCAAGCGGGTCGCGGCCGGCGAGCTGGTTGCCGTTGCCGGCGGCGGCGACACCGTCTCGGCGATGAACCATGCCGGCGTCGCCGACGAGCTGACCTATGTCTCGACGGCGGGCGGCGCCTTCCTTGAATGGATGGAAGGCAAGCCCCTGCCGGGCGTCGAGGCGCTTCGGAAGGCCTGATTCCGGCTGTTTTTCAGGGGCCGCCCGGCAACGGGCGGCCCTTCGCATTTTCAGCACGTCGCCGCTTTGGCTTTGCGCGAGCGGCGCTTACGCACTAAATCCAACCGTCATACCGATTTAGCCAAAGGGGAGTGCCATCGTGGCCCGTATCACGCTTCGCCAGTTGCTCGACCATGCCGCCGAGAACGACTACGGCGTGCCCGCCTTCAACATCAACAACATGGAGCAGGCGCTGGCGATCATGGCGGCAGCGGACGCCACCGACGCGCCGGTCATCATCCAGGCCTCGCGCGGCGCCCGCAGCTACGCCAACGACATCATGCTCAAGCACATGATGGACGCCGTCACCGAGATCTATCCGCATATCCCGGTCTGCGTGCATCTCGACCACGGCAACGAGCCGGCGACCTGCATGACCGCGATCCAGGCCGGCTTCACCTCGGTGATGATGGACGGCTCGCTCAAGGCCGACGGCAAGACCCCGGGCGACTGGGACTACAATGTCGGCGTGACCAAGACCGTCACCGACATGGCCCATCTCGGCGGCATCTCGGTCGAGGGCGAGCTCGGCGTGCTCGGCTCGCTGGAATCCGGCGAGGGCGAGAAGGAGGACGGCCACGGCTTCGAGGGCAAGCTCAGCCACGACCAGCTCCTGACCAATCCCGACGAGGCGGTGAAGTTCGTCGCCGAGACCAAGGTCGATGCGCTCGCCATCGCCATGGGTACCTCGCACGGCGCCTACAAATTCACCCGCAAGCCCGACGGCGCGATCCTCGCGATGAACGTCATCGAGGAGATCCACAAGAAGCTGCCGAACATGCATCTCGTCATGCACGGCTCGTCCAGCGTTCCGCAGGACCTCCAGGACATCATCAACCAGTATGGCGGCAAGATGCCCCAGACCTGGGGCGTGCCGGTCGAGGAGATCCAGCGCGGCATCAAGCACGGCGTGCGCAAGATCAACATCGACACCGACAACCGCATGGCGATGACCGGCCAGATCCGCAAGATCCTGTCCGAGAACCCCGGCGAGTTCGATCCGCGCAAGTATCTGAAGCCCGCCATGGAGGCGATGACCGCGCTCTGCAAGAAGCGGCTGGAGGAGTTCAACACCGCCGGCCAGGCCTCCAAGATCAAGCGCGTGATCACGCTGGCCGAGATGGCCAAGCGCTACGCCAAGGGCGAGCTCGACCCGACCTTCGGCGCGAAGAAGGCGGCGTAACGCCGACTGCGCTTCTCCCCTTGCGGGAGAGGGTGGCGCGAAGCGCCGGATGAGGGGTCGCGCTGGCCTCTGTCGCCAATAGGATCGAGGGGTTGCACGGTGAGCGCCGCGCGCCCCCTCATCCGTCTCGGCTTCGCCGAGCCACCTTCTCCCGCAAGGGGAGAAGGGAATGTCGCAGCCCTAGCCTGCGCCAGCCGCTCTTTCCGCGTGCAACGATTTCTGATTCAACGACGGGCTCCCGCCTGAGCCCTGAAAGCCCCATGTCGATCGTCTTCTCCGCCCTCGTTGCGGTCTTCGTCGGCTTCGCCGCCTCGGTCGCGGTCATTCTTTCGGCCGCGCAGGCGCTCGGCGCCACGCCCGAGCAGACCGTTTCCATGGTCGCCGCCCTCGCCATCGGCACCGGCCTGCCCAGCATCTGGCTGTCCTGGCGCTACCGCATGCCGATGATCTGCGCCTGGTCGACGCCGGGTGCGGCGCTGATCGCCGCCGCCAGCGGCTTCGACATGGCCTCGGCCGTCGGCGCCTTCCTCGTCGCCGCCGTGCTGATGATGCTGACCGCCGCCTTCCGCCCGCTCGGCCGACTGATCGAGCGCATCCCGATGCCGATCGCCTCGGCGATGCTGGCGGGCGTGATCTTCCGTTTCGTCGTCGCCGTCTTCGACGAAATGCGGATATCGCCGCTGCTCGTGCTGCCCCTGCTCGCGATCTTCTTCGTCGCGCGGCTTCTCAACCCGTTCCTGGGCGTCGTCGCGGCGCTGGTCGCTGGCGTCGTCATCAGCTTCCTGGGCGGGCTCGCCCACTGGCCGGCAGGCGGGATCGCGCTCACCAGCCTCGAATTCGTCACGCCGCGCTTCGATATTGGCGCCATGCTCGGTATCGGCGTCCCGCTCTATCTCGTCACCATGGCAGCCCAGAACCTGCCGGGCTTCGCCGTGCTGCGCGCCGCCGGCTACAATCCCCCGACGGCGCCGGCCCTGTTCGCCACCGGGCTCGTCTCGCTGCTGACCGCGCCCTTCGGCGCGCATATGTCCAACATGGCGGCGATATCAGCCTCGATCTGCACCGGCAGCGACACCCATCCCGATCCGAAGCAGCGCTGGAAGGCGGGCGTGATCTACGGCTTTTCCTATCTCGTCATCGCCGGCTGCACCGGCCTGCTGATCGCGCTCCTGCTGGCGTTGCCGAAGGCGCTCATCGTCGCCGTAGCGGGCTTGGGCCTCGCCGGCTCCTTCACCGGCGCGGTTGCGCAAGCGATGTCGTCGGACCGGGAGCGCTTCGCCGCGGCGATCGCATTCTGCGTCGCGGCGTCGAGTCTTTCGCTTTTCGGCATCGGCTCGGCCTTCTGGAGCCTCGTTGCCGGGCTTGCGGTCTTGACATTGGACTTCGCTGCGGGCCGTTTGCGCAGCCGATCATGACAACACATCCTTCCCCCACTCGCCTGATGCTCGTCACCCCGCCGGTCGAGGACGCCGACGCCATGGCCTTCCGCCTGATGCAGGCGATGGCCGGCGGCGATGTCGCGGCCATCCTGCTCCGGCTGACGCCCGGCGACGACCGCAGCCGCATCGAGCGCGTCAAGCGCCTCGCCGGCCCGGTGCAAGGCAACAGCGTCGCCCTCATCGTCGAGGACAATGCGCTGGTCGCCGCGCGCGGCGGCGCTGACGGCGTGCATATCACCGGCGGCCCGCAGGCGATCGCGGAGGCGCGCGCCAGCCTCAAGACCGAGCGCATCATCGGCGTCGGCGGCCTCAGGGCGCGCCATGACGCCATGGATGCCGGCGAGGCCGGCGTCGACTACGTCATGTTCGGCGAGCCGCGGCCGGACGGCAGCATGCCGCCCCTGCCGGCGGTGATCGAGCGCGCCGGCTGGTGGGCCGAGATCTTCGAGACGCCCTGCGTCGCCTATGCGCCGGATGCCGACTCGATCGAGCCGCTGATCGAAACCGGGGCCGAATTCGTGGCCCTCGGCGCCTGGGCCTTTGCCGAGGGGCAAGACATCCGCGCCCTGGTCGAGGCCGCCAATGCCGCCATGTCCGCCTGCGCGGCGCGGAAGGCCGCCCGATGAATCGAGCGGGCTGCGCGATCCTGCTGGCAGCCTCGCTCGGCGCCGTGGGCACGACGAGCGCCGCCGGCGCGCCGTTCGAGGACCTCGCCTATGGCGCCTATCAGGCCGGCCACTACCGGCGCGCCCAGACCGAGGCGCTGAAGCGCGTCGAGGCCGACCACAACGATGCCGCCGCGATGACGCTGCTGGGCGAGATCTACCGCCAGGGCCTCGGCGTGGCGCCCGACCAGAAGGCGGCCACCGAATGGTACCAGCAGGCGGATGCGCGCGGCGACATCAACGCCACCTTCGCGCTGGCGACCGAATTGCTCGACCCGAACAGCGGCAAGCCCGATCCCGTCCGCGCCGGGCAATTGCTGGAGAAGGCCGCCGCCGCCGGCCACCCGCTGGCCAACTACAACCTCGCCCTCGCGCTGCTGGCGACGGGCCGCGAGGCTGACGACAAGCGCGCCATCGCCTGCCTTCAGGTCGCCGCGAAGGCCCAGATCGGCGATGCGATGCATGCGCTCGGCGTCCTTGCCAGGCAGGGTCGCGGCCTGCCGCAATCCGGGGAAGTCGCGGCCGGCTGGCTGAAGAAGGCCGCAGCCGCCGGCAATGTGCCGGGCGAGGTCGAATACGCCATCATGCTGTTCAACGGCACCGGCGTGCCGAAGGACGAAGCCGCCGCGGCGAAACTCTTCCTGCACGCCGCCTATCAGGGCAACGCCATCGCCCAGAACCGCCTCGCCAAGCTCTATCAGTTCGGCCTCGGCATCGCGCCCGACACGATCGAGGCCGCCGCCTGGCATCTCGCCGCCCGCTCACAAGGGCTCGACGACGCGGCCCTGGACGAGCTGTTCGACCGTCTCAATCCCGAGCAGAAGGGCCGCGCCGCCGGCATGGCCGCCTCCCGCATCAGCAGCTTCGTCTTGACGGCGCCCTAAGAGCCGCGCAAGTGACGGCACGCTATTTTCGCCGCGCGCTACGCTGCCGCAGGCTCACCGTGCCGTGACGGCGCGCAAGAGGTTCAGATGATTCGTTCTCCGTTGATGACCGTGATGACCGACGCCGTGATGAAGGCGTCCCGTTCGCTGAAGCGCGATTTCGGCGAGGTCGAGAATCTGCAGGTGCTCGCCAAGGGACCGGGCGACTTCGTCTCCAAGGCGGATCACAAGGCCGAACAGATCCTGCGCGAGTCGCTGGAGAAGGCCCGTCCCGGCTACGGCTTCGTCATGGAGGAGAGCGGCGTCGTCCACGGCACGGACGAGAGCAACCGCTGGCATATCGACCCGCTCGACGGCACCCACAACTTCCTGCGCGGCATCCCGCACTGGAACATCTCGGTCGCGCTGGAGCGCGACAACCAGTTCATCGCCGGCATCGTCTACGACGCGGCCAAGGACGAACTGTTCATGGCCGAGAAGGGCAAGGGCGCCTATGTCAACAACCGCCGCCTGCGCGTCTCCGGCCTCCGCGAGCCGACGGAGATGCTGGTCGGCACCGGCATTCCGCATATCGGCAAGGGCGGGCACGGCCAGTTCCTGCGCGAACTTGCGGCCGTGATGCCGCGCTTCGCCAATGTCCGCCGCCTGGGCTCGGCCGCGCTCGACATCGCTTATGTCGCCGCAGGCCGCCTCGACGGCTATTGGGAGCGCGGGCTCAACACCTGGGATTTCGCGGCCGGCAGCGTGCTGATCCGCGAAGCCGGCGGCACCTTCGGCACGCTCGACGGCAAGCAGGTGACCAGCGCGAAGGACGTCATCTGCGGCAACGAAGCCTGTGAACAGGCGCTGCGCGCGGCCCTCAAGACGGCCGGCTGACATAGAACCTTGATCTTTCAGGCTTGATCCTGTCCGTAGGGGAGGCGACAGTTCCCTGCGAGCAGGATCCGACCGGGTTGAACCAGCTGGTCGGGGAATCGCGCGCTCTGCGATCCGAGGCGAACGGAAGACGAAGCATGGCGAACGAGGATCTGGCGGCCGAAGAGATCACGGTCGCACCCCCGCGAGACGACACCCGCTTCTCCCGGCCTCTCCGCTATGTCGTCCGCGCGCTGGTCTTCCTCGCGCTGATCGGCTTCCTCGGCTACATCCTGCAAGCCGGGCTGGCCAAGGCCTTCATGACCAATCCGGGACTGAACGGCCTCATCCTCGGCGCGCTGCTCGTCGGCGTGCTGGTCGCGCTGCGCGAGCTCTGGCGGCTGCACAGCGAGGCGCGCGCCGCCACCCGCCTCGCCGCGGCGCCGCGCCATGCCGAAATCCGCCGCGGCGAGGTCATCGCGCCGCTCGGCTCCGTGCTGCCGGCGCTGGACGAGGCCAGCCTCGCACCGGCCCAGGCCGTCTCCATCGTCGAATCGGTCTCCGTCCGGCTCGATGACGGGCGCGAGGTGCTGCGCTATCTCGCCGGCCTGCTCGTCTTCCTCGGCCTGCTCGGCACCTTCTGGGGCCTGCTCGAAACGGTCGGCTCGGTCGGCTCGGTCATCAACTCGCTGCGCACCGGGGCGGAAGCCGGCGTGCTCTTCGACGATCTCAAGGCCGGGCTCTCGGCGCCGCTCGCCGGCATGGGCCTGTCCTTCTCCTCCTCGCTCTTCGGCATCGCCGGCTCGCTGATCCTCGGCTTTCTCGACCTGCAGGTCGCGCAGGCGCAGCGCCGCTTCCGCAACGAGATCGAAAGCTGGCTCGGCACGCGCACCGCCTTGCCGGGCGTGACCCCGCTCCTGCCGTCAGGCAACCCGCTGGCCGACCGCTTCGACAAGCTGAGCGCGGCGATGGCCGACGGCGCCGCCAACAACCGGGCGGCCACGCAGGCGCTCGCCAATCTCGCCGAGGGCATCCAGGGCCTCGTCCAGCACATGCGTTCCGAGCAGCAAATGATCCGCGACTGGGTCGAGGCGCAGGCCACCCGCGAGAAGGACATGAAGCGGCTCATCGAACGCCTCACCGCGGACCACATCACGGAGCCATGATCCGCCCCGCAACCGCAGCAGGAAACTGACGATGGCCCTTTCCCGCGCCCACCGCCGCGAGGACGTGAATTTCTGGCCCGGCTTCGTCGATGCGCTCTCGACGATGCTGATCGGCATCGTCTTCCTGCTCACCGTCTTCGTGCTCGGCCAGTTCTTCCTCTCGCAGGAATTGACCGGCAAGGACACCGCGCTGGAGCGACTCAACAGGCAGATCTCGGAGCTCACCGACCTGCTCGCCCTGGAGCGCTCCTCCAACCGGCAGGGGCAGGAGAGCCTGCAGCTCATGCAGTCGACATTGGCCCAGTCGCAGGGCGAGAGCACCCGCCTGCAGGGACTGCTCGACACTCAGAAGAACGGCAATGCGGGCGCCCAGCTCGCCGAGGCCCAGAAGGCGCTGGAGAACGAGAAGCAGCTCTCCGCCCGCGCCCAGGCCTCGGTCGACCTCGTCAACCAGCAGATCGCCGCGATGCGCCGCCAGCTCGCGGCGCTGGAGGAGGCGCTCGCCGCCTCCGAGGCCAAGGACAGGGATTCGCAGACCCGCATCGCCGATCTCGGCTCGCGCCTCAACGTGGCGCTGGCCCAGCGCGTGCAGGAGCTGGCGCGCTACCGCTCCGATTTCTTCGGACGGCTGCGGCAGGTGCTCGGCACGCGGCCGGACATCCGCACCGTCGGCGACCGCTTCGTCTTCCAGTCCGAGATCTTCTTCGATGCCGGCCAGGCGGTGCTGAAGCCGGAGGGCCAGGCCGAGCTCGACAAATTCGCCACGGTCCTGCTCGACCTCGCCCGCGAGATGCCGCCGGACCTGCCCTGGATCCTGCGCGTAGACGGCCACACCGATAACCGCCCGATCAAGACGGCGCAGTTCCCGTCGAACTGGTATCTCTCCGCGGCCCGCGCCATCGCGGTGGTGGAGTATCTGATGTCGCGCGGCCTGCCCAATGACCGCGTCGCGGCGACCGGCTTCGGCGAATACCAGCCGCTAGACCTCGCCAACACCGACGAGGCCCATCGCCGTAACCGGCGCATCGAATTCAAGATCACGGAGCGCTGAGCGGTTCCAGACTGATGTCAAAAATGATCAGCCTCGCGAATGGCATCGAGCTGCCCAAGGTTTTTGACGGCCTCAGGCGCATTCAGACATCGGTAGTCGACACGAATGTGCTTGCCGCCCTCTACAGCAACGCCTCGCCCCAATGGCTTAATGTAGGCGAAGAATGGAAGATGGTTCCCGATCCGAGCGGAGATGCTCTGATCGTCCTTTTTGACCAAGCAGGTCAGGCAAAGCCTCTGCGAAAATTTCGCATCCAATCGGCCTGGGTCGTTTTTGCGGTAAGGCCGCAGGGAGGATGGCTCGTTGGAAGAACGAGCCGGCGCATTGGCACGGAAGACGTTCGAGACACGACGATCTACGACGCAGAAGGTGAAGCCATCCATTTGCTCAATGGTGGGGGCGCGATCGCATTCATCCAAGTGAGCAAGGACGGATCATTCTGGATCGGTCACGATGACGAAGACCGGTCAGACGGCGCCAAGCTCGGCGGCATCACATATTTCGCAGCGAGTGGAGCGGAACTTTTCCATCATAACTGGACTGGCCCCGATCACGTTGACGGCATGCCGATGTGGTGCTGCTACGCACTGAATGTCATCGAAGGCTCTGGCTGGGCACAGTATTACGATTCGATGCTCATTAGGCGCTTCGAAGCCGATGGCAGTGCAAGATCATGGATGACCGAAAACAATGGAGCGACAGCGCTTGCCGTTAAAGACGGAATTGTCGCGCGGATAGGACGTTACGACGAGAACCGATACAGGATCAGTGTTTTCCGCCTCCTGGAACCGCCAAACTCTGAATTTATCGGACGCTTGGAATTCGATATCGAAGGCGAGCGGCCCAAGTATTTGAATTCAGTCGACGGAAAAGGCGATACATTCCATATCGTACACGACGACAAATGGTACCGGCTCACGTGGCGTGAAATGCTCGCGCATCTCCCTGCCTCTCAATAGGCCGGGAGCGCTACGGGAACGTCAGGCCGCCTCCAGCCCGAACTGCAATGCCGCCAGCCTCGCATAGAGCCCGCCGCGCGCCTTGAGCTCGGCATGGGTGCCCTGCTCGACGATGCGCCCTTCCTCCATCACGAGGATGCGGTCGGCCGAGAGGATGGTCGCGAGGCGATGCGCGACGACCAGCGTCGTGCGCCCCTGCATCAACCGGTCGAGCGCATCCTGCACCGCCCGCTCGCTTTCGGAATCGAGCGCGCTCGTCGCCTCGTCGAGCAGCAGGATCGGCGCGTCCTTCAGCACCGCACGTGCGATGGCGAGCCGCTGCCGCTGCCCGCCCGAGAGCGTCACGCCACGCTCGCCGACGATGGTGTCGTAGCCCTGCGGCAGGGCCCGGATGAAGCCGTCCGCCGCCGCCAACCGTGCCGCCTCCTCGACCTCGGCCTGCGTGGCATCGGGGCGGCCATAGGCGATATTGTCCCGAACCGAGACACCGAAGACGGTCGGCTCCTGCGGCACCAGCGCGAAGCGCTGCCGCCAGACCTCCGGATCAGCCTCGGGCCCGGCCACGCCATCGACGACGACACGCCCGCCCTGCGGATCGTAGAAGCGCAAGGCCAGCTGCAGCACCGTGCTCTTGCCCGCGCCGGACGGGCCGACCAGCGCGATCCGCTCGCCCGGCCGGATCGAGAAGCTGAGATGATGGAGCGCCGAGGCGTCCCGCCCGGGATAGCTGAACGAAACATCCTCGAAGGCGAGCTCGCCGAGCGAAGCCTCGGGCATCGGCTTAGGCATCGGCGGCGCGGCGATGGCAGGCTTCATCGCCAGGATCTCGCCAAGCCGGCCGGAGGCGCCCGCCGCGGCGCTGATATCGCCATAGACCTCCGAGAGCTGGCCGAGCGAGCTCGCCGCCAGCACCGCATAGAGGATGAACTGGGAGAGGCGCCCGCCCGTCATGCGCCCGTCGAACACCTCGGTCGCGCCGACCCACAGCACGCAGACGACGCTGGCCGAGACCAGGAAGATCGCCACACCCGAAAGCAACGCCCGCGAGGCCGTCGCCTCCCGCGAGGCACCATAGGCCCCGTCCGAGGCCGCCTCGAAGCGGGCCGATGTCTGCGCAGCCGCGCCGAAGGATTGCATGGTGCGGATGGCGCCGACCGCCTCCGCCGCGAAGGCGGAAGCCTCGGCCAGCCGATCCTGCGCCGCCCGGGCGCGGTGCCTGACCGAGCGCCCCGACATCACCAGCGGGATGACGATCAGCGGGATCACGCCGATGACGATGGCCGAGAGCCGCGGGCTCGTCGCCACCATCAGCCCGAGCGCGCCCAGCGCCATGATGGCGTTGCGCAGAGCGATCGAGGCCGTCGAGGCGAAGGTGGACTTGATCTGCGTCGTGTCGGCGGTGAGCCGCGAGACGAGGTCGCCCGCCTTGCTCGAATCGAAGAAGGCAGGTTCCAGCCGTGTCAGATGCCGGAAGACGTCGGCACGCAGCGAGGCGACGATGCGCTCTCCCACTGTCATCACCAGATAGAATCGCGCCGAGCTCGCCAGCGCCAGCACGGCGACGACGCCGATCAGCAGGATGAAATAGCTGTTGGCGAGCTGCTGCTCCCCGCCGGCAAAGCCGACATCGATGACGCGCCGGACCGCGACGGGCAGGATCAGCGTCGCCAGCGAGGCCACGATGAGCGCGACCAGAGCCGCGGCGATGCGCCGCTTCTGCGCCCGCGCATAGGGCCAGAAGGTCGCCAGCGAACGGAAATCCGGCCGCGCCTTGTCGTCTTTCCCGTCAGCTTCGGCCACGCGCCGGAACTCCTGCTGCAATCGCGCGCTTCGCGCGCCCTGGAACGATAGCAATCTTCAACACCGGACAAAGCCGATCGGGCAAGCCTTGGCAAATGTCGCAACGCCGCAGGCGTGGTTCGGCACCGTCAAACTTGCGCTGCGCCTGCGTCTGCGATATGTGCTCGCGACTTCACGACAGGCTCATCCGAATTCTTTCGACGGGCCGGGCAGGTCCGCCTGCTTGTCGACACGCCCGTTTTTGTAAGCTTCGAGGATTTCGTCATGGCCAAGGCCGGCATCCACCCCGACTACCACACCATCAAGGTCGTCATGACCGATGGCAGCGAGTATGCGACGCGCTCGACCTACGGCAAGGAAGGCGACACGCTGAACCTTGACATCGACCCGAAGACCCACCCGGCCTGGACCGGCGGCACGCAGCATATGCTGGACCGCGGCGGCCGTGTCTCGCGCTTCAACTCGCGCTTCGCTGGCCTCGGCACGATCGGCAAGAAGTAAGTCGAAGCGGTCGCAAGGCCGCTTCCTCCGAAAATGCAAAAACCCGGCCTCGCGGCCGGGTTTTTTGTTTCGGGCTCATCGAGCGACGATCTCCGTCATTCCGGACAAGCTGCACAGCAGCGCAGATCCGGAATCCATCATAGGACTCCGCGGCTCTGCGATGGATTCCGGGTCAAGCCCGGAATGACGATGAGGTACGCCCCAGCCCTCACCCCCGCAGCTCAAGCCGCGCCTGCAGGCTGGCGAGCTGGTCCTGCACCGGATTCGCGGTCTCCGGCAGCGGAGCATGGCCCGACATCTGCTCCTCGAGATGGCGGATGCGCGCCTGAAGGCGGACCGAATGGTCCATCAATTGGCGCAGCCGCTCGGGCAGCCGGGCGACGATGTGCTCGGCCGGCGGGATCATCGGATCGCCGATCTTGACCTTGCTGTGCTCGGCCCGCGCCTGCTCGGCCGTCATCTCGCCCTCCGCGACGGCTCGCTGCACCAGCAGCCAGGAAGCGATCTGCATCAGCCGCGTCGTCAGGCGCATGCTCTCGGTGGCATAGGTCAGCGCGACCTCGCGCGGCAGCGCCGCCGATTCCTTGCGGCCCTCGCCATCGAGATAGGCCGCGGTCTGCTCGACCAGCCCCATGCCCTCGCGGAACAGGATCATGAAGGCATCGGATCGAACGAAGCCGCGCGCGAAGGAGATCGTTCCTTCCCGGGGCAGTTCGAGCAACTGGGCGTCGTTCATACGGTGTCTCCCATCGGCACAATCGCGTGCGCCTCTGGAACGCAACGCGGATCATGCCCACGACACCGCAAGGATAGCGCCGTTAACGATGACCGGCCCCGGTAAGATGTCGTTAACCTTAATGGAGGTAGACATCCATGGCGGCAACAAGGCAGTCCGCCGCCAGTACCCCGGATGCCCCCCGGATAAAAAAAGAGCCGCCAAAGGCGGCTCGTGAAGGTCAACAGGGAGGCGTCAAACAGAGTAGGCAGGAGCCACTCACATCCAGACAAACTGGATGATGCGATTCATACTTTGGAATCATTAATGATCCCTTAACGGGACCCGGCCCGCCCCAATTTCAGGCCGGCCGGCGGAAGAAGGCGTCCGCCGCCGCGCGCGACGCGCTCTTGCTCGCCCGCGCCTCGGTCAGCCGCTCGATTTCGGCCTTCAGCGCGGCGATCCGCTCCTCCAGCTCGCCCAGCGACAGGGTCGACAGATCCTGCCCGATCTCATGGACGCGCTTCGGCTTCGGGCGATCATCCTCCGGGAATAACGACATGGCGGCCTCGCATCTCACCAAACTCGAAGGGGTAGGCTAAACAACTCTGACCCATGCCGCCAAGCTGCGCCGCAACATGCCGGGGGCAGCGGCCCGAAAACCAAATGCGGTTTTCGGGAAAAGCCAACGTTAAAACAAAGACCTATCTCGTCGGATCGATTACGCCATTCGACCCAGCAGGAGAGCCTCATGAACACCGCTTCGAGCATCGTTCCCCGGACCATGATCGCGATCGGCATGGAGGCCCCCGGCGGCCCCGACGTGCTGAAACCGCAGACGCGCCCCGTCCCGCAGCCGGCTGCCGGCGAGATTCTCGTCGCGGTCGCGGCAGCCGGGGTCAACCGGCCCGACGTGCTACAGAGGCAGGGCGGCTACAACCCGCCGCCCGGCGCTTCCGACATCCCGGGCCTCGAGATCGCCGGCACGGTCGTCGCGCTCGGCGAGGGCGCGACGCGCTTCGCGCTCGGCGACCAGGTTTGCGGCCTCGTCGCCGGCGGCGGCTATGCGCAATACGCCGTCGTCCACGAGAGCAACGCCCTGCCCGTGCCGAAAGGGCTTTCGCTGATCGAGGCGGGCGCCGTCCCCGAGACCTATTTCACCGTCTGGACCAATGTCTTCCAGCGCGGGCGCCTGCAGGCGGGCGAGAGCTTCCTCGTCCATGGCGGCTCGTCGGGCATCGGCACCACGGCGATCCAGCTCGCCAAGGCCTTCGGCGCGACCGTGCTGGCGACCGCGGGCTCGGACGAGAAGTGCCAGGCCTGCCGCGAGCTCGGCGCCGACCACGCCATCAACTACCGCACGGAAGATTTTGTCGCGGCGGCGAAGGCCGCGACCGCCGGGCGCGGCGTAAACCTGACCCTCGACATGGTCGGCGGGGACTATATCGACCGCAATTACGAGGCCGCCGCCGATCAGGGCCGCATCGTCCAGATCGCCTTCCTCAACGGGCCGAAAGCGACAGTCAATTTCAGCCGGCTGATGCTGAAGCGTCTGACCCATACCGGCTCGACGCTGCGGCCCCGCACCGTCGCCGAGAAGGCCGCCATCGCAGCGGAATTGCAGGAGAAGGTCTGGCCGCTGCTGGACGCCGGACGCTGCAAGCCGCTGATCAGCGCGACCTTCCCGCTGGCGGAAGCGGCGCAGGCGCACCGCCTGATGGAATCGAGCGCCCATATCGGTAAGATCGTGCTGACGATATGAACGTCACTTTCCATGGACACCTGCCACGCGCTCGCCTATAAGGCGCGCCATCCTGCTCATCGTCGATGATTTGGATGGCCGGCCGAGGAGGCCGGTCGGCGCATGAGAGCTATTGTCCGCGACCCTGCCCTGCCGAGCCTGAGACGGCGCCAGGGCAATTCAGGAGACGCCCCCCGTGTCACAACCCCCGCTGATGCCCAAGGCCACTGCGGTCTGGCTGGTCGAGAACACCTCGCTGACCTTCGAGCAGATCGCCGAGTTCTGCAAGCTGCACCCGCTCGAGGTCCGCGGCATTGCCGATGGCGAAGTGGCGGCGGGCATCAAGGGCCTCGACCCGATCACCTCCGGCCAGCTCACCCGCGAGGAGCTCGAGCGCGCCGCCGCGAACCCGAACCATCATCTGCGCCTCGCCGAGCGCAAGGTGAAGGTGCCGGAGATCAAGCGCACCAAGGGCCCGCGCTACACCCCGGTCTCGAAGCGCCAGGACCGTCCGAACGCCATCCTCTGGCTGCTGCGCAACCACCCCGAGCTCAAGGACGCGCAGATCATTCGCCTGATCGGCACCACCAAGTCGACCATCGCGCAGATCCGCGACCGGACGCATTGGAACGCCCAGCAGCTCAATCCGATCGACCCGGTCAGCCTCGGCCTATGCTCGCAGATCGACCTGGACTTCGAGGTCGCCCGCGCCGCCAAGGACCGGCCGGCCGCGCTGGCCGAGGCCGGCTCGACCCTGCTCTCGGTCGAGGAAGCGACCGCTCCGGAGCCCGTGCGGACGGAGACCCAGCCCTTCGCCGACATGAGCCGGCCGAAGCGCGAGGAAGAAGCCGCGATCGACGTCGATTCCGTCTTCGCCAAGCTGAAGCAGATCAAGCGCCCGGCCGACGAGGACGACGAGGACTGAGGCTCGACCGATGCGTGACCGAGCCGCTCTCCCCCAGGGACGGCTCGGTGATTATGCCACGCGCCGCTGGCGTTCACGCTCGGGAGTGGATATCGCGGCGCTCCGGAAGCGCTCCGTCTGCCGCGTCAACGTTTCCGCGGTCGCCACCATGCCATGCCCGGCAGCGCTGGTACGGGCAGCGGCGAGCGCGCCGTCTTGTGTCAGGGCACCCATCTGCGCCAGCGTCTGCTCGATCGCGCCCACCGCCCGGGTCTGCTCCCGTGTGGAGTCGCTGATTTCCTCGAAGACCCGCGCCACCGTGGCCGCGTCGCCCGAGACGAGGTTCAGGCTTTGCCCAACCTCGCGCACCAATCTCACGCCTTCATCGACCTGCGTCTTGGTCTCGTCGATCAGCAGCCGGACATCCCGCGCCGCATCGGCCGATTGCTGAGCCAGCCGCCGGACCTCGGTGGCGACCACGGCGAAACCGCGCCCGCCCTCACCGGCGCGTGCCGCCTCGACCGAGGCGTTGAGCGCAAGCAGATTGGTCTGGAAGGCAAGCCCGTCCATCACCTCGACGATATCGACGATCCGCCTTGCCTGATCGTCGATCCTGTCGATCGCCGCCACGGCGCTGCCGGCAACGGCCGCGCCTGCATCGGCGCTGTCGGCCGTGCTGCGGGCCTTGCTGGCGGCTGAGGAAACCTTCTCCGCCGTCGCCCGGATCGTCGCGGCAATCCCCTCGATCGCGGTGGACGTGTCTTCCAGAGCCGCGGCCTGACTTTCGCCGCGTTGCGACAGGTCGTCCGTCGCCGACAGGATCGCATCGGCGGCCTGACGCGTATCGGAAGCGCTCTGCGTGACATCAGCCAGCAGGCTGCCCAGCGCCTCGGCCGAGCGATTGAAATTCACCGCCACCCCGGCCAGCCGCCCCTCGAACCCGGTCGCCATCCGCGCCGCCAGATCGCCCGCCGCCAGCGCCGCCAGCGCCCGGTCCGTCTCGTCGAGAAAGCCTTCGCAGACGCCGGCGAGTTCGTCGACGCCCTGCACGAGCGAGCTCAGCCGGCCGAGATCGGATGTCTGCGTCGTCCGGACCGAGAAGTCGCCGCGCCGCGCCGCCTCGACCGTCGTTCCGACGGCGGCAAGCAGCCTGGCTTCCATGATGTCGCGCCGCTCGTCGGCAAGCCCGGCCTCGCGCCGCAGGTCATCCTCACGCTGCTGGTTCGCAATGGCGGTATCCGTCGCCACATCGGCCGTAAACAATGCCTTTTCGAGCCGCAGCGCCAGCCAGACGAGTGCGCCGGCCTCGGCCAGCAGAATCACGGCATGGGTGACGACGCGCAGGAATTCCGCCCCGTCCGGAAACACCGCCAGCGGATAGATCAGGTTGAGGACGAGATGGTGGACTGCGACCACCGCCGTCGCGGCCAGGATCGCCCGCCAGCAGCACCACGCCGTCGTGACCGCGAGCGCGGCGAAGAAGGCCATGTGCATGTCGATCTGGTAGCGCGTGCCTTCGCAGGCCAGCACCAGCAGGGCGACCTGCCCGCACAGCGCGACCGTCGAGGTGATCCGCGTCGAGAGGCCGGTCCTGTCCTGCGCCCAGGCCAGCGCTCCGCCGCCCGCGAGAAGCGCGGAGACCAGAGCGACCGCAACCATGGAATGCCCGTTGAACCAGGCAACGAGGGCGACGATCGGAACGAACCCCCATTGCCCGTACATCAGCGGCGTCGTGAAGGCCTGACGAATGTCATTGAGGCTGCGGCTCACCGGATCCACCCTTCCGTCACGAGTCATGAACGCCCTGTCGAGGCCAGGCAGCCGCCGCGACCGGCGCCGTCCAGGACGAGAAGAGCTCCTGCGAGATAGAGACGCATCGCGAAGCCCGGACTCTCGGCGCGGGCAACGAATCCGAACGAGCTGAAACGCGCCAGCACCGTACCGCCGGCATGCGCGATCGCGGCCGCCGCTGCCCGCCCATCGGCTGCGAAGACAATCACCGACGCGTTATCGCGCGGCGCCAGCACCAGCGCGAACGGCGCCAGCGCGACGATCAATGGCAACAAGATCCGGCCAGCTTGCAAAGCAGCCATATTCAGCGCCTGCGGCTATCCCCACCACAGTCGATCTTGCCACCAAACCGTAAATTCAACGTGAAGTTGTATTGCCGTTGCGAAACCTCACGCAACGGCGATGTGCGTGGTCAGCCTAGCCCCCTGCCCTTCAGCACCGCGCCGATCTCGTCGAGCACCCCGACATCCTCGATCGTCGCCGGCACCGCATAATCCTCGCCATCGGCGATCTTCTTCATCGTCGCCCGCAGGATCTTGCCGGAGCGCGTCTTCGGCAGCCGGTTGACCGTCACCGCCAGCTTGAAGGCCGCCACCGGCCCGATCCGCTCGCGCACCAGCGCGACGAGTTCTCGCTCGACCTCCGCCGGCGACTGCGTCACCCCTGCCTTCAGCACCACGAAGCCGCAGGGCTGCTCGCCCTTGAGCGCGTCGCGGATGCCGACGACCGCGCATTCCGCCACGGCCGGATGGGCCGCCAGAACCTCCTCCATGCCGCCGGTCGAGAGCCGGTGGCCGGCGACGTTGATGATGTCGTCGGTGCGGCCCATGATGAAGACATAGCCATCCGCATCGATGTAGCCGGCATCCGAGGTGTTGTAATAGCCCGGATAAGTCGTGAGATAGGCCTCCCGGAAGCGCGCATCGTCATTCCACAGCGTCGGCAGCGCGCCCGGCGGCAGCGGCAGCTTCAGCACGATCGCGCCCATCTTGCCCGCCTCGACCGGCCGGCCGCCTTCGTCGAGGCACTGCACGTCCCAGCCCGGCAGCGGCACGGTCGGCGAGCCGTGCTTGATCGGCAGCAGGCCCAGGCCCATCGGGTCGCCGACGATCGGCGAGCCGCTTTCCGTCTGCCACCAATGGTCGATCACCGGCACCTTCAGCAGCGCCTCGGCCCATTTCAGCGTCTCGGGATCGGCCCGCTCGCCGGCGAGGAACAGCGCCCTGAAGCGCGAGAGATCGTGCCCGGCGAGGTGCTTGCCTTCCGGGTCCTCCTTGCGGATGGCGCGGAAGGCGGTCGGGGCCGTGAACAGCACCTTCACCCCGTGCTCGGCGATCACCCGCCAGAAGGCGCCGGGATCGGGCGTGCCGACCGGCTTGCCTTCATAGAGCACGCTGGTCGCGCCCTGGATCAGCGGCGCATAGACGATATAGCCATGGCCGACGACCCAGCCGACATCGGAGGCGCAGAACATCACTTCGCCCGGCCCGACATCGAAGAGCTGGTCCATCGTCGCCTTGAGCACGACCATGTGGCCGCCATTATCGCGGACCACGCCCTTGGGCCGGCCGGTCGTGCCGGAGGTGTAGAGGATGTAGAGCGGATCGGTCGCGGCGACCTCGACGCAATCGGCCTTGCGCCCGGTGGCCTTCGCGGCCGCGACCAGCATGCGCCAGTTCTTGTCGCGCGCCGCATGCATCGAGGCCTCGGCCTGCGGCCGCTGCAGGATCACGCAAGCCTGCGGCTTGTGCCGGGCCATTGCGATCGCGCCGTCGAGCAGCGGCTTGTACTCGACCACCCGCGTCGGCTCGATGCCGCAGGTTGCGCTCAGGATCACCTTGGGCTCGGCATCGTCGATGCGCGTCGCCAGTTCCTTGGCAGCGAAGCCGCCGAACACCACCGAATGCACGGCGCCGATCCGCGCGCAGGCGAGCATGGCGAAGGCCGCCTCCGGCACCATCGGCATATAGATCAGGACGCGGTCGCCCTTGCCGACGCCAAGGTCCTGCAGCACGGCGCCGAGCGTCGCGACCTCGTCGAGCATCTCGGCATAGGTGTATCTGGCCTTCGTTCCGGTGACGGGACTGTCATGGATCAGCGCGACCTGTTGCCCACGCCCGTCGCGCACATGCCGGTCGAGCGCGTTGAAGCAGGTGTTGCAGGTCGCATCCGGGAACCAGCGGCCATAGATACCGGCAGCGGCGTCGAAGGCCTTTTGCGGCGGCCTGATCCAGTCGATCCCCTTGGCGATGTCGAGCCAATAGGCTTCGGGGTCGGCCTGCCAGCTTGCATAGGTTTCGCGATAGCCTTGCGCCGGGCGGGCGGGCGCCGCATGGGAGCCATTCATGGGAAGCGTTCCTCTGCGCCGGGTTTCATCCTAAAGCCCCGTGGCGAGCCGGCGTTGGCGGGGCTGGTTTTGCGCGGAATCCTGCGCACTCCCCTCAGCCAGTGCAAGCGCGCTGCTTTAAGACTTTCGCCCACCCCTTCCGAACCTCTCGGCCCTGCGGCGCAGCATTCCTCCATGCCCTTCGATCTCGTCTTCTTCGCCGCCATGGTGCCGGCCGTCATCCTGACCGGGCTGGCGAAAGGCGGCTTTTCTGGGATCGGCCTCTTGTCCCTGCCGCTGATGGCGCTGGTCGTCTCGCCGGTGACGGCGGCGGCGATCATGCTGCCGCTGCTGATCGCGCAGGACGTGGTCTCGGTCTGGTCCTACCGGCGCGAATTTGATCGCCGCAATCTGGCGACGCTGGCGCCCGGCGCGCTCCTGGGCATCCTCATGGGTTATCTGCTGGCGGCGAAGGTCTCGGACGCAGCCGTCGTCCTGGCGGTCGGGCTGATCTCGGTCGGCTTCGCGCTGCGCCGCATGCTGAGCGACGGCAAGAAGCCGACTGTCGCGACGCAGGCGAGCTGGGGCGCGGGCAGCTTCTGGGGTTTCTTCTGCGGGTTCACCAGCATGGTCGCCCATGCCGGCGGCCCGCCCTTCCAGATCTACGCCATGCCGCAGAAGCTGCCGCCCGCCGTCTTCGTCGGCACCGGCGCGATCTTCTTCGCCGCGATGAACTGGGTGAAGATCATTCCCTATATCGCGCTCGGGCAGTTCAGCGCCGCAAACCTCATCGCCTCCGCCGCGCTGCTGCCCTTCGCCATCGCCGCGACTTTCGCCGGGGTCTGGCTGGTCCGTCGCGTCCCGGCCGAGCGCTTCTACGGCATCATCTACTGGCTGCTGGTCGTGGTGGGGCTCAAGCTCGTCTTCGATGGGCTCGGCGGCCTGGGTCTGCGCCTGTGGGGGTGAGCGCCCGGCCCCGCGTCAGAAGGCGATCGAGCGCGACGAAGGCGAAGCCGACCAGCAGGAACAGCAGCATCATGCCGAGCGCGTTCGCGGCCATCCGGCCATAGCCGAGCCTCGCCACGTCGATGAACGGATAGGGGTAGAAGCCCGAAGCCGCGCCACGTGCCAGCACCCAGGCGAGATAGAGCCCGGGATAGGCGAGCCAGCCCAGCGGCATCGCCCAGCGCAGCCTGCCCTTGGCCGCGAAGGCCAGCCAGAAGGCGAGATAGAGCAGCGGCATGGCATAGTGCAACGCCACATCCACCCACCATTGCAGGCCGGTCGGCGCCCATGTGTGGCGCAGGATGACGACATAGATCAGGCCGACAACGGCGATATAGCCGGCTGTCGCCGCCTGCACTGCGGGCCGGCCGAGGATGCCGCGACCGGGAGCGAGCACAGCCCGCGTCAGGACGAGCGCGACCAGCATGTTGGTCAGGATCGTGAAGAAGCTGAAATAACGCAGCACCATCTCGCCGGCAGGCAGCCCCCGCGCGCTGCCGTTGACCACGCTCAGGTAGAACTGGAGCGCCAGCGCCACCCAGCCGGTCATCCCCGCCAGGGCAGCAAAGACCCGCATCGTCTCTCTCCAGACCGGTTCCATGGCATCGTGGCGAGAAGCCTTCCGCACCGCAAGCCTTCCGCACCGCAAGCCCGCCGCCATCGACGATTGCGCCGCATCGGCAAAAGGGATGGATTACGGTTGAGCCGGCGAGCGGCTAATCCTGCGGCGACACGACGGCGGAAGGCCCAAGATGAAGACCACGCCCTATGACACCGATCTCGACCGCAACCCGGCCAATCACCAGCCGCTGACGCCGCTCACCTTCCTCGAGCGCGCCGCCGCGATCTTCCCCAGCCACACCGCGATCGTCCACGGCCCGCTCGCCCGCTCCTATGCCGAGTTCTATGCTCGCTCCCGCCGCCTCGCCTCGGCGCTGGCGAAACACGGCATCGGCAAGAACGACACGGTCGCAGCGATGCTGCCGAACACGCCCGCCATGCTCGAATGCCATTACGGCGTGCCGATGGCCGGTGCAGTGCTCAACACGCTCAACACCAGGCTCGACGCCGCCATCATCGCCTTCTCGCTCGACCATGGCGAAGCGAAGGTGCTGATCACCGACCGCGAATTCTCCGGCACGATCCGGGAGGCCCTGTCGCTCTGCAAGGCGAAGCCGCTCGTCATCGACTATGACGACCCGGTCTATGACGGGCCGGGCGAGCGCCTCGGCAGCGTCGACTACGAGGATTTCGTCGCCTCCGGCGATCCCGAATTCGCGTGGCGGATGCCGGACGATGAATGGGACGCGATCGCGCTGAACTACACCTCCGGCACCACCGGCGACCCCAAGGGCGTGGTCTATCACCATCGCGGCGCCAATCTGCTCGCCACCTCCAACGTCATCACCGGCAATCTCGGTCGCCATCCGGTCTATCTCTGGACGCTGCCGATGTTCCACTGCAACGGCTGGTGCTTCCCCTGGACGATCTCGATCGTCGCCGGCACCCATGTCTGCCTGCGCCAGGTCCGGGCCAAGGCGATGTATGACGCGCTCGCCGACCATGGCGTGACCCATCTCTGCGGCGCGCCGATCGTGATGTCGACGCTGCTCAACGCCCCGGAAGAGGAGCGGCGCGACTTCCCGCAGACCGTTTCCTTCTTCACCGCCGCCGCCCCGCCGCCCGAAGCGGTGCTCGCCGGCATGAAGCAGGCCGGCTTCGAGGTCACCCATCTCTACGGCCTGACCGAGTGCTATGGCCCGGCCGTGGTCAATGAGTGGAACGACGACTGGGACACGCTCCCGCCGGCCGAGCAGGCCGCGAAGAAAGCCCGCCAGGGCGTGCGTTATCCCGCATTGGAGGGGCTCGACGTGCTCGATCCCGACACGATGCAGCCCGTCCCGCGCGACGGCCAGACGCTCGGCGAGGTGATGATGCGCGGCAACGTCGTGATGAAGGGCTATCTGAAGAACCCGAGATCGACCGGCGCCGCCTTCGCCGGCGGCTGGTTCCACACCGGCGACCTCGGCGTGCGCTATCCCGACGGCTACATCCAGCTCAAGGACCGCTCCAAGGACATCATCATCTCCGGCGGCGAGAACATCTCCTCGATCGAGGTCGAGGATGCGCTCTACAAGCATCCGGCGGTGCAGGCCGCCGCGGTCGTCGCCCGGCCTGACGAGAAATGGGGCGAGACGCCCTGCGCCTTCATCGAGCTCAAGCCGGGCAAGCCCGCGACCGAGGCGGAGCTGATCGCCTGGTGCAAGCGGCATCTGGCCTCGTTCAAATGCCCGAGGACCGTGATCTTCACCGAGATCCCCAAGACCTCGACCGGCAAGATCCAGAAATTCCGCCTGCGCGAAATGGCGCGGACCCTCTAGCCCGCGCCACTGCCATGGCGATGTCTCTTACGTCCGGAGCGTTCAGCCCCTGGCGCTGCCGAGATTGCCGCCCGGCGTATAGCGATCGACCGCATCGGGCAGGACTTTCGAGAGCCGGGCCAGCAGGTCCTCGCGCGAGAGGCCGGTCTGCTTGGCGATGGCGTCGAGCACCTCCGGTCCCAGCGCCTGCTCGAGATCGCCCGGCGCGACATCCTGGTTGGGGCCCGTCCCGACCCAGGAATTGGCCTTGTCGCCCTGCCCGGATTGGTTGAAGCGGTCGACCAGCTCGCCGAGGCCGCTGTTCAGGATCGCTCCGGCGCCGCCAGCGCCGAGCAAGCCGCCCAGGCTACCGAGAAGGCCACCGCCAGCCTGCTGCTGACCGGGCGCGGCCCCCGCCTGCCCTGGGGCCGGCGGAGCGGCGCCCTGCCCGCCGCCCATCTTGTTGCTGATCCACTCCGAGATCTGGTCGCGATGCTGGTAGCCCGCGACGGCGAGCAGCCCAAGCAGGGCCGTCATCGACGGAAAACCGCTGCTGGTCCCGTTGTCATTGCTCATGGCAGGAACTCCTTTTCTGGACTCGATCAGGATCAGACAGAACCGCGGCGGCCATTGATCATCGCCCAAACCAACAGGACGATGACGGCGCCGATCACCGCGCCGACCAGCCCTGCCCCCTGCCCCGGCGCATACCAGCCGAGCGATTGACCGAGATAGGTCGCCACGAAGGCGCCGACGATGCCGAGGATTGTTGTCAGAATGAAGCCGGACGGCTCGTTCGAGCCCGGCGTGATGAATTTGGCGATGATCCCGGCGACAAAGCCGATGATGATGGTCCAGATAATGCCCATGCTATCCCTCCCATGTTGAAACGCCACGCTTCAACATGCGACATCCCGGGAAGGTTCCATAGCGCAAAAAAGAACCGGCCCTTTCGGGCCGGTTCGAGTCCGCATCCATGTAACGCCCCGCGGGCGAAGCGGAATGTCGTCTCAGTGCAGGGTTCGCCCCGGCATGGTCAGCCTTACGCGTTCGATCTCATCCTTCAGTTGCAACTTCTTCCGCTTGAGCTCGGCCACGCTGAGGTCGCTGGAGGAAGGGCTCGCCACGGCTCGGGCGATCGCGTCCTCGAGTTGGCGATGCTTGCGCTCGAGTTCGACAAGACGGGTCTGCAACGACATCTGGGATCCTCCTGATGAACAGTTGACGTACCAATCTGACAGAAAGCCGGCTTCACGTCTGCCCTGCACTGTCACACGGCATTCATGAGATTCTGTGATCGACTCCGGCTCCCTTCCCGGAAGCCGTGAATAGAAGGCTCCCGGAGGCTTGGGCAGCGACACGCGCTCTTGCGAGGCGCATCGCGGCGAAGGCATAGTCGCGGCCAAGTGCGGCGATGATGAGATGGCCATGGGATTCGAGCTCAGCCCGGAAGAGGTCGAGACCTTCACCGCGGAGCTGGCGCGGCTGCGCGAGGAGCACCGCGATCTCGACAGCGCCATCGACGCGCTGGAGCGGGTCGGCGCGATCAACCAGATCCAGGTGCAGCGGCTGAAGAAGCGCAAGCTCTACCTGAAGGACCGCATTTCGCAGATCGAGGATGCGCTGACGCCCGACATCATCGCCTGAGCACGGCGATTCGATGGGCGCCAGACCCGATTCGCCCTTGCTTATCGGGCGCCGGGCAGTCTAGATCGCGCGCTTCCCAAGGCGAAGCCCGAGCGCATCCATGGCCAAGACCAGCCCACCCGTCGCCATCATCATGGGCAGCCAGTCCGACTGGGCGACGATGCGTCATGCTGCCGAAGCGCTCGACGCCCTCGCCATCCCCTATGACGCCCGCATCGTCTCGGCCCATCGCACGCCGGACCGGCTGTTTTCCTTCGCCAAGGGCGCCAAGGCCGAAGGCTTCAAGGTGGTGATCGCCGGTGCCGGTGGCGCCGCCCATCTGCCGGGGATGACCGCCTCGCTGACGCCGCTGCCGGTCTTCGGCGTCCCGGTCGAATCCAAGGCGCTCTCGGGGCAGGACAGCCTGCTCTCCATCGTGCAGATGCCCGCCGGCATCCCGGTCGGCACCCTCGCCATCGGCCGTGCCGGCGCGGTCAATGCCGCGCTCCTGGCGGCCGCCGTGCTCGCGCTCTCGGACGAGGCCCTGGCGGAACGTCTCGAGGCCTATCGCGCCCGCCAGAGCGCCGGCATCGCCGAGCGCCCGAATCGGGACGAGGCATGAGCGCGCCTGTTCCGACCGGCCTCGCGCCGGGCGCCATGCTCGGCATCCTCGGCGGCGGGCAGCTCGCCCGGATGATGGCGCTCGCCGCCGCCGATCTCGGCATACGCTGCCATGTCTTCGCACCGGAGGCGGACAGCCCGGCCTTCGACGTGGCCACCCGCCATACCGTCGCCGATTATGACGACGAAGCGGCCCTCGCCAACTTCGCCGACGCCGTCGACGTCGTGACCTATGAATTCGAGAACGTGCCGGCGGCGACCGCCGCCTTCCTCGCCGCGCGCACGCCGCTGCATCCCGGAGCCCGCGCGCTTGCCGTGACGCAGGACCGGCTGAGCGAGAAAAGCTTCGTCGCCGATCTCGGCCTTGCGGTCGCGCCGTTTCGCGCCGTCGATTCGCTGGCCGATCTCGAGGCCGCCGTCGCCGCGCTCGGCCGCCCCTCGATCCTGAAGACACGCCGCTTCGGCTATGACGGCAAGGGGCAGGTCAAGATCGCTCCCGGCACCGACCTCGCCGAGGCCTATGAGGCGATCGGCCGCTTTCCCGCGATCCTCGAAGGTTTCGTGCCCTTCGAGCGCGAGGTCTCGGTCGTCGCCGCGCGCGGGCTCGACGGCGCCTTCGCCGCCTTCGACGTCTGCGAGAACGAGCATCGCGACCATATCCTCGCCTTCACCCGCGTGCCGGCGAAGCTGGGCAGGACGGCCTCGGACGCCGCCATCGATGCGGCACGCCGGATCGGCGAGGCGCTCGGCTATGTCGGCGTCTTCGCCGTCGAGATGTTCGTGCTGGAGGACGGCGGCACCGAGCGCGTCATCGTCAACGAGATCGCCCCGCGCGTGCATAACTCCGGGCACTGGACCAGCGAGGGCGCCGAGACCTCGCAGTTCCATCAGCATGTCCGCGCCGTCTGCGGCTTTCCGCTTGGCTCCGCCGCGCTGCGCGGCCGCGTCGAGATGGAGAACCTGATCGGCGACGCCGCTTTGCGCTGGCGCGAGATCCTCGCCGAGCCCGGTGCGCATCTGCATCTCTACGGCAAGCGCGACGCTCGTCCGGGCCGCAAGATGGGCCATGTCACCCGGGTTTTGTCCGAGCGCGGCTGAGCGCTCGCCCCGATCCGGCGAAAAAGCGTGCCACGGCTGCATTTTCGCGGCATCGCGCCGTGGACAGCCAAATCGAATTCTGTTATCCGCACGAACCTTCGAGCGATCCGCATGCGGCATCGCCGGCCCGTATTTTTGGATCAACCCGCTAAGGACGGACGTTTCACGTGCAGGTTCTCGTTCGCGACAACAATGTCGACCAGGCTCTCCGCGCCCTCAAGAAGAAGATGCAGCGCGAAGGCATTTTCCGCGAGATGAAGCTCCGCGGCCATTACGAGAAGCCTTCCGAGAAGAAGGCGCGCGAGAAGGCCGAGGCCGTCCGCCGCGCCCGCAAGCTGGTCCGCAAGAAGCTGCAGCGCGAAGGCCTCCTGCCCGCGCCGGTGAAGCCGAAGCGCCCCTGAGCCTGGCCAAGCCGCCTTGTGCGGCGCTGGGCGGGTCCGAGAATGACAGGCGCCTGGAGTCCGCTCCGGGCGCTCTTGTTTTTTGCCGGAGTTAACCAAGTTTTGGCGGGTTTGGGGCGTCTTGTCTGACGAGGCGCTGTTCGGCTGGGGAGCGCGATCACGCCGCAAGGAGCCCGGGCTTGAGGCTTGGGACTCAGCGGCAGACGAAGCACGAGACCGATGAGGCCGAGATCGATGAGGCGAAGCATGATCCGAGGCAGTTATTGGCTGGCGGCCGCTGGCATGGCGGTGGCTCTGGCCGGATGCGACAGCGTATCCGGTCTCTCCTCCCAGCCAGCCGTGGCCGTGCTCGACACCAGCGACAACGCTGATGCCAGCGTCAATATCGGCTCGCTGAGCGAGGTCATCAGCCGCAACCAGAACGATCCCGGCGCCTACAACACCCGCGGCGCCGCCTACGCCCGCATCGGCCGCTTCTCGGACGCGATCGGCGATTTCACCAAGGCGGTCCAGCTCGATCCGAACCTCGCCTCGGCTTATACGAATCGCGGCCTGGCCCTGCGCCAGAGCGGTCGCAACGATGCGGCCATGGCCGATTTCAACAAGGCCACCACCGTCAACCCCAATTACGGGCCGGCCTATGTCGCCCGCGCCAATCTGCTGCGCCAGCAAGGCAACCTGCAGCAGGCGCTCAGCGACCTCAACACCGCGATCCGGCTGAACCCGGAATCGCCCGAAGCCTTCCATTCGCGCGGCCTCGTCTATCAGAAGGAAGGCCAGCACCAACATGCCGTCACCGATTTCGACTCGGTGATCGACCGCAACCCCTACACCGCCCCGCCCTATGTGGCGCGCGGCCAGAGCCTGAACGCGCTCGGCAAATACGATGCCGCGCTGGAGGACTTCACCGCGGCCCTCAATGTCGACAACCGCAACGCCGATGCCTGGGCCGGCCGCGGCTTCGCCCAGGAGAAGCTGGGCAACAAGTCCGAGGCGCAGCAATCCTATCAGCGGGCGCTCAGCCTCGACGGCAACAATGCCCAGGCCCGCGCCGGCCAGTCCCGCCTCGGCGGCGGCGGTGGCGGCGGCCTCTTCAGGAGCTGAGCGCGGACGAAGCACTGTGAAGATCGAGGCCGCCGGATCGGATCCGGCGGCCTTTGTCATGGTACGGTCCGGACCTGCGCACCGCTGAATTGCCCCTGCCCGACATCCGCCAGAAAGCGCCGCACTTCCGGGATCGCGCCATGCTCCGGCAGGTCCGCATGCCGGCCCTCCGGGAAGCGCAGGAAGCGCTTGGGCGGCTTTGCGAGATCGTAGAGCGCCTGCCCCTGGGTGATGGGAATCACCCCGTCGCGCTCGCCATGCATGATCAGCAGCGGCGCGTTGACCCTCTCGATGACCGTGTCCGAGCGGAAAGGGTCTCGCATGAAGGGACCGAGCGGCAGATAGGGATAGCGCGCCTCGGCCACCGCCAGCGCCGAAAGATAGGGTGCCTCCAGCACCACCGCCTTGAGCGGCCTCTCGGCCGCGAGCTTCAGCACCACGCCGGTTCCCAGCGACTCGCCATAGCCCACCAGGCGGTCGGCCCCGTAGCGCTGCGCCGCCGCCGCATAGGCGGCCCGGGCATCCTCCTGCAGGCCTTCCTCGCTCGGGCTGCCGGTCGAGCCGCCATAGCCGCGATAGCTGATCGCGAAAAGACCGGTCCCGTCCGCGGTCAGCGCCCTCAGCCTCTCTGCACGGCCCCGCCCGCCGAGATTGCCGGCATTGCCCTGGAAATAGAGCAGCACCGGCTTGTCGCCCCGCGGCGCCACCGCCCAGGCGACGAGCCGCTCGCCATCGGCGGTCGTCACCGACACCTCCTCGGCCGCCGGAAGTCCCGCCGAGGCGATATCCGCCTTCGCCGGATTGAGCGGAAAAACCAGGTCGCGCTGGTAGGCATAAAGCAGGCCGAGCGTGGCGAGATAGGCCGCCAGCGCCAGCAGCAGCACAATCCTGGTCAGGCGCAGAAGCATCGGGCGGGGGATCCGGAAAGCAAAAGGGCCGGCGATCAAGCCGGCCCATTGCAGCATTCCGATGACGGCGCGCGGGTTTGGTCTCGAACAGCCCTCATCGCAAAAGCGGCTCCCGCTTTTGCGGGGCGTTCAGTGCGCCAGCGCCTTGACGATCTCGTCGGTGACCTTCTTGGCGTCGCCGAACAGCATCATGGTGTTGGGCTTGAAGAACAGCTCGTTCTCGACGCCCGCATAGCCGGAGCCCATGCCGCGCTTGATGAACAGCACCGTCTTGGCCTTCTCGACGTCGAGGATCGGCATGCCGTAGATCGGCGATTGCGGATCGGTCTTCGCCGCCGGGTTGGTGACGTCGTTGGCGCCGATGACGAAGGCGACGTCGGCCTGGCCGAATTCCGAGTTGATGTCCTCGAGCTCGAAGACCTCGTCATAGGGCACGTTGGCCTCGGCCAGCAGCACGTTCATATGGCCGGGCATGCGGCCCGCAACCGGATGGATCGCGTATTTGACCTCGACGCCTTCCTTCTTGAGCGTGTCCGCCATCTCGCGCAGAGCGTGCTGCGCCTGCGCCACCGCCATGCCGTAGCCCGGCACGATGATGACTTTGGCGGCGTTCTTCATGATGTAGGCGGCATCGTCCGGCGAGCCCTGCTTCACCGGCCGCGCCTCGACCGCACCGGCCGCGCCGGCCGCGGCCGTCTCGCCGCCGAAGCCGCCGAGGATCACCGAGATGAAGGAGCGGTTCATGCCCTTGCACATGATGTAGGACAGGATCGCGCCGGACGAACCGACCAGCGCGCCGGTGATGATCAGCGCCATGTTGCCGAGCGTGAAGCCGATGCCGGCGGCAGCCCAGCCGGAATAGGAGTTCAGCATGGACACGACGACCGGCATGTCCGCGCCGCCGATCGGCACGATCAGCAGCACGCCGAGCACCAGCGAAACCAGCACGATCAGCCAGAAGACGCCGTGGCTCTCGGTCTTGATGAAGATCGCCAGCAGGACGACGAGCGCGATGGCGAGGCCGATATTGATGCCATGGCGCTGCGGCAGCATGATCGGCTTGCCGCTCATGCGCCCGTCGAGCTTGAGGAAGGCGATGATCGAGCCAGTGAAGGTGACCGCGCCGATCGCGACGCCGAGCGCCATCTCGAACAGGCTCGAGCCGTGGATCGAGCCGACATGGCCGATGCCGAAGGCCTCCGGCGCATAGAGCGCCGCCGCCGCCACCAGCACGGCGGCGAGGCCGACCAGCGAGTGGAAGAAGGCGACGAGCTGCGGCATCTGCGTCATCTGCACGCGCTTGGCCATGAAGGCGCCGATGCCGCCGCCGATGGCGATGCCGAGGATGACGAGCAGCCAGCCCGAGAAGCCCGACGGCGGGAAGAACACCACCGTCGTCAGGATGGCGAGCCCCATGCCGATCATGCCGTAGCGGTTGCCCTGGCGGGAGCTGGTCGGATGCGACAGGCCCCGCAGGGCCATGATGAACAGGACGCCGGAAACGACGTAGAGCAGGGCTGAGAGGTTGGCGGCCATGCGTCAGCCCTTCTTCTTGTACATCGCGAGCATGCGCTCGGTGACGAGGAAGCCGCCGAAGATGTTCACCGAGGCGAGCACGAGGGCGACGAAGCCGAAGATCTTGGCCCAGATCGGCCCGTCGCCGAGCGCCGGGAGAGCCTCGACGCCGACGGCGAGCAGCGCGCCGACGACGATGACCGAGGAGATCGCGTTGGTGACGGACATCAGCGGCGTGTGCAGCGCCGGCGTCACCGACCAGACGACGTAGTAGCCGACGAAGACGGCGAGCACGAAGATGGCGAGGCGGAAGATCGTCGGATCGACGCCGCCGGTGGCGATGCTGGCCGCTGCCGCCGCCTGGTCGGCATAGCGCTCGGCGAGCTCGGCCGCCTGCCTGGCCAGCGCCGCGGCGTTGCGGGCGCTTTCGATGGCCTGTTCGGGAGAGGGATTTGCCATGGTCGGAATTCCTTCGCTCAGGCCTTCGGCGCGAAATTCGGATGGATGACGGCGCCGTCCTTCGTCAGGGCGGTCGCCTTCACCAGCTCGTCGTCCCAGTTCACTGCGAGCTTCTTCTCGGCCTTGTCGATCAGCGTCTCGACGAAGGCATAGAGGTTCTTGGCGTAGAGCGCCGAAGAGGTTGCGGCGAGCCGGCCCGGCACGTTGAGATGGCCGACGACCTTGACGCCGTTCGGCGTGACGACGACTTCGCCCGCCTTGGCCAGCTCGCAATTGCCGCCGCGCTCGACGGCGAGATCGACGATGACGGAGCCGGGCTTCATGCTCTCGACCATCGCCGCCGAGATCAGCTTCGGCGCCGGGCGGCCCGGGATCAGCGCGGTGGTGATGACGATGTCCTGCTTGGCGATGTGGCTGGCGGTCAGTTCCGCCTGCTTGGCCTGGTATTCCTTGGACATCTCCTTGGCGTAGCCGCCGGCCGTCTGCGCCTGCTTGAACTCCTCGTCCTCGACGGCGAGGAACTTGGCGCCGAGCGACTCGACCTGCTCCTTGGTGGCGGGGCGCACATCGGTCGCGGTCACGATGGCGCCCAACCGACGCGCCGTCGCGATCGCCTGCAGGCCGGCGACGCCGACGCCCATCACGAAGATCTTCGCGGCCGGCACGGTGCCCGCCGCCGTCATCATCATCGGCAGCGCGCGGCCGTATTCGGCGGCGCCGTCGATCACGGCGCGGTAGCCGGCGAGGTTGGCCTGCGACGACAGCACGTCCATCACCTGCGCGCGAGTGATGCGCGGCATGAACTCCATGGCGAAGGCGGCGACATTGGCCTTGGCCAGCGCCTCGACCTGTGCCTCGTTGCCATAGGGATCCATCGTCGCGATGACGAGCGCGCCCGCCGGCAGCCCGGCAATCTCGCTTTCGCCCGGACGGCGCACCTTCAGCACGATATTCGCCCCGGCAAGCGTCTTCGCCGCCGTCTTCGCAATCGTTGCGCCCGCCGCCTCGTAATCGGCATCGAGGATGCCGGAGGCTTTGCCGGCGCCGGTTTCGACGACGATCTCGGCGCCGAGGCCCTTGAACTTGCGGACGGTTTCCGGCGTCGCGGCGACGCGGGTCTCCGCCCCTTGCGTTTCGGCTGGGACAGCAATGCGCATGGCGGGGCAGGCCTTTCCGGCGTTACGGGAAGCGGATCAGTAGAGGAGCAGCGCGAGCAGCATCAGCACGAGCGCCACGAGCGGCGCGCGCCAGGAGATCTTCTCCGAGGCGATGCCGACGCCGGTTCCGATCACCGTGAGGAGCGTGCCCACCAGGGCGGTGCCCCAGGCGTGCTTGGTGCCGCCAACCGCGAGCACCGCGACGATGGCGAGGCAGGCCACCGTGCCGACTTCGGCCATGTGCACGAAGCCGCCATAAGTGCGCTCATGCTCGGGATAGTCCATCGCGGGAATGTCGGCGTGATGGGCGTGGTCGGCCATGGTCTCGATCCTGAAAAAGACACAGTCTCTCTAGCCTGTAGCGCACCCGCGACGGACGGGCAACGCGGCAGCGTCGCGCGCCGGTGAAATGAACCGCGCCCTCGCGGCCTTCTGTCCAGTTTCGGTGAAAATACGAAACTTAAATCGATTTAACAACGCCAACCATGCGCAATTTACAACCTGCGTGCGACCGCGATTAACGCCATTTCGGCGACGGCGAGGACGACTCCTCCGGATTCGGCTAAATTCTCGCAATCGAAGGGAGGCGCTTTTCGTGGACGACCCGCGCAAGGATACCGAAGGGGATGATCCCTTCGCGCTCGACCCTGCCCTGCGCGAGAGGGCCAGGCGCTGGTTCGCCGAGGCGCGCGAGCAGACCAAGCGCGACGAGGAGGACATCGCGGCCTGGCGCCGCACCTCCGGCGGCGGTGACGGAGGAAGCGGAGGCTTCGGTGACGACAGCGGCGGCGGCGATTGCGGCGGTGGTGGCGACTGAGCCGCGCGAGCCTAGGGCTTCAACCCGACCTCGACCAACGCTGCGTGCTGCCGCTCGGCGACGCCCTCCACCGTGAACCCCCCGATCTCCGCCTCGAACAGCCGGTGGAAATTCAATTCGGCGTCAAGATGCAGGAAGACGCCGCCGAGCCCGATCGCGGCCCGGTCCATGAAGACGAATTCGCGCGGCACCGTCACCGGCCCGCGCTTCTTCAGCGCCTGATGCACCTGGAAGGCCTGCTTGCGGCCATATTCGGCGGGGCTGACGTCCTCCGCGATGCGCCGGACGCGGTCCTCCAGCAACGGCCCGTAGATGAAGCGCGCCCAGATGTTGAGCGTGTCGACCAAGTCCTTGGTCAGCCCCTTGAAGCCCCAGGTCTCATAGGCATGGACGACGCGGGCATCGTCACCCTGCTGCAGGCCGCGATAGAGGTCGACCACGCCACCGACGAATGAAGGCGGGAAGATGCGGATGCAGCCATAGTCGAGCAGGTTGATGCCCCGCGGCTCGCCGCCCTCCGAAAACACCGTGTAGTTCCCGAGATGCGGGTCGCCATGGATGACGCCGTGATGGCTGAAGGGCCGCCACCAGGCCTTGAACATCGCGGTCGAGATGCGGTCGCGCACCGCCTGCCCGTCCTGCTTGTGCGAGAGGATCGGACTGCCGTCGAGCCAGTGCATGGTCAGCAGCCGCCGGGTCGAGAGCGCCGGCTCCAGAGCCGGCACGCGCACTTGCGGCGTCTCCGCCAGGATCGCCTGATAGAGCGCGACATGCCTGGCTTCGCGCTTGTAATCGAGCTCCTCGCGGACGCGGGCGCCGATCTCCTTGGCGATCTCGCTGGTGTCGATCACCGCGCCCATGCGCCGGTGCAGCGAGAACAGCACCTCGAGCTGGGCGATATCGGCCTCCACCGCCGATTCCATGTCGGGATATTGCAGCTTGCAGGCGAGCGGAGTGCCTTCCAGCGTCGTCGCGCGATGCACCTGCCCCAGTGAAGCGGCCGCAGCCGGCTTCAGGTCGAATTCGTCGAAGCGCTCGCGCCAATTGGCGCCGAGCTCGGCCATCATCCGGCGCTTGACGAAGGCTGCACCCATCGGCGGCGCCTGCGACTGCAGCTTCTGCAATTCGGCGGCATATTCCGGCGGCACCACATCGGGAATGGTGGCGACGAGCTGCGCCACCTTCATGATCGGGCCCTTCAGCCCGCCCAGCGCCTTGGCCAGCGCCTCGGCATTGGAGGCGTCGCGCCCCTCGACGCCGAAGAGCCTGGCGCCCGCGATCCGCGCCGCCACCCCGCCGACATTCGCGCCCACCCGGGCATAGCGTGCCGCGCGGGCGGAGAATCGGTTGGCTTCGCTATCGCGTTCGGACATCGGTCTCTCGGGTTCGGCTCGATCCACAACAGCCATCTAGGGATCGCCACCGCCGCGACCAAGCCCACCACGCCTTTTAACTTTTTGGAGACGGTTGCCACCGAAGCACGACGCTGATGCTCGCGCTTTGGTTGCTTGCGAGCGATTCGCACTGCATCTTGCGTGCAGGATCAGCAGATGTGAGGCGAGCATGCGGCGATGCTCTGGCACCGAACGGTCTGGACAAGTCCAGACGCGTGATGCGCGGCTGAGAAAGCGGCGTTTCCGGCTTCCGTTCTTGGAAAGCAGCCCCATCGCACTGGCGGCCGGCATGAGCAGCCTCCTCGCGGCGCTGCCTGTTCAGGCGCAATGCTTGCCGGACCCACCCGGCGCGGGCGCGACGGTCACCTGTTCGGGCACCGACCCTGACGGATTCGCAGCGCCTGCAGGCGTGCCGGTCACCGTTAACGTCAACCCCGGCGCGACGATCCAGCAGGCCCCGAGCGGCCAGGCGCTGACATTCGGGACCAACACCTTCGGGAACACGCTGAACAACAACGGCTCCATCGTCGCGACGGGCAATGGTGCCGGAGCTTTCACCGGCCTGAGCTTTTCCTCGGGAGCTGGTGCGGGAAGCAATCTCTTCAATAATTTCGGCACGATATCCGCGACGAACACCGGAGCAGGTGCCGCGACCGGCATCGCGATCCTGCAGGGCAATGCGGCCTCGACGATCCGGATCGTCAACAATGCCGGCGCCACGATCGCCGGCACGGCGGCAGGCGGCGCTGGCGCGGGCATCAGCCAGACCTTCGCGGCGGGCGCCGCGGCGCGGGCGCTGGTGATCGACAACAGCGGCATCATCCAGGGAACGACCGACGGCATCGCAGCCGGCACAGGCGCCGCCGGCGCGGCACAGACCATCGCCATCACCAACGGCGTCGGCGGCAGCGCCGCCCAGATCAATGGCGGCGCGGGAGCTGCGCTCAACTTCGCCGGGAATGGTGTCTACACCGTCACCAATCTGGCCAGCGGAACCATCAACGGCGCGATCCTCAGCTCTGGCAATGACAGGCTCACGATCGACAACGCCGGAACCATCAACGGCAATGTCAGCCAGGGCAACAATAACGACACCTTCATCATGCGCGGCGGCACCCTGAACGGGAATCTCGACCAGGGCAGCGGCCTTGGCGACGGCGTCGACACCTTCATCATGACCGGCGGCACGATCAACGGCTCGGTCGATCAGGGCGGCGAGCTCGACTTCGCGACGATTTCCGGCGGCGTCATCACGGGTGGCCTGAACGAGGGTGACTTCGTGACGATCACCGGCGGCCAGATCGGCTCGATCAACATGACGCTCGCCAACAACGTCGTGACCATGTCGGGCGGCACGGTCGTCGGCAACATCCTGGCCGCGCAGAACAACGACACGCTCAACCTCTCGGGCGGCTCGATCGGCGGCTTCGTCAATTTCGGCAATGGCGACAACGTCTTCAACGTCAGCGGCGGCACCGTCGCCGGTGCGCTCATCAGCGGCAACGGCAGCGACATCGTCAACTGGAACGGCGGCGGCGTGCTGTCCTCGGGCTTCCAGCTCGGCGCCGGCAACGACACCGCCATCTTCACCAACCTGACGGACGCCAATCTGGTGCCGACGGCCGTGATCGACGGCGGCACCGGGACCGACCGTCTGACCTGGGTGAACACAAGCGCCACAGGCGTCGCCCGCTTCATCAACTGGGAGCTGATCGAGCTGACGAACAACTCCCGCCTGACCTTCGCCAGCACGCTCACGCTCGGCGACGCGGGCACGGGAACCGGAACGCTGACGGTGGATGCGACCAGCACTGTCTTCGCCGGCAATGGCAGCCACGCCATCGTGCCGTTCACGGCCGGGCAGCTCGCGACCGTGACCAATGCCGGCCTGATCGATCTCACCAACGGGCCCGCAGCGGCGACGGACAGCCTCACCATCCTCGGCAACTATACCGGCCAGAACGGCAGGCTCAGCCTTCAGACCGTCCTCGGCGACAGCGCCTCCCCCTCCGACCGGCTGATCATCTCCAACGGCACGGCCAATGGGAGCACGGCCATTGGCGTCGTCAATCTGGGCGGCCCTGGCGCCCTGACGCTTGGCAACGGCATCGAGGTGATCAGTGCCGTTAACGGCGCGACCACCGCAGGAGCCTTCACGCAAGCGGGGCCGATCGCCGCCGGCGCCTTCGAATATCTGCTGTATCATGGCGGCGTGACGCCGGGCAGCGAGCAGAACTGGTATCTGCGCTCGACTGCCCCTCCCGCGGCGCCTGCAACACCTACTCCTCCCGGGGTGCCTGAACCGCCTGTACCGCAGCAGGCGCCCGGCATGCCCGCCGTCGCGCCGGCCCCGGCAGGTGCGACGGTCCCGCTCTATCGGCCCGAGGTCGCCGCCAACACGCTGACGCCATCCACGGCCCGCATGGTCGCGCTGAGCACGCTCGGCACCTTCCACCAGCGCCGGGGCGACCAGTATCTGCTGAACCGCGGCGAGCAGAGCTCGGCCGCCTGGGGCCGCATCTTCGGCGAGCATCGCGAACAGGCGCAGTCCGGTACCGTCAGCCCGGAGTTCAAGGGCAATATCGTCGGGCTCCAGACCGGTCTCGACCTCTACGGCATCGACAGGCCGGACGGGCATCGCGACCGCTTCGGCCTGTTCTTCGGCTACGGCCGGGCCGAAGGCGACACCCGCGGCTTCGCGCTCGGGCAGCTCCGCGCGCGGGCCGGCAGGCTCTCGCTCAACAGCTACAGCCTCGGCGGCTACTGGACCCATATCGGCCCGAGCGGCTGGTATGTCGACGCGGTCGCGATGCATAGCTGGCTCGACGGCAACCCGCGCTCGGACCGCGGCCTCAAGGCGGATGCGACGGGCTCGGTCCTCACCGGGTCGATCGAGGGCGGCTATCCGATCGCGCTCGGCGCCGGCCTCGTGCTGGAGCCGCAGGCACAGCTCGTCTGGCAGCGCTCGATGCTCGACCGGACGAACGACCTGTTCTCATCGATCGACCACCGCGATGCGAATGTCGTCTCCGGCCGCATCGGCGCGCGCCTGCAGGGCAGTTTCACCTGGGGCGCGATTCCGGTGCGGCCCTATCTCACCGTCGATCTCTGGCATACCTTCGACGGCAACGACAAAACCCTGTTCGACGCCAATCTGATCACCACGCGCTATGGCGCGACGGCTGTCGAGATCGGCGGCGGCGTCGCCGCGGAGGTCGCAAGCAATGTCAGCCTCTTCGCCAAGGCGAGCTATCTGACGAACGCCTCCTCCGAGCGCAGCCGCGGCATCTCGGGCAATGTCGGGTTGCAGGTGACCTGGTAGCCCTTCGCGGATCGCGGATCGTCGCCATGTGGACGACGATCCCTTACGCCCGACCTCCGTCTCATCGGATCGAAAAGGGGAATCCGCTTTTCGGTCCGATGCTCTAGGTGCCGCTCCCCGCCAGCAGGCAGATCCGCCGCGCCACCTCATAGGAGGCTTCGAAAGCTGGCACCGGCAGGCACTCGAAGCGCGAATGGAAATTGAGGCCGCCGGTGAAGAAATTCGGCGTCGGCAACCCGCGTGCCGAGAGCGCCGCGCCATCGGTGCCGCCGCGCATCGGGATGAGCTTCGGCGCGATCTGGAGTTCCTTCAGCGCGGTCATCAGCAGCTCGACCGAGCGGCGGTCCTCGCCCAGGCTGTCGCTGATATTGCCGTAGGTGTCGCTCACCTTCCAGGTCACCTTGCCGGTCGGATAGCGGCCGGCGATATCCTCAGCGACCTCACCGATCCTGCGCTTGCGCGCCGCGAAGGAGTCGCGGTCGAAATCGCGGATATTGGCCTTGAGCACCGCCTGTGAGGCATTCGCGTCGAGGCCGGTAAACCAGACATACCCCTCGCGCCCTTCGGTGTTCTCGGGCGTCTGCGCCCTGTCGAAGGCGGCGATGAAATCCTGCGCCATCAGCAGCGGGTTCACCAGCACGCCCTTGGCCGACATCGGATGGGCGGTGACGCCAGTGAAGACGATCTCGGCGCCGGCGGCATTGAAGTTCTCGTAGACGACTTCGCCGAGTTCGCAGCTATCGATCGTATAGGCGAAATCGCAGGGGAAGCGGGCGAGATCGAGCGCCTTGGCGCCGCGCAGCCCGATCTCCTCGTCGGGCACGAAGGCGACATGGATATCGCCATGCTCGTCCTCGGCCTTAAGCCGCGCGAGCAGCGTCATCACGATCGCGACCGCCGCCTTGTTGTCCGCTCCGAGCACGCTGGTGCCGTCGCTGAAGACGACGTCATGGCCCTTCCAGGGCAGGATCTCCGGATGCTCCGCCACGCGCAGCCAGATGTCCTGCGCCTCGTTCAGACGAAGATCCTCGCCCGCGAAGCGCAGCAATTGCGGCTTGACGATCGGCGACAAGCCCACATCGACCGTATCGACATGGGCGATGAAGCCGATGCGCGGGGCGTTCGGGCGCGTGCCACGCTTCACTGCGGTGACCGTCGCATGCGCGTCGATAACGACATCCTCAAGCCCGAGCGCGCGCAGTTCACCCGCGAGCAATTCCGCCAGCTCCTGCTGGCCCGGTGTGCTCGGCAGCGTCGTCGCCGCGCCATCGCTCTGGCTCTCGACCGCGACATAGCGGAAGAACCGCTCCAGCAACTCGTCTCGCAGGCTCATCGAACGCAATTCCCTGATTCTCAGCTTCCGCCCGCTCGGGCGAGGCTGCTTCGTACCTCGTCGACGTCAGCCGCGCGACCACCTGCCGCCTCGACCCGGCGGACCGTCTCCGCGATCAACTGCGCATTCGTTTTCGCGCAGCCGAAGGGCGCGTCCTCCAGCCCGCCGCGGACATGGACGCCGCGCGCCACGGCTGGCCCGATCAATTCGGACAGATCCACGCCGAGCCCCGCGATCATCACCGGAGCGCCAGGTGCATCTTCGGCCAGCAGCTTCAGATGCGCTTCGAGCGCCCATTCGCGCGGCGGAAAGCCCCAGGCGAAGGCATCCGAGAACATCAGCCGGTAGATCGGCACGGGCAGGTCGGGATGGGCCCGCGCCAGGGCGGCACCGAGCCGCGTGAAGCCGGGCTCGTAGATCGCATAGCTCGGATGCACCTTGTTGCGCCGGGCGACGTCGATGCCCTCGCGGATATGCTCGCCGGGATTCTGGTAGATAAAGCCGGCCTCGCCCTGCGGAATACCGGCAAAACTCGTCCAGTTGCAGGAGCCGGGATCGAGCACGCCCCATTCGGCGAGGCCGCGCTTCGCCAGCTCTTCCAGATGGGTGTAGCGCCCGGAATTGATCATGTCGCCGGCATAGGAGGAACCGAGGATCGGGATCGTCGGGTAGACGATGGCATCGACCTTGGCGCGGATGCCCTCGATCGCCCGCGCATAGAGCTCCCAATCGTCGCGCTGGCGCCCGGTTTCGACGTCATAGACATGCAGATGCACGATCGCCGCGCCCGCCTCGACCGCCGCGATGCCGTCCGCGACGATGTCGGGGATGCTGATCGGGATGCCGGGTTGGCGCTCCTTGCCCCAGGGACCGTTGATCGCGGCCTCGATCCAGATCGGGGTGGTCATGCCGGCATATCCTTCGGCCAATTGTCGCGGATCCAGCGCGTCAGTCCGGCCTCATCGACCTCGCCGGCCGCGAGCGCGAGGATAGCGGCTGCGGCATCGGCTTGCGAGGGTGCGAAGGCGACGCCATTCAATCGCAGGAAGGTCATCATTGCGAGGAAAGCGACGCGCTTGTTGCCATCGATGAAAGGATGGTTGCGCGCGATGCCGAATGCATAGCAGGCAGCCAACACGGCAAGGTCGGTCTCGCCATAGGAGAAACGATTGATCGGGCGCGCCAATGCCGATTCAAGCAGACCCGCGTCACGAATGCCGTCGGGTCCGCCAAAAAGCACGAGTTGTTCGGAATGGATGTCGCAGATCGCTTCCAGCGGAAGCCAAAGCGGCTCCGTCATTTGGCAAGTTCTCGCAACGTCCCAGCGTAATCCTTCATGGCCTTCCGTGCGATGGCCATCGCACGGGCATGCAAATCCTCATGCCGCTGCAGCTTGAGCGCTCCCTCCGGCTGCCGAACGATCTCGAGCTTGTCTCCCTCGCTGAAACCGAGTTGCGCCAGCAGATCCTTGGGCAGGATCAGCCCGAGCGAATTGCCGATCTTGCGGATCTGCAGCACCGTCGCCTCGGTCTCCTCGACCTTTTTCAGCTCGCTCATGGCCCCGCCCTCCTGTTATACAGAACGTATAACATAAAATGAGTATCGCCGCGACCCTTTCACGATTTCAGAGCAGGGTGCCCTTCTCCCAAAATCCGATGAGCCTGTCCGCAGCTTGCCAGTTCACCGCGTCGCACGCCTAATCGAGGCTCTGCCAGAACGCCGAGGCCCGACATGCTCGAACGCGGCACCACCTACGACGACACGTTGCGCCGCTTCGCCTGGCGCATCCCCGAGCGCTTCAATATCGGCACGGCCTGCTCGGACGCGCATGCCGACGGCACCGGCAAGCCCGCGCTGATCTTCGAGGAGGACGGCGGAAAACTCGCGACGCTCTCCTTCGACGAGCTATCCCGCGCCTCGAACCGCTTCGCCAACCTCCTCGCCCATCACGGCATCGGGTCGGGCGAACGCGTCGGCATCCTCCTGCCGCAATCGCCGCAGACCGCTATCGCCCATCTCGGCGCCTATAAGCGCGGCGCGATCGCCCTGCCGCTCTTCATCCTGTTCGGCCCGGAGGCGCTGGAACACCGCCTCGGCCATAGCGGCGCCAGCGTGCTGGTCACCGACGTTGAGAATATCGGCAAGGTCGAGGCGATCCGCGACGCCCTCCCGAACCTGCGCAAGATCTTCGTCGTCGGCGGCGCCGGCCATCTCGATTTCGAAGCGGAGATGGCGAAGGCCTCCGACCGTTTCACCGCAGCTGATACGCGCGCCGACGACCCGGCCGTGATCATCTACACCTCCGGCACCACCGGTAAACCGAAGGGCGCCCTGCACGCGCATCGCGTCCTGCTCGGCCATCTGCCGGGCGTGCAGATGCCGCAGGACTTCTTCCCGCAACCGGGCGACCTGTTCTGGACACCGGCCGACTGGGCCTGGATCGGCGGCCTGCTCGATGTGCTCCTGCCCAGCCTCTATTGCGGTGTTCCCGTACTGGCCTCCCGTGCCCGCAAATTCGATCCCGAGGCCGCCTTCGCGTTGATGGCGCGGCACAAGGTCCGCAACGCCTTCCTGCCGCCGACCGCGCTCAAGCTGATGCGGCAGGTCCGTGATCCCAAGCGCTTCGGCTACGCGATGCGCTCGATCGGCACCGGCGGCGAGACGCTCGGCGCCGACATGCTCGACTGGAGCCGCGAGACCTTCGGCTTCCCGATCAACGAATTCTACGGCCAGACCGAGGCGAACCTGCTCGTCGCCAACTGCGCGAGCCTCTATCCCGTGAAGCCCGGCTCGATGGGCCGCGCCGTGCCGGGCCACCGCGTCGCAGTGATCTCCCCCGAGGGCCAGGAATTGCCCGATGGCGAGCAGGGACTGATCGCGGTTGCGCGGCCCGATCCGGTGATGATGCTGGAATACTGGAACCAGCCCGAGGCCACGGCGGCGAAATTCATCGGCGACTGGCTTGTCACCGGCGATAGCGGCGCCCGCGACGAGGACGGCTATTTCTGGTTCCAGGGCCGCGACGACGACATCATTTCCTCGGGCTCCTACCGCATCGGCCCCGGCGATATAGAGGACTGCATCATCCGCCACCCGGCCGTGCTGATGGTCGCGGTCGTCGGCGTGCCCGATCCCGTCCGCACCGAGATCGTCAAGGCCTTCGTCCTGCCGAAGCCGGATGTGACGCCGACGGCGGACCTGGCGACCGAAATCCAGGCCTTCGTGCGCGACCGGCTGGCAGCCTACCAGTACCCGCGCGAGGTCGAGTTCGTGACGGAATTGCCGCTGACCGCAACCGGCAAGATCATGCGCAAGGATCTGCGCAACCGGGAGATCGCGAAGCAGAAGGGCGGTTGAAAAGGCTGACAACGAGCCGGAAGAGCGCGGGAACCCCTCTCCTATAAGGAGAGGGGTAGGGGTGAGGTGTAGGCCCCTGGAGCAGTGAACTGCGACCTCACCGCTACGCAGCGACCACCTCACGGCAAACACGGTGAGCGGCCTACCCCTCACCCTGCCCTCTCCCTCCGGGAGAGGGTTCCCCGCGGGCTCTGAAGAGCCGTCAGCGCGCCTCCAGCACCAGTTCGAAGGTCATCAGCACCGGGTTGTCGCCCCGAACCAACCGCCCGCTCGCCAGCGCGCCGCTATAGTCGACCAGCGCGACATCGATTGCTGCTTCGAAGCCCCCCACGCCCGGAGCGATCCGACCATCGGTGATGGCGACCTCCGTCGCGAAATTCTCGACCAACCCGCCATCGACGAACCGCGCCCCGATGGTCGAGCCGACCCCGCCATGGATAACAGCCTTGCGGACGCCGTGCTCGGCACAGAACGCTTCCAGCGCCCCGCAGAAATCGACATTCGGCTTCACGCGCAACGCGAAGAAGCGCCCATCCCCGGCGCCACCTGCCGACGCCGCCACCGGCCCGAACAGCTTGAAATGGGTCTCGCTGTCCGGCTCGGCCACGAACGCCGCGCCGTCGAGTCCCACCGCCTGCAGCGTGATCGTCTCGGCCACGGTCGTCTCCTCCGGGAGAATATGCCCGCCGCTGCGCTTGCCGTCTCCTTCCACCCACAAGGCATGCGCATGGAAGAACGGCGCCCCGTCGCGCTGGCCGAAGGTCATCGCGCCGACCTCGATCCGCGCCCCGCCCTCAGGCCGGAAGGTCTCGCTATAGAACGCCGCATGCTCCGGCGTCTTCGACAGCGCCGGCATTACATAGGCGAAAGGCGCGAGCTTCAGCCCGTCGAGCTTCACCACACCCGAGGTGAAGCCCTCGGCCGCGAAGCCGTCCCTCACCGCCTCGAGCAATGGCACGCCAGCCGGCAGCGTCAGCGAGAAGGCGCGCCCGCCGCATTCCACCCACTGGATGCGTTCGGGTGTGCCAGTGCCCGGCTGCTCGATCCGCCTCACGACGCCTTCCCCTTCAGGAAGTCTAGCTCGCCGCGCTTTTCCAGCTCGTCCTTGACGAGGCGCTTCGGCACCTTGCCATAGCCCGATTTCGGCAGGGCCTCCCAGAACAGGAAACGCTTCGGCATCTTGTAGCGGGCGATCTTGGGCGACAGGAAATCCGCGATCTCGGCTTCGGTCGCGTGCTGGCCGGGCCGGTTGACGCAGACCGCAATGCCGATCTCGCCCCAGACCGGGTCGGGCACGCCGAGCACGGCGACTTCGGCGATCGCCGGATGGGTCAGGATCTTCTCCTCGATCTCGCGCGGATAGATGTTCGAGCCACCGGAGATGTACATGTCCGAGGCCCGGCCGGTGATGTAGACGAAGCCCTCAGCGTCCATATGGCCAAGGTCGCCGGTGCGGAACCAGCCGTTACGGAACGACTTCGCATTGGCGTCCGGGTTATCGTAATAGCCGGCGAAGACGGCCGGCCCGATCACGCAGATCTCGCCCTGCACGCCGGGCTCGACCTCCCGGCCCGCTTCGTCCTGGATCTGCACCTGCATGCCCGTGCGCTCGAAGCCGCAGGTACCGACGCGGGCATTCGGCCCGTCCTCGGCCTCGTGCAGGGCCGGCGGCAGAACGGTGATGTTGCCGGTGACCTCGCCCAGCCCGAAATACTGCACGATCACCTTGCCGAGCTTCTTCAGTGCCGCCTTCTGGTCCTCGCGATACATCGGCGCGCCCGCATAGATGATGTAGCGCAGGCTCGAATGATCGTGCTGGTCGGCGGCGGGGTGCTCGACCAGCATCTTCAGGATCGTCGGCACGGTGAAGATGTTGCTGATGCGATGCTTGGCGATCAGCCGATAGGCCTCGTCGATATCGAAGCGCTCGGTCGGCAGCAGGATCGAGGTCGCGCCGCGCGCCGAGATCATGAGCTGGTGCACGCCGGCGCCATGCGAAAGCGGCGCCACCACCAGCGACGCGTCTTTTTCGGTCGAGCCCGGCACGAGGTCGCAGAGATGGTTGGTGATCACGAAGCCCATCTGGCCATGGGTCAGCACGGCGGCCTTGGAGCGCCCGGTCGTGCCGGAGGTGAAGAAGAACCAGCAGGGATCGTCATGCTCGACCGCAGCATTTTCGACCCTCTCGCCGCGATGACGCGCGATGACGGCGCCGACCTCGTCCTCGCCGAACGCGCCCCCGCCGATTCGCCAGGTGAATTCCGGCGCCGGGCTCGCAGCCGCGACCGCCGCGGCATGCTCAGGGAAATCGCCATGGCAGAGGAAGCCCTTGGCGCCGGAGGCCGTGGCGAGATAGGCGACCTCGTCCGGCAGCAGGCGGAAATTCGTGGGCACCCAGACGGCGCCGAGCCGGAAGGTCGCGAACATCGAGACGAACATCGCGTCGCAATTCTTGGAATGGACGAGCAGGCGGTCGCCCTTGCCGATGCCGCGCGCCTTCAAACCCGCGGAAAGCGCCGAGACCTGCGCATCGATCTCGGCCCAGTCGAGCGTCTTGTCGCCCCAGATGAAAGCGGGATGCGCGGCCAAGCGCCGCGCATTTTGCGTCGCGATATGGGCGAGGTTCATCACGCGCCGGGTCATCGGCACGACGCCCCCGGTCGGGGCGGCTGTTGCAGAGCTCATCTTGCGGCTCTCCCTGTCTCGATGGATCGCGGCACAGCGGCCGCCATGGGCCTGCCGGCCCGTTTGGATACGAACATCTCGGCCAGGAGCGCTTCCATGCGCTCGGCCTCGCGCGCCAGCGGCACGGCAAGCTCCGCCTGTCGGCTTGGCGCCATCCGGCTGTCGATCGCGGCGATGGACAAAGCGCCCGCGACCCGCCCGTCCGGATAGCGGAAGGCCCGCCCGATGCCCCATGAACTGGCGACGAGCCGGCCGGGATTGAGCGAGAAGCCGCGCGCGCGCGTCTCGGCGATATCGACCCGCAAGGCATCCGGCGCGAAGCCCGGATAGCGCGCCAGCAGCACGGCTTCGTTCGCCGCGATCACCCGGTCCACATCATCGTCGGGCAGGGCCGCCAGCATCGCGAGCGAACCGGCGCCGACCCCGAGCGGATGCTGGTCGCCCGCCTGCAAGGCGTGGGTCCGCACCGGGTACGTCCCCTCCTCGCGATGCAGGCAGATCGCGTAATTCTCGCGCCGGACGGTCAGGAAGCTCGTATCCTGCGTTTCCGCCGACAACCGGCGCAGGCCGTCCATCGCGATTTCGAGCAGGCCGTGGCGCCGCGCCGCCAGCACGCCGAGCACGAAGGCCTCCTCGCCCAGGCAATAGCGCCGCGTCTGCGGCTCCTGCTCGACCAGGCCCGCGCGCATCAAGGCCAGCAGCAGGCGCCGCGTCGTCGGCTTGTTGAGCCCGCTGCCTGAAACGATCTCGCCTAGCGGCAGGCCTTCGGCCGGCTCCCGCCCGATCAGCGAGAGCAGCCCGAGCGCCCGGTCGACGCTCTGCGAGCCGGACAGGCCGGCTTCGGGCGCGGAATTCTGCGGCAAGCGCTCCTCCAGATAGTCCATAATATGGACCTTATTCTTGTATCCCAACCCTAGATGGGCGCTTTGCGGATTGCAATGCCGCACCCCTCGTGTAATCTGCCGGCCGTCCCGCTGCCTGGCTATTCACAGTGTGGACCACAATCGACGCCGGCGACACACAAGATCGGCGCGAAGGGAGGAACGGAACGATGGCCCTTTGGGCATCCTGCATCACGGGCGGATTGCGCCTTGAGCATCGGACCGAAAAGCGGAACGCGCTTTTCGGGAGAATCCGATGCCAAAGCAAAAGGCTAGATCGTCACGTCGCGTCCGGTAGGACGCGCGACGATCTTGCGACCGGCATCTGAGGCCGGCGCATGAGCGATATCGCCGATACCCTGACGATTCCTGAGAACCTGAGCGAGAACGCGGATGCGCGCCCGGGCTCCGCCATCATGCGCCCGGTCGAGATGGTCGCAGCCGCGCTGGTCGCCTTCATCATCGGCGTGCTGCTGCTCGGCGTCGTCTCGCGCTATGTCTTCGCGCTGCCCTTCGTCTGGGTCGACGAGGTCGCCTCGATCGCCTTCATCTGGCTCGCCATGCTCGGCGCCGCCATCGCCGTCGACCGCAACGAGCATCTGCGCCTGACGCTCTTCGTCGGCATGATGCCCCCGCGCCTGCGCGAGTTCACCGAGACGCTGGCGCTGACCGCCGTCGCCGCCTTCCTGGCCGCGATGGTCGATCCGGCCATCGAATATGCGGTGGAAGAGAGCTACGTCACCTCCGCCGCGCTCAACATTCCCGTGAGCTGGCGCGTCTCGGCCATCGCCGTCGGCATCGTGCTGATGGGGCTGCTGACCCTGCGCTATCTCTTCAAGACCGCGCGCCTCGTCGACATCGCCGCTGCGGCCGCAATTATCGGCGGCTTCGGCCTCGCCTTCTGGCTGCTCGGGCCGACGCTCAAGGGCCTCGGCTACTACAACATCCTGATCTTCCTGATCGGCGTCGTCGCCGCCTGCCTCGTCGCGGGCGTGCCGATCGCCTTCTGCTTCGGGCTGGGGACGCTCGCCTTCCTCGCCTTCTCGACCAACGTCCCGATGCTCGTGATGATCGGGCGGATGGACGAGGGCATGTCGAGCCTCATCCTGCTCTCCGTGCCGATCTTCGTCCTGCTCGGCTGCATCCTCGACGCCACCGGCATGGGCAAGGCCATCGTCGATTTCCTGGCCTCGCTGCTCGGCCATGTCCGCGCCGGCATGTCCTATGTCCTGTTGGGCTCGCTCTATCTCGTCTCCGGGATTTCGGGCTCCAAGGTCTCGGACATGGCGACGGTCGCCCCCGCGCTCTTCCCGGAGATGAAGCGGCGCGGCTACAAGCCCAAGGATCTGATCGCGCTGCTCTCCACCGGCGCCGCGATGGCCGACACCGTGCCGCCCTCGATCGTGCTGATCGTGCTCGGCTCCGTCGCCGGCGTCTCGATCGCCGGCCTGTTCAATGCGGGCTTCGTCATCGCCGGCGTGCTGCTGGTGGCGCTCGCCGGCCTCGCCCGCTGGAAAGCAGCGGCGGAGGACATGAAAGGCGTGCGCCGCGCCCCGCTCGCGGTGATCGGCAAGGTCGCGCTCGTCGCCGCTCCCGCGCTCGTCCTGCCCTTCATCATCCGCGCCGCAGTCGGCGGCGGCGTCGCAACCGCGACCGAGGTCTCGACCATCGCCGTGCTCTATGCCCTGGTCATCGGCATCGTGCTGTATGGCGGCATCAGCCCGCGCAAGTTCTACCAGATGCTGGTCGAGACGGCGGCCCTCTCCGGCGCGATCCTCGTCATTCTCGGCACGGCGCTCGCCATGGCCTGGGCGCTGACCCAGACCGGCTTCGCCCGCGACCTCGCCACCTTCATGGCGAACCTGCCCGGCGGCTGGCTCGGCTTCATGGCGGTGTCGATCGTCGTCTTCATGATCCTCGGCTGCGTGCTGGAAGGCCTGCCGGCGATCGTGCTGCTGGCGCCCCTGATGTTCCCGATCGCCAAGAGCCTCGGCATCAACGACGTGCACTATGCGATGGTCGTGGTCACTGCGATGAATATCGGCCTGATGGCGCCGCCGATCGGCATCGGCTTCTACATCGCCTGCAAGATCGGCAACGTCTCGCCCGACGAGGCGATGGGCGCGATCTGGCCCTATCTCATCGCGCTCCTCGTCGGCCTCGTCGTCATCGCCCTCGTCCCCGGCCTCTCGACCTGGGTGCTGTGAAGCTCACCGCCAACCACAAGAAACAAACAACAGACGCTCTCAAGGAGAAAACGCCCATGACCATCTCGCGCCGCACCTTGCTCCAGGCGACAGCCGCCGCCTCCGCCATCGGCACCTTCCATATCGGCCGCGCCAACGCCCAGGCCGCCGAGTTCACCTATAAATACGCCAACAACCTGCCCGTCGCGCACCCGATGAACATGCGCGCCAACGAGGCTGTGGCCAAGATCAAGGAAGAGACCAAGGGCCGCGTCGACATCCAGATCTTCCCGAACAACCAGCTCGGCTCCGACACGGACATGCTGAGCCAGGTGCGCTCGGGCGGTGTCGAGTTCTTCACGCTCTCGCCGCTGATCCTCTCGACACTGGTCGCCAACGCCTCGCTCTCGGGCATCGGCTTCGCCTTCCCGAACTACGACGCCGTCTGGAAGGCGATGGACGGCGAGCTCGGCGCCTATGTCCGCGGCCAGATCAACAAGGCCAATCTCGTCGTCATGGACAAGATCTGGGACAACGGCTTCCGCCAGATCACCTCGTCCAAGGGCCCGGTCGCCACGCCCGAAGACCTCAAGGGCTTCAAGATCCGCGTGCCGGTCTCGCCGCTCTGGACCTCGATGTTCACCGCCTTCCAGTCGGCCCCGGCCTCGATCAACTTCGCCGAGGTCTATACCGCGCTGCAGACCAAGATCGTCGACGGCCAGGAGAACCCACTCGCGATCATCTCGACCGCGAAGCTGTTCGAGGTGCAGAAGTACCTCTCGCTGACCAACCATATGTGGGACGGCTTCTGGTTCCTGGCGAACCGTCGCGCCTGGGAGAAGCTGCCGGAAGACCTGCGCGCCATCGTCGCCAAGAACATCAACGCCGCCGCGCTGCTGGAGCGCGACGACGTCGCCAAGCTCAATGCCGGCTTGCAGGGCGAGCTCGCCTCCAAGGGCATGGCCATCAACGAGACCAAGGCCGAAGCCTTCCGCGAGGCGCTGCGCAAGGCCGGCTTCTACGCCGAATGGAAGAAGAAATACGGCGACGAGGCCTGGGCGATCCTGGAAAAGGCCGTCGGCAGCTCGCTGAGCTGATCGGCGTCTCGCATATGAACCCCGTCATTCCGGGCAAGCCGCGTTAGCGGCGCCGACCCGGAATCCATCGTAGAGCGCATCGCCCTATGATGGATTCCGGGTCTCCGCTTCGCTCCGCCCGGAATGACACTCTCTCTATGAACTGCGGATTATGACCATGGCCGACCGGCTGAAGGGCAAGATCGCCATCGTCTTCGGCGCCGGTTCCTCCGGGCCCGGCTGGGGCAATGGCAAGGCCGCGGCCGTAGCCTTCGCCCGCGAGGGCGCCAGCGTCGCCTGCATCGACCTGAACCGCGAGGCCGCCGAGGAAACCGCCGCGATCATCGCCGGCGAAGGCGGCAAGGCCTTGGCGCTCGCCGCCAATGTCACCGATCTCGCCTCGGTCGAGGCCTGCGTCGCCGAAACCGCCCGGCATTTCGGCCGCATCGACATCCTCCACAACAATGTCGGCGTCACCCATATGGGCGGCCCGGTCGAATTGTCGGAGGAGCAGTTCAACGCTTCGCTCCAGCTCAATCTCGGCTCGGTCTATCGCTGCGCTAAGGCCGCGATCCCGGAGATGCTGAAGGGTGGCGGCGGCGCCATCGTGAACATCTCCTCGCTCGCCGCCATCCGCTGGACCGGCTATCCCTACTTCGCCTATTACGCGACCAAGGCGGCGGTGAACCAGGCGACGGTCGCGCTCGCGATGCAGTACGCCAGGCAGGGCATCCGGGCGAACTGCATCATGCCCGGGCTGATCGACACGCCGCTGATCTACAAGCAGATCTCCTCGCAATACGCTTCCGTCGAGGAGATGGTCGCCGCCCGCAATGCGCTGGTGCCGCTCGGCCAGATGGGCACCGCCTGGGACATCGCCAACGCCGCGATCTTCCTGGCTTCGGACGAGGCGAAATTCATCACGGGCGTCTGCCTGCCGGTCGATGGCGGCCAGAGCTGCGCCACCGCTCCGCTGGGTTGAACAAGAGCATTCGCGTCATTCTCGGGCGAAGCGGAGCGGAGACCCGAGAATCTCTGGCAGGAAGAGGCGCAGGAACCGCCCCCGGCAAGAGCTGCTCAGGTCAGGCCCGAGCATGACGTTCCCCCTCTCTCCATCGACTGTTCATTCCCCCATTGGAACGCTTGCTCCATTTCGTCATCGCTGCCAGAACTGTCGCGCATAGAGAATCCGCCGCGAGCACGAACGACGCATGAGCGATATGGCGACGACGGAACTGCCGCGTGATTTCGACGGCCTGCGCACACTGATCCTCGCCCAGCGTGAGAGTTTGCCCAAACGCATCGCGCAGATCGCCGCCTATGCGCTCGACAATCCCGACGAAATCGCTTTCGGCACCGCGGCCAGCATCGCCGTTTCCGCCGGTGTCCAGCCCTCGACGCTGATTCGCTTCGCCCAGCATCTCGGCTTCGACGGCTTCACCAGCCTGCAGGGCGTCTTCCGGGAGCGCCTGCGCGAGCGCAATTCCAGCTACGAGGAACGCCTCAGCACCTTGCGGAGCGGCGAAGGCCCGGCCGGCAACCATCACATTCTCGACGGTTTCCTCACCGCCTCGCGCAAATCGCTGGATGTGATGAGCCGCAGCCTCGACGAGGGGACGCTCGACCGGGCGATCGAACTGCTGGCCGGCGCCGAGACCATCTACATCCTCGCCCGCCGTCGCTCCTACCCCATCGCGAGCTATCTCGCCTATGCGTTCGGCAAGCTCGGCGTGCGCTACCAGCTCGTCGAATCGGCGGCCGGGCTCGACCCCGAGATGATCGCCTTCGCCACGCCGAAAGACGCCGTGCTCGTCGTCAGCTTCTCGCCCTATGCGCCGGCCACCGTCGAGGATGCCCGCGGCCTCGCCGAGCGCGGCGTGCCGCTCGTCGCCATCACCGACAGCGCCTTCTCGCCGCTCGCGAGCTTCGCGCAGCTCTGGTTCGAGGTCGCGGAAGCCGATTTCGGCGGCTTCCGGACGCTGGCCTCGACCATGGCGCTGGCGATGGCGCTGACCGTCGGCATCGGCGAGGCGCGCCGCGACGGCCGCGGCAGGAGCCGCCGCCGCAGCCAGCTTGGAAAAGCATAGGAATATCCATTCCGCATTGACGAAATAATGGAATTATTATTTCATGCCGGCAGCCAGGGCCGTTCGGCCTGAGAAGCATCGCAGCCGGGAGGAGCATATGACGGGACCGCTCAGCGGATCGGCGCAGGCGCTCGACGTCATCACCATCGGCCGCGCCTCGGTCGATCTCTACGGCCAGCAGATCGGCTCGCGGCTGGAGGATGTCACCTCCTTCGCTAAGTCGGTCGGCGGCTGCCCGGCCAACATCGCCATCGGCACGGCGCGGCTTGGCCTGCGCTCCGCCCTGCTCACCCGCGTCGGCAACGAGCAGTTCGGCCGCTTTCTGCGCGAGCAGCTCGCGCGTGAGGGCGTCAATCTCGACGGCCTCAAGACCGACCCCGAACGGCTCACCGCGCTGGCCATCCTCTCGGTCGAGAGCGACAAATCCTTCCCGTTGCTGTTCTACCGCGACAACTGCGCCGACATCGCGCTGGAGGAAGGCGATATCGACCCGGCCTTCATCGCCCGCGCCCGCGCCGTCGTCGTCACCGGCACGCATTTCGCTCAGGCCAAGCCAGAGGCCGCTCAGCGTAAGGCGATGAAGCTGATGCGCGAGAACGGCGGCAAGGTCGTGCTCGACATCGACTACCGACCCAATCTCTGGGGCCTTGCCGGGCACGATGCCGGCGACAACCGCTATATCGCCTCGCAGGCCGTCTCCGAGCGGATGAAGACGGTCCTGCCCGGCTGCGACCTGATCGTCGGCACGGAGGAGGAGGTGCTGATCGCCTCCGGCGAGAGCGAGCTCCTTCAGGCGCTGAAGACGATCCGCGCGCTGACGCCAGCGACCATCGTGCTCAAGCGCGGCCCGATGGGCTGCATCGTCTATGAGGGGGCGATCTCGGAGGATCTGGAGGACGGCATCGTCGGCAAGGGCTTTCCGATCGAGGTCTACAATGTCCTCGGTGCCGGCGACGCCTTCATGTCCGGCTTCCTGCGCGGATGGCTCGGCGGAGAGAGCCTCGCTACCGCCGCGACCTGGGCCAATGCCTGCGGCGCCTTCGCCGTTTCGCGCCTGCTCTGCGCGCCGGAGATTCCGACCTTCGAGGAGCTTCAGTACTTTCTCAAGAACGGCAGCCCGCATCGCGCCCTGCGCAAGGATGAGGACATCAACCACATCCACTGGGCGACGACACGCCGGCGCGACATCCCCTCGCTGATGGCATTTGCCTGCGACCATCGCTCCCAACTGGAAGAGCTCGCCGACAAGCTCGGTGCCGACCCGGCCCGCATCCGCGACTTCAAGGTTCTGGCGGTCAAGGCCGCGGCCCGCGTCGCCGATGGCCGCCCCGGCTACGGCATGCTGCTCGACGAGAAGCATGGCCGCGAAGCGCTGTTCGAATTCGCCCGCCACCCCTTCTCCTGGCTCGGCCGCCCGGTCGAATTGCCGGGCTCGCGCCCGCTGCGCTTCGAGACGAGCCAGGATATCGGTTCGCTCCTGCCGGAATGGCCGGTCGATCACTGCATCAAGTGCCTGTGCTTCTACCATCCGGACGATGCGCCCGAGCTGAAGCGCGAGCAGCAGGAGAAGCTGCGCGGGCTGTTCGAGGCGGCGCGCAAGGTCGGCCGCGAATTGCTGGTCGAGATCATCGCCGGCAAGAACGGCCCGCTCGGATCCGACACCGTCGCTCGCGCGCTGGAAGAGCTCTACGCGCTGGGCATCAAGCCCGACTGGTGGAAGCTCGAGCCGCAATCCTCAGCCGCCGCCTGGGCCGCCATCGAGAGAACCATCGCGAGGCACGATCCCTGGTGCCGCGGCGTGCTGCTGCTCGGACTCGATGCTCCCGCCGAGGAGCTGGAGGCCGGCTTTGCCGCCACGGCCAGCGCCCCGATCGTCAAGGGCTTCGCCGTCGGCCGCACCATCTTCATGAACGCGGCGGAAGGTTGGCTTTCCGGCAAGCTCGACGATGAAGCGGCCATCGCCGACATGGCCAGGCGCTTCGAAGCGCTGACCGGCCTCTGGCTTGCCACGCGCGGCCGCAAGGCGGCATAGCTTCCGTCTCGGAGACAGATCATGAGCACCGTCCGCCTCACCATGGCGCAGGCGCTGACGCGCTTCCTCGCCGCGCAGATGACCGAGATCGACGGGCAGCGCCTGCCGATCTTTGGTGGCGTCTGGGCGATCTTCGGCCATGGCAATGTCGCCGGACTCGGCGAGGCGCTCTGGCATGAGCGCGAACGCCTGCCGACCTTCCGCGCCCATAACGAGCAGGCGATGGCCCATGCGGCGATCGCCTATGCCAAGGCGAACATGCGCCGCCGCTTCATGGCTGCGACCACCTCGATCGGCCCCGGCGCGACCAACCTCGTCACGGCCGCGGCGCTCGCTCATGTCAACCGCCTGCCGGTGCTGCTGCTGCCGGGCGACGTCTTCGCCAACCGCATTCCCGATCCCGTCCTGCAGCAGGTCGAGGATTTCGGTGACGGCACGGTTTCGGCCAATGACTGCTTCAAGCCCGTCTCGCGCTATTTCGACCGCATCACTCGGCCCGAGCAGATCATCCCGGCGCTGACCCGCGCCATGCAGGTGCTGACCGATCCCGCCGAATGCGGCCCGGTCACGCTCGCGCTCTGCCAGGATGTGCAGGCCGAAGCTTACGATTACCCAGAGAGTTTCTTCGACGAGCGTCTCTGGACGCCGCGCCGTCCGCGCGCCGACCGCGCCGAACTCAAGGCCGCAGCCGACGCCCTGAAATCTGCGAAGAAGCCGCTGATCGTCGCCGGCGGCGGCGTGCTCTATTCCGGCGCGAGTGACGAATTGGCCCGCTTCTCCGCCGCGACCGGCATTCCGGTCTGCGAGACGCAAGGGGGCAAGTCCTCCCTACCGGACAATCATCCATTGAACATGGCGGCCGTCGGCGTGACCGGCACCGCGGCCGCGAATCGTCTCGCGGCGGAAGCCGACTTGATCCTCGCGGTCGGTTCGCGCCTGCAGGACTTCACCACCGGCTCCTGGACGCTGTTCGGCGCTGCCGGAAAGACGATCATCGGCCTCAACGTCCAGCCCTTCGACGCCGGCAAGCACCGTGCCCTGCCGCTGGTTGCCGACGCCCGCGAGGGCTTGGCCGAGCTGGCCGAAGCCATCGGCAGCTGGAAGGCCCCGGAAAGCTGGACCGCCAATGCCAGGTCCGGCAAGGCCGAGTGGCGGAAGGAAGCAGATCAGGCGACCGGAGCCAGCAACGCCGCCCTGCCCTCGGATGCGCAGGTCATCGGCGCGGTCCAGCGCACGCTCGGCTCGGACGTCATCCTGCTCCATGCAGCAGGCGGCCTGCCCGGCGAATTGCACAAGCTCTGGCAGGCCGGCGCGCCCGGCTCCTACCATGCCGAATACGGCTTCTCCTGCATGGGCTACGAGATCGCCGGCGGGCTCGGAGCCAAGATGGCGCGGCCCGACAAGGAGGTCGTCGTCATGGTCGGCGACGGCTCCTATCTCATGCTGAATTCCGAGATCACGACCTCGGTGATGCTCGGCCTCAAGCTCACCATCGTCCTGCTCGACAATCGGGGCTTCGGCTGCATCAACCGCCTGCAGATGGCGACCGGCGGCCAGAGCTTCAACAACCTGCTCAAGGACTGCCGGCACGAGACCCTGCCGGAGATCGACTTCGTCCAGCACGCTGCCAGCATGGGCGCGATCGCGGTGAAGGCGGCCTCCATCGCCGAGCTCGAAGCCGCGCTGGCGCAGGCCAAGGCCAACGCCCGCACCACCGTCGTGGTCATCGACACCGACCCGCTGATCTCGACCGGAGCCGGCGGCGCCTGGTGGGATGTGGCGGTGCCGGAGGTCAGCGAGCGCGAGCAGGTCCGCGCGGCGCGGGCGAGTTATGAGAAGCTGCGCAAACACCAGAACATCGGCAATTGAAGCCGTTCCTATAGGCGAGAAAGACCCCTGACATGATCCGCATCGGCGCGAACCCCATCGGCTGGTCGAATGACGACATGCTGGAGATCGGCGGCGACATCCCGCTCGAGACCTGCCTGAAGCAAGCCCGCGAGGCCGGCTTCACCGGCATGGAACTCGGCAACAAGTTTCCGCGCGAGGCCGGCAAGCTCAAGCCGATCCTGGATGCCCACGGCCATGCCCTGGTCTCCGGCTGGTATTCCACCGAACTGCTCGTCCGCGACGTCGCTGCCGAAATGGAAGCGGTGAAGGCTCATGCGACGCTGCTGCGCGACATGGGCTGCTCGGTCCTGATCGCGGCCGAGACCTCGAACGCGATCCATTCCGACATCGCCAAGCCGCTCTCGGCCAGGCCCGTCCTGCCGAAGACGCGCTGGGACGAGTTCGGCGCGCGCTACACCAACTTCGCCGAAGCGCTGAAAGCGGAATACGGCCTCCAGCTCGTCTATCACCACCATATGGGCACGGTCGTGCAGACCGAGGCCGAGATCGACCGCTTCATGGGCGTCACCGGCCCTGCCGTGGGCCTCCTGCTCGACACCGGCCATGCCACCTGGGGCGGTGGCGATCCCGCCCGCATCGCCCGCCACTGGAAGGCGCGCATCCACCATGTCCACTGCAAGGACATCCGCGAAGCCGTGATGTGGCGCTCGAATCGCGAGGACTGGTCCTTCCTCGAATCCGTGCTCGCCGGCGTCTACACCGTGCCTGGTGACGGGCTGATCGACTATGTCCGCGTGCTCAGGGAGCTGCAGGGCTATTCCGGCTGGATCGTGGTCGAGGCCGAGCAGGACCCGAAAAAGGCCGAGCCCGCGGCCTATGCCAAGCTGGGGCATGCCAATCTGGTGCGCTTCATCCAGGAAGCCGGGCTGGCCTGAACATCCTCCACCGTCATTCCGGACAAGCCGCGAAAGCGGCGCCGATCCGGAATCCATCGGAGGCCGATGCGCTTTATGATGGATTCCGGGCCTCCGCTGCGCTGCGCCCGGAATGACGCCCTGATTGAACACGACTGCTTGAGGAAGCACCGATGTCCCGTCTCAAGGTCAAGCCCAACGGCAGCCATGGCCGCGTCACCCATGTCACGCCGGAAAGCGCCGGCTGGACCTATGTCGGCTTCGACCTGCATCGCCTGAAGCCGGGCGAGACCGTTTCGGCGCAGACCGGCGACCGCGAGACCTGCCTCGTCTTCGTCACCGGCAAGGGCAAGGCCACGGCCGGCGGCGAGAACCTCGGCGAACTCGGCCAGCGCATGAGCCCTTTCGAGGGCAAGCCCTGGTCGGTCTATCTCCCGGAAGGCTCCGCCTGGTCCGTCACCGCCACCACCGATCTGGAACTCGCGGTCTGCACGGCACCGGGTCTCGGCGGCGGACTTCCCGTGCGCGTCATCCGCCCCGACGATCTCGGTCAGGAGGTCCGTGGCAAGGGCTCGAACACCCGCCATGTCACCAATATCCTGCCAGAGACCGAACCTGCCGATTCGCTGCTCGTCGTCGAGGTCATCACGCCCGCCGGCAACACCTCGAGCTATCCGCCGCACAAGCACGACCAGGACGACCTGCCGCGCGAAACCTATCTGGAAGAGACCTACTACCACCGCCTCAACCCGCCCCAGGGCTTCGGCTTCCAACGCGTCTATACCGACGACCGCAGCCTCGACGAGGCCATGGCCATCGAGGACGGCGACGTGGTGCTGGTGCCCAAGGGCTATCACCCCTGCGCCACCTGCCACGGCTACGATCTCTATTATCTCAATGTGATGGCCGGCCCGAAGCGGAGCTGGAAATTCCACAACGCGGCCGAGCACGAATGGCTGCTGAAGGGATGAGCCCGCCTCGCGGCGCGATTGTCCGCTCGCCGCGCCGGTCCTTCGAATAAAGGACGGTTTCGCTCCGCTTTGCCGCTTTGATCCGGGCTGTCACCCAGCGATCGGCGGGAAGCGAGAGGAATGAAGCGTCACAGCATCGTCGCCGTAGCAGCCGGAGGCGAAACCCTAGCCCGGATTGCACTTGTAGACGGTGCCGGTCGTCTTGCCGCCGGCCCATTTGATGTCGGCGACTTCGGAGAAGACATGCGTGCCGCCCATATCGGCGCCGCGAATCTTCAGCCGGTTCAGCGTCAGCTCGCGCATCTTGTCGAGCGGCACGACCGAACCGAAACCCGAATCGCCGTCGATCTCGCCGAGCTTCTGGCAGTTCTCGATCACGCCCTGCGTGTTGGTGACCACCACGATGCTGGTGCGCGAGGTCTGGTAGGCGCAGGCGCCGAGCAGAAGCATGGGCAGAAGGATCAGGAAACGCGGCTTCATCGTCACGGCCGGATGGTCTCTCTCGGAGGTATCGAACGCATGATCCGCCGCTTTGACACAAAAGCAAGCCCGACGCCAATCGGGAAATGCTCCGGCGGCTGACGGTTGCAAGTCTCCAAAGCGGAAGACCTTCGCCGCCTCCCGCCAAGAACCGGATACGACACTATTGTCACAAAACAGCCGTGCGAACTTAACTCAAACACGATGCCCATTCTTGACCTGCCAACGCGGCTGCTCTTAAGTCTCCAGCAGGCCAATGGGAGGCTGAAAAGGAATAAATAATGCGTAGCATTTTGATCGTTGGTGCGATGGCCGCTCTTCTCGCCGGTTGCCAGACCGCGCAGGAATCGATGGCCGACGCGGAAGTCACCTGCGAGTCCCAGGGCTTCCGCCCCGGCACCCGCGCCTACCAGCAGTGCCGTTCGGCGAACTATGTCGAGAATCGCCGGGCCTCGAACGAGACCGGCAATGCGGTTGCGGCCGGCGTGGCCGCCGGCGTCATCGGCGGCGCCCTCGTTGCCGCCGACAACCGCGCTTACTACGGCCGTGGTTATTACGGCCGCCGTGGCTACTGGTGGTGAGATAGCGAGGCGCCTTCTTTCGGAAGGCACCTCCTTCTTCCAGGATATCCCGGTCCTGCGGCGCTCGGCGTCGCAGGACTTTTTTTGTGGCCTATCGGAAAACGTCAGCGCCGCGCGGCCCGCTTGCGCGCCGGAGCCGTGGCCGGCTCGCTGACCGAGGCCGACGTCAACAGCGAACCGATCACATAAACGGCAAGCCCCAGGCCGATCAGCGCCGCCACCGGCTCGCGTTCGGCCCGCTTCGCCAGCATGCGCCCGCCGAGATCGGCATAGCCGCGTGCCCGCGCCGCATAGTCGCTGGCCTGGTCGGCATAGTCGTCGACCTGGCCCCGCTGGGAGCGCAGCCATTTGCCGCCGGCCCGCAACACCTGATTCCCGGCATCGGCCGCTTCCGATCCCTGGTCTTGCAGCCAGCTACGCCAGCGTCCGTAATCCGGCTGGTAGCGTTCCCAGCGCGAAGCAGGCTCACGGCTGCGCAAGGCAGCCCAGGCGATCAGCCCGACGCTCAGCGCACCGAGCCCGAAAGCCGCCAGCGGGTGCCGCCCGACGGCGCCGGCCACGGCCTGCCCACCCTGACGGGCCGTCTCCATCGGATCGGCCTCGCTGACGGCATCGGTCACGGCCTCTTTCGCGCGGGTGTAATGGTCCTTGACCACCTCGCCGGCCTTGTCGGCCATCTCGCTCGCCTTGCTGCGCAGGCTGCGCACGGTGGCACCCGCCTCCTCGCGCATCTCCTCCGCATCCTTCGGCACATCGGGCGGGAAGCTGTTGGTCATCGCCATCGGGAACACTCCGTTTCTGGACAGGGTTACGAGGTGAACCGGCGATCGGAAGATGGGTTCCGCCCGAGGCAGAAAAACGCACCGTCATCGATGCAGGATGTTTCGGCCATCACCGCGTCAAGATTGGATGCGATCTGAGCCTGCAACAGGGGCATCAAACGAGAAGGAGACGCTTATGCACGTTCAGCACCTCCAGATCGCGCATCCCTCCATCCTCTCGGATCCCGAATGGATCGCGCTCGAGAGCATCGAGGAAGAAACCCGGCATTTCATCTTCGATGAAACCATGCTTCACGCTCTGGAAGGCCGCGGCCTGGTCAAGTCCGACGGCTCGATCTGGCGTGTCACCGAAACAGGTCAGAAGCGGCTGAGCGAGCGGAGCTGATCCGCCTCTTTGGCCTCGGACGGGCTGGCGCGGATCTGAAGCGCGGGCCCGGAAACCTGCCGATCGCTGCACCGGCGCTGGACATCCTCCGGCGCCGTTGCCATGTGCAGGCAAGCCCCGTGAACCGAAACCTCTTCCGGAATGCCATGGCGAAGCCTGTCTCGATCACCATCTCGCATGATCTCGGCCGCGCAGCTGCGCTGGATCGCCTGCGGGGCGGCATCGACCGCATCCGCGACCGGCTCGGCATGGTCAAGATGCAGCTCGTCGAGGAGCGCTGGGAAGGCGACAGCCTGTATTTCGGCGTCGCGGCGCTCGGTCACACCGTCCATGGGCGGCTGGATGTCGAGGACGCCCTGGTGCGCGTCGAAGTGACGCTACCCTGGATGCTCGCCGTCTTCGCCGAGAAGCTGAAGATCGGCGTCGAGAAGCAGGGACAGATCCTGCTGGAGAAGCCAAGGGCCTGAGCCAGGCCGGCCCCGCCGCCCGCCCGCATCGCGCCGGTCTCTCCCCGCCGCGGCGAACGCCTTGCCTCGCGCCTAAAAAAACTGCCGCCCAGGCACAAAGGTTCCACGTCTTTCGGTTGAAATCGCCGCCGCAAATCCCCATCCTCGAAATCATTCCACAGGCTTGATTTTTACGTTCGGATTTCGGGAGAGACATGCATCACGGCCCGCTGATCGCCATCATTGTCGCGGGCCTCGGCCTTGCTTTCGTCTTCGGGGCCATCGCCCAGAAACTGCGCATCTCCCCGCTGGTGGGATATCTTCTCGCCGGCGTCGCTGCCGGCCCGTTCACGCCGGGCTTCGTCGCCGACCAGAACCTCGCCAACGAACTGGCTGAGATCGGCGTCATCCTGCTGATGTTCGGCGTCGGCCTGCATTTCTCGCTGAAGGATCTGCTGTCGGTCAAAACCATCGCCGTTCCCGGCGCCATCGCCCAGATCGCGGTCGCGACCCTGCTCGGGCTTGGCCTCGGCCTGCTGCTCGGCTGGAACTGGGTTGCCGGCCTCGTCTTCGGCCTCGCGCTCTCTGTCGCCAGCACCGTGGTGCTGCTGCGCGCGCTGCAGGAGCGCCGGCTGGTGCAGACGGAAAAGGGCAGGATCGCCGTCGGCTGGCTGATCGTCGAGGATCTCGCGATGGTGCTGGCTCTGGTCGCGATCCCCGCCGTCGCCAGTGCGATCAACGGCGGACAGTCCGGCGGCCCCTCGCCACTCTCGGCACAGTTTGATCTCGGCCTGTGGGGCGTACTCGGCGTCACCGTCGCCAAGGTCGCCGCCTTCATCGCCTTCATGCTCATCGTCGGGCGCAGGGTCATTCCCTGGGTGCTGCACTGGGTCGCCCATACCGGCTCCCGCGAGCTGTTCCGGCTCGCCGTGCTAGCGGTCGCGCTCGGCGTCGCCTTCCTGTCGGCGACGCTGTTCGGCGTCTCCTTCGCGCTCGGCGCCTTCTTCGCCGGCATGATCCTCTCGGAATCGCCGCTCTCCCAGCGCGCCGCCGAGGAGACCCTGCCGCTGCGGGACGCCTTCGCCGTGCTGTTCTTCGTCTCGGTCGGCATGCTGTTCGACCCCGGCATCCTGCTGCGGGCGCCATGGGCGCTGCTCGGAACGCTCGCCATCATCCTGATCGGCAAATCGGTCGCAGCCTGGCTGATCGTGCGCGCCTTCGGCCGCTCGAACGCGGTGGCGCTGACGATCTCGGCCTCGCTGGCGCAGATCGGCGAATTCTCCTTCATCCTCGCCGGCCTCGCCGCCAGCCTCGGCATCCTGCCGTCGCAGGGGCGCGACCTGATCCTCGCCGGCGCGATCCTGTCGATCCTGCTCAACCCGCTGATGTTCGCGCTGATCGACCGGCTCGGTGCCGACACCGGCGCCAAGCCCAAGCCCGCGGCCGACGCGCCCGAGGCCGATGCCGCGGCGCCCGCCGCCCAGCCTGCGCCGGCCGTGGAACCGGAGCGCGACGTCATCCCGACGAGCCTGTCGAACCATATCGTAGTGGTCGGCTATGGCCGCGTCGGCAGCCTGCTCGGCGCGGGGCTGCTGGCGCAAGGCGCCAAGCTCCTGGTGATCGAGGACAACCCGGACGCCATCGCGACGGCGAAGCGCGACGGCGCCGAGCTTCTCATCGGCAACGCAGCCGACCCCGAGGTGCTGGCCGCTGCCGCGGTCGGCCGTGCCACGCGGCTTTTCGTCGCCATCCCTGGCAGCTTCGAGGCCGGGCAGGTCTGCCAGCAGGCGCGCACGGAAAACACGACCCTGCCGATCGTCGCCCGCGCCCATTCGGATGCGGAGGTCGAGCATCTGACGAAATGCGGCGCGACGCTGACCATCATGGGCGAGGCCGAGATCGCACGCGCCATGCTCTCGCTGTGCGGCAATCTGAACGCCGCGACGGGCGCGCCCCGAAGCGGCGACGGCGAGGCTGCGGCGGACGCGCAGGCCCGACCCGATGTCGCCCCTCCGGCCGATGCTCCCGCCATGCGGGAGAAGCCGAACACCAGGGCGGAATTGCCACCGCCGGCCGATACCTCGACGGCGGCTTGAAGCGTCATCCCGGCCGCAGCGAAGCGGAGAGCCGGGATCCATGCCTGAACCCCGACCGGAAGCGCTCCGGCATGGATCCCGGGTCAAGCCCGGGATGACGGTGAGGCTCGACCGCGAGCCGGCGACCGCCACCGCGATGGCGGCCTGACCGCCCTCAGCCGACGAGTTCGAAGCGGATGTCGTGCGCGCCTTCGTAGAGCGTCTTGCGGCCGAGCGCGTAGAGGTTCTCCAGCCCCTCGGTCAGGGTGATGAAGTGGTTGCCGGAGAGCTGGCCCGCCTTGCTGGCGAACTGCACGCCGCCATAGGCGAGCAGGATCTCGGTCTCGCTGACGCCGCCCGGATAGAGGATGATGTGCCCCGGCGCGGGATAGCTGGTGTTGTTCTCGTAGCCGACACCGAAATCGAGATCGCCGAGCGGCATCCACACGCCCTCGCCGCTCCAGCGGACATGGACGATCTTGCTGACGAAGGGCAGATGCCGCAGGAAGGCGGCGCAGGTCTTCGGGGCCGCCTCGAGCTCGAACTTTCCGCCGAAGGTGTACGGGCCGGCGGTGACGACAAGTTTCTGCATGGGATGACCGTCTCTCTAAAAGGGAGCCTGAGGTTCCGGTGAATGGCATTGCGGGCCAGTCCTGCGCAAGCGGTGGCGGCGGAACAGGTGCGAGGCCGAAAAGCGAAGAATTCGCTGCGTGCGCCATCCGCGAATGCATCGAGCCCTCATCCTGAGGAGCCGCAAAGCGGCGTCTCGAAGGATGAGGACTGAAGGTCCGGACAGCCGGAGCCTTCAGGTAATCGCCTCCTTCAGGTCGAGCGTGCCGACCTTGCCGATGGCGTCGTAGTTGCGTTTCAGCCAGCGCTTCGCCGCCGCCCGGCCCATATCCCTGAGCCGGAGCAGGAAGTCCCATTCCGCATTCATGCGGGAGGAGGAGGTCAGCTCCGCCAGGGGCGGGCCGCCGTCGATGCGATGCATCAGCACGCGCTTGTATTCGTCGCGCGGCAGCTTGCCGTCGTCGATGAGGCGATTGACGAAATCGATCGCCCTCAGCTCGCGCAAAAGCGAAGCGTTGAAGGTGATCTCGTTCAGCCGGTCCTGGATTTCCCGTGCCTTGGTCGGCAGTTCCCGCCGCTGGATCGGGTTGATCTGGACCAGCAGGATGTCGTCGCAATGCGCCTTGTAGAACAGCGGGAACAGGGCGGGATTGCCCATATAGCCGCCGTCCCAATAGGCTTCGCCATCGATCTCGACCGCCTGGAACACCATCGGCAGACAGGCCGAGGCCATCACATGGTCCGGCGTCAATTGCGCGCCGTCGAACACCGCGATCTTGCCGGTTCGCACATTGGTGGCGGCGATGAACAGCTTCACGGCGTCCTGCGCCCTGACCTTCTCGAAATCGATCAGGTCGGCGACGACGCCCCGCAGCGGATTGATGTTGAGCGGATTGACGTCGTAGGGGCTCGCCACCTTCGAAAACATCTCGAAGAACAGCATGCCCGGCGGTGTTCCCGTGCTATTGCCCCAGGCGCCGAGCATGGTGTCGATCAGCGAGCGTTCCGAGCCGCCATATTTGCCGTCGACGCTGATCGCCCGCCAGAAGGTTTCGAGCTTGGCGCGGGCACCGTCCGCGCCACCGTCGAGCCAGCCCTCGGCCAGCACGACGGCATTCATCGCGCCGGCGCTCGTCCCGGTCAGCGCCTCAATGCCGAGGCGCCCATCTTCGAGGATCACGTCGAGCACGCCCCAGGTGAAGGCGCCATGCGCGCCACCACCCTGCAAGGCGAGCGAGACGGTCTTCTCCGCTTTCGGTCCCGCCAGGCCCTTGACCGGCTCCGAGCGGCGGTGCGGGCGCCCGCTCACGCGGCGGTCCAGCCGCCATCGATCGGCAAGGTCGCGCCCGTGATCGACTTCGCCGCATCGGTGCAGAGGAACAGGGCGAGCGCCGCCACCTGCTCGACCGTGACGAATTCCTTGGTCGGCTGGGCGTCGAGCAGCACGTCGTTGATGACCTGCTCCTTGGTCATGTTGCGCGCCTTCATCGTGTCGGGGATCTGCTTCTCGACCAGCGGGGTCCAGACATAGCCCGGCGCGATGGCGTTGACGGTGATGCCCTTGGTCGCGACCTCGAGCGCCACCGTCTTGGTCAGGCCGGCGATGCCGTGCTTGGCCGAGACATAGGCGCTCTTGAACGGCGAGGCGACGAAGGCATGCGCCGAAGCGGTGTTGATGATGCGGCCCCAGCCCTTTTCCTTCATCTTCGGCAGCGCGGCGCGAATGGTGTGGAAGGCCGAGGACAGGTTGATCGCGATGATCTGATCCCATTTCTCCGGCGGGAACTCGTCGATCGGCGCGACATACTGGATGCCGGCGTTGTTGATCAGGATATCGATGGCGCCGAAGGCCTTCTCGCCCTCGGCGATGAAGCCGGCGATCTCGGCGGGCTTGGTCATGTCGGCGGGCGAGAACACCACCTTGATACCGAATTCCTGCTCGAGATCGGTGCGCAGCTTCTCGGCATCGGCTGGGGGCATGATGCCGTTGATGACGAGATTGGCGCCTTCCTTGGCCAGTGCGCGGGCATAGGCGAGCCCGATGCCGGAGGTCGACCCGGTAATGGCGGCAGTACGGTCTTTGAGGAACATGAGCGTCAAGGCTCCTGACAATCGGGGAGAAAATGCTTAGGTTCGGGTTCGAACGAGGCAATGCACCGACACGATATCGCCGCACGTTGCCCGATGAGTCTTTGCAACGCAACATGACGAAAATGCAGTCGAACGCGCATCATCACGGCGAACATGACCATGCGTCGCATACGCATGGCGACGAAGCCTGCCGCCATGCGGTGGACCACCGCCAGCACGCGGCGGAGGCGCTGGCCCGCGCCGAAAGGATCTGCCGGGAACGCGGCCTGCGCCTCACCCCGATCCGGCGCAAGGCGCTGGAGGCGCTCCATGCCGACCACCGGCCGGTCGGCGCCTATGATCTGGCCGACCGCATCTCGCCGGAAGGCGGGCGCCGGCTGGCGCCGATCTCGATCTACCGGGCGCTGGACTTCCTCGTCGAGCAGGGCTTCGTCCACCGGCTCTCCTCGAAGAACGCCTATGTCGCCTGCCTGCACGGGCATGGTGCGAACGAGGTCGTCGCCTTCCTGATCTGCGAGGTCTGCGGCGGCGTCGATGAGGATTCTTCGCCCGCGATGAAGAAAGCGGTGGCGGCGATCGCCGAAACGCGGCAATTCTCGCCCTCGCATCAGATGGTCGAGATCGTCGGCCGCTGCGAGCATTGCCGGAACGCCGGCCCGTGATAGAGCAGCCCGCATGAACGAGCGCGCCTTTTCCTATCTGACGCCGGAACACGCAGGCCCGCTGGCCCGCCAGCTCACCGTCCCGGTCAAGGTCGGCCATGTCACGGTCGGCGGCGGGGCACCCATCGTCGTCCAGTCGATGACCAATACCGACACGGCCGATATCGCCGCCACCGTCGCGCAGGTCGCTGCGCTGGCCCGGCAGGGCTCGGAACTCGTGCGCATCACGGTCGATCGCGACGAGGCCGCCGCCGCCGTGCCGAAGATCCGCGAAAGGCTCGACCGCATCGGCGTCGACGTGCCCCTCGTCGGCGACTTCCACTATATCGGCCACAAGCTGCTGGCCGACCATCCGGCCTGTGCCGAGGCGCTGGCGAAATACCGGATCAATCCGGGCAATGTCGGCTTCAAGGACAAGAAGGACAAGCAGTTCGGCCAGATCGTCGAGATGGCGATCAAGCACGGCAAGCCGGTGCGCATCGGCGCCAATTGGGGCTCGCTCGACCAGGAGCTGCTGACGGCGCTGATGGACGAGAACGCCCGTTCGCCCCGTCCGCTCGATGCCCGCGCCATCATGCGCGAGGCCATGGTCCAGTCGGCCCTGCTCTCGGCCGAGCGCGCCGAGGAGATCGGGCTCGGCCGCGAATACATCATCCTTTCGGCCAAGGTCTCCGGCGTGCAGGACCTGATCACGGTCTATCGCATGCTGGCGAGCCGGGCGAACTACACCATCCATCTCGGCCTGACCGAGGCCGGCATGGGCTCGAAGGGCATCGTCGCCTCCTCGGCCGCGCTCGGCATCCTGCTGCAGGAAGGCATCGGCGACACCATCCGCTATTCGCTGACGCCGGAGCCGGGCGGCGACCGCACGCTCGAGGTCAAGACGGCGCAGGAGCTGCTCCAGACCATGGGCTTCCGGGCCTTCGTGCCGCTCGTCGCCGCCTGCCCCGGCTGCGGCCGCACGACCTCGACCGTGTTCCAGGAGCTCGCGCGCGATATCCAGAACTGGATCTCGAACTCCATGCCCGAGTGGAAGACGCAATATCCCGGCGTCGAGAACCTCAACGTCGCGGTGATGGGCTGCATCGTCAACGGCCCCGGCGAGTCGAAGCATGCCGATATCGGCATCTCGCTGCCGGGCACCGGCGAGGCACCGACGGCCCCCGTCTTCGTCGACGGCAAGAAGGTTGCGACCCTCAGGGGCGCCGGCATCGCGGAGGAGTTCAAGGCCATGGTCGCAAACTATATCGCCCACCGCTTCGGTACCGGGCTCGGCGCAGCCGGCTGACCGCTCCCTTTGCCAGCCGCCTGCGTTATGGTAGAGGCCCCGGCCTTCCGCTGCACTGCAGCACGAGCGGAGATCCCCAATGGGGCATGAACAAACGGGTCTTTCGACCGTCAGGCCGGAAGACTCCCGTTTCGGTCTGGACGATGGCCATGGTGCCGCCGGCGGCCCCGGCCACGGCAAGCACGGCTATACCGCGCTCGCCCTCGGGGCTCTCGGGGTCGTCTATGGCGACATCGGCACGAGCCCGCTCTACGCGCTGCGCGAAACCCTGCTGGCGGCCACCGGCGGGCAGGAGAATGTCGTCATTCCGCCGACGGTCGTCATCGGCGTTCTGTCCCTGATCCTCTGGTCGCTCGTCATCGTCGTGACGCTGAAATATGTCGTCCTGCTGATGCGGGCCGACAACAACGGCGAAGGCGGCATCCTCACGCTCGTGGCGCTGGCGCAGCGCGCCTTGGGCCGCAACCGCAGCCGGGCCGCTCTGCTGCTCGGCATGATCGGCGCCGGCCTGTTCTATGGCGACACCGTCATCACCCCGGCGATTTCGGTGCTCTCGGCCGTCGAGGGCGTCAAGCTGGTCACGCCCGTGCTCGACGACTACATCCTGTGGATCGCCTCGGCGATCCTGATCGGCCTGTTCGTCGTGCAGAGCCACGGCACCCAGCGCGTGGCGACCTTCTTCGGCCCGATCATGCTGATCTGGTTCGTGACGCTGGCCGGACTCGGCATCTACCACATCGCCGACGACCTCACGATTTTCCGCTCGATCAACCCCTATTACGCCCTGATGTTCTTCCACGACCATGCCGGCGTGGCTCTTGCGGTGCTCGGCTCGGTCTGCCTGGCGGTGACCGGGGCCGAGGCGCTCTATGGCGATATGGGTCATTTCGGGCGCGGGCCGATCCGTGGCGCCTGGCTCTATGTCGTCTTCCCGGCGCTCTGGCTCAACTATCTCGGCCAGGGAGCGCTGATCCTGTCCGACCCGAGCGCCATCGACAACCCGTTCTACCGGCTGGCACCGGAGGGCTTCCTGCTGCCCTTCGTCGTGCTGGCGACGGTCGCGACCATCATCGCCAGCCAGTCGGTGATCACCGGCGCCTTCTCGCTGACCCGTCAGGCGATCCAGCTGGGGCTGCTGCCGCGCATGGAGATCCGCCACACCTCCGAGCAGACCTCGGGCCAGATCTACGTGCCGCGCGTCAACCTGATGCTGCTCATCGTCGTCCTGATCCTGGTCTGGTCGTTCCGGACCTCGTCGAGCCTGTCACACGCCTACGGCATCTCGGTCTTCGGCACGATGGTGGTCTCCTCCATGCTCGCGGCGATCGTCATCCGGCGCCACTGGGGCTGGAGCCTGCCGGCCACCGCGGCGATCATTCTGCCCTTCCTGCTGGTCGACCTCTCCTTCTTCTCGGCCAACATGCTGAAGCTGTTCCATGGCGGCTATGTGCCGGTGCTGCTCGCCATGGCGCTGACGGTGGTGATGTGGACCTGGATGCGCGGCACCAAGATCCTGTTCGACAAGACCCGCAAGACGGATGTGCCGCTGCTCGAACTCGTCGGCATGCTGTCGAAGAGCCCGCCCGCACGCGTCAAGGGCATGGCGGTCTTCCTGACCAGCGATCCCGAGACGGCGCCGGCCTCGCTCCTGCACAATCTCAAGCACAACAAGGTGCTGCATGAGCGCAACGTCATCCTGACCGTGCGCTCGGTCGACACGCCCCGCGTCGCCGAGGAGGAGCGCGTGCGCCTCTCCCGCATCACCGACGATTTCTGGCGCGTCGATCTGGTCTACGGCTACATGGAGAGCCCGAACGTGCCCAAGGGGCTGGCCATGCTGCGCAAGCAGGGCTTCAAGTTCGACATCATGTCGACCTCGTTCTTCCTCTCACGCCGCTCGATCAAGCCCTCGCCGCAATCGGGCATGCCGGTCTGGCAGGACAATCTCTTCATCAGCCTGACCAAGAGCGCGACCGACGCGACGAGCTTCTTCCAGATCCCGACCGGCCGCGTCGTCGAGGTCGGCACGCAGGTCACGGTCTGAGCGGAAGTCCGAACGCGCCTCGTCATTCTCGGGCGGAGCGAAGCACAGACCCGAGAATATCTCGCTCAGGAAATGCTCGGGTCAAGCCCGAGCATGACGACCCGCTACGCTCGATCCAGCCGCACCGTGTCGCCTCTTCGCACGTGAGCACCGGACGCGCGGAAAACGCCGTCAGTCGGACACCGCAGCAGGGTTGCCGGGAGCCTCTCAGTCCAGCCGCGCCGAACTCGCCTCTTCGGGCACATGCCGTACTCGCTCGCGATAGAGCAGGTAGAGGCCCGAGGCGATGACGATGCCGCCGCCGATGAAGGTCCAGCGATCGGGCAATTGCCCGAAGACGAGCCAACCCATCAGCACCATCCAGACGAGCTGCGAATAGATGAAGGGCGCCAGCACCGTCGCCGGCGCCAGCCGATGCGCCAGGATCAGCATCCAGTGCCCGACGGCGCCGAAGAAGCCGGTCGCGAACAGCGCCGCCCAGGCGAGAGGTTCCTGCGGCGTCGTCCAGACGAAAGGCAGGACCGGCAGCAGCGCCAGCGTGCCGGCGAGCCCGGAATAGACCATCGTGGTCTCCGAGGAGTCGGAGGCCGCCAGCACCCGTGTCGACAGCGCATAGAAGGCGTAGCAGAAGCAGCCGGCGACCGAGAGCAGCGCCGCCGGATGCATCCCGCCCACGCCCGGGCGCGTCACCACCAGCACGCCGAGGAAACCGATGCCGATGGCCATGAGGCGGCGCGGTCCGGGCCATTCGCCGAGCAGCGGCCCCGACGCCAGCGCGACCAGGAAGGGCGCCGCGAACATGATCGAGATCGTCTCGGCGAGCTGCAGATAGCGCAGCGCGAAGAAGTTCAGCACCGTCGAGGCAAGCAGCATCAGCGAGCGGAAGAATTGCAGCCAGGGCCGCTTGGCCCCGAGCACGCCGGGATGGCTCCACGGATTGATCAGGAAGGAGACCAGCGTGACGCTGACGCCGTAACGCGCGAAGGCGACGAGCAGCGGGTCCATGCCGTGGAGGCCGAGCCATTTCGCGTTGGTGTCGAGCAGGGCGAAGCAGATGACGGCAGCGCACATCAGGCCAATGGCCGTCAGGCGCGCGCGGCGCGCCTCGTCGACGTTCTGGGAAGGCGCAGGCAAGCCCGCCTCGCTATGATCTGAGCGAATGAGGAGATCAGGCTTAAACGATTTGAGGCGGCCTGCCAGCACCGGAACGCATGCGCTCCATGCATCAATCAGGCGTCGCTATCGGCCTCTTCACCATCGATCTCGGGATCGTCATGGTCGGCGCCGGCCTTGGAGAGGCCCTTGGCCGCCTTGCGCAGCAGCTTGCGCAATTGCTTGCGCTCCTTGCCATCGAGCTTGTCGAGCAACTCCTCCTCGACATCGTTCCAGACCGCGTCGAGCTCGGCCGCCGTCTTCTGCCCGGCTTCCGTCAGCGCGACCTGCACCAGCCTGCCGTCCCGATTGCCGCCCTCGCGCGTCACCAGACCCTGCAGCGAGAGCCGGCCGATCGTCTTCGAGACGGTCGGCGGCTTGACCCTGAGCAGCGAGGCGAGCTCACCCATCGTCATCGGTGCCGGCTGCAACGCCTTCAGCGCCTGCTCCTGCCCGGGGAAGAGGCCGAGCCCGTTCAGCTTTTCGCCCATCCGCGAGCGATGCAGCCGCGCTGTCACGAGCAGGGCGCGACCGACGCTTTTCTCGAGAGCCTTGGTCATGGAGCCATCCTTCGGCGGATCCTTGCGCGGATAAGGAAGACGCTTCGCCGGCTGCGTATTCGCCCGCCAACATGACAGACAGATGACAATCCCATGTCGGTCTTAAAAGACCGCGACTTTCGCCGCGACTTTTTGCAGGAAGGCGGCGCGGCTTTCGGGCGTGGCGCGATTCATGCCGTAATGCGCCAGATAGAGCGTCCGCACCGCCGGATGGCAAACGGCCCGCAACGCCCGGCAAACCAGCCTGCGCGGCGGATTTCCCATCAGAAAGGCCGTCCAGCGCGTGGCTCCATAGCTCGTCACTGCGACGAGTTTGCGAATGTTGCCGAGCGCCGGCTCGACCTTGCCATCGACGAGCTCGAAGGAGACGCCCGGCAGGAAGACCCGGTCGAAGAACCCCTTCAGGATCGCCGGATAGCCGAAATTCCAGACCGGAAAGCACAGCAGCAACGCGTCGGCCGCCTGCAATCGAGCGACATAGCCGGCAACGTTCGATCTGTTGCTGGCTGTGTCGTGATAGAAGCGGCGCTCGTCGGGGCTCAGAACCGGATCGAACCCCTCGGCATAGAGGTCGCAGTCATCGACCTCGTGCCCGGCCCGCCTGAGCCCCTCGACGACCGTCCGGTGCAGGGCGGCGCCATAGCTCTCCGGGTCGGGATGGGCGAAGAGGACGAGCACGCGCATCGTCAGCCGGCCCCGGCTTCGGACAGGCTGCGGAACAGGAAGGTCTTGCCCGAGCGGTAGTCGTAATCCGGGTCCTCCCAGGCGATCATCTTGCCGGGGTTGAGCAGCCCCTGCGGATCGGCCTCGCGCTTGAAGGCGAGCTGCGTCTCGTCGGTCTGCTTCATGCCGCCCTCCTCCAGCGTGTAGCGATGCGGGTTGAAGATCGGTGCGCCCATCTCCTCATGGATGGCGATGATCTCGTCCAGCCGCTCCTCCGTCGTGAACCGCAATAGCGGCAGGCCGAAACAGGTGATCTTGCCATCGAAGCGCACGAATTCGAGATGCGCGATGAGCTCCTCGCCGAAGCGCTGATGGATGGCCTCGACCAGTTCGACCTGATCCGGGAAGGGATAGAGCACCTGCAGATAGGTGATCGCCGGATCGACCCGCAGCGCGCGCAGCGTCGTGTGGTTCCAGCCGAGCTCGTAGGCCGGCGGCAGCCCCTTGGCATCCTCCGGTGAGAGCGTGTCCGAGCGCAGCAGGAGCTCCGCGCCCCGGAAGCGCCGCACATAGGCGCAAAGCGCATCGACAGCGAAATCGGCAGCCATGACGACGACGAGATGGCTGTCGCGCGGCAGGAACTTGCGATGGCGCAGGAAATAATCATGCGGCGCCGGCGCGGCAAAGACGCTGAGGTTCTTGAGCGCGAGCCCGTCCTGCTCGCCGACCGCATTGGCGAATTCGGTCGCAACGCGCAGGTTTTCGAAGCCGACGATGACATCGACCCAATCATAGGCCGGGCCGAGCGGCATCTCGACCTCGGTGATGATGCCGTTGGTGCCATAGGCATGGGCGACCTTGTGCAGGTCCTCGCCCGCGAATTCGAGCAGGCGCGGGCTGGTCTCCATCGTCGCGACCTTGAGCCGGATGATGTTGCCCCAGTCGCGCAGCCCGCCCCATTTGATCGAGCCGACGCCGCCCGAGCCGCCGGCGATGAAGCCGCCGATCGAGGCAGTCTGATAGGTCGAGGGGTGCAGCCTGAGTTCCTGCCGCGAATGCGCCCGTGTCTCGTCGTCGATGCGGGCCATGATCGCGCCGGGCTCGGCGACATAGCGGCCGGCGCCGATCTCCTTGACCTTGTTGAAACCGGCGAGATCGAGCAGCACGCCGCCGGAAAGCGGCATCGCCTGGCCGTAATTGCCGGTGCCGGTGCCGCGCGGCGTCACGGGAATGCCGAGCGCGTGGCAGGCGGCGAGCGTCTGAATGACCTCCGCTTCGCTCGTCGGAGACACGACGATATCGGCCACGACCTGATCGAGCTGGCGCTTCAGCACCGGCGAATACCAGAAGAAGTCGCGGCTCTTCTGTTTCACCAGCGCCGGGTTCTCCTCGGTGCGGACGCCACTGATGCGGGCTTTCAGCCCCGCGATGTCGTAGCGGCTCGTCATGATGCTCTACCCATCAGATGATCCAGCTCGCGGTAATCCGGCAAGGTCCGGTCGATCGCCCTGCCCGCGACCAGCACGCTGCGGTCCCCCTGCGGCCGGGCGAAGAACTCGGTCCAGCTCCGCGCCCGCGTCACGATGAAATCGGCCGGCCCGCCCGCCGCCAGCATGCCGACGCCGTCGAGCCCCATCGCCGCCGCCGGCGTCCGTGCCACGGCGCAAGGCCAGTCCGAACCGGAATGATCGAGCTGAAGGATGCGCGTCGCCTCGCGCAGCACCTCGACGAGGTCGAGATCGCCATAGGCATAGAACGGGTCGCGGGTGTTGTCGGAAGCGACCATCACCGGCACACCGGCCGCCTTCAGCTCATGCAGCGCCGTAACCCCGCGCCAGCGTGGCGTGCGGCCCATCTGCCGGTCCTGCAGGTAGAGGTTGCAGAGCGGCAGCGAGACCACGGCGATGCCGGCCTCCTTCACCTTGCCGATGATCCGCGCCTCGTCCTCCGGTGCCTGCAAGCTGAGCGAGCAGCAATGCCCGCACAGGATCTTGCCCGTGAAGCGGTGCCGCAGCGCCGCATCGGCGATGTGCTCGAGCGAGCGGGCTGCCGGGTCGTTGCTCTCGTCGACATGGAAATCGAGATCGAAGCCGTTCTCGCTCGCCGCCCGGAACAGGAAGTCGAGCGCCCGGTCGAGCTCCGGGATCATGTAGGTGACGCAGCCGAGAAGCCCGTCGCCATGCATCTTCACCGCCGCGATCACTACCGCCATATGCGCCGGATCGAGCGCCTGCTCGACGCCGAACAGCGGCGAGGCCTGCAAGGAGATGCGCCCGGCCCAGCGCTCCCGCATCTCCGCATAGACCGGCCAGGAAATACCAATCTGTTTGCCGAGCGAATCGAGATGCGTCCGGATCGCGGCGGTGCCATGGGCAAAGGCCGTGCGCAGCGAGAAATCCATGCGCGTCCGGACATCCAGCGCCGACCAGTTCGCCTCGCGGTCATTGGCGACGGCAGCGAGCGCGCCCGGAAACGTCCCGTCCGGATTGGGACTGCGCGGCCAGATATGACCCTTGTCGAGATGAGTGTGGCAGTCGACGAGACGCGGCAGCACGATGCCGCCCTCGAGGTCGAGCGTCGGCCGATCGTTCGTCAGCGTCTCGGTTCCCGCCGGCAACAGCGATTCGATCCGGCCATCGGCAATCGCAAGGTCGATCCGGGCAAGCCCGTCACGATCCGCGGCGAAGGAGCCGCCATCGATCAGGCAAAGCGGCGCGCTCATATTGAGCAGGCGGAAGGCGGATGCATCCGGAAGCGTGGCGAAACCCGTCGTCACTTCCGCACCTCCCGCATCGGCCCTCCGCTACTGGATATCGGCCCGCCCTGTGCCCCGCAAGCGCAACCGCCGCAGGGCCCATGGCGCAGAAGGCCACGCAGCCGTCGCATCCGGGCTTGTCCGTGCGGGCGGGATCGCGCATGAGAGCGGCTTCCGGCAGGAGGACGCATCATGGCGCAACAGGCACGCATCATCGACGGCAAGGCCGTAGCAGCGGAATTGCGCGCCGGCATCGCCCGCGAGGTCGCCGCGCTCAAGGCAGCGCGCGGCATCGTCCCTGGCCTCCATGTCGTCCTCGTCGGCGAGGACCCGGCGAGCAAAGTCTATGTCGCCTCGAAGGAGAAGCTCGCCGTCGAGGTCGGCATGAACTCGGTCGCCCATCGCCTGCCGGCTGAGACGACCGAGGCCGAACTGCTGGCCAAGCTCGCCGAACTCAATGCCGATGACAGCGTCGACGGCATCCTCGTCCAGTTGCCCCTGCCGAAGCATATCGACACCGGCCGCATCATCGACGCCATCGACCCGGCCAAGGATGTCGACGGCCTGCACCCGATCAATGCCGGCCTGCTCGCCGGCGGCAAGAACGGCCTCGTACCCTGCACGCCGCTCGGCAGCATGCTGCTGCTGAAGCAGGCGCTTCCGTCGCTTTCGGGTCTCGATGCCGTGGTGATCGGCCGCTCGGAACTGGTCGGCCGCCCGGTCGCGCAGCTCCTGTTGCAGGCCGATTGCACCGTCACCATCGCCCATTCGCGCACGCGCGATCTGCCCGCGGTGGTGAAGCGCGCCGATATCGTCATCGCCGCCGTCGGCCGCCCGCGCATGGTCAAGGGCGACTGGATCAAGCCCGGCGCAACCGTGATCGATGTCGGCATCAACCGCCTGCCCGACGGCAAGCTGACGGGCGATGTCGATTTCGCCGAGGCGGTACAGGTCGCGGGCGCGATCACGCCCGTCCCCGGCGGCGTCGGCCCGATGACCATCGCCTGCCTGCTCAAGAACACGCTGACGGCGTTTCACGCCCGACGAGGTTGAGCGCAGCAATCAGCGAGACCGCCACGGGCGGCCCGGCCCTTCCTCGGTTAGCCCCTAAAAAAAGGAGCTGCAATCCTGCAGCTCCTTTTTTCGTTCCTGCAGCAGGGCCGCGCCAGAGGCACGGCCCGCCAACCCGATCACATATGGATCTGGCGCTTCTCCACGGCCATCGCCGCTTCCTTCACCGCCTCGGCCAGCGTCGGATGCGCGTGGCAGGTACGGGCGAGATCCTCGGACGAGCCGCCGAACTCCATCAGCACGGTTACTTCCGCGATCAGGTCGCCGGCATGCGGGCCGATGATGTGGCAGCCGAGCACACGATCGGTCGCGGCATCGGCCAGGACCTTCACGAAGCCCTCGGTGTGGCGGATGGCGCGGGCGCGGCCATTGGCCGTGAACGGGAACTTGCCGATCTTGTAGGCGACGCCGGCCGCCTTCAGCTCTTCCTCGGTCTTGCCGATCGCGGCGACTTCCGGCGCGGTGTAGACGATGCCGGGGATGGCGTCGTAGTTCACATGGCCAGCCTTGCCGGCGATGATCTCGGCGACCGCGACGCCCTCATCCTCGGCCTTGTGCGCCAGCATCGGCCCGCGCACCACGTCGCCGATCGCGTAGATGCCGGCGACATTGGTCTTGAAATGGTCGTCGATGACGACGCGGCCGCGCTCGGTGGCGACACCCGCCTTATCGAGGCCGAGACCATCGGTGTTGGGACGGCGGCCGATCGCGACCAGCACGATATCGGCATTGAGCGTCCTGGCCTCTCCGCCTGCGGCAGGCTCGACGGTGACGGTCGCACCGCCCTTCTTGGCCACGTCGACCTTGGTGACCTTGGAGCCGAGCTGGAAGGTGAAGCCCTGCTTCTCCAGGATGCGCTGGAACTGCTTGGCGACCTCGCCATCCATGCCGGGCAGGATGCGGTCGAGGAACTCGACGACGGTGACCTTGGCGCCGAGACGGGCCCAGACCGAGCCGATCTCGAGGCCGATCACGCCGGCGCCGACGACGACGAGCTCCTTCGGCACGGAGCCGATTTCGAGCGCGCCGGTCGAGGTGACGACGGTCTTCTCGTCGATGGTCACGCCCGGCAGCGGCGCCGATTCCGAACCCGTCGCGATGACGATGTTCTTGGTCTCGATCTCCTGCGTCTTGCCGTCCTCGGCGGTGACGACGACCTTGCCGGCGGCCGGAATCGAAGCCGTGCCGTGGAAGGCGTCGATCTTGTTCTTCTTGAGCAGGAAGCCGACGCCATTGACGTTCGCGTCGATGGTCTCCTGCTTGTGCGCCATCATCGCCTTGAGATCGAGCTTCGGCGTGCCGACGACGATGCCGAGCTTCTCGAAGGTGTGGCCGGCCTCCTCGAACATCTCGGACGCGTGCAGCAGCGCCTTGGAGGGAATGCAGCCGACATTCAGGCAGGTGCCGCCATGAGTGGCGCGCTTCTCGACCACCGCGACCTTGAGGCCGAGCTGGGCGGCGCGGATGGCGCAGACATAGCCCCCGGGGCCGGTTCCGATGACGACGAGATCGTAGGACATCTCTATAGCCTCGCAGTGCCCGTCATGGTCGGGCTTGTCCCGACCATCCACGTCTCGGGAGGCCGGGAGAAAAGTCGTGGATGCCCGGGACAAGCCCGGGCATGACGTCGAAGTGAACCTCGCGAAACGCGATCAGAGGTCGAGCACGAGCCGCGCCGGATCCTCCAGGCCTTCCTTGATGCGCACGAGGAAGGTCACGGCCTCCTTGCCGTCGATGATGCGGTGGTCGTAGCTGACCGCGAGATACATCATCGGCCGGGCCTCGATCTTGCCGTTCACCACCATCGGGCGCTCCTGGATCTTGTGCATGCCCAGGATCGCCGATTGCGGCGCGTTCAGGATCGGGGTCGACATCAGCGAGCCGTAGACGCCGCCATTCGAGATGGTGAAGGTGCCGCCCTGCATCTCCTCGATCGAGAGCTTGCCGTCGCGGGCCTTGCGACCGAACTCGCCGATCTTCTTCTCGACGCCGGCGATGGAGAGCTGGTCGGCATCGCGCACCACCGGAACCACCAGGCCCTTCTCGGTGCCGACGGCGACGCCGATATGGTAGTAGTTCTTGTAGACGATGTCGGTGCCGTCGATCTCGGCGTTGACGGCCGGGATCTCCTTCAGCGCCTGCACGCAGGCCTTCACGAAGAAGCCCATGAAGCCGAGCTTGACGCCGTGCTTCTTCTCGAAGGCATCCTTGTACTGGTTGCGCAGCGCCATGACGTTGGTCATGTCGACCTCGTTGAAGGTCGTCAGCATCGCGGCGGTGGACTGGGCCTCCTTGAGGCGGCGCGCGATGGTCTGGCGCAGCTTCGTCATCTTGACGCGCTCTTCGCGCGAGGCATCGTCCGGCGCCGACGGGGCGCGGACCTGCACCGGAGCGGCAGGCGCCGCCGGCGCGGCACTGGCGCCGGTCGCGATCGCCGCAAGCATGTCGCCCTTGGTGACGCGGCCATCCTTGCCCGAGGCCGGGACCGACGAGGCGTCGATGCCGCTCTCGGCGGCCAGCCGCGCCACGGCCGGGCCGGAATCAGCGGCCTTGGTGGCGGCAGCCTTCGGAGCCTCAGCGGCCGGAGCCGGCGCGGCGGCGGGCTTCTCTTCCTTCTTCGGAGCGGGCGCGGCAGCAGCCGCACCGCCTTCGGCGATCATGCCGAGCAGCGCGCTGACGCCGACCGTATCGCCTTCCTTGGCGACGATCTCGCCGAGCACGCCGGCGGCCGGGGCGTTGACCTCCAGCGTCACCTTGTCAGTCTCGAGCTCGACCAAAGGCTCGTCGGCCTTCACCGCCTCGCCCGGCTTCTTGAACCACTTGCCGATGGTCGCCTCGGAAACGGATTCGCCGAGGGTGGGTACGCGGATTTCGGTCGCCATGTCAGGCCTCTGTTGTCTCGTTCTCTGGCGGTCGGATCGGCACCGGCGGAAACGCCGATGCGGCAGGGAAATCCGGCAGTGCGTAAAGCATCGCCGGGAGGGTCGTCAGGCCGCGAAGGCCTCGTCGAGGAAGGCGTTGAGCTGGGCGAGATGCTTGGACATCAGGCCGGTCGCCGTCGCGGCCGAGGCCGGGCGGCCGACATAGCGCGGCCGCTTCGACTTCGAGCCGGCATGGCCCAGCACCCATTCCAGATAGGGCTCGACGAAGGTCCAGGAGCCCATGTTCTTCGGCTCCTCCTGGCACCAGACCACATCGGCGCCCTTGAAGCGCGCCAGCTCCTGCGCCAGCGTCTTCAGCGGGAACGGGTAGAGCTGCTCGACGCGCATCAGATAGACATCGTCGATGCCGCGCTTCTCGCGCTCCTCCAGCAGGTCGTAATAGACCTTGCCCGAGCAGAGCACGACGCGGCGGATCTTCGAGTCCTTGACCAGCTTGGTGGTCGACTTGCCGCGCTCGGCATCATCGGCCAGCACGCGGTGGAAGGTCGAGCCCTCGGCGAGGTCCGCGAGGTCGGAGACGGCGCGCTTGTGGCGCAGCAGCGACTTCGGCGTCATCAGGATCAGCGGCTTGCGGAAGTCGCGCTTCAGCTGGCGGCGCAAGATGTGGAAATAGCTCGCCGGCGTCGAGCAGTTCGCCACCTGCATGTTGTCCTCGGCGCACATCTGCAGGAAGCGCTCGAGGCGGGCGGAGGAGTGCTCCGGACCCTGGCCCTCATAGCCGTGCGGCAGCAGGCAGACGAGGCCGGACATGCGCAGCCATTTGCGTTCGCCGGACGAGATGAACTGGTCGAACACCACCTGCGCACCATTGGCGAAGTCGCCGAACTGCGCCTCCCACATCGTCAGCGCGTTCGGCTCCGACAGGGTGTAGCCGTATTCGAAGCCGAGCACGGCCTCTTCCGAGAGCATCGAGTTGATGACCTCGTAGCGGGCCTGGTCCTCGCGGATATGGTTGAGCGAGGTGTGGCGGGCTTCGGTCTCCTGATCGATCAGCACCGAATGGCGCTGCGAGAAAGTGCCGCGCTCGCAATCCTGGCCGGAGAGACGCACCGGATTGCCGTCAAGCAGCAGCGAGCCGAAAGCGAGCGCCTCGGCCGTCGCCCAGTCGATGCCCTCGCCGCTCTCGACCGCCTTCTTGCGGTTGTCGAGGAAGCGCTGGATCGTCTTGTGGACGTTGAAGCCGGCCGGAACGGCCGTGATCTTCTCGGTGATCTCCTTAAGCGTCTCCGCCGGCACGCCGGTGGCGCCGCGGCGCGGATCGTCCTCGTCGGCGCGGATCGCCTTCATGCCGGCCCAGCGGCCGTCGAGCCAGTCGGCCTTGTTCGGCTTGAAGGCCTGGCCGGCGTCGAACTCGACCTCCAGCTTCGCCTTCCAGGCGGCGCGCATCTCGTCGAGCTCGCCGGCTTGAACCACGCCCTCGGCCTCAAGCTTGGCGCCGTAAAGCTCCAGCGTCGTCTTGTGGCCGCGGATCTTGCGGTACATCAGCGGCTGGGTGAAGCCCGGCTCGTCGCCCTCGTTATGGCCGAAGCGGCGATAGCAGAACATGTCGACCACGACCGGCTTGTGGAACTTCTGCCGGAACTCGATCGCGATCTTGGCGGCGAAGACCACCGCCTCCGGATCGTCGCCATTCACATGGAAGACCGGCGCCTCGACCATCTTCGCCACGTCGGACGGATAGGGCGAGGAGCGCGAATAGCGCGGATAGGTGGTGAAGCCGATCTGGTTGTTGATGATGAAGTGCAGCGAGCCGCCGGTGCGGTGGCCCTTCAGCCCGGAGAGGCCGAGGCACTCCGCCACCACGCCCTGGCCGGCGAAGGCCGCGTCGCCATGGATCAGCAGCGGCAGCACCTTGGAACGCTCGACGACGTCGCCGAACTGATCCTGCTTGGCACGCACCTTGCCGAGCACCACCGGATCGACGATCTCGAGATGCGACGGGTTGGCGGTCAGCGAGATATGGACGTTGTTGCCGTCGAACTCGCGGTCGCTGGAGGCACCGAGATGGTACTTCACGTCGCCCGAGCCCTCGACGTCGTCGGGCGCGAAGGAGCCGCCCTTGAACTCGTGGAACAGCGCGCGGTGCGGCTTGCCCAGCACCTGCGTCAGCACGTTGAGGCGGCCGCGATGGGCCATGCCGAAGACGATGTCGCGCACGCCGAGCGCGCCGCCGCGCTTGATGATCTGCTCCAGCGCCGGAACCAGCGCCTCGCCGCCGTCGAGGCCGAAGCGCTTGGTGCCGGTGAACTTCAGGTCGAGGAACTTCTCGAAGCCCTCGGTCTCGACCAGCTTGTTGAGGATCGCCTTCTTGCCTTCCTTGGTGAAGGCGATCTCCTTGTCCGGCCCCTCGATACGCTCCTGCAGCCAGGCCTTCTGCTCGGGGTCGGAGATGTGCATGAACTCGATGCCGACCGTGCCGCAATAGGTGCGCTGCAGGATCGAGACCATCTCGCGGATGGTGGCGAACTCCATGCCGAGCACGTTGTCGATGAAGATCTTGCGGTCGAGATCGGCCTCGCCGAAGCCGAAGGCGGCCGGCGACAATTCCTCGGGGTCGTTGCGGCTCTCGATGCCGAGCGGGTCGAGCTTGGCATGGAGATGGCCGCGCATCCGGTAGGCGCGGATCAGCATGATCGCGCGCACGGAATCGCGCGTCGCCTGCTGGACGTCGGCGGGGGAGAGCGTCGTGCCGGCTGCCTTGGCCTTGGCGCCGAGCTTGTCGGAGATGACCTTCTCGACCACGGCCCAGTTGCCGTCGAGCGCCGAGATCAGCTCGCCATTGGCGACGACCGGCCAGTTCGGCTTTTTCCAGGAGGCGCCCTTGGCGTTGTCCAGCACCGACTGCTTGTCGTCCTGCAGCGCGCCGAAGAAGCTCTGCCACTGCTCGTCGACCGACTTGGGATCGGCCTCGTAGCGGGCGTAGAGATCCTCGATATAGGCCGCGTTGCCGCCGTAGAGGAACCCGGTCTGTGCGAGAGCCTCGTTGATGTCCTGGCGAGCCATGATGCTCCTGCCTTCCTTCACCGCTTGCGACATGTCCGAACCCTTGCCCGGACATCCTTCAACTTGCCGTCATGCTCGGGCCTGCGCCCTGAGCATTTGGTCTTCCATCATGGTCGGCCTTGAGCCGACCATCTCATGCCGTTTTGCCGTCGCTTCCTCGGGGACGTCATGGTCGGGTCAAGCCCAACCATGACGCGCCCCGGAAAGGCACCAGGGCCTCAGCCCTTCAACACTTCGACCAAGGTCTTTCCAAGGCGCGCCGGCGACGGCGAAACCCGGATGCCGGCCGCTTCCATCGCGGCGATCTTGTCCTCGGCGCCGCCCTTGCCGCCCGAGATGATCGCGCCGGCATGGCCCATGCGGCGGCCCGGAGGCGCCGTGCGGCCGGCGATGAAGCCGACCATCGGCTTCTTGCGGCCGCGCTTGGCTTCGTCCTTGATGAACTGCGCCGCGTCCTCTTCGGCCGAGCCGCCGATCTCGCCGATCATCACGATCGACTCGGTCTTGTCGTCCGCGAGGAACATCTCGAGCATGTCGATGAACTCGGTGCCCTTGACCGGGTCGCCGCCGATGCCGACGGCCGTGGTCTGGCCGAGGCCTTCGCGCGTGGTCTGGAACACCGCCTCATAGGTCAGCGTGCCCGAGCGCGAGACGATGCCCACCGAGCCCGGCTTGAAGATGTTGGCCGGCATGATGCCGATCTTCGACTGGCCGGCGGTGACGACGCCGGGGCAGTTCGGGCCGATCAGGCGCGACTTCGAGCCCGAGAGCGAGCGCTTGACGCGCACCATGTCGAGCACCGGAATGCCCTCGGTGATGCAGATGATCAGCGGGATCTCGGCGTCGATCGCCTCGCAGATCGCATCGGCCGCGCCCGGCGGCGGAACATAGACGACCGAAGCGGTGGCGCCGGTCTTCTCCTTCGCCTCGGCGACGGTGTCGAAGACGGGCAGACCCAGATGGATCGCGCCGCCCTTGCCCGGCGAGGTGCCGCCGACCATCTGCGTGCCATAGGCGATCGCCTGCTCGGAATGGAAGGTCCCGTTCTTGCCGGTGAAGCCCTGGGTGATGACCTTGGTGTTCTTGTCGATCAGGATGGACATATCTGCTCCTCAGGCCTTCTTGACCGCGGCGACGATCTTCTGCGCGGCGTCGTCGAGGTCATCGGCGGGGATGACGTTGAGGCCGGACTCGCGGATGATCTGCTTGCCTTCCTCGACATTGGTGCCTTCGAGGCGCACCACCAGCGGAACCTGAAGGCCGACCGCCTTCACCGCCGCGATGACGCCGCGCGCGATGACGTCGCACTTCATGATGCCGCCGAAGATGTTGACGAGGATGCCCTTCACCTTCGGATCGGCGGTGATGATCTTGAACGCCGCCGTCACCTTCTCTTCGCTGGCGCCGCCGCCGACATCGAGGAAGTTCGCCGGGCTTTCACCGTAGAGCTGGATGATGTCGAGCGTCGCCATGGCGAGGCCGGCGCCGTTGACCATGCAGCCGATCGTGCCGTCGAGCGCGATGTAGGCGAGGTCGTATTTGGAGGCCTCGATCTCCTTCTCGTCCTCTTCCGTCGTATCGCGCAGCGCGACGATCTCGGGATGGCGATAGAGCGCGTTCGAGTCGAACGAGATCTTGGCGTCCAGGCACTTGATCTGGCCCTGGGTCGTCACGATCAGCGGGTTGATCTCCAGCATGTCCATGTCCTTGGCCACGAACGCGTTGTAGATCTGGCCGAGCACGGTGCCGGCCTGCTTGGCGAGGTCGCCGGAGAGCCCGAGGATGCGCGCCATGGCGCGGCCGTGATGCGGCATGATGCCGGTCGCGGGATCGACCGAGAACGTCTCGATCTTCTCGGGCGTGTCATGGGCGACGGCCTCGATGTCCATGCCGCCCTCGGTCGAGATGACGAAGGCGATGCGCGAGGTCTCGCGGTCGACCAGCGCCGAGAGGTAGAACTCCTTCTCGATGTCCGAGCCGTCCTCGATATAGAGGCGGTTGACCTGCTTGCCGGTTTCGCCGGTCTGCACGGTGACCAGCGTGTTGCCGAGCATTTCCTTGGCGTGGGCCTCGACTTCCTCGACCGACTTGGCCAGGCGCACGCCGCCCTTCGCGTCGGGGCCGAGCTCCTTGAACTTGCCCTTGCCGCGGCCACCGGCGTGGATCTGCGACTTCACGACATAGAGCGGACCCGGCAGCTTCCTGGCGGCCTCGACCGCTTCAGCCACCGTCAACGCCGGGAAGCCGGCGGAGACGGGCGCGCCATACTCTTTCAGAATGGCCTTGCCCTGGTATTCGTGGATGTTCATCCGGTAGCTCCTGACTGGGCTTTGAAGAAAAAGGGGCCGGCATCGGGTGCGGCGCCCCATACGATCGAAGATGGCGAAACCCCGGCGCGGCGGAGCATCGCCTGCGATTGCGCGCGTCCGAATTCCGGTGATAAAAATCCACAATCAGATGAAACATCTGACGGGAGGACAGTGAAATGGCGACGTCGTATTCCTGTATCAACCTCGATTCCGTCCGCGCGGCGCGAACTGAACGCGAGCCCTACAACTATCTCATCGCCAGCGATGTCATCCTGCCCGGTGCGGTGGACGGCCTGCGCAACGACTTCCCCGACATCCGCGAGTCCGGCTACCACCCCGAAGAGGACGTCAACCGGCACGGCACCTTCGCGAAACTCCTGGAGGAGATGAAGAGCCGCGAGATGGCCGAAATCGTCTCCGAAAAGCTCGACATCGACCTCGTCGACAAGCCGAAGATGATCACGATCCGCAAGCTCTCCGCCGCTAAGGATGGACGCATCCACACCGACAGCGAGTCGAAGATCGCGACCTTGCTCGTCTATCTCAACGACGCCTGGCAGGACTCGCCGGCCGGACGTCTGCGGGTGCTCTACAACGGCACCGATTTCGAGAACATGAAGGAAGAGATCAGCCCGATCACCGGCTCGCTCTTCGCGTTCCGTCGCGCCGACAACTCCTGGCACGGACACACATCCTTCGTCGGCGAGCGGCGCGTCGTCCAGATGACCTGGCTCAGAAGCCAGGCCGACGTCGAACGCAAGAAGAGCCGCGGCTCCTTCACCCATCTGGTCAAGAAGGTGCTGCGGTTCGGGTGACGGGCTGAGCCGTCCCCCGAACACCTGCCGGATATGTGCCTGCGCCGGGCGCATGCCTCAGCCGGCCAGCGACGGATCGACGCTCTTGCAGGCGTCGATCAGGCTCTGCACCGAAGCCACCGACTTCGCCAGCATCTCCTTCTCGGCGCCGTTGAGGCGGATCTTCACGACGCGCTCGACGCCCTTGGCTCCGATCACCACCGGCACGCCGACGAACATGTCCTTGACGCCGTACTGGCCCTTCAGCGCGGCGGCCGCCGGCAGCACGCGCTTCTGGTCCTTGAGATAGCTCTCGGCCATCGCGATGGCGGAAGCGGCAGGCGCATAGAAGGCCGAGCCGGTCTTGAGCAGGTTGACGATCTCGCCGCCGCCCTTGCGGGTACGCTCGACGATGGCGTCCAGCTTCTCCTGCGTCGTCCACTTCATCTTGACGAGGTCGGGCAGCGGGATGCCGGCGACGCCGGAGTAACGGACCAGCGGCACCATGTCGTCGCCATGGCCGCCGAGCACGAAGGCCGAGACGTCCTTGACCGAGACGTTGAACTCTTCGGCGAGGAAGTAGCGGAAGCGGGCGCTATCGAGCACGCCGGCCATGCCGCAGATCATGTTCGGCTTGACGCCGGAGAACTTCTGGAGCGCCCAGACCATCGCATCGAGCGGGTTGGTGATGCAGATCACGAAGGCCTTCGGCGCATATTGCTTGATGCCTTCGCCGACCGCCTTCATCACCTTGAGGTTGATGCCGATCAGGTCGTCGCGGCTCATGCCGGGCTTGCGGGGCACGCCGGCGGTGACGATGATCACGTCGGCGCCCTTGATGTCCTCGTAGGAGTTCGTGCCCTTGTAGCCGGCGTCGAAGCCGTCGACCGGCGCGGATTCGGCGATGTCGAGGCCCTTGCCCTGCGGGATGCCCTCGGCGATGTCGAAGAGGACGACGTCCCCGAGTTCCTTCAGGCCGGCGAGGTGGGCGAGCGTGCCGCCGATCTGGCCTGAACCGATGAGGGCAATCTTCTTGCGGGCCATAGCCTAGTCCTTCTCTTCTGGCGCTTCGATCGAAGCCGGCTGCGGCCGGCTTTCGACATCCGGAATGCCTTGGCCAAAATACCTTGGCGCTACGATGGCCAGCGGGCCGGCCAAACCGTGGCTTCCTTTGGCCCAAACCGCCCTTTTGCCGCAACCCTCGCAGAAAACACGGCTTTTGCGGGGCGAGGCGCTCCCATTCGCGCGGCGAAACAGGCGGCCTCTTTTTTTTCAATGACTTGCAAGAGGCTCCATGTCGACTTTCAGTCGTTTGGGGCAAAAATCGGGCAATTACAATTTACAGAAATTGTAATTGGTCACCAAATTTTTTCACACGATGCCGCTACCGAGCACCCGCAGGATGACGCGGATCAGCGTCGAGAGGCGGGTATCGACCGAGGCCAGCGGCACGTCGGCTTCCAGCGCCAGCGAGGCCGGATGGATGAAGCGATGCGTCGCATCGATGACGAAGGCGATGGCCCGGTCGCGATCGCGCGGCTCGAACACGCCGGTGGCGATTCCCTCGTCGACGACGCGCTCGAACAGCGCTCTGACCCGCGTCCGGTTGCGCCGGCTGATGGCATGGCGCTTGGCGACGGCGAGCGACAGCGCCGCGAAGAGATGCGGATCCTCGCTCAGCAGGTCGCGATTGGCCTTGGCGAGCGCCAGGATCAGCCGCTCGAGCTTGTCATCGGCCGGGTCGGGGCCATCGGCGATGTCGGCGAGCCGCCGCTCCGTCGCCTTGAGCCAGAGATCGACCACCGCATCGATCAGCGCCCCCTTGGACGGAAAATAGCGATAGACATTGGCATGGGTCATGCCCGCCTCTTCCGCCACGGCGACGACGGTGAAGCGCTTCAGCCCGAACGTCCGCAGGTGCTCGCTGGCGACCGTGAGGATGCGTGTCTCGCTCGGCTCGCGCTGCGGCATGGCTCAGCGGGCCCCCAATCCCGAGATTGCGTTGAACCTCTCGGTCATCCCGGGCTTGACCCGGGATCCATGCCGGAGCGTTTCCGACGAAGGTTCAGGCATGGATCCCGGGTCGGCGCTGCTGCGCAGCTTGCCCAGGATGACTGCCTTACCCTCCCCCGCCGCGGCACTCACGTCTCGACCAGCCCGGTGGTGTCGCCGCTCGCCGCCGAGTCGGGCCGGCCATGCGGCATCGCGAGATACTCTTCGGAGCGCATCTCGATCAGGCGCGAGACGGTGCGGTCGAACTCGAAGGCCTCGCGCCCCTTGTTCGCGCGATAGAGCTCATGCGGCTCGGCCGCCGCCGAGGCGACGAGCTTCACATGGTGCTCGTAGAGCGTGTCGATCAGGATGATGAAGCGCTTGGCCTCGTTGCGTCGGTCGAAATCGAGGATCGGGATATCGTCGAGCACCAGCGTGTGGAAGCGCTGCGCCAGCGCGATATAGTCCGAGGCGCCATAGGCCTGGGCGCAGAGATCGACGAAGTTTGCCCGCGCTACGCCGCCGGCCGCCTGCGGCAGCACGAGTTCGTGCCCCTGGACGTTGAGCACGGTCCGCGGCCCCTGTGCCACGCCGGAGAGCCCCTTGAAGGCAGCATCGAGCGCAGCTTTCGCCTTCGCATCGGCCGGCACGTGATAGACCGGCGCGCCACCGAGCTTCTCCAGCCGGAAATCGGTGCGCGCATCGAGCTTGAGCACCTCGACCTTGGTCTGAAGCAAATCGATGAAGGGCAGGAACAGCGCCCGGTTGAGCCCGCCCTCATAGAGCCGCGACGGCTCGACATTCGAGGTCGCGACCACGACGACGCCGGCGGCGAAGAGCGCCGTGAACAAGCGCCCGAGGATCATTGCATCGGCGATGTCGGTCACCGTGAACTCGTCGAAGCAGAGCAGATAGGCTTCCTCAGCCAGTTCCGCCGCGACCGGCGCGATCGGATCGCCGTCCTTGACCTCGCCGGTCTTGATCTTCTGGCGATGGGCGTTGATGCGGCCATGCACCGCGGCCAAGAACTCGTGGAAATGCACCCGCAGCTTGCGCTTCACCGGCGCGGACTCGAAGAACATGTCCATCAGCATGGTCTTGCCGCGGCCGACCGAGCCCCAGATGTAGAGCCCCTTCGGCGCCTCGGCGGTGTCGGGCTTCTTGCCGAAGAGCCAGCCGAGCGCGCTGCCCTTGCGGGCAAGGCGGCGGGCGGCGAGCGCCGCGTTCAGCGCCTCGAGCTTCCTGACGACGGCGACCTGGGCCGGATCGCGCTCGATGGCGCCCGCCTCGACCAGGGCGGCATAGCGGTCGGTGATCGAGGCTGGCATGGCGGCTGGGAACGACGGGTCGCGGAAAGAGGCTTCCGGGTTACGGCAGCCCGGCCGCCATCGCAAGCCCGGCGAGATCGCACCCGCCATCTCCGCGGCCCGCACCCGGCCTCATCGGCCCAAAAACACGTCATCCCGGCAGGGCGGACCGGCCGGGATGACGGTAGCGAAGCGAACCTCGGCTTGCGGCTTCGAGGCCGCCGCGCATTCGCGAGGGAACTACTGGCCCTTGTTGATCGAGACCGGCTTCAGCGGGTTGTCGAGGAGGCCGTATTTCTGGATCAGCGCGTCATAGGTGCCGTTGGCCTGGAGCTTCTCCAGCGCGGCCTTCACGGCGTCGCGCAGCTGCGCGCCCTCGGCCGTCTTCGCGAAGGGGATGCCCATCAGCGTCGTCGTGAACGGCTTGCCGAGCGGGATGTAGGTGTTGGGCTCGAGCTTCTGGAAATGGCTCATCGTCTCGCTGCCCTGGACGCCGCCCTGCAGGCGCTGCGTCTTGAGCTGGGTGCGGGCATCGACCGAGCCCTCGGTGCCGACGACGTTGATCGCGGGCTTGCCCTTGGCGACGCAATTGGCCTGGCTCCAATCGCCGATCTGCTGCGGCCAGTTGGTCGAGCGGCTGGCGCCGACGCTCTTGCCGCAGAGGTCGTCAGGGCTCTTCACCGTGTCCTTGAACGGGGTGACCGTGTAGAACTGCGCGCCGGATTCGAGATAATCGACGAAGTCGACCTGCTCGCGCCGGGCCGGCAGATCGCTCATGCCGGCCAGCGCCATGTCGACGCGGCCGGTCTGGATCGAGGGCAGCATCTGGGCGAAGGCCGTTTCCTGCCATTCGACCTTGAGGCCGAGTTCCTTGGCGATGGCCTCGCCCAGCTCGATGTCGAAGCCGATGAGCTGGTTGGTCGCCGGGTCCTTCGAGGTGATCGGCGGATAGTTCGGCTGGGTTCCGATCACGAGCTTGCCGGCGGTCTTGATCCGGTCCGGCACGGTCTGCGCCTGAGCGGCCAGCGTGGTCGCGGCGAGCAGCGCCGCCGTCAGTGTCAAACGAAGCATGTGGTCTCTCCCTCTTATGAACTCAAAGCATTGCGCGAAGAAGCGGGAACCGGTTTTTCGCTGAAGCCATGCGCAAAACGACAAGAATCCCGCCGGTCGTCATTTCAGGACGGCTGCGATGAAATCCCGGGTGCGGGCCTGGGTCGGTGCGACCAGGACCGTGTCGGGCGTGCCGCGCTCGACGATCTCGCCCTTGTCCATGAAGACGACGTCGTTGGCCACCTCTCGCGCGAAGCCGAGCTCATGGGTGACGACGATCATCGTCATGCCGCTGGCGGCGAGGTCGCGCATCACGTTCAGCACCTCGCCGACGAGCTCGGGATCGAGCGCCGAGGTCGGCTCGTCGAACAGCATCAGCTTGGGCTTCATCGCCAGCGCCCTGGCGATGGCGATGCGCTGCTGCTGCCCGCCCGAGAGCTCGCTCGGATAGGCGTCGCGCTTCTCGGCGAGGCCGACACGCTCCAGCAGCGCCATGGCATCCGCGACGATCTCCTTGCGCGGCCGCTTCAGCACCGTGAGCGGCCCCTCGATGATGTTCTGCAGCGCCGTCATGTGGTTGAACAGGTTGAAGCGCTGGAACACCATGCCGGTGACGAGGCGCTGGCGCGCGATCTCCGGGTCGGTCAGCTCGTGCAGCTCGTCGCCGACGCGGCGATAGCCGATCAGTTCGCCATCGACGCGGATCGCGCCCTGGTCGATCTTCTCGAGCTGGTTGATGCAGCGCAGCAGCGTGGACTTGCCCGAGCCGGACGGCCCGATGATGCACTGGACCATGCCGGGCTCGACCGAGAGCGAGACGTCGTTCAGCGCCTTCAGATCGCCGAAGAACTTGCTGACATTGGCGACGGTGACGATGGCGGTATCCGCATCCGCCTGGTTCTGCGCCGCGCTCATGCCGGCTCCTCCTCGATCTTGACGGTGCGTTTCGCCCGCCTCTCGCCGCGTCCCTTCGAGAAATGGCGCTCGAGGAAATACTGCCCGATCTGCAGCAGCGTCACCACGAGCAGATACCAGCCGGCGGCGACGATCAGCAATTCGATGACGCGGGCATTGGCGTAATAGACCGTCTGGGCGTTGCGCAGGATCTCGGCATACTGGATCACGCTCGCCACCGAGGTCAGCTTCACCATGCTGATCACCTCGTTGCCGACCGGCGGGATGATGACGCGCATCGCCTGCGGCAGCACGATCCGGCGCAGCGTCGTCAGCCGCGTCATGCCGATCGCCTTGGCGGCTTCGGTCTGGCCGGTATCGACGGAGAGGATGCCGCCGCGCACCACCTCGGCGGTATAGGCGCCCTGGTTCATGCCGAGCCCGAGCAGCGTCGCCATGAACGGACCGATGATGTCGATCGTGCGCCAGGAGAACAGCCCGGGAATGCCGATGGTCGGGAAGACCAGCGCCAGGTTGAACCAGATCAGCAGCTGCAGCAGCAGCGGCGTGCCGCGGAAGAACCAGATGTAGAACAGCGCGACGCTGCGCAGCACCGGGTTCGGCGACATATACATGATCGCGAAGACGACCCCGAGCACGATGCCCAGCGTCATCGCGCAGACCGTCATGATCAGCGTGTTGCCGAGACCGGAGAGGATCGCGGGCGCGGTGAAGAACTGTCCGACCACCGGCCAGGCGATGTCGCCCTTGACGAAGGCGGCGATAATCCAGGCGAGGACGGCAATGATGAGCGCCGCCGCGACCCAGCGCCCATAAAAGCGACGCGGCACGATCCTGAGTCGCGCGATCGCGGCCAGATCGCGGCTGGCGACCGGCGAGGTGACGGCATGGCTCATCGACGGCACTCCCGGACAGGCTTGCCGGCGGCTCTCGAAAGCGCCATCGACCGCGAAGCCGTTGGTCCGCGGAAACCACCGCAGCACGGGCAGATTGTCAAATTCATGCGAGCACCTCCTCCCCAAGCGTAAGAATGACCTCTTGACCCGGCAGCCAGCAAACGAAACGATCTCCGGTAGCCTAGTCCAAAACGGAATACCCATGGCCTTGCGGCCCCCGCCCTCCTCCACCGCCATGCGCGCCTTCGTCACCGTCGCGCGACTGGGCTCGACCGCCCGCGCCGCCGGCGTCGTCAACCTGACGCAGAGCGCGGTCTCCAAGCAGATCCTGTCGCTCGAGCACCATCTCGGCACCGTGCTGTTCGAGCGCAATCCGGTCGGCCTCAAGCTGACCGAGGCCGGCGCGATCTACCTGCCCTATGCCGAAGCCGCCCTGGAGCAGATGGAACGCGGTGCGATGCGCCTAGCCGAGCGCGTCGCCATCGCCCGGCCGATCCGGTTGCACATGGTCGCCATCGCCGGCGAGCGCTGGCTGATGGAGCGCTTCCCCGTCTTCGCCGAGGCCCATCCCGGCGTCGACGTCCAGTTCACCAACTATGTCAGCGAAAACGAGACGGAAGAGCCCGACATCGAGATCAACCACGGCACCCCGCCCTGGCCCGGCAAGGAGGCGCATTATCTGTTCGGCCGCGATGTCGCCCTCGTCGCCGCGCCCGAATTGCTGGAGCGCATGGGCGGTTTCCGCCGCGCCGCCGACATCCAGAAGATGACGCTGCTGCAGCATTACCAGATGCCGGCCTTCTGGGCCGAGTTCACCGAGGCGCATGGCCTGCGCGGCGCGGTGCCGGCCCATACCGTCCGCTACGGCTATTACTCCGTCATCATCCGCGCTGCGGTCGCGGGGCTCGGCGTCGCGCTGGCGCCACGCTGCTATGTCGCCGAGGAACTGGCCTCGGGCGCGCTGGTCAACCCGCTCGATATCGGCTTCACCAGCGTCACCGGCTGCTGGCTGACCCGCCGCCTGGACCAGCCCTCGCGCCCCGGCCTCGACGCCTTCATCGCCTGGCTGAGGACGGAGGCGGCGGCTTTCGACGCGGCGACGCGAGCAGCCTGAGCGCCCGCAACCTCCCGGCCGGCCATGCGTTGATCGGTACAGGAGGAGGCCGCCATGATCACCATTCTTCCGGCGCCCGACCATGTTCTCGCCATCGCGCTCAGCGGCACCATCGAGCCGGCCGATATCGAGCGCGTCGCCGCCGATGTCGAAGACCGGCTGAGCCGGCACGAGAAGGTCTCGATCCTCGCCGACATCACCGCCTTCGACGACATGACCTTCGCCGCGGCCTGGAAGGACGCGCGCTACAGCTTCGGCAAGCTCTGGGAACTCAGGCGCTTCCCCAAGGAGGCGATCATCGTCGAGAAGGGCTGGCTCGATCGCGTCGCGCGGCTCTTCGCCCCGGTGGTCCCCTTCGTCGAGATCCGCACCTTCCCGCCGGCCGAGCGCGAAGCCGCGCTGGCCTGGGCCGCCGATATCGAGGGCGGCCCCGACACCTGAAGCACGGGCGCTGCGAGCCGGGGCTCGGCTCGCGTGTCAGCTCCGGCGGCAGTCAGCTTCTGGCGAACGTCTCGTCGAAGGCATAGCCCGCGCCGCGCACGGTCCGGAGCGGGTCCTTGGCGTCGGCAGGCGTGATCGCCTTGCGCAGGCGGCCGACATGCACGTCGACCGTGCGCTCGTCGATATAGACGTCCCGGCCCCAGACGGCGTCGAGGAGCTGGGCGCGGGAATAGACGCGGCCCGGTGCCTGCATCAGGAACTCGAGCAGGCGGAACTCGGTCGGTCCCAGATGCAGCTCGCTGCCGGCGCGGCGGACGCGCCGCGTGGTGCGGTCGAGCTCGAGGTCGCCCGCCTGCAGAAGACCGGCGACATGGCCGGGCTTCGCCCGGCGCAGCAGCGCCTGGATGCGCGCGGTCAGCTCCGGCAGGGAGAACGGCTTCACGACATAGTCGTCGGCGCCGGTCGCGAGCCCGCGCACCCGCTCGGTCTCCTCGCCGCGCGCCGTCAACATGATGATCGGCACCCGCTCGGTGTCGCGCCGCGAGCGCAGCCGGCGGCAGAGCTCGATGCCGGAAAGGCCCGGCAGCATCCAGTCCAGCAGCACCAGATCGGGCGTGTGGTCGCGCAGATGCAGTTCGGCGTCGTCCCCCCGCGCCACGCTGTCGACCTCGAAGCCCTCGGCTTCGAGGTTGTAGCGCAGCAGCAGGGTGAGAGGCTCTTCGTCCTCGACGATCAGGATGCGTGCCGCCATGATTCCTTAGCCTCAGCTACCCGTGATCGCCTCGACCTCGATATTGGTCGTGTCGAGCTTCGGCCGGTTCGCGTCGAGCGAGTCACCGGTGATGAGATAGTGGATCGTCTCGGCGATGTTGGTGGTGTGGTCGCCGATGCGCTCGATGTTCTTGGCGCAGAACAGAAGATGCGTGCAGAAGGTGATGTTGCGCGGATCTTCCATCATATAGGTCAGGAGCTCGCGGAACAGCGAGGTGTAGAGCGCGTCGATCTCATCGTCGCGGCGCCAGACCTCGAGCGCCTTCTGCTCGTTGCCGGCGGCATAGGCGTCGAGCACGTCCTTGAGCTGCGCCTGAACGAGGCGGCTGATGTGCTCCAGCCCGACCACGGCGCGGTGCGGCGGCTGGAACTGCCCGGAGATGGCGACGGCGCGCTTGGCGATGTTCTTGGCGAGATCGCCGACACGCTCGACATCCGCCGCGATGCGGATGGCGGAGATCAGCTCGCGCAGATCGTTGGCCAGCGGCTGGCGCCGGGCGATGGTCAGCACCGCCTTCTCCTCGACCTCGCGCTGGAGATTGTCGAGGCGCTGATCGGCGGAGATGATCTTCTGGGCCAGCGTGGTGTCGCGGCGCACCAGCGCCACGGTCGCATCGCCGAGCATGCGCTCGGCCATCCCGCCCATTTCGGCGAGGCTGCGGCGAAGGCCTTCGAGATCGGCGTCGTAGGAGCGGACGATATGGTCGGTCATGGGGTTCCTCCTCCGTCGCCGCTCAGCCGAACCGGCCGGTGACGTAATCCTGCGTCTGCTTCTTCGCCGGGTTCATGAAGATCGTGTTGGTCGGCGCGAACTCGATGACCTCGCCGAGATACATGAAGGCCGTGTACTGCGAGATGCGCGCCGCCTGCTGCATGTTGTGGGTGACGATGGCGATGGTGAAGTCGCTCTTGAGCTGCTCCAGCAGGTCCTCGATCTTGCCGGTCGAGATCGGGTCGAGCGCCGAGGTCGGCTCGTCGAACAGGATCACTTCCGGCTTCTGCGCGATGGTGCGCGCGATGCACAGGCGCTGCTGCTGGCCGCCGGAGAGGCCCATGCCGGAGCTCTTCAGCTTGTCCTTGACCTCGTCCCAGAGCGCGGCGCGGCGCAGTGCGCCCTCTACGCGGTCGTCGAGCTCCGACTTCGGCGGCTTCTCGTAGAGGCGGATGCCGAAGGCGACGTTGTCGTAGATCGACATCGGGAAGGGCGTCGGCTTCTGGAACACCATGCCGACGCGCGAGCGCAGCTCGTTCACATCGACGTCGTTGGAGATGATGTTGCGCCCGTCGAGCATGATCTCGCCGGTCGCCTTCTGCTCCGGATAGAGCGAGTAGATCCGGTTGAAGATGCGCAGCAGGGTCGACTTGCCGCAGCCCGAAGGCCCGATCAGCGCCGTGACATGGCGGTCACGGAAGTCGAGATTGATGTTCTTCAGCGCCTTGTGCTCGCCGTAGTAGAAATCGAGGTTTTTCACCGCGATCCGGACGGGAGCCTCGGCATCGAGCGACTGCGGGGAGAGTTCAAGGGTCGAAAGCATCGACATGGTCCTCAAGGTCGGGCGCGACCGGGCTGGATTCAAGTCTTATTTGCCGCCGGCGACGACGCGCCGAGCGATGATCGAGAGCAGCAGGATCGAGATCGTGATGATCAGCGAACCGGCCCAGGCGAGTTGCTGCCAGTTCTCGTAAGGGGCGGAGGCGAACTGGTAGATCGTGACCGGCAGGTTGGAAACGCCGCCGACGAGATTGGGCGAGAACCAGAAATTGTTGTTCAGCGCCGTGAAGATCAGCGGCGCCGTCTCGCCGGCGATGCGGGCGAGTGCCAGCAGGATGCCAGTGACCATGCCGGCCTTCGCCGCGCGCCAGGTCACACTGGTGATGACGACGGAAGGCGGCGCGCCGAGCGCCGAGCCTGCCTCGCGCAGCGGGCCGGGCACGAGGCTGAGCATGTCCTCGGTGGTGCGCACGATGACCGGGATCGCGATGATGCCGAGCGCGACGCCGCCGGCCCAGCCCGAATACCCGCGGAACGGCTCGACCAGGATGACGTAGACGAACAGGCCGATCAGGATCGACGGCGCCGAGAGCAGGATGTCGTTGATGAAGCGGATGATGTTGGCGAGCTTGGAGCCGCGGCCGTATTCCGCCAGCCAGGTGCCGGCGAGCACGCCGATCGGCGTCGCCACCGCAATGCCCAGGAAGGTCAGCACGATCGAGCCGACGATGGCGTTGGCGAGGCCGCCGCCCTCGGAGCCCGGCCCGGGCGTGACATGGGTGAAGGTCGCGAGCGAGAGCCCGCCGATGCCCTTCACCAGCAGCATGCCGAGAATCCAGAACAGCACGAAGATGGCGCAGAAGGTGAAGCCGGTGGCGATGACCTTCATCGCGCGGTCGGCGGTGCGGCGCGACTGGCGCACGCGCCCCCAGGCGATGTGCGATGCGGCCGGTGCGGAAGAGGTGGACATGCTCATCTGACCCAGACCTCAGAATTTCTTGACCCGGGCGACCAGCAGCCGCGCGATGACGAGGACGACGAAGGTGACGAAGAACAGGATGCAGCCCAGCGCGATCAGCGAATTGAGCTGCAGGCCCATCGCCTCGTTGAACTCGTTGGCGATGCGCGAGGCGATGGTCGAGCCGGGGTCGAGGATCGAGGCCGAGAGCCGGTTGGCGTTGCCGACCACGAAGGTCACCGCCATCGTCTCGCCGAGCGCACGGCCGAGCCCGAGCATGATCGCGCCGATGATCGAGACGCCGGCCTGCGGCACCAGCACATGGCGCACGACTTCCCAGGTGGTCGCCCCAATTCCATAGGCGCTCTCGCGCAGCACCGAGGGGATCTGCTCCAGCATGTCGCGGGTGATCGAGGCGATGAAGGGCACGATCATGAAGGCGAGGATGATGCCCGCGGTGAAGATGCCAAGGCCCGAGGGCGAGCGCGAATAGAGCACCGTGCCGACGATCGGGATGCCCTCGACGATATTCGAGAGCGGGATCTGGACATAGGCCGCGAAGAGCGGCGCGAAGACGAACAGCCCCCACATGCCGTAGATGATCGAGGGTACGGCGGCGAGCAGCTCGATCGCGGTCGCGACCGGCCGCTTGAACCAGGGCGGGGCGAGCTGCGTCAGGAACACGGCGATGCCGAGCGAGAGCGGCACGCCGATGACGAGCGCGATCAACGCCGTCGAGAGCGTGCCGACGATCGCCGGCCAGGCGCCGTACTGCTCGTTCTGCGTATCCCAGACGCTGGAGGTGATGAAGCCGAGGCCGAATTCGCGGAAGGCCGGCCAGCCGCCGACGATCATCGAGAGCATGATGCCGGCGAGCAGCACCAGCACCAGCAGCGCGGCGAGGAAGCTCGCATTGCGGAAGACGAGATCGAAGGTCGCCTTCGGCGTCTTCCGGATCACCGGCGCCGGGGGAATGCTTTTCATGTCGGTTACGGCGGTCATTCCGCGAGGCTCCGATAATGTCGCCGAGGCTGCTCGAGCCGGTCCGGTTCGATCGGCCTCAGCCCTCATCCTGAAGAGCCTCCGGTGCCGCGACCGGCGGCTCCTCAGGATGAAGGCTGAGCGTGGTCGGGCAAGGCGGGATAACCCGCCTCGCCCTGTCGGTCAGGCTGCCATCAGAAGATCGGCTTGCCGGAGTTGTCGGTCACGCCCTTCCAGGCGGCGCGGACCTCGTCCTTGACGTTGGCCGGGAGCGGCACGTAGTCGAGATCGCTCGCCAGCTTGTCGCCGCTCTTGTAGGCCCAGTCGAAGAACTTCAGCGCGGCCTGCACGTCGGCCGGGCTTTCCGGCTTGGCATGGACCAGGATGAAGGTCGCCGAGGTGATCGGCCAGGCATCCTTGCCCTTCTGGTTGTTGAGCGAGATGCCGAAGCCCGGCTGCTCTTTCCAGTCGGCATTGGCGGCCGCGGCCTGGAAGGCCTCGATCGTCGGCATCGGGAAGTTGCCGTCGGCATTCTTCACCAGGGCGTAGGAGAGCTTGTTCTGCTTGGCATAGGCGTACTCGACATAGCCGATCGAGTTCGCGACCTGCTTCACCGAAGCGGAAACGCCCTCATTGCCCTTGCCGCCGATACCGACCGGCCACTGCACGGCGGTGTTGTTGCCGATCTTGGTCTTCCACTCGGCCGAAACCTTGGAGAGGTAGTCGGTGAAGACGAAGGTCGTGCCCGAGCCGTCCGAACGGTAGACCGGGTTGATGTTGGCGTCGGGGAGCTTCAGATCGCCGTTGAGCGCGACGATCTTCGGGTCGTTCCACTTCTTGATCTCGCCGAGATAGATCCCGGCGACGATCTCGCCCGAGAGCTTGAGCTTGCCCGGCTCGATGCCGGCGATGTTCACAGCCGGAACGACGCCGCCCATCACGGTCGGGAACTGGATCAGGCCGTCCTTGGAGAGCTCCTCGCCCTTGAGCGGGGCGTCGGTCGCACCGAAGGCGACGGTCTTCGCCTTGATCTGGCGGATGCCGCCACCCGAGCCGATCGACTGGTAGTTCAGGCCGATGCCGGCTTCCTTCTGATAGGCCTCGGCCCATTTCGAATAGATCGGGAAGGGGAAGGTCGCGCCGGCGCCGGTGATGTCGGCAGCCTGGGCGGAACCGGCGATCCCGGCGGCAACGGCCGCGAGAACGAGAATCTTGCGCATTGAGATGTCCTCTCTGGGTCGCTGTTTGCAGCGACCTCGTCAGAACACCCTCAGTATGACAGCCACATGACATTCCGTCATGAAAACTGTCACAAAGTCTCAGAGCGCAGTAGCATTGGCGCCCCAAGCGGCAATGTGGCACCGATACGCCGCAAGTTTGGCACTGCTATGTATCGGTGGATGTTTGGGTTGCAAGAAATGCGGATTCAACGGGCGCTCAAGGAGTTCCAACTGCCTCGTGTGAAAATCGAGGCATAATGTTGCCGCGATTGCAGGAAGAGTTCCGCAAACTCGTAAGGCGCCCGGCTCATGCCGGGCGCCTTTTATCGTGCAAGCGATTTCGATCTCAGCTGAGGGCACGGGAGGGCTGGCTGGAAGAAAGGCTGCCGTCACATTAGGGCGAAGTCGGACTTTGGCCCATTGCCGACTCTCACACGGTCCGGTTTCGGGCACTGTGATGAGTCGATCGAAGCGGGTGCGCAGCGGGTCCCTCCGCCGAAGGGCGCTGTCTTCCAGTGAGCATACCGCACGGAACCCTGCAGCGCTTCTTAGCGATCATCCTTCGGCAGGTTGCGCGCATTCGCGCCGCCCGGGCGGCCTTCCCATCGTCCACGGATAGCGTTGGCAGGTCGAAATAGTCGTGCGTCGTCGCGTCGCCCTGTCCGCCTATGCGATCGACCGCGTCGAGCGTGGCAGGGTCGACATGCCGTCGCTCATTGACCGCGTCTGCCCGGAAATGCGCATAGACCACCTCGTCGAGAATGATCTCGCGCGAATTGCCGATGCCGAGCGTGGTGTGGTGGCAGCATTCGAAGGCGGCCGGCGCCTCGCCAATCCAGGGACAAGGCGCCTTTTCGTCGGGCCGCGCGGTCAGGCCCGCTTCCGCCAGTTCGTCGGCCCCGGCAGGAAACGGCACGGCGCAGACATTCATCCCGGCGACCAGCGCATTGGGAACGACGTTCACCGTGAAGGCAAGCGTCTCCCGATCATTGCGCGCGCGCCTTGTCCTTCTGCGCGCCAGTCGGCCGGTATTCGACGCCGAGCGCGCTCGGCACTCGGAAACGGCCGATTGCGCGGCTTCATTTCAAATCCGAACGCGATGCGTGGCCAAGGGCGTGTGACAGCTCAGGTTCTCGAAGCCGTCTGATGTCACGGCGTAGAAGTCGCCGAGATTGGCGCCTGCCGAGAGCGGCTCCAGCCATTGCGCATGCAGGACAAAGACCATGCCTTCCTCCAGACGGTCGTAATTATGAGAGGCGAGGTTGAAGCTGTTGCCTGCCCCGGCCATGCCGACGGCGTGGCCGATATTCGGGTTATGGGGGCCGTGCGTCGCCGGATAGACGTGCATCAGCTTGCGGCCCTGCGCCTCCCAGTCGGGGGCGCTGACCTGCTGCCGCTTGATCAGCCGCGGCCCGCCATCCTCGGCCGTGCTCCAGTTATAAGGCATGGTGCGCGTCTCCGGAGATGTCAGGAGCCCCTTCTCGATCAGTGGCTCGAAAGCGGCGTTGTTGATGTCCCGCATCAGCGCACCGGGGCGGATCAGCTTCTCGGCGCGCTTCACCCCCTCCTCGCAGGCTGACAGCACCAGCTCCTGCCGATCGGTGATGTCGCCGAAGGCGATCATGCGGGAGGTCTGGGCGTTGTAGCCGCGGAAGGTCACGTTCGAGATGTAGAGATTGGCGATATCGCCGGACCGCATGACGTGGCCATAGGGCTTGCCGCAATGGGTGCCGAAGGCGTTCGCGCCGATCTGGTAGCCATCTGCCGTTTCACCGCCCCGCGCCAGTTGCGCGTAGGTGAAGGCGGCGAAGATCTCATGATCGGTCACGCCGGGCCTCGCCACGTGATAGGCCGCCTGGATGCCGATATCGATCAGTTGCGATGCCGCCCGGAACATGTCGACCTCGCGCGGCGACCGCACGCGCTGCATCCGGTCGATGATGCTGCTGTCGTCGATGAACTGTGCACCCGGGATCAGCTCCTTCAACAGACTGATGAATTCTCCGGATTTGGCGTCGCCCATCCAGCCGATCTGTGGACGGGCGGGAACGAGGCCGCCAAGCAGCTTGGCGCAAGCCTCCGCCGTCTTGACGACGGAGGAGCCCGGCCGGTCGGCATATTCGCGCCCGATCGCCCCGATCTGCCAGATGTCCTCGACCAGGACCGGCTCGCCGCCAGGCGGCAGAATGACGGCCTGGGTGAAGAAGGAGAGCAATGTCAGCGGCTTATCCTCGTCCATCGGGACGATCAGCACGCCTTCGCGCATCCAGTCGCAGAGATAGCGCAGATAAGCGTTGGAGGTGTGAAACCAGCCGATCATGTCGGTGTGGACGATCAGGACATCGCGCCCGGCGACGACGCATTCGCGGCGAACCTTGCGCAGCCGCTCCTCGAACTCCTCGAGCGGCAGCGGCAAAGGCGCGTCGAACTGGAAATCGGGTTCGAAATCGGCCAGCATTGCTTCGATGCGGCGGCGGCCGGCAGGCGGCATGAACGTCACGGGCGTGATCCTTCCAGGAGACTGAATGTGAGGTGGGCCTAGCCTTGGCGCTTGGACTCGAGCGCTCGCCAGGAGACGATGAGGCAGAGGAGAACCGCGCCGATCAGCAGGCCGGAGATCGCGGCGACCCGGACATCGAGCGATTCCTCGATCATCTGGAACATTCGCAGCGGCAGCACCGTGGTACGCGCATCGGCGAGGAACAGCGTCACCGACACATTGTCGAGCGACTGCATGAAGACGAGGAACATCCCTGCCAGGATGCCGGGCAGCATGAGCGGCAGCGTCACGCGCAGGAAGGTGCGCAGCGGGCCCGTTCCAAGAAGCGCCGAGGCCTCCTCGAGGCTTGGGTCCAGCCGCTGGGTGATCGCCGCACAGGCGCGGTACATCAGCGGACCGAACACCACGATGTGGCCGCAAACGACCAGCCCGAAAGAAGGGCTCAGACCTGCACGCCCCGATGCGATCAGGGCCGCAAGACCATAGACGAGGCTCGGCAGCACAAGCGGAGCGAGCATCAATGGCTCGATCGCCGCCGAGGCCGCGGGCTTCAGCCGGGTGATGCCATAGGCGGCCGGTGCGGCGACCAGCACGGCGCCGAGCACCGTCAGCACGGCGATCTGCACGGAGTGAAGGATCGCTGTGTGGATCGGCGCCGACTGCGCCGGGTCGAGCAGGGCGCTGTACCAGCGCAAAGAGAGTCCGTCCGGCGGGAACTTCAGCGTCTGCCCTGCCGTGAACGACATTGCGAGCCCGACCGCGACGGGGGCGATCATGAAGGCGATGGCGAGACCGCCTAGGCCATAGACGAAGAGCCGGTAGGCCCAGTCGGATGGACGGGAGCCGTCAAGCATGGCCGGCGAGCCTCGGATGGCGGGAGGCGGCCGTCATCGCCAGCATGACGACGCTGGTCGCCGCCAGCAGCACGAAGGCGGCCGCGGCGGCCGACGGCCATTGAAAGAGGACGCCGACCTCGCGATAGACGAACTGCGGCAGATAGATCAGCCGGGCGCCGCCGATGACCGATTGGGTCACGTAGGAGGTTGTCGCCCCCGCGAAGACCAGCACCCAGCCGGCGAGGATGCCCGGCGCCATCATCGGCAGCAGGATCGTCGACAGGATGCGCCAGGGCCCCGCTCCGAGCGTTGCCGCTGCGGCGGCCAGGCTGCCGTCGCTACGCGTCATCACCGCGGTCACCGGCAGGACGAGCAACGGCAGCTCGATCTGGGCGAGCACGACGACGAGCGCGATTTCATTGAACAGAAGGCTGCGCGGAGCCGGGAAGAAGCCGAGCTCGACCATCGCCTGGCTGATCGGCCCCAGTCGGCCGAGGATGACGATCCAGGCGAAGGTGCGCACGACATTGCTGGTCAGCATCGGCAGCAGCGTCAGGAAGACGATGACGCGACGCATCTTCGAGCCGGCGTGCCAGTAGAGCAGCACGATCGGCAGGGCGATGAGCGTCGTCAGCGCGACCACCTTCACGCCGAGTGCCAGCGTATCGACGAGGACGCTCAGGATGAACGGGTCGGCGAACAGGCGTCGATAATTCTCCAGCGTCGGCGCGCCGGAGGTGTCGACGAGGCTGAAAACCCCGAGCAAGGCGAGCGGCACGAGGAACCCTGCCAGCGACAGTGCCAGCATGGGCAGCAGAAATGGCAGTCCGTTGCGGTTCATCCTGCGCTCGCCCCTTCGGTTACTTGCGCACGACGCGGTCGAACTCGGCCGTCCAGGCCGCGCGCTTGGCGTTGATCTTCGCCCAATCGGGGTAGACGAGAGTCTTCATCTGCTCGTCGGAGACGAAGGCCTTGATGCCGGGAGGAAGCGGCACGTCCGCGTTGGTCGGGATCATCTCGGTCGGCGGCAGGGCGAGCTTGGACTGGGCTTCTGCCGAGATCGCCGCGTCCATGTATTGGTAGACGCCCTCGGGATTGGCCGCGCCCTTGGCGAGATGGATCGTCACCGGGACGCTGGGCGATCCGCTGACGGGATGGACGAATTCGCAGGGCACGCCGAGCGACTTGAGCCGCGCGACATTGCCGGTGCTGGCCATGAAGACGGCGATCTCGCCCTGCTGGAACATCGTCATCTGCTGGCTGCCATTATTGGCAATGGCGCCGATCTTCGGCAGATGCGAGGCGAGTAGCTCGAAGACGGGCGCCATATCGTCCTCGCTACCGCCATAGAGCTTGGCGATCTCGACCCAGGCCATGGTCGCGGTGTTCGAACCGAAGCCGATCCAGGCGACCTTGCCGTCATAGGCGCGGTTTTCGAAGAGATCCTTGTATCCGGCGGGCTTGGGAACCAGGCTCGGATTATAGGCGATGCCGTTGATCTCGACGGTGACGTTCGGCCCGTATTCGGTGCGCGCGGCGGCGTCGAGCTTGGACCAGTTCTTCAGCTTCGACGGATCGATCTTCTCGATGAGCCCATGCGACGCCGCTTCAGCCGTCTGGCCGGGCGACATCAGGAGTGCGTCGAAGGGCGGCTTGGAGGGATTGGCGAGCAGCTTGGCGAGCTGGTCCTGCGCCAGCGCGGGTGCGACCACCAGCTCGGTGCCCTGTGCCTGGACGAGGGGCGCGACGATCTTGCGATAGGCGTCCTCCCAGGCGTTCGGAAACGACGCGGCGACGACGGAACCTGCGGCGCGGGCGGATCGCGGCGACAGCAGCCCCAGCGCCGGGAGGCTGGCGAGGCCGGCAGTGAATCGACGACGGCTGAACGGATGGCTGGTCATGGCGGCGATCCTTCCGATGGGAGTCAGGGAGCAGGGAAAAGGCGGCAGCGATCGAGAGCGAAGGTCACGAAGACGTCTTCCGGCAGGTTCTCGGTGGAAGCGCCGGGCACGCGGTTTTCGGCGGCGCGGACCTGATGCGCGCCGGCGACCAGAAGGTCGTGCATCATCAGCGGTCCCTGGGGGACGGAAAGCATGCGCTTCGCAGGCAGGGCGCCTGCGGATGGACTGGCCTGAAGCGTCACGTGCTCGGGCCTGACCGCAAGGACGACAGGCGAACCCGGCACGAATCCGACCTGAGCAGGCATCGGGAGCACGGCGCCGGAGCTTAGCCGCAGCAGGCTGGCGTCACCGGCCTGCGCCTCGACGACGGCATCGAGCAGTGAGGCGTGGCCTACGAAGCCGTTGACGAACAGGCTCGCCGGACGATCGTAGAGCTCGGCCGGCCGGCCCGTTTGTTCGACCCGGCCCCGGTTCATGACGATCAGCCGGTCCGCGACCGACTGCGCCTCGTCCTGGTCGTGCGTCACGATGATCGCGGTGATGCCCAGGCTGCGCTGGAGCCGGACGAACTCGAACTGGAGATCGGCGCGCAGGCCGCGATCGAGCGCCGCGAAGGGCTCGTCGAGCAACATGATCGCCGGGCTCGGCGCCAAAGCGCGGGCGACCGCGACCCGCTGCTGCTGACCGCCGGAGAGCTGCCGTGGCAGGCGATCCGCAAACGAGGCGAGCCGTACCAGCCGGAGCATCTCATCGACGCGTTCGCGGCGTTCCGCCCGCGGAATGCGCGACAAACCGTAAGCGATGTTCTCGGCCACTGTGAGATGCGGAAAGAGCGCATAATTCTGGAAGACCATGCCGACGCTGCGCTCGCGCGCGGGGATATTCGTGACATCGCGCTCGCCGATCCGCACGGAGCCGGCGTTTGGTCGCAGGAGGCCGGCGATGACGCGCAGCATGGTCGACTTGCCGCAGCCGCTTGGTCCCAGGATCGCTGCAATCGTTCCCGCCGGCACCTCGAAGCCGACATCTTCTATGGCTGCCGCCCCGGCATAGGCGTGGCTGAGGCCTGCCACAGCGAGCCGCTGTCCGAGCCGCGGCGCAGAAGCCTCCAGGTTCGTCTCAGCCGCCACCGACATGCTGCGCCATCCGATCGTTTGCGATCGAACGCCTGACCATCCGCAATGATCGTGAGCGCTCGTCTCTCTGCTATTTCTGAAGACTGTCTGGCAAGGCGCATGCCAATGGGCAGCTTAGCCTTGCGAGAAAACATCTAACATATTGAAATAAAATCAGAAAATATGCTTCTTATAGCGATATCAAAACAAAAATCTTATCTGGTTTCAAAATTGAAACCATTTATGATTGCACATGTTTCAGCATAATGCGCATTAAATGGGCTGTATCCTGATGCCACGGGAAGCTATCTGTGATCGGCAGGTAGGACGGCGATCAGGGAAGCCAAATGAACGAGCGAGGCAGCGACCTCTCTGGCGACGACGTCGTCGTGCGCATCTGCGACACGCTCTCGGAAGCGATCGCCGAGGGCGCACTGCGTCCCGGTATGAAGCTGCCGGAGGACGTGATCGGAGCGCATTTCGGCGTCAGCCGGACGGTGGTTCGCGGAGCCATCGCGGTGCTACAGCGCGATCACATCGTCGAACGCAAGCGCAACCGCGGCGCCTTCGTCGCGGAGCCCGGTATCGAGGAGGCGCGTGCTCTTCTGGAGGCGCGCCGTAGCCTCGAATTGCTGATGCTGGAGCGTGCCTGCGAACGCGCCGACCCAAAACGGATTGCCGCATTGGAGGAGCTCACGATCGAGGAGGAGCGCGTTCACGCTGCTCCCGACGCCGCTGCGAAGTCCAGGCTCGCCGGCCGCTTTCATGTAGAGTTGGCCAGGCTCAGCGGGAATCCCGTGCTGCTTGAACTGCTGGAGAAAGTTCTCGCCCGCATTTCGCTGGTCGACGCTCTATACCGACGGAAGAGCGGCGATCAATGCGGCGCCGATCATCATCGTCAGATCATCGAAGCGGTGGCTCGCGGGGACAAGACAGGTGCGATCGCTCAGATGAGCGAGCATCTCGACGATCTCGAGAGTCGGCTCGTGCTCGATGAGGCTCAGGGCGAAAGCCATAACCTGACTGCGGTGCTAGAGCGCTTTTCGGCACGCTCTTAAGGTGGCGTGGAGCGAGGCGCTAGCGTCCACGGTCAGCTGAGAAGCGCACTCATCCCGATCGATCACGAATGTCCGGTTCAGGGCAAGCTTCGACGTCGGCTGTTGGCGCTCCACGAACACCGCGATGTTTTTTGCTATTTGCATATTTGCTAGGCCGCTTTCGGCATTCCAGTTTTCTCCGGAGCCTCTCATTCCGCCGGAAGCCGGGCCGCGAGATGCTTCGCCGCTGGTACGATGGCTTGCACCAGCTTGCTCTCGGCTGCCTCGTCGAAACGGCTCATCAATGTCGAGAGCGAGAGGGCGCCGCGCAGATGCCCGGCGCTGTCGATCACCGGTGCGGACACCGCCGCTACCTCCGGATCGCGTTCGCCGCGTGAGACCACCAGCCCCGCGTCGCGGATTGCCTGCAGCGAAGCGTCGCCACGCTCGGTGAAAGCTAGCAGCACGCGCCCGGCCGCGCCGCGGCCCAGCGGCAGCCGCACGCCCTCGTCGAGATGGTGTCGGGCCGAGCGCGGCGAATTCAGCCGGTAGAGGCAGATGCGCTGGTCCCCGTCGCGGATATAGAACGACGCCGTCTCCTGCGTCGCCTCGACCAGCGCACGCAGCGTCGGCCGGACATATTCGCCGAGATCGAAGCTGCGGCGATAGAGCGAGCCGAGCCGCCAAAGCTCGGGCCCGAGGCGGAAGGTGCCGTCGCTGCTGCGCGTCAGGAAGCGGGTGTGCTCTAGCGAGGCCGCCAGCCGCAGGATCGTGCTCTTGTAGAGCCCGGTGCGCCGGGCGAGCTCGGCCAGGCTGAGCTCCTGTGCCTGCTCGGTGAAGGCCGTGAGGATGGCGAGCGCCCGCTCCACCGCGTCGACGCCCTCACGCTTGGTTCCGGCTTCGGACATGTCGGCCTCATCGCTGCAAACGTTCTGTCTAATAGAACGCGATTTGCCTCGTGGCGCAATAGCTCCGTATTTTTCAATTTAATTCGTTCTGACAAGCGAAACTCTCTTGACGAACGTGTTCGATTCCGCCTAGTAGCGGAGAAAATAGAATGATGTTCTGTCAGGAGGAACGAATGGCCGAGGAGAGAGCAGCCGTCCGGCTGCACGACGTCGCTGTGCGCTTTGGCGCCTTCACCGCCGTCGGCAACATGAATCTCACAGTGGGCGACAGCGAGTTCGTCGCGGTGGTCGGGCCGACCGGCTGCGGCAAGTCGACCATCCTCAACGTCGTCACCGGGCTGCTGCGCCCGGCCGCCGGCGAGGTCGCGGTGTTCGGCAAGCCGCTCGAAGGCCTGAACGGCGACAGTGGCTACATGCTCCAGCAGGAGGCGATCCTTCCTTGGAAGACCGCCGAGGACAATGTCGCGCTCGGCCTGATCTTCCGCGGGGTCGCCAAGGATGAGGCCCGCGCCAAGGCACAGGGCTGGCTCGCCCGCGTCGGGCTGAAGGGCTTCGAGAAGCGCTATCCGCACCAGCTTTCGGGCGGGCAGCGCAAGCGCGTCGCCATGGCACAGACGCTGATCATGGAGCCGCGCATCGTCCTGATGGACGAGCCGTTCTCGGCCCTCGACGTTCACACCCGCCGGCTGATGCACCGCATCCTGCTCGATCTGTGGCAGGCAGACCGGCGCTCGCTGATCTTCATCACCCACGACCTCGACGAGGCGATCACGCTGGCGGACCGGGTCGTCGTCATGTCCGCCGGACCCGCCAGCCGCGTGGTCGGCGAGGTCGAGATCACTCTGCCGCGGCCGCGCGACGTCTCCGCGCTCGCGACCACCGACGAATTCGTCAGCCTCTACCGCGAGATCTGGAACCTCCTCGGCGCCGAAGTGGAGAAGAGCTATGTCGTCCAGTAAGCCGCAGACGCTCGCGCTGGCATCATCCGCCGGGTCCACCACCTCCGACGAGGCCATCGAGGCACGGCGCCGCGGCGCGGCCTCGGCCTACCGCACCAAGGTGAGGCTGACCCGGCTCGCGTTGGTCGGCGGGTTCTTCCTCGCCTGGGAGGCGGGCGCCAGGGCGGGCCTGATCGACCCCTTCTTCTTCCCGTCGCCCTCGGCGATCCTCGGGCGCATCGCGCAATGGTTCGCGGAAGGCGATATCTGGGGCGATCTCGGCATCACCCTGCTCGAGACCGTGCTGTCCTTCCTGCTCGGCGTTACCGGCGGCACGGCGCTCGGCCTCTGGCTTGGCCTGTCGCGCTTCGCCGCCGACGTCATCCAGCCGATCATCAAGGTCTTCAACGCCATTCCGCGCGTGCTGCTGGCGCCGATCTTCGTGATCTGGTTCGGCCTCGGGCTCGCCTCCAAGGTCGCGCTCGGCATGACGATCGTGATCTTCATCGCCTTCTTCAACACCTATCAGGGCGTGCGCGAGGTCAATCCGGTCGTGCTGGCCAATGCCCGGCTGCTGCGGGCGAGCAAGCTTTCGCTGCTGCGCCATGTCTACATCCCCTCGGCGATGAGCTGGATCCTGTCCTCCTTGCGCGTCTCGGTCGGCATGGCGGTGATGGGCGCGGTGGTCGCCGAATATCTCGGCTCGTCGATGGGCCTCGGCCACATCATCGCCCAGGCCGAGGGCGTGATGGACGCCACCGGCGTCTTCGCCGGCATCGTCGTGCTCTCCGTCTTCGTCGTGCTGCTCGACCTCGCGGTCGACCGGCTGGAGAAGCGACTCCTCGTCTGGCGTCCGGCCCCGTCCCATGACGATGCCTGACCCGCACCGCAACGACACGCAGACACGCGCAGGAGGAAACAGATGACAGCGTTCGCCAGCCGGGCCGCGGCCCTTGCCCTCGCATTCCTTCTCCCGGCCGGCGCCGTCCGCGCCGCCGAGCCGGAGAAGAAGGCGATCACCATCGCCGTCGGCTCCGCCATCCTCAACTACATGCCGCTGGCGCTCGCCGACTCCCTCGGGAACTTCAAGAAGGAGGGGCTCGACGTCACCATCCAGAACTTCCAGGCCGGCGGCTCAAAGGCGCTGCAGGCACTGGTCGGCGGCTCCGTCGACGGCGTGGTCGGCTTCTACGACCATACCATCCAGATGCAGGCGAAGAAGAAGGACATCTCCTGCGTCTTCCTGCTCAACGACGTGCCCGGGATCGTCTTCGGCGTCCGCGCCGATCTGGCCGACAAGGTCAAGAGCGGCGCCGACCTGAAGGGCATGAAGATCGGCGTCACCACGCCGGGCTCCTCGACCGACATGATCGCCCGCTACTACGCCAAGGTCAGCGGGCTCGGCCCCCGCGACGTCGAGTTCATCGGCGTCGGCAGCGGCGCGCCGGGCATGAAGGCGCTCGAAAGCAAGGCCGTCGACGTGCTCGGCTTCTACGACCCGACCGCGACCATCCTGACCCGCAAGAACGCGGTGAAGATCCTGTTCGACGGCCGCACCGAGGAGGGCTCGAAGAAGGCCTTCGGCGGTGTCTATCCGACCGCCTGCCTCTATCTGAACCAGAGCTATATCGACAAGAATCCGGAAACCGTGCAGCGCCTCGCCGACGCCCTGCTGCGGACCGTGCGCTGGATCCATTCCAACAGCCCGGAGACCGTCGTCGACGCGATCCCGTCGGCCTACAAGCTCGACGACCGCGCGCTCAATATCGAGATCATGCGCGCCTCGACCGGGCTGTTCTCCAGGGATGGCCGCTTTTCGCCAGACACCCTGAAGACTCCGCTCGCGGTGCTCACCGCCTATGACCCGGCGATCGCCGCCGCCGGCATCGACCTTTCCAGGACCTACACCAACAAGTTCGCCGACGAAGCCGCCAAGCGCCTCGGCCAGTGATCCCGCGCGATCGGAGACAGACGATGACGATGCCACTTGCGGGCGTGCGCGTGCTCGACCTCTCGAACGTGCTCGCCGGTCCCTTCTGCGGCTACAACCTCGCCCGCCTCGGTGCCGAGGTGATCAAGATCGAGAAGCCGGATGGCGGCGACCTCGCCCGCAAGCTCGGCGCCGATCCCGAGATGGCGGCGCGCCTCTCCGGCCTGTCCTTCGTCGCGGTCAATGCCGACAAGCAGTCGATCGCGCTCGACCTCAAGGCGCCGGAGGGCCGCGACATCTTCCTGCGGCTGGTCGCAACCGCCGATGTCGTGCTGGAGAATTTCCGCCCCGGCGTGATGAACCGGCTCGGCCTCGCCTATAAGGCGCTGGCGCAGGTCAATCCTCGCTTGGTCTATTGCGCCATTTCCGGCTTCGGCCAGACTGGGCCCTGGGCGGGGCGGCCGGCCTATGACCAGATCGTGCAGGGCCTTTCCGGCGTGATGAGCGTGACCGGCGATGCGGAGAGCGCGCCGCTGCGCACCGGCTTTCCGATCTCCGATACAATCTCCGGCCTGACCGCCGCCTTCGCGATCTCGGCGGCACTGGTCGACCAGAAACAGACGGGCCGGGGTCGCTTCATCGACGTCTCCCTGCTCGAAGCGACGCTGGCCGCGATGGGCTGGGTCGTCTCGAACCATCTCAACGCCGATGTCGATCCGCGCCCGATCGGCAACGAGAACTTCACCGCCGCCCCGTCCGGAACCTTCCGGGCGGCCGACGGGCCGCTCAACATCGCCGCCAACGAGCAGAAGCAATATGAGGCGCTCTGCCGGCTGGTCGAACGGCCCGCGCTGATCGAGGATCCGCGCTTCGCCTCCCGCCAGGCCCGCAAGGACAATCGCCGGGCGCTGAATGAGGCGCTCGAACAGGCGCTCAGTGCCCGTCCGGCCCGTGAGTGGGAGCGCCTGATGAACGCCGCCGGCGTCCCGGCCGGCTGCGTCCTCTCGGTGCCCGAGGTGATGGCGGAGCCGCAGGTCACAGGTCGCGCCTTCGTCGAGCCGGTCGATGCCAAGGGCCGCGGCGGCCGCCCGCTGCGCGTGACCCGGCCGGGCTTCCTGCTCGACGAGCCCTTCCCGCCGCCGACACAACCGCCGGCGCTGGGGGCGGACACGGCCGCGTGGCTGCGGCGCCTCGGCTATGGCGAGGACGAGATCGAGAGCCTGGTCGCGCGCGGGGTCGTCGGCTGCGAACGACAGAGGAGCGCGGCATGAGCGTCGAAATCTTGTCCTCCGATCGCGATCGAATCGCGGATTACTGGTCGACCGCGATCGCCGACATCGCGCCGGGGCGGATCGCCTTTCGCGGCTATCCGATCGAGGAGCTGATCGGCGCCGTCTCCTTCCCGTCGATGATCTGGCTGATGCTGCGCGGCGAGCTGCCGAGCCTGGAGCAGGAGAGCTTGCTTCAGGCCGCGCTCGTCGCCTCAGTCGACCACGGTCCGCATGCGCCCTCGATCGCGATCTCGCGGATGGCGGTGTCCTGCGGGCTGCCGCTCAACGGAGTGCTGGCCTCGGCGCTCAACACGCTCGACGACGTGCATGGCGGGGCGGGCGAGCAGGCGCTCGAACTCTATGACAACCTGCTGGCGCGATGCGAGGCGGGCGCCGGCTTGGACGATGCGGCGGCCGCCGCAATCGACGCCTTCACCGCCAAGCGCGGAAAGTACCTGCCCGGCTTCGGCCATCGCTTCCACCCGGTCGATCCGCGCTCCGGCCGCCTGCTGGCGCTTGTCGATGCCGCGGTCGGCCAGGGCGGCATCACCGGCCGCTACGCTGCCGCCGCGCGCGCCGTCGAGCGTTGCCTGGAGCAGCGCAAGGGGCGCTTGATCCCGATGAACATTGATGGCGCCACCGCGGTGATCTATGGCGAGCTTGGCTTCGCCGCACCGCTGGCGCGCGGCGTGTTCTGCCTATCGCGGGCGGTCGGCATCCTCGCCCATGCCTGGGAACAGAGCGGGCGGGGCGAGCGCAACAAGGGGCCGATCCCGCGCAGCTTCGCCTATCGCTATGACGGGCCGGCAAGGCGGCCCGTGCCTGTCCGCGAGCCATGAGCGCTCCGGTCATCAATTATCTGCCCGTCCGGCCCGACTGGTTGGCACTGGCGCCGGAGGCTGCGCTCGAACCCGATTTGCCGATCGTCGACGCCCATCATCATCTCTGGAGCCGGCCGGGCTGGCGCTTTCTGATGGATGACTACAAGACGGAGCTCACCGCGAGCGGCCACCGCATCGTCGCTTCTGTCTTCATGCAATGTCAGACCGGCTATGACCTGGCCCTGCCACCGCATCTGCGCCCGGTCGGTGAGACCGCCTATATCGCGGCCGAAGCCGAGCGGCTCGGCCCAGATGAACCCGCGCTGTGCGCCGGCATCGTCGGCCACGCCGACCTTGGCCTCGGCGCTGCAGTCGAAGACGTCCTGCTAGCGCATATCGAGAAGGGGCGCGGCCGGTTCCGTGGCATCCGCCACATCACGGTCTGGGATGCGGATTCCAGTCTGATGAATCCGCTCAGCGCCGGCCCGCCCGGCCTGCTCGGAGACGCTCGATTCCGCGAAGGCTTCGCCCGGCTCGCGCCGCTGGGTCTCAGCTTCGACGCCTGGCTTTTCCAGCCGCAGATCGACGAATTGACGGCGCTGGCGCAGGCCTTCCCGGAGACGGTGATCGTGCTGAACCATCTCGGCGGCATCCTCGGCGCCGGCGCCTATCGGGGACGGCGCGATGAGCTGTTTCAGGATTGGGCGCGCGCGATCCGCGACCTCGCCCGCTGCCCGAACGTCGTCGCCAAGGTCGGTGGCCTCGGGATGCGGATCAACGGGTTCGGCTTCGATCAGGGCGAGCAACCGCCCGCTTCGGCCTTGCTCGCGGAGACGTGGCGGCCCTATGTCGAAACCGCGGTCGAGGCCTTCGGACCGAAGCGCTGCATGCTCGAAAGCAACACACCTGTGGACCGCGGCTCCTATGCCTGCGCCACAGGCTGGAACGCCTTCAAGCGCCTGACGGCCAGCCTTCCCGACGAAGACAGATCGGCGCTGTTCTGCGACACCGCGAGAGATATCTACCGTCTCGAGACGTTGGCGGACGCCCACGCTCTCCACGACAGGTCATGACGGAACAGGCGTCACTGCTGCCATTGAGTCTGCTTTCGGCTACCAATCCAGAGGCCGTTAATGGCGCATTTCGAGCAGTTGGAGCGTCTGCTGCCGAGGCCGACATTGTGGCGCTGTCTCGTCTGCAGTCGGTGGACGCTGGTTTCCAAGTCCTAGCGAGCCGGTTCCCTTACCAGCGTCCAGACCAGATAGGGCGGCGCTCCGACGGGAAGAACACCAGCCGCGGCAGCCAATCAGCCATCGCCAGCAGCAGCGCCCCGACCAGCACCGCACCGGCGAGATGGGTCTCGGCGCAGCGCAGGCCGAGCATCCGCGGCAGATGCGGTGCCATCAGGCCGATGAAGCTGACCGGCCCGACGATCAGCGTCGCAGCCCCGTCAGCAGCGAGGCGAAGATCACGAGCCAAGTCTTGGCCGGCTTGATAGCGACGCCAATGCCAGCCGCGGTCGCATCTCCCAAGGGGAGGATCTGGAGCCAGCGCGCGAACAGCGGCAATGGCGCCAGCAGCACGATCGAGGTGCCGGCCGCAGCGACCGCGATTTCCGGCGTCACCTGCTGCGTCGATCCCGTCAACCCGATGCGGCCTGACCTGCCCGGCGCGCCAAGTCCGTTTTGACCATCCGATTCTCCCGGGGCTCCGGCTCACTCGCTGTCGGCAGGAACCGCGCCGCTATCGCCGACGGCCTTGCGCATACCTTGTCGGAGGTCCTGTACGGTTCGGTTGAGCGCGATCATCTGGGGAATCTCGAAGCCTGAGTTTCGCAGCAGGGCGTCGGTGAGGCAGGCGGTCTTTGGGTGGAGCTCCCGGCCCTGTTGGGTCAGGTGCACCTCGACGAGCCGTTCGTCCGTGGTGCTGCGCCGGCGCGCGAGGAAGCCCGCCGCCTCCAGGCGCTTCACCGCCGGCGTGATCGTGCTCGGCTCCAGCGCCAGCCGCTCGGCGATCGCACCGATCGTCAGCCCGTCCCGCTCCCATAGCGTGCTGAGAACGAGATACTGCGTATAGGTCACGCCCATCGCATCGAGCATCGGCTTGTAGACCCGCTGGATCGCCAGCGAGGCCGAATAGATCGAGAAGCAGAGCTGGCCGTCGAGCGGCAGCGTCGGCCCCGCGGGTGCAGGCGCGGCGGGAGGATTCTGGGCATCGGTCATGGCGGTCTCCGGAATCGGGCTGGCGTGTCGCTGTCGAGAAAAATGATATCGCGATAAAGAAAGCGCTTTACAAGCCCCGAGCTTGCGGGTAGATATTGATTATCGCGATAATGATTGCCGCGAACAGATTAACCCAAGGAGCCCGCCATGACCAAGTCCATCCTCGCCGCCGCTGCGCTTGCCCTCTCCACCACCGTCTCGCTGACCTCCGCCCAGGCCGCCCCCGCCGTCAAGAACATCGTCCTCGTCCATGGCGGCTTCGTCGACGGCTCCGGCTGGCAGGGTGTCTACAACGCCCTCAAGGCCAAGGGCTACAACGTCACCATCGTCCAGAACCCGACCACGTCGCTCGCCGACGACGTCGCCTTCACCAAGCGCGCCATCGCCCAGCAGGACGGCCCGGTCGTACTCGTCGGCCATTCCTATGGCGGCGTCGTCGTCAGCGAGGCCGGCACCGATCCGAAGGTGAAGTCTGTCGTCTATATCGCCGCCTTCGCAGCGGATGCCGGTGAGTCGGTGATGTCCCTGATCGCCAACCCGCCCGCAGGCGCCCCCGTCCCGCCGATCCTGCCACCGGTCGACGGCTTCCTCATGCTCGACAAGGCGAAGTTCGCCGCCTCCTTCGCCGCCGATGTCGACGCGAAGACCGCCGCCTTCATGGCCGACTCGCAGGTGCCCTGGAACGTCGCGGCTGCCGGCGGCGCCGTCACCAACCCGGCCTGGAAGGTCAAGCCCAGCTACTATCTCGTCGCCACCGACGACCACATGATCCCGCCCCCGGCCCAGCGCCAGATGGCCAAGCGCGCCGGCGCGACCGTCGCGGAGACCAAGGGCAGCCACGCCGTCTATGTCTCAAAGCCCAAGGTCGTCGCAGACTTCATCGAAAAGGCCGCAAACCAGAAGTGACGTGCCCATCGCGCCTCGGCTCCCGAGCGACAACAATCAAAAGCGGGCCAACGGCCCGCTTTCTTGTTCTGACACGAGGGGGTCGCTCGCACCTTGCCCATCACCCGCACGGGCTCGTGCGACCCAGTAGACAGCCTCTGGCGTCAAGGCTCTTTCTCCGCCTCCGAATACATTGGCCCACCATCGAAAATCTCTGACGCGGTGTCGCGAAACACCTGTTCGAAGACCTGCTAGATCGGATTCAGGATCAGGTCGCTTCGCCAATGCGATTGAGGTCAGGACACGGCGCATGAGGCTTCTCATCCACGGGGATCAGCAGGTCCCAGGCCATAGCCTCAACAACAATCATCCATTCGCGGGGCGATCGCCGAAGTCAGGCACCGGCACGCAGGAGGCCGTTGAATGATCATCCCGGGCGCCCCGGAACTGGAAGACCCCGATCTGGCTCTCCGTGCTGTCGTCGGAACGATCACGAGCGGGGACGGCGTCTCCGGAGTGATCGCCTGCGTGTCTTGTCTCCTCGTGGCCCGAGCTATTCGGACAGCACGGCATATTTGGTGGTCCCCGTGACGCAGTCGATCGTGATGAGCGCCATCTCAGATACCCAGATAGGCCTCGCGGATGCGCGGATCGGCGATCAATTCCTCGGCGGGTCCGCAGAGACCGATGCGACCGGTCTCCATGACATAGCCTCGATCGGCGATCCGCAGGGCTGCGTAGGCGTTCTGCTCGACCAGCAGCACGGTGACACCGAGCGATTTCAGGTTCCGCACGACATCGAAGATCTGCGCCACCAGGATCGGCGCCAAGCCCATGCTCGGCTCGTCGAGCAGCAGGCAGGCAGGTCGCGCCATCAGCGCGCGGCCGATCGCCAGCATCTGCTGCTGGCCGCCGGAGAGCCCGCCGGCCGGCAGATTGCGCTTCTCCCTGAGGATCGGGAACATGGCGAAGGCATCTTCCATGTCGCGCTCGACGCGTTCGTCGGCATAGAGATAGGCGCCGAGCCGCAGATTCTCCTCCACCGTGAGGCTGGTGAAGATCAGCCGGCCTTCCGGCGACTGCGCGAGGCCTAAGCCCACGCGGCGATGGGCGGGGATAGCCTTCAGCGCCTCGCCCCGGAAGATGATCGCGCCGCCGCTCGCCGGCTGAACGCCGGAGATGCAGCGCAGCAGCGTCGTCTTGCCGGCTCCGTTGGCACCGACGACCGTGACGATCTCGCCCGAACCGACCTCCAGGTCGACGCCGTGCAGGACTTCGATGCGGCCATAGCGCGAGCGCAACCCCTCAACCGACAGCATCGCCCGCCTCCGCCGCCTGCGTGCCGAGATAGGCCTCGATCACCTTGGGATTGCGCGAGACGGTAGCCGGCGCGCCTTCCGCGATCTTCTCGCCGCGATCGAGGACGACGATGTGCCCGGATATGCGCATCACCATTTTCATGTCGTGCTCGACCAGCAGGATCGCGACGCCGGATTTGGCGACCTCGGCGATCAGATGGTCGATTTCCTCGGTCTCGACCGCGTTGCAGCCCGCTGCGGGCTCGTCGAGCAGGAGAATGCGCGGCTCCAGCGCCAGCGCCCGCGCGATCTCGAGACGCTTCAGCGCGCCATAGGAAAGCGAGGATGCCTCCCGTTCGGCGGCGCGCGCGAGGCCGACGCGCTCCAGCAGCGCGTTTGCACGGGCGCTGGTCGCGGCACTGCGGCGGCGCGAGGACGGCAGGCTGAGGAGATCGCCGAGGACCGGCCCGCGCTCCCGGAGGTGGCAACCGGTCATGACGTTCTCCAGCACGCTCATGCGCTGGAAGATCTGCAGGTTCTGGAAGGTGCGGGACAGGCCGCGTTCAGCGAGACGGTTCGGCGCCATGCCGGTGACGTCCGTGCCGTCCAGCGCGATTCTGCCGCGCTGGGGCCGGTAGACACCCGAGATCATGTTGAACAGCGTGGTCTTGCCCGCACCATTGGGGCCGATGATCGAGACGATCTCACCCGGCGAAACCGAAAAGCCGACATCATTGACCGCCCGCAGGCCGCCGAAATCGATGCCAACACCCTCGACCGAAAGGAGCGTCATCACTCCCTCCCCTTCAGGCGCCGCATCAGCGAGGGCAAAAGCCCGTCACGCATGAAGATCATCACCAGCATCATGATCAGGCCGAGGATGAGGTTCTCATATTGCTGCAGCACGGTGAGCGCCTGCGGCAGCAGCGTCAGCACCGCCGCGCCGAGGATCGCGCCCGGCACCGAACCGACGCCGCCGAACACCGTCATCGTCACCTGCTCGACCGAATGCAGGAAGCCGGCGACATCCGGGGTGATGAAGCGGTTCATCAGCGCGAGCAGCGAGCCGGAGAGCGACGCGTAGACCGCCGAGATCACGAAGGCCTGGAGCTTCAGCCGGGCGACGTCGACGCCGACGGTGCGGGCGGCGACCTCGGAATCATGCAAGGCGCGCAAGGCACGCCCCGACGGGCTGTCATGCAGGTTGAGCGCGACCCAGGCGCCGGCCAGCATCGACAGGCCGGTGGCGGCGTACCAGAACTGGGCGTTGTTCAGGCCGATCCCTATGGCGGCGAGCGCACTGCGCAGGCCGAGTTCGGCGACCTCGCGCCCATCCGGGCCGCCGGTAATCCCAGCTTCGTTGGCGAGCACCATCGAGACCAGGATTCCGAAGCCGAGGGTGGCGACAGCGAGATAATAGCCCTTGAGCCGCAGGATCGGGCGGCCGATCAGCCACGCGACAACCCCTGAGAGCCCTGCTCCCCCCAGCATGGCGAGGCCGGGATGCAGGCCGAGATAGCCCGGCGCCAGCGCGCAGGCATAGGCGCCGATGCCGGCGAAACCGGCATGGCCGAGGCTGATCTGGCCGGCGAAGCCGATGAGAACGACGAGGCCGGTGACGGCAAGACCGTTCACGAAGATCAGCGAGCCGATGCGGTAGTAGAAGTTCGACGGGAAGAAGGCCGGCGCCAGCGCGACCAGCGCGGCGAGCACGATGAGGGTGAGATGCTTGCGGGACAGGCGCATCGTCATACCCGGTCCATCGTCCCGCGCCCGAACAGGCCCTGAGGCCTGATGAACAGGATCGCGAGGATGAGCACGAAGGCGACGGCGTCCTTGTAGACGGACGAGACATAGCCGGCGGTGAGTGCCTCGATCAGCCCGAGCAGCAGGCCGCCGACGAGAGCACCCGCCGGAACGCCCATGCCGCCAAGCATGGCGGCTGCGAAGCCCTTCAACGCCATCGCGACGCCGAGGTCGTAGCTGGTTAGGGTGATCGGCGTGACCAGCACGCCGGCCAGCGCGCCGATGGCGGCCGAGACGGCGAAGCTCAGCGTCATCATGTGGTTGGGGTTGATGCCGACGAGGCTTGCCGCGATGCGGTTATTGGCGGTTGCGAGCACCGCTTTGCCGGTCAAGGTGCGGGCGAAGAACAGCCAGAGCGCGAGGAAGATCGCGACCGCCCCCGCGATGACCCAAAGGCTCTGCGGCAGGATCGTCGCGCCGAATACCCGGAGCGGATCGTCGCCGGAGAAGCTCGGGAAGCGATGGAGCTGCTTGTCGAAGACGAGCTGGGCGCCGCCGCGCAGAAAGATCGAGGCGCCGATGGTGATGATGATCAGGCTGGCGACAGGGGCGCCGCGGGCCGGCTCGATCGCCAGCTTGTTGAGGAGCACACCGATGGCCGCAGCGGCAAGGATGGCGAGCAGGGCGGCCAGCGGCAGCGGCACGCCGGCTTGCCAGGCGAAGAATGTGATCATGCCGCCGAGCATGACGAACTCGCCCTGCGCGAAGTTCACCACGTCGGAGGCGTTGTAGATCAGGGTGAAGCCGAGCGCGACGAGCGCATAGACCGCACCGACCGTCACCCCCGACAACAGATATTGGAGAAGTTCGGGCACTCTGGGCTCCCTGTGGCCGATCACCGTTTCAGCCCGCTATGCTCGCCCATGCGGCGAGCTTCCACGTCTCGAACACCGCCTTGCCCGACGGAAGACGTGGATGGTCGGAACAGGCCCGGCCATGACGGGAAAGGGCACCGCTCGACGATCGCAGGCCCCTAGCGCTCTTCGCTTACTGCACCAGCGCCCAATCGCCGCCCTTGATCTCCAGCATGCGGAAGGCGGAGAGGTCGAGGCCGAGATGGTCCGTTGCCGCGATGTTGAAGGTGCCGGTCACGCCGACGAAGCCCTTCGTGTTCTCCAGCGCGTTGCGGATCGCCTTCGGGTCGGCCCTGCCTGCGCGCTTGATGGCGTCGACCAGGAGCCGCAGGCCGTCATGCGCGTATCCGCCGAAGGTGGATGCGGGCTGATTGAACTTCGCCTGATAGGCGCCCGTATAGGCGGAGACGATGGCTTTCTGCGGGTCGCTCGCCGGCAAGAGGTTGGCGACGAGCACGGCGGTGCCGGGCAGGCGCACGCCCTCCGAAGCCGGGCCGGCGAGGTCGATGAAGCTCTTCGAGGCGACGCCGTGCGACTGGTAGAGCGGCGTCTTGATGCCGAGCTGGCCGTAGTTGCGGGTGACGATCGCCGGCCCCTGGCCGAAGCCGGGATTGAGGATCGCCTGCACCTCCGCCTTGGAGCGGATATTGGTGAGCTGCGGCGTCATGTCGGCGTCGTTGGGACCATAGGTCTCCTCGGCCGATACGGTGATGCCGAACTCGCCGATGACCTGCAGGCACTGCTTGCGCATCGAGGCGCCGAAGCCGTCGGAGCCGGAGATCAGGGCGATCTTGGTGAAGCCCTTGGCCTTCATGTCCTCGAAGATCTTGCGGCAGGCCATCCGGTCGGTATGGGGCGTCTTGAAGACGAAGGGCTTGACGGGATCGACGATCTCGATCGCGCCCGCCAGCGAGATGAACGGGATCTTGGCATTCTCGACAACCGAGATGATCGACATGGTCGTGCCGGTCGTCGAGCCGCCGACGATCGCGACAACCTCGTCGTCCTCGACCAGGCGGGTGGCGAAAGTGCGCGCCTTGTTGGGGTCGCCGCCATCGTCATAGAGGAAGAGCTTGATCTTCTGGCCGAGCACGCCGCCGGCGGCGTTGATCTCGTCGACCAGCAGCTTGAGGGTCTTGGCCTCGGGATCCCCGAGGGAGGAAGCCGGCCCGGTCTCGGAGACCGAGGCGCCGATCTTGATGTCGGCGAAAGCAGGGCTCGCCAAGCCGAGCGACAGCGCGAGCGCACTGCCGAAAAGTCCGAACTTCATTGTTTCCTCCGCGTTCCCGAGCGCTTTCGTGCCGAAGCGTTTTCGTCTCTCGTCGCCCGCGCGGCTGAAAATTCAAAGCGCTGGCGGCGTTTTCCCCTGAGGCATGAAGCTGAGCCACGAGCCGGACATGTGTATCCGGCTGGGCTGCTCGCGCCGTTGTTGGATTAATAATTGACCGACCGTTCGGACTATGCAAGGCTTTTTTGAAGCGGCGCAAAAAAGCCGCAACGATGCGGAGGGACGAAACGTGTCCGACACAGTCAAGGTGGCGCTTGCCGACGGCTTGCTGCGGCTGACGCTCAATCGTCCCGACAAGCTGAATTCCTTCAACGACGAGATGCATTTGGCGCTGCGCGCCGGTTTCCAGCGCGCCCATGACGACAACGACGTCCGGGCGGTGCTGCTGACGGGCTCCGGCCGGGGCTTCTGCGCCGGCCAGGACCTGGGCGACCGCGACCCGCGCAAAGAGACGAGGCCCGATCTCGGCCGAACCATCGAGACCTTCTACAATCCGCTCGTGCGGCTGATCCGCAGCCTCGACAAGCCGGTCATCTGTGCCGTCAACGGCGTGGCTGCCGGTGCAGGCGCCAATATCGCGATCGCTTGCGACATCGTCCTTGCCGCCCGCTCGGCGAAGTTCATCCAGGCTTTTTCCAAGATCGGCCTCGTTCCCGATTCAGGCGGGACCTGGACCCTCGCTCGCCTGATCGGCGAAGCGCGCGCCAAGGCGCTGACCTTGCTGGCCGAACAGCTGACGGCCGAGACCGCCGCAAGCTGGGGCTTGATCTGGCGCGTCGTCGATGACGCCGAGCTGATGAACGAAGCCGAGGCGCTGGGCAAGAAGCTCGCCACCGGCCCAACCTTCGGGCTCGGGCTGATCAAGCAGGCGCTCCAGGCTTCGGCCGGGAACACGCTCGACCAGCAGCTCGATCTCGAGCGCGATCTGCAGCGCCGCGCCGGGCAAAGCGCTGACTATGCCGAGGGCGTTCTGGCCTTCCTCGACAAACGCCAGCCCGCGTTCTCCGGGCGATGAGTCTCGATTTTTCCGATTCCGACGCGCTCGCCCGCGCTGTCGCGCAGGTGATGTGGGACAGGGATCTCGCCTCCCGCAGCCTCGGCATGAGCCTCGACGAAGCCCGCCCAGGCGCAGCGACCTTGTCCCTGACCGTCACCGCCGCCATGACCAATGGTCACAAGACCTGCCATGGCGGCTATATTTTCATCCTGGCGGATTCGGCCTTCGCCTTCGCCTGCAACAGCTACAACCAGAACACCGTCGCGCAGCACTGCTCGGTGACGTTCCTGCGCCCGGCCTTCGAGGGTGATCGACTGACCGCCGCCGCCCGCGAGGTCTCGCGCATCGGCCGCGGCGGCATCTACGATATCAAGGTGACCAACCAGAACGGCGAGCATGTCGCGGAATTCCGCGGCCACTCCCGCACCATCAAAGGCACGCCCATCGCCCAAACAGGCTGAACGAGGCGGCCGCCAAGAAGCGGAGGAAGCATATGGAAGACCTTTCGCCCCGGCCGGGCGATCTTGACCCCATCGAAACGGCCTCCCGCGACGAGATTTCGGCGCTCCAGCTCAAGCGGCTGAAGACGACGCTGGAGCATGCCTATCGCAATTCGCCGCATTACCGGGCCCGTTTCGACAAGGTCGGGGTTCATCCTGGCGACCTCAAGACGCTGTCCGATCTCGCGAAATTCCCCTTCACGGTGAAGAAAGACCTGCGCGACACCTATCCGTTCGGGATGTTCGCGGTGCCGCGCGAGAAAATCGCCCGCATTCACGCCTCCTCCGGCACGACCGGCAAACCGACCGTCGTCGGCTACACCCAGAACGATATCGCCATGTGGGCGACCTGCGTCGCCCGCTCGATCCGGGCGGCGGGTGGCCGGGCCGGCGATATCTGCCATGTCGCCTATGGTTACGGCCTGTTCACTGGCGGCCTTGGCGCGCATTACGGTGCCGAGAAACTCGGTTGCACGGTGATCCCGATCTCCGGCGGCATGACCGAACGCCAGGTCGGCCTGATCCAGGATTTCAAGCCGCGCATCATCATGGTGACGCCATCCTACATGCTGTCGATCCTCGACGAGTTCCGTCGCCAGGGTCTCGATCCCCGCAAATCCTCGCTTGCCGTGGGCATCTTCGGCGCCGAACCTTGGACCAATGCGATGCGCGAGGAGATCCAACAGGATTTCGACATGCACGCCGTCGACATCTACGGCCTGTCGGAGGTGATCGGCCCGGGCGTCGCCAGCGAATGCGTCGAGACCAAGGACGGGCTGCATGTCTGGGAGGACCATTTCTATCCGGAGATCATCGATCCCGAGACCGGCGAGGTCCTTCCCGATGGCGAGCTAGGCGAGCTGGTCTTTACCTCCCTGACCAAGGAGGCGCTGCCGATCATCCGCTATCGCACGCGTGACCTGACGCGGCTCTTGCCCGGCACGGCGCGGGCGATGCGCCGGATCGATAAGGTTACCGGCCGGACGGACGACATGATAATCCTGCGGGGCGTCAACATCTTCCCGACGCAGATCGAGGAGCAATTGCTGAAATGCAGCGGCCTTGCTCCGCATTTCCAGATCGAGCTGGTGCGTGCCGGCCGGATGGACGACATGATCGTGCGTGTCGAAGCCATGCCCCACGCCGCCGATGCCGGCGCGCGCGCCGCCTCGGCGAGGGAGCTTGCGCACCACGTCAAAAGCGTGGTGGGAGTGAGCACCAAAGTGATGGTCGGCGACCCCGATTCGGTCGAGCGCTCGGCCGGCAAGGCCCGGCGCGTCGTCGACAACAGGCCGAAAGGATAGCAGGCGATGGCCCGGACCAGGGCTGCGGATTTCGACGAGAAGCGGCGCAGCATCCTCGACAGCGCCGCCGCCGTCTTTGCCAAGCTCGGCATGGAGCGCGCCTCGATGGCGCAGATCGCGAAGGAGAACAATGTCTCCAAGGCGCTGCTCTACCATTACTACCCGAGCAAGGACCTGCTGATCTTCGATATCGGCCGCACCCATCTCGTCGAGCTGGAAGCGGCGATCAGCCAGGCCGACCGGCCCGATCTTGCGCCACGGGCGCGTTTTCGCCACCTGATCGGCGGAGTGCTGGAGAACTACCGCACGGCCTCCAACTTCCATCAGGTGCTGCTCAACGGCACCGGCTCCCTGACCGAGGCCCAGCGGCTGGAGCTGCGCGAAATGGAGCGCCGCATCGTCAAGGCGTTCTCGGATGTGCTGGTCGACATCAACCCGGCCCTTGCGGACAGCCGCGCCGGCGTGACGCCGGTCACCATGTCGCTCTTCGGGATCCTGAACTGGGTCTACACATGGTTCCGGCCCAGCGGCGCGCTGAGTCGCGAAGGCTATGCCGACATGGTCACTGCGCTGTTCCTTGACGGCGCGGCGACGCTGAAATAGGCCCGACCGGGCGGCACTTACGCCGCCGGCCAGTTCTTCGCTACCATGGTCAGCACGTCATATTGCGCGACGAGCTGGGCATCTTGGTTGCTGACCGCACAGTCCCAACGCACCTCGCCATAGCTCTCGGTCTCGCGCGGGCTAATCTGCTTGCAGGTCAGCGTCACTTGCAATGCGTCGCCCGGATTGACCGGGGTCAGGAAGCGCAGCGCATCGACACCATAATTGGCGAGCACCGGGCCTGGCGCCGGATCGACGAAAAGGCCCGCCGCAAACGATACAATCAAATAGCCATGCGCAACACGACCGTCGAAGAACGGGTTCGCCTTTGCCGCCTCCTCGTCCATATGGGCATAGAAGGTATCACCGGTGAAATGCGCGAAATGCTCGATATCCTCCAGCGTCACGACGCGTGACGCCGTGACGAGTTGATCGCCGATCTCCAGCTCGGCCAGCGACTTGCGGAAGGGATGGATGCCGTCACGGCGCGTCTTCGCGCCCGGCATCCAGCGGCCTGTGACCTCCGACAGGAGCCAGGGCGCGCCCTGGACGGCGGTGCGCTGCATATAGTGCTTGACCGAGCGCATGCCGCCGAGCTCCTCGCCGCCGCCGGCCCGGCCCGGCCCGCCATGGACCAAGACCGGCAAGGGCGAGCCATGGCCGGTGGAGGATTTGGCGCTGACGCGATTGCCGAGCATGACGCGGCCATGCCAAGGGCCGAGCGCCTGCACGGCCTCGCGGGCAAAGGCGGCGTCATTGGTGAAGACCGAGGCGACGAGGCTGCCCTTGCCGCGGCGTGCGAGCTCTGCCGCTTCCTCCAAGGTTTCGTAGGGGATGATCGTGCTGACCGGCCCGAAGGCCTCGACATCATGCACGGCCTTGGCGCCGCCGGGCTTGTCGCAATAGAGCAGAACGGGGCTCAGGAAGGCGCCGGCCTCGGCATCACCGGACGTGAGATCGGCGCGAGCGGGATCGCCGGCGACGATCTCGGCCTCCCCTTGCAGATCGGCGATGCGGGCGCGAACTTCGTCGCGCTGGGCGAGGCTGGCGAGCGGCCCCATCCACGTCGCCTCCTCTCCGGGATTGCCGATCGCGGTCTTGGCCAGGCGCTCACCGAGCGCCTTGATCAGCGGCTCGACTGTGGCGCGCGGCGCGATCACGCGGCGGATCGCCGTGCATTTCTGCCCGGCCTTCACCGTCATCTCGCGGGCCACCTCTTTGACGAAGAGATCGAACTCCTCGGTTCCCGCCACCGCGTCCGGTCCGAGGATGGCGGCGTTCAGCGAATCCGCCTCCATGGTGAAGCGCACGGAGTTCTCGACGATCGCCTTATGGGTCCTGAGCCTGCGGCCGGTGGCAGCCGAACCGGTGAAGGTGACGACATCCTGGCAATCGACATGGTCGAGCAGGTCGCCGACCGAGCCGCTGATCAGTTGCAGCGCGCCGGCCGGCAGGATGCCGGTCGCGATGATCCTGCGCACCATCAATTCGGTCAGATAGGCGGTCTGGCTCGCCGGCTTGACGATGGCTGGCATGCCGGCAAGCAGCGTCGGCGCGAGCTTCTCCAGCATGCCCCAGCACGGGAAATTGAAGGCGTTGATATGGATCGCGACGCCTTCCAGCGGTGTCAGGATGTGCTGGCCGGAGAACGTATTGTCGCGCGACAGGGGCTCGACCTCGCCGTCGACGAGGGCGCGCGTGTTCGGCAGTTCGCGACGGCCCTTCGAGGCATAGGACAGCAAGGTGCCGATGCCGCCCTCGATGTCGATCCAGCTATCGGTGCGCGTCGCGCCGGTGGCGGTGGAGAGAGCATAGAACTCCTCCTTCGCCTCCATCAGCGCCTGGCCGAGCGCCTTCAGCATCAGGGCGCGCTCGTGGAAGCTGAGCTTGCGCAGCGCCGGGCCGCCCTCTTCGCGGCCATGGTTCAGCGCGCGCTTCATGTCGAGCCCGCTGGCGTCGATCAGCGCGACCTCGGCGCCGGTCGCCGCATCGAGCAGCGGCACGGCCTTGCCGGCGCCGCGGACCCAATCTCCGGCGATGTAGGATTCGAGCTGGCGGGCGGTGTTCACTGGCGCGTTCATCCCTTGAGATCCCTTGTCGATCGCAGTGTGCGGCTTGTCGCCGTCGTCGGTTAGGTGTGCGGGTCAGGCCATGCCGATGGCGTGCAGGAGCTCGCCCACCTGCCGCTCCCAGGCGGCAGCGAGCTCGGCATTGCCGGTACGGCGCAGGCCGAACTTCCTCTGCGTTTCGAAATGCGCCGAGCTGCCGCGGCCGAAGCTCGCCGCGACGCGCGGGCGCCAATAAGCGAGCGCGTCGGCAACCAGCGGCCGATTGCCGGCGTCCTCCAAAAGCTTCCGCAAGCCTTCCTCGCCAAGTTCCTTATGCCGGCGCTCACGCGGCAGGATGGCGCGGAAGATCTCGCCGAGCGGCTGGTAGGAAAGCCCCGCGAATTCCTCGATCTGGATCACCACGGCGTGGCCCATCAGCACGTTCATCACGACCGCGTCGAGCCAGCCCTGCAGCGGATAATGCAGCACGGCGAGCCGCATGTCGGCGCCGTGGCGGGCGGCGCCGAGATCGCTGTCGCGCGCGACGCGCTCGGCCCAGGGATGGTGATTGGCATAGCGCGAGATGTCGGCGCCGAACTCACCCATCACGGCGAGCACACGCTCGGCATGGTCGAGCTTCTCCAGCACGATGCGGGATGCCGCGATACGCTCCTTGATGCCCGGCCCCTGATTGATGATATCCGCGAAGCCGGCGGCTCCGGCCAATTCGCTGTCGACGAAGGTCGCCATCAGCCGCAGCAACTCGCCGCGATAGCGCGGCGGGGCGTTCTCGGGCGTGGTCAGCTTGCCGCCCTGCGCCAGATAGGCTTCGAGCGGCATGGTGTCGGCGTCACTGGTCATAGGTCACCACCACCCGGTCCGAGAGCGGATAGCACTGGCAGCTCAGCACATAGCCCTGGCGGACCTCGTAGTCCTCGAGGGCATGGTTGGTCGCCATCTCGACCTCGCCTTCGACGACCATGGCGCGGCAGGTCGAGCAGACGCCGGCCTTGCAGGCATAGGGCGCATCGAGACTGGCGCCGAGCGCAGCCTCCAGGATGGTCTGCCCGGTCTTGGCCATCTCGATCACCCGTGTGGTGCCGTCGAGGGTGATCGTCGCAGTGCAGGTCGCGGCCTTGCCGGTGTCGGCTGCGGTCCTGACGACATGCTTGCCGCGGCGCGGCGCGGAGGCGAACAGCTCGAACTTGATCTGGTCGTCGCGCAGGCCGTGCTCGCGCAAGGCCGCCGCGATCGCCAGCATCATCGGCTCGGGGCCGCAGATGAAGGCCATGTCGATGGCGGCGATGTTGATCCAGCCCTTGAACAGCCTGGCGCATTTCTCGGCGTCGATGCGCCCGGAGAACAGCTCGACCTCCTGCGCCTCGCTCTCCAGCACATGCACGACGTTGAAGCGGCCAAGATGGGTGTTCTTGATGTCCTCCAGCTCCTCGCGGAACATGATCGAACTAACCGAGCGGTTGCCGTAGACCAGCGTGAAGCGCGATCCCGGCTCGCGCGCCAATGTCGTCTTGATCAGCGAGAGCACCGGCGTGATGCCGCTGCCGCCGGCGAAGCCGAGATAATGCCGCTTCTCCTCCGGCTTCAGCGGCACATGGAAGGCGCCCATCGGCGGCATCGCCTCGACCACGTCGCCGGGCTTCAGCTCCTCGTTCGCCCAGGTCGAGAAGGCGCCGCCATCGACGCGCTTGATGCCGACCTTGAGGATGCCCTCGTCCTTGCCGGCGCAGATCGAATAGGAGCGGCGCAGCTCCTCGCCCTCGAAATCCCGGCGGAAGGTCAGGTACTGGCCTTGGGTGAAGTCGAAGGTGGCGCGGTCCTCAAGTCGTGGCGCGAGCGTGACGACCACCGCATCGCGCGTCTCGCGGCGGATATCGGCGACCTCCAGCGGAAAGAAGCGGGCCATCGGTCCCTCAGATGCTCTTGAAGTAGTCGAACGGTTCCAGGCAGTCGGTGCAGCGGAAATGCGCCTTGCACGGCGTCGAGCCAAACTGGCTGACGCGGTCGGTCCGCGACGAGCCGCAGCGTGGGCAGCTGACTTTGAGCGGCACCAGCGCGCCGGCGCAGGCGGAGGTGCCCTCGACCGGCGGAGCGATGCCGTAGTCGCGCAGCTTGGCGCGGCCCTCGGCGCTGATCCAGGCTGTGGTCCAGGCCGGCGACAATTGCCGCTTCAGGACGAACTTCTCGATGCCGCGCTCGCGCAGGCCGCGCTCGATCTCGAAATTGATCACTCCGGTCGCCGGGCAGCCGGAATAGGTCGGCGTCACCGTCACCTCCAGCAGATCGCCAGCCCAGGCCACGTCGCGGATGATGCCGAGATCGACCAGCGAGATCACCGGGATCTCGGGATCGGGGATCTCGCCGAGCCAGGACCAGATCTCGGCGACGGCCGGACGGGAAATGGTGGCGGCGTCCATCAGCGCCTCCTCACCAGCTGGCGCCGGGATAGGCGCGCTGCAGGAACTGCATCTCCGCCAGGATGAAGCCGAGATGCTCGGAATGGACGCCGCGCCGGCCGCCCTTCTGGGCGAAGCTCTTTTCCGGCGCCTTCAATGTCGCCTCGGCCAGGGTCCGGCCGACATGCTCCTGCCAGGCGGCCTTCAGCGAGCCCGGCTCCGGCGCGAGGCCTGATGCCGCCAGCTCCTCGTCGAGCGCGTCGGCAAGGAACATCTCGCCGGTATAGGGCCAGAGGAAATCCAGAGCGGCCTGCATGCGAGCATGGCTTTCGGCAGTGCCGTCGCCGAGGCGGACGACCAGATCGGCGCTGCGCTCGAGGTGATAGGCGACCTCCTTGGAGGCCTTCTCGGCGATCTCGGCGATGCGCCTGTCGACCGAGACCATCAGCGCCTTCAGCAGCGGCAGATGCCAGGCGTCGAACAGATATTGCCGCATCAGCGTGCGGCCGAAATCGCCGTTGGGCTGCTCGACCAGCAGGAGATTGCGATAGCCGGAGACGTCGCGCAGGAAGGCGAGATTGTCGGGCGTGCGGCCCTTGCCCTCGGCCTCGCAGGCGAGCCCGAGCCAGAGCTGGGTCTGGCCGATCAGGTCGAGTGCGGTATTGGCGAGCGCGATGTCCTCTTCCAGCGCCGGGGAATGGCCGCACCATTCCGAGTTGCGATGGCCGAGGATCAGGCAGTTGTCGCCCATGCGCAGCGCGAACTCGGCGACCGCCGAGGAAGAGGCCGAAGCGCTCATCACATGTGCCCCACTTCGTCCGGCACGTCGAAGAAGGTCGGGTGCCGGTAGACCTTGGCGTTGGCTGGGTCGAACAGCGGGCCCTTGTCGGAGGGCGCACTGGCGACGATGTCGGCCGAGCGCACCACCCAGATGCTGACGCCCTCATTGCGGCGCGTATAGACGTCGCGGGCATTGAGGATCGCCATCTCGGCATCCGGCGCGTGCAGGCTGCCGACATGCCGGTGGTTGAGGCCGTGCTGGCCGCGGATGAAAACCTCCCAGAGGGGCCATTCGCTCGACATCATCAGCTCCCTTCCGTCGGAGTGTTACTCGGCGGCGATCCTGGCGGCCTGGCGCCGCGCCGCCTGCTTCTCCGCATGGGCAGTGAGCCCCTCGCGGAACCAGGCGCCGTCGTTCCAGGCCTTGCGCCGCGCCTCCAGCCGCTCGCGATTGCACGGCCCTTCCCCGGCGATGACCGCAAAGAACTCGGTCCAGTCCGGCTCGCCGAAATCATGGCCGCCCTTCGCCTCGTTCCATTTCAGCGCGGGATCGGGGACGGTGAGGCCGAGATACTTGGCCTGCGGCACGGTCTGGTCGACGAATTTCTGGCGCAGCTCGTCGTTGGAATCCTGCTTGATGTTCCAGGCCATCGACTGCGCCGAATGCACCGAGGCGTCGTCGGAGGGGCCGAACATCATCAGCGACGGCCACCACCAGCGGTCGAGCGCGTCCTGCGCCATCGCCTTCTGCTCCGGCGTGCCCTTGCTGAGCACCGTCATGATGTCGAAGCCCTGGCGCTGGTGGAAGCTTTCTTCCTTGCAGATGCGCACCATGGCGCGGGCGTAAGGGCCATAGGAGCAGCGCTGCAGCGGCACCTGGTTCATGATCGCGGCGCCGTCGACCAGCCAGCCGATCGCGCCGATATCGGCCCAGCTCAGCGTCGGATAGTTGAAGATCGAGGAGTACTTCGCCTTGCCGGAATGGAGCTGCTCGTACATCTGGTCACGACTGATGCCGAGCGTCTCGGCCGCGCAATAGAGATAGAGGCCGTGGCCGGCCTCGTCCTGGACCTTAGCGAGCAGGATCGCCTTGCGCCCCAGCGTCGGCGCGCGGGTGATCCAGTTGCCCTCCGGCAATTGGCCGACGATCTCGGAATGGGCGTGCTGGCTGATCTGGCGGATCAGCGTCTTGCGGTAATCCTCCGGCATCCACTCCTTCGGCTCGATCTTCTGGCCGGCGTCGATACGCTCCTGGAAGGCGCGCTCCTGCGGCTCCATCTCGTCGAGTCTGCAGACGCGCTTCGCCTCGGTCTTCACCATCTGGGCATACATCGGCTCGCCTCCTCTTCCGGTTCGCGCGTCAGACGCGCTCGAGGATCACTGCAATCCCCTGTCCGACCCCGACGCACATCGTGCACAGGGCGAAACGTCCGCCGGTGCGCTGGAGTTGCCACATCGCCGTCGTCGCCAGCCGGGCGCCGCTCGCTCCCAACGGATGGCCGAGCGCGATCGCGCCGCCGTTCGGGTTCACATGCGGAGCGTTGTCTGGCAGACCGAGTTCGCGCAGTACGGCGAGCCCCTGCGCTGCAAACGCCTCGTTGAGTTCGATCACGTCCATCTGCGCGAGCTCGAGTCCTGCACGTTGCAGCACCTTGCGCACCGCTGGTACCGGACCAATGCCCATGATGCGCGGGGCGACCCCGGCAGCAGCCATAGCGACGACGCGAGCGCGCGGCGTCAGGCCGTTCGCCTGCGCGGCCTGTTCGCTCGCCACGATCAGCGCGGCTGAGCCATCGTTGACACCAGAGGCATTGCCCGCGGTCACGCCAAGATCGGGGCCGTTGACGCCCTTCAGCTTCGCCAACTGCTCCAGCGTCGCATCAGGGCGCGGATGCTCGTCGCGATCCACGACAAGCGGATCGCCCCTCTTCTGCAGGACGGAGACCGGTGCCATCTCGTCGGCGAACCGGCCCGCCGCTTGGGCGGCGGCCCAGCGCTGCTGGCTACGTAGAGCGAAGGCATCCTGATCGGCGCGCGACACCGAGAAATCCGACGCGACATTGTCGGCCGTCTCAGGCATGGAATCGATGCCGTAGGCCTTCTTCATCTTCGAATTGACGAAGCGCCAACCGATCGTCGTGTCGTACGCGGCAATGGCGCGCGAGAAGGCGGCATCCGCCTTCGGCATCACGAAAGGCGCGCGCGACATACTCTCGACGCCGCCGGCGATCATTAGATCGCAGTCGCCGGCGCGGATTGAGCGAGCGACCAGGCCGAGCGCATCGAGACCCGAGCCGCAAAGCCGGTTGACCGTGGTGCCGGGAACATCGACCGGCAGCCCGGACAGGAGCACGGCCATCCGCGCGACATTGCGATTATCCTCGCCGGCCTGATTGGCGCAGCCGAGAATGACATCGTCGACCTCGGCCCAATCGACGGACGGATTGCGCTGCATCAGCGCCGCAAGGGGAATCGCCGCAAGATCATCGGCACGGACGCTGGAAAGCGCTCCGCCATAACGGCCGACGGGCGTCCGAACCGCATCGCAGATGAAAGCGTCCGCCACGGTGTCTCCTCCGAAATCCGCTGTCTTGTTTTTATCAACCGACCGGTCGGTCATTTAATTGCACGAATTTCAGCAGAGATCAACCGGGGCTTTTCGGACGATCTCATCGCGATCATCCGAAACGAATACTCGACCGGCTCGCGGCCAAGATCGCCCGCCTTCGCGACTGCTTCGGTCCGCAGCCGATCTATGGCGGCTCCTGTGCTGGGCGGCGCAGGGCTTTTCCATCATGCCGAGAGCTATATCTATGCTTCTTCAACGTCACCGGCGGCAGCTATGCCGATCGCCGACGAAGCGGATGCTCCCGGTGAGGATCTTCACACAGCCGCGAAGCGCGCGTATTGCAGCCAGATCGACATCGTCAAACTTCTCCTCGCGCAGAAACTATCCAGAGTTCGGCGCCGACCGGATCTCCACGGACTCAGTTCGTTGATACTTGACGCCGATGAAATCCGAGGCCTCGTGCGTCGGAGGGCACTCGAAGATCCGACGATGACTCAAGCCAGGAAGGAGCTCCGAACCACGGATCGCGTGGTCAAAGCGCTGATCTGCGTCAATGATATCAGCGGCTTATTAGGTCTCCGAGTGCCAATATTTGCTCGTCGCCAGAACAAAGGCTCAGGCCGTTCCGGATTGTCAGGGCTCAGGCCGCGCTGCGGCCCGTTCCGTAGCGCGGCAGGATCGCCTTGAAGGCAGCGCCCTGCCCCGGCTTGCTCTCGATGGTGAGCCGGCCACGATGGCGCAGCACGATGTGCTTGACGATGGCGAGGCCCAGCCCCGTGCCGCCGGCCTCGCGGCTGGCGGCCGTATCGACGCGGTAGAAGCGCTCGGTCAGGCGCGGAAGATGCTCGGGCGCGATGCCCGGCCCGTCGTCGCGGACGCAGACGCTGGCCTCCCCGTCATGAATCTCGACCGCGATTGCGACCTCGCCGCCGCGCTTGCCGTATTTGATCGCGTTCTCGACCAGGTTCTCCATCAGCCGCAGCAACTCGTCCCGGTCCCCCGGCACCTGCAGCGGTTCGGACGGCGCCTTCAGCTTGAGGGTCACCTCGCGCTCGCGCGCCAGCAGCGCGAGGGAATCGACGATCTCGCGCGCGATGCCGGCGAGATCCACCGGCGCGTCGGGCGCGACATGGGCGCGCTGCTCGATCCGCGACAGCGAGAGCAGGTCGTCGACGAGCCGCGCCATGCGCAAGCCCTGCTCGCGCATGATGCCGAGGAAGCGTTCGCGGGCCTTCTCGTCGTTGCGCGCCGGCCCCTGCAGCGTCTCGACGAAGCCGAGCAGCGAGGCCAGCGGCGTGCGCAATTCATGGCTGGCATTGGCGACGAAATCGACGCGCATGCGCTCGATGACGCGCTGCTCGCTCAGATCCTCGAAGGTCAGGAGCGTCGGACGGCGCTCGGCCCGCCCGGCAAGCGCGGCGATGTGGATGCGGAAGGTCCGCTCCACCGGAACGCGCTCGACGAGCTCGATCGTCTTGCGCCCGCCATCCAGCGCCACCGCCTCGATCGCCTCGATCAGGTCGGGGTCGCGCAGCACCAGCGCCAGGAGCTTGCCGGTCTCGAGCCCCGGGATCAGCGCGCGCATCGCCGGGCTCAGCGCCTGCGCGACGCCGAGCTCGTCGAGCAGCACGACGGCAGTGCCGAGCGCCTCGACGAAGCCGCGCGCAGCGGCGATGGGGAAAACGGCGGTGTCGATCATGGAACGTCCGAAGCTGCCGGCCGTTGCCGGCTCGGCTCTTCCTGCGCGGAACGGCAGAGGGCGTCAATTCCCTTCGGCGCGGTAGCCGGCTAGGCTCCACCGGGGAAGAAACGGGCTCGCCCCGGCGAGGAGACAGAAACGATGGCGAAGAAATTCTCAGGCGCCGAGATCGAAAACCTGATCCAGCTGCCGGCGACGCAATCGACCCCGAAGGAGAAGCGGCCGCCCAAGCCGGGCAAGTCCAAGAGCACCGGCAAGGCCCGAAAGGCCGGCAAGGCCAAGGGCTTCGACATCGAGGCCGATACCCTGCCGGAAGCGATCGTCGACGCGGCCTATCACAGCGGCGACTACCCCTATGGCAAGCGGATGAAGCGCAAGCGCTACAACCGCGAATTGGAGCCGCTGCAGATCGAACTGCAGAAGCTGATGCGCTGGGCCCAGAAGCATGGCGAGCGCATCGTCGTCGTCTTCGAGGGCCGCGACGGCGCCGGCAAGGGCGGCACCATCGCCCGCTTCACCCAGCATCTCAATCCGCGCCAGGCCCGCATCGTCGCCCTGCCCAAGCCCTCGGACACCGAGAAGGGGCAGTGGTATTTCCAGCGCTACGCCGCCGAAATGCCGACGGCCGGCGAGATCGTCTTCTTCGACCGCTCCTGGTACAACCGCGCCGGGGTCGAGCGCGTCATGGGCTTCTGCACGCCGGAGCAGACCGAGAGCTTCCTGCGCGAGGCCCCCGTCTTCGAGGGCATGCTGACGCGCGGCGGCATCCGCATCGTCAAGCTCTTCCTGACCATCGGCCGCGAGATGCAGATGATGCGCCTGCATGCCCGCTGGCACGATCCGCTCAAGCGCTGGAAGCTCTCGCCGATCGACTTCGAGGCGATCCCGCGCTTCGACGATTATTCCCGCGCCTTCGACGAGATGCTCGGCCGCACCTCGACGAAAGACGCGCCCTGGGTCGTCGTGCGCAGCAACGACAAGCTGCGCGCTAGGCTCAACGCCATCCGCCATGTCCTGCGGGCGATCCCCTACAAGGACAAGGACGAGGCGGCGATCGGCCCGCTCGACGACAAGGTCGTCGTCTCGGTCGAGCGCTATCTCGCCAAGGGCGGCGAGCCGGAAACCGCCTGAGGCTCCCGCATCCGCTCGGCGAGAAAATCGACGAAGGCGCGGATGCGCCCCGCCATATGCTCGTGGCCGGCGAAGACGGCGTGGATCAGCTCGCGGTCATCCGCGTCATAGGCCTCCAGCACCGGCACGAGCCGGCCCGCGGCGAGATCCGGCTCGACATGGAACCGGCCGAGCCGCGCCAGCCCCATGCCGCGCAGGCAGAGATTGCGCAGCGTGGCGCCGCTATTGGCCAGGAAGTTCCCGGCGACCGTGCGGCTGAAGCGCTCGCCGCTTGCCGGATCGCGGAACAGCCATTCGTCGAAGCTCGAGCGGAAATTGAAGCGCAGGCAGTTGAACCGCTCGAGATCGTCCGGGGTCCGGGGCGTGCCGTGCCGTTCGAGATAGGCGGGCGAGGCGATGACGATGCGGCGCGTCTCCAGGAGCTTGCGCGCCTTGAGCCGGGAATCCCGCAGGATGCCGGCGCGGATGGCGATGTCCGCGCGCTCCTCGACCAGGTCGATCACCTCGTCGTTCAGCGAGATGTCCAGCTCGATCTCGGGATAGAGCGTCAGGAATTCCTGCACCCGCGGCAGGACATACATCACCCCGAAGCCGACGGAGACGCTGACCCTGAGCCGGCCGCGCGGCACCGCCCGCGCCCCGCTGGAGAGCGCGCTCTCCGTCTCCTCGATCTCGGCGAGGATGCGCCGCGCCCGCGCCAGATAGACCTCGCCTTCCGGCGTGAGCTGCAGGGCGCGCGTCGTGCGCACCAGAAGCCGCGTGCCGAGCCGGTCCTCGACGCGGCTGATCAGCTTGCTGACGGCCGAGGGCGAGAGGTTGAGCTTGCGCCCGGCCGCCGAGAAGCTCCCGGCATCCGCCGCCGTGACGAAGACATCCATCTCACCCGCGCGATTATCCATCCGCCACCGCCCCCAAGAGATCGCGTCTCACGCCCGTCGCGCCTCAAGCCCGCGCCTCACGCTCCCTTGGCGATGGCCTGCTTCAACCGCGCGACCGCCTCCGTCGCGCCGGACCGGACCGTGATCTCCAGCGTCGGCGCCTCGCGCTCGATCATCTCGATCAGCGTTTCCGGCGAAATCTCGGCCCGCGCCGCGGTGAGCTTCAGCACGGCATTGGCGATGATGTTGGGCCAATACGCCGCCCCGCCCTTGGCCAGCCCCTTGGCCTTGCGGCCCTCGAATTCCTGGGCGAGCTGTTCGGGGGTCTTTTTGGCCATGGGGAGGGTTCCGTGAATCGCTTTGCGCGGTGAGCTTACCCTAATCGGGCCCGAAAAGGCGCGATGAACCCGTTTCCCGTGTGGAGAAGGGCGGGCCTGCCGTCACCGGGCAAGGCGCGGCCGCCCTGTCGCCACCTCGATCGTCGGCGGTGCTCTCCCGCCCTGCCCTTCCCGCCGATCGCGGACTTGTCCGGGACCGGCCCGCGAAGCGTCGAACGCTGCAAAAGCCGGCTTCGCTGCGGCAGCGGGTTGCCCGCGCTTCACCGCGAAAGGACGCGCATCATCGCCGCCCACGCCGCCGGGCGGGGGCGTTGAGAGATGAGGGGCAGCGGAGCGCCGCGAGGCGCGGTTGGGTATCAGGCCGCTTCCATTGAGCCAGGATGCGGCGCGGAGGGATTGAGCCACCCTCCGCACGCCCCGTGGCGCTCCGCTTATCGGCGTTCTTAAGTCTCCGGGCCGCGCTTACCGGGCCTGCAGCCATCCTTCGCCGCGAGCCCTTTCGACGCCAGTTCGGCTCAGCGCCTTGTCGCGTCTACTCGGGCATGGGACGAAGGCGTGATGCCATCGGCCGTTCCCAGCGAGCTCCTCGCACAGGGATCGTAGTGTCCCCAGGGCGGTGCCCCGAAGCCTCCCGGGAGTGGATCGT
>NZ_JQJJ01000009.1 GCF_000745475.1 Allobosea sp. UNC402CLCol
TAGCCGCCCTCGACCTGCCGCGTCAGGTCGCCGCCCGCCACCGCCTGCAGAACCCCGGCGAACTCCGTCGTCGCTCCGTCCACCACGCTGTTGATTTCGTTGATGCCGGCGACCAGCCGCTGCATCTGCTCGTCGGCATCGTCGATCTGGAGCCGGGCCGAGAAATCGCCGGCCGCCGCCGCCGCGACCACCTCGCCGACATCCGACACCACAGCCTCCATCGACTGCGCCCGCGCCAGCCGCGCGGCGGCGGCGGCACGCTCCTGTTCTTCCAGGGCACGGACCCTTGCCGCGTTCTCCTGGAAGATCTGCAGGGCGCCGGCCATCTCGCCGATCTCGTCGCGCCGGCCGACGCTCGGCACGGTGACGTCCTGCTCGCCATCCGCCAGGCGTTTCATCGCGGCGGTCATGCCGCCGAGCGGCCGCACGACGCCGCTGATCACGAAGGCGAGCGCAAATGTTCCCAGGAGCAGGGCGCCGCCGGCAACGGCGAGCAGCAGATAGGCCGCGGCATGGGCCGTCGACTGGGCCTGTGCTCCCTGCTCGCGCGCCTGCTTGAGCTGCAACGCGGCCAACTCGCCGAGCTTTTTCGTGATCGGGTCCATCGCCTTGTAGAGTTCGTCCGAGGAGAACAGGCGAAGAGCGCTGTCGTCACGATCCTTCAGGATGGCGATGACCTTGGCGATGGCGACATCGCCGGTCTTCATCAGCGCCGCTGCCTGATCCGCAAGCTGCCTCTCATCGGACTCGGTGATGCTGGGCAGATAGGCCTTCCAGCTCTTGTCGATGGTCCCGACCGCGTCCTGGACGCTCTTGAGCGCATTGGTCCAGGTGACCTGGTTGCTCTGCGCCTTCCAGATCGTGTCGACGACGTTGACGGCATACATGTCGCTGACGGAACGCAACTGTTCCATCGGGATGACATTGTTCTGGACGACGTTGTCGACACGCTCCGTCACGGATCGCAAGGCCAGATAGCCGCAGGCGCCGATGGCGAGGACGCACAGGGCCAGGGCGACCAGCGCGGCCGCCAGCTTTGTCTTGATGCTCATTGTCATGACGGACCTTCTGGGAAGACGTCGCTCATTCAATGGAGTGCCGATGATGGAAGGTCCGCAAAGATGCCTATGGTCCAGGCATGGATCGGCGATACCCCGGTCGCGTCATGGCGCTCGACTGTATTGAGAGTTCTCGGTGCCCCAGATCTTTCAGATAAAGTTTAAGGCTGTTCTAATGTCCCCTTCGGAAAAGTGACGACGTTTACTTGCAAATACGCGTATTCACGTTGGGGATGAGCGTTCAGGTTGTGTGGGCGGTTCCCCCTGGCTCGCCCTCGCCGACATCCGGGGCAGGCGGCGCGTTGACTTTGGGGTCCTTTAGCGTCGTCGGCCGGATCCGCCCTGCCTGGCAGGGAGCGCGCTACTCCGCGGCCCGCTTCAGTTCGAGCCCCTTGGCGAAGGGCAGCTTCGGCTCGCTCTTCTCGTCGTCGAAATCGAGCGCGCCGATCCTCTCGGCGCGGCTGGTGACCTTGCCGGCAGAGGTCTTGATCTGGCCGACATCCTCCTGCGCCTGCCGGAAATGCGTGTCGAGCTTGTCGACGCGCTCGCCGAGGCGCCTGACATCGTCGAGCAGCTTGCCGACCTCGGTCTGGATGACCTGCGCCTCCTCGCGCATCCGCGCATCGCGCACCAGCGACTGCATGAGCTGGATCGCCAGCGCCAGCAGCGAGGGCGAGACGATCATCACGCGGGCCCGGTGCGCCCGCTGCACGACATCGTCGAAATATTCGTGCAGATCGGCATAGATCGATTCCGACGGCACGAAGAGCAGCGCGATATCCTGCGTCTCGCCGGGCAGGAAATAGCGCTCGGCGATGTCCTTCACATGCACGCCGACATCGCTGCGGACGCGCTGGCCCGCGATCTTCTTCGCATCCTCGCCGCGCGCCTCGCGCAGCATCGTGAAGCTCTCCAGCGGGAACTTGGCATCGATCACGAGGCCGCGCCCGTCACCCGGCAGCGTGACGAGGCAGTCGGGCCGGCGTCCGTTCGAGAGCTGCGGCTGGAAGGCGAAGAAGGCGGCGGGCAGACCGTCGCGGATGATCGCTTCCATCCGGCCCTGGCCATAGGCGCCGCGCGCCTGCTTGTTGGAGAGCACGTCCTTCAGCGTCACGACTTCCGAGGTGAGGTCGGTCAGGTTCTTCTGCGCGCTGTCGATCACCGCCAGCCGCTCCTGCAGCTTGCCGAGGCTTTCGGTGGTCTGGCGGACGCTCTGCTCGAGTCCCTGGCCGACCTTTTGGCCGAGGCCGTCCATCCGCTCGGCCATCAACCTTGCGAGGTCGCCCTGCCGGGTCGAGAGGATCTCGGCCATCGACTGCATCCGGCCGGCGAGCTCGGCCTGCTGCCGGTTCATCTCCGCGACCTTGTCGTCCATCTCGCGGGCGCGTTCGGCGGCCATCGCAGCCTCGATCGCGCGGCTTCTGCCGCCGCGCCAGGCCGCCAAAGCCGTCATCAGCAGCAATGCGAGACTCAACCCGCCGAAGCCGAGTGCGGCCTCCGCCCAGGTCACGGGGCGTTCCAGCAAGGTGAAGGCGATCGCGTTCATGCTGGGAGCCTAGCCGATTCGGCTCGGGATGGCGAACGAAAGCGGAACGGTTTGACCGCCCGCCCACAAATGCTTATGTCCCGGGCTCAACAGCCCTTTTCTCTCGGAACCTCATGTCCATTCGTCCGCTCGTCATCCTGCCCGACGCCCAGCTTCGCCTTGCCTCGAAGCCGGTCGAGGCCGTCACGCCGGAAATCAAGGCGCTGGTCGCGGACATGTTCGAGACCATGTACGACGCGCCGGGCATCGGTCTCGCCGCGATCCAGATCGGCGTGCCGCTGCGCGTCGTGACGATGGATCTGTCGAAGCCGGAGGCGAAGGAGGGCGAGGAGCCGGAACCGAGGAAGCCGCAGGTCTTCATCAACCCGGAGGTCACCTGGTTCTCGGAAGAGACCAATGTGTACGAAGAGGGCTGCCTTTCGATTCCCGAATATTACGAGGAGGTCGAGCGCCCGGCCGAGGTCAAGGTTCGCTACATGGATCTCGACGGCAAGACTCACGAGATCGCGGCGGATGGCCTTCTCGCCACCTGCCTGCAGCACGAGATCGATCATCTCAACGGTGTGCTCTTCATCGATCATCTCTCGCGGCTGAAGCGCGAGCGTGTGACCAAGAAATTCGCCAAGGCCGCCAAGCGCTCAGCGGCATAATCACTGCTGCGTCATTCCGGACGAGCCGCGAAGCGGCGCCGATCCGGAATCCATCGAAGGACTCCGGCGCGCCGGCATGGATTCCGGCTCTCCGCGGAGTTTATCCTTGGGCCGATCGAAGATCGGACCCCGGGGGCTATGCCCGGAATGACGGGGAAGATTTTAAGGTAAGGTCGAGCGTATGAGCTTGCGCGTCATCTTCATGGGCACGCCCGATTTCGCCGTGCCGGTCCTGACCGAGATCGTCGGGCAGGGGCATGAGGTCGTCTCCTGCTACACCCGTGCTCCGGCCCAGGCCGGCCGTGGGCTGGAGCTGCGGCCCTCGCCGGTGCACAGGGCGGCGGAGCGCTTCGGCATTCCGGTCTTCACGCCCGCGACCCTGAAAACGGCCGAGCAGGCCGAGCTGATCGCCTCGCATGAAGCCGATGTCGCGGTCGTCGTCGCCTATGGCATGATCCTGCCCCAGGCGATCCTCGATCTGCCGGAACTGGGTTGCCTCAACCTGCATGCCTCGCTGCTGCCGCGCTGGCGCGGCGCCGCGCCGATCCAGCGCGCCATCATGGCCGGCGATGCCGAGAGCGGCGTCTGCGTGATGAAGATGGAGGCCGGGCTCGACACAGGCCCGGTCGGCATGGTCGAGACGCTCGCCATCGGCCCCGACATGACGGCCGGCGAATTGCACGATGGGCTCAGCCGCCTCGGCGCCGACCTGATGGTGCGGGCGCTCGCGGCGCTCGGGCGCGGCGGGCTGCAGTTCACGCCGCAGCCGGAGGAGGGTGTGACCTACGCCGCCAAGATCGCCAATGCCGAGGCGAGGCTGAGCTGGAGCCGGCCGGCCCGGCAGGTGCACGACCTCGTGCGCGGCCTGTCGCCCTTTCCGGGCGCCTTTGCCGAGATCGATCTCGGCAAGGGGCCGGAGCGTCTCAAGGTGCTTCGCTCGGCGCTCGCCGGCGGCGCGGCCGAGCCCGGCACGCTGCTCGACGACGAGGGCACGGTCGCCTGCGCGGAAGGGGCGGTGAAGCTCCTCCAGGTCCAGCGCGCCGGCAAGGCGCCGATGAGCGGGGCGGAATTCCTGCGCGGCGCCCGGCTCGGGGCCGGCGACAAGCTTTAAATGAGCAGGCCATTGTCCGAAAACCGCTTCGCACTGTTCGCTGACGCGGACCTCCGGTTGGGTAACCGGCTCTGATGCCGCGCTACAAGCTCGTCATCGAATATGACGGCACGCCGTTCTCGGGCTGGCAGCGCCAGGCGAGCGACCCGTCCGTGCAGCAGAGCGTCGAGGAGGCGGTGGAGGCCTTTTGCGGCCATGCCGTGCGCCTGCATTGCGCCGGGCGCACCGATGCCGGCGTCCACGCCACCCATCAGGTCGCCCATGTCGATCTCGACAAGGACTGGCGCACCGACGTCGTGCGCGACGCCACCAACGCCCGGCTGAAGGCGCGGGTGCCGGTCAGCGTGCTCAGCGCCGAGATCGTGCCGGATGATTTCGATGCCCGCATCTCGGCGAAGCGCCGCTACTACATCTATCGCATCCTCGATCGGCGGGCGCCGCCGGCGCTCGACCGTGGCCGGGTCTGGCACGTCCCGGTGAAGCTCGACCACGAGGCGATGGACCGCGCCGCCAAGGCCCTGCTCGGCAAGCACGACTTCACCACCTTCCGCGCCGCCGAATGCCAGGCCAACAGCCCGATCCGGACGCTGGACCGGCTCGACGTCCGGCGCGAAGGCAGCGAGATCGTGGTCTACGCCCATGCCCGCTCCTTCCTGCATCATCAGATCCGCTCCATCGTCGGCAGCCTGAAGATGGTCGGGGCCGGGCGCTGGCCGGAGGGGAAGATGGGTGCGGTGTTGGCGGCGCGCGATCGTTCGCAATGCGCGGCGCTGGCGCCGTCCAGCGGGCTCTATCTGGCCGGTGTGGACTACTGAGGTCTTCGCCGGCAGCGCGGCCGTCAGGCTCCGGCTTGACCCGCACATCTCGTGACGTCGAGGCTTGGATCGCTCACGCGGCATGAGGCTCTCGGGTCGGGCCCGAGAACCACGTCGCGGCCTTAGACCAGGCCGAAGGCCCGGACCACCCCGTAGTCCAGCACCACGCTGGCGATGACCAGCGGCAGCGCGATGCCGTTGCCGGCGCCGAAGGCGGCGCGCGCCACGCAATAGCGCAGCCTGAGCACGATCGCGGCGAAGAAGGCCGATTGCACCAGCGCGAGCGTGGCGGGCGCCCAGCCGACGGCATAGACCGCGGCCGGCACGGCCATCAGGCTGGCGGAGACGATGCCGGCCCAGTTCCAGGCGATCACGAAGCTGGTGAAGCGCGGTGCCTGCGCCAGCTCCGGCCGGATCAGGATCAGGAAGGCCGGCACGACCAGGATGGCCAGCGACAGCGCCCCGACGACGGCAAGCGCGAGTCCGGGCGCGCCGAACAGGCCGCCGGCATTGCTGAGCCCGGCCGCCAGCCGCATGGCCGCGAGCATCGCCACCGTCGCGGGCAGCATCAGCGCGAAGGCGAGGAAGGAGCGCCAGAAGCCGTCACGGCTGAGATCGAGCTCGGGGAGCGCATCCGCGCCCTTCGTCATCAGGCGCCAGGAGCCGCGCAGCGAACGCGCGACGTCATCGGCATCGAGCCTCATCGCGAACCTCATCATGTGATCTTAGACTTTCGTCTAAGCCAATAATGAGGCGCTTTGCCGGCAGGTCAAGCCTTATGTTGCGTTGCAAAATAAGTGGCGAGCAGCCGATGCGTGATCCGCTCGAGAGCGACCAGATCCGAAACGGCGACGCATTCGTCGATCTGGTGCATCGTCTTGCCGACGACACCATACTCGACCACCGGGCAATAGCTCTTGATGAAACGGGCGTCCGAAGTGCCGCCGGTCGTCGAGAGCGCCGGGCGCTTGCCGGTCTCGGCCTCGACCGCATCCGCGACCATCGCGACGAAGGGGCCGGGCTCGGTCAGGAAGGCGACCGAATTCGTCGGCCGGAACGTCACCGCGAAGCGCACCGTATTGCCGGCCGCCTCGCGCAAACGGTGCTCGATCTCGTTGGCGAGCGTCTCCGGCGTCCAGGTATCGTTGAAGCGGATGTTGAAGACGGCCTTCGCCTGTGCCGGGATGATGTTCGTCGCGGGATTGCCGACATCGAGCGTCGTCACCTCGAGATTGCTCGGGTCGAAATGCTGGGTGCCCTGGTCGAGCGGCGTCGCATCGAGCGCCGCCAGCAGGCGGACCATGCCGCGGATCGGATTATCGGCGAGATGCGGATAGCCGACATGGCCCTGGATGCCACTCACCGTCAGCTCGCCGGTCAGCGACCCGCGCCGGCCGATCTTGATCATGTCGCTCATCGCGGCCGGATTGGTCGGCTCGCCGAGGAGGCAATGGTCGAAGCGCTCGCCGCGTCCATGCGCCCATTCGAGCAGCTTGACCGTGCCGTTGACCGCCGGTCCCTCCTCGTCGCCGGTGACGAGGAAGGCGATCGAGCCCGGCGCGTCCGGATTCTCGCGCCGATAGCGGATCGCGGCCGCGACCATGGCGGCGAGCCCGCCCTTCATGTCGCAGGCGCCGCGCCCGTAGAGGACGCCGTCCTGGATCTCCGCTCCGAAGGGCGCGCGGCTCCAGGCGGCCTCGTCGCCGACCGGCACGACATCGGTATGCCCGGCGATGACGAAGACCGGGGCCTCGCTGCCGATCCGCGCGTAGAAATTCTCGATATCCGGCATGCCCGGCTCGCTGAAGACCGGGCGATGCACGCCATAGCCTTCCGCCGACAGGACCGCGGCGAGCAGCGAGAGCGCGCCGCCTTCGGCCGGCGTCACGGAGGGGCAGCGCACCAGCGCCTGCGTCAGCGCGACCGGATCGGTGGGATCGAAATCGAGCGAGGGAAGGGCGGCTGTGGAGTCGGCGGTCATTCCGCCGCTTTAGCACCCAGCACGACAGTCGCAAGCCCGGTTTCGTCCTGATGCGCGGAAGGCATCAGGCCGAGATCGATGAAGGCGACGACCCAGGCGATGGTGCCGATCGCTTCCAGCGATGGCCGCCAGCCGAACGGAACATGAGGAAGCATAAGCTCCGGCATGACGATCGCGCAGATCAGCAGGATGCCGAACAGGGAAGAGCCGCCGCGATCCTTGGCGCGCTTGGCGGCCAGCGCACACCAGGGAAACAGGGCGAAGGACTTGGCGAAGGCGATGATGGCCGCCGCCGTGGCGGGAGCGGCCAGTTGCGGCGCGAGCCGCTGGATCACGAACAGCGAGAGCGCCACCGCCGCGGTGCCGAACCAGAAGGCCCGCAGGCCGATGCGGCCGTCGAGATCGGTGAAGAGGCGGATCAGGGGCATGTGTCGGGCTCCGTTGCCCTCTTGTCGCATGCTTGCGCCGCGGAATGAAGCTTATGGTGAATAAAAGGTTAACACCGGCCCAAATCCTTGTTCGGCCTCAGAAAAGGCTTGAACGGGGCGAGGCGGGCGGCTAGCTGCGGAAAGATATCGCGCAGGATCCGGGAGCGTCGTTCCCAGGCCGTCCTGCCGAATCGAGCGTGCGTTGACGTGCCGGCCGCCGCTGCCGGACGAGTGAGGTTGCGAGCATGACCATCCGTTTCCATCGCGGCGACCTGCCGGACGGCTACGACGCCGGTACGAGCATCGCGATCGACACCGAGACGCTCGGCCTCAACCCGCATCGCGACCGGCTCTGCGTCGTGCAGCTTTCGCGTGGCGACGGCACCGCCGATGTCGTGCAGATCCCGAAGAATCCGGGGCGGCCGAAGAATCTGGTCCGCCTGCTGGAGGATCCGGCGGTGCTGAAGCTCTTCCACTTCGCCCGTTTCGACGTTGCCGTGCTGCGTCACGCCTTCGGCGTGGTCACCACCCCGGTCTACTGCACCAAGATCGCCTCGAAGCTGACCCGCACCTATACCGACCGTCACGGGCTGAAGGATCTCGTGCGCGAGTTGCTCGGGGTCGAATTGTCGAAGCAGCAGCAATCCTCCGACTGGGGGGCGGATACGTTGAGCGAAGCCCAGCTCGCTTACGCGGCCTCCGATGTGCTGCATCTCCACGCCCTGCATCAGAAGCTCGATGCGATGCTGGCGCGGGAAGGGCGCGCTGACCTCGCGAAAGCGTGTTTCGACTTCCTGCCCTATCGTGCCGAGCTTGATCTCGCCGGCTGGGCGGAGACGGACATCTTCGCTCACACTTGACAATTTCTAAGGCTTTCTGCGTCAGTCTGCGCGCGAGCGGGGGTCTTGTCCCGCTCCCTTCCGACAGGGCGGGCAGCGCGGGGGCGCGATGCAGTTCGTCCGGCGACACGAAAAAGCCGTGAGCGACTGCCATTGCGCGGGGCATGACTGTGGCAATGACCTTCAATAACCCGACGGGCGGGCTGTCGGCACATATGCTGCGCCGGCAGCGGGCCTTCAGCGCCGCGCAGCGGCACACCCGCCTCGTCCGCCTGCTGCGCCGCGCCATCCCGGTCGTGGCCGTCGTCTCGGTGCTGGGGCTGGTGATCGTGCCTTTCCTCAACCCGCTGGGTGGCAAGCTCGCGAATGTCTCGATCGGCGCGGTCGGCATCACCGGCGGCAAGGTCCGGATGGAGACGCCGAAGCTCTCCGGCTATCGCAAGGACAACCGGCCCTATCAGGTCACCGCGGAGAACGCCTTCCAGGAGATCAAGAATCCGACGCAGGTCGAGCTGCAGGCGGTTATCGCCCGCATCCAGATGGAGCGCGAGGGCTGGGTCACGGTGAATGCGAAGACCGGGCTATTCGACACGCAGAAGGAGAAGCTCAAGCTCATCGACGACGTCAAGATCCGCACCGAAAGCGGCCATGACATGAGCATGAGAACCGCCGATGTCGACTTCAAGGCCGGAACCGTCGCCTCGCGGGAGCCCGTCACCGTCCATATGGATCAGACGACGGTTGACGCGAACACGCTCGACGTGAAGAACAACGGAGAGCTGATCGCCTTCGAAGGACGGGTCCGCGTGCTGATCAAGAATGCTCCCGCCGGGACGATCGCCGGACCGGAGCGCGCGGGCAGCACGCCGATGCCGGAATTGTTGAAGGCGAATCGGACGGCTCCCGCAGACTCTGCGGCTCCGTAAGGCAACGAAAAGAGGCAGTGATATGAGAGCGCCGGCGCAGACGTTCCGTTTCATGCGTGCCGGCCGGGTCGCCACGCTGCTGGCGGTGACCGGCCTCGCGCTTCTGGCGACCCAGCAGGATGGCTTTGCCCAGGCCCAGCCCAAGCAGAGGGGAGGCAATGCCTCGTCCCCGCTCGGCGGCCTCGGCGGCGACAGCAAGGAGCCGATCAAGATCGACGCCGACAAGCTTGATGTGCTCGACAAGGAGAACAAGGCGGTCTTCACCGGCAATGTCGTTGCCGTGCAGGGCGAGACCACCGTGCGCTGCACCGTGATGACCGTGCTCTATGAAGGGCGCGGCGGGCAGGGCGCTGCGGCCGCCAAGGGGGCCACCCCGGCGCCGGCACAGACGCCGGCCGCGGCCGGCGGCAAGGATCCGGCCAATGACAGCTCGATCAAGCGCATCCTCTGCAAGGGGCCGGTCACCGTCGTCTCGAAGACCCAGGCTGCCACCTCCGACAATGCCGAGTTCGACCGCGCCAACAATCTGGTGATCATGACCGGCAATGTCGCGCTGAACGATGGGCCGAACATCACCCGCGGCGAGAAGCTGACCTACAATACCGTCACTGGCGTGGCCAATGTCGAAACCAACAAGGGCGGGCGCGTGCAGGGCTTCTTCGTGCCGAACTCGGCCGACGCCAACAAGACCGACGCGGCCAAGCCGGGCGCCAAGCCCGCCGCCGGTGCGGCCGCCAAGCCTCCCACCAACTGATCCGGCTGCCTCGTGACCGTTTCCGACGCCCGTCCCGCCGCCACTCCGGCGCGCAAATCCACCCGTCCGCGCAGCGGTGGCGCGATGGCGCGGCTGCGCGGCCTGTTCGGCGGCCGTTCGCAGGAGCGGCAGGACCGTCCCGGCCTGATCGCGGCCGCGATCGGCGGCCCGGGCATCCTCGCTGTCAGCGGCCTGCGCAAGACCTATGGCGGGCGCACCGTCGTCAGCGATGCCAGCCTCTATCTGCGCCAGGGCGAGGCGGTCGGTCTGCTCGGCCCCAACGGCGCCGGCAAGACCACGATCTTCTACATGATCACCGGGCTGGTCGGGGCCGATCTCGGCGTCATCTCGCTCGAGGGCAACGACATCACTGCCCTGCCGATGTATCAGCGCGCCCGTCTCGGCATCGGCTACCTGCCGCAGGAGGCCTCGATCTTCCGGGGGCTCTCCGTGGAGAACAACATCCGGGCGGTGCTGGAGGTGGTCGAGCCCGACCGCAAGGCGCGTGAGCGCCAGCTCGACCAGCTCCTCGACGAGTTCAGCATCGCGCGCCTGCGCAAGGCGCCCTCGATCGCGCTTTCGGGCGGCGAGCGTCGCCGCTGCGAGATCGCCCGCGCGCTGGCCGGCAAGCCCTCCTTCATTCTGCTCGACGAGCCCTTCGCGGGTATCGACCCGATCGCGGTCGGCGACATCCAGGCGCTGGTGCGGCAATTGACCGATCGCGGCATCGGCGTGCTGATCACCGATCACAATGTCCGCGAGACGCTCGGGCTGGTCGATCGCGCCTATATCATCCACACCGGCCGGGTGCTCACCGAAGGCTCGCCGGCCGAGATCATCGCCAATCCCGATGTCCGCCGTGTCTATCTCGGCGAGGATTTCCGCCTCTGAGCGGTGCCGTCTTGTTCGCGATTGCGGAATAATGCTGCGCCGCATTAACCGGCTTGCCCGTTTCGTCGGCAAGGCCTTTGACGTCGGCGTGATCGGGCGCTAGGGTCTTTCTCGAAAGCAAGAAGCGTGCCGCTGGCGCGCCGTCGCAGAAGGGCCTTTCGCGCATGGCGATGATGCCGCGCATGGAATTGCGCCAGGGACAATCCCTGGTGATGACGCCGCAGCTTCTGCAGGCGATCAAGCTTCTCCAGCTTTCGCATCTCGAACTCCAGAATTTCGTCGAGGGCGAGCTGGAGCGCAATCCGCTGCTGGAGCGCGACGACGGGGCGGATGTGCCGGCGGAGGCGAATGGCGCCGAGGGGGCGCTCGCTGCGGATGCCGAGAGCTTCGCGCGGGCGGAGAGCCTGAACACGCTGGAGGGCATGGAAGGGCGGCTCGGCACCAGTCTCGACAACGTCTTCCAGGGCGAGCAGCCGAGCCTGGCGCGAACTGAGGCCAGCGGCGCCGACAGCCTGCCGATCGTCGGCGGCAGCTACGGCTCCTCCGGTGGTTCCTTCGAGGATGGTCCCGACGGCTTCGAAAGCAGCCTGACGGCCGAATTGTCCCTGCACGACCATCTGAGCGCCCAGCTCGACCTCGCCGTCGATGCTCCGGCCGAGCGGATCATCGGCCGCCATCTCATCGATGCGGTCGACGATAGCGGCTATCTGACCGAGCCGGTCGCGGAGATCGCGGAACGCCTCGGCGTCGGCGTCGAGCGGGTGGAAGCCGTGCTGCGCATCGTCCAGAGCTTCGACCCCTCCGGCGTGGCGGCGCGCGACGTCGCGGAGTGCCTGGCGATCCAGCTGCGCGACCGCGACCGCTTCGACCCCGCCATGCAGATGCTGGTCGCCAATCTCCACCTCGTGGCCAAGCGCGATTTCGCGGCGCTGAAGCGGATCTGCGGTGTCGACGACGAGGATGTCGCCGACATGGTCGCGGAGATCCGCCGGCTCGATCCCAAGCCCGGCCGCGGCTTCGGTGGCTCGGCGGCGGAGACGGTCGTGCCGGATGTCTTCATCCGCGCCGCGCCGGACGGCTCCTGGCTTGTCGATCTCAACCCGGAGACCCTGCCACGCCTCCTGGTCAACCAGACCTATCATGCGCGCGTCTCCAAATCGGCGCGCAGCGACCAGGATCGCGCCTTCATCGCGGAATGCCTGCAGACCGCCAATTGGCTGACCCGCTCGCTCGAGCAGCGGGCCCGCACGATCCTGAAGGTCGCCAGCGAGATCGTCCGCCAGCAGGATGGCTTCTTCGCCCATGGCGTCGAGCATCTGCGCCCGCTCAACCTCAAGACGGTCGCGGACGCCATCGGCATGCACGAATCGACCGTCTCGCGCGTCACCTCGAACAAGTACCTGACCTGCTCGCGCGGCGTCTTCGAGATGAAGTATTTCTTCTCCGCCGCGATCGCCGCGACGGGCTATGGCGAGGCGCATTCGGCCGAGGCGGTCCGCTTCCGCATCAAGCAGATGATCGACGAGGAAAGCCCCTCCGCGGTGCTCTCGGACGACGCCATCGTCGCCAGGCTCAAGGACGGCGGCATCGACATCGCCCGGCGCACCGTCGCGAAATACCGCGAATCGCTCAGAATCCCTTCCTCGATGGAGCGCCGCCGGGAAAAGGTCGCGATGGCGCTGGGAGGCCGTTGAGCGATTTTGTTCCAAAGCCTTGCGGCATGTGCGCCATGCGGGGCTTCGCTCATTGACATCCCGGACTCGCAGTCCTTAGCTCCTCTGGATGGTCGAACACTGGCCATGGCTAACAAGGGGAAGCACTCCATGAGCCTGCGAATCTCCGGCAAGAATCTCGATGTCGGCGAGGCCCTGCGCGGCCAGGCCGAGGTGCGGGTCGCTGCGGCCGTCAGCAAATATTACGAGGGCGGCTATCAAGGGCATGTCACCGTCGACAAGGACGGTACGGCCTTTCGCACCGACACGGTCATTCACCTCTCCTCCGGGATCACGCTGGAAGCCTCCGCCACCGCCCATGATGCCTATGCCAGCCTCGACAAGATGGCCGAGCGCATCGAGAAGCGGCTGCGACGCTACAAGCGCCGGCTGAAGGACCGCACCGCCGCCAATGGCCGCGATGCCGGGATCGAAATCCCCAGCTATGTGATCGCGGCGCCGGACGACGATGTCGAGGAGATCAGCGGCGATGCGGGTGCCGACAACCCGGTTATCGTTGCGGAATCGACCAAATCCCTGCTCAGCCTGACCGTGGGCGATGCGGTGGCGGAACTCGACCTCACCGGCGCGCCGGTCATCGTCTTCCGCCATGCTGGCAATGGTCGCATGAACATCGTATATCGCCGCCGCGACGGTAACATCGGCTGGATCGACCCGCCGGCATCGTTGTCCTGAGGCCGGCGGAATAATCGCACCGGTCGTCGAACCCCGACCCAGGCCGACGCGTTCAAGAGCGGCACGGGACATGCATGGACGGGCGAATGACGCTGACCGATCTCCTGAGCCCCGCCGCGGTGATTTCGCCGCTGCGGGCCAACGGCAAGAAGCAGGCGCTGCAGGAGCTTGCCCAGCACGCCGCGACGCTGACCGGCCTGCCCGAGCGGGAACTCTTCGAGGCCCTGCTCCAACGCGAGCGCCTCGGCTCCACCGGCATCGGTGACGGCATCGCGATTCCCCATGGTCGCATGGCGGGAATCGACCGCCTGGTCGGCCTGTTCGCGCGAGCGGACAAGCCGATCGACTTCGAGGCCCTCGACGGTCAGCCGGTCGATATCATCTTCGTCCTGATCGCGCCCGAAGGGGCCGGCGCCGACCATCTCAAGGCGCTGGCGCGCGTCGCCCGCGTGCTGCGCAACCAGTCGGTTCTGGAGCAGGTCCGCAAGATCCGCGACCCCGCGGCGATCTACGCGGTGCTGGCCGAGTCGGCCGCTCAGGCGGCTTGAACAGCGCGCCCAGTCTAGAGTTGCTAAAGACTGCTTGGACGCGAACGCCCGAGCCGCTATGACGCCGGCCAGACCGGCGTCGCGCCAGCCTTAGAGTCACGCGCGCGGCGCATCCTGCTTCGGAGCCGCTGGCCATGGCCTATACGCATGTCGATCTCTTTCCGCTCGGCGAAGACGAGACGCCTTATCGCAAGCTCGGCAGCGAGGGCGTCAGTGTCGAGAAGATCGGTGACCGTGAGGTGCTCAGCGTCTCGCGCGAGGCGATCCGCCAGCTCTCCGAGCAGGCCTTCATCGACATCAACCATCTGCTGCGCCCCGGCCATCTCGCCCAGCTCGGCAAGATCCTGGACGACCCCGAGGCGACCTCGAACGACAAGTTCGTCGCCTACGACCTGCTGAAGAATGCCAATATCGCCGCCGGCGGCGTGCTGCCGATGTGCCAGGACACCGGCACCGCCATCATCATGGGCAAGAAGGGCCGCAAGGTCTGGACCGATGGCGACGACGAGGCCGCGCTGGGCGAGGGCGTTGCCGACGCCTATTTCAAGCGCAACCTGCGCTATTCCCAGCTCGCGCCGCTCTCGATGTTCGAGGAGAAGAACACCGCGACCAACCTGCCGGCGCAGATCGACATCTACGCCGAGGGCGAGGATGCCTACAAATTCCTCTTCGTCTGCAAGGGCGGCGGCTCGGCCAACAAGACCTTCCTCTACCAGGCGACGCCTTCGCTCCTGACCAAGGACCGCATGATGGCGTTCCTGAAGGAGAAGATCCTGACGCTCGGCACCGCGGCCTGCCCGCCCTACCATCTCGCCATCGTCATCGGCGGCACCTCGGCCGAGCAGAACCTCAAGACGGTGAAGCTCGCCTCGACCAAATATCTCGACGCGCTGCCGACGAAGGGTTCGCCCTCGGGCCATGCCTTCCGCGACCTCGAGATGGAGGAAGAGGTCCATAAGATGACGCAGGCGCTCGGCGTCGGCGCCCAGTTCGGCGGCAAGTATTTCTGCCATGACGTGCGCGTCATCCGCCTGCCGCGTCACGGTGCCTCGCTGCCGATCGGGCTCGGCGTCTCCTGCTCGGCCGACCGCCAGGCCAAGGGCAAGATCACCAGGGACGGCATCTTCCTGGAAGCTCTGGAGACCGATCCCTCGAAATACCTGCCGGATATCGACGAAGCCGCGCTCGGCGGCGATGTCGTCAAGATCGATCTCAACCAGCCGATGAGCGAGATCCTCGCCACGCTGTCGAAGCACCCGGTCAAGACGCGGCTCTCGCTGACCGGCACCATCGTCGTCGCCCGCGACCTCGCCCATGCCAAGATCCGCGAGCGGCTGGAGCGCGGCGAGGGCATGCCCGACTATTTCAAGAACCACCCGGTCTATTACGCCGGCCCGGCCAAGACGCCGGAAGGCTTCGCCTCGGGCTCCTTCGGTCCGACCACGGCCGGCCGCATGGATTCCTTCGTCGACCAGTTCCAGTCCTTCGGCGGTTCGATGGTGATGCTCGCCAAGGGCAACCGCTCGGCGGCGGTGCGCGAGGCCTGCAAGGCCCATGGCGGCTTCTATCTCGGCTCGATCGGCGGCCCGGCCGCGCGTCTCGCGCAGGACTGCATCCGCAAGGTCGAGGTGCTCGAATATCCCGAACTCGGCATGGAAGCGGTCTGGAAGATCGAGGTCGAGGATTTCCCCGCCTTCATCGTCATTGACGACAAGGGCAACGACTTCTTCAAGGAGCTGAACCTCGGATGAGGCTTTCGCTTTCGCTCGCCTTGGCGGTGCTGCTGGCCGGTCCCGCCTTGGCCCAGCAGCCGCGCCCCGCGACCTGCTCGCGCGACCTGTTCCAGAACGAGGCCGGCTTCCGTCAGCAGCAGACCCGGCTCGCCGCCGTGGCCAGTGCGGACCCGGCGACCCAGTGCCGGGCCTATCGCGAGCATGTCGTCTATCTGCAGAAGTCGCGCGCCGTCTTCGCGACCTGCCAAGGCGGTGCCGAGCGCGAGCGCAATGTCGCGGAGATGGATTCCGAGCTGGTCAACTACCGCGCCCTCATCGCCAATCGCTGCGGCGGGCGGTGAGGCCTGCGCTTCTCGCAATGACGTCATGACGTGGTAGGAACCTTCCCGAATGATCGAAAGGCTTCCCATGACCGACCAGCCGCCGCTCCAGATCGCCGTCCTGCAAGTGACGCCGTTCCAGCAGAATTGCTCGATCGTCTGGGACACGAAGACGAAGCAGGCCGCCATCGTCGATCCGGGTGGCGACGTGCCGCGTCTCAAGGAGGCGGTGAAGGAGCTCGGCGTGACGCCGGTCGCGATCTGGCTCACCCATGGCCATCTCGACCATGCCGGCGGCGCGACGGAGCTGGCCGAGGCGTTGTCGGTCCCGATCGTCGGCCCGCATGAGGGTGACAAGTTCCTGCTCGACGGCTTGCCCGAGCAGGGGCTGCGCTTCGACATCCTGGACATGAAGGCGGTCGTGCCGACGCGCTGGCTGAAGGATGGCGACACGGTTTCGCTGGGCGATCTGACCTTCGAGGTCGCGCATGTGCCGGGCCATTCGCCCGGCCATGTCACCTTCTTCCAGAAAGACCTGCGCTTCCTGCTGGCGGGCGACACGGTCTTTGCCGGCTCGGTTGGCCGCACCGATTTCCCTTATGGCGATCACACGGCGCTGATTGCCGGCATCAAGACGAAGCTCCTGCCGCTCGGCGACGACGTGCAGTTCCTGCCCGGCCATGGTCCCGCCAGCACGCTGGGCGAGGAGCGCCGGAACAATCCGTTCTTGCAGGGGTGAAAGACCGCGACGTGGATGCTCGCCCTCGTGGCGAGCGTCGACGTCCTGGACACACCTTCGACGAAGGAGGACGTGGCTGGTCGGCACAAGCCAGACCATGACGGAGCGTTTCCCGCAGGAAACCGGACCCTGGAAACGAAAAGACCCGCAGCGGATATCCGCTACGGGCCTCGGAATGAACCAACGGCCATGTCCTGAACGGGTGCGCGTACATCCGGCGTCAAACGTTCGGCCCATGGCCGTCTTCACCGACAATGGAAAGCAGCAGAGCCGCCTTCAACACCGTCGTGGTCCCTATATGGGAGGCTAACAAGGCTATTTCAAGGCCACTCGCAAAAGATGCGATCAGGCGTCGAACACACCCTTCAGGAAGTCCTGCTTGCCGATCTGGAAGCCGTTCTGGCGCAGGATGTCGTAGGCGGTCGTGGCGTGGAAATAGAAGTTCGGGATGGCGAAGCAGGAGAGATAGGCCACGCCGGTCATCGTCGCCGTCGCGGAGGGGCCGCGCGGGAAGGTGACCTCGCGGGTGAGGCCTGCATCGAGCGCCGCGCCGTCGGCCGCGTTGATGAAGGCCAGCGTCTTGGCGATGCGCTCCTTCAGCTCCGGGAAGCTCTTCTCCTCGTCGGGGAAGCGCGGGTTTTCGCCGCCCGAAAGGCGCGCGACGGCGTTCTTGGCGAAATCGCAGCAGAGCTGGATCTGGCGGGTGAAGGCCAGCATGTCCGGCGCGAGCCGGGCGCTCAGCAGCACCTCCGGCTGGATCTTGCGGCTCTCCGCCTGTTCCACGGCCTTGTCGAGAATGGCGTCGAGCGCCTTGAGCGTCTGCACGAAGCCGGAAAGGGCGGCGGCCTGGACTGTGAGCGGCATGGATATCCTCAGGAAACGACAACGGGCCCGGAAAGGGCCCGTTGCGTAAAGCTATAGAGCAGAATTTTCCACGGCGCTCTGCGCCAGCAGGTCAATCCTTCGCGCGCTCGACATAGGAGCCGTCGGCGGTCATCACGACGACGCGGGTGCCGACGCCGACATGCGGCGGCACGGCGCTGCGCACGCCGTTCGACAGGATCGCCGGCTTGTAGGAGGAGGAGGCGGTCTGGCCCTTGGTCACCGGCTCGGTCTCGACGACTTCGAGCGTGACGCGCTGCGGCAATTCGATCGCGACGGCCTTGTCCTCGAACACCGAGAGCGAGACCTTCATGTTCTCCTGGAGATAGGGAGCGGCATCGCCGACCACGTCCTTGTCGACATGGATCTGGTCGTAGGTCTCCGGGTTCATGAAGACGTACTGCTCGCCATCCTGGTAGAGATAGGTGAAGTCGCGGTCCTCGACATAGGCGCGCTCGACCTGCTCGGTCGTCTTGTAGCGCTGCGTCATCTTCACGCCGTCGGCGATGCGGCGCATGTCGATCTGCGTCGTCGGGGTGCCCTTGCCGGGGAAGAAGCTCTCGGCCGAGATGACGGTGCAGAGATGCCCGTCGAGCTCGAGGACGTTGCCCTTGCGGACGGAAGAGGCGATGACCTTGACCACGTGAATGTCCTTCTGGTGCGCGGCGCGCCCGCGCGAATCCTAAAGTTCAGAGCCTTGCGCTTGCGAAAAACCGGTTCCCACTTTTTCGCGCAATGCTCTATGCGAATTCAATTGCCGCGCAACTACCGCATTCGCGCGCGAAACGAAAGCTTTCCGACGGTTCCGACGCGAGATTCGATGAGTTCGTCCCCCACGCCATTCTGGCGGCCCGACATCCATGCCGACCGCCGGCCGGCGCTTCTGGCGCGCGGGCGGATCAAGACGGCGCTGCGGCGCTGGTTCGAGGCTCGCGATTTCGTCGAGGTCGAGGCGGCGATCCTGCAGCTTTCGCCCGGCAACGAGACGCATCTCCACGGCTTCGGTACGACGCTGATCGACAACGCCGCTGAGCCGCATCCCTACTACCTGCACACCTCGCCGGAATTCGCGGCCAAGAAGCTGCTCGCGGCCGGCGAGACGCGCATCTTCGATTTCGCCCGCGTCTTCCGCAACCGCGAGCGCACGGCGCTGCACCATCCCGAATTCACCATGCTGGAATGGTATCGCGCCGGCGAGGATTACGACGTCCTGATGCGGGACTGCGCGGCGCTGATGGCTGAAGCCGTTCGCGCCGCAGGCACCACGACCCTCCGCTGGCGCGATGCGGAGGCCGACCCCTTCGCCGAGCCAGAGCGATTGACGCTGCACGACGCCTTCGCCCGCCATGCCGGCATCGACCTGCTCGCGACCGTCTCGCCCGCTGGCGTGACCGACCGCGCTGCGCTTGCCGCGCAGGCCATCGCGGCCGGCATTCGCCTGGCCGATGACGACAGCTGGTCCGACATCTTCAGCCGCGTGCTCTCCGAGCGTATCGAGCCGCATCTCGGTCGTGGCCGTGCCACGATCCTTTGCGAATATCCGATCAGCGAGGCCGCGCTCGCCCGGCCCAAGCCCGGCGATCCGCGCGTGGCCGAGCGCTTCGAGCTCTATGCCTGCGGCGTCGAGCTCGCCAATGCCTTCGGCGAGCTCACCGACCCGGAAGAGCAGCGCCGCCGCTTCGAGGCCGACATGGACGAGAAGGAGCGCATCTATGGCGAGCGCTATCCTGTCGACGACGATTTCCTGGAGGCGCTTTCGCTGATGCCGGCCGCATCCGGCATCGCGCTCGGCTTCGACCGGCTCGTCATGCTTTGCGTCGGCGCACGCCGGATCGAGGACGTGCTCTGGACGCCGGTCGCAGAACCGGGCAGGGGAAGCGCATGACCCTTCATCAGCCCCCTGGCGGCCAGCCGCTGCGCAGCATCGACGCGCTCGTCGAGGCCGGGCTTGCCGCGCCCGCGCGCCGTGAAGCCCTGCAGAAGGTGGCGGAGCGCTATGCCGTCTCGGTGACATCAGCCGTCGCCGGATTGATCGATCCCACTGACCCGGCCGATCCGATTGCGCGCCAGTTCATTCCCGATGCCGCCGAACTCACGACGCTGCCGCAGGAACTGGCCGATCCGATCGGCGACGACGCTCATTCCCCGGTCGAGGGCGTGGTCCATCGCTATCCCGACCGCGCCTTGCTCAAGCTCGTCCATGCCTGCCCGGTCTATTGCCGCTTCTGCTTCCGCCGCGAGATGGTCGGCCCCGGCGGTGACGCGCTGACCGGCGCCAAGCTCGACGCAGCGCTCGCCTATCTCGCCTCCCATCCCGAGATCTGGGAGGTGATCATGACCGGCGGCGACCCCTTCATCCTCTCCGCCCGCCGCATCCGCGAGGTGGCGAAACGCCTCGCCGCGATCCCGCATATCAAGGTCGCGCGCTGGCACACCCGCGTGCCCGTCGTCGATCCCGCCCGGATCACGCCGGACTATGCGAGGGCGCTGCGCATCCCCGGCAAGGCGAGCTATATCGCCATCCACGCCAACCATCCGCGCGAATTTACGGACGACGCCCGCGCCGCGATCGCGACGCTGGCCGATGCCGGCCATGTGCTGCTCAGCCAGTCCGTGCTGCTCAAGGGCGTCAATGCCGATGTCGAGACGCTGGGTGCCCTGATGCGCGCCTTCGTCGAGAACCGGATCAAGCCCTATTACCTGCACCATCCCGACCTCGCGCCCGGCACCTCGCATTTCCGCCTGACGCTGGAGGAGGGGCAGGCACTGGTCAAAAGCCTGCGCGGCCATCTTTCGGGGCTGTGCCAGCCGACCTATATCCTCGACATTCCCGGCGGCGCCGGCAAGATTCCGGTCGGTCCCGCCTTCCTTTCCGGCTGCGAGACGCCCGGCGTGGAGGCCATCGCCGAAGACCGACAGGGTGGGCGGCATCTCTATCCGCCCGTCTGATACGAAGGATATCGACATGCAGGACAAGCTGCCGCTCGCGATCGTCTCCGACATCGCCTGCCCCTGGTGCTTCATCGGCAAGACGCGGCTGGAAACGGCGCTCGCCCAGTTCGGCCTGAACGAGCGCTTCACCATCACCTGGCTGCCCTATGAGCTCAACCCGGAGATGCCCGAGGCGGGCATGGACCGCACGCAGTATCTCGACACCAAGTTCGGTCCCGGCAAGCGCCGGGAGATCGAGCTTCGGCTGTCGGAGGCGGCGCTGGAGAGCGGCGTCACCTTCAACTGGGCGAAGGTGACGAAGAGCGTCAACACGCGCATGGCCCATATGCTGGTGGCGGCCGCCTCCACCGTCCAGCGCGGCGGCGACATGACGGCGGCCTTGTTCAAGGCCTATTGGCAGGAGGGGCGCGACATCGGCGATCTCGAGACGCTGGTCCAGATCGCCGTCGAGCAGGGCTTCGACGAGCAGGCCGCGCGCGACGAACTCGCCAATGACGAATTGCGCGAGACCGTGATCGGGCTTGAGAACCACGCCCGCGAAGTCGGCGTCACCGGCGTGCCGTTCTTCATCGTCGACGGCAAGCTCGCCGTCTCCGGCGCGCAGCCCCCGGATGTCTGGGCGCAGGTCTTCCAGCAGGTGCTGGCCGCGCAGCAGCAGCCCGAGATGCCGGAGTTCTGAAGCGCTCCGGCGGCCGGTTCCGGCCTATCGTTTTCGGGTGGCGCCGTTCAGGGCCGCGGCCGCGCCGATGAGCGCTTTGAAGGCGCCTTCGTCGAGCGTCTCGCTCTCGTGGATATCGATCGCGCGCCTGACATTGCCGTCGAGGCTGGAATTGAACAGGCCGGCGGGATCGTCGAGCGAAGCGCCTTTCGCGAAGGTGAGCTTCACGACGGTCTTGTAGGTCTCGCCGGTGCAGAGGATTCCGTCCCGGGACCAGACCGGGACGCCCCGCCATTTCCACTCCTCGGCAACGTCCGGAACCGCCTCCTTGATGAGCTTGCGGATGCGGGCCAGCGTCGGGCCGCGCCAATCGTCCAGCTCCGCGATCCGTGCGTCGATCAGCTCGGATGGGGATGCGCCGGTTTCGGCCTTGCTCATGATGCGCCGCCTTTCCCTTCGTTCTTCGCCTGCGCTCGATGCCTGTCGAAGGTCCATAACAGTTTCTAGCGGCCGAACTGAGCCGTCAGGTGGATCAGCGCCGGGGCACCCAGCGCGACGCCCGAGAGAAACAGCAGCGCGAAGACGATCTGCCTCATGGCGCGCTGCGACAGCGGCGGCGGGTAGCGCCGTGCCAGATGCGTGGCCATCATCACGACGGGGACGGCGATCAGGCCGGTGAGCGTCGAGGCTGACGGAACCTGGCCCGAGGCTGCGACCATTCCGGTGCGGACCGTGGCATTGAGCGCGAAGATGGTGACGAGGGTTTCCCGGATCGTCGCGAGCGCCAGCGGCTGCCGGTAGAGGTGGTAGACCAGCGGCGGCCCCGAGGTCGAGAACATGCCGCCCATCAATCCGGCGACGCCGCCGAAGAACAGAAAGCTGAAACGGCCCGATTCGCGCTGGAGCGGCTGAGGCTTGCGTGCGAGCTGGAGGCTCGAGACGATGATGGTGAGGCCCAGCGCAACCCGCAGGACATCGGCGCGGCTATCCGCCAGCCAGATCAGCAGCTCATAGCCGAGGACGAGGCAGGGCAGGCTCGCGACCGTGACCAGCCCGAATGTCCGCCAGGCGACGTCGCGCCAGCCTTTCAGCAGCATCTGGCAGGCATTGACCAGGGTCAGCACGCTGACGAGCATGGCCGCATCGGGGAGGGACAGCAGGCCCGTCAGGCCGACCCCGCCCATGGTGATGAGCCCGAAGGCGAAGCCCGTCAGCGTCTGGGCATAGGCCGCGACGCCCGTCAGCAGCAGGAAGCCGGTCAGCGCGGTCCATGACATCGTGAGGCGGCCTCCGGAAGAGCGGAGAACGACGCCTAGAGGATTGGCCCGTTTTGGGGAATATTGTTTTCGGAAAAGCACCAATGCGTAGGAGATTGTTCTGCGAGGCGTCGCGGTGGCTTGCGCCCTTGCCTCCTGCTTCGAATCATGCGCCTTCCCTCGAAACTCAGGGAGCCGCCAGATGCAGAAGATCAACGATGTCCGCGACCGCCTGATCGTCGCCCTCGACGTGCCGACAGTCTGGGACGCCTACCGCCTCGTCTCGACGCTGGGCGACGGCGTGACCTTCTACAAGATCGGTTATCGCCTCGCCTTCGCCGGTGGGCTCGACCTCGCGCGCCAGCTCGTCGCCGAGGGCAAGAAGGTCTTCCTCGATCTCAAGCTGCACGACATCGGCAACACCGTGACCGAAGGCGTGGAATCGCTGACCAAGCTCGGCGTCACCTTCCTCACCGTCCACGCCTATCCGCAGACCATGCGCGGCGCGGTCGAGGGCCGGGGCGACGCGGCGCTGAAGCTCCTCGCGGTCACGGCGCTGACCTCCTATGACGACGGCGATTTGCGCGATGCTGGCTATGGGCTTGCGGTGCGCGATCTCGTGCGGCTGCGCGCCGAACAGGCCCGCATCGCCGGCATCGACGGCATCGTCTGCTCGGCGGCCGAAACCGAGATCGTTCGTGACGTGATCGGCAAGGATATGCTCATCGTCACGCCGGGCATCCGCCCGTCCGGCAGTGCTGCCGGCGACCAGAAGCGCACGCTGACACCGGCCGAGGCGATCCGCATCGGCGCCGACCATCTCGTCGTCGGGCGTCCCATCGTCCGCGCGGCAGACCCGCGTGCGGCGGCGGGCGCGGTCATGGACGAGATCGTCGCGGCTTCGTAATCTCCGCCCGAAACCGATTCAGCGAACGGATTGCACCATGCCCAAGGGATATGTCATCGGCCGCGCCAAGGTCACCGACGCGACCAAATGGGCGGCCTATGCCGCCAAGTCCTCCGAGGTGATGAAGATCTATGGCGGCACGCCGATCGTGCGCGGCGGCCAGATGACGGTGGGCGAAGGCGAGGGCCGCGCTCGCAATGTCGTCATCGAGTTCAATGATTTCGCCTCGGCGCGCGCCTATCTGTTCTCGCCGGAATATGCGGAGGCCCGCAAGCTGCGTGAAGGTGCGGGCGAGATCGACCTCGTCGCGGTCGAGGGGGCCTGAGCCATGGCGAAGGGTTACTGGATCGCACGCGTCGACGTCGAGAATGACGAGGCTTACGCCAAGTACCGTTCGCTGAACGCCGTCGCCTTCGCCAAATACGGCGCGAAGTTCCTCGTTCGCGGCGGCGAGTACAAGCTCGCCCGCGGCGAGGGCCGCAAGCACAACGTCGTCCTCGAGTTCAAGGACGAGGAGACGGCCCGCGCCTGCTACGCCTCGCCGGAATATCAGGAGGCGGTGAAGCATCTCAGCGCCGCCGGCAAGTCCGATCTCGTCATCATCGGCGGCTATGACGGCCCGCAGCCGGGCGAGTGAGCTGAATCCGAATTCCGGGTCTCTCTTCGGTCGCCCGGGATGTCATCGCAGCACTGCAAGGAGCCGCAGGTGGCGGATCGTCTCTCTGACCCGTCCGCAATCCTGACCGCCATCGGCGTGATCAGCGGCACCTCGATGGATGCCATCGACGTGTCGCTGGTGACGAGCGACGGGCGCGACCGGCTCTCCTTCGGTCCCGGCGCCTCCTATCCCTATCGCGACGAGACGCGCCGCGCCCTGCAGGCTGTCATCGCCGATGCCGAACGCGCCTCCTCCGAGCCTCTGACGGAGCTCGAGGCGGCGGTCACAGCCGATCATCTCGCCGCCATCCGCAGCTATGCCGAGGAGCAGGGGCTCGGTCTCGGCAGCGTCGATCTCGTCGGGCTGCACGGCCAGACGATCTATCATCGCCCGGAGCGCCGCTTCACCCGCCAGCTCATCGACGGGCAAGCCGTGGCCGATGCGCTCGGCATCCCCACGGTGGACCGTTTCCGCGATGCCGATGTCGCGGCCGGTGGCGAAGGCGCCCCCTTCGCGCCGCTCTACCACCGCGCGCTGGTGCAGGGGCTGGAGCAGCCGGTGATGGTGCTGAATCTCGGCGGGGTCGGCAATGTCACCTATGTCGACGGCGACACCGTCATCGCCTTCGACACCGGGCCGGCCAGCGCGATCCTCGACGACTTCATGCTGCGCCGGCTCGGCCGCCCCTACGATGCCGACGGCGCGCTTGCCGCAAGCGGCAGGGTCCATGACGATCTCGTCGCCGGCTTCATGGCCAATCCCTATTTCGACAGGCCGGCGCCGAAATCGCTGGACCGCAACGATTTTCACCGCCGCGCTCGGACAGTCGAGCCGCTCTCGGACGCCGACGGGGCCGCGACGCTCGCCGCCTTCACCACGGAAAGCATTGTCGCGGCGCTGCGCCATGTCCCGGTCGCGCCGCGGCGCTGGCTCGTCGGCGGCGGCGGCCGGCTCAACCGGCATTTCATGGAAAGGCTCGGCCAGCGCCTGGGCGTGCCGGTCGAGCCAGTCGAGGCCGTCGGCTGGAACGGCGATGCGCTGGAGGCGCAGATCTTCGCCTATTTCGCGATCCGCTCTGTCCGTGGCCTGCCCCTCAGCCTGCCTTCGACCACGGGCGTGCCGCAGCCGCTGACCGGCGGGCATCTGCACCGGCCGGCCGTCTCAGTCTAAAAACCCGTCTTCTCCGTCATTTGGATGATGAAGATTTAGGCTGAAGCTGACTAATTTTGCCCTGTGCTCCTGAACGAGCCAGCCCGCGAAGCAAAAGCGCTTCGCCGAACTGTTCTCAACGAGAGCGGAGGGGGAGGTCCGCGCTGCGCAGCAGGGAGACGAGCTGGCTTTGCTGGCGGGTGTCGGTCTTCTGAAAAATCCGCGCCAGATGGGTCCGTGCGGTCGAGATCCTGACGCGTTGAGCAGCGGCCGCTTCCGTCAGTGACAATCCGCTCGCCAGGGCGGAGGCAAATTTGGCTTCGGTTTCGGTCAGGTCGAAGAGCTGGCGCGAGCAGGCGACGATGTCGGTCGCCATCTCGAGCCGGCGCAACGCGATCATGACCTTGCTGTGCGATCCAGCGGGCGCGAGGGAGAGGGCCGCAGGCATGACGCAGGCAGACAGCGAATGAGCGCGGTCGTCGCCCCGCAGAATCAGGCTGCTACGCTGCTGGCCCAGCGGGTCGCGGCCGCCATGCGCCGCGGCCTCGACCAGTTGCCTGAACTGCCGGTGGTCGCTCGGCTGACGGGCGAAGACGCGCCCCTGCCGGAGCGAGAGCGCTCCGTCGGGCTCGGCCAAAATCTCGTCGGCGCCTTCATTCGCGTAGATGATGCGCAGGTCCTGATCGACGATGACGATGCCCATGGCGAGGCTGTCGAGGGCGCCGCGCGCCTCGTCCCGCTGGATCGCGACCCGGCCGAGATGGCGCCGGACCTCGGCGATCCGCCGCAGGACCGGATAGAGCTTGCCGAGCAGGGCGACGTCCTCCCGATCGAACCCCTCCTGGTGGCGGCCGCGCTGCACGTCGAAGAACCAGAACGCCTCGCCATTCTCCGCGAGGCGGCAGGCCATGCCGCCATGCATGTCCTGCGGCTGCATCCATTCCTGCCAGATGCGGCTGCTGTGCAGCCTTTCGCGGCCGTAGACCTCATGGTCGTGATAGACTTGGCCGAGAGGGATGTTGCGCAGGGCAAAGCCCATCTCGACGAAATCCTGCGCGAGGTCGCCGAAGCACCGCGCCTGCAGGGCCTCGTCGACATTGGTGGCATAGGCCACCCAGTCCTCGGGATTCGGTCCGACACTGGCGAAACAGGCTTTCGAGCCATTGAAGAGCTGTCGCAGCGTTTCGGCGGCGGCAGGCATCTGCTCTTCATCCATCGCTCCGCTCAGGAGCTGATCGACGGCGGACATGACGGTATCGAGATTCGGTGCCGGCATGACGCTACCTCGCTCGCGACAGCTGCCGGGGCCCGGCGGCAGCAACGTCAAGCTAGCAGGACGCGTCGCTTTCGTGAAGTCCAAAAGCAATCCAAAAATTTAGCAGGCTGTCGATCGCTCAATCAGCTCTTGCCGAGCAGCGCCCGAATGGCCTCGCCTGTCGGCAAGGCGTCGAACACGCCATGGCGTGTCGTCGTCAGCGCCCCGGCCGCGGCAGCCAGCCGCAGAGCCTCGGCGAGGCCGTGTTTCCGGGCTAGGCTGACGCCAAGCGTCGCGGCGAAGGCATCCCCCGCGCCGAGCGCATCGACGGTGGCGACGGCGATGCCGGCCTGCGAGAGCGCCGCTCCGTCGCGGGGGGCGGCGACGGCACCGGCAGCGCCCCGCGTCATGACGACGAGGTCGGGCCCCAGCGCCATGATGGCCGGCGCCAGCGTGCCCGCGAAGTGGGCGGGATCGACCGTGATGGCCGGGTCGCGGCCGATGGCGGCGGCAAGGTCTCCGGCTTCGGTTTCGTTGACGATGAGGATGCTGGTCCGCTGCAGGATTTCAGGAGTGATCGGCCGGAACGGCGAGGGGTTGAGCAATGTCGGGACGCCGGCCCGCCGGGCGATGTCGAAGGTTTCGGCAACCGCCTCGTCGGAGGTCTCGAATTGTGCCAATGCGAGAGCCGCGCCGGCGATGGCGCCGGCGCGTTCGCGGATATGCGCGCGGGTGATCGCGAAATTGACGCCGCTGGCAATCGCCACGCTGGTCTCACCGCGCTGGTCGATGAAGCCGACGCCACTGCCGGTCGGCCCGGCGATCTCGACGAGCATGGCCTGCGGCAGATCGGCGCGCTGCAGCGCCGGAGCGGCGAAGGCCGCGGCCAGATCGTCGCCGATCGCGAGGAGCCCATCGACCGTCATGCCGAGCCGTCGGGCCATGATCGCGAGATTGAGGCCCTTGCCGCCGGGTTCGATCGTTACGATTTCGGCAGCGAGCGCCTCGCCGGGGCGCGGCACGCGCGGCACTGTTGCCGTGCAGGCAACCACGAAGCTTCCGAGCACGAAGACAGGCCGGTCGGTCATGGCGTTTGATTTCCCCGCTCGACTGCTGCTACCCGGGTTGTGCCACACTCATGCAACCATCGACAGAGCTTGAATTGCCTACGCCCAAGCCGGTGTTCCAGGACCTGCTGGACCTACGCGACGACACGGCCAAACCGCTTTATCAGCAGTTGGAAGACCAGCTGACGCGGCTGATCGGCGACGGCACCTTGCCGCCTGGCACGACGCTGCCGGCCGAACGGCAATTGGCCGAACGGCTGAAGATCAGCCGCACCACCGTGCAGCGCTCGTACAACGCCTTGCGGGAAAGGAAGCTGCTCAGCGCGCAGGGGCGCCTCGGCTCCATCGTGCAAGGGCCGGGGCCGCGTCTGCACCCCGGCATGGACCGGCTGAAGGGCTTCACCGAGGAGATGCGCGAGCTGGGGCGCGTTCCGTCGTCGCGCATTCTCGAACGGGAGATCGTGAACGACCGCTCCATCGCTTCGATCTTCGGCCACTCCTCGCATATCGATCTCCTCAAGCTCGTGCGCGTCCGCTCGGGCGACGGGATGCCGATGTCGCGCGAGATCGCCTGGTACAATCTCGAGCGGGCTCCCGGGCTGGCGCAGGCCGATCTCAGCGGCTCGGTCTATGCGATGCTGGCCGATCTCGGAGCGCCCCTCATCCGCTGCGACCAGACGATCGAGGCGGCTGCGCCGACGCCGGAAGAATGCGCGATCTTCGGCTTCGAGAGGCCGGTTCCGTGCCTGCTGATCAAGCGCCGCAGCTATGGCGCCGATGGCGAGATGCTGGAATATGTCGAGGGCCTGTTCCGCGGCGACAGCTACACTTACCGGCTCTCGCTCCATATTTGACGGCGGCGGCAGGTCGCTCGCATTTTAATCAGTCCAATACCAGTCCAAAAAACAGCATCCGCTTTGAACCTGCTCGCATTCCGGCGCGACGAAGGAATGCGGACGCGCGCTCTGCCCGCCCCGGCTGGATGAACCGGCCGCTGCGGGGGCGTCGCGACGATCCGAGACAACAGGGATGGATGTTTCGATGTCGCTCCACTTCTCGGTTTCCAGCCACGCGAATTACCCGCCCCTTTCGGCGCGCCGCGAGACCATGCCTGAACCCGCCTGCCATGCCTCGAAACCCGTTTTCGTCATCGATGCCAATCTGAACATCCAGTTCAGCAACCGCGGCGCCCGGGCCCTGTCAGGCGAGGGGCTCGGCGCCCCCGACCGCTTCACCGCCGCCGACAAGGAATTCATGGCGCGGCTCCATTCCTGGCTGAAGCGCTGCCGCACCGGCAGCATGGCCGGAGAGACGCGGCTGCCGCTGGCGCTCCGCTGCGGCCGGCAGGTCGCGATCGACGCCGTCCATCTCGAAAGCATCGACCTCTTCGTCCTCTCGGTCGACGATCCCGAGGTTGCCATGGGCCGCAAGCTCGATCAGGTCGCGGAAGCCTGTGGGCTGACGCCGACCGAGGAGCGCATGCTGGCATTGATCGTCGAGGGGCTCGACACCATCGTCGCGGCCAAGCGCCTGGGCATCGCCCCGACCACCGCCCGAACCCATCTCCAGCGCCTCTTCGCCAAGACCGGGACCGCGCGCCAGAGCGAGCTCGTCCGCTTCGTCGCCACCTATGTCGAGGAGCCGCGCTGAGCGTGCTGCCGGTGTTCGTTATGACGCGGGCATAGGACGCGCCCCTCCCTTCTCCCCTTGCGGGAGAAGGTGCCCGGCAGGGTCGATGGTATCGGGCGCTGACGATCAAGGTTGAGAGACCCCTCATCCGTCAGCGCTTCACGCTGCCACCTTCTCCCGGAAGGGGAGAAGGAAAGAGGCAAACTTATCCCCGCCCTTCCGCCCCATGCCTATTCTCGCCTCGTCCCATTCGACCGAGGGGCTTCGCGAGGCATCGTGGGCCGGGTGGGATTGCGGGTTTCGCGCTCCCGGACCGTTGCGGGTCCGCTGGATTGCCGCGCGTCCGACAGGACGCGATCACGATGATCCTCTCTTTGGTGGCGCGGAGGTGCCGACTTCGCACGGGCCGAACAGGCAGGCCCCCGCCCTTGCCGGGCGTCATCAAGCGAGGCGGACCCCCAGATACCCGTGCGCGGAGCCGGGCAGCGCGAGGTCGTCGCTGTTCGACACTCTCGACATCGACTCGACATCGGCACGCAGCCGTCGACTGCGAACGCCGCCCGGCTCCGCGCATCCCCTCGGATGCAACAGGCCCGAAAACCCCGCAGGCGAGGCCTGGACGGGGTTTTCGGTGCGCGACCTGCCGGGTGCCCACGGCCGCGATGCCCAACCCGGCGGTCACCCATCTTTCAGCGATCCGAGCCGCCGCGTCCGATTGACGCTGCGCCCGTTCGGTGCCATGTTTCTATTAATGGAACTTGAGTTCCATTTTTTGGAACACTTTCTGAGGCGTGCGAATGTCGATCTTGTCGGCGGCTGCGGATGTGCTTCGTTGCTTTTCCAGCACGCGGCACGATGTCACCGTCACGGATCTCGTCACGCTGCTGGGCATGCCGAAGAGCAACGCCTCGCGCCTGCTCAGGGCGATGCGGGACGAGGGGCTCCTGGAAACGGTCGGCGACAGCAAGCGCTACCGTCCGGCCGTGCTGCTCTGCCGGGTTGGCCAGTTCTATCGTTTCGCCGCATCGTTGGTTGACCGTAGCGATGCGGTTGTCCGCCGCATTTCCGACGCGGTTGGCCATACCGGCTATATCAGCGTGCGCCGCGGCGCCGAGGTGATGGGCGTGACCGCCCATTCCGGCCGACATGCGCTCAGGGTCGTCACGACGATCGGCGATGGCTTGCCCGCCTTCGCCTCCAGCACCGGGCGCGCCCTGCTGGCCCGGCTGAGCGACGACGAGGTCCGGGCGCTCTATCCGAATGGGCTCGTCCCGCCCTCGGTCACCGCCCCGCAGCATATCGACGACCTGCTCGCCCGCCTCGCACTGACCCGCCGCGAGGGCTATGCCGAATCCGACGACGAGGCGGTGCGCGGGGTGCATGCCGTCTCGGTCGCCGTCGGGGATCCCGAGACGGGCGACGAGGTCGCGCTCTGTATTTCCTTTCCGGCCGCCATCGTCGAGCCGGCCGAGCGCCTCGCCATCATCCGATCGCTGGGGGAGGGGGCCGCCGAGATCGCGGCCCTGACCCAGGACAAGCGCTTCTATCCCTTGAACCTTTCCATCGCGGAGACCGCTCCATGAGCAATCGTTGGCGTATCGGCTTCGACATCGGCGGCACCTTCACCGATTTCATCCTCTACGATTCGCAGGAGCGCTCCGTCCGCCTGCACAAGCGCCTGACCACGCCGCATGACCCCTCCGAAGCGGCGCTGATCGGCCTCGGCGAGCTCACCGAGATGGCCGGGATCACGCTGGCCGATGTCGGCGACATCGTCCACGGCACGACGCTGGTCACCAATGCCGTGATCGAGCGCAAGGGCTCGAAGCTCGGCCTGATCACCACAAAGGGCTTCCGCGACATCCTCGAAATGGGGACGGAGCAGCGCTACGACATTTACGACCTGTTCCTGACCTTCCCCGATCCCCTGGTCTCGCGCGAACATCGCCTCGAAGTGGCCGAGCGCATGGATCGCGACGGCCAGGTCGTCACCGCGCTCGACGCGGACGCCGTGCGCAAGGCCGCCCGCGAGCTCGAAGCCGCCGGCTGCGAGGCGATCGCGGTCTGCTTCCTCAACAGCTACCGCAACCCCGCTCACGAGCAGGAAGCCGGCCGGATCGTCCGCGAAACCTGTCCGGAGCTGACCGTTTCGCTGTCGAGCGAGGTCGTCGCCGAGATCTGGGAGTACCAGCGCTTCGTCACCACGGCGGCCAATGCCTATGTCCAGCCGCTGATGCGCCGCTACCTGCAGCGGCTGGAGCGCGAGCTCGCGGCCCGCTCCTTCACCGGTGCGCTCCGCCTGATGCATTCGGCCGGCGGCCTCGTCTCGCCCGAGACGGCGCGCACCTTCCCGATCCGCCTGCTCGAAAGCGGCCCGGCCGGCGGCGGCCTCGCCACGGCGCTGTTCGGCGAGCTCGCCGGCCACAAGGACGTGATCTCCTTCGACATGGGCGGCACCACCGCCAAGGCCTGCATGATTGAAGATGGCCGCGCCGAGATTGCGCCGATGCTCGAAGCCGGCCGCGTCAACCGCTTCGCCAAGGGCTCCGGCCTGCCGATCAAGGCCCCTGTCATCGACATGATCGAGATTGGTGCCGGCGGCGGGTCGATCGCCGCGATCGACGAGGTCGGCCTGCTCAAGGTCGGTCCGCATTCGGCCGGCTCCGATCCCGGTCCGGCCTGCTACGGCATGGGCGGCACCAAGCCGACCGTCACCGACGCCAATCTCGTGCTCGGCTATTACGATCCCGGCTTCTTCCTGGGCGGGCGCATGGCGCTCGATCTGGAGGCGGCGCGCAAGGCCGTCTCGACCGTCGCTGCGCCGCTCGGCCTTTCGATCGAGGAAGCCGCCTGGGGCATCCACAAGGTCGTGGTCGAGAGCATGGGCGCCGCCGCCCGCGTCCATCTCGTCGAGAAGGGCAAGGACCCCCGCCATTACGCCATGGTCGGTTTCGGCGGTGCCGGCCCGGCCCATGCCGTCGATGTCGCCCGCGTGCTCGGCGTCAAGCAGGTCATCATCCCGCCGGCCTCTGGCGCGGCCTCCGCGCTCGGCTTCCTCGCCGCACCGCTCTCCTTCGACATGGTGCGTTCGCTGCCGGTCGAGTTCTCCGAGGGCTTCGATGCGGCCTCCGTCAATGCTGTGCTCCGCGATCTCGAAGTCGAAGGCCGCAAGCACCTCACCGAGGCCGGCGTGAAGTCCGACGACGTCACGGTCGAGCGGACGGCCGATATGCGCCTCGTCGGCCAGATGCACGATATCTCCGTGCCGCTGCCGGCCGGGATCATCGATGCGTCGAGCCTGGAGGCCATCCGCGCGGCCTTCAGCAAGGCCTATTCCGCCCGCTACACCTCGGTCTATGAGGGCGCGCGGCTGGAAGCGATCAATTTCCGCGTCCGTTGCGCCGGTCCGGTGCCGACGCTCTCCTTGTCCGGCGCGGCCGGTGGCGGCGACGCCACCAACAAGATCAAAGGCACCCGCAAGGCCTGGTTCGAGGGCGGCTGGAGCGAGGCCACCGTCTATGACCGCTACGCGCTGCGCTCCGGCGACAGCATCAAGGGACCGGCGATCATCGAGGAGCGCGAAGCGACCACGATCGTCCCGCCTGGCGACAGCGTCGCCATCGACGATGTGCTGAACCTGCTGGTTCATGTCGGACAGGCCAATGCGGCCGAGACCACGATCACCGCCGACATGCCGCTGGCCGAGGCCGCGCGCCGGATCGAGGCCGATCCCATCTCGCTGGAGATCATGTGGAGCCGGATGATCAACGTCGTCGAGGAGATGTGGCTGACGGTCTGCCGCACCGCCTTCTCGCTGGTGATCTCGGAAGCGCAGGACTTCGCCTGCGAACTGCTCGACCCCGAAGGCGAGACGCTGGCGCATTCGCCCCGCGCCATGCCGGTGTTCAACCTGACGCTGCCGCGCGCAGTCAAGGCGCTGCTGGAGCGCTATCCGGCCGAGACGCTCAAGCCCGGCGACGTGCTGATCACCAACGATCCCTGGCTCTGCGCCGGCCATCTCTTCGACATCGCGGTGGTGACGCCGGTCTTCCTCGGTAACCGTGTCGTCGGCCTGATGGGCACGGTCGGCCATGTCTCCGACATCGGCGGCACCAAGGATTCGCTCCGGGCCCGCGAGATCTACGAGGAGGGCTTCCAGATCCCGCCGATGAAGCTCTACGAGGCCGGCCGGATCAACGAGACGCTGGTGCGCCTGCTGGCCGAGAACGTGCGCAATTCCGAGCAGGTGCTCGGCGACCTCCACTCCTTCGTCGCGGCCAACGCCATCGGCGCCGAGCGCCTGCAGTCCTTCCTGACCGATTACGGCATGCAGGACCTGCGCGCCTTGGCCCATGTCGTGCAGAGCCGTTCCGAGAAGGCGATGCGCGACGCCATCCGCGCCATTCCGGACGGCATCTATCACGGCACCGCCTCCAACAACCCGCTGGGCACGCCGATGCATTATCCGCTGGCGCTGACGGTGAAGGACGACACGATCCATCTCGACTTCGCCGGCGCCCCGCCGCAGCTACCGCAGGGCGGGCTCAACTGCACGCTCAACTACACGATGGCGCATGCGACCTATCCGCTGAAATGCATGCTGACGCCGAATGTCCGCGGCAATGCCGGCTGCTACCGCGCCTTCACGGTCGAGGCCCCGAAGGGCTCGATCCTGAACTGCGACAAGCCGCTGGCGGTGAACCTGCGCACCCGCACCGGCTGGTATCTGGCGCCGAACATCTTCCGCGCCTTGTCGGAAGCGGCGCCGAAGCAGGTCCAGGCCTTCACCGGCCTGCCGGTGGCGGCGAGTGTCTATGGCCGGGACTCGGCCGGCGACACCTATTCCGACATGCTCTTCTGCGGCGGCGGCCAGGGTGGCTCGGCCCAGGGCGACGGCAAGTCCGGCCTGCTCTACCCGACTTCGGCGGCGAACACCTCGATCGAGACCTTCGAATCGCGGGTTCCGGTGCTGGTGGTCGAGAAGGCCTATCTCACCGATTCCGGCGGCGCCGGTCAGCATCGCGGCGGCCTCGGCCAGCGTGTGCGGCTGCGCAAGCTTTCGGATGACGGATTGCCGACGCTGGTCTCGCTCTATCCGGAGGGTGTCAACAACCCGATTCCCGGCCTGTTCGGCGGCAAGGCCGGTGGCGGGGCTTCCGGCCGGGTGATCGACGAGCAAGGCCATGTGCTGAAGGACGTCGGCACCGGCGAGCTCGTCCAGGTCCGCCAGCCGCAGGAGATCGTCGAGCTCGTGCTCGCTGGTGGCGCCGGCTACGGCCCGGCCTCCGAGCGCTCGCGGGAGGCGATCGCCCGCGACATCGCGCTGGGGCTGGTCTCTCCGGATGCGGCCAAGCGCGATTACGGCGTGCAGGGAGCGCATGCCACGCAGGATGTGGGCGAGGCCAAGGCCGGCATCCTTGTTGCCTGACGGCAGACATCGAGATTGACAACAGCCCGACAGGGGCAATGAGGGGACTGAGGCATGACACACCAAAACAACGGAGTGCCTCAGCGGCACCCGAGTCTGTTCGAGCCGGCGACACTGGCGTTGATCGCCATTCTCTGCGTCTTCGGCTCGATCATCGGCATGCAGCTTCTGGTGTCGCTCGGCATCACCGCGAACACCTCGCTGATCGGTGCGCTGGCGGCGATGGCGCTGGCGCGGGTGCCGCTTGCCATGTTCGCCCGCTACCGCTCGATCCATGTGCAGAACCTGGCTCAGAGCGCGATCTCCTCGGCCACCTTCGGCGCTGCGAACAGCCTGCTCCTGCCGGTCGGCATTCCCTGGCTGCTCAACCGGCCGGATCTGGTGCTGCCGATGCTGGCCGGCGCCTTCTTCGCCATGCTGCTCGACGGCTATCTGCTTTACCGGATGTTCGATTCCCGCGTCTTCCCCGCCCAGGGCGCCTGGCCGCCGGGCGTCGCCGCCGCCGAGGCGATCAAGGCCGGCGACGAGGGCGGGCGGAAGGCGGCCCTGATGGGCGTCGGCTTCCTCACCGGCGTGGTCGTCTCCTTCGTCAAGGTTCCGCTGGCCTGGATCGGCTTCGCCGGCTCGACGGCGGTGAGCGGCATTCCGATGTCGGCCTTCGGCGTCGCCTTCATCGGCAATGTCTGGGCGCTGACGATGTTCGGCATCGGCCTGCTGCTGCGCGGCTATTCCGGCCAGCTCTTCGGCGGCCCGCTCTTCGAGACCATCATCCCCAAGGGGGATCTGATGGCCGCCTATATTCCGCACGGCTTCATGATCGGCGCCGGCCTCGTCGCCCTGATCCAGGTCGGAATGCTGCTCTTCAAGCGCGGCGAGACATCCGGAGCTGCCAAAGAGGGCGTCACCGACACCGAAGTCCGCCGGGCGCTCGGCCTCGGCACCATCGGCTATCTCGTCATCGCGGTCTTCATCGCGCTGGTCGGCGGGCTGATCAGCGACATGTCGATCGGCATGCTCATCCTGTTCGTGCTCTACGCCGCCTTCGCGGCCTATGTGCATGAATTGATCGTCGGCCTCGCCGCGATGCATTCCGGCTGGTTCCCGGCCTTTGCGGTGGCGCTGATCACGCTGATCATCGGCATGCTGATCGGCTTCCCGATGCCGGCGCTGGCGCTGCTGGTCGGCTTCTCGGCGGCGACCGGCCCGGCTTTCGCCGATATGGGCTACGACCTCAAGGCCGGCTACATCCTGCGCGGCCACGGCGTCGATCCGGCCTTCGAGCGCGAAGGCCGCCGCCAGCAGCTCTTCGCCGCGATGTTCGCCTTCGTCATCGCCGGCATCGTGGTGCTGTTCTCCTACCAGTCCTATTTCGACCGGAACCTCGTGGCGCCCGTCGACAAGGTCTATGCCGCGACGATCAAGGCCGGCGTGGCGCCGGGCGTCGCCTGGCAGTTGTTCCTCTGGGCCATCCCCGGCGCGATCCTGCAGTTCATCGGCGGGCCGAAGCGGCAGATCGGCGTGCTCTTCGCCACCGGCCTGCTGATCAGCTTTCCGATGGCGGGCTGGGCGGTGCTGGCGGGCATCGTCTGCCGGCTGATCTGGGAGAAGCTGCGCGGCGACAGCGGCGAGGGCGATATGGAGGTCTTCGCCGCCGGCATCATCGCCGGCGACGCGATCTTCTCGTTCTTCGATTCGGTCATCAAGAACGTCACCAAGCCCTGACCAAAACAGGCCCCGGGACCAGCATCCCGGGGCCTTTCGCGTCCGGAAGAGGATCATCGCCATGGGCAAGCTTGGAACGCTCACCATCGGGCAGGCGCCGCGCGCCGACATCACCCCGATTCTCGATGCGGTGCTGGACGCCGGTCTTCCGCGCATCCATGCCGGCGTGCTCGATGGCCTCAGCCGCGATGAGATCGCGCGGGATTTCACCCCGCTTCCCGGCAAGGCCCCGCTGATCACCCGCCTGCTGGACGGCTCCTCGGTCGTGATCGATCGCGCCCGCACGGAAGCTGCCGCCCAGCACAAGCTCGACGCTCTGGAAGCCGCGGGCTGCACCACCATCCTGATGTTGTGCACCGGGCATTTCGAGAAGCTTTCGACCCGAAAGGCCCGCTTCATCGAGCCCGACCGTATCCTGCCGCCGACGGTGGCGGCGCTGGCGCGCGGCGCGCGGCTCGGCATCATCGTGCCGCTCGTCGAGCAGATCGACAGCGAGGCCGGCAAATGGGCCGGTCTCGATCCGGCGCCGCTCTACGCGGCCGCCTCGCCCTATCAAGGCGATCTCGACGCCGTCGCCGTCGCCGCTCGGGACCTCCGCGACCGGGGCGCCGAAATCTTGCTGATGGATTGCATGGGTTTCGTCGAAAGCCATCGGCGGGCGGCCGCGGCGGCGGGGCTGCCGGTCATCCTCTCCAACAGCCTAGTGTCCAAGCTCGTCTCGGAGCTGGTCTGAGTCGAAGCCTGCTGTGCTTCGACAGCCTCCGCCGCCGATGCTCGGGCTTGACCGGAGCATCGGCGATGATGTCCGGAGCCGGCCAGGCTTATGCCAGTCGATCGCGCATTGAGCCCGCATGCTCGCCGGCCGACGTCATGTGAGGTGTTTTGCTCTTCGAGAGCCGGCTGGTGCTGCCAGAGAGGATTGAACTCTCGACCTCTCCCTTACCAAGGGAGTGCTCTACCACTGAGCTACGGCAGCAGGATCGTCAGCCAAGTCGCGCTGGGTCGTCCCGGAGGGCGGCTGCGGCGCGGCATCGTTGCGAAGCGGCGCCCTGATGCCATAAGCGCGGGGCGGACGCAACCCGCTCTCTCAATCCGGCAGCAATAACCGTGGATCAATTCGGAAAAGACGGCCGTCGCCGATGAGATGCGCGCTGAGCCGCCCGCCGAACAACGGCCGGAAAGCGGCGTCCCGCAGGTTGAGGCCGCCGGCATAGGCGCCCATCGCCGGCATCACGCAGCGGCGCGTCGACAGCGCGAAGCAGCGCCGCCGGACCGCCCGCCCGCGCATCCTGACCTTGGCGGCAGGGTGCAGATGCCCGGCGATCTCGTAGCCGTTCTCGGCCGGATCGGGCTCATGGCGCAGCGTCACGCCGGCGAGGCTGATCTCTGCCGCGCTTTCGCCGCCGACGCGGTGGCTGATCGACGGGTCATGATTGCCGGTGATCCAGAGCCAGTCGCGGCCTTGCTGCAGCAGGTGCAGCGCAGCGAGCGTCTGCGGTGCGAGCCGGTCCTCGGCCTGCCGGTCGTGGAAGGAGTCGCCGAGCGCGATCACGCGCGCCGGCTGATGGCGCAGGATCGCGTGGCCAAGTGCGGCCAGTGTCGCGGTCGAATCATAGGGCGGCAGCATCACGCCGCGCGCCGCATAGGCCGAGCCTTTTTCCAGATGCAGGTCCGCGACGACGAGCGTGCGCTCCTCCGGCAGCCAGAGCGCGCCCGAAATGTCCGGCACGAGCGCGAGCCGGCCCAGCATGAAGGCCTCGCCCGTTGTCGCCAGCGCTGCGGCTGCAACCGTCACGCCATCGCCTCTTCCGTCAGCATCGCCTCTGCCTCCGCCAGGATCTCGTCGGCCGCCTCGCCGAAGACCGCCTCGCGCCCGATCTCCAGCATCACCGAGACGCCGAGCGGCGAGACATGGTCGAGCGGCTGATGCACGATTCGGCCGCTGATCCGTGTCAGCATCTCACCAAGCCGGCGAATGTCGAGCAGGCCCGTCGCCGCATCGGCCCGCGCCGCCTTGAGCAGGATATGGTCGGGCTCGTGCCGGCGCAGCACGTCGTAGACGAGATCGGTCGAGATCGTCACCTGCCGGCCGCTCTTCTCCTGGCCGGGATAGCGCCGCTCGATCAAGCCGCCGATGATCGCGCAGGAGCGGAAGGTGCGCTTCATCAGGGCCGATTCCGCCATCCACTCCTCGAGATCGTCGCCGAGCATGTCCTGCGCGAACAGGTCGTCGAGATCGAGTGCGCCGCGGGCGATCGCCGCCGTCATGTCGCCGAGCGTCCAGCAGGCCATGCCGTAATCGTTGCAGACGAAGCCGAGCGGGCGCATCCGGGCGCGCTCCAGCCGCCGCGTCAGCAGCATGCCGAGCGTCTGGTGGGCGAGGCGGCCTTCGAACGGGTAGGCGACGAGATAGAAGCGCCCGCCGCGCGGGAAGGTCTCGACCAGAAGCTCGCCGGGCTTGGGCAGCCGCGACTTCAGCTTCTGCGCGTGCAGCCAGGCCGAGACCTCCTCCGGCAGCGTATGCCAGAGGCCGGGCGAGGCCAGGATGGCGCGCACGCGTTCGGCCAGGAAGGTCGAGAGCGGAAACTTGCCGCCATCATAGGAAGGGATTTTCGGATCGGTGCCGGCGGTGGCGCGCGAGCAGACCGCCTCGTTCTCGACGATGCCCTCGAAGCGCAGCACTTCGCCGGCGAAGACGAAGGTGTCGCCCGGCACCATGGTCTCGGCGAAATACTCCTCGATCTCGCCGAGCACGCGGCCACCGCGGGTGATCATGCCGGGCTGTCCAGGTCTGCCGGGACGCGCCCGGCCGAGCCTGACCTTCAGCATCGTTGCCTCGACGATGGTGCCGACATTCATGCGGTATTGCTGGATGACGCGGGCATGGCTGGCGCGCCAGAGGCCGGTCTTGTCCTGCCGGAGCTTGGCGAAACGCTCATAGCTCTTCAGCGCATAGCCGCCGGTCGCGACGAAATTGACGACTGCGTCGAAATCCGCGCGGGCAAGCCCGGCGTAAGGGGAAGCTGTGAGGACTTCCTCATAGAGCGCATCCGCCTGGAAGCCGTCCGAGCAGGCGACGCCGAGCACATGCTGGGCGAGCACGTCGAGCGCGCCGATGCGCGGCGGCGGGGTGTCCTGCGCGGCCTCGTGGACGGCCTCCAGCGCGGCGCGGCACTCCAGCAGCTCGAAACGGTTGGAGGGCACCAGCAGCGCCTCGGAGGGCTCGTCCATGCGATGGTTGGAGCGGCCGATGCGCTGGATCAGGCGGCTCGCCCCCTTCGGTGCGCCGAGATTGACGACGAGGTCGACATCGCCCCAGTCGATGCCGAGATCGAGCGTCGCGGTGCAGACCACGGCCTTGAGCCGCCCATCCGCCATCGCCGCCTCGACCTTGCGGCGCTGCTGGGCGTCGAGCGAGCCGTGATGCAGCGCGATCGGCAGATTGTCGTCGTTGAGGTTCCACAGCGCCTGGAAGGCGAATTCCGCCTGCATGCGCGTGTTGACGAAGACCAGCGTCAGCTTGTGCGTGCGGATGGCGTCATAGACCTCGGCCATGGCATGCAGCGTGGTGTGGCCGGCGATCGGCAGGCGCCGCTGCGTATCGAGGATGCCGATGCGCGGCTGCGCGCCGCCCGCGACCGTGACGAGCCCGGCCGGCGTCTCGGCGCCGCCGAGATAGCGTTGGAGATCGGCGGGCTCGCGCACCGTCGCCGAGAGGCCGACGGCGGAAACCTGCGGCGCCAGCGCCTTCAGCCGCGCGAGATCGAGCGAAAGCAGGTCGCCGCGCTTGGAGGTGACGAGCGCGTGCAACTCGTCGAGCACGATGCGGCGCAAGGATGAGAAGAACGGCGCGGCGTCGCGATGGGAGACGAGCAGCGCGAGCTGCTCCGGCGTCGTCAGCAGGATATCGGGTGGGCGCTGGATCTGGCGTGTGCGCTTGGCGGCGGAGGTGTCGCCGGTGCGCGTCTCGATCGTGATCGGCAATCCCATCTCGCGCACGGGCGCTTCAAGATTGCGGGCGATATCGACGGCGAGCGCCTTCAGCGGCGAGATGTAGAGCGTGTGCAACCCGTCATGCCGGCCGCCGCGCTCTGCGAGCTCGACCAGCGAAGGCAGGAAGCCGGCGAGGGTCTTGCCGGCGCCGGTCGGCGCCACCAGCAGCGTCGAGCGCCCGGCGCGGGCCTCTTCCAGCAAGGCGAGCTGATGTGGCCGCACGCTCCAGCCGCGGCTGGCGAACCAGGCCTCGAAGGCGGGAGGAAGCGGGGAGGGCGCGGCCATGCCGGCCGAAGATAGGGGGTGGCGCAGGAGAACGAAAGGGGAATAACGCGTTGTGGCGGCTCGCCGCCGATTCGCGATCAGGGGCCTACGAGCTGCCCCCCATCGACAACAACGGTCTGGGCCGTGACCCAGCTGGCCTTGTCGGAGGCAAGGAAGAGCGCGACCGCGGCGACCTCCTCGGGCTTTCCCATGCGGCCGAAGGGGATGTTGGCCAGCGTCGCCTGATAGAGCTCGGGATTCGATGTCTTTCGATCTTCCCAAGAGCCGCCTGGGAATTCGATCGAGCCCGGCGCGACGCAATTGACCCGAATGCCTTTCCGCGACAGCATCTTCGCTTGGCTGGCGGTGTAATGCATGACCGCCGCCTTGATCGCGCCGTAAGGTGCCGAGCGCGACGAGGCTCGCAGAGCCGAAATCGACGAAATATTGACGATCGACGAACCCGGTTTCATGTGCGGGATGGCTGCATGGCTCCCGCGGACGACCGCCATCATGTCGATGTTGAAGGACGCGGCCCAACCCTCGTCGTCATCCGAATGGCCGAAGCCCGATGCGTTGTTGACCAGAATGTCGAGACCGCCGAGAGCCTTCACTGCCTCCGGCACATAGGTCGCGATCGCCTCCGCGTCGGCGAGGTCGACACAGGCGGCGTGAGCCGTGACTCCGAGCGCCTCGATCTCCCGGCGCGTCGCTTCCAGCGGCCCCGCGCCCCGGGCGCAGATCGAAACGGACGCGCCGCCTGCTGCAAAGCCCAGCGCGATGGAGCGCCCGATGCCACGGCTGCCACCCATCACGATCACGCGCTTGCCGGTGAATTCCTTGGCCATGCGGGCACCCCCCATTGAGACGAATGTGTGAATGTCCCTATTGCTCAGGCGAAAGCCGCCGCTTCAAGGGCCGTCAATGTGTATACGGAGTTGCACGGCCCGCGGGCGAGGATGCCCGTCTTCGGGCGATCCGCTTTCGCGAGATTCTGCGCCTGCCCGCCATCCGGTCGCTGAAACCGGCGCGATCCAGCTGTTTGGACGGCCCGGGAAATGCCGGGGGTCATCCCCGGCGGGATGCCTTCACCGCCGCTCCGCCACGACCAGCAGCCCCGGCACGGGCACGCCGCGATCCTGCCGCGTGCTGGCGGGCTCGACGAGTAGGGGGGTAAGCCCCGCTTCCCCCAGCCGCTCCCGCAGCCAGCCTTCCGCATGCGCGAACCGCCTGTCATCGCCGACGACCACGCCCTCGCCCGCATGACTCTGCACCGTGAAGGCGAAGAGCCCGCCGGTCGTCAGCACCCGTGCGCTCTGGGCGAAGCTCGGCGCGAGTTCGCCGAGATAGACGAAGACGTCCGCCGCGATCACCAGATCGGCCGATTGGTCCGGGCGGCTCGCCAGGAAGGCGGTCAGCCCGGCGACGGCGAGCTTGTCGTAGAGCGGCGCGCCATCCTCCCGCGTCTTGGCCTGGGCCCGCGCGATCATGCGCGGCGAGAGATCGCAGCCGGCGAGGAAGCCGCTCTCGGCCCGGATCGCCTGGCCCATCAGCCCGGTGCCGCAGCCGAGATCGTAGACCGTGTCGAACCGGAAGGGCCGCGCGGCGTTGTCGCAGCAGCGCCGCAGCGCATCCTTCAGCAGGGCAGGGGCATTGTAGTGCAGGGTCTGGGTCAGGTGGCTGTCGAAGCGCTCGGCGTAACCGTCGAACAGAGCGCCGGAGAAATTCTCCGAGGTCGCCTCCTCGGCCGGCATGGCGCCGATGCGGGCGAGGTCGAGCCTGGCGCCGAAATGGTCGTTGGGGTCGAGGTCGAGGCATTGCCGCCAGGCGGTGGCGGCATCCTCCCTGTGCCCGAGCGCCTCCTTGGCGAGCCCGTAGAGATGCCAGGCTGCGGTGAAGTGATAGGCCCCGGCCAGGGTCTGGTCGAGGATCTCGACGGCGGCTTGCGCGTCGCCCTCCTTGAGCGCGGCTTCCGCCCAGGCGTAGCGTCGGTCGAGCATCGGATCGCCGGAACTGGAATGATGCGTGGTCTGGCCGGTCTCGCTCATGCCAGCCGGTCTAGCCGAGGAGAATGACACTGGCCAGACAAAGCCCGCGCTGGCGCCCCGCCGAATTGCTCGTGCCGACCCCGGCCGGGCTCTTCTGCCCGCCGGCCGACATTCATATCGACCCGGTGCGCCCGGTGCCGCGTGCGCTCATCACCCATGGCCATTCCGACCATGCCCGTGCTGGCCATGGCAGCGTGCTGGCGACGCGCGAGACGCTGGCGATCATGGCGCTGCGCTATGGCGAGGGGTTCGCCGGTTCGCAGCAGGTCGCGGTGCCTGGAGAGGTGGTCCGCATCGGCGAGGTCGATTTCACCTTCGTTCCCGCCGGCCATGTCCTCGGCTCGGCCCAGATCGTGGTCGAAAGCCGCGGCCTGCGGATCGTCGTCTCCGGCGACTACAAGCGCGAGCGTGACCCGACCTGCGCGCCCTTCGAGCCGGTGCCCTGCGACATCTTCATCACCGAGGCGACCTTCGGGCTGCCGGTCTTCCGCCATCCGCCGGCCGATGGCGAGGTCGGGAAGCTCCTGGAATCCGTCAGGCTCTTCCCTGAGCGGACGCATATCGTCGGCGCCTATTCGCTCGGCAAGGCGCAGCGCGTCATGGCCTTGATCCGCGAGGCCGGATACGAAAAGCCGATCTACATCCATGGTGCCGTCGAGACGATCACCGAATTCTATCAAGCGGAAGGCATCCCGCTCGGCGAGATCCGCCTGGTCGCGAGCACGGACCGCAAGACGCTCGGTGGCGAGATCGTCATCTGCCCGCCCAGCGCGACGCAGGATCTCTGGGCGCGTCGCTTCCCCGACCCCGTCACCGCCTTCGCCTCGGGCTGGATGCGGATCAGGGCGCGTGCCCGCCAGAAGGGCGTCGAATTGCCGCTGGTAATCTCCGACCATGCCGATTGGGACGATTTGCTGGCGACGATCCGCGAGGTGCAGGCCGGCGAGATCTGGGTGACCCATGGCGAGGCCGAGGCGCTGGTCCACTGGTGCGGCACGGCGGGCCTCAAGGCCAAGCCGCTGCATCTCGTCGGCTATGGCGACGAGGGCGAGGCGGAGTCGGAAGCGGAGGCAGCCGATGCGCCGGTGGCGTGAAAACGACGGCTGGGAGAGTGAATCAGCGCGCCGAGGCGACGACCGGACGGCTCGGCGCGGTCATGCCGACAAGCGCATTCGCCATGTCGCGGGCGAGGCAGTCATAGCCCGCATCGCTCATATGGAAGCCGTCGCTCCACAGCGCCGCCTTGAAGGCCTCGGCATCGCTGTCGTGCCATTCCCGCATCGTTTCGTAGCGGCTGAAGACCGGCACGGCCTCGCGCCGCGCGACATCGCCGACAGCCGCGACGAAGCGCTTGTAATTGTCGGAATCGCGCACCGTCGGGAAGAACTGCGGGTCGAGGATGGCGAGAGGGGTGTTCGCCTGCTTCACCAGCCGGATGCCCTCGCGGACCATGCCGCGGAAGGCCTCGAGATCGCCGCCCTTGACGGCGTCGTTGGTGCCGACCTGCCAGATCACCAGATCGTAATGGCGCCCGGCCAGCGCGGTTTCGAGGCGCGCGAGTGTCTGTGGCGCGGTCTCGCCGCCAATGCCGGCATTGACGATCTCGACCGGCGCCTTCGACCAGGCCTTGCCGAGCAAAGCCTGAAGACGGGCGGGATAGGTCTTGTCCTTGGCGCTGGCGCCGATCCCCTCGGTCGAGGAGGAGCCGATGGCGAGGATGGTGAGCGGGCGCCCTTGCGCGACCTTGTCGGCCAGCGGCGCGAGAACCGCGCGCGACTGGACGATCGGCGTCTCGCGGCAGGAGAAGCCGGCTGCCTGGGCAGGGGCTCCGACCGAAAGCGTGGCAGCGATGACGGCAGGCAAGGCAAGAAACCGCATCGCGGCACGCATTGGCGTCTGTCTCCTGGCTACACTGCTGCCGTTAAGGTTTGCTTCATGAACGGTATCTGAACGATGCGGTGCAAGAAGCATGCAACGATTCGATGTGGCGACGCGGTGACACCATGAATCGCTTCGCCTGGCTGCTCGACCGCCTCGCCTATGAGCCGCGCCGCAACGCCAAGCTCGCGCTGATCGCCGATTATCTGCGCACCACGCCCGACCCCGATCGCGGCTATGCGCTGGCGGCGATGACGGGCGGGCTCGTCTTCCGCAACGCCAAGGCCGGGCTGATCCGCGCGCTGATCGCCGAGCGCACCGATCCGGTGCTGTTCGCGCTGTCCTATGACTATGTCGGCGATCTCTCGGAGACGGTCGCGCTGATGTGGCCGGCCCGGCATGGCGCTAACGCGGTGCCGCATCTGCCGGAGGTCGTCGAGAGCCTGCGCGAGGCCGGCAAGACCGACCTGCCGCGCCTCGTCGCCTCCTGGCTCGACGCGCTCGATGAGACCGGCCGCTGGGCGCTCCTGAAGCTCATCACCGGCGCCTTGCGGATCGGCGTCTCGGCTCGCCTCGCCAAGACGGCGGCGGCGAGCCTCGGCGGCGTGCCGGCCGACGAGGTCGAGCAGGTCTGGCACGGGCTGGAGCCGCCCTATGCCGAGCTCTTCGCCTGGCTGGAGGGCAGGGGCCCGCGGCCGGAAGCGCGCGATCCCGCACCGTTTCGCCCGGTCATGCTCTCGCATCCGATCGAGGACGGCGATTTCGACAAGCTCGATCCGGCCGAATTCTCAGCCGAGTGGAAATGGGACGGTATCCGCGTCCAGGCCGCCAGCGGCCGGCGCGGTGACGGAAGCCGCGTGACCCGGCTCTATTCCCGCACCGGAGAGGATATCGCCAACGCCTTTCCCGATCTCGTCGAGGAGTTGACGCAGGATGGCGCGCTCGACGGCGAGTTGCTGGTGATGCGCGAGAGCGCGGTCCAGAGCTTCAACACCTTGCAGCAGCGGCTCAACCGCAAGACCGTCACAGTGAAGATGCTGGGCGAATTCCCTGCCCATATCCGCGTCTACGATCTGCTGGTCGATGGCGAGGAGGATATCCGCCACCTGCCCTTCGAGGAGCGGCGCGAGCGCCTCGAAGCCTTCCTGTCGCGGCTTGCCAGCCCGCGCTTCGATCTCTCGCCGCTGATCCCCTTCGGGTCATGGCAGGAATTGACGGCGGCCCGCGCCGATCCGGCCGGGGCCGGGGCGGGCGCCGATGCGGAAGCCGTCGAGGGCTGCATGATCAAGCGGCGCGACTCGCCTTATCTGCCGGGCCGGCCCAAGGGCTACTGGTGGAAATGGAAGCGCGATGCCCGGCTGGTCGACTGCGTGCTGATGTACGCCCAGCGCGGCCACGGCAAGCGCTCCTCCTTCTATTCCGACTACACCTTCGGCGTCTGGCGGGTGGGCGAGGAGGGCGGTCTCGAGCTGGTGCCGGTCGGCAAGGCCTATTTCGGCTTCACCGACGAGGAGCTGCTCGAGATCGACAAATATGTCCGCAAGAACACGCTGAACCGCTTCGGCCCGGTGCGGGAGGTGGTGCATAAGGCTGAAAGCGGCCTCGTCTTCGAGGTTGCTTTCGAGGGCTTGCAGCGCTCGACGCGGCACAAATCCGGGCTCGCCATGCGCTTTCCCCGCATCAACCGCATCCGCTGGGACAAGCCGCCTGGTGAGGCCGACCATATCGAGGTGCTGGAAGCGCTATTGCCGACCAATGGCTGACGGCGGATGGGTTGCGCCCATGCGCTGGCAATGCTTGTGATCCGCCTCGCGCCTGAGGCAAAATAAAAGAGTCGCAACCACAGGGTCGCAATAAGGACAATACGGAGTGGCGCGATGAGCAAGCAGCCTTCGACACGGATCGTCATCGCGGACGACCACCCGCTCTTTCGCGGGGCGCTGCGACAGGCCGTCTCGCACGCCATTGCGGGCGCGGAGGTCAGCGAGGTCGGCTCGCTCGAAGCCCTGACCGAGGCGCTGGCGAGCGGCGGTGATGCCGATCTCGTCCTGCTCGATCTGACCATGCCGGGCGTCCAGGGCTTCTCCGGCCTGCTCTTCCTGAGGGCCGACCATCCCGAGATCCCGGTCATCGTCGTCTCGGCCAATGACGACCCGGCGGTGATCCGCCGCTGCATCGAGTTCGGGGCGCTCGGCTTCCTCCCCAAGACGGCCGATGTCGCCCAGATGGGCGAGGCGATCCGCGCCGTGCTCGACGGAGGCGTCTGGACCCCGCCCGGCGTCGATCTCGCAGCCCCCGTCGATGCCGAGGTGGCCGACATGGTCCGCCGCCTCTCGACGCTGACGCCGCAGCAGGTGCGCGTGCTGATGATGCTGTCGGAAGGTTTGCTCAACAAGCAGATCGCCTATGAGCTCGGCGTCTCCGAGGCGACGGTGAAGGCGCATGTCTCGGCGATCCTGACCAAGCTCGACGTCGACAGCCGCACGCAGGCCGTCATCGCCGCCTCGAAGATCGCCGGCACCGCCTGGGCGACCACCGGAGCCGGCGCCTCCGCCTGAGGCTGCCGGGCCCCCTCGGGGGGGGCCGCCCGGACGCAGCGCGGCTGTGCAAACGGCGTTCAGGCGCCGTTCAAGCGCGGCGGGTTTCAGGTTAAGACAGTGGACAGCGCCCCGCAGATGCGGGGGCGCGTAGCAGGATGCCAGGGCTTTCATGGAACGGTTCATCGGCGGCTCGCCGCTCAGCGTCCTCGTCAGGCTGATCTTCATCTCGCTGCTCGTCGGCGCCGCCATGGCCTTTCTCGGCCTCTCGCCGCGCGGGCTCTTCGAGGCGGCCTCCCGCTTCATCCGCTCGATCACGGGGCTCGGCTTCGGCGCCATCCGCGAGGTCGGCGACTGGCTCATCGCCGGCGCGCTGGTCGTCGTGCCGCTCTGGCTGCTGATGCGGCTTTTCGCGGCGCGGAAGTAGCTGCGGCTAAAGCCCCTCGCCACGCGCGATCGCGGCGGCGTCGCGGCCGATCAGGGCGGTGAGGCGCGGCAGCCCCGCCCGGCGCGCCTGCGCGGCCAGCCCCGTCTTGATCTCCTTGACCAGCCCCGGCCCCTTGAACACCAGCGCCGAATAAAGCTGCACCAGGGTCGCGCCGGCCCGGATCTTGGCAAAGGCGGCCTCGGCCGAATCGATGCCGCCGACCCCGATCAAGGGAAACTGCCCCTCGACGCGCAGGAAGGTCTCGGCCAGGATCCTGGTCGAGGCGGCGAAGAGCGGCTTGCCGGAAAGCCCGCCGGTCTCGGCTTTCGCCGCGTTGCGCAGGCTCTGCGGCCGCGCGACGGTGGTGTTCGAGACGATCATGCCGTCGATGCCGCGCTTGCGCGCGACCGCGACCATGCCGTCGAGCTCGGGCAGCGTCAGGTCCGGCGCGATCTTGAGCAGGACCGGCGTGCGCTTGCCCCCGGCCGCGGCCTCGTCGCGGGCTGCGAGCGTACGCGCCACCAGATCGTCCAGCGCGCTCTCGGCCTGCAGGTTGCGCAGGCCCGGCGTGTTGGGCGAGGAGACGTTGATGGTGAGGAAATCGGCGAGCGGCGCGAGACGCCGCGCCAAAATCGCGTAATCCGCCTCCCGGTTGGCCGAATCCTTGTTGGCGCCGAGATTGATTCCGACGATGCCGCCGCGTCCCTGCCTGGCCGCGAGACGCCGCGCCATGGCCTCGACGCCCTCGCTGTTGAAGCCGTAGCGATTGATCACGGCCTCGTCCTCGACGAGCCGGAAGACGCGCGGGCGCGGGTTGCCGGGCTGCGGCAGCGGCGTCACGCCCCCTGCCTCGACGAAGCCGAAGCCCAGCCCCAGCGCGCCGTCGATCGCCTCGGCATGCTTGTCGAAGCCGGCCGCAAGCCCGACCGGATTCGGGAAGGAGAGGCCGAAGGCTTCCATCGCCAGCACGGGGTCGTCGGGAGCCGGCTTCAGCGCCGGCGCCGCCGCCAGCGCCGCGACCGTCAGCCGGTGTGCCGCCTCCGCGTCCATCCGGTGAATCAGGGGGCGGGCGAGATGGAAGAGGCTTGAGAGCATGCCGGGGTCTTTAGAGCATCCTACGCGCTGTTGGATATGGATTTTTCGCCGCAGCCGCGAGGCGGTGATGGGCTCAGATATCAGCCGGAAGCGCGTGGCTGCCGTCGCTCTTCGACGGCAGGGGCATCACCCAGCGCACGGCCTTGGGATCGAGCGGCCCATAGAGGTGCGGAAACAGCGCGCCGCCGCGCGACGGCTCGTAGCGCAACGCGGTCCCGAGCCGCGAATCCTCGACCGCGATCAGGAGCAGTCCGTCCTGCCCGGCGAAATGCTTCGCGGCGGTCTCGGCGAGTTGCGTGCCGGTCGAGAGATGGATGTAGCCATCGGCGAGATCGACGGGCGCACCCTCGAACCGGCCTTTTTCCTCGGCTTCGCGCCAGAGGGCGGCCGGGCATATCTTGTAGATCAGCGGCATCGTTGAGTCTCGCGCGAGAACGGTCATGGACGGTATGGCCAGTGGCAGGAGCTTTCCGCAAGCCATGCCGTGAATGTGGCGAGAATCGGATTGAAATCTTATGAGATAGGGGATATTTCCTATTGCCTATCCCCGCCGAACGGCAAGAGCCATGCGAGGCCCTGAGCGATGCTGTCACATGACCAGATCTGGGGGGCGATCGACACGCTCGCCCAGCGCTATGGCTTCACCGCCTCGGGGCTGGCTCGCAAGGCCGGGCTCGACGCCACGACCTTCAACCGCTCGAAGCGCCTCGGGCCCGATGGCCGCGAGCGCTGGCCCTCGACCGAATCGATCGCCAAGATCCTGGCCGCGACCGGCGCCTCGCTAGACGAGTTCATGAGCGTGGTGCTCAAGCGCGCGCCCGCGCCGGCACGCACCATCCCGCTGATCGGCTTCGCCCAGGCCGGCTCGGGCGGCTTCTTCGACGATGGCGGCTTTCCGGCCGGCACGGGCTGGGAGGAGGTCGCCTTCCCCGGCGTGACCGACGAGAAGGCCTATGCGCTGGAGATCTCGGGCGATTCGATGCTGCCGCTCTATCGCGATGGCGACACCATCATCGTCTCGCCGACCGCGACGGTCCGGCGCGGCGACCGGGTCGTGGTCAAGACGGTGGAAGGCGAGGTGCTGGCCAAGCAGCTCAAGCGCCAGACCGCCAAGACCGTCGAGCTCGCCTCGCTCAATCCGGAGCATTCCGACAGGGTGCTGAACCTCGCCGAGATCGCCTTCATGGCCCGCGTGATCTGGGCGAGCCAGTAGCGGCGGGACATCGCGCGCCGCGATTCAGTGCCCGTTGCGGCGCAGCGGCAATGAGACCCGAAAGACGGCTCCGACCGGTGAGGGTTCGAGTTCGATGGTGCCACCATGGAGCCGGACGAGCTCGGCCGCGACGGCGAGGCCGAGGCCGGTGCCGCCGGGCGTGACCGAACCGCGGAAAGCCTGGAACAGATTGGCCTGCGCTCGCAGCGGCACGCCCGGGCCATTGTCGATGACGCGCAGCGTGGCCGAGCCGTTCGCCGGCATCCCGCTCACGGTCAGCATCGGCTGGTTGTCGCCCTCAGTGCCCGCCTGGGTCAGGGCCTGGATGGCGTTGCGCATGAGATTGGTCAGCACGCGCGCCATCTGGTCGGGGTCGCAGGGTGCGACGAGCTCGGCCGGAACCTGATTGTCGAAGCGCAAGTGCCTGTTGTCGGAGAGCCCCAGCAATTCGGCCTGCTCGGCGACGAGCTGGCGCAGCGCTACCTGCCTGATCGCGGGCGTCGCCTCGGCCGCGCGGCCATAGGCGAGGGTGGCCTGGCAGAATTCGATGGCGCGTCCCAGCGTCGCGATCAGCCGGGGCGCGAAGCGCCTGATCTTGGCGTCGCGCGTCTCGACGAGCTGGTCCGACATGAGCTGCGCCGCGGCGAGCATGTTGCGCAGATCGTGGTTGATCTTGCTGACGGCGAGCCCAAGCTCGGCGAGATGCTTCTTGGTGCGCAGCTCGTCTGCGAGCGTCCCCTGCATGCGGGCGAGCGCGCGCTCGGCCTCGCCGATCTCGTCGGCCCTGAGCGAGGGCTCGATGATCCGCTGCGGGTTTTCCGGATCGGCCTCGAACTCCATCACATTGGCGGCGAGCTGCCGGATCGGCCCGACGATCAGCGCGTTGAGCGCGATATAGACGGCAAGCGCGGTGAGCCCGGTCAGCAGCAGCGAGATCAGCAGCAGGCTCCAGGAGAATTTCAGCATCGCCCGCCGCAGCGGCGCCTCGTCGATGACGATCTCGACGAAATCCGCCCCGCCGACGGCCTCGCCGACGACGCGGATCGGCATGGTGGCGGGCGCGACCAGCACCGAGATCGCCTCGCGGATCGAGGTCCACCAGTCGAGATTGCGCAGGTCCACGGAGCGCGAGACCTCGGGCGGAGGCATCGAATCCAGGCTGAGCAGCCGGCGGGCGCCGGCGACGCGGGCCGCGATGGAGCGTGCGCCGACACCCATGAGCAGCCGGTTCTCGCTGCCTTCCGGCAACCCGTCCTCAGGCGCGCCCTCCAGCACCAGCGCCGCGACCTGCGCCGCGGCGATCCGGTCGTTCAGCCAGTTGCGCCGGAAATTCGCGATGGAGGGGACGTAGATCAGCACCTCCGCCAGCATCACGAACAGCACGGTGACGAGCAGGAGCTTGGCCGAAAGACCGAGCCGGGTCAGGCCGCGCGGTACGCTGATCGACAGGTTGTGTCTGGGCAGGCCGGGTGGATGCATCGACCCAATCTTAGCCGAAACGGCGCAGAAAGCCGATGAGCCTGCGCAGGCGCGGGCTCGTCGTGGCGGAGGCGAGGAAGCTGAGCGCCGCACGCCGCGACGCATCGGAGGCCGCCAGCTCCGGAAGGGCGATCCCGGCCATGGCCTTGACGTCGAGCCCGGCGTTCAGCGCGACGCACCAGGGCGCGATCAGCTCGCCTGCGCCATCGCCGACGATGGTGACGGCGCGCAGCCGCCCTCTCCGGTCGGTCACGAGCTTGACATAGCCCTCGGTCCGTCCGGCCGCGGCCGCCGCCGGCACTTCGGCGAAGGGCCAGCGCAGGAAGCGCAGCGTGCCCGGCCGGGCATCCTTGACGGCGCGCCAGTCGCCGACGGAGGCGATCTCCGGCCGGCTCCAGGCGATGCGGGGATTGCCGGTCGGATCGAGCGAGCCCTTTTGACGGAACAGGACGCTGCGCAGCACGATGCCGACATGGTCGTTGCCCGCAAGCTCGCGGGAGCCGGCCGCGGCGCCGCCGGCGCAGCTCCCCAGCGCATGGACCCGGCGATTGGCCGTCCGCAGGCTGCGGTCGACCGCCACGCCGTCCGCATCGCTGCGGATGCCGCCGAGATCGAGGTCGAGCGCTTCGATATCGGCCCGCCTGCGGCCGGCGACGAGGATATGCGAGGCTTCGAGCGTCGCCTCTCCCGACAACCCGGCGAGGGTCAGTTTGAGCCCGGACCGGCGGTTCTCGACCCGCACCGCCTCGCTGTCCTCGTGCAGCGTCACGCCTTCCCGCAGCAGCTTCTGCCGCAGGATCATTACCGCCTCGGCATCATGCTCCGGCAGAATCCCGGCAGGACAGATCAGCGCGACGGTGCTGCCGAGGCGACGGAAAGCCTGGGCGAGGGCGACGGCGGGGCCGCTGCCGCCCAGGACGACCAGCCGTCCCGGCAGACGCGTCAGCCCGGACAGCGCGTCTTCGCTCAGGGCGAGTGCCGGATTGAGCTCGGCCAGCCCCGGCAATGCGGGGATGTCCGGCCGCGATCCGGTCGCGATGGCGAAGCGGCGGGCCTTGATGGCGATGTCGCCGACCTGAACGCTGCCGCGGTCGATGAAGCGGGCCTCGCCCTGGATCAGATGGATGCCGAGTGCCTTGAGCCGCTCCGCCTGCTGGTTGGTGGCGGTCGTGGCCAGCGCCCGTTGCACATGGTCGTGAATCAGCGCGTCGTTGACCTCAGGCACCTCGACCGGGACGCCGAGCCGGTCGGCTTCGCGCATGTCCTGGATGCGGGTGGCGGCCTCGACCAGCGCCTTGGCGGCGAGCGACGTCGTCCGCCCGCCCGTCGCCTGACGGTCGATCAGCACGACCGGCGCGCCGAAGGCCGCTGCCGCGATCGCCAGCGCGATGCCGTTGGCGCCGGCGCCGATGACGCAAAGATCGGGTGTCAACGCGGCGGGTTTCGCCGCCTTGGCCTTGGCATCGCTCACCGGGTGATCCGCTCCGCCTGCTGTCCCCATCGCTGATGCGTTGTCGAGTGGGCGGAATCAAGGCCGATTTGGCAAAGACCGGCCTGGCGGGAGATCGTTCGGACGTCTCAGGCGACGCTGCGGTTGCCGCCGCCCTGCTTGAGGTTGGAAAGGCTCTCCGGCCTGCCGAACAGATAGCCCTGGGCGCGATGGGCGCCGAGAAGCTGCACCGCGATGCGCTGCTGTTCGGTCTCGATGCCTTCGACCACCACGTTCATCTGCAGGCGGCGCGCGAGCTGGCAGACCGCCTCGATGATGGCCTTGGGGGCTTCGCTGTTGTGCACGTCGCGCGCGAAGCTCTGGTCGATCTTGACCTGCGCGATCGGGTAGGTCGAGAGATAGGCGAGGGCGGAATAGCCCGTGCCGAAATCGTCCAGGGCGAAGCTCACGCCGAGTGCCCTGAGTTCCTCGAGCACGGAGAGCGTGAGCTTGTTGTCCTCGATCAGCAGCGATTCCGTGATCTCGAGCGTCAGCCGCCGCGAGCTGAGGCCGGAGGCGATCAGCGCCTCCTTCACCGTGTCGATGAGGCGCCGCGGCTCGCGGAATTGCAGCGGCGAGACGTTGACCGAGACGCTGATTCCGGGCTCCCAGCCGGCGGCGTCCTTGCAGGCCTGCCGGATGGCCCAGTCGCCCATGGCCGCGATCAGCCCGGACTGCTCGGCGATGGGAATGAAGACGCCGGGAGGAACCATGCCGCGAACCGGATGGCGCCAGCGCATCAGCGCCTCGCGCGACACGGCGACCTGCGTCTTCAGGTCGACGATGGGCTGGTAGAAGAGTTCGAGCGAGCCGTCGACGCTGGCCTTGCGGAGGTCGACCTCGATCTCGTGCCGCTCCATCATCTCCTCGGCCATGGCCGGGTTGAAGAACATCAGCATGTTGCGGCCGGCGGATTTCGCCTTGTAGAGCGCGGTGTCGGCGTGGCGCAGCAGGTCGGCCGACGACGCGCCGTCGACGGGCGCCATCGCGATGCCGATGCTGGCCGTGACGTAGACGGTCTTCCCGTCGACGTCGAAGGAGCGCGTCATGCTGTCGATCATGCGCTGGGCAACGGCCGTGACCACCGCATGGTCGGCGGAGGGCAGGATGAGCAGGAACTCGTCGCCGCCGAAGCGCGCCAGCATGTCGTTGCTGCGGATTGCGCTGCGCAGCCGGCTGGCGGTCTCCATCAGGACCTGGTCGCCGATATCGTGCCCCAGGCTGTCATTGACCTGCTTGAAGCCGTCGAGATCGACATAGAGCAGCGCGAAGGTCTCGCCCGTCCGCTCGAGCCGCGCGAAAGCCTCGTCGATATGCCGGTTGTATTCGAAGCGGTTTGCAAGCCCGGTCAATTCGTCGAAGCGGGCCATCTGCTCGATGCGGGCTTCCGTCCGCTTCCGCTCGGTCGCGTCCTCCGTCAGCATCAGGATGCCGCCTTCGGCGGCCGGGGCGAAGGTCACGACGAGCACGAGGCCGCCGCGGGTGACGACCTCCTGGCTGGCGGCCTGCTGCGTCGACTGCACGGTGACCAGGGCCGACCGGATGTCGCGCAATTGCTCGGAGCTGATGACCTGCCGCTCGACCAGGAAGCGCGCGATCGCCGTCAGCGGCGTGCCGGGCAGGGCAAGCGTCTCCGGCAGGCCGTAGAGCGCGCTGTGCGGGGCGTTGCTGACGGCGAGCTTGAGGCTGCGGTCGAACATCGCCAGCCCGTCGATCATGGTGTTGAGCGCCGCATCCAGCGTCAGGTTCTGCGAATGCAGCGCGGTGGCGAGCGCCTTCGACTGCTTCGTCGCGTCGCTCAGCGCGAGCAGGTTGCGATGGAGCGAGTTGGTGATCGCGATATTGGCCGCCACGTACAGGAAGGCGAAATAGCCGATATATTTGTAATAGGGATTGCTGGCCGCGATCAGGCCAATGGCCATCGGGACGCAGAAGGTCAGCAGCTGGACCGCGACGAATTTCGGCCGCCCGGCATTGCGCGAGACATAGCCCGAGGCCAATGCGATCGTCGACGACACCGAGGTGATGTGAGCGGCGGGGTCGTCGGTGTGGACGAGCGCGACGTAGCAGCTGTAGCCGAGCACGGCGCTGAAGGCCGTCGCCCCGAGGAAATAGTCGCGATCCCAGCGCCGCGTCTGGGCATAGTTGTCATGCGCATGGTTGCGGCGCCGATAGGTGATGACGGTCGAGATGCGCAGCACGACGACGAGGGCCACCAGCAACGTCAGCTGGATGAAGATGTCGGACCCGGTCGAAATCCAGCAGAGAAAGGGCGTGAGGATGCCGGCGATCCCGCCGGGAATGATGGAGGCGGGCGAGGAGAACAGGGAATTGACCAGCAGGGTATAGCCGGTCAGGTCGAAATCATCGCCCCGGTCGCGCTGTCCTGTGGCGATCAAACGCTGGAAAGCGTCTGCCATTCACTCCTGCCTTTGCCACCTCTGGCGGCTCGATGCGTGAGATTTCCGGACGTCCCACGTGATCTGAAGCTGTAGGCGAGTAGAAGTAAATGCTTCGTGAGATTCTGGTCCAATCTTCGATCAGGCGTGCGGATGACGCAACGCCATATATCCTCCCGATTGAATTGTCGGAAGTTTTACAGTCGGCGGTAGGCGTCAGGCGGTTTCCGCCTGACGCTGATAGACGCGCGCCAGCATCCGGTCCTGAGTCTGCGCGATGCGCTGCAGCTTCGAGATCGCGCTCGGGCTCAGGCGCAGCATGCAGTCGGTCCAGATCTGGCCGAGATGGGACAATTCCTCGCGCAGATCGCCGGCACGGCGGTTGAAGGCCCTGAAGAGAGCCGTCCTGGCGGCGTGGATCGGCAGGGTATCGGTGCAGTACTTGCGGATCCAGGCCTCGCCGGTCCCGGTCGGCACGACGGCCTCGAGCCCGCCGGCCTCCATGAAGGCCTCGGCGCTCATTTCCTCGCCGGACATCAGCAGCTTCTCCGCCGCGCGCGGGCCCATCCGCCGCGACAGGATCGCTACGGCCGTGATCGGGAAATGGTTGAACTTGATCTCCGGATAGACGAACGAGGCCTGTTCCTCGGCGATCATGACGTTGCATGAACGCGGCGCGTCGATGCCGCCGCCGATCGCCTTGGCATGGATCGTCGACAGCGTCACCACGAGCCCGTTCAGGCCGCCGGTGTTCCAGATCGCGCCCTCGGCCGAGAGGCGCGCATATTCCGCCAGCGCTGCGCGGTCGTTCTTCGCCAGGCAATCCAGGTAGAAGTCGAGATCGCCGCCCAGCGTGAAGAAGGGGCCGGTTCCGCGGAAGGCGAGGAAGCGCACCGGTGCACGGTGATACTGGTCGGGCGCGCCCCAGAGCGCGACGATCGCGCTCTGGATCTTCACCAGGCTGTCGAGCAACTGCAGCGTGAAGACTGGTTTCAGCTCGGGTCGGATCGTCACCCAGAGCGTTTTGATCGCCGATTCATAGGCGATTTCCACCTCTGGCAGAAATCCCGCCTTGTAACGAATGGCGTCGATCACCTCGCAGCTCTCGATGAGCGCAGAGCCGGCATGATCTCCATTCATCGTGAAGGACTCGAGCATGACGCAATCCCCGCAATATCGACATAGTCAGGGTAAACGAGCTTAACAAACTGTAAACGCATTCCGGCGGAAATGGTTAATTTCATTAATATTTCCGATTTACCTATCGTCATGGTTTCCCTCGGATGCGCGTCTGTCGCGTCCATCCGGCAAAAAACGGGCCTCGGAGCTCGGCCAAAGATCGCGCAATAAAATTGCGAGATTTGTTGATTAAGGGGCTAAAAATGGTTTCGTTGCGGCTGTCTGCGAAACCTTCGGGCGCGCCCGATTGCAGCGAGCGCGCGGCTGTCCATGCATTGTCACGGAACGGCACGGAACCGGCGCCGCCATGGCACAGCTGCGTCCCACGGCCCGCTTCGCGGCCGCGCTTGTCCGCGGCCGGCTGTCCGGCTAACCATGATGCCGCGAATTCGCCGCGTTCCCGCGTTCAAACACCGATGCCGAGTTGATGCCGTGACTCGCCAGACCGCCGACGACGAGAAGCAGGCGCGCCTTGCCGCCGCCCTTCGCGAGAACCTGAAGCGCCGCAAGGCGCAGGCTCGCGCTCGCCGTGTGGAGGAGGCGCAAGCGCATGAACCGGCGCCGCCAGCTCAGGCCGACACTCCGCGGACCTGATTTTCCCGATTTCCACGCGCCGCGGGCCCTTGACCCCGCCGGCCGAGCAGGACCTGACGATGGACAAGATCCGCATCACCGGCGGCCAGCGCCTCAATGGCGCCATCCCGATTTCCGGCGCCAAGAACGCCGCCCTGCCGCTCATGATCGCGAGCCTGCTGACGGACGAGACGCTGACGCTGACCAATGTCCCGCGTCTGTCCGACGTCACCGCCCTGTCGCGCATCCTCTCCAACCACGGCGTCGACCGCACCGTCGCCGGCAAGCGCATCGGCCAGTCGGCCGAGACCGGTCAGACGATCTCGCTGACCGCGCGCCAGATCGTCGACACCTGCGCGCCCTACGAGCTGGTCTCGACCATGCGGGCGAGCTTCTGGGTCATCGCGCCGATCCTGGCGCGCATGGGCGAGGCCAAGATTTCGCTGCCGGGCGGCTGCGCCATCGGCACCCGCCCCGTCGACCTGCTGCTGATGGCGCTGGAGAAGCTCGGCGCCGAGATCGTGATCGAGAACGGCTATGCGCTGGCGCGGGCGCCGAAGGGGCTGAAGGGCGGCGAGATCGTCTTCCCGAAGGTGACGGTCGGCGGCACGCATACCGCGCTGATGGGCGCCGTCCTCGCAGAGGGCACGACCGTGATCGAGAACGCGGCGCGTGAGCCCGAGGTCACCGATCTCGCGGCCTGCCTCGTCAAGATGGGCGCTAAGATCGAGGGGGCGGGGACCTCGCGGATCGTCGTCACCGGCGTTTCACGCCTGGGCGGCGCCCACCACGCCGTCCTGCCGGATCGCATCGAGACCGGCACCTATGCCATGGCCGTCGCCATGACCGGCGGCGATGTCATGCTCGAGGGTGCCCGCGCCGATCTGCTCCAATCGGCGCTCGACGCGCTGGTGAGGGCCGGCGTCGATATCAGCGAGACGAACGAGGGCATCCGCGTGCGCCGCAACGGCCACGGCATCGATGCCGTCGATGTCGATACCGATCCCTTCCCCGGCTTCCCGACCGATCTGCAGGCGCAGTTCATGGCGCTGATGACCAAGGCCAAGGGCACCTCGCGCATCCGCGAAACCATCTTCGAGAACCGCTTCATGCATGTGCAGGAGCTCGCCCGCCTCGGTGCCAGGATCCGGCTCGACGGCGATGTCGCCCATGTCGAGGGCGTCCGGAAGCTGACCGGCGCGCCGGTGATGGCGACCGATCTGCGCGCCTCGGTCTCGCTCGTGATCGGCGGTCTCGCCGCCGAGGGCGACACCACGATCAACCGGGTCTATCACCTCGATCGCGGCTTCGAAGCGCTGGAGGCCAAGCTCGGCCGTTGCGGCGCCGTCGTCGAGCGCATCAGCAGCTGATTGCGGGCTCCCGATTTTAGGTTGTTGATTTTCTTGAGGCGGCTCGTCAGAACAATCTGATGTCTGACGATGCCGCCGAACCGCTGAAGCTCGTCGCGCTCGACGCCGACGACCTCGCCATTGTCTCCGCCCATCTTCAGGATGCGGTGCTGAAGACGGCAGATATCGTCTATCTGCCGTCCGAGAAGCGCTTCGCCCTCGCGGCGCGCCGCTTCGACTGGGAGGGCGCGGCGCATGGCAAGCGTCGCCGCCGGCTGGCCGCCCTGCATTTCGACCGCGTGCTCGCCGTCCGCAGCGCCAGGCTCGATCAGGCAGAGCCCGGCAAGGTGTTGAACCTGCTGGCGATTACCTTCGACCATAGCGCGGAGCCTGCCGGCGACGTGACGCTGCACTTCTCGGAAGGCGCGGCGATCCGGCTCTCCGTCGAATGCGTCGAGGCCCAGATGAAGGATCTCGGCCCGGTCTGGGAAGCGGTGGCGACGCCTGGCCATCCCGACACCTGAGCGCGCCGCTTTTCCTCCGGCGACAACTTTAATCGCCGCCACCCTTCGTCTAAAGAACGCGCGTCATCCCGGACAAGCGGCTTCGGCCGCCCTGGGATGACGGTTGCTGGTTCGGCTTTTTCCCCGGAAGCGCGGTCCGGTCTGCCAATAGCGAGGATATCCATGCCGATCAGGCTCGACGACCGCGATGCGCGCTTTGCCGAGGGCTTCGCGGCACTGCTTTCCGCCAAGCGCGAGGTCTCCGAGGAGGTCGATCGCGTTGCCGCCGACATCATCGCCGAGGTCCGCGCCAGGGGCGATGCGGCGCTGATCGCCTATACCAGCCGCTTCGATGCCCTCGATCTGGCGCCGCGGACGCTGCGTGTCAGCGAAGCCGAGATCGACGCTGCCGTCGCGGCCTGCTCGCCGGAGCTGCTCGAAGCGCTGGAAACGGCGCGTGCGCGCATCGAGACCTATCACCGCCGTCAGAAGCCCGAAGACTCCTGGGTGAAGGACGAGGCCGGCGTCGAGAGCGGCTGGCGCTGGAGCGCCATCGAGGCCGTCGGCCTCTATGTGCCGGGCGGCACGGCGAGCTACCCCTCCTCGGTTCTGATGAACGCGATCCCCGCCAAGGTCGCCGGCGTGCCGCGCATCGTCATGGTCGCGCCGACGCCGCGCGGCGAGACCAACCCGCTCGTCCTCGCAGCGGCCCGGCTCGCCGGCATCGACGAGGTCTACCGCATCGGCGGCGCGCAGGCCGTCGCGGCGCTGGCCCATGGCACGGAAACGATCGCGCCCGTCGCCAAGATCGTCGGCCCCGGCAATGCCTATGTCGCGGCCGCCAAGCGCCGCGTCTTCGGCCAGGTCGGCATCGACATGATCGCCGGCCCCTCCGAAGTCCTCGTCATCGCCGACCGGACCGCCAATCCCGACTGGATCGCCGCCGATCTTCTGGCGCAGGCCGAGCACGACGTTTCCGCCCAGTCGATCCTGATGACCGACGATGCCGCGCTCGCCGCCGAGGTGGAGAAGGCCGTCGCGGCCCAGCTCGCGACGCTGCCGCGCGCCGGGATCGCCGGAAAGAGCTGGCAGGATTTTGGCGCGATCCTGCTCGTTGCCGATCTGGAGGCGGCCGTGCCGCTGGTCGACCGCCTCGCGCCGGAGCATCTCGAGATTCTCACCGAACATCCCGAGCATCTTGCCGGCCTCATCCGCAATGCCGGCGCGATCTTTCTCGGCGGTCATACGCCCGAGGCGATCGGCGATTATGTCGGCGGCCCCAACCATGTGCTGCCGACCGCCCGCTCGGCCCGCTTTTCATCCGGCCTCGGCGTCGGCGATTTCATGAAGCGCACCTCGCTGCTGAAATGCGGGCCGGAGGGGCTGCGCAGGCTCGCACCCGCCGCCACGCAATTGGCCGAAGCGGAGGGCTTGCAGGCGCATGGCCGTTCCGTGACGATCAGGCTCAATCTATAGAGACGGATTCGGTCGGATTGAATCGGCCTGATCGGTGAATCCGTCTCTCGATGTTTGATAGAGAAAGCGTGATCCGGTCAGATCGCATGGCAATCTGACCGGCGCATTCTTTCGGCGCTGCCGAAAGGGCCGTGCCGTAACAGGAGGAGCGATGTCGGCCGTCCCGTCTTCGGAAAAGCAGTCCCTCGTCGGCGTCACCCTCGATGAATCCTCGCTCGGGCGCGGCTCGCCCGATCAGGAGCACGAGCGCGCCATCGCGATCTACGATCTGATCGAGCGCAACCGCTTCAACGTACCGGGTCATGAGGGCGGGCCCTACCTCGCCCATCTCGCGCTGGTCGAGCGCCGCCTCGTCTTCGACATCAAGGAGTCGGACGGGTCTGCGGTCGTCACGCACCATCTCTCGCTCAGCCCGTTCCGGCGCATCGTCAAGGACTACGAGCTGATCTGCGAGAGCTACTATGCCGCGATCCGCACCCAGACGCCCGAGCAGATCGAGGCGATCGACATGGGCCGCCGCGGCCTGCACGACGAGGCGGCGGCCATCCTCGTCGATCGTTTGTCGAACAAGGTGGAGATCGACTTCGATACCGCCCGGCGCCTGTTCACGCTGATCTATGCGCTGCACTGGAAAGGCTGACGCGCTTGGAGCAGAAAGCATTTTCGAGCGAAGTGGCTACCGGTTCGCCTGAAGAAAATGCGCCGAATGCATGGACCGCTCCGCGCAAGGTCCAGAGCGTGCTCTTCATGTGCGCGATGAACGCCGTGCGCTCGCCGATGGCGGAAGCCCTGGCCAAGCATTTCTTCGGCAAGTCGATCTACGTCCAGTCGGCCGGTGCGCGGAAGGGAGAGGTCGATGGCTTCGCCCGGGAGGTTCTCGACGAGATCGGCATCGATCTCAGCCGCCACAAGCCGAAATCGGTGGAGGAGCTGGAGGAATGGGAGGGGCTCAATTTCGACCTCATCGTGTCGCTCTCGCCGGAGGCTCACCACAGGGCTCTGGAGCTGACCCGGACGCTGGCGGCCGAGGTCGAATACTGGCCGACCATGGACCCCACCCTCGTCCAGGGCTCGCGCGAGCAGAAACTCGACGCCTATCGTGACCTGCGTGACGGATTGACCCGGCGCATCAAGGAAAGGCTCAGGAGCTGAGGGCGTTACCGCACCAGCACCGCCCCGCCGCAGCGCACGCCCGTCACCCAGCTATCGGCCTGGCCGAGCCCGATGCCGAGCGTGCCGAGAACGCCGTTGAGCAACTGGTCGAGCGGCGTCACGGCCTTGCCGACGATGCCGCTGACCAGCCCGTCGAGCCCGGGCAGGCCGATGCCCAGGCCCAGCGCCTCGACCCGCAATTCGAGATCGCCGACGAGTCGGCCGAGCAGCGTCGCGACGAAATCCTGGGTCGAGGTCGTCTTCTTGTCGCCGCGCAGGATCTCGGCATAGCTGAAATTGACCGGCGTCTCGGCGAGATTGGTCATCGTGACATGGGCGCGGGCGCTGACCTTGGCGAGACCGGCGACGTTGACCAGCGTCGCGGCCGGCGGGTTGGGCGCGGTGCTGAAATTGTTGAACTCGGTCATCGAGACCTGGCCGATCCAGGCATCGACCAGCGCCGGCCTCACCCCCAGCGTCACGCGCGAGGTCGAGACGTCGCCGGGCGAGCACTGCACCGCGTTGAGCTTCGCGGTCGCGGCGGCGAGTTCCAGATAGACCGGCAGCCGCACGAGCGAGGCGGCGCCCGAGCCGATGAGGTCGACGGTCAGCAGCAGGCGGGTCTGCGCCGTATGGACGCTCGATCCCGTCCGGCCGACCCGGACCATCGGGCTGCCGACCGGCCGCTCGCCGATGCCGAGCTTGAGGTTGATCGCGGCGATGCCCGGCAGGTTGAGCGCAAGTCCGACATCGATCTGGCGCTTGCCATTGGCGATCTGCGCCACCGCCGAGACGATGTCGAGCGCCGAGACGGACGCCGCGAGCGGCTTCGGGCCCGAGGCGGGCCGGTCGCCGGCCGGGCCGAAGGAGACGAGCTGGGACAGGTCGACCGGCAACCCGCTGGCGGCGACCGAGGCGAGCTTGCCCAGCGCGGCGGTGGCGGTGCCGCTGCGCGCGTCGTTGTCGCGCGAGGCGTCGACGATCGCGGAGAGCACGTCGCCGAGCCGCGCATTGGCCTTCAGCACGTCGTCATAGCTGGCCGCGGTGAGGTTGAGCCGCGTCGCCAGATGTTTCGAGAAATCGAAGAGATCGACCCGCGCCTTGATCAGCGCTTCATAGTCCATCACCGACAGCGAGACGCCGCCGCCGAGCAGGCTGCTCAGCAGACCGTTGAGCAAGCCGCCCTCGAGCTTGACGAGGCGCGAGCCGATCGCGAAGGAGGCCTGCGCATCCTGATAGGCGATGGCGCTGCTGCCGATCGGCACCTCGCCCGTATCGAGGCTCGCCTGGATCGGCGCCACCTTGGTGCCGGGCTCCGGCTTCGTCGTGGTGGAGGCGGCCAAGGCGCGCCCGAGCAGCAGCGGCGTCGTCATCCGCATGTCGATCCTGACGGCGTTCGCCGTGGCGGCCGGCCCCGACACGAAGCGGTCTTCGGCAGCCTTGGCCGGGTCGGGGGTATAGACGCCCGGCTGGATGGCCCGGATGTTGCCGTTCTGGAAGCCGTTCTGCGTCACGCTCGCCTGTGCGGCTGCCTGCGCCCGGGGGATGTCGCTCGCCGCGGCCAGCGCCGCGAGGTCGTTTGCCGTCTGCAGCCTGCGCTTTTCGTAGAAGAAGCTGCCGACATCCACCGCCATCGCCCCGAAGCCCAGCAGGGCGACCAGCGAGAAGGCGAAGAGGATGGCGGTGGCGCCGCGCTCGTCGCTTGCGAAATTCCGGAATTTGCGCATATCGAGGCCTCCCCAGCCCGAAATGACGAATTCAGTAGCCGCCGCGTTGCACCACCGCGCGGCGTTCGATCAGAGGGGGCGGCAGCGCTGCCAGCCGGCTGAGCTGGTCGTAGACCGTGCCGCTCATGTCGTAGCTGACCGCGATCTCGAAGCTTTGCTGCTGTGGCCCGGTCTGGCTTGTGCGGACCTTCAGCTTCGACGGGTCGATGAAGGCATAGGCCTGGGCGTTGGCCGCGACGTAGTCCTTCGCGATCTGGGCCCTTTCGGTATCGCTCAGCCCCGCCACGGAAGAACGGGCCGCCTCGGCCGCGATCTGTTGAATACTGTGATAGATGCCGAAGACGTAGCCGTAGCCCATGATGCCGAAGAGCAGGATCAGCAGCACCGGCGCGACGAAGGCGAACTCGATGGCGCTCGTCCCGCCTTCGTCCCTTGTCAAACGTTCTAGCGAAGCAGCCATAGGAGAGCTCCAGCAAAGATCGCTCTCATAGGTTGTATTTTTCGCGTTTATGAACCCTTAACAGGCGGATTTAAGCGGGATTTTGCTTGGTGAAAGATTTTGAACTTAAGTAAAATTTTACCGGGTTGCCGTTGCGTGGAGCGTGTTGCTTGCGCCCGGAAATGCCACGCCCATGCCTGCCGTCTGTGCCGCGAAAATCCCCCCGGCCGACGGCCGCAGCCAGGAGCTCACGGCTCCAGCTGCGCTCCTGCTTGCCGTGCTCAGCGTGTTCGTCGGCATCGGCGTTTTTGCGAGCTTGCCCGGCGCTGATGGCCGCGACGAGCCCGTCGCCATCGTGTTCCCCTTCTGGATGGCGAGAGACGAAGCGCTGGCGCGCAGTTTCGAGGCGGGCGAGCGCGTGCTGCGAACGGGGCGGCTCGGCTCCATCGTGGTGACGGTTCCGGGCTCCCGCTCGGGAGAATTGCCGCGCGGTGCCTGGTTTTCATTGCGGCTGGCGGGGCTCGCAGGCTGTCTCGACAGTCAATCCTTAGCGGAAGAGCGGCAATGAACTGGTCTCTACGGCTCGTCCGGCGCCGCGTCGGCCTGTCGCTGATCGCATTGGCGCTGCTTCATGTGCCGCTGCTCATGCTCAGCTTCTGGATTCACGGCCAGTCCGGCCTCGCGCCGATCCTGATCATCGCGATCGCGGCCGCGATCCTGCCGGTTCTCTACCGTGTGGCGGGCATGGCGCTGGTGACGCAGCTGGCCATCGTGGTGGTTCTGATCGGGCAGGTGTCCGCACTGGTCTACAGCTTCGCCGGCCATCCGTGGCAGCCGGACATGCATATGTATTATTTCGCGGTGCTGGCGCTTCTGGCGGGCTTCTGCGACTGGCGGCCGATCATTCTGGGCGCGGCCCTGACCGCGCTGCACCATCTGGTTCTTCAATATGTCCTGCCGGCCGCCGTCTTCTATCAGGGCGGCAACATTCTGCGGGTTCTCCTGCATGCGGTGATCGTGGTCATCGAAACGGCGTTCCTCGCGACCTTCGCGGTTTTCCTGCAGCGCCGGCTCCAGGAGAGCGAGGCGGGCCTCGCCCACGCGCAGGAGGTGGCCGAGCGCGAAAGGCGGGCGACGGAAAAGGAGAAGGCGCTGTCGGAGGAGATGGGGCGCCGGGCAGAGGCGCTGCAAGCGCTCGTCTCGCGCTTTCGCCACCAGATGGAGCAGGCCATGGCGATGCTCGATCACTCGGCCGAGAACATGAAGGTGAAGGCAAGTGCCCTGACGCAGACCTCCGACCGGGCGCGTGGACAGACCGCGCTGGTCGCCGACGCCGCGGCTGGCACGATGGGGAGCATCGACCAGCTTTCGGCCGCCAGCACCGAACTCGCGGCCTCGATCGCGGAGATCGGCCGCAATGCCGACGAATCCGCCAACGGCTCCAAATCCACGGCCGAGCTGGCGCGCCATGCCAGCCGCGAGATCCAGGATCTCGCCGGACGCAGCCAGGATGTCGGCGCGGTCGTCGAGATCATCCGCGGCATCGCCTCCCAGACCAGCATGCTGGCCCTGAACGCGACGATCGAGGCGGCACGCGCCGGAGAGATGGGGCGCGGCTTCGCCGTGGTCGCCAGCGAGGTCAAGACACTCTCCGCCCAGACCGCGAAGGCGACCGACGAGGTATCGGCCCATATCGGCGCGATGCAGGATGCGACCCAGCGCTCGCTCCGGGCGATCCGCGAGATCGTCGAGGCCGTCGGCGAGGTCGAGAGCGTCGCCAATGCGATCGCGCTGTCGGTGGACGAGCAGAGCCGGGCGACCTCCGAGATCGCCTATCAGGTGCGCCTGTCCTTCGAGGGGGCGCAGCGCAGCGCCGACATCGCGGGTGGCTTCGAGGCCATGACGGTCGAGACGCATGGCGCGGCCGAGAATCTGCAGGAGACGGCCGCCGGTCTCGCGCGGCAGGCCCAGACCATCCGGCAGGATGTCGCGGTCTTCTGCAACAGCGTCGCCGCCGCCTGATCCCTACCAGTGACGGCCGGGTCCGACCGGCCCGATCCCGAGCCAGATTCCGAGGCTGGCGGCGATGTCGGCGAAGCTCTCCCGCCGCCCGAGCGGCGTGAGCGGGATACCCGGGCCGAAGGCAAGGATCGGCACATGCTCGCGGGTATGATCCGTGCCGGGCCAGGTCGGATCATTGCCATGGTCGGCGGTGATCACGGCGATGTCGCCAGGGCGCAGCGCCGCTTCCAGATGGGGCACCAGCCGGTCGAAGGCTTCGAGCGCCGCGGCATAGCCGGGCACGTCGCGGCGATGGCCGAACTCGGTGTCGAAATCGACGAGGTTGACGAAGCAGAAGCCGCCATCGGGCAGCCCGTCCCAGGCTTCGAGCGCCGCCTCGACCATCGCGGCGTTGCCGAAGGGCTTGATCTCCACGCCGGTTGCGCGATGGGCGAAGATGTCGCCGATCTTGCCGACGGTGACGATGGGCCGCGCCAGCGCCGCGAGCCGGTCGAGGATCGTCTCCTGCGGCGGCGGGATGGCGAAGTCCTTGCGGTTGCCGGTGCGGGTGAAGCCCTCTTCCGGCGAACCGGTGAAGGGCCGGGCGATGACGCGGCCGATCCTGAGCGGGTCGACCAGCGTGCGGACCGTCCTGCACAGAGCGTAGAGCCGGTCGAGCCCGAAATGCTCCTCATGCGCCGCGATCTGCAACACGGAATCGACCGAGGTGTAGCAGATCGGCTTGCCCGTCCGGATATGCTCAGGCCCGAGTTCATCGATGATCGCGACGCCGGAGGCATGCCTGTTGCCGAGGATGCCGGGCAGGGCGCCTTCCTTGACGATTCCCGCGACGAGCTCGGCCGGGAAGGAGTTCTCCAGCGCGGTGAAATAGCCCCAGCGGAAGCTCACCGGGCAGCCGGCGATCTCCCAATGGCCGGAGGGGGTGTCCTTGCCCTGGCTGACCTCGACGCCGTAACCCCAGCGCCCTTGCGGCTGGGCCGGCTTGGCGACGCCGGCGAGCGGGCGGCCCGTCGAGGCCTCGCAGGCATGGGCGAGGCCGAGGCGGAACAGGTTCGGGAGCGCCAGCGGCCCGCTGCGCAGCCCCTCCCGGTCGCCGCGCCCTTCCGCGCAGGCCTGCGCGATATGGCCGAGCGTGTCGGAGCCCGCATCGCCATAAGCGCCCGCGTCCTCGGCTGCGCCGCAGCCGACCGAATCCAGCACGATGAGCAGCGCGCGCGCCATGCTCACTCCCTGACGGCGTCGCCGCCGGCCGGCTCGAGATTGAGCGCGGCGGCGAGCAGCGCCTGCGTATAGGCCTCGCGCGGCCGGGCGAAGACCTCCTCGGCCGGGCCCTCCTCGACGACCTTGCCGTTCTGCATCACGACGAGCCGGTGCGAGAGTGCCCTGACCACCTTGAGATCATGGCTGATGAAAAGATAGCCCAGCTTGCGCTTCGCCTGCAGCCCGCGCAGCAGATCGACGATCTGCGCCTGCACGGACATGTCGAGCGCCGAGGTCGGCTCGTCCAGCACCACGAATTTGGGATCGAGCGCCATGGCCCGCGCAATCGCGATGCGCTGGCGCTGGCCGCCGGAGAATTCGTGCGGATAGCGGTCCATCGCCGCCGGGTCGAGGCCGACATCGGCGAGTGCCTGCGCTACGATCTCGCGGCGCTGGGCATAGGAGAGGCCCTGCTGCTGCACGCCGAGCCCTTCGGCGACGATCTCGGCCACGGACATGCGCGGCGAGAGCGAGCCATAGGGGTCCTGGAAGACCACCTGCAGGTCCTTCCGCTTCGGGCGAACCTGCTTGCTCGACAGCCCGTCGATGCGGTCGCCGAGGAAGACGATCGGCCCCTCGGAGGAGATGAGCCTGAGGATCGCGAGCCCGAGCGTGGTCTTGCCCGAGCCGGACTCGCCGACGACGCCGAGCGTCTCGCCCTCGCGCACCTTCACGGAAATACCGTCGACCGCCTTCACATGACCGGTGACGCGGCGCAGGAAACCCGACTTGATCGGGAACCAGATCTTCATCGGCCCGGCTTCGAGCAGCGTTGCCGCGTCGGGTGCGATCGGCTCGGGGCGTCCCTTCGGCTCGGCCGCCAGCAGGCGCTTGGTATAGGCGTGCTGCGGGTTGGCGAAGATCTCCGCGACCGGACCTTCCTCGACGACCTTGCCCTTCAGCATCACCACGACGCGGTCGGCGATGCGCCTGACGATGCCGAGATCATGGGTGATGAACAGCATGGCCATGCCGAGCCGGCCCTGGAGCTCCTTGAGCAGCTTCAGGATCTGCGCCTGCACGGTGACGTCGAGCGCGGTGGTCGGCTCGTCGGCGATCAGCAGATCGGGCTCGTTGGCGAGCGCCATGGCGATCATTACGCGCTGGCGCTGCCCGCCGGAGAGCTGGTGGGGATAGGCGCCGAGCCGGCTTTCCGCATCGCGGATTCCGACGAGGCTCAGCAGTTCGAGCGTGCGGGCGCGCGCCTTCTCGCCGCGCAGGCCCTTATGCAGTTCGAGGATCTCGCCGATCTGCTTCTCGATGCTGTGCAGCGGGTTGAGCGAGGTCATCGGCTCCTGGAACACCATGGTGATGTCGTTGCCGCGCACCTTGCGCATCGCGTCCTCGTCGGCCGCGATCAGGTCCTGCCCCTTGAACAGCACCTTGCCGGAAGGGTGATGCGCCGCCGGATAGTTCAGGAGCTTCAGGATCGACAGCGCCGAGACCGACTTGCCCGAGCCGGATTCGCCGACGATCGCCAGCGTCTCGCCCTTGGAGACCTGGAAGGAGACATGGTCGACCGCGAGCGTGTCCCTGCCGCCCTGGCGGAAGGCGACGGAGAGCTCTTCGACGGAGAGGAGAGGGGCCGTCATGCGAAGGTCTTCCGCGGGTCGAAGGCGTCGCGGACCGCTTCACCGATGAAGATCAGAAGCGACAGCATCAGCGCGATCACGGCGAAGCCGGACAAGCCCAGCCAGGGCGCCTGGAGATTGGCCTTGCCCTGCGCCAGCAACTCGCCGAGCGAGGGCGAGCCCGGCGGCAGGCCGAAGCCGAGGAAGTCGAGCGAGGTCAGCGTCGTGATCGAGCCGTTCAGGATGAAGGGCAGGAAGGTCAGCGTCGCCACCATCGCGTTGGGCAGGAGGTGGCGGATCATGATCGTGCGGTTGGACAAGCCCAGTGCCCGCGCCGCCCTGACATATTCGAAGTTGCGCGCCCGCAGGAATTCGGCGCGGACGACGCCGACCAGCGAAACCCAGGAGAACAGCAGGAGGATGCCGAGCAGCACGAAGAAGCCCGGCGTGATGATCGCTGCCACGATGATCAGCAGATAGAGCGCCGGTATCGAGGTCCAGATCTCGATCAGCCGCTGGAAGATCAGGTCCGTCCAGCCGCCGAAATAGCCCTGCACAGCGCCGGCCGCGATGCCGATCACCGAGGAGAAGGCGCAGAGGATCAGTCCGAACAGCACGGAGATGCGGAAGCCGTAGATCAATCGCGCAACGACATCGCGGCCCTGGTCGTCGGTACCGAGCCAGTTCCATTCGAGGTCGCGGCAGGTCGCCCCGCCATTGCGCTCCGCGATCGGCTTGCATTGCTCGTCCTTGAGCAGCCAGGTCGGTGGGGCCGGGGCAGGGACGGGCAGGTCGAGATTGTTGGTGTTGTAGCTGTAGCGGATCGGCGGCCAGATCGCGAAGCCATGCGCCGCGATCTCCTTGGCGATCACCGGATCGCGATAATCCGTCGTGGCGAGGAAGCCGCCGAATTTCTCCTCGGGATAGGTCACCGCGACCGGGAACAGCCATTCGCCCTTGTAGCGGACGAGCAACGGCCGGTCGTTGGCGATGAATTCGGCGAAGAGGGACAACACGAACAGCGCCAGGAACAGCCAGAACGACCACCAGCCGCGTTTGTTGGCCTTGAAGTTGTTGAGCCGGCGCCGGTTGATCGGCGTCAGCTTGAGCCAGCCTTCATTCGCCTCGACCGGCGCGAGCGGCGCGTCGCTGCGGAGAGAGGGCGGCGGGACATCGAGCAGGGTGTCACTCATCCCTAGCTCTCCCGCGTCTCGAAATCGATGCGGGGGTCGACCCAGCTATAGGTCAGGTCGGTGATGAGATGCACGACGAGGCCGATCAGCGAGAAGATGTAGAGATTGGCGAAGACCACGGGATAGTCGCGGTTGACGATCGCCTCGAAGGAGAGAAGCCCGAGCCCGTCGAGCGAGAAGATCGTCTCGATCAGCAGCGAGCCGGCGAAGAGCGCGCTGACGAAGGCGCCCGGAAAGCCGGCGATGACGATCAGCATCGCATTGCGGAAGACGTGGCCGTAGAGCACGCCGCGCTCGGTCAGGCCCTTCATCCGCGCGGTCAGGACGTATTGCTTCCTGATCTCGTCGAGGAAGGAGTTCTTGGTCAGAAGCGTCGAGGTCGCGAAGGCGCCGAGCGCCATCGCCGTCACCGGCAGGCAGATATGCCAGAGATAGTCCTTCACCTTGCCGATCAGCGACAGGTCGCTCCAGTTGTCTGAGGTCAGTCCTCTGAGGGGGAAGATCTGCCAGAAGGAGCCGCCGGCGAAGAGCACGATCAGCAGGATCGCGAAGAGGAAGCTCGGGATCGCGTAGCCGACGATGACCACCGCGCTGGTCCAGGTGTCGAAGCGCGAGCCCTCCTTCACCGCCTTGCGAATGCCGAGGGGGATCGAGATCATGTAGGAGAGCAATGTCATCCACAGGCCGAGCGAGATCGAGACCGGCAGCTTCTCCTTGATCAGCTGCAGCACCGGCGCGCCGCGGAAATAGGAGCGGCCGAAATCGAAGCGGGCATAGTCGGTCAGCATCTTCCAGAAGCGTTCGGGCGCCGGCTTGTCGAAGCCGAACTGCTTCTCCAGCTCCTTGATGAAGGCGGGGTCGAGGCCTTGGGCACCGCGGTAGGCGCTGGCCTCGCCGCCATGAGCGCCGGCATCGCCGCCCTGGCCGCCGCCGACGCGGTCGGCCGCGCCGCTATTGGGGTTCTGGAGCTGCGAGATCACGCGCTCGACCGGCCCGCCCGGCGCGAACTGCACGATGGTGAAGGCGACCAGCAGGATGCCGAACAGGGTCGGCACCATCAGGGCGAGACGCCGGGCGATATAGCTCAGCATTCGCTCACTGCGCCTTTCCGGGCTGGCCGATGGTTCCCAGATGCGTGTGGTTGAACGCGCTCGAATATTTCAAGCCGTAGCCGAGTGCCCTGTCGAGGGTGATGTGAGCTGCCCAGATCAAAGCGAGGGCGAGCGCGAGGGAGGCTTGGACACCCCAACCGATGACCGCGAGAAGGACCGGCCAGAGCAGCGTGTGCCCGGCATTGTAGAGCACCGCGCCGAAACGCGGTCCGGCGAGATAGCCCAGCATTGTCAGATCGGGCGCCAGGATCAGGCTGCCGAACAGCCACCATGAGGCCCCCGACTTGTGAAACAGCCAGATGCAGAGCAGGCCGAGCGCGAGCCCTTCCAACCGCAGCAGCAGGCGCGGCGCGCCTCGAACCTGGCCGACGGAGAACGGTGCGGTCATCACGCCTTCCCGATCCGCTTGGCCTTCTCGGCGTCGTACCACCAGGTTCCCGGAGCGCCGGAGCTGAATTTCGGCTTGGTCTGCGGCCGGTCGAACATATCCCAATGGGCGAGCCAGACCTCGTCGTTCCACCACATCGGGATCCAGTAGCGGCCGGCGCGAAGCAGCCGGTCGAGGCATTTCGCGGCGGTGACGGCGTCGGCATAGCTATGCGCCTGGCCGATCTTCTCGATCATCGCATCGACCGCCGGGTCGCTGATGCCGTTCTGGTTGCGCGAGCCGCGCGTCTTGGCCGCTTCCGAGCCATAAACGATGCGCAGCGTGTCGCTCGGAATGGCGCTGCCGCTGAGCGCGCGCGTGATCATGTCGAAATCGAACTCGTCGAGGCGGCGCTGATACTGGGCGGGGTCGACGAAGCGCGAGGTGGCGTTGATGCCGAGCCGCTTGAGATTCGCCTGGAAGGGCTGGGTATGCGGCTGCAGCGCCGGGTTCGAATCGAGGAACTCGATCTCGAAGGGCTGCCCGTTCGGCAGCTTGAGCACATTGCCCTCGCGCTTGCAGCCGGCGGCGCGCAGCATCTCGTCGGCCTTGCGCAGCAGGTTGCGATCGCTGCCCGAGCCGTCCGAGACCGGCGGCAGCCAGGGCTCGCCGAAGACTTCGTCCGGCACCTTGCCGCGCCAGGGCTCGAGCAGTGCGAGTTCTGCGGGCGAGGGCTTGCCGACGGCCTTCGAATCCGAGTTCTCGAAATAGGAGGTCAGCCGCTCGTAGAAGCCGAACATGATGTTCTTGCGCGTCCACTCGAAGTCGAATGCGAGGCCCAGCGCTTCGCGGACGCGCGGATCGGCGAATTTCTCGCGGCGCAGATTATAGATCCAGCCTTGCGAGGCCACCGGTTCCGTCCGCGGCAGGGACTCCTTCCTGACCTTGCCCTCCTTCAGCGCCGGGAAGTCGTATCCGGTCGCCCAGATGCGTGAGGTGAACTCCTCCTGAAAGGTGATGACACCGCTCTTGAAGCCCTCGAACGCCACCTGCCGGTCGCGGAAATATTCCCAGCGCACCCGGTCGAAATTATTGGTGCCGACATTCACCGGCAGGTCCTTGCCCCAGTAATCCGGCAGGCGCTCGAACTCGATGAAGCGGCCTTGCTCGAAGCGCCCGACCTTGTAGGGGCCGGAACCGAGCGGCGCTTCCAGTGTCGCGGCGGTGAAATCCCGCGTCGACCAGTATTTTTCGGAGAAGACCGGCAGGCTTGCGACGACCAGATGCAGGTCGCGGCTGCGCTTCGGCGACAACTGCACGATGGCGATGTCGTCGCCCTCGGCGCTGGCCGAGACCATCTCGTTCAGCGTCAGCCGGTAGGAGGGGTGGCCCTTCTCCTTGAGGATGTTGAGCGAGAAGGCGACATCCTTCGCCGTGACGCGCGAACCGTCCTGGAATTTCGCCTCGGGCCTGAGGCGGAAGCGATAGGTCAGCCTGTCGGCGGAGACCGCGACGCTCTTGGCCAGGAGCCCGTAGAGCGAGCCCGGCTCGTCGCCCGAACCGGCCATCAGGCTGTCGAAGCAGGCATCCATGCCGGCCGCACCGTCGCCCTGCAGCACGAAGGTGTTGAGCGTGTTGAAGGTGTCGAAGCTCTGGTTGCCGCCGGCCTGCTTGATCTGCAGGGTCAGCGTGCCGCCTTTCGGCGCCTGCGGGTTCACATAGGGGAAATGTGGGAAATCCGGCGGCAGGCCGAGCTCGCCGAAGGTCGAGAGCCCGTGCGATTCGGCTTCCTGTGCGAGCACCGTCCCGGACAGTTCCGGCAAAGCGGCCGTTGCCGCCATGACGCCTCCGGCTTCGAGCAGCCTGCGGCGTGTGATGCGCATCGCCATCGTCTCGCGTCTCCTTCTCCGATTCGCCTGTTCCTTGTCGCCCGTGGGCGCCGGAACGGCAATGGCGGTGATTATCGCCATGGTGAAGGCGGGAGCAGGGCACCGCAAGCAAAAGCCGGGCGTTAAGCCCGGCTCGGAAGGGTCAGCGAGAGGTGAGATCGAAACCGATCACTTCAACGTGCTGAGATAGGCGATCACGTCGGCGCGGGTCTGGGGATTGCTGATGCCGGCGAAGGACATCGCGGTGCCCGCGACATAGGCCTTCGGGTTCTTCAGGAAGTGGTCGAGCCCGTCGGCATCCCAGGTCTTGTCGTTGCGGCCTTTCATCGCAGCCGAGTAGCCGAAGCCCTCGACGGTGCCCTCGTTGCGGCCGACGACGCCGAAGAGATGCGGGCCGACCTTGTTGGCGCCGCCCTTCTCGAAGGTGTGGCAGGCCTTGCAGGCGGCGGTCGCCTTCTCGCCCTTGGCCGGGTCGGCCTTGGCGAGGCGGTCGGCGATCGGCGGATCTTCCACGGCCGCGGGAGCGGCGCCGCCGGCGGAGGCCGGCTCGGCGCTGGGAAGGTCGTAGCCCGGCACGGCCGGCTTATGCGGCGTGAAGGCGATTCCGGCGACCATCTGGAGACCCATCACCGCGAGGAGCGTGGACAGAACCGCGCCGGCGATCTTGTTGGCTTCGATATTCATCGTATCCGAACCCTGGACCCTCCGCGGCCGAGGCGCGGGAGACGAGATAGAGCCTTAGCCGAAGTCTTGAACGCCTCCAGCCTCGGATGCTGCTTAACCGCTTTGCGCGCCCGATTGCAACTCGTATAAGCGCGCTTCGTTTTGAGACCTTTCGACGCTGCTTCCCGTCCCGAAGCGGCATCCCAGCCGGACCCGCCGCCGATCATGCCGAATCCGCTGATTCTGATCCCCGCCCGCATGCAGTCGACCCGCCTGCCGGGCAAGCCGCTCGCCGACATCCATGGCGAGCCGATGATCGTGCATGTCTGGCGCCGTGCGATGGAGACGGGGCTCGGACCCGTCGTGGTCGCCACCGACACGCCCGAGATCGTCGCGGCTGTGGAAAAAGCGGGCGGCCGCGCCGCCCTAACGCGCTCCGATCATCCCTCCGGCTCCGACCGCATCAAGGAGGCCGCCGACATCGTCGATCCGCAGGGCCGCCATGACGTCATCGTCAACGTCCAGGGCGACCTGCCGACCATCGACCCGCAGGTGATCATCGCCTCGGTGGCGCCGCTGGAGGATCCCGCGGTCGACATCGTCACGCTGGCCGCCGTGATCACGCGCGAGGAGGAGAAGACCGAGTCCAGCGTGGTCAAGGCGATCGGCAGCGAGATCGGCCCCGGCCGGATGCGGGCGCTCTATTTCACCCGCGTCACCGCGCCGGGCGGGGAGGGGCCGCTCTATCATCATATCGGCCTCTACACCTATCGCCGCAGCGCGCTCGACCGCTTCGTTTCGCTGCCGCCTTCGCCGCTGGAGAAGCGCGAGCGCCTCGAGCAGCTGCGCGCGGTCGAGGACGGCATGCGCATCGACATCATCGTCGTCGACGATGTGCCGCTCGGCGTCGACACGCCCCATGATCTCGATCGCGCCCGCGCGATCCTGAAGTCCCGCTGAAGCCGTTCCGGCGAAGCCGCATCGCGGCTGCGTGTTCGGAACGGCGCCAGAACAAGAAGCTGAGGAGCCTGAGTACCCCCATGTCCTTCGTCGTGTCCTACCAGGGTGAGCCCGGAGCCTTCTCCTCGCAGGCGGCTCTCCAGGTGTTTCCGGACTGCGAGCTCCTGCCTTGCCCCACCTTCGAGGACGCGCTCTCAGCCGTCAGCGACGGCAAGGCCCGCTATGGCATGATCCCGATCGACAATTCGATCGCCGGCCGCGTCGCCGACATCCATCATCTGCTGCCGCGCTCGGGCCTGCACATCATCGGCGAGCACTTCCTGCCGATCCGCTTCCATCTGATGGGCGTCGAGGGCGCGACGCTGGCGACGGTCAAGGTGGTGCAGAGCCACATCCATGCGCTCGGCCAGTGTCGCAAGATCATCCGCAAGCTCGGCCTCAAGGCCGAGGTCGCGGCCGATACGGCCGGTTCCGCCCGGCAGGTGGCCGAGACCGGCGACGTGACGCGCGCCGCCATCGCCCCGCGCATCGCGGCGGAGGTCTATGGCCTCAACATCCTGATGGAGGACATCGAGGACGAGAAGCACAACACCACCCGCTTCGTCGTGCTCTCGAAATACCCGGAATATGCCCGCCAGGGCGCGGGTAAGACCGTGACGACGCTGATGTTCCGCGTCCGCAACATTCCCGCCGCGCTCTACAAGGCGATGGGCGGCTTCGCCACCAACGGCATCAACATGACAAAGCTCGAGAGCTACATGGTCGACGGCCTGTTCGCCGCCACGATGTTCTACGCCGATGTCGAGGGGCATCCGGACGACCCGGCGCTGCGGCGCGCGCTCGATGAACTCTCCTATTTCTCCAAGGAGATGAAGATCATGGGCGTCTATCCGGCGAGCGATTTCCGCTCGACCATCGAAGAGCCGGCGGAGTAGCGCTCGCGAGGCAGCGGATCGGTCGCTGTCGCCACGCGGCGATTGATCCGCGCCTCCGAAGCGATACCGTCAGGCGGCGGCGCATTTGGGGGCGAGCATGGCAGATGAGCGATCGGCAACCGCCGAGGTGCAGCGGATTGCGAAGCTGCGGGCTTTCTTCGCGCGTTACGTGGCGTATACGGGCGCCGTTCGCGATCCGCGCATCGAAGCCGCCTTCGCATCTGTTCCCCGCGAGCCCTTTGCCGGGCCGGGGCCGTGGTTCATCCGCGTCGCCAGCCCGTGGAGGCGGGGTCCCGAGCGCTCCGGCTACATCGAGACGCCGGATGCCGATCCCGCCTTTCTTTATCAGGATGTCCTGATCGCACTCGATCCGGCGCGGGGTATCAATATCGGCGAGCCCAGCCTGCATGCGCGCTGCCTCGACTGCGTCGGCGTCCTGCCGGGCGAAACCGTCCTGCAGATCGGTGCGGGGAGCGGCTATTACACGGCGATCCTCGCCACGCTCGCTGGCCCCGAAGGTCGGGTCTACGCCTATGAGATCGACCCCGCGCTTGCCGAGAGGGCGACGAGCAATCTCGGCCCTTGGCCGCAGGCGAAGGTGATGGCCCGATCCGGGACGACCGATCCCCTCCCGAAGGCCGACATCGTCTATGTGAATGCCGGGATCAGCCACCCCAGCGTCAACTGGCTCGAAGCCTTGCACCCGGGCGGCCGGTTGCTGTTCCCGCTACAGGCCGAGACGACGCACGGTGGAATGCTTCTCGTGGAGAAACCACAGGATGATGGATCGTCCTGGCCTGCTCGCTTCATCTCGCGGGCGAGTTTCATCGCATGCCAGACCGAGCAGAACGCCGAGATCGGCCGCGATCTGGTGGCCGCCTTCCAGCGGGGCGATATCGAGAGCGTGCAGTCGATCCGCTTCGATGGAGAGCCCGACGACAGCTGCTGGCTCGACGCAGGGAGCTGGTGGCTCTCGACCGCTCCGCCCTGAATGCAGCGGCGGAAAAACCAGGCGGAAACAACCGCCTCAGGCCGCCCTGACCGAACTCGCCGGCGCGCCCTTGCCGCGCACCTCTGCCTCCTCGAATTCCGCCTCTGCGATCGCCCGCCCCAGCGCCGCATGCAGCGCCTTCGCGGTCTCGAGCGTCAATTCGACGCCGGCCCGCGCGCCGACATCGAGCGAAGCGTTGATGAAATCCAGCGTGACGACATCCGCCAGCGGCGCGTGGCGGGCATGGTCATAGGCGACGACGGCCTGGGTCAGCGAAAACCAGTCATCGCCGCGCTTGGCCATGCCCTCGACCGGGACGATCTCGACAATCGACGTGCACATGATGGGCCTCCGATAGGAGCATTTTCGAGCGAAGTGGATACCGGTTCGCGTGAAGAAAATGCGAAAAACAAAAAGGTAAGATATTCCCGCGTTTCTCCGAAAACGCGGGAATATCTTACGACAGATGCTTTCCGAAGAACGCGAAGATCTTGCCCCAGGCGTCCATCGCCTGCTCGGGCCGGTAGATCGGGCGATTCCAGTAGAAGAAGCCGTGGCCGGCGCCGTCATAGCGGTGGAACTCGTAAGCCTTGCCGTGCTTCTTCAGCTCCGCCTCGTGCTGGTTCACCTGCTCCGGGCTCGGCGCGCGGTCCTCATTGCCGAAGATGCCGATGAGGGGACAGGACAGGCCCTCGGTCAGCGTGATCGGGGAGACCGGCGTCTTGGCGTTGAGATCCTCCGGCGCCATCACGACACGCCCGCCCCAGAGCTCGGCGCAGGCGTCGACGTCGTGCTTCTGGCAGGCATAGAGGAAGGCGTGCCGGCCGCCCGAGCAGGAGCCGAAGAGACCGACCTTGCCGTTGTGCTCCTTGAGCGCCCGCACCCATTTCACCGCGCCCTCGGTGTCGCCGACGACCTGCGCGTCGGGAACGCCGCCCTCGGCGCGCACCCTGGCCGCGACATCGTCGGGATTGCCGGCGCCGGCCCGCTCATAGAGATTCGCGCAGATCGCGATGTAGCCGTGATGCGCGAAGCGCCGCGTCGTCTCGATATAGATCTCGCTCCAGCCCGGCAGATGATGGATCAGCACCACGGCCGGAAAGGGTCCCGGCCCCTCGGGCTTCGCGACATAGGCGGTGATCGGATCGCCCTTGTCTCCGTCGATGGTGACGTTCGTGCAGGTCATGCCCCGGTAGAATGACATCGGTGATCCTCCAGCAGTTCCGATCGGCACAGGAAACGCGGTCTTCGAGCCATCTTCATGACGCCGCCATGCGTCTCACCAGGGGCGCGGCTCCATCGTCGAGACATGGGCGGAGACGACCTTCCAGCCCAGATCGGGAAAGCGCACCCAGCTCTGGCTCTGGCGCCCGATGACGTCGCGGCCCCGGACCTTGAACTCCAGGTTCACGGTGGCGAGGTCGCGGCCGAGCGTCAGGATTTCCAGCCTGATCCGCTTCTCCTTGATGCCCGGTCCCGGCGGGCGGGCGACGCGGTGCGCGTGGATCTCGGAAAAGCCATAGCCGTTCTCGCCGAGAGCGTAGCGGATGGTGTGCGGGCTGTCCCAGAAGGTCGCGTCGAGAACGTCCACGTTCTTATCGATCAGCGCCTGTTCATAGGCCTCGAAGAGCGCGCTGATCTCGGCGACCACGTCGGGCAGGTTCGGGGTCAGGTCGGTCACGCCGCATTCTCCATGGCTTTGGCGACGGCGATCAGGCTGGCATCGCTGCCGCGCCCGCCGATGATGGACAGGCCGACAGGCGCCCCGTCGACGGTGGCACCGGGCAGGCTGACCTGCGGATGGCCCGCCAGGCCGCCCTGTGCGCAGAGGCAGGTGATGCGGTCGCGCAGCGGTTGAAGCTCCGGCAGGGACAGGCCGCGCAACGGCGCCGGGAACGGCGTCGTCGGCAGGCAGAGGATCGTTCCGACCGGCAGGAGATAACGCAGCCGCGCCCGCGCCTCCTCGCGCATCAGAGCGGCCCAGTTGCGCTCGCTCGCCGGAATCTGCGAGCCGGCGATCAGTCCGGCGGCGACGCTGAAGGCCATGCGCGGATTGTGCTGCTCGATCCAGGGCTTGAAGGTCTGCCAGGCTTCGGCCGGTTGCAAGCTGCGCTGGGCCCGCGCCCAGACCGAGAGCCCCTGCGGCGCCATGATCTCTTCACGCGGCGGCGAACCGACGATCCGCGCCAGCCGCTCGACCATGGGCTGCAAGGCGGCGGCGACCTCCGGGTCGGCGAAGCCGAAGGCGTCCGCGGCGATGAGGAGTTTCGTCGGCAAACGACCTGGTTCCTCGCCCAGCATCACCGTGCCGACGCGCGCGAAGGTCGCCGCGTCGCGTGCGAACCATCCGGCTGTGTCGGAGCTCGGCGCCTGCGGCATCAGCCCGGTCAGGTCGAGCCGGCCATGAGTCGGCCGGATGCCGTAGAGGCCGCAGAAGCTCGCCGGCACGCGCATCGAGCCGCCCGTATCGGTTCCGAGAGCGGTATCGCACAGGCCGGCGGCGACGGCGGCGGCCGAGCCGGAGGAGGAGCCGCCCGGCACGCGCTCGGGTGCGGCGCTGTTGAGCGGTGTCCCGTCGAAGGCGCTCTCGCCGAGGATGCCGAGCGACACCTCGTCCGTGATCGTCTTGCCGACCAGTTCGGCGCCGGCGTCGAGCAGCCTCTGCACGGCCCAGGCATGGCGTTCGGGCACGGGGTTGGCCCGGGCCCAGTCGTGATTGCCGCCGCCGGTCGGTATCCCCGCGACATCGAACAGATCCTTGGCCGCGAAGGTCAGGCCCGAAAGCGGCAGGCCCGGCTTGCCGGGAATCCGGGCTCGCGGGCCCGGTACGAAGGCGTTGACGGGGTCCGTCGACATCAAGGCTCCGAAAAGGCTGTTCGTTCGTCGCGACGCTAGGATGCGGAGACCCTAGACCCGCTCGCCCTCCAGGGCCCAGGCCCGGAGCAGCGTGTTGGCGATGGCGATATGCTGCGGGCAGGCGAGGCCGTCCGGATGGGTGCCGTTCAGCATCTGCAGCACCTCCTCGCGCGGGAACCAGCGCCCCTCCTCGAGCTCGGTCATGTCGAGGGTGATCTCGTCGCCCAACGCCTCGGCGATGCAGCCGAGCATGATCGAGGACGGGAAGGGCCAGGGCTGCGAGGCGAGGTAGCGGACCGGGCCGACCCTTAGTCCCGCTTCCTCCCAGCTCTCGCGGCGCACCGCGTCTTCCATCGTTTCGCCCGGCTCGACGAAGCCCGCGATGCAGGAATACATGCCCGGCGCGAAGCGCGCCTGACGTGCCAGCAGGCATTTGTCGCCACGCGTCACCAGCATGATCACGACTGGGTCGGTGCGCGGGAAATGCATCGCCCCGCAGACGCTGCATTCGCGCCGCCAGCCGGACGCCGCCGCCTTGGTTGGCCCGCCGCACTGCGCGCAGAAGCGGTGGCGCGCATGCCAGTCGAGCACGGCCTTGGCCTCGCCGAGCGGCCCGACCTCGTCCTCGGGAACGAGCCGCTTCAACGCGACCGAGCGCAGATCCGTCACGACGAGCTCGGGGCGCTCCTTCAGGGTCTCGGCCAGGGCCCGGTCGAGCAGCCGCCCGAAGCGCGGCGAGCCGTCCTCGGCCATGCCGAGGAAGATCTCCTCCTGCGCCGGGCCGAGCATTTCGGTCTCGCCATGGCTGAACCAGACCGAGAGCGTCTCGCCCTCGATTCGGTTGAGGATCGGCGTCTCGCCCGCCACGGCGGCGATCAGCGTGTCCGAACGGTGGCGCAGCGCGGTCACCGCATCCGGCTTGTTCCGCAAATCCTCGCGCCGGTCGAGCCGGTTGACCGCGAAGCCGGTGAGAGAGGAGCGTTCGCGGCGGAGGGGCGTGTCGTTCATGGGTCCGTCCTAGACCCGCGACACCCTGCCGCGCAAGCGTCTCTCACGCCTCTCCGCGACCGCGCAAAAGATGGATGATCCCGGAGAAATCCGTGCCGCCTTCGCCCCAGGCATTGTGCAGGCCGAAGAGCTGCGCCGCCGCCGCGCCGAGCGGGGTCGAAGCGCCCACCGCCTGTGCCGCTTCCTGCGACAATTTCAGGTCTTTCAGCATCAGCGCCGAGGCGAAGCCGGGCTTGTAGTCGTTGTTGGCGGGCGAGGTCGGCACCGGCCCCGGCACCGGACAATAGGTCGTGAGCGACCAGCACTGGCCGGACGAGGTCGAGGCGACGTCGAACAGCGCCTGATGCGAAAGCCCGAGCTTCTCGGCCAGTACGAAGGCCTCGGAGACGCCGATCATCGAGATGCCGAGGATCATGTTGTTGCAGATCTTCGCGGCCTGCCCGTTTCCGGCGCCGCCGCAATGCACGATCTTGCGGCCCATCTTGGCGAGGATGGGCTCGCCCTTGTCGAACGCTTCCGCCGTGCCGCCGACCATGAAGGTCAGCGTCGCGCCCTTGGCGCCGCCCGTGCCGCCCGAGACGGGAGCGTCGAGCGAGAGGCAGCCGCGCTCGGCCGCCAGCGCATGCGCCTTGCGGGCGCTGTCGACGTCGATGGTCGAGGAATCGATCAGCAGCGTACCGGGCTTAACCGCCGGCAGGATGTCCGCCCAGACCGAGAGCACATGCTTGCCGGCCGGCAGCATGGTGACGACGATCTCGGCATCCGCGACGGCCTCCTTGGCGGAGGCTGCGATACCGACGCCGAGCTCGGCGGCGGCATGGCGCGATGCCTCGACGAGATCGAAGGCCTTGACGCTATGGCCCGCCTTGACGAGGTTCCCGGCCATCGGGCCGCCCATATTGCCGAGGCCGATGAAGGCGATGCTGGTCATGGCTTAAACCTCATCTTTTAAGACGACACTCTGCGATTTGGAGTCGAAACGGCGGATTTTGTCGCTAGTTTCTTCTAGAGGCGCTTTGCGGTCGATCGTGGAATCGCGCTTCGCTATGCCTTGCGGTTGTTCTCGCCAGGCGTTCCAGAACCAGCAAGCGCCCCACCCGATTCCTACTCCGATCATGCCAATCGAGATCGTTGATTTTTCGATGGAAAAGAATTTTGCCAAAAACGCCGTGAGGGCACCCAGAAGGGTGGTGCCGATCAAGTAAACGATAAATTGTCGAAAGAAACTCACGTCGTTTCTCCGGCGTCAATTCCCCTTCGCGCGTCCCACCAGCCCGCGCGCGACGATCATCCGCATCACCTCGTTGGTGCCTTCGAGGATCTGGTGGACGCGCAGGTCGCGGACGATCTTCTCGATGCCGTAATCGGCCAGATAACCGTAGCCGCCATGGATCTGCAGCGCGTCATTGGCGACCTCGAAGCCGGTGTCGGTGGCGATGCGCTTGGCCATGGCGCAGAGCTTCGTCGCATCCGGCGTCTTGGCATCGAGCGCCGCGGCGGCACGCCAGAGCAGGGTGCGCGCTGCCTCAAGCTCCGTCGCCATGTCGGCGAGCTTGAATTGCAGCGCCTGGAAATCGGCGATGGCCGAGCCGAAGGCCTTGCGCTCCTTGGCATAGGCGATGGCCTTGTCGAGCGCTCCTTGCGCGCCGCCGATCGAGCAGGCGCCGATATTGAGCCGCCCGCCATCGAGGCCGGCCATGGCGATCTTGAAGCCGATGCCTTCCGGGCCGAGCCGGTTCGCCACCGGCACGCGGCAATTCTCGAAGATCACCGCCCGTGTCGGCTGGGCGTTCCAGCCCATCTTCTTCTCATTGGCGCCGAAGGAGAGGCCGGGCGTGTCCTTCTCGACGACGATGGTCGAGATGCCGCCGGGGCCGGCCTCGCCGGTGCGCGCCATCACGACATAGATGTCGGAGACCCCGGCGCCGGAGATGAACTGCTTCTGTCCGTCGAGGACGTAATGGTCACCGTCCAGCACCGCTCTGGTCTTCAGCGCGGCGGCGTCGGAGCCGGCGCCGGGCTCGGTCAGGCAATAGCTCGCCAGATGCTCCATCGTGCAGAGCTTCGGCAGGAGGCGCCGGCGCTGCTCGTCGGAGCCGTAGCGGTCGATCATCCAGGCGCACATGTTGTGGATCGAGATATAGGCCGCGACCGTCGGGCAGCCGGTCGAGAGCGCCTCGAAGATCAGCGCCGCATCGAGCCGGGTCAGGCCTGAGCCGCCGACATCGTCCTGGATATAGATGCCGCCCATGCCGAGCGCGGCGGCGGCGCGCATCTCCTCGACCGGGAAGTGCTTCTCCTCGTCCCAGCGCATGGCGTGGGGGGCGAGTGTCTCGGCGGCGAATTCCTGCGCCATCTCGCGGATGGCGATCTGGTCTTCGGTGAGAGCGAAGGCGTTCATGGTTGGCCCTCCTGATCAGTGAGATAGTCCCGCGGCGCAGGCGCGCGCAATCGCGACGAAAGGCCGGGCCTGTTCGCGTCGGATCGGGATGGGGAAGGGCGGCCGGCAGATCGCGATGCGCCGGCAGCATTCATGGCAGGTCGAGCCGCGCCAGCGGAGGCCGGAAGCGACGTTGCGAGGGTCCGCAGCGTTCGCTCCATGGCCCCCTCCGTCGGCGCTGCCTCAGTTCATCGTCGGAATGACGAAGCTCGCACCGTCCTTGATGCCGCTCGGCCAGCGCGCCGTCACCGTCTTGGTCTTGGTGTAGAAGCGGATCGAATCCGGGCCGTGCTGGTTGAGGTCGCCGAAGGCCGAGCGCTTCCAGCCGCCGAAGGTGTAATAGGCCAGCGGCACCGGGATCGGCACGTTGATGCCGATCATGCCGACCTGCACCTTCGAGGCGAAGTCGCGCGCGGCGTCGCCGTCGCGGGTGAAGATCGCGGTGCCGTTGCCGTATTCGTGGTCGTTGGTAAGCTTCAGCGCCTCGTCATAGCTGTCGGCGCGGACGACCGCGAGCACCGGCCCGAAGATCTCTTCCTTGTAGATGCGCATGTCCTTGGTGACGTTGTCGAACAGGCAGCCGCCGACATAGAAGCCGTTCTCGTAGCCCTGCATCTTGAAGCCGCGGCCATCGACGACGAGCTTGGCGCCTTCCTCGACGCCGATATCGACGTAGTTCTTGATCTTCTCCATCGCCGCCTTGGTGACGACCGGGCCGTAATCGGCGGTGACATCGGTCGAGGGGCCGACCTTGAGGCTCTCGACGCGCGGGATCAGGCGCTTGACCAGCTCGTCGGCCGTGGCCTTGCCGACGGGCACCGCGACCGAGATCGCCATGCAGCGCTCGCCGGCCGAGCCGTAGCCGGCGCCGATCAGCGCGTCGACGGCCTGGTCCATATCGGCGTCGGGCATGATGACCATGTGGTTCTTGGCGCCGCCGAAGCACTGCACGCGCTTACCGTTCGCGCAGCCCCGGGCGTAGATGTACTCCGCGATCGGGGTCGAGCCGACGAAGCCGACGGCCTTGATCTCGGGATGGTCGAGGATGGCGTCGACCGCTTCCTTGTCGCCATTGACGACGTTGAGGATGCCGGGAGGGCCGCCGGCCTCGATGAAGAGTTCGGCGAGGCGCATCGGCACGCCGGGATCGCGCTCCGAGGGCTTCAGGATGAAGGCGTTGCCGCAGGCGATCGCGGGGCCGAGCTTCCAGAGCGGGATCATCGCCGGAAAGTTGAACGGGGTGATGCCGGCGACCACGCCGAGCGGCTGGCGCAGCGAATAGATGTCGATGCCGGGGCCGGCACCGTCGGTGAACTCGCCCTTCATCAGGTTGGGCGCGCCGAGCGAGAATTCCACGACCTCGACGCCGCGCTGGATGTCGCCCTTGGCGTCGGGAATGGTCTTGCCATGCTCGCGGGCGAGCAGCTCGGCCAGCTCCTCGTTGTTCTGGGCGATCAGGTCGAGGAACTTCATCAGCACGCGGGCGCGGCGCTGCGGATTGGTCGCGGCCCATTTCGGCTGCGCTTCGGCCGCGTTCCTGACGGCCGCGTCGAGTTCGGCCGCGGAGGCGAGCGCGACCTTGCCGATCACGCTGCCATCCATCGGCTGGAAGATGTCGGCGCTGCGTCCCGAGGTGCCGGCGACCTGCTTGCCGCCGATGAAATGTCCGACCTGACGCATGGCGCCCTCCCTACGAATTGGTGGTGTGGTGATCGTGACAACTCACTACCATTCTCGTTTGCGCACGGCTATAGCGAGCGTGGAACGCCTGTCGTGCAAAAACACAAATATGAGGAGGGAGGCTTGGAGCGCTTCGACTGGGACGATCTCCGCTTCTTTCTGGCGGTGGCCCGCTCCGGCCGGCTGACCGCCGCCGCGCGCCGGCTCGGCGCCGACCATGCCACCGTCTCGCGCCGCATCACCTCGCTGGAGGAGGCGCTGAAGGCGAAGCTCTTCGAGCGTCGTCCGCAGGGCTACACGCTGACGGCGCATGGCGAGCGGCTGCTCGCCAAGGCGGAGACGATGGAGACCGAGGCGCTCGCCATCCAGAGCGATATCGGCGGCGCCGACATGGCCTTGTCCGGCACGGTCAGGATCGGCGCGCCGGACGGCTTCGGCACCGCCTTCCTGGCGCCGCGCCTCGCGGCCTTCGCGAAATCCTATCCGGGGCTGGAGATCCAGCTCATCGCCATGCCGCGCCTGCTCTCGCTCTCGAAGCGCGAGGCCGATGTCGCGATCACGCTCGCCCCGCCGAAGGAGGGCAAGGTGGTGGCGCGCAAGCTCGCCGATTATCGCCTCGGCCTCTACGCTGCGCCGGGCTATCTCAAGGATATGCCTTCGGTGACGAAGCCGGACGACCTCTTCGAGCACCGTATCATCGGCTATATCGACGACCTGATCTTCTCGCCCGAGCTCGACTATCTCGACGAGGTCGCCAAGGGCCTGCGCGCCCATGTCCAGAGCTCGAGCGTCATCGCCCAGATGAATGCGGTCGTGGCGGGCGCCGGCATCGGCGTCATCCATCATTTCATGGCGGAGAACGACCCGCGGCTCGTGCCGGTGCTGCCCGAGACGGTGCAGATCACCCGCTCCTTCTGGCTGCTCGTCCATGCCGATCTCAAGGACGTCGCCCGTGTCCGCGCCATCGTCGACTTCGTCGTGCGCGAAGCCAAGGCGTCGCGCGCGCTTCTGATGGGCGAGCCGAGACAGGAGGCCCGCGCGGCGGCAGAGTAGCCGGCTGCGCGCGAGCCTGCCCTAGCTTCTTTGAGCGGCGGCGCAGACCCGGTTCCGGCCGGCCTGCTTGGCCGTATAGAGCGCCTGGTCGGCCCGGCCGAGGCTGGCATCGAGACGCTCGGAGGCGCCGATCTCGGTGACGCCGATCGAGACGGTGAGCGCCAAGGTCTCGCCTCCCAGCAGCAGCGCTTCGCGGGCGATCTCCTCGCGGATCGTTTCCGAGAGCCGCAGGGCTTCCGCGAGATCCGCGCCCCGGAACAGGATCGCGAATTCCTCACCGCCGACGCGCGCCAGCAGATTGGTGCCGCCCTCGGCCAGACGGCTGAGATTCCGCGCAACCGCATCGAGCACCCTGTCGCCGCCGTCATGGCCGTGGCGGTCATTCAGCTGCTTGAAATGGTCGATGTCGAGCAGCGCGATCGAGGCCGGCAGCCCGGCCTGCCGGGCCGTCTCGACCAGGGCCGGCCCCTGCTCGAAGAAATGGCGCCGGTTGAACAGGTTGGTGAGATAGTCCCGTGCGGCCAGCTCCTGCAGCCGCTTGAGCTGCGTCAGCGTCTCGACATTCGAGGCGATGCGGCATTGCAGCTCTTCCAGGACGAAGGGGCGCGCGACGAAGTCATGCGCCCCGGCCTTGAGGAAGCCGGCGGAGGTCTTCCGGTCGGTCGAGGAGGAGATCCCGATGAGGCGGACATTGGGATGGCTCCGCCGGATTTTGCGAGCCAGCTCGAAGCCGTCCATGTCCGGCATGTAATAGTCGCTGACGACGAGCTCCAGGTCAGGATGGGCGTCGAGCAGGGCGAGCGCTTCCGCGCCCGAGCCGGCCTCGACCACGACATATTGCTGGATCGACAGCATGCGGGCGAGCACCTTGCGGGTGGTGCGGGTGTCGTCCACGACGAGGATGCGCGTGTTGCGGTTGTCGAGCGCGCGCTTCACCGTGCCAACAAGGTTCGGAAGGGCGAACTCGTTGTCCTTCAGAACGTAGTCGATGACCTCCCGCTCCATGATCCGTCCGCGCGTGGCGAGATCGAAGGTCGCGGTGAAGACGACGGTCGGGATGCCGTGGGCGACGGTCCAGTCGAGCGCTTCGCCGCGCGGCGCGTCCGGCAGGTTGAGGTCGACCACCGCGATCGCATAGGCGCCGGGTGCCGCGACGATCAGCTCGCTGAGGTCCTTGAGCGAGGCGCAGGTCGTGACGGGCAGCCCGGTCTCCGCCTCGAGGAACTGACGCAAGGCGATCGCGAATGTCCGCGAATCTTCGATGACGAGGATGCCGCGCTCGTCTTTCCCGGGTTTATCATCGGCAAGAGCCGCCGTAGATGGAGCATTCATGCTCCATCTACGGCGCTGTCAGGCTTAATTTTCCGTGACGTTCCGCCCGCGGTCTCAGGTCGGTCGTGACGTTGATGTCGCGCTTCAGATTCTCCAGGGCAGCACGTTGCGCGGCAGATGCCGGCCGAGGAGGTCGAGGAGCAGCATGGCGGCGAGGATCACGGCGGAGGTGCTGATCGCGATCGCGGCAGACTCGCCCGCGAGCCCCGCTTCCTTCAGGCTGAACAGCACGACGCCGAGCGTCTCGGTGCCTGACGACCAGAGCAGCGCCGAGACGGTGAGCTCGTTGAAGGCGACGAGGAAGACCATCAGGGCGGAGACGGCAGCGGCCGGCGCCAGGATCGGCGCGACGATGAAGCGCAGCATCTGCCAGAGCCCGGCGCCATCGAGCTTGGCCGCCTCTTCATGATGCGCCTCGATCTGCGCCATCGCCGCAAGCGGGGCCTTCAGCGCCAGCGGCAGGAAGCGCGCGAGATAGGCGAAGAGGATGATGAAGGGCGTGCCGTAGATGCTGACGCCGATCAGCGGCAGCGGCCTCAGGAAGATCAGGATGCAGGCGATGGCGAGCACCACGCCCGGCAGCGCATAGGGCAATTCGACGATGAGCTCCACCGGCCGCCGGAGCCTGCCGATCCGCCGCTCGAGCCCGTAGGCGAAGGCGATCGAGGTGAGCGACAGCAGGACCGCGGCGACCGCAGCGAACCAGAAGGAATTCCAGAAGGCGCGGATGGTTACGGCCTGGCGGAACAGCACCTCGGCGAATTTGTCGAAGGTCAGCGTCTGCCAGGAGAGCGGCACGCCGAGCGCGGGCGTCAATGCCTCGCTCAGCAGGGCGAAGAAGGGCAGGCCGAGCTTGACGAGGAGCAGCAGCCACAGGCCTGCCGCGACGAAGGGGCGTGCCGGCCCGAGCAGCCAGAAGGGTTCGAGCGGCCTTTCGATCTCGACCTTGCCGCCCTGGCGGCGCGCGACCGCCATGCCGGCGAGGATGCCGAGCGCCGCGACGGCGCCGACGAGCAGGGCGAGCGCCGCCGTCTCCGGCAGGCTTTCCGGGCCGAAGCTCGACAACCGGCGATAGATCAGTGTCGGCAAGGTGAGATAGTTCACCGGCAGGCCGAGCAAAGCGGGGATGCCGAAATTGCCGACGCCGGCGACGAAGGCGATCAGCCCGGCCGCGATGAATTGCGGCCGCAGCACCGGCACGATGATTCGCGCGGTGATGGTCGCCGGGCCCGCGCCTTCCATCTGCGCCGCTTCGACCAGCGAATGCGGAATGCTGCGCAAGCCGGTCCAGAGGGTGATCGCGACCAGCGGCGCATGATGCAGCGCCATGACCAGGATGATGCCGCCGCGTCCGAGCAGCGGGTTCGCCGTGCCCGGCGCCGGCGCCAATCCGAGCAGCATCAGCACCTGCGAGTTCGGCGCGAGCAGGCTGAGGAAGGCGAGCGCGGCCACCTGCGGCGCGATCATCATCGAGAAGACGAAGGCGAAGGCCAGCGGGCGCTTGCCGCGGACATCGGTGACGCCGAGCGCCAGTGCGACGACGGTGCCGATCGCGAGCGCGCCCAGCGCCGAGAAGAAGGAGGTGTCGAGCGTATGCAGCGTGGCCGTGATGGCCGAGCGGCCCGTCATCGCGGCGAAGGCGGTCTCCGGCGCGAACTGCCAGCCCGGCGCGAAGGCCGCCAGCACGAGCCGCAGGAAGGGCAGGCCGCCGAGCAGCAGCGCAATCAGGATAATGAGCGCCGGCAGGCCGAGCTCGGCAGGCAGGCGCAAAGGCGGAAGCGGGAGCGCCGGAACGGGCTCCCGCTTGCGTGATGGGCGCAGGACCAGCGTCATCGCGCCGTATGTCCGTGAGGCGAAACCACGCTCACTCGAAGATGGCGCCGAAGCGCTTGCGGGCGGCGTCCGACTCGGCCAGCGCCTTGCCGGCGTCGAAGGGCATCAGCTTGATGGCGTCGCGGGCCGGGTAGCCGGCCGGCAGCGCGACATCAGGACGCGCCGGGACATAACCCTGCTTCAGTGCGACTTGCTGCCCCTCTTTCGACAGGGCGAAGTCGATGAAGGCACGGGCGGCCGCCTCGTTCTTGGTGCCCTTGAGAATGGCGACCGGTTCGCTGACCGAGGAGACGCCCTCGCTCGGGAAGACGAACTCGACCGGCGCGCCCTTGGCCTTCTCGCGGATCGGCATGAAGTCGACGATCATGCCGTAGAGCTTCTCGCCCGTGGCGACCTGGCGCAGGATGTCGCCATTGGCGCCGGCAGCCAGCGTGCCGTTCTCCTTCAGCGCCTCGTAGTATTTCCAGCCATCCTTGAGATTGCCGGTCAGCGTGATCGTGTGGATCAGCGCAGCGCCCGAATTCAGCGGGCTCGGCATGGCGATCTGGTTCTTCGCCTCCGGCTTGGTCAGGTCGAGCCAGCTCGTCGGCTTCATCGTGGCCTTGGTGTTGTAGACGATGCCGGTGGTGATCAGCTTGGTCGCGAACCAGAACTTGGCGGGGTCGTGGATCCCCGCCGGATAGGCCGAGACGTCTGCCTTGTCGTAAGCCTCAAGCCGGCCCTCCTTCTTCAGCCCTTCCATGGTCACGGAATCGGCGATCAGCAGCACGTCGGCCTGCGGGCTGCCTGCCTCGAACTCGGCCCTGAGCTTCGCCAGGACGCGCGGCGTGCCGTCGCGGACGAAGGAGATGTCGACCTTCGGGTACTTCGCCTTGAAGGCATCGACGGTCTGCTGAGCGTCGGTGTTCGGCTGGCTCGTATAGAGCACCAGCTTGCCTTCCACGCCCTGCGCCTGCGCGCCCAGCGCCGAGACGATCAGGCCGGCGGCAATGGTGAACGCGCTCAATGCCTTGCGCTGCATGTAACTCTCCATCTCTGGCCGCAACCGCGGGATGGCGCTGCCGGTAGACCCTGCGCGTGACAGTTCCGTGAAGACCGTGTCGTAAATGGCCGGTGGTTGCGTGTCACCCGCGCGCATGGTCGGATTGCCATGGCGGGCTCGCAATGGCAGGGCAGAGGCGCCACATTGCGGGTGACCGCCCAAGGATCAGGACACCGGGAACAGATCATGGCTTCCAAGCTCGACCAGCTCCGCGAGATGACCACCGTCGTCGCCGACACCGGCGATATCGAAGCGGTGCGCCGGCTCAAGCCCGTCGACTGCACCACCAATCCGACGCTGCTGTTCAAGGCGGCGGAGACGCCGGCCTATGCCCATCTCGTCGAAGAGGCGATCGCCTGGGGCAAGAAGCAGGGCGGTGGAGAGAAGGCGGTCCAGGCCGTCTGCGACCGTCTCGCCGTCAGCTTCGGCACGGAACTCACGAAGATCGTGCCCGGCCGCGTCTCGACCGAGGTCGATGCCGATCTCTCCTTCGACGGCAAGGCCACGATCGACAAGGCACGCGCCATCATCGCCGCCTACAAGGAGCGCGGCGTCGCGCGCGAGCGCATCCTGATCAAGATCGCCTCGACCTGGGAGGGCCTGCAGGCCGCCAAGGTGCTGCAGGGCGAGGGCATCGATTGCAACCTGACGCTGCTCTTCGCCTTGCCGCAGGCGGTCGCGGCCGCCTATGCGAACGCCTTCCTGATCTCGCCCTTCGTCGGGCGCATCCTCGACTGGCACGTCAAGGCCGGCGGCGGCCCCTACACGGCCGAGACCGACCCCGGCGTCGTCTCGGTGAAGAGCATCTATGCCTATTACAAGACCTTCGGCATCAAGACGGTGGTGATGGGCGCCTCCTTCCGCAACACCGGCGAGATCGAGGCGCTGGCCGGCTGCGACCGGCTGACCATCGGGCCTAGCCTGCTCGACGAGCTCGCCGCCGCGACCGGCGATCTGCCGCGCCGGTTGTCGCCTGCCGCCTCGCCGCAGACTTCCTCGGAGATGGCGAAGCGCATCGTCCTCGACGAGAAGGCCTTCCGTTTCGCCATGAACGAAGATGCGATGGCGACGGAGAAGCTGGCGGAGGGCATCCGCGGCTTCGTCAAGGACCTGCGCAGCCTGCGCAAGCTCGTTGCCGAAAAGCTCGGCTGAGACATGTGCAGCCCGGTGACTCCGCGCGCTCGATGAGCGCTGCGGCGCCTGGCCGGGGCGGTTCTCGCCCTCTCCGGCGGGCGCGATCTTTGGAGGATGGAGCCGGCTGCGATTGACGCGCCGGCCCGTCGGGTTTCTCATGGCTTTCGTCTGACAGGCGGTTCCGGTCTTCGGCGCCTGCCGCAAACGGAGCCGGTCGCCATGAGCAATCCCTCTGAAATCAGCACGCCGTCCGAAACCTCCCCGCATCGCCCGCCATCGCTCGGCACGCATCTCATTCCGCTGAGGCGCAACTGGCGCTGGCTGATGGCGGCCGGCATCGCCCTGATCGTCCTCGGCGTGCTCGGGCTCGGCGCGGTCGCGCTGCTCAGCGTCGCCAGCGCGATCTGGTTCGGGGCGATGGTCTTCGTCGGCGGCATCATCGTGCTGGTCGATGCCTTCCGCCATCAGGGCTGGAAGAGCCGCCTGCTGCATATCCTGATCGGCGTGCTCTACGTCGCCGTCGGCGTGATGACCTTCGTCAATCCGCTGCTCGCGACGGCGTCGCTGACCCTGCTGGCCGGCGCGGCCCTGGTCGCCACGGGCGTGCTGCGCCTCATCGTCGCTTTCCAGAACCGGGAATTGCCCTATTGGACCTGGGTTGCGCTCTCGGGGCTGCTGTCCTTGATCCTCGGCGGCATGATCCTGATGCAATGGCCGGCCTCGAGCCTCTGGGTGCTCGGCACCTTCCTCGCCATCGAGCTGATCTTCCAGGGCTGGGCTGCGATCGCGCTTGCCCGCGCCATCCGCTCCACCTTCGACGGGGTCATCACCAAACGCGGTTGAGAGGCCGGTTCGCGAATTGCGGCGCCGCTTCACCTTTGCGTGTTGCGGCGCGCTTCGCCACGTTTTTTCCATGGAAAAGACGATACTTCGCGATTCTCGCAAGCCGCCTCCGGTGCGTCATGATCAAGCCAGCTGTTTTCGCCTTGGGCGCCCTCCTGTTCGGCCTGCCGGCCCAGGCCCAGTCGAGCTGGAATTTCGACCGCGCGGCGACGCAGATCAGCTTCATCGGCCACCGCTTCGGCACGGTCGTCACCAATGGCCGCTTCGAGCGCTATGACGGCACCTTCTCGATCGATTTCGACCATCCCGAGAAAAGCCGCATCCGGGTCACGCTGGAAACGGGCTCGATCAAGGCGGGCTCGCCGCTGGTCGACGGCTTCATTGCCGGGGCGAGCATGCTGGACAGCGCGGCTTACCCCACCGCGACCTTCGTCTCGGACAGCGTGACGCGGACGGGCGAGCACGACCTCGAAATTCGGGGCCGGCTCACCATCAAGGGCATGACCCATCCCTTCACCGTCCGCGCCATGATAAACGGCGATATCGGCAAGGCCCGGCGCGGCGAAGCCTTGCCCTTCCGGGCCAGCGGCAGCTTCCTGCGGCCGACCTACGATATCGGCCGGGACGTCAACATCGTCGACGACCAGATCGACATCGAGATCCAGGGCCGGCTGGCGCGATGAATGCGAAGCCCGAAGCATTTTCGAGCGAGGTGGATACCGGTTCGCGTGGAGACAACGCGGCGAAGGGAGCGCCGGGCGAGCCGGTGCGCTGGCATCCGGCCAGCGTCGCCTTGCACTGGCTGACCTTCCTGCTGATCCTGTTTCAGTTCTGGGTTTCCGGCCCCATGCTGGACGAGAAGCGCGACCTTCTCTCGCGCTTCGAGCTCTACCAGCTCCATAAATCGGTCGGGCTGACGGTCGCGGCCTTCGTCCTGCTGCGGCTCGTCCTGCGCGTCGCCCTGCGCCAGCCCGGCCCGGAGAACGACAATCCCTGGCTGCGCGGCGCCGCATCGCTCGTCCATGCCGCGCTCTATCTCTGCATCATCGCCTTGCCGGTCACCGGCCTGCTGATGGCGGCGGCGGCGCCGATCCAGATACCCACGCTCTATTTCGGGCTGTTTCCGGTGCCGCATCCGATCGGACCCGACCCGGCCGTCTACCGGCGGATGCTGTGGCTGCACGACCAGTTCGGCAATATCCTCATCGGGCTCGGCGTCGTGCATGTGGCGGCGGTTGCCGTCCATATGGTGCTCTGGCGCGACGGCCTGCTCGGCCGGATGTGGTTCGGCCGGCGCTGGTCGTAACGGCGCCTGGGACCCATTGCCGATCAGGTTGCCTCTCCCTGATCGGCATGCCCGACAGCTTCCAGATCTGTATGATGTCTAGGGTTCGACGATCTTGAGTTCCTCGACGGTTTCCGCCGTCATGGTTCTTACTTTGGTCGCTCCGGGGCTGAACATGGTGCGCGCGCCGGCGGCGGCGGCTTGCAGCTTCCGTTTCCAGCTCTTCGCATCGCCGCTGCCGAGGCCGGCGAAATCGGACCGGCGCATCGCGTCCGCGTTCCTGCCTTGGTAGACAAGCACGCCGCGATCGGTCACCACGATATCGCCGCGCCGCATCGTGGGATCCTTGAGATACCAGTACGGGTCGCTCGAGGGATCGAGCTGCACCACCGGTGGTTTCGGTGTCGACCGAGCCTCGACCGGTGCTGCCTTGGCGCGAACGCTCTTCTGCCGCCGCGGCTTCACTGTGACGCTGAGCGGGTTGTACGGCTCCACGGCCTGGGGCCGTGGAGGGGCTCCCAAAAAGGCTCGCGCGAGATCGTCGAAAAACCCGGCGGCATGGGCCGGCAAGGCGGTGATACTCAGAATCGTAGCCAGGCCGGCAAGCGAGATCGCGCGAAACGCCATGAGCGGTAGCCTTTCCCCCGAGAGGAAGTTAGCCCATCTACGCGAAAATTCAATGACATGGCTGATGCGCGGCACACGCGCGCTTAAGCGGAGGTTACCTGATCCGGTCGCTTTGAATCTCTCCCGGCCGCGGTTGCGTGCTCCGCGCCGGTTCAACTTGCCCGGGTATCGCCGCCAGGAGCGGCCCGCATCGCGTGGCGGGCCGCGGCCTGCGGATCCGGAGGAACAGCGGCATCGTCACGATGCCGCCGTTTCATCTCAGGCCTTGCCCTGCGCCGCGAACGCCTCCGCCCGGATGGTCGAGAGCGACTTCGCCGGGGTGATCGCCTCGGGGTCGAGCAGGCAGTGGATGATCGCCGGCTTGCCCGAGGCGACGGCGCGCTCGAAGGCGGCGGCGAAGTCCTCGGTTTTCTCGACGCGCTCGCCATGGCCGCCGAAGGCCTTGGCATAGGCGGCGAAATCGGGGTTCTTCAGCGTGGTCGCGGAGACGCGGCCGGGATATTCCCGTTCCTGATGCATGCGGATTGTGCCGTACATGCCGTTATCGACCACCACGACGATGACGGGCAGGTCGTATTGCACGGCGGTGGCGAAATCCTGCCCGTTCATCAGGAAGCAGCCATCGCCGGCGAAGGCGACGACGGTCCGCTCCGGGAAGATCCGCTTGGCGCCGATCGCCGCCGGGACGCCATAGCCCATCGAGCCCGAAGTCGGGGCGAGCTGCGTCGCGAACTTGTTGAAGCGATGGAAGCGGTGCACCCAGGTCGCATAGTTGCCGGCGCCGTTGCACAGGATCGCGTCGTCGGGCAGGCGGCTCCGCAGCCAGCGCACCATCTCGCCGGGATGGAAAGCTCCCGCGACGGGCGCCGGCTGCTCGCTCCAGGCGAGATAGGCCTCATGCGCTTCGGCAGCCGCGCCGGCCCAGGGGATCGTCTGCGGCGGATGCACGGTCTCGAGCGCCGCGCAGAAGGCGGTGGGCGTGGCGTTGATCGCCTGCGTCGGCCGGTAGACGCGGCCGAGCTCCTCCGGGTCCGGATGGACATGGACGAGCGGGCGTCCGGGATTGGGAATGCCGAACAGCGTATAGGACTGGCTCGGCATCTCCGAGAGCCGGCCGCCGACGAGCAGGACGAGGTCGCTCTCCTTGATGCGGGCGAGCAGCTTCGGGTTCGGGCCGATGCCGAGATCGCCGGCGAAGTTCGGATGATCGGCCGGGAACAGCATCTGCCGGCGGAAGGAAACCGCGACGGGCAGGTCGAAGCGCTCGGCGAAGCGCTGGAAGCGCTCGATCGCCTGCGGATTCCAGCGCGAGCCGCCGAGAATCGCGATCGGCTTCTTCGCCGCCCAGAGCCGCTTCTGCAATTCGATGGTCTGGGTCAGGGAGGGGTGCGTTTCCGTCACCTGATAGGGCTCGGCGTCGGCGACATCGGCGATGTCGGTCAGCATGTTCTCGGGCAGGGCGATCACCACCGGGCCGGGGCGGCCCGAGGTCGCGACATGGAAGGCGCGGCTGATGATCTCGGGGATGCGCGCGGCATCGTCGATCTCGGTCGCCCATTTCGTCATGGTGCCGAAGACGGCGCGGTAGTCGAGCTCCTGGAAGGCCTCGCGCTCACGCATGCTCTGGTCGATCTGGCCGACGAAGAGGATGAGCGGCGTCGAATCCTGATCGGCGATATGGACGCCGGGCGAGGCGTTGGTGGCGCCGGGACCGCGCGTGACGAAGCAGATGCCGGGCTTGCCGGTCAGCTTGCCGGCGGCCTCGGCCATCATGCAGGCGCCGCCCTCGGCCCGGCAGATGGTGACCTTCATCGAGGCGTCGTGCAGCGCGTCGAGCACGGCGAGATAGCTCTCGCCCGGCACGCAGAAGGCGTCTGTGGCGCCGTGGAGGATGAGCTGGTCGACGAGGATCTGCCCGCCAGTACGATTAGCCATGCTGCGGCCCTCCCCAGGCCGGATCGTTCAGAATCTCGTCGGCATGCTCGCCGAGCCGTGGGCTCGTGCGCTCAGCCACTTGCCGCACGCCATCCATGACGATGGGCGAGGCGACGGTTGGAATATGGCCTGCCTTCGCGGCTGCGCTCGGCAGATCGACCTTGACGCCGCGCGCGATCACTTGTGGATCGGCGAAGACTTCGCCGATGTCGTTGATCGGTCCGGCCGGGACGCCGACCTTCTCCAGCGCCGCCAGCAGGTCGAGCTTGGCATAACGCTGGCAAAGCCGGTGCAAACGCTCGGTCAGAGCGACGCGGTTCTTCACCCGCGAGCGGTTGTCGATGTAGTCGGGCTCCTCGGCCAGCGTCGGTTCGCCCAGAACCTCGCAGAGCTTGCGCCATTGCCCGTCATTGCCGGTGGCGATGATGATGTGGCCGTCCGCGACCGGAAACACGTCATAGGGGACGATGTTGGGATGGGCGTTGCCGAGCCGCGCCGGGGGCTGGCCGCCGACCAGATAGTTCATCGCCTGGTTGCCGAGCACGGCGATCTGCGTGTCGAGCAGCGCCATGTCGAGCGTCGCGCCCTCGCCGGTGAGGTCGCGACGGCGCAGCGCCGCGAGGATGCCGTTGGAGGCATAGAGGCCGGTGAAGATGTCGGCGACGGCATAGCCCGCCTTCATCGGCGCGCCCGCGGGCTCGCCGGTGACCGACATCGGCCCGCCCATGCCCTGGACGAGGAAGTCGTAGCCGGCGCGCGGCGCATAAGGGCCGTCCTGCCCGAAGCCGGTGACGGAGCAATAGACGAGGCGCGGGAATTCCTTGCGGAGCGAAGCGGCGTCGAGCCCGTATTTTTCGAGGCCGCCGACCTTGAAATTCTCGACCACCACATCGGCATGGGCGGCGAGCCGCTTGACCAGCGCCTGCCCTTCCGCCGTGCGGAAATCGGCCGTGATCGAGCGCTTGCCGCGATTGGCCGAGTGGAAATAGGCGGCCGAGAGGTTCTCGCCCTCGGCACCCTCGACGAAGGGCGGGCCCCATTTGCGGGTGTCGTCGCCCTCGGGTGCCTCGACCTTGACGACATCGGCGCCGAGATCGGCCAACAACTGGCCGATCCAGGGACCTGCGAGGATGCGCGCCAGTTCGAGGACGCGCAGGCCGGCGAGGGGAGGGGATTGAGACATCATCGTATGTCCGCGCCGTCATCCCGGCCGGAGCGAAGCGCAGACCCGGGATCCATGCCTGACCGCCGATCGGCGATGTTCCGGAATGGATCCCGGGTCGACCTGCGGTCGCCCGGGATGACGCGGAGGGGGGCGGAAGGGCTCAGAAGAACGCCTGCAGGCCGGTGATCGCCCGGCCAAGGATCAGCGCGTGGACGTCATGCGTGCCCTCATAGGTGTTCACCGTCTCGAGGTTCGCGGCGTGGCGCATCACCTGATACTCGATCTGGATGCCGTTGCCGCCATGCATGTCGCGGGCCTGGCGGGCGATGTCGAGCGCCTTGCCGCAATTGTTGCGCTTGACGAGGCTGATCATCTCCGGGGCCATCTTGCCCTCGTCGAGCAGGCGCCCGACGCGAAGCGAGCCCTGCAGGCCGAGCGTGATCTCGGTCAGCATGTCCGCGAGCTTCTTCTGGTAGAGCTGCGTCTGGGCGAGCGGCTTGTTGAACTGCTTGCGGTCGAGCCCGTACTGGCGGGCGCGGTGGAAGCAATCCTCGGCGGCGCCCATCACGCCCCAGGAGATGCCGTAGCGGGCGCGGTTGAGGCAGCCGAACGGTCCCGACAGGCCCGAGACGTTCGGCAGCAGGTTCTCTTCGGGAACGATGACGCCGTCCATCACGACTTCGCCGGTGATCGAGGCGCGGAGCGAGAGCTTGCCGCCGATCTTCGGCGCGGACAGGCCCTTCATGCCCTTCTCGAGGATGAAGCCGCGGATCTGGTTGTCATGCGCTGATGATTTCGCCCAGACGACGAAGACGTCGGCGATCGGCGAGTTCGAGATCCACATCTTCGATCCCGTCAGCTTGTAGCCGTCGGCGACCTTCTCGGCGCGGGTCTTCATGCCGCCGGGATCGGAGCCGGCATCCGGCTCGGTCAGGCCGAAGCAGCCGACCCATTCGCCCGAGCCCAGCTTCGGCAGGTACTTCTTGCGCTGCTCTTCGCTGCCATAGGCATAGATTGGGTACATCACGAGTGAGGACTGCACCGACATCATCGAGCGGTAGCCCGAGTCGATGCGCTCGACCTCGCGGGCGACGAGCCCGTAGGAGACGTAGTTGGCGCCGGCGCAGCCATACTCCTCGGGGACGGTGACGCCGAGCAGGCCGAGCTCGCCCATTTCGTTGAAGATCGAGCGGTCGGTCTTCTCGTCGAGATAGGCTTCGTTCACGCGCGGCTGGAGCTTCTCCTGCGCATAGGCGCGGGCCGTGTCGCGGATCAGCCGCTCGTCCTCGTTCAGCTGCTCGTCGAGCAGATAGGCATCGTCCCAGGTGAACTTCGCGAGCTTGTGGCTGCCGGCCATGGTTTTCGTCTCCCTCAGATTCCAGAACCGTCATTCCGGGGCTTCGCGGAGCGAAGAGCCCGGAATCCAGAGCCGCGGAACAGAATCCAGATAAGTGGATCGGGTTCGTCCCTCTTGATGAGGGCATCGGTTCTGGGTTCCGGGCTCGCCGCTCACGCGGCGCCCCGGAATGACGGCGGTGTTTCCTATCGACCGATCACGCATCCACGTCGAAGCTGACGCCCTGCGCCAGCGGCAGCGTGGTGCCGTAGTTCACGGTGTTGGTGGCGCGGCGCATATAGGCCTTCCAGGCGTCGGAGCCCGCCTCGCGGCCGCCGCCAGTCTCCTTCTCGCCGCCGAACGCCCCGCCGATCTCGGCGCCCGAGGGGCCGATATTGACGTTGGCGATGCCGCAATCGGAACCCTCGTCCGAGACGAAGAGCTCGGCCTCGCGCATGTTCAGCGTGAAGATCGAGGAGGACAGGCCGGCGCCGACCGCGTTCTGGATCGCGATCGCCTCGTCGATGGACTTGTACTTCATCACATAGAGGATCGGGGCGAAGGTCTCGCGCTCGACCGGGCCGCACTGCCTGGGCATCTCGACCAGCGCCGGACGGACATAGAAGCCCCCATTGCCAACGTCGACCTTCTCGCCGCCATGGACCTTGCCGCCCTCGGCCTTGGCCTCGGAGAGCGCCTTCTGCATGCCCTGATAGGCGGCCTCGTCGACCAGCGGGCCGACCAGAACACCGGCCTCGCGGGGATCGCCGATCTTCACGCTGGCATAGACCTTGGCGAGCTTCGGCACGAGCGCATCATAGACGCTTTCATGCACGATCAGGCGGCGCAGCGTGGTGCAGCGCTGGCCGGCGGTGCCCATCGCCGCGAAGGCGATGCCGCGCAGCGCAATGTCGAGATCGGCCGAGGGAGCGACGATCGCGGCATTGTTGCCGCCGAGCTCCAGGATGGCGCGGGCGAAGCGCGCGGCGAGCTTCTGGCCGACTTCCTTGCCCATGCGGGTCGAGCCGGTGGCCGAGACGACCGGAACGCGGTGATCCTGGACCAGGATGTCGCCGAGCTCGCGGCCGCCGATCAGGATCTCGGAGAGGCCGATCGGGGCCTCGGGGCCGAAGCGCTTCATCGTCTTCTCGACGATGGCTTGCACGGCGAGCGCGGTCAGCGGGGTCTTCTCGGAGGGCTTCCAGACGACGCTGTCGCCGCAGACGAAGGCGAGCGCCGCGTTCCAGGACCAGACCGCCACCGGGAAGTTGAAGGCCGAGATCACGCCGACGACGCCGATCGGATGCCAGGTCTCCATCATGCGATGGTTCGGGCGCTCGGTCGCGATGGTCAGGCCGTAGAGCTGGCGCGAGAGGCCGACGGCGAAGTCGCAGATGTCGATCATCTCCTGGACCTCGCCGAGGCCCTCGGAGGTGACCTTGCCGGCTTCGAGCGTCACCAGCAGGCCGAGATCGGCCTTGGCGGCGCGCAGCTCTTCGCCGAGCAGGCGGACGAACTCGCCGCGGCGCGGCGCCGGCACCTTGCGCCAGGCGAGATAGGCGGATTGGGCCCGACCGATCGCGGCCTCGGCCTCGGCCGGAGAGGTCTCGCGCAGGGTCACGACGGTTTCGCCGGTGATCGGCGAGCGCGCCGACAGGCCGGCATCCGCATAGGCGCTCTCGGAGACGCCGAGGCGCTTGAGCAGGGCGAGCGTGTCTTTCGGCAGGGATGTGGCCATCTTTGTCTTCCAAAACGGTCGCAGCGCCGCAGGGGAGAGGCCCCGGGGCGCATGGCAGAGGGGCGCGGAAACCCAAGGCGCCGCGCTTGAGGCCGGGAGAATGCCCTCTTTCTTATCCTTGGGGCAATCGATATGTTCTCACCACTTGGTGAGTTCTAGTCATGGATGATGTCCTCATTCCCGGCCGCCTGTCGGTGCCCTCGCTCTCAGCGCTCGCTGCCTTCGAGGCGGCGGCCCGGCATGGCAGCTTCACCCGTGCCGCCGAGGAGCTGAGCCTGACGCAAGGCGCCGTCAGCCGGCAGGTGGCCCAGCTCGAAGGGGCTCTCGGCGTCAGCCTGTTCGAGCGCGTCAAGAAGCGCGTCAGCCTCACCGCCGCCGGCGCGGCCTATGCCGCGGAGGTTCGCGAAGGGCTGTCGCGGCTCGCCGCCGCCACCGTATCCGCCATGGCCTTCCGGGGCGCGGCCGGCGTGCTCAACCTCGCCATCCTGCCGACCTTCGGCACGCGCTGGCTGATCCCGCGCCTGCCGCGCTTCACCGAAGCCCATCCCGGCATCACCATCAACTTCGCCACCAAGCTCGTGCCCTTCGATTTCAGCCGCGAGCCGCTCGACGCCGCCGTCCATTTCGGGGATCCGGTCTGGCCGGGGGCGCGGCTGCACCGGTTGATGGGGGAGGAGATCGTGCCGGTCGCCTCGCCCGCTCTCGTCGCCCGCTTCGGGATCGCCGAGCCGGCCGACATGCTGAAGGCGCCGCTGCTGCAGCAATCGACGCGGCCGCGCGCCTGGGCCAATTGGCTGGAGCAGCAGGGCCTGCCGCCCCAGCGCGCGCTGGTGGGACCGCGCTTCGAGCAGTTCGCCATGGTCTCGCAGGCGGCTGTGGCGGGGCTCGGGCTCGCCATCGTGCCGCGCTTCCTCGTCGAGGAGGAGTTGCGCTCGGGCGCGCTCGTCATCCCGATCGACCGTTCGTTGATCGGGCAGGAAGGCTATTATCTGGTCTATCCCGAGGAGAAGGCGAACCTGCCGGCCGTCACCGCTTTCCGCGACTGGCTGTTGGCGGAGTGCGCGCCTGTGGGATAGCGCCCCTCTCGACAAGCGCTTCCAGCCACGTCATTCATGCGCGGAATTCACCAACCCGGCTCCCTGCGGAGTCGTCGCGCGAGGCCCGCCATGCCGTCCGTCTCCGAGACCGCCGATGTCGTGATTTGCGGCGGTGCCGCGATCGGCTCCTCAGTCGCCTATCATCTTGCAGCCGATCCCGGCTTCTCCGGCAAGGTCATCGTCGTCGAGAAGGACCCGACCTACCGCTACTCCGCCTCGGCGCTCTCGGCCGCCTCGATCCGCCAGCAATTCTCAAGCGCGGTGAACATCCGCGTCTCGCTCTACGGCATCGCGTTTTTGCGCAACATCGGCACCCATCTCTCGGTCGATGGCGAGGTGCCGGCGATCGATCTCCACGAGGGCGGATACCTCTATCTCGCCGGCGAGGAGGGTAAAGGGATTCTCGAAGCCAATCAAAAGCTTCAGCAGCAGGAAGGCGCCGATATCGCGCTTTATGCTGCAGAAATGCTGCGCAGCAAATTCCCCTGGCTGAACACCTCCGACCTCGCCTGCGGCACCTATGGCGTCAGCGGCGAGGGCTGGTTCGACGGCTGGGCCTTGCTGCAAGCCTTTCGCAAGAAGGCGCGCAGCCTCGGCATCGAATACCGCCAGGGCGAGGTCATCAGCTATCTCACGGAGGGCGGTCGCGTCACCGGCGTCGAGCTCGCCGATGGCAGCCGCATCGCCTGCGGCGCGGTGGTCAATGCCAGCGGCACCCATGGCGCCAGGCTGGCGGCGACGGCAGGCATCGCGATCCCCGTGAAGTCGATGAAGCGCTATGTCTTCACCTTCACCTGCAAGGGCGATGTCGGGAATTGTCCGCTCCTGATCGACACGAACGGCGCCTGGTGCCGGCCGGAAGGTCAGCGCACGGCCGAAGGGCAACTCTTCATCGGCAGCTGCTCGCCGCTGACGCCCGAGCAGGATGTCGAATGGGTCGAAACCGATCCGGGCGTGGAGGATGTCGACTGGCCCTTCTTCGAGGAGGCGGTCTGGGCGCCGCTGGCCCATCGCATCCCGGCCTTCGAGCAGATCAAGCCCGGCCGTGCCTGGGCCGGCCCCTACGACATGTGCGGGCTCGACCATAACGCCATTGTCGGCCCGGCGGTCGGAATGCCGAACCTCTATCTCGCCAATGGCTTCTCCGGCCATGGCCTGCAGCAATCCCCGGCCGTGGGGCGCGGCATCGCCGAGCACATCGCGCATGGCCGTTATCGCTCGCTCGATCTTGCCGATCTCGGCCATGAGCGCATCGTTGCCGGCAGGCCCCTCGCCGAGGCCAACATCATCTGAGCAAGATCGCCTGAGAAGGAGGCCGCGATGGTCGATCCCGCCTTCGTCCGGACCATGGCCCGCTACAATGCCTGGCAGAACGAGAGCCTGATGGCCGCTGCCGATGGGTTGACCGACGCGGAGCGCCGGCTAGACCGCGGCGCCTTCTTCAAGTCGATCCACGGCACCTTCAATCATCTCCTTTGGGGCGATGAGACCTGGCTCAGCCGCCTGACAGGTTCCGCCAAGCCGCCGATCAGCGGCCGCGACTCCGTGATCTATGTCGATGACTGGAGCGCATTCTGCGCCCGGCGCCGCGAACGGGACGCTGCCATCCTCGCCTGGGCGGATGCGGTCGAGGCTGATTGGCTGCGCGGCACGCTGATCTGGTACTTCGGTCGCGCGGGCCGTGAGATCGGCAAGCCGCGTGCCTTCGTCATCGCCCATATGTTCAACCACCAGACCCACCATCGCGGCCAGATCCATGCGATGCTGACGGCCGCCGGAGCCAGGCCGGAGGACACCGATCTCCTTCTGGTCGACGAAGCACGCTAGGCGGCGCGGCGACAGGTCGATGAAGAGGCGCGGTTGTGCGGCGCCCCTATGGCATAAGCACGGTGCGCACTTTTTGGCCCGGCCATCCGCCTTGGTCTCAGCCGGCTTTCTCCGCTGAAAGGGGCGTCATTGCACGCTGCTTCGACCGCTCGTCCCGCTCCTCATGATCGGGCGGAACCGAAGCCGTCGCATGCTGGCTGAGTTTCTGGAACAGGCCGAGGCCGACCAGCGCGAAGATCGCGAGCAGCATCACAAGGCCGGGATAGACGATCTCGCTCAGCGTCTCGCGGGTGGTCTTGGCGATCAGCACCAGCGCTTCCAGCGCCAGCGCCACGATGATGATCGACATGAACTTGGTCAGCGATCCCCGCGCCTCGGCAGGGTGGCGCATCTCGCGGTCGGCCACCACCTCCTCCTCGAACAGGAACTTGCCGACATCGGAGACGGCGACCGCGATGATGATGAGACCGATCGCGTCGAGCATCGTGTCGAGACCGCCATCGCCGGTCCAGAAGCCATGCGCGGTGCGCCAGACGGCGACGCCGATCAGAATGATCGCGGCGCCGAGCAGCGCGAAGGCGATGATGGTGTAGAGCAGCCGGCTGAACAGCGTCATGTCTTCCCCCAATCCGCTTGCGGGCGACAACGGGCGGCAAGCCCCGCCGGTTCCGTCGCGGGGGGCTTCCGGGGTATCGAAAGCGTGCATGGCCGCTCCGGCAGCCGCGGCGATTGCTGGCTCTCGCGATCCATGCTCCAAGCGCTGGACCCCGCCGGAGCGCCCGCCCATGCCCGAGACGACCACACTCTTGACCTTCGCCCTGATCGCGCTCGGCATGGTGCTGACCCCAGGCCCCAACATGATCTACCTGATCTCGCGCTCGATCGCGCAGGGTAGGGCGGCGGGGCTGATTTCGCTCGGCGGCGTCATCCTCGGCTTCTTCGTCTACATGTTCTGCGCGGCCTTCGGCATCACGGCCCTGCTCTTCGCCGTACCCTATGCCTATGACGCGCTGAGGCTCGGCGGCGCCGCCTATCTGCTCTGGCTTGCCTGGCAGGCGGTGCGCCCCGGTGGCCGCTCGCCCTTCCATGTCCGCGACCTGCCGCATGACGGCCCTCGCAAGCTCTTCGCTATGGGCTTCCTGACCAGCCTGCTCAATCCGAAGATCGCGATGTTCTATCTCGCGCTGCTGCCGCAATTCATCGACCCGGCCGCGGGCGATGTCCTCGGCCAGTCCATGGTGCTCGGTTTCATCCAGATCGCCATCAGCGGCAGCGTCAACGCCCTGATCGCGACGGCGGCGGGCAGCATCGCACTATTCCTGCGGACGCGGCCCTTCTGGTCGCTGGTGCAGCGCTGGCTGATGGGCACGGTGCTGGCCGGTTTCGCCCTGCGCATGGCGATGGAAGCGCGCCGCTGACGAGGGCTGCATGTCCGCAAGCGCGTCCACGTCCGCTCTACGGCCGGGATTGCCGGCGCTCTTCACGGGCTTCCTCAAGATCGGGCTGATGGGCTTCGGCGGCGTCGGCCCCATTGCGCGCCATATCATCGTCGCCGAACGCGGCTGGCTCGACGATCGCGGCTATGCCGAGTTGATGGGCATCTGCCAGGCGCTTCCAGGCGCGAACACGGTCAACGTGGCCGTGATGCTGGGGGATCGCTTCCGGGGACCGATCGGCGCCCTGACCTGCCTCGTCGCCCTGATGGCCATGCCGCTGCTGGTGCTCGTCGCCATCGCGAACATCTACGACGCGGTTTCGAACCATCCGCTGGCGCAGATCGCCCTGACCGGGGCGGCGGCAAGCGCGGCCGGGCTCATCCTCGGCACCGCCGCCCGGCTCCTCACCCGCGCCGGGCTTGCCCGCTGGGCCTGGATCATGGCCGCTGCCGCCTTTCTCGCCGTCGGTATTCTCAGGCTGCCGATGCTGCCGGCCCTGCTGGTGCTGGTGCCGCTCGGCCTGGTCGCGGCATCGTTGAGCGCGAGGCGGGTCTGATGGAGCGCGGTGTCCTCGGCCAGCTCGCCATCACCTTCGGCGCGATCTCGCTGATGGCGATCGGCGGCGCCAATGCGGTGGTGCCGGAGATCCACCGCCAGCTCGTCGATGTCCTCGCCTGGATGGATGCGCCGACCTTCGCCCGGCTCTTCGCCATCGCGCAGGCGGCGCCGGGGCCGAACGTCATGCTGGCGAGCGTCGTCGGCTGGCACATGGCCGGGACGACGGGCCTGCTCGTCGCGACCCTTGCGATCCTGCTGCCATCGTCCGTGTTGACCTTCGTCTGCAGCCGCGGCCTGCAGCGCTATCGCGACAATCGCATCGTCAGGATCGTCACGCTGGCGCTGGTGCCGATTGCGCTCGGCCTCATGCTGGCGAGCGGCCTTGTCGCGGCAATCGCGGCCGATGCCGGTGTCTTCGGTTATGCGGTCACCGCCGCGACCGCGATCGTCACCTACCGGTCCAAGGTGAACCCGCTCGTCCCGATGGCGGCGGGCACGGTCGTCTACGCCACCGCCTGGGCGCTCGGCTTCGTCTGATCGGGCAGGCCGATTGCCGCCAGGGCGCCAAATGGCGTGCGGCAGCCTGGGCGTGGTACAGATGGGCCGGGAGAAGGGGCTTGTCGTGAAGACCGAGCAAAGCGTTCTGCGCCTCTCGATCGCCGTCACATTCCTGCTGGCGGCCGCAGGCATCGTCTTCGGCCTTCTCTCCGGTTCCTTCGCGATCGTCTTCGACGGCGTCTACGCCCTGACCGACGCGATCATGACGATCGTCGCGCTGCTGGTCTCGACCCTGATCGTCTCCTCGACGGCGGACGGAGCCGCCGGCAGCAAGCTGGTCAAGCATTTCACCATGGGCTTCTGGCATCTGGAGCCGATGGTGCTCGGCCTCAATGGCGTCCTGCTGACCGGGGCGGCGATCTACGCCCTGATCAATGCCATCGGCAGCATCATGGCCGGCGGTCGGCTTCTCGCCTTCGACTACGCCATCATCTATGCGGCGCTGACGATGCTGATCGCCTTCGCCATGGCGATCTACGGCGCGCGGGCCAACCGCACCCTTCAGTCGAATTTCGTCGCGCTCGATGCCAAGGCCTGGCTGATGTCCGGTGCCTTGAGCGGCGCGCTGCTCGTCGCCTTCGGCTTCGGCTATGCGATCCAGGGCACGAAGCTCGCCTGGATGCTGCCCTATGTCGATCCGGTGGCGCTGGCTCTGGTCTGCATCGCGGTGATTCCCGTTCCGATTGGCACGATCAAGCAGGCCTTCGCCGACATCCTGCTCGTGACCCCGTCCGACCTGAAGCAGCATGTCGATGCCGTCGCAGAGGATTTCGTCCGCCGTTACGGCTTCGCCTCCTACCGCTCCTATGTCGCGCGCGTCGGCAGGGGCAGGCAGATCGAGCTCTTCTTCATCGTGCCGAAGGGCGGAGCGGCGCAGAAGCTGGAGGAGTGGGATCGCATTCGCGACGAGGTCGGCGAGGCGATCGGCGACGACACGCCCGACCGCTGGCTCACCATCGCTTTCACGACCGACCCCGAATGGGCCGATTGATCGGCGGCCGGGCGGTCCCGGCATGCGCCGCATGAAGGGGCTCTCCGCCGCGGTTTGCCGTTGCCGCGGGCGGCTGAGCCGATAAGCTGCCGGCATTGTCCCGTTCGGAACGATTGCGAGTGAGTCGATGAGCGTCTTGAGCCCCGAAGAGAAGAAGGTCACCGAGTGGCTGGCGAGCCGCAAGGAAGGCATGGTCGCGCTGCTGCGCGAGCTCGTCGACACCGACTCTGGCTCCTACGACAAGGCCGGCGTCGACCGGGCCGGGCAGGTGATCGCCCGCTTCCATCAGGCCAACGGGCTCGATGTCGAGATCGTGCCGGACAGCCGCTTCGGCGATGCCGTCAAGGCGCGCCTGCCCAACCCGACGGCCAATGACCAGCGCCCCGTCCTGCTGCTCGGCCATCGCGACACCGTCTTTCCGCAGGGCGAGCCGACGCGCCGCCCCTTCACCATCAAGGGCGCGCGCGCCTATGGGCCGGGCGTCGCCGACATGAAGGGCGGCCTCGTCATCGAGGCCTTCGTGGCTGCCGCCTTCGCCGAATTGGGCGGGCTCGCCGCGCCTCTGCTGATGCTGACGACCAGCGACGAGGAGATCGGCTCGCCATCCTCGCGGCCGGTGATCGAGGCTGCCGCACGCGAGTCGCGCTGCGTCTTCAATGCCGAGCCCAGCCGCCTGCCGGCCGGTACCGATTTCGCCAGGGACCACAAGCAGTCGGTCACCAGCGGCCGCAAGGGCGGCGTCTTCATGCGGGCCGAGTTCACCGGCAAGCCCGCCCATTCCGGCGCCAATTACGAGAAAGGCGCCTCGGCCATCGTCGATCTCGGCCACAAGATCCCGAAGCTCCAGGGCCTCACCGATCTGGAGAAGGGCGTCACCGTCAATGTCGGCCTGATCGGCGGCGGCCAGACCGTCAACACCATCGCTCCGAGTGCCTGGTGCGAGATCGACCTGCGCTACGTCACCGCCGCCCAGCGCGACGAGATGGTCGGCAAGATCAAGGCGATCATCGAAGCGCCGGAGGTTGCCGGCACCAGCGCCGTGCTCTCGATCAAGGGCGAGTTCCTGCCGCTGGAGCGCTCCTCGGAATCGGCTGCGCTCTACGACACCTATCGCGAGGCGGCGGCCGCCTTCGGCATCGGCGTCACCGCGGAATTCACCGGCGGCTGCGCCGATTCCGGCTTTACCGCCGCGCAAGGCACTCCGACGCTGTGCAGCGTCGGGCCGATCGGCGGCATGGCGCATACGCCGGACGAGTTCCTCGAGGTCGAAAGCCTCGTGCCGGCGGCGCAGGTGCTGGCGCTCGCGGTGATGCGGGCTGCGGCGAAGGTGGAGTGAGGCTCAGCGGCAGAGCAGATTGATCTTACGGCTGAGCGAGGGCTCGTCCTCGCTCAGCCGGTCGGTCAGCACGTGCAGCCAGTTGAAGCCGACCCAGAGTTCGAGCCGGTCGTCGATTTCGTCGGCCGCGATATCTCCCCGCTCTGCCGCGCGCACGAACATCCTGCGCGGCGAGGCGAGGCGTTCCGGCATGAACTTGAAGCGCAGTGCGGCGAGTGCCGTCTCGCTGGTCTGTGCTTCGGCGATCAGCCCGCGGAAGACGCGCCCTGCCGCATCCTCGCGCCAGAAGCGCCAGAGATCCCTGGTGTAGCGCAGCAGGTCTTCGCGCAGCGACCCGGTATCCGGCACCGGGATGGCGGCGTCCTTCTCGACACCGTAGATCGCGATGAACAGCTCGGCCTTGTTCGGCCACCAGCGATAGATCGTCGGCTTGCCGGCCCCGGCGCGGCGCGCGACCTCCTCGATCGAGAAGCCGGCATAGCCCTTTTCCGCCAGCAGTTCCCGTGCAGCCGCCTTGACGGCAGCTTCCGTCTCCGGGCTACGCCGGGCGCCGATCGAGGCACGGCGCTTCGGCTTCGGTTCCATCTGTCTGACCTCGTCTGCTTGGCCTCTTGACATAACGAAACGGCCCGTTTAGTTCAAGGTCAATAGAAACGAAACGTTCCGTTATGTGGAGAAGCCGATGACCGCATCCTTTGCGTCCCGCCTTGCCTCGCGCCTGCGCTTCCTGGTCGTCGCGACCGTCGGCGCCTATGCCGCCATCAATCTGGTGCTGGCGGTGCTGGCGCCCTTCACTGCCGGCTGGCCCACATTGGGCATCACGGCGCTGGCCGTGCCGCCCATGGTGCTGGCGATGGTCTATGGGGTGATCCCGGTCGCCTTTCGCTTCGGCGCGCCGCGCTGACCGTCCCGGGAGCGGGCCGTCTCAGAAGGCCTCTTCCCAGTTGCGGCTGAGCCGCATCGCCGAGTTGATCATGCCGACCATCGAATAGGTCTGCGGGAAGTTGCCCCAGAGCTCGCCGGTCTTGAGGTCGGCATCCTCGGAGAGCAGGCCGAAGCTGTTGCGGCGCTGCAGGATGCGCTCGAACAGCGCCTTGGCTTCCTCGCCGCGTCCGATCGCGTTCAGTGCGTCGACATACCAGAAGGCGCAGATCAGGAAGCCGGTGTGCATGTAGCCGAAATCGTCCTGCGTGGCGTAGCGCAGCAGGAGATCGCCGCGCGTGAGATCGCGTCCGATCGCTTCGACGGTGGCGACGAAGCGGGCGTCGTCTGGCTTGACGAAGCCGAGCTCGGCCAGGAGCAGCAGTGTCGCGTCGAGCTCCTCGCCATCGAAGGTCGAGACGAAATGGCCCTTCTGCTCGTTCCAGATCCGCTCGGCGATGAAGCCCTTGAGCCGCTTGGCCTCGCCCTTCCAGTATTCCTTGCGGTCGGCCCGGCCGAGCGTGCCGGCGATGCGGGCCAGCCGATCGCAGGCCGCCCAGCACATCACGCTGGAGAAGGAGTGCACCGCTTCCTTCTCGCGCAGCTCCCAGGGGCCGGCATCAGGCTTGTCGAAGACGGAGAGCGCCAGCTCGCCCATGCGTTCGAGCTGCTCGAACAGCGTATCCTTGCCGGGCTGGATCAGGCGCCGGTCGAAGAAGGAATGCGTCGCCGCCAGCACCACGGCACCGTAGCCGTCGTTCTGGATCTGCCCGGCCGCGCCATTGCCGAAGCGTACTGGCCGGTGTCCGCGATAGCCGGAGAGGCTGGTTGCCTCGAACTCCGTCAGCGTCCCGCCGCGCGTGATCGGATAGAGCGGCGGCAGGTGCTCCGCGCCGCTCTCCGAGAACGAGTCGACGATGTTGGTGATGAAGCCGAGATAGTCCTCCATCGTGCGCGTCGTGCCGAGGCGGTTCAGCGCATGCACGACGAAATAGGCGTCGCGCAGCCAGCAATAGCGGTAATCCCAGTTGCGCTGGGTGCCGGGGGCCTCGGGAATCGAGGTCGTCAGCGCCGCGACGATGGCGCCGGTTTCCTCAAAAGCGCAGAGCTTCAGCGTGATCGCGGCCCGGATCACTTCGCGCTGGTACTCGAAGGGGATCGAGAGCGAGCGCACCCAGTCGCGCCAGTAGTCGGTGGTCTTGTCGAGGAACTCGCGCGACGTGGTCTCGATCTCGGCGCGCAGAGCCTCGTCGGAGCCGATGAAGAAGGAATAGGCCTGGTCGACGGCGAAGGGCGTGCCTTCCACGACATAGGAGAGCGGGGCGTTCGTCGTCAGCCGGATGGTCTGGTCGGCGCCGACGAAACGGACATGGTTGGAACCGCGCGTGATCTCGTCCGGCTGCTCGCCGAGGCCGAGGCAGGGCTTCACCATGACGCGGATGCGCGGCCGTCCCGACACCCGCCGCACCCGCCGCACGATCTGCGGCGGCCGAAAGAAGCGCTCATAGCGCACGAAGCGCGGCGCGAAATCGAGGATTTCGATGGCGTTGCCCTGGTCGTCGGACAGCACGGAGGAGAGGATCGCGGTGTTGTCGAGATAGCTCTGCTCGCAGCGCGTCATGCCGACGAGCTCGATGCCGAAGAAGCCCTTCTTCGGCTCCGCGTCGCCATCGTCCGCCTCGTTGTCGATCAGGGAGCAGAAGACCGGATCGCGGTCGAAACGCGGGAAGCAGCCCCAGACGATGCGGGCGCGCCGGTCGATGAGCGCGGCGATCGAGCAGTTGCCGATGACACCGAGGTCGAGCGAGGCGGAGTGTTGCCCCGCGGCCGTGGTCGTGACGGTCATGGTCAGGTCGGTCCTCGTCAGGTCGGTCCAAGAGCATTTTCAAGCGACGCGGATACCGGTTCGCATGAAGAAAATGCAATGAAATGAAGAGCTGGAGAATGTCCGCGCTTCGGACACGCGGACATTCTCCGATCAGCCCTGGGTGAAGCTGGCGGCGGAAAGGTGGCCGTTCTCGGCGGCTTCGAGAAGGATGCGGTGCAAGGCCGTCGGCGAGGCGAGGCGATGCATGGCGTGGCTTTCGCGGTCGGCGCCGATCCGCACCGACAGGCCACCCATCGCGTTCACCGTCTTGAAGCCGTCCTCGTCGGTGATGTCGTCGCCGATGAAGATCGGCAGGCGCGCGGCATAGGTCGGCGTCGCCATCAGCCAGGCGATGGCGCCGCCCTTGCTGGCATTCGCAGGGACGATCTCGGCGACCGACTTGCCTTCCTGCAGGCGCACGCCCGGCCCCATCTTCGCGGCGGTGCGGCGCATCAGGTCGAGCGCCTCGTCCTTGAGCGTGGGGGCAAGCCGCCAGTGCAGCGCCACCGAGATCCGCTTGTCCTCGACGATGATGCCGACATGGCTGTTGGCGAAGCGGACGAGCTCGCGCAGCGCTTCATGCAGGCTGTCCGGCGCGTCCGATTGCGCCCGAAGCGCGCCGCCCATCCGGATCTGGGCGCCATGCAACCCGGCGATGTCGAACTGATAGGGAGTCAGCATCTCGTCGAGGAACGCGATCGGGCGCCCGGAGACCAGCGCCAGCGCGCCGCCGAGCTTGAGGCGCAGCGCCTCGAGCGCGGGCGCGACGCGACGGTCGAGCTTCACGTCCTCCGGCGAAGGCGCGATCTCGACGAGCGTGCCGTCGAAATCCAGAAAGAGTGCGATCTGCTGCTCGGTCTGAGCGATGTCGCGGATTTCATGGATAGATTCGGGTTCGATCAAGGTCGTCATCGTTCTGTATCTGAGCGGAGAAGGAGGCAGAAGAACGGCCAGTCGATCCGCTAATCCTTTCTTTCACAATTTGCGGAGCGCCGCCGCCGAAAAATCGTCCTTGGGGTTGTGCCGCTGTACTGGATGCTTAACATGCAGGACACGATTTCACCGCAAGGCCGCCATCGCTTCGTCACGCAGCCGGCCCTGCACCTCGGAAACATTACGCCTTTCGCGGCGTTCTGTTCCTGCCGCCCATGGCAAAAATCGGGCGGCCTTCCTCGGAGAACTCGTCGCCCATGCGTCTTGTCGTCGTTTCCAACCGCGTCACCATCCCCGATCGCCATGAAAAAGCGACGGCGGGCGGCTTAGCGGTCGCGCTGAGGGAGGCGCTCGAAAAATATGGCGGCCTCTGGTTCGGCTGGAGCGGCGCAGTCGGCGAGGACACCCGCCAGGTCCAGCGCGGCAACGTGACCTACGCGGTCACCGACCTGACCGAGGCCGAACGCCAAAGCTATTATCTCGGCTTCTCCAACCGCGCGCTCTGGCCGATCATGCATTACCGGCTCGGGCTGACCGAGTTCCAGCGCAGCGACTATATGGGCTATCTCGGCGTCAACCGCCGCTTCGCCCGGGCACTGGCCGGGCTGATCCAGCCGGACGACGTCATCTGGATTCACGACTACCACCTGATTCCGCTGGCGGCGGAGCTGCGCCGGCGCGGTGTCACCAACCGGATCGGCTATTTCCATCACATTCCCTGGCCTTCCGCCGATGTGCTGGGCGCCCTGCCGTTCAGCGCCACGCTGGTCCGGACGCTCGCCGCCTACGATCTCATCGGCATGCAGACCGAGCTCGACGTTCGCAATCTGATCGGCGGCCTCGTCGATTTGTGCGGCGCTCGCCAGGAAGGGCGGCGTGTGCGCCTCGGCGCGCGCGAGACCCTGATGCAGGCCTTCCCGATCGGCATCGATGTCGAGGCGTTCCGGCGCTTGGCCGCGGCCTCGGTGCGCCGGGCGGTGACGCCGCTCAGGGCCACGCGGGAATCGCTCGGCGAACGCAAGCTGGTGATCGGCGTCGACCGGCTCGACTACTCGAAGGGCATCGTCCAGCGCCTGGAGGCCTTCGGCCAGTTCCTGCGCAGCCATCCGGAGCAGCGTGGCAATGTCAGCCTGCTGCAGATCGCCCCGCCGTCGCGCAGCGACGTGCCGGAATATGCCGAGCTCGACCGGATGTCCGACGAGGTGGCGGGGCGGCTCAACGCCCAGCTCGGCGAATTCGACTGGACGCCGATCCGCGTGGTGAAGAAGGCCTATTCCCGCACCGCGCTCGCCGGCTTCTATCGCCGCGCGCAGGTCGGGCTGGTCACGCCGATGCGGGATGGCATGAACCTCGTCGCGAAGGAATATGTCGCGGCGCAGGACCCGGCGGATCCCGGTGTGCTGGTGCTGTCGCGCTTTGCCGGGGCCGCGCAGCAGATGGGTGAGGCGCTGATCGTCAACCCCTACGACACCCATGAGGTGGCGGAGGCGATCCGCACCGCGTTGGCGATGCCGAAGAGCGAGCGCATCCGCCGCTTCGAGCAGCTCTACCATGTCATCGAGACGACCGACATCGACTGGTGGCGGCGGCGCTATCTGGAAGCGCTCACCGGCGTGCCCCTGTCCACCGGCGCCGTCGAGCCGCCCCGGAAGACCGGGACCAGGACCAAGGGCGATTCGGCGACGAGGCGCGCGAGCCGCGCCAAGGGGGCCGCTGTTCCCGGGCGTACAGATACGAAGAGTCGGGCGGTCGCCGCCGGGCACAAGGCGAGCCCGCATCCGGGCGATGCGGGGCATTCCACGCCCGTCCGCTGACTTGCCTGCCGGGCCGATCGCGAAAATCTGGCCTGAATCGCTGATCGTGCCGCGCCCGGCGCAACCGGCCCTTGCCGAAGGCGGCCTTTGGTCGCTAGAAGGCGCAGTGATCCGGGTGGGCGACTCAGGGTCTGGACAGGCATCGTATCGTCGATGGCTGAGGAGGCGGCGGAGGGCTGAGATCGATGCGAGGCGCTCTCGGAGGACCGGGCGTCCTTTTGCGCCGCCTCCGCGAGGTCATGGCGGCGTCGATCAGCCCGCAGGAGCGGCTGGACAGGCTCGTCGTCCTGATCGCCGGCAATCTCGTCGCCGAAGTCTGCTCGGTCTACGTCCTGCGCGAGGACGGCTCCCTCGAGCTCTATGCCACAGAAGGCCTCAATCGCGAGGCGGTCCACCTCACCACGATGCGGGCCGGCGAAGGCCTCGTCGGCCTGATCGCGAGCGAGGCCGAAGCGCTGGCCCTGTCGGATGCGCAGGCGCATCCGGCCTTCTCCTACCGCCCCGAGACGGGCGAAGAAGTCTATCGCTCCTTCCTGGGTGTGCCGATCCTGCGTGGCGGCGCCGTGATGGGCGTGCTCGTCATCCAGAATCGCGCCTCTCGGATCTATTCCGAGGAGGAGATCGAGACGCTGCAGACCACCGCCATGATCATGGCGGAGATGATCGCGGCCGGCGGGCTGAAGTCGCTGGCCGCGCCCGGCGCCTCGATCGGCCTCGACCGGCCGATCCATGGCGTCGGTGTCTCGCTGGCGGATGGCGTCGGCCTCGGCCATGCCGTGATGCACGAGCCGCGCGTCGCGATCAGCAACCTCATCGCCGAGAACCCTGCCGCCGAGGTGACGCGGCTGGAGGCGGCGATCGGCGAGATGCGGGCCTCGATCGACGAATTGATCGAGCGCGGCGACGTCGCCCATACCGGCGAGCATCGCGACGTGCTCGAAACCTTCCGCATGTTCGCCCATGACCAGGGCTGGCTGCGCCGCATGCGCGAGGTGGTGCTGACCGGCCTCACCGCCGAGGCGGCGGTCGAGCGCGTCCAGTCCGACACCCGCGCCAAGATGCTGCGCCAGACCGATCCCTATCTGCGCGAGCGCCTGCACGATCTCGACGATCTGGCCAACCGCCTGCTGCGGACATTGACGGGCAAGGCCAACGGCGTCGCGCGCGAGGACCTGCCGGAGAACGCCATCCTCGTGGCGCGCTCGATGGGGCCGGCGGCCCTGCTCGACTATGACCGCTCCCGTCTGCGCGGGCTCCTGCTGGAGGAGGGCGGGCCGACCAGCCACATCGCCATCGTCGCCCGCGCGCTCGGCATCCCCGCTGTCGGCGAGGTCGTCAACGCCACGGCGCTGGTCCAGGCCGGCGATGCCATCATCGTCGACGGCCAGGCCGGCGAGGTGCAGATCCGCCCGCAGCCCGATGTCGAGAACGCCTACAAGGACAAGGCCCGGCTGAGGGCGCGCAAGCAGAAGCAATACGAGAAGCTGAAGGAGATGCCGGCCGTCACCAGGGACGGCCTCGGCATCACCTTGCAGATCAATGCCGGGCTGATCGTCGACATGCCGAACATCACGGCGACGGCCGCCTCCGGCATCGGGCTGTTCCGCACCGAATTGCAGTTCATGGTGGCGCAGCACATGCCGACCACCGCCGAGCAGCAGGCGCTCTATGCCGCGGTGCTCGATGCGGCCGAGCATCGCCCGGTCACCTTCCGCACCCTCGATATCGGCGGCGACAAGGTGCTGCCCTATATGGAGCGGATCGAGGAGGAGAACCCGGCGCTGGGCTGGCGCGCGATCCGCATCGGCCTCGACAAGCCGCGGCTGCTGCGGGCGCAGTTGCGCGCGATGTTGCGGGCCGGCGCCGGCCGCGATCTCAAGATCATGCTGCCCATGGTCGCGACGACCGAGGAATTCCGGCGGGCCCGCATGATCCTGCACCGCGAGCAGGCCATGCTGGAGAAGCAGGGCGTCGCGCCGCCGCGTGATCTGCGCGTTGGCGTGATGGTCGAGGTGCCGTCGCTGCTGTTCGAATTGCCCGAGATCGCCCGCGAGGCGGATTTTCTCTCGATCGGCACCAACGACCTGATGCAGTTCCTCTTCGCCGCCGACCGCGAGAACAAGCGCGTCGCCGACCGCTTCGATCCGCTCAGCGTGGGCGCCCTGCGCGCCTTGCGGAGCATCGTCGACGCGGCGAGCGAGGCGCGTTGCCCGGTCACGGTCTGCGGGGAGATGGGCGGCAAGCCGCTGGAGACCATGGCGTTGATCGGGCTGGGCTATCGCGCCTTCTCGATGTCGGCGGCCTCGGTCGGCCCGGTCAAGGCGATGCTGCGCGGGCTCGATGCCGGCAAACTCCGGGAGCGGCTCGAATGGATGCTCGCCTCACCCGAAGGCGCGGTCAATCTGCGCCCGCAGCTGGCGGCCTTCGCCTCCGAGTTCAAGGTGCCGGTCTAGCGTCGCTTCCCGCCGCGAGACCCGCTTTTCAGATCGTTTTCAGAGTTCCCTCATGTCCGTACAGCTTCCGCAGGATCGTCTCGACGGCATCGTGGCTCGCCACGCCGCCGCAACCGAGGAGATCAACCATACCACCGATCCGGTGCGCACGGTCGAGCTTGCCAAGGAGCTGTCGGAACTCGATCCCGTCGTGGCCGCCATCGCCTCGTGGCGCCAGGCTCAGGAGACGCTGGCCGAGGCTGAGGCTCTGATCGCCGACCCCGCGACCGATCCCGAGTTTCGCGAGCTCGCCTATGAGGAGCGCGATGCCGCCCGTGCCGAGATCGAGACGCGCTCCCGCGAGATCCTGATCGCGCTGCTGCCGAAGGACGCGGCCGACGAGCGTGGCGTCATCATCGAGATCCGCGCCGGGACCGGCGGCGACGAGGCGTCGCTCTTCGCCGGCGACCTGCTGCGCATGTACCAGCGCCACGCCGCGCAGAAGGGCTGGAGCGTCGAGATCCTGTCGGAGAGCGAAGGCACGATGGGCGGCTACAAGGAGGTCATCGCCGAGATCAACGGCCGCGGCGTCTATGCCCGGCTGAAATTCGAATCCGGCGTCCACCGCGTGCAGCGCGTGCCCGATACCGAGGGGAGCGGGCGCATCCACACCTCCGCCGCGACCGTCGCCACGCTGCCGCTGGCGAGCGAGGTCGACATCGCGCTCAACGAGGCCGATATCCGCATCGACACCTTGCGCTCGGGCGGCGCCGGCGGCCAGCACGTCAACAAGACCGAATCCGCCGTCCGCCTGACCCATATCCCGACGAACACCGTAGTCCTGGTCCAGGATGAGCGCTCGCAGCACAAGAACAAGGCGCGCGCCTATGAATTGCTGCGGGCCAAGCTCTACGACATGGAGCGGATGCGCATCGATGCCGAACGGTCGGCCGATCGACGTTCGCAGGTCGGCTCCGGCGACCGCTCCGAGCGCATCCGCACCTACAACTTCCCGCAGGGGCGCGTCACCGACCACCGCATCAACCTGACCCTCTACAAGCTCGACGAGATGATGCAGGGGCTCGTGCTCGACGAGATCATCGATGCGCTGACGGCCGAGCATCAGGCGAAGCTGCTTCTGGAAGAAGGAATCGCCGGAAAATGACGGCGATGAAACCAAATTCTCCTTCTCGCGTTGCTGATGCATCGACACCAGCAAACGGGGGAACCTCCCATGATGAAGACCGTATCGACGATCGCGATGGCCGGGTTGATGGCTCTGGCCATGTCCGGCGCTTCACAGGCGCAGGAGCAGACCATGCGCAAGGTGACGTCCGGCAAGCCGGCGGCGCTTCAGGGAGCGATGACCCAGGCTCAAGCCCGCAAGGCCTGCCAGACGGAGATGAGGGGCGCTCGCGAGAGCAAGGCCTCGCTCCGCACCAAGATGAAGCTGTGCGTCGACCAGAAGATGCAGGGCAACAGCTGAACCCGACTGACCGAGCGGCCCGAGCGGCCGTCGAGGGGTTAGGGGAGGGCGCCGTGCCGACCGTGAGGGAGGCGCGGCGTCTTGTCGTCCGGGCCCTGCGTCATGCCGGCATCGAGCCGGCCGGGCTCGAAGCGCGCCTTCTGCTCGAAGGAGCGCTGGAGACGCGCCATCTCGACCCGGATCGTTCGCTCGACCCCGCCACCGCCGCGGTGCTCGCCGGTTTCCTGCATCGGCGGATCGCCGGTGAGCCGGTCTGGCGGGTCCTCGGCGAGCGTGAATTCTGGGGGCTTACCTTCCGCCTCTCGCCGGCGACGCTGGAGCCGCGGCCGGATAGCGAGACCATCGTCGAGGCGGCATTGGACCGGTTGGGCGGACGCCGGGACGAGACGCTGTCGATCCTGGATCTGGGCACCGGCACGGGCTGCCTTCTCGTGGCCCTGCTCAGCGAGTGCCGGAACGCGACGGGGCTCGGCATCGATCTCTCAGCGGAAGCCTGCGGGACCGCCGCCGGCAACGCTGCACGGAACGGCGTCGCCGGGCGGGTTTCCTTCCGCCAGGGCCGTTGGACCGAAGGGCTGAGTGGCCCTTTCGACCTGATCGTCTCGAACCCGCCCTATATCCCGTCCTCCGATATCGCGACGCTGGCGGTCGAGGTGCGCGAGCACGATCCGCGCCTCGCCCTCGATGGCGGGCCTGACGGGCTTGATCCTTACCGATGCTTCGCCCGCAGCCTGCCGGCCCTTCTGGCGCCCGGCGGCTCCATTGTTCTCGAGATCGGCGCCGGCCAGAAGCAGGATATCGCTTCGATCATGGCAGGCGGGGGCCTTGAATTGCAGGCGAGCCGTTACGATCTCGGAGGGCATGAGCGGGCCCTGATCTTTGCGCCCGCCTGATCATGCACAGGCTTTTGGTCGATTTCGCTTGGAGAAGCAGCCAAAAGCGGTTATGCAGCTTTCAGCCGAAGCTGGCGGCGTCAGAGCCGGAGCCTTGGGCGGCCCCTTTCATCGGCAGGCCTTGCTCAAGATCAGCATTGTTTACGGGCGTGTTCCTGAAGCGATGTAACTGACCTGCCAGATTGGACTCCGAAGGCGCTGCGGCGCCCCTCGGCCCATGGGGATGGATCCCCTTTTGGAATAAGAGCGCGTGAAGACCAGAAACGGCGCAAGGCCCCTTCAGGTCCACTCAGCCCGACACGGCGTCGCAACCCGCTGTGTGTCGAAACGCGCATGACGACGCCACGGTTGCTTTGAACAAAGAAGCGCGAGACAGACGCGAATGAGACCAGGTCAGAACCGGCGTATGCGCGGCCGTAGCAATAACGGCAACAATAACGGCAATCGTAAATCTCCCAACCCTTTGCAGCGTAGCTACGAGTCGAACGGGCCGGACGTAAAGGTCCGCGGCACGGCTCAGCACGTCGCCGAGAAGTATTTGCAGCTCGCTCGCGATGCGCAATCTTCGGGTGATACCGTTGCTGCCGAGGGCTACTTCCAGCACGCCGAACACTATTATCGCATCCTGCTCGCAGCGCAGGAGCAGATGACGCAGCAATTCGGCCATACCTTCCCGCCCAATCGCGCCTTCGTCGATGTCGAGGACGACATGGAGGAGGAGGGGGACGACGACGGCTCCTTCCAGCCGGGCACGGGCCCGCAGCCGGATTTCCGTGGTCAGAACGGCCAGATGAACGGCAACGGCTATAACGGGCATGGTGGCCAGCGCGCCGAGGGCGAAGCCGGCGACGGCCAGTCGCAAGGTGGCGGCCAGCGCTTCGACCGTCAGAACCGCCGCGAGCGCTTCAACAACAACAACAATAACAACAACAACAATAACAACGAGCGTCGCTTCGACCGGCAGGATCGTGGCGAGCGCCGCTTCGATCGCAACGGCGAAGCCGGGCAGGGCGGTTACACGCCGCGTCCCGACGCACCGCGTTCCGACATTCCGGTTGGCAATGTCGGGGAGCCGGTGGCGCCCGTCGCTGCCGAGCAGCCGCAGGCCGAGCGCTCCTTCGAGCGTCCGCAGCGCGCCGAGCGCCGCCCGCGTCGCGAGCGGCAGCCCGAGCCCGAGGGGGAAGACGTCGCCAGCGCGCTGCCGTCCTTCCTGACGAACCCGGTCCGCACCACCGTGGCGCCGGTCGAGCCGGTGGCTGCGGAACCTGCTGAGCCCGCCCCGGTCGGCGATACCGCCGAGGAGGCCGCTCCGGCCAAGCGGGTGCGCCGTCGCCGGTCGCCGCGCGAGGTCATGGACGCGCTGGGTTCCGAGACGGACGGTTCTGCCGAGTAAGTTCGGAGCATCGGACCATCAGAGATAAAAAAGGGCCCGCAAGGGCCCTTTTTCTTGTCTGCGGTGCTCTCCGGGATGGTCAGGCGATGCCGAGTTCCGCGGGCGTCTCGGACGGCATGAGGGCGTCGCCTTCCCGCAGCGTTCCGCCGGCAATGATGCGGCAATAGATGCCGCAATCGACATGGCCGTAATTCTTCATCAGCGCCTTCGGGATCTGCATGTCGCGGGCGCCGGTATCCGGGTCGACATTGGTCGCGGCGCAACGCTCGATCCGCTTGATGACCTGTAGCTTCAGGCCGTCCGGCCCATCGAGGTCGCGGCCGACGAGGTCGTTTTCCCCCCAGGCCGAAAGCCCGCTCACCATCAGGTTGCCGCGGAAGCGCAGCGGATCGACCGGCCGTCCGAGCCGCCCTTCGAGATCGGCGACGCTGGCGAGGTTGATGATCGAGACGAAGCCGGAGCGGGAATCGGTGAAGCGATAGGTTGAGGGCGCCGTCAGCAGTTTCGGCTCCCCGCGCAACTCGTCCGGCATGAAACTCTCGAAGAAGCGGGCGAGCGCGGCGTGACCCTCTTCGGTGGCCATGGGGGCACGCAAAGCCTCCTTGCCCTCGTGCCGGATGACGAGATCGCCGCTGGCATCGTCGTAGCGCGTGCGCAGCCGCGCCAGCGATTCGTTGCGCATCAGCATGAGGTATTTGATCTTCGGCTGATGCACCGGCTCGGCCGGGTCGAAACCCGAAGGGCCGTTCTCGATGGCGAAGAGCCGATCGCCTGGAAAATAGCCGCCTGCCGGCAGGGTGGCCTGCGACAGGCGCTCCGGCGAAAGCCCCTTCACGGGATAGCGGTAAAGCGTCTCGATGCGCATGATCTGTCCGGCCGTTGCAATCTGCCGGACGATAGCCGCCTTCAGGCGCCCTGACAGATCAAATTCTGTATCCGTTTCGATCAAGCGTCCGCATCGTCTTCTCCATCCGCGACCGAACGCTGGCAGCCCCAGCCGGCCAGCACCGCATCGGTTTCGTCGGCGACGAAGAAGCGGGCGGCATCGCGGTCATAGCCCTCGCCCAGCAGACGCTCGTAATCGGTATGGACGTGGCGGACATGGCTGCCGAGTGCGAGCCACAGTGCCGTCGATGGCGGCAGATCCTTCATGTGGCGCCGCTCCGCCAGGGTGATCACCGCCTCTGCGTCGGAAAGCGGGATGCCTGGCGCCAGCGCTCTCAGCGCCCGACGAATCGCCTGCTGTCGCTTGGTCCCGGCCATGCCCGATCTGCGCCTGGCGCGAGGCCGAGGTCAATTGCATCGCCCCCTCTTCCGTTGCGCCAATGTCACACTATCTTGGGAGGCGAAGGGCGGCCCATCGCGGCGCCCTATCCTGATGAAAGGCAGCGGGTCTTGCGTCGCTACGGGGCGCGGCCTGCGGGCGGAGTGATCTGAATGAACATTGAAAAATATACTGACCGGGCGAAGGGCTTCCTCCAGGCGGCGCAGACGATCGCGCTGCGCGAGGGCAACCAGCAATTCACCCCCGAGCATCTGCTCAAGGCGTTGCTCGACGACAACGAAGGCATGGCGGCAGGTCTCATCGACCGGGCCGGTGGCCAGTCGCGCCTCGCGCTGCAGCTTGTCGACCAGGCGCTGGCGAAGCTGCCGAAGGTCTCGGGCGGCTCGGGCGGCCTCAACCTGACGCCGGGCCTCGCCCGCGTCTTCGACACCGCCGAGAAGGCGGCCGAGAAGGCCGGCGACAGTTTCGTCACGGTCGAGCGGCTTTTGCTCGCGCTCGCGATCGAGAAGGACACCGAGGCCGGCAAGGCGCTGTCGAAGGCGGGCGTCACCCCGCAGGCGCTGAATGCCGCGATCGAGGCGATCCGCAAGGGCCGCACCGCCGATTCCGCTTCGGCCGAGCAGGCCTATGACGCGCTGAAGAAATATGCCCGTGACCTCACGGCCGCGGCGCGCGAGGGCAAGCTCGACCCGGTGATCGGCCGCGACGAGGAGATCCGCCGCACCATCCAGGTGCTGTCGCGCCGGACCAAGAACAATCCCGTCCTGATCGGCGAGCCCGGCGTCGGCAAGACCGCCATCGCCGAGGGCCTCGCCTTGCGCATCGTCAATGGCGACGTGCCCGAGAGCCTGAAGGACAAGGAACTGCTCGCCCTCGACATGGGCTCGCTCATCGCCGGCGCGAAATATCGCGGCGAGTTCGAGGAGCGGCTGAAGGCGGTGCTGACCGAGGTTTCGTCCTCGGATGGCGGCATCATCCTGTTCATCGACGAGATGCACACCCTGGTCGGCGCCGGCAAGACCGATGGCGCGATGGATGCGTCGAACCTGCTGAAGCCGGCGCTTGCCCGCGGCGAACTGCACTGCATCGGGGCGACCACGCTCGACGAGTATCGCAAGTACGTCGAGAAGGATGCGGCGCTGGCGCGGCGCTTCCAGCCGGTCTTCGTCGACGAGCCGACGGTCGAGGACACCATCTCGATCCTGCGCGGCCTGAAGGAGAAATACGAGCAGCATCACCGCGTCCGCATCACGGATTCGGCGCTGGTCTCGGCGGCGACCCTGTCGAATCGCTACATCACCGACCGCTTCCTGCCGGACAAGGCGATCGACCTCGTCGACGAGGCCTCGGCGCGCCTGCGCATGCAGGTCGATTCCAAGCCCGAGGAGCTGGATTCGATCGACCGCGAGATCGTCCGTCTCAAGATCGAGCAGGAGGCGCTCAAGAAGGAGAACGACGCCGGCTCGAAGGAGCGGCTGAAGCGGCTCGAATCCGAGCTGGCCGATCTGGAGTCGCGCTCCGACACCATCACGGCCAAGTGGAAAGCCGAGAAGGACAAGCTCGGCCACGCCGCCGAGCTGAAAACCAAGCTCGACAACGCCCGCAACGAACTCGCCCAGGCGCAACGCAAGGGCGAGTATCAGCGGGCGGGCGAGCTTGCCTATGGCGAGATCCCCGGGCTCGAGAAGCAGCTCGCCGAGGTCGAGGAGAAGGGCGAGGGCGCCGGCATGGTCGAGGAGGCGGTAACGCCGGACCATGTCGCGCAGGTCGTCAGCCGCTGGACCGGCGTGCCGGTCGATCGCATGCTCGAAGGCGAGAGGGAGAAGCTGCTCCGCATGGAGGAGGTTCTGGGCTCCCGCGTCGTCGGGCAGCGCGAGGCGGTGGAGGCGGTCTCGACCGCGGTCCGTCGTGCGCGGGCCGGCCTGCAGGATCCCAACCGTCCGATCGGCTCCTTCATGTTCCTCGGCCCCACCGGCGTCGGCAAGACGGAGCTGACCAAGGCGCTGGCATCCTTCCTGTTCGACGACGACACCGCGCTCCTGCGCATCGACATGTCCGAGTACATGGAGAAGCACTCGGTCGCCCGGCTGATCGGCGCGCCTCCCGGCTATGTCGGCTATGAGGAGGGCGGGGCGCTGACGGAGGCGGTCCGCCGCCGGCCCTATCAGGTCGTGCTCTTCGACGAGATCGAGAAGGCGCATCCGGACGTGTTCAACGTCCTGCTGCAGGTTCTCGACGATGGCCGCCTGACCGATGGCCAGGGCCGCACGGTCGATTTCCGCAACGTGTTGATCATCATGACCTCGAATCTCGGTTCGGAGTTCCTGGTGAACCAGCCCGAGGGGCAGGACAGTGATGCGGTGCGCGACGAGGTGATGGGCGTGGTTCGCCACGCCTTCCGGCCCGAGTTCCTGAACCGGATCGACGACATCATCCTGTTCCATCGCCTGCGGCGGAAGGACATGGACGCCATCGTCGATATCCAGATGGCCCGGCTGCAGAAGCTGCTGACCGATCGCAAGATCACGCTCGAGCTCTCGAAGGAGGCGCGCGAGTGGCTGGCCGACAAGGGTTATGACCCCGCCTATGGCGCGCGCCCGCTGAAGCGCGTGATCCAGAAGTTCGTTCAGGATCCGCTGGCGGAAGCCATCCTGGCCGGCGAGATCGTCGATGGCGAGACGGTGCCGATCACCGTCGGTCCGGGCTCGCTGATGCTGGGCCATGTCGCGGCCGTGAAGGAGAAGCGGCCCGTGGGTGTGGCGCTGAACTGAAATCGCAAGCGCCCTTCTCCCCTCGGGGGAGAAGGTGTCTGCGGAGTAGACGGATGAGGGAAGGGTCGCGCAAGCGGCCCTTTTCTTTGCCTGTCGCGTCGCCCTCATCCGTCAGCGCTGAGCGCTGCCATCTTCTCCGCGTATGTCGGATGTTTCCGACATACGCTCTCCAGAAGCCGGTCTGGGGCAAGCCCGAAACCGGTGGGGAGAAGGATTCACCCCCGCTTCAGCAGGAACACCGCCTGCGCGCCGAACAGGTTCCAGAACCACCACGGCGCCTTGACGCCGACCTTGCCGCCGGCAGCGTCGAGCGCGACGGCGCGCTCTTTTTCCGCGCCGATCAGGTCGCAGAGCGCGACGAAGTCGCGGATCGTGCAGAAATGGATGTTGGGCGTGTCCCACCAGCTATAGGGCAGGGCCTCGGTCACTGGCATGTGGCCCTGGAAGAACACCTGCGAGCGCATCCGCCAATGCCCGAAATTCGGGAAGGAAACGATGGCGCGACGGCCGATCCTGAGCATCTGCTCCAGCACGAGGCGCGGATTGCGCGTCGCCTGAATCGTCTGGGACAGGATGACATAGTCGAACGAGTCGTCGGGGTAGTCGGCGAGATCGGTGTCGGCATCGCCCTGGATCACCGAGAGCCCGCGCGCCACGCAATCGGCCACGCCTTCGCGCGAGAGCTCGATCCCGCGCGCATCGACATTGCGGGTCTCCGCGAGCAGTGCCAGCAGCGCCCCGTCACCGCAGCCGACATCGAGCACGCGCGTGCCGGGCTGCACCATCTCGGCGACGAGCTTGAGGTCGATGCGGTTCGTCTGATTGTCCGGGAGGGTCATGCTCAGAGTCCCCGCGCCCGCGCCGCCGCGCCGATGAAGCCGCGCGTCGTGGCGAAGAGATTGGGCTCTTCCAGCAGGAAGGCGTCGTGGCCCTTGTCGCTCTCCAGCTCGACGAAGGAGACCGAAGCGCCGGCCGCGTTGAGCGCATGCACGATGGCGCGGGAATCCGCCGTGGGGAACAGCCAGTCCGAGGTGAAGGAGGCCACGCAGAAGCGCGTCTTCGTCCCCGCGAAGGCGCGCGCCAGAACTCCGTCATGGTCGTCGGCGAGGTCGAAATAATCCATCGCCCGCGTGACGTAGAGATAGGAATTGGCGTCGAAGCGCTCGACGAAGCTCAGGCCCTGATGGCGCAGATAGCTCTCGACCTGGAAATCCGCGTCGAAGGAGAAGGTCGGCGCCTCCCTGTCCTGCAGCTTGCGGCCGAATTTGCGATGCAGCGCCTGCTCGGAGAGATAGGTGATATGCGCTCCCATCCGGGCGACCGAAAGTCCCTTGGAAGGCCGGGTGCCTTCTTCGAGATAGCGTCCCTGGCGCCAGTCCGGGTCGGCCATCACCGCCTGCCGGCCGACCTCGTGGAAGGCGATGTTCTGCGCCGAATGCTTGGCGCCGGTCGCCAGCGGCAGCGCCGAGAACACCCGGCCCGGATAGCTCGCCGCCCATTGCAGCACCTGCATGCCGCCCATCGAGCCGCCGGCGACGCAGAACAGCGTCTCGATGCCGAGCGAGTCGATCAATGCCGCCTGCGCCCGCACCATGTCGCGGATGGTGACGACCGGGAAGGACAGGCCCCACGGCTTGCCCGTCGCCGGGTTGGTCGAGGCCGGGCCGGTCGTGCCCGTGCAGCCGCCAACGACATTGGCGCAGATCACGAAGAAGCGGTCGGTATCGATCGGCTTGCCCGGCCCGATCATCGCGGTCCACCAGCCGCCCTTGCCGGTGATCGGGTTGCGGCTCGCGACATACTGGTCGCCGGTCAGGGCGTGGCAGACCAGCACCGCGTTCGACTTGTCGGCGTTCAGCGTGCCGTAGGTCTGATAGGCGATCTGCCAGTGGTCGAGCACGACGCCGCAATCCATCAATAGCGGCGCTTCCGGCCCGAAGCGCGCGACCGGGCTCGAAGGCTCGTTGGCTTCCTTCAGCGGGTCGGCGAGGCTGGGGGAGAGATCGCTCATATCGTCCGTTTCGGCAGTGTTATTTGTCTTGCCGGTCCAAGCGTTCGGAAAATCGAACTCTAGCGATGACCTGCCACGGCGCTGCTGTCAACGCGGGATTGTGCAGCCGGCTTTGCCAAGGCGCGGCGGGAGCGCTAAGGAGCGTGGCCTTGCCGGAAAGCGCGTTGCCATGACCGAAGCCGCCCCGACCACCCTTGCCGATCTGCGCAGCGAAATCGACCGCATCGACAGCACGATGCATGCGCTGCTGATGGAGCGCTCGCAGATCATCGAGACGCTGATCTCGATCAAGAAGACGCAAGCCTCCGGCTCCGCCTTCCGCCCCGGCCGCGAGGCCGACATCATGAAGCGGCTCGCGCTCAGCCATAAGGGCCTCCTGCCGCTCGACACCGTCGAGAGCGTCTGGCGCATCATCATCGCCACCTTCACCTATGTGCAGGCGCCTTATTCGGTCCATGCCGATGTTTCGGGCGGCGACCCGGCGATGCGCGATTCCGCCCGCTTCCATTTCGGCTTCACGGTGCCTTTCGTCCCGCATGAGGACGCCCGCGCCGTAATCCGCGCCGTTGCGGAATCCGCCGGCGACCTCGGCATCTTCCGCATGGATCAGGGCGCCAGCGCCGGCATCTGGTGGCGCGACCTGATCGGGCCGGATGCGCCGAAGATCATCGCGCGTCTGCCCTTCGTCGAGCGCCCCGACCATCCGGCCGGCACGCCGGTCTACTGTATCGCCAAGCCGCTGGCGGACGCCGCGGTGCGCGAGATCGTGCTCTATGCCGCCCGTGTCGAGCGCTGGTCGGAGGCGCTGCGCCACGGTCTTGCCGAGCATCTGGCCGAGGTCTCGGCCTCGGCTGCCGACGGCTCGCATCTGTCGCTGCTGGTCGCCGCCTCCGGCGAGGTCGATCAGGCGGCGATCCGGGCTGCGCTCGCACCCGCCGGTCTCAGCGACTTCTCGGAGGTCGGCAGCCACGCCGCCCGTTTCGCCGTCAAATCCGCCCGTTCGTGAACGCTCTCACGTATCGCCTCTGATCCGCCGTCGTCATCCCGGGCAAGCGCAGCGCAGACCCGGGATCCATCGTAGAGTGCATCGCCCTCCGATGGATTCCGGGTCTCCCTCCGGTCGCCCGGAATGACGGGGAAGGATCGAACCGAAAGACCGATAGATGACCGCCTCCCGCCCCGTGCCCCGTCCCGGCGTCCTCGAGATCGAGGCTTATGTTCCCGGCAAATCCGCCGCGCCCGCCGGCGTGAAGCTGCACAAGCTCTCCTCCAACGAAACCCCGCTGGGTCCGAGCCCGAAGGCGATCGCGGCCTTCGAGGGCGTCGCCGCCAAGCTGGAGCTCTACCCCGATGGCTCGTCGAGCCGGCTCAAGCAGGCGATCGCCGGCCGCTACGGCCTCGATCCCCAGCGGATCATCTGCGGCAATGGCTCCGACGAACTGCTCGAACTCGTCACCAAGGCCTATCTGGGCGAGGGCGATGAGGGCATCTACAGCCAGTACGGCTTCCTGGTCTATCGCATCGCCATCCTGGCCGCCGGCGGCAAGCCGGTCGTCGTGTCCGAGAAGAACTATACGGCCGATGTCGACGCCATCCTCGCGGCGGTGACGCCGAAGACGAAGATCGTCTTCCTCGCCAATCCCAACAATCCGACCGGCACCTATCTGCCCTTCGATCAGGTGAAGCGCCTGCAGGCCGGCCTGCCGCCGCATATCCTGCTGGTGCTCGACGCGGCCTATGCCGAATATGTCCGGCGCAACGACTATGCGTCGGGCCTCGAGCTTGTCGCCGAGAGCGAGAACGTCGTGATGACGCGGACCTTCTCGAAGATCTACGGCCTCGCCAATCTGCGCATCGGCTGGCTCTACGGGCCTGCCCATGTCATCGACGCGCTGGAGCGCATCCGCGGCCCCTTCAACGTCAACGGAGCCGCCATCGAGGCCGGTGCCGCCGCCGTCGCCGACGAGGCCCATGTCGCGGCCGCGATCGAGCACAACGACAAATGGCTCGCCTGGGCGACCGCCGAGATCGAGAAGCTCGGCCTCGCGGTCACGCCCTCGGTCGGCAACTTCATCCTGATCCATTTCCCGAAGACGCCGGGCAAGACCGCCAAGGAGGCCGACGCCTTCCTGACCCGGCGCGGTCTCATCCTGCGCGCCGTCGGCGGCTATGGCTTGCCGGACGCGCTGCGCATGACCATCGGTTCCGAGGAGGCGAACCGCCTCGTCGTCGCCGCGCTCGCAGACTTCCTCGCGGGCAAGGCCTGACGCCGATGGCGGAGAGCTTCGCGCCGCGCCGCGCCACACCGGTCTTCACCCGCCTCGCCATCATCGGCATCGGGCTGATCGGCTCCTCGATCGCGCGGGCGGCGAAGGAGCTGAACCTCGCCGGCACGATCGTGCTGGCCGACCAGGACGCGGCCGTGCGCCAGCGGGCGCGCGAGCTCGATCTCGGCCATGCCGTCGCTGATACGGTGGCCGAGGCGGCTGATGGCGCCGATCACATCATCCTCTGCGTGCCGGTCGGCGCCTGCGGTTCGGTGGCGGCCGAAATCGCGCCTTCGCTCAAAGCGGGCGCGATCGTCTCCGATGTCGGCTCGGTCAAGGGCTCGGTCGTCGACGCCGTCCTGCCGCATCTGCCCGAGGGTGTTTCCTTCGTGCCGGCCCACCCGGTGGCGGGCACCGAGAATTCCGGCCCCGATGCCGGCTTCCCGAGCCTCTTCCTCAATCGCTGGTGCATCCTGACGCCGCCGGAAGGTACCGATGCGGCGGCCATCGCGAAAACCCGCCAGTTCTGGGAGGGGATGGGTGCGCTGGTCGAGGTGATGAGCGCGCAGCACCATGACCTCGTGCTCGCCGTCACCAGCCATCTGCCGCATCTCATCGCCTACAACATCGTCGGCACGGCCGAGGATCTGGAGGCGGTGACGCAGTCGGAAGTCATCAAGTTCTCGGCTGGCGGCTTCCGCGATTTCACCCGCATCGCGGCCTCCGACCCGACGATGTGGCGCGACGTCTTCCTGCACAACAAGGAAGCGGTGCTGGAGATGCTCGGCCGCTTCAACGAAGACCTCGCTCTGCTCACCCGCGCGATCCGCTATGGCGACGGCGAGACGCTGCACAAGCACTTCACCCGTACCCGCGCCATCCGCCGCGGCATCGTCGCTCTCGGCCAGGAGAAGCCGGAGACGGAGAAGCTGCGCAAGGATTGAGGGGACACGGGATCGCGCCGGAGAATCGCCGGGGCTTCGGTGCTGTGCATGGCGCCGCTTGCGGCTTGCCAAGCCGCCCCCCTGCTGGTACAGCGCCACCCGTTGCCGCTTTAGCTCAGCTGGTAGAGCACCTCATTCGTAATGAGGGGGTCGGGGGTTCGAATCCCTCAAGCGGCACCATTTTCCTCTTCGCTGACGTTTACGAACCGACCCAACCGGTCGGTCTTTTCGTGTTTGGCGTTCGCGGACGACATTCGCGGCCAACAGATGGCCCCGACCGACCCTGCGCTTCGAAATGTCAGCCCCTCCGGAAAGACGGTGAGGCTGTCGCACGGGAAGGGTTCTCAGCTCTCACGCCGAGCGATGATACGCGATGGCGGCGTCTGATAGGTGGGCGCCTCCCGCAGGCGTGATCTCGGCTGCGGATGGTCGTTGCCCGCGCCAACCAAGTCGCGGTGCGACCAGCTCGACGAAATCCGTCAGGATCTGGCGATGGTCGGCGAGGCTGAAATTATACGGCAGTTCCAGCCGCAGCGTGTCGACCAGTCGCAGCACCGGATCGGCCTCCAGTCTTTCGACGATGTCCGCGGCCGGCCCGACGATGTCCGGCGCGATCAGCGTCCGCCGCTCGCCCTGCGGCGCCAGCGTGCGCGCCTGGCGGCTGGCGGCATAGTCACGATAGCGCTGCCGCGTCCCGGTATCGGCGCCATCGAGCGGCACGATCACCCGGCCGATGGCGATGCGCGGCTCGGCCGGTCCGCGCCAATGCGTGCGGAAGGTCTCGACATGGCGCCGCTGTGTCTCGAAGAAATCGTCGGTCTCCTCGCCGGTGTTGATGTTGCCGAGGAGGAGATGAAAGCCGTTCTCGGACGCCCAGCGGGCGGAGCGCAGCGAGCCGCCGCCATACCAGAGCCGCTGGCGCAAGCCCTGCGCGTGCGGCCGCAGCCGGGGGCGATGCTCGCCGGCTGCCGAGGTGATGCGTGCCTGCGGCTCGCCCAGCCAGTCGCCCGCGATATTGGCCGCCAGGCGCGCCACGCGGGCATGGGAGAAGTCGATGGCCGCCGGGTCGCCGTCGAAGAGGCGTTCTCCCAGCAGCTTGCCGAAGGGAGGGGCCCCGGCGCTCAGGCCGATGTTCAGCCGTCCGCCGGAGAGCACATCGACCAGTGACAGATCCTCCGCCAGCCGGAACGGGTTCTCGTAACCCATCTGGATGACGGCGCTGCCGAGCCCGATGCGCCGGGTGCGCTGGGTCGCGGCGGCGAGAAAGGTCGCCGCCGAGGAGACACCCGGTTCGAGATGGCGCTGGCGCACCCAGGCGCTCTCGAAACCGAGCGCCTCGCCATATTCGAACAGCGAGAGCGTCTCCTCCAGGCCGGTGCGTGGATCGGCGTCGTCGTAGTTGCCGGGCGTCAGGAAGGCGATGTTGCGGATCGAGAGCTGCGTCATGGCTTTTCAGTATTTCGGCAGGCCGGGCGGGTTGGTCTCGGAACGCGGCAGGGCTTCCTCCTCCAGCCCCCAGCGGGCGAGCGCCTGCCCGTACTTGCCGTTCGCGATCAGGTTGTTGGTCGCGAGCGTCAGCGCGTCGACGAGCCCGCTGCCCTTGCGGGTTGCGATCGCGACATCGGATTTCAGCGGCCAGCCGGCGCTCAAGGTGCCGATGCGCCTGATGTCCTTGTCGCGCGCGGCGATGAAGACGAGTTGCGCGTGGGGCTGGACGATGACGTCCGACCTGCCGGAGCGCAGCGAGACGAGACGCGCTGCCTCGTCGTCGAAAAGCTGGAGCTCGATCGGCTTCAGGCCGGCTGCGACGTTCTGCTTGCTCCACTCGACCAGGATGCGCTCCTGATTGGTGCCGCCGCCGACGGCGATGGTGAGCCCGGCGGCGTCCTTCGGCTCCCTGATGCCGGCGATCCTGCTGTCGGCCTTGACGAAGAAGCCGTGCAGCCCTTGCCGGTAGGTCGAGAAGTCGAACTTCTCCTTGCGCTGCTCGGTGACGCCGACATTGGAGATGACGGCGTCGTATTTCCCGGAGGCAAGGCCGAGCGGCCAGTCGGCCCAGGCCACGGGCACGAGGTTCAGCTTCAGGCCGAGGCTGCCGGCGATGAGCAGCGCGAAGTCGGGATCGGCCCCGATCACCGTCTTCGCATCGGTGGCATAGGTCGCGAGCGGGGGCCCGCCGGGGCTGATCCCGACGGTGAGCACACCGGGCTCGGCGAAGGCGTAATTGTTCGGGACGCGCGCGATGGCCGCCGGGTCCTTCTCGGCACGGATACGACCGGGCTGTTCGGGGCCGAGATCGAAGGGCGCCTGCTGGGCGAAGGCGGGCAGGCTCGTGGTGCTGAGTGCGCCGACGAGAAGCGACAGGAGTGTCCGTCGCGGAATCATGATGAACTCCAGTCCTGAAAGATCGATGGGGTGCTGGCCGCGGCTCAAGCCTTCGGCAGGCCGGGCGGATTGGTGCGCGACTGAGCGATCGCTTCGGCCGTCAGGTTCCAGCGCGCGAGCACCTTGGCGTAGTTGCCGTTCCCGATCTGGGTGTTGAGCGCGTGGGTGATCGCGTCGGCGAGGCCCGCGCCCTTGCGCGTCGTGACGGCGATCTCGGCCAGTTCCGGCCAGCCGCCGCTGAAATTGCCGGCGAGCCGCGTCTTGCCCTCCTGCGCGGCCTTGAAGCTCAGCAGGGCGTTCGGGCCGAGATAGGCGTCGGCGCGGCCGGATTCGAGCGCGAGATAGAGAACGACGTCGTCGTCGTAATACTGGATATCGACCGGCTTCAGCCCGGCCTTGGTGTTGGCCTCGTTCCAGCGGAGCAGGATCTGCTCCTGGTTGGTGCCGGAGGAGACGATGACCTTCAGCCCCGCCACGTCGCGCGGCTCGCGGATGACGATCTCGTTGCCCTTCTTCACATAGAAGCCGAGCAGGTCCTTGCGGTAGGTCGAGAAGTCGAACTTCTCCTTGCGCTGCTCGGTGACCGTGACGTTGGAGATGACCGCGTCGAACTTGCCCGAGACCACGCCGAGCGGCCAGTCGGCCCAGGCCGTGGTGACGATCTCGAGCTTGCGGCCGAGGGCATCGGCAACAAGCTGCGCGATCTCCGCCTCCGCGCCGATGACCGTCCTGTTGTCGGTCGCGAAACCGCTGAAGGGAAAGCGCCCGGTATTGTTGCCGACGGTGAAGACGCCGTCCTTGGCGAATTTGGCATCCCCGGCGATGAGCCTGATCGCCTCCTCGTCGCGCTGGGCGCGGGGACGGCCCGGCTGTTCGGGCGAGAGGTCGATTGCCTGCTGGGCGAAGGCCCCGGCGGGGATGAGCGCAGAAGAAGCCGCACCGGCGAAAAGGGCGAGCGAAGCGCGTCTGGTCAGCATGATCGTGTTCCTTGTCCGAAAACTTTGAGCGTCAGAGCACCTTGGCGAGGAATTCGCGGGTGCGGGGATGGTCGGGCTCGCCCAGCACCTTCGCCGGCGCGCCGGTCTCGAGGATGCGGCCGGCCTCCATGAAGACGACCTGATCGGCGACCTCGCGGGCGAAGCCGATCTCATGGGTGACGATGACGAGCGTCGTGCCGGAGCGGGCGAGTTCCTTGATGACGTCGAGCACCTCGCCGACGAGCTCGGGGTCCAGCGCCGAGGTCGGCTCGTCGAAGAGCAGGACCTTGGGTTTCAAGGCGAGCGCGCGGGCGATGGCGACGCGCTGCTGCTGGCCGCCGGAGAGCTGGCGCGGATAGGCATCGACCTTGTCGGCGAGGCCGACGCGGGCAAGCAGCTCCCGCGCCTCGGCCAGCGCCTGTTCGCGGGAGAGGCCACGCACCGTCACCGGCGCCTCGGCGATGTTCTCGATCGCGGTGAGATGGGGGAAGAGGTTGAAGTTCTGGAAGACCATGCCGACGTCGATGCGGCGCTTCAGGATGTCCTTCTCCTTCAGTTCGTAGAGCGTCTCGCCGTCCTGCCGGTAGCCGATCAATTCGCCGTCGATGGCGATGAAGCCTTCGTCGACCCGCTCCAGATGGTTGATCGCGCGCAGCAGCGTCGATTTGCCCGAGCCGGACTGGCCGATGATGGCGGTGACGCTGCCCGGCTTCAGCGCGAGGCCGACATCGTCGAGCACCTTGAGCGGGCCGAAGCTCTTCGAGACATGGCTGATGCGGATCTCACCGCCGCGACGCGGCGACAGCGTCGCGAGCGAGGCCGCGTCCTGCCGGTTGGCGACCGGTGCCGGCGCGGCGAAGGCGGTGCTCGTGTTGTCTCGGCCGCGGCCGAGCCAGCGCAGGGCGCCATCGATCGCCGATGGCGGTGGGTTGCGCAGCGCACCGCGGGCGTAGTGGCGCTCGATATGGCGCTGGAAGAAGGAGAGGACGCTGAGGATGACGAGGTACCAGACCGTCGCCACCATCAGCAGCGGGATCACCTCGAGATTGCGCCGGTAGATGACCTGGATGGTGTAGAACAGCTCTGGCAGGGCGAGGATGTAGACCTGGCTGGTCCCCTTCGCGAGGCTGATGATCTCGTTGAAGGCCGTAGGCAGGATCGAGCGCATCGCCTGCGGCAGCACGATGCGCGAGATCTGGCGCCGCCTCGGCAGGCCGAGCGCGGCGGCGGCCTCGTGCTGGCCCTGATCGACGGACAGGATGCCGCCGCGCACGATCTCGGATGAGAAGGCGGCGGCGTTGAGCGTGAGCCCCAGCACGGCGGCGAGGAACGGCGTGATGAGCTGCGTCGTCTGCCAGGAGCCGAAGCTGATATCGGTGAAGGGGATGCCCAGCCAGATCGTGCTGTAGAGATAGCCGAGATTGTTCAGGATCAGCAGCAGCACGATCAGCGGGATCGAGCGGAAGAGCCAGACATAGCCCCAGGACAGGGACGCCAGCAGCGGCGAGCCCGAGACCCGCGCCAGCGCCAGCAGCGTCCCGAGCAGGAAGCCGAACACCGTGCCGAGCAGCGTCAGCAGGAGTGTGCGTCCAAGGCCGACCAGCACCGGCTCGGCAAAGAACCACTCGGCGAAGACGTCCCAGCCCCAGCGCGGATTCGACAGCACCGAATTCAGGATCGCGAAGATCACGATGCCTGCGAAGACCGTGCCGATGATCCGCCCGGGATAGCGGGCCGGCACGATCCGGTAGCGGCTGAAGTCGCGCCCGGGCGCTGGCTGATGGGCGTGCGAGGGCAGGCCCGCGAAGTCGCTGGCGAGGGTCATGTCGGATCTTTCGGGCTGAAGGCGGTGTGTTGGTGCGGCCGTCAGGCCGCGTCGAGCGATCGGTGGCTTTCCGATGGCGGGGCCCGTCTCGACGGCGTGACCGAAAGCGCCTTCTCGAATGGCAGGATGCCATAGGTCTCGGGGTCGACGGTCAGGTCGAACAGGGCCGTATAGCCGGCGCCCAGATAAAGCGCCTTGGCCTCGGGTTGGCGGAAGCCGGTGGTCAGATAGATTTTGTCGTAGCCTTGGCGGACCGCCTGCTGTTCCAGCTCTTCGACGATGCGGCGCGCCAACCCCTGGCGGCGCAGCGCGGCATCGGTCCAGACCCGCTTGAGCTCGGCGGTATGGGAGTCGTAGCGCTTGAAGGCGCCGCCGGCGACCGCCCGGCCATCCCGCAGGAGCAGCACGAAATTACCGTCCGGCGGAGCGAAAAGCGCGGCGGGGTAGCGGCTCATCTCGGCGCCGGGCGGATCGCCGAAATAGCTGCCGTAGCGGGTTGCGTATTCCCAGGTCAGCTGCTCGACGAGCGGCTGCGCGCGCGGGTCGAGCGGGGTGGTGTAGACGAACTGATCGGCCATCTCCGGAGCCTTTCTCACAAGCGGTGGCGGCGATCTCAGCCCGCTCTGCGCACGGTTTGCGCGGGGGCATTGCGCGCATGGCGGCTCTCGCGACGCGGCAGGCCGAGATGATCGCGCAAGGTCTGGCCCGGCAGGCTGCGGTCATAGACGCCGCGCTCTTCCAGGACGGGAATGACAAGCGCGATGAAGTCGTCGAGACCTTCTCCGAGGACCGGGAAGCCGAGCACGAAGCCGTCGGCTGCCTGCTTCTCGACGCGCTCGATCAGGCGGCCGGCAACCTCCTCCGCCGAGCCGATCAGGTCCGTGCGCGGGGTCGCGGCTTCCAGCGCCGCTTCGCGCAGGGTCTGGCGCTTCAGAATCGCGTTGCGCTTGATGCGGTCGGTCGTCGAGCGGAAGCTGTTCTTGCCGATATCGCCGAGCTCGGGGAAGGGCGCGTCCAGCGGATAGGCGCTGAAATCATGATGGTCGAAGAAGCGGCCGAGATAGGCGAGCGCGTCCTCGATCGAGATCAGCGCCCGGATCGCGCGATATTTCTCCTCGGCTTCGGCCGGGGTGCGGCCGACGATCGGACCCGCGCCCGGAAACAGCTTCACCTCGTCGGCGCTGCGGCCCTGCGCCACCGCACTCGTCTTGATGGCGCGATAGAGCGCCTGGGCCTCCTCCAGCGGGACATGGTTGGCGAAGACCGCATCCGCATGCTTGCCGGCGAGGCCAATGCCCGCTTCGGAGGCGCCGGCCTGGAACAGCACGGGCTGCCCCTGCGGCGAGCGCTGGATGTTCAGCGGCCCCTCGACCTGGAAGAAGCGGCCCTTGTAGCCGAGCGTATGCAGCTTCTCGCGGTCGAAGAAGCGGCCGGTCTCGCGGTCGCGCGGGAAGGCGTCGTCATCCCAGGAATCCCACAGGCCCTTGGCGATATCGAGATATTCATGCGCGATCTCGTAGCGCAAAGCATGTTCGGGATGGGGCCGGCTGTAGTTGCGGCCCGATCCTTCCAACGGGGATGTCACGGCGTTCCAACCCGCACGTCCACCGCTGATCAGATCGAGCGAGGCGAATTGCCGGGCGATCGTGAACGGGTCGCTATAGGAGGTCGAGACCGTTCCGACGAGGCCGAGTTTCCGGGTCGCGACCGCCAGCGCCGAGAGAATCGTCAGCGGCTCGAAGCGGTTGAGGAAATGCGGGATCGACTTCTCGTTGATGTAGAGCCCGTCGGCGATGAAGGCGAAGGCGATGCCGTTCTCCTCCGCTTTCCGGGCATTGCGGATGAAGAAGTCCAGATTGACGCTGGCATCCGGCGGATTGCTCGGATGACGCCACGCATTCATGTGGCTGCCGGCGCCCTGCAGCATCACGCCGAAGGTCAGGCGGGGAGTCACGGTGCTCTTGGCCATGGATCTCGTCCTTTCCGAATGATCAGGCTGCGAGCGCCGGCGCTTCGCCGGCCAGCAGCATCACGGACGCGAGCCGCTTCTCGGCGGCGGCGGGCGGTGTATCGATGATGAATTCACGGACGCCGAAGCGTGCCTGCAGCCGCTCCAGCTCGCGGCGAACCTGCTCGGCCGTGCCGGAAACGATCTGCGGCTTGCGGATTTCGGTGTGGTAGGCGACGGCGCCGGCCTGCCGGGCATATTCCGCCGCCTGCTCTTCCGAGCCGAGATTGACGCTGTGGCCATCGTCGAGCGTCACGCGCACGATCTTCAGCGCATCGGTGAGGCTGCGCGCCTCGTCCGGCGACGGCGCGGCGAGAGCCGTCACGGCCAGCAGGACCGGTCCTTTGCCGCCCGCGCCGGCATAGGCTTCGAAGCTCGCCTCTATCGCCTTCTCGTCGCCATTATGCTGGCCGGCGAAGACGAAATTCCAGCCGCGCTCCCCGGCCAGCCTGGCGCTGTCGGGGCTGCCGCCCAGCAGAAAGCGTTCGGGTGAAACGGGCGGCTGCGGCAGAGCGCGCGCTGCCCCTTCCTCCGCGGTGTGGACGCTCAGGAACGTATCGAGCTCGCTCAACTGTGCGCTGAAGTCGTGGGCGGGACCGGATGCGTGGAGGACGCGGAGCGCCCGTGTCGACGCCGGCAACCCGCCGGGCGCGCGCCCGATGCCGAGATCGACCCGCCCCGGTGCGAGCGACGCCAGGACATTGAAGATCTCCGCGACCTTGTAGGGGCTGTAATGCGGCAAGAGGACACCGCCGGAGCCGATCCGGATGCTGCGCGTGCGCGCGGCGAGATAGGCGATCAGCACCTCGGGAGCGGAGCTCGCCAGACCGGGAGAGCCGTGATGCTCGGCGACCCAGAAGCGCGTGTATCCGAGCCGTTCGGCCGTCTGTGCCAGCGCGACCGTCCGTTGCAGCGCAACGGCGGCGTTCTCGCCTTCCGGGATCGGGCTCTTGTCGAGGAGGCTCAGGCGGTAGCTCATCGTCGTTCCTCAATAGGCTCGCAGGCCGAGTGCGCTCGCAGCCTCGTCGGGCAGCCAGCCAAGACGCTCATAGGCACCGCGCCAGTAGAGGAGCGCCGCCGACTCGCTCCCGATCCTGATCTCGCGGATCCGGCCGATGACGATGGCGTGGGAATGCCGCTCGATCAGCTCCTCGATCTCGCAGTCGAGATTGGCGAGCGCGCCGTCGAGCAGGGCAGAACCCGATGCGCCCTCCGTCCAGCTTGCCTCGGCATAGCGGGCGAGGCCCTTCTCGCCGCCGCGGCCGGCAAACCGGTCGGCGATGGGCTTTTGGTCGGCGGCGAGAAGATTCACGGCAAAGGCGCCATGCGCCCGCAGCACGGGAAAGCTGGACGATGCCAGGTTGAGTCCGAACATCAATGTCGGCGGCTCGGCCGACAGCGAGGAGACGGAGGTTGCCACCAGGCCGGTCCGCGCGGCACCTCGGCCCGTCGTGATGACGCTGACGCCGCCGGCGAGCTGTCGAAGCGCCTGGCGGAAAAGCTGGAGATCAGCCGGGGCCGGGTGCGCCGGCGCGGTGGACGGGGCGATCCCCCTCGGAAGATCCTTCGGGCCGGGGGCCTTCGGCACAAGCGAGACGACCGTCATAATGGACTCCGAGAAGATTGCGCCCTGGCCGGGCCAGGCGACGTCGGCCAACGAGCAGAGCCGGAAAGGGCAGATGCGGGCTCGGCGATGGCGGGGAAGAGGAGGGGCTCAGCGGTCTTGTCGCAGGCCCGTATCGGCGTCGCTGGGAACATGAATCCCCCTTCGCCGGGGAGCCGGCGCTGCAATCTGTCTATGGTGTTCGATGGATCAGTGGTGGCGGCGAGACGCTCTTACGCCAGACATCGGCGCGATCGACGAGATATTCCGCATCGTTCAGCGATGGCAGACATGGGTCAGACTCCGTTGCGGAGCCCACGATCGTCTCGTGGTGCTTTTAGCATTGTTGACGCGGTGCAAGCTGCTCCAGCAAATCCCGCGAATGACCGAACCGAAGCGCGATCAATACTGTCATCTTTCCCTTCGGAACCGTTTCCGTCAATGAAACCGCATTCCAAAGATGGCGGCTCGCGGAGGCCAATCCGCCAAAGGACGATGGCTGACGAGCAGTTTTTTCGACTGGACCTCTCAAAGTCCTCCAGCCCCCGAAGCGCTTAGCAGCGGGAGCAACTGGCGGCCCTGCCGCGCGATCTCGCTGAGGTAGGGCGTGTCGGACAGGATGAAATGGGTGATGCCGAGATCGCGGTACTGGCTCAGCGAGCGGGCCACCTCGATTGGCGAGCCGACGAGCCAGGTCGTGCCGGCCCCGCCTCCGCCGACGCGCCCCGGCGCGGTATAGAGGTTGTCGTCGAGCACCTCGCCGCGCAGGTGCAGATCGAAGAGCCGTTGCTGGCCCACGGCGACGGCGCGGCGATGATCCTGCCAGGAGCCGCTTTGGCCCGCGGCCATGGCCGCGACCCTTGCCTCGGCATCGGCCCAGGCCTGCTCGGATGTATCCCGGATCAGCGTGGTGATGCGCAGCCCGAACTGCAGAGGCGGCAGGTCTCGGTCGAGGGTCCGGCTCAGACGCCTGAGACGCTCGATGCGTTCCGCCAGCGCCTCGCGCGGCTCGCCCCAAAAGAGCTGAACATCCGCCTCGCTTGCCGCCACATGCTCGGCTGCAGCGGACGCGCCACCGAAATAGAGCGGCGGATGGGGACGGCCTTCACGCGGCGTGATCCGCGGCATCACGGTGGAGTTGGCGAGCTGGAAATGCTCTCCGGCATGGCTCACTTTGTCCTCGATCCAGAGCCGACGGACCAGGCGCATGAACTCCTTGGTGCGGGCATAACGTCCGGCCTGATCGCCTTCGCTGTCGCCATAGGCTGCGAGATCGTCGAGGCCGGACACGATGTTCACGCGCAGGCGACCATTCGACAGATGGTCGAGCGTCGCGGCAGCGGTCGCGAACTGGGCCGGGCGCCAGTAACCCGGGCGGATCGCGACCAGCGGCTCGAAACGCTCGGTTCGCGCCGCCAATGCCGTGGCGAGCGTGAAGGTATCGGGCCGGCCCCAGCCTGTGCCGATGAGGGCGCCGGCCCAGCCATGTTCTTCGAGGGCCTTGGCGTGCGCCGTCAATGTGTCGAGGCTGTTATGGTCCTGGCTGACGGTATCGCCGCGATGACCGGACTTCACGTCGTTGGGGATGTACCAGAGAAACTGCGGGCGCTGGCTCGGCATCACGCCGCAACAGCCCGATGCGCCGCCAACCGGGCCGCGATGCGCGCCTCCTGCTGGGCCTTGACCACAGCGACGCGGGCTGTCGCCTCTTCCAGGGATGCCGCAGGCGGATGGACGGGCGTCTGCCCGGCCGTACCTGCCTTGGCGCCGATATGCTTCTCGAACGGCAGGGAGCGATACAGTGCCGGGTCGACCGCCACGTCGAAGAGCGGTCGGTAACCCAGCGATAGATAGAGTTTCGTCGCTTCGGGCTGGCGAAAGCCCGTCGTGAGATAGGCTCTCGTGTAGCCGAGATCCGCAGCCGCCTCTTCCAGCGCCTGCACGATGCGACGCGCCAAGCCCTGCCGTCGCAGATCGTCTCGCGTCCAGATGCGCTTCAGTTCGACGGTTTCGTCATCATGGCTCATGAATGCGCCCCCGGCGATGGTCTCGCCGTCCCGGCGCAGAAGCAGGAACTCGCCCAGCGGCGGCGCGAAGGCCTCCGGCGGATAGCGCAGGATCTCGGACCGTGCTCCGCCTGGCCGGCTGTTGGCGCCATAGCGGCCGTCATATTCGGCGATGAGCCCTTCCAGCAAAGCTTCCGCCTGAACGTCGAGCGGCGATGAACGCACGATCGCATCGGCCATGGCCTAGTCTCCATGTTGTTCGTGAGATAAATTGACCGGACCGATGGTATTCGGGAATTTCAGGCGATCAATATCGTCATGAAAATAAGAAAATGGTCCTCCGGCGTAGTGATTTTCTGTAGATATATTTCCCGATCTCTCCTTCTGCGAGCAAGTCCGCCTACTGTGCGGTCGAACAGCAAAGCCTCTTCCGGGAGGGCTTTGCCGACGAAGCGGCTCAAGTTGGGGGATCGGCAGGCCGAAGCGCCCACGCGGCTGAGGCTTGGGCTGTCTCAGAGAACCGGGGCGCTGCGGCGCGCGAAATCGGCGCTCTCCTCATCAAATTGGATGACGATTCCGCCAGCCGGTTTGGTGCCCGATGACTGGTCTGCCAGTGGGCCATTCCGGACTTGTGCTGGTGGTTTGCGTGACTGTCCCGGCGATGCTGGAGAGGGGAGCCATGACGATCCTGTCGGGGCCGGTGGGCGTGCGCGACGGCGTGACGCAAGTCGCCAATGCGCCCGTCGACCAGCAGAAGATAATCCGGCTGCTCTGGGGCATCGATCCTGGCAACGCCGGCATGAAGGGCGTGTCGCCGCCACCCCCGGCAGGAGCCTTCAAGCGCTGCAACACGACACTCGCCGCGGCGATCCTGGCCTTCCAGACGTTCTGGGTGGAGCGCGGCGAGCTCAACCTGGCCGATGGCGTCGTCGATCCGGGTGGTCGCAGCCTGCGCAAGCTTGATGCCCTCGCAGCCGCCGGGCCGCCGGCCCCGACCCCGCCGAAACCAGACCAGCCCGGTTTCATCGACCTCAAGGTCCTGCGCTTCCAGCAGACGCTGCCGACCGTGCCGGGTTCCTTCAGCATTCCCGCGATCGTGCCGAGCAGCGTGATGCCGTTCCTTTTCGCGCCGGTCGCCCGCGATGCGGCGCTGGTCGAGGGCAGTGCCGAGGGGACGATCTCCGAATTCCTGTTCAAGATCGAGAAGAACGGCGCGATCTTCTGGGTCGGTGCCTGCATCCCGGCCGGCACGATCGATTTCTCGCGAGCCTACATCTATTTCCATCCCGACACGATCTCGGCGAGCGACGATGCCGGCTATCCGACTTTCACGGGCCGCTGGCCGACGGTGAAGCGTTATGTCGCCGGGCAGGGGCTGCAGATGGCCGCGATGAAGACGATGCCGCTGATCGTGCCCTTCATGACGAACGCCTCGCGCTCGAACCAGCCCCGCACCAATCTCTTCGCCGATCGCGGCGTCGAAACGCTCGATGACATTCTCGCCGCGATCCAGATCACGCTCGGCCAGACGACGCCGCGCGGCTCGGTCCAGCAGGTCGGGACCTCGAGCTTCAGCTCCGGCGTCAACCATCTCGCTCGCTTCGCCGAGATGCTCGGCGGGAGCGGGCTGATCCGCGAGCAGATCGATTTCGACAGCGCCTTCATGAGAAATGCGCACAAGCTCGCGCCGAGCTTGCCCGGCGCGGTGAACTGGATGGTGACCCAGTCGCCGCCGCCTTGGGGCAAGCGCATCGGCTGGCTCTACCTGCCGCAGTCCGCTTTCCGCAACGTGCACACCATGCGCGGCGACACGCATAGCCAGATCGGCACGATGATGTTCCAGACCATGATGATGCTGAGCGTCATCCCCTGAGCCAAGGGGATGACGCAGGGATTCTGGCCTAGCTGGTTCGCCTCACGTTCCAGAAGGTCGGGAAGCTTGCCAGAACGCCTTCCAGCTTGCGGCTGAACGCCGTCGGCTGGAAATACTGGCCGAGCGGTGCATAGGGCACGTCCTCGAAGACCTGCAACTGGATCTCGGCGGCGAGGCGCTTCTTCGTCTCGGTGTCCGGCGCATCGATCCAGGCGTCGCGCAACGCCTCGATCTTCGGCGCGGTGGGCCAGCCCGGCCAGGCGGCAGCGCCATTGCCGCGCAGCGAGACATGGCCGACGGGGTCGAGGATGTCGATGCCGTTCCAGCCGGTGAAGAAGCAATTCCAGCCGCCCTGCGACGGTGGTTCCTTCTTGGCGCGCCGGGTCACCACCGTGCCCCAGTCCATTACCTGGTAGTCGACATTCATGCCGATGCGCTTGAGCATTTCGCCGGCGACCTCGCATTCCGCCTTCAGGTTGGCGAGATCGGAGACGCCGAGCAGCACGACCTTCTCGCCGTTGTAGCCGGCCGCCGCCAGCGCCTGCTTGACCTTGCCGATGTCGCGCGGCCCGTTCAGCACCTCCATGCCCGCATCGTTCGCGAAGGGCGTGTCCGGCGGAAACACCCCGACGCCGGTGCGCCAGAGCTTCGTATCCGAGCCGCCGACCGCTTCCATGAATTCCTTCTGGTCGATCGCCAGCAGCATGGCGCGGCGGATTGCCGGATTGTCGAAGGGCGGGTGCAGATGGTTCATCCGCATGATCGCGATCGCGCCCGTGGTCTCCTTGATCGCGACCTCGAGCCGCGGATTCTCCGAGAGCAGGGGCAGGAGGTCAGGCAGGGGCTGTTCCACCCAGTCGATCTCGCCGCTCTGGAGCGCGGCTCCGGCCGTCGCCGGGTCGGCCAGCGTGTGCCACTCGACCCGGTCGACATGGACGATCTTCGGGCCGGCCGTCCGGCCGGGCCTGCCGTCGCCGCGCGGCCGGTAATCGGCGAATTTCTCGTAGACGGCGAGGTGGCCCGACTGTCGCTCCGATGCGACGAAGCGGAAGGGGCCGCTGCCGACCACCTCGGTGATTTGGGTGAAGGCGTCCGTGACGGCCAGCCGCTCCGGCATGATCGCCGGGACGAAGGCAGTCATCTTGGCCAGGGCGTCGGGCAGCAACGGAAAGGGCCTTTTCAGCCTGAACCGCAGGGTGCGATCGTCCGTCGCCGCGAGTTCGTCGGTCAGCGCCATCAGCGTCTGCCCGAAGGAGTCGCGCTTGCCCCAGCGGTTCAGGCTGGCCACGCAGTCGCGCGCCAGAACCGCGCTGCCGTCGTGGAATTTCAGTCCCTCCCGCAGCTTGATGGTCCATGTCTTGCCGTCTGCCTCGGCAAGCGCTCCCTCGGCCATCTGCGGCTGGGCCTTGTAGCTTTCGTCCTGCCCGAAGAGCGTGTCGTAGACCAGGAAGGCGTGGTTGCGCGTGACGGTCGCGGTGGTCCAGATCGGGTCGACGACGGCGAGATCGCCCTGCGGCACGAATTTGATCACGCTCCGGTCGGCGCCTCGGCCGATATTGGGGGCAGAGAGGGTCAAGCTCGCGGCGGCACCTGCGAGGAAGGAACGGCGTGTCGGCATGGCGGTCTCCCGGGCGAGAGGTTCTGCACGTCCTAGCGGGCGGCAGAGTAGCATCGCCTCCAAGCAAGCGACATGCCGGTGCTTCGGTTTTCAGGCGAAGCGCTTCGCCCCGGCCACGGAGAGAACGACGATGCCGGTCGCAGCGACCATGCTCCAGGCGACGGGTTCGTGCAGCAGAAGCCCGGCCAGCAGCAGCCCGAAAAACGGCTGGAGCAGCTGGAGCTGGCCGACGCCGGCAATGCCGCCCAGCGCCAGTCCGCGATACCAGAACACGAAGCCGATCAGCATGCTGAACACCGAGACATAGCCGAGCCCGAGCCAGGCGGGCATGCCGATGCCGTTCCATGAGGCCGGCCAATAGAGGAGCGCGACGAGCGCCATCGCCGGGAGGGACAACAGCAGGGCCCAGGAGATCACCTGCCAGCCGCCGAGACGACGCGAGAGCGTCGCGCCCTCGGCATAGCCGAGCCCGCAGAGCAGGATCGCGGCGATCATCAGCAGATCGCCCGCCAGGGAGCCGCCATCGCTATGGATCAGCGCGAAGCCCGCGACGGTCGCGCTGCCGAGGATCGAGAACAGCCAGAAAGCCGGCTTGGGGCGCTCGCCGCCGCGCAGCACGCCGAAGATCGCCGTGGCCAGCGGCAGAAGCCCGATGAAGACGATCGACCGTGCCGCCGTGATGTGCTGCAGCGCCAGCGCCGTCAGCAGCGGGAAGCCGACGACGACGCCGAGCGCGACGATGAGGAGGGGGAGCAGATCGCTGCGCGCCGGCGGCTTCTGGCGCAGCAGGGAGAGAAACATCCCGCCGAGCAGCGCGGCGATGACGGCGCGCGCCGAGGTCAGGAACAGCGGCGAGAAACCGGCCACGGCGACGCGCGTCGCAGGCAGCGAGCCGCTGAAGATCAGCACACCCAGGAGCCCGCTGCCCCAGCCCTTGCCTGCAAAACTCATCCCGCCTCGCTTTCGCAGCAGGCTTAGACAATCCGCTGGCTCCGTGACAGAAACGATTCAATACGATTTGCGAAAACTGTATTGGTATCAAAACCCACACGGAAAGAGCGGGATGGACAATCGCCAGCAGACGCGCACGGAAGAGGTCATGGCCGCGATCAAGGCCAGGGCTGCTGCGCGGCAACTCGCGCCGGGCGACCGGCTGCCCTCGATCCGCCGCTGCGCCGCGGCGATGAAGGTTTCGCCTTCGACCGTGGTCGAGGCCTATGACCGGCTCGCCGCCGAAGGGCTGATCCGCGCCCGCCCCGGCTCCGGCTTCTATCTCACCGGCCACGGCCTGCCGCCGCTCAGCCTGGCGCAGCCGGCGACGCCGCGGGCGGTCGATCCGTTCTGGGTCTCGCGCCAGTCGCTCGATGCCGGGCCCGATACGCTCAAGCCGGGCTGTGGCTGGCTGCCGCCGGACTGGATGCCGAACGAGGCGCTGCGGCGCGGCCTGCGGAGTTTGGCGCGGGGTGGCGACGAGATGCTCGCCGAGTATGGCAGCACGCGCGGATCGCTGCCCCTGCGCCGGCTGCTGCTCGGGCGCCTCGCGGAGGAGGGGCTGCAGCTCTCGCCGGAGCAGCTCCTGCTGACCGGCTCGGGGACGCAGGCCGTCGATCTCGTCTGCCGCTTCCTGCTCCAGCCGGGCGACACCGTGCTGGTGGACGACCCCTGCTATTTCAACTTCAGGGCGCTCCTGCGGGCGCATCGCCTGCGCCTCCTGAGCGTTCCCTTCACGCCGACCGGCCCCGATATCCAGGCTTTCGAGGCGATCGTGGCGGCCGAGCGGCCGCGCCTCTACATCACCAATGCGGCGCTCCACAATCCGACGGGCGCGAGCCTGTCGCCGCAGGCTGCCTATCGCGTTCTCAGCATCGCGGCCGCGCAGGACATGGCGATCGTCGAGGACGAGATCTTCGCCGATTTCGAGCCCGATCCGTCACCACGCCTCGCCGTCCTCGACGGTCTCGACCGGGTCATCCGGATCGGCAGCTTTTCCAAGACGCTCTCGGCCTCGGTCCGCTGCGGCTATATCGCCGCCCGCCTCGACTGGGTCGAGGGGCTCGTCGATCTGCAGATCGCCACGAGCTTCGGCGGTCCGAGCCCGCTGGCCGGCGGCCTGATCGCCGATGTCCTGGCCGGCGGCGGCTACCGCAAGCATATGGAGGAGGTCAGGCGCCGGCTCGCGCAGGCGAGGCGCGCTGTGGCGCCCCGGCTCGAGGCGCTGGGCATCCGGCCCTGGCTCATGCCGCGTGGCGGATTCTATCTCTGGTGCCGGCTGCCGGAAGGGGTGGATTCGGCCGAGCTGTCGCGCCTGGCGCTGGCGGATGGCGTGGTGCTGGCGCCGGGCAACGTCTTCAGCGTGGCGCAGACGGCCGGCGATTTCATGCGCTTCAACGTCGCGCAGATGCGCGAGCCCCGCGTCTATGAGGCGCTGGAGCGGTCGCTCCTGGCATTGGGGTGGTCGGACCGCCCTGCAGTTGGTGCACGGCCTGCGCCGTGAACGGCGTGGCGCATCTGCGCCGTGTCCAAAAGAGAAGGCCCGGCCTCCGTCGGGAGTGCCGGGCCTTCGTATGACCACCGCCGCATGCCTGCGAGTGGCCGTTATGGCTGGGTCAGAGCGTCTGCGCGATATCGCGGTTGCGTGCCGCGAAGCGCGCCGCCTCCTGTCGGAACAGCATCCAGGCCGGTTGGGGGCTCTCATGTCCCGGCGCCTGCATCGACATGGTGAAAGGACCCTTGTTGCCGGCAGGCTTGTCGGGGTCGATCCGGGCCGCCCGGCACATCGCGCGGGCGATCCGCTTGATTCTGTCTTCGTCCATACTCCCTCTCCGCCGTGAAGGTTCAGAGGCGGGAACGTCGAATCAGGGAGCTGGGTTCCACAAAAATCGAAAAATAAATTTCTGATTGTATTCAATTGTTTAGGAGAAATCCGTTCGGATTTCCGGCGTCGAGGCTGTCAAGCCTTTTCCTGCCGCAGCGCATGTCGGCGGCCGGTTCGTTGTCAGCAAAATGGCGGGCGAGTTTGGGAATGTCCGCCGCCAAATATTGCGATCGGCACCCGAGATAATTCCGTCAAGTTCAGCATATTCACCGCTGGGGAACAAGCGGCTGCGCCCAAGGGCGTGCATGCGCGCAAATCAGTGGCGATGACGCGGCAACTCGCCAAAACTGTCAAAAAAATTGAGCAGGGAGCGGAAGGCCGATGACGCGGCGCGGGCTGATTGCCGAAGGCATGTATGAGAGGAGCACCTTCCGTGCTTCCATCACCCGCGAACTGCCGGGAGGCGACGCCAGCGCGCGCTCGATCCGCAATGTCGAGGAGCGGCCCTCCCGCACGGCATGCCGGCCGATCTTCCCGCTCGACGACATCTGATGCTCGGCGCGCGCCGCGAAGGCGGCAAGGCCGGGGGACAACAGGAGGACATCATGGCTGTTCAGGCCGATATTGTATTGCGCAACGGGCCGATCTGGTGCGGTCGCGAGGAGGGCGTGGTCGAGGCGCTGGCGATTTGGCAGGGCAGGGTGCTGGCTGCGGGCCGCAACGACGAGATCGCGCCGCTGGTGGGACCGAAGACGCAGGTCATCGACCTGAAAGGGCGGCTGGCGACCCCGGGCCTCAACGATTCCCATCTGCACCTGATCTCGCTCGGCATGACCATGGGCTGGGTCAATTCCAAGCCCGAGGCCGCGCCGACGCTGGACGCCCTGCTCGGTGCGATCGCGGCCCGTGCCGCGACGGCGAAGCCCGGTGAATGGATCCTGTCGCGCGGCTACGACCAGACCAAGCTCGACACCGGACGCCATCCCTGGCGCGAGGAGCTCGACCGGGCCGCGCCGAACAACCCGGTCATGCTGGTGCGCACCTGCGGCCATATCGCGATCTGCAATTCAGAGGCGCTGAGGCTCGGCGGCATCGACGAAAACTCGCCGACGCCGCAGGGCGGGCTGATCGAGCAGCAAAACGGCCGTCTCACCGGCTTGCTCGCCGAGAATGCCCGCGCCCCGGTGCAGGCGGCGATCCCGGCGCCGACCGAGGAGGAGCTGGTCGCGGCGATCGAGCGCGGCGGGCAATATCTGCTCTCGCTCGGCATCACCAGCTGCATGGATGCCGCCGTCGGCCAGAAGGGCGGCTTCGGCGAGATCGCGGCCTATCATCGGGCCAAGCGCGACGGGCGCCTGCCGGTCCGGACCTGGTTGACCCTGCTCGGCGACGATGGCCGCTCGATCGTGCCGCAATGCTACGACGCCGGCCTGATCTCCGGCACCGGCGACGAGATGCTGATGGTCGGCGCCGTCAAGCTCTTCCTCGATGGCTCGGCCGGCGGGCGTACCGCCTGGATGAGCGAGCCCTATCTCGGCGAGGACAAGACCACCGGCGTCTGGATGTGGAGCGATGACGAGCTGGAGCGCATGGTGCTCGACGCGCATGTGAAGGGCTATCAGCTCGCCTGCCACGCCATTGGCGATGCCGCGATCGAGCAGCTCATCACCGCCTATGAGAAGGCGCTTGCGGCCCATCCCGATCCGGACCGCCGCCACCGCATCGAGCATTGCGGCTTCTCGACCCCGGCCCAGCACGAGCGCATGGTCAAGGCCGGCATCTATCCCTGCCCGCAGCAGGTCTTCATCCATGATTTCGGCGACGCCTATATCAAGGTGCTCGGGCCGGAGCGAGCGCTGCCGAGCTACCCGTTCCGCACCTGGTTCGACCTCGGCCTGAAGCCGGCGACGGGCAGCGACGGGCCGGTCTGCGATCCCAACCCCTTCCCGAATTTCCACACCATGCTCACCCGCCAGACCTGGAAGGGCACGGTGATGGATGCTGCGCAGCGCGTCTCGATCGAGGAGGCGCTGCAGGCCTATACCGAATATGGCGCCTTCTCGCAGAAGCAGGAGAATGTGAAGGGCCGCCTCGCGCCGGGTTACCTCGCCGATGTCGCGGTGTTCTCGCGCGACCTGCTGACGGCGAGCCCGGGCGACATCCTCGGCGACACGCGCTGCGACCTCACCATCCTCGAGGGCCGCATTGTCTATGAGCGCGCGGGGCAGTGAAGGGACGGCTGAATTTTTGGGCAGACAAGCGGCGCAGAGCCGTTAAGGTTCCATCTGGAAGCAACGACTTCGGTTTGAGCCGGAGCGCATAAACACAAAAACGGGAGGATTTTCGGTGTTGAAGAGATTTGCCTTCGCGACCGCGCTGACGCTTGCCGCCTTTGCGGCGCAGGCCCAGGAGCCGCGCCATGGCGGAACGATCCGCTTCACGGCGCCTTACGGAGCCTCCTTCGTCAGCAATGACAGCCATGTCTCGAACCAGATCCAGGACGAGATCTACGGCTATGCCCTGCACGGCATGCTCTATCGCTGGGATGCGAGCGCGGGCAAGCCGGCGCTGGAGCTCGCCAAGAGCGTCTCGGTCTCGCCGGACGGGCTGGTCTACACCTTCAAGCTGCGTGACGACGCGCTCTTCCACAACGGCCGCAAGATGACGGCGGACGACATCATCTGGTCCTATAACCGGATCATGGACGGCTCGAAGAACTACCCCGGCGCCCGCTATGTCGCCCGCATCAAGGGCGCGACCGCGGTTCAGAAGGGCGAGGCCAAGGAAATCTCGGGGCTGAAGAAGATCGACGACTTCACCCTGGAGATGACGCTGACGGACAAGACCGATCCGGGCTTCCTGTTCTACAGCGCCAACACCGCGATCCTGCCTGCCAAGGAGGCGCAGGACCCGAACTTCTTCAACAAGCCGATCGGGCTCGGGCCCTTCAAATTCGTCGAGCACGTTCCCGGCTCGCGCATGGCCTTCGAGAAGTGGGAAAAGTACTACAAGACCGGCCGGCCCTATGCCGACAAGCTGGTGATCGTCCCGATGGGCGAGGCGGCCGCGCGTGACGTCGCCTTCCGCAACAAGGAGATCGACGTCTCGATCCTCGGCTCGTCGCAATACGTCGCCTACAAGGCCGATGCCAACCTGTCCAAGGGGCTGCTCGAGGTCGCCGAGGTCTTCACCCGCAACATGGGCATGAACCCCGAGTTCAAGCCCTTCTCCGACAAGCGGGTGCGCCAGGCGATCAACTACGCGATCGACAGCGAGCTCATCATCAAGCGGCTGGTCCGCGACAAGGCCTATCGCGCCGTGAGCTGGCTGCCGCTCTCGGTGCCAGCCTTCGACAAGGACGCCAAGCCCTACGCCTACGATCCCGAAAAGGCCAAGAAGCTGCTCGTCGAGGCCGGCTATCCCGACGGCTTCGAGTTCGAATGGACCGCGACGCCGAATGAGAGCTGGGGCATTCCGATCGTCGAGGCGACGATCCCGATGCTCGCCAAGGTCGGCATCAAGGTGAAGGTCAAGCCGGTCGAGACCTCGGCGCTCGGCGGCGTGGTCGCGAAGGGCGACTTCCAGGCCTATATCTGGTCGAACACCTCGGGCCCGGACGCGCTGACCCAGCTCAAATGCTTCTATTCGGCGACGCCGCGCTCCTCCTGTAACTACACCGCCTTCAAGAACCCGGCCTATGACAAGCTGATCGATGAGGCTTCCGCCGAAACCGACGCGGCCAAGCAGCTCGATATCCTGAAGAAGGCGAACGCCATGCTGCAGGATGAGGCGCCGGTCTGGTTCTTCAACTACAACAAGGCGGTGCTGGCCTATCAGCCTTGGCTGCACGGGCTCCAGCCCAATGCGACGGAGCTCGCGCTCCAGCGCTATGAGGATCTCTGGGTCGACGCCTCCTCGCCGGCGGCGAAGTAAGCGAGCCTCGCCACCCGGTCCATGGGCCGGGTGGCGGAATACCTCCGTCATTCCGGACGAGCCGCGAAGCGACGCCGATCCGGAATCCATCCTTAGGCGCTGCGCTCGATGATGGATTCCGGGTCAAGCCCGGAATGACGATCTGGTTTTCGCGGTCGGCAGCACACTGGCCGGGTTTGATCATCGACCGGCTTCGGTTGGAGTGGTTCGGCCGGTTTCGTGCTGCGGCGGTCAGGAGTCCCTCATGTTGCCCTATGTCTTCCGCCGGCTGCTGCAGGCCATCCCCATCCTGCTTGCGGTCGCGGCGCTGATCTTCGTGCTGTTCAGCGTCATTCCCGGCAACTTCGCCACCAGCCAGATGGCTGACGGGCGCAGCAATGTCGATGCCGAGACCATTGCGCGCATGAACGAGCAGTTCGGGCTCAACGACCCGCTGCCGCTGCGCTTCGCGAAATATGTCGGGGGGCTCGCGGTTTTCGATCTCGGCGATTCCTTCCGTACCCGCCAGCCCGTGACCGGCGTCATCGGCGAGCGGCTCTGGCCGAGCCTGCAGCTCGCGCTTGCGGCCATGCTCTTCGCCGTCCTCATCGGCGTGCCGCTCGGCTTCCTGGCGGCGCTCAAGCCCGGAAGCTGGCTCGACACGCTCTCGATGGTCTTCGCCGTCTCCGGGTTGTCGTTGCCGTTGTTCTGGCTCGGCCTGCTGCTGATGTACGCCTTCGCGCTGACGCTCGGCTGGTTCCCGAGCTTCGGCTATGGCGACGGCAATCCGCGCTACATCGTGCTGCCGGCGATCGCGCTCGGCGTCGCGCCGCTGGCCCTGCTGGCGCGCACGGCCCGTGCCGCGGTGCTGGAGGTGATGCATGCCGATTTCGTCCGCACGGCCCGTGCCAAGGGCGCGGGCTCCTATCGCGTCCTGCGCTGGCACGTCGCGCGCAACGCGCTCGTCATCGTGCTCACCACGCTCGGCCTGCAATTCGGCTCCGTCCTGGGGCAAGCCGTCGTGGTCGAGAAGCTCTTCGCCTGGCCGGGCCTCGGCTCGCTGCTGGTCGACAGCGTCACCTGGCGCGATATCCCGGTGGTGCAGGGCTGCATCCTGACGATCGTCCTGTTCTTCCTCGTCGTGAATATCGCTGTCGACGTGCTCTGCGCGGTCGTCGATCCACGCATCAAATACAGCTAGGCGGCCCGCATGAAGTTCCGTGCCAATCTCTGGATCGGCGGCGCCTGCTTCGCAGCCGTAGTCGTCGGCGGCGTCCTCGCCCCCTGGTTCGCCCATACCGATCCGGTGATGGACGCCAATCTGATGAACGCCGAAATCCCACCGGGGTCGGAGTTCTGGTTCGGCACCGATGCGCAGGGCCGGGATATCTACAGCCGCGTGCTCTACGGCGCCCGCATCTCGCTGACCGTCGGCATCGTCTCGCAGCTCATCAACACCATGATCGGCGTCGCCTTCGGGCTGACGGCTGGGTACTGGGGCGGCTGGTGGGACGATTTCGTCAACGGCCTGACCAATATGATGCTCGCCATCCCCTCGCTCGTCTTTGCGCTGGCGATCATGGCGATCCTGAGCCCCGGCCTCACCAGCCTGCTGATCGCGCTGGGCCTGACCAACTGGTCCTTCACCTGCCGATTGACCCGCGCTGCGACCCTCTCGGTCAAGTCGCTCGGTTATATCGAGGCGGCGCGTTCATTGGGCTACGGCACCTTCCGGATCATGCTGACGCAGATCCTGCCCAATGTCGCAGGCCCCATCATCGTCATCGGCACGCTCGGCATGGGCGGCGCGGTGCTGGCGGAAGCCTCGCTCTCCTTCCTGGGCCTGGGCATCCGCCCGCCCTTCCCGAGTTGGGGCTCGATGCTCTCGGACGCGCGCGACCAGATCTCGACCGCGCCCTGGATCTCGATCTTTCCGGGCCTCGCGATTTTTCTGACCGTGCTCGGCCTCAACCTGCTAGGCGACGGCCTGCGCGACATCCTCGATCCGCACTCACAACTTCGCAAAGCCTGACGATAGACCTATGACCGCTCAAGACCTCATCGACCCGCCGCTCGAGACCATCCGCTTCCATGGCCTGAAGGCGGGGCCGAAGCTCCTCGTCCTCGGCGCCGTCCATGGCAACGAGACCTGCGGGCCGAACGCCATCGCCCGGGTGATCGAGGATTGCCGCGCCGGCCGTGTCGCGATCCAGCGCGGCGAGGTCACCTTCCTGCCCGTCGCCAATCCCAAGGCCTATCGCCAGAACACGCGGGAAGGAGACCGCAACCTCAATCGCGACCTGCGCGAGCGGCCGCAGCCCGGCGACAACGAGGATCGGATCGGCAACCGGCTCTCCGGCATCCTGCGCCAGCACGACATGCTGCTCGACGTGCATTCCTTCAGCGGCGAGGGCGTGCCCTTCGTCTTCTTCGGGCCGGAGGATAATCGCGGCGAGCTCGAACCCTTCCGCCATGCGGCTGCCGAAATGGCTTTCGCCGCCAGCCTCGGCGTCGATCTGATGATCCATGGCTGGCTCGACATCTATGTCCGGCTGATCGCGGCGCGCGAGCGATTGAACCTGCCGCGCCTCGCCGTGACCGAAGGCTTCGGCACGACGGAGTTCATGCGTTTCGCGGGCGGCTACGGCGTGACGCTGGAATGCGGTCGGCACGAGGATCCGGCGTCCGTCGAGGTCGGCTACAGGGCGATCCGCAACGTGCTCGCCCATCTCGGGCTGACCGACGAGGCGGCGCCCGCCTCCGCGAGGCGCACCGTCGTCCATATGGACGATCTCGTCATCTGCGAGGCCGAGGGCGACCGCGTGGAGGGCACCTGGAAGACGGGCGACCGCGTGGCCAAGGGCACGCCGATCGCACGCCGCGCCGACGGCACCGTCGTCACCATGCCGCGCGACGGCTTCATCATCTTCCCGAACCCGAAGGCGAAGCCGGGCGAGGGCATCTGCTACCTTGGCAGCGAGAGCCGCCGCAAGGCCTGACGGCGGCGGCGCCGTTTACTGGACGATGCCGCGCTTGTTGCCGAAGCCGGGGATATAGCAGCCGCAGCTCGACCCGTAAGGCAGCGGCGGCGTCGGGCATTCGCCGCGGCCGGTGACGCAGAGATTGCCATAGGCCGGGCGGTAATAGCGCCGGCCATAGCCGTAGCCATAGGGCCGGACCGGCGCCTCATCCTCATCGTCATAGGATGGCGGCGCCGGCCGGTAGGGCTCGTAATACTGTGCCCGGACCGGAATGGCGGAGAGCAACACGGCACCGAGCAAAACCGAGAGGGCGAGCTTGTGACGCGACATGGCGCTTCCTTTCCGCTGCTTCACGCACGAGACGCGTGGGCGAAGTCCTGTGGGCGGTTCTAGCAGCGTCGAGGTGAACAGGGGCTGATCGGAAGGCGGCGGAAAAGCGGCGCCATTGCCTGTCAGCTTCCCGCCTTCGTCGGCTGGTCGGGCTTGGCGAGGGGTGTGCTCCGGCTCAGGTCGATCTGCTTCTGCAGCCCGAGCAGCAGGTTGAAGGAATCGACCGGGGTCAGCCCCGTCTCCTTCGTTCGGCGCCAGCCGCCTGAGGCGGTCGCGATCAGCCCCTCGCCCAGGGCGCGTTGATACTCCAGGCCGATGCCCTTCTGGTCCGAGCGGGCGTCGAGGCCGACATAGTCGTCGGTCTTGCGGCGGGCGACGAGGCTCACCGCATTGTGCTCGTCGATCCTCGCGGTCAGCTTCGCCTCATGCGCCGTCACCAGGTCGATGACCGTGAAGGGCAGCGTCGTGTCCTCGACACTGCGGCTGGAGCCGAGCTCGAGGGTGAAGCGCTGCCAGGGCAGCCGGAGCTTGGCGGTATAGAGCAGGCTGTCGACCGTCTCGAAATCCTTGTCCGGGAAGCTCGCGCGGAACGGCGACACCGAACCCTCCAGCGACGCCTCGCCGATCATGGTCGAGAAGAACAGGTTCGGCTGCAGCCGGTTATGGTCGCGACGGAAGCCGATATAGTCCATGCCGTTGACGAAGCGCACTTGCGCTGCGCTGAACGAGACGCCGATCTCGGTCTGCCCGGCTTTCCAGGCGATGCCGGTCGTCCCCGACAGCGTCGTGAAGTTCTCGTCCCAGGGCAGGAAGTCGCCGAGATTGAACACGTTGCGCTCGTTCAGCGCCGTGACGCGGGCCTCGCCGCTGGCGAAGAGGCGGAAGGGGCCGAGCGCGTGGTCGATGCGCTCGCGCCAGGCGAGGCTGCTCTTGCGGCGTGACCAGCTCTGCTCCGCGCTGGCGGCCAGCGAGGACTGGATCACCGTCGCTTCGCCGAGGGTGATGCCGTGCTTCAGGGTCAGGGAGTGGCTGCGCGCCGCTGCGAGGTTGCGTGGGTCGTACTGCGTCTCCACCAACGCCAGGTTGAGGCCGTAGCCGTCCTGGATCGTGCCGTTGAGATAATCCCAGGTTGCAAAGACGGTGGCGACGGGGCTGCCCTTCTCGCCTTCGACGCCGGAGGGATTGCTGTCGAAACCGCCGCGCAGCCCGACGATCGCGACCGAACTCTCCGCGCTTTGCACAGTGTTCTCTGCGCTAAGGGCCGCTCCTGCGCCCGATAGATGCAGGGCTATCATCGAAAACAGCGCAATATTTTTCATATCGCCCTCAATTTTCGACGTATAGATAGATGATTATGTTTAATGAATTGTATATTAGTGAATTTATACGTAATAGTCGGCGTATGAAGTGGGTTTGGTGAAAGAAGTTAGTATTTATTGTATTCATGGCATCGCTGCGTGGCGCAATGTTAACGCTAGCAAGTATGGTTAATGAATGGATAAGGTTGCCGCTCCGATAAAATGCAACTTATACGTGCTTCATCGCTTCGATCCCCGGAGCGACAACTGGGAGAGTGATATGAAGTACGCGCTTGTACTCGCTACGGTTGCAGCTTTCGGCATCTCGCCTGCCATGGCCGGTGGCCGCGGCGGTGGCTCCTTGCTGGGTGGCGTCCTGGCCCCTGTGACGGCGGCCGTCTCCGGCATTCAGGTCAATGCGCTGAACAATGTCAGCGTGCTGAGCGGCAGCCCGATCGCCAGCGGCAACAAGGTCGGCATCGTCGCGCCGGTCAAGGCGATCGTCAGCAAGAACGGCATCGTCGGCGGCCTGCTCGGTGGGCTCGGCCATGGCTGCGGCTGCAACTGAGCCGCGCTTCGGGAGGAGGGAGATCCGTCCCTCCTCCATTCGCGGCGTCAGCCCGGCGTAAGCGCGATCAAAAGCTCGCCCGCCGCCGCCGTCATGCCCGGCTTGGCCGCGACCCGCGCCACGATCCCTGCCGCCGGGCTCTTGAGATCGATGAAAAGCTTCATCGATTCGAGCACGGCGACGACCTGTCCCGCCGTGACGCTGTCACCCTCGCGGACATGAATCGCGGCGACGGTTCCCGGCATGGTCGCGCGCACTGCGTCGCCGGCACCGCCGGAACCCTCGCGCGCTGCCGCCTCCGCGGCGACCGCGAGCGCGATGCCGATACGCCCCTCGAACGCCCCCCAGCGCAAGGAAACGCCGGCCTCGTCCCGGACCGCATCGACCGTCAGGCGCTGGCCGTCGAGCAGCACCGGCCAGCGGGTCGGATCGGCGCCGACCGCGACCGAGACCTCCGTGGCCCCATCTTGCGTGACGACGCGGAAGACGTCGCCCAGGCTCTCGATCTTGATCCGCTTGCTGTGCTCGCCATGGGTCAGTGCGAGATGGCTCGCGCCGGGCTTTCCGGCCGTTCCGAGCAATCGGAAATCGGCCAGCGCTCCCCAGGGGCCTGCCATTGTCGGTTTGACAGCGGCAAGCCAGATCGCGGCAGCCAGCGCGTCGCGCGACTGCCTGTCTTCGGCGCTCGGTCGCCAGCCGCCTGGCCAGGTCTCGCCAATGAACAATGTCGTCGCCTCGCCCCGCGCGAAGACCGGCTGGCGCAGCGCATCGACCAGGAAGGGACGGATCGTTGCCGGGCCGAGCACCGTCATATGGTCGAGGCTGTCGGCGAGGCGGCGCCGCGCCGCATCGCGATCCGGGCCATGGGCGATGATTTTGGCGAGCATCGAATCGTAGAAGGGCGAGACCGTGCTGCCGGTCTCGACGCCGCTGTCGATGCGCACGCCCTCGGGCTCGCGCCACAGCGCGATCGTCCCGGTGTCGGGGCGGAAGCCTTCCTCGGCCCGCTCTGCCGTCAGCCGCGCCTCGATGGCGTGGCCGGTGCAGGTGATCTCGTCCTGCCGGCGTGGCAGTGTTTCGCCGGCGGCGATCCTGATCTGCCATTCGACCAGATCCAGCCCGGTGATCGCCTCGGTCACGGGATGCTCGACCTGCAGCCGCGTGTTCATCTCGAGGAAGAACACCTCCTGCGTCATCGCATCGACGAGAAACTCCACGGTGCCGAGATTATCGTAGGCAATGGCGCGGGCGAGCTTCAGGGCGTGACCGTGCAGCGCCGCGCGGGCTTCCGGTTTGAGATTGGGGGCTGGCGCCTCTTCCAGAAGCTTCTGGTTCGAGCGCTGCACCGAGCAGTCGCGCTCGAAGAGATGGACGATGTTGCCGCGCCTGTCGCCGGCGACCTGAACCTCGACATGGCGCGGCCGTGTCACGAATTTCTCGATCAGCAGCCGCCCATCGCCGAAGGCGGACTCCGCTTCGCGGCTCGCGGTCGCGATGGCAGCGTCGAGATCGACCTCCGCCTCGACCTTGCGGATGCCCTTGCCGCCGCCGCCGGCCGAGGCCTTGACCATGACCGGCAGGCCGATGCGCAGCGCCTCGCGCTTCAATGTCTCGGGCGATTGCTCGGCGCCGTCATAGCCGGGCACGCCCGGCACGCCGGCGTTGCGCGCGATCTGCTTGGAGCGGATCTTGTCCCCCATCGCCTCGATGGCGCTGGCGGAAGGGCCGATGAAGGCGATGCCGTTCGCCTCGCAGGCGGCGATCAGGTCGAGCCGCTCCGACAGGAAGCCGTAGCCCGGATGGATCGCCTGCGCGCCCGTCTTGAGCGCGGCATCGATGATGCGGTCGGCGCGCAGATAGGACTCGCGCGCTGGCGCCGGGCCGATCGGCACAGCCGTGTCGGCGAGCCGGACATGCAGCGCATCCCTGTCGGCCTCGGAATAGACCGCGACGGTGCGGATGCCGAGCTTGCGGCAGGTGCGGATGATGCGGCAGGCGATCTCGCCGCGATTGGCGATGAGGAGCGTGTCGAACATGGCGCCGCTCACATCCGGTAGACCGGCCGCGGGCCGGTATCGCGCGTCTCGCCGGCCGAGAGCGCGAGGCACAGGCCGAGCACGTCGCGCGTCTGCGCGGGCTCGATGATGCCGTCGTCCCAGAGCCGGGCGGTGGCGTAATAGGGATCGCTCTGCTCTTCGAACTGGGCGCGGGTGCGCCTGTCGAGATCGGCGATGGCCGCTTCGTCGCCCGAGCCCTTGAGCGATTGCCGGCGCAGCTCCGTCACCACGGTCGCCGCCACCTCCGGGCTCATCGTCGCGATGCGGGCATTGGGCCAGGAGAACAGGAAGCGGGGCCTGAAGCCGCGACCGCACATGCCGTAATTGCCGGCGCCATAGGAACCGCCGATCAGCACGGTGTATTTCGGCACCCGCGCATTCGAGACGGCATAGACGAGCTTGGCCGAATGCTTGGCGATGCCGCCGCGCTCGGCCTCGGTGCCGACCATGAAGCCGGTGATGTTCTGCAGGAACAGGAGCGGGATCTGGCGCTGGTCGCAGAGTTCGATGAAATGCGCGCCCTTGATGGCGCTTTCCGAGAACAGCACGCCGTTATTGGCGAGGATGCCCACGGGATAGCCGTGGATATGGGCGAAGCCGGTGACGAGGGTTGCGCCGTAATCCGGCTTGAAGGCGCTGAAGGCGCTGTCGTCGACCATGCGCGCGATCACCTCGCGGACGTCATAGGGCCGGCGCAGATCGGTCGGCACGATGTCGATGAGTTCAGCCGGGTCGAGCTTCGGTGCAACGGGAGCCTGCGGCGGCGGCGTGACCTTGCCGATCTCACCCAACGCCCCGACGATCTCGCGCAGCTTCGCCAACCCCTCCATCTCGGTCTGGACGAGGTGGTCGCTGACGCCGGAGACCAGCGTGTGCATCTCCGCTCCGCCCAGCGTCTCGCCATCGACGACCTCGTGGATCGCCGCCTTCACGATCGGCGGGCCGCCGAGATGGATGCGGCCGGTGCCCTTGACCATGATCACCTGGTCGGACAGCGCCGGAATATAGGCGCCGCCGGCCGTCGCGCCGCCGAAGACGATCGAGATCTGCGGGATGCCTGCCGCCGACATCCGGCACTGGTTGTAGAAGGAGCCGCCGAAATGGTCGCGGTCGGGGAAGACCCGATCCTGCTCCGGCAGGAAGGCGCCGCCGCAATCGACGAGATAGAGGCAGGGCAGGCGATGCTCCCCGGCGATCTCCTGTGCTCGCAGGTGCTTCCGCACCGTCTCGGCGAAGAAGGAGCCGCCCTTCACCGTCGCGTCATTGGCGATCAGCACGCAGGCCCGTCCCGCGACGATGCCGATGCCGGTGACGATGCCGGCGCCCGGCACCTCGTTGCCATAGAGCCCGTAGGCCGCGAGCGGCGAGAGTTCGAGGAAGGGCGTCTGCGGGTCGAGCAAGAGGTCGATGCGCTCGCGCACCATGATCTTGCCGCGGGATTCATGCCGCGCGCGCAGCTTCTCGCCGCCGCCCTGCGCGACGAGGCCGTGACGCTGGCGCAACGTCTCCAGCATGGCTGAGAGCGGGGAAGGGGGCGTCGCGGTTTGCGATGCTGTTTCAGGCACGGACGCACTCCTCCAAGGTCGCCGTCATTCCGGTCGCAGCGAAGCGGAGGCCCGGAATCCATCGAAGGGCATTGTGCGCTACGATGGATTCCGGATCGGCGCCGCTGTCGCGGCTTGTCCGGAATGACGGGGGCCGTCGATCCAAGGTGAATGCCGCGTCTTGATCTCGCCGTGACATTCACCTACCGTCCGGTAGGTAGTCAGATCGCGGCGCTGCGGTCAAGCAGGGAGGAAGCCATGTCGGCCGTCGAGAAACTTGCAGGCGAAGGCGCCCGTCGTTCGCCCTATTTCACCGAGGAGCACGAGGCGCTGCGCGATCAGGTCCGCCGCTTCGTCGAGGCCGAGATCAAGCCGCACGCCCTGAAATGGGAGGAGGACGGCTTCGTCCCGCGCGAGGTGCTCAGAAAGATGGGCGCGCTCGGCTTCTTCGGCATCCGCTACCCGGCGGAGTATGGCGGCTCGGAGATGGACACGCTCGCGACGGTGGTGCTGGCGGAGGAGCTGGGACGCTCGACCTTCTCAGGCGTCGCCATCACCGCGTTGGTTCACACCGACATGGCCTCGGTCCACATCGCCAATGCCGGCTCGAAGGCGCAGCGGGACAAGTACCTCCCGGCCATCATCGCCGGCGAGAAGATCGTCGCGGTCGCCGTCACCGAGCCGGACGCCGGCTCCGACGTGAAGGGCATCCGCACCACCGCGCGGCGCGAGGGCGATCAATACATCCTCAACGGCGCCAAGATGTTCATCACCAACGGCGTCCATGCCGATCTCTACTGCGTTGCAGCCAAGACCGACCCGGCGGCTAAGCCCTCGCAATCGGTCTCCATCTTCCTCGTCGAGAAGGGCACGCCCGGCTTCACGGTCTCGCGTGCGCTCGACAAGCATGGCTGGCGCTCCTCGGATACCGCCGAGCTCTCCTTCGTCGATTGCCGCGTGCCGGCCGAAAACCTGCTCGGGCAGGAGGGGCGCGGCTTCTACGCGATCATGAGCAACTTCCAGAACGAGCGCACGGTCATCGGCGCCATGGCGATCGGCGAGTCGCAGGCTGCGATCGACCTGACGCTGGACTATGTGAAGACGCGAAAAGCGTTTGGCGCGCCGCTTTGGGAGAAGCAGGCGATCCGCCAGCGCCTCGCCGAGCTCGCCGGCAAGGTCGAGGCCGGGCGCCAGCTCGTCTACCACGCCGCCTGGCTGGACGCGCAGGGCTTCGACGCCACCCGCGAAGTCTCGATGGTCAAGGCCTACTGCGGCGAGCTGGTCAACGAGGTCATGTATGACTGCCTGCAGTTCCACGGTGGGATGGGCTATATGCGCGAAAGCGCGATCGAGCGCATGACCCGCGACGCCCGCGTCCAGTCCATCGGCGGCGGCGCCACCGAGGTGATGCTCGAAGAGGTCGCGAAGCGGCTGTGAGTGTCGCGGCGGACAAGGACGCGACCCGGGCCGAGGGCGGCTCGCGCCGCCAGATCCTCGACCACGCCGCGCGGCTGCTGCGCAATGGCGGCTACCACCAGACGACCTTGCGCGAGATCGCCGAGGCGGTCGGCATCCGCAAGGCGAGCCTCTACTACCACTTCGCCTCGAAGGAGGAGATCGTCGAGGCGGTGGTGAATGACGGCGTCCGCTTTGTGCATGAGGGTGTCGTCGCCGCATTGGCTGAGACGGAAGGCGCGGCTCCGCGCGTGCGGCTGGAGGCGGCGATCCGCGGGCATCTGGCGGCGCTGCATGGCCATGGCGACTACACCAGCGCCAGCATCAAGGTCTTCAATTTCGGCGCTGTGCCTGCGCCGGAGAGCGTGCGCGCCGTGCGCCGCGCCTATGAGGAGGTCTGGCGGCGCCTGATCGCCGAACTGCAGCAGGCTGGTGCGCTGCCGGCGGAGCGCGCTCCGGACGTCCTGCGCAATTTCCTGCTCGGCGCCCTCAACGGCTCGACCGACTGGTACCGGCCGGACCGTCACGACATCGCGACGCTGGCGCGCGAATTCGCGGCACTGATCTCGCCTGCGGGCGCTTGAGCGTTTCGTCCCCAACGCAGGGGCGGCCGGCGCGGAACGACTGGCGATGCCCGGGCAGCTTGCTACGATGGCGGCGTGACCGCCGCTGTCGAGGCGGCTCAGCCTAGAGGATTTGCCAGCCGATGCGTGCCTTCTACCACCCCGACCAGGCGCTCCATGATCCCCAGCAATATATGCGCTTCGGCAAGGTCGTCGCGCCCAAGGACCTGCCGGAACGGACGGAAAAGCTGCTCGGCGCATTGGCGAAGCATGGCATCACTCCGGAGCGGCCGGCGGAGCATGGCGTCGAGCCGATCCTGAAGATCCATGACGAGGGCTTCGTCGATTTCCTGCGGAGTGCCTGGCGGCGCTGGCAGGAGCTTCCGTCGGAGCGTGGTCCGGAGGTCTGGCCGAACACCTTCCCTTATTGGAGCGGGCGTCCGGACGAAGATGTCCGCCCGCCTTGCCGCCCGACCGGCTTCATCGGGCAGCTCGGCTGGTATCTCGGCGATCTCTCCGTGCCGATCGGTGAGCATTGCTGGCATTCGACTTTGCGCTCGTCCGAGACCGCCGTGTCCGGCGCCGACGCGATCCTTGCCGGCGAGCGCGCGGTTTATTCGCTGTGCCGTCCGTCCGGCCATCATGCCCGCGCCGATCGCGCCTCGGGCTTCTGCTACGTCAACAACACGGCGATTGCCGCCCAGCGCCTGCGCTCGACATTCGGCAAGGTCGCGATCCTCGATGTCGACGCCCATCACGGCGACGGCACGCAGCAGATCTTCTATCGCCGCGACGATGTGCTGACGATCTCGGTCCATGCCGACCCGGCGAACTATTATCCCTTCTACACCGGCTATGACGACGAGCGCGGCAATGGCCCGGGCGAGGGCTTCAACCTCAACCTGCCGCTGGCGCATGGCGCGGGCGGGGCGGAGATGCAGGCGGCGGTCGACCGCGCCGGCAAGGCGATCCGCGATTTCGGGGCTGAGGTGCTGGTCGTGGCGCTCGGCTACGACGCCCATAAGGACGACCCGATCGGCGTGCTGAAGCTGGAAGCGAGCGATTTCGGTACGATTGGCCGGCAGGTGAAGGGCTTCGGCCTGCCGACGCTGGTCGTGCAGGAGGGCGGCTACGCCATCGAGGCGATCGGCGACTGCCTCGACGCGTTCCTGGGCGGGTTCAAGGGATAACGCGCCGGCGTCACGTCGCCAGGTAGTCGTGCAGCACCCGGCCATAGGGCAAGGTGAAGTCGACGACCTGGTGGCGGGCGCTCACGATCCGGCGCACCGGAAAATCGGCGACCCGGCAATTGACGTGAGGGATGAGGTGTAGCCTTGCCTCGCCCTCCCAGGCACCATGCACGGTGATGTCGGTGAGGTTATAGCCGACGAGCTGCGCGATTTTCGGCGAGCCGTCGACATCGGGAAGCAGCTTCAGGTTGACGTTCAGGCCGGCGATGCCGTCGCGAACCTTGTCGAGCTGGTTCTCGAGGCTGCGGTGCTTGTAGGTCATCGTGCCCATGGCCACGCGCTCGCCGTCATAGTGCAGCGTGCCGGTCAGCGTGTCCTTCATGACCTTGAGCCGCGGCACGCCGTATTTCTTGGGGAAGCCCCAGATCTCGCGTCCGCCGGTGATGGGCGGCTCGTCGTCGAGATACATCTGGACGGAGAAGTTGCAGGGCTCGTCCTTGTAGAGCGCGCGGATGCCGGTGCCGCTTTCCTCGTAATCGCCGAAACCGGACGAATCCGGCATTTTCATCCACTCGTAGAAGACGAGGTTGCCGGGCGCGGGCTCGAGCGGCTCGGGCAGTGCCGCGCGGATCACCTCCGGGTCGGTTTCATAGGTGATGATCAGGTATTCGCGCTTGATGAAGCGGTTCGGCGGATGCGGGTAGCTCGGGCTGAAGACCGGCATCGACGGCGCTTTGAGGATCTCGTCCCGGTTCATGCTGGTCGCTCCTTCTCGAAATCAGCCGCAACTCTGGCAGGGGCACTGCGACAGATTGATGGTGACCGGACGAAACGGGAAGCCCCTCCTCACGGCTCGCGCAAAAATGGCCCTCCACCCCGAGACCTGTTGTTGGGGGTGAAGGGCGTGTTTCTCGAACGGCCTCTCAGATCGCAGCCTCGATCAGGAACGGCCCCTTCTTGGCCAGCGCGGCCTTGAACAGGCTGGTGAACTCCTCGGCCGTGGTGGCGCGGGCGGCTTCCACGCCCATGCCCTTGGCCATCATCACCCAATCCAGCGCCGGCTCGTCGATATTGAGCATCTGCGTGGCGTTGCGGCCGAAATCATTGACGCCGACGGCGCGCATCTCGCCATGCAGGATCTGGTAGGTCCGGTTGGCGAAGACGACGGTGACGATGTCGAGATTCTCGCGCGCCTGCGTCCATAGCCCCTGCACCGTGTACATGCCGGAGCCATCGGCCTGCATGCCGATGACCTTGCGGTCGGGGCAGGCCACGGCCGCGCCGACGGCGAGCGGAATGCCTTCGCCGATCGCTCCGCCGGTGAGCTGGATATAGTCGTGCTGCGGCGCGCTGTGGCAGTCGAAATAGAACATCCGGCCGGAGGACACCGATTCGTCGCAGATGATGCAGTTCTCCGGCAACAGCGTCGAAACGATGCTGCAGACCTTGTCGGCATCGAGCGGGCCGGTCGGCAGGCCGGGCTGCTCCTTGCGCGGCGGCGCGATGAAGGCCGGCGCCGTCTTCGTCGCGCCCATCTCCTCGGCGAGAGCGGTGATCGCGGCAGGCAGATCGTCGCCGGGCTGCGCCAGCGCCGTGACTTCGCAACCGTCATGGACGAGCCGGCCCGGCTTGCCCGGATAGGCGAAGAAGCCGACGGGAGTCTGCGCGCCGACCAGCACGAGATAGTCGACGTCCTTGAGCTGCTCGAGTGCCTTGTCGATGGGATAATGGATCTTGGGGATCGCGACGCGGCCGGCGCCGCGCTGGATGCGCCCGTTCGACATCTGGGCGAAGATCTGCGCGCCCGTCGCGGCGCAGATGCGTGCGGCCATTTCCATCGGCTTCTCGCGCAAGGCGAGGCCCGTCAGCATGATCGCGGCGCGCGCGCCATGCTGGCGCAGGCCGGCCGCAACCTCGCGGATCGTGGCGGCATCGACGCTCTTCAGCGCCGGCAGCTTAACCGGCTTCAGCGCGGCGGGCTCGACGCTGTTCCAGGCGCAATCGGCCGGCAGGATGACGGTGGTGACGCCGGGCAGCGTCAGCGAGGCGACATAGGCTTCCTCGATCGCCGGGCCGACATCCTCGGCCGAAGCGATGCGGCGCACGAAATGCGACATCGGATGCGCCAGCGATTCGATGTCGCTGGTCAGCGGCGCATCATGGACGAGGTGGTAGGTGGCGTGATCGCCGACGACGTTGATCATCGGCGTGCGGGCGCGCCTGGCATTGTGCATGTTGGCGAGCGCGTTCGCCATGCCCGGCCCGCAATGCAGCAAGGTGGCGGCCGGCTTGTCGGCCATGCGGGCATAGCCATCGGCGGCGCCGGTCACCACGCCCTCGAACAGGCCGAGCACGCAGCGCATCTGCGGCTTGCGGTCGAGCGCTGCCACGAAATGCATCTCCGAGGTGCCGGGATTGGCGAAACAGACATCGACATCGTTGACCAGCAGCGTGTCGCAAAGGCGGTCGGCGCCATTCATCCCGGAAACCTCGAAGGCTGGAAGAGAACAGAGGCGATGTGCCTCGGACGGTGAGGGGAGGAAATTGCGCAGCCTGTGTCAAACGAGAGAATGTCATGGCTTCCCCAAGCGGCTGTGATCGGCGGCTTGACGGTTTTGCATAGGCATTTAACCTGATTTGGAACGAAGGTTGCATCCGGCCGCGAGCTCTGGCGTCGTGGATGACGGGTCAGTCAAAAAGCAGGGGAAGGGTTTCCATCATGGCAGTCTTCAAGCGCGTCAGTGCCGGCCTCGGCTTCGGCCTCGCGGCGCTCCTGGCGGCGGGCGCGGCCCAGGCGCAGACGAAGGTCGCGATCGGCATTTCCGGCTGGACCGGCTTCGCGCCGCTGGTGCTCGCCAAGGAGGCCGGCATCTTCGCCAAGAACGGCCTCGACGTGACGATCAAGAAGATCCCGCAGAAGGACCGCCACCTCGCCATCGCCTCCGGCGACATCCAGTGCGCCGCGACCACGGTCGAGACCTGGCTGGTCTGGGACGCCGCCGGCATCAAGACGAAGCAGATCTTCCAGCTCGACAAGAGCTACGGCGCCGACGGCATGGTGACGCGCAACACCACGGCCTCGATCAAGGATCTGAAGGGCAAGACGGTCGCGGCCTCGGCGCCGGGTACCTCGCCCTATTTCGCCCTGGCCTGGATGCTCAAGGAGAACGGCCTCTCCGTGAAGGACGTGAATGTCGTCAACATGGAGCCGGGTCCGGCGGCGCAGGCCTTCATCGCCGGCCAGAACGATGCGGCGCTGACCTACGAGCCCTATCTCTCGGCCGTGCGCGACAAGCCCGATGCCGGCAAGATCATCGCCACCACCCTCGACTATCCGATGGTGATGGACACCTTCGGCTGCACCCCGGCCTTCCTCGCCGACGAGAAGGCTGCGGCTGCGCTGACCAAGAGCTATTTCGAGGCTGTGGCGATGATCAAGAGCGATCAGGCCAAGGCCTATGAGATCATGGGCGCGGATGTGAAGCAGACCGGCGAGCAGTTCGGCAAATCGGCAGCCTATCTGCGCTGGTCGGATGCCGAGGGGAACCGGAAGTTCTTCGCCGGTGACTGGCAGGCCTTCAACGCCAAGGCCGCAGATCTGCTGTTGGAGATCGGCCTGATCAAGGCCAAGCCCGATCTGGCCACGCTGGTCGATACGAAGTTCGTCGAAGGCAAGTGAGGCGATATTCCAGGCCTGTGCCCGCCGTCATGCTCGCCCTTGTGGCGAGCATTCACGTCTTGAACACCACCCTCGCAGAAGGAAGACGTGGATGGTCGGGACAAGCCCGACCATGACGACAGCGGCAGTCCTGCCGGATGTTCTGGAGCCCGGCTTGCACGTCATCTTCTGCGGCACGCAGGCCGGCGCCGTCTCGGCGGCGCGCGGTGCCTACTATGCCGGGCCGGGCAACAAGTTCTGGAGCGTCATCCACGAGATCGGGCTGATTCCGGAACGGTTCGCCCCGGAGCGTTTCCGGGAGCTGCCGCGCTACGGCATCGGCCTCACCGATGTCGCCAAGCTGACATCGGGGCCGGATGCGGCCTTGCGCGGCGCCCATTTCGATGCAGAAGGGCTGCGTGCGCGGATCGCCGCCCATCGCCCGCGTTATGTCGCCTTCAACGGAAAGCGTGCGGCGCAGGCGGCGCTGGGAGCGGCTGCCGGTTCAATTGCCTATGGCCTGCAGCCCGGCACCTTCGCCGGTTCGGGCATTTTCATCCTGCCATCGACCTCCGGCGCGGCTGCCGGCTTCTGGTCGATCGAACCCTGGAAAGATCTGGCGCGCGCCATGACCGGAACCGAAACCCCATGAAACCGCTCAGACCCGTCTCAGGCGGCGCGCGCGTCGGCTACGGCCTCGCCTTCTTCGCGCTCTTCGTCGCGCTCTGGTCGGTCGCGACCTTCGGCGGTTATGTCCAGCGCCTCTTCCTGGCCGATCCGCTGACCATGGTCGGCGAGGGCTGGAGCCTGATGACGCGCTACGGCTTCAGCTTCGACATCATGATGACGATCTGGCGCGTCGTCGGTGGCTTCGTCATCGCGGCGGTGGTGGCGCTGCCGCTCGGCATCCTGATGGGCGCCTACAAGCCGATCGAGGCGTTCCTCGAACCCTTCGTCTCCTTCGCGCGCTATCTGCCGGCCTCGGCCTTCATTCCGCTGCTCATCCTCTGGGCCGGCATCGGAGAGACGCAGAAGCTGCTCGTCATCTTCCTCGGCTCGGTCTTCCAGCTCATCCTGATGATCGCGGTGGCGGTCGGCGGGGTCCGGCGCGATCTGGTCGATGCCGCCTATACGCTCGGCGCCAGCGACCGCTCGGTGGTGCGCCGCGTGCTGCTGCCGAACGCGGCGCCGCAGATCGCCGAGATCTTCCGCCTCGTTCTCGGCTGGGCCTGGACCTATGTCATCGTCGCCGAATTGATCGGCTCGTCCTCCGGCATCGGCCACATGATCACCGACAGCCAGGCGCTGCTCAACACCGGGCAGATCATCTTCGGCATCATCGTCATCGGGTTGATCGGCCTGATCTCGGATTTCCTGTTCAAGGCGGTCAACCAGCGCCTGTTTCCGTGGGCCAAGCTGTGAGCAAGCTCGTCATCGACAAGGTCGGCAAGGTCTTCCCCGCGCAGCGCGGGGGCGAGCCGACGCGGGCGCTGATGCCCACCTCGCTCAATGTGGCCGACAATGACTTCATCACCATCCTCGGCCCCTCCGGCTGCGGTAAGTCGACCTTGCTGCGCATCATCGGCGGGCTGGAGACGGCGAGCGAGGGGCGCATCCTGCTCGATGGCGCGCCCGTCGCGGGGCCGGGCGCCGATCGCGGCTTCGTCTTCCAGAGTTACACGCTCTTCCCCTGGCTGACGGTGCAGCAGAACATCGCCTTCGGCCTGCGCGAGAAGAGCGTGCCGGTCGCGGAGCGCATGAAGATCGCGCGCGACTGGGCGGCGCGCGTCGGGCTTTCCAGTTTCGTGGACCACTTCCCGAAGCAGCTCTCGGGCGGCATGCAGCAGCGCACGGCGATTGCCCGCGCGCTCGCCAACGATCCGAAAATCCTCCTGCTCGACGAGCCCTTCGGCGCGCTCGACAACCAGACCCGCGCCCTGATGCAGGAAATGCTGCTCGGCATCTGGGAGCGCGAGCGGAAGACGGTGCTCTTCGTCACCCACGACATCGAGGAGGCGATCTTCGTCGGCTCGCGCGTCGTGGTGATGAGCGCGCGGCCAGGGCGGATCAAGGCCGATATCGCGGTCGATCTGCCGCATCCAAGGCCGTACACCATCAAGACGACGCCGGAATTCGTCACGCTGAAGGAGCGACTCGTCGAGGAGATCCGGGCTGAGGTCATCGCGGCCGATCCCTGAGCGAGAGCACTACCAGCGGTTGAGGTGGCTATGCTTTCCTTGCGTGATGTGTGTGCTTTGCCTGCGCTGTCATGACGCAGGCGAGGGGCAGCCTTGCGCGCAAATGGAGTTACGGCGACAATTTCCCTTGCCATCTTTTGAACAACAAGGGGGCACTGCCAATGGTGGGGCCAATGCGTTCACTGGTTGCAAGAATGCTGTCGCGGCTGGCGATCGAGCCGCGGATCGATGTGGTTTTCCCCGATGGAACGTTGCAATCCGTCGGACGAGGTTGCGCACCGCGATTGCGGATGCGGATTGTCGATACGCCTACGGAACTCAAGCTCGCGCTCAATCCCGAGCTCGCTTTGGGCGAGGCGGTGATGGACGGGCGCGTCGTCGTCGAGCAGGGCTCGCTCTACGATCTGCTCGATGCGCTGGTGGCCGCGGTGCACAAGGCGCGCCCGCAAGGCTGGGGCAAGACGCTCGACGGCCTGCGGACAGCAGTGCGCCGCTTCCACCAGCACAATACGCCGACATTGGCGAAGCGGAATGTCGCGCACCACTACGATCTGAAGAGCGATTTCTTCAAGCTCTTCCTCGATCCGGACATGCAGTACTCCTGCGCCTATTTCGCGCGGCCGGAGATGACGCTTGCCGAGGCGCAGCTTGCCAAGAAGCGCCACATCATGGGCAAGCTCGATCTGCAGCCGGGCCAGCGCGTGCTCGATATCGGTTGCGGCTGGGGCGGCATGGCGCTCTCGATAGCGGGAGAGACCGGCGCGTCCGTGACCGGCATCACGCTCTCTGAGGAGCAGCTTGCCATCGCGAAGCGCCGCGGAGCCGAGTCGGGCCTGCCCGTCGAGTTCCGCTTGCAGGACTATCGTCACCTGACCGAGAGCTTCGACCGCATCGTTTCGGTCGGCATGTTCGAGCATGTCGGCGTCGGCTATTACCGCGACTATTTCCGCAAGGTCCGCGAATTGCTGACCGATGATGGTGTCGCGCTGATCCACACGATCGGCCGCAGCTCGCCGCCGGGCGCGACCAACCCCTTCATCGCCAAATACATCTTCCCGGGCGGCTATATTCCCGCGATGTCGGAGGTGGCGGCCGCGATCGAGAAGGAGGGTCTCGTCATCACCGATGTCGAGGTCCTGCGCATCCATTATGCCGAGACGCTGAAGGCCTGGCGCGAGAACTTCCTCGCCCGGCGCGACGAGGCGGTGGCGATGTATGACGAGCGCTTCGCCCGGATGTGGGAGTTCTATCTCGCCGCCTCCGAAGCGAGCTTCCGGCACGACGATCTGGTGGTGTTCCAGTTCCAGCTCGCGAAAAAGCTCGACGGCCTGCCGATCACGCGCGGCTATATCGAAGAGCGCGAGGGCGAGCTTGGGCGCAAGCCTGCGCAGGCGAAGGTTGCCGAGCCGGCCTAGCCCGGCTCCGGTCCGACATAGCGGGCGCGAGGCCGGATCAATCGTCCGGTTTCGCCCTGTTCCAGCGCATGCGCGATCCAGCCGGCGCAGCGCGCCGCGGCGAAGATCTGGAACGATAGATCCGGGGCGAGGCCGAGTTCGCTCGCGATCGCCGTCAGCACGAAATCGATATTCGGCTCCTCGCCGGTCAGCGTCGTGACGGCCCGGCGCGTCTCCTCATAGGCCGGTGGTAGCGAGAAGGCCGTGAGTAGCGCCCGCGCCCGCGCATCGCCATCGGGGTACAGAGGGTGGCCGAAGCCGGGCAGGGGCATGCCGGTCGCCAGCCGCGCCGAGACCGCCATTTCCACGCCTTCGCTTGCGATCTCGCGCATCAGTCCGAGCACGCGCGGCGTCATCCCGCCATGCAGCGGCCCGGACAGCGTCGCGAGCCCCGCCAGGATGCAGGCGGCCAGCGAAGCGCGCGTCGAGGCCGCGACCCGGACAGAGAAGGTCGAGGCGTTGAGCTCGTGGTCGGCCAGCAGCACGAGCGCGCGGCGGATCAGATCGGCGCCGCGTTCGTCGCAGCCCCAGGCCAGCGCCAGCCGGTGATGGATCGGCCCCTGTCCCGGCCGCCCGGCGATGGCGTCGACGAGCGAGTCGATCACGGAAGCGGCTTCCAGATAGAGCGCCTTCTTCGTCCGGCCGGCCATGGCCGGGTCGCTGGCGGCGCGGGCGGCGATCACCGCGAACATCCGCTGCCGCGCCGGCGCTTCCGGCACGATCGTGAACAGCGGCGGAAAGCGCTGCGAGCCGCAATCCCAGAGCAACCTTGCGACATCCTCCAGCTTCGCCGTCTCGGCCAGCTTTTCCGCATCCTGCCCGCGATACCAGAGCTTGCCGCGCTGGATCGTGGCGATGCCCGAAGCCAGGATCGGCTCGCCGAAGGCGATCGTGTCCTCGGCGATTGTCGCGGGCTTGCGCCCCCGCGCCTTGCGATGCTCCAACCGCACCACATCCTCGGCCCGGTAGAGGCGCCGACGCGAGTCGCCCGCATCGCCGCGCGCCTCGATCAGCCCGCGGCTGACATAGGCATAGAGCGTCTGCGGCTTCAGCCCGAGCCGCTGCATCACCTGTTGCGCCGTCAGCCAGTCGGTCATCGAAAAATACATTGATTATATTGTTCAAGATTGATTCTACTGGTGAAGCTATCAATCTTCAAGGCCTCAGATGTTGAGGAGAACCGCCATGTCCGATGGCCTTGAAGATGTCGTTGCCGCCCATACCGTGCTCTCGGAAGTCGATGGAGCGGCGGGCCGGCTGGTAATGCGCGGCCACAGCCTGGATGAGCTCGCGGGCCATACCTCCTTCGAGGAGATGGCCGCGCTGATGCTTGACGGCTTCGTGCCGGACCTGCCTGCGATGAAGGATCTGCCGGCGGCGCTCGGCGCGGCGCGTCAGGACTTGTTCGAGACGGTCGTTCAGAAGGCAGCCGTCCCAGTGACGCTCGGACCGGTCGAGATGATCCGGGCGATGACGGCGCTGATTCCGGATGGCGAGGATGTCGGCACGGTGCTGCGGCTGCTGGCGGCGCCGGCCGTCTTCACGGCTGCGTCCTTGCGACTTCGGCAAGGTCTTGCGCCGGTCGCGCCCGATCCGTCGCTTTCGCAGGCCGCCGATACGCTGCGCATGCTGACCGGCGAGGCGCCGACCAAGCAGCAGGCGGCCGCGCTCGACACCTATCTCGTCACGGTCGCCGATCACGGCCTCAACGCCTCGACCTTCGCCTCCCGCGTCGTCGCCTCGACACGCGCCGGGCTGGTCTCGGCCGTGCTGGCCGGCATCGGCGCGCTCAAGGGTCCGCTCCATGGCGGCGCGCCCGGTCCGGTGATCGAGATGCTCGATGCGATCGGTTCGCCCGGCAATGCCCGAGCCTGGCTGGAAACCGCACTTGATCGCGGCGACCGGCTGATGGGCTTCGGCCACCGCATCTACCGCGTCCGCGATCCGCGCGCCGATGCGTTGAAGGGCGCGATCCGCCGGCTCGGCGCCGATAGCGGGCGCCTCGCGCTGGCCGAGGCGGTCGAGCAGGCGGCGCTCGCCATCCTGCGCGAGCGCAAGCCCAACCGCACGCTGGAGACCAATGTCGAGTTCTACACCGCGCTCTTGCTGGAGGCGCTCGGCTTCACGCCGGATTCCTTCACCTGCGTCTTCGCGCTGGGACGGACGACGGGCTGGCTCGCCCATGCCAAGGAGCAGATCGCCGGCGGCCGGCTGATCCGTCCGCAATCGGTCTATGTCGGCCCGCAGCCGCGTCAGGCGGCGTAGGTTCAGGTAGGGCGCGGGGAACCCTTCTCCCGTGTGGGAGAAGGGCAGGGATGAGGGCCTGCCCTTGCCGGACAAAACCGCAGCGGTACCGTTGCCTTCCGATAATGAGCGGCGGTCCCTCACCCCTACCCCTCTCCCATCCGGGAGAGGGGATCCCGCGCTTATCTATGATGCGGTCAGCCACACGGCGTAGAGTTCTGCCTCGCTGCCGCTCACCCCAAGTTCGACATGCCTCGACGCGTCAAGGATCGCGCTGTCGCCGGCTGCCAAGCTCACGCGGTTCACCAGCCAGTCGCTCTTGCGGGCGAGCAGCACCAGCAGGCCCTCGCTCGCGGGGAGCGAGCCTTCTCCCGACAAGCGCTCGACCCGGTGCCGCCAGCGGCCGCGCCGGCTCATCACATTGAGATCGTCGATCGCCCCGTTCACTAGAACCCCGTCCACCGCCCGGTCGGCGGCGAAGAAGAACGGCGGGGTGGTGCGGTCGAGTGAAACCGTCTCGCCGTCGCCGAAAGCCAGCCGAATGCCGTTGCCGCTCAGCACGCACAAGGTCCGATCGATGCCGGGGAAGGACGAGAACGGACCATCTGCGCCCACATGGGCCATCGATATCCGCCAGTCGAAATCACCGAGCGAGGCGCCTTCAGGCGCGACCGCGATTTCGGTCGTGGTCCCGCCGCCGTTCTTCCACGGCATGACCTTGCAATCGGCAGCGCGGATGATGCGCATGATATGATCCTCGACAGGTGAGCGCGTCGCAACCGCCGTCATTGCGAGGAGCGAAGCGACGAAGCAATCCAGGGGGAGACGTCGAGCGCTGCCGCCCCTGGATTGCTTCGCTGCGCTCGCAATGACGGGTGGGCTCAGCCCAAAATCCCCGGCAGGTTGAGCCCCTTCTCGCGGGCGCAGTCCAGCGCGATGTCGTAGCCGGCATCGGCATGGCGCATTACGCCGGTCGCCGGGTCGTTCCAGAGCACGCGCGAGAGGCGGGCGGCTGCGTCGTCGGTGCCATCCGCGCAGATCACGACGCCCGCATGCTGCGAGAAGCCCATGCCGACGCCGCCGCCATGGTGCAGCGAGACCCAGGTCGCGCCGGAGGCCGTGTTGAGCAGGGCGTTGAGCAGCGGCCAGTCGGAGACCGCGTCCGAGCCGTCCTTCATCGCTTCCGTCTCGCGGTTCGGCGAGGCGACCGAGCCGGAATCGAGATGATCGCGGCCGATCACGACCGGCGCCTTGAGCTCGCCGGTCCTGACCATCTCGTTGAAGGCGAGGCCGAGCCGGTGGCGGTCGCCGAGGCCGACCCAGCAGATGCGCGCCGGCACGCCCTGGAAGGCGATGCGCTCGCGCGCCATGTCGAGCCAGTTGTGCAGATGCGTGTTGCCGGGCGTCAGCTCCTTCACCTTGGCATCGGTCTTGTAGATATCTTCCGGATCGCCCGAGAGCGCGGCCCAGCGGAACGGGCCGATGCCACGGCAGAACAGCGGGCGGATATAGGCCGGCACGAAGCCCGGGAAGGCGAAGGCGTTCTCCAGCCCCTCATCCTTGGCGACCTGGCGGATGTTGTTGCCGTAGTCGAAGACGGGCAAGCCCATCTCCTGGAAGGCGATCATCGCCTCGACATGCTCGCGCATCGAGGCGCGCGCCGCGGTCTCGACCGACTTCGGATTGGCTTCGCGCGCCTGTTTCCACTGGCCCATGGTCCAGCCCTTCGGCAGGTAGCCGTTGATCGGGTCATGGGCCGAGGTCTGGTCGGTGACCATGTCCGGGCGGATGCCGCGGCGGACCATCTCTGGCAGGATCTCGGCGCAGTTGCCGAGCAGGCCGACCGACTTCGCCTCGCCGTTCCTGGTCCAGCGGGCGATCATCTCCAGCGCCTCGTCGAGCGTCTCGGCCTTTTCGTCGAGATAGCGGGTGCGCAGGCGGAAATCGATCGAGTCCGGATTGCACTCGACGGCGAGGCAGGAGGCGCCGGCCATCACCGCGGCGAGCGGCTGGGCGCCGCCCATGCCGCCGAGGCCGCCGGTCAGGACCCATTTGCCCTTGAGATTGCCGCCATAATGCTGGCGCCCGGCCTCGACGAAGGTTTCGTAGGTGCCCTGCACGATCCCTTGCGTGCCGATATAGATCCATGAACCGGCCGTCATCTGGCCGTACATCGCGAGACCCTTCTTATCGAGCTCGTTGAAATGGTCCCAGGTCGCCCAATGCGGCACGAGGTTCGAGTTCGCGATCAGCACGCGCGGCGCATCCTTGTGGGTGCGGAACACGCCGACCGGCTTGCCGGACTGGACGAGCAGGGTCTCGTCGGCTTCAAGCTGGCGCAGCGCCGCGACGATGCGGTCGAAATCCTCCCAGGAGCGGGCGGCCCGGCCGATGCCGCCATAGACGACCAGCTCATGTGGGTTCTCGGCGACGTCCGGGTCGAGATTGTTCATCAACATGCGCAAAGGCGCCTCGGTCAGCCAGCTCTTGGCAGTGAGCTCGGTGCCGGTCGCGGCGCGGATGGTGCGGGTGTTGTCGAGGCGGGTCATGAGCGGCTCCGTTCGAGGGCAGCGGCCGCGCCGAGGGCGGCTTCGATGATGGCGAACAAGGCAATCTGCAGGCTCGCGGCCTTCGTCGCGTCGAAGGCCCAGGGCGCGGCTTCCTTGGTGAGATAGGCCGAGAGCGCGATCTCCATCTGCAGCGCATGGACGCCCGCGAAGGGGCGTCCGTAATGGCGGGTGATCCAGCCGCCCTTGAAGCGGCCGTTGAGGATCTGCGTGAAGGGCTGGCCGGCCATGGCGGCGACGGCCGCCCGCTCGACCCCAGGTGCGCAGCTTTCGCCGGAATTCGTGCCGAGATTCAGCGTCGGCAGCGTGCCTTCGAACAGGCGCGGGATCTCCGATTTGATCGAGTGGCAGTCCCAGAGCACGCAATAGCCGTGCTCGGCCTTCACCCGCGCGATCTCGGCAGCCAGCGCCTGATGATAGGGCTGGAAATAGGCCACACTGCGCCGCTCGATCTCGGTGGCGTCCGGCGCATTCTGCCAGATCGGCGCGCCGTCGAAGGTCGTGCTCGGCACGAGTTCGGTCGTCGCCTGACCCGGATAGAGCGAGACGCCAGCCGGGTCGCGGTTGAGGTCGATGACGAAGCGCGAAAGCTGCGCCTCGACGATGGTGGGCTGGAAGGGCGCAGCGAAGCCGTAGAGCCGGCGCATATGCCAGTCGGTATCCTCGACCAGCTTGCCGCGCTCGTTGAGCTGCGCCGCGACTTCCGGGGGCAGGGCCGTACCGGGATGCGGCATCGAGAGGATGAGCGGGGAGGAACCCCGCGTGACGGTGACGATGTCGGTGATCACGCCTCGAACTCCGCAAAGCTGTCGAGGCCGGCAGCCTTGCCGATGGCGCCGGAGAGCACGAGCTCGGTCGCTGCCGCGAGATCGGGGGCGAGGTAACGGTCCTCGGTCAAGGGCGCGATCTTGTCGCGGAGCAGGGCGAGCACCGGCTCCAGCCGCGCGCTGGTCTTGAGCGGACGATGATGCTCGATCGCTTCCGCCGCCGCCATCAACTCGACGCCGATGATGCTGGCGGCGTTGCGGGCCATGTCGAGCAGGCGGAAGGCGCCATGCGTCGCCATCGAGACATGGTCCTCCTGGTTGGCGGAGGTGGGGATGGTGTCGACCGAAGCGGGATAGGCCTTCTGCTTGTTCTCGGAGGCGAGCGCCGCGGCGGTGACCTGCGCGATCATGAAACCGGAGTTCAGCCCGGCATCGCGGGCGAGGAAGGGCGGCAGCCCGCTCATGACGGGGTCGACCAGCAGCGCCATGCGCCGCTCGGAGAGGTTGCCGATCTCGCAGACGCCCATGGCCAGCATGTCGGCAGCGAAGGCGACGGGCTCGGCGTGGAAATTGCCGCCCGAGACGATCTCGCCCGGCCCCAGCACCAGCGGGTTGTCGGTGACGGCGTTGGCCTCGATGCCGAGCGTCGCCGCGACGCTGCCGAGCAGGCCGTGCACCGCGCCCATGACCTGCGGCTGGCAGCGCAGCGAATACGGGTCCTGCACCTTGCTGTCGCCATGGCGATGGCTCTCGCGGATCGCGCTGCCGGCGATCAGCTCGAGCAGGATTCTGGCGACGCGGATCTGGCCGGGCTGCCCGCGCAGGGTCTGGATGCGCGGGTCGAACGGCGTGTCGGAGCCCTTCAGCGCATCGACCGAGAGCGCGCCGGCGACGAGCGCTGCGTCGAAGACGCGGGCGATGGCCGCAAGGCCGGTCATGGCGAGCGTGGTCGAGACCTGCGTGCCGTTGATCAGCGCGAGGCCCTCCTTGGCGCCGAGCGCGAGCGGGGTCTGGCCGATGCGCTTCAGCGCCTCGGCCGCCGGCAGGGTCTCGCCCTTCAGGCGGATCTCGCCGAAGCCCATCAGGGCCGCGGTCATATGGGCGAGCGGGGCGAGGTCGCCTGAGGCGCCGACCGAACCCTTGGCCGGGATGACGGGCATGGCGTCGGCCTTGAGCGCGCCGGTCAGCGCCGCGATCACCACCGGCCGCACGCCGGAGGCGCCGCGCGCCAGGCTTGCCGCCTTCATCGCCAGCAGCAACCGCACCACGCCGTCTGGCAGGGCAGGGCCGGTGCCGACCGCATGGGAGAGGATCAGGTTGCTCTGCAGCTTGGCGAGGTCGGCATCGGCGATGCGCACGCTGGCGAGCTTGCCGAAGCCGGTGTTGACGCCATAGGTCACCGTGCCGGCGGCGACGATCTCCTCGACGATCTTCTGCCCCGACGCGATGGAGCTGGCGCTGTCGCCGGCGAGGCCGGCCGTGGCGCCGTCGAGGACGGCGCGCCAGTCGGTGAGGCGGGCTGCGCCCGGGTTCAGCGAAACCGTGGTCATTGTCCGTTCCAGATGCGGGTGTGAAGCGGGTTGAAGCCGATGCGATAGGCGAGCTCGGCCGGGCGTTCGATGTCCCAGATCGCGAGGTCGCAGCGTTTGCCGGTTTCGAGCGTGCCGATTTCGTCCTGAAGGCCGAGCGCGGTCGCGGCGTTTCGAGTGAGACCGGCCAGCGCCTCCTCCGGCGTCAGGCGGAAGAGCGTGCAGGCCATGTTGAGCACGAGCAAAGGCGAGGTCAGCGGCGAAGAGCCGGGATTGGCATCGGTCGCCAGCGCGATTGCCGCGCCATGCTTGCGCATCAGCTCGATCGGCGGCTTCTGCGTCTCGCGCAGGAAATAGAAGGCGCCGGGCAGCACGACCGCGACCGTGCCGGCCTGGGCCATGGCGATCACGCCGTCCTCGTCGAGATATTCGAGATGGTCGGCGGAGAGCGCACCCATTTCGGCGGCGAGCTTGGCGCCATGCAGGTTGGACAACTGCTCGGCATGGACCTTGATCGCGAGGCCCTTGGCCTTGGCGGCCTCGAACACGGTCCTGGTCTCTTCCGGCGAGAAGGCGATGCCCTCGCAGAAGACGTCGACGGCGTCGGCCAGCCCTTCCGCCGCGACGGCATCGAGCATGGGGCCTGCGACGAGCGCGGCATAGTCGCCCGAGCGGCCCTTGTATTCCGGCGGCACGGCATGCGCCCCGAGGAAGGTGGTGCGTACGGTGACCGGCCGCTCGCGGCCGATCCGGCGTGCAACGCGGAGCTGCTTCAGCTCCGCCTGATGCTCCAGCCCGTAGCCGGACTTGATCTCGACGGTGGTGACGCCCTCCGCCATCAGCGCGGCGAGGCGCCGGTCGGCGGAGGCGAAGAGCGTGTCCTCGCTCGCCTCGCGCGTCGCCTTGACGGTGGAGAGGATGCCGCCGCCGGCCCGCGCGATCTCCTCATAGGTCGCGCCTTGCAGGCGAAGCTCGAATTCGTGCGCCCGGTCGCCGCCATAGACGAGATGGGTGTGGCAATCGATCAGGCCGGGCGTGATCCAGCGACCCGCGCAATCGATGGAAACGGCGGCATCGAAAACCGGTGCCTCGCTCCGCGGCCCGACGAAGGCGATGCGCCCGTCGCGGGCCGCGATCACGCCATCCTCGATGGCGCCGTAGGGTGTGCCGACCTTGAGCGACATCGTCGCCAGCCGCACATTCGTCCAGAGCTTGTCGCAAGCCAGCGTTTCGCCCGGCGCCTTCGCCACGTCGCGTCCTCCCGCTATCCTTTGGCTGCGAGTATGCTATCTAATTGCATATGCAAATGGCAAGTGTGTAATTGCATATGCAAATAACCGATGGAGCGAAGCGGTGACCGAGACCCTGCATCTGGCCGAGGCTCTTTTGCCTGAAGGCTTTGCCAGCCATGTGAAATTGACACTGGAGCAGGGCGTGATCACGGCTGTCGAGGCCGGGGCGCCGCCGGAGCCGGGCGGCCGGAATTTCCGAGGCATCGCGTTGCCGGGCATGCCGAACCTGCACAGCCACGCCTTCCAGCGCGGCATGGCCGGACTGTCCGAGCGGCGCGGCGCGCCGGAGGATTCCTTCTGGACCTGGCGCGAGGTGATGTATCGCTTCCTCGACCGGCTCGACCCCGAGGATGTGCAGGCCATCGCGGCGCAGGCCTTCGTCGAGATGCTGGAGGGCGGCTTCACCGCGCTCGCGGAATTCCACTACCTGCACCACGACAAGGACGGCCGCCCTTATGCGAATATCGCGGCGATGGGGCAGGCGATTGCCTCAGCCGCGGCGGAAACCGGGCTCGGCCTCACGCTTCTCCCGGTGCTCTATCGTTTCGGCAATTTCGGGCAGGCGCCCGCGGTCCATGGCCAGCGCCGCTTCGTCAACGAGCGCGACGCCTATCAGCGCCTGCTGGAAGGCAGTGCCGTGGCGATCCGCGACCTGCCGGACGCGCGGCTCGGCGTCGCCCCGCATTCGCTGCGCGCGGTCGCGCTCGACGATCTCGGCTGGGTGTCGTCGCTGCGCCCGAACGATCCCGTCCATATCCATGTCGCCGAGCAGGTGCCTGAGGTCGAGGCCAGCCTGAAGATCACCGGCAGGCGCCCGGTCGAATTGCTGATGGACACGGTCCCGCTCGACCAGCGCTGGTGCCTGATCCATGCGACGCATCTGAGCGACGCCGAGCGTGACGGCATTGCCTTGAGCGGCGCGGTGGCCGGCCTGTGCCCGATCACCGAATCCAGCCTCGGCGACGGCATTTTCGACGGCATCCGCTACGCGCAAGCCGGTGGCGCCTATGGCGTCGGCAGCGATTCCAACATCCAGATCGATGCGGGCGCCGAGTTGCGCCAGCTCGAATATTCGCAGCGCCTGCGCGATCGCCGCCGTGCGCTGTTCGCGGAGGAGGAGGCTTCGACGGGCCTTGCGCTCTGGCAGGCGGCCTGCGCCGGAGGGGCTCAAGCCTGCGGCCGGGCCATCGGACGGATCGCGCCCGGACATCGCGCCGATTTCATCACGCTCGACACCGATCATCCGGCGCTTGTCGGCCGGGCAGGCGCGGAGGCGGTCGACAGCGCGATCTTCGCGGCCAACGCACTGCCTTTGCGCGATGTCGTCGTCGGTGGCAGGAGTGTCGTCGCCGAGGGGCGGCACATCGCCCGCGATTCGGTGCGCGTGCGCTTTGCCGGCGTGATGCGGCGCCTGCTCGCAGCCGCATAGGGGACAGGATGACGGAGACCCGGCTCGATGCGGTGAAGCTGGACGGCACCGGGCCGGTCTACGATCAGATCCGGCGCGCGATCCGTGATCTGGTGGTCAGTGGCGAATGGCCGCCGGGCACCGGCGTGCCGCCGGAGCACGCCCTGATGGAACAGCTCGGCGCCTCGCGGATGACGGTGCACCGCGCGCTCGTGCAGCTCGCCCGCGAGGGGCTGATCATCCGCCGGCGCCGCTCGGGCACCGTCGTCGCGAGCCCGCCCGCCAGCCACGCCATGCTCGACATTCTCTCGATCCCGGAGGAGGTGGAGCAGCTCGGCCAGGCCTATGCCCATGACGTTCTTTCGCGCAGCGATGGCCGGCCCGCCCCCGAAGTCGCCGAGCGTTTCGGCTTGAAGCGCTCGGACAAGGTCACCCATCTCGTGGTGCTGCATCGCGCCGGCGGCAAGCCGCATGTGCTGGAGGAGCGCGTCATCCACGCGGCTTCCGTGGCGGGGCTGGCGGAGGAGGATTTCGCGCAGACGCCGCCGGGCGACTGGCTGCTCAAGCACAGCCTCTGGTCGCAGGCGGAACATGCGATCAGCGCCGTCGGCGCGCAGGGCGACGAGGCCGTCCTGCTCGAGATCGCGGTCGGAGAGCCCTGCCTGCTCGTCGAGCGCCGGACCTGGAACCAGGACCGGCCGGTGACGGCGGTACGTCTGCTCTATCCCGGGCCGAGGCACCGCTTCGTCGGGCGTTTCGGCCCCTATGGCCAGGTTTAGGACGCGTTGAATTCGCTGCGGCCTTGTCGGTGCCATCGGTCATAAAAAAGGCCCGCCATGACCGGCGGGCCTTGTCTCATGAGACGGGTATCCGTCCCGGGATGGACCGAAATCAGCAGTCGTAGACCACGCGGCGGCCCCACTCGTCACGGCCATAGCAGCGTTGCGGAGTCGCGGCGCCGCCGATGATGGCGCCGCTCGCGCCGCCGATCGCCGCGCCCGCCAGAGCGCCGCCCGCACGACCTGTCGCCGCGCCGCCGATGATGGCGCCGGCCCCGGCGCCGATCAGCGCGCCCGTGCCGGCATTCTGCTCACGGGGCGTGCAGGCGCCCGCTCCAATGGCCGCACCCATTGCGACGATCAGTATCAGCTTTTTCATTCGAGTCCCTCCTCTCGAGTCCCATTGTCGAGTTCGCTTGTCGCTCGCAGCCCCAACGGCCCGGCATCGAAAATGTTCCGGCGCTGGTGGCATCGACCGGGAGACGGCATGAGAAAGGCGCGCAAAATAAGACCGTTTCAGGAACGCCCCCGTGCCCGCGAGCCGGCCGCCCAAGGCGATCGCGGAGAGCCCGGAATCGACGGAACCTTCATCCCGGAGACGAGTTGACCCAACGAGCTTGAGAGCCGTGCCCCGCTTCAGTGCAGGCGGTGCGGCCCAACCGGATGGAGCGAACAATGACCATGACCCATGTTTCTGCCAGCTCGAATCCGCTGATCGCCGGAGCCCGTGTCGCCGGGACGGATGTCTACAACACGTCGGGCGATCATCTGGGCGAGATCTACGACATCATGCTGGACAAGCAGACCGGCAAGGTCGCCTACGCCATCATGTCGTTCGGCGGCTTTCTGGGGCTCGGCGAGAAGTACCACCCCATTCCATGGAGCGTTCTCGACTACGACCCCCAGCGTGGCGGCTATGTCGTGCCTCTGACCAAGGAAAAGCTCGAGGCCGCCCCGATGTATGACAGCGAGGGCGAGCCCGACTGGGAGGACAAGGCTTACGGCAAGCGTGTCCACGATTACTACGGCACGATGCCCTACTGGATGATGTAGAGGCAGCCCAGGCGCAGGTCGCGGCGGTTGCTATCCCCCCAGCCGAACCGCCGTGGCGGCGGGATGCGGGCCGAAAGGCCCGCATCTTCCTTTTTTGGGAACCGTATTTTTCCGGCCGGGCCGGAACCAGGCACCCCCGCTCCGCGTCTGATCAGAGAGGGTTCAGTCAGCAGAGCCGCAGCGGTGCATGGCCCGCAACAGGCCGCCCTTCAATCGGGAGAGCGATATGCAGATCCGTTACGGGTATCGGATAGAACTTGTCTGCGAGCACGACATGCCACTCATGACGCTGCTCGATGTCCACCCTTCCCGCCGCCATGACCTGATGCGACCCGATGAGATGCGGGCGACGGCCTTGCGCGATCCGTCCGTCGAGATCGCTGTCAGCCAGCATCGGGACGCCTTCGGAAACATCTGCCGGCGGCTGGTTGCGCCGGCCGGTGGCATCCGGCTTGAATCAGAGGGCGTCATCCATGATTCCGGCGAGCCCGACCGTCAGAGCCCCTCGGTGCAGGAGACGCCGCCGGCGCGGCTGCCGGACGAGGCGCTCGTCTACCTGCTGGGCAGCCGCTACTGCGAGACCGACAGGCTCTGCGATCAGGCCTGGCGCCTGTTCGGCCAGGTTCCTCCGGGCTGGGCTCGTGTGCAGGCGATCACCGATTTCGTCCACAACCACCTGACCTTCGGCTACGATTTCGCGCGCAGCACCCGTACCGCTGCCGAGGCTTTCGAGGAGCGGGTCGGTGTCTGCCGCGACTTCGCCCATCTGGCGGTCGCCCTGTGCCGCTGCATGAACATCCCGGCGCGCTACTGCAACGGCTATCTCGGCGATATCGGCGTGCCGGCGAATCCGGCGCCGATGGATTTCAATGCCTGGTTCGAGGTCTTCCTCGGCGGTCGCTGGCACACTTTCGACGCCCGTCACAATGAGCCGCGCATCGGCCGCATCGTGATCGCGCGCGGCCGGGACGCGACGGATGTGGCGATGATCAGTTCCTTCGGCACGCATACGGTGCAGCGCTTCGAGGTCGTCACCGAGGAAATCGAAGAACTGCCCATGCCGCTCGCGCCGGCGATGCCGCCGCAGTTCGATGCCCGCCCTGCCGCGGCCTGAGGCATCGCTCCCGTCCGAGGCGCCTTGCGAACGGCTCCGGGCGCCCCATCTCGACCGGGCGATGCGTCATACGGTGATTGTCAACGCCCGCGCGGGCACCGTCCTCGAAGTCGGAGCCCACGCTTTTTCCGAGCGGCTGACAGCCGCCTTCGCGGCGCATGGCTCGACCGCCGAAGTCAAGCTCGTCGCGCCACGCGAATTGGACGACGCCCTGGCGCTCGCGGTCCAAACCAGCGACGCCGTTCCGGTCATCGCCGGGGGCGACGGCACGATCAACCGCGTCCTGCCGGTGCTGATCCAGGCGGCCTGCCCCGTCGGCATCCTGCCGATGGGCACCGTCAACGTGCTGGGGCGCGATCTCGGATTGTTGGGCCCGCTGGAACAGCAGGTCGCGGCGCTGTGCGAGGGTGAGCCGGTCGAGATGGATGTCGGCCGGGTCAATGACAGGCTGTTTCATTCGATCTCCGGCCTGGGCTTCTTCAGCCTGATGGCGCGCGAGCGCGAATATGCGCGCCGGCGCTTTCCCTTCAGCCGCGTCGCTGCCTTCGGCGTCGCGGCGACGCGCTCGATCCTGTTCACCCGGCCGATCTCGGTCGATATCCGCATCGGCAGCGAGCATCTCGTCGTCGATGCGGATGCGGTACTGGTCACCGTCAACCGCTTCGACGGCGCGGAATGGCGCCGCGAGCGGCTCGACGCCGGCATCTTCGAGGTCCATGTGCTGAACGCCGGCGGCCTCTATTCCCGCAGCAAGGCGGCGCTCTCGGTCGTCTCCGGTCGTTGGCGCTCCTCACGGAACCTCACCTCCTTCACCGGGGACGAGGTGGTGCTGCGGCGGCGCGACAAGCGCCGTGGCCACGTCACCTTCGATGGCGAGGTCGAGCGCAGATCCGGCTCCCTGACATACCGCTTGCTGCCGCGGGCCTTTCGCGTCATTGCCGCTCGCTCCTCGAGAGCCTTGTCGAGCGAGGCGGGTAACCGGCTCGCGTGAAGGCAATGCGACGAGGCAACGGTCCTGAGTTTATGAGAATCGACGCCCCGATGTCCCGCCCCGTACCCGGCCAGATTCCTTCTCCGCTACGTCCGCGGCTGGTCGTTCCCGTCCTCGCCGGCCTGGTCTTCGTCGCGCTGGCCGGCTTCATCGCGTCCGGCCACAGCTTCGCTTTCGACCGGAGCCTGATCCTGCTGTTCCGCGAGCCGGGCAATCCAGCCCAGCCGCTCGGCCCGGCCTGGTTCCAGGAGGCGGTGCGGGACATGACGGCGTTCGGCAGCTTCGTCGGGCTCTTCTTCATCACGACGGCTGCGGCGCTGGCGCTGTGGCTCTGCGGTTATCGCCGTCTCGCGGCCGGGCTGGTCCTGAGCGTGTTGACGGCACTCCTGGTCAGCAACGGCCTGAAGATCGCGATCGGCCGGGAGAGGCCCGACATCGTCGCCCACACCGCGCTGACCTTCACGGCGAGCTTCCCCAGCGGCCACGCCTTCCTCTCGGCCGCGACGATGCTGAGCATCGCCGGTTGTGTCGGCATCGCCTCGCGGCGCGATGACATCGCCCTGCTGTGCCTTGTCCTCGCCTGGGTGATGATCCTGCTGATCGGCCTCAGCCGCATCTATCTCGGCGTCCACTGGCCGACCGACGTGCTCGGCGGCTGGTCCCTCGGCGTCGTCTGGTCGAGCGTCGCCACGGCCTGGATCGGCCGCTGGGCGGCGGCCTCCGATCCGGGCTGACTATCGCCGGCGGGATCGTCCGGCAGCTCCGTTCAGCGCATGTCGATGGTGGCGTTGACGCCGAGATCGGGCGTCCGGCCCAGGATCTTGGCGGTGGCGAGCTTGAAGGCCACCAGCACGCCGCTGGACGGCCCCTCCCAGATCTCGGCCGAGACCGGCGTCAGCGCCAGCAGCGTGGCGTCCGGATCGTCCGGGCCGTTCGGGAACCAGGCGCTCGCCATCGGTGTCCAAACCTCCCGCAGGAGATCACGGCTCGGCAACTCGGAGGCCGAGCAGGCGATGGCCGCGTAGAAGTTGCGATCCTCATGGCTGATCGCGATCGAGACCGAAGGCGAACGCAGCGCCTCGCCGATGATCCCGGTATGACGATGCGTGATGAACAGCAGGCGGTGATGCTCCCGGTCGAGATGCCCCGACATCGGCCGCGTCCTCAGCCCGTCCTCCGCGATCAGCGACACCATATAGACCGGGTGCGCGTCGAGCGCCGCCCAGATCCGCTCCTGCAATTCCGTGTCCGGCATCGCTCGCTCCTGCACCACGCGACTATCTCATGCTGCGCGGCCGATGGAAACGCCTGGAGGAGGGCGACGTTCCATCGCGAGGGAACCTTTGCGCCGCAACAGGGGTTTGCCCTGCGCCGCGGCCTCCGCCGCCCGTTTCAGGAAAACATATGCCCGCATCGCGCAATCTGCTCGCCATTCTCGTCGTCGTTCTCGTCGCTGCCCTCGCGGTGACCGGCTATTCGCTCTACCAGGAAAAGAAGCGGCCCGAAGGGGTCGAGATCAATCTCGGAAAGAACGGTCTCTCGATCGAGAAGAAGTAGGCAGGCGCGCCGTTTTCGATCGCCTTGCGGCAGGCGGGTGGCAGGCAGTCGCGGGGGCATTGGCCTTCCGGGGGCAAAGGCGCTAACACCGCCCGCGAGGATTCATTGCCCCGGGAGAGATGCAGATGAACGCGCCCTTCAAGAACCTGATCGCCGGCGAATGGGCTGGCGGCGTCAACGCCTCGCGCAACATCAACCCCTCGAACACCAACGACGTCGTCGGCGAGTACACTCAAGGCTCGGTCGAGGATCTGAACAACGCCGTCGCCGCCGCCAAGGCCGCTTTCCCGGCCTGGAGCCGCACCACGCCGCAGGAGCGCTACGACATCCTGAAGAAGGCCTCCGACGAGATCCTCGCCCGCAAGGACGAGCTCGGCCGGCTGCTCTCGCGGGAGGAGGGCAAGACCCTGGCCGAGGGCATCGGCGAGGCGGGCCGTGCCGGCCAGGTCTTCGCCTTCTTCGCCGGTGAATGCCTGCGCCTCTCCGGAGAGATGGTCCCGTCGGTGCGCCCTGGCGTCGGCGTCGAGATCACCCGCGACCCGCTCGGCATCATCGGCATGATCACGCCCTGGAACTTCCCGATCGCGATCCCGGCCTGGAAGATCGCGCCGGCTCTGGCCTGGGGCAATTGCGTCGTCATCAAGCCGGCCGATCTGGTGCCGGGCTCGGCCTGGGCGCTGGTCGACATCATCCAGCGCGCCGGCCTGCCCAAGGGCGTGCTCAACCTCGTCATGGGCCGCGGCTCGGTCGTCGGCCAGGCGCTGCTCGAGCACAAGGACGTCACCGCCATCTCCTTCACCGGCTCGGTCGCGACCGGACGCAAGGTCGCGGCCGCCTGCATCGCGGGCAACCCGATGAAGAAGGTCCAGCTCGAGATGGGTGGCAAGAACCCGCTCGTCGTGCTGGATGACGCCGATCTGAAGGTCGCCGTCGAGGTCGCCGTGAACGGCGCCTTCTTCTCCACCGGCCAGCGCTGCACCGCCTCCTCGCGCCTGATCGTCCAGGCCGGCATCCATGACAGGTTCGTCGAGGCCTGCATCGAGCGGCTGAAGGGGCTCAGTGTCGACGATGCGCTCAAGGCCGGCACCCATATCGGCCCGGTGGTCGACCAGAGCCAGCTCGACCAGAACCTGAAATACATCCAGATCGCCAAGGACGAGGGCGGCAAGCTCGCCTTCGGCGGCGAGCTCTTGAAGCGCGACACCCCTGGCTTCTACCTTCAGCCGGCGCTGTTCACCGAGACCACCAACGCCATGCGCATCTCGCGCGAGGAGGTCTTCGGCCCGGTCGCCAACATCGTCCGCGTCAAGGATTATGACGAGGCGCTGGCCGTCGCCAACGACACCGAGTTCGGCCTCTCCTCGGGCATCTGCACGACCTCGTTGAAGTATGCGACGCATTTCAAGCGCAACAGCGAAGCCGGCATGGTGATGGTCAACTTGCCGACCGCGGGCGTCGATTATCACGTGCCGTTCGGCGGTCGGAAGGGCTCCAGCTACGGCCCGCGCGAGCAGGGCGCCTACGCCAAGGAGTTCTACACCACCGTCAAGACGGCCTACACGTTGGCCTGACTGGCTGCATCAGGCAGGAACAATACGGCCCCGTCTTCGGACGGGGCCGTTTTCATGTCGGCCTCGGCCCGTGCAGCAGGCGCGACAGCGCCAGGCCGACCAGCCCCGTCGCCAGCGTGACGGCGCCGAGCGTGGCGATCATGGGCGCGAGGCCGAAGGCGGCGAACAGGCTCGGCGCGGCAAGATAGCCGATGAGCGAACCGCCGAACACGGCGCACATCTGCAGGCGATAGACCTGTGCGATCCGCTGCGGCGGGAAATCGTGCTGGATGATGTGCAGAAGCGCCAGATTTTCGAACGGGCCATTGACCGCGGCCAGCGCTGCGCAGGCCATCAAGGCCGCCGTATTCGGCGCGAAGGGCATCAGCAGCACGCCCAGCCCGAAGGTGAGCTTCGACATCACGAGCCACAGCAGCGGCCGCTTCGGCGTGATGCCGGCCAGGACGAGATTCGCGGCGAGATTGCCGGCGCCATAGGCGGTCATCATCAGGCTGTAGGCGGTCAGCGGCTCGGCGCTCGTCATGCGCAGATAAAGCGCCATGCCGAGCAGAACGCCCATCGACCAGGTGACGTTGCCGACGAAGTCGGCGATGAGGCCGAAATGCATCAGGCGGTGATGCCGCACGGCACGCGCCCCGCCCATGATCGCGTCGAGCACCGACGACAGGCCGCGGCGCGTCTCGGGTGGCGCGGGCAACGGCGCCCCCTTCAGGGCGGCCCGGACGCCGAGCGCCGAGAGCAGGAACCCGCCGGCCGTGATGGCGAAGAACTGGCCGATCGGCACGAGGCCGTTGACGAGCGCGATCAGGCTGGGGCCGAGGATACGCGCCATGCGCCGCGTCGCGTCGAACAGCCCGTTGACGGCGTGGCGGATCGAGGTGCCGGGCGCCAGGATCGGCAGCGTCGCCTGCAAGGCGGGGTCATAGACTGAGGTGGCGAGCGCGACGGCGCCCGCGGTCACTGCGAGCAGGGGCAGGCTCATGAAGCCGAAGGCGCTCGCCGCCGCCAGCAGCAGGAGAAGCGCCGCCCGGAACAGGCTGACGCCGACCATCGTCGTCGCATGCCGCCAGCGATCGGTGAGGGCTCCGGCGAACAGGCTGCCGAAAAGCAGGGCGCCCGATTGCAACGCCGAGACATAGCCGGCGTCGCGGCCGATCAGCGAGGAGGCGATCCAGATCACCGCCACCATGTAGAATTCCGCACCGGTGGCGGAGAGCAACTGCGAAGACCAGAGCAGGCCGATGCGCTTGTCGCCCAGCGGTTTCAGGATGAACATGAACAGGCGGGCCCCGGCGTGACCGGGGCTCGCTAGCATTCCCTGCCGCTCGACTCCAGTCGCGAGACTTCGGAAACCGCAGGTGATGTGCCGGGCGCCGGATAAGGGTGTCGTCAGAAGCCTTCCAGCACGATCTTGCCCTTCGCGCGGTTGCTCTCGATCAGCGCGTGAGCCCGTTTCAGATTGGCCGCGTTGATCGCGCCGAAATGCTCGCCGAGCGTCGTGCGGATCGTGCCGGCGTCGACGAGACGCGAGACCTCCGCCAGCAGCTTGCCCTGCTCTGCGATATCGGCCGTCTGGAACACAGGGCGGGTGAACATGAACTCCCAATGCAGCGAGAGGCTCTTGCGCTTCAGCAGGGTGACGTCGAGCGTCTTGGGATCATCGATCAGGCCGAGCCGCCCCTGCGGCGCCAGCAGCTCGACGATACCGGCGAGATGGGTGTCGGTATGCGTCGTCGAGAAGACGAAGGCCGGCGCGCCGAGGCCGAGCGCGGCGATCTGCTCCGGCAGCGCCTTGGTGTGGTCGACGACATGATGGGCGCCGAGCTCCTTGGCCCAGGCTTGCGTCTCGGGGCGGGAGGCGGTGGCGATCACCGTGACGTCGGTCAGCCGGCGCGCGAGCTGGATCGCGATCGAGCCGACGCCGCCGGCGCCGCCGACGATCACAAGCGCGTTCGCGGCGCCCGGCACCGCATCGCGGATCTTCAGCCGGTCGAACAGCATCTCCCAGGCGGTGATCGCGGTCAGCGGCAGCGCGGCGGCTTCCGCGAAGCCGAGCGAGGCGGGCTTCGGCCCGGCGATGCGCGCGTCGACGAGGTGGAATTCGGCGTTGCTGCCGGGACGGTTGATCGCGCCGGCATAGAACACGGCATCTCCCGGCTTGAACCCGGTGACCTCGGAGCCGACCGCCTCGACGATCCCCGCCGCGTCCCAGCCGAGCACGGCGCTTTCGCCCGCCGCAGGCTGGTTGCGCATCCGCACCTTGGTATCGACCGGGTTGACCGAGACGGCCTTGACCGCGACGAGCAGATCGCGCGCCCCGGCGGCCGGCTTCGGCAGATCGAGGTCGATCAGGCTGTCTTCCGCGGTGATGGGCAGTGACTGGCGGTATCCGACGGCGCGCATGGCGTCTCTCCTGCGTTGCGATGGAGGCCAGATGAGCTTAACCTGCAAATAGCGCAAGAACGCACAAATTCAGCCCATAGTGTCGAAAAGGATACCGTCATGCCGCCGCGTTTCCAGGAGCCTTACTGTTCGCCGGGGTGCCCCGTCGAGGCGGCGCTCGGCTTCATCGGCGGCAAGTGGAAGGGCATCGCGCTCTATCACCTGCTCACGGCCGGCACCTTGCGCTTCAACGAAATCCGCCGCCGCATGCCGGGCGCGACGCAGCGCATGCTGACCAATCAGTTGCGCGAGCTGGAGGCGGATGGGCTGATCGTCCGCGTGGTCTATCCGCAAGTGCCGCCGCGCGTCGAATACAGCCTCTCGGCCAAGGGCCGCACGCTCGAGCCGGTCATCATGGCGCTGAAGGCCTGGGGCGAGGCGCATGCGCGGATGCCGGCGCCGGCTCACCCGTCCGAGGAAGCGGCCTGAGCGCTCTTCAGCCGACCGGGATCACGTCCACCGCGACGCCGATCTTCTGCGAGCCCGGCCCGATCAGCACCCCGTCGAGCGGTGCGACATCGGCATAGTCGCGGCCGATGGCTGTGACGATGTGGTCGTCGGCGACGATCAGGTCGTTGGTCGGGTCCAGCCCCACCCAGCCCGTCTCGGGGCCGCACCAGAGCAGCGCCCAGGCATGGCTGGCATCGGCGCCTTCGAGCCGCTTCTGGCCCGGGGGCGGAATGGTGCGGATATAGCCGCTGACATAGGCCGCGGGCAGTCCGAGCCCCCTCAAGCCCGCGATCATGATATGCGCGAAATCCTGGCAGACGCCGTGGCGCTGGGCGAAAGCCTCCGCCAACGGGGTCGAGACCTCCGTTGCGGCGGGGTCGTAGGTGAAGTCGTGCCGGATCCGCGCCATCAATTCGCTCGCCGCTTCCAGCACCGGCCGTCCCTTGCCGAAGCTCGTACGCGCATAGGCGACGACGGCGCCGACCTCGGGCACCAGCCGGCTGGGATAGATGTGATGCGTCGGCGACGCCGGCGCGAGACTGTCGGAGGCGAGCGCCAGCGCTGCGACCTCCTCCCAGCCGCGCGTCAGCCCGGGATGCGGCGGGGCAGAGCGCTCGACGGAGAGGCGCGCCCGCATCTCGACCTTCAGCTCGCGATGCGGCTTGGTGATTGTCACCGTCGTCATCCGGTTGCCGAAGAAGCAGGCCGCGTCGCTGCGTTCGGCCGGGCGCGGCATGACCGAGAGCTCGCTCTTCTGCACGCTCTGGCCGGAGCCGTCGCGCGGCAGCAGCCGCATGATGCAGCGCGCGAAGGGCACCTGCCGGCTGTAGCCGTAGGTGGTGACGTGGCGGACGTCGTAGATCACGCGATGCCTGTCAGTCGCGACCCTTCGGGGCCGCTGTTCTGGAGGAAGTAGCGGTCGGCGATGGCGCTGGATATCCCCATCAGCAACTGCTCGAACAGCAGGATGCTGGTGCGGTCGAGCCGGCTGGCCTCGGCGGTGCGGCAATCGGCGGCGAGCCGCAGGATGAGCCGGCGCGGCGCCTCCAGCATGCCGTCCTCCGTCAGGGAGGGCAGATCCGCGATCTCGGCCTCGAGCCGCTCGATCTGGAAGGCAACCGAGCGCGGATTGTAGGGATCGAGCATCACCAGATCGAGCACGGGCTGGAGACTCGCGCCGAGCAGATAGCGCGAGCGGTAGGTGATCTGCGAATCCGTCAGGTCGAGCAAGGCGTCGAGCGAGTCGACCGAGGCGTCGTTCTCGGCGAATTGCCGGGCGAAGCGGCAGGTGCCGACGCCGCGTTCCAGCCGCCGGCCGATATCGAGGAAGCGCCAGCCCGCCCCGCGCACCATGTTCTCCTGGCTGAGACCGGAGAAGGCCGCGAGCGTCTTCAGGGCGCGGTCGGCGATCTCGTAGGCTTCGCCCTCCGAGGGCTTGCGCCCTTCCTTCGGCGTGAGCTGGCTCTGCAGATCGCCGAACAGCCGCCAGGCATCGACCGAGAGCCGCTCGCGGATGACGGAGGCGGTGCGCCGGGCCTCGCGCACCGAGGCTGCGGCGGAGCCGTAATCGTCGAGGCTGTAGAGCGCCGAATAGGCTTGCGTCGCCGGGCTCTGGCTGCGGCCGCGCTGGGCCGAGCCCCAGGCCACGAGCAGATCACCCAGCCGGCGCACGGTCCCGCTGCGTCCCGGAGCGGGATCGGAATCGATCAGCCGGCCGAGCAAGGCGCGCACGAGGCGCAAGGTTGCCTCGCAGCGCTCCAGGTAACGTCCGAGCCAGAACAGATTGTCCGCCGCGCGGCTCGGCAAGGTGCCGGTGATGCGGCGGATGGCGATGCGGTCCGGCGTCGGCAGCAGCGTGAGAGGCTCGACCGGCGCATCGGCCGTCACCCAGACATCGCTGGAGCGTACGCCGTTGCGCAGGCTGACGGCGCGCGCATCCGGCTCGTCCGAGATCCGGCAGAAGCCGCCGGGCATCACCTTCCAGCCGTCCGGGGTCGCGGCGGCGAAGACGCGCAGCGTCATCGGGTGCGGTTCGAGCCGGCCGTTCTGGAACACCGGCATGGTCGAGAGCCGGACGATCTCCTGCCCGACATAGTCCATGCCGCGTGCGGCGATGCGGGCGCGCAGCGCCTCGCGCTCGGACGCCGGCAGATCGCCGGCGAGCACGGGGCCGGTGTCGAGCCCGCCGCCGGCGCTGCGGAAGGCTGGCGCGATGCTCATCTCGTCGAGGCGGTCGAGCACGGCCTCGCGCTCGCGCCGCTGGCCGCACCACCAGGTCGCGATATTGGGCAGGATCAGCTCCTCGCCGAGGAGCTGGCGGGCCACCGCTGGCAGGAAACCCATCAGCGCGCGCGCCTCGACGACGCCCGAGCCGAGGCCGTTGGCGATATGGACATTGCCCTCCCGCACCGCCTCGACGAGGCCGGCGACGCCGAGCGCCGATTGTGCGTTGAGCTCGAGCGGATCGGCGAAATCGCCGTCGATGCGCCGCCAGATCACGTCGGCGCGCTTTAAGCCCGCGATGGTGCGCACATGCACGCGCCCTTCCCGCATCAGGAGGTCGCCGCCCTCCACCAGGAGGAAGCCGAGATAGCGCGCGAGATAGGCCTGTTCGAAATAGCTCTCGTTGAGCGGGCCCGGCGTCAGCAGGCAGATGCGCGGCTCGATCCGCTTCGAGCGCGCGACCAGCCCGGCCCGGAAGCTCTGGAAGAAAGCCGCCAGCCGCTCGATGTTCATGCTGCGGAACATGTCCGGAAAGGCGCGCGTCAGCGCCAGCCGGTTTTCCAGCGCATAGCCCGTGCCCGAAGGCGCCTGGGCGCGATCCTGCAGCACCCACCAGCGCCCGTCCGGCCCCCGGCCGAGATCGGCGGCGTAGAGCTGCAGCGTGCCGCCGCCCGGCGCGCCGTGCAGGGGGCGCAGATAATCGGGGCTGCCGCTGACCACCGCGGCCGGCAGCAGATCCTTCGCGACGATCTCGCCCGGCCCGTAGATGTCGTCGAGCAGGGTCGAGAGCAGTTGCGCCCGCTGCGCCACGCCGGCGGCGATCGTCTGCCATTCCGCGCCAGGGATGACGAGTGGCACATGGCTCAGCGGCCAGGGGCGCTCGCCCGCGCTCGGGTCGCGTTCGTCGATGTCGCCATGGACGCGATAGGAGACGCCGGTGTCGTGGACATGCCGGTCGGCCAGGCCGAAGCGTTGCAGCAGCTCATCCTGCGACAGCGCGCACCATTCCTGCAGGAAGGGCTCCCAATGCGGCCGGACGGCGCCCTCGGCGTCGACGAACTCGTCACGGGCGCCGGGCAGGGGGCGATAGCCGGCGAGCAGCGCCGCGCGCCGCTCCGCCTTGGTGCGTCCAGACCGGATGCGGCCCTGCACTGCCAAAAGCTCTAGACCCCTGCCGGCGCGCCATTCGCTCGGCCGGACTCAGCCGAACGAAGAGAAACCGCGCAAATCAAAGCGGGCGCCTCAGATCCAGCGTGAGCGGAAATTCGGCGCTGCGTTCCTCCGGCGGAATCGCCAGAGTGCCGGGACTATGACCGATCGCCTCGAAACGCGCGAGCCGTCTTGCCTCCGCCTCGTAGGAATTCACAGGCGGTGTCTCGTAATTGCGACCGCCGGGATGGGCGACATGGTAGACGCAGCCCCCGAGCGAGCGCCCGACCCATGTATCGACGATGTCGAAGGTCAGCGGCGCATTCACGGGAAGCGCCGGATGCAGGCCGGAGGCCGGCTGCCACGCCTTGAACCGCACCGCCGCGATCGCCTCGCCGGAGGTTCCCGTCTCCGTCATCGGCAGGCGCCTTCCATTGCAGGTGACGAGATGGCGGCCGGGCACGAAGCCCTTCGCCTTCACCTGCAGCCGCTCGACCGAGGAGTCGACATAGCGCACCGTGCCGCCGGCCGCGCCCTCCTCGCCGAGCACATGCCAGGGCTCGAGCGCCTGCCGGATCTCGATCTCGACGCCGCCATGCTCGACCTTGCCGAAGAAGGGAAAGCGGAACTCGGCCTGCGCCTCGAACCAGACGGGATCGAAGGGATAGCCGGCGCGGTCGAGATCCGCGAGCACATCGCGAAAATCCTGCCAGACCAGCTCCGGCAGCATGAAGCGGTCATGCAGCGCGGTGCCCCAGCGCACCAGCTTGCCGCCTTGCGGCTCGCGCCAGAACCAGGCGATCAGGGCCCTCAGCAGCAGTTGCTGTGCCAGCGACATCCGCGAATCCGGCGGCATCTCGAAGCCACGGAACTCCAGCAGACCGAGCCGCCCGGTCGGGCCATCCGGCGAATAGAGCTTGTCGATGCAGATCTCGGTGCGGTGCGTGTTGCCGGAGACGTCGACCAGAAGGTTGCGGAACAAGCGGTCGACCAGCCAGAGCGGGATCGGCGCCTCGCCGGGCTTCGGCACCTGCGCCATGGCGATCTCCAGCTCGTAGAGCTGGTCCTGCCGGGCTTCGTCGATGCGCGGGGCCTGGCTGGTCGGGCCGATGAACAGGCCGGAGAACAGATAGGAGAGGGACGGGTGCCGGTTCCAGTAGAGCACGATGCTCTTGAGCAGGTCCGGCCGGCGCAGGAAGGGTGAATCGGCCGGCGTCACGCCGCCGAGCACGACATGGTTGCCGCCGCCGGTGCCGGTATGGCGCCCGTCGACCATGAACTTCTCGGCGCAGAGCCGCGACAGCCGCGCCTCCTCATAGACGCCCTGCGTGATCGCCACCGCCTCGCGCCAGTCCGTCGCCGGATGGATGTTGACCTCGATCACGCCGGGATCGGGCGTGACCTTGATGACGTCGAGGCGCGGATCGGAGGGCGGGGCATAGCCCTCGATATGCACGGGCAGGCCGGTTTCCTCGGCCGTGGCCTCCACCGAGGCGACGAGGTCGAGATAATCTTCCAGCCGCTCGACCGGCGGCAGGAAGACGCAGAGCACATTGTCGCGGATCTCGAGGCTGAGCGCGGTGCGCACATGCTCGCCACCGATCTCCTGCTCGGTACGCTGCTGGGCCGTGCTCGTGCCGCCGGGATCGGCGGAAACCGCCAATTGCGGGGGAGGTGCGCCGAAGCTGGTCGGAGCCGCCGGCGATGGCGGCGTTCCGGCGCCGGGCGCCGGAGCGGCCTGCGAGCTGCCCGCCGGCGGCAGCGGGCCGCGCGGCTCCATCGGGTCCTGCGGATGGATATGCGGATATTCGGCCTTGGGGATGTCGGGCAGGGAGCCGAGCGGCAGCCGGTAACCGACCGGCGAATCGCCGGGCACGAGGAAGAGCTTGCCACGCCGCAGCCGCCATTTCTCCGAGCGCCAGCGCCGGTCATTCGCCGCCGCCTGCCAGCGCTGAACCGGGATGACGAAGCCGCGGGGATGGCCGAGGCCGAGCTGGAAGACCTGCGCCATCCGGGCCCGCTCCTCCGGGTCGGCGAGGCGGGAATCGAGCGGGTCGACATTGTCGGGAAGCTGCGCCTCCTTGAGCAGCCAGTGGCCGGTATCCTCATAGGCGGGGAGGACGTAATCGGCTCCGAGGCCGAGCTTTTCGGACAATCCGCGCGCCAGCGACTCCGCGTCCTGGATCGTCGCGCCCGCCTCCAACTCGCGATCGCCGCCGGTCTTGGCGCCGGGCTCGCGAGCGATCAGCTCGGCATTGCGCCAGATCGGCTCGCCGTCCCGGCGCCAGTAGAGCGCGAAGGCCCAGCGCGGCAGGCTCTCGCCCGGATACCATTTGCCCTGTCCGTAATGCAGCATCCCGCCCGGCGCGAAGCGTTCGCGCAAGCGGCGGATCAAGACATCGGCGCGCTCGCGCTTGGTCGGCCCGACTGCGGCGATGTTCCATTCCGCCCCGGTCTGGTCGTCGATCGAGACGAAGGTCGGCTCGCCGCCCATGGTGAGCCGCACATCCTGCGCCTTGAGATCGGCCTCGACCGTCTCGCCGAGGGCATCGAGCGCCTGCCAGGATTCGTCGGAGAAGGGCAGGGTGATGCGCGGCACCTCATGCACCCGCGCCACGCTCATCTGGAAGTCGAAGGTGGTCTCGGCATAGCTGGCGACGCCCGAGACCGGCGCGGCCGAGCGGTAATGCGCGGTCGCCGCCAGCGGCAGATGGCCCTCGCCGGTGAGCAGGCCCGAGGTCGGGTCGAGCCCGATCCAGCCCGCGCCGGGAATATAGACCTCGGCCCAGGCATGCAGGTCGGTGAAGTCCTTGTCGGTGCCGCGCGGCCCTTCCAGCGGGTCGATATCGGCCTTCATCTGGATCAGGTAGCCGGAGACGAAGCGCGCCGCGAGGCCGAGATGTCGCAATGCCTGGACCAAGAGCCAGCTCGTGTCGCGGCAGGAGCCGGAGCCGATCGACAGCGTATGCTCGGGCTCCTGCACGCCCGGCTCCATGCGGATGCCGTAGGTGATCATCCCCTGCAGCCGCGCATTGAGATCGACGACGAAATTGACGGTATTGGTAGGCTCCCTCGGCAGCGCGGCAAGGAAAGCTTCCAGAAGCGGGCCGGCGGGCTCCGTCGCCAGATAGGGCGCGAGCTCGTCGCGCAGCTCCGGCGCATAGGAGAACGGAAAAGTCTCGGCCTCGGCCTCGACGAAGAAGTCGAAGGGATTGATCACCGAAAGCTCGGTGACGACGTCGACCTCGATGCGAAATTCGCTGACCGGCTCCGGAAAGACGAAACGCGCCAGCCAGTTGCCGGCCGGGTCCTGCTGCCAGTTCACGAAATGCTGCGCCGGCGTCACCTTGAGCGAATAGCTCTTGATCGCCGCCCGGCAATGCGGCGCCGGTCTCAGCCGGATGATCTGCGGCCCGAGCGTGACCGGGCGATCATAGCTGTAATGGGTGACGTGGTTCAGCGCGGCGATGATGGCCAAGGCTCGGCACCTGCTAGTCGTCCGCGGACAGACCGCCGCAGATTCAGGTTAACGGCGCTTGTCCCCAGCGCAAAGCGCCATCCTGCCCGTGGAAACGGCAGGGCGGCGAGCGGTTGCCCAAGGCTTGGGCTGTTGCAGGCCGGCGGCATGGCATGGCCGCTGCCCGCTGTTTCCCCTTTGCAAGCGCTCCGAACCGTCTCACTCTGGTCGCAGCGATCGGCTAATCGAATCTGGTGAGCCGTACGGAGTTTCGAGTGTCATGGACGCCATTGCCGATCAGGGGCTTCGCCCCGAGACCATTCCCGAGCGCACGCCGGTTCCGCCCTTCGATCTGGTGATCTTCGGTGCCGGAGGCGATCTGGCGCTGCGCAAGCTCTTTCCGGCGCTGGCCCAGCGCAATCGCGAAGGCGTGCTGCCGGAGGACAGCCGCATCCTCGCCGTCGTCCGCAAGGAGGAGGACGTCGAGGGCCTGCCCAAGCAGATCGCCCAGCGGCTTCATGAGGAAGGCCTTCCGAAGGATCAGGTCGCGACCTTCCTGCGCAGGCTCACCATGGTGCTGCTCGATGCGCTGAAGCCCGAGACCTACAAGGCGCTGAAGACCGCGCTGGGCGACAGCGAGCGCGTGCGGTCCTTCTATCTCTCGACGCCGCCGGACCTCTTCATCCCGATCTGCGAGAACCTCGCCAAGGCCCATATCCTGACGCCGACCTCGCGCGTCATCCTGGAAAAGCCGCTCGGCCGCGACCTCGCCTCGGCCCGCCAGATCAACGACGCCGTCGCGCGCATCCTGCCGGAAAGCCGGACCTACCGGATCGACCATTATCTCGGCAAGGAGACGGTGCAGAACCTGCTCGTCCTGCGCTTTGCCAACACCCTGTTCGAGCGGTCATGGTCGAGCCGCGACATCGACCATGTCCAGATCACCGTGGCCGAGACCGTCGGTCTCGAAAGCCGCGCCGGCTATTACGACAAGGCCGGGCATATGCGCGACATGGTGCAGAACCATCTCATGCAGCTCCTCACCCTCTTCGCCATCGAGCCGCCGAACATGCTCGAGGCCGGCGCGGTCCGCGACGAGAAGATCAAGGTGCTGAAGGCGCTCAGGCCCATCGTCGGCCCCGATGTCCAGCGCTTCACGGTGCGCGGCCAGTACGGGCCGGGCCAGATCGACGGCCAGCGCGTCAGGGGCTATGCCGAGGAGCTCGGCCACGCCTCCAACACCGAGACCTTCGTCGCCATCCGCTGCGAGGTCGACAACTGGCGCTGGGCCGGCGTGCCGATCTATCTGCGCACGGGCAAGCGCATGGCGCAGCGCTATTCCGAGATCGCCGTCACCTTCAAGCCGGTGCCGCATTCGATCTTCGGCAACGGCACTTGCGACCGGCTCGACGCCAACCGCCTGTTCATCCGCCTGCAGCCGAATGACGGCGTCCAGCTCCAGCTGATGATGAAGGTGCCGGGCTCCGGTCGGCTCAAGATCGTGCCGCGCCAGCTCGACCTGCGCTATTCCACCGCCTTCGACGAGCGCACGCCCGACGCCTATGAGCGCCTGCTGACCGATGTTATCCGCGGCGACCAGACCTTGTTCATGCATCGCGACGAGGTCGAGCAGGCCTGGAGCTGGGTCGATCCGATCATCGCCGGCTGGCAGGACTACAGCCCGCATCCGCATCGCTATGCCGCCGGCTCCTGGGGGCCGTCGCAGGCGATCGGGCTGATCGAGCGCGATGGCCGCTCCTGGGCCGATCCGGATCTCGTCTGATGGCGGCGGGGCCCGTCGCCTGGCATCGCTTCGCCAGCCTGGCCGACGCCTCCGAGGCGCTGGCCGAGGCGGTTGCGATCCGGCTGAAGGAATTGCTCGCCGGGAAGGAGCATGCCTCGCTGGTCGTGCCCGGCGGCACCACGCCGGCGCGCTTTCTCGCGACGCTCGGCCGGCAGGATCTGCCATGGGAGAAGGTCACGCTGCTGCCGACCGACGAGCGCTTCGTCGCGGCTGACGACGCGGCTTCCAACGAACGGATGCTGCGCGAGCAATTCGCTCCGCTCACGCAGGGCCGTGTCCGCTTCCTGTCCTTTCACGGCCATGGCAGCGACATCGAGGCCGCCGCCGCGCTGCTCTGCGCCGAGCTCGCCGAATTGCCGCCGCTCGACCTCGTCGTCAGCGGCATGGGGCCGGACGGCCACATCGCCTCGCTCTTCCCGGGCGGAGAGGCGATCTTCAACGCCGTGCCCGACAGCGGGATCGTCGTGGCGCGGCCGCCGGGCCTGCCGCCGCGGCTCTCGCTCTCGCCCAAGCGCCTGATCGAGGCCGGCTGGGTGAGCCTGCTCGTCTCCGGCGCCGCCAAGGAGGCGGTGCTGAAGGATGCCGGAACCCGCGCCGCGCCGCTGCCGGTGGACATGCTGCTCGGCCGCCCGCAAGGGCTCGACGTCTATTGGGCGAAGGAGTAGAGCCCATCCGCCGCCTCCAAATCGATTGAAAGATGAGACCATGGACGAAGCTGCCGCGATTGCCCGGCTGAAGAGCTGCGGGGTCATCCCCGTCGTCGTGATCGAGGATGCGGGGCGCGCCGTCGATCTCGCCCATGCGCTGGTCGCCGGCGGCATCGATGTCGTCGAGGTCACGCTGCGCCGTCCCGCCGCGATCGAGGCGCTCGCCGCCATCGCCAGATCGGTGCCGAAGGCGCTTGCCGTCGCCGGCACGGTCGTGACCCCCGCCCAGGTTTCGCAGGTGAAGGATGCCGGCGCGCAGGCCGTGGTCAGCCCCGGTTTCAGCGAGAGCGTCGACGAGGCCCTGCGCAAGGCTGGTTTGCCCTGGCTGCCGGGCGTTGCCACGGCCTCCGACTGCATGCGCGCCGTCGCGGCCGGCCGCACCACCGCGAAGTTCTTTCCGGCCGAGCAGGCCGGCGGCCCGCCGGCGCTCAAGGCTCTCTCCGGCCCCTTCCCGCAGATGAGCTTCTGCCCCACCGGTGGTGTCGGCCTGAAGAACCTCGGTGATTATCTGGCCTTGCCGCAGGTCATCTGCGTCGGCGGCTCCTGGCTCGTCCCGGCCGATGCCATCGCCAGCGGCGACTGGAACCGCATCACGACGCTGGCGCGCGAGGCGAAGGAAGCGTTCCTCAAGTTCAGGGGGTAGGGCGCGCCCGCGTTCCCCGCGCCCTTCTCCCCTTGGGGGAGAAGGTGCCGGCAGGCGGATGAGGGCGGTTCGGCGCCTGCATTCCCTCATCCGTCAGCGCTTCGCGCTGCCACCTGCTCCCCCGAGGGGAGAAGGACGCGGGGGACGAGGTTACCGCAGCTTCTCCCGCACGATCTCCGCAATCGCGAGCGAGCTCGTCAGCCCCGGGCTCTCGATGCCGAGCAGATTGACCAGCTCCGCTACGCCATGCACCTCCGGCCCGTCGATGCGGAAATCCGGCATCGGCTCGGTCGGTCCGTGGAGCTTGGGCCGGATGCCGGCATAATCGGCAACCAGCGCCCCGTCCGGCAGTGCCGGCCAATAGGTTCGGATCGCGGTGTAGAACTTATCTCCGCGACCGGGATCGACGACCAGGTCCTGGTCGCTTTCGACCCATTCGACATCGGGGCCGAACTTCACCCGTCCGCCCATGTCGATGGTGGCGTGGATGCCCAGGCCCGCTGCTTCCGGCACCGGATAGACCAGATGCGTGAAGGGCTGCTTGCCGGTCAGGGCGAAGTAGTTGCCCTTGGCATAGTGCTGCACCGGCACATGCTCGGCCGGAAAGCCCGCGAGCATGCCGATGAGCTTCGGCGCGCCGTGGCCGGCCGAGTTGATCACGGTTCGCACCGTATAGGTCGCAGGCTCCGCCCCGCCGAAATCGACGCTGAAGCCGCTCGCCTCGCGCCGCCACCCCGTGATCGGCGTGTTGAGCGCGAGCGAACCACCCGCCGCCTCGCATTCGCCGAGCAGGGACAGCATCAGCGCATGGCTGTCGACGACGCCGGTCTCCGGCGAGAGTAGGGCGATCTCGCAACGCACCTCCGGCTCCAGCGCCTTGGCCTCGGCGCCGGAGAGCCAGCGTAGCGAGTCGACGCCGGACGCCTTCGCACGGGCCATGATCGTCTCCAGCGCCGGCTTCTGAGCCTCGGAGGTCGCGACGATCAGCTTGCCGCAGGCCTTGTGCGGCAGGCCGCGCCCTTCGAGATAGGCGTAGAGCTTTTTGCGGCCTTCCACGCAGACGCGCGCCTTCAGCGAGCCGGGCGGATAATAGATCCCGGCATGGATGACCTCGGAATTGCGCGCCGAGGTCTGGGTGCCGATGCCGTCGGCCGCCTCGGCGATGACGACCTCCCGGCCGCTGAGCGCAAGCTCACGGGCCACCGCGAGGCCGACGACGCCGGCCCCGACAACTAGGCAATCGATATCGCTCATACCGCTTCTCCGGCCCATCTCGGCGCGTCCGAGATGGGCAGTTTTGAGTGCCGAAATCGGCGAAAGCCGACTTCGCTGCGCTCAAGCCCGCTGCGGCATCGAGATTTCGATCAGGCTCGCCCAGTAGTTCACGCCGACCGGGATCGCCTTGTCGTTGAATTCGTAGGCGGGGTGATGCAGCCCGGCCGAGTCCCCGTTGCCGATATTGATGAAGGCGCCCGGCCGTTCCTCAAGCATGAAGGAGAAGTCTTCCGAGCCCATCGTCGGCGGGACGTCGGTGGTGATCGCGTCGGAGCCGAAGGCTTCCTTGGTCACGCTGGTCACGAAGTCGGTCTGGCCGTGATGGTTGAAGGTGACGGGATAGCCGAGATGGTATTCGAGATCGTATTTCATGCCGAAGGCCTTCATCACGCCGTCGACGATCTCGGTGATGCGCTTCTGCGCGAGCTCGCGGGTCTGCGGCGTCAGCGTCCGCACCGAGCCCTTGATCTCCGCCGTCTGCGGGATGACGTTGAAGGCCTCGCCGGCATTGAGTGCGGTCACCGAGACGACGATCGACTCGAGCGGGTCGGCATTGCGCGAGGCGACGGTCTGCAGCGCGCTGACCAGGGCGCAGGAAGCGACGATCGGGTCGTTGACGCGATGCGGCGCGGCGGCGTGCCCGCCCAGGCCTTCGATCTTGATGTGGATGCGGTCGGCCGCGGCCATGGCCGGACCCTTGGTGATCTCGAACTTGCCGACCGGGACGCCCGGCTTGTTGTGCATGCCGTAGACTTCCTGAATGCCGAAACGGGTGATCAACCCGTCGTCGATCATCGCTTTGGCGCCGGCGCCACCTTCCTCGGCCGGCTGGAAGATCAGTACGGCGGTCCCGTCGAAATCGCGGGTCTGCGTCAGGTATTTGGCGGCGCCGAGCAGCATCGCGGTGTGGCCGTCATGGCCGCAGGCGTGCATCTTGCCCGGCACGGTCGAGCGGTGCTCGAGATTGGTCTCCTCATGGATCGGCAGCGCATCCATGTCGGCGCGCATGGCGATGACCTTGCCCGAGCCCTGGCCCTTGCCCTTGATCACGCCGACGACGCCGGTCTGGCCGATGCCGGTCACGACCTCGTCGACGCCCCATTCCTTCAGCTTGTCGGCGACGAGACCGGCGGTCCTGTGAACGTCGTACATCAGCTCGGGATGGCGATGGATGTCGCGGCGGATCGCGGTGATTTCGGGGGTCAGCGTCGCGATGATGTCGGTCTTGGGCATCGTATCCTCTGAGATGAATTGAGCAACCACGCAGAAAGCGGGTGCCGTGCGCAAGCTAGACCAGTCGCCCGGTGCCTGTCCAAGCCGGCCGGCGCGCAGGCGGTGGGCACGGATGGCATGGCGGCGGTCGGCTGGAAGGGGTGCCCTTGTGGTTCGAGGGGCCGTTCATCGATTGCGAATGAAACGATCAATAGAAGAAAATCACACCAGCCATGATTTCGCCTTTTACAGGCAATAGTGAGCCATCATCTCCGCTCAGATCGTTTGCATTTGCCGATCTGAATTGGCTCACATCCCCCTTCATGTTTGGTTGATTATGCGTCGATTGATGTTGCTTGCGTGCGTGTCCGCGTTCTTGCCTGCTGTCGCTCTGGCTGATGAGCCGATCCAGAAAATATCCTTCCAGCCGCAGGTCAAAGGCCTGGGCTGCCTGAAGCCGGAAACCCGGTCCATGATCACGGCGCTCGTCGACAAGATCGGCCCCATCCAGATCACCTCGACCTGCGGCGGACGCCACGCCCGGCATTCCCAGCATTATCTCGGCCGCGCCATTGACTTCCGTCCGCTGGCGGTCTCGTCGCGCAAGGCGGCCGCCGCCGCCCGTTCGCTGGCGAGCGTCGGTGGCGTCGGCACGTATTCGAATGGTCTCGTCCACGCCGATGTCGGCCAGCGCGAGGCGTCCTGGTACGGTCACAAGCGCAGCCGCTATGCCTCCGCCGCCAAGCGCGGTCGCTATGCGAGGCTCGCCCGCAACGGCGGCTGATCGGCGTTCAGCCGGATAGAGCGCTCAGCGCGTGCCGATAGACCAGATCCTCCGGGTCGGGCCTTTCGGCGCGCGCATCGCGGACCGCCCCGAGCCGTTCGGCGACGGCGATCGAGGCGGCGTTGCCGGGGTCGACATAGCTTACGAGGCTTGAGAGCCGGAGGGTTCGTGCCGCCCAGTCCAGCATGGCGCGTGCGGCCTCCGTGGCGTAACCCTGCCCTTCATGGCCGTCATAGAGCAGCCAGCCGAGCTCCTTCTCGGGAAAGAGCGGGCCGGCATTGATGCCGACCTGCCCGATACAGGGCCCGTTCGCGCTCAGCGCGATCATCAGCGCGCCATGCCCGAACAGCGGCCAGCAGGCGATGTCGTGGCAGAACATGCCCCAGGCCTCTCGCGTCGTCAGCGGGCCGCCCATCCACCTGGAGCGGGGCGACGCCAGAAACGCCGCATAGGCAGGAAAATCCGCCTCGGTCATGGGGCGCAGCGTGAGGCGCTGCGTCTGCAATGTCGGAACAGGGGGCTGGCTCATGGGGCGGCTTCTAGAGCCGCGCCGCCTCGCAGGCTAGACCGCGAATTCGGTCCGCCAGCGGGCGATGTCCTCCAGCGCGACGTTGGAGCCGCAGAGCACGAGGCAGATGCGTTCCCCCGGCCTGAAGCTGTCCTTGCGGGCCAGTGCCGCGGCGACCACGCAGGCGGCCGCCGGTTCCAGCAGCACGCGCCCGTTCTGGAGCACCCAGACGAGCTCGCGCACGGCTTCCGCATCCGGAACCAACACGATCTCCTCGAGGAACTGCCGGGCGGCGGCCATGGTCCGCTCGGTCGCGAAGGGCGCGCCGAGCGTGCGTGCGATCGAGGTCGGGCGGATAGGCACCGGTTTGCCGGCTTCCAGCGCCTGGGTCATCGTCGTCGCGCCCTCGGTCTCGACGCCGTGCAGCCTGACGGCCGGGTCGAGGCCTTTCAGTGCCGCGCCGACACCGGCCGAGAAGCCGCCGCCACCGACCGAGATGAAGACATGGTCGAGCCGGCCGCCGGCGTCGCTGGCGAGTTCGAGGCCGAGCGTGCCGTGCCCGGCGATAATGGCCGGATCGTCATAGGAATGGACATGGACCATGCCCTGCGCGGCGTAATCCTCGGCCTTGGCGAAGGCTGCGACCGAATCCTCGCAAAGCTCGACCTCGCCTCCGGCCTGCCGCGTCAGCGCGATGTTGAGCTCCGGCGTCGCCTTCGGCATCAGGACGAGCGCACGCGCACCCATGGCATGGGCGACCAGCGAAACCGCGATGGCATGGTTGCCGCCCGAGACGGTGACGACCCCGTGCTTCAGCTCCGCCTCGCTCAGCCCCATCAACCGGTTGTAGCAGCCACGCACCTTGAAGGAGCCGCCGAGCTGCAGGCTCTCCACCTTCACCCAGGTCTCGACGCCGAGCCGGGCCGAAAGCCCGGCGCTGTGATAGGTCGGCGTGCGGCGCACCTTGCCGGCGATGCGCGTCGCGGCCGCCTGCACATCGGCGAGGGTGACATCGAAATCCATGATGGCGGCAATCCTGTGCTGCTTTGTCGGGTCAGGGCGACACGAGAGCCCGTCGCGGCATCCTGCGTCAAGCATGGTCAGTGCCGCGGCTTGTCCGGAATCACAGTGAGCTCCGGAGCGATTTTCGACCCGGCTGAACCGTCATTGCGGCTGTAGCCAGGGCGTCGAACGCCACCGCTCCTGCGTTGCGTCGTGGCTTCGCTCCTCGCAATGGCGGGTTCGGGTTTCACTCGGATCGAAAACCGCTTTAGCCTGTCGGCATGGAACCTGCGTCTGGCGGGATTTTGGGAGAAGCCTTCGTGACGATGACGCCGAAAGAGATGCTGGCGAAGCTGGTTTCGTTCAACACGGAATCGCAACGCAGCAATCTCGACCTGATCCATTTCTGCCGGGACTACCTCGCCTCGCTCGGTGTCGAGAGCCGGCTCGCGCCGAGCCCGGACGGGCAGAAGGCCAATCTCTACGCGACCATCGGCCCCAGGCGCGACGGCGGTGTCGTTCTCTCCGGCCACACCGATGTCGTGCCGGTCGCGGGGCAGGACTGGACCTCAGATCCCTGGACGCTGACCGAGCGCGACGGCAGGCTCTATGGCCGCGGCGCCTGCGACATGAAGGGGTTCGACGCGCTCGCGCTGGCCCTGGTGCCGGAGATGCTGGCCGCGCCGCTCGAGCGGCCGATCCACATCGCGCTGTCCTATGACGAGGAGGTCGGCTGCCTCGGCGCGCGCGTCATGATCGCGTCGATGCAGCAGGAGGGGCTGAAGCCCTCGGCCGTGATCGTCGGCGAGCCTTCGATGATGAAGGTCGTGACCGGCCACAAGGGCGGCCTGCGCATGCGCACGACGATTCGCGGCCATGCGGTGCATTCCAGCCGCATCGATGTCGGCGTCTCGGCGGTGATGGTGGCCGGCGAGCTGATCCATTGGCACAACACCACGATGGCCGAGAACAAGGCGCGCACCCCGGCCGGAAACGGCTTCGAGCCGCCCTATTCGACGCTGCATGTCGGCGTCGTGCAGGGCGGGACGGCGGTCAACATCGCCGCTGAGCATTGCACGTTCGCCCATGAGGTGCGCTGCATTCCCGGCGAATTGCAGGAGGCCTATGCCGAGCGCTACAGGGCAAAGCTCGCCGAGGTCGAGGCCGGGATGAAGGCGGTGGCTCCGGAGACCGGCATCGCTCTCGAGATCACCTCCAGCACGCCGGCCATGGGGCCGGAGACGGATGGGGCGGCGGAGGCACTCTGCCGGCGCCTGACCGGTGACAATGGCCGGCATGTCGTCGCCTATGGTACGGAGGGCGGGCTCTTCCAGGGCGCCGGCTGGTCGACGGTGGTGTGCGGTCCGGGCGATATCGCGCAGGCGCATCAGCCGGACGAGTTCATCGCGGTGGAGCAGCTCGAGGCGGGGGAGCGCTTCGTCCGGGGCTTGATCGCGGATCTGTCGCGCTGAGGATCGGGTGGGCCGCAGGAGGCGGCTCGCGAGCAAGCGGTTTTCGGGCAATCGGCGTGTGCCGATGCCCGGATCGCCAAGAAGAGGCCTCGCCGCAGGATGCCAGGCGCGGCGGGATGAGGGTCGGGACCCTGAGGGGGGAGGGATGTCGCGCAGCCGTGCCGCTGCTCTTCTGTTCGCGCTGCTGGCTTTGCTGCTGCCGGCCGCTGCGCAGGCCTTTGTCTGGGCGCGCTCGAGCGATGCGCTGACGCTCGACCCCCATGTCGCCAATGAGGGGCCGACCACGGCTCTCGTCCAGAACATCTATGAAGGTCTCACCGAGCGCGATCGGACAGGGCGCCTCGGCCCGCTTCTGGCGGTGTCCTGGCGGATGCTGCCGGAGGACCCGACGATCTGGGAGTTCAAGCTGCGCCAAGGCGTGGTTTTCCAGGATGGCAGCCGCTTCTCGGCGGATGATGTCGTCTTCTCCTATCGGCGCGCGCTGCAGCCGAATTCCGGTTTTCGCGACCATCTCGCTTCGGTTGCCGATATCGAGAAGGTCGACGACACCACGGTCAGGTTCAGGACGCGCAGGCCCAATCCGGTTTTCATCGCCAATACGCCGGCGATCCTGATCATGAGCAAGGCCTGGGCGGAGCGGCACGGGACCGCCGCGATCCCGGACAGCCCGATCTCCGACGCCAATTTCGCCAATGCCCATGCCAACGGCACCGGCGCCTTCGCGCTGGTGTCGCGGCAGCCGCAGGTCAGGACCGTGCTGAAGCGCAACGAGGCCTACTGGAATCGCGGCGGCGTCCCGCTCGGCATCGCGGAATTGACCTATCTGCCGGTGCCGCAGGCGAGCGCGCGCGTCGCGGCCCTGCTCGCCGGTACGGTCGATTTCCTGCAGGACGTGCCGATTCAGGATCTGCCGCGCCTGCGCGCCCGGCCCGGCCTCACCGTCACGACGGGTGTCGAGAACCGGACGATCTTCCTCGGCTTCGACGTCGCCTCGCCGGCGCCACGCGGGACCGATGCCGGCGGCCGCAACCCCTTCGCCGATCTGCGCGTCCGGCGCGCGATGAACCTCGCCATCGATCGCGACTACATCCGGCGTGCCGTCATGCGCGGCGAGGCGCTGCCGAGCGGCATCATCATCCCGCCATTCGTCGATGGCTGGACGCGCGAGCTCGACATGCCGCCGCCCTTCTCGCTCCCGGAGGCCCGACAGCTTCTGGCCGAAGCCGGTTATTCCGAGGGCTTCTCGACCACGCTCTACTGCCCGAACGATCGCTACGTCTACGATGAGGAGACCTGTCGCGCTTTGGTTCCGATGCTGGCCCGAATCGGAATCCGGGTCACGCTCGTCGCCCAGCCGCAGGCGGCGCAGTCCCAGGCGCTGCGGCGCACGCCCGGTCCCGATGTCTTCCTCGCCGGCTGGGGGACGCTGACCTATGACAGCGAATACCTTTTCTCGTCGCTCTATCACAGCCGCGACGGGCAACGCGGCACCTACAACGCTACGGGGTACAGCGATGCGGAAACCGATGCGCTGATCGACAGGATCTCCGGGGAAATCGACCGGAGCCGGCGCGCCGGGCTCGTCGCGCAACTCTGGCAGAAGCTGCGCAACCAGACGATCTACCTGCCGCTGTTCCACCAGATGCTCAGCTACGCGACGAAGGAGGCGTATGAGATACCCGTCGACGTCGCCAACACGCCGAAGCTGAAGCTGGTCGCTGCCCGCGGGCAGTGAGCCGCGCCGCCGCGGAGCTCGCCTCTGTGGTGATCCTTAAGTCGCGGACGCCGGCGGCTCTCCAGCCTTCGGCCGCGTATGGTTCGCGGCGCGCATCGGCAGCGGTACGGCCGGGCGGTCCGTGCGGTACTGGCCGCGCGCGATCGCGCCGAACATCAGCACGACGGCGGTCAGCGTCATCAGCCACCAGGGCAGCAGCGGCGCGAAGCCGAAGGTGCCGAGCGCGAAGGCGGTGGTGAAGGCCGCGACGCCGCCTGCCGAGAGGGCGCCGGACATGCGCCCCGCGGCGCGGATCGCGAAATAGAGGCAGGCGGCGGCCGTGGCGGCCCCCACCAGTCCGAGCTCGTACCAGGTCTCGAACAGCAGGGTCACCGGCGCCGGCTGCGGCAGGACGCCGGTCATCTGGCCGCGCAGCACGGTGTCGAGGCCATGGCCCGTGATCAGCTCCACCGGCGATTGCCGGATGACGTCGGCCCAGATCGACAGCATCTGGGCGAAGTCGCTGCTGCTGTCCGGCAGGGCCGAGACGAGCGGCGCGAGCAGGAAGGGCAGGAGCGGCGCGAACAGCATCAGCCCCGCGATGATCGCGGCGATGACCTTGGTCGCGCCCTCGCGGCTGGCGGTGACCGCGCCGAAGGCGACGGCGCCGAAGATCATCGCCACCGTCTCGCCATCCTCGAAGCGGGTCAGCGCCAGCAGGCCGACGATGAGCGCGAGCCCGAGCGCGGTCATGCCGCGCTCGCGCGACAAGAGCCAGGCCAGTGCCGGCCAGGCCATGATCAGGATGATCGAGACGCCGCGCTCGACCGCGCCGGGCGGCGCCGCCGCATGGCGCAGCGCCGCGACGATGATGAGGCCCAGCGCGAAGACGCCGGCGACGCTGGTGCCGAGCGCCACGAGATTGAGGTTGGAGGCCCGCATTCGCTCGGGCAGCGCCGACAGGCCGACGAAGCCGAGCGCGACGGCGAGCGCCAGGTTGCCGGCCTTCTCGGCGGCGGTGCCGGGATAGGGGCTCCAGATCAGCGACAGCGCCGCCCAGGCGATCAGCCCGAGCAGGATGAGCCCGGGGCGGCTGAGCAGCGCCGCCTTCAGCCCGCCGAGGAAATGGCGTGGCTCCTCCACGAGCGCGGCGATGATCAGCAGCGCGATGCCGATCGGCACCAGCACCACGGCGGCGCGACGCGAGACCAGCGCGGCCAGCGGTAGCACGAGCGCGAGCGTCGCGAAGCCGATGCGTCGCAGCAGTCTCGCTGCGTCGGTAGCGGGGTCGAGCTGGGCCTTGGAAGGAGGTCGGTTCATGCGTCCCGGATCGATGACAGGCCTTCGGCCAGCCCGGCCGCCCGGATTGAGCCGTCGCTACCCTAGCGAGAGAGGGCGCGCGCGACTGTAGGTGCGGCGCAACACTGCGCCGGCATCTTGCGAGTCCGCCGGCCACCGCGAACCACTGGCGCGACAGGGGGCTTCGTGAGATGAATCGGCCATGATCCGGCTGGCCGCCATCCCCTATGCGAGCAATTTCGGAATCGACGGCTTCATGCAAGGCGTCGTCGCGCGGCTGAGGCGCCGCGGCCTGCGGCTCGGCGGCGTCATCCAGCATAATGACGAGGCTTGCGAAGACCGCCGCATGGCGATGTCGCTCGAGGACCTTGCCAACGGCACCCGCTTTCCGATCAGCCAGGATCTCGGACCTTCCGCCGAGGGCTGCCGGCTCGACGCGGCCGGGCTGGCCGCCGCCGCGGCGGCGTTTTCGGGCGCGCTGACGGAGCGGGCCGATCTCGTCGTCGTCAACAAGTTCGGCAAGCAGGAGGCGCTGGGCGGGGGGCTGCGCGACGAGATCGCGAAGGCGGTCATGGCCGGCCTGCCCGTCCTGCTCGCCGTGCGCCATGATGTCCTGCCGGCCTGGCGCGCTTTCGTCGGTGATGATTGGATCGAATTGGCGGTCGATGAGGAGCAGATCGAGCGCTGGGTGATGGATGCGATGCGGCTTGCGGCCTGATCGACGCGGGTTGATGGCGTCCTCGCGTGCACCGTCATGAGCAGCGCCCCGCCTGCGCCTCCCCTCGGGCTTATCCTTGCCGGCGGCCTCGCCCGGCGCATGGGCGGCGGCGACAAGCCGCTCAGGCTCCTGGCTGGGAGGCCCGTGCTCGACCATGTCGTCGAGCGCTTGCGCGGCCAGTGCGACGGCCTGCTGCTCAACGCCAATGGCGATCCCGCCCGCTTCGCCGCCCATGGCCTGCCGGTGGTCGCCGATTCCGTGCCCGATTTCGCCGGCCCCCTCGCGGGCATCCTCGCCGGGCTGGACTGGCTTGTCGCGCATCGGCCGAACGATGGCTGGCTCGTCAGCGTCGCGGCCGATACCCCCTTCATTCCGGCCGATCTGGTCGCCCGCCTGCATGCGGCGCGCGCAGCCGCCGGAACGCCGCTCGCCTGCGCCGCATCGGCCGGCCGGCAGCACCACGCCATCGGGCTCTGGCCGGTGGGGCTGCGGGAGGATTTGCGGGCAGCGCTGGCGGGCGGCGAACGCCGGCTCGGCCACTGGACGGCGAAGCATGGGGTCGCCGTCGCCGAATGGGTGGCGGAGCCGGTCGATCCCTTCTTCAACATCAACACGCCGAACGACCTGGCCGAGGCGAAGGACATCCTCCGGCGCCTGGGTTAGCTCGCAATGGCGCCTCAGGCTCCTCCGCGCTCCAGCAGCGCCTTCAGCGCGGCCAGGTCGCGCGCGATCATGCCCGCATCGGCCGCCATGTCGTCGTCGGACATGCCGTCGCGCTGGAACAGGGTGAACACCACCTCGGCGCCGTCGCCATTGGGCACGACCCGCATCGGATTGTGCATGGCGGCGCCGTGATCGGGGATGACGGCATGGTCGAGCACGCCGTGCTGGTTCGGCTCGCTGAACAGGATGCGCATCGGCCCCATCGGCGTCTCGGCCCGCCAGGTCATGCCCTCGACATGGACGAAGCTGTGGCCGAGCCCTTCGGCCCATCGCGGAAAATTCACGGGGTCGGCGAGGAAGGCATAGACCTCCTCGGCCGGGCGCGCGACGCCGATGCCGATATGCCGGGCGCGATGGATGGCCATCACATGCCTCCTTCGTTCGAATAGGAACAAAAGAAGAACAAGATCGCCACGATGTCAAGCGGCGTCCATGCAAGCCGCTTCCTGCGGCCGGCGCCTGGGCTCTACTCGATGACGATGCGCGGTGCCGCCCGTGTCGCGCCACCCAAGGCCGCCTGGACCTGCCGCGCCAGGGCGATATAGGCCTTGGCATGGGCGCTCGAAGGGTCGCTGGCGACGATCGGACGCCCGCCATCCGAGGTTTCGCGGATCGGCATGGCGAGCGGGATTTCGCCGAGGAAGGGGATGCCGAGCCGTTCCGCCTCGTGACGCGCGCCGCCATGGGCGAAGATGTCGGAGCGGTGCCCGCATTCCTGGCAGATGAAATAGCTCATGTTCTCGACGAGGCCGAGGATCGGTACCGCGACCTTCCTGAACATCGCCACGCCGCGCCTTGCGTCGAGCAAGGCGAGGTCCTGCGGCGTCGAGACGATGACCGCCCCCGCCAGCGGCACCTGCTGGGCCATGGTGAGCTGGGCGTCGCCGGTGCCGGGCGGCATGTCGACGACGAGCACGTCGAGCTCGCCCCAGGCGACCTCGCGCAGCATCTGCGTGATCGCCGAGATCACCATCGGCCCGCGCCAGATCATCGGCGTCTCCTCGTCGACGAGGAAGCCGATCGACATCACCTTCAACCCATAGGCCTCCATGGGGCCGAGCGTGCGGCCGGAGACGATCTGCGGCTTGCCGGTGATGCCGAAGAGCTTCGGCATCGAGGGGCCGTAAATGTCGGAATCGAGCACGCCGACCTTGAGCCCCAAGGTCGAAAGCGCCACGGCGAGATTGGCGGCGGTGGTCGACTTGCCGACGCCACCCTTGCCGCTCGCCACCGCGATGATCTGCTTCACGCCGGGCACGCCGGCCGGCTTCGGCGGCGCGCCGCCGGGCGCGGGGCGGTGCGCCTGCTGGCGGGCCTGCATCCCGGCGGAAGGCGCGGCCTTGTCGGCCGTCAGCCCCACCAGCACCTGCGTCACGCCGGGCAGGCCGCCAACGGCGCTTTCCGCCGCCTTGCGCACCGGCTCCATCGCTGCAGCTTCGGTCGCGTCGATGCCGATGGCGAAGATCACCTTGCCGCCGTCGATCAGGATGTCCGCGACCCGGCCGGACGCTGCGAGCGATTGCCCGCTCGCCGGCAGTTTCACCAGTTCCAGCGCCCGCAGGATGTCGGCTTGGGAAAGGCTCACGTCGGAAGTCTCCGTTCCTTGCTTGGGGCTTCAGCTTGCCTTGCGGATGTGGAAGACGAGGATGCGCCCCGCGCCATCCTGCCGCTCGATCGCATCGCCCGTCTCGCGCGCCAGATTCGGCAGGTCGATCGCCGCCATCGGATCGGTGCACTGCACGACGAGGAGGCTGCCGGCCACCGCCGCATCGAGCGCCTTGCGCACATGCAGCACGGGCAGGGGGCATTTCAGGCCGCGCAGATCGAGCGCAATGGTGTCCATGGTCGCGCCCGCTCGGGTCGTTGTCGTCGTCATGTCTCATATGATGGCTTTTCGGGCAGGGGCAACCTGCGCCGCAGCCATGCGCTTGACCCATCCCCGCATGGCAAGGGAGAAGGGGGAGGGATAACGCGGCAACGTCCCGGACGATGCCGCGAAGCCGGGGAGAGGCGGAGACCGATGGAAGCGGGTGGCCGCGAGCGGCGGGAACGGCCATGGCGCGCCTGAAAGGCATCGGGCCGGGCCACGCGCCGATGACGCTCGCCGAGGCCGGCGCGCGGGCGGTTTCCCTGGTCGCTCCGGTCGCCGGCACGCAGGCGCTGCCTTTGTCGCAGGCCGATGGCCGTGTCCTGGCGCAGGATGTTTTCGCCGGTTTGCCCCTGCCGCCCTTCGCCAATTCGGCCGTCGATGGCTACGCGCTGCGTTTCGACGACCTCGCGCCCGGTGCCGAAACCCGCCTGCCGGTGCTCGGCCGCGTCGCCGCGGGCGAGACGGCGCCATCGGAGTTCGGACGCGGCGCGCTGCGCATCTTCACCGGCGCCCCGCTCCCGCCCGGTGCCGATACGGTCGTCATGCAGGAGGATGTGGCGCGCGAGGGCGACGCGATCCTGCTGCCGCCGGGGCTGAGGCGCGGCGCCAATCTGCGGCCGGCCGGCGAGGATGTCGCCCGGGGCGCTCGCGCATTCGAGGCTGGGCGCCGTTTGCGCCCGCAGGATCTCGGCCTGCTGGCGGCGCTCGGGCTGGAGCGCGTCACGCTCCGGCGCCGCCCGCGCGTCGCGCTGTTCTCGACCGGCGACGAATTGACCGAGCCCGGCGGGACACTGCCTCCGGCCGCGATCTACGACGCCAACCGGCCCATGCTGCGCGCCCTGCTGGCGCGCGCCGGCGCGGAGCCTGTCGATCTCGGCATCCTGCGCGACGACCGCGACGGTCTGGCGGCACGGCTGAAGGAAGCCGCGCGCGATTGCGACCTCGTCATCACCTCGGGCGGGGTCTCGGTCGGGGAGGAGGATCACGTCAGGGCGGCGCTGGCCACGCTCGGCTCGCTCGATTTCTGGCAGATTGCGATCAAGCCCGGCAAGCCGGTCGCCGTGGGCACGATCGCGGACACGCCTTTCCTCGGCTTGCCCGGCAATCCGGTCGCGGCCTTCGTCACCTTCGCCTTCGTCGCGCGGCCGATGATCGCGCGGCTGGCCGGCACGGCGTGCGACCCGCTTCTGCGCCTGCCGGTGCGGCTCGGCTTTTCGCATCGGGGCAAGCCGGGGCGGCGCGAATTCCTGCGCGTCTCGGTCGAGCCCGGGGCGGATGCCGTTCCGCTGGCCCGCAGGCATCCGGGCGAGGGGGCGGGCTCGCTGGCCTCGCTGACCCAGTCCGACGGGCTCGTCGAGCTGGCCGAGGATCCGGCGCTGGCCGAGGAAGGCAGCATCCAGCCCTTCCTGCCCTATTCCGCGCTTCTCGGCTGAGGGGCCAGCCGGTTCAAGGCCGCGACGGATCGAAAAAGAGAGCCTCAATCCCGCCGGAAGACGACGCTGGCGCCCCAGCCGAGGAACAGCGCGAGCAGGATGGTGGCCAGCCCGTAGAGCCACGGCCAGTCATAGGCGCCGGAGGCGAGGCGCTGCTCGGCGCCGGTCTTGATCACCTCGAAATTCGTCTGCTGCCGCGCCAGCGGCACGCCGCCGGCATAGAGCACGACATCGACGGTATAGGAGCCGGTCGGCGCCGTCGCGGGGACGTCGATCGGCGCGCTGAACAGGGAGTTCGAGAGAAAGGTCACGCCCCGTTGCTGATAGGCATAGAGGTCCTTGCCCTGCATGATGCGCACGAGGCTGTCGCGGAACGTCGCCACGCTGCTGTCGTCGAACCAGCTTTGCGCCGGGCGTTCGGCATTGGCGAGGCCGACCCGGTCGCGCCTCGCCGTTTCCGCGCTCATCATCTCGCTGATCGGCCGGTTGGTCGCGACCAGCAGGAAGACCGGGCTCTCGGGGAAGCGCCGCTGCGTGCGGTTGATCCAGATCGGGCCGAACCGTTCCTTCTGGCGCACCAGCAGCATGCGGCGCGGCCCGCGCACGGTAATGATGATGTCGTGCGGGTCGCCGCGGGCGACGCTGCGCCCGTCGCGCTCGACGAGACCGAAGACGGTGAGCTGGCTGCCGGTATAGTTCGAGGTGATCTGGATCTGGTGGCTCGACATCGCCGCGATCAGCGTCTCGGCCCGCGCCGGCATGGCGAGGGCCAGCAGGGCGGCCAGCAAGGCGAGGGCGTGGAGGCAGGCCCCTCTCATCGCGCGCTCTCCGGCACGACGACCGAGAAGGGCTCGCTCGGCGGAATGAACAGCTCGATCGCGAAACGCAGCCCCACCGAGAGGATCAGCAGGGCGAGCAGCAGCCGGAAGGATTCGACGTTGAGGTTGCGCGCGGCGCGGCCGCCGAACTGGGCGCCGACGACGCCGCCGACCAGCAGCAGGGCGGCGAGGATGATGTCGACCGACTGGTTGGTAATGGCGTGCAGCAATGTCGCGCCGGTCATCGTCACCAGGATCTGGAAGAGCGAGGTGCCGACCACGACGGAGGGCGGGATGCGGAAGAAATAGATCAGCGCCGGCACGAGGATGAAGCCGCCGCCGACGCCGAGCACCGCGCCGATGAAGCCGATCACGACCGCGAGCAGCGCGATCGGGATGATGCTGCAATACAGGCCGGAGCGGTAGAAGCGCTGGCGGAACGGCAGCCCCATCCACCAGGGATGCATGCCGCCGCGCCGCTTGCGCCGCGCCGGCTTGCCGGCCCTGACGCGCAGCATCGCGCGCACGGCGTCGTAGAGCATCAGCCCGCCGATGATCGAGAACAGCGTGACGTAGGACAGGGTGATGACCAGCTCGAGCTGGCCGAGGCGGCGCATCGCGTTGAAGAACGCCACGCCCAGCACGGTGCCGACGATGCCGCCGGAGACCAGGACGCCGCCGAGCTTGAGATCGAGCGCTTTGCGCCGGAAATAGGTCAGGACGCCGGTCATCGAGGAGCCGGCGACCTGCGCCGCCACCGTCGCCACCGCGACCGCCGGCGGAATGTCGAGGAAGATCAGCAGCGGCGTCAGCAGGAAGCCGCCGCCCACGCCGAACAGCCCGGAGATGAAGCCGACCGCGCCGCTCAAGCCCAGCACCATCAGCACGCTGATCGGAAGCTCGGCGATCGGCAGGTAAATCTGCACTTCTACCCCTCATGGACGGCGCTTGAGCAGTTGCTTGCGCCGATGATCCCAGGCTACGCGGTCCGGGTTAAGGCAAATTGTCGAAACGACGAAGGACGGGCCTTCCACCGGCCCGTCCCAGAGACGGTCATTCTTCCTGCCGCGTCAACACGTCGTAAGCATGACGTGTTTCAGGGCTTTCAGCTCCGGCTCGGCTTGCCGGGTTTCGCCATCGAGGCCGTCGGGCCGGCATCCCAGCCCTTCGGCGGCGGGGTGACTTCGTTGGCGGCGGTGTCGAGCACTTTCGGCTTCCAGCCCGTCGCCCGGGCCTTGGCGGCGGCGAGCTCTTCCGGCTTCAGGCGTTGGGCGACTTCGTCGCGCTTGCGGGCGGCGTCCTCATCGCCCTGCACGGCCGCGATCGCGAACCAGACATAGGACTGCGCCAGGTCGGCCGGCGCGCCGAGCCCGCGGCCGAGCAGCACGGCGAGATTGTACTGGCTGTCGCGCACGCCGAGCTCGGCCGCTTTCGCAAACCAGGTGTTCGCGGTGGCATAATCCGGCTTGCCGGCGGCACCCTCGGCATAGAGCACCGCGAGGTTGTGCATCGCCTTGGCGTTGCCGCGCTCGGCGGCGCGCTGATACCAGATCCGGGCGAGGGGCAGGTCGCGCGGAGCTCCCACGCCCTTCTCGAACATGTTGCCGAGGCGGAACTGTGCCGGCGCGAGCCCCGCGACGGCCGCCCGCTCGAACAGGCGCAGGGCGAGCTTGGGGTCGCGCGAGCCGGTGGGGCCGTCGGCGGCGCGTGTCGCGAGTTCGTAGACGGCGCGTGCGTCGCCATCGAGCGCGGCCTTGCGCAGCCCGGCGCTGCCCAGCCCGGTCGGCAGATCGCCGAGGCCGGTCACGGCCTGCACCGGCTCGGAGGCGGGCAGCGTGGCGCTGGCCGTTTCCGGCGTGGCCTGCGCCGGTTCCGTTGCGGCGGATACGGTGGCCGGAGCCGGGGCGGCGGGGGCATTGCCCGCATCCGCGTTGATGGTGCCGCCCGCATTCGCGGCAGGCGATGAGAGAGCGAGCGAGGACTGGTCCTTGGAGGGAGCCTGTTCCGCCGGCGCCGGCGGCGACAATGCCGCCGCTGTTTCCGGCAGGGCGGCCGGGGGAGCGAGCAGGTTCTGGCTCTCGTTGCTGGCCGTCTTCGTATCCTTGCCGCCCAGCGAGCTGGTGACGACCTGGGCGGTTCCCAGCGCGAGGATCACCGCGGCGAGGCCGAGCAGGAGGGGGCGCTTGCGCTTCTCCATGATCTCGCGCAGCCGGCCTGGGCTCTTCGCGGCGGGTTCGGCCGCCGTGGTGGGCGCCGTCGCGGCGGCTTCGCTGGCGGCCTTGGCCGAGCGGCGTGCGGCGGCGATCAGGCTCTGGCGAACCGATTGCGCATCCTGGCCGGCATTGGTGGTCGCCTCGGGGCGGGGGCGGCCGGAGCCCGGCTCGAGCGGCAGGTCGAAGGCCGCGCTCGGCATGGCGAGGGTCGGCTCGGTGCGCTGGGGCGCCTCGCCGGCAACCGGCCGGTCCTGAGCGGCGGGAGCCGCGACGAGCGGCTCGCGAGACGTCGAGAAGCGCCTGGTCGGCTCCTGGCGCGTCGCCGGCTCCTGGGCCCGCGGCGCGGCTGGCCGGCCGGAAGCGCCATGGCGCTCCGCTAGCAATTCGCCTTCGAGGTTCGACAGGCGGCCCATGATCGCTTCGAGCGTCTGGTTGAGGGCGCCGAGCGCGTCATGCGTCTGCCGTTCCGAGGAGATCTGGGTGTCCCGCATGCCGGAAACCAGGCCGGAGAGCTCGACGATGCCCTTGCCCGGCGTCACCGCGCTGGTGGCCTGCACGAGCGCGGCGCGCTCGGCTGCCGTTTCCTCCCGCATCGAGCGCAGATGCACGACCAGATCCTGCAGCGTCCGCTCGATGCCGCTCTCGGCGTGGCGGGTCGCGGCCGCCTCGTCGAGCCGGGCGGCGATCCCCGAGATCTGTTGCTCGAGCGCCTCGAAGGACTCCGAATTCGCTTCAGGCGCGCCAGCTTCGTCGATCTTCTCGGCGAGGTGGCGCAGCATGTCTTCGATCGGCTTGAGAGCGGCCGGCACGCGCCCGTCCGCGCCCTCGGTCATGCGGACAAGCTCGCTCGAGGCCGCGAGGCTCTCGATGCGCCCGGCCAGGGCTTCGATCTGGCGCGTGACGGCGACCGGGCTGTTCTCGGCGAGCCGCTCGACATGCTGCTGGAGCAGGTCGAGGCGATGGTCGATCTGGTTATCGGGGCGACGCTCGGCGATTTCGTCGAAACGCTGCGACAGCCGGTCGATCTGGCCTGCCAGCGCCGAGAGCGGCCCCAGCTCGAACTCGCGCGGGCGGCCCGAAAGCACGGCGCTGCGCACATCCTCGATGGCCGAGGACAGGTTGCGCATCTCGCGCATGTCGGGTTCGATCTCGCGCAGCCGGCTGATCTCGAAGCCGAGCGAGGCGATCTGCTGCGAGAGCTCTTCCAGCCGGTGGTCGTTGCCGTTCTGCGCGACCAGCTCGCGCAGCTCGGCGATATCGCGCGCCAGCGGCGTCGGATCGATGCCGCCAGCCGATGCGAGCGCGTCGATCTTGTTCGCCAGATGCGCGATCTCGCGCTGGACATGCTGGTAGCCACCGCCCGAGCGATCTTGCGACAGGCGTGAAACCTCCGCCTCGAGGCGGGCCAGCGGCTTCAGTACCGGTTCGAAATGATCGCGGCCGGCGAGCCTGTCGAGGCGCTCGCCGAGAGCGGCGATCTTGGTCTCGATCGTATGGGCGAGATCGCCGCCGAAGGGGGCCGCGGGCCGCTGCTGCGGCGCGGCCGCGCGCCGCGCATCCGGCGAGAGGCGTGCGCTGAGGTCGCGCAGATCCTCGCGCAGCGCCGAGATGCGGTCCTGCGAAGCTTGAGCCGGCCGAGGCGCCTCGCTCTCGTCCCGATCGAGCAGGCGCTGGCGCGTGCGGATATCGGTGACGGCGGCGGCGAGTCCGTCGCGGCTGAACGCAAGCCGGGGAGAGCGATCCTCGCCGGCCTGCTGCCGGGGCTCGACGGCGCGGCGCTCGATCTCGACGATCCGCTCGCCGATCGACTTGATGGCCTCGGCGATGACGCTGGTCGCCCGCTCCTGGCGTTCGGCGGCCGTCCGCTCGCCCGAGGACAGGCGGTCCTCGGTCTTCTCGATCCAGCGCGTGATCGAATCGAGCGCCCCGGCGGTGCGTGCGCTCGTCTCGCGCGTCAGCCTCTCGGTCGCCGCCGCCTGGCGGAGCAGGATGTCGATCTCATTGCGCGAGGGCTGAGGGGTCGGTGCGCGCGCGGCGGTTTCGGTCTGCGTCTGGGAGAGCCGCGCGAGCCGCTCCGAGAGGGCGGCGATATCGAGCTGCTCCGGCGGCGCCGTGGCGGCCATCGCCGGCTGCGCCTCCTCGCTCTCGTCGCGAATCTTGTGATCGAGCCATTCGCCCAAGGTCATGCCGGCGCGGCGAGCCGCCGCCTTAGCCGCATCGCGCGTCCTCGGGTCGACCCCCTTGACGCTCCAGGGCAAGCTGTTCGCCATGATTGTGCTCGCCTCCAGGGCCCGTTGTTAACGAAGGCGCAGCTCCCTGACGCCGCCGCTTCCGCTCGATCCGGCGATCCGTGAAAAGAACGTTGACGAAGTCGCAACGCCGGTCCGCGCCCCTGAGATTTCGCCGGCATGGTAAACAGCGGGTTAAGAATTCCGACCGATCCGTTAATTTTTTCCGAAGCGCCGCTTTTCTGCCGCCTTGTCGGGGTTCGTATAACCGTAACTTACCCCACCCTGGGGGCGTATTACCTGACGCTAGGGGAGGGGGTGCCGTAAGAAGACATCTCAGCAAGGCGATGCCGCCAATATGTGCCGGTGCCGCCGTCCATCTTTCAAGGAATGAATGCTCATGTCGCGCCAAAGCTCAGCTATGGCGGGTTCCTCGATTCATGAGACCCGCGCTGACAATGTCCCGGTCGCGGATTCCGATGCCGGGGGCTTCACCATCAGCGATCTCGCCCGTGATTTCGGCGTGACGCTGCGAACCCTGCGCTTCTACGAATCCCGCGGCCTGCTTGCGCCGGCCCGCTCGGGCATGACGCGCATCTATTCGGCGCGTGATCGTGCCCGGCTCGCGCTCATCCTCAAGGGCAAGCAGCTCGGCTTCACCCTGGTCGAGATTCGCGCCATGCTCGCCAATGAGGAGAAGAAGGCGGGCTCGGCGGGCAAGTCGGCCTCGGTCGGCGGCCTGCATCTCAGCCGCGATCAGATCGTCGAGCAGCTCGAGCTGCTGCGCAGCCAGCGCGCCGAGATCGAGGACGCCATCAAGGAGCTCGAGGGCTCGCTCACCCGGCTCAGCGCCGCCTGAGATCGTACCGCGTCGCGGGCCGATCCGGTTTCCGACGAAAAGCGCGGGGTCACCTCCCGTCTCCGGATGGATGCACGTGGTCCGTCCCAGAACCCCGGCTTTGCCGGGGTTTTTTGTTGCCTTGCCATCGAACGGTCACGCGCTGGAGGACAAATTCCCCGGACACCCATTGCGCGTCGGGCAAGATTGTTTATATATGAACTATCTGAGCGGCGCCCGCTGAACGCCGCCATGCGACGAGAGGGAGGACCACGATGCCGGTCTACAAGGCACCCGTCGACGATACGCTTTTCCTGCTCAACGACGTTTTCAATATCGAGCGCTACAACAACCTGCCGGGCTTCGCCGACGCGTCCTCGGACGTGATCGAAGCCGTGCTCGGCGAGGGCGCCAAGCTCTGCGAGGAAGTGCTCCAGCCGATCAACTATTCCGGCGACCAGGAGGGCTGCACCCGCCACCCAGACGGCCGCGTCACCACGCCGAAGGGCTTCAAGGAGGCTTATGAGGCCTATGCCGGCGGCGGCTGGATCGGCCTTGCGATGGATCCGGAATATGGCGGCCAGGGCCTGCCCTACACGCTTGGCGCCGTGATGAACGAATACGCCTCCGCCGCGAACATGGCCTTCGCCATGTATCCGGGCCTGACCATGGGCGCGATCGCCGCGCTCTACGTCCATGGCTCGGACGAGATCAAGCGCACCTATCTGCCGAAGATGATCGACGGCACCTGGTCGGGCACCATGAACCTGACCGAGCCGCATTGCGGCACCGATCTCGGCCTGCTCAAGACCAAGGCCGTGCCGAATGGCGACGGCTCCTACGCCATCTCCGGCACCAAGATCTTCATCTCGGCCGGCGAGCAGGACATCACCGAGAACATCATCCATCTCGTGCTCGCCCGTATCGAGGGCGCGCCGGCCGGCGTGAAGGGCATCTCCCTCTTCGTCGTGCCCAGAAACAAGCTGGGCAGCGACGGCTCGGTCGGCGCCAATAACGGCGTGTCCTGCGGCTCGATCGAGCACAAGATGGGCATCCACGGCAATGCCACCTGCGTCATGAACTATGACGGCGCGCAGGGCTGGCTGGTCGGGGCGGAGAACAAGGGCCTCAACGCCATGTTCGTGATGATGAACGAGGCCCGCCTCGGCGTCGCGATCCAGGGGCTCGCCCAGTCCGAGGTCGCCTATCAGAATGCCGTCGCCTACGCCAAGGAGCGTCTGCAGGGTCGCGCGCTGACCGGCGCCAAGGAGCCCGCCAAGCCGGCCGACCCGATCATCGTCCACCCCGACGTGCGCCGCACGCTGATGTCGATCAAGGCCTTCAACGAGGCGGCCCGCGCCTTCGTGCTCTGGAACGCGCTCAAGTCCGACATCGCCCATCGCTCCGGCGACGCGGCCGAGCGTCAGGCGGCCGACGACCAACTCGGCCTGATGACCCCGGTGCTCAAGGGCGTGCTGACCGATGTCGGCTTCGACAATGCCGTGAAGGCGCAGCAGATGTTCGGCGGCCATGGCTATATCGCCGAGACCGGCGTCGAGCAGTTCGTCCGCGATGCCCGCATCGCGATGATCTACGAGGGCGCCAACGGCGTGCAGGCGATGGACCTCGTCGGCCGCAAGCTCGGCCGCGACGGCGGCCGCGGTATCATGGCCTTCTTCAACGAGGTCGGTGGCTTCCTGAAGGAGAATGCCGAGGACGAGGCGCTGAAGCCCCTGCTCGGGCCTTTGCAGGTTTCATTGGGCCATCTCCAGCAGGCGGCGATGTGGTTCATGAACAACGCACTCGCCAAGCCGGACAATGCCGGCGCCGGCGCCAGCGATTTCATGCACCTGCTCGGCCTCGTCTCGCTCGGCTACATGTGGGTGAAGATGGCCAAGGCCGCGCAGGAGAAGCTCAAGGCCGGTGCCGACGAGCGGATGAGCGCCAAGCTCGTCACCGCCCGCTTCTTCATGGAGCGCACTTTGCCGGAAACCGCCGCCCATCTGGCGCGGATCACCGCCGGCGCGGATACGACGATGGCGCTCAGCGTCGAGCAGTTCTGACGAAAACGCCGTCATGCCCGGGCTTGACCCGTGCATCTCTTGCAGAACCCGCTGGATGACGAGATGGTCGGGTCAAGCCCGACCATGACGTCCGGCACCAGAACGCGCCGTCCGACGGCGCCCCGGGAGGCCACCAAATGGCAGACGCATTCATCTACGACCACGTCCGCACGCCGCGCGGCAAGGGCAAGGCCGACGGTTCGCTCCACGAGGTCACGGCGATCGAGCTCGGCACCCAGGCCCTGCGTGCGATCAAGGAGCGCAACAATCTCGATCCGCTCCTCGTCGAGGACGTCGTCTTGGGCTGCGTCGATCCGGTCGGCGAGGCTGCGGCCGATATCGCCCGCACCGTCGCGCTCAAGGCGGGCTACGGCAAGGAAGTGCCGGGCGTGCAGATCAACCGCTTCTGCGCCTCGGGCCTCGACGCGGTGAACCTTGCCGCGGCGCAGGTCATGTCCGGCCAGAAGGAGATGGCGATTGGCGGCGGCGTCGAATCGATGTCGCGCGTCGGCATGGGTGCTTCCGGCTTTGGCATCGCGGTCGACCCAAGTGTCGCCATCGATACCTATTTCATGCCGCAGGGCATCTCGGCCGATTTGATCGCGACGAAATACGGCTTCTCGCGCGACGATGTCGATGCCTTCGCCGTGCGCTCGCACCAGCGCGCCGCCAAGGCCTGGAAGGAAGGCCGCTTCAAGAACTCGGTCATCCCCGTCACCGACGTCAACGGCCTCGTCATCCTCGACCATGACGAGACGATCCGCCCCGACGCCAACATGCAGGCATTGGCCGCGCTGAAGGCCTCCTTCGTCCAGATGGGCGAGATGGGCGGCTTCGATGCGGTCGGGACCGCCGCGCATCCGGATGTCGAGTTCATCAACCACGTCCATCACGCCGGCAATTCCTCGGGCATCGTCGATGGCGCGGCGGCCGTGCTCGTTGGCTCGAAGCGGGCCGGCAAGGCGGCAGGCCTCAAGCCCCGCGCCCGCATCAAGGCCTTCGCGACCGTCGGTTCCGACCTCGCGCTGATGCTGACCGGTCCGATCGACGTGACCCAGCTCGTGCTGAAGAAGGCCGGCATGACCATGAAGGACATCGACCTCTTCGAATTGAACGAGGCTTTCTCCTCCGTGGTGCTGCGCTACCAGCAGGCGCTCGACATCGACGACGCCATCCTGAACGTCAATGGCGGCGCCATCGCCATGGGCCATCCGCTCGGCGCGACCGGCGCGATGGTGCTGGGCACCGTGCTCGACGAGCTGGAGCGGCAGGACAAGCAGACCGCGCTGGTGACGCTCTGCGTCGCCGTCGGCATGGGCGTCGCCACCATCATCGAACGCGTCTGAGCGGAAGGGCAGGGAGAGACATCATGAACCTCACCAATTTCCGCTTCGAGGCCGACGCCGACGGCATCGCCGTCGCGACCTGGGACATGCCGGGCCGCTCGATGAACGTCATCACCCCCGAGGTGATGGAAGAGCTGAACCAGATCGTCGACAAGGTCGCGAGCGATGAAGCCATCAAGGGCTGCGTCATCACCTCCGGCAAGGAGAGCTTCTCCGGCGGTGCCGATCTCACCATGCTCCAGGGCCTGCGCGATCTCTATGTGAAGCTCGCCAAGGAGAAGGGCGAGGCGGTCGCGATGCAGAGCTTCTTCGACGAGAGCCGCAAGCTCTCGCTGCTCTACCGCAAGCTCGAGACCTGCGGAAAACCCTTCGCCGCCGCGATCCATGGTGTCTGCCTGGGCGGCGCCTTCGAGCTCTCGCTCTCCTGCCAGTATCGCGTCGTTTCGGACGATGCCTCGACCCGCGTCGGCCTGCCCGAGATCAAGGTCGGGCTGTTTCCGGGCGCCGGCGGCACCCAGCGCGTTTCGCGCCTGATGCAGACCGGCGACGCGCTCCAGATGATGTTCAAGGGCGAGCAGGTGAAGGCGCTCCCGGCGCGCAATTCCGGCCTCGTCCATGCCGTCGCACCCCGCGCCGACATCGTCCAGAACGCCAAGGACTGGCTCAAGGCCAATCCGCAGGCGACCCAGCCCTGGGACCAGAAGGGCTTCAAGCTGCCTTCCAACAAGGTGCATTCGCCGGCCGGCATGCAGATCTGGCCGCCGGCCAACGCGATCTATCGTCGCGAGACCAACGACAACTACCCGGCCGCCCGCGCCATCCTCTCGGCGGTCTATGAGGGCTTGCAGCTCCCGATCGATCTCGGCCTCAAGGTCGAGAGCCGCTACTTCGCCAAGATCCTCCGGACGAAGGAGGCGGCCTCGATGATCCGCTCGCTCTTCGTCTCGATGCAGGAGCTGAACAAGGGCGCCCGCCGCCCGGCCGACGTGCCGCCGTCCAAGCTCAAGAAGGTCGGCGTCATCGGCGCCGGCTTCATGGGCGCCGGCATCGCCTATGTCACGGCGCAGGCCGGCCTCGAGGTCGTGCTGGTCGACAAGGACGTCGAGGCGGCCGAGAAGGGCAAGGCCTATTCCCATAAGCTGGTCTCCGACCAGATCATGAAGGGCCGTGCCAAGACCGCCGATCGCGACGCGCTGCTCGGCCGCATCAAGGCTTCCGCCGACTATGCCGATCTCAAGGGCTGCGACCTGATCGTCGAGGCGGTCTTCGAGGACCCGAAGGTCAAGGCCGAGGTCATCGCCAAGGTCGAGGCCGTCGTCGGCCCGCGCACCATCTTCGGCTCCAACACCTCCACGCTGCCGATCACCGGCCTTGCCGAGACCAGCCAGCGGCCGAAGAACTTCATCGGCATCCATTTCTTCTCGCCGGTCGAGAAGATGCTGCTGGTCGAGGTCATCATGGCCAAAAAGACCGGCAAGAAAGCGCTCGCCATGGCGCTGGACTATGTCCGCGCCATCAAGAAGACGCCGATCGTCGTCAACGACACCCGCGGCTTCTACGCCAATCGCTGCGTCGGCAATTATATCCGCGAAGGCCACCTCATGCTGATGGAAGGCGTGCCGCCGGCGATGATCGAGGCCGCCGGCAAGCAGGCCGGCATGCCGGTCGGCCCGCTCTCGCTCAATGACGAGGTCGCGGTCGATCTGGCCTGGAAGGTGCTGAAGGCGACCAAGGCCCAACTCGGTGATGCCGCCGTCGATCCGGCGCAGGAGAAGCTGCTCGCCGACATGGTCGAGAAGCATGGGCGGCTGGGCCGCAAGAACCGCAAGGGCTTCTATGACTACCCGGAAGGCGGGCCGAAGCGGCTCTGGCCGGGGCTCGCCGAGCTCGTCGGCAAGCGGCTCGATCCCGAGAGCGTCGACATGGAGGAGCTGAAGCACCGCCTCCTGGTGACCCAGGCACTGGAAGCCGCGAAGACCTATGAGGAAGGCGTCGTCACCGATCCGCGCGAGGCTGATGTCGGCTCGATCATCGGCTTCGGCTTCGCGCCTTACTCGGGCGGCACGCTGTCCTATATCGACAATATGGGGGCGGCGACCTTCGTGAAGCTCTGCGAGAAGCTGGCCAAGAGCCATGGCGAGCGCTTCAAGCCGAACCGCTTGCTGAAGCGCATGGCCAAGACCGGCGAGAGCTTCTACGGCCCGTCGGAGAAGCAGGCGGCCTGAGCCTTAGGGCTCAGTTCGCCAGCCTTGTGCGCAGCAGCGCCACGAGCCAGTCCGCGAAGACCTGCAGCCGGCGCGACAGGTGCCGGCGGTGGGGGTAGAGCAGGGTCATCGGCATCGGCGCAGCCCGGTGCCGGGGCATCACCTCGACGAGATCGCCCGCAGCGAGATGCTCGGCGACGTCATAGGCCGGGATCTGGATCAGGCCGAGCCCGGCGAGGCAGCAGGCGATATAGGCCTCCGCGCTGTTGACGGTGACGCGGCCGGGCAGGGCGCGGCCGTGCAGCGTGCCATTCTCCAGCCATTCCCAGGGCTCGATCCGCCCCGTCGACGGCGAGGCGTAGTTGACGGCCTTATGTCCATCGAGTTCGCCGGGATGCCCGGGCACGCCATGCGCCGCGAGATAGCCGGGGCTGGCGACATTGATCAGCGGCAGCTCCCCGACCGAGCGCGCGATCAAACCTGAATCGCTCAACGCGCCGACGCGCAGCACGCAATCGATGCCGTCCTCGATCAGATTGCTCGCCCGGTCGGTGACGCTGAGATCGATGTCGATCTCTGGATAGCGGGTGAGAAAATCCGGCAGGGCGGGCGCGATGATCAGGCGCCCGATCCGGCCGGGCACGTCGATCCTGAGCCGCCCGGCAGGGCGCGCGGCGCTGTGGCGGAACAGCGCCTCGGTTTCCTCGACATCGGCGACGAGCCGGGCGCAATGCTCGTAGAAGGCCGCGCCGTCCTGCGTCGCGGAGACGCGCCGCGTCGTGCGCTGGAGCAGCCTTGTGCCAATCCGTTGCTCCAATGCCGCGACCGCCGCCGAGACCGAGGAGCGCGGCAGCCCAAGGGCCTTGGCCGCCTGGGTGAAGCTCTCGCACTCGACGACGCGGGCATAGATGCGGAAGAGGTCGATGCGGTCCAAATCGGCGCTCCAGATTGTTCGGAAATTCTGACCAGTGATGTCCTGATCAAAATCTTTATATCTGATTTTCGGACGATATTTTGTCGCCATCGATTGCAGCGAACAGGAGCATGCGATGGCCGATCACGGCATCAAGGGTAAGACGGTTCTGATCGCCGGCGGCGCCAAGAATCTGGGCGGTTTGCTGGCCAAGGACCTCGCGGCGCAGGGCGCAAAGGCGGTCGCCATTCATTACAACAGCGCTCCGGCCAAGGCCGAGGCCGAGAAGACGATGGCCGCGATCAAGGCTGCGGGCGCGCAAGCCTATGCTTTCCAGGCCGACCTGACCTCGGCGGCAGCGATGGAGAAGCTCTTCGCCGACGCCAAGGCGGCGATGGGCGCGATCGACATCGCCGTGAACACCGTCGGCAAGGTGCTGAAGAAGCCGATGGTCGAGATCAGCGAGGCCGAGTTCGACGAGATGAGCGCGGTCAACTCGAAGACGGCGTTCTTCTTCCTCAAGGAAGCCGGCAAGCATGTCAGCGACAACGGCAAGGTCTGCACGCTGGTGACTTCGCTGCTCGGCGCCTTCACGCCGTTCTATGCGAGCTATGCCGGCACCAAGGCGCCGGTGGAGCACTATACCCGCGCGGCTTCCAAGGAATTCGGCGCGCGCGGCATCTCGGTGACCGCGATCGGGCCGGGCCCGATGGACACGTCGTTCTTCTATCCCGCGGAAGGCGCCGATGCGGTCGCCTATCACAAGAGCGCGGCGGCGCTCTCGCCCTTCTCGAAGACGGGGTTGACCGATATCGAGGACATCGTGCCCTGGCTGCGCTTCCTCGTCTCGGACGGCTGGTGGATGACCGGCCAGACGATCCTGGTGAACGGCGGCTACACGACGAAGTGAGTGTGTCGTTGATGCAGCCGCAGGCCGATGAAGCGGCTGTCGTCGTTCGGTCGCATGATGCGCTTCCCGATAACATCGGGAAGCGGTTTGTTGGTTGGCGCCGGTTCCGGGAAGGTCGGAAACGCGACTGCACGCAAGAAGTCGGAATGAGCATATGCCGTCCAGGCCGATCCTGAGCTTTCCCGACCCGCGTCTGCGGGTGGCGGCGGCGTCCGTCACGCGTTTCGATGCCGACCTGCGGGAATTGGCGGCGGACCTGCTCGACACGATGCGAGAGGCGCCCGGCATCGGCATCACCGCGCCGCATGTCGGCGTACTCTTGCGGCTGGTGGTGCTGGAGCTGGTGCCGGGCGATGTCCGGACCTACGTCAATCCCGTGCTGGACAATGTCTCGCGCGAGACCATCCGCCATGTCGAGGGCAGCATCTCGATGCCGGGTGTGACCGACGAGCTGGAGCGCCATGCTCATGTCCGCGTGCGCTACCGCGATCTCGACGGTGTCGAACATGTCGAGGACGCGGACGGGCTGCTCGCCGTCTGCCATCAGCACGAGATCGACCAGCTCGATGGCCTCTTCTGGATCGACCGCCTGTCGCGGCTCAAGCGCGACAGGCTGATTGCGCGCTACAACAAGCTGCGGCGCGGCTGAGCGCAGGCGAGCTTCGCCTGCCTTCGCCCGGCTGGAGTGCGGGCGTCGTAAGCTCGCAGTATCTGTATCTGTTTTCGACGGTGAGGAGCAGGCATATGCATATGGCGATGGTGATCGGCGGCGGCGTGGTGCTGCTGGGCCTGTTCCTGCTCTTCGGAAAGCTGTGGGGCGGGGCCCAACCGGATTATGCTCTCGCTGCCAAGCTTTTCGTGCCGGTCTGGCTTGCCGTGGCGTTGCTCAACATGTGGGTCGGCGTCGCCAAGGCGGGCTACTCCGTGCGCGCGGAATTGCCGATCCTCGTCCTGGTCTTCGCCGTGCCGGCCTTGCTCGCTCTGCTGGTCGCCTGGCGCGTCGCGCGCTGACAGATGCGTGAAGGGCCGCCTCCCCGGGGAGGCGGCCCTTGGCGTTATGCCGCTGGGAATACCGGCGCGCGTGCTCGCCGCTTCAGTTCGCGACCGACCGGATCACCCGGCGCAGCTTGCCGATCAGCTCCTCGACCTGCGACTCCGTGATGATCAGCGGCGGCGAGAAGGCGATGGTGTCGGCGGCGGTGCGGATCATCAGCCCTTCCTCGTGGAAGCCGCGCTCGATCGCCTCGTAGCCGCGCTTGCCGGCGCCCTCCGCCCGTGGCGCGAGATCGACGGCGCCGACCATGCCGAGCGTGCGGATGTCGACGACGTTCGGCTCACCCTTCAGGCTCATCACCGCATCGGCCCAGGCGCCTTCCATGGCGCGGGCGCGCTCGAACAGCCCCTCGTCGCGATAGATGTCGAGCGAGGCGAGCGCCGCGGCCGCCGCCAGCGGATGGCCCGAATAGGTGTAGCCGTGGAACAGCTCGATGACATTGTCCGGGCCGTTCATGAAGGCATCGTAGATGTGCTTGCGCACGATCACGCCGCCCATCGGCACGGTGCCGGAGGTCACGCCCTTGGCGAAGGTGATCATGTCGGGGATCACGCCATAGCGCTCGGCCGCGAAGGCGAAGCCGAGGCGGCCGAAGCCCGTGATGACCTCGTCGAAGATCAAGAGGATGCCGTGCTTGTCGCAGATCTCGCGCAGGCGCTTGAGATAGCCCTTCGGCGGCGGCAGCGCGCCCGTCGAGCCCGCCATCGGCTCGACGATCACCGCGGCGATGGTCGAGGCGTCGTGCAGCGCGACGATGCGCTCCAGATCATCGGCGAAATGCGCGCCGTAGTCCGGCTCGCCCTTGCTGAAGGCTTGCTTCTCGCGGTCATAGGTATGGGCGAGATGGTCGACGCCGGTGAGCAGCGAGCCGAAGAACTTGCGGTTGTTCGACATGCCGCCGACCGAGATGCCGCCGAAGCCGACGCCGTGATAGCCGCGCTCGCGGCCGATGAGGCGGGTCTTGGCGGCCTTGCCCGAGACGTTCCAGTAGGCCAGCGCGATCTTGAGCGCGGAATCGGCGGCTTCCGAGCCCGAGCCGGCGAAGAAGACATGGTCGAGATCGCCCGGCGCCAGCGCCGCGATGCGGGCGGCGGCGGCGAAGACCTTGGGATGGCCGTACTGGAAGGACGGGGCGTAATCGAGGTCACGCGCCTGGGCCTGGATCGCCTGGATGATCGGCTCGCGCGCATGGCCGGCATTGCAGCACCACAGGCCCGCCGTGCCGTCCATGACCGGCTTGTTCTCCGGCGTGTAGTAGAACATGCCCTCGGCGCGGGAGACCATGCGCGGGTTCTTCTTGAACGACCGGTTCGCCGTGAACGGCATCCAATAGGCTTCGAGATCGTTCGGCGTGGCGATCGGCGACGAGGCAGCGGTCATCGGGGCATCCTGTGGATTAACGTTCGTTCAACCTAGCAGGTCGATGCAGGGTGTAAATCGCCGCCGAGCGAGGCATGAGTGCGGGCCGCGACATGGCTGCCGCAGCCCGATTTGTCGGATGACGTTAGGTCGTCGATAGCGTAGCTTACCCTCTGGGGCATGAACTGAACGGACCCCGATGGGCGATAGTGTCGAGGACAACGAACGGCTGGATGAGCAGGCCGTCGCGTCGATTCGCGCTGGCCTCGCCCGCATCCTTGCGTCGGATGTCTTCAGCGCCGCGCCGCAACTCTCCGCTTTCCTGAGCTTCGTCGTCGAGCGGGCGGTCGAAGGCCGGCGCGCCGAGCTGAAGGGCTACACCATTGCCGTCGAGGCACTCGGTCGCCCGGCGGATTTCGATCCGCAGGCCGATCCGATCGTGCGCGTCGAGGCCGGCCGTCTGCGCCGCGCCCTGACCCAGTACTATGCCGGAGAGGGACAGGACGATCCGGTGCGGATGACCATGCCGGTCGGCGGCTATGCCCCGGTCTTCGCCTTTGTCGAGCCGGGCGATCGCGTCGGGCCGGAGCCGTTCGTTCCTCCGGGCGGCCCGGTCGACGGACAGGATATGCGCGCGGACATCGCTGAGCGGGACGCGGCGGCCCGGCGCTGGCTCCTCGTGGCCCTGGCGGTGCTCGCCTGCGCGCTCCTCGCGCTTCTCGTCTGGTATCTGGAGCCGTTCGGCGAGACGCCGCAAAGCAATCTGGTGACACAGACCAGCCGCCCGGCGGACACCTCCCCGCCGGAGGTGGCGCGTGACCGTTCGACCGCGCCCTCGGCCCAGCTCGTCTCGGTCGCGATCGTCATCCCGCGCGTGCCGACCGACCCTAAGCTCGCCGAGGCGGTCCGCCGTGTCGCGGAAGTGCTCGTGGACGTGACGGCGCGCTTCGACGATCTCCTTGTGATCAAGGCGCCGGCCCCCGGAGCGCCGCCACCCGAAGGGGTGGATTACGTCTTCGAGATCAGCATTCTCTCGACCGAGGGAGCGCTGGAGGGCTTCGGCCGGCTGCGAGCCGCCAAGGACGGCCGGATCGTCTGGACGGCCTCGTCGAGCCGGCCTGTCGGCGAATTGTTGCAGGATCAGGATCTGGTGGATCTCGCCCGGCGCGTCGGAACGCGGCTGGCCGAGCCTTTCGGCGTCATTCATGCCGATTTCCGGCAGAATTCATCCGCGCCGGCGATGCAGTGCATCTTCCAGGCCTTCGATTACCGCCGCTTCATGACGCCTGAGAAGCGGGTCGCGGCCCGCACCTGCCTGGAGCAGCTGGTCGAGCGGGACCCCGGATTTTATCCCGCCTGGGCGCAGTTCGCGCTGCTCATGGCCGGCGAATATGCCGCGGCGCCCGATGCCGGCCGGAGTGCCTCGCTCGACCGGGCGATGGCGGCGACCCTGACCGCGATCAGGCTGGCGCCCTCCGGGGCCCGTGCCCAGCAGGCGATGATGGAGATCCTGTTCCTGCGTGGCAGTGTCGCCGACGCGATCAGGGCCGGCCGCGAGGCCGTGAACCGGAATCCCTACGATCCGGACATCATGGCCACTCTCGGCTCGCTCTATGTCCGTCTCAACCGTCCCGCCGAGGGCCTGCCCTTGTTGGAGCGCGCCATTGAGATCAGCGCCGGGCGCCCCCCCTGGTATGATTTCTATGCCTTCCTGGCGGCCTATCTGACCGGCGCCAGGCGCCTGTCGGAAACATACTCGGCGGTTCTGGAAGCGGATGGCACGCCGTTCAGCTTGCTGGGGCAGGCTTTGCAGGCGAGCATGAGCGGCGATTCCACCCGGCGCGACTTCGCCCTGAGCGAACTTGCGAGGCGCTCTCCGCTCTTCGGAACCGATCCTCGCCTTTATCTGGCGCGCAGGGGCTTCAGCGAGGACGTGACACAGCGGATCGTCGGCGATCTCGGCATCGCCGGGCGCTAGAGCATTTTCGAGCGAAGTCCGGGCGAGAGGCGATGAATCGAGCGGTATCGCTCGCGTGTCCGCCTGTCGGGAGGTACTCTACCGCGCAGCGTTGTGATTCGTTTCCACCCCCGATCAACCCCTCGACGCGCGAGCGCTGCCTTGGCTCCTGTGCGCCTGAAAGCCCTGCATCCCCTCGCCGGTGCCGTGACCGGTGTTTCGGCTGGCGCCATCGTGGCCATCCTGATGCCGGGAGCATTGGGGCCGGCATTGGGCCTGATCGCAGCCGGTGCGGGGCTGGCGACGAGCCTCTGGGCCCTGGAACGACGCAATCTGGGCCAGCGCGAATTGCTCCTGGCCGGGCTCGGCGAGGTCAAGGTCCGGCTCGCGACCAACGCCATCCGGATCGATGCGCTATCCCAGCGTGTCGAGCAGATGCCCATGCGCGACGTCGATGCCGCGCCGGCCCGCGCCGCCATCAACGAACTGACCGCCGAGGTCGGCCTGCTCGGCGATCTCATTCACCAGGTCGCGACGACGCTCGCCGACCATGACGACAAGCTCGCGAAGCTGCCGGCGGCGCCCGTGCAGGCACCGGCGCCGGCCAGGGCCTCCGCACCGGAGGTCCGCATCGACCCCGAGGCCGCGCGGCGCGAGCACGCCGAAAAGCTGGCAGCGGAGCGTGCCGCGGCGGCCAGGGCCGCGCAGGAGGAGGCCGAGGCGGAGCGCGCGGGCATCATCAGCGCCGCCCTGCGCGAGGGGCGGATCGAGGTACATCTGCAGCCGATCGTCTCGCTGCCGCAGCGCCGGACCCGTGGCTATGAGGCGGTGGTCGGCCTGCGCATCGACGAGAACACGCTGCTGCTGCCGCATGAATTCCTGGAGATCGTCGAGGAGCGCGGCTTCGGGCCGACGCTGGACGCGCTCGTCCTCACGCGAGCCCTGGCGATCGCCCGTCACCTCGCTTCGAGGGACGGCGACATCTTCGTGACCTGCAACTTCAGCGCCGCGACCTGGGGGGCTTCGCGGGCGCTGGCGGCATTGACCCGCATCCTCGACAAATATCGCGAGCACAGCAGCCGCCTCGTCATCGAGATGCCGCAGGCGGTCTTCCGCGCGCTCGATCCGACGAGCCTCGGCCTGCTCGGCGCGATGTCGGCCAGCGGCGTGCGCTTCGCGCTCGATCAGGTCGCGGATCTGCGCTTCGATCCGCAGGCCCTGTTCGATCGCGGCGTGCGTTTCATCAAGGTCAGGGCGGCGCTCCTCCAGGCTCATGCCGAAGGGCGCGTCGCGAGCGACATCGCGGCCGGCGATCTCGCCGCCATGCTCGCCCGTGCCTCGATCACGCTGGTCGCGGAAACCGTCGAGGACAATCCGATGGCGGCGGACATGATCGAGCTCGGCATCGCGATGGGGCAGGGCAATGCCTTTTCGCCGCCGCGCCCGGTGAAGCCGGAGGTCTTTGCCGAGCCTGCGCCCGAATCCGCAGCCGCTGCCCGGACCGAACCCGCGCCGCCGCCGCCCCGGCCCTCCGCCGAGGTGCTGGGCTATCCGCAGCCTGCCGCCGCACCGCCCGAGGAAACGCCGCGGCGGCCTGAGCGGCTGCCCTTCCGCGCCGTGCTGCGCCGCGCCAGCGCCTGAACCCGCCACGCACCGCGAAGAATGGCGGACGCAGGGTTCCACCCCGCGCGAATACCGTCTAGAGCGTGGCGCGCCGCTACCTCGCCTCATCCGTAGGAGAATGACTGTGCCGATGACGGGCTCCGAACCGGTTGCCGCCCTTTCGGGGTTTTCCGAGATCGCCGATCGTTTCGATCTCTGCTTCTGCGATGTCTGGGGCGTCGTCCATAACGGCGTCGCCGCCTTTCCGGACGCGATCGAGGCCCTGACGCGGATGCGCGAACGCGGCACCAGCGTCGTCCTCATCACCAATGCGCCGCGCCCGCGGGATGCGATCATCCGCCAGCTCGACGGCTTCGGCGTGCCCCGCGCCGCCTGGGATGCGATCGTCACCTCGGGCGATGTCTGCCGCGCGCTGATCGGCGCGCGCGCCGGCCAGCCGATGTTCCGGCTCGGGCCCGACCGCGACCTGCCGCTGATCGCCGGGCTCGATGCGCCGGAGACCGGGCCCGACCAGGCTTCCTATGTGCTCTGCACCGGCCTCTTCGACGACGAGGCCGACACGCCTGAGACCTATGCCGACCTGCTCGCGGGTTTCGCGGCGCGCGATCTTCCCATGATCTGCGCCAATCCCGATCTGGTCGTCGAGCGCGGCGGCCATATCGTCCCCTGTGCGGGGGCGGTCGCGCTCGCCTATGAGGAGATCGGCGGCACGGTGACCTATGCCGGCAAGCCGCATCGGCCGATCTACGAGGTCGCGCTCGGGCTCGCCGAGGAGAAGCGCGGCGGGGCCGTCGCCCGCGACCGGATCTGCGCCATCGGCGATGCGATCCGCACCGATATCGCGGGCGCGGCCGCGTTTGGTGCCGCCGGCATCATGGTGCTGGCCGGCATCCATGCGCAGGATCTGATGCAGGTTTCGTGGGAGGAGCGCCATGGCTGGTTCGGCCGGCAGACGCACCGGCCCGACTACGCCATTCCGCACCTGGTCTGGTGAAACGGGCCGTCATTCCTAGGCGAAGCGAAGCTTCGAGCCGGGAGGCCCCGGCATCGTGCCTGGGCCGCGAGAGACCGGGGGGTCAGGCCGCCGAGCAGACGGACTCGATCTTCGTCTTCAGCGTCTGGGCGTTGAACGGCTTGACGATGTAGTTGCTGACGCCGGCCTTCTTGGCGGCGATGACGTTCTCGGTCTTCGATTCGGCGGTGACGATGATGAAGGGCGTCTCCGCCAGCTTCGCCTCCTCGCGCACGCGCTGCAGCAGCTCGAAGCCGCCCATCGGCTCCATGTTCCAGTCCGAGATGACGAGCCCGTATTGCTTGTCCCGCATCTTCGCGATGGCGGCCGAGCCGTCCGAGGCGTCGTCGACATTCTCGAAGCCGAGCTGCTTCAGCAGGTTGCGGATGATACGGATCATGGTCTGATAATCGTCGACGACCAGGATCGGCATGGACGGGTCGAGCGCCATTGCAATGCTCCGGCACAGTGGTTTCGTGCCGGGACATACCGGCGACGCGCTGCCTTGGGAAGACAGCCTCTGTTTCAGCGGTGATAGCCGGGGCGCGTTGCGAAGCGGTTAATCCGATCTCAGACAACCCGGCATTTTTGAGGCGGCGGAGCCGGCACCAAAGTCCAATTGCCGCAATGCTGCGAGTGCGAGATGGTTAGCACTCGCACAGGGAAAGGGGCGGCGATTGCGCCGCGTCGCACAAAGCTCATGACAGTACAGCCGGTGCCGGGCGGGCTCTACACCGTCCATGCCTTCGAGGATTTGGCGGTCGGCCAGAGCGAAAGCCTGATGCGGACCGTGATGGAGCGCGACATCGCGCTGTTCGCGGAGCTTTCCGGCGACGCCAACCCGATCCATCTCTGCGAGCAATTCGCCGCCAGCACCAAATTCGGCCAGCGCATCGCCCATGGCATGCTGACCGCGAGCCTGATCTCGGCCTTGCTCGGAACCCGGCTGCCGGGGCCGGGCGCGGTCTATCTGTCCCAGACCCTGACCTTCCTGTCTCCGGTGCGGATCGGCGATGTGGTGACCGCCCGCGTCGAGGTGGTCGAGCTTGTCTCCGAGCGCCGCCGGGCCCGGCTGTTCTGCGAGTGCCTCGTCGACGGCAAGCCCGTCATGGAAGGCGAGGCCTGGGTGGCCATGCCGCCGACGCCGAGGCGCTGACGGGAGCGGCGGCCGGCAGCTGCGACGACGACCTGCGGGGCGACTTGCCGGCATGGCGACATCTCGTTCGCGCGCTTGACGCCCACCGGGCTTGGCCGCAAAGACGGTGACGACGCGGCTACGGCCGGGTGCTGGATTTTTGCGATCGATGACAACTGAAACCGAGGCGGCGCCGCGCGACGAGCCGGCGGCTCTGGTCCTCGACCTCGACAAGCAGCTCCCCGGCAGCCTGCGTGGCGCCGTGCTCGCGCTGGGCAATTTCGACGGCGTGCATCGCGGCCATGCCGAACTCGGGCGCACCGCCGCCGCGATGGCACACGGCCTTGGCACGCGGCCGGCGGCCTTCACCTTCGAGCCTCATCCGCGCAGCGTCTTCCGGCCGGACCAGCCGGTCTTCCGCCTGACGCCGCCGCAGCTCAAGGTCGAGTTGCTCGCCGCGATCGGCCTTCCCCGGACCTTCGTCCTGCCCTTCGATCTCGAGACGGCGGCGATCCCGGCCGAGCGCTTCGTCGATGAGCTGCTCGTCGGCAGGCTCGGCGCTGCCGGCCTCGTCTGCGGCTATGATTTCCATTTCGGCAAGGGCCGCACCGGCTCGCCCGAGATGCTGCAGGCCCATGGGCTCGCCGCCGGCATCCCGGTCACGGTCGTCCCGCCCTATTCCTGGCACGGCGAGCCTGTCTCCTCGACCCTGATCCGCGTGGCGCTGGAGGAGGGCGATGTCGCCCGTGCCGCCGAGTTCCTCGGCCATTCCTGGTTCGTGCGCGGCCTCGTCGCCCATGGCGACAAGCGCGGCCGCGACCTCGGCTACCCCACCGCCAACATGCATCTGGCCCGCGATTGCAAGCTCCGCCACGGCATCTACGCGGTGCGGATGAGGATCGACGGCATCTGGCGTGACGGCGTCGCGAGCTTCGGCCGCCGCCCGACCTTCGACGACGGCGCGCCGCGGCTGGAGACCTTCGTCTTCGATTTCTCGGGCGACCTTTATGGCCGCCCGGTCGATGTCGCCTTCGTCGGCTGGCTGCGCGGCGAAGCGAAATTCGACTCGCTCGAGGCCCTGATCGCGCAGATGGACGCCGACAGCGCCCGCGCACGCGACATCTTGGCGAAAACGCCGCCCTTCCTTCCGTAAGCCCCGCCTGCTAGAAGCCCCCCATGCTCGCTGAACGCGCCCTGTCGATCGATTTGTCCCGGCGAATTACGGGCCCGGCTGCCGCCTCGCGCTGAACCAAGGCGCGGGCGCTTGCGCAGTCCGGGTTGAAGACCGCTTTTCCCGTTTCAAGCGAGGATGCGCCGGAGCCCGATGAAGGGCCCGCCGTCCCGATGGCCCGAGCCGGAACATGACCGAACAGACGAAGACCGCCCAGCCTGCCGCAAGCGTCGATTATTCGCAGACGCTGTTCCTGCCCCAGACCGAGTTCCCGATGCGTGCGGGCCTGCCGCAGCGCGAGCCGGAGCTGCTCTCCCGCTGGGCGAGGATCGATCTCTATCGCAAGCTGCGCGAAGCCGGGCAGGGGCGCGACAGATTCGTGCTCCACGACGGCCCGCCCTATGCCAACGGCAACATCCATATCGGGCACGTGCTCAACAAGGTCCTGAAGGACCTCGTCACCCGCTCGCAGCAGATGCTCGGCCACGATTCCAACTACGTGCCGGGCTGGGACTGCCACGGCCTGCCGATCGAGTGGAAGATCGAGGAGCAGTACCGCGCCAAGGGCCTGAACAAGGACGACGTTGATGTCGTCGAGTTCCGCAAGGAATGCCGTGCCTTCGCCGAGAAATGGGTCGATATCCAGCGCGAGGAATTCAAGCGCCTCGGCGTCGAGGGCGACTGGGCCAACCCCTATCTGACGATGGCCTATCCGGCCGAGGCGCAGATCGCCCGCGAGATCATGAAGTTCGCCGAGACCGGCCAGCTCTATCGCGGCTCCAAGCCGGTGATGTGGTCGGTGGTCGAGAAGACCGCGCTCGCCGAGGCCGAGGTCGAGTATGAGGAGCATACGAGCGATACGGTCTATGCGGCCTTTCCGGTTATGCAGGCGTCCAGCGGCACGATGGGCGGAGCCGTCGTTGGCCCAGAGTTTGAAAAGGCCGCGCGGTTAGCGAATGCAGCCATCGTCATCTGGACGACCACCCCTTGGACAATTCCCGGCAATCGCGCGATCTCTTTCCATAATAAAATCGCCTATGGCTTATACCGGGTCACCGCTGCGCCGGAGCAAAACTGGGCCAAGGTTGGCGCGACCTACGTGCTCGCCAAGAATCTTGCCGAGTCGGTCTTTAAGGCAGCGAAGGTTGAAGCTTTCGAACTGGTCGAAGACATCTCATCCGAACAATTAGCTACTGTCACGGTGGCCCATCCCCTGCGCGGTCACGGCTATGATTTCGATGTCCCGCTCCTGGATGGCGACCACGTTACCGACGACGCCGGCACGGGCTTCGTCCACACCGCGCCGGGCCATGGCCGCGAGGACTTCGACGTCTGGACCGCGAATGGCCGCCAGCTTCACGAGCGCGGCATCGAGACCCGCATCCCCTACACCGTCGACGCCGATGGCCGTTTCACCAAGGAGGCTCCGGGCTTCGAGGGCGCGCAGGTCATCACCGACAAGGGCGAGAAGGGCAACGCCAACGATGTCGTCATCAAGGCGCTGGTCGAGGCCGGCAACATCATCGCGCGCGGCCGCCTGAAGCATCAGTATCCGCATAGCTGGCGCTCGAAGAAGCCGGTCATCTTCCGCAACACGCCGCAATGGTTCATCGCCATGGACAAGCCGATCGGCGAGGCCGGCGCGCCGGACGCGGCCGATCCGAAGCCGGTTGCCGGCGGCAATGCCGACACGCTGCGCAACCGCGCGCTGAAGGCGATCAAGCAGACCGAATGGGTGCCCGCCGCCGGCGAGAACCGCATCAACGGCATGATCGCCAATCGCCCGGACTGGGTGGTTTCGCGCCAGCGCGCCTGGGGCGTGCCGATCACCGTCTTCGTCGAGAAGGAGAGCAAGGACATCCTTGTCGACCCGGCCGTCAACGCCGCCATCGCCGAGGCCTTCGAGGCCGAGGGCGCCGACGCCTGGTTCACCGACACGGACGGCGCCCGCTTCCTCAAGCCCTTCGGCTACGATCCGGCGAAATACGAGCGCGTCACCGACGTGCTCGACGTCTGGTTCGATTCCGGCTCGACCCATGCCTTCACCCTGGAGAAGCGCGCCGACCTCAAGACCCATCGCATCGTCGATGGCGGCAAGGACCGGGTGATGTATCTCGAAGGCTCGGACCAGCATCGCGGCTGGTTCCATTCGAGCCTGCTGGAAAGCTGCGGCACGCGCGGCCGCGCGCCCTTCGACATCGTCCTCACCCATGGCTTCTGCCTGGACGAGAAGGGCGAGAAGATGTCGAAGTCGAAGGGCAACGTCACCGCGCCGCAGGACATCATCAAGGACTCCGGCGCCGACATCCTGCGCCTGTGGGTCGCGGCGGCCGATTATTCCGACGATCTGCGCATCGGCAAGGAGATCCTCAAGACTTTCGTCGAGACCTATCGCAAGCTGCGCAACACCATGCGCTGGATGCTCGGCACGCTCGCCCATTTCAGCGAGGAGATCCGCGTCGTCGAGCCGCAGACCATGCCGGAGCTGGAGCGGCTGATGCTGCACAGGCTCGCCGAGCTCGGCCCGCAGGTCGAGGAAGCCTATCGCACCTACGACTACAAGAAGGTCGTGTTCCTGCTCTCGCAGTTCATGAACACCGAGCTCTCGGCCTTCTATTTCGACGTGCGCAAGGACGCGCTCTACTGCGACCCCCGGTCGAGCCATGTCCGCCGCAGCGCGCTGACCGTGGTCGACCATCTTTTCCGCTGCCTGACGACCTGGCTCGCGCCGATCCTGGTCTTCACCGCCGAGGAAGCCTGGCTTGAGCGCTATCCCGACACCAAGGCGCAGGACGGCTCGGTGCATCTGGAGCTCTTCGCCGAGGCGCCGGCGGGCTGGCTCGATCCCGAGCTCGCCGAGCGCTGGTCCAAGATCCGCCGCGTCCGCCGCGTCGTCACCGGCGCGCTGGAGCTGGAGCGCGCCGCCAAGCGCATCGGCTCCTCGCTCGAGGCTGCGCCGCAGGTCTTCGTCTCCGATGCTGATCTCTATGCGGCGCTCTCCGGCGTCGACCTCGCCGAAGTCAGCATCACCTCGGACATCCGCATCGAGAGCGGGGAGGGGCCGGCGGAGGCCTTCCGTCTCGCCGAGGTGCCGGGCGTCGCGGTCGTGCCGCATCGCGCCGAGGGCATCAAATGCGCCCGCTCCTGGAAGTATTTCGATCCCGCGACGGCCGATCCGGCCTATCCCGAGGTGACGCCGCGCGACGCCAAGGCGCTCAAGGAACTCGGGGTGCGCGCCTGATGACATCCGCCCGCCGCCTCGGCCTGCTCACGGTCCTGATCATCTTCATTTCGGATCAGCTCCTGAAATGCTGGCTGCTCTACGGCGTCGGGCTGGCGGAGAACGGCCCGTTCGACCTCGCCCCGTTCCTGACGATCGTGCTCGCCTGGAACCGCGGCATCTCCTACGGGCTCTTCCAGCAGGGCACGGATCTCGGACGCTGGCTCCTGGTGGCGATCTCCTTCGTCGCCGCGATCTGGCTCTGGCGCTGGATGTGGCGGACTGAAAGCCGCTTCACTGTCTTCAGCCTGGCGCTGATCATCGGCGGCGCGCTCGGCAACGGGCTCGACCGGGCCTGGTACGGGGCGGTCGTCGATTTCGTCCATCTCCACTGGGGCAATTTCAGCTGGTATATCTTCAACATCGCCGATGTCGCGATCGTTGTCGGCGTGCTGGGTCTCCTGTATGAGTCCTTCCGGCCGGCTGGGGAAAAGACGGCTTGACGACGATTTCGCCATCCTTTCGCCGTTCGTCTGTGGTTGAGGCGAAGGTGAGATTGTCCAAAGGGAGATATGACATGGCGCAACGCATCCGCGTGACGCATCTGCTGCTCGCCGGCGGGCTTGTGCTTGCGGCCCAGCCTGCCCTCGCTCAGGAAGGCATGCTGTTCAAGAACCTGCTGGAAGGTGTCGTCGGCGGCAAGGGGCCGGGCGACGACATCGACTATCGCGAGCGCGCCCCGCTCGTGGTGCCGCCGAACTCCGCCTTGCCGCGGCCGCAGGACGCCGGGAGCGCCCGCAACGCCGCCTGGCCGACCGATCCCGATGTCGAGCGCCGCAGGAACGCGAAGAACGTCACCCCCTATGTGCTGACCGAGAAGGCGCGCAACAACCCGATGCTGTCGCAGGAAGAACTGCGCAAGGGCCGCACCTCGGCGCGCGGGCCGCAGCAGCCGGAGATCCGTGAGGGCGACAACAGCAACTACGACAACCAGATCAAGCCGATCCGGGTCGGCAAGGAGGTTGCCGCGCGGCGCGACCAGGCGGCCGAGGACAACCTCACCTATGGCAGCGAGCCGCAGCGCACCACGCTCATCGAGCCGCCGATGGGGTATCGCCGGCCTGCCGACACCGCCGTGCTCGGCCCCGGCCGCGGTGGCCCGGTCGAGGACAAGCAGGCCGTCGGCCAGCGCGAGTTCGTGACCGGCCAGGGCCCGGTGATGCAAATCCAGCCCGAATAGGCCGAGTTGCGGGATCGGCAGGGGACCCCTTGCCGAAACCGCATCGCCTGACCAAGTTCCTTTCAGGGCGGGCGCATCGTGCCCGCCCTTTTCTGTCCGAGTGGGGAGACGGCATCCGGTGAACATTCATGCGCGCCAGCCCGGGCTGGCCGAGCCCGTCGAATCCTTCCGGCTCGGCAACGGCCTCGACGTCGTGGTCGTGACGGATCGGCGCGCGCCGGTGGTCACCCATATGGTCTGGTACCGCAATGGCTCGGCCGACGATCCGGCGGGCAAGTCCGGCATCGCGCATTTCCTCGAGCATCTGATGTTCAAGGGCACGCAGCGCTGGCCGGCGGGCGAGTTCTCCAAGATCGTCGCCGGCTTCGGCGGCCAGGAGAACGCCTTCACCTCCTACGACTACACCGCCTATTTCCAGCGCGTGCCGAAGGAACATCTGCGCGCGATGATGGATTACGAGGCTGACCGCATGACCGGTCTCTCCTTCGACGAGAGCGTGGTGGCGCCCGAGCGCGACGTGGTGCTGGAAGAGCGGCGCATGCGTGTCGATTCCGACCCCGCCGCCCAGCTCGGCGAGGAGTTCTCGGCCTCGCTCTTCTTCCATCATCCCTATGGCACGCCGATCATCGGCTGGGAGCACGAGATCGAGCGGCTGAACCGCGACGACGCCTTCGCCTATTACCAGCGCTTCTATACGCCCGAGAACGCGATCCTCGTCGTCGCCGGCGATACCGACGCCGCCGAGGTGCGCCGCCTCGCGGAGGAGACCTATGGCAGGATCGCCGCGCGCGGCGCTGCCCCCGTGCGTGAGCGCCCGATCGAGCCCGATCCGCGCGCCTCGCGCCGCGTCCAGCTCAACGATCCGCGCGTGCAGCAGCCCTCGCTGCGCCGCGGCTGGCTGACGCCGACCTATACCAGCGGCAATGCCGAGGAGGTCTTCGCGCTCGAGCTCGTCGCCGAGATCCTGGGCGGGGGCACCACCTCGCGGCTCTATCGCAGGCTCTGCGTCGAGGAGGAATTGGCGGCCGGCGCCAGCGCTTATTTCATGGGCTCGATGGTCGACCGCGCCGCCTTCCAGCTCTCGGTGAGCCCGCGCCCGGGCGTCGCGATGGCGGTGCTGGAGGCCGGGCTCGACACCGCGCTCGCAGCCTTCCTCGCCGACGGTCCGAGCGAGCTGGAGCTTGCCCGCGCCCGCACGCGCCTCGTCGCCGAGACGGTCTTCGCCCGCGACAACCAGGCTTCGCTCGCACGGATCTTCGGCTCGGCGCTGGCGGTCGGCGAGACCGTCGCGGACGTGCTCGCCTGGCCGCAGCGCATCGAGGCGGTGCCGCGCGAGGCGGTGGTCGAGGCGGCGCGCCGCTATCTCAGGCCCGACCGCAGCGTCACCGGCCTGCTGCTGCCGGCCTGACGTCGCTCCTCCGATGCCGAGAAGGGTGGGGCTTCGAGCCCTGCCGACAGGAAACGCCATGAACGCGCCCATTCCGACTCCGAAGCTCAACACCGCCGGTCCCGCCATCGACGTCAAGACCGTGCGCTCGCCCGGTGGCGTCGAAGCCTGGCTGGTCGAGGAACACAGCCTCCCGCTGATCGCCATCGATTTCGCCTTCGACGGCGGCTCGTCGCGCGATCCGGCCGATGCCGCCGGCGGCGCCTATCTGGTCTCCGGCCTGCTCGACGAGGGCGCCGGCGATCTCGATGCCGAGGCCTTCCAGGGCCGCATGGCCGATCATGCGATCAATCTCGGCTTCGACGCCCGCCGCGACGATTTCCACGGCTATCTCCAGACGCTCTCCAGCCATCGCGAGACCGCCTTCGAGCTGCTCGGCCTCGCGCTCAACAAGCCGCGCTTCGATCCCGATGCGGTCGCCCGCGTCAAGGCGCAGGTCATCGCCGGCCTGCAGCGCCAGGCGCAGAATCCGGAATCGCTCTGCCGCAACGCGCTCTATGCGGCGGCCTTCCCCGGCCATGCCTATGGCCGCCCGGAGAAGGGCGACATCGACAGCGTCTCACGGCTGGAGGCCCCGGCGCTGCATGCCCTGACCCCGACGCTGCTCGACCGGAGCGGACTCAGGATCGTCGTCGTCGGCGACATCGGCGCCGATGAGCTTGCCGGGCGGCTCGACGCGCTGTTCGGTGCGTTGCCGAAGGGCGAGCCGCGCCCGGAGATCGCGCAGCCGCTGCCGATCCAGGGCCTCGGCCAGACCCATGTCATCGACCTCGACGTGCCGCAGACCGTGCTGCGCTTCGTCGGACCCGGCCTGATGTGGCACGATCCCGACTTCGTCCCCGCGAGCGTGCTCAACCACATCCTCGGCGGCTCGGCCTTCACCTCGCGCCTGTTCATGGAGGTGCGCGAGAAGCGTGGCCTCGCCTATGGCGTCTCCTCGAGCCTTCTGCCGCTGCGCGAGAGCGCCATGCTGGTCGGCGGCACCGCGACCCGCAACGACCGCGCGGCCGAGTCGATGACCGTGATCCGTGAGGAGATGCTGAAGCTCGCCACGGAGGGACCGACCGAGCACGAGGTCGAGGAGGCCAAGCGCTACATCATCGGCTCCTATCCGCTGCGCTTCGACACCTCGCCCAAGATCGCCGGCGAGTTGCTGAATCTGGCCCTGCGTGGCGACACGCCGGAATTCCTCGCGACCCGCAACGAGCGCTTTGCCGCCGTCACCCTCGCCGATGTGAAGCGGGTGGCGCAGCGCCTGTTCGGCCATCCGGATCTGCTGGTGCAGGCGGTCGGGCGGCCGGTCGGGCTCGCCTGAGCGGTCCGTTCGGCGCTAGACTGCGGCAGAGCTGGAATCGCCTGCAAATCATGACCGTTCGCCGCCTCGACCCTGTTCTCGTCGACCGCATCGCCGCCGGCGAGGTGATCGAGCGCCCGGCTGCGGCCGTGAAGGAGTTGGTCGAAAACGCCATCGACGCCGGCGCGCGCTCGGTCGCCGTCACCATCGCCGGCGGCGGCCGCGAATTGATCCGCGTCGTCGATGACGGCGCCGGCATGACGCCCGACGACCTCGCCCTGGCCGTCGAGCGCCACGCCACTTCGAAACTGCCGGATGGCGACCTCTTCGCGATTCGCTCGCTCGGCTTCCGGGGCGAGGCCTTGCCCTCGATCGGCTCGGTCGCGCGGCTCTCCATCGCGACCCGCCGCCACGATGCCCCGCAAGGCTCGGGCCTGGTCGTCGAGGCCGGCGAGAAGGGCGTGGTTCGCCCCGTCGCGGCCGCGCCCGGCACGCGCATCGAGGTCAGCGACCTCTTCATCTTCACACCCGCACGGCTCAAATTCCTGAAGAGCGACCGGGCCGAGGCGCAGGCCGTCTCCGAGATGCTGCGGCGCCTCGCCATCGCCCATCCCGAGATCCGCTTCTCGCTCGAAGGCGAGCATGCCGGGAATTTCGACTGGCCGGCGGAAGCCATCGGCGAGGAGGGTTTGCTGCGCCGCCTCGGCCGCGCGCTCGGCCGCGACTTTCCGGAAAACGCCTTGCGCATCGAAGCCGAGCGCGAAGGCTTCGGCATCAGCGGCTTCGCCGGCTTGCCGACCTTCCACCGTGGCACCTCGGCCGGCGTGCACCTCTCCGTCAACGGCCGGCCGGTGCGCGACAAGCTCCTGCTCTCGGCGGTGCGCGGCGCCTATGCCGACGTCGTCCCCTCCGACCGCCACCCGGTGCTCTTCCTCGATATCGGCTGCGATCCGCGCTCGGTCGACGTCAACGTCCACCCGGCCAAGACCGAGGTGCGCTTCCGCGATCCCGCTCTGGTGCGCGGCCTCGTCGTCTCCGGGCTGAAGGCCGCGCTCGCCGCCGCCGGCCACCGCGCCACCACGACCGGCGGCGCCCGCACGCTCGACGCTTTCCGCGCGGTGCTCTCGATGGGCGGCAGCGGCAACGCCATCCCGCGCCCGGCCTTCCCGGAGACATCCGGCTGGAGCGCGCCGCAGCCGACATCGTTTTCAGCCCCGCAAGCCGGCTTCGCCGATTTCGCCGCGGCCTCGGCCGATGCCCGCGCCCATCTGGCCGAACCGTCGGCGGATGCGCTCGACCGGCCGCTCGGAGCGGCGCGGGCCCAGCTTCACGAAACCTATATCGTCGCCCAGACCCGCGAGGGCGTCGTCATCGTCGACCAGCACGCGGCCCATGAGCGGCTGGTCTATGAGCGGCTCAAGGCCGAGCGCGCCCGCTCCGGCATCGCCCGCCAGCCCCTGCTGCTGCCGGAGGTGGTCGAGCTCGACCCGGTCGATGCCGACCGCCTCAACACGGCGGCGGGCGAGCTCGAAGGCCTCGGCCTCGTCATCGAGCCCTTCGGCCCCGGCGCGGTGCTGGTCCGCGAGGCTCCCAGCCAGCTCGCCGGCGGCAACCTCCAGCGCCTCGTCCGCGATGTCGCCGATGCGCTGGCCGAGCACGGCACGGCCGGTTCGCTCGAAAGACGGCTCGACCATGTGCTGGCGACGATGGCCTGCCACAATTCCGTCCGCGCCGGCCGGCGCATGCGCCCCGAGGAAATGGACGCGCTGCTGCGCGAGATGGAAATCACGCCCAATTCCGGCCAGTGCAATCACGGCCGTCCGACCTATGTCGAGCTCAAGCTGGCGGATATCGAGCGGCTGTTCGGACGGCGGTAGCGCCGTTTTAAATATGGTGATATCAACCTTTTGTGCTTCTCGATGGAACGCTGCGGGCGATTGCGCATTCCATGAGCATGCTGAGGGAGGCCGAACGCCACCCCGGCCGCGGACGGCCGGAACCGAATCGAACGCGAAGGGACGAATCATGGCCATCGCCAAGAACACGATCTGCGTCTGGTACGAGAAGGATGCCGAAGCCGCGGCGCGCTTCTACGCCGAGACCTTTCCCGACAGCGCCGTGCAGGCCGTGCATCGTGCGCCGACCGACTTCCCCTCCGGCAAGGCGGGCGACGTGCTGGTCGTCCATTTCACCGTCGCCGGCATCCCCTGCATCGGGCTCAATGGCGGGCCGGCCTTCAAGCAGAGCGAGGCCTTCTCCTTCCAGATCGCGACGGACGACCAGGCCGAGACCGACCGCTACTGGAACGCCATCGTCGGCAATGGCGGCCAGGAGAGCGCCTGCGGCTGGTGCAAGGACAAATGGGGCGTCAACTGGCAGATCACGCCGCGCGTGCTGACCGAGGCCATGGCGGCCGGCGGCGAGGAAGCCAAGCGCGCCTTCACGGCGATGATGGACATGCGCAAGATCGACGTGGCGGCGATCGAGGCGGCAAGGCGGGGGTAGGCGGAGAGGCGGCCGGCGTCCGCTTCCGACCCGTTGCGGCCCCTGAGCCCAGCCTGCAATTATGGGCAGCGGAGTACTGCGCCAAATGGGCCAATGCCATGATCGTTCACGAGAATGCCAAAGCGGCAAGCATCATCCGGATGAATATTGACGGCGATAAGAGGGTGCTCATGATCGACACCGACCTCAAATTGAACGGCGAGCACCCGGATTACAACGCGAAGAAGATCTTCAGCCTAAAACAGATTTGCCAATCGTTTGTCGATGCAAACCCTGACATAGTCGACACCTACGCTATACGAGCGTGGAACTGAGGAACGGCTGGGCGTGTGGAAGCGATTTCCTAAGCTTACAAAATTTGACCGGATTATATGCTACCTGATTGCCGCGGGCGCTCTGTATTTGGTAGGTTACCAGACCTACTTTTATCTGGCTTACGGCCTAGTGAAGATATCCCGAACGACTTGGGGATTCGCGCAGTTTCACCCCGATCGGTTTTATATATTTCTTGTCGGCACGCTCTCATTCGCGTTGGCTGCCCTGTTCCTTGTTGTGATGGCGTGGAAATCTTCTCGCTATGGTGATGACAAGTAAGAGCGATGGACCAATTGCTGCAGAGTAAGTACGTCAGGAGCGTTTCCAGCTATAAAGCCAGGCATCGACCGTGGTACCGGCCGAGCCCAGCGGCAGTTCCCCGGATAAAAGTCGGGTTCGCTGAAGGCCGATCTTTTCCAGCACCCTGAGACTTGCGGCATGTTCTGTCGCACAGGACGTGGAAACCTCCGAAATCTCGGATCGCTCTGTGACCCAGTTCATCACCGCGAGCCCAGCCTCCGTGGCCAATCCTTGTCCCCAGTAGTCAGGTCCAATCCCGTAGTGGATTTCGGCACTGCTACCTTCGATAAACATGAGAAACAGCCCGATCGGCTTTTCCTCCGGGCGTCGAAGGATGCTCCAGACGAACCGATTACTGGTGTGCCAATTAGCTTGGCCCCAAGCATCAATGACCGTTTCGGTTCGGATCTGTGATGGGTGAGCGCTACGCTGTAGATAACGAGCAGCATCTTCTCTTCCGGTGTATTCCTTGAAAAGCGACGCGGCATGCGTCCGGCGAGCTGCCGTCAAAATCAGTTTTGATGTTTCAAACGTGACGGGCGGCTTCTCGGCCATTTTAGTCCCCAGAGAACGTGGCCGACCTATTTGGCACCATCGGGGACTTTCAACAACTGCATGGTACGGGGCCTTAGCGGGTATTAATGTAGAAATGCCCACGGAGCCACTATAATTTGCTTTTTTTATTTTTGTCGCGAAAATGAATAAATGGCAAAGGGTTGGACTCTTTACGTTCATCGTGACGATGCCTCTCGTCATCTACATGAAACAATAAGCCCACTTCCGACCCGTAGCAGTCCTTAGATTTTGGCGAAGAGGGCTTGTGGAGCCGAGAGCGGCCGCCTAATGTTTCTTATATTGAAGCGATACCGGGTCATTCGCTTGAAGCTCAATGTAAACAGTCTTCAATTTGCTGCATTGATGCTTACATACGCAATCATTTTCGTATTTCGGCGCCGGATAGATCGATCACTTGGTCGTCATGCTGAGTATATGATGGATAATTGGCAGGACGATTTCGAGAGTCCTCGCCCAAAATCCGCCGATGATTTGCGTAGAACTTACTGGGGAATGCTATTAATATTTGTAGCGACGTTAGTTTTAGCTGTTACCAAGGCCGTCATCGACCCGCAATCAGCTGCACTGCCGGGATTTGAAAGGCTTACTGGTCGTTGAGCAGACGACCTAGCCGAAGGCCTTCTATTGACCCGTAGCAGCCCCGTTCTTGGCGAACTTATCCCCGCCGTTCTGCCCACGCTTATCCTCGCGCCATCCTGTTCGACCAAGGGGCTTCGCGAGGCATCGTGCGGCCGGGCGGGATGCGGTGTTCGGATCCTGCGCCACGGATGGTGAGCCTTGGTCCGGAGGGGTTTCTCGCCGCCGGGCCGAACAGGCAGGCCCGGTTCAAGCCTTGGCGGGAGGCCTCATAGACAGCCGCGCGCGGGGTTCGGGCGGAGCCGGCAGGCGCCGCATCGACTTCGACATTCGACATCGACATTCGGCACGCGGTCAAAGCCGCGCGCCGCCCGGACCCCGCGCATCCCCTCGGGATCGCCACCAGAGAAACCCCGCGGCGCGAGCCGGACGGGGCTTTCGGCGTGCGCTGACCTGAGTCGCAAAACGCGGGTCATCCCGGGCGACCGTAGGGAGACCCGGGATCTATGCCGGAACGGTTCAGGCATGGGATCCCGGATCGGCGCCGCTACGCGGCTTGTCCGGAATGACCGGCGTGGCTCATCGCCCAACCGGCGCAACCTTGGCGCCACGCCGGCCGCAGTGCGGGAGCCATCGTCAGCTTGCCCGGAGCATCACCACCTGCGTCTCGCCATAGGCTCGCCGCTCGAGCTCTTCGAAACCCTCCGGCAAGACAAGCTCGGCATCGGCGGCCTCTTCCAGCACGACGAGCGCGTCCTTTTCCAGCCAGCCGCCATCGCGGGCCGAGGCCAGCGCCTTCTCGCCCAGCCCCTTGCGATAGGGCGGGTCGCAGAAGACGAGGCCGAAGGGCACCATGCCGGTGATCGGCCCGAGCTTCGTCGCATCGCGGCGGAAGATCCGGCTGAAGCCGGCCAGCCCCAGCGCCATCTGGTTTTCGCGGATCAGGCCGCGCGCTTCGGTGCCGTCATCGACCAGCAGCGCGAAGCCCGCCCCGCGCGAGAGCGCCTCGAAGCCAAGCGCGCCCGTGCCGGCGAAGAGGTCGAGCACGCGCGCACCCTCGACCGCCTCGTCATAGGCATGGACGAGCACGTTGAAGAGGGATTCGCGCAGGCGGTCCGAGGTCGGCCTGATGCTGCCGATCCCCGGTTTCGGGCCGGCCAATGGCCGGCCGCCGAGACGTCCGCCGACGATCCGCATCGCTTAGTCGCGCTTGCCTCGCGGGCCGCCGGGACGCGGGCCCTTGCCGCCGCCAGGACGTCCGCCGCCGCCCGGCTTGCCGCCGAACGGGCGCGCGCCGAACGGCTTGCCGCCGCTACGCTCGCCGCTGCTGCGCCCGGCCGGGCGTTCGGAGGAGCGGGCGCCGAAGCTCTTCTCGCTACCGCCGGGCCTGTCGCCGAAGCTGCGGCCGCGCGGCTTGTCGCCGGCCGGCCGTTCGCTGAAGCGGCGGGCAGGGCGCTCGGCGCCGTCACGCGGCGCGCGCTCGGGGCGTTCGCCGCGCGGCGCGCGGTCCTGCCAGGGGCGCTCATCGGAGCGGTCGCGTCCGCCGGCATCCTCGCGCGGGCGCCGCGCCGGCCTGTCGCCGCCGCTGCGCTCGAAGGAGCGCGGCGCGCGATCCTCGCTGCCGCGCTCGTTGCGGGGCTTGCGGTCCGGCCTGCGCCGGCTCTCCGGTTGAGCGGTTTCCTCGCGCGGTGCGGCGCTGATGCGCTCGACCAGCACGCGCCGGCCCTTGGGGTCGGCGATCGCCTTGTCGCGCTTGCGCGCGACCGTGCCGGTCGCCTCGCGGGTCTCGCGTTCCAGCTTCGGATCGGCGCCGCGCCGGGGCGGCGCCTTGCGCTCGCGCTGCGGCGCGGCCTCGGCGTCGCGCCAGACGGTTCGGGTCCAGGGCTTGTCGCCGCGCGGGAGTTGGCGTGGGCTCTCGTCGTCGCGGCGGGTTTCGTCGCGGCGTCGACGCGGACGATCGTCCCCGGCCAGGGCGCGGGGTGGGGCGGTCGGCAGCATGTCGCGGCGCGGCGCCTCGAAATCGGCGCCGGCCTTGGCCGCGAGCTCGATCCCGAGCTGGTCCTGCAGCACGCGTGAGCGGATTTCCTCGACCTCGCCTTCCGCGATCTCGCCGAGCTGGAAAGGCCCGAAGGAGATGCGGATCAGCCGGTTCACCGCGAGCCCGAGATGCTCGAGCACGGTCTTGACCTCGCGGTTCTTGCCCTCGCGCAGATCGACGGTCAGCCAGGTGTTGAAGCCCTGCTGACGCTCGAAGCGGGCGATCACCGGCCCATAATGGATGCCGTCGATCTCGACGCCGTCCCGAACCGTGTCGAGCTTGTCCTGCGTGACTTCGCCGAAGGCGCGCACGCGATAGCGCCGGAGCCAGCCGGTCTCGGGCAGCTCCAGCACCCGCGCCAGCCCGCCATCATTGGTGAGCAGCAGCAGTCCTTCGGTGTTGATGTCGAGCCGGCCGATCGAGAGCACGCGCGGCAGGTCTTCCGGCAGCGCCTCGAACACGGTCGGGCGGCCTTCCGGGTCGAAGTTGGTGGTCACGAGGCCGCGCGGCTTGTGGTAGAGCCAGAGCCGCGTGCGCTCGCGCGCCGGCAGCGGCTCGCCATCGACCAGCACGACGTCGGTCGGCTTGACGTCGAGGGCGGGGCTTTCCAGCACGGTGCCGTTCACGCTGACGCGGCCCTCGGCGATCATCGCTTCGCTGTCGCGCCGCGAAGCGACGCCGGCGCGCGCCATCACCTTGGCGATCCGCTCCGGCTCCTGCGCCGCGATCAGCTTGCCTTCCGTGGGCGCCTCCTCGCGCGGGCGGCGCGGCCGGTCCTCGCGATGGGGATCGCGCTCTGCCCGTTGCGGGCGCGGACGCTCGAAGCGCCTTTCGCCGTCGCCGGTCTCGTTGCGGCGCGGCGGGCGGCCGAAGCTGCCACGCGCAGGGCGCTCCGCCCGGTCTCCACTCTCGGGACGTGCGCGGAAGGGGCGTTCGGCGTGACGTTCGCCGTCGCGCTCGCTGCGACGAGGGCGGTCCTCGCCGGTGCGTTCGCGGAAGGGGCGGGCCCCACCCTCGGGCCTGAACCGCGCTGGCCTGTCGCCTGCGGGGCGCTCGGCGCGCGGAGCGCGACCCTCGGCCGGCTTGTCGAAGCGGCGGGCAGGGCGCTCAGCCCCCTCCGAATGGCCGCGGAACGAGCGGCGCTCGCCGGCTTCGCCAAAGCCCTTGCGCTCGGCGCCGTCGCGGGCCGGCGCGCGACCCTCGCCGCTGCGGCCAGCCGGGCTCCTGCTTCCCGGGCCCTTGCCACCGAAGCTCTTGCCACCGAAACCTTTGCCACCGAAACCTTTGCCGTCGCCACGGCCGCCGGCTCCGCCGCCCTTGCGGGGGCCGCGGCCTCTGCTGTTGTCGTCGTCTTTCATGACTGCTCCTGAGCCCGGCCTTTGCACATCCGCTTTGCGGGAAGGGCCTGGCTCGCTTATTCGCTATGACCGGCGCTTGTAGCAGAGGCTTTTCCTCGCCGCGAGCGCCAAAGCCGGGGTTTTTCGATGTCGCTGTCGCAAGCACCTTCCGTGATCGATGCCATGGCGCAGGCCTTCGACGAGGCGCGCGCGGCCGCCGCGCGCGGCGAGGTGCCGGTCGGCGCGGTGGTGATGCGCGACGGCGCGGTGCTGGCCCGTGCCGGCAACCGCACGCTGGAGCTGAAGGACCCCACCGCCCATGCCGAGATGCTGGCGCTCAGGCTGGCTTGCGAAGCGATCGGCAGCGAGCGTCTGATCGGCTGCGATCTCTACGTCACGCTCGAACCTTGCCCGATGTGCGCGGCGGCGATCTCGTTTGCCCGCATCCGGCGGCTTTATTTCGGGGCGGCTGATCCCAAGGGCGGGGCCGTCGAGAACGGCGTCAGGCTCTATGAGAGCCCGACCTGCCACCATCAGCCCGAAATCTATGGCGGCCTGCGCGAGAGCGAGGCGGCGAAGCTGCTGCGGGAGTTCTTCCGCGAGCGGCGATAGCCGATGCGCCAGAACCTTCCGTCATTCTCGGGCGGCGCGAAGCGACGACCCGAGAATCGCGTGCCGAGAGGGCATTGGTTTCCGAGATGCTCGGGTCAAGCCCGAGCATGACGACCCCGAATTCCCGCTCAGGTATCGGACGAGGTGATGCCGAACTTCTGGGCGAGCTGGGTGCGGTCCATGCAGGAGACGTCATAGGTCACCTGCCGCCCCTTGAACTCGGGGCGCTTGCCGAATTCCTTGGTCATGGTGCGCGTGATGTCGTCGATGCGCGCCTCGCAGGCCTGCGCGGTGGTGAAGTCCATCTCGCTGATGCGTGAGGTGGTGCAGTGCGGCTCTCCCGAGACGCAGGCCATGATGACCATGGTGAAGGCATCCATAGCGGGGCATGCTCCTGTCGCTTCGGGTTGAGGCTGCGCTGATAGGGTTAGCGAGCGGTTAACGGCAGGCGAAGCGGCAGGGACAGCCAAGCAAGATACGCGCCGTCAGGCAAGACCACGCCAGCAGAGATAGGCGCCCAGCGCCAGCAAGCCTGTGAAGAAACAGATTTTGAAGGTCGCGGGCGAAATGCGGTTGCGGACGAACTGACCGACACCCATTCCCACGAGAGCGGGGACCAGCGCGAGCAGAGATTGCCAGGCGACGGTGCCGTCGAGCGCACCGGCCCCGATCAGCCCGAAGGAGAGCGCCAGCGTCGAGACGATGAAGGAGATGCCGAGCGCCTGCACCAGCTCGTCCTTGTCGAAGCCGAGGGCCTGCAGATAGGGCACGGCCGGCAAAACGAAGACGCCGGTCGCGGCCGTGACGACGCCGGTGACGAAGCCGATGACCGGCCCGAGCCAGACCTCCCAGCCGGGCGGCACGCGCAGCTTCGCCGCCTTGAGGCCGACCAGTGCGTAGAGAATCAGCGCCGCGCCGAGCCAGAGCGTCGCGCTGCCGTCCTTCTGCTGCTGCAGCAGGCCGGCGCCGGCCCAGGTGCCGAGGCAGATGGTGGCGAGCATCGGCCAGAGCCGGCGCAATGTCGTGACGAGCTTAGGCCCGGTCGCGATCTGCCAGCCATTGGTGACGAGGTTCGGGACGACCAGCAGCGCGGCGGCCTGGGCCGGAGCCATGACGACGCCGAGGATGCCGACCGCGATGGTCGGCAATCCCAGCCCGATCACGCCCTTGACGAAGCCGGCGAGCACGAAGGTCGCGGTGACGAAGAGGAGAAGAGCCGTGTTGTCCATGTCCCGCTTCTGGCATCCCGAGGCAGGTCTGTCTCGGATCGATACTACGGCCCTGACCGTAGCGTCCTGGCTTGCGGCGGCGCGCGAACGGCGCATCATGGTGCCATGAGTGCACAAGGTCCCTATCTCGCGGAGATCGCCCATCTGATGGGCGACCCGGCCCGCGCCAACATGCTGCACGCGCTGATGGATGGCCGGGCGCTGACGGCGAAGGAACTCGCCTGGCTCGCCGGCGTCGCGCCGCAGACGGCGAGCGGCCATCTCGCCAAGCTGATGCAGGGCGGCTTGCTCGCTGTCGCCGCACAGGGGCGCCATCGCTATTATCGCCTTGCCGGGCCGGAGGTCGCGACGGCGCTGGAAGGGCTGATGGTGCTGGCGAATATGGAAGGGACGACGCGCCGCCTGCCGTCCCGCGTCGGGGCCGAGCTGAGCTTCGCCCGCACCTGCTACGACCATTTCGCCGGCCGGCTCGGCATCGGCATCCACGATGCGCTGATGACGGGGGGCCATCTCGCTGCCAGCGAGGGAGGCTATGCGCTGACCTCGTCGGGCAAGGCGATTTTCGCCCGGCTCGGCGTCGAGCCCGGCCAGAGCGGCAAGACCCGCCGCGCGGCGCTTCGCCCCTGCCTCGACTGGAGCGAGCGCCGGCCGCATCTCGCCGGCCATCTCGCCGCTGCGCTGGCCTGCCGCTGCTTCGAGATGGGCTGGACGCGTCGCCGCAAGGACAGCCGCGCCGTGACGCTGACGGAGGAGGGGCGCGCGATGCTCGAAGCCGCCTTGCCCGGTTTCCGCTGCGATGCGCCCGAGCCTTCCGTCAGCCCGCTGCGGCGAGAGCCCGTTCCAGCGCTCGCTTGACCTCGTCCTTGACCGGCTCGGCGGCGGCGAGGATCGCCTTCGCCTTGAAGAAGTCGAGCCCGCCGATCCCGTCGAGCCCGCTGCGGATCAGGATGTCGGGCGGCTGCCGCTCGACCATGCGCTGCACCAGCGTGCGGGTCAGGATCTGCGACGCCCCGACGATCGTCTCCATCGCACCGGGAATGCGGCTGTCGCTCGTGGCAAGCGGCGCCGCGCTGACATCGATCGCCAGCACGATCCGGCCGGGCGCCAGCAGGCGCTCATAGGGCAGGGGATTGATCGCCCCGCCATCGATCAGCACATGCCCCCCGAGCGCGACCGGCCGCACCAGCCCGGGAATGGCGAGCGAGGCGGCGACCGCCGGTGTCAGCGGCCCCTCCGACAGCGTTACCTCGACATGGCGGTGGTAATCGGCCGCCGTCGCGCTGAAGGGGATGGCGAGTTCCTCGAAACGGTCGGGAACCGCCTCCGGCCAGAACAGGTCGAGCAGCCGTTCGCCATCGATCAGGGCGGGATTGCCGAGGCCGCGCACCAGATCGGCGAGCTTGCCGACGCGGGCATCGAGCAGTTTCGCGACCACGCGGGCCCGGTCGCGGAAGCTGCCGAGCACATGCTCGCGCAAGGCGGAGCCCGGGATGCCGGCCGCATAAGCGGCACCGATGATCGCCCCGATCGAGCAGCCGGCGATGAGCGAAGGCCTTACACCGAGTTCGTCGAGCGCTTCGAGGACCGGAATCTGGCTCAAGCCCCGCGCGCCGCCGGCGCCGAGCACCAGCGCGAATTCGCCGGCAGGCTTCGCGGCTTCGGGTCGGTGGGCGGCGCGGCGCGGCGACATCAGCCGAATCTGGCCATTGCCGTGCGCTCAGGCAAGCGGCTGCGCGAGGAACGGCTTCAGCGCGGCGAGCGTCGCCTGCGGATTCTCCTCCGGCAGGAAATGACCGCTGTCGATGGCCTGCCCCTCGGCCTGCGGCGCGAAGGTCTCGTGCCAGATCTCGAGCGGGCTTGCGCCCTTGGCCGGGATGCCGGCCTCGCCCCACAGGATCAGCGTCGGGCAGAGGATGCGCTTGCCTGCGGCGAGATCGGCCTTGTCATGCGCGATATCGGTGGTGGCGCCGGCGCGATAATCCTCGCAGGACGCATGGATGCGCGCGGGGTCGCTGAAGGATTCGGCGTAGGAGCGCAGCGCCAGCGGGTCGAACAGGTCGAGCTTCTTCGCCCGGCTCCAGCTCGCGATGGTATGGTCCAGCCAGCCGACCGGATCGGCCTTGAGCAGATTTTCAGGCGTCGGCTCGGGCTGGGCGAGGAAGGTCCAGTGATAGACCTGCATGGCACGCGCCGCGTCCATGCCCTCCCACATCGAGACGGTCGGCAGGATGTCGAGCAGCGCGAGCCGCTCGACGCGGCCGGGATGGTCGAGCGCGAGGCGATAGGCGACGCGCGCCCCGCGATCATGCCCGATCACGCCGAAGCGCAGATGGCCGAGCGCCTGCATCACGGCGACGATGTCCTCGCCCATGCCGCGCTTCGTGTAGGTCGCTGCCCCGCCATCGCCATGCGGCGCGGCCGACCAGCCATAGCCGCGCAGGTCAGGGCAGACGACGGTATGCGTCTTCGCCAGCTCCGGCGCGATCTTGTGCCATTCGGCATGGGTCTGCGGAAAGCCGTGGATCAGCACGAGCGGCGGCCCTTCGCCGCCGACGCGGGCGAAGATTTTGCCGACCGGGCCGTCGACCCAATGGGCCTTGAAGCCGGGAAACAGGCTGTCGATGTTGCTCATGGCTGCGCCCTTGCCGTGGCGGCGGAGACGATGTCCGTCCGGCCGAAATCCTCTCCCTTGTAAAGCAAGGGAGCGTTCAAGGATTTGGCAAGAGCGTAGGAGAAGCAATCGCCGAGATTGAGGCGTGCGGGGTGCCCGGTTTTGTCAGCCTTGCTCGCGCTTCACCGCCTGCCAGCCGATGTCTCGGCGGCAGAAGCCCTCCGGCCAGTCGATCAGGTCGACGGCCTGATAGGCTTTGCCTTGAGCCTCACGCACGCTCTTGCCCAGGCCGACCACGTTGAGCACGCGCCCGCCATGGGCGACGAGCTCGCCCTCCCTGAGCTTGGTGCCGGCATGGAAGACGAGGACGTCGTCCAGCGCATCCGCCTTCTCGACGCCGCGGATGACGCTGCCGGTCTCCGGCTTGCCGGGATAGCCCTTCGCCGCGAGCACGACGGTCAGCGCCGCCTCTTCCGCCCAGCGCAGGTCGAAGGAGCCGAGCACGCCGTCGCAGGCCGCGAGCAGGGCCGGCACGATGTCGCTCTTGAGGCGCGGCATCAGCACCTCGCATTCGGGGTCTCCGAAGCGGACATTGTATTCGATCAGCTTCGGCCCCTCGGCGGTGATCATCAGCCCGGCGAAGAGCACGCCCTGGAACGGCATGCCGCGCTTGGCCATGCCGACGAGCGTCGGCCGGATGATCTCGGCCATGACGCGCTCTTCCAGCGCGGGCGTCATCACGGGGGCGGGCGAATAGGCGCCCATGCCGCCGGTGTTCGGGCCGGTGTCGCCGTCGCCGACGCGCTTGTGGTCCTGCGCCGAGGCCAGCGCCAGCGCATTGGTGCCGTCGCAGATGGCGAAGAAGCTCGCCTCCTCGCCGATCATCCATTCCTCGATCACGACCTCGGCGCCGGCGCTGCCGAGACCGCCCGAGAACATCATGTCGATCGCTTCATTGGCCTGGTCGAGCGTCTCGGCCATCACCACGCCCTTGCCGGCGGCGAGGCCGTCGGCCTTGACCACGATCGGCGCACCCTGGCGGGCGGCATAGGCCTTGGCGGTGTCGGCGCTGGTGAAGCGGCCGAAAGCGGCGGTCGGGATATTGAACTGGGCGCAGAGCTCCTTGGTGAAGCCCTTCGAGCCCTCGAGCTGGGCGGCGGCCTTCGAGGGGCCGAACACCTTGATGCCGGCGGCCCTGAGATCGTCGGCGATGCCGGCGACCAGCGGCCCTTCCGGGCCGACGACGACAAGGCCGATGGCCTGAAGATGGCAGAAAGCGACGACCGCGGCATGATCGGCGATATCGACCGCAACGTTCTCGCCGCATTGCGCGGTGCCCGGATTGCCCGGCGCGATGAAGAGCTGCTCGCAAAGCGGCGAGGCCGATATCGCCCAGGCGAGCGCGTGTTCGCGGCCCCCCGAACCGATCAGAAGAATCTTCATGCTGGCTCCCATCCGCGTTGGCGGGTTTGTGAGCCCTCATCCTGAGGAGCGTTCCGGAGGAACGCGTCTCGAAGGATGCTCCAGCGCCCCCTGGACCATCCTTCGAGACGCCGCTGACGCGGCTCCTCAGGATGAGGGCTGAGGTCGGCCGAAAGGATCCTTGCGCAATACCTGCCCGGCGCGGCGACGGCAACGCTTCTGCTCGTCGGGCCCGCCCGCTATGGTCCGGCCATGAACAGCGAATCGACCGTTCCCACAGGCAATGCGCCCGAATGGACCGTCTCGGACCTCTCCGGGGCGTTGAAGCGCACCATCGAGGATTCCTTCGGCTTCGTGCGCGTGCGCGGCGAGATTTCCGGGTATCGCGGCCCGGTCGCTTCCGGCCATGTCTATTTCTCGCTGAAGGACACGAACGCCAAGATCGACGCGGTGATCTGGAAAGGCGTTTTCGGCCGGCTGAAGACGCGTCCGCAGGATGGGCTGGAGGTCATCGCCACCGGCAAGATCACCACCTTCGCCGGCAAGTCGAGCTACCAGATCGTCATCGATTCGCTGGAGCCGGCCGGCATCGGCGCGCTGATGGCGCTGCTGGAGGAGCGGCGCAAGCGGCTCGCTGCCGAGGGCCTCTTCGCCGAGGAACGCAAGCAGCTCATCCCCTATCTGCCGCGCGTCATCGGCGTCGTCACCTCGCCGACCGGCGCGGTCATCCGCGACATCCTGCACCGGCTGGAGGATCGCTTTCCCCGCCATGTCCTGGTTTGGCCGGTGCGCGTGCAGGGCGAGACCAGCGCCGCCGAGGTCGCCAACGCCATTACCGGCTTCAACGCTCTCCCCGAGGGCGGACGCATCCCTCGCCCCGACGTCATCATCGTCGCGCGCGGCGGCGGCTCGCTCGAAGACCTGATGGGCTTCAACGAGGAGGTCGTGGTCCGCGCCGCCGCCGCCTCGACGATCCCACTGGTCTCGGCCGTCGGTCACGAGACCGATACGACGCTGATCGATTTCGCCGCCGATCTGCGTGCGCCCACCCCGACCGGCGCGGCCGAGAAGGTCGTGCCGGTCCGCGCCGAATTGATGGCGCTGGTCGCCGACCTCGCCCGCCGGCATGGCGGCGCCATGCGCCGGCTCTCGGATCGGCGCCGCAGCGATTTGCGCGCCCTGGCGCGTGCTTTGCCGGGGCCGGAGGCGGTCCTCTCCGCTCCGCGCCAGCGGCTCGACCTCGCGGCTACGCGGCTCGCTCCCGCGCTCGCCCGCAACGCCCGCGCCCATGAGCAGGCCCTGCAAGGTCTGGCGCGCCGGCTCGAGGCCCGCTCGCCGCGCATCGCGCTCGCCCGGCTGCGCGCCCAGCTCGACGGTTTCGCGCGCGTGCTGGCCGCCGCGCGCGGCAACGCGATCACGAGTGAGCGTACCCGCATCGCCCATGCCCGCGACCGGCTGGCGACGCTCGAAGCGCGAGCGCGCAACGCCTTCGGCCAGAGCCTGATCCAGCGTCGCGAGCGCGGCAATCTGCTCGCCGACCGAGCCACGCGCGCTTTCGCGCAGGGGCTGCATCGCCGGCAGGACCGCCTCGACTCGCTCTGGACGCTGATCCGTTCGCTCGGCCCCGAAGCGGTGCTCGCCCGCGGCTATGCGCTGATCCGCGACGAGGCCGGCGCACTGATCCGCAGCGTCATCCAGGCGCAGGCGGGCCAGGCCTTGACCGTCGAGGTCAGCGACGGCCGCTTCGGCGCCGTGGTGTCCGGGAGCGGCGGAACCGCACCGAGGCCGCAGCCCCGTCCGGCGCGCAAGGAGGCGCCGCGATCGGAGCCGCCGAAATCCGCTCAGGGCGATTTGTTCTGACAGGCCGTTGGAAAGCCTTGAGCCCTCATCCCGAGGAGCCGCGCAGCGGCGTCTCGAAGGATGCTCCAGATGGCTCCGGGGCTTCCTGAAATATCCTTCGAGACGCCATTTCCGGCGAAATGGCTCCTCAGGATGAGGGCTGAGCGGTCCGCATGAAGGGAATCAAGGTGCCTTCAGGAAGGCGTCGACGCGCTTGAGCGCATCCTCCCGCGCGGCCGGGTTGGTGCCGACCATCACCTTGCCGGTGCCATTGGCGGAAAAGGCGACGTTCTCGCGCTCCTTCACCTCGAGGCGGGGATGATCGAAATCATGGACCGCGCCGGGATAGGTCACGAATTCGACCTTCTCACCGCGCGCCTGCGCCGCCTTGGCGAGGTAGCCGCAAGGGGCGGCCGGCGTCCAGTCATCGGCCTCGCCCATCAGGATCAGCAGCGGCATCCGCACGGCAAAGCTCGGCGATTCCGACTGGATGCGGCAACCCGGATAGAAAGCGATCGCCCGTGTGAAATCCGGCATCTGGTCCGCCGGCAGTCGGTCCTTGCGGATGGCGGTGAGCACCGTCGAGCCACCGCCGGACCAGCCGATCAGGGAGAGCTGGCCGGGCCGGATGTCGTTGCGCTGCAGCAGCCAGAGGCGGGCGGCCATGGTGTCGGCGACCCGCTCGCGCCCGGCCCGGACGGTGAGGTCCTTCACGCCGCATTGCGAGGCGAGCCCGCGCGAGCCATAGCTGTCCGGCATCAGCACGGCGAAGCCCGCATTGGAGAGCCGTTCGCCCCAATCCAGATGGCGTATCGAGAGCTTGCCTTGCTCGCGCCACAGACCGCCGCAACCATGCAATGCGACGACCGCCGGAAACGGCCCCGGCCCCGGCGGGCGGAAGAAAACGCCGTCGAGATGGCCGCCGTCCATCGCGATGGAGACACGCTCATAGCCGCCGGCATGGACCGCCGAGGTTGCAAGCAGAACGAGACACACCACACGCGCCAACAGGCGCAGGACACTGGACATCGCCGACCGGAAAATGACACCGCGCAGTGATTATCCCGGCTTTCCGTTTCGCAATCAATGATTTAATACGATTTTGATGAATATCAGCGAGCGCCTTCCCACTCCCGCTCCCGAAGCGGTCGTCGATTACGGTCACGGCGAATTCCGCGTGATCAAGCCGGGCGGCTTCGTGCGCTGCGCCGTCACCGGCGCGCCGATCCGCCTGGACGATCTGCGCTACTGGTCGGTCGAGTGGCAGGAAGCCTATGCCTCGCCCGAGGCGGCCCTGCTAAGGCTGCGTCGCGCCGGCCGCGGCTGAGGGCGTTTCCAGTAGCTTTGCGATCCGCTCCGGCGCGTCGAAGACCAGCCTGACGGGCAGCACGACGAGCCGCTGCCTTTCGCTCTGCGGCCAGAGCGCCGCCAGCTTGGTCATGTCCTTTTCGGTGGTGGCGACAAGCAGGCCGCCTGACCGCGCTTGCGCGACAACGCCCGCGACATCCGCTGCCGAATAGGCGTGGTGGTCGCCGAAGGCCCGTTCGACCGCGACGGTCGCGCCGATGGATTCCAGCGTGGCACGGAATTTCTCCGGCCGGCCGATGCCCGAGAGCGCCAGAACCTTCCGTCCGCGCAGCGTCCCGGCGATCTGCCCGTCGGGTTCGAGCCGCGCCGCGATGACCGCCTTGCCCTGCCTTGCGGCCGCCTCGGCGACGCGCGCGCCTGCCGCTCCCGGTCCGATCACGATCACCGCATCGGTACAATCGAGCTGGCCCGCCAGCGGTGCCCGCAGCGGCCCCGCCGGCAGGCTGAGGCCGTTGCCGACGCCGCTCGCGCCGTCGACGACCGCCAGCCGCAACTGCTTGGCGAGCTCCGGGTTCTGCAAGCCGTCATCCATGACGATCACGCTCGCGCCGCGGGTACGGGCCAGCGCCGCGCCGGCGATGCGGTCGCGGGCGATGACCGTGCGGGCATGGCCTGCCATCAGCACGGCCTCGTCGCCGACCTCGGTGGGGCCATGCCGCGCGGGATCGACCTCGACCGGGCCGGGCAGGCTCCCGCCATAGCCGCGCATCAGCACGAAGGGCGTCTCGCCGCGCGCGCGCAGCAGCCCGGCCAGCGCGATCGCGGTCGGCGTCTTGCCGGCGCCGCCGGCGATGAAATTGCCGACGCAGATCACCGGCACGTCTGCTTCCGCGCCGGGCCTGCGCATGCGCCGCAGCGTGATCGCGCCATAGACCAGCCCGAGCGGGGAGAGGAGCCGGGCCAGCAGCCCCGGCCGGTCGCGCCACCAGAAGCGCGGCGCACTGAGGCGGGATGCGAAAAAGTGGAAACCGGTTTTTCGCTTGGATCCCGCCTGTGATCCAGACATCAGGGCGCGCTCTCGCGCTGGCCGAGCGCGGCGCGCATCAGGAGCGGCTCGATGGCCTGCAGCGTGCGGTTGATCGCTCCGCCGAGCTCGCTCGCCGTATGCGCCGCCGCGCGCGCGGCCTGCCGGGCGCTGGCCGGGTCGCTCAGCCAGCGATGCACCGCCCCGGCGAGCGCCTGCGCATCGGCGACCTCGCGCGAACCGCCGTCGCTGTCGAAGGCGGCGAAGATCTCGGCGTTGTTGTGCACATGGGGGCCGTGCAGCAGCGCGCAGCCGAGCTTGGCCGGCTCGATCGGGTTATGCCCGCCGATGCCTTCCACCAGCGAGCCGCCGAGGAAGGCGACCTGCGACAGCCTGTAGAGCAGGCCGAGCTCGTTCAGCGTATCGGCGACGTAGAATTCGACATCGCGTTCCGGGCTTTCGCCGGCGGCGCGGCGCGCGACGCCGACATCGTTGGCCTGCGCCAGCGCCTCGATCTCGGCACCGCGCTGCGGATGGCGCGGGGCGACGATGGTGAGCAGCTTCGGCAGGTGGGATCTCAGCGCGAGATGGGCGGAGAGCACGAGCTCGTCCTCGCCCGGATGCGTGCTGGCGGCGATCCAGACCGGGCGCCCCGTCGTCATGCCGTCGAGGATGGCGAGCGTGTCGGGGTCGGCCGGCGGGGCGGGCACGTCGAATTTGAGGTTGCCGGCGACGCTGACGCGCGGCGCGCCGAGCTGCGCCAGACGCTCCGCATCGGCCTGCGACTGCGCCAGGCACGCCTCGAAGCAGGAGAGCAGGAAGCGCGCCGCCCGTGGGCGCTTGTACCAGCGCGCGAAGGAGCGTTCCGACATCCGCCCGTTGACCATCACGACCGGGACGCTGCGGCGCTGCGCCTCGATCAGCAGGTTCGGCCAGATCTCGGATTCGCAGATCAGGCAGAGTTCCGGCTGCCAGTGATCGAGGAAGCGACGCATGTAGCGGGGCACGTCGAGCGGGAGATATTGGTGGATGGCGCCGGCCGGCAGGCGCGCCGCGAGCAGCCGCGCCGAGGTCACCGTGCCGGAGGTCACGAGCACGGCGAGCCCGCGCTTCTGGAGCCTGGCGATCAGCGGCAGCAGCGTCACGGTCTCGCCGACGCTGGCCCCGTGCAGCCAGACCAGCGGGCGGTTCGGCCGCTTGACGGTGGCGTAGCCGCGCCGCTCGGAGAGCCTTTCCGCGTCTTCCTTACCCTGCCGGCGGCGCCATTGCAGCAGCCCGGCCGCCGCCGGTTCGAGCAGGGCGGTCGCCAGCCGGTAGCTTCGGATCAGGGCGCCCTTGCCGCTCATGCCGGCGTCTCGGCCAGAGTTCGCCGGGCTTCCTGCTCGTCGCGCAGGCCGGCGCCGGGATCCCGGCTGCCGACGAGCGCATAGGCGCGGGCATGGACGGCGTCGAGGCTGGCCTGCACGGCGAGCCGCGTCGCCTCCTGCGTCGCCTCGTCGGCATCGCGCGCGATCGTGATCGGTTCCCCCACCACGATGGCGCAGCGCCCGAAGGGCAGGCCGATCGAGGCACGGTCCCAGCTGTTGAAATCGATGCGTCGGCTGGTCACCACCGCCACGGCCCGGATCGGCCGGCCGGAGGCACGCGCCAGCGCCACGATGCCAGGCCCCGCGACGCGGGCCTGCTTCGGGATATCGGCCGTTAGCACCATCGAAACGCCGGCTGCGAGCCGCTTCACCATGGCGAGGAAGGCGCCGGCGCCGCCCTTCTCGCGCACCTTCCGGCGGCCGCGTGCGCCCGAGCCGCGGATCGAGCCGATGCCGAGTTCGCGCAGCGCCACGGCGTTGAAGCCGCCATCGCCATGGCGCGAGACCAGCGAGGCCGCCGGCATCCAATCCGGCCGCGCGAAGGGGATCATGATGTGCTGGCCGTGCCACATCGCATAGATGACCGGCAGCTCCGGCCGGACATGGTCATAGATGTCGGCAGGCTCGAATACGATCCGGTTCGTGCGCCGCACCAGGCGCAGATAGCCGGCCAGAAGCCGGCCGAGCGCTTCCTGCGCCACGCGTGTCTTGAGGATCGAAAAACCCATCTGCCTCTTGTCTCATGCATCGGGCCGAAAAACGCTTTCGGCTTTCGGCCCGTTGCGGAATCGGAAATCGTAACCTCGGCCTCAGGCCTTGGTCGCGTCGGGATCGAGCAGGCGGTGCAGATGCACCACGAAATAACGTGTCTGCGCCTGGTCGACCGTTTGCTGCGCCTTGGCCTTCCAGGCCATATGGGCACTGGCGTAGTTCGGGAAAATACCGACGATGTCGAGCTTCGACAGGTCCTTGAAGGTGACGCCGTCGAGCGAGTCGAGCTCGCCGCCGAAGACGAGATGGAGAAGCTGCTTCTGGTCCGGTTCCGCGCTCATCGTTCTCTCCAGCAGGATTGGTCCGCGCCCCCATAAGCCATCCCGCGCGCGGGCGCGAGCCGGGTGGCCGCGTCTTCGATGAAAAAGTTCAGCTCGGCTGCGGCTGACCGCGCAATTGCTCGAGAGCATTGAGCAAGGGCGCCGCGAGCGCATCGGAGCTGGCGACCAGCATGCCGTGAACCGGCACGGGGCGGTTATAGGTCACCGGCCCGCCATCGCCGCCGCTCAGCCGGCCGCCGGCCTCGCGCAGCACGAGGTCGGCCGCGGCGAGGTCCCAGTCGCGCGCATCGGGCGAGATCAACCCGGCATCGATCGTGCCGTCGGCGATGCGGGTGAGCCGCAAGGCGAGGGAGGGGATCTTGCCGACCGCCTCGAAAGGCTGCACCCGCGCCAGCGCGTCGAGCATCGGCTTCGGCCCGGCGATCCTGGCGCCGGCGAGCGTCCGGCCCGTCGAAGCCCGGATGGCTTCGCCATTGCGCTTCGCGCCGCTCCCGGCGATGGCAGTGTAGGTTGCGGCGCAGGCCGGAGCATGCACGACGCCGAGGATCGGCACGCCCTCGTCGAGCAGCGCCACGCAGACGGCCCAGTCCGGCGAGCCGCTCATATAGGCGCGCGTGCCGTCGATCGGGTCGACCACCCAGACGAAGCGGCGCGTCAGGCGCAGCGCGTCGTCCACCGTTTCCTCGGAGAGCCAGGCGGCTTCGGGCAGCAGCGCCGAGAGGCGCACGCGCAGGAAGGTGTCGACGCCGATATCGGCTTCCGTCACTGGCGAGCCGCCGCTCTTGGCCCAGGTCCGCGCGGCGGTCTGCTCTCCCGGTCGGAACAGATCGAGGGCGAGGCTTCCGGCTTCGAGGCAGCTCTCGCTCGCCGCCTTCAGGAGGTCGGCGGCGATGGGTAGCGTGGATGCGCTCATGGCTTCCCTATCGAATGCGAATGCCGCGGTTTCAAGCCGAAAATGCGCCATCGCGCTGAAAGATTCCGTCAAGCATCATGCAGAAAAGGGGCCATCCTGGCCCCGATAGACCGGAAATCACGCTCCTTTAACCCAACCCCTTAAGCGCTCGGACACGCCTGCGGCACATCCTCACCCGGCAAGCACGAGAGTCCCGCATCCGACAGAGGACTCCGTTGCAGCAGGGATTAGGAAAGGCGTTATTACCGATGGCCAGCGTCACGCCGGTCGCCGGAGAGAGCGGTTTTGTGCCGCATCTCTCCGGTGGGCCGTTCACCACAGCGATCGTCCCCCGCAACCCGATGCCGCGCCAGCCATCGGCGCCGGGCATCGAGCGCGTCGGCTCCGTGCGGATTTTGCGCGCCTCGGCGGGATGGAGCGGGGTCGCGCTGCGGCTCGCCAATCCGACGGGCGAGGACGAGCGCTTCGAGCTCGCTTTGACGGCCGGCGACGGGCGCTCGATCGTGATCGCCGGCGTTGATCAGGCCGATGCGGTTGCGCTCTGGCGCGATTGCGGTCGCCGCAGCGGCTTGCCGCTGCTGCTCGAATCCGTCGACGGCACGGTGAGCGAGCCGTTCCCGCAGATCGGCCGCGTCGCGCTGGGGCCGGTGCGGATCCGCCGCCGCCATGCCTTCCTGAACGGGCGTCGCCCGCGCTTCCTGACGCGCCGCAAGCCCGGCCGTCTGGCCGATCTGCCGGTCGTCCTCGCCAATGAGCGCTTGGTCGATTAAGCGAAGGCGTGCCGGCTGATCGCGTCGAGCGCCAGCCCCGCGGCGAGCAGCAGCCCGGCATTCCGATTCGAGCGGAACAGCATCAGCGCCTGCGCCGCGCTCGCCCCCTCGATCCGCGTCACCTGCCAGCCGAGATGGCCGACGAAGGCGGCAAAGCCGAGCCAGGCGAAGGCCCCACCATTGACCAGCCAGATCGCGATGCCGCTGAGCACAGCCGTCAGGGCGAAGCAGAGCGCGACGGCCTGGCGCGTATGGTCGCCGAAATAGCGCGCGCTCGATTTGATGCCGGCGATGGCGTCGTCCTCGATATCCTGCATCGCATAGATCGTGTCGTAGCCGACCGTCCAGGCGATGGCGGCGGCGTAGGTGAGGTAGGCCGGCGCATCGAGCCGGCCGAACACGGCGCTCCAGCCGAGCAGCGCGCCCCAGGAGAAGGCGAGGCCGAGCACGAATTGCGGCATGTTGGTGATGCGCTTCATGAACGGATAGATCGCCACGATCGCGAGCGAGGCGATGCCGAGCAGGACCGTGAAGCGGTTGAACTGCAGCAGCACCGGCAGGGCAGCGAGCGCCTGCGCGACCATGAACAGCACTGCCGCTGCGACCGTGACCTGCCCGGAGGGCAGCGGGCGGCCGCGCGTGCGCGCGACTTCGGCATCGAGCTTGCGATCGATGATGTCGTTGAAGGTGCAGCCCGCTCCGCGCATCAGCACGGCGCCGATCAGGAAGAGCAGGCAGTGCCAGGGATTGGGGTATGGCTGGCCCGCCGCGATCGCGGCCAGCCCCGCCGCCCACCAGCACGGAAGCAGAATGAGCCACCAGCCGATCGGCCGTTCGATCCGCGCGAGCTTGAGATAGGGCCTGATCGCACGCGGCGCGCGCGTATCGACCCAGTGACCGCTCAGCGCGTCGGGGAGGGGGGCATCCGGCAAGGAGGCGCCGGAATGGAGCGCGTCGCGCCCCGGCGTGGGGCCGGCGTGGACAGGGTCCGCCATGGCCGGCCCGCCTTCCGTCTTAGAGCGCGCCCTGTGGGACCTTCAGCCCGCCACCGGCGCCGCTGGTGATCGAATCCGCGCCGCCGAAGGGGTTGGCGCTCTGGGCCTGCTGCTGGGCGCGCCGCTGCATCGCCGCCTGCTGCTTCACCGCATTGCAGGCCTGGCCGCGAAACGTCCCGATTCGCGCGTTGTCGTTCTTGAGCCCCTCGATGAACGTGGCCGGGATCTGGCACCAGTCCTGGTTGGCGGACGCGAATTTCAGCGTCTCGTTGCCGTTGTTCACGAGCGAGCCGAAGGTGCTGCACGCCTCCTGCGGCGTCATCTTGCGCTTGGCCTTCTGCGCGGCGGTGATCTTGGCCACCATCGCCTGCCGCGTCGTCAGCAGCTTCTGCAGCGATTCGCAGCCGGAGACCTGCGCGCTGGCCGGGGAGGCGATCACGAGCGATGCCATGGCGAGGCCCAATGTCGCTGCCAATCCCGAAGCCGTCCTGAGCCGCATGATTCCCTTCTCCGCTTGCCGGCCTGTCGCGCCGATCTGTGAACATGTCCTTAACAGCAGGCGCTGTTAACGCCAACGACTCTTGCAAGTCCATCTGCCATCTCGGAGGAAGCACTTGCCGTTAGGCGAGGATTGTGGCGGTTTTCGCGCTGCTCACAACAAATTTGTAGATGCAGGAGGCGGCTTCGCCGATGTCCATCCCCGATTTTGCACGCCATCGGCTCTTCATCGATGCCGCTTTCGCTGCCGGCGGCGAACTGCCGCTGGAGCGGGATCAGTCGAATTATCTGCTCAACGTCTTACGGCTCAAGGCCGATGGGGCGGTCCTCGTCTTCAACGGGCGCGACGGCGAATGGCTGGCCCGCGTCGCGCCGGAGGGGCGCAAGGCGGCGCGGCTGATTCTCGACCGCCGGGTGAAGGATCAGCCGCCGCCCTCAGACCTGCATTATCTCTTCGCGCCGCTGAAGCATGCGCGGCTCGATTATATGGCGCAGAAGGCGGTCGAGATGGGCGCGGGCCTGCTCCAGCCCGTCATCACCCGCCGCACCCAGGTCTCGCGGCTCAATCTCGACCGGATGCGGGCCAATGCCGTCGAGGCCGCCGAGCAATGTGGCATCCTCAGCCTGCCGCGCATCGAGGCCGAGACCTCGCTCGAGGCCGCGCTCGCGGCGCTGGACCCGGCCCGGCTGCTGATCTTCTGCGACGAGGGGCTGGAGCAGGGCAGCCCGATCACGGCGCTGCAGGCCCATGCCGCCGGCCCGCTCGCGGTGCTGATCGGGCCGGAGGGCGGCTTCGACGAGGCCGAGCGCCGGCTGATCGCCGCGCGCCCGCAGACGCTGGCGATTTCGCTGGGCCCGCGTATCCTGCGCGCCGATACCGCCGCTGTCGCGGCGCTCGCCGTCGTGCAGGCGGTGCTCGGCGATTGGGCGGGGCCGCGCTGAGCGTTCCGGCGCCGGACCTGCCGCCAGCGCTTGCCGCCCTTTCACGAATGCAAGGTCCGGGTCGTTGTCGCGCGTCCGGCTCTCGCCTATGTCTGTTCGCCCTACGCCTTGAACCCGCGGCCTCCCAGCCGCCGGGAGCCTTGGCTCTATTGCCTGTTCTGCCGGAGCGCCCATGGCTCGCGATGTGTCCGACTCGACTCCGATCGGCTCCAAGGAGGAGCTGATTGCCTGGATCGCTGCCGGCGAGAAACCGGAATCGCGTTTCCGGATCGGGACGGAGCACGAGAAGTTCCCGTTCTACCGGGAGGACCTCGCTCCGGTGCCTTACGAAGGCCGTGCCGGGGCGGGCGGCATCCGCGCTTTGCTCGAAGGCATGCAGCAGCGTCTCGGCTGGGAGCCGATCGTCGACGCCGGCAACATCATCGGTCTCGGCGGCCCCGACGGGGGCGGGGCGATCTCGCTGGAGCCCGGCGGCCAGTTCGAGCTCTCGGGCGCCCCGCTCGAGACCATTCATCAGACGCAGGCCGAGCTCGCCGCCCATCTCGCCGACGTCAAGGCGGTCGCCGAACCGCACGGCATCGGCTTCGCCGCGCTCGGCGCCTCCCCGCTCTGGACGCGGGCGCAGACCCCGATGATGCCGAAGAGCCGCTACAAGATCATGGCGAACTATATGCCGAAGGTCGGCACGATGGGGCTCGACATGATGTTCCGGACCTGCACGGTGCAGGTCAATCTGGATTTCGCCAGCGAGGCCGACATGGTGCGCAAGCTGCGCGTCTCGCTTGCGCTGCAGCCATTCGCGACGGCCCTGTTCGCCTCCTCGCCCTTCCTGGAGCGCAAGCTGAACGGCTTCCAGTCGATGCGCTCGGAGATCTGGCGCGATACCGACAATAACCGCTCCGGCATGCTCGCCTTCGCCTTCGACGAGGGCATGTCCTACGAGGCCTATGTCGATTGGGCGCTCGACGTTCCCATGTATTTCGTCAAGCGCGGCGAGACCTATCACGACGTCGCCGGCGCCTCTTTCCGGGACCTCATGGCGGGCAAGCTGAAGCAGCTGCCGGGCGAATGCGCCACGATGTCGGACTGGGTCAACCATCTCGGGACCCTGTTCCCGGAGGTCCGGCTGAAGCGCTTCCTCGAGATGCGCGGCGCCGATGCCGGTCCCGCCGACATGCTGGCGGCGCTGCCCGCCTTCTGGGTCGGGTTGCTCTATGACCGCGGCGCGCTCGACGCCGCCTGGGATCTGGTCAAGGGCTGGAGCGCCGAGCAGCGGCAGGGATTGCGCGATGCGGCACCCAAGCTGGGTCTGGATGCCTCCATCGCCGGGCGCAAGCTTGGCGAGATCGCCAGCGAAGTGCTGGAATTGTCGCGTGCCGGCCTCGCCCGCCGGGACCGCCGCGACGCGGCCGGCCATGACGAGAGCATCTACCTGGCTCCCTTGCAGGAGATCCTGGCCAGCGGGCAGACGCTCGCGCAGCGCCTCGAAGCGCGCTATCGCGGCCCATGGGGTGGCAAGGTCGAGCCGGTCTTCACGGATCTGGCGCTGTAAAGCCCATCCGTGCCGGAAAAAAGCGATATTCGGTGCATTGCAGCGGCCGGATTAACGATTTGGCCGGAGCTCGCGCCCTAACCTTGCGGCATGAACAGGATCAGCGCCAGTTTTGACGCCTTTCTTCGCGACGAGCGCGGCGCGACGCTGATCGAGTATGGCTTTGTCGTCACCCTGGTCTCGCTGACGATCATCACCAGCGCGACGCAGATGGGCCAATCGGTGGTTCGCTTCTTCCAGGCGGTGGCGGCCGGGTTCAATCCCTGAAGCTCGCCCCAAGGAGCTTCAGCGTCCGATAAGGCCTTCCGATCCTTCTATTCCGCCGCGGTCTTGAAGCTCGCCAGATTGTCGAGGCTCTGGATGATGTGCTCGGCCAGCGCATTCGAGAGCACGGACGGGTCGAAGCGCGTGCGCAGCAGGCCGATCTTGCAGGACGGCAAGGTCGCGAAGCCCTCCGACGGTCCCAGAATCCGCATGCCCGGCCTCACCGCGCTTTCCGGCAGCACCGAGACGGCGAGCCCTGCGACCACCGCGGCGCCGACCGCCGTCGAGTTCCAGCTCGCATAGAGCACGCGGAACCGGCGGCCCTTGGCCTCCAGCGCATCGACCGCCGCCTGCCGCCAGTTGCAGGTCGGCCGCCCCAGCGCCAGCGGCAACGGATCTTCCTCGTGCACGGTATGGCGGGCGGAGGTGACCCAGAGCAGCGGCTCGATGCGGATGATCTCGCCCTGGCCGCGGCTCTCGACATGGGTGATGATGGCGAGGTCGATGTCGCCGGTGGCGATCCGCTCGGCCAGCATCGGCGTCGGCTCGCAGACGACCGTGACCTCGGCGCGCGGGTTCGAGCGCGCGAAGCGGGCGAGGATCTCGGGCAGGTAGCGGTCGGCATAATCGTCGGGCACGCCGAGCCGGATGCGCCCCTTCAGATCGGCATCGGTGAAGGTCGCGACGCATTCCAGGTTCAGCCTGACGATCCGGCGGGCGTAGTCGAGCAGGCGCTCGCCATCCTCGGTCAGCTTGGCGTGGCGTCCGTCGCGCCCGAAGAGCGGCCGCCCGACCCGCTCCTCCAGCCGCTTCATCTGCATCGAGACGGCCGATTGCGTCTTGAACACGATCTCCGCCGCGCGGGTGAAGGAGCCGGTGTCGGCAATGGCGACGAAGGTCTTCAACTGGTCGGCGTCGAGCACATGGGCCATGGCGATCCCCCGTCGGGCGTTCATCAATATCCGTGCTGTCAAGCATCATAACCATTCGTTTGGCTGATGGCCAGCGTCTCGCTATCGTTCAATCGTTCTCCGGGATTTCAGCCAGTTGGCGCGTCCGGGCTGAAGGGGAACGTCGATCCGTTCTCGCATTCCATTGGAGGCCGTCATGCTGCTCATGACCATTGCCACGAAGACGCTGTCATCGGTTCCGGCCGGTGTCGTGCGCATCGCCGCCGCTGGAATCCAAAAGCCCGTATTCCTCCTGCGCGCCCTGATCCATCGACGCGAGGTGATGCGCCTCGCCGAGCTCGATGAGCGCGGCCTCAAGGATATCGGCCTCGTCCGCTCCGATATCGCCGGCGCGCTGGCGACGTCCTGGCTCAACGATCCCTCCGCGGTGCTGGCCGCGCGGTCACGCTCCAATGCCGATATCGCCAAGGCGCGGCGCGAGCAGGCCGTCCGTCATGCCGGCACCCAGCCGACAGTGCCGGAGCCGGTGCTGGCGAAGAACGCAGATTTCATGGTTGCACGCTGCGCCTGACCCCTTGGCGTCAGCGTCTCTGTGGGCGGAAGCTTCGTGCTTCCGCCCTTTTTTTATGCGCCGGAGCAGCGGAGGCGAGTCCTAACGCAATTTTATGCATTTGGCTGAAATGTGTCGCCGGATGCGGCCGGCTGGCCGCCTGACAGGGTGGGCACGGGCATGAAGTTCTCTCTGCGCCTCAAGGATCTGAGGATTCGCACCAAGATCGCCATTCCATTGATTGCGATCGGACTGATCAGCATCGGTACTGCGATCTATGCCGGGCACGAATATCAGCGCATCAACAAGAGCTATTCCGATCTGATCGATCAGCGCTCCGCCGCGATCCTCGATTCGGCGCAGTCGACGCTCGTGACGAGCTATGTGCTGCGCGACCTGTATAAGGCGATCGCCTATCCCGAATACATGAAGCAGAACACCACGAGCATCGCGGATGTCCGCAAGGATTACGATCTCGCGCTCCAGCAGCTCGTCAACGCCAAGATCAGCTTTCCCGAGCGCCATGCCGAGTTCGACAAGCTCGCGCGGGCGCTTTCCGAGCTCAAGCCGAAGATCGACGACGTGCTGGCCCAGGCCGCGCGCGACGAGGATCTGGCGGCGCTGTCGGTGATGTCGGAGCTGGACCGCGCCTTCGGCGCCATCGTCGCTGATGCGGTCAAGCTCAACGGCGACATCAAGAGCCAGACGCAAGCCGACGGGCAGGCGCTTGACGCGGAGGCGAAGCAGCTCAACCTGATCCTGCTGGCGCTCTCCGTCGCCGGGGTCCTGCTCGGCCTGATCGGGGCGATTCTGCTCGCGCGGCAGTCCATCACCAGGCCGCTCGACACCCTCAAGGCGCGCATGGACGATCTCGCCGCCGGCGACTATGCGGTCGAGATCGACGGCCAGAACCGGCACGACGAGGTCGGCGCCATGGCGCGGGCCGTGCAGGTCTTCAAGGAGAACGGGCTGGCGGTCCGGCGCCTCGAGGCGGAGACGGCCGAGAGCCGCGACGCGACGGAGGCGCAGCGCCGCCTCGCCGAGCAGGAGCGCGCCGCCCGCGCCCGCGAGCACGAGCTTCTCGCCGCCGAGCAGGCCAAGGTGATGGAGGCGCTGGCCGAAGGGCTCGACCGGCTTTCGCGCGGCGATCTCACCTGCCGGATCGAGGCCGATCTCGCTGCCGAATACGAGAAGCTGCGCGACGATTTCAACATGGCGGTCGCCCATCTCGCGGAGACGATCCGCACCATCCAGTCGACCGCGGGCGATGTCGGCAACGCCGCCCAGGAGATCAACACCGGCGCCGATGATCTCTCCAAGCGCACCGAGGAGCAGGCCTCCTCGCTGGAGGAGACCGCCGCCACCACCGAGGAGCTCGCCGCTTCCGTCAAGGCCTCGGCCCAGGCTTCGATGCAGGCGGTCGCGCTCGCCGACGAGGCGATGGAGGTCGCGCGCAAGGGCGGTGCCATCGTCAAGGATGCCGTGGACGCCATGGCGCGAATCGAGACCGCCTCGCGCAAGATCTCCGACATCACCACCGTCATCGACGAGATCGCCTTCCAGACCAATCTGCTGGCGCTCAACGCCGCGGTCGAGGCGGCGCGTGCCGGCGATGCCGGCCGGGGTTTTGCCGTGGTCGCCTCCGAAGTGCGCACGCTCGCCCAGCGCTCCAGCGAGGCCGCCAAGGGCATCACCACGCTCATCACCGAATCCGGGGCGGAGGTCGCGCAGGGCGTCGGCCTCGTGCGCTCGGCCGGCACCGCCCTGGAGCGGATCGTCGAAGCCTCGCAGAAGGTGTCCGCCACGGTCTCGGACATCTCCTCGGCCGCGGCCGAGCAATCGAACGGCATCGACGAGATGAGCCAGGCCGTCGCCCATATGGACGAGATGACCCAGCAGAACGCTGCGCTCGCCGAGCAGAGCGCCGCCTCGGCGACGGCCCTGGCCAGCCAGATCCAGCGCCTCAACGATCTCGTCGCCAGCTTCCGCACCCGCGACGATGCGGCCGAGCTGCGCGGCATGGCCGCGGCCATGGTGCAGGCGGACCAGAACTGGCAGCAGCGCCGGCCGGCTTGAGCGCCCGCAAGCCGCGAAAGCTGGTCTGAGTCCGTTGCCAGGACATGCAGGACCGGACGCTGCTGCGTCCGGTCTGTCGTTTCAGCGCCGCTGACCGCCGCCGAGCATGGCGTCGAGGATCGATTTCAGCGCGCTCTGGTGGTCGTCCTGAATCTGCCGGCCATGCTCGAACATCTGGTTCAGCGCGTCGAGGCCGATCGAGCCTGGCCCGGAGGCGGAGGCGGAGGGCGCGGGCTCGTCCGGCGCGGGCTCCGGGGCAGGCGCGGGGCGCTGCGGCGCGCTGCGGGGCTGAGATGGCTGCTGCGGAGCGGGTTCGGGCGCGGCCGCGCCGCCGAACATGCCGCCGAGGATCTGCCCCAGCATGCCGCCGAACGGGTCGTTGGCCGCGGCGCCGGGGTTTCCTTGCGGCTGTGGCTGGGGCTGGCCTGCCCCCGCGCCCTGGCCGAACATGCCGCGCAGGATCGCATCCATCGGATTGGCCGGCATCTGCGGCTGGGCCTGCGGTTGTGGCGCCGGCTGCATGCCCGGCATCTGGCCGCGCATCATCTCGGCGAACTGGCCGAGAATGCCGCCGAGCCCCTCGTTGTTGGTGGATTTGAACAGGCCGCCCATCAGGATCGAGGCGATCACCGGCAGCATCTGCTTGAGGATGGCCTGGCTAACGCCGCTCGTCGCAGCAGCCTGCGCTGCGATCGCCTGGCTCACCTCGGTCGAACCGAAGAGCTGGCCCAGCACATCGTTGCCGGCCATCTGCGCGCCTTGCGGGATGCTGCCGCCCGAGGTCTCGAAGAAGCGCGCATAGGGCGAGGCGGTCATCATCTGCGCGAGCGAGCCGAAGGCATAGGGATTCTGCGTCTGGCGCTGCAGCCCCATCGAGAAGGCCGGCAGCAGCGCATCGAGCGCCGCTTGGGTCTGCTGCTGGCTCAGCCCGTATTGCCGGGCGAGATTCTGCATTGCCTGGCCATTCTGGGCCGATTGCATGATCTCGAACAGGTTCATCATGGACGCCTCCCGGGCCGTTGCTGGCTCTGTCGCGACGATAGCAGCGCGCGGGGCCCCGGCAAGTCGCCTTGGGAACGAGGCGCGTCATTCTCGGGCGCAGCGAAGCGTAGACCCGGGAATCTCTGGCAGAAATGGGCGCCTCTCACAGGAGCAAGCGCCCTTCTTTCCTGAGATGCTCGGGTCGAGCCCGAGCATGACGGCGGCGCCGGCTGGCGCTCAGCGCTCCGGTTCGCCGACGCCGCCGACAGCGACCTCGGCCCCGCCATCCTCGATGACCTCCTGCGTCTCGGCCGTGAGCGCCTTGGACTTGCCCTTGGGCTTGACCAGCGGCTCCGGCGTCACGCGCGGGACCCGGTTGAGGGCGGCCGCAATGCCCTCGTTGAACTGGATTTCCATGCGTTGCGCATCGCGGTCGCGGACATGGTCGATCACGAGATCGGCCTCGTCGCGGGTCAGCCCGACCGCCTCCAGCGTGACGCGGCCGAAGCCCAGCGCCGATTCGAAGGTCTCGCGCATCTGGTAGTCGACATCCGCCTTCATCAGGTCGATGGCGTGGATGCGGTCGAAGGCCCGGGCATGCACCCGCACATTGGGGAATTCCGACTTCACCATTTCGAGGATGCGCAGGGCGGCGTTCTTGTCGTCGACGCAGATGCAGATGACGCGGGCCTTGCCCGCGCCGGCGGCGCGCAGCACGTCGAGCCGCATCCCGTCGCCGTAATACACCTTGAAGCCGAAGCGCGCGGCGGCGCGGATCTGCTCCACATCGGAATCGATGACGGTGATGTTGACGTGCTGGAGCAGCAGCGCCTGCGTCACCACCTGCCCGAACCGGCCGAAGCCGATCACCATCACCTGGCTGTCGCCGACGCCGTCGAAATCCTCGTCCATCGTCTCGGGCGTGATGCGCGCGAGCAGGACGTTGTCGATCAGCTTCGCGACGATCGGGCCGAGCAGCATGCTGATCGCGGCGAGCGCGGTGACGATGGCCGCCTGCTGCGGGTTGAGCAGCCCATGCGCCACGCCGAGCGGCAGGAGCACGAAGGCGAATTCGCCGGCCGGCGAGAGCAGGGCGCCGGCCCGGATGGCTTCCAGCGTCGACGAGCAGGACGCCCGCAGGATCGAGGCGACGACGGCAATCTTAAACAGCACGAGCAGCGGCACCGCGATGGCGAGCAGCAATGCGTTTTCGACGACCAGCTTGAGATCGAGCGACATGCCGACCGCCATGAAAAACAGGCCGAGCAGCACGCCGCGGAACGGTTCGATATCGGCTTCGAGCTCGTGGCGGAAATGCGAGTCGGCCAGCATCAGCCCGGCGAGGAAGGCGCCCATCGCCATGGAGAGCCCGACATGCTCCATCAGCAGCGCCGCCCCCAGCACGATGAGCAGGGCAGCCGCGGTCATCACCTCCTTGGCGCCGCTATTGGCGAGGATGCGGAAGAACGGGTTGAGCAGGTAGCGGCCGGCGAAGACGATCGCGACGACGGCCGCGATCGCGATGCCGAAGCTCGCCAGCGCTCGCATCGCACTGCCGGATTCCGCGCCGGTGGTGGCGAGCAAGGGCAGCAACGCCAGCACCGGCGCAATCGCGATGTCCTGGAAGAGCAGGATCGAGAAGGTGCGCCGGCCATAGGTCTCGTTGCTGTCGCCGCGTTCCTCCAGCAATTGCAGGGCGATGGAGGTCGCCGAGAGCGCCAGCGCAACGCCGACCGCGATCGCGCCCCCGACCGAAAGCCCGAACCGCCAGCCGACCAGGCCGATGACGGTCGCGCTCACGGCCATCTGCGCCAGTCCCGAACCGAGAATGTCCCGCCGCATCGAGTAGAGGCGGGAGGGTTGCAGCTCGAGGCCGACCAGGAACAGCAGCAGCACCACGCCGATCTCGGCCGTGCCGCGGATGGCGTCGGGATCCTTGATGACACCGAGCAGCGAGGGGCCGATCACGACGCCGGCCGCCAGATAGCCGAGCACCGCCGACAATCCGAGCTTGCGGAACAGCGGCACCGCAATCACCGCACCAGTGCAGAAGGTCAGGATCGGCGGCAGGTAGCTCGCATGGGAAACGGCATCGGCCATGGGCGGCTCACGCTGTAGGGGGCACGGCCGGCTCCGGGGGCCGACTGTCCCTATCTAGGCGCTCGCCTTGCAGAGCGCGAGGGGGAATTGTCTCGCGCCATGCATTCCGTGCGTGGCGGCCTCAAGCGGCCGGAGCGTTCTCGCGGAAGGGCGCCATCTGCGCCTCCAGCGCCCGCACGAAGGCCGGCCGCGCGATGCAGCGGGCGCGGTAGGCCTCAAGCCGCGGGAAACGCGCCAGGATGTCGTCCGGCACGTCGCGCAGCACGCTCGCCATGATGAGGTCGCCGGCGGTGAAGCGGCCTTCGAGATAGTCCTTGCCGCCGAGCCATGCCTCGAGTTGCTGCAGGCGTTTCTCGATCATCGCGACGATCTGCGGCCGGCGCTCGACCGTCCAGGCCTCGCCCTTGTGGAAGATGTCGGTGAGGGCAAGCTGGCCGATATGCGGCTCGAGCGAGTTGAGCGCCGCGAGGATCCAGGTCGCGACCCGGGCGCGGCCGGCCTCGTCCTTCGGCGCCAGCGCCGGCGACTGGCGCGAGAGATAGAGCACGATCGCCCCGGATTCGAACAGCTCGACCTCGCCGTCGCGGAAGGCCGGCACCTGCCCGAAAGGCTGCCAGGCGCGATAGGTCTCGGAGGTCTGGTCAGCCGGGCCGATCAGCGCCGCCTCATAGGGCAGGCCGGCTTCTTCCAGCGCCCAGCGCACCCTGAGATCACGGACATGGCCCTGGGCGAAGGGCGGCACCCAGCGGAAGGCGGAGACATGGATCGTCATGGCGTTTTCTCCTGTTCGTCGTTGCCGCCCATTCCTGCCGGGCGGCGGCTGCCCTTGGTCGAAGCGTGGACGAGTGCGACATCGGGCGCTGCGCCGGCAGATGCCGGATATCGCCAGCGCAGGCCGGGTCGCCTCCCAGGAGCTTCTGTTGGGCGTGCGGAAAAATAAGTTTATATCAACCTGTATGTCAAACCTGCATCGCGTTTCCTTGACATCGCCGTCTTCCCGCCGAAAGAAGACGCTGACCCGACCGGAGATCTTCCCGCGCGTGACCAAGCCGCCGCTCGACATTCTGCTCTGTGCCCCGCGCGGCTTCTGCGCCGGCGTCGTGCGCGCCATCGACGCGGTCGAGAAGGCGCTGACGCTGCATGGCGCGCCGGTCTATGTCCGCCACGAGATCGTGCACAACAAATACGTGGTCGAATCCCTCAAGCGGAAGGGCGCAGTCTTCGTCGCCGAGCTCGACGAGGTGCCGGACGAGACGAGGCCGGTGATCTTCTCCGCCCATGGCGTCGCCAAGGCGGTGCCGGCGGCGGCGAAGGCGCGCAACCTCTTCGCCATCGACGCGACCTGTCCGCTGGTGACGAAGGTCCACCGCGAGGCCGAGGTCCATCACAAGCGCGGCCGCCACATCCTGCTGGTCGGCCATGCCGGCCACCCGGAGGTGATCGGCACGATGGGGCAATTGCCCGAGGGCGCGATCACGCTGATCGAGACGCTGGCCGATGTCGCCGCGCTCGAGCCTCTGCCGGGCACGCCGCTGGCCTATGTCACCCAGACGACGCTCTCCGTCGACGACACCCGCGAGATCGTCGAGGCCTTGCAGCTCCGCTTCCCGGAGCTGATCGCGCCGCACAAGGAAGACATCTGCTACGCCACGACCAATCGCCAGGAGGCGGTGAAGCGGGTGGCGCCGCTGGTCGAGGGGCTGATCGTCGTCGGCTCGCCCAATTCCTCGAATTCGCAACGCCTGCGCGAGGTCGCCGAGCGCGCCGGCTGCCCGGTGGCGCGTCTCGTCCTGCGCACCGACGAGATCGACTGGTCCGCCTTCGGGAATATCCGCAGCCTCGGCATCACCGCCGGCGCCAGCGCGCCCGAGGTGCTGGTCGAGGAGATCATCGACGCCTTCGCCGAGCGCTACGACGTCCGCGTCGAGACGGTCTCGACGGCCAGCGAGGACGTGTTCTTCCCGCTGCCGCGCGAATTGCGCGGCGATGCGGCACCGGCCGCGGCCGAATAAATCCAACCAGAAAGCGACCGATCTTGGCCGTCTATACCGAAGTGCCCGATGACGAGATGGCTGCCTTCGTGGCGCGCTACGGCATTGGCGAGCTGCTGTCCGCCAAGGGCATCGCCGAGGGCGTCGAGAACTCGAACTACCTGATCCGGACCACGCAAGGCGCCTATATCCTCACCCTCTACGAGAAGCGGGTGAACCCGGACGATCTGCCCTTCTTCCTCGGGCTGATGCAGCACCTCGCCGCGCGCGGACTGATCTGTCCGCAGCCGGTCGAGGACAGCCGCGGCGAGATGCTGGGGCGTCTCGCTGGCCGCCCGGCGGCAATCGTCACCTTCCTCGACGGGCTGTCGGTGCGCCGCCCGACTGCCGCGCATTGCGTCGAGCTCGGCCGGGGCCTCGCGCAGCTCCACGCCGCCGGCTCCGACTTCGCCATGGAGCGCGTCAATGCGCTCTCCGTGCCGGGCTGGCGCCCGCTCGCCGAGCAGGCCGGCACCGAGGCCGACAAGGTTTCGCCGGGCCTCGCGCGCCGCGTCGCCGCCGAGATCGCGGTGCATGAGGCGAGCTGGCCGAATGGCTTGCCGCGCGGTGTCATCCATGCCGATCTCTTTCCCAACAACGTCTTCTTCCTCGGCGACAGGCTCTCGGGGCTGATCGATTTCTATTTCGCCTGCACCGATGCCTTCGCCTACGACCTTGCCATCTGCCTGAACTCCTGGTGCTTCGAGGCCGACAGCTCCTTCAACCTCACCAAGGGGCAGGCCTTGCTGGCGGGCTATGAAAGCGTCCGCCCGCTCGAGCAGGCGGAGGTCGAGGCGCTGCCGCAGCTCTGCCGGGGCTCGGCGCTGCGCTTCCTGCTGACCCGCCTCGTCGACTGGCTGAACGTGCCGCCCGATGCATTGGTGAAGCCGCTCGATCCGCTCGAATACGACCGCAAGCTCGTCTTCCACCAGCGCGTGCTCGACGCGCGCGAATACGGGCTGAAGCGGTGAGCGGCGATACGGTCGAAGTCTGGACGGACGGCGCTTGCTCGGGCAATCCCGGCCCTGGCGGCTGGGGCGCGATCCTGACCTTCAATGGCGTCGAGAAGGAACTCTCCGGCGGCGAGGCCCAGACCACCAACAACCGCATGGAGCTGATGGCGGCGATCGCTGCGCTGGAGGCGCTGAAGCGGCCGGTCACGGTCGCGCTCCACACCGACAGCCAGTATCTGCGCCAGGGCATCACCGGCTGGATCCATGGCTGGAAGAAGAACGGCTGGAAGACGGCCGACAGGAAGCCGGTGAAGAACGCTGAGCTCTGGCAGCGCCTCGAGGCGGCGCTGGGCCGCCACAAGATCGAGTGGAAATGGGTCAAGGGCCACGCCGGCGACGAGATGAACGAGCGCGCCGACGCGCTGGCACGCGCCGGCATGGCGCCGTTCAAGCCGGGTGGAAGATAAGCCCTAAGCTGTCCTCAGCTTAGGGCATAAGGCTGCACGCCTTAAGGCGGAAATGGTCTCGCGCCATTTGGAGCGCATTTGGGACCGTGAGCAAAATATTCGGAAATTTTAGGGGCGGACAATTGTTGAATGCGGAGCACTATGCTGCAGTGAAGTAATGCGCAGTCAGGCAAAGATTACTGCGCCCCGTGGCAATCGGCTCCCCGCACGCGGGGTGCATGGCAGGGTGGGTCCAGCAGCGATATGCCTATCGACGGCGTTGAAGAGAGGGAAATCGCATCGGCGCTCGACAACCTCTTGAATGCGCCGGGCGCGCGGATTTCGGCACGAGGCGCGCGCTTCCTCCGATATGTCGTCCAAAAGGCCATCGAAGGAAAAAGCGCCCAGCTGAAGGCCTACACGATCGCTGTGGACGTCTTTGGCAGAGGCGTCGATTTCGACCCCGCCAAGGATGCCGTCGTTCGCAACGAGGCAACCCGCCTGCGCTCGGCGCTGGCCCTTTATTACGCTGTTGATGGTGCCTCGGAGAGCGTGGCGATTCTTCTGCCCGTCGGCGGATACGTGCCGCGCTTCGAACGTCGCCAGGCGAAAGCGACCGGGTCTTCGGGCCGCAACGAGACACTGGTCAGGACGGGACTTCGGCCGATGTCCGCGGAAGCGCGGCCGGAAGAAGCCCGGCGCGGCCCCGAGCACAAGATCCCCATCATCGTGGTCAGGGCCGCGGCCGGCGGCGGCCCCGGCGAGGCATCGTCTCGCATGATCCGCTCGGTCGTTGCAGCTCTCGTTCCCTATCACGGCCTGCGCATCGCCGGTCTTGAGCCTCACAGATCGTTTGAGGAGCTCGTCACGTCGCTGCGCCCCAGCGGGGCGGGCAGCCTCTATGTCCTCGACATTGCCGCCGACGTCGAGGATCGAGTGCTGCGATGCCATTGGATGCTGAGCGAGCACCGGTCGGGTCTCATTCTGGCGTCGCGCGAGGAAATCGAATCCGCCGGAGCGTCCTCGATGATGGCGGCGGAGAAGGCTGTCGGCGAGGCCATCGCGAGGCAGATCGGGCAGCGCTGGGGCATCATCAATGTGAATGAGCGCAAGCTCCACCCCGACAAGCACCAGGATGCGTATAGCTGTGTCGTACACGCCGTCAGCTACCTGGCGAACCTCGACGACGCCGAACAGAAGGATATCCGGAAATGCCTCAAGACAGCGGTCAGGGATGAGCCGTTTTACTCGGATGCTTGGGCGATGCTGTCCTATATCCACATGAACGAGATCCGGGGGCTCTATGCCCGGCCGGCTGAGAGCGACAGGATCCTGCAGGAAGCTCTCGGCATGGCCGATGAAGCGATCCGCATCGCGCCGCACTCGGCTCTGGCGCACAGCATGCGCTCCACAGTGCTGTTCGCCATGGGGAAGTTCGAGGAATTCGAAAGGGCCGGGCGGCGGGCCATAGCCCTGAACCCGGGATCCGGCGAGCATCAATTGACGCTGGGTAATCGGCTCTATGTCATGGGTCGCTATGAAGAGGGTGCCGAGCTCGTGCGGAGCGCGAACGCGCGCGAGCACTACCATCCGGCGATGTCATACGGTGTCCCGATCCTGGAGCTATATCGGCAGCGCGACTACGAGGGCGCCTTGCGGCTGGCCTCGAACCTGAGCATCGATGACAAGTATTATTTCATGCACGTTATGCTTGCCGCCATCTGCGGGCAGCTCGGCGCCACAGCCAAAGCGGAGATGCATCTTCAAATCCTGCGCCATTTGAGGCCCAACTACGCCACTGAATTCTATATCGATTGGCGCGGGCGCAAGTTCCAGGAAGATTACATCGCTCATATCGCGGAGGGCCTGGACAAGGCTGGGTTCGCGGTGACCGATACTCGCATCGATCCTTGAAAGAGCCGGAAAGCCGCGAAGCTTTCCGCGCCCGACGCGCGGCTTAAAATACGCATCCCGTCAAGAGGCATCAGGAGCAGATACTGTCGCTGCTCTGGTCAGGTATCCAAAACCCGGTCAGTTCCGTCGAGGATCGCGGCTTGGCTGCTGCGACCAGTGGAGACGGAACATGCTCGATCACGGCATCAAGGGTAAGACGGTTCTCATTGCTGGGGGAGCGAAGAACCTCGGCGGGCTGCTTGCCCGCGATCTTGCTGCGCACGGTGCGAAGGCCGTGGCCATCCACTACAACACGAGTGCGACCAAACCCGCGGCGGATGAGACGGTTGCAGCCATCAAGGCCGCCGGTGCAAAGGCCGTCGCCCTTCAGTCCGACCTGACCACGGCCGGCGCGGTCGAGAAGCTGTTCGCCGACACCGTCGCCGCCATCGGTAAACCGGACATCGCCATCAATACGGTCGGCAAGGTTCTGAAGAAGCCCTTCGTCGAGATCACCGAGGCCGAGTACGACGAAATGACTGCGGTGAATTCGAAATCCGCCTTCTTCTTCCTCAAGGAGGCCGGCAAGCACGTCAACGACAACGGCAAGATCTGCACGCTCGTGACCTCGCTGCTCGGCGCCTACACACCGTTCTATGCCGCCTATGCCGGCACGAAGGCGCCGGTCGAGCACTTCACCCGCGCAGCTTCGAAAGAGTTTGGCGAGCGCGGCATCTCGGTGACCGCCATCGGCCCGGGCCCGATGGACACACCGTTCTTCTATCCGGCGGAAGCCGCCGACGCTCAAGCCTATCACAAGGCGGCGGCAGCTCTGTCGAAGTTTACCAAGACAGGCCTGACCGACATCGAGGACATCGTGCCCTTCATCCGCTTTCTGGTTTCGGATGGCTGGTGGATGACCGGGCAGACGATTCTCGTCAACGGTGGCTATACCACCAAGTGAGGTCGTTCGGTTGCTCTCTGGAACTGAAAACCGTCCCGGAGAGGCAGCGTCCTACCACTATGATTAACCATTGAATGCTAGCCTTTTGCAACCGGCGGTAGCGATTCGCTCTCGGCATGATTCTCCGCGTGAACACGTGCCTGTGCGGGGAATCTCGACGAATAGGGCGACATCATCGGGTGGGGGCTGAACATTGACGAGACGAGCGATGAAGAGCGTGGCTGCCGCTCGCGATTGTCGCCAGGCCCTGCTGCTGTCGACAGCGCTCGTCGCACTGGTCTGCGCCACCGGCCTTCCGGCACGCGCACAAATGGTCACGGGCAACAATGATCTGAATCCTAACCTTGGCCCGTCACCGAGCTGGACAATCACTGGCGACCTCGTCGTCGGCCAATCCAGTGTCGGCTCCCTGAGCATCATGAATGGCGGCGCCGTGACCAATGATTACGGCACCATCGGCGATGGCGCGGGCGGCGACGGCTCGGTGACTGTCTCGGGTGTCGGCAGCAACGGCACGGCCTCGACATGGACCAACGCCTTTGATCTCTATGTCGGATATGACGGCGCCGGAACGCTGAGCATCCTGAATGGTGGCATGGTCAGCAGCTCGGGCGGCTACATCGGTTACAGTTCCGGCAGCCAAGGCACGGTCACGGTTTCGGGCGTCGGCAGCAACGGCACGGCCTCGACATGGACCAATGCCAGCGATCTTTATGTCGGATACTTCGGTTCCGGAACGTTGAATATTCTGGCTGGCGGCCGGGTTTCAAACGCCGCCGGCAACGTCGGTGGCGGCAGCAGCGCCTTGATTAGCGGGCTTGGCTCGTCCTGGCAGAACACTGGCCGGCTGGCCGTCGGCCAGTACGGCACAGTAGGTTCGACAGGAACTTTGCGCGCCGAGGGCGGTGCGACCATTTCGAGCGCGGACGGCGTCATCGGCAGTGATACACGCGGCGACGCTGTATTGACCGGCGTGGGCACGACCTGGACCACCATCGGACAGTTCACCGTCGGCAGCTTCGGCCCAGGCACCTTGCGCATCGAAGACGGCGCGAGTGTCATCAGCAATCAGGGCTATATCGGCGCCAACGACACCGGCACGGTCACAGTGACAGGCGCGGGGTCGAAATGGGTGATGTCGCCATTCAACCTCACCATCGGCAATTTCGGAGCCGGTTCGCTGACGGTCGAGAACGGCGGGCTGGTTCGCGCCGAAGGCGGTGTTCTGCTCGGCGTTAACGCGGGAGTCAGCGGGACGCTGCTTGTGCAGGGCTTGGCGAGCAATCGCGGCGTTCTGGAAACCGGCGGCATTCGGGGCGGCTCAGGGATCGCGAGCGTCACCTTCGATGGCGGCCTCCTACGCGCGACGCGAAGCAATTCCACCTTCTTCAACAATTTCGACGCCCGCACCATCGCCATCGGCGCGAATGGCCTCGTCATCGACACGGATGGCCATGATATCGGCATCTCCCCGACCTTCACCGGCGCGGGCGCGCTGATCAAGGATGGCGCAGGCAAGCTGGAGCTGACCGGCAACAGCGGCGCGACCTACACCGGCGCCGGCAGCGTCTTGGCGGGCACGCTCGCCGTGAACGGCGTCCTCGGCGGGACGATGGAGGTCATCGGCGGCCGCCTGCAGGGCATCGGCACGGTCGGCTCCACGATCAACCAGCCGGGTGGCAGGATCGCGCCGGGCAATTCGATCGGCACGCTGACGATCAACGGCAATTACGTGGGCAATGGCGGCCGGCTCGAGATCGAAACCGTGCTCGGCGGCGACGCCTCGCCGTCCGACCGCCTCGTCATCACCGGCAGCACGGCAGGCTCGACCCTCGTCACGGTGCTGAACCAGGGTGGTGCCGGCGCACAGACCATCGAGGGCATCAAGGTCGTCGATGTCGGCGGGGCCTCGAACGGCGTCTTCACGCTCCAGGGCAACTATGTCTTCCAGGGGCAGCCGGCCGTCGTCGCCGGCGCCTACGCCTACACCCTGCAGAAGAACGGCATCAGCACGCCGAACGACGGCGATTGGTATTTGCGCTCCGCCTATATGACGCCACCTCCCACCTCACCGTCGACCGGCCCGACCGTCATCAGCCCGATCTACCAGCCCGGCGCGCCCGTCTACGAAGCCTATGGCCAGGTTCTGCAGAGCCTGAACGAGCTGCAGACGCTGCGCCAGCGCGTCGGCGAGCGCTTCGACGGCCGGCCTGACGACACGGCGAATGCGGCAGGCCGCGCGATCTGGGCCCGCATCGATGCAGCCCACAGCCGCGTCACGCCGGGCTTTTCGACCACCGGCACGAGCTACACGATCGATAGCTGGCGCCTGCAGGCCGGCGCCGACGGGCAGGTTTACGCTGGCGATGCCGGCACGCTCGTCGGAGGCGCGACGCTGCATCATGGCGAAGCGCTGGCCGATATCTCGTCGGTCTTCGGGCGCGGCAAGATCAAGGCCTCCGGCACCGGGTTCGGCGGGGCGCTGACCTGGTACGGCGCGTCAGGCTTCTATGCCGATGCGCAGACCAAGCTGAACTGGTTCGATAGCGACCTGTCCTCCACGACGGCCGGGCGTCAGCTCGCCAAGGGCAAGGGCGGCTTCGGCTATGCGCTGGGGCTGGAAATTGGGCAGCGCATCGCGCTGTCAGGTGCCTGGTCGCTGACGCCACAGGCGCAACTGACTTACTCACATGTCGATGCGGACAGCTTCGTCGATCCGTTCGGCGCCCGCGTCGCGCTCGGCGACGGCGACAGCCTGCGCGGGCGGCTCGGCATCTCCGCGGATTACCGGCAGAGCTGGCGCGACAGCGCTGGGCGGCAGGTCAATGCCTCGCTCTACGGCATCGCCAACCTGCATTACGAATTCCTCGACGGGACGACGGTAACGGTCGCCGGCACGCCGTTGACCAGCCGGGGGCAGCGGCTCTGGGGAGGGCTTGGCCTCGGCGCCAAATACGAAACGGGCCGCTATGCGCTCTATGGCGAGGTCGAGGCCCAGACCAGCCTGGCCCATTTCGCCGACAGCCACAGCATCACCGGGCGGGCCGGCCTGCGCGTCAGTTGGTAGGAAATCCATCAATGTCCCGTTCGGCCCAAAGTGGCCGTTCGAGACCGAGAACGTTCACAGGTCGCGAGGTGTCGAGAACGGAGGTTCGCAAGCCCTGGGGCGGACCCGCGTCTCCGTGGCCGTCCTTTATGCGACGAAGCCGAAGCCAACATTCCGCCTTCGCGATGATCACTGTTTGGCTGCGACGGCGTCGAAAGCGTCGCGGGCGCTCTGCACGACATTGAGAAACGCCTTGATGATCCGGCTGGATTCACGCTGTTTCAGCACGACCACATGCGCGTAAGTATAGACTTCGGCACCTTCGATCCGGATCAGTTTGAGGTTCTCGTCCGGCACGAATTCGGCTTCGGAAACATAGCTGATGCCGAGGCCATGGATCACCGCCTCGCGAATGGCTTCGCGGCTGCCGATCTCCATCATCAAGCGCGGCTTCGTGCCGGTTCTTGAAAGCGCGTCCTCGAAGGCGCGTCGCGTTGTCGAACCCTGTTCGCGCACGATCATCGGCTCTCCCTCCAGCTCCGTCAGCCGGATGGTGTCGCGTTCGGCGAAGCGATGGTCGCGGCGCACGAACACGGCGACGGGGTGACGCCTGTAGGGCATGGTCAGAAGGCGGTCGTCTTCGTCGATATAGGCGAGGACGGCGACGTCGCATCGGTAACTGGCGAGATCGTCGAGGACCTCGGCGGAGTTCCCCAGCTTCACGGCGAGCTCGATCTCCGGGTAGGCCTGGTTGAAGGCGGCCAGCATCTCCGTGACGTGGAACGGCCCGACGGCGCTGATCGACAGGCGCCCGGTCCGCAGCTCGCGCGTTTCCGTCAGGAAGGCGAGCACCTCGGCTTCCTCGGCGAAAAGCCGGGTGGTGATGGCCAGAAGCTGCCGGCCGGTATCGCTGAGCTCGCGCCGCCGGCCGCGCTTGACGAAGAGCTCGACGCCGAACTCCTCCTCCAGCGCACCGACCTGCGCCGTCAGGGTCGGCTGGCTGATATGGAAGGCGTCGGCGGCGGCGTTGAAGCCGCCCGAGCCTGCCACGAGATGGAATGATCTGAGCTGAGTGTAACGCATAGCAAAAATCTATCTAATCTGATCAAAAAATCAATTTGTCATAAGGTCTGGCTTCGGAGAGCATCCTCGCAACAAAGCCGGCAAGGCGCATCGCGAGGATGGAAACGCATGACCTGGGCGTATTGGAACCCCGTGAAGATCCGGTCCGGCAACGGCCTGCTCGATGAGGTCGCAAGCCTGATCGGTAACCGGCGCTGGGCCCTCGTCACCTATGATCAGCCCATCTTCCGCGAACTCTCCGCCCGCCTGACGGCGGTCGCCGGCGCACCTGTCGTGTCGATCACCAATATCGAGACCAACCCGGACTGCGCCGACCTCGCGCTGTCTTGCCAGCAGTTCGGCGCGGCCGAGCCGGCCGAGGTGATCGTTGCTCTCGGCGGCGGCTCGATGATCGACGCCGCGAAAGTGCTGGCGGCCAGCGGCGGCGATTTCGGGACGGTGCGCCGCCATCTCGTCGAGAAGAAGCCGCTCGACGAGAGCGCGATCCTTCCGATCATCGCCGTGCCGACGACGGCGGGCACCGGCAGCGAGGTCACGTCCTGGGCGACGGTCTGGGACGCCGCCAATGGCAGCAAGTACTCGCTCGCCCATCCCCGGCTTTATCCGGAGACGGCGGTTCTCGACCCCACCCTGACGGTCGGCGCGCCGCGCGGCCTCACGCTCGCGACCGGGCTCGATGCGCTCTCGCATGCTTTGGAAAGCATCTGGAACGTCAATGGCAATCCGGTCTCCGCCAATTATGCGGTCGAGGCTGCCAGAGAGATCATCGACACCTTGCCGCGCCTGCTGGAGCGCCTCGACGATGTCGAGCTCCGGACGCGGCAGATGCGGGCGAGCCTGCTGGCGGGGCTGGCCTTCTCGAACACCAAGACCGCGCTCGCTCACAATATCTCCTACGACATCACGCTGAAGAGCGGCACGATCCATGGCATCGCCTGCTCCTTCTCGCTGCCGATCGTGATGCGCTGGGCGATGGGCGCTGAGCCGCAATGCGACGCCGCGCTGCGCCGCGTCTTCGGCCCGGACCTCGAAGCGGGCGCCGAGCGGCTCGGCGCCTTCCTGCGCAATCTCGGCGTCTCGACCGACCCTACCGCCTACGGCGTCTCGCCGCCCGAGTGGAACCGCCTCGTCGGCAAGGCGCTCGAAGGCGAGCGTGGTCGCAACTTCATCGGAAGGCAGGCGGCCATGGCCGCCTGAGATCAAGCAAGGGGCAACGGCGCCCGCAACGGTTCACCGGCAGATCAAAAGATCGCCGGATCATCTTGGGAGGATGACATGACCATCACGCGTCGGACGATTTTGAAGAGCTCGCTGGCCGGGGGCACGCTGCTGGCGATGCCGGCTCTGGTTCGAGCAGAGACGAAACAGGTCCGCGTCGGGCTGATACCGTCCGAGGATTCGCGGGCGATGCTGGAATCCAGCCAGCAGCTCCTTGACGCCCTCCAGAAGAACCTCGGCATCCCCGTCCAGGGCTTCGTCGCCTCGGACTATAACGGCGTGATCGAAGCGATGCGCTCGAACCATGTCGACGTCGCCTATCTCGGCCCGTTCTCCTATGTGCTCGGCACCACGGTCGCCGCGATCGAGGCCTTCGCGACCGCCGAGACGGCCAAATCCAGCCGCAGCTACTATCGCAGCCTGATCATCACGCGGAAGGATAGCGGCATCAAGGAGGTCAAGGACCTCAAGGGCCGCACCTTCGCCTTCGTCGATCCCTCCTCGACCTCGGGGCATCTCTTCCCGAAGGCCGGATTGATGAAGCTCGGCTTCGATCCCGAGAAGGATTTCGGCCGTGTCCTCTTCACCGGTTCGCACGACGCCAACGCGCTCGCCGTCGCCAACAAGCGCGTGGATGCGGCGACGATCGCCGACCGCATCTTCGATACGGCCGTGCAGAAGAAGCTGGTCGATCCGGCCGACATCCAGGTCGTCTGGCAGTCCGACCCGATCCCGGAATCGCCGACCTGCTGGCGCAAGAACCTGCCCGAGGATCTGAAGGCGCAGATCAAATCCGCCTTCCTGAACATCCGAGACATCACCTGGGCCGACCAGGGCAAGCTCAACCGCTTCGTCGAGACCAACGATCAGGCCTACGACATCATTCGCGAGACGGCGAAGGTGCTGAAGCTCGATCTCACCAAGATGAAGTAGTCGCGGACGCGACCGGCGGAGAACGCGACATGATCAAGATCGAAGGCCTGAAGAAGTCCTATGCCGGCCGCCCGGTCCTGCAGGGCATCGACCTCAGCGTCAAAGCCGGCGAGTTCCTCGTCGTGCTCGGCCCCAGCGGTGCCGGCAAGTCGACCCTGCTGCGCTGCATCAACGGGCTGGCGCAGCCCGATGCCGGGCGGACCGTCATCGACGGCAAGGTGCTCGACCTGAAGCGCGGAGCAGCCGGCAAGCGCCGGGTGGCGATGATCTTCCAGCACCATAATCTGGTGAAGCGCCTGTCGGTGCTGAAGAACGTGCTGGTCGGCCGCATGGCCGGCCTGTCCTCCTTCCTGAGCATGCTGCAGCTCTTCCCACGGCAGGACGTCGCGATCGCGATGGAGTGCCTGGCGCGGGTCGAGCTCGCCCACAAGGCGAATGCGCGCGGCGACCAGCTCTCCGGCGGCGAGCAGCAGCGCGTCGGCATCGCCCGCGCGCTGGCGCAGCAGCCGGCGGTGATCCTCTGCGACGAACCGGTGGCGAGCCTCGATCCCAAGACCTCGCGCATCGTGCTCGGCTACCTCAAGGCGATCTGCAAGGCAGAGGGGATCGCCGTGATCTGCAACCTCCACCAGGTCGATTACGCCGTCGAGTTCGGCGAGCGCATCGTCGGCTTGAGTGGAGGTCGGGTGATCTTCGACGATACGCCCGACCACCTCACCTCCGAGATCGTCCACCAGATCTATCCCGGCCTCGAAGATCCCGGCATCAGCCGCGTGCTCAAGCCGCGTCCGGTGAGCCAGCCCGTGCTGGCGCCGATCATCGCCCCTGCTATCGCCTGACGGGAGGCTAGACCCATGTCCTTCGGAACGCTGCAACTCGTCATCCGCCCGCCGCAGGGTCGCTTCGGCTGGTGGGGCGTCGGCGCGATCGCGCTCGCCATCCTCGTCTTCCTGTGGTGGGCGGCGGTCGGCTCCCAGATCAACGCCAGCAACCTCTGGAACGGCATCCCCTATATGTGGGATTTCCTCGTCCGGATGGTGCCGCCCAACCCGGAATTCCTCGAACGCTTGTGGAAACCGGCGCTGGAGAGCCTGCAGGTCGCGGTCTGGGGCACGCTGCTCGGCGTGGTCATCTCCCTGCCGATCTGCTTCTTCGCCGCGCGAAACCTGAGCCCGAGCCCGGCGATCTTCCACGCGACGCGGCAACTGCTGAATTGCCTGCGTGGCATCAACGAGATCATCCTGGCGCTGATCTTCGTCGCCGCCATCGGTCTCGGCCCCTTCGCCGGCGTCCTGGCGCTCGCCATCCACGGCGCCGGCATGCTCGGCAAGTTCTTCGCCGAGGCGATGGAGGATATCGACGAGGGGCCGCTGGAGGCCTTCCGTTCGGCCGGCGTCGGCCCGTTCAAGACCTTCTTCTTCGGCGTGCTGCCGCAGGTCATGCCGACCTGGCTCGGGACGATCTTCTACCGGCTGGAGACCAATGTCCGGCAGTCGACGGTGCTCGGCATGGTCGGCGCGGGCGGCATCGGCTTCGAGCTCGTCTCCTCGATGAAGCTGTTCAAGTACCAGGACACCGCGACCTGCATCCTTGTCATCCTGGCGATGGTGCTGGTGGCGGACCTTGTTTCGTCCCGCGTCAGGGCGCTGATCCGCTGATCGGCGCCCGCACGAGGAAAGCATCATGACGCTTCACACGAAGATTGGTTCTGGCGTCATTGCGAACGGTCGCAATTATGCGCGCCCGCAGCGTCCGACGGTGGTGATCTGCATGGACGGTGCAGAACCGGCCCATATCGAGGCTGCCAGCGCCAAGGGCCTGATGCCGAACCTCGACCGGATCATGAAGATGTCCCCTTCGGCGGCATCAAGGATTCCGGCCTCGGCTACAAGGAGGGCGTCGTCGAGGCCATGAAGTCCCTCACCAACGTCAAGACATGGTCCATGCCCTGGTTCGCGTGACCTAAGCAGAACGGCGCTGAAACGCCCGGAGCCCTCATGAGGACTCCGGGCGTTTCAGCGTGAGGATTTTGCGACGGGCTGGACCTCGTTCAATCGGTCGAGGTCGAGTGCCAATCGGCGAGCCAAGCCGCCGACTCCGGATGTGATCTCCCACAAGAATGAGGGAGCCATTCACCGGAAATCCAAAGCCATTCAGGACGGCGGCCGGCAGGACCATTGATCCACCGAGCCCGCCAATAGTCGAAGCGGGGCCAGCAAGGCGCACGCTCGCAATACGTCGTCCATATGAATGAAGCGGCACCGGGCTGCGTCGGCCATTCTTGCCTGCGCGGCGCGGGGCGCCGGAATGACGCCGTTCCGTAAAATGGCTGCAACATTCTGAACGAAGGAGCTGCATATGCCGCATTTTGTCGGTATTCCGGCGACCGCGAACAGCCCCGGTTTAAGCAGCCTGGCCCTGAAAGATCCTTCAGGAAACGCCGCCATCGCAGTTTGGGCCGCCGGTATGGATTGGAGGATCCGGCTGTGTGCGCCAGGCAACGCTTTCGTGTCGATGTCCAGCAGCCGTTTTCAATCGCCGCCGCCGTACAAAAAAGACGCCAATCTGCACGTCTACTTCATGCTGCGCGGATTGAAGGCCGGAGACAATATTGCTGCATATGACGCGTCCGGCAGGCCGCAAACGGCAGCTCTGCCGATAACGTTTGCTTCCACCGACCGTCCATCGAACAACTTGCCGCCTCGGCCAAGCGTATCTTCTGCCAAGTTGATCCTAAATCCTGCAGGCGCAGAACAAGCGGATCTTAAAACCACGGGCCAAGATTGGGTCAACGGCATCGAAAAGGTAATAAAATATATCCTTGCCAATCAGATGGGTCGTCTGATTGTTAATTTCTTGCCGGGGAACGTTAATATATTCCCGTTCTTGTCTGGGGAGCAAAACGCCAATTCAACCGTTCAGTTTTCGCCGAAAAATTTTTCTGGCAGTTTGGCGCCCGGCGCTCAGCCGAACGAGATCCTCTTCCATGAATTCTGCCACATCGCGGATGGCGTATTACGAAGTTACGATCCTTTGACAGATCCTGAAACGGGAATAGTTTTCAACTATAGTGGAACTGATTTCTTCTCTGTCAATGCGACAAACGTGTACGCATCTATGAGAGGTCGGCCATTAAGAAAGGATCATGTCGGCTTCCAAGCCATGCCAGCGAAATTCAAAGACTTCGACAAATTTTGGGATTTGGCGAAGCCTAACCTGGACAAGCTCAGAGCGGCCAAACCCATTTTATACGGACAGGTGAGCGCCATCGACGCGCCTTGGAACCCGTTCTGATTGGAAGGCGGGTAGGGGCCGAAAGCCGAGCTGTTTGAGAGGCGCTGGCCCTGCCGGGGCGGTCGCCGTCGAAAACTTATCCCCGCCCTTGCAGGCCGCGCCTATCCTCGGCCCACCTCATCCCGAGGGGCAGCCATCCGGAGGTGTGCCGTTGGTGGGGATGGGGTCGGCGCCTGCGGGTGGAGTCACGATCCACTCCCGGGAGGCTTCGGGGCACCGCCCTGGGGGTACTACGGCCCCTGTGCGAGGAGCTCGCTGGAAGGCTCGGCGGCAACGGACGGCGCGAGCAACGACGCGACAACCCGATGAGGGGAACTGGCGTCCGAGTTCGCCTCTCCCGACCCGCAAAGCCATATAAGCGCGGCCCGGAGACTTAAGAACGCCGGAAGCGGAGCGCCACGGGGCGTGCGGAAGGTGGCTCAATCCTTCCGCGCCGCATCCTGGCTCAATGGAAGCGGCTTTATATCCACCGCGCCTCGCGGCGCTCCGCTGCCTCTCATCTGTCAACGCCCACGCGAGAGCGCGGGCGGTGAAGGTGCGTGCGCGGGGTGCCTGTGGCTTTTGCCTCAGCGCCAGCCGAGCGGCGGCGCGACATGCTTCAGGATCGCCTCGATCACATGGGCGTTGTAATCGACGCCGAGCTGGTTCGGCACGGTGAGCAGCAGCGTGTCGGCCTCGGCGATCGCCTCGTCCCGTGCCAGCTCCTTGACGAGCTTGTCCGGCTCCGCCGCATAGCTGCGGCCGAAGATGGCGCGGGTGGTGTCGTCGATGAAGCCGATGGAATCGTCGCCCTCATTGCCGCGGCCGAAATAGGCGCGGTCGCGGTCATCGACCAGGGCGAAGATACTGCGGCTCACCGAGACGCGCGGCGTGCGGCTGTGCCCGGCCTCCTTCCAGGCTTCGCGATAGGCGCGGATCTGCTTCGCCTGCTGGATGTGGAAGGGCTCGCCGGTCTCGTCGTTCTTCAGCGTCGAGCTCTGCAGGTTCATGCCGAGCTTGGCGGCCCAGATGGCGGTGGCGTTCGAGCCGGCGCCCCACCAGATGCGCCCGCGCAAGCCCTCGGAATGCGGCTCGAGCCTGAGCAGCCCCGGCGGGTTCGGGAACATCGGGCGCGGATTGGGCTTAGCGAAGCCTTCGCCGCGCAGCACGTCGAGGAAGACCTCGGCATGGCGGCGGCCCATATCGGCGTCGCTCTGGCCTTCCGCGGGCTGGTAGCCGAAATGGCGGAAGCCATCGATCACCTGCTCCGGCGAGCCGCGGCTGATGCCGAGCTGCAGCCGCCCGCCGGCGATGAGATCGGCGGCGCCTGCATCCTCGGCCATGTAGAGCGGGTTCTCGTAGCGCATGTCGATCACGGCGGTGCCGAGCTCTATGCGGCTCGTCTTCGCCCCGGCCGCCGCCAGCAGCGGGAAGGGCGAGGCGAGCTGCCGGGCGAAATGATGCACGCGGAAATAGGCACCGTCCGCGCCGAGTTCCTCCGCTGCGACGGCGAGATCGATCGATTGCAGCAGCGTGTCGCCGGCCGAGCGCGTCTGCGACTGGGGCGAGGGGGTCCAGTGGCCGAAGGACAGGAAGCCGATCTTCTTCATGACGTCACGCCTCTGAGGGAGCGCGGGCGATGCCGCGTTCGGGGAGCGGATTGACCGACGACACGCTACGCAACGCGCCGCAGGAAAGCATGCCCCTCATATAGGCGAGCGGTGGAAGATCGGGATTGCGCCGGCGCAAATATGGCTCTGCGTCGGCGCAGTCGAAATGCTCGCGCCTGCAAGCGGCGGCGTCGCTCAGCCGAGCGGCTGCCGGTAGACGATGAACCCCGATTTGTCGGCGACCTTGTTGTAGAGCTCCTGCGCCTGGAGATTGGTTTCATGCGTCTGCCAGTAGACGCGGAAGCAGTTCTTCTCGCGGGCCATCTGGTTCACGGCCTCGATCAGCTTGCGGCCGACGCCGGTTCCGCGCGCCTCGGGAACGGTGAACAGGTCCTGCAGATAGCAGATGTTCCGTTCGCTCCAGGTCGAGCGGTGGATGACCCAATGGGTGATGCCCAGCGCCTTGTCGCCCTGGAAGGCGATGAAGCCGCCCATCGGCTCCGTGCCGCCGGTCAATCGCCCGAAGGTGACGTCGTCGAGCTCGGCGGGAAGCGTCGATTTGTAGAAGGTCAGATAGCCATGCCAGAGCGGGGTCCAGGCGGCGCGGTCGGCGGCAGCAAGCGGGCGGATCGTGATCTCAGGCATCGGCATCTTCCTCCAAGGAGAAAGCTAGCGCCTGCCTGGTGCCTTGTCTCATGACAAGCCGAGATCGGAAGGATCAACGGAAGGGTGTGCGGCTGTGGGAAAGCGAGGCGCAGACTTGGCGGCACTGGATTCGGCACCATCTATCCCTGCGACCAAATTCGCGGCGATCGCTGCTATAGATGGCGCGAATGCCGAAGATGTCCCGGCAGAGCAGGAGCAGATTGTGACCGAGCGATTTGAACGGCATCGCCAACCCTGGACACATGAGGAACTTGAGAAGCTAAAGTTGCTCGCCAAGAAGGGCATGGCACTGAAGGCGATTTCGAAAGCGATGACCCGTAGCGAGGAATCCATCAAGGACCGCGCCAAACTCGATGGAATTGGGATCGCCAAGCTCCGTTAGCCGGGTTTACGGCAAGGCCTTGGGCCCAAAGCCGAGGTCCGTTTCTGGTGCGATGGCGATATCCCGAGCGGCGCTCCATGAAACCCGGCCATCCATCCCGCTCCAGGCATTCGCCTTGCCGAACGGCTTGACCTCCGACGCCCAACAAAAAGCCCGCACGATTGCATCGCGCGGGCTCGATAATTTTCGGTCGTAAAACCGCTCAGAGCTGGCCGAGCATCGTCTCGGCGCCGGAGGCCTCGGCCTTGCCGGCGGCTTCCTCGACATTGAGCGCCTTCACCACGCCGTCCTCGACGATCATCGAGTAGCGCTGCGAGCGGGTGCCGAGGCCGAAGCCCGAGCCGTCCATCGACAGGCCGATCTCCTTGGCGAAATCGGCGTTGCCGTCCGCGAGGAACTCGATCACGCCGGCGCCGCCGGTGGCCTTCGACCAGGCGTCCATCACGAAGACGTCGTTGGTCGAGGTCACCATGATGGCGTCGACGCCCTTCTCCTTGATTTCGGCCGCCTTGCCGACATAGCCGGGCAGATGGTTGCGATGGCAGGTCGGGGTGAAGGCGCCGGGCACGGCGAAGAGAACGACCTTCTTGCCCTTGAACAGCTCGTCCGTCGTCCTGGCCGCGGGGCCGTCTGCGGTCATGATCCGGAACGTCGCCTGCGGAAGCTTGTCACCCACCTTGATGGTCATGCGCCTGTTCTCCAGAAAGCCCGCGGCATCGACGCCGCCCGGTTCAGGGCTTACGGCTTGGCGGCGGGGATGTCGAGGTCGAGCCGCGTCTCCACCGGCTTGGGCGAGCCGCGCACGGTGAAGATCAGCGGGATCGGCCCGGCGACGCCCTTGGGCCGGTCGTTGATCCTGATCTTGGCCGTGACGGTGCCGTCGGCCTCCGGCGTCAGATGGGTTTTGCCGAAGGACCACATGCCGGGACCTTCGACGAAGATGTCCTCGACCTTGCCGCCGGGCGGCGTCTGCAGCACGAGCTTGAGGCCGGGATCGACGACGGTGTCGTCAAGCCCGACGTCGAGGAGGGCGAGCTTGCCGTTATGCGGCCCCGGCTTCACCGGAACGGGAACGCGCGCCTCGTAGCTCTCCAGGCGCGGCGAGGTCACGGTCGTCACGCCCGGTTCGAGCCACAGGCTGGCCTCGCCCCTGGCGGGGATGCAGATCTTCTCGCAGACCGCATAATCGAGCTTGAGCACGACCATGACCGGCCGCGACGGATCGACCGGCTGGACCGATATCGGGATCACCACCTCGCCGACATAGCCGATCGAATAGCCGGCCGAGTCCTGGAAGCGCTCCGGCACCGGCCAGCGCACGTCGAGCCCGCCGATATTGGTCGATCCGCTCCAGTCGAAGGCGGGCGGCACGCCGAACTCGCCGGGGGTGCGCCAATAGGTCTTGAACCCCGGCGACATCACGATCTCGACGCCGACGCGCTGCTTGCCAGTCGGCGTGGTCGGGCCGGCGATCAGACGCAACCTCGCATGCTCGCCGGTCGACCAGGGCGACGTGGCGGCTTCGGTCGTGGCGTCCTGCGCCTGGGCGACCGTGCCGAAGGCGAGAAGGGCGAGGGCCAGCAGGGGAAGGATCCGGATCACAGCTTTGCCTTAACCAGTGCCAAGCCGAAAAGCGAACAAAACCTCTGCCTCTCACATGATTGCGACGACACGCCGGGGCCGGATCTTCGTCGAAGAATGGGGCGCAATCGCGATGCCGGCTTTTTATGCCCGATCGGCGTTTCCCGTGCGCGGGAAGTGATCTAGCATGGCGGCATGAAGATCGGCCCACAAACGCGCCTCGGCAGCCGCAGCTATCTCGACGGGCAGTGCCTGATCGCGATGCCCGGCATGACGGACACGCGCTTCAGCCGCAGCGTCGTCTATGTCTGCGCCCATTCCGAGGACGGGGCGATGGGCATCATCGTCAACAAGCCGGCTGCGGACACGAAATTCCCGGACCTTCTCGTCCAGCTCGACGTGATTCCGTCGGAGGAAATCATCCGCCTGCCGAGCCGGGCGGAGAAGATGCAGGTGCTGCGCGGCGGCCCGGTCGAGACCAAGCGCGGCTTCGTCCTGCATACCGCCGATTTCTTCCTGGAATCGGCGACCTTGCCGATCGACGACGGCATCTGCCTCACCGCGACGCTCGACATCCTCAGAGCCATCGCCGTCGGCACCGGGCCGGAGAACGCGGTGCTCGCCCTGGGCTATGCCGGCTGGGCGGCCGGGCAGCTCGAGGCCGAGATCCAGTCGAATGGCTGGCTGCATTGCGAGGCCGATCCCGCGCTGCTCTTCGACGAGAGCGTCGAGACGAAATACCAGCGCGCGCTGGGCAAGATCGGTATCGATCCGGCTTTCCTGTCGCGCGAGGCCGGGCACGCGTGAAGGTCCGGCGTCATGCTAGCGCTTGACCGTCTCCTGGCAGTCCACGGAACCACGGAGTCATCCCGGGCTTGACCCGGGATCCCTGCCGGAGCTCTTCCGGTTGGTGCTCCGGCATGGGTCCCGGATCTCCGCTTCGCTGCGTCCGGGATGACCTGCTTCTTCGTCGTCTCTTCCGAAGGGCGTCAGCTTCAGCGTTACGCCGCCTCGGTCGCCGCGGCCGTCGCGCCCATCAGGCGGCGGGCTTCCGCCGCCGTCATCGGCTGGCCGAAGATGTAGCCCTGCGCATACTGGCAGCCGAGCTGGTAGAGCTCGATCGCGTCGGACTCGCTCTCGGCTCCTTCCGCGACGACATCCATGTTGAGGTCGGAGGCGAGCTGCACGATCGAGCGCAGGATCACGGGCGGGCGGCCATTGCCCATCTGCCGCACGAAGCTCTGGTCGATCTTGATCGTGTCGAAGGGGAAGCGCTGGAGATAGGACAGTGAGGAATAGCCCGTTCCGAAATCGTCGAGCGAGAGTCCGGCGCCGAGATCGCGGATGCGCTGCAGCATTTGCGCCGCATATTCCGGGTTCTCCATGACGAGGCTCTCGGTGATCTCGAGCTTGAGCGTGCCGGGCAGCACGCGCCGGCGCCCGAGCACGGTCTTCACGTCATGCAGCAGGTCGTGCCGCAGGAGCTGGCGGCTCGACACGTTGACGCTGGCGAAGATCGGCGGGTCGACCTCGAGCGCGGCCTGCCAGGCCTCGAGCTCGCGCGCGGTCTTGTCCATGACATAGATGCCGAGATCGACGATGAGCCCGGTCTCCTCGGCGATGGCGAGGAAGTCCTGCGGCATCAGCCGGCCTTCGCGCGGATGGTCCCAGCGCACCAGCGCCTCGAAGCCGGCGATGGTCCGGTCCTCCAGCCTGACGATCGGCTGGTACATCACCTGGATCTCATTGCGCTCGATCGCCTTGCGCAAATCGCTTTCGAGCGCGAGCCGGTCGTTGCGGTCTGTCCGCATCGCCGGGACGAAGATCTCGATCCGGTTGCCGCCCTGGCGCTTGGCGTGGGCCATGGCGAGCTCGGCGTTCTTCAGCGCGTCGTCCTTGCGCGCGGCGGACGGGGCGTCGAACAGGGCGAGCCCGATCGAGGGCGTCAGCACGATCTCGCGCTCGGCATAGGTGATCGGCGTCGAGACGGCGCGGCGCACGAGTTCGGCCAGCGCCAGGATGCGCTCGGGATCGCGCTCCGAGACGAGGATCATCGCGAAGGTGTCGCCGCCGATGCGGGCCAGCGTGTCCTGCGCCCGGAGCAGCCGGCCGAGCCGGCGCGCCAGCGTCAGCAGGATCGAGTCGCCGGCCGAGAAGCCGACCGATTCGTTGACCTGCTTGAAGCGATCGACATCGATGACCAGCACGGTCGGGCGGATATTGTCGTCGGCGCGGGTGAAGCCGAAGATCGCCCCGAGCCGGTCCTGGAACAGCTTGCGGTTGGGCAGGCCGGTCAGGTTGTCGTGCACGGCGTCGTGCAGCATCCGTTCCTGCGCCGTGCGCTGGTCCGTGACATCCGCCAGCGTGCCGATGACGCGGATGACCTCGCCATCCGAGCCGAGCACCGGACGGGCCTTGATGTTGACCCAGTGATAGGTGCCGTTCGCGGCGCGCAGGCGCACGTCGAGATTGAGCTTGCCGCGCCGCTGTTCCAGCACCGCGTCGAGCGTGACGCGGTAGCGGTCGCGGTCGGCGACATGCATGTGTTCCAGCCAGCGGGCGGCCGAGCCTTCGAGCGAGCCCTTGGCCAGGCCGAGCAGGGCCTCGATCTGCGGCGAGACGAAGATCTTGTCGCCGCTGACGTCCCAGTCGAAGACGAGATCGCCCGAGCCCGAGAGCGCCAGTGCCCGCCGCTCGGTGTCGGAGACCAGACCGTGCGAGATCGCGCCGCCGGCGAAGGCGTGCTGGATCACGGTGAAGCCGATCAGCAGCACGATCAGGACGAGGCCGCCGAGCAAGGCGGGCGCGACGAGATCGCGTTGAAACTGCCCGGTCACGGTGAAGCCGGCCGCCGTCACCCAGACGGCGAGCAGGAACCAGGTCGGGATCAGCATCACCGCCCGCTCATAGCCATGGGTCGCCAGATGCACCACGAGCACAAAGCCGACGGCAGCCACGGCCGCGATCGAGATGCGGGCGATGCCGGCCGCCATCGGCGCGTCGAAGACGGCAAGCCCGACGAGGCCGGCGAGGCCGAGGATCCAGACGATGGTGACGTGGCCGTAGCGCACATGCCAGCGCGACAGGTTGAGATAGGCGAAGAGGAAGACGAGCAGCGTCGCCGCCAGCACCACCTCGGCGCCGGCGCGATAGATTCGCTCGATGGCCGGTGTGAGTGGGAAGAGCCGCTGGAAGAAGCCGAAATCGAGCCCGGCATAAGCCAGCACCGCCCAGGCCAGCGCCGCCGCAGCCGGGAAGATCACCGCGCCCTTGACCACGAAGATGATGGTCAGGAACAGCGCCAGCAGGCCGGCGATGCCGATGATGATGCCCTTGTAGAGCGTCAGCCCGTTGGTCTTCTGGCGATAGGCGTCCGGCTCGTAGAGATAGAGCTGCGGCAGGTTGGGCGATTTCAGCTCGGCCACGAAGGTCACGGTCGTTCCCGGATCGAGCGTGATCAGGAAGACATCGGCATCGGGGCTGGCCTCGCGGTCAGGCGAGAGGCCCTGGCTCGCCGTCACCGCTTCGATGCGCCGGTCGCCGAGATCGGGCCAGACCACGCCCGATCCGATCAGCCGGTGGAAGGGCGCGACCAGCAGCCGGTCGATCTGCTCGTCGGAATCATTGGTCAGCGCGAAGACGATCCAGTCCGGCCTGGCGCCGGATTCGCGCGCCTTCACCGCGATGCGGCGCACGATGCCGTCCGGCCCCGGCGCGGTCGAGATCTGGATGACGTCGCCGTCGGATTTGTTGCGCTCGACGATGTGGGTGAGGTCGATGACCGGCGCGTCGACCGGCACGCGAACCGCGTCGACGGCGTTTGCCGGCCCGATGCCGGCGCAGCAGAACCACAAGGCCAGACCGGCGACGGCGAGGCCGATCCGGAGAATTCGCTCGGAGATGGACAAGCTGCGCTCGGCTACCAGGCGGGATATGATCGTTCGATATTGAAGCAAAAGTCCTATCGGCCGCTCGTGGCGAGGGCAAGGCAGGGCGCGCCTGCCGTCCACTGCCGCGGTCAACGGCTTGCCCCCGGCAGGCGGTCGTTGGAAAGGGCGGCATAGAGCAGGTGATCGGCCCAGACGCCGTTGATCTTGAGATAGGCCCGCGCCAGCCCTTCGGGCTGGAAGCCGACACGCTCCAGCAATCGTCGCGACGGCTCGTTATTGGGCAGGCAGGCCGCCTCGACGCGGTGGAGCGCCAGCTCCGAAAAGGCGAAGCGCAGCGCCCCGCGCACGGCCTCGGTCATGTGCCCTTTGCCGGCATGGCGCTGGCCCATCCAGTAGCCGAGCGTACAGGCCTGCGCGACGCCGCGCCGGATCAGCCCCAGCGTCAGCCCGCCGAGCAGGGTTTCGCTATGGCTCTCGAAGATGAAGAGCGAATAGGCCTCGTCCGTGGAGATCTCGCGCGCGGCGCGCTTGGCGCGCAGCCGGAAGGCGTTGCGGGTGAGGTCGTCCTCGTTCCAGGTCGGCTCCCAGGGCGCCAGGAATTCGCGGCTTTCCATGCGCAGCACCGCCCAGGTGGCGAAGTCGTCGATGGAGGGCGCGCGCAGGTAGAGATTCGGCGTCCGGATCAACGGGCGGCTCTGCGGCTCGCTCGGGAAACGGAAGAGTGCCATCGTCGCTCAGTCCGCCGCTCGCGCCGCCTGGCGCAGTCGCTTCGCCGGCGGCAATCCATGGAGGGGGCCGATCGCCGCGATGGTCGGCTGGTGGCCGAGCAGCGAGCGGCCGGCATTGCGCACATCCGCCAGCGTCACCGCATCGAGCCGCGCCGCGAGCTCCTCGCGCGGGATCGCCCGGCCGAACAGCAGCACCTGCCGCGCCATCTGCTCGAGCTTGCCGCCCGGGCTCTCGAGCGAAGCCAGCAGCCCGACCTTCATCTGGGCGCGGGCGCGGGCGACCTCGACCTCGGTCACGTCTTCCGCCGCTTGCCGCAGGCAGCCGAGCGCGACCTCGATCAGCTCGTTGGCATCCTCCGGCGCGGTGCCGGCGCCGATGCCGAAAACGCCGCAATCGGAGAAGGGCCAATGGAAGGCGTCGATGGCATAGGCGAGGCCGCGCTGTTCGCGCACCTCCTGGAACAGCCGCGAGGACAGCCCGCCGCCGAGCACGGAAGCGAAGATCTGCAGCGGATAATGCGCTCCTTGCGCGAAGGGCAGGCCGGGCAGGCCGAGCACGAGATGCACCTGCTCCTCGTCGCTGCCGATCCGCGCCTCGCCGCCGCGATACTCGCCGGGCTCGCGGATGAGCGGCACCGCCGGCCGCGCGGGCAGGGCGGAGAGATGCTTGCGGGCGAGTGCGACGAGCTCGTCATGGTCGACGGCGCCGGACGCCGCCAGCACCATGTTCCCGGCATGGTAGTTCCGGGCGAGATAGGCGCGGATGGCGTCGGGCGTGAAGCCCTTCACCGTCTTGGCCGTGCCGAGGATCGGCCGGCCGATCGGCTGGTCGGGGAAGGCGGCTTGCAGGAAGCGATCATAGACGAGGTCGTCCGGCGTATCCTGCACCGCCGAGATCTCCTGCAGGATCACGCCCTTCTCGCGCTTCAGCTCCTCCTCGGTGAGGGCCGGCGCGGTGACGATGTCGGCGAGGATGTCGACCGCGAGCGCAAGGTCGGCGCCGAGCACGCGGGCGGTGTAGCAGGTGTATTCCACGCTGGTCGCGGCGTTGAGGTCGCCGCCGACGCTCTCGATCTCCTCGGCGATCTGCAAGGCGCTGCGCCTTGCCGTGCCCTTGAAGGCCATATGCTCCAGAAGATGGGCGAGGCCATGCTCATGGGGCAGCTCGTCGCGCGAGCCGGCCCCGATCCAGATGCCCAGCGAGACGGTCGCCGCATGCTCCATGTGCTGCGAGACGATCCGCAGCCCCGAGGGCAGGGTGGTCAGGCCGACATCGGGATCATGCGCGCCGCGGCTTTCGTCGGGAGCCACGATCTCGGCCAGCTCGGCGGGCGCGGCCACGCTCACGCTGCGGCCCCCCGCACGGCGCGGGCATGCTCGCGCACGAAGGTCTCGATCGCCGCGAGGTCGTTCGGCAGCAACGTAACCCGCTCCTTGCGCTCCATCAGATCGGCGAGATGCGCCGGAAGCACGGGCTTAACGCCGCTGGCCGCTTTCACGGCGGCCGGGAACTTGGCCGGATGGGCGGTGCCGAGCACGATCGTTGGCGTTGCCGCGTCGCGGGCGAGCTTCTGGCGGGCGGCGCCGATGCCGATGGCGGTGTGCGGATCGGCGAGGTAGCCGCTCTCGGTCCAGGTCTGGCGGATCTCGGCGGCGATCTCGCTCTCGCTGAGCGCCGTCGCCTCGAACTCGCTGCGGATGCGGGCGAGCGGCTCGGGCCCGATCTCGAAGCGGCCGGACTGCTGCAACGATTGCATCAACCGCCGCACGGCGGCGCCGTCGCGCCCATGCGCCTCGAACAGCAGCCGCTCGAAATTGGAGGAGATCTGAATGTCCATCGAAGGCGAGGTCGTCGCCTGGACACCACGCATCTCGTAGACGCCGCTCGCCAGCGTGCGGGGCAGGATGTCGTTGCTGTTGGTCGCGATCGTCAGGCGCTCGACGGGCAAGCCCATCCGCTTGGCGACCCAGCCGGCGAGGATGTCGCCGAAATTGCCGGTCGGCACTGCGAAGGACACCTTGCGGGCGGGCGCGCCGAGCGAAACCGCCGCCGTGAAGTAATAGACTACCTGCGCCGCGATGCGCGCCCAGTTGATCGAATTGACGCCGGAGAGGCCGATCTCGTCGCGGAAGGCGTGATGGTTGAACATCGCCTTCACCAGGTTCTGGCAGTCGTCGAAGGTGCCTTCGACCGCGATGGCGTGGACGTTCTCCGCATCGACCGTGGTCATCTGCCGGCGTTGCACGTCCGAGACGCGGCCCTGCGGATAGAGGATGAAGACGTCGACGCTCTTCAGCCCCTTGAAGGCGTCGATGGCCGCGCTACCGGTGTCGCCGGAGGTCGCGCCGACGATGGTGGCGCGCTGGCCGCGCAGGCCGAGCGTGTGGTCCATCAGCCGGCCGAGAAGCTGCATCGCCACGTCCTTGAAGGCGAGCGTTGGGCCGTGGAAGAGTTCGAGCACGAAGAGGTTGTCGCCGATCTGCGTCAGCGGGCAGACGGCCGGATGCCGGAAGCCGGCATAGGCGTCGTGGATCATCCGGCCGAGCGCCTTCGGCTCGACATCGCCGTCGCTCAGCGCGCCGATGACGCGCTCTGCCACGGCCGCATAGGACTTGCCGGAAAAGCCGGCGATCTCGGCGGCGTCGAGCGTGGGCCAGCTCTGCGGCAGATAGAGCCCGCCGTCGCGGGCAAGCCCGGTCAGGAGCGCGTCGGAAAAGCTGAGCGCCGGGGCTTCGCCCCGGGTGGAGACATGCAGCACGGTCTTGGGCCTCTTTGATCTATATCTGATGCTATAGGCCGGTCTGCTGCTTTGGGCAAAACCGTTTGATGTCGATCCTGCGGCCTTAGGCCGAGCTCGCGCCTTTCCGACCCTGCCAGGCATAAGCTCCGAACACCCCGATCAGGGTCAGCGCGAGCGCGAACCAGGTCAGCGCATATTGCAGGTGATTGTCGGGAATGCGCCCGATGAGCTCGCGCACATCGACGCCGGCCGGCGGCGTCAGCCCGTCGCCCTCGCGCTCGGCCTCCAGATAGAAGGGCGCCGGCGGCAGGTTGAGGGCGGCGGCGATGGCCGCGGGGTCGCGGGTGTAGAACTCGCGGATCGCCGGCAGGTCCGCCGGCGTGAAGGCGTTGCGCGTCTCCGGCGCGCGCAGGAAGCCGCGGATCGTGTCCGGGCCGGAAGCGGGGCGGATCTGCCCGAATTTGCTTTCGGGCACGAAGCCGCGATTGACGAGGATGACGCCGCCATCCTCCAGCCTGAAGCCCTGGAAGATCCAGCGCCCGAAGCCGGAGAGCTGGCGCGTGCCCGGCGGTCCCGCCGCGATCGTGGTGCGCACGCCCGCGACATGCTCGTCGGTATAGCTGCCCTTGGCGACCACATGGGTCAGGTCGAGCGCGCCGGCGTCGAGCTTCGCCCAGTCGGCGCTCGGCGGCATCGGCGCCGGGGCGCCCGCGGACTGGGTCTCGAGCCGGTCGATATAGGCGCGCTTCTCCTGCATCCGCTCGAGCTGCCAGGTGCCGAGCCCGCAAAGCACTACGGCGCCCAGAACGGTCAGGAGCCCCGGTAGCAGCAGGCCGGGTCTCTTCGCCTTGGCTGACGGGGAGGTCACTTCTCGCGCCTGCCTTCCTCGGCCTTGTTGACGTATTGCAGCGCCACCGCGAGCCCCTTCATCGGCCGCAGCAGCGCGAGGCAGATGGCGATCGCGAGCGGCAGCCAGATGGCGAGATGCAGCCAGATCGGCGGCTCATAGGCGATCTCGACATAGAGCGCCGCCCCCAGCACCACGAAGCCTGCGATCAGCATGATGAACACGGCCGGCCCGTCGGCGGAATCGGCGAATTTGTAGTCGAGCCCGCAGGCGCTGCAGCGCGGCTTAAGCTTGAGGAAGCCGTCGAAAAGCGCGCCCTCGCCGCAGCGCGGGCAGCGCCCGGCGAGCCCCGTCGCATAGGGGGAGGGAAGGGAGGGTTGAGGTTCGGCCATTGATGCCTCCTGAACGAAAAAGGCGGCCTCGCGGCCGCCTTCTGTCAGCGCGACCGCCGGGCGCGCGGCAGCCGGTCAGTGCCCGGCAGCGGTCTGTGCGCCAGCGCCCCAGACATAGATCGAGACGAACAGGAACAGCCAGACCACGTCGACGAAGTGCCAGTACCAGGCGGCGAACTCGAAGCCGAGATGCTGCTCCGGCTTGAAGTGGCCAAGATAGGCCCGGTAGAGGCACACCGCCAGGAAGATCGTGCCGATGATGACATGCGCGCCGTGGAAGCCGGTCGCCATGAAGAAGGTGGCGCCGTAGATGTTGCCGCTGAAGGCGAAGGCGGCGTGCGAGTACTCATAGGCCTGGCACAGCGTGAACAGCAGGCCGAGGATCACGGTCAGCCACAGGCCCTGCTTCAGGCCGGCCCGGTCATTGTTGATCAGGGCGTAGTGCGCCCAGGTCACGGTGGTGCCGGAGGTCAGCAGGATCAGCGTGTTGAGCAGTGGCAGATGCCAGGGATCGAAGGTCTCGATGCCCTTCGGCGGCCAGACGCCGCCGGTGAAGTCGTGGCGCAGGAAATTGATCTGCTCGTAGGAGAACAGGCTCGCGTCGAAATAGGCCCAGAACCAGGCGACGAAGAACATCACCTCGGAGGCGATGAACATGATCATGCCGTAGCGGTGATGGAGCTGCACCACGCGGGTATGATGGCCTTCCTTCTCCGCCTCGCGGATCACGTCCATCCACCAGGACAGCATGGTGTAGAGCACGCCGAGCATGCCGACGCCGAAAACCAGCGGGCCGATATGCAGGCCGCCGATCGGCAGGGCCTTCATCCACATCACGGCGCCGATCGCCATGATGGTCGCGCTGGTCGCGCCGATGAGCGGCCACGGGCTCGGATCGACGAGGTGGTAATCGTGGTGCTTCGTATGGGCCCCGGCCATCGTATTCGGTCTCCGCGTGCGACTTCTTGTCCGCGCTCTCTGTGAGCGCGCTTTTACAGTTTCGGATTCTTCGCGTCACCCTTGGCGGTGCCGGCCTGGTCCTCGGCGACCGGCTGCCCTGCCTTGGAGGCGAAGTAGGTGTAGGAAAGGGTGATGGCCTTGATGCCGTCGAGATCGCGATTCTGCGCGATTTCCGGGTCGATGTAGAACACCACCGGCGCCTCGAAGCTCTCGCCCGGCTTCAGCGTATGCTCGGTGAAGCAGAAGCACTGAATCTTCACGAAATAAGCCGCGCTCTGCTCGGGCGTGACATTGTAGGTCGCGATGCCCGTCACCGTGCGGTCGGAGCGATTCGTGACCTTGTAGAACACCGTCTGGGTGATGCCGACCTGCGCGCTGATCTCGGGGCTCTCGGCCTCGAACTTCCAGCCGAGGCCGGGCGCGACATTCGCGTCGAAACGCACGGAGATGAAACGGTCCAGCACCTTGCCGGTCGCGGCGGTGCCGATCTGCGGCGTGCCGCCGAAGCCGGTGACCTTGCAGAACAGGTCGTAGAGCGGCACGGCCGCGAAGGACAGGCCGAGCATGCTGAAGGCGACGCCGACGCAGATCAGCGCCGTGCGGGTCGATTTCGCGGAATGCGTCGCCACGCGGCTGTCGGAGGGCTTCGTCATCACAGCGGCCGGTTCATGATGGCCGGGCCGGTCTTCACCAGCGTCACCACGAAGAAGAAGACCACCAGCCCGGCCAGAACCAGCGCGAGCGCCAGGTTCCGGCGCCGACGGCGCGCCATGTCCTCCGGAGAGAAGGGCGCCGGCGCGACCTTTCGGTTGTGATTCTCGCTCATCCGATCACCTTCGGCAGCGTCCACATCAGGCCGAAGCCGTTCTCGACGAGCAGCACCGCGAAGAGCAGGAACAGATAGAGGATCGAGAAGCCGAACAGCGACCAGCAGGCCTTGATCGCGGCTTGCCCCTCGGTGCGGCGCCAGACCTGGATCGAAAGCCAGATCATGGCGAGCCCGGTCGTGACCGAAACCACGAGATAGATCAGTCCGCCGAAGCCCATTAGCGCCGGCAGCACCGCGACCGGCGCCATGACCAGCGAATAGAGCACGATCTGCCGGCGCGTCGCGGCCGGGCCGGCGACATTCGGCATCATCGGGATGCCGGCGCGGGCGTAATCGGCGGATTTGACCAGCGCCAGCGCCCAGAAATGCGGCGGCGTCCACAGGAAGATGATCGCGAACAGCACCAGCGAGTGCCAGCCGAACTGGCCGGTCACGACCGCCTCGCCGATCATCGGCGGGAAGGCGCCGGCGGCACCGCCGATGACGATGTTCTGTGGCGTCCAGCGCTTCAGCCACATCGAATAGACGACGGCATAGAAGAAGATGGTGAAGGCCAGCATCGCCGCCGCGAGCAGGTTGGCGACGAGCCCGAGCACCAGCACGGAGCCGACCGAGAGGGTCAGCCCGAAGGCGAGCGCCTCGGAGGGCAGGATCCGGCCTGACGGAATCGGGCGCTTGGCCGTGCGGCTCATCAGCGTGTCGATATCGGCGTCGTACCACATGTTGAGGCAGCCCGAGGCGCCGGCCCCGACCGCGATCGCCAGCAGCGCCGCCAGCGCCAGCACCGGGTGCACCGTGCCGGGCGCCGTCGCCATGCCGGTCAGCGCCGTCACCACGACGAGCGACATCACCCGCGGCTTCAGCAGCGCGAAGAAATCGCGCGCCTCGCCGGTGGAGGCGATGGTGCCTTCGGTGTGGGTTTCAAACGCGGCGGACATCGATCTGATCGTCTTCGTACTCTTTGGATCGGCACCGTTCAGGGGGCCGGGGCATTGCGAGCGGTTTGCGGTCGCCCGTCTCCGGAACGCCTCTCGAGAGGCGCTCGGGGGAAGGGCGGCGGCGGACCCTGAGGTCCGCCGCCGGTCGTCTCAATGGTCCGAGCCGGTGATGCGCGGCAGCGTCTCGAACTGGTGGAAGGGCGGCGGCGAGGACAGCGTCCACTCCAGCGTCGTCGCGCCTTCGCCCCACGGATTGTTGCCGGCGAGTTCCTTGCGGCTGAACGCGACCACGATGCCGTAGAGCCAGACGAGGAGGCCCGCCGCGAAGATGTAGGAGCCGATCGACGACCAGAAATGCCAGCCGGCGAAGGCGTCCGGATAGTCCACATAATGACGCGGCATGCCGGCGAGCCCGAGGAAGTGCTGCGGGAAGAACAGCAGGTTCGCGCCGATGAAGGCGATCCAGAAGTGCAGGCGGCCGATCCAGTCCGGCATGATGTAGCCGCTCATCTTCGGGAACCAGTAGTAGAAGCCCGCGAAGATGCCGAACACGGCGCCGAGCGACAGCACGTAGTGGAAGTGGGCCACGACGTAATAGGTCGCATGCAGCGAGCGATCGACGCCGGCGTTGGCCAGCACCACGCCGGTGACGCCGCCGACGGTGAACAGGAAGATGAAGCCGATCGCCCAGACCATCGGCGCGGTGAAGCGGATCGAACCGCCCCACATCGTCGCGATCCAGGAGAAGATCTTGATGCCGGTCGGCACCGCGATGACCATCGTCGCGAACACGAAATAGCGCTGCGTGTTGAGCGAAAGGCCAGCGGTGTACATGTGGTGCGCCCACACGATGAAGCCGACGACGCCGATCGCGACCATCGCGTAGGCCATGCCGAGATAGCCGAAGATCGGCTTCTTCGAGAAGGTCGAGATGATGTGGCTGACGATGCCGAAGGCCGGCAGGATCATGATGTAGACTTCGGGGTGACCGAAGAACCAGAACAGGTGCTGGTACAGGATCGGGTCGCCGCCGCCGGCCGGGTCATAGAAGGTGGTGCCGAAGTTGCGGTCGGTCAGCAGCATGGTGATCGCGCCGGCGAGCACCGGCAGCGCCAGCAGCAGCAGGAAGGCGGTGACCAGCACGCCCCAGGCGAACAGCGGCATCTTGTGCATGGTCATGCCAGGCGCGCGCATGTTCAGGATCGTGGTGATGAAGTTGATCGCGCCCAGGATCGAGGCCGCGCCCGCCAGGTGCAGCGACAGGATGCCGAAATCGACCGACGGCCCGGGATGGCCCGCCGTCGAGAACGGCGGATAGATCGTCCAGCCCGTGCCGACGCCGTTGGCGCCGGGCGCGCCGGGCACGAAGAGCGAGATGACGAGCAGCACGAAACCGGCGACCGTCAGCCAGAACGAGATGTTGTTCATGCGCGGGAAGGCCATGTCCGGCGCGCCGATCATCAGCGGCACGAACCAGTTGCCGAAGCCGCCGATGACGGCGGGCATGACCATGAAGAAGATCATGATCAGGCCGTGGCCGGTGACGAAGACGTTGTAGGTCTGGCCGCTCGAGAAGATCTGCAGGCCCGGATACATGAGCTCGATGCGCATCATGATCGACAGGAAGCCGCCGACCAGGCCCGCAATGATCGAGAAGATCAGGTAGAGGGTCCCGATGTCCTTGTGGTTGGTGGACAGAAGCCAGCGCCGCCACCCGGTCGGGTGGTCATGGGCTGCGTCGTGTCCGTGGTCGTGAGCGTGCGGTGCCGCGGTTGCCATGGTCTAGTCTCCTCGGCGAATTACTTCGAGGCCGCGGCGAGCTTGCGGCCCGCATCTTCGGCATTGGCGAATTTCTGCTTCGCCTCCGTCAGCCAGGCGGCATAGCGCTCCTGGCTGACGACGCGGAAGGCGATCGGCATGTAGGAGTGGTTCTGGCCGCAGATGAACGAGCACTGGCCGTAATAGATGCCCTCGCGCTCGGCCATGAACCAGGTCTCGTTCAGGCGGCCGGGGATGGCGTCGATCTTGATGCCGAAGGACGGCACCGTGAATTTGTGGATGACGTCGGCGCCGGTGACCTGGACGCGGACGATCTTGCCGACCGGGACGACCGCCTCGTTGTCGACGGCGAGCAGGCGGGGCGCCTCGTCGGCGGCGATCTTCTTGGAGGCGATCGCCTCGGCACGCTGCTTCTCGTCGAGCATCAGCGAATCGAAGCCGAAGGCGGCGGCGTTGTCCTGCGCGTATTCATAGGACCAGTACCACTGCTTGCCGGTGACCTTGATGGTCATGTCGGCCTTCGGCACCTCGAGCTGCAGCTTGAGCAGGCGGAAGGAGGGGATGGCGATCACGACCAGGATCAGGACCGGGATCACCGTCCAGGCCACTTCGAGCAAGGCGTTATGCGTGGTCTTGGAGGGGACCGGGTTGGCCTTCTCGTTGAAGCGGAAGATCACATAGACCAGCAGCGCGAGCACGAAGAGCGTGACCACGAAGATGATGATGTTCAGCCAGTCGTGGAACCAGTGGATGTAATCCGAGACGGGGGTCGCCGCGCCCTGCAGATTCATCTGCCAGGGAGTGGGCATGCCGGTGCCGGCGAAAGCCGGGACGGTCGCCAGCGCGATGGCTGCAAGGGCCGCGAGCGCGGCGGTTGCAAGGGTCCTGCTCAGAAATCGCATCGGTCCGACATAGCTCCTCAATCGACCTGCATGGGAGCCGGAGCTCGGGTCCATGCACGAAGGGGCGACCGTGAGGTCGCCCTGCTCTTCGGGATTGCGATAAATCAAAGATCACGCTTGCGCCAGAGGGACAATGCCGGCTGCGCCTCATGTCGTGCGGCATAAGCACGCGAGGTGGGGTTTGAAGTGCGGCATCGGGGCGCGGTCCGCCTTGACAGGACCGGGCCTGCATGGTCCGAACGCGTTTTATGTTGATGGCGGTGGGATTTCGTGGCGCGGCCGGGCTTTCGCCCGAATCCTGCGTTCCTGCTGTGGTTTGTGTCGCAAGATGCGATTTGGAAGGATGGCAGGGATGAAGAGGATCCTGGGGGCGCTTGGTGCGCTGGTGCTGGCGCTCATGGCGGCCGGCCTCGCCGCCGGTCCCGCTTATGCGCAGGGTACGGTGCGCTCGACACATGGCGACTGGCAGATGCGCTGCGAGGTGCCGCCCGGCGCCAAGGCCGAGCAATGCGCGCTCGTCCAGAACGTCGCCGCCGAGGATCGCCCGAATCTCACGCTCCTCGTCATCGTGCTGAAGACGGCCGACCAGAAGAGCCGGCTCCTGCGCGTCGTCGCTCCGCTCGGCGTGCTGCTGCCCTCGGGGCTCGGCCTCAAGATCGACGACAAGGACATCGGCCGCGCCGGCTTCGTGCGCTGCCTGACCACCGGCTGCGTCGCCGAGGTCGTCATGGACGATACGCTGCTCGGCCAGCTCAAGAGCGGCAAGAGCGCGACATTCATCGTATTCCAGACGCCGGAGGAGGGGGTGGGCGTGCCCGTTTCGCTCAACGGCTTCGGCCCTGGCGTGGAGGCTTTGCCGTGATCGATCGAACCCTTGACCGGAGCCGCTGGCTCGCTCTGCCGCTGCTCTGCCTGGGCCTTGCCGGCTGCGGCTCGCCCTCATCATCCTCCGCCGGCAGCACGGCGCTCAACATGCTGATGTTCCAGTCCGCCACCCCGCCGCCGGCGGACCAGCTGCCGAAGGACGAGGACGACATGACGGTCGTCTGTCCGGAGGTCATCGTCGCCGATGGCGGCGCCGCGATCCGGGCCCAGGCCGGGCAGGATTCGAGCGGCCTGCGCTACCAGATCTCGATCACCAACGTCGCGCGCGAATGCACGCCGACCGGCAATGGCGGCTTCCGCCTCAAGGTCGGCGTCGAGGGCCGCATCCTGCTCGGCCCGGCCGGCGGCGCCGGCAACTACGGCGCCACGCTGACCACGACGGTGACGCGCGGCACCGATGTCGTCGCACGTCGCGGTGCGCGCGTCGGCGGGACGATCCCGTCCGGGCAGGGCGGCGTCGACTTCACCCATGTCGAGGAGGGCATCACCGTGCCGCCCGGCAAGAGCGACGTCGAGATCATCGTCGGCCTGGGGCAGGGCGGCGCGGCGACACCGGCCCGCCATCGCCGTCGATAACGGCAGGCATTGCCGTGAAAGAAGGCGCCGCCCGGATTGACTGGGCCGGCGCCTTCTGTATCTGTGCCCGAAGCCGCATATCCCCGCGGGAGAGACCGGGCCTGATCCGTCAGGGCCGGCGCCGAAGGCGCAACCGCCCCGGAAACGCTCAGGCAAAAGGACCGCTGGGGAGTTGGCGCTCTGGAAAGTGGCGGAAGCGATTCCGCCCACCGACGGGTGTAACCTGTCCGGCTGAGTTGGCCGGGGCGGGGAAATCTCTCAGGTTCCGAGACAGAGGGGGCGCGTTCCGGACAGTTCCGTCCGGGGCTTGCGCTCGACTCTGGAAGGGGCCGCCATGGCTGCCGAAGCCGCCGATGCCACGGATGCCGTGGTGCTCAAGACCCCGCTTCATGCGCGCCATGTCGCGCTCGGCGCCCGCATGGTGCCCTTCGCCGGCTATGACATGCCGGTGCAGTATCCGACGGGCATCCTGACCGAGCACAACTGGACGCGCGACAAGGCCGGGCTCTTCGACGTCTCGCATATGGGCCAGTGCTTCCTGATCGGCCCCGATCACGAGACCACGGCCAAGGCGCTGGAAGCGCTGATTCCCGCCGATATCGTCAATCTCGCCCCCGGCAAGCAGCGCTACTCGCAGCTTCTGAACGAGGAGGGCGGCATCCTCGACGACCTGATGATCACGCGCTCGATCGACCCCGATGAGGACGGCGCGCTCTATCTCGTCGTCAACGCCGCCTGCAAGGATGCCGACTACGCCCATATCGAGGCGCGCCTGCCGGCCAACGTAAAGCTCATCAAGGCCGAGCATCGCGGCCTGATCGCGCTGCAGGGGCCGGGCGCCGAAGCCGCGCTCGCGGCCATCGCGCCGGAAGCCGCCGAGATGGGCTTCATGACCTCGCGCACCATGAAGGTCGCCGGCATCAAGGCCAATGTCAGCCGCTCCGGCTATACCGGCGAGGACGGCTACGAGATTTCTGCCGCAGCGGCGAAGATCGGCGAGATCTGGGACACGCTGCTGCTCGATGCCAACGTCAAGCCGATCGGCCTCGGTGCCCGCGATTCGCTCAGGCTTGAGGCCGGGCTTTGCCTTTACGGCCACGACATCGACACCACGACCTCGCCGATCGAGGCCGCGCTCAACTGGTCGATCCAGAAGCGCCGCCGCGAGGAGGGCGGCTTCCCCGGCGCCGCGCGCATCCAGCGCGAACTGGCCGAGGGCACGTCCCGCATCCGCGTCGGCTTGCTGCCGGAAGGCCGCGCCCCGGCCCGCGAAGGCACGGAGATCGCGACGCCGGAAGGCGAGGTGATCGGCACCGTGACCTCGGGCGGCTTCGGCCCGACGCTGAACGGCCCGCTCGCCATGGGCTATGTCGCCAAGGCCCATTCCGCGCCGGGCACCAAGCTCAACCTCATCGTGCGTGGCAAGCCGCTGCCGGCTGTCGTGGCGCCGATGCCCTTCGTCCCCAACGGTTACAAGCGCTGATCCGATTTCCCGATTTTCGCCAGGAGGAAACCATGGCCGAGACCCGCTACACCAAGGACCATGAATATATCCGCATCGAGGGTGACACCGGCACGGTCGGCATCTCCGATTACGCCCAGTCCCAGCTCGGCGACGTCGTCTTCGTCGAGCTGCCGACGGTCGGCAAGGCGCTGAGCAAGGGCGGCGAGGCCGCGGTGGTCGAGAGCGTCAAGGCCGCTTCGGAAGTCTACGCCCCGGTCTCGGGCGAGGTCGTCGAGGTGAATGGCGAGCTCGAAGCCGCGCCGGGCACCGTCAACGAGGACCCGGCCGGCAAGGGCTGGTTCCTCAAGATCAAGCTCACGGACGCAGCCGAGCTCGACGCGCTGATGAGCGAGGACGAGTACCAGAATTACGTGAAGACGCTCTGATGTCGCTCCACCGTCATTCCGGGCAAGACGCGTAGCGGCGCAGACCCGGAATCCATCGTGGGGTACAGCGCTCTACGGTGGATTCCGGCTCTCCGCTTCGCTCTGGCCGGAATGACGGAGCGCTTTGAATCGAAAAGATACGGACGCACCCCATGCGCTATCTCCCCCTTACCGATACCGACCGCGAGGACATGCTCGCACGGATCGGCGTCTCCGACATCGACGCGCTGTTCAGCGACGTGCCGGCCGGCAAGCTGCTGAAGGCCCCGGTCGACCTGCCCCGCGCCAAGGGCGAGCTCGAGGTCGAGCGCATCCTCGGCAAGATGGCCGGCAAGAACACCGCCGCCTCGGCCGTTCCCTTCTTCGTCGGCGCCGGCGCCTACAAGCACCATGTCCCGGCGACGGTGGATCACCTGATCCAGCGCTCGGAATTCCTGACCAGCTACACGCCCTATCAGCCCGAGATCGCGCAGGGCACGCTGCAATATCTCTTCGAGTTCCAGACCCAGGTCGCCGCGCTGACCGGCATGGAGGTCGCCAACGCCTCGATGTATGATGGCTCGACCGGCACCGGCGAGGCCGTGCTGATGGCGCATCGCGTCACCAAGCGCCGCAAGGCGGTGCTCTCCGGCGGCCTGCATCCGCATTACACCGCGGTCGTCGAGACCCTCTCCGAGATGGCCAATGACGAGGTCGTGGTGCTGAAGCCCGACGTCTCGGCCAGCGAGGACATCCTCTCCCAGATCGACGACAGCACCTCCTGCGTCGTCGTCCAGTCGCCCGACGTCTTCGGCAACCTGCGCGACCTCAAGCCGATCGCCGAGAAGGCTCATGCCCATGGCGCCCTGCTGATCGCGGTCTTCACCGAGGTCGTCTCGCTCGGCGCGGTCGTGCCTCCGGGCGCGCAGGATGCCGATATCGTCGTCGGCGAGGGCCAGTCGATCGGCAACGCGCTGAATTTCGGCGGCCCCTATGTCGGCCTCTTCGCCGCCAAGTCGAAATATATCCGCCAGATGCCGGGCCGGCTCTGCGGCGAGACGGTCGATTCGACCGGTCAGCGCGGTTTCGTGCTGACGCTCTCGACCCGCGAGCAGCACATTCGTCGCGACAAGGCGACCTCGAACATCTGCACCAACTCCGGCCTCTGCGTGCTGGCCTTCACCATCCACATGACGCTGCTCGGCCAGACCGGCCTCGCGCGCCTTGCCGAGGTGAACCACGCCAACGCCGTGAAGCTCGCCGACGCGCTCGCGGGCGTCGAAGGCGTGAAGGTGCTCAACGACAGCTTCTTCAACGAGTTCACCGTGAAGCTGAAGAAGCCGGCCGCCGAGGTCGTCGAGGTGCTCGCCGCCAGGGGCATCCTGGCCGGCGTCCCCGTCTCGCGGCTCCTGCCCAAGGCTGGGCTCGACGACCTGCTGATCATCGCCTCGACCGAGGTGAATACCGATGAAGACCGGGCGGCCCTCGTGGCGGCGCTCGTGGAGGTGCTGTGATGTTGAACCGTCAGGGACGTCCCACCCAGGCCGGCGAGGCCTCGCATGAAGAGCACCTCACCTTCACCGGCAACAAGGCTCTCCAGCAGATCGAGCCGCTGATCTTCGAGATCGGCCATCACGAGGCGACCGGCGTCGACATCGACAAGCCGGCGCCGTTCAAGTCGCGGCTGGGCAAGCATGCCCGCCAGGGCGAGATCGGCCTGCCCGGCCTCTCCGAGCCCGAGACGATGCGTCACTATGTGCGCCTCAGCCAGAAAAACTACGGCATCGACACCGGGCTCTTCCCGCTCGGCTCCTGCACGATGAAGCACAATGCCCGTCTCAACGAGAAGGTGGCGCGGCTTCCGGGCTTCTCCGACGTGCACCCGCTGCAGCCGATCTCGACGGTGCCCGGCGCGCTCGACCTGATGCTGGAGCTCGCCCGCTACCTGATGACGCTGACCGGCATGCCGGCGGTGGCGCTGAGCCCCAAGGCCGGCGCCCATGGCGAGGCTTGCGGCATGATGGCGATCAAGGCTGCGATCGCGGCAAAGGGCGAGGGCGCGACCCGCAATGTCGTGCTCGTGCCCGAATCGGCCCATGGCACCAACCCGGCGACGGCGGCCCTGATCGGCTTCTCGGTGAAGGCGGTTCCGGCTCGTCCGGACGGCACCGTCGCGGTCGAGGACGTCAAGGCCCTGCTCGGGCCGGACATCGCCGCGATCATGCTGACCAACCCGAACACCTGCGGCATCTTCGAGCCCCAGATCGTCGAGATCGCCGCGGCAATGCATGAGGCCGGCGCCTATTTCTACTGCGACGGCGCCAATTTCAACGCGATCGTCGGCAAGGCCCGTCCGGGCGATCTCGGCGTCGACGCCATGCACATCAACCTGCACAAGACCTTCTCGACGCCCCATGGCGGCGGCGGTCCCGGTGCCGGCCCCGTCGTGCTCTCGCAGCGTCTGGCGCCCTTCGCGCCGGTGCCCTTCATCCATGTCGAGAACGGCAAGCCGCATCTGATCGAGTCGCGCGATGAAGCCCCAGTGGGCAACCAGCCCTTCGGCCGCATGACCGCCTTCCACGGCCAGATGGGCATGTATGTCCGCGCGCTGGCTTACATGCTCAGCCACGGCTCGGACGGCATGCGCCAGGCTTCCGAGGATGCGGTGCTGAACGCGAACTACATCCGTGCGGGCTTGAGCGACCTGATGTCGCTGCCCTTCCCGGACCACCCCTCGATGCACGAGGTGCTGTTCGACGACGAATGGCTCAAGGGCACCGGCGTCTCGACGCTCGATTTCGCCAAGGCGATGATCGACGAGGGCTACCATCCGATGACGGTGTATTTCCCGCTCGTCGTCCATGGCGCCATGCTGATCGAGCCGACCGAGTCGGAATCGAAGGCCGCGCTCGACCTCTTCATCGCGACGCTGCGCGACCTCGCCATCGCGGCCAAGGGCAACGACAAGGAGCGTTTCACCAGCGCCCCGCATCACGCCCCGATCCGCCGGCTCGACGAGACCCGCGCCGCCCGCTCGCCAGTGCTGAAATGGACGGAGCCTGCCCCGGTCAAGGCCGCGGCGGAGTAAGGGGCGGCCCGCCCTGACGATATCCGTCAGCATGGTGAAGGGCGCCCGCCGATTCTTAAGCATTCCTTGACCATGTCGGGGAATGATCGCCTCCGTGCCGCCTTGTGTGGCTCGGGGGTAGTTCGATGTTCCTGCGTAACGCCATCCTCGCTACGGCGGCTGTTGCCGCCCTCGCGGCGCTACCCGCGCGCGCCAACGAGGCGAGCTATGGCCCCAACACCTATGACCGCACGCTGGAAGCGCTGATCGCGCATGAGGACGTCGCCGCGCGCGGCGGCTGGCCGAAGGTGCCGGCAGGCGCTGCATCCCTCAAGCCCGATTCGCGCGGGCCGGACGTCGTCGCGCTGAAGCAGCGTCTCGTCGCGGGCGGCGACCTTTCGGCCGAGGCCTTGCCGGGCGACGTCTACGATGCGGCCGTCGTCGAGGCGGTGAAGCGCTTTCAGCGCCGCCACGGTCTCTCGGATCTCGGCACGGTCGGCCGCCTCACCCTCAAGGCGATGAACACGCCGGTCGAGATGCGCCTCAACCAGCTCACCGCCACGCTCGAGCGGCTCAAGGGCAACGGCTTCAACTTCGCCAGCCGCTATGTCGTGGTGAACATCCCAGGCGCCAGCGTCGAGGCGGTGGAGAACGGCGAGGTGAAGGAGCGCCATCTCGCCATCGTCGGGCGGCCGGACCGGCCCTCGCCGGTGATCCAGGCCAACATCACCTCGGTCAATCTGAACCCCTATTGGACCGTGCCGATGTCGATCGTGAAGGCCGACATCATCCCCCATATGCGCAAGGATCCGACGTTCATCGCCAAGTCGAACATGAAATTGCTCGGAGCCGAGAACAAGGAGATCGATCCGGCGAGCGTCAAATGGGCGACCCTGACCAATCCGTATTTCTACGTCCGGCAGGAGCCCGGCCCGACCAATTCGCTGGGCCAGCTCAAGATCGACATGCCCAACAGCGATGCGGTCTACATGCACGACACGCCGAAGAAGACGCTGTTCCGCAACGATGTGCGCTTCAACTCCTCGGGCTGCGCCCGCATCGAGGGTGTCCGCGACCTTGCCGCCTGGCTGCTCGAAGGCTCCGAATGGAGTCGACAGGCGATCGAGGACGAGATCGCCAAGGGCGAGCGCAAGAACATCCCGCTGAAGAAGGCGGTGCCGGTGGCCTGGGTCTATCTCACGGGGTGGCAGGGCGCCGACGGGCAGGTCCAGTTCCGCGACGACATCTACGGCCTCGACACGCCGCAAGGCATCGTCACCTCGACGATCCAGCCACGCAAGCCCAAGCCGAAAGCCACCGCCGCGGTTTCCCCAGCGAGGCCGGCTGCTGCGCCGAAGACCGCCTCGGGCAATCCGCCGGCGGCGCAGGCGACTGCCAGCAACTGAGGCGTTCTCGATCTCAAGCCCTCATCCTGAGGAGCCGCGTCAGCGGCGTCTCGAAGGATGATCCAGCCATCTCCAGAGCCTCCTGGAGCATCCTTCGGGACGCAGCCTATGGCTGCTCCTCAGGATGAGGGCTCGAATATTGGAAGAATCTAGGGCGTCTTCAGGATCGTCATCACCGCGTCGATCGCCTCAGTGCGCGCTTTCGGGTCGCTGCCGATCGTGACCATGCCGTCGGGCCGCTGGGAATACGCCGCCTTGCGCTCGCGCAAGGGCAGGCCCGGATGGTCGAAATCGTGATAGGCGCCGGGAAAGCCGACGAAGCGCGCTCCGCCGCGCTGCGCGAGCTCCTCGCAAGGTGCAGCCGGCGTCCAGTCATCGGCCAGTCCCTGGAAGATCGCCGTGTCCGTCCGGGCGCGCCAGTCACGCTTCAGCATCACGCGGCAGCCGGGATAGAAGGCGATGACGTGGCGCAGGTGTTTGGCCTCGGGGCTGTCTGCAACGCGTAGCGCCGTGGAGCCGCCATTCGACCAGCCGATCAGGCTGATGCGCTGGCTTGCGGCGAAGCTCTGCCTGTTCAGCCAGTCGACCGCGGCGAAGGCGTCGCGGGCGCGGCCAGCAGGTGTCAGCGAGCGTTCACGCTCGGTGCAGAGCGCCTTGATGCCGCGCGGACCGAAGCTGTCAACCAGCAGCACGGCGTAGCCTGCCTGCGTCAGCCGCTGCGACCAGTCCGTCTCGCGTGCACCGATCTCGCCCGAGCGCGTGTAGAGCCCCGCGCAGCCATGCAGGCCGATCACGACAGGGAAGGGGCCGGCCCCCTCCGGACGCGCCAGCCAGCCGATGAGATCCAGCGCGTCACGTGACGGAAAGCTCACCTTTTCGAAGGCGCTGGCTCCACCGAGCGTGGCGGCGAGAAGGAGCGGTGCGAGCCGGAGCGAGCGAAGAAGGTTGCCGATCACCGCGTCTGTCCTCCGATCCGGGGCACCGCCATCGCCAAGCTATCCCAGAGCATGATCTCGGCGGAAGCCGGGCAAAGAAAAACGCCGCGCTCCGAAGAGCGCGGCGTCGAATGTTCGAACGATCCGGCCAGGGCTCAGTTGAGCTTGGCCTTGACCTCGGTGAGCCCTGCGGCGAAGGCGGCCTCGCCAGCCTTGCCGGCCATCTGGCCGCGCAGGATGGTCTCGGCGGCCTTGCTGGCGGCTTCGGCAGCCGCGGCGCGAACCTCGGCCTCGGCCTGGCTCTCGGCCTGGGCGATCTTCTCCTCGGCCGTCTTGGTCCGGCGGGCGACGAAGTCCGCGAGCTTGGCCTCGGCCTCGGCCGCGAGGCGCTTGGCCTCCTCGGTGGCGGAGGAGATGATCTCGGCGGCCTCGGCCTCGGCGGCCTTGCGCTTGGCGTCGTATTCGCCAAGCAGCTTCTCGGCCTCCACGCGCAGGCGGCGAGCCTCCGCCAGCTCATGGGCGACCTTTTCGCCGCGGGCGTCGAGGCCCTTCACGATCATCTTCGGCACGCCGAACTTGACCAGGATCGCAAGGAAGATGACGAGCGCGACGCCAACCCAGAAAGTATCCATCAAAACTCTCCTCAGCCGCGCGACAGCGCCTGGTCGACCGCTTCCGAAGCCTCGGAGGCGGTCGGGGCCTGGCCCGTCAGCTTGGTGACGATCGCGATCGCGACGTCGCCGCCGAGGCCGCGCACATTGCCCATCGCTTCGGTCTTGGTCTTGGCGATGGTCGCCTCGGCCTGGGCCAGCTTGGCGGCAAGCTCGGCCTCGGTCGCATGACGCTGGGCGTCGCTCGCCTTGGCACCGGTGTCGCGCGCCGTCTGGGCGATGCCCTGGGCGTTCTTGCGCGCCTCGGCGAGGGCCTTCTCATAGGCCTGCGCCATGTCCTCGGCCTTGGCCTGCATCTCGGCCGCCTGGTCGAGGTCGCGGCCGATCGTGTTGGCGCGCTCCTCGAGAATCTCGCCGATGCGCGGCAGCGCGACCTTCGACATCAGCCAGTAGAGCGCGGCGAAGGTGATGGCGAGCCAGAACAGGTTGCTGGCGAAATGGGCCGGGTCGAAAGGCGGAAAGGATGCTCCCTCGCCGCTCTCGCCGTGTTTTTGCTCGGCAGCCTGCGCCGCGCCAGCCAGCAGAGTGGCGAACGAGGCGACAGCCAGCGGCCATCCTTGTCGCACGAACCCTGAAGATCGAACCGGCATGGGGTGCCTTTCAGCGCAAAGGATAGGAAAAAGGTCGCGCCCGCGGCCGAAAGCGGCCAGCGCGCGCGACTTGTGTCGTGCGGTCGACGAAAACGTCAGACCACGAAGAGCAGAACGAGCGCGACGACGAACGCGAAGATGCCCAGACCTTCGGCGAGCGCCGCACCGATGAAGGCGCGCGGGAACTGGCCGTCGGCGGCCGACGGGTTGCGCAGCGCGCCGGACAGGAAGTTGCCGAAGATGGTGCCGACGCCGATGGCGGCGAGGCCCATGCCGAGCGAGGCGAGGCCGGCGCCGATGAACTTGGCTGCAACAGGATCCATGATGTTTCTCCAGTGGGAAGGCTAAAGGGCTGGTTGAACTCTTAACGGCGCTTGCAGGGCCTCAGTGGCCGGGATGCAGCGCGTCGTTGAGATAGACGCAGGTCAGGATCGCGAAGACATAGGCCTGCAGAACCGCGACGAGGACTTCGAGCGCCGTCAGCGCGACCGCCAGCAGCAGCGGCAGCGGCGCGATGGCGTATGTGAACAAGCCGGCGGCGGCACCGGTGGTCAGCGCGACGACGAAGCCGCCGAAGACCTTGAGCGCGATGTGGCCGGCGAGCATGTTGCCGAACAGGCGAAGCGAGAGCGAAACCGGGCGCGACACGAAGGAGACGACCTCGATCAGCACCACGAAGGGCAGGAGCCAGCCGGGCACGCCCGACGGCACGAACAGGCCGAAGAAATGGGTGCCATGCTTGGCGATGCCGTAGATCAGCACGACGCTCATCACGAGCACGGCCAGGGCCGCGGTGACGATGATCTGGCTGGTGACGGTGAAGGAGCCGGGAAGCAGGCCGAGCAGGTTGGACGCCAGCACGAACATGAACAGCGAGAACACGAAGGGGAAGAACTTCATGCCGTCCTTGTTCATCACCCCGGTGAGGGTGGAGGCGACGAATTCGTACATCATCTCGGCGAGCGACTGCAGCCGGCCGGGAACGACCGAACGCTGGCTCGAGCCATAGATCATGATTGCCGAGACGACCGCGGTCACGATCACCATCCACAGCGAGGTGTTGGTGAAGGACAGATTGAGGCCGAACGGCTTCAGCTCCACGATCGGGTTGATGTGGAATTGGTGGATCGGATCGATTCCGCCGCCAGCCGCCATGATCTCGTCCCTCGTCGTGCGGCTTTATGGGCCGCCCCTTCGGTCAATCTCTCTTCGGATCGCTCTTCGACACGGAGGTCGGGCGCGAACCGAGCCGATAGACGGATCTGAAGCCCGCGATGGTTCCGATCACCAGGAAGGCGATCAGCAGGAACGGAGACGTTCCAAGCCACCGGTCGCCGAGGTACCCGATCAGGGCGCCTGCGATGATGCCGCCTGCGAGATCCGTCGCGGCGCGAAAGCCGGAGGACATCGCGCCCGCAAGGGCCTTGTCCTCTCCAGCCGGACCCGCGCCCGGCTTTTCGTTCTCCTCCGCCCGCTTGATCGCGGACTTCAGGGAACCCAGTCTTGCGCGCAACTCCGAGTCTGAGGCGTTGGGGTCAGGTTCGGTCATGGTCCCGGGTCTCCCGTCTTGATCGTGAAATCGCCACGATCCGGCGAAAAACCAGTATAACCCTGTCCAAACCCGCGCATCGAGCCGTCGTCAGCACGGCCTCCTTTATTGGCAGCCCCCCGCGCTGTCAAGGCAGGTGGATAATAGCTAACGCATTGGAATATCTATAAATTCGGGCTAAGTGCGACATTCTCGCCGCATTGCGGCGGCGATTGTGGCATTTTTTCAGCGGCTCCAGGCGCGCTTCAGCCGGCCTCGCGGATGTGCTCGGCCGTCGCCAGATCGACCGAAACCATCTGGCTCACGCCGCGCTCGGCCATGGTGACGCCGAAGAGCCGTTCCATCCGCGCCATGGTGATCGGATTATGGGTGATCAGGATGAAGCGCGTCTGCGTGTTCCGCGCCATTTCGGTGAGCAGGTCGCAGTAGCGCTCGACATTGGCGTCGTCGAGCGGGGCGTCGACCTCGTCGAGCACGCAGATCGGCGAGGGGTTGGTCAGGAAGACGGCGAAGATCAGCGCCGTCGCCGTCAGCGCCTGCTCGCCGCCCGAGAGCAGCGTCATCACCTGCGGCTTCTTGCCGGGCGGCCGGGCGAAGATCTCGAGCCCGGCTTCGAGCGGATCATCCGAATCCACCAGCTTGAGCTCCGCCTCGCCGCCGCCGAACAGCACGCCGAAAAGCTGCTGGAAATGGCCGTTGACGATCTCGAAGGCGGCGGTCAGGCGCTCGCGGCCTTCGCGGTTGAGCGCGCCGATCGCCTGCCTGAGACGCCGGATCGCCTCGGTCAGGTCGTCGCGCTCGGATGAAAGCCCCTCGCGCTTGCCCTTGACCTCGGTGAGCTCGTCCTCGGCCCGCAGGTTGACGGCGCCGAGCCGCTCGCGCTCCGCCTTGAGATTCGTCAGACGCCGTTCGACCGCCTCCGTCTCGGGCAGCGGATCGCCGGCCTTGTGCCCCGCGATGGCCTGCAGCCCGTCGAGCCCGGTTTCCAGCCCGTCCTCGATCTGGCGCGCGATATCGGCGACGCGCTGGCGCGCGGCGTCGCGCCGGGCCTCGGCCGAGGCTCTCCGCTCGCGGGCGCCGGACAATCCCTCCAGCGCGATGCGCGCCTGCCGGTCGGCATCCGCCAGCGCCGCCTCGCCATTGGCCAGCCTGTCGGCGCTCTCGCGCCGCGCCGCCTCCGCCTGCTCGATCTCGGCGACGAGGCGCCTGCGCTCGGTCAGGAAGGTGTCGGGAGCTTCGAGCAGCGCCTGCCGCTCGGCGGTGGTCGTCGCGATGCGCTGCCGGCTCTCCCCGGCGCTCTGGCTGCTGGCGCCGGCGCGCTTGCGCCAGGCCTCGATATCGGCGGCGATGGCGGCGCGGCGGCGTGTCCGCAGCTCCGCCTCGCGCGCCAGGGTCTGCAGCCGCGCGCGGGCGTCGGAGGCGGTGGCCCGTCTTTCGCCCAGCGTGGCGCGCGCCTTGAGCAGGCTGTTTTCGAGCTCCACCGAAACGGGCAGCGCGGCCAGGGCCTTCTCCTGCTCGCTCGCCTGCGCGCCGGCCTCCGCCGCGCTCTGGCCGAGCCGGCTGATCGCCTCCGTCAGGCCCGAGAGCCGTGCCGCCATCTCCGCCGCCTTGCGTTCGGCGCCGGCGAGTTGCTCGCGGCTCTCGTCGAGCTGGCGCCGCGCCTGCCGTGTCGCCTCGATCGCTGCGGTCTCGGCCTGCGCAGCGGCGCGCGTTTCCGCGATGACCGTTTCCAGCGCCCCGCGCGCGACTTCGGCCGCCTCGCGGGCGGCGATGGCCTCGCGCTGGAGGTCGTCGAGCCGGTTCTTTTCGGCCAGCCGCCGCGCGGCGGGGGAGGGCGCCTCGGCGGCGCTGGTGAAGCCGTCCCAGCGCCAGACATCGCCTTCGCGCGAGACGAGGATCTGTCCAGGCGCGAGCAGCGCGCGCAGACGCTCGCCATCCGCCCGCGCGACCACGCCGATCTGGGCGAGGCGACGGCCGAGCGCGGCCGGCCCCTTCACATGGCGTGCCAGCGCCTCCGCGCCATCGGGCAGCGCCGGGTCGCCTGCGCCGGGGCCGGTCTCGCGCCAATGCGCTGGCGCGGCCGTGTCGGAGGCGGCGTCGAGATCGTCGCCGAGCGCCGCGCCCAGCGCGACCTCGAAACCCTTGGCGACCCTGATCGCCTCGACGATGGCGGGCCAGCGGCCGTCCGTGGCGGGGGCCAGCAGCTTGCGCAGCGTCCCGATCTCGGTTTCGAGCCGTTGCGCCTTGCGGTCGGCTTCGGCCAGCGGCCCGCGCGACTGATTCTCCCGCTCGCGTGCCGCGGCGAGCGCCGTGCGCGCGGCGACGGCCTGCGCATCCGCCGCCCGCATCGCCGCCTCGCCGGCAGCGAGAGCCTCGCGCAAGCCGTCGAGCGGCGCGCCGGTGCTGGCGGCTTCGATCGAGGCCTGGTCGCGCTGGAGCCTGTCGCGTTCCGCCGAGGCCCGCGCCTCGCGCTCGCGGGCTTCGCGCAGCGCGCGTTCCAGGGCGCCGCGACGGGCGGCGAGCTCGGAGAGCGCGGCCTGAGCCGCGGTCTGCTCGGCCTCGGCGGCGGCCAGCGCCGCTTCGGCCTCTTCCTGCGCGGCCGTGGCGGCTTCGGTGCTGCCGCCGGAGCCTTCGCTTTCCCGAACGAGCGCGGCGTCCTCCTCGGCGAGCCGGGCGAGGCTCTCGGTAGCGTCGCGGCCGATGCTCTCCTGCCGCGCCAGATCGGTCTGCAATTCGGCCAGCCGCTTGCCGAGTTCTTCCGCTCGTTGCTTCGCCCGGCGGTTCTCGGCCTCGAGCTCGTCGAGCCCGCGCTTCAGCCGGACGAGAGCCGCGGCGGCCGCTGCCTCGCCTTCGCGCAGCGCCGGCATCTCATGGGCGGCGACGGCCTGCCTTTTCGCGGCCTCGGCCTGGATGCCGGTCTGCTCCGCGACGGCGCGCACCGCCTCCTCCAGAACGTGCTCGGCTTGCGCCTCCTGCACGCGGCCATCATGCAGGGCGATCAGCGCCAGCATGGCCTCGGCCCGGCGGATATCGGCGGCGAGGCTGCGATAGCGCCCGGCCTGCCGCGCCTGCCGTTGCAACGCCTCGATCTGCCCGTCGATCTCGCCGAGCACGTCCTCGAGCCGGGTCAGATTCTCTTCGGCGCCCTTCAGCCTGAGCTCCGCCTCGTGGCGTCGGCTGTGCAGGCCGGCGATGCCGGCGGCGTCCTCCAGGATGCGCCGGCGCGATTGCGGCTTGGCCGAGATGATCTCGCTGATCTGCCCCTGGCGGACGAGCGCCGGCGAACGGGCGCCGGTCGCGGCATCGGCGAAGAGGAGCTGCACGTCCTTCGCCCGCACCTCCTTGCCGTTGATGCGATAGGTCGAGCCTTCCTCGCGCTCGATCCGGCGCGTGATCTCGAGGACGTCGGCCTCGTTGAAGGCGGCGGGCGCCTTGCGGTCGCTATTGTCGAGGGTGAGCGCGACCTCGGCCATGTTGCGGGCCGGGCGCTCGTTCGAGCCGCCGAAGATGACGTCGTCCATCCCCGAGCCGCGCATGTTCTTGAACGAGCTTTCGCCCATCACCCAGCGCAGGGCTTCGACGAGATTGGATTTGCCGCAGCCATTCGGCCCGACAATGCCGGTCAGTCCCGGCTCGATCTGGAATTCCGTCGGCTCGACGAAGGTCTTGAAGCCGGTGAGCTTGAGGCGCGTCAGATGCATCGGCGCGCCTCTTCCTTCTCCCACCAATCCCGGGCTTGCCCGAGATTGGAGCTTTTAAGCGCATGTCGGAAACATCCGACATGCGCGGGGAGATGGTGTCTGCGAAGCAGACGGATGAGGGTTGTCAGCGCTGGGCTACCGTCGTCCGTCAGCGCTTCGCGCTGCCACCTTCTCCCCCGAGGGAAGAAGGATACGCGGCCGCCCCGCTCACTTCGCGAGCAGCGGCTCCAGCACCTTGTCGAACTCGGCGATCGAGACTGCACCGGAGAGTTTCTGCCCGTTGACGAAGAAGGTCGGGGTGGCGTCCACGCCCGCCTTGGCGCCGCCATCCTTCACCGTGGTAATGGCGTCATAGATGTCCTGCCTTTTCAAGCAGGCTTCAAAGGATTCCTGCGAGAATCCGGCCTGTTTCACCAGCGCCGAAAGCGCATCGACCGGTTTGTCGACGAAGGCCCAGTTCTTCTGCTGCGAGAACAGCAGGTCGGTCATCGGGTAGAATTTGTCGTTGCCGTTGCAGCGGGCGAGCATGAAGCCGGCCGTCGCGAGCGGGTCGAGCGGGAATTCGCGCAGTGTGAAGCGGATCTTGCCGGTGTCGATGTACTTCTTCTTCAGCTCCGGCCAGGTCGTCTCGTGGAAATGGGCGCAGTGCGAGCAGGTCATCGAGGCATATTCGATGACGGTGACCTTGGCGTCCGCCGGGCCGAGCCAGACATCGCCGAGCGGGCCGGCATCCGGCAGCTTGGTCTGGGCACGGGCGGCGGTGATGCCCGTGAATTCGGCGCCCGCGAGCGCGGCGGCGGCGATCCCGGCTGCGCCGGTCAGGAGCTGTCGCCTGTTGGTCATTGTGAGGGGTCCTCGAAGGGTCAAAGATCGAAATCGGGAGCTATAGAGGCCGGTGCATTGTGGCAAGAGCCCATCGGCGCCTGCGGCCTCATGCTCACGAAGCCGTGTCATTTGTGATCGGGATCGCCCTGCCGTGCTTTCTGCGACACCGCGCGGCCGAGCCGGGCCAGCGCATCGCGCAAGCCCTCATCCGCGACCGAAGCGACCTGATCGTCGATCCGCGCGGCGGCTGCGGGGTCGAGTGGCGGCGCCGGCCGGGCGGGGACGTGCAACGGCGCCACCGGGCCCTGCTTCAGCACGAGCTTGCCGACCGCGCGCCAGCCGAGATGGGTGTTGACGCGCTCGACCACCAGCGGGCCGAGCTGCTGCATCTCCAGCGCGAAGGCGCTCTCGACGCGCACGACCATCGTCGCCGGCTCCGTCGCCTCGCCCGGCGCCGGGCGCCGCTTGGGCCAGTCGATCTTGAGCGGCCGCGTGCGCTGGCTGAGCCGCTCGCCGACGATCTCCGGCCAGAGCGAGACGATGGCCCGCCCCGCGAAACCCTGCGCGGCGAGCGCGGGCGCGATGCAATCGTCGATCAGCTCTGCGAGGGATTTGGCGGCCATGGCTTATTCTGCGCGTGGGGTTGGGGGCGTGGCAAGGCGGTGGGGAGGGATCGCGAGCGGATTGCTGCTTTCAACCTGTTGCAGAAGGAGCGAGATGCTCCACTCTAGGCTTCGGGCTCGTATCATGGGCCAAAGGATGCCGAGAGCAGTGATGGGACAGTTCTACGTCGTCACCGATTGCGAGTTCGACGGGCCAACGCCCGGTGAAAATTCGATGCTCTCATTCGGCTCCGTCGCCGTATCGGCCGGCGGCAGCATCCTTGGCGAGTTTGAGGCCGTTCTCGAAACTCTCGACGGGGCAGCGAGCGATCCCAGCACCATGTCCTTCTGGGAGAAGCACCCGGAAGCATGGGCGGCTGCGACCGGCAATCCAGAACCTGCCGCCACTGTCATCGGCCGATTTGTCGACTGGGTGAAATCATTCCAGGGCAAGCCGATCTTTGCGGCGCATCCCGTTAGCCTCGATGGGGCATGGTTCGATTATTATCTGCGGCGATACATGAAACGCCCGCTGTTCGAAGGGCCATGGGTTTCCGATCGGCTTTTCCATCATGCGCCCCTTTGTCTGATGTCCATGGTGGCTGGAAGCACAGGGCGAGATCATTGGGAATGCGATGTTGAGAACTATCCAACCAGATGGCTCGGCGAGGTCGAGCACACGCATCGCGCGATTGATGACGCTCGCGGTTATGCAAACCTCTTGAGCTTCTTCATTCAGAATGGGCGCGCTGTGCGCGAGTTTTAGATCTGCTCCCCAGGCTAGGCGCACAATTCAGAAAAGCTCCCTGACCCCGCCCGGCGTCTCGATGAGGGCGCCATAGCGCAATTCGGGCCCCGGAACCGCGATGGGTGGACGGTCGACAGCAAGCTCGCGGAACAGCGTCCCCATCGTTCCGGCTTCAGGATGTTCGAACCAGAAGCAAAGCAGCCGCGCGTCGAGATCGGCCATGCTCGCCATCGAACGCGGCTTGCCCCGCCTGTCGATGATGGATGGGGCACCGTCCGGGGGCAGCGCCCCATCGTCCGGGATGGCGAAATCGAAGCTCGGCGCATCCATCGGCAGCGCGATCTTCCTCCCGAAAATCTGCTCGCGTCCCTTGAGGACTCCGTCGATGTCATCGGTTCTGGCCACCCAGCCGCGGAGCCGGCGGCCGGTATCCCAATCCCGCCTGACCTGCTTCTGGTCGTCGAGGCCGAACCAGCGCGCGCGGTCGGGCCGGCGCCCATCCGGATCGAGCGCGACGATCTCCAGATAGACCATGTTCCCGAGCTGCAGCAGGTGGTTGTGCGTGCCCATATAGGCATGCCGCTGACCGAAGGGGACGTCGATGTCGAGACAGGCGCGGACATGGTCGACGCCCTCAGCCAGGGTCGGGGCGATGACGGTGAGGTGGTCGAGCTTGAGCATGCTTCATCACTGCGGGTGATCATGCCCGCTGTCCACAGCAGGCAATTGTTGATGTGACAGTGCCGTCGCACGCCTCTTCGCAGCCTCGCCGCCACGCGCTAAACCGGCTGGATGGACGCCTCCGTTCCGATGCCCCGCGCCGCCGATCTGCTCGCCTGGTACGACCGGCATCGCCGCGCCTTGCCCTGGCGCGCGGAGGCGGGCGAGCGGCCCGATCCCTACCGCGTCTGGGCCTCCGAGATCATGCTGCAGCAGACGACGGTTACGGCGGTGAAGCCCTATTACGAGCGCTTCATGGCGCGGTTTCCGACCGTGCAGGCTCTGGCTCGGGCGCCCTCGGAAGAGGTCATGCAGGCCTGGGCGGGGCTCGGCTATTATTCCCGCGCCCGCAATCTCCATGCCTGCGCGAAGGCGGTGATGGAGAATCACGCCGGCCGTTTCCCGGACACGGAGGAGGGCTTGCGCGCGCTGCCCGGCATCGGCGCCTATACGGCCGGCGCCGTCGCGGCGATCGCCTTCGACCGGCCGGCGGCGGCCGTGGACGGCAATGTCGAGCGGGTGATGACCCGGCTTTTCGCCATCGCGGACGAATTGCCGGGCGCGCGGCCATTGATCCGCGAAAAGGTGCTGGCGCTGTTGCCGGCCGGCCGGCCCGGCGATTTCGCGCAGGCCCTGATGGATCTCGGCGCCACCATCTGCCCCCCGCGCAATCCGGCCTGCGGCCTCTGCCCCTGGCGTGAGCCCTGCCGGGCGCGGATCGAAGGCACGCAGGAGAGCTTCCCGCGCAAGGCGAAGAAGAAGGCGGGGCAGACGCGCTATGGCGCTGCCTTCGTGCTGACCCGCGCCGATGGTGCGATCCTTTTGCGCACGCGCCCGGCCAAGGGCCTGCTCGGCGGCATGGCCGAAGTGCCGACGAGCGAATGGCGTGCCGATTATGAGCTCGACGGGGCCGCGCAGGACGCCCCGCTGCCGCTGCGCTGGACGGAAGTGCCGCAGCCCGTCCGGCACGTCTTCACGCATTTTCCGCTGGAGCTGACGGTCTTCACCGGGGCCGTGCCGGCGAAGACCCCGGCGCCTGCGGGCATGCGCTTCACGCCGCTGGGCCGGCTCGCCGAAGAGCCTCTGTCGGGCGTGATGGTGAAGGTGCTGGCTGCGGCCGGCGTGAGGCCCGCCGGCCTCAGCGCGTGACGGCCACCACGGCGCCGGTGCCGATCATCACGCCGCCTGCGGCGCGGTTCATCCTTTTCACGGCGGCCGGCGTGCGCAGCCAGCGCCGCGCCCGGCCGGCGAGCAGGACATGTCCACCGATCACCACCGCCTCGACCAGCAGGATAACGCCGGCCAGCACCGCCACCTGCGAGAGCGTCAGCTGCGGGCCGACCACATGCGGCAACAGTGCCAGATAGAACAGTGGCATCTTGGGGTTTCCGAGATTGAGCGCGACCCCCGTCAGGAAGACCGGCACGAGCCCGCGCCGCTCCGTCTCCCCGCCGGAATCCGGCAGGACCGGATCGGCGCGCCAGAGCATGATTCCCATCACCACGAGATAGGCCGCTCCGACATAGCGAAGGACCGTCATCGCGGTGCCCATCTCGGCAGCCAGCAGCGACAGGCCGAAGGCGGCGAGGATCAGGAAGATCAGGATTCCGGCCACGGTGCCCAGACCATAGGCGAGGCCCGAAGCCGCTCCATGCGAGAGCGTGCGTGCCACGATCGTCATGTTGTCGGGGCCCGGGCTTGCCGCGAAGACGAAGAACGCGGCGCCAAAGGCCGCGAGGGTGGCGAGATCGAGTGTGACGGGGTCCATGAGCGGTCTCCTGCCGGTAGGGCAGGGATAAGCATGAACCGTGCCGGCGATCGGCTCAGGCCGCCGCCATCTGCGCCCTGATCTCGCCGCGCAGCATGTCGAGCAGCATCAGCTTACCCTCGCGCTCGACATGCCAGAAGGTCCAGCCATTGCAGCTCGGCAGGCCCTGCACCAGCGCGCCGACCTTGTGGATCGAGCCGATGGCGGGGCCGACCGACAGCGTGCCGTCGGCGCGGATGACGGCGCTGTGGCGGCGTTTGTCGTCGATGACGGTCTCGCCCGCCTTGACCAGCCCGGCCTCGACCAGGCTGAGGAAGGGCACGCGCGGCTCGCTGCGCTTCGACGGCGCGGTGGCGAAGGCTTCAGGCGGCAGCGGCTTCACCGCCGCGATCCGCTCGCGCGCAGCCTTCGCATAGACGGCTTCGCGCTCGAGCCCGATGAAATGGCGGCCCAGCGCCTTGGCGACGGCACCCGTCGTGCCCGTTCCGAAGAAGGGGTCGAGGATCACGTCGCCGGGATTGGAGGCCGAGAGCAGCACGCGGGCAAGCAGCGCCTCGGGCTTCTGCGTCGGATGCACCTTGGCGCCGTCGGCGCCCTTCAGGCGCTCATCGCCGGTGCAGAGCGGCAGATACCAGTCCGAGCGCATCTGAAGGTCGTCATTGCCGCCCTTCAGCGCCTCATAGTGGAAGGTGTATTTCGATTGCTCGCCGCGAGCCGCCCAGATCAGCGTCTCATGCGCGTTGGTGAAGCGCCGGCCGCGGAAATTCGGCATCGGGTTGGCCTTGCGCCAGACGATGTCGTTCAGCATCCAGAAGCCGAGATCCTGCAGGATCGCGCCAACGCGGAAGATGTTGTGGTAGCTCCCGATGACCCAGAGCGCGCCGTCGGGCTTCAGCACCCGCCGCGCCGCTGCGAGCCATGCTTTCGTGAAGGCGTCGTATTCGGCGAAGGAGGCGAACTTGTCCCAGTCGTCGTCGACGGCGTCGACGAGGCTGTCGTCGGGCCGGCGCAGATCGCCGCCGAGCTGGAGATTATAGGGCGGATCGGCGAAGACGAGATCGACGCTCCCCGGCGGCAGGGCATTCATCGCCGCGACGCAGTCGCCGACGATGACCTGATCCAGCGGCAATGCCGCAGGAATGCCGCCCTGTTCGAGGAGGTTATGATCGTGAAGGCCCTTGGCCTTCATCCGAGCCCCCAGCGCTGGCCGTCCGGTACGCGAAACCTGAATCCGGACGGGAGCGCTGGCGGTCCCGGTACGCGAGATACCCATGACGCCAAGACCGTTACGCAACTTCAACGAGGGCGATACTGGCGAGTCAGGGTAAAGGCCGGGTTTCCGGTTTGAAAAAAATGCGTCCCATTCTGGGGCTGCAGTTTTTGCCTAGGCCATTGGCAAGAAAGAGAAATTCGTAAACGCACGTTAACCTGCGGACCTCCCGTTGGGGCAGGGGGTGGCGGCTTCGATGGGCTTGCGGCCTGCGGCCAACGTCATGCCCGGGCCTGAACCGGGCATCTCCTGCCGAAGGAGGTTCTGGCGCCTTTTTTGCCTGAGATTCTCGGGTCTGCGCTTCGCCTGAGGATGACGCCTGGCGATCCCTACCGGAACCAGACGCCCTTCACGGGCGCGAAGGAATAGCGGTGCTCGGGGCAGGGGCCGTGTTCGGCGATCGCCTTGCGGTGCTGCGGCGTCGCGTAGCCGACATGTCCGGAGAAGCCGTAGGCCGGATAGCGCCGGCACAGCCGCGCCATCATCCGGTCCCGCGTCACCTTGGCGACGATCGAGGCGGCCGCGATGGAAGCCACCGCCCCGTCGCCCTGAATGATCGCCTCGCAGGAACAGGCCAGCACCGGCGGATCGTTGCCGTCGACCAGGACATGCAGCGGCGCCAGCGGCAGCGCCGCCACGGCCCGGCGCATCGCGAGCAGCGTCGCCTGCCGGATGTTGACGGCGTCGATCTCGACCGCGGTGGCGCTGGCGACGGAAACCGCGAGCGCCCGCTCCATGATCTCCGCGAAGAGTTCCTCGCGCAGCGGCGCCGGCAGCTTCTTGGAATCATCGAGCCCGGCCGGCACGCGCTCGGGATCGAGAATCACCGCAGCCGCCACCACCGGCCCGGCGAGCGGCCCGCGCCCGACCTCGTCGATGCCGGCCAGCGGCCAGCGTCCGTCGGCGATGGCAAGCGTTTCGCGGGTGAAGTCTGCGGGCATGGCGGGCTTATGCAACAGAGTCCGATTCGGAGCCAGAGCGACGTGAGCGCACGCCGTCCGTCATGCTCGGGCGCACCCCGAGCATGACGGAGGGGGCTCTGGAATCCTCTCGGGCGAGAGATTCTCGGGTCGGCGCTTCGCTTCGCCCGAGAAGGAGGGCTTCATTCAGTAGGCCGGCACTGCTCGCGCGTCAGAACAAGCTCAACTGCGCCTTCTCCTTCTCCGGCTTGACGAACAAATCCGTACGCAGCCGCCTGCGCGCCGTGTTGAAGCCGATGCGCTCGGCCGCCATCTCGAAGCGCCGGCCGATCATCCAGGCATAGGGGCCGGAGCCGACCATGCGCTGGCCCCATTGCGAATCGTAATCCTTGCCGCCGCGCGTCGAGCGGATCAGCGACATCACATGGCGTAGCTTGTCCGGGTGATGGGTGAGCAGCCACTCCTGTACGATGTCGCGCACCTCCAGCGGCAGCCTGAGCAGCACGTAGCCCGCCTCCTGCGCGCCTGCGGCCTTGGCGGCATCGAGGATGCGCTCGATCTCGTGCTCGTTGATCGCCGGGACGATCGGCGCCACCAGCACCGTGACCGGAATGCCGGCCTCCGAGAGCTTGCGGATCGTCTCCAGCCGCTTCGGCGGCGATGCTGCGCGCGGCTCCATCCCGCGCGCGACCTTCGGATCGAGCGTCGTCACCGAAAGCGCGACCTTGACGAGCCCCTTTGCCGCCATCGGCGCGAGGATGTCGATGTCGCGCTGAACCAGCGCCGATTTGGTGACGATCCCGACGGGATGGTTGAACTTGGCCAGCACCTCCAGCACCTGGCGCATGATGCGCAGCTTCTTCTCGATCGGCTGGTAAGGGTCGGTGTTGGTGCCGATGGCGATGGTGCGCGGCTGGTAGGAGGGAGCGGAGAGCTCCTTCTCCAGCAATTGCGCCGCATCGAGCTTGGCCGTCAGCTTGCTCTCGAAGTCGAGCCCTGGCGAAAGGCCGAGATAGGCATGGGTCGGCCGGGCGAAGCAGTAGACGCAGCCATGCTCGCAGCCGCGATAGGGATTGATCGAACGGTCGAAGGAGATGTCCGGCGAGTCGTTGCGCGTGATGATGCTGCGCGCCTTCTCATAGGCGATCTCGGTCTTGAACGCCGGCAAGTCGCCGAGCGAGCCCCAGCCGTCATCCTCCGCGACGCGCTGTTCGGCCTCGTAGCGTCCGCCCGGATTGATCGTGGCGCCGCGCCCGCGCCGCCGCTCGGGGTCGATGCTGCTGCCGACATGGGCGAGCGGATCGACAGGCGCGATTCGCACGGAGGCGGAGACCGGCTCGCTATCCTGCCGCCGCAGCGGCAGGGCCGTCGGCATCGGCCGGGAAGTCGGTCTGGCCTGGGGCATGGCTGTTCCATCCTGCCGAACGCCGGGAATCGGCGTCCATCATTGGTCGCGAATGTGAACATAACGGGAACAAAAGGCAAGTGACAGGATTGCGACGTGTTGCGCTGCGCCATACACATTGCAGATGCTCACAGCCGTGATCCGTGCGCCCGGCTCGGCGCAAGCCATCGCCGCGACCTTCGCCGTGCTGATCCCGGCGGTGGCTGAGGGATTCCTTGGCCATGCCGTCGTCGTTGACACCGTCGGCGCGGACGGTCTCGCGCGCATCGCCGATGCGACGGGTGCGAGCTATCTGCGCGCGGGCAACGCCGAAGGCTGGCATCTTGGCGCCAAGGAAGCGCGCGGCGACTGGCTCCTGCTGCTCGATGCCGGCGACGTGCCGCAGCTCAATTGGGCGCAGGCGGTCGAGCGGCATCTCCTGCTCGCGCCCGATGCGCCGGCGCTGCTGCCGCTGCGCGGCTTCGCCGCCTCCTTGCGCGAGCGCGCCGCGATCTCCTTCGGCGGCCGGCGGCTGCGTGCGGGCCTGATCGCGCCCAAGGGCGCGGTGCTCGCCGGCCGGCTCGGCCATGCGCCGCGGCGGCTGCCGACGGGGCGGGAGCGCGTGAGCGGATAGCTGGCCGTCGGGGCGAATGGCGCGGCAAGGCGGCTGCGCAGGAGCGCGAACGCATCAGCGATGTTCGAGATAGTCGCCCGTATAGTTCAGCAAGGCGCGCATGGCCTGGCGCGCGGCATCGGCGTCTTCACGCTGGATGGCGGCGGCGACGGCGCCGTGATTGTCGAGGTTCCCCTCGAACACGGTCACGGTGAAATCGAAGATCGCGCTGAGCAGCGCGTCGATTGCGCCGTGAAGGCTTTGCAGGACGGGATTATGCGTGGCGTCCAGAACCGCCAGGTGAAAGGCCTTGTCGGCTGAGATCGCGCGGGCGGGATCGTGGCGGTCGCGGACCATGGCCGCATAGGCTGCGCTGATCGCGTCGCGCTGCACGTTGGTCGCGCGCGTGGCTGCGAGCGCGGCCGCTTCCGGCTCGATGATGCGGCGCGCCTCGGCGAAGGCGAGGAGATCGGCGCGGCTGATCCCGCTGGCGGCGATCCAGCCGATCAGGTCGCGGTCGAGCCAGCTCCATTCATGGCGCGGGCGCACATGCGTGCCGTGGCGCTGGCGCACGCTGACCAGCCCCTTTGCCGCCAGGATCCGGACGGCTTCCCGCACGACGCCCCGGCTGACCTGGAAGCGCGCTTCGAGGGCAGGTTCGGCGGCCAGCGCACCGCCCGGCGGCGGATTGCCGCCGACGATCTCGATGCCGAGGCTTTCGACCACGCTGCTGGTCCGGGCGGGCTTGCGGTTGGTCATGAGCCTCGAGCGATGCGGTTCGGAGGCTTCTTAGCCGCCGCCGTCCTGCGTCACAAGCAAGCGGGCTTCGTGTCCCGCATGCTTGCGGTCAAACATCATATGTTTTACATCGGATGTTTGAAGGGCCGCGGCGAGAAGATCGCGGTCACCAACACTCGGGAGGAGTTGGGCCATGGCCACCGTCGAAGGGACTGTGAATCGAGCGGAAACGATGCGGCGGGTCGGCTGGCGCCTGCTGCCGTTCCTGATGCTGCTTTATCTGATCGCCTATATCGACCGTTCGAACATTTCGGTGGCGGCGCTTCAGATGAATGCCGAGCTCGGCCTCACCGCCGAGATGTACGGCCGGGCGGCCGGCATCTTCTTCGCGACCTACATCCTGTTCGAAATTCCCAGCAACATGGTGCTGGCCCGCGTCGGTGCGCGCCGCTGGATCGCCCGGATCATGCTGAGCTGGGGCGTCATTGCCGCCGGCATGGCTTTCGTCACCAGCGCCAACCAGCTCTACGGCATGCGCCTGCTGCTCGGTGCAGCGGAAGCCGGCTTCACCCCCGGCGTGATCTATTACCTGGCGCGCTGGTTCCCGTCGCGCGAGCGCGCCAATGCCATGTCGTTCTTCTATATCGGTGCGGCGCTCGCCTCGGTGATCGGCCTGCCATTGTCGGGGTTGCTGCTCGGCCTCGACGGCTGGCACGGCATGGGGGGCTGGCGCTGGCTTTTCCTGATCGAAGGCATTCCGGCGGTGTTGCTGGCCTTCGTCACGCTCAAAGTCCTGACCGACCGGCCCGCGGATGCGGCCTGGCTCGCGCCGGCCGAGCGGGACTGGCTCGAAAAGACGCTGGCGCAGGAGCAGTCCGCCACCCCGGTGTCGCATACGGCCGGGTGGCGTCAGGCCTTCACCAGCGGCAGGGTCTGGCTGCTGGCGCTGTTCTGGCTGCTGCAGGCTTTCGGCACCATCGGCATCACGCTGTTCCTGCCGCTGATCGTGAAGTCGGTATCGGGCCAGAGCAACATGACGGTCGGCCTGCTCTCGGCGGTGCCGTTTCTCGTTGCCTGCATCTTCATGTTCTTCAACGGGCGCCATTCGGATGCGAGCGGCGAGCGGGCGCTCCATCTTGGCCTGCCGCTGGTCCTGGCCGGTCTGGTTCTGGCGGTCGCCGTCCAGCTCGCGGGCCAGCCGACAGTGGCCTTTCTGCTGCTGGCCCTGTCGATCGGTCTCAACTGGGCCGCCATCCCGGTCTTCTGGGCGGTCACGACCGAGTACGTCTCCGGCATCGCTGCCGCCGTCTCGATCGCGCTGATCAATGCGGTGGCGAACCTGGCCGGGCTGGGCCTCCCGCCGGTCATCGGCTGGATCAAGGACGCAACCGGCAACTTCAACATCGCGCTCCTGGTCGTCGCCATCGCTCTGGTGATCGGCGGATTGCTGGGCATCGTCCTGGCTCCGCGCCGTCGGATGATCGATGCCGTGCAGGACGATGGGCTCGCCCGGGCGGGACGGGGCACCCCATGATCCCGGCCGGCAAGACCGCAGCGCTGCATGGCATCCATGCCATCGCCTATGCGCTGTTCAACGAGAACGAGGCGCTGGATCGCGCCGCCATGAGGCGGCAGACGGAGCTGTGCCTCGCAGCCGGGGTCCATGGGATGGCGGCGCTCGGTCTGGCGACGGAGGTCGCCAAGCTCTCCGAGGGCGAGCGTCGCACCGTCATGGACTGGGTGGCGGAGGATACCGGCGGGCAGGTTCCCCTGGCCTTCACGATCTCAGGCAATTCGGTCGCCGAGCAGGTCGCCCAATTGCGCCATGCGGAAAATGTGGGAGCCGACTGGGTCATCCTGCAGCCGCCGGCGGTCGGGAGCTTCCCGGCCGGCGAATACATCCGCTTCTTCGGCCGCGTGGCCGAGAAAAGCACGATCCCCGTGGCGATCCAGAACGCGCCCGCCTTCCTCGGGCGCGGCCTGACGGCCGAGGATATCCGCGTGCTGACCCGCGAATATCCGAACATCAGCCTGCTCAAGGGCGAGGGATCGGCCGTCGAGATCGAGCGCGTCATTCAGCTCACGGAAGGGCGGGTGCCCGTTTTCAACGGCCGCGCCGGCCTGGAACTGATCGAGAGCCTGCGGGCCGGGTGCGCCGGCTTCATCCTGGCACCCGACTGCATCGATCATGCCGTGCGCATCTATGAGCGCTTCCGCGCCGGAGAGGAGGCGCAGGCCGAGGAGATGTACGCCCAGGTGCTGCCGGCCATCACCTTCGTGATGCAGGGCCTCGAGCACCTGATCTGCTATGGCAAGCGCCTCTTCGCGGCCCGCACAGGCCTTCCGGTCTTCGACCGCGCACCGGCGCTGCGGCCGACGGACTTCGGTCTCTCGCTGGTCGAGGCCCACGCGAAGCGGCTGGGCGCCTTCGCGGCCCCGAATCACGCGGGGAAGAAGCCGGTCTAGCCGGAGCGCTCATATCCGGCGCCCCGGATCGGGGGCCCTTCAGGAGCACAAGCCGGCCATCGGGCTTGCGCTCCTGTCTCTGTCAGATTTGATTCCTGAACGTATCGCAGCTCTGCAACGAGCCCGACTGGAAGCCGGTGTTGAACCATTTGGTCCGCTGCGCCGAGGAGCCATGCGTGAAGGAATCCGGCACGACCACGCCTTGCGCCGCCTTCTGCAGCTTGTCGTCGCCGATGGCCGAGGCCGTGCGGATCGCTTCCTCGATATCGCCCTGGTCGAGCCGGCCCATCGCCTGGATGTTGTGGGCCCAGACGCCGGCGAAGCAGTCCGCCTGCAATTCGATCCTGACCGAGATCGCATTGGCATCGCGCTCGGAGGAACGCTCGCGGAGCTGATTCGCTTTCGGCAGAATGCCGATCAGGTTCTGGACATGGTGCCCGACCTCGTGGGCGATGACATAGGCATAGGCGAAGTCGCCGCCACCGCCGAGCTTGCGCTGCATTTCCTGGAAGAAGGAGGTGTCGAGATAGACCTTGCGGTCGTTGGGGCAATAGAACGGCCCCATCGCCGACTGCGCCACGCCGCAGCCGGAGCGGTTGACGCCGGAGAACAGCACGAGCTGCGGCGCCTGGTAGCGGGTGTTGGCCTGCTGCGGCAGCAGCTTGGTCCAGACATCCTCGTTCTGCGCCAGCACGGCCGAGACGAAGCGGCCCATCTGGTCCTGCGGCGGGCCAGAGGACTGGCGCGTCTGCGGCGTCTGCTCGCGCCCGCCGATGCCGCCGATCATCTCGGCCCCGCCGATCAGCAGGCGCGGGTCGATGCCCAGCGCCCAGCCGAGCAGGCCGAGCACCACCATCGTGCCGATGCCGATGCCGCCGCGACCGCCGGGCATGCCGGCGAAGCCGCCACCGCCACCTCCCCGCCTGTCCTCGAGATTGTCGGACTGGCGGTAATCTTCCCACTGCATGGTCAGGTCCCCGACGAAACTCTTCGCAATCTCGCCAAGAGAGACGGCGAACTCAAGCTGTCTTTGCGGGCGATGGCTGAACGCGAGGTGACTGCGGCGGTTTACAACCGCTCAGGTCTCCGCCTCCAGCGCCGTCTTGAGTGCGCGCAGGTCGCGCCAGACCAGGCGCTTCTGCAGAGGCTGGCGCAGGAGATAGGCCGGGTGCAGCGTCGCCATGGCGCGGATGCGGCGCGAGCCGGTGTCGTACTCGACCCATTTGCCGCGCGAGGCCAGGATGCCCTTGAAGCCGAGCAGGCCCTGCGCCGAGGGGCCGCCGATGCAGACCAGGATCTCGGGGTTGGCGAGCTCGATCTGACGCTGGATGAAGGGCAGGCAGATCGCGACCTCCTGCGGCGTCGGCGTGCGGTTGCCGGGCGGGCGCCAGGGCAGCAGGTTGGCGATATAGACGTCGTCCTTCCGCGTGAGGCCGATCGCCGCCAGCATGCGGTCGAGGAGCTGGCCGGACCGGCCGACGAAGGGCAGGCCGAGCCTGTCCTCATCGGCCCCCGGCGCCTCGCCGACCATCATCACGCGGCCTTCCGGATTGCCGTCTGCGAAGACGAGGTTCTTGGCCGTGGCCTTGAGCGCGCAGCCCTCGAACGTCGCCAGCGCCGCTCTCAGCTCGTCGAGCGTATGCGCCTCGCGCGCCAGGGCGCGGGCCGTCAGCGTCGCATCGTCGGGAGCGGTGGCGGCAGCCGCGATCGGCCGGCTCGCCGGCGGCGGAGCACCTCCCGGAACGCGCCCGGCCAAGGTAGCGAACGGACGCTGCGCCGGCAGCGGCGCGGGCGCGGAGAAATGGTCGTGCGGTTCCTCGTCGAGCGCCTCGGTCACGCCCATCTCGGCGTACCAGCTCAGGAGCTCGTAGGGACCCGGCTCGTCGGGAGAGACTGCGTCGGAGAAGCTCATGGCTCATCCTATACCCTGTCGAGCCGCTTCGCGAGCGTTCGCGGTTGCAAAATGGAGCATAGGCTTGGATAGAGGGTTTCCAGACTGATCAGCGCCCGTCGTTGAACGAACGGGCAAAACAGTTTACATATAAACTATCTGGGCAGCGCGTTTTCGCGTGCGGAGGACGGGATGGATCTGAAGGAAGCGCAGAGCGAACCGCGCGAGAGCATGGACTATGACGTCGTCATCGTCGGCGCTGGCCCTGCGGGCCTGGCCGCTGCGATCCGGCTGAAGCAGCTCGACGAATCCGTCTCCGTCGTCGTCGTCGAGAAGGGCGCCGAGGTCGGCGCCCATATCCTCTCCGGCGCCGTCATCGACCCGATCGGCCTCGACCGGCTGGTGCCGGACTGGCGCGACGATCCGGAGCGTCCGCTGACCACCGAGGTCAAGGAAGACGTCTTCTATTTCCTGACCGAGCCCAGCGGCATCCGCCTGCCGAATTTCGCCATGCCGTCGCTGATGAACAATCACGGCAATTTCGTCGGCTCGCTCGGGCTGGTGACGAAGTTCCTGGCCGCCCGTGCCGAGGCGTTGGGCGTCGAGATCTATCCCGGTTTCGCCGCCGCCGAGCTGCTCTATAACGAGGACGGCTCGGTTGCGGGCATCGCCACCGGCGACATGGGCATCGCCAAGGACGGCACGGTTTCCGAGCGCTTCACCCGCGGCATGGAACTGCGCGGCCGCTACACGCTCTTGGGCGAGGGCGCGCGCGGCTCGCTCTCCAAGATCGCGATCAGGAAATTCGCGCTGGACGAGGGGCGCGAGCCCCAGAAATACGGCATCGGCCTGAAGGAGCTCTGGCAGGTCAAGCCGGAGAAGTTCCACAAGGGCCGCGTCCAGCATTCCTTCGGCTGGCCGCTCGACAACGGCACCGGCGGCGGCTCCTTCCTCTATCATTTCGACGACAATCTCGTCACCGTCGGCTTCGTCGTGCATCTGAACTACCAGAACCCGACGCTCTCGCCCTTCGACGAGTTCCAGCGCTTCAAGACCCATCCGATGATCCGCGACGTCTTCGAGGGCGCCAAGCGCCTCTCCTATGGCTCGCGCGCCATCACCGAGGGCGGCTACCAGTCGGTGCCGAAGCTGACCTTCCCGGGCGGAGCGCTGATCGGCTGCGCTGCCGGCTTCGTCAACGTTCCCCGCATCAAGGGCAGCCACAACGCCATCCTGTCGGGCATGCTCGCGGCGGACAAGCTGGTGCCGGCGCTGCAGGCGGGCCGCAAGCATGACGAGGTCGTCGAGATCGAGACGAGCTGGCGCGACAGCGCCATCGGCAAGGATCTGAAGCCGGTCCGCAACGTCAAGCCGCTCTGGTCGAAGTTCGGCACGCTCATCGGCATCGGGCTCGGCGGCGTCGACATGTGGCTGAACCAGCTTTTCGGCTGGTCGCCCTTCGGCACGCTGAAGCACGGCAAGCCGGACTTCGCCACGCTGAAGCCGCTCGCCGAGGTCAAGCCGATCAGCTATCCGAAGCCGGACGGCAAGATCTCCTTCGACAAGCTCTCCTCGGTCTTCCTCTCCTCGACCAATCACGAGGAGGACCAGCCGGCCCATCTGAAGCTCACCGATCCGTCGGTGCCGATCACGCAGAATCTTCCGCTCTATGGCGAACCGGCGCGGCTCTATTGCCCGGCCGGCGTCTACGAGGTCGTCTATGAGAACGCGGAGACGAAAAGCAATCCGCGCTTCGTGATCAACGCGCAGAACTGCGTCCACTGCAAGACCTGCGACATCAAGGACCCCGCCCAGAACATCACCTGGACGGTGCCCGAGGGCGGTGGCGGGCCGGGCTACGCGAATATGTGATCGCTCGGCGAGGCTGCTTGTCGGCCTTCCCCAAATGAAAAGGGCGCGCCTCGCGGCGCGCCCTTTGTTTTACGCGAGGGGCGATCAGCCCTTGCGCACGACCTTCGGGGCTTCCTTCACCTCGGTGGTGGCGCAGCCGGCGACGAAGCCGGCGAGAAGAGCGACGGCGGCAAAGCTCAGAACAATCTTTTTCATTGGAATGACCCCCAATAGAGCGCCCGCCGGAACTGCGGGTCGCAGGAATATAGCCCGGATATCCCGCGCCGAAGACTGGCGATTGCTTCATGGCTCCTTTTGGGGAGCGGGTTTTCGGCAACTGTTGCGCGGTCGCTACGAAAGTGCCGCATTCGCGCCGGGCCCGGCTTGCCCGCTCGCCCGGAAACCGCCATCTTGCCCCCCTACGCGAGCGATCACGGTCCGCTGGAAGAGCGCCCCGGAACAGCGGGGCGGCGGACCGAGGGAGAATGGCAGTCGTGACATTTTTGAAGAAGGTGCGTGCCTCCGGCACGGCTGCTGCATTGTCTTTGGTCCTGGCCTTGCCGGTGGCCGCCGCTGCGCAGGGCGCGACGCCACGGTCCGCCGAATCGCTTGAGCCCGCCGACAGCCTCGAAGGCAATTACCTCGCGGCGATCGTGGCCGGCGCCTCGCGTGATCTGGGTGCGGCTTCCGTCTATCTGCGCGAGGCGGTCAAGGAAGATCCGCAGAACAACGATCTCTTGGAACGCGCCTTCGTCGCCTTCCTGGCCGACGGCTCGATGCCGGACGCCTTCCGCGCCGCCGACCGCCTGATCCAGGTCGATCCGAGCAATGGCCTCGCCCAGCTCGTCGTCGGCATCCGCGCGATCAAGCAGAAGAGCTACCAGACCGCGCGCAACCATCTGCAGCGCGGCGGGCGCGGTCGCGCCGCGGACATCACCGCGACGCTGCTGTCCGCCTGGTCCTATCTCGGCTCGGGCAATTCGAAGCGCGCCGTCGAGACGCTGGAGCGCCTGAAGGGCGAGCCCTCCTACAATCTCTTCCGCGACTATCACGCCGGCCTGATCCTCGATGCGGCCGGCCGCCGGAAGGAGGCCGAGAGGCGCCTGAAGAGCGCCTACGACGCCGAGAAGACGACCTTGCGTCTCGTCGATCTCTGGGCCCGTTTCCAGGCCCGCAACGGCGATTTCGACGATGCCACCGCAACCTATGCCGATTTCGACCGGCTGCTGCCGAACCACCCGATCATCCGCGAGGGCATGGCCCTCGTCGCGAAGAAGGAAGCTCCGCCGCGCCAGATCGCGACGCCGCAGCAGGGCGCGGCCGAGGTGCTCTACGGCCTCGCCAGCGCCGGCAACCGCCAGGGCGACGAGGCGGCGGCGCTGCTCTATCTGCGCATGGCAATCTTTCTCGATCCGAGCCACGACCTCGCCATCCTGACGCTTGGCGACATCCTCGAGCGCTCGCGCCAGCCGGAAGATGCGGTCGCGGTCTACGACAAGATGCCGATGACCTCGCCGCTGCGGCCCAATGCCGAGATCCAGGCCGGGCTCGCGCTGGAGAATCTCGGCAAGCACGACGATGCCGTGAAGCATCTCGACAGGGTCATCAGCGAGCGGCCCGACGACGTCGATGCGCTCGCCGCGCTCGGCAACATCTATCGCTCGCGCAAGCAGTTCGCCGAGGCCGCCGACACCTATGACAAGGCGATCGCCAAGCTCGCCGTGCCCGGCCGCGCCAACTGGGATCTGTTCTATTTCCGCGGCATCGCGCGCGAGCGCATCAACCGCTGGCCCGATGCCGAGGCCGATCTGCGCAAGGCGCTGGAACTGCTGCCCGATCCGCTCGGCCGCGAGCGGGCGCTGGTGCTGAACTATCTCGGCTACTCGCTGGTCGACAAGCATCTGAAGCTCGACGAGGGGCTCGACATGCTGCGCCGGGCCGTCGAGTTGCGCCCGCGCGACGGCTACATCATCGATTCGCTCGGCTGGGCCTATTATCGCCTCGGCCGCTACGAGGACGCCTCGCGGGAGATCGAGCGCGCCGCCGAATTGCGCCCCTCCGACCCGGTCATCAACGACCATCTCGGCGACGTCTACTGGAAGACCGGCCGCAAGCTCGAGGCGAAGTTCCAGTGGAACCACGCCCGCGACCTCAAGCCCGAGCCGGAAGATCTGCCGAACATCCTGCGCAAGATCGAGCGCGGGATGGAGGATACGCCATCGGCGAATGCGGGCGAGCAGGCTAGCCCCGCCGAGCAGAAGAAGGACGGCGGCTGACGCCTGCCCCGCGCGATGGAGCCGGGAGCGGAGAGCAGGGGCCTCGCCATGGCCGCCTCTGCCGGTGATGCGCTGCCCTTGCGGACGCGCGCCCGCGCCAAGGTCAATCTCGACCTGCGCGTGCTTGGCCGGCGTCCGGACGGCTATCACGAGCTTGAAAGCCTCGTCGCTTTCGCCGGCATCGGCGACGAGCTTGCGCTCGACCCCGGCCCGTCGCTCTCGCTGACGATCGTCGGTCCGCGCGCCGCCGGGCTGGAAGCCGATGATCGCAACCTCGTGCTGCGGGCAGCACGCGCTTTCGGTCAGGCCTTTCCGGGCATGCATGCGGGCGCATTTCATCTCACCAAGCGATTGCCGGTGGCTTCGGGCATCGGTGGCGGCTCGGCCGATGCGGCCGCGGCGCTGCGCCTGCTCGCACGGCTGAACGGCATTGCCCTGTCGGACCCGACTCTGCGTGAGGTTGCGGCGGGCGTGGGGGCCGACGTTCCCGTCTGCCTGGAATCGCGGGCGCGGCTGATGGCCGGCATCGGAGACAGGCTGGGGCCGGCGCTGCGGCTGCCTTCCTTGTTTGCCGTGCTGGTCAATCCGGGCGTGCCGGTCGAGACCGTCGGGGTTTTTCGCGCGCTGGGGCTGGCGGCCGGCGATCGACTTTTGGCCGCTGGCGGGGGCTTGCCCGCGCTGCCCACCTCTGCGGCTGAGTTGCGCGCCGTGCTGGCACGCTCCGGCAACGACCTTGCCGTCCCGGCGCAACGCATCGCCCCCGAAATCGGCGAGGTTCTGGAGCGGCTGGCGGCGCTGCCCGGAAGCCGCCTTGCCCGCATGTCCGGCTCCGGCGCGACCTGCTTCGCCCTGTTCGACGATTGCGTTGCCAGTGCGGCAGCCGCGAAGGCGCTGGCGAAGCAGCGCCCCGAATGGTGGGTCAGGGCGACGCTGCTGCGCTGACCACGGATGTCGGCACGCTGCGCCGGCGATAGGCGATGAGCGTGGCGACGAAACCGCAGGCCGCCGCGAACATCAGCCAGAGGCCCGCCACGGCCCGGTTGCCGGTCGCCTCGATCAGATAGGTGCTGACCGCCGGGGTGAAGCCGCCGAACAACGCGGTCGCGAGGCTGTAGGCGACCGAGAAGCCGGTCGTGCGCAATTCGACCGGAATGATCTCGGTCAGCGCCACCACCATCGCGCCGTTATAGCTGGCATAGATGAAGGAGAGCCACAGCTCGACCATCAGCAGCCGCGCGAAGGAGGGCTGCGAAACCAGCCAGGACAGGGCCGGATAGGCGCTGACGAAGAGCAGGGCGGTGAAGGCGATGAGAAGCGGCTTGCGGCCGACCCGGTCGGACAACGCCCCCATCACCGGCAGCCAGAACAGGTTGGAGACGCCGACGCAAAGCGTCACCAGCAGGCTGTCGATGCTGGAGAGCTTCAGCACCTCCTTGCCGAAGGTCGGGGTGTAGGCGGTGATGAAGTAGAAGGACACCGTCGTCATCGTCACCAGCAGCATGCCGACCAGCACGGTCTGCCAATGCGTCGCCAGCATCCGGATGATCTGGCCGGGCGTCGGATGGCTTGCGCTGCGCTTGCGCTCGGCGAATTCCTCGGTCTCCTGCATCGAGCGGCGCAGCAGGAAGATCAACGGCACGATCAGGCAGCCGACCAGGAACGGAATGCGCCAGCCCCATTCCGTCATGGTCTCGGGCGGCAGGATGGTGGCGAGCCAGACGCCGAGCAGCGCCACGAAGATCACCGCGACCTGCTGGCTGCCCGACTGCCAGCTCACATAGAAGCCCTTGTTGCCGGGCGTCGCGATCTCCGAGAGATAGACCGAGACGCCGCCGAGCTCGACGCCGGCCGAGAAGCCCTGCACCAGCCGCCCGATCACGACGATGATCGGCGCCAGGATGCCGATGGAGGCGTAGGTCGGCGCGAGCGCGATGGTGAGAGTGCCGAAGGCCATCAGCATCAGGGTGAGGAGCAGCCCGGCGCGGCGGCCGTGATGGTCGATATAGCTGCCGAGCACGATGGCGCCGAGCGGACGCATCAGGAAGCCCGCGCCGAAGGTCATGAACGCCGCCATGAGCTGTGCGAACTCGCTGCCGGACGGGAAGAACGCCTTGCCGATCGCCGCGGCGTAATAGCCGAAGACGAAGAAGTCGTACATTTCGAGGAAGTTGCCGCTCGAGACGCGGACGACGGACCAGATCTGCGACTGGCGCTGCGACGATGCCGACATGGCCATTCTCCGGCCTAAGCGTTTCCCACAGCCATCACGCTATGCCTGCGCATGGCCAGAGGGAAGCCCCGGATTAGAGAAACAGGCGCCCCTTTTTGGCTTCGGTTCAGTCGGTACCGCCGCTGCCTTGCGGGAACAAACCTTTCATCATCATGAGGCCGATCGCGGCGACGGTCGTCGCATCCCTGATCCGACCGCTCTCGATCATCGCGACGACTTCGCTGGCCGTGAAGCGGCGGCAAACGAGGCCCTGCTCTTCGAGATCGAGATCGCTGCCTTCGTAGCGGAGCCGGCGGGCGAGAAAGAGATGACAGCCCTGATTGGAATAGCCATAGCATTCGAACAGATAGCCGAGCTTGACCATGTCTTCGGCGTGGAGGCCGGTTTCCTCGCGCAGTTCGCCGCGAGCGACACTCACGGGATCTGCCTGCGGACTCAGCTCCCAGGAGCCTTGCGGTAGCTCCCAAAAGCGCGCGCCGACGGGGTAGCGATACTGCTCGACCAGGTGAATGCTGCCATCCGGTTCGACCGGGATGATGGCGACAAAATCAACTTTCTCGACGACGCCATAGATGCCGTGCGACCCATCCTGCCGCTGGATGGCATCCTCGCGAACCGTCATCCAACGGTTTGCGTAGACGACTCTCGACGATAGGGTCGCGATTTCCGGTTTCGCGTCGGACGCCGGATCTGCCATCGATGGCTCAACCCGCGGCTTCAATGCGCCCGTGCGATGCAGAAATCGACGGCGTCATTGAGCGCCTGCTTCATCGGCGAGGCCGGGAAGAGACCGAGCGCATCCTTCGCCATCTTGGCGTAGTGGCGCGCGCGCTCGATCGTGTCCTCCAGCGCCTTGTGCTTGCGCATCAGCGTCTGCGCCTGCTCGAGATCGCCGTCCTCGATCGCGCCGTCCTGCAGGGTGCGCTTCCAGAAGGCGCGCTCCTCGCTGCTGCCGCGGCGGAAGGAGAGCACCACCGGCAGCGTGATCTTGCCCTCGCGGAAATCGTCGCCGGTGTTCTTGCCGAGCTTGGCGGCGACCCCGCCATAGTCCAGCGCGTCGTCGATGAGCTGGAAGGCGATGCCGAGATTGAGCCCGTAGCTGCGGCAGGCCGCCTCGTTCGCCTTGGAGGAGCCCGCGATCACCGGCCCGACCTCGCAGGCAGCGGCGAAGAGCTCGGCGGTCTTGCCGCGAATCACGGAGAGATATTCGTCCTCCGTCGTCTCGGTGTTCTTGGCGACGGAAAGCTGCAGCACCTCGCCCTCGGCGATCACGGCGGCCGCCGTCGAGAGAATGTCGAGCGCGCGCAACGAGCCGACCTCGACCATCATCTTGAAGGCCTGGCCGAGCAGGAAGTCGCCGACCAGCACGCTCGCCTCGTTGCCCCAGAGCATGCGGGCGGCGAGCTTGCCGCGGCGCATGTCGCTCTCGTCGACGACGTCGTCATGCAGCAGCGTGGCCGTGTGCATGAACTCGACGGAGGCCGCGAGCTTGACCTGGCCTTCGCCCTGGTAGCCGCAGAGATCGGCCATCGCCAGCGTCAGCATCGGCCGCAGGCGCTTGCCGCCGGAGGAGATCAGATGGTTGGCGACCTCCGGGATCATCGTCACGTCCGAGCCGGTGCGCGACAGGATCATCGCATTGACGCGCTCCATGTCCTCACGCGTCAACGCCACCAGCGGCTCGATGCCGCGCTGGCCCGATTCCCGTTCCTCGAAGGATACGACGACACCCAATGGACTGAACTCCAGCCAAACCACTCGCGCCGGGCGGCGCGCCCGGAGCCATGCCACAACCGTTGCATGGGACGCCAGCCCCCGCAATTGCACCGCGTCGCCGCAGTGGGACCACAGGATGCTTGCGCCGGACCCGGCGCTTCGGCTCCATGGCGGCATGCATGAACTCGTCCGCACCAATGATCTGATCCTGCTCGGCGCCCTCGAAGCGCTCCTGAGCGCGGCCAATCTCGATTGCCTGATCGCCGACCAGCACATCAGCGCGCTGGAAGGCATGATCGGCGCCTTCCCGCGCCGGCTGCTGGTGCGCGACCAGGATCGCAGGCGCGCTCGCGCATTGTTGATCGATGCGGGCTATGGCGCCGAGCTGCGCGATGAGTGAGGCGAAAGCGCCCGCCGGCCTCGGCGAGATCGTCGAGGATCGCCTGCTCGACGGGCGGCTCCTTCTGCGCCAGCCGCGCAAGGGGCATCGCGCCGGCAGCGACGCGGTGCTGCTCGCGGCCGCCCTGCCGGAGCTTGGGGCGGGCCGGCTCCTCGACATCGGAGCAGGCGTCGGGACGGTGGGGCTCGCTGCGGCGCTGGCGCAGCCGGAGCTTGGCGTCACGCTGCTGGAGCGCGACCCGGAACTGGCGGGGCTGGCGGCCGGCAACGCGGCGCTGAACGGCATGGAGGGCAGGATCTCTGTCGTCGCGGCCGATGTCGGCGCTCCGGCGGGGAAACTCACCGGGCTCGGCCTCGCGTCAGGGTCATACGGTGCTGTCGCGATGAACCCGCCCTTCTATCCACCCGGCGGTACGCGGGCGTCGCCGGTGCCGAATCGCAAGGCCGCCCATGTCGCCGAGGGCGATCTGGCAATCTGGCTGCGCACCGCCAGGCGCCTGCTGAAGCCGGGCGGGCTGATCGCGATCATCCATCGCGCCGAGGCCTTGCCGGAATTGCTCGCCGGCCTCGAAATCGGCTTCGGCGCGCTCGCCATCCGGCCGGTCCATGCCTTCGCCGAGCGCCCGGCGATTCGCGTCATCGTCACGGCTGTCCTGAACAGCAGAAAGCCGGCAGAGTTGCTGCCGGCTTTCGTCATCAATGGTCCGGATGGGCGGCTAACCGCGCTGAGCGACGCCGTCCATCGCGGGCGGGCTAAGCTGGGCTGACGCTACCAGTAACGTGGGCCGTAGAAATAGCGCGGCCCGTAGACCGGCGGCGCGAAGAGCGGCGGCGCATAGTAGCGCGGGCCATAATACCGGCGCGGCCCGTAATAGCGCGGTCCATAGTAGCGGCGCGGGCCGTAATAGCGGCGCGGTCCGTAATAGTACTGCGCCTGCTGGACCATCCCGCCGGTCGCATCGACCAGCGGCGCGGCGGCGACGGGCGCGGCGGAGGCCGGGGCGGCGCTCAGAGCGGCCAGGCCCAGCGTGCCTGCCGCCATCGCGGAAAGAAGCATGGTTCTGAACATGAAATCCTCCGTGAGACGGTGTCGGCCGGGTGAACTTGCGAAAGCTGGCACCGATCTTGGACTGAAACTTAACCCTTGAAACCTGAACGGCGCGAAACCGCGCCGTTCATCCTGCCTTCATTCAGCGGCCGATTATGGCCGCATTGCGTCGGTCTCAGCGGCAGACGCGCACCGGCCGGATGACCCAGCGCCAGCCGTTCCAAACGCGCCGGTTCGCCCAGAAGCAGCGCGGGCGATAATAGGGGCGGCCGTAATAGCGGCGCGGACCATAATACTGCGCCTGCTGCAGCAGATCGCCTGCCGGTGCGGCCTGGAGCGGCGCGGCGGCGACGGGGGAGGCAACCGGCGCGGCCGAGGCCGGAACAGCGGCGAAAGCGGAAGCGGCGAGGGTGAGAGCGCCGAAGGTGGCGGCAACGATACGATGGGTCAGCATTGTAGAACTCCTGCTGTCTATAGCCCGCCGGCCCGGCTCAAACGCTCACCCCGAACGCCGCGGACCGTGCGGATGGCCCAAGTCATAATCCTCCGCATATGAACGAAAGCTGTCCGGCGCCGGTTCCGGTCCCGTTTGGTCGCTTTGGCTTGACCGCGCCGGGCGCGAACCCCTAATCACGCCGCACTCATCCGCGTTTTCGGAAGGCTTTTCGCCCTTGTCCGCCCTCGCCCAGCATTCGCCCGCCGCGCCGTCCCCGGCGCTGGACCCGACCCGCTCCTTCCAGGGGCTGCTGCTGACGCTGCAGCGCTTCTGGGCCGAGCGAGGTTGCGTGGTGCTGCAGCCCTACGACATGGAGGTCGGCGCCGGCACCTTCCATCCGGCGACGACCCTGCGCGCGCTCGGGCCGAAGCCGTGGAAGGCGGCTTACGTCCAGCCTTCGCGCCGCCCCAAGGATGGCCGCTATGGCGAGAACCCCAACCGCTTGCAGCATTACTACCAGTTCCAGGTCATCCTGAAGCCGTCGCCGCCGGATCTGCAGCAGCTCTATCTCGACTCGCTGCGCGCCATCGGCGTCGATCTCGGCCTGCACGACGTGCGCTTCGTCGAGGACGATTGGGAGAGCCCGACCTTGGGCGCCTGGGGCCTCGGCTGGGAATGCTGGTGCGACGGCATGGAAGTCAGCCAGTTCACCTATTTCCAGCAGGTCGCGGGCGTTGAATGCGCCCCGGTCGCGGGTGAATTGACCTACGGGCTCGAACGGCTGGCGATGTATGTCCAGGGCGTCGAAAACGTCTACGATCTCAACTTCAACGGCCTCGATGGCGAGGATCGCATCTCCTATGGCGACGTCTTCCTGCAAGCCGAGCAGGAATACTCCCGGCACAATTTCGAGCATGCCAATACCGAGATGCTGTTCCGGCATTTCTCGGATGCGGAGGCCGAATGCAAGGCCCTGCTCGCCGCCGGTGAGCCGGCTGCCGGCGCCAACCTGCCCCGCCATGAACTCGCCCTGCCGGCCTATGACCAGTGCATCAAGGCCAGCCATATCTTCAACCTGCTCGATGCGCGCGGCGTGATCTCGGTCACCGAGCGGCAGAGCTACATCCTGCGCGTGCGCGAGCTCGCCAAGGCCTGCGGCGCGGCCTGGCTGAAGACCGCCGGCGGGGGAGCGAACTGATGCCCGATCTTCTGCTCGAACTGTTCTCGGAAGAAATTCCGGCGCGCATGCAGCGCAAGGCGGCTGACGACCTGAAGAAGCTCGTCACCGATGCGCTCGTCGAGCGCGGCCTGCTCTATGAGGGCGCGAAGGCCTTCGTCACGCCGAGGCGTCTCACGCTGCATGTCGCCGGCCTGCCGGTGCGCGGCCGCGATGTGCGCGAGGAGCGGAAAGGCCCGCGCGTCGGCGCGCCCGACGCTGCCGTGCAGGGCTTCCTCAAGGCTGCGGGTCTCGCCTCGCTCGATCAGGCCACCATCGTCAGCGATCCGAAGAAGGGCGATTCCTACGTCGCCATCATCGAGAAGCCCGGCCAGGAAACGCTTGCGGCCATCGCCGAGATCGTCCCGGCCGTGATCCGCGCCTTCCCCTGGCCGAAATCGATGCGCTGGGGCAAGGCCTCGGCCGCCGGCGCCAGCCTGCGCTGGGTACGCCCGCTGCATTCGATCCTCTGCACCTTCGGCGCCGAGACCGAGGACACCGAGATCGTGCCCTTCGAAGTCGACGGCATCGTCTCGGGCAACGTCACCCATGGCCATCGCTTCCTCGCGCCCGGTCCGATCACGGTGCGGCGCCTGGACGACTACGTCTCTTCGCTTGAGAAAGCCAAGGTCGTGCTCGATGCCGACCGCCGCAAGGAGATCATCCTCGCCGATGCCAAGAACCTCGCCTTCGCGCAGGGCTTGGAGCTGATCGAGGATGAGGGACTGCTGGAGGAGGTCGCCGGCCTCGTCGAATGGCCGGTGGTGCTGATGGGCTCCTTCGAGGAGCGCTTCCTCGACATCCCCGGCGAGGCGATCCGCGCCACCATCCGTGCCAACCAGAAATGCTTCGTGCTGCGCGATCCCGCGACGGGCAACCTCGCCAACCGTTTCATCCTGGTCTCGAACCTCGCCGCCAGCGATGGCGGCGTGGCGATCACCGCCGGCAACGGCCGCGTCGTGCGCGCCCGCCTCTCCGACGCCGCCTATTTCTGGCAGACCGACCGCGGTTCGCTGCCCGATCTCGATACCTTCGCGGAGAGCGCCGAGAAGCTCGGCCTCGATCTCGCAAAACCGCTCGACCAGCGCATGGCCAAGCTCGACAAGCTCGGCGTCGTCTTCCACGCCAAGCTCGGCACGCAAGGCGAACGCGTCCAGCGCATTGCCGCGCTGGCCAGGGAACTGGCGCCGATCGTCGGCGCCGATCCCGAAAAGGCCGAGCGCGCCGCCAAGCTCGCCAAGGCCGACCTCCCGACCGAGATGGTCGGCGAGTTCCCGGAATTGCAGGGCCTGATGGGCCGGAAATATGCCGAGCTGCAGGGCGAGGATACTTCGGTCGCTGCGGCGGTCGAGGAGCACTACAAGCCGCTCGGGCCCTCCGATCGCGTGCCGAGCGATCCGGTTTCGGTTGCGGTGGCGCTGGCCGACAAGCTCGACACCCTCGTCGGCTTCTGGGCCATCGACGAGAAGCCGACCGGGAGCAAGGACCCCTATGCGCTGCGGAGAGCGGCGCTGGGTGTGATCCGGTTGGTGGTTGAGAATGGGGTGCGGTTGCCGATTAATAAGCTTCCAGAATATCGGATCGTCACGCCGGATGCAGGGCCTTCCGCGACTTCGTTCCGCCGCGACGTCACAGTTTCCGATATCGACCACATCGATTTTGGCTCAATGATTGAAAACGTCTCAAATGATTATTTTGAGAACATTGAGAAGGAAGACTTGGAACTGGCGCTGAATTTTGTTCAACGCCAGATCGAAGTTGATGATTTTCAGCGGGAAGTTGATGAAAGCGTTCGATCACGATATCGGATCGAGCGTATTGAGGCTTCCCTTGGCCTGATTAATTCGCACGAAGACCTCCTTTCCTTCTTCCACGACCGCCTGAAGGTCATGCTTCGCGATCAGGGCGCGCGGCATGATCTTGTCGACGCCGTGCTGGGCGAGGGCGCTTCGGCCAATGACGACCTCCTCCTCATCACCTTGCGTGTCGCCGCGCTCGGCCGCTTCCTCGACACCGAGGACGGCAGGAACCTGCTCGCGGGCTACAAGCGCGCCGCCAACATCCTCAAGGCCGAGGAGAAGAAGGATGGGGAGGGCGCTTTCGCCGGCGCCGCCGATCTTCAGCTCATCGCCGATGCCGGCCTGATCGAGGAGAAGGCGTTGGCCGTCGCGCTGGCGCAGGCGACGCCGAAGGCCGAAGCCGCCGTCGCCGCCGAGGATTACGAGGGCGCCATGGCCGCGCTCGCCGAATTGCGTCCGGCGGTCGATGCCTTCTTCGACAAGGTCACGGTGAACGATCCCGATCCGGCCCAGCGTGCCAACCGCCTGAAGCTGCTCAACCAGCTCCGCCAGGCGACGCGCGCGGTCGCGGATTTCGACCGCATCGCGGGATAAAGGAGGGGCGCGGGGAACCCCTCTCCCGGATGGGAGAGGGGCAGGGGTGAGGGCCTGCCGGCGATCACCCTTACTCTGCGCTCTCCGCTGCTGCGGTTACTGTTGCGAGGAGCGGGTTTTCCGTCCTTCCCTCACCCCTACCCCTCTCCCATCCGGGAGAGGGGTTTCTGTTTGCGGTTCCCGCGTTCATTTGGAACCCACCGCCCCTTTTCGCCCCCAAAATCCCCCCTCCGGAACCTATTCCCACCCTGCGACGTTCTGTCATCGGGGCTGACTTGCCGCGAAGACGTCGCGGTGGGGCTCGGGGGGCCGGCGACCGGCCGAGATAAAGGGCTTCGATATGTCCATTCTGATTTCGCTTCTGATCACCGTTCTCGTCATCGGTCTCGTGCTCTATCTCGTGCGCATGCTGCCGCTCGACGGGCAGATCAAGAACGTCGTGCAGATCATCGTCATCGTGATCGGCATCATCTCGCTTCTGCGCTATCTCGCTGTTTTCTAAGCTGATTGACGGCGCGCTTGCGCTGGTTCAGACTCGTTGAAATCCAGAGGGCCCCGGACATGCCGTCACGGGGCCTTTCCTGTTTAAGGGCAAGACCTTCGGGGTACGACCGCGATGAACGCGCCGAACCGCACCGGCCATATCAGGCTGACCTCCCATCCCGAGCCTGGCAGCGCCGCCCTGCGCTTCCCGATCCGATGGGGCGGACCGACGGCGGCCGAGCGCGGCCCGGTCATCGCCTCGACCACCAACCCGGCCGACCGCAACGTCATCGGCGCCCATGGCGGCTCCTATTCGGTCTACCGCGCGCTCGCCATCTCGGCCCGCGCGATGAATCCCTCGCAGCGCCCGGACCTGACCAACACCCATCCGACGGCGGAGATCGCGCCGCAGCCGCAATGGGCCGATCCCAGGAAGATCGTCTCGCTCGACCCCTTCGGCCACACGGTGGCGCAGGATTTCGGCAAGTTGATCGGCGAGGGCATCGACATCCGCCCCTCGATCGCGATCACCAAGGCGCGGCTCAACCTGCCCGAGATCCTGGCGGCGATGGGCGCGCATCGCCTCGCGGCGGACGGGCACATCCTGCACCCGACCGGCGACATCTCCGTCACCAAGATCGCGGTCGATCCGGTCTGGTACCTGCCGGGCATCGCCGAGCGCTTCGGAACGACGGAAAACGAACTGCGCCGCACGCTCTTCGAGCAGACCGGCGGCATGTATCCCGAACTGGTGACACGGCCCGACCTCAAGGTCTTCCTGCCGCCGATCGGCTCGATCACGGCCTATGTCATGGGCGAGGTTTCCGCGCTCGCCGATCCGAAGAGCCGCATCGCCTGCCGCGTCCATGACGAATGCAACGGCTCGGACGTCTTCGGCTCCGACATCTGCACCTGCCGGCCCTATCTCACCCATGGCATCGAGGAATGCGTGAAGGAGGCGCAGAGCGGCGGCGTCGGCCTCATCGTCTACAACCGCAAGGAGGGCCGGGCGCTCGGCGAGGTCACGAAATTCCTCGTCTACAACGCCCGCAAGCGTCAGGAAGGCGGCGATTCCGCCGCGACCTATTTCGAGCGCACCGAATGCGTCGCGGGCGTGCAGGATGCCCGCTTCCAGCAGCTCATGCCGGATGTGCTGCACTGGCTCGGCGTCACGCATATCGACCGGCTGATGTCGATGTCGAACATGAAATACGACGCCATGGTCGAGAGCGGCATCGCGATCGGCGAGCGCGTCGCGATTCCCCCGGAGCTGATTCCGCTCGACGCCTCGGTCGAGATCGAGGCCAAGAAGGCGGCGGGCTATTACTCGCCCGAGGGCGCGCCGGGCGACAACGCGCTCAAGGCCACGGTCGGCCGCGATCTCGACAAGTTCTGAGCGAGCCGATTCCAAGCGACGCAAATTCTCAGCGACGAAAGCCGCAGCTCCATGCCGAGTTCCAATCCCGAGGCGTTCCGCGCCCTGTTGAAGCCTGCGGCTGTCCGCGCCCGCGCGCAGGAGATGCTGGAGCTCGGCCTTGCCGGGCGGCTCCTGCATTTCAGCGTGCATCCCGAGCGGCTGGAGGCCTGCGCCGATTATGTCCTCGACACCATCCGCGCGAATTACCCGACGCTGGACATCCCCTTCCATGCGCGCTGGCGCCATTTCGTCCTGGCGGGGGACGACCGCTGGCAGCGGCTCGACGCCGCCGCGCACTTTCCGGACCCTGCCGCGCGTGGCCGCGCTGCTTATGACCTCGCCGTGGTCAGCGTGCTGCTCGACGCCGGCGCCGGGCCGGACTGGCGCTATCGCGACGCTGCGACGGGCCGCGAGATCGGTCGCTCCGAAGGGCTGGCGCTCGCCTCGCTCGACATGTTCGCGGCGGGCCTGTTCTCCAGCAACCCGGTCGATCCCCTGCGCGCCGATGCGGAGGCGTTGAGACATCTCGACGAGGCCTCTTTGGCACAGGGTTTCCAGGCGGGGCCGGCCAACCCGCTGATGGCGCTGGAGGGGCGTGCCGCCCTGCTTAATCGCCTCGGCGAGGAGCTGGAGCGGCAGGGCCTGTCGCGCCCCGGTGAGCTGTTCGACCGCTTCTCGACGGCCGCCGATACGGGAACCGTCCGGGCCGGCCACATGCTGGGCGAGGTGCTGGCGACCTTCGGCGGAATCTGGCCGTCGCGCCTGACGCTCGCCGGCGTGGCGCTCGGCGACACCTGGCGCCATCCGCTGATCGCCATGGGTGAGGTCACGGAAGGGCTCGTTCCCTTCCACAAGCTCTCGCAATGGCTGACCTATTCGCTGATCGAGCCGTTGGAGTGGGCCGGCATCGCCGTCGTCGACATCGACGATCTCACCGGCCTGCCGGAATACCGCAATGGCGGGCTCTTCCTCGATCTCGGCGTGATCGCGCTCAAGGACGAGGCCGACCGGGCAAAGCCCCATGAGGTCTCCTCGGCCCTGGTGGTGGAATGGCGTGCGCTGACCGTCGCGCTGCTGGATGAGGTCGGCTCGGTCGTCCGCAAGCGCCTCGGCCGCTCGCGCGAGGACTTGCCGCTCGCCAAGGTGCTGGAAGGCGGCAGCTGGGCCGCCGGCCGGCGCATCGCGCGCGAAAAGCGTGTGGATGGCGGCCCGCCCCTCGCCATCATCAGCGACGGCACGGTATTCTGAGCGGATCTATGCTATCCGCCTCGTCATTCCGGACAAGCCGCGATAGCGGCGCCGATCCGGAATCCATCACCGGGCTCGGTGCTCTGCGATGGATTCCGGGTCTGCGCTTCGCTTCGCCCGGAATGACGGCGTGACGAAGATGCTCGGGGCACCGAGAACAGGGAAGGGGAATCGATGACCTTGAGCCAGGACGGTGTCACCGTCGTCGACCATCCGCTGGTCCAGCACAAGCTGACGCTGATGCGCGAGAAGGACCGCTCGACCAAGAGCTTCCGCCAGCTCCTCAACGAGATCGGCATGCTGCTCTGCTATGAGGTGACGCGCGACCTGCCGACCGAGCTGATCGAGATCGAGACGCCGCTGCAGACATCGATGCAGCCGGTCATCGCCGGCAAGAAGCTGGTCTTCGCCCCGATCCTGCGCGCCGGCGTCGGCTTTCTCGACGGCATGCTCGAGCTGGTGCCGGCTGCCCGCGTCGCTCATATCGGCCTCTATCGCGACCCGGATACGCTGCAGGCGGTGGAGTATTACTTCAAGGCGCCGTCCGACATCGCCGACCGCATGATCGTGGTGATGGACCCGATGCTGGCGACGGCCAACTCCGCCGTGGCGGCGATGGAGCGCCTGAAGGAGCGCGGCGCGAAGGATCTGCGCTTCGTCTGCCTGCTCGCCGCGCCGGAAGGCATCGCCCATCTGCGTGGCGCCCATCCGGATGTCCGCATCTGGACCGCCGCCATCGACGAGAAGCTCAACGATCACGGCTATATCGTCCCCGGCCTGGGCGATGCCGGCGACCGGATGTTCGGCACGCGCTGAACCAGGCCGAAAAATGGGCCCGCGCCGTTTTGCCGGCACGAGCCCCTCCGAGCAGCCGAAAGGGCTATTCGATCACTTCGACGACGCGCCTCGTGCGCGGCTCGACGATGACGGCCTGGTCGTTCACCACCGTGTAGCGATAGCCATGCGCGCCATATTCCGTCGGCACGGCGTGGAAGGTCACGCCTCGCGCCGGCAACATCGTGCCGACCTCGACCGGCTGGCGATAGTGATAGGACCGCACGTGCTGCGCCATCACGTAGTTCCGGAAGGCCGCCTCATCGCTGATCATCGTCCCGCCGGCGGCCTCGTGCATCGGAGCCGGGGCGAAGGTGCCGAACATGGGTTCTGCCAGGGCAGGGTCGCGCGTCGAACCGCCCGTGGGATCGCGGATGATCGGGCCGGTTGTTTGCGCGAACGCCACGACAGGGACGGCCGCGAAAGCAGCCGCAATCAGGATACGCTTGATCATAATCGTCCTCCGACGTCGATTGCGCCCCCTTGCCCCGGGGAAACTGCGCTGCCGCCTTCCTGTTCCCGATGGATCCGGCGTCTTGCGAAAAATAAAAAAGCCCGCCCCGGTTTCGGGGCGGGCCGTGGCCGAAGGCCGGCGGGTTTCGCTGGCAGTGCCTTCGGCGCGATAGCGGTCGTTACTGGATGATCTGTACCACGCGGCGGGTTTGCGGCTCGACGATGACCGCGCGGTCGTTCACCACGGTGTACGCGTAGCCCGACGCCTGCGGGCCGTATTCCGCCGGCAGGGGGCGATAGACCACGCCCTGCTCCGGCAGGACGGTGCCGACCGCGACCGGCTCGGCATAGGTGTAGGACGGCACGCGCTGCTCGACGACATAGGTGCGGAAGCGCGGGGTCGCCGCATCGCCGACGATGGCGCCGACCACGGCGCCGCCGACACCGCCGACCACGGCACCGACCGGGCCGCCGACCACCGCGCCGCCCACGGCACCGGCCGCCGCGCCGCTGGTCGCGCCGCCGACGGCACCGCCGGAGGGTTGCTGGGTTTGGGCGAAGGCGGTCGCCGGAACGAGGGCGAGCGCCGCAACGAAAGCAAGCTTCTTGATCATGGTTCTTCTCCTTATCGAAGTGAACTTCGCGTCGAAGCGAACTTCGTGGGGGAAGAACCGGCAGGGGGAGCGCCAGTTCCGCTCAGGCCCGGTCACGAGATGTTAACGGTCTGAAACAAGCTCCGGAAAGCCGTTTTAGCTCAGTGTCTTGCCGGGGTAACGCGGCGGCCGGGGGAGGGCGAAAGGGCACGCTCGAACGAAAACGGCGGGCCCGAAGGCCCGCCGTCACGCAACCCGAAAGAGTGGGGATTACTGCTTGGGGGCAGCCGAAAGCGCCGGGGTCAGCTTGTCGGCGTCGCGCTTGATCAGGGCGGCGAAGCCGGCCGGCGTGCGCTCCTCGGCGGTCGGCAGGACGGTGCCGAGATCGAGCAGGCGCTTCTTGGTGCCTTCGTCGTTGAGCGCCTTGTTCAGCGCGTCGACCAGCTTGTCGACGGCCTCCTTCGGCAGGCCCTTCGGCCCGGCGATGCCGTTCCAGGCCTCGATCTGGTACTCGGGCAGGCCGGCTTCCTTGGTGGTCGGGACGTCCGGCAGCGCCGGCGAGCGCTGCGCCGAGGCGACGGCATAGGCCTTGATCGAGTTGGCGCGCACCTGCTCGGCGACCGAGACGATCTGGTCGCACATGAAGTCGACCTGGCCGGAGACGAGGTCGTTGAGCGCCGGGCCGGTGCCGCGATAGGCGACGGCATTGATCTTCGGCGTGCCGAGAACGCCCTTGAGCAGGGTGCAGGTCGTCCAGGAGACCGAGCCGAGGCCGGCATGGGCCTCGTTCACCTTGTCGGCGTTGGCCTTCACATAGCTGACGAACCCGTTGAGGTCCTTCGGCTCGAAATTCTTGCGCGCCACGATCAGGATCGGCGTGCCGCCGGCGAGCCCGATCGTCTGCATGCCGTTGATCGGGTCGTATTTCAGGCCGGGATAGGTGGCGGGCGCCGCCGAGAAGGTGCCCAGATGCCCCATCGCGATGGTGTAGCCGTCCGGCGCCGCCGTGAGGGCGCGGGCGATGCCGGTCGTGCCGCCGGCGCCGGCGACGTTCTCGATGACGATCTGCTGGCCGAGCGTCTTCGACATGTTGTCGGCGACGATGCGCGCGATGATGTCGGTGGGGCCGCCGGCCGCGAAGGGCACGATCATCGTGACGGGCTTCGTCGGATAGCCCTGCGCCTGCGCGCCGCCGGCGAAGGCCAGCGCCGCGGTGGCGGCAAGGCCGAGAACGAGCTTCTTCATTGGCATTCCTCCCTGAGATTATTGACGATGAGAGTGGAGGGGTGCCGCCGGGGCGGCAACCCCGTCATTCGGTGAAGACTTCGTCGCGCTTCTTCGAGATCGAGGGCAGCAACGCGACGACGAGCACGAGCACGGCGACGACGAGCAGCCCGGCGGAGATCGGGCGCTCCACGAAGGTCACGAACGAGCCGCGCGAGATGATCAGCGCCTGCCTGAGCTTTTCTTCCATCAGCTTGCCCAGCACGAAGCCGAGCAGCATTGGCGCCGGCTCGAAGCCGAGCTTGATCAGCAGATAGCCGAACAGGCCGAACATCGCGGTGAAGGCGACGTCCATCGGCTGGTTGTTCACCGAATAGATGCCGATGCAGCAGAAGATCAGGATCGCCGGGAACATCAGCCGGTAGGGCACCTGCAGCAGCTTCACCCACATGCCGACCAGCGGCAGGTTGATGACGAGCAGCATCAGGTTGCCGATCCACATCGAGGCGATCATGCCCCAGAACAGCTCCGGGTTGCGGGTCATCACCTGCGGGCCGGGGATGATGCCGTGGATCGTCATCGCGCCGACCATCAGCGCCATCACCGCATTCGGCGGGATGCCGAGCGTCAGCAGCGGGATGAAGGCGGTCTGCGCGCCGGCATTGTTGGCCGATTCCGGCCCCGCCACACCCTCGATCGCCCCCTTGCCGAAACGCGAGGGATCCTTGGCGAGCTTCTTCTCCATCGTATAGCTGGCGAAGGGGCCCAGCACCGCGCCGTTGCCGGGCAGAATGCCGAGAATGCCGCCGATCGCGGTGCCGCGCAGCACCGGCGCCACCGACTGCTTGATGTCGCTCCAGCCGGGCAGGAGCCGGCCGATCTTGGCCTTGACGACGTCGCGCGCCTCGGGGTTCTCGAGGTTGCGCAGCACCTCGGCGAAACCGAACACGCCCATCGCCAGCACCGAGAAGTCGATGCCGTCGGACAGGGCCGGGATGCCGAAGCTCAGCCGTTCCTGGCCGGTCTCGAGATCCGTCCCGACCGTCGAGAGCAGAAGCCCGAGCATGATCATGCAGAAGGCCTTGAGGATGGAGCCGCGCGCCAGCACGACCGCGAAGCACAGGCCCATCACCATCAGCGAGAAATATTCGGCCGGGCCGAACAGCAGCGCCATCTTGGTCAGCGGCGCGCCGAGCGCAGCGATGGCGACCGTGGCGACGCAGCCGGCGACGAAGGAGCCGATGGCGGCGGTGCCGAGCGCGATGCCGGCGCGGCCCTGCTTGGCCATCTGGTGGCCGTCGAGCGTGGTCACCACGGCGGTGGCCTCACCCGGGATGTTGACCAGGATCGCGGTGGTCGAGCCGCCATATTGGGCGCCGTAATAGATGCCCGCGAGCATGATCAACGCGCCGGTCGGATCGAGGCCGAAGGTGATGGGGAGCAGGATCGAGATCGTCGCGATCGGGCCGACACCGGGCAGCACGCCGATCAGGGTGCCGACAAGGCAGCCCACGAAGCACAGCGCGATGTTCTGCATCGTCAGCGCGACGCCGAAGCCGAGCGAGAGGTGGGAAAATGTCTCCATCATCGCTCAAACACCCAGAAGCCAGGGCGCGAGCGGGATCGGCAGGCTCAGCGCGTATTTGAACATCAGGATGCAGGCTGCCGACATCGCCACGGCGAAGATCAGCAATTCCTTGAGCCTGCGGTCATCCGCGGCGAGGCCTGCGAAGAAGACGAGGAGCGGTCCCGAGACGAGCAGCCCCAGCGCCGGGATCTGGATCGGCCCGATCTCGAAGCCGCGGATCGTCAGCGCGAACAGGCAGGCCCCGCCGAGGGCGTAGAAAATGCCCTTCCAGGACCAGCCGCTCAGCTGCTCGCCATTGTAGCGCAGCGACGACAGCACGAGCATAAGCCCAAGGGCGCCGCAGATCACCGCGAAGGCTTTCGGCAGCATGCCGGGGCCGAGCTGGCGCAGCGTTCCGGCCGGCAGCTCCCAGGCGAAGACGAAGGCGATCAGCGCGAGCAGGATCATGAACAGGCCGCCGGCGAGATCCTGCGTCGAGCGCACGCGCAATCCTTGCGCCCGTTCTATCTGGTTCAAACTCATGAGGCTCCTCCGGCTGGCTTATTGGATCCGGGCCGGCCGCTTTTGCGGCTTCGGCGGGGTTGCGTGAGGCAGGACGTGGCGCTCCTCGATCAGCGTCACGCTCTCGCGCAGGATCGCGAGAAAATCGTCCCGGGACGGCAGCTTCTGCTGCGGCCGCCAGGCGACGCCGACCAGCGCGCCGGGCGGCGGCGGGTCGAGCATCGCGCCGCGCAGCCGCCGCAGCGTCACGCCGGGAAAGGTCAGTCGCGAAACCCAGTCGGGCGCGAGCGCCATGCCGAGCCCGGCTGCGACGGCCGACATCATCGCCGGCTTCTCGGTCGCCTCGATGGTGACGTTGGGAACGGCGCCGACGCTCTCGAAATAGGCCATCACGAGATCGTAGGCATAAGGCCGGATGCGCTTCGAGGGCACGACGAAGGGCTCGCCCACGAGGTCGTGCATGGTCAGGTGATCACGCGCCGCGAGCGGATGGTCTTCGCCGAGCACCACGATCGGGCGCTCGACCCGCAGGATCTCGAAGGCGCAGTCGGTCGGCTTGCGCGGCGGGCGCACCAGGGCGAGGTCGAGCTTGCCGGCTTCCAGCATCTGTACCAGCGCGGCGGTCATCGCCTCGACGAATTTGATCTCGGTGCCGGGGAAACGCTTGCGGAAGGTCATCAGCGCCTCCGGCAGGAAGCTCGACGACGCCGCGTCGATCGCGCCTACGCGCAGCACCTTGCCCGACGCCAGCGAGGCTTCCCGCACCGCGCGCGAGGCCTGCTCCATCTTGACGAGGATGCCCTTGGCCTCCTCGAGCATGATCAGCCCGGCGCGGGTGAGCGCGACCTGCCGTGTGGTGCGGGTCAGGAGGTTGACGCCGAGCTCGTCCTCGAGCGCGCTGATCTGGCGGGAAAGGGCCGGGGGGGCCACGCCGAGACGCTCGGCCGCGCGACCGAAATGCAACTCTTCCGCCACCGCGATGAAGCACCGCAGTTGCCGTACATCCATGGTCGTCCCCTGTTCCCCGTATCGCTTGTCGCGATATCTCAGTCAGTAGGGCGGGCCAATATAGTCTCCAGCCGACAAGTCGACTCTAGAACAATTCATAATTTTTTGGCAATAAAGCCTTTGGTCTCAGGCCGGGCGCGTGCGCCTCGCCCGGAACAGCCTGCCGTCGATCAGCGCGAGCCCGGCGGCGATGGCCGCCATTCCCAGGAAATGCCGCGGCAGCAGGGCTTCGCCGAGAAAGGTCGCGCCGAGCAGAATGGCGCTGACCGGGACGAGGAACGTCACCAGCATGACATTGGTGCCGCCGGCGCGGCGCATGACCCGGAAGAAGATGACATAGGCGAGCGCCGTCGAGAGGGTCGCGAGCCCGACGAGCGAGAATACAACGGGGGTGCTGGGAGCGGGCAGCAGCCAGGGCGGGTCGAAGGCGATCACCAGCGGAATGGTCATCACGGTGGTGGCGCTGACCTGTCCGGTTGCCGTGACCAGCGGGGGCAGCTCGCGAAAGCGCCGGCCGTACAAGCCGGCGAAGCCATAGGAGAGCGCGGCGGCAAGGCAGGCAAGCTGGGGCAGCAGCGCTCCCGAGACGCCGCCAACCGCGTCGGGGCCCATCAGGATCGCGACGCCGACGATGCCGGCGGCGACCCCGGCGATCTTCAGGCCGCTCGCCTTCTCGTCCTGCCCGAAGACATGGGCGACGACGACGCCGAAGAGCGGGGTCGTGGCGTTGAGGATCGAGGCCAGCCCGCTGGCGATCTGGGTCTGGCCCCAGAAGATCAGCCCGAACGGAATCAGATTGTTGAGCAGCCCCATGCCGAAGAAGGCGAGCCACATCCGCCCGCCGACGCGCATCGACAGTCCCGATAGCCTGACGACCAGCAGCAATGTGGCCGCCGCCAGCCCGACCCGCGCGAGCACCACCGCCAGCGGTGGCCATTCCGAGACGGCGATCTTCCCGAAGAAGAACGACCCGCCCCAGAGCAGCGAGAGCAGGATCAGCAGCAGCCAGTCGCCGAGATCCATGACGGGCTGCTTGGATAGGGCGGACATGGGAGGCCTGTGGTTAGGAGGAACTGGGCACGGCGCCTGGCCTCGCCGGAAATCCGCCGTCATTCCGGACAGGCCGCATAGCGGCGCCGATCCGGAATCCATCGTAGAACGCAGCGCTCGACGATGGATTCCGGGTCAAGCCCGGAATGACGGTGCGCTTCCGTCAAAGGTGGCTTGGTCTAGGCGGATGCCGCCGTCCGCTCCACCCGTTTCCTGTGTTCGGGCCTTTGTTCAGGCGGCTTCGGCGTCGCGCGCCTGCCACATCGCCTGGAAAGCCGGCCGCGCCTGGCAGGCCTCGAGCCAGGCCTTCACGTTCGGATGGGCGTCGAAGAGCTGCGTGGCGGGCCTCGCATAGCGGATGACCTCGGCGACGTTGATGTCGGCGACGGTGAACCGCTCGCCCATGACATGGCCCTTGCCCTCGACCAGCGTGCGGTCGAGCACGGCGAAGGGGGCGGCCAGCGTCGCGAGCGCCGCTTCGACCACCTCAGGTTTGCGCTTCTCGGGCGGGAAAGCGGCGAGGTGCTGCTGCAGGCTGAGCGCATGCGTCTCGCATTCGGTCGCCGCCCAGAGCGCCCACATGACGGCGAGCCCTTCCTCCTGCGCGTCCTTCGGCGCCAGCGGCCCGCCATGCTTGCGGGCGAGGTAGAGGTTGATCGCCAGCGATTCGTGCAGCTTGAAGCCGTCATCGTCGATGCTGGGGATATGGCCGTTCGGATTGACCTTCAGGAAGTCGGGGCTGCGTGTGTGCAGCGGCACGCCGGGTGCCTGCGGGTCGGCGAGGCGATAGGCCTGGATGACCGGCACGTGCCGGAACGGCAGTCCGAGCTCGTTGGCGAGCCAGATGACGCGCGTCGCGCGCGAGCGGTAGCAGCCATAGATCGTCAGGGTCATCGCATGGGGTCCGGCGTCGGAGAAGAGTGCGGCGGCAGCGGCGGCTGGCCGCCGATTCCGTCCCGGCCACCATAGTCGCCGCCCCCCTCCCGACCAAGGCCCGAGATCGATGCTGCATCGCCAAAAAAACGTTTGACGACGAGGCGTTGCGGGTGCATGTGGCCAGCCGTCGCCGGCTCCCGCAGCCGGCACTCACAGGACAACCAGACCCGATGCCCGACGACAGTCCCAGTCGACAGTCGAAGCCGTCTGCTGCCGCCTCGCGCGGCTGATCCGGGTCCCCGGCTCAGCCTTGCGATCGGTGCCGACGGCCGATCGCCAGGAATAAGAGCCATGAACGAGATCGAACTCGCCCCCGACCTGCTGTCGGTCGTCGTCGCCAGGACTCTGGCGGAAGAGCATGTCGCCGACATCGTCGAGACGCTCAACGAGCAGGACAGCGCGACCATCGCGCATATCCTGCAGGAATTGCCGTTCGAGCGCGCCGTGGAGGTGCTCGACCAGCCGGAGCTGGCCGACGCCGCCGAGGCGCTGGCATTGCTGCCGGAGGACCGTGCCGGGGCCTTCCTCACGGCCATGTCGGCCGACCGCGCCGCCGACGTCTTCCAGGACTTCGACGACGAGACCCGGCAGCGCCTGAGCGCGCGCCTCGACCGCCAGACCCGCACCGATCTCGGCAAGCTGCTGGCCTATCCCGAGCACAGCGCCGGCTCGATCATGACGACCGAGTTCGTCAGCGTGCCGTCGACCTGGACGGTGCAGCAGACGCTCGACTACATCCGCCGCGTCGAGCGCTCGCGCGAGACGGTCTATGCGATCTACGTGCTCGATCCGGCGACGAAGAAGCTCGTCCGCGCCGTCTCGCTGCGGCGGCTGATCAGCGGCGACCCTGCCGCGCCCGTCGAGTCGGTCGTGCCGGCGCACAAGCCCATCACGGTGACGCCTGAGGTCGATCGCGAGGATGTCGCGCGGCTGATCACGAAATACGACCTGCTCTCGGTCCCCGTCGTCGATGCCGAAGACCGCATCATCGGCATCGTCACCTTCGACGACGTCATCGACGCGATGATCGCGGAGACGACGGAAGACGTGCAGAAGCTCGGCGGCATGGAGGCGCTCGACGAGCCCTATAACGAGATCGGCTTCCTCGCGATGATCCGCAAGCGCGCCGGCTGGCTCTCGATCCTGCTGCTCGGCGAGATGCTGACCGCCTCGGCCATGCAGTTCTTCCAGACGGAGCTGGAGAAGGCGATCGTGCTGACGCTGTTCATCCCGCTGATCATGAGCTCGGGCGGCAATTCCGGCTCGCAGGCGACCTCGCTGATCATCCGGGCGCTGGCGCTGCGCGAGATCACGCTGAAGGACTGGTGGCGGGTCATCCTGCGGGAGTTGCCCTCGGGCCTCGTGCTGGGCTCGATCCTCGGCGCGATCGGCATCGTCCGCATCGCGCTCTGGCAATGGCTCGGCTTCTACGATTACGGGCCGCATTGGATGCTGATCGCGGCGACGGTCGGCGGCGCGCTGATCGGCATCGTCACCTTCGGCTCGATGATGGGCTCGATGCTGCCCTTCCTGCTGAAGCGGGCCGGCTTCGACCCGGCCAGCGCCTCGGCGCCGCTGGTGGCGACGCTGGTCGACGTCACCGGCCTCGTCATCTATTTCGGCGTGGCGGCGCTGATCCTGAGCGGGACCTTGCTCTGACCGGGCCGTTTCGTCAGGCGTCGTCGCCGCTGGCGACGACGCGGTTCCGCCCCCGCTGCTTGGCCGCATAGAGCGCCATGTCCGCGGCCCGCAGGAGGTCGAGCCAGATGGCCGGGCGGGCCGCCGTCATCGCGGTGCCGAGGCTGGCGGTCAGGGCGATCAGGCCCCCGTCCGGCAAGACGAACGGCTCGCTGGCCACGATCTGTCGCAGCCGCTCGGCGACAGAGGCGATCGTTTCGGGCGATTGTCCGGTGACGATGATCGCGAATTCCTCGCCGCCGAAGCGGGCCAGCACGTCCTCCTCGCGCAGCGCGCCACGCAGGCGTTGCGCCGTGCTGCGCAGCACGGCGTCGCCGGCCGCGTGCCCGTAGCGGTCGTTGACGCCCTTGAAATGGTCGAGATCGAGCAGGATCAGCGCGACCGGAGCCGCCGCGCTCGCCAGTTGCGGGACCAGCCTTTCGAGCGCGCCGCGGTTGAGGACGTCGGTCAGCCCGTCGGTATCGGCCTGTCGCCTGAGCTGCTGTTCGAGCCGCGCGCGCTCCTCGTCCAGCCGGTCGCGCTCGATCAGCTTGGCGCGAAGGGTGACGAGGGCATCGAACAGTCCGCGCATCTCGCCGCGCAGCCCGGGGCCGGCGACGGCCGGCTCCAGCCGTCCTTCGGCGAGACGGATGACCTCTTGGCGAGCCAGCAGCAGGGGGCGGAAGAACAGGTGCTGTCCGGCGAGCAGGAGCAGCAGCTCGACCGTCAGGGCCAGCCCGGTCGCGGCCGAGGCGTAGACAAGAGCTTCTTCGGCAACGTCGCGGCGCGTCTCCAGCTCGCGGATCGTCATCGCGAGATAGGCTTCGCGCAGCTCTTCGATCGGCTTGAAGCTGGGCACGACCATGCGCGTGAAGCTTGCCGTGGTGAGGTCCGCTTGGCCGGTATCGAGCTGCGCCCGCGTCGAATCGATCAGCAGCAAACCGTCCCGGATGAAGGCATGGGCGGTGTCCTGGCTGGCCCGCACCACCTGCTCCGTGCCGCTGGTGACGATCTGCTGCTGGATGTTCTCCCAGAGCTGCCAGACGCGCCCCCGGGTCGCCTCGAAGGCGGCGCGTTGTTCGGGCGTCATCGGGCGGCCCTGGGCGATCACGATCACGATGTAGGAGCCGAGCCGGCCGGCATAGTCGCGCAGCTCGCCGATCATGCGCGCCGTCATGGCCCTGCCGACCAGATTCGAATCGTCCTTCAGCAGCGCGGTCATCGCCGTGTCCAGGAGGGGCTGCGTCAGGTCGTAGGTGGCGAACATGCCCAGGATCGCCCGTTCGACGGCCGCAGGCGCGCGTTCCGGCTGAGGCCGGTCGAGAAGCGCATCGACCTCGGCACGGGTTCGACGAAGCTGGTCCTGCAAGTCCGCGACCGAAGCTGAGAACGCCGGAGAGGAGGCGAGCCCGGCAAGGGCCGCGTCAGTCGCCTGACGAGCGAGCGCGAAGCCGCCCGCCCGCGCGCCGTCGCCGACGGTGATCCGGCCGAGCGCGGCATTGGTCGGCCGGCGTTCGACCGACACGCGGTTTGCCGCATCGAGCACCGCGCGGAAGGCGATCAGCCGGGCGAGGCCGAGTTCGCTGTTGTGGAAGGTCCGGTAATAGCCGGACAGGACATTGGTCCCCAGCCCCGCCGAGCAGAGCAGGATGATCGCCACGGCACCCAGGAAATACGGGTTGAGCGCCGTGCCACGCAGGCCGGAGAAACGCATCGGTCGTGACTCGGGGAAAGCTGCTCGCGACGTGGCAAGACTGCCGCTGCGGCAGTTCGCGCTAAAGCCCGGTCGAATGCGGTAAAAATGTGGCGAGCAGGCGATTTTCGGCCTGCCGGGCCGCTCAGCTCGCCAGCACGCGCTGCGGCGGGAAGGTGATCTCGACGAGCGTGCCTTCCTTCTTGACGCTGGTGATCGACATCGCGGCGCGGTTGGCCTCGACCAGCGCCTTGGTCAGCGGCAGGCCGAGCCCCGTGCCGCCGGCGCGGCGCGTCGTCGGCACCTGACGGAAGGGCTCGAGCGCGAGCTTCAACTCGTCGTCGTCCATGCCGATGCCGGTGTCGCGCACCCGCAGGATCGCTTCGCCCTGGTCGCCGAGCGCCGTCGAGATGATGACCTGCCCGCCGGCATCGGTGAACTTCACCGCGTTGGAGAGCAGGTTGATCGCGATCTGGCGGATCGAGCGCTCGTCGGCGACGACAGGTGGCAGCTTCGGCGAGAGGCCCGAGCGCAGCACTACGCGCCCGCGCTGTGCCTCCGGCTGGAGCAGGGCTACGGTCGAGAGCGCGATCTCGTTCAGGTTGACGCTGACGAAGTCGAGATCGAGCTTACCGGCCTCGATCTTGGCGAGGTCGAGCAGGTCGTTGACCAGGCTGATGACGTAGCCGCCCGACTGGTGGATGTCGCGCAGATATTCCTTGTAGCGCTCATTGGCGATCGGCCCGAAGCGCTCCTCGGCCATCACTTCGGCGAAGCCGATGATGGCGTTGAGCGGCGTCCTGATCTCATGGCTGATCTTGGCGAGCACGTCCGATTTCTGCGCGCTCGCCATCTCCGCCGCCTTGCGCGCATCGACGAGCTCGCCCTCGGTCTTCTTCCAGGCGGTGATGTCGCGCAGCACGGCGCAGAAGCGCGGCTCGGCGCCATGCGCGATCTGGCCCATGGTCATGAAGAGCGGGATCTTGCCGCCCTGCCGCACCCGGCCGACCACCTCGCGCCCATCGTTGAGCACCGAGGCGACGCCGCCGCCTTTCAGCCCTTCGAGATAGTCGAGCGCCGGCGCATGGCTCTCGGCCGAAAACAGCAGCGTGAACAGCTCGCCCGTCACCTCGCGCTGGTCGTAGCCGAACAGCGCCTCGGCCGCCTTGTTGAGCGAGAGGATGCGGCCGCGATCGTCGACGGTGACCACGCCGTCGGTCGCGGTGTCGAGCATGGCGGTGAGCTCGGCGATGCGGCCGTCGCGCGCCTCGGCATCGAGCCTGAGCGCCTCGACGCGCGCGGCCGATTCGGCTTCCTCGGCGGCGAATTCGGCCGCGAGCTCGGCTTCCTCGGCCTCCTCCGGCGTCATCACCGGCGCTTCGCCGCCGCCGCTGTCGGGGTGGCGGAAGGCCATCAACGTCGCCGGCGCGTCGAGCCAGTTCACGCTGGAGAGCACGGCATCGACGCCGACGAGATGGCCGGTCCGGTCGATCAGGGTCATCGCCCCGCCGCCGCTGCGCGAGGCCTCCTTGATCAGACGGCTGACGCCGCCGGCCTTCAGGTCGGCGAGATCGGCGTAGTCCAGCAGGTCGAGCAAGGTGCGGTTGGCATAGAGCGCGTCTTCGCCGCGATTGACCAGCACGGCCACCGGCAGCCGGTCGAGCACCTCGGCGTGGGAGTTGCGCTGGCGCGCGGGGGTGATCGCCGGCTCGGACGCCAGGGGGGCGGCAGGAGCGGGCGCTTCCGCTTCGGCCTCCTTCACCCGCAGCGGCGCGACCGGCGGCAGGCGCGGGACATCGTTGGTCTCATCGTCGGCGAGCCGAGCGCCGAGCGCCTTGGCGATCTCGCGGAAGGCATTGCGCTCGGCCGAGCTGAGATGGGCCTTGGACGGCTCGAGGACCGGCCGGATCGCCGCGTGCTGTCCGTTGCGCAACGGCACGATGTTGGCGGCCGGCGCGACGACGGGCGATGCCGGCTCCTCGGGCGCGTCGCGGCGGTCGGCGGGTTGGACCTTCGGCTCTTCCGCGGCGATATCCGGCTGGGCGGGCTCCGGCTGCTGCGAGACGGGCGGCGGGGCGTCGGTGGAACCGGCCTCGTGATGTCGTGCCGATGCGGGCTCTTCCCGTGCCGGCTTGTCATCGGAGGCGGGCTCCGGATGAGAATCCGTTTCACCGGTCGCGATTGCGTCCGTGTCGGCGGCAGGCAATGGCTCTTCGGGGAAGGAGGCATCCCGCGCCGTGGGCGCCCCGATCGTGGCTGCTCCGTCCGTGGGAGTCGGATCAGCCTCGACGGCATGGTCCTGCGCTACCGGCTCTTCGCTCACCGGGAACGGCTCCGGCGCGTTCAATCGGGCGATGCCGAAGCCGCGGAACCCGGCGAACTGCCTGTTGGCGCCGAGCACGGACACGCCGGACAGTTCGACCGGCACGGCCTCGCCCGGCGTCTCGCTCCGCCACAGGACGGTATGGCCGCTCCAGGTCGCCGGTGTGGCGAGGCGTTCCCGCAGCCCGCCGCTGCGGTCGATGAAATGGCTGCCGACCAGATCGTCCCAGCGCTGGCCGACCAGCTGCGCGGCTGCGGCTGCGCCGGTCAGGGCCGCAATGTCCCCGGACAGCTTGGTCAGCCGTCCATCCGCATCGCTCTGCCAGAGGAAGCGAACCGTGGCCGGACGCGCAGGAGCGGGCTCGGGGGAGAGTGCAATGGCCGCAGGTGCAGAAACCAGGGAAGGAGAGGAAGCGGGAGGCGCATGTGCCGGAGGCGGCACGGCCACGCCGAGCCGGCGCAGTTCGGAGGCCGGAATGGCGATGGCGAGCACGGTGCCGGCATCGGCCAGCGTCAGCAGCTTGCAGCCGCAGGTGACGGGAAACGCCGCGAAGCTGGCGGTCAATCGCAGCCGCTCCAGCCGGATGCCGGCGGTCGAGGCGAGCCCGCCTGCGAGCAGGAAAAGACGCTGGCGCGTCGGTGCCGGCAGCGACACCGCCGAAGGCGCGGCACCGAGCAGGGCTTGTCCCGCCGGATTGATGAAGCCCGGCCGTTCGGCCGCGGCATCCCACAGGATCAGCGCGCCGCCGGCGGCAAAGGCCGTGAGCGCGGGGTCTTCACCCGCCGCCACGCCCCATCGCGCCCAGTCCTGTCCGGCTTCGCTCATCCTGGTCCGCTCGTTCGATCCGACTCTTTATGGCTAACAAATCTTTAATAGCTTCCAAACGTCGGCGAATCCATGGAACCAAAGATTGCTCTCCCGCTTCTCTTCCAAACAGCGTTAACGTAGCCGGGCGCAGCTGCTGTCGCGTCGTTGTCATCGCGCGGCAACAATGATATTGCAGTGCACAATGAATTAGAGGTTCGGTTGTAACAGGAGGATCCCCATGGACGGCAAGCTTCCCTACGAGATACCGGCAGAGATGCGCGACTTCGCGGAACGCAGCGTAGAGCAGGCGCGCAAGGCTTTCGACGGCTTCATCGGCGCCGCGCAGAAGGCTGTGGATAGCGCGCATGGCTCGGCCGAAAACGCTCGCGTCAACACCCAGGAAGCGACGCGCAAGGCGATCTCCTACGCCGAGAACAACGTCGCGGCGGCTTTCGAACTCGCCCAGAAGCTGGTGAAGTCGAAGGATCTGACCGAGGTGATGCAGCATCAGTCCGATTTCCTGAAGGCGCAGATGGCGACGCTCCAGAGCCAGCTCAAGGAAATGGGCGCTGCCGCCCAGGACGTCGCCACCAAGGCGGCCGAAAGCGTCAGCAAGGCCACCAAGGGCCGCTGAGCCCTTTTGAAGGCTGCCGTTTCGGCGGCGGCTCCGACGAGCGACCGGCCGGGCAGGGTGCCCGGCTTCTGCCTGCCAGCCGTTGAAGGAGAGCCGTGATGGCCAAGCCGCCTCCGACCCGGACCACCGCCAGAGCTCCGGTCAGCCTGCCTTCCGTCAAAGCCTTGTCCTCGGCACCGGCCGAGGCGAAAGCCGCGCCGCCCGCACCCGCTGCCCCGCAGCCCGTGCCGGTAGCCGTGGCTGCAAAGCCGGTTCCTCCGGTCGCCGTAACGCCCTCTCCGGTACCGCCGGCCAAGCCTGTTCCTCCGGTCGCCTCGAAGCCCGCGCCGGCAGCCCTGGCGGCCAAGCCCGTTTCTCCGGTTGCGGCGGCGCCTGCGCCGATACAGCCGGCGCCAGTGGCCGTGAAGGCTGTTCCTTCCGCCCCGGCGGCAAAAGCTGTGATCGCCACTCCGGCAACCGCCGCCAAGCCGGCGCCGGCGAAGTCGCCCAGGAAGGTGGCTTCGGCCAAGCTGCGGATCGAGAAGCCCGTGACGAAGGTCGTCGCGCCGAAGAAGCCGATGGCTGCCGCGCCGGTACCGAAAGCTGTCGAGGCCAAGCCTGCCCCGTTCAAGCCGGCCCAGCTCAAGCCCGTCGCCGCCAAGCCTGTCGAGCAGCCGAAGCCGGCTGCGAAGGTGGAGGTGCCGCTCAAGCCTGTGCCGGCCGCCGCCGCGCCGCAGGCACCCTCTGCCTCTGCCAAGGCGCCTGTGAAGCCCGTCTCGCTCGATTCGCTGCCGCTGCCGCGCCCGCCGGAATTCGCCGCGGTCACGGCCGAGACCGTGATGAGCCAGGCCCTTACCATGGCCCGTGCCTTCGGCGCGCTGCAGGCGAAGGTGCTCGACCACGCCTGCGCCGAGCTGAAGGCGACGCTGGGCGACGCCGAGAAGATGGCGCGCACCGAAAGCGCTTCCGAGGCGATCACGCTTCAGGCGAAGGCGGTCCGCCGCAGCTACGAATCCTATGCCGAGCACCTGAAGGAGCTTGCGCGCATCGCCAACGCGGCTTTGCGCAAGGACTGAAGGCGCGGATCGCGGCTCTGACCGGCCTGCCGCGCCGGCGGCCGGCTGCAGCGTCGGTTTTTCGTTGGCGAAGTTGAATTACGCGGTTGCAAAAGCGCGGCGTCGGCACTAGGTTCCGCGCCGCTGGAGACCCCGCTGCGGCGCCGGGTCGAACAGTCATGGGCAGCCATAGCTCAGTTGGTTAGAGCGCTAGATTGTGGATCTAGAGGTCCCCCGTTCAAGCCGGGGTGGCTGTACCATCTTCTTCAGGACAATCGATAGGTTGCGCCGTCGGTGACGAGACGTCCCGGACGGCTCACGGCGAATCGGCCGTGAGCGCCGGATTCGGAGCGGCTCGTCCCGAACGATGAGGCCTTTCTGGCCGGCCCTGTCCCATGCCGGCAGCAGCGTTCGCGCGCCAGCTCGATCGTCCGTTCCGGGTCTTGGAACGGAACGGCTCAGCGGATGGCGCAGGGCTTCCCGCCGGGGCCTCCTCCGGGAGTGGGGAGGCCTATGCGGTGCGTGACACCGCCTGGCCGCGCATGCGCCGGATGGTGGCGCCGATCAGCGGCATGAACAGCAGCATGAGGCCGATCCCCATCAGCGTCGAGACCAGCGCGTTCGACCAGAAGATCGAGAGCGAGCCCTGGCTGAAGATCATCGACTGGCGGAAGGCATCCTCGGCCTTGTCTCCGATCACCATGGCCAGGATCATCGGCGCGATCGGGTAGTCGAGCTTCTTGAAGGCGTATCCGACGATGCCGAAGGCAAGCGCGATCCACAGGTCGAAGGGCTTGCCGGCGACCGTATAGGCGCCGATGAAGCACACCACGATGATCAGCGGCCCGATGATCGAGAACGGGATGCGCAGGATCGAGGCGAAGAGCGGCACCGTCGCCAGCACGGTGATGACCGCGACGATGTTGCCGAGATACATCGAGGCGATCAGCCCCCAGACGAAGTCCGGCCGGTCGGTGAAGAGCGTCGGGCCGGGGTTGAGGCCCCAGATCATCAGCCCGCCCATCATCACCGCCGCCGTGGCCGAGCCGGGAATGCCGAGCGCCAGCATCGGCAGCATCGCGGCCGAGCCGGCCGCGTGGTCGGCTGTCTCGGGCGAGATCACGCCCTCCGGCTCGCCCTTGCCGAACTTCTCCGGGTTGCGCGAGGAGCGCTTGGCCATCGCATAGCTCAGGAACGAGGCGGCGGTCGGTCCGCCCGGCGTGATGCCCATCCAGATGCCGATGGCGGCCGAGCGCAGCAAGGCGAGCCAGTAGCGCGGCAGCTTCGCCGCCGTGCGCAGCACGTCGCCGAGCCGCACCTTCGCGGCGATGCCGCGGAAGCTCAGCCCGTCCTCCATCGTCAGCAGCAATTCGCCGACGCCGAACAGCCCGATCACCGCGATGAGGAAGCTCACCCCGGCCAGCAGCACGTCGAAGCCAAAGGTCAGGCGCACGCTGCCCGAGACGGTGTCCATGCCGATCGAGGCCAGCGAGAAGCCGACGCACATCGCCACGATCGTCTTGAAGGGGGAGGCGCCACCGAGGCCGATGAAGCTGGCGAAGGTGATGAAATAGACCGCGAAGAATTCCGGCGAGGAAAAGCGCAGCGCGAAACCGGCGACCCAGCTCGACAGCACCGTGATCAGGATCACGCCGGCCAGCGCGCCGAAGCCGGCGGAGAGAAAGGCGAGGGAAAGTGCCTCGGTCGCCTTGCCCTGCTTGGCCATCGGATGGCCGTCGAAGGTCGTGGCCACGGAAGAGGGCTCGCCCGGGATGTTGAACAGGATCGAGGTGGTCGAGCCGCCGAACAGCGCTCCCCAGTAGAGCGATGTCAGCAGGATGATCGCCGAGACCGGGTCCATCGAGAAGGTCAGGGGCAGCATCAGGGAGACGCCGTTGGGCGCGCCCAGCCCGGGCAGCACGCCGACCAGGATGCCGAGCAGCACGCCGGCGATCATCAGGGCGATGTGGTGGAAGCTGATCGCGACGGAGAAGCCGTGCATCAGCGAGGCGACGTTATCCATGAGCCGGAGCTCCCTTCCGGGTTTCGGTCCGGGTCAAAGCCCGAGCGCGGCCTCTAGCGGGCCCTTCATCAGCGGAATGTGGAAGAAGCGTTCGAGCGCCAGGTAGAAGAACACGGCCGAGCCGATGGCGACGGTCAGCGTGCGCAGCCAGCCGAAGCCGCCCTGGAAGCGCATCGTGAAGACGAGATAGACGACGGTCGCGACATACATGCCGAGCGTCGCGCACAGGATCACGAAGCCGAGGATGGGCAGGAAGAAGCTCGCGACGCGGTGGATGCGCTCGCCGTCGAGCACGACCTCGGCCAGCATGTCTCGTCCCGAGAGCCGCTTGCTCCAGGTCAGGGCGAGGGTGGCGAGGCTGCCGAGCGCAACCAGCATGCCGGTATAGAACGGAAAGGCGCCGGCCTCGGGGCCGGAAGTGTCCCAGCCGATGCCGAATTCGAGCGCGCCCCAGACGATCGTCAGCCCATAGGCGAGCGTGAACAGCGCGACGACGGTCTCGGCCCAGAGGCGGGTGACCATGGGATTTCCCTTCTCGGATCAGGCAGGTTTCGATCAGGCGTCATCCCGGGCTTGCCCCGGGATCCATCGAAGGGCGTCGAACGCCACGATGGATCCCGGCACGACGCTTCGCTGCGGCCGGGATGAGGGGGGCTGCCGCGGCAGCCTTATTTCACCACCCAGCCCTCGGCCTCGAACACCTTCTTGTTCGCGGCCTCGTCCTTGGCGACGAAATCGGCGAGCTCCTGGCCCTTCATGAAGCGCGCCGTCTGCGCGGTGCGGGTCACGAATTCCTGCCATTCCGGGGTCTGGCTGACCTTCTCCAGCACGCCCTCGTAGAATTTCACGGCGTCCGCGGGCACGTCGGCCGGCAGCCAGACGGTGCGCGGCATCTGGAAGCTCTCGATCGGAATGCCGGATTCCTTGCAGGTCGGGATGTCGCCCCAGCCCTTGCCGCCAAAGACCGGCTCGCTCTTGGCGAGGCGCACCGGCGAGAACACGCAGAGCGGCTTGACCTGCCCGGCCTTCCACTGGCCGACATTCTCATTGGGGTTGTTGGTGTTGGAATCGACATGGCCGCCGGCGAGCTGCGTGGCCGCCGCGCTGCCGCCCTGGAACGGCACGTAGATCCATTTGGCGCCGGTCGCCTCCTGGATCATGACGGTCAGCGTCTGGTCGGTATCCTTCGACTGGCTGCCCGCCATCTTGAAGCCGGGCTTGGCCTTGACCGCGTCGATATAGCTCTTGGCATCGTTATAGGGCGCGCTGCCGTTGACCCAGAGCAGGAACTCGTCGAGCGCCAGCGCCGCGACCGGGGTCAGGTCCGACTTGCTGAAGGCGAGCTTGGCGACATAGGGCAGCAGATAGGCGTTGTTGGTGCCGAAGATCACCTTGTGGGCGTCGCCCTTGCCGGCCTTGCCCTGGAGATAGCCTTCGGCGCCGGAGCCGCCGCCCTTGTTGACCACCACGATCGACTGCTCGACCAGCTTGTGCTTGCTGATGATCGATTGGATGACCCGCGCGAAATTGTCGGTTCCGCCACCGGGGCCGGAGGTCACGACGAACTCGATCGGACCGGTCGGCTGCCAGGCCTGCGCCGTGGCGCCCCCGCCGAGCGCGAAGGCGGCGGTGAGCGCCGCGGTGAGTGCGAATTGCTTCATCTGTTTCGTCTCCCTGGGATGTCTGGTTATGCGCGGCTCTTGCGGCCGCTTGGGTATTGAGAAACCGGTTCAGGCCGCTGCGCGGCCGGGCTCCTTTCCGTCCTTGGCCATCTTGATGGCCAGCGACAGGGCGGCGCGCGAGGCGCCGAGATTGGCGATGCCCTTGCCGGCGATCTCATAGGCCGTGCCATGGGCCGGGGTACAGATCGGGAAGGGGAAGCCGCCGATCAGCGTGACGCCGCGGTCGAAGCCCATCAGCTTCATCGCGATCTGGCCCTGGTCGTGATACATGGTCAGCACCGCGTCGAAATCGCCGTTCTTCGCGCGCAGGAAGACGGTGTCCGACGGGAACGGCCCTTCGACCGTGAAGCCCCTGGCCTTGGCCGCCTTGACCGCCGGCTCGATCGTCTCGATCTCGTCGCGGCCGAAATTGCCGCCGTCGCCGGCATGGGGGTTGATGCCGGCCACCGCGATGCGCGGCGGGTCGAAGCCGGCTGCCCGCAGATTGGCATCCGCCAGCGCCAGCGCCCGCAGGATGCGCTCCTGCGTGATGTTCTCGGCCACCGCCGAGAGCGGAATATGCGAGGTGACGCGCGCATTCCACAGTGTGTCGAGGACGTTGAACTCGCTCGCGGGCCCCTCGAAGCCGATGGCGTCGCGCACGAAGCGGATCTCGTCGTCATAGCCGGGATAGGCGAAGCGCATGGCTGCCTTGTTGAACGGCGTGAAGAACACGGCGTCGGCCTTGCCGGAGGCGGCGAAGCGTAGCGCCCGGCGGAAATTCTCGGTCGCCGCCTTGCCGCCCGCAAGCGTCGCCTTGCCGCGCTGGAGATCGGCGGGGTCGTGATTGGCGAGGTCGATGAAGACCGGCTTGTCGGCCTTCGCGGGCAGGGCGTCTTCCGAGGCGGCAATCTGCACATCGGGGTCGAGCCCGGCATCGGCGGCGCCGAGATCGAGCAGGCGCTTGTCACCGAAGATGACGTAACGGGCCGCGTCGCGCAGATCGGGCTCGCGCAGCAGGCGCGCCAGCAATTCGGGGCTGATGCCCGAAGGATCGCCCATCGCCACCGCGATGACCGGCTTCTTGCCGTTCTCGGAGCTGTCCACCGCTGATCCTCCTGCGGGGCGCGCGTCGATTCGCAAGGGCAATTCGCCCTGATCCGGCCGCGCGTTCCCTCTTGATGTCGTTCGTTGCCGAATTCGCTAACACAGCTCGCCCGACTCCTCAAGTATGCTGTATGCAGTATAATAGCAGCACATGAGAATGAGCGAAGCGGCGCCTGAAAACCAAGAGCGCGCCGCCGACAGGGAGAGCGAGACGATGAATTTCCACGCCCATTACGCCGGCATCCGGCAGCCGGTCGCGACCTGCCTGGTCGGCAGCGGCGGCTTCGGGCGCAGCTATCTGGCGCAGGCGCGGCGCACGCGCCTGATCGAGGCCCGCATCGCAGTGGATATGACGGCCGAGGCGGCTGGCCGGGCCTTTGTGGCGGCAGGCTATGCCGCCTCCGAGGTCGCCCTGTGTGAAACGGCGGCCGAGGCGCGCGCAGCCTGGGAGGCTGGGCGCTGTGTCGCGGCGGGACGGCTCGAGACGGTGATCGATCTGCCTTTCGCCCTGCTGGTGGAGGCGACCGGCTCGCCCGAGGGCGCGACGCGCCATGCGCTGATGGCGATCGAAGCTCGCCGCCACGTCGCTCTCGTCTCGAAGGAGGCCGACAGCGTGGTCGGCCCCGGCCTCGCGCGGCTGGCGCAGGACAAGGGCGTGCTGGTCACGCCGGTCGATGGCGACCAGCCGAGCCTGCTGATCGCCCTCGTCACCTGGGCGGAGGTCCTCGGTCTTGAGATCGTCGCTGCCGGCAAGTCGAGCGAGTACGACTTCGTTTTCGATCCGGCGTCCGGCAACGTTACCTGCAACGGCGTGACAAAATCCCTGCCGGAGTTGTCCGCGCATTGGCTGCCGGGTTCACGCTCGGTCACGGCCGTTGCGGCCGAGCGTGCGCGCATCCTCGGCGGCGCCTTTCCGCTGCGTGCCGTGCCCGATCTCTGCGAGATGACGCTCGTCGCCAACGCGACCGAGCTCGTGGCCGACCGCGCCGGCTTCCACGCGCCGCCGGCGCGCATTCCCGAGATCGCCGACCTGTTCACGGCACGGGCCCAAGGCGGCCTGCTCACGGGCACACGCCGCGTCGACGTGTTCCATCATCTGCGTCTGGCGGAGGAGGCGAGCTTCGCCGGCGGCGTCTTCGTCGTCGTGCGCTGCGAGAACGCCGAAACCTGGGAGATGCTGGCCGGCAAGGGCCATGTCCTCTCCCGCGATGGCAGGACGGCGATGCTGTACCTGCCGCGCCATCTGCTGGGCGTCGAGGTTGCGACCAGCATTCTCGATACCGCCGGGCTCGGCCGCTCGGGCTATGGCGACGACTACCGGCCCCGGCAGGACCTCGTCGCCGTCGCCGAGCGGGATCTGGCGGCCGGCACGGTCCTGGCCATGGGCGGCCATCATCACAGCATTGCCGGCATCGGTGCGGAAGTCCGTCCGGCCGCGGCGCTGGCCGAGGATCGTCCCGCCCCGTTCTACCTCGTCGCCGACCGCAGGCTGCTGCGCGATGTGAAGGCCGGCGAGGCGATCCGTCTTGGCGATATCGAGATCGCGCCGGATTCGACCTTGCTCGCGACGCGCCGTCGCCAGGACGCGCTCTTCGCCGATGATCTGGCCGGGAGCGGTTTGACAGGGCAGGGCGCCCATGGCGTAAACGCCGATAGTTTGGAAACGATGGCGACACGATGAGCGATGCAGCGAGCGATTATCCCCGCATCACCCGCCGCACGCTGCACGACGAGGTGCTGGAGCGCCTCCGCGACATGATCATCGAGGGCCGGCTCGAGCCGGGCCAGCGCATCAATGAGGGGCAGGTCGGCGCGCAGCTCGGCGTCTCGCGCACCCCCTTGCGCGAGGCGATCAAGACGCTCGCCAGCGAGGGGCTCGTCGAGATCCTGCCGGCCAAGGGCGCCGTGGTCCGCAAATTCTCGGCGCAGGATCTCTATCAGGTGCTCGAGGTGCTGAAGGCGCTGGAGCAGCTCGGTGGCCGCATCGCCTGCGAACAGGCCCCGGATGCGACCATCGAGGCGATCCACGCCTTGCACAGGCGCATGCTGGAGCTCTACGCGACGCGCGAGCGGCTCGAATATTTCAAGCTCAACCAGGCGATCCATACGGCCATGGTCGCGGCCTCCGGCAATCAGGTGCTGGTCGAGATGCACGGCACGCTGCAGTCGCGGATCAAGCGGCTGCGCTTTATCGGCAATGAGGGGCCGGAGAAATGGGCCGGCGCCGTCGCCGAGCACGAGGAGATGATGGCGGCCTTGCTGAAGCGCGACGCGGACGCGCTCTCGGAGGCGATCGGCAAGCATATGGAATCGACGCTCAGGCGCGTCCGGGACGTGCTCTGAGATCGGCTTGAATTCCCGCGCCCGCTGTCGAACGGCCGGCGCGGGAACGGAGCCGCTTAAGCGAGCTCAGCTCTGCACGAAGGCGAGCAGATCGGCATTCAGCACCTCGGCATGGGTGGTGAGCATGCCGTGCGGATAGCCCGGATAGACCTTGAGCGTGCCGTTCTTCAAAAGCTTGATCGATTCATGCGCCGAGGCGCCGATCGGCACGATCTGGTCATCGTCGCCATGCAGCACGAGAGTCGGCACGGCGATCGCCTTCAGATCCCCGCTCTGGTCGGTCTCCGAGAAGGCCTTGATGCCGTCGTAATGGGCCTTGGCGCTGCCCATCATGCCCTGGCGCCACCAATTCCTGATCACGCCCTCGTCGACCTTCGCGCCCGGCCGGTTGTAGCCGTAGAACGGCCCGGTCGGGACATCGAGGAAGAACTGCGCGCGGTTGTCGGCGAGCGCCTTGCGGAAGCCGTCGAAGACCTCGATCGGCAGGCCGCCCGGGTTCTTCTCGGTCTTGACCATGAGAGGCGGCACGGCGCTGACCAGCACCGCCTTGGCGACCCGGCCCTGCGGCTCGCCGAACTTCGCGACATAGCGGGCGACCTGCCCGCCGCCGGTCGAGTGGCCGATATGGACGGAGTTTCTCAGGTCGAGATGCTCGACGACGGCCGAGGCGTCGGCGGCGTAATGATCCATGTCATGGCCGTCCCAGATTTGGGCCGAGCGGCCATGGCCGCGCCGGTCGCTGGCGACGACGCGATAGCCCTTCGCCAGGAAGAACAGCATCTGCGCGTCCCAGTCGTCGCTGCTCAGCGGCCAGCCATGGTGGAACATGATCGGCTGGGCGTCCTTCGGCCCCCAGTCCTTGTAGAAGATCTCGACATTGTCCTTGGTCGTTACGAATGGCATGTCGGTCGTCCTCTTTTGCCTGACAAAGTCCCTGCAGAATTGATGCCGATGTCGCGGCTCGCTGCATTTCACCCTGAGTTTGTGTCAGGTTGTCATTCGCGATGCGAAGCCGCGCGCTGCGGTGGCGCTCGCCGATAAAAGCGCATGCGCCGGGTAAGGCAAGAGGCGTATTGGCCGCTGCCTTGTGCTTCGCCGGCTCCCCTTGAAGCCGCGGCGGCTCTTCGCCATATCTAGCGCAAGCGGAAGGGTTCGCCTTTCGCCCGCGGGATGCTGCCAGTGGCGGGTTCCGATGATTGATGAGGCGCCTTTCGAGGGCTTCTGTATGACGCGTACGCCTAGTCTGTCCCATCCGTTCCTGCTCGGTTTCGATGATATCGAGCGCGCGCTGGATCGCGTCGCCAAAGGCGCCAGCGAGGGATATCCGCCCTACAATATCGAGCGGTTGCCCCGGACGGAGGAGGAGCCGGATCGCCTGCGCATCACGCTGGCGGTCGCCGGCTTCGCGCGCGAGCAGCTTGAGATCACGCTGGAGGAAAACCAGCTCACGATCCGCGGCCGCCAGGGCGACGACAAGAACCGGCAGTTCCTGCACCGTGGCATCGCGGCGCGCCAGTTCCAGCGCAGCTTCCTGCTGGCTGATGGCATGCATGTGCTCGGCGCGGATTTGTCGAACGGTCTGCTCGCGATTGATCTGGCCAGACCGGAACCAGAGAGGCTCGTCAGGCGTATCGATATCGTGAGCCGCGAGTAGAGGACGAGGGTTCGTCCGATTTTGAAGGGTGCGTCAGCGGTTTACGCATCTGTTCATAATTGAAGGCGCAGTATCGAAACCGCATTCGCACTGCTCTGAAGGAGGGCGCGATGAAACAGGACAGGATTTTGATCCAGAGCAACCCGCTGACCCCCGCTGAATTCGCGGCACTCGGAACAGGTGAGGTCGCCTACGTCAAGCCGATGACTTCGGACGAGCTGATGCGGATCTTCCCGCAGGCCCCGAAGATCGAGTCCGGCCTCAAGCTCTATACGCTGCTGTCGGCCGACGGGGCACCGATCCTCGTGACCGATACGCGCGAGGCCGCCACGGCCAATGCCTGGGAGCATGACCTCAAGATGGTCAGCGTCCACTGACGCCGGCTGGCTGAATTCAGGAGGCGGTCGCCACCCCGGCGACCGCTGCCTGCAACCGGGCGATGTCGGCGGGTGACGAGAGGCGGTGATCGCCGTCTTTGACCAGCGTCAGCACCACCGGGTCGCCGCTCAGATGTTCCACCAGCTTGAGCGCCTGCCGCCAGGGCACGTCCGGGTCGCGCATTCCCTGCAGGATATGGACCGGGCAACCGGCCTTGATCTCGCCGCCGAACATGAGATGCCGGCGGCCATCCTCGATCAGGGCCCGGGTGATCGGCGTCGGTTCGGGTGAATACTCGGACGGACGGAGCCAGACGCCCTCGTCGAGGATCGTCCGGCGGATCGAATCGGGCATCTGCGCCCACATCAGTTCCTCGGAGAAATCGACAGCCGGCGCGATCAGCACCAGACCTGCGGGCTGGAGCGCCGTGCCGAGCAACCGGCGGGCCGCGAGCAGCGCGATCCAGCCACCCATCGAGGAGCCGACGAGGATCGGCCGCTGCCGACACTGGCTTTCGATCATGGCGAGGGCGTCGCCGAGCCAGTCCGACAGGGTGAAGTCGCCGAAATCGCCGTCGCTTTCGCCATGCCCGCCATAGTCGAAGCGCAGGCAGGCCCGGCCGTTTGTGCGAGCCCAGTCGGCGAGCGCCTCAGCCTTGGTCGCGCGCATGTCGGAGCGGAAGCCGCCGAGCCAGACGACCGGTGCCCCTTCGCCCTCTTGCAGGAGGAAGGCGAGGCGACGGCTTGAGCTTTTACCGACCTCGAGCCATTGCGGGGGCTGGCGCTCCAAGGCAAATCTCCTGTGACGAATCGCGGTGCCGCGGCGATTATGGGTGCGGCGACCGTCCGATAGGGGCATATTCGCCCGCACGAATGAAAGTCCAGATCAAGAGCGCATGTCCTTCAAGCCGGGTGCCCATCTTTCGCTGCCTTCGACCGAGACCCATCCGCTCGCCGGGCGCACGATCCTGCAGATCATTCCGGAACTCGAAGCTGGCGGGGCCGAGCGTACCGCCGTCGACATCGCCAAGGGTCTGACCGATGTCGGTGCCCGCGCGCTGGTCGCGACCGAGGGCGGGCGCCTCGTCGCCGAGCTTCAGGCCAAGGGCGGCGTCTGGCTGCCTTTCCCGGCGGCGTCGAAGAACCCGGTCGCGATGGCGCTCAATGTGCGCAAGCTGGTCGAGCTTTGCCGTGAGGAGGAGGTCGAGCTCATCCATGCCCGCTCGCGGGCGCCGGCCTGGGTCGCGCTCGCCGCCGCGAAGATCCTGAAGCTGCCCTTCGTCACCACCTATCACGGCTCCTATAACAGCCGTTCCACGGTGAAGACGCTCTACAATTCGGTGATGGCGCGCGGCGATGTCGTCATCGCGAACTCCGCCTATACGGCCGGGCTGATCCTGGACAAGCACCCGGTTGCGCGCGACAAGGTGCGGGTCGTCAACCGCGGCACGAATTTCTCGGCCTTCGCGCCCGCCGCCGTCAGCGCCGACAGGGTGCAGGCCCTGCGCAAGGCCTGGGGGGTCGAGCCGCATCAGCGCATCGTGCTGCTGCCCGGCCGCTTGACCGGCTGGAAGGGCCAGCGCGTTTTGATCGAAGCCGCCCGTATCATGCGCGACGGCGGCGATACCGACACCGCCTTCATCCTCGCCGGCGATGCCCAGGGGCGCGACAGCTACGTCAAGGAGCTTGACGGCCTGATCGCCAAGGCCGGGCTGGAAGGCCGCGTGAAACGTGTCGGCCATTGCAGCGACATGCCGGCGGCGATGCTTTCGGCGGCGGTGGTGGCGGTGCCCTCGACGAGCGCGGAGGCGTTCGGCCGCGTCGCGGTCGAGGCGCAGGCGATGGGCACGCCCGTCGTCGTCTCCGATCTCGGTGCCGTGCCCGAGACGGTGCTCGCCCCGCCGCAGGTCACGCCGGCCGAGCGCACCGGCTGGCATGTTCCGCCGGACGATGCCGCCGCTCTGGCGGCTGGCTTGCGCGAGGCGCTCGATCTGCGCCCGTCGGCCCGGGAGGCTCTGGCGCGTCGCGCCCGCGTCCATGTCGAGCGGCATTTCTCGCTGGAGGCGATGGTCGCGGAAACCCTCGACGTCTATTGCGCGTTGCTGGGGCGCTGACCGACTTCTGCGGCAGGAGATGCCTGACGCAGCTTCGTCATGCATTGACAACGCGCGTCTTTATGCAATGTGTCTGAATCAACGGCGCGAGCCGCGCCAAATACAGGAGAATACCCCATTCGTCGTCCGTACCGCGCTGCCCCGACCCCGACCAAGGAAGGTCCCCGCTCGAACCGCGACATCCGCGGAGTTCGCGAAGTCCAACTCATCGACGATACCGGCGCCAATCGCGGCGTGGTCTCGTTTTTCGATGCGCTGAAGCTCGCCGAGGATGCCGGTCTCGACCTGGTCGAGATCGCCCCGAACTCCGTTCCGCCCGTCTGCAAGATCCTCGACTACGGTCGCTTCCGCTTCCTGGAGCAGAAGAAGGCCGCGGAGGCGCGCAAGAAGCAGCGCACCATCGAGATCAAGGAGATCAAGCTCCGGCCCGGCATCGACAAGCACGATTACGACGTGAAGATGAAGGCCATGCACGGCTTCTTCGAGGAAGGCGACAAGGTGAAGGTCACCCTGCGCTTCCGCGGCCGTGAGATGGCGCATCAGGACCTCGGCGTGAAGGTGCTGGAGCGCGTCAAGGCCGATCTCGTCGAAATCGCCAAGGTCGAGAGCGACTGGCAGCTCGAAGGCCGCCAGATGGTCATGGTGCTCGCGCCGCGATAAGCGCGAGCCCAACCGGTTTCCGGAAAGAGCGCGCCTTCGGGCGCGCTTTTTCGTTCTGGGGCGCCCCCAGGGTTTTTGCGTCAGCTCACCGAGCGGATGATCTCGCGATAGGCTCCTTCCGGAAACGCCTTGAGCGTCTCGGTTCGGATATTGCCCAGCATGGCGAGCTGCAGGCAGAAGCGAGCCTGCACGGCGTCATCCGGCGCCTCGCAGACGATGACCATGTCGTATCGACCCATGGTCATGAAGAATGCCTTGAACGCGCCGCCCATCTCGGCGAGCGCCTGTTTGGCCGCATCGAGCCGGCTCGGCGACGCTGTGAGGTTGCGCGCGCCCTGGTCGGTCCAATTCGCCAGCATGATGTAGGTTGTCATCGGGCTACTCCCTGAAGCGGCCCGGCCTGTCCTTCGGAAGCATGGGCGGCGGCTCGATACCGCGGCCGTGTCGATCATGGGCTGTCGCCGGACCTCGGCCGCCATCTTACCGCATCAGCCGGGGGGAGCGGAACCGGCTTCGCCGCGCCCGGGCATTTTCGGACGAAGCGGACACCGGCCCGCGTGAAGAAAACGCGATCGAAGCAAGAGCCGGATCACCCTTCCGCGTCCGACAGGACCCGTGGAGGCGATCCGGCCGCCGCTTTCGCGCGCTCGCTGCTCAGCGGATCGGCGGGCCGTATTGCAGGCCGCCCTGCGTCCACAGCTTGTTGACGCCGCGCGGCAGCGGGTTGCTGCTCTTGGGGCCGAAATGCCGGTCGAAGCTCTCGCCGTAATTGCCGACCGCCTTGACGATGCGCACGACCCAATCATTGGTCAGGCCGAGACTTTCGCCGAACTTGCCCTCGGCGCCGAGCATGCGGCGCACTTCCGGGTTCTGCGAGGTCTTGGCCAGTTCCTCGACATTGGCCTGCGTCACGCCCAGCTCCTCGGCATTGATCGTGGCGATCACGGTCCAGCGCACGAGATCGAACCAGGCCGGGTCGTTCTTGCGCACCCAGGGACCGAGCGGCTCCTTGGAGATGACCTCCTGCAGCAGCACATGCTCGTCGGGGTCCTTCAGCCTGCCGCGCGTGCCGGCAAGCGCCGAGAGATCGGTGGTGTAGGCGTCGCAGCGGCCGGCCTCATAGGCCTGGACCGTGTCTTCCAGCGTGCCGAACGCCACGGTCTCGAACTTGATGCCGTGGGTGCGACCGTAATCGGCGAGGTTCAGCTCCGTGGTCGTGCCCTGCGCGACGCAGACCGAGGCGCCGTTGAGATCCTTGACGGTGCTCACGCCGAGCTTCTTTCTGACGATGAAGCCCTGGCCGTCGTAATAGTTAACCGTGGTGAAGATGACTCCCTGGCCGATGTCGCGGCCGAGCGACCATGTCGTGGTGCGGGCGAGCACGTCGATCTCGCCGGCCTGCAGCGCGACGAGGCGGTTCTTGCTCGACAGCGAGAGATAGCTCGCCTTGTTCGGGTCGTTGAAGATCGCCGCCGCGAGCGCGCGGCAGACATCGGTGTCGAAGCCGACCCAGATTCCGTTCTTGTCCTGCAGCGAGAAGCCCGGCACGCCCTCGCTGGTGCCGCAGATGATGTTGCCGCGCGCCTTGATCTTCTCGAGCGTCGACTGGGCGAGGGAAGGGGCGGCGGCCGTGGCCGTCAGGGCCAGGCCTGCGGCCAGGCTGAGCAGGAAGCGTTTCACGGTGGATCTCCGGGTTGGGCGAGGGCAGCGGGCCAATCTGCCAGTTTTGCGACGGAGGTGTGAAGCCGATTTCCGTAAGGTTCTCCCGCCAAATCGCGGCGCGCCGCTCCGGGTGTGTCACGCGCTGTTTCGGCGGGGCTTTGCCCGCGGTTTTCCCCAGAAGCCGGCTTTTCGCTTGCCAGCCGGCTTCTTTTCTGCGATACGCGCGGCCTTCGATCGCCCGGCTGATAAGGGCTGCCGTGGCGATCGTGCTTTGCTTCCTGAAAGCAAGACATTGGCTTGAGCCGCCGCAAGGCGCGCTGGCCTTATGACCGATAGGAGCTGAAATGCCCAAGATGAAGACCAAATCGGCCGCCAAAAAGCGGTTCAAGATCACCGGTACCGGCAAGGTGCTCTACGCCCAGGCCGGCAAGCGTCACGGGATGATCAAGCGGACCAACAAGCAGATCCGCAATCACCGCGGCACCACCACCCTGTTCGAGGGTGATGCGGCCAACGTGAAGAAGTACTTCCTCCCCAACGGCTGACGCCACCTGATACTCCGGAGATCATGACATGGCTCGCGTGAAACGGGGCGTAACGTCCCACGCCAAGCACAAGAAGACATTCAAGGCCGCCAAGGGCTTCTATGGCCGCCGCAAGAACACGATCCGCGCCGCCAAGGCGGCCGTCGATCGCTCGATGCAGTTCGCCTATCGCGACCGCAAGAACAAGAAGCGTTCTTTCCGCGCCCTCTGGATCCAGCGCCTCAACGCTGCGGTGCGTGAGCACGGCCTGACCTATTCGGTCTTCATCGGCGGCCTGATCAAGGCCGGCATCGAGCTCGACCGCAAGACCCTTTCCGCCATGGCGATCGACGACGCGGCCTCCTTCACCGCCGTGGTCGAGACCGTCAAGGGCGCGCTGGGCGCGCAGGCCCAGGCCGCCTGAGCGGTTCGGACCGATCTGATTTGGAGAAGGCCGGCGGAAACGCCGGCCTTTTTCTTTGGTGATGGCGATGAGGCCCGAGAATCTCCGATGGGAGGAGGCGCGGCATCGGAGCGGCCTCTCCGGCGAGAGATGCCCGGGTCAAGCCCGAGCATGACGGCTCCCGTTACGTCTGTACGCTGCCATTCCCCGGCGAGGTCCAACCGTCGCCCGCGCCGTCGACGATGCACTGATAGGCCGCTTCCGGCGTGTCGGCATAAGCGAACAGCTTCAGGTCCTCCGGGCGGATGAAGCCGGCCTGCGCCATCGTGTCGAGGTTGAGCAGCCCCTTCCAGTACGCCGAGTCGAACAGCACGATCGGCACGCGGCCCATCTTTCCCGTCTGCACCAGCGTCATGATCTCGAACAATTCGTCGAGCGTGCCGAATCCGCCGGGAAACACCACCAGCGCGGCGGCCCGCATCGCCAGATGCATCTTGCGCATCGCGAAATAGTGGAAGCGGAAGGTCAAATCCGGCGTCGACCAGGCGTTGGGCTCCTGCTCATGCGGCAGGGTAATGTTGAAGCCGATCGAGAGGGCGCCGGCTTCGGTCGCGCCGCGATTGGCCGCTTCCATGATGCCGGGGCCGCCGCCGGTGGCGATGACGTGGTTGCGGCCGGCATCCTTGGGCGCCAGCGCCCCGCCGCGCTCGGAGGCGATGCAGGCGAACTCGCGTGCCGCCTCGTACCAGCGATTGCCCTCCCGCACCCGCGCCGAGCCGAAGACGACGATGGTCGAGACGATGCCGCGCGCCCGCAGCAGATCTTCCGCTTTCTGGTATTCCAGCATGAAGCGGGCGCCGCGCATCGAATCGCCGAGGAGAAAATCGGGATCGAGGGCCGCGAGCCGGTAGGAGGGGGATTCCTTCTGGGCGGTGCTGTCGGGCATGAAAGCGTGTCCTGCTTCGGCATGGCGTGCATCGCCCTGTGGCGATGCACCGCTTCGCTCTGGCATATGCTGGCCGTTCCCGCTAGAACGCGCCGTCCCCACGCCTTCAACACGTTGCGACCCGTTCATGACCGATATCGCCACTCTGGAACGCGACCTCCTCGGCGCGATCGATTCTGCCGCCGACGAGGCGGCTATCGAGGAGCTGCGTATCGCGGCGCTCGGCAAGTCGGGCTCGATCTCGGCGCTGCTCAAGACGCTGGGCGCGATGACGCCGGAGGAGCGCAAGGAGAAGGGCCCGCTGATCAACGGCCTGCGCGATCGTGTCCAGGGCGCGATCGCGACGCGCAAGGAAGCACTCGGCGAGGCGGCGCTGGATGCGCGGCTCAGCTCAGAGCGGGTCGACGTCTCGCTGCCGGTCCAGGACGGCCCGGAGGCGCGCGGACGCATCCATCCGATCAGCCAGGTCATCGACGAGATCACCGCGATCTTCGGCGATATGGGCTTCGCCATCGCCGAGGGGCCGGATGTCGAGACCGACGATCTCAACTTCACCAAGCTGAACTTTCCGGTCGGCCATCCCGCCCGCGAGATGCACGACACCTTCTTCTTCGCGCCGGATGCGAATGGCGAGCGCAAACTTTTGCGCACCCACACCTCGCCGGTGCAGGTGCGCACCATGCTGGCGCAGGAGCCGCCGATCCGCGTGATCTGCCCGGGCCGCACCTATCGCAACGATTCCGACCAGACCCACACCCCGATGTTCCATCAGGTCGAGGGGCTCGTCATCGACAAGAAGGCCAATCTCGGCCACCTCAAGTGGGTGCTCGAGGAGTTCTGCAAGGCGTTCTTCGAGATCGACGACGTCAAGATGCGCTTCCGCCCATCCTTCTTCCCCTTCACCGAGCCTTCGATGGAGGTCGACATCCAGTGCTCGCGCAAGGGCGGCGAGATCCGCTTCGGCGAGGGCGACGACTGGCTGGAGATCCTCGGCTGCGGCATGGTCCATCCGAACGTGCTGAAGAATTGCGGGCTCGATCCGGACATCTATCAGGGCTTCGCCTGGGGCATGGGCATCGACCGCATCGCCATGCTGAAATACGGCATGCCCGATCTGCGCCCCTTCTTCGAGGCGGATGTGCGCTGGCTCGCGCATTATGGCTTCCGCCCGCTCGACCTGCCGACGCTGACGGGCGGCCTCTCCTCATGACGATGCGGGCCGGGCAGGGGAGGGCGCGATGACGGCTGCGGGCTGGGCGGCTGGACTGGCCGTGCTGCTGGTCGCGGTGAACCTGGCAGGCCAGGCCATCGCGCTCTGGCGGCTGCGCCGGCCTCTGCAGCGCTCGGCCGTGCTCGCGGACCTGCCGCCGGTCACCATCGTCAGGCCGGTGCGCGGCATCGAGGCCTTCAGCCGCGAGACGGCCGTCTCCGGGCTCGAGCTCGACTACCCCAGCTACAGCACCATCTTCTGCGTTGCCGATGGCGACGACCCGATCGTTCCGCTGATCGAGGAGATGATCGCACGCTACGGCGCCGACAAGGTCAAGCTGATCGTCGGCGACGTCGTCGTCAGCGCCAATCCCAAGCTCAACAACTGCGTGCGCGGCTGGGAGGCGGCGACGACCGACTGGGTCATCCTCGCCGATTCCAACGTGCTGATGCCGAAGGACTACATCCAGCGCATGCTGGCCGCCTGGCGGCCCGAAACCGGCCTCGTCTGCTCGACGCCGGCAGGCTCGCGGCCGCAGAGCTTCGGGGCCGAGGTCGAATGTGCCTTCCTCAACGCCTTCCAGGCGCGCTGGCAATATGTCGGCGAGGCGCTGGGGCTGGGCTTCGCGCAGGGCAAGTCGATGCTCTGGAACAAGCCCTTCCTCGACGCGCGCGGCGGCATCGCCGCGCTGGGCGCCGAGATCGCCGAGGATGCCGCCGCCACCAAGCTCGTGCGCAGCGCCGGCAAGCATGTCCATCTCGTCGGCCAGCCCTTCGAGCAGCCGCTGGGCCCGCGCCGCATCGCCGATGCGGTGCAGCGCCAGTTCCGCTGGGCCCGTCTGCGCCGCGTCACTTTCCTGCCGTTCTTCGCGATCGAGATTCTCTCGGCTCCGCTGCTGCCGGTCCTGCTGGCTGCCTTCGCCTGCCTCGGCTACGGCCTGCCGGTCTGGCTCGGGCCGCTCGCCGTGCTGGTGCTCTGGTATCTCGGCGATATCGTTCTGTCGGCCGGTGTCGGCTGGTTCCTGAACTGGCGCTCGCCCTTCGCCATGCTGGTGCGCGACATCGCCTTTCCCGGCATCTGGGCCTATGCCTTCGTCGGCGGCGAGGTGAGCTGGCGTGGCAACGCCATGAAGATCCGCACCGACGGCACCAACGAGCTCAACGACACCGCGCCGGCGCTCTCGGCGGCGCGCGCGAAGATTTCCGACTGATCCGGCAAAGCTGATCCGATAAGACGATGAAGTTCACGATCTCCTGGCTCAAAGAGCATCTCGACACCGACGCCTCCGTTGCGGAGATCACTGATGCCCTGACCCGCATCGGCCTGGAGGTCGAGGCGATCGAGGATCGCGCCGCCGCGCTCTCGGCCTTCACCATCGCCTATGTCATCGAGGCGAAGCAGCACCCGAATGCCGACCGCTTGCGCGTCTGCATGGTCGACACCGGCACGGGCGAGCCCGTGCAGGTCGTCTGCGGCGCGCCGAACGCCCGCACCGGCATGAAGGGCGTGTTCTCGCCGCCGGGCAGTTACATTCCCGGCAAGAAGATCACGCTCGGCAAGGGCGTCATCCGCGGCGTCGAGTCGAACGGCATGCTGGTTTCGGAAGCCGAGCTGGAACTCTCCGAGGACCATGACGGCATCATCGAACTGCCGGCCGATGCACCGGTCGGCCAGCCCTACGCCGTCTATGCCGGGCTCGACGACGCCGTGATCGAGATCGCGGTGACGCCGAACCGGGCGGATGCGCTGGGTGTCGCCGGCATCGCCCGCGACCTCGCCGCCGCCGGCCTCGGCAAGCTGAAGACGCAAGCCATCCCGCCGGTGCGCGGCTCCTTCCCGTGCCCGGTCAAGGTCACGCTCGACTTCGCCGAGGAAGACAAAAAGCTCTGCCCGGCCTTCGCGCTACGCCTCGTGCGGGGCGTGAAGAACGGCCCGTCGCCGGACTGGCTGCAGGCGCGTCTGCGCGCCGTAGGCCTGCGCCCCATCAACGCGCTGGTCGACATCACCAATTTCATGACGCTCGACCGCAACCGGCCGCTGCATGTCTTCGACGCCGCCAAGGTGAAGGGCAACCTCACCGTCCGCCGCGCCAAGGCCGGTGAGACCATTCTCGCGCTCGACGGCAAGACCTATACGCTGACCGACGAGCAGGTCGTGATCGCCGACGAGCACGGCGTCGAGTCGCTCGCCGGCATCATGGGCGGCGAGGCCTCGGGCAGCAGCGAGGCGACCACCGACGTGCTGATCGAGAGCGCGCTCTGGGACCCGCTCAACATCGCCCGCTCCGGTCGCGCGCTCGGCATCAATTCGGATGCGCGCTATCGCTTCGAGCGCGGCGTCGATCCCGACTTCACCCGGCCCGGCCTCGACCTCGCGACGGCGCTGGTGATCGAGCTCTGCGGTGGCGAGGCCTCCGAGATGGAATTCGTCGGCGAACTGCCGGAAAGCCCGGCCGCGATCGACTTCCCCTGGTCGGAGGTGAAGCGCCTGACCGGGCTCGAATTGCCGCAGGTCGAGATGAAGCTGGCGCTCACCTCGCTCGGCTTCCACGTCTCGGGGGCGGGCGAGCGGGTCAAGGTCGCAGCCCCCTCCTGGCGCGCCGATGTCGGCGGCAAGGCCGATCTCGTCGAGGAGATCGTCCGCATCGCCGGCCTGGACCGCGTCATCTCGACGCCGCTGCCGCGCATCAAGGGCGAGGTCGTCAAGCCCGTCCTGACCGTGCTGCAGAAGCGCACCCGCACCGCCAAGCGCACGCTGGCCGCGCGCGGCCTCGTCGAGGCCGTGACCTGGTCCTTCATCTCGCATGATCAGGCGAAGCTCTTCGGCGGCGGCTCGCGCAAGCTCGCGCTCGCCAACCCGATCGCGGCCGATCTCTCTGACATGCGCCCCTCGCTGCTGCCGGGTCTGATCCGCGCCGCGCAGAACAATGCCGATCGCGGCTTCCCGGATGTCGCTCTGTTCGAGGTCGGCCAGATCTTCCTCAGCGACGAACCGGAAGGCCAGCTCATCGCCGCCACCGGCCTGCGCCGCGGCACGGCCAAGCTTGACGGTGTCGGCCGCCACTGGGACGGCGGCGCCAAAGCCGTCGACGCTTTCGACGTCAAGGCCGATGCGCTCGGCCTGCTCTCCGCTCTCGGCGTGCCGACCGGCGGCTTGCAGATCGTCGCGGGCGGTCCCGGCTGGGCCCATCCCGGCCGCTCGGCGACCCTCCAGTTCGGCCCCAAGGGCGTGATCGGCGCCTTCGGCGAGGTTCACCCCAAGATCCTCAAGGCGCTCGACGCCAAGGGACCGCTCGTCGCCTTCGAGATCCATCTCGATGCGCTGCCGTTGCCGAAATACAAGCCGACCAAGGTCAAGCCGAAGCTCGCGCTGTCGGATTTCCAGCCGGTGACGCGCGATTTCGCCTTCATCGTCGACAAGGCGGTGGCGGCCGGCGACATGATGAAGACGGCGCAGGGCGCCGACCGCGCGCTGATCGCCAATGTCGGCGTCTTCGATCTCTATGAGGGGCAAGGCGTCGAGGCCGGCAAGAAGTCGGTCGCGCTGGCGGTGACGCTCCAGCCGGTCGAGAAGACGCTGACCGAGGCGGAAATCGAGGCCGTCGGCAGCAAGATCGTCGCCGAGATGGCCAAGCGCTACGGGGCGACGCTCAGGGGCTGATGCCCGCCATCCAACGCACGTCATGCTCGGGCTTGACCCGAGCATCTCGCGCAGGATGAGGCTCACCTGCTCTCTTCGGCAGGAGATTCTCGGGTCCCCGCTCCGAGGCGCCCGAGAATGACGTCGGGGCCAACAGTCTCTGACCATTGACCATGATTATGTAATAATCAGCGGCAGAAAACCCTGCGCATTCGGAGTATCGGCACCGGATTGTTGCAATTTCGCTGACTGATGACTCTGACCGAACGCCCCGTCACGGACAATCTGTTCCCCGGCTTCCGCCTGCTCGACGTCGCGACATCGGGCGCGCGAATCCGTGTGCGCACCGGCGGCGAGGGGCCGCCACTCCTGCTGCTGCATGGCTACCCGCAGACCCATGTGCTCTGGCACAAGGTGGTCGAACGGTTGAGGGGCAACTTCACCCTCGTCTGCGCCGACCTGCGTGGCTATGGCGACAGCGAGAAGCCGCCGACCGACGCCGGGCACGCGCCCTATTCCAAGCGCGCCATGGCGCAGGATATGGCCGATGTGATGACGGCGCTGGGTCATGAGCGCTTCTTCGTCGGTGCGCATGATCGCGGCGCCCGCGTCACCCATCGCCTGGCGCTCGATCATGCCGAGCGCGTCATCCGCCTCGCCACGCTCGACATCGCCCCGACGCGGGAGATGTATGCCAATACCACCGACGCTTTCGCCCGTGCCTACTGGCACTGGTTCTTCCTGATCCAGCCCGCGCCCTTCCCGGAACGGATGATCGGCGCGGATCCGGAAGCCTATTGGCGCAAGAAATGCGGTTCCGGCTCGGCCGGGATGACGCCCTTCGCGCCGGAAGCGCTCGCCCATTACCTGCGTTGCTTCGCCGATCCCGCGACGATCCACGGCTCCTGCGAGGATTATCGCGCCGCCGCGACCATCGACATCCGCCATGACGACGAGGATGGCAGCCGCAAGCTGACCCAGCCGCTGCTCGCGCTCTGGGGCGCCAACGGCATCATCGGCAAATGCTTCGACCCTCTCGCCTTGTGGCGCGAGCGTGCGCAGGATGTGCGCGGCCATGCCCTGCCGGGCGGCCACTATCTCGCGGAGGAGGTCCCCGACCTCGTCGCCGCGGAGTTCCAGGCCTTCTTCGGAGAAGCAGCATGACCGGGACCAATCGCGTCTATCGTATCGCCGTCATCCCCGGCGACGGCATCGGCAAGGAGGTCATGCCCGAGGGGCTGCGCGTGCTGGAGGCGGCGTCGAAGAAGTTCGGTTTCGAGCTGCGTCTCGACGAGTTCGACTTCTCCTCCTGCGACTACTACGCCAAGCACGGCAAGATGCTGCCGGACGACTGGAAGGACAGGATCGGCGGCCACGACGCGATCTATTTCGGCGCGGTCGGCATGCCCCAGCAGGTGCCGGACCACGTCTCGCTCTGGGGCTCGCTGCTGCTGTTCCGGCGCGAGTTCGACCAATACGTCAATCTGCGCCCCGTCCGCCTGATGCCGGGCGTTCCGGGCCCGCTCGTGGGCCGCAAGCCGGGCGACATCGACTTCTTCGTCGTGCGCGAGAATACCGAGGGCGAGTATTCCTCGGTCGGCGGGCGCATGTATGCCGGCACCGAGCGCGAGATCGTCATCCAGGAGACGGTGATGAGCCGTGTTGGCGTCGACCGCGTGCTGAAATACGCTTTCGAGCTTGCCCAGCGTCGCCCCCGGAAGAAGCTGACCTCGGCCACCAAGTCCAACGGCATCTCGATCACCATGCCCTACTGGGACGAGCGGGTGAAGGAGATGGCCAAGAACTATCCGGGCGTCGCCGTCGACCAGTACCATATCGACATCCTGACCGCGCATTTCGTGCTGAACCCGGATCGCTTCGACGTGGTCGTCGCCTCGAACCTCTTCGGCGACATCCTTTCCGATCTCGGCCCGGCCTGCACCGGCACCATCGGCATCGCGCCGTCGGGCAACATCAACCCGACCGGCGATCACCCCTCGCTGTTCGAGCCGGTCCACGGCTCGGCGCCCGACATTGCGGGGCAAGGCATCGCCAACCCGGTCGGCATGATCTGGTCGGGTGCGATGATGCTCGATCATCTCGGCGAGCACGAGGCGGCCAAGGGCATCGAGGCGGCGATCGAGCGGGCGCTCGGCGACGCGCGGACGCGGACACGTGATCTCGGCGGCTCGCTCGGTACCGAAGCTGCCGGCAAGGCGGTCGAGCAGGCGCTCGGCTGAGCGAAGACAAGGGCGGCGCGGCCCTGGCCGCGCCGATTGGGGCAAACGAAGCCGGAAGCGGCCGGGGCAGACGAAGAAAGTCGCGCGACCATGGATCTGACGTCGTTTTCGCTGGGCGATCCCCTGCTCTGGGGCAAGCTCTTCGAGATCATCCTGCTCAATGTCATCCTCTCCGGTGACAATGCCGTCGTGATCGCGCTGGCCTGCCGGGCGCTCGCGCCGGAGCAGCGCACCAAGGGCATCGCGCTCGGCGCGGCGGTGGCCGTGGTGTTGCGGATCGCCTTCACGGTGGTCATCGCGTCCCTGCTGAGCATGCCCTTCCTGCGCATCGTCGGCGCCGGTTTGCTGATCTGGATCGCGGTGAAGCTTCTCGTCGAGGATGAGGGACAGGACGAGGATTCCATCGCCGCCAGCAGCAAGCTCTGGAAAGCCGTGCAGACGGTCGCGATCGCCGACGTCGTCATGAGCCTAGACAATGTCCTCGCCATCGCCGGCGTGGCGCGCGATTCCATGCCGCTGCTGATCGTCGGCCTCGTCATCTCGATCCCGCTGATCGTGGTCGGCGCCTCGCTGATCACCAATCTCTTGACCCGTTTCCCGATCCTGGTCTGGGCCGGCGCGGGCCTGCTCGGCTGGGTGGCGGGCGAGATGCTCGACAGCGACCCCTGGCTGGTGACCCGCTTCGGCGCGGAACTGCTGCACCAGCTCGAATACCCCGTCGCCATCCTCGGCGCGCTGCTCGTGCTCGGACTGGGCTACCTCATCAAATCGCGCCGGCCGGACCCGGCCCACTAACCCCTTGTTTTGATGCAATTCCGGCTGCTGTGCCGCTGCGCGCTTCTGCTGGAACGGCTTGAAGGACTGACCGACACATGGATTTCTCATCTTCGACCTTCTGGGTGTCGCTGCTCCAGATCATCTGGATCGACCTCCTGCTCTCCGGCGACAACGCCATCGTCATTGCGATGGCGGTGCGCTCGCTGCCGGAGAAGCAGCGCAAGCTGGGCATCCTGCTCGGCGCCGGCGCCGCCGTGGGCCTGCGCATCCTCTTCGCGGTGGTGGTGTCCTATCTGCTCAACATCCCCTTCCTGAAGGTCGTCGGCGGGCTGCTGCTGTTCTGGATCGCGATCAAGCTCGCCAAGGGCGAGGAAGAGGCGCACAGCGACATCGCGGCCAGCGACAATCTCTGGAAGGCGGTGCGCACCATCGCCATCGCCGATGCGGTGATGAGCCTCGACAACGTGCTCGCCATCGCGGCGGCGGCGCGCGGCCATTTCGAGCTCTTCATCTTCGGCCTGCTGCTGACCATCCCGCTGATCATCTTCGGCGCAAACGTGCTCTCGAAGGTCCTCGAACGCTTCCCGATCCTGGTCTGGTTCGGCGCCGGCCTGCTCGGCTGGATCGCCGGCGAGATGCTGGTCAGCGACATCGCCGTGCTGCAATGGCTCCAGACCGCCATTCCGAGCTGGGTCCAGACCGTTCCGGTGTCCGACACGCATCCGGTCGGGCTGGCGACGAACAAGACGGTCTTTTACGGAGCGGCGGTCGTCGGCGCAGCCTTCGTCTGCGCTGTCGGCTACCTTCTCAAGCGCAAGCCTGCCGACCAGCCGGGCTGAGCTTCAGGCGCCATCCAGAACGATCGCCGCGGCGGCCAGGATCTCCTGGCCGCCGTTTTCGATGGTGGCGAGTGCGCCGTCCGCCGTGCCACGCAGCGGATCGTGGACACGGAAGCGTTCGGGCGAGATGAGTAAGATCGCGAAGCTTTCGGGCGGCCGGACGAATCCGGTTCCGAGCGCTTTCACATAGGCCTCCTTCGCCGCCCAGAGCCGGGCGAAGGCGAGGGCGCGCAGCGAAGGTTCGCTCTCCTCCAGCATCCGCCATTCATCGCGATGCAGGGCTTCGCGCGGAATGACGCCGGCCGGATCGACCCGTTCCACGTCAACCCCGACGGGTGCCTGCGCGAGCGCGATGGCGATGACGCCCGCCCGTGTCGCAAGCGAGATCTGCAGCTCCGTCTCCAGCGCCGTCGGCAGCAGCGGCCGGCCGGCGGAATCATGAGCGATGGCGATTTCGGCCGCAGGGCGGCCGAGCTGCCGCGCCAGGATGGCCCGTGCCGTCTCGCGCCGGAGTGTCGAGCGCTCCGTCAGGTTGCGCGGCCGCTGCGGCGTCGCAACCAGCCAGACGGCCGGGTAGGTGGGCGCGGTCGCCTCGATCGAACGGAGCCAATGCATGGGCCGGACTATGGCATGCGGCTTATCCCGTCACCACGCGCGCGGGCCGATATCCGGACCGCGTCCTGCCCCGTCGGCCTCCGCCTTGCATGGGGCACATGCGCAGGTGCAGCCGGCATGCGTTGACCCGACGGCGCCTTCGGCCTTTGGAAAGACCATGCAGTCACACGATACCCAACCGCCATTGGCGGGCAATGTTGCTCCCTTCACGGCACAGGGCATGCTGCTCGGCCTGCGCAAGGTTTCCGTGCTGCTGCCGGGCATCGTCGTCTTCGCCGTGGCCTTCGGCGCCGCCGCCTCGGCCAAGGGCATGAGCCTCGTCGAGACGCTGCTGATGAGCGCCCTGGTCTATGGCGGCGTCTCGCAGCTCGTGGCGATGGAGCTGTGGCGGCCGGAATGGAGCTGGGGCGCCATTGTCGGGCTGGCCGTGGTCACCGCCACGGTCAATGCCCGCTCGATCCTGCAGGGGGCCTCGCTGCAGCCCTGGTTCGCGCGCTATCCCAAGGGGCTGAACGCCTTCCACCTGTTCTTCTTCACCGATGCGAACTGGCTGATCGGCACGCGCTACCAGGCCGAGGGCGGGCGTGATCTCGGCGTTGTGGTCGGGGCGGGCCTCGGGCTCTGGGTCGTCTGGGTTCTCGCCACGGTTCCCGGCCATATGCTGGGCGCCCTAGTCTCCGATCCGCGCCGTTACGGCATCGACCTCGTCATGCCGATCTTCTTCGCGGCGATGATCGTGCCGCTCTGGCGCGGCCGGCGCGCTGCCGTTCCCTGGGTCGTCGCCGGTATGGTCGCCCTGCTGACGGCAAAGCTCGTCGACGGCTACGCCTTCATCATCGCCGGCTCCCTCGCTGGCGCCGTCACGGGGGCGTTCCGCGATGACGCTGTCTGATCCCGGCCCCTGGGGCGCCTTCATCGCCATCGGCGCCATGGCGGTGGCGACCTATCTCTGCCGGCTGGCAGGGGTGGTGCTGATGAGCTTCGTGCCGCTGACGCCGCATGTCCGGCGCGGCCTTGCCGCGCTGCCCGGCTCGATCGTGGTCGCGACCGTGCTGCCTTTGATCGAGCGGCTCGGCCTCGCCGCGGCCGTGGCGCTGCTCGCCGCCATCGGCGCGATGTTCGTGACCCGCAGCGAACTCGTCGCGCTGCTCACCGGCATGGCGATGATCTCGGCGGCGCGGTTCTTCGGCTTCTAGAGCATTTTCGAGCGAAGTGGACACCGGTTCGCGTGAAGACAATGCGGCAAACCAAGACCTGACCCATCACCCCGCCCGATGGCTTCCATCACATCCCGTCATCGCGCCATGTCCGGCTGGCTGTTGACGGCGCGTGGCGGCGGGAGGACGGTGCGGCTTAGCAAAAACGACTGAAACGGAGCGCCGTCATGGCATGGTATTCTCAGACCTGGACCTGGTTCGACGGAGCCTGGCATGAGGGCAACCCCGGCCTCGTCGGCCCCCGCAGCCATGCTCTCTGGCAGTCCTCCTCCGTCTTTGATGGCGGCCGCTATTTCGACGGCGTCGCCCCCGACATCGACCTGCACGCCGCGCGCGTGAACCGCTCCGCCGTGGCGCTCGGCCTCGAGCCCACCGTGACCCCGGATTTCATCGTCGAGAAGATGTATGAGGGCGCGAAGAAATTCGCTCCCGGCACGGCGCTCTACGTCAAGCCGATGTACTGGGCCGAGGCCGATGGCCCCTCGACCATCATGCCCGATCCGGATTCGACCCAGTTCGCGCTCTGCCTGTTCGAGGCGGCGATGCCGCAGCCGACGAATGGCTTCTCCGTCACCAAGGGCATCTATCGTCGCCCGACCTTCGAGACTGCCCCGACCGATTCCAAGGCCGGCTGCCTCTATCCGAACAATGCCCGCATCCTGAAGGCCGCCAAGGCCGCCGGCTTCGACAACGCGCTGGTGCTCGACATGCTCGGCCATGTCGCGGAGACGGCGACCTCCAACATCTTCCTCGCCAAGGACGGCGTGGTGAAGACGCCGGTCCCGAACGGCACCTTCCTGAACGGCATCACCCGCCAGCGCGTCATCAGGCTGCTGCGTGAGAACGGCGTGCCGGTCGAGGAGTGCAGCCTGCGCTACGAGGATTTCGAGACGGCCGACGAGATCTTCATCTCCGGCAACTACTCGAAATGCATGCCGGTGATCCGCATCGACGACCGCGTGCTCCAGCCCGGCCCGCTCTTCCGCAAGGCGCGCGAGCTCTACATGGACTTCGCGCACAGCAAGGCGAAGGCCGCCTGAGGCCCATAGGAACTGGCCATGGCGCGCCTCGCCACGCGGCTGACCGAGCGGCTCGGCATCGCTCACCCGATCCTGTCGGCGCCGATGGCGCTGGCGGGCGGCGGGGCGCTCGCCGCCGCCGTGACGCGAGCGGGCGGGCTTGGCCTGATCGGCGGCGGCTATGGCGATGCTACGTGGCTCGATCAGCAATTCGCCGCCGCCGGCAACACCCAGACCGGCTGCGGCTTCATCACCTGGTCAATGGCGAAGCGGCCGGAGCTGTTGACGCAGGCGCTGGCGCATAAGCCTGCCGTCCTGATGCTGTCCTTCGGCGATCCGCGCCCCTTCGCCGCCGAGATCGCGGCGGCAGGCGTGTCGCTGATCTGCCAGTGCCAGTCATTGCAGCATGTCCGGCAGGGTCTGGAGGCCGGGGCCGCGATCATCGTCGCGCAAGGCGCCGAGGCCGGCGGCCATGGCGCACGCCGCGCGACCTTGCCTTTCGTGCCCGAAGCGGCCGATCTCATTGCCCGCGAGAGCCCGCAGACGCTGCTTCTCGCCGCAGGCGGCATCGCCGATGGGCGCGGGCTCGCCGCCGCGCTGATGCTGGGCGCGGACGGCGTGCTCGTCGGCACCCGCTTCTGGGCGAGTCGCGAGGCGCTGGTGCATGAGCGCCACCATGCCGCCGCCGTCGCTGCCACCGGCGATGGGACGGTGCGCTCCTCGTTGCCCGATATCGCCCGCCAGCTCGACTGGCCGAAGCCCTTCGACATCCGCGTCGCGGACAATGCCTTCATCGCGCAATGGGCCGGGCGCGATCACGAGCTGAAGGCCGCGATCGCGACAGAGGCTACGGCCTATCGCGAGGCCTTCATGGCCGGAGACCCCGACAAGGCGGCCGTGATCTTCGGCGAAGCGGCGGGGCTGATCGCCGATGTGCCGTCAGCCGGCGAGATCGTCGAGCGGATGGTCGAGGAGGCCGCTGCGCTGCTCGGCGGGGCAGGGCGCTTCCTCGGCTGAGAATTCAGCGCAGCAGCCTGAGCAGCCCCGTCATCTTCAGCCCGATGCCGGCGATGGCGACATAGAGCAGGCCCGCGGCTGTGGACAGCAGCAGCACCGCCATCAGCAGCGGCTGCGGCAGGGACGCTGTCCATGCCTGGGCCGGAGAGGCGAACCACCAGGCCAGAAGGCCGGCGGCGATGGTGGCCACGCCGACGATCGCGACAAAGCCCGGCAGGCGCCGGTCCGGCTCGGTCCAGCCGCGCCGCCGCGCCAGCACGAACAGCGTCAGCAGATTGACCCAGGCGCCGGCGGCGGTGGCGAGGGCGAGGCCCGGAGCGCCCCAGTCGCGCCACAGGAACAGCTTGAGCGTGAGATTGCAGGCGATGGCCGCGAGCGCGACCAGCATCGGCGTCCTGGTGTCGCCGCGCGCCTGGAAGGCCGAGACCTGGGTGCGGATCATCACGATTGCCGGCAGGCCGAGGGAATAGGCGAAGAGCACGGTGCCGGCCGCCCGGCTCGCTTCGGCATCGAAGGCACCGCGCTGGAACAGCCCCGCCACGATCAGGTCCGGAATCGCGATGAAGGCGGCGACGAAAGGAGCGCTGGCGACGAGCGAGATCGCGACGGCGCGGTTCTGCGAGCGGTTGGCGCCGGCCTCGTCCCCGCGCGCGACCTGCCGGCTCATCGCCGACAATGCGACCGTGCCGACCGCGATGGCGATCAGCCCGAGCGGGAGCTGGTAGAGCCGCTCGGCATAGTAAAGGGCCGAATAGGCGCCGCGCGGCAAGAGCGAGGCGATGATCGTGTCGGCGAAGATCGCGATCTGCACGCCGGCTGAGCCGATCACCGCCGGCCCGAAGGCCTTCAGGAAGCGCCGGACGCCGAGATCCATATGCGGCCTGACCAGCTTGCTGGAGACGCCCGCGCGCTTGGCCGCCACATAGAGCAGCACCCATTGCGCCAGCCCGGAGATCGCGACGCCCCAGGCGGCGGCATAGGCCGCGCCCGGAAACAGGAAGGGCACGGCGAGCGCCGCCATGACGCCGATATTGAGCAGGATCGGCGCAGCGGCGAAGGCCGAGAAACGGTCGACCGCGTTCAGCGTCGCGCCGAGGAAGGTGACCATGGTCACGAAGAGCAGATAGGGGAAGGTGATCCGCGTCAGCGCGACGGCGAGCGCGAAGGTGGCCGGGTCTTCCTTGAAGCCGGGCGCCAGCAGCGTCACCAGCCAGGGCATCAATGGCAGGGCCAGCGCCAGCAGCACGACCTGGATCAGGAACAGCACGGTGAAGAGCCGGTCGGCGAAGAGATTCGCAGCCTGCTGCCCCTGCTTCTCCGCGACATGGGCATAGGCCGGCACATAGGCCTGGTTGAAGGCGCCCTCGCCGAAGATGGCGCGGAAATGATTCGGCAGGCGCAGCGCCACCGAGAAGGCGTCCATGGTGGCGCCGGCACCGAGCACGGCCGCGAGCATGATGTCGCGCGCGAAGCCAGTCAGGCGCGAGATCAGCGTATAGCCGCCGACCGACAGGATGTTCCGGAGCATGAAAATCCTAGCGGATCAGCGGCGGCAGGGCGTCGCCGCGCGGGTGGTCGACGGTGCGCGCCTCGAAGCCGACACGCTCGCCGATGAGGTAGAGCGGCCGGCGCTTCACCTCGGCGAAGATGCGGCCGACATATTCGCCGATCATGCCGAGCGAGACGAGCTGGATGCCCGAGAAGAACATGATCGAGACGATCAGCGACGGGAAGCCGGGAAGGTCCGTCCCGTAGATCAGCGTGCGCAGCATGAAATAGAGCGCCGACAGCGTCGCGATGCAGGCGATGATGGCGCCCGACCAGGTCGCGATCTTGAGCGGCACGGTCGAGAAGGAGGAGAGCCCGTCGAAGGCGAAGGAGAACAGCTTCCGGTAGCGGAACTTCGACTGCCCATGCTCGCGCTCGGCGACCTGGAAAGGCACGCCGACGGAGCGGAAGCCGACCCAGGCATAGAGCCCCTTGGAGAAGCGTGCCCGTTCCGGCAGCGCCCGCAGCGCATCGACCGCCTTGCGGTCGAGCAGGCGGAAATCGCCGGCGCCTTCCGGCAGGTCGGTTTCGCCGAACTGCGAGAAGATGCGGTAGAAGGCCTTGGCGAAATTGCGCTTCAGCCGGGTCTCGCTCTCGCGGTCGACGCGCTGGCCATAGACGTTGAGATAGCCCTCGCGCCACTTCTCCAGAAAGGCGGGAATGACCTCGGGCGGGTGCTGCAGATCGGCGTCCATGATGACGACCGCATCGCCATAGGCATGGTCAAGCCCGGCGGCGATGGCGATCTCCTTGCCGAAATTGCGGCTGAAGGAGACGGCGTTGATCCGCGGATCGGTGGCGTAGAGCTCGCGGATGGTCGCCAATGTCGCGTCCTGGCTGCCGTCGTCGACGAAGACGATCTCCCAGGAGGCGACCGCCTCCGTCAGCACGGCCCGCAGCCGCTCGACGAGCGGGCGCAGATTGTCGGCCTCGTTGTGGACGGGCACGACGATGGAGAGCTCCGGCCAGCGGGAGACCCGGGGCGTGCGCTGAAGCGGCGGGGACGCGATGTCCGACACGAACGACCTTTCATGACGCGTCTGTCGACGGGGTGACGCGCGACGCACAGAACCGTAAAGCTTGCCGGCCGACAAGCCCGCATCCGACGGCGCCTTGCGGCCGAAGGAGGAACACCAGGAGCGATGGCGAACGGCTTTGTTCTCTGCGCCGATGATTTCGCCATGACCGAAGGCGTCAGCCGTTCGATCCTGGAGCTCCTCGGCCGTGGCAGGCTCTCCGCCACCGGCGCGATGACCAACCGGCCACACTGGCGCAGATTGGCACCGGAACTCGGCGCTTTTGCGGAAGCCGCCGATCTCGGCCTGCATGTCAACCTGACCTGCGCCGCCCCGCTCGGCACGATGCCGCGGCTGGCGCCGGGCGGAGAATTCCAGGCGCTGGGCGTCGTGGCGCGGGCCGCGGCGATCTCGCCGGCCGTCCGGCGCGAGATCGCGGCCGAGTTCGGGCGCCAGCTCGATGCCTTCGAGGATGCGATGGGGCGCCCGCCCGATTTCGTCGACGGGCATCAGCATGTCCATGTCCTGCCCGGCGTGCGGCGCGCGGTGCTCGATGCGCTGGCGCGGCGCTATCCGGCCGGGTCGGTCTATGTGCGCGATCCGGCCGACACGATATCGGCGATTCGGGAGCGTGGCGTGGCGGTGGGCAAGGCGCTGGTGATCGCCGGGCTCGCGACCGGCTTCCGCGCGGCCGCGCTGCGCCGGGAGCTGCGCGTCAATCGCGGCTTCTCCGGCGTCGCGCCTTTCGATCCGGCGCGCGATTTCGCCGCCGATCTGCGCCGTTTCCTGATCGCGCCGGGGCCTGCGCATCTGGTGATGTGCCATCCCGGCTTCGTCGATGACGAGTTGGCGCGGCTCGACCCCGTCGTGGCGCCGCGGCCGGTCGAGCATGCGGCGCTCGCCGCCTTCCGGCCGCCGGCGGACATGCCCATGCGGCGTTTCCGGGAGCTTGCGGCTTAGAGCATCGGCCCGAAAACTGGACCGCGGTTTTCGGGAAAAGTCGATGCTCTAGGGCCGGCTTCCGGCCGCCGCCGCAAGCGATTTGTTTACCGGCTTAGGTCAGTGTCCTCGCGGTGGATGGGGGCGCCGTCCGTCGATGGATCGCGCCGGGTTTTAAAGGGCAGTCGCTCGATGACGGGGTTGACGCGGGCGGCCGAGGCGGCTGAGGAAACGCAGGCGCAGGGTGGGATGAAGGGCTTCGGCTCGCTGAGCCGGCAGATCGCGCTCGCGGCCGTGGTCATCGTGGCCGTGGCGATCATCTTCGTGGTCATGGCTGTGGCGCGCTACAATGACAGCCGCACCCGCTCCGATCTCGACCAGAAGGCGACCGCGCTGACGCTGATGGTCGCCAATGCGGCGCCGTCGCTGATCCTGTCGCGCGACAACCTCACCCTGGGCTACATCCTCGAATCGCTGCGGCGCGACCCTGATTTCGATGCCGCCATCGTCGCCGACGATCTGGTCTCGCTCGCTTCCGCCGGACGGACCGAGGAGGCGCGCCTGTCCCTGACGCCCCGCTGGCTGACGAGCGCGGTCGGAGAGGAGCCCTGGCGCAAGCTTCTGTCGGTTCCTTCGGTCGAGATCGAGGACGATGTCAGCGTCACCAAGATCCAGCCCGTGCGCGTGGTCGACAGGCAGATCGGCTATGTCGCGGTGCGCTTCGACAAGACCAGGCTGGTTGCACGCGCGACCTGGGAGCAGTTCGTCATCATCGGCCTGGGGCTCGCCGTCCTGATCGTGCTCGGGCCGCTGCTCTGGTTCTCGCTGTCGCGCACGATGCGCCCGCTGCGTGGCATGACCAATGCCATCGTCAGCATCTCGGACGGCGATCTCGACACGCCGATCGACGCTCAGGATCGTGGCGACGAGATCGGCGCGATCGCGCGCGCCCTCGGCGTGCTGAAGATCAGGCTGGCTGAGCGCGCGGCGCTGGAAGAGAAGCAGACTCTCTCCGAGACCGAGCGCAGGGCCCGGCAGCAGAACGTCGACGGTGCGATCGCGATGTTCCGCAGCGAGGTCGGCCTCGCGCTCGAAGCCTTCAAGAGCAACGCCGATCGCATGCAGGAGGCCTCCGACGGGCTGGCGCGCGTCGCCGCCGAATCCTCCGAGCGTGCTGCGCGCGCTGCCGACAACGCGCATGGTGCCTCTGGAAACGTCGAGAGCGCCGCGCAGGCGGCCGAGGAAATGGGCGCCGCGATCCGCGAGGTCGAGTTCCAGGTTCGGCGCGTCCGCACCGAGATCGTCGAGGCGGCCTCGGCCTCGCGCAACACCGCCGGCTCGGTCGAGGCGCTGGACGAGACGGCGCGCGCCATCGGCGAGGTGGTCAACCTCATTCGCGACATCGCCGCGCAGACCAACCTGCTCGCGCTCAATGCGACCATCGAGGCGGCGCGGGCCGGCGAGGCCGGGCGCGGCTTCGCGGTGGTGGCCTCCGAGGTCAAGTCGCTCGCGGCCCAGACCGCCGATGCAACCGACCGCATCGTCTCCCAGGTCGCCGCGATTCAGGGAGCGACAGGGCAGGTCGTCGGCGCGATCCAGAACATCGCCGAGCGGATGAATGCCATCGAAACCTTCGCCAACTCGGTCGCGGCCTCGATCGAGCAGCAGGCGCTCGCGACCGGCGAGATCGCCAGCGGCGTCGCCATGGCGAGCTCTTCGGCCCTGTCTGTCTCGAGCGACCTGAGTGTGCTTGCCGACAGCGTTGAGGAGACCGGCCGTTCGGCCGAGCAGGTCCGCGGCGCGGCCGGCGAGGTGGCGACGCAGGCCCAGAGGCTCGATTCGACCGTGGACCAGTTCCTGCGCAACGTCGCCGCCTGAAGCGGTCGCGGAGCGGCAAACAAAAACGGGGCCGCGAGGCCCCGTTTGCTTTTCCGGTTCCTGATCGCCGGGATCAGCCCTTGGCGGCTGCGCCATGGAGCTCGGCGACGTATTCCCAGTTCACCAGGCTTTCGAGGAAGGCCTTGAGATAGTCGGGACGCCGGTTGCGGTAATCGATGTAGTAGGAGTGCTCCCACACGTCGACGCCGAGGATCGGCGTGCCGCCATGGACCAGCGGGTTCTCGCCGTTCGGGGTCTTGCTGATGGCGAGCTTGCCGCCCTTGACCTCGAGCCAGGCCCAGCCCGAGCCGAACTGGCCGACGCCGGCGGCGATGAAGTCTTCCTTGAACTTGTCGACCGAGCCGAAGCTGTCGACGATCGCCTTCTCCAGCGCGCCCGGGATCTTGCCGCCGCCACTCGGCTTCATCCACTTCCAGAAATGGAGGTGGTTGTAGTGCTGGCCGGCATTGTTGAAGACCGCGGCATTCTTGCCGTAGGAGCCCTTGACGATCTCCTCGAGCGACTTGCCCTCGAATTCCGTACCCTTGATCGCGTTGTTGCCGTTGTTGACATAGGCGAGGTGGTGCTTGTCGTGGTGGTACTCCAGCGTCTCCTTCGACATGAAGGGCTGAAGTGCGTCATGAGCATAGGGGAGATCGGGAAGGGTAAAGGTCATTGGGCCTCTCCTTGGGCTGTGAAATCGCTTGAATCAGAATGGCTTGCCATTCGGAGGCGGGGCCATGACAACCCTGCCGCTCCACGCGTTAGTTAAGCCGCCGCGCGCGGCTCGACAACCGCCAAACCTGCGAAAAACCCATGTCCTCTCGACAGGCGGCCACAATGGGGCCAGATTCCTCTCCTTAAGCCAGGTCGATTGGAAACTCTCTCTTATTCAATACGTTAGATATTGGCATGTTCCCGCCCGTCCACGAGCCGGGCAGGCCCAGCGTCAAGGAAGCCGAATTGATCGCGATTTTTACTCTCCTCGGCCTCGGGCTCTTCGGCGGCGGTGCCTATGCCGTCTATGATGGCTGGCCCTATCTGGTGCTGGAGCGGGGCTTCACCCAGGTCATCATCGGCTCGATCGCCATGACGGCAGGCCTCATCCTGCTGGCGCTGGCCTGGGTCCTGAAACAGCTCAAGGCGATCAGGACGGAGCTGGCGGAAGCCGCCGAGGCCCGCGTCTCCGTTGCGGCTCCTGCGGAAGCCGCTTTTCCGGTCGTCTTGCCCATGGCGCCGGCGAATGCGCCGCCCGCCTCGTCTCCGATCGTGCCCGCCGTGCTGGGTGCGGGTGCTGCGGCCGCCGCGGCCGCCGTCGTCGCGGAGACGTCGGAGGCCAGCCCATCGACCACCGGAGCGGTGGAGCGGGACCTGTTCGGCACGCTGGTCGCCGACCATCTTGCTGCCGCGCCGAAAGAGGAAGAGGAAAAGCAGGATGAGGTGCCGGCGCCGGAGCGCGATGATTCCGTGCCGGACATGTTCGCGAAGGTTGCGGCGGACATCGAGCCGACCGAGGCGGAGCATCCGATCGCCGTCGAGGATGAGAGCCACGAGCCGGCTGAGATCGTTGCGGCCCATATCCAGCCGCTGAGCGAGGACGAGGCCCTGGCGCACAGCGACGAGCAGGCCGAGGCGGCGGTCGAGAAGGCGGAGATCGACGAGCTTCCGCCCGAACATCCCGTCGCCGCCGTCACGGATCAGGCTCCCGCCGATGAGGAAGACACCGCGCGTGACGAGTTCGCGATGCTGCGGGAAAGCCTGACCACCGAACTCGGCGACCTGCGCCGGCCGGCCGGGCGTGTCGAGCCGTCCTTCGCACTGGACGATCCCTTCGCGGAAGCCGAAACCTGGATGAAGCCCGGCGCCAAGCGCCAGGAGCCCCGTTTCGACACTGAGCAGCCTTCGGCCGAGGTTGAAGAGACTCAAAAGCCCATGCCGGTCGCGCCGATCTGGCCGCCGCGTACCGGGCCCCATGCTTTCGGTGTGTCGCCTGCGAATGAAGCCGAGCAGCCGGCGAAGCTTTCTCCCGAGCCCGTCGGGATGGATGCGGCTCCGGAAGCGCCTGTGCCCTCCGAAGAGGTCGCGGAAGCGCCATCGAAGCCGGCCGATGAAGAGGTGCCTGCGGGCGAAAGCTCTCCCGCTGTCTCGTCCGAGCCGGCAGCGCCCGAACCTGCCGCCTCCGAAGAGGGTGTCGTCGGCGCCTATCAGGTCGGCGAAGCCCACTTCACCATCTATGCCGACGGTTCGATCCGCGCGCGCACGCCCGACGGTGAATACAGCTTCGCCTCGATGGACGAACTCAAGGTCTACCTCGCCAGCGAGAAGAGCCGGCTCGGCGTTTGAGCATCCGCGAGCGCCGCCGTCATTCTCGGGCTTGACCCGAGAATCTGATGACATGGCGGCTCTTTCGCCTCATCGAGCGCGAGATGCCCGGGTCAAGCCCGAGCATGACGCGGGAGGTTCTCGGGCCAGCCTTCGCCGACGGCCTTGATGGCGAAGGCATAGGCCAGCGCCGTTTCCTTCAGCGAATCGAAGCGCCCGGCCGCGCCGCCATGCCCCGCCTCCATATTGGTGTGGAGCAGGATCGGCCCGCCGCCGGTCATGGTCGCGCGCAGCCGCGCCACCCATTTCGCCGGCTCCCAATAGGTCACGCGCGGATCGGTGAGGCCGCCCATCGCCAGGATCGGTGGATAGTCCTGCGCGGTGACGTTGTCATAGGGCGAGTAGCTGCGGATCGTCTCGAAGGCTTTGACGTCCCGGATCGGATCGCCCCATTCCGGCCATTCCGGCGGCGTCAGCGGCAGGCTGTCGTCGAGGATGGTGTTGAGCACGTCGACGAAGGGCACCTCCGCGACGATGCCGGCGAAAAGCGCCGGCGCCATGTTGGCGACTGCGCCCATCAGCATGCCGCCGGCGCTGCCGCCCTCGGCGACGATGCGCCCGCGACGGGTGAAGCCGGCCTCCGCCAGCGCTTCCCCGGCGGCGATGAAGTCGGTGAAGGTATTGCGCTTCTTCTCGCGCTTGCCGTCGAGATACCAGCGCCAGCCCTTGTCCGTGCCGCCGCGGACATGGGCGATGGCATAGACGAAGCCGCGATCGACCAGGCTGAGCGGCCGCGTCCGGAACGAGGCGGACATCGCCGAGCCGTAGGAGCCGTAGCCGTAGAGCAGGCAGGGCGCATTGCCGTCGAGCTTCAGATCGGCACGATGCAGGATCGAGATCGGCACCCGCTCGCCATCCTCTGCCGTCGCGAAGATGCGCCGCACCTTGTAGTCGGCCGGGTTGTGGCCCGACGGCACCTCCTGCCGCTTCAGCAGGGTCCGCTCGCCGGTTGCGAGATCGTAGTCATAGGTTTCGGCAGGCCGCGCCATCGAGGCATAGATGAAACGCAGCGTATTCGTGTCGAACTCGTAGCCGGCATCCATGCCGAGCCCATAGGCCTCCTCGTCGAAGGCGATGCTGCTCTCGGCACCATCTGCGAAGTTGCGGATCACGATGCGCGGCAGCCCTTCCTCGCGCTCCAGCCGGATCAGCCTGCCCTCGAGGCAGACATGGTCGAGGATGAGCCGGCCCTGCCGATGGGGAATGAGATCGCGCCACCCTGCCGGATCGGGGTTGGCGAGCGGGGCCGTCACGATCTTGAAGTCTTCCGCCCCCTCGGCATTGGTCAGGATCACGAAGTCGTCGCCATGGTGCTCGACGCTGTATTGCCGGCCGGGCAGGCGCGCGGCGACGAGGCTGAGCTTCGCTTCGGGCGAAGCCAGATCGAGCAAACGGATCTCCGAGGTTTCGTGATCGCTGATCGAGATCAGCAGGAAGCGGCCGGACTGGGTCTTGTCGATGTCGACGAACATGCCGGCATCGCTCTCGTCATGCAGCAGCTCATCCGTCTCGGCCGCCGTGCCCAGACGATGCCGCAGCACCCGCGACGGGCGGTGATCGGCATCAACGGCGACGTAGAAGAACGAACGGGAATCGCTCGCCCAGACGATGTCGCCCGTGGCGTCGTTGACCTGGTCGGGCAGGTCCTCGCCCGTTTCGAGATCGCGGACGCGGATTCCATGCAGTTCCGAGCCGGCCTCGTCCGCGCTCCAGGCAAGCAGCCGATGGTCGGGACTATGGACGGCGTCGCCGAGGTCGAAGAAGTCCTTGCCTTCGGCCAGGGCATCGGCGTCGAGCATGATCTGCTCGCGGCTCTTGCCTTTGTCTTTGCCCTTGTCCTTGCCGTGACCTTCCCGCGGGCGGCGGCAGATCAATGGATGCTCGGCTCCCTTGCGATAGCGTGAATAGTAGAGCCAGGCGCCGTCCGGCTGTGGAACGCTGGAATCGTCTTCCTTGATCCGGCCGCGCATTTCCTTGACGAGTTCGCGCTGCAGGTCGCGGGTCGAGGCCATCAACGCCTTGCAATAGACATTCTCTGCTTCGAGATAGTCGCGGATATCGGCGGGCAGCACTTCGGGGTTGCGGAGCACATCCTTCCAGTTCGGGGCTCGCAGCCAGTCGTAATCATCGCGCAACAGCACGCCGTGGACGGTGCTTTCCTTCGTCCTGATCTCCGCTTTGGGCGGCGCCGGCAGGCGGCGGGATCGGCGCGATACGCCGCTCTGATCTCGAAGGCCGGGGGCAGGACGCATGAGCGGTTCTCCATGACGGGCGCCCGAGAGGTAGAGCCCCGCTGCTACGGTGACAAGACGCACTTCTTGTCGGTAGGTATACCTTTGCGTGCATTGGAAATCGCAGTCATTTGCGCTGCCGAATATTGGATCAAGATATTCCTGTTCGATTGAATTGTTCTCTTGCGTGAATAGCCAGTATCCATTACAGGCTGATCTCGATCGATCGGGTCGATGATTCTGTTTCCGGTAGTGCCCGCCACTATTGGCAAGGATGGCCACCAGGTGGGGCTTTCAAAGACGGGCGATCGCCAAAGTCCACGTTAAGAACGATAAGGAGCGACATAGCTATGGCCGATCACGAGGGAGCGGACTTCATCGAACTGACGGCAGACATCGTTTCTGCCTATGTCTCCAACAATTCAGTTCCTGCGTCCGACTTGCCGGCGCTGATCAGCGAAGTCCATTCGGCGCTCAGCCGCGTCATCGGCGGTGTGGCTCCGGTGCTTCCGGTCGAGGCGCCGAAGCCGGCGATCCCGGTCAAGAAGTCGATTACTGCCGATTTCCTGGTCTGCCTCGAGGACGGCAAGAAATTCAAGTCGCTGAAGCGCCATCTGCGCACGCAGTACAACATGTCGCCGGAGCAGTATCGCGAGAAGTGGGGCCTGCCGCCCGACTACCCGATGGTCGCTCCGAACTACGCCGAGGCTCGCTCGCAGCTCGCGAAGAAGATGGGCCTGGGCCAGCAGCGTCGCAAGCGTCGCTGAGACGCGGGACGAAGCAGAATTTCATCGACAGAAGCCGCCGGATTTCCGGCGGCTTTTTTCATGCCGATCGTTTCGTGCCGGTCGTTTCTTACTGGTCGCTTCTTGCCGCCGTTCGCGGGGATAACCGAGCGCGCAGGCTTGCCAAGGCGAATATAAGAATATAATCCTATTACCCGGATCTCGCGCCGTCGCTCGCGCAATCGGAGAATGGGAACATAACATGAACAATATCAAGGCCGGCCCTGACATGATCTTGCAGGAGGCTGCCGGCGCCAGACTGGCCGAGGCCACCGTCGCGGCTGCGGCGAAGATCGCTCCCGGGAAGCTCAGGGCCTTCAATCGCGGCCGGCGGCCGGTCGCCCGGGCGCGCCAGCGGGCGATGTATCTGGCCCATGTCGCCTTCGGACTGAGCCTCACCCGCGTCGGCGCCTGTTTCGGACGGGACCGGACCACGGTGCGCCATGCCTGCGCCTTGGTGGAGGACAGCCGCGACGATCCGGGGACGGAATTCGGCCTGAACGCACTCGAAGCGGCCCTCCTTGCCGCCAGTGCCAGCCTGTCGGCCCATCCGAGGGAGATTCTGTGATGACGAACGAGATCGACCGGCGTGATCGCGAGCGGCTCCTGCGCCATCTGCGCGAGCCGAATGCCTATGGCATCGTCTCTCCGCTCGGCTGCGGCCGGATCGCGCTCTATCGCGAGCGGAACGGCGCGAGCCTTGGCGCAGGCTATGTCGCGGCGGAAGCGGCGGCGGCGCTCATGGCCGAGGGGTTGATCGCCTGGGCGGGCGAGGGCAGGGGCGCCCGCCTTACGCTGAAGGAGGCGTCTTCCGGGCAAGGCCTTCCCGCCGCCCCGTCATCCGACGCAGCGCAGGCGCCGGAGGTCCGGATCGACGAGCGCGAAAGCCCCTTGCTCTGGCTGAGGCGGCGGCCCGGCAAGGACGGCAAGCCGCAGATCAGCGACGAGGAATTCGCCGCCGGCGAGCGCTTCCGGGCCGATTTCACGCGCGCGCAGATGCTGCCGCGCACGACCATGAACTGGGATGCGGCGCTGACCCCGGATGAGCGTAGCCCCGGCCCGCGCGATCCCGCCGGCGCGTCCGATGTGGCCATCGCGGCCCGCCAGCGCGTCCGGCATGCCTGCGAGCGGCTGGGGCCTGCGCTGTCCGGCCTCGCCATCGACGTCTGCGGCTTCCTGAAGGGGCTCGATCTAGTCGAGCGCGAACGGCACTGGCCGGCACGCTCGGCCAAGGTCGTGCTGCGCGTCGCGCTTGCGACGCTGGCCTCGCATTACGGCATGGATCGCGGCGGCAAGCCGTCCGGTCTTACCGCCTGGCAGGCGCCGGATGCCCGGCCGGACATCCCGCCTGTGGCCGGGCGCTGAGCCGTTTCACGCTGCCGTGGCGCGGGCGTCGCTCTTGATGCGCTCGATCATGGCGCGCACGCCGTTCGAGCGCTGCGGCGTGAGATGCGCGGCGAGGCCAAGCTTCTCGTAGATCGCGAAGGCGTCGGTCGCGAGGATCTCCTCCGCCTTCCGGCCCGAGAAGATGGCGAGCGCCAGCGCGACGAGACCGCGCACGATATGGGCGTCGCTGTCGCCGCGGAAGAACAGGCGCGTCTGCGGGCCGGGCCCGCCTTCGCGACGCAGGTCGAGCCAGACCTGGCTGGCGCAGCCGCGCACCTTGTTGGTGTCGTTATGCGCGTCCTCGGGCAGCGGCTCGAGGCTCTTGCCGAGCTCGATCAGGTAGCGGTAGCGGTCGTCCCATTCGTCGAGCAGCTCGAAATTGGCGACGATCTCGTCGAGAGTGGTGGTCATGTCCTGCCTTGCCGACCTCCGATCCATCCAGAGCCGGCGCGCTCTCTTCCCGCGCCTTGCGGGCTTTCGTCAAGCATTCAACGCGGGGCGGAGCGACCGGTTGCAGCCGATGCCGCGGCGTTGATGATACGCCCACGCGTCTCCGGATCGAGTCCCGCCAGGATCTGGGCCGCCTCGCGGGCCGCTGTGAGGCTGCCGGCCGCCACGCGCGGCTCGGCCTGGACCGCGCTCACGACCTGCCGCACGGCCTGGGGCAGCTCCACCTCGGCCGGCTTGCCGCCATGGACCGGGGAGTTGATCGCGATCAGGCCGATGATCGCGACCTTGCGCAGGAAGTAAGCCATCTCGATCTCCGTTGCGGTTCTTGCGACCGCGACGCTGACCCTAGCCGGGGATCCGGAAAAATCGCGTCATTCCAAACGCTCAAATGCGAGTCGAATGCGGATGGTGATCTTCAGGTTCCGTTCACCCTGCTTTGAACCTTCATGCCACATGAGAAAGCCGCCGAAACAAGCGTAACTATCTGCCGAATTTATATAAACTTGAAATTGGCCGCCTGTGGGGCGTCTTGTCGGGCGATCGCCTTAAGCCCCGCTTAAACCCGCCATGGCGAGATAGCGGCAAGCGGGCATGTCGGTCCGCACGAGTTAGGCGTTGCGTTTCGGATGGTGATGGCAGCACTCAGGACACAGGCGGCGGCACTGGTGCATGCATCGGCGCGGTCGGACACCTGCGAGAGGGGGCGCCACGAGCGCTTCATCCTGTCGCGGCTGCTCGTCGGCGCCGGTGCCCTTGGTCTTGCGCCTGCCTATCTCGCCTGGCGCGGAACGCTTGGCACCTTCGAGGCCGCGATCGTCGTGGCAGCGGCGCTGCCGCTCCTGGCCGTCTTCATTCTCTCCCGCAGCGGGCGGCTCGACATCGCCCATGCCGTCTCGGCGGCTGCACTGTCCCTGTTCATCGTGACGCTCGCGGCTGCGACCGGCGGCGCGCGCTCGCCGCTCCTCGCCGGGCTCGCCATCCTGCCGGTGGAGGCCGCCAGTCTCGGCGGCCGGAAATACGTGTTTCGCGCCGGGATGGTGGCGGTGACCGCGCTGCTGGCCATGGTCGTCGCCGACCAGCTCGGCGCCTTCGCCGCTCCCGCGGCCTGGACGCAGCAGGCGATGCCGCTTCTCGTCATCGGGGCACTGGTGCAGGCGCTCGTCGTCACCGCGATCATGCTGCGTCGGCGCGATACGGAATTGCGCGAATACAAGGCGTCCGACGAGCGCGCCCGGGCGCTGCTCGACCATGTCGGCGATCTCGTGACCTGGCATGACGTGGACGGTGCCGTCGTCTTCGCCAATGCCGCGGCGCGCCAGCTCGCGGGAGCCGAGCCGCGCGAATTGATGGGCCGTGGCCTGTTCGAGCGTGTCCACATCGCCGACCGTCCGCTGTTCCTCAAGGCGCTGAGCGATGCCGCCCATGGCGATGCCGGCGTCAGCGCCTGCTTCCGCACCCTGTTCGTGCCGCGGGAGGATGGCGGGGCGGGGCGGGTGCCGGTCTCGCGCTGGCTCGAAATGCAGGCTTATCGGGTCGCGGGGTCTCAAGCCGGCAAGGGCGCGACCGTCGTCTGCGTGATGCGCGACGTCACCGCGCGCCGGGTGCTGGACGAGGAGCGCGAGCGCGGCCATGCCGAGGCGCTCAAGGCCAACGACATCAAGGGCCGCTTCCTGGCGACGGTCAGCCATGAATTGCGCACGCCGCTCAACGCCATCATCGGTTTCTCCGAGATGCTCAGCATGGACGAGACGGGGCGCCTCGATGCCGGCAAGCGCGCCGAATATGCGCGGATCGTCCATGCCTCGGGCAACCATCTGCTCGATGTCGTCAACACATTGCTCGACATCTCGAAAATCGAGAGCGGCGCCATGTCGATCGAGCGTGAGCCGCTCGACCTCGGGGTGCTGGCGCAGGATTGCTGTGCGCTGATGGCGTTGCGCGCCGAAACCGGCGGTATCGCGCTCGAGCATGTTCTGGGCCCTGCGCTGCCGCAGGTCGAGGGCGACAGGCGCGCGCTCAAGCAGGTCGTCCTCAACCTCCTCTCCAACGCGGTCAAGTTCACCCCTGCCGGCGGCCGCGTCACCCTGGCCGTTATTCGCGACGGGGATGTGATCGACCTCTCCGTCTCCGACACGGGCATCGGCATCTGTGCCGCCGATCTGCCGCGATTGGGTGATCCCTTCTTCCAGGTCAAAGGCTCCTATGACCGCTCGCATGAAGGCACCGGCCTCGGGCTTTCCGTGGTGCGCGGGCTCGTCGGCCTGCATGGCGGGCGGCTGAGCATCGAGAGCGCTCCCGGCGTGGGCACGCGCGTTTCGGTGCGCCTGCCGGTCGGCGGCGCCGAGACGGTCGAGCCGCCGGCCAAGATCGTGACCTTCGCCAGGGCGCCGCGCCGTGGCATCGACACCAAAGAACCGCTTCGCCTGACTGCCTGAGAACGAGCCGAACAGATGTCCGCAACCATGGCCGCCCGCGCCCGCCCCGGCGCCTCCTTGTCCGCTCCGGTCCGGCGCGCGCAGCCGGCGCGCCGGAAATCGTCCCCATGGTTCGCCCGCCTCATCCGGACGGCGAGCCGGCGGCCGGGCCGTGCTCTGATCCTGCTCGTTTTCGGCATCGTCTCGCTCGCCATCGTCGCCAATGCGCTGATGTTCCAGACGGCGCGCCATCCCCATCCGATCCTGTCGGCGCCGCGCCCGGTCGAGGAGGCGCGTCCCGCCGCCCGGCGTGCCGAACCCGCGCCGGCTCCCGCTGCGGCGCCTCCGACCGACATTCCTTCGCTGCTGGGCCCGGCCCTGCCGCCGTCGCGCCCCAGCGACCTGTCCCAGGCACAGCCGGCCGTGCGTGAGGCCGCGCCCCGGCCGCCTGCGGCCGTCACCAATGTCGCGCGCACGCCGGCCCCGGCTCCCGCCCCGGCGGCAGCCCCCGCGCCGCGCGCTGCTGCGGCTCCCGCTCCGCGCGATCCCATCGCCGATCTGATCAACGGCGCGGATATGCGTCCGCCGGCGGAGATCCGCGGCGCCGCCACGCGTTCGGCGGCCGCGCCGCGCCGCACGGCTTCCAATTGACGCCCGGCTTCGCCAGCCCATGGCGCGCCTGACCAGCGAGTTCTGGGTTTCGGCCTGGCTGCGGCAGGCGGCGCATGACGGGCTCATCGCCGTGCTGCGGCGTCGCGGCGCGGCCGAGGCTGGCGCGATCTTCGTCAAGCTTGACCGCCTCGACGGCACCGCCGTGCTCTATGGCCCGGCGCCGCAGACGCTCGCCAGCGACGACGGTGTCCGTCGCTTCCAGCTCCTGCTCGACGCCGATCCGTTGACGGTCGAGGATCGTGTCACGCGCGAATTGCGCTTCGACGGTGACCTCTGGCTCGTCGAGATCGAGAACCGGGCGGGCGATCCGCGCCTGGAGCTGGTGAGCGACTAGCGCATGTTCTTCACGCGAAGCGGACACCGGTTCGCGTGAAGAACATGCGATAAAACAAAGAGATGGAGCATTCCTCCGATTCGGAGAGACGCGGAAATGCTCTAGCCGCGCTCCCGCTGCGGGCCGATCCGCCCCAGCACCTCGGACATGGCGGGCTGGCCTTCCGGCCGGGCGGTGCCTGCTCCGGCGCGCGAGGGCGTGCCGCTCGGGTCCATCGCCGGCTGATGCTGGCCCCGGCGCTGCGGAGCCGGTGGCGCGAGCCCGGCGATCTGCTGGACGAGGCGCCGGGCGATGACCGGCCTGATCGAACGCATCAGGGCGACGAGCGCGAAGATGCGCTCGACCGAATGCGCGGCCTCGTCGCCGAGCCGGATCAGGAAGCGCGTCGCCTCCTCGACGGTGGTGCCGCTGGCGATCAGGGCCAGCGCCGCGAGTTCGCGTGTCGCGTCGCGATCCATCGCCTCGGCGAGCGCCGGGCCGCCGCCGAAATGCCGGGCGATGGCGCTGAAGGCTCGCGTCCGGTCCTCGCTGGCAAGCGCGAGCCAGTCGGCGAGGACCGCGGCCGGAAGCGGCGAGAGCCGCTCGCCGGGATGCAACGCCTCATGCGCGGCCAGGGAATCGAGGATGCTGAGCCGCCGCTCCGCGCCGGCGCGCAGGAAGAGCGGGGCGAGCTCGATATTCGAGAGGTCCGGCCGGCCGAGCAATCCCGATCGATAGGCCGGGCGGCTGCGGGCGCGCGCGATCAGGATGTCGGCGGCGGCGCGGGGCAGGGGGGCTTCGGTATTGGCGATGAGGGTGAGGTCGAGCGCGTCGGAATCCCGCTCGACCAGCATCAGCGTCGCGGCGGAGGTGAGGTCGCGGCGCGCGCTCAGGGCCGACAGCATCTCGTCATCGCCCGTCTCCGCCAACGCTTCGATTTCGGCGGGGGTGAGCGGCAGGCCGTGCCGCAGCATCTCGGCAAGGACCGTGCCGCCGCGCTCGCGCAAGGCCAGCAGGACCGGCGCGGGTGTGTGCCGCCAGCCGGAGAGCTTGCGCGCGAGGATGAGCGCCGTCGCCTCGTCGATGCCGGGAATCAGGGCCGTCGCCATCTCGGAAAAGGCCGCGAGGTCGTCCTGCGGAGGGCGCGGCGCCGAGAGCAGCAGGTCGGCTCTGACACGCAGCGAGACCTGGCTGAGATCGAGCCCGCCTTCGCGCGCGAGGCGAGCGAGATCGGCGAGTTCCTTGGCGGGGGAGGTGGTCATGAGGCAGCAAATCCGATGTCGGATCGCAGATTATCCCCGATGGCTTAAGGCCACGTTAACCATGTCTGGGCCTGATGGTCTTGAGAGCTGTGACACGGGGAGCGGCCTCCGCGTCGTCCGTGGCTTTCGCGATCGTAAGCAGGCGCTGGACAAGGAGGCGCACATGGCCGACGTCATCCCCTTCGCGCTCTGGCGGCGCTGGCAGGCGCGGAGCTGCGCCTTCCCGCAGACGAGCGCCGAAATCCTGTTCTTCACCGGCGTGCGCTTCGAGCGCCCTGCCGAGCCCGGCCCACGCAACGCCTTGCCGCGCGGCAGCCGCCCGGCGACGGGCAAGGCCGTCGGCCGCAGGAAGGCCAGGCAGCCGGCGTGACGGATTCAGCAGACGCGACGACGCGCCGCCGGCCGCGCGGCGGCAAGACGGCTTTCGCCGCGCTGCTCGCGCTGCTGGCCTCGGCCTGCACCGCGACGACCGGCGATCTCGGCCGGCCGCGCCCGACCGTCTGGTCGCAGCTCCTGGCGCCCGAGGCGGGGTTCCTTGCGGCGGCGGTCCGGGGCGAGGCGGCCTCGCCCTTCCGCCTGACCGATGACGAGGAGCAGATGCGCGACCGCGCCTGGCGCTTCGTCATGCCCGCCAGCCCGCACAGCATCTTCCAGGGGGAGGTGTCGAACCTCGCCCATACCCGCATCCTGCCGGTCGCGGCGCAGTCGAACGACGTCTCCGACTATTTTCACGGTCTGACATCGACCTCCTTCGCCTCGCAGAGCTCGCGCTATAACCGCATGAGCGAGGATGTGAATGCCGACCGCCTGCTGATCGGCCCGTTCCGCGCCAATGCGATGCGGGTGGTGAGCATGGACCGGGTGCGGATGCGCACGGTCGAATCCTCCCCCGATGTCGCACCCGAGAAGCAGGACCCGGCCCTGGCGCGCGTCGTCGAGAACGAGGGGCTGGTCTTCTGGGTCTGCGAGCGCCTCGATTTCCGCCTGAGGAGCTATCGTTACGCGCTGGCCAATCTCGTGGTCGAGATGCCCTCCCGCGAGGCCATCCGTGCCGAACGCGCCATCATGGCGCTGGAGGCCGAGGCCGGCCCGCTCTGCAGGATGCCGCTAAACGACGCCTTCGGCGAGGGCACGAAACGCCCCGTGGTCTACAAGGGCTGAGCGGCGGGCGGCGCTCGTCAGTTCGCCATGCCGCACTGGATGCCGGTGGCGAGCGCTTCCGCATCCGCCCGGTCGGAGGGGCGCTTGGCGAGCACGCGCGCGACGATGAGCCCCTGTGCGGTGTCGGAGACCACGCGCAGTTCGCGGCTCGTCTCGCCCTCCTCGTCATTGGCGACGCGCTCGTCATATTGCGCCTCCGTCATCACCAGGAATTCCAGCACGCCGCGGATCGCGGCCCGGTCGGTGATGGCGTAGATCACGCCGCCGCCCTGGCGGTGCAGGGTGAGCCCGAGCGGCAGCGTCCCGATATGGGCGACGACCCGCATCGGCCCGGCCGAGAGATCGTAGCCGCAGATGGCGGTCACCGCATTCGGATCGGCCTCCTGCAAGGGCGGCAGTCCTGAGGCATTGCCGGCCGGCGGGACGATCTCGGCATGGCCCTCGCTGCCGAGATTGCGATAGGCATGCGCCGCATCGCGCTGCGACAGGACCGGGATCAGGAGAATCGTGACGATGTGCACGATGGCTGCGAGCATGAGCCCCGCGAGCGTCGTCAGGGCCAGGCGCATGGCTGCGGAGCGCAGCCGCTCGGGCCAGCTCCGGGGCGCCGGTGCGGGCCGGGGAGCTTTCCCGGGCCGGGCCTCGTCCGGAAGCGGCGCGGCTGTGGGATCGAGCGCGCTCATCGGCAGTCGATGCGCGTGATCCGGGGCAGGTTCGCCGCCCGCGTCTCCCCGGTCTGGCTCGACACCGGCGTATCGTAGAGCCGCAATCGGAGCTGGAAGCGTCCGCCCGCCGGCAGCGGCAGCCAGTTGCCGGCCTGGGCCGCCGCCGCGGCCGTGATCGACAGCCCGCCATCCTCTCCGCGCACGATTTCCGAATCGGTGAAGCTCACCCGTTCGAGCGGCAGGTGGAACGGGCGGCCCGCGCCGTCCGTGACGCCCAGCGTCCAGCCCCGCGATGGCGGGATGGTGCCGCTGACGCGATAACGGCAGCGCCCTTCGAGCGGCGCGCCGTCATCGCTGCGCTCGGCGATCAGCTCGAGCCCCTCGCCGGCGCCGATGGGCAGATGGACGCCGCGCGCCAGATAGGCCCGCATATAGGGATCGACGTCGCGGCTGCCGCTGCCGGGCCAGGCCATCCAGGAGCCGACCTCGACCTTGCCCACCACCGGCCGGCCGGCGACCGCCCAATGGGCCGAGACCAGCCCGAGACCGGCGCCCAGCCCGAGAATAGTGGCGAGATCGAGGATTCGCACGCTTGCCTTCCGCGCCTGTGCCGCATCGCAGCCCGCCGGAGTTGAACCCCGACGCTCCGGGCCGTCAACCGCCGGCGCTGTCTCGGTTTGAATTTCGGGTTGCGCGCCCCTGGCGGACTCGTAAAGCGGATTGAATCGCGGCTTGGAGGCCCGTCCGCATCATGGCCAAACGGGTCCGCCGTCCAGCCCCGCGGTTTCCGGCAGGCCGCAGATCAGGTTCGCATTCTGCACCGCCTGCCCGGCCGCTCCCTTGCCGAGATTGTCGACCGCGCCCATCGCGATCACCAGGTTGCGCTCCGGATCGGCCGCATAGCTGACGAATGCGAGGTTCGAGCCCGTAGCCCATTTGGTCTGCGGCGGCTTTTCGGTCACGCGGACGAAAGCCCGCCCGGCGTAGAAGCGCCGGGCCGCGTCCAGGCACTGGGCCGTGGTGGCGCGGCCGCGACAGTAGATGGTGGCGAGGAGGCCGCGGGTCATCGGCACCAGATGCGGCGTGAACACCAGCCCGGCCGCGCTGCCGCCGCTCAGCCGCTCGATCGTCCTGGCCATCTCGGGCATGTGGACGTGCTTGAGCAGCCCATAGGGGATTAGGTTCTCATTGCTCTCGGCATAGCCGAACCTGCTGTCGGCGCCGCCTCGGCCGGCACCGGAGATGCCGGTCTTGGCGTCGATCATGATGTTGCCCGGCTCGATCAGCTTGTCGGCCAGCAGCGGCGCCAGCGCGGCCAGCGTCGCAGCCGGGAAGCAGCCGGGGTTGGCAATGCGGGTCTGCCCCTTGATCTCAGCCGGCCAGACGTCTGCCAGGCCATACGCCCAACCCTCGAGGTAGCGGTGGTCGCCGCCGATATCGACGATCTTCACGTCCTGGGAGACGCGCGCCAGGGCCTCGGCCGAGGTGCCCGTGGGCAATGACGCGAACAGCAGATCGAGCTTCGGCAGCGTCGCCGGGTCCCACTTCTCGATCACCAGCTCGGCCAGCTTGGATGGCACACCGGGGAAGCGGTCCACCAAACGGCTGCCGGCACTGCTTTCGCCTGCGGCGTAGACCAGCTCGAAAGACGGGTGGCTGGCGATCAGGCGCAGCGCTTCGCCGCCGCCGAAACCGCTGATCCCGACAATGCCGACGCGAATGCTCATGGTGGTGTCCTTCTGGAGTTCGGGCAAAAGAAAACCCCCGGAGCCGAGGGCTGCGGGGGTTCAGGAAGGCGGGCCGAGGCCGCTTCGGCGGGTGGGACCTACGATGAGGCCGTCACCATGCGGAAGAACGCTGATCGACGCGCAGCCCGAAGAGCCGCCGCTTGGGGGAAGCGGCGTCGGCGTCGATCACAAAGGTTCTGGTTCCTGAACATGCCCTGGGACACTGTCGCGAGCCCTATTCATCGTCAAGCGGAATATCCGTTTTCGACGGTGGGTTCGCGGAGGTTGGCACCCTCGGCTCACGGACCAAAACAGGCTCGCAGGATAAGGACGATGACGATGACCGAGGCGCTGGACGAGGGACCGTTTTTTCACGGCACGATCGCGGATCTGCGCGTGGGTGATTTCCTCACCGCAGGATACCGGTCGAACTATCGTCCCGAGGTGGTGATGAACCACATCTACTTCACGGCCCTTGTGGACGGCGCCGGGCTTGCCGCCGAAATCGCGGCGGAACTTGCCGAAGGCGGTGCCGTCCCGCGTGTTTATATCGTAGAGCCGACCGGGACATTCGAGAACGACCCGAATGTGACCGACAAGAAATTCCCCGGCAACCCCACTCGGTCGTATCGCAGCAGCGCACCGCTCAAGGTCACCGGCGAAATCACGCATTGGACCAGATTGACGCCCGAAGCGCTCCAGATGTGGAGAGAACGACTGACGGCACTGCGCTCGAACGAACGAGGCGAAATCATCAACTGATGCGTGGCGACACGCATCTCGTGCCGAGGCAGCGCCCAACTGTCAGCGCAGCCGCGTCTCCAGCCCCGAGACCTCGCGGATGCCGACCTGGACCGGGCGGCTGGCGCTGCGCGAAGGCTCGACCGTCTTGAACAGCGCCCCGACGGCGGACAGGACCTCGAAGGATTGCCGCGGCATATGGCCGGCGCCCGGCATGCCCGCGCCGAGCGGGTCCGGCGTCGCGCCGTTCGCCTTCGCCACCGTAACGGCCTTGGGGTCGACGGGGACGCCCGGAATCGGCTTCAGCTCCAGCCCCTGATGGGCGAACTGCATGATCTCCTTGAAGGTCATGGCCGGCAGCGCGCCGCCGGTCAGGTTGGCGGTCTCGGAGGAATCGTCGTTGCCGAACCAGACGGCCTCGACGAGGTTGCCGGAATAGCCGACATACCAGGCGTCCTTGTAGCCGTTGGTCGTGCCGCTCTTGCCGGCCGTCACCACGCCGTCGAGCGCGGCGCGACGGCCGGTGCCCTCGGTCGGCACCTTGGAGAGCATGAAGTTCATGTCCTGCACGACCTGGGTCGTCAGGACCTGCTGCGGCTCGGGCTCGTCGCGGCCGTGATTGTAGATCAGCTCGCCCTGCGAGTTATGGATGTCGAGCGCCGCATAGGGCTTGGCCCGCTTGCCGCCATTGGCGAAGACGGCGTAGCCCGCGGCCTGGTCGATCACCGTCACCTCCGCCGCGCCGATCGGCAGCGAGACCGTGTCGGTGAGCGGCGTCGTCAGCCCCATCGCATGGCCCATCGCCACGATCTTCTTGCGGCCGATGGCGGCGGCGCGCGCCTCATGCGTCTCGCCGGTGGCACGGCCGATCGCGATCGACATCTGCACCGGGATCGAGTTGATCGACTTCGCCAGCGCCACATAGAGCGGCATCGACCCCGAGAACGAGCCGCCGTAATTCTTCGGGCACCAGTTGCCGATGCAGACAGGCCGGTCGGTGACGATGGTGTTCGGCCGATAGAGCCCGGCCGAGAGCGCCGTCGCATAGACATAGGGCTTGAAGGAGGAGCCGGGCTGGCGCTGGCTCGCCGTGGCGCGGTTGAACTGGCTGGCGCCATAGTCGCGCCCGCCGACAATGGCGCGCACCGCCCCGTCCGGGTCCATCACGACGGTCGCCGCCTGCTTCACGCGATAGGTCGGGCCGTGCTGGCGCAGGATCGCCTCGACCGCCTCGTCGGCCCGTTGCTGGATCGCGGAATCATGCGGCGTCTTGACGGTGAGCACCCGGTCGGAGCCGAGCTTGCCCTCCTCGGCCAGCTCCTTCACCTGGTCGAAGGCCCAGTCGAGATAGTAGTCGGGGCTGGATTCGCGCTTGCGGTCGACCGGCGTCGCCGGATTGCGCTTGGCGCTGTCAACCTGGCCGGCGGTCATGAAGCCGGCATCGACCATGGCGTTGAGCACGTCATTGGCCCGTGCGCGGGCGGCGGGCAGGTTGACATGCGGCGCGTATTTCGTCGGCGCCTTGAACAGGCCGGCCAGCATGGCGGCTTCCGCCAGCGAGACGTCCTTCACCGATTTGCCGAAATAGTATTCCGCCGCCGCCGCCACGCCAAAAGTGCCGCCGCCCATATAGGCGCGGTCGAGATAGAGCTTGAGGATCTCGCTCTTGCTCAGCCGGGCCTCGAGCCAGAGCGCCAGGAAGGCTTCCTTGATCTTGCGGTCGAGCGAGCGCTCGTTGGAGAGGAACAGGTTCTTGGCGAGCTGCTGCGTCAGCGACGAGCCGCCCTGCACCACGCCGGAGGCGCGCGCATTCACGGTCAGCGCCCGGAAGGTGCCGATGATGTCGATGCCGAAATGGTCGTAGAAGCGCCGGTCCTCGGTCGCGATCACGGCCTTCAGCAGATGGTCCGGCATCTCCTCCAGCTTGAGCGAGTCGTCGTGCCGGGCGCCGCGATGGCCGATCGCATTGCCATAGCGGTCGAGGAAGGTGACGGCGAGCACCTGGCTCTTCAAAGCCTCCTCATTGCCGATGCGGAAGGCGGGCAAAGCCAGTATCAGGACGAAGAGCGCGCCGACGATGCCGATGTTCAGCCCCTCGCTGGCGAATTCGGCCGCAAGGCGCCTGGGGCCGGTCACGGTCAGGCGGTCGGCCTGGCTGCGGATGCGCTCGTAGATCTCGCCGACGCGGCGGCCCGCGCCCCACAGGCCGGCATCGAGCCATGAATCGACGGCGAGCGCATAGCGCTTCAGCCGCGTCCTCCAGCCTGCCTTCCTGAACTCCATGGCCGTTCCAGGCTTCCCGAATGGCCCCCGACACAGTCCTGCCCCGCGGTCGCCGCCTTGGCAACAGGAGGGTGCCCGGTCATAGACACATAATCACGCCCCGCGCGGCGGTAAGGGCAGCATGCGCGGAATTCTTTTTTAACAGCAGGAAGCAGGCCAGCCGGCCTGTCCCGGACTGGGACAAGGACGCCCGCCGATGCGCCGCCCTTCCATCTTCCGGCGCATCGGCGCATAAGCCTGCCATGGAGCCGAAGCCCGCGACAAACGAGCCGTTCTGGCTGACCACGCCGCTCGAGGAGATGAACCGCGAGCAGTGGGAGTCGCTCTGCGACGGCTGCGGGCGCTGCTGCCTCGTCAAGCTCGAGGACGAGGATAGCGGCCGCCTCTTCGCCACCGATATCGGCTGCCGCCTGTTCGACGCGGGCACCTGCCGCTGCCGCGACTATCCGAACCGTTCTCGCGAAGTCCCCGATTGCGTCACGCTGACGCCGGAGGATGTGCGCACGCTGCCCTGGCTGCCGCCGACCTGCGCCTACCGCCTCGTCGCGGAGGGCAGGGATCTGCCCTGGTGGCATCCGCTCGTCTCCGGCGACCCCGAGACGGTCGTCGCGGCCGGGATCTCGGTGCGTGGCCGTGTCTTCGCCAATGAGGACGAGGTGACGGAGGACGAGGTGACGGAGCGCATCGTCGCCTGGCCGCTGCGCTGGCCCCGGGCCGCCCGCGGCGGACGCGCGAAATGAAGCGTCGGTGCTTCCGCGCCTGCGGGCGTTTTGTTGCACCTGCTCATTGATTGTTCAGCCGCTTTTGGGCATGACCGCCCCATCCCGCCGTCCCTGCCTATGGGGCATCGATGGCACGCGCACGAAACTTTCGCATCGCCGTGGCGTTGCTGCGTCCGGCTGCAAACGAAGAGGTTGAAGTGATGGCAGGTGGGAAGTGGGTCTATACCTTCGGCGACGGCAAGGCCGAGGGTGAGGCGGGAATGAAGAACCTGCTCGGCGGCAAGGGTGCGAACCTCGCCGAGATGAGCAATCTGGGTCTGCCCGTTCCGCCCGGCTTCACCATCACCACCGAGGTCTGCACGGCCTATTACGACAACGGCAAGAGCTTCCCGGCCGAGCTCGACGGGCAGGTCAAGGCCGCGCTGGCCGGCATGGCCAAGCTCACCGGAAAGACCTTCGGTGACCCCGCCAACCCGCTCCTCGTCTCCGTCCGCTCCGGCGCGCGAGCCTCGATGCCAGGCATGATGGACACCGTCCTCAATCTCGGCCTCAACGACGAGACGGTCGAGGCCGTCGCCAAGGCCTCGGGCGACGAGCGCTTCGCCTGGGACAGCTATCGCCGCTTCATCACCATGTACTCCAACGTTGTGCTCGATATCGACCACGGCCTCTTCGAGGAGGCGCTGGAAGACTACAAGGAGCGCAAGGGCCTCCATCTCGACACCGACCTCAAGGCGGCCGACTGGAAGGTGCTGGTCGGCAAGTACAAGGAGATCGTGAAGAAGGCGCTCGGCTCCGACTTCCCGCAGGAGCCGGAGAAGCAGCTCTGGGGCGCGGTCGGCGCCGTCTTCTCCTCCTGGATGAATGCGCGTGCCATCAAGTACCGCGAGCTCAACGGCATCCCGGCGAGCTGGGGAACGGCGGTCAACGTCCAGTCGATGGTGTTCGGCAATATGGGCGACACCTCCGCGACCGGCGTCGCCTTCACCCGCAATCCCTCGACCGGCGAGAACGCGCTCTATGGCGAGTTCCTGATCAACGCCCAGGGCGAGGACGTCGTCGCCGGCATCCGCACGCCGCAGGACATCACCGAGAAGGCGCGCATCGAGGCGGGTTCCGACAAGCCTTCGATGGAGAAGGAGATGCCGGAGGCCTATGCGGAGCTCGTCCGCATCTACGGCATCCTCGAAAAGCACTACCGCGACATGCAGGACATGGAGTTCACCATCCAGGAGGGTAAGCTCTGGATGCTGCAGACCCGTTCCGGCAAGCGCACCGCCAAGGCTGCCCTCAGGATAGCGGTCGACCTCGCCAGCGAGGGGCTGATCACGCAGGCGGAGGCGGTCGGCCGCGTCGAGCCCGGCGCGCTCGACCAGCTCCTGCACCCGACCATCGACCCCAAGGCCGAGCGCCGCGTGCTGACCACCGGCCTGCCGGCCTCGCCCGGCGCCGCCGCCGGCGAGATCGTCTTCAATTCCGACGATGCCGAAGCCGCCAAGAAGGCCGGCAGAAAGGTCATCCTCGTGCGCGTCGAGACGTCGCCGGAGGATATCCACGGCATGCACGCCGCCGAGGGCATCCTGACCACGCGCGGCGGCATGACCTCGCATGCGGCGGTCGTGGCGCGCGGCATGGGCAAGCCCTGCGTCTCCGGCGCCGGCCAGATCCGCGTCGACTACGCCAAGGGCACGCTCGCGGTCGGCAACACCACGCTGAAGGCCGGCGATTTCATCACCATCGACGGCGGCAACGGCCAGGTGCTGCTCGGCGAGATCAAGATGCAGAAGCCCGAGCTTTCCGGCGAGTTCTCGACGCTGATGGGCTGGGCCGACAAGGTCCGCCGCCTCAAGGTCCGCGCCAATGCCGAAACGCCCGATGACGCCAAGACCGCGCGCGAGTTCGGCGCCGAAGGCATCGGGCTCTGCCGCACCGAGCACATGTTCTTCGACGAGAGCCGCATCCAGTCGGTGCGCGAGATGATCCTCGCCCAGGACGACAAGGGGCGCCGGGCGGCGCTCGCCAAGCTCCTGCCGATGCAGCGCCAGGACTTCGTCCAGCTCTTCACCATCATGAGCGGGCTGCCGGTGACGATCCGCCTGCTCGATCCGCCGCTGCACGAATTCCTGCCGCATGGCGAGAAGGAGATCGCCGAGGTCGCCGCGGCGCTCGGCGTCTCGTCCGATGCGCTGCGCCAGCGTGCCGCCGAACTGCACGAGTTCAACCCGATGCTCGGCTTCCGCGGCTGCCGTCTGGCCGTGGCCTTCCCCGAGATCGCCGAGATGCAGGCCCGCGCCATCTTCGAGGCGGCCGTGATCGCCGCCAGGGAGACCGGCAAGCCGGTGATCCCGGAGGTGATGGTGCCGCTCGTCATGGGCAAGCCCGAGCTCGACCTCGTCAAGGCCCGCATCGACGCCATGGCCAAGGCCGTGATGGAGGAGAGCGGCACGACCATCGACTATCAGGTCGGCACCATGATCGAACTGCCGCGCGCCGCCCTGCGCGCCGCCGAGATCGCCGAGAGCGCCGAGTTCTTCTCCTTCGGCACCAACGACCTGACCCAGACGACGCTCGGCATCAGCCGCGACGACGCCTCCTCCTTCCTCGGCTCCTACACCGCCAAGGGCCTGCTCGATGCCGATCCCTTCGTCACCATCGACCAGGACGGCGTCGGCGAACTGGTCAAGCTCGCCGCCGAGCGCGGCCGCAAGACCCGCAGCGACATCAAGCTCGGCATCTGCGGCGAGCATGGCGGCGACCCGGCCTCGATCGGCTTCTGCGAGAGCGTCGGCCTCGACTACGTCTCCTGCTCGCCCTTCCGCGTGCCGATCGCGCGGCTGGCGGCGGCGCAGGCGGCGCTGGGAGCGATCAAGCCGAAAGACGGCTGAGCCGGATCGCAACTGCCGGGCATGGCGCCCCTGCACGGGCGCCATGCAATTTGCTGCGTCGCAGCATGATGGGCGGAGTGCCATAGTACGGTCCTCCGCCCGGTTATCCGGGCCTGTCGGTCCATCATCATGAACGAGACGACTTCCGGCGCTCCGACCATCGGGGCGGGGCTGACCATTGTCCTGGCCGCGGCCTGCGGCCTGATCGTCGCCAATCTCTACTATGCGCAGCCCCTGGCCGGACCCATCGGCGCGACGCTCGGCATGTCGGCGGAGCTGACTGGCCTGATCGTCACCCTGACGCAGATCGGATACGGATTGGGGCTGGTCTTCCTGGTCCCGCTCGGGGACCTCGTCGAGAACCGGCTGCTGATCGTCACGCTCGTCGTCCTGGCGGCCGTTTCGCTCGGCATGGCCGCCCTGGCCGCCAGCGCGACCGTCTTCCTCGCCGCTTCGCTCTTGATCGGCATGACCTGCGTCGCCGCGCAGGTCCTCGTGCCGCTTGCGGCCCATATGGCGCCCGAGCAGATTCGCGGCCGGGTCGTCGGCAATGTCGTGAGCGGCCTGCTGTTCGGCATCATGCTGGCGCGGCCGGTGGCGAGCCTGGTCGCGGACGTTGCGTCCTGGCATGCCGTCTTCGTCCTCTCGGCCGTGGCGATGTTGGCCCTGGCGGCCTTCCTGTGGTTTCGCCTGCCGCAGCGCCGACCCCATACGCGGCTGGGCTATGGCGAGCTGATCGCGTCCATGGGCGCGCTGGTGATGAGCACGCCGGTGCTGCGCCGCCGCGCCGGCTATCAGGCCTGCATGTTTGCCGCCTTCAGCCTGTTCTGGACGGTGACGCCGCTTTATCTCACCGGTCCGCAGTTCGGCCTGACCCAGCGCGGCGTCGCGCTGTTCGCATTGGCGGGCGTCGCGGGCACGATCGCCTCGCCGATCGCCGGGCGCCTCGCCGATGCGGGTTGGACGCGCCCGGCGACGGCCTTCGCCCTGATCCTCGCGGCAGGGTCCTTCGCCTTGACCTTCCTCGCCGAGCCGGGCTCGACGGCGGCCCTGGCCTTGCTGACCATCGCCGCGATCCTGCTCGATTATGGCGTGACGACGGGCCTGGTGCTCGGGCAGCGCGCCATCTTCGCGCTCGGGCAGGAACAGCGCAGCCGCCTGAACGGTCTTTTCATCGCAAGCTTCTTCATGGGCGGTGCGCTCGGCTCGGCGCTCGGGGGCTGGGCCTTCGCGCATGGCGGCTGGCCGCTCGCGGGCGCGCTCGGCGCGGCGATGCCGCTGCTGGCGCTGGCCTATTTCGCGACGGAGTTCCGGGCGCGGGATTGATGCGCCCCGCATGTGGGGCATGATGCCTCGCGAAGGAGCATCGCATGGGCGATCTGACCACCATCGGCTTCGATGCCGACGACACGCTCTGGCAGAACGAGCAGTTCTTCCGCATGACGGAGGAGCGCTTCGTCGCTTTGCTCGGCGAGCATGGCGAGGCGGCCGAGATTTCCGGCCGCCTGCTCGAGGCGGAGAAGCGCAACCTTGGCTTCTACGGCTTCGGCATCAAGGGCTTCGTGCTCTCGATGGTCGAGACGGCGATCGAGATCACCAGGGGGCAGGTTCCGGCCGCCGTGATCGGCGAGATCCTCGCCGCCGGGCGCGAGATGGCGGCGCATCCGGTCGAGACGCTGCCGCATGTCCGGGACACGCTCGAAGCGCTGTCGGGCGACTACCGGCTGGTGCTGATCACCAAGGGCGATCTCTTCGACCAGGAGCGCAAGCTTGCCCAGTCCGGCCTCGGCGATTTCTTTCACGCGGTCGAGATCGTCAGCGACAAGAAAGCCACCACCTATGAACGCATCTTCGCGCGCCATGGCGATGGGGCAGGGCGGGCGATGATGGTCGGCAACTCGCTGAAGTCGGACATCCTGCCGGCGCTGGAGGCCGGCTCATGGGCGGTGCATGTTCCGCATGAGCTGACCTGGGTGCTGGAGCATGCCGAGGAGCCCGTCGGGCACGGGCGTTATCGCACGATACCGCATCTCGGCCCTTTGCGCGGCCTCGTCACGCAGCTCGCGCGGTAGCCGTTCGCCATCGGCCTTCACTCGACCCAAAGGCCATGCCTACGGTGCCACTCCTCGATCGATTCCTCCGGATAGCCTTCGAAGCTCAGGTCGTTCTCCGCGATATCCGGGTCGATCCAGCCGGCCTTGAAGCGCAGCATGATATGGGTCTTCTCGGGAGCGCGTGGCAGATGGCTGTCGATCGCCGAGGCGAAGGGATGCAGCAGATCCGGCCAGCGCGGATCGAACAGCCACAGCGCCGTCCCGCAGGACTTGCAGAAGTGGCGCCGCGCTTGCGATCGTTCGCAGGTGCCGTCGTCGTCGCGTATCTCGGCGCTGAAGCTGCCGACGCTGTCTTGGCCCTCGACCTTCAGCGTCGCGGCCTCGGCTGACAGGTTGATCGCGAAGCCGCCTCCGCCTGCCGTCTTGCGGCAAATCGAGCAGTAGCAGAGTTGATACGGGACGGGCGCATGGCTCTCGACCGAGAAGTGAACCGCCCCGCAGCGGCATGAGCCCTTCAGCGTGATCGGCATGACGTAGCCTCCCTTTGCCTGTCCAACACCGGCTTTCGCCGCGTGTTCCGCGATGCCCACGGGCGCCTTGCTGGACCTGGCTTGCATTTCGTGCTATCGCCACCGATGTAAGACGAGATGCGGCCGGGTTCTGGCCACTCCTCCGCTTGGCGGCTTGTCCGGTGGCGGTTACGAATCAGATCCACCACACATCGCTACAAGGCCATGGCGAGGCGTCCGCGCGTCCGTCGTGTCATACCGATAGACGCGGATCTGAACGTAAGGACTAACACTATGAACAAGGGCACCGTGAAGTGGTTCAACGCCACCAAGGGCTACGGCTTCATCACCCCTGAGAACGGCGGCCAGGACGTTTTCGTCCACATCTCCGCCGTCGAGCGTGCCGGCCTGCGCGAGCTGCGCGAAGGCCAGGTCGTCTCCTTCGAGATGGTCGCCGATCGCAAGACGGGCAAGACCTCGGCCGGCAACCTCGTCGCCGAGTAATAATCGAATCGACCGGGTGGGCGTTCGCCCGCCCGGTCCACAATAAACCTGCCGGCGCTGTGGCTAGCGGTTCGCCGGTGGGACCGATTCTCTGATATCCAGGCCGGATACGGGCCGACGGCGCAGCCGAAACCACATGCGCCCCCCGTCATCACGGCGTCCAGAAAGCTTTTTCTTGACTAAATTCGCTGATCTCGGCCTCGCCGAGCCGCTTCTCAAGGCGCTCGCGGCCGAGAGCTATGAAACGCCCACGCCGATCCAGGCGCAGGCGATCCCCCACATTCTGAAGGGCCGCGACCTGCTCGGCGCCGCCCAGACCGGCACCGGAAAGACCGCTGCCTTCTCGCTTCCGATGCTGCACCGCCTGCTCGGCAAGCCGCGCCAGATGCCGCAGCGTGCGGTGCGCGTGCTGATCCTCTCGCCGACGCGTGAGCTCGCCGCCCAGATCGAAGCCTCGATCCGCACCTATGCGCAGTTCACCACGCTGCGTTCGACCGTGATCTTCGGCGGCGTTCCGGTCGGCAAGCAGATCCGCGCGCTCGGTGACAAGATCGACATCCTCGTCGCCACGCCCGGCCGTCTGCTCGACCTCGTCGACCAGCGCGCCGTCTCGCTGCGCGAGATCGAGTTCCTCGTCCTCGACGAGGCCGACCAGATGCTCGACCTCGGCTTCATCCATGCGCTGCGCCGCATCGCGACGCTGATCCCGAAGGAGCGCCAGACGCTGCTCTTCTCGGCGACCATGCCGAAGCCGATCCGCGACATCGCCTCCGCCTACCTCACCGACCCGGTCGAGGTCGCGGTGACGCCGGTCGCGACGACCGCCGAGAAGATCGACCAGCGCGTCATCTTCACCGAGCCCGGCGACAAGCCTGCGCTGCTGGCGAAGACGCTGTCCGTGCCGGAGATGGAGCGCGCCATCGTCTTCACCCGCACCAAGCATGGCGCCGACAAGGTCGTGCGCCAGCTCGAGCAGTCGGGTATCGAGGCGGCGGCGATCCACGGCAACAAGAGCCAGGGCCAGCGCGAGCGCGCCCTCGGCGCCTTCCGCAACGGTAGCTTGCGCATCCTCGTCGCTACCGACATCGCCGCACGTGGCATCGATGTCGACGGCGTCAGCCATGTCGTGAACTACGACCTGCCGAACGTGCCTGAGAGCTATGTCCACCGCATCGGCCGCACGGCACGCGCTGGCGCTTCCGGCGTTGCGATTGCCTTCTGTACACCGGAAGAGCGCGGCGATTTCGCGGCCATCGAGAAGCTGACCGGCGTCAAGCCGACGCCGATCGGCGAGGTGCCGTATTGGGACGGTCGCACGCCCAAGAAGCCGGCGCAGAATCGCGGCGGCCGCAGCCAGCAGCAGGCCCGCCCGCAAGGGCAGGGCAGGCCGCAGGGACAGGCCAAGCGGGCGGACGGCAAGCGCTCCGACCAGGGCGGCCACCGCAACCATGCCGGCGGCGCGCCGCGGCAGGAGCGCCAGGATCGTCCGGAGCAGCGGCAGGAGCATCGCCCCCGCACGGGCGAGCGGCAGCAGCGTCCTGAGCAGATGCAGCAACGAAAAGAAGCGACTTCCGCGAAAGAAGGGCTTGGCGGCGTCGCGTTCTTGCAGCAAAGAACACAGCAACCACGCACCGACGGCGCCCGGCGGCGCGCGCGCTGACGCGCGATCGGCCAGAACAGGGCGGGCTCATTCGTTATCCTAACGGGACGATGGCCCGCCTTTGCGCCACAGGGCTCACGAAGGACGACAGATGGCGAAAGAAGAACTGCTTGAATTCGATGGCACCGTGGTCGAGGTGCTTCCCGACGGCAACTACCGGGTCAAGCTCGACAACGACCATGTGATCCTGGCCTATGCGGCCGGCAAGATGAAGAAGAACCGCATCCGCACCATCGCGGGCGACCGCGTCATCGTCGAGATGTCGCCCTACGATCTCGATCGTGGCCGCATCAACTTCCGCCAGAAGACGGCTGGTCCCGGGCCGGGCGGCCCGCCGCGCCAGAATTTCCGCCGCCGCTGAGCGAAGCGATGCGCCTTTCGCGAAACGAGCTTCTCTTCGTCGCGCTGGGCGCCCTTCTCGGCGCCATTGTCGCCTATGCCGTGAAGGCCGGCCTCGTCGCGCGGGACGGGGCCCTCCCGCCCTTCGCCGTCGTGCTGCTCGGCCTCGGCTTCGTCGAACTGGTGTTCGGCTATGCTGCGGGCCGCTCGCCTGGCACGCTGGTCGGCATGCCCGCCCGCTTCCTCGCCTTCGTCGTCGGCGTCTGCGTCTTCCTGCTCGGCGACCGCTACGTCTGAGCGGCTGCGGCTCCGCACCATCCCATCATTGTCATTCCGGGCAAGCGAAGCGCAGACCCGGAATCCATCATCGGGCATTGTGCTTTGTGATGGATTCCGGATCGGCGCCGCTGGCGCGACTTGTCCGGAATGACGTTGGATCGGGGGCGTAATCCACCCAAGAAAAAACCCCGGCCGAGGCCGGGGTTGAAGTGGTCGTTTCCGTGGATAAAGGGTCTGCGTGAAACTCTCTGATGCATCGGCCCGAAAACTGGAATCCGGTTTTCGGACAAGCCGATGCTGCGATACCGCGCTCAGTAACGGGCGCGGGACCAGTACTGCGAGCCGGGGCTGACCAGGACCTGGCGCTGCCGCGTCTCGTAGACGGCGGGGATCTCCTCCCGCACGACCTGGGTGGGACGCACCATCACCCTGCGCTGACGCTGCGTGTAGACGGCGGGAACCGTCTCGTATTCGACGGTCGCCGGAGAAACCTCGACGCGGCGGCTCTGGTAGCCGTATTGCGCGGGCACATCGACCCAGCAGCCGACGGTCCTGCCCCAGGCATCGCGGGTCACTTCCCAGCGGCGCGTGGCGGGCGAGATCAGCACCTTCTCGGTGACGGTGTCGTAGACCGCGGCGCGGTGACGCGGAATCTGGCGGGCCGGCGCGATCATCACCGTGTCGGTGACGGTCTCGTATTCGGCCGGGACGACGTGGCGCTGCACCTGCGGCGGCTGGACCTGATAGGTTTCGTCGACGGTGCCGTAGACCGGCGGCGTGCTGACGAGGTTGTAGCAGGCGGAGCCGTGGCAACCGCCGGCCTGCGCCGCGCCTGCACCGAGGAGAAGAACGGTCGTGAGCGCCGAGGTGGCGAGGAGCAACCGGGATGAGAGCGAGCGCGCCATGATGGACCTGACCTGTCGGTTCCGGCGTCTGAGCGCCGTTCGTTGGGATCAGGAAGCCAATTTGGCGTGATGAACGCAAGGTAAACGCTAAAACAAGGTAAAATTAACCACGTCGCGCGCGCTGGCGACCTTCCTCCCGCCGCTGTTCAGGTCGATGGAATCGCTTGCTTTCCAGCGCTCAGGTCTGGCCGGGCCGGAGCTGGTAGAAGACGTGCTGGCCGATCGTGTCCATCTTCTTCAGCCGCTTCGCCCAGTAGGGGCTGACATAGCGCGCATGGTAATGCGTCGAGGCGCCGACCTCGGCGAGATAGGTCGTGCCCTCATAGACCTCGCGTGCGATCCGCACCGCATCGCGCCACGGCCCCGGTTCGGTGATGCGCAGCGACTTGCCTTCGCAGGTGAAGGTGAACTGGCAGGAGAGGTAGCGGTTGCTGTTCTGGTAGACGGTGCCGCAGACGCTGTTCGGATAGAGCCCGCTCTTCACCCGGTTGAGCACGACCTGTGCGACGGCGGCCTGCCCCTCCGGCGATTCCGAACGAGCCTCGAAATAGACCGCCTCGGCCAGGCAGCGCTGCTCGCGCGCCATGTTCTCCGGCACGATCAGCCCGGCATAGCTCTGCCGCTCGCCCGGCGTCGCGAGGCGCAGGTCTCGGGTCGCCGGCGCGGAGGCGAGCGCGATCCGCGCCTCCGGCTGCTGCGCGCCATGCGCGGGCAGGGCGGGGGGCGTCAGCTCCGCCATGGCGATCGCCGAGCGGGGCGTCGACGAGCTGCGCTGGCTGGGCGAGGGCACCGCAGGCGAGGAGCCGTCGATGCTTTCGAGATAGAGCTCGGCCTGGCGCGCCGAAGTGATCTTGGGCTTCAGCGAGACCGGCGAGGAATCGGACAGGGCCGGGTCGGTCAGGCCCTCGTCGATCGCATAGGGCTCGAAACCGCTGGGAGGGCCCTCGACCTCTCCCGCTGCGCGCATCGCATCGAGCGAGAAGCCGCCCGAGATCAGCCTGGGCTGGGTGTCGCCGAAGACGACGCGCTCGAGCTCGACGGAGGGGTGCTGGGATAGGCCGGGCCGCAGGCTCGGCAGCATGTCGCCCTTGGCCGTGCGGTCGACCTCCGGGAAGCTCGCTGCCGTGCGCTTCATGTCCTCGCGCGGCTGGCGCGGATCGACGACGATGCGCCGCTCCGGATCCTCGAAGGAGAGGCTGGCCTGCACAATGGCCGAGGACAGGGCAAGTCCCGGCAGCCGGAAGGCGCTCTCCGCCACCAGCATCGAGGGGCCTTCCGCCAATGCGGAGGCGGGGCCGGGATCGATGCGCGGGATCGCGCTGGAAGGCAGGCCGGTCGGCCCGAAATTCTGTCCGGCCGAGGCGGTGAAGGAGACCAGCAATCCGACCGACAGGGCCCAGGGCGCAGCCGTCACCGCGGCCCATCTGAGCCCCGGCGCCCGCCCGCCTCGCTTCCGCCTGTGAAGACGCAAATGACTCAAAACGACGCACCCGTCCCGACGATACGGAACGAAAGACCGCCGGCCGGAGCCGCGTCTTCGTTGGAATCCGTTATCGCCTCGGTAAGGTTGAGCGGCAGTTAACGCCGGAGGGTGTTTTTGGCCGGGCTGGAGCGTCATTGGCGTGCGAGCACCCGGGGCTTGCCTTCGGCGCCCCCCGGCACAGGTTCCGCAAAGCAATTCGCAATGACGACTCCGGCGGTCCTTTCTGATCGAAAGCTGCTCCGGCGCGGCCGCCGGCCATATCGGTCCGTGATGCCTCGTTTCACGAAAACGCGCTGGTTGCCCCCGGGGCGAGCCGCTATCGTGTAGTCACACATTCGAGGCTTCGGGGACATTCATGAGCTCCACTCCGGCAAGCTCCAAACCGGCACGCAGCTACGCTCCGGAGGTCATCGTCGCGGCCGGCTGCCTGATCGCGCTGATCACCTTCGGGCCGCGCGCCAGTGCCGGCCTGTTCCAGATCCCGATGACGCTGCAGTTCCATTGGGGCCGCGACATCTTCGGCCTGGCCCTGGCGATCCAGAACCTGCTCTGGGGCCTCGGCGCTCCCTTCGCGGGCGCCATCGCCGACCGCTACGGCACGGTGCGCGTGCTCTGCGTCGGCGCGGTGCTCTATGCCGCCGGCCTCGTCGTCATGGCCCATGCGACGACGCCGCTGCAGCTCCATCTCGGTGCCGGCGTGCTGATCGGCTTCGGCCTTTCGGCCTGCTCCTTCAACCTTGTCCTCGCCGCCTTCGGCAAACTCCTGCCGGAGCAGTGGCGGCCGATGGCCTTCGGCGCCGGCACGGCGGCGGGCTCCTTCGGCCAGTTCCTGTTCCCGCCGATCGGCAACATCCTCATCGATACGCTGGGCTGGCAGCAGGCGCTGATGGTCTTCGCCGTGACCCTGCTGCCGGTGCTGCCGATCTCGATCATCCTGGCGACGCGCAAGCTCGGCGGCTCCGGCAGCACCACCGCCAACCTGCCGAATCAGACGGTGGTCCAGGCGCTGACCGAGGCGTTCAGGCACCGCAGCTACGTCCTGCTCGTGCTCGGCTTCTTCACCTGCGGCTTCCAGCTCGCCTTCATCACCGTCCACATGCCCGCCTATCTCCGGGATACCGGCCTGCCGGCCTGGGTCGGCGGCTGGACGCTCGCCGTCATCGGCCTCGCCAATGCCGTTGGCTCGCTCTCCTCCGGCTGGCTCTCGACGCGGATGCCGAAGCGCCATCTCCTCGCCTGGATCTATCTGGGCCGGGCGGTGGCGATCGCCGCCTTCATCCTGATCCCGCCGAGCCCGCTGACGGCACTGACCTTCGGCGTCGTCATCGGCCTGTTCTGGCTCTCGACCGTGCCGCCGACCTCCTCGCTGGTCATGCTGATGTTCGGCACGAAATACATGGCGATGCTCTACGGCTTCGCCTTCTTCTCGCATCAGGTCGGCGGGTTTCTCGGGGTGTGGCTCGGCGGCGTGCTTTATGAAGCGATGGGCAACTACCAGTTCGTCTGGTGGCTCTCGGTCGCGCTCGGCGTCGCCTCGGCGCTGATCAACCTGCCGATCGTCGAACGGCCGGTCGAGCGGCCGCAGGCGCAGCCCGCCTGATCCGGAAGACGATCCCGCGCACGGCCGATGGGGTTGCGATGGCGGACCGCCGCTGCAACCTTGTCGGCTTTCGCATGTCAGTGTTCGGGAGATGGGGATGACGACGTTCAAGGCCCTGGTGGCGACCAAGGGGGAAACCGCGCCCAATCTCGCCTTCACGGATTTCGCCGAAAGCGATCTGATGGAGGGCGACGTCACCGTCCGCGTCACGCATTCGACCGTGAACTACAAGGACGGCCTCGCCATCACCGGCAAGGCGCCGGTGGTGCGCCGCTGGCCGATGATCCCGGGGATCGATTTCGCGGGCCGCGTCGAGGCCTCAGATCATCCCGGCTTCAAGCCCGGTGATCTCGTCGTCCTGAACGGCTGGGGCACCGGCGAGACGCATCTTGGCGCCTACGCACAGAAGAGCCGTGTGAAGGGCGACTGGCTGGTGCCGCTGCCGGCGGGGCTGACCCCGGCCGAGGCCATGGCCATCGGCACCGCCGGCTACACCGCGATGCTTTGCGTGCTGGCGCTGGAGAAGCATGGGCTGAAACCCGCGGACGGTCCCGTCGTCGTCACCGGCGCCGCGGGCGGCGTCGGTTCGGTCGCGATCGCGCTGCTCGCCAAGGCCGGCTGGCACGTCATCGCCTCGACCGGCCGCGCCGAGGAGGCCGATTATCTCAAGGGCCTCGGTGCCGCCGAGATCATCGACCGCAACGAACTCTCCCAGCCCGGTCGCCCGCTTGGCAAGGAACGTTGGGTGGCGGGCGTCGATGCGGTCGGCTCGCATACGCTGGCGAACCTGCTCGCCATGACGAAATATGGCGGCGCGGTTGCCGCCTGCGGCCTTGCGCAGGGCATGGATCTGCCGATGACGGTCGCGCCTTTCATCCTGCGCGGCGTCGCGCTGTTGGGCGTCGATTCGGTGATGTGCCCGAAGCCGCGTCGCCTCGAGGCCTGGCAGCGCCTCGCGACCGATCTCGACCGCGAAAAACTCGCCGTCATGACGACGACGATCCCGCTCGACGCCGTCATCGAGACCGGCAAGGCGATCGTCGAGGGCAAGGTCAAGGGGCGCGTCGTCGTGGAGATCGGCTGAGGTTCAGCCGAGCTTCGCTCCGGCGCGGCGCGCCAGGGCTTCGCGCGCTTCTTGAAACGCGGCCGTGTCGGCACGGACGGCCGCGATCAGATCGGCTGGCGCCGAGGCGGGCGAGCCGCCGCTGAAGGGAGGCTGCGGGTCGTACTCCATCTGCAGCTGCACTTTCCGCGCCCGCTCCTCGCCGAAGAGGTGAGCGGCGAGGGACAATGCGAAGTCGATTCCCGAGGTGACGCCCGCGCCGGTGATGCGGTTGCGGTCATGGACGACCCGCTCGGCGACGGGCTCAGCTCCGAGCAGGCTCAACTGTGACAGGGAAAGCCAATGGCTCGTCGCGCGATACCCCTTGAGAAGCCCCGCCGCGCCGAGAACCAGCGAGCCGGTACAGACGGAGGTGATGTAGCGCGCGCTGCCGGCCTGCTCCTGCAGGAAGGAGAGCACGTCCTCGTCCTCCATCAGCGCGCTTTGGCCTGGCCCTCCGGGAACGAAGAGGATATCGGCCTGCGGACAGTTCCGGAAATCGCAGCTTGGCAGGATCGTCAGCCCGCTGGCGTCCCGGACCGACTCCGTCGTCTTCCAGACCAGGTCGATCTTGCACTCGCGGAAGCGGGACAGGACTTCGAAAGGCCCGGTCAGGTCGAGCTGCGTCAGGCGCGGGTAGAGAAGCATCACAATCTGCATGGGCTCGGCTCCGTCGGGAAGGTGAGGCCCAGGCGCGCGGCTCATGCGTTCGCGTTTCCCGATGGTGATCCATCTCGTAGCGCCAGTCGCGCGAACGCTGCGAATGTAGAGCGCCACACCCGAGCGGGCAACGCAGTCTTTACTCCGCCCCCTCGATCAGCATCCGATGCCGCATGAGCTCATTGCTGCAGTAATCCATGAAGGCGCGCACGCGCGGGACGTGGCGGATGTCCGGATGGGTCAGCACCCACAGGCCCGTCGCGAAATCGGGATTGGGCGGCAGCAGGCGCGTGAGCCCCGGCCGCCGGTCCGCGATGAAGCAGGGCAGAGGGCCGATGCCGAGCCCCTGCTCGACGGCCTCGGTGATGCCGAGCACGGCCGAGCTCTTCAGCGCGATCCGCTCGGGCGCGACATGCTCGCGCACGAAGCGCGCCGCCTTCACATGCGAGAGCTGGTCCCCGAGAGCGACCCAGTCGCGCAGGTAGAGCCGGGCCGGGTCGGCTTTCTCCTGCGCCGTGATGCCGTCCTCGCTGCGGCCATAGATCGCCCAGGCGAGGGTGGCGATGCGCCGACCGACCAGCGTCTCGCCCGGCGTGTCGCTGGCGCGGATGGCGACGTCGGCGTCGCGCTTGGACAGATTGAGCGCCTGGTTGCCGATGACGACATCGAGCCGGATCGCCGGATGCGCCCGCCGGAAACCGGCGAAGATCGGCAGCAGCAGGTTGAGATGCAGCGTATCGGTGGTGGTGATCCTGATCTCGCCGGAGGGCGCCACGTCGCGGCCGGCGAGTCGCCGGGAAAAGGCCGTCACGTCCTCTTCCATCCGCCCGGCCAGCGCCGCCATCTCCGCGCCGGCGACGGTGGCGACATAGCCGGTCTTGCGCCGCTCGAAGAGCGGCATGCCGACCATCTCCTCGATCTGCCCGAGGCGGCGGAACACGGTGGAATGGTTGACCGCGAGCGCTCCCGCCGCACCCGTCAGCCCGCCATGGTCGGTGATGGCCTTGACCAGGCGGAAATCGTCCCAGGCGAGCTTGGAAGACATCGGTGATCTTTTCCTCCCCGCCGGCACGCAAGCCGAAATCTTGCATGGATGCAAGATGATGCCGTCCAAATCCGAACGAATGGCGACGTGCGAAACGGTCGAGCCCTCATCCTGAGGAGCCGTTCCGTAGGAACGGTGTCTCGAAGGATGCTTCACCGGGGCAGAATCCGCTGGAACATCCTTCGAGACGCCGCTGACGCGGCTCCTCAGGATGAGGGCTGTGAATTGCAGATGCGTTCTCAGCGCGGCGCGGCCGCTCGCCGCAGCCTGTCGTTGATCGCCTCGCCCAGGCCTTGCTCGGGGATGCGGGCGACGGCGATCGTCTTCCGGCCGGTCTCGTCGAGCCGGCGCAGATAACCGAACAGGTGGCTCGCCGCCTCGCGCAGATCGCCGGTCGGGCTCAGATTGAGCGCATGCGGATGGCTGTGCGTCTCCGGGCCGAAGCCGAGCCAGGCCTCGCCCTCTCGCGGCGCATCGGCATCGAGCCGGACCCGTGCGGCCGGCGCGTAATGTGAGGTGAGCATGCCCGGCGCGATCGGCGCCTGCCCGGCCTCGCCCGCCTGGACCAGCGGGCGGCCGATCACGCCTTCAAGCGCGGCGCGGGGAATTCCGCCAGGCCTGAGCAGGCGCGGCGCCCCGTCAAGGCAGGCGACGATGGTCGATTCGACTCCGACCTCGGTCGGGCCGGCATCGAGCACGGCGTCGATCCGCCCGTCGAGATCGGCCAGCACATGGGCGGCGCTGGTCGCGCTGATCCGGCCGGAACGGTTGGCCGAAGGCGCCGCGATCGGCCGCCCTGCGGCTTCGAGCACGGCATGTGCGACGGGGTGGGCCGGCACGCGCAGCGCCACGGTGGCAAGCCCGGCCCGCGCCAGATCGCTGACCGTGCAGCCCGGCGACGCCGGCACCACCAGCGTCAGCGGCCCCGGCCAGAAGGCTTGCGCCAGCGCCAGCGCATTCGCGTCGAACAGGCCCTGCCGCCGTGCGCCGGCGAGATCGGGCAGATGCGAGATCAGCGGGTTGAAGCTCGGCCGCTCCTTGGCCGCATAGATGCCGGCGACGGCCGTGCCCGCGGTCGCGTCGGCCGCCAGCCCGTAGACCGTCTCCGTCGGCAACGCGACGAGGCCGCCCGCGCGCAGGATCGCCGCCGCCTCGGCGATGCCGGCGGCATCGGCCGCGAGACGCTTCGTCGTACGGGAGAGGGAAGGAGACTGATCCACGAGGCGATTGACCGAAGATGGTTTATATATAAACTAATTACCGGGCGCGGCACGGAACGAAGGTCGCGCTCGTCTGCGCATGGCATAGGCGATAGTTCCTCGCTACCATCGCGGCAACGGCAAATTCGGGCCCGGCCGCCCCAGCGGGGCGGAAACGCGGCCGAAGGGAGACGATCATGACTTATCGCGCCCCGGTTTCGGACATGCTGGCGACCATGCGCCATGTCGCCGGCCTCGACCGGCTGATTGCGGACGGGCTGGCGCCGGAGCTCGAAGGCGGCGTCGCGGAAGCCGTGCTCGACGAGGCCGCCAAATTCGCAACCGACGTCATCGCGCCGCTGAACCGGGTCGGCGATCTCAATGGCTCGAAGCTGAAGGACGGCGCCGTCACCACGCCGCCGGGCTGGAAGGAGGCCTACAAGGCCTGGGCCGAAGCCGGCTGGAATTCGCTGCCGGCGCCGGAAGCCTATGGCGGACAGGGCCTGCCGACGCTGCTGCAATCGGCCTGCATCGAGATGTGGAACTCGGCCGCCTTCGCCTTCGCGCTCGGCCCGCTGCTGACCGTCGGCGCGATCGAGGCGCTGTACGCGCATGGCTCCGACCATCTCAAGGAGACCTATCTCGCCAAGCTCGTCTCGGGCGAGTGGATGGGCACGATGAACCTGACCGAGCCGCAGGCGGGCTCCGATCTCAACGCGCTGCGCAGCAAGGCCGAACGGGTCGGTGACGGCACCTATCGCATCACCGGCCAGAAGATTTTCATCACCTATGGCGAGCACGACCTGACCGAGAACATCGTCCATCTCGTGCTGGCGCGCCTGCCCGATGCCCCTCCCGGCACGCGTGGCATCTCGCTCTTCCTCGTGCCGAAATTCCTTGTCAATGCCGACGGCTCGCTCGGCGCCCATAACGACCTGCGCTGCTCCGGCATCGAGCACAAGCTCGGCATCCATGCCTCGCCGACCTGCTCCATGGCCTTCGGCGACAAGGGCGGCGCGATCGGCTGGCTGATCGGCGAGGAGAATCGCGGCCTCGCCTGCATGTTCACGATGATGAACAACGCCCGCTTGAACGTGGCGCTGCAGGGCGTCGCCATCGCCGAGCGGGCCTATCAGCAGGCGCTCGCCTTCGCCCATGAGCGCAAGCAGGGCACGGCGCTCGATGCGCCGAAGGGCGCCCCGATGAGCCCGATCATCGTCCACCCGGACGTCCGGCGCATGCTGATGGACATGCGCGCCAAGACGCAAGGCGCGCGCGCCATCTCCTATCAGGTCGCCGAAGCGCTCGACCGTTCGCATCGCGAGACCGACGAGGGCAAGCGCAAGGCCGCGGCCGAGCGCGCCGCCATCCTCACCCCCATCGCCAAGGCCTATGCCACCGATATCGGCATCGATGTCGCCTCGACGGGCGTTCAGGTCCATGGCGGCATGGGCTTCGTCGAGGAGACCGGCGCCGCCCAGCATTTGCGCGATGCCCGCATCGCCGCGATCTACGAGGGCACCAACGGCATCCAGGCCATCGACCTTGTGACCCGTAAATTGCCGCTATCCGGCGGCGAGGCGGTCAAGGCGCTGATCGCCGAGATGCGTGGCATCGTCGGCGAGGTCGAGCGCGCCAATAATCCGGGCTTCGGCCACGCCGCCACCCGTCTCGGCGCTGCCGTTGACGCGCTGGAGCGCGCGACGGAATGGATGCTGGCGACGCTCGGCACGAGCCAGGCCGATGCGCTGGCCGGCGCCACGCCCTATCTCAAGCTCTTCGCGCTGGCGCAGGGCGGGACGGGGCTGGCCAAGAAGGCACTCGCCACCCGCTCGGAAGCCGAAGGCACCGGCGACCTCGCCACCGCCCGGTTCTATGCCGAATACATCGCGACGGAGGCCCCGGCGCTGGAACTCACCGTGACGGAGGGCGCCGGCGCCATCGCCGACGCGGCCGCGGTCTTCGCGGCGTGAGGGCGGCCGCGCCCTGCTCAGGCAGCCGCGCTCTTGCGGACGCGGATATGCAGGAACAGCGGTGCGATATGCGTATCGGCGAGGTAGGGCTGGGCCTGCGCCGTCTCGGCATCGACGCGCGGCTCGGCCATATGCTCGATCGTCAGCCCGGCCGAGACGATCATCGCGACCCATTCGCTCAGCGTGCGGTGGAAGCGCGGCACGCGGAACGGTTCGACGCTGGCCTTGACCTCGGCCGGCGCGGCGCCGAAGCGCCAGGTTTCGATCTCGCCGTCGATGCCGTCGAAATAACGGCCGACCTCGATTCCGCGGATGGTCCCGGCCTCGTCCCGCAGCACCTTGCGATAGGGCGGGGCAAAGCACGGATGCAGGATCGAGAACTGCAGGAACCCTCCGGGTCTCAGCACGCGCGCGGCTTCCGCCAGCGCCTTGTCCTGCCGCGGCATGTCCATCATCGACATGAACGCCGTGGCGAAGTCGAAGCTTGCATCGGCGAAGGGCAGGGCGGTGCCGTCGCCCTCCCGATAGGCGATGCCGAGCGGCGCCTGCATCTCGGCCGCTTGCGCGTGGCGAATGAAGGTCGGCGCGATGTCGACCGCAGTCATGCGCGCGCCGGCCTCGGCCAGCTTGCGTGTGTTCGAGCCTTCGCCGCAGCCGATGTCGAGGCCGTCCAAGCCGGCAATATCGGGCAGGTTCGCCAGGAAGGCCGGCGTGTTCAATGCGTCGCGATAGAGGTCGTAGCCGGCGCGCGCGTGCCGGGTCCAGGTTTCGGCATTGGCCTCCCAGCAGGCCGCGACATCCGCGCTGTCCATGGTTCTGCTCCGTTGCGAGGGGAGCGGGGCTATAGAGCGACGAACCCGCTATGGCCAGCGCCGATTCGGCCGGGGCAGCCATGAGCGTCACGCAGTCATTCCTGTCCGGCCGCATCTGCCTCGTCGCCGGTGCCTCACGCGGGCTCGGGCGTGGCGTCGCCAGGGCGCTCGGCGATGCCGGCGCAACCGTCATCGTCACCGGTCGCTCCAGCGAGGCCGGGCCGCATACCGACCAGCGCCCCGAAACCTTCGAGGACGCGGCCCGCGAGGTCGAGGCCGCTGGCGGCAAGGGCCATCCCTATCGCTGCGACCACACCAATGAGCGCGAGGTCGACGGCCTCGTGTCTTGGGCCCTGCGCCGCTTCGGCCGGCTCGACTGCGTCGTCGATGCGGTCTGGGGCGGGAACGAGGGCTATGACGGCGAGCGCTATCCCGATGGCTCCGGCTACGGCACGCCGTTCTGGCGCCGGCCGGTCGCGAGGCTTGGCGAGAGCTTCGAGAGCGGCGTCTATGCCCAGCTCCTGCTGGCGCGGGCGGTCGCTCCGGCGATGGTGCAGATGCGCTCGGGCCTCATCGTCACGGTGAGCTTCGACACGGGCACCGGCTATCTCGGCGACGTTTTCTACGATCTCGCCAAGGCCGCGATGAATCGCCTGACCTTCGCGATGGCGCAGGAACTGAAGCCCTTCGGCGTCACCGCGCTCGGCCTCTCGCCCGGCCATGTCCTGACCGAGCGCGTTCGCGATGCGGGGCTGGCGGCGCAAACCACCGAGACGCCGCTCTATGCCGGCCGCGCCGTCGCGGCACTGGCCGCCGACCCCGATGCCGCGCGTCATGCCGGGCAGGTGCTGCACGTCGCCGATCTGGCGCGCGCCTATGACTTCACGGACCGGGACGGCTCGCAGCCCGGCCGCTTCATCATCACGAACCAGGAGGGAGGCGGCGATGTCGCTCAAGGGTAAGACGCTCTTCATCACCGGCGGCTCGCGCGGCATCGGGCTCGCCATCGCGCTCAGGGCAGCGCGGGACGGCGCCAATGTCACCATTGCCGCCAAGACGGCCGAGCCGCATCCCAAGCTGCCGGGCACGATCTACACCTCGGCCGCCGAGATCGAAGCGGCCGGCGGCAAATGCCTGCCGCTGATGGTCGACGTCCGCGACGAGCAGAGCGTCGCCGAGGCGATCGCCAAGACGGCCGAGACCTTCGGCGGCATCGACATCGTCGTGAACAATGCCAGCGCGATCCAGCTCACCAACACGCAGATGACCGACATGAAGCGCTTCGATCTGATGCATCAGATCAACACGCGCGGCACCTTCATGGTCTCGAAATACGCCATTCCCCATCTGGAGAAGGCGGACAACCCGCATATCCTGATGCTCTCGCCGCCGCTCGACATGAAGACGCAGTGGTTTGCGCCGCATCTGGCCTATTCCATCGCGAAATACGGCATGAGCCTGTGTGTGCTGGGTCTGGCCGGCGAGCTGGCCCGCCAGGGCATCGCCGTCAACGCGCTCTGGCCGCGCACGACGATCGCCACCGCCGCCGTCCAGAATCTGCTCGGCGGCGACAAGATGGTGCAGGCCAGCCGCACGCCGGAGATCCTGGCCGACGCCGCGCATATGATCTTCTCGAAGCCCTCGCGCGAGTTTTCCGGCAACTTCCTGATCGACGACAGCTTCATGGCCGGCGAGGGGGTAACCGACTTCACGCCCTACCGCGTCGACCCGTCAGTGCCGCTGATGCCGGACTTCTTCGTCCCGGCCGATAGCAAGCCACCGCAGGGCGTGAAGGGCGGCGTCTGAGGAAGGTCACACGCCGTCCTGCTCGGGCTTGACCCGAGCATCTCATGACAAGGAGGCTCCTGAGCCTTTCCTGAAAAGAGATTCTCGGGTCTGCGCTTCGCTTCGCCCGAGAATGACGCTCTTTTAAGTTTCCGGTTTTCGGGCGCGGGCCGACCGTCATCGGTTTGACATCCGCCTCGGATCGGAGTTCCTGCCGGTTTCCCTCCTGACCGTGCATCGAGATTCGCGCCCATGCTGATGATCCACGGCATCTGCCCCGACTCGCGCGACAAGCTGCGCTCGGCGACGCTCGGGCCGGCAGAAATCTTTTCAGCCGATACGGTCTGGATCGACCTGCTCAACCCGACGCCCGAGGAGGACAAGCGCGTCGAGGAACATCTCGGCATCTCGATCCCGACACGGGAGGAGATGCACGATCTCGAGCCCTCCGAGATCATCTATACCGAGAACGGCGCGCATTACATGACGGCGCGCGTGATCTGCCAGTCGGAAACCATCGTCCCCAAGCTGGCCGACGTCACCTTCATCCTCACCGAGAAGGCGCTGGTGACGGTGCGCTATGACGAGCCCGGCGCCTTCAACATCTTCCTCAACCGCGCGACCAAGCCCGGTGGCTGCGGCGAGCAGCCGGAGGCGGTGCTCGACGGGCTGATCGAGGCGATCGTCGACCGCGCGGCCGAGGTGCTGCGTGGCGTCGGCGACAAGATCGACATGGCATCGCGCCGGATTTTCGCCGGGCGGGCGCAGGACGTCGAGCAGGGGGGCGTCTATCAGGTGGTGATCCAGCGGATCGGCCAGCACGAGCACATCATCTCGAATGTCCGCGAGAGCATGATGTCGGTCGAGCGCGTCCTGCTCTTCCTCTCGGCCAACTACAAGCGCCCGAAGAAGGCCCAGACCGGCTTCTCCGCCGAATGGCGCTCGGCGGTGCGCGACGTGCAGGCCATCGAGGAACATGCGACCTTCCTGTCGAACAAGCTCCAGTTCATGCTCGACGCGACGCTCGGCCTCGTCTCGATCGAGCAGAACAAGATCATCAAGCTGTTCTCGGTCGTCTCGGTGGCGCTGATGCCGCCGACGCTGATCGCCTCGATCTACGGCATGAACTTCAAGGCCATGCCGGAACTCGACTGGCAGTGGGGCTATCCGCTGGCGCTGGTCTCGATGGTGCTCTTCGCGGTGTTGCCCTATCTGTTCTTCCGCTGGAAGAAGTGGCTGTGAGCGACTGCCCGGCTACAGCCAGCCATTGCGCTTGAAGCGCCAGTACAGCACGGCGCAGGAGGCAAGGATCACCACCAGCACGCCGTAATAGCCATAGGGCAGTTCCAGCTCCGGCATGTTCTTGAAGTTCATGCCGTAGATGCCGGCGACCGCGGTCGGCACGGCCAGGATCGCCGCCCAGGAGGCGAGCCGCTTGGTGATCGCGTTCTCCTGGCTCTGCCCGACCAGCAGGCTCGCCTCGAAGGCGAAGGCCAAAACCTCGCGCAGGCTGTCGATCTTCTCCTGCACGGTGCGGACATGGTCGGTCACGTCGCGGAACATCGGCGCGAGTGTCGGCCGGACCTGCGGCACCGTGCCGTTCATCAGGCGCTGGCAGACATCGACCAGCGGCGCCACCGCATTGCGCAGGCGCAGCAGGTCGCGCCTGAGCATGTAGAGCCGCTCGATGTCCGAGCGCGCCATCGGCTTGGCCAGCACCTTGTCCTCGATTTCCTCGACCTCGTCATGAATGGCCTCGAGCACCGGCATGTAGTTGTCGACGATGAAGTCGAGGATGGCGTAGAGGATGAAGTCCTCGCCCTTCGCCAGCGAGGTCGGACACGTCTCCCAATGCTGCCGGACCGAGGTGTACGAGGTCGAGGCGCCGTGCCGGACGCTGACGATGTAGCCGCGGCCGAGGAAGATATGCGTCTCCCCGAAGGCGATGCGCCCCTCGATCAGCTGCGCGGTGCGTGCCACCACGAAGAGGGCGTCGCCATATTGCTCGAGCTTCGGGCGCTGATGGGCGTTGGTCGCGTCCTCAACGGCGAGCGGATGCAGGTTGAATTGCCGCTGGACGCAGTGGAGCAGGGCGGCGTCGGGCTCCAGCAATCCGATCCAGACAACGTGGTCGTCCTTGCGCGACCACTCGCCGGCCTCCTCGACGGGGACGTCGGCGACGCGCACGCCATGGGCATAGACGCTGGAGGCGACGACGCCGGCCGCATGGGGATGGCCCGGCTCGGCCGGGGCAACGGAGGGTGAGGGTTCGGGCGCCGTCCTGGCGGCGAACCTGACCTGTGAAGCCGTCATGCGATCACCTCGTCTTTCGCGGGATCACCTTAGGGCAGGCTAGAACGCTTCGACCTTCGGGGAAATCATTTTTGCGGCAAAAAGAATTTCCGGCCTTCGCGGCGGAGGGGGGCGCCGACGCTCTTGCTGTAAGTGGATCAATCCTCTCTTTTTGCGCCAGTTGGGAGAATATTTTTGGCGCCGGTGCAGCCAAAGACGGAAGCCTCCGCTTTTGCGAAAATCGCGCCAGATCGTATATATAGCGCGTATCTTCAGCCATTTGCGGCGATTGACGAGCTCTTGCCATGACAACATCGATATCCCGGAGCGGTTCGTCCGCTGCCGGCGCTAAGCCGTTCTATTCCAACTTCGGCTTCCAGGTTTTGACCGCGATGGTGGTCGGGCTCGCGCTCGGCTGGGTCGCGCGCAACATCGGCCCGGATGCGGCCGGACAGCCCAACTGGCTCACGACCACGCTCGCGACCACGGGCTCGATCTTCGTGCAATTGCTGCAGGCGCTGGTGCCGCCGCTGATCTTCACGGCGATCGTCGCCTCGATCAGCAATCTGCGCCAGCTCTCCAACGCAGCCGCGCTGGTCTGGCAGACTCTGCTCTGGTTCGCCGTCACCGCTTTCATCGCGGTGCTGATCGGCATCGCGCTCGGCCTTCTGATCCAGCCCGGCATCAATGCCGGCGTGGTCGCCGCCAGCGCCAAGGCGCCGGGCACGGTCGGCTCCTGGCTCGACTTCCTGAAGGGGCTCGTGCCCGCCAACATGCTCGGCCTGCAGGCGACGACGCGGGTCGACGGTGGCGGTGCGACCACCCGCCTCGGCTTCAACGTGCTGCAACTGTTGGTGATCTCGATCGTCGTCGGCGTCGCCGCGCTGAAGGTCGGCGAGCGCGCCAACAGCTTCCTTGCCCTCAACGAGTCGTTCCTGGCGATCGTCCGCAAGATCCTGTGGTGGGTGATCCGGCTGACGCCGATCGGCACCGTCGGCCTGCTCGGCAATGCCGTGGCGCAATATGGCTGGCAGACGCTGGAGCAGCTCTCCTGGTACGCCTTCGCGATCTATCTCGGCCTCGCCATCGTCCTGCTCGTCGTCTACCCGACCTTGCTCGTCCTGCACGGGCTTTCCCCGGCGCGCTTTTTCGCGGGTGCCTGGCCGGCGATCCAGCTCGGCTTTGTCTCGCGTTCCTCGATCGGCACCTTGCCGGTGACCGAGGCCGTGACTGAGAAGAGCCTCGGCGTGCCCCGCGAATACGCTGCCTTTGCCGTGCCGCTCGGCGCGACGACGAAAATGGATGGCTGTGCCGCGATCTACCCTGCGATTTCCGCGATCTTCGTCGCGCAGTTCTACGGCGTGCCGCTCGGCATCCAGGAATACGTCCTGATCGCCTTCGTCTCGGTGATCGGCTCGGCCGCGACCGCCGGCCTCACCGGCGCGACGGTGATGCTGACGCTGACGCTTTCGACGCTCGGCCTGCCGCTGGCCGGTGTCGGCCTGCTGCTCGCCATCGACCCGATCCTCGACATGGGCCGCACGGCGGTGAACGTCGCCGGCCAGGCGCTGGTGCCGACCCTCGTGGCCAAGCGCCAGGGCATGCTCGACCAGGCGCAATACGATCGCGCCGGCGATATCGACGCGATCGACGCGACGCCGCGGGCGGCGTGAAGCTGAAGGGCCTGAGGCGGCTGCCGCCTCAGGCCATCACCTTGGCGACGACCTGCTTCAGCGCCGACCCGTCGCGCTCGAGCCAGCCGGGAACTGGCAGGTTCTTCGAACGCAGGAACTCCGGGTTGAACAGCTTCGACTGGTAGCGCGTGCCGTAGTCGCACAGCACCGTCACGATGGTATGGCCCGGCCCCATCTGCTGCGCCAGCCGGATCGCACCGGCGACGTTGATGCCGGACGAGCCGCCGAGGCATAAGCCCTCATGCTCCAGCAGGTCGAAGACGATCTGCACCGCCTCCGCATCCGGGATCTGGAAGGCGGCATCGACGGGTGCATCGACCAGATTGGCGGTGATCCGGCCCTGGCCGATGCCCTCGGTGATTGAGGAGCCCTCCGACTTGAGGACGCCGCTGGTGTAATAGGAATAGAGCGCCGCGCCCATCGGATCGGCCAGTCCGATCGTCACCTTCGGATTGCGAGCCTTCAGCGCCATGCCGACGCCGGCGAGCGTGCCGCCCGAGCCGACCGCGCAGATGAAGCCGTCGACCTTGCCTGCCGTCTGCTCCCAGATCTCCGGGCCGGTGGTGTCGAGATGGCCCTGCCGGTTCGCGACATTGTCGAACTGGTTGGCCCAGATCGCGCCGTTGGGCTCGCTCTTCGCCAGTTCCTCGGCGAGGCGGCCCGAGACCTTCACGTAATTGTTCGGGTTGGCGTAGGGCGCAGCCGGCACCTCGACCAACGTCGCGCCGGCCAGCCGCAGCATGTCCTTCTTTTCCTGGCTCTGCGTCTCCGGGATGACGATGACCGAGCGATAGCCCAGCGCATTGCCGACGAGCGCGATGCCGATGCCGGTATTGCCCGCCGTGCCCTCGACGATGACGCCGCCCGGTTTCAGCTGCCCCTTCGCCTCGGCGTCGCGGATGATGGCGAGCGCGGCGCGGTCCTTCACCGATTGGCCGGGATTCATGAATTCGGCCTTGCCGAGGATGGCGCAGCCGGTTTCCGCCGAGGCGCGCTCGAGCTTGATGAGCGGGGTGTTGCCGATGGCTTCGATGACGCCGTCGCGGATAGTCATGGCCGGATTTCCCAATTCGTCCCTGACCTGATAGGCGAAAGCCTCGTTCCCGTCATCAGCAGGCCGGCTCTGCGCCGGAGATTGTCACGATGCCCGCCGCCCGATCGAATCCGCCTCCGGATGCTTCGCCTCGCCTTGCGATGAACGAAGTCCTGACCATCGATCGCCTCGGCCAGAAGGGCGATGGCATCGTGCAGGCGCCCGCCGGCAGCATCTTCGTTCCCTATGCGCTGCCGGGCGAGACCGTGCGCGCCGTGGTCGATGGCGATCGCGGCCAGCTCGTCGAGATCATCGCGCCCTCCGAATCCCGCATCGCGGCGATCTGCCCGCTCTTTACCCGTTGCGGCGGCTGTGCTGCGCAGCACATGGCGCCGGGCCTCTATCGCGAATGGAAGCGCCAGCAGGTCGTGACCACGCTGAGCCGCGCCGGCATCGAGGCGCCCGTGGCCGATCTCGTCGACGCCCATGGCGCCGGGCGCCGCCGCGTCACCTTCCATGCCCGCCGCGAGGGCGAGGCGATGGTCGTCGGCTTCATGGCGGCGCGCAGTCACGATCTGGTTCCTGTCGAGGCCTGCCCGGTGTTGGCGCCGGGCCTCGACCGGGCACCAGCCGCCGCTCAGATGTTGGCGAACCGGATGGGCGGGGCGAACAAGCCGCTCGACATCCAGATCACCGCCTCCGAAGCGGGGCTCGACGTCGATATGCGCGGCCACGGACCGCTCGGCGACAAGCTCAGGCTCGCCTTGACTCAACTGGCCGAGCGGCTCGACCTCGCCCGGCTCTCCAACCATGGCGAGATCGTCGTCGAGCGCCGTCCGCCCTTGCAGCATATGGGCAAGGCGCTCGTCGCCCCGCCGCCCGGCGGCTTCCTGCAGGCGACGGTGCTGGGGGAGGAGATGCTGGCGAATCTCGTCACGGCGGCTCTGCCCAAGGGCAAGCGCGCCGCCGACCTCTTTGCCGGCTGCGGCCCCTTCAGCTTCCGCATCGCCGAGCGCATGCAGGTTCTCGCCGTCGAGAGCGACAAGGCCGCGATGCTGGCGCTGGCAAAAGGTTTCGGCGCGACGCCGGGGCTCAAAGCCATCGCGACCGAGACGCGCGACCTCTTCCGCCGCCCGCTGCTGGAGCATGAGCTCAACGGTTTCGACGTCGTCGTGCTCGACCCGCCGCGTGCCGGCGCCGAGGCCCAAGCGAAGCGGCTGGCGGCCTCGAAGGTCAGGGACGTGATCTACGTCTCCTGCGATGCCGGCAGCTTCGCGCGCGACGCTGCGACGCTGGTTGCGGGCGGATATGCGCTGGAAGGCGTGACGCCGGTCGATCAGTTCCGCTATTCCGCCCATGTCGAGCTCGTCGGCGTGTTCCGGCGCGGCAGGAAGGGCTAGGACTTCAGGATGAGCGCAATTCTCGATCGCATGGCCGGCATCGTCGGCGCGAAGAACATCGTCACCGATGCCGACGCCATGGTGCCCTATCTCAAGGAATGGCGCGATCTCTTTCGCGGCAAGGCGCAAGGCATCGTCCGCCCCGGCTCGACGGCTGAGGTCGCCGAGCTGGTGAAGCTCGCAGCCGAGACCGGCACGACGCTGGTGCCGCAGGGTGGCAATACCGGACTCGTCGGCGGCCAGATCCCGATCGCCGAGGGCAGGGAGATCATCCTCTCGTTGCAGCGTCTCGACAAGGTCCGCGCGGTCGATACCGATGGCGACACCATGATCGTCGAGGCCGGCGTCACGCTGAAGCGGGCGCAGGATGCGGCCGAAGCGGCCGGGCGTCTCTTCCCGCTCTCGCTGGCCTCGGAAGGCTCCTGCACCATCGGCGGCAACCTCTCGACCAATGCCGGCGGTACCGCCGTGCTGGCCTATGGCAATGCCCGTGAGCTCTGTCTCGGCCTGGAAGTCGTGCTGCCCGACGGCCGCATCTGGAACGGCCTGCGCCAGCTCCGCAAGGACAACACCGGCTACGATTTGAAGGATCTCTTCATCGGCGCCGAGGGCACGCTCGGCATCATCACGGCGGCCGTGCTCAAGCTCTTCCCGCTGCCGGCAGCGCGGGCCACCGCCTTCCTCGCCGTGCCGGACCCGGAAGCGGCGCTGGAACTGCTCAACGCCGCCAAGGCCGGCGCCGGCGGCACGCTCACCACCTTCGAATTGATGCCGCGCATCGGCCTCGATTTCGTCCTGCGCCACGCCTCCGGCACGCGCGATCCGCTCTCCGAGCCGTCGCCCTGGTATGTGCTGATGGAGGTCTCGGCCCAGTCAGCCGCCGGGCTCGACGAGCATGTCGAGGCCTTCCTCGGCGATGCTCTGGAGAAGGGCATCGTCACCGATGCCGCGCTCGCGGGTTCGCTGACCCAGCGCGCCGATTTCTGGAAGCTGCGCGAGATGATGTCGGAGGTGCAGACCTATGAGGGCGGCTCGATCAAGCACGACGTTTCCGTGCCGGTCCATGCCCAGCCGGAGTTCCTGAAGCGCGCCATCGCGGTGGTCGAGGCGATGGTGCCGGGCTGCCGGCCGGTGCCCTTCGGCCATCTCGGCGACGGCAACATCCATTTCAACGTCAGCCAGCCGGTCGGCGCCGACAAGGCGGCCTATCTCGCCGGCTGGAGCGAGATGAACGAGGCGGTCCACGCCATCGTCACGGAGCTGCACGGTTCGATCTCGGCCGAGCACGGCATCGGTCGGCTGAAGCGCGACCTGCTGCCGGGCGTGAAGGACCCGGTCGAGCTCGACCTGATGCGCGCGATCAAGCAGACGCTCGATCCCAGGGGCGTGCTCAATCCGGGCGCGATGCTGGCGCAGCGCTGAGCCTGCCGGGCGTGCGTCATGCTCGGGCTTGACCCGAGCATCTCATGACGAGGAGGCTCCGGAGCCTCCTCCTGAAAGAGTTTCTCGGGTCTGCGCTCCGCTTCGCCCGAGAATGGCGGCGACTTGGCGGGCAGCCTGCCGCGCACAAAATCCCTTATCGGCGGCTCTGCCTAAAAAACTGGCAGGACGGCCTTCCCGCCTGATTGACCGCTTTCGGGCCCCTCTTTAGCCTTTGAAGCACAATCAAAAATCGGGGGTCGGCTCAGATGATCGGCGTGGTGCGTGGGGTTTCGAAGAATGCGGCGGCGAAGGGCAGGGGGATGACCCGCCGCGCGCTGGCCGCAGCCGCTGCCGGCTGTGCCCTGGCGCTCGCCTCGGTAGCGCCCGCCGCCGCCCAGACGCCGGTCAAGTTCACGCTCGACTGGGTCTTCCAGGGGCCGACCTCGCCTTTCCTCGTCGCACTCGACAAGGGCTACTACAAGGCCGAGGGGCTCGACGTGACCATGGATCCCGGCCAGGGCTCGGCCGGCGCCGTCCAGCGGGTCGCGACCGGCGCCTACGATATCGGCTTCGCCGATGTGAACTCGCTGATCGAATACAACGCCAAGAACGCCGGCAAGGAAATCCTCTGCGTCTTCATGGCCTATGACTTCCCGCCCTTCGGCGTGCACGCGCTGAAGAAGAGCGGGATCACCAAGCCCGCCGATCTCGCCGGCAAGAAGCTTGGCGCCCCGGTCTTCGACGCCTCCTTCCGTCTGTTTCCGGCCTTCGCCAAGAAGGTCGGCATCGACGCGGCGAGCGTCCAGCACGTCAACCTGACGCCGCAGCTGCGCGAGCAATCGCTGGTGCAGGGCACGGTCGACTTCATCTCCGGCCATTATTTCTCGTCGATCCTCGACCTGAAAGCGCGCGGCGTGAAGGCCGAGGATGTCGTCTCGTTCAACTACTCCGACTACAAGATGGATGTGTACGGCAACGGCATCATCGTCTCGCCGGCGCTGGCCGCGAAGCCGGAGGTCGTGACCGGCTTCCTGCGCGCCACCGCCAAGGCCTGGAAGGAAGTTGCCGCCAATCCGGCGCTCGGCATCGCCGCCGCCAAGAAGCGCGACCCGCTGATCGACGAGAAGCTTGAGGCCGAGCGCCTCGACATGTCGCTCAAGATGAACGTGTTGACCCCTTACGTGAAGGAGAACGGCATGGGCGATGTCGACCCGGCGCGCTTCGCCCGCTCGGTCAAGGACGTGGCCGAGGCCTTCGGCCTGCCCTCGGCGCCCGAGCCGGACAAGGTCTTCACGGGCAAGTTCCTGCCGCCGAAGGCCGAGCGGATGGTTGCGCCTTGATTCATGAAGGGTGCCGAAGAGAGCGATGAGCGGAATGACGAATGCGGGGAACCCTTCTCCCGTGTGGGAGAGGGGCAGGGATGAGGGCCTGCCTTTCCCGCAGAAGGCGCAGCCGCTCCTTGTCGTATCGACGATGACCCGCAGTCCCTCACCCCTGCCCCTCTCCCATCCGGGAGAGGGGTTCCCCACGCCTGCCGGTGATGACGCTGCCTATGCTTGACAGTTCGGAACCACCGCTCGTCGAACTGCGACAGGTCAGCCTCGCCTATGGCAGCGGGCCCTCGCGCATGCTGGCGCTGGAGGATGCGACGTTGTCCATCGCCAAGGGCGAGTTCATTGCCGTGGTCGGCCCTTCCGGCTGCGGCAAGTCGACCCTGATGAAGCTCGTCACCGGCCTGCTGCCGCCGAGCGGCGGCGAGGTTCGCGCGCACGGGCAGGTGGTGAAGGGGCCGATCCGCGGCGTCGGCATGGCCTTCCAGGCGCCGACGCTGATGCCCTGGCGCACCACGCTCGACAACATCCTGCTGCCGCTGGAGGTGGTCGAGCCGCACAAGCGCCGCTTCCGCGCCAACAAGGCCGAATACGTCGCGCGTGTCGAGGCGCTGCTGGCTTCTGTGGGCTTGGGCGGTTTCGGCCAGAAATATCCCTGGCAGTTGTCCGGCGGCATGCAGCAGCGCTCGAGTCTCTGCCGCGCGCTCGTCCACGAGCCCGAGATCCTCATGCTCGACGAGCCTTTCGGTGCGCTCGACGCCTTCACCCGCGAAGAGCTCTGGAGCGTGATGCAGAAGCTCTGGATGGAGCGCCGCTTCACCGCGGTGCTCGTCACGCACGATCTGCGTGAGGCGGTCTATCTCGCCGACACCGTCTATGTGATGAGCCGGCGCCCCGGTAAAATCGTCAAGATCCGCAAGATCGAATTGCCGCGTCCGCGCACGCTGGAGACGACCTTCGAGATCGAATTCGTCGACATCGTCCACGAACTGCGCGAGCGCATCCACATGGAGCATGCGTGATGCGGCCTCCGGTTGGACAAAGATCATGACGGAGAGACAGAAGCGTCTTTTGCTTGTCGCCATGCCCTGGCTCGCCATGGCGGGGCTGCTGCTGCTCTGGGAACTGGCCTGCATCGTCTTCGACGTGCCGGAAATCCTGGCCCCGCGTCCGAGCCGGATCTTCGAGACGATGGTCCAGCGCTGGGACATCCTGCTGCGCTTCTGCCTGGAGACGCTCTGGACCACGATCATCGGCTTCGCGCTGGCAATTGGCTTCGGCCTGCTGCTCGGCCTCGCCATCGGCGCATCGCCCTTCATCTATGCCGGGCTCTACCCGCTGCTGATCGCCTTCAACGCGATCCCGAAGGTCGCGATCGTGCCGATCCTGATGATCTGGGTCGGCGTCGGCGCCTTGCCGGCGGTGATCACCGCCTTCGTCATCTCCTTCTTCCCGATCGTCGTGAACGTCGCTACGGGGCTTGCCACCATTGAGCCCGAGATGCGCGACGTGATGCGCTCGCTCGGCGCGAGCCAGTGGGAGATCCTGACCAAGGTCGGCGTGCCCCGCGCCATGCCCTATCTCTTCGCCAGCCTCAAGGTGGCGGTGACGCTCGCCTTCGTCGGCTCGGTGCTGTCGGAGACGGTGGGCGGCAATCGCGGCATCGGCTTCCTGATGTTGTCCGCCGGCGCGCGCAATGACGCGCCGACCACCTTCGCCGGCCTGTTCTCCATCGCCATCATGGGCATGGCGCTCTACGCGCTCTGCGCCCTGGTCGAGCGGCGGATGACCCGCTGGGCGTTTCGCGCCGAGATCGTGAGCTGAAACGGGCAGTTTGCCCTGAGAGCCACGCCGTCATCCCGGACAAGCGGCGTAGCCGCGACGATCCGAGATCCATCGTAGAGCGTAGCGGTCTCCGATGGATCCCGGGTCAAGCCCGGGATGACGTCTGAACTCGCCCGGAGGCTTCCAGGCGCCTACGGCGTCGCGACATAGCCGTCGCGGCGCGGATCGGCGGCGCCGGTGAACACGCCCGTTGCCGGATCGACCGCGACCGCCTGCATGCCGCCGCAGCGCATCGTCCAGCCGACATCGAACGCCTTCGCATCATGGCCGCGCCGGACGAGTTCGGCGATGGTCTCCGGCGCGATCCGGTTCTCGATCTCGACGAGGCGTCCATCCCAGAGCCGGGCGCGCGGCGCCTCGATCGCCTCCTGCAGCGGTAGCCCGAAGACGAGATGCTGCACCATGGCCTGCGCCTGCGTCTGCATGATGCCGTAGCTGCCGGGCGTGCCGAGCGCGAGCACCGGCTTGCCATCGCGCGTCGAGATCGAGGGCGACATGCACATGGCCAGCGCATCGCCGGGCTTGGCCCGGTTCGGGCTGCCGGTCTGCACATCCGCCCAGTACAGGAAGTTGTTGAGGCAAAGCCCCGTGCCGGGCACCACGACGCCGCTGCCGAACGGGCTGCCGAGGCTCTGCGTGATGCAGATCAGGTTGCCCTCGTTGTCGGCGATTGAGAACGAGGTCGTATGCGCCGGATCCTCCTTCTCCTGCGGCGTCCATTGCTCGGTCGGTCCCGTCACCGGCTTGCCGTCAGTGAGGCGCTGGCGCAAATGCGCGACGGAAGCCTCGGACAGAATCTCGGCGAGCGTCTCCGGGCTTGGATTGTTGTGGGCGATGCGCTCGCCCGCCGCGATGCGGATCGCGCGATAGACGAGGTCGAGATGGTCCGCGCCGTCCCTGGGAAGCGACGCGAGATCGAGACCTTCGAGCAGGCGCAGCGTCAGCAGGAACTGGAAGCCTTCGCAGGGCGGCGGCGGCACATGCACCGAAAGCCCTTTGAAGCTCGCGGCCAGCGGCTCGCGCCACACCGTCTTCACTGCCGCGAGGTCGGCCATCGTCATCGAGCCGCCGAGCGCCTGGAGATGGGCCACGATCGTCTCGCCGAGCGTGCCGCGGTAGAAGTGATCCGGTCCCTTTTCCGCGATCTCGCTCAGCGTCCGGGCGAGATCGGATTGGACCAGCAGCGAGCCGAGATGCAGGGCGCCATCGGGCTGGTAGTTCTTCGACCAGGCCGGATAAAGCGCCGGGTATGTCTTCAGAAGCGGGTCGTTCTCCTCGAACTCCGCCGCGCCGAATTCGGCGAGAGCGAAACCGTCTCGGGCGAGCGCGATAGCCGGCGCGAAGATCTCCGGCAGCGATTTGCGGCCATAGATCTTCACCAGCTCGCACCAGCCGGCGAGGTTGCCGGGCGCGGCGACCGAAAGGGCGCCGCGTTCGAGATCGGAGCGCTTGCTGAAGAGCTCGACCGGGAAGCTCGCCGGGATCGGCGGCACGAAATCGAGCACCCGCACCCGCTGCTCGGCTGCGACCCATAACGTCGCGAAGCCCATGCCGGCGAGGCAGGACATGAAGGGCTCGACGACATTGAGCGCTGCGGCTGTGGCTGCGGCGGCGTCGAAGGCGTTGCCGCCCTGGGCCAGCAGCCGGGCCCCGGCCTGGGCTGCGAGCGGATGTGCGGCGGCGACCATGCCGTGGCGGGAGGTCATGGTGGGGCGGCGGCCGTGCATCTGCGCGTTCTCCTCATCGTGCTTTTGCACGATCAGAGCATGATTCCGCCGCTAGAACAGGCTGCCTTGCCCATCATCGACGGGACGCCGGGTCGCTTTGCGCGCATGGCTCGCCGGCTCGGCCGCGGGAGGCTCCGGCACCGTCTCCGCCATTGGCGCCTGCACTTCCGGCCCGTCATGCGCCACCTTGTTGACGGCGGGTCCGATCGCGACCGGCTCCAGCAGATCGTCCGGTGGCGGCTTGAGCAGGCGATTGATCTGCTGCGGCGCGGCGCCCGGATCGAGCCAGGCCTCGTGGTCGCGGGGATCGAGGATGACCGGGCAACGGTGGTGGATCGCGGCCATGGTGCCGTTGGCCGGGCCGGTCATCATCGCGACGGTGTCGATCTCCGAACCATCAGGCGAATGCCAGGTTTCCCAGAGCGCCGCGAAGGCGAAGAAGCCGCGATCCGGCCGGCGGAACAGGAAGGCGTCGGCGCGCGCCTGCCGCCCCGTCCCGGAGCGGCGCCATTCGTAGAAGCCGTCCGCCGGCAGCAGGCAGCGCCGCCGCGTCAGTGCGTGGCGGAAGGAGGGCTTCTCGGCCGCGCTCTCCATGCGGATATTGATGACGAGCGGGAAATCCTTGGGGTCCTTGACCCAGCCGGGAATGAAGCCCCAGCGCATCAGCAGGAACTGCCGCGCCCCGTCATGCAGCCTGACGATCGGCACGGGCTGCGTGGGCGCGATGTTGTAGCGCGGCGGAAAATTCGGCTGCTCGCGATAGCCGAAGCTCGCGCGCATCGCCTCGGGGGGCAGGGTGATCGCATAGCGTCCGCACATGGCGCCTGTTTAGCGCGATAGCGGCAGAGCAAAGCAACACTTTGTTGGGGTTTGGCCCACCATAGTCGCGGCGAGTTGGGGCTCAGGATGACCGTCTCCGCGACGCAATTGCAGGCCGGCGAGGCGGCTGATCGGATGGACGGGCTCCGCGCCCCCCGTCTCTCGACCGATTTCCTCAACCGCTACAGCGAAGCGTTGATGCTGATCGAGATGGCGGAAAGCGACGACAGCGTCATCGAAGACCTGCAATCCTGGCGAAACCTCTGCTATCGCGGGCATTTCGAGATATCGGCCCTGCGCTGCGCCGCCGAGGCGCTGGTCGCCTATGACCGGCTTGACCCGGCGCGGCGCAAGAGCTTCGAGGAGGTCTGCCGTTCCATGGCTCGCCTCGTCGCGACGGTGACCGCGCTCCTCGTCGAGAAGCCGCGCCCTGCCGAATTGCCGACGATCATCGAGGTGGCGAGCGAGGCCTTGCGCAGGCTCATCACGCGCTCCACCCAGTTCATCAACGCCAATGGCACGATCGACATCGCGACCTTCGACGATGCCAGCCTGCAAGGCGAGATCGACGCGCTGCTGGCGCGCTGATCAGGCGCTTTGTCTCAGCATAGATCTCTCCGAAAAGTGGATTCCACTTTTCGGTCCGATGCTAGCGCTGCGCGCCGACGAGGAATTCGCGATTGCCGTCGCCGCCCTCGATCGGAGAGGGGATCGGCCCAGAAACGGTGAAGCCCAGCTCGCCCAGCAATCCGACGATCTCGTCGCAGACCTGAAGCTGGATCGCCTCGTCCCGGACGATGCCCTTCTTCAGCGCCGCCCGCCCGGCCTCGAATTGCGGCTTGATCAGCGCCGCGATGCCAGCCGAAGGCGCAAGCAGCGCCGCGACCGCCGGCAGCACGAGCTTGAGCGAGATGAAGCTGACATCGATCGCCGCGAGGCTCGGCCGCTCGGGCAGTGCCTCGACATCCAGCGTGCGGATATCCTGTCCCTCGAAGCTGGTGACGCGCGGGTCTGACCGCAGCGAAGCATGGAGCTGGTCACGCCCGACATCGACGGCGACGACATGGCGTGCACCGCGTTTCAGCAGCAGGTCGGTGAAGCCGCCGGTGGACGAGCCGACATCGAGGCAGGTCAGCCCCAGCGGATCGAAGCCGAAGGCATCGAGCGCGCCCGCCAGTTTCAGCCCGCCGCGCGAGACGTAAGGATGCGGCGCCTGCGCGGTCAGCACCGCATCAGCGGCCACCATGTCGGAGGCCTTGCGCACGGGGGTGCCATTGGCGGTGACGAGCCCGGCCGCGATCGCGGCCTGCGCACGGGCCCGGCTCTCGAAGAAGCCGCGCTCGACGAGCAACTGGTCGGCCCGGCTCTTCATGGCAGGGACGTCAGGCCAGCTTCACCGCGCTCGGCGTGCCCAGCGCAGCCTCGACGGCCTTGACGATACCGGCGGCATCGAGCCCGGCTGCCGCATACATGGCGTCCGGCTTGTCATGGTCCTGGAAGATGTCGGGCAGCGTCAGGCTCCGGATCTTCAGGCCGGCATCGAGCGCGCCGTTCTGCGCCAGCAGATGCAGGACATGGCTGCCGAAGCCGCCGACCGAGCCTTCCTCGACCGTGACGAGCACCTCGTGCTCGCGGGCGAGCTTGAGGATCAGCGCCTCGTCGAGCGGCTTCGCGAAGCGGGCATCGGCGACCGTGGTCGACAGGCCGCGCTGCGCCAGCAGTTCGGCGGCCTTGAGACATTCGCCGAGGCGCGTGCCGAGCGAGAGCAGCGCGATCCGCGTGCCCTCGCGCACGATGCGGCCCTTGCCGATTTCGAGGGGCAAGCCGACATCGGGGATCTCGACGCCGACGCCTTCGCCGCGCGGATAGCGGAAGGCGATCGGCCCTTCGTCATAGGCTGCGGCGGTCGCGACCATATGGGTCAGCTCCGCCTCGTCGGCGGCCGCCATCACCACCATGTCCGGCAGGCAGGCGAGATAGGCGATGTCGAAGGAGCCGGCATGGGTCGCGCCATCCGCGCCCACCAGCCCCGCACGATCCAGCGCGAAGCGCACCGGCAGCTTCTGGATCGCCACGTCATGGACGATCTGGTCATAGGCGCGCTGCATGAAGGTCGAGTAGATCGCGACGAAGGGCTTGTAGCCTTCGGTCGCGAGGCCGGCCGCGAAGGTCACCGCATGCTGCTCGGCGATACCGACATCGAAGGTCCGGCCCGGAAACTCCTTGCCGAAGGCGTCGAGCCCGGTGCCCGACGGCATGGCGGCGGTGACGGCGACGACCTTCTCGTCCTCCCGCGCCTGCTTGATCAGGGCCTGCGCGAAGACGTTCGTGTAGCTCGGCGCATTGGCCGGCGCCTTGGCCTGCAGGCCGGTGACGGGGTCGAACTTGACGACGGCGTGGTACTTGTCGGGCGTTGCCTCGGCCGGGGCGTAGCCCTTGCCCTTCTGCGTCACGACATGGACAAGGATCGGCCCGTTGCCGGCGTCGCGAACATTGCGCAGCACCGGCAGCAGATGGTCGAGATTATGCCCGTCGATCGGCCCGACATAGTAGAAGCCGAGCTCCTCGAACATCGTCCCGCCGGTCCAGAAGCCGCGGGCATATTCCTCGGTGCGCCTCGCCTTGTCGTGGAAGAAGCGCGGCAGCCGCTCCGCGAGCTGCTTGGCGACCTCGCGCAGCGAGCGATAGGTACGGCCTGAAACCAGCCGCGCCAGATAGGCCGACATCGCGCCGACCGGCGGGGCGATCGACATGTCGTTGTCGTTGAGGATGACGATGAGCCGCGAATCGAGCGCGCCGGCATTGTTCATGGCTTCATAGGCCATGCCGGCCGACATCGCGCCGTCGCCGATCACGGCGATGACGTTGTTCTTGCGGCCGGCGAGATCGCGCCCGACGGCCATGCCGAGACCAGCCGAGATCGAGGTCGAGGAATGCGCGGCGCCGAAGGGGTCGTACTCGCTCTCGGCGCGCTTGGTGAAGCCCGAGAGGCCGCCGCCCTGGCGCAAGGTGCGGATGCGGTCGCGCCGCCCGGTCAGAATCTTGTGCGGATAGGCCTGGTGGCCGACATCCCAGATCAATCGGTCGCGCGGCGTGTCGAAGACATGATGGAGCGCCACCGTCAGCTCGACCACGCCGAGCCCGGCGCCGAGATGCCCGCCGGTGACGGAGACGGCGTCGATGGTTTCCAGCCGGAGCTCATCGGCGAGCTGGCGCAGTTGCGTGTCGTCGAGCCTGCGCAAATCGGCCGGGGCTTGGATCGTGTCGAGGAGCGGCGTGACAGGACGGGGCACGAGGCAATGTGATCCTTCGGTGAGATCACCTGAAATAGAGGTTGCGCGGCGCGCTGGCAAACCAGAGGTGGGGATCGGTCTGCGCATAGCAAGCGCCGACTCATCCCACGAAACGGGTGGCTCCCGCGCCAGCAACGCCGTTCAGTGCCCTCAAGACCGCTTTCGAGGACACCAGGCGATGGAACCGACCGATACCGCACCGCTGCCGATGGCATTCCGCCGCATCGGCTGGTCCAATCTCTCCGCCCAGTTCTCGGAGCAGATTGCGCTGGCCGCCGCGCCCTTGGCCGCGGTTCTGCTGCTCTCGGCCGGGCCGGCCGAGACCGGCTGGCTGCAGACGGCGCAGACCTTGCCGTTTCTCCTGCTGTCCATTCCGGCGGGCCTGATGGTGGACCGTGCCTCGCGGCGCCGGCTCATGGTCGGCACGGAAGCGCTGCGCGCGCTGTCGCTGCTGGCGATCCCCCTGCTGCTGGCCCTGGGCAGCCTCAACCTGACCTGGCTTGCCATGCTCGGCGCGCTCGGCGCCATCGGCACGGTCTGCTACAGCGTGGCGGCCCCAGCCTTCGTTCCCTCCGTGGTGCCGCGCGCGCGGCTCGCGGATGCCAATCGCTGGCTGGAGCTGGCACGCAGCGTCGCCTATGCCGGTGGACCGGCGCTGGGCGGGGCGCTCGTCGGCTGGATCGGCGTCTCGACGGCCTATGGCCTGGCCGCCGCACTCTCCATCCTGGCCGTGCTCCTGCTCGCCGGCCTGCCAAAGGATGAACCGCCCTCCGGTCAACGGCGGCATCTGCTGCATGATCTGGGGGAAGGTGCCCGTTTCGCGGTTGGCCACGACCTGCTCAGGCCGATCCTGCTGACGGCGGTCTTCTTCAACATCTCCTGGTTCGTCTTCCAGGCGGTCTATGTCGCCTATGCGGTCCAGAACCTCGGCCTGAGCGCAACCCAGGTCGGCGTCACGCTCGGCATCTACGGCGCGGGAATGATCGTCGGCGCTGCTCTCGCGCCCGCCATAGCCCGGCGCGTCTCTTTCGGGACGTTGATCCTGCTCGGGCCCTTCGCCGGTCTTTGCGCGGCCGGCGTGATGCTCGCGACGCTCTGGTTTCCGTCCATCCAGCTGGTCGGCGCGAGCTTCTTCCTGTTCGGTGTCGGGCCGATCATCTGGACGATCTCCACGATGACCTTGAGGCAGGCCGTCACGCCCAATGCGATGCTCGGCCGCGTCTCGGCCTTGATCATGACGGCGACCTTCGGCGCCCGTCCACTGGGCGCCGCGATCGGAGCCTCCGTGGCGGCGCATTTCGGCATCGCCGCCTGCCTGGGTCTCGCAACCGCGGGCTTTCTGGTTCAGCTGCTCGTCATCGCCTTTTCGCAGGTGCCGAGATTGCGGGACCTGTCCGAGATCGCCTGACGGGTTGTGGCTGCTGGGAGGGAAGGTGTCATCCCTCCGGCAGCGGAATGAACTCCTTGTCGTCGCCCGGTACGGTGTCGAAGCGGCCGGTCTTCCATTCCTGCTTGGCCTGCTCGATGCGCTCCTGCGAGGAGGAGACGAAATTCCACCAGATATGGCGCGGGCCATCCATCGGCTCGCCGCCGACGATCATCACGCGGCTTTGATCGACGGCGAGGATCGAGATGCGGTCGCCGGGCTTGAAGACCAGGAGCTGGCCGGCGCCGAACTCGTCCCCGGCGATGTCGACCTTGCCCGAGACGATGTAGATCGCGCGCTCGTCATAGTCCGGGTCGAGCGGCAGGATCGCGCCGGGCGAGAGCACCGCCTCGGCATAGAGCGCCTCCCAGGGGAATTTCACCGGCGAGCTCTGGCCATAGGCGGACCCCATGATCAGGCTGATGCGCTTGCCGCCTTCGACGATGCGCGGCAGCATGGGCGCGCCGTGATGCACGAATTCCGGCGCGACCTCCTCATGCGATTTCGGCAAAGCGAGCCAGGCCTGGATGCCGTAGAGCTTGGGGCCGCTGGCGCGTGCCTCCATTCCGGTGCGTTCGGAATGGACGATGCCGCGCCCGGCCGTCATCAGGTTGACCGCCCCCGGCTTGATCGCGAGCGCCGTGCCCAGCGAGTCGCGATGCATGATCTCGCCGTCGAAGAGATAGGTCACGGTCGAGAGCCCGATATGCGGATGCGGACGCACGTCGAGCCCTTCGCCGAGATGGAACTCGGCCGGTCCCATCTGGTCGAAGAAGATGAAGGGGCCGACCATGCGCTGGCCGATCGCGGGCAGCGCCCGGCGCACCTGGAAGCCCCCGAGGTCATGGGAGCGGGGCACGATCACCTTCTCGATCGCCTCGCAGGAGCGGGCATCGCCCAGGATGGGATCTTCGGCTGGCAGTTGCGACATGGCGGCCTCCTGTGTCGGCGAGAGCCTACCCCGATCGCGCTGGCGGGCAAGGCTGTTCAGGCGGCCGCCGCTGCCGGTGCCGGCGCGGCCAGGCGCCGCAGCCGCGAGGCGTAGTAGTCGCCTGCGGCCTTCAGGGCTTCATCGTCGGCGCGACGGGCGTCGTAGACGAGGAAGGGCTCGGCCCAGGCGAGACCGCAGCGATGCGCCGTCGCCTGCAGCGGGAGCAGGAGTTCCGTCAGCGGGAAGAGATTGACGCCTTGCGGTGCATAGGCCGTCTCGACATTGCCCGCCGTCGCCGCGACCAGCAGCGGCCTGCCGGCGAGTTTGGCGCCCTCCGTCTCATAGTCGAGGTAGAACATCCGCGTCAGCACGACATCCTGCCAGGCCTTGAGCAGCGGCGGTGTCGAATACCACTGGACCGGAAACTGCAGCACGATGCGATCCGCCGCGACGAGCCGGGCGGCCTCGGCGTCGGCATCGATCTGCCCGTCCGGATAGAGCGCATGGAGATCGGCGATCTCGGTATCAGGCAGATGCTGCGCTGCCTCGACGAGCGCCCTGTTGGCACGCGAAACCGAGAAATGCGGGTGGAACAGCAGGATCAGGGTCTTGGTCATGGCATCCTCCTTCGGAATGAGCAGAGGATGGCCGCGCCAATAAAATTACTCCAATGGATGATCGATATATCATATTATCCATTTCATGAATTTAAGGTCGGTCGATCTGAACCTGTTGGTGGTGCTCGACGCCCTGCTCGACGAGGCGCATGTCTCGCGTGCGGCGGATCGCATCGGCCTGTCGCAACCGGCGATGTCGAGCGCGCTGGAACGCTGCCGCCAGCTCTTTGGCGACCGGCTGCTGGAGCGCGGTCCCGGGGGGATGGTCCTGACGCCAAAGGCCCATGCGCTGGCCGGGCCGGTGAAGGACATTCTGGCGAGCACGAAATCCCTGCTCGACCGGAACGAGCCGGATCTCATGGCGATCCGGCAGACCGTGCGGGTCGTGACGGCCGATTATCCGGCCGTGGTCATCGCCCCCGAGCTGCATCGCCGCCTGGCGCGGACGGCGCCGGGCATCACGGTCGTCCTCATGCCCTGGCATGGCGCAGCCGCCGCGCTTGAAGGCCTTGGGCGCGGAACCATCGATCTGGCGATCTCGGTCTTCCCGGTCGTCGAGGCCGATTTCACCCGCCGCGAATTGCTTCGGGAGAGCTATCTCGTCGTGATGCGCCGCGGTCATCCGGCGGCGGCCGGCTTCGATCTCGAGGGCTGGCTCGCCCATCCGCATGTTCTGGTTTCGGGGCGCGGCGACACGAAGGGGCCTCTCGACGAAGCCCTGGCGCGGATCGGGCGCGAGCGCCATGTCGGCATGGTCGTGCCGAACTTCACGATGGTGCTGCCCTTGGTGGCCGGCTCCGACATGATCGGGCTGTTGCCGAGCCGCTGCCTGCAGGATGGCGACGACGCGTTCGTCACCTTCCCGCCGCCGCTTGCCGTGGAAGGCTTCCCGCTGCACAGAGCCTGGCACAAGCGCCGCGCCGGCGATCCAGCCGTCCAGCACGTCGCAAGGCTGATCGAGGATCTGATCCTCGCGCTGCCGGTCGGAGGCTGAGATTGCCGTCGGCGAGCGGCAGGCCTAGCGCAGGGAGGCGGCTGCGGCGCTCGATTTCAGGCTCATCAGGATCTTCAGGCCGTTCCGATGGCGTTCCTCGCCGGTTTCGCAGGTCTTGCAGATCCCGCCGACATAGAGGCCGCTGACGACCGTCTCGGCGAAAAGGCCGGATTTGTAGTTGTGCCGCGCATCGGTCTCGACGCGGTACCATTCTCGCTCGCCCATCCGCACGATCTCCAGCGGCTTGCGAATCTCGGCGTCCTTGCTGGTCGAGCGCAGCGCGGCGCGCAGGCGGGTGTAGCGGTCGAGAGGCGAGGCATAGAGCGCGCGCAGCCTGGCCGCATCGTCGGCGCCCTCGATCTCCTTCGAGCGCATCAGGATGGTGCAGGTTTCCTGCGTCTTCCTGCAGGCCTCGCTGTCGCAGACGAGCTGCACGCGGCGAAGTCCGGTTTGCGAGACCTCGCCCTCCGGCGACCCGTCAACGTGCCAGCCCTCGGGGAGCTCGACCGAAAGCCCGTGCGGCATCACGATGGTCTCGGCGTGAGAGGTGGCGGCCGCGACGGACAAGGCCAGCGCCGCAAGCGCTGTTGCAATGGAATTCGCGAGCGGCTTCGTCACGTGCCTGCCTCCGGCCGATGGCTCCCCCCATCGATGCGATGATCGACGATGCGCTGGAAGATGGCCAGCTTGTCGCCGTCGAGCGCGCGCAAAGGCAGGATCAGCGGCTCGCCTTCCCGCCGCAGCAGGATGAGATGGTCGCCCTGGCGTTCGATCCGCTCGAACCCCTTCCAGTCGAAGCGGTTGCAAAAGCCGTCCTGCCAGGTTTCGAGCGTCTCGTCGTAGAGCCGCACCTCGTGCTCATAGGCTTGCACGCGCTTCTGCATCTGCCGGGCGAGCTGGCGCGCATGCCGGCGTCTCATCCAGGGATGGAGCAGGATGACGGCCGTCATGATCGCCCAGAGACCGAGCACCCATTTCCAGAAGGTGCTCGCGAACATCTCGACGAACAAGGGAAAGGCATAGCGGAAGGGCACCCTCTCGGGATCGAGAAGCCAGAGGACGCCGAAGAGCAGCGGGGGGATCAGTGCCGCGACAAGGAAGGCGAGGATAAAGCCGCGCCTGCGCCGCCGCCGCGTCCCCGGGCGCTCCATCTGCCAGCCGAGCGCGACCGCGCGATCATCCTCGGTCAGCTCGAAACGCGCGGTCAGCAATGGTTCGCGCCCCGGTGGCGTTTCCAGCTCCGGAAAGGCGCGGGCCGCTCCCGCGCCATCGACATGACAGGAGGCGGCCCATGCTCCGATCTGCGCGACCTGCTCCCCGGATAGCGCGCTGCGGGGCAGGGCGAAGACATCCTCGATGTCCTTCAACCGGATGAAGAGATGGGTGGGGCTTTCGGAGATGCCGCCGATGCGGCGGCAGGCGAGCGCGCTCCCGCGGCCGGGCAGGGTCACGGCGATGCCGCCGGGCTCGAAGCGATAGGCGTTGCCAATGGGGCGGTCGAGCCGTTCGTCGCGATACCAGCGCTTCAGCCGGCTGCGAACGAGCGCCGGCTGGATGAGGTAGTAGACCAGCATGGGCCCCGCGACGACGAGGATCGGCAGGCCGCCGAGACCGAGCAGGTCCGCGCCGAAACGCGACAGGAAAGCGCGGGCGCCCAAATGGCCGCTTTCCTGCCAGGAAGAGTAGTAGGCCATCGCCAGAAGCGCGATAACCACCCAGATCAGCAGATGGAGCTGGCGCCGTCGTGCCGCCGCGAACAGATCGGCATAAGCGAAGAGCGCGGCCGCGACCCGGTCTTCGAGGCGAACGGGAGCCTCGATCGTGAAAGCCTCGGGAGGATCGGTTGCGTCAGCGCGGCGGATCGTCGGCGTCGTGCGCATCCTGCCGGTCGCCTCCGCCCTCTCAGTTCTCGACGTCGAGCGGTGTCGTGCCCGTGGGCTTGCCGTCCGCACCGAGGGTGATGCGCTCGATGCGGGCTTCCGCCTGCTTCAGCAGCGCGTCGCAGCGCGCCTTCAGTGCCTCGCCGCGCGTGTAGATCGCGATCGATTCCTCGAGCGGCACGTCGCCGCGCTCGAGCCGCGCGACGATGCCTTCGAGTTCCTTCAGCGCCGCCTCGAAGGGCAGGGCGGCGACGTCGGCATGGGGAGTGCCTTGGGTCTTGTCTTCGCTCACGGGCCTGATTCCTGTTTGAGGCAAGCTTATCGGTCGGACGGCGCCCCGTCGCAACCCGCGAGCCGGAATTAGATCCGCCGGGCTCAGACCGGCAGGGCAGAGGTCTTCTTGATCGTCCGCAGCGTCAGCGTCGACTGCACGCGCGTCACGCCAGGCAATTGCGTGATGATGTCGGTGTGGATGCGCTCGAAATCGGCGCTGTCGCGATAGATCACGCGCATCAGATAATCATGCGCCCCGGCGAGCAGGTGGCATTCGAGGATCTCGGGCAGGTTCTGCACGGCCTGCTCGAAGCTCTCCAGCGAGGCCCGGCCCTGCTGGTCGAGCGTGACGAAGACGAAGGCCGTGCCCGGAAAGCCGGCGATCTTGTCGTCGAGCATCATCGCATAGCCACGGATCAACCCGCTTTCCTCGAGCTGCCGCACGCGCCTGAGGCAGGCGGAGGGCGACAGGTGCACCTTCTCGGCCAGGTCCGAATTGGTGATGCGTCCGTCTTGCTGCAGGATTCGCAGGATCGTGCGGTCGCGCGAGTCGAGTTCGATCGTCATGGTGCCGGAATTGCCTCCCGCGCGATCAATCGTCGCAAATTTTGCCGGATGCAAGCAATCTTCTGCCTCGCTCGTCGAGGAGCCCGGTACGATCCGCGACGATCCTCCGGAAGGCCGCATGAAGCTGCCGTTGCGGCATCCTGGCTCAAGCCTGCGGGAAGACGAAGGGCTGCCCCTCGAAGGCGTCGGCTCCGCGGCCGATCCGCTCGATGGCGCGGATCATCCGGCCACCCCGTCCGAGGTTGGCGTCGGCGAGTGCGACGAGGCGGGCATTGGGCGTTGCCGAGGGCGAGGCGGCGCGCAAGGCCTCCGCCGCTTCCGCCTCGTCCCGCTCAGGCGCGAGCGCGCAGGCGGTGATGTAGGCGGCCGCGGTCGAGCGGCTGATCCCGGCCCAGCAATGGATCACCAGCGGCGCAGCGCGGTCCCAGTCCCTGACGAAGGCGATGAGCCGTGCGATATGCTCCTGCCCCGCCAGCACATGCCCCTCCATCGGCTGGCTGATGTCGGACATGCCGAGGAAGAGATGGCGGCTCTCCGCGATGCCGGCGGGCCGCTCGACCTTGGTGTCGGTATTGATCAGCGTGACGAGATGGCTGGCGCCGCAGGCCGCGACCGTGGCGTCGAGCTTCGACAGGGGCGAGACGTGAAGGGTGGGCAAGCCGGCGACTCCGCTGCCGCTCTCTGGCGGGTTCGAACCAGACGATAGCATGATCGACAGCGATGCCGCCCGTATGACATGGGGCTCGCAGCGACCGGTCCACAATCGCGAAGGCCGACATGAATCTCTGGTTCCGCCTGATCTGGCTCCTCGCCACCTTTCGGATGCGCCCGCGCCTGGAGATGCCGGGCGGAGCCTCTCTCTTGCCGTTCCGCGTCTGGTTCCACGATCTCGACACCAGCCTGCACATGAACAACGGCCGCTACTGGACGCTGATGGATCTCGGGCGCACTGATCTCGTCCTGCGCAGCGGCCTGTGGCGCGCGATCCTGCGAAATCGCTGGGTGCCGGTGGTCAATGCCGGGACGATTCGCTTCCGGCGCGAGATGCGGCTCTTTCGTTCCTTCAATCTCGAGACGCGCATCCTGTGCTGGAGCGAGAACTGGCTGGTGATGCAGCACCGCATGCTGATGCAGGGCCGGGACGGGGGTGAGATTGTCGCTGCCGTCGCGCTGGTGCGGGCGGCGATCTACGACCGGCGGGCGAGGGCCTATGTGCCCGTCGAGCGGCTTCTCGCGGAGATCGGCATCACCGCGCAAAGCCCGGCGCCGAGCCCCGAGGTCGCGGCCTTCCTGGCATCGGAAGAGGTGCTGCGCGGCGCCGGCGCAAGCGAGCGCTGAGGGCTGGAAAGCTACTCCGCGGCCAGCCGCGTCGCGCGCCACTGCGCCAGCAAGGCGCGCAACGCCGCCGGCTTCAGCGGCTTGTTGAGCAGATGGGCGTCGAGCGCGTTCGCCGCCTCGCGCACATGCGGCGTGCGGTCGGCGGTGAGCAGGATCGCCGGCATCGGCGTACGGGCATGGGCCCGCAGCGAGCTGATCGCGGTCAGCCCATTGCCATGGTCGAGGTGATAATCGGCGATCAGCACGTCCGGTTCGTTCTTGCCCCCGACATGCGGCAGCGCCTCTTCGAGCCCTGCCGCGATCGTCACCCGGCAGCCCCAGCCTTCGAGCAGGCGCTTCATGCCGTCGAGGATCGCCGGCTCGTTGTCGATCACCAGGAGCCGCATTCCGGCGAGCTGGCCGGCCGGGGACTGGCGCGGAGCCGCGCCGGTCGTCATCGCCGGCAGCGGCGCGGTGCGCGGCACCATGAGCGAGAAGCGCGTGCCGCGGCCGGGCACCGAATCGAGCGTCAGCCCATGGTCGAGCGCGCGGGCGATGCGCTGGACGATCGACAGGCCGAGCCCGAGGCCACGCGCCACCCGCGCGCCCTGGTCGAGCCGCTGGAACTCGCGGAAGACGGTCTTCTGCTTGCTCTGGGGAATGCCGAGCCCGGTATCGATCACCTCGACCGCGACCTGGTTGCCTCGGCGCCGGCAGCCGATCAGCACCTTGCCGTTCGGCGTGTATTTGATCGCGTTGGAGATCAGGTTCTGCAGGAGGCGCCGGAGCAAGCGCCGGTCCGAGCGCACGGCGAGCCCGGTCGGCACGAAGACGAGCTTCAGCCCCTTCTCCTGCGCGCTGGGCTCGAATTCGCGCTGGAGCTGGCGCATCAGCTCGTCGAGGCGGAAGGCGGTGAGCTCGGGCTTGAGGGCTCCGCCGTCGAGCCGCGAGATTTCGAGCAGTGCGGTGAGGATCTCTTCCACCGCGTCGAGCGAGGCATCGATGTTCTCGGCGAGGTCGGGCTGGCCGGCGGCGCGATCCCGCTCGACCAGCGAGGTCGCGTAGAGGCGCGCAGCGTTGAGCGGCTGCAGGATGTCATGGCTCGCGGCTGCGAGAAAGCGCGTCTTGGAGAGGTTCGCGGCCTCGGCCTCGGCCTTGGCGCGCTGGAGCTCCGTATTGACGTGGAGGAGCTCCTCGGTGCGCTCGGCGACGCGCCTCTCCAGGCTTTCATTGGCGCGTTCGAGCTTCTCCTCGCCGGCGACGGTCTCGGTGATGTCGGTGTAGGTCGTGACGAAGCCGCCATCCGGCAGCGGGTTGGTGCGGACCTCGATCACCTTCTTCGAGGGGAAGAGCTTGAGGCGGACCGGCTCGCGGTCGTTGACGAAGCTTTCCAGCCGCGCCGCCATCAGATCGTCCTGCGCGCCGTCGCCATAGGCGCCGCGTGCCGCGTTGAAGCGCACGATCTCGTCGAGCCCCGTGCCGAAGCGCACCAGCGAGGGCGGCAGGTCGTAGAGCTGGAGGAAAGCCTGGTTCCAGGCGAGCAGCCGAAGATCCCGGTCGAGCACCGTGATGCCCTGGCCGGCATGGTCGAGCCCGTGCTGGAGGATGTCGCGATTGTACTGCAAGGCCGCCGAGGCATCGTCGAGCAGCTTGAAGGCGGCCTCGGTCGAGAGGTTGCGCTTCTTCAGCAGCAGCGACAGCACCAGCCGCGAGGAGGCCGCGCCGATCGCCGAGGAGAGCAGGTGCTCGCCGAAGCGCAGCAGGTGGATATCGGCGTCGCGGGCGGGCTCGGGCGTTTCGCCGCGACTGTGGTTGAAGCTCTCGAAGGCGCCTTCCGTGCGCTCCCGGCCGAGATAGCGGGCGATGGTCGCCTGCAACTCGCCCTCGGTGACGCTGGTGCGCCAGAGCGAGAAGGTCTGCGCCATCGTCGCCCGGTCGGATTCGACGAAGGCGTTGGCCTGCAGACGCTCCATCGGATTGGCCGGCCTGAGCAGCGAGAAGCCGACATAGGAGAGGATGTTGAGCCCGAGGCTCCAGGCGACGCCGTGCGGCAGGGCCGGCATGCCGTCGAAGCCCAGCAGCGCTTCCGGCCGCAGCAGGTCGAGCCCGAGAAGGCCATGCGCGACGATCTCGCTCCACCAGCTCCCGGGAATGGCGAGGCTCGGCATCAGCAGCGTATAGGCCCAGACGGTCGTGCCGACGATGAGCCCCGCCGCCGCGCCCAGCGACGTGCCGCGCCGCCAGATCAACCCGCCGAAGAAGGCAGGCGCGATCTGCGCCGTCGCCGCGAAGGAGAGCAGGCCGATCGAGACCAGCGCCGCCTCGCCGGAGGCGCGGTAATAGGCATAGCCGAGCAGGATGACGAGGAAGATGCTCACCCGGCGGATGATCAGGATCTGTGAGCCGAGATCGCCGCCAGGATTGCCGTTGCCCGGCGTTTGCGGGCCGAGCGAAGCCTTCGCCTTCCTGGGCTCGCTGAGGGCCCGGCGGCCGCGCAGCAGCAGCGGCATGACGAGGTGGTTGGCGATCATGATCGCGATCGCGACCGAGGCGACGATCACCATCGCCGTCGCCGCCGAGAGCCCGCCGATGAAGACGAGAAGCGCGATCAGCCCGGCCTCGCGCTGGAGCGGCAGCAGCAGCACCGTCATGTCGCGATCGATGCCGCTGCCGGGCAGCAGGATCTCGCCGGCGGCCGCCAGGGGCAGGACGAACAGGTTGATCAGCACGAGATAGAGCGGGAACATCCAGGCCGCGCGGCGCACGTCCCGGGCATCGCGATTCTCGACGATGGTCATGTGGAACTGGCGCGCCAGCAGCAGCGCGGCGCAGCTCGACAGCAGCGTCAGCGTCAGGAAGCCCGGCCAGCTCGAGGTCCGGTCCCAGATCGGCGGCATGTCGGGTGCTGGCTTTGCCGCCTGAGCGAGCAGGTCGCCCATGCCGTCGAACAGCCCGTAGACGATGAAGATGCCGAGCACGAGGAAGGCGATGAGCTTGACCACCGATTCGACCGCGATGGCGAGGACGAGGCCGTCCTGATGCTCCGTCGCATCGATATGGCGCGTGCCGAAGGCGCAGGCGAAGCCGGCCAGCACCACCGCGACGAGGAAGGCGATATCGCTGAGGATCGGCACGTCATAGGCCGGGGCATGTCCGCCGGTCGCGGCGAGGAACACGGAGAGCGAATTCGAGACCGCCTTGAGCTGCAGCGCGATATAGGGCAGGGCGCCGATCACGGCGACGAGGCAGACCAGCGCCGCCACGCGCTCGCTCTTGCCATAGCGCGCGCCGACGAAATCCGCGACCGAGGTGATGTTCTGCGACTTGGCGATGCCGACGATGCGCGCGACGAAGCGATGGCCGAAGCCGATGACCAGGATCGGCCCGACATAGATGCCGAGAAAATCGAAGCCTGCGCGGTTGGCGAAGCCGACCGAGCCGTAGAACGTCCAGGAGGTGCAGTAGACGCCGAGCGCCAGCGCATAGATCGTCGAGCGCGCCCGCCCGGTCATCAGCCGCCGGCCGGATATGTCGGCGGTGTGGGCGACGGCGAAGAGCCCGCACAGATAGGCGAGCGCGACCAGTACGACGGACCAGGCTGGAATCACGATGCCATGTCCTGCGAGAGCGCCTGCAATCGGGGCCGAAAAGCTGCCGGCATGACCTTCCGTTTCAGGTTTCCCACCAGTCTAGCGATGTGTCTTCCGGCTTGCCACAGGTCATTTGTCCAAGTCGTCCCCCGAATATTTCGCGCAAACCGGGTCGAACGCGCCGAATATACCGCCTGCGGGCTTTTCCTGCCTGGGCTGCATGGTCTAGCCTGCGCCGGCCGATGGAAAAATCCGGGCGACTAAAGAAGGGGTGCAGCATGCTCGATGAATTCAAGAAATTCGCGCTGCGAGGCAATGTGATCGATCTCGCGATCGGTGTCGTCATCGGCGCCGCTTTCGGCAAGATCGTGGACTCCCTGGTCAACGACATCATCATGCCCTTTATCGGCGCATTGGGCGGTGTCGATTTCTCGAACTACTTCATCGGCCTCAACAGCGGCATCACCGCCACGACGCTGGCCGAAGCCAAGAAGCAGGGCGCGGTCCTCGCCTACGGCAACTTCATCACGGTCGCGGTCAACTTCATCATCATCGCCTTCGTGCTGTTCCTGGTCGTCAAGGGCATCAACACGCTCCAGCGCAAGCAGAAGGAAGAGCCGGCCGCGCCGCCTCCGAAGGCCGACGACGTCGTCCTGCTCACCGAGATCCGCGATCTGCTCAAGCAGAAGACGGTTTGATCGGCTGACGCCGCCGGTCGCGATTCATCACCGCGACCGATCGACCCGATCTCGCGATTTCATGCCCCGCCGCGCCGTCATCGGCTAAAGAAGGGCAGAACAAATCGCGAGGTCGAAGCCGATGAATTCCGCTCTCCCGACGGGCAGCACGCTGATCGCCGATCTGCGGCCGGAGGCGCGCGAGGCGCCCGAAAGCGGCATCGTCGAGGTGATGAATTACGGTCGCCTGCGGGAGGGTTTGATTCCGCTCTGGGTCGGCGAGGGTGATCTGCCGACGCCGGCCTTCATCCGGGACGCGGCGGCGCGCTCGCTCGCCGCTGGCGAGACCTTCTACACTTGGCAGCGCGGCATCCCGGAGCTGCGCGAGGCGCTGGCCCGCTATCACGAGCGTCTCTACGGGCAGACCTTTTCGCCCGAGCGCTTCTTCGTCACCGGCTCCGGCATGCAGTCGCTCCAGATCGTGGTGCGCATGATCGCGGGGCCGGGCGACGAGCTCATCATCCCGACTCCGGCCTGGCCCAATTTCGTGGCCGCGACGAGCGTCGGCGGCGCCAGGCCCGTCTGCGTGCCGATGGAGTACGACCAGGGCCGGTTTACGCTCGATCTCGGCAAGCTCGAGGCCGCGATCACGCCGAAGACGCGCGGCATGCTGATCAACTCGCCCTCCAACCCCACCGGCTGGACGGCGACGAAGGCGGAGCAGGAGGCGCTGCTTGCCCTGTCGCGCAAGCACGGCATCTGGATCGTCGCCGACGAGATCTATGGCCGCTTCGTCTATGACGGCTCGGCCCGCGCCCCGTCCTTCCACGACATCATGGCGCCGGAGGACCGCGTCATCTTCGTCCAGACCTTCTCGAAGAACTGGGCGATGACCGGCTGGCGCATCGGTTGGATCGAGGCGCCGGAGGCCTTCGGCCAGGTGATCGAGAACCTGATCCAGTATTCGACCTCCGGCTCGCCGGTCTTCGTGCAGCGCGGCGCCGTCGCGGCGCTGGACGAGGGCGAGGATTTCATCGCCGGCCAGATCGCGCGTGCGGCCGAGGGGCGCCGGATCGTCCATGAGGGGCTCAAGGCGACCAACCGCGTCTCGCTCGCGGCGCCGGTCGGGGCCTTCTACCAGTTCTTCACTGTCGATGGCCGCGAGGATTCCCGCAAACTGGCGCTGGATCTCGTCGATACCGCCAATGTCGGGTTGGCGCCGGGCACAGCCTTCGGCCCCGGCGGCGAGAAGGGCCTGCGGCTCTGCTTCGCCCGCAACGCCGCCGATCTCACGGAGGCGGTAGAGCGGTTGCAGAAGGCGCTGATGGCGGCCTGACCGCCCGCCACGCAAGGCGGCCCTGCGCGGGCCGGCGGCCGGCGCGGTTGACCGTTGCGCCGGCGATGGTCATGAACGCCCGGCGTCGCCGATGCGGCACGCTTCGGGGCAGAATGAGACTGTTCGGCTACCCTTCCTCGCGATTTGCGCTCCTCGGACGCGAGGCGGTCGTCATCGCGATCGCGGCGCTCGGGGGCGCCCTGTTCGCGACGCTCGGCATGCCCGCCGCCTGGCTGTCGGGGTCGATGCTGCTCAGCACCATCGTGTCGCTGATTCGCCCGCTGCCGGCGCTCCGGCGCCCCTGGTTCGATTCGACGATGCTGTTCTCGGGCACGATTCTCGGCTCGGCCGCGACGCCCGAGGCGCTGGCCGCGCTCGCGCGCTATCCGGCTTCGCTCGCGGTTCTGCTCGTCGGCGTCGCGGCGATCATGCTCGCGACCGGGGCTTATCTGCGCCATGTCGCGCGCTGGCCCTGGATCGACGCGCTTCTCGCCGCCGCGCCGGGCGCGCTCTCGACCGTTCTGGCGATCGCCCAGGCGAAGGGCGCCAATATCGGCCGCATCTCGGTCGTCCAGCTCTTCCGGCTGCTGGTCCTGGTCGCGTTCCTGCCGAGCCTGATGCAGGCGACCGGCACCTCGGCGGGCGCGCCGGCGCCGGTCCTGACGGCCGTCGGTCCCTCGACCATGCTGGGTCTGGTCATGGCCGGGTTGCTGCTGGGTCTCAGCTTCGAGCGCATCGGGCTCGCCGCGCCCTTGATGTTCGGAGCGACCTTCGCCAGCGCGATCCTCCATGGCAGCGGGCTCGTCGAAGGCAGCTTGCCGCAGCCGATCCAGATCGCGGTGCAGATCCTGCTCGGCTCGACCATGGGCGGGCGCATCGCCCATATCCCGCGCAAGGAGCTGCGCGGCCTGTTCCCGCTGGCGATCGGCGGCTTCGCCGTCTCGATGGGCGTCGCCTTCCTCTTCGCCTGGCCGGCGGCCTGGCTGGCGGGAGTGCCTTATGCCAGCGGCATGGCGGCTTTCGCACCGGGCGGGCTCGAGGCCATGGCGATGCTCGCCTTCGCCATGGGGCTCGACACGCTTTATGTCGGCGCCCACCATCTGGTGCGGTTCGTGGTGATCGGCCTCGCCATGCCGCTCGTGCTGATGCGGATCAAGGGCGAGAAGCCCGGCTCCTGAGTGCCGCCGCCCCGTTAGCGTTAACAGTTCATGACGATCCGAGCCCTTGATTGTGAAGTCGGCTCAAATCGGTATTCATCCGCTCCTGTTACGTCAGTTCATGCCGGAACCTGCCGGCGGGCTTCGGAACGCGGGGGCTTTCTCCATGGACATCGCAGTCAAGGCGCCGGCTGTCTGGCGCCGTCTCGCCAAGCCTGTCGCGATCATCGGCGCCGGCATCGCCGGGCTGACGGCGGCTTTCGATATCGAGCGGCGCGGCTTGCAGGCTGCGGTCTTCGAGACCGGCCGCGCGGTCGGCGGCATGGCTTCCTCCTTCAAGGATGCCGAGGGCTACACCTATGATTTCGGCGCACATTTCGTCAGCAACCGGCTGGCGGACGCGCTCGGCGCGAGCGAGATCTCGCGAACCGTCGGTCACTACGGCGAGGCGGTCTCGCTCGGCGGGCGCAGCTACAGCTACCCCTTCGGGCTGGCGGCGTCGCCGCGCTACGCGGTCAGCGCCTTCGCGGCCCGGTTAAGCCCCGGTAAGGTCGAGAACGCCGCCGACTGGTTCCGAAACGCCTATGGCGAGGCGCTGGCGCAGGATGTCGCGATTCCGCTGGCGGAGGCCTGGTCCGGCGCTCCGGCGAGCGAGCTTTCTCCGGCCGTCGGACAGAAGCTCTCGGCCGGGGTGATGAAGACGCTCTATCTCAAGGCCGCCTCCCGCGTCACGGGTCGTGCGGTCTGCAACGGCTATTCGCACGAGATGCCGGAGAGCCCGCGCGTCTATCATGTCTATCCGGAAGGTGGCGTCTCGCGGCTGCTGGAGCCGACGATGAAGCAGGTCGGCCACCGCATCGAACTGGAAGCGCGCGTCGAGCGCGTCTTCGTCGAGCGCGGCCGCGTCGCCGCCGTCCAGGTCAATGGCCGCGAGATCGGCGTTTCGGCGGCGATCAGCACGGCGCCCGTTCATGTCCTGCCGCGCCTCGTCGAGGGCACGGACCAGCTCGACGAGCTCGGCCAGTTCCGCTACCGGCCGATGATCTTCGTCAATCTGCGCTTCGAGGGCCGCAACCTGCTGCCCGACACGATGCTGTGGGTGCCGGACCGTTCGCAGCCCTTCTTCCGGGTAACGGAAGCTCCGGCCGCGATGCCCTGGCTCGCGCCGGAGGGGCGCACCCAACTGACCTTCGACATCGGCTGCGAGGTTGGCGACGCCCATTGGTCGATGTCGGACGAGGAACTCGCGACGCTCTGCCTTGAAGGGCTCTGCCGGATCTATCCGCATCTGCGGGCGCGCTATATCGGCGCCGGCGGGATGCTGAAGACGCCCTTCGCCTACCCGGTCTATCTCTCGCACTACGAGCAGCGGCGGCAGGCCTTCGCGCGCGGCACCGGCGTCGCCGGGCTCTACAGCATCGGCCGCAACGGCGAGTTCGCCCATCTGCTCATGGAGGACATCTACTGGCGCACGCTGAAGCGCATGCAGCATGTGGCCGATTATGTCGGGCAGGACGTGTAGCGCCCTGCCGCGCTGACCCGCTTGGGATCAGGGTCGCCGCGCGCCGTTGGTGTGAGTCATCACCGAATAGAGCGAAGTCGTGCCGCAGATGAAGAGGCGGTTGAGCTTCGGGCCGCCCCAGCAGACATTCGCGACGACCTCCGGGATCGCGACCTTGCCGATCAGCGTGCCGTCCGGGTGGTAGATGTGGACGCCGTCGGCGGCGCTGGTCCAGATCCGGCCCTCGACATCGAGGCGGAAGCCGTCGAACAGCCCGTTCGTGCAGGTGGCGAAGACCTTCGAGGCGCCGAGCGTCTTGCCGTCGGCGCCGACCGCGAAGGCGCGGATATGGCGCGGGCCGTTCTCGGGGTCGTGGCTGGCGCCGGTATCGGCGATGTAGAGGATGCTCTCGTCGGGCGAGAAGGCGAGGCCGTTCGGCTTGACGAAATCATCGGCGGCGATGGCGATTTCGCCGGTTTGCCCGTCGATCCGGTAGACATGGCAGGCGCCGATCTCGCTCGGCGACTTGTCACCCTCATAGTCGGTGAGGATGCCGTAATCGGGGTCGGTGAACCAGATCGAGCCGTCCGATTTCACGACGACGTCGTTGGGCGAGTTCAATCGCTTGCCGCCATAATGGCTCGCCAGCACGGTGACCCTGCCGTCATGCTCGGTGCGCGTCACCTGCCGCCCGCCATGCTCGCAGGTGACGAGCCGGCCCTGCGCGTCGACCGTGTTGCCGTTGGAATTTCGGGCGGGCTCGCGGAAGACGGCCGTCTGGCCGGAGAGGGCGTCGAAGCGCAGCATCCGGTTGTTGGGAATGTCGGACCAGACCAGCGTGTTGTGGGCGGGAAACCAGGCCGGCCCCTCCGACCAGCGCGCACCCGTCCAGAGCCGCTCGACCCGGGCCGAGCCTGGGACGATACGGTGGAAGCGCGGATCGAGAACCGAAACGCCTGTGCCTTCGAGCACGCCGAACATGACTATCCTCCCATAAGCCCTTTCCCGGAGCATCCCCCGGCGGCCTGGCCGCCGGCAATGCCCTATAGCGCAAGCCCCGCATCCCAATAGGGCGTGGCGCCGTAGAGTTCGGCGAGATAGTCGACGAAGGCGCGCACCTTCTGCTCCATGTGGCGGCGGCTCGGATAGACGGCATGGACCGCGACGCGCGAGCCCACCGCATAGGCCGGCAGGACCCGTTGCAGGGCGCCGGATTTCAGCTCCGGCCCGACATCCCAGGTCGAGCGCAGGGCGATGCCGACGCCGGCCAGCAGCGCCTCCCGCACCACCTCGCTCGAATTGGTCCTGAGCGGACCGCCGACCCTCACCGAGACAGGACCTTCCGGCCCATCCAGCCGCCAATGGTCGGCATTGTGCGCGATCAGCGTATGCCGCGAGAGCGCGGCGATGTCGGTCGGCGTCCCGTGCGCTGCGAGATAGCCCGGCGTGGCGCAGAGCACGCGGTGGTTCGGGGCGAGCCGCTTCGCCACGAGGCTGGAATCCTGCAGATCGGCGATCCTGACCGCGAGGTCGAAGCCTTCTCCCACCACATCGACGAAGGCGTCGCTCAGCACGAGCTCGACGGTCACCAGCGGGTTGGCGTCGAGGAAGGCCTTGAGATGGGGGGCGATATGCATCCGGCCGAAAGAGGTGGGCGCCGAGACGCGTAAGGTGCCGCGCACCTGCCCCGCACCGCTCGCGACCCAGGCCTCCGCCTCCTCGATCGAGGAGAGAATCGAGACGACGCGCTCGTAGAAGCCTTGTCCGGCCTCGGTCAAAGCGAGCTGCCGCGTCGTGCGCTGCAGCAGCCGCACCCCCAGCCGCTCCTCGAGGCGGCGGATGCGCTTCGAAATGACCGCGGGTGACAGATTGAGCTGCCGTCCCGCGGCCGACATGCTCCTCGCCGTGACGACATGGGCGAAGACGTCGAGATCGCCGAACCGATCCATGGCAAGCCCACCTTTTCCATTTTGGAAATAATGGCTGGCTTTCCACACGCGCTGCAAGTGGTCTTGAATTGGTCTAGTCTCCGGCGCAATCAGAGCCGTGTGTTTCGCGGGGCGAGGGGAGGGACAGATGAGCGCGATTGCCTTTCCGGAGCCGGATGCCGGCATTCTCGCCCGCCGCGAATCGATCATCGCCGGCCTGTCCCGGCTCGTTTCGCCGCAGGCCCTGATCACCAGCGACGACGAGCGGCGCCCCTATGAGACCGATGCGCTCACCGCCTATCGCCGCCTGCCGCTGGCGGTCGTCCTGCCCTCGACGACGCAGGAGGTTGCGGCAGTCCTGCGCTATTGCCTGGAACAGGGCGTCCCGGTGGTCCCACGCGGCTCCGGCACCTCGCTCGCCGGCGGGGCGATCCCGCAGGAGGACGCCGTGGTGATCGGCGTCTCGAAGATGAACCGCATCCTCGAGATCGACTATGCCAACCGGATCGCCAGGGTCGAAGCCGGCGTCACCAATCTCGCGGTGACCGGTGCCGTCTCGGCGGAGGGCTTCTTCTACGCGCCCGATCCGTCCTCGCAGCTCGCCTGCTCGATCGGCGGCAATATCGGCATGAACTCGGGCGGGGCGCATTGCCTGAAATACGGCGTCACCACCAACAACGTCCTCGGCGTCACCATGGTGATGCTCGACGGCAGCATCGTCGAAGTGGGCGGCGCCCATCTCGATTCCCCCGGCTACGATCTGCTCGGCCTGATCAACGGCTCGGAAGGCCAGCTCGGCATCGTCACCGAGGCGACGGTGCGCATCCTGCGCGCGGCCGAAGGTGCGCGACCGGTGCTGTTCGGCTTCCCGACCAGCGAGCAGGCCGGCGCGGCTGTGGCCGCCATCATCGGCGCCGGCATCATCCCGGTCGCGATGGAGTTCATGGACAAGCCGGCGATCGAGATCTGCGAGGCCTTCGCCAAGGCCGGCTATCCGATGGATGTCGAGGCGCTGCTGATCATCGAGGTCGAGGGCTCGGATGCGGAGATGGACGCCCAGCTCGCCCGCATCGTCGCGATCGCCCGTGAGCACGGTGTCAAGACGGTGAAGGAGAGCCAGTCGGCCATGGAGTCGGCGGCGATCTGGAAGGGCCGCAAATCGGCCTTCGGCGCGACCGGCCGCATCGCCGACTATATCTGCATGGACGGCACGATCCCGACCGGCCAGCTCCCTTATGTGCTCAAGCGCATGGACGAGATCGTGAAAGCTTACGGCCTGCGCGTCGCCAATGTCTTCCACGCCGGCGACGGCAATCTCCACCCGCTGATCCTCTACAATTGCAACGATCCGGTCGAGGCGCAGAAGGCGGAGGATGCCGGCATGGACATCCTCAAGCTCTGCGTCGAGGTCGGCGGCTGCCTCACCGGCGAGCATGGCGTCGGCATCGAGAAGCGCGATCTGATGACCTTCCAGTTCACCGAAACCGACCTCGCCCAGCAGATGCGGGTGAGGGCGGTGTTCGATGCCGGGTGGCTGCTCAACCCGGCCAAGGTGTTCCCGCTGGAAGGCAGGGTCGCGGCGTGACCATCCACACCCCCACCACCGAGGCGCAGGCCTGCGCCGTCGTGAAATCCGTGGTCGACAACAACGTGCCGCTGATCCTGCGCGGCGGCGGCACGCGTGCCGGCCTCGGCCGGCACGCCCAGGCTGCGAGCACGCTTTCCAGCGCGGGCCTCACCGGGATCACGCTCTACGAACCGGCCGAGATGGTCATCGCCGCCCGCGCCGGCACGCCGCTGCAGATCGTGCAGGAAACCCTGACCGAGCGCGGCCAGATGCTGCCCTTCGAGCCGATGGACCATCGCGCCCTCTATGGCAGCGAGGGCGAGCCGACGATCGGCGCGGTCGCCGCCTGCAACATCTCCGGCCCGCGCCGGATCAATGCCGGCGCCGCCCGCGATTCCCTGATCGGCGTCCGGCTGGTCAATGGCCGCGGCGAGCTCGTCAAATCGGGCGGCCGGGTGATGAAGAATGTCACCGGCCTCGACCTCGTGAAGCTCGTCAGCGGCAGCCACGGCACGATCGGCTTTCTCACCGAAGTGACCTTCCGCGTGCTGCCGCGGCCGGAACGCATCGTCACGCTGCAATGGCGCGGCCTCTCCGACAACGTGGGAGTTGCGCTGCTGGCGAAAGCGCTGGGCTCGCCCTTCGAGCCGATGGCGGCGGCGCATCTCCCGGCCCGGATCGCTGGCGAGGAGGCGCTGACCCTGCTGCGTCTGGAGAATTTTTCGGACTCGATCGATTACCGTGCCGCTGAACTCGCGCTGCTGCTCGGCGACTATGGCACGCCCGATCGGCTGGAAGGAACAGCCCCGACCGAGCTCTGGGTCGACATCCGCGATGCAGCCTTCTTCGCCGGGAGCGATGACGCGGTCTGGCGGCTCTCGCTCGCCCCGACCAACGGCCCGAAGGCCGCCGCTGCGATCGTGCGGATGATCCCGGCTGCACGCTGCTTCTACGACTGGGGCGGCGGACTGGTCTGGCTCGCGGTTCCCGCCTATGGCGATGCCGGCGCCGCCGCGATCCGCACCGCGTTGAAGCCGCTCGGCGGCCATGCCACGCTGGTCCGGGCGCCGGATGCGATCCGCGCCGCCGTCGACGTGTTCCAGCCGCTGGCCGAGCCGCTGATGCGGGTGACGGCCGGCATCAAGAAAAGCTTCGATCCCGCCGGCATCTTCGAGCCCGGCCGGATGTATGCGGGGATATGATGGCGCTCGCCGAACCGGTTTCCAGCGAATTTGCCGCGCCGCGCCCGAGCTGGGCGCCGGGGCGTCTCGGCCCTCTTGCAATCGCCGGGCTGGCGCTGCTGCTGGTGGCGGCGGCCGCCGTGATCCTGTTGGCCATGGGCCGCGAACCGATCTGCAAATGCGGCTATGTGAAGTTCTGGCAGGGGCAGGTTTTCTCCTCCGAGAACTCCCAGCACATCGCCGACTGGTACACCTTCTCGCACATCATCCACGGCTTCCTGTTCTATGGTCTGTTCTGGCTGGTGCGCCGCCTGACCGGCCTGCCGATCTCCTTCGGGCTGGCGCTGCTGCTCGCCATCATCATCGAAGGCGCCTGGGAGATCACCGAGAACTCGCCGGCCGTGATCGAGCATTATCGCTCGGCGACGATCTCGCTCGACTATTACGGCGACAGCGTCCTGAACTCGGTCAGCGACATCCTCTCGATGGTGCTCGGCTTCCTGATCGCCCGTCTCGCGCCGGTCTGGCTCACTGTCACGAGCGCTCTCGCCATGGAACTGATCGTCGGCTGGCTGATCCGCGATAACCTCACCCTCAACGTCATCATGCTGCTCTGGCCGATGGACTGGATCAAAGCCTGGCAGGGTGGAGCCTGAGCCATGCAGACCAACTTCACCCCCGAGCGCCTCGCCTCTGATCCGCGCATGCCGGCCTCGGAGAAGATCCTGCGCACCTGCGTGCATTGCGGCTTCTGCACCGCGACCTGCCCGACCTATCTGCTGCTTGGGGACGAGCTCGATTCCCCGCGCGGCCGCATCTACCTGATCAAGGACATGCTGGAGAACGGCAAGCCGGCCACCGCCGAGGTGGTGCAGCACATCGACCGTTGCCTCTCCTGCCTCTCCTGCATGACGACCTGCCCGTCCGGCGTGCACTACATGCACCTCGTCGACCATGCCCGCGCCCATATCGAGGAGACCTATACGCGCTCCTGGCATGACCGTTTGCTGCGCAAGGTGCTGGCGGCGATCCTGCCCTATCCCGGCCGCTTCCGCGCCGCGATGCTGATGGCCCTGGCGGCCAAGCCGCTCGCTCCGGTGCTCGGCGTTCTCCCGGTCGTCGGCAACCGGCTGAAGGCGATGCTGGCGCTGGCGCCCGCGCGCCTGCCGACGCGCTCGGCGATGGAAGGCCCGCAAAGCTTCCCGCCGCCGGCCGAGCGATCGAAGCGCGTCGCGCTGCTCTCCGGTTGCGCCCAGCCGGTGCTCGACCCCGCCATCAACGAGGCGACGATCCGCCTGCTCAACCGCCACGGCGTCGAGGTCGTGTTGCCGAAGGGCGAGGGCTGCTGCGGCGCTCTCGTCCACCATATGGGGCAGGAGCACGACGCGCTCGCCTTCGCCCGGAAGAACGTCGACGCCTGGATGGCGGAGATCGAGGGCGAGGGGCTCGACGCCATCCTGATCACAGCCTCAGGCTGCGGCACGACGATCAAGGATTACGGCTTCATGTTCCGCAACGAGCCGGCTTACGCCGAGAAGGCGGCGAAGGTCTCAGGCTTGGCCAAGGACGTCACCGAGTTCCTGGAGACGCTGGAGCTTTCGGCCGTGCGTGATGTCGCGATGCCGATCGCCTATCATTCGGCCTGCTCGATGCAGCATGGCCAGCAGCTCAAGGACGGGCCGAAGCGCCTGTTGTCGGGCGCCGGCTTCAAGGTCAAGGAGGTGCCGGAGGGCCATATCTGCTGCGGCTCGGCCGGCGTCTACAACATCCTCCAGCCCGAGATCGCGGGGAAGCTGCGCGAGCGCAAGATCGGCAATATCGAGCGGACGAAGCCGATGCTGGTCGCGACCGGCAATATCGGCTGCATGACCCAGCTCGCGAAGGGTTTTGCGGACAAGGGCGCGACCACGCCGGTGGTGCATACCGCCGAGCTGCTCGACTGGGCGACTGGCGGCCCATTGCCGGAGAAGCTGGCGCGGGCGGGGATCGAGGATCGGCCGTTGCGGGTGCAAGCGCTGGCGGCGGCGGAGTAGCTTCCTTCTCCCCTCGGGGGAAAAGGTGCCGGCAGGCGGATGAGGGCGGCTCGACGCCTGCATTCCCTCATCCGTCAGCGCTTCGCTCTGCTACCTTCTCCCCCGAGGGGAGAAGGACACGCTTGCTCGTCGCGCCTGTACGGTCTAACCCGCCAGCGTACCCATTCTGGGCAATCTATCCACATGTGGGTAGGTGGCCCGTACCCGAGTTCCGCACGCCCATGTCCGCCGACAAGACCGCCTCTGCCAAGCTGAAAGCCCGCCAGCCGCGCGGCTTTGTCGATCGTGGCCCGGCCGATGTCGCTGCCACCGAGCGCATGCTCGCCGTCATCCGCGAGCAGTTCGCCCTTTATGGCTTCGATCCGGTCGAGACGCCCTTCGTCGAGTACACCGACGCGCTCGGAAAATTCCTGCCGGATCAGGATCGACCGAACGAGGGTGTCTTCTCCTTCCAGGACGATGACGAGCAGTGGCTCTCGCTGCGCTACGATCTGACGGCGCCGCTCGCTCGCTATGTCGCGGAGAATTTCGACGCGCTGCCGAAGCCCTATCGCGGCTACCAAGTCGGCTATGTCTTCCGCAACGAGAAGCCCGGCCCCGGCCGCTTCCGTCAGTTCATGCAGTTCGACGCGGATATCGTCGGCTCGGGCACCGTCGCGGGCGATGCCGAGATCTGCATGCTCGCCGCCGATACGATGGAGGCGCTCGGCATCAAGCGCGGCGACTATGTCGTCAAGGTCAACAACCGCAAGGTGCTCGACGGCGTGATGGATGCGGCGGGCATCGACCCGGCTGTGCGCCTCACCGTGCTGCGCGCGATCGACAAGGCCGACAAGTTCCCGCTCGAGGAGGTCCGCAAGCTCCTCGGCGACGGTCGCAAGGATGAGAGCGGCGACTTCACCAAGGGGGCGGGTCTGTCCCCCGCGCAGACGGATCGCATCATTCGCTATCTGGAGCTCGGCCAGAAGCTCGCGGAGCTGGGCAAAGCCAATGCCGAGGACAGCGAAGGTTCCGCCAAGCTCTCGGCCGAGGCTCTCACCGATCTGCGCGGCCTTGTCGAAGATGCCGAGAATGGCCGCGCCGGCATCGGGGAACTGGAGCAGATCCGGGAGTTGATCACGGTGGCCGGCTATCTCGGGCGGATCATTATCGACCCCTCCGTCGTCCGCGGCCTCGAATACTACACCGGCTCGGTCTACGAGGTGGAGCTCACTTTCCCGGTCACGAATGATGACGGTCAGGTCGTGCGCTTCGGCTCGGTCGCGGGCGGCGGGCGTTATGACGGGCTGGTCGGCCGCTTCCGGCCCGAGCCCGTGCCGGCAGTCGGCTTCTCGATCGGCGTTTCCAGGCTCTATTCGGCGCTGAAGGCGGTGAAGTCGCCCATCGTCGATAGCAGGAACGGACTGCCTCTCGTCGTCGTCACGGCGATGGACAACAAGTCGCCGGAGTTCATGCCGGGCTATCAGGCGATGGTCGCAGGCTTGCGCCAGGCCAAGGATGCCGAGGGCAAGCCACTGCTGCGCGCCGACCTCTATCTCGGCTCCTCCGGCTTCAACGCCCAGATGAAATATGCCGACCGGCGCGGCGCGATCTGCGCGGTCATTCAGGGCTCGTCCGAGCGCGAGGCAGGGACCGTCGTCATCAAGGATTTGATCCTCGGCGCCGAACTCGCCGCCGCCAGCCGCGACGTCAAGGATTCCGCCGAGCACAAGGCCAAGCAGGCCGAGGCCCAGTTCGCGGTTCCGGTCGCCGAGCTGGTCGAGGGCGTGAAGCGGGTGTTGGCGCGACATTCGTGAGGCACTGAGAACCCTCTCCCTGCGGGAGAGGATTCCGGTCAGCCCTTCGATTCCCATTCACCCATTTCCCTCAAATCCCTCGAAAATCCTCCGCGCCGCTGCTAGGACGACGCTCGCAACAGGACAGGACGACCCGTGCCCGCAAGCCGCGCCAGCATCGAGACCGTGATCGCGCTCTTCGCGGGCGAGGGCTATGGGCATGCCGAACCCGCGATCCTCCAGCCCGCCGACGTCTTCCTCGACCTGTCGGGCGAGGATATCCGCCGCCGCATCTTCATGACGCAGGATGTCGACGGGCGCGACTGGTGCCTGCGCCCTGAATACACCATCCCCGTCGCGCTCGATCACATCGCCTCGGGCTCGACGGAGCCTGCGGCCTATGGCTATGCCGGCCCGGTCTTCCGCATGCGCGCCGGCGAGCCCGGCGAGTTCCAGCAGGCGGGAATCGAATCCTTCGGCCGTGCCGATTTCACCGCCGCCGATGCCGAGATCATGGGACTCACCATCGAGGCGACCGCTGCGCTGGGCCTGCAGGCGCCGCGCATCTTGATGGGTGACGTTGCGCTGCTCGGCGCGCTGCTCGACCGGCTCAACGTGTCCCAGGGCGCGCGCCGGCGCCTGGTGCGCGCCATCGTGCAGGGCAGGGGGACGCAGGCCGTCGCGGCGCTCGATCCCCCGCTCGCCGAGGGCGAGGCCGCCCATGCCGGCCTGCTCAAGGCGCTGGAAGGGCAGGATCCCAAGGCCGCCCGTGCCTTCGTCGAGGATGTGCTCTCCATCGCCGGCATCTCGACGGTCGGCGGGCGCAGCGCCGCCGATATCGCCGAGCGCTTCCTCGCCCGCGCCGCCGAGCGAGAGAACCCGGTCAATGGCGACGTCAAGGCGCTGCTGGCGCAGGTGCTGGGCGTCTCGGGCGATCCCGATACGGCCTCCGCCGCGCTCAGGGCCTTGGCCGATCAGGCCTCGCTCGATCTCGGCCGAGAACTGGACGCCTTCGACGAGCGCACCGGCTTCCTGGCTGCGCGCGGGGTCGATGTCGGCGCCATCGGGTTCTCGGCCGGCTTTGCGCGCAATCTCGACTATTACACCGGCTTCATCTTCGAGTTGCACGATCCCGCGCGTGGCGACGGCAAGCCTGTGGCCGGCGGCGGGCGCTACGACAACCTGCTCGGGCGCCTCGGCGCGAAGCGCGCGATCCCCGCGGTCGGCGCCTCCCTCTGGCTCGACCGTCTGGCGGGAGAGACCCCATGACTCAAGCGCCGCAAGCCAATGATGCTCCTCTCGTCCTCGCCGTCCCCTCCAAGGGCCGGCTGCAGGAGAACGCCACCGCCTTCTTCGGCCGCGCCGGGCTGAAATTCGTCAAGGCCAGCGGCGAGCGCGGCTATCGCGGCAGCATCGCAGGCGTCGAGGGGGCGGAGGTCGCCTTCCTCTCCGCCTCGGAAATCGTCGCCCAGCTCGCCTCGGGCGCCGCTCATCTCGGCATCACCGGCGAGGATCTGGTTCGCGAGCAGCTCTCCGATGCCGATGCGGCGGTGGAGATGCTGACGCCGCTCGGCTTCGGCCACGCCAATGTCGTCGTCGCCGTGCCGCAGGCCTGGATCGACGTGCGCAGCATGGCCGATCTCGAGGACGTCGCCTCGACCATGCGCGCCCGCCACGGCCGCAAGCTGCGCGTCGCCACCAAATATGTGAACCTGACCCGCCGCTTCTTCGCTGAGCACGGGCTCGCCGATTACCGCATTGTCGAGAGCCTGGGCGCGACGGAAGGCGCCCCTGCCGCCGGCACCGCCGAGATCGTCGTCGACATCACCACGACCGGCGCGACGCTCGCGGCGAATGCGCTCAAGGTGCTCGACGATGGCGTGATGCTCGCATCCGAAGCCAATCTGGTCGCCTCGACGCGGGCGCCCTGGGGCGATCGCGCCAGGGCTGCGGCCAGGACGATTCTCTCCCGCATCGCGGCGGAGGAGGAGGCGCGCACGGTCCGCGAAATCCGCGCCAGGTTAGACCTCGATGCGTCGGCGCTGGCTGCGCTGACCGAGCGTTTCGGCGCGCGGCTGCCCTTCGGCGCGCCGGCCACGGGGGCGCCATTGACCCTGCATTGCCCGGACAAGGCGGTCTTCGCGCTGGTCGAGGAGCTCGACCGCAAGGGCGCGGACGACATCGCCGTCACCGCGCCGACCTATGTCTTCCGTCGCGCGAACCGGCTGCTGGAGCGGCTCGACGCCCGGATCTGAACGCATAACCGGCCATCCGGCTGTGCGCTTTCCGGCGCAGCAGCCTTGATCCTGAACCAATTGGCATCTACGCGTTTAACCATGAAGGGGTCCGCGGCCCATTTGATCCTGGATCGAGGCGGCCGCGCGCGTGAATGCAGGTAAGACGAAGATGACTCGACGCCTTGGCCTTGCGGCCGTCCTTGCTGCGCTGGTTGCACCGATGCTGATGCCGGGAGAGGCCGCCGCGCAGCGCCGCCAGCAGATGCCGTCCCGCGAGGAGCTCGGCGGTGGCGGCACGGCGATTCCGCTGCCGCAGCAGGAGAAGACCTTCCCGATCGGCGCGAGCTGGAGCGTCATCGAACTCAACGGCAAGCCGGTCTATGATCGCCGCGCCACCCTGATGATCGACGCAAACCTGCGCGGCACCGGCTTCGGCGGCTGCAACACCTTCTCGGCCTCCGCCTATCCGCTGCGCCAGCAGGCTCTCGCGGTCGGGCCGATCGCGCTGACCAAGCGCTCCTGCGACAAGGGGCTGCTCGATTTCGAGCGCTCCTTCCTGACGACTTTGCGCGCCACCCAGAAATGGGACCTGGTCAATGGTCGCCTGGTGCTCAAGGGCAGCGCCGGCGAATTGGTGCTCAGCCGCACGCTCTGAGTTCTTGAGCCGACAGGCTCGGGCTCAACCGGACCATTCTCCCGACGCCAATCGCCCAGCAACAGCGGACTGAATATGATGTTCAGTCCGCTGTTGCTGGGCTTTGTTCTTGCGTCGGCCTCTCCAAAACCGCGTGCCGCTTCTCGGGCTGACGATCAGGCGACCGGCGCCTTTTCTGTCGGCGTCGGTGTGAAGGTGCCGTCGGCATTGGGCTCCATCGTCACGATGGCATCGTGCATCTCGCGCAGCGTTGCCCGGTGGCCGATCGAGACGATGCGCGTCTCCGGCAATTCCGTGTCGATGGTCGCGTAGATCTCGCCTTCGAGCTTCTCGTCGAGCGAGGCGGTCGCCTCGTCGAGGAAGAGCCAGTCCGGCTTGCTCAGCAGGGCGCGGGCGACCGCCAGCCGCTGCTGCTCGCCGCCCGAGAGGCGCTGGCCCCAGAGATCGACCTCGTCGAGCCTGTCGGCGAGATGGCCGAGCTTGACCTTCGCCATGGCGGCGCGGATCGCGGCGTCGTCATAGGCGCCTTCCTCGGCCGGGTAGGCGAGCGCCGCACGTAGCGAGCCCTGCGGAAGATAGGGGCGCTGCGGCAGCAGCATGATCTGCGCATCCGCCGGGATTCCGACCTTGCCGTCGCCGAAGGGCCAGATGCCGGCGATGGCGCGGAACAGGGTCGACTTGCCCGAGCCCGACGGGCCGATCAGCAGGGTCGAGCGCGCCTGGCCGAAATCGAGCCGCTCGAACCGGACGATCGGCTGGCCGTTCGGCAGCGACAGCACCGCCTTGCCGACATGCAGGCCGCCGTCGCGCGACGTCTCGCGGCTCAGCGCCTCCTCGCTGATCGCGCCGTGCTGCGCATCGGCGATCGCTGTCTCGAAGGAGGTCAGGCGGTTGATCGAAGCGAGGTAGGAAGCGATCGAGGAGTAGCTGTTGATGATGAAGGACAGCGCCGTCTGCACCCGGTCGAAGGCGCCCGAGACCTGCTGCAGGATGCCGAGCGTGATCGTGCCCGCGAAGAAATACGGTGCCAGGATGATGGTCGGGACGACCACGCTGGCCTGGTTGTAGGAAAAGGTGAAGGCGGTGAGCTTCAGCCGGCGCCAGACCAGCCGGTAGAAGTTCTCGACGATATCACGGAAGCGCTGGGCGAGGTGGCTGCGCTCCGTCGGCTCGCCGACCATCAGCGCGATCTGCTCGGAATATTCGCGCAGGCGCGCCAGGGAGAAGCGGAAATTCGCCTCCCGCTTCTCCTGCTCGAACTCGAGCCGGATCAAGGGGCGGCCGATGAGGTGGGTCAGCCAGGTCGCCGCCGCCGCGTAGAAGAACGCCACCCAGAAGATGTAGCCGGGGACCGCGAAGGAGGTGCCGGGCAGGGTGAAGGCGACGGGGATGTTCCAGAGGATGATCGAGAACGAGACCAGCGTGGAGATCTGCGAGAGCAGAGGCAGTGCGAAATTATAGGTCTGGTTGACGAAGGCTCGCGTGTCTTCGGCGATGCGCTGGTCGGGGTTGTCGACGCTGCCGACCAGGGCGATCCGGTAATGCGTGGCGTGGCTGAGCCAGCGCTCGGTGTATTCGCGCGCCATGAACTGCCGCCAGCGGATCAGGATCGTGTAGTTGGCGAACAGCTCGATCAGATTCGAGACGACCCAGATCGTTGCCCAAGGCACGAACACCCAGAAGATCTGATACCAGAAGCTCGGCGCGTCCTTGTTCTGCAGCGAGTCGAACATGTCGCGGCTGAAGAACGAGATCCTGAGCGAGATGCCGACCTGGAGCTGGTTTATGACGACCAGGAAGACGAGGAGCGCGACGGCGAGCCGTCCGAGCCGGATCTGGTAGGGGCCGATCGGCCAGAGATTGGCGGTGGTCACCTCGTCGGTTTCGAAGAAGGGCGAGGCGAGCCGCGAGATGCGTGCGATCACCGGTACGAAGGAGATCGCGTAGATCAGGACGCCGAAGACGCCGACCGTGGTCGGCAGGCTGGTCGGAATCGCGGGAATGCCCAAGGGCGCCGGCCACAGCCCGGTCTGGGCGAGCAGCGCGGCCGCGCCGAACAGCACATATTCGATGGCGAAGACGCCGGAGAAGATGCGCAGGAAGAACGTCAGCGCCGGGGAGCGGAAGGTCACCGCCGCCAGCAGCAGGCCGATGACGCCCATGCCGATGATGGCGGCCGATTGGGCCGAAGCGCCGACCGCCAGCGCGGCGGCCGCCATCACGGCGACGAGAATGCTCAACAGGCGCATGGGCTGTAATCCTGGCGGGAAACGGTGGAGGCCACGATTCGGACCATGTCGCAGCGCCGATGGCCTTTCAATGGCAACGCGCGCAGATGAGCAAATTGTCATCCGCCGGAGAGGCGAACAACAGCGTGATATTACCCAGCGAGGTGGCTGTTTGCGGCCACCCGGAGCGCTCCAATCGAGAGGTCATCCCGGGTCAAACTGAGGTTGCCTAGGATGACCCGCGCCTCGAAAAAAGGCGAAGCGGGCATGACCCGCTTCGCCCTCTGTCTCACTCCGCCGCGACGATCTTGCCGGCGTCCCACTTGTACATGGAGAAGCTCGGCGAGCTCAGATCGCCCGTCTTGCCATAGGTCAGCGTGCCGATGGCGGTCTTGATCGGCATGCCCGATTGCAGCGCCTTGGCCGTGCCCGAGGCGTCGGTCGCCTTGCCCGCCTTCTCGATGCCGGCCTTCAGCACCTCGACCGCGGCATAGGCGTTGAGCGTGAAGGCTTCGGGCGGGATGCCCTTCTCCTTCAGCGCGGCGACGGCCTGCGCCGAATCCGGGTTCTTCAGTGCGTCGGTGGCGTTGGTGAACAGCGTGCCGGTGGCGTGGTCGCCGCCGATTGCCGCGAACTCGGTGTTGGAGAGACCCTCGCCGCCGATGATCGTCGCCTTGACGTTGGCATCGGCGAGCTGGCGCGAGAGCAGGCCGCCCTCGGGGTGATAGCCGCCGAAATAGATCACCTCGGCGCCGGCCGATTTCAGGCGCGTGATCACGGCCGAGAGGTCCTTCTCGCCCGGCGTCAGCGAGAGATAGGCCACTTCCTTGAGCCCGCCGGCATTGATGCCCTTCTGGAAGTTGTCGGCGAGGCCCTTCCCATAGGTGCCCTTGTCGTGGACGATGGCGATCTTCTTGTCCTTCAGATTCTTCAGAACATAGGCGGCGGCCACTTCGGCCTGCTGGTCGTCGCGGCCGCAGGTGCGGAAGACATTGGTGAGGCCGCGGCTGGTCAGCGCCGGCGAGGTCGCGGTCGGCGTCACCATCAGCACGCCGCTTTCGGCGAGTGCGTCGGAAGTCGCCATCGCGACGCCCGAGGTCACCGGGCCGACGACGAACTTCACCTTGTCGCCGACGAGGAGATTGGCGGCCGAGACGCCCTGCTTCGGGTCGCCCGCATCGTCGGCGAGCTTGAGCACGAGCTTTTCGCCGAGCACGCCGCCATTCTTGTTGATGGCGTCGACGGCGGCCTGGGCGCCGTTCTTGACCTGCTCGCCATAGGCGGCGACGGGGCCAGTCAGCGGCGCGATCAGGCCGATGGTGATGTCGGCGCGAGCGATCTGCGACGCCAGCAGCGTGGCGGTGAAAGCGACGCCTGTGAGGAATTTGGAGGTCTTCATGGGCCTCTCCCGATCGGTTTTTGCATGTTCGCGCATCCGTTGCGAAGGCGCTTGCCGCTTTTATAGGCGAGGAGAGGGGATGATGACATCTCATCGGCTCCCGAGCGGGCCGCTTGAGACGCATGGCCGCAGGGGAGCGTCGGCTCCCTCGCTTGCTGCTTTGGAAAATCACGCAAACGAAAAAGGCCCGGCTTGCGCCGGGCCTTCCGTAGACATTGCTTTGGGGGCTGGATCAGAAGTCCATGCCGCCCATGCCGCCGCCGCCCATCGGGGGCATCGGAGCTTCCTTCTTCGGCAGGTCGGCGACCATCGCCTCGGTGGTGATCAGCAGGCCCGCGATCGAAGCCGCGTCCTGGATCGCCGTGCGAACGACCTTGGTCGGGTCGATGATGCCGGCCTTGACCAGATCGCCGTATTCGCCGGTCTGGGCGTTGTAGCCGTAGGTGTAGTCCTTCGACTCGAGCAGCTTGCCGATCACGACGGCGCCGTCATCGCCGGCGTTGTCGACGATCTGGCGGGCCGGGGCCATGATCGCCTTGCGGACGATCTCGACGCCGGTCTTCTGGTCGTCGTTGACGGTCTTGATCGACTTGACGGCCTGGAGCGAACGCAGCAGGGCGACGCCGCCGCCCGGCAGGATGCCTTCTTCCACCGCGGCGCGGGTGGCGTTCAGGGCATCGTCGACGCGGTCCTTCTTCTCCTTGACCTCGACCTCGGTCGCGCCGCCGACGCGGATCACCGCGACGCCGCCGGCGAGCTTGGCCAGACGCTCCTGGAGCTTCTCACGGTCGTAGTCCGAGGTGGTCTCCTCGATCTGGGCCTTGATCTGGCCGACGCGAGCCTCGATGTCCTTCTTCTTACCGGCGCCGTCGATGATCGTGGTGTTCTCCTTCTCGATGCGCACCTTCTTGGCGCGGCCGAGCATCTGGAGGGTCACGGTCTCGAGCTTGATGCCGAGGTCTTCCGAGATCATCTGGCCGGCGGTCAGGATCGAGATGTCCTCGAGCATGGCCTTGCGGCGATCGCCGAAGCCCGGAGCCTTGACGGCCGCGACCTTCAGGCCGCCACGGAGCTTGTTGACGACGAGCGTGGCCAGGGCCTCGCCCTCGACGTCCTCGGCGATGATGAGCAGCGGCTTGCCGGTCTGCACGACGGCCTCGAGGATCGGCAGCATCGCCTGGAGCGAGGACAGCTTCTTCTCGAAGATCAGGACGTAGGGGTCGTCCAGCTCCGCGATCATCTTCTCGGAGTTGGTGATGAAGTACGGCGAGAGATAGCCGCGGTCGAACTGCATGCCCTCGACGACGTCGAGCTCGGTCTCGGCGGTCTTGGCTTCCTCGACGGTGATGACACCCTCGTTGCCGACCTTCTGCATCGCGGTCGAGATCATCTTGCCGACCGACTCGTCGCCGTTCGCCGAGATGGTGCCGACCTGCGCGACTTCCGCGTTGGACGTGACCTTCTTGGAGTTCTTCTTGAGGTCGGCGACGATGGCCTCGACGGCCAGGTCGATGCCGCGCTTCAGGTCCATCGGGTTCATGCCGGCCGCAACCGACTTGGCGCCTTCACGGACGATCGCCTGGGCGAGGACGGTGGCGGTGGTGGTGCCGTCGCCGGCATGGTCGTTCTGGCGCGAAGCGACTTCGCGGACCATCTGGGCGCCCATGTTCTCGAACTTGTCGGACAGCTCGATCTCCTTGGCGACGGTGACGCCGTCCTTGGTGATGCGCGGGGCGCCGAACGACTTCTCGATCACGACGTTGCGGCCCTTGGGACCGAGCGTGACCTTCACGGCGTTGGCGAGGATATCCACGCCGCGCAGCATCTTGTCGCGGGCTTCAGTGCCGAATTTGACGTCTTTGGCAGCCATGAGAGCTACTCCTTGAACTTGAAACGGAAGAGAGCGGTCAGGCGGCTATCAGCCGACGACGCCCATGATGTCGGATTCCTTCATGATCAGGAGGTCCTGACCGTCGATCTTGACCTCGGTGCCCGACCACTTGCCGAACAGGACGCGGTCGCCCTTCTTAACGTCGAGCGGAACGAGCTTGCCGGCCTCATCGCGCGCGCCGGAACCGACGGCGATGACCTCGCCCTCCTGGGGCTTTTCCTTGGCGGTCTCGGGGATGATGATGCCACCCTTGGTCTTCTCTTCGCCATCCAGGCGACGGACCACGACGCGGTCATGCAAAGGACGGAACTTCATGGTTCTGTCTTCCTCTCGGTCTTATTCGTTTCGGGCGCCGCTGATGGGCTCCCGGGGGAGGCTGTTAGCAGTCACCTGTTGGGAGTGCTAACAGATAGCGCGGAGATAGGCGCGGGTGTCCGGAGAGTCAAGAAAGCTGCGAGCGATAAAGTGAACGCTCCGGACGCAGCCCTCAGCCTTCCGGCTGCGGTAAAGGGCAGAACACGTTAAGATGGCGACATGACGACATCCGCGACCCCTTCCGCGCCCGACCCCCGTCTCGATGAGATCGCCCGCTCCTGCGTGGCGCTGCACATCCGCATGACGGCGCGCGCCGTCACCCGCGCCTATGACGAGGCGATGCGGCCGAGCGGGCTGAAGATCACCCAGTTCGTGCTGCTCTCGGCGTTGAGCACCGGGCAATGGAAGTCGGTCACCGAATTGGCCGAGCGCTTTGCACTGGAGCGGACGTCGCTGACCCGCAATCTCCAGTTGCTGGCGGCCGAGGGCATGGTCGAGCCGGTCGAGTGCCGCGGCCGCGCCTCCGTCTATGCGGTGACGGAGAAGGGCCGGGCTGCGATCGCGGCAGCGATCCCGTTCTGGCGGGCGGCGCAGGACAAGATCGAGGGCGGCTTCGGCGAAGAGCGCTGGCGCGAGACCCGCGACGGGCTGAAGGCGCTGCGCCGCGCGGCACGCGAGACACGCTGAGAACCTCGCCTGAAAAATACGGCACTCCTCAGGATGAGGGCTTTAGAACACGTCTCCCGCTTTTCGCGGCATAATCTCCGGCGGCCCGGTTGACGGTACAGCCAGGCTCTCTCTATCGTGCAGATACACGATTGGAGAAGCGGCCATGGATCGAACCTTCGGAGTGGTGTCCCGCGAAGTGCTGACCGCCGGCGACGGCCTGAGCTTCCTGCGCGGCATCATCGATGGCTCGCAGCCGGCCCCGCCCTTCGCGCAGACCATGGATTTCGACCTAGTCGAGGCGGATGAGGGCCGGGTCGTCTTCGTCGGCCGGCCGTCGCCGCGCTTCTTCAACCCGCTCGGCACGATCCATGGCGGCTGGACGGCGACGATCCTCGATTCCGCCATGGCCTGCGCCGCGCATGCGACGCTGAAGCCGGGCGAGGGCTACACCACGCTGGAGATGAAGCTGAACTATGTCCGCCCGGTCATGCCGGAGAGCGGCACGGTCCGCTGCGAGGGCAAGCTGATCCATCGCGGCGGCACGGTCATCACGACCGAGGGCAAGCTCGTCGACGAGCGCGGCAAGCTGCTCGCGCATGGCACCGAGACCTGCGTCGTATTCCCGGCGAGGCCTAGCGCCGGCTGACTGCCACCGCTCCCGCTACGATCAGCACTGCCCCGGCATAGGTCGTGTAGAGCGGCACCTCGCCGAAGAGGTGGAAGCCGAGCAGGCTCGCCCAGATCAGCGCGGTGTATTCGATCGCCGCGAGCTTCGAGGCCGCCGCCCGGGCATAGGCCGAGGTCAGCGTCAGATGACCGGCGACGCCGAGGATACCGGCGCCGAGATAGATCGCGAGGTCGATCGCGGCCATCGGCACGAAGACGGTTGCCGCCGGGATGGCGAGGCAGAGAGCAGGGCCGACATTCTGGAAGGCGACGATCACCGTCGGGTGCTCGCGCATCGCGATGCGCCTGAGCAGGATGAGGTTGAAAGCATAGCTCACGGCCGAGAACAGGGCGGCGGCGACGCCGAGCCCCGCGCCGCTGACATGGCCCTGCAGGCGCGGCCAGACCATCACCAGCATGCCGGCGAGGCCGAAGGCGAGCGCCTGCAGCACGCGCTTGTCGATCTTCTCCTTGAGCAGGAGGCCGCCCAGCAGCGCGACGAAGACCGGGGCGAGGAAGGAGAGCGTCAGCGCCTCGGCCAGCGGCAGCACCGAGACCGAATAGAAGAAGCTGCCGGCGGTGAGCACCACCAGCGGGATGCGGGCGAGATTGCCGATCAGGCTGTCGCGCGTCGGCCTCGCCGGCCGGGCGATCGCCAGGACGACGAGCGCGCAGAGCCCGCCCATGGCGAAGCGCATGAACAGCGCCAGCACGAAGGGATGCTTGTGCATCTGCCCCTTCAGCACCGCGTCCATGGCGGTGAGCAGGGCGATGCCCAAGGCGGCGCGCAGCGCCGTCGACCAGGTCATGACACGCTGCTGAGCGGCTTGCGGAAATGATATTCCCAGGTGGCGGAGACGTCTGCGAGATAGCGCTCGCCCGGCCAGCGCCGGAAGCCGAGCTTCTCGTAGAACCGATGGCCGCGCGCGAAGCGCGTATCCGACCACAGCATCATCTCGGCGAAGCCGCCGGCGTTGGCGAAAGCCAGCGCCTCCGCGAAAAGCGCCTGCGCCAGCCCGGTGCCGCGAAAGGCCGGGTCGGCATAGACCTTGGTGAGCTCGACGGCGTTCTGCTCGGGCAGCGGCGTGGCGCCGAGCGAGCCGGCGATGCCGCCATCCGGCGCATCGACGATCCAGAGCTTGCCGCCCTTCTTGGCGAAGGCCGTCGCCGGCTGCCGCAACTCCGGGAATTCCTCCCAGACGAAATGGCAGTTCGGATATTCGGCGAAGCTCGCCGCGATCAGCGCGGCGAGAGGCTCGGAATCGGTGTCGCGGGCAAGGCGGATCGGCGGGAGCGCGGTCATGACGACGGCTCTAGGGATAAACCGGTATCGCGCCTAGAGGGGCCGCCGCATTCCGCCATGCCGCTATCGCATCAGGGCGAGCGCGGCGTCGGCGGTGAGCTTCAGCGCCGCGACTGCGAGCAGGACATAGCACCAGAAGAACAGGGCCTTCTGCTCGAGCCGATCATGCAGCACGCGCCCGAGCCAGATCCCAAGCGGCACGGCGGGGGCCAGCGCCAGCGCGCCCCAGAGCGCCTCGGTGTGCTTCAGGCCGAGGCTGAAATAGGGCGGCAGCTTCAGCCAGTTGCCGAGCGTGAAGATCGCCACCGTCGTGCCGACGAACAGGGTTTTCGGCAGGCCGCGGGCGAGCAGATACATCGCGACGGGTGGCCCGCCGGCATGGGCGACGAAGGTGGTGAAGCCGGAGGCCGTGCCGGCGGCGAGTGCCAGCCCCGGTGAAACCGGGCGGTTGCCGGGCGGGGCGAGGCGCCCCTTCAGGAACCAATGCGCAGTGAACAGCAACGTCACGACGCCGATCATCAGATTGACGATGCGCGGGTCGATGCGGACGAAGACGAGATAGCCAAGTCCGATGCCGAGGACGAGGCCCGGCAGCAGCCAGACCAGGTCGGGCTTCGACCAGGTGTCGCGCCCGAAGCGCTGCAGCGCCATCAGGTCCATCAGCGAGACCAGCATCGAGACCATGATCGCGGCGTTCTGCGGTGTGGTGACCATCGCCAGCAGCGGAATGCCGAGGATGGCAAGGCCGCCGCCGAAGGCGCTCTTGCCGATGGCGATGATCAGCGTCGTCACCCAGCCGACGAGATAGAAGGACAGCGGCTCAGGCATCAGGCCCCCGACCTCGCCCGGGACGCGGCCACAACCCGGCTCCTTCCGCTTGGAAAACCATCCGCGCCCCGCTACGCCATGTTTCGCTGAGCTTCCCGACTTGTCGGCGAGTCGCAAGGGCGTTGGCCGCATGGGCGTCGCGAGGGAAAACAAGGGGATGACCGAGACGCGATGACCGTCCTGCTGCCCTTCCTCGTCAACGCGGTGCTGAATTTCGCTCTCGGCCTGCTGATCGCGCTGTTCCTCGGCCCCGAGGCTTTTGGCCTCTATGCGATCGGCGCGGCGCTGGTCGTCCTCGTCAACACGGCGGCGCTTGACTGGTTGAAGCTCTCGGCCGTGCGCTTCTACACGGCGCAGACCCGCGCGAGCGATCCCGGCATCCGCTCCACGCTGGACCTGCTTTTTGCGGGGGCCGCTCTGGTGCTGTGCGTGTCGCTCGGGATCGTGCTGCTCGCGGGCTTCGATGGTGGCCTGCCGGTGGCCCTGCTCGTCGCTGCCGTTCTGGCCGGCATCGGTGCCGGCTGGTTCGACTATCACGGTGCCATCGCGCGGGCGCGCTTCCTCGATGCCGCCTATGGCCGCCTCATCGCCGTGCGCGCCGCCATCGTGCTGGTCCTGATGGTCGGCGGCGCCTGGCTGACGCGCGATCCGGTCGTCGTGCTGCTTGCGGGGCTTGCGGGGACCATCGCCTCGGTGCTCAGCGTGCGCGGCCGGCTCTCCGACGGGCCGCTCGCCATCGCCGGGGCGCGCATGGATCTGGCACGCGCCTTCCTGCGCTACGGCCTGCCGCTCGTCGCCGGAAACGCGGTCTATTCGCTGATCCCGCTTGCCAATCGCAGCCTGCTGGCCGAGGCACATGGCCTCGCGGAGTCCGGCTATTTCTCGCTCGCCTCCGATATCGGCCTCAGGCTTTTCCCGATGCTGGCGTCGATGCTCGAGATCGTGCTGTTGCGCGAGGTGATCCGCCTCGACGAGACGCGCGGGCGCAACGCCGCCCAGAAGCGGATCGCCGGCAACATGGTGCTCGTCCTGGCCGTGGTCCTGCCCGCCGCGCTCGGCTTCTGGCTCGTGCTGCCGGCCTTCGAGGCGCTTTTCGTCCCGGCGGCGTTCCGCGGCCATTTCGCGGGCTACATGGCGTTGCTGCTGCCGGGCTTCGCCGCCATCGCCCTGTTCCAGGCGGCGATCTATCCGGTTTTCCTGCTCCAGAAGCGAACCCTGATCGCGGCGATCGTCGCGCTCGCGGGCCTTGCAGTGAATCTCGCTCTCGTCTCGGGTCTGGTCGGCACCGCGTCGCCCTCGCGCTTTGCCATCGCGCAGAGCGCGGGATTCCTGGTCGTGCTGCTGGTGACGGCTCTCGTCGCCTTGCGCTCCCTGCCGAAAGCGCCCCCGCCGCGCGATATCGCCTGCGTCCTGTTCGCGGGAGCCGTCATGGCGCTGGCGGTCTGGCCGCTGCGGAACCAATTGCCTCCGGTGCTCGAACTCATCCTCCAGATCGGGCTGGGTGGGCTCGTCTACGCCGCCATCATCCTCGCCTGCGACGTTGCCCGCTGGCGCACCGGGCTCAGGTTGCGCTGGCTTGCCGGCAAGACGCGGCCTCCGCGCGGTTCTGCCTGACCTGCACGCGGAAAGCTTTCCTTCACCCTGTCTCTTGGCAAGGCACTAAGGTTAATTCCGCGAATTCGCGCCTTTCGGCCCTGTTGCAGGCCGAAAGAGTCAACGATTCACCATTCCTTCGAGACCGTTCCGCAGGCTTTCGGGCAAGTCTTTCCGTTGAGAGAGTTGTGTCATGCGTCGAGCGTTCATCCTCTCCTTTCTGGCTGCCGCCGGCAGTCTGGCCGTGGCCGATCCCGCCGCCGCGCAAGGATATGGCTATCGGGCTCCTGACGATCCGATGCTGCAGGCGCAGCGCGGCCGCTCGAGCTATGGCGGCGGCTTCATCGAGATGCTGATGACCGGCCGCGATCCGACCCCCGCGAGCCGTGGCGGGGCGGTCTATAACCGGCCGGGCGGCTATGCCTATGGCCAGGCGATGCAGGCGCCCGCCGGCTACGGCGCCGATCCCTTCGCGGAAACGCGCCGCCCGCAGCCCGGGCGGCAGGTCGCGGCCTTGGGCCAGCCGGTCGAGCCGCAGGCCGGCATCCCCTATGTCGTCGAGCCGCGTTTCCGGAAGCAGGAGGTCGCCTATGACGGGCCGCATCGGCCCGGCACCGTGATCGTCGACACGCCGAACCGCTTCCTTTTCCTGGTTCAGCCCGGCGGCCGGGCGCTGCGCTACGGCATCGGCGTCGGGCGTCCCGGTTTCTCCTGGGCCGGCACCAAGACGGTGACGCGCAAGGCCGAATGGCCGAGCTGGACGCCGCCGGCCGAGATGATCAAGCGCCGGCCCGACCTGCCGCGTTTCATGGCGGGCGGCCCCGAGAACCCGCTCGGCGCTCGCGCCCTCTATCTTGGCTCGACGCTCTATCGCATCCACGGCACCAACGAGCCGAACACCATCGGCCGCGAGGTCTCCTCGGGCTGCATCCGCATGACCAATGACGACGTCATCGACCTCTACGGCAAGGTCGGCGTCGGCGCGAAGGTCGTCGTGATCTGAGGGCGACGGCCCTCAGGAACTGCCGATCAGGATGCCGACGGCCAGCACGGCGAGGCCGCCGAGGATGATCTGGACGATCGCGGAGGCGAAGGGCGTTTCCATGTAGCGGAAGCGCACCCAGGCGATGATGACGAGTTCGCAGGCGACGACGACGCCGGCGATGGCCGTCGCCAGCCAGAAATCCGGAATGAGATAGGGCAGCGTATGCCCGAGCCCGCCGATGGCGGTGGCGATGCCGCAGGCGGCGCCGCGCACCCAGGGGTGGCCGCGACCCGTGACCACGCCGTCGTCGGAGAGCGCTTCTGTCAGCCCCATGCTGATGCCGGCGCCGATGGAGGCGGCGAGGCCGACGACGAAGGCGTTCCAGGAATCATGTGTCGCGAAGGCGGCGGCGAAGATCGGCGCCAGCGTCGAGATCGAGCCGTCGATCAGTCCGGCCAGCGCCGGCTGGACGATCTGCAGGACGAAGAGGCGCTTGCGCGTCTCCTCCTCCTCATCGGCCGCGCCCGAGCTCTTGAGCTCGTCGTCGAGCCGTTCCGCCATCTTCTCATGGCCGCGCTCGGCCTCCGCCAGATCGGCTAGCAGCTTCCGCGTGCCGGTGTCATGCGCCCGCTCGGCGGCGCGCGCATAGAAGCGGCTGGCCTCGACCTCCATCACGGCGGCGTGGCGACGCGCCGCCTCGAGCTGCAGGTCCTCATGCAGCCAGATGGGATTGCGCTTGAGGAAGCCTTTCACGTCCTGCCGCGTGATCAGCGGCAATTCGGTGCCGAACCGGCTCTCATACTGCGCCAGGAGTTGGTGGCGATGGCCGCTCTCCTCGGCTGCCATTTCCTCGAACATCGCGGCGGAGTGGGGATAGTTGGCCCGCAGCCTCTGCGCGAAGGTCAGATAGATTCGCGCGTCCTCCTCCTCGCTGGCGACGGCGAGGGCAAGGAGTTCGGCTTCGTCGAGATCGTCGAGGCGCTTCATGGCGGATCCATAGATTAGAATTATTCTAACCTATCCTCGGCGCATCGGCTTGTGAAGCCCTTCGGCAGCAAAAAGCCCGCCTCCTGGAGGCGGGCTTTAAGGTCGTTCAGGGAGCTGTCAGACCCAGCTGTCGTCGTCCGAGTTGCCGCCGTCGTCGTAGCCCGGATCGTCGTCGTCATCCGCCTGGTCGTAATTGGCCTGGCTGACATCTTGTCTGTCGGCAGTGCTGTCGGTGCGCGCCTGGTCGTCCGCGCCGCGATCATAGGCGGACTGGTCGGCTGCCCCCTGCTCGTAGGCGGATTGCTGGGCGTTCGTGCCGCTCGAGCCCGAGCCGAAGTTGCTCACCGAGCTGGCGAGACCGCTTGCCGCGGCGCCGTGACCGCTGAAAGCGTTGGTCAGGACATTGCCGAGCACGAGGCCGCCGGCCACGCCCGCCGCGGTCGTCAGCGCGCTGGCCATGAAGCCGCCGCCACGTGCGGCCGGCTGCTGGGGCTGGTTGCTCCAGGGGCCGGGCTGCGGCTGGGGCGGGGGAGGCTGCATCGGCTGGGCGGCCGGCGCATTCGTCCAGGCGGAAGAGGGCTGCCCCTCCGGGCGGGGCGGAACCGGCGGAACCGATCCGGCACGCGGCTGCGCGGGAGCGCCGCCGAAAATGCCCGACAGGAAGCCGCCCGAGGCTTGCGCCGCCTCGCTGGGGCGGCTCTGCAGCTCACGGACCTGCGCCTGCAGGCTCTCGACCTGCTGGTGCAGGTTGGTCAGCGCCTGCTCCTGCACATAGACGGCCTGGGCCATCGCGTAGGGCGCGTAGGGCTGCTCGCGCAGTCGCTCGGCGATGAAGGCTTCGGCTTCCGGGTCGCGGGGCTGGGTGGCGGCCTGCTTGAGCCGATCGAAAATCCCGGCGATCACGTCGCGTTCTTGCGGCGTCATCGTCATCTCCTCTGGTTGGACGGCGCCGATGCGCCGCCCTCAAGAGGTGGGCCTGCCCTGTGACGGTATCAAGGCGGAGCGCGGCAGCATGCCGCGCTGCGATCAGAAGTCGCCGTCGGGGCTGTAATCGTCCGGCGGCGGCGCCTCGTCGCCGTCGGGCGCGACCAGCGTGCCGCGGTTGAGGACGAGGACGTTCGTGCCGGCAGGGACGCGGCTGTGGAGGTCGATGATGTCCTGGTTGAACAGGCGGATGCAGCCGGAGGACATCGACTTGCCGATCGACCACGGCTCCGAGGTGCCGTGGATGCGGTACAGGGTGTCGCGGCCGCCCTGGTAGAGATAGAGCGCGCGCGCGCCGAGCGGGTTGTCGAGGCCGCCCTGCATGCCGCCGGCCCAGGGGCCGTTCTTCTTCGGGTCGCGGCGGATCATATCAGGCGTCGGGGTCCAGCGCGGCCATTCGGCCTTGCGCTGCACCGTGGCGCGGCCGCGCCAGGACATGCCCTGCTTGCCGACGCCGATGCCGTAGCGGATCGCCTTGCCGCCGGGCTGGACGAGATAGAGGAAGTGAGCGTCGGTATCGACGACGATCGTGCCGGGATGCTCGGCGGTCTGGTAGGAGACGATCTGGCGCAGGAAGCGCGGATTGACCTCGGAGACGTCGGTCGCCGGCAGCGGGAACTTCTCGTCGGGCCGCTCGCCATACATCTCCAGATATTCCGGGCTGACCATGCGCGCCCGCGGGGTGGGCACCTCATAGGGCTGCTGTCGCTGGCTGACGCAGGCTGCCAGGAACAGCGGTGTCATCGCGGCGAAGACGCGGCGGGTCGGCCGGGCGAGGGGAGAGGCGTCGTGGCGGGCGGAAGACATTGGACTGAAAACTCGATCTGGACGGGCGGGCGGTAGCTGGCGGAAGGCGACCACACAATTCCCTGCGCCGTCGCTTGTTCCGGTTCAAGGAACCGGAGATGGCTGCGGGGTGAATACCGTGTGGCGAAATTGTGGCAAGCCGCGCCTGTTGCGTATGGGCAACAATGTTCCCGCGCTGCCACAACGACGCCCGGCGAATCCCCCGCTTGGCGAGAATTCCCGCTTCCGGCGCTGGAAAAGCGATTCTTCTGCGGCCCTAGGAGAGCGTCACAGGGTTAATAAAAGACTATCGCACCAGCCGCGGATTGCTTTTGCGGCGTGACTATCCCGCCAATGGCCGGGAGGCATGCGCCAGAGACATGCTCATCGGCCGTTTCCGCTACGCGGGGCGCCCGGCAGCTTCGGGCGAACAACGGATTGTGATCGCGCCGAAAGCCGCCCGGCAGTCGAAGCGACGGGGTGACGAACTCAGAAGGCCGCCGCCCGCGTGGGCGCGACGAGACCGAGGCGTTCGCGCGACCACCAGCGGCCGAGCATCATCACCGACACCACCGCGAGGCCGATCACGAGCCCGATCCAGATGCCGCGTCCGGCCAGCGGCGTGAGGAAGCCAAGTGCTGCCGAAAGCGGCAGGCCGATGCCCCAATAGCCCAGGCCGGCGAAGATCATCGGCAGCCGCGTATCGCCGAGGCCGCGCAGGATCGAGGCGCCGACGACCTGCGCCCCGTCGGCGAGCTGGAAGACGGCGGCGTAGAACAGGAACGTCATGGCAAGCCCGGCGACCTCCGCGGCTCCGGGTTTCGAGACGTCGAGGAAGGGCGCGACGAGCCATTGCGGAGCGAGCGCCATCAAGAGCGCGGTCGAGGCCATGAAGCTCAGGGCGAGGAACAGCGCCGTGGCGCCCGCGCGCCGGACACCCTCGCTGTCGCCGGCCCCGAAGGCGCGCCCGACCCTGACCGTGCCGGCCTGCCCGATGCCGAGCGGCACCATGAAGGTCAGCGAGGCGATCTGGATCGCGATGGCATGCGCCGCGAGCGGGCTCTCCCCGAACAGGCCCATCATGAAGGCGGCGCCGTTGAAGATCACGACCTCGAAGGCGACCGTCAGCCCGATCGGGAAGCCGATGCGCCAATAGGTCCGGTAGCGCGGCCAGTCCGGCACCCAGAAGCGCCCGAGCAGGTGGTAGCGGCGGAAGCGCCGGTCGAGCGAGACGACGAGCGCGAGACCGGCGAACATCAGCGCCGAGGACAGCGCAGTCGCGAGGCCGGAGCCCGGCAGGCCCAGCGCCGGAAAGCCGAGATGCCCGAACATCAGGCACCAGTTGGCGAAGGCGTTGAAGGCGACGGCGAAGAGGACGACGATGAAGGCCCAGCGCGGCCGCTGCAGCGCCGCGACGAAGCCGCGCAGGCACAGATAGAAGAAGAAGGGCAGCAGCCCCCATTGCAGCGTATGGACATAGGATGCGGCCGCCTTCGACAGCGCCGGATCCTGCCCCATCGCGTTCAGGATGGCTTCGGCCTGCCAGAGGACCAGCCACATCGGGCCGGCCATCGTCGCCGCCGCCCAGAAGCCTTGTCGCACCGTCCGGCGCAGGTCGCGCACGGCATGGCGGTTGCGGCCGAGCTCGATCGCGATCATCGGCGAGACCGCGCTCATCACGCCGATGCCGAAGATCAGGAAGGCGGTGTAGAGATTGCTGCCGAGTGCGCCAGCCGCCAGCGCCTGCGGGCCGAGATGGCCCATCATCACGACATCGGTGGCCGTCATCGCCGTCTGCGCGACATTGGTCAGCACCATCGGCCAGCTCAGGGCGAGCATGGCCCGGGCCTCGGTGAGCCAGGGATGGGAACGGGCGGGGGCTGCGGCGACGGTTGACATGGCGCTCCGCTTCTACCCGCGATTGCCGATCGCAGACAGCCACCCGCGCAGGGGGGCGGCTGCGCGCCGGGCGGGTCGACAAGCCGGGATGCGGCCTGCATCTTGCCTCGCGCTAAGCAAGGAGGGTTGTCGTTCATGAGCACCAATCTGCGGATCGACGGCGCGCGGCTGACCTCGCGGCTGGCAGATCTGGCGCGCATCGGCGCGACGCCGGAGGGCGGCTGCCGCCGTCTTGCCCTGACCGATGAGGACAGGCAGGGCCGCGACTGGCTCGTCGGCCAGCTCGAGACGCTCGGCCTCGACGTCCGCATCGACGCGATCGGCAACATCGTCGGCATCCTGAAGGGCCAGCTCGATGGACCCGCCGTCATCATGGGCTCGCATATCGACACGGTCGGCACCGGCGGGCGCTTCGACGGCGCGCTCGGCGTCGTCGCCGGCGTCGAGGTGTTGGCGGCCCTGCGCGATGCCGGCCTCACGCCGAAGCGCGACATGGCCGTCATCGCCTTCACCAACGAGGAGGGAGCTCGATTCCATCCCGACATGCTCGGCTCCTATGTCTGGGCCGGCGGGATGAGCGTCGAGGCCGCCCACCGCGAAGTCGATTCCGAAGGCGTCGGCCTCGGGGCCGAGCTGAAGCGCATCGGCTATGAAGGCGCGGAGCGGCCCGGCTTCCTGCCCGCGCATGCCTATCTGGAGATGCATATCGAGCAGGGGCCGGTCCTCGAGAACGAGGGCGGCGGTCTCGGCGCCGTCACCGGCATCCAGGCGATCACCTGGCTGGAATTGACGCTGAAGGGCCGCCCGAGCCATGCCGGCACGACGCCGATGGCCTATCGCAAGGATCCGGGGCTGGCGGCTGCGCGCATCAATATCTTTGCCAACGAGCTCACCAAGACCATCCCGCACCAGCTCGCCAATTCCGGCGTCATCCGCGTGCAGCCCGGCAACGTCAACGTCGTGCCCGAGACGGTGGTGATGACGCTCGACTTGCGCAATCCGCAGGATGCGCCGCTCGCCCAGGCCGAGGAGGCGGTGCGCCGCTTCTGCGCCGAGCTTTCGGAGCGCGACGGCATCGCCATCGCCTTCCGCGATCTCGCGCGCTTCCCGGCGACGCCCTTCGCCGAAGAGCTGATCGCCGAGGTCGAACGCAGCGCGGGCGAATTCGGCTTGCCGATCCGGCGCATGATTTCCGGCGCCGGCCACGACGCCCAGATGATGGCGCGGCTTTGCCCGACTGCCATGGTCTTCATCCCCTCGATCGGCGGGCTCTCGCACAACCCGGCCGAGTTCAGCACCGACGAAGACATGGTCGCCGGCGCCAATGTGTTGCTCGCCACCGCCTGGCGCGTGGCGAACGCCTGAGGATCTCCCGCATGACGACGATCGCTTCGCTCTCGGCCGCCGAGCTCGGCCCCCTCTACGCCAGCAAGGATGTGTCGCCGGTCGAGGTCGCGAAGGACGCGCTCGCCCGCATCGAGCGCTTCGAGCCGCAGATCAACGCCTTCGTCCATCGCGACGAAGCGGCGACGCTCGCCATGGCTGAGGCGTCTCAAGCGCGCTGGCTCAAGGGCGAGGCGACCGGCCCGCTCGACGGCGTGCCGGTCACGATCAAAGACAACATCGCCGTCGCCGGCTGGCCGATGCGGCGCGGCTCCGCCGTGGCCTCCGACGCGCCCTTCCCGGAGGATGCGCCGGCCACGGCCCGCCTGCGTGAAGCCGGCGCCGTCTTTCTCGGCAAGACGACCATGCCGGAATATGGCTGGAAGGGTGTCGGCGATTCGCCGCTCACCGGCATCACCCGCAATCCCTGGAACATCGGCACGGGGCCGGGCGGCTCTTCTGCGGGAGCGGCATCGGCTGCGGCGCTCAATCTCGGCTGCATCCATATCGGCACCGACGGGGCCGGCTCGGTCCGTATCCCTGCCGCCTTCACCGGCGTCGTGGGGCTCAAGCCGAGCTATGGCCGCGTGCCGGCCTGGCCGATCTCGACCATGGGCTTCCTCGCCCATCTCGGCCCGCTCACCCGCACGGTGACCGATACGGCGCTGGCGATGCAGGTGATCGGCCAGCCGGACGAGCGCGACATGACGGCGATGACGGGCAGGCCGCCGGACTATGTCGACGGCCTCAAGGGCGGGCTCAGGGGCCTGCGCGTCGCCTGGTCGCCGCGGCTCGGCCTCGACGTGCCGGTGGATCCCGAGATCGCGGCGCTGACGAGCGCAGCGGCACAGCTTTTCGCCGAGCTCGGCGCGACGGTCGAGGAGGCCGATCCCGGCTTCGCCGATCCGATCGAAACCCTGATCACCTTATGGGCATCGGGCGCGGCGCTGGCACTGCGCGACACCGATGCTGGCGGTCGGGCGCGGATGGATCCGGGCCTCGTCGCCGTCGCCGGGCAAGGCGAGCGCATTCCGGCCTCGGCCTATGTCGATGCGCTGCTCAATCAGCGCAACGCACTGGCGCTGTGCATGGCCCGCTTCCACGCCCGCTTCGACCTGCTGCTCACGCCGGCCCTGCCGCTGCCGGCCTTCTCGGTGGGCCGCAACACGCCCGAGCATGGCGCCTATGGCGATGACTGGACCCGCTGGACGCCCTTCACCTACCCCTTCAACCTCACCCAGCAGCCCGCGATTTCCGTGCCTTGCGGCCTGACCGAGGCCGGGCTGCCGGCGGGGCTGCAGATCGTCGGCGCTTTCGGGCGCGATGCGCTGGTGTTGCGGGCGGCCGCCGCCTTCGAACAGGCCAAACCCTTCGCCCGCGTCGATCAGCCGATCAAACCGATTTAACCGGCATTTTTTCTGCAGTCGCTCCTTTGCCGCGCGATCCAACGCCAAGGGCCGGATATTCCGGCCCTTTCGTCGTTTTGCGCCGCTCTGGCACGAACCCTGCAGGCGACCGCGCTGCCTGAAGGAGCGTCTTCGGCGTGTTGTCAGGGAGAGTTTTTCTGCCCAAACTCGCGCCAAGGCCGCCCGCTCAGAGGTTGCCACACAGGGGAGAGAATGATGGATCGCAGGACGTTTCTGAAATCCGCGACCGGTGCCGGCGTTGCTGCCGCGGCAGGGGGGCTGGCGATGCCGGCCCTGGCGCAAGGCGCGGCGGCCAAGACCCTGCGCTTCGTACCGCAGGCGAACCTCGCCAATTTCGACCCCATCTGGGGGACGCAATATGTCGTCCGCAATGCCGCGGCGCTGGTCTGGGACACGCTCTACGGCATTGATTCCAAGTTCCAGCCGCAGCGCCAGATGGTCGAGTCCGAGGAAGTCTCGGCCGATGGATTGACCTGGACCTTCAAGCTGCGGCCGGGCCTGAAATTCCATGACGGCACGCCGGTTCTCGCCAGGGACGTGGTCCAGAGCCTGGTGCGCTGGTCCGCCCGCGATCCGATGGGGCTGATGCTCCGCGCCATCCAGGTCGAGCTCGCGCCGATCGATGACCGAAGCTGGAAATGGGTGCTGAAGCAGCCCTTCCCGAAGATGCTGCTGGCACTCGCCAAGAACAACGCGCCCTGCTCCTTCATCATGCCGGAGCGCATCGCCAAGACCGACCCCTTCACGCAGATCACCGAATTCGTCGGCTCCGGCCCGATGAAGTTCGCCCGGAACGAATGGGTTCCCGGCGCCAAGGCCGTCTTCGAGAAGTTCACCGACTATGTTCCGCGCTCCGAGAAGGCGGACTGGCTGGCCGGCGGCAAGAACATCCTCGTCGACCGCGTCGAATGGGTCATCATGCCCGATCCCGCGACGGCGGCCGCAGCCCTGCAGAACGGTGAGGTCGACTGGTGGGAGACGCCGCTCTCCGACCTCGTGCCCGTGCTCAAGGGCAATGCCAACATCAATGTCGATATCGGCGATCCGCTCGGCAATATCGGCTCCTTCCGCATGAATCACCTCTTCCCGCCCTTCAACAACGTCAAGGTGCGCCAGGCGGTGATGACCGCGCTGAACCAGGAAGACTACATGCGCGCCCTCGTCGGCGAGGACGACAAGCTCTGGAAGGAGCTGGGCGGCTTCTTCACGCCCGGCACGCCGCTCTATACCGAGGAGGGCGGCGAGATGATGAAGGCGAAGAACGTCGCCGCCGCCAAGAAGCTCCTCGCGGAATCGGGCTACAAGGGCGAGCCGGTGGTCTGCGTCGTGGCGCAGGACATGGCGGCGACCAAGTCGATGGGCGACGTCACCGCCGAATTGCTGAAGAGCATCGGCATGAACGTCGATTTCGTCGCGACCGACTGGGGCACCGTCGGCGCCCGCCGCGCCCAGAAGACGCCGCCGGGGCAGGGCGGCTGGAGCATGTTCCACACCTGGCATGCCGGCGCCGACTGCATCAATCCGGCCGCCTACACCGCGATCCGCGCCAATGGCGAAAAGGCCTGGTTCGGCTGGCCCGACGTGCCGGCGGTCGAGACCGAGGTGACGAACTGGTTCAACGCCAAGGACCTTGCCGAGGAGAAGGCGGCGCTCGGCCGCCTCAACAAGGCGGCGGTCGAGAATGTCGTCTATGCGCCCACGGGCTTCTACCTCGGCTATCAGGCCTGGCGGAAGAACGTCTCGGGCGTGGTTTCAGGCCCGCTGCCCTTCTTCTGGGGCGTGTCGAAGGCTTGACGATGGCGGGGGCGGCGGTGGCCGCCTCGACGCTTCACCCTGCTGCGTCCGGGACATCCGTTCCGGCCGTGGCCCCTGGTCAGACTTGAACGAGGTTCGGACAGCCCCATGCTTGCATTCGTCGTCAGACGCATCGTCGCGACCATCCCGGTGATGGCGTTCGTTGCGCTGTTCGTGTTTTCGTTGCTGTACATCGCGCCGGGCGATCCGGCGGCGATCATCGCCGGTGACCAGGCTTCGCCGGCCGATGTCGAGCGCATCCGCGCCAGCCTGGGGCTCGACCGGCCCTATCTGGTCCGTTTCGGCGAATGGTCGTGGCGGGTCGTGCAAGGCGATCTCGGCACCTCGATCTTCACCAACCTGCCGGTGACGCAGCTCATCGCCCAGCGCGTCGAGCCGACGCTCTCGCTGATGGTGCTGACGCTGATCTTCGCAGTGGTGATCGCGGTTCCGATGGGCGTGATCGCCGCCTGGAAGGCCGGCACCTGGATCGACAAGGGCGCGATGGCCTTCGCCGTCCTGAGTTTCTCGGTGCCCGTCTTCGTCGTCGGTTACCTGCTCGCCTGGATCTTCGCGCTGAAGCTCGACTGGCTGCCGGTGCAGGGCTACACGCCGCTCTCGCAGGGCGTCTGGCCCTGGCTCAAGAACCTGATCCTGCCGGCGGTGACGCTCGGGCTGGTCTATATCGCGCTGATCGCGCGCATCACCCGCGCCACCATGCTGGAGGTGCTGCAGCAGGACTATGTCCGCACCGCCAATGCCAAGGGCGTGGCGCAGAAGGACGTGCTCTTCCTGCACTCGCTCAAGAACGCGGCGGTGCCGATCGTCACCGTCATCGGCATCGGCATCGCGCTGCTGATCGGCGGCGCCGTCGTCACCGAGAGCGTCTTCGCCATTCCCGGTCTCGGCCGGCTCACCGTCGATGCCATCCTGCGGCGCGACTACCCCGTCATCCAGGGCGTCGTGTTGATGTTCAGCCTGGTCTACGTGCTCGTGAACCTGCTGATCGACCTGACCTACACCCTCGTCGACCCGAGGATCCGCTATTGACCTTGCAGCATCCCATTCCGGCGAACGGTATCGCCGCCCCCGCAGCCCCGGCGAAGCCCGCCGGGCCCGGCAAGCTCGTCCGCTTCGGGCGCTATCTGCGCCGCCACCCCTCGGTCGCGATCGGCGGCGGGCTCCTCGTCCTCATGGCGCTCATCGGCCTGTTCGCGCCGCTGCTCGGCACCGTCGACCCGACGGCGATCTCGCCCAGCCGGCGCACGCGCGTGCCCTCGGAGCTCTACTGGTTCGGCACCGACATGCTCGGCCGCGACATCTATTCGCGCGTCATCTACGGCGCGCGCGTCTCGCTGCTCGTCGGCTTCAGCGTGGCGATCCTGGCCTCGGTCGCCGGGCTCGCCATCGGCCTCTTTGCGGGCTTCATGCGCTGGGCCGACGGCATCGTCATGCGCATCATCGACGGTTGGATGTCGATCCCGCCGATCCTGCTCGCCATCGCGCTGATGGCGCTGACGCGCGGCTCGATCGGCAACGTCATCCTCGCCATCACCGTCGCCGAGATTCCGCGCGTCGCCCGCCTCGTCCGCGGCGTGGTGCTGTCCTTGCGCGAGCAGCCCTATGTCGAGGCGGCCGTGGCGAACGGCGCGCGCGCGCCGCGCATCATCATCAAGCACATCCTGCCCAATACCTTCGCACCGATGAGCGTGCAGGCGACCTATATCTGCGCCAGCGCCATGATCGTCGAGGCCATCCTCTCCTTCATCGGCGCGGGCGTGCCGCCCTCGACCCCGTCCTGGGGCAACATCATGGCCGAGGGCAGGGCGCTCTGGCAGGTCAGGCCGCACATCATCCTGTTCCCGGCCGTCTTCCTCTCGATCACCGTGCTCGCGGTGAACATGCTCGGCGACGGCCTGCGCGACTCGCTCGATCCGCGCATCGCCAAGCGGCTCTGACGCGGCAGCCCTGCCGCTGAAGCAACCCCCGCCAACCACTGCCGGCGCTTGACGCGCCGGCAGTGGTTTTCGAGCCTGTCATCCCATTATCCGGAGCCTTCCGCCGTGAGCCGAATCCTGACCGTCGCCGCAGCCCAGCTCGGCCCGATCCAGCGCGACGAAAGCCGGGCTTCGGCCGTCGCCCGGATGATCGCGCTGATGCGGCAGGCGAAGGAGCACGGCGTCGAACTCGTCGTCTATCCGGAGGCCGCGCTCACCGCCTTCTTCCCGCATTGGTGGATGGAGGACGAGGACGAGATCGACAGCTATTTCGAGACGGCGATGCCCTCGAACGAAACGGCGCCATTGTTCGAGGAAAGCAAGCGCCTCGGCATCGGCTTCCATCTCGGCTATTGCGAGCTCGCCCATGAGGAAGGGCGCAAGCGCCGCTTCAACACCGCGATCCTCGTCGACAAGACTGGCACCATCGTCGGCAAGTACCGCAAGATCCATCTGCCCGGTCATCCCGAGCACCGGCCCGATGCGCCCTATCAGAATCTCGAGAAGCGCTATTTCGAGACCGGCAATCTCGGCTGGCCGGTCTGGCGGACGATGGACGCCCATATCGGCATGATGATCTGCAACGACCGGCGCTGGCCCGAGAGCTACCGCGTCATGGGTTTGCAGGACGTGGAGCTGATCGTGCTCGGCTACAACACGCCCAAGCACAATCCGCCCGCACCTGACCATGACCGCCTTGGAAACTTCCACAACCAGCTCGTGATGCAGGCCGGCGCCTATCAGAACGCCACCTGGGTCGTCGGCGTCGCCAAGGCGGGGCCGGAGGCCGGTGTCGACCAGATCGGCGGCTCCTGCATCATCGCCCCGACCGGCGAGGTCGTGGCGCAGGCCGTGACGGAAGGCGACGAACTCGTCATCGCCCGTTGCGACATGGATCTCGGCAAGAGCTACAAGGCCTCGACCTTCAACTTCGCGAAGCATCGCGAGCCGCAGGCTTACGGCATGATCGTCGAGCGCAAGGGTGCCGGGCCTTTGCTGGGAGGATAGAGCCCGTGTCACCCGACCCGTTGAACCGGGATTGTTTCTTCCCACCGAAGCTTTCCACCTATGAGCAGGCGGCGCGCGGTTTCTCCGCGCAGGGCCAGAACGGCGGCATGTCCCATGTCCAGCGCGTCCATCTGAGCGTCGGCCAGAATTATTATCGCTTCTGCGATGCGGCCCGCTTCGCCAGCGATCCGCTGCGCGCCACCGCCGGCGGCTGGTGGGCGGATCACGAGGTCTTCAGCAAGGTCAGGAGCGTGGCGGGCCGCTCGGCGACCATGGCGCGCTATGCCCAGGGCCTGGGCGAGGCCACGCTGAGCTACGCCGCCAAGCTCTATTTCGCGATTCCCTATGAATGGGGCGATTGCGGCGTCATCGTCGTCGCAAGGCTCACCGACCGGATCGACGCCTTTCGCGGCCGCGGCCTGACCGCCTATCTCGGCGGCGCCGACGCCCGTGACGGCGGGGCGAAATACACGCCGATCCAGGACCCGACGATTTCGCAACTCTTCATTCCCGAATTGCATCTGTATTTCGGGCGCGCCTTCTCTATCGTCCGGCAGGGGCCGGCCTCCACCTTCTGAACGGCGTCGCCATCGCCTTTGCTCAATGGCCTGCGGAGTAGTTTCGATGACCCACGACATTATCCTCAAAGGCGGCCGGGTCATCGACCCCTCGCAGAAGCATGACGGCATCCTCGACGTCGCCTTCACGGACGGCAAGGTCTCCGGCTTCGGCAAGGATCTGAAGGGGGCGAAGGAGATCCGCGACGTCTCCGGCTACATCGTCACGCCCGGCCTGATCGACCTGCACACCCATGTCTATTGGGGCGGCACCTCGCTCGGCATCGACGCCGACGAGTTCTGCCGCCTGTCGGGTGTCACCACCTCCGTCGACACCGGCTCGGCCGGCCCCGGCAACTGGGCGGGCTTCCGCAAGCATGTCATCGAGCCGAGCCAGGCGCGCATCCTCGCCTATCTCCACGTCTCGCATGCCGGCATCTACGGCTTCGACCACCGCGTCATGGTCGGCGAGAGCGGCGACATGCGCCTGATGAACCCGATCGACTGCGCCGAGGTCGCCGACAAGAACCGCGACTACATCGTCGGCATCAAGGTTCGCGTCGGCCTGCATGCCTCGGGCGACCAGGGCACCAAGCCGCTCAACATCGCCCTGCAGGTGGCCGAAGAGGTCGGCATGCCGCTGATGTGCCATATCGACCATCCGCCGCCATCCTATGAGGAAGTCCTTGCCATGCTCAGGCCGGGCGACGTGCTGACGCACGCCTTCCGCCCCTTCCCGAACGCCCCCTGCACGGCGCAGGGCACGGTGAAGCCGGAGGTGGTGGCCGCCCGCAAGCGCGGCGTGATCTTCGATATCGGCCACGGCAAGGGCTCGTTCTCCTTCAAGACGACGCGCGCCATGCTCGCCAACGGCTTCGAGCCGGACGTGATCTCGTCGGACGTTCACAAGCTCTGCATCGACGGCCCGGCCTTCGACCAGGTCACCACCATGTCGAAATTCCTCTGCATGGGCATGAGCCTGAACAATGTCGTCGCCGCTTCGACGGTGAACGCCGCCATGGCGCTGAAGCGCCCGGAATACGGCTCGCTCAAGGTCGGTTCGCTCGGCGACGCGACGATCCTGACCGTCAAGGAAGGCAAGTTCGACTATGTCGACGTGGTCGGCGAGCACCTGATTGGTGACAGGAAGTTCGTCTCCGAGGGCGTCGTGCTCAAGGGCAAGTGGTGGCACCCGAAGCGGACCAGCAAGTTCCCGAAGGTCGCGGCGTAACTTTCATGTCACGCGAAACGGGCTGGCGCCGCATGGCGCCTGCCGATCTGCCGGCCGTGTTGCGGATCGCGGCCGTTGTCCACCCATCCTATCCCGAGGACGAAGCCGTCTTCGCCGAGCGGTTGCGGCTTGCCGGCGAAGGCTGCCATGTCCTGGAGGGCGAGGGCGAGGGCGGGGCGCTGCTCGGCTATCTCGTCAGCCATCCCTGGCCGGCCGGCGAGATCCCTGCGCTCAACTCCCGGCTCGGCGCCGTTCCGGACGGTCAGGCGAACTGGTATCTGCACGATCTCGCTGTGCTGCCCGAAGGACGCGGAGCGGGGGCTGGCGGCCGGATCGTTGCGGAGCTCGCCCGCCGGCTCGGGCAGGCCGGCTACCGAAGCCTCTCGCTGGTGGCGGTGAACGGCTCTACAAGCTTCTGGCGGCGTCAGGGATTTGCCGTTGTTGCAGAGCCCGCGCTGGCCGGGAAGCTGGCGACTTACGATGAAGCGGCCTGCTATATGCGCCGCGACCTAAAGGACTGACGCGACAGGCGTCGGCGAAGGACTGAGGAGAAAGATGCCATGAGCGCCGATGACAGGCTGAAGGAACTGGGGCTGACCTTGCCGGAGGTGCCGACGCCGGTCGCGACCTATGTCAGCTTCAAGCAGGTCGGCGACATGATCTATCTCTCCGGTCAGGGTCCCAAGCGCGCCGACGGCACCTATCCGACCGGCAAGGTCGGCGCCGACGTCACGATCGAGCAGGCCTATGAGCATGCCAAGCAGACCGGCCTCGGCCTGCTCGCGGCGATGAAGAAGGCGGCGGGCTCCCTCGACAAGGTCGAGATCGTCAAGCTGCTCGGCATGGTCAATGCAGCGCCCGATTTCTCGGACCATCCCAAGGTCATCAATGGCTGCTCCGACCTGTTCGTCGCCGTGCTCGGCGACCGGGGCCGCCACGCCCGCTCGGCCGTCGGCATGGGCTCGCTGCCGAACCGGATGACCGTCGAGATCGAGGTTATCGTGAAGGTGCACCCATGAGCGTCACCGCGACCACCTCCAGGGCCGTCGACCAGCCGGCCGCGACCCCTCTCGCGGCCGAGATCGCCCGCATTTACGGCACCCCTGCCGTCGTGATCGACCTCGACAAGGTCGATGCCAACATCGCCCGTCTCCAGGCCGCCTGTGATGCGGCCGGCGTCGCCAACCGCCCGCATATCAAGACGCATAAATCGCCCGAGCTGGCGCGGCTCCAGGTCGAGGCCGGCGCGCGCGGCATCACCTGCCAGAAGCTCGGCGAGGCCGAGGTGATGGCCGATGGCGGCATCGACGACATCCTGATCAGCTACAACATCCTCGGCGAGGAGAAGCTGGGCCGCCTCGGCGCGCTCCAGCGCCGCGTCCGCATGATCGTCGCCGCCGACAACCCCGTCACCATCTCTGGCCTGCCGCGTGCCGGCGAGATCGCAGGCCGTGATCTGGAAGTCGTCATCGAATGCGACACCGGCCGCAAGCGCGCCGGCGTCGAGACCCCGAACGAGGCGGTCGAGTTGGCGAAGATGGTCGCGGCCTCGCCCGGCCTGCGCTTCGCCGGCTTCCTGATGTACCCGCCGGAGGATGGCTGGGAGCGCACGCAGGTCTTCCTCGACACCGCCAATGCCGGCCTGCGCGATGCCGGCCTCAAGGCCGACATCGTCTCGACCGGCGGCTCGCCCAACATCCCCAACATGGGCAAGCTCAAGGGCGCGACCGAGCATCGCTCGGGCACCTCGATCTTCAACGACCGCATGCAGATGGCGGCCGGGGTCGCGACGCTCGATGATTGCGCGCTGACCGTCTACGCCACGGTGGTGAGCCGGGCGGCGCCCGAGCGCGGCATCCTCGATTCCGGCTCGAAGACGCTGACCAGCGACAAGGGCGGTCTCGACGGCCATGGGCTGATCCTCGAATATCCTCGCGCGAAGATCGCGCAATTCGCCGAGGAGCATGGCTTCCTCGATCTCTCCGGCACGAACGAGCGTCCCGTCGTCGGCGAGGTCGTGCGTGTCGTGCCGAACCATGTCTGCGTCGTCGTCAACATGGTCGACCGGCTGATCACGGTGCGGGGCGACAAGCTGATCGGGGAACTGCCGGTCGCGGCGCGGGGGAAGCTGACCTGACTGAAGCGCATCCGCATTTTCTTCAAGCGAAGCGGCGGCCGCTTCGCTTGAACATGCTCAGGCTCAATTCTGCAGGATCTTCGATCCTTTGATCGTGACATGTCCGGACGCCTTGGCTTCGAGGTGTCCGGAGGCCTTGAGCGTGACGTCCCGTCCGTGAAGCTCGACGCTGCCGTCCTTCTTCAGGTCCAGCCTGGCATCGCCGCTTTTCAGCACCATCGCGTTGGCGCTTTCGACCAGAAGCGTCTTGCTGACCGCGACCGTCATCTCCTTGCCGGAGGTGACGGCGAGGCTCTGTCCGCTATCGATCTTGCAGCCCACGGCCGCCGTGACGTTGAAACTGCGTGTTTCGAACGAGGCTTCATGGCCGCTGCTGATGCGCAAACGGTTGCCGACAACGAGGCTGGCATTGGCGCCTGCGATCACGGCAAGGTTGGCGCCTGCGGTCAGCGTCATCGCGCTGCCGGCCGTGAGCGAGATCCCGAGCCCGCAATTGACGGTCAGCGAGCCCGGCGCGTTGATGACGACATTGCCGCCCCGGTCTGCCGAAATCGCCTGCAGCAAGGCTGCGACCTGCGTCTCCAGCGTGGCGATGCGCTTCTGGAGGGCTTCGTTGTCCCGATCGGCCATCGCATTCCCCGCTTATTGGATGACAGGGTGACGAAACGTCACCTTATCACGCGACAGGCTTGGCGAGAATGCGCTCCGCGGCTCAGCTCTCCGGATGCCGCGCGTTCCAGTTCGCCGCATATTCCGCGCAGAGCCGGTCGAGTTCGGCCCTGTCGGTGACGCCGGCAGGGCGGCTGCGCGAGGGCGAGGCCTGCTGGAACGGCACGGAGCGCTGATGCGCCACCCGCCAGAGCCGGCGCAGCTCCGCCAGCGGATCGGCATGATCGTCGACGCGGATGTCGAAGCTCGGCACCGGCTCGCCGTTCCAGATGCGGATGGCGGCCGATTGCCGGCCACGCTTGTCGCCGCCGGCCTTCTCGCCGGCTTCGAGCGCGACCAGGAGCCGTTCGTCGAAATCGAGGCCGGATGCCGCGATATAGGCCTTCAGCGTCTGCTGCACGACCTCCGGCCCCGCCAGCATGTTGCCGGCGACCGAGACCTGCGGCCCGTCCACCGCACCGCACCAGTCGATGCAGGCCGCACCCGTGTGAGCGGCGATCTTGCCGTCGCGGTCGATGACATGGAGCTGGCGATGGGCACGGCCCTCGTCGGCCGCCGTCAGCGTCGCGACGATCTCGAGAGCCGAGCGACCTTCCTGCAGCAGCTTCAACCCGTCGACGCCATAGAGCGGATTGACGAAGGCCTGCGTCGCGATGGCGCCGATCCGGCCGCCGCCATAGGGCACGCGCGCGCCGACGGCGAAGGCGCAGGTCGAGACGGCGACGCCATAGGCGCCGGTCGCGGCGTCGCGGGCGACGATGGACCAGGTCATATGCGGTTCCTCGTTATCCGGTCGATCTCAGTCTTCCCCGTCATCCCGGACAAGCGGCGAAGCCGCACCGATCCGGGATCCATCGAAGGGCGAGGCGCTCTACGATGGCTTCCGGGTCTGCGCTTCGCTTCGCCCGGAATGACGGCAAAACCGGCAGAGCTTACCGCCCCGTGGCATAGGCCTGCATCAGACGCGGCGTCGCGGCGGCGCGCAAGAGGCCGTCATCGCCCGTCTCCGCCGCCGTCAGGCGCCCGACCGTCCAGGCAGGGGCGCGCTCGAGCCTGTGGCCGCGCCGCTCCAGCTCCGCCAAGGCCGCCGCGCCGATGCTCTCCTCGATCATCAGATGTCCCGGCCGCGAGGTCCGGGGATAGAAGGAGGAGGGGAAATGCTGGGTGTGAAACAGCGGCAGGTCGATGGCTTCCTGCAGGTTGAGCCCGTGATGGACCCGGCGCAGGAAGAGGCCGAGCTGCCATTGCTCCTGCTGGTCGCCGCCCGGCGTGCCGAAGGCGAGGCGCGGCCGGCCATTCTCGAAGGCAATGGTCGGCGTCAGTGTCGTGCGCGGCCGCTTGCCCGGCGCAAGCGAAGCCGGCAGGCCCTCTTCCAGCCAGAACATCTGCGCCCGCGAATTGAGCGGGAAGCCGAGCTCGGGGATGACCGGCGAGGATTGCAGCCAGCCGCCGGACGGCGTCGCCGCGATCATGTTGCCCCATTTGTCGATGACGTCGATATGGACGGTGTCGCCCTTGCGCCCGGCCGCGACCATCGAGGCCATGGTCGGCTCGCCGACGCTGGCGCCGCCCTGGGTCGGCTGGGCGATGGCGCCGAGCGCCTTCAGCGCATGCGCGACCTGCGCCTCGTAGCCGGGCACGATGCCGGGGCGCAGCTCCAGCGAGGCCTGTTCGCCGATCAGCCCGCGCCGGCCGGCGGCATAATCCTCCGAGAGCAGCGTCGCGAGCGGCACCGTCACGAAATCCGGGTCGCCGTAATAGGCCTCGCGATCGGCGAAGGCGAGCTTCATCGCCTCGACGACATGATGCACGAAGTCGGGGCTCGCCGGACCCATTCCCGCAAGGTCGACGCCCTCCAGGATCTTGAGCGTCTGCAGGAAGGCCGGACCCTGGCCCCAGGGGCCGATCTTGAAGACCTCCCAGTCGTGATACGTCACCGAGGTCGGCGTCTCGTAGGTCGGCTTGTAATTCGCCATGTCCTGCGCAGTCAGCAGGCCCTTGTTGCGGCGGCCGGAGGAATCCATCACCTCCTGCGTGCGGCAGAAACGGTCCATCGCCTCGGCGACGAAGCCCTTGTACCAGGAATCATAGGCGGCCTGGATCTGCTCCTGCCGGTCGGCGCCTGCGGCCTCCGCCTCGTCGAGGATGCGCCTGTAGGTCGCGGCGGCGGCCTTGTTGGCGAAGAGCTTGCGCGCCTCCGGCACATTGCCGCCGGGGAGGTAGACCGCGCCGGATGTCGGCCACTCGCCGGTGAAAAGATCGGTGAGCTCCCGGATCGAATCCGAGACGCGCGGCAGCATCGGGTGGCCGTTCTCGAAATAGCCGATGGCCGGTTCCAGCACCTCGCGCAGCTTGAGCCGGCCATGGTCGCGCAGCAGCGTCATCCAGCCGCCGAAGGCGCCCGGAACGACGGTCGCGAGCAGGCCGGAGCCGGGGATCATATCGAGGCCGAGTGCCTTGTAGGCCGCGATGGTTGCCGCCTGCGGGGCGGGTCCCTGCGCGCAGAGCGTCTCGACCTTCTTCGTCTCGGCCGAATAGAACACGGCCGGCATGTCGCCGGCCGGGCCGACGAGATGCGGCTCCACCACTTGCAGCACGAAGGCGGCGGCGGCGCAGGCGTCGAAGGCGTTGCCGCCCTTCTCCAGCATCGCCATGCCCGACGCGGTCGCGAGCCAATGCGTCGAGGTGACGACACCGAAGGTGCCGAGGATTTCGGGGCGCGTGGTGAACATGGGTGTATCCAGTCGTGGAAAGTGGTCGGTGCGGTGTCAGCGGCGAGGGCCGGGCGTGGCTGGCGTCATCTAATTCTCTCTGGGATCGAGCGCATCGCGCAAGCCGTCACCGAGCAGGTTGAAGCCGAGCACCGCCAGGAAGATGCAGATGCCCGGCGCCACCGACATCCAGGGCGCCTGCTCCATGAAATTCTTGGCGACGTTCAGCATCTGCCCCCAGGAGGGTGATGGCGGCTGCTGGCCGAGCCCCAGGAAGGAGAGGGCGGCTTCGAGGATGATCGCCTGCGCCATGAACAGCGTCGACTGCACGATGATCGGAGACAGCGTATTCGGCAGCACATGGCGGAACATCAGGCGCAGATCGCGCGCGCCGACGGCCCGTGCGCCCTCGACGAAATCCTCGGCCTTCACGCTCATCACCTGCCCGCGCACCAGCCGGATGAAGATCGGCACGGCCGACAGGCCTATCGCGATCATCGCATTGGTCAGCGAGGGGCCGAGCACCGCCGCAAACGCGATGGCCAGGATCAGGAAGGGGCAGGCGAGCAGGGCTTCGGTGACGCGCGAGATCACGATGTCGATCCAGCCGCCATACCAGCCGGCGATGAGCCCGAAGGGCAGGCCGATGGCGACCGCGATCAGCACCGAGACGATGCCGGCGAGCAGCGAGGCGCGCGCCCCGAAGAACAGCCGCGCCACCTGATCGCGCCCGAGTTCGTCGGTGCCGAACCAGTAGAGCTCCGAAGGCGGCTTGCGGATGGCGAGGAAGTTCGACTTGAACGGGTCTGCCAGCGGCAGCACCGGCGCCAGCACCGCCAGCAGCACGAAGAGGAGCACGAGCCCGCCGCCGATCAGTGCCGAAGGGTTGCGGAGGAGCCGGGCCAGCACGCCCGGCCGCGCCTTCAGCCCGCTCGCCGTGCCTGCGCCCGAGGAGATGGAATCCATCGATGCCATCAGGCCGCCCTCAGCCGCGGATTGACGAGGATGTAGAGGATGTCCGCCAGCAGGTTCATCAGGATGAATCCGATGGCGGTGCACAGCACCACGCCCTGCACCACGCCATAGTCGCGGTTGAACACGGCATCGACGATGAGCTTGCCGAAGCCGGGAATGGTGAAGACCTGCTCGGTCAGCACCGCGCCGGCCAGCAACTCGCCGAAGAGCAGCGTCGTTAGCGTGATGATCGGCACCAGTGCGTTGCGCAGCGCATGGCGATGCACGACCGTGTCCTCGTCCAGCCCCTTGGCGCGGGCCGTGCGGACATAGTCGGAGCGCAGCACCTCCAGCATGGCCGAGCGGGTATGGCGCATCAGGAAGGCGGCGAGCCCGTTGCCGAGCACGAAGGCCGGCATGATCAGGCGCTGGATCGCCTCCCAGGGGTGGACGAAGATCGATTCATAGCCGGAGGCCGGCAGCCACTTCAGATAGACCGAGACCAGCAGGATCAGCATGATGCCGAGCCAGAAATTCGGGATCGACAGCCCCGACAGCGCGACGGCGCTGGCCGAATAGTCGACGATGGTGCCCTTGCGCCGCGCCGCCAGGATGCCGATGGGGATGCCGATCGCGATTGCCACCAGGATCGCGGCGGTGGCGAGCTGGATCGTCACCGGCAGCTTCTGCAGGATGAGGCCGAGCACGGGCTCCCCGGTGCGCAGCGAGCGGCCGAAATCGCCCTGGACCACCTGCCCGAGCCAGGCGAAGAACTGCACGAAGACCGGGTCGTTCATCCGGTAGATCTCGCGCAGCCTGGCGATGGCCTCGGGGTCGCGCTCCTCGCCGGCGAGGACGAGGAAGGGGTCGCCCGGCAGCGCACGCTGCAGGGCGAAGACGAAGACCGACACCAGGAACAGCGTCGGGATCGCGATCAGGATGCGTCGCAGGATGAGCGTCAGCATGGCGCACTCGAAACCGCTTTGTCATTCCGGATGCAGCGAAGCGGAATTCCGGGGTCCATCATAGGGAACTGCGCTCTACGATGGATCCCGGGTCGACCCTCGGCCGCCCGGGACGATGGCGCCGTGGTCGGCGCGAGGGAAGGGCTCACGAGCGCTTCAACCCTGCCAGCCGGATCAGCCCGTCCGGGTTGATGACGAAGCCGTCGATGTTCTTGCGCAGCGCGAAGAAGACCGTCTGGTTGTAGAGATAGATGATCGGCAATTCGTCGTTCAGGATCTTCTGCGCGGCATCATAGAGCTTCTTGCGCTCCGCCGGGTCGTAGACGGTCCGCGCCTGGTTGAGCAGGCGATCGACCTCGGGGTTGGAGTATTTGCCGTCGTTCTGCCCGCCGCCCGTGGTGACGAAGGGGTGGATGTTGCCATCGGGGTCGATGCGGCCCGACCAGCCGATGCGGCTCATCTGGAACTTGCCCTGCTGCTGGTCGCGGAGCTGGCTGGCGAACTCGGTCGCGCGGAGCTGGACGTCGATGCCGGCTTCCTGTGCCATCGCCTGGATCACCTGGCCGATTTGGGTATCGACCGGGTTGTTGGTGACGAAGAGCTCGGCGGTGACTTTCGGCTGCCCGGCCTCCTTCAGCAGCGCCTTGGCCTTGGCGACATCGCGCGCCGGCACCGGGAAATCGCCGCTGACATAGAAATTGCCGGGGTTGAAGGGCTGGTTCATCGGCTCGTAGAGCCCCTCGAACACCACCTGGCTCAGCACCTTGCGGTCGATGGCGAGCGAGAACGCCTGGCGCACCCGCTTGTCCTGGCCCATCGGCTGCTTGGCGGCGTCGCCGTTATTGGTGTTGATGGTGATGCCCTGATAGCCGAGATTGGCGATGCTGGTCACCTTGAGCGAGGCATCGGCCTTGGCCGATTTCACGTCGGTCGGCGCCAGTCGCTCCAGCATGTCGAGCTCGCCCGAGCGCAGATTGGCGAGCCGGACGGTGGTGTCGGGAATCGAGCGGTAGATGATCCGGTCGAAATTGTATTTGTCGGCTTCCCAATGCTCTTTGAACTTCTCCAGCACGATCCGGTCGTTCTGCACGCGCTCGACGAATTTGTAGGGGCCGGAGCAGATCGGCCTGGCGGTGACGTCGCCGGTGAGGCTTTTCGGCGCCAGCATCATGCCGGCACGGTCGGTGAGCTGGGCAAGCAGGGTGGCGTCGGGCCGCTTGAGCTTCAGGACGAGCGTCGCCGGGTCGGGCGCCTCGACTTTGTCGACCGAGGCGAGCTCCGATTTGCGCAGCGATTCAGGCAGGGTCATCGCCCGTTCGAGATTGGCCTTGGCGGCCTCGGCGTTGAAGGCCTCGCCGTCATGGAATTTGGCCTCGGTCCGCAGCTTCATCGTCAGCGTCAGCCCGTCGGCCGAGAATTCCCAGGAGGTGGCGAGCCGCGGCACGAGTTTCAGCTCGGGCGTGATGTCGAGCAGCCGGTCGCACAGCCCCATGAAGACGATCCGGCCGACGAAGGTGCGGGCCTTGTGCGGGTCGAGCATGTCCGGGTCTTCCTGAAGCCCGATCCGCAGCGTCGATGGTGTCTGTGCCAGCGCCGGCGACAGGCCGGGCCACGCGGCGAGCGCGAGGGTGGAAGCTGCGGCCAGAACTTTGAGAAGCTTCATGGTTTTCCCCTCTTCGAACGTCGTTTTTCAAGGCGTCTCGGAAAGCGGGCGAGCACCCCGATCCGGCTCCATATCGGCGAACTTGTTCCTTGCGGGACCAAGTTGACTCAGAACCGCGGTGCCGTCGACGCTGCGGCGCACCAATTTCCGGGCGGCGCTGCACGGTTTTTGGGCGGCTCCCGTGGCATGCCGAACACTCGGGCAGGCGATGCGGCGATGACGGTCGCGCTGGCCGTGGGCGCCGGCTAGAAGGACGTAGAAAATCGAGAGGGAGGAAACCGTGCTTCTGGGTGTGATCGCCGACGACATGACGGGCGCGACCGATGTGGCGCTGATGCTGAACCGGGCGGGTATGCGGACCGTGCAGGTCATTGGCGTGCCGGCGGCCGGCGTCGCCTTGCCCGATGCCGATGCGGTGGTGGTCGCGCTGAAATCGCGGACGAATCCGGTGGCGGAGGCGGTCGCCGACTCGCTGGCCGCCTGCGAGGCGCTGCTGGCGGCAGGGGCGCGGCAGATCCTGTTCAAATACTGCTCGACCTTCGATTCCACGGCGGAGGGCAATATCGGCCCGGTTGCGAACGCGCTGATGGAACGGCTTGGCGCGAAGCTCGCCATCGTCTGCCCGGCCTTTCCGGCCAATGGCCGCTCGATCTATCAAGGCTATCTCTTCGTCGGCACTGTCCCGCTTCACGAAAGCTCGATGAAGGACCACCCGCTGACGCCGATGCGCGATTCCAACCTGATGCGATTGATGGCGGCGCAGGCGAAAACGGATGTCGGCCTGGTCGACTACGCCACGGTGTTCGCCGGCCCTGCCGCGGTGAAGGCGCGTCTCGCCAAGCTCGAGGTCGATGGCGTTCGCTATGTGGTGACCGACGCCCTCACCAATGAGGATTTGATGACGCTCGGCCATGCCGTCTCCGAGCATGTGCTGCTGACCGGCGGCTCTGGCATCGCGATGGGCCTCCCGCAGAATTTCCGCCGGGCCGGCCTCCTGCCGGAACATCCCGGCCCGCAGGATTTGCAGGCCCCGGCCGGGCGCAGCGGCATCATCTCGGGAAGCTGCTCCACTGCGACGCGCGGGCAGATCAAGGCGGCGCTGGCGGCGGGCTATCCCGCTCTCAAGGTCGATCCGTTCGCGCTGGTCGAAGGGCGTCAGGATGCGGCCGGGCTCGCGGCCTGGGCGCTGGCGCAGCCGGCGGACAAGCCCTTCCTGCTCTATTCCAGCGACGACCCGGCCGAAGTCGCGGCGGTTCAGGACAAGCTCGGCCGCGAGAAGGCGGGCGGTGTCGTCGAGGATGCCTTCGCCGAAATCGCGCGGCTATTGTCGAAGGGTGGCGTCACGCGCCTGCTCGTCGCCGGCGGCGAAACCTCCGGCGCCACCGTGCTGGGCCTGGGGATTCGCACGCTGGAGATCGGCCCCGAGATCGACCCCGGCGTGCCCTGGACCCGCGTCGTAGACGGGCCGGCGATGGTCGTCGCGCTCAAATCGGGGAATTTCGGCGCCCCGGATTTCTTCCTGAAGGCCTGGAGCCTGCTGCGCTGAGACGCGGTTTGCGCCGGCGGAAACTCGTATAGGATCGCGGAGCAACCGGTCTTGGCAGCATTGGGAGCCCGCATGGATATGGCGTTTCTCGGCGAACTCCTGACCAACGTCGCTGATCGCGGCCGTGCGCTGATCGGTTTCGAGCGCTTCCTCGGCAAAGGCGCCCGGCCGATCGACCGGCTCTGCGAGGATCTTCTCTCCGGCAAGGGCGAGGCCTCCGGCATGGCGTTCGCGCAGGCCGTGCTCGACGCCTGGCAGCGCCTCGACAAGCCCGGTCGTCTCGCCTTCTTCAACCTGCTCGCGGAGCGCTTCGGCCCGGATGCGGAGCGGCTCGACAAGGCCATCGAAACCTATCGCAAGAAGCCGGACGCGGCGGCCGTCTCGGCCCTGCATCTGGCATCCGAGCCGCGCCGGCAGGAATTGCTGCGCCGCCTCAATCTTGCGCCGGACGGTACCCATGTCCTCGTCCAGATGCGCGAGGCGCTGTTCGAGGCGATGGAGGCGGAGCCTGCGCTCAAGGCCGTCGATGCCGATTTCCGGCACCTTTTCGGCTCCTGGTTCAATCGCGGCTTCCTCGTGCTGCGCCGCATCGACTGGCGTACGCCGGCCAATGTGCTCGAGAAGATCATCCGCTACGAGGCGGTGCACGAGATCCAGGGCTGGGACGATCTGCGTCGGCGCCTCGAACCGGCGGACCGGCGCTGCTTCGCCTTCTTCCATCCGCAACTCGTCGACGAGCCGCTGATCTTCGTCGAGGTCGCGCTGACGACCGAGATTCCGCGCACCATCGGCGAGGTGCTTCAGCCGGAGCGCGAGGTGCTGCCGGCGCAGGAGGCGACGACGGCGGTGTTCTATTCGATCTCGAACTGCCAGGAGGGCCTGCGCGGCATTTCCTTCGGCAATTTCCTGATCAAGCAGGTCGCCGAGGACCTCAAGCGCGAATTGCCGGGGCTCGACACCTTCGTCACGCTCTCGCCGGTGCCGGGCTTCGCCCGCTGGCTTTCCGGCATCGCCGCCGATCCCGGCGCGTTCCATCTCACCAATGAGGAGCGCGCGGAGCTGGGCCGTCCGGCCGGCGAGACCATCTCGCTCGACGACGCGACCAAGGCCCGTCGCGACAAGCTGCTCGGCCAGATGGCGGCGCAATATCTGCTGCGCGCACGGGGGAGCTCGGGGCGCGTCATCGACCCGGTCGCGCGCTTCCATCTCGGCAATGGCGCGCGGCTGGAGCGCATCAATGTCGGCGGCAATCTGTCGGCGCGGGGCCTGCGCGAGTCGCATGGCGTGATGGTGAATTACCGCTACGACCTCGACGACATCGAGACCAACCACGAGGCCTTCGCCACGCGCGACACGGTCGTGGCCTCCTCCTCGGTGCGCAAGCTGCTGCGCCCGGCCAATCCCTGACAGACCCGACGACGGAAACGCCTGAAAGGACCCGAAATCATGGGCAACCACCTGTTCGACCTCATCCGTGCCCGCATGCCGGGGCCGGCGGCGCGTTTTGCGCTCCTCGATGACGGCCGAAGCTACAGCTATCAGGACGTGCTCGACGTCTCCGCCCGCTTCGCCAACGCGCTGGTTGGCCTCGGCGTGAAGCCGGGCGACCGTGTCGCGGTGCAGGTCGAGAAGAGCATCGAGGCGCTGATGCTCTATCTCGGCACGGTCCGGGCCGGTGCGATCTTCCTGCCGCTCAACACCGCCTATACCCCGGCCGAGATCGAGTATTTCCTCGGCGACGCCGAGCCCGCCGTCTTCGTCTGCGATCCGGCGAAGGCCGAGGCGCTCAGGCCCTTCGCCGAGAAGGCCGGCGCGAAGCTGGAGACGCTCGGCGTCTGGCGCGCGCCGGATGTCTCGGCGGGCACGCTGTCCGACAAGGCGCTGGCGGCCTCGACCGGCTTCGCCGATGTCGCGCGCGGGCCGGACGATCTCGCCGCCATCCTCTACACCTCCGGGACGACCGGGCGCTCGAAGGGCGCGATGCTCAGCCACGACAATCTGTCGTCCAATGCGCTGACCCTGGTCGACTATTGGCGCTTCACCAAGGACGACGTGCTGCTGCACGCCCTGCCGATCTTCCACACCCACGGCCTCTTCGTCGCGACCAATGTGGTGCTGCTCTCCGGCTCCGCGATGATCCTGCTGCCGAAATTCGATCCCGATCAGGTCTTCAAGCACCTGCCCCAGGCGACCAGCATGATGGGCGTGCCGACCTTCTACGTCCGGCTGCTGCAGGATGCGCGGCTGACCCGGGAGGCGACGAAGCATATGCGCCTCTTCGTCTCCGGCTCGGCGCCGCTGCTGGCCGAGACGCATCGTGAATGGCGCGAGCGCACGGGCCACGCCATCCTCGAGCGCTACGGCATGACCGAGACCAACATGAACACCTCGAATCCCTATGAGGGGGATCGCGTCGCCGGCACGGTCGGCTTCCCGCTGCCGGGCGTTTCGGCCCGCGTCACCGATCCCGAGACGGGCAAGGAAATCGCCCGCGACGAGATCGGCATGATCGAGGTCAAGGGCCCCAACGTCTTCAAGGGCTATTGGCGCAACCCCGAGAAGACCGCCGCCGAGTTTCGCGCGGACGGCTTCTTCATCACCGGCGATCTCGGCAAGATCGATCCCGCCGGCTACGTCCACATCGTCGGGCGCGGCAAGGACCTGATCATCACCGGCGGCTACAATGTCTATCCGAAGGAAGTCGAGACCGAGATCGACGAGATGCCGGGCGTGATCGAGAGCGCGGTCATCGGCGTGCCGCATCCCGATTTCGGCGAGGGGGTCACGGCGGTCGTGGTCTGCAAGCCGGGCGCCGAGATCACCGCGAAGGGCATCGCCGGGGCGCTGGAGCAGCGTCTCGCCAAGTTCAAGCAGCCCAAGCAGGTCTTCGTCGTCGGCGAATTGCCGCGCAACACCATGGGCAAGGTCCAGAAGAACCTGCTGCGCGAGCAGTACAAGGACATCTACGCCAAGCAGTTGAAGGCGGGGGAATAGACCCCTTCCGTTTTAAATCGCGTGTCATCCCGGCCGGAGCGAAGCGAAGAGCCGGGATGACACGCGTATTTGAGCGGCTCAAACCAGCGCCGGCACGCCGAGTTCGATCGTCTCGCCGTCAGCGGGGATTCGCAGGCGCCGCGTGTCGACGCCGCGTTCCTTCGCCGCCTTGCGCAACGCTGTGCGACTGACGGTGGCGTGGTCCAGCGCTTCCATATGCGTCGCGATCATTGTCGCCCGCGGGAATGCTTCGGCAAGATCGAGCGTCTGCTCGTCGTCCATCACGATCAGCGTGTTGTCCCACATCGCCCCGCAGGAATGCGTGACGATGACGTCAGGTCCCGTCGCCGCCGCGGCATCGCGCAGCGGCGGATAGAGCACGCTGTCGCCGCACCAGTAGAGCGTCGGCTCGCCCGGCGCCTCGAAGCTCAGCCCCATCACCGGCCCCATCTTATCGACCACGGCGCCGGTGCCGTGCTGGGCCGGATGCCGTTTCAGGATGATCGGCCCCAGCCTGATGAAGCAGTCGATCGCCGTGATCGAGGAGAAACCCGCCTGCGCGATCGCCGCTTCGTCACCCGGCCGGCAAATGATCGGCAGGTTCTTCGGCACGCGCTCCTTCGCGACCGCATCGAAATGGTCGGCGTGGAGGTGGGACACGATCACCGTATCCACCCCGGCGAGGATGTCCTCGATCGGCTCGGGCAGCGGCGTCATCGGGTTCTGCGAGCGGCCGGTGAAGGAAGGGCGACTGAGCGGCACCCCGAAATCCGGGTCGATCAGGAAGGTCCTGCCGCCATAGTTGAGCTTCAGCGTCGCGTTGCGGAGAAGTTTGAGCTTCATATCCGTCCGGCTCCTGGTCTCGGGGCGGGCATTGTTTCGCCCAGGCCGCAGCGAGACCAGTTCGGATTTGTGAAGCTCGCCCCAACTTCGCGTGAGGTATCAGGCGAGAGCACGCGCCGATCTGACTGCAACGCAGTCAGATCCGAAAACGCGTTCTCTCATTTAAGGTTTGGAGACGGATTCACCGAACAGATTGGTTCAAGCTGTTCGGATCCGGCTCCATGGCGAACTGGCCGTAGGGCACGGTTTCGCGCGCGGTCCGCAGCGCGCTCGCCCACCAATGGAGCTGCGCCAGCATCGTCGCCATCGCCCGTTCGGCACGGTCGGCTTCCATGAGCCGGCCCTCTGTGTCGAAGCGGCCCCAGACATCGGCGAAGGAGACGCCGTCGCGGATCGGTGCGGCGTGCAATTCGCCGAAGACGAGCCGCAGCTGCTCCACGGCGCGCAAGCCCCCCGAGATGCCGCCATAGGAGACGAAGCCGACCGGCTTGCCGCGCCATTCCGGCCCGATCGAGTCGATCAGGAATTTCAGGATCGCTGGATAGGCGCGGTTGTATTCGGGCGTCACCACGATGAAGCCGTCGGCCCAGGCGATGGTCTGCCGAACCTCTTCCAGAGCCGGATGGCCGCTGCCGACATGGCGCGGCGGCAGTTCGAGCGTGCCGGGGTCGATGATCGCGAGCTCGAACGGGCCGTCGCCCTCGATCTGGGAAATCGCCCAGCCGGCGACCTTGTCGCAGAAGCGGCCCTCGCGGCCGCTGCCGTAGATCAGCGCCAGCCTGATCCTTGTGTCGAGCTTCTTGAGCATGGATGCGCTCCGGTTTGCGTCACGGGAGCGAGGCTTATAGAACCTCAACTAAGGTTAAGGTCAAGCGCCGAAAACGGAGGGGCGTGCGATGGATGTGCCGCAGCGCCTGCCCATGGAATTGAGCGTCGGCGAGGTCGCGCGCCGCAGCGGGCTCGCCGTCTCGGCACTGCATTTCTACGAGGCGGAAGGGTTGATCAGCAGCCACCGCACGGCCGGCAACCAGCGCCGCTATCCGCGCGAGGTGCTGCGCCGTGTCGCGATCATCAAGGTGGCGCAGCGCGCCGGCATGCCGCTCAAGACGATCCGCGAGGCCTTCAAGGCACTGCCGCAGGGGCGCACGCCGACCGTGGCCGACTGGAAGCGCCTGTCCACGGCCTGGAAGGCGGAGCTTGATCGGCGCATCGAGCGGCTGACGCGATTGCGCGATCACCTCAACGGCTGCATCGGCTGCGGCTGCCTTTCGGTGAAGGACTGCCCGCTGCGCAATCCCTGGGACAGGCTGGCGGAGGAGGGGACGGGCGCGCGCCTGCTCGATCCGGACTGAGCCAGAGCTTCGGCCCGAAAAGCGGAGCGCGGTTTTCGGGAGAAGCCGATGAACAGCCCAAAGATTTAGTCCGCCTTGTGTAGCCTCTCCAGCGGGAAGCGCGCCACGTCGGCCATCAGCTCGGCAAAGCCCTTGGCCTGCAGCGCGGCGGTCGCCTTGCCTTTCTCGGCCGTGGCGAGGCTGGCATCGCCCGCCACGCCTGCGGGGTGCACGTCCTGAGCCATCCAGGCGAAGGCATGCGGGCCGGTCGGCCTCAGCCAGCGATAACCCTCATCCGCCATCGGCAGCATCAGCGGCTCGAAGCGTTCGGCCTTGCTCATATCGACGAGGTCCGGCCGGAAATGCAGCATCAGCGCGGTCTCGACATCGCCGCCATGAATGCCATGGCGGATATCGAGATCGGCAAAGAGCCCGTCCGGCAGACCGAAGGACATCCAGGCGCTCGTCACAGCGAGCATGCCGTGCGCGACGCGCAATTCACGCGCGGCGATCTTCATCGGGTCGACATTGCCGCCATGGGAGGTCAGCAGCACGAGCTTGCGAAAGCCCGCCCGCTTCACGCTCTCGCCGATCTCGATCCAGGAGCGGACAGCGCTCTCCCAGCCGATGGTCAGCGTGCCCGGCGAACGCAGGTGTTCGTTCGATTTGCCGACGGCCAGCGTCGGCAGCACCAGCACCTCGACGTCCGCGCCGACCAGCGGCATCGCCTCGGCCAGCATGCCGTTCATGATGGTGGTGTCGGTCGAGACCGGCAGATGCGGGCCGTGCTGCTCGATCGCCGCCAGTGGCAGGACCGCGACGGTGCTCTCGCGCGGCAGTGCGGCGAAATCGGAGCTCTTGAGATCGCCCCAGAAGCGTGCGGTCATGCTCGGCCTGCCGATCGCGGGTTGCGGATGTCGCGAAGCCGCCTGCCGCGAGGCGGTGTTGCGATTTCCTGCCATGCTATCGCATGGCATAAGGGCACAAGGCCAGAGATTGCCGGGTCCGCCGTGGGGGAGTTCCGAACATGACGATGATGAGATATCGCCTGGACCGGCGCGCCGCGCTCGGCCTCATCGGCGGCTCCGCCGCTTCCGTGCTGGTGCCGGTGCCGGGCGCGCGGGTCAACGCGCAGACGCTCGACAAGGTGAGCTTCCAGACCAACTGGCGCGCCCAGGCCGAGCATGGCGGCTTCTATCTCGCGCTCGCCAACGGCATCTACAAGAAATACGGCATTGACGCCGAGATCCGGCAGGGCGGCCCGCAGCAGAACCCGTCGCAGCTCCTGCTCGGCGGTCGCGTCGACATGACGATGTCGACCAGCTTCGAGGCGGTGCGCTTCGCCCAGGAGAACATCCCCTTCCTGGCCATCGCCTCGATCTTCCAGAAGGACCCGCAGGTCCTGATCTCGCATCCGAACCAGGGCAATGACTCGCTCGCGGCCCTGAAGGGCAAGCCGATCCTGATCGGCACCGAGGCACGCACTGCCTTCTGGCCCTTCCTGCGCGCGAAATTCGGCTACACCGACGATCAGATCCGCCCCTACACCTTCAGCATGGCGCCCTTCCTGGCCGACAAGCGGATTTCGCAGCAGGGCTTCTTGTCCTCCGAGCCCTTCGCCATCCAGAAGGCCGGGGTGAAACCGGTGGTGCATCTGCTCGCCGACAATGGCTTCGACGCCTACAACACGACGATCAACGTCTCGCGCAAGCTGATGGAGACGAAGAAGGATCTGGTCCAGCGCTTCGTCACCGCGACGCTGGAGGGCTGGGCGCAATACATGAAGGCCGGCCCCGAGAATGCCGCCGCCAACGCGCTGATCCTGAAGGACAATCCCGACATGGATCAGGAGAAGATCGACTACGCCGTCAAGGTCCTGAATGAGAACGGTATCGTCCTGTCGGGCGATGCGCTGGCGCTCGGCGTCGGCGCCATGACCGATGCGCGCTGGGCCAGCTTCTATAAGACCATGGCCGATGTCGGCGTCTTCCCGGCCGGCGTCGATGTGAAGAAGACCTATACGCTCGACTTCATCAACAAGGGCGTGGGCAAGCCCTGAGCGTCGCGGGTCGATCGGTTTTGGACGAGGCCACCATGCCTCTCGTCGCATTGCGCGGGGTCTCGAAGCGCTTCGGCAACGGGACGCTCGCCGTGCGCGACGTCGATCTCGATCTCGCCGCCGGGGAGTTCGTCAGCCTGCTCGGCCCCTCCGGCTGCGGGAAGTCGACCCTGCTGCGCATGATCGCGGGCCTGGGCGCGCCGAGCGCAGGGACGATCGCCTGGCCGGGTCGCGACGAAAAGGCGACCGGGCCTGGGCGCGATCTCGGCTTCGTCTTCCAGGATCCGACGCTGATGCCCTGGGCGAATGCGCTCGCCAACGTCATGCTGCCGCTGACCTTGCAGAGGTTGCCGCGGGCGGAAGCGGAGCAGCGTGCCGCCGCGATGCTCGCTCTCGTCGGGCTGAAGGGCTTCGAGACATCCTATCCGCGCGAACTCTCCGGCGGCATGAAGATGCGCGTCTCGATCGCCCGCGCCCTGGTGATGCGGCCACGCATCCTGCTGATGGACGAGCCCTTCGCCGCGCTCGACGAGATCACCCGCCATCGCCTCAACGACGATTTGCTGGCGCTCTGGGCGCAAGAGCGCTTCACGGCCGTCTTCGTCACCCATTCGGTCTTCGAGTCGGTCTATCTCTCGCAGCGCATCGTGGTGATGGCGGCCCGGCCCGGTCGCATCATCGCCGATCTGCCGGTCGACGCCGCCTATCCGCGCGACGACCTCTTCCGCACCTCCGGCGAATATGCCCATCTCTGCCGCATCGCTTCCGGCAAACTCAAGGAAGCGATCGGCCCATGAGCGCGCCTGAGGATACCCTGGCGCGCGAGGCTGCCGCTGCCGAGGCTCTGCCGGTTCCGGCCGAGCCCCGCTTCCTCGGTTTGCCGGTCAGCATCTGGCCCCGCATCCTCGCGCCGCTGGTCATCGGCGTTCTGGTGCTGGCGCTCTGGGAGCTGGCCGTCCGCTGGAACGACGTCCCGCCCTATGTCCTGCCCGGACCGCTGCTTGTCGGCCGGACCCTGGTCGAGGATTGGGCGACGCTCTCCGCCTCGCTCTGGGTGACGTTGCGCATCACCTTCCTGGCGCTCGCGGCAGCCATCCTTATCGGCGTGGCGCTGGCGGTGCTGTTCAGCCAGTCGAAATGGCTGGAAATGGCGCTCCTGCCCTATGCGATCGTGCTGCAGGTGACGCCGATCGTCGCCATCGCGCCGCTGATCATCATCTGGGCTGATGACATCGACCTGTCGCTGCTGATCTGCGCCTGGATCGTCGCCTTCTTCCCGATCCTGTCGAACACGATCCTGGGCTTGAGCGCGGCCGACCACAACCTCGTCAATCTGTTCGAGCTCTATGGCGCCAGCCGCTGGCAGACCTTGCGCTATCTCAAGCTGCCGGCGGCGCTGCCTTATTTCCTGGCGGGGCTGAAAGTGTCGGGCGGCCTCGCTTTGATCGGCGCGGTCGTCGCCGAGTTCGTCGCCGGCACAGGCGGCAATGCCTCGGGGCTGGCCTATCGCATCCTCGAGGCCGGCTACCAGCTCAAGATCCCGCGGGTCTTCGCGGCGCTGGCGATGATCTCGCTGTCGGGAGTCGCGATCTTCCTCGCCACGAGCCTGATCTCGCATCTCCTGCTGCGCCGCTGGCACGAAACCGCGTTGCGGCGGGAGAATTGAGCGTTCCGGCTCAGACGAAATAGGCGAGCTTGCGCTCGGCCGGCAGCGCATCGATCTCGCGCAGCGCCGCTTCGGACGGAGCGGCGGCGGCCTGCATGCGCGCGGGCGCCTGAGGGGCGGTTTCGGCCTGGGAGAAGACGAGGTCGTCGTCCAGCAGATCGATCGTTCCGATCCGCTTTTCGGTGCTGGCCACGTCGTCGAGACTATGCGGCTGCGTTTGGTCGCTGCTTGCGGTGCCGAAACGGCTGTCCGCGACGCTGTCTTCGCTCGCCCGTGCCGGCCGGGGAGACAGGCCAGCCAGTTCCGTCGCCGTCAGGTAATGCGGGCTCGGATCGCGCGTGATCTCGCCGAAGGCGCGCAGGCTCGAATCGAGCATGGCGATGGTGTCCGCGATCTTGTCGATGCGCTGGACGACGCCATCGACGAGGCTGACGGCCTGCGAGATATCCGCGGCATGTTGGTCGAGCCTGTCGCAGAGATGATCCTCGGCGCCGGCCTCGCGCAGCGTCCAGGCGACCTCCTGGATGTTCTCCGTCGCACCCAGAATGCGGCCGGCGGCCGTTTCGATCTGCATGGCGAGGCCGGAGGCGCGTTCCTGGGACCTGCCGCTGATCCGTTCGAGATCGATGCGCAGGTCGCTGATCAGGGCGGCGGCTTCGATCAGGCTGGCATCCCGGCTGGTCTCCTGCACGCCGAGGCCGACGACGCGCTCGATCCGGCCGATCGCGGTCAGGAGCTGAGCGGTGTCCGCCTGCCGGTTGCGCTTGGCGTATTCGGCCATGAACCAGCGGCCGCGCGACGTCTCCATCACCGCCGCCTCGATGGCGTCGAAGTCGGTTTGGCTCAGCGGTGTCAGGGAGCGGGCATCGCTCATGACCGGTCTGCCTTCGCAAGAGACGGCCGAATCAGTGACGGCCGCAACGTGAACGGGGCAAGATTGCGCGACGATTTCTTAAGGAATTGCTGCTTCGGCGGGCAGGCGGGGTTCCATGCTATGGCGCTTCGGCAACGCTCCTCCGGCGTAATGCCGCACGGGGGCTGTCCGGCTTGCCAAGCGTCCCCGGCGCGGCAATACAAGGCAAAGGGGTGGATTCCGACGCTGAGCGACGCCGAAACGGCAGGAGTGCCGCTCGGCCGGGTGAGGGACATCACGGGCATATGCCGAGCGTTGACACCGCCGAGCCTCAGGCGATTTTCCGCGATGATGCCGGAACGCTCGCAGTCGCGCTGGCCGGGTCCTGGAGCGCGGACCGGGCGCCGCGGCTGGAGAAGCTGATCGGCGAGATCGCCGGACGCATGCCGCAAGCGGCGCATGCGCGCCTCGACCTGTCGGACGTGACCCGGCTCGACACGCTCGGCGCCTATGTCCTGAACCGCCTGAAATCGCGGCAGGAGCGGCAGGGCGCCTCCGTCGAGATCGTCAGCCGCAGGCCCGAGCACGGCATCCTGCTCGCCGAGGTCAAGGTCCATGACGAGGACGTGCCGCTGCATCCGGACCATTTCAGTGTGGTCAGCGTGCTCGCCAATGTCGGCGAGGCCATCATCCGTTTCGGCCGCGACATGGTCGGCGGCGCCATGTTCCTCGGCGAGGTGGTGGTCGGCTCGGTCGCCGTGCTGCTCGGGCCGCGCAAGTTCCGCGGCCCCTCGCTGGTCAATCAGGTCGAGCTGATCGCCTTCAACGGCGCGCCGATCATCATGCTGATCTCCTTCCTGGTCGGCTGCATCGTCGCGCAGCAGGGTATCTTTCAGCTCCAGCAGTTCGGCGCGACGGCCTTCGTCGTGAACCTGACCGGCATCCTCATCCTGCGCGAGCTTTCGGTTCTCCTGACCTCGATCATGATCGCCGGCCGCTCGGGCTCGGCCTTCACCGCCGAGATCGGCTCGATGAAGATGCGCGAGGAGATCGACGCGCTGCGCGTGATGGGGCTTGATCCGATCGAGGTGCTGGTGGTGCCGCGCATCCTGGCGCTGGTGATCTCGCTGCCGATCCTGACCTTCATCTCATCGATGGCGGGTCTGACCGGCGCGGGTCTCGTCGCCTGGCTCTATGGCGGCATCGGCGTCGACACCTTCCTGGCCCGGCTCCAATCGGTCATCACCTGGAAGCATTTCGCCGTCGGCCTGATCAAGGCGCCTTTCATGGCCTTCGTCATCGGGCTCATCGCCTCGATCGAAGGGCTGGCGGTCAAGGGCTCGGCGGAATCGCTGGGCCGACAGGTCACGGCCTCGGTGGTCAAGGCGATCTTCATGGTCATCGTCGTCGACGGGCTTTTCGCCATGTTCTTCGCCTCGATCGAGTTCTGACGATGGGCGAGCACGAGATCTCCCGCGTGGTGGCCGCCCGGCGCGGACATGAGGGCGAACCCGGCCGGCGGGGCGAGCCGGACGCCGTCATCCGGGTGCGCGATCTCAAGGTCGCCTTCGGTGACAAGGTCATCATGGATGGCCTCAACCTGGACGTGATGCGCGGCGAGATCCTCGGTTTCGTCGGCGGTTCCGGCCAGGGCAAATCGGTGCTGACCCGGACGATCCTCGGCCTGGTGCGCAAGCAGCGCGGCACCATCGAGGTCTTCGGCGAGAACGTCGACAAGCTCAACGCGTCGCAGCGCCGCGTGCTGGAGCGTCGCTTCGGCGTGATGTTCCAGCAGGGCGCCCTGTTCTCGGCCCTGACCGTCAAGCAGAACATCCAGGTCCCGATGCGGGAATATCTCAAGCTCTCGCCGGACCTGCTCGACGAGCTGGCCATGGTGAAGCTCGATCTCGTCGGCCTCCCGCCCGATGCGGCGGACAAGGTGCCATCCGAGCTCTCGGGCGGCATGATCAAGCGCGCTGCGCTCGCTCGCGCACTCGCGCTCGATCCCGAGATCGTCTTCCTCGACGAGCCGACCTCCGGCCTCGACCCGATCGGCGCGGCCGAGTTCGACGATCTCATCATGACGCTGAAGCAGACGCTCGGCCTCACCGTCTTCATGGTGACCCACGATCTCGACAGTCTATATGATGCCTGCGACCGAATCGCCGCGCTGGCGGACAAGAAGGTGATTGCGGTCGGAACGCTGGAGACGATGCTGGAATCCGACCATCCCTGGCTGAAGGCCTATTTCGGCGGTGAGCGCGCCACGGCCCGGCAACCGTCCGGGAAACGAGAGCGGAACGGCTAGTCCATGGAATCGCGCGCGAACTACGCTCTCGTCGGCCTTTTTACCCTCGCGGTGCTCGCTGCGGCCTTCGGCTTCGTCTACTGGTTCAACAGCGGCGGCGCCGGGCGCAAGGACAACATCCGCGTGATCTTCACCGGATCGGTCACGGGCCTCGGGCGCGGCTCGAGCGTGCTGTTCAACGGTTTGCGCGTCGGCGAGGTGACGAGCATCGAGCTTCAGCCCGATGATCCGCGCCGGATCTACGCCGTCATCCAGGTTGCCGCGACCACGCCCATCCGGGAAGACACACGCGCGCGCATCGAAGCCCAGGGGCTTGCGGGCGTCGTCGCGCTTCAGCTCATCGGCGGCGCGCCCGACGCGCCGGTCCTGAAGGCCAAGCCCGGCGAGCCGATGGCGACGATCATCGCCGAACGTTCGGAACTGCAGGACATCATCGAGACCGTTCGCAACGTCGCCCAGCGCGCGGACGGTGTCCTGACCTCGCTGGACGGCCTGATCAAGCAGAACCGCGAGCCGATCAACAACACGGTCCGCAATGTCGAGAAATTCTCGGAGGCGCTCGGCAAGAACTCCGACGGGCTCGACAAGCTGATGGCCGGCTTCGGCAACATCGCCGACACCATCCAGCCGCTGTCGCAGAAGCTGCAATCGCTCAGCGAGGAGTTGACCGGCGTCGTTCAATCCGTGGACCGGAAGAAGGTCGCGAGCATCGTCGACAATGTCGACAAGTTCACCGGCGCGCTCGGCGGCTCCAGCGAGGATGTCGGCAAGGCGGTGAAGGATGTCGCCTCGATCACCGCGAAGCTCAATCGCGCGGCTGATCAGGTCGAGGGCGTGCTGAAGGGGGCACAGGCCTTCCTGAACACGGCTTCGGGCCCCGACGGCCGCAGCGCGCTGAACGAGGTCGCCGACGCCGCGAAGTCGATCCGCGTGCTGGCCGACAATCTCGACGCGCGCACGGCGGAGATCACGGTCGGAATCAACCGCTTCACCGGTTCGGGGTTGCGCAATGTCGATTCCACGGTCTCGGAGGCCAAACGCGTGCTGACGGAACTCAATCGCACGCTCCGGAATTTCGAACGTAACCCGCAGCAACTCATCTTCGGCGGCAAGCCGCCGCTCCCGCAATACAACGGATCGCGCTAGCCGATGACGATCGAGGTTCCCCAGACCGCCATGGCCCGCCGCTGCCTGAGCGTGCTGGCGCTCTCCGCCGGGCTCGCCCTGGCAGGGTGCGGCGGCGGCCAGACGCCGACGACCTTCGACCTGACGGCCCCGAGCGGCTTCGGGCGCGTCGGCGGCTCGCATGCCACGATGGTGGTCGCGCGGCCGACCGCCGTGCAGGCGCTGGATTCGGACCGGGTCATCGTCAAGGATTCGGGCGGCGCGCTTTCCTTCCTGGGTGGGGCGCAATGGGCCGATCAGGTGCCGGCGCTCGTGCAGACCCGGCTGATCCAGACTTTCGAGAACGCCAGCCGCATCGGCTCGGTCTCCGCGCCGGGGCAGGGCATCACGCCGACCGTCCAGCTCGTGACCGATATCCGCAGCTTCAACATCGACGCGGCGTCGGGCACGGCCGTCGTCGAGATCACCGCCAAGATTGTCGGCGACACGAGCGGCCGAATCCAGCGCGCGAAGCTGTTCTCGGCGCGTGTTCCGGCCGCGGCGGTGGATGGGCCGGGCGCGGCGCAAGCCCTCGACCGCGCCCTGTCGCAGGTGCTGGTCGACATCGTCCGCTGGGCGCGCTGATATCTGCGCTCACGATACCGGTGGTGGGCACTGCTCCCGCATCACCCGCCCGCCCGGGCCGAGTGGCGCGTCGATCTCCAGCCTCGGAGGCCGGCGCTTCTCATAGCCGCGGTACAGCGCCGTCAGCATAAGATCGGCGACGGCAGAAAAATCGGCGGCTGTCGCGGTGCTGACGAAGGCTTGGAAATTGCCTTTCGTGGCGTCGCCCGAGAAGCCGAGCCGCTCCAGGGCGGAGAGGCCCTGCGGCGAGACGATCCTGATCCGGTTCTCCTCGGGTTTGGTCAGGTAGAAGCCCGACGCCACTTCGCACAGCATGCGCGCGTCGTCTTCGATGAACAGGCATTGCACATAATGCTCCGGCTGGCTCGTGTCCGCCAGGATGATGTAGCGGGCTTTCCGGTTCGAGTTGGCATGGATCTGGCCGAGCCGGCCGACGATCTCGCAGTGATAGGTGGAGAGGAAGGCGGCGAGATGATCGCTCTCTCGACCATCGACGGCCGAGGCGAAAAGGGCAGAGGCCAAGGCGAGTGCCGTTTTGAGCGAGCGACGATGCCGCACGGCCGTCCCCTCCTGAACAAATCGCGGCAACTATGGCGCAGGCCGCGGCCGCTGTCCCCCTGGATCGACGTGAATGAAAAAGGCCGCCCGGAAAGGGCGGCCTTCATCGTCTCCGCGAGGAGCGCCGTTCCTTACTCGAAGCGCCCGCTGGCATGGGCCAGCATGGTGTAGACCTTGCCCGTCTCCGAGGTGAGGTAGGTCTTCGCCACCATCGAGTCCCGGTCGTCCTTGGACGCTTCGCCGAGCAGCCGCTCGAACTCGTCGATGTAGCGATCGACCGTCTCGCGGAACTCCATGTCGCGCCGATACTTGCGGCGGATCTCGTCGAAGGTCTGCTGGCCCTGCAGGGTGTAGAGCCGGCGGGTGAAGACGTTGCGCTCGCCGCGCTTGTAGCGGTCCCACAGCTCGACGGCCGCGTCATGGTCGATCATCCGCGCGATGTCGACGGAGAGCGAATCGAGCTTCTCGATCGAATGCGTCGTCGGCTTGCTCACCTCTGGCGCCTTGTCGTCGCGGGAGGCGCGGACCAGCAGGTCCGAGAGCCAGCCGGCCTTGGCCGGCTGCTGCGGTTCGGGCGCGCGGCGCGGCGCCTCCTGAACCGGCGCGGGGCGCGGCGCAGGCTTGGCCTCGACGCGGCTCTCGGCCCGGGCAGGCGGCGCGCTGGGCGTCGGTTCCGGCGCGGCGTCGAGCGACGGGCGCAGCGCAGGGCCTTCAGCCGCTGGAGGCTTGGGCTGCGCCGGAGCCGTATAGACCGGGGCCGGCTGGGCCGCGGCCGGAGCGGAAACCACAGGGGCGGCGGCTCGGCGCGGCGGGGCCTGCTCGATCGGCAGCGAGACGTCGCCGCGCCGGCCGGAACGGGTCACGATCTCGGTGAGATCGTTCAGCGCCTTGATCTGTTCGGCAACGACCCGGCGCATCGCCGAGGCCGATTCCTGCGTCTCCTGCGGCAGCTCGAGGACGCCGCGCTTCAGCTCGGCGCGGGTGGTTTCCAGCTCGCGCTGGATGTCGACCGTGACGCCGCGCATGTCCTGCGCCGCCTTCTGGAAGCGGTCGGTCACCTTCGAGAGCTCGCCGTCGATCTCGGTCGTGACCTGGGCATAGGCCGCGCGCAGCGCCTCGGCCGTCCGCTCGCGTTCCTTGCTGGTCGCGGAACGGATCGTCTCGAACTGCTGAGCGATGGCGCTGGTCGTCGCCTCGGCCGAGTCGGAGAGCACGGCGCCGATCTGGCGTGCGCGCGCCTCCGCGGTGCCGAGCGATTCGTCGATCAGCGAGGCGAAGGAGCGGGTGATCGCCTCGACATCCTCGGTGCGCCCGCTGATCAGAGCGTGCAGCTCCTCCAGCGAATCGCGCCGCTCGGCGAGCGCCTTGCCGACGCGGGCCTCGACCTGCTCGAGCCGGCCGACCACGGCGTTGAGCGCCGCGCTGCTGGCCTGGGTGACCTCGCCGAGCGAGGCGCCCTTGTCGTCGAGCTTGGCGACGAGGGCGGTCGTCTCGCGCAGCGTGCCTTCGGAGTAGTCCTTGAGGTCGGCGATCTGCGCGGTGACCTGCTGCGAGGCGCGGTTGGCCTCATCCATCACCGTGCTGATCACGGTCTGCAACTCGCCGACGCGGGTCGACAGGCTGTTCTCGACGGCGGCCAGATTCTTGTTCGCGCCGTTGACGATCTGCTGCATCAGCTTGTTGGCCTCGCCGAGGCGGCCCAGCATGCCGCCCAGCTCGTCGCGCAACTGCTCATTGGTGCCGACCAGCGCGTCGATCGACTGACGCGAGCCGGATTCGAGCGTCTCGCGCAGCGCATTGGACGATGTCTCGATCGCATTGGAGATCGCCGCGCCGCGGTCGCGCAGACCTGCGACGAAGGCATTGCCGCGGTGCTCCAGCGCCCGCACCACCGTCTCGCCGGCGGCGGTGAAGGCGGCGGCCAGAGCCTGGCCACGCTCGTCGAGCGCTTCGACCATGCCGCTGCCCTTGGCATCGAAGAGGGCGCTTAGCGCCGCGGTCCGCTCGTCGAGCGCGCCGGAGATGGCCTCGCCCTGGCGGCCGAGCGCCTCGACGACATCGCCGCCCTTGCCCTCGAAGAGGACACGCAGCTGCTCGCTGCGCTGGTCGAGCGCGTTGGAGATGGCGTCGCCCCGGCGTCCGAGCGCGGCGACGATGCCGAGCCCGCGATCGTCGAACAGCGTCCGGAGCTGCTCGGCACGTTCGTTGAGCGCGGCGGCGATCGCCTCGCTCTGCTCCGTCAGCGTGGAAACCACACCGTTGCCGTTATGCTCGAAGAGGGCGCGCAGTTCCTGTGCACGCTCGCTGAGCAAGGCGGCGATGAACTCCGAACGGCCCTGCAGGGTCGACGCGATCTCCTCGCCGCGCGTGTCGAGCGTCTGCGACACGGTGTCGAGCCGGCCCACCACGCGCTCCTCGAAGCGCGCCACGCTCTGGTCGAGCGTATCGGCGATCTGCAGCGCGCGGCCGCCGAGCGTGGCGTTGATCGTGTCGGCCTTGTCGCTGAGGGTGCGGGTGAGCGACTCGCTCTTGGAGGTGACGACCTCGCCGATCTCGTCCGCCTTGGCGGCCAGGGCGCGGGTGACCTCGCGTCCGCCTTCCGCCAGCACGCGGGCGATGTCGACCGTGCGCTCGACCAGCGCCTCGTTGAGGGCGGTGGCGCGCGAGCCGAGGCTGCCGTCGATGCGGGCGATCAGGCTGTCGAGCGCGCCGGCGATCTCGGCGCTCTTGGCGCCGGAGCGCTCCTCGAACAGCTTGATCTGGCCCTCCATGGAATCCGCCGCCTCGCGGGTGCGCTCGGCGAGGAGGCTGGCCGCCTCCAGGGCGCGGGTGCCGACCTTGTCGGCCAGCGAGACGCCGTCCTGCGAGATCAGCTTCTCGACCTGCGCGATGCCGGTGTTGAGCGCCTCGGTGAGCTCGCGCGCATCGCCCGAGATCTTGGCCGTGAGCGAGCCGCCCTGATGGACGATGAGATCCTCGAAGGCGTTGAGGCGCGCGGCGAGGTTCTCCTCGACCTCGCGGCCCTGGCTGTCGAAGAGATGCGAGAGCGAGGCGAGGCGCATGCCGATCGCCGTCTCCATCTCGTGCCCGCGCTCGTCGAAGAGGCGGTTGAGCGCGTCATGGCGGCTGGCCAGCGCGTCGGCCAGCGCCTGGGCGCGGCCTTCGACGGAGCGCAGCATCGAGTCGGCGCTGGCCGCGAGGGCCTCGCCGACGCGTCCGTTCTGGTCGGTCAGCGCCAGGACGAGCTCGTTGCCGCGCTCGTCGAAGAGCTTGGTCAGCGCGTCGTGGCGGGTCGCCAGCGCCTCGGTCAGCGCCTGCGCGCGGTCCTCGACCGAGCGCAGCATCGACTGGGCGTTGGCGGAGAGCGCCTCGTTGACGCGCCCGCCCTGCTGGGTGAGGGCGAGCACGATCTCGCGGCCGGTGCCGGCGAGCATGGTGCGCGCATCCTCGGCGTGGACGGTGAAGGTGTCGCGCAGGCCCTGCGTCGCCTCGACGACACGGTCGGCGACATGGCGGCCATCGACATTGATCGTCTCGGTGAGGGTGCGGGTCGCTTCCGTCATGCGGCGCGCCAGTTCCTCGCTCTGCTCGCCGAGCAGCGTGTGGACCTCGCGGCCGGTGTCGACGAGACCGCGAACCGTCGCCTCGCGGTGCTCGCCGAGCAGCTGGCCGACCTTCTCGCTGGTTTCGCTGACGCTGGCGAGGAAGCCGGTCTGCTGCTGCTCCAGCGCCACGCGCGCGCCCTCGACCGCGTCGGTGATGCGGCCAGCCAGCGCCAGCCCGCGCTCGTCCAGCTTCTGGTCGATGCTTTCGCCGGTTTCGGCGAGGCGGCTGATGAGGGCGCCGCTGCGCTCGGAGAGGATGCCGTGGACCGAGCGGCCGACATCCGCGATGCGGCTGGCGACGAGCTGGCTCTCGTTGCCGAGCAGATCCTTGATCTCGAGCCCGGCCTGCGAAACCTTCACGGTCATCGCGCCCGTCTGCTCCTCGAGCAGGGCGCTGACACGCTCGCCGGTCTCCGACAGGCCGGAGATCATGCGCTCGCTTTCCTGGCCGACGATGCGGCTGACATCGTGGCCCGCCTGGGCGAGGCGGCTGACCAGGATCTCGCTCTCGTCGCGCAGGCGGGTTTCGACGGCATTGACCGCGCCGGACACGCTGGAGACCAGCGACTCGCTGCGCTCCTCGAGCAACCGCGCCACATCGGCGCCGGCACCCGAGACACGGGCGACGACGCTGTCGCTCTGCTCGCCGACGAGCTGGGCGAGATCGCGCCCCGCGCCGGAGACGCGCCCGACCAGTGCACTGGCCTGCTCGTCGAGCAGGCTATGGACGGCTTCGCCGGTCTCGTTGAGGCGCGTGACCAGTTTCCCGCCTTGCTCGTTGAAGAGGCCGTTCACCCGGTCGGCGACCTCGGTGATGCGGTGGGTCAGCGTGTCGCCATGCTTGTCGACGGTGGAGCCCAGCGTCTCGCTGGCGTCGCTGACGCGCAGGATGATCGCCTCGCCGCGCTCGCGCAGCACGTCGTCGACCGACCGGACGGTTTCGTTGAGACGGCTGACCAGCGCGTCGCCATGGGTGCCGATGAGGCTGTGGACGCTCTCGCCGACCTCGTTGAGGCGCGAGGTGATGGCTTCGTTCTGCCGGCTGAGCAGGCTGTTGACGCCGCGCCCGACCTCGGTGAGGCGCACCGTGACGCTCTCGCCCTCGGCGGAAAGCACGCTGCGCAGCGCCTCGCCGGATTCCGCCAGCCGCTGCTGCAGGGCCTCGCTCTGGCTCTCGATCAGCGAGACCATGCTGCGGCTGCTGACCTCGAAGCGCTCGGCCGCCTCGACGCCGCGGGCGGAGATGTCCTTGGCGAGGGTCTCGCCGGTGGTCTTCAGCGTCTCGTTGACGGTCTCGACGCGGGCGGTCAGCGTTTCCGCGACCTGCATGCCGGTCTCGCTGATCGCGCGGGTGACGTTCTGCGCCTCGTTCGTGAGGCCCTGGGTGAGGGCGACGCCGGTCTTTTCCAGCGAGCCCGCGATTTCCTTGGCGCGACCGTCGAGCATGGTCGAGAGGTTGTCGCTGGCGCCGGCGAGGCGCTCGGAGACTTCGCCCGAGGTGACCTGCAAGCGCTCGACGAGATCGTGGCTGCGGCCGCTGATCTCCTCGATCATCCGTTCGCCGGCGCGGCCGAGCGCCTGGGTGATCTGGTCGCCCTTCGTGCCGAGCGAGCCGGTGACGCGGTCGCCGGCCTGCGCGATCGCCTCGGCGATGGTGCGGCTGGCGCCGTCGAGATCCCTGGCGATGCCCTCATGAGCGCCGCTGATGGCGAGCTTGACGCGCTCGGCATTGCCGACCACGGCCTCGCGCTGCGTCACCAGCTCGTCGATGAGCGAGCGCAGGCGGATCTCGTTGTCGGCATAGGCGCGTTCCAGCGTCGAGATTTCGCCGCGGACGATGGTTTCGAGCTCACCGGCGCGTGCGACCGCACGCTCGATGCCGTCGCCCATGGCGGCGACCTCGCGGCGGATGGTCTGGCTCAGCGACAGGACGGAATCGGCGCCGGCCACCTCCGGCTCGGCCAGGCGCAGCGCGACTTCGGTCATCGCGCGCGAAATCAGGCGCATCTCCTGCGTGCGGCGGTAGAGCGCCGCCAGGACGAAGAAGAACACGACCGGCGCGCCGATCGAGAGCGCGAGCAGGGTCCATTCGCCGATGCCGAAGGCGGCGACGGGCTCCGGCAGGCCATTGCTGAAGGAGCCGTAGCGGCCGAGCAGGACGAAGGCGGCGCCGCCCAGCCAGGCGAGCGAGGCCAGGCCGGCGAACCAGTAGGGCCTGCGCGAGGGGCGGACGGAGAAGGCCTGGACGAGCGAGCTGGAATCGCGCCGATCGTCATTGGCGACGCGGCTCGTATCCGGGGCGATGGCGGCGCGCGGCGGCGGGGCCGCTTGCTGGGGCTGCGCCGTTGCCGCCGGAGGCGCGGTGACCGGGATGGCGGCCGGCTCGACGCGCGGCATGTCCAGCTTCAGATCGCTTTCGCTGGTGGTGGGCAGGCGCGGCTCGGCCTCGACCGGAGTTTCCGTCTCACCCTGCGGCTGTTCGAGGCGCAGGGCCTCCTCGATCGCCGACATCGCAGCTTCAGTGGGATCCTGGAGCTTCTTGGGTCGATTCATCGTTGCCGCCTCGCCACGCTACTGAAGATGGTCGCGAACTCATGCTCCGCCATCCGGACCGCCTCTGGCCGGATGAATGGAGACACTGCGCCCATCATTTACCAATTGGAAGGGTAGTGGAGGCCCGGAGCCTTGGAAACCCATTTGAGTGCCTGATTCACAAACGTCGTTAACGCCTCGTTCACCATCAAGGCGCTTCTTGAAAGGGGTCGATTTGCCCGTGCGGCCGGTCGATGTCACTGCGTTCACGAGTTTTACCATGTCCCAGAAGGCAATCGATACCGAGCATCTGTCCCGCCAGACCGGCGGCGACCGTGAACTCGAGCGCGAGCTGCTCACGCTCTTTGCCCAGCAATGCGCCACGCATCTGCGCACCATCCATGGCAGCGCCGATCCAAAGGCGCGCCTGGACGCGGCCCACAGCCTGAAGGGCGCTGCCCTCGCGGTGGGCGCCTGGCAGGTCGCCGAGGCGGCCGACCGGATCGAGCAGGGCCTCGGTCAGGGCGACAAGCACCCCACGGAAGCCGCGATGGATGCGCTGACGCTGGCCGCCGCCGAGGCGCGCGCCGTGATCTGCCGCTGCGACTGCGCGGCCTGAGCAGGCCGCCGGCGCATCGCCGCCGTTTCGCGCGAGCTGGAAATCCTCTAAGCGAGCAAGCGTCATGCCCGCGCGAGGCCGAGCGCGGGCGCGCCGGAGACAGGACATGCCGAACATCACCTATATCGATGCCCATGGGGAGAGCCGCACCGTCGAGGGCGAGGTCGGCGCGACCGTGATGGAAACGGCGATCCGCAACGAGGTCCCCGGCATCGAGGCCGAATGCGGCGGCGCCTGCGCCTGCGCGACCTGCCATGTCTATGTCGACGAGGCCTGGATGCCGAAGGTCGGCCAGCCCGAGCCGATGGAGGAGGACATGCTGGACTTCGCCTTCGACGTCCGGCCGAACTCGCGCCTCTCCTGCCAGATCCGCATCCGCCCCGAACTCGACGGCCTCGTGGTCCGCACGCCCGAGCGGCAGGGCTAGCGAAACCGGCGCGGCGGTCGCCCGCGCCTCGTGCCGCGCCCCATGCGCGATTTGCGTTGGATCAATGCGCCGGCGCTGGCAAACTCCACAATGGTATCGCAACCAGCCTTGAGGAGTTCGCGATGTACAAGTCGATCATGGTCCCCGTCGATCTGGCCGAGGCGGAACTCGCCAGGCCGGCGATCGACGCAGCGGTCTCCTTCGCCAAGGCCTCCGGCGGTTCGGTGCGGCTGGTTTATGTCCGCTCGCTGATCCCGGTCACCTACATGGAGTTCGTGCCGAGCGATTTCGACACCGAGCAGCAGCAGGATGCCGAGGCCAAGCTCGCCGAGATCGCCGCGAAGGTCGATCTTCCGGCGGAGCAGGTTTCGGCCAAGGTGCTGATCGGTTCCGTGCATGGCGAGGTGCTGGCCGAGGCCGATGCCGGCGGCATCGACCTCATCGTCATCGGCTCGCACGAACCGGGCATGCTGGCCTATGTCATCGGCTCGAATGCCTCGGCGATCGTGCGCCGCGCCAAGTGCTCGGTGCTGGTGGTGCGCCAGGCCTGAGCCGCATTCCGGCCGCAGCGTTGCGGCGGCCGGACCTCAGGCCTTCGGCTCGCGCCCCGGCACGAGATCGTCCGGCACCTCGCCGGTCGCGAGTTCGCGCGGCCGGTTGAGCGAGATCAGCGGCCAGACCTGCCAGTAGGACGCCGCCAGCAGCAGCAGCGCGAGCAGCGCCGCGCTGGTCTGGCCTTGCTGGAAGGCATGCAGCGCGAAATACGCGATCATCGCCAGCGAGAGCGCGCCGACGGCCGCGACCCCGAGCCAGATCGGCCCCGGCCGGCCGCCGACGAAGCGGGCTTTCGGATTGGCGCGCGTGATCGCGGCCGCCAGCGCCGAGACGAAACGGTGATAGCGGGCGTCGTCGCGATCGAGATCGGTCAGCGAACGCCAGGAGAGGTTGCCGAAGGTGACGGTCCTGCCGTCGCTGAGCCGCAGCTGGGTCTTGTAGCCTTTGGAGGAGATGTTGCCGGGGGCGAACACGTAGCGCACCTGCTCGACGGCGCTCAGCCGCAGCCGGTCGACCGCCCTGGTCCTGTCGATCTCCAGAAAGTCGCCGTCGAGCTTGTAGGCGATCTCGAAGCCGACCGGCTTCGGGCGCTGGCGCCAGCTCGGGGCAGGGTTGTCGTCAGGGTGCTCGGTCATGGGCGGCAGATAGAGCAACTATGCCCGTCAAGGGAAGCCGGCCAATCGTCTCGGCTCAGCGCGCCAGCACCTTCATCGCGCCGTCGAGGCCATCGAGCGTCAGCGGGAACATGCGCCCGCCCATCAGCCCGCCGATCTGCCGGATCGACTGGGTGTAGTTCCACAGATGCTGCTGGACCGGGTTGAGCCAGACCGATTTCGGGAACTTCGTCGTCAATCGCTCCATCCAGACCTGCCCCGCCTCCTCGTTCCAGTGCTCGACGGAACCACCGGGCATCGCGATCTCGTAAGGGCTCATCGAGGCGTCGCCGACGAAGACGAGACGGTAGTCGCCGGGATAGGTCCGCAGCACCTCCCAGGTCGGGATCTGCTGCTCGTGGCGGCGGCGGTTCTCCTTCCAGACCCGCTCATAGGGACAGTTGTGGAAGTAGAAATGCTCGAAATGCTTGAACTCGGCCCGGGCCGCCGAGAACAGCTCCTCGGCCAGCTCGACATGCCAGTCCATCGAGCCGCCGACATCCAGGAAGAGCAGCACCTTCACGGTGTTGTGGCGCTCAGGGCGCAGCTTGACGTCGAGATAGCCGTGTCTGGCCGTCTCCGTGATCGTGTTGTCGAGGTCGAGCTCTTCGGCTGCACCCGTGCGGGCGAAGCGGCGCAGGCGCCTCAGCGCGATGCGCAGGTTGCGCACGCCGAGCTCGCGCGTGTCGTCGAAATCCTTGAAGTCGCGCTTGTCCCAGACTTTCACCGCCCGGAAATTGCGGTTTGTGTCCTGGCCGATACGCACCCCTTCGGGGTTGTAGCCATAGGCGCCGTAAGGCGAGGTGCCGCCGGTGCCGATCCATTTGTTGCCGCCCTGATGGCGGCCCTTCTGCTCTTCGAGGCGCTGCTTCAGCGTCTCCCAGAGCTTGTCCCAGCCGAGAGCCTCGATCTGGGCCTTCTCTTCGTCGGTGAGGAACTTCTCGGCGAGCTTGCGGAGCCATTCCTCCGGGATGCCGGCCTGCTCGATCGCCTGCTGGAGCGTCTCCATGCCCTGGAAGACCTGGGCGAAGACCTGATCGAACCTGTCGAGATGGCGCTCGTCCTTCACCAGCGTGGCGCGGGCGAGATAGTAGAACTCGTCGACGCTGTGCTCGGCGAGATCGGCCTCCACCCCTTCGAGCAGCGTCAGATACTCGCGCAAGGTCACCGGGACCTTGGCGGCGCGCAGATCGGTGAAGAGGCGAAGGAACATGCCGCTACTGTGCGGGCATGGAGCACGAGGTCAAGCGGTGTCCGCGCTTGCACGGACACCGCTCGATCCCGATGGATGGCTTTACGCCACCGCGTCGGCGAGGTCCTTGGTGACCTTGAACTTCACGACGGTCTTGGCCGGAACCTTGATGGTGGCGCCGGTCGAGGGGTTGCGGGCCTCGCGGGCTTCGCGCTTGGCCGCGGAGAGCTTGCCGATGCCGCCGAGCGTGACGTCGTCGCCGCCCTTCAGGGTCTTGGCGACGGTCGCGCCGAGGGAGGCCAGAATGGCGGAGACATCGGCCTTCGTCTTCCCGGTCTCTTCGGCGATCGCGGCGATCAGTTCGTTCTTGGTCATGAAATCCTCCTTGAGAAGGGTGTTATAGGCGTCGCGTGCTGGATCTGGGTCGTTCATGCCCGTTTCCGACACGAGCGACCGCGGAGATATTCGCGGCGCGCAACTCACGCAGTTGCCACGGTTATCGTGGAAAGACGATGCCCGCGGCCGTAGATACGCACAGGAAACGGCTTCGTTCCGCCGAAAGAAGCTGGATTTTTGGGCTTTTCGCGGGTGCGGGAACCGAGAAGAGGGGGAGCGAGCCCGCAGAATCGTGCCCCCGATTCGGTTGCAGATGGCGGCGCGCAACGCTGCGCCCGCCGCCATCGATGCGGCTCAGAGCAGGATGCGAAAAAGCGGGAACCGGTTTTTCGCGAGAATCCTGCTCCGGCTCTAGGCCTGCACGCCGTCGACGTACCAGTCCATCTTGGAGAGGATCTCGTCGGAGGCCGTCTCGCCGGCCTTGACGCGGATTTCGCCCTTCTGGTCCTTGAGCTCGCCGGTGAAGGGGTGGAGCTTGCCGGAGACGATGCCCGCCTGGACCGCGTCGGCAGCGGCGCGGGCAGCCGGCGTGATCGCGTCGTTATAGGGCGCGAGCTTGACGAAGCCGTCCTTGATGCCGCCCCAGACCGCTCCGGTCTTCCAGGTGCCGTCCATCGTCTCCTTGACGCGCTTGATGTAGTAGCCCGACCAGTCGTCGACGATGGCCGAGAGATGCGCCTTGGGCGCGAAGGCCTTCATGTCCGAGGCCTGGCCAAAGGCGTAGACGCCGCGCTGCTCGGCCGCCTGGAGCGGGGCGGCAGAGTCGGTGTGCTGGGTGATCATGTCGGCGCCCTGGTCGATCAGCGCCTTGGCGGCGTCGGCTTCCTTGGCCGGGTCGTACCAGGTCGAGCACCAGACGACCTTGGTCTTGAAGTTCGGGTTCACCTTGCGCGCGGCCAGATGGAAGGCGTTGATGCCCATCACCACTTCCGGGATCGGGAAGGAGGCGACATAGCCCGCCTGGCCGGTCTTCGACATGTGGCCGGCGATGGTGCCGATCACGGCGCGGCCCTCATAGAAGCGCGCATCATAGGTCGCGACGTTTTCGGCGCGCATATAGCCCGTGGCGTGCTCGAAATGGATCTTCGGGAACTGCTTGGCGACCTGGATCGTCGGGTTCATGAAGCCGAAGGAGGTCGAGAAGATCAGCTGGTTGCCGGCCTGGGCGAGCTGGCGGATGGCGCGGGCGGCATCAGGGCCTTCGGCGACGTTCTCGAGGAAGCTCGTCTTGATTTTCGAGCCATATTCCTTCTCGATCGCGAGGCGGCCCTGATCATGCGTCCAGGTGTAGCCATGGTCGCCGATGGGGCCGACATAGACGAAGCCCACGCCGAGCGGGGCCTGCGCCGAGGCGCCACGGCCCAACAGCGGTAGCGTCGAGGCCGCGGCGGCGCCGAAGGTCAGCCGGCGGCGGGTGATGATGCTGGTCATGGTCCTATGAACTCCCCGTTGTCGGTTGCGGCGTCAGGACGCCGTGAAAGGTTTGCCGAGGCAGGCCGGTGCGTCGAGCCGGCCGGTCTTTCGTCCTAGCGACATCATGGTCAGAACTGCAATGGTCGCAAGGTAGGGGGCCATCGCCAGCACCTCCGGCGCGAGCCAGCTCACGCCGGCGGCCTTGGCCTGCAGCTCCAGCGTCATCACCGCGCCGAAGAGATAGGCGCCGAGCAGCAGCCGGCCCGGCTTCCAGGCAGAGAAGACGACGAGCGCCAGCGCGATCCAGCCACGCCCCGCGGTCAATCGTTCGGCCCACATCGGCGTCAGCGCCAGCGAGAAATAGGCCCCGCCCAGCCCCGCCAAGGCGCCTCCGAAGGCGACCGCCGCATAGCGGATGGCGACGACCGGGTAGCCGATGGCATGTGCGGAAGCGTCGTTCTCGCCGACCGCGCGCAGGATCAGCCCCGCCCGCGTCCGGCGCAGGAAGTAGCTCACGCCGGCCACCAGCGCGAGCGAGAGATAGACGACGACGTCCTGCCCGAAGACGATGCGCAGGACGGGATGTTCGGACAGCGCCGCCGGGAAGATCGGCCCGAGCCGCTGCACGGTGCGCCCGACGAAGCCGGCACCGATCAGCGAGGAGGCGCCGATGCCGAAGATCGTCAGCGCAAGCCCGGTCGCGACCTGGTTGGCGGTGAGCGACAGCGCCAGCACCGCGAAGACCATCGCTGCGGCGACACCGGCAAGGATGGCGGCCAGCAGCCCCAGCGCCATGCTGCCGCTCGAGAACGCCACGGCGAAGCCCGCGACCGCGCCGCACAGCATCATGCCCTCGACGCCGAGATTGAGCACGCCGGATTTCTCCGCGACGAGTTCGCCCAACGAGGCCAGCAGCAAGGGCGTCGAGGCCGCGATCAGCGTCATGATGATCGAGACGAGCATGGCCGTGGTCATGCCGCCCTCCGCTTCCAGCCGATCTGCCAGCGCACCAGCACATCGATCGCCAGCAGCATGAACAGCAACATGGCCTGGAACAGCCCGGTCGCCGCCTGCGGCAGCCTGACCGTCGACTGCGCGATCTCGCCGCCGACATAGGTTCCCGCCAGCACGATGCCGCCGAAGACGATGCCGAGCGGGTGCAATCGCCCGAGGAAGGCGACGATGATCGCGGTGAAGCCGTATCCCACCGGGAATTGCGGCGTGAGCTGGCCGAACGGTCCGGCCGCCTCGAACAGCCCGGCCAGTCCCGCGAGGCCGCCGCTGAGCAGCATCGTCGCCCAGGTCGTGCGCGCCGCGCTGAAGCCGCCGTGGCGGGCTGCGGCCGGCGCGAGGCCCACGACCTTTACCGCATAGCCCGCCGTGGTCTTCTCCATCAGCAGCCAGGCGACGACGGCCAGCAGCAATGCGACGGGAATGCCGAGATGGACCAGCGAGCCCTCGATCACCGTCGGCAGGGTCTGGTCGGCGGTGAACATGCGCGTCTGCGGAAAATTGAAGCCGCCCGGGTCCTTCCACGGTCCGCGCACCAGGAAATAGAGGAACTGCACCGCGACATAGGTCAGCATCAGGCTGGTCAGGATCTCGCTGACCTGCAGCTTCACCCTGAGGAGCGCGGGGATCGCGGCCCAGGCCATGCCGCCGAGGATGCCGGCCAGCACCATGGCGGGCAGGATCCACCATCCGGTCATGTCATAGGTCAGCAGCGCGACCCCGGTGCCGGCGATGGCTCCCATGACATACTGCCCCTCGGCGCCGATATTCCAGACATTGGCGCGGAAGCCGATGGCGAGCCCGAGCGCGATCATCACCAGTGGTGCGCCCTTGACGCCGATATCGGCCCAGCGCTGCGGTTCCAGGAATGGGGTCAGGAAGATGCTCTCGACCGCATGGAAGCCGTCATAGCCGATGGCGGTGAAGACGATCATGCCGGTGAGCATCGTCAGCCCGATTGCGATCAGGGGGCTCAAGACCAGCATCGGCAGGCTCGGCTCGCGGCGGCGGCGCCATTCAAGCATGCGCCGCTCCCACCTGCTCGCCAGCGCCGTGAATTCCACCCATCATCAGGCCGATCTCGTCGATGCCGAGGCTGGCAACCGGGCGCGGCGCCGAGAGCCGGCCTTCGTTGATGACGCAGAGCCGATCGGCGAGCTCGAGCAACTCGTCGAGATCCTGCGAGATCACCACGACGGCCGAGCCCTTTGCGGCGAGGTCGACGAGCTCCTGCCGGATCGCGGCGGCCGCACCGGCATCGACGCCCCAGGTCGGCTGCGACACGACGAGCACGGCGGGCTGCTGGCCGATCTCGCGACCCATGATGAATTTCTGGAGGTTTCCGCCCGAGAGCGAGCGAGCGAGCGCGCCATTGCCGGTGGTCCGGACATCGAAGAGCTTGATGACGCTGTCGGCGAAGCGGCTGACGGCACCGCGGCTGATGAAACCATGCGGTGCCAGCGGCAGCCGGTGGCGCGCGGTCAGGACGCCGTTGTCGGCGAGCGAGAAATCCGGCACGGCGGCATGGCCGTTACGCTCTTCCGGCACGCAGGAGAGGCCGAGCGCCCGGCGCGCGCCGGCACCTTCGAGCCCGACGGCCCTGCCGTCGAGCCGGATCGCCTCAGGCGCCGCAGCCAGCCGCTCGCCCGAGAGCGCCGTCAGAAGTTCCGCCTGGCCGTTGCCGGCGACGCCGGCGATGCCGAGGATTTCGCCCGCCCGCGCCTCGAAGGAGACACCCTTGAGATCGGTGCCGAAAGGCGGCTCGCCCGGCAGCGAGAGCCCGCTGACGGCGAGCCTGACCGCGCCGGCTTCCTTCGTCTGGCCGTGCTCGATCTTGCGCAGCTCCGCGCCGATCATCAGTTCCGCCATGCGCCTGGTCGTCTCGACCTTCGGATCGCAGGTCGCGACCACACGCCCGCCGCGCAGAATGGTGGCGCTGTCGCAGAGCGCTTTGATCTCGTGCAGCTTGTGCGAGATGTAGAGGATCGAGCAGCCTTCCGCCGCGATCTGCCTGAGTGTCGCGAACAGGCGCTCGACCTCCTGCGGCGTCAGCACCGAGGTCGGCTCGTCCATGATCAGGAGCTTCGGCTTCTGCAGAAGGCAGCGCACGATTTCGATGCGCTGGCGCTCGCCGACCGAGAGCGTATGTACCTCGCGCTCCGGATCGAGGGGCAGCGAATAGGACTGCAGGATCGCGGCGACTTGGCTCTTCAGCTCCTCGCGGTCGACGGCTTCGTCGAGTCCGAGCGCGATGTTCTCGATCACCGTCATCGCGTCGAACAGCGAGAAGTGCTGGAAGACCATGCCGATGCCGAGCTTGCGCGCGGCCTTGGGCGAGGGGATTGCAACGGGCGAGCCGTTCCAGGAGATCGTGCCTTCGTCGGCCTGCTGGACGCCGTAGATGATCTTGACCAGCGTCGACTTGCCGGCGCCGTTCTCGCCGAGCAAGGCGTGGATTTCACCCGGAGCGACGCTCAGGCTGATGTCTTCATTGGCTTTGACGCCGGGAAAGCTCTTCGAGATATGGGCGAGCGCCAGCCGCGGCGGCACGTCTTGCTCACGCGGCTGATTCATGTCGCGACCGTCTCCCTTTCGCCGGCTCCCTGCGGCCAAGCAAGCAACGCACCAGCTCGGCTGCCGTCAAGGCCGCGATCACCTCCGGCCGCTTGTCGTCCACATCCGAACCGCCGATCGGACAGGTCAGGTGCGCGAGTGCCTCGTGTCGTCCGCCGCTGCGCAGGAAGCTCGACTCGAAACGGGCGCGCTTGGTGGCAGAGCCGATCATGCCGACATAAGCCGCATCGCCCCGCGCCAGTGCAGCCTCCGCCAGCCGGTAATCGAGGGCATGGCTGTGCGAGAGCACGACGAAAGCGGCGTTTGCTGGAGCGCTCGCGATCGCATCGACGGGATCGGCCATGCGGATGCAGGTGACGGCCGCCGGCAGCCCGCTCATGACGTCGTCGCGGTCGTCGATCAGCGAGACCGAGACGGGCAGGGGCGCCAGCGCCTGCGCCAGAGCCCGGCCGGTATGTCCGGCGCCGAAGATCAGGACCGGTGGCCGCGCGGCGGCTTCCGCCTTCTCGCGTGCGCTGAACAGGGCGATCTCGGCCGCGCTGGCATGACGCAACGACACGCGCACCCGCCCGCCGCAGCACTGGCCCATCTGCGGGCCGAGCGGGATGTCGAGGATCTGGTCCGGCGAAGCCTCGCTCAACATATGGCGGGCGAGGTCGATGCAATGGAATTCAAGCTGCCCGCCGCCGATCGTTCCGGCGATAGCACTGGGGCTGACCGCCATGCAGGCGCCGGTCTCGCGCGGCGTCGAGCCTTCCGCAGCCTCGATCCGGACGAGAACGATGCCGTCGCGCTGATGGGCTGTGAGGAAAGCGGCGAGGGTCATCGCGCGGCCTCCGCCCTGACCCGCTCGACCGCGTCCAATACGCGCTCCGGTGTCGCGGGCGCATCGAGGCGCGGACAGATGCGATGGTCCCCGACGCTCGCCACCGCATCCGACAGCGCATGCAGCACCGAGATCGCCAGCATCAATGGCGGTTCGCCCACCGCCTTGGAGCGATGGATCGTCGGCTCGCGGTTCGGCGCGTTCTCCAGCAAATGCACGTTGAAGACGCGCGGCCGGTCCGAGGCGACGGGAATCTTGTAGGTCGAGGGCGCGTGGGTCCAGAGCCGGCCTTTTTTATCCCAGACCAGCTCTTCGGTCGTCAGCCAGCCCATGCCCTGCACGAAGCCGCCTTCGATCTGGCCCTTGTCGATCGCGGGGTTCAGCGATTGCCCGCAATCATGCAGGATATCGACCCGCTCAACCCTGTACTCGCCGGTCAGCGTGTCGATCGCGACCTCGGCCGCCGCCGCGCCGTAGGCGAAATAGTAGAACGGGTGGCCGCGCCCGGCCTTGCGGTCCCAGTGGATTTTTGGCGTCGCGTAAAAGCCTGTCGCGGAGAGTTGGACGCGCGCCATATAGGCGGCCGCGATCAGGTCCTTGAAGGCGATCTCGCGGGCGCCGATCTTCACGCGACCCGGCAGGAAGGCGATGTCCTCCGCCTCGACCTGCCAGTGTTTCGCGGCAAACTCCCTCAATCGCTTCTTGATCGTCTCGCAGGCATCGAGCGCGGCCATGCCGTTGAGATCGGAGCCGGAGGAGGCGGCGGTCGCCGAGGTGTTCGGCACCTTGCCGGTGGTGGTGGCGGTGATCTTGACCTGGTCGAGCCCGATGCCGAAGGCCTGCGCCACCACTTGCGCGACCTTGATATAGAGCCCTTGCCCCATCTCGGTGCCGCCATGGTTCAGCGCGACCGTGCCGTCGGTATAGACATGCACCAGCGCTCCAGCCTGGTTGAACCAGGTCGCTGTGAAGGAGATGCCGAACTTCACCGGCGTCAACGCGATGCCGCGCTTGACGATGGGGCTCGCCCTGTTGGCCTCACGGATATCGGCCTTGCGGGCCTGATAATCGCAGCGCCGTTCCAGCTCGGCGATGACATCGGCCGCGATATTGTCCTCGACCGTCTGGTGATAGGGCGTGACGTCTCGGCCGCCGCCGCCATAGAGATTGCGCCGTCGCACCTCCAGCGGGTCGAGTCCGGTCGCGTAGGCGACCTCCTCGATGAAGCGCTCGGCGCCGACCATGCCTTGCGGACCGCCGAAGCCCCGGAAGGCGGTGTTCGAGCAGGTGTTGGTGAACAGCGGCTCGGAGCGGGCGCGCACCGCCGGATAGAAATAGCAATTGTCCATGTGGAACAGGGCGCGGTCGGTCACCGGCCCCGAAAGATCGGCATTCCAGCCGCAGCGCGCCGCATAAACGGCATCGAGCGCATGGATGCGGCCTTCGTCGTCGAAACCGATCTCGTAGTCGCAGACGAAGTCGTGGCGCTTGCCGGTGATCGCCATGTCGTCGTCGCGATCGGGCCTGAGCTTCACCGGCCGCTTCAGTTTGCGGGCCGCGATAGCCGCGACGCAGGCGAAGAGATTGGCCTGCGTTTCCTTGCCGCCGAAACCGCCGCCCATGCGCCGCACCTCGACCGTCACGGCATGCGAGCCGACGCCGAGCACGGCCGCGACCATGTGCTGGACCTCGCTCGGATGCTGGGTCGAGACCAGCAACGTCATGTCCTCGTCCTCGCCGGGGATGGCGAGCGCGATCTGGCTTTCGAGGTAGAAATGCTCCTGACCGCCGATCGTCATCGCGCCTTTCAGCCGGCGCGGGCTCGCGGCCATGGCCGTCGCGACATCGCCGCGTTCGAGCTTGAGCGGGTCGGTGACGAGCCTGCCGCCGGCCGCACGCGCGGCGGCGATGTCGAGGAGAGGGGTCTCTTCGGCGTACTCTGCCTTCGCCAGCACGGCGGCATGGCGGGCCTGTTCGCGCGTTTCGGCGACCACTGCGAAGAGCGGCTGGCCGTGGAACAGGATCCGATCGGTCGCGAAGACCGGCTCGTCATGGCGATGCGTCGAGGAGATGTCGTTGGCGCCGGGAATATCGGCCGCCGTCAGCACCGAAACGACGCCGGGCGCGGCACGCACCGCATCGAGATCGAGCGAGGTGAGCTGCCCATGGGCGATCCCGCTCAGGCCGAGATAGGCGTGAAGCAGGCCTTCCGGCGCGGCGATGTCGTCGATGTAGAAGGCCTCGCCGGCGACATGCTTGGGTGCGGAGTCGTGGATGCGGGCACTGCCGACCGGCCCGGTCTCGGCGACGATGTCGAGCTTGCGGCGCGCGTCAGCCATGGGCGGCCTCCGCGAGCAGGCCGGCGACCCGTGTCTCGGTTTGCGGCTGTGTCGTCTCGATCAGGAAGCGCCGCAGCAGGTTGCCGGCGATCTTGAGCCGATAGTCCGCCGAGGCGCGCATGTCGCTAAGCGGCGTGAAGTCGCGGGCCAGGGCGGCGATCGCCGCCTCGACGGCGTCCTCATCCCACGGCCGGCCGATGAGCGCGGCCTCTGCGGCAGCCGCCCGCTTCGGGATGCCGGCCATGCCGCCATAGGCCAGCCGCGCCTCGCTGATCGGGCCATCGGCATGCCGGGTCAGCCGGAAGGCGCCGCAGACGGCCGAGATGTCCTCATCGAAGCGTTTGGACACCTTCGAGGCATGGAACAGCATGTCTGGCGCCAGCTTCGGCACCAGCACGGCCTCGACGAATTCGGCAGGGCGGCGATCCTGCTTGCGATAGTCGAGGAAGAAGCTTTCGAGCGAGATGGTACGGCGTTCGACCCCGGCTCTGCCGCGCTGCGCCAGCACCAGCGTCGAATCGAGCGCGATCAGGGCCGGCGGCAGGTCGCCGATCGGCGAGCCATTGGCGATGTTACCGCCGATCGTGCCGGCATTGCGCACCTGCTCGCCGCCGAAGCGGCGCATCAATTCGTCGAGCTGCGGGGAGAGGGTAGCCAGCGCGGCTCGGACGTCGATATGACCAGCCATCGCACCGAAGCGCAGATGATCGCCCTCATCGGTGATGGCGCGCAATGCCTCGATCCGCCCGAGATAGATCACCGGATCGAGGCGTTTCATCGCCTTCGTGACCCACAAGCCAACATCCGTAGCGCCGGCAACGAGCGTCGTCTGCGGATGCGCCGCGACGAGTTCCGCGAGCGCCTCAACGGTTGCGGGGGCGTAAAAGCGCCCGCCTTCGTCTTCAAGGGCCAGCGTCGCGGCATCGTTCAGCGCTGCAAGTCGCGCTGCGATGACCTCGCGCTCGCGCAGGAAGCGATCCGTCTCACGCGGGGCGATCTCATCCATGCGCCGCCCGGCCGCGATGATCGGCTCATAGCCGGTGCAGCGGCAGAGATTACCGGCGAGCGCATCCTCGATGCGGCTGATGCTTGGCTCCGCCTCGTTCAGCCTGAGTGCGAAGAGCGACATCACGAAACCCGGCGTGCAGAAGCCGCATTGCGAGCCGTGGCATTCGACCATCGCCTGCTGGACCGGATGCAGGCTGCCGTCATCGCCCTTGAGGTGCTCGACGGTGAGGAGCTGGCAGCCATCCAGCGTCGGCAGGAAACGGATGCAGGCATTCACTGCCTCGTAGCGCAGCCGCCCGCGATCGAGCCGGCCGACGACGACGGTGCAGGCGCCGCAATCGCCCTCGGCGCAGCCTTCCTTGCTGCCGGTCATGCGCTTCTCGAGGCGCAGCCAGTCGAGCACCGTCAGTGTCGGATCGCAGCGATCGATCTCGACAAGCTCGTCACCGAGGAGGAAGCGCAGGCGTTCACGCATCCTGCCCGCTCCACTCGCAAAGCCAGTTCATGCCTCCAGATTAGGCACGATCCGTGCTTGGCCGGAAGCTTTGATTTGGTGCAGATGTGATGTGAATTTAAGCCGGAGCCGCCGATTGTGACCGCATCTCCCGTCATCCGTGCCTTGCGCGGTCGTCTGCTCTGGTTCGTCGGCGATCCGGAGGTTGCGGGCGAGGCGGCGCATCACTTCGTCGAGGACGGTTTGCTCGTCATCGAGAACGGGCTGGTCAAGGCGGCCGGCGAGGCAAGCGCGCTGTTGCGGGCGCTGCCGGCCGATGCCGAGATCGTCGACCACCGCCCGCATCTGATCATGCCGGGCTTCATCGACGCGCACATCCACATGCCGCAGACGCAAGTCGTCGCCTCCTACGGCGCGCAGCTGATGGATTGGCTGAACAAATACACCTTCGTCGAGGAGCAGAAGCTCAGCCAGCAGGGCCATGCCGAGAAGCTCTCGCGCTTCTTCCTCGACGAGCTTCTGGCCAACGGCACCACCACGGCGGCGGTCTATTGCTCGGTCCATCCGCAATCGGCCGAGGCATTCTTCACTGAGTCGCAGCGGCGGAACACCCGCATGATCGCCGGCAAGGTGATGATGGACCGCAACGCACCGGAGGCGCTGACCGACACGGCCGAGAGCGGCTATCGCGACTCGAAGGCGCTGATCGCGCGCTGGCATGGCAAGGGCCGGCAACTCTATGCGATCACGCCGCGCTTCGCGATCACCTCGACGCCGGAGCAATTGGCGGCGGCAGGGCGGCTGGCGGCCGAGCATCCCGATTGCCACGTCCAGACCCATATCGACGAGAACCGGGCTGAGATCGCCTTCGCCCGCGAGCTTTACCCGGAAGCCGCCGACTACGCCGACATCTACCGGCGCCACGGCCTGCTCGGCGCGACAAGCCTGATGGGCCATTGCATCCATATGACCCACAATGAATGGAGCGCCTTTGCCGAGACGGGTGCCGTCGCGGTCTTCTGCCCGACCTCGAACCTCTTCCTCGGCTCAGGACTGTTCGACTGGGCGCATGCCCGGCAGCGCGGCGTGAAGGTGGCGGTCGCGACCGATATCGGCGGCGGCACCTCTTATTCGATGCTCCGGACGATGGCCGAGGCCTACAAGGTGCTGCAGCTCCAAGGGCAAAGCCTGTCGGCTTTGGGCGCCCTGCATGCGATGACACGCGGCAATGCGGCTGCGCTCGGCCTCGACCATCTCATCGGCTCGTTCGAGCTCGGCCGGGAGGCGGATGTCGTCGTGCTCGACACGGGCGCGACGCGGGCGATGGCGCATCGCATGGAAACGGTGCGCGATCTGGCGGAGGAGTTGTTCGTGCTCGTCACGCTGGGCGACGAGCGCAATATCGCCGCGACCTATGTGATGGGGGAATTGGTCGCGGGCGCGTCATTCTCGGGCAGCGCCTAGCGCCTCTTGTTTGCCACGGAAACGCGCCGTCATTCCGGGCTTGACCCGGAATCCATCGTAGAGCGCAGCGTCCCATGATGGATTCCGGATCGGCGCCGCTATCGCGGCTTGTCCGGAATGACGGCGGTTTTTGATCCCGGCGGGGGGGCTCAGCCCAGCACGCCGCCCTTGCGGGCGAAGTCGATATAGATCTCGCGCAGGCGCAGCGTGGTCGGGCCCGGCGCACCGTTGTGGATGGTGTGGCCGTCGATCGAGCTCACCGGCATCACCATGCTGGTCGCCGAGGTGATGAAGGCCTCCTCTGCATCGAGCGCCTCGGCGAGCGTGAATTCGCGCTCCTCGAAGGTGAAGCCGGATTCGGCGATGAAGGCCAGCACCGCCTTGCGGGTGATGCCGGGCAGGACCTTGTGCGAGAGCGGGCGCGAGATCAGGGTCTTGCCCTTGACGATCCAGGCGGTGGAGGAGGCGCCTTCCGTCACCACGCCGTCCTCGATCATCCAGGCTTCCTGCGCGCCGGCCTCGGCGGCGATCTGCTTGGCCAGCACCGGCGCGAGCAGGTTCACGCTCTTGATGTCGCGGCGGACCCAGCGCAGGTCCGGCGTCGAGACGACCTTGATGCCGGTCTTCACCGCCGGCGCATTCACGAAATTGCGGGCCTGGGTGAACATCACCAGCGTCGGCTGGGTGTCCTTCGGGAACGGGAAGTCGCGATCGGCCGCACCGCGCGAGACCTGCAGGTAGATGCTGCCTTCGTCGAGGCCGTTGCGCTTGATCAGCTCTTCATGGATCGCGACCAGCTCGGCCTTCGACCAGGGCAAGGCTAGCTGGATCTCGCCGCAAGAGCGTTCGAGACGGGTGAGATGCGCCTCGCAATCGACCAGCTTGCCGCCGATCACGGCCGAAACCTCGTAGATGCCGTCGCCGAAGATGAAGCCGCGATCGAAGATGGAGATCTTTGCCTCTTCCTCGGGAAGATAGGCGCCGTTGACATAGACGATGCGGCTCATGGAATGCGGACTCTGCTAGGGGGACGGAAAGCCGTTCCTTCCTAGCGAAACCGCGAGCCGGGCGCGAGCGATAAGGGCGGATTGCCGCCCGGCGCCGCTTGCAGGGCGCAGGCTCAGGCTTTCAGGCTCAGGAACCGCGTCGGGATCGCGCCGCGCAGGTTCTGCCCGAAGCCGGCGAGCTTCGGCGAGACCAGATTCTTCGTCGAATAGTGCAGCACCGGAATCCAGGGCTGTTCGGTGGTGACGATACTGTCGGCCTCGCGCAGGATCGCGGCACGCCTGGCGATGTCGAGTTCGTCGGCGGCGAGCTTCATCAGCGCGTCGAAGCGGGGATTGGCGTATTTGCCGATGTTGAAGCCGGCATTGTCGCTCTGGAACAGGAACAGGAAGTTCTGCGGGTCGGAATAGTCGCCGATCCAGCCATAGCGGGCGACGTCGAAATCGCCACCATCGCGCAGATAGGCGAAATGCGTGCGGAAATCCGTCTCGACGAAGCGCGTTTCGACGCCGATGGCGTGCCATTGCTCCGCGATCGCCTCGGCGGTGTGCCGGTTGTTGTCGGTGGTGTTGAAGCGCAATTCGATATGGAGCGGCACGCCGTTGCCGAACCCGGCCGCGGCGAGGAGCTGCTTCGCCTCGTCCTCGCGTTCGAGCACCGATGCGTAGCGGAAATCCATCTCCGCCCGCTCGCCGTAATTGCCGATATGGGGCGGGATCACGCCATAGGCCGGCAGCATCGTGCCGCCCCAGATCCGGTCGGCGATGAAATCCCGGTCGATCTGGAGGGAGAGCGCCCGCCTGACGCGGGGATCGTCGAAGGGCTGCTTGGCCGTGTTGATGATCAGGAAATAGGTCGCGAGATAGGGGCCGATCCGCACTTGCTCGCCGAGCTTGCGGCGCAGTTCCTTGAATTGCTCGGCCGGGATGTCGGTCGTCAATTGCAGCTCGCCGGCCTGGAAGCGCCGCGCCGCCGCCGCGAGGTCCGGCGCCGGATAGAAGATCACCGTATCGATCTTCACACCCGCCGCGTCGTGGAAATGCGGATTGCGGTCGAGCCGGATATGCGAGTTCGGGATGAATTCCTTGAGCATATAGGCGCCGTTCGTGACCCAGCTTCGCGGATCGGCCGGAGCGAGCCCGGCCTTCGCGGCCGTCGCCGGATGGACCGGCAGGGCGCTCTGATGGGTCAGGAGCTCGAGCAGATAGGGCGTCGGTCGCTCCAGCTCGATCTCCAGCGTCCGCTCGTCCGGCGCCCGTACGCCGAGTTCGTCGAGCGAGGAACCTGTGGCGGCCTTGTGGATCGCCTCGGCCTTGCGGATCGGATAGAGCAGGTTGGCGTATTTGGCGCCGGTCTCGGGGTCGACGATCCGCTTGAACGAATAGACGAAGTCGCTCGCTCTGAGCGGGTCGCCGTTCGACCATTTCGCGTTGGCCCGCAGGCTGAAGCGCCAGAGCTTGCCATCGGCACTGGCCGTCCAGCTCTCGGCGACGCCGGGCACGACCTCGCCCCTCATGTTGTGGATGACGAGGCCTTCGCGCAGGTCGCGCAGCAGATGCGCTTCCGCCACGGTCGAGGTCCGGTGCGGATCGAGCGTTTCCGGGTCGCCGTCATTGCCGCGGTGAAAGATCACCGACCCTTGCGCCGCTGCGGCACGTAAAGTCGCGAGCAGGGCGGCGAAGGCGAAGGGAGCGTGGCGGCGGGTGACGTCGAGCAAATCAGCCTCCCCTGGCGCCGGGCACCGGCGCGAGCGCTGCCCGACTCAGGAGATTAGAACGCGACAGCTCCCGCCTGCCAAGCGGGAAGGAGACCCCCGCGTCGTCAGCGCGCTCCGGTGGCGCGATTGTTCTCGAAGACGATGGCGCAATCCTCGGCCTTCTTGCGGCATGCGGTCAGTGCGGTCTGGCGCGCCTGCTCCAGATCTTTCTCGCCGTACCGGTAGTTGAATGTCTTGCTGGCCTTGCTGAAAGCCATCGCCTTGTCGCCGGGCGCGCTGAAGTAATCCTCGAATGTGGGGGCGCCCTTTTCGAGGCCGAGGCGCTCGAATTCCGCTTGCGGACGCCCGGTAGGCAGCGTCGGCAGCTTCCATGCGCGAAGCGAGGCGTCCATCTCCCGAAGCCAGACGAAACGGGCCTGGTTGTTCTGGAGAAGCGCATGGCCGCGTGGCTTGATCTCCGGCAGCGTGATCAGGCGCACGTTCCCGCCACGGTCGAGCGCAGCGGCGCGCATGCGGTCGACGAGGGGTGGCGGGAAGAGTTCGTCGTTGGCGGCATAGACCCAGAGCTGCGGCACGGTCTCCTGCCAGGACCAGTGCCGGACGGTCTCGACGAGCGCGTCGCGGCCTTTCTCGACGCATTCGTCGAAGTTCAGGCCACCGGCGACGTTGATCACCGCCTTCAGGCCTGGGGGCTTGCGTTGGGCCAGCGCCATGATCGCCGCGCCGCCGGCGGATTCGCCGAGTGCGATGATCCGATCGGGATCGACATCGGGGCGTTCTCGCAGCGTCTCGAGCGCCGCCTCGAGCTCCTTCGCCTCGCTGTCGAAACGCCGCGTCATATCGGGTAATCCGCAGCCCGCCCCTTCACCGGAAAAGGGGCCGTCCGATTGGCCGAAGCCGCGGCGGATGACGATAGCGGCTATCCAGCCACGGCGGGCGAGATCCCGCGCGATCGACCTATATTGGACGGCGTGCAGGTCGCCCATCCGGGAGCCCGTCGCCGATTTGCCGTGCGTGATCAGTGCGAGCGGCAGCCGGCCGTCGATCCCCTCAGGGCGGATGATCAGCGACTCCAGACGGATCTCGCGGCCGTCGATGCGGGCCCGGAGAAAGCCGTTATCCTCGCGAAACGGCTCCTGCGCGCCTGTCGACATCGTCGCCGCCAGCCAGAAGGCGCCCGCGAGCGCAAGCGCTCCTGACCGGAGGGCGGCCCCGATAGTGGCTACCATGCCCGACAGCTCCAGCCGATCCGGTGTCCGCTACGGGGTGGCGGCTATCGCGGCCGCGCGCTCCTGCGCCTCGACCACCGCCACGGCCGTCATGTTGACGACGCCGCGCGCGGTGACCGAGCCGGTGAGGATATGCGCGGGCTTCGCCGTGCCCATCAGGATCGGCCCGACCGGCAGTGCGTCCGCCATCACCTTGGCGAACTGATAGGAGATGTTCGCTGCGTCGAGATTGGGGAAGATCAGGACGTTGGCCACGTCCTTCAGCGTCGAGGAAGGCAGGACGCGCTCGCGGATCATCGGCACCAGCGCGGTGTCGGCCTCCATCTCGCCGTCGCATTCGAGGTTGGGCGCGCGCTCGCGGATCAGCTTCAGCGCCTTGCGCATCTTGAGCGAGCTCGGCGTGTCGGCGGCGCCGAAATCGGAATGGGACAGCAGTGCGATCTTCGGCTCCAGGCCGAAGCGCTGGACATGGCTCGCTGCCAGCACGGTCATGTCGGCGATCTCCTCCGCCGTCGGATCGTGCTTCACATGGGTGTCGCCGAGGAAGAAGGCGCCCTTGTTGGTGATGATCAGCGTCATCGCCGCGAGGTCGCAGACACCCGGCGCCAGCCCGATGATGTCCTTGATGTGCCGCAGTCGCGACATGAAGCGGCCTTCGAGGCCGGAAATCATCGCATCCGCCTCGCCGCGCGCCACGGCCAGCGCCGCGATCACGGTGTTGTTGGTGCGCACCAGCGCGCGCGCCGCATCGGGCGTGATGCCGCGCCGGCCGGCGATGTCGAGATAGGTCTGGACGTAGTCGCGATAGCGCGGGTCGTCCTCCGGGTTCACGATCTCGAAATCGACGCCGGGCTTCAGCGACAGGCCGAAGCGCTGGATGCGCGTCTCGATCACGCTGGGGCGGCCGATCAGGATCGGGATGGCGAGCCCTTCCTCCAGCGCGACCTGGGCGGCGCGGAGCACGCGCTCATCCTCGCCCTCGGCATAGATCACGCGCTTGGGGTCGGCCTTGGCCTGCTGGAACAGCGGCTTCATCAGGAAGCCCGAGCGGAAGACGAAGCGCGAGAGCTGCTCGCGATAGGCCTCGATGTCGACCAGCGGCTTGCGCGCGACGCCCGTCGCCATGGCGGCTTCGGCCACGGCCGGGGCGATGCGCATGATCAGGCGCGGATCGAAGGGATTCGGGATCAGCGATGTCGCGCCGAAGGTCGAGGTCTCCCCGCCATAGGCGCGTGCAGCCACATCCGAGGACGCCTCGCGGGCGAGCGCGGCGATAGCGCGCACGGCCGCGAGCTTCATCGCTTCGTTGATCGTCGTCGCCTGCACGTCGAGCGCGCCGCGGAAGATATAAGGGAAGCACAGGACGTTGTTGACCTGGTTCGGATAGTCCGAGCGGCCGGTGCAGATCATCGCATCGGGGCGCACGGCCAGCGCGTCCTCCGGCGTGATCTCGGGATTGGGGTTGGCGAGCGCCAGGATCAGCGGCTTCGGCGCCATGCGCTTGGCCATCTCCGGCTTCAGCACGCCCGCGGCGGAGAGGCCGAGGAAGATGTCGGCATCGCCGATGACGTCGTTCAGCGTGCGGGCGTCGGTCTTCTGCGCATAGACCTCCTTCCAGCGGTCCATCAGCGTGTTGCGGCCCTCATAGACCACGCCTTCGAGATCCGTGATCCAGATGTTCTTGCGCTGCGCGCCGAGCTCCACCAGCAGGTTGGTGCAGGCCAGCGCCGCCGCGCCGGCGCCCGAGACGACGATCTTGACGTCGGCGATCTTCTTGGCGGCGAGGTCGAGCCCGTTCAGCACCGCCGCGCCGACGATGATCGCCGTGCCGTGCTGGTCGTCATGGAAGACGGGGATCTTCATCCGGGCCTTGAGCTGCTCCTCGATCTCGAAGCACTCCGGACCCTTGATGTCCTCGAGATTGATGCCGCCGAAGGTCGGTTCCAGCGCGGCGACCACCTCGACGAATTTCTCGATGTTCTTCTGCTCAACCTCGATGTCGAAACAGTCGATGCCGGCGAATTTCTTGAACAGGACCGCCTTGCCCTCCATCACCGGCTTTGACGCCAGCGGCCCGATATCGCCGAGGCCGAGCACGGCGGTGCCGTTGGTGATGACGGCGACGAGGTTCTGGCGCGAGGTCAGCTCGGCCGCTTCCGACGGGTCATCGACGATCGCCTCGCAGGCGGCGGCGACGCCGGGCGAATAGGCGAGAGCGAGGTCGCGCTGGTTGCCGAGCGGCTTGGTCGCCTGGATCTCGAGCTTACCGGGCCGCGGCTGGCGGTGATAGACGAGCGCGCCCGAGCGCAGATCTGTGGAGAGCGTGCTTTTCATGGCGCGATGGTCCCTGCAGTCCGAAGGATGCTGGTCGCGCGAAAGCCCCCATGCCGTCAAGCCGCCGGGATGCCGCTGGCAGCTTCTCCATGAGGGAAACGGTGCTTCGGGAGACAGGGCCGTGCCGGTCGCATCGGCCCTTCGGTGGAAAGGGTCGCTTGAATCAGTTTGGCAAGCCGTTGAGACGGTATGCGAGGGATCACGCACAAGACGTGGAATCGATTCAGCAAATTTCCTGATGAGTCGGAACGCGAAGCCGTAGAGACAAATCCAGGGTCGGCGCCGGCCGGTCAGAACGCCTTGAAGGTGATGATCGTATGGGTGTCGGCGATCTCGGGGATCGACTGCACCTTCTGCGCGACGAAATGGCCGATATCGACATCGGCCGCGACGTGGAACTTGGCCAGGATGTCGTAATTGCCGGCGGTCGAGTAGATCTCGGAGGCGATCTCGCGATCGGCCAGTTCGCTGGCGACCTCATAGGTCTTGCCGAGCTTGCATTTGATCTCGACGAAGAAGGTCTGCATCGCGCGCTCCGAAACTCTCTGCGGACTGGATAGAACTCCCAGTGCCCCGAGATCAAGCGCCGGCGAGCGCCGCGATCCGCCGCGTCATCGGATTGTCGGGGTCGGTGAGTCCGCCGATGACCGTGAAATGGTTCGCGCCTTCGATCTCCTCATAGCGCGTCTGCACGCCTTCCAGCCCCCAGACATCGACGAGGCGGCGGCTCTGCTTGTGGTACTCGTCGCTTTCAGCGCCGCCGACGACGGCGTCCATCGTTAGCCGCGACGGTGCCGGCCAGAACAGCGGGCTCTCCCGCTCCGCCGCCTCCATGTCGAGGCCGAGCGCCTTGTTGATGCTGGTCTCGGTCAGGGGTTTCAGGTTGTAGAGTCCCGAGATGCCGTAGGCGGCCGGCACGAGGCGATCGGGCAGATCGGGGTCGACATTGTGCCAGTTGGTCGCTAGCGCGCAGGCCGAGAGATGGCCGCCCGCCGAATGCCCGGTTGCGACCACCGGCAGGCCGAAGCGCCGCCACAGCGCGGCGGCCGCCTGCTGCAATTCCCAGACGATATGGCCGAGATGGACCTGTGGGCAGAGGTCGTAGCCGACGACGGCGACGGGCAGGCCCAGCCGGTTCAGCCCGCGCGCCATATGCGAGAAGAAGCTGCGGTCGAGCGCCTGCCAGTAGCCGCCATGGATGAACATGACGAGCGCGTTGCCGCGCACCGTCTCGGGCTTGAAGATGTCGTAGAGCTGGCGCTCGCCGGCGCCGTAGGAGATGCCGAGCTCGCAGAGCGCGGTGGTGCGGTAGGCGGCGGCGTCTTCCTGCCAGCCGGCGATGATGCCGGGATGCTCCGGCACCCGGGCGCGGTTGTTGTATTCGGCTTCGTAGTCGGGCGTGGCCATGGTCTGATCCATGGTTCGTACCGTGGCAGCAGCGGAGCTTTTTCGCCACTGCTTTTGACAGCCCGGGCGGCCGGCGGCAAAAGCGATGCGCCCATCGATTGGGCACTGGAGGTCGCCATGGAAAACCCTGTCCTCGCCGAAGTCACGCGCGGCAACACCGTCGAATCGCGCCATCGCGGCGCGGCCATCGTCATCGATGCCGAGGGCGGCGTGGTGTTCTCCGCCGGGGATGTCGAGCGCCCGGTCTTTCCGCGCTCGGCCGTCAAGGCGATTCAGGGCCTGCCATTGATCGAGAGCGGCGCCGCCGACCGCTACGGACTGACCGAGGCGGAGATCGCGCTCGCCGTCTCCTCGCATTCCGGCGAGCCGCTCCACGCCGAGACCTCGCTGGCCATGCTGAAGAAGGCCGGCCGCGATGCCGGCTGCCTCGAATGCGGCGCGCATTGGCCGATGGGCGAGGCCGCGGCGCGCGCCCTGGCCAAATCGGGCGCCGAGCCCAGCGCGCTCAACAACAACTGCTCCGGCAAGCATGCCGGCTTCGTCTGCCTGTCCTGCGCGCTGGACGAGGATCCCGCCGGCTATGTGAAGCAGGGTCACGCGGTCCAGCAGGCTGTGCGCGGCGCCCTTGAAGAGGTGACCGGCGCTGCGCATTCCAGCGATCGCATGGGCATCGACGGTTGCTCGATCCCCTCCTATGCCGTGCCGCTCAAGGCGCTGGCGCTCGGCTTCGCCCGGCTCGGCACCGGCCATGGCTTCGGCCCGGAGCGCGCCAGGGCAGCCGCGCGCATCCGTGCCGCTGCGGCGGCGCATCCCTTCATGGTGGCGGGCACCGACCGTTTCGACACAAGGCTGATGAGCCTGCTCGGCGCGCGTGCCTTCACCAAGACCGGGGCCGAGGGCGTCTACTGCGCGGCCTTGCCGGAGCTGGGCTATGGCATCGCGCTCAAATGCGACGATGGCGCCGGGCGTGCCGCCGAGGTCGCGCTGGCGGCGCTGATCGGTCGCTTCCTGCCGATGGATGAATCGACGCAAGTGGCCTTCGCGCCGCTGCGAGAGGCCGTGCTGAAGAACTGGAACGGCACCGAGGTCGGCCGGGTGAGGGCGCCGGCCGGCTAGGGCCGGTCGTTTTTCCACGGAAGCGCGGGTCGTCCCGGGCGGAGCGAAGCGAAGACCCGGGATAACCGGGTTCCTTCGAAAAGGCGGCGATCCTAACTGACCGCGTTGTTCTCGACCCTGACGCCCGCCGCCCGCGCATCGGGAGCCTTCGTCAGGTCGCCGGTGACCGGCTTACCGTATTCGCTGCCGATCACGGCGCCGTTCCGTGCTTCGGCGATGAGGTTGTTGGCGATCAGCGCATTGCGCTCCTTCGGCACCAGCGAGATCGAGATGCCGATACCGGTCTTGCGGATGATGTTGCCGGTGGCGGCGAGATTGCGCATGCCCCAGGACCAGCCCAGCGAAATGCCGGTCTCGCTGGCGTTCTCGATGACGTTACCGGTGACGGCGGCTTCCGCCTCGACATGGACGCCGATGCCGCCGACGGGCCCCTTGCCGTTCGGCGCGACCGCCTTCCGGGCGTTGCGGACGATGTTGTTGGCGAAGACGGCGAGCCGCCCGCCATGGTCGAGATTGGTGATGTTCGCGCCCTGCGCGCAATCCTCGATCAGGTTGTTCGCCATGATCGCGCCCTCGAAGGCGAATTCGGAATAGAGCCCGGCCTCCCCGCAGCGCCGCCCCTGATTGCCGAGGATCTGCACGCCCGAACCGGAATTGTTGCGGATGAAGGTCATGGCGCAGTCGCGGAGCTGGTTGCCTTCGATGATGACGCCGCCCGCACGATAGAGGCTGATGCCGTTGCCGTTCTGCCCGTCGCCGCCGGCATCGGCCCGGATGCGCTCGACGCGGTTGCCGCGCAGGATCGAGCGGTCGTCCCCGGCCTCGCTGCGCCAGATCTGGATGCCGTTATTGCCGCAATCGGCGACGGCATTGCCCTCGATCGTCAGCCCGCGCGAATCCAGCGAGAACAGCGCGGCGTCGCGCATCTTGCGGAAGCTGCTCGCTGTGATGCGCCCGCCGCAGCGGTTCAGCGTCAAGCCGACGGAGCCGCCATTGGCGAAGGCGAGTTCGGCGATCGCGATCTCGCCGACGGCATCCGCCGCGAGCAGGGCGGAGCGTTGCGGCGAGGGGATGTCGAGCCCGTCGAGCACGAGGCCGGAAAGGCTTGCGCGGGAGATGTTGCTTGCCGTCAGGACAGGCCCGCCATCGGCCGTCACCAGCCTTGTCGCCTCCGATACGCCGATCAGGCGCGTGCCCTCGGGCAGGGCGACCCGGCTGACGCGATAGCGGCCGGGCGGCAGCAGCAGCGGGGCGGAACGGCGGGCCGCTTCGCCAAGCGCGGCCTGAAGGCGCTGCGACTGGTCGTCGGTGGCGCCCGGTCGCAGGCCGAATTGCGTGGCATCGAGGCCGAGCTGGCCGAGCGGCGTCGGCGCGGCACCGCGCTGCTGCGCCTGCGCGGGCAGATGCGCCGCGATGGGACTGAGAAGACCGCCAGCCAATAGGCTGCGCCGGGAAAGGGTCATGACATCTCCTGTGCCGCTTCCCTCGATCAAGCCCTGTGCCAGCGCCATTGTGCCGTTTCGGGACCGTTAGCGACCTGTGATCGCGAGATTCCGTCCGATCGCCGCCAGCGCTGCGGTCAATCTCTCCGTCCGCGGTCGAAAGCCCGCGACGCGCTTGGTCGGGCGGGTGCCGGCTGCCGGGCGTAGCCAGGGTATATGCACGAACAAGACAGGCCGTCCCGCCATCGCGGCGTGGCGCAATGCCGTGGCATAGCTGGCATCGCAGAGATAGCGCCCGGCCGAGGGCGAGGGCCGGCTTGCGATCGCATGTCGGCGCAGATGGGCGAGGGCGCCCTGGGGACGCCCGGTGGTTCGCGTGGGCAAGGCAGGGCGGCCGCCCGTCGCGGCACCGGTGGCGGCGCGCCCGGTGACGTCGGGGTGGAGCGAGCTGGAGCGGCCGCGTGCGAAAAGCTCGATCCGGACATGGCGGGCGCGGGCGGCGAGGCCGAGCATCAGCAGCGCTCTTGGCCTGGTCGTCTCGATCTCCTGCGCAAGTGCCGGCAGGCCGGCGGCATAGCTGGTCTCGAGCACGAGGCTGCGCACGCGCAGGCCCGAATGCCGCAGCCGCGCGGCGATGGCGCCTGCAAGCCGCGTCGTCGGATTGACCCGGACGCCCGGAAACGGGCCGAACCCGGTGACCAGCAGGTCGATGCGCTGCATGTCGCCCTCACAATCCCAAGGCCTGGGCGATCTCGTCGGCCGCGAGTGTCGGCGCCAGCTCGCCCGCCGCGACCGCCGCTTCGAGCGCCGGCGTGCGCGCCTTCAGCGCCGGATCGTGCCGGAGCCTGGCTTGCAGCCGGTCCTGCACCATCGCCCACATCCATTTCACGTCCTGCCGCCGGCGCCTCTCGGTGATCAGCCCCTTTGCCTCGAAGCGGTGATGATGGTCCTCGATCTTGCTCCAGAGCGCATCGAGCCCTTCCCCGGTCAGGCCGGAGATGGTGACGACCGGAGTCGACCAGAGCGGCGAGGCCGGCGCGAGAATATGCAGCGCCGCCTTGTACTGCGCCGCAGCCGCCCGCGCCGCGGTCGCGCCAGCGCCATCGGCCTTGTTGACCGCGATCATGTCGGCGAGCTCGATGATGCCTTTCTTGATGCCTTGCAATTCATCGCCGGCATTGGGCAGCATCAGCACGAGGAAGAAATCGGTGAGGTCGGCGACAGCCGTCTCCGACTGGCCGACGCCGACCGTCTCGACCAGGATGACGTCGAAGCCCGCCGCCTCGCAGAGCAGCATCGTCTCGCGCGTCTTGGCCGCGACGCCGCCGAGCGTGCCGGAGGAGGGAGAGGGCCGGATATAGGCGTTCGGATCGACGGAAAGCCGTGCCATTCGCGTCTTGTCGCCGAGGATCGAGCCGCCGGTGCGGGTCGAGGAGGGGTCGACCGCGAGCACCGCGACCTTGTGGCCTTTCTCCGTCAGATGGCTGCCGAGCGCATCGATGGCGGTCGACTTGCCGACACCGGGCACGCCGGTGATCCCCACCCGGATGGCCCGGCCCGTTTGGGGCAGCAGTCGCTGGATCAAAGCCCGGGCCTGCTCGCGATGGTCGGCCCGCCGCGATTCGGTGAGCGTGATCGCGCGCGCCAGGGCGGCGCGCTCGCCGGCCAGAATGGCGTCGGCCAGCGTTTCGATGCGGGAGGCGAGGTCGACCATCGCGCCAGTTAGCAAGCCGGCGGAGCCGGCGGCAAGGCGCCTTGCCGCATCGCGCGTCGTGACCCTGTCACATGCGCATCTTGAACATTCGCCGGTTCGGTGACACGACAAGGCGATGATCGGCGTGGCGATGCGGCTTCCTGTCTTGATTCTGGCGTTGCTCGCGCCCTTGATGCTGGCTGCCTGCGGCACGCCGCGCGTGCTGGAACTGAGCCAGGCGCCCCGGCAGGACATCGCCGGAAAGGTCGAGATCTACGTCGCCACCACCCGTGAAGCCTCGGCGGCGCCGGTCTATTTCGACGGCGAGCGCGCCCCGAAGCTGGCCTTCGCGAAGCTCGAGATCACCGTGCCGCGCAGCCACAAGCCGGGCGAGCTCGAACTCCCCGATTCCGGCCCGGGCGATCCGGCCAAGCATTTCACCGCGACCAATATCGAGCGCCTCGATCTCGCGCCGGTCGTCGCCGATGTCCGCCGGGAGATCATGCGCCGCCCGGCCGGCCAGCGCGATGTGCTGGTCTTCGTCCACGGCTACAACACCAATTTCGCCGACGCCGTCTATCGCTTCGCTCAGATCGTCTACGATTCCGGCTTCAAGGGCGTGCCGGTGCTGTTCTCCTGGCCCTCACGCGGCCAGCTCCTCGCCTACCCCTACGACCGCGAAAGCGCCTATTACTCGCGCGACTTCCTCGAAGCGAACCTACGCGGCATCACCCGGGATATCGGCCCGGGGCGGATGGACATCCTCGCCCATTCGATGGGCACGATCCTGACGCTCGAAACCTTGCGCCAGGCGGCGATCCGCGGCGACGGCGCCTTCGGCGGCAAGCTGCGCGATGTGATGCTCGCCGCGCCCGATGTCGATCTCGACGTGTTCAAGACCCTGATGAATGTGATCCGGCGGCCGGTGACGGTCTTCGTCTCCGCCGATGACCGGGCGCTCGATTTCTCCCGCCGCTTCGCCGGCGACAAGACCCGGCTCGGCGCTGTCTCCACCAAGGATGCGCCGACGATCGCCGAGCTGGAGAAGCTCGGCGTGCATATCATCGACCTCTCGGAAGTGTCTTCGGGCGACAGCCTGAACCACGCCAAATTCGCTTCCTCGCCGAAGGTCGTGCAGCTCATCGGCGAAAGGTTGCGGCAGGACAAGGGCATCGGCTTCGCCGGTCCGCAACTGGGCGACCGTCTGGGCGACATCGCCGGCGGGGTGGTCGGCACGGTCGGCTCGACCGTCGGGCTGGTGGTGACGGCGCCCGTCACGATCATCTCCGGCGGCCGCTGACGCCTCGTCAGCTGGGCCCGAGGGCCACGAGCCGTCCTTGCCAGGAGCGTCGGCAACGAGGCGATGACGGGCGGATGTGACCGTGGAGGCACGGGCTGCCGGCATTTCGGGTTTGCCCGGCGTTTCGCCCCATTCTGGCCGCGTTAGCCTGTCCTTAAGACCGGATCATCCAGATCGGCCCCTCTCGATTGTCCCGGATATCCGCTCCCATGCCTGTCACAAGGCGCGACTTTTCACGCTTCTCTCTGGCCTTCGCCTCGCTCCTTCCGCTCGGGCTCACGGCCTGCGCGCAAAGTGAGGCGACCGTCTCGCCCTTCTCCGTGCCGGAGCGGGCGGATTTGTCGGCGCTCGGCAAGGATCCGGCCCTGCTGGTGATGACGACGCGTCGGTCTGTCGGCAACGTGGCGCCCTATTTCGGGTCGGATCGCGGGCCGCTGACCTTTGCGGTGGCGAGGCTCTCGCCGCCGGGGCGCGGCATCGCTGGGCGCGTCTCCTCGGCGGTGAGCGGCGACTGGGCGGTCCTCGGGATCGAACGCGAGACCACGACCGATGCCGCGCGCGTGTTCTCGAACGCGGCGAATGGCGGCGATGTGCTGCTCTATGTCCACGGTTACAACGAGACCTTCGAGTCCGCCGCCCGCAGCGCCGGGCAGCTTTCGCATTCGCTCAAGTTCCAGGGGCGCACGGCGCTCTTCACCTGGCCTTCGGGCGGCAAGCTGCTCGACTATGCCTATGATCGCGAAAGCGCGCTCTGGTCGCGCGACGGCTTCGTCGAGACCTTGCAGGCGCTGGTCGCGAATCCCACGATCGGGCGCATCCACATCGTGGCCCATTCCATGGGCACATTCCTGACGCTGGAAGGCCTGCGCGAGCTGCGCGATTCGCCGGATGTCTACGCGCGGATCGGCTCGGTGGTGCTCGCCTCGCCCGATGTCGATATCGACGCCTTCGAGCAGACGGTGAAGCGGATCGCGCCGCTGGCGAAGCGCATGACCGTCATCATCGATCCCGGCGACCGGGCGCTCGCGGTTTCCGCCCGCATCGCTGGCGGCGTGGCACGCGCGGGCGCGGCCGACCGGGAGCGCCTCGATGCGCTGGGCGTCCGCGTCGCCGACACGGCCGGGCGCGGCTGGAGCCTGCTCAGGCACGACCTCTTCCTCTCGGATAGCGAGGTTACGCAGGTCGTCCGCCGCGCCATGGATCGCGGCGAGAGCTGAATGCGGGTTTCCAGAGGCCTCGGCGCGGTTCTGCTCGCGTTCGCCGTTTGGCTCGGACCAGCGGCGGCGATGGCGGCGACGCCGGGGCTCTTCGCCGATGTGGGACGCGGAGAATGGACGCTCGACGATCCCGTCTGGAAGGCCATCGACGTCGAGACCTATACGCCGGCGGCATGCGCGGCCAAATCCTGCCCGCTGGTGATCGTGATCCACGGCGCCGGCCGAAACGCGGCGAATTCGCGCAATTATTGGATCGAGGCTGCCGATCATTATGGCGTCCTCATCGCCGCGCCGCGCTTCGACAAGACCCGTTTTCCCGGCCGGCTTTTCCAACAGGGCGCCGTGCGCGGACAGCCGGACCGGTCGAAATGGACCTTCGGCGTCGTCGAAAGACTGTTCGATGCGGCGCGCGCTGCCGGTCGCGCGTCAGGCACGAGCTACAGGCTCTTCGGGCATTCGGCCGGCGGCCAGTTCGTGCACCGGATGGCGCTGCTCATGCCCGAGGCCCGCTTCTCGCGGGCCGTCGTGGCGAATGCCGGCTATTACACCCGTCCTCTCGATGCTGCTGCGGCCGGGGGCTTCGCCTATCCCTATTCGCTGGGCGGAACGCCTGCGACCGACACCACCTTGCGAGCCGCGCTCGGCAAGCACGTCACGGTCATGCTGGGCGAACGCGACACGAATCCGGAACACCGGCAGCTCAACAGATCGGTCGGCGCCGAGGAGCAGGGAGCAACCCGGTTCGCACGCGGTCAGCATTTCATGGCCGATATCCGTGCTGTCGCCGCTCGCCTCGGCGTCACCCCGCAATGGCGCGAGATCACCGTGCCGGGCGTGGCCCATCAGCAGGACCGCATGGCCCGGGCGGCCGCGCCCGAACTGCTCGGCCCCTGAGGACCATTCAGATCGGCGGCAGGCCGGAGCGCTTCTTGATCGTCGCCAGCGCGAAGTTGGATTCGACCGACTGGATGCATTTCAGCCGCGTCACCTTCTGCTTGAGGAAGCGCTCATAGCCCTCGATGCCATCGGTGACGACGCGCAGCAGATAATCCTGCGAGCCGGTCATGAGGTAGCACTCCGCCACTTCGCTCCAGCTTTCGATCGCCTTCTCGAACTCGGCGATATGCTCCTGATTCTGCTGGATCAGCCTGACCGAGACGAAGACGCTGAAGGGCAGCCCATAGGCCTTCGGATCGACGATCGCGGCATAGCCCTGGATCACGCCCGTTTCCTCCAGCCGCTTGAGGCGGCGCAGGCAGGGGGTCGGCGACAGCCCGACCTTCTGTGAGAGTTCCTGATTGGTGATCCGCCCGTCCTCTCGAAGCAGGGCGAGAATGCGGCGATCGATCGTGTCGAGCATCATATGCTCCATCCTGGACTCTGTTGAGCAGAAACCTGCAGGAAGAGCGTTAGCGCGAGTGTAACCAGCCAAGCAATCGCGTCGATGCAGGATTATTCTGGTGGGAAAGCGGCCACGCCGGAGCCGAGGGAGAAAGCCATGAGCGACGACAGCTATCACAAGGACCGGATCGCCAACCGCAAGCTTCATCCCGAGACGCTGATGATGGGTTTCGGCTATTCGCCGGCCATGTCGGAGGGCTCGCTCAAGCCGCCGGTCTTCCTGACCTCGACCTTCGTTTTCGAGAATGCCCAGCAGGGCAAGGATTTCTTCGACTTCACCTCGGGCCGGCGCCAGCCCAAGCCCGGCGAGAAGCCCGGTCTCGTCTATTCGCGCTTCAACCATCCGAACATGGAGATCCTCGAGGATCGCCTGGCGATCTGGGACGAAGCCGAGAAATGCGCCGTCTTCGCTTCGGGCATGGCCGCGATCGCGACGACCTGCTTCGCCTTCCTGCGGCCGGGCGACACCATCCTTCATTCGCGCCCGCTCTATGGCGGCACCGAGACCCTGCTGAAGAACCAGATGGGCGCCTTCGGCATCACGCCCTTCGGCTTCACCGACGGGCTCGACATCGAGCAGATGCGCGATGTCGCGCGGGCAGCGGCGGCCAAGGGCCGCGTCGCGATGATCCTGGTCGAGACCCCGGCGAACCCCACCAACGGCCTCGTCGATCTCGCGGCTTGCAAGATGATTGCCGACGAGCTTGAGAAATCGCAGGGGCATCGCCCGCCCGTCGTCGTCGACAACACGCTGCTCGGCCCGAAATACCAGAAGCCGCTCGGGCTCGGCGCCGATCTCACCTTGCTCTCCCTGACCAAATATGTCGGCGGCCATTCCGATCTCGTCGGGGGCTCGATCAGCGGCTCGGAGGCGCTGATCCGGCAGGTGAAGAGCTGGCGCGGTTCGCTCGGCACCCAGGCCGACCCGAACTCCTGCTGGATGCTCATGCGCTCGCTGGAGACGCTCGACATCCGCATGAGCCGCGCCAATGAGAATGCGCGCCTCGTCGCCGATTATCTGGAAAGCCACCCGAAGGTGGCGAAGGTCCACTATCTCGGCAACCTCAAGGATGGTGATCCGCGCAAGGCCGTCTTCGACCGGCAATGCACGGCGGCTGGCTCGACCTTCGCCTTCGACGTCAAGGGCGGCGAAAAGGAGGCTTTCGCTCTGCTCGACAATCTGCAGATCATGAAGCTCGCGGTCAGCCTCGGCGGTACCGAGACGCTGGTCTCGCATCCGGCCGCAATGACCCATTCCGGCGTCGCCCGCGAATTGCGGGAGGAGATCGGCCTGACCGACGCCCTGATCCGCATCTCGGTCGGCATCGAGAACATCGAGGATCTGATCTCGGATCTGGCGCAGGCCTTCGAGGCGGTTTGAGGCGTTCTCTCACATCCCGACCCGTCCCCAGCCCGGCAGCTTCAGCGCCGGGCTGCGCAGGTCGAATCCCGCGACGAGGCCGAGGATGTTGACCTCGACGCCTTCGACCCAGCCGACCGTGATTCCGGCCAGCCCGTAGAGCGAGGCTTGCAGCCCGGTGCGGCTCGGCGTGAGCCCGGCGAAGAGGCCGGTCTCACGCCAGTCCTTCCCGATGGCCGTCGGCGGCAGGGCTTCGCGCAGCTCCGGCACCTCCGTCAGCACATGCTGGACGAAGCTGTTCGAGTTCGGGCCGGGCCAGGCGAGATAGCTGCCCGGTTCGGCATAGGCATAGCTCGCCACGGCGGCCCGGATGCGCGGGATCAGCCGCGCGGCGACCGCTCCTCGGATCTCCGCGACTGGTTCGGGCTCGTTCCCGAACCAGCGCCCATCCGCCTCGCGGTGGTTGACGCGCACCGGCATGCCCCAGCCAACGACGTCGAAGCGCGTATAGGCGGAGGCGTTGGCCTCCTTCACCACGATCCAGGAGTGATGCGCGAAGATGCCGCGCCAGCGGCCGACGCGGGCGGCGAAGATGTGCACGGTCGCCTCGGGGTCCGTCGATGCGGCCGGCAGGAGCCTGGCGCTCGACCAGTCGGCGCGGCGCCAGTCGGGAGCATGCGTCTGCCAGATCCACCAGCCGGCATGGGTCGCGAGCGGCAGCAGAAAAGCGAGAACGAAGAACAGCAGGAAGCGGCGGAAGAGGTGCATCCGGCACGGTATGTGCAGGACGACGCGAACCGGCAAGAAGACCGCGGATCACGCTTGCGTCAGCCGGCCGGAACATGCTGGAGGGGCTTTCGGAAACGCTCTGTTGTGCGCGGACCGCCGGCCGCGTTTGGTGGCGGTTGATGCCGGGGGGAAAGCTGGTAGCGTGCGCGCGCCTGAGCTTGATGGAGGGGCAGATTGGGTGAGACGACGAAGCGACTGAGCAAGGCCATTGCGGCCTGCGCGATCGGACTGGGACTTCTGGCCACGCCGGTGGCCGCGCAGGACAAGCAGCTCCGGATCTTCAACTGGTCCGACTATGTCGATCCCGAGGTGCTCGACGCGTTCAAGAAGGAAACCGGGATCACCGTCGTCTACGACACCTTCGACCAGATGGAGACGGTCGAGACCAAGCTTCTTGCCGGCAAGACCGGCTACGACCTGATCGTCGTCACGGCTTCCTTCCTGCCGCGCCATATCCCGCTCGGCATCTACCAGCCGATCGACAAGGCTAAGATTCCGAATCTCAAGAATCTCTGGCCGGAGATCCAGACGCGGCTCGGGAAATACGATCCCGGCAACACCTACGCCGTGAACTACATGTGGGGCACCACGGGGATCGGCTACAACACCGCCAAGATCAAGGAACGGCTCGGCCCCGACGCCGTGATCGATAGCTGGAAGATCGTCTTCGAGCCTGAACAGCTCAAGAAGCTCTCCAATTGCGGCGTCCATGTCCTCGACGCGACAGAGGAGCTGTTCCCGGCCGCCTTGCGCTATCTCGGGCTGAACCCGGATTCGAAGAACGAGGCCGATCTCAACAAGGCCGGCGAATTGCTGCGCAAGATCCGGCCCTATATCCAGAAATTCCACTCCTCCGAATACATCAACGCGCTGGCCAACGGGGATATCTGCCTCGCGGTCGGCTATTCCGGCGACATCCTCCAGGCCAAGAAACGGGCCGAGGAGGCCAAGAACGGCGTCCAGATCGGCTATTCCATCCCGAAGGAGGGCGCGCTGATGTGGTTCGATTCCTTCGTGATCCCGAAGGACGCCGGCAACGTCGACGCGGCGCTGAAGTTCATCGACTTCGTCAACAAGCCGGAGATGGCGGCGAAGAACTCGGACTTCATCCAGTACGCCAATGGAAACATTGCTTCGAAGCCGTTCCTGTCGGCGGCCTTGCGCGACAACCCCGGCGTCTACCCGCCGGACGAGGTGATGGGGCGGCTCTACACGATCACGCCCTACGATCAGAAGTCGCAGCGGCTGGTGAACCGGCTCTGGACGCGCGTGAAGACCGGCAAGTGAGCGCGTTCGGACGGAGCGCGGTCACTGTCAAGAAGACCTCGCCCGGCAGCGTGCGCCGGGCCTTCCAACCCTGGAACGACCCGGCGGCGAAGCCGCTGGTCGAGTTCCGCGGCGTGACCAAGCGCTTCGGTGACGTCAGGGCCGTGGGCGATCTCACGCTCGCGCTCTACCCGCGCGAATTCTTCGCGCTGCTTGGCCCCTCGGGCTGCGGCAAGACCACGCTGATGCGCATGCTCGCCGGTTTTGAGACGCCGGACGAAGGAGCGATCCTGCTCGACGGGCAGGACATCACCGCCGTGCCGCCGCATCTGCGGCCGGTCAACATGATGTTCCAGTCCTACGCGCTGTTCCCGCATCTGAGCGTGGCCGGCAACATCGCCTATGGCTTGAAGCGCGAGGGCCTGCCGCGCGCCGAGATCGCGCGTCGCGTCGAGGAGATGCTGGAGCTGGTCAAGCTCGCCGGCCTTGGGCAGCGCAAGCCGCATCAGCTCTCCGGCGGCCAGCGTCAGCGCGTCGCGCTCGCCCGCTCGCTCGCCAAGCAGCCGAAGCTCTTGCTGCTCGACGAGCCGATGGCGGCGCTCGATCGCAAATTGCGCGAGCAGACCCAGTTCGAGCTGATGGATCTGCAGAGCGAGCTCGGCCTCACCTTCATGGTCGTCACCCACGACCAGGACGAGGCGATGACCATGGCCGACCGCATGGCGGTAATGGACCATGGCAAGCTCGTCCAGATCGGGCCTCCCGACGTGATCTACGAGGCGCCGGCCAACCGCCATGTCGCGGAGTTCGTCGGCGACATCAACATCTTCGAGGGGCGGGTCGAAGCGATCGATGGCGAGTTGGTGAAGGCAGAGGTGTCGCGCGTCGGCACCGTCGAGCTCGACGAGGAGGCGCCGGCGCTGAAGGCGGGCGACGCCCTGCTGATCGGCATCCGGCCCGAGAAGATCGAGATCGCCCATGACGAGCCGGGCCAAGTCGTCAACAAGGTCGCGGGCGAGATCTGGGATATCGGCTATCTCGGCGATTTCACCATGGTCCAGGTGATGATCGGCGGGGTGGGTGGTCAGCTGGTCAAGGTCGCGCTGGCCAACCGGACACGGCGGGTGGCCCGGCCTTTCGCCTGGGACGACAAGGTCTGGCTGTCCTGGGATGTCGAGGCCGGCGTGGTGCTGCCGCCATGAGCGCGGTCGCTTCGCTGCAGCGGCTGCGCCGTCTTGTGGTGGCCGTGCCCTATCTCTGGCTGGCGCTGTTCTTCTTGGCTCCCTTCGCCATCGTGCTGCGCATGGCCTTCTCGCAGGCTGCGACCGCGCTCCCGCCCTATGCGCCGCATTGGGAGGGGTTCGCCCAGCTTGGCGACTTCCTGTCCCAGCTCGACCTGACGAATTTCAGCCTGCTCGGCGATGATCCGCTCTACTGGCAGAGCTACCTCTATTCCCTGCGCATCGCGGCGCTGACCACGATCTTCGCCCTCGCCATCGGCTATCCGCTCGCCTACGCCATGGCGACCGCGCCGGCGCGGTGGCGCGGCCTTCTGCTTGTCTTCGTCATCCTGCCGTTCTGGACCTCCTTCCTGATCCGCGTCTACGCCTGGATCGGCATCCTGAGGCCGGACGGGTTGCTCGACGCCGCGCTCGCCTTCCTCGGCTTCGAGGGCGAGCCCTTGCGGCTGCTCAACACCGAGACGGCCGTGCTGCTCGGCATGGTCTATTCCTATCTGCCCTTCATGGTGCTGCCGCTTTTCGCCACGCTGGAAAAGCTCGACCGCAGCCTGCTCGAAGCTGCGTCCGATCTTGGCGCCACACCGATCACCGCCTTCTTCACCGTGACGCTGCCGCTCTCGCTGCCCGGTATCCTCGCTGGATCGGCACTGGTCTTCATCCCTGCCGTCGGCGAGTTCGTTATCCCCGATCTGCTCGGCGGCCCCGATACGGTGATGATCGGCAAGGTCTTGTGGAACGAGTTCTTCTCGAACCGCGACTGGCCACTGGCGTCGGCGGTCGCCGTCGTGCTGCTGATCGTGCTGGTCCTGCCGTTGGTCCTGCTCCAGCGCGCCCGGTTGAAGCGGGAGCTGGCGGCATGAAGCGCCTCGGCCCCGGCCTCATCCTGGCGCTGATCCTCGGCTTCGCCTTCCTCTATCTGCCGATCGTCACGCTGATCGCCTATTCCTTCAACGCCTCGCGCCTCGTCACGGTCTGGGGTGGTTTCTCGACGCACTGGTACGGCGCGCTCATGGCGAACGAGCCGCTGCTCGATGCCGCCTGGCTCTCGATCCGTCTCGGTGTCGTCTCGGCGACGCTGGCGACCATGCTCGGTACGCTCGCTGCGCTGGCGCTCGCCCGGCATGGCCGCTTCTTCGGCCGCACGCTGTTTTCCGGGATGGTGCTGGCGCCTCTCGTCATGCCGGAGGTGGTGACGGGGCTTTCGCTGCTGCTGCTCTTCGTCGCCGTTGATGTCGAGCGCGGCTTCTGGACCGTGACGGTCGCGCACGCGACCTTCAGCCTCGGCTTCGCTTGCATCGTCGTGCAATCGCGGCTGGCGGGCTTCGATCGCTCGCTGGAAGAGGCGGCGCAGGATCTCGGAGCCACGCCCTTCGTCACCTTCTGGACGGTGACGCTGCCGCTGATCTGGCCGGCGGTGGCGGCGGCCTGGATGCTCGCTTTCACGCTCTCGCTCGACGATCTCGTCGTCGCGAGCTTCACCACCGGCCCCGGCGCGACCACCTTGCCGATGCGGCTCTATTCGGCGGTCAAGCTCGGCGTCTCGCCCGAGATCAACGCCGCCTGCACCATCATGATCGCCGCCGTGGCGGTCGTCGTGATCGCCGCTTCGCTCCTGCTCAAGCGCGAGCAGTTGTCCGGCGGTTAGGCTACGCTGCGATCCACCCGAACGCGCCGTCATTCCGGACAAGCTGCGAAGCAGCGCAGACCCGGAATCCATCATATGGCTCCGGCGCTCTACGATGGATCCCGGGTCAAGCCCGGGATGACGGCGTTGGGTGCTTGGATAAACGCGGGCTGAACGGCGCCCTCAAAACCCGTTCAGGCAGGATCTGCGATGGTCCGTTCCAAGGCAGGGATCTTCCCGGCCTTGAGACAGGACAAGGACCATGTTTGGCAATCGCGCCCGGATCGGTTTCGCCGCCTTCGCACTGGGCGGCATCGCACTGACAGTCTCGACCTTTGCCGGAACGGGCAATGCCCAGGCCTTTGGCGGCCGCTACGAGCCCACCTATGAGCGCCCCGCCTATGGCTATGGTTGGCGCCCGGCGCCGCCCGCCATGTACGGCTTCTGGGGTCAGCGCCGCTGGCATCGCTATTTCGACGGTTATGGCGGGCGGCCGATGCCGCCGCGCGAGGGCTATGGTTACGGCTGGCGGTAAGTGTCGCCCCGCTGGTCGTAAGCATGGGGCGGGCGCGGCCTTCGGGCAGCGTCCGCCTTTCTTTTCGAAACTTTACTCGGCCGCCGTCCGCTGCGCATAGCCGAGGCGCTGGTTCAGCTCCTGCAGCAGCTTTTCTGCCGCATCTGCGATGACCGTGCCGGGCGGGAAGATCGCCGACGCGCCGGCTTCGATGAGCGCGTCGAAATCCTGCGGCGGGATGACGCCGCCGACGACGATCATGATGTCGGGCCGCCCGGCCTCGGTGAGCGCGGCCTTGAGTTCCGGCACCAGCGTGAGATGTCCCGCCGCCAGCGAGGAGACGCCGACGATGTGGACGTCGTTCTCGACGGCCTGCCGCGCGGCCTCGTCCGGCGTCGCGAAGAGCGGACCGATATCGACGTCGAAGCCGAGATCGGCGAAGGCCGAGGCGATCACCTTCTGGCCGCGATCATGCCCGTCCTGCCCCATCTTGGCGACGAGGATGCGCGGGCGGCGCCCATCCGCCTCCTCGAAATCCTGGCACATCAATTGGACGCGCGTGACGGCTGGGTTCATCGTGCCGACCTCCCGCTTGTAGACGCCCGAGATCGCCTTGATCTCGGCCCGGTGGCGCCCGAAGACCTTCTCCATCGCCATCGAGATCTCGCCGACCGTCGCTTTGGCGCGAGCGGCCTTGACGGCGAGATCGAGCAGATTGCCGTTGCCGGCCGCGCCGTTGGTCAGCGCCGTCAGTGCGGCCTGCACCTCGGTCTCGTTGCGCTCGGCCTTGAGGCGTTTCAGCTTGTCGAGCTGCTGGGCGCGCACCGAGGCGTTGTCGACCTTGAGCACATCGATCGAAGCCTCGTTGTCAGGCTTGAAGCGGTTGACGCCGATGATCGCCTGCTGGCCGCCATCGATGCGGGCCTGCGTCTTGGCGGCGGCCTCTTCGATCCGCAGCTTCGGGATGCCGGCCTCGATCGCCTTGGCCATGCCGCCGAGCGCCTCGACTTCCCTGATATGGCCCCAGGCTTTTTCGGCAAGCTCCGCGGTGAGCCGCTCGACATAATAGGAGCCGCCCCAGGGATCGATGATCCGGGTGGTCCCGCTCTCCTGCTGTAGCAGGATCTGGGTGTTGCGGGCGATGCGGGCCGAGAAATCGGTCGGCAGCGCCAACGCCTCGTCGAGTGCGTTGGTGTGGAGCGACTGGGTATGGCCCTGCGTCGCCGCCATCGCCTCGATCATCGTGCGCGGCACGTTGTTGAACACGTCCTGCGCCGTCAGCGACCAGCCGGAGGTCTGGCTATGGGTGCGCAACGGCAGGGATTTCTCGTTCTGGGCCCCGAAATCCTTGACGAGCTTCGCCCAGATCAAGCGGGCCGCGCGCATCTTGGCGACTTCCATGAAGAAGTTCATGCCGATCGCCCAGAAGAACGATAGCCGCGGCGCGAAGATATCGACGCCGAGCCCCGCCTGCTGCCCGGCGCGGATATATTCGACGCCATCGGCCAGCGTGTAGCCGAGCTCGAGGTCCTGCGTCGCTCCGGCCTCCTGCATGTGGTAGCCGGAGATCGAGATCGAGTTGAATTTCGGCATATGGGCCGAGGTGAAGGCGAAGATGTCGCCGATGATCCGCATCGAGGGCGAGGGCGGGTAGATATAGGTGTTGCGGACCATGAACTCCTTGAGGATGTCGTTCTGGATGGTCCCCGAGAGCTTGGCCTGCGGCACGCCCTGCTCCTCGGCCGCGACAATATAGAGCGCCAGCACCGGGAGCACGGCGCCGTTCATCGTCATCGACACGCTCATCTGGTCGAGTGGGATGCCGGAGAAGAGCGTGCGCATGTCGTAGATCGAATCGATCGCGACGCCGGCCATGCCGACATCGCCGCCAACGCGCGGATGGTCCGAATCGTAGCCGCGATGGGTCGCGAGGTCGAAGGCGACGGAGAGCCCCTTCTGCCCGGCCGCGAGGTTGCGGCGGTAGAAGGCATTGGAATCCTCGGCCGTGGAGAAGCCGGCATATTGCCGGATCGTCCAGGGTTGGTTGACATACATGGTCGGGTAGGGGCCGCGCAGATAGGGTGCGATGCCCGGCATCGTCTCGACGAAGGGCAGGCCGTCGCGATCCCTGGGGTCGTAGACCGGCTTCACCGGGATGTCTTCCGGCGTCAGCCAGGGCTCGCCTGCGGGCAATGAAGGCGGTGCGGACGCCTTGCCGCCTGCGAAGGCGATCTTCGTGAAATCCGGGATCGCGGTCATGGCTTGCTCCCGTCCGTCTTGTCCCACCAACGGTGGAAATGATGCACCGGTCCGTGGCCATGGCCAACCGCGACCTGATCGGCGGCGGCGATGGCGGCCGAGATGTAGGTCTTCGCATGACCGACCGCCTCCGGCAGCGGCAGGCCCCTGGCGAGGTTGGCGGCGATCGCCGAGGACAGCGTGCAACCCGTGCCATGGGTGTTGCGGGTGTCGATCCGCGGCGCGTTGAAGCGCTGGCGCGTGCCGCCGGCGAGCAGGAGCAGATCGCTGCTGACGTCGCCATGCCCGTGGCCGCCCTTGATCAGGACATTGGCCGCGCCGAAGGCGGCGAGCTTCTTCGCCTGTTCGTCGACGGCCTCGTCCGTCTCGGCGATGCTGGAACCGAGCAGGGCCGCGGCTTCCGGCAAGTTCGGCGTGATCAGGGTCGCGAGCGGAAAGAGGTGCTTGCGGATCGCCTCGACCGCCGCTTCCTCGAGCAGGCGCGCGCCGGAGGCGGCGACCATCACCGGGTCGAGCACGATGTTTTTCGCACCGTGCCTTTTCAGGCCGGCAGCCACCGTCTCGATCAGCCCGGCGGTCGCCAGCATGCCGATCTTGACGGCGCCGACATCGAGATCCTCGAACACGGCATCCATCTGCTTGGCGACGAAGTCGCGCGGCACGGCATGGATCGCACTGACGCCCTTGGTGTTCTGCGCCGTCAGGGCGACGATGACGCTGGCACCATAGACCTGATGGGCGGCGAAGGTCTTGAGGTCCGCCTGGATTCCGGCGCCGCCGCTCGAATCAGAGCCGGCGATGGTGAGGGCGATGGCGGTCAAGGCAGGTCTCCGTTCAGGCGGCCGCGATGGCAAGCGCGCGATCCAGCGTCTCGACCACGTCGCAGCCCATGAAGATGAACGAGGAGACGCCGGCCTTGTTCAACGCCGCTTCGCTTTCGCTGGGGCGCCCGGCGAGCCAGACCGTCGCGCCCGCCTTCGCCAGCGCCTCGGCCGCAGCCGCGCCTTCCTCGGCATAGGCAGTGTCGGAGCCGCATAGGCAGGCGAGCTTGGCGCCCGAGGAGCGGAACGCGCCGACGAGCGCGTCGAGGTCGGTCGCGCCGTTCTGGGCGAAGCCGTCGCTGCCCGAGGCCGAGAAGCCGCCGGCCTCGAACAGATTGCGGGCGAAGCCGGCGCGGGCGGTAAAATCGGCGATCGAGCCGAGCGTGGCCAGGAACACGGCCGGGCGCTGCGGCAGGGCATCGGCCTTGTCGCGCAGCGCCTCGAAGGGCTCGGCCAGCCGATGCGCGGGCAAGGCCTCGACACGGAGCCTCTGACTGGGTGGGATCAGCGCTTCCGGGCGCCTGGCGCCTGCGATGAAGGCTTTGACGATTTCACCGGGATTGCGTTCCGCCGTGCTGCCCGGCTGAGGGGAGGCGGCCTCCTCCACCGGGGCGATCTCCAGCACCGAGACGGCATTCTCGCGGATGTTCGGGAACTCGCTCGTGCCGGTGATCGGCACGCGTCGTGTCGCGATGGCCTTGGCCGAGGCGGCGCGCTCGCGCGCGATGCCCTGCTGGACATGGCCATTGGCAAGCGCCGCGAGCACGCCTTGCAGGTCGTCGCTGCGCTCGCGCTCGAGGTCCTGGAAACGGCTCCAACCCTGCTCGCACAGCGCCTGCGTCAAGGCCTCGAAGCCTCCCGCGCCGGCGGCGGGGTCGGCGACGCGCCAGAGATTGGATTCCTCCAGCAGGATGAGCTGCGTGTTGCGGGCGACGCGCCGGGCAAACAGGTCGGGCAGGCCGAGCGCCGCGGTGAAGGGCTGGACGGTGAGCGAATCGGCGCCGCCGACACCGGCGGAGAAGGCCGCGACGGTGCCGCGCAGCAGATTGACCCAAGGGTCGCGCCGGGTCAGCGAGCGCCAGGCGGTCTCGGCATGGATCGTCGCGGGCTTCGGTTCCAGTCCGCAGGCTTGCTGCACCCGGTTCCAGAGCAGGCGGGCGGCGCGGAACTTCGCCACGGTCATGAACTCGTCGGTATCGGCGACGAGCGTGAAGGCGATGGCGTCGCGCGCTTCCTGCAGCGACAGGCCCTGCGCCTCCAGCGCGCGCAGATAGGCGAGTGCCGTCGCTAGCGCGGCGCCGAGCTCCTGGGCCTCGGTGGCGCCGGCCTCGTGATAGGGGCGGGTATCGACCGTGACGAAGGGGCCCTTGAAGCCACGCTGTTTCAGCGCCGCGATCACCACCGCCAGCCGGCGGCCGACCTCCGGCCAGGGCGCCGCGAGCGAGCCATGGCTGGCGAGGACGCCGATCGGGTCGAAACCGAACTCCACCGACAGCTCGCCTGGGGCGTGGCCGCGTTTCTCGATCAGGGCGGCGAGCATGAGCGCGTTGACGCGCCCCTGCGGTGCCGGATCCAGCCTGAGGCGGATCAGGTCGAGCATCACGCCGTCCAGCGCACTGTCGAGCGTCGCGACATCGTCGGCAACAAGGCCATAGCCGCGAGCGGCGCGTGCGCCGGCGAAGGCGATGGTGAGCATGTCGGCTCCGCCTTCGAGCTCGGCCAGCGCCAGCCTGCGCGCCTCCTCCGCTTGCGGATGATCGACCCGCGCCGCGACATGCCAGCGACCGGCCTCAGCACGGAAGGCCCGCTCGCCCGATGCCGCTTCATAGAGCGGTTCGATGCGGATGCCGTCGGCGCTGCGCCCGACCAGTTTCTTCTCGAAATCGGCGCCCTTCAGCACCTTGTCGACGGCGGTTCGCCACGCCTCACGCGAAGCGGCCGGAAAGGCGTCGAGATAGGGCAGGTCGGATGAGGTCGCCGAGTTCATGCGCGCCGATGCTCCCTTCCGCACGATGTGCCGTCGCGGGGACTGATTGCCACGGGCGCGACCGCACGGCCATCCCTACTTCGTCGCACGGCCGGTGCGCAAACGCACGGCCGTCGTGAGCTGAAAAGAAAACACCGCCCGAAGGCGGTGCTTGGAGACTGCGATGCGCGCCGCTCAGACGAACTGGCCGAGCCCTGGGATCGCGCCGACGATGGCGCCCATCGTGTCCTCGCCGGCCTTCTCGCGGCCATAGGCGAACATTTCCTTCGAGACGGATTGGATCTGCGGCATCGAGAGGCCGGCCCCCATCAACTGGCCACCGAGCGCCATGACGCCGCCGCCTCCGCCCATAAGGCCGCCGATCGCGCCGAGCACGCCGCCCTTGGCGCCGCCTTCGGCATCCGCGAGCTCCTGAGAGCCCGGCAGCGCCGCCATCAACTGGCTGATCTCGCTCGTCGGGCCTTCCTTCTGCAGGAAGGCGAGGATGATGCCGAGGGCCTTGCGGGCCAGATCTTCGTTGAGGCCGGACGCCGCAACGATCCTTGAAATCAGTTCATCCATGTCGTGTGTCCTTACCCGGCCGATACGGCCTCCCGAAAAATAGTTTACATATTTACGATCCAATTCCAACGGCCATCGGGCTTCCGCCCTCTGCGTCCTTTGGTTACAGGTTTAACCTGACAGTTTTGAGAGCGATGGACGGTGACGATGGCGGATGACGGTGCGATTCTGATCGGCAAGAGCGGCAAGCCGGAGAACCTCTTGCTGAAGCTCGCCAACCGCCACGGCCTCGTGACGGGCGCGACCGGCACCGGCAAGACCGTGACCTTGCAGGTGATGGCGGAAGGCTTCGCGCGCAACGGCGTGCCGGTCTTCGCCGCCGACATCAAGGGCGATCTCTCCGGCATCGTGGCGCCGGGCGATTCCAAGCCGGCCTTCGTCAACCGGGCCAAGGAAATCGGCGTCAAATATGAGCCCGACCAGTTCACCACCGTCTTCTGGGACGTCTTTGGCGAGCAGGGGCACCCGGTCCGTGCCACCATCTCCGAGATGGGGCCGCTGCTGCTGGCGCGGCTGCTCGATCTCAACGACACGGCCGAGGGCGTGCTCAACATCGCCTTCCGCATCGCCGACGAGCAGAAGCTCCTGCTGCTGGATCTCAAGGATCTGCGCGCGATCCTGACCTTCATCGCCGAGAACGCTTCGGACCTGACGACGAAATACGGCAATGTCAGCCCGGCGACCGTCGGCACGATCCAGCGCGGACTTCTGGTGCTGGAGAACCAGAAGGGCGATCTGTTCTTCGGCGAGCCGGCGCTCGACATCAACGACCTGATGAAGACGGATCGCGACGGCCGCGGGGTCGTCAACATTCTCGCCGCCGACAAGCTGATGAACAATCCGCGACTCTACGCGACCTTCCTGCTCTGGCTGCTCTCCGAGCTGTTCGAGCAGCTTCCCGAGGTCGGCGACCTCGACAAGCCGAAGCTCGTCTTCTTCTTCGACGAGGCGCATCTGCTCTTCAACGGGGCTCCGAAAGCCCTGCTCACGGCGGTCGAGCAGGTGGTGCGCCTGATCCGCTCGAAGGGCGTCGGCGTCTATTTCGTCACGCAGAACCCGCTCGATGTCCCCGATACCGTGCTCGCCCAGCTCGGCAACCGCGTCCAGCATGCGCTGCGCGCCTTCACCCCGCGCGACCAGAAGGCGGTGCGCGCCGCCGCCGAGACCTTCCGCCAGAACCCCAAGATCGATACCGAACAGGCCATCACCCAGCTCGCGGTCGGCGAGGCGCTGATTTCGATGCTGGAGGGCAAGGGCTCGCCCGAGATGGTCGAGCGCGCGCTGATCGCGCCGCCGATGGCGCAGGTCGGCCCCTGCACCGCGCAGCAGCGCCAGCAGGCGATCAACAGCTCTCCCGTGAAGGGCAAGTACGACACCATGGTCGACCGCGAGTCGGCCTATGAAGTGCTGATGCAGCGCAAGAACCTCAATCCGGACGGCTCGCCGATCGAGGCGTCGACGGATGGCGGCGGGGGCGGCGGCATCCTCGACACGATCAGCGGCTGGCTCGGCGGAGGGGCTCCGCAGCAGCGGCCCAAGACCGGCCCCGGCTCGCGCGGCGGCCCGCTGCCGCAGAGCATGACCGAGAAGATCATCACCTCGGCGGCGCGCTCGGCCGCGACCTCGATCGGCCGCCAGGTCGGCACCGCGATCCTGCGTGGTATTTTGGGCTCGATGACCGGGAAGCGCTGAGCGCGGGCGCCAGGCGTCATTCTCGGGCGGCGCGAAGCGTAGACCCGAGAATCTTAGGCCGGAAGGGGTGCGGGAGCCTCTTTCGGCAAGAGATGCTCGGGGCAAGCCCGAGCATGACGAGACCGGGGCCTCAAGACCCCGTCGCGAAGTCAACGATCAGCTTGAGGTTCAGCACGATGATAATCGCCGCGGTCAATGCGGCGATCACGGTCAGCCAGCGCGGCGCCACCAGCTCGCCCATCTTGGTCTTCGAGGCCGTGAACATCACGAGCGGCACCACCGCGAAGGGGAGCTGCAGGCTGAGGACCACCTGGCTGAGGATGAGCAGTTTCGCCGTCTGGCCCTCACCATAGATCAGCGTGACGACGATCGCGGGCACGATGGCGACGAGCCGGGTCACGAGCCGCCTCAGCCAGGCCGCCAGCCGGATGCGCAGGAAGCCTTCCATCACGATCTGCCCGGCCATGGTCGCCGTCACCGTCGAGTTCAGGCCGCAGCAGAGCAGGGCGATGGCGAAGAGCGAGGGCGCGATCGAGGAGCCGAGCAGCGGCTGTAGCAGCTCCTGTGCCCGGCCGAGTTCGGCGACGTCGGTATGCCCGCCCTTGTAGAAGGTCGCGGCGGCCAGGATCAGGATCGCGGCGTTGATCACCAGGGCGAAGGTCAGCGCGACGGTCGAGTCGATCGTCGCATATTTCAGCGCCTCGCGCTTCTCCGGCAACGTGTGGCCATAGGCGCGGGTCTGGACGATGCCGGAGTGCAGGTAGAGATTGTGCGGCATCACCGTCGCGCCGATGATGCCGAGCGCGATGTAGAGCATGTTGGGATTGGTGACGATCTCGGTCGTCGGCGCGAAACCGCGGATGACTTCACCCCAGTTCGGATCGGCAAGCGCGATCTGGATCGCGAAACAGACCGCGATCACGCCGAGCAGCGTGATGATGAAGGCCTCGATCCAGCGAAAGCCCTTGGTCTGCAGCCACAGGATGATGAAGACGTCGAGGGCGGTGATCATCACGCCGATCTCGAGCGGGATGCCGAAGAGCAGGTTGAGGCCGATGGCCGTGCCGATCACCTCGGCGAGGTCGGTGGCGCAGATCGCGAGCTCGGCGAGGAGCCAGAGCGGCCAGGCCATATAGGGCGGATAGGCATCGCGGCAGGCCTGGGCGAGGTCGCGCCCCGTCGCGACCGCGAGCCGCGCGCAGAGCGACTGCAGGATCACCGCCATGATGTTGGAGATGAGCGCGACGACGAGGAGGGTGTAGCCGAACTGCGCCCCGCCCGCGAGCGAGGTCGCCCAGTTGCCGGGGTCCATATAGCCGACGGCGACCAGATAGCCTGGTCCGAGAAAGGTCAGGAATTTCCGCCAGGACGAGGATGTCGGAGCCACCGAAACCGAGCGGAACACATCGGCGAGCGAGGGCTCGCCGCGCGATCGAAGCCAGATCGACGAGGATTCCGGAGCGCCCTGGGACATGGTCTGACCTTGCTGCAACTTATTTGCAATAAGCCTTATAGAGCGCTCCGGTGCCTGTCAATGCAGTTGCGAAGCGTTATCAATTTGAGCGTGTGTGAAGCCGGGCGGCAATGCGCGATGAGGGGCTGACGCCCGGGCCGGGGCTTGCCATGATGCCGTCACCTGAATCGCATCCGATGGCCGCCATGTCCCAGCTTCCCGCTATTCTCGCCCGTCTCGATGCCGGGCTCGACGCCTCGCTCGAGCGTCTCTCTTCCTGGCTCGAGATTCCGTCGATCGGCACCGATCCGGCTTTCAACGCGCAGACCCGCGCCGCTGCCGAGTGGCTCCGCGCCGATCTGGAAGCGCTCGGCTTCAAGGCGGAGCTGCGCGAGACCGGCGGTCACCCCGTCGTATTGGCGCATCGGCCCAAGCCTGGCGCGCCGCATGCGCTGTTCTACGGCCATTACGACGTGCAGCCGGTCGATCCGCTGAACCTCTGGGATACCGAGCCGTTCAAGCCGGTCATCCGCGAGATCGAGCCGGGCCGCAAGGTCATCTCGGCGCGCGGCGCCTGCGACGACAAGGGCCAGGTGATGACCTTCATCGAGGCCGTGCGCGCGACGCTGGCCGAGACTGGCGACCTGCCCATCGGCCTGACCATCCTCGTCGAGGGCGAGGAGGAATCGGGCTCCGTCAACCTGCCTCCCTACATCAAGGCCAATGCCGCCGAGCTCAAGGCGGATTACGCGCTCATCTGCGACACCGGCATGTGGGATCGCGAGACGCCGCTGATCACCTCGACCCTGCGCGGCATGGTCTATCAGGAGGTGACGCTGACGGCAGCCGATCGCGATCTGCATTCGGGCCTGTTCGGTGGCGCCGCCGCCAACCCCATCCATCTCCTCGCCAGGATCCTGGGCGAGCTCCATGACGAGACCGGCCGCATCACCGTCCCCGGTTTCTATGACGGCGTGCACGAGCCGACCAATGCCCAGAAGGCCGAATGGGCCGATCTCAACCTCACCGAGAAGGAATTCCTCGGGCAGATCGGCCTGAAGCACTCCATCGGCGAGAAAGGGCGCATGCTGATCGAGCAGATCCAGTCCCGCCCGACCTGCGACGTCAACGGCATCTGGGGCGGCTATACGGGAGAGGGCAGCAAGACGGTCATTCCGAGCAAGGCCTCGGCCAAGGTCTCCTTCCGCCTTGTCGGCGATCAGGACCCCGCGAAGATCGCCGCCGCCTTCCACCAGTTCGTCCGCGACCGGCTGCCGGATGATGTGACGGCCGAATTCATCAGCCATTCCGGCTCGCCGGCTCTCGCCGTGCCGCCGGATTCACCGGTGCTCCAGAAGGCGCGCAAGGCGCTGGCCGACGAATGGGGCGGGCGCGTGGTTTCCATCGGCAGCGGCGGCTCGATCCCCGTCGGCGGCGATTTCAAGCGCACGCTCGGCATCGACACGCTCTTCGTCGGCTTCGGCCTCGACGACGACCGCGTGCATTCGCCGAACGAGAAATACGACCTGTCCTCCTTCCACAAGGGCCAGCGTTCCTGGGCCCGCATCTTGCAAGCTCTCGGTTCATGAAATCAGTCTGTGTCTTCTGCGGCTCCAATCCCGGCAATGACCCCGTCTATGCGGCCGGCGCCCGCGCCATGGGCGCCGAGATCGCAAGGCGGGGCCTGACACTGGTCTATGGCGGCGGCGCCGTCGGGCTGATGGGCATCGTCGCCAATGCGGCGATGGAGGCCGGCGGCGAAGTCCACGGCGTCATTCCCAAGGCGCTGCGCGACCGCGAGGTCGGCCATGTCGGCCTGACCCGGCTCGAGGTCGTCGACACCATGCACACGCGCAAGGCCCGCATGGCTGAGCTGTCGGACGGCTTCATCGCCATGCCCGGCGGCATCGGCACCTTCGAGGAGCTGTTCGAGATCTGGACCTGGGGCCAGCTCGGCATCCATTCCAAGCCGCTCGGCCTGCTCAACGTTGCTGGGTTCTACGATCCGCTGGCCACATTCCTCGACCAGACCGTGGAGGCCGGCTTCCTCAAGCAGAGCCACCGCGCCATGGCGATGACCGATACGGAGCCGGCGACGCTGCTCGACCGGATGGAGGCCTATGTTCCCGCCGCGACCTATAAATGGGTCGAGAAGGAAGAGGTCTGACTTAATCCCCGGGATTGCTCTCTCAGGTTGTAGGAATATTATCTTGACATTGTGACGCTGATCCGGTAGAGATCAGGAACGCTCACGAAATATGCCCGAACGAAGCCGCCGCGCTCTCCAGCCGGCGGCTTTTTCGTGGCCGTCATCCGAGAGGGACGTCATGGCAGAAGAGGACGAGACAACGTCGCAGCCAGCCGCTGAGCTGAAGCCGAAACGGAAGACGGTCTCGCGCAAGGCGGTGGTGGGTCAGCTCTGGCGTGCTGCCAAGCGCCAGATCGATACGCATGAGGAACATCTCGCCGACCTGCCGAGGGGCACGACCGCAAGCGAGGCCGACGCTAAGGCGTTGGCCGTGCTTGCCCGCACCGTCCGCGAACTGGTCGCGATCGAGGAGCCTCAGGCCACAAGGAAGGACAAGCGCACGGATGAGCCTTCCGCTGCCGATGATCTGCGACATGTCGCACAGCTCCGTCAGGATCTTGCTCGACGTCTTGAAGCCCTTGTCGCTCAGGACGCGCGTGAGAATTCTGAAGAAGCTGATGCCGACAGCGACGCCGGATGAGGTCGAACTCATTCGGAATACCTGGAATATCTGGGCGCGCCCTGATCAGTTGCCACCCGAACCGCTGAAGCCGATCTGGCTCGTCCTCGGCGGACGCGGCGCCGGCAAGACCCGCACCGGCGCCGAATGGGTCAGGGGTATGGCGCTGGGCCATCCGCCTTTCGCGGACATGCCGACGGAGCGGATTGCCCTCGTCGGCGAGACGCAAGGACAGGTCCGCGACGTAATGATCGAGGGCGTTTCCGGGCTGCTGGCGGTCCATGCGCGTGGGGAGCGGCCGAACTGGCAGCCCTCGCTACGCCGCCTGCGGTGGCCGAATGGCGCGATCGCGCAGGTTTTCTCCGCCGAGGACCCTGAGAGCCTGCGCGGACCGCAATTCGGCGCCGCCTGGTCCGACGAGCTGGCGAAATGGCCGAACCTTCAGGAGTGCTGGGACATGCTGCAATTCGGCCTTCGCCTCGGCGACCATCCCCGTCAGGTCATCACGACGACGCCGCGCCCCGTGCCGCTGGTCAAGCGCCTGCTGGTCGAGCCCCATGTCGCGGTGAGCCGGGCGAGGACACAGGACAACCATTACAACCTCGCCGCGGAATTCGTCCGCACGGTCACGCAAACCTATGGCGGGACGCGGCTCGGCCGCCAGGAACTCGACGGCGAGATCGTGGAGGAGAGCCCGGACGCGCTCTGGACACGGGCCATGATCGAGGCGGCCCGCGAGCGCCGGCACCCGCCGCTCGCGCGGATTGCCGTCGCCGTCGATCCGCCTGCCTCGTCCTCGCAGCGGGCCGACCGCTGCGGGCTGGTCGTGGCCGGCATCGATAGCGACGGCCTCGGTCATGTGGTGGAGGATGCGACGATGGCCGGCGCCCGCCCGCAGGAATGGGCCGAGAAGGCGGTGGCGCTCTATCGGCGTTACGAGGCGGATGTCCTGGTCGTCGAGGTTAACCAGGGCGGCGAGATGGTCGAGAGCGTCATCCGCGAGGTCGATGCCGGCGTTCCGGTCGTCCCGGTACGGGCGACGCGCAGCAAATATCTCCGCGCCGAGCCGGTCGCCGCGCTCTATGCGCAGGGCCGCGTGCGCCATGCCGGCCCCCTCCCGGAGCTGGAGGACGAGATGTGTTCCTTCGGCCCGGGCGGCCTCGAAGGCGGCCGCTCGCCCGACCGGCTCGACGCGCTCGTCTGGGCGCTGACCCACCTGATGCTTGCGCCCAAGGGCCGGCCGCGGGTGAGGGGGATGTAGCCTTCACCGTCATTCTCGGGCGGCGCAAAGCGCCGACCTGAGAATTTCACGAGGGGAGAGACCCGGTTTCCGGGATGGTCGGGTCGAGCCCGACCATGGCGGCACGTCGTTTCACGCTCCAACAGCGAGACTTCCATGTTCGATTTCCTTCGCAGCCTGCGCGGCCGAGCCGCGCCGGACCAGAAGCGCTCGCGCGTCGGGCCGCTCATTGCCCTGCACGAGGCTGGGCGCGCGGTCTGGACGCCGCGCGATTATGTCGCCCTGTCGCGCGAGGGCTATGAGCGCAATCCGGTGGTGCATCGTTGCGTGCGCCTGATCGCGGAGGCGGCGGCGCAGACGCCGCTCGTCGCCAAGGTCGGCGACCGCGAGATCCCCGAACACCCGGCATTGGCGCTGATCGAGCGGCCCAACCCGCGCCAGGGCGGCATCGCCTTCCGCGAGATGCTGTTCGGCCATCTGCTCGTCGCCGGCAATGCCTATGTCGAGGCGGTGAACGCCGGCCGCGAGCCGCGCGAGCTCTACGCGCTGAGGCCTGACCGGATGCGTGTCGTGCCGGGCCGCGACGGCTGGCCGGAGGCTTACGACTATACCGTCGGCGGCGACACCGTGCGCTTCCGGCAGGACGAGGCCGAGGTGCCGCCGATCCTGCACCTGACGCTGTTCCACCCGATCGACGACCATTACGGCCTCTCGCCGGTCGAACCGGCGGCATCAGCGCTCGACATCCACAATGCCGCCAGCAACTGGCACAAGGCTCTGCTCGACAATGCCGCGCGCCCGTCCGGCGCGCTGGTCTATGACGGACCGGGCGGCGCGACGCTGACCGAGGCGCAGTTCGACCGGCTGAAGCAGGAGCTGGAGGATTCGTTTCAGGGCGCGCGCAACGCCGGCCGGCCACTGCTGCTCGAGGGCGGGCTCGACTGGAAGCCGCTCTCGCTGACGCCGGCGGAACTCGACTTCGTCGCGGCCAAGGGCGTGGCGGCGCGCGAGATCGCGCTTGCCTTCGGCGTGCCGCCGCTGCTGCTCGGTTTGGCCGGCGACAACACCCACGCCAATTTCGCCGAGGCCAACCGCGCGCTCTGGCGCCAGACCGTGATTCCGCTGGTGAGACGATCGGCGCAATCGCTGGCGCAGTGGCTCGGGGCCGCCTTCGGTGACGAGCTCTCGCTGGAGCCCGATCTCGATGCGGTCGAGGCGCTGGCCGACGAGCGGGAATCGCTCTGGCGGCGCCTCGGTGCGGCGGATTTCCTCGACGACGACGAGAAACGCGAGGCGGTCGGCTACGGCCGGCGTGCCTCCGGGAAGGAGCCATCATGACCATGCTCGACCAGATCGTCACGGCCTTCATCGGCCGGGCCGATGTCGGCCATCTCGGCCTGCTGCTCTGGGCCGCGAGCGCATCCGGCCTCGCCTGGCTCGTCCTGCGCGAGCTGACGGCGGCGAACCGGCGCTTCGACGATTTCGTCCGCGAGCTCAACCGCTTCAACGCACGCCATGAGGGGGATCAGTCATGAAAGGCAGCAGCGATGCGAAACCGCCATCGATCCGGCAAGGAGCCGGCCATGCGCAGCCGGCCAAGGCGAGGCCGGGCGGTGTGACGACGGAGACCTTCAGCCGCTTCGTCCGTAACCTGGCCAAGCTGGAGGGCGGGCAGCCCCAGGCTGGCGAGAGACAGCGCGGAAGCGGCGGGGAGGGCGGTCGATGAGCGATCTCCATCGTCTTCCGCTCGAATCCAAACTCCTGCCCCTGCAACCTTCGCGCATTGCCGTCGACGGCAGTTTCGAGGGCTATGCCAGCCTCTTCCGCATCCCCGATCTCGGCAAGGACGTGGTCGAGCCCGGCGCCTTCCGCGACAGCATCGCCCGGCGCGGCCCTTCCGGCGTCAAGCTGCTCTGGCAGCACGACCCGGCCGAGCCCCTCGGCCGCTGGCTCAGCCTCGCCGAGGACAGTCGCGGCCTCTTCGTGCGCGGCAAGCTCTCGCTGGCCGTCGCCCGCGCCCGCGAGATCCACGCTTTGATGCGGGAGGGTGCCATCGACGGGCTCTCGATCGGCTTTCGCCCCGAAAAGGCGCGCAACGAGCCCAGATCGGGTCTGCGCCGCCTGGAGCGCGTCGATCTCTGGGAGGTCTCGATCGTCACCTTCCCGATGTTGCCGCAGGCCCGGATCAGCGCCGTCAAGACGGCCTTCCGCAAGCCTGCTTTCGCCTGACCATCACCCCAAGAAAGACCCTGCAAGGAGAAGCCATGACCCGTTTCGACACCGCCCCCGAGACCAAGGCCGCCGGCGCCGACCTCGCGCTTGCCTTCGAGGATCTGCGCTACACGCTGGAAAGCTATCGCGCCGCGAATGACGAGCGCCTTGCGGAGATCGAGGCCCGCAACGGCGCCGATCCGCTGACCGAGGAGAAGCTCGTCCGCATCGACGCCGCGCTCGACGACACCGTGCGCCGCATCGACCGGCTGACGCTGGAGCGCGGCCGTCCGGCGCTGAGTCATGACGGCCAGGGCGCTCATGGCCGCGACCCGCTCGTCGCCGAACACAAGGCCGCCTTTGCGGCCTATGTCCGCACCGGCGAGGCCGGGGGGCTGAAACGCCTGGAAGCCAAGGCGCTCTCCGCCGGCTCCGGCCCGGACGGCGGCTATCTGGCGCCGTCGACCGTCGAGGGCGAGATCCTGCGCCGCCTGGCCCATGTCTCGCCGATCCGTTCCCTCGCGACCGTCCGCACCATCTCGTCGGGCACCTACAAGAAGGCCTTCTCCACGACCGGCCCGGCTTCCGGCTGGGTCGCGGAGGCGGCGGCGCGTCCCCAGACGGGCTCGCCCACGCTGGCCGAGCTCTCCTTCCCGGCGATGGAGCTTTACGCCATGCCGGCCGCGACGCAGACGCTGCTCGATGACGCCATCGTGAACATCGACCAGTGGATTGCCGAGGAGGTCGAGAGCGCCTTCGCCGAACAGGAGGGCGCGGCCTTCGTCAACGGCGACGGCACCGACAAGCCCAAGGGCTTCCTGGCCTATCCGACGGTGGCGGAAGCGAGCTGGAGCTGGGGCAATATCGGCGTGCTCAACACCGGCGTCGCCGGGGCCTTCGCCGCCTCCAACCCGTCCGACGTGCTGGTCGACCTCGTCTACGCGCTGAAGGCCGGCTATCGCCAGAATGCCTCCTTCGTGATGAACCGCAAGACGCAAGGAACGGTCCGCAAGTTCAAGGATGCCAACGGCAATTATCTCTGGCAGCCGCCGGCTTCCGCCGGGGCGCCGGCGACGCTGCTCGGCTTCCCGCTGGTCGAGGCGGAGGACATGCCGAACATCGCCAACAACGCCGTCTCGATCGCCTTCGGCGATTTCCGGCGCGGCTATCTCGTTGTCGACCGGGCCGGCGTGCGCATCCTGCGCGACCCCTATTCCGCCAAGCCTTACGTGCTGTTCTACACCACCAAGCGCGTGGGCGGCGGCGTGCAGGACTTCGCGGCGATCAAGGGGCTCAAATTCGCCGTCTGACGATCGAGGCGCGCCCCGCATCCCCGCCAGGATGCAGGGCGACACTATTCCTCGTCAGCGCGAAAGCCACCAGCTCCAGCCGGAGCTGACCTGCGGCTGGACGGCCTCCTCCGAGCGGCCGTCCGCTCCCAGCGCCAGCAGCCTCGCGCTGCCCGTGGCGATCCAGTCCCGGTGGTCGCTCACCGGGGTGATCGCGGTGAAGCCGCCGCAAATGCGACGCGCGCGCGTCTTCAGCGGTCCACTCGACCAACTGACGATGCCGACGAGATCGCGCGAGCGGGAGGAGCCGCGCAGGACCGGCCCACCCGAATCGCCGCGGCAGGCGCCGGCGCCGGGCGTTTCGCCCCGCGCCTCGACATCGACGGCGACCTTGACGGTGTTCTGTGTGGTGTAGTTGCCGGCGTTGACCAGTTGTGTCTCCCGCAGGCGTCGCGCCGTGCGCTTGTTGTCCTCGGCGGAAAGGCCGTAGCCCGCCATGGTGACGGTCTCGCCCTGCGAGAGATAGCTGCCGACAGCGAGCGGCTGAATGTCAAGCGGCAGGGGCTGCGCCAGACGCAGCAGGGCGAGGTCGGTGCCCGGCTGCGTGCGCGGCGTCGTGCCGGGCACGAAGCTCGGATGCGGCAGCACGGCGATGACGGGCTGGCGCCGCGCCCGGAAGCGCGGATCGAGGCTGACGACGCTGATCGAGCCGCCATCCATCAGGCAATGCGCGGCCGTGAGGATGATTTCAGGTGCGATGACAGCCCCGGAGCAGAGCTCGCCCCGGCTGGTCTCGACCCTGACGGTCGAGGCGCGCGTGCCGTTCGCATCGCGCGAATTGACGCCTCCGACGACCGCGGAGGCTGGTTGCGCCAGGGTCGAGAGGGCGCAGGACAAGGACAGGATGGCGAGGGCGCGCGCGAGCATGGAACACATCAACGAGGTCGGTGGAACAATTTAGAGGCTGTCGCGCCCCAGTCCAGCGTTTCCGTCAGAGACCGTTGGTCCAGCGCGCAGTTTCACCCCATTGCGCCAGCGTCGCGTCGATCCAGCCACGTTGCGGACCGATGAGAATGCCCTGGCTGAGCAGGCCGCAATTGCGCTTGGCCGGCCCGGTCGACCAGCTGCTTACGGCGACGACGCCGGCTCCGCTGAAGATCGGGCCGCCCGAATCGCCCTGGCAGGCGCCGGCGCCTGGCCGCTTGCCCGCTCCGGCGGGGTCCGCGGCCCAGAGCAGGACATGCCCGGGCCCGTAGGGCTCGATGACGGAGAGGGCGGCGGAGCGATAGGTGCCGGTCGTCCGCGCTTCGCCCTCTTGCGAGACGCCATAGCCGGTCAAGGTGACCGGGCTGCCGGCGCGCGGCTGGGCGCCGTCGTCGAGCGTTGCGGCGACGAAGCGCGCCGGCAAGGGCTCGGCCATTCGGATGAGGGCGAGGTCGATCGAGCGGCGGCGGTTGCTGACCGCCTTCGCGTTGAATTCGGGGTGCAGGCCGACCGTGGCCGGCGCGACCAGCACCGGCTCGCTACCTGCGCGCCAGTGAATGCGCAACTCCGTGCCGCCAGCCGCGCAATGGGCGGCGGTGAGGATCGCGCGGGCCGATAGCACGATGCCTGTGCAGACGCCGCCGCGCGCGTTCAGCACCATCAGCGTCGCGGCTTCGGCCGGGCCGCCGTCCTGCCCGCCGACGACGGCCTGCGCCGGAGCGAGCCCGACTCCGCAGGCTAGGCCGAGGCCGAGAAACCAGTTCGCGATCCGCATCGGGCGCTCCTTCCAGAGCTGCGCTGATAGCGCGTCGCTTCCCGCAATTGAACCCTTGAACGGAGCGATCATGACGCCGCTTGCCCTGGAGCCGCCCGTTGCGGAGTCGGTTTCGCTCGCCGAGGCCCGGCTGTTCCTGCGTCTCGACCACACCGAGGAGGACGATCTGGTGGCGACGCTGATCACGGCCGCGCGGCTGATGGTCGAGGCGGTATCGGGCCGCTGCCTGATCGATCAGCGCTGGCGGATCGTGCTGGATCGCTGGCCTGTCGGCGGCGAGATCCGCCTGCCGCTATCGCCCGTGGGCGCGATCGAGGCCGCGCGTGTCTACGATCTGCTGGGCGTCGCCCAGGCGGTGGCCGGGACGGCCCTGGCGCTCGATACGCTGGCGGATCCGCCCTTGATCCGCATCGTCGGCGAGGTGCCGGAAATCGGACGGGCGCATGGCGCGATCGAGATCGATATCACCGCCGGCTACGGGACATCGGCGGACGCGGTCCCGGCCCCGTTGCGCCAGGCGGTGCTCCGCCTCGCCGCGCGCTGGTTCGAGCAGCGCGGCGATGTCGCGAGCCGCGATGCGCAAGCCTTGCCGGCCGAGATCATGGCGCTGGTCGCGCCCTATCGCCGCGCGAGGCTCTGACCATGGCGGAGATTCCGATCCCCGCCATTGGCCGGATGCGGCGCCGGCTCGTGCTGGAGGCGCCGGTCGCGACGCCTGACGGCCTCGGCGGCGCGACGCAGAGCTTCGCCGCGGTCGGCGCGCTCTGGGCGCAGCTCGAATGGCTCTCGGGCGTCGAGCAATGGCGCGAAGGGCGGCCCGAGCAGCTCGCGCGATACCGCGTCACCCTGCGCTGGCGCGGTGACGTGGATGCCGGCCGGCGCCTGCGCGACGGCGAGCGCATCTTCGACATCCGCACGGTGGCCGATTCCGATGGTTCGCGCCGCCGGCTCGTCTGCCTGGTCGAGGAGGTCAAGCCGTGAGCGACGCCATCCTGGCTCTGCGCGCCGCGATCCAGGCGCGGCTTGCCGCGGACGCGCCCCTGAACGCCCTGATCGGCCCCGATCGCATCTTCGACGAGGCGCCCCGCGCCGCGCGAGGCCTTTACGTCGTCCATGGCGATGTCGAGGCGCGCGATTGGTCGGCCGGAGGCGAGCGCGGCTGCGAGCAGGAGCTGACGCTGATCGTCTGGGCCGCCCAGAGCAGCTCCTCCCGTCAGGCATTGGAGGCCGCGAGGCTGATCGTGACGGCGCTGGACGACGCCGATCTCACCCTCGACGGACACAGCCTCGTCAATCTGCGCTGGCTCTCGAGCTGGCTGGCGCGCGAACCGCGCGGCGGGCTCCCCAACGTGACGATCCGCTTCCGCGCGGCGACCGAGCCGCTCTGAACACCCGAAACATCGCGACAATCGAAGGAGGCGCCGCATGTCGGCACAGAAGGGCAAGGATCTGCTGCTCAAGGCGGCGGATGGGGAGGGCAGTTTCACCACCGTCGCAGGGCTGCGTGCCCGCCAGATCGCGTTCAACGCCGAGACGGTGGACGTGACCCATGCGGAATCGGCCGGGCGCTGGCGTGAGTTGCTGGAAGGCGCCGGGGTCCGCCGCGCCAGCATCAGCGGCTCCGGCATCTTCAAGGACGCGGCCTCGGATGCACTTGTCCGCCAGACCTTCTTCGATGGCGCTATCCGCGACTGGCAGGTGGTCGTGCCGGATTTCGGCACGGTCGCCGGGCCGTTCCAACTCACCAGCCTCGAATATCGCGGCGACCATGCGGCGGAGGTCACCTTCGACCTCTCGCTGGAATCGGCCGGCGCGCTCGCCTTCACCGCGCTCTGAGGAGGCCGGCATGGTCAATCGTCATCGCGGCGAAACCGCGCTCATGATCTCGGGCGAGGCCCTGCCGATGCGCCTCACCCTGGGCGCGCTGGCCGAACTCGAGCACGCCTTCGCGGTCGACAGCTTGCCAGCGCTCGGACAGCGCTTCGTCTCAGGCCATCTCTCGGCGCGCGACATCATCCGCATCATCGCCGCCGGCCTGCGCGGCGCGGGCAAGGTGATCCGCGACGAGGAGGTCGCGGGGCTGTCCTTCGATGGCGGCCTCGCGGGTGCGATCAAGGCCGCCATCGCCCTGCTGGAGGCGACCTTCGGCGAGGGCGAGCCCGCCCGCCCTCCGCAGCCGCCGGAAGCCTGAGCGCACCGGCGGCCTTTCCCTGGGAGGAGATGATGGCCTTCGGGCTCGGCCGGCTCGCCTGGCCGCCGGATCGCTTCTGGGCGGCGACCCCGCGCGAGCTGGCTGCAGCGATGAAGGCTTGGGGTTGGGGAGCGTCGGGCGCCGCGACCGAACGCACGGCTTTCGAGGCACTGATGGCCGCTTTTCCCGACATCTGACGCAACGTCTTGAATCAATTTCTGAAGAGGATCGTCATGGCCGATGAGACCGATTTCGACTCCGTCCGTCTTTCCGATCTGCGGACGATGGATTCCCTGACTCAATCCCTCAACCGCTCTTCGCAAAGCTTTGGTAAATCGATCGTAAATGCCTTTTCGCGCGGTGTCGTCGAAGGCAAGCGCTTCGAGGACGTGTTGCGCGGTGTCGGGCGCTCGCTGACCGACGGCCTGCTCAAGAATGCGCTGAAGCCGCTGCAGACCGGCATCTCCAATCTGCTCGGAACGGGTATCAAAAGTCTGACCGGCCTGTTCACCGGCGGTTTCGGTTCGCTCGGCGGTGGGGCTTCGATACCGGTTGCCCCTTTTGCGGAGGGCGGCATCGTCGCCTCGCCTGCCTATTTTCCGACCGGGCGCGGCCTCGGCCTGATGGGTGAGCGCGGCGCCGAGGCGATCATGCCGCTCTCGCGCGGGCCGGACGGACGCCTCGGCGTCAGAGCCGGCGGCGGGGCACGCCCGCTCAACGTCACGGTGCAGGTCTCGACACCCGATGCCGAGAGCTTCCGCCGTTCGGAGGCGCAGGTTTCGGCCGCGATCGCGCGGGCCGTGGCGCGCGGCGGCCGCGCACTCTGACGAGGCAGGTCATGACCGATTTCCATGACGTCCGCTTTCCGCTCGACGTTGCGCGTGGGGCGCGGGGTGGGCCGGAGCGCCAGACCCAGATCGTGACGCTCGCCTCCGGCCGCGAGGTCCGCAACAGCCGCTGGGCCCATTCGCGCCGCCGTTACGATGCGGGCCTCGGCGTGCGTTCCTTCGACGCGCTGGCGCAGGTCGTCAGCTTCTTCGAGGAGCGTCGCGGCAGGCTCTTCGGCTTCCGCTGGCGCGACCAGCTCGACTGGAAGAGCTGCGCACCTTCCCGGGCGCCGGCCGCGACCGACCAGGTCATCGGGATCGGCGACGGGCTGACGGCGGCGTTCCAGCTCCGCAAGAGCTACGGCACGGGAGCGTCCGCCTATAGCCGGACCATCGCCAAGCCGCAGGCGGGCAGCGTGCTTATCGCCGTCGATGGTGTCGCGCAGGCGCCGGAGGAGGCGTTCTCCTGCGATACAGCGACCGGGCTCGTCACCTTCGCCGGCGGTCATATCCCGTCGGCCGGTGCCGTCGTCACGGCGGGCTTCGCCTTCGACATTCCCGTCCGCTTCGACACCGATGCGATCGAGGTCGATCTCTCGGCTTTCGAGGCCGGCGAGATACCGCGCATCCCGGTCGTCGAAATCCTGCCCTGAGGCCGCCATGCGCGATATCCCGCCCAACCTTGCCGCTCATCTCGAAGGCGGCGCGACGACGCTGTGCCGCTGCTGGAGCCTGACACGGCGCGACGGCTTCGTTCTCGGCTTCACCGATCATGACTGGCCGCTCACTTTCGAGGGCATCGCCTTCGCCGCCGTGACCGGGCTCGAGGCGGCCGAGGCCACGGCCGAGCTCGGCTTCGCCATCGGCGGTGGCGATGTCGCCGGTGCGCTCGCCGCGACCGGGCTGAACGAGGCCGATCTGGCGCGCGGCCTCTACGACGATGCGCGTCTGCGGATCTGGCTGGTGAACTGGGCGGAAACCGGCCAGCGCGTGCTGCTCGACGAAGGCTTCGTCGGCGAGGTCAGGCGGGGCGAGAGCGGTTTCACGGCCGAGGTCCGCAGCTTCGCCAAGGCCTTCGACGAGGAGCGCGGCCGGCTCTATATGCGCTCCTGCTCGGCCGATCTCGGCGATGCCCGCTGTGGCTTCGCAATAGCGGTGGTCGAGGCGGTCGTGGCGGAGAGCGACGGCCGCCTCGCGCTCTCCGCGGTGGGGATGGGGGCTTATGCCGACGGCCATTTCACCGGCGGCAAGCTCGTCTTCACCGCCGGAGCCAATGCCGGCTTCGCCGTCGAGGTGAAGCGCCACGGCCGGGAAGGAAGCCTGGCGGTGTTCCAGCTCTGGCAGGCGGCCCCCGCAGCGATTGCTCCCGGAGACGCGTTCAGCGTGACGCCGGGTTGCGACAAGAGCTTTGCGACGTGCCGGACGAAGTTCGGCAACGGCGTCAATTTCCGGGGCTTCCCGCATATGCCGACCTCCGACTTCATCATCGGCGGTGTCCGGCCGGGCGACGGCGTCCTCGATGGCGGGAGCCTGTTTCGATGATACGAGACGAGATCGTCGCCGCCGCGCGGGAGTGGCTCGGAACGCCCTATCATCATCAGGCCTCGCTGCGCGGCGTCGGCTGCGACTGCCTTGGGCTGGTGCGCGGCGTCTGGCGTGAGCTATGTGGACCCGAGCCGGAAGCGCCGCCGCCCTATTCGCCGAGCTGGGCCGAGAGCCTGGGCCGGGAGACGCTGGCGCTGGCGGCGTCGCGCCACCTCGCGCCGGTCGTGCCGGAGGCGGTGCGGCCGGGTGACGTGCTGCTCTTCCGCTGGCGCGAGCATCTGCCGGCCAAGCATTGCGCCATCCTGAGCGCTCCCGATCGCATCATCCACGCCCATGACGGCGCGGCCGTCGCCGAGGTGGCCTTCACTGGCTGGTGGCGGCGCCATCTCAGCCATGCCTTTTCCTTTCCCGGAGTCAGCGACTGATGGCGACGCTTCTTTTGCAGGTGGCGGGCGCGGCGCTTGGCACCGCGCTGGGTGGGCCGGTGGGCGGCGCCATCGGCCAGGCGCTCGGCGGTCTCGCAGGCGCGACCGTCGACCAGGCCTGGCTCGGCGGCTCGGGCGGGAACAAGATCGTCGAAGGGCCGCGGCTGAAGGAGGTCAACGGCCTCGCGGCAACGGAGGGCGCGGCGATTCCGCGTCTCTACGGTCGGGCGCGGCTGGGCGGTCAGCTCATCTGGGCGACGCGCTTCGAGGAGGAGATCAAGCTTTCGATCACCCGGACCAAGAGCGGCGGCAAGGGCGGACGCGCGCAGAAGACCTACGAGACGACCTACAGCTACTATGCGAACCTCGCGATCGGCCTCTGCGAGGGACCGATCGCCTTCATCCGCCGCATCTGGGCCGATGGCCGCGAGCTCGACGTGAATACGGTGGTGATGCGGGTCCATCACGGCGATGAAGCGCAGGAGCCCGACCCGTTTATAGTCGCCAAGGAGGTCGGCGAGGCGCCGGCCTATCGCGGGCTCGCCTATGTCGTCTTCGAGCGCTTTCCGCTGGCGGATTACGGCAACCGCATCCCGCAATTCGATTTCGAGGTCGTGCGCGCGGTGGATGGCCTGGGCGCCATGATCCGCGCCGTCGCGCTGACTCCCGGCGCCGGCGAATTCGTCTACGATATCCGGCCGGTCAACCACGAGCCCGAGGCCGGCGTCACCGAAAGCCTGACGCGCCACCAGCTCTATGGTGGCGCGGATGTCGATACCGCGATCGGCCATCTCGTCGCGCTTTGCCCCAATCTCAGGCGTGTTTCGCTCGTCGTTTCCTGGTTCGGCGACGATCTGCGCGCCGGCTCCTGCAGCGTCGCGCCTCGTGTCGAGGTCGCGCATAAGCCGACTGTCGGCGCGGAGTGGTCCGTTGCGGGGCTGAGCCGCGCTTCGGCCCGTCCGGTCAGCCAGATCGAAGGCCGCCCGGCCTTCGGAGGAACACCCTCGGACGAGAGCGTGATCGCGCTGATCCGCCGCCTGCGCTTCGACCACGGGCTGGAGGTGGTGCTCTATCCCTTCCTGATGATGGATATCCCTGCCGGCAACGGCCTGCCGGATCCGCATTCGGGAGCGGCCAGCCAGCCGCGCTATCCCTGGCGCGGTCGCCTCACCTGCGATCCCGCCCCGGGCCGACCCGGCACTCCGGATGGAACCTCCGGCACGGCGGCGCAGGTCGCGGCCTTCATCGGCACCGTCGCCCCCGCCGACATGAGCGCGGCCGGCAGCGCCGTTTCCTGCGCCAAGCCGGACGAATGGTCCTATCGCCGCTTGGTCATGCACTGCGCCATGCTGGCGCAGGCGGCGGGCGGCGTCGAAGGCTTCGTCATCGGTTCGGAATTGATCGGGTTGACGCGCCTGCGCGATGCGAGCGGCTATCCGATGACCGGGCATCTCGTCGCGATTGCCGAGGATGTGCGGACGATCCTGCCGGCGACGACGCTGACCTATGCCGCCGACTGGACCGAATACGGCGCCGATGTCCGCAATGGCGGGCAGGATATCGACTTCCCGCTCGATCCGCTCTGGGCCTCGCCCGCCATCGGCGCTATCGGCATCGACTATTATCCGCCGCTCTCCGATTGGCGCGATTCCGCCGCGCATGCCGATGCCGCCATCGCACGCGGCCCGGTCGATCTCGCCTATCTGCGCGGGCGTCTGATGTCGGGCGAAGCCTATGACTGGTATTACGCCGACGAGGCCGGACGGGCCGCGCAGGAGCGTTTGCCGATCGCCGACGGCGCCTATGGCAAGCCCTGGCTGTTCCGCCCGAAGGACCTCGTCGGCTGGTGGAGCCATCCCCATATCCGTCGTGCCGGCGGCGTGGAAACCGGCGCGACCGCTTTCGTGCCCGGCGCCAAGCCGATCTGGCTGACCGAGATCGGCGTGCCCGCGGTGGACAAGGGCGCGAACGCACCGAATGTCTTCCCGGATGTGAAGTCGGACGAGGGTGGCGTGCCGCCGTTCTCGAGCGGAGCGCGCGACGATCTCGTGCAGGCCCGCGCTCTGGAGGCGATCATTTCCGGCTTCGATCCGGCCCGCACCGGCTTCGAGGCCGCGCGCAACCCGGTCCACCCGGTCAGCGGCATCCGCATGGTCGACCCGGCGCATATCTTCGTCTGGAACTGGGATGCGCGGCCGTTTCCTGCTTTTCCTGATCTCGGCGGCATCTGGGCCGATGGCAGCAATTTCGAGACCGGCCACTGGCTCAACGGCCGCCTCGAAGGCACGCCGGCCGATCGGCTCGTGGCGAAGCTGCTGGCCGATTTCGGCTTGCCGCCCGCCGACCGGATCGTCGTGGACGGCTTTCTCGACGGCTATCTGCTCGACCGGCCGCTCTCGGCCCGGCAAGCGCTGGAGCCGCTCGCCCAGACCTTCGGCTTCGATGCGGTGATGAGCTCAGGCGCTTTGCGCTTCGAGGGCAGGGGCGGGGCCGTAGCGCGCCGACTCGGGTCGGACGATCTGATTCTCGACCGTGACGGTGAGCCTTTCGCCCTCAGGCGCATGCAAGAGACGGAGCTGCCGCTCGAATTACGGCTTGGCTTCAGCGACGGCGAGAACGGCTATCGCAGTGCCGCCGCGCGCTCGCGCCGCCTCGCCGGCGCCGCCCGGCGCGAGGTCGCGGTCGAGACGGCGATCGTCACGCGCATGGCGGAAGGCCAGCGCCTCGCCGACCAGCGCTTGCAGGAGGCCTGGGCAGCGCGCGAGACGCTCGAATGCGAGGTCTCGCCCCGCTGTCTCGACCTCGAGCCGGGTGATGTCGTCGCCTTGCCGGTGGAAGGGAGCGACCGTCTTTTCCGGATTACCCGCATTGCCGACGGGCCCACCCGGCGCATCGCGGCGCGGCTGGTCGAGCCGGCGATCTACAGGACAGCTGGCATCAAGGGAGGCGACCGGCCGCCGCGGCTACCGCCGCCTCTGCCGGGACGGCCTCTTGCCGTGCCGCTTGCGCTGCCGATCGTGACGGGGCAGCCGCCGGCGCTGCTCTCCCTGGCCGCTTTCGCGGCGCCCTGGCCCGGAGCGCTGGCGGTCTGGCGGGCCGGGGATACCGGCCTCTTCGATCTCGCCGGCTTCGTCGAGGCCCCCTCGATCGTGGGTGAGACGCTGACCGACCTTCCGGCCGGACCGCTCTGGCGCAGTGACCGGCATGCGGTTCTGGAGGTGAAGCTTCGGGGCGGTGTGCTGTCTTCCGTCCCGGCCGAGAGCGCTCTCGCCGGGGCCAACGCGCTCGCCCTCATCGACGAGGCGGGTGGCATCGAGCTCGTCACCGTCTCTCAGGTCGAGCTGATCGGGCAGCAGCGCTTCCGCCTGTCGGGCTTCCTGCGCGGGCTCGGCGGTTCGGAAGCGGCCGCGCAACGTCACCTGGCGGCGGGCGCGCGGGTCGTGGTGCTCGACGGCTCGGCCGTCGCCCTGACCAGCGATCTCGCCGATCTCCATCGGACGCTGCGCTACAGGGTCGGCCCGGCGCGGCAGGATGTCGGCGATCCGACGATGGTGGAGTTTTCCGCTGACGTCGAAGGGCCGGCGCTGCTGCCGCTATCGCCGGTACGTGTGCGGGCGAGGCGCACCGAAGGTGGCATCGCGTTGAGTTGGCTGCGGCGCACGCGCGTCGAGGGTGATTCCTGGGATCTGGCGGAGGTGCCGCTCGGCGAGGAAAACGAGCGCTACCTCGTCGCTATTCTCGATGGGGACATCGCGGTTCGTAGCGCAACCGTGAACGAAGCGGGCTGGCATTATCCCACGGAGCAGGAGAACCTCGATTTCGGCGGACCGCGGAGCGAAATCTCGCTTTCGGTGCGCCAGCTTGGCGGGGCGGTCGGCCCCGGGCAGGAATGGCGTGGACATGTCGCGGTGGTCTGACCTCGCCTGGGTTGTGGAATGGACCGGGCATTCATGGCGCATTCAGGCGCGCGGGGCTAAGTCATGACGATGATGCCGGTCGAACCCCTCCTTGCCTTTGCGCTTCTGGCTTCCTCGCCGGCCCCTATCGTTCGCATCGACGACCAAGCGCCGATTTCCTGTCTGTCCTCCGACGAGATGCGCGACGCCGTCGCCGATGGCAGGGTGATCCAGCCCGCCGAAGCCTCTCGCCACGCGCGCCATGCGGCGCCGGGCGAGGTGGTTCGCATTCGTCTCTGTCGGCAAGGCGAGGAATTCGTGTATGTCGTGACGACGTTGAAGCGTGATGGCAAGGTCGCACGCGTGACGCTGGAGGGACAATCCGGCAAGGTGGCCACCATCCGCTGACACCGGCCGGATAAACCCGCAAACGGGAGCGAACAGACCGTGAGACTGCTCGTCGTCGAGGACGACAAGGACCTCAACCGCCAGATCGTGACGGCGCTTGAGAATGCGGGCTATGCCGTCGACAAGGCTTTCGACGGCGAGGAGGGGCTCTATCTCGGCGAGACCGAGCCCTATGACGCCGTCATCCTCGACCTTGGCCTGCCCAAGGTCGATGGCGTCGCGGTGCTGCAGGGCTGGCGCCGGGCGGGCAAGACCATGCCGGTGCTGATCCTGACGGCACGCGACCGCTGGAGCGACAAGGTCGGCGGATTCGACGCCGGCGCCGACGACTATGTCGTCAAACCCTTCCATGTCGAGGAACTGCTGGCGCGGGTGCGCGCTTTGCTGCGCAGGGCCGCCGGCCATGCCACCTCCGAGCTCGTCTGCGGGCCGGTTCGGCTCGATACGCGGGCGAGCCGCGTCGTCGTCGACGGCAACCCGGTGAAGCTGACCTCCCACGAATACCGGCTGCTCTCCTATCTCATGCACCATCAGGGCAGGGTGGTTTCGCGCACCGAGTTGGTCGAGCATCTCTACGATCAGGATTTCGATCGCGACTCCAACACCATCGAGGTTTTCGTCGGCCGATTGCGCAAGAAGCTCGGCGTCGAGATCATCGAGACCGTCCGCGGGCTCGGCTATATCGCCGCCGCTCCGGAAAAGGTCTGATCCCGGCACATGCCGTTCAAATCCCATCGCTATTCGCTGGGAGCGCGGCTGTTTCTCTCGGCGGCATTCTGCTGCATCCTGATCCTGGTGGTCGCCGGCCTCAGCCTCACCGCCTTTTATCGCCGTTCGGCCGAGCGCGGCTTCGATGAGCGGCTTTCGGTCTACATCAAGCAGCTCGTCGCCGATCTCGCCGCGCCGCCGGAGACCGAGCGCCAGACGATCGGCGACCTCGGCGAGCCGCGCTTCGATCTCCCGTTGACCGGCTGGTACTGGCAGATCACGCGGCTCGACGGCGACCGGCCGAACGTCCGCTCTTCCCGCTCGCTGGTCGGAGGGCAACTGCCCAAGCTGCTCGATCAGGGGCTTGCACCCAATAGCCGCGGCCTGCGCGAAAGCTATGTCTCCGGCCCCGACGACCGCATGCTGCGGGTTCTCGAACGCGAGATCGATGTCGGCGAGGATGGCCGCTTCACCGTCGCCGTCGCCGCTCCGGCGGACGAGATCGAGGGCGATATCCAGGATTTCCGCCTGGCATTGACGATGACCTTCGTGCTGCTGGGCCTGATCCTGGTCGCTTCGACACTGGTGCAGGTCCGCTTCGGCCTGCGCCCGCTCGTTCGGCTGCGCGCTGCCGTCGGCGCCGTCAGGACGGGCGAGAACCCGCGCATCGTCGGTGACTATCCCCCGGACCTTGCGCCGCTCGCCGGCGAGCTCAACCAGCTCATCGACACCAACCAGGAGATTCTGGAGCGGGCCCGCACGCAGGTCGGCAATCTCGCCCATGCCCTCAAGACCCCGCTCAGCGTGATGATGAACGATGCCGAGGCCGGGGTGGGAGAGGCGCATCTGGCGCAGACCGTGAGGACGCAAGCCGCCGTGATGCGCGACCAGGTCCAGTACTATCTCGATCGCGCGCGCGCTGCGGCGCTTTCGGGGGCGCTCGGCGGCGTGACCGAGGTGGCGCCTTCGCTCGAAGCGCTGCTGCGGACCTTCATGAAGATCTCCCAGGAGCGCGCCATCCAGGGCAGCCACTCGGTGCCCGCCCGGTTGCGCTTTCGCGGCGAGAAGCAGGATTTCGAGGAGATGCTCGGCAACCTGCTCGACAATGCTTTCAAATGGGCCGATGCCAAGGTGGAAGTCTCGCTGGAGGCCGGCACGGGCAGTCCCGGCAAGTCCATGGCGCTGCTCATCGACGACGACGGCTCCGGACTGCCGGAGGAGGCGATGGCCGAGGTGATCAAGCGCGGCCGCAGGCTCGACGAAACGACGCCCGGCTCTGGTCTCGGCCTGTCGATCGTGGTCGATCTCGCCAAGCTTTATGGCGGCGATCTGACGTTGTATCGCTCACCGCTCGGCGGCTTGCGGGCACGCCTGGCTCTCCCCGCCGTGTAGCGCGAGGGGGTCGCGTGACCCTTTGTCACCATGAACCGGACGGGCCAATTGGTTAAGAACACCCGATGATGATCTGGGCGGTCTTTGCGGTGATGACGGGAGCGGCGATTTTCGCCCTGCTCTGGCCGCTGAGTCGCGGGCAGGTTCCGGGCTTCGCCGACACGGCGGACGCCAGAAGCCTCTATCGGTCGCAGCTTGGCGAGATCGACCGCGACATGGCCCGCGGCCTGATCGCTGCGGGCGAGGCGGAAGCGGCGCGGGCCGAGGCGGCGCGGCGCCTGCTGCGCGTGGCCGGAGACGAAGTCGCCCCGGCCGGCGAGACGGAGCCATCGCTGCGCCGTCGCCGCGCGAGTTCCGCGTTGATGCTCTCGGTCGTGCCCCTGCTCGCGCTGCTGATCTACGGCATCTACGGCTCGCCCGATAATCCCGACCAACCGCTCGCGGCGCGCCTCGAGCAGGCTGGCCCGCAGCAGGACTTCGCCGTCGTCTTCGCACGCATGGAAGCACATCTCGCCGCCAATCCGACCGACACGAAGGGCTGGTCGCTGATTGCGCCGATCTATCTCAGGCAAGGGCGTTATGACGACGCCGCCAATGCCTTCGCTGCGGCCATGCGCAACGGCAAGCCGGATCCGGATCTGTTCTCCGGTCTCGGTGAAGCCCGCACGCTCGCTGCGGAGGGGGTCGTCACGGCCTCTGCCCGCGAAGCCTTCTCCGAGGCCGTGAAACGCGATCCGAAGAATGTACGGGCGCTGTATTATCTTGCTCTGGCCAAGGAGCAGGACGGCGACGCGCCGGGCGCGATCGCCTCTCTCAACGAGCTTCTGGCCGGCGCGCCGCCCGATGCCAACTGGACCGCGCCGGTGCGCGACCGGCTGGCCCGGCTGGAGGCGCAGGCGAAGGGCGATGCGATCGCGGCTTTGCCCGATGCCGAGCGCGCGCAGGCGATCAAGGGCATGGTGGACGGCCTCGCGCAACGGCTGAGCGCCGGTGGCGGAACGCTGGCCGATTGGTCGCGTCTGATCCGGGCGCGAGCGGCGCTTGGCGAGAAGGCCGAGGCGTCGCAAGCCGCCCGGACGGCGCGCGAAAGGTTGGGACAGGACGCCGCCGCCCTTGCGGCGCTCGACGCTCTGGCCGATGAGCTGGACCTGAAGGAGGTCAAGCCATGACGGCTGCCCAGACCACGTCGCTGCGGCCGGCGAAGCGGCGCATGACCCGCAAGCAGCGCCGCCTGACGATCATCGCGGCGGCCGGGGCCGTGCTCGCGCTCGCCGCAGGGCTGGTGCTCTTCGCCATGCGCGACGCCATCGTCTTCTTCTACGGACCGACCGAGATCGCCGAAAAGGGCGTCATGCCCGGCACGCGCATGCGGCTCGGCGGGCTGGTCGAGAACGGTTCCGTCCAGCGTGGGCCGGGCCAGCGTGTCGCCTTCGCGGTGACCGACGGCAAGAGCACCGTGAAGGTCAGCTATGACGGGCTTCTGCCGGACCTGTTCCGGGAAGGGCAGGGCGTCGTGACGGAAGGCGTCTTCGAGGGCGCCGGTCGCTTCAAGGCGGATTCGGTGCTCGCCAAGCATGACGAGACCTATATGCCGCGCGAAGTCGCCGACACCCTCAAGAAGCAGGGGCATTGGCAGGGCGAGGCCGGCGCGACCGCCCCGGTCAAGCCGTGAGCCCCTCATGATCGTCGAGATCGGACATTACGCGCTGGCTCTCGCATTCGGGGTCTCGGTCATCCAGGCCCTGGTGCCGCTCTGGGGGCTGTCGCGGCAGGACCGCGCGCTGGCCGCGGTCGGCGCGAGCGCCGCTCTCGTCAGCTTCGGACTGGTTGCCTTGTCCTTCGCGACGCTGGTCGCCTCCTATGTCCGCTCCGATTTCTCGGTCGCCAACGTCTTCGAGAATTCCCACTCCGCCCAGCCGCTGATCTACAAACTCACCTCCGTCTGGGGCAATCACGAGGGCTCGCTGCTCCTCTGGGTGCTGATCCTGACATTGTTCGGTGCGCTGGTGGCCGTCTCGCACCGGTCATTGCCGCCGCGCCTGCGCGCCGGAGCCCTGGCGGCGCAGGGGCTGGTCGCAGCGGCCTTCCTTGCCTTCATGCTGTTCACCTCGAACCCGTTCCGGCGGCTCGTGCCGGCGCCGGCGGAAGGGCAGGACCTCAACCCCATCCTGCAGGACCTCGGCCTCGCGATCCATCCGCCGCTGCTCTATGTCGGCTATGTCGGCTTCTCGATGACCTATGCCTTCGCCGTCGCTGCCTTGATCGACGGGCGGATCGACGCGATGTGGGCGCGCGCCGTCAGGCCCTGGACATTGCTGGCCTGGGTCTTCCTGACACTCGGCATCGCGATGGGTTCCTACTGGGCCTATTACGAGCTCGGCTGGGGCGGCTGGTGGTTCTGGGACCCGGTCGAGAACGCGTCCTTCATGCCCTGGCTCGCCGGCACCGCCCTGATCCACTCGACCGTGGTGATGGAGAAGCGCGATGCGCTGAAGGTCTGGACGATCCTGCTCGCGATCCTGACCTTCTCGCTTTCCCTGCTCGGCACCTTCATCGTCCGCTCGGGCGTGCTGACCTCGGTCCACTCCTTCGCCACGGACCCGGCGCGCGGCCTGTTCATCCTGCTGATCCTGGTCTTTTTCGTCGGCGGTTCGCTCGCGCTCTTCGCCTGGCGGGCGCCGCTCCTGCGGCAAGGCGGCCTCTTTGCGCCTGTGTCACGCGAGAGCGCGCTCGTCGTGAACAACATCTTCCTCGCGACGGCCTGCGCCACCGTCTTCGTCGGGACGCTCTATCCGCTGGCGCTGGAGATGGCGACCGGCGACAAGATCTCGGTCGGGGCGCCGTTCTTCAACGCCACCTTCGTGCCGGTCATGGTGCCGCTGCTTCTGCTTCTGCCGATCGGTCAGTCGCTCGCCTGGAAGCGCGGCGACCTGCTCGGCGCGGCGCAGCGCAACGCGGTCGCCTGCGGCCTCGCGGTCGTCGCGGCGCTGTCGCTGATCGCCTTCACGCGCGGCGGCCCCGTGCTGGCGCCGCTGGGCGTCGGTCTCGGCGTTTTCCTGGTGCTCGGCGCCGGCTTCGACCTTGGCGAGCGTATCGTCGCCCGGGCGAGCGGCTGGCCGGCGATGCTGTCGCGGGCGAAGGGCCTGCCGCGCTCGGCCTGGGGCACGGCGCTCGCGCATGCCGGCGTCGGGCTCAGCATCATCGGCATCGCGGCCGCGGCCTGGAGCAGCGAGGCCATCGCGGTGTTGAAACCCGGCGAGCGCCTGACCGCCGGGCGCTACACGGTCATGCTCGAATCCGTGGTGCCCCGGACCGGGCCGAATTTCCGGGCCGAGGTGGCGCGTTTCCAGCTTTTCTCGGGAGATCGCGAACTGGCGCCGCTGGAGGCCTCGAAGCGGGTCTACACGGCCCGCGCGATGCCGACGACGGAGGCCGGCATCCGCACGGACTGGCTGAGCCAGGCCTATGTCAGCCTCGGCGACGCACAGGATGACGGCCTCGCCGTCAGGCTCTACGACAAGCCCCTGATCCTGCTGATCTGGATCGGCGCCATCGTCATGGCGCTGGGTGGAGGCCTGTCCCTCACCGACCGCCGCTTCCGCCTGGCGGCCCCGCGTCGCGCGGCGCCCGTCGCGGCCGCGCAGCCGGCGGAGTGAAGCCGATGCGCAGCCTGCTGCTTGCCCTGGCGTTTCTCTGCCTCGTCCAGCCGGCGGCCCGTGCCGTCCAGCCCGACGAAGTCCTGAAGAATCCCGCCCTCGAGCAGCGCGCGCGAGAGATTTCGGGCGGTTTGCGTTGCCTGGTCTGCCAGAACCAGTCGATCGACGATTCCAATGCCCCGCTGGCGCGCGATCTGCGGCTCCTCGTCCGCGAGCGGCTCACCGCCGGCGACAGCGACAAGGCCGTGATCAACTTCGTCGTGGCGCGCTATGGCGAGTTCGTCCTGCTGCGCCCGCCATTCAACCTGCACACGCTCCTGCTCTGGACGGCGCCCTTCCTGATTCTCCTGGGCGGGGCGGCCTTCGTCTGGCGGCTCCGTCGCGTGGCCCCGCCTTCCGAGGCCGCTCCCCGCCTGACGGAAGAGGAACGGCAGCGCCTCGACCGGCTCCTGCAGGGCGAGCGGGATTGAGCCGAAGCCGGCCGCCAACCTTACGAAATCGTCATCTTCAGGCCAAAGCCACGTAAGGCGCCGGGCCTCATGGTCCTCGTCACGAGCAGGGAAAACCCTGTCGCTCCACGAGGTTCAAGCCATGACGACACAAATCACCCCGAAGAAGACCTTCCTGCGCCGCGGCGCCCTTCTGGCCGGGACTGCCATTCTCGGCATCGGCCTCGCTGCCGGCATCGCCGACCGCGCCTTCCTGCAGAACGACCTCGCTTTCGCGCAGCCAATCGAGCTCTCGGGCACCCAGACCCAGCTTCCCTCTTTCGCCGACCTCGTCGACAAGGTGAAGCCGGCCGTCGTCTCGGTGCGCGTCAAGACCGAGGTCGCCGCTGCCTCCGATCAGCAGAGCCTCGATGATCTGCCGCCGCAGCTGCGCCGCTTCTTCCGCGAATTCGGCGATCAGGAGGGCGGTCGCCAGAACAAGCCCAAGCCGCAGATCGGCATGGCGCAGGGCTCCGGCTTCTTCGTCAGCCAGGACGGCTATGTCGTGACCAACAACCACGTCGTCGAGCATGCGGTCGACGTTCAGCTCGTCACCGATGCCGGCAAGACGCTGGAAGCCAAGGTCGTCGGCACCGATCCGCGCTCCGATCTCGCCCTGCTCAAGGTCAAGGACAGCGGTGACTTCCCCTATGTGAAGCTCTCCGACAGCAAGCCGCGTATCGGCGACTGGGTGCTGGCGATCGGCAATCCGTTCGGTCTCGGCGGCACGGTCACGGCCGGCATCGTCTCGGCCCAGGGTCGCGATATCGGCTCGGGTCCCTATGACGACTTCCTGCAGATCGATGCGCCGATCAACCGCGGCAATTCGGGCGGCCCGACCTTCAACGGCAATGGTGAGGTCGTCGGCGTCAACACCGCGATCTACTCGCCCTCGGGCGGCAATGTCGGCATCGCCTTCGCGATTCCCGCCTCGACCGTCAAGCAGGTCGTCGACCAGCTCAAGAAGGACGGCAAGGTGGCGCGCGGCTTCATCGGCGTGCAGATCCAGCCTGTCACCAGCGAGATGGCCGATGCGATCGGCTTGAAGGACGCCCAGGGCGCGCTCGTCGCCGAGGCGCAGGGCAATGGCCCGGCCGCCAAGGCGGGCATCCGCCGCGGTGACACGATCACGGCCCTCAACGGCGAGGCGGTCAAGGACGCCCGCGACCTGTCGCGCAAGATCGCGAATTTCGCGCCCGGCACCAAGGCCACGATCACCCTGTTCCGCGAAGGCAAGTCACGTGACGTGACCTTCGAGGTCGGCCGCCAGCCCGCGGCCTGAACGAGGCAGGCGGGTCCCTTCGGTTTCCTGTCGCCCCAGCCGAGGGACCAGCTGTCGCAGCGGCAGGCCGGATGCGTATCCTCCGGCCTGCCGTTTCTTGTTGTCGGACCCGTCGTGGTCGGGTCTGGGTCGGGTGCGTCCCCGTCCTGGCGGGGCGGTGCGGCCGCCGAGGCCTCGCAACGGCATGGCGCCGCGTTCCCCGGATTGCCTCGTTGCCTTCGCAATGACGTGCAGCCTGCTCGGAGATTGGGCTACAATGTCCCCCATGCGACTCCTGATCGTAGAAGACGATGCCGAGGCTGCGGCCTATCTGACCAAGGCGTTCCGCGAGGTCGGCCATATCGCGGACCATGCCGCCGATGGCCTCGAGGGCTACGCCATGGCCGAGGGCGGCGGTTATGACGTGCTGGTCATCGACCGCATGCTGCCCCGGCTCGACGGCCTCTCCCTCATCCGCTCGCTGCGCGAGCAGAAGGACGAGACCCCGGCGCTCATCCTCTCTGCGCTCGCCCAGGTCGACGACCGCGTGAAGGGCCTGCGGGCCGGCGGCGACGACTATCTGCCGAAGCCCTACGCCTTCTCCGAATTGCTCGCTCGCGTCGAGGTGCTGGCGCGCCGCCGCGGCGCCCCTGCCTCCGAGCCCACGACCTATCGCGCCGGCGAGCTCGTGCTCGACCGGCTCGCCCACCGCGTTACGCGCGAGGGGCACGAGATCGTGCTGCAGCCGCGCGAGTTCCGCCTGCTCGAATATCTGATGAAGCATGCCGGACAGGTCGTCACCCGCACCATGCTGCTGGAGAATGTCTGGGACTATCATTTCGATCCCCAGACCAATGTCATCGACGTGCATGTGAGCCGCTTGCGATCCAAGGTCGACAAGGGCTTCGAGCATGCGATGATCCATACCGTCCGTGGCGCGGGATACATGGTTCGTGACAGCGCGCATTGAGCCCACCCCGCGCAAGCGCCCGCACTTCCTGCCGACGTTGTTCCGCACGACGGCGTTCAAGCTGACGGCGGTCTACCTCCTCATCTTCGCGCTCTTCGCCGCCTTCGTGCTCGGCTATGTCGCCTGGAACGCGCAGCGCCTGCTGAACGACCAGATCCGCTCGACCATCGACGCCGAGATCCAGGGCCTGGCCGAGCAGGCGCGCCAGGGCGGCATCCGCCGGCTCGTGAACATCGTCGAGCGGCGTTCGCGCGCTCCGGGCGCCTCGCTCTATCTGGTCACGACGCCGGTCGGCGAGCGCGTTGCCGGCAATGTCGAGGCGATCCCGCCCGGCACGCTCGACAAGACCGGCGAGAGCGAAATCGACTACGCTCGCACGAGCGATGCGATCGACACGCCGAGCCATGCCATCGTCCGCGTCTTCGTGCTGCCGGGAGGCTTCCGCCTGCTCGTCGGCCGCGATGTCGAGGAGCGCGAGCGGCTTGGCACGGTGATCCGTCGGGCGATCGGCTGGTCGCTGGCGTTGATCTTCATCCTCGGCTGCTTCGCGAGCTGGTTCGTGGCGCGCCGCGTGCTCCGGCGCATCGACGACATGAGCGAGACGGCGCATGGCATCATGGAGGGCGACCTCAAGGGCCGGCTCGCCATCGCCGGCACCGGCGACGAGCTGGATCGGCTGGCGCTCAACCTCAATGCCATGCTCGACCGCATCGGCGAGCTGATGGCGGGCATGCAGCAGGTCACCGACAACATCGCTCACGATCTCAAGACGCCGCTGACCCGATTGCGCAACAAGGCCGAGGAGGCGCTGCGCAGCGCCAAGTCGACCGATGCGTTGCGCGCCGCGCTCGACGGGGCGATCGAGGAGGCCGACAATCTCATCCGCGTCTTCAACGCGCTCCTGATGATCGCGCGGCTGGAAGCCGGCCGGACCAGCGACAACATGGACGATCTCGATCTTTCCGAGATCGTCTCGGGGGTCGCCGAGCTCTACGAGCCGCTGGCGGAGGAGGCGGGGCTGACCCTTGTCGGCGATGTCGCGCCCGGCCTCCATGTCTTCGGCAATCGCGAGCTGATCGGCCAGGCCCTCGCCAATCTCGTCGACAATGCCCTGAAATATGGCCGGCCGGAATCGGGTGGGGAGGCGGTTGTCACCGTCGCCGCCCGCCGCATGGACGCGGATATCGAGCTTTCGGTGTCCGATCACGGACCGGGCATTCCGGAGGAAGATCGCGGCCGCGTGCTCGACCGTTTCGTCCGGCTCGACGCCAGCCGCAGCCAGCCCGGCTTCGGGCTGGGGCTGTCGATGGTGGCCGGAGTCGTGCGCCTCCATGGCGGCCAGCTCAGGCTGGAGGACAATGCGCCGGGCTTGCGCACCGTCATCGCGCTGCCCGCCATCGCGCCCAAGCCTGTGGAAACGCCGACGCCATCCGACCCCGCCGTCTCGACAGCCGAGCCAAACCCTGCTGGCGTGCCGTCCCTCTGAAGGCGTTTGGAAATCTGGACCCGAGCGCTTTCGATCAGGCTGCATCGTCATTGCGAGCGCGGCGAAGCAATCCAGGGGATTGGGGCGAGCGGTTCAGCCCAGCCCTCCTGGATTGCTTCGTCGCTTCGCTTCTCGCAATGACCCGTTTTGCGACCCACTCTGATCGAAAAGCGCTCGGCTCCAGAGCAAGGTTCGAGGGAGTGCGTGGATATGACGGGGCAGCTCTGTGACAGGCTGGAGGCGGCGCCGGTCCTGCCGGCGAAGGCCAAGGCCGAGACGCTGCTCGCGCGCGAGCTGATCGAGCGCCTCCATGACGAAGCGGCGGCGGAAGCCCTGCAGGCGCATTTCGCCGCTTATCCGCGCTCGGTGGCGCTGGTGGCGGGCGTGCTTGCCCATTCTCCCTTCCTGACCCAGGTGATGCGCTTCGATCCTGCCGGCCTGCTCGCCAGTTTGACGGAAGCACCGGAGGCGCGTCGCGACGCGCTTCTCGCCGGCATGGCCGCATTCGCCGCGCGCGGCTGCGAGACGGCCGATCTGATGCGAGAGTTACGCCGCTTCCGCCGCGCCATGGCGCTGCTGATCGCGCTCGCCGATATCGGCGGCGTCTGGAACGTCGAGACGGTGACGGCGGCGCTGACCGCCACCGCCGACATGGCCACGACACTCGCCACCGACCACGTCCTGCGCCAGGCCGCCGATCTCGGCCGGATCAACCTCGCCGATCCCGCCAATCCTGGTCTCGGTTCCGGCCTCGTCGTCCTGGCGCTCGGCAAGCACGGCGCCGGCGAGCTGAACTACTCCTCCGACATCGACATCGTGGTGTTCTTCGATCCCGAGGCGGCGGAGGCGGCCGGCGTGGGCGAGCCGTCGAGCTTCTTCGTCAAGCTCACCCAGCAGATCGCCCGCATCATCCAGGAGCGCACGCCGGACGGTTACGTCTTCCGCGTCGATCTGCGCTTGCGGCCGGACCCCGCCTCGACCCATGTCGCGGTCTCGCTGCCCTCGGCCTATTCCTATTACGAGACGGTCGGCCAGAACTGGGAACGCGCCGCCATGATCAAGGCGCGCCCCATCGCCGGCGACATCGCGCTCGGCCAGCGCTTCCTTGGGGATCTCGCCCCCTTCATCTGGCGCAAATATTTCGACTTCGCGACCATCGCCGACATCCATGCGATGAAGCGCCAGATCCAGACGGTGAAGGGCCACGAGACCATCGCCGTCGCCGGTCACAATGTGAAGCTCGGCCGCGGCGGCATCCGCGAGATCGAGTTCTTCGTCCAGACCCAGCAGCTCGTCTTCGGGGGCCGACGCCCGGCTCTGCGCGGCCCGCGCACGCTCGACATGCTCGGGGAATTGACGAACGAAGGCTGGATCACGCCGCAGGCGCGTGACGAGCTCTCGGAATCCTATCGCTGGCTGCGCACCGTCGAGCATCGTCTGCAGATGCGTGACGACGAGCAGACCCAGACCTTGCCCAAGGCCGCCGGCGAGCTCGACGCCTTCGCCCGCTTCTGCGGCTATGCCAATGCCGCTGCCTTCGGCAAGGCGCTGACCGCTCATGCGAAGCGCATCGAGGGGCACTACGCCCTGTTGTTCGAGGAGGGGCCGAGTCTTGCCGCCGAAGCCGGCACGCTGAGCTTCACCGGCTCGGAGCCCGATCCGGAGACCATGACCACGCTGGGCAAGCTCGGCTTCCGCGATGCCCTGACCGCGGCCGAGACGGTGCGCGGCTGGCATTTCGGCCGTCGCCCGGCCGTCACCAGCGCCCGCGCCCGCGAGGTGCTGACGGAGCTCACGCCGGCCCTGCTGGTCGCGCTCGGCCGCACTGCCGATCCCGATGGTGCGCTCGCCCATCTCGACAACGCCTTCGTCCGGATGCCGGCGGCCATCGAGCTGCTGACGCTGCTGCGCTCGCATGATTCCCTGCTGACGCTTTTCGCGGAAATCCTCGGCAGCGCACCACGTCTCGCCAAGGTCGCGGCTTTGCACCCGCATGTTCTGGACGGCGTCATCGATCCGGCCTTCGGTCAGGCGGTGGTCGATGTCGCGGCGCTGGAAGGGCGCATCCGCAACTATGTCGGCTCGCCGCCGCCCAGCGTTGAGGACGGGCTCGACCGTTTGCGCGACGCGGCGCGGCAGGAGAATTTCCTGGTCGGCGCGCGGCTTCTTTCCGGCGTCTACCCGGCGCAAGGGGCGGGGCAGGCCTATTGCGCCGTGGCGGAAGCCTGCCTGCGCGTCGCCTTTGCCGATACGCGCACGGCCTTTTCGGCGGATCACGGGGTGATCGAAGGAGCCGAGACTGTCGTGCTCGGGCTTGGACGGCTCGGCGCGGGCGAACTCACGCCTTCATCCGATCTCGATCTGATCCTGCTATACGACCGGCCGGAGGATGCCGGGCCAAGCGACGGCGCCAGGAGCCTCGATCCGGTGACCTGGCATGTCCGTTTTACCCAGCGCCTCGTCGCGGCGCTGACCGTGCCGACGCGGCGCGGCACGCTCTATCAGGTCGACATGCGCCTGCGCCCGACCGGCAACAAGAGCCCTGCGGCGACGCAATTCGCCGGTTTCGAGAGCTATCATACGGGCGAGGCCGAGATCTGGGAGGAGATGGCGCTGACGCGCGCCCGCGTCGTCGCCGGCGATGCCGGATTGGCAAGGCGCGCCGAAGCCTCGATCCGCGCGATCCTCTCCCGCAAGCGCGAGCCTGCCAAGGTCGCGGCCGCCGTCGCCGAGATGCGGGCGCTGATCGCCAGGGAAAAGGGCGAGAAGGACCCCTGGGATCTGAAGCTCGCCGCCGGCGGCATCACCGATCTCGACTTCCTCGCCCAGTTTCTGCTGCTCGCCTATGCCAGCGAGCATCCGTCGCTGATCGTCAACGATACGGCCTCCGTCTTCGCGGCCGCGCGTGCTGCGGGATTGCTTTCGGAGGCCGATGCCTCGACCCTGCTGGAGGCGCATCGCCTGATCGGCGACGTTCAGCTCTGGCAGCGCTTCACCGTCGAGGAAGCCTTCGACCCCAAGGCCGTGCCGGCCCGCGTGCTGCGGCGGATCGCGACGGCCGTCGGGCGGCCGGATGCCAAGGTGCTCAAGGCGGAGCTGGATGAGGTGAGGGGCGGCGTCCGGGCCATCTTCACCCGTGTGCTGGGGCAGGCGCGGGCCTAAGGCGTCATTCTCGGGCTCGTGCCTGCGGCGTACCCCGGAATGAGGTGACCTACGCCGCTTGCGCCGTGACCCGCCCGACCCCGCCGTCGAGCGGCAGGTGGACCATCACGATGGTGCCGGCGCCGATGGCGGAGCGCAGCCTGAGCGAGCCGCCATGCAGCTCCGTGAGCGAGCGGGCGATGGCGAGGCCCAGCCCCGAGCCCTTGTAGCTGCGCACCAGATCGCCTTCGACCTGTTCGAAGGGACGGCCGACCCGGTCGATCTTCTCCTTCGGGATGCCGATGCCGGTATCCTCGATGAAGATGTTGAGGGCGCCCGGCACATGGCGGGTGCGCACCGCGATGCGCCCGCCTTCCGGCGTGAACTTGACGGCGTTGTCGAGCAAATTGCCGAGGATCTGGTAGAGCGCGTGCGGATCGGCGTCGATATGGGTGGCGGTCGGTCCTTCGAGGGTGAAGGAGAGCTGCTTGCGCTCCAGTTCCGGCTGGACCTTGCGGATGGCCTCGTCGAGCACCGGGCCGAGCGAAATCTCGCTGCGCTCCAGCCGCATCTTGCCAGATTCGATGCGCGACATGTCGAGGACATCGTCGATGATCCCGAGCAGATAACCGCCGCTGGAGCGGATGTCGCGGACATAGTCGGTGTATTTGTCGCAGAGCGGGCCGAACATCTCGTTCTCCATGATCTCGGAGAAGCCGATGATGGCGTTGAGCGGCGTGCGCAGCTCATGGCTCATATTGGCGAGGAATTCGGACTTGGCGCGGTTGGCGCTCTCGGCCGCGGCCTTCTGCTCCAGATAGCGCTCGGCGAGGTCGGCGAGCTGCTGGGCCTGCGCTTCCAGCTTCTGGCGCGAGGCTTTGAGGTCGGTGACATGCATCAGGAGCTGGTGCTCGGACTGCGTCAGCCGCTCTTCCTGCTGCTTGAGCTTGGTGATGTCGGTGCCGACCGAGACCGAGCCGCCATCCTTGGTGCGCCGCCCGTTGATCTGCAGCCAGCGCCCATCGGAAAGGCGGGCTTCGTAGGAGGCCGCGCCGCGCTGCGCGCGCATCGGCTCGCGGTCGATATGGGGCTGGGCGCTCATTGCCATGATCTCGTCATGGCTGGTGCCGGGTTGCAGCGCCTCGGGCGAGAGCTGGTGGAGCTGTTGGTATTTCGCGTTGCAGAGCACGATCCGATTTTCCGAATCCCAAAGCACGAAGGCTTCCGAGATCGCCTCGACCGCGTCGCGCAGGCGGGCATCGGCGGTGGCGGTGCGCTCGGCCATGCGGCGCTGCTCGGAGATGTCGACGACGATGCCGACGAGATGATGCGAGTGGGTGCGGCGATCGACGACGAGCTCGGCGCGGGCCTTCAGCCAGATCCACTCGCCATGGACGTTGCGGACCCGGAAATCCTGGTCGATATGGCTGGTCTCGCCGCGGCTGATCGCATCGGCCAGGGCGTAGAGATCGACATCCTCGTGATGGATGAAGCTCATCACCTCGCCGAAGGACATGTATTCGCCGCGGCGGTCGTAGCCGAGCAGGGCGTACATCGAATCCGACCAGTAGATGCGGCCGCGCGCGAGGTCCCAGTCCCACAGGCCGCAATGGCCGCGATTGAGCGCGGTGTCGATGCGCTCGCGCACGCAGTCGCAATCCTGATCGGCGGCGCTGGCGCGCTTCGACTGCAGCATGAAGGCGAGCGTCGTCATCGCCAGGACGAGGCCGGCGGAGCCGAAGAGGATGGTGAGGCTGTTGCGCCGGTCCTGCCAGATCGAGAGGGCGCGCGAGACGGGTTGGAGCACCGCCACCTGCCCGAGCGGGCCTGCGAGGTTGCGGACGATGGCGAGGACCTCGGGGCCACCGGGCGGGGTGATGCGCATCACCCCGGCGCGGTCGCCGAACACGGTGAGCGGCTGGGCCTGGCCGAGGAAGTCGACCAGTGTGCGCGGCGTCTGGCCGATTGCGGGTTCGCTGGCGAGGACGCGGCCGTCGGCGCCGCTGACATGGACGATGCGGCCATGGGGGGCGAGATGCTTCGAGGCGATCGTCGCGAGAACGGCGGTCGGCTCCTTGCCGGATTGCGTGCCGTTGTCGAGCTCGCGGGCGATCAGTGCCGAGATCACCTCCATCTCGCCCGTGGCGTTGATCAGCGCGTCGTCGCGCAGGGCCGCCGTCTGGATGGCGGCGCCGGCGCTGAGGATGACGATGAAGAGGCCGACGAGCACGGGGATCGCCGTGCGGAAGGTGGGCTCGAAGCTCTCGAAACGCTGATACAACGGATGGGTCAGCGACCGTGCTACACCCAGAATCGTATCGGCGCGCGCAGATGCGCACTCCGCGTTGGCACGCGACATGCCCGGTCCCCCTTCGGATACTTTACCGACAGTAAGATCGGGAGACGTGCCGCATCCCCGCGAATCACCGTCAGTTGAATCCGCGCGACTCGATTTGTCTAGCTCTGAGTTGAGTCAAGGCAGTAGAATTCGCCTTCTGGTTGTGGCGAATATGCGAATGAATCTTGTGCGGGTAATGCACCGTTAACGATTTGGGCGGGCGGTCGTTAACGAGTCGGATTCGACCACGCAGCCCTCATCCTGAGGAGCCGCGAAGCGGCGTCTCGAAGGATGCTCCAGATGTCTCTGGAGCTTCCTGGGCCATCCTTCGAGACGCGCGTGTGGCGCTCCTCAGGATGAGGGCTGAGATTGGCGGTTGCCTTCTTACGCGAGCGCCCGCTCCGCAATGTCGGAGACGTCGCGCGACAGGTTCGGCGTGCGCGCCACCATGCCGAGAGCCTCCTGCGCCAGGCGCCGGCGGCCGGGTTCCAGCATGCGCCAGCTCTTGAACGAGCCGAGCAGGCGCGAGGCGACCTGCGGGTTCGTCCGGTCCAGCGCCACGACGATGTCGGCGACGAAGCCGTAGCCCTCGCCATCGGCCCGGTTGAACTGGGTCAGATTGGCCGCGAAGCCGCCGATCAGCGCGCGCACGCGGTTCGGGTTGCCGAGCGAGAAGGCCGGGTGCTGCATCAGGCGCTTCACCCGCTCCAGCGTCTCCGGCTCGGCGATCAGGGCCTGCGCCATCAGCCATTTGTCGAGGACGAGGGGCTCGCCCGCATAGGCTTGCGCGAAGCGTGCGATGAGCTGCTCGCGCCGCTCGCCGGGGATCAGCGTCATCGCGGCCATCGCCGCCAGCCGGTCGGTCAGGTTGTCGCCCGTCTCGAATTGCTGCTCGCACAGCGCCGCGCCGTCCTCCGGCGCTGCCAGCGCGGTAAGCCCGAGCAGTTCGTTGCGCAGCGCGCGCCGGCCTGCCGAGGCGGCATCCGCCTTGTAGGGGCCTTTCGTCGCCAGGGCTTGCCGCAAGCCGGGCAGCCGCGGCAACAGCGCTGTCCCGATGGCGGTCGACAGGGCGCGGTGGGCGGCGAAGATCGCATCCGGATCGACATCCCTGCCGATCTCGCGGGCGATGTCGGCCGGTGCCGGCAGGCGCAGCACCTGCGCCGCGAAGGCAGGGTCCGCCAGCGCATCCGCCTGCAGGAAGCCGTCGAGCGCCCGGCCGAGTTCGGCGGCGGTTGCGGGGAGCGTGCCAGAGTCGGCGCCCGGCCTGCCGGCGGTGACGAGAGCGCGCGTCGCGATGCTCTGCAAGGCCTGCCAGCGGTTGAAGGAATCGCTGTCGGCCGAGAATTGCCTGATGAGATCGGCGTCCGAGAGGTCGAGCTCCAGCCGCGCCGGTGCGGAGAAGCCGCGCAGCAGCGAGGGGATCGGCGGCTCGGCGATGCCGTCGAAGCTGATCGAGAGCGAGGGGCCGTCGAGGATGACGAGTCCATCCCCGGCATAGGCATTGGACTGCGTCTTGAGCGGCAGGTCGCCCTGGCTGCCGACCAGCCCGAGCTTGATCGGCAGCACCATCGGCTGCTTCTCGCTCTGGCCCGGCGTCGGCGGCGTGCTCTGTGCCAGCTCGAGCGTGTAGCGCCGCGCCGCCGCATCGTAACGGCCGGAGGCGACGATGGTCGGCGTGCCGGCCTGTTCATACCAGCGGGCGAAATGGGAGAGGTTCTGGCCTGAGGTCTCTGCGAAGCAGGTGAGGAATTCCTCGATCGTCGCGGCCGTGCCGTCGCAGCGCTCGAAATAGAGGTCCATGCCGCGCTTGAAGGCGTCGTCGCCGATCAGGACCTTGAGCATGCGGATGACCTCCGCGCCCTTCTCGTAGACCGTCGGCGTGTAGAAGTTGTTGATTTCCTTGTAGGCGCGCGGCCTGACCGGGTGGGCGAGGGGGCCGGCATCCTCCGAGAACTGGGTCGAGCGCAGCGTGCGGACATCGGCGATGCGCTTCACCGGACGCGAGCGCTCGTCGGAAGAGAATTCCTGGTCGCGGAAGACGGTGAGGCCCTCCTTCAGGCAGAGCTGGAACCAGTCGCGACAGGTGATGCGGTTGCCGGTCCAGTTGTGGAAATACTCATGCGCGATGATCGCCTCGATCGAGGCATAGTCGCCGTCGGTCGCGGTCTGCGGATCGGCCAGGACGTATTTGTCGTTGAAGATGTTGAGGCCCTTGTTCTCCATCGCGCCCATGTTGAAATCCGACACGGCGACGACGTTGAACACGTCGAGATCGTAGTTGCGGCCGAAGACATGCTCGTCCCAGCGCATGCAGCGCACGAGCGAGTCCAGGGCCCAGCCGGCGCGTCCCGCCTTGCCCGGCTCGACATAGACGGCAAGCTCGACCTTGTGGCCATCGGCCGTGACGTAATCCTGCCGGACATGGTCGAGCGCGCCGCCGACCAGCGCGAAGAGATAGGCCGGCTTGGGGTGCGGATCGTGCCACATCGCGAAATGGCGGTCGCTGCCCGGCACCTCGCCGGTGGCGACGAGATTCCCGTTGGAGAGCAGCACGGGCGCCTCCGCCTTCGCCGCCTCCAGCCGGACGGTATAGACGCTCATCACGTCGGGCCGGTCGAGGAAATAGGTGATGCGGCGAAAACCATCCGCCTCGCACTGCGTGCAATACACCTTGGATGACCGGTAGAGTCCCATCAGCTTGGTGTTGGCGGAGGGGTCGATTTCCGTCTCGATGGTCAGCGTGAAGCCGCCCCGCGGCGGCGCGTGGAGCGTCAGCGCCTGCGGCGTGGCCGTATAGGCGGAAGCGTCCAGCTGCGTGCCGTCGAGGCTGATCGTTTTCAGGACGAGCTCGTCGCCGTCCAGCACCAGCGGTGCGTCGGTTTGCCCGGCCGGATTCGGGCGCAAGGCCAAAAGCGAGCGTATCCGCGTTTTCGTCGGGTGCAGGCCGATGTCGAGATCGACCGTGTCGATCAGCCAGTCGGACGGGCGGTAATCCTCGAGGCGGATCAGCGGAGCATCTTCGGTACGCATGGAAACCCTGATGGCGGAGGTCAGGGAGCGTTTCTAGAGCATGCCGGCTTGGGATGGAAACACGGCCGTCATGCTTGGGTCTGCGCGTCACGCCACCGGCGAAACCGCCGGCTCGGCGTGGCTGACCAGCCGGCAGACCTGCGGCCGCGCGATCCGCACGGCACGCTCGATCGCGTCGACGGCGTCATGCACAGCGGCGACGTCGAGCGCCGGGTCGACGCGGCAATGATAGTTCACCACCAGCCCCTTCGCCGTCTGCCGCACGCGCACGCTGTGGATGTCGTGGATCGGCCCGGCGAGCTTCGTTGCCTCACTCGCCAGCGCCTTGCCGATATCCTCGACCGTCTCCCAGGCGGCGTTGTGGCCGGCGGGCTGGCCGGTCTCCATCGGCTCGATATGGGTCTCGACCTCGGTCTCGCCGCCGAATTCGGCCCGGATGGCGCTTTCCAGCCGCGTTGCGATCTCATGCGCGTCGCTGAGCGGCAGGCTCTGGTCCACCTCCATGTCGAGGCTGACCGAGAGCTTGTCGCCGATGCTGTGAACGGTGACGTGATGGACCGGGATCTTGAGCTTGAGCGCGATCAGGAGCACCCGCTCCAGCGCCGTCTCGTCGTCGACCTGCACCGGATCGGCGGTGATGGTGATCTCGGAGCCCGGTTCGACCTGCACCAGGGCGTTGGAAAGCTGGGCCTTGATCGCGGTGACGCGTTCGAGCGGCAGCGTGCGCGAAACGCCGATGCCGATCTCGCCATGGATGCGCCCGCCGGCCGGGCGGACCCTGAGCCAGTTGATCCCCACCACGCCCGGCACGCCGCGCGCGGCCTCGCGCAGCTTCTCGCTGACGCCTTCCGGCGCCGTGTCCATCAGCGTGTCCAGAACGCGCCGGGCGAGGCGGAAGGCCGAATAGGCCGTGTAGGCCGCGATCGCGAAGGCCGCGACGGTGTCGGCACGCTCGAAGCCGTACCAGACGCCGATGAGCCCGACCAACACCAGCGCCGAGCCGACGAAATCGGCCGAGAAATGCGTGGCCTCGCCGGCGAGCGCCTCGCTGCCGGTTTCCCTGGCGACCTTGGTCAGCGAACGCCAGCGGATTGCATCGACCGTCATCGACAGCACCAGCACGCCGATGACGAGCGGCGTCACCGAGACATGCTCGATCAGGTTGTTCCACAGCCGGTTGCCGGCCTCCCAGAGGATCGCGCCGGCGAGCGTGAACAGGATCGCGGTCTCGACCAGCGCGGCGAGCGCCTCGACCTTGCCATGGCCGTAATGATGCTCATCGTCGGCCGGCTTGTCGGAGGCGCGCACGGCGAACCAGGTGAACAGCGTCGAGCCGACATCGATCAGCCCTTGCAGCGCGTCGGTGAGCAGGGCGAGCGAGCCGGAGAGAATGGCGCCGACGATCTTCGCCGCGGTGAGCAGAATGGTTGCCATCACCGAGAGGATTGCCGCACGCTGCTTGATCTGGGCGATCTGGGCAGGCGTTGCGCGCTCAGGCGGTGCCGTCACCGGTCCGTCTTGCGTTGTGGTCATGGCTCGTCCTGCTTGGCGCCCCTTGGAACCCGGAAGCTCTTGCCCGAATGAGGGAACGGATCAACCCTCTTCCTGCTCAACGAGGATGAACGATGCGATATCTCCACACCATGGTCCGCGTGACCGATCTCGATCAGGCGCTGGATTTCTACGTCAACAAGTTCGGCATGGTCGAAACCCGCCGGATCGAAAACGAGAAGGGGCGCTTCACCCTGGTCTTCCTCGCCGCTTCCGACGATCTGGCCGAGGCGAAGGCTGGCGCCTCGCGCGGCCGCCCGACGCTGGAACTGACCTATAACTGGGATCCGGAAACCTATACGGGCGGTCGCAATTTCGGCCATCTCGCCTATGAGGTCGACGACATCTACGCGACCTGCGACAAGCTGATGAAGGCCGGGGTCACGATCAACCGCCCGCCGCGCGATGGCAACATGGCCTTCATCCGCTCGCCCGACAACATTTCGATCGAATTGCTCCAGAAGGGCGACCCCAAGCCGCCGGCGGAGCCCTGGGCGAGCATGCCGAACACCGGGAGCTGGTAAGGAGTCAGCCGACGTTTGATGGGTGATAGCCTCCATGATATCATCCGATGATATCATGGAGGCTCCGATGGGCATTCTCGTCCGGGACCCGAAGATCGACCGCATGGTCCGCGAGCTCGCCGAGCGTGATGGCATCAGCTTGCAGGCCGCGATCGGCATGGCCGTCGAGCGCGAATTGAAGCGTCGCGACGAGAGGCGCCGACAAATCGAAGAAGCGACCCGCAAGGCGCAAGAGAAGCTGGCCGCCTATCCAACGGTCGATGACGGCTTGACGCATAAGGAATTCTTCGACCGCGAATATGGCGACGCCTGATGTTTCTGGATGCATCGGTCATCGTGGCCAATCTGCTCGAGGAGGCAGAGGCCGTTGCGATCAGGGAGGCGCTGTTCGATGAGAACGAACTGGTCACCTCGCCGCTTGCGATGTTCGAGGCGTCGACCCGTCTTGCGGCGGTGAAGCGCTTCAGCATCGATGACGGGTATCGGGTGGTTCAGGCCTTCATGGAGGATGCGAACGTCCGTGTTGCCGCGATCGATGCGGAGGTCGGCCGGATCGCACATCATTGTGCTGGCCTTTTTCATCATTCGACTGGCCATCCCGCGCGTCTGAACATGGGTGACTGCTTCGCCTACGCTTCGGCTCGCGCGGCGAACCTCAAGCTTGCCTACAAGGGCGACGACTTCATCCACACCGATATCGAAGGTCAGCGCTTTGGCTCCTGAACCCGCGCGCGCCGGCGTCTTCTGCCTGGGCATCGCGACGCTCGACTATGTCTACAGCGTCGAGACCATGCCGACGCGGGGCGAGAAATACCGCTCGCGCGGTCTCGCCGTGGTCGGTGGCGGCTGCGCCGGCAATGCCTCGGTCGCCATCGCGCGCCTCGGCGGGGCCTGCTGGCTGGCGACGCGCCTCGCCGATGATCTCACCGGCGACCGCATCGTTGCCGACCTGAACGCCGAGGGCGTCGACACCGCTTTCGCCCGCCGCGTCGCCGGCCTGACCTCGCCGGTCTCGGCCATCCTCGTCGATGCGCAGGGCGAGCGCATGGTGATCTCCCATTCCGACCCGGCCATGCCGGAGGATGTCGGCTGGCTGCCGCGCAGCCTTCCGGAGGGGGCCGGCGCGGTGCTTGCCGATACGCGCTGGGGAGAGGGCGCGCTCGCCGCCCTGAAGCTGGCGCGCCAGGCCGGCGTGCCGGGCGTCCTCGACGGCGACCGCAGGCCGCCCCACCCCGATCTCGTCGCGACGGCGAGCCATGTCGCCTTCAGCCAGCAGGCCTTGTGCGAGATATCGGGTGAGGAGGACCCTCGTCTCGGCCTCGCCAGGATGGCGCAGGGCGCGCCGAGCTGGCTCGCGGTAACGCTCGGCAAGGAGGGCGTGCTCTACTGGGACGGCGAAATCCGCCACAGCCCGGCCTTCGCGGTCGAGACCGTCGATACGCTGGGGGCTGGCGATGTCTGGCATGGCGCCTTCGCGCTGGCGCTGGCGGAAGGCCGCGACGAGGTGGCCGCGATCCGTTTCGCCTCGGCCGCAGCCGCCATCAAATGCACCCGCTTCGGCGGCCGCGATGGTGCGCCGACCCGGGACGAGGTAGAGCGCTTCCTGGCCGGGGAGAGTTGATGCCTAATCCGTGCTCAATCCCTGCCTGAAATTGAGGCGAACGGGATTGGCGGAGGACTTGCCTAACAATGAGGCAGGCGGAAGATAGGCGGCTGCGTTGCTGGAGCCCTGATGTTCGCACCGTCCGTTCCTGCCGCCGCTGAGCTGACTCTGCCGGCCTATGTCCGCGCGGATGGCGGGGTGCGGCTGCGCTTCGGCCGTACCGGAGCCCGTACGCAAAGGCTCGCTTTGGCGGAATCCGGCGGCTATCGCGCCCGCTTTCCCGACACCTTCGGCGACGCTTGCGAAGCGGTGCTGATCAACACCGGCGGCGGCATGGCCGGCGGCGATCGCATGCGGATCGAGGCTGTGCTCGAGCCCGGCAGCGACGCGGTCATCGCCACGCAAGCCGCCGAGAAGATCTATCGCAGCCAGGGCACGGAAACTCGCATCGAGACGGCGCTGTCGGTCGGGGAGGGCGCGAGCCTCGCCTGGATCCCGCAGGAGAGCATCCTGTTCTCCGGCGCCCGCCTCAGCCGCAACCTGACGATCGAGCTGGCAGCCGATGCGCGGCTGGTGGCTTGCGAATCCGTCTTCTTCGGTCGCAGCGCCATGGGCGAGACGGTCGAGCGCGGCGCCTTGCGGGATCGCTGGCGGGTGCGGCGCGGCGGGCGCCTCGTCTTCGCCGAGGATATGCGGCTGGAAGGCCCGGTGGCGCAGTTGCTGGCGCGCCCGGCCATCGGCGCCGGCGCCCGCGCCGCCGCCACGCTGCTCGTCGCGGGCCCCGGTCTCGCGACGCTTCTGGAGGCGGCGCGCGCCTGCCTGTCGGAGGCTGCCGATGTCGAGGGCGGGGCCGGCATCGTCTCCGAGCTTCTCGTCATCCGCCTCGTCTCTCCCGAGGCTGCGCCCTTGCGTCGTGTGCTCGTCACGCTGCTCGGGCATCTGACCGGACGTGCGCTGCCGCGCACCTGGTCAACCTAAGGAGAGCCGCATGCTGCCGATCCAGGGTTTGAAGTGCATCTACGACACCGCCGGCCGGAGCTGGTCGATCGAGCTCGTCATCAGGGCCGAGGGCGAGGATGCGCTGCGTCGCTTCGACGTCGACGGGCCGGATGATGCGGAGATGCTGATCGAGGCTTTCGAGGATTCCTCCGTCAGCGTCTTCGACCCCCAGACCGGCGAGATCGTCTTCGGTTACGAATATCTCGACCTCGACCACGAAGATGACGAGGACGAAGCCGAAGAGGACGAAGAGGAAGACTCCGAGGACGATTCGGAGGACGATGAAGCCGCTGGGGACGAGAAGGTAAAGTCATGAATCTGACGCCGCGCGAAAAGGACAAGTTGCTCGTTGCCATGGCGGCCATGGTCGCACGGCGACGACTCGAGCGCGGCGTCAAGTTGAACTACCCCGAAGCCGTCGCACTCATCACCGACTTCGTCGTCGAGGGTGCGCGCGACGGCAGATCCGTCGCCGAGCTGATGGAGGCCGGCGCGCATGTGATCACGGCCGATCAGGTCATGGACGGCATCGCCGAATTGATCCACGACGTGCAGATCGAGGCGACCTTTCCCGACGGCACCAAGCTCGTCACGGTGCATGAGCCGGTCCGCGGTTCGGCCGGCCGGCTGAAGCCCGGCGAGGTCGTGACGCTGCCCGGTGACCTCGTCATGAACGAGGGCCGCGAGAGCCTGACGCTGACGGTCGCGAACACGGGCGACCGGCCGATCCAGATCGGCTCGCACTACCATTTCTTCGAGGCCAATCCGGCGCTCGCTTTCGAGCGCGACAGGGCGCGGGGCTTCCGGCTCGACATTCCCGCCGGCACGGCGGTGCGCTTCGAACCTGGCCAGACCCGCGACGTCAGGCTGGTGGCGCTCGACGGCAAGCGCGAGGTCTATGGTTTCCGCCAGGATGTGATGGGAAAACTGTGAGCGATCAGCCGGACAACAAGCACGATATGTCGGGGCTCGATATTCCGCCGGTGTCGCCGCCATTCGCGGATATGGCGCCGACGGCGGCCCAGATCGGCAAGAAGCGCGGAATCTGCGCGATCAGCGGGCAGGAGACGGCCCGCAAGAATCTGGTCGAGATCGGCACGCTGCGCCCGGCGCTGGTCGAGCATATCCGCGCCGATTTCCCCGATCTGTCAGACCATGCGCTGATCAGCCTGAAGGAGCTGGCGCGCTACCGCACGCGCTATGTCGAGGAGATCCTGCGCGAGGAGCACGGCGAATATTCAGACCTCGACCGAGAGGTTGCCGAAAGCATCGCCCGGCAGGAAACCATCGCCGAGAACGTCGAGGACGATTTCGAGGAGCATCGCACGCTGGGCGAGAAGTTCTCGGACGCTTTGGCGAGCTTCGGCGGCTCCTGGGCCTTCCTCATCAGCTTCGGCGTGGTGCTGTTTGGCTGGATGGCCCTGAACATCCTGCTCGGCGAAAACAGGGCCTTCGACAGCTATCCCTTCATCCTCCTGAACCTCGTGCTCTCCTGCATTGCCGCGATCCAGGCGCCGATCATCATGATGAGCCAGAAGCGGCAGGAGGCGAAGGACCGCCTGCGTTCGGCCAACGACTATCAGGTCAACCTCAAGGCCGAGCTCGAAATCCGCCATTTGCACGAGAAAATGGACCATCTGATCACGCGGCAATGGCAGCGCCTCGCCGAGATCCAGCAGGTCCAGCTCGAGATGCTGCAGGACCAGCAGGCCCGGCCCGCGCGGTCCAAGGTCGTGGTCAAGAAGGCGCGCAAGAAGCCGAAGGCCAAGACCAAAGCGAAGCCGGCCGAGCCGGCCATCGAGGCGGAAGCGACCGAGCCGCCCCCCGAGGCCGATTTTTCCCACAAGAACTGAGTCTCAGGCCCGGCGGCCGGTCTTCGATGCCGGCCGTTGCGGCGAATCTTGCATCGCCCGTCATCGACGGTTCTGTCCGATCCCGAGGCTAAGCCCATGCCCTTCACATTCCCGCGCAACGCCTATGCCGCGATGTTCGGCCCCACCACCGGCGACAAGGTGCGCCTCGGCGATACCGATCTGTGGATCGAGGTCGAGAAGGATTTCACCACCTATGGCGAGGAGGTGAAATTCGGCGGCGGCAAGGTCATCCGCGACGGCATGGGCCAGTCGCAGGTCAGGAATGCCGACGGCGCGGTCGATACCGTTATCACCAACGCGCTGATCCTCGACCATTGGGGCATCGTGAAGGCCGATATCGGCATCGTCGGCGGCCGTATCGTCGCCATAGGCAAGGCCGGCAATCCCGACATCCAGAGCGGCTTCGGCAATTTCAATCCGTCCGAGACCATCATCGTCGGTCCCGGCACCGAGGTCATCGCGGGCGAGGGCAAGATCGTCACGGCCGGCGGCTTCGACAGCCATATCCACTATATCTGCCCGCAGCAGATCGAGGATGCGCTGATGAGCGGGCTGACCACCATGCTGGGCGGCGGCACCGGGCCGGCGCACGGCACGCTGGCGACGACCTGCACGCCCGGCCCCTGGCATCTCGGCCAGATGATCAAGGCCGCCGACGCCTTCCCGATGAACCTCGCCTTCGCCGGCAAGGGCAATGCCGCGCTGCCCGGCGCGCTGGTCGAGATGATCGAGGCCGGCGCATGCGCCATGAAGCTGCATGAGGACTGGGGCACGACGCCGGGCGCGATCGACAACTGCCTTTCCGTCGCCGACGACTACGACGTGCAGGTGATGATCCACACCGACACGCTGAACGAATCCGGCTTCGTCGAGGACACGATCAAGGCCTTCAAGGGCCGCACCATTCACGCCTTCCACACGGAAGGGGCGGGCGGCGGCCATGCACCCGACATCATGAAGGTCGCCGGGCTGCCCAACGTGCTGCCGTCCTCGACCAATCCGACCCGGCCCTTCACGGTCAACACCCTCGACGAGCATCTGGACATGCTGATGGTCTGCCATCACCTGTCGCCCTCGATCCCCGAGGACCTCGCCTTCGCCGAGAGCCGCATCCGCAAGGAGACCATCGCGGCCGAGGACATCCTGCATGATCTCGGCGCGCTCTCGATGATGTCTTCGGATTCGCAGGCCATGGGCCGCGTCGGCGAGGTCATCACCCGCACCTGGCAGACCGCGCACAAGATGAAGGTCCAGCGCGGGGCGCTGGCCGAGGACGCCGGGACCGGCGCCGACAATTTCCGCGCCAAGCGCTATGTCGCGAAATACACGATCAACCCCGCCATCGCCCATGGCATCTCGCGTCATATCGGGTCGATCGAAGCGGGCAAGCTCGCCGACCTCGTCATCTGGTCGCCGGCCTTCTTCGCCACCAAGCCCGATCTCATCATCAAGGGCGGCATGATCGCGGCCGCTCCGATGGGGGACCCCAACGCCTCGATCCCGACGCCCCAGCCGGTGCATTACCGGCCGATGTTCGGCGCCTTCGGCAAGGCCGTGACCTCGACCTCGCTGCTCTTCGTCTCGCAGGCGGCCATCGCCAACGGGCTGCGGAACAGGCTCGGCACGGACAAGGAGATGGTCGCGGTCGAGAACACCCGTGGCGGCATCTCCAAGAAGAGCATGATCCACAACGACGCCACGCCGGACATCCAGATCGATCCGGAAACCTATGCGGTGGTGGCGGATGGCGAATTGCTGGTCTGCGAGCCCGCGAAGGAACTGCCGCTGGCGCAGCGCTACTTCCTGTTCTGATAAATAAGGCCGTCATTTTCGGGCGAAGCGAAGCGCAGATCCGAGAATCTCCGGACCGTCAGGCCGCGGGAGCCTCCTTTGGCGAAAGATGCGCGGGGCAAGCCCGAGCATGACGCGCGGCATGGTTGCCGCCAGTGCCTGCTCTTGACTTGGTTCGACCATGCCAGTCTTTTCGTCGGCAAAAGAATTTGCCTCGGGAGGACAGGATGACGCGTTTCCACTTCACGACCTTGAGCGCGATGGCGCTCGCTGCTGCCGTCGTGGTCTCGCCCCTACGGCCTGCCTTCGCGCAGGGACAGGTCACGGTCTATTGCTCGATCCTGGAGGAACAATGCCGCGAGGGCGCGGCGATGTTCGAGAAGACGACCGGCATCAAGGTCGCGATGATCAGAAAGAGCACCGGCGAGGTTTATGCGCAGGTCAAGGCCGAGGCCAACAACCCGCGCGGCGATGTCTGGTGGGGTGGGCCGGGCGAGCCGCATCTGCAAGCGGCCGAGGAGGGACTGCTCGACGAATACAAATCGCCCAAGCTGCCGGAACTGCATGATTGGGCGCAGCGCCATGCCGAGCAGTCGAAATTCCGCACCAATGCGATTTATCTCGGCGCACTCGGCATCGGCTACAACAGCGATATTCTCAAGAAGCGCGGCATCGCTGCGCCCAAATGCTGGGCGGATCTGCTCGATGCGGCGTTCCGCGACGAGGTGCAGATCGCCGATCCCAGCTCTTCGGGCACGGCCTATGTCTTCCTGGCGACGACGGTGCAGCGCCTCGGCGAGGAGAAGGGCTTCGAGTTCCTCAAGAGCCTGCACAAGAACATCAGCCAGTACACCAAATCTGGCATCGCGCCGGTGAAGGCGACCGCGCTCGGCGAGACGGCGGTCGGCATCGCCTTCATCCACGACATGCTGACGCAGAAGCTGCAGGGCGCGCCGATCGAGACCGTGGCACCCTGCGAGGGCACCGGCTACGAGACCGGCTCGGTCTCGGTCGTCAAGGGCGGCAAGAACCCGGAGGCCGCACGCAAATTCGTCGATTTCACGCTGTCGCCCGATGCCCAGAACATCAATGCGAAGCTGAAGATCAACTCGATCCCCTCGAACAGGAATGCGCTGCTCTCGCCGGATGCACCGAAGTTCTCGGAGATCAAGCTGATCGACTACGACACGCCGCGCTGGGGCTCGCCGGCCGAGCGCTCGCGCCTGCTCAAGAAGTTCGACGCCGAGATCAAGACCTTGCCGCGATAACGCCGCGATGATCCTGAAAGCCTGGTAGCACGAACACGCGTTCGTGCTACTAATTTGGCAAGGGCTTCGGGAGCTTCGGCTTCCCATAGGGATCATCAGACATGCTTCGCGCCACCTCCGTCGTTCGCAAGGCCGCCGTCCGGGCCGAGCGCGTCGTCGACACGCTCACCCTCGACCATGACGACCGCAATCGCCGCCGCCTTGCCCTCAAGGCCGATGGCGGGCTCGATGTCCTGCTCGATCTCGACAAGGCCACGGTGCTGGCTGATGGCGACGCCGTGAAGCTGGAGGACGGCAGCCTCGTCCAGATCAAGGCCGCACCGCAGAGCCTGCTGGAGATCCGCGCCGAGAACCCGCTGCGGCTGATGCGCGTCGCCTGGCATATCGGCAACCGCCATACCCCGGCCGAGATCACCGCCGACGCGATCTACATCGAGAACGACCACGTCCTGGCCGAGATGGTGCGCGGGCAGGGCTGTGCGATGACGACGGTGGAGCGCCCCTTCCAGCCCGAGCGCGGCGCCTACGACCACGACCATGCTCACGGCCACGATCACGCCCATGATGACGCCTGCGGCTGCGGGCATGATCACCACGGTCACGATCACCATCATCATGGCCACGACCACGACCACAAGCATGGCCATGAGCACGCGCACGGTCAGGAACATACGCATGGCCAGGAACATGCGCATGGCAAAGAACACGCGCATGATCACAAGCATGCCCACGGCCATGAGCACCATCACGCCCATGGCGATGCCTGCGGCTGCGGCCACGACCATCACGATCATGAGCATCACGACCACGGCCACCGCCATGGCGCCGAGCATGGCCATAAGGGCCATTCGCACGACCGCTGAGCCGGCAGGGCATGTCGGCCCATCTGCCCCTGATGGTCTGGCTGTCGCCGTCCTTCCCGGTCGGCGCCTTCGCCTATTCGCACGGGCTGGAATGGGCCTTCGAGGCCGGCGACCTGCACGACGCGGAAACCCTGCGCGACTGGCTCGACGCGCTGGTCCGTCACGGCTCGCTGCATAATGACCTGATCCTCTTCGCGGCAGCCTTCCGCGCTACGCAGGAGAAGGACGAGGGGGCGTTGCGCGAGGTCGCGGAGCTCGCGCTCGCGCTTGCCAACTCCGCCGAGCGGCGGCTGGAAACGGTGACGCAGGGCAATGCCTTCGTCGCGGCGGTGAAGGCGTCCTGGCCTTGCGAAGCCATCGGCCGGCTGGGCAAGGCCTGGGATGGCGATGTCGCCTATCCGGTCGCCGTGGCGGTCGCCAGCGCCGGTCACGCCCTGCCTCTGCCCGCCTGCCTCGAAGCCTATGGCCTGGCCTTCGTCGCCAATCTCGTCTCGGCGTCGGTGCGGCTGGGCATCGTCGGCCAGACCGATGGGCAGAGGGTCACCGCCGCCTTGGTCCCGGCCTTGCATGAGGCGGCGGCCGGGGCCGAGCGCGCGACGCTCGACGATCTCGGCGGCTGCGCGCTGCGCTCCGACATCGCCAGCTTGCGTCACGAAACCCAGTATTCGAGGCTGTTCCGCTCATGACCCGCTCCCCTCACGGTCCTTTGCGCGTCGGCATCGGCGGCCCGGTCGGCTCCGGCAAGACGGCGCTGATGGAGGTGCTGTGCAAGCGCATGCGCGGCGCCTACGACCTCTGCGCCATCACCAACGACATCTACACCAAGGAGGATGCGCGGCTGCTGACGGTCGCCGGCGCGCTGCCCGAGGAGCGGATCATGGGCGTCGAGACCGGCGGCTGCCCGCATACCGCGATCCGCGAGGATTGCTCGATCAACCTCGCTGCGGTCGCCGAGATGCGCGGCAAGTTCCCGGCGCTCGATCTGATCCTGATCGAATCCGGCGGCGATAACCTCGCCGCGACCTTCTCGCCCGAGCTGGCGGATCTGACGATCTACGTCATCGACGTCGCCGCCGGCGAAAAGATCCCGCGCAAGGGTGGGCCCGGCATCACCCGCTCCGACCTGCTCGTCATCAACAAGACCGATCTCGCGCCGCATGTCGGCGCCGATCTCGGCGTGATGGAGCGCGATTCCCGGACGATGCGGGGCAAACGCCCCTTCGTCTTCACCAATACCCGTGCCGGCGAGGGCGTCGATGCGGTGATCGATTTCATCGAGATGGCCGGCGGCCTGAAGCCGGCTTCGGCGGCGTGAGGAGAGGCGGATGAACACGAAGATGATCGAGCGGCTGGTGCTTGCTGCGGCGGCGACGCTCTTTGCCGGTAGCGCCATGGCTCATACCGGCGTCGGCTCCGTGCATGGCTTCACGGCGGGGCTGACCCATCCGCTGTTCGGGCTGGACCATCTCACCGCCATGGTCGCGGTCGGCCTCTGGGCCGGGCTGGTCGGCGGCAAGGCGCGTTTCGCCTATCCCGCCGCTTTCGTCGTCACCATGGTTCTCGCCGGCATCTGGGGCATGACGGGCGCAGCCTTGCCCGGCGTCGAGATTGGGATCGGCGTCTCGGTCGTGGCGCTCGGCCTCGCCATCGCCTTCAACCTGACGCCGCCGCTGGCGGCCGGTGTCGCGATCTGCGCTGCTTTCGCGATCTTCCATGGCCATGCCCATGGCGCGGAACTGCCGGAGGATGCGAGCGGGCTGAGCTATGCCGCCGGCTTCGTCGTGGCGACCGCGGCGCTGCATGGCGTCGGGCTGGTTCTCGCCGCACAGATCGCGCGCTATGCGCCGCGCCTGGCCCGCTTTGCCGGTGGGGCGATGGCCGTCGCCGGCCTCGCCTTCCTCGCCGGCTGAAACAAGGTCATCCCAAAAAACGAAAGGGCGGGCACGAGGCCCGCCCTTTTTGTTGTCTCTGGCTGCGGCGGCCGGTCCCGGCTCAGGCGTCGTAGCCCTTGATCTGCGCCAGCGCGGTCATCACGCCGCGCAGTTCCGCCAATCCACGCAGCCGCCCCACGGCCGGATAGCCGGGGAAGCTGCCCTTGCCGACATCGTCGAGCAGCTCGTGGCCGTGGTCGGGGCGCATCGGGATGCGCCAATGCGGCAGGCCGGCGGCCTTGCGGCGCTTCTCCTCGGCCATCAGCGCATCGACCAGCGCGACCATGTCGGTGTCGCCGCCGAGATGCTCGGCCTCCATGAAGGACCCATCCGGATCCTTCGCGACGTTGCGCAGATGCGCGAACCAGACCTTGTCGGCGAAGCGGCGCGCGATCGCCGGCACGTCGTTCTTCGGATTGGCGCCGAGCGAGCCGGAGCAGAGCGTCAGCCCGTTCGCCGGGGAATCGACCGCACCGAGGATCCAGGCGATGTCGTCCTCGTCCGAGCAGATGCGCGGCAGGCCGAAGAGCGGGCGCGGCGGGTCGTCCGGATGGATGCACATGCGGATGCCGACCTCCTCGGCGGTCGGGATGATCGCCTCCAGGAAGCGCTTGAGATTGGCCCTGAGCTTGTCATGCGTCATGCCGGCATAGCGCTCGAGGATGCGGGCGAGGCCGGGCAGATCGTAGCGGTCGAAGGCGCCGGGCAGTCCCGCCATCACGCTGGAGAGCAGCCGGTCGCGATCCGCTTCCGTCGAGCGCTCGAACCAGGCCCTGGCCTTGTCCATCACCTCGGCGGAATGGCCCTCGTCGGCGCCCTTGCGCTTCAGCATGAAGTGATCGAGCGCGACATATTCGTGCAGATTGAAGCGCAGCGCCGTGCCGCCGCCGGGCAGCGGCTCGGCGAGCTGCGTGCGCGTCCAGTCCAGCACCGGCATGAAGTTGTAGCAGATCACCTGAAGCCCGCAGGCGGCGAGGTTGCGCATCGACTGGCGGTAGTTCTCGAAGACGGTTTCGAGGTCGCCCTCGCCGATCTTGACGCTTTCATGGATCGGCAGGCTCTCGACCACCTTCCATTCGAGGCCGAGGCTCCTGTCGCCGCGAACGATCGCCTGGCGCTTCTCGATCTCCTCGACGCTCCAGACCACGCCATAGGGGATCTGGTGCAGCGAGTTGACGATGCCTGTCGCCCCGGCCTGCCTGGCCTGCGCCAGAGTCACGACGTCGTCCGGGCCGAACCAGCGCCAGCATTGTTCCATGGTCTAATATCCTTTGGGAGGTATGGTGTCGTCGGGTGGTGGGCGCCGCGTCTCAGCTCGCCTCGTGGACAAGCCTGGAATCGTCGAAGGCGTCGGCATGGTCCTTCGCGATCGCGTCGATCGTGGCGAAGACGGTGCGCAGATGCGCCCGCATCGCCGCCTCGGCGCCTGCGGCATCGTGCTTGATGATATGCGCGGCGATGATCCGGTGCTCCTGCAGGATCACGCTCGACCAGGAGGGCGTTTCCAGCGAGAGGCAGCGCACCCGGTCCATCTGCGCCTTCACGCCCTCGATCATGCTCCAGACCGCGCTGTGGCCGGCGATACGCGATATTTCGGCGTGGAACACCTCGTCGAGGCGGAAAATCTCCGGCCGATCCTGCCGCCGCACGGCTTCCGCCTGCTCCTCGATCTGTTCTTCGAGCCGGCGGCGGTCGGCATCGCCGATGCGCTCGGCAGCGAGCACGACGGTGCGGCATTCCAGCGTCTCGCGCACGAACTGGCTGTCATGGACGGCTGCGAGGTCGATCGGCGCGACGAAGGTGCCGACCTGCGGCACCGCCACCAGGAAGCCCTCGTCGACCAGCCGCTTGAACGCCTCGCGCACTGGCGTGCGACTGACCCCGAAGCGCAGCGCCATGCGCGCCTCGGACATCGCCTCGCGCGGCTTCAGCACGCCGCTGATGACGTCGGTGCGCAGCACGCTGTAGATTTGATCTGTGCTGTGCCGCGTTGCTGGGTGGGCCATTGCCAAGCTCTTATCGACTAGTATACTAGGATACCGAGTAATCCGGCGCTGCGTCAATCGCACAGTCGGCGGATTGAACAACGGGTTCCGGTGGGCGGCGGCCGGAACATCACAAAAAGCATCCGTCAAAAGAAGCGGAAATCCGCATCTGGAGGAGAAACCATGGCTTACGACAGCATCAACAGGCGTCATTTCATCGGCGGTGTCGCCGGTCTCGGCCTTGCCGCCCAGGCGCCCGGCGCCTTTGCGCAGCAGCTCAAGCTGCCGGCATCGCCGGTCACGATCAGTGTCATCGATGTCGGCGGCGCCCTGGCGCTGGTCCAGACGCCGATGGAAAACTTCCCCAAGATGAAGCCCAAGCTCGCTTCGCGCATGGTCTTCACCAAGGCTCCGGCTCCCGAGTTGCCGTCGAAGATCAAGGCTCAGCAGAGCGCCGGCCGCGTCGACATCGACATGGTCATCGGTGGCCTGGACGTGCTGTCGGCCGGCATCGAGCAGAAGCTGTGGGTCGAATTGCTGCCACGCTTCGCGGGCGAGCTGCCGAAGCCCGAGGACATCTACCTCGCGCCCGCTCTCGCGATGCACAATCTCGGGCAGGGGCAGGGCATGGCGATGGTCTACTACCCGTCCGGGCCGCTGCTCGAATACATGCCCGACCGGGTCAAGACCCCGCCGACCACGGCCGAGGAATTGCTGGCCTGGACCAAGCAGAACAAGAACCGCTTCTTCTACGGACGCCCGGCCAATTCCGGCCCCGGCCGCACCTGGCTCATGGGCCTGCCCTACATCCTCGGCGACAAGGATCCGAAGGATCCCGAGAAGGGCTGGGACAAGACCTGGGCCTATCTCAAGGAGCTGGGCGAAAACATCGAGTACTACCCCGGCGGCACCGGCCAGACGATGAAGGAGCTCGGCGACGGCACGCGCGACATCATCGTCAGCACCACGGGCTGGGACATCAACCCGCGCGTCCTCGGCATCGTGCCCAAGGAAGCCAAGGTCCAGACGCTGAAGGGCTTCCACTGGGTGACCGACGCCCAGTACATGATGATCCCGAAGGGCGTCTCCGACGAGAAGCTCGCCGTGCTGCTCGATCTGGTCCGCCACATGCTCACGCCGGAGCAGCAGGCCTATACCTATGATGAGGGCTATTTCTATCCGGGTCCGGCGGTGAAGGACGTGCCGCTCTCGATGGCGCCGGAATCGAGCCAGAAGGCGATCAAGGAATACGGCCGGCCCGAATACGACAAGCTGATCGCCGACAACCCGATGGAAACCCCGCTCAATCCCGACAAGATGGTCATCGCCTTCCGGATCTGGGACGAGCAGGTCGGCGGCGCCAAGAAGAAGTAGGCCACGGACTGGCCGGCAGGCGCGGCCGAGGGCCGGGCCTGCCGCTTCCACATGGGGGCCTGCTCTCGCGGCGAGGGCGGCCCCGCAACGACACCGTTATCAAGACCCGGAAGCCATGACGATCAACGCAGCCTCCTTCCGCGAGCTCAAGCTCGATCGCCTGAGCCGTGACTTCGGCACGCATAACGCGCTCAAGGACGTCTCGCTGACCATCGGCAAGGGCGAGTTCATCGCCCTGCTCGGGCCTTCGGGCTGCGGCAAGTCGACCACGCTGAACCTGATCGCCGGGCTGCTGCCGGCGACCGGTGGCGGCATCTGGCTCGACGACAAGCGCATCGACCCGTTGCGGCCGGAAGAGCGCGGCTTCGGCATGGTCTTCCAGAACTATGCGCTATTCCCGCATATGACGGTGGCGAAGAACATCGGCTTCGGCCTCAAGATGCGCGGCGTGGCCAAGGCCGAGATCGACAAGCGCGTCGCCGAGGCGGTCGCGCTGGTGCGCCTGCAGGGCCAGACCGCGAAGCTGCCCGGCCAGCTCTCCGGCGGCCAGCAGCAGCGCGTCGCTATCGCCCGCGCCATCGTCGTCGAGCCGCCGCTCGTGCTGATGGACGAGCCGCTCTCCAATCTCGACGCCAAGCTGCGCCTCGAGATGCGCGCCGAGATCCGCCGCATCCACAACACCCTCGGCGCGACCACGATCTACGTCACCCACGACCAGGAGGAGGCGCTCTCGCTCGCCGACCGCATCGTCGTGCTGCGCGACGGCGTGGTCCGCCAGGTCGGCACGCCCGAGGATCTGTTCTCGCGCCCTGACCATCTCGACGTCGCCGAGTTCATGGGCTTCCGCAACAAGGTCAAGGGCACGGTCGCCACGGTGACCGAGGGCCACGCCACGGTCGCGGTTAGCGAGGCGCAACTCTCCGGCCGCACCCGCAACGCGGTTTCTGCCGGCGGCGCTGCCTGGCTCGCCATCCGCCCTGAGGATCTCCATCCTGTGGCGGCCGGTCAGCCCGGCCTCAAGGCGCAGGTGGTCTCGACCGAGTTCCGCGGCCGCGAATTCGTCGGCTTCGCCCGCATGGCGGATGGAACGGACCTGTCCTTCCTCGCCCATGACAAGCTGTCGCCCGGCGAGGCGGTCACGCTCGCCGCCGACGCCGACCGCGTCCTCGTCTATGGAGAGGCGGCGTGAGCGCGGAAGCCACCTCCATCCCGCTGAAGCAGCGGCTGGCGGCGCGCGGGCTCGACGGGCTGACGCTGCTCGTCGTGCCGGCGATCCTGTTCCTGCTGGCGCTGTTCATCTACCCGTTCCTTTACGGGCTCATCCTCTCCTTCGAGCCGAAGGCGGGCGGAGCGCTGTCGAACTACCAGCGCTTCTTCTCCGATTCCTTCCTCTACGGCACGATCGCGACGACCCTCTGGCTCGCTTTGCCGGTGACGGTCGCGACGCTGGGGCTCGCCATCCCGATCGCCTTCCGCGTCCGGCTGATGCAGAACCAGCGCCTGCTCACCACCATCCTGGTGATCCCGATCACGCTGGGGACGGTGCTCGTCGCCGAGGGCCTTTTGAACTATCTCGGCCCGCAAGGCTGGTTCAACCGGACCTTGATGACGCTCGGCCTCATCTCGACGCCGGTGAAGCTGCTGCACAACTACTGGGGCGTGATGCTCTCGCTGGTCATCACCGGCTTCCCCTTCACCTTCCTGCTGACGCTGTCCTACCTGTCAGGCATCGACCCGGCGCTGGAGAATGCCGGCGCGACGCTGGGGGCAGGGCCCTGGGAGCGCTTCAAGCACATCCTCTTCCCGCTGCTGCTGCCCGGTCTGGCGATCACCTTCTGCCTGAGCTTCGTGCAGGCCTTCTCGGTCTTCCCCTCGGCGGTGCTGCTCGGCGCCCCGGCCGGCCCGACCCGCGTCATCTCGATCGCGGCCTATCAGGCGGCCTTCGAGGAATACGATTACTCCATGGCCTCGGCAGTGGCGATGATCATGGCGGCGGTTCAGCTCGCCATCGTCGTCGCGGTGCTGGCGGCGCGCGGCCTGCTCTATCGCGGCCCGGCCGGCGGCGGAAAGGGCTGAGCCGATGATCAAGGACACCCGTATCTCGACGAAGCTCTGGGCGGCCGCGAACTGGGCGCTGATCGGCTTCTTCATCATCAACCTGTTCGGCATGATCGCGACGGTGGTGACCTCCTCCTTCGCCACACGCTGGCTCGGCACCTGGCTGCCGGCCGACTGGACGACGCGCTGGTATGCGGCCGCCTGGTCGGAATTCCAGCTCCATGACGTGCTGTTCGTCACCTTCCAGATCGTCTTCCTGGTGGTGGTGATCTCGGGGCTGATCGGCGTGCCGGCGGCCTATGCGCTGGCGCGGCGGGACTTCCCGGGCAAGAAGCTCGTCATGCTGCTCTTCCTGCTGCCACTCCTGGTGCCGCCGATCACCTTCGGCATCCCGCTGGCGACGGTGCTCTACCAGACCGGCTTCGCCGGCCAGATGTCGGGCGTGGTGCTGGCGAACCTTGTGCCGACCGTGCCCTTCGTCATCCTGGTGATGATCCCCTTCATCGAGCAGATCGACACCAAGATCGAACAGGCGGCGCGTGTCTTCGGCGCCAACACCTTCAAGCTCTTCGTGCATGTGCTGCTGCCGCTGCTGACGCCCGGCATCCTGGCGGCGCTGCTGCTGGTGCTGGTGCGCACGCTCGCCATGTTCGAGCTGACCTTCCTCACGGCCGGTCCGACCAGCCAGACGCTCGTCGTCGCGCTCTACTACGCGGTCTTCGCCTCCGGCGTTCGCGCGGTGCAGTCGATCGACGCCATGGCGGTGATCTACATGGTCACGACGCTGATCTGGCTCATCATCGCGCTGCGCTTCGTCAACCCGACCCAGATCGTCGCCCGCGCCAAGAGGTGAGGGCGGCGCGCTAGCCGAGATCGATCAGCGCGATGCCGAGTTCCGGGCGCTTGCGGCGGCACAGCTCCGCAGGTGCCTCGGTGATCGTCACTTCCAGCGTCGGCCTCACGGTCCCGCGCAGGAAGTGACCACCCCGGGTCGAGCCGTCGCGCAGGCCCAGCACGGCGTGCAGATGGAGGCTCGGTTCGTCGTTCTCGTCGCGGGCGATGTCGCCGAGAAGGCTCAGCACCTCGCTCTGCTCATCGACCGGAATTTCGCGATAGGTCTTGGCCGGCAGGTCGAACCAGCCGACGACCGCCTTCTGGAAGGCGCCGATGGCGCTGACCGATGCTCCACTCAGGCCCTGCTGGTCGGCGAAGCGGGTCAGCGTCTCGAATGCCTCCTCGCCAGCGTCCAGGATCACCACGAAGCGGCGCGTGCCGCCTTGCTCGCCGACTTGCCTGAAATTCATGAGCGAACCTCCTGACGGGCCAACGCGGCGGCCGGGTTTTTGATCCGCAGCGGCCTGGCCGGCATCTCGCGCCGTCGCGGCAAATGAGGTATGAGCGCCGACCGCTTGCGATGACGCGCGCGCCACCCATCTCACGGAAACATGACGCAGTTCTCGCCCTTTCGCTTCTCCATCGCGCCTATGATGGATTGGACAGATCGCCACTGCCGGACGATCCATCGCCTGATGTCGCGCCATGCGCTGCTCTACACCGAGATGGTGACGGCGCAGGCGGTGATCCACGGCAACCGCGAGCGCTTGATCGGCTTCGACGCGATGGAGCACCCCGTCGCGCTCCAGCTCGGCGGCAACGATCCGAAGCTTCTGGCCGAGGCGGCGCGCATCGGCGCCGAATTCGGCTATGGCGAGATCAACCTGAATTGCGGCTGCCCCTCCGACCGCGTCCAGGGCGGCGCTTTCGGCGCCTGCCTGATGCGCGAGCCGGCGCTGGTCGGCGATTGCGTCGCGGCGATGAAGGCAGCGGTCGCGATCCCCGTCACGGTGAAATGCCGCATCGGCGTCGACGATCAGGACCCGGAAATCGCGCTCGATGCCCTGACCGCGGCGGTTCGCGCGGCGGGCGTCGATGCGCTGATCGTCCATGCCCGAAAAGCCTGGCTGCAGGGCCTCTCGCCCAAGGAGAACCGCGAGATTCCGCCGCTCGATTATGAGCGCGCCTACCGCCTCAAGGCCGCCAATCCCGATCTGCCGGTGGCGATCAATGGCGGCATCAAGGCTCCGGCCGAGTGGGTCCCGCATCTGGAGAGGCTCGACGGCGTCATGGTCGGCCGCGAGGCCTATCAGAATCCGGAAATCCTGCTCCAGGTCGATCCGCTGCTGTTCGGGCAGGCACCGCCGGTCGCCGACGCCTTCGCGATGCTGGAAGCGCTGGAGCCCCATCTCGCCGCGCATCTGGAGCGAGGCGGGCGGCTGCATGCCTTTACGCGCCATCTCGTCGGGCTGTTCCCCGGCCGTCCGGGCGCACGCCTCTTCCGCCGCCATCTCGCCGAGCATTGCGTCGCAGCCGGCGCCGGGCTCGCCGATCTGCGTGCCGCCACCGCGCATGTCTCGCGCCACGAGACGGCGGCGGCCGCCTGATCGATATGGCGCCCGCTTGAGTGGCAGGCCCGCTCGATCGGAATCCGGCTAACCGCCGACCTGGAACGAATAGCTCAGCGTCGTGCCGAAGGTGAACTGGTCCCGGCTGCCATTGACCCGCACGAGAGGGGAGCCCGCCGCCTCGTCCAGGAGCCGGTCGTAGCGCGCATAAACCGTCGTCGCCCAGTTTTCGGACCAGTCATAGGTGAGGGCCGTGGCCACGCCCGCCGATTTCGCGCCGGAGTCCGGGCGATAGGGCCTGTAGATGCCGCTCAGCGCCGCTTCTCCGGGCGTGATCCCGAAATTGCGCGTCATGTAGCTCTTACTGCCCATGCTGAAACGCGGGCCCGCCGAGAAGGTGAAGCTGCCGAAGCGCTCGACCCAGTCGGCGGAGAGATCCGCGACGACGCCGTGATGGCCGTGAAAGCCCTGCTTCACCTCGGCGCGCAAGCGGAAGCGATCCAGGACGGGCCAGAATTCGGCAAAGACGCCGGCCTCGATCGTCCAGGGCACGTCGCGCAGGCCGAAAAGTTTCCGGTCCGCGCCGGAATAGCGGCCTGACTTGTAGTCGCCGACCACGCCGACCTTGAGCCGGTCGGTGTCGTACAGGGCGAAGTCGAGCCCGTCATCGGGCGCGCTGAAGCCTTCGGCCTCCCCGACACGGCGCCAGCTCAGCGACGGCATGGGCGAGAAGCGGCGCCATTTCGAGCCCTCGAAATCGGGCTCGTATTGCAGCGAGCCGCCGATCGTGATGATCCAGCCCTTGGCGGGGGTCGGGTCGGTCAGGGCCGGCGTCGTGTCGGCGGCCCGGGCGGCGGAAAGGCCGCAGGACAGCGCGAGCAGCGAGAGCCATGCTCCGCGGCTTTGGACAAGAGGCACTCGCTTGCCGCGGCCCTTGGATACGCAGGTTGTCCGCGTCATTCGCTGGCGCTCCGGCTGAGTTTGATTCCGAGTTTCTTGATGCGGTGCCACAGGCTGCGTTCCGCAACGCCGAGCAGCCGTGCGGCCTGGACCTGCACGCCGCCGGTGCGGCGCAGAGCAGCGAGGATGAAGTCGCGCTCGATGCGTTCGAGCTCGGCATCAAGATCGCCGGGGATGCTGCCGGAATCGCCGCGGCGTGGCGACGATTCAAAGAGGTCGCGCGGCAGGTCGTGAACATCGATCGTGGGTGACTTCGCGACGATGATGGCACGCTCCACGCAGTTATGCAGTTCCCGGATGTTGCCGGGCCACTCATGGTCGGACATAGCCGAAATCGCGGCGGGCGTGAAGCCGATGACTCGCTTCCCCATGGCTTCGCTCAACTGGCCGAGAAAATGCGTGGCGAGCGTCGGAATATCCTCCCGGCGATCGCGCAGGGCGGGCAGGGCGATGGGAAAAACGTTGAGCCGGTAGAACAGATCCTCGCGGAAGCGGCCTTCCGCGACGGCCAGGCGCATGTCCTTGTGCGTGGCGGCGATGAGGCGGACATCGACCGTCTGGCTCCGGTTGGCGCCGATGGGCTCGAAGCTGCGCTCCTGGACGGCGCGCAGCAGCTTCGCCTGCACGGCCACCGGCATGTCGCCGATCTCGTCGAGGAAGAGGGTGCCGCCATCTGCCGCGGCGAAGCGGCCGATGCGGTTGGACAGCGCGCCCGTGAAGGCGCCTTTCACATGGCCGAACAGCTCGCTCTCCAGCAGCGTCTCGGGGATCGCCGCGCAGTTCACGGCGACGAAGGGCTTGTTGCGCCGGGGACTGTTGAAATGGATCGCGCGGGCGACGACCTCCTTGCCGGTGCCGCTCTCGCCGCTCAGCATCACGGTCGCGCGCGTCTCGCAGACCTCGGTGACCTGCTCGATCACCCGCCGGAAGGGCGCGCTCGAGCCGATCAGCGTCTCGAAGCTGTAGCGTCCCTCCAGCTCGCTGCGCAAACGGTCGTTGTCGCGCACGACGTCGGACAACCGCAGCGCCCGCCGGACGGTGGCGGCGACCTCATCCATCTCGAAGGGCTTGGCGATATAGTCGAAGGCGCCTTCCTTCACGAGATCGACGGCGTCGCGCACGGTCGCGAAGGCGGTGATGATCACGACGGGGATCTCGGGCCAGTGCTTGCGAACCTCCTGCAGCAGTTCGCGCCCGTCCATTACGGGGAGCCGCAGATCGGTCAGGACCAGATCGAAGCGGGCCTGTTCCAGCTCCTGCAGCGCGGCGCGGGCGTTGTCCACCGCGGTCGTGCGATAGCCGAGGTCTTCGAGGGCTGCCGCGAGCACGTCGGCGAGCCGCGCCTCGTCGTCGACAATCAGAACAGCGTGGCTCATGGCGCTTCCTTTGATCGCCAGCGCGGCAAGGTGATGCTGAAGGCGGCGCCCCGGCCTGGCTCGCTCGCGCAGGTGGCCTGGCCGCCATGGGCTTCGGCGACAGTCTGGACCTTGGCAAGGCCAAGCCCGGTACCTTTCGTCTTTGTCGTGAAGAATGGGTTGAAGATCTCGTCGCGCATCTCCGCCGGCACGCCCGCGCCCTCGTCGCGGATCGTCAGCGAGACGGTGTCGCCCTGGGCGGTGACGTCCGCATGGATCGTGCCTCCGTTCGGCATGGCGTCGATGGCGTTGAGCACGAGATTGAGACAGGCCTGATGCAACTGGTCGGGGTCGCCGCGGACCGTGGCATCGCCGCTCTCGTCGGTGACCGCGACGGAAATCTTGTGCCGCGCCAGCTCCGGCCCGGCAATCGCGGCGACGCGATCGATGATCGACCGCATCCGCAATTCGCTCGTCATCGGCGGCTTGGGATGCGCGAATTCGAGAAAGTCGCGCACCAGCGTTTCGATCCGGCGGACCTCGTCGATGACGTAGCCGAGCATCTTGTCCTCGGAGCCGGCGAGCTTCGCGCGGTTGCGGACGACCTCGGTCGAGGTCTTGATGATGCCGAGCGGGTTGCGGACCTCATGCGCGATGACCATGGCCGCCTGACCCAGCACCGACAGCCGGTCCCGGCGCCGGAGCTCGGTTTCGAGGTCGCGCAGCGCGCCGAGCTGTTCGGCCATGCTGTTGAAGCCGGCCGCGAGCTGGACGAGTTCGCGCCCTCCCGTCTCCGACACGCGCTGGCGATAATCGCCCGCGGCGATGGCCCGCACGCCGCGGGTGAGCGCGCGCAGCGGACGCACCAGGATGTCCGACATCACGATGCCGACGGCGACGGAAAGGAGGCTCCCGAACAGGAAGATGCCGAGAAAGAGGCTTTCGCGTCCGAGCTGTTCGAACAGCCCCGCCTCGCTGCGCAGGCCGACGAACGCCACCGCCGCCAATTCGCCGTCGATCCCCTGGAAGCCGATATAGACGGCCCGGTAGGTGCCCCCATCGGCCGAGGGATCGAACACCGCCTCCTGCCCGGTTGCGAGCTGGCGCCTGATCTCCTGGGGGACCGGGCTGACGCTGTCGGGATGGGTTTCCAGCACGGGTTCGAGCCGGGGCCCGAAATCGGCGAAGAGCCGGACGTTCAGGGACGTCACCACCTTGATGCTGCCGAGATAGGCTTCGTCGAGCCAGGAGCCGACCAGCACGTGCAGCGTCTGCCCTTTCACGGAGATCGTCTGGACCGCGCCTGCCATGATCCGGCGCTGGCCATTCGCCGTCATCTTGAAAATGCCCTGCTTCTCGTCCGTCGGAAGGGGCGTGATGGGCTGAAAGGGCTGCGAGGTGTAACGGATCGTCCGCTGATCGTCATAGACGGCGATCACATCGTAGCCGACCGAGTTCAGCAGGGCCGATTCCGCGTCGAAGGTCGATGACGAGCGGACATCGATGTCGGCATTGCTCTCGATGCGCTGGCCGATCACCGCCGCGACGCGCTGCGCCTCCTGCGAGGCTTCCTCGACCTCGAGCCTGAAGAAGCGCGACGTCTCCCCCAGCCACTGCTCGACATTGTCCTCGAAGGCGCTGGAAAGGAGCCAGGCGGCGACATAGGCGGACGCCAGCATCGCCGGCACGCTGACCAGCATGAACCCGATCACGAGCCGCAGTCGCAAGGTCGTCATGCGGAAGCGCACGGCTTCGCCTCCCTACCGCGCCGGACCGAAGGATTGAATCCGCTTCCCGGAAAAATCGAACGCGAAAACAAACTGATAGGTCGCCGTTTCAGCGCCCTGTCGGACGCCCGGCGACCCCGACGGCAGACGGTCCCGCTGCGTGTGGCGGAACCGCCGCTTCATCGCTGCCGCGTCCAGAGATCGTCGTCGCAGACGAGGCCGCCGAGCACGCAGCCGCGGATCTCCAGGGTATCCGGCCCTTTCGGCGAAAGGGTCGTGCGATAGCTCTTGCCGTCTTCCGGATTGTAGCCGGTCCCGGTCAGGACGCCGGACGTGTCGGGCTTGAAGTCGCTGAGGACCTGCAGCCCGAGCAGCGGGCGCTCGCGCAGCTTCGGATCGGGATTAAAGCGGTCGACGTGAGGCTGCTTCAGCCAGACGATCTTGCCGCACAGGGCCGGGCCGCAGCGGCTGATCGCGATCTCCGACACGCCATCCGAGTCGCGCCAACGTCCGATGACCTCGCCGGTGCTGTCGGCCCGGGCTGGCAGCGACATCAGCGCCGCGGCAATCAGCAGGGCATGTGACAGCTTAGGAATCGGCATCGTCATTCTTCTCTCCGAGGGCGACCACGCCGGCCAGGATCAGCGCGATGCCGATGCTGCGGGTGAGGTCGATGCGCTCGCCGAACGCGAGCCAAGCGAACAGCGGAACCGTGACATAAGCGAGGCCGGTCATCGGGAAGGCCCGGCTCAGCGGCATGTCGCGCAGGATCGCCATCCAGACGACGAAGGTGCCGATATAGCCTATGCAGGCGAGCCAGACACCCGGCAGGGAGATCGCCTTCGCGATCATGGCGAGGCCGAAATCCATGTCGCCGAGTCCGTCCGCGCCCCATTTGAAGGCGAGCTGCGTGCCGGTATCGAGCACGATGAAGGCCGTCCAGATCGCGATCTGGCGCCAGCGGGACGGCTGTAGGGTCGGGGCGACGGCGCTCATGCGGCGCTCCTTCTGGCCATGGCCGCGAGATCGGGGTCGAAGCGCGCGAAGGAAAGATGCGGGCTGAGCTTGCGCATGGCCCATTGCAGCGGCGCGGCGCGATGCCGGAAGCGGATGGTGGACGGCACCAGCCGGCTGCCGAAGCGCAGCTTCGCGGCATAGGCCGTCTGCCCGCTCTGCAGCAGCTTGATGCGCCGCTCCAGGCAGAAGCGCACATTCGCCATCCAGCTCACGGCGTAGAGATTGTGCTCGCGGCCGAGCGGGTAGCGCATGCCCAGGAACTTGTCGATCACGCGGTCGGCCTCGACCAGCAGCAGGTTGAAGGCGGCGAGTTCCGCGCCGATCCAGTAGAGCGCGAAGACGACCCGCGCGCCGAGCGCCTGCGACAGGCCGCTGAAATAGCCGGGCGGCAGCACTTCGAGGTCGCCATAGTCGAGGCCGCTCTGTTGCCGGGTCGATTCGTAGAGCGCGTCGATCTCGGCTTCGAGGCCGGCGATGTCGCCGCGGAACTCGATGCGGACCTGATCCGCCTTGGCGAGCTTGCGGCGGATGTCCTTGCGCGTCGACCCCGAGAGCGAGGCGAGGTAGCCGGCCTCGTCGGCGAAGGGCAGGTCGAGCACCGCGATCGGCAGGCTGCCGAGCTCCGCGAAGCCCTGTGCGCCGAGAAGCGGGCCGAGCAGGGCGTCCTCAGCGGGGGCGAGATCCTTCCAGGCCACGATATGCGCGCGCTCGGTCGCGGCGCTGGCGGCGAGCGTCTCGACCATGACGCGGCAGGCCTGCTGGCGGGCTGCGTCGTCGAGGCGAGGGGCGAAGCCGACATGGCAGCGTTCGGCATAGGGCGAGCCGACGCAGAGCACCCGCAGCGTCATCAGCCCGGGCAGGCGGCGGAAGACGGCCTCGCCGAGCGCACGCAGCGGCCCCTGGAGCGGTGTGTCCAGACGGTAGTCGAGGCGGAAGAACGGCGCGACCGCGACGACACCCTGCGCATCCGAGACGGTGACGGCAAGGCTGCGGATACCGACGGCCGAGACCGCCGCGGCCGTCTCGCAGGCGGCATAATAGGCATGGCACTCGGCCTCATGCGGCAGGCAGGCGTCCCAGGCCGCGCTCTCGACCTCTGCGATGCTGCCTGCGATCTGGCCGGTCAGGCCGGTCATGGGGCCGCGACGGCGCGCAGGAGCACCGTCTTGTTTTCGGCCTCATGGGCGGCTTCGAGCCGGGCCGCGAGTGCGACCGAGCGCTCCACGACGATGTCGCGCTGCTGGTCGATGGTGACGAGATGGTAGCTGTCGTCGAGGACGACCGCATCGACGAGGCCGCCGAGGCGGCGCTGGATATGGAAGGCGTTGGAGAGGCTCGCGATGTCGTCCTCGCGGGGATGGACGAGCAGGGCCGGGCAGCGGATCGAGGGCATCTGGCGGCGCGTCAGCGCGATGAGCTGCCACATCTGCTGCAAGGCGCGGGAAGGGGTCGTCAGCAGCCCCGCCTGCGTGCTGTCGCCGCTGCTCATCGCGCCCATGATCACCTGGCGGGTTCGCGGGTCCTTGATGCCGTAGGGCTCGCGTTCGGCGAAGCTGTAGCGCCGACCCATCGGCGTGTTGATCAGCCATTTGAGCAGGAAGGCATAGCGCGGGATCGACCAGCCGTCATACCAGAGCGTCGGCGCATAGAGCGCGAGGCCGGCGACGTCGGCGGGGCGCTCGGCCGCGATATGCATCGCCATCACCGCGCCCATCGAGAGCCCGCCGACGATGATGCGGTCGCAGGATTCTTTCATGCGGTCGAGTTCGGCGAGCACGCTCGCCACCCAGTCGCGCCAGCTCGTGGCGAGCAGGTCGGCCTCCGTGCCGCAATGGCCGGCGAGCTGCGGGCAATTCACGGTGTAGCCCGAGCGGTGGATCGCCCGCGCCACCAGCCTGAGCTCGACGGGGGTTCCGCCCAGCCCGTGGATGAGCAGGAACCCGGTGCGGTTGCCGGCGTAGCGCAGGCTATGGTCCTGAATGGTCACGGGCGCGGTCTCAGGCGGTTTGGGCGACGACAATGACGCCGCAGGTGATGAGGAAGGCGCCGAGCCATTGCCGGCGGCCGACACGCTCGCCGAGAAGCACGGCGCTGGCGAGCGCGATGGCGAGGAAGTTGGCGCTGGCGATCGGGAAGGCGATCGAAAGCGGCACCTCCGCCAGGATGCGCAGCCAGATGAAGAACTCGGCGACATAGGTGGCAAGGCCGGCGGTGACCCAGCCGCAGCGAAGCGCCGCCACGGCGGTGGTCCGGAAATCGGCGCCTTGCGGCAGCCTGTCGGCGCCGATCTTGAAGCAGAGCTGGCCCGCGACGTCGCAGGCCACCGAGAGCACGAACCAGAAGATGATCCAAGGCGTCATGACAGCACCGTCTCGAAGCAGTCGATCAGGGCCGCATTGACGCGCGCATTGCGGGCGAGTGTCCCGGGCTCCGGCTTCAGGCCTTTGGGGTGATCGAAATAGGCGAGCGTCGCGCGGAACGGATCGGTGAAGCGCGGCTTGGACCAGTCGCCGCAGACATCGATGCCGCGGATCGCGCGCGCGGAGGCCAGGCGCTGGACCGCGCGCAGCAGATGCGTCAGCGGCATCTCGCCCTGGTCCCAGTTGGTGAAGGCGTCTTCGGGGCCGAGCACATCCTTGTCGATGGTCAGCCAGATGGCGCGGGTCGGGATCGCCTCGACGAGCTCGTCGAGGAAGTCCGACCAATCCTCCTCGGCGAGATTGCGCCAGTGGAGATGGCCGCCTTCCTGCCGATAGCATGCCGTCCGCCCGTAGCGCCCCCAGACGCGCGAGGGCTCGTGACGCCAGGGGTAGAGCGCGATCCGCCCATCGCGGACGGCAGCGAGATTGGCGAATTGCAGCTCGGGCCGGACGAGGTCGTCGCTGCAGGGGCCGATCGTCACGACCTTGCGCACATGCGGCAGCTCCAGCGCCCGGTTGACCCAGGCGCCGCAATTGACCGTGGCGGGGAAACGCACCCAGTCGGGATGGTTATCGAAATGGACGATGGTCACGTCCTCCTCGACGCCAGAGACGAGGCTGGCGGTCAAGTGGTGAAAGTCCCCGGACCCGTAAAAGGTCACCGTGATCTCCCGCCCGCTGCCGGCATCGGGTGCGAGCCGGGAAGCGAGGCTTTGCAGCGCGTCCCGGCTCGCCACGATCCGCAGGCGGCAGGCAAGGTCGGCAGCATCGATGCGGGTTGCGGCCCCCGCATCGATGCGCCGGCGCAGCGGCTCCTGAGCCGCCACGCCTGCGTCGAGATCGATCACGCGCAATCGCAAGGTGGCCTCTGCGGCGTTCAGGCCGTTGCGACGCGGGTGAAGAGCTGGTCTAGCAGCGCAATCGCCAGATCGATCTCGGCGTAGCTCATGGTCAGTGCGGGCGCGAGCGTGATCACGTTCTTGTAGTAGCCGCCGATATCGAGGACGAGGCCGTAGCGCTTCCCAGCGATCTCGAGATCGGCCTTCATGCCCTCGTCGCACATCAGATCGACCAGGCGCTTGGAGGGCGTGTAGCTGTCGTGCGGCTCGCAGATCTCGATGCGCAGCGCCATGCCGAGGCCGTCGACTTCGCCGACGATCTTGTGGCGCTTCTGAAGATCCTTGAGGCCGTCGAGGAAATACGCGCCCTTGGCCATGACCATGGTCTCGTAGTCTTCCTCCTCCATCATCTTCATCGCCTCGAGCGCCACGGCGGTGCCGAGCGGGTTGGCGTTGAAGGTGGAGTGGGTCGAGCCGGGCGGGAACACCGTCGGGTTGATCAGCGCTTCCTTGGCCCAGACGCCCGAAAGCGGGTTCAGCCCGTTGGTCACGGCCTTGCCGAAGACGATCACGTCCGGCGTCACGCCGAAATGCTCGATCGACCAGAGCTTGCCGGTCCGGTAGAAGCCCATCTGGATCTCGTCGACGACCATCAGGATGCCGTGGTCGTCGAGCACCTTCTTCAGACCGGTGAAGAAGTTCGGCGGCGGGATGACGTAACCGCCCGTGCCCTGCAGCGGCTCGACATAGAAGGCGGCGTATTCGGCCTGGCCGACCTTGGGGTCCCATACGCCATTGTACTCGCTCTCGAAGAGTCGCGCGAACTGCTGCACGCAGTGCTCGCCATACTCCTCCTTGCTCATGCCCTTCGGGCCCCGGAAATGATAGGGGAAGGGGATGAAGTGGGCGCGCTCGCCGAAATGGCCGAAGCGGCGGCGATAACGGTAGGACGAGGTGATGGCGGAGGCGCCGAGCGTGCGGCCGTGATAGCCGCCCTCGAAGGCGAACATCAGGCTCTTGCCGTTGGAGGCGTTGCGCACGAGCTTGAGCGAATCCTCGACCGCCTGCGCGCCGCCGACATTGAAGTGAACCCGGCCCTTGGCGCCGAACTTGGCTTCCGCGTCCTTGGCGATCATCGCCGCGAGCTCGATCTTCTCGCGGTGGAGATACTGGCTCGCGACCTGCGGCAGCGTGTCGATCTGGCGCTTCAGCGCATTGTTGAGGCGCGGATTGGCGTAGCCGAAATTGACCGCCGAATACCACATCTGCAGGTCGAGGAAGCGGTTGCCCGCCGCATCGAGCATGAAGGAACCCTCGCAGCCCGAGAAGATCTTGGGGAACTGCGTGTAGTGGACGGTGTCGCCATGCGAGCAGTACTCCGCCTCGAGCGCGAGCAGGCGCGCTTCTTCCGCCGCGAGGCTGGCGCGCGATGCCGCTTGCACCGCATCGGCGGTGGCGAGCCGGGGGAATCCGTCATCCATCGATCTTGTCCTTGAGTTCTGTATGTTCCTCGGGCACGACAGTGCCGGCGAGGACGCCCTCCAGCAGGCTGATGGCCTCGGAGAAGACGGTAAAGGGCCTGTGGGCGATGCCGTTCTCGCGGCAATGCGAAACCAGGCTGTTCTTGGCGAAGACCATGTCGGCCTGGGCCGCCACGCAGAAATCCGAGCGCCCATCCCCGACGAGCAGGGTCAGTGGCCGGCTGAGATTGCTCGCGACCCGGCATTTGCAGGTGCCGCTCGCGCAGCCGCCGGACGGGTCGGCATGCGGCGAATCCAGCCGCCAGCGATCGCCGCCGATCGATTCCAGATGGTTGGCGATGATCGTCAGGTCGCCGAGACCGGCCTTGCGCATGATCCGGCGGATCGTCCGATCCAGCCCGTCGGAAACGACGGTGACGGGGATGCCGTGATGCTGGCAGAGATGGACGAAAGCGGCGAAGGCCCAGTCGATCTCGAGGCTTTCGACGAAGGTGTCGAACACGTCGGGCGAGACGCGCAGCAGGGCGACCTGCCGCGCCATGCACTCCCGCGAGCCGATATGGCCCGCGGTCCACTCTGCTTCGATCTCTTCCCAGCCCGGCGCGGCGAAGCGCTGAAGGACACTGTCGGTCGTATCACGGCGCGAGATCGTGCCGTCGAAATCAATGATGGCCTGCCACTGCATGCGTATGCGCTCCGGAACCGTGCGCATAGCGCAAGCGGTGTGCCAAACCTTACATCGTTGTCATATATAAGTTTTTAAGTTTGGGACAGCGTGGGGTACCTGCAAAGTTTGGAAGCGCCATCAAATTTTGTAGGGTCGTTGCAGCAAATCCCGTAGCCATGGCGAGGCCTGCTCCCTGCTGCCGGGCAGGCGGTTCCGAACGGCGATGCTCAGGGAAACAGGGCCTTTTCGCGCGGCGGGTTCCTCGATCCTTCGCACTTGCGGCAGCTGGTCGACAGCCGCCCACTAACTCTCCGCCTGCAGCAGGCGCGACGTCAACCGTCAGAGTCGCATGCCGCCATCCACCGGGATCTCGGCGCCGTTGATATAGGCGCCCTCCGGTGAGCAGAGCAGCAGCGCGATGCCCGCGCAGTCCTCGGGATTGCCGATCCGGCCCAGCGGGATGCGCGCGAGAGCCAGCTCTTCCCGGCCCGGCTGCGCGAGGATCGCGCGGTTGCGGTCGGTGCGCACGGCGCCGGGCTGGATGATGTTGAAGGTGATGTCCTGTGCCTGCGTGGTGCGGGCGAGGGTGAGGATCATGCTCGTCTGCGCGGCCTTGGTGGCGGCGTAGTAGAGGCAATCGGCATTGGCACGCGCCTCCTGCACGGAGCCGATCGTGATGACGCGGCCGAAGCCGCGGGCCTGCATGCCGGGCAGGAAGGTCTTCAGAAGCCGTGCCGTCGCATGCAGATTGACCTCGCTCTGCACGGCGAGCGCCTCGTCGCTCAAGGTATCGAGCGTCTGGCGAATCTCGGCCGAGGCGCAGAGGACGAGGATGTCGGGTGCCAGCGCTAGCCGCGCGAGCGCGGCGGCCATGCCGTCGACGGCGCCCGGCCGTGCCAGATCCGCGATGAGCGGCGTTGCCCGGCCGTCCTCGCCACCGAGCCGGCGCGCGACCGCCTCGGCCTCCTCGTCGCGGTCATGAATGACGAGGCGAGCACCCGCGCCCGCAAGCGCGGTCGCGATGGCCAGCCCGATCCCCCGCGCCGCGCCGGTGACCAGCGCGACGCGCCCCGAAAGCGGCCCCGCCATCAGCCGAGCAGCGGCTTCACGCGCGCGGTCGCGTCGTCCATCGCCTGCTGCGCGGGCTTGCGGCCGAGCACGGCAGCCTGCGTCTCCTCGACGAAGATGTCATGCGCGCGCGCCTGCTCGTCGAAGGCCGGCAGATGGATGCGCGAGGCCTTGAGCGCGGCGGCCTCGTCGGCGGCATAGGGCATCGCCGCCTTCAGCTTGTCGTCGGCATAGGTCGAGATGCGGACGGGGCCGTTGCCGTTGAGCGCCATCGCCGTCGTGCCTGCCTTGGAAGACAGGGTGCGGATGAACTCCCAGCTCAATGGCTTCTGCTTGGCGTTCTTCGGGATCATCAGCGACCAGAACTCGACCGTCGGCGCGAAGGCGACCTTGCCGGCGAGATCGGCCGCCATCGGCGGCAGCAGCGATTTGAAGCGCCCGCCATATTTGCCCTTGGACGGGTCGTTATAGGTGACGAGCCGGGCGAAGGGGTTGATCGTCATCGCGGCCCGGCCCTGCTGCATCCAGGTGGTGATCTCCTCGTTGTTCACCGTCGCGAAGTTCCGCGGCAGCACGCCGGCCTTGTAGAAATCGGCGAGGAGCGTGAGCGTCTTCACCATCGGCGGCTCGGCCGCGACGATCTTGCCGTCGGTCGTCATGTAGTCGCCGCCGAGGCAGCGGGCGAGCGTCAGGAAATTCGAGGCGAAGACGGCGGTGAAGGCGAGGCCATAGACCTGCGTGCCATCCTCGCGCTTGAAGGTGAGCTTGCGAGCGAGTTCCGTCAGCTCCTCGAAGGTCGTCGGCAGCTTGGTGATGCCTCGCTCTTCCAGCAGGGCCTCGTTGTAGATCAGGGCATTGGTCGCATGGCGGACGGGGATGCCGTGCAAGGCATCGCCGACCTTGAGCGGTGCGATCAGGCCGGGCGCGACATCGTCGAAGGCTTCGATCGGCGCCTGCTTCATCAGCGCGTCGAGCGGCTCGAAGAGCTGCAGATTGCGCGGAACCGCCCGGCCATTGACGAGATAGGCGACATCGATCGAGGTCTCCGACAGCGAAGCCTCGCGCAGCAGCCGCTCATGCACGGCATTGACATCGCCAAAGGTCACCCAATTGACCTCGGAGCCATTCGCCTTGCGAAAGCCCTCGGTGGCATCGCCGCCGGGGCCGGTGGTCGCCGCCGTCTGGTGGACGCGGTGGCCGAGCGCGGTCAGCGTCCGGGCCTGGGCGAGGGCGCCTTTGGGAAGAAGCGCCGCCGTAGCGGTCGCGCCGGCGAGGGCGCCGAACCGGCGGCGTGAAATGCGGAGCGTCATCGATGGTCCTCCGAGGTGTTGTTTCGACGCTGTCGTCACGCCGCTTTTGTCGATCGATCAGGCCGGCAGCAGCGGCTGCACGCGCTTGACCAGCGAGGCCATCGCCTCCTCGGGCGTCTTCATGCCGAGCACGGCGGCCTCCGCCTCCTCCTTGAAGAAGTCGCCGGCGCGGGCCGCCTCGTCGAAGGCCGGCAGCGGCACGCGTGCGACCTTCAAGACCTTCAGCTCCTCGGCCGCATAAGGCACGGTCCCGGCGAAGCTCTGGTCGGCATAGGTCGAGGCGCGCACCGGGCCGTTGCCGTTGAGCGCGGCTTTCAATGTCGCCTCCTTCGAGGTCATCGCCTTGATGAAGCTCCAGGCGAGGTCCTTGCGCTTGGCGTTCTTCGGGATGACCATGCCCCAGAACTCGACCTTGGCCGGAGCGGCGGCATATTTGCCGGCGAGCGTCTTCGAGGCGGGCACGGCGATCGTCTTGATCTTGCCGGGGAATTTCGACTTCTGCGGATCGTTGTAGATGCGGTTGCGGCCCATGCTCTGCAGGCTCATCGCGGCGCGGCCCTGCTGCATCCAGACATTGACGTCCTCGGGCGAGAGCGTCGCGAAGCTGCGCGGGAAGGCGTTGATCTGGAAAAGCTCGCGCAAGGTGCGGATCGCGTTCAGCATCGGCGGCTGGTCGGCGACGCATTTGAAATCGGGGGTGATGAAGTCGCCATCCCAGGCGCGGGCGAGGTCGATCACGTTGGGATAGGTCACGCCCGGCGTGCACAAGCCCACGACTTGGGTGCCGTCGCTGCGGCGATAGCTGCAGGCCTTGGCGATCTCGATCATCTCCTCGATCGTCGCCGGGGGCTTGGAGAAGCCTTTCTCGGCCAGGATCTCCTCATTGTAGTGCAGGCCGGAGGAGGCGTGGCGGAAGGGGATGGCGAGCTGCTTTCCGCCGACTTTCATGCCCTGCATCAGGCCGGGAAAGATGTCGGCGGGGTCCTCGACCGGGTCCTTCCTGAGGTAGTCGTCGAGCGGCTCGAACAAAGTCGCGGCGCGCGGCACGACCTGGGTATTGACCACGAAGCCGACATCGACCGAGCTCTCGCCCAGGCTCGCCTCGCGAAACAGCCGCTCCTGCAGCGGGCCGGTGTCGAAGGTCGTCCACTGGACGGTGACGCCGTTCTTCTGCGCCCAGTCCTTGGTGATGTCGCCGCCCTGCGCGCCGGTCGCGACCGTCTGCATGACGCGATGGGTGAAGACGTTGAACGGGTTGCTCTGCGCCCGAGCCGCGCCGCCGAGCCCGGCGAAGCTCAAACCCAGGATGCCGGCCCCGAACTGCCTACGGTCGAGCGTCGCCCTCTGGCTCATGGTGATCCTCCCTGTGGTTCGCGAGTTCCGCGATGGCGGCTTCGGCCGCTTCGAAATGCTTGTTCATGGCGGCAAAGGCCGCAGCCGGATCGCCGGCCCGGATCGCGTCGACGACGCGGACATGCCGCTCGAAGGTGCGCTGCCAGTCCGCGGGGCCACGCGCCTCGCGCGAATTGAAGATCTCCATCACCTCGCGGATCACGGGCCTGAGGCCCCGGATCTGGAAATCGAGCAGGCGGTTGCCGGATGATGCGGCGACGGCCTCGTGGAAATCGAGATCGGCCTCGATCCAGCGCGGCACATGGCCGAGCGCATCTTCCATCCGGGCGAGGATGAGGTCGAGCTTCTCGATATCCTCGGCGGTGCGGCGCTCGGCGCTGTGCGCCGCGATCGGCGGCTCCAGGATGCGGCGCAGCTCCACCGCCTCGGTCAGGCCATTGGCGCGGCCGCGCACGGCGAAGCGGTAGAAGCGGTCGAGCGGGGCGGCATCGAGCGCCTGCACCCGCGTCGGCTTGCCCTGCTGGATATGGACCACGCCCATCGCCGCGAGCTGGCGGATGGCCTCGCGGGCGATCGGCTTGCTGACACCAAAGGAGGCGGCGATGCGCGCTTCCGAGGGCAGGAAATCGCCCGGCTTGAGCCGCCCGTCATGAATCGCCTGGGTGATGCGCTGGATCACGGCATCGCCGAGACGCATCGGCACGACATCGCCTCCGGCGAAAAGGTCGTCCTCATCCAGCACGGAACGGGCGGTGTCGCTCATCAAATTCCTCCGGCGGCGATCATTGACAGATGCCGCGTTCCTTGGCAACTGTTCAACCTATCAGATAAGATGATGTCCTTCAGGGAGGACGCGAGCCCATGCCGGCCAGCCGGATATCGAAGATCGCCGTGCATCCGCTGCGGGCGACCCTGCCCAAGGTCCAGCGGACATCGCAGGGTGACTACCCGGCGATCGAGATCGTCGTCGTCGAGGTCGAGACCGAGGACGGCACGGTCGGCTTCGGGGAGGGGCTCTGCCGGCGCGGCGCCGCGGGCTATGCGCGCTTCATCGAGGAGGCGCTGGTTCCGCGCCTGATCGGGCGCGACGCCGCCGACCGGCGCGCGCTCTGGAAGGCGATGCGCGCTGCCTTGTCAGGCCGGCCCGGCGGCCAGATCGTCGAGGCGATCGCCGCGATCGACATCGCGCTCTGGGACATCGCCGGAAAGCAGGCGGGCGAGCCGATTCACCGATTGCTCGGCGGCATGGGGTGCAAGGAGGTCGCGGCCTATGCCTCCTCGATCAACTGGCTCGACGATGCGACGGTCGAGGCCGAGGTGGCGGCCGTTCTGAAAGCCGGCTTCCGCGAGATCAAGGTCAAGCTCGGCCATCCGCTCAGGGACGCGGTGGCGCGTGCGAAGTTCGTTCGCCGGCTCGCCGGCGACGATATCGCGCTCTATGTCGATGCGAACTGGGCCTATGACGTCGACGACGCCTTGATCGTCGGCCGCGCGCTCGCCGATCTCGGCTACGGCTTCTTCGAGGAGCCGATCGCTCCGCATGACCGCGAAGGCTATCGTCGTCTGGCGCAGCACCTGCCGATCCGCCTGGCGGCCGGCGAGAGTGACTATGTCGCGTCTGAGGCGCTGATCTCGTTGCAGGACCGCTCGCTCGGGCTGATCCAGCCGGACGTGACGCGCTCGGGCGGCATCACCGAGACCTGGCGCATCGCCGAGCTCGCGGCGACCTTCAATACGGCCTATGCGCCGCATGTCGGCTGGTCCGGCGCGATCTGCGTTGCCGCGAGCCTGCAATTGGCGGCGGCGGCGGAAACCTTCCGCACCTTCGAATGCATGGTCTACGAGAACCCGCTGCGCGATGCCTTCACGCGCCCGCTCGTCGGCGAGGGCTCGCAACTGGTCGACGGCAAGCTCGCCATTCCGCAGGGGCCGGGCCTCGGCGTCGAGATCGACCGCGAGGCGCTGAAGCGCTTCAGGATCGCTTGATGACCAGCCGCACGCCCCTTTCCGCCATCGCGCTGGTCACGCCGGTCCAGCTCATGATCGGCGGCATCATCTTCCTGCCGGCGATCTACGTCTTCTGGCTGAGCCTCAACCAGTCCTCCTTCGGCCAGCAGGCGACATTCGTCGGCCTCGCCAACTACGCCAAGGTGATGGCCGATCCGTATTTCTGGAAGGCGCTGCTCAACACCGTCATCGTCGTCGCGATCGTCGTGCATGTGGAGTTGCTGATCGGGCTCGGCATGGCGCTGTTCTTCGCCTCGGGCGTGCCGTTTCGCGCGCTCCTGCTCGCCATCGTGCTCGCGCCCTATGCCGTCAGCGAGGTCTCGGCGGTGGTGATGTGGCGCTATTTGTTCGAGCCCGATGTCGGGATGATGAGCCGGTTGCTCGCCACGATCGGGCTGCCGCCGATCGAATGGGCTGTGAATCCGAGCCACGGCCTCGCTATGGTCAGCCTGCTCTCGATCTGGCTGCACCTGCCGTTCAGCTTCATCATCCTCTATGCCGCACGGCTTTCGATCCCCAGCGACCTCTACGAGGCGGCGTCCATCGACGGCGCCTCGGCCTGGACCAGCTTTCGCCGCGTGACGCTGCCGCTCTTGATGCCGGCCCTGCTGATCGCCGCGCTGTTCCGTTACATCTTCGCCTTCCGCCTGTTTTCCGAGGTCTGGCTGATGACCGGCGGCGGACCCGCACGCTCGACCGAGGTGATGGCGGTCTATCTCTACCTCGAGGCCTTCCGCTACAACGCCTTCGGCCCGGCCGCGGCCACCGGCTGGTTGCTCGTGCTCGCCTCGCTCCTGCTCGCGCTGTTCTATTTGCGCCGGCTCTATCGGGAGATGTTCGCGCGTGCCTAAGCTGCTTCGCCATCTCCTGAAGCTCGTCGGCGTGCTCGCGGTCGTCGCCTGGTCGCTGGTGCCGATCGGGCTGATCGCGATGTCATCCTTCAAGGCTGACCGCGACATCTTCTCGACCACCGGCGCCTTTTCTTTTGCGCCGACGCTGGCGAACTACCAGGCGCTGTGGAGCCGCTGGGGCGACTTCTTCTTCGGCCTGTGGAACAGCTTTCTCGTCACGGTCGGCGCGACCGTGCTCGCCGTCGGCGTTTCGCTGCTCGCCGGCTTCGCCTATTCGCGCTTCGCCTCGCGCGGCCTGCAGGCCTCGGCCTTCTTCCTGATCTTCATCCGCCTGATCCCGCCGATCGTGATCACGCTGCCGCTCTTCCCGGTGGTGAATTGGCTCGGGCTCAACGACACGCATGTCGTGCTGATCGTGCTCTACGCGACCTTCTTCGTCTCGCTGGGCACGGTGGTGATGCGCACCTTCATCGACCAGATCCCGCGCGAGCTCGACGAGGCCGCGATGATGGACGGCGCCTCGCAGTTCCAGATCATCATGCGCGTGATCCTGCCGATGGCGGCGCAGGGCATGCTGGCGGTCTCGGTCTTCGTCATCGTCTATGCCTGGAACGAGTTCCTCTTCGCCTTCATCTTCACCACCACCAAGGCCAAGACCGCGCCGCTGGTGATCTCCGAGATGATCGGCGCCGTCGAGGGCGTCGAATGGGGCGTGCTTTTCGCGGCCTCCACCGTGCAGCTCGTGCCGGTGCTCGCCTTCGTCATCCTCATGCAGAAACACCTCGTCGCCGGCCTCACCGCCGGCGCGGTGAAAGGCTGATCGCCATGACCCCGTCAGATTCCCGGCTCGACGACTTCAGACGCGCCCTGCGCGAGAGCGATCCGCAGCTCAGCCGGTTCGATCCGCTGCCGCGGATCATCTGCCTCGACGATTTCGACCGCGGCATGTGCGGCTGGACCCAGCTCGTCGGCAATTACGAGGATACGCTGGACGCGATGCTGCCGGGCTATGCCCAGCATAGCCACGCCATGCTCTCGACCCTGCCGAACTGGGATTTCGGCTCGCATGGCGGCGTCGACGGCTCCTATGCCTTGAAGATCGCCACCCGCCCGAAAAAGGGTGCGCAGAACGTCGCGATCAAGCGCCTGACCTTCCGCAAGGCCGGGCCGATCCGGCTGGAGGCCTATTTCACCTTCAAGCCGGAGGCGACGGAGCTTGCGCTCTCGGAGACCGACATCCGCTCCTTCGGCTTCCTCTACGATCTCCAGATCGGCGACACCTCAGGGCCGGGCGACCGGGTGATGCCGCATCTGCGCTTTCTCAACGCGCAGGACGGCCAGCACATCCAGAAATGGCAGTTCAAGCGCAAGACGACGCCGATCAAGCCGATCGGCACCGCCGGCAAGACGATCACGCATTATCACCTCGCTCCCGAGGACTGGGAGGACCTGCCCGGCGGCGAGCAACGGCTCTGCTACAACGAGATTCCGACCAAGGTGAACTGGCATTATCTGCGCTTCGATTTCGACCTCGCCGCGATGCAGGCGACGCGCTTCCAGGTCAACGACCGCGTCTTCGCCATGGACGGCTACGACTGCATCCGCATCCCCGCGATGAAGAATCTCTGGTGCATGCTGAACCTGGCCTTCTTCGCCGAGACGGATACCGACAAGCGCGCCTTCGCCTATCTCGACTCCGTCTGCCTGTCGGGGGATTTCTGATGTTGCCCGAGAACCTGACCGCCGTCGTCGCCCGCAACGAAAGCTGGACGGGGGCGAGTGCGACCGAGCCCTACGAGGCCGGCTGGGCGAAGGAGGCCATCGTCTTCGTCCGGGCGCTCAAGGCCCCGGTCGGCCCATTGCCCAAGGCCAGGGTCGAAATCTCGGCGGACGGCATGCACTGGTGTCCCGAGGGCTCGGAGTTCGACCTGCCGGCGGCGAAGGACGCCGTGACCTTCCAGCGGCTCGCCCATTTCGGCAACTTCCTGCGCGTCGCCGCGACCTTGCCGGAAGGCGCCGAGATCACCGTGCTGGTGACCTTCCATCTGAAGGCCTGATCGCGGGACATCCGTAGAGCTTGCTGCGTTGTCGCGGAAGCACGGGATCCATGCCGCAGCCTTGATCGAAAAGGGTCAGGCATGGATCCCGGGGCAGGCCCGGGATGACGGCGTGGTTCGGCGCAAAATCGGCATGCCCTAATAGACGTCGGCCTGATAGCGCCCGGCCTTCCGCAAGGATGCGACATAGGCGATCGCCTCCTCGCTGGAGCGCCCGCCATGCTCCGCGACGACATCGACCAGCGCGCGCTCGACATCCTTGGCCATGCGCTTGGCGTCGCCGCAGACGTAGAAATGCGCGCCCTGTTCGAGCCAGGCCCAGAGTTCGCCGCCACGCTCGCGCATGCGGTCCTGGACATAGACCTTCTCGCCCGCATCGCGCGACCAGGCGAGCGTCAGGTTGGTGAGGAAGCCGGCATCCTTCATCGCCTGCAATTCGTCCTCGTAGAAGAAGTCGCAGGCCCGCCGCTGATGGCCGAAGAACAGCCAGTTGCGGCCGGGTGCCTTCGTCGCCTGCCGGTCGTGCAGGAAGGCGCGGAAGGGCGCGACGCCCGTGCCCGGGCCGCACATGATGATTGGCGTCGCCGGATCGGCGGGCAGCCCGAAGCTATGGGCGCGCTGGACATAGACCGGCACCGTGTCGCCGGGCTCGACGCGCTCGGCGAGGAAGGTCGAGGCCACGCCCCAGCGCGGGCGCGTGCCGATCTTGTAGCGCACGGTATCGACGGTCAGCGTGATGCGCCCCGGCGTGGCGTTGTGCGAGGAGGAGATCGAATAGAGCCGCGGCTGGAGTGGATCGAGCGCCTCGACGAAGGCCTCCGCCGAAAGCCGCGCCTGCGAGAACTTATGCAGCGTGCCGAGCACATCGAGCCGGTCGAGGTCGCCATCGGGATCTTCCCCCGCGGCAAGGCGTCTCGCCTTGGCGCGGGACTCCCCGCCCGTAACGTAGGAGATGAGCTGGAACAAGGCGTCAGGCGCTGGGCCGAGCGCGCAGTCTTCCATGAGCTTCTCGCGCAGGGACTTGCCGCCGATCTCGGCATCCGGCCGCGCGCCCAGAAGCGCGATCACCGCATCGACGAGGCGGGGATCGTTCCGCGCGACGACGCCGAAAGCATCGCCGACCACATAGTCGAGCCCGCTCTCGGAGAGGTCGAACTCGACATGCCAGGTTTCCTTCTCGGAGCCCGCGCCATTGAGCTTGCGGCGCGAGAGAAAGGTCGCGAGCGCCGGATTCTCACGGCAGCGCCCCTTCGGTCCCAATTCCGCTGCCGGTGCAGCCTCGATGGGGGCGGCCGGGGCTGAGGCGCCGGGCTCCTCCATCAGCGCCTTGACCTGCCGCAGCGTCTCCTTGCCGCCCGGCGCGCAGAGATTGAGCCGCCCTTCCGCGCCCGAAGCGATGGCGGCGGAATAGGTCTCGCAGACATAGCCGCATTGCCCGCAATCCTGCTGGGCCATCGCAGCATACAGCCGGCGGGGCAGGGGCTTGCCCTCGGCGAGCTGCAGGCGCTCCGTCATCGGCATGGACGGGTCGTGCCAGGGCGCTCCGTCATCCTCGGCCTGCTCCATCATCGCGGCGTTCTGTGCCGGCGACAGGGCGGTGACGCCGGCATTGTCGAGCGAGAGCAGCCCGGCGAAGAAGCCGTTGAGCCAGGAGCGCTGCTCCTCGCTAAAGGGCGCGCTCTCGGGGACGATCTGCGCGAGCGGAGTCGGCGTCTGCACGGTCATGCCGCTTCTCCCGCCTCGGTGACCAGTGCCCTCAGGGCCGCGATCTCGTGGCGCCGCGCGAAGGCGACGAAGCTTTCGTCGGGCGCCGCCCGATGCGACTGCCAGCTCCGCAGGATCGCTTCGACGATGGCAGGGGCCTCCTCGGCCTTCACATGCGTCAGCAATTCGCGGCCGATGCCGCCTTCCACGCCATAGCCGCCGCCGACGAGGACATTGTAGCCGGGGACGGTGTCGCCCTCGTCCCCGACCGGCACCTTCTGCCCGATCAGGCCGATATCGCCGATATAGTGCTGGGCGCAGGAGTTGTGGCAGCCGGTCAGGTGGATGTTGACCGCCTGGTCGAGCGCGATGCGCGGCTCGCAATGGGCGGCGATGGCGAGCGCGTCCTCCTTGGTGTGCGCGCCGGCGAATTTGCAGCCGGTCGCGCCCGTGCAGGCAATCAGCCCGGCGCGCAGGATGGAGGTCTCGGCCGAGAGGCCGGCGGCTTGCAAATTCGCGAGCGCGTCCTCGATCTTCGCGTCGGGCACGCCGGAGATCAGGAGGTTCTGCCAGACGGTGAGGCGGATATCGCCGTCGCCGCATTGGCGCGCGATCGCCGCGATGACGCGCATCTGCGGCACGGTGAGCTTGCCCACCGGCAAGGCGACGCCGATCCAGTTCAGGCCGGCCTGAGCCTGCGCATGCACGCCGATATGGGCGAGACGGTCATAGACGGGGCGCGGCGCGACGAAGGCGCCGTCGAGCCGGAGCAGCCGGCGCCCGAGCTTCTCCTCGACGGCGGTGAGGAAGGTCTCGAAGCCCCAGGCATCGAGCACATATTTGAGCCGGGCCTTGTTGCGGTCCGTCCGGTCGCCATGGGCGATGAAGACGCGCACGATGGCATCCGCCACGGCAATCGCGTCGGAAGGCGCGACAATCACGCCGGTGTCGCGGGCGAGATCCTTGTGGCCGGTGATGCCGCCGAGCGCGAGGCGGTACCAGATGCCCGGCTCGACCGGTTGCCCGTCGCAGGAGGCGCCTTCCAGCACGTCGATGGCCTGGAAGCCGATATCGTTGGTGTCCTCCAGCGTCGCGATCGAGCCGGCGCCGTCGAAGGCGACGTTGAACTTGCGCGGCAGGCCGTAGAGCGAGCGGTCGTTGAGGATGTGGTGATGCCAGGCGCGGGCATGCGGGCGCGTGTCGAGGAGTTCGAGCGGGTCGATGCCGGCCGTCGCCGAGCCCGTGACGTTGCGGATGTTGTCGGCGCCCGAGCCCTTGGCGGTCAGGCCGAGATCGGCGAGCCCTTCCAGCAGCGACGGCGCATTCTCGCCCGAAATCTCGCGGATCTGGAGATTGGCCCGTGTGGTGACATGGCTATATCCCCCGCCGCAGCGCTCGGCGAGATCCGCCACGCCCTCGAATTGCCAGGCGTTCAGGATGCCGTTGGGAATGCGCAGGCGGCACATATAGCTGTTCTGCGCCGGCGCCACATAGAACAGGCCGTGATAGCGCCAGCGGAAATCATCCTCGGGCTTGGGAAATGCGCCGGTGGCGGCCTGTGCCTTGAAGCGGGCATAGGCGTCGAAAGGGTGCTCGGCCTGTTTCCACTTCTCCTGCGGAACGAGCTTGCCGCCGGCGGCGACCGCGCGCTCCTGCGCTTCCAGATGTTCTCGGTCGGGCCCGGCGGGAGGCGTTCCGCCACCTGCTCCGCCGAGCGGCGCGAGCCCGCGCGCGGCCCGGGCCGATTGCATGCCGCTGGTGAAGCCTTCGAGATAGCGCTTCTGATCGGGTGTGAAATCGTCGCTCATGGCCGGCGTCGTCACGCCGCCTCGACGAAGCGGTGGCGTTCGTAGAGGAATTTCAGCACCGCCTCGCGCGCGCCGATGTAGGTGCGGTCAGAGACCAGCTCCAGCCGCTTGCGCGGGCGGGCAAGCCGCACGTCGAGCACTTCGCCGATGCGGGCGGAGGGGCCATTCGACATCATCACGATCCGGTCGGAGAGCAGCACGGCCTCGTCGACGTCATGGGTGATCATGATCATCGTGTTGCCGAGCGCGGCATGGATCTGCATCACCGAATCCTGCAGATGCGCCCGCGTCAGCGCGTCGAGCGCGCCGAAGGGCTCGTCGAGCAGCAGGATCTTCGGCTCCATGGCGAGCCCCCGCGCGATGCCGACGCGCTGCTTCATGCCGCCGGAGATCTCGGCCGGCCGCTTGTCCTTGGCATGGGCCATCTGGACGAGGTCGAGATTGTGCATGATCCAGCCATGCCGCTCGGCCCTGCTCTTGGAGCTGCCGAAGACCTTGTTCACGGCGAGCGCGACATTGTCGTAGACGGTGAGCCAGGGCAGCAGCGAATGGTTCTGGAAGACCACGGCGCGGTCCGGGCCGGGCGCATTGACCTCCTTGCCCTCGAGCAGGATGCCGCCGCTCGTCGCCGGGGTCAGCCCCGCGACGATGTTGAGCAGGGTCGACTTGCCGCAGCCGGAATGGCCGATGATCGAGACGAACTCGCCCTTGTCGATGACGAGGCTGATGTCCTTGAGCACCTCCGTCGTGGCGGCGCCGCGCTGGAAGCTTTTGTCGACGTGGTCGATCTTGAGATAGCTCATCGTTCAAGCCCTCAATGGGTCGCGGTGCCGCGGGTGACGACATGGCCGAGAAGGGCGACGAGGCGGTCGAGCAGGAAGCCGACCACGCCGATATAGACCAGCGCCACGATGATGTCGGAGAGGCGGGAGGAGTTCCACGCATCCCAGATGAAGAAGCCGATGCCGACGCCGCCGGTCAGCATTTCGGCGGCGACGATGGCGAGCCAGGACAGGCCGACGCCGATCCTCAGGCCGGTGAAGATGTAGGGCGCGGCCGAAGGCACCATGATCTTGAAGAAGAATTCGACCTGGTTCAGCCGCAGCACCTTCGCGACATTGCGATAGTCCTGCGGAATGTTGCGGATGCCGACGGCCGTGTTGATAATGATCGGCCAGATCGCGGTGATGAAGATCACGAAGATCGCCGAGGGCTGGCTGTCGCGGAAGGCGGCGAGCGAGAGCGGCAGCCAGGCGAGCGGTGGAACCGTGCGCAGCACCTGGAAGACCGGGTCGAGCCCGCGCATCGCCCAGACGGACTGGCCGACCAGCGCGCCGAGCAGCACGCCGACCACGGCCGCCAGGCTGAAGCCGATGGCGACGCGCTGCAGCGAGACCAGGATGCGCCAGCCCAGCCCGATATCCTGCGAGCCCGCCCAGTAGAACGGCTCGACGATCAGGTCCTTCGCCTCTTCCCAGATCTTGGTGGGCGTCGGCAGGGAGGATTGCGGTCCATGCGCGGCGAGCTGCCAGAACAGCAGGATCAGGGCCACCGTGATCAGCGGCGGCAGCAGATTGACCATCGCCGCCTTCGCCCAACCCGCCAGCTTCGCCCCCAGCGGCTTCGACGTCGCGGCCGGCAGCGACACGACCTCCGGCGGCTTGCCGGGAAGCGTGACGACTGTCGCGCCCGCGATCGTGTCCTTCAAGACAGGCTGACCCATGTTCCAGTCTCTCCTCTGACCGAGCTCTTGCGTCGCATGCGTCATGCCGCCTCGCTGGCGCGTGGCCGCGCCCCGATGCGGCGGATTTCGGGAAGGCAGGAACCGCAATTGGTGCCCGCCTTGAGTTGCAGGCCGATCTCCTCGGCCGTCGTCGCGCCGGCCTCGAAGGCGGCGCGGATCGCGTTCAGGCCGACGCCGAAGCAGGCGCAGACGGTCGGACCGGGATCGCTCCCGCCGGGGCTGCGTCCGGACAGCAGGGCGAGCCGGCTCTCCACGGTCGCGGCGGGATCGGCAAAGACGGCCTTGACCGTGTCCCAGAGCGGGGCGCGGCCCGCCGGCGCGAGGAAGAGGGCGGCCGCGAGCCGGCCTTCGCGGAGCACGGCGCAGCGATAGCTGCCGCCGTCGCGGTCGATCAGCTCGGTCATCTCATGAGCGTCGAAGTGGTCGCGCATCAGCGCCGCCAGGGCATCGATGGCCGAGTCGGTGGCGAAGAGCCGGCCTTCGCCGCCCTGCACCGCGAGCCGTGCCCACCAGCTTTCCGCAGGCAGCGCGAAGGGCTCGCGCGACAGGACGAAGCCCTCGAAGCGATAGGCGACCGGCGCGATCGAAACCGGCGTCGCCTTCATTTCGGGCTGGCCGGAAAAGGGGTCGCAGAACGGCTGCGCCAGCGCTCCGATGCGCGCGTCGGAGGCGGTTTCTCCGGACCAATGGATCGGCGCGAACAGCGATCCCTGGGCCACGCCCTCATCGGCCGAGACCTTGAGCACAGCGCTGCCATGGGCGCTGGCGAGCCGTGCGAAGCCGCCCTCGATCAGCCCGAAACGCGCGATGTCGGCCGGATTCACGGAAACCGAAGGCTCGGCGATATGGGCGCTGAGCCGGGGGCTGAGCCCGGTCCGCGTCATCGTGTGCCAGTGGTCCCGAACGCGGCCCGTGTTGAGCAGCAGAGGGAAGGTGCCATCGGTGTCCGAGGCGAGCTTCGGCGCGGCGAGCGGGCGCATCTGCGCGCGGCGCTCGGGGCCGAAAAAGCCGCCATCGGCGAAGAGCCGAGCGGTGCCGTCGCGCCGCTGCACTGGTACTGGCCACTGCACCGGCCGCAGCCTGTCATAGGCGGCCTTGTCGAGGCCGGCATGGGCGCCGATGTCGAAATCGCGCCTGCCGTCGTTCTCGAAGGCCGACAGCGCCGCGTGCTCGGCATAGATGTCGTGCGCGCCGGTGTAAGTGAAGGCGGCGCCGAAGCCGAGACGCTTCGCCACCTCGCAGACGATCCACCAGTCCGGCTTCACCTCGCCTGGCAGCGGCAGGAAGGCGCGCTGGCGCGAGATCCGCCGTTCGGAGTTGGTGACGGTGCCGTCCTTCTCGCCCCAGGCCGCGGCCGGCAGGATGTAGTGCGGTTTCGCCGCGACCGTATCGTTCGAGAGCACGTTCTCGGAGACGATGAAGAGATCGAGCCCGGCGAGCGCGGCGCGGGCCTTGTCTGCGTCCGGGAGAGAGGCGGCGGGGTTCGTCGCCATCACCCACATCGCGCGGATGCGGCGCTCAGCGACCGCGTCCAGCATCTGGACGGCCTTCAACCCCTCGCGGCGAGCGATGTTCGGCGCCTGCCAGAAGCGGCGCACGCGGTCGATGTCCTCGGGAGCGTAACCCATATGGGCGGCCAGCATGTTGGCGAGCCCGCCGACCTCGCGTCCGCCCATCGCATTCGGCTGACCGGTGAGCGAGAAGGGACCGCAGCCGGGCCGTCCGATCCGCCCCGTCGCGAGATGACAGTTCAGGATCGCGGTGACCTTGTCCGTGCCTTGCGCCGATTGGTTGACGCCCTGGCTCCAGGCCGTCACGACATGCGGTGTGCTGGCCCAAAGCTCGTAGAAGGCCGCAATCTGCTCCTCCTGCAGGCCGGTGGCGGCGGAAACCGCGGCGATGTCTGGGGCGATCCCGGACGCATTGGCGAGCGCCTCGTCGAAGCCCGCTACATGGCGCGCGACATAGCTGCGGTCGACGAGGCCGCGCCCGGCGAGATGGACAAGCAGCCCCGCGAAGAGTGCTGCGTCGGAACCAGGCCTCAGCGCCAGCACCATGTCGGCATCCTCCGCCGTCGCGGTGACGCGCGGATCGAGCACGACGAGGCGCGCGCCGCGCCCCTGACGGTTGTCCTGCATCCGCCGGAACAGGACCGGGTGGCACCAGGCCGTGTTCGAGCCGACGAGGACGATCAGGTCGGCGCCGTCGAAATCCTCATAGGCGCCGGGTACCGTGTCCGAGCCGAAGACCCGACGCTGCGCCGCGACGGTCGAGGACATGCACAGCCGCGAATTGGTGTCGACATGGGGCGAGCCGATGAAGCCCTTCATCAGCTTGTTGGCGACGTAATAATCCTCGGTCAGGAGCTGGCCGGAGAGGTAGAAGGCGATCGCCTCGGGCCCGTGCGATGCGGCGATGCTCCGCAGCCCGTTGGCGACGCCGTCGAGCGCCTCGTTCCAGCCGACCCTGTCATAGCTGCCAGCGGGGTTGCGCTTCAGGGGATGCAGCACCCGGCTGCCCAGTCCCAGCGTCTCGCCGAGTGCGGAACCCTTCGAGCAGAGCCGCCCCCGATTGGCCGGATGCTCCGCATCGCCCGCGATCGCGGCCCCGCCAAGCCCGTCCGGCGTCGCCAGCACGCCGCAGCCGACCCCGCAATAGGGACAGGTCGTGCGCGTCGCGGCCGGGGCGAGGGGGGCGTCATGGCGCATCAGGCGGCTTCCCTGACGCAGTAGCTCTCGCCGAAGGGCAGGTCGGCGCGGATCGCGCTGATGTCCTGGCCCGAGCGGATCAGCCCGAGATAGAACAGCGCGCCTTGCGTGTCGCCGACGAGCACGCAGCCGGCGAGGCGTCCGTCTCGCAGCACGAATTTGCGATAGATGCCGGCGCTGGGATCGCGCAGCACGATGGTCTCGGCGCCGTCGCCGGCTTCGAACTCGCCGGCGGAGAAGACGCCCACACCGGAGACCTTGAGATTGGTCGCGAGCAGCGAGCCCTGATAGGCGCCCTCCCGCCCCGCGAGCCGGGCGGCCAGCACGCGCGCCTGTTCATAGGCCGGCTCGACCAGCCCATAGGCAAGGCCGCGATGCTCCGCGCATTCGCCGATGGCGAAGATGGCGGGATCGTCGGTGGAGAGCCCGTCATCGACCAGGATGCCGCGCCCGACGCTCAAGCCAGCAGCCCGCGCGAGGCCGGTATTCGGGCGCACGCCGATGGCGATGACCACGAGATCGGCGGGAATCTCGGTGCCGTCGGTCAGCATGACAGCCTCGACATGGTCGCGGCCCACGAAACCTTTCGTCTCTGCTCCCAGTCGCACATCGATGCCGCGCGCGGCCATCGCTGCCGCAAGCAGTCCTGCGCCTTCGTGGTCGAGTTGGCGTTCCATCAGGCGGTCGACCAGATGCAGCAGCGTCACCGCACCGCCCGCTCGGGAAAGGCCATAGGCGGCTTCCAGCCCCAGCAACCCGCCGCCGATGACCACGATCCGGGCGCCGCGCTGGGCATAGGCCCGCATCGTGCCGACATCGGCGGTGTCGCGGAAGGTCGCGACGCCGGCGAGGTCGCTGCCGGGGAAGGGCGGCCTGAGCGGCGTCGAGCCGGTCGCGAGCACGAGCTTGCCATAGGGCAGCGTCAGCCCGTCGGCGAGGGTCACCCTCCGCGCTGCGCGGTCGATGGTCTGGGCCGGCCGGCCGTAGAAGGTCGAGATGCCGCGCGCCCGCCACCAGGGGGCCGGCTTGAGCTCGATCTCCGGCTCGCCGATCTCGCCAGCCAGCAGCGGCGAGAGCAGGACGCGGTTATAGGCGAGGCGCGGCTCGTCCCCGATCACCGCGATGGAATAGCGCCCGAGCGCGTGCTGGCTGAGCTCGTCAACCAGCCGCGTCGCGGCCATGCCATTGCCGACGATGATCAGCGGCTCGGCCATGCGTCAGGCGATCCGCTTGATCTTCAGCGCCTTGAGGTAGTCCATCGGCGCCGCAGGATCGAACTTCATGCCGTCGAAGAAGGTCTCGACGCCACGCGAATCCGAGGTCGGGGCGCCTGCGACGCCGAGCGTCTTGGCGGCCTCCAGCCAGAGATCGGAGCGATTGACCTTGTTGACCAGCGCCTTGATGTCGGTGTTCGCCTCGAACTTGCCCCAGCGGATGTTCTCGGTGACGAACCAGGTATCGAGGCTCTTCCAGGGATAGGAGACCGAGCCGCCTTCGCCCCAGAACTTCATCAGCAGGTTCGTGCCCTTGGCGACCTTGCCGCGGCCGTAATTGATGTCGCCCTTGATGCGGCCGATGATGTCCGGCACCGGAACGTTGAACCATTGGCGACGGCCGATGATCTCGGCCATCTCCTGCTTGTTCTCCATCTTCTCGCACCAGATCTGGGCTTCCATCGTGGCCAGCATGATGGCCTGCGTGGCCTTGGGATTGGCGTCGACGAAGTCGGCGCGCATGCCCAGCGCCTTTTCGGGATGCTTGAACCAGATCTCGCCGGTGGTGGCGGCGGTAAAGCCGATATCCTGGTTGACGAGCTGCTCGTTCCACGGCTCGCCGACGCAGAAGCAGTCCATGGTGCCGACCTTCATGTTCGCCACCATCTGGGCCGGCGGCACGACGATGGTCGCGAGGTCGTTGTCCGGGTCGATGCCGCCGGCGGCGAGCCAATAGCGGATCCACAGGTCGTGCGTGCCGCCAGGGAAGGTCATGGCGACCTTCACCTCCTTGCCGGCCGCGCGCTTCTTGGCGAAGGCCTCCTTCAGCGCGGAGGAATCGGTTCCGACCGGCAGTTCCTTGTATTCGTTGGAGACCGACAGGCCCTGGCAGTCCTCGTTCAGCCGCATCAGCGTGTACATCGGCAGCGGCTGGCTGTTCTGCATGACCTTGCCGGTGGTGTAGAGATACGGCTTGGGCGAGAGGATGTGCGCCCCATCGATGCCGTTCGCCTTGAAGCCGAGCGCCATGTTGTCGCGCGTCGCACCCCAGGAGGCCTGCTTGGCGATGTCCATGTCGGGCAGGCCGTATTTGGCGAAGAGGCCCTTCTCCTTCGCGATGATCAGCGGCGAGGCGTCGGTCAGGGCGATGTAGCCGAGGCGCGTGCCCTTGACCTCGGGTCCGGTCCCTTGCGCGAAGGCGCCCGACGGCAGGGCGGCCTTCGCCGCCGCCAGCAGCGCGGCCGTGCCGGACAGTTGCAGGAAGCGGCGGCGGCTGGCACCTGCCGGCGCCAATGCGGTCATCCCGATCCTGGTCTTGGAGCTCTGCGTCATCGATCGCCTCTCGGTTGCTGAAAACCGCTTGCCCTGGAGCCGGCCCCGAACGCGAAAAACGCCGCGCGAAAGACGCCTTGCCAGGCGCATTTCGACAGCGACGTTGCTGTGTCTTCCGGATCGGGGGTGGCGCGGGCAGCGTTGGCCGCGTCACGGCAGATGTATCAAGGATCGTGCCAACCGTTCCGCCATGGGGCCGGCTTTGAATTGCAACAGTTTGCGAATTCGGGGAGATGCGGACGGCGGCGCAATTGCCTTGTTGCGTCGCACAATGGAAGCGCAAGAGCCTATTTTTTAGGCGAAACTTCGCTTGCGGAAAGAATGCCTTCAAAAGAGGCTGGGAGGAAGACGCCGGCGGCGATCTCCCGCATCTGCGGCGTCGCGACGATCTGGCCGGCGCGTTCCATCCCGGCCAGGACCCATTCGGCATCGTCGAAAGCGGGCCGCAGCGCCTCCTGGTCGAAGCGGATGAAGCGCTCGATCAGCCTGGGCGGCCGGTTGGCGCCCTGGATCAGCTCGCCATGCAGGATGCGCTCGATCAGCGGGGCGGGCAGCGCGAGCCGGTCCGGGGCCGAGAGGTGATGCGCCATGCGGGTGAAATTCTCGGGCCGGCAGGCCCAGGCGCTGGCCTTGAGGATCGCAGCGCCGAGCTTCGCAACGGCGGCCGGGCGCCTGTGCACGTCGTCGGCGCGCCAGGCCAGGACCTTGTCGTGGCAGTCGCGCCGCAGGTCGACGCTGGCATGCACCATCGCGCCGACGCCGGCCGCCACGGCCGCCGAATTCCAGGGCGCGCCGGCGCAGAAGCCGTCGATCCGTCCGCTGGCGAGGGCCTCGACGGTCTGGGGCGGCGGGACGACCTCGAAGCGGATATCCTCGCCGAGCCTGAGCCCGCCTTTCTCCAGCCATTCGCAAAGCAGGTAGATATGCATCGAGAAGCCGAAGACGGCGGCCAGCGTCAACGGCGGCAGCCCGGCGGCCTTGCGGCGCGCGACCATGGCCGCGAGGGCGCGGGCCGAGACGGCCGTATCGGCCATATCGCCCTCGGCCAGGCGCGACAATTCCTCGAAGCGCCGAACCGAGACCGTGATCGCGGCGCCGTCGCGATTGAGCGCCATCGGCACCGCCATAGGGGCCTTGACCCCGCCGATGCCCAGCGTTGCGGCGATTGCCGCGGGGCCGAGCATATGGGCGGCGTCGAACAGGCGCACATTCAGCTTGTCGCGCAGATTCGACCAGGAGACCTCCCGCACCAGTTCGAGATTGAGCCCCTCGGCCTCGGCGAAGCCCTCGTCCTTCGCCAGCACGACCAGCGCGCAATCGACCAGCGGCATGAAGCCGACACGCAGGTGCAGCGTCGTCATTTGAGCATCTCCGCGGCGGTAATGAGGGAGCGGGCGATATCGACGAGCTTGCGCTTCTCGTTCATCGCGGTCCGGCGCATCAGCGCGTAGGCCTCTTCCTCGGAGAGGCCCTTCAGCCGCATGACGATGGCCTTGGCGCGGTCGATCGTCTTGCGGTCCTCCAGTTGCGAGCGGGCCTCGTCGAGCTCCTCGCGCAGCCGGCGGAAGGCGTTGAAGCGGCTGATGCAGGTCTGCAGGATCGGCTGCATCCGCTCCTTCTTCAGCCCGTCGACGATATAGGCGGAGACGCCGGCCTCGACCGCGGCCTCGATCGAGGCGGAATCCGACTGGTCGACGAACATGGTGATCGGCCGGCGGATATGCCGGCTGACGAGGAACATGTCGGCCAGCGCGTCGCGACTGGGATCCTCGAGGTCGATCACCACGACGTCGGGATCATGGGCCTCGATGGCGGCGACCAGTCCCGTCGTCGCGGCGATGCGGATCAGGTGCTGGTAGCCCGCTTCCCGCAGGCCTTCCTCGATGATGGCGGCCCTGACCTGGTTCGCGTCGACGATGAGGATGCGCAGAGTGGGCACCATGCCTTTCAGTCGTTCCCATCGAGTGATCCGGCGTCGCCCTATCAGGAATCATGCCAGTGCGGCTGGCGTGCCGGCTTGGCTCTCGACATTGCGGCAGATCCGTCGAGAATGTTGCCGCGGCGGCTTTGGAGCAAGGTCATGTCACTGCGGGAACCCGTCCTCCACTCCGTTCCGATCGCCGATCTTCGCCCCACGCAGATGACCGTGGGCCTCCGGGAGGTCGAGGCCAAGCGCCAGAGCTGGAGGGAGCGGGAGGGAGGCCGTGCGGAAGGGTTCCTCGGCAGCCACATGATCCCGGCGATCAAGGGGCCCAAGGCGCGCCTCTACATCATCGATCACCATCATCTCGTCCGGGCCCTGCACGACGAGGGTCAGAAGCAGGTTTTCGTCAACGTCATCGCCGATGTCTCATGGCTCTCGACGGCGGCCTTCTGGGTCGTCTGCGAGCACCGGAACTGGGCTCACCCCTATGACAGCGAAGGCCGCCGCCGTAGCATCGAATTGATGCCGAAGCGCATCGAGAGGCTCGAGGACGATCCCTATCGTTCCCTTGCCGGCGAATTGCGCCGCCTCGGTGGCTTCGCCAAGGACGTCACCCCTTACTCCGAGTTCCTCTGGGCGGATTTCCTGCGCAGACGCATAGGGCGCAAGCTCGTCGATGCGGATTTCGAGAAGGCGCTCAAGAAGGCGTTGAAACTGGCCAAGGGCCAGGAGGCCAGTTACCTGGCCGGCTGGTGCGGTCCCGTGAAGGATTAGGCTCGGCCGCCGCCGTTCACGCGCTGCGGCCGAACGCCAGCACCGCGTTGAGGCCGCCGAAGGCGAAGGAATTCGACAGCGCATGGCGCAGCACCGCCTGCCGCGCGCCCTCCGGGACGACGTCGAGCCCGCATTCCGCGTCGGGTTCCGTGCAATTGGCCGTTGGGGGAACGATCTGGTGGTGCAGCGCGAGCGCCGTGGCCAGCGCCTCGAACGCCCCGGCCGCGCCCAGGCAATGGCCAAGAACGCCCTTGATCGAGGAGACCGGAGGCAGCTTCTCGCTCGGAAAGACCGCGCGGATGGCCCGGCTCTCGACGACGTCGTTGATCAGCGTGCCGGTGCCGTGCGCGTTGATGTAGTCGATAGCCGTCGGATCGAGTCCAGCGCTCGCCAGTGCGCGCCGCATAGCCCCTTCCGCCCCCGCTTGATCGGGGGAGGTCAGGTCGCCGGCATCGGCATTGGCGCCGAAGCCGACCAGCTCGGCATAGATGCGTGCCTTGCGGGCGATGGCATGCTCCCATTCCTCGAGGACGAGGATGGCGCTGCCTTCGCCGAGCACCAGGCCGCTGCGGTTGCGCGAGAACGGCCGGCAGGTGTCGCGCGACAGAATGCGCAGCGCGCTCCAGCCGGTCATCGTGCCGGGCGTGATCGAAGCCTCCGAGCCGCCCGTGATCGCGATGTCGCAATCCCCATGGAGGACGGCGCGGTAGGCCAGGCCGATGGCGTGCGTTCCCGATGCGCAGGCGCTCGCCACGGCGAAGGTGTTGCCGTGCAGGCCGAGATCCATCGAGATCTGGCTCGCCGGCGCGTTGGCCATCAGCTTCGGAATCGTGAGCGGGTGAACCGAGCGCCGCTGCTCGCGGTAAAGGCGCTGGAAGCTGTCGTCCAGCGTGGTCATGCCGCCGACGCTGACGCCGACGACGACATCCGCCTGGGCGAGCGTCGCGTCGTCCGGCTCCAGCCCCGCATCGGCGACCGCTTCGCGCGCCGCCACGACGGCGAACTGGGACATCCGGTCGAGTGACCCCAACCGCTTCGCGGTGAAATGGGCGTCGGGGTCGAAGTCATGGATCTGGGCGGCGATCGGGCAGGGAAGCTCGTCCATCTGCGGCAGCATCAGCGGCCCGATGGCGCTGTCCCCGGCCACGATGCGTTCCCAGGTCGTCGGCATGGTCGGCCCGGCCGGCGAAATCGCGCCGAGGCCGGTGATCGCAACGCGTCTCCGTGTCACGCCGGCGCTTTCTCGCCCAGGGCCGACTCGACGATGCGGGCGATGTCTCCGACCGTCTTCAGTTCCTTGACCCTGGGGTCGTTGGCATCGAAGGGGACGCGGATCTTGAAGCGCTCTTCGATTGCGAAGATCGTTTCGAGCACGTCGAGAGAATCGTATCCGGCCTCTTCGAGGCTGGTCTTTTCAGTGATCTCCGCGGGATCGCGGCTGATCTGTCCAGCCACGATCTCTTGCACGACCTTGAGTATGTTCATTCCCGAACCTGCGACTGCCCATGATGCTGGGGGCTAGAGGAATTCCGCGTTTTCAAGCGCCGCCGAATTGCTCTACCTCTTTGTTTTCTCGCATTTTCTTCACGCGAACCGGTGTCCGCCTCGCTTGAAAATGCGCTCGTCTGACTCGATACGGTTTCGTGGCCGATACGGGGCAAGGAGCGTCGCTCGCCGAAGCAAGGGCGCCGCACCTCGCACGTCACGGGTTGCAGCGCGTAGGGCAGGTTCCGTGCCAACCGTCCTGTCGGCGCGAGCGGCGCGGGGGCTCTCCTGTTCGACCGGCTTGTCCCTTGATATCGATGGGAAATCCCGAATGGCTGCTGTGATGCGTTATCCGGAGTGATCCGTATCGCGGATGATGCTTCCGACATTCCGTGTCGGGAGCACCAAGATTTGATGGTTCCCTCGGATTCTGCGCGGCGAGGGCCGCCGCGCATCGATTTCGGGACCCGGCGTACCCCTCACCGGCATTGCGGCTTGCCGGGCTCGCAAGGCGGCCGGTGCTGGGGCTGCGGACCATGGGCAGGCTGCGGTGCCCGCGGCCGGGCCATCATCTGGGCGCGTTGCTGGGCCTGCATCGCAGCTTGCTGCTGCATTTGCGCGGCCCGCTGCTGGGCGGCCTGCGCAGCACGCTGTTGCTGTTGCTGCTGAGCTTGCATCGCCCTTTGCTGAGCCGCTTGCGCCGCGCGCTGCTGCTGAAGCTGCGAGGCCTGCGCGGCGGCTCTTTGCTGAGCCTGCTGCTGGGCTTGCATGGCCCGCTGCTGTTGCTGCGCCTGTGCGGCACGCTGTTGCTGCTGCGCTTGCACCGCCCTTTGCTGGGCAGCCTGCGCCGCGCGTTGCTGCTGCGCCTGCAGGGTGGCGGCCTGCTGGGCGCGTTGGCGCTCGGCCTGCTGCGCCGCCGCACGCTGCGCCGCGTCGGCCGCATTCGTCTGCGGAATTTGGGCAGGCTGGGGCGCGGTCCGTGGGGCTGTCGCAAGCGGCAGCGCGCTGGGGCGACCCGTCTGAGGCGTCTGCGGCGGTGTGGCGAGATGCTGCGCCGGGGCTGTGTTGCCGGGAGCGGCGGGCAGGGCGGCCGGCGCGGGCAGGGGCTTTGCACCGGCCGGAGCCGTGGCAACCGGCGGCGTGCCCGGGCGACCCGTTTGAGGCGTCTGCGGCGGTGTGGCGAGATGCTGCGCCGGGGCCGTATTGCCGGGGGCGGCGGGCAAGGCACCCGGCGCCGGCAGAGGCTTCGCGCCGGCCGAAGCCTGCGAGGGCGCGGTCTGCGGGGCCGTCGCAAACGGCGGCGCGCCGGGGCGACCCGTCTGAGGCGTCTGCGGCGGTGTGGCGAGATGCTGCGCCGGGGCCGTGTTGCCGGGAGCGGCGGGCAAGGCACCCGGCGCCGGCAAAGGCTTTGCACCGGCGGGAGCCGCGGCCGAAGGCGCGGGGCCGCCGGCGGGTGGCTGGCCGGGACGTGGCTGGCCGATGGTGGCGGGCGAGCCCTGCGGCGCACCGGGCTGGGGCCCCGTCGCGGCCGGCGCCGCGGCGTGCGGAGGCTGCGCCTGCTGTTGCCGGGCGCGCAACAGGGCGGCGGCCGGCAGCGCGGCGGCGGTTGCCGCGATCGCGGCGGAAGCGACCGGATGCGCCTGGATCATTTGCTGGAGGCCCGAGGCGGGAGCCGGCGCCGGTCCCCCTGCCGGCGGCGCCGCTGCCGGGGCGCCGCCCGTCACCGTAGGCGGTAGGGGAGGCAGGGACTGGCCCTGCGGGCTCGTCACCACCACGCTCTGCGAGGCCGGGTTCACCACCACGGTGTTGTGGATGTTGACGTTGACGACATTGACGGGCGGCGGGACGACATAGGCCGGGCGTTCCACCCAGAGCGGCACCGGATGATAGATGGGGATCGGCAGCACGAAGGCGGCGATGGGCGGCGGTGGGGGCGCCAGATCGACATAGAAGACGGGCCGCGGCGGCAGGAAGACGATCGGCACCGGTGGCGGGGGCGGCAGCTCGTAGACGGGATCGGCGAAATAGACGACCGGCCGCTCGACATAGACGATCTCGTCGGGCGGGGGTGGAGGCACGTCGTAGGAGAGCGCGGCAAAGGCTGCCGGAGGCTCGTAGGCGACGGCGAAATGGGCCAGTCGGCGGCGCGCGTCGCCGGCATGAGGGCCGCGCGGATAACGCCCGAGATAGGACCAGTAGGCCTCCGGGGTGTCGGCGACGGCGCTTTCGCGCCAGACGATGGCCTCGCGCCGGGCGGCCAGGATGGCGCGCACGCGCTTCGCCAGCGGATCGCCCGGATAGGCGGCCAGGAAGTCCTGATAGCCGCGCATGGTGTCGCGGGTCAGCGCGGCGAGATAGGCGTCGCGCGCGTCGAAACCCCGGATCGGCTTGTCGCGAAGCTCGACGAAGCGGTTCTGGTCCGGCGGAGCGGCGCTGGTGCGCTCGAAGAACAGGAAAGGCACCTGCACCTTCGAGGCCTGCCAGGGCACCTCGGCGCCGCCCGTCAGTTCGCTGGTGCGCAGGCGCACGCGCTCGAACAGATCGTCGAGCGGCAGGCCGCCCTGCTTGATCATCTCCGACAGCGCCGTGGCGTAGGCGCTGTAGTCCTTGCCTTCGGGTGCGATCGTGCCGGGTGCGGCATTGAAGGCGATCAGCGAGCCGGGATCGGGCTGCATCAGCGCGAGGCCCCCCGCCAGCGGCTGGCCCGAGCGGGCGAACGGATTGGCGCGCGCGGCATCGAGCACGACGATCCGCGCCTTCAGCGGCAGCGTCGCCAGCGGCCTGACGAGATCGGTCAGGCGGATGGCGGCGAGTGGCACGTCGGCGTCGCGTGCGATGCGGGCATCGACGGGAACGAGATAGTTCTCGCCCTCGAACTGAAGCCCGTGGCCGGCATAGTAGACGAAGGCGACGGTATCGGGGCCCGATGCCGCTGCCTTGTCGAGGAACTCGCGCAGGGAGGAGCGCAGGGTCGCGGTGTCGAGGTCGCGCGCGCCGACCACATCGAAGCCGGCGGCCTGCAGCGTCTGCGCGATCAGGCCGGCATCGTTGGCCGGCGTCGCCAGCGCGCCGTCCGGATAGGCGCCGTTGCCGATGACCAGCGCGATTCGCTTTTCCGATGACTGCGCGTGCGCGGGCGGGCCGCCCAGCAGAGCGGCTGCGAAAAACAGGCCGCAAACGATGCGCCATAGTGACATGGGAGCCTCCCGCGAAAGATCGCCGTAAACGAGGCTGTGCCCATCAGGCTGAACGGTATTTGAATGAAACGTGGCAGCCCGGCGGCTTTTTCGGGTCGATCGGGCTCGGCCCGGAGCGATCCGGCCGGATCCGGAGCAGGCGGGCCGGCCGCAAGCCGGCCGCAAGAAAAGAGGCGCCGATGCCGGCGGCCCGCGCCGCTGGATCGCTGTCCGTGGAGCCGGAAACCGGGATCGTTTCGCTCCCGGATCCGGTCTCAGCCTTCGGCGTCCATCTGGTGGAGCTTCTCGACGCGGCGGCGGAAATCCTCGTCGGTCGAGAATTCGGCGGCGAGGTAGGACGAGATCAGGTCGCTGGCGAGCCAGGGGCCGACGATCTTGGCGCCGATGCACATCACGTTGACGTCGTCATGCTCGACGCTCTGATGGGCGGAATGGATGTCGTGGCAGACGGCCGCCCGGATGCCCTTCATCTTGTTGGCGGCGATCGAGGCGCCGACGCCGGTGCCGCAGACCATGATGCCGCGCTCGGCCTCGCCGGACGTGACCTTGCGGGCGACCTCGCGGGCGATGTCGGGGAAATCGACCGGCTGGTCGTCGTGGGAGCCGACATCGACGACCTCGTGGCCCAGCGATGTGATGTGGTCGATGACGTGCTGCTTGAGGGACCAGCCGGCATGGTCGGAGCCGATGACGAGGCGCATGGGATATCCTGTGGTGGTTGGAGCGAAGGGCCGGCGCCCATGGCGAGCGCCGGCTCGGTAGGGATCAGCCGCGCATGTTCGCGGGCAGGTCGGTGCCGTGGAACTTCTTGTAGATCGCGTTGAGCTTGCCGTTCTTGAGGTTCTGCTCGACCCAGGCGTCGAGCTTCTCGATCAGCTTCGGCTCGCCCTTCTTCACACCGATGGCGAGGTCGAAATTGGTGATCGAGACCTTGGGCTCGAAGGGCCGCGCCGGCGCCTTGACGCCGATCTGCGAGACGATCGTCGCCGAGCTCGCGACGCAATCGGCCTGGCCGGAGACGGCCGCCGTGACCATCGTCGCATCGTCCTCGTAGCGGGCGAGCTTGAGGTCGCGCTCCTTCATGTTGGTCAGCGTCGTGTCCTGCGTGGTGCCGCGCGAGACCGCGATCGTCTTGCCCTTCAGATCGTCCCAGCTCTTCGCCTCGACCGATTTCAGGCAGCCCACCACCGATTGCAGCGCGGCATAGGGCTTGGAGAAGTCGATCACCTTGGCGCGCTCGGGCGTGACCGACAGTGTCGAGATGATGATGTCGGCCTTGTTGGTCTGGACGTTGGGGATGCGGGTCGCGCCCGTGGTCTGAACGAATTCGAGCTGAAGGCCCCAATCCTTGGCGAGAAGCTCGGCGGTCTCGACATCCGAGCCGGTCGGCTTCATGGCTCCGTCGATCATGCCCGATGGCGGGATCGCGAGATCGGTCGCGATGCGGATCTTGCCGGCCTTCATGATGTCGTCGAGCAGGTCGGCGCGGGCGGCCTGGCCGGCGCAGGCCAGGGCCGTCGCCGCCAGCAGGGCAAGCGTGAGAGAGCGTTTCATCCTTGGTTCCTTCCCTTCTTTTTGGTCGTTAGAGCCCGGTTCCGACGAACTGGGCGAGTTCCGGCGTGGCCGGAGCCGACAGGATCGAGGCACTTCCGGCCTCGTGGACCCTGCCCGCATGCATGAACACCACCTGGTCGGCGATGCCTCGCGCGAACCCCATCTCATGGGTGACCATCACCATGGTCATGCCGTCCGCGGCGAGCTGTTCGATGACCTTGAGCACCTCGCCGGTCAGCTCCGGATCGAGCGCGGAGGTGACTTCGTCGAACAGCATCACCTTGGGCTGCATCGCGAGCGAACGGGCGATCGCCGCGCGCTGCTGCTGGCCGCCGGAGAGCTGCTCGGGATAGGCGTCGAGCTTCTCGGAGAGGCCGACCCTGGCCAGCATCGCCTTGGCGAGCTCGCGTGCTTCGGCCTTCCTCATCCGCTTCACCGAGACCGGCGCCAGCGTGATGTTCTGCTCGATGGTGAGGTGCGGGAACAGGTTGTAGCTCTGGAAGACGATGCCGACATCCTGCCGCAGCGCTCGAAGATCGATGTCCACGGCATCGACGCGGTGCTCGCAGACGCGGATTTCACCTGAATCGATCTTCTCGAAGCGGTCGATGCAGCGCAGTGCCGTGCTCTTGCCGGAGCCCGAGCGGCCGATCAGCACCAGGACCTCGCCGCGTTCGACGGTGAAGCTGACGCCGTCCAGCACCTTGAGCGCGCCGAAGCTCTTATGGACCTTGTCGAGCACCACGATGGGGCGTTCGACGATGAGGTGTTCCTGGGGGCGTTCCTGGCTCATGGCTTTCAAATCTCGTCAGGCCGGCATCAGCTTCGCGCGGCCGACGCCCATGCGGCGTTCGAGACGCCGGCTGAGGAGCGAGATCGGGAAGCAGAGCGCGAAATAGATCAGGGCGATGATCGCGTAGATCAGGAAGGGCTCGAACAGCGAGTTGTTGATGATCTGGCCGGAGCGGGCGAGCTCGACGAAGCCGACGACCGAGGCCAGCGAGGTGTTCTTGATGATCTGCACCATGAAGCCCACGGTCGGCGGCGTGGCGATGCGCATGGCCTGGGGCAGGATGACCTTGAGCATGCGCTGGGTGCGGCTGAGCGCCAGCCCTTCCGCCGCCTCCCATTGCGGGCGCGGCACGGCCTGGATGCAGCCGCGCCAGATCTCGCCGAAATAGGCGCCGACATAGATCGTCAGCGAGGCTCCCGCGGCCCAGAGCGGCGTGATCGCGAAGCCGAGCGCGGAGAGGCCGAAATAGCCGAGGAACATGATCACAAGCAGCGGCGTACCCTGGACGAGCTGCACATAGGCGCCGCTGAGCAGCCGCACCGCCTTGCTCGGCGAGACCCGGGCGAGCGCGATCAGGAAGCCGACGACCCCGCCGCCGATCAGCGCGATCATCGATAGCCCGATCGTCCAGAGCGCGCCCTGGCCGAGGAAGAGGAGATGGTTCGCATTGAGGGAGCCGCCCATGATGATCGCTCCCCTAAAGCGGCGTGCCGAGGCGCCGGCGGCGCGGGAAGAGAACCTGCCCTAGCGCCCAGAAGGCAGCACGCAGCACGAGCGAGAGCGCGATATAGGCGAGCGCGACGAGGATATAGGTCTCGAAGGCGCGATAGGTGTCGGACTGGACGTAGTTGGCGACCGCCGTCAGCTCCTCGGCGGAGATCTGCGAGGTGACCGAGGACGCCAGCATCAGCAGCACGAACTGGCTGGTCAGCGACGGATAGACCTTCTCGATCGCCGGCAGCAGGATGACGTGCCAGTAGATCTGGACGCGCGAGAGGGCGAGCCCCTCCGCCGCCTCGATCTGGCTGGGCGGGATCGCCTCGAAGCCCGCCCGCATGATCTCGGCCGTATAGGCGCCGACATTGATGGCGAGCGCGGCCGCCGCGACGGAAAAGGCCGAGAATTTGAAGCCGATGCTGGCCAGCCCGAAATAGACCAGGAAGATCTGGACGAGCAGCGGCGTGTTGCGGATCGTCTCGACGTAAGCGGCGCAGAGCCCGGCGATGAAGCGGTTGCTGCTGCCGCGGCCGATGGCACAGAAGGTGCCGATCGCGCCGCCGGTCAGGATCGCGATGAAGGCGAGCTTCAGCGTCATCGCCGCGCCGTCGAGGAAGAGCGGCCAGCGTTCGAGCACGACGGAGAAGTCGAGATGGAGCCCCATCGCCGCCGTCAGGCCCGGTTCGTCATGCGGTCATAGACGCGAAACAGCGCCTGGTTGCCGTTCCCGCCTTCGCCATGGGCGCGCGCCTCGATGTACTGGCTGGTGACGAGCGCGGTGCCCGGCAGTGGCACCGAGAGCGCCTGCGCCTGTTCCTGCACGAGGCGCAGATCCTTCAGCATCAGGTCGATGCGGAAGCCCGCCCCGGCATCACCCGCGATCATCGCGGGGCCGAGCTTGTCGAGCATCCAGGACGCGGCCGAGCCGCCGAGCAGCACGGAGCGCATCTGATCGAGATCGACGCCGCAGGCGCGGCCGAGCGCGATCGCCTCGCAGACCGCCTGGATATTGATGCCGCAGATCAACTGGTTGCAGAGCTTGACCGCCTGGCCGGCGCCCGGCGCACCGACATGGGTGATGGTCGTGCCCATGCCCCGGAAGAACGGCTCGGCCTTGGCGAAGGCCGCCGCCTCGCCGCCCGCCATGATCGTCAGAGTCGCGGTCTTCGCACCGATCGGGCCGCCTGAGACCGGCGCGTCGACGAAATCGGTGCCCGTCGCCTTGAGATCGGCATGCATCCGGCGGACGGCGGCAGGCGAGATCGTGCTCATGTCGACGATCAGGCGCCCGCGCGGCGGCGCGGCCAGCAGGCCGTCCTCGCCATAGACGACATCCTCGACCTGTGGCGTATCCGGCAGCATGGTGATGGCGATATCGGCATCCGCCGCAGCCTCGGCCGGGCTCGCAGCCGGCTTCGCGCCCTCGGCCGCCAGCACGGTGACCGCCTCGTCGAGGACGTCGTAGACGGTGACCCGATGCCCCGCCTTGATGAGATTGCGCGCCATCTCGCGCCCCATCGTGCCGAGGCCGATGAAGCCGACGCTGCCCGTTTCGTTCCGTCCCATAACCTGCTCTTTCGGCATTGTTTTGATGAAATCGGCGCCTTGGTTTCGCTAGGCGCTCCGCGTCTCCGATCGGTCACCCTCACCGGTCACCGCGCGGCGGCGGTATTCGTCGCCGATCGCGAAATGGCGGCGCAGGGTCACCTCGGCGCGGTCGGGATCGCGCCCGACGATGGTGTCGAAGACGCGCTTGTGGTCGTCGATCAGGTAAGTCTTCATCGAGCCGAACCGCTGGACGAGCTCGCGGCGGCTGCGATGCGAGCGCGCCAGCAGCGTCGACATGGATTCATGCAGCACTGCGAGCGTCGGCGAACGCGAGGCCAGCACGATGGCTCGGTGAAACTCGAAGTCGGCGTCGCCGCCAGCATCCGCATCGTCGATGGTCTCGCCGATGCGGACGAGCGCGCGTTGCAGCCGCTCGAAATCGGCGATGGTCGCGCGCTCGCAGGCCAGGCGCACGGCCTGGCACTCGATGGCGATGCGCGCCTCCATCACGTCGTCGATGAGGTCGGCCTGCTGGGCGAGCGCGAGCGTGAAGAAGTCCTTCAGCATCGAGGCGTCCGGCCGCTTCACGATGGTGCCGACGCGTTCGCGGATCTCGACGATGCCGAGCATGTGCAGGGCGCGCAGTGCTTCGCGCACGATCGGCCGGCTGACGCCGAGCTGCGCGGCCAGTTCGCGTTCGGCCATGAGCCGCTCGCCCTGCTTCAGCGTGCCGTCGAGCAGCCGCTCCCGCAGATAGGCGAAGACGCGCTCGAACCCCGACGCGCTGTCGGCACCTTGAGCATCCATCCCTGACATCACCGTTCTTATTGCTGGTAAGACCAGTACGATGACCAGAAGCGAAAATCAACCGCGAGATGGCGGCGGGTGAAGCCGTGCGCTGTTCGGGTTCGCGGGCTCCGTTTGCCGCGTCGATCCCGGAGATTTTCGGATATATCGGTTGAACCGTGCGGCCTGAGGCGGCCATCACCGGTGCGATAGTCGCTCAGGGATTGGGAAGCCCGCATCCACCGGGGCTTTGCGGTGGACCGCCCGGCGCGCCGTGCCGAAGAGCGCAGCGTTCAGCCCTGTGCCGCTGTCCCGGAAGCCGCCGCGAAGCGCTCGATGCGGAAATCGTGCAGCGGGATCTCGGTCGTGCCCGTCGCGATCAGCTCGGCCATGGTGTCGCCGACACCGGGGCCGAGCTGGAAGCCGTGCCCGCTGAAGCCGAAGGCGTGGAACAGGCCCGGCGTGGTGGCGGAGGGGCCCATCACCGGCAGCATATCGGCGAGATAGCCCTCGCAGCCCGACCAGGTTCGGATCACCGCGACATTCGCCAGCGCCGGTAGCAGGCGCACGAGCGCGCGCAACTGGGCCGGCAGGCGTGCCGGGTCGGCCTTGGCATGGCCGGGTTCGAGATCGACCGCAACGCGCTCGGCCGCGCCGCCGAAGACGATGTTGCCGCGCTCGACCTGTCGAAAATAGCCGTCCGCTCCATGCTGGCGGCTCCAGATGCCGACCACGGGCAGGACGCGGTGGGGCAGGGGTTCCGTCACGCCCATCTGCGGGCCGCGCGGCGTCAGCGGCACGGGCTCGCCGAAACGGGCGGCGATGGCTGCGCCCCAGGCGCCGGCCGTGTTGAGCAGGCGATCCGCCTCGAACACGCCTTTGGCGGTGGTGACGCGGAAGCCCGCCGCCGTCGCCTTGAGGTCGGTGACCGCGCAATCCTCGACGATGCTGGCGCCGAGCCGCCGCGCCGCATCGGCGAAGGCGGGCGCGATCAGCCGCGGATTGCCGGACCCGTCCTGCGGGGAGAACGAGGCCGCGATCGCGCCCGGCCCGAGACCGGGAAAACGTGCCCGGATCTCGTTGGCGCCGAGCTCTTCCAGTTCCAGCCCCCAGGGACGCGCGGCTTCGGCATAGGCGCGCATATCCGCCAGCGCGTCCTCCTCGAAGATCAGGCGCAGATGGCCGGTGGCGCGGAACTCGACGTCGCGCCCGAGCATGCGCGCGGCCTCGCCCCAGAGTGCGCGGGAGCGATGCGCCAGCGGCAGTTGCGTGAGATGGCGGCCGGTGCGGCGGATATTGCCGAAGGAGGCGACGGTCGCTCCCGTTCCCACCCGGCCGCGCTCGAGCAGCGTCACGCGCAAGCCCCGCCGGGCCAGGAAATAGGCGGAGGCGGTTCCCATCAGGCCGCCGCCGAGCACGATCACGTCCATATCCGCCTCTCGCCGCGCCGAGGCGGCAGGTCGTCCATCCTCCGAAGCTGCCGCCCCCCGGAACTCCAGTCAAAGACGCGTTGGCGCGAAGGCCATAAGCGCCGCCTATGGACATGGCACAAGGCGGCTGCCGTCGAGGGCATAAGTCCGGCTTATGCGTCTGCCCGGCTTGTCTCTTGGACGGGGCAGCGTCGCCCATGCCAGCTTCCGGGTCGGCACAGGAGAGGCATGGACATGGCAGGCGGGACAGCGCTCGGCACAGATATGGGCGACGGCGCGGATTGGAAGATCGGTGTCGATATCGGCGGCACCTTCATCGATTTCTGCGCCCTGGAAGCGCGCAGCGGCCGCGTCGCCTCGCTCAAGGTGCTGACGACGCCGGACGATCCGGGCGCGGAGCTGATGACGGGCCTCACGCTGCTGGCCGAGCGCGAAGGGCTCGATGCCACCGCCGTGACGCGCTTCGTCCACGGCACCACGGTCGGCGTCAACACGGTCATCCAGCGCAAGGGCGTGCCGCTCGCGCTCTTCACCAATGCCGGTTTCGAGGACGTCATCGAGCTCGCCCGGTTGCGCATGCCCGAAGTCTATTCCCTGTTCTGCTCCCGCCCCGAGCAGCTCATCACTCGCGACCGTGTCTTCGGCATCCCCGCCAGGATGCGCTCGGACGGCCGCGAGACGGTCAAGCCCGATCTTGCTGCGGTTGCCGCCGCGGTGGCTTCGGCCAAGGCGCGCGGCGCCGTCGGCATCGTTGTCGCCTTTCTGCATGCCTGGCGCGACGGCACTCAGGAGGAGGCGGTGAAAGCCGAGATCGCGCGGCTCGCGCCCGAGCTCTTCGTCTTCACCTCGGCCGAGGTCTGGCCGGTGATCCGCGAATATGAGCGCACGACGACGGCGATCCTCAACGCCTATGTCCATCCGCGCATCGCCGGCTATCTCTCGGCGCTGGAAGAGCGGCTGGAGGGGCGCGGCGTGCCCGCGCGCTGCCTGCTCACCAAGTCCAATGGCGGCGTGATGAACGCCGCCGAGGGCAAGCGCGCCTGCGTCTCCATGCTGCTGTCGGGCACGGCCTCGGGCGTGATCGGCGCGGCCTGGTTCGCGCGGCAGGCTGGCGAGAAGCGTGTGTTGACCCTCGACATCGGCGGAACCTCCGCCGATTTCGCCCTGATCATCGACGGCGAGGCGCAATACGGCACCGGCGAGATGATCGGCGAGTTCCCGCTCTATATCCCTTCCGTCTCGGTCAGCTCGATCGGCATTGGCGGTGGCTCCATCGCCTCGGTCGACGGTCAGGGCGTGCTGCGCGTCGGCCCGGAATCGGCCGGCTCGACGCCGGGGCCCGCCTGCTACGGCCGCGGCGGCGAGCAGGCGACGGTGACGGACGCGATGGTGGTCTGCGGCTGGCTCGGCCATAGCGAGATGGCCTATGGCCAGCTCAGCATGGATATCGGCCTCGCCCGCGCCGCCGTCGGGCGCCTCGCCGAGGCACTCGGCCGCTCGGTGGAGGAGGCCGCCCAGGCCATCCTCGACATCGCCGTCTCCGAGATGTTCGTCGAGGTCGAGAAGCTCTCGTCGCGGGCCGGCGTCGATCTCAAGGATTTCACGTTGATGCCCTTCGGCGGGGGCGGCCCGATGCTCGGCGCCTTTCTCGCCCGCGAGCTCGGCATGACCCGGCTGATCGCGCCGCGCCGTCCCGGCGTCGTCTCGGCATTGGGCGGCCTCGTCGCCGATCTGCGCGGCGATTTCGTGCGTACGCTCTTCGCCGAATTGTCGCCGGGTGTGCTGCCGGAGCTGAGCCGGGCCTTCGCCGCGATGGTGCAGGACGGACGCGCCTGGCTCGCCGCCCAGGGCCATGCCGGACCGGCCGATCTCAGGCTCTCGGCCGATATGCGCTATGTCGGCCAGAGCTACGAGATCGAGGTTCCGCTGCAGCCCGTCTGGCTGGAGAGCGGCGACGCCGAAGCGATCGCGCGGGAGTTCCACCTGACGCATGCACGCATCTACGATTTCGACGATGCGCAGGGCCGCGTCGAGATCGTCAACCTACGCCTCTCGGCCATCGGCGCCGGCCCGGCGCTGACCTTCCCCGAATGGGATGAGGTCGAGGAGCAGGCAGAGCCCGAACGCGAGATCGCGGTCCATACCGGCGGTGCCCGCCGCGCGGTCGGCCTCTATCGCCGCGCCGAGCTGAAGCCCGGCAGCCGCTTCGCCGGCCCGGCCGTGGTGGCGCAGGAGGACACCACCGTCGCGATCCCCCTCGGCGCCCGCGCCCGGATCGACCGCCATCTCAACCTGCACCTGACCTTCGCGGAGTGACGCCGATGTTCGACCGGATGAAGCTGCAGGTCCTCGCCAACCACGCCCGCGCCGCGGCGGAGAATATGGCGCATACGCTGCACCGCACGGCGCATTCCGCCTTCGTCAAGGAGACGGAGGACTTCACCGTCATGCTGATCAGCCGGCGCGGCGACACCTTCGCCGTGCCGATGGAGCTGGGCGCGACCTGGTATCCCGGCCTCTCCTGGGCGCCCGCGATCGAGATGGTCGACAACTACAAGCCCGGCGACGTGGCCTTCACCAACGACCCCTATTCCTGCTTCGTCGCCACCCACGCCCCCGACACCCATCTCTGGAAGCCGGTCTTTCACGAGGGCGAGATCGTCGCCTGGACGGGCGGCCATATCCACAACACCGATATGGGCGGCGCGGTGCCGGCCTCGCTCTCCCGTGCGCTGACCGAGATCCATCAGGAGGGCATCCGCTTTCCCCCGATGAAGCTCGTCAACGAGGGTGTCTTCGACGAGCAGATCCTGCGGATCATGACGACGAACGTCCGCAAGCCGGACCTGAACATCGGCGACATCAAGGCCCTGGTCGGCGCGCTCAACACCGGCGAGCGCAAGGTGCTGGCGATGATCGAGAAGTTCGGCCGACAGGCCTTCCTCGAGGGCGTCGATGCGCTGCTCGACCATGCCGAAGCGCAGGCGCGCGAAGTGCTGCGGGCCATGCCGGACGGGACCTGGGAGTTCGCCGATTATGCCGACGAGGATTCGGTCGAGGCCAATCCCTGCCGCCTCAAGCTCAAACTGACGATCCGCGGCGGCGAGGCGGTGCTCGATTTCACCGGCTCCGACCCGCAGCTCGCGTCGTCGCTCAACGTGCCCTCCGGCGGCAACCCCCGGCATACGATGCTGCTGGTCGGGGTCTATTACGTCCTCTACACGCTGAACCCGAAAATCCTGCTCAACACCGGCCTGACGCGCCCCTTCACCTGCATCACGCCGGAAGGAACCGTGCTCAACCCTGTCTTTCCGGCGGCGGTCGGCATGCGCTCGCTCACCTGCGCGCGGCTGCGCTCGGTGATCTTCGGGGCGTTCTCGCAGGCGGTACCGGAGCGTTTGCCGGCAGCGCCCGCGGGCAACAACTGCATCGTCAACGTGATGACCACCGACGAGCGTACCAGCCGCACCGTCATCGCCGCGGTCAACCCGGTGGTGGGTGGCGGTGGCGGCATGCCCCATCGCGACGGCACCAACGGCTCGGGGGCCGACGCGGCCTATCTCAGGAACACGCCGGTCGAGATCACCGAGACGGAGACCCCGGTCGAGTTCGTCAGATACGGGCTGGCCAGGGACAGCGGCGGCGCCGGGCGCTGGCGCGGCGGGCTCGCCACCGAGATGGCCTTCCGCGTCTTCGCGCCGGATAGCCGCATCACCGCCCGCAACCGCGACCGCAGCTTCTTCCGCCCCTGGGGCGTGCTCGGCGGCCGCGCGGCGGGCCTGTCGGACATGGTCGTCAACCCCGGCGAGCCGGAGGAGCGACGGCTCGGCAATATCGACACCGCTGTGCTCCAGCCGGGCGACGTGCTCGAGATCCGCTCCGCCGGCGGCGGCGGCCGCGGCCATCCTTTCGATCGTGAGCCCTGGCGCGTCGCGACGGATGTGGCGCGCGGCTACGTCTCGGCCGAGGCGGCGGAGCGCGAGTACGGCGTCGTCATCCGCGCAGGCGAGGTCGACGAGGCGGCGACGCAGGCGCGCCGCGCATCACGCCCGCCGGTCGAGGGCCATTTCCATTTCGGCCCCGAGCGCGAGGGCTACGAGGCGCAATGGACGCCGGAAGCCTATGACCGGCTCACCGCGCTGCTTGCCGGCCTGCCGATCCACTGGCGCTTCTTCGCCAAGACGGAGATCTTCCGCCGGATGAAGGGCGAGGTGGGCGCGCAGGGCGTGGCGCAGGCTTTCAGGGAGGCGCGCCTGCGCTTCCCCGAAATGCCCGAGGGCGGTGCTGCCTTGCCCGAGGCGGCCGAGTGAGCGCGGCGGGCCATCCGGCCGGGCGCCTCGTCCGGCTTGCCGAGACGAACCGCGCGCCGATGCGCTTCGTCCTCGACGGCGCGGAACGGCAGGCACTTGCCGGGGACACGGTGCTCAGTGCCATCCTTTCCGTGGCGCCGGCGCTGCGCCATTCCGAATTCGGGGTGGAAACCCGCGCCGGCTTCTGCCTGATGGGCGCCTGCCAGGATTGCTGGGTCTGGCAGGAGGAGGGGCCACGTATCCGCGCCTGCTCGACGCCGCTCACTGAAGGCATGCGGCTGCTGACCGACGCTCCGGGAGACTGGTCGTGAGCGGCGGCGGAACGCCGCGCGTGGTCGTCGTCGGCGCCGGGCCGGCCGGCATCCGCGCCGCGCAGACGCTCGTCGCGGCCGGGCTGGCGCCGATCGTGATCGACGAGGCCGAGCGCGCCGGCGGCCAGATCTATCGCCGGCCGCCACCCGGTTTCACGCGCCCGCCCGAGACTCTCTACGGTTCGGAAGCGTCGAAGGCGGTGGCGCTGCATGCCGCCTTCGACGGAATGCTCGCGGCAGGCCGGCTCGTCCATCACGCGCGCAGCTCCGTCGCCGCCATCGCGAATGGGCGCCTGCTCGTGCTCGGGCCGGCCGGCAGCCATTGGGTCGCCTATGATCGCCTGATCCTCGCGACCGGCGCGATGGATCGCATCATGCCGGTGCCGGGCTGGGAGAACCCCGGCGTCTACGGCCTCGGTGCGATGCAGATCGCGCTGAAGGCGCAAGGCGCGGCGCTCGGCCGTCGCATCGTGCTGGCGGGTTCGGGCCCGCTGCTTACCTTGCTCGCGGTGCAATTGCTGAAGGCCGGCGGCGAGGTCGCGGCGGTGCTCGACACCTCGCCGATGCGCCGGCAGCTTGCCGGTCTCGGTGGTCTCGCGGCACGGCCGGTTTTCGCCCTGCGCGGGCTCGCGATGCGGGCGCGCCTCGCCGGGCTCTACCATGCCGGGGTCCGGCTCGACCGGATCGAGGCCGATGCGCGCGGGCCGGTGGCCATCCGCTGGCGCGACGCGGCCGGGCAGGAGCGGCGCACGGACTGCGACGCGGTTGGCCTCGGCTGGCATCTGCGGTCCGAGACGCGGCTCGCCGATCTCGCCGGGTGCGATTTCGCCTATGATGAGAGCTGGCGCCAATGGCTGCCGAAAGCCGACGAGATGGGGCGGGCCAGCGCGGGCGTCTATCTCGCTGGGGACGGCTTGCGCATTCTCGGCGCCGATGCGGCCGAGGTCGCGGGGCGCCTCGCCGCCGCTGCCTGCCTGCAGGATCTCGGCCTGCCCGCGCCCGATATCGCCGCCGACAGGCGCCGGTTGCGTCGTTTTATCCGTTTCGCTGACGGCATCGCCCAGGCTTTCCCCTGGCCGTCGGGCGCCGCGCTTCCGGACGAGACCGTGATCTGCCGCTGCGAGGGCGTGACGGCGGCGGAGTTGCGCGAGACCGTCGACTTCGGCGGCGGCGAGGTCAACCGCGCGAAATCGCTCGGCCGCGTCGGCATGGGGCGCTGCCAGGGCCGCTATTGCGAGCTCGCCGCCGCCGAGATCGTGGCCGCCTGCGCAGGCCTGGGCTGTGCTCGCGAAGCCGGCCGGCTGCGGGCCCAGGCTCCGGTCAGGCCCGCGCCGATCGGTGCGTTGCTGGAGGACGCCGACGGTTGAGGCGTCCGCGCGGGCTCACTCGCCCGCAAGCGCGGCCCGGCTGAAGTCGCGGCCGGCGGCTCTGAGGCAGTCGCGCATCCATTCATGGCTGGCGGAGAGCGGCCGGTCCTTGCTGGTCACGATCGCGATCGGCACCTCGATCCGCGGCGAGAACGGCCGGGCGACGATGCCGTTGAACTGCTCCCATGGCAGCAGCCCGTCGACGACGGCAAGGCCGAGGCCGTCGCGCACGAAGGGCAGCGCCGTGATGGACAGGTCGATCTCGATCGCGGGAGCATAGGCAAGCCCCTCCGTTTCGGCCGCGACCGCGAGCAGGCGCCCCGGCAAGGTGTCGGCGCGGTAGGAGATCAGGGTCTCCGCCTGGATATCCGCGAAGCCGATCCGGTCCAGCGCCGCGAGCCGATGCTGCGCGGGCAGCACGCAGACCAGATCGGCATGGCCGACCGTCTCCGTGACGATTCCCTGATGCGGCAGGTTGTTCATGGTGATGCCGAGCGAGACCTCGCCGCTGCGCAGCATGTCGATGATGCTCGCCTGCGACGCGATGAGCGAGCGCACGACGATATCGGGATGCGCTTCCCGGAAGGCGAGCAGCGCGCGCGGCACGATCGACATCGAGGGTGGGGCGGATGCCGCCAGCCTGACGAGCCCGGTGCGCCCGTGCCGCATGTCGACGGTGCGCCGCCGCAGCGCATCGAGCTCCCCGAAGATGTGCTCGGCCTGGGCGTAGAGCTCCTCGGCCTCCTGCGTCGGCACCAGCCGGCCGCGCACGCGGTCGAACAGCTTGAAGCCGAGCTGGTCTTCGGTGTGGAGCAGGATCTGGCTCAGCGCCGGCTGCGAGATGTTGAGCATCGCCGCCGCGCCGGTGACGGTGCCGCTGCGCATCAGCGTGCAGAAGACTTCGAGTTGGCGGGCCCGCATCGGTGGTTCCAGCATCAGCGATGGCGCAGACATCGCCGCCGCGAGCGCCGATGTCCAGTCCGATGCTTTAACGCTGCTCCCAGCGATCCAGCATCTCGTAGAACTGGACGGCGAGCGGCAGGAACCAGGGCTTGCCGTAATAGAGCGGGCGGCTCCTGAACGGCAGGTCCTCATAGGCGCTGGGCTTTTCCACGCTGCCGAGCATGCGCTCAGCGATCCTGTGGCCGAACCAGCTTGCCCGCGCGATGCCGGTGCCGTTGTAGCCACAGGCGTAGAAGATGCCGTCCTGCTGCCCCAGATGCGGCAGCTTGTCGAAGGTGAAGCCGGTCTGGCCGTGCCAGTAATGGGTGAGGGGCGTCCGTTCCAGCTCCGGGAAGACCTGCAGCATCTGCTTGCGCAGATGGCCGGCATTGGCCCGCGCCACGTTCTCGCCGTTGACCTTGAGCACGCGGCCGCCGAAGAGCACGCGCGTGCCGTCCGGCGAGGGCCTGTAATAGGTCACGACGCGCTGGCTGCCCGCCAGCATGCGCCGCTTCGGCATCAGCCGGTTCATGACCTCGGGCGGCAGCGGCGCCGTGGCGATGAGCGCGCTGCGGATCGGGATGATCCGCCGCTGCAGGAAGGGCAGGAGCGAACCCGTATAGCCGTTGGTGGCGACGAGGAGCTGCTTCGCCGCGATCCGCTGCCGGCCGACGGAAACGGTGAAGCCGCCGGCGTCCGGCGCGATCGCCGTGACGCGCGCGCCGCCGAAGAGCTGGGCTCCGGCGCGGCGCGCCGCTTCGGCGAGGCCGGCGACATAGCGGGCGGGGTGGAGCCCGGTATAGCCGGGAATGGCGAGGCCGCCATGGTAGAGATCGGTGCCGATCTCGCCATGCTGCTCGGCCCGCGGCACCAGATAGGCGTCGCAGGGCATGACCTTGCGGATGCGGTCGAGCTGGCGGCCCATGGCCTCGTAGAGGCGCGGCGTCATGGCGCCGCGGAAATAGCCCACCGCAGCGAGGTCGCAGGCGATGGCCTCGCGCGCCACGACGTCCTTGATGTGCTGGAGCGCAAGAAAGCTCTCTTCGACGATGGCGCGTGCCTTTTCCGGCCCATAGGCCATGGCCGTGTCGAAGGTCGCCCATCCCGGCCCCAGCATGCCGCCGTTGCGGGAGGAGGCGCCCCAGCCCGGCGCTTCCGCGTCGAGCACCGTCACCTGCTTGCCGGCTTTCGCCAGCGTCAGCGCCGCATTGAGGCCGGTGAAGCCTGCCCCGACGATCACGACCTCGCTGCTGGCCGGCAGCGCGGTGGAGGGGGCTGCCTTGGGCTCGGCCGCATCCCACCAATAGGGCGTGTCGACGGCGCCCTCGGCGAAGAACGGCCCGGTCACCTGTGCCATGCCGCGATCCTCATGCTTGCAGGATGCGCCGCAGGAAGTCCTGCGTGCGCGGGTTCTGGGGCCGGCTGAGCACTTCGCTCGGCGGCCCTTGCTCGACCAGTACGCCGCCATCGAGAAAGAGCACGCGGTCGGCCACCTCGCGGGCGAACCCCATTTCATGGGTGACGACGATCATCGTCATGCCCTCGTCGGCGAGCGAGCGCATCACCGCGAGCACCTCGCCGACGAGCTCGGGGTCGAGCGCGGAGGTCGGTTCGTCGAACAGGATCGCATCCGGCCGCATGCCGAGCGCGCGGGCGATAGCGACGCGCTGCTGCTGGCCGCCGGAGAGCTGGGCGGGGTAGGCGTCGATCTTGGCGCCGAGCCCGACCCTTTCGAGGAGCTGTCGGGCCTGGGCGAGCGCCTGCTCGCGCGGCTCCTTCTTCACGAAGATCGGCCCTTCCGCGACATTCTCCAGCGCCGTCCGGTGCGGGAACAGGTTGAAGCGCTGGAACACCATGGCGACCCGCGTCCGCACCTGCCGGATGCTGCGCGCCTTGGTATCGACCCGCTCGCCATGCACGACGATCTCGCCGCCCTGATAGGTCTCGAGCCCATTGATGCAGCGCAGCAGCGTCGACTTGCCGGAGCCGGACGGCCCGATGATGCAGACCACTTCGCCCTTCTCGACCGAGAAGGAGACGTCGTGGATCACCTCGAGCGGCCCGAAGGATTTGCGCACATTGTGCAGCGCGACGATGCTCATCGGCCAGCCCCCAGACGCCGTTCGAGCCAGGCGTTGAACGCCGTCAATGGCAGGCTCATGGCGAGATAGATCAGCGCCACCAAGGTGAAGATCGCCGTGTTCTCGAAGGTGGAGGACGCCAGCAGCTTGCCCTGCAGCGAGAGCTCCGCGACCGTGATCGTCGAGGCGAGCGAGGAATCCTTGAGCAGCATCACCATGGTGCTGCCATAGGGCGGCAGCGCCACGCGGATCGCCTGGGGCAGGACGACGCGCCGCATCATCAGGCCCCAGCCCATGCCGATCGAGAGCGCGGCTTCCGTCTGCCCGCGGTCGATCGCCTCGATCCCAGCCCGGAACACCTCCGCCATATAGGGCGAATAGGCGATACCGAGGCCGATGATCGCGGCTTGCAACGCGGTCAGCGAGAGGCCGAGATCCGGCAGCACGAAATAGATGTAGAACAGCGTCACCAGGCCGGGGATGCCGCGCACCACGACGATGATCGTGCGCGCCGTCCAGGCGAGCGGCGCGATGCCGCTCACCCGCATGAAGGCCCAGAGCAGGCCGAGCGCCGTCGCGAGCACGAAGGCGCCGAGCGTGACCAGGATGGTCAGGTAGACGCCCTGCATCAGGATCGGCAGGAACGTCGGTACCTGGCTGAGGAAGTGGCTCATGACGCGATCCGCGGAACGCTCAGAGGCCCCACTTCTTCAGGATCGCGTCGAAGCGCCCATCTTTCTTGATGGCGGCGAGGCCGGCGTCGATCTTGCCCAGCAATTCGGCATTGCCCTGCTTCACGGCGATGTTGATCGGCCCGGGCACGGACGGCTTGTAGGACTTCACCAGCCGCAATTGCGGGAAGCGCCCCTGGGCGAGGTTGTAGGCCAGGATCGGGTAGTCGCCGATGCCGGCGTCGAGGCGCCCGTTCGAGACGTCGCGCAGGATGTCGGGCAGGCTGTCATAGGCATTGACTTCCGCGGCCGTGCCGGCGGCCTTCAGGGCATCGATGTAGCGGGTGCCGATCTGGGCCCCGACCTTCTTGCCCTTGAGATCGTCGAAGCCGGCATAGTCCTTCTCGTCCTTGGTCGATACGACGAGCCCCTCGCCATAGGCGTAGACGTCCTTGCTGAAGTCGACGACCTTTGCCCGCTCGGGCGAGCCGTACATGGCGGCCGAGATGATATCGATCTTGCCCGAGGTCAGCGCCGCGATCAGCGCGGAGAACTGCATCGGCTGGATCTCGACCTTGAAGCCCTGGTCCTTGCCGATCTCCTCGATCACGTCGACCATCATCCCCTGGATGGTGTTGGTCTTCGCGTCGAGGAAGGTGAAGGGCGTGCCCGTCGGCGTCGAGCCGACCTTGTAGACCGTCTGCGCCTGAGCGCTGGCCCCGGCCGCCACCATGGCGAGAGCCGCCAGAACCGTTCTCAATCCGATCATTCCCCATCTCCCCTTCTTGGAATCCACCCGGTCTCCCGAACCGGTTCATGCAGCATCCGTACCGTCCGTCGGGAGCGACAAGACGAATTCATGCCGACCCCATAAGATCGACTTATGTGCTCGCAAGCCAGCACCCGCCGGGGCTCAGAACTCGGCGACCTTGCCGAAGGCGGAGCCATCCAACCGTTCCGGCCGGTAGGGCGCCGGATCGACGATCGGCTTCGCGCCGCTGGCGATGTCGGCGATCAGGTGGCCGGCGCCCGGCCCAATGCCGAAGCCATGGCCGCTGAACCCGGCGGCGAGGATGAAGCCGGGCAGGCCCGCGAGCTCGCCGATCGCCGGGACGCCGTCCGGAGTCGAGTCGATATAGCCGGCCCAGCGCGCCTGCACCGGCACACCCTTCAGGGCCGGCAGCAGCTTGAGCGCCCGCGCATGGGTCGCGGCGATCTGCTTGCGATCGGGCGTCGGGTCGAGGATGCGGTTCGCCTCCATCGGCGTGGGCGCGTCGAGCCGCCAGCGCGCCAAGGTCTCGTGGCCGGCGCGCCAGCCTTGCAGGCCGCCGATGGCGAGGTTGCGCCAGCGTCGCAGGAACATCGGCACGAACTGGCGTGCGAAGCGCAGTTGCTGCGGCGTCGGATCGACGCGGGCGCCGCCGCTGATCGCGAGTGCATAGCCGCCATCGCCGCGGCGCGTCACCGAGACCTCGGTCGTGTGAAGGGCGTCCGGAATGCCGGACACCCCTGGCATCACCGACAGGATCGACGACCGCACCGATGATTGCGGGAAACGGATTCCGAGCTGGTTGAGGAAGGAGGAAGCCCAGGCGCCGCCGGCATGGACGACCGTGCTCGTGCGGATCGTGCCCTTTTCGGTGACGACGCCCGAGACCCGCCCGCCGCTCGTCTCGATCCCGCGCGCCGCGCAGAACTGGTGCACCGTGCCGCCTGCCTTGACGATGCCGCGCGCGATCACCGGCGCGGCGCGCGAGGGGTCGGCGGTGCCGTCGCTCGGCGAGAAGACGCCGCCCTTCCAGCTTTTGCCGGTGGCGGCGCCTCGGGCGGAGGCCTCGTCGCTGGAAAGCATGTGGGTGGTGACGCCCTGGCCGATCGCGAAATCGCGCCACTTCGCCCATCCGGCGAGCTGGGCCTCGTCGTCGCTGAGATAGAGCAGGCCGCAGCGGCGGAAGCCGAGATCCTCGCCGATCTCGGCGGCGAAACGGTCCCACAACGCGAGGCTCGCCGTCGCCATCGGCAATTCGCGCGCATCGCGATTCTGCTGCCGGCACCAGCCCCAGTTGCGGCTCGACTGTTCGGCGCCGATGCGCCCCTTCTCGACGAGCGCGACATTGATGCCGCGGCGCGCGAGATAATAGCCGGTGCAGACTCCGACGATGCCGCCGCCGATCACGACGACATCCGCGCTCTCGGGCAGGGTCGGGCTGGTCTCGATCTCGAAAAGCGGTGCCGGCATCACGGTCTCCTTGACGAAGACGAAGCCTAGCCCGTCGGGACAGGGGGCGCGCACCGCATATCGCCGTTCCGCGGCATTTCCTTCCGTTCGGACCGGCGGATTCCGCGTTCTTCTTTCGCGAAGTCCCGGTAACAAGGGCTTCGCGCGCGGCAGCATCTGCCGTGCGATTGCCGGGAGCGCCGGCTTCCGTCATGATCGGGCGGAGCCGGGCCGCCCATGACCCATCCTGCGACGGCGCCAGCGGACGAGACCCCCATGAAGCTCGATCAGATCGACATCAAGATCCTCTACGAGCTGCAGAAGAACGGCCGGATCACCAATGTCGAGCTGGCGGAGCTGGTGAACCTCTCGCCGAGCCCCTGTCTGATGCGCGTCAAGAAGCTGCAGCAGGAAGGCTACATCACCGGCTATTCCGCCCGGATCAATATCGGCAAGCTCGGCCAGACGCTGACGGTCTTCACCGAGGTGACGCTGAAGAACCACCGCCAGGTCGATTTCGCGCGGTTCCTGGCGGCCATCGAGAAGCTCGACCAGGTCATCGAATGCCACCTCGTCTCGGGCGGCTACGATTATCTCGTGAAATTCGTGACCAGCGGCATCATCGAGTACCAGACGCTGATGGAGCGGCTGATCGACCTCGATATCGGCATCGACAAGTATTTCAGCTTCGTCGTGCTGAAGTCGCCCATCGTCAAGCCGCACATGCCGCTGACGAGCCTGTTTCCGGTCACGGCGACGAGCTGAGGCGAGCTCAGCGCTTCGAGAAGGCGGCGACGAGCTCCGGATCGCGCTCGAGCGTGTCGAGCCAGGATGGGTCGAGCTTGGGCACCGAGGACATCAGCAGCCGCGCATAGGGGTGGCCGCCGGCCTTGCCGACCTGATCGGCCGGCAATTGCTCGACCTTCACGCCGCGATACATCACCGCGACCTCGTCGCAGATCGCCTGCACCGTCGTCAGGTCATGGCTGATGAAGAGGTAGGACAGGCCGAGCTCGCGCTGCAGCTCTTTCAGCAGCTCGATGATCGCCGCGGCGACGACCGTATCGAGCGCCGAGGTGATTTCGTCGCAGAGCACGAGCTCGGGGTCGGCCGCGAGCGCGCGCGCCAGGTTGACGCGCTGCTTCTGCCCGCCGGAGAGCTCGCCCGGCAGCCGGTGCTTCAGGGCGCGCGGCAGGTGCACGAGATCGAGCAGGCGGTCGATGCGCGCGTCGCGGGCCGGCCCACGCAGGCCGTGATAGAAGGCGAGCGGCCGGCCGAGGATGTCCTCGATCGATTGCGCCGGGTTGAGCGCGGTGTCGGCCGACTGGAATACGATCTGGAGCTTGCGCAGCTCTTCCGGCGTGCGGTCGCGCGCCAGGGGGGCCATCGGCCGTCCGTCGAAGCGGATATGGCCGGAGGAGGGCGGCAGGATGCCGGCGATGGTCCGGGCGAGGGTCGACTTGCCGCAGCCGGACTCGCCGATGACGCCGAGATTGCGGCCCCGTTCCAGCTTGAAGCTGACGGCGTCGACCGCGAGCATCAGCGGCTTGCCGTTCGGCTGCAATCGACCGTAGCCCGCACTGACGGCGTCGAGCTCGAGGACCGGCTGCGGCGGCGGGCTTGCCGTGGCGGCCGCCTGCGCTGCGACGCGGGCGACGGGCGAGAAGGCCGCCAGCAATTCGCGCGTATAGGGATGCTTCGGCGCGGACAGGATCTGCTCGGTCGTGCCGATCTCCTGGATCTCGCCGCCCTTCAGCACGACGATACGGTCGGCGATCTGGGCGACGACGGCAAGGTCGTGCGAGACATAGACGCCGGCCATCCGGCTTTGCCGCATCACCGATTTGAAGGCGCGCAGCACCTCGATCTGGGTGGTGACGTCGAGCGCGGTCGTCGGCTCGTCGAAGATCACGACCTTGGGGTCGCCGATCAGCGCCATCGCGGCCGAGAGGCGCTGCAACTGGCCGCCCGAGACCTGGTGGGGATAGCGTGAGCCGATCGACTCCGGCGCGGGCAGCGAGAGCGCCTTGAACAACTCGACCGCCTTGGCCTCGGCAGCGGGGCGCGGCATCAGCTGGTGGATGCGGGTGATCTCGATCACCTGGTCCATGATGCGCTGCGCCGGGTTGAAGGCGGCGGCCGCGCTCTGCGGCACATAGGCGACATCGACTCCGCGGACCTTCGCCCGCTCCTTTTCCGACAGTGCGGCCATGTCGCGGCCGTCGACGCTGACGCTTCCTCCGGCGATGCGGCAGCCCGCGCGAGTATAGCCGAGCAGCGTCAGCGCGATCGTGGTCTTGCCCGAGCCGCTCTCGCCGATCAGCGCGACGATCTCGCCGGGCGCGATCTCGAAGCTCACCCCCTTGATGATCTCGACGCGGCGGCCGGCATCTGTGGTCGCTTCGACCTTGAGGTCCCGGATTTCGACGAGAGGACTCATCATTCGCTCCGGTCGCGGATCTTCTGCGGCAGGTTGTCGATCAGCATGTTCACCGCGATCGTCAGGCTGGCGATGGCGAAGGAGGGCGCCATCACGGCCGGCGAGCCGAAGGGCAGGCCGCCAATATTCTCGCGCACCAGCGAACCCCAGTCGGCCTCAGGCGGCTGCACGCCAAGGCCGAGGAAGGACAGGCCGGACAGGAGCAGCACGATGAAGACGAAACGCAGGCCGACATCGGCCAGCACCGGGCCGATGATGTTCGGCAGGATTTCCGCGCGGATCAGGTAGCTCAGCTTCTCGCCGCGAAGGCGCGCCACCGTGACGAAGTCCGCGGTGTTGACGTTGACCGCAAGCGCCCGGGCGAAGCGATAGGAGCCGGGCGTGTAGATGATGCCGAGGATCAGCATCAGCACGGGGATCGAGGAGCCGACGCCGGCAACGGCAACGAGGGCGAACAGCTTGCTGGGGATCGAGCTCAACGCATCGATGAAGCGGCTCAGCACCGTATCGAACCAGCCGCCGGTCACGGCCGCCGCCATGCCGAGCGTGACGCCGATGCTGCAGGCGATCAGCGTGGCCGCCAGCGATATGCCGACCGTGTAGCGCGCGCCGAACAGGATGCGCGAGAGCATGTCGCGCCCGAGATAGTCGGTGCCGAGCGGAAACTGCAGGCTCATCGGGCCGAAATAGTCGGTGTCGACGATGTCGCTGATGCCGTGGGGCGTGACATAGGGCGCCAGGATCGCGATCAGCGCCCAGGCGAGGATGACGATCAGGCTGATCCAGCCGGTGAGGTTGAACCGATACCCGGTGCGGCGCTGGCTGGCGGTTGTCGTGTTGGCTGCGTCGATGGCCATGGTCAGCGCAATTTCGGGTTCGACAGGATGGCGATGACGTCCGCCGTCGTGATCAGGAGCAGGTAGACGACGCAGAAGATCATCGCGCAGCTCTGGATGAGCGGCAGGTCCCGCGTCGCCACCGCGTCGACCATCAGCTTGGCGATGCCGGGATAGTTGAAGATCGTCTCGACGATGATGACGCCGCCGAGCAGATAGGAGAGGGACAGCGCGACGGCGTTGACGATGGGGCCGAGCGCGTTGGGCAGCGCATGACGCAGCACGACCCGCGGGCGAGAGGCGCCCTTGAGCTGCGCCATCTCGGCATAGGGCGTGTTGAGCGCCTCGACGACGGCGGCGCGGGACATGCGGATCATCTGGGCCGAGATCACGAAGCTCAGCGTGAAGACGGGCATCGCATAGATGCGCAGCATCTCGCCGAAGGAGTGGACATCCCGCGCGAAGGACAAGGCCGGCAGCCATTTCAGCCAGACGGCGAAGATCAGCACGCCGGCGGTGGCGATCATGAATTCCGGCACCGAGATCACCGTGATCGTCGCCATCGTGACCGAGCGGTCGTAAAGCGAGCCGCGCAGCATGGCGGAGGTGATGCCGAGCGCGAGCGCGATCGGCACCGAAAACAGCGCGGTCGCCGCCGCGAGCTGGAGCGAGTTGCCCAGGCGCCCGGCGACGAGCTCCGCGATCGGCCGGTTATTGGCATAAGAGATGCCGAGATCGCCCGTCAGCATGCCGCCGAGCCAGCGGAAGAAGCGCAGGATCGCCGGATCGTTCAGGTGCATCGCCGCGCGCAAGCCCGCTACGGCCTCGGGCGTCGCGGCCTGGCCGAGCAGCACCTCCGCCACGTCGCCGGGCAGGATCTGGGTGGCGCAGAACACTACGAAGGAGACGATCAGCAGCGTCAGCAGCGCGACGAGCAGCCGTCCGCCCAGCAGGGACAACAGGTGAAGGTTCATCGACGCTCCCGCAGCTGACACCTCCGAGCGGAGTGTGACACGAAATGCGGGCCGGACGCACGCGCCCGACCCGCGGGAGAAGCGGGGCTTTAGCCTTCGAGCCAGACGTACTCGGCGAAGGCGTAGCCCATCATGCCGCCGAGCGGATTCGCGAGCAGGCCCTTCAGCTTGTTCGAGATGGCGTCGACATTCGAGATGTAGACCGGGATCGCGGTGCCGGCCTCGTCGGCGACCATCACCTGCATCTCGCCGTAGATCTGCTTGCGCTTGGCTTCGTCGAGCGAGCCGCGGGCCTCGAGCAGCATCCTGTCGAACTTCTCGGACTTGTACTGGCTCTCGTTCCACGGCGCCGTGGAGGCGTAGAGCAGCGAGAACAGGATGTCCGGCGTCGGCCGCGGATTGATGTTGCCGAAATGGACCGGGGCCTTCAGCCAGTAATTCGACCAGTAGCCGTCCGAGGGAACGCGCTGGATGTCGAACTTCATGCCGATCGCGTTGCCGGCCTGCTGGACGAGCACGGCCATGTCGACCGAGGAGCCGGCGGCATCCGAGGCGACGATCGGGATCGACTGGCCGAGGACGCCGGCCTTCTGGAAGAGGGACTTGGCCCGCTCGGGATCGAACGCCTTCGGCTTCAAGTCCTTGTTGTGATAGACGTTCATCGGCGGAACAGGCTGGTCATTGGCGATCTCGGCGAGGCCGCGAAGCGCCGACTTCTGGATCTGCTCGCGGTTGAGCAGATATTTCATGCCTTCGACGAAGCCCGCCTTGTCGCCAGGCGCCATGTCCAGCCGCATGTTGAGGTTCGTGTAGTTGCCGGTCGTGGTCTTCGACAGCACGACATTCGGCTGGCTCTCGACCAGGCGCATCGAGCGCGGATTGATCGCCGCGGCGAGGTGGATGTCGCCCGAGAGCAGCGCATTGACGCGCGCGGTGTCGTCGGTGATCGCGAAGAACTCGAAGGAGTCGAGGTTCGCGCCGCCGGACTTGAAGTAGTTCTTGTTCCTGACCGCGATCGAGCGCACGCCGGGCTCGAAGTTCTCGCAGACGAAGGCGCCGGTGCCGTTCGCCTTGGCGAAGTTCGTCGTGCCGTCGGCGATGATCATGAAATGGTGCGTCGACAGGATGGTCGGCAGGTCGCCATTGGGCGCCGCGAGCGTGATCTCGACGGTGAGCGGGTCGACGGCCGTGAAGCCGGTCATCTGCTTGGCCAGCGCGGCCGATTTCGAGCCGACGGCCGGGTCGAGATGGCGCTTCAGCGAATAGATGACGTCGGCGGAGGTCAGCGGCTTGCCGTCATGGAAGGTGACGCCCTTCTTGAGCGTGACGGTCCAGACCTTGGCGTCCTTGGTCTCGAATTTCTCGGCGAGCTCCATCTGCAGCTTGCCGTCCCCGTCCAGGAAGGTCAGGCGGTTGTAGAAGGCGCAGCAGCGGACATAGTCCGTCGAGAGCGAGGCCTTCGCCGGGTCGAGCGTATCGGCGGTCGAGGAGGACCAGCCGGCCGCCTTCAGGTTGCCGCCCTTGACGGGCGTCGCCGCGAGCGCGGAGGTGGCGCGCGCCAGTACGAGGCTGCCGGCGGAAGCGGCAAGGCCGCCGGCCATCAGCATCTGCAGGAGATCGCGGCGGCTGGCGCCGCGGCGGATCGCGTTCTCGACGAAGACGTCGTCGGCGCTCGTCCAGTTGGGCGTGATCTTGTCGGTCATCGTCATTCCCCTGTTTCGGTTGGTGCCGGCGTTTTGGTGCCGGCTTTTCTTCGATCCCGGCGTCTTCAGGCGGCCAGGCTGGACTCGACGGCGTCGGCGAGCCCGGCCATCGAGGTGAAATGGAAGTCGGGCTCGGTGAAATTCTCGGGCTCGATCGTGCCGCCATAGCCGGGCTGGGCGTGGCGGCGCTGGATCCAGCAATTGGTCAGGCCGAGCCGGCGCGAGATGCCGATGTCGTGATACTGGCTTTGCGCGACGTGCAGGATCTGGTCGCGCGAGCCGCCATCCTTCTCGACGAAGGCGAAGACCTGCTCGAAGAAGCGCGGATCGGGCTTTTCCGTGCCGGTGTCATCGACGGTGAAGCCGGCGTAGAACGGATTGCCGAGCGCGCGGGCGAAATGCTCGAAGGCCCAGCGCTGGGCGTTCGTCATGGCGATGAGCTTGTAGCGTTTCGCCAGCCGGGCGAGCGCGGCGGCGCTGTCGGGGAAGGGCCGCCAGTCCTTCACGGCATCGCGCAGGCGCCGGCCATGGCTCTCACCGGCCGGCAGGCCGAGCTTCGGCGCGATCACGCCGTAGACGCGGACGAGATCGTCCGGAAAATGCTGCACATCCGGCATGTAGCGGGCGGAGCGGTAGAGGTTCAGCGCCTGTTCCCCGTCGAAGGCGACGCCGGCCTCGCGGGCGATGGCCGCCAGCGTATCGACGAGACCGCCCTCGAAATCGATCAACGTGCCCACGACATCGAACGTCATGTAGCGGAAATCGCCAAAGCTCTTCGTCATCGTCTCTCCGCGTCGCTTGCCGCGCAGGCGCCGATGCTTCGGCGCCGCCGCATCGTTTCAGTCCGCCTTGCGGGCTTCCGCGGCGGTCGTGCCCTGTTCCCCGGCCGCATCTGCGTCGGCCTCGACCCAGTCTCCCACAGACGGCTCGCCGGATTCACCGAATGTCGAAAACCGGACGGCACAAAATTCCGAATTCGCCGCTGCTGCGGAATATCGGCTTCCCTTGGGGCAAAAGAGAGGATGGATCCCATCCTCCCCGATGCCCTGAAGGCCGGCGTTCACGCCATCGCGGCGCGCACATCCGGGTCGGCCAGCGTCTCGTCGAGGGTCTTGCGGGTCCGCTCCACGATGGCGTCGATCTCGGCCTCGGTGCAGCACAGCGGCGGCGCATAGCCCAGCACGCCGTTGCCGAAGGCCCGGATGACGAGGCCGTTGTTCCAGGCGCGGTCGAAGACGCGCTGGGCCGGCGCCGAGGCGGCCGGCAGCGGCGTCTTCTTCGCCTTGTCGGTCACCAGCTCGACGGCCGCCAGCATGCCGCGGCCGCGGACCTCGCCGACGAGCGGATGGTCGCTCAGGCTCTCCAGCCCCGCCATCAGCCGCGCGCCGGCCTTGCGGCCGTTCTCCAGCAGGCCGTTTTCATAGAGCCGCAGCACTTCGAGCCCCACCGCCGCACTGACCGGATGGGCCGAATAGGTATAGCCATGGCCGACCGCCGCGGCGCCGGAGCCGTCGGCGATCACGTCATAGACCTTCTGCGACATCAGCACCGCGCCCATCGGCACATAGCCGGAGGTGAGCCCCTTGGCGGTCGTCATCAGGTCCGGGACGATGCCCTCGTCCTCGCAGGCGAAGAGCGGGCCGGTGCGGCCGAAGCCGGTGATGACCTCGTCGGCGACGAACAGGATGTCGAGCTCAGCGCAGAGGTCGCGCATCGCCTTGACCCAACCCGGCGGCGGCACGAGGACGCCGCCCGAGCCCTGGATTGGCTCGCAATAGAAGGCGGCGACGCGTTCGGCTCCCCCGACTTCGTCGACCTTGGCCTTCAGTGCCGCGAGCGAGGCGGCGATGACGGCGGCCGGATCGGAGCCGACGGGATTGCGATAGGTATAGTGCGACGGAATTTTGTGCTGCCAGTCATAAGGCACGCCGAAGCCGGCATGGAAGGCGGGCAGGGCGGTGAGGCCGGCGCCGACGGTCGAGGAGCCGTGATAGCCCTGCTCGATCGAGATGAACTGGTCCTTCTGCGGCTTGCCGCGCGCCTGCTGGTAGTAGCGGATGAAGCGCACCGTGCTGTCGACCGCGTCCGAGCCGCCGAGCGTGAAGTAGACGCGCTTGAGGTCGCCCGGCGCACGCTCGGCGAGCTCGGCCGCGAGCCTGATCGCCGGTTCGGAGCCCAGGCCGAAATAGCCCGTGGCATAGGCGAGCTCGCGCATCTGGTTCGCCGCGGCTTCGACGATGCTCTCCTGCCCGTAGCCGGCATTGACGCACCACAGCCCGGCGAAGCCGTCGATGAGCTGACGGCCTTCGGCGTCGGTGATCGTCGCGCCCTTCGCGGAGCGCAGGACCCGCACGCCCGCCTTCTCATGGCCGCGATAGGACGCGACAGGGTGGATCCAGTGGTCACGATCGAGCTCGATCAGCGAATTGCTCAACATGGCGGTTCTCCAGTTTATCCGAGCGCCTGGCTGGCCAGGGCGAAGGGTTTGGCGGGTCCGGACGGCTGCCGGCCAGTCGTGTTGCGGTCCATGACGATGCCGCCGCCGACGCCCACGAGGCCCCGCGCGGAAAGCCATGGCGAAAGCTCCCGCCATTCGGCGGTGTCGACGCGCAGGAAGGCGCCCGGCCGGCTGGCGATCAGGAAGCTCATGAGGCTCTGCGCCTGTTCCAGGGTCTTCGCGACGACCGGGCCGATCACCTCGCCGCGGCCGAACGGGCGCAGCGCGGCATAGCCGACGATCCGGCCGGCTTCGCGCAGGACCACCATTCGCCCGGCCTCGGTCAGGAGCCTGAGCAGAGGGCGGCGCTCCATTCCCAGCGCCTCGAGATCGAGCGCAGCGATAGCGGGGAAATCCTCCGGACCGGCCCAATCCAGCTCGCTGGCATCGTTCGCCGCATCGGCCGGCAGCGGCGTGGGGATGCCCTGGTGCTGGCGGATCTCGTGGGTCGCGTTGAACCCCAGCTTCTCATAGAGAGGCAGGCCGTCCGCAGTCGCGGTGAGGCGGCATTCCCGCGCGCCGCAGGCTTGCAGGACGGCATCCATGAGCTTCCGGCCGAGGCCCCGCCCGCGCATGTCGGCTGCCACGATCACCGTGTTGACGGTCGCGTCATCGTCCCCGAACGGCGTCAGCATCGCGGTGCCGACCACGGCATCGCCCTGGAGCGCGACGAAGCCGTGGCTGAGGGCCAGGAGCATCGCCCAGTCCTCGCGCCGATGGGGCCAGCCCGCCTCGCGCGAGAGCAGAACGGCGCCGTCGAGATGGCGTTCGTCGAAGGCGACGAGATCAATCGTTTTCTGGTCCATGATGCTTCGCTTCGTATCCTCTGCATCATGGATAGGCGGTGCGCCGGCGCAGTTGCTCCCGAGGAACGGCCCGGCACGATATCTTCGGCCGTGGGAATGCGCGCCGACCGCATGGAATGCCACGACGGGTGCCGAAGCGCCGGCAATCGGGAAGCGACGTCGGCCGGCAAGATGATGCAGGCGGAACTCTCTGCCATGGTCTCATGGACGGACGGCAGTTTGTGCTTCCTGCCGCAGGCAATGCGGTGCTCGCGCCGTTCCGGCCCCGGCTATGATCCTCGCTGACGGACGCAACCGTTTCGCCACAGGGGATTTCCGCAGATGACCGCCTTCAGGCCCAAATTCGTCACCTTCGACTGCCACGGCACGCTGATCTATTTCGCGATGGATAAGGCCGCGCGCGCGCTCTACGGCGAAAAGCTGGACGAGCCGGCGATGCGGACCTTCATCACGGATTTCTCGGCTTACCGGCTCGACGAGGTCCTGGGCGACTGGAAGCCCTATGAAGACGTCGTCTACAACGCGCTGGAGCGGACCTGCCGACGCAATGCGGTCGCCTTCCGCCCCGAGGATGCACGCTGGATCTACGAGCAGGTGCCGACCTGGGGCCCGCATCCGGACGTGCCGGCAGGCCTCGCCAAGGTGGCGAAGGAAATCCCGCTCGTCATCCTGTCCAACGCGCAGAATGACCAGATTCCGCATAATGTCGCCCGGCTCGGCGCACCCTTCCATGCCGTCTACACGGCCGAGCAGGCCCGATCCTACAAGCCGCGCATGAAGGGCTTCGAATACATGTTCGACATGCTGGGTTGCGGCCCGGAGGACGTCTGCCACGTCTCCTCCTCGTTCCGCTACGACCTGATGACCGCGCATGACCTCGGCATCAAGAACAAGGTCTGGGTCAATCGCGGCCACGAGCCGGCGAACCCCTATTACGGCTATGTCGAGATCAAGGACATCGGCGGGCTGCCGGGCGTCTTCGGCCTCTGAAGGCGCGGGACCGATGCAGTTCAAATCCTATTGGCACGACACGGCGGCGCCCTTCACCGGCGCCGCCGAGGGGCCGGTCGAAGGCAGCTATGACGTCGCCGTGATCGGCGGCGGCTTCACCGGGCTCGCCGCCGCGCGCCAGCTCGCGATGGCCGGCGCGAAGGTCGTGGTGCTGGAGGCGCACAGCGTCGGCTATGGCGCCTCGGGCCGCAATGGCGGCCATCTCAACAACGGCCTCGCCCACAGCTTCATCGCCGCTAAATCGGCGCTGGGCACCGAGCGCGCGGTCGCCCTCTATCGCGCCTTCGACGATTCCGTCGACACGATCGAGCGCATCGTTGCGGAGGAGGGCATCGACTGCGCCTTCCGGCGCGCCGGCAAGCTCAAGCTCGCCTCCAAGCCCGAGCATGTCGCCGGGATCGCGCGGAATTTCGAGGTGCTGCATCGCGAGGCCGATCCCGATACCGCCATGTTGAGCCGGGCCGACCTCAAGGGCGAGATCGGCTCCGACGCCTTCCATGGCGCGATGCTCTCCAAGAAGAGCGCGATGATGCATATGGGCCGCTTCGTCGCCGGCCTCGCCATGGCGGCGGTACGGCACGGCGCCGTCATCCATGAACATGCGCCCGTGACGGAGCGACGGCAGGAGGGCGGCCGGCATGTGCTGGAGACGCCGCGCGGCAGCGTCTCGGCAAAGGAGGTGCTGGTGGCGACCGGGGCCTATACGGCCGGTCCCTTCTCCTGGTTCCGCCGGCGCATCGTCGCCGTCGGCTCGTTCCTGATCGCGACGCGGCCCTTGAGCGCGGCCGAGGTCGCCATGACCATGCCGGGCAATCGCACCGCGGTGACCTCGCTCAACATCGGCAACTACTTCCGCCTGGCGCCGGACAATCGGCTGATCTTCGGCGGGCGGGCGCGCTTCTCCGCCACGTCGGACCAGACCTCCGACGCCAAGAGCGGCGCCATCCTCAGGGAGAGCCTTGCCCGGATCTTCCCGCAACTCGCCGATGTCGAGATCGACTATTGCTGGGGCGGCCTCGTCGACATGACCAAGGACCGCTATCCCCGCGCTGGCTACGAGGACGGCGTCTGGTATGCGATGGGCTATTCCGGCCATGGCGCGCAGATGTCGACGCATCTCGGCATGATCATGGCCGATGCGATCCTCGGCCGGCCCGATCGCAACCCGCTGAAGGGGCTGTCCTGGCCGGCGGTGCCGGGCCATTTCGGCAAGCCTTGGTTCCTGCCGCTGGTCGGCTACTACTACAAGATGCTCGACCGCATTCAGTGAGCGCGGAGGCCTGCGGGCCCAGGACGACCTCGCGATCAATCGCGGGGCGTCGGCCGATGCCAGCTCTTTGGTCTCGACATTTGATCGATCGTCGCAGGCATGGTGGAACGCGGATGGGCACGCGCCGGAACAGGTTCCGGCGCGTGCCCATGTTCGTCGTTGCGGCAATGGCTCATCCGGCGTCGCAAGCTTCGCGGGATCTCAAAATGCCGCCGGCGTCCTTCAGCGGACCGGTGGGGCGTATTGCAGGCCGCCCTCGGTCCAGAGCGCGTTCTTGCCGCGGGCGATCTTGAGCTCCGAGCCCTGGCCGACGCTGCGCTCGAAGGATTCGCCGTAGTTCCCGACGAGCTTGACGATGCGGTAGGCCCAGTCGTTGGTCAGGCCGATGCCTTCGCCGAACTTGCCCTCGGCGCCGAGCAGGCGGCGGATCTCGGGATTGTCCGACTTCAGCATCTCGTCGACATTCGCCTTGGTGACGCCGAGCTCCTCGGCGTTCAGCATGGCATCGAGCGTCCACTTCACCAGGTTGAACCATTGCAGGTCGCTGCTGCGCACGACCGGGCCGAGCGGTTCCTTCGAGATCAGCTCGGGCAGCACGACGGCCTCTGTCGGATTCACCAGCTTCAGCTTCAGCGCATAAAGGGCGGAGGAATCGTCGGTCAACGCATCGCAGCGGCCGGATTCGAAGGCCTTGATCGCCTCGTCGCCCTTATCGAAGGTGACGGGCTCGTACTTGATCTTGTTCTTGCGGAAATAGTCGGCGACGTTGAGTTCGGTCGTCGTGCCCTGCTGCAGGCAGATCGAGGCGCCGTCGAGCTTGCGGGCGGTGTCGATGCCGAGCTTCTTCTGCACCAGGAAGGCCTGCCCATCGTAATAGTTCACGCCGGCGAAGGTCAGGCCGAGCGTGGTGTCGCGCGACATCGTCCAGGTCGAGGTGCGCGAGAGCACGTCGACCTCGCCGCTCTGGAGGGCGGTGAAGCGGTCCTTCGAGGAGAGCGGCGTGAACTTGACCTTCATCGGATCGTTGAAGATCGCGGCCGAGATCGCGCGGCACAGATCGACGTCGAGGCCGGCCCATTCGCCCTTCGCATCGGGAATTCCGAAGCCGGCGAGACCGGGGCTGACGCCGCAGATCAGGTCGCCGCGGCTCTTCACCGTGGCGAGCGTCGTGGTCTGGGCCTGGGCCGGCGCGATGACCACCGACAAGGTGAGCGCCAATAGTGCGGAAGTTATGGTTTTCACGGTAGTTCCCCTTGTTTTGTCAACGTTGCGAAGCTGACCTGGTTGAATTGGGCGTGGAATTGCTGTGGCTTGCCTTGCTGCCCGTCAAAGCCCGCCGATATGGAAGGCCTTGACCTCGAGATATTCCTCGATGCCGAGCTGCGAGCCCTCGCGGCCGAGGCCCGACTGCTTGACGCCGCCGAAGGGGGCGACCTCCATCGAAATCGCGCCGGTGTTGAGGCCGACCATGCCGAACTCCAGCGCCTCGCCGACGCGCCAGGAGCGACGGATGTCCTGCGTGAAGAAATAGGCCGCGAGCCCGAAGGGCGTGCCGTTGGCGATGGCGAGCGCCTCGTCCTCGCTGCGGAAGCGGAAGAGCGGCGCGACAGGCCCGAAGGTCTCCTCGCTCGCCAGCAGCATCTGCGTCGTGGCCCCGCCCAGCACGGTCGGCGTGGCGTATTGCTTGCCATTGGGCATGTCGGCGGCGCTGGCGAGGCGCTTGGCGCCCTTCGACAGCGCGTCGTCGACATGGCGCTCGATCTTCTCCAGCGCGGCGGCGTTGATCATCGGGCCGATATCGATGCCCGCCTGGGTGCCGGGGCCGACCTTCATCGCATTGACGCGGGCCGACAGCTTCTCGGCGAAGCGGTCGTAGATGCCGTCCTGAACCAGGATGCGGTTGGCGCAGACGCAGGTCTGGCCGCCATTGCGGAACTTGGAGGCCAGAACACCGTCGATGGCGATGTCGAGATCGGCGTCGTCGAAGACGATGAAGGGTGCGTTCCCGCCCAGTTCGAGGCTCAGCCGCTTGATGCTGTCGGAGGCCTGCTTCATCAGCAGCGCGCCGACGCGCGTCGAGCCGGTGAAGGAGATCTTGCGGACCGCGAGATTGCCTGTCAGCTCGGCGCCGATCTCGGTCGGCATGCCGGTGACGATGTTGATCACGCCGGCCGGAATGCCGGCCCGCTCGGCCAGCACGCCGAGCGCCAGGGCCGAATAGGGCGTCAGCTCCGAGGGCTTGATCACCACGGTGCAGCCGGCGGCGAGAGCCGGCGCGACCTTGCGGGTGATCATCGCGTTCGGGAAGTTCCAGGGTGTGACAATGCCGCAGACGCCGACCGGCTGCTTCAGCACGAGGATGCGGCGGTCGGCCGTCGGCGCGGGAATCGTCGAGCCGTAGATCCGGCGGGCTTCTTCCGCGAACCATTTCACGAAGGAGGCGCCGTAGCGGATTTCGCCGCGCGATTCGGCCAGCGGCTTGCCCTGCTCGGAGGTGAGGATCAGCGCCAGATCCTCGATATGTTCGAGCATCAGCGCATGCCAGGCTTCCAGCAGCGCGGCGCGCTCGGCCGGGGTTTTGGCCCGCCAGCTTTCGAAGGCCGCCGCGGCGGCATCGATGGCGGCGCGAGTCTCAGGTTGGCCGGCATCCGGAACCGTGCCGAGCACGGCTTGCGTAGCGGGGTCGACGACGTCGAGCGTGCGGCCCGAAGCCGCGCCGTTCCACTGGCCGCCGACCAGGCAGGCTTCCCGCACGAGGCCGGGATCGCGAAGGCCTTCGATGGTCATGTCGTGCTCTCCTGTCAGCCCAGCGCCGCGAGGACGGCGCTGGTGATCTCGTTCGTCTTGTGCTCGCCCGGCTTCGTGCCGATGCCGCGAGCGGTGGCGGCCTCGATGGCGCTGATCACGGCTGCGGCCGCAGCCGGCTCGCCGAGATGCTCCAGCATCATCGCGCCCGACCAGATCGCCGCGATCGGATTGGCGATGCCGAGATGGGCGATGTCCGGCGCGGAGCCATGCACCGGCTCGAACATCGAGGGCGCATTGCGCTCCGGATTGATGTTGGCCGAGGCCGCATAGCCGAGCCCGCCCTGAATGGCGGCTCCGAGATCGGTCAGGATGTCGCCGAAGAGATTGGAGGCGACGACCACGTCGAGGCTCTCGGGCGCCATCACCATCCGCGCCGCCATGGCGTCGATATGGTAGTTCGCGACCTCGACATCGGGGTATTCCGCCGCGACCAGGGCGGTGATCTCGTCCCAGAACACCATCGAGTATTTCTGCGCGTTCGACTTGGTCACCGAGGCGAGCTTGCCGCGGCGCTTGCGCGCCTGCTCGAAGCCGAAGCGCAGGATGCGCTCGACGCCCTTGCGGGTGAAGATCGCGGTTTCGACCGCGACCTCGTCGGCGGTGCCGTTATGGACCCGCCCGCCCGCGCCGGAATACTCGCCTTCGGTATTCTCGCGGATGCAGAGAATGTCGAAGGCGCTCGCCCGCAACGGCCCCTCGACGCCCGGCAGCAGCCGGTGCGGCCTGATATTGGCGTATTGCACGAAGGCCTTGCGGATCGGCAGCAGCAGCCCGTGCAGCGACACCGAATCCGGCACGCGTTTCGGCCAGCCGACAGCGCCGAGCAGGATCGCGTCGTAGCCGCGCAGCGTCTCGATGCCGTCGGCCGGCATCATCGCGCCGGTCTTCTCGTAGAAGTCGCAGGACCAGGGGAAGCTCGTGCCGTCCAGCGAAAAGCCGGCGCCGCGTGCCGCCTTGCCGAGCACCTCCCAGGTCGCCTCGATCACGGCGGTGCCGATGCCGTCGCCCGGGATCAGGGCGATCTTGTATGATTTCACGGGATGGTCTCCTCAGACGGCGATCAGGACGCTCTTGGATTTGCGGTTCGCGAGATAGGCTTCCCGGCCGAGATCCTTGCCGAGGCCGGACTGCTTGTAGCCGCCGGTCGGCAGGATGTGGTCGCGCGAGCGGCCATAGCGGTTGACCCAGACGGTGCCGGCCTGCAGCCGGTTGCTCAGCCGCAGGCCGCGCGACAGATCGCGGGTGTAGAGCCCGGCGCAGAGTCCGTAGGTCGGATGGTCGGCGAGCGCCATCGCCTCGTCCTCGTCGCGGAAGGTCTGCACCGTCAGCACCGGGCCGAAGATCTCTTCGGTGATGGCCGGCGAATTCGCCTCGAGCCCTTCGAGCAGGGTCGGCGCGTAGAAATAGCCCTCGCGGTCGAGGCGCGAGCCGCCGGTCCTGCACCGGGCGCCGTGCGCGACGGCGGCATCGACGATGCCGGCCATGCGGCCGATCTGGCGCTCGGAGATGATCGGCGAGTAGGCGCTGGCCTCGTCCCAGGTCGGGCCGGGCTTGATCTCGCCCATCTGCTTGAGGATCAGCCCGACGACCTCCTCGGCCACGCTCTCCTCGACGACGAGGCGCGAGCCCGCGACGCAGGCCTGCCCACCATTGGCGAGAATGCCGCGCGCCACGGCGCCGGCGGCGAGCGCGATATCGGCATCGGCGAAGACCACCTGCGGGCTCTTGCCGCCGAGCTCCAGCGTCATCGGCTTGATGCCGGTGCGGGCGATGTTCTCCATGATCGCGGCACCCGCGCCGGTCGAGCCGGTGAAGCTGACCTTGGCGATGCCGGGATGGCCGGTGATGGCGGCGCCGGTCGTGCGCCCGTCGCCGAGCACGATGTTGATCAGCCCGGCCGGCATCCCCGCGCGGACCGACAGCTCCGCCAGATAGAGCGTCGCGAAAGGCGTCATCTCGGAGGGCTTCAGCACCACGGCATTGCCGGCGGCGAGCGCGGGGCCGAGCTTCCAGGCGGCCATCGAGATCGGGAAGTTCCAGGGCGTGATCGCGCCGACCACGCCATAGGGCTCGGTTGCGATCAGGCCGACGCTGTCGGCGGCGGTCGGCACGAGGTCGCCGCCTTCCTTGTCGGCGAATTCGGCGAAGAAGCGGATCTGCTCGACGGTGATCGGGATGTCGAACTTCAAAAGCTCGGCGATCGGGCGGGTCGAGGCGACGGCCTCCATCCGGGCGAGCGTCACCGCTTCGGCCTCGATCAGATCGGCCCAGCGGTGAAGCGCGTTGACGCGCTCGCGCGGGCGCACCGTGCCCCAGCCGCTGGTCTTCAGCGTGCGCTTGGCGGCCTCGACCGCGCGGTCGACCAGCTCGGCCTCCGCAACGGGACAATCGGCGAAGGCCACGCCGTCGGAGGGACGATGCAGCGCGATCCCGCCCGTCGCGGGCACACGCTCGCCGCCGATGAAATGGGCGCGCGGCAGGTCGATGGTGGCGGGGTCGAAGCTCAGCGACACGAGGGCGGTCTCCGAAAACGGGGCAGCGGCGAAAGCCTAGCGCCCCTGCGCCCGCAGGTGACGCTGGGACGCCGCCCCGGCGCGACGGGAAATCCCGTTTGCGCGGACCGGGACGGCGGATTCTTCGGCGGCTGGAGCAGCGGGCCCAACAGACGGCCCGAAGAGACGGGCCCATGAGATGGATCGCCGCTTCGTGCCGCTCGGGACGTGCGGCGATCCGGCGTCAGCCGACGACGACGTAGATCTTCCGGACGGTCTCGATCGTCTTCCAGACGCCGACATAGCCCGGCTTCATCACGAAGCTGTCGCCGGCCTTGAAGAGGCGCGGCTCCTTGCCTTCCTCGGTCAGCTCCACCACGCCTTCGAGGATGTAGCAATATTCGAAGGTCTCGCCCTTGATCGAGCGGTTCGTGCCGGGCGTGGCCTCCCAGACACCGGTGTTCACCGTGCCGTCCCGCGACGCGTCCTGCGCCCAGGTCGTGTAGTCGGGGTCGCCCGCGAGCAGGCGATCCGGCGGACATTTGGAGCGCTTGGTGGGCTCGCCGGTGGGGGCAAGGTCGAGCTTGACGAGGAGCGACATGGGTCTGCCTTTTGCTGGGTGGGGAAAGGGAAACGGGTCAGTAGCCGCGGCTGCGGTCGACGAGGCCGAGCGGCGGCAGGCCGGAGCGGTGGCGGCGAATGTTCTCGATCACCGCCTTGGCCGCGGGCTCGGGCTCGACCTTGCTGGCGATATGCGGCGTCAGAAGCACCTTGGGGTGGTTCCAGAACCGATGCCCGGCGGGCAGGGGCTCGGGCTCGGTGACGTCGAGCACGGCGCCCGAGAGCCGGCCGCTGTCGAGCGCGTCGAGCAGGGCCTCATGGGCGAGATGCTGGCCGCGTCCGACATGGACGAGCCCGGCGCCGGCCGGGAGCTTCGCGAATAGCTTGGCATCGAGGATGCCGGTCGTCTGCGGCGTCAGCGGCAGCAGGCAGATCAGAATGTCGGTCTCGGCCAGCATGGCGGAGAGACCGTCCTCGCCATGGAAGCACCGCAGGCCGTCGATCGATCGCGGCGAGCGGCTCCAGCCCGAGATCGGGAAGCCGAAGGGCTTGAGGCGTTCGATCACGGCCGTGCCCATCATGCCGAGGCCGAGCACGCCCACGCGGCGCGCCGTCGCCGGGGTGAGTTCATGCGGCTGCCAGAGCGCCTGCTTTTGCTGGGCGAGATAGAGCGGCCATTGCCGATGCAGGGCGAGCACGCCGAGTGTGACGTATTCCTGCATCATCTTGGTGATGCCTTCCTCGACCATTCGCACCACCAGGACATGGGACGCCAGCCCTTCCGTCTTCATCTGGTCGATGCCGGCCCCAATGGAGAAGAGAACCTCCAGATTGGTGAAGCGGGCGAGATCGTCGGGCGCGGTCCAGGTGATGAGATAGCGGATTTCGGCCGGATCATAGGCTTCGTTGCTGCGGATGAAGCGGATCTCCGGCAGCGCCTCGGCGAAGCGCGCGGCGAACACCTGCGCACGCTCCTCGGTTGAGTTGAACAGGAAGGTCAAGGCAGTCTCCGGGGAAAGAGATGTCAGCGGCCGGGCCGTGTGAATGCGGTGCAAAGCCGTTCGAGCAGCCGCGCGCAATCGGCGAGCTCGCCGCGCGTGATGTATTCGTCGGGCCTGTGGGCCCGGGCGATGTCGCCGGGGCCGCAGATGATCGCGTCGATGCCGGCCGCCTGATAGAGCCCGGCTTCCGTGCCGTAGCTGACGGCCGGGAGAGGCTCGGTGCCGGTCACCTCCGCCAGCATCCTGGCGATCGGCGCCTGCGCCGCGAGCGACAGTGCCGGATAGCTGGCGATCTCTTGCCAGTCGGTGGCGAATCCACGCGCCTCGAGGCCGGCGAGAGCCGCCCGCACCGGTTCGAGCAATGCCGCCGGCGAGACGCCGGCGATGGCGCGCGCCTCGATCTCGATCCGGCAGCGATCCGGGATGATGTTGAGCGCTTCGCCGCCGCGAACCGTGCCGATCTGCAGGGAGGAGTAGGGCGGCTCGAACACCGCATCGAGAGGCCCCGCCTGCAGATCGGAGGCGGTCTTTTCGGCCGCCGCGATCACGGCGCCCATGGCATGGATGGCGTTGAGGCCGAGCTCGGGGCGTGAGGAATGGCCGGAGCGGCCGTGAATCTCGACGCGTGCCGCCGCCTTGCCCTTATGGGCGAGGATCGGCCTCATCCCGCTCGGCTCGCCGATGACCGCGGCCTCCGGCAGCGCGCAGAGCGAAGGCAGTTGCGCGATGAGATGCGGCACGCCGCGGCAGCCCGCCTCCTCGTCATAGGAAAAGGCGATATGGACCGGCCGTGCCAGCTTCATGCCGGCGAGCGCAGGCACGATCGCGAGCGCGGCGGCCAGGAAGCCCTTCATGTCGCTGGTGCCGCGGCCGAACAGCTTGTCGCCTTCGGCCCGCAGCAGGAACGGGTCGGAACTCCATTGCGGTTCCTCCGCCGGCACGACGTCCATATGGCCGGAAAGAATAAGCCCCGGCACGTCGCGCGGGCCGATCGTGGCGAAGAGATTGGCCCGGTCGCCCTCCGGGCCCGGCAGGATCTGCGCCGTGACGCCGAAACGGGCGAGATAGTCCGCGATCCAGCCGGCGATGGCCGCGTTGGGGCGCCCGACGATCGAGGGAAAGCGGATCAGCTCCGTCAGGATGTCTTCCGGCGTCACGCGCTGCTCCGGAGTGGTTATGGTTCCGGCAGGGTAGGGCGGTCGGCGCGGCGGTCGCGTCTGTTCTGCGCTGCGGGGCGGTCATCTATGCCGAATCGCGGGCAAAGAACGGTGCTTCCTGTGGCGCGATTGCGTTAGAAACGATCGGTGCTCGACCGTCGTGCCCGAGGGCCCGGTCGTGCAAGTGCCGGAGGCTGCGATTTTGGAGATGATCGCCCAACTGCATCTCGATGCCTTCAAGATCACCCTGCGGGACATCGGGGAGATCGACGTCGCGCAGCTTCACGCGCTTTCGGTCGCCGTCGGCTGGCCGCATCGCGATAGCGACTGGCGCGTGCTGCTCGATCTCGGGCAGGGCATCGCGGCGGTCGATGAGATCGGGCGCGTGGTCGGGACGGTGATGTGGCAGCGCTACGGCGCCGGCTTCACCATGGTCGGCATGCTGATCACCTCGCCGCGCCTGCAGGAGCACGGCGCCGGCCGCTGGCTGATGGAACGGGCGCATGAGCTGAACCCGGGTTCGGTCTTCGGCCTCACCGCCACGCATGCGGCCCGGCGGCTCTACCGTTCCATGGGCTACGGCCATGAGCAGAAGATCCTGCAATGCCAGGGGCAGGTCGTCGGCAGCCCGCCTCCTGTCCGGGTCGAAGGAACGGTTCGCGCCATGCGGGCCGAAGACCGTGAAAGCCTGCTGAGCCTCGACCGGGCGGCGACGGGGTGCGACCGGTCCGCCGTGTTCCGGCGCATCCTGCCGGTCTCGAAGGGGCAGGTGCTCGTCCGCAACGACGAGGTCGTCGCCTTCGCGCTCTGTCGCCGCTTCGGGCGCGAGCGCGTCATCGGCCCGGTGATCGCCTCGGCCCAGGAGGACGCGATCGCCGTCTGCCAGCCCTTCGTCGAACTCCATGCCGGCAGCTTCCTGAGGGTCGACACGCCTGCCAGCCACACGGCCTTCGTCGATTTTATCGTCGCCAGCGGCATGCAGATCTATGACAGCGTCACCTCGATGGGGTTGGGCCGGGCGCCCTATGCCCCGGTCGATCCGCACGGGCCGCGCCGCATGGCGCTCGCGAGCCAGGCGCTCGGCTGATGCGGTGCGACCGCAAGGCCGTTTGACGCCATGCGCGACGGTGCTATCGAGGCTGCGGAGGTCGATGCCTTGAGCCGACGCAATGGATCACGGATCAGAAGCTGGGTCGCGCTGTTCGCGGCCTATCTGCTCGTGCTCCAGGCGCTGTTCGCCGGTTTTGCGGCCGGCGTCTATGCCAATGCGCTCTCGCTCGATCGGACCCTTGTCCTGACCCATTGCTTGCCGAGCGGGGACGCTCCGGCCGGTGGCGATCACGACAAGTCGCAAGCCCATGCCGGCATGAGCTGTTGCACGGCCGGCTGCCCGATGCTCGCCGGGGCCGATCCGGTCCAGCCCGCATTCGCGCTCCTCACGCAGCGGCCGGCCGATCAGGTCGCCTTCATCCGCAGGCTCGACCGGCCCGTCGGTTTCCTCGCCGATCATTCGCCCGGCAATCCGCGCGCTCCTCCCGTCCGCGCCTGAGCCGCCGTCCGGCGCTCTCCCGCGTCCGTGACGACTGATGTCAGCCTGTGCCGTCGGACGTCGTGACGCGCTTTCCGCCCGACCCGACGCCGTGACGGCGCGGATTCGGGCGTCATCCCATCCCACCCTCTGCTTCGCCTCGCGGGCTGCTTCGCGACCGGCGCGCACGCTTTGGCGCGACACGTCGTCGGGCGGGCTGCGGCCCGGTCGAAGGGTTGGCGCGATGCTGCCCCCGAATCTCCGTCGCTTCCGATTTTTCCGATCCGGCAGGCCGCGTGCCTGCCGCAACCCGGCCGCCAGGGCGGCCTCAACCATCAAGGATACATGTCATGAAATATCTTCTCGCCGTCGCGGGCCTGCTCGCCGCCGGGCCGGCGCTCGCTCATATCACGCTGGAAAACCAATCCGCCCCGGTCGGCTCGACCTACAAGGCGGTGCTGCGCGTTCCGCATGGCTGCAAGGGTGCGGCGACCACGAAGGTTCGCGTCCAGATCCCGGAAGGCGTCATCGCGGTGAAGCCGATGCCGAAACCCGGCTGGACGCTGGAAACGGTCAAGGGCAGCTATGCGAAGCCCTATGACTACTACGGCACGCCGACCTCGGAGGGCGTCAAGGAAGTGGTCTGGAGCGGCGGCAAGCTACCTGACGAATTCTATGACGAATTCGTCCTGCGCGGCTATCTCGCCAAGGATCTGAAGGCCGATGCCACGCTCTACGTGCCGGTCGTCCAGGAATGCGAGGGCGGGGCCGTCGAGCGCTGGATCGAGATCCCCGAAGCCGGCAAGTCGGCGGACGACTACAAATTCCCGGCTCCCGGCGTGAAGCTCACCCCCGGCAAATAATGATAGCGGCGGCGGAGCGCCCGGCGCTCCGCCGCAAGGATAAGCCCATGATGACCCGGCTCCTGCGATCCCTGCTGCCGATCCTCGTCCTGCTGGCCTGCGCCGGAGCGCCGGGCCGGGCGCTGGCGCATGCGGCCTTGAACAACGCGACGCCGCCCGACGGCAGCGTGCTGGCGGCGGCTCCGAAGCAGATCGAGCTCGTCTTCAGCGAGCCCGTCTCGCCGCTGGCGCTGCGGCTGATCGGCCCGGACGGCAGCGCCCGCAACCTCGGGCGCTTCGTTCTGAAGGACAGGACGGTCGTGATCGAGGCGCCTGCCGCGCTTCCGGGCGGCACCCATGTGCTGAGCTGGCGCGTGGTGTCGGAGGACGGGCATCCGGTCGGAGGATCGGTGGTGTTCTCGATCGGCGCCCCGAGCGGCGCGGCGGCGGATCTCGGCGAGCAGGCCGATTCCGGCGTTCGCACGCTGGTCTGGCTCAGCCGCTTCGGGCTCAATCTCGGCCTGTTCCTGGGGTGTGGTGCGGCTGCGAGCCGGGCCTGGATCGGGCCGCTTGCCGGCGGGGCCGGCCGCTTCGCTGCCGCCATGATGGGGCTCGGCCTGTTCTGCCTGCCCGTTGCGCTCGGCGCGCAGGGGCTCGACGCGCTCGGTGCGTCGATCGGGGCGTTCTTCCAGCCGGCGGTCTGGCGGGCGGCCGCGGCCACCAGCTATATCTGGACGATCCTCATCGCGGCCATGGCCTTGGCGAGCGCGCTCATCGGCTTGTCGCGGCCCGGCGTCCGCGCCGCCGTCACCGGCCTTCTATCTGTCATGCTGGTCGGGCTTGCTCTCGCAAGCAGCGGCCATGCCAGCGCGGCCCAGCCGCAATGGCTCATGCGCCCCGCCGTCTTCCTGCACGCGAGCGCGATCGCGCTTTGGGTCGGAGCGCTGCTGCCGCTCGCCTTGGCTCTGCGCGGTGAGAACGGCAGGAGCGTGCTGCGCCGGTTTTCCGGCCGCATCGCCTGGATCGTCGCAGCCTTGCTGCTCAGCGGGCTGGTTCTCGCCTGCGTGCAGGTCGAGAGGCCGGCTGCGCTTCTCGCGACGGCCTATGGGCAAGTCCTTCTCGCCAAGCTCGCCCTGGCCGCGGTCGCCTTCGCCTTGGCGGGTTTCAATCGCTGGTCGCTGACGCGGCGCGTGGAGGCCGGCGACATCCCGGCGGCGCGCGCCATGAGGCGTGTCATCGCCGTCGAGCTCGCGGTGCTGGTCGCCATCCTCGGTATCGTGGCGCTCTGGCGCTTCACGCCGCCGCCGCGCGCCATTGCGATGGTGCGGGCGCAGCCGGCCTCGGTCCATATCCACACCTTGCCGGCGATGGCGGACGTCACGGTCACGCCCGGCCGGGCAGGGCCGGTCATCGTCACGGTCGTGCTGATGGACGGTGAGTTCGGACCCCTCCTGCCCAGGGAACTCACCCTCAGCTTCAGCAATCCGGCGGCCGGCATCGAGCCGATCGAACGACCCGCCCGTCTCGGCCCGGACGGCATCTGGCGGACCGAGGCCTTCAGCCTGCCGGTGCCGGGCCGCTGGCACGTCGAACTGGAGATCCTGATCTCCGATTTCGAGATGCGCCGGATCGGGGACGCCATCGTCCTGCGGCCGTGAACTTGCCGTCCCTGCGCCTGTGCAGCGCTGCTGTGGGAAATGCGAAGTTTGTCGGCGCGCGCCTTTGTAAGATTTTGATATCGTTGATTTTAATTTTCGACATTCCAGGGGGAATATGTCGGCATTTGAGGCTATAGTCCGTCGGCATTTTCTGGCTGGCCAATGCGTTCAGCCGATCCGTCGCTCGGGCAACAGGGACGAGATCGTGGCCACGGGCGGCTAGACGGCGTGCGTGCACAGTGCCGATGCCGGGTTATCAGGGCGACGGCCATGGTGACGTAGCTTTTACGTTGCAGTCGTTCGCCGGCGCGTCAGCCGCGCGAACGCATCTGCATCATCGAATAATGCTCGTAATGGCCGACCCCGGCCTTTACGATCGGATCCTCAGCGGTCAGCGCGGCGATGTCGGCGTCATCCTCGATCTCCCACAACGCGACGCCATAAGGGCCGGCGGGATCGACGACGGGGCCGTGCGCCACGATCTGACGGGTTTCGCGCAGCTTGGTTTGCCAGTCGCCATGCTGCTTAAACAGCGCCTTCTCGTCATCGGTTATGGTCTGGAGAAAATCTGCACGAGGCGGAATCCACTTGGTCAGATAGGCTTTCATAGGGGCACTCCTTGGTGATCGGAAAGGGCGAGCCGCTCAAGCACTCGGGGCGTTTCTGCCAGATCGTTTTTGTGGGCGGGGATGACAGCGGCGATGGGCGTGCTCAGGATCCTGCTTAGCGGGCGCCAGCTGCGCAATCCCACATGCTCCGGTACGTTCGACATTTCATAACGGTGGCAGCACCGGTTGATCCGGATAACCTTTATGGCCAAGGCGTGCGCTTATGCGATTGGCGCCATCCTTGAGTAGATCCGCAAGCTCGCTCGCGCGGGAGTGATATCGCAGCGTCACAACGCCAAGGTTGAGCGCCGCTATCACCTTGCCCTCTCTTCCCCAAATGGGTGCGGCAAGTCCCGTCGAACCGGTGACGTGCTCTTCGTCGCTAACCGCGATGCCTTCCGCACGGATCGTCTCGAACATTCCCCGGATCGCGTCTGGGTCGGTAACCGTCTTGGGTGTCCTTGGGATGAGGTTCGCCCGCGCAAAATATCCGTCGGTGAGAGCCGGATCCCAGTGAGCCAGCAGGACCCGGCCAGTGGCCGAGCAGTACGAGTCGGAGAGGCCGTCGAGCTCGATGTCGTAGCGTACAGCCTGACGGCTGACGCATTTGGCTATGCGCCGGCAATCGCCTCTCGCGGTTAAGACCGCCAGCATCACGGTCTCGCCCGTCTCGTCACGAAGCTGTTCCATGATCGGGTGCGCCGCCGAAAGAAGGCGGGCTTCGAGCGCGCGCGAGGCCGATTGATGGCGACTGGCATGGACAAGCACGTATCGCTCGGTCGCGTCCTGAATGGCGTAGCCGCGTGAGACCAGGGTCTGCGCCAGGGCATGAGCGCTGCTCTTCGGGAATCCCAGAGCCGCGACGATCTCCTTGAGCTTCACGGGTTCGGAGCAGCCTGCAAGATATTCCAGCAGGTCCAATACGCGCGCCGCAGACTTGACCTCGGTGTTCATGGACGTGAACCGAATCTCTCTTGGCGAACCAATTTGCCGGCGATAGGCTCTCCCTTAATCAAGAGGAAATCAACACTCTTGAAAGAGGGTGAGCCATGAATTCGAGCAACGCCGCGCCTGTGGCGATTGTCACGGGCGGCGCGCGAGGTATCGGGCGCGCTTGCGCGCTGTCTCTCGCGCGGTCTGGACTGGATGTTGTGCTTGTTGATCTGTTGTCGGACGAGCTAAAGCGCACCGCTGACGAGATAAGATCCCTCGGTCGTCGTGCGTTGGCTTTTCAGTCGGACGTCATTTTCAAGGAAGAGGCGAGCCGTATAGTTTCGGAGGTCGTCGCGCAGTGGGGCCGCGTGGACGTCCTCGTGAACAATGCCGGCAAGGGGATGCCGAAGGGCATCTTCGAGATCACTGAAGCCGAGTTCGACCACGCGATCGCTCTCAATCTGAAGAGCTGCTTCAACTATATCCAGGCTGTCGCGCCGATCATGCAGCGTCAGGGAGCTGGGCGCATCGTCTCGATGTCGTCACTGAATGCGCATTCTGGTGGTGTGACGGCCGCCGTCAGCCGGTTTGCTTATGCTGCTGCCAAGGCCGGGATCATCGGGATGACCCGCGCTCTCGCCAAAGAGCTCGGCCCGGAGATCCTTATCAATGCCGTCTGCCCCGGCATCATCGAGACCGAAGTCGGCAACACACTGACCCGAGCCCGCGGCCCCGCGATTGCCAATGCCGGTATCGCGCTGAAGCGAATGGGCAAGCCCGATGACGTGGCAGAGCTCGTCACCTTCCTAGCAACCTCGAACCCCTGCTTCATCACGGGCCAAGACATCGTGGTGGATGGGTTCCAGTTCAATCGCTGAGTGCATCCGATGAACGTCACGCTGCCCCCCGACACCAAGCCCTGGACATGGAGTGAGGAGACCTGGCGGCAGGTGGTGAACCATGTCCGGGCAGGGCGGTCGCTCAAGCCTGGCGTTTGGAAGAATGGCGCCAAGTTCGCCGTCGCCCTGTCCTTCGATTCCGATCACGAGACGAACGAGCTCCGGGAGGGCGGGCGCTCTTACTCGAAGCTGAGTCAGGGGCAATACGGCAATCGCTCCGGCATTCCCCGTATCCTTGCTACTCTTGCCCGTCACGCGGTCCCGGCCAGCTTCTTCATGCCGGCCGTCGCTGCGCTCTTGCATGACGTGGAAGCCCGTTCAGTGGCGGATGCCGGACATGAGGTGGCGATCCATAGCTGGATCCACGAGCTCAACTCGGTGCTCGACTACGATACGGAGCGCGATCTGGCGCTGCGCGCCCGCGACACCTTGACCAAGCTCACTGGCCGGGAGCCGAAGGGCATGCGGACCGCGTCATGGGATTTCAGCCCGTGGACGCTGAAGATCGTGCGCGAAATGGGGTTGCTCTACGATTCCTCATTGATGGCGGATGACGAGCCCTACGAGCTTCTCGACGAGGGGCAGCCGTCCGGGATCGTGGAGTTGCCGGTGGAGTGGATCCGGGACGACGCCGTCTATTTCGGCATGGATCGCTTCAAGGGGCTGCGCCCTCACAGCGGGCCGCCCATGGTGCTCGACCTCTTCCTGCGGGAGCTCGACGTCGCTGCGGAAGAAGGCGGGCTGTTCCAGCTGACGATGCACCCGCACATCATCGGGCACCGCTCGCGGATTTTCATTCTCGACGAAGTGATCAGGGCGGCGAAAGCAAAGGGCTCCGTCTGGTTCGCGACGCATGAGGAGATTTGCCGCTATTGCGCTGATGAAGCCGGTCTTGGCGCTCCGATCCCGTCAGCCACCACCAGTCGGAGCTGACGGATGGGCTATCGCATTGGCGTCGACATCGGCGGCACCTTCACCGATTTCAGCGTGCTCGACGAGGAGACCCTGAATCTGCGGACGCTCAAGGTTCTGTCGCGCCCGGACGCTCCAGGGGCTGAGGTCCTTCAGGGGCTGGATGAGATCGAGAAGCGCTTCGGCATCGCGCCTTCGCAGGTCAGCTACTTCACCCATGGCTCCACAGTGGGCGTGAACAGCATCATTCAGGGCAAGGGCGCGAAGCTTGGACTCGTCGTTACCGAAGGCTTCCGCGACGTCCTGGAACTCGCACGCCTGAAGATCCCGGATCCTTATGATCTGTTCTCGCGCCGACCGGCTCCCTTGGTGCCGAGAGACCGCGTGGCTCCGCTGCCGGAGCGCATCAATGCGGATGGCGTTGCGGAGGTTGTTCCGGAGCCGGCCGCGATCGCCGCCGCGTTGGGTCGACTGGAAGCAAGCGGGGCCGAGGCGATCGTGATCGCCTTGCTGCACAGCTACAAGAACCCCGCGCATGAACGGCTGGTCAAAGCCGAGATCGAACGCCTGCGACCTGACTTGCCGGTTTTCTGCTCCGCCGACATCTGGCCAATTGTCCGGGAATACGAGCGCACCATCACGGCCTGCATCCATGGTTCGGTGCAGCCTCGGGTGTCCCATTACATCGGCCGCCTCGAGGATGCTCTGATCGAGCGGGGGGTCGTGCCCGCTCCGATGATCACCAAGTCGAACGGTGGTGTCATGACCGCCGCGGCCGGCAAGGTGCGCAGCATCGAGATGCTGCTGTCCGGCACGGCTGCCGGTGTGATCGGTGCAGGCTTCACAGCCAAGCTGGCCGGCTTCTCCAGAGTCATGAGCCTCGACATCGGTGGCACAAGCGCCGACGTCGCGCTCCTCAAGGACGGGATGCCCGACTTCCGCTCAGGCGAACTCGTCGGGGAGTATCCGATCTATCTTCCGACGGTATCGGTGTCCTCGATTGGAGCCGGCGGAGGCTCGATTGCCTCCGTCGATGCTTTGGGCGTTTTACGCGTCGGGCCCGAAAGCGCGGGATCCACTCCTGGGCCGGCCTGCTATGGGCGCGGTGGCGAGCGCGCGACGATCACCGATGCCTTCGCGACCATCGGCGTCCTCGGCGCCGGCGAGCTCGGATATGGCGCCGTCAACGTCGACCGATCCCGAGCGCTTGCGGCGCTTGAGCCAATCGCCAGAGGCCTCGAACGCTCTTCGGAACGCGCAGCCGAGGCCATCATCCAGCTCGCGGTCGCCAACATGTACCGCGAAACCAGCCGGCTGTTCTCGCAGGTCGGCGAGGAGCCGAGCGGCTATGCGCTTCTGGCGTTCGGTGGCGCTGGTCCCATGCTCGGCTGCCTCCTGGCCGATGCCATGGGTATGCAGTCGGTCATCATCCCTCAAACTCCGGGTGTGCTGGCCGCCCTTGGAGGCCTCCTTGCCGATCTGCGCTCGGATTTCGTGCGCGTGGTCTTTCTCGATGTTGGACCACGATCGTTCGACGGCTTGCGCCAGTCGATGAACGAGCTCGCAAAAGAAGCTCGCGCCTGGCTCTTCGAAGGGCAGGGCTATGCCGGCGAGGCCACGCTCTCGATCACGGCCGATATGCGCTACCGTGGCCAATCCTACGAGATCGAGACGCCCCTGCAGGAGGCGTGGATCGTCGACGGCGACCATGCCGCCATTGCCGCGGCTTTTCATAAGCGTCACGCCGAAATCTACGATCACTCCGACGATGCGGCAGATGTGCAGATCGTCGCGCTCCGCGTGGTCATCGCAGGGGTCACACCCAAGCCCGAGTTCGCGGAGCAGGGGCTGGAGCTGCAGCAGGTGAAGCCCAGGAAGCGGGTTCCGGTCGTTCATCAAGGATCGACGATCGAGGCCGGAGTCTTCGAGCGAAACGACATGTCGCCGGGCTCGTCCTTCGCTGGGCCGGCCGTGATTTTGCAAGACGACACGACGACCTGGGCCCCACCCGGTTTCGAGGGCCATGTCGATGGCTTCGGCAATCTGATCCTGAAGCGGAGTGCGATCTGATGGCGCTCGATCCTGTCACGCTGCAGATCCTGAAGAGCCATTTCGAGGCTGCGGCCGAGAGCATGGCATTCACGCTTCTGCGGACAGCGCATTCCGCCTTCGTCAAGGAGACGGAAGATTTTACCAGCGGACTGACGACGCCTTGTGGGCAAACCTTCGCCAGCCCGAAAGACCTCGGCGCGACCTGGTTCATCGGCCTGGACTATAAGGGCGCGATCGATGCCATCGCGGACTACAAGCCTGGTGACATCTGCATCACCAACGACCCGTATTCCGGTTACGTCTGCACCCATGCTCCCGACGTCCATCTCTGGATGCCGGTGTTCCATGAGGATCGGCTCGTCTGCTTCGCTGTGGGCCATATCCACAACACCGATATGGGCGGTGCGGTGCCGGCTTCGCTGTCTCGCGCGCTGACGGAGGTGCAGCAGGAGGGGATTCGAATTCCGCCTATGAAGCTCGTCGAAGCCGGGGTGATGAACGAGAGCGTGCTGCGCATCATGTTGCGCAATGTCCGCATGCCCGATCAGAACTGGGGCGACCTGAAGGCCCAGATCGCCTCGCTGAAGACCGGTGAACGCAAGATCCGCGATGCGATCGCCCGCTTCGGCGTCGACACTGTCTGTGCTGCGACCTATGGCGTGCTCGATCTGGCCGAGAGGCAGGCCCGCCAGCTATTCGCCTCGATGCAGGACGGCGATTACGAGTTCAGCGATTACATCGACGAGGATAGCCCCGGCGGCGTTCCATGCCGGTTGAAGCTGTCGGTCAAGGTTCGGGGTGACGAAGCGATCTTCGACTTCACGGGCAGCGACCCGCAGCTCCAATCGGCGCTGAACATGCCGACGGGCGGTCTGCCGCGCCATATCCTGCCGCTCGTGGGCTACAACTACGTCGTCTATTCGCTCGATCGAACGGTCGCGCTCAACATGGGGCTTCTGCGCCCGGTTCAGTGCATCCTGCCGGTGGGCTCGGTCGTCAATCCGGTCTACCCGGCGGCCACAGGCATGCGCAGCCTGACCTGCGCCCGCATCCAAGGGATGGTCATCGGTGCCTTCTCGCGTGCGATGCCTGATCGCCTGCCCGCCGGCCCGGCGGGCGGCGGCGGTATTCTGAACGTGCGCACCACTGACAGCCGTACGGGTCGGCTGGCCATGGCCTCGATCAACCCGATCACAGGTGGGGGAGGCGGAAGTTCGTTCGAGGATGGGCAGGATGGTTCGAATTCCTTCCTGAAGAACACACCCGTCGAGATCACCGAGGCGGAGGTACCTATCCGCGTCAGGAGCTATGAGCTCGTGCCGGATTCGGGTGGTCCGGGGCGCTACCGTGGTGGCCTCGCGGCTCAGATGACATTCCAGATGTTCACGCCGAACTCGGTCGTGACCGCCCGAAACCGGGACCGTGTTCGCTTTTCCTGCTGGGGCCTCGAGGGCGGCCTGCCAGGCTCGACCTGCGGCTTCCTTCGCGTCAATGGCAACACGAACCCGGAAGATTTGGGGAACACCGACGTGGTTCGCTGCGGCCCCGGAGACGTTCTGACGATTTCGGCGGCAGGCGCAGGTGGCTGGGGTGATCCTTTCGAACGTCCCGAGCATGAGGTTTTGAGGGACGTTCTCGGGGGCAAGGTCACCGAAAGCGGCGCCAGAGCCTATGGCGTCGTGGTCGAGGATGGTGTCATCGATGAGGCTGCCACCAAGGCCCTGCGATCGGCGCCGCGGGAAAGCAGAGACGGCATGACCTTCGATCCCGAGAGGCTGAGCTTCGAGCGCGTTTGGTCGGACGCCGTTTGGGACCGCCTTTCGCAGCACTTGTTTGCCCTTCCTGTGGAGTGGCGCTTCTTCGTCAAGCATGAGCTCTTCGCGGCGGTGAATGCCGATGCCGCCGCCAAGGACGATCCGGTTGCGGCGTTGGAGCGGGCCTATGCCCGTGTTCTGGAACAGTATCCGCAGATCGTGCCTCGTCAGCTGGAGGACGCGGCATGAATATCGAGTTCATCGACCAGACCGTGCTGGTGGCCGGAGCGGCCCGTGGCATCGGCCGTGGCATCGTCGAGGAATTTGCGGCGAGGGGCGCGAATGTTTTCGCGGCAGATCGGCTCAAGGAGGAGATGGCCGGCCTGCCGGCGCATGCGACGCAGCTCGATCTGCTCGACAAGGCGGCGGTCAACCGATGGGTCGCTGAGGCCGAAGGGACCAGCGGGCGCGCACCCGACGTCCTTGTCTACGTCGCCGGCGGAGTTCTCGGGCAGAGCGCGAAGGCACTTGAGGATGTCGAGGAGGCCGACTGGCGCGCTGTGCTCGACGTCAATTTGACGGGCGCCTTCCTGTCCTCCCAGGCGGTTTGCACCGGCATGAAGGCGCGCGGCAAGGGGCGGATCGTTCTGATCGCCAGCGGTGCCGGGCTGCGCACCTCGCTGACAGGGATTCAGGCTTATGCCTCCGCCAAGGCCGGCGAGATCGGGCTGGCGCGCCAGCTCGGGCAGGAGCTCGGGCCGTTCGGGGTCACGGTCAACGCGGTTGCCCCAGGGTTCCAGCGCACGAGCCCGGACTATGAGCGGCAGTGGCAGTCGTATTCGGCCGAGCGGCAGGAAAACATGATTGCCAACACGGCGCGGCGTCGGCCGGGGACGCCGCAGGACATCGCCTACACGGTCATGTTCCTCGCCTCCGACTATGCGGATTTCATCACAGGCCAGGTCGTCTCGGTGACCGGCAGCCCTTGAAACACGACATCAATGGAGGGACGGCATGACGACGACACGGAGAGACGCGCTTAAAGCGGTTGCAGGATCGGTCGCCCTCGCTTCGCTCTCGATCGAGGGAGCTCTGGCACAGGCCGGGGGCAAGTTCGTCTACGCGAACAACAGCCCGTACGATAACCTCGATCCGCATACCATTTTCGATACGGCCCGCGCCGCTTCGCGCTTCAATCTCTACGACGGGCTCTACCGCTGGGTCGACAATCCTCCCAAGATGATCCCATGGCTGGCGGAGAGCCATACCGTCTCGGATGACGGCAAGGTCTACACGTTCAAGCTGCGGCAGAACGCCAAGTTTCACGATGGCAAACCGCTGACGTCTGCCGACGTCGTCTATTCGATCGAGCGCATCCTCGCCCTCAAGAAGGGCCCCGCCAGCCTGTACCTCGACAGCATCAAGCCGGGATCGACACAGGCGCCCGATCCTCACACGGTCGTCTTCAACCTGAATGGCCCATCCGCGATTTTCCTGACCACCGTGCCCGACATCCTCGTGGTCAACAGCGCGCTGGTGAAGGCCAATGAGAAGGACGGGGACTGGGGCGAGGCCTGGCTCACGCGCAACGAGGCGGGCTCCGGATCCTACGCTCTTCGTCGGCATGACCCGGCCGTGGGCTTCACCGCACGCCGCTTCGCCGAACATTTTGCGGGGTGGACCGGCCAGCCCTTCGACGACCTTGAATTCCGCACCGTCCTTGAGACGAACACCCGCGTGCTCGGCTTGATCCGCGGCGATTTCCAGGGCGCCGATGGCTACCTTCCCTACGATCAGATCCAGCGGCTTCGGCAGTCGAGCAACGTTCAGATCATCGAGCAGGAATCGATGCGGGTGTTCATCCTGGCGTTGAACTGCACCAAGCCGCCGATGAACAATCCGAACTTCCGCCGCGCGCTGGCCTACGCATTCGACTACGATGGCTTCATCAAGAGCATCATGAAGGATTCGGTCTCGCGTAATCCGGGGCCCAATCCCAACAACATCTGGGGCACGCCGGCCGGCCTCAAGGGTTACAGCTACAATCTCGAAAAGGCCCGCGAGGAGCTGAAGAAGGTGACGGAGCCGCTGCGCCCGATCACCATCAACGCCCTTGCCGGCTTCAGCGAATCCGAGCAGGCGGCGACGCTGTTCCAGAGCACTCTGCGCCAGATTGGTGTCGAGGTCGTGGTCGAGGTTTCGCCCTGGTCCGTCGTGTCCAGCCGGATGCGCAAGGCCGACACCCAGGCCGATATCGTGCCGCTATGGAAGAGCACTTACTATGTCGACCCCAATAACTGGGTCGGGGAGCTGTATGGCACGCGCTATCACGGCACGCGTACCTTCTCGTACTACAGCAACCCCGAATTCGATAAGCGGCTCGACCGTGCCCTTGTCTCCAGTGACCAGGACGAACGGCGCAAGCTCTACGAGGAAATGACCCAGATGGTGAACGACGATGCCGCCGGCATCTTCGTTTACAACACGCGTTGGTACGGACCCTATTCGAGCAAGGTCGAGGGCATCCGCTTCTCCCCGGTCAGCAACGGCCAGGACATTCGCTGGGCATCTCTCAAGCGCTGAGCGGTCCTGACTTCTTCCAACCGGAGGCGTTGCCATGAACTGGCTGTCAATGGTGGCGAACCGATTGCTCTGGTTCGTGCCAACCCTCGTGGGGCTGCTCGCGATCGTATTCGTGCTGTCGCGGGTGATCCCTGTCGACCCAGCGGTCTTGGCCGCGGGGGAGAACGCTTCCGCTGCGCAGGTCCAGCAGGTGCGGGAGCGCTTCGGGTTCGACAAGCCATTGCCGATTCAGTTCGCGAACTACCTGCGCGACATCGCGCAGGGCAATCTCGGCACCAGTCTCTTTACCCAGCAGCCCATCGTCGACGATCTGGCATCGCGTCTTCCCGCGACGCTGGAACTGACGATCTTTGCCGTTCTGATCGCAGGCCTCGTCGGCATCCCCTTGGGCGTGCTTTGCGGCCTGCACCGGAATTCATGGATCGACCACGTGCTTCGGGTCGTGACGGTTTCCGGCCTGGCGGTGGCATCCTTCTGGTTGGCGATGCAGTTCCAGTTCCTCTTCTCGATGAAACTCGGATGGCTGCCGCTTTCGGGACGCATCGAGGGATTTCCGCCTGAGCCGGTGACGGGGCTCATGCTGGTGGACGCAATGATCGAAGGCGATCGCGAGATGATCGGCTCCGCATTCAGGCACATTGTCTTGCCGACACTGACCCTGGCTTTGCCGGCGGCGGCCACGGTCGTCCGCTTTACCCGAAACGGCGTTATCGGCGTGATCAATTCGCCGTCCGTCGCCTACCAGACGGCGATGGGACTGCCACGCCGCCTGATCGTCTGGAAATACGTGCTTCGCATGGCGTTGACCGCAACCGTCACGCAGCTCGGACTGATTTTTGGCATCCTCTTGGCCGGCGCGGTCGTCGTCGAAACGGTCTTTGATTGGCCCGGCCTGGGTGCCTACGCCGTGCGCTCGATCCTGCAGTCCGACTACAACGCCGTGATGGGCTTTACGCTCTGCACGGGCGCACTCTTCGTCCTGATCAATCTGCTGGTGGACATGCTGCAGGCTGCGATCGACCCGCGAGGTGCGGCCTGATGGATCTCCTGAAACGCTTCGCCAAAGATAAAGCGGCATTCATTGGGTTGAGCTTGCTGGGCCTGCTTGTGCTGGCTGCAATGTTTGCGCCGCTGCTGGCTCCATTTCCGAACGATGTCTTCGATTTCCATATCGCGAACCGGCTTCAACCGCCTTCGGCTACCGCGCTTTTCGGCACCGACCGGATGGGCAGCGATATCTTCAGCCGGATGCTGTTCGGCGCGCGGATCACGCTGATGCTGGCGGGAATTGCCGTCGGCTCTGCGCTCGTCATCGGCGTACCGATCGGTCTTATCGCCGGCTACTACCAGAATTGGGTCAGCGACGCGCTGATGCGGATTGCCGAGATCTTCCTGGCGGTGCCTCAGATCGTTCTGGCCATCGCGATCGCGCAGACGCTCGGACCATCGATCGAGAACGTCATTCTGGCGCTATCTTTGACCTATTGGCCCTTCTGGGCGCGGCTGGTCTATGCCGAGACGCGATCCATGCGCAACGAGGTCTTCGTGGAGTCCGCCGTCGCGCTCGGTGCATCGCCTTGGCGCGTCATCGTCTTGCACATCCTGCCGAACATCGCTTCGCCCATCATCGTTCGGACGTCGATTGGCATGGGCGCGACGATTCTGACCGCGGCAACGCTGGGCTTCCTGGGGCTCGGCGCTCCGCCTCCAACTCCTGAATGGGGGAGGATGATTGCGGAAAGCCGCGAATTTCTGCCTGAAGCCTGGTGGTACGCACTCGCTCCGGGCATCGCGATCTTCCTGACGGTGCTGGGCTTCAATCTCTTTGGCGACGGCCTGCGCGACATCCTCGATCCGCGTACGCGGCGCAGCGTCTGATCATGAGCAATCTCCTCGATATTCAGGCCCTGTCTCTGGGCTTCCGAACGGAAAAAGGGCTCGCCAAGGTCCTCGATCGGATCGATCTCAGCGTGAAGCCTGGTGAAATCGTCGGACTGGTCGGCGAGTCCGGCTGTGGCAAGTCAACGCTCGCCCGTGCGATCCTGGGGACGCTTCCCGAAGGCCAAACAGAGATCAACAGCGGGCACATCCGGCTGGACGGTGTCGATATGCTCTCGGGCGGCAAGGCGGCCGAGCATCTACGCGGCCGTGTCGTTACCTTCGTCCCGCAAGACCCCTTTGCGAGCTTCAACCCTCTGTTTCGGATCGGCACCCAGATCCACGACCTGATGCGCTTCAAAGCCCCCCGGGACGGAAAAGGGAGTTTTGGCCGTTCGCGCAAGGCAGATGAGGCAAGCGCCATTGCCATGCTCGATGCGGTTCAGTTGCCGCAGCCGAAGGCCATTCTGGACAAGTATCCCCACCAGCTATCGGGCGGCCAGCGCCAGCGGGTGATGATCGCCATGGCGCTCCTTCCTCAACCTCGAATGATCATCGCCGACGAGCCTACGACCGCTCTGGACGTGACGGTCCAGGCGCAGATCCTGGGGTTGCTGCGGCGGCTGGCGGTTGAACGCGGGGTGTCCGTCTTGTTCACGACCCATGATCTTGGCGCGGCCTGGGAAATCTGCGACCGCGTGGTGGTCATGTATGCCGGTCAGACTGCGGAAATTGCCCCGCGCGAGCAATTCTTCAGCCACCCTCGCCACCCTTATACGCGGATGCTGCTCGATAGCCTGCCCGCGCCTGGGCGCGACCCTGTCGGAATTCCCGGCGGGGTTCCCAGCCCGCTCAAGGCCCCCAACGGTTGCCGCTTCAATCCCCGCTGCCCCCGCGCGACGGACATTTGCCACGAAACAAGGCCGGCGCTGATTGCAGAGCCCAATGGCCACGCCGTTGCGTGTCATCATCCCTGGTCGGCCGAGGCGGAGGCCGCGCATGTCTGAGACCAGTAATCCTCCCATTCTCGAAGTCGACAATCTGGCCCGGCACTTCCCGGTCCGAGGGTTCCTGAACCGGAAGGTTGGCAGCCTGCGCGCGCTGGACGATGTCTCCTTCGCGGTCGAGCCCGGCGAAATTCTGGGAATTGTCGGTGAATCCGGCTGCGGCAAGTCCACGCTCGGCAAGACGCTCATGGGCATCCACGAGCCGAGCGAGGGCGAAGTCCGCATGCTGGGCGAGAGGATCGCCTCGCCGGGCCAGAAGCGTGCTCCCAAAATCCGTGCGCGCCTTCAATATGTCTATCAGGATCCGGGCGCTTCTCTCGATCCACGCTGGACGCTGCGCCGTTCGCTCCACGAGCCACTGATCATTCACACCGACTGGTCGAGAGAAAAGCGGGAGGAGAAGGTCAGGGAAATCGTCAAGGCGGTCGGATTGCCCGTCGAACATCTCGACCTTTATCCGCATGAAATCAGCGGTGGCCAACAGCGGCGCGTTGGGCTGGCTCGGATTCTGGTTCTCGGGCCGGAACTGGTCATCTTCGACGAGCCCACCTCGGGACTGGACGTTTCGGTACAGGCGACCGTGCTGCGCCTGTTCCGAGACCTCAAATCGGAATTCGATCTGACCTATCTCTTCATCAGCCACGATCTCGCTGTCGTGCAGTCGATCTGCGACCGCGTCATCGTCATGTACCTTGGCAGGATCGTGGAGATCGGGAAGACTGCTGACGTCTTTGCCGCTCCCCGCCATCCCTATACACAAGCTCTCCTCTCGGCTGCGCCACGCATCGGCGGGCCTCGCGTGACCGAGAATTTCTCCCTGCAAGGCGAGCCACCCGATCCATCCAATGTTCCGAGCGGATGTCGGTTCAGGACGCGTTGTCAGCACGCGATCTCAGATTGTGCCAAGACCGACCCGCATCTTGACGATCGCGATGGCCATGGCGTCGCTTGCTTGCGGTGGCGTGAGTTGAGCGCGTGAAACCAGGTCTCCCAAGGGCAGAAGCCGCTCCTTCATGGCAGCTTGCCCTCGCGACCATGGTCGCAGTCCAGATGGCAACGGCCTTTCTCAGTCGGATTCCTCCGACGATCGCTCCAATATTGGCCACTGAGCGAGGGTGGTCGGACTCGGTCGTGGGTTACCTCGCTAGTCTCAACACGTTCGGCTCGATCCTTTTCCTGGCGTTGGGCTCGCCTTACATGCGAGCTCTCGGTTCCGTGCGAGCCCTCCAGGCCGGGCTTCTGATCGGAATCCTGGGGCTGGCGCTTTTTCTGCCGAGCTGGACGGCGACGGCCTGTGTCGCCGCGCTTCTGATCGGCGTGGGCTACGGACCATCCTCGCCCGCGGGCAATGACGTTCTGCATCGCACTGCGCCTCATGGCCGTCGCAGCCTGATCTTCTCGATCAAGCAGGCTGGGGTGCCGCTCGGAGGAGTGGTGGCAGGGCTTGCGTTGCCGCCGCTCGCCGCAGCCTACGGCTGGCGCATCGCGCTCCTGGCTTCGGCAGTGTTCGTGCTCGCCATCATCGCAAGCGTCCAGCCGATGCGGGACGGGCTTGATCGCGATCGAGAGCATGGCCTGAAGTTCGGACTCGGCGTTATTCTCTCGATCGCCAACCTGGTCACGCCGATCAGGACCCTGACGACGTCTTCGAGTTTGTTCCGATTGGCTGCAGCCGGTGCCTGCCTGGCGGTAGGGCAGGGGATCTGGTTCGCCTATCTGATGACGTATGCGGTCTCGCAACTTGGCTACAGCCTCGAGACAGCCGGAGCGCTCTACGCCTTGATGCAGGCGACCAGTGTTGCTGGACGCGTTCTGCTTGGGTGGCTCGCGGACAGGCTTGGAACCCCGCGGCTGCTGTTGCGCGTGATCGGGTTGGCGTCAGGCGCAACCTCGCTGACATTGGCGCTTGCGACGCCACAGTGGTCTTTCCAGACCTACTGCGTCCTCGCGGCAATCGCCGGCGTGACGGTGTCGAGCTGGAATGGCGTTCAGCTATCTGAAATTGCGCGGGCTTGCCCGCCAAGCCTCGTTCGGGAAGCGTCAGCCGCCGCTACTCTGGTCATCTTCCTCGGCTATGTGGTCGCGCCATCCGCGTTCGCGATGGCCTTGTCGCTGACCGGCCGATTCGATCTCGGCTTCCTTGCCTGCGCGCTTTCAGGCGTCGGATGCGCGCTCATCGTCCCCGCGGCCATGACGGAAGATAGGTCTCAGCGAAGCTGAATGGCTTGGAGAGCCGATTTTCGACATAACCGGTGTGGCGAGGAACCGGCGCCTGGGTTTCCGCTTGAGTGGCGGGGTCACCTATGCCTGGCATGAGCTGGACACCCGGCGCAGCGCCGTATTCTCCGGCTTCGGCGAGGAGCTGCGCTCCGATTACGGCGCCCGCAGCCTGCAGGCTTTCGGTGAGATCGCCTATCGCTTCGACCTCGGGCGGGCCACCATCGAGCCTTTCGTCAATCTCGCCTATGTCAATCTCCGTAGCGCCGGCTTCACCGAGACAGGCGGCGTCGCAGCGCTTACCGCCAGGGCGCAGACCACGGCCGTCGCCTTCGCCACGCTCGGCCTGCGCGCTCAGATGAGCTTCGATCTCGGCAACAGCGTCGCGCGGATCAGCGGCACGCTCGGCTGGCGGCACGCAACGGGTGACGTCACCCCATTGTCGCTCCAGGCCTTCTCCGGCGGCGCGCCGTTCTCGATCGCAGGCGCTCCGATCGCCCGCGACGCGTTGGTCGTCAACACCGGCCTCGCGCTAAATCTCTCGCCAGAAGCCGAAATCGGGTTGTCCTATGACGGGCAACTCGCGTCGCGCGCGACCGACCATGCCTTCAATGCCCGGCTCGCAGTCAAGTTCTGATGCCACCAGCATGTACTGCCATCCGCCGCAATGTCTGGTTCGCGGCATCAGATGAGCTTCCGCTCCTGGCGCATTCGCGCTCTGTCGGTGCTGCGTCAGAAGCGGATCGCCTCTGGCTGGCGGCCGCGGCCGTGGGCCGTCCGGAGCCGACGCTTCTCACGGGCCAGCCGAGCAACGCGCGCTTTTGCGACTTCAGCGATCTTCGCTAGTCTCCAAAAAGGCGGGGCGAACCGCCTTCTTCAGCTCGTCGATGAAGGCTCGGACGAGCCGTTTGGGCGCGCGGGCCTTCTGATAGAGCGCATAGGCCTCGACCGAGACACGCGGTCTGAGGGGCCGCACTTCCAGCCGGTAGCGGCTGCCGCTGATCGCGGTGAAGGAATCGACCAGCGCCACGCCGAGCCCGGCCTCGGCCAGCAAGCAGGCCGTGTTGCTGTAGCGCACCTCGATCGGGCAGGGCGGGCGCGCACCGGCGAAGAAATCCCGCTGCAGCAGCAGCCCGAGCCGCGCGCCCGGCTCGAAGCCGATCATCCGGTGGCCGGAGAGCATGGCAGGAGAAATCTCGCTCTTGGCGGTTAGCGGATGGTCGGGCGTCATGGCGCAGACCATCTGGCCGGCGCCGATCAGTTCCGCCTCCAAACCCGGCCTCGCATAGGGCTCCAGCGAGACCCCGAGATCGGCTGCGCCGCTCTCCAGCCCTTCGATGACGCCATCGGTACGGCGCACGTCGAAATCGACATGCAGCTCCGGCCGGCGGCTGGCGAAGCGCGCCAAAGCGCGTGGCACCAGCGCATTGGCGATCGGGGGCGTCGCGAGAAGCCGCAGCGAGCCGCTGCGCGTGTCGCGCAGCGCGGCGACCTTGCGCGAGAAGGACTGGACCATCGAGAAGATGGGATCGCTGTCGCGATACATCTCGAGCGCTTCCGGCGTCGGGATCAGCCGGTTGCCCTGCCGCTGGAACAGCTGGAAGCCGAGCTGCCGTTCCATCTGCTTGAGCGCGGTGCTCACCGCCGGCTGCGACAAGGCCAGCCCCTGCGCCGCCGCCACTGTCGTTTGGCAGCGAATGACTTCCCGAAAGATCTCGAGTTGCCGCAAATTCAGCATGTCGGCCGGCTCCGCTGGGCAGATCGCAGGCAGTATAAATTGGATTGATAGAGGGCCTAGTGATTTTTCTAGATCTGATATTGTGGCGGCTTTCCGGCGCTGACTATCCTGCGGTTTCCCGTTCCCAGGAGCGCGCCATGTTCGCCAGAATTGCCACCATCGGCCTGACCTTGCTGCTCGCCCCCGCCGCGATGGCGCAGACGACATTGAAGACCGCCGTCGATGGCACGTTCGCGCCCCACGCCATGCCCAAGCTCTCCGGCGGCATCGAGGGCTTCAACGTCGATCTGGCCGAGGCTATCGGCAAGCAGCTCGGCAAGACGGTGACGGTCGATGCCGCCCAGTTTTCCGGTCTGATCCCGGCCCTGCAGGCCGGCACCTACGACTTCATCGTCGCGCCGGTGACGGTCAGCAAGGAGCGCGCCGAAAGCCTGCTCTTCACCGAAGGTTATCTCAATACCGACTTCCAGTTCATCACGAAGAAGGGCGCGCCGCCGATCACCGCGCTCGAAGAGCTGAGGGGCAAGGTGATCTCGGTCAACAAGGGTTCGGCCTATGACAGCTGGGCGCGCGGACTGGAGGAGAAGATCGGCTGGAAGGTCGAGTCGTTCGGCACGCAGACCGATGCCGTCCAGGCGGTGATTTCGGGCCGTGCCTACGCCAACGTGGCCGGCAACACCGTCATCCAATGGGCCGCCAAGAGCAATCCGCAGATCCAGCTCTCCTACACCTATTCGACCGGGCTGGTCTGGGCCGTCGCGCTGCGCAAGGATTCCGCGCCGCTGCGCAACGAGCTCGATCAGGCGATCGAGTGCCTGAAGACGAACGGCACCATGGCCGCGCTGCACGAGAAGTGGTTCGGCACCAAGCCGGCCGCGGGCTCGGCCGCCGTCACCCCCTTCCCGGGATATGGCGTGCCCGACATGCCGGGCTACGATGCCACGGCGCATACCCCCGCCTGCAAGTGAGCGAGGCGAGCGAACTGTCGGCCGGCGGAACCGGCACCATGCGCCCTCCGCATCCGCTGCTCGACATCCGCGGCCTGCACAAGAGCTTCGGCACGATCGAGGTGCTGAAGGGCATCGACCTTGCCGTCTCGCCCGGCGAACTCGTCTTCCTCATCGGCCCTTCCGGCTCCGGCAAGAGCACGCTGTTGCGTTGTTACAACCGGCTGGAAGAGGCCAGCGGCGGCTCGATCTGGTTTGACGGGCAGGAGGTGCTGGCAGACAGGATCGACATCAACGCGCTGCGCCGGCGCATGGGCATGGTCTTCCAGTCCTTCAACCTCTACCCGCACATGACCGCGCTGGGAAACGTGACGCTCGCGCTGCGCAAGGTTCTGAAGAAGCCTCGCGCCGAGGCGGAGCGCATCGGCATGGCCGCGCTGGAGGGCGTCGGCCTCGCGCATAAGGCCGCTTCCTACCCGGGCGAACTCTCCGGCGGCCAGCAGCAGCGTGTCGCCATTGCCCGCGCCTCGGCGCTCGAGCCCGGGCTGATGCTGTTCGACGAGCCGACCTCGGCGCTCGACCCCGAACTCGTCGGCTCGGTTCTGCAGGCGATGCGCGACATGCGCGCCGCCGGGATGACGATGCTGGTCGTCAGCCATGAGATGCGTTTCGCCCGCGAGGCGGCCGACCGCGTCGTCTTCATGGATGGTGGCGTCATCGTCGAGCAGGGCCCGCCGGAGCAGATCTTCGGTTCGCCACGGCACGAGCGCACCCGCGCCTTCGTCTCCGAGGTCGCCCGGTAGCGCCATGGATCGCTTCCTCGACAGCTTCCTCAACGCCAAGCTCATCGCCACCACCTGGCCGGCGATCCTGAGTGGGCTGGTGGTGACGATCGAGATCGCGGCACTCGTCGTCGTGACGGGCCTGCTGCTCGGCCTGGCACTCGCAATGGTGCGCTGGCGGGCCGGCCGCTGGTTCGCCTGGCCGCTGATGCTCTTCGTGGATCTCTTCCGCGCGGTGCCCCCGCTCGTGCTCGTGCTGCTGATCTTCTTCGGCCTGCCCAATGTCGGCATCGAATTGCCGAGCTTCGCGGTGCTCTGGCTGGTGCTCTCGCTGGTGCTGGCCGCCTTTGCCGAGGAGATCGTCTGGGCCGGGCTGATCGCAGTGAAACGCGGCCAGCACGAGGCTGCCCGCTCGACCGGGCTGACCGAGACCCAGACACTTCTCTACGTCGTCCTGCCGCAGGCGCTGCGCCTCGCCGTGGCGCCGTTGACCAACCGCACCATCGCCATCACCAAGAACACCGCACTGGGAACGGTGATCGGCGTGCCGGAGATCATCAACCAGGCGACGACGGCGGTCTCCTTCTCGGGCAATGCGACGCCGCTGCTGATGGGCGCCTTCGCCTATCTCCTGCTCTTCATCCCGATCATCGGCCTCGGTCGGCTGATCGAGAGCCGCTTTGCCTGGAGGCGCCAGTAATGGACGTGCTCCTCCAGCAGTTCTTCAATCTCGACATTATGGCTAAGGCCCTGCCGCTGGTGCTGCAGGGCTTGAAGACCACGCTACTCATCTGCCTGATCGTCATCCCGATGGGCCTCATCGGCGGCGTGCTGGTGGCGTTGGCCAGCCGATCCACGGTTCGCGCCCTGCGGGTTTCGGTGACGCTGCTCGTCGACCTGATGCGTGCCTTGCCGCCGCTCGTGGTGCTGATCCTCGTCTATTCGGGGCTGCCTTTTCTCGGCCTGCGCATCTCGCCGCTCACGGCGGTCGTGATTGCCTTCTTCCTCAACAACGCCGCCTATTACGGCGAAATCATCCGCGCGGGCATTGAGAGCGTCCCCGCCGGGCAGTGGGAGGCGGCACGCTCGACCGGCCTGAGGGCGGACCAGGCTTTCACGTGGGTCATCCTGCCGCAGGGCCTGCGCAACGTGCTGCCGGACCTCGTCTCGAACACGGTCGAGGTGGTGAAGCTCACCTCGCTCGCCAGCGTCGTCTCGCTGCAGGAGATGCTCTACTCGGCCGACATGGCCCGTTCTCTCACCTTCAACGCCTCGCCGATCGTGCTGGCCGCGCTGATCTATTTCGCGCTGCTCTGGCCGGCGGTGAGGCTCGTCAGCCGCCTCGAACACGCCGCCGCCCGCTGAGCGGCCATCACTGAAAGGACGCGCCCATGCGCATGCTCACCGTCGCCGCCGCCCAGATGGGCCCCATCCAGAAGGCTGACAGTCGCGAAGCCGTGATCGCCCGCATGATCGCTCTGCTCGACGAAGCCAAGGAGAAGGGCGCCGATCTGGTTGTCTATCCCGAGCTGGCGCTGACGACCTTCTTTCCGCGCTGGTATCACGAGGACCGCGCCGAGGCCGACATCTGGTTCGAGGACGCGATGCCCGGCCCGGCGACGCAAGCCCTGTTCGACCGGGCGCGCGAACACGGCATCGCGATTTCCTTTGGCTATGCCGAGAAGACACCGGACGGGCATCATTTCAACACCAGCATCCTCACCGACAAGAGCGGCGCCATCGTCGGCAAATACCGCAAGATCCATTTGCCCGGACACGCCGAATACGACCCCGAGCGCACGCACCAGCACTTGGAAAAGCGCTATTTCGAGCCGGGCGATCTCGGCTTCCCCGTCTGGCGCACGCTCGGCGGCGTGCTCGGCATGGCGATCTGCAACGACCGGCGCTGGCCCGAGACCTATCGCGTCATGGGCCTCCAGGGCCTGGAGATGGTGCTGATCGGCTACAACACGCCATCGGTGAATTCGCAGCGCGGGGCCGAGGGCCCTGAAAAGCGCCTCTTTCACAACCGCCTCAGCGTCCAGGCCGGCGCCTATCAGAACGCCACCTGGGTGGTCGCGGTCGCCAAGGCCGGCGACGAGGACGGCCATCACATGATCGGCGGCTCGCTGATCGTCGACCCCAATGGCGAGATCGTCGCCGAGGCCAAGACCGAGGGAGACGAATTGCTGGTGCACGCCTGCGACCTTGGGGAGACGGCCTTCGGCAAATCGACCATCTTCGATTTCGCCCGCCATCGCCGCATCGAGCATTATGGGCTCATCACGAGCCGCACCGGTGCAGTGCCGCCGCCGGAGACGTGAGCGCTGCATCGACCGGACGCCCGGCCGCCGAGGGCGCAGCCTTTCGGGGAGAAAGACCATGAGCCGCATCCTCGTCATCAATCCGAGTTCGAACGAGGCTGTCGCCGACGAGATCTGGTTCATGGAAGCCGGCAGGCTCATCGAACGCGGTAGGCCTGCGGAGCTCGCCGGCGGTCCTGGCGATTCCCGACTGGGAGCATTCTTGCGGAATGCTGGCATGAGCTAAGTGCCTGATGCGGCCAGTGGCCACACGACGTTGCGGTGAAGGCGGAGATCGCAGCTGTGATCGGCACTTCGGGCTCGCCGGAATCAATCTCGGTTCGCTGGCAGTCGGAGAGGCCCTGTTGACGATATCAGTACTGCTTCAGCGTACTGCGAATCGGCGGCCAGAGCTTCGCCAAGGGCTTTCACCGCCGCTTTCGTTGTGTTGTCGAGGCACGCCGTGGACATGGCGGTGAAGCGCGAAACGGGCCGATCCTGAATCCGATCTAGCAGGTCTTCGAACAGGTGTTTCGCGACACCGCGTCGGAGATTTTCGATGGTGGGCCAATGTATTCGGAGGCGGAGAAAGAGCCTTGACGCCAGAGGCTGTCTACTGGGTCGCACGAGCCCGTGCGGGTGATGGGCTAGGTGCGAGCGGCCCCCCTCGTGTCAGAACAAGAAAGCGGGCTGTTGGCCCGCTTTTGATTGTTGTCGCTCGGGAGCCGAGGCGCGGTGAGCACATCACTTCTGGTTTGCGGCCTTTTCGATGAAGTCTGCGACGACCTTGGGCTTTGAGACATAGACGGCGTGGCTGCCCTTGGTCTCCGCGACGGTCGCGCCGGCGCGCTGGGCCATCTGGCGCTGGGCCGGGGGCGGGATCATGTGGTCGTCGGTCGCGACGAGATAATAGCTCGGCTTGACCTTCCAGGCCGGGCTGCAGACCGCACCGCCGGCAGCCGCGACATTCCAGGGCACCTGCGAGTCAGCCATGAAGGCGGCGGTCTTCGCGTCGACATCGGCGGCGAAGGAGGCGGCGAACTTCGCCTTGTCGAGCATGAGGAAGCCGTCGACCGGTGGCAGGATCGGCGGGACGGGGGCGCCTGCGGGCGGGTTGGCGATCAGCGACATCACCGACTCACCGGCATCCGCTGCGAAGGCGGCGATATAGACGACAGACTTCACCTTCGGATCGGTGCCGGCCTCGCTCACCACGACGCCGCCATAGGAATGGCCGACGAGCACGACCGGGCCGTCCTGCTGGGCGATGGCGCGCTTGGTGAAGGCGACGTCGTCGGCGAGCGAGGTGGTCGGGTTCTGGACGATGGTGACGTTGTAGCCCTTGGCCTTGAGGGCATTGTAGACACCCTGCCAACCCGAACCGTCGACGAAGCCGCCATGGACGAGGACGATGTTCTTGACGGCGGGGGCGGCCTGGGCGGAGGTCAGCGAGACGGTGGTGGAGAGGGCAAGCGCAGCGGCAGCGAGGATGGACTTGGTCATGGCGGGCTCCTTGGGTTAATCTATTCGCGAAAATCATTATCGCGATAATCAATATCTACCCGCAAGCTCGGGGCTTGTAAAGCGCTTTCTTTATCGCGATATCATTTTTCTCGACAGCGACACGCCAGCCCGATTCCGGAGACCGCCATGACCGATGCCCAGAAGCCTCCCGCCGCGCCTGCACCCGCGGGGCCGACGCTGCCGCTCGACGGCCAGCTCTGCTTCTCGATCTATTCGGCCTCGCTGGCGATCCAGCGGGTCTACAAGCCGATGCTCGATGCGCTGGGCGTGACCTACACGCAGTATCTGGCCTTGAGCACGCTGTGGGAGCGCGACGGGCTGACCATCGGCGCCATCGCCGAGCGGCTGGCGCTGGAGCCGAGCACGATCACCCCGGCGGTGAAACGGCTGGAGACGGCGGGCTTCCTCTCGCGCCGGCGCAGCACCTCGGACGAGCGCCTCGTCGAGGTTCATCTCACCGCAAAGGGCAGGGAGCTCCATCCGCAGACCGGATGCCTCACCGATGCCCTGCTACGCCATTCGGGGTTCGAGGTGCCGCAGATGATCGAGCTCAATCGATGCGTTCAGGCCCTCAGGCACGGCATGCGCGAGGCAGTCGAAGGTAGCCATGAATAAGGGATGAGAGGAAATGAGACCGCGCAGAGAGTGCGCTTCCTCCTTCCCTTTCTGAGCGTTGTTATTGATGCACCTTCCAGCGCGCCACGGATTTGCGGTCGCTTTCGTAAACTGCGGCAAACTTCACTTTTCCCCACACACTGCGCCGTATGCGAACGGCCTGGATCTTGACGGCGGCCTCGTCATGGACCTAAACTTAACTCAATGGTTAAGTTTCAGGACGCGCAGCTCGACCGCACCTTCTCTGCCCTGGCGGACCCGACGCGCCGGGCCTTGCTGGCGCGGCTGGAGCAGGAGGATGGGCTGTCGGTCAGTGAGCTGGCGAAGCCCTTTACGGTCTCGCTGCCGGCGGTGATGAAGCATCTCGACGTCCTGTCCGACGCCGGGTTGCTGACGCGGACCAAGGCGGGGCGCACCGTGTCCTGCCATCTCAACGCCGGGCCGATGGAGGAAGCGATGAGCTGGCTCGCCCGCTATCAGAGGTTCTGGACTGAACGGCTCGATGCTCTGGCCGCGCTGCTGGATGCGCGGCGCCAGGGGCGAGATTGACGAGAGGCTGGAAGAAGGCATGCATCAGCCGGTGACACCGAGCCTCACGATGAAACGCCGGCTGAATGCGAGCCCGGCGGAGGTCTACCAGGCCTGGACCGATCCCGAATTGCTGGTCCGCTGGTTCGGGCCGGAAAACGTGGTGGCGCAGGAGGCCGAGATCGATCCCCATGTCGACGGCGCCTACCGGGTCGTCATGCTCGAGGATAATGGCACGCGCCATGAGGTCTCCGGCCGCTATCTCGAGGTGGTCGAGAACGAGCGCCTCGTCTTCAGCTGGTCCTGGGTGACGACGCCGGAACGCGTTTCGCGCGTGACGGTTACATTGACGCCGGATGGCGACGGCACGATCCTGACACTGTTGCACGAGAAGCTGTTCGATGATGCCGCCGTCCGCGGCCACACCCATGGCTGGACGGGCTCGATGGTCAAGCTGGAGGCCTTCTTCGCCTGAGGTCAAGGCGAGCCTCGCTCATCCGTATCCGGCGCCAGCGAGGAGCGCCGCCGCCGATGCCGAACCGGCGCCAGCGGAGGAGAGGAGACGATGGAACACAGGATCGTGTCGCGCGAGCCGTCGCGCGCCGCGCTGCACCCGTCTCGAGCGGTCGGTTCTCGCTGCGGTTGAGGCGGGTGCAAATGTGCCACCGATACTCAAGTTGAGTTGATATCAACTTATATGGCGCCGGATGGGCCGGCGCCATTCAAGAGGAGACTACACGATGGCTTATGTCGAAGGTTTCGTGGTCGCGGTTCCCGCCGCCAACAAGGATGTCTACCGCAAGCATGCGAAGGAGGCGCTGCCGCTCTTCAAGGAGTTCGGTGTCACCCGCATGGTCGAGGCCTGGGGCGATGAGGTGCCGGACGGCAAGGTCACCGACTTCAAGGGCGCCGTGAAGGCGACGCCCGACGAGGTCGTGGTCTTCTCCTGGTTCGAGTATCCCGACCGGAAGACGCGCGACGCGGCCAATGCGAAGATGATGAGCGATCCGCGCATGGCGTCGATGGGGCAGTCGATGCCTTTTGACGGCAAGCGCATGATCATGGGCGGCTTCGACGCGCTCGTCGATGACGGCGAAGGCGGCGCGGCGGGTTACGTCGATGGCGTGCTGATCGCCGTGCCGCAGGAACGCAAGGCGGATTTTCGCGACTATGCGGCGGGGCTCTCCGCGCTGTTCACGGATCACGGCGCGCGCCGCGTCGTCGATGCCTGGGGTGACGACGTGCCGGATGGCAAGGTCACGGATTTCAAGGGAGCGGTGAAGGCGAAGGACGGCGAGGCCGTCGTGTTCGGCTGGGTCGAATGGCCGACCAAGGCCGCCCGTGACGAGGCCTGGGGCAAGATCAGGCAGGATGCGCGGATGAACGGCATGCCCATGCCGTTCGACGGCCAGCGCATGGTCTATGGCGGTTTCGCCACCTTGCTGGACGCCTGACCCGGGCGCCGCGCTCCGCCGCCAGGGCCAGGGACACCGGGCAGCACATGACAGGGCTGTCCGGAAGCCCTTGCCCCGGCTGACGAAATCGCGGAGAGGGGAAGGGCTGGCCCACCGGAACCCTCTCCATGCTCGCAGGCATTCCCATCGGCGATCTCGTCTTCCTCGCCGTCTCGCTCGTGCTGGCGGGGGCCATGACGGGGTTGCTCGCCGGCGTCTTCGGCGTCGGCGGCGGCGCGGTCATCGTGCCGGTGCTCTACGAGGTCTTCCGCGTCATCGGCGTGCCGGAGGAGGTCCGGATGCCGCTCAGCGTCGGCACATCGCTCGCCGTCATCATCCCGACCTCGATCCGCTCCTTCAACGCTCACCGCGCCAAGGGGCTGGTCGATCTCTCGATCCTCAAGGTCTGGGCCGTGCCGGTGGTGCTCGGCGTCCTCGTCGGCAGCTATATCGCGCGCTACGCGCCGGCCGATCTCTTCAAGATCGTCTTCGTCGTGGTCGCGACGATCTCCGCCATCCGCCTGCTCTTCGCGGCGGATCGCTGGAAATTCGGCGAGGAGATGCCGGGCAAGCCGCTGATGGTCGCCTATGGCGGCGTCATCGGGGTGCTCTCCTCGCTGATGGGCATCGGCGGCGGCCAGCTTTCCAGCCTGTTCATGACCTTCTACGGCCGCCCGATCCACCAGGCGGTGGCGACCTCATCGGGGCTCGGCGTGCTGATCTCGATCCCCGGCGCGCTCGGCTTCATCTATGCCGGCTGGCCGAAGATGGACATCCTGCCGCCGTTCTCTCTCGGCTACGTCTCGCTGCTCGGCATGATCCTGTTCATCCCGACCTCGATCTGGACGGCGCCGATCGGGGCCCGGCTGGCGCACCGGCTCTCGAAGCGGCGGCTGGAGGTGGCCTTCGGCCTGTTCCTGCTCGTCGTCGCCGGGCGCTTCATCTGGTCCCTGCTCCACTGAGGCGGCGCGAGGGCGAGGGATGAGCGAGCCGGTGATCCGCCTGCTGCAAACCGCCGATCATCCGGCGCTGGCTGCGCTGATGGTCGAGATGCAGGGGCACTACCGGGTGCCGTGCCCGCCGGTGGCGGAGATACGCGCCGACCTCGCCGCTCTCCCGGCCGGCGTGGACATCCTCGTCGCGGTGAAGGGGGAGGCCATCCTGGGCTTCGCCTCGGCCTGCAACCTCTATCCGGGCCCGGGGCTGAAATCCGGCTTCTTCCTCAAGGAGATCTATGTTGCCGATGCCGCCCGCGGCAAAGGGCTCGGCCGCGCACTGATGCAGGCTCTCGCGGCGCTGGCGCTGGAGCGCGGCCACAGGCGCCTCGACTGGACCGCCGACGCCGACGATCCGGCCCTGTTGCGCTTCTATGAGAGCCTTGGCGCAGTCGCGCAGACGAAGAAGGTCTTTTATCGCCTGACCGGTGAGGCGCTGGCGGCGGTGGCGGCAGGGCCAGAATAAGCCCGCCCGGCGCCGCACTCGTCATTGCGAGGAGCGAAGCGATGACGCAATCCAGGGGGATTGGGTCGCAACTGTTCGGCCCGGCTCCCCCTGGATGGCTTCGCTACGCTCGCCACGACGACTGCGACGGTTTGGACTCGGCCGCTCGCTCCTGCAGCCGCTCCGGCAGCACCGCCATGATCGCCAGTCGCTCGGCCTCGCTGAGGCCCGACCACTGCGCGATTTCGTCGAGCGTGCGTCCGCAGCCCTCGCAGAGCCCGCTCGCCGGGTCGATGACGCAAACCTTGATGCAGGGCGTCGAAGCGCTGGTCATCGCCCCGCCCATCCCAGCGCGAGCGCAAGCCCGAGATAGATCGCGATCTCGGCAAGCTGCTGGACGGCGCCGACGATATCGCCGGTCTGCCCGCCGATCAGCCGGCGCGCCAGCCGGGCCAACACCGCTGCCGCCCCATGCGCCAGCGCGAAGCCGGCCAGCAATCCGGCCAGCGGGAGATGCGCGGCAAGCGCGATTCCGGTCGCCGCGATGAGGCTCAAGCCCAGCGCGATCCGCGCCGTGGCGAGGCTGGGCTGGCCGACTGCCGCCGAGGCGCCGCCGCTGCGCGCCGGAGGCTGGGTCGCAAGCAGGAGCAGGCCTTCCGCGCGTGACCACGGCGCTGCGACGAGCACCGCCGCCGCAGAGCCCCAGGCGCCGGCATGGTCGAGTATCCCCGCGATCAGGCTCGCGCGCAGCAGCAGCGACAGCCCCAGCGCCATCGCGCCATAGGAGCCGATGCGGCTGTCCTTCATGATCTCCAGCCGGCGCTCGACCGTGTGCCCGCCGAACAGCCCGTCGGCGCTGTCGGCGAGCCCGTCCTCATGGAAGGCGCCGGTGCTCAGCGCCAGCGCCGTCAGGGCGAGCGCCGCGACGACCATCCCGCTGAGGCCCGCAAGCCCCCCGATCAGGGTGACGAGCGCCGCCGGCAGCGCGATCGCCAGCGCCGCGAAGGGCAGGGCGCGTGGCACCAGCCTGAAATCGGGAATGCCGTGCAGATCGCCTTCGCCCGGCAGCCGGGGCATGGGCAGGCGCGAATAGAAGCGGATGCAGATCGCGGTCGCCACAAGCCAGCCCGGCCAGATCGGCGGGCTGTCCTGCATCGGCTCCGCGCTGGTTTCCGCTTCCGCCATGCCGGCTTCGCGCTCCCGTCGATTGTCTTCCACCTGTCGAGCCTATAGCAGCAGCATCAACCTTGCCGCCACGCCGATGCGCTGCTGCGGCGTTTGCGTGATGGATCTGATCTCATGTCCGCTTCCGGTTTGCCCTTCGACGATATCCGCGAGCTCATCGCCGCGATGCCCGGCCCCGACATGGCGGCGGCGAATGCGGTGCGCGCCCGCGACGCCAACCTCACCAAGCCGGCCGGCAGCCTCGGCCGCATGGAGGAGATCGCCGAATGGCTTGCCGCCTGGCAGGGCAAGGCCCCGCCCGAGGTGCGGCGCCCGCTGGTCTGCGTCTTTGCCGGCAACCATGGCGTGGTGGCGCAGGGCGTCTCGGCCTATCCGCAGGCGGTGACGCGCCAGATGCTGGAGAATTTCGCTGCCGGCGGCGCGGCGATCAACCAGATCTGCGCAGCCTATGATCTCGGCTTCAAGGTCTTCGACCTCGCGCTCGATCTGCCGACCGGCGATTTCACCCAGACCGATGCGCTCGACGAGCGCGCCTGCGTCGCGACCATGGCTTTCGGCATGGAGGCGCTGGCCGGCGGCGCCGATCTGCTCTGCCTCGGGGAGATGGGCATCGGCAACACCACCTCGGCGGCGGCGATCTATGCCGCGCTCTATGGCGGTGACGTGGCCCGCTGGTGCGGGCGCGGCACCGGCATCGACGATGAGGGTTTCAAGCGCAAGGTCGCGGCCGTAGAGAAGGGCCTGGCCCTGCACCGCGCCCATCTCAAGGACCCGCTCGAGGTGCTGCGCCGCCTCGGCGGGCGCGAGATCGCGGCGATCTGTGGCGCCATCATCGCCGCGCGCTCGCAGCGCATCCCGGTGATCCTCGACGGCTATGTCGTCACCGCCGCGGCCGCGATCCTGCACGCCATCGAGCCCTCGGCCATCGACCATTGCCTGGCCGGGCATCTCTCGACCGAGGGCGCCCATGCCGAGGTGCTGGCCCGGCTCGGCAAGGTGCCGCTGCTGGCGCTCGACATGCGCCTCGGCGAGGGTTCGGGCGCCGCGCTGGCAGCGGGCCTCGTCAAGGCCGCCGCCGCGATCCATTCGGGCATGGCGACCTTCGAACAGGCGCAGGTGGCGCGCAAGGACTGACGCCGGCTGAATTAAGCGGGGGGAAGCGCACCGTCAGGGCTCGCTGCCTTGCCGGTCACCCTCGTGTGGCGATGGCCCCCGCTGTCCTATGTCGTCTGACGGTCGTCAGAATGACGTCGAGCAGTTCCGCCTGCGCTTCCTCTCGCGAAATCTCGTTGGCCGCGGCAGCGCCCGAGAGTGCCTCGGCTGCTCCGAGCACCCCCCAAAACGCAGCGGCCGGGATCGGAATGTCGGCGAAGGGCTGGAGCGCCGCTCGGCACTTTCCGATGAAGATCGCGCTATAGCCGCGCTTGAGCTGGTCGAGCTCCGGCGAGCCGGCAAGCGCAGCCGTGACGCCGGGAATCTCCCGCCCTTGAGTAAGGACGCAATCGACGTAGCACGCGGCGATCACGCCGGCGCGCGCGTCGAGCAGCTGAGGGCTATTTGCGAGCGCCTCGTCCATCAGCGCGGTCTGGCGTTGATCGTATTCGCGGTAAAGCGCCGCCAAGAGGCCCGCCCGCGTGCCGAAATGATCGTAGACGACGGGCTTGGTCACGCCGGCCTCTTCGCTCAGGCGGCCCAGGCTCAACGCGTCGGTCCCATCCCGACGCACGAGGCGCCAGGCGACGTCGATCAATTGGCGGTAGCGCTCGTCGCGCGTCAGCCGCTGCCGCATCGCCGTGGGGCCCGCATCGGCGCGGGCAGGTGGGAGGGAGGTTGACATTTAATATACCATTGGTAACTTACTAAAAGTATATAAGCGCGATGGCGGATGCGCAATCGCTTTCGGAGATCGGTCATGCACAGCCTCATCGTTGTCTCTCATCCCTTGCCCCAATCGCTGGTGCACGCCGTGGCCAGGCGGATTGCCGAGGGGATTGGCGAGACCGGCCATTCCAGCGAGATCACCGATCTTTCGGCCGAGGGTTTCGATCCCCGCTTCAAAGAGAGCGACATCACAGCCCATCTCAGGCAGGCGCCTGCAGATGCCGCCGTTCTGGCCGAGCAGGCGCGCCTGGGCCGGGCCGATGCGCTCGTCCTGGTGTATCCCGTCTATTGGTGGTCTTTTCCCGGCTTGCTGAAAGGCTGGATCGACCGCGTCTTCAGCAATGGCTGGGCTTACGAGGAGGTGCCCGGTGGCCGCGTGGTGAAGAAGCTGGGCCACCTGTCGATCCATCTTGTCGCCATTGGCGGCGCCGACCTGCGGACCTATGCCCGCCATGGCTATTTTGGCGCGATGAGAACGCAGATCGACCACGGCATCTTCGGCTATTGCGGCGCGCCGGTGCGCCGTTCGGAGCTGCTGCTGCCGAACGCTCCCGACGATGCTTCCAATGTCATCGATGAGGCCGGGCGCATTGGCCGCGCCATCTTCGATCAGCCGGCCGCCGTAGCGGCGTGACGAGGCTCGACCGGCGCCGGATCAGGCATCGTAATCCGTCTTCAGCGCCGCGCGCTCGGCATGGCGCTCCAGCGCAAGCTCGATCAGCCGGGTGATCAGGTCGCGATAGGCCATGCCGGAGGCTTCCATCATCTTCGGATACATGCTGATCGCGGTGAAGCCGGGCAGGGTGTTGATCTCGTTGAAGTAGAATTCGCCACTCTGCCGGTCGAGGAAGAAGTCGACGCGCGCCAGCCCGCTGCATTCGAGCGCCAGGAAGGCCGTCTTTGCCAGTTCTCGGACGCGCTCCATCTGCGCCGGCTCGAGCTTCGCCGGCAGGTCGACGGTCGCGCCGTCCTGGTCGATATACTTGGCCTCGTAGGAATAGAACTCGTGCTTGGGGTGGGCGTTGAGCTCGCTCGCCACGCTGACGAAGGGCGGGTCGCCGTCGAGCACCGCGACCTCGACCTCGCGGGCGTCGATGCCCTGCTCGATCAGGACGCGCGTATCGTAGCGGAAGGCGTCGACGAGGGCGGCGTCGAGATCCTCCCAGCGCTTCACCTTATGGACACCGACGCTGGAGCCCATATTGCAGGGCTTGATGAAGACCGGCAGCGTCAGCTTCGCCTGCGCCGCCGTGCCGACCGCCGCCGGATCGCGCTGGAACTCGCGCCTGGCCACCGTCACATAAGGCGCGACCGGCAGCCCCGCGAGCGCCGCGAGCCGCTTGGCGATGTCCTTGTGCATGCCGATGGCGGAGGCGAGCACGCCCGAGCCGACATAGGCGGCGCCGGACAGCTCCAGCAGGCCTTGCACGGCCCCGTCCTCGCAGAGCGGGCCGTGGATCACCGGAAACACCACGTCGATGCCGCCATCCGCCGCGGTGCCGTCGAGCGCCGCGACCTGCAGCCCGCCGGTTCCATCGGCGGAGAGGCGGATTTCCGGCGCATCCGCGTGGATCGGCAGGCTCTCCGCATTCCACTCGGCCAGGCGCTTGGGATCCTGCCGCTGCCAGCGGCCCTGCTTGTCGATGCTGACCGGAATCAGCTCGAAGCGATTCCGGTCGAGATGGCGCACCACGGAGGCCCCGGATTTGAGCGAGACCTCATGCTCTCCCGACTTGCCGCCATAGAGCACCGCGACGCGGATTTTGCCGTTCATGGTCCAGTGATCCAGTGCTGAGGCGGAGATGGGAGACGTCGGGAGGGATGGCGGTCTTGTCGGGCGATCATGGCTTTGTGATGAAGCTTTGGCCGGTGGCGGAGCTCAGGCCGCACGCGGTTTCGGCTTCGGCTCGGGCAGGGCGGGCAGGGCGTCCATCACCCGCTCGGCCGGCAGGGTGATGGTGACCTCGGTGCCGCCGCGCGGCTTCGACCTGAGGAGGAAGCCGCCGCCATGCAGATCGACCAGCCCCTTGACGATTGGCAGGCCCAGGCCTGAGCCCTGCTCGGCCGTCTTGATGGCGAGCGAGCCGCGCCCGAAGCTCTGCATCACGATCGGGATCTCGTTCTCGGGGATGCCCGGCCCGGTGTCGGTGATCGTGACATACTGCCCGCCGGTGGCCGTCCAGCCGATCTTCATGGTGATCTCGCCGCCCTGCGGGGTGAACTTGATCGCGTTCGACAGAATGTTGAGCACCACCTGCCGGATGGCCCGCTCATCGGCCCAGACGCGCGGCAGGTCGGGTTCGGCGAATTCGCGGATCATCTGGCCCTTGGCCTTGGCGCGTAGCGCCAGCATGTGGCGGCAATCCTCGACGATGCCGATGAGGGAGATCGCCTCCTCGTTCAGCTCGTATTTGCCGGCCTCGATGCGGGAAAGGTCGAGGATCTCGTTGATCAGGTTGAGGAGGTGCTGGCCCGAGCCGTGGATGTCGCCCGAATACTCCCTGTAGGCGGCATTGGCATGGGCGCCGAAGATCTCGTTCTTCATCACCTCGGAAAAGCCGAGGATGGCGTTGAGCGGGGTGCGCAGCTCATGGCTCATCGTGGCGAGAAAGCGGGATTTGGCGAGGTTCGCTTCCTCGGCCTTGCGCCGCGCCTCGTCCGAATTGGCGTTGGCGGTCTCCAGCTCCGCAAACAGAGCATCCTTCTCGGCCCGGAAGCCGATGGTCTCGACCGAACTGGCATAGAGGCGGTTGGCGAGAAAGATGAAGAAGAGCTGCGCGGAGGCCGCCATCAGCGCCATGGTGACGCTGTCGATGTCGCGCTTGTCCCAGAAGAACAGCATGATGCCGAGGATGATCGGGCTTAAGCCCGCATAGACCGCGAGCGGGATCGAGGCCGAGAGCATCACCGTCAGCGCGCTGACGATCAGCAAGGCGGTGGTCACGAAGATTTTCGCGCCGGGAGCGTCGATCTGCGCGAAGAGCACGAGAAGCGCCGCCCAACACAGGCCGTGGAAGCCTTCCGCCAGCGCGAACCAGCGGCGCCAGCGCGCCGGGCGGATGTCCTCCGGGCGTTTGGTGAGATAGCGGCGCGACAGCCCGACGATGACGAGCGCGCTGGCCAGCACGAAAGCGCTCCAGGACGCGGCGAGGTAGACGGGCAGCCACAGGCAGGCCGCGGCCGCGATGCCGAGCGTGAGCACCATCGTGCCGACGGAGCCGGAAACTCGGTATTGCGCGAAGCTGCGCAGGAGCTCGTTGTCGAAGGCGCGCTCGAGGCCGGACGAGGAGGTCAGCCGCTCGCGGACGGTCTTGACCTCCCTCGTGAGCAGCTTGCGGCGCGCGACGGCGGCAGGGTCCGGCCCGCGCCCGCGCTGCACCTGTTCGGCCGTCACTTCCGCCATGGCAAAGGGTACGCATCCTCGTTCCGCGGCGCGGGTTGCGCAGCGGGCTCGCCATCATGGACACCAAATCGTTAAGCTCTTCCTGATGGCGCGTTTCGGATTCGGTCGATCTCGTTCTGGTCCTTTCGGCTGGCGCCGTGTCGGGCGCCTGACCGATCTCGTCGTCGCGCTCGGAATTCTGGGCTTTCTCGCGCTGGCGGGGGCGATCCTCCAGTACCGTCTCGGGCCGGCGCGGGTGCTCACCGGTCCGGCGCAGGCGATCGACGGCGATTCGATCCGCCTGCTCGGCGAGGAATTGCGGCTCGAAGGGCTGGACGCACCGGAATACCGCCAGAGCTGCACGGATGCCGGCGGGCGCGGCGTCGCCTGCGGGCGCGAGGCGCGGCGAGCCTTGCAGGCCCTGCTGGCGCGGGGGCTGACGACCTGCGAGATCGGCAAGAGCGACCGTTACGGCCGCGGCTTGGCTCGCTGCCGGCAGGGCGACGAGGACATCAACGCCACCATGGTGCGCGACGGGCAGGCGGTTTCCTACGGCGCCTATCAGGCTGAGGAAGCGCAGGCCCGCGCGGCCGGGCGCGGGCTCTGGGCCCTGCGCTTCGAGCAGCCGGAAGCCTGGCGGCGCAGCCATCCGCGCTGAGGGCCTGATACCCAGGGTGCCGAGGAAGCAGGCGCCATCCTCGCGTCAAGAAGCGCTATGATACGGTTGACCGTCCGGCACGGGCCGTGATCCGGTGCGGCCGGAGACGGAGACGATCTGATGAAGCTCTATGATGGCGGCCGCGCCCCGAACCCGCGACGGGTCCGCATCTTCTTCGCGGAGAAGGGCGTGCCGCTGCCGGAACTCATCCCGGTCGACATCGCCAAGAAGGAGCACAGGACCGAGGCGTTCAGGCGGATCAACCCGGCGCAGCGCCTGCCCGTCCTCCAGCTCGACGACGGCACGGCGCTGGCCGAGACCATCGCGATCTGCCGCTATATCGAGGGCCTTCACCCGCATCCGCCGCTGTTCGGCCGGGAGGCCAAGCAGCAGGCGCTGATCGAGATGTGGAACCGCAGGATCGAGCTCGGCCTGTTCAGCAGCGTCTCCGCCGTCTTCCGCCACAGCCATCCCTCCATGGCCGAGCTCGAGGCGCAGGTTCCGGAATGGGCCGAGATCAACCGCGAGCAGATCGACGACCATCTCCTGGTGCTCGAGCTGCAGCTCGCTGCCAACCCCTTCGTCTGCGGCGACGAGCTGACGGTCGCCGACATCACCGCCGGCATCGCCATCGACTTCATGAAGCCCTCCCGGATTCGACTGCCGGAGGATTTCGTCCATATCCGCCGCTGGCATGGCGACATCTCGGCTCGCCCGAGCTGGAAGGCGTGATGCGGTATCTGGCCTTCGTTCTGGCCGTCCTGTCGGGACTGCTGACGTCTGCCCATGCGGCCGAGCGCCTCAAGGGCGAGCAGATCCAGCGCGCCTTCGAGGGCAATACCGTCACCGGCCGCTACACCAATGGCGGCTTCTTCACCGAGTTTCATGCGCCCGACGGGCGCGCGCTCGGCCATAATGGCTGGCAGCCCAACACCGACGCCTGCTGGATCACCAAGCGCGATCAGGTCTGCTACTATTACGGCCCGCCCGAGAACCGCACGGTGCATTGCTTCACCGTCGAGATGAGCGGCGATCTCTACGTGCTGCGCAACAGCGGCAACGGCATGGTCAATGCGCTCGCCAAGGTCGAACTCGGAAATCCGCGCGGCCACACCGACAATGGCAAGCCCTGGTATTGCGACGGCCTGATCTCGCGGGCGCCGGCCCCGCCGATGAGCCGGAGGCTGGCGCAGCGATGACAGCATCGGCCGTCCGGAGCGCAATCCTCGTCCTGGCTCTCACCGCCACGGCCGCGGCCGGCGCGGCCGAGCGCCTCACCGGCTCGCAGATCCGGCAGGCTTTCGAGGGCAATACCGTGACGGGGCTTTATTCCGGCAGCAACCTGCCCTTCAGCGAGTATCACCATGCGGACGGCCGCGCGCTGGGCCATAATCGCCATGTGCCGAACACGGATGCCTGCTGGACCACGACGGAGGACGCGGTCTGCTATTATTACGGCCCGGTCGACAAGCGCCGCACCTATTGCTTCACCATCGAGACCAGCGGCGCGCTTTACGTCATCCGCAACCGCCCGAGCGGACGCATCAACGGTCTGGCGCGGATCGAACCCGGCGACCCGCATGGCTTCGTCAAGAAATCGGAGAACTGGGTCTGCGACGGGCTGATTTCGCGGGCGCCCGGCCGTGGGAAGCTCGCCAGCATATTATCGAACGAAGCGGGTTCGCATGAAGACGATGCGATGAAGCAAGGAGCCGGAGCCACTTCGCCGATCGGAGAAACGCGGAGCGACCCCGGCCGATGAGCGCGCGGGAGACGCTGGACGAGGTCCTGCACGAGTTGCGGGCCTGCCGTATCTGCCGCGATGCGCCGCGTTATCTGCCGCCGCTGCCGCATCAGCCGCGCCCGGTCATTCAGGCCTCGGCGACGGCGCGGCTGTGCATCGCCGGGCAGGCGCCGGGCACGCGCGTCCATGCCAGCGGGCGGCCCTTCACCGATGCGTCCGGCGTGCGACTGCGGCGCTGGCTCGGCATCGACGAGGCGGTCTTCTACGATTCCGCCAGGGTCGCGGTCGTGCCGATGGGCCATTGCTTCCCGGGGCAGGACGCCAAGGGCGGCGACCTACCGCCGCGGCGCGAATGCGCGCCGGCCTGGCGCGAGCGCGTCTTCGCGGCGATGCCCCGGATCGAGCTCATCCTCGCCATCGGGCGCTATGCTCAGGACTGGCATCTGGCCGAAGGGAAGGGGCGTGGCCTCACGGCGACGGTGGCAGACTGGCGCGAGCTGCTGGCGCGGCCCGTGCATCCGCGTGTCGTGCCGCTGCCGCACCCGTCCTGGCGCAACAATGCCTGGCTGCGGCTGAACCCCTGGTTCGAGGCCGAATTGGTGCCGGTGCTGCAACGGGAGGTCGCGCGGCTGGTCGCCTGAGCTGACGCCGGGGCGACCGTTCAGTAGCGGAACGGACCGGAATCGAGGCCGCGATCGACGCTGCCGCGCACGCTCACCACCGAGCGAACCGGCCCGAGCGCGGTCTGGCCGCGGCTTTCGACATAGGCCATGCCGTCGGTGCGGCTGCCATAGCCGCTGCGTGAGCTCTTGCCGAATTCGGCCCTGACCGCGCCGCCGACACGCACGCAGAAGGTCGAGCCTTCGAGCCGCACGAAGCCCGCGCCATATTCGGGGCAGGGGCGGGCGCCCTTGGTCGGGCTCGGTGCAGGTTTGCTGAAAGCTTCGCGCGGCTGCGCCCGGCCGGGCAGGGCTTCGCCGATCGACTGGGCCATGGCGGCGCCGGGCAACGAAGCCAGAAGCAGGAGGGCGGCGAAGCGGAGCATGGCTGATTCCCGAAGCGATGACCGATCATGACGACGCGGCAAGGCGCAGTTGTGGCAGATCATCGTAATGGCACCCCCGCCATGTGGGAAGAAGCGGAACGAAAACGAAAAAGCCCGGCCGAAGCCGGGCTTTGACGTCGCGAGCAGGGCTCCCGAGCGGAAGGCTCAGCGGGCGCGGGTGCGCACCTGGAAGACGTCGAAGGTGAGTTCGGCGATCTGCCACCACAGATACTGGTCGGAGCGGAAGGCGGCCATCGCCTCGATCGCCTTCTTGAAGTCCGGGTTCTTGGCCGAGATTTCGGAGTAGAGCTCGTTCGAGGCCTTGAGGCTCGCTTCCATCACGTCCTGCGGGAAGGGGCGAAGCTGCGTGCCGGCGGCCACGAGGCGCTTCAGCGCCGGCGGGTTCACCACGTCGTATTTCGCGGCCATCTGCGTGTTGGCATAGGTGCAGGCGGCGGTCAGCGCGGCCTGATAGGTCTTCGGCAGCGAATTCCACTTCTCCAGGTTGACGAAGGCGTGGACGGTCGGCCCGCCCTCCCAGAAGCCCGGATAGTAGTAGTAGGGCGCGACCTTGGCGAAGCCGAGCTTCTCGTCGTCATAGGGGCCGACCCATTCGGCGCCGTCGATGGTGCCCTTTTCCAGCGCCGGGTAGATGTCGCCGCCGCCGAGCTGCTGCGGCACGACGCCGAGCTTCTGCAGCACGGAACCGGCGATGCCGCCGATACGCATCTTCAGGCCCTGCAGGTCGGCCGTCGTCTTGATCTCCTTGCGGAACCAGCCGCCCATCTGCGCGCCGGTGTTGCCACAGGGCAGGCCGTAGGCGTTGAACTTCTTGTAGAACTCGTTGAACAGCTCGTTGCCGCCATGCTGGAACAGCCAGGCGTTCTGCTGGCGGGCGTTGAGGCCGAACGGCACCGAGGCGGCGATCGCGAAGGTCGGGTCCTTGCCGACATAGTAATACGAGACGGTGTGGCACATCTCGACGGTGTTGTTGCTGACCGCGTCGAGCGCCTGCAGGGCCGGGACGATCTCGCCCGCGGCGAAGACCTGGATCTGGAACTTTCCGTCCGTCAGGTCGGAGACCATCTTGGCCATGACCTCGGCGCCGCCATAGATCGTGTCGAGCGACTTCGGGAAGGACGAGGCCAGACGCCACTTCACCTCCGGATTGGATTGCGCCACCGCCGGCATGGCGACGGCGGTGGCCGCGGCACCCGCCGCCGCGGTCTGGATGAACTGACGACGCTTCATGGGGACATCTCCTCGGAAGGCACTCGGTTTTTCGAGCTTATGTGGACGCGACGGCGACACATGCCGAACATGCGCCGGGGTTCTAACGCAATCGCTGCATGAATCGCGAGGGGATTCAACCGTTGGGACTGAGACTTTCGGCTAAAGTCCGGCCTGCACAGGGCATGGGAGGCCCTGTTTTTCAAGGCTTGGCCATGGGCGCCGCGGCTGCTTTAAGGGCGCGATGATCGAGACGGAACGATTGCTGCTGCGCCGGCCCTCCCGCGAGGATCTCGATCCCATTCACGCCATGCGCTCGGACCCCGAGGTCGTCCGCTTCATCGGCGGCAAGGCGCTGTCGCGCGAGGAGGCCTGGCAGCGATTGACGCGCAGCGCCGGCAACTGGGCCTTGCTCGGCTACGGCTTCTTCGCCGTGGTCGAGAAGGCGAGCGGCCGTCTCGTCGGTGAGGCCGGGCTGATGCAGGCCCATCGCGGCCTCGGCGAGCGGTTCGACCCATTCCCCGAGGCGGGCTGGGTCTTCACGCGCGAGGCGCAGGGCAGGGGCTATGCGACCGAGGCCGCCTTGGCGTCCCATGATTGGTTCGGGCGCGTCGTCGGCGCGTCGCGCACCGTCTGCATCATCGCGCCGGAAAATCTCGGATCGATGCGGGTTGCCGCCAAACTGGGCTACACGCCCTTCGGCTCGGCCTGCTATCACGACGCGACGGTCACGATGCTCGAGCGCCCGGCCGGGTGAGCGGCGGGACCGGACAGGCGGCAAGGGAGAGGGTCTCATGGATCAGGACAAGCTCGGGCGGCTCAGGGCCCGCTATGCCGGGGCGAGCGGCGGCGATATCCATGATCCGCGCTTCGCTAAAGTTGCCGCCGACCAGTTCCAGGGCGACCGGCGCAAATGGCCTTTCGCTGATGTCGCGACCTTCATCGGCGCCCCGTACCGGCCGGATGCGCTGGGCAAGCCGGATCTCGGCGGCCTCGATGTCGCGATCATCGGCCTGCCGATGGATCTGGGCGTGACCAACCGGGCCGGCACGCGGCTCGGGCCCCGTGCGGTCAGGGCCGTCGAGCGCATCGGGCCGATGGACCATGTGCTGGGCACGGCGCCGCTGGGCATGGTCAAGGTGGCGGATATCGGCGATGTGCCTTTCCGTTCGCGCTATTCGCTGGAAAGCTGCCACGAGGACATCGAGGCGACCTTTCGCAGCATCGTCGAGGCCGGCGTCTCCACGCTTGCCGTCGGCGGCGACCATTCGATCACCTATCCGATCCTGAAGGCCGTGGGGGCGAAGCGCCCGGTCGGTATGGTCCATATCGACGCCCATTGTGATACGTCGGGCCCCTATGAGGGCTCGAAATTCCATCATGGCGGCCCCTTCCGGCAGGCGGTGCTCGACGGCGTGCTCGATCCCGAGCGCGTGATCCAGATCGGCATCCGCGGCGGCGCCGAATATCTCTGGGAGTTCTCCTACGAGTCGGGCATGACCGTGATCCACGCCAATGAGGTCGACGATCTCGGCATCGAGGCCGTGATCGCCAGGGCGCTCGCCGTCATCGGCGACGGGCCGACCTATGTTTCCTTCGATGTCGATTCGCTCGACCCCGCCTTCGCGCCCGGCACCGGCACGCCGGAGGTCGGCGGCCTGACGCCGCGCGAGGCGCTGGCGATCCTGCGCGGGCTGAAGGGACGAAATATCGTTGCGGCCGATGTCGTCGAGGTCGCGCCGCAATACGATGCCACGAGCAACACGGCGCAGTGCGCGGCGCAGGTGCTCTTCACCGAGCTCTGCCTGATCGCGGAAGCGCGCGCTGCTGGAAAAGGAAGACCATGATGAAACGACCTTCGATGGCGCAGCTTTCCGCTGTGGCCGGGCTTTGCCTGATCGGCTTCGCCGCCCGCGCGGAAGTGCCCGCCAACGGTGCGGCCTATATCGAAGCGTCCGTGGCCGCCGTCGAAAGCATGATGCGGGTCGAGCCGGGCAAGACGAGCCTGCCGCGGCTCTCCGATCCGGTCGCCCGCAAGGTGCTGGAGGATGTCTGGAACGAGGGCGCGATTCTCGGCAAGGCTCCCTATACGGGGGCCGACATCCCCGCTCTGCTCAACATCGTGCAGCAGCAGACGCGGATCCTGCAGGCCTACACGCTGTATTCGCCCGCTCCCGGCAAGACGCCGCCGGATACCGCCCGCAACGTGGTCGAGTATCAGGACGAGCTCGCCCATTCGCATGCCTTCCTGCTGAAGGCGGTCTCGGCCTCCCTGGAGGCGATCAACAATTTCGGCGCGAACCTGTCGCAGGACGAGAAGACCGATGCCCGCTTCCAGGGGCTGCGCCAGATGCGGCTTGGCCTGCAGGAGATCATCACCGGCGTCGCTCTGGCGCTGCGCAATCCGGCGCTGCGCGAGGCCAACCAGACCCTGATCGCGCGCAGCCTGGCCGATAACGCGGCGGGCATCGTGGCCGGCATCGCCCCGCCGGACCGCACGGCTTTGGTTACCGCCCTGCAGGCGGCCCGGCCTTCCCTGAAGCCGGGTGCCGAGAAGGCCGTCAGCGCCTTCATCGCGACGGCGACCAGCGCGCCCTGCAACGGGCTCTGTCGTCTGGAGTGAAGGCTTCTACGCCGGGCGCGTCGCGAGCCAGATCACATGGCGCGCGCCGCGCCCGGTGCGGCTCGCCCGCACCGTGACCTCCTCCGTCGCGAAGCCGGCCGCGCGCAGCCGGCGGGTGAAGCCGTGGTCCGGTCCCGACGACCAGACCGCGAGCACGCCGCCCGGCCGTAAGGACGCCTTGGCGATGCCGAGCCCGGTCGCGCCGTAGAGGCGGTCATTGGCGGCGACGGTCAGCCCCTCCGGCCCGTTGTCGACATCGAGCAGGATGCCGTCGTAGCGCGCTGTCCCCGCCGCGATCACCGCCATGACGTCGTCGACCGTCAGCGTGACGCGCGGATCGTCGAGGCAGCCCGCGAAGACCGGCGCCATCGGCCCCTTCGCCCAGGCGGCGACGGCCGGGATCAGCTCGGCCACCTCGACCGACGCCTCGCCCGGCAATGCGGCGAGCGCCGCCCGCAGGGTGAAGCCCATGCCGAGCCCGCCGATGAGCAGGGACGGGCGGGGCCGCGGCGCGAGACGCTCGCAGACGAGCCGCGCCAGCGCCTCCTCCGAGCCGCTGAGGCGGCTGTTCATCAGCTCGTTGCTGCCGAGCATGATCGAGAACTCGCTGCCGCGCTGCTTTAGCCGCAAGGTGCCGCTGCCGTCGGGAAGAGCGGCGGTGTCGAGCACGGTCCAGGGCAGCATGAGGCTCTCGCGGTCGGGTTGGCGATGGAGCCTTATAGCCCGGACGGGGCGGCTGGCGAGGCATCGGGGGCGGTCATCGGGCGATATGCGCCTCCGTCATGGCTCTCGACCGTCTCGGCAGTTGCTGTAGCGCACAAGACATGGCTATCTGATGCTGCAGCGCAGCATGCGCCTGCGCTCCCTTTGCCGAAAGCCTTCGCTATGTCTCTCGCCGCGAATGATCGCAGCCTGAATGTCTCTGCGCCCGTCACGGCCGCCACTCCGGCCGGGCTGGTGCTGTTCGCGCTCGCCATGGGCGGTTTCGCCATCGGCACGACCGAATTCGCCTCGATGAGCCTGCTGCCCTATTTCGCGGCCGGGCTGGGCATCGACGAGCCGACCGCGGGGCATGTCATCAGCATCTATGCGCTGGGCGTGGTCGTCGGCGCGCCCCTGATCGCGGTTCTGGCGGCGCGGATCCCGCGGCGTACGCTGCTGATCGCGCTGATGGGCCTCTTCGCTCTCGGCAATCTCCTGAGCGCGCTCGCGCCGAGCTACCATTGGATGCTGTTCTTCCGGTTCCTCAGCGGCCTGCCGCACGGCGCCTATTTCGGCGTGGCGGCGCTGGTCGCGGCCTCGCTCTCGGCGCCCAATCGCCGGGCGCAATCCGTAGCGCGGGTCATGCTGGGGCTCACCATCGCGACGATTCTCGGCGTGCCGGTCGCGAGCTGGATGGGGCAGGCGCTGGGCTGGCGGACCGGCTTTGGCATCGTCGCGGTGCTGGCGCTGCTGACCGTGCTCCTGGTCGCCCTCTATGCGCCGCGCGACAGCGTGCAGCCGGGCGCAAGCCCCTTGCGAGAGCTCGGCGCGCTGAAGCGCCGGCAGGTCTGGCTGACGCTCGGCATCGGCGCCATCGGCTTCGGCGGCCTCTTCGCGGTCTACACCTATGTCGCCTCGACCCTGATGGCGGTGACGCAGGTCTCGCCCGTCGTCGTTCCCGTGGTGTTGTCGGTCTTCGGCGTCGGCCTCACCGTCGGCACGCTTTTCGCCGGCTGGGCCGCCGACCGGGCGTTGATGCCCTCGATCGGCGGGCTCCTGCTCTGGAGCGCGGTCTGGCTCGCCGCCTTCCCCTTCGCCGCCGGCAACATCTGGGCCGTCTCGCTGGTCGTCTTCATGATCGGCAGCGGCGGCGGCCTCGGCGCGATGCTGCAGACGCGATTGATGGATGTGGCCGAGGACGCGCAGACGCTGGCCGCCGCCCTCAACCACAGTGCCTTCAACACTGCCAATGCGCTCGGGCCCTGGCTCGGCGGCATGGCGATTGCCGCAGGCTATGGCTGGACCTCGACCGGCTGGGTCGGCGCCGCGCTCGCGCTCGGGGGCATCGCGATCTGGGGCGTTTCGCTGCTCGACGACCGCCTGTCGCGTCGGCGCTGAGGTCGACTTTCGCAGCAGGAGTGCCTGTCTCGCGCCTTTTGCCCAATCGGATCAGCGGTTTACCCTGCGATAAATTTCGGCGGGGCCGCCTGGAAAAGCTGCGTCTGCCCACTTGCGGCTGCGGTGAGACTTCGCCCAATCTGTAGGCACAAGGTGCGGCCGGGAAGAGGGAACACCCGGCCGTTCAACCTGCGGGAGGCACCATGAAGAGTTTCGTTCGTTTCATCGCCGCGGCAGCGCTCACCGTCGTGGGCGCCACCGGCGTCCTGGCGCAGGCCAAGGAGTGGAAGGAGATCCGCATCGGTACGGAGGGCGCCTACCCGCCCTACAACAACCTGAATGCGAAGAAGGAGCTCGAGGGCTTCGAGATCGACTACGGCAATCTGCTCTGCGAGAAGATGAAGGTGAAATGCACCTGGGTGGTGCAGGACTGGGACGGCATCATCCCGGCACTGCAGGCCAATAAGTACGACGTCATCTTCGCCGGCATGAACGCGACCGACGAGCGCAAGAAGCAGGTCGATTTCACGGCGGTCTACAGCAAGACGCCGATCTGGATGATCGGCCCGAAGACCATCAAGTCGGACGATGTCTCGCCGGCCGCCCTCAAGGGCAAGTCGGTCGGCGCGCAGGGCTCGACCATCCATGCCAACTTCCTCGAGAAGTTCTACAAGGATTCCGACATCCGCCTCTATCCGACGCAGGAAGAGGCCAATCTCGACTTGCTCAACGGCCGCCTCGACTACATCGTCGCCGATGCGCTGGCGCTCGCCGATTTCCTCAAGGGCAAGGGCAAGGATTGCTGCCGCAAGATCGCCGAGGTGAAGCGCGACGACGCCATCCATGGCCCCGGTGTCGCGGGTGCGGTGCGCAAATCCGACGTGGCCCTGAAGGAGATGATCAGCAAGGCGATTGCCGAGACCATGGCCGACGGCTCGCACAAGAAGCTTGAGGACAAGTGGTTCAAATACGAGTGAGCCGATCCTCGTGAATCGTTTCCGCCGGCCCGGTCGGGCCGGCGGGCTTACTGTTCTCCAGCCCCGGCATCCACATGCTCGATAAACTCGCCCTGCTCGGCTTCGGCGATGGCGGCTGGGGGCTGGCGCTTCTGCAGGGCGCCGGCATCACCATCTCGATCGCGCTCGCGACGCTGCCTTTCGGCCTTGCCCTGGGCCTCCTCGTCGCTCTCGGCAAGCGCTCCGACAACGCCGTGCTGCGTGGCATGGCCACGCTCTACACGACGATCTTCCGGGGCGTGCCCGAGCTGTTGACGCTCTACATCATCTATTTCGGCGTGCAGCTCCTGCTCCAGCACCTCTGGCAGTATCTGGGCCTGCCGGGTTCGTTCAGCATGCCGCCCTTCGTCGCCGGCATGGTCGCGCTGGGCGTCGTGCTCTCGGCCTTCTCCAGCGAGGTCTGGGTCGGCGCCCTGAACTCGATCCAGAGGGGCCAGCGCGAAGCCGCCGCGGCGCTCGGCCTCAGCAAGGCGCAGGCCTTCCGCCTCGTGGTGCTGCCGCAGCTCATCCGAGTCGCGCTGCCGGGGCTCGGCAACAACTGGATGGTGCTGCTCAAGGAAACCTCGCTCGTCTCGGTCATCACCCTGCCGGACATCATGTTCATCACCACCCGCGCCAATGTCGTGACCAAGGAGCCGTTCCTGTTCTTCGGCGCGGCGATCCTGATCTATCTCTTCTTCTCGCTGATCTCGGCCAGGGTGGTCGACCGGATGGAGCGGCGCGCCAATCGCGGCTTCGCCTCCTTCGGGGGCGCGACGCGATGAACTGGTGCGAATATCCCGGCTGGCTCGTCGGCAGCGAGGTTTTGCAGAACTACGGCTGTCGCATGGCGTCCGGGCTCTGGATCACGGTCGAGCTGGTGGTGATCTCCGTGCTGATCGGTTTCGTGATGGCGCTGGGCCTCGCCATCGCCCGACTCTATGGGCCGCGCTGGGCGCAGGCGGCAGTCAACGGCTACACCACCTTTTTCCGCGGCACGCCGCTGCTCTGCCAGCTCTTCCTGGTCTATTACGGCCTCGGCCAGTTCCGCCTCTTCTGGCAGGACACCGGGCTGTGGTGGTTCTTCCGCGATCCATTCTATTGCGCGGCCCTGACCTTCACGGTGAACACGGCCGCCTATCAGGCGGAGATCCTGCGCGGCGCCATCCAGTCGATTCCGCGCGGTCAGTTCGAGGGCGCCGCCTCGCTCGGCCTGCATCGCTGGGCGACCTTGCGCCTCGTCATCCTGCCGCAGGCGATGATCCTGGCTCTGCGCCCGCTCGGCAACGAATTGATCGTGATGATCAAGTCCAGCGCCGTCGCCTCGCTGGTCACGCTGTTCGACCTGATGGGCGCGACGCGGCTCGCCTTCGCGCGCTCCTTCGACCTCTCGATCTATCTCTATGCGGCGCTGATCTATCTGACGCTGGTCGAGATCATCCGGCGCGTCTGGGATCGGATCGAGCTCAGGCTCAGCCGGCATCTGGCGCTGCGCTGAGAACTTTTAGCCGTCCTCAGCCCGGCAGCGTCAGGACGACGGCGCCGCGCGGGGTCGCGACGACGGTGTGCTCGTATTGGACGGTAGGCGCGCAGGGCTCGCTGTAGAGCGTCCAGCGATCGCCGTCGCCCTGTTCCGCCCAGTCGGCGCCCAGCGACAGGAATGGCTCGACGGTGAAGACGAGTCCGTTCGTCATGGTCCGGCGCTCGCGCCGGTCGGGCCAGGTCGCGATCTCCGTCGGCTCCTCGTGAAGGGAGCGGCCGCAGCCATGGCTCGCCAGGTTGCGCACCAGCGTATAGCCGTTCTTCTCGGCGAAGCGCCCCACCGCCTGGCCGATGCCGGCGAGCGGCTTGCCCGCACCGACCTGCCCGATGCCCGCCCAGAGCGCGCGCCGGCCGTCGCGGCACAGGCGCTCCAGCTTGGGCCTGACCGGCGGCACGGCGAAGGACGCGCCGGTATCGGCGAAGAAGCCGTCCTTTTCCGCCGAGACGTCGATATTGACGAGATCGCCGGCCAGGATGCGCCGCTCGCCGGGAATGCCGTGGGCGATCTCCTCGTTGACGCTGATGCAGGTGGCGCCGGGGAAGCCATAGGCGAATTCCGGAGCGGGCCGGGCGCCTTGCCGTTCGAGGACATCGCGGCCGATCGCGTCGAGTTCCGCGGTGGTCATGCCGGGCTCCAGCGCCTTGCCCATGGCGGCGAGAGCGCGCGCCACGATCGCGCCGATCTCCTTGAGCGCCTGCAGTTCGTCGTCGTTCGAAATGGTCATGGAGCTTGAGCTAAGCTGCCGCCCGCCCGGCCGCAACGGGAAAAGCCGCATGGGCGGCTGGCGCGCATCCGCCTTCCCGCCTCGGCAACCGCGCGCTAAAGCGTGACGATCTTCGGAAAAGGACAACGGGAGCAGCTCATGGCCAAAGTCGCGTTCATCGGTCTCGGCGTGATGGGATACCCCATGGCGGGCCATCTCAAGGCCAAGGGCCATGAGGTCACCGTCTACAACCGCAACCCGACGAAGGCGCAAGCGTGGGTCGCCCAGCATGGCGGTGTTTCGGCCGCGACCCCCGCCGATGCGGCAAAGGGCCAGGAGTTCGTCTTCTGCTGCGTCGGCAACGACGATGATTTGCGCTCGGTGACGACGGCTGAGAACGGCGCCTTCTCCGGCATGGAGAAGGGGGCGGTCTTCGTCGATCACACCACCGCCTCGGCCAATGTCGCGCGCGAGCTCGACGAGGCCGCGAAGCAGGGCGGCTTCGCCTTCATCGACGCCCCGGTCTCCGGCGGCCAGGCCGGTGCCGAGAACGGCGTGCTGACGGTGATGTGCGGCGGCGAGCCCGAGGCTTACGCCCGCGCCGAGCCGGTCATCGCGAGCTTCGCCCGCATGTGCCGGCTGATGGGCCCCGCCGGTTCTGGTCAGCTCACCAAGATGGTCAACCAGATCTGCATCGCCGGCCTCGTCCAGGCGCTGTCGGAAGGCGTCCACTTCGCCAAGCGCGCGGGCCTGGATGTCGAGACGATGCTGGAGGTGATCTCCAAGGGCGCCGCCGGCTCCTGGCAGATGGAGAACCGCGGCAAGACCATGAACCAGAACAAGTTCGACTTCGGCTTCGCCGTCGACTGGATGCGCAAGGATCTCGGCATCGTGCTCGACGAGGCCCGCCGCAACGGCGCGCAGCTTCCGGTCACGGCGCTGGTCGACCAGTTCTATGCCGAAGTGCAGAAGCTCGGCGGCCGGCGCTGGGACACCTCCAGCCTGATCGCGCGGCTGGAGGGCTGAGCGGAAAGCCGTGGCGGCTGCCCTCAGAGCCGGATGATTTCAGACGGAAACACAGAGTGATTCCATCTGAAATCTGAATCCGTTTCTTATCAAAGAGTTAGAGCAGGATTAATGCGAAAAGCCGGTTCCCACTTTTTCGCATCCTGCTCTAAGGGCCCGTCTTCATGTCCGCCGAGGTCGCGACTGCCTGTTTGCGATCGATCTTGAGATTGGAATCCGGCTTCACCCGCTGCCGATGCATCGTGTAGAGGCCGCTGGCCACGATCAGGACCATGCCGAGGACGGCAATCAGGTCCGGCACATCGCCCCAGACGAGATATCCGCTGAGGACCGCCAGAACGACCGCTGCATAGCGATACTGCGAGATCACGCCGACATCGGCGCGGCGGAAGGCCGAGATGATGCAGAAGGTGCCCAGCGTCACCAGCAGCGCGGCCAGCAGCAGATAGACGAGCTCGATGCGCCAGAGCGGTTGCCAGATCTCCGTCAGCCCGTAGCCCGCGGCGACAAGGCCGACGAGGATCGTCGTGGTCAGCGACACCACGGTCGAGGGCACTTCCGCGCCGATCGTGCGGGTGGTGAGGTCACGGCAAGCCGTCAGCAGGACGCTGATCAGGGCGACGATGGTCGCGGCGCTGAAGGTATCGGTCCCCGGCCGCACGACGATGAGAACGCCGACGAAGCCGACGAGCAGCGCCAGCGTGCGCCGCCAGCCGACGGCCTCGATCCGCAGTGCCACGGCCAGTGCCACGATGATCAGCGGAGTCGCCATGTTGATCGTCGTGATGGTCGCGAGGGGGAGGAGCCCGAGCGACCAGCTGAAGGTCAGGGCGCCACCGGCCTCCAGCAGGCCGCGCAGCACCACATGCGGCTTGAGCGCCATCGTCAGGCGGTCGCCTTCCCCGGCGGCGAAGACCAGCGCGATGCCGATCAACAGCGCGAAGGCGGCTCGCAAGGCCAGCGCCTGTCCCGGCGGATAGACCTCGCGCGCGAGCTTCATGAACGTGTCGTTACAGACGAAGAGCGTCACCGCCGCGAGCATGAAGGCGATGCCCCGGCGGTTGTCGGCTGCGCTGGCCAAGGCGTTGTCCTGTCGGGATGTGCTTACGCGTCGAAGCGGGAAAGCGAGAAGGGGGCGAGGTCGAAGGGCGAATGGCCGCTCGTCGACAGATCGGCGAGGATCTCGCCGATGGCGCTGGCGAATTTGAAGCCGTGGCCGGAGCAGGCCGAGGCGAAGACGGCCTGCGGCACGCCCGGCACCGTGTCGATGATGAAGTCCTCGTCCGGCGAGACGGTGTAGACGCAGCCCTTCAGGGTCAGCGGCTCGCCGGCGGCGTCGGGGATATAGCGTGCGAGGCATTCGCGGATGAGCCTGACCTGCGTCTCGCTCGGTGTCCGGTCCTGATCGCGGGGGTCCATCGGCTCGCGGCCGAAATGCGGCCCGCCGAGCTTGAAGCCGGGATGCTCGTAGAGCGGGAAGCCGTAGAAGCTGCCCTCCTCGACATGCAGGATGAAGACCGGGAAGGCGCCTTCCCGGAACAGCTCCGGCCGGCGCGTGCTGAACCAGCCGATCGCCTGCTTCACCGTGGCGACGTTCCGGGTCAGCGCCGGTACCGCATCCGCGATCCAGCCGCCCGAGGTGATGACGAGCCGCCCGGCGCTGTAGGTGCCGCGCTCCGTGCGCACCACCACGCCGCCCTGCGCCGTCGGCGTCCAGTCGATGAGCGGCTCGTTGGTGCGGATCTCGGCGCCACGCGCCTGCGCCAGCCCGACATGGGCGTAGATCGCCTTTTCGGAGGCGACGAAGCCGCCATCCGGCTGCCACAGGCCGAGATGGCCGGCCGGCAGCTGGAAGCCGGGGAAGCGGCGCATCGCCTCGGCGGCGTCGATCACCTCATGGCTGAGGCCGTGGTCGAGGCAGGATTGCAGCGAGGATTCGACCGGTCCGCCGCCTTCGGGCGCCAGATCGAGCGAGCCGGTGACGTGCAGCAGCTTCAGCCCCGCCATCTCCCCCGTCTCGCGCCAGAGCTCATGCGCCCGGCGCACGATCGGCACATAATGCGAGCCCTCGAAATAGGCGAGGCGGATGATCCGGCTCAGCCCGTGCGAGGAGCCCATGGCATGGCCGAGGTCGAAGCGTTCGAGCCCGAGCACCTTGAGGCCGCGGCGGGCGAGATGCCAGCAGGCGGCCGACCCCATGGCGCCGACGCCGGCGACAATGACGTCATAGCTTTGCTGGCTCATGGGCTCTGGCTCGACCGGAAGGTGGAAAGCCAAGCCATACAGGGGCTTGCCGACCCGGTCCATGGCGCGGCCGGCAGAGCCGCTCCGCTATTTCGAGAAGCCTTTGTTAACGGACGCCCGCAATAAGCTTGCCCATGACGCAGGGTGAGATCGGGGGGCTCATGACGGGCAGGATTCGGCGCTGGTTCGGCGCTGGTAAAATCGCCGGATACGACGCGCTTCCCGTCGCGCCTGCCGCTGAAGTCGAAAAGCCAGTCTTCGTGCCGGACGGGGAAACCGTTTCGGCGGCCGTCGACGATATCGAGAGCGAGATCCTGTCCGCGATGGGCAAGCTGACCCGCGAGCTCGGCGAGGCCGGGCAGCTCTCGGCCGATTTCGAACGCGATTCCCGGGCGATCCTTGCAAGCGCCGGCGGCATGCGCCTGGCGGTGGTTTCGGCCAATGAGAACGCCTCGGCGCTCGCGGCCGCGAGCCAGCAGGTTTCTGATGCGGCGGAGGAGGTCGATCTCTCGCTCGCCAATGTGCGCAGCAAGCTCGACGCCGCCATGTCGCGGGCCAGCGAGGCGACGATCATGCTCGACGGGCTGGCGGTCGCGACCGGGGAGATTCGCGGCATCGTCGATTCGATCGCGGATATCGCGCGCCAGACCAATCTGCTGGCATTGAACGCGGCCATCGAGGCGGCGCGTGCCGGTGAGGCCGGGCGCGGCTTCGGCGTCGTCGCCCATGAGGTGAAGTCGCTCTCGGTCGAGGTCAGCCAGGCGGTCGAGCATATCCGCACGCGGGTCGACCGCCTGACGCAGGCCGCGCAGGGCTCGACCGAGATCGTCAACGACGCGCTCCAGATCGTCCGTGAGGTCAACCCGATCGTAGGTCTGATCGGCAATGCCTCGCAGCAGCAGGCGACGACGACCGCCGAGCTCTCCCGCAATGCGCGCGAGACGGCCTTGTTCGTCGATGGCGTGGCCAGGCAGGCCGACGAGATCGACCGCATCGCCCATGTGACGGTGGCGGATAGCGAGCGGGTGCGTCACGCCACCGAGCGCGGCGGCCGCCTCGTCGGCAACATGGTGCGCCGGTTCAAGCCGACCCTGCGGCACGCCGCCTTCGCCGATCGGCGCCGCCATGACCGGTTTCCGGCGGCGCGCCGCGCCTGGCTCTCGGTCGGCGACGTCGACATCGCCGGGGAGGTCATCGATCTCGGCCGGGGCGGGGCCCTGCTGGCCGATGCGCCGGAGGCGCGTCACTGGTCGGGCGCATCCGGCAGCGTCACGATCGAGGGGCTGCCGCCGCTGCCGTGCCGCATGACGGGGGTGAGCGACAACGGGCTCCACATCGCCTTCGCGCCCGAGGCCGCCGCCGGCAACGACGCGCTGGCGCAGACCATCGAGGAGATCGAGCGCTCCTACCGGCCTCTGATCGAGCGCGCCCAGGACTTTGCCCGGCAGGTCGGCGCGGCGATGGAAACCGCGCTGGATCGCGGCCTGTTGACCGAGGACGACCTGTTCCAGGCCAGCTATACCGCCGTGGCGGACAGCGAGCCGCGCCAGTATCTGAGCCCGAGCCTGACCGCGCTGGAAACCGTGCTCCCGCCGGTTCTCGCGCAAATCCTCGCCGACGATGCGCGCCTGTCCTTCGCCGTCGCCGGCGACCGCAACGGCTATGTGCCGGTCCACAATGCCGCCCATTCCTTGCCGCCGCGCCGGGGCGAGCCGGGCTGGAACGCGACCTATGCCCGCAACCGGCGCATCTATGACGACCGCGTCGGCATCAGTTTCGGCCGTTCGGTGCGCCCCTTCCTCGTGCAGCGCTCGCTGCAGGATCTCGGCCGCGGGCTGGAAGCGTTCAGCGAGATCGGCGCGCCCATCAGGGTGCGCGGCCGCCACTGGGGCGGGGTCAGGACGGCCTACCGGCTCTGACTACAGCCGGTCCCAGCTCACGGCGACGTTCATCTTCCGGAAGGTCTGCTGCCAGAGCGTGGCCGCCTGTTCGAGGCGCTGGGGCTCGTAGAGGCCCTGCACCTGATGCACGCTGAGCGCCCAGCTCGCGGCACCCGAGCTCTGCCAGACCTTCGCCAGGAGCTGCCGCAGCTTTTCGGGATCGCGCGCGCCTGCGCCATTGCCGAAGACGGTGTATTGGCCCGAGTTCTGCAGCATGTCGGAGACCAGCACGAGCTTGCGGTCGCCGTTCTCGACCCGGTTCTCCCGCCGCGCCACGACATCGCCGATCGCCTCGACGATCGGCGACTGGTTGCCCTTTGCCGGCGTGGTCAGCACCTTCAGCGCGTCGTCGAGCGGACGGCCGAACTTCTCGACCCATTTGACGTATTCGCGGCGCGGGTTGCCGATCAGCTCGCTCGCGGTCTTGCCGGGATTGCAGAGCGAGATCAGCGCCGGGAAGCCGGGCTCGAAGACGTCGTTGAAGACATAGATCGAGAGCATCCGGTCGGCCGGCAATTCATCGCCGATCTGCTTGACCAGCGTCTTGAGGCGTCCGGCCTGGACCTCGCTCCACGGGTCGGTCTTGTCGACGAGGATCAGCGTCTGCCCCACCGGGCCGGTCTTGGGGCAGAGCGTCTCCTGGTCGCGCGGCGGCCCGCGCAGCAGGGAGGGGGCGGCGAAGAAGCCGACGAGGGCGACGCCGGCGAGGAGGGAGGCGACGATCGCCCAGTTCTCGGTCTTCATGCGTCGGCCTCTAGCGCTGCATGGCGGCGAATTCCTCGGCCGCCTGCTTCTGCGCCGCCTCGTCGCGCTCGAAGGCTTCGCGCCCGGCCTGTGCGGCGCGCAGCTTGACCTGCTCGACCTCGCCGGCGAGGTCGATGCCGCGCAGGAGCACGAGCCGGTCCTTCAGCGTCGCTTCGATCAGGGCCGGCATCGATCCGAGCTGCCGCTCGAAATCCTCGATCTGTCGGCGCGCGGCGGTGTATTCCGGCAATTCGCCGGGCTGGTCGATCTCGGCCAAGTTGAGCGATTGGGAGAAATAGGCCGGCGGCAGGTCGGTCCGAACGCGCAGATTGGCCTCGCGATATTGCATCATCGCCGCGTCCTTGGCGGCGCGAAGCTGCCCGAGGCGGGAGATATGGAGGTCGCGCGCCTTCTCGGCCCTGGCCTTGAAGGATTGCAGCTTGCCGAGCTCGTCGCGGCATTCCTCGCGGAAGCCGTCGACCTGCGTCCTGAGCGCCTCCATCTCCGGCAGCAACTCGACATCGAGCCGGCGCCTTTCTTCCTCGACCGCGCTCCAGCGCTGGCGCCAGCGCTTATAGGCGGCGGCATGGCCCGGATAGCTGCCGAAGGCGGAATAGCCCTTGGTCGCCGAGACGAAGGCGACGATGCAGCCGATGATGACGAGCGCGACCGATTTGAGGTCGTAGATCGCGAACGGGTTCTCCAGCATGCGCGGCATCACCTGGAAGGAGCGCGCATCGGGATTGGCGATCAGCATCTCGCGGTAATGGCCGACCGCGAGGTTGAACAGCACGATCAGCGCGATCATCCCCGCATAGGCCGGCAGCGCCCAGAACAGATGCGAGCTCTTCACATGCTGGCAGTAGCGCGCCGGTCCCACCCCCATGAAGAAGCCGAGCGCGATGTTGAGCGCCGAGATGATGACCGCCGTCGCCGCGCCGCCGACGAGGCCGAAATCGCTGGCCTCGGCGAAGAAATTGCCGTTGAGCAGGCTCTCGATCACCAGCGGCACGACCAGGAAGAACAGGATGAACTGCCATTTGTCGAGCTTGGGGTCGGCGCGGCGCTTGTTCTCGTAATTGAAGAAGGCGTATTCGCGCTTGGCCCTGAGCGCGTCGTAGACGCGCTGCTCCAGCTCGCTGCCATGCTTGTTCAGCATCGCGCGCATCGCAGCCTCGATGCTGCGCACGCGGCCCTCGAAGCGCTGCTGGGTGAACAATTCGCGCCGGTTCGCGATCTCGGCCTGGAGCGCGTTGAGGCTCGCCGCCGCCTCCTGCCGGATCGCGGTGAAATGCTCGCGGGCCCGCGCGACCAGCGTCTGCTCGGTCTGCGACAGCATCGTCGCATGGGCCGGCGGCTGGTTCTCGACCGCGTCGCTGGCGCCGTGATGGCCGGCCTTCACCGATTCCGCGAGGTGATGCGCCGTGATCGGCGCGATGGCCTCGCGCCGACGGGGCTCGCCGCTGCCGTTCTCATTCGCCATGGGCGGACCGCATCAGGAAATGGCGGGCATCGACGACATCCACCCAGAAGTCACGGAAGCCGGGATAGGCCGGCCGCAGATAGGCGCGCTCGAACCAGAGCGTCAGCACGACGAGCCCGGCTGCCCCCAGCGCCGGCAGGATCGCGCCGGCGATGGCGGCGGGGCTCGTTTCCCAGAGCCGCCAGCCCAGCCCGAGCAGGGCAAAGGCGCTGGCGACGACGAGGAGCGCGAGCATGCAATGCCGGCCGGTGTCGTAGGCGAGCTGCAGCCCGGCGGTCATCAGCGTGATCGCGAAGGCGGCGGCAAGCTCGATCACGGCGAGCCCGACAACGAGGCCGGCGAGCGTGGCGCCGATTCCAGTCGGGGATGCCGGCGAGAGCACCGCATGGACGCTGCGACCGGTCGCCCAGCCGAGATGGAGGCAGAAGAGCAGGATCGCGGCGATGAGGATGGCGACGAGTGGCGTCTCGCGCCGCAGCCGCGCCGCCATGGTCGCCAGTCGCGCGGCATGCGTCTGGCATGCGGCTTCGTAAAGCGCGCTTCCGGCCGCCCGCAGCCGACCCATCATTGTCCTGAGTATCGAACGCAACCGACCCGCCATGGCCACGACGGTTACCGCATTCGCCCGGCCGGTCAAGGGAAGGGCAGGGGCGTGCCCTGCTCAGCCGCCGGTCACGCTCATATGGCGGCCGACCGCGGGGCGCGCATGGCGGCGGTCGATGACGAAATCATGGCCCTTGGGCTTGCGCGCGATCGCTTCGTCCATGGTGCGGAAGAGCAGGGCGTCGTCCTTCGACGCGCGCACGGCGGCGCGCAGATCGGCGGCGTCCTCCTGGCCCAGGCACATATAGAGCGTGCCGGTGCAGGTCAGGCGCACGCGGTTGCAGCTCTCGCAGAAATTATGCGTCAGCGGCGTGATGAAGCCGACGAGCCCGCCGGTCTCCTTGACGCGGACATAGCGCGCCGGCCCGCCGGTGCGGTAGGGATCGTCGACGAGGGAGTACTTGTCCATCAGGCGCCCGCGCACCACCGAGAGCGGCAGGTACTGGTCGATGCGCCCGGCCTCGATCTCGCCCATCGGCATCACCTCGATCAGGGTGAGGTCCATGCCGAGGCCGTGCGACCAGAGCATCAGCTCTTCGATCTCGTCGTCATTGACGCCCTTGAGCGCGACCGCATTGATCTTGACCCGCATGCCGGCCTTGCGCGCCGCCTCGATGCCGGCGAGCACCACGCTGAGATCGCCGCGCCGGGTGATCTCGCGGAACTTGTCGGCGTCGAGCGTGTCGAGCGAGACGTTGATGCGCCGCACCCCGTAGCCGGCGAGCTCGTCGGCATATTTGTGCAGCAGCGAGCCATTGGTGGTCAGCGTCAATTCGTCGAGCGCGCCCGAGGTGAGATGGCGCGAGAGCGAGCGGAACAGGCTCATGATGTCGCGGCGCACCAGCGGCTCGCCGCCGGTGAGCCTGAGCTTGCGCGTGCCGCGGGCGACGAAGGCGGTGGCGATCCGGTCGAGCTCCTCGAGCGTCAGCAATTCCTTGCGGGGCAGGAACTGCATGTTCTCGGCCATGCAATAGACGCAGCGAAAATCGCAGCGATCCGTCACCGAGATGCGCAGATAGGAAATCGTGCGGCCGAACGGATCGACCAGGGGCGACCGCGTCAGCGGTTTGATGTCGTCGAGCAGCACGTCTGCCTCAACTCCGGATGCGGCGCCGCTCCGCGCTGGATGCGGACGCTTCTTCACATTGCTATAGCGAGACATTGGCATCGATGCGCTGAAGGTCAAGCGCATGGCTGCCGCGCATGGCGATGAGGAACTGCACGATCATGTCATCCTGGCCGACCGAGATCCGCCTCGCCAAGGACCGCCGCACCCTCCACGTCACCTTCGACGACGGCGCGAGCTTCGCGCTGCCGGCCGAGCTGCTGCGCGTCGAGAGCCCCTCCGCCGAGGTCCAGGGACATCATCCCAGCCAGAAGACCATCGTTCCCGGCAAGGCCGAGGTCGAGATCCTGCGTGTCGAGCCTGTCGGGCACTATGCCGTCAGGCTCGGCTTCGACGACATGCACGACACCGGCATCTATGCCTGGGACTATCTGCGCGAGCTCGGCGAGCAGGCCGGGGAGAAGATGAAGGCGTATGAGGCCGCTCTGGCCGAGAAGGGGCTGTCGCGGGGGGGACGGCGGTAAGGCAGGAGTCGGAGCGACATTAGCGGAACCCGCTTTGGGTCGGGAGCGGACGTTCGTCTCTGTGTTATACAATGCGAAAGGGGTGGGAACGGAGATGGCGATGCGTAGCTGCTGGCTGATCGGGGCTCTATTCATCGCGAGCGCGACCACTTCCTTGGCGCAGGAGCGCTACAGTCAGGCTCAGCTTCTCGTCGTGCGTCAAATCGCGTCCGCGAGCGCAATGGCCGAGCTGTGTGGTGCCGGACTATCGCGATTTCGCAGCACCGCTGCTCTTCGCTCAGTCGGCTTGACCGAAGCGGACACAGAAGGTCAGTTCCTGCGGGATGAAAGGGCAAAGCAACGCCTTGCCCTCATGGACAGCTACGAAGCACTCAGCATGACCATCGTCGGACGACAGGGGGCGTTGCAGCGGCAGTGCTCAAACCTTGTGCGCATGTACGGGGCCAGAGGCACCGCGATCCCCGGACTCGCCATTGTCATAGCCCACTAGCGGCCGCGCATCTCAGAGCAGCGACGCAATTTCTGGCCACCAAAGCCGCGCTGATCGAAGCCGAATGAGATGTCCGCAACGGGGTGGGAACAGACCCTCCCGTCATCTTCGCCAGAGCGGCGCTCGTAATCGAAGGCGAGTTCAGCGCAAACTTATCCCGCCTTCCAACTCCGGCAGCTTCCGTACCCGCAAAGCCCACATGAACGAAAAAGGCCGGCGTCGCCGCCGGCCTGTTCACGTGATCGCGGATCGGCGGCTCAGCGCGCGACGACGACGCGGGTACCGACCTTGGCACGCTCGTAGAGGTCGATGACGTCCTCGTTCAGCATGCGGATGCAGCCCGACGAGACGGCCTGGCCGATCGTCTCCGGCTCGTTCGAGCCGTGGATGCGGTAGAGCGTCGAGCCGAGATAGAGGGCGCGGGCGCCGAGCGGGTTGTCCGGGCCGCCGGCCATGTGGCGCGGCAGGTCGGGGCGGCGCTTCAGCATGGAGGCCGGCGGCGTCCAGCCAGGCCATTCGGCCTTGCGCGTGATGGCGTGCGCGCCCGACCAGTCGAAGCCCGGGCGGCCGACGCCGACGCCGTAGCGCACGGCCTTGCCGTCGGGCAGCACGTAATAGAGGCGGCGCTCGTTGGTATCGACCACGATCGTGCCCGGCCGCTGCTTGGTCGGGTAGCTGACGATTTCACGCGGAATGGCGGTGGCCTGGGCCTTCGCCGGATCGACATAGGTGACCAGCGGCTGACGCGTCAGCGGGTCGATTTCGGCTCGGGCAGCGGTGCCCAGAGCGAGCAGGCCAAGGCCGGCAAGCACGGCCAGACGGGTGGAGCGGAGCATCGGATGAACCTCGGGCGGTCGGTGGCGCTGGGCACGAAGTTGACACGGAAAAGTCAACGTCTCCTCAATGTCCTGTCAGACTCATTTGGGCCGTGCAATTGCGCCGCCATCACATCGATGAGAGCGGGTGAGCTTTGCTTTGCCGCGTTGCGCGTCTGCAACATCGCGCACCGGTGAAGGCCGCGAATCAGCTCCTCAACACGACGCAGGCGCCCCGATCGACCTGGATGCGCCGGCACAGTGCGGTCGCCGCGGCCCGTGTCGCGGCCGGCAGGCGGACACGGTAGAAGGCGCGCGTCCCGCGGCTGCGCAGGCGCGTTCCGATCACCATCGGCTGCAGATCGCCGATGATGCTGCGGTGGCGCGCTCCGGCCCGCTGGAAGGAAGCCAGCGCCCGCGATTTCGAGAAATTGCCGGCGAGCTGCACGCCCCAGGGCGCGAAGGGCGCTTCCGCGATCATGGGCAAGGCCGGACGCGCGCGGCGGATCGCGATCAGCGTCGGCGCGCAGGCCGTTTGCGTGTCGCGCGTGGCTGGGAGCGGCGGCGGCGAGCGCCCGTCGCCATTGGCGGTGTTCTCCGCATCCTCGGCCCAGTTCTCGACGGAGGTGCCGGTGACGGCGACGACATAGTTCTCCGTCTCGAAGGGCAGGAAGCGGCTCTGCTTGGCCTTGCGGGCCGCGAGCCAGCCCGCGACCCGGTTTGGCCCGCCATTATAGGCCGCGGCGGCGAGCCCCCAATTGCCGAAGCGGTCGCGCAGCTCCGCCAGGAAATGCGCCGCCTTCGGCACGGCCTGCTCGGGGTCGAAGGGATCGATGAGGCCGCGCTCGCGCGCCGTGCCCGGCATGAACTGCGCCACGCCCTGCGCGCCGGCCGGGCTGGTGACGCCGGGCCGGAAGCTCGATTCCTGGAAGATCAGCCGCGTCAGGAAGGCGGCAGGTACGGAGTGGGTCCGCGCCGCGTCGTCGATCAGCCGGCAGAGCGCGTCCTCGATGCCGGAGGAGGGCAGGGCGACCTCTTCGGGCAAGGCGGGCGCGGGCGCGAGTGCTGCCATCGCCGCGACGAGCAGGGCGGCGATGCAACCGGTCGGGCGGAGCAGGCGGCGGCGGGGATCCCGAGGCATGGCCGGCTTCTCTCGCATGTCCGGCGCGTCGCAGCCAGCCCGCGACATCGCTTGCGGATTGTCCGGGAGGGCCTGCCTGTGCGAAGAGGCGCGCAACGCGGCGGCCGGAATGGCGGTCGGATGACGGAGCAAACAGCCCGAGATGGCGAAGGCCTGGATTGTCTGGTCGCGGTGGTTCCTGCTGGCGGCGCTCGCCTTCGCCGGGTTGCTGCTCGCCTTCGTCGCGGTGCTCGACCCGTTCGGCATGCGCGTTCATGCCGGGCAGGCGGCCCGGCCGATCATGGATATCAACCAGCGCTACATGTACCCGCAGCTCGTGCGCTCGGGGGCCTTCGACGCGGCGGTCGTCGGCACCTCGACCATGCGGCTGATCGACCCGCAGGCGCTGTCGCGCGATCTCGGCGCCCGTTTCGTCAATCTCGCCATGAACGCCGCCACGCCCTGGGAGCAGATGCAGGCCGCACGCCTGTTTCGCCAGCACACCGCCGCGCCGCGCTGGCTGATCTGGGGGCTCGACGCGAACTGGTGCGAGGCCGACGCGACCGATCCGTCGAAATGGCGCACGCCGCGGCCGGTGCCAGCCTGGTTCTCGCGCGAGGTGCGCTGGTTCGACTGGCTCAAGCTGATGAACCTGACCAATCTCGAGATTGCCGGCCGGCTGCTCGCCTATCGCTTCGGCCTGGCGACCGAGCGCCTGCGCGGCGACGGCTACGGGGTCTTCACCCCGCCGGAAGAAAGCTACGATCTCGCCCGCGCCCGCAGCCATATCTATCAGAACAACGGCGGCCGGCCCCTCGATCTGGCGCCCTTGCCGCGGATGCCGGTTCCGATCTCGGAGAGCATAGGCTGGCGCTTCCCGGCTCTCGATTGGCTGGAAGAGACGATCTCGGCCTACCCGAAATCGACCCGCCTGATGCTGGTCCTGCCGCCGTCGCATGTCGCGGCGTTCCCGCGCGAGAACAGCGCGGAGGGGCAGCGTTACACCGCCTGCAAGACCGCCATTGCGGGGCTGGCCCGGCGTCACGGCGCGACCGTGGTGGACTATGCCCACATCTCCCCCGTGACGACGCAGGATATGAATTACTGGGACGCGCTCCATTTCCGTCTGCCGATCGCGCAGCGCGTCGAGGAGGAGCTCGCAGGTCTCGCGAAAGGCGGCCAGCCTCTGCCCGACGGTGCCGCCCGGGTCTCGCGATAGCGGTTCGGGGAAAACGCCGGTGGCTGAGACGCGCCCTTACAGCTGCTCGATCGACGACAGCGAGAAGTCGTCGCCGGCCGGATTCTCGCCGACCACGAGCGTCGTGTCGGTGGCGTAGTGATGGGGTGGAACCGGAAGGTTGTACGGTGCGGGAACGCCCCGAAACACCCGGCCTGCCAGATCGTATTTCGAGCCGTGGCAAGGGCAGAAATAGCCTCCCGGCCAGGAAGCTTCCATGGTGGGATCGCCCAGATCGGGCTTGGGGAGCGGTATGCAGCCCAGATGCGTGCAGATGGCGATCAGAACCATGAATTCGGGCTTGCTCGACCGGCACCAGTTCCTGGCATAGCCCGGCTGCTGGTTGACCGCGGAGTCGGGGTCGCCGAGCCGGGCGAGCAGGCCCGGATTCTTCAGCTCGGCGAGAGCCTGCTCGGTCCGACGCAGGACGAAAATCGGCTTTCCTTGCCAGAAGAACGAGATCTGCTGACCCGGCTGGATCTGCGAAAGGTCGATGGAAACCGGCACTCCCGCTGCCCTCACATCGGCGGAGGGTTCCAGCGAGGTGATGATGGGCCAGGATGCCGCGGTCGCGCCGACGACGCCGAAGGCGGCCGTGGCCAGGAACAGAAACTCCCGCCGGGTGGACTGCTCCCCATGGAATCCGAGTTCGGCTTGCTCGGGCATCGGCGCCTCCGATCGAACGGAGCGGCGTCGCGAGATTGCTGAAAACCCGGCGGCGCGATCCTTGATTCGAGGTGGTGCGGCACAGGCGGAAAACAAGGGAGCCGGGGGCGTTCCCGGTTCAATCCAGGCTGCCGGCTCCGGAGACATCCAGCCTCTCGCCAAGCGCGATGACGCGCGCCCGCGCGGCGTCCTGCAGGGCAGTACGCAATCGAGGCGGAGACATCCGGGAAGAAATGGTGGGCGATACAGGGATCGAACCTGTGACCCCTCCCGTGTGAAGGGAGTGCTCTACCGCTGAGCTAATCGCCCGGACGGGCCTCTCCTAGTCGGCGCGCCCGGTGCCGTCAAGGACGGTTCTGCGCTCAGGACGCGATCGCCACCGGATCGAGGGCGCGCGCGACGGCGGCGGGAAGCTCGTCGAAATGCTGGATGATGAAATCCGGCTCCAGCGTCTCGATCGGCACGTCGGTATAGCCGAAGGGCACGCAGATCGAGGGGATGCCGGCAGCGCGGGCGGTTGCGATGTCGGTGCGCGAATCGCCGATCATCACGGCGCGCTTCGGATCGCCCTTCGCCGCCTCGATCGTCAGGGTGAGATGGCGCGGATCGGGCTTGAAGAAGGGGAAGGTGTCGCGCCCCGCCACCGAGGCGAAGCGCGCGGCGATGCCGAAATGGTCGAGGATCAGCCGCGTGTGCAGGATCGGCTTGTTGGTGCAGACGGCGAGCGCATAGCCTTCGCCGGTCAAGGCGTCCATCGCGCCGAGCACGCCGTCGAAGAGATGGCTGCTGGAGGCGACGTCCTGCGCGTAGATCGTCAGGAAGTCCTGGAAGAGGCGCTCCAGCGTCTCCGCGTCGAGCGGGCGACCCGAGACCTTGAAGCCGCGCTCGATCAGCGCGCGGGCGCCGGCGCCGACCAGTTCGCGGGCCCGCTCGTAGGGCAGGGTCGGCAGGCCTTCCTGCGTGAGAATGACGTTGAGCGTGCGCATGATGTCGGGCGCCGTCTCGGCCAGGGTGCCGTCGAGATCGAAGACGACGATGGGGGCGAGGCTCATGGTCGCGTTTTCCCTCAGGCCGACTGATCCGGCCGCATGGCGATCGCTTAAAGGTTTTTCGCTCCGGCTTGGCAAGCGCGTCGGGCGCAACCCGGCCAGACGCCACCTCAAATCCGCCCGGCAAGATGCTATCCTGCGCTCGATTCGCCGCAGGTCGGCGCGGCAGGGAACCTTGTGATGTCGAAGATGGTCGAGAAGCTGCCGCTGCGCGGCGCGCGCGCCCTGCGCTGGTCCTTCCTGTCGCTTGTCGTCGCCGGCCCCGCTTTCGCCGGCAATTTCGAGTTCGCGCCGGCGCCACAGAACGATCTCAACCGCGTCTACCGGATCGAGAGGGCGACAGGGGAGGTCGGCGCCTGCCAGTTCCAGCTCAAGGAAGGCGGTGTCGGCATCACCATCTGCTTCCCGGCCGGCGAGGGGGCGGGGCCGCAGACGCCGGGCGAATACGGGCTGATGCCCTCCCGGCACGAGAAGGAGGGCGGCATCTTCCGCGTCAACCTGCGCACCGGCGAGATGAGCATCTGCTACGTCTTCGACGACAAGACGGTGTGCACGCCCCAGGCGAAATAGCGCAGTGGCGGGCCGCAAGGCTGGACTTTAAAGGGCTGGACTCTCGCGCTCCGGCGCGGCAGGAGGGCGCCGTCATCCGTTGCGGATGGGTCTGACCTTCTCAAATCAACCACTCGCTCAAACCGACGCCCGGGCAGGACGATGAACGCCGACGAATTGAAGAAGCAGGCCGCCGCCCGCGCGCTCGATCTGGTGCGGCCCGGCATGCGGCTGGGGCTCGGGACGGGCTCGACCGCCAAGCATTTCGTCGACCTGCTGGGCCGGCGCGTGGCCGAGGGGCTCGAAATCATCTGCGTCGCGACCTCGGAGGCGACGCAGGCCCAGGCCCTCTCCCTGAACATCCCGATGTCGACCCTCGACGAGACGCCCGAACTCGACCTGACGGTCGACGGCGCCGACGAGGTCGATCCGCAACTGCGCCTGATCAAGGGCGGCGGCGCGGCATTGCTGCGCGAGAAGATCGTCGCGGCGGCTTCAGCGCGGATGATCGTCATCGCCGATGACGGCAAGCTCGTGCCGCGGCTCGGCCGCTTTCCCCTGCCGATCGAGGTCGTGCCCTTCGGGCTGGAGGCGACGCGGCGGGCGGTCGCGATCGCGATCACGGCGTCCGGCGCGGCCGGAGAACTGAAGCTGCGCCTGCGCCCGGATGGAAGCACGCTCCTGACCGATGGCGGTCATTTCATCCTCGACGCTCATCTCGGCGCCATCGATCAGCCGGAATTATTGGCTCAGGCTCTCAACACGGTTCCGGGCGTGGTCGAGCACGGCCTGTTTATCGGCCTCGCGACGGGGGCCATCCTGGCTGGCGCTGAGGGGCTGAAGCTGCTCGGCCGGATCGAGTGATTCCATTCCGGCGCGATCCACGCTAAGGAACGCGCGAACGAGATCGGGCCGCGGGTCCGGAGGCGCAGCCGGGCTCCGGTCGGCTCCTCAACGACGAAGGGGTTTTGAACGTATGATCCGCCACTCTCTCGCCAGCGCGCTTCTGGGCCTGGCGCTCATCTGCGCCGCTCCCGCCTTCGCCCAGGCGCCGGCATTGGCGCCGAGCCATCTGCAGGCGGCCCGCGAGGTCATGACTCTGACCGGCGTCACGCAGAATATCGACAATATCTACCGCGAGTTCGAGGAGAGCGCGAAGCAGCTCATCGCGACGAGGCCGGAAGCGAAGAAGGACATGGAAGCCGTCGTCGCCGAGCTGAAGCCGGAGGCCGACAGGCGCGCCGAGGAGATGACGAAGACCGCCGCCGCGATCTTCGCCAGCAAGATGACCGAGGCCGATCTCAAGGCGGTTTCGGCCTTCTTCAACTCGGATGTCGGCAAGCGCTACACCAGCCTGCGCTCCGAGGCGATGCAGGCGCTTTTCAAGGAGCTCGAGCCCTGGAGCGTCCAGACCAGCAACTACCTGTTCGACCGCTTCTCGCAGGAGATGCGCAAGCGCGGTCATACGCTCTGACGCAGCCGTGCGGTGCGGCTCCGCACTGCAAGGAATTCGGAAAGGCCGGTGGATTATCCGCCGGCCTTTTTTCTTCGATGGCGGAGGGTTTATGTCCCTGCATGACTGCGAAGCGCAGCGTGTTTGACCGCCCTTCCTCCCTGCGATGGAAAGCCCCGGCATGACCCGCCAGACCGTTCTCGTGACAGGCGGCTCCGGCTTTCTCGCCGGCCATTGCATCCTCGCTCTGCTGAAGGCCAGCTACGATGTCCGCACGACCTTGCGCTCGCCGGCGCGCGAGGCCGGCCTGCGGGCCGCCCTGGCCGCTGCGGGAGCCGAGCTCGACGGGCGGCTTCAGGTCGCGATTGCCGATCTGACGGCCGATGCGGGCTGGGACGCGGCCGCCGCGGGCTGCTCCCATGTGCTGCATGTCGCTTCGCCGCTTCTGACGGCGGCGCCGCGCGACGAGGACGAGCTGATCCGGCCGGCCCGCGAAGGCAGCTTGCGCGTGCTGCGCGCCGCGCATCGCGCCGGCTCCCGGCGCGTGGTCCTGACCTCGTCCTTCGCCGCGATCGGCTATGGGCGCCCGCTCGACCGCCCCTATGACGAGCGCGACTGGACCGATCCCGCCGCACCGGGGCTCGCCGCCTATCCGAAATCGAAGACGCTGGCCGAGAAGGCCGCCTGGGATTTCGTCGATGGCGAGGGGCAGGGGCTGGAGCTCGCCGTCGTCAATCCGGTCGGCATCTTCGGCCCGCTGCTCGGGCCGGATCTCTCGGCCTCGATCGTGCTGATCCGGACCATGCTCGAGGGCAAGCTCCGCGCGGTGCCGCAGCTCATGTTCGGCGTGGTCGATGTGCGCGATGTCGCCGAGCTGCATCTGCGCGCGATGACCGACCCTGCCGCCGCCGGCGAGCGCTTCCTGGCCACGGCCGGCGACTTCATGACGATGCGGGCCATCGCGGAGGCGCTGAAGGCGGGGCTCGGCCAGCGCGCAGACCGCGTCTCGACCGTCGTGCTGCCGAACTGGCTGGTGCGTTTCGTCGCCCGCTTCAGCGCGACGGCCCGTCAGGCTGCGACGCCCGAGCTCGGACGGAAGAAGACCGCGACGAGTGCCAAGGCGATCGCCATGCTCGGCTGGCAGCCGCGACCGGCGGCGGAAGCGCTGGTCGCGACCGGGGAGAGCCTGTTCAGGCTCGGCCTGGTCAGTCCTCCGAGGCCTTGAACCGGTTCAGCCCCTTCATCGCGAAGGGTGCGATCAGGGCCAGTGCGGCGATGCCGAGCAGCGTCGCCGAGATCGGGTTCTCCAGCAGGATCATCGGGTCGCCGAGGCTGATCTGCAGGGCGCGTCGCAATTGCTGCTCCGCCATCGGCCCGAGGATGAGCCCGACCACCATCGGCGCGACCGGATAGTCGTAGCGGCGCATCAGATAGCCGATGAAGCCGAAGATGAAGAGCATGGCGAGCTCGACCGGCGAGCCGTTGACCGCGAGCGTGCCCATCGTCGCGAAGACGACGATGCCGGCATAGAGCCAGGGCTGCGGGATCGCCAGCAGCCTGACCCAGAGCCCGATCAGGGGCAGGTTCAGGATCACCAGCATGACGTTGGCGATGAACAGCGAGGCGATCAGGCCCCAGACCAGGTCCGGCTTCTCGGCGAAGAGCAGCGGGCCGGGATTGAGCCCGTATTGCTGGAACCCTGCCAGCATGATCGCGGCGGTCGCCGAGGTCGGCAGGCCGAGCGTCAGCAGCGGCACCAGCGTGCCGGCGGCGGAGGCGTTGTTGGCGGCTTCCGGCCCCGCGACGCCCTCGATCGCGCCCTTGCCGAACTCGTCGGGATATTTGCAGAGCCGCTTCTCGGTCGAATAGCTGAGGAAGGTCGGGACCTCCGCGCCGCCGGCGGGCAGCGCGCCGATCGGGAAGCCGAAGGCGGTGCCGCGCAGCCACGGCGCCCAGGAGCGCTTCCAGTCCTCCTTGGTCATCCAGAGCGAGCCCTTGATCGGGATGATCTCCTCCGGCGCGTGGGAGCGCTTGGAGGCGACGTAGAAAGCCTCGCCCACCGCAAACAGGCCAACGGCCAGCGTCGTCACCTCGACGCCGTTGAGCAGCTCCGGCACGCCGAAGGTCAGGCGGGCCTGCCCGGTCAGCTTGTCGATGCCGATGAGGCCGAGCGCGATGCCGATGAACAGGCTCGTCAGCCCGCGCAGCGGCGAGTCGCCGAAGGTCGCCGACACCGTGACGAAGGCGACGATCATCAGCGCGAAATAGTCCCAGGGGCCGAATTTCACCGCGACCTCGACCAGCCACGGCGCCAGGAAGGCGAGGCCGATTGTCGCGATCAGGCCGGCGACGAAGGAGCCGATGGCGGACGTCGCCAGCGCCGGGCCGCCGCGCCCCGCCTTGGCCATCTTCGAGCCTTCGAGCGCGGTTGCCAGCGAGGCGCTCTCGCCCGGCGCATTGAGCAGGATCGCGGTGGTCGAGCCGCCATACATGCCGCCGTAATAGATGCCGGCGAACATGATGAGCGAGCCGGCGGGGTCAAGTTTGAAGGTGACCGGCAGCAGGAGCGCGACCGTCAGCGCCGGGCCGATGCCGGGCAGCACGCCGACCGCGGTGCCGAGAAAGACGCCGATCAGGCAGAACAGCAGCTTCGAGGGTTCGAGCGCGACCGTGAAGCCGTGGAGAAGCGAAAGCAGCGTTTCCATCGTATCCGGCCCGCCTCAGAGGAAGAGTTGTTCGAGCGGTCCCGCCGGCAAAATCAGCGTCAGGACCTTGGCGAAGACGAGGAAGATCGCGAGGCCGAGCACGAAGCCGATCGCGGCATCGACGGCAAGCGCCCGCCGCCCCATGCCGCGCGCCGTGCAGGCGAAGACGACCGCGATGGCGATGACGAAGCCGCCGCCGAGCCCGATGCAGGCGATCAGGAAGATGAGCCCGCCCGCGATCCAGAGCAGGGCCGTACCGTCGGCAGCATCGGGCTTCGGCAGCCCTTCGCGGAAGGCGACGACGAAATGCGCCAGCCCGAGAATGGTCAATCCGGCAGCCACGACATAGGGCATGGCGGTGGGGCCGACGCCGTAATTCGACGTGATGGTCTGCTGCGAGGCGTCATAGCCGATCAGGGCGGCGACGATCAGCAGCAGCACGCCCACGATCAGGGCCGGTTTGTCGGCGCCTTGCGTGCGGGTCTCGTTCGTCATGGCGTTCCCCTGGTGGAGGCTGGCGCCTTCGCGCATTGTTGGGCGAAGCGGCTCCGGTTCGCGCGGCGACAAGGCGACGGGAGAAGAGTTGGAGGCGCTTCTGGCGTTGAGAAAGGGGCCGGTTGCCCGGCCCCCCGAGATATCGACGGTGCCGGTCGGTTTACTTCACCAGCCCGACTTCGGTCATCACCTTGGAGACGCGCTCGATCTCGCCCTTCAGGAAGCTGTCGAAGGCGGCGCCGGCCAGGAAGGAATCGTCCCAGCCTCGGGCCTTGAGGATCTCCTGCCACTCCTTCGACTTGACCATCTTCTCGACCGTGTCGGTCAGAGCCTTGGTCTGCTCGGCCGAGAGGCCGGGAGGAGCGACGACGGAGCGCCAGTTCAGCAGCTCGAGCTCGATGCCCTGTTCCTTGAGGGTCGGGGCGTCCGGCGCGTTTTCGAGGCGCTTGCCCGAGGAGACCGCGAGCACGCGCAGCTTGCCGGCCTTGATCTGGCCCTCGAACTCGCCATAGCCGGAGACGCCGGCGGTGACGCGCCCGCCGAGCATGGCAGCCAGGGCCTCGCCGCCGCCCGAGAATGGGATGTAGTTGATCTTCTTGGCGTCCGCTCCGACCGCCTGCGCGAACAGCGCGGCGAGGATGTGGTCGGTGCCGCCGGCCGAGCCGCCGGCCCAGGTCACCTTGGCCGGGTCGGCCTTCAGGCGCTCGGCCAGGTCCTTGGCGCTCTTGAGCGGCGACTCCGTCGGCACGACGATGACCTCGGCCTCGGCGGTGAGGCGGGCGATCGGCGTCACCTGCGTCAGGTTGACCGGCGACTTGTTGAGCAGGATCGCGCCGACCATGACGAAGCCGTTGACCATCAGCTGATGGCCGTCGCCCTTCGCGCCGATGAGCTGGGAGAGGCCGATGGTGCCGCCGGCGCCGGTGACGTTGTTGACCTGCACGCTCTTGACGATCCCGGCCGCGGTCAGCGCCTGCTGCATCGAGCGCGCGGTGCCGTCCCAGCCGCCGCCGGGAGCTGCCGGAGCCATGATCTTGAGCTCGCTCACCTGGGCGAAGGCTGCCGTCGAGAGCGCCGCGAGGGCCACGGCCGCAAGGGCGCCGCGCTTGAGGACCGATGTCAGCATGGATTTCCTCCGCTGTGCGGCTTTGCCGCGAGTTTTTTAGGGTTGCCTTTGCCCTGTGGCACCATGCCGCTCCAGGCGTCAATTGCGCCTGATTACATAATCGGATGACATGATTTCGGGTCGAACCGGCAGGTTTTCCGAAGTTCTACGTCTTTCGTCGCAGGCGCCGTGTCAGCGGAAGGCAAAGGCGGGGCTTGCAACCACGCCTCTGGCGAAGATCGGCCCGATCGCGTAATCGCAGCCCATGAGCCAGCCCCGCCTTCCAGTCGGCCAGGAAGCCGTGTCGACTTCCTCGCTTCTCTCCACCCGTCTCGTGGCGGCCGGCTCGGCGCTGATGGTGCTGATGCCGCTGGCGATGTGGCTCGCCAATCGCTCCGCGCCGCTGATGCTCGGCCTCGGCGCCGTGACCTTCATCGCCGCTGCTGTCGCGGTGGGCCGGACGGGCGAAGTCGTCGCGCGCTTGCGGAACCTGCTCGCGACACCGCTGGGGCTGGCGCTGGCCGCCTTCCTCGCCTGGGCCCTTCTCTCGATCCTGTGGAGCCACAGGCCGGCGGCCTCCTTGCGGGCCTGGGCGGAGCTTGTGCTGCCGGCGGTCTTCGCGCTCGCGATTGCGGCTTCGGGCCGGTTCAGGCCGCAGCCCGCATGGCTGCGCGCGCTTGCCGTCGCGATCATCCTCGCCAGCCTGCTGGCCATGGTCGAGCTCGCCTCCGGGCTGTCGCAACGGGCCGAGCTCGGCATCGGAAAGCTGATGAGCTTCGTCTTCAATCGCCCCGCCATCACGGCGCTGGTGCTCGCCGTGCCCACGATCCATGGTCTCTGGCATATGCCGGCCGCGCGCCGCTCCGACCGGATCCTGGCAGTCCTGCTCGGACTGACCGTGGCCGCATTGGCGCTGCGCTCGGAGAGCGCTTCGGCGCGGCTCGGCGTCGCGGTCTGCCTCGTCTGCTGGGTCGCGTCGGCCTACTGGCCGCGCCTGATGCTGACGGCCGCCGCGATCGGGCTCGTCCTGACCATGGCGATGGCGCCGGTTCTCGGCCTTGCCGCCCATAACTGGCTACCCTCGGTGATCCTGAACCGTTTCGCTGTCATGACCGGGCAGGCTCGTATCGATATCTGGCAGAGTTTCGGCGAGGTGGTGCGGGTACGGCCGATCGCCGGCGCCGGCTTCGGCACCTCGGCCAGCATGGACCGGCATCCGGTGGCGGCCGAGGTGGCGCCGGAGCATAGGGTGCTCCTGGGCGTGGGGCACCCTCATGACATGCCGTTGCAGGCGTGGGTCGAGACCGGGGTGATCGGGGCGGGCATTCTGCTTGCGGCGGGCCTGCTTCTGCTGGCGCGATTGCGCCGGCTGCCGGCACGGGAGATGGCGCCGCGCCTCGCGCTCTTCGCCGCTGCCTTTGCGATTTCGGTCGTCGGGCACGGTGCCTGGCAAGGCTGGTGGATTGCCGTTCTGGGAGCCGGGATCCTCTGGTTCGGTCCGGGCGCGGCCGCGCGACAAGGAGAAGACCATGGCTGAGTACGACGTCGATCTCTTCGTCATCGGGGCCGGCTCCGGCGGCACGCGCGCGGCGCGCATCGCGGCAGGCCATGGCGCCCGCGTGATGATCGCGGAGGAAGACCGGATCGGCGGCACTTGCGTCATCCGCGGCTGCGTGCCGAAGAAGCTCTTCGTCTATGCCAGCCGCTTCACCGAGGATTTCGAGGACGCGGCCGGCTTCGGCTGGACGCTTCCCGCAAAGCCGTCCTTCGACTGGCCGACGCTGCGCGATGCCGTGGCCAACGAGGTCACGCGTCTGTCCGGGCTCTATCGCAAGGGGCTCGAGGGCGCGAAGGCCGAGATCCGCGAGGAGCGGGCCGTCATCGAGGGACCGCATGAGGTCCGCCTGCAGAAGAGCGGACAGCTCGTCCGCGCCCGCCACATCCTCGTCGCGACCGGTGGCTGGCCCTCCTTCGACCCGCCGATCCCCGGCGGTGAGCTTGGCATTTCCTCGAACGAGGTCTTCCACCTGCCGGTGCTGCCGAAGCGCATGCTCGTCGTCGGTGGCGGCTATATCGCGCTCGAATTCGCCAGCCTCTTCGCCCGGCTCGGCGTCGCGGTGACGCTCCTGCACCGGGGCGACAACATCCTGCGCGGCTTCGACGAGGACATCCGCACCCGCCTGCGCGACGCGCTGAAGGAGGCCGGCATCACCTTCCGCCTCGGTTGTACCGTCGAGCGCATCGAGGAACTGCCGGACGGCAGCCGCCGAGCCCATTGCGCGACGGGCGCGCCGATCGAGGCCGATGTCGTCCTGGTCGCGACCGGGCGCCGTCCCAACACGAAGGGGCTCGGGCTGGAGAAGGTCGGAGCCGAGCTCGGACCGCTCGGCGAGGTCGTCGTGGACGCCGCCTCGACCAGCAGCGTGCCGTCGATCCACGCGGTCGGCGACGTCACCAATAGGGTGAACCTGACCCCGGTCGCGATCCGCGAGGGCCATGCCTTCGCCGACACGGTTTTCGGCAACAAGCCCTGGACGGTGGATCACGGCACCATCGCCTCGGCCGTCTTCACCACGCCGGAGGTCGGCACGGTGGGGCTGAGCGAGGGGCAGGCTCTCGCCGCCGGCCATGAATTGCGCGTCTTCGAGTCCAATTTCCGCCCGATGAAGGCGACGATCGCCGGCCGGCACGAGCGCATCTACATGAAGCTCGTCGTCGACGCGAAGACCGACAAGATGCTGGGCGTCCACATCCTCGGCCATGACGCCGGCGAGATTATCCAGGCAACCGCTATCGCGGTGACGATGGGCGCGACCAAGGCGGATTTCGACCGCACCGTCGCGCTGCATCCCAGCGCCGCCGAGGAACTGGTGACGATGCGTACGCCGCGCGCGGGGTAGGGTTATCGATCGTCTCGCGAAACCACGCCGTCATCCCGGGCCTGCCCCGGGATCCATCGAAAGGCGCAGCGCTCGACGATGGATCCCGGATCTCCGCTTCGCTCCGTCCGGGATGACGCGCGTTTCTGGGACAGCACTGCCAGTAGAGTTTCTGCGGCTACGGTTGAATCAGCCTGTGAAGCGCCTGAATCAGCATGGCAACCGGCGTTGCTATCCGGTTGCGGGGAATCGGCTTTTCGATCGCGTGTGACGATGGGCCGGGCAGCCCGCTGCAGGGGCTGCCGCCAGACGATGGCCATTCCGCGAGCTTGGGTGTATAGCCGCCCCTTCGCGCTACCAAGAGGTTAACGATGCGCGATCCCAAAGTCAGGAGCACGTAGTCCCATGTCCGAGCGGTGGACGCCAGAGAGCTGGAGGGCCAAGCCCGCCCAGCAGATTCCGGATTATCCGGACCAGGCAGCCTTGAAGGCGGTCGAGCAGCAGCTCGCCGGCTTTCCACCGCTCGTTTTTGCAGGCGAGGCGCGCAAGCTCAAACGGGCGTTGGGCAAGGTCGCGGCCGGCGAGGCCTTCCTTCTTCAGGGCGGTGACTGCGCCGAGAGCTTCGCCGAGCACTCGGCCGACAACATCCGCGACTTCTTCCGGCTGTTCCTGCAGATGGCGGTGGTGCTGACCTTCGCCGGCGGCTCGCCGGTGGTGAAGGTCGGGCGCATCGCCGGGCAGTTCGCCAAGCCGCGCTCGGCGCCGAACGAGAAGATCGGCGATGTCGAGCTTCCCAGCTACAAGGGCGACATCGTCAACGACATCGCCTTCACGGAAGAAGCGCGCATCCCCGATCCGCGCCGCCAGCTCGAGGCCTACAGGCAGTCGGCCGCGACGCTGAACCTGATCCGCGCCTTCGCGACGGGCGGCTACGCCAATCTCGACAACGCGCATCGCTGGATGCTCGGCTTCGTCAAGGACAGCCCGTCCTCGCATCGCTACCAGGAGGTGGCCGAGCGCATCACCGAGGCGCTCGACTTCATGCGCGCCATCGGCATCGACCCGGAGACCCATCCGGAGATGCGCACGACAGACTTCTACACCAGCCACGAGGCGCTGCTGCTCGGCTACGAGCAGGCGATGACCCGTACCGACTCGACGACCGGCGAGTGGTACGACACCTCCGGCCACATGGTCTGGATCGGCGACCGCACGCGCCAGCTCGACCACGCCCATGTCGAGTTCTTCCGCGGCATCAAGAACCCGATCGGCCTGAAATGCGGCCCCTCGACCACGGTCGACGGCCTGCTCAAGCTGATCGAGGTGCTTGATCCGCAGAACCAGCCGGGCCGGCTGACGCTGATCGGCCGCTTCGGCGCCGACAAGGTCTTCGACAACCTGCCCGCGCTGGTGCGCGCCACCAAGCGGGAAGGGCGCAATGTCGTCTGGTCCTGCGACCCGATGCACGGCAACACGGTCAAGGCGGCGAGCGGCTACAAGACGCGGCCCTTCGACCTGATCATGACCGAGGTGAAGAACTTCTTCGCCGTCCATCAGGCCGAGGGCAGCCATGCCGGCGGCCTGCATCTGGAGATGACCGGCAAGAACGTCACCGAATGCACCGGTGGTGCGCGCGGTATGACCGATGCGGATCTCAACGACCGCTACCACACGGTCTGCGATCCCCGCCTCAATGCCGAGCAGGCGCTGGAATTGGCCTTCCTCGTCGCCGAGCTGGTCAAGCGCGAGCGGGCCGGGCGGGCGCGTCCCGAGGTCGAGGCGGCCGAATAGGCCGCTTCTCCGTCAGACGAAAATGGAAAAGGCCGGGACTGATGTCCCGGCCTTTTTCGTTGCGGCAGGAGGATGCCGTCAGAACTTCACGCCCATCGCGGCCCGGGCGGTGTTGATCGTCGTCGTCGTGCCCTCGACATCGGCGAAGCGGATGAGCTGATATTCGCCGCGCAGGAAGATGTTCTCGGTCAGCGCCCAGTCGACACCGCCGCCCACCGCCAGGCCGAAGCCGTAGACGTTCTTCTTAGTCGCGCCGACGGGTGGGTCGCCGGGCCGGCGCCCAGCGGCATAACCCGTCTCGATGAGCCCCGTCACCGGGTTGGTCCGGGTCAGATAGTTCGTGGTGGCGATTGTCGAGCTCGTATTGAAGCGCCCCACGGCGCCGCCGATTGTCGCGAAGGGCATAAAGCTGCCGAAGGCCCAGCCCACGCGGAGGCGGGCTGTTCCGTAGTCGTTGAGCTTGGCGCTCTGGTTCGTGGCCAGCGAGAAATCGTTGACGGTGCCGTCCGAGGTTATGAAGCGCCGGGCGATGTAGTCGTCGATCTGATAGGCGTGGCCCGAACGGGTATAGTCCGCCTCCAGGCCCAGTACCGCGTCACCGAAGGCCCAGTTGTAGCCGAGGAAGCCGAAATAGGTGGCGCCACTGTCGCTCTTCTCGGGGAGGTTGTTGACCAGAGATCCCATGTTGACCTCTTGGCCGAGCGTTGTGTTGCGGAACGCGAAGTTGGCCAGGTCCTGCAATCCCGTGCCGGATTTGAACTTGCTGTCCGACACGCCGGCGCCGCCGCCGAAATAGAAGCCGTTCCAGTTGGAGGAGCCGCCGAAATTGGAGGGCGCCTGCGGCATGTCCTCGATCTGCGAGCCGCGCAGCACCGGATAATCGGCCGCGAAGGCCGGCGCGCCGAGTCCCGCGGCAAGTGCAAAGGAACCGACCACGCGCGTGACGGAACGGAGGCGCATCCTGATCTCCCCGGCAGCGGTACGGTCTGGCTCCGTTCTGCCCTGCCTGGGAGCGATTCATGCCTTGGTAACCCTAATAACGGGTTAACAGCCTAAGGTTGCAGGCGCCTTATCAGACGAGCGATTGTCGCCCGGGGCCAAAAGCGCCATAAGCCGCGTCATGACAACGTCTCTGGTCCGCTTCGCGCCGTCGCCCACCGGCTATCTGCATATCGGAAACGCCCGGCCGGCGCTGTTCAACTGGCTGTTCGCCCGCCGCCATCACGGCCGTTTCCTGTTGCGCTACGACGACACCGACATCGCGCGCTCGAAACCGGAATATGCCGAGGCCATCGCCGAGGATCTCGGCTGGCTCGGCATCGTGCCCGATCAGGTCATCTGGCAGTCGCAGCGCCTGGCGATCTATGACGCGGCGGCAGAGCGTTTGCGCACCGCGGGGCGGCTCTATGCCTGCTACGAGACGCCCGACGAGCTCGACCGCCGCCGCAAGCGCCAGCTCGCCCGCGGCCTGCCGCCGATCTACGACCGTGCCGCGCTGAAGCTCACTGCCGAGCAGAAGGCGGCCTTCGAGGCGGAGGGGCGCAAGCCCCATTGGCGCTTCCTGCTGGAGGCGCGCGAGGTGGCGTGGGACGACCTCGTGCGCGGCCCCTCCCATGTCGACTGCGCCTCGCTCTCCGACCCGGTTCTGGTGCGCGAGGACGGCAGCTATCTCTACACGCTGCCCTCCGTCGTCGACGATATCGAGACCGGCGTGAGCCATGTCATCCGCGGCGAGGACCACGTCACCAACACGGCGGTTCAGGCGCAGATCTTCGAGGCACTGGGCGCGAGCCTGCCGGTCTTCGGCCACCACAACCTGCTGACCACGGCGAGCGGAGAGGGGCTTTCGAAGCGCCTCGGCCATCTCTCGCTGCGGGGCTTGCGCGACTCTGGCGTCGAGGCGCTGGCCGTCGCGGCGCTGGCCGTGCTGGTCGGGACCTCCGACGCGGTGCGTCCCGTTGCGAGCCTCGACGAGCTCGCCGGTCTCGTCGATCTCGCCCATGTGTCGCGTGCCCCGGCCAAGTTCGACGAGCACGAGCTCGAAGCGCTGAGCGCCCGCACGCTGCATCAGATGCCCTTCGCGGCGGTCGCGGACCGGCTCGCGGCCATCGGCGTCGCTGGCGGGGAGCCGTTCTGGCTGGCCGTGCGCGGCAACCTGACGAAACTCGACGAGGCGAAGCTCTGGTGGCAGGTCGTCGAGGGACCGGCCACGCCCGTCATCGCCGATCCGGCTTTCGTGGCGAAGGCGGCTGAGCTGCTGCCGCCGGAGCCTTTCGACGGCACGAGCTGGAAGAGCTGGACCCAGGCCGTCGCGGTAGCGACGGGGGCGAAGGGCAAGGGGCTGTTCATGCCGCTGCGCCAGGCGCTGACCGGCCTCGATCATGGGCCGGAACTGGCGGCCCTCTTGCCGCTGATCGGGCGGGAGAAGGCGCTGAAGCGGCTGGCCGGCGAGAGCGCCTGATATACCGCCGTCATTCTCGGGCCGCCTCAGCGAACCCGAGAATCTCGTTCAGGATAGGCGCTGGTTTCCGAGATGATCGGGTCAGGCCCGACCATGACGGCAGAGAGCCGCCCCCTCACTCGTGCCGGTGCATCGCCGAGGCGTGCTTGGTGTCGCGCATCAGCGCGTAGACCAGGAACGAGAGGAAGATGATGCCGGCGAGATAGTAGTAGAACCACTGCTCGTGGCCCTGCTGCTTGAAGAACAGGGCGATGGCCGGCGCCGTGCCGCCGAAGATCGAGACGGTCAGCGCATAGGGCACGGCGACGCCGGTGGCGCGCACCGAGGTCGGGAACAGCTCGGCCTTCACCACCGCGTTGATCGAGGTGTAGCCGGCGGTGAAGATCCAGGCGCCGCAGATCAGCAGGAACGCGATCCAGGGGGATTTCGTGCCGGAAAGCGTGGTCAGGATCGGCACGGTGAGCAGCGTGCCGGCGATGCCGAAGAACATCAGCACCGGCTTGCGGCCGATCCGGTCGGAGATCGCGCCATAGATGGGCTGCAGGATCGCCGCGAAGATCAGAGAGCCGGCGATGACATAGGTAGTGACGATGTCGGAGAGGCCGACCGTCTGCTTCACGAAGGTCTGCATATAGGTGGTGAAGGTGTAGAAGGCGGCGGTGCCGCCGGCGGTGAGGCCGACCACGATCGCGACCTCGCGCGGATATTTCAACAGGCCACGCAGCGAGCTTTCGCGCTTCATCGTGCCCTTGGCGGCTTCGAAGGCCTCGGTCTCCTGCATATGCCGCCGCATGAACATGGCGGTGACGGCGAGGACGGCGCCGATGATGAAGGGGATGCGCCAGCCCCAGGCGACGAGCTGCTCATGCGTCAGGAAGACGTTCTGGAGCAGCAGCAGCACCAGGATGGCGGTGAGCTGGCCGCCGATCAGCGTCACATACTGGAAGCTCGAATAGAAGCCGCGATGTTCGGGGTCGGCGATCTCGGTGAGATAGGTCGCGCTCGCCCCGTATTCGCCGCCGAGGCTGAGGCCTTCGATGATGCGGGCGAGAGCGAGCAGGGCAGGCGCGGCGAAGCCGATCGTCTGATAGGTCGGGGTGAAGGCGATGATCAGCGAGCCGAAGCACATCATCACCACCGAGAGCATCAGCGACAGGCGCCGGCCATAGCGGTCCGCGAGATGGCCGAACAGCCAGCCGCCGACGGGGCGCACGATGAAGCCTGCCGCGAACAGCGTCGCGGCGTTGAGCTGCTGCACCACCGGGTCGGTCGAGGGGAAGAAATGCGGCGCGAAATACAGCGCGAAGGCGGTATAGGCGTAGAAATCATACCACTCGACGAGATTGCCGACGGAGCCGATGAAGATCGCCTTGATCCTGCGCCGGGCGTCGCTGAGCTCGATCGGGTGCGGGTGGTGCGGCTGTGTCGTGCTGACGTCCGACATGAAGGCCCTCTGAAGCTGGTGGGAGCGTCAGAAGGCAGGACCCGCGGGGATACGGGCCGGAATGCGGTCTGGCGGCCTCCCGAAGGGGCGGCAAGGTTCGCTCTTTATGCGACGGTCTCGCCCATGCGTCCAGCGCCGAGCATGACGATACCCGGCTGCGCGATTTGTCGTCCGCGCATGGAACTTATGTGGATCAGGGCTTGACCAGTTGCGGGCTCAGATTGGGCGCGAGGTTCGGCGCCACGATGCGCACCGTGCGGCGCTCGCCGGTGACGCTGCGCGACTCGCTCTTCAGCCCGTCGCCCTTGTCGAGCGTCTTCTCGTCGACGATGTCGGGGCCGACGCCGGCCGATTCGGTGCCGGAGGTCGGGGAGTTCTCCGACGGCATCGGCTTCTCGTCCGGCGCGTCCGGGAGAGCGGCCGGAGTCGGCTTCACCGCTTCGGGCGCGCCGCGCCGCTTGGGATCGGGCTTCGGCCGCGAGAGCTCGGCCGCGCGCTGCTCGGTGACGATGACGTCGCCCTTGCGCTTGTCGAGCAGGTATTCGGCGTTCTTCAGCGCCTCCGACCAGCTCTGGCCCTGGCCGCGGCAGGTGCAGGTCGCATCGAAGGAGCGGGTGTATTTGCCGGCGTTCGGCAGGGACGAATAGGGCTGGCCGGTCGAGCGCGAGGCCGCGTTCTGGATGTCGCCGCCCGCGCTCATGCCGAAGGCCGTCGTCTCGCTGCCGGGGCAGAGCGCCTGGCACATCTCGTCGGCATTGCCGTTATTGTTGGCGAGCGGGAAGAAATAGCCGTCGCAGCTGCGCACGCAGACGGTCTGGGCGCCGCCGAGGCGCGGCTTTTCCGGCTCGATCACCGGCTGCTCGGGGTCGAGCTCGGGGATGGTCGAGTCGACGCCGCCGGGGCCGGGACCCGGGTCGCGCCCGAAGATCGTGTCGAAGAAGCCGCGCGGGCGCGCGCCGCAATTGTTGCTGATCGCGGCCGCGAGCTGGGCGCGCCGCTGCTCGAGCGCGCCGCCCTGTGCCCGTTGCTGGAGCGCCTCGTACTGCGCTTGCAACTGGCCCATCTGCGCGCGGATGCCGCCGCATTGCGGCGGCGCCTGTCCGCCGAAAAAGAGGAAGCCGCCACCGCGGTCGCAGCCCATGGCGCGGTACTGGCCGCTCAGCTGGCCGAGCTGCACGCCGACGCGCTGGGCGGCCTGCGCAGCGCGCGGATCGCCGCCGCTGCGGCCCTGGAGGCTCTGAAGCTCGGCGCGCCATGCGTCGCAGGACGGTGACTGGGCGGCTGCCGTCCCGCTCAAAGCCGCCAGCGCCAGCAGGGCCATGCCGAAGCGTCTGGAAAGTCGCAGCATCATCGCAGGTCGGGTCACGTCATCCACTGTCGGAGCAGGCCGTCGGGCCACAAACTCCTGCCAACAACACCCGCCAAACGCGACGGAACTATGGAGCCCCCGCGTCTCCCGACGCCGAGTCGGCCGAGGTGACGCGGCTTTCGCATGCCACATCCGGGCGCGCGCAGCAATCCGCGGCGAAGGGCGCCGGACAGGTGGTGGAAAACGCGCGCTTCGACTAGAAGCGCGGGGCTGGCGCCGCGATTGCGGCGTCGGCAGCTCCTTTCGTCGCGAGGCCAGCGCCGCTCATGTCCGAATTCCTGCCGCTTCACGAAGCCGTCATCCCGGAGCTGCCGAACTATTATCGCGGCAAGGTCCGCGAGAATTACGATCTCCCGGATGGACGCCGTATCCTGATCTCGACCGACCGGCTCTCCGCCTTCGACCGCGCCATCGCCTCGATCCCGCTGAAGGGGCAGGTGCTGACGCAGACGGCGCGCTACTGGTTCGAGAAGACCGCCGATATCTGCCCGAACCATGTCCTCGAATATCCTGACCCGAATGTCGTCGTCGGCCGGCGCCTCGACATCCTGCCGGTCGAGATGGTGGTGCGCGGCTATCTCGCCGGCACGACCGGCACCTCGATCCTGACCATGTACAAGCAGGGCCGGCGCGAGATGTACGGCATGACGCTGCCGGACGGCTTGCGCGACAACGAGGCCCTGCCGCAGCCGATCATCACCCCGACCAGCAAGGCCTTCGACGGCGGTCATGACGAGCCGCTTTCGGCCGGCCAGATCGTCGGGAGCGGCCTGCTGACGCAGAAGCAATGGGACACCGTCTCAGGCTATGCGCTGGCGCTCTTCGCCCGCGGCCAGAAGCTCGCGAGCGAGCGCGGCCTCATCCTGGCCGACACGAAATACGAGTTCGGCACCGACGCCGACGGCAACATCCTGCTCGCCGACGAGATCCATACGCCCGATTCGAGCCGCTACTGGTTTGCGGAAAGCTATCCCGAGCGCTTCGCCAGCGGCGGGAAGCCTGAATCCTTCGACAAGGATTTCGTGCGCAACTGGGTCGTGGCGCGCTGCGACCCCTACAAGGAGGAGCTGCCGCCGATCCCGCAGGAGCTGATCGACCAGACCTCGGCGGTCTATGTCCGCGCCTATGAGACGATCACCGGCCAGGCTTTCGCCTATCCGCCGGCGGGCGAGAACCCGCAGGAGCGGATCAGGCGCAATCTCGCGCGGTATTTCTGAAGGCGTCGGAGGGGCGTCCGTCATTCTCGGGCTTGGCCCGAGAATCTCAGGCCGAAAGAGGCGAGGTTCCTCCGCGTCACGAGATGCTCGGGTCAGGCCCGAGCATGACGACTGGCCGCCTTACGACCCGTCTTCCTCGCGATAATTCCCCGCGAGCAGGCGGCCGCGCTCGGTCAGGGTCGAGAGCACGCGCTCGAACACCTTGATTTCCTCCGGCGCGATGCCTTCGATCCAGCGCGCCTCGAAGCCGAGCGCCAGCGGCACGATCTGGTCGTAGATCCGCTTGCCGGCCGGCGTCAGGGTCACGAAGGATTCGCGCCGGTCCTGCCGGTTCTCGGCGCGCGAGACGAGGCCGCGCTTCTCCAGCTCGGTGACGGCGCGCGAGACCTTGGTCTTGTGCATCTGGGCGAGCTCGCCGATGTCGCGCGAGGTCAGCTTGCCGAACTCGCCGAGCTGCGCCACCACGCGCCATTCCGGGATGCCGATGCCGAAATGCTCGCCATAGATCCGGCCGAGCGCGCGGCCGCCCAGCGTGCCGACGACATTCAGGCGATAGGGCAAGAAGCGCTCCAGCCGGAGCATCTGGTCCTGGAGCGAGGGCGAGGTTTTCTCTGACATGGGCGGCTGTGTAGCTGGTTCCGGAGAGGCCGGCGAGCCGGTGCGGCTGCCATCAGCAGGAGAGGGCCACAACCATACAGTCGAAAGACGATGCTGTCGCGTGGCGGTGGCCGCGTCGGTCGCGCCGGTGAAGGAGCAACGCGGCTCCTGCCTCGAACGCGCGCGATCCGAGCCGGAGGCGTGGTAGAATTGCGGCCTGCCGCTCGGATACGTTGCCGTCGGGGAAACGCGCGAAACAGGTCAGCATGGCAAGCATCTCGAGAACCGGTCCGGATGCGAGGGTGTCGATGACGCGGCGATGGGCCCGGCACTGGCTGCGCTCCTGCCGTGAGTTTCCGGTCCGTGCCCTGGCCGTGCTCGATCGCCGGGAGGGCGATCCGGGACGGACGATTCATGAATTCCGCCGCCTGATGAAGGCGTGGCGCGCTTTGCTGAAGCTTGCTCCCGCCGAGCTGGCCGAGGAGGGGAAAGCGGTTCGCGGGGCTATCGGAGGCTTGCGCCGCGGCTTCGGCATCGCCCGCGACACGGCGGTCGTCGCCAAGGTGCTCAGTGCGCTCTGTCCCGACCATACCTCCGAGGACGACGCGCAGGATGCAGCCGCCGCGCTGCTGGCCGAGCAGGCAGATGCCGTCCGCGACGAGCTCCGGCACCTGTCGGCCGAGATGGCGCGCTGGTCCGTGTCGGACGAGACGGGCGACTTTCTGGTCCGGGCCTTCCGGCGCAGCTATCGGCGGGCACGGCGCCAGGCGCGCCGCGATCCGCGCCGGATGGACGCGGAGCATCTGCACGACTGGCGAAGCATGATCGTCGATCTGAGCTATCAGCTCAGCTTCTTCGCGCCGGCCGATCCGGCAGGGCTCGGGCAGCAGGCCAAGGCGGCGGAGCGCCTGCGCTCGCGGCTCGGCAATGCGATCGACCTCGGCATGGTCCGTGCGCATCTCGCCGAAAGGCCAGCGCTGGATGGCGTCGATGCGCTTGCGCAGGAGATCCCGCGCAAGATCGCCAAACAGCGCCGCAAGGCGGCGAAACTGGCTAAGCGCCTTCTCGCTCGCCGCCCCAGGCGTGCCGGCGCCGATCTGCGCGAGGCGATGGAGCACCGGCCGCCGAGGCGGACCAGCTTCGGCTGATCCGTTCCGGGCGACGGGCGGGGATGGCGCCGGCGCGCCTCAGCGCGCCTTCAGCCGGTTCATGAACGAGTCGTAGGAGAGCTCCGCGATCTGCCACCAGAGCAGGTTCTCGCCGCGGAAGGCGACCATCGAATCGTAGCCCTTCTTGAAGTCCGGGCTCTTGGCCCCGGTCTCGGCGTAGTATTCCTCGGCCGCCTTCAGCGCCGCTTCCATCACCGGCAGGGGGAAGGCCCGCAATTGCGCGCCCTGCGCGACGAGCCGGCGCAGGCCGCCCGGATTCACATAGTCGTATTTCGCCAGCATCCAGTTGTTCGCCGCCTCGCAGGCGTGCTGGACGATGGCCTGATAGGGCTTCGGCAGCTTGGCCCAAGCCTCCTTGCCGATGATCAGATGCAGCATGGCGCCGCCCTCCCACCAGCCGGGGTAGTAGTAATATTTGGCGACGCGGATGAAGCCGAGCTTCTCGTCGTCATAGGGGCCGACGAACTCGGCCGCGTCGATCGAGCCGCGCTCCAGCGCCGGATAGACGTCTCCCGGCGCGATCTGCGTCGGCACCACGCCGAGCTTGGACAGCACGGCGCCGCCCATGCCGCCAATGCGGAATTTCAGTCCCTTGAGATCGTCGACGCCCTTCAGCTCGTTGCGGAAGAAGCCGCCCATCTGGGTGCCGGAGTTGCCGCAGGGGATGGAATAGGCGTTGAAGCGGTCGAGCACGCCGTTCACGATCTGCTCGCCGCCGCCGAAATACCACCAGCTATGCTGCTGGCGGGCGTTGAGGCCGAAGGGGATGCCGGTGCCGAGCCCCAGCGTCGGGTCCTTGCCGATGTAGTAGTAGGTCGGCGAATGCGCGCATTCGACCGTGCCGGAGGAGACGGCGTCGAGCGCCTGCAATCCGGGCACGATCTCGCCCGGCGCGAAGACCTGGATCTCGAATTGGCCGTCGGTGGCGTCGGAGACGTATTTCGCGAATTGCTGCGCCGTGCCGAAGATGGTGTCGAGCGACTTCGGAAAGCTCGAGGTCAGCCGCCATTTCACCTGAGGCTGGGACTGCGCGATCGCGGGCGCGGCGACGGCCGTTGCGGCCGCGGCGAGCGCTCCCGTTTTCAAAAACGAGCGACGTTCCATATGGTCTCCTCCCAGAGCCTGTTCACAAGGCTTGTTGCGTCTTTATTGGCGCGTCCGGGAAGGAATGAAAAGAGATGAAGCTTGCCTCCCTCTCGCATGGCCGCGAAGGCCGCCTCGTCGTGGTTTCCGCAGACCTGACGCGCGCGACCGACGCCTTTCCGGTCGTCGCCACCCTGCAGGCGGCGCTGGACGATTGGGAGCGCCTCGCGCCCCGGCTCACCGATCTCGCCGAGGGGCTGGAGCACGGCTCGGTGCCGTCCTTCCGTTTCCACGAGCATGATTGCGCCGCGCCCCTGCCGCGCGCCTTCCAGTGGCTCGACGGTTCGGCCTATGTGAATCACGTCGAACTCGCCCGGAAGGCGCGGGGCGCGGCCATGCCGGACAATTTCTGGACCGACCCGCTGATGTATCAGGGCGGGAGCGATGCGCCGCTCGCCCCGCGCGCGCCGATCCACGCCCGCAGCGAGGAGGACGGCATAGACTTCGAGGCCGAGATCGCGGTGATCACGGGCGATGTGCCGATGGGCGCGACGCGCGAGCAGGCGCTCGCCGCCATCCGCCTCGTCATGCTCGCAAACGACGTGAGCCTGCGGAATCGGATTCCGAGCGAATTGGCGAAAGGCTTTGGATTCATTCAGTCAAAGCCGTCCACCTCCTTCTCACCGGTCGCCGTCACGCCCGGCGCGCTCGGCTCGGCCTGGCGCGACGGCAAGCTGCATCGTCCGCTCCTGGCCCAGCTCAACGGCGCGCCCTTCGGCAGGCCGGATGCCGGCACCGACATGACCTTCGATTTTGGCACGCTGATCGCCCATGCGGCGGCGACGCGCCGGCTTTCGGCCGGTACGATCATCGGCTCCGGCACGGTCTCGAACCGCGACGCCGATGGCGGGCCGGGCAAGCCGGTGACCGAGGGCGGGGTGGGCTATGCCTGCATCGCCGAGCAGCGCATGGTCGAGACGCTCCGCCATGGCGAACCGAAGACGTCGTTCCTGCGTTTCGGCGATACGGTCCGCATCGAGATGAAGGACGCCGACGGCCATTCGATCTTCGGCGCCATCGAGCAGGAGGTCCTGCCGCATGACTGAGGCGGGTTTCGGCCGGCGCGGGGCGCTCGCCGCCCATTGCCGCAAGATGGCCCATAACAACGCCTGGGCGAACTGGCGGCTGCTCACGGCCTGCGCGCAACTCAGCGATGCGGATTTCAAGGCGCAGCGGACGAGCTTCTTTCCCTCGCTGCACGAGACGCTGAACCACAATCTGATGGTCGATCTCTATTATATCGACGCGCTCGAACGCGGCGGCCTCGGCCGGCTGGTGTTCGAGCGCTTCCGGCCCTTCGACATGGCGCAGCTCCTCCCGGCCCAGGCCGCTGCAGACCGGCGGCTGATCGCCTTCTGCGACGGCTTGAGCGACGACATGCTCGCAACCACCGTCACGACGGACCGCGGCGAGCACGGACAGGTCGAGGAGCGCGTCGACGATCTGCTGGCGCATCTCTTCCAGCACCAGATCCATCATCGCGGTCAGGCTCATGCCATGCTGGCCGGCACCGCCGTCGCGCCGCCGCAGCTCGACGAATATTTCCTGCGCTACGATTCGCAGCAGACCCGCGTCGAATTGCGCCGCCTCGATCTCGCCCCACCCGAAGAGCTGCTCTGACGCCCGCCCCGCAGCTCCAGCTTGTTGGCGGGCGAGACGCCGGATAACCTGCGCCGCGAAACACCGCCCGCCGCGAGAGCCGAGACGCCATGATCGACCCCGTGCCGCTCTATTCCACAGCGATCCCGCTGGCCTTCTTCGTCTGGGGGCCGCTTCTCGTCGTGGTGCTGTTCTGGCTCGTCGGCTTCTGGTCGAACCGTCAGGGCGTGCCGCGCATGCTAGAGAGCGACTGGAACGGCTACAACGTCGCCGATGTCGAGAAGCTCTTCGGGCTCTATGGCGAGACGACGCGGGCGCGCTACCGCAACCGGGTGCTGCCCGCCGACGTCGCCTTCGCCTTCGTCTACGCCATCGTCGGAGCCATCCTGATCGCGGGGCTCGCGATGCGCGGGCAGCCCTGGTGGGTCGCGGCGCTCTGCGGCGGCGGCTGGCTCCTCGGCGGGCTTTGCGACGTGGCCGAGAATCTGGCGGTGGCCCGTCTTCTCGACAGATATCCCCGCGTCGAGGCCGGCGATGTCGCCTTCGCCAGCAGGATGACGCGGCTGAAGCTGGTCTTCTTCTCGCTCGGCATCATCGGCGCGCTGGTTGCCGCCTATCTCGTCTTCAAGCCCCTGGCGGCGTGACCATGCGGCGCTGGTGGCACTTCCTGCCGGTCCTCGTCGCTCTCGCATCCCCGGCTGCGGCCGACGAGGTCTACAAGCGCTGCATCGACGATTCGGACGGCACCAATCCGGCCTGGGGCGCCTGCGGCGGCGAATGGGTTGCGCGCGAGGACGCCAAGCTCAACGCGACCTGGAAGCGGCTCTACGGGGCGAGCGAGCCGAACACGAAGAAGGACCTGCTCGCGGAGCAGCGCGCCTGGAACGCCTTCAAGGAGAAATCCTGCAGGTTCTACGGCAATGGCGATTTCGGGCGGGAAGGGCAGGTCCTGCATTTTCCGGCCTGCCGCGCGGAGGTCATCGCCCGGCGTACCGAGGCGCTGAAACGCTATGAGGCCGGGCCCTGACGCCGCTCGGGGCGCCCGAGGCGCAGCCGGGTCGCGACCACAGGTGGCGTGCCGATCAGGAGCTCGGCCCGAGTTGGTGCCGGCTCGAAACCCAGCCGGGCTGCAAGCCGCAGCGACGCCGCATTCTCCGGATGGGTGGTAATGAGGATCTCCGGCAGGGCGAGGGCCTCGAAGCCATGGCGCAGCAGGCAGGCGGTCGCTTCCCGGGCATAGCCCTTGCCCCAATGCCGCGTGTCGAACCGATAGCTCAACTGGGCGACGTCCATGTCATTGCCATCGGGAATTAGCCCGACATAGCCGGTGAAATCTGCCGGATCGATCTTGGCGAAGACCGACCAATAGCCGAGCCCGCGTGCGACATGGGTGAAGCTGCGCGCGGCGACGGCGTCCCGTCCCATCGCCGGGTCGTCGATCGAGGCGATATGGCGCATCACCTGCGGATCGGCGTTCATCCGGGCAATGGCATCGAGATCGTCGAGCCGGCGCGGCCGCAGCAACAATCTCTCGCTTTCCAGCTCGGGTAGCATTGGTCGCCTCTGCTTTGATGTGGGGGCGGCTGCAGAACTCTGGTGCGCCGGCGCGGGGCTTCCCATATCCTGCCGGGCGCCGAACCGAAACGCGCCGGGAGAATGGGAATGTTGCTTCGTCGTTGGATCCTGGCTGCGTTGGCCGTTGCTCTGTCCGGGGCGTTCGTGGCGCCGGCCATGGCGCAGGAAGACCTGATCTTCAAGAAATCGACGGTCTGGAAGGCGCTGACGCCGGACGACAAGCTCGCCGTCTACGGCGTCGACGATCCGCTCGTCGAGGGCGTGGCCTGCCACTACACCGTGCCGGAGAAGGGCGGCGTCAAGGGCATGTTCGGTGTGGCCGAGGAGGTCTCGGAGGTTTCGCTGGCCTGCCGGCAGATCGGGCCGATCAAGTTCAAGGAGAAGGCCGAGCAGGGCGATGTCGTCTTCCGCGAGCGCCGCTCGCTGATCTGGAAGAAGATGCAGATCGTGCGCGGCTGCGACGCCAAGCGCAACGTGCTGGTCTATCTGGTCTATTCGGACAAGCTCATCGACGGCTCGCCGCAGAATTCGACCTCGACCGTGCCGATCATGCCCTGGGGCAATACCGGCGATGCGCCGAAATGCAGCGACTGGATCCGGTAGGCGAGGGGATTATTCGCCGCAGGTGATGCTGAGCGGCTGCTCGGCGGCTGCCGCCGGGGTCGGCTTGGTCACCGTGCCGGTGAAATCGGCACGGTCGGCGATGCCGAAGGTCACGGCCTTGCCGAAGCCCTGCGATTCGCACCAGGCATTGGCGACGATCTTGCCGCATTCCGACCGGGTCGAGATGCAGTCGGCAACGCCGTAGCCGTCGCTGGCGGGAATCAGGAAGGTGCGCTGTTCGCTGGGGGCGGCGGCAGGGCGGCTCATCGGCATGATCGAGAGCGAGATGCCGGCGACGGCGATCCCGAGCAGTCCGACGAAAGCCACGGCGCGGCGCATGGGGTGAGATTCCTGAGGGCGACGGGCGGGAGACCCCGAGAATCGGGAGGATGGTTCCGGCCGGTTAAATTTGCGTGAATGGCGGCGGCGATGTTGCGGCGCAGCAAGTCGGGCGCCCTCTTGACGGAAAGCGCGCGGACAGGCAATCACTTTTCCCCATGACGCGAGCCGCCATCAACAGCCCTTGCATTATTTGCCGCTAGCTTTCGCTGGCCGGCTGCTCACGTCCTCGTCCTGAAAACGAACAGACAAAAGCGCCCCGGCCAGCGGCCAGGCTGTTTCTTGTCTTCTGTCGTTTCGTTCGTTCCAGGATTTGCCCCCGATGTCGCCGACCCTGAGGCTCTACAACACGCTGACGCGGACGAAGGAGGATTTCGCTCCGGTCGATCCGCAGAACGTGCGCATGTATGTCTGCGGCCCGACGGTCTACGACTACGCCCATATCGGCAATGCCCGCCCGGTCATCGTCTTCGACGTGCTCTACCGGCTTTTGCGGCACGTCTACGGGCCCGAGCACGTCACCTATGCCCGCAACCTCACCGACGTCGACGACAAGATCAACGCCCGTGCGGCGCGCGACTTCCCCGGTCTGCCGCTGAACGAGGCGATCGCGAAGGTCACCGCGACCACCACGGCGCAGTTCCATCATGATGTCGACGCGCTCGGCAATCTGCGCCCGACGAGCGAGCCGCGCGCCACCGAGCATATCGAGGAAATGCAGGCGATCATCCATAGGCTGATCGCGCGGGGCGTCGCCTATGTCGCCGAGGAGCATGTGCTGTTCCACGTCCCCGCGGTGACGCATCTGGCGAAGGCGCCGAAATACGGCTCGCTCGCCCGCCGCTCGCTCGACGAGATGGTCGCCGGCGCGCGCGTCGATGTGGCCCCTTACAAGCGCGATCCGATGGATTTCGTGCTCTGGAAGCCGAGCCGCGAGGGTATCGACCCCGGCTGGCTCTGGCCGAACGGCGCGCCGGAGGGGATCACCCGCCCCGGCCGCCCGGGCTGGCATATCGAATGCTCGGCCATGTCGATGGCGAAGCTGCTCGCGCCCTTCGGTGGCGGCTTGTCATGCGACGATCCGGCGAAGAACGTCTTCGACATCCATGGCGGCGGCATCGACCTCGTCTTCCCGCACCATGAGAACGAGATCGCCCAGTCCTGCTGCGCCTTCGGCGGCGGGGAGGGGGCGCCGCGCATGGCCAATATCTGGATGCATAACGGCTTCCTGCAGGTCGAGGGCGAGAAGATGTCGAAATCCCTCGGCAACTTCGTCACGATCAACGAACTGCTGGCGACGGAAACCTTCGGCGGCCGCAAATGGCCGGGCGAGGTGCTGCGCCTCGCGATGCTGAAGACGCATTACCGCCAGCCGATCGACTGGACGGTGAAGGCGCTGGAGGAGGCGGAGAAGACGCTGCAGGACTGGGCGGGAGCCGCACAGGGTGTGGCAGCTTCCCAGCCTTCCGTCGAACTGCTCGACGCGCTGGCCGACGATCTCAACACCGCCCGCGTGCTGGCCGAGCTCCACGCGCTCCGCAAGTCCGATGATCTGCCGGCGCTACTGGCGGGCCTCGATCTGCTCGGCATCAAGCTGCCAGAGCTGGCAAAACCTGTTGCCGTCGCGCCGGAGGTCGAGCGCCTGATCGCCGCCCGTCTCGACGCCCGCCGCACGAAAAACTTCGCCGAATCCGATCGCATCCGCGACGAACTCGCCGCCATGGGCATCGCGCTCAAGGACGGCAAGGACCCGGCCACCGGCGAGCCGACGACCACCTGGGAGGTGAAGCGATGAGCCCGAAGATCCGTCCTGCCGGCTCGCTGTCGCTCGCCATCAAGCTCGTCATGCTGGCCATGGTCGTGCCGCGCGTCGTTCGCTTCAAGCTGAGGCGCGGGCGATGAGCCAGATCACCGAACGCTGCCGCATCCATCTCTTCGACACGACGCTGCGCGACGGCGCGCAGACCACCGGCGTCGACTTCTCGCTCGACGACAAGCGCGCCGTCGCCGCCCTGCTCGACCGGCTCGGCGTCGATTACGTCGAGGGCGGCTATCCCGGCGCCAACCCGCTCGACACCGCCTTCTTCGAGGAGAAGGCGACGAAGCAGGCGAAATTCGCCGCCTTCGGCATGACCAAGCGGGCAGGGCGCTCGGCCGCCAACGATCCCGGCATCGCCGCGCTGCTGGCGGCGAAGGCCGACGCGATCGTTTTCGTCGCCAAGGCCTGGGACTACCATGTCCATGTCGCGCTCGAGATTTCGCTGGAGGACAACCTTGCCGGTATCCGCGAGAGCGTCGAGGCGGCGAGGGCCGCTGGCCGCGAGGTGATGCTCGATTGCGAGCATTTCTTCGACGGCTACAAGGCCAACCCCGATTATGCGCTCGCCTGCGCCCGCGCGGCCTATGAGGCCGGTGCCCGTTGGGTCGTGCTCTGCGACACCAATGGCGGCACGCTGCCCGACGAGATCGGGGCTATCGTGCGCGAGGTCGCCAAGGTCGTGCCGGGCGACCATCTCGGCATCCATGCTCATGACGATTGCGGCTGTGCCGTCGCCAATTCGCTGGCGGCGGTCGAGGCCGGAGTGCGCCAGATCCAGGGCACGCTGAACGGGCTGGGCGAGCGCTGCGGCAATGCCAATCTCGTCACGCTGATCGGCGCGCTGAAGCTGAAGGAGCGCTATCGCGAGCGCTTCGCGCTCGGCGTCGACGAGAGCCAGCTCGCCGATCTCGCCCATGTCTCGCGCGCCCTCGACGAGATGCTGAACCGCGCGCCGAACCGCCACGCGCCCTTCGTCGGCGCCTCGGCCTTCGCCACCAAGGCCGGCATCCACGCCTCCGCCGTGCTGAAGGATCCGCGCACCTATGAGCATGTCCTGCCCGAGGCGGTCGGCAACACCCGCAAGGTGCTGATCTCGGATCAGGGCGGCAAGTCGAACCTCGTGGCGGAGCTGGAACGGATCGGCCTGACGCTCGGCCGCGACGATCCCCGGCTCAATCGCGTGCTGCAGGAGGTCAAGGACAAGGAGGCGCAGGGCTATGCCTTCGAGGGCGCCGACGCCTCCTTCTTCCTGCTCGCCAAGCGCATTCTGGGCGAGCTTCCGGCCTATTTCGAGATCGAGCGCTTCACGGCCAATGTCGAGCGCCGCTACAACGCGCTGGGCGAGCTCGTCACCTTCTCCGAGGCGATCGTCAAGGTGAAGGTCGGCGACGACGTGCTGATCTCGGTCGCCGAAAGCGTGCTCGGACCGGTCAACGCGCTCGATCTCGCGCTGCGCAAGGATCTCGGCCGCTACCAGTCGCTGATCGGCGGCCTCAGGCTGGTGGATTACAAGGTCCGCGTCTTCCAGGGCGGCACGGACGCCGTCACCCGTGTGCTGATCGAATCCGGCGACGAAACCGGCGAGCGCTGGACCACGGTCGGCGTCAGCGCGAACATCATCGACGCCTCGTTCCAGGCGCTGGTGGATTCGATCACCTACAAGCTGGTCAGGGCCGGCGCGACGGCGTGAAAGCCCACGCCCGTCATGCTCGGGCCTGACCCGAGCATCTCTTGCCAGAGGAGGCTCTAGAACCTCATCGTCCGGAGATTCTCGGGTCTGTGCTTCGCTTCGCCCGAGAATGACGGTTCCCGGGAGGTCACTCCGTCAGACGGATCACGCGGTCCTTGCACAGATCCATGTCAGCGTCGCTCGTGGCCTCGTCGTCGAACTGCGCCTGCACCGTATAGCTGCAGCCCTGCGGCTTGTTGAGCTTGAGTGCGACGCTCTTGCCGGGAGCGAGCGGCTTGGCGAGCTTCGCCACGAGTCGGGGCTGGTCGCCCGCCGTCGCGATCGCGAAATTGCTCAAGGGCACCGTGCGCTGATTGGTGATGGTGATCTGCGGATGAGGCCGCGTGGCCTGCGCCGCGGCCGGCAGGGCGAGGCCGAGAGCAGCCCCTAAACCCAGCCCGATCACTGCAAGATTGCGGAATACCATGGTCATGTCTCCCCATTCGAGAGCGTTGAGCGCTCTTTCGCGAGGAGACATTCTCCGTTCGACGAGAACAAGGCAACTCCGGGGCGCCAGTTTACGCGGGCGCCTCGCTTCTGCTGTTTCGCAACAGCCTCCAGGCGCAATGCCCCCCTTGCAACAAGCCGCATGCATGGACGCGGAATTGCGCCTATATGGGCCGCATAAACTGGAATCGCTCGAAAATGTCCGTGCCCGCAGCGCCGTCCCCGGTGCCGAGCCTCGCTCGTTCCGTCGTCATCAAGCCGGGCTCCGGCTTCATCGCCACCTTCCGTGCGCTCTGGCCCTATCTCTGGCCGGCGGAAAGAGCCGATCTGCGAGGGCGCGTCGTCGCGGCCTTCGGGCTGATGCTGATCGGGCGCCTGATCCTGATGGGCGTGCCCTTCAGCTTCAAATGGATCACCGACGCGCTGGCCCAGACCCATTCCAGCGTCGAGAACTGGCTGCCCTGGCTCGTCGGCGCGCCGCTGGCGCTAACGGTGCTCTACGGTCTGGCGCGGGTCGGCTCCTCGGCCTTCGTGCAGATGCGCGACGCGATCTTCGCCCCGGTCTTCATGCATGCGGTGCGCACGCTGGCGCTCCAGACCTTCGGGCACCTGCATTATCTCTCGCTGCGCTTCCATCTCGAGCGCAAGACGGGCGGGCTGACGCGCGTGCTGGAACGGGGCCGCAACGGCATCGAGGAGATGGTCCGGCTCGGCCTCAACCAGCTCGTGCCGGTCATCGTCGAGGTCGCGCTGATCATCGCCGTGCTGCTCGCGCTGTTCGACTGGCGCTATGTCGCGGTGCTCGTCACGATGGTCGTCGCCTACATGACCTACACCATCAAGGCGACCGAGTGGCGTATCGCCATCCGCTCGGCGATGAACGAATCCGACACCGACGCCAATTCCAAGGCGATCGACTCGCTGCTCAACTACGAAACGGTGAAGTATTTCGGTGCCGAGGCCCGCGAGACGGCGCGCTACGACGTGGCGATGGCGCGCTATGAGCGCAACTCGATCAAGTCTTACACCTCGCTCGCCTTGCTGAATTTCGGCCAGGCCACGATCTTCGCCGTCGGGCTGACGCTGTCGATGCTGATGGCGGTGCGCGGCTTCCAGGCTGGCACCAACACGGTCGGCGATCTCGTGCTGATCAACTCCATGCTGATCCAGCTCTATCTGCCGCTGAACTTCATGGGCACCGTCTATCGCGAGATCAAGCAGGCGACGCTCGACATCGCCGAGATGTTCTCCCTCATCGGCCGCGATCCGGAAATTCAGGACAAGCCGGGCGCGCTGCCGTTGCAGGTGCCGGCCGGCGAGGTCGTCTTCGACAACGTGCATTTCGCCTATGTGCCGGAGCGGCCGATCCTGCGCGGCATTTCCTTCAAGGTTCCGCCCGGCCGCACCGTCGCCATCGTCGGCCCCTCCGGCGCCGGCAAATCGACGATCTCGCGGCTGCTCTTCCGGTTCTACGAGCCGCAGAAAGGCCGCATCCTCATCGACGGCCAGCCGATCGCCGATATCCAGCAGGTGAGCCTGCGCGCCGCCATCGGCATGGTCCCGCAGGACACGGTTCTGTTCAACGACACCATCGAATACAACATCCGCTACGGCCGCCCCGAGGCGACGATGGAGGAGGTCGAGGACGCTGCCCGCCTCGCCCAGATCGACCGCTTCATCCGCACCTTGCCGGAGGGGTACGCCACCTCCGTCGGCGAGCGCGGCCTCAAGCTCTCCGGCGGCGAGAAGCAGCGCGTCGCCATCGCCCGCACCATCCTGAAGGGACCGCCGGTGCTCGTCCTCGACGAGGCGACCTCGGCGCTCGATTCCTTCACCGAGAAGGAGATCCAGGACGCGCTCGACCGGGTGAGCGAGGGGCGCACCACGCTGGTCATCGCGCACCGGCTCTCCACGGTGGTCAATGCGGACGAGATCATCGTGCTCGACAAGGGCGTCATCGTCGAGCGCGGCCATCACCGCGACCTGCTCGCGGCGGACGGCGTCTATGCTGCGATGTGGAACCGCCAGCGCGAGGTCGACGAGGCCAAGGCGACCCTCCAACGCGCGACGCAGGAAGAAGGCGAGAGCGTCAGGGTCACGCTGGCGCAGTGACGGCGTGGGCCTGCCCGGCGCGGCAGGCTCGCCTTTCGATCGGCCCCGATGACATCGGCGCGGAGTGGCGTCGCGGGCCGGTTTCGGTCATGATGCGCCTCGGGAAGCAGCATCGAGCGGCTTGGGGGCTGTCATGTTCGATCCGACGACACTGGTTGGCTTTCATACCTGGTTGAGCCTGATCGCCATCGTCGCCGGCTTCCCGGTGACGGCGGGGTTGTTGAAGGGCCACACCAAGCCCGGCTGGACCGGAATCTTCCTCTCGACCGCCTTTGCCACGAGCGCGACGGGCTTCGCCTTTCCGGTCAGCGGCATCCTCCCGTCGCATATCGTCGGCGCGATCTCGCTGGTGCTGATCGTCGTGGCGGGCGTCGCGCTTTACGCGAAGATGCTCGAAGGAGCGTGGCGGCGGATCTATGCGATCACGGCCGTGCTCGCCTTCTATCTTCTGATGTTCGTCCTGGTCGCTCAGCTCTTCCTCAAGCTGCCGGCGCTGCATGCGCTCGCTCCGACCGGCTCCGAGCCGCCCTTCGCCATCGCGCAGGGCATCCTGCTCGTCGTCTTCGCCTGGCTGACCTGGCAGGCGGCGCGGCGCTTCAATCAGGTCTGGCACCCCGCGCATTGAATGCCGGGCCGCCCGGCATTTCGTCTTTCCGGGGATGAAGGGGCCCGCGCCGGAGCGCCGCGGCCTTCCGCTCTTTCCCTCGCGGCGGGAAGGCCCTAAATCAGCGCAGCGCCCGCGCTGGCTTCCCAGCGCTGCGGCAAGCCCATTCCCGCGTGCCTCGCGCCGCCAAGAACAGCGGAACTCTCCATGTCCCTCGTCGATTCCGTCCGCAAGGTGATCGTGCCCATCCACAAGGAGGGCTATGTCTTCATCGCGATCGGGCTGGTGGCGACCATCATCCTCGCCAATCTCTGGTCGCCCTTCGGCTGGATCGGCGCGATCATCACCGTCTGGATCTGCTATTTCTTCCGCGATCCCGTCCGCATCACGCCGCAGCGGGAAGGGCTGGTGATTTCGCCGGCCGACGGCCGCGTCAGCCAGATCGCCACGGCCCTGCCGCCGCCGGAACTCGACCTGCCGGCCGAGCCGATGACCCGCGTCTCGATCTTCATGAACGTCTTCGACTGCCATGTGAATCGCAGCCCCGTGCCCGGCCGCCTCCTGAAGATGGCCTATACGCCCGGCCTCTTCCTGAACGCCGAGCTCGACAAGGCGAGCGATGACAACGAGCGCAACGCGCTGGCGATCGAGACGCAGGCCGGTACCATCGCCGTCGTCCAGATCGCCGGATTGATCGCGCGGCGGATCGTGCCCTTCGTCAAGGAAGGCGACGTGCTGGCGACCGGCGAGCGCTTCGGCCTCATCCGCTTCGGCTCGCGCGTCGACGTCTATCTGCCTGCCCATGTCGTGCCGCTGGTCGGCGAGGGGCAGACGGCGATCGCCGGCGAGACCGTGCTGGCCGATCTTGCCGGCAACGAGGCCATCCTGCGGACGTTCCGCGGAATCTGACCGGCGGTGAACCGCGTCATTCTCGGGCGCCCGCAGGGGAACCCGGGAATCTCGGGACGGTAAGGGATCGGAGACTCCAGAGCCCCGTCGGTTCGAGATGCTCGGGTCGAGCCCGAGCATGACGCCGCCGATGCCGTTATCTCCCCGCCTAGCTTCCGCCTGCAAAACCGCGTATTTCGGCTCGCATGAGCGACCTCTTTCCTCCCTTCGAGCCCGAGCGCCTCGAGCCGAAGCGCGCGCGTTTCAAATCGATCCCGTTCCGGCTGATCGCGCCGAACCTCGTCACGCTGCTGGCGCTTTGCCTCGGCCTGACGGCGATGCGCCTCGTGGTCGAGGGCAAGCTCGAGACCGCGACGATCTGCATCCTGATCGCGGCGGCGCTCGACGGCATCGACGGCCGTCTCGCGCGCATGCTCAAGGGCACCTCCCGCTTCGGCGCCGAGCTCGATTCGCTCTCGGATTTCGTGAATTTCGGCGTCGCCACTGGCTATGTGCTGTGGATCTTCGTCCTGCACGACCTGAAATCCTTCGGCTGGATCATCGTGCTGACGCTGGCCTGCGCCATGGCGCTCAGGCTCGCGCGCTTCAACGTGATGATCGACGATCCCAACCGGCCCGACTGGCAGAAGAACTTCTTCGTCGGCATGCCGGCCCCGGCCGGCGCCATCACCGCCATGCTGCCGGTCTATTTGCAGGCGATCGGCGTTCCGGTGCAGGAATACGGAGCGCCTTTCGTCGGGCTCTACATCCTCTTCATCGCCTTCCTGACGATCTCGCGCATCCCCTGCTATGCGGGCAAGACGCTGGGTGCGCGCATTCCGCGCGACATGGTGCTGCCGATCTTCGTCGCGGTCGTGGTGGTCGCGGGGCTGCTCTTCGCCTACACCTTCGAGGTGCTGACGCTGGTGGTGGTCGCCTATCTCGCGCTGATCCCGCTCAGCGTCGCCCGTTACCGCAAGCTCGAGCGCGAGCATGCCGCGTCAGCGACCCTGCCGGAGGAGACGCCGGAAAGCGCCGCCTGACGGATAGTATCTGCTAGGCTGATCGCTCTAACGGCGCCGGCCGGTCAGCCGGGCCGCGTTGGCGCGGGTGCGGCGGGCGAAAGGCTCGAGCGTGCTGTTCGCCACCTTGGCGGCGGCCTCGCTCAGATCGATCTGCGCCAGCGGGTTCAGCGCCAGGCCCCACCAGAACATCGTGGCGGCGCAGCTCGCGGCGAAGCTGCTTTCCACCACCGCCGACACTTTCTCGACCACGGCCTTCGTCGCCTCGCGCTGGCCCGACGAATCGCCGAGAGCGCCCTTCATCAGGATCGGCATCCGCATGGCGATGGTGAGCCCGGCCTCGGCCTGCATCGCCAGGACGCGCGTGGCGAGCGCCTGCGCCTCCACCCCAGCCGGGGCGGCGGGGCGCAATGGCTTGCGCGATGTTGGCATGAGGCGAACTCCGGAGAATAGGGCCGAGAGGCGGTGGAGCATCGATGAAGGGCGCGTAGTGTGGCGCGGCCGGAGGCGCTTGGCAATGGCTGGTATACCAGCTGTCCAGCCCGTTATCTGTGCAGATCGCGGATGGCGCGCAAACGACGACCCACCCGCCGGCGCATCGCCGCAAGGGTTTCGGATTTATTAGCGCGCCGAAATACTCTAAAGCCTGAGACATCCGATCGTCATCGTCATCCGATCGTCCTGCAAACCGGAATGTGGCCGAGCCGCCCTTGAGTTTCTTTTCCCCGCCCAAACAACCTGGCTGGCGGCCGATGCTGGTGCTGGCCTCGGCCTCGCCCCGGCGGCTCGCTTTGCTCGAACAGGCCGGCCTTAAGCCTGATGCGCTGCTGCCGGCCGATCTTGACGAGACGCCCCACAAGTCCGAGCGCCCGCGCGATCTCGCCCGCCGCCTCGCCCGCGAGAAGGCGGAAGCCGCGCGGGAGGGCGCAAAGGCGCGCGCCGACCTCGAAGGCTGCTACATCGTCGCGGCCGACACCGTCGTCGCCGTCGGCCGGCGCATCCTGCCCAAGGCCGAGATCGTCGACGAGGCCGCCGCCTGCCTGCGCCTGCTCTCGGGCCGTGCCCACCGCGTCTATACTGGCGTGGCGCTGGTCACGCCCTCGGGCGCGATTCGGGACCGGATCGTCGAGACGCGGCTGCGCTTCAAGCGTCTGTCGACCGAGGATATCGAGCATTATCTCGCCTCCGGCGAATGGCGCGGCAAGGCGGGCGGCTATGCCATCCAGGGCATTGCCGGCTCCTTCGTCATCAAGCTCGTCGGCTCCTATACCGGTGTGGTCGGCCTGCCGCTCTACGAGACGGTGAACCTGTTGGGCGGCGAGGGCTTCCCGATCCGCTTCGGCTGGATGAATCTGGAGGCCTGAGAGGGCCATTTGGCCCCACGCGAGAGATCCGTGCAGGGCGGCCGCATCTCCTGGGGTTGGCTCAGGCGCGATTGGATTGCCGGAGGAGGAAGCCGGCGGCCACCGCGGCGGCGGCGAAGCCGGACGCGGCCCCGACGCCGAGCGCCCAGCGGGGGCCGAAATGATCGGCGACCCATCCCACGATTGGCGCGCCGATCGGCGTGCCCCCGAGCGCGATGCCGATGCGAAGCGCCATCACGCGCCCGCGCATGGACGGCGCGGTCGAGAGCTGCATCAGGCTGTTGGTCGCGCTGGTGAGGGTCAAGGTGGCCACGCCGATCACGACGAGCGCGCCGGCGAAGAGCCGGTAGCTTGGCGCAAGGGCGGCGAGGGTGCAGCCGAGCCCGAAGACGCCGGCGGCCGGCAGGAGCGAGCCGAACTCGATCCTGTCGCGGCCGGCGGCGATCAGGGCGCCGGACATCGTGCCGACCGCCATGATCGACGACAGCAGGCCGAAGGCGCGCGCATCGGCGTGGAAGACGCCGACCGCCATGGTCGAGATGAAGATCGGGAAGTTCAGGCCGAAGGTCCCGATCAGGAACAGCATGACCAGGATCGCCTTGAGGTCCGGGCGGCCCCGGACATAGCGGAAGCCTTCCAGAAAACTCCCTTTGGCGCGCGCTGCCCGCGCATTGGGGCGCAGCTCGGAGACGCGCAGCCGGAAGAGGGAGATCAGCACCGCCACGAACGAGGCCCCGTTGATCAGGAAGGCCCAGCCCGTGCCGACCGCGGCGATGGTCAGGCCGGCGATCGCTGGCCCGACCATGCGCGCGGCGTTGAAAGAGGTCGAGTTGAGCGCGACGGCGTTGGGCAGGTCCTCGTCGCCGACCAATTCGGCGACGAAGGTCTGGCGCACCGGCGCGTCGAAGGCGGCGGCGCAGCCCTGAAGAAAGGCGAGCGCATAGACCTGCCAGAGCTGGACGACGCCGGCCACCGTCAGGCCTCCCAGGATCAGGGCCAGGGCGCCCATCGCCGCCTGGGTCGCGATCAGCAGCTTGCGCTGGTTGAAATGGTCGGCGGCGAAGCCGGTCCAGGGCAGGAGGAGAAGCTGCGGCCCGAACTGGAGCGCCATCACGACGCCCACGGCCGAGGCGCTGTGCGGCGTGAGCTGGGTCAGCACGAGCCAGTCCTGGGCCATGCGCTGCATCCACGTCCCGACATTCGAGACGAGCGCGCCACCGGCCCAGAGCCGGTAATTGGGGCTCCGGAGAGACCGGAAGACGCCCGCCCCGAGGGCGTTCATGAGCGTTCTGGCGTGTTCCCACCGTTGAAGCGGCCGAACAGCCGCGCCGTCAGGAGGGCCAGCAGGAACATGCCCAATCCCAGCGCCGCGGCGTCCGAGGCGTCACGCAGGTCGAACGCGCCGACACGGCAAACGAGAAGATAGCCGACGGCGAGGTTGAAGAACCCCCAGAGCACGTTGACGGTCGAGGAGGACAGGCCTTGCCCGGGCGGCTTGGCGAAGGGGCTCTGGAACGGCTTGCCCATCATGCCGCTGACGAGGTGCGGAACGGCATTGGCCAGGAACGCCCCGCCGAAGACATAGGGCGCGAGATGAAGCCACGGCATGTCATGCGCTCCTTTCTTGCAGGAGGTCGATGATCTCCTGGCTGGTTCCCGTCTCCCCCAGTCGCGGGAAGACGTTCTTGATGCTGTAGTCGTGAGCCTCGGGGCGCATGTCGGTCATGGCGTCGATGGCGAGGGTGACGTTGAACCCCTGCTCATAGGCCTGGCGCGCCGTCGCCTCCACGCCCGTCCCGGTGGCGACGCCGAGAACGACGACCTGGGTGACGTCCGCCGCCTTCAGCCGCCTTTCGAGGTCCGTGCTGGCGAAGGCCCCCCAGCTTCGCTTGGTCACGACGATGTCGTCGGGCTGCTGGCCGAGCTCGGGGATGAAGTCGGTGAAGTCCTGGCTGAACGCGCCGCTGTGACGCGGCGGTTGCTCCGTGCGGCCCGGCGCGCCGCCGGCGACGTTGATCAGCACGACCGGCAGGCCGCGCTCGCGGAAGGCGTCGATCAGCGCCCGGGCCCGCCGCACGACCGCGACGATGGAATGGGCGAGGGGGGAGCCGGCAATGCCCTTCTGCAAATCGACGACGAGCAGGGCGGTCCTGGGGTCGATGGTCGTCAGCGCCATGGGATGTTCTCCTGAGAGGCGTGATCTCGGCGGGGCCGGACCTCAGTCGTCGGCGATCCGTTTGAGCAGGCCGATCGCCGCGGCGAGGGTTTCCAATTCGTCGCGGGAAAGCCGCGCCTGGAGCCTTCGCGACAGCCAATCCTGCCGCGCCGCGCGGCCCTCCTGAATCCATTGGCGGCAGGTCTCCGTGAGCGACAGGAGGGTCTGTCGCCCATCGGCCGGGTCCGGCGCGCCGCTGACCAGTTTCGCGGCTTCGAGCGCGGCGATGACCGTGGCCATGGACTGCGGGCGCATGCCCTCGGCGCGCGCGAGGCTGGACGTGGTGGCCTGCCCCTCCTTTTCCAGGCGAAGGAGCACCGACACCTGGGAGGGCGTCAGATCCCCGCCGCCCGCCTGCTCGCGCAGCCGGCGTTTCAGCTTGCCCACCAAGGCGCGAAGCTCGGCCGCCAGGGCGGAGGCGCGTGCGAAGCTGGACTCGTCCGAGGAAATATCCATGGCGGCTGAATGCCATATATGCAGATAAACTGTAAAGCTAAATTTTACAGCTTATCTGCATATATGCCCGACCGGCGCTCGGGCCTGGCGCGCTCCGCCTGTTCGCGGAGCGGCAAGGCCGCTGACTCCGCCCCATCTATTGCGACTGATAGAGATCCGCCCGGAGGATTTCCATGAAGCGCGAGGGGGCTCCGAGCGGTCCAAATCCAAACTGGCTATACAGGCCGTGGGCGTCCGAGGTGAGAAGCAGGAGGCGCCGCAAGCCCTGCAGATCATCGTGCTCGATGACGCTCTGCATCAGCCATTTGGAAAGCCCCTTGCCGCGATGCTCCTTGAGAATGAACACGTCGGCAAGCAGCGCGAAGGTCGCCTTGTCCGTCACCACCCGCGCGAGACCGATCTGGGCCGCGCCGGCATAGACTCCGAAGCAGAGCGAGTTCGCGACGGCTTTTTCGACGGTCGATCGCGGCACGCCGCGCGCCCAGTAGCTCTCTTCCGAGAGAAACCGGTGAATGACAGCGATGTCCAGCCGCCCGGCGTCGGTGGAAATCTCGTAACCCGCCACGGTGTCGTGCTGCATATGTCCGGCTCCTCGCGCGTCGAATGTCTGAACGCCGAGCGATGCTGTGCGGCCGAGCCCGGCATTCATAGGATGGAATTGCCGGGTCCCGTGCTGAGAGCAAGGCTGAGGTGGCGGCGCGGGGACATCTCGAGCTGCCGCCAGGGGCTCCTTGCCATGCATCGCGCAGCTCAGCCCTGACCCGCTCTTGCACCCCGCCCCATAACCCCTGATCCTGCCCCTGCAAGCGCGCCGGCCTCACAAGGCGCGCCTCCAGGAGGAACACATATGACGGGACGTCTCAGGGGCAAGGTCGCGATCGTGGCCGGGGCCGGGTCGATCGGGCCGGGCTGGGGCAACGGCAAGGCGACCGCGACGGTTTTCGCCCGCGAGGGCGCCAAGGTGATCTGCGCCGACATCAACCGCGACGCCGCCGAGGAGACCGCTGCCATCATCCAGAACGAGGGCGGCCAGGCCTTCGCCGTGCAGGCCGACGTCACCAGGGCGGACCAGGTCGCCGATCTCGTCGGCCGCGCGCTCGGCCGCTATGGCCGCATCGACATCCTCGACAACAATGTCGGCATCGCCGAGGTCGGCAGCGTCGTCGACCTGCCCGAGGAGACCTGGGAGCGCGTCTTCCGCGTCAACCTCACCGGCGCCTTCCTGGCGATGAAGCATGTGATTCCGGTGATGCTGCGCCAGTTCGAGGAGGCCGGCGAGGGCGGCTCGATCATCAACATCTCCTCCATCGCCTCGATCCGCCACACCGGCGTGCCCTATGCGAGCTATTCCACCACCAAGGCCGGCCTCAACCAGCTCACCCGCACCACGGCGGCGCAATATGCTCCACAGAAAATCCGGGTGAACGCCATCCTGCCCGGGCTGATGAAGACCCCGATGGTCGAGCATTCCGCCGGGCTGGCGCAGGCCTATGGCGACGGCGATATCGAGGCGATGTGGGCTGCCCGCGCGGCGCAGGTGCCGATGGGCCATATGGGCGAGGCCTGGGATGTCGCCAACGCCGCGCTCTTCCTTGCCAGCGACGAGGCGCGCTATGTCACGGGCATCGAGCTCGTCGTCGACGGAGGCATTACGCTTAAATATGGCTGAAACCGAGAAGAAGCCGCCGGCCGAACGGCCGTGCCCGATCTGCGGCAAGCCGGCAGTGGAACGCTATCGCCCCTTCTGCTCGCCGCGCTGCGCCGATATCGACCTCGGCCGCTGGCTCAAGGGCAGCTATGTGATTCCCGGCGAGCCGCTCGAGCAGAGCGACGAGGCCGCGCCCTCGCGCGACAAGGAGGAGTGAGGAATAGGCCGGCGCCTGCGGACCGGCGCCGGCAGGCAGGCTCTACCCGAGAGCCTCGCGTCGCTTCAGGAGTTCGTTGAGCAGATCCTGCTGCTCGGCGATCCGGTTGGCGATGGTTTCCTCCACTGCAGCGCCGGCTGCGCCGGTGGCCTGCTCGGTCAATTCGGCAATGTTGCGCCGGGCGATGGCGATCCGGGCATCCAGATCCTGCTGCGTCGCATTCTCAGGCATGGGGGGCTCCATAGCTTCCTGCATCGGAACGATCATGTTCCGCACGATACGATCATGCACCGCCGGCATCGTCGGTGCCCGGTTTTTTCATCGAGCCGCGTGATTATTCTCCCGCAGCTTCGCGGCTCGCGTCCAGTGCCGGACGTCACCGATCCGGCTTTGAGCGACACAGGTCCTGCAATGCGCGCGGATGGTTGTTCATCGTCAAGGCTGGGGGGTTTCCTGACGATCACGATGCGCTATTTTGAGGAATGGCCGACTTTCCTGGGATCATCCGCTCGCCTCTCTCGCAGACCATCACGCATGATGGCATCACCGTGCAGGTCGAGATCTATCGCCTCGAGGGGACCGAGGGCTGGACGCTCGAACTGGTCGATGCCGAGGGCGGCTCGACGGTCTGGCAGGACAGCTTCGCCACCGATGCCGAAGCCTTCGCCGAGTTCATGGACGGGGTCCGCCAGCTCGGCCTGGCCAAGCTGATCGATCCCGACGAGGACGACATCGCGACGGTGCATTGAGGCCCGCAATGGCTCGCTATACGGACGAGCTCGCAGCGATCGTCGCCTATGAGCAGGAGTTGCGCCGCCGGATCGGTGAGCGCCTCGCGCTGGAGCGCGGCGAATCGACCCGCGACGGCCTTTCCGAGGAGCAGGTCGCCCTGGCCGATGCCGCTATCCTGGCCTGGCAGCAACAGGGTGAGGAAGAGCAGGACCTGCATGCCTTCAGGGCGATGGGGCCCCTTCAGGAACTGCTCGTCGAGCATCGTGCCGCTCTCGACAGGATCGACGACATCCACGACCGCAGGCTCTCATGACGACCGGCGGGGATAACTTTCCGACACTCGTTCGAGGCTCCGGCTACGTCGCCGGCGAGCACTGTCTCACGCAGCCAGAACTTCCGCTGCCGCCGTCACCTGCCAGCCCTGCAATTCGCGCCAGTTGGGCTCCAGCGCGGCGAAGCGCGACAGCTTGAAGCTCGAAATGTCGGCGAAGCCGCATTCGCCGTCGACGACCAGATCGCGGATCGCGTGGCCGCTCGCCGGTGAGAGGCCGAACCCGACGCTCGACAATGTCGCGACCACGACATTCGCCTGCGAATCCAGCCGGTCGATGACGGGGCGGCCATCGGGCGTGTTCTCGATGACACCGGCCCAGGAACGGATGATCCGGGCATGAGCCGCCTTGGGCAGAAGCTCGGCCAGGCGCTTGCCCATATGCAGCATCAGCGGCGTGGTCGGCTTCGCTGGCGTGCCTTGCTCAGCCAGTGCGAGCCATTCATGCGGGCCGCCGCCATAGGCGAGATTGCCACGCAGGGTCTGGCGCCCGTAGAGGCCGCAGCCATCGACGCCGCCGAGCGGCATCAGCGGCAAGGGCTCCGTCACGATCATCTCGCAGCGGGCCGACTGCACCGGCACCTCCTGCCCGAGCAGCGCCGAGAGCCGCCCGGTCTGCGGGCCGGCGGCGAGCACGAGGCTGTCGCAGCCGATGACGCCGCGATCGGTCTCGACGGCGGTCACGCGCCCGCCTTCGCTGCGGAAGCCGGTGACGGTGGTGTGCTGCAGGAGACGCCCGCCATGATCCTGCATCGCCCAGGCATAGCCCTGCAGCGTGCGGTGCGGGTTGGCATGGCCGCCGAATTTGTAGTGGTAGCCGCCGACGATGGTGTCGCCCGCCAGCGGCACCATCTCCTTGGCCTGCCTGACGTCGAGCACCTCGGATTGGAAGCCCTGCCGCTCGGCATTGCGCAAGGCGCGGCCGTAAAGCGCCATCTGGTGTTCGCTGGAGGCGAGGCGGATGCGCTCGCCCCGGAACTCCGTGGGATAGCCGAGCATGTCGTCCAGGATCGGCCAGAGCCGCTGCTCCTCGGCAAAGAGCGGCGAGTGGTGGTGCGAGCAGCCGCCGCCATTGCGGCCGGAAGCCTCCCAGCCGATCAGGCCCTTCTCCAGCACCAGCACATCGACGCCATCGCGCGCCAGCCACCAGCCGGCGGAGAGGCCGGTGACGCCGCCGCCGACGATGACGACCGAAGCTCCCTTGATCTCGTTCATCATGGCTCTCACTCGCTCGCGACGGGGCCGGTCGCGTCGTTGCCCGCGACGGTGTAGCGTTCCGGCACCTCCCAGAACGGTCGCCACTGCGCATGCATGCCGAACCAGGTGTCCCAATGCTCGGCCTGCTCGGGCGCTTCCGGGACGGATAGCGTCATGGACAACGGCATCGGGCGAGTCGGAGCCCGGTAGCCGGCAAGGGGGATCGCCGAGAGCGGTTGCGCGGCGCCGAGCGCCAATAGCGCCGCGACCTGCTCGCGGCAGCGGCGACCCTGGCAGGGGCCCATGCCGGCGCGGGTCAGGCGCTTGACCTGGTCGGGATTGGGCGGGCCGTCGCCGAGCAGCGCCGCGAGGGAGCGGTCATTGCGGCGCTCGTTCTGCCAGTCCAGATAACGCGGCGGCCGGACCTCGAGAATCTCGCGGGCCGTCACCTCCTCGCATTGGCAGACATGAAACTCCGCGCGGGCCTCGACGACGCTCGCACGGACCCAGGCCAGGCGATAGGCGCTGATATCGTATTCCGGCGCCGGCGGTTGCGAGGCTGTTACTGTGATCGCCTCCGCGTCGAGGGCCGCGACGGCGCAGGCGGCTTCAGCCTCGGCGATCGCGCGGTCGCGGGTCTTCGCGGCCCAGATGCCGGCGCAGTCGCCGACCGCATGGACATTCGCGATGTTGGTGCGCTGGTTCGCATCGAGGACCGGCGCATAGCCTCCACGCTCGGGCTGGAACGCGACCTTGCCGCCAGCGGCATCGAGCAGGTCAATGACCGGGGTCGTGCCGACGGCGAGCACGATGCCGTCGCAGGCGAGGCTGCGTTCCTCGGCCGAAGGCTTTCCGGCCTCGTCGAGCCTTGCGAGCAATGCCGCCTCGACACCGTCGCGGCCGGCTGCCTCGCGCACGACATGGCGGGTCAGAATCTCGGTTCCGCCCTCGCGCAGGCTGGCCAGCAGCGCCGCGTCGCCAACGATCTCCGCGGCCTGCTCGACGACTGCCGCAATGCTGGCGCCAGCCTCCCGCAAGGCGAGCGCCGTGCTCAGCGCTTCCGTGCTCGAGCCAAGAACGACGAGCTTGCGCGGACCGAGCGCGCCGTAGCGCGTGGCCAGAGCAAGCGCGGCGGTGGCGCCCGTCACCCCCGGCTTCTCCCAGCCGGGGAAGCCGAGCCCCATGTCGCGCCGGCCGCAGGCGAGGATGACGTGCCGCGCCTGGATGAGAAAGCTGCGCTCCTCATCGGCCAGGCCCGCGACGAGGCCGGGCATCCAGCCGAGAGCCGGGCCATTAGCGTAGAGCCCCCAGCAGGCGGTGCCGAGGCGGACATCGATGCCGGCCTCGAAAGCCTCCGCAATCCGCGGTTCGGAGGCCACGAATGCCTCCATCATGGCGTTGCGATTGCGGGCGCTGGCTGCCATGCCCTGCCCGAAATGCAGCGGCACCTCATCGCCCATCGTCTTGAACGGGACGGGGTTCTCGTCGACCAGCAGCACGCCGAACCCGCGCGCAGCCGCCCCGATCGCGGCTTCGAGGCCGGCCGGACCGGCACCGACGACGAGGACATCGACATTTGCGTCGATGGTCAGGGGCTTGCCGGTGACGGATTTGGGATCTGAGGCCGGGATGTTCATGGGTACCCCTCTCGAATGACGCCGTTCATTCCTGAGTCGATGGCCTGTGGCGGCTGGCCAAAATGCGATATCGGCCCGCCCGGAGACGGCATGGCGCGTCAGAGAACCTGTTCAAGGAAGGCACGGGTGCGCGTCTCGCGCGGCGCGCCGAAGAATTCGGCCGGCGGCGCGTGCTCGACGATCACGCCGCCATCGGTGAAATAGACATGGTCGGCGACCTCGCGGGCGAAGCCCATCTCATGGGTGACGAGGATGCAGGTCATGCCCTCCGCCGCGAGATCGCGGATGGTGACCAGCACCTCCTTCTTGGTCTCGGGGTCGAGCGCGGCGGTGACCTCGTCGAACAGCATCACCTTGGGGTTCATCGCCAGCGAACGGGCGATGGCGACGCGCTGCTGCTGCCCGCCCGAGAGCTCGCCCGGATAGGCGTCGTGCTTATGCGAGAGGCCGACCTTGGCGAGCAGGCGCCTGGCCCGCTCCTCGACCTCGGCGCGGTCCTGCTTCAGCACATGGACCGGCGCCATCATCACGTTCTGCAGCGCGCTCTTGTGCGGGAAGAGATTGTACTGCTGGAAGACGATGCCGACATCGCGGCGCAGCGCCAGCTTGTCGAGCGCGGGGTCGTTGACCTGCCGGCCGGCGACCGTGATCGAACCCTTGCTGATCGGCACCAGCGCGTTGATGCAGCGCAGCAGCGTCGACTTGCCCGAGCCCGAGGGGCCGATGATGCAGACGGTCTCACCGCGGCGGATGGTCAGGCTGACGTCCTTCAGCACCGGGAAGGCGCCGAAGGCTTTTTCGACGCCCTCGACCACGACGACCGGCTCGCCGAGTTCATGCTTGGCAGCCATGGTCATCCCTTCACGTTGAAGCGGCGCTCGATCGCCATGGTGAGCCGGGCGATCGGGTAGCAATAGGCGAAGAACATCAGCAGAAGCAGCAGGTACATCGGCAGCATGAGATCGGGCCGGCTCTCGGCGACGAGGGCGGCGCGCGTCACCGTCAGCCCGTCCTGGATGCCGACGACCGAGATCAGTGTCGTGGCCATGGTCAGGATGGCGTAGAGGTTCATCCAGGGCGGGATCATCCGCTTGAAGGCCTGCGGCAGGATGATCATCCACATCGTCTGACGCCGCGTGAAGGCGAGCGCCTCGGCCGATTCCCATTGGCCGGAGGGAATCGAGCGGATGCCGCCGCGTACGATCTCCGAGACATTGGCCGCGACCGGCAGCGCGAGCCCGATGATCGCCTTGACCCAGGCCGGAAAGGCGATGGTGAACGGGCCGAGCCTGATCTCGAAGGGCAGCAGGAACATCGCGTAGAACAGCAGGACGAGCCAGGGCGCGTTGCGGAAGAACTGCGTCGCGGCCCAGGCGGGCTTGCGCAGAGCCGCTGAAGGCGAGACCTGCCCGATGCCGAACAGCACGCCGACAGCCGTGCCCAGCGCCATCGAGAGGAAGCTGATCAGCAGGTTGAACAGGAAGCCCTGGAAGATCAGCGGCGCCCAGCGCAGCAGGATGGTGAAGGCCCCGTCGCGGGTTGCCGGCCCGGTGGCCTGGGCGACAGCCAGCGAGGCGGCGAAGAGCAGCGCGATGCTGGCGACGACACCGAAGCTCAGGATCGCCGGCGCGGCGAGCCCGCTCGATGCGATCGGCACTGCGCGAAACGGTTTCAGGACGGGGAGGTCGGTGGCGCCGGTCTTCATGGCATGTAACCGGGAATGCGCATGGCCTTCTCCCAGCGATGCATCACCCAGACCAGCACGGCGACCAGCAGCACATAGGTCACCAGCAGCACGTTCATCATCTCACGGACGTTGAAGACCTCGGACCAGATCTGCGACGCCGCATAGAGCAGTTCCGGCACGCCGATCGCATAGGCGAGGGTGGTGGTCTTCACGAGGTTGACGAGGTTGTTGTTCAGCGCCGGCAGGCAGATGCGGAAGGCCAGCGGCAGCACGATCTGGCGCCAGAGCTGGAAGCGCGTGTAGCCGAGCGATTCTGCCGCCTCGACCATGGTCTCGGGCACCGCTTCGATCCCGGCGCGGAAGATCTCGACGTTGAACGCTCCGGCGAAGAGCGAGAAGGCGATGATCGCCCAGCCGGTGCCGCTGACGAAGGGGGACTGCCCGCCGAAACCGTCCGACACGGTGGGCAGCAGGCCGCCGACGGCGAAGTAGAAGAAGGAGAGCTGCACCAGCGGCGGCGTGTTGCGGAAGAACTGGACGTAAGCCCGCACCAGAAGCCGACCGAGCCGCGAATGGCTGCCGGCGACCCAGACACCGACAAGTCCGATCGCGAGCGAGGCCAGGATGGACACGACGCAGATATAGCTCGTGGTCCACAGCCCGGTCAGGAAGCGGGAGCGGTCGAAAGCGTCGTAGAAGATCGAGAAATTGAGGCCATGAACATCGTTCAGGCGCTCGAAGAAGGCGGCGATCATGTCCGAAACCTCGGGCGGCCTTGGTGCGTCATGGTCGGGCTTGACCCGACCATCTCGGAAACCAGAGCCCTCTGGTCATGAGATTCTCAGGCGCAAGCCCGAGAATGACGCCCCGAGATTACGCGCCGCCCTTCAGCTTCTTGTTGGTCTCGATCAGGTACGGGCTCTGCTTGATGCCCCATTTGCTCTCGAGCGCCAGCAGCTTGCCGCTCTTGTGCCACTCGACCGACATGTCCTTGAGCAGCTTGCCGAAGCCGCCTTCGAGATCGTCGAGCCGCACGCCGATCGCCCAGAGCTGCGGGTCCTCGGAGGTCAGCGGCATCTCGTAATTGGCCCATTTCGGATCGCCGCCCGACAGCGTCGAGACGATCAGCGTGTCGTCGAAGAGGAAGGCGACACAGTTATTGCCCTGCAGGGCGTTGAGCCCGTCCGGCACCGAGGGGAACACGACGAGGTCCGGGGAATACATCTGCGAGACCCGGCGGTTGTAATAGGCGCCCTGCACGGCGCAGACCTTGCGGCCCTTGAGGTCTTCCCACTTCTTCAGCCCCGCGCTCTTGGGCGCGAGCACATTGGTGGCGCCGGCATAATAGTTCGGCTCGATCATGCCGATCTGCTTGCGTCGCTCGGCCGTGTCGCCGAGCGTCGCCAGGATCATGTCGATGCGGCCCTGGCGCAGGAACTCGATGCGGTTGGCGGCGATGACGGGGACCATCTCGAGCTTGACGCCGAGCTTGTCCGCCACCTCCTGCGCGAGATCGATCTCGAGGCCGACGATCTTGCCCGACGGATCGAGGAAGCCCCAGGGCTTGTAGTCGTTCTTGACGCCGACGGTGAGGACGCCCTTCTCCTTGATCTTGGCGAGCGTGTCCTGCGCGAGGGCGGGCATGGCGGCGAGCGTGGCGGCTACAGCGAGCGCCAGAGCGGTCAAACGTTTCATCGGTCGCGATCCCCTGTCTTTTTTTGAAGCCCTAGACTTCCGGTGGATCGACGCGTGGAATTGACCCCATGCGACGCTTTCTTGACATTCAGCGTCGAGCGATGGGGTGCTGCGGCAGTCTCTCGGATCGCGGCGGATAGCCGAAGCGCCCGCTATAGCTGCGGGAGAAATGGCTGGCGCTGGCGAAGCCGCAGGCGAGCGCGATTTCCAGGACGGAAAGGCTGGTCTGCCGCAGCAGGTCGCGCGCGCGGTCGAGGCGCAGCCCCAGGTAGTGCTCGCCGAGAGAACGGCCGAGATGTTGCCGGAACAGGCGCTCGAGCTGGCGCAGCGAGACATTGGCGAGCCGGGCGAGGGCTTCGCGGGGCTCGGGATTCTCGATCGTCTGCTCCATGCGGCCGATGACCCGCAGCAGCGGAGCATGCGCGATGCCGAGCCGCTCGCGCAGCTTCATGCGCTGGGGGTCTGCGCCCTCCCGGACCTGGGTTTGCAGGAACCATTCGCTGACGGCCAAAGCGAGGTCGCTGCCATGCTCGCGGGCGATCACGGCATGCATCATGTCGAGCGGGGCGGTGCCGCCGCTGCAGGTCAGCCGGTCGCGGTCGATTTCGTAAAGCGAGCGGCGCAGATCGAGGTCGGGGTATTCTTCCAGGAACGCGGCCGCGTGCTCCCAGTGGATGGTGAACCGGTAGCCGCTCAGCAGATTGGCCCGCGCCAGCAGATAGGGCCCCCCCGAAACGCCGCCGATCCGCACGCCGCGCCTAGCCTGCTGCCGGAGCCAGGAGAAGGTCGGCTGATGATGGAAGAGCGCCGGATTTCCTCCGGCGCAGACGAAAAGATAGTCGAGCCGAAGCTCGGCACCGATATTGGCGTCCGGTGCGATGGCGACGCCGTTCGAGGCCGGGGCGGGCGTTCCGTCGATCGAGATGTGGCTCCAGCGGTAGAGCGAATGGCCGGAGAGCCGGTTGGCCGCACGCAACGGCTCGATCGCCGAGGCATAGGGCAGCAGCGCGAAATCCGGGATCAGCAGGAAGCCGACATGGGTCGGTGCGCTGTCGTCGCTAACGGGCAATCGGATGTCGCTATCGAGCATGTCGCGGAGCCTATGTCGGTCAATCTCCGGATGACAAGACCGCCCGGACCCCTCGATGCGCTATTCCGTCTTCTCGCTGCTCGCCCAGGCCCTTCAGGGTCACAAGGGCTGGACCCCGGCCTGGCGCGATCCCGCGCCCAAGCACGAATACGACGTCGTCATCATCGGCGGCGGCGGGCATGGCCTGGCGACGGCGCATTACCTCGCCAGCCGGCACGGCATCACCAATGTCGCGGTGCTGGAGAAGGGCTATCTCGGCTCCGGCAATGTCGGCCGCAACACCACGATCATCCGCTCGAATTACCTGCTGCCCGGCAACACGCCCTTCTACGAGCTCTCGATGAAGCTTTGGGAAGGGCTGGAGCAGGACCTGAACTACAACGCCATGGTCAGCCAGCGCGGTGTCCTGAACCTCTTTCATTCCGACGCGCAGCGGGATGCCTTCGCCCGGCGCGGCAATGCGATGCGGCTCGCCGGGGTCGATGCCGAACTGCTCGGCAGCGAGCAGGTAAGGGCGATGCTGCCCTATCTCGACTACGACAACGCCCGCTTCCCGATCCGGGGCGGGCTCCTGCAGCGCCGCGGCGGTTCGGCCCGGCATGACGCCGTCGCCTGGGGCTATGCACGGGCCGCCGACAGCCGCGGCGTCGACATGATCCAGAACTGCGAGGTCACCGGCATCACCATGGCCGGCGGGCGGGCCGTCGGCGTCGAGACATCGCGGGGACCGATCCGGGCGAAGAAGATCGCCATGGCCGTCGCCGGCAATTCGTCGCGGGTGGCCGCGATGGCGGGCCTGCGCCTGCCGATCGAGACCCATGTGCTCCAGGCCTTCGTCTCGGAGGGCCTCAAGCCCCTCATCGACGGCGTCGTCACCTTCGGCGCCGGCCACTTTTATATCAGCCAGTCGGACAAGGGCGGGCTCGTCTTCGGCGGCGACATCGACGGCTACAATTCCTACGCCCAGCGCGGCAATCTGCCGGTGATCGAGGACGTGATGGAATCGGCCATGGCGCTCTGGCCGGGGCTCGGCCGGGTGCGGATGCTGCGCCATTGGGGCGGCGTGATGGACATGTCGATGGACGGCTCGCCGATCATCGACCTGACGCCGATCGAGGGGCTCTATCTCAATTCCGGCTGGTGCTATGGCGGCTTCAAGGCGACGCCGGCCTCCGGCTTCTGCTTCGCGCATCTGATCGCGACGGGAGAGCCGCACCCGGTCGCGAGCGCCTATCGGCTCGATCGCTTCGTCACCGGGCGCCTGATCGACGAAAAGGGCGCCGGCGCCCAGCCCAATCTGCACTGACCGCGCGCTGCCCGAGGATCCCCGATGCGCATCACTTGCCCCCATTGCGGCGCGCGCGACGCCCAGGAATTCACCTATCTCGGCGCGGCCGATCCGCAGCGGCCCGACGGGATGGCAGCGACGGAAGCGGCGATGACCGAGTACGTCTATCTGCGTGACAATCCGGCCGGCAGCCACCGCGAGCTCTGGTATCACGGGGCCGGCTGCCATGTCTGGCTGGTCGTGACCCGCGACACCCACACCCACGCGATCGCCTCGGTCGAGGCCGCCAGGGCGCGCAAGGCGGGAGCCGCGGCATGAGCGGGCAGCCCTTCCGTCTCGCCTCCGGCGGCCTTGTCGATCGCAGCCGGCCGCTGAGCTTCAGCTTCGACGGCAGGTCCTATCGCGGATTTGCCGGCGATACGCTGGCTTCCGCGCTGCTGGCGAATGGCGTGCGGCTCGTCGGCCGCTCCTTCAAGTATCACCGCCCGCGCGGCATCCTCTCGGCCGGCCCGGAGGAACCGAACGCGCTGGTCGAGTTGCGCTCCGGGGCCCGCCGCGAGCCGAACACGCGCGCCACGGTGGTCGAGCTGTTCGAGGGGCTCGACGCGGCCAGTCAGAACCGCTGGCCCTCGCTCGCCTTCGACCTGCTCTCGATCAACGGATTGCTCTCGCCGGCCCTGGTCGCGGGCTTCTACTACAAGACCTTCATGTGGCCGGCGGCCTTCTGGGAAAAGCTCTACGAGCCCCTGATCCGCCGTGCGGCGGGCCTCGGCCGCGCGGCCGGCTTAGAAGATCCCGACCATTACGAGAAGGCCTTCGCCTTCTGCGACGTGCTGGTGATCGGCGGCGGCCCGGCCGGCCTGGCAGCCGCGCTGGCAGCGGGGCGCAGCGGCGCCCGGGTCATCCTCTGCGACGAGGATTTTCGCCTCGGCGGGCGCCTGCTGGCCGAGAGGCGCGAGATCGATGGCAAGCCGGCGGCCGAATGGCTGGCGGCGACGCTGACCGAGCTCGAGAGCCTGCCCGAAGTGCGGATCATGCCGCGCACCACCGTCTTCGGGCTCTACGATCACGGCATCTATGGCGCGGTCGAGCGCGTCGGCGATCACCTGCCCGAGCCGGCGCCGCATCAGCCGCGACAGCGCGGCTGGCGCATCCATGCCAAGCGCGCGATCCTGGCCGCAGGCGCACTGGAACGGCCGATCGTCTTCCCCGGCAATGATACGCCGGGCGTCATGCTGGCGGGAGCGGCGCGCACCTACGTCAACCGCTACGGCGCATTGCCGGGCCGCGAGGCGGTGCTGTTCACGGCCGGGGACGATGGCTGGGCCACGGCACGCGATATCGCCGCAGCCGGTGGCCGCATCGCTGCCATCGTCGATGCCCGCGGCGACTCAGATCCCGCCCGCAAGGCGCTCGCCGACAAGCTTGGTGCGAGGCTGTTCGCAGGCGGCGCGGTCGAAGGCACGCGCGGCGGCCGCCACCTCAGCAGCGTCACCATCCGCGATGCATCCGGCGCGACGACGGCTGTCGATTGCGACCTGCTCGCCGTCTCGAACGGCTGGAACCCGACGCTGCATCTGACCTCGCATCAGAACGGCAAGCCGGCCTGGGACGACGGCCTGCAATGCTTCGTGCCGGGAACCTTGCCGGCGGGACTCTCCGTGGCCGGCAGTGCCGCCGGGCGTTTCACCCTGGTGCAGGCGCTGGAGGACGGCGCGCGGCTCGGCCGCGAGGCTGCCGCCGATGGGGGGCTGACGCCTGCGCCGCTGGACCCCGTGCCTGCGACCGATCCCGAGACGACCGGGCTGCAGCCGGTCTGGCGGGTGAAGGGTGCAAAGGGCAAGGCCTTCGTCGACTACCAGAACGACGTCACCGACAAGGATGTCGAGCTCGCGGCGCGCGAGGGCTTCCGGCCGGTCGAGCATCTCAAGCGCTACACCACGCTCGGCATGGCGACGGACCAGGGCAAGACCTCGAACCTCTCCGGCCTCGCCATCATGGCCGAGCAGACGGGCAGGACGATCCCGCAGACGGGCACCACGACCTTCCGGCCGCCCTATACGCCGGTGGCGATCGGCGCGCTCGCGGGCCATCATCGCGGCAAGCAATTCAGGCCGGTGCGGCTGGCGCCGACCCATGACTGGTCGCGGGAGCAGGGCGCCGTCTTCGTCGAGGCCGGCCCATGGCTGCGGGCGCAGTACTATCCGCGCCCCGGCGAAAACGACTGGCAGGCGACGGTCGACCGCGAGGTCAAAGCCGTGCGCGCGAGCGTCGGCCTCTGCGACGTCTCGACGCTCGGCAAGATCGACATCCAGGGGGCGGACGCCGCCGAGTTCCTGGAGCGCGTCTACATCAATGGCTGGAAGGCCCTGCCGGTCGGCAAGGCGCGCTACGGCCTGATGCTGCGCGAGGACGGCTTCGTCATGGATGACGGCACCACCTCGCGTCTGGGCGAGCACCATTTCCTGATGACGACCACGACGGCCAATGCCGGCAAGGTGATGCAGCATCTGGAGTTCTGCCATCAGGTGCTGTGGCCGGAACTCGATGTCCGCATGGTCTCGGTCTCCGAGCAATGGGCGCAAGCTTCCATCGCCGGGCCCAAGGCGCGCGAAACCCTGCGCGGCGTCGTCGATCACGAGCACGACATCTCGAACGAGGCCTTCCCCTATCTCGCGGCGCGCGCCGTGACGGTCGGCGGCGGCATTCCGGCGCGGCTGTTCCGGATCTCCTTCTCGGGCGAATTGGCCTATGAGCTGGCGGTTCCGGCCGCCTATGGCGATGCGATGATGCGCGCCCTGATGCAGGCCGGCCAGCCCTTCGGCATCACGCCCTATGGCACCGAGGCGCTCGGGGTGATGCGCATCGAGAAGGGCCATGTCGCCGGCAACGAGCTCAACGGCCAGACCACGGCGCGCGATCTCGGCCTCGGCAAGATGATGTCTTCGAAGAAGGACTATATCGGCCGCCTGATGGCGGGCAGGCCGGCCCTGATCGAGCGGGACCGGCCGTCCTTCGTCGGCTTCAAGCCGGTCGATCCCTCCCAGCGCCTGCGGGCCGGCGCCCACTTCATCGGCATCGGCAAGGCGGCGGTGATGGAGAACGACGAGGGCTACATGACCTCGGTCGCCCATTCGCCGCATCTCAACCACTGGATCGGCCTCGGCCTCATCCGGAACGGCGCCGGTCGCATCGGCGAGCGCGTGCGCGCCTATGATCCCGTCCGAAACGGCGACATCGTCGTCGAGATCTGCTCGCCCGTCTTCGTCGATCCGGAAGGAGATCGCCTCCATGGCTGAGATCGCGACCTCATGGCGCCCGCGCAGCGCCTGGGCCGGCATCGCGCAACCCGGCTCCTTCGGCGCGAAGGGCAAGACCGGCGTCGTTGCGACGCTGCTGGATGGTTTCGGCCTGGCGACCCTGATCGCTGAACCGGGTGCGGCGACGTCCCTGTCGCGGGCCGTCGAAGGCCGGCTCGGCATCGCGCTGCCGGAGATGCCGAGGATCGTATCGGGCGGGGCCCATGACGCGATCTGGGCGGGGCCGGATCAATGGCTGCTACGCGCCGCCTTGCGCGACGGCTTCCAGCCATTGCTCGATGAACTCGCGGCCCACGCCGCCGTCAGCGACCAGAGCGATGCGCGCGCCGCCTTCCGGCTTCAAGGTCCCAGGACCCGCGATCTGCTGGCGAAGGGCGTGATGCTCGACCTGCATCCTTCGGCCTTCGGCGTCGGCGAGACCGCCGTGACAAGCGTGGCCTATCTCGGCGTGCAGCTATGGCGGCTCGCCGACGGGCCGGACGGACCCGTCTTCGAGATCATGGTCGCGCGCAGCATGGCAGGAAGCTTCTGGTCCTGGTTCACCGCAGCGGCGGCCGAGTTCGGCTGCCGGGTTGCTGACCAAGACTGACGGCAACGCCTCGCGCGCCATCCTCCGGCTGGAGATCAGGAAGAAGCGGTTCTCCGCCGAACAACGGTCTTGGCTGGCTTCGCTCGCGTCTTGGCTGGCGGCACCGCCGCGGCGGCCTCGGCGTCGGCGGCCTCCTTGGCGAGCCGCAATGCCCGCAGTTTTGCGGTGCGCTCGCGGACGGCGATCTGTTCCACCCGCAACGCTTCCAGGGCCGTTTCGGCCTCGGCGCGGCGTTGCGCTGCGAGCGTCGCTCTGCTCTGGGCCCGCAATTGCGCCTCTTCCGGCGGAATTCTGTTGCTCGACATCGGCAAACTCCTTCTCGAACGCAGGACGCCAGGGCGTCAGCGGCGTTTTCCGGCAGCACGCTCCTGCATGGATCGAACGGCTTCGGGCAGAACCTTGCGTGGGGCTCGGCTTCGACCCTCGCCGGCTCGGCCTGGCGAGCAGGCCCGGCCCTCGGCGAAATCCTGCGGATTGAAGCCCAAGCCCAAATCCTCGCCTATCGTGCCTGCGCGGGTGCCTGGCCGGGCCGTGCCGGCCGTTCCACACGCTTCGGCATCGGCAGCAATCCTTCGCGCTGAGCCTGCTTGCGTGCCGCCTTGCGGGCGCGGCGGATGGCTTCGGCCTTCTCGCGGGTTCGCCGCTCGGACGGCTTCTCGTAGGCGCGACGCGCCTTCATCTCGCGAAACACGCCTTCACGCTGCATCTTCTTCTTGAGGACGCGAAGCGCCTGGTCGACGTTGTTGTCGCGAACGAGAACCTGCATTCGAATTTCCCTTCTGATGCAAACAAAAAGGGCCGGGTTGATCCCGACCCCTCCGTGGCTATCCGCCGCTCAATCGAACGGGCGCCGGTACATCCGCGGTCGCCGCTGATCTCGATTGACGCGCCGGATGGCGTCTGGCCTCACTCGGCCTGCAGGTTGTCCGCGGACACCTTGCCGGAGCGCTTGTCCTGCACCAGCTCATAGGAGACCTTCTGGCCTTCCTTCAGCGTGCGCAGACCGGCACGCTCCACGGCGCTGATATGGACGAAGGCGTCCTGGCCGCCGTCTTCCGGCTGGATGAAACCAAAACCCTTGTCGGTGTTGAACCACTTAACTGTGCCACTGGCCATGCTGACCTCCTGTAAAGGCTATTGTTCATGCGCCGCGGGTGCAGCGCATTTTTCGATTTGAGCAGGAAGTTCGTCAGCAGTGCGCGATGAAAGCGCGGGGCCAATTCGTTCGGCCTAGATCGATGTTTCTATCATGGTACTTATAAGACACATTGTCAAATGGAAGGTTTTATCTCGCAATATTTTCGGAAAATCAGCCGGGCGCCAAATCGACCGACAGCAACCGTGTGACCCGGCCTGAGACGCGCCATCGCGATATGCTGGGGCGGCTCGGCAGCCATCGCAGACAGCTCGTGGCGGTCGCGAATTGCGCGAAGCTCGGGAACGGGGTGTGCGTCGATCATGGCGGGCGGCGAAGGGGCGCTAGCGCTTGAGGCGCGAAGCATCGCTCGACGCGGTTTCGCCGAAGCGAAGGCAGAGCCGGCGTCATTGCCGAACAGCACGAACAGGGTAGGCCGGAGGCCGCGCGGTGATCCCCGATCTTCACAGGCGCCGGACGGCGGTATCACGACCTGTTGACAGGCGATGCCCTTTGGCTACTAGATCTGGTGGTCGATGGTCTCTCGAATCGCAAGATCGAGAGCTAAGAGGGAAGCCGGTGAGAGACCGGCGCTGCCCCCGCAACTGTAAGCGGCGAGTTCACGTCCACGATTAAGTCACTGAGGCTGCAAGGCCTTGGGAAGACGGGACGAGAGCGCTGACCCGCGAGCCAGGAGACCTGCCGCGACCTCGTATACGTCCTCGGGCGGGGTGTCCCGGTGGTGCGCTTGGCAGGTCGCGGCCTTGTGGTGCCGCGCGCCTTCTCGACGCAACCGCTCTGGCCTTTGCCCCCAACATTTGGGGTTGATGCCGATGTCTCTTTCCATTGAAGCCGAGCGGCCTGCCGCCGCTCCGTCAGCCGCAGAGCCGACACTGTCGAAGCTCGCTGCGAGCGAGCCCGGCTACCAGATCATTCGCCGCAACGGCGCGGTGACGCCGTTCGATCCCTCGAAGATCACCGTGGCGTTGACCAAGGCGTTCCTCGCCGTCGAAGGATCGAACGCCGCCGCTTCGCGCCGCATCCACGAAGCCGTCGCGGAGATGACAGAGCAGGTCGTCGCGGGGCTGACCCGCCGGGCCGCGACCGGCCGCACTTTCCATATCGAGGATGTGCAGGACCAGGTCGAGCTCGCCCTGATGCGCGGCGAACACCACAAGGTCGCCCGTGCCTATGTGCTCTATCGCGAGGAGCGGGCGCGCGAGCGGGCGAGGGCGGTTGCCGAGACGAAGCCTGTCGCCTCCGCAGCTCCCTTGCTGCACATGAAGCTCCTCGACGGGACGCTTATCCCGCTCGACGCCGGCCGCCTCGACAAGGTGGTTCGCGAGGCTTGTGCCGATCTCGACGGCGTCTCGGCCGAGCCGGTCCTCACCGAGGCGCGCCGCAACCTTTATGACGGCATCTCGCTGGACGAATTGGCACTGGCGCCGATCCTTGCCGCCCGCACGCTGATCGAGAGCGAGCCGAACTACGCCAAGGTCTCCGCGCGCCTGCTGCTGGACAAGCTCCGTCGCGAGGCGCTGAGCTTCGTCCATGGCCGCGCCGAGCAGGCGACGCAGGAAGAGATGTCAGTGCTTTATGCCGACTACTTCCATGCCTATCTCAAGACTGGCATCGAGAACGAGCTGATCGACCCCGAACTCGGCCGCTTCGACATCGCCCGCATCGCCGCTGCCCTCAAGCCAGAGCGCGATCTCCAGTTCGACTATCTCGGCTTCCAGACGCTCTACGACCGCTATTTCCTGCATGTCCGCGGCAACCGCTTCGAGCTGCCGCAAGCCTTCTTCATGCGTGTCGCCATGGGTCTCGCCATCCGCGAGATCGATCGCGAGGGCAGGGCGATCGAATTCTACGACCTGCTCTCGTCCTTCGATTTCATGGCCTCGACGCCGACCCTGTTCAACTCGGGCACGCTGCGCCCGCAGCTTTCCTCCTGCTTCCTGACCACGGTCGCGGACGATCTCGACGGCATCTTCAAGGCGGTGAAGGACAATGCGCTGCTCGCCAAGTACTCGGGCGGCCTCGGCAATGACTGGACGCCGGTGCGCGGTCTCGGCGCCCATATCAAGGGCACCAATGGCGAGAGCCAGGGCGTGGTGCCGTTCCTGAAGGTCGCGAACGATACGGCCATCGCCGTCAATCAGGGCGGCAAGCGCAAGGGCGCGGTCTGCGCCTATCTCGAGACCTGGCATGTCGATATCGAGGAGTTCCTCGATCTCCGGAAGAACACCGGCGACGACCGCCGCCGCACCCATGACATGAACACGGCGAACTGGATTCCCGACCTGTTCATGCAGCGCGTCGAGGCCGGCGCCGACTGGACGCTGTTCTCGCCCGATGAGGTGCCGGACCTGCACGACCTCTATGGCAAGCCATTCAAGACGGCCTACGAGGCTTATGAGGCGAAGGCAGCCGCTGGCCAGATCAAGGTCTTCAAACGGGTGAAGGCGCTCGACCTCTGGCGGCGCATGCTGACCATGCTGTTCGAGACCGGCCATCCCTGGATTACCTTCAAGGATGCCTGCAATCTGCGCTCGCCGCAGCAGCATGCCGGCGTGGTGCATTCCTCGAACCTCTGCACCGAGATCACGCTCAACACTTCGGCCGACGAGGTCGCGGTCTGCAATCTCGGCTCGGTGAACCTCGCCGCGCATGTCACGGCGGAGGGGCTGGATCAGGCGCGGCTGGCCCGCACCGTTAAGACCGCGATGCGGATGCTCGACAACGTCGTCGACATCAATTTCTACACGATCCCGGAAGCGCGCCGCTCGAACCTGCGTCATCGCCCGGTGGGCTTGGGGCTGATGGGTTTCCAGGACGCGCTCCAGACACTGCGTCTGCCGGCGGCCTCGGAAGGCGCCGTCGCCTTCGCCGATACGTCGATGGAAGTGATCAGCTTCCATGCGATCCAGGCCTCGGTCGATCTCGCCGCCGAGCGCGGGCGCTATCCGAGCTTCGAGGGTTCGCTCTGGTCGAAGGGCATCCTGCCGATCGACTCGCTCGACATCCTCTCGGACGCCCGCGACGGCGATGTCGAGCTCGACCGTTCATCTACGTTCGACTGGGACGGCTTGCGCGGGCGGGTGAAGACCACCGGCATGCGCAACTCGAACACGATGGCGATCGCGCCGACCGCGACGATCTCCAATATCGTCGGCGTCTCGCAGTCGATCGAGCCGTCCTATAGCCAGCTCTACGTCAAGGCGAACATGTCGGGCGACTTCACCGTGGTGAATGCCGGGCTCGTTCATGACCTGAAGGCGAGGGGGCTCTGGGACGAGGTGATGGTCTCGGACCTCAAATACTACGACGGCAAGGTCAGTGGGATCGATCGCGTCCCGGCCGATCTCAAGGCGCTCTACGCCACCTCCTTCGAGATCCCGACGGAATGGCTGATCCGTGCCGCCGCGCGCCGGCAGAAATGGATCGATCAGGGCCAGTCGCTGAACCTCTACATGGCGCAGCCCTCCGGCCGGAAGCTCGACGAGGCCTATCGCCTGGCGTGGCGGCTCGGCCTGAAGACGACCTATTACCTGCGCGCGCTTTCGGCGACCCATGTCGAGAAATCGACGCTGAAGGGCACGGACGGTAAGCTCAATGCGGTCTCGGCCACCGTGCCGGTCGCAGCCAAGGCCGCCGCGCCGATCATCGTCGACATACCCTTGGAGAACGGCATGGCCGTCCCCAACGCCTGCTCGCTCGACGATCCCACCTGCGAAGCCTGCCAGTAACCCGCCGTCATTCCACCTCTCGCGTCATTCTCGGGCGAAGCGAAGCGCAGACCCGAGAATCTCCGGCAGGACAAGGCGTTGGAGCCTCCTTCGGCACGAGATGCTCGGGTCAAGCCCGAGCATGACGCCCCTTCATTTCAGAACGGAACACCTCATGCTCGACTGGTCCGACACCAAGCCCTCGATCCCAGCTAACCCCACCATCCTCGCCAACACGCCCGCCGCCGACGCCACCGGCCTCGGCGCGATCGACCGCAATGGCGGGCGCGTCACCGTCGACGAGAAGCGCATGATCAATGCGCGCGCCGACGTGAACCAGCTTCTGCCGCTCAAGTACAAATGGGCCTGGGAAAAGTACCTCTCCGGCTGCAACAACCACTGGATGCCGACCGAGGTCTCGATGCAGGCCGATATCGCGCTGTGGAAGTCGAAGGACGGGCTCAGCGAGGACGAGCGGCGCATGCTCAAGCGCAATCTCGGCTTCTTCGCGGCGTCCGAATCTCTCGTCGCCAACAACATCGTGCTGGCGATCTACCGACACCTGACCAACCCGGAATGCCGGCAGTACCTGCTGCGTCAGGCCTTCGAGGAGGCGATCCACACCCACACCTTCCAGTACATCGTCGAGAGCCTCGGGCTCGACGAGGGCGAGTTGTTCAACATGTATCGCGAGGTGCCCTCGATCACCGACAAGGCGGCCTGGGCGCTGAAGCACACGCAGAACATCGAGGACCCGGACTTCAAGACGGGAACGCCGGAAAACGACCAGGCCCTGCTGCGCGACCTGATCACCTTCTACGTGATCTTCGAGGGCATGTGGTTCTACACCGGCTTCGCGCAGATCCTGTCGCTCGGCCGGCGCAACAAGATGGTCGGCATCGCCGAGCAGTACCAGTACATCCTGCGCGACGAGTCGATCCATCTGAACTTCGGCATCGACGTGATCAACCAGATCAAGATCGAGAACCCGCATCTCTGGACCAAGGCCTTCCAGGACGAGGTCCGCGGCATGCTGCGGGAAGCCGCAGAGCTTGAGGCTGCCTATGGCCGCGATACGATGCCGCGCGGCTTCCTCGGCCTGAACGCGGCGCTCTGCGAGCAGTACATGCACTTCATCGCCAACCGCCGCTGCGCCCAGCTCGGCCTGCCGCCGGTCTTCGGCGAGACCGAGAACCCGTTCCCCTGGATGAGCGAGGCGATGGACCTGAAGAAGGAGAAGAACTTCTTCGAGACCCGGGTGATCGAATACCAGAACGGCGGCGCGCTCAGCTGGGAGTGAGCCGGTGACAGGGATACCGCTCACCACGCGCCGGTCATCGACCCCTGGCAGGCAGAAACGAATGACCCATCACGGCTCTTTCCGGACACCGTGAATCGCATCTCAGGCCAAAAGAATCGGCCCTGAGCCTAGCGATGGAGAGCTGTCGGCCCCGGACATTGCCCCTTCATGTCCGGGCATCGATCACCGATGCGCGTCGGCTTCGGCGGAAGCGATGGCCTGTTCGAGGAGGGCGAGCGCCCGTGCGCCCGCCGCCGCATCGGGAAAGTCCAGTGTCTCGCCGCGCGCCGCCCGCACGAAATCGCCGAGGATCGCGTGATAGCCCTTGTGGTCCTCGTTGGCAGCGACGGTGAAATTGGGCTCCCAGACCAGCGTATCTTCGCCGTCGACAAGGCTGGCGTCGGGGCGCGACACCTTGAAGGGGGGGCTGCGGAAATAGCGAACCTCATGCAGGTTGCGGACCTCGACGCGGCGATGGTCGCCCATCACCTGCCACCATTCCATCGGCGTACCGCGCGACTGATGCGTCCCCATGACGAGCGTGCCGATGCCGCCGTTGCGGAAGCGGAAATCGACATGGAGCAGCAGCTTGCCCGGCTCCAGCTCGTGCCGGCGCGCGCTGACTGTCGCGACCTCGCCCATCAAATGCGGGATCAGGTCGAAATAATGCACGCAGTGATGCAGATAGAAGCCGGTATAGTCGACATCCCCCGCGAAGTAGGTCGGCGCCGTCATGTACTGGCCGAGGAAGCTCGCGGTTTCCCCGAATTCCGGGGTGTGGATGACATTGGCCGCGATGCGATTGGCGGTGGAATACCGCTTCATGAAACCGACGACGACCGGAACGCCCCGGGCCTTGGCGGCATCCGCCAGTTCCTGCGCTTGCCGCGAGGTTGCGGCCGGCGGCTTCTCGATGAAGAGCGGCAATCCCCGCGCGATCGCTGCGAGGCCGACCTCGTGATGCTGCCGCGGCCCCATGGCGAGGCCAACCGCGTCGATGTCGGAGCGGGCGAGCAGGGCGCGCCAGTCGCTCAGTTGGTTCTCGGGCGCGACACCGTAGCGCCGGCCGGTCGCCGCGAGGTTGTCGGGCGAGATGTCGCAGATCGCCTGCAGGACGACGTCGTGCCGCGTGACCTGCGGCAGCAGCATCTCGTTGGCATGGGTGCCGCAGCCGATCCAGCCGAGGCGCAAGGGGGATGTCATCACGCAATTCCCTTCGTCGTCGCGAGCCGGTCGGCGAAGGCGAGCGTCGCCTTGAGATAGTCGATGCTGGCCTTGAGCTCCGCATCCTCGTTCCGGGTGGGCGCGCGCCATTGCGCCAGCGTCACGCCTGCCGCCTCGTCGTCGCGCCGGAACGGCTCCAGCACGATCGGGCCCTGATAGCCGGAGGCCGCGAGGGCCCGTGCGATCGACGGCCAGTCGATATGGCCCGAGCCGACGAAGCCGCGATTGTTCTCGTTCGCCTGGAAATGCACGAGCCGCGATCCCGCCAGCCGGATCGAGGCGGCGAGATCGTATTCCTCCATGTTCATGTGGAAGGTGTCGAGCATCACGCCGACGGCAGGCGAGGCGACGGCCTCGACATAATCCAGCGCATGGCGGCAGGTGTTGCACATGTCGGTCTCGAACCGGTTCAGGGGCTCGACGCCGAGGACGACGCCCTTGTCGGCGGCGCGTTTCGCGGCCTGCGTCAGCCCGCGCACGACGGCATCGACCCGCCGGCGGCGCTCGGCCGGCTCGACCGGATGCGGCGCCCGGCCGGCGAAGACGAGCGGCGCGCCATAGAGCGGCCCGCCGACGATTCCCGCCCCCAACGTTCCAGCGATGTCGACGCATTGCTCGAGATAGGCGATGCCGGCTGCATGCGCCGCCGGGTCGGCGCTGGCGAGATCGCGGGTCAGGTTCACCCGCGCCGCCAGCACGATCGAGAGGCCGGCATCGGCGGCGGCGGCCTTCGTCTCGGCAAGGTCGAGCTCGCCCGGCTCCGGCACCAGCAGTTCGACCACATCGGCCCCGGCCTGCTTCATGCGCCGGAAGGTCGGGAAATGCTCGCGCCCGAAGGGGCGTGCATAGAACATCGAGATCACCCCGATCGCATTGGTCATGATTTGACTGCTCCTGCCGTCAGCCCGCCGACGAGGCGTTTCTGCACAAAAAGGAAAAGGATGGTGACGGGCAAAGCGATGATCGTGCCGCCCGCGGTGAGGACGCCCCACTGCACCGTGAATTCGCCGATGAACAATTGCAGCGCGACGGTCACCGGCCTGACCGTCTCGCCCGACAGCATCATCGCGAACAGATATTCGTTCCACGAGGTGATGAAGACGTAGATCGCGGTGGTGACGATGCCGGGCATCACCAGCGGCAGCACCACCAGCCGGATCGTCTGCAGGCGCGAGGCCCCGTCGATCGTCGCGGCTTCGTCGAGATCTTTCGGGATCGCGTTGAAATAGCTGACCAGCATCCAGATCGAGAACGGGATCGAGAAGGTCGAATGGCCGATGATGACGCCGATGAAGGTGTCGATCAGCCCGAGCGTCCGCATCAGCACGAAGAGCGGGATAATCAGCAGCACGATCGGGAACATGTTGATGACGAGGAAGCCAGTCATCAGCATGCGCCGGCCGCGGAAGCGGAAGCGCGAGAACGAATAGGCGGCCGGCACGCTGGCTGCCAGCCCCAGCACGACGGCACCGCAGGCGATGACGAGGCTGTTCAGCAGGTTGACCGGGAAGCTCGTGCGCTGGATCAGCGTTTGATAGTGCTCGAAGGTCGTGCTGCTCGGCAGGTAGCGCACCGGGAACTGCGAGAGGTCCGCATTCGGCTTGATCGAGGTCAGCAGCATCCAGACGAACGGTGCCAGCGCGAAGGCGAGCACCAGCAGGACGGGGATTTCGACCTGGATCAGATTGCGGGCGAAGGAGCGGCGCCGGATCATCGCTCCATCTCCCCGGCCTGGCGGCGGACATAGAGCCAGACGATGCCGAGCAGGATCGCCGTCAGCATCAGCGAGAGCGAGGCGGCATAGCCGAACTCCATGCCGGTATAGGCGCGCAGGAAGGCGTAGAGCGGCAGCGTATGCGTGGCATAGCCCGGCCCGCCGCCGGTCATCACCAGGATGACGTCGAGCGAATTGGCGACCCAGATGATGCGCAGCAGCACGGCCGTGGTGACGATGCCGGCGATCGAGGGCAGGGTGACGTGGACGAACTGGCGCCAGGGGCTGGCGCCGTCGATCTCGGCCGCCTCGTAGAGTTCTCCCGGCACGGTCTGCAAACCCGCGAGGATGGTGACGGTGAAGAACGGAAAGCCCTGCCAGACCAGAGCCAGCATGATGCAGGCCAGCGCCGTGGAGGGCTGGGCGAGCCAGGGATGCGGGGCCGAGATCAGGCCGAGGCGCAGCAGGATGTCGTTGAAGACGCCGAGATTGAAATCATAGATCCAGGTCCACATCAGGCCGATGATCACGCTCGGCAACGCCCAGGGGATGATGACGAGCGCGCGCGCCATGCCGCGCCACCAGAAGCTCTGGTTGAGCAGCAGAGCCGCGCCGAGCCCGAGCAGAAGCTGGAGCGACACGATGCCCGCGACCCAGATCGCCGAGTTCAGTAGCGCGATCCAGAAGACCTCGTCCGAGAGTGCGGTCGCGAAATTCCGCAAACCGACGAAGCGGAAATTGTCGGGGTCGTAGAGAATGTAGTCGTGCAGGCTGTACCAGGCCGTCTGCAGGACCGGAAACAGGATGACCAGCGCCGTCACCAACAGTGCCGGCAGCAGGAAACCATAGGGTGTCGCCGCGCGAAGCATCGCGCTGCTCGCCGTCGTCTTGTTCATGGCCTCGTCCCTGTAGATCGATGGCTGGCGCCGGGTTTGGCCCGGCGCCGCGCGATGCGATCCGGCCTCAGCCGTGGAAGGTCTGCTCGACCGCCTTCATGAGATCGTCGGGATTCATCCCGCCGGTCAGCGCCCTCTGCAGGTTGGTGGGCAGGACGCGGCCGACGAAATCCGGCGTCTTCACATGGTCGGGGAGGGGCTTTGCGATCGGCAAGGAGGCGTCGCTCGCCTCGACGAAGCGCTTGGGATGCACGGTCCAGCTCTTCGCATCCGAGATGGTGATCGGCAGCTGGCCGCTGAGCTTGGCCTGCTCGGCATTGTTCTCGGCGCTCGACAGGAAGCTGATCCAGCGGAAGGCCGCCTCCTTGTTCTTGCTGCCTGCGAAGATGGCGTTGGACTCGTCGCCGAAATAGGTCCAGCCGCGGCCATCCGGCCCGCGCGGCACCGGCACGGCCGAGACCTTGTCGCCGAGCGCCCCGACGATCTCCGCGACCGAGCCGATATGGTGGATCGCCATCCCGGTCCGACCGGCCTTGAAGGCATCGACGATCTGGCGGAAGGCGTCGGTCGGCGCCGAGGGCGGCGCGACCTTGTGCTTCACGGCGAGGTCGACGAACCAGCGATTGGCCGCGAGCGCCTTCTCCGTGACCATCCCGCCCTTGTCGAAGCTGGCGCCGCCGCCCAGCACGAAGGGTCCCCAGTTGTCGTGGCAGCCGGCGCCGCCGCGCATGCCGTAGCCGTAGATGCCGTCCTTGGTCAGCGCCTTGGCGGCTGTGAGGAAGTCGTCGAAGCTCTTGGGCGGCTGGAGCCCGGCCTGCTGAAGCAGGTCCTGCCGGTAATAGAGATAGATCACGACGTAGTGCAGCGGCATGTAGTACTGCTTGCCGTCGGGCGAGCGGTTGATTGTCCAGACGTCGTCGGAAATGTCGCTGCGGCCTTTCCAATTGGCGAGGAAGCCGTCGAGCGGCTCCAGCGCCTTCATCTGCGAGAAGCGCGAGAGATAGGACAGGCGCACCATGGCGCAGTCGGGCTGGTTGCCGGCGACCAGGGCCGAGAAGATGCGGTTGATATAGTCGGTGCCGCCGCCCCAGGGGATCGGCTCGGCCTGGATCTTGATGTCCGGATTTTCCGCCTCGAACTTCGCGACGAGGCTGGCCGGCGTGTTCTGCGGATTGTCGTAATGATACCACCAGCGCACCGTCGCCTTGCCTTGGGCGATGGCCGGTCTGGCGGCCTCGAAGGAGAGCGCGGCCGCTCCCGCGAGTTTCATGAAAGTCCTGCGTTCCATGACGTTCACTCCCTGAATTTTTTTATAGTCGTTCGGTGATGTAGGCGGCTCCGGCGTCGATCATGGCCTGCGCCGGAGCGAGTTTGCGGCTCATGCGCAGGCAGCCATGGATGACGCCGGGTACATGGTCGTGGCGGAAGGCGACGCCCGCTGCCGCGAGGCGATCCGCCAGACGGATGGTGTCGTCGACCAGCGGGTCGAGCCCGCCGACTGTCAGGTAAAGCGGCGGCAATCCGCGGAGGTCGGCATGCAGCGGCGCGGCGAGCGCCGGAGGGGCGCCGAAGGCCGCGCCGAGATAGTTGTGCCAGTACCAGCGCATATTCGCTGTGGTCAGGATGTATCCCTCGCCGAAGCGCGCATGGCTGCCGGTTTCGAAGTCGGGGGCGTAGCAGCCATAGAACAGGGCGGCTGTGGCGGGGAGGGCAAGCCCGGCATCGCGGCGATGGAGCATGGCCGCAAGCGCAAGCGTCGCACCGGCCGAGTCTCCGGCAAGCACCCAGCGCCGCGCATCGACATCGGGGCCGAGTTCGCCGCTGAGCCCGAAGGCGATGGCGCCGAGCGTATCCTCCAGCGGGATCGGGTAGGGATGCTCCGGCGCGAGGCGATAGTCGAAGCCGAACACGGCGCAGCCGGACGACGCCGCGAGGGTCCGCATCGTGCCGTCATGGGTGTCGACCGAGCCGAAGGTCCAGCCGCCGCCATGAACGTAGACGATGACCGGCAGGGCGGTTCCGGGCTTGGGATGATAGAGCCGCCCGCGCAGCATAGCGCCGTCAACCTGCACCGCGATCTCACGCGCCGGTAGGTCGGGCGCGCCTTCGTTCCAGGCGATGGAGCCGGCATCGGCGGAGGCGCGGGCCTCCGCGATCGGCAGGGTCTTGAAATCGACGCCCGGCGCCGCCGCGAAACCGGCGAGGATGCGAGCCATCTGCGGATCGACGAAGGCGCTCACGCGGCCACCTCGTCGCCGCCTTGAATGACGATCGTATCGATATGGGAGCCGAGCGCTGCGGCGAGCCCGCTTCCATCGCCGGCAGCGAGGCGCTCGTAGAGAATGTCGTGGCGTCGCGCCGTCTCGATCAGCGGGCGGCGATGCTCCGGCGCCCAGAGCTTGTAGCGGTTCGAGTGCATGATGCAGCGTGCCAGGATCTGCCCGAGGGCATCGAGGCCGGAGAGCCGGAACAAAGCGAGGTGGAAATCCTTGTCCGCCTCGATGACACGGTATTCGTCGCCCTCCGCGGCGGCTTCCATCATCGCTGCCAGGATGCCGCGCAGGTCGTCGAGCGCCCGTCCATCGGCATGCAGCGCCGCCTTCAGCGCGCCGCGCGTCTCGATGCGGCGGCGCAGCGCCAGCATCTCGTCGGCTTCCTCTTCCGTCAGCCGGGTCACGATCGTCCGTCGCCCCGAGCGGACGACGAGCCCATCCTCCTGCAGGCGCAGCAGCGCCTCGCGGATCGGGCCCTGGCTGCAGCCGATCTCATGGGCGAGGCCGAGCTCGGTCAGGACCGTCTCCGGGGTCAGTTCGTTCAGGATGATCCGCCGTTTGACGATGCCATAGACCAGGTCGGACGGGCGGCTGAGCTTCGGAATCAAGGCGAGCGCCTCGCTGGACAAGGTCTGTCGATATGAATATCGATATCATTATCGATAATGATGTCAACGCGGGTTGTCGCAGGGAAGCCGATGCATCACAGGATTCGGAAGATCGACGTCCACCTCGTCTCCGCCCCGGTCCTCGGCGGCTTTGCGGACGCGACGCGCAAGGTCGAGACGATCGGCTTCGTGATCGTCCGCATCACGACGGATCAGGGGCTGGAGGGGATTGGCGTCACCTATCACGAGGTTGGCGGGGAGGCGACCTGCGAGCTGATCAACCGCAACATGACGCCCAGGCTGATCGGCCGCGACCCGCTCGAAACCGAGGCGATCTGGCAGGAATTCTTCCACTATCTGCGCGGCGTCGGCCGCAAGGGGCTGATGTATTGCGCCCTCAGCGCCGTCGACATCGCGCTCTGGGATCTCAAGGGGAAGATCGTCGATCTGCCCGTCTACAAGCTGCTCGGCGGGGACCGGACCAAGGTGCCGGTTTATGCCAGCGGCGGCTGGACCTCCTATTCCGACGACCAGCTCGTCGACGAGATCAAGGGCATGGTGGGGCGCGGCTTCACGACCGTGAAGTTCAAGGTCGGCTTCGACGGTGGCCGCAATCCCAGGCGCGATGCCGAGCGCGTCCGCAAGGTCCGCGAGGCGGTCGGCCCCGACATCAACCTCATGGTCGACGCGAATAATTCCTTCGATGCGGCGACGGCCGTGCAACTCGCCAACCGCATTCGCGAATACGACATCTTCCTGTTCGAGGAGCCGGTCTTCGCCGACGACATTCCCGGGCTCGCCCGCTTCAAGCGCGGCACCGACATCCCGCTGGCGACGGGCGAGCACGAATACACCAAGTTCGGCGTCAGGGACCTGCTCATGCACGACGCTGCGGACATCGTGCAGGTCGATGGCGCGCGGGCCGGCGGCTATACCGAGATGCTGAAATGCGCCGCCTTGACCCAGGCCTGGAACGTCAAATTCGCGCCGCATGCGATGGAGAACCTCCATCTGCATCTCGTTGCGGCGGTGCCGAACGCGCTCTTCCTCGAGCGCCTGCTGATGTTCGAGGACATCACCGCACAGGTCTTCGACGGCGCGCCGCTGCCGATCGACGGCCATATGCATGTGCCGGACCTGCCGGGCCTGGGCCTCAAGCTCAACATGGATTTCATCCGGGAGCGGGACGAAACCTCCCCGGCGAGTCATGCTTGAGCAGGATCAGGGTCTCGGATCGTTCAGCGGCTTGGTGAGGATCGCACCCCGCGCTCGTAGAGAGCCTGGTTGAACAAGCCGTCCAGGGCCGGTGCCTGGGGGAAATCGCCGAGCTCCACCTGATAGGCGAGCAGCGCCTCGGTCGCCTTGCGGATCTGGGCGGGGTCGTTGACGAAGCTCACGGCCGGCGAGACGAGCGCCTTCGCGATCGTCGATTCCGCGACCAGGTCGCCGCCAAGCACGGCCAGCACGAGCGGGGCGACCTTGGCCGGCTCCTTGCGAATCCGTTCGGTCGCTTGATGGAAAAGCCCGACGAAGCGTTCCGCCACCTCCGGGTGGTTTTTGACGAGGGCGCCCGAGGCCGCGACGACGACGCCGGGAATGTTCGGGAACATGTCCGGCGAGTTGACGATGCGCTTGATGCGCGGATCGCGTTCGGAAACCAGCGTCGCCGAGGGTTCGAGCAGCGTGCCGCCGTCGATGGCGCCGGTCAGCATCGCCTGCTGAACGACCTCGATGCCCATATTGACGATCTCGACATCGGACCGCTCGACCTTGCCGATCGTCCAGAGCCAATGGTGAAGCGCGACCGTCGGCACGCCGCCCGGCGGAAGCGTGCCGAGCTTGGCCTTGCGGCCCGTTGCGGCGCGGAACGCGGCGAAGGCCTTCGCGGGATCGTCGGCGTTCTCGGCAAAAGCCTTGGCGAGGGCAGGGCCGGCCACGAAGGCCGTACCGCCGACCGCCGCGGCTGCGATCACGGATGCGTCGAGGCCGCGGGACCGGGCGACCGCAACCGGCGCGACGCCGATGACCAGGATATCGATCGTGCCGGACGCAAAGGCCTGGATCGCATTCGGGCCGGAATCGAACTTGGTGAGCTTGAGCTCGAGGCCGGCATCGCGCGCCGATCCGTCGCCGGCGAGGACGAACAGGGCGCTCGCCCCGATGACCGGCACGTAGCCGATGCGCAGCGCCATGCTCTGGCCGAGGCCCGGCCTGATCCCGGCGACGGAGCCGGCCGCCAGCGCAAGCAGGGTTCTACGATCGATCATCTCGGGCTCCGCCTCCGCGCGGCCTCACATAAGAGCGCGCATCGGCGTTATGTCACCGGATGGGAGGTGATTGCTTCCAAATCGCGGGGCTGCGGGAGAAGGAAACCAGCGCATGAGCGTGCGATACGGAAACGGGCTTCCCGCCGGAGGCTCCGCTCAGGCGGAGCGCTTGACCGGCTCGGCCGGGTCGAACTGGCTCTGAACCGGGTCGAGGCCCAGCCGGTCGCGCAGCGTCCCGTCGCCATATTCGCTTCGGAACAGCCCACGCCTGCGCAGCAGCGGCACGACCTCGCTGGCGAAGACATCGAATTGCGCCGGCAGGATCGGCGGCATGACGTTGAAGCCATCCGCCGCGCCGGACACGAACCAGTCCTCGATGATATCCGCGATCTGCTCCGGCGTCCCGGTCGCGGTGAAGTGGCCGCGCGCGCCGGCGAGGCTGTGCAGCAGGCCGCGCAATGTCGGCCGCTCGCGCGCGACGAGTGCGGTGATCGACTGCGCCCGGCTGCGCGAAGCCTGGACCTGCGACGGATCGGGAAAATCCTCCACCGACAGAACGTCGTCGAGCTTGAGATGCGAGAAGTCATGGCCGCCGAAGCGGCTCGACAGCCTGGCGAGCCCGACGCTCGGATGGGAGAGCTCATTCAGCTCTTCCCAGACCCGTTTCGCCTCCGCCTCGGTCGAGCCGATCGCGGCGCTGAGGCCGGGCAGGATGACGATCTGATCCGGGCCCCGCCCCAATGCCCGCGCCTGCGTCTTGATGTCGGCATAGAATTCGATCGCACTGTCCTTGGTGAGATGCGCGGTGAAGATCGCCTCGGCATAGCGCGCGGCGAAGGCGCGGCCGTCCTTCGACGCGCCGGCCTGGACGAAGACCGGGCGGCCTTGCGGCGAGCGCGGGATGTTGAGCGCCCCTGCCACGCTGAAATGGCTGCCGCGATGCGCGGCGCGCCGGACGCGATCGGGAAGGGCATAGGTGCCGCTGTCGCGGTCATCGACGATGGCGTCCCTCGCCCAGCTGTCCCAGAGCTTGGAGACGGCCTCGACGAAATCGTGGGCGCGTGCATAGCGCTGGTCGATGCCGACCTGAGCCTCCTGGCCGAAATTGACGGCGGCGCCCGGCGCCCAGGAGGTCACGATGTTCCAGCCGATCCGCCCGCCGCTGAGATGGTCCAGCGAGGCGAACTGGCGAGCGAGGTTGTAGGGCTCGTTATAAGTGGTCGATGCCGTGGCGATCAGCCCGATCTGGCTTGTCAACGCCGCAAGAGCCCCGAGCAGCGTGACCGGCTCCAGCTCCCCGCGCGCCGCATGGGCGAGCTCGTCGCCGAGCGCGAGCTGATCGGCGAAGAAGATCGAGTCGAGCTTCGCCGCCTCTGCCGCAAGAGCGAGATCGCGGTAATAGGAGAGATCGCTCAACGCCTTCGTCGTCGAGGCGGGGTGACGCCAGGCCGTTTCGTGGTGGCCGCGGCCGTTGATGAAGAGGTTGAGGTGAAGTTCGCGTGCCATGGCGGATCGATCCTGTCGGATATGGGTCACTAGACGGCATCGGAGACGCCGAGCGCCGCGAGCAGATCGCCGCGCAAGGCTTCGAAATGAGGGTCCTTGAGGCGCGGATGCGCCAGGGCGACCGGGCGGTCGACGACGATGCGGCCGGCCTCCATGACCAGGACGCGGTCGGCGAGCTTGATCGCCTCGTCGACGTCATGCGTGACCAGCAGGACCGTCGGCCGGTGCTGGCGGATCAGGCGGAAGAGCAATTCATGCATCCTGATCCGCGTCAGGGCGTCGAGTGCGCCGAAGGGCTCGTCGGCCAGCAGCAGGCGCGGCTGGCGCACCAGAGAACGCGCCAATGCCACCCGCTGCTGTTCGCCGCCGGAGAGCGCATTCGGCCAGGCGTCCTCGCGCCCGCCGAGCCCGACATCGGCAAGGGCGGCGCGGCCGCGCTCATCCGCGTCAGCCCCGCGCAGGCCGAAGACGACGTTCTGCAGCGCATTCTTCCAGGGCAGCAGCCGGGAGTCCTGAAACAGGACCGAGCGATCCTGCGGCACGCTGATCCGGCCTTCGCCGTCGACGCCGTCGTCGAGACCCGCCAGGGCGCGCAGCAATGTGCTCTTGCCCGAGCCGCTCTTGCCGATCAGCGCGACGAACTCACCCGGCGCGAAGTCGAGCGAAACCTCGTTCAGCACGGTTCGGCCGGAGAAGCGGCGCGTGACCTCGCGCAGGCTGACGGCGGCAGGCGCATGGCCTCGCGGCAGGTGGAGCGGATGGGCCGAGGCGTTCATGACGCCAGCGCCTTGCGGTAGGACAGCGCCCGCCGCTCCCAGAACCTGACCGCGAAATCCGAGCCGAGGCCGAGGATGGCATAGATCGCAAGGCCGACGACGATGACATCGGTCTGGCCGTAGTCGCGGGCGCGGTTCATCAGATAGCCGATGCCCTCGGTGGTGTTGATCTGCTCGAGCACGACGAGCGCCGTCCAGCAGGTGGTGACGGCGAGCCTCAGGCCGGTGAAGAAGCCGGGCAGGGCGCCCGGCAGCGCGACCTCGCGCAGGAACGCGCCGCGGGACAACCCGACGCTGCGGGCAAGCTCGACGTGGCGGATATCGATGCCCGTGAGCGCGGCATGGGTGTTGATGTAGATCGGGACGAGCACGCTGGAGGCGATCAGCGCGACCTTCATCGCCTCGCCGATGCCGAGCCAGAGAATGGCGAGCGGGATCAGCGCCAGCGTCGGCACGGCCCGCTTGATCTGGACGAGCCCGTCGAGCGAGGCTTCGCCGATGCGGCTGAGACCGGCGGCGAGCGCCATCCCAAGGCCGAGCGCGACGCCGATGCCGAGGCCGAGATAGGCCCGCTGGGCCGAGGCGAGGAAATGGTCGGCCAGCGTGCCGTTGCTCAGGAGCTCGATGCCGGTCAGGACGGCCGTCGACGGCGCCGCCAGGAATTTTGGCGAGAGCCAGCCGATCCTCGAGGCGAGTTCCCAGATCGCGACCAATGCGACCGGCCCGAACAGGATGCCGCCCCGCGGCAGGCGCGACGGCGCCAGTTGCGGCGGCCGTGCTGCTTGCGTTCCGACAGGATGCCTTTCGGTTTCCGCGCTGGGCTGGAAGCCGGTGGCATAGGTGATGAGACTCATGGCGTCCATCCGTCTCGGCCAGGGTGTCAGTTGGTCTTGGCGGCGATGACCTCGTCGAAGCGCAGGTCGAATTCCTCGCGCGCATCGAGCCGCTTCGGCAGGTCGCCGGCCTCGTGGATCACGTCGATCAACGATTGCTGTTTCGCGATCAGGCTGGCCAGCAGTGGAAACTGGAACTCGCCTTCGGACTCGACGATCTTGCGGGCATCGGCCGGTTTCAGGTTCTGGCGCTTGACGTAGTAGGCCTCGACCCAGGCATCGACGTTCTGGTGCGACCAGCGGCTGGCATCGATCCAGCCGGCGACGAATTCGCGGATCGCAGCCGCCTTGGCCGGATCGTCCAGCGCCTTCTGGCTGGCGTAGAGATAGGTCAGGCTCCTGGGCAGCCGGTCGTTCTGAGCCTTCGGCAGCGCGCTTGCGCCGCGATCGGCGAAGTCGGCGAGATAGCGCGAGAAATGCGGCTCGTTGAGCGCCGCGACATCGACCTGGCCGGTCCTGACCGCATCGGGGAAGTCGGCGGCCCGAAGCGGCACGAGCTTGACGTCCTTGCGCGTCAGCCCGGCGAGCTTGAGCGCGTTCAGCACGAAGGGCTGGCGTCCGGTGCCCTCGCCATAGGCGATGCTCTTGCCCTTCAGCTCCTCCAGGCTGTCGATCTTCAGGCCGGGACGCACGGCCAGGAAGTAATCGGTCTCGGAGGAGACGCGCGCGGCGATGATCGGGATCTTCTCGCCGGCGGCATGCGCCTGGATCGGCGGCGTGTTGCCGACGGTGGCGAGGTCGAGCGCGCCGGCCCGGAAGGCTTCGAGGATCGCCGGACCGCCGAGGAAATTGGCATAGGTTACGTTGCTCGAGAGCTTCGCCTGCACGCCCGAGGCACGGATCAGCGTCTGCAGCGCCTCGTTCTGATCGGCCGCCACCAGCTTCGTCCCGGCGGGGATCTGCTGGGGAAGCGCTCCCTGAGCCGCTGCGTCGCGAGCGGCAGAGGGAATGAACGGCAGCAGCAGCGCCAGCTTCAGCAGCGCGCGGCGGCTCGCTTCGAAGTGCTTGGAGTGCCCCGTCGTGCCGGCCATGGTCGTCACCTTCTGCAAATTCACGGTCGTCGGCGACCAGCGCCGGACTCCCCAAATCTTGCAAAAGGATCGTTTGTTAAGTCAAACGAATGTTCTTTTTAAGATACGACGCAAAGACGAAGAACCTTCCAACTCCGTGATGCCTTCCAGGAAGGAATGCCTCGTTCAGCCTGATGCTGGGCCTGCGGGCGGACGCCACCATGATGCGCGCGGCCCATCGCATGGGTTCGCCCTATGAATGGGCCCCGTAGCAATGACCTGACCGCCATGTCGGTCACGGAGGTGGCCGAACGGGCGGAGGCGAGCGAGGGCCGCGTGATCTCGCTCTGCCGCCAGCTCGGCGCGCGCGGCTTCCAGCAGGTCAAGATCGCATTGGCGCGCGATCTCGTGCAGCCGGTGCAGTTCATCCACGAGGATCTCGCCCGCGCGGACGACACCGGGACGGTGATCGAGAAGGTCTTCCGCAGCGATCTGCACCGAGGCGATGACGAGCCGCATCGCCCAGCTCGCCATCACCGACGCCCTGATCGCCTGCCTGTCGCTGGCCGACTACGACAAGGCCGTCGCGACGATCGGCAAGACCTTCGACGTGCTCTCGACCAAGCGGTTCTAGTCGTCCGGATCGGTCCCGCGGCAAACTGTTCTGGCGGCATCGAGACGCCCATCTTGGAAACTCGTTCTCCGGCCCGTGGGGCGCCCGCCCGCCGCGGCTTTGGCCGGAGCGGCAGTCGCCGAATTGTCGTAAAACTCACCCAATGCTGCGGGTTCATGCTCAGCGGAGCCGGTATGGACTATTTCAGGCGCTTCACCTTCCTGTTCGCAACGCCGAACTTCGATGCCGAGGATCTCGAAGGGATCCGCTTCCATCAGATCGTCGAGGAGATCGAGCGATCGGGCTTCGAGGTCGTCAAGGCGCGAAAGCTCGAAGATGCCGAGATCGCGGTCCAGACCGATGCCGCCATCGGCTGCATGGTGGTCGACTGGGGCAAGAAGGGGCTGGAGGGCAAGACGGCCGCGCTGATCAACCTGATGCGCCGGCGCGGCCTCGACTTCCCCATCATCCTGCTGATCCGCCGCAAGCGCTTCGAGGACGTGCCGGTCGAGGTGCTCGACTTCATCGACGGCTATATCTTCCTTTCGGAGGAAACCCCGCCCTTCATCGCCAAGAGCCTGATCAGCCGGCTGAAGCAATATGCCGACACGCTGAAGACGCCGTTTTTCGGCGCTCTCGTCGATTATGCCGAGGAGGGAAACCATCTCTGGACCTGCCCGGGCCATAATGGCGGCGTGTTCTACAGCCGCAGCCCGATCGGCCGGGTGTTCATGGAGCATCTCGGCGAGGCGGTCTTCCGCGACGATCTCGACAATTCCGTGCTCGATCTCGGCGACCTCCTGACCCATGAAGGTCCGGCACTCAAGGCGCAGAAGGAAGCGGCCCAGATCTTCGGAGCGGAGAAGACCTACTTCGTCCTCAACGGCACCTCGACCTCGAACAAGGTCGCGCTCGCCGCGCTGGTCACCGATGGCGACCTCGTCCTGTTCGACCGCAACAACCACAAGGCCGCCCATCACGGCGCGCTGCTGATCGCCGGCGGCATTCCGGTCTACATCCCCACAGTGCGCAATGCCTGGGGGCTGATCGGCCCGATGCGCTGGGAGAGCTTCGACGAGGAGGCGCTGCGCGAGCGCATCCGCACCAATCCGCTGGTCAAGGATCCGGATGCCTGGAAGAAGCCGCGCCCGTTCCGCGTCGCCGTGGTCGAGCAATGCACCTATGACGGCACGATCCACAGCGCGCAGATGATCCTCGATAAGATCGGGCATCTCTGCGAGTACATCCTCTTCGACGAGGCCTGGGCCGGCTTCATGAAGTTCCACCCGCTCTATGCCGGTCGCTTCGCCATGGGGCTGACGGGGCTGGGGCCGGAGTCGCCCGGCATCATCGCGACGCAATCGACCCACAAGCAGCTCGCGAGCTTCAGCCAGGCCTCGCAGATCCATATCAAGGACAGGCACATCAAGGGCCAGAAGCGTCGGGTCGAGCATCGACGCTTCAATGAGAGCTTCATGCAATACGCCTCGACCTCGCCCTTCTATCCGCTGTTCGCCTCGCTCGATGTCGGCGCGCAGATGATGAAGGGCCGCTCCGGCGAGGTGCTTTGGGACGATACGATCCGGCTCGGCATCGAGCTGCGCAAGAAGATCCGGGCCGTGCGACGCGAATTCGAGGAGAAAGAGGTCCGGCCCGAGCGGCGCTGGTTCTTCGAGCCCTTCGTGCCGGATCGGGTCAGCATCGCTGATGCCGCGCGCGAGGGCGCTGTCCACGACGTCGCCTGGGAGATGGTCTCTACCGACCAGCTCGCCAGCAACCCTGCCTATTGGCAGCTCGCGCCCGATGCGAGCTGGCACGGCTTCACGCGGATGGAGCCGGGCTTCGCGATGACGGACCCCAACAAGCTGACCTTGCTGACCCCCGGCTTCGACCGCGAGACCGGCGCCTATGCCGAGCATGGCATCCCCGCGCCGATCGTCGCGCAGTTCCTGCGCGAGAATCGGATCGTCGCCGAGAAGAACGATCTGAACTCGCTGCTTTTCCTGCTCACGCCCGGCGTCGAGGCCAGCAAGGCCGGCACGCTGATCAGCGGGCTCGTCGCCTTCAAGAAGCTGCATGACGACAACGCCCTGCTGGAAGACGCGATTCCGGAATTCTACCGGCGCCGGCCCGGCCGCTATGGCGGCGTGCGGCTGCGCGATCTCTGCGGCGATATGCATCGCTTCTTCCGCGACCATGACGTCAGCGGGCTGCAGAGCCGACAGTTCTCGCCCGAGCACCTGCCGGAGATGGCGATGTCACCGCATGACGCGGCGCGCTGCCTGACGCGCAATGATGTCGACTATCTGCCCATCGACGCCATCGCCGGGCGGATCGCGACGACGCCCTTCGTCGTCTACCCGCCCGGCATCGCCACCATCGTGCCGGGCGAGCGGCTGACCGAGCGGGCCAAGCCGATGATCGATTATCTCAAGATGTTCGAAGCCTGCTTCAATGCCTTCCCCGGTTTCGAGGTCGAGATCCAGGGCATCTACCGCGAGGTCGATGTCGCCGGGCAGGTGCGGCTCCATACCTATGTCGTCAGCGAGCAGGCGCAGGGCTGAGGATCGCGACGATTCATGGAAACCGACCGCCCCGTTATCATCCGCCCCTCGCGCGACGACGATGTCGAGCCCATGCTGGCGATTTATCGCCGGCATATCCGCCACGGCATCGAGGCCGGTGTCGAGGATACCGGCACCCCGCAGCCGGACGATCTGCGCGACCGGCGCAAGAACCTGCGCAACCGCAAGCTGCCGCATCTGGTGGCGACCCGCAGTGGCGAGGTCGTGGGCTACGCCTATGTCGTGCTGTTCCGCAAGCGGCCGGCCTACCGCTTCACGGTGAAGCACTCGATCTACGTCCACCACGAGCATCTCGGGCACGGCATCGGGCGGCTGCTGATGCAGGCGCTGATCGACGCCTGCGCCGCCGCCGGCTTTCGCCAGATGATCGGCTATATCGACGCGGAGAACAGCACGTCGCTGGCATTGCACGAGCGCTTCGGCTTCACCCGGGTTGGCCTGTTGCCGGGCGTCGCCTATCGCTATGGCCGCTGGGCCGACAGCGTCATGATGCAGCGCTCGCTCGGCGCGGGCGCCACGCAGCCGATCCCGTAGCCCCTGTCCGCGAATTCGGTCGGAAAGCCATCATTCGCGCAGCCGTGGGGAATTTTCCCCGTCGCGCGTGCTGTGGAGCACCGCTCATCGCATGGAAGCTCAATCGGCGCGGAATGCGCGGTGGAGCTCGCAAATGGAATCCGGTCCGATGCCGCAGCACCCGCCGATGATCCGGGCGCCGCGGCGGTGCCAGTCCCGCCCGAAGTCGCGATAGCGAAGCGGCACGATATCCTCGCGCAGGTCGCTCAGCCCCTCATTTGCCGCAGCTTCCCCGGTCTTCTCGGGGAAGGCGTTGGCGTAGACGCCGATCGGGATTCCACCCTCTCCGAGAACGTCATGTGCGAGCGCGACGGCCGGTCCCATCACCTCCGGCTGGCTGCAATTGAACAGCACGGCGGCGGCGCCGGCAGCGCGGACCGCCGCGACGGCCTCGGCGACGCCTTCGCCCGAACGGAGGGCGGGGGCCTCTCCAGCTGTGCCATCGTCCTGCAGTGTGAAGGAAACCCAGATCGGCTTGCCGGTCGGGCGCACGGCCGCGCAAGCCGCGAGCGCCTCGGCGATGCAGCTTTGCGTTTCGGCGAGGAAATGGTCGACGGATGGCAGCAGGGCATCCACCAGCACCTCCAGCATGGTCGGGGCCCGCGCGGGATCGAACAGATCGGGGCGGTAGGAGCCGAACAGCGGCGGCAGCGATCCGGCCACGGTGATCTTGCGGCCGCTGCGCTGCGCTTCCTCGTCCGCGGCGCGGCGCGCCAATTCGCCCGACAGGGCGGCAAGCCTCGCGCCGTCCTGCGCGAAGCGCTCCTCGCCGATATGGAACGGCACCACCGCATAGCTGTTGGTGGTGATGACTTCGGCGCCCGCCTCGATGAAGGCGCGGTGCGCTGCCAGCACGGTCTCCGGCGCCTCCATCAGCGCCAGCGCCGACCATTCCGGCTGCCGGAAGGGCGCACCCATCCGCTTCAGCTCGCGCCCCATGCCGCCGTCGAGGACGACCACCTTGTCCGTCATGCCTGATCGCTCTTCTTGAATTCGCCTTCGGCCCCTGCGCCGCTCGCCGCGACCAGGGCATGCTGCCCCTCCAGATCGGCGGCGAGGCTGGGCGCGATATGGGCACGCACGGCACGCTCGGCCTCATCCGGGCTACCGTGCATCACGCCCTCGAACAGCCCGCGATGATCGGCTTCGAGCGGAAAGCGCGCGGGCCAATGCGTCTCGGACCAGCGGTAGAGCCACTCCATCTTCGTCGACAGGGCGTTGTAGCGCTTGATCAGGTGGCGATGGCCCGTCGCATCGACAATCGCCCTGTGGAAGCCGAGATCGGCCGCGACGCGGTCATCGACCGAGCCGGTTTCCGCCGGCGCCAGCCGCGCGAAGGCGGCGGCAATCAGGCTTTTGGGCTGCGCCTCGCCGCGCTCGGCGAGAATGCGGGCCGCCAGACCCTCCATCGCCTCGCGCAAGGTGTAGATCTCCCAGATCACCTGGGCGTTGAGGCTGGGGACGCGCCAGTTCGAATAGGGCGCCCGGACCACCAGCTCGTCGGCCTCCAGCGCGAACAGCGCGGTGCGCACCGTCCCGCGCCCGACGCCGAGCCGCCCCGCCAGCGCGATTTCCGTCAGCACCTCGTCGGGGGCCAGGCGGCCGCGGACGATCTCGTCGCGCAGGCGCCGCATCGCCATGTCGGCGAGGCTGAGCCGTTCGATCGGTTGCTGGTCGTCCGTCAGGGGCACGGCGCGGTCCTCACTGTCCGCTGCGATGCATGCCGACGAAGCGGCGGCAGCGCTCGGATTGCGGGTCGAGGAAAACCTGCTCGGGCGGGCCCTGTTCCTCGACGCGACCATCCTGGAGATAGATGGCGTGGTTCGAGACCTCGCGCGCGAAGGTCATCTCATGGGTCACGATCAGCATCGTGCGGCCTTCCTCGGCCAGCGCGCGGATGACGCGCAGCACCTCGCCGACCAGTTCCGGGTCGAGCGCCGAGGTCGGCTCGTCGAAGAGCAGCGCGCGCGGCCGCATCGCAAGCGCGCGCGCAATCGCGACGCGCTGCTGCTGGCCGCCGGAGAGATGGGCGGGCCAGGCGTCGAACTTGTCGGCGAGCCCGACCTTGGCGAGCATCGCCTCAGCCTCCTCGCGGCATTCCGCGCGCGGCCGCCCTTGGACGTGGAGCGGCACCTCCATGACGTTCTGCAGCGCCGTCATATGGGGCCAGAGATTGAAGCTCTGGAAGACGAAGCCGAGCTGGCCGCGCAGCCTGCGGACGGTCTGCCGCTCCGCACGGGAGAAGCGATGCCCCGCATCCCTGATGCGGATCTGCGCATCGCCGACGCTGACCTCGCCCTGGTCCGGGATCTCCAGCAGGGGGATGCAGCGCAGCAGCGTGCTCTTGCCCGAGCCGCTGGCACCGATGATGGCGATCACGTCGCCGTCTCGGGCGGCGAGATCGATCCCGCGCAGCACCTCCTGGCCGCCAAAGCTCTTTCGGATGTCGGTCAGCTTGACCGTGATCGGCGTCATGCCACGCTCCGTGCGTCGGTCGGTCGGCGATAGGGGGAGAGATGCTGCTCGAGCAGATCCACCGCCCGCGCGATCACCGTCACCAGGACGAGATAGATCGCCGCCGCACACAGGAAGATCTCGATGGCGCGGTAGGTTTCGGAGACCTCCGCACGCGCGATGCCGGTGATCTCCATCAGCGTCACGACGCTGGCGAGCGAGGTCGCCTTGACCATGCTGGTGATCTCCGCGCCATAGGCGGGCAGCGCCTGCCGGAAGGCGAGGGGCAGCACGATCCGGCGCAGCATGGTCAGCCGCGTCATGCCGGAAACGCGAGCCGCCTCGATCGCCCCGGAAGGCACCGCGCGAAGACCGCCGCGCAGGATTTCCGAAGTGTAGGCCGCATCGTTCAGCATCAGGGCGAGGACGGCGCAGACATAAGGTTCGCGCAGCAGCGGCCAGAGCAGCGAGTGGCGCACCGCCGAGAACTGGGCGAGCCCGTAATAGATCAGGAAGATCTGGATCAGCAGCGGCGTGCCGCGGAAGATGTAGACGTAGAAATCGGCGATCCGCGCGCCCAGCCAGGAGGTGGCGCGCAGGCCCGACAGCCCGAGCGCGATGAGGCCGCCGCCGAGCAACGACAGGACCGCCAGCAGCAATGTCAGCGGCAGGCCGGCGAGCAGCTTGGGAAAGATCTGGGCGATGAAGGCGAAATCCATCGCTAGCTCCCGGTTCTCGCGGCGGCCTGTCCCCGCATGGAGCGCCATTCGGCGATGCGGAACACGAAACCCGAGACGGTGGTGATGGCGAGATAGATCGCGCCGCCAGCGAGGAAGAACAGGAAGGGCAATTCGGTCGAGTTTGCCGCCACCGTGACGGCGCGCAACGTCTCGACCAGCCCGGTGACCGAGACCAGCGCGGATTCCTTGATGACCGACTGCCATTGGTTGCCGAGGCCGGGCAGCGCGGTACGCAGGGCCAGCGGCGCGATGATGCGCCGGAACATCGTCCAGCGGCCCATGCCGGTGACGCGCGCCGCCTCGAGCGTTCCGGGCGCGATGGCGTGGAAGGCGCCGCGCAGGACTTCCGCCTGCGTGGCGCCGGAGAGCAGGCCGATCGCCAGGCACCCCGCGGCGAAGCCGCTAATCTCGACGGGGCCGACATGCCCGAATTGCTTGGCGACCACCGAGGCGATCTGCCGGCCGCCGAAATAGAACAGGTAGATGACGAGCAGGTCGGGAATGCCGCGCATCACCACGCCATAGCCCTGCGCGAGGCGCCGGACCGGCGCGGAGCCGGCGATCCGCGCCCAGGCGCAGAGGGTGCCGAGGCCGAGTCCGAGCGCGAAGGCGCAGGCCGATACGGCGAGCGTCATCAGCCCGCCGTTCAGCAGCGCGTGCCCCCAGCCCTCCGGGCCGAAGCCCAGCAATGTCAGGCTGTCGTCCATCCCGTTCGGCTCGCCCGCGTCAGCTCGCGGGCGTGATGTCCATCTCGAACCACTTCAGCGCCAGCTTCTTGAGCGTGCCGTCGTCGATGGTCGACTTCAGCGCCTTGTCGAACATCTCCTTCAGCTCCGGATCGCCCTTGCGCAGGCCGACCGCGGATCCGACGCCCAGGAGGCCGCCCGTGAAAAGATAGCCGGACTGGATCATCTCGCCATTCGACTTCTTCGCGCTCGCCTGGATGTTGATCTGGGAGGCCATCACCGCATCGACGCGGCCGCTCTTCAGGTCCAGGAAGGTATCCGGCCCGGACGGATAGGTGCGGACGGTCACCACGTCCTTGAAATAGCGGTTGAGGACGTCGTTCTGGATCGTGGCGACCTGTACCGCGACGGTCTTGCCGGTCAGCGCTTTCGCCAGTTCGTCGATCGCCGTCTTGGCGGCGGCCTCATCCGTGAAGGGGACACGCGGCGCGCCCGTTCCGGGCAGCGACTTGATGCTGCCCTCCTTCATGATCGCGAAGCCCGAGCCGGCCGAGGCGTAGGGGCGGGAGAAGGCGATGACCTCCTCGCGCTTCGGCGTGATCGAAACGGCGTCCATGATGGCGTCGTATTTGCCGTCGGTCAGGCCGGCGATCATGCCGTCCCAGGCCTGCGCGATCATCTCGCACTTGACGCCCATGCGGGTCGACAGCTCCTGCAGCAGGTCGGGCTCGAAGCCGATCAGGCGGCCGTCGGGAGCGTGCATGTTGTAGGGAGGAAACGCGCCTTCGGTGGCGACGCGGATGAGCTTCCATTCCTTGGCCGTGGCGGAACGGGGCGCTGCGCCCAGAGCGAGGCCGGCTGCGGCGCCGAGGCCGAGCTTCAGGAAGTCAGAGCGGGTGATCGTCATGGCGAATCTCCGGTGCCGTAGCGAATGCGGGCGGGATCAGGACAGGATGTCGAGAGCGGTGCGGGCGAGCGCGGCGACGCCCAGGCCGATGCTGCGCTCGTCCGGCTGGTAGTCGGAATTGTGGACCCGGTCGTCGCGGCCGGGCTGCGACGAGCCGACCAGCAATTGGCAGGACGGAATGCGCTCCGAGAAATAGGAGAAATCCTCGGCGCCGAAGCGCCCTTCGAGCTGCTCGACCTTGTCGGCGCCGAATTGCTCGGACACCGACCGGATCACCGCATCGACGACGCCGTCATCGTTGATCAGGGCGGGCGCCCCGCGCTTGTAGTCGATCTCGCAGGTGACGCCCATCGCCGCGGCGACGCCGTCGCAGATCCGTCGGAAGCTGGCTTCCATCGTGTCGCGGCTCTCGGGCGAGCGGCAGCGGACCGTGCCCTGGAACAGACAGCTGTCGGGGATGATGTTGTGCGTCGAGCCGCCCTGGATGTGGCCGACGGTGAGCACCGCAGATCGCGACGGATCCATGACGCGCGAAATCGCCGTCTGCAGCTGCATGATCATCGCGGAAGCGGCGACGATCGGATCGAGCGCGGAATGCGGGCGCGCCGCATGGCCCGATTTTCCGCGCACGATCACGTCGAATTCGTCGCTCGATGCCGTGGAGGCCCCCCGGACATAGCCGAAGCGCCCCACCGCCATCTCGGGCCGGTTGTGGAAGGCCAGCGCGATGGCGGCACCATCGGCAGCGCCGTCCGCGACCATCGCGGCGGCGCCGCTCTCCACTGTTTCCTCGGCCGGCTGGAACACCAGCCTGACGCTGCCGCGCAGCTTGGGCGCCATGGCCTGCAGGACAGAGCCGACACCGAGCAGCGTGGCGGTGTGAATGTCATGGCCGCAGGCATGCATCTTCCCGGGGATGGTGCTGGCGAAGGGCAGCCCCGTCAGCTCCTCCATCGGCAGCGCATCCATGTCGGCGCGGATCAGCAGGCAGGGGCCCGGAGCGCCGCCTGCGATCTCGGCCACGACGCCGGTGCGCCCGACGCCGCGCCGCGGCGAGAGCCCGATCCGCTCCAGCTCCTGCGCAACGATTTCCGCGGTCCTGACGGTCTCGAACCCGATTTCCGGATGGGCATGGATGTCGCGGCGGATGGCGATCAATTGCGGTTCGATCGCCGCGACATGGCGCTCGATGTCGAGAGTGGGGTCGTTCGGACGGTGGGGAGACATAAGAAGCTCTGACGGACGGTAAGCGGCGCCGGAACCTCGCACAGATCCTTAGCCGTCGCAATCGGACCGAGGATCGACAATCGACAATAGCTTACTAAAATGCGGGCCCGTTTCAGAATGTTGTTCTCATGCACGCCGCGACCATCCTGGCCCAGCTCGATCATGTCACCGATCCCTCAACTGGCGGGCTGGTGCCGTCGATCCATCCGGGCGTGACCCATGCCCGGCCGGGCAGCGCGATCGCGGCGGGTTACGCCCGCTCGGGCAACAGCGGCGCCGCGCTCGTCGAGAGCATTCTGTGCCAGTTGGAGAAGGGTGCGGCGGCGGCGGCCTTCGGCGCCGGAGCAGCTGCGGCGCAGGCCGTGCTGGCGAGCTTGCAGCCCGGCGACCGGGTGCTGGTCGACACAGGCCTCTACTACGAGTTCGGGCGGATGATCTGGGCCTTCGCCGAACGCTTCGGCCTGGACATGGTGCGGGTCGATCTATGCGATCTAGAGGGCGTTGCCCGCAGCATGAGCGCCGCGGTCACGCGACTCGTTTGGGCCGAATGCCCGAGCAACCCGCTCTGGCGCGTGCCGGATCTCGCCGCCTTGGCGGCGCTCGCTCATCGGCACGGTGCGCGTCTGCTGGTCGACGCGACGGCGGCCACGCCGGTCCATTGCCGGCCGCTGACGCTGGGCGCCGATCTCGTGCTGCACTCGGCGACGAAATATCTCAACGGCCATGGCGATGTGGTCGCCGGCGTGCTCGTTGCGGCGGCAGAAGATGCGTGGTGGCGGGAAATGCTGACCGCGCGCGAGATGCATGGCAGCATCCTGCCGCCCTTCGAGGCCTGGCTCCTGCTGCGAGGCATGCGCTCCCTGGCGCTGAGGATGGAGCGCGTGTCGGCAACCGCGCAGACGCTCGCCGGCTGGCTTGCCCAGCATCCGCGCGTCGGCAAGGTGCATTATCCGGGGTTGCCGCAGCATCCGCAGCACGAACTGGCCTGCCGGCAGTTCCGGGACGGCTTCGGCGGCATGCTCTCCTTCGAACTCGCCGACGCGGCAGAGGCCATCGATCTCTGTGCCCGGGCGCGGGTCTTCCGCCGCTCGACCTCGCTTGGATCGCCCGAGAGCCTGATCGAACACAGGCGCAGCACCGAAGGGGAGCAGTCCGATTGTCCTCCCGGTCTGGTGCGGCTCTCGGTCGGGCTGGAGCATCCCGACGACCTCCTGGCCGATTTGGCCGAAATGCTCTGTCCGGCGGGGCGGCCCTAGCAGATTTTCCGGTACGGCGAATGGCGGACAGTGCCCGGCACCTGCCGTCGCCGTTTGCTTCCTGTCCGGACGCTGACCTTCACGCGACGATGTCGGGCAGCAGGAACGGGCCGCCTTTGACCGATACGAAGACGGTGCTGCCGAGCTGTGGCTGCTCGGTGCTCGAAACATGGGCCGTGAAGCGTGCTTCGGCACCATCATGCTTTGTTCGCAGCGTCACCGCATATTGCCCGCCCCGGAAGGTAACATCCTCGACGATCGCCTCCAGGCCAGGCCCCACCGATGACAGTTGGAACTGCTCCGGCCTGAGCATGATGGTGCCTTGTCCGCGGCGGCGGCCGGTTTCGGCTTCGAACGCGCCCAGCCCGCAGGAGACGATCCCCTCCGCGATATCGGCCTTGAACAGGGCGGCATTGCCAAGGAACAGCGCTGTTTCGACATCGGCAGGCCGCCAGTAAAGCTCGGCTGGCCGGCCCGTTTGCACCAGCCGCCCCTCCCGCATCACCGCGAGTTGATCGGCGAAGGACAGCGCCTCGCCCTGATCGTGGGTGACGAGGATGGTGGTGATGCCGGCCTTGGCCAGCACGCGCGCGACAGCTTGCCGGACACTCTCGCGCAGTCCGGTATCGAGCGCCGAGAACGGCTCGTCGAGCAGCATCAGGGCCGGCTTGCGGGCGAGCGCGCGGGCCAGCGCGACGCGCTGCTGCTGCCCTCCGGAGAGCTCGTGCGGCCTGCGGGTCAGCATCGCGGCATCGAGCTCGACGAGCTCCATCAGCTCGCGCAGGCGGGCAGCGCGGTCCGGCTCGTTTCGCGGGATGCCGAAACCGAGATTGCCGGCGACATCGAGATGCGGGAACAGCGCCCCGTCCTGGGCGACGTAGCCGATCCGGCGTCGATGCGCGGGGGCGATCGCCAACCCGTCGGCCAATACCTGCCCGTCGAGCGTCACCGTTCCGGTATCGGGAGCTTCGAAGCCGGCGATGACGCGCAGCAGCGTCGTCTTTCCCGAGCCGGACGGCCCGACGATGGCAACGCGGCTGCCCACCTCCACGGCAAGGGATACGCGATCCAGCGCCGCTGTCGCGCCGTAGCGCTTCGAGACGTCCGAAATGACGAGCTGAGTCATGCGCCGAGCGATCTGCGGGCCTGAGCGTGCAGCAGCGCGGTCATCGGCAACGAGAGAAGGATCATCAGCACGGCATAGGGCGCGGCCTTCGCATAGTCGAGCTCGCTGGTGAGCGCCCAGAACTCGGTGGCCAGCGTCCGCGTGCCGTTGGGGGCGAGCAGCAATGTCGCGGTCAGCTCTGTCGCCACGCCCATCGCGACAAGCGCCATCGCGGCGGCGACGCCGGGCGCCGCGAGCGGCAGCGTGACGGCAAGAAGCGCACGGGCCGGGCTGCGGCCGAGCGCCGCCGCGGCACGTTCCAGCTCGACCGGGACCTGCGCGATGCCGGCCCGCAGCCCGACGAGCGCGCGCGGCAGAAACATCAGCACATAGGCGAAGACCACGGTCGCCACCGTCTGGTAGAGCGGCAAGGCGACGCGCACCGTCACGGTGACGAGAGCGAGCGCGATCACGACGCCCGGGAGCGCGCCCAGATAGCTGTGGCAGCTTTCCAGGAAACGGGTTGCCCGGCCGGGCGCGCGCACCGACAGCCACGCCATCGGCAGCGCGGCCGCCGCGGCGGCGCAGGCGCCGGCAGCCGCATAGCCCAGCGTTTCCGCCAGGGACGCGGCCAGCGCACCCTGCCGCCAGACATCGTCTCCCGAGGCCAGGAGCCAATGCGTGAGCGTCAGCGCGGGCACGCCGAGGCTGAGAACTGCGAAGGCGAGTGGCAGTGCAAGCGCCGGCAGCCGCCAGTTTCCCAGGCGCTGGCGCGGGGCAGGGCGGGGCGCGCCCGAGCCGAGCCGGGCATAGCGTGCGCTGCCCCGCAGCAGCCATTCGAGTGCGATGAGCCCGAAGCAGCTCAGCACCAGCACGCCGGCGAGCATGTTCGCCGCCGGGCCGTTATAGCTCGACTGGAACTGATCGATGATCGCGGTGGTGAAGGTGTCGAAGCGGATCATCGCGTAGAGGCCGTATTCGGCGAGCAGGTGCAGCCCGACCAGCAGGCTGCCGCCGCAGATCGCAAGCCGCAGCTGCGGCAGAACCACCCGCGAGAACACGCGCAGCGGAGTCTGCCCGAGCGAAGCGGCGACATGTTCGAGCTCGGGGTCGAGCCGGCGGATCTGCGCGGCGACGGGCAGATAGAGGAAAGGCAGATAGGCGAGGACCGAAACCAGCACCGCGGCCGGCAGCCCGTGGAAGCGCGGCAGGAGGCTGACCCAGGCATAGGACTGGACGAAAGCGGGCACGGCGAGCGGCGCGACCGCAAGCCAGGAGAGGAATTTCGCGCCGGGCATGTCGCTGCGCTCGGTCAGCCAGGCCAGCGCGACCGCCAGCAGGATCGCAGGCGGCAGCGTGCACAATTCGAGCAGCAGCGTGTTGACGAGCAATTCGCCGACGCGCGGCCGCCAGATCAGCGAGAACGCGGTCTGCCAACCCGTCTCGATCGCGATCCAGGCGATGAATCCCAGCGGCAGCAGGGCGCAGAGGGAGACGCCCCCGGCGAGCAGGAGCATGGCCCGGCTCGCGAGATTGCGTTGCCGCCTGAGCGGCAAATCCGGCAGGGCCGGCATCGCGATGGAAAGTGAAACGGTCATGGGAAAAATGCGCGTGCGGGGCCTCTCGCACGCGCCATGAGCCGACGCAACCGGGTCAGAGCAGGCCGGCGGCGGTCATCAGCTCGGTGACCTTCTTGCTGTCGAGTTGCGAGGGCTCGACCTTCGGCGCGTCGAGCTTGGCGATCGGCTCCAGCTTCGGATTCGAAGCCTCGCCGTTGCCGATGGCGTATTCGAACGAGTCGCCCTCGCGCAGGACGGCCTGGCCATGCTTGCCGCTCATCCACTTCACGAAGGTTTCCGCCTCCTTCTTGTGCTTGCTGGATTCGAGCACGCCTGCGCCCGAGGTGCTCAGGAAGGCGCCGGGATCCTGCCCGCGGAAATAGTGCAGCGCGACGTTGTTGCTGTTCTCGGCCGTCTTCGCCTGGTCGCCGAAGTAGTAGTAGTGATAGATCACCGCGCCTTCGACCTCGCCGGCATTGACCGCCTTCATGGCGACGCTGTTGCCGCGATAGGCGCTGGAGTTATCCTTCATCGCCTTGAGCCAGTCGGCCGTGACCTTCTCCCCCTTGAGGACGAGGAGCGCGCCGACGATCGCCTGGAAGTCGGCGCCCGACGGCGACGCGGCCCAGCGCCCCTTCCACTTGGGGTCGGCGAGGTCCAGCATCGACTTCGGCAGATCGGCCTCCTTCAGCTTGCGCTTGTCGTAGGCGAAGACGGTGCTGCGCGCCGCGACACCCATCCAGCGCCCGCTCGCGGGACGGAACTGGGCCGGAACCTGATCGAGAACGTCCTTGGGCAGGGTCTCGAACAGCCCGGCCTTCTCGACCAGCACCATGGCCGGAGAATTCTCGGTGACGAAGACGTCGGCCGGGGAAGACGCGCCTTCCTGGACGATCTGGTTGGCGAGCTCGGTGTCCGACCCCTTGCGGATCGTCACCTTGATGCCGGTCTCCTTGGTGAAGTCGTCGGCCCAGGCCTGGGTCAGGCTGGCATGCTGCGCGTTGTAGACCGTGATGCCGTCCTCGGCGCGCACCGTGGCCGCCGCGGCGAGCGAGATGGCGAGCACGCCGACCCGAAGAGCAAGAAACGAGTATGACGTCATGCGGCCTTCTCCTGCCGATGCAGATCAAGAGGTGAGGCCGGCGTTAGATTCTCATGCGCCAAAACTGTCAATTATTATCGTCTAGTTTATAATTATTACAAATAATGGCTCTTTGCCGAATGGTTGAAAGCCAGGGGCTCGCCCGATCCCGCCCGAGAGGAATCGAAGCTGGAAGCCCTGCTTCAGGAGGATGCTCTCCCGAGAGAGCCATCTGATCGAGCGGTTCTGCGCAAGGCCGAAGCACCTCCGCCCCGATAGCAGGGCAGGGCGCTTATCCCTCCGGATTCGACCGGAATTCGGATCCGGACCGGAGGCCGGTGCGGATCTGGCTTGCTGCGCCTGCCGGTTGAGACGTGGCCGCTCCGGCTCGTTCGGCGCAATGGCTTGCCCCGCTGTCGTTGCCATCTCGGAGAGCGGGGGCCTTCTTGCCGGTGGCAAATCCTGCATAGCGGCAGGGATGGAGGCTCATTCCGCGGGTCGGTTCGCGCGATAACGCCCCTGGACGATCAGATGCGCCAGCGCGGTCAGCAGGATCGTCGCCGTCATCAGGATGAAGGAGATCGCGCCGCCGAAGGGCCAATTGTTCTGCTGGGCAAACTGCCCGTAGACCAGCGGGCCCATCATCTGGAATTTCGGGCCGCCGAGCAGGACCGGCGTGGCATAGGCGTTCATCGCCAGGATGAAGGTCAGGATCGTGCCGGCCAGCACGCCCGGCAACGCCAGGGGCCAGAGCACCCGGCGAAACATCGCGCCGGGCCCTGCGCCGAGGCTGAACGCCGCTTCCTCGACATTGCGCGGAATGCCCTCGATCACGCTCTGCAGTGACAGCACCATGAAGGGCAGGTTGACCGCCACGATGCCGATCAGCACCGCCGTCTCGGTGAACATGATCTCGAGCGGCTGGTCGATCAGGCCCATTCCCATCAGCGAGGCGTTGAGCGCGCCGCGGCTGCCGAAAGCGGTCATCCAGCCGGCGGCACGCACCGCATTGCCGACGAAGAGCGGCAGCACCACCGCGATGACCATCAGGTTCTTGAAGCGGCTTTGGGTGCGGGCCAGCACATAGGCCAGCGGAAATCCCATCACCAGGCAGGCGAGCGTGCAGATCACCGCGACGCGCACGGTGCGGGCCAGCACATTGAGGTAATAGGCGTCGGTGAAGAACTTGACGTAGTTCTCGATCACCAGCGCATCGACCATGAACTGGCCGGGCACGAATTTGTTGAGCGAATAGCGGAACAGGATCGTGAGCGGGCCGATCAGCGCGACGGCCACGAAAAGCGTCGCCGGCAGGACGAGCAGGCCTGCGAGGTTCTTGCGGGCGCCGGCGACGGCTTCGGGGGCGGAAGTCATCGGCTTCGCCCCCGAGTCAGGCAGCCGCAATGATCGAGCGGACAAGCCATGTCAGGCCTTGAAGACCTTGTCCCACCACTCCTTCATCGCGGAATCGTTCTTGGCGAGGAAGGCGTAGTCGAGGTCCCGCAGGCGCTTCTCCTCCTCGGGCGTAAAGCCGATGCGCTTCTGCAGGGCCGGATCGACGGTGAGCCCGGAGACCGTGCCGTTATAGCCCATGTCGACCGCAAAGGCCTCCTGCGGCGGCTTGGCGAGCATGGCATCCATATAAGCGTAGGCGTTCTCCTTGTTCGGCGCGTTCTTGGCGATGACGAAGCCGGAGACATAGATCGGGATACCCTCGACCGGCGAAACCGCCTCGCAGGGGATGCCGGCATTCTGCCACTGCACTACGCGCGCCTTCCAGATCGCGCTGATGCCGACCTCCTCGTTCTTCATCGCCTGGGCGAAGGCCTCGTTGGTCGGGTAGACGCGCCCGCCGGCCTTCTTCACGGCCATCAGGACCTCCTTGGCCTTGTCGAGGTCGTTCATGTCCTTGCCGCCGGTCGCGGCCAGCGAGGCGGCGATGAAGATCGACTGGTACTGGATGTCGATGAAGCCGATCTTCGAACCCCATTTCGGGTCGAGCCAGTCCTTGAAGCCGGTCGGGGCCGGAGAAATCAGCTTGGGATTGTAGATAACGACGTTGCCGGAATAGATCTGCCCGATGCCGTAGGGATATTTCATCGAGGGCAGCAGGTTCTTCGCGTTCGGCAGCTTGGAATAGTCGAGTGCCTCGGTGACCCCGGCCTCGCTCATCTCGAACATGTTCGCGGCCGAGAAGCCCTGGATGTCGACCGTGCCGCGCGGCAGGCGCTTCTCCGCGACCATCTTGGCCCGGCGCGGCGCGTCGCCGGCCTGGTCCTGGATCACCTCGATGCCCTTGGCCTTGAGGATCGGGTCCTCGATGTTCTTGGTCAGCAGCCGGGCGTAGTCGCCGCCCCAGGTGCCGACGACCACGCGTCCGCCCGATTGCGCCAGAGCGGGCGTGCCGGCCGCGGCGGCGAGCGCGACAACGCCCGCGCCCTTCAGAAGTTCGCGCCTGTCGAATGCGGTCATGGTCCTATCCCCTTCTTTTTGAACCCCGAACGAAGCTCATGCCTCGCGCGGATAAACGAGCCCGGCATCTTCGGCCCAGCCTATCGTGATCGTGTCGCCCGGTCGCGGCTCGGACAGGCCCGGTCGGTTCGGAATCTGCAGCAGCATGCGCTCCTGCTCGTCGAGCGCGACCTGAACGTCGAGCTGCGCGCCGAGATAGGAGGCATGCACGATCTGCGTCGCGAAGCGGTTGGGCAACCCGTCCGCCTCGCTGCCGATCGCAATGCGCTCGGGCCGCAGCGCCAGCGTGGCCGGCCCGCTTGCGCCCGCGGCGGCGCAGGCGATCTCGCGCCCGCCTGCCGTGCGGAAGCGGCCCGGCGCCGTCACCTCGCCGTCGAGAAAGGCACTGCGGCCGATGAAGCCTGCGACGAAGCGGTCGGCCGGCTTCTCGTAGAGCTCGCGCTGCGTGCCGATCTGGCGGACCTTGCCGCGGTCCATCACCACGAGGCGATCGGCCATGGTCAGCGCCTCCTCCTGGTCATGCGTCACCATGATCGTGGTGAGGCCGAGCTTGCGCTGCAATTCGCGGATCTCGACGCGCACTTCCAGCCGCAGCTTCGCATCGAGATTGGAGAGCGGCTCGTCGAGCAGCAGCACCTGCGGCTCCATGGCGAGCGCGCGCGCGAGCGCCACGCGCTGCTGCTGGCCGCCGGACAGCTGGCGCGGATAGCGCTCGTCGAAGCCGCCGAGCTGAACCAGCCGCAACGCCTCCGCGACGCGCGGGCCGCGTTCGGCAGTCGGCACCTTGTGCATCTCCAGCCCGAAGGCGACGTTCTGCGCCACGCTCATATGCGGAAAGAGCGCGTAGCTCTGGAAGACGAGGCCGCAATGCCGCTTCCAGGGCGGAAGATTCGTGACGTCGCGCTCGCCGATGGTGATCTGCCCGGCGCTCGGCGGAATGAAGCCCGCGACCATGCGCAAGGTCGTGGTCTTGCCGCAGCCGGAAGGTCCGAGCAGGACGAGGAATTCGCCGTCGGCGACCGCGATGTCGACATTGTCGACCACCGTCAGCTCGCCATAGCGCTTCTTGAGATGCGAGATCGAGAGGCGTGCCATTACAGAAGATCTGCCATCCGTTCACACCACCCGGCTCAGTTTGACATAGCGGTCGGTCACGAGCATCGCCGTGCCGATCAGGACGATCTGGATCAGCGAGGCGGCCGCCACGGTCGGATCGATCTTCCATTCGAGATATTGCAGGATCGCGATCGGCAGCGTCGTGCGGCCCGGCCCGACCAGGAACAGGCTCATCTCGAGATTACCGAAGGAGGTGACGAAGCCGAACAGCGCGGCGGCGACGAGGCCTGGCCGGATGCTCGGCAGCGTCACGCGCCAGAAGGTCGTGAACGGTCCCGCGCCCAGGTTCTGCGCCGCCTCCTCGATCGAGCGATCGAAGCCTGCGAGGCTCGCCGTCACCAGCCGGACCACCCAGGGGACGACGACGAGCGTATGCGCCGCGATCAGGCCGCCGAGCGAGCCCATGACCGGAATCTCAGTCGCGATCTCGACCTCGATCTGGAAGACATAGGTCGCGGTGCCCAGCACGATGCCCGGCATCACCAGCGGCAGCAGCAGCAAGGTCGAGACGCCCGGCCCGAACGGAATGCGATGGCGAACCAGGGCGAGGCTCGCCGGCACGCCGAGCGCGAGCCCGATCAGCGTCGAAGCGACCGCGACCTGGAGGCTGAGGATGAAGCCGTCGATGAAGGGCTTGTTGTTCGCCGCTGCCGTGAACCACTGCAGCGAATAGCCCTCCGGCGGAAAGGAGGGGATCTCCTGCCTGAAGAAGGCGAGCCAGGTGACGAAGATCAGCGGCAGCAGGATGAAGCCGAGCGCGAGCGCGGCCGCGCCGTTGAGCGCATAGCGGCCCCATTTCAGCGAGCCGCTTCCCGTCACCGGGCCGTCCCGCAGTGCCGGCCGCCGTCGCGCCGCCCGATCGCCTTCACCACTGACAGTACCCCTGATCCATCTCTAAGGCCGCGAAGCTGGGCAACAAGTTACAAACAGTCAAGCCGGTTTCTTATCCATATCGTGACCAAGAGGGAGGCAAGCAGGCGTCGTTCAGTGCAGCGTGTTCTTGTGGAAGACTCCACCCTTGACGATCGCGGCCAGATGCTTCCCCTGCTCCTGAAACAGGCCGAGATCCTTGAGCGGATCGCCGTCGACAAGGATGAGGTCGGCATAGGCGCCGGCTTTCAACGTGCCGAGCTTGCCCTCCATGCGCAGGATTTGGGCACCGACCGTCGTCGCCGAACGGATGATCTCGATCGGCGAGAGCACGTCCCGCCGCAGCAGGAACTCGCGGGACTGTTCGACCTGGAGCTGACCGAGCAGGTCCGAGCCGAAGGCGACCGGCACGCCGGCGCGCTTGCAGATCTCCAGCGAGCGAAGGCCTCCGTCGATGACGAGGTCGTTCTTGGCCAGCATGTCGCCGGTCATACCGAATTCGGCGGCGCGCTCCTTCATCGCGTAATAGGCGACGAGGTTGGCGGTCAGGAACATGCCGTTCTGCGCCATCAGCTTGGCCGAGGCGTCGTCGATCAGATTGCCGTGCTCGATCGCGCGCACGCCGCATTCCGCCGCCCGGGTGATCGCCTCCGGCGTATAGGCATGGGCACAGACATAGCGGCCGAAGGCCTTCGCCTCCTCGACCGCGGCCTTCACCTCATCGACGCTGAACTGCATCGAATCCAGCGGGTCATAGGGGCTGGCGACGCCACCCGACATCATGATCTTGATGTGGTCCGCACCGAGCCGCATCTGCTCGCGGGCCGATTTGCGCACGGATGACACGCCGTCCGACACGTTCATCGTATAGGCCATGGCGTTGCAGCAATGGCAGCGCCCGCCGAAATCGGTGCGCCGGCGCGGGTCGCTGTGGCCGCCGGTCGGGCCGATCGCCGCGCCGGCGATGAAGAGCCGCGGACCGGCGACATCGCCTTTCTCGACCGCTTCCTTGATGCCCCAATCGGCGCCGCCGGTGTCGCGCACGGTGGTAAAGCCGCGATCGAGCATGCCTTTCATCAGCCGGACGGCACGCGCCGTCATCAGCGTCAGCGGCATGCTTTCCATGCTGCGGATATAGACCTCGGAGAGAAAGACATGGACGTGGCTGTCGATGAGGCCGGGCATCAATGTGCGCCCGCCGCAATCGATCACGTCGGCCTTCGCAGTCTTCAGCGGCTTTTCCGACAGTTCGCGGATCGTGTCGCCCTCGACGACGAGCTCGTAGCCGCGCCGCAGCTCGCCGAATTCCGGTTCGAGCAGGGCGAAGTTCTTGAAATGCAGCGCCGTCATATCCGCCTCCCGTCACGCAGGCCGGCCGAGCGATGCGGCCGGCATTCTGAAATAGTGCGCATGCCCTCAAGCGCGTGTCACGGCCGGTCTCCCGGGAGGAGCCGGCCACGACCCCGCTCAGTTCAGGCTCGTCCGCTTGATGAAATCGCCGCCCTTCATGATCAGCGGCATGTGTCGCCCCTGCCGCGTGAGGAGCGACAGATCCTGCAGCGGATCGCCATCGACGACGACGAGGTCGGCATGGGCGCCTGGCGCTACCGTCCCGATCTTGCCTTCGAGCTTCAGAAGCCTGGCCGCGATGAAGGTCGCGGAGGCGATCACCTGCTGCGCCGGCAAGGCCCGGCCGCGAATGACGAACTCCTCCGACTGGTAGCGATGCATCTCGCCGAGCAGGTCGCTGCCATAGGCCATGGCGAGACCCGCCTTCTGCATGATGCGCAGCGAGTCCATGCCGGCCGAGCGCACGACGTCGACCTTCGCGACCGAATCCGGCGGGAAGCCGAGCTTCGGCCCGTCCGAGACCAGCTTGTCATAGGTCACCAGCGTCGGCACCGCGACGGCTCCCTTCGTGGCCGCGAGCCTGGCCGTCTCGGGCTGGATCAGGTTGCAGTGCTCCAGCGAATGCACGCCGGCCTCGACGCAGCGGCGGATCGCCTCGTCGGTATAGACATGGGCGGAAACATAGGTTCCTGCCATCCGGGCTTCTTCGACGATGGCTTCGAGCTCACTGACCGAATAGCCGAGGAAATGGATCGGGTCGGTGGGCGAGGCGCAGCCGCCATTGGCCATGATCTTGATGAAGTCGGCGCCGCCCTTCAGCTCCTCGCGCGCCGCACGGCGAACATCGGGGACGCCGTCGCAGATGCGCCCGAGCGCGCCCAGGCGATGGCGCTCGATCACGCTCGGGCGGTCGTCGTAGCGGCCACGGAAATCGGCATGGCCGCCGGTCTGGCTCAGCGCCTTGCCGGAGATGACGAGGCGCGGCGTCGGGAAATGTCCCTCCTCCGTCGCCTGCTTCAGGCCGAAATCGGCGCCCCCGACATCGCGCACCGTGGTGAAGCCGCGCAGCAGCATCTCGCGCATGATCACGAAGGAGCGCGCGGTCACGAGCGAGTCGGGCAGGCGCGCATTGGCGCCGAGATCGGCGACGCCGGCGACGACATGGACATGCGCGTCGATCAGCCCCGGCATCAGGGTGCGGCCCTTGAGATCGACGGTCCTCGCCTTGGCGGATGTCACCGCCTTGCCGACCTCTCGGATCGTTCCGCCCTCGACGACGACGCTGACTGGCTCAGCCGGCTCGGGCGCCGTGCCATCGACGATGCGGGCATTGGTGAAGAGGGTTGCGGCCACGGGGCTGTTCCTTCGGGCGAATGGGCTTGAGGCGATGGAGCGGGATCAAGCCGCGCCGGCGGCGGCGCGAGCGGCGAGGAAGGCGGGCACCAGCACCGGTGCCAGCCGCGCGACCGGGGCGACATGCTCCTCGCGGTAGTGGTGCTCGGGCGCGAGCAGGTTGATGGTGCCGACCACCTTGCCGTCATAGATCGCGGGGATGTTGATGACCGAGCCGAGCCCCATGCTTTCGATCAGCTCATGATCGAAGAAGGCCCATCGGATCCCGGCCTTGTCCTTGCCGAGATAGGGCTTGCGCTCTTCGAGCACATGCTTGCCCCAGGGCGTCGGCCCCATCGTCTTGCGGCCGGAGAGCGGGTATTCGCCCGGACGGTTGGAGTAGATCCGCGCAACCTCCTGCCCATCGACATAGAGCAGCGTGAAGAGCTGATGGCCGACGAGGCGCTGCGTCGCCGCCTCAAAGGCCTTGAACAGTGTCTCGGGTTGGCCGGGCTTCTCGATGAGCGCCGTCAGCGTGGCGAGATCGTCGGACATGGGCACTCTCCAGATTCAGGCAGCGCTGGGCGGGGCCGGCGCCTTGGGAATTGTCTCGGGCAGGATGCCCTGCGGCTTCAGATGCAGCACGAGGATGAGCGCCAGTCCGATCAGCATCTCGCGCATGGCGGCGAGCTGGACCGGCTGAAGACCGGGCACCCACTCCGTCATGAAGCGCGTCGCCTCCAGGAAGATCACGACGGCATAAGCGCCGAGCACCGCACCGCTCGGCCGGCCGACGCCGCCCGCCGTCACCGCGAGGAAGATGTAGATCGTGATCAGCGGCTGGAAATGATCCGGCGAGATGTAGGACTGGAAATGGGCGTAGAGCGCGCCGGCCAGCGCCGCGATCGCGGCCGAGAGCGCGAAGGCCTGCAGCTTGAAGCGCAGCACCGGCTTGCCTGCGAAGGCGGCGAGCTGCTGGTCCTCGCGGATCGCCTTCAAGGCGCGCCCGTAAGGCGAGAGGTCGAGCCGCCGCAGCAGCGCCCAGACGACGAGAAGCACCAAGGTGACGACACCGAGATAGAACAGCGCGAAATTCTGCGTGCCGAGTTCGGCCTTGAGCGGTGCGCGAATGCCGGAAATGCCGTCCGAGCCCTTGGTGAGCCAGCGTTCGTTGAGCGCGACGAGCCGGATCACTTCGGCAAATCCCAGCGTCACGATGGCGAGGTAATCGTCGCGCAGCCGCAGCGTGGCGAAGGTCACGAGAAGCCCGACACCCGCGCCGACGACGAGCGCCGCGCCCCATCCGATCAGGACGGGCGCTCCTGCCCCCGTCGCCAGCGCCGAGGCATAGGCGCCGACCGCGAAGAAGCCGGCAAGGCCGAGATTGACCAGCCCGGCCCCGCCCCAGATCAGGTTGAGGCTCAAGCCCAGCAGCCCGTAGATGGCGCAGAGTGTCAGCGTGAAGATGACGTAGGACAGCATCAGGCAGCCCTCTCGCCGAGGATGCCGCGCGGCCGGAAAGTCAGCATCAGCAGGATCGCGACGAAGCCGACAGCGGTGCGATAGGTCGCAGGCACGGCGAGCAGCGCGAGTTCCTCGGCGATGCCGAGCATCAATGCGCCGACGACCGCGCCGGGAATGGAGCCGAGACCGCCGAGCACAGCGGCGGCGAAGACCGACAGCAGCACGCGATAACCGGTGAGCGGGTCGATCGAGGTGTCGAGCCCGATCAGCACGCCGCCGACGCCGGTCAGACCGGCGCCGAGAAAGATCGTGACGATGGCGATCCGCGCCGGGTCGATGCCCTTGAGCCGCGCGAGATCGGGATTATCGGCCACCGCCCGCATCGCCTTGCCGAAGCGGGTGTAGCGCAGGAACAGGAACATCGCGGCCATGATGATGACGGACAGCAGCAGGCTCTGGAGCTGCTGCGGGCCAATGCGCAGCTCGCCGAAGCGCAGGTCCCGCGCGATCGGCAGATCGTAGCCGCGCATCTCGTTGCCGAAGATGAAGCGGACGATGTTCTCCAGCACGAGATTGAGGGCGATCGAGGCGATGGCGACGATCAGGGCCCCGTTGCCGCGCAGGCGCTTCAGCGCCGTCTCTTCCGCCGCGACGCCGACGACACCTGTCACTGCGAAGGCGACGAAAAGCGAGGCGACGATCGGCAGGCCGAGCTGGGCATTGGCCCACCAGGCGGCGAAGGCGCCGATCGTGGCATAGGCCGCGATGGCGAAGTTCGGATAGCGCAGCACGGCGAAGATGGCCGAGAAGCCGATGGCCGGGACGGCGATCAGCGCCCCGGTCATCACGCCGTTGAGCAGCGCCTGCAGCAGCTGGGTCACGCGATCTTCACCAGGACGAGCTTGCTGCCCTGCACCTGCTCGTAGCGGAACTTGGAGTCGATGATGTCGCCGATCGCGTCGAAGTCGCAGGGGCCGCTGGCGCCGTCGTAATCGACCGGCTGCTTGGCGGCGATGGCCTTCAGTCCGTCGATGGCATTGTCGACCTTCACGCCGCCTTGCGCCTGGCTGACCTTGCGCACCGCATCCTTGATCGCCGCGCCTGAGCTGTCGTCAGCGAAGGCGATCGCCATCAGCACGAGGTTGATCTGGTCGTAGATCTGGGTGGTGTAGGGATCGGGCGAGGCGACGCCGATCAGCTTCACCAGCCGCTCATAGGCTTTCGAGCCCTCGGCCGGCGACGGCGCGATGGTGAAGGTCTTGTCCACGACCTCGGCCGGCACGCTCTCGATCAGCTTCTGATTGACGGAATAGCCGAAAGCGACCTTCAGCCCGCTGAAGCCGGCGCGGTAGACATCCTTGAGCATCACCGCGGTGTCCGGCGTGTAGCCGCCGAAGATGATCGCGTCGGGTTTGAAGCGCAGCGCCTCGTCGATCTCGGTGCGGTAGGACGGCTTCTTGTCGTCATAGATCAGCGAGCCGGTCTCGCCCCCGGCCGCCTTCACCGCTGCCGTGATGTTGTCGAACTGGCTTTTGGCGAAGGGCGTCTGCGGCGAGAGGAAGAAGACACGCTTCGCCTTCTCGGCGATGCAGAACTCGCCGAACTTCTTGCCCTGAAGCGTCGTGTTCGGCTGGGTGCGGATCAGATAGCCCTGATGCGGCAACTGGGTGATGGCGTCGGCACCCGAGACGGTGGCGAGGAAGGTCTTCGATTCCCAGCAGAGCGGCGCCACCGCGGTGGTGACCGAGGACGCCCAGGTGCCGAGGATCGCGGAGACCTTGTCGACGTCGATCAGCTTGCGCGCGGCGCGCACGCCGGCTTCCGGATTGGTCTGATCGTCTTCCGAGATCAGCTCGACCTTGCGGCCAAGCACGCCTCCTGCCGCGTTCACCTCGTCGACCACCGCTTTCACGGCCTTGACCATGACGGGACCGTACGGACCGCCCGAGCCGGTGAGCGGCGTCAAGGTGCCGATCCGGATCGGGCCGGCCTGCGCGCGGGCGCGGCTCGGAAGCGCGGAAATGCCTGCAAGCGCGGCGCTGCCGGCAAGAAGGCGGCGGCGATCGATGCTGAATGGCGTCATGGTGATCCCCTGCATTGTCGTTATGGATCGTCGTGTCAGGCGGTCTATCCGCCGAGAAAGAGCTTGCGGATATCCGGGTCGCTGGCGAGCGCCGGTCCCGCCCCCTCACGGCTATTGCGACCGGAGACGAGCACATAGCCGCGCGTCGAGATCGCGAGAGCTTCCAGCGCATGCTGCTCGACCATCAGGATCGGCAGGCCGCCGCGATTGAGCGCGACGATCGCGTCAAACAATTCGTCGGCCGCCTTCGGCGACAGCCCGGCCGTCGGCTCGTCGAGCAGCAGCAGCGAGGGCGCGTTCATCAGCCCCATCGCCATGGCCAGAATCTGCCGCTGGCCGCCTGAGAGCGTGCGCGCCAGCGCCTTGCGCTTGTCCGCCAGCATCGGATAGCGCGCATACATCTCCTCGCTGCGGCGCCCGACCTCGCCTGGATTCTGAAAGCCGCTGATTTCGAGATTGTCGGAGACCGTCATGGCGCCGAAGACATTGCGCTCCTGCGGCACGAAGCCGATGCCGGCGCGCGAACGGCCAAGCGCGTCGGCCCGCGTCAAGTCGCGCCCGCCGAGATGGATCTCGCCTTCCCGCGCCGGAACAAGGCCGGCGAGCGTCTTCAGCAGCGTCGACTTGCCGGCTCCGTTCGGGCCGATGATCGAGACGATCTCGCCCGGCGCCACATGAAGCGACGTGCCCTTCAGGATCTGCTCCGCCGCGCCATAGCCGGCAACGATGCCTGTCGCCCGAAGAACCGCGCCGGCCGCCGCGCTCAATGCCGCCTCCCGAGATAGGCTTCCTGCACGCGTGTGTCGGAGGCGACCTCCTCGAAGCTGCCTTGCGTCAGCGTCCGGCCCTCGGCCATCACGATGACCGGCGCGCAGAGCCGGCGGATCAGCCCCATATCGTGCTCGATCAGGCAGATGGTCAGCCCGCCGCGATTGAGGGCGACGAGATGCTCCGCGATCTGCTCGGTGAGACTCGGATTGACACCGGCCATCGGTTCGTCGAGCAGCAGGATCGTCGGCTCGGCCATCAGCGCCCGGCCGATCTCGACGAGCTTTTTCTGTCCGCCGGACAGGGCGGTGACGGGATTGTCGAGCACATGGTCGAGCTTCAGCCTGCGGGCGATGCCGAAGGCGCGCTCGGCCAGCGCCGCTTCCCGTTGCCGTGCCCGCTGCGAGCCGAACAGCCCCGCCAGCAAATGCTCGCCGGGTTGCGCCGCGCCATACAGCATCAGGTGCTGGAAGACACTGAGCTTGGGGAAACCGCGCGCGAGCTGGAAGGAGCGGACAAGCCCGGCCGCGACCAGCTTTTCGGGCGGCAGCCCGGCCGTTTCGACATCTCGCAGCCGAACCGAGCCGGCATCGGGCCTGTATAGCCCCGACACCGCGTTGAAGAGGGTGGATTTGCCCGCCCCGTTCGGGCCGATGAGCCCGGTGAACGACCCTTCGGGAACGGCGAAATCAACGCCGCGCAGCACGTGTACGCCGTAGAAGGAGAGCTTCAGCCCCGCGATCGTCAGCGCTGCGTTCAAGACGCCGCCCTGTGTTTCCCGGCCATGACGGGCTTGATCGGAAATTGCTGGCGTACCTGGCCCTTCCAAAACTGAAGCATGCCGTCATAGTAGGTCGGATCGTTCGGCCGTAGCACCGTCTGGCTGATCATGCCGCGCACGAGGCACATCGTGGCGTTCATCACCGTGCGCGTATGGTCGGGGTCGGTTCCGGCGCGGACGGCGAGCGCCGTCCAGATCGCGTCCAGACCGGCATGGAACTCGCGAACGGTGGGGATGAGCTGCGCCCGGAAATCGTCGTTGTGGCGCGCCTCCGGCAGGAATTCCATCGTGACGTAGAAAAGGCGGTCATCCATCATCCGCCAGATGTAGTCGACGATCTCGTCGCTCGAGCCGCCGCGCGCGATGAACTCTTCGGCGAAGCGATGCAGGTCTCGCGCGGTCCTGCTGAGCAGATCGGCGACGGAGGCGCTGATGATCGCCTCGCGGCTGGGGAAGTGATGCGTCAACGCGCCGCGCGAAACCCCGGCTCGACGTGCGATTTCCGGTGTCGAGGTGCGGGCAAGGCCGCGATCGTGAAGAAGGTCGATCGTCGCCGTCAGCAACCGCGTTGAAGTCTCGGCGCTGCGTTCTTTCTGTGATCGCCTGTTGCCGCTCACGTCGAACTCTCTGGCATCGATCCAAGCCATCGGAAGGAAATCCGAGGCTGAGACACAATTTACAAACAGTCAAGATTGTTTTTGTGTCGCCGGGTGATCCGATTTGCGGCGAGCCCGTTGCGCGGATCGGCAAGAGAACGATCTGTGTCGATTGTCCGCGGAGATGGCCTTGGCACTCGGCGCCAGGAGCGGCCGTCAGTGATGGAGAGCCGCTCCATCCAGCGGGCGTCGACGAATCTCGGCGAACTCGGATGCGACCATATCCAACGCGGCGCTGTCTTCCGCCTTGAACGCGCGCCGTAGCCAACCATTCGCATCGACGAGAACCAGCGCCGGCGCCGTCGTGCTGGCGGTGACTTCGGCCAGGGCTGCCGCCAATGGCTCGGGATCCTCGACGGGGCAGGACTCGGCCGCGGCGTCGACCTGCACCCGCGCGCCGGCCCCACGCGCGTCGCGTTCGATCCATACACGCAGTGGCGCTCCGCTGCCGGGCGTGACGAGGGTGCCGTCAGCGCAGCGGGCGACGAAGCCCGGCATGCGCACCGCTCCGGACCAGCGCATCTCCGGGGGCGAGAAGATGCGGGCTCCGGCGCGCAGGCGGATGAAGTCGATCAGCGACCAGATCGCGGCACCGTCCAGTTGCGCGCTCGGCGGCATCGGGCCGCTGCCATGACGGATCGACCAGAACAGCTCGCCGCCGGGGCGCCCGGCGATCAGCGGCGCGGAGAGGTCTGGAGGCCAGACGGATTGCGCGACCGCGACGGGGCCGCGCCCGCGCGCATCCGCGCCATGGCAGCTCGCGCAATCGCGCTGGAACAGGTCCCGGCCCGTCGCGATGGAGCGCGCTGCATAGCCGGTCGGAGAGAGCTGGAAGCTCGTTGGAACCGCGGCGACGACATAGGGGCGCCATGGCGGAATCTGGACGAAGGCCAACGCGATGGCCCCGGCGAGAAGGGCTGGCCAGCGCAGTTTGCGAAGCGATAGGGCGGTGGCGAAAAGCGCAAGGGCGATCGCCACAGGAGTCAGCAGGCGGAAAAGCCCATCGCGCAGATAGGCATCGTCCCAGAAGGCGGGCACCGGCCTGAGGGCGAAAGGCCAGGTCGGCTGTTCGTGGATCGCAGGTGGCTCGTTGGCCAGTGCCGCCGCAACGGCCACGATGGCCAGCCCGAATCCGGTTTCGGTGGCGATCGACAGGGTGAGGGCACGCGCCGAGCCTGACGTCGCCGCCGCGGGTACGAAGCGAAAGCGGTTGGCGGCAGCCAGCAGCAGGAGGCCGCCGAACAGGGCGATCTTGACGATCGCAAGCTGGCCGTATGCGGTGCCCATGAGCCCCGGCAAGGTGCCGACCAGCTCCTGCAGCTGAAGGACGGATGTGGCTGCGAGAACGGCGACGCAGGCCAGGCCGAGCGGCGTGAAACGGCGGGCGAACAAGGGCGCCTGGGCCGGCAGGAGCCAGCATACCGCCAGAAGGGGAGGCAATGCGCCGAGCCACAGGCCGGCTGCCAGGACGTGAAGCCCCAGAGCCGCTGTTGTCCAGAAGCCGGTGGCGGCACCATGCCCGAGCAGGCTCTGCAGCAGGGCCGCGATGGTCATGAGAAGCAGCGCACCCGTTCGGGCAGCGCCTTCGCCACGCAGGAGCAAGCCTGCAAGGACGAGCAGGCCGGCGCGCGCCAGCAGCACTTCGCCGAAGCGTGTCTCCGCGATGGCGGCAACGCTCGCGAGGTTGTCGAGGGGGCGGCCCAGCATGGCGCTGCCTTGCAGCCAGAACCAGACCGCCCCGCCCGCGAGCGCCAGGATGAGCGAGAGCCGGCTGCAGGAGGACAGTCGATGCAGCAGTTGCTGGCCGCCCGGCGTGGTGGCGAGCGGGCCTTGCGACAGCAGGCGAAAGGCCTCGATGCCGAGGCCGGACAGCAGGGCGGCGAGGTGGAGCCAGCGGGCCGCCGGCAGCGCCGCCCCGATCAGAGCGTCCACATCAAGGCCTGACGGTGAACCGATACTGCCCGGTGACGCGGTGGGTGTCGACCGAGGTCGCAGCCCATTCGACGCTGTAGGCTCCGGGCGAGACCGACTTGAGCCGGACCTTCAGCGCCTTGCGGTCGCCCGGCACGGCCTCCGCCGGTGCCGCGCTGACGATCCCGCCACGCGCGTCCTTGACGGTGATGCTGCTCAGCTTGACCTCGAGCTCCTCGGTGAAGCCGAGGGTGATCTCCGTCGGCGCGGCGACGGTTGCGCCCTCGGCGGGCGATGCGGTCTTGAGATGGGCATGGGCGAAGGCCTGCGATGTGGCCAGGGCAAAGGCGAGCGTCAGCCCGAGACGTCGAGACATCGATAGGATCCTGCGATGGGGAAGGGGAGATTGCGGGCTTACCAGCTCGCGTCGAGCCCGAGATGGGCGAGCGCCTGCCCGCGCAACTCCGCCAGGCGTGGATCGCCGCGATGGCGCGGATAGGGCAGGTCGTTGACGATCTCGGCCTTGATCCGGGCCGGGCGCTCGCTCAGCACGATGACGCGCTGGGCCAGGAACAGCGCCTCCTCGACATCATGGGTGACGAGCAGGGTGGTGAAACCGCGCTGGCGCCAGAGCTCGGCGATCTCGGTCTGCATGGCAATCCGCGTCAGCGAGTCGAGCTTGCCGAGCGGCTCGTCGAGGATGAGCACGTTGGGATCGTTGACGAGGGCACGGGCCAGCGCGGCGCGCTGGGCCATGCCGCCGGAAAGCTGGCGCGGGAAGGCGCGTTCGAAACCGGCGAGGCCGACCGTCTTCAGGGCGTCGTCGACGCGGCCCTTCTGGCTGGCGAGCAGGCCGCGCGCCTCGAGCCCGAGCGCGACGTTCTTCCAGACCGTGCGCCAGGGATAGAGCGTGGGATCCTGGAAGACGACGACGCGGGAGGGATCGGGCGTGGTGATCTCCTCGCCCGCCGCCGCGATCCGGCCCTGAGAGGGCTGTTCGAGCCCGGCGACCAGCCTGAGCAAGGTCGACTTGCCGCAGCCGCTCGGCCCGAGCAGGGCGACGAATTCGCCGGCCCGGATCTCGAGATCGATATCGTCGAGCACCGGCAGCGGGCGGCCTTCGAGATCGAATTCATGCGAGACGCCGGCGATCGAGAGTTCGGCGCCGTTGGACGCGGGAATGCCGGTCGAGGGCGAGACAGCGAGCTGTGCGGCTACCATTTCACCACATCCTTCTGCCAGCCGAGCAACCGGTCGCGTGCCGAGAAGAGCAGCGTGATCAGCCCTGAGAAGATCAGCGCCATCACGATCAGCGCGCCGTACATGTTGGAATAGGCGGCCCAGCCCTGGGCCCATTGCAGATAGTAGCCGAGGCCGGATTTGACCCCCATCATCTCGGCCGCGACGAGCACCGAGAACGAGGCGCCGAGCCCCATGAACAGGCCGACGAAGACATGCGGCAGGGCGGCGGGAATCGCGACCTTGAAGATCAGGAAGGCGCGGCCGGCGCCCAGTGTCCGGGCGACGTCGTAATAGGCCTTGTCGACGCTGGCGACGCCGGACCAGGTCAGTACCGTGACCGGGAACCAGGTGGCGAGCGCGATCAGGAAGATCGCCGCCGAGAAGCTCGACGGGAAGAAGAAGAACGCCATCGGCAGGAGCGCGGTCGAAGGGATCGGCCCGAGAAAGCGCAGCACCGGATGCACCCAGTAGCCGAGCCCGCGCGACCAGCCGATCGCGACGCCGGTGACGAAGCCGGAGATCGTGCCGAACAGGAAGCCCAGCGCCAGCAGGCGCAGCGAATGCAGTACGCTCTCGCCGAGCCGCGGCCAATCCTCCGCATAGACCTCGACCAGCGCGGAGGGCGGGGCGAAGAAGGGCACCGGCAGCAGGCCGAGCTTGGCCGTCAGCAGGTCCCAGACACCGACGAAGAGCGCGAGCACGACGAGCCAAGGCGCGGCGCGGCCGAGGCGCCGGCCGAGCGGCGGCCACAGCGCCCCAACGGCGGTCGCCAGCGCCAGCAGCACGGCCCAGCCGATGAAGCCGGCATTGGTCTCGCCGACATAGAGCGGGTCGGCAAAACCGACCTTCTTGTTGGCGAGCAGCGTGACGGAGGCCGCCACTGCGGTCCAGGCCGCCGTGGCGAATGCGCCGCGCGCCAGGACCGAGCCGTCGACCTGCAGGCGCGGCTGGTCGAAGGCCGATGCGGAGCCGGTCTGCTCAAACGGGGACATGGGGCACGATCTTCTGCGCGAAGGCCTTGGCGTCGGTGTTCTTGCGGATCACGTTGACGAGCTTGAGCTGCTCGGTGAACAGCGCGACATCCTCGCGCAGCGCCGCGCCGGTGGAGTGATGGTCGTGGGTGTGGCTGCGCAGGATCGCGGCCACGGTCTCGGGCGTGACCTTGGCCGGAACGAAGGGCGCGAAGATATCGGCCGTCTTGTCGGGATTGGCCGCCGTCCAGGCCTGCGCCTCGACGATGGCGCGCGAGATCGCGCCGGCCACCTCGGGCTGGTCGCGGATCAGGGCGCCACGCAGGCCGAGCACGCAGCAGGTCGATTTCGCGTACTGGCCTTCGAGATTGGTGGCGAGCTCGACGAGCTTGTCGCGCTCGCGGATCAGGTAGAGATGCGGATCGTCGCCCGCGAGCGCCTGGACCTCGCCCTTCTTCAGAGCTTCGCCGAACAGGTCCTGCGGATACTGCACCCAGCTCACATCCTTTTCGGGGTCGAGCCCGATCTCGGCGAGGCGGATGGCGAAGAAGTTCCGCACCGGGCTCGCCGGGTCGGTGACGGCGACCGACTTGCCCTTGAGGTCCTTCAGGCTGCGGATATTGGCGGCCTCAGGCACCAGCAGCCGCATGCAGCCGCCATGGGTGCCGACGGTAAGGCCGACATCGAAGCCCTGCTCCAGCGGCTTCAGCCAGCGGAGCGCCATGCCGATGCCGCCATCGGCATGGCCGGTCGCGATCGCCTGCAGCAGGGCGTCGGTCGGGCCGCTGAAATTCACCGGCTCCACCGCGAGATTGTACTTCTCGAACAGGCCCTGCTTCAGCGCGACCGAGATCGGCGACTGGCACACCGCCGTCTGCCCCCAGGCGAGCTTGATCGTCTGGCGCTGCTTCAGCGGCGTGGCCTGGGCGAAGGCATGGTGCCCGGCCAGGCCGGCGAGCGGCGCGGCGGCGAGCGCTGCGGCTCCGCGCAACAAGGTGCGGCGGGAGGGGAAGGTCGTCTGCTGGGTCATGGTCGCTCCTTGCCGCTTTGCACGCGGCTGCATGGTCGTTTGGGGAAGGGTCAGGCTGCCGCGCGGCTGGCCGGGACGCGCTCGACGGTGCCGCGCACCGTCACGCCCTGCCGGAGCAGGTTCAGGATCGGGCAGAAGCGCTCGACGGCGGCATTCAGGGCGTCGAGTTCGGTCACATCCGTCGTGAGCCTGACGGTGTAGGACAGCTCGTGCGGATAGATCGGTGTGGTCTCGTGGCCGGGCGTTCCGGCGCGCGGATCGAGCTGGCCGTGAACCTCGACCCAGACGTCCTCCAGAGCGATCTGCTGGTCGGCGGCCTGGATCAGATAGGTATGGGTCAGGCAGCTCGACAGCGCGCCGAGCAGCAGTTCGGGCGAGCTCGGCCCGAGATCGTAACCGGCGAAATCCGGCGGGCTGTCGCTGATCACCTGGAAGTCGCGGATGCGGATGCGCCGGACGCCGCTGCGCCCCTCGGCATGGGCTTGCGCCTGAAGTCGCAAGGGACGGGCGTCTCCCGAGCGGGCATGGGCCTTGCGGCGCAGCAGGGCGTCGCGCTTCTGGGCGAGATATTCCGTGAGAGTGGACATGGCGGCGTCCCGGTCTGGCTTGATGAGGGAATCGGGGCAGGCGCGCTTTTCCGGTCGTGCAGTCGCCATGGCGGCTGGCATGAGATCGCGTTGCCCGGGTTGTGAATGGGATCGAGGCGGGCGCGGAAAGGCGGCCCGGCTTCAGGAAGGTCAGAGCCGCCGGTGGAAGAGCAGGCTTGCCGCCGATTCTGCAGTGCTGAACGTCATGGACATTCGCGTCTCCAAAACAAAAGGAGCCCACGAGACATCGTGGTGCTTTTAGCGTTGTTGACGCGGCGCAAGCTGCTCCAGCAAATCCCGCGGCGAAGACGCTGAAAGCGCCGTCGCGTTCAAGATTATTGCTCGGGTTATTATTATTGGCAATGAAACAGAATATGCGTTTTGCGTGACAGGAAGCGATGATTTGTTTTGTATCCGGCGAAGCGGCGAGGCGATCGACATCGTCGCCGCATCGAGCGGATGTCAGACCGTGGCGGCTTCCAGAGCGGGCGCCCCCACCTCGCTCGAAAGGGCGGGCCCGAGCTTCGGCGGGCTGAGATAGCGCTCGCCGCTATCGGCGACGATGGCGACGATCGTCTTGCCGGCATTTTCGGGCCGCCTTGCGAGCGCCGTGGCGGCGAACAGCACCGCGCCCGACGACGTCCCGGCCAGGATGCCTTCGCGCTGCGCCAGGATCCGCGCGAAGTCCCGCGCCTGCGCCGTCTCGGTGACGATCACCTCGTCGACGACGGAAGCGTCGAAATTCTCCGGCAGGTAGCCGGGCTCGACCTCCGTCACCTTGTGGACGCCCTCGATGCTGTCCGGATAGGGAGCGTCCAGCGAGGGCACCGAGGCAGGGCCGGGCTCGACGACGACGACCTGCACCTCCGGGTTCTGTCGCTTCAGGAAGCGCCCCGTGCCGGAGATCGTGCCGCCGGTGCCGACGGCCGCCACGAAGATATCGACTTCCCCGGCTGTATCCCGCCAGATCTCGGGGCCCGTCTCGAAATGGACGCGCGGATTGGCCGGATTGGCGCGCTGATTGGTGTAGTAGGCGTCCGGATTCTCGCGGCGCACCCGATCGATGATCGCGTGGATGGCGCCGGGTTCGAGGAAGACGCTGTTGTCGATCAGGACGATCTCGGCGCCGTAATGAGCGAGCAGCTTGAGCTTGTCCTCGCTGATCGTGTTGCGCAGGTAGAATTTTGAAGGATAGCCGCGGGCCGCCGCCAGCGCCGCGAGCCCGATCCCGGTATTGCCGCTGGTCAGGTCGACGATCTGCTGGCCGGGCTTCAACCGGCCGCTCTCCTCGGCCTCGCGGATGAGGCCCCAGGCGGTCCGGTCCTTGATGCTGCCGGCGGGGTTCAGATACTCGATCTTCGCGAGGATACGGGCGCCGAGCTTCAGCTCTTCTGCGAAGCGGCCCAGTTCGAGGAGCGGCGTATTGCCGACCAGGGCCGCGAAATTCTCGTTTCTGGATGTCATGATGCGCTCTCAGGACAGGCTGGAACAGTGCGACCGCGCCCGATCTTCGAAAGGCAGATGGGTCTGGCCCGCGTCGCCCTCAGCCCCGGCGGCCGGATCAATCGTGCTGGCCAGCATTCGGGTTCAATTCAGGCTGGCAATCAATACCTTCAGCAAAATAAGTATATCGACCTATGGAGAGGTCGATGATTGTTCAATATTTCTAGAGACCGTTGAATCGGGAGCGAGAACTTGCTGATCGGGGCGCCGCAAGCCACTCGCGGCTTGCGGTGCCCTTGTCGTCCTGGGCGTGCCGCGGCTGGCGAGCCGGGTCAGGCTTGCGATGTGCAGAGGCGCTCTTCCCCCTCCACCACTGGCTCGGTTCCCGTTTCCGCCCTCCGGCCGAGGAAAGCGAAGACGACGATCGCGGTGAGGATCGTGATGGCGCAGAGCATCAGGAGCAATGTCGCGAAGGCGTCGCCATAGCTCTGCATGAGCGCCGCGCGGCTCATCAGCGGCAGGGCGGCCGCGGCCACGATATCGCCGGTGACGAGCAACTGGGCCGCCGGGCCGGCATGGGCCGCCGCCGTACCAGCCGCCAGATGCCCCGCTGTCAAGGCGGATAACACGGCGCTGACCACGGCGAGCGCCACACCTTCGCCGGCCACACGGGTGGTGCTGAAAATGCCGGTTGCCATGCCGGCGCGCTCCTTGGGCACGACGCTGACGGCAAGCCCGTCCATCAGCCCCCAGGGGAGGCTGATGCCGATGCCGATCAGGGCCATCGGCATGGCGACACCCATTGTCTCGCTTCCGAGCGGCATGCGGCTCAGCCAGAACAAGCCGACAGCGCAGATCAACAAGCCGACGCCGCAGATCGCCGCCGGTGCGAACCAGCGCGTCAGCAGGCCAGCCGCGAAAGGGAGAGCCAGCAAAGGTGCGGAGAGTGCGATCATCAGCCGGCCGGCAGCGATCTCGCTCAGGCCCTCGATGCCGATGAAACGCACCGGCAGCAGGATCAGCAGCACGACGAAAGCATAGGCCGGCGCCGCCGCGAGTAACTGCACCCCCACGAAGCGGGGGTAGCGGAACAAGGTGAGGTCGAGCATCGGCCGAGCGACGCGCCGTTCGATCACGCCGAAGGCGATGAAGAGCGCGGCGGAGCCCGCCAACAGGGTCATCACGGTCGGCTCGGCCCAGCCGCGCTCCGGCGCCAGCAGGACGCCATAGGTAAAGAGCGCCAGGGCCAGGGTGAAGGAGAGGGCGCCCGGCCAGTCGAGTCCGGTGGCGTCCGGGTCGCGCGTTTCGCGCAGGAAGCGTGCCCCGAGCGCTAGGGCGAGCGCGGCCAGAACGACCACGAGCCCAAAGATGCTGCGCCAGCCGAAGGCATCGATCATCAATCCCGACGCGATCGGTCCGAAGGCAAGGCCGACACCAAAGCTCGTGCCGACGATGCTGAAGGCACGGATGCGCGCGCGCCCCTCGAATTCCTGCGCGAGTGCCGCCATGCCGCCGGAAAAGGCGGCCGCCGCGGCGATGCCCTGGGCCGCCCGCCCCAGATCGAACCAGAGGATGTCGGGTGCAACGGCGAGTGCCGCGGAGATCATCCCGAATGCGCCGACGCCGATGAGGAAGAGGCGCTTGCGGCCATAGGCATCCGCGAGCCCGCCCGCTGCCATCAGGCTCGATCCGAAGGTCAGCATGAAGGCGTTGGTGACCCAGTTGAGCGCGATCGGGCTGCCGCCCAGCGTTTTGCCGATGGCAGGAAGCGCCACAGCCGGCCCCGTGAAGGTGAGTGGCATCGCGGCGGCGGCGAGGCAGACGGAAAGGAGCACGAGCGCCTGTCGGGCCGTGCTCGGCCGCGTGATGGTTTGCGTCATGGATTGGATGCCTTGTTCAACAACGGCGCAGCGACCCCAGCTGGCGCTCGCCTTGCGGTCGAAACAGGATATTATCGAGCTAATTGGAGCCAAGTGGCTTCATATTCCGATCATATCGGAAGAATTCGCTCGAATAACCACGTATCGAGGGGGTAAGGATGGATTCGCTGACCGGCCTGACGGCCTTCGTCCGGACCGCCGATTTCGGCAGTTTTGTCGTGGCCGGGCGCGTGCTCGGGCTTTCCGCCTCCGCGGTCGGCAAGGCCGTGACCAAACTCGAACAGCAGCTCGGCATCCGCCTGTTCCAGCGTTCTACGCGCAGCCTGCGCCTGACCGAGGAGGGGCGCGCTTTTCACGAGCGCTGCCGGCGCATTCTCGACGATCTCGACGATGCCCGCGCGATGCTCGCTCACACGATGGATGTGCCGCGTGGACGCCTGCGGATCAGCACGCCGATCGTGAGCTATCATCTGCTCTTGCCGGTTCTGCCGGAGTTCATGGCGCGCTATCCCGAGATCGAGGTCGATCTCGATTTCAACGACCGCCTCGTCGATCTGATCGACGAGGGCGTCGATGTCGCGATTCGCAGCGGAGATCTCCCGGATTCGCGCCTGATGGCGCGGCGGCTGCGCCCATTCCAGCTGCTGCTCTGTGCCGCACCATCCTATCTGGAGCGCCACGGTAAGCCAGAGTGCCCGCGCGACCTCGACGGGCATCTCGGTGTCCGCTTCCGTTTTCCCAACAGCGGCAAGATTCAAGCATGGCCACTCACACTGCCGGCTGGAGAACCGGAGTTGCGCACACGCACGGTCTTGACCTGCAACAACATGGAGGCGCTGCGCGGCTCAACCATCGCTGGCCTCGGTATCGGCTGCATACCGGATTTCCTGGCGCGTGATCCGCTGGCGAAGGGCGAGCTGCACACCCTGCTCGACGAACACATCGACGCTCCCGGCCATTTCAGCCTGATCTGGCCCTCCAGCCGCAATCTCTCGCCGAAGGTCCGCGTCTTTGTCGATTTTATCGGAGAACGCCTGTTTTCAAGCCGCTGCGAAGCGCTTCCTCCGACGGCCGTCGTTCCGGGTTGAGGCGCCTGCGCGCCGGGCAGCCGCTACGTCTCGGATGGTGCGTAAAAGTGAAGGAACAGGTCGATCCCGGCCTCGATCTGCGTCTCGAGCTCGGCCCGGCTCGGCACCGCCGCAGGCAGCAGCAGGCGCGTGATGTCGAGATCGCCTCTGACGAGGCTCAGGAACTGCTTCGCCGCCAGTGTCGGGTTCGGAACATGCAGCTTGCTTGCCCGATGGGCCTCGCCGAGGAAGGCCGCCAGGTGCTCCGTCAGCGCTTTGGGGCCGCTCTCGAAGATGGCGGCGCCGATCGACGGAAATCGCGGCACCACGCCGATGACGGCACGCTGCAGGAACATGGCCTGCTCCGATAGGAAGATGTCGACGAACTTCTCGGCGACGCGCTTGAGCACAGCGGCAATATCGCTTCTGTCGGTTACGATCCGCCCGATCTCATCCGTCATCCGCTCGGCCTCGTCGACGACCACGGCGGTGAACAGCTCTTCCTTGCTGGCGAAATGCGCATAGAGTGTCGCTTTCGACACCGGCGCCTGCCGAGCGACCATGTCCATGCTGACCGTGTCAAAGCCGTGGTCGAGAAAGAGCGCGCGGGCCGCCGCCAGGATCGAGCCGACCTTGCGATCGCGCTGGGTCGGCGCGAGGCCGGCGCTCCGAGGATCTCGAGTTCCACCGCCTCGCGGCGGGGCGCGTGTGGTCATTGATTTTTCTCTAAACTGAACCGTTCAGTTCATGATTGACATATGCTGCCCACTCAAGCAAATGTCAAAACTGAACGGTTCAGTTCAATTTTGACATGGGTGACCGATGCCGATGCGATGGCCGCTTCGCTTCCCTGGACGATCCACCGCCGGCCTTCTGGTTGGTCTTGCCATGGTCCTCGCTGCCTGCGGCGAGGAGAAAAACCCCTCTGCGCGGGCGCCGATGTCCGTCAAGGCCGAGCGCGTATCCGCGTCGCAGCACGCCCTGTCGGTCGCACTGACGGGCGAGGTGAAGGCGCGCGTCCAGAGCGATCTCGCCTTCCGCTTCACCGGCCGCATCGCCGAACGCTTCGTCGAGATCGGCGATCATGTCGAGGCGGGGCAGGTTCTCGCGCGGCTGGAATCGCAGGAGCAGACGGCTGACCTCGCCTCCATGACGGCCGGCGTCCAGTCGGCCGAGGCGACCCTGCGCCAGACGACGGCCGCCTTCGAGCGTCAGAAATCCCTGCTCGCCAACGGTTTCACCACGCAGACCAATTTCGACAATGCTCAGCAGGCGATGCAGGCCGCCCGCGCGACGCTCGACGCGGCCCGCTCCAATCTGGGAACGGCCAGGGAGCAGCTCGTCTATACGTCCTTGACCGCGGACGCCTCGGGCGTCGTGGTCGCGCGCAACGCCGAGGCCGGGCAGGTGGTCGAGGCGGCGCAGGCGGTTTTCACCATCGCCCGCGACGGCGAGCGCGACGCGGTCTTCGATGTCTATGAGGGGCTCCTGGCCCAGCGCCCGGCCGACGACACCATCGAGCTCGCGCTCGTCTCCAATCCGGCCGTGCGCGCGACCGGCAAGGTCCGTGAGGTCGCCCCCGCCATCGATCCCGCGACGGGAACCGTTCGCGTCAAGATTTCGATCGACGCGCCACCTCCCGCCATGACCCTGGGCGCGGCCGTCACCGGAATCGGCCGGTTCAAGCCCGACAATGTCTTCGCGCTGCCGGCGGGCGCCTTCTTCACCGAGAACGGCAAGCCCGCCGTCTGGACGGTCGACCCGCGCAGCCATGCCGCCGCGATCCGGCCGATCACGGTCGACAGCTACCGGACGGGCGAGCTGCTGGTCCGCGATGGGCTGGAGGCCGGCGACATTGTCGTGACGGCCGGCACGCAATTGCTCAGGCCGGGCCAGATCGTGAAGCCGCTGCTGCCGGATGCGCAGCCCCGCGAGGAGACCAAGAAATGAGGCGCGCGCTCGTTCTCCTCTCCACCGCGGCCGTCGTCTGCGCGCTGGCCGGCTGCAATGCCGAGGGCGACGCCACCAAGGCGAAGACGGTGCCGCGCCCGGTCCTCTCCGTCGTGGTCAAGCCGCAGGAAGACCAGGATGTCGGCTTTGCGGGCACGATCCAGCCGCGTTTCCAGACCGATCGCGGCTTTCGCGTGCTCGGCCGCCTGATCTCGCGTCAGGTCGATATCGGCGACGTCGTCGCCCCGGGGCAGGCGCTGGCGCAGATCGATCCCCAGTTGCTGGATCTTACCGTGCGCGGCAGCGAGGCCGATCTCGCCAAGGCGCAAGCGCAGCTCGCGAACGCCTCTGCCGCCGAGGCCAGGATCAGCACCCTGTTCGCCAAGCAGATCGCGAACCAGGCCGATCTCGACACCGCCAAGCAGTCCCTGGAGGCTGCAAGTGCCGGCGTGAAGCAGGCTCAGGCCAGCCTCGACAAGGCGCGCGAGCAGCGCGGCTATGCGGCCCTGACGGCGGACGAGGCCGGCGTGGTCACCAGCGTCAACGCCGAGGTCGGCCAGATGGTCACCGCCGGCCAGAAGGTCATGACGATCGCGCGTACCGACATCCGGGAGGCCGTCGTCGATATTCCCGATGCCACGGCGCGCTCCCTGCGCCAGGGCGAGCCCTTCGCGATCCGCCTGCAGGCGGATCCGTCCGTCACCGCGACCGGCAAGCTGCGCGAGATCGGCCCGCAGGCCGATGCCGCGACGCGCACGCGCCGGGTCAAGATCACCCTCGACCAGAGCGTCGATGCCTTCCGGCTGGGCGCCACCGTCACCGTGCTGCCGACGATGCCCGCAGCGGCGCAGGCGGTGTTCGACATCCCGGCCGCCGCGCTTCTCGAGCGGGACGGCAAGACGTTCGTCTGGCTGCTCGACCCGGGTACCGGAACGGTCCGCTCCTTCGCCGTCGAGGTGGCGGAACGGATCAACGGCAAGGCCCGGATCGTCGGGCAGTTGACGGCTGGCGCGCGCATCGTCGTCGCCGGCGTCAACAGCCTGTCCGAAGGACAGAGCGTCAAGTTCGATGAAGGAGCCGGCCGGTGAAGCGCTTCAACCTTTCCGATTGGGCGCTGCAGCACCGCTCGCTCGTCTGGTATTTCATGATCGTGGCCTCGCTCGCCGGGCTGTTCTCCTATTTCAACCTCGGCCGGGCGGAAGATCCCGATTTCACCATCAAGACGATGATCATCCAGGCGCGCTGGCCCGGCGCGACCGTGGAGGACGTGATCGGCCAGGTCACTGACCGCATCGAGAAGAAGCTCGAGGAGCTCGACTCCTTCGACTACGCCAAGAGCCTCAACATGCCCGGGCAGACGACGATCTTCGTCAACCTCAAGGACACGACCAAGGCCAAGGACATCCCCGCGATCTGGGTCAAGATCCGCAACATGATCGGGGACATCAAGAGCCAGTTCCCCGATGGGGTCGTCGGTCCGAGCTTCAACGACAATTTCGGCGACGTCTACGGCAACATCTATGCCTTCACCGCAGACGGCTTCAGCCAGCGGCAATTGCGCGACTATGTCGAGGATGTCCGCGCCAAGGTTCTGACCGTGCCCAATGTTGGCAAGGTCGATCTTGTCGGCGCGCAGGACGAGGTGATCTATCTCGAATTCTCGACGCGCCAGATCGCGGCGCTGGGCCTGACCCAGCAGCTCGTGGTCGACACCATCCGGGCGCAGAACGCGATCGCGCCGTCGGGCACGATCGAGGCAAAGGGCGAGCGCATCAGTGTGCGCGTCGGCGGGCAGTTCACCTCCGAGGACAGCCTGCGGGCGATCAACCTGCGGATCAACGACCGTTTCTTTCGCCTGGGCGACGTCGCCACCATCAGCCGCGGCTATGTCGACCCGCCGACTTCGCTCTTCCGCGTCGACGGCAAGCCGGCGATCGGGCTCGCCATCGGCATGAAGCCGAACGCCAATCTCCTGCATTTCGGCGAGGCGCTGAAGGCCGAGATGACGAAGATCGAGAACGAATTGCCGATCGGCATCGGCGTGCATCTGGTCTCCGACCAGCCTGCCATCGTCGAGGAAGCCGTCGGCGGCTTCACCAAGGCGCTGTTCGAGGCGGTTGCGATCGTGCTGATCGTCAGCTTCGTCAGCCTGGGCATGCGGGCCGGGCTCGTCGTGGCGCTGACGATCCCGCTCGTGCTCGCCATCACCTTCGTCTTCATGGAGATCTTCGGCATCTCGCTGCAGCGCATCTCGCTCGGCGCGCTGATCATTGCGCTCGGCCTGCTGGTCGACGACGCGATGATCGCGGTCGAGATGATGGTGGCGCGGCTCGAGGTCGGCGACACGCTCACCAAGGCGGCGACCTATGTCTACACCTCGACCGCCTTCCCGATGCTGACGGGCACGCTGGTGACGGTGGCGAGCTTCATCCCCGTCGGCCTCAACGGCAGCGCGGCCGGCGAATTCACCTTCACGCTCTTCGTCGTGATCGCGGTCTCGCTGCTGGTCTCCTGGGTGGTCGCGGTGCTGTTCGCGCCGCTGCTCGGCGTCACCCTGCTGCCCAAGACGATGAAGCAGCATCATGACGGGCCCGGCCGCTTCACCCGCGCCTTCAACGCGCTGCTGCGCCTCTGCGTGCGCCGGAAATGGCTGACCATCGCCGCGACCGTGCTGATGTTCGCCCTCTCGGTCGGTGCCATGCGGTTCGTCCAGCAGCAGTTCTTCCCCTCATCGGACCGGCGCGAGCTGATCGTCGACTGGACGGTGGCGCAGAATGCCTCGATCACCGAGACCCGCGCCCAGATGGACCGCTTCGAGAAGATCGCGCTCGTCGGCGAGCCGGATATCGAGCGCTGGTCGTCCTATGTCGGCCAGGGCGCAATGCGCTTCGTGCTGTCCTATGATGTGCAGCCTGCCAGCCCGAATTTCGGCCAGATCGTCATCGTGACCCATGATCTGGCGGCGCGGGAGCGGCTGCGCACCAAGCTCGACGACATCATCGCGCGCGAATTCGTCGGCACCGACGCCTTCGTGCATCTGCTCGACATCGGCCCGCCCGTGGGCCGTCCGGTGCAGTATCGCGTCAGCGGACCCGACATCCAGACGGTCAGGACGCTGGCGCAGAACGTCGCGAGCACGCTCGGGCAGAACCCCAATCTCGGCGACATCGTCTATGACTGGAACGAGCCCGGCCGCGTCGTGAAGGTCGATGTGCTGCAGGACAAGGCGGCCCAGCTCGGCATCACCTCCGAGACGATCGCGACGGCGCTGAACAGCATCGTCGGCGGCGCGACGGTGACGCAGGTGCGCGACAGCATCTATCTGATCAATGTCGTCGGCCGGGCGCTCGACAACGAGCGCTCCTCGATCGACACGCTGCAGAACCTGCAGATCCAGACCAGCGCCGGAAAAACCGTGCCGCTCGCTGCGGTCGCCAATTTCCGCTACGAATCCGAGCAGCCGGTCGTCTGGCGGCGCGGCCGCCTGCCGACCGTCACGGTGAAGGCGAGCGTCACGACGGCGTTGCAGCCGGCGACCGTCGTCCAGCAGCTCGCCCCGGCCCTGACCCGGATCAGCGAGACCTTGCCCGCCGGCTACAAGATCGTCACCGGCGGCGCGGTCGAGGAGAGCGCCAAGGGCCAGGGCCCGATCGTCGCGATCGTCCCGCTGATGCTGTTTGCGATGGCGACGATCCTGATGATCCAGCTCCAGAGCTTCCAGCGGCTGTTCCTCGTGGTCGTCGTCGCGCCTCTGGGATTGATCGGCGTGGTTGCCGCGCTCGTGCCCAGCGGCGCGCCGCTCGGCTTCGTCGCCATCCTCGGCGTGCTGGCGCTGATCGGCATCCTGATCCGCAACTCCGTCATCCTCGTCATCCAGATCGAGCATCTGCGCGAGGAGGGCAGGGATGGCTGGTCGGCCGTGGTCGAGGCGACGGAGCACCGCATGCGCCCGATCATGCTGACGGCGGCGGCCGCGAGCCTGGCGCTGATCCCGATCGCGCGCGAGGTGTTCTGGGGCCCGATGGCCTACGCCATGATGGGCGGGATCATCGTCGGAACGGTGCTGACGCTGCTGTTCCTGCCGGCGCTCTATGTCGCCTGGTTCCGCTTCGAGGAGCCGAAGGGGCAGGGCGAGCCCGAGACCTCCGGGCAGGAGACTGCCGCGCCTGCGCCGGCGCACTGAGCCGACGCGCGCCGCGACCTCATGGAGCCGGGTTCGAGATGATCGAGCATCGCATCACCGCCGATCCGCGCCCTCCGCGCCGCCCGGCTTCCGCCCGGTTGCGCCTGGTGCGGGCCGTCTCGCTCTTCGCCGCCCTCGCGCTGCTCACAGCCTGCGCGACGCGGCAGGAAAGCGTCCTCCGCCCGGTGTCGGCGGCTGCGGCAGACACCAGCCGGGTCGACATCCTCGCCGTGACGACGCGTCAGGCGGCGCAGGATCCGGGCCTGCTCTATTCCGGCGAGCGCGGCGACGCGATCTCCTTCGACAGCATCGAGGTTTCGATCCCGTCCGATCGCAACCGCAGGGCCGGGGAGATCCAGTGGCCAGCGCAGGCCGAGGCGAATCCGGAGCGGGAGTTCGCGGTGCTCGGCGTCCGCAAGGCGCAGTCCGAGCGGCAGATGCTCGACTGGTTTCGCAGGAATCGCAACGCCAAGCGGCAGGCGCTCATCTTCGTCCACGGCTTCAACAACACCTATGCTGACGCCGTCTTTCGCCTCGCCCAGCTCAAGCATGATGCCGGGATCACGGCGGCTCCGATCCTGTTCACCTGGCCCTCGCGCGCCAATGTCTTCGACTATCTCTACGACAAGGAGAGCACCACCTATTCGCGGAGCGCCCTGGAAGACCTGATCATCGAGGCGTCGAAAAGCCCGGATGTCGGCGAGATCACGATCCTCGCCCATTCCATGGGAACCTGGCTCGCGATGGAAGCATTGCGAGGCGTCGCCATGCGCAAGGGGAGCATTCCCACCAAGGTCGATAACGTCGTTCTCGCATCGCCGGACATCGACGTCGACGTGTTCCGGCGCCAGATGATCGAGATGGGGGCGAAGCGCCCGCACTTCACCATCTTCACATCGACCAGTGACAAGGCTCTCGAAGTCTCGCGCTGGCTCTCGGGCGGCGTCAACCGCGTTGGAGGCGCCGATCCCGCCCCCTATGCGGATGCGATCAAGCAACTCGGCATCACCGTGATCGATACCAGCGCCTCAAACTCGAACGACGCGCTCGGCCATAATGCGTTCGCCGACAGTCCCGAAATCATCGCCCTGCTGGGGCGGCGCCTATCCGGGCAGTCGTTGCAGTCCGATCCCGCCGATCTGGCCAGCCGCGTACAGGCCATCGCCGCCGGATCGGTCAATCTCGCCGGCTCCGCGACCAGAATGGCCACGAAGCTTCCCATGGCTGCCGTCAGCCGGCCCGGCATAAATATGCTGGGAGAACAACCGTTTGGAATGCAAACCCGGATCATCGACGGCCGAATCAGCTACTAGGCCGCAGCTCTGTCATTAGGGGCTGCTGGCGGCTGATGTCCCGCACTCCACTGGTCGGTGTCTTGGTTGCCTCCGGCCGCGCGTCGCCGGGCCGAACATTCTGCCGAAGCCTGGGTCGGAGCGGAACTTTGCGCTCGCGAGGCCGCGATTTCGGCAGTTCTTGCGAGCGTTGCGACCTTATCAAAATGGATGTGCGAACCATCCTTCAGGCGAGGTCGAGCATTGCCCACGATTGCGAGGCCGTCATGAGGACGGCTCCCGGCTCGCCGGCTTCCGATGAGGCCGACCGGCAGACGGCCGTTGAACGCAGTTCGGCGCCGGCAGGCGGGCGCGACGCCTATTTCGACGCGGCCGCGGCCGTTCTCGCCACGGCTCCCGTCGCGCTCGACGACGGTCTTCTGGCCGAGGTTCTGATGCGCTATTACGGGCTGAGCGGGCGCATCGAGCTGCTGTCGTCGGAGGTCGAGAGCACCGCCGAGGTCCTCCTTCCCGATTCCCGTCGGCTGATCCTGAAGGCATCGCCCCGGATCGAGGCGATCGACAGCTTTCGCTTCCAGTCCGCCGCGATCAGCGCGGTCGAGAAGTCCCATGGTTTCCTCTCGCCGCAGGTGATTGGGACCGTTCGGGGCGACTTGATGTTCCGGCAGGACGGGTTGTCCGGCTATCTTCAGACCCGGCTCGCGGGCCAGCCCCTCCGCCAGACGCCGATGTCTCCCGAAGCGGCTCGAGATGCGGGAGAGGCGCTGGCTCATCTCGACATTGCCCTGCGCGACGCACACGGCCTGCCGGCCGTCGACAGGCCCGTGCTGTGGCAGATCGGCTGCTGGCCCCGGCTTGCCGCGTTCCAGCGTTATCTGGCGCCCGGCCGGACGGCGGATGCGGTCCAGGCAGCGCTTTGGGACTACCTCGCCACGGTCGAGCCCAGGATCGGCGCCCTCGACTGGCAGGTCACGCACAACGATCCGAGCCCGTTCAACATGCTGCTCGCCGAGGACGGCGTTGCCTTCATCGATTTCGGCGATGGCTGCCGGGGACCGCGAATCCAGGATCTCGCCATCGCGGCCAGCCACATGGTGAGCGACCCTGCGCTGCCGCTCGGCGGCGCGGAGAGCCTGATCGCCGGATACGCCTCGGTCTGCCCTCTCTCGCCGCTCGAGACCGATCTGCTCGTCGGGTTGATGAAGGCGCGCCAGAGCGCGCTGATCCTGATCAATGCCTGGCGGTCGCACCTCTTTCCGGAGCATGCGGCCTATATCAATAAGAACGTCGCTCGAGCCGAGAAAGGGCTGTCGATCCTGTCCCGCCTCGATAGGGAGGCCGCGCGGACGATCGTTGCCGAAGCGGCTTCCTCATGACACCCGGGGAGGCCGCGCCGTCAGCCGTCGTCGCAGTCGTTTCGCTGCTTCCCGCTCCCAACCCTCTTGCCATGTGATAGGCCAAACGGATGTCCGTCGATCTCATGCCGAACCGCTACATGCCCGGCGAAGCCGATCTCGCAGAGCGCGAGGCGGGTCTGATCGCTCGCCGCGACAAGGTGCTCGGCTCGTCCTATCGCCTTCAATATCGGCGCCCCGTTCACTTCGTCCGGGGCGAGGGAATGTGGCTGTACGACCCCGACGGCCGCGCCTATCTCGATTTCTACAACAACGTCCCCTCGCTCGGGCACTGCAATCCCGAGGTCAATGCGGCGATGGCCGAGCAGGCCGGGCGCATCAGCGCCAATACCCGCTATCTCGAGCCGAGGCTGGTCGATTATGCCGAGCGGCTGGTCGCGACATTCCCGACGGAGCTCGACCGCGTCGTCTTCACCTGCACGGGCAGCGAATCCAACGATCTCGCCTTGAGGATCGCGCGGCTGGTCAGCGGCAATGATGGCGTCATCGTCTCGTCCTATGCCTATCATGGCACGAGCGCCGCCGCCGCGATGGTCTCGCCGAATCTCGGCGAGGCGGTCAAGCTCAGCCCCTCGGTGCGCATGGTCGCGCTGCCCGGGCCTGCCGGCGTCGCGGAAGCGGAGGCGCCCGCATTCTTCGAGGCGCAGGTCAGATCCGCGATCAAGGATCTCGACCGGCGCGGAATCGGCGTCGCGGCCATCCTGATCGACAGCATCTTCTCGAGCGACGGCGTCTGGATCGATCCGCCGGGGTTCATTGCGGGCGCCATCGCGGCGGTGCGAGAGGCGGGCGGGCTCTTCATCGCCGACGAGGTTCAGCCCGGCTTCGGGCGAACGGGCGATCATATGTGGGGCTTCGAGCGGCACGCCGTGGTGCCGGATCTGGTCACCCTCGGCAAGCCGATGGGCAACGGCTTTCCGATCGGCGGGGTCGTCGGCCGGCATGCGGCCATGGATCGCTTCGGCGCCACCGCCCGCTATTCCAATACATTCGCCGGAAACACCGTCGGCATCGCGACAGCCGACGCGGTTCTCACGATCCTGCAGCGCGATCGCATCCTCGACAACGTGGTCGCCATGGGCGAGCGGCTGAGCCAGGGTCTGCAGCGGATCGCGGGCGCGTCGAGCGGCATTCTGGCGGTTCGCCATGCCGGTCTGTTCTTCGGCATCGACATCGGCCATGCCGGCATGTCTGCATCGCAGCGGCGCGCCATGGCACTCGATGTTGTCAACGCGATGCGCGACGACGGCGTGCTGATCAGCACCACCGGGGCAAACGAGGACACGCTCAAGGTCCGCCCCCCGCTGGTCTGCCAGCCGGAGCACGTGGACCGTTTTCTCGTTTCGCTTCAGGCTGCGGTCGCCTCCTGCCCCGCTTGAACCGGGGCCGTCTTCCGAACCAGCCCCATCGTCGCCGGACTGTTTCTGGTACGCCGGCCGCTCCGGGACTATCATCGAGCCATGGGATCTCTCGTTTCACTCGACCGGTTCGACCTTAAGATCCTCGATCACCTTCAGCGCAACGGCCATTGCTCGAATGTCGAGCTGGCCGCGGCGGTCGGGCTGACGCCGAGCCCTTGCCTCGCCCGGATGAAACGCCTGCAGGAATCCGGCGTGATCCGCGGCTTCGATGCCGTGATCGACCTTGCGCGGCTGGGTCATTTCATCACGGCCTTCACCGAAATCACGATCAGCGAGCATCGGCGCGACAGTTTCCGGCTGTTCGAGGCGGCGGCCGAGCGCTGCCCGGAGATTATCGAGTGCTACAACGTGACCGGCGGATGCGACTACATCCTCAAGATCGTCGCCCCGAGCATCGCCGATTTCAGTGCGATCCTCGACAATCTCCTTGAGCTCGACATCGGCATCATCAAGTTCTCGAACCGGATCGTCCTGAGGCAGCCCTTCGAGGCGCGAAAGATGCAGCTGGCGCTGACCGGCGGATAAAGCCGGCAGCATGGTCTGGGGCAGGGCCGCCGTGCCTGTTGCCGCGTCCGGCCTTGGTGGTCGCCTTGAGACCGGGCAGGCCCGAAGATGGGTGCGCCTTGCAACGCGCGATGATGGCCGGTTGCCCGCACTGATTCCCGAGAAATCGTGACAGCAGAGCCTGCACCGCCGCCAGCGCGTGCTTCGGCGGATAAGGGCGCGTCGCATAACTCTGCCGGTCGTCGTTCTGGCGATGCTTTCTGCTGTTGAGGTTGGCCCTTTCGACAAATTCTGCCGGAGCGGTTGGGTGACCATGGGGGATCGGCAATTACGAGCTGTCTCGATCGCAACGTCCTGAAAGGAGCCGCAGCCCCATGAGCGCTGGCAAAACGACTGGGGCTGCCCAAGATGTCGCGCTTGCGATTCGCGGCCTGACGCTCAGTCTGCCGCGCAATATGGAGCGGGCGCACGCCGTCAGCGACGTTTCGTTCGATCTGAGACGCGGTCAAATCCTCTGCATCATCGGGGAATCCGGTTCCGGCAAATCGGTTTCCGCCAATGCCGTCATGGGGCTTCTTCCTCGGTCTATCCGTGTGACGGCCGGCGAGATCCTGCTCGAAGGACAGAATATCGTCGGCCTGCCGCCCGACAGGCTCCGCGAGATCCGGGGCAGGGTCGTCTCGATGATCTTCCAGGATCCGTTGTCCGCCTTGAATCCGCTGATGACGGTGGGCCAACAGGTTGACGAGGTTCTGGCGGTGCACGGGGTCGGAACGCCGCAGACGCGGCGCGAACGCACGCTCGAACTCCTGACCGAAGTCGGCCTGCCGAGCCCGGAGCTCACCTATCAGCAATATCCGTTCAGATTGTCGGGCGGGCAGCGCCAGCGGGTCATGATCGCGATGGCGCTCGCCCTGGAGCCCTCCATCCTGATCGCGGACGAGCCGACGACCGCCTTGGACGTGACGACCCAGGCCCAGATCCTCAAGCTGATCCGGGACATCCAGCGCCGCAAGAACATGAGCGTGATGTTCATCACCCATGATTTCGGCGTCGTGTCGGAGATCGCCGACAGCGTCGTCGTGATGGAGAAGGGGCAGATCGTCGAGCAGGGCAGCGCGGACAAGGTGCTCAAGACGCCGAGCCATCCCTATACGCAGCGTCTGATCGCCGCGGTCCCGCATCTGACGGGCCAGAACCGCCCGGCGCTCGATGTCGCCGCGAGCGAGCCGGTCCTGAAGGTCGAGGGCCTGCTCAAAACCTACCGCAGCGGCAGTGCGTTCATGGGGACCCTACGCGAGGTCGCGGCGGTCAACGAGGTGTCCTTCGATCTGGCGGCCGGGCAGACGCTGGGCATCGTCGGCGAAAGCGGCTCGGGCAAGTCGTCGCTCGGCCGGCTGCTGCTCAAGCTGATGGACAGCGACGGGGGGCGGATCGTCTTCGAGGGGACCGACATCGCGAGGATGCCGGAACCGGAGTTCCGGCGGCTGCGGCCCCGGATCCAGATGGTGTTCCAGGACCCTTCGGCTTCGCTGAACCCGCGTTCCACGATCGGCCGGATACTGACGGTCGGACCCGTCGCGCATGGCACGCCCTATGCCGAGGCCAGGGACGAGGCCCGCGCGCTCTTGAAGCGCGTCGGTCTCGATGGTGGAGCGTTCGATCGCTATCCGCACGAATTCTCCGGCGGGCAGCGGCAACGTATCGGCATCGCCCGGGCCTTGATGTTCAGGCCGAAGCTGCTCGTGGCCGACGAGGCCGTCTCGGCGCTCGACGTCTCGATTCAGGCCCAGATCCTGAAGCTTCTCGATGACATCCAGCGCGAAACCGGCGTCTCGATGGTCTTCATCACGCATGACCTGCGTGTCGCGAGCCAGATCTGCGACGAGATCGTGGTCATGCACAAGGGCAAGATCGTCGAGCGGGGGCAGCCCTCGCAGATCTTCCTGGACCCGACTTCCGCCTACACCCGCGAACTGGTCGCCGCCATCCCCGGCGAAAGGCCAGATGGGGGCGGCCGGATCGCCTTGGCGGGCTGACAACCAAGCAACCAAAAGAGGGAAACGACAGATGACGAAACCGATTGATACCAAGGCCGGATGGTCGCGTCGCGATGCCATGCGCCTGGCCGCCATCGGCGGCCTCGGCCTCGCGGCTCCGAATCTTCTGGGTCGCCCGGCCTTCGGCCAGACCCCGCCGCAGAAGCCCGCCGGCCGCGTCGTCGTGGGCATGTCGCAGGAGCCGACCGTCCTCAACCCGCTGATGGTCAAGATCGAGGTTGACGACGGCGTGCACTTCTCGCTGTTCGACGCCCTGTTCCGGGTCGATCCGAAAGGCGTGATCCAGCCCAACCTCGCGCGCGAGGTGCCCAGCCAGCAGAATGGCGGGATTTCGCAGGACGGCCTGCAATGGCGCGTGAAGCTGCGGGACAATGTGCGCTGGCATGACGGCAAGCCGTTCACCGCCGAGGACGTCAAGTTCACGCTCGAACTGATCGTCAATCCGAAGTTCCGCAGCTGGCGTACGCTTGGACACGCGCTGGTCCGCGACATCACGATCGTGTCCCCGACCGAGATCCAGTGGCGTATGGAGCAGCCCTTCGCGCCCTATCTGTCCTTCCTGACGGAGACCTTCATCGTCCCGAAGCACGCCTTCGACGGAGAGGCGGACGTCAACAATGCGGCCTTCAACCGTGCTCCGATCGGAACCGGCGCCTTTAAATTCGGCAAGCGCGTCGCCGGCGATCATGTCGAGCTGGTGGCCAATCCCGATTATTTCGGCGAGGGTCCCTATCTCGAGCGGCTGATCTTCAAATACATCCCCGACTCGACGGTGCTCTACACGCAGCTGAAAAGCGGCGATATCGATATGATCGGCCAGCAGTACATTCCGGCGAACTATTTCGAGGAGGCCAAGAAACTTCCCAGCCTCGCCGTGGAGAAGGTGCTCCGGTCGAATATCGAGTCGATCTACTTCAATCTCGACCGGCCGCAGTTCAAGGAACTCGTCGTCAGGCAGGCGATCTATACGGCCATCGATCGCAAGTCGATCATCGATGCCCTCTATTACGGCATGCCGGCTCCGACCGAGACCTTCATGCCCAAGCAGTCCGCCTATTACAATCCGAACCTGCCGGTCCAGGAATTCGACCTCAAGAAGGCGGCCAAGATGCTGGAAGATGCCGGCTGGAAGAAGGGGCCGGACGGAATTCGCGCCAAGGACGGCGTCAAGCTGTCCTTCGCGAATTCGACGACGGCCGGCGATCAGCTGCGCGAGCAGCTCCAGCAGTTCGTCAAGCAGAGCCTCGCCGAGATCGGCGTCGAGATGAAGATCTCGAACCTTCCCGCGGCGGTGATCTGGGGCGATTTCTGGCAGCAGTCGCAATTCGACACGGCGATCGTCGGCATCACCTTCCTGATCGGCGCGGATCCCGACGTCACCAACCGCTTCAGCTCCAAGGCCATCCCGGCCAAGGGCGGGCGCGGCTCGAACAATGCCCAATACGTCAACCCCGAGGTGGACGCGCTCCTCGAGCAAGGCACCCGCACCTTCGATCCGGAGGCGCGCCGCCCGATCTACAACAAGATCCAGGAACTCGTGCGGCGGGATCTGCCCTTCATGCCGATCTACCAGACCGAGGCGGGCTACGGTCGCAAGAAGAAGATCCAGGGCTTTCAGGCCAATCCCAACACGCGCACCGAATCCTGGGATGCAGCGCATTGGTACTGGATGAGCTGAACTGCCCCCCGCGTCGCTCGCTGACATCGGCGAGCGGCGCCCCTGACGGCCAACGACATTGAGGAGGGCGCGATGCGTGGTTTCCTGCTTCATCGCCTGTTCCAGAGCGCCGTGCTGCTCGTGATCGTCTCGCTGATCGGCTTCGCCACCCTCAGCCTGATGCCGGGTGGGCCGATGGCGCAGTACGGCCTGGATCCCGGGATGACCCAGGACGATCTCGCTCGCCTGAAGCAGCAGCTGGGGCTCGATCGGCCGCTCTGGGTCCAGTATTTCGACTGGGCCTGGCGGCTTCTGCAGGGCGATTGGGGAAAATCTTTCCGCGACGGTTCCGCGGTGCTGTCCGTCATCGGGCGCCACATCTTCGCGACGTTGCTGTTGATGGGAACGTCGACGGTGATCGCGATCGCGCTCGGGAGCTGGATCGGAATCCGGGGCGCCACGCACCGCCATTCGGTCTTCGACTATCTCGCGACGATCGGTGCCATGATCGCGCTGTCGATTCCGACCTTCTGGTTCGGCCTGATCGGGATCTATTTCTTCACGCTGAAGCTTGGCTGGCTGCCGGCGGGCAACATGTACACGATCGGCGACGGGTCGGTGCTGGACTACGCGCATCATCTGATCATGCCGAGCGTGGTGCTGTCGCTCGTGCATGTCGCGATCTGGAGCCGCTACATGCGAACCGCGACGCTCGATGCGATCAGCCAGGATTTCGTGAAGACGGCGCGTGCGAAGGGCGCGAGCGAGCGGCGCGTGCTGATGAAGCATGTCGTCGGAAACGCCCTGCTGCCGATGATCGCATTGGCGGGCGTGCAATTGCCCAGCATCCTGACCGGCGCGCTCGTGACCGAGACCGTCTTCACATGGCCGGGCATGGGGCGGCTGTTCCTGGATAGCCTGAGCTACAGCGACTATCCGGTGGTGATGGGCCTCCTGATCTTCTCGGCCATCATCGTCATTCTCGGAAATCTGATCGCCGACATCGTGATCGCCTTCGTCGATCCGCGGATCCGACTGGCCTGAGCGGCGCAACTGGTCGAGGAACAACGACAATGAACACCCTCGCTCTGCGCGATCGCCCGAGCCGCTGGTGGCAAAGCCGCGTCGCGCGGCGTTTCGCGCAGCATCCCCTGGCGTTGCTCGGTCTCGTGATGATCACGGCTCTCACCGTGGCCTGTGTCGTGGGGCCGTGGCTCCTGCCCTACGACATCCTTCAGATCGACCTGCGGGCGCGCTTCGCGCCGCCCCTGACGGGCTCGCACATTCTCGGCACGGACCCGCTCGGGCGTGACCTGGCTGCCCGGCTCTTCGTCGCCGGCCGGGTCTCGCTCCTCGTCGGCTTCTCGGCGATGCTTCTGTCGGTCGTCGTCGGCACGGTCGTCGGCGTCATCGCCGGGTATCGCGGCGGCTGGCTCGGTGCCGCGCTGATGCGAACCGTGGACGGCTTCCTCGCCTTTCCGTCCATCTTCCTCGTCCTTGCGCTCTCGGCCGCCCTTCAGCCCAGTCCGCTGATGATCGTCGTCATCATCGCGGTCACCAAATGGATGGAGGTGGCCCGTATCGTGGAGGCGGAAGTTCGGTCGCTGCGCGAACGCGAATTCGTGCTCGCCGGCCGCATGCTCGGGCTCAGCTCCGTGCACATCATGTTCCGGGAAATCCTTCCGAACGCGATGGGGCCCATTACCGTCGCGGCGTCGCTCACCGTCGCACGGGCGATCTTGCTGGAAGCCTATATCAGTTTCCTGGGTTACGGCATCCAGCCTCCGCTGCCGAGCTGGGGCAACATGCTGAACGGTGCCCAGCAATACCTGTCCAGCGCGCCCTGGATGGCGATCATCCCAGGCGCCGCCATCACGATCGCAGTGACGAGCTTCAACTTCATCGGCGATGGCCTGCGTGACGCGCTCGACGTGAAGGGCGAGCACGGCTGACGGCGACACCGAGCCGCAAGCGGGCGGCCCCTCCGGGGTCCGCGCCGGGCGACGGATGCAGGTGCTGAGAGGGACTCAGGTTCTGCCCGCTATTATGAAACGAAGGTCATCACGGAGAACGTCTCCGCTCCCCGGTCCTAGCTGTAGAAGCCGAGGACGGCCTTCGTTTCCAGATATTCCTCCATGCCCTCGCGCCCGTACTCCCGGCCATTGCCCGAACGCTTGTAGCCGCCGAAAGGAGCATTCGGATCCCAGTCCGGCGCATTGAGATGAACCTGTCCGGCGCGAATCCGGGAGGCGACTTCGCGCACCGCGTCCATCTCGGTTCCCTGCACATGGGCGCCGAGGCCGTAGACCGTATCGTTCGCGATCTCTACCGCCTCCTCGACCGTGTCATAGGGCAGGATGGCCAGGACGGGTCCGAAGATCTCCTCCTGCGCGATTACCATCTCGCGGCGGACTTCGGAAAAGATCGTCGGGCGGGCGTAGAAGCCCGAGGCGATGCCCGCCGGGCGGCCGGGGCCGCCCGTCACGAGTTTCGCGCCTTCGCCGATGCCCGCTTCGATCATCATCTGGACGCGCTCGAACTGGGCGCGGTTCGCGATGGGCCCGTGCGTCGTCGCCTCCAGCAGGGGATCGCCCACGACGAATTCGCCGGCGGCGGCCGCGGCCAGCGCCTCGACATCGCGGAGGCGGTCACGGGGGACCAGCATCCGTGTCGGCGCGCTGCAGGACTGGCCGAGATTGCGCATGGCCGCTGCGACGCCCAGCGGTACGCACCGGGCGAGATCGGCATCGGGCAGCACGATATTGGGCGACTTGCCGCCGAGTTCCTGCGCGACCCTCTTGACCGTCGGAGCGGCCGCCTGCGCCACGAGGACGCCCGCCCGCGTCGAGCCGGTGATCGAGACCATGTCGACCTCGGGATGCGAGGCGAGACCCTCGCCGACCACCGGTCCCGTTCCGTTGACGAGGTTGAACACACCGGGCGGGCAGCCGGCCTCGTCCATGAGTTCGGCGAAGAGGAGCGCGCTCAGGGGCGACAGCTCGCTGGGTTTGAGGACGACCGTGCAGCCTGCGGCCAGCGCCGGGCCGACCTTGGCGGTGATCTGATAGAGCGGCCAGTTCCACGGCGTGATCAGGGAACAGACGCCGATCGCCTCGCGCAGGATCGCGGTGCTGCCGCGCTGCGAGACGAAGGCGAAGTCCGCCAGATTGTCTCGCGCCACGCGCAGATGCTCGGCGGCGAGGGGAACCTGTGCCCGGCGCGCATAGGTGATGGCCGCACCCATTTCGGCGGTGAGCGCCTGTGCGATCAGCTCCGCTCGTTCCAGCACGAGCGCATGGACGCGGCTGAGAAGCGCGGCGCGTGTCGCAGGCTCTGTCCGGGACCAGCCGGAAAAAGCGCGGCGGGCCGCGGAGACCGCGGCCTCGACGTCCCCTGAACTGCCGAGCGGAATCTCCGCGATCGCCGTCTCGGTTGCGGGGTTGATGACGCAGGCTCGATCCTGACCATCGGGCTCGCGCCAGCCGCCGTCGATGTAGAAGCGGCCGAGATGCCCGCTCTCCCTGAGGTGCTGCACGGCATGGCTCATTGGAAACGGTCCTTGATCCGGTAATAGGCACCGATGAGCGGCAGGAACCAGGGCTTGCCGAAATGGCCGGGAATGGCCGGCCAGGCGAAGTCCTTCCACGGGTTCAGCTCGGCACGCCCGTCCATGACCTCGGCCATGATGGTGCCCATGAGCGTCGACATCTGCGTGCCGTGGCCGCTGTAGCCCATCGAGTAGTAGACACCGTCACGCTCGCCGGCGCGCGGGAGGCGGTCGCGCGTCATGTCGACCATGCCGCCCCAGCAATAGTCGATGCGCGCGTCACGCAGCGCGGGAAAGACGTCGTTCAGCGCGGCGCGCAGGATTGCGCCGCTCTTCTCGTCGGATGCCGGGTTGGATACGGCGAAGCGCGCCCGGCCGCCGAACAGCAGGCGGTTGTCGGGGGTCGTCCGGAAATAGTTGACGAGGTTCCTGGTATCGACCGCGTTGCGGCGGCGCGGCGTCAGCTTGTCGAGAAGGTCGACAGGCAACGGCTCCGTCACGATCAGGAACGCCCCGACGGGTACGATCCGGCGGCGCACCCAGCCCAGCGGGCCGGCCTGCGAGATGCCGCTGGCCAGCAGCACCTGCCGCGCGGTGACGTCTCCCTTCGACGTCGCGACGACGTGGCCACCGCCAGGAGCCGGCTTCAGCCCGATCATCGGCGTGCGCTCATGGATCGTGACGCCACGCCGCGCCGCGGCTTCTGCGAGGCCGCGCACGAAGCGGCCGATATGGATGCTGGCGCTCTTGCGATAGATCAGGCCGCCATAGTAGCGCCCGGAGCCGACCTCGGAGGCGAGGTTCGCGCGGCTCACCATCTCGGTATCGGGATCGACATGGGCGGCGAGAAGATCCTGGGCCCGCGCCAGCTTGTCGTAGTGCTCCGGCTTGGCCGCGAGCTTGATCTTGCCGACGCGGGCGAAGCTGCAATCGATGTCCTCCTCGGCAACGAGGCGCTCGACAGTGTCCACCCCTGCATCGAAGGCACGGTAGAGGCGGTCGGCCGTTTCATGGCCGAGCCTTTGCGACATGATGCCGTAATCCTGCGCGAAGCCGTTGTTGCACATGCCGCCATTGCGCCCCGAGGCGGCATGGCCGATCGTCTCGGCTTCCAGCAGGATCACCCGCGCGCCCTTCTTGGCGAGCGCCAGGGCGGCGGAAGAGCCGGTCAGGCCGCCGCCGATCACGGCGACGTCATAGCGGCCTTGAACCGGCCCCTCGGCGCCACCCGAGAACGGGATCGACGTATCCAACCAGTAGGATGTGAGCTTCATCGGACCCTGGTCTCTCTCGAAGTGGAAGACGGGTTGCGGGCTGCAGCGCCTACCAGCCGCGCATGCGCGGCCACTCGGCAGCGATCGCTCTCGCGGGTCCGAAGACGACGTGATAGCGCTCGTGCTGCGCACCGGTGGCGCAGGCATGGTTGGGCATGATCCGGACCTTGGCGCCGACGGGCAGGTCGGGCAGCTCCTGCGAGGAGCCGGAGCGGAGCGCCAGCGTGCCATGTTCCTGACTGGCATGGGCCAAGATCAGATCGGGGTAGGGTCTGCCGTCGAGATCGCAGACGATCCCATAGCCCTGGTCGACGCGCTGGGCCGCCGTGCCGCGGTCTCGCGACAGAGCCATCCAGCCGGCATCGACCATGATCCAGCCCTTTTCCGGCCGCTTCCCGATCACGGTGGCGAGGACGGAAAGCGCGAGATCGTCGGTCGTGCAGACCCCGACGCCATGCATCACGAGATCGAAGAACATGTAGACGCCGGCTCGCATTTCCGTGACGCCGTCGAGCGCCTTGGCAAAATGGGCAGTGGGCGTCGAGCCGACGCTGACGACATGGCATTCGTGCCCGGCGGCCCGCAGCCGCTGTGCGGCCTCGACGGCGACGGCCCGCTCGTTCTCGGCCGCTGCCTCGAGCGCTTCGGGTGTATGCAGCGCATAGGATTCGCCGGCATGGGTCAGGACGCCCGCGAGCGTGACGCCCGCCGCATCCAGAGCCGCGGCGACGCCGAGGAGGTTGGGGTCGCTGACCAGAAGCCCGCCACGATGGCCGTCGCAGTCGATCTCGATGAAGGCCGATGGCGTCACGCCCGCCGCGCGGCCGGCCTCGCCCAGGATCGCCGCCTGCTCCCGCGTGTCGAGCAGGACCTTGATATCGATGCCGGCCTTGCGCAGGCGCATGGCTCGTGCGGCCGTATGGGGCGAGACGCCGACGGCATAGGTGATGTCGCGGTAGCCATGTCCCGCGAAATACTCCGCTTCCGCCAGGGTGGAGACGGTGATCGGGCCGGGTCCGTTCGGAAACGCCCGGTGTGCGACGTCGATGGACTTGGCCGTCTTCATGTGCGGACGCAGCGCGACGCCCTGTTCGGCCATGCGCGCCGCGAGGCGGGCGAGATTGCGGTCGAGTCGGGATGCGTCGAGAACGAGCGCTGGTGTTTCCAGAGTGTCGAGCGTGGCGGCGTCGGATGGCGGCATTCCGATGCTCCTAATTGAACGACTGATTGGACAAGGCGAAGACACGCGCAGGCCCGGTCGGTGGCAGGGGGCCGCGGACCATGGTGAGCGCATCGCTGACCAGTGAGAGGCCGATCTCTTCGAGCCAGGGCGACAGCTCGTCGGTTGCGGCGGTATCGATGCGAACGAAACACCCTTCGAGACGGGCCAGCGCCGCTTCGATCAGAAGGCGCGCCTCGGGGGGCGTCTGCGCGACCACGGGGCCGACGACGTGTCCGCGGCCGAAGCGGCGGCTGATCACATAGCCGGCCACCTCGCCGTCGCGGAGAAGGACCTGCGCCTCGCCGGCCTCGACGAGCAGCCGCAGAAGTGTCCGCCTCTCGGAACCGGTCGCCTGGCGATCGAGGCGGGCGACGGCGTCGAAGTCGGATGGCTGCAACGGGCGGACAAGATCGACCGGCGGCGCCTTGTGGCGACCTTTCGGGACGCCCTGGTGCTGGTGGATGATGCCGACGGGCCGGAAGCTGCGCCGCTCGTAGAGCGGCCGCCCCTGCGTCGTGGAATTCAGAAGAAGGGTCCGCGTTCCCGCCGCAGCCAGGAGCGCGTCCATCAGTCGGGCGCCGAAGCCGTGTCCCTGAGCCTTGCCGGAGACGATGATCATGCCGATCGTCGCGAAGGCCTCGCCATCGGGAAACCAGGCGGCCGTTCCGATCACCTCGCCGCCTCGCACCATGGCGAAGCCCTGGCCCAGCGTCATGGCAAAGGCCCAGTCTTCGAGGCGGTAGGGCCAGGACATTTCCTGCGAGAGCTTGAGCGCTCCTGCGAGATGTTCCGACGAGAAAGCCGTCAGGATCGCGTCGTCGGCTCTGTTCCGCAGCCCCTGGGGGATGGTCGATGGCATGATGGGTGCAAGCTTCTCGAAGACGTTTCCGGCCAGTTGGGGATCGCCGGCGCGCTCGCTTTCCCAGGCGAGCCATTCCCTTCGATGCCGCGCTCCCACCTGGCAGAAGATGGTCCGCGCCGCGCCGCAGTTCCCGCTGCAAAGTGGAGCCTTTCCGGCATCTTCATCTGAAGCTTCCGGCTTTGCGGCACGAATGCCGAACGTCCCCTCAACCCTTTTGGCCCGGCTCCGATGGAGGCGGCCAAGGGGGCACGGGTCTGGTCCCGCCGGGTCACGTCGATGTCGAGGAGAGGGGCGGGGGAGGCCCGGACCTTCCGCGGCATCCAGCGTGCGCGCGAAGCGATCCGCGAGATCCGTGTGTGGGTCTGCCGGCCGATCCGGCCGAAGCCTTTCCGGCGCGACGCGGGAGCGTGTTGTGTCCGCCGAGCCAGGCCGGCGGGCGGCGCAACGGCTCGAGCTTACCCAAGGGCGTGGCCGGCCAAGCCGAAGACCATCGGCTCACCCGGCTTCTCGTTCAGGAAGCGGCGCCCCTTTGACATGGTCGTGACGGTATCGGTGACGGAAAGTCCATTGCGCCGGAGAAACGCGGCGAACGCGCCTGTGGAGCGCGTGTCCACGCGCATGAATCGGCCTCCGAACGTCTCGAGATGAACCGCTGCAAGATGGATCGCGTCATCATCGTTCGACGCGACAAGCGGGCCGATGACATGTCCCTGGCCGAAGGCGCGGCACATGGAGTAGCCGACGGCGACCCCGTCGCGCCGCAGCACGCGGATCGAGGCCTGTTCGGCGAGGAGTTCGAGCAGAGGCAGTCGGTCCGCTCCGAACGCCGCGAGGTCGAGAGCTGCGATCTCCGCCAATCGTCCCGGTGCGAGCTCCTCGAAATGCCCGTTCAAGCGAGGCAGCGAAGGGAGCTCCGGGGAGACTTTGCCCTGGTGGAGGTGGACGATTCCTTCGTCGACGAAGGCGAGCGAACGATAGAGGGCATAGGCGGCGCGCGTGGCGTTGAGGCTGAGGTGCCGGCCGCCGCATTCGGCGAAAACCCGCTCCATGAGCCAGCGCCCGTTCCCCTGCGCCTGCGTGCGCGGCGATGTGATCACGAGGCCGATCGTGGCGAAGTCGTCGCCATGCGGAAACCACATCGCGCTGCCGAAGACGCGACCGATGCCGTCCACCGCGACGATGCCCTTGCCGGCGCGGCGCAACATCTCCCAGTCCTTGGGCCGGTGCGGCCAGCCGACACTGGTCGACAAGGCGTGCAGCAGGTTCACGTCTATCCCGTCGATGTCCTGAGCGAAGAGCTCGAAGGATTTCAATCTTACCGATTGTTGCATCTCGCAGCCCCTCCCTAGGCCAGACCGCGTAACATTCTTCTTTCGGCTTTCTTGGATAAGCCGTTGGTTGGAACCGTCGATGAGACGGCGCTGCGTCTGCTGGCCGGGATAACCTCCCCCGATGGCCGACTCAACGCCGCGCCCGTCGCTTGCCTCGTTCTGCTCCGGATCAACCTACATCATTTCGGGGCGCCTGATCGCGGAGCCGTCGGAGAAGCGCGTGATCCGGAACGCATGGAGGTCGACGAACGGCTTTTCGTTCATCGCAAGCTCGCTTGCCAGACGGCCCGCTCCCGGGCCGAGGGCAAAACCGTGACCGCTGAACCCGGTGGCGATCGTGAGCCCCCGGATCACGTCCGTCGTATCGATCACCGGCACGAGATCGGGCGATGTATCGATCAGGCCCGCCCAGGCCGCAGCGACGCCGATGCCTTTCAGGGCCGGGAAGTCGGCGACGAGATTGCGGATGGCTTCGTCGACAAGGCTCTGATCGGGGGTGGGGTCCATGACCCGGATCCGCTCGAACGGTGACATCTTGTCGAAGTCCCAGCCGCCCCAGGCGTCGGGGCCGTTCCAGAAACGGCTGCTGACTCGGTATTTGAGCTTTTTGGCGATCTTGGCCCGCATCATCTCGCGGAATTTCGTGGCGTAGCGGATGCCTTGCGGCGCGAGATTCACGATCCCATGGCCGGGCACGGCGACGGTATAGCCGCCGTCGAGACGTCGCCTGAGGGCGTACCCCGCCCCCGATACGCAGCCGGCTTCGACGATCTCGGGCGCTGCGGTCGTGCGCAGGGCCGTTCCCTCGATATTGGCCACGGGAAGGTCGACGCCGTGACGACGCAGGAAGCGCGAGCTCCAGGCTCCGCCGGCCAGGACGACGGCGTCGGCCTGCACGAGTCCGCGCTCCGTCCATACGCCCTTGACCTGCCCGTTTGCGATGTCGAGACCGCGCACGGCGCAGTTCTGGTGCAGATGGGCGCCCAGCGCCTTGGCGCCTGTGGCGATGGCGGGAGCCGCCAGGCTGGGCTCGGCCTTGCCGTCAGTCGGAGACCAGATCGCCCCGACCCATGGGCTGGTGCTGCCCTTCATGCGTTCGCGCGTCTGGCTCGCGGACAGCGTCTCGTTGGTGAAGCCGTATTCCCGGGCCTTCTGGCTCCACGTCTCCCAACGCGCCAGTTCGGCCGGGTCCCGCGTGGGATAGAAGCAGCCGGCGCGACGGAAGCCGAGATCGGTGCCGATCTCGGCGTTGAGCTCACCCCAGCGCTTCAGGCTGTAACCGGCCAGGGGCAGTTCATGGAGATCGCGATTTTGTTGGCGGACCCAGCCCCAATTGCGGCCCGACTGCTCCCCCGCCACCATGCCTTTCTCGAAAAGGGCGACGGACCGGCCTTTGCGCGCCAACTCGTAAGCCGTGGACGATCCGACGATGCCGGCGCCAACGACGACGACATCCACCTTGGTTGGGAACCCGGCACTGTCCTGGACGCGCTGGACTTCAATTGGCATGGCTTGTCCTATCATCCATCGTCTTCGAGCCAGTACGATCATTCCGGCTCCTTCTCGTTCCGAGAAAGGAGCCGGAATGATCGCGGGCAGACAGTCACGAAGGATGTTGACGACCGGCGCGTCCCGAATGCCCGTGAAGGGAAGCGCCGCATTCCAGCCGAGACTGCCCGATCTCGCCTCCGAGTTTGCAAAAGCGCCGGTATCGGGATGCGCCGAAATGCACCGGCCAGGCAGCAGAACCTTCTGAAAAGGGGAGGGAGCTCGGCAGTTCAGACGTTCTGCGAGGTTGCTGCAGTGCGGTGCGCCGATTCCGGCGCGCGGGTCGATGGCGGATCGATCGCAGGCTCAGGTCGATCGATGTCATCAACGTCCTCTCGGACCACTTCATCCTGCGCGACGTGCCAGGACATGTGCATTCAGACAACGGCCCGGAGTTTGTCGCCAAAGCGGTGCGGACTGGATCGCGGTCGTCGGAGCGAAGTTGGCCTTCATCGAGCCGGGCTCGCCGTGGGAGATCGGCTATTGTGAGAGCTTCAACGCGAAGCTCCGCGACGAGCTTCTGGACGGCGAGATCTTCTACAGCCTCGCCGAAGCGAAGACCGTCATCGAGAGTTGGCGCCCGCGCTACAACACCAGGCGCCCGCACTCCTCGCTCGGCGACAAGCCACCGGCGCCGGCAGCTATCGTGCCGTCGTCAAACATGGCAGCAAAGCCGAGCATGCATGAGATCGAAGCCGGACCACTCAATCGGGGCAGGCCAGTTCGCTGGTTTGGCCGGTACGATCATCATCCGACCTATGAGACTCATTGTCAGTTCGGGACGAGGACGACGCGCCCGAGGATGGAGTTGCCTTCGGCATAGGCGTGAGCCTCGGCCGCGGCCGCGAGCGGAAACGTCCTGTCGACGATCACCTTGAGATGCCCGAGCGCCGCCTGCTCCAGCATCCGGGAAACAGTGCTGTAGACATCCGACTTTTCGAACTGCGTCCCCATGAACACGCCGAAGAGCGACCGGTTCGCCTGCAGCGCTGGCCAAAGATCAATGGTGAGCTGAGACCCGCCGGCGTTGCCGACGAAGACCAGACGCCCCTCGGGGCGCAGCGCGGCGAGTGAAGCTTGCAGGGTGGTTCCGACCGGGTCCACCACGAGATCCACGCCGCGCCCTTCCGTCAGACGCATGACGGTATCGACGACGTCGGCCGAGCGATGATCGATCGCATGATCGAGGCCAAGCCCGACAAGGCGTTCGGCCCGCCTGTCCCCGGAGACCGTTGCCAGCACAGTCGCGCCCGCCTGGTGCGCGAGCTGGATGGCGGCAAGCCCGACGCCTCCGGCGCCTGCCTGGATGAGGACAGTCTCGCCGCGTTTCAAGCCGCCCCGAGCGAAGAGACAATGATGGGCGGTTCCGAACGCGATCGGCAGCGCCGCGGCGGCGGCCATGTCGAGACCCTCCGGCACAGGCCAGGTCCGGCTGGCGGCGACGGCGCGCAGCTCCGCGTGCGACCCGGCGAGATCGAAGCTCGTCACCTTCTGGCCCATATGGCGATCCCTTACCTTCTCTCCGACCGCGACGATTTCGCCGGCGGCCGCATAGCCGAGGACAAAGGCAGGATGGGGCGGCGGCGTGGACGCGCGATTGATCAGGTCGCCGCCCTCGATGGCGGCCGCCTCGACGCGGATCAGGACACCATCGCTTGGACAGACCGGATCGGGGACATCCACATAACGAAGGACATCCGGCGGGCCGGGGTGATCATAGATGGCTGCTTTCATGGTTCTTCCGCTGCGCGAGCGTTCGCCTGAGGAACGGTTAGACCTATCGGCAAGGCCGCCGCACAAGTCTCGAAGTCCCGAACAGCCAGCGAGGCCTACACCTGGGCGATGCCACCATCGGCGAAGACCTCGCTCCCGGCGATGAAGCTGCTGTCGCTCGAAGCGAGGAATGCCGCGACCGCGCCGATCTCATCCGGATCAGCGATGCGCCCGACAGGCGTCGCCTTTGCAAGCGCCGCGACACCTTCGTCGCCCATGAGCTCCAGCGCCTTTTCAGTCCGTGTGCCGCCGGGTGAGAGCACGTTCACGCGGATTCCCCTGTCGGCGAGTTCCGGTGTCCAACTGCGCGCGAAGCTGCGGACCGCGGCCTTTGTTGCGGCATACAGGCTGAAATTCGGAAACGCCTTCACCGACGCGCTCGACCCGGTCAGAATGATGGATCCGCCTTCGCCCATAAGCGGCAAGGCGCCCTGGACGGTGAGCAGCAAGCCTTTCACGTTCGCGCCGAAGACTCGATCGAACTGGTCGCTGGCGATCTGCCCAAGCGGCGTCGGTTCCGAGACGGCGGCGTTTGCGAGCAGGATATCGACCCTGCCGCGCTCCTCTCTGACGGTTGCGAATAGTCGGTCGAGATCAGCGGTCTCGTTGATCGACCCCGCGACGGCCCGCGCATTCGGCCCGAGTTTCGCCACTGCTTTATCAAGTGCCGATTGGCTGCGGCCGAAAAGGAACACGAAGGCGCCTTCCTCGATGAACCGCTTGGCCGATGCGAAGCCGATCCCGGTCGCGCCGCCCGTTACGACCGCCGTCTTGCCGTCAAGCCTGCTCATTTGGTCATCCTCTCGTTTAGCAGCGCCTGCGGCCACTTCAGTTCGTGACGAACGACAGAATGTCGGCGTTCAGTACGTCGGCGTTCACCGTCAGCATGCCGTGCGAGAAGCCGGGATAGGTCTTCAACGAGCCTTTCGGCAGCAGCTTGACCGCCTTCAAAGCCGAGGCTGCGATCGGAACGACCTGGTCGTCTTCGCCGTGCAGCACCAGCGTCGGCACGGTGATCGCCTTGAGGTCCTCGGTCTGGTCGGTTTCCGAGAAGGCCTTGATGCCGTCATAATGCGCCTTGGCGCTTCCCATCATGCCTTGCCGCCACCAGTTCTGGATCACGCCTTCATGGATTGTCGCGCCCTTGCGGTTGAAGCCGTAGAATGGGCCTGACGGGACGTCGCGGAAGAATTGCGCGCGGTTGCTGGCCAGTGCCGCCCGAAAGCCATCGAAAACCGTCATCGGCGTGCCTTCGGGGTTGTCGCCGGTTTTCAGCATGAGCGGTGGAATGGCGGCGACGAGAACGGCCTTGGCCACCCGACCTGCCGGTCCACCATGCCGCGCCACGTACCGTGCCACTTCGCCACCACCGGTGGAATGGCCGATGTGAACCGCGTTCTTCAAGTTCAGCGCCTCGGCGACCGCGAACGCGTCTGCCGCATAGTGATCGATGTCGTGACCGCCGGGGACCTGCTCCGAGCGTCCGTGGCCGCGCCGGTCATGCGCCACGACGCGATATCCCTTCGACAGGAAGAACAGCATCTGCGCGTCCCAGTCATCGGAGCTGAGCGGCCAGCCGTGATGGAAAACGATCGGCTGGGCGTCCTTGGGACCCCAGTCCTTGTAGAAGATCTGAACGCCGTCGTCGGTCGTGACAAAGCCCATGGGGTGTTTTCCTGCGTGAACATCGTGGGTGATCGGCCCCGCGGCATGCGCAGTGCCTGGCGACAAGGTGAAGCTCGCGGCGAGCGCCGAAGCCGAGATCACGGCTTCGCGGCGGCTGAGCGGCACGCGCGGAGCGGAGTTGGGAGGCATCGAGGGTTCTCCGCGAGTTCATCAAAAAGGCGGCGCGGCGGTCTCTTACGCCGTCGCCGCACATGAACGGTCTGTCATCGCGGGCAGATCGAGCCCGCCGCTGTCCGAGGTAATCTGCCGTTCCTTTCAGTGACGAGGTAGTGCCATAATCAGGCACGCTGTGTCGCGAAATGGGGAACGTTGAATTGGATATCGAAGATCTGCAGACATTCGTCGCAGTGGCCGATGCCGGCGGGGTATCGGCGGCCGCGCGACGGCTCGGCATCGCAAAATCGATCGTCAGCCGTCGGCTCCTCCGCATCGAGGCAGAAATCGGCGTCCAGCTTCTTGCGAGGACGACGCGGGGCGCCGCGCTTACGGAAGCGGGGGCGACGTTCAGGGATCATGCGGCCAGAGCCAGCGCCGAGATCGATACGGCCAGGGAAGCGATCCACCCCACCGGTGAACTGCGGGGCCGCCTCCGGGTTGCCATGCCGCTGACTTTCGGCCCGACCCATTTCGCTCCGGTGCTCGCGGAAATGGCACGCCAGCACCCGCAGCTCCACCTCCATACATCCTACAGCGATCGCTTCGTCGATCTGATCGCCGAAGGTTTCGATTGCGCGATCCGGGGCGGCTACCTTCAGGACTCCAATCTGATCGCGAAGCGCGTCGGACCGATCCATGGGAAGCTCGTCGCGAGCCCGAATTATATCGCAGTGCACGGGGCGCCCGAATCTCTGGACGAACTCGTGACCCATCCGGCCCTGATGCAGGGAACGGAAACCTGGCAGTTCATGGATGGCGACAAGATCGTCACGATTCAGCCGCAGGGCCGGTTCAAGGCCGACAGCGCCACAGCGCTCGCGGCAGCCGCGGTGGCGGGTCTCGGCATCGCCTGGCTCCCCGATTGCATCACATATGGACATGTGGCCTCCGGTGCGCTGGTCCCGATCATGACACGCTATCCGGTCCCTCCGGGGGCCGCCTATGTGGTCCGCCCGCCGGGTCAGCACCCATCGCGAAAAGTCAGGGTGCTGACCGAGATGCTGCTCGAGTACTTCGCGCAGAATCCGGAAATCTGGGGTCGCGATCGGTGAAACATCGCCCGGCAGAAGAGGCGGCAATGTCAACCGAACCGCCGATCGAAATCTCCGGGCGGAACTCTCGCCTCGCTGAGCCGGGGCGCTAAGGCTCGGCGGGCATCGGACCCGCGACCCTTTGGACCAGCCGGGCGTCGATCCTCGGGCTCATTCACCGGCGCGGCTTGGGGAGATGGGTTCGAGAGAAGCGAAGGACGGCATGGTCAGAATCGATAGTTCGCCATGACGCCGACGAGCTTGATGAGCTGAGCCGGGCCGGTCTCCCGAATGAACGTTCCCGGATCGAAGACGCCGACCGAGGCTGCCAGGTTGAGCTCCGGCGTGGCCTGCCAGGCGACGGCGATCTCGGCCTGCGTTCCGATGAAGCGCGCATCGCTGCCCCTGCCGCTTCGTACGAGCGCCCCCGAGATCGCGTAGATGCCGTCCCCGGTGCTCTGTCGCCAATAGGCCGACCCCGACAGCGACAGCTCGACGTCCTTGCGCGGATGGATCGTGATGGAGGGCCGAAGCTGGATCAGGTTGCGCGGCCCGATCGGCGACTGGGACACGAAGTACTTGCCCCTTGGAAAGAGGGGATTGAGCGTTCCCAGTTTCGGATCGTCCGGATCGTCGTCGCCCGAAATCACGTCGGCGGCGAGCCTGAGGTCGGGCTGCAGCGGAGCCTGGGCAAAGCGATAGCCGATCTCGCCGCCGATGCCCCATGCCGCCCTGCGGTGGCCTGCGAACGTTCCGTTCTGAACGGCGGCCTCGATGTTCCAGTATGAGGAGCCGGTGTCTCCGAATATGCGGGTGCCGAAAGTGTGGACCAGCTCTTTCCCGGTTCCCTGATCGTAGACCGCGTTCCGGTCTCGCAGCCCCAGGTAGTAGACGTCGAAGCCTTTCGCTCGACCATCTCCCAGCCATTGCGTCGCATAGACGCCCCAGAGGGATTTCTGGGTCGACGTCCGATCGTCGAAACTGTCGAGCCGGTTGTCGACCGGACGAACGGCGAGAGCCGTGACCTGCCGGGTCGGGGCCATCAGAGCCACATCGAAGCCGTCGAAGGCCTGAGGGATATTGGGACCGTAGCGCGTGTCGACGAAACGTCCCGCGCCCAGCGAGATCAGCTTGCGACCTGCCGACATCCGCAGCGAGGTCGCCTCCGCGACATCCGTCTCCACCTCGACGAAAGCCTGCAGCATATCCGCACCGGTCGTATCGACGGGTCGCTTGGTGCGGCGCACGCCCGAGATCCCGGAGATGATGGGCTGGGCGAACAGGCGCAGCTTCCCGACATGGAAATCGGCATAGGGCATGAAGCGATGCCAGACATAGCCGTCGTGCGGCGCTTCACCCCAACGGGGATTGGCATAGCCTTCGTAGCGCGATCGGATTTCGAGACCTGTCGTGAGATAGGCCGATCCATCCGTGCTCAGCGGGATGTATTTGAACGGCTCCGTCCACCGCCCCGTCCGCCGGGCGGGGTCTGCCAGATAAGACCAGCTTTCGGGGTAACGCTCGATCGTCAAGGTCGGAGCGCGGCCGATATCGGTCCCGACCTGTGCCTCGACCTGTGTCGCACCGACGATCATCGCGACGACGAAGCCCCGGATCGACGTCACCGGCAGTCGCCAGCCGCTCCCGCTGGAGCGACGCGATCGATGCTCGGCGTGCCCACGTCCGGCCGAGCGTTGAGATGGGATGACGGATCCCGACAAGCATTCAACTGAAGCGGAATGCATCGCGCGGGATCTCGTCATCCCGCTTCGATCAGCCGGCGGCCTTCGGCGCCGGCGTGTTGAGCAACTGCTGCTCCCACAGATAGGCGATGCCGCTGCCGCCGAAGTGATCGATCAGAATCTGTGTCAGCTCTTCGACATGCTCCGTGCGTGCCCAGTCGCGCTGCCATTCGCCGGCGAGCGCCATCACCGTCATCGGGTTCGCGCCGGCCGCGATCATTCGCTGAATGGCCACTTCGTGAGATTCCTTCGAAATGCCGCCCGATGCGTCGGTGATCACGGTCACGTCCCAGCCTTCGCCGGCGGCCTGGATGACAGGCATTGCGACGCAGACTTCGGTCCACAGGCCGGCGATGATCAGCTGCTTGCGGCCGGTCGCCTTGACGACGCTCACGACATTCTCGTCCTCCCAGGTGTTCACCCAGGTGCGATCGATGACGTCCTGACCCGGAAATACGTCGGTGATCTGTTTGAAGAGAAGGCCACCGCGCGCCGCGATCACGCTGGTGAGAATGGTCGGAACATCGAAGGCTTTTGCGAGCTTAGCCAGCGCTGTCGTATTGTTGACGACCATATGGGGGTCGTGACTGTTCAGATTGGCAAGCTGATAGGGTTGATGGTCGATCAGAACGAGAACCGAGTCTTCGGGACGAAGGAGCGAGTTCAGGCCGTTGCGGAAGGTCATTTCCAATCCTTCTACTGAGATCATCGGTGGTGTGAGTGCGTGCGAAGCCCTGTAGCGCCGGGCTCACGGCGCATTTCTGCCGTTCCATCCGGCGTCTCGGTAGTCTCACCGGGCGCGAAACTGTGTCCTGCAAGGAGGAACGCCAGCGGGGAGACCGAGGATCTGCAAAGGATTGTTGGGATCGCGGTGGCGTAGGCGTGTCGACGGCCGCGCAGACTGGCCGTGAGATCGGCCGTCAGATTGGCGCCGGTCCGCTCCGCGACTGCATCCGCAAGGTCGCTGGCGGCGAGGAAAGCTACGCGCTGCTGTTCGAAGAGAGCTGACGGGCCTTCGGCGGCATCGGCGTAGGTATTGCTGGAAGAATCTCCGGCAGGCAGCCGGGCAGGGAGTCGGCGTTGCGCGACAGGACCAGTTCCTCGCGCGCGAACAGCTCCGCCAGCCAATCGACGAAGACGCGCACCTTGTTGCTGAGATGGCGGTTCGGCGGATAGACGATGTGCAGCGGCTTCGGCGCTGCGCACCAGTCCAGCAGCAGCGGCACGAGCCGCCCATCGGCGATCGGCACGCGGGCCATGAAGGTCGGCAACTGCATGATGCCGTGGCTGGCGAGCCCGGCGGCGAGATAGCCCATGCCGTCATTGAGCGCGATCGTGTAGCGCCCGCTGAGCTCGATCGTCTCGTTCTGGTTCTGATAGATCAGCGGCAGCACCCGGCCGCCGAGCGCCGGCCGATAGGCGACGATCTGGTGGCCATCCTCGATATCGCGCGGATGGACCGGCGTGCCGAAGCGCGCCAGATAGTCCGGCGTGGCGCAGGTGATGAGTTGCATCTCGCCGATCCGCCGCGCGATCAGGCTCTGGTCGACGATCTCGCCGGCCCGCACAGCGCAGTCCAGGTTCTCGCCGATCAGGTCTGCCGGCCGGTCGCTCAGGCCGAGATCGAGCTGGATATCGGGATAGCGCGCATGAAACTCATGCAGCGCGGGGATGATGACCGAGACTGCCAGCGACGAGCTGCAATCGACTCGCAATCGCCCGCTCGGCCGCGCCTGCGCCAGCGTCAGACTCGCGTCGAGCTCCGAGAGTTCGTCGAGCAGCCGCAGCGCCCGTTCGTAATAGGCCGCGCCATCCATGGTCACGGTCACGCGCCGCGTCGTCCGGTTGAGCAGCTTGGCGCGCAGATGCCCCTCCAACTGCTGGATCAGCTTGGTGACGGTCGGCTTCGGCATGTCCAGAAGATCGGCGGCACGCGTGAAGGTCCCGGTCTCGACGACCCGCACGAAGGCCCGCATCGCGGCAAGCTGGTCCATACGCCCTCGGATTATTTCCGTACGTGAACAATGAATAAGCAAATAGCGTATTTATTCGGAAATGCCGATTCACTATTTCGTGCTGCAACGCAACAGCGAGGGTGCGCCATGCCCGCGATCGCCGCGCAGAAACTGCAACCGGTCCTTTCCGTCTTCTGGCGGGAGGAAACCCTGAGCGCCCGTGGAGAGAGCTTCACCGGCCGGCTCTACGTGCCTGCCGAGGTGCCGGACAATGCCGGGCTCGTGCTCCATCTGCATGGCGGCCACTTCAACAGCGGCTCGCCGGCCGAGGGGCAGGCCGTCGCCACGGCGCTGACGGAAGCCGGCGCGGTCGTGTTCTCGCTCTCCTATCCGCTCGCGCCGGTCCAGCGCTTCCCCGAAACGCTGGAGCGCATCTATGCAGCGCTCGAGGCTCTCGCCAGGGGGCGCAATCGCTGGGCGACGCGCGGCGCACCGCTCTACATCGCCGGCGAGGAAGCCGGCGGCAATCTTGCCGCGGCGCTGGCCATGATGGCGCGCGATCGCGGCGGCCCGGCGCTCGCCGGCCAGATCCTGTTCTCACCGATGCTCGACGCCTGCCTCGGAACCGCTTCGCTGCGCGGCGCGCAGGCCGGCCCGGTCGGCTGCCGCTGGGCCGATGGCTGGGCCGATTATCTCGGCACGCCCGAGCGCGCCGCCCATCCCTACGCCGCCCCGCTCCAAGCGACCCGCCTCGCCGGCCTGCCGCCGGCTCTGTTGATCAGCGGACAGGACGACCCGATGCGCGACGAAGCCGCGCAATACGCCGATCGTCTCGGCCAGGCCGGCATCGCCGTCCGCCATGTCGAGTTCAACGCGCCGACCCGCTGGCCGCAGGCCTATGCGGATGCGGCCGAGGAAGGTTCCTGCCTCTGCAAGAGCTGCGGCGAGATCGCCGCCTTCTATGAACGGACCGCGCCCTCCTAGCGCTCTCCTCTTTCGAACCCCCACAGCATTTTCAAGGAAGGACCGAACCCATGATTCCGGGAACGAACCGTCGTGGCCTTTTGGCCGGCCTCACCGCCTCCGTCGCCCTGACCGCCGTTGCGGTCTTCACCCTCTCCGGCACCCGCGCGCAAGGCGATACCGCGCCCGCAGCGCCGCCCGCCATCCCCGTCTCCGTCGCGACCGTCGAAGCGCGCGAGATCGTGCCCTGGGCCGAATTCTCCGGCCGGCTGGAGGCGATCGAGCGCGTCGAACTGCGCTCGCGCGTCGCCGGCGTCGTCGAAGCCGTGCATTTCCGCGAGGGCAATCTCGTCAAGCAGGGCGACCTGCTCGTCAGCATCGACCAGGCTCCCTATCTGGCCGATCTGCAGCGGGCCGAGGCGCAGGTGCAGGGTGCGAAGGCCAGGGTCGCGCTGGCCGAGAGCGAGAACGAGCGCGGCCAGCAATTGCTGGCGACCCGCAACCTCTCCCAGCGCGACATCGATACCCGCATCAACAATCTGCGGGAGGCTCAGGCCAATCTCCAGGTCGCCGAGGCCGCCCGCCGCACGGCGCAGCTCAATCTCGATTATACCCAGATCCGCGCCCCGATCAGCGGCCGCATCGGCCGGCTCGACGTCACCGTCGGCAACCTGATCGCGGCGGGTGGGCAGGTGCTGACCTCGCTGCTCTCGGTCGACCCCATCTACGCCGCCTTCAATGCCGACGAGCGCAGCGTGCTCGATGCGCTGGCCTCGCTGCCGGATGGTTCGCGCGCGCTGGAGCAGATCCCGGTCAGGCTCTCCACCGCGACGGCGCAGCCTGCGCAGTTCAGCGGCAAGCTGCACTTCGTCGATAACGGCATCGACGGCGCCAGCGGCACGGTCAGGGTGCGCGCCAGGCTCGACAACCCCGACGGCAAGCTGATGCCCGGCCAGTTCGTCCGGGTCCAGCTCGGCCAGGCCAAGGCCGAGCAGCAGCTCGTCATCAACGAGCGCGCCGTCGGCACCGACCAGAACAAGAAGTTCGTCTTCGTGGTCGGCGACGACGCCAAGGCTACCTGGCGCGAGGTCTCGCTCGGCGCCGCCCATGACGGCCTGCGCGTCGTCACCGCCGGCCTGAAGCCCGGCGAGCGCATCGTCGTCAACGGGCTCCAGCGCGTCCGCCCCGGCGCGACGGTCGCCCCCGAGCTCGTCTCGATGGCCGAGAAGACCGAGCTCAGGAAGCCCGCGACCGAACTCGCGCAACGCTGACATCAACGATCGGCTGCGGGTGCCGCGAGACGGGCCCGCAGCCGCAAGCATAAGCCGCTCGAAAGGGGGCGCTATCCATGAACCTCTCGAAATTCTTCATCGACCGGCCGATCTTCGCGGCGGTCCTCTCCGTTCTGATCTTCCTGGCAGGGCTGCTCTCGATCAGGGCCCTGCCGATCTCGGAATATCCCGAGGTCGTCCCGCCGACGGTCGTCGTGCGGGCGCAGTATCCCGGCGCCAGCCCGCGCGTGATCGCCGAGACGGTGGCGACGCCGATCGAGGAGCAGATCAACGGCGTCGAAGGCATGCTCTACATGTCGAGCCAGGCGACGACCGACGGCGTGATGACGCTGAACGTCACCTTCCGCCTCGGCACCGACCCGGACAAGGCCCAGCAACTCGTCCAGAACCGCGTCAGCCAGGCCGAGCCGCGCCTGCCCGAGGAGGTTCGCCGGCTCGGCGTCACCACGGTCAAGAGCTCGCCGGACCTGACGATGGTGGTGCACATCACCTCGCCGAACGGCCGCTACGACATGACCTATCTGCGCAATTACGCGGTGCTGAACGTCAAGGACCGGCTCGCTCGCATCGACGGCGTCGGCCAGGTCCAGCTCTTCGGCTCGGGCGACTATTCGATGCGCGTCTGGCTCGACCCGCAGAAGGTCGCCGAGCACGGGCTTTCGCCCGGCGACATCGTGCGCGAGATCCGCGCCCAGAACGTCCAGGCCGCGGCCGGCGTGATCGGCGCCTCGCCGAATGCGCCGGGCCTCGACCTGCAGCTTTCGGTCAACGCGCAGGGGCGCCTCCAGACCGAGGAGCAGTTCGGCGAGATCATCGTCAAGACCGCCGCCGACGGCGCGGTCGTCCGGCTGAAGGACATCTCCCGCATCGAGCTCGGCGCCGCCGACTATGCGCTGCGCTCGCTGCTCAACGGCAAGTCGGCCGTCGCTGTGCCCGTCTTCCAGGCGCCGGGCTCGAACGCCATCGCGATCGCCGACCGCGTCCAGGAGACGATGCGCGAGATCAAGCAGAACATGCCCGAGGGCGTGGACTACTCGATCGTCTACGACACCACCCAGTTCGTGCGCGCCTCGATCAAGGCGGTGATCTCGACGCTGCTGGAGGCGGTCGCGCTCGTCGTGCTCGTCGTCATCGTCTTCCTGCAGACCTGGCGCGCCTCGATCATCCCGCTCGTCGCCGTGCCGATCTCGGTCGTCGGCACCTTCGCGGTGATGTATCTCCTCGGCTTCTCGATCAATGCGCTCAGCCTGTTCGGCCTCGTGCTGGCCATCGGCATCGTCGTCGACGACGCGATCGTCGTGGTCGAGAATGTCGAGCGCAATATCGAGAACGGCCTCTCGCCGCGCGAAGCGACCTACAAGGCGATGCGCGAGGTCTCCGGCCCGATCATCGCGATCGCGTTGGTGCTGGTCGCAGTCTTCGTGCCGCTCGCCTTCATCTCAGGCCTGACTGGACAGTTCTACCGCCAGTTCGCGCTGACCATCGCGATCTCGACGGTGATCTCCGCGATCAACTCGCTGACCCTGTCGCCGGCTCTGGCCGCGCTCCTACTCAAGGGCCACCATGCCCCGAAGGATGCGCTGACGCGGGTCATGGACAAGCTGTTCGGCTGGTTCTTCCGCGCCTTCAACCGCTTCTTCAACCGCTCGTCGGAGGCCTATGGCGGCGGCGTGCGCCGGGTGATCTCGCATCGCGCGGTGATGCTCGCGGTCTATGTCGTCATGCTCGGCGCGACCGGCGTGCTGTTCAAGGCGGTGCCGTCCGGCTTCGTGCCGGGCCAGGACAAGCAGTATCTCGTCGGCTTCGCCCAGTTGCCGGATGCCGCGACCCTCGACCGGACGGAGGATGTCATCCGCCGCATGGACGAGATCGCGCTGAAGCATCCGGGCGTCGAGAACGCGATCTCCTTCCCGGGCCTCTCGATCAACGGCTTCACCAACTCGTCCAACTCCGGCATCGTCTTCGTCGGCCTGAAGCCCTTCCACGACCGCAAGGACCCGTCCCTGAGCGGCAACGCCATTGCGATGCAGCTCAACAAGGAATTCTCTGGCATCAAGGAAGCCTTCATCGCGATGTTCCCGCCGCCGCCCGTGCAGGGCCTCGGCACGATCGGCGGCTTCAAGCTGCAGATCGAGGATCGCGCCGGCCTGGGCTATGCCGCGCTCGACGAGGCGACCAAGGCCTTCATGGGCAAGGCCGCGACCGCGCCGGAGATCGCCGGCATGTTCTCGAGCTTCCAGGTCAATGTCCCGCAGCTCTATGCCGATATCGACCGCACCAAGGCCCGCCAGCTCGGCGTGCCCGTGACGGAGGTCTTCGACACGCTGCAGACCTATCTCGGCTCGACCTATGTCAATGACTTCAACCGCTTCGGCCGCACCTACACCGTGCGCGTCCAGGCCGATGCGCCCTTCCGCGCCCTGCCGGAGCATGTTGGCCAGCTCAAGGTGCGCTCGAACAACGGCGACATGATCCCGCTCAGCGCCGTGCTGAATGTGCGCGCCGACTCCGGCCCGGAGCGCGCCATGCGCTATAACGGCTTCCTCTCGGCCGACATCAATGCCGGCGCGGCGCCGGGCTTCTCCTCAGGACAGGCGCAGGCCGCGGTCCAGCGCATCGCCGACGAAACCCTGCCCAAGGGCTTTGCCTTCGAATGGACCGAGCTGACCTATCAGGAGATCCTGGCCGGCAATTCGGCGGTGATCGTCTTCCCGGTGGCGATCCTGCTGGTCTTCCTGGTGCTGGCGGCCCAGTACGAGAGCATGACCCTGCCGATCGCGATCCTGCTGATCATCCCGATGGGCCTGCTCGCGGCGTTGACCGGCGTCTGGCTCTCGGGCGGAGACAACAACGTCTTCACCCAGATCGGCCTCGTGGTTCTCGTCGGACTATCCGCCAAGAACGCCATCCTGATCGTCGAATTCGCGCGAGAGCTCGAATTCGAGGGCAAGACACCAATCGAGGCCGCGATCGAGGCCAGCCGCCTGCGCCTGCGTCCGATCCTGATGACCTCGCTCGCCTTCGTCATGGGCGTGGTGCCGCTGGTGATCTCGACCGGGGCGGGCGCCGAGATGCGGCAGGCCATGGGCGTCGCGGTCTTCGCCGGCATGATCGGCGTCACCGCCTTTGGCATCTTCCTGACGCCGGTCTTCTACGTGCTGATGCGGAAGCTCGCCGGCAACCGCCCGCTCGCCCGGCACGATATCGAGGCTCCGGCCTTGCAGGCTGCCGAATAAGCAAACGAAGAGCCCGCCTCCGGCCACTCCTGCTGGAGGCGGTTTCGTTTGCGCCGTCTCAGCGAGAACGCCGCTGCACGGTGAGATGGGCGATCACGGTCGAGCCGCCCCGCGCGCTTCACAGCGGGGTCGATACGGTCGGAATGGTTCGTCGCGGCGATCACGGTGATAGTTCGTTTTAACGAACCTTTCTGTTGGCCGGCATTTGGTCCTGGAAGCCATTCGAGGGAAATTAGCTAACAAATAGCGTCGCTTCATCCGGCGTTGGATCATTATTCTCCGTGAGGTTGTTCCTTTAAAAGAACGTTTTCTTGACCGCCGCTCCGATCGGGCGCAGCTTTTCGGGCAGTTCGATTTTCTGAATGCTGTGGAGCGCGTTGTGATCAATCGTCGTCTTTTTCTGGCTGGCGGCTCGGCTTTGGCAGTGGCCGTTGGTGCTGGAAGCGCCGGGGCGGCGGAGGCCGCGGGCGAGCCGATCTATCTTGGCGTGAGCGGTCCGCTGACCGGTCCCAATGCTCAGTACGGCGCGCAGTGGAAGCAGGGCTTCGACCTCGCGCTCGACCAGATCAACGGCTCCGGTGGCATCAAGGGGCGGCCCCTGCGCTACCTCTTCGAGGACACGCAGAGCGACCCCAAGCAGACGGTCGCGGTCGCGCAGAAGTTCATTGCCGACAAGCGCATCGTCGCCGAGCTCGGCGATTTCTCCAGCCCGGCTTCGATGGCGGCTTCGCCGATCTATCAGCGGGCCGGCCTCCTGCAGTTCGGCTTCACCAATTCCCATCCCGACTTCACCAAGACGGGCGATTTCATCTGGAGCAATTCGGTCAGCCAGGCCGAGGAGCAGCCGCTCAACGCCGCCTTCGCGGTGAAGCGGCTCGGCTTCAAGCGCATCGCGGTGCTGCACCTCAACACGGACTGGGGCCGCACCAGCAAGGACCATCTCGTCACGGCCGCCAAGGCGCTGGGCGCCGAGGTCGTCGCCACGGAAGGCTATCTGCCGGAGGAGAAGGATTTCCGCTCGACCCTGGTGCGCGTCCGCGACGCAAAGCCCGACAGCCTCTTCCTGGTATCCTATTATGCGGATGCCGCGCTGCTCGTGCGGCAGGCGAGGCAGACCGGGCTCACGGTTCCGGTGGCGGCGGCGAGTTCGATCTACTCGCCGAAATTCGTCGAGCTCGGCGGCGATGCGGCGGAGGGCGTGTTCACCTCGTCGCGCTTCTTCCCGGAGGATCCGCGGCCCGAGGTGCAGACCTTCGTCCAAGCCTTCAAGGCGAAATACGACAAGGAGCCGGACGCGTTCAATTCCTACGCCTATGACACCGTCATCCTGTTCGGACAGGTGCTGCGCGAGGCGCCGGATCTGGAGCGCAAGACCATCCGCGACACCCTGGCCAAGGTGAAGGACGTGCCGAGCGTGATCTACGGCAAGGCCAGCTTCGACCCGGCGACTCGGCGCGTCGCTGGCGCCAAGAGCGCCGAGCTCGTGGTGAAGAATGGCCGCTTCACGCTGTGGAACGGCCAGAAAGTCACCAACTGAGAGACCGCACGGCTTCGGGGGCACAGCGTCGCCGCGGCGGCGCTGCTTGGCCGATGCCGTTCACTGTTCGCCGCCGCGCTGAAGCATCGCCATGACCTCCTGGTTCGACCACACGATCAACGGCCTGATCATCGGCAATATCTACGGGCTGCTGGCCGTGGGTCTTGCTCTGATCTTCGGTGTCAGCCGGCTGATCAACTTCGCGCATGGCTCGGTCTATGTCGTCGGCGCCTATGTCGGCTGGGTCGCTGTCTCGGTGCTGCAGACGCCCTTTCCGTTGACGCTGGCGATCGTGGTGATCGTCACCGCCGCGCTCGGCGTGGTGATCGAGCGCTTCGGGATCCGCCCGCTGGCGGGTGCGCCGCGGATCGCACCGCTGCTGGCGACGATCGGGCTGAGCTTCGTGCTCGACCAGACGGTCCAGATCCTGTTCAGCCCCGATCCGCGTGCGGTCCCGATGCAGGTGCCGAACTGGCGCATCGCGATCGGCGGCGGCTCGATCGGCGTGCTCGACCTGTTGATCGCCGGCATCGGCATCAGCGCCGCAGCGGCCCTGTTCGGCTTCCTGAAGCTGTCGAAATGGGGCTGGGCCGTGCGGGCGACGGCGCTGGACCGGGACGCCGCTCGGGCGATGGGCGTCGATGTCGACCGGGTCAACAGCATCGTCTTTGCCATCGCCTCGGCTCTGGGCGGCGTCGGCGGCGTGTTGGTCGGCATGTATTACAACGTCATCACCCCGACGATGGGCTTCGAGGCGACGCTGAAGGGCATCGTCGCCGAGGTCGTGGGCGGCGTCGGCAATGTGCCGGGCGCGATCGTCGGCTCGCTGCTGCTCGGGCTGGTGGAGAGCTACGGTGTGGCGCTGCTCGGCACCAGCTATCGCAATCTTTTCGCCTTCGTCCTGTTGATCGCGATCCTCGTCATCCGGCCGAACGGCCTCTTCGCCAGCCGGCGTCAGCTCCCGCCCGAGCCGATGACCGGCACCTTCGTCGCGCCGAGCAAGCCGGTCAGGCTCCCGCCGCTGCTGATCGCGGCGCTGGCCGCGCTGGCGATCGCGCTGCCGCTGATCGTCGACAACGGCTATCTCATCCAGACGCTGACCAATGCCTGGCTCTATGCGCTGCTGGGCCTGAGCATCACGCTGGTGGCCGGCACAAGCGGGCAGGTCTCGCTCGGCCATGCCGCCTTGCTCGCGATCGGCGGCTACACCTCGGCGCTGCTCGCCTCCAATCTCGGCTGGCCGGTCTGGCTGACGCTGCTGATCGGCGGTTTCGCGGCCGCCGGCATCGGCACGCTCCTCGTCTCGCCGGCCTTCCGCCTGCGCGGGCACTACGTCTCGATTGCCACGCTCGGCATCGGCGAGATCGTGGCGCTGGTCATCCTGAACTGGGAGAGCGTCACGCGCGGACCCATCGGCGTTGCCGGCATCCCGCCGCTCTCGCTCTTCGGCCGCGACCTCTACGACACCAACGCGATCTACTGGTTCGCCTTCGCCCTGATGGCGGGGCTCGCGCTGCTGCAGCTGCGCCTGCTCCGCTCGCATCTCGGCCGGACGCTCAGGGCCGTGCGCGACGACGATGTCGCGGCGCGCTCCTTCGGCATCGGGCTCGAACGCTACAAGGGCCTCGCTTTCGCCTTCGGCGGCTTCTTCGCCGGGATCAGCGGCGCCTTCACCGCGCATATGTATTCCTACATCAACCACGAGACCTTCAACACGCAGATCTCCGTGCTGGCACTGACCATCGCGATCCTCGGCGGCATGGGCAATGTCGGTGGCGCGATCCTCGGCTCGCTCGCCCTGATCGGCCTGCCCGAGATCTTCCGTGTCGCGGCCGAGTACCGCATCCTGTTCTACGGCATCGCGCTGCTGCTGCTGGTGCGCTTCCGGCCGCAGGGCCTGCTCGGAACCGTCTGAGGAAATGCCGGTGACCGCTCATTTTCCTGTTTCGAGCCTGCCCGCCGCAAAACCTCTTCTGGAGGTAAGCGGGCTGACGCGCCGCTTCGGTGGCCTCACCGCCGTCGCCGGACTCGACCTTAAAGTGGCGGAAGGCGAGTTCGTCAGCGTCATCGGGCCGAACGGCGCGGGCAAGACGACCGCGTTCAACCTGATCAGCGGCCTCGACAAGCCGGACGAGGGAACGGTCCGGTTCGACGGTGCGGACGTTGCCGGCCGGCCGCCCGAAGCCATCGCACGGGCCGGGCTGTTGCGCACCTTCCAGCACGGCCGGGTCTTCGCCAATCTCAGCGTCGCCGACAACGTTCTCGTCGGAGCCCATCGGCGGCTGAAGGCCGTGCGTCCGGACTGGCCGGTCGTCGGCCCGCTGGCCGAACTGGCGCTGGCGCTGGTCCGGCCCGCCTCGGTCAGGCGCGAGGAAGAGGCACTGCGCGAGGAGGTCCGCGAGATCCTGGCGATCTTCGGTGACAGGCTTTTGCCGCGCATCGACCAGCCGGCCTACAGCCTGTCCTACGCCAACCGCCGCCGCGTCGAGATTGCGCGGGCCTTGGCGGCGCGCCCGAAGCTCCTGCTGCTCGACGAGCCGACGGCGGGGATGAACCAGACCGAGACGGCCGAGATGCTGGAGATCCTGGCTGGGCTGAAGGGGCGCGGCCAGACGATTCTGCTGATCGAGCACAAGCTGGACATGGTGATGCGGCTGTCCGACCGCGTCGTGGTGCTGGACGACGGCAAGACCATCGCCGAGGGCCTGCCGCAGGCGGTGCGGAACGATCCGGTGGTGATCGAGGCCTATCTCGGCCATGGCGGCGTCGGGGCGGCCTCACCGGCCGGTTCGCCGGCGTCGGCGGTCGAACGCGCCACTGTCCAGGCCTGAGGTGCTGCGATGAGCGACGAAACCCCGATCCTCGAACTCAAGGCCATCGACACCTATTACGGTCCGGTGCAAGCCCATTTCGGCCTCTCGCTGCATGTCGCGAAGGGCGAGGCGGTCTGCCTGCTCGGCGGCAATGCCAGCGGCAAGTCGACGACGATGAAGATCATCCTCGGGCTGGTGAAGCCGGCCGCCGGCGACGTGCTCGTCGACGGGATCTCGACGCTGAAGCTCAAGACTCCGGAGATCGTGCGGCTTGGCGTCGGCACCGTGCCGGAGGCGCGCCGCCTCTTTGGGGCGATGAGCGTGCGCGAGAACCTGCTCATGGGCGCCTTCGTGCGCGACGACAAGGCCGGCATCGCCGCCGATCTCGACCGCGTGCTCGGGCTGTTCCCGCGCGTCGCCCAGCGGCTCGACCAGCAGGCCGGAACCCTGTCTGGTGGCGAGCAGCAGATGGTGGCGATGGCGCGGGCGCTGATGAGCAGGCCGCGCGTGATCATCATGGACGAGCCGACCATGGGGCTCTCGCCGCTCTGGGTCGAGCGCGTGCTGGAGCTGATCCGCGACATCAACAGGCAAGGCGTTGCCGTCTTCATGGTCGAGCAGAATGCCAGCTTGGCGCTGCAGATTGCCCATCGCGGCTATGTCCTGCAGACCGGCCGCATCGTTCTCGAAGGCAAGGCCGCCGATCTTCTGACCGATACCCGGATCAGGGATGCCTATCTCGGCGGCGCGGAGGCGGCATGAGCTTGAACGACACGACCCGGCAGACCCTGAGGGTCGACCATGCGGTGATCGTCACCGACGATCTCGACCGTTCCATCGCCGCGTGGCGGGAGCGCGGCTTCACCGTCGAGCCGGGCGGCACCCATCCGCGCGGCAGCGTCAACGCCCTGATCTCCTTCGCCGACGGCGCCTATATCGAGATTATCGCCTTCCCGCTCCCGCAGGAGGACTTCTTCTGGTGGCGCGTGCTGCAGAAGGACGGGGAGGGGCCGATCGATCTCGCCCTGCTGCCGGAGGATCTCGACGCCGTGCTGGATCGGGCCGCCGAGGCTGAGCTCGGCTACGGGGCGCCGCAGGATGGCGGCCGCAAGCGCCCCGATGGCGAAACGCTGGTCTGGCGCACGGCGCGGCCGGCCGGGACCGACCTGCCGTTCTTCTGCTCGGATGTCACGCCGCGTGCGCTGAGAGTGCCGGCAGCGCCGCGTCACGCCAATGGCGCGACCGGCCTTGCCACGATCAGCCTGGCCGTGAACGATCTCGATCGGTCTTCGCGGCGCTGGTCGGCCCTGATCGGCCAGCCGGCCCAGCCCATCGGCCTGCGACCGGGCTTGGAGGCGGTGGCCACGAGCCTCGAGCTCGGCGGGACACGGCTGATCCTGCTGGCGCCGGAGCGTGCCGGCAGCGGCGTCGTGGCGAGCCATCTCGTGCGACGGGGCGAAGGTCTGTTCGGCCTCTCCTTCGCCGGCACCGATCCAGCCATTTCCTACAGCAAGGCTTCGGCCGGTATCTCTTGAAAGGTTTCGCCATGGCCGGCAAACGCATCGGCTTCTTCACCCGTCTGCTCGATGACGCGCCTGCCGGCGAGCGCTATCGTCTTGCGGCCGAGCAGATCGTCCATGCCGAGCGCCATGGCTTCGACAGCGCCTGGGTCGCTCAGCATCACTTCCATCGGGACGAGGGCGGCCTGCCGTCGCCGCTGCCCTTCCTGGCCTTCGTCGCGGCCCGCACCAGCCGCATCCGCCTCGGCACCGGCATCATCATCCTGCCGATGGAGGACCCCGTGCGCATCGCGGAGGACACCGTCACGGTCGACCTTCTGTCGGGCGGGCGCCTCGAGGTCGGGCTCGGTACTGGCACGACGCCCGAGACCTTCCTCGCCTTCGGCATCGAAAAGGGCGAGCGCGCCGACGTCTTCGCGCGCAAGCTCGACATGCTGCACCGCGCCTGGAGCGGGGCAGAACTCGGCCATCCGCAGAACCGGCTCTATCCGGCTGCCGACAACCTGCAGGAGCGCACCTGGCACGCCACCTTCTCGGTTGCCGGCGCCGAGCGGATCGGCAAGGCCGGCGCGGGGCTGATGCTCTCGCGCACGCAACCGCGCAGCCCGGAGCGGCCCGACGCAACGCTGCCCGAGATCCAGAATCCGATCGTCGACGCCTATCTCGCCAATCTCCCGGCAGGCATCGCACCTCGGATCATGGCCTCGCGCTCGCTTTTCGTCGCCGACAGCCGCACCGAGGCGCTGAAACAGGCGGAACGCGGCCTGAACGCCGTATTCGAGCGCTTCGTTGCCAGCGGCCACCGACTCGCCGATCGCAGCCTCGCCGGCCTCATTCGCTCGCTCGACACCCATGTCGGAGCGCCGGATGACGTGATCGCGTCGCTGCAGGCCGATACGGTGCTGCCCCGCGCCACCGACGTGGTCTTCCAGGTCCATTCCGTCGATCCGCCGCACCCGCTCGTGCTGCGCTCCATCGAGCTCACGGCCGAAGCGGTCGCCCCCGCGCTGGGCTGGAAAGAAGCCCCCTCGCAGCAGCCCGTCCGGCTGCGCCCGCTCACTGCGACCGCATGAGGCTTTGACCATGACCGATCACGCTACCGCTGCTGCGGACATCCTCGACACGCTCGCCAAGGTCTCCGGCGGCACGCATCTCGACGCGCTTCGCCGGGAGCGGCCGCAGACGCGCGACAATGTGCAGGCGAGCTATGCGGCCTTGTTCGAGGCCGGCGACAGGACGAGCGTCACCCTCGACGAGCGACTGGCGGTGGCCGCCTTCGTCGCGCTTCTGCACGAGGATGGGCCGTCATCCGACCATTACCTCGGGCTGCTGCGGGCGCAGCTAGCTGGGGAAGCTCTGGCGAATGCGGCGCAGGCGATCGCCGAGCGGGCGCGCACCACCGGCCCCTATGGCGCCTATCCGGCCGGACCTCTCTCGATCGAAGATCTTGCAGGGCCGGAGCTTGCGCTCGAACCCGCCGAGCGGGACGCGCTGGGCGAACGTCTCGCGGCCGCGCTCCTCCATACGCACCGGCTCGTTTTCCATCCGCGCGATGCCCAGGCTCAGCATTTGGCCGCGCTGCAGCAGGTCGGCTGGAGCACGGCCGCGATCGTCACCCTTTCGCAGATCATCGCTTATCTCGCCTTCCAGATCCGCGCGGCCCACGGCCTGCGCGTTCTGGGCGCGGCCGCCTGAACCGAGGAGCATCCCGATGAGCACCGCCGTTCTCGATCACCCCGCGACGGGCGCGCCCACCCGCTTCACGCAGGCTGAACTGGACTGGACGGCCTGGGTCGATCCGGTCCCGGAAGAGGCGCTGACCGAGCGCCAGAAGCAGGGCCTGGTCGACATCGCCCGCGCCAAGAGCCCGTATTTCCGGCTGCTGGCGCATGATCCGGATATCCTCAAGGCGCGGACGCTGGCCGACAAGGACATCTTCTACAACACCAAGGCTGGCCTGCCGCGGGCCGAGCGCGAGCTTGCCGCCGCCGCCGTCTCGCGCAGCAATGGTTGCATCTATTGCGCTTCGGTCCATGCCCGCTTCGCGAGCACCTTCTCGAAGCGCCGCGAGGACGTTCAGCGCCTGCTGGACGATGGTGTCCAGGCCGATCTCGATCCGCTCTGGAACGCCGTCGTCGAGGCCTCGGTCGCGCTGACCGCGACGCCGGTCGCTTTCGGTCCCGAGCATGTCCGCAAGCTACGCAGCCTCGGCCTCGACGATCTCGCCATCGCCGACCTGATCCACGCCGCTTCCTTCTTCAACTGGGCGAACCGGCTGATGCTGACCCTGGGTGAGCCACAGACGCGCGACTGAGCCGGTGCATGATGCAGGCTCCTCGGATGGCTTGAGCGCGTGCGGAACGGTGGCGGCTCCGTCGAAAAGGACACAGGCCATCCGGAACGAGAAAACCATCAGCGCGCCATGCCCCAGCGCCTGATGGTGACGCGCTCGATCGCGGCGAAGATCAGGTTCTCGACGACGAGCCCGATCAGGATGACCAGCAGCAGGCCGGCGAAGACCTTGTCGGTGTAGAGCTCGTTGCGGTTCTGGAAGATGTACCAGCCCAGACCGCCGCGGCCGGAGGAGGCACCGAAGACGAGCTCCGCGGCGATCAGGGTGCGCCAGGCGAAGGCCCAACCGATCTTGAGGCCCGACAGGATCGCCGGCAGCGCGGCGGGGACGAGAATGCCGAAGACGTAGCGCAACCCGGTCAGGCCGTAGTTGCGCCCGGCCATGCGCAGCGCCTCCGATACGCCCTGGAAGCCGGCGAAGGTGTTGAGCGCGAGCGGCCACAGCACCGAATGGATCAGCACGAACACCAGGCTGCCCGCACCCAGCCCGAACCAGAGGAGCGCGAGCGGCAGCAGGGCGATCGCCGGCAGCGGGTTGAACATCGCCGTCAGGGTCGAGAGCAGGTCGCGGCCGAGCTGGGTCGAGACCGCGAGCGTCGTCAGCACGAAGGCGAGCACGACGCCAGCCGCATAGCCCTGGGCCAGCACGATCAGAGACAGCCTCGCCCGCTCGATGAGTTCGCCACTGGCCAGCCCCTCCAAAAGGGCTCGCAGCGTGGCGGTGAAGCTCGGCAGCAGCAGATCGTTATCCTGCCAGCGCGCTGCCGCCTCCCAGAGCCCCGCCAGCACGAGCAGGATCAGGAGCTTTCGTAGCCAGCCTTGCCGTACGAGCCGCTCGAGCAGCGGGCGTGGACGCTCGACCGCGATGGCGACGAAGGGCGGCAGCGGCCGGTCGAATTCCGGCCGGATCGGTGGAGCGGCGAGCTTCATGACTGAGAGGCACTGTGGGCGTCTGCGCCCGTTGTCGGCTCGCCTTCGAAGAGCCGGGCATGGAGCCGCCGGACCGCTTGCTGGAAAGACGCGCTGCCGATGCTGCCGAGATCGAATTCATGGCTGTTGAACTCGGCCCGCAGCCGGCCGGGATGGGGCGAGAGTACGGCGATGCGATTGCCGAGGATCAGCGCTTCCTCGATCGAATGCGTGACGAAGAGCAGGGTGAAGCGCGCCTCCTCCCAGAGCCCGAGCAGCTCCTCCTGCATCTTGCGCCGCGTCAGGGCGTCGAGTGCGGCGAAGGGTTCGTCCATCAGCAGGATCCGCGGCTGCATTGCGAGGGCCCGCGCGATGGCGACCCGCTGCTTCATGCCTCCCGACAATTCGTGCGGATAGCTGCTCGCGAACTTCGCGAGGCCGACCTTCTTGACATAGTGACGCGCCCGCTCCGTCGCTTCCCGGCGCGACAGGCTGCGCGAGGCGATCAGCGGGAAGGCGACGTTCTGCAACACCGTCTTCCAGGGAGGGAGTTGATCGAACTCCTGGAAGACGACGATGCGGTCGGGGCCCGGGCCGCGGATCGGCGCGCCGGCGAGGGAAATATCGCCCTCGACGGGTGCGATGAAGCCGGCGATCGCCTTGAGCAAGGTGGACTTGCCGCAGCCGGAGGGCCCGAGCAGCACGAAGCGATCGGCCTCGTAGACATCGAAGCCGACCTGATGGGTCGCACGAACGATCCTGTCGTCGCTGCGGTATTCGAGGCTGACATCCGCGACACGGAGCAGGGGAGGCGGCAGCGGTGCGGCGAGCGTGGATGAGGCCCGCGACACGGCGTCGACGGCCGAACGCTGCGACACAGCGCGCTGCCGCTCATTCTGCGCAGCGACAATCATCGAACGTCAGCTGCCCGCCGCGATCCGTGGATCGGCGAAGAAATAATCGGAGAGCGCCTTCGGCTGGTTCTTGATCGCGCCGACGCGCTGCAGGAACTGGCCGAGCCCGAGCGTATTCTGCGGTTCGACCTTGAAGGTCACCTGCGGGCTCTTGATGATGTCGAGCACCAGCTTTCGGTCGCCCTTGCCGCCATTGGCCTTGAGATAGATGTCGGCCGCCTGCTCGGGATGGGCGGTGACGAATTTCGCGGCCTCGTCCAGCGCGTCGAGGAAGGCGCGGTAGGTCTTCGGCGCGTCCGCGTAGAACTTCTCGGTGGCGTAGAGCACCGTCGATGAAGCTGGCCCGCCCTGCACGTCGTAGGAATTGAGCACGATGCGGGCCTTCGGGTTCTCGGCCAGTTCCTGCTCCTGGAAGGGCGGGTTGCCGAAATGCCCGGTGATCTCGGTGCCGCCCTTGATGATCGCGGCGGCGGCTTCCGGATGCGGCAGCGCGACGCTGATCTTGTCCAGCTTCGCGAATTCGGTGTCGCCCCACAGCTTGGCCGAGGCCCATTGCAGGATGCGCGACTGCACGGACACGCCGACTGCCGGCAGAGCGATGCGGTCCTTCTCCGTGAAATCCGCGATCGTCTTCACGTTCGGATTGTTCGTGACGAGATAATAGGGAAAGTTGCCGAGCGACGCGACGCCTTTGACGTTCTGCTTGCCCTTGGTGCGATCCCAGAGCGTGAACAACGGGCCGACGCCGGCCCCGGCGATCTCGATGCTGCCCGACAGCAGGGCATCGTTCACCGCGGCACCGCCGGAAAGCTGAACGAATTCGACCTTGATATCGACGCCGGCCGCCTTGCCGTGCTTCTCGATCAGCTTCTGCTCGGCGGCGACGTCGAGCAGCAGATAGACGACGCCGAACTGCTTGGCGATGCGCAATTGGCCTTCGGCCGCATGCGCGTTCCCCAGGGTCGCCATCGAGATCGCAAGCCCGCCAAGCGCAGCCGCTGCTTGCCTGCGCGTCCATCGGACTGGAGAATTCATCATCGCGACACCTTCGGGATAGGGGTTACATCGAGCGCGTGAGTCTGTGGCGTCGGTATATTGAGGTCAATCAAACGATATTTCGAATAGTTCGAAGTATGAGGATAGATATTCTGGTTTTATAGTTCAATTCGGATCATAAATCTTTGAGATTGGAATTTCATCTGTCTGCGGTGGTAGCAGCACGCGGCTGCCGGGGGCAGCAGGCCAGGTCGCTAAAGCCTCGGCACCGCTTCGAGCAGGCGGCGCGTATAGTCGTGTTTCGGAGCATCGAACACCTCCTCAGCCGCGCCTGTTTCGACGATCACGCCATCCTTCATCACGGCGATCCGGTCGCTCATGTGGCGGATCACGCCGAGGTCGTGGGAGATGAAAAGCATCGCCAGCCCAAGCCGGTTCTGGAGCGCGATCAGCAGATCGAGCACCTGCGCCTGCGTGGTGACATCGAGCGCGGAGACGGGCTCGTCGCAGATCAGCAGATCGGGCTCGCTGGCGAGCGCCTGGGCGATCGAGACGCGCTGCCGCTGACCTCCTGACAGCGCGGTCGGCCGCCGGTCGAGCACATCCGAAGGCAGATTGACGAGCTGGATCAGCTCCCGCACGCGCGCTGACCGTGCGGCTTTGCCGAGATCGGTGTGCAGGAGCAGCGGCTGCTCGATGATCCGCTCCACGGCATAGCGCGGATCGAAGGAATTCAGCGGGTCCTGAACGATCGTCTGGACATGCCGGCGCAGTGGCCGGCGCTGGCGTTCGGAGAGCTGGCTCCAAGCCTGGCCACGGAAAAGCACCTCGCCTGCGTCGGGGGGGCGCAGCGCAAGCGCGACCTTGCCGATCGTGGTCTTGCCGGAGCCGGATTCCCCGACGATGCCGAGCGTCTCGCCGGGATAGACGTGGAGCGAGACGCCGTTCGCGGCATGGGTCACGCTGCGATCCGGTCTGGTGAAGCGTACCGCGATGTCGCGCAGCGCGAGGATCGGCTGGCTGCGCTCGGGCTCCGCCTTGACCGGCCGCGCGCCGGATGTGGACAGCCAGCGTCCCCGCGTCGCCGCGCTCGGCACGGCCGACAGCAGGCGCTGCGTATAGGCATGGCGCGGTTTCCGCAGGACCTCCCGCGCCGGGCCTGTTTCGACCAACTCGCCGTTCTGCATGACGGCGATCCGGTCGGCGAGCTGGGCTGCGACGGCCAGGTCATGCGTGATCAGCAGGATGCCGTGCCCAGCCTTCGCCAGCGCCTGGAAGACGCTGAGGATCTGCTGCTGGACGGTGACATCGAGCGCCGTGGTCGGCTCGTCGGCGATGAGCAGGCGAGGGCGTGCGGCCAGCGCCGAGGCGATGAGCGCCCGTTGCCGCAGCCCGCCCGACAGTTCGTGGGGGTATTGTGCGGCCCGGACCACCGGATCGGGAATGCCGACGCGGGCGAGCAGAGTTTCGACCTCCTTGCCGATCTCCGCGCGCGGAACCAGTCCGTGGGTCAGGAGCGGCTCGCCGACTTCCCGGCCGATCCTGCGCAGGGGATCGAGCGAGACGAGAGCGTCCTGCAGCACGAAGCCGATCTCTCGCCCCCGGATCTTCGACCATTGCCGCTCCGAGAGCTCGGTCAGCGAGCGGGCCTCGCCATCGTGGCCCGACAGGCGCAACGACCGCGCGCGCAGCTCTGCGCCAGACCCCGCCAGCCCGACGAGCGCGCGGGCGGTCACCGACTTTCCAGAGCCGGATTCGCCGACGATGGCGAGGATTTCGCCGGCGCCGATGGTGAAGGAGATGCCGCGCACGACCTCCCGTGGTCCGAGCCGGCTCGGGAAGGCGATGTGCAGATCCTCGACCTCGAGGATGGCGGGGCGGGCGGCCGGCGCAGCCGAGACCACGTCATGCCGCCCCACGAGCTGGACGTTCATGGCTCGCCTCCCTGTGAGAGCAGAAGCTGCAGACGCCGCCCGAGGATGGTGATGGCGATGACCGAGATCGCAACGACGGTCGCCGGCAGGAAGCTGATCCAGGGCGCGGTATCCAGGAAGTTGCGCCCATCGGCCAGAAGGGCTCCCCATTCCGCGGCGGGAGGCACGACGCCAAGTCCGATGAAGCTCAGGGCAGAGGCCGACAGCACGGCATTGCCGACGCCGATCGTGGCCAGGACGACGAGCGGCCGGACGGCATTCGGCACGACATGGCGGGCGATGATTGCTGGCGTGGACTCGCCGAGCGACACGGCATGCTCGACATAGCCGGATTGCCAGACGCGGAGCACCTGCGAGCGCACCAGCCGGGCATAGCCCGCGATGCTGGAAAGCCCGACAGCAAGCAGCGTGTTCGTCGGCCCCCGGCCGAGCACGGCGATGATCAACAGGGCGAGCAGGATTTCGGGGAACGCCAGCAGGATGTCGATCAGTCGCACGAGCAGGCGCTGCAGGACCGGCGGAGCCAGTCCGGCGGCTGTGCCGAGCAGCACGCCGCCGGCGCAGCCGATCAGCGTGGCGCCGATGCCGATGCCCAGGGATTGCGAGGTTCCGTAGATGACGCGCGTGAAGACGTCGCGGCCGAGCTGGTCGGCTCCGAACCAGTGGCCTGGGCCGGGCGGCAGCAAGATCGCATCGGTATCGACCGCATCGGGCGCCAGCGCCGTGAACCATTGCGGCATCGCGGCCGCGGCCAGGAGGAGCAGGACGAAGGCGAGCGGGATGATGAGCCCAGGCGCGCGCCATGGATTCCCGGCCCGGTTGCCGTTGCGGACGCGTGCGATGACGTCGAGGGCCTGGCTCATCGCGGCGCCCTCCGCAGCCGCGGATCGATCAGCAAATAGAGCGCATCGACGAGGAGGTTGATGCTCACCGAGACCAGCGCCGACAGCATCACCAGCCCGAGCAGCAAGGGCATGTCGCGGGTCTTGATCGCCTGCAGGGTGATCTGGCCGATGCCGGCTCTTCCGAACACGGTTTCCGTGAGGATCGATCCGGCCAGGACGCCGGCGAAGAGCGTGCCGGTCAATGTCGAGACCGCGAGCGCGGCATGGCGCAGGGCGTGGCGCAGGCGCAGCTGCGTCTCGCTGACGCCGCGCGTCCGTACCGTCAGGGCGAAGGGCTGAAGCAGCGCCTCTTCGAGCCCGTCACGCAGGACCTGCCCCAGCAAGGCCGCGAGCGGGAGGCTCAAAGCAGTGGCGGGCAGCACGAGCGCGGGGAGGCCCTCGCCACCGATGATCGGGAACCAGCCGAGATAGAAGCTGAAGACCGTCAGCAGCAGGAGCCCGACCCAGTAGACCGGGGTGCTCAGCACGGCGAGCTCCAGCCCGGCGAGGACGGTCCGCAAACCCTTGCGCCGCCCGGCCGTGGCGAGCGCGTTGACGAAGGCGAACCCGAGAGCCAGCGCCATCGCCGTGCCGGCGAGCTGGAGCGTCGGCCCGGCCGCCTCGCCGATGACCTCGATGACAGGTTGCCGGTATTGATAGCTGTCGCCGAAATCGCCGAGCAGGGCCTGGCCGATATAGCGCAGATATTGCACGGGCAAAGGCTGGTCGAGACCGAACTGCCGGACGAGAGCCTCGCGCTCGGCGGCGTCGACGATGTTCTCGCCCCCGGTGAGCACCGCGACGGGATCGCCCGGAATCGCCTTGACCGCAACGAAGGTGATCGTGGCCGCGCCCCAGAGCACAGCCACGATCACCCCGAGGCGCCGCAGCCCCGCGGGTAAGACGCTAGCGAGCCAGCCAGGCATCGTAGAGATTCGGCTTCGCGTTCGTCGCCCAGCTGATGCCTTGCAGCTTCTTCGAGGCGCCGAGCTGATAGGCGACGACATAGAGCGGCACGGCATAGGCCTGGCCGATGATCTCGGCCTGCGCCTGGCTGTAGAGGCGCTGCCGCTCGTCGCCAGAGGCGCCGATCGCCTTGGTCAGGATCTCGTCGAGGCTCTTCACCCGCGCATTATTGGCGCCGTTCGGCGGGATATAGGCCGAATGGAAGACGGTCCGCAGGATGTCCGGCTCAGCGCGGACATAGTAGAGCGAGATGAGGTCGTAGTCGTTCGCGGCCGTCCGGGCGGTGTAGCCCCCGGCATCGACGGGGTCGAGCTGCAGATCGAAACCCGCCTTCTTGACCGAGAACTGGACCGCCTGGGCCACAGTCAGGTCCGACGCGCCCCATGCCGCGGCGTCGTAGACGAAGCGGACGCTCAAGCGTTCGCCGCCTTTCGAGCGGATGCCATCGCCGTCCCTGACGGTCCAGCCGGCGTCATCGAGCAGTTTCGCGGCTTTCTGCGGATCGAAGCCCCAAGATTTCGCGATTGTCGGGTCGTAATACAGCGTGGAGGGGCCGAGGATGTTGTCGGCCGCCTTGAGGCTGCCGAAGAAGGCAGCCTTGACGGCGCCGGGCGCATCGATCGCGCTCTGGAAAGCCTGACGAACGCGGGCGTCGGCGAAGGGGCCCTTGCTCGTGTTCAGGAACAGCGAGCGGTTCACGCCGGGGTTTTCGCGCGTCACCACCTGGAGGCGATTATCGGCCTGGACGGAGCGGAAATTGGCCGGCGGCACCTCGTCGATTGCCTGCACCTGTCCGCTGCTCAGCGCGCCGAGCCGAACCGAGGATTCCGGCAGATAGCGGAACACGATGGCGTCGAGATGGGCCGGGCCTTGATGTGCGGCATAGCCCGGGCCCCAGTTGTAGTCTGCGCGCTTGGTCAGCCTGCTGCCGCTGCCTTTGGTGAAGCTTTCGAGCACGAAGGGGCCGGAGCCAACGACCGTGTTGGTCGTGCTCTTCGCATCGCGCAGATAGGTCGGCGACTGGATGCCGAGGTAGGGCAGGCTCAGGCCCTGCAGCAGCGGCGCGAAGGATTGCTTGTAGGAGATCACCACCGTCGCGGCGTCTGGCGCCGCGATCTCCGCGACCGGACCGAGCAGGGACTTGGAATAGCTCGACGTCGTCTTGGGATCGAGAATCCGGTCGAAGTTGAACTTGACCGCGGCGGCGTCGAGCGGCGTGCCGTCGCTGAAGGTCACGCCGCGGCGCAGATGGAAGGTGTAGACCGTGTTGTCGGCATTCACCTCCCAGCGTTCGGCGAGCCATGGCGTGAACCTGTTGTCCTCCGCCTGGCCGACGAGGGAATCGACGAGGTTGCGGGTGATCAGCGCCGTGATGGAGCTGCCGGTGATCGACGGGTCGATGATCGCGGTGTCGCTCGCGAGGCCGAAGGTCAGTGTTCCTCCGGCTACGGGCTTCCCGGCCGCCTGGTTGTCGGCGGCGGAGGCGGAGTAGCCGGCCGCCAGAAGGGCGATGGCTGTCACGGCCGCCCGCAGATGACGTCCGCGAGCTGGGGCAGAGCCGCGATGGTGCGGCAGCCACCCACGGTGAGGTGTGTGGAAATCGGACGGGCTCATGGTCATGCCTTCGGATCAATGAGAGCGGCGGCGCGGGCCAGCGATGGCCGCAACCTGAAGCTCCTTGGGCGTCGGAAAATCGGTGTTCGGTCGCGCTGTGCGACGACCGGCTACTTGTTGCTGCGGCGGCGGGTCTCGCCGGTGCGTGTCCAGTGCAGGAATGCCGACAGGCGCAGCAGGGCGTGAGTGACGATGTTGAACGGGATGATCATGGGCCTTCCTCAAGCAAAGGAGCCCACGGCAATGCGCGTGGTGCTTTTAGCATTGGTGACGCGGTGCAAGCTGCTCCAACAAATCCCGCGATCGCCATGATTTCAACCATGACGATGTGAGTAATCATTGTTTTCTACATGCCCTCAGTCAATCGAATGTATTTTCAAATACATGCGCCTGGGAGCAAGGATTCGCTTTCGCTGCCAGCCTGAAGGGATAATTCGCCCTTCACGGTCTGGCAGTGTGCTGGGAACGGCGCTGGGGCCCGGCCGCGTCGCCGCCAGGAAGGCGCCAGCTTCGAACTCTTAAGACCCAGGGAAGAAGCGATTGGCCGGGCGCGGCAGGCCGAGATGGTCGCGCAGCGTGGTACCGGCATAGTCCGTCCGGAACAGCCCGCGCCGCTGCAGTTCCGGCACGACCTTGTCGACGAAATCGTCGAGCCCTTCCGGCAGGTACGGGAACATCACGTTGAAGCCGTCGCTGCCGCGTTCGACGAGCCACTGCTCCATGGCGTCTGCGATGGTCGCGGGCGTACCGACGAAGGCGAGCCCGCCATAGCCGCCGAGCCGCTGGGCGAGCTGGCGCACGGTCAGGTTCTCGTCGCGCGCCAGCGCGATGGTGCGCTCGCGCCCGCTCTTGCTGGCATTGGTGTCGGGGATGTCGGGCAGCGGCCCGTCCGGATCGAAGCCCGAGGCATCATGGCCCAGCGCGATCGACAGCGAGGCGATGGCGCTGTCGTAATGGACGAAGGAATCGAGCAGGGCGCGCTTCTCGCGGGCTTCCTCGACGCTGTCCCCGACGACGACGAGCACGCCGGGAAGGATCTTGAGGTGATCGGGGTCGCGGCCGAACCTCGCCATCCGCCCCTTGAGGTCGGCATAGAAGGCCTGGCCCTCGGCAAGCGTGCGGTGCGCGGCGAAGACGGCTTCCGCCGTCTCGGCTGCGAGCTGGCGACCGGCCTCCGATGCTCCCGCCTGAACGATGACCGGCCAGCCCTGCACGGGCCGGGCGATGTTGAGCGGACCGCGCACCGAGAGATGCTCGCCCTTGTGGTCGAGCACATGCATCTTGTCGGGGTCGAAATAGAGCCCGCTTTCGCGATCGCGGGTGAAGGCGTCGTCGGCGAAGGAATCCCACAGGCCGGTGACGACATCGTAGAATTCGCGTGCCCGGTCGTAACGCTCGCCATGCTCCTTGTGCTCGGTCAGGCCGAAATTGAGGGCGGCGTCGGGGTTCGAGGTGGTGACGATGTTCCAGCCGGCGCGCCCGCCGCTGATATGGTCGAGCGAGGCGAAGCGCCGGGCGATATGATAGGGCGCGTCGAAGGTGGTCGAGGCGGTGGCGACGAGGCCGATGCGCTCGGTCGCGCCGGCCAGGGCCGACAGAAGCGTGAACGGCTCGAACGACGTGACGGTATGGCTGCGCTTCAGGGCCTCGACCGGCATGTTCAGTACGGCCAGGTGGTCGGCCATGAAGAAGGCGTCGAATTTCCCCGCTTCCAGCTTCCGCGCGAACCGCTTGAGATGAGCGAAGTTGAAATTGGCGTCCGGATAGGCGCCGGGATAGCGCCAGGCGCCGGTATGGATGCTGACCGGGCGCATGACGGCGCCGAGATGGAGCTGTCGGGGCGATGGCATGGGAGGACCTGCTGGCAAGTCTGGGGAGGGTCTTGCTCAGCTAGGGAAGGGCAGGGCCGCGTGCCATGCCCGGCGCCCAGAAAACGATATTCCGCATCGACCGGGTGCCGTTGGAAGAAGGACCGTCTTCGAAACCGGCCTTCGGGAGAAGGTCGCAGCCTGCGGCAGAACCCGGTCCGACGCGGACATGAACAAGCGACTTCAATGCAACCGGGATAGGGCGCTTGGCCGGACGGCCTGATGCTCTCGCCCGGCGCTCCGCCGCCAGAGGAGCTGGTCGAGCAGACGCAGCCCTTCGGCCCAGCTGCCATGGCCGCTGGCGACATTGATGTGCCCGGCATCGCCGAGGTCGACGAAGGCGGCGTCCCACATGTTGGCGATGATCCGCGCGCGCTCGATTGCCATGTACGGGTCGATGCGGCTGGCGACCACGATCGCAGGGAACTGGAAGGGCACGTCCGGCAACGGACCGAACGAGGCGATGCCGTGAACTTTCGAAATTCTCAGCTCGGGATCGGCCGGCGCCACCAGCAGGGCGCCGCCGATCGGCAGTTCGGGAAAGCGGGCCGCCAGATGCGCGATGAGCGTGGCGCCGAGGCTATGCCCGACCAGAACCGCACCGGGGCGTCGCAGCACATGCCGATGGAGCGCCTCGATCCAGGATTCGAGGTCCGGCTGGTGCCAGTTCTTCTGCTGGACGCGTTCGGCCTGTTCGATCTCGGCGGCCCATCGGCTCTGCCAATGTGCGGGCTCGGAATCGTGGAGGCCGGGAACGATGAGGACGGACATGGCGCAGCTCCCTCGTGCTGCGTCGATCATCGACCCGGTCGATGCGTTCGGTCAATGAAACGGATTGGCGAATTTGGACCGGTTTAGAGGACGGTTGCCTGCCATCTCCCCGCTTCAAGGAGGGTTATCTCGCCCGGTTCGAATGTCGCGCGCTTGCAGAAGCGGCTGATCTAGATGCCGGCGCCGTATTGCAGGCTCTCGTCCAGCTTGCCGTAGACGCCGCGCCAGTAGAGCAGGGCGCCTTCGTCCTGCGCGTGCCGGATCGCCTTGATGCGGCCGATCAGGATCGTGTGCGAGTGACGCTCGATCGCCTCCTCGGTCTCGCAATCGAGCACGGCAAGGGCGCCGTCGAGCGTCGGTGCACCGGTCGCCAGGCGCGCCCAGTCACCTTCATCGAAGCGTGCTTCGCCCTTGAAGCCGCCGCGACCGGCGAAGCGATCCGCGATGCTCTGGTGCCGGGCGGCGAGGACGTTGATCGCGAAGTGGCCCGCAGCCTCGATCGTCGGCCAGGCCGAGGCATTGCGGTTGACGCAGACGATGACGGTCGGCGGATCCGCGGAAAGCGCCGTCAGCGAGGTCGCAGTCAGTCCCGCTCTGCGCTGTGCATGGGTCGCGGTGATGACGCTCACGGCACCCGCGACGTTTCTCATCACCGCCTTGAACGCGTCAGCGTGAATGTCGCGCACGGCGAGGGAAGACTGTTGATTCATTCGTGACCGCATCCTCATGCGGCTCCGGACGCCGCCGCCGCGTTTTAGGCGGCGGCAGTTTTATTGTCTATATAATTAGTAGATAATTAGATTGCGTAATCCGCATGAAGCGACGCCTGCGCGATCGAGCGCTGGACCAGATCTGCCACCGTCGTGGTGTCGACGATCCCCGCGATGGCATCGCGCACGTCGCTCATCACCGAGCGCACCGGACAGGTGTCGATGTCGCCGCAATCCTCGCAGGCTCGAAAAGCGGAGCGGCTGGCGCAAGCGATCGGTGCGATCGGGCCTTCCAGGGCCCGGATCACGGCACCCACTTTGATAGATCGCGCCGGTTTGGCCAGGGCATAGCCGCCGCCCGGCCCCTTCTTGCTGCGCAACATGCCGGCATTGCGCAGATCGAGCAGGATGGCGTCGAGGAATTTCTTCGGAATGTTGTTCCGCTGCGCCACGTCCGCGACCTGCGCGGTCTCGCCAGCTTCGAGCCGGGCAAGATGCACGATCGCCTTGAGGCCGTATTTGCCCTTGTTGGTCAGCACCGGATTCACCCATGCGTTGAATGTATAGTTTTCCTATCAAGTTTTATCATAATTTCAATATGAACGTTCTCTTCGGGGCCGCGTGCAGAGAAAAGCAATCTCGGCACCGGGGTGACGGAGCGGCTGGGGAGCCGCTCCGTCGAAGAACTCAGGCGCTGCGGGCCAATGAGACAGCCGGCGTCAGGGCGGGCAGCTCCAGGTTCGAGCGGAAATCGTCTCCGACATAGTCGGTGTCGATGAGCCCGCGCCGGCGCAGCTCCGGCAGGAGGCCGTTCAGGAGAAGGTCCTCCTGGTCGGGATTGCCGAGCCCGTGGAGGGTGAGGACGTCCAGCACCCCGGCACGGAAGCGCTCCTCGATCGCATCGACCAATTGTTCCGGCGTGCCTGCGACGGACCAGTGCCCCGTCTCCTGCGCCTCGATGATCAATTCGCGGAGCGTCAGGCCCTGCTTCGCGTAGCGGCTGAAGATCTCGACGCGCCCTCGGCGCCGGTTGGTGCTGGTGACCTCGGGCAGCAGGCTGTCGGGCAGGGGCTTGTCGAGCGGCAGGCCCGAGAGATCGATGTCGCCGCCCAGCATGTCGGCGAGCTTGAGGCGCCCGAGCTCGTAATCGATGCGCTCATGCTTCTCCTTCAGGCGCCGGGCGACGTCCGCATCGGATTCCCCGATCACCGAATGGAACGAGTTCATCACGAAGGGCAGGTTGTCGCCGCGCCCGAAGCCTTTGGCGCGCCGCCGCAGCTCGGTCACGAAGGCGAGCGCGCCCTCCAGCTTCGGCTGCGACGTGTAGACAACCTCGGCATAGCGGGCGCCCACATTGATGCCGGCTTCAGACTGGCCGGCCTGGAATTGCACGGGACGGCCCTGCGGCAGCGGCGGCACGTTGAGCGGCCCCTGAACGGTGAAGTGCCGGCCGCGATAATCGACGCGATGGAACTTGGCTGGGTCGAGAGCAAGCCCGCCGGAAGCCTTGCGCGTCACCGCATCGCTCTCGTTCGCATCATACAGAGCGTTCACGACCTCGATGAATTCGGCGGCGCGGGCATAGCGCTCCTCGGGGCTGAGCAGGTCCAAGCCGAAATTCTCCTCGCCGACCGAGGAGGTGACCGCGTTCCAGGCGGCGCGGCCGCCGCTGGCATGGTCCAGCGTGCCAATCAGGCGCGCCAGATTGTAGGGGTGGTGGAACGTCGTCGAGACCGTCGCCACGAGGCCGATATGCGAGGTGACCTGGCTCAGTGCGGCGAGCGCGATCAACGGATCCTGGACCCCAGCGGTGCCGGCGAGGCCGGCCGGATCGATCTGCAGCAGGTCGGCGGTGAAGAGGCCGGTGATCTTCTCGGCTTCGGCTCTGCGGGCGAATGCGGCGGCGCGCTTCGCCCCGGTGGCCGGATCGGCATCGTTCGATGCCGCGATGACGTTGGAGGCGCCCATCAGGGTCTTGAGGCGGCGGCGGGTGGGTGGCGACATCTCAGCGTCCTTATCCTGATCGTTGATCGATGGAGGGTGGCGATCCGACGCGGTAGCCAGCGCTGCTCAGGGCAGGGCGGGCACGGCATCGAGCAGAGCGCGGGTGTAGCTGTGTGCCGGAGCGGCGAAGACCGTCTCGACCGCGCCGGTCTCCACGACGCGTCCGTCCTTCGTCACCAGCACGCGGTCGGTGAGGTGATGGATGACGCCGAGATCGCGGGAGATGAACAGCAGGGTCGTGCCGGAGGCCGCCTGGAGCTCCGCCCAGAAGTGTTCTTCGCGTGATCATGATGTCGAACCCCTTTGGCCGGCTCAGGCGGCCAGCGAGGCGCGAGCCTCGGCCGCGAGAAGCTCGATCGTCCTCAGGCGCCGCGCGCCTTCATTCACGGGGCAGTCGACGATGAATTCGTCGATTCCGAATGCCCGGTGCAGTCGCTTGAGCTCGGCATGGATCCGTGCCGGCGTGCCGCGCAGGAGCAGCGAGCTGCGCTCCTCGATGCGGTATTCGCGCGAGCCGGTTTGCCGGATGTATTCGAGGGCCTGCTCGCGGCTGGTGACGTTGACGCCCTGGCCGTTCTCGATATCCACGCGGAAGCGGCGCGTATCGGGCGCGAGGCTGCGGGCCAGATCATCGGTCTCGGCGGTGACGACGCCCAAGGCGAGCAGCGCCGAGGTGCCGCCGGCGGCACGATAGGCCGACAGGGCTTCACCCATGGCGGCCTCGTCGCCATGGATATGGCCGGGATAGACGAAACCCCAGCCGAGACCGGCGGCGAGCCGCGCGCTCTCGATGCTGGCGCCGAGCAGGAAGCGGTCCGGGGGCTGCGCCGGCGCCGGGAAGGCCGCGAGCCGATTGCCGGCGTCGCTGCCGTCATGGTGCTCGCGCAGGAAGCCGTCGAGCTCCACGAGCTGCGTGTCGAAGCTCGGCTTGCGGGCGGGATCATAGGCTCCCTGCAGGGCATGGGTCGACAGCGGCATCCCGCCCGGCGCCTTGCCGATGCCGATATCCACGCGCCCCGGCGCGAGTGCCGCCAGCAGGTTGAAGTTCTCGGCGACTTTGTAGGCGCTGTAGTGCTGGAGCATCACGCCGCCGGAGCCGATTCTGATGCGGCTGGTGTGCGCCAGCAGGAAGCTGATCAGCACCTCGGGCGACGAGCTTGCCAGCTTCGCCGCGTTGTGGTGCTCGGCGACCCAGAACCGCGCGAAACCGAGCTCTTCCGCCGCTTTTGCCAGCGAGAGCGTCCGCGCGAGCGCGTCGGCGGCGGCCTCGTTCGCCTGCAGTGGGCTCTTGTCGAGGAAGCTCAGTCGATAGGGCATTCGGCCTCGCCAGGCATTGACAGAGAATGTTGTTCGAATAGTCTATAGAATTAATAGAATGCTTGATCAAGCGGTCGCGAGCAAGCCAAGCCGCTGCGATTTCGGAGAATGTTATGGCTGACGTCTTTGTGCGGTCTTCGCCTCTCGACCCGGCGGCGGAGCCGCTGCTTGAGGGGCTGATCTCGGAATATGACGGGCGCTACGGCGCGGCGAGCCGCCCCGGCGGGGCCCGCTCCGAGATCATGCGCTATCCGGCTGAAGCGTTTACGCCGCCGCTCGGCACCTTCCTGCTCTTGCAGCGCGACAGGGAGACGATCGCGGGCGGGGCATTCATGAGCCACGACGATGAGACGGCGGAGTTCAAGCGCATCTGGACGCGCCCGGATCTGCGCCGACAGGGGTTTGCCCGGCAAATCGTGCTTGCACTCGAAGAGGCGGCGGCCGAGCTGGGCTATACCCGGGCTTATCTGACCACCGGTTTCCGCCAGCCCGAAGCGTCGGCCTTGTACCTCGCCCTGGGCTATCGGCCGCTCTTCGACACGAGCGTCGATCCCACCCTCTACCGCTCCTTGCCGTTCGAGAAACATATCGGGGCAAAGGCGGGGCAGGTCGGCACCTATCCGGTCTTCGCGCCGGCTGCGTCACTGGAGGACGCCACCAAGCGCGTTGCCGCGATCAAGGCCGAGCAGGAGGCGAAGGTCTCCGCCCGGCTGGCGAGCTATCTGGCCTCGGCCGCCTGAGCACTGACCCGATCGGATCGAACGATGACGCAGAAATCGACTTTCCTAGTAGGCTTTGGACTGCATGCCGGTGCCCATGGAGACGATCCCGACTGGCGCGGCTTCTGGAGTGGCCTGATCGGCCGGCTCGACGGCGCGGCCGAATTCCTGACCCTGGAAGATCGCTTCGCCGATCCCGGCCGGGACGGGCTCGATGCGATCCTTCTGGCCAATTGGCTCGCGCCGCGCAGCCGCGACATCGGCATCATCGCCGGCGCGCCCCTCAACGTCCTCGAGCCCTTCCATGTCTCGACCGCCATCGCCACCCTGGACTATGTCAGCGGGGGCAGGGCTGGCCTCCTGGCCCAGCGCCTCGACCAGCAGCGGAGCCTTGACGCCGGTCGTGCCATCGGCGCGCTGAAGGGCTTTCCGGCGGTCGATCCGCCGTCTCTCGACCGCGACGCGCTCGCTGCGGCCGAGGTGGTGAGGCGGCTCTGGGACAGTTGGGAGGATGATGCGGTCATCCGCGACGTCGTGAGCCAGCGCTATGTCGACGGCGAGAAACTTCACTATATCGACTTCCAGGGCGCCGATTTCCGCGTGCTGGGGCCCTCCATCACGCCAAGACCCCCTCAGGGCCAGCCTTTGGTCGCGACCAGCTGGACGGCGGAAGCGGATCTGGCGCTCGCCCGCGCTGCCGACGTGGTTTTCGTGCCGGCCGCGAGCGACCTTGCCGGAATAGTGGCGAAGCTGGAGGGCGATGGCCCCGGCACGGGGCCGAAGGTCATCGCCGATCTGCATGTGAAGCCCGATGTGGCTGATGTCGCCGACCTGATCGCTGCCGCCAAGACCTCCGAGACTCAGGGAGCCCGCGGCGTCCGCCTGATCTTGACCGACCCGCACCGGCAGATCGCGCCTGTTGTCGACACGCTTGTGCCTGCTCTTCGCACCGCGGGGCTCGTCGCACAGCCCCCGGGTGGAGATCTGCGCAGTCGCTTCGGTCTGCCCGCCGCCCGCAATCGCTACGCCGCGGCCGCCTGAGCTCGGAGGAATATCATGTCTAAGAAGCAGATCATCCTCGGGGCGCAGTTTCCGGGCGTGAACAATTTCACGGTCTGGAGCGATCCGGCCGCCGGCAGCCAGATCGCATTCTCGTCCTTCCGGCACTTCGCCGAGACCGTCGAGCGCGGCAAGTTCGACTTCATCTTCCTGGCCGAAGGCTTGAGGGTCCGGGAGCAGAAGGGACGCTTCCACGAGCTGGATGTCGTCGGCCGCCCGAACACCCTGGCCATCCTCACGGCATTGGCTTCGATCACCAACCATGTTGGGTTGATCGGCACGCTGACCACGACGTTCAACGAGCCTTACCCGCTGGCACGCCAGCTCGCGACGCTCGATATCCTGTCCGGCGGGAGGGCCGGCTGGAACGTGGTGACGTCGCCCGGTGCCTTCACCGGAGCCAATTTCCGCCGCGGCGATCATCTGCCGTTCCGCGAACGCTACGAGCGCGCGCGGGACTTCCTCGAAACCGCGCGCTCGATCTGGCAGGGCGGTGATTTCCATGTCCGCTCTCCCTATTTCGACATCGCAGGCCGCACCGGTGCCGGCCCACTGCCGCAAGGGGCTCCCATCATCGCGCAGGCCGGCGATTCCGACGAGGGCAGGGAGCTCGCTGCCAGCCATGCCGACCTGATCTATTCCCGGCATGGCACCCTCGAGGAGGGACAGGCCTTCTATGCCGATGTGAAGCAACGTCTCGCGAAATATGGGCGCAGCCGCGATGCCCTAAAAATCCTGCCGGGCGCCAATTTCGTCCTGGGCGAGACGCTCGAAGACGCTTTGGAAAAGCAGAAAGCTATCCGCCTGCAGCAGGTCAGCCCGAAGAACGCCATCGTCTTTCTCGAGCAGGTCTGGAACCGCGATCTCACGGCCTACGACCCGGACGGCCCGCTGCCGGAGGTCGATCCCGATGTCGCCGTCGAGCAGCTCGCCCAGGGGCGCGCCGCCCGCTACGACAACCGCCTGGAAACCGCGCGCGCCTGGCGCGAACTGGCCGAGCGCGAAAAGCTCAGCATCCGCGAGCTCATCATCAAGGTGACCGGACGCAAGCAGTTCGTCGGGACGCCCGCACAGGTCGCCGAGGAGATCGATCGCTATGTCCAGGCGGATGCGGCGGACGGTTTCGTCTTCGCGCCGCATCTCACGCCCGGCGGCTTCGACGAGTTCGTCGAGAAGGTCATCCCGATCCTGCAGGAGCGCAAGGTCTTCCGGCAGGACTATGCCGCGCCCACCCTGCGTGGAAACCTCGCTCTTCCCCAGGCCTGGCAGCCGGTCGCCAAGGCCGTATAGGCGGCTTCCAATTCAGTGCCGGCGCCGCCTGGTGCTCAGCTCGCGAAAGCCCCGAGCCGCGGAATGCCGAGGCCAAAGCGCTCGCGCAGGGTGGTCTCGGCATAGCTCCGGCGGAACAGGCCACGGTCCTGGAGGACGGGGATCACGCGGTCGACGAAATCGTCGAGCCCGTCCGGCATCGAGGCGGGGATCAGGTTGAAGCCGTCGGCCGCGCCCTGTTCGAACCAGAATTGCAGGTCGTCGGCGATCGTCTCCGGCGAGCCGATGATGATGCGGTGGCCATGGGAGGCGATGGCGAGTGCGGCAAGCTCGCGCAGGGTGTAGTTCTCGGCTCGCGCCTTGTTCAGGAGTAGCCGCACCCGGCTCTCGCCATGGATGCGCTCGCCCGGCTCCGGCACCGGCCCGTCGAGCGGATGGGTCGAGAGGTCGTAGCCCCAGCGGCCCGAGAGCTGCCGGATGCCGGCGGCGATATCGGTGTGCTCCTGCAGCGCCGCGAATTTCTCGCGCGCCTCGGCGTCGGTCCGACCAACGATCGGCATGATGCCGGGCAGCACCTTGAGATAGCCGGAGCGGCCGCCGGCCTCGGCCGCCTCCTTGAGCGCGGCGCGATAGGCGAGCGAATCCTCGATCGTGTCCTGTGCGGTGAAGGCGAGATCGGCCTGCGTCGCGGCAAGCCCGATGCCGTCGCGCGAGGAGCCTGCCTGCACGATCACGGGATGGCCCTGCGGCGGCCGGGAGACGTTGAGCGGCCCGCGGACGGAGAAATGCTCGCCCTTGTGGTCGAGCAGGCGAACACGGTCCGTATCGAGGAATCTGCCGGATCGCTTGTCCATGACGAGTGCGTCGTCGGCCCAGCTATCCCACAAGCCGCGCACGACCCGGACGAACTCGTCGGCGCGGGCATAGCGAGCGGCATGATCGGGCAGGGCGCTCAGGCTGAAATTTTCCGCAGCGCGGTCGGATTGCGTGGTGACCACGTTCCAGCCCGCCCGGCCACGGCTGATATGGTCGAGCGAGGCCAGGGCACGCGCGACATTGTACGGCTCGGAGAAGCTGGTCGAGATCGTGCCGACGAGCCCGATCTTCGAGGTCGCGACCGCCAGCGCCGAAAGCAGCGTCACCGGCTCCAGCCCGCCGGCCTTGCCCTGCGCGCCGGGCTCTGGGCCGGCGAGGTTGTCGGCCATGAAGAACATGTCGAACAGCCCTTCCTCGGCCTTCCGCGCGATGCGGATGACCCAGTCGATATCTTCCGGATGACCTTGCGCGGCCTCCTGCCGCCAGGCGGCGGGGTGGCGGCCGAGTGGTTGGTGGAACAGCCCGAGATGGATTGTCCGGGACTTCTGCGTCTGTGAAACGGCCGACATCGGGTCTGTCCTGAAGGGAGTTGGATCGCGGGCGTGAAGAGCTTACGCCAGTCGCGGATCGAGGTGGTCGCGCAGCCAGTCACCAAGCAGGATGACGCCGAGCACGGTCAGCGTGATCGCGACGCCGGGGAAGGTCGCAACCCACCAGCTTGTGGCGAGGTATTGCCGGCCCTCACTGAGCATCTGGCCCCATGAAATCTCCGGCGGCTGGATACCGAAGCCGAGGAAGCTCAGCGAGGATTCGGCGAGGATGACGGTGCCGACATTCAGGGTGGAGACCACGACGAAGGAGGACAGGATGTTCGGCAGGATATGCCGCAGGATGAGACCGAGCGGGCTTGCGCCGCTGGCTCGCGCAGCCGCGACATAGTCCATCTCCTTGATGCCGAGCACGTCGGCTCGCACGATCCGGGCGCAGCCGACCCAATTGGTCGCAGCGATGACGACGACGAGCGGCAGCAGGCCGGAGCCGGCGACGAGGGCGACGACCAGCATGAACAGCATGGTCGGGATCGCCAGCATGGCGTCGATCACGCGCATGATCAGCAGGTCGACCCGGCCTCCCGCCATGCCGGCGAGCAGGCCGAGCGCCAGCCCGATCAGGCTGGACAGGGCGACGGCCGCAAGGCCGACCGAGAGCGACGTCCGCGCCCCGAAGATGATGCGGCTCAGCAGATCGCGCCCCTGGCTGTCGGTCCCCAGCAGGTAGCGCGGGTTGCCGCCATCCAGCCAGGCCGGGGGCAGCAACTTCAGCGACAGGTTGCGCCGAAGCGGATCGAGCGGTGCGAGATGCTCCGCCCCCAGCGCGTTGACGACGATCAGCGCCACGATGACGATGCCGGCGAGGCCTGCCTTGTTGCGCAGGAGAGAAGGCAGCAAGCGGCGCCGCTGCGGTGGAGGACTGCTGATGAGCGAGATTTCGGTCATGCGATGCTGCTGGACTTATCGAGCCAGGCGCGGATCGATCAGCCGGTAGAGGGCGTCGGTCGCGAGGTTGATCGTCAGGGCCATGATGGTGATGACGAAGACCGCGATCTGGATGACCGCCATGTCCTTCGTATAGATCGCCTGCACCACGAGCTGGCCGAGGCCCGGCCAGGAGAACACGGTCTCGGTGACGAGCGCGCCGCCGAGCAGCGCGATGGCATGCAGGGAGGTCATCGTCACCGCCGGGATCAGGGCGTTTCTCAGGCCGTGACGTAGCACGACGCGCGTCTCGGGCAAGCCCTTGGCGCGGGCGGTGCGGACATAGTCCTGCCCCATGACTTCGAGCAGGCTGGAGCGGATGAGCTTGGTCAGTTCCGCGGCGAAGCCGGTACCCAGCGTGATCGCCGGCAGGATGAGATGGGAGAAGCCGCCGCTGCCCGAGACGGGAACCAGCCGCAGCCACACGCCGAAGACCAGGATCAGCATGATCCCGACCCAGAAATTCGGCATGGCCTTGCCGAGCACGGTCACCGCCGAAATCGCGAAATCAGGCAGGCTGTTGCGCCTGAGCGCGGCGAAGATCCCGGTCGGCAGCGCGATCAGGATCGCGACGACGAGGCCGCCGGCCGTGAGCTGGAGCGTTGCCGGAATCCGTTCGAGCACGACCGGCAGCGCATCCGTCCCGTAGCGATAGGACACGCCGAAATCCCCGGTCAGGATATTGCCCATATAGCGCAGGTACTGGATGTAAAAGGGCCGATCGAGCCCCCACGCCGCGACGAGCGCGAGCCTATCCTCCTCGCTCGCATCCTCCGGGATCAGCAGGGCGGACGGGTCCCCCGTCAGGTAGACCAGGACGAAGACGATCACCGAGACGATGTAGAGAACCGGCAGGAACTGCAGCAGCGCGCGCAGGGGAGAGCGACCGTTCATGGACGTGAGACGTCCTCGGCCGCGATCATCTCGTCGAAGCGCCCGTTATAAACGACGCGGTCGCTGACGCCGTAGATCGATTGCGGGAAGAGCAGGCCGATGCGCACGCGTTGGTCGGCGACGATCTCCTGGCCCTTTTGCGAGATCGCGATGCGCTCGGCCTCGCTCTTCGCCTGGCGGACGGAAGCAGCAAGCGCGTCGAAGGCCGGGTCCGACCACTCGTAATGACGCTTGAAATTGTCGACGAACAGGGTCGAGGCATCCGTGTAGGAGCCCATGCCCCAGAGATAGATCTCGCCGAAACCGTCCCCGACCAGCTTGTTGTTGTAGACGGTCCAGTCGAGCACCTCGACCTGCGCGCGGAAGCCGACATCCTCCAGGTAGCCGGCCACGGCCTCGACGATCTCGCGATCCTTCACATAGCGGCCGCTCGGCGTGCTGATCTTGAGCGCGGGCCGCTTGCTGTCGCTGAAGCCGGCCTCGCGCAGCAGGGCCTTTGCCCGCTCGGGGTCGAAGCGGATCGCGCGGCTGAGCTCTGGCGCGAAGCCCGGGATTGCCGGCGGAAAAAAGCCGCGCGTCGGCGCGCCATGCCCTTCCAGAACCTGCTTGACGATCGCATCGCGGTCGATGGCGAGGTCGATCGCCTCGCGGACCCGAGGATCGCCGGTGACGCGGTCCTTCCCGGTGCGGACATGCAGGGCAAGGTTGCGCGCGATGTCGAAGGTGATGGCGCGCGTACCCTTGTTGTCGTTGAGGCGCGCGATGTCCTCCGGCGGGATGTTGACGGCGATGTCGACGCCGCCGGTGAGGAGCTCGGCGACGCGCGTCGTCGTCTCGGGGATCGAGCGGATGACGACGTCGTCCCATTTCGGCGTGCCGCCCCACCAGCGCGGATTCTTCGCCAGGACGAGGCGGTCCGACTTGACCCAGCGCTTGAAGACATAGGGGCCAGTGCCGACCGGTTGCTTGAAGAACTCTTCGCGACCGCCGGCTTTCTCGAACGCCGCCTTGGGCAGGATGCCGGCTCCGTTGCCGACGAAGGCATGGAGCAGCAGCGTGTCCGGCCCATCGGTTTCGATCCTGAGCGTGGTCTCGTCCGGTGCCTCGACCGTCTTGATGCGGCGGAACTTGGCCGAGCTGATCAGCTTCTTGTCCTGCTGGGACCGCTCGATCGTGAATTTGACATCCTGCGCCGTGAACTTGTCGCCGTTGTGCCAGTAGACGTCGTCGCGCAGCTTAAACGTCCAGTGGATGTTGTCGTCGCTGCTCCAGGACACCGCAAGGCGCGGCGTGAAGCGCAGCTGACCCTGGCTGAAATCCTTGTTGACCAGATAGTCGTAGATGTTCACCAGCGCCGATTCGGTGCTGTTGTTTCCATGGTTTGCTGGGTCGAGCGACAGGATATCGTTGCCCTGCGCGATAGTCAGCGTTTCAGCAGAGGATGCCTGAAGGCCGGAGAAGCTCAATGCAGCCGCAATAGCCAAAGCGGGCCAACGCAGCAGGCCGGAAATACCCATGAAAGGATCGCCCTATCTGTCGAATATCAGGATTGGCGCCAAATTATCGCGGGCAAGATGGAAAAGGCCTTCAAATACTCCGTCTTTTGGATGTGGACGCCCTTTCCGAGGACGGCGTGAGAGTAATTTTTGCTCCGGGGCATAGCCATAGCCAGCCGACGCCAACCGACAATCCGGGTTTCCGGCTAGCTGCCGTAGACCCGGACATAATCGACCCTTAGCCGCGCCTCACGGTCCTCCGGCCTGAGTGGTTGCGGAAAGGGCACGTCGGACCGCAAGGCGAGCGTGATCAGGGGCCAGAAGACGTCGTTCTGCGCATCGAGTTCGCCGGCGCGGCCGATGCGCCAGTCGATCGCGCGGCCGGTCTTCGGATCGCGGATCGGCCTGCGCTCGAAATAGAGCACGCAGCGATCGCCCTCGATCAGCCCGCCATAACGGAAATAGCCGCTGGTCAGGTCGACCTCCGTGGGAACGCCGATACCTTCGTGACGCTCGCCCGGTTGCCCCCATTCGTGCAGATATGCGCCGTAGAGACGATGCTCCCAGCCCTTGTGCTCGACGATGTCGATCTCGACGCTGGTCTTGGGAAACAGGATGCTGCGGCCATTCATCAGCCAGAAGGCAGGGAAGCTGAGCGGATGGGCCGGGAACCGCATCCGCGCCTCGAAATAGCCGTTGCGCCAGCCTCTCAGGATCGTGCCGTCCCGGCGCGCAGTCTGGAGATTGCCGGAGATCCACTGAAACTCCGGGAGCCCATTGCCGTAATAGGCGGGCACGTTCATCTGCCGGCCGAGATAGCGGGCCGATATCTCGAGGGCGTGACCGCCCGAGGCCAGCGGGTCAGCGACGATGGCATAGGGGTCGAAGCCCTCCTCGCCGCCACGGCGGCTGAAGGCCGCGCGGCCGTAGAAGCCGGGCTCATGGGTCGTCGCCTTCGGACCGGCCTGCCAGATCGCCGGATCGATCGTCGCGAAGGATTCGTCGAAGACGAGGCTGCGGCCGAGCGTCGGGTCTCCCGCATCCTGCTGAGCCCTCGTCGATGTCGGGCGCGCGCTCGCCGCTGTCGCGAAGGCCGCTGCCGCGCGCAGCAGCGCCCGGCGGGATGGCGTGATCGGCATCGCTCATCTCCATCTGGTGGCAGGAACTCCGACGTGTTCATCCCGTATGGGGCAGAACCGATCCGACCTTGCGGCCCAGCTGCAGGGCCGCCTCGTCGTAGAGATCGAGCGTCTCACGGGCGACGCGCGCGATCCTGAGATGGTCGACACGGTACTGGCTCCGCCGCCGCCAATGGCTGATCGCATCGGGCTCCGCGAGCAATCCGGACAAAGCGGCGGCAAGCGCATCGGGGTCGCGGGGGGGAACGAGCACGCCGGCCTCGCCGCCTTCGAGCAGTTCGGGAATGCCGTCGACACGGGTCGCGACGACGGCGCAGCCCGCCTCCCGCGCCTCCGGCAGGACGAGCGGCGCAGGGTCGGCATGGGAGGGCAGAACGAAGATGTCGGCGCCGCGCATCCAGGGAAAGGGGTCGGCCTTGCTGCCTTCGAAGCGCACGGCCTCACGGCATGACAGGCCGGCGACCATCTCGCGATACGCCTGGGAGAAGGGCCCGTCGCCGACGATGTGCAGGCGCGCCTGCGGGTGCTGTCGGTGAACCAGATCAAAGGCGGTGAAGAGATCGACCAAGCCCTTGCGGGGATGCAGGCCGCCGACGAACAGAAGGCTCGGTGACGCCAGCGCGACTGGCGTGGTCTCACGGTTCGCGAAGCGGGCCGAACCGATGGTGCCGTTGAGGATGACGCGGAGCTTGCGGGCCGGGACGCCGCGCCGGCGCATCGAGGCGCCGACCGCGGTGCTGACCGCGATGACCCGCGTGCCGAGGCCCATCAGAATGGCGCTCTTCTCGAACTCGTTGTGAACCGTCGTGACCAGCGGGATGCCGGCGAGTTTGCACACCGGCCAAGCCAGCACCGCGCTCGTCATCATATGGGCGTGGAGGACGTCGGCGCCAAAGCTGCCGACCACCTGGCGCAGCGCCCAAGCCGACCCCAGGAGCGTCGTGGCCTTGCGACGATGGTCGATCCTGAAGAGTTTGACGCCGTTCCCGACGAGCAACCGATCGAAATCGCCGCCTCCGCTGGCGACGGCGACGACATGGCCGAGCCGGCTCTGCTCGCAGGCCAGATCGACGGCGGCGTGGACATGGCCGTTCGACTGCGTCGTGTGATTCAGCAGGTGCAGAATACGCATGGGCCCATCATGATGCTCGGACCGCCAACTCGCCTGCGCTCGCGCCTCTACGCCGCTGGGCGCAACCTGTCTTGCATTTACCGTGCCGGAATCGAGGCGGCGTCACGCAGGGCCGCTTCGGCCTCGATCGTCGAGACCCGCGCCGTCGGCTGGTAGTTGAAACCGCCCTGGCGCCCGAAGGATTCGATGCCGAAGGCCTTCAGCGCCTTGACCGCTTCGGCGGCGCTCTCTTCGGCGCCGTTGCGATAGATCGGATAGGCGTTGTCGAGGAACTGGCTGCCTTCGAGCCTGAGATCGCCGCGGAAGAGCCCATTCGCCGCGACATGGGCCCGAAAGTCCGCCTCGCCCCGGGCGATCGACTTGCCGACATGGTTGGCGATCACCTCGACGCCGAAATATTCGCGTCCTTGCGCGCGACCATAGAAATCGGAATACATCGTCAGGCGCTTCCAGGCCCCGTCATAGGAGAAATTGTAGATGATCTCCTCGTCGAAGCCCCGTTTGCCGTCGAAGCTGAAATAGAGCGCCAGCAGCGTGATCGTCTCCAGCTCCTGCGAGACCGGCAGGTTGCAGAGCGCCTGCAAGCGCGGGATCGGAATGGTCGAGACGATGCGGTCGGCGACGATCGCCCGTCCCTCGCGAAAGAGGACGAAGCGATTGCCGAGTTTCTCGATCCGGTCGATCTTTGCGCCCAGGAGGAAGCTGGCGGCCCGCGCGCTGAGCGATGCGGCTGCGGCGGCATAGAGCGTGGCGAAGCCTTCGCGCGGCCGCGCCAATTGGCGGTTGGTCGGGGCTGCCGGCTTCGTCCGGCGCAGGCGGCCGAGGACGGTGCGCAGCGAGGCGTGCTCGCTGATCCATTGCATCCGCTTGCGGGCCAGTTCGATGCTGATCCGGTCGGAAGCGATGCCGTAGAACCGGGTCATGTAGGCATCGAGGCCCGAGCGCTGCAGCAGCCTGGCCCCGATCCAGTGGCGGGCAAATTCGCGGGCGTTGCGCATGCGTCGCTTGAACAGGCGGGCATAGGCCGCCGATGCCAGGATCCGGGCGGTCTCCACCGGCCCGGCGCGCAGGATGTCGTCCTTCACCGAGATCGGGTAGGCGGTGATCAGCCCTTGCGGGTTCAGCCTCGCCCAGCGCGGCTGGATCGGCACGTAGAGCGGCAGCAGCTCCGGGAAATGCTGCAGAAGCGGCGAGTCGTCCTGGAAGATCAGGCTGCCGATGTCGAAGGTGTAGTCGCCGGACGACCAGTCGATATGGTTCCCCCCGAGATGCGCGTATTCGTCGATGACGACGATCCGCCTGCAGCCCTGCTCGGCCAGCACCGAGGCCGAGACGAGACCGGATACGCCCGCGCCGAGGACGATCGCATCGCAATGCTGGGCGGCCATGCTGACGGCATCGTCGATCCGCTGGACCGTCTCTTCCATCCCGAACCTCATCGACCGGACATGAAACGAGGCTAGTCCCCGGCAAGATCAGCTGAAAGCAAGACTCGTCATCACAGCCATTCTTTTCCTGCTCATTCGCGCGGCGATTGCGATTCGAATGAGCAAACCGGCCGAAGATTCGACGGAGCGCCCGGCCAGGACTGGCACGGTCCCTGCTTTCATCTGCGTAAGGCATGCGTTTGCGCATGCCGCCGTCGTTGTAACGGCGATCCCGACCTTTGCGTCTGAGCACGGAGCGTATGATGCCGGGCTGGCCACATCCGAACGAGGCGGCGCTGCTGGACGGGGTCGAGCTGGTCTCGACCGACCTGTTCGACACCTTGCTGCTGCGCACCCTCCGCTCCGAGCGGGCCCGCATCATCGCCGGCGAGCGCCGCTTCGCCCGCAAGCTGGCCGAACAGGGCCTGCAGCTTGCGGAGGGCGCACTGGTCGAGGCGCGCCTGGAGGCGCAGCGCCTCGCCTATCGGGCGCTCGACATGGCCATGCAGGACGGCGAAGTCGCGCTGCGAGACGTCATCCGACGCCAGCTCGTCATGCTCGGACTGCCAGGTCCCCGGGTGGAGACACTCTGCGAGAGGCGTCTCGCGATCGAGCTCGCGGTCGAAAAGGAGTCGCTGCGGCCGAACCATGCGCTCGCGGCGCTGCTGCGCCGCTGCCGCGGCGAAGGCCGGCGCGTCGTCGCGATCAGCGACATAGGACTGCCGACCACGACGCTCGATGCCCTGGTCACGCATCTCCACGGCCCCGGCCTGCTCGACAGGATCTATTCCAGTGCCGATCTCGGCCTGACCAAGCGGCGCGGCGATCTCTTCCATGCGGTTCTCGCCGCGGAAGGGGTCGATGCCCGTCAAGCCTTGCATGTCGGCGACGACCGGCGCGCCGACCATATCGTCCCGTCGGAACTCGGCCTGCGCACGCTCCATCTCCCGCGCCCCAGGCTGCGCCGCCGCCTGTCCCGCCTGCACGGCGCGGCGAGCGAGCTTGGCCGCCTCCTCAGCCGAAGCCGGGCGCGTGGACGCATGCCGGCGGAGCAGGCCAAAGATCCCCAAGGCTTCGGGCGCGAGGTGCTCGGGCCGATCGTGGCCGAGTTCTGCCTGGCGATCTGGCTTTACGCCGACGAAGCGGGCAAGCGCGGCGACACGGCCCTGCTGTTCTGCGCGCGCGGCGGCCTGGGCATCCGGGCGGCGTTCGAGCGTCTCGCCGAACGCCTGAACCTGCCGCTTGCGGTGCCGCGCGAGAACCTGATGGTGTCGCGGCTGGTCGCGGCCAGGACCGCCATCATGGCCCGCAGCGGAGCGGCACTCGACGAGCTCGGCCGCGAATTCCCCGGCAGCAGCTTCTCCGACGTCGCAGCCACCCTGGGCGGCAGGCGCTACGACCTGCCCCAGCCATGGAACGAGCCGTTCGCGCCCGATCGCTTCTTCGCCATGCTCCAGCGGCCGGCGGGCGAAGACATCCTTGCCGACATCGAGCGGCAGAACACACTCTTCCGGCGCCATCTTTCCGTTGCCAGCGCCGGCGCGGGGCGGATCGTCCTGTGCGATACGGGGCTCTACGGCAGCACGCAGCGCCTGCTCGCCGCCGGCCTGCCCGATCTGAGCTTCGAGACCATCCAGCTGGCGCGCTGCAACTACAAGGGCTTCAGCGAGGACCACTTCCCGCGCGTCGTCGGCCTCGCCGTCGAACGCAACCGCTACAGCCCCCTCGCGATCCGCTCGACGGTGCTGCGCTATTGGCAGCTGATCGAAAGCCTGTTCGAGCCGGCGATCCCCTCGGTGCGCTCCTTCAAGGAAGACGAGAACGGCAAGGTCTCCTGCAATGCCGGCGACATCGCCTTCGGCGCCGTCGACCCCAGCATCGGCAACCCGCTGCTGGCCGGTGCGCTCGCTTACATCGACGACGTCGCCAGCGGAGCGGCGATCATGGCCGATGTGGCCCGTGCCTGGCCACGGCTGAGGCAGGCCGTCACCCGCCCGGTCGAGGCCGATCTGTCAGCGCTGGCGATCGGCCGGCGCTCCATCGATTTCGGTCGGCCCGACATCGTCGGGGACGCCGAGGCATTGTCCGGCAGCGCGCTGTCCCGCCTCGCGTCGATCCGCAGCCAGCTCTGGCGGGAAGGCGCGATCGCGCGCGCCTTCCCCCACGCGCGCCTGCCGCTGCTCACGGCGCTCGAGGCCGCCTACGCCCTGCGTGGGCTCTCAGCCGGTTTCCGTCGCTGATGCGCGGCGATGTGGCCCAGGCGATGAGGGCTGCGACCGCGCGAGCCTCGCGCCCGCACGCGCCGACGGATCGCAGGGACGGATTGCCATGCTGGCGATGAAAGCCCTCCAGGGCGCCGGCTGGCTGGTCGCCTCGCGCTTCCTCGGCCGGTTCATCGATTTCTTCACGCTGCTGATCATGGCGCGGATGCTGACGCCGGCCGATTTCGGCCTGACGGCGCTCGCCATGTCCTGCGTCGCGATCGTCGACATGGTGCTCGAGATCCCGGTGACGCAGGCGCTGGTCCGCCTGCCGCAGGTCGACAAGACCCATCTCGATACCGGCTTCACTCTCGGCGCCCTGCGCGGTCTCGCAATCGGGCTGTTGCTGCTCGCCGTCGCCTGGCCGTTCTCCTGGCTCAATGGCGATCCGCAGCTCGTGCCGGTGATCCTCGCGCTCGCCTTCGCGCCGATCGCGCGCGGCCTCGCCAGCCCCGGCCTCGTCCTGTTCATCCGCGAGCTCGGCTTCCTGCGCAATTTCCTGCTGGAGACCGGCGGCAAGCTCGCGGCCTTCTGCCTGGCCATCGCGACGCTGCTGCTCGGCGGCGGCTACTGGGCACTCGTCGTCAATTTCGTCGCCGCTCCGATCTTCGGCTGCGCCATCTCCTATCGTCTTGCCCCCTACCGTCCGGCTCTGTCGCTGGCCCGCCTGCCGGATTTCGCCGGCTTCGTCGGCTGGTTCACCTGCGCGCAGCTGGTCTCGGCGGTGAACTGGCAGTTCGATCGCATCCTGCTCGGGCTCGGCGGCAGCAAGGAGGTGCTCGGGCGCTATGCGGTCGCGGCCGATCTTTCGGTGATGCCGACCCAGAGCCTGATCGGGCCGGCGCTGCAGCCGATCATGGCCGCCTTCGCCCGGATAAAGGAAGAGGATCAGCGGCTGCGGCTCGCTTTCCTCAAGGCGGCGCGCTTCAGCATGCTGGTCTCGGTGCCGTGCAGCCTGGGGATCGCCCTGACCTCGGACCTGATCGTCGAGGTCCTGCTCGGCCCGAAATGGCATGGCGCCGACTGGCTGCTCAGCCTGCTCTCGCTCTCGGTGATGGCGACGCCCTATTTCCAGACGCTGTATTCGCTGAGCCTGGCGCTCGGCCGCCCCGAGGTCATCTTCCGGCTCAATCTCTACGACCTTGCCGTTCGTGCCCCTGCCGTCCTCGTCGGCTTCCTGCAATGGGGCGCCGTCGGCATGGCGGCTGGCCGCGTGATCGCGGCAGGGATCATGGCGGTCTTCTTCCTGCGTTGGCTCCGCAACCTGCTGATGGTCGGCATCGCCGAGCAGCTGGCCAATCTCTGGAAGATCGCCGTCGCCGGCGCGGTCATGACGGCCGGGGTGCTCGGCTTGCGTGGCGCCATCGCGGCGTGGCACCTGCCGGCGCTGGCCGAGCTGGTCGCGATCGCGGCGCTTGGCGCTCTGCTCTACGGGTTCGGCCTTCTCGCCTGCGGGATGCGGCTCGCCATCGGCGCCGGGCGCCTCGATCTCTCTGATCGCTGGTGGCGGCCCCGGATCGGCGCTTCCAGGACCGGGGAAGGCTGGTGAGCGAGAGACTCGACCATCTCGACGGGCTCCGCGGTGTCGCGGCGGTCGCGGTCGTGATCTTCCACCTGATGTCGGCCCTGACGCCATGGCTCGTACCGGAACAGCAGCCAGGCGCGCATTGGATCGCCTATACGCCCTTCGCCGTGCTCTGGAACGGGACCTTTGCCGTCTCCGTCTTCTTCGTGCTGAGCGGCTTCGTCGTGACCAACGCGACGCTGCGCAAATCCGATCCGATCTGGATCGACGTCGTCATCCGCTATTTGCGGCTGGCGATCCCGGCAACCGCCAGCACGCTCGCGGCCTGGTCGCTGCTGAGCCTGTTTCCGACCTCTGCCACGGACCTCGCTGCGCTCACCGGCAGCCGCTGGCTCGGCTGGACCTACCAGGGACCGATCCCCAATCCGGCGGCCGCGATCTACAACGGCATGGCCGGGATCTTCCTCACCGGCGGCTCGTTCTTCAACAACGTCCTGTGGACGATGCGGCCCGAGCTGCTCGGCTCGATCCTCTGCTTCGCCGTCTGCGCTTTCACAAGGCCCCGCTCCAGGCTGGCAGTGGCGCTCGGCGGCGCCGTGATCTTCATCGCTCTGCGGCGCTATGACTATGTCTGCTTCCCGCTCGGCATCGTCCTGCGCGAGGCCTGGGCGGCAAGGCGGCTGCCGTCGGCCCTGCCGATCTCCGCGCTGCTCCTCGGCCTCCTGATCGGCTCGCAGAGCGGCGATGCGGCGCGCCAGCTCGGTCTCGACTGGCTGCCCGAGGCCTTGAATCCGGAGAAAAAGGGTGGGTTGCTCTACCCGCTCGGGGCGATGCTCGTCGTCTATGGCTGCCTGCGGTCCGGCCTGCTCGTCACCTGGCTCTCCGGCCGGGCCGGGCGCTTTCTCGGTGCGGTCTCGTTCCCGCTCTACCTCATCCACGTTCCATTGATCGATACGGTCGTGGCGGAAGCGTATCTGCGCGCGAACCAGCATGCGCTGGCGCTTGTCTGTCTCGTCGCCGGGAGCCTGCTGCTGATGGTCGCCATCGCCTATGCTGCGGAGCGCTGGCTCGAGCGGCCGTTCCTCGCCCTGCTCGGGCGCTTGCGCCGGCGTCTGCGGGCGATCCGGATCGGGCGCCGCGACATGCGCGGCGCCGCCGGCTGAGCCGGTCAGGATCTGCTGCGGTTGATCACGGCGCCGACGACGGTGGCACCGGCCCGCCGGAGAGCGCCGAGGGCCTCGTTGAGCTCGTCATGGGTGGTCACGCCTTCGGCCGCGACGAGGACGACGATGTCGGCATGGGTCGCGAGCGCGACGGCATCGGAGGATTCACCGAGTGGCGGCAGGTCGATCAGCACTTCGCCGCGCTGCCTCGCCTCGGCGAAGACCAGGGCCGCGCTGGGATCCCTGAAGTCGACGAACCGGTTGAGTTGCGGCGTCGCCGAGCGGATCGGCAGCAGGTGAACCCCCTCGACATCGACATACTCCGCCTGCGCCGTGTCGCCCGAGGCGATCACATCTGTCAGCGAGGCTCCCTCCTTGCCCTGCTCGGCGTGCACGCGCCCGCCATCTTGGCTGATGACGCTGACCTGGCGGCCGCGATGGTTGATCAGTTGCGCGAGATTCATCGTCAGCAGCGTCGCGCCCGCGCCGGCCCGCCAGGATCCGATCGCGACGACCGGGCTGCCCTGGAAGCGGCTTGCGGCCCAGGCGATCTCGATCGCCGTCTGCAGGTCGCGGATTGCCGCCGCGAAGGACCCGGCATCCGCGCGCGTCACCAGCATCGACTTGTCCGGGTCCGAGGCAGGCGCCTGCCGCCGGCCACCGACTTGGGGGACGACGGCGAGGCAGGGCAGGCCCGTTTCACGCACGAGGTCCTGCGGGAGGCGAACACGGCGATCGAAAGCCGAGGCGAGCGCGGCGACGAACAGGCCGCTGAGCAGGCTGAAGACGCCGGCGAAGGCCATGATCAGGCTGCTGCGCGGCGCCGAAGGGCCGAGCGGGGTCTGGGCCGCACCGATGATCCTCGCATCCGCATCCGGGATCGGTTGTGCGGGCAGCGCGCCGCTGCGGACAGCCGCCTCCGCGGTTCGAACCTGGGCCGCGAGCGCGTCCACCCTGCCTTGCAGGAACTCCGCGCCGCTACGGGCGGCATCGGCCTTGAAAGCGACGGATTGCAGCAGATAGGCGGAGGCTGCCGCGTTCGCGACCCGCGCCGGCAGGGCCGGATCGGTCGAGGAATAGGCGACCTCCAGGACATAGGACTGGCCGACACGGCGCGCCGAGAAACGCCGCACGAAATTCTCGAACGCGCTGCGGCGCGGATCGGCGTGAAGCGAAGCCTCGCTGCCCTGGCTCGACGAATAGGAAGCTCCAACTGCAGCGAAGGCGCCGTGTAGCGCGGCGGTGACACGTCCGCTCAGCGCCTGCAGCAGGCCCGGCGGCTGAGGCCCGAGTTCAGGATGGCTGCCCAAGGCCAGGGAATCGAAAATGGTGCTGAGCAGCCGCTCGGAACGGATCACCTGCAATTCGCTGTCGGCGGCATTCAGATCGAGCGAGTTCGGCGCCGCGATCTCGCGCGCCGAGCTCGGGGCCTGCCGCCGCGGCTCCAGCAGTACGGTCGCAACCGCGCTGTAGGTCGGCGGCGTGGTTCGGACATAGGCCAAGGCTGCCGCCAGGCAGATCGCGACCCAGATGGCCAGCTTGCCCCTGTGCCGCAGCCCGGCGGCGCCGATCGTCCGCAGCAGGGCGACCGGGCCGTCGCTCGCCGGCGCCATGGCCGGCTCGGGCAGCGGCAGGATACGGAATGGCGCGCCGGATGCGTCCGGCTTTCCCAGCATCATCGGAACTTCCCCCTCGGCTGTAAGGCGGCGGCGCGCTCGGGCTGCATGCGCCCGCGCAGTACATCGGCGATCCCGAGCAGATTGCCCCAGAGGCGGCCGCGTCGATCGATGAACGGCTCGGGCCGGAGCGAGCGACCGAGATTGGCGGACATGTTGCGGAAGAGATGATCGGCGGCCTGGCCAAGCGTCATCGTGCCCTTGCGCAGCATGTAGAGCGGATTGACGATCTGCGAGTAGCCGAAGCGCTCGCCGGCCATGCGGCCGCCCTTGACGCCCATATGGACGCCGATCGCATCGGCGGATTTGACCAGGCGCCCGCCGCGGCGCGCCAGCCCAGCCGCGAAGTCGCGATCCTCGAGCCAGCCATAGAGCACGAGCCGCTCGTCGAAGCGCAGGTCGCCGATGCTGGCGAGGCGAAAGGCCATGTTGCACCCGTAAGGGCTGTAGGGCTCGATCCAGGACCAGTCGCTCGCCGGCGGCGCCGCGACCAGCCTCATCGCCTCTGCAAGCGCGATGCCGGGACCGCCCACGCCGTCGGCCAGGACCCGGCCGGTGAAGGCGACGATACTCGCCTCGTCGCGGAAGGTTCGGGCAGCGGTGGCCAGCCAATCCTCATGGGCGACGAAATCGTCGTCGAAGAAGGCGACGATCTCGGTCCCGGGCGGAAGATGCGCGAGCGCCGTGTTGCGCTGGGCCGCAAGCCCGGGCGGCCCGGTCAGCACCACGACATCGTTGCGCCCTTGCAGATCGCCGGCATCGGCCGGATCGATGCAGGAGACGATGACGCTGTCGGGTTTCAGGCTCTGCTGGGCGAGAAGGTGCAGGACGGTCTGCGACACCACCTCCGGCCGGCCACGGGTGGCGACGACGACGGCGATGCGCGGCGGCTTGAGGAGGGGCGCGATCTGCGCAGCGCGCCGTGCTTTCGGCGACTGCGCCAGCTCGAGATAGCCCGCGGCGGTGCTGCGCCAGGAAAACAGCGGCAGGCGCCCGCGGCCGCGCCCGCTCAGCTCCTGCCGCAGCGTCGCCGAACCCGCCAAGGCTCTGATGTGTTCGACCCAAAGCGCCGGGTCCGCCGGCGATGCGAGCAGCGCGGCATCGCCGCAGACCTCCGGCATGCTGGCGCAGTTCGAGGAGACGACCGGGCAGCCCCGTGCCATCGCCTCGATGATCGGCAGGCCGAACCCTTCGGTCCATGACGGAAAAGCCAGACAGAGCGCCCGCTCGAGCAGAAAGGCGAGGTCGTCGTCACTGACCCGCCCGAGCAGGCTGACATTGGCGGCTTGCGCCAGCTGATCCGGCGCGAAGATGCCGTTGCCGCCCCCGGCGATGACGACGTCGATGCCGAGCTCCGCCAGGCTCGGCGCGATCTCGACGAGAAGAGAGAGATTCTTGTGGCGCGCCTGCGAGCCGAGCGCCAGGACGAACGGGCGCTCGACATCGGGCCGAGCCGCCAGCAGCGTCGGAGCCCGCTCCGCCCTGGCCGGATCCCAGGCCAGCGCATGTTCATGGCCGTTCGGAAGCACGGCGATATCGGCGGCACGCAGCGGCAGGTGCCGTGCCAGCTGCCGGGCCGAGGCCTGCGAGACGGTGGCGATCCGGGCGCTGCGGCGTGCCAGCAATGGCTGCAGCGTCCTGTATGCGGTGCGAAAGCCGCGGCTGTAGCTCTCGGGCGCGGCGAAGACATTGGCGTCGTGGATGCAGACGATCTGGTCGCCCTTGAGCGCCGGTGCCGTGTTGCAGAGATTGAGGAGCCGCCCGCCCCAGAGCCGCGGCAGTTCCAGCTGCTCCCAGCCATGCCCTGCCAGTCGCCCGCCCTGGAGTGTGTCGATCGCCTGCAGCGCCATGGCGTCGGCGCCGCGCGGCGCGACCAGGATGGCTTTCCGGCTTGCCGCTGCCAGGCCCTCGTCGAGGGCCGAGACGACGTTGCGCGCATAGCGCTGCACGCCGGTCATGGCCTGCGACAGGAAGCGGCCGTTCACCGCGAAGGTCTCGGTCATATCCTCGCTCCGGTGGCGAAGGGGACAGGTCCTGGAACGCGGGAGGTTCGCGGCCTGATCGCGGCCGCGAGCGCAGCCAGCATGCAGAAGAAGAAGCCCTGATCGATGACCGGGCCGACGAGCAGGTCGCCGACCAGCAGGCCGACATAGCCATTGCGCGTGGCGACGGCGATGTCCGCCTCCAGGCTGCCCGGCCGGCCGCGCGGGCGCAGGAAGCATTCGAAGACGAAGACCGCATAGAAGAGGGCGCCGGGAACCCCGACGCTCGCGAGCAGCGCGACGGCAAAGCTCGAGGCGCGCGCGGTTCCCACCCCAACCCCGAGCCCCCAGCTGTCGAGGAAGTTCTGGAATGAGATGACGTTCCAGGAGCTGCGTTCGACCCCGGAATCGGAACTCGCCTTGTTGAGCACGACGAGGTCGACATAGCCGTAGATTTTTGCCACCGCGTCGGGATCGAGCAGGAGAAGCAGGACGACCGCCAGCCCGACGACCGGCGCGCCGAGTGCGAAGATGGCTGTCAGCCGCACCCCATTGCCCAGCACGAGCCGGGCGATGGCGAAGGCATAGAGCAGGAGGAGCATCACCGGCGCGCCGACCAATCCGGTCGAGGACGTCGACAGCACGATCAGGACGAGCGAGAGCCCGGCGAGGATGCCGGTGAGCCGCGGGCGCACGCCGCAGAGCCACAAGGTGCCGGTGAAGCCGAGGACGCCGAGCGTCGAGCGCGCGAAGACCGAAGCCTCCGTATACGAGCCGACGATCCGCTTCATCCCGGCGATCTCGGAATCGGTATGCAGCGTGTAGCGGGCATTGCGGATGAAGCCGAGCAGCTCCTGCGTGCCGGTGGAGTAGGTCGCGATGTCGAGGATGGCGAAGACGGTGTTGGCGATGCAGCAGGCGAGCAGCCCGTTGAAGACGGCCGAGAAGCCCTCGCGCGTCGCGGCGATGGCGGTCAGCGTGATCAGGCAGAGCAGGGTGGTCGAAAGATAGAGGCTCTGCGTGACATTGCTCGAGACCGGCGCCAGCGGCACCGTCGAGCCGGTATCGTCGAAGGCCGTGGTCCCGAGCGGGATGATCTCGGTGAGGCCCGCGAACACACGCGGCATCAGGAAGGCGCTGGCGACGCCATAGACGACGAGGCAGGTGAACCAGAATGCGGGCTCGTCCGGATGCAGGGTCCGAATGGCGGCCGCGGCCTCGCGGCGGCGGCTCAGCACGCCGCAGACCAGGAAAACCAGCATCACATGCCCGGGCTGGATGTTGGCGGCGCCGATCAGCATGGCCGCGGCCGCACCGAGGACCGCCATGATCGCGAGCCCATGGACGAGTGCGCCCGTGCCGAGCATCAGGCAGACCAGGCCGATCAGGATCGTCAGCACGCCGATCGGCTCGATGCTCATCGCAGCCGAGCCTTCCGCGATGGCGACGGCCCGCCTCCAGCCTGATCGTGCCCGCACGCCATGGTCATTCGGCCAGCACCATCAGCGAGTAGCCGCCCAGCACCCGGACCGCCAGGTCCGGATTGAGCGAGAAGCAGAGCCGGCGCGGCAGGCGCATCAGCCGGCTGCTCAGCGCCTGGTTGGGCAGCTCCAGCCGACTGGCGGTGTAGGCGTGATCGATGACCCGGTAGCCGCAATCCGCCAGGGTCGCGAGTGCCGTCTCCTTGAAGAAGTAATGCAGGTGGCCGACATTCTCGCGCAGCTTGGTGATCGGCCAGCCGCGCAGCAGCGACTGGACGGAAAGATCGAGCGGGATGTGGAAGACCTTGTAGCGGCCCTTGCCGCGCAGCGCCTTGATGAAGGCGATGTAGTCCTCGACATGCTCGATCACGTCGGCGATGACGAGCAGGTCATAGTCCGACGGGCCCTCGGTCGTGAAATCGCCGAGCGAGAACGTGACCGTGTCGGTCTCCTTGTACTTGGCGCGCTGATAGGCGTGCGGCGAGATCTCGAAGCCATGGAAGCGCGCCGCCGGAAAGGCCTTGGCCAGGTTGAACAGGATCTCGCCGGTGCCGCAGCCGACCTCGCAGGCCTTGTCGAAGACGATCGCGTTCTTGCGCAGGATGGCCTCGACCTGCCGCGCCTTCCAGGGCGAATCCTCCTCATGCCAGGTCGGGTTCAAATCGGCATAGACTTCGCTCTGGTAGATCGTCTGCATCAGGTTCTTCCTCGATATCGCGAAGGGCCGGCCTCGTTCAGGCCAGGCTCTGGACCAAGGCCGGGCGTGGCTGAGCCGGCGGCATGGCCATCGAGAACGTCCCGGCGAGCGGCTTGAGCAGCTGGTTGATGTGAAGGGCCATCTGCTTCTCGAAGACGGCGGTCGAGAAATTGCGGGCATAGGCCGCGATCTCGCGCGGTTGCCAGGTGATCGCCCTGGCCCGCTCCTCGGCGGCGATGAGCGCATCGACGCTCTGCTCGTCGAAGAAGACGCCGCTCATGCCGTCGATCACGGTCTCGGTTGCACCGCCGCGGCGGAACGCGATCACCGGCCGCCCGCTCGCCATGGCCTCGACGGGCACGATCCCGAAATCCTCCTCGCCCGGGAAGATCAGGGCGCGGCAGCGCGAGTAATGATGGCGCAGGGCGCTGAAGGGCTGCGGCCCGAGCACCTGGACGTTCGGCTTGGCGATCCGGCGCAACTCGGCGAGCATTTCGCCCCCGCCGATCACGACCAGGCGTCGGCCGGTGCGATTGAAGGCTTCGACGGCGAGCTCGGGCCGTTTGTAGCCGACGAGCTCGCCGACCATCAGGCAGTAATCCTCGACGAGATCGTTCGGCAGCACCTCGAAAGCGTCGACATCGACCGGCGGATGGATCACCGTCGAGGCGCGGCGATAATAGCGGTGCAGCCGCGTGGCGACCGTCTCGGAGTTGGCGACGAAGTGATCGACGCGATTGGCCGTGACGCTGTCCCAGTTGCGGATGTAATGGGCCAAGGCCGGCATCATCAGGCGCGTGATCGGCCCGGCACGTTCCCTGTATTCGTGGAACATGTTCCAGATATAGCGCATCGGCGAATGGCAATAGCAGATGTGCATCGCGCCGGGCGGCGGCACGATGCCCTTGGCTGGTCCGGACTCGCTGGAGATGACCAGGTCATAGCCGCGCAAGTCGAGCTGTTCGAGCGCCAGCGGCATCAGCGGCAGATAGCGCTGGTAGAACTTCGCAGCGCGCGGCAGCCTGCCGACGAAACTCGTCGTGACCTTGTGGCGGCGGATCTCGTCGGAGACCGCGTCGGGCACATAGACATGGGTGAAGACATCCGCGTCGGGATACATCCGGCACAGCGCCTCGATGACCTTCTCGCCGCCGCGCATGCCGACGAGCCAGTAGTGGACGATCGCTATTTTCATGGGCCGAGGAACTCCATGGAACTCTCGTGGTCCGGGCGTGGCACGTCCGGCACCGTCGTCCTGCGGCTGCCTTAGCGGCTGCCGCGCTGCATCAGCACCGCCGGCACTGTCTTCACCAGGATCTTGGCGTCGAGCAGGAGGTGCCATTCCGAGGCGTACTGGCTGTCGAGCGAGACGCGGGTGGCATAGGAGCAATCGCTGCGGCCGCTGATCTGCCAGAGGCCTGTCAGCCCGGGCGGAACCGAGAAACAGTGGCTGAAGGCTTCGCCATAGCGTTCGCGCTCGGCTGCCACGATCGGGCGCGGCCCGACGAAGCTCATCTCGCCGGCTATGATGTTGAAGAGCTGCGGCAGCTCGTCCAGGCTCGAGCGACGGAGGAAGGCGCCGACCGGTGTAATCCGTGGATCGTATGTGAGTTTCTGGCTTTCGGCCCATTCCTGCGCGGCGACCGCATCGGAGGCCAGCAGATGCTGCAGCGCCTCATCGGCATTGATGGCCATGGTGCGGAACTTCAAGCAGCGGAAACCCTTGCCGCTGCGGCCGATCCTCGGCTGCTTGAAGAGGGCCGGGCCGCCGTCGCCCGCCCGGATCAAGGCGGCGATGAGCAGCATCAGCGGCGCAAGCAGGAGAACGAGAGCAACACCTGCCGCAATGTCGATGGCTCTTTTTACTATGATCCGCATCAAGCTGTATTCGCTTCGCGATGCACGCATGTGCAAAGCTAAGGACGCCGGCAAATTTTGCGAGTCCGGAAAGCGGCTCATTGCAGCACCCTACTCATAATCTGCATATTAACAGATTATTAACGAGCATCGAATACATCGCAATAGGATTTTGTGCGTTGCAGCATATTTGCTCAGGCCGATTGCGGGCTGGCTACAAACTGAACGTTGTCAGTAAAATGCCTGACAGATTTGATGCAATTCCGCCGCTTTCTGCGCCAACGGCGAGCCGGCCGTCATGGCATGCGAGCCTTCGCCGGGCGGCAGTGACGCAGCTGGAAGGCAGCGCCATCGATGTCGGGCTCGCTCGACGGCAGTCTAAATTCTTTAGTCGTGGGACTGAAACCATCCCTGGGTAATCGCGTATTGCACGATCTGCTGGCGGCTCTCGATGCTCAGCTTGCTGCTGGCGCGCGCCTTGTAGGTTTCCGCCGATTTCTTGGTGATCCCGATCCGCGCAGCCGCCTCGCGAATACTGAATCCGAGAGCGATCAGGCGGAGGATTTCTTTCTCCCTCTCGGTCAGGACCGAGCCGCGCCGCGTTCCCCCGACCGTCAGAAGGGAGTGGGGGGAATCGAGGAAGGAGCCGCCGCGGAGGACCGTGGCGATCGCCTTGCACACGACTGAAACGGGCGATTGCTTGAGGACGTAGCCGCGCACGCCGAAAGCGAGCAGGCGGTGGGCGCGCGCATTGTCGAGTTCCTCGGCCACGACGAGGATCCGCTGCGATGGCAGATCGTTCAGCAGGCTTTCGACGACTGAAATCCCGTTGAAATCATCGCCGACGACCGCGACGTCTGGAGCTGCCTTCTCGATGACTTTCGCGAGGTCGGCGGAGGAATGGGCCTCGCCGACAACAGCGATGTTCGGTTGCTCGGCCAGGCAGAACCGCAGTCCCGCCAGGAAGATCGGGTGTTCGTCTGCGAGGAAAATGCGAGCGGGGCGCTCGGATGACAGCATAGGCTTGCCTCCGCATGGACGGGAGCCCGGTTGAGCCGATCGCAAATCGGCTCGGATGTGCCAGCGATAGCTAGTTCTGCGCCCCGGCCGGTCCGGCAGGGGGCAGCGCCGAGATGATCGATTGCAACGAGGCTCGCTCGACCCTGACGATATCCCCGGGCAGGATTGGCGAGGTCTCCTCGACCGCGATCTCGTTGACCGTGTCGCCCTGGCGCCTCTGGACGCTGAAGCGCATGCGGGCGAGCTGCTTTTCCTGCTGGCTCTGCAGCCTTGGCGCGAGCGCGGTCGATTCATGGATGAGCGCGCGCAGCGACGCGATCCGGTCTTCCGACTGCTTGAGCGAGAGCTGGGTCTCGCGCAACTCGCGCCCGATATCGATCTCGCGCTGGTTCTGCACATCGGCGCGCATGCGGTCGATGCGGCTGATCTCCTGTTTCGCACGCGCTGTCGCCAGCATCAGATCGAGTCCCTGGCTCTCGGATTGCGCCAGGTTTTGCTCGACCGCGAGCTGGCGCGGACTCACGGCCAGCCCTTTGCTCATCAAGCTGTTGATGTTGTCGAGTTCGCGGCGGATCAGATCCTGCTGGCGCTGCTGGGTCACCGCCTTGGCGCCGAGCGTACGCAGCTCCTCCTCGATCAGGCCGCGCGATTGCTGCAGGAGGTCGAGTTGCGAGCGGACGGCATTGCGACGCGAGGCGAACAATGCGCTCTCCTCGCGCATCGCCTGGGCGGCTCCCTCATCGAGGTTCCCGCGCACATCCTCGGAGAAAGTGATCGTTTCTGCCTGTCGCGTTTCGGCCAGCAACCTGTCGCGACGCATCTGCAGGGCCAGCAACTGCGTCTGCTGGACGCGAATCTCGCCCTCGGCGACGATCGTCTCGCGCTCGAAACGGCCCAGCGCCAGCTCCATGCGCTGGAACCCGCCTGCGATCGCGACCGCCTGCAAGGTGGTCATCGTCGGCCGGAAGGCATATTCGCCGGGTTTTTCGACGGCGCCGACCACGTAGATCGGCCGATATTGCGCGATCTCGACGGCCGCTGCCGGCGCATTGACCAGCCCGGCGGTCTCCTTCAGCCGCTCCGAAATCAGCGCCGCGATCTCGGCCGGCGCCTTGCCGTCGACCGAGAAGGTGCCGACCACCGGCAGCGAGAGCATGCCGGTGGAGCTGACGGCGAACTCGCCGCTGAGAGCCGACCATTCGAAGAGCTCGCGCGAGTTCGGCCGCCATTCCGACACTTTGATCTTCAGCCGATCCTGCGCGGCGACACGGTATTCGAACTCGTTTGCGCCGGCTCGCGCGCCGTCGGCAAGGACCGTTGTCAGCGCCGCGACAAGCAGCGCAAGCATGCGGGCCGCGGCCCAGGCGCATTGCGGGGCAAGGGAGGCAGAGAGAGTGAGGTATCTCACAAAACACTCCACGGCAGACCACTCTGGCAAACCCCCAAGCAAATCCGTTGCCAGTCCCTCGAGGGCCGTTAGCGTGCCCTTAACCATGAGGGTCCAGGCTGGTGGAAATCCCACGCGCGCCCGAAGCCTTTCTCGGGACGGCGAGCAAAGCTATAGTCACTGGCCGATAGCGAGCCGCGAAAGCACGAGCGATGCTGATCGTCTTCTTCCTGGCTGCCATCGCCAGCGGTGCGCTGACCCTCTGGCTGATGTGGCCGCATGGCCTGCTTGTCGCGTTCATCGCCACCGCCGTGGTCGCCAGTGCGATCGTCGCCGTTTGCGCCGTGCTCGTCGCCGTCCTCAGGTCGCGCAGCGCGACCGGCGATGAGCCGCGTCCGCGTGGCGTCCTCGATCTCCTCGGGCCGCGCCAGCCCCGCTGAGCGCTTGCGCGGCGGGCCTTCTGGCACATGAATTGCTCTTTTGGCACATGAATTGCTGACGATCCCCGCAACAGCGGCTTGCGCGATCGCGCCTCTTGCCGCGGCCTGCCATTGCGATGGGAGAGGGGGCGATGACGTTGCCTGTCCGGTTTCGGAGTTCGGATCGAGACCGCGACACGGATCTCGACAGGCTGGGACCGCTCTACGGGCAGCTCGAGCAGGCGCTCGCCGCGATCGAGCGCGAAAGTTCCGGGCTGTCGCGCCGGCTCGACGAGGCTCGCACCCGCGCGGCAGCGCTGCTCGGCAATGAGGACGGCATCTATTTCGAGCGCGAGCCGACCGACGAGGCCAGGCTGGTCGAGGCGGAGGCGCAGATGATGGCGGCCTTCCGCCGGCTCGAACAGTTGCGGGAGCAGCAATCGATGATCGCCGCCTGGCGCACGGAGATCGACGACACCGATCTCGGGCGCATGCTGCGCAGCGGGCCCAGATCGAGCAATTGGGCCGCCCGCCTCCTGCGCTGGGTGCGGGCGCGGATGGCCGCCATCCGCCGCCTCGCCCGCTTCTTCGGCTGGGCGCTGATGCTCGTGATCGTCCATGCGACATTGTCCGGCATCGAGCAGCGGCCATCCGTCGCCTGGCTGATGCCGGATTTCGAGCGAGGCCTCGCTTTCCTCGCCGCGGCCGCCGCCTTCGCGATCGGCTATCCTCGGCAGCGCTTTCTCATCTTCGCCGCTGGCCTTGCCGCGGTGATCTCGCTCGAACTCGCCCAGAGCTGGTCGCCGACGCGGCACGGCACCATCCACGACGTCTGGATCAAGGCCGCCGGCCTTGGGCTGGGTTTTGCGCTGGTGTGGGGCGTGGAGCGGCTCAAACCAGCGGCGAGGAGCTGGTGAAGATCGCCCCGACGACGCGGGCTTCGGCGATCCGGCTCCCATCCGGGCGAGGATGACACCGTCCGCTACGAAAACGTTGATCGCCGGGCATGAGCGCGGCCGCCATGGGCTCAGGATGCGCCGGCTGGCGCGGCTGTCAGGCTGCCTCCGGCGACGGCCGACCGTGGCTGGGCGCGCCCATCGGCGGCGAGCAGGGCCTGTGCATGGGCATGCACGACCTTGTCGAGGCTGAAACGATCGATGTAGTCGATGCGGTATTGCGCATCGCGGCGCTGCGACACGACATGGTCGTGATAATGCACCATCGCATCGACGAAACCGGCCATGTCGCCCAGCGGCACGAGCCGGCCGAGCCGGTTGTCGACAAGGATGTCGCTGGGTCCGAATTCGCAATCGAAGGCGATCACCGGCAGGCCGAAGCGCAGCGCCTCGCAGATGGCCAGGGACCAGCCTTCCCAGCGTGCGCCCGACAGGTAGACGTCGCTGTTCGACAGCGGAATGGCCGGGCTGTCAGGATAGTGCTCGATCCTGACCCGGTCGGCGAGGCCGAGTTCATCGATCAGGGCGCGGATCGCCGCCTCCTCCTCGCCATAGCCGACGAGCGCAAGCTCGGCACCCCTGCGCGTCTCGCAGAAGGCGGCAAAGGCGCGCAGAAGGACGTCGTAGCCCTTCTGATAGGCGAACCGACCCACCGTGACGAAGCGGATCGGACGGCCGATCGCGGGCGCCGGCATAGGCACGGGCGTATCGAAGGAGCGCACGGGATTTGGCACCCAGACATGTTCGACCTCGCTGGGATAATCGCGTCGGAAGGCGTCGAGCTGGCGCGGCGACGTCCCGAAGACGCGCGCCAGCCGCGGCAGGACCAGAAACCGCATGGCCTCGAACAGGACGGTTGCCTTGAATGAGCGCCGCTCGAGCCTGGGATTGCCGTGAAGGTAGAGGATGAAGCGGCGCCTGATGCCGAGGCAGGCGAGCCAGAACACCGCCGTCGGCTCGACCTGCGGCACCACGACGAGGTCGAACCGGCCGCCGGCAATCGTCTTCCGAACCCGCCGCAGCAGGTCCAGCCGCCCGTTCGAGAAGCTGAGAAGGACGTCATATGGCCGCGGCTGGCCGACGATCTGCTCGAAGGGCGACGTGTAGAGGACGGAGATCTCGAGATCGCCTCTGTACTCGCTCGCCAGCGCCGAGCAGATCGAATCGGTGACGCGCTCGATGCCGGCAAACGACCGCGTCGGCGGCACGATGTAGAGGACCCTGGTCTTCCCTTCCGGCATCGCGCGCTCGACCATCGCTCCGGAGCCGCCGATCGGCCCGGTACGGCTCTTGCAATGTCCGCGCCAAATGGGGCGTTTCGTCGCCGCTGGCGCGGGCCCAGCGCCATGGTGGGTGCGCCGCAGGCTTTAGATTTCAGCGGAGCGGCGCATGACCGGTTCGACTCCCAGGCTCGCGGTAATCATCAACTGCTTCAACTATGCGGAATATGTCGAGCGCGCGATCCGCAGCGTGCTCGCACAGGGCCGCGACGACTGTGAATTGATTGTCGTCGACGACGGCTCGACCGACGCCTCCTGGGACGTCATCGGCGGGACGGGAGTAACGGCCTACCGGACCGAGAACGGCGGCCAGCGCCGTGCCTGCATCTTCGGCCTCGACCGGACCACGGCGCCCTTCGTGCTGTTCCTCGATGCCGACGACGAGCTCGCCCCCGGCGCACTCGATGTGATCATCCCGCGGCTCGATCCGTCGGTCGCCAAGCTGCAATTCTGCCTCAGCCGCATCGACCGCGACGGCAACAGGCTGGGCTCGGCCGTTCCCGAGCCCGACCAGATTCGCATGACGAGCGATCTGAGCGAGCGTGTCCGCCGGACCGGCGTCTATGTCAGCCCGCCGACCTCCGGGAACGTGTTCAGGCGCGACCTCTGCGAATTGCTGCGCGACGCCGATTATGACGACGCGGTCGACGGGATCATCGTCCTCGCGGCCCCCTTCTTTGGCGAGGTCGTCTCGCTGCCACAGGAGCTCGGGCTCTATCGCGTTCACGATCGCAACATCTCCGGTGTCGGTCGGGCCATCGACGGCGCCAGGATCGAGCAGCACATGCAGCGCTTCCGAAACCTCATAGGCCATCTCAATCGGGTCATGCCGGCGGGGAGCGCGAGGCCGCAGCTCGATGCCGAACAGACCTTCTTCTACCTCGAGAAGAAGTCGGTCCTTGCGTCGATCGACCGGCGCATGGATCGCTTTCGGCAACTTCCCATGCTGATCAGGGTCATCAGCGGGGACTATTTTTCAGCGAAGCGGAAGCTCGCCCTTTCGCTGTTCCATATCCTGATCGCCTTCCTACCGGTCGGGATATCGCGCCGTCTCATCGAGTTCCGTTACCGGTCCGAGCAACGCACGCCGATCGGGCTGGCCAAGGCGCTGATCGGTAATGGGAGCGATGTTCGGCCCCGGTCGCTGTGATCCGCGATCGACAGCCCTTGCGTCGTGGAACAGCTATTGGATACCGCAGCTCAACGAAGCCCCGCGGTCAGCCATCACGCCGCTTTCGATCAGCCTCCCAGAATGCGGACGTTGCCAGCGTCCGGGATGGGCCACCCTTGGCTGCTCGACTGCCAGCCTCAGCAGGCTGCCCTGAAGCAGACGTTCCAGACGTCGGCTAGGGGTCACAAACGTCAGTCGTTCGTCCGGACGAAATGCGCCAATAGCAGAAGTTGGCGCTTTGCCCGGAAGCGGACATCACCAATCGGTAACAATAAAGGCTTGAGGATGAGCCGCGCTGCCCTGAGAAGGTTCGTGGCAGAGGTTCTCTTTCCAGCTCTCGAACCGATCTTGCCAGATTGTTTCAAGATTTAGCGGCGCGCTCGCCCCAAAAGACTAGATTTTTCTGCGAGGAATGGCGGTCGCATAGGTGTTCAGCGAGAGCAGGTGGCGGTCGGCGCGATGGAGCGCGGCGAGCGCCGCATTGCGATCCTTGTTGGCCAGCAATCCGCAGAGCACCTCGGAGATCGCCAGCGCCGGCGCCAGCGTGTGAAAGAAGCTCTGGCTCTCGGTGGAGCAGAGGATGGCCTGATCGGCGATGCCGACCAGCGGCGAAACCTCGCTGTCGGTGATCGCGATGATGCCGAGCCCCTTTTCGCGAGCGAGCTCGGCGAGCTCCAGGCTGTGGCGCGCGTAAGGATTGATCGAGATGGCGAGCAGCACGTCCTCGGCGCCGGCGCGGATCAACCCGTCGCCCACCGTGTCGGCCGGCCCGTCGAGATGGATCGTCTTCTCCCCGAGCAGCGCCATCACATAGTGGAAATGCCAGGCGACCGAATGGCAGGAGCGCAGGCCCAGCACATAGATCCGGCGCGCCTGCGCCAGCCGGTCGGCCGCCGCCGAGAGACGTTCCAGCGAGGCCGGTTCCGACAGGCGCGCGATCTGGGCGGCGAGCCCTTGCAGCATGCGCCGCGACAATTGCGCGGCGGCCATGTCCTGCTCGCTCTCGTCGGTCTTCATCGCGCGCGCCGCGAAGCCGTCGACGCGGAAGCGGATCGCCTCGGCATGATGGGCGCGGATATCGTCATAACCGGCGAGGCCCAGGAACTTCGCGAGCCGCGTCATCGTCGAGGGCTGCACACCGGCATTGCGCGCCAGCTCGCGCATCGAGACCAGCGCCACCTCCTGCGGATGCTCGATGATGTAACGCGCCGCCTGCTGCAATTGCGGGGACATGCCGTCGAAGAGGCTGACGATGCGCTCGCGCAAGGGATCCGCCTGCAACATTTGAATCGCACCCTCTTTGCCCCGTCGCGACCATTCCCGCGCGCCGGTCGGATTTCAAACGGTTTCTCGGCTTTCCCTCAGCCTTTGAGGGCGTTGCGCTGGACTGTTCCGTCGCGACAGTTTTAGCGTCAATCGTTTCCGATTTGTATCATATAAAACAAATGTTGCATCACTCGATGAGGCGTGTCATGAGGCTGCGCGTCGCGGCGGCCTGTCCGCGCCAATCCGGGAAGCTTGAGATGACCAGGATTCTCCATCGCTCGATCGGCGGCCGGTTGCCGCAAGCGGTTGCGGGGCAGGGCGTCACGATCACCGACGCGGATGGCCGCAGCTATATCGACGGATCGGGCGGCGCCGCCGTCTCCTGTCTTGGCCACGGCCATCCCGAGGTCATGGCGGCGATGCGCGCGCAGATGGACCGCATCGCCTACGCCCACACCTCCTTCTTCACCACCGATGTCGCAGAGGAGCTGGCCGAGCGCCTGGTCGGGCTGGCGCCGGAGGGGCTCGACTACGTCTATCTCGTCTCCGGCGGCTCCGAGGCCGTCGAGGCCGCCATGAAGATGGCGCGGCAGTATTTCGTCGAGATCGGCCAGCCACAGCGCCGCCATTTCATCGCGCGCCGGCAGAGCTATCACGGCAATACGCTGGGCGCGCTGGCCGCCGGCGGCAATGCCTGGCGGCGGGCGCAGTTCCAGCCGATCCTGCCGCAGACCCACCATGTCTCGCCCTGCTACGCCTATCGCGGCCAGAAGGCCGGCGAGACGCCCGAGGCGTACGCCGCCCGTCTTGCCGACGAGCTGGAGGCCAAGATCCTCGAGCTCGGAGCGGAAGAGGTCATCGCCTTCATCGCCGAGCCGGTGGTTGGCGCGACGCTCGGTGCCGTCGGGCCGGTCGCGGACTATTTCGCCCGCATCCGCCGCATCTGCGACAAATATGGCGTCCTGCTGATCCTCGACGAGGTGATGTGCGGCATGGGCCGCACCGGCACGATGTTCGCCTGCGAGCAGGAGGGCATCTCGCCCGATCTCGTTACCATCGCCAAGGGGCTGGGGGGCGGCTACCAGCCGATCGGCGCGGTGCTGCTCTCGGACAGGATCTACCGAGCCTTCGCCGAAGGTTCCGGCCTGTTCCAGCACGGCCACACCTATATCTGCCATCCGATGGCGGCGGCGGCGGCCAACAAGGTCGTCGAGCTGATCTCGCAGCCGGAGATGCTGGAAAACGTCCGCCTGATGGGCGAACGCCTTCAGGCCGGGCTCGACGCTCGCCTCGGCCAGTCGCCCCATGTCGGCGATATCCGTGGCCGCGGCCTGTTCCGAGGCATCGAGATCGTTGCTGACAAGGAGACCAAGACGCCCTTCGCCCCGGCGCTGAAGGTGCATGCCCGGATTAAGAAGGAGGCGATGGCGCGCGGCCTGATGAGCTACCCGATGGGCGGCACCATCGATGGGCGGATCGGCGATCATGTCCTGCTGGCGCCGCCCTATATCATCACGCCCGAGGAAATCGATCTGATCGTCGAGCGGATCGGCGGCGCGATCGACGCGGCGGTCAGGGTCTGACCGCTGCCATGGCGTTCCGCATCGCCTTCGCCGGCTTCAATCTCGAATCGGTCACGGCCGTTCCGCAGATCGTGGAGCTGGCGGAGTTCGAGCGCGTCTGCGTGCGCGGGGCTGAGCTGACGGAACGGTTCCGCGGTACCAACACTGTACCCGGCGGCTGCCTGAAGATCTGCGAGGCCGAAGCCGCGGAGTTCGTGCCGCTGTTCCACACGCTGCTCGGCGCGCTCGGGCCGACTGCGGATGAGGCGGTTGCGCACTACACCAGCGAGATCGTTGAGGGCCTCCGCAAGAATGGCCCGCTCGACGGCGCCATCCTGTTCCTGCACGGTGCCTGCTGGGCGCCCGGCTATGTCGATGTCGAGCGGCATGTCATCGATGCGGTGCGCGCGGCCTTTCCGGCGCTGCCGATCGCCGTCGCGCTCGATTATCACGGCAATATCGATCGCGAGACGCTGCGCGGCGCCGATATCGCCGTCGCCTATCGCCATTCCCCGCATATCGACATGGGCGAGACCGGCGAGCGGGCGGCCCGCGCCCTGCTGCGGTTCCTGCGCGAAGGGCGTCGGCCGGGTCTCGCGGTGGCGCGGCCCGATGTCGTCATCCCCTCGATCATGTCGGCGACGGCGCTGGCACCGCTGGCCTCGATCATCGCCGAGGCGCGGGCCGCCGAGCAGGACGGCGATTGCGACATCTCGATCATGGCCGGCTTCTCCTATGCCGACAGCGCCAATACCGGCATGTCGGTGATCTGCCTGGACTGGGACGGGCAGGAGGCGGCCGAGGCCAAGGCGCAGGCCTTCTCAGGCCGGTTGCGCGCGGCGCGCAAGGCCATCGCCAACGCCATCCCGATCCTGAGCGTCGAGGACGCTCTGGCCGATATCGAGCGCAGTCCCGCGACGGGCCGGCCGATCGTGCTGCTCGAGCATGCCGATCGGATGAACGATTCCACCCATCTGCTGCGGGCTTTGCTCGGTCGCGATGTCGGGAGGGTCAACGTGCCTTTCCTGCTCGACCCCGAGACGGCCGCGCAGGCCAATGCAGCGGGCGAGGGCGCCGAGATCACGGTCGCGCTCGCCGGCAAGACGGCGCGGGAGACTGGTGGGCCGGTCGAGGTCGTGGCACGCGTCCTCTGGTCGGGGCCGAAATCCTTCAACGTCTCCGGCCGCTACCAGCGCGGTTCCTTCGTCGATCTCGGGCTGACGGCACTCCTCCAGATCGGCGCGGTCCGGATCTCCGTGGTCTCGCATTTCGCCTTCGCCGTCGATGGCGACCCATTCTTCATCTTCGGCGAGCGACCAGAAGATTACGACGTCATCCTGCTGCGCTCGAAGACGCATTTCCGCGACTACTACGAGCCGCTGGCCGACCGCATCCTGGTGGTCGACACGCCCGATCTGGGCCCTGCCAATGTCAGGCTGATCCCGTACCGCCAGCTCGACACGGCACGCGCCTATCCGTGGAGCGACGCTCCCGCCTGACGACACGCGCCAATCCAAGCAACCAAAAACGAGGGGATAACAATGACGTTTCGGTTCAGGACTTTCGGGGCTGCGGCGCTGCTCGCCGGCTCCCTTCACGCATTGCCGGCTTTTGCCGAGACGACGCTCAATGTCGTCATGCAGGCGCCGCTCAGGTCGCTCGATCCGATCCTGAGCACCGCCCAGATCGTGCGCACCCATGGCTTCATGGTGTTCGACACGCTGCTCGGCATGGATGCCAAGTACAACCCGCAGCCGCAGATGGCCGACTACGCCGTCTCAGCCGACAAGATGACCTATACCTTCACCTTGCGCGACGGCTTGAAATGGCATGACGGTACGCCGGTGACCGCGGCCGATTGCGTCGCCTCGCTGAAGCGCTGGGCCGCCAATGACGGCGCCGGGCGCACGATGATGGGCTCCGTCGCCTCGATCGAGGCGACCTCCGACAAGGTGCTCGTCATCAAGCTGGCGAAGCCCTTCGGCCAGGTGCTGGAACTGCTGGCGAAGCCCTCGCCGGTGCCGCCCTTCATGATGCCGAAGCGTCTCGCCGAGACGCCTGCCGGCCAGCAGGTGACGGAGATGGTCGGCTCCGGCCCGTTCAAGTTCGTCGCGGCCCAGTATCGTCCCGGCGATCAGGCCGTCTATGTCAAGAACACCGACTACAAGCCGCGCGCCGAGCCGATGAGCTGGACCGCCGGCGGCAAGACCGTGAATGTCGACAAGGTCGTGTGGAAGGCGATGCCGGACATGCAGACCTCGATCAATGCATTGCAGTCCGGCGATGTCGACCTGATCGAGCAGGTGACGATCGATCTCCTGCCGCTGCTCAAGGCCAATGACGAGATCAAGACCGGCGCGATCAATGCGCTGGGCAGCCAGGTCACCGGCCGCTTCAATCATCGCCTGCCGCCCTTCGACAATCCCAAGGTCCGCCAGGCGGCGATGTATGCGCTCGACCAAGAGCAGCTGATGCAGACCGCGATCGGCGACAGCCAGTATTACAAGCTCTGCGCCTCGGTCTATGGCTGCGACGTGCCGCTCGCCTCGGATGCCGGCTCGGAATATCTCAAAGGCAGCGCCAAGGAGCGCATGGCCAAGGCGAAGGAGCTGCTGAAGGCCTCCGGCTATGACGGCACGCCGGTGCTGATGATGCAGCCGACGGACCTGACGATCCTGTCGACCCAGCCGATCGTCGCGGCCGAGCGCCTGCGCGAGGCCGGCTTCAAGGTCGATGTCGCCGCGATGGATTGGGCGACGCTGCAGTCGCGCAAGAACAGCACGCAACCCGTGGCACAGGGCGGCTGGAACATGCTGTTCACCTATTGGGGCGTCTCCGGCATCTGGAACCCGACCGTGCATGCCCTGCTCGACGGCTCGGGCGCGGAGACGGCGTGGTCGGGCTGGCCGAAAAGCGCCCGCGTCGAGGAACTGCGCGCTGCCTTCCTCACCGCGCCGACGCTCGACGAACAGAAGACAATCGCCCGCGAGATCCAGCAGATCGCCTATGACGAGGGCTTCTATTTCAATGCCGGCGAGTTCCAGTCCGTCGCCGCCTGGAGCGCCAAGCTGAAGAACCTCCAGCCCGGCCCGCTCACCCTGTTCTGGGGCGTGAGCAAGTAACCTCGCGAACCGGGCGGCATTGCCGCCCGGCTGGCTTGACCGAGCGCTGGCTGTCCGGCCAGCGCCCAGGCGCGGAGCACCACATGGCTTCCTACTTCCTGCGCAGGCTGGCGATGGCGATCCCCGTCATGTTCTTCGTGGCGCTGTTCGTCTTCCTGTTGCTGCGCCTGACGCCGGGCGACCCGGCCCAGGCCATTGCCGGCGATCAGGCGACGCCGGCCCAGCTTGCCGCGATCCGTGAGAATCTCGGCCTCGACAAGCCGCTCGCCGGCCAGTTCGCCACCTGGCTCGGCGGCATGGCGCAGGGCGATTTCGGGCATTCGCTGATCTCGCAGCGCCCGGTTCTGGAGATGATCGGCCAGCGCATCGGCCCGACACTGGCGCTCGCGGTGATGGCGATGATCTTCACGGTCGTCATCTCGCTGCCGCTCGGCGTGCTCGCCGCCTGGCGCCATGGCGGCATGGTCGACCGCTTCGTCATGGCGCTCTCGGTCGTCGGCTTCTCCGTCCCGATCTTCGTGATCGGCTATGTGCTGATCGCGGTCTTCGCGGTGGACCTGAAATGGTTCCCGGTGCAGGGCTACAAGCCGCTCGCCGAGGGCTTCGGCCAGTTCCTCCACCGCGTCCTGCTGCCGGGGCTGGCACTTTCCTTCTTCTACATCGCGCTGGTCTCGCGGATGACGCGAGCCTCGATGCTGGAAGTGCTGCGCGAGGATTATGTCCGCACGGCGCGGGCGAAAGGGTTGGGCGAGCGCATCGTCCTGTTCCGCCACGCCCTGCGCAACGCCGCAATCCCGATCCTCACTGTGGTCGGAACCGGCTTTGCCATGATGGTCTCCGGCGTCGTCGTCACCGAGACGGTCTTCAACATCCCCGGTCTCGGACGGCTGGTCGTCGACGGCGTGCTCGCCCGCGACTACCCGCTGATCCAGGCGATCATCCTGCTGACGGCCGGAACCTATGTGCTGATCAACCTGCTGATCGATCTCTCCTACGCGCTGAGCGACCCGAGGATCCGCTACCAATGAGCGCCGCATCGAACCCCGCGCAAGGCGGCCTCCCGCGCCGCCGCCTGCTCCGAAACCCGCCGCACTGGACGACGGTGCTCGCCATTCTCGTCCTCATCATCGTCGTTGCGATGGCTGTCTTCGCGCCGTTCATCGCGAATTTCGAGCCGACCAAGCTCAACGCGGCGATGCGGCTCAAGCCTTCCTCGAACCTCTACTGGCTGGGCACCGACAGCTTCGGCCGCGACCTCTTTTCGCGCGTGGTCTATGGCGCGCGGGTCTCGCTGCTGGTGGGGGCCGGCGTCGCCATCGGCGCCATCGTGATCGGCCTTCCGCTCGGTCTGATCGCTGGCTGGTACCGCAGCGTCGACGGCGTGCTGATGCGGATGATGGACGGGCTGATGGCGATCCCTGGCATCCTGCTCGCCATCGCCATCGTCGCGCTGGTCCGCGGCGGGCTCACCACCGTCATCATCGCGATCATGATCCCGGCGATTCCGCAGGTCGTCCGGCTGGTCCGCGCGCGCGTCATCGCCGCCCGCGAGGAGACCTATGTCGATGCGGCGATGCTGCTCGGCACGCCGCCTGCCAAGCTGATCTGGAAGCATCTGCTGCCGACGACGATCGCCCCGCTGATCGTGCAGGGCACCTATATGTATGCCTCCGCCATCCTGACGGAGGCGGCTTTGTCCTTCCTCGGCGTCGGCATCGGCACGGAGATCCCGAGCTGGGGCAACATCATGGCCGAGGGGCGGCTCTATTTCGCGATCAACCACTGGCTGGTGTTCTGGCCGGCGATCGTGCTGTCGGCCTGCATCCTGTCGATCAACCTGCTGGGCGACGCGCTGCGCGACCGGCTCGACCCGAAGATGCAGGGGAGAGCCCCATGACGACGACATCCTCCAGCCAGCCGGTGCTCTCGATCCGCGACCTCAAGGTCGCGACGCGCGGCCGCGAGCCCAGCGAGATTCTGAAGGGCATCAGCTTCGACATCATGCCGGGCGAGACGCTTTGCCTCGTCGGCGAATCCGGCTCCGGCAAGTCGGTGACCTCGCTGGTGACGATGGACCTCCTGCCGCGCGACGAGTTGCGGGCCACGGGCGGCGCGGTGCTGCTTAACGGCGAGGACATTCTGACCGCGACGCCGTCCCGCACAAAGGCGCTGCGCGGCGCCGAGATGGCGATGATCTTCCAGGAGCCGATGACGGCGCTGAATCCGGTGCTGACCATCGGGCTGCAGATGGACGAGGTCTACTGGGCCCATACGAAGATGCGGCCGAAGGAGCGCCGTGAGGCCGCGCTCGCCGCCTTCGAGGCCGTGCACCTGCCCGATCCGGCGCGGATCTATGACAGCTATCCGCATCAGCTCTCGGGCGGACAGCGCCAGCGCGTGATGATCGCGATGGCGCTCGCCTTGAAGCCGAAGCTCCTGATCGCCGACGAGCCGACCACCGCGCTCGACGTCACCACGCAGAAGCAAATTCTCAGCCTGATCCGCGAGTTGCAGGACAAGCAGAACACCGCCGTCCTGTTCATCACCCATGACATGGGCGTGGTCGTCGACATCGCCGACCGGGTCTGCGTGATGCGCCGGGGCGAGATCGTCGAGACCGGCCCGGTCGAGCAGGTGCTCAGCCGGCCGCGCGAGGATTACACGCGCGACCTGCTGCGGGCCGTGCCGTCGCTGGTGCCTCGCGCTCCTCGTGCTGCGGCGAAGCAGGCCGAGGCCGTGGTCGAGATCCGCAATCTCGAAAAGACCTTCAGCTTCGGTTCTCTGCTTGGGAAGCTGATGGGGCGGGATATCCGCACCGTACGCGCCGTGAACGATGTCAGCTTCAGGCTGGAGCGTGGGCGCACGCTCGGCATCGTCGGCGAAAGCGGCTCGGGCAAGTCGACGGTCGCGCGCTGCCTGATGCGCCTGGAACATCCGACCGGCGGCGAGATCCGGGTCAACGGCCAGGACATCGCCCCGCTCCAGGGCCAGAAGGCGCTGGCCCCGGCGCGGCGGCGCGTGCAGATGGTGTTCCAGGACCCCAATCGCTCGCTCAATCCGCGCCTGTGCATCGGCGAGAGCCTGATCGAGGGGCCGCTCAATCTCGGCGAGGAGCGCGGCTCTGCGCTGAAGCGCGCGGGCGAATTGCTCGAGGTGGTCGGCCTGCCCAGCACAAGCCTCGAACGCTTTCCCCATCAGTTCTCCGGCGGCCAACGCCAGCGCATCGCCATCGCGCGCGCCCTGATGATGGAGCCCGAGGTCATTGTCGCGGACGAGGCCGTCTCGGCGCTCGACGTCTCCGTGCAGGCGCAGGTGCTCGCACTGCTGGCCGAGATCCAGCAACGGCGCAATCTCGCCGTGCTGTTCATCACCCATGACCTGCGCGTCGCCGCCCAGATCTGCGACGAGGTGATGGTGATGCAGCGCGGCCGTGTCGTCGAGGACGGGCCGGCCGCCGAAGTGCTGGCGCGGCCGCGCCATGAGTATACACGGGCCTTGATCAACGCGGCGCCGGGGCGAGACTGGGATTTCGCCACGGGGCGCCGCATCGCCGGAGCCGACGCATGATTGCCGCCAGCCTCGTCCAGCTCGACGTCCAGTCTTTGGCGCCGGCCGAGAACTTCCGCCGCATCCACGACTTCGTCGCGGCCGAGGCGGCGAAAGGCGCCCAGCTCATCCTGTTCCCCGAACTCGCCAACACCGGCTATGTCGAGCCACTGGTGCCGGGCGGGGCGCTCGTCAGCGACGTCCCTCATTTCGGAGCGGCGCTCTACGAGGCCTGCGCCGCGCCGGATGGCGAGGAGGTGAGGGCGCTTGTTGCACTCGCCGCGCGGCACCGCGTACATATCGTCATCGGCCTCGGGCTGCGCGATCGCCTGCGCGCCGGCGTGATGCGCAATGCCTCGCTCTTGATCGGCCCGGAGGGCGTGCTCGGCGACTACACCAAGATTCACCAGTGGCAGAACGAGAAGCTGTTCTTCACTGGCGGCGACAGCATCGACACCTACCCGGTCTTCGGCACGCGGCTCGGCATGCAGGTCTGCTACGATATCCGCTTCCCCGAGATCACCCGCATCCTCGCCTTGCAGGGCGCGAGCATCGTGACCTCGGTCTGGGCTTCGTTCGGGGCGGAGAATGCGCCGGTGACCGACGAGGGGCTCTTCATCCACCGCGCCTATACGCGGGCCACCGAGAACGGCGTCTTCTTCCTGAGCTGCAACCGCAGCGGCAGCCGCGGCGGGCAGCGTTTCTTCGGCCGCTCCTGCGCGGTGGCGCCGGATGGCCGCGTGCTCGGCGCGCTCGATCATGATCGCGAGGACGTGCTGCGGGTCGAGGTCGACCTCGCCGAGGTCGCGCGCTATCGCAGCTTCACCGGCATCTGGGCTGATCGCGTGCCGGCCCTCTACGCCAAATACCTCAACGCCTGACCTCCGCGAGACAGCCGATGACGACCTCTCCCTGCCCGCCGATCAGCGATGCCGACTGGCCCGAGACGATCGCCGAGATGAAGACCGGCTTTGCCGGCGCGCTCAATGTCTACCGGACGATGGCGCATCATCCGGCCTTGCTGAAGGCCTGGGCGCCCTTGCGCCAGCATATCGTCAAGGACAGCGCGCTCGGGCCGGTGCGTTCGGAGGTGGTGATCCTGCGCGCGGCGCATCGCATGGGCTCGCCCTATGAATGGGCGCATCATGTCAGCAGGGCGCGGGCGCTCGGCATGAGCGATGCCCGCATCGCGGCGCTGCGGGGCCAGCCGGAAGGCGAGGACGGGCTGATCGTACGCGCGGTCGATGCGCTCTTCGACGACAAGCGCCTGTCGCTGTCGCTCGAAGCGGAGCTCGCCGCGGCGATCGGACGCGAGGCGGTGTTCGACCTGATGGCAACGGTCGGCTTCTATTCGGTGCTCGGCTACATGCTGATGACCTATGAGACGCCGATCGATGAGGCGATCACGACCGAGATGTCCGAAAAGCCGCTGGCCGCCACTGCCGACCGCTAAACGCAGAAGATTGCCGCTCGACGCAAGCGGGATTCGTTCCGCCGACAAGCGCCAGCAGCGGACATTGGACCATCGCCGCGAAGCGGACTTTTGCCAGACCACAAAGCGGAGGTCCTTCCCAACCCAAGTCTGACTTCGTCCTCGACGACTGATCCGCTACTTGGCCCATGCCACGATCCGTTCCGCGATCGCCTCGGGGCCTCGCCGAGCCGGTCAGTGCCCTGGACGTCCGGCATCAACTGGGGGGCATGCAGATCGGTCGCCGCCTAACGCGCGAGCGCGCGCTGACCACCGTCGTCGTCCTCCACGATCTGAACATCGCCACCCGCTTTTCCGACAGGATCGCGGTAAAGCGCGGCGGCCGACTGATCTGCCACAGTGGGCCGGACGTGGTGATCAGGACTGACATGAGCGCGGATGTTTTCGGCGTCGAGGCCGCGTTAGCCTCGGCGCCGGACGGCTCCGCCACGGTTACGCCGCCGAGGGCGGTCTGACAGTGTGCTTCACCGGAAGGGCGGCGAATACTGTAGGCCGCCATTCGTCCAGAGGGCATTAGGGCCACGCTCCAGCTTGAGCTGCGATCCCTTGCCGAGATGGCGCTCGAAGCTCTCGCCGTAATTGCCGACCGTTGTAATCATGCGCACGGTCCAATCATTGGTGAGGCCCAGCCCTTCGCCAAACTTTCCTTCCAGGCCGAGGAAGCGCTTGATCTCAGGGTTGTCGGATTTGAGCATTTCCTTGACGTTGGCCTTCGTCACACCGAGTTCTTCGGCATTGATCAAAGCGAAGACGGTGAAGCGCACCAGGTTGAACCAGCCTTCGTCTCCCGTTCGAACCCATGGGCCGAGCGGCTCTTTCGAAATCACCTCGGGCAGGATGACGTGATTGTCCATGTCCTGCAATTTGAGCCGGACCGCGGAGAGGGCCGAGATGTCGGTGGTGTAGGCGTCACAGCGCCCCGACTCGTAGGCCTTCAGCGCTTCCTCCGAGGTCCCGAAGGCGGCAACCTCGTATTTCATCTTGTTGCGCCGGAAATAGTCCGCGAGATTGAGTTCGCTCGTCGTGCCCTGTGCTACGCAGATCGAAGCGCCGTCCAGCTTGCTGGCGCTGGTGACACCGAGCTTCTTCGCGACCATAAACCCTTGCCCGTCATAGTAGTTGACGGTGGTGAAGGTGACGCCCTGACTAAGGTTGCGCGACAAGGTCCAGGTCGTGGTGCGCGGCAACACGTCGATCTCGCCTGCTTGCAGCGCGATCAATCGATCCTTGGAACTCAGCGGAATGAATTTGACCTTGTTCTGGTCGTTGAAGATGGCAACTGCGAGCGCACGACAGATGTCGGTGTCGAAGCCGTTCCATCGTCCGTTGCCATCCTGGATCGAAAAGCCGGCGACACCGGGACTGCTGCCGCAGATCAATTCGCCACGCTCCCGGATCTTCGCCAGGGTTTGGCTGGACTGAGCTGCAGCGGGTCCGCAGAACGGAGCCAGAAGAGCCAGCACCGTTGCCGCCTGGAGCAGTTTCATCATCGATTTCCCCTTCCTTTTTGGTGTTTGATAGGCCGTCTTCGGGCAAAGCCTCCCCATCACGGCGCGAGGCTCGCGCCGTGTTTGTGTCATCGCAGTCTTGATGCTGCCTCCTGTCAGGCCGCCCTGTTCGCGGGGGCCTGTCCGAGCACCGAAAGCAGCCGGCTCAGATCGGCCCACAACTCATCAGGCTCTTCGAGGCCGATGCTGACCCGCAGGAGGGGTCCTTTCGCGGTCCATGCCGTCGCGGTCCTGTCCGGCGCGACCGCTTGCGGCGCGACGAGGCTGCGTGTGCCGCCCCAGGAAGCACCGATCGCGAAGACGCGCAGCGCGCTCAGCGCGGCGCTCATGGCCTCGTCGTCGACCGGTTTCAGCACGAGGCTGAACAGGCCCGAGGAGCGTCCCATGTCGCGCTTCCAGATGTCGTGCCCCGGGCAGGAGGGCAAAGCCGGATGCAGCACGCGCTCGACCATCGGGTGATCCATCAGTCGGTGGGCGAAGTCCTCCGAGACCTTGCCCATATGGGCGACGCGCAGGCCCATGGTCTCGATGCCGCGCAAGGCGAGCTGGCACTCGTCCGGTGAGACGCCGATGCCGAAGCCGCGCAGGATCTCCTTCATCTTCTGGCGCAGCGCCATGTCCTTGACCGTAATGGAGCCGAGCAGCAGATCGGAATGTCCGCCGACATATTTGGTCAGCGCCTCGCAGGCGAAATCAGCGCCGTGCTCAAGCGGCTTGAAGATCAGCGGGGTCGCCCAGGTGTTGTCGCAGCCGACCAGCGTGCCCTTGGCCTTGGCGGCGGCGGCGATGGCGGGCACATCCTGCACCTCCATCGTGTTCGAGCCGGGCGACTCGACCCAGACCAGCTTGACGGTCTCGTCGATGAGATCAGCGATGCCGGCACCGATGAGCGGGTCGTAGACGTCATAGGCGATGCCGCGCGGCGCCAGATACTCGGCGCAGAAGCTTCGCACCGGGGGATAGACATGGTCCGGGACCAAGACCTTGTCGCCCGGCATCAGCACCGACAGCATGACGACGGTGACGGCGGCCTGGCCGGAGGGGACGAGCACTGTGCGAACCCCGTCGTGCAACTGTGTCAGTTGCGCTTCCAGCGTGCGGGTCGTCGGCGTGCCGTGCAGCCCGTAGGTATAGCCGTCGAAACCGCGATATTTGCGGGCCATGAAGCTCGCCCCATCGGGATAGACGATGGTGGAGGCCCGGTGTGTCGGCACGGCGAGCGAGGCGTAACCCTCCTCATTGACCGCCGGATGATGAACGCAGAGCGTGAGGTCGTGCATGGTCGTTTTTCCTTGCTGCCGTCATAGTCGGGACGGGCGGCGAGGCAGGCAATCATGCAGCGGGCATGGAACGATGCCTCATCGTTATGCCTCTCAGCGCGCTGCCATCAGGCAGTCGATGAAGTCGCGTACCAGCTGCGACTTCGGCTTGTCCGGCGGCAGGATCAGCAGGCTGCGGCTCTGCACGGCGGGCTCGAAGGGGCGCAGCACGAGCTGGCTCTGGTCGTGGCCGGCAATCGCATAAGGGCTGATTAGTCCGACGCCGACGCCCTGGGCCACCAGTGCGCAGACCGTTGCGGCATAGATCGTTTCGACCACCACGCGCGGCGGGGCCGCGCCGGCCTCGGACAGGATCATGTCGAAACGTTGCCGCGCGCGATCCTCCGGCACATAGGCGACGAAATCCACGCCCGAGAGGTCGTGTGGGCCGATCGTCTCGCGCGTCGCCAGCGGATGGCCGAGCGGCATAGCGCACAACGCTCGCGGTTGCACGAACACCTGGTGGACCACGCCAGTGACATCGATCTCGTCGGCGGCCAGGCCGATGTCGTAGATCCCGGACGCTACTCCATCCCGGACATCGCGTGACGGCAGCACCATAAGGGTTACCGTCGCGTCGGGGCGCAGGTTGCGGAACCGCAGCACGGCATTGGGAACGATCGAGGAGCTCAGCGCCGACAGCGTGGCGACCCGGAGCTGGCCGGCACCATAGTCGCGAATCCGGGCCGCGCTGGCACGCAGGCGATCCATCCCCCGGAAATTGGCCTCAACCTCCGCGAAAAACGTTCGTCCTTCAGGCGTGGGGACGATGCGATTGCGCACCCGGTCGAACAAGGCGAAGCCGAGGGATCGTTCGAGCTCCGCGATCAGGCGGCTGACGCCAGGCTGCGTCACCCCAAGGATTTCTGCCGCCCGAGAAACCGTGCCTGCTTTCATGACAGCGGCGAACACTTCGATTTGACGGCTGTTCAAGTTGGGTTCGCCCCGCGCACCGATGCGTCGCTGCTACTGCATAGCTTCCTCAAGCGGACACTCAAAATGACGACCGGGGTGGCAAGCGCCGGAGGCCGGTCTGGGTGCGTTGCGCCATAAGCGAACAGCAAGCCTGGCGCGTCACTCGAGAATAATCATGCGGGCGCCTCTGGATGGCAAAACCGACTTTCCGGGTCAGGCGCTCATCGCAGCCCGAGAGATGGCAATTGACGCTACCAGCCCTGTCGGTTGCCAATCACGCTCCACCGTCGCGTTCAGCGCGCTGGCAAGTCCTCCTTCGAGGCGACTGCCGAATCCGGCCCTGCCAGGCGCGGGCAGGGGGCCACCTGTTTCTCGCCAAAGGATGCGTGTCCGATCATCGTCGGCGGAGACCTCAACCTCAAGCCGCCCCGTCTCGGTTGAAAGCGATCCGTGCTTGGCAGCGTTCGTCGCCAACTCGTGCAGCAGCAACGCCAGATTGGTGACTGACTTTCCGTCGACATCGCAATCATTGCCGCGAACGCTGATGCGGTCGTCCGTGGCATAGGGTTCGAGGATCGTCCGGACGAGTGTCAGCAGTCCTACATGCTGCTCGTTTTCCGGACCGAGCAATCGGTCCGACATGATCAGATCATGCGCGCGCGCTAACGAGGACAATCTGGCTTGCACGTCCGCGATGATGTCGCCCTGGTTCGCCGACGTCTTCGCGCTGATCGCAACGATGGCCTTGGCCAGTGCGAACAGGTTCTTCACCCGATGGCGCATCTCACCCATCAGAAGCTGCTGCTGCTCCTGTGCCGCGCGCTTCTCGGTGATGTCGCGCGCAATTTTGGATGCGCCGACGATGACGCCGTTCTCGTTGCGAATGGGCGAGATGGTCAGCGAAATGTCCACCAGCGAGCCATCCTTCCGGCGGCGCTTGGTCTCGAAATGCTCCACGCGCTTGCCGCTCTGGATTTGGGCAAGGATCAACGGCTCCTCATCCAGGCGGTCCTGTGGGATCAGAATCGTGATCGACTTGCCGATGACCTCGTCGGCGGCATAGCCGAAGAGCCGTGTTGCGCCCGGATTCCAGCTCTGGATGATCCCGTTGAGATTCTTGCTGACGATAGCGTCTTCGGAACCGTCGATGATGGCCGCGAGCCAATCGCGAGGATCCGGCGCATTTGCGATGTCAGGCATCCCCTGCATCAGGGGTGCCCGGCTCGCTTCTGACCTGGGCCTATCTTCCGGGTTTCTTTCAGTTGTCGACGAAGGTGAAGTTCCAGCGCCGCATTTTTGAAGCTCGCCCAAGCCGGCCATGCGCTCAGCCTCTCTCAAACCGCCATCTGCTTCGCAGAGTGCGTAGCCTTTGGCTCTATATCCTGTCCCCCGCGCGCGCCAAGCGCGCCACTGAGGCGCGAAGGCTGCTCCGCCGATTGGGTCTGTTCTGCTGTGGCAAGTCAAGCGATGGCGCAGCCGATGCCGCCCTCAAATGCTCTTCGGCCTCTCTGCCAAGGACAAGCTGGCTACCGATGCGGCGTGCCATACGTCGCGCCATCTCGACGACCCCTTCAATGCCGGCCTAGAGGCCATAAGCCTGACCCTTACATCGCGAAAGCCCCACTCCGCGTCGATACGAAGCACAGTCAATTCTTGCGCCATTATCGTTTTCCAAATCGGACGACTACGAACGCTGAAAGTCGGCAGCGGTTCCTATGCGACGCTTGTCAGCCGGCTGATTGTTGTCACCGTGGGGCGCAGCGAGGGGATCGCAGCATGAAGGACCGCGCCATCCTCCATATGCAGTAAGACGCGACAAGGCGAAGGCGCTAGCCTCGATCGCAGAGGATTGGGAGGCTCAATCATGCGCTGGCTCGCCCTTTTCGCATTGCTGATTGCCTCTGCTGCGATCGCTCCGGCGCAAGCGGCGGAGAACCCTCTCTGCAAATTGTTCACACAGAAAGAGGCCTCGGCTTACGTGGGCGCAACTGTAGGGGAGGGCGAAAGCAGCCTCATTCCCGGCGCTTCTGGCTGTTCTTGGTCCAATGAAGACGCTGATAACAAGATGAGCGTCAGTGTTTTCCCGGCGGGTAACGCCCTCCAGCTAAAGGCCTGGGGCTTCGAAAGCTGGGAAGGATTTCGATCGGTCCCCGGAATCGGTGCTAAGGCCTATGTCGCTCGCTCACCGGTCATGGAGATCATGGGGAGGAAGATGGGCGGCGAGTGGCAAGCCGGAGCGATAGTAGGGAACGACTATATCGCCGTTGGAATGAAGGGACCAAAAGCCAACGCCGACGCTGTGCAGAGCCTCTTGAAGGACGCGATCGGACGGCGCCGCTAAATCTGTCGCCGCATTTGGATAAGACGCCTTAGGGCGACGGACGGGGTTTGCCCTGTTCCAAAGCTTGTCCCGCTGCATCGGTTTCCCGTCCATAGCTCTTGTTGTCCTGGCTCTCAGTCGTCGATGGCACCGACCTGTTTTGGTCTATCGAGGGGGAGCGACCTGTCGGGCTGGACCCCGTGCCTTCTTGCGTGACGGATCCTGGGCCTGGCTCTTCTTTCGGCGGGCTCGGGCGGGTTTGCGCATCAGCCTCGAGCGGTCCCGGCCCAAGGATCGCAAACACGCCAAGGGCGAGAATCGGGAGTTTCATCTTGACCTCGCATCGCGTGGATCGAATGGACAGGCAACGCGAGCGCTTCAAAACCTGTTCCGTCCTCCGGCCGGCACGCCTGCGCGCTCAGATCGATCGGCACGCTGCGCTGAAGGCTGGGGCTTAGAAGGCGCGGAACAATCGAGCTGAAGACAGATTACCAGGACATGCAGCGCCGCCGTCGCCCCCCTCTCGAGTTCTGGATATGGCTTGCCGTCATCGGAATTGTGGTCATTTTGGCAGCTTATGCCGCCATGACACCGGCAATCGTCCCGGCGTCTCGACCTCCTATCGATGTCGGTTGATGTGCCTTTCGACAGCTGCGGGCTTCAATCCTCGGGCTGGCCGGCCTCGCCTTGGCTTTTCGAGGAGCTGCGGGTCACGCCATATTCGCTCGAAGCTCTTCGCTTGCCATCGAGGTCGTAGCCCGTCGCGGCCAACCCCCGGCGCAGGAGCTCCCTGATCGCCGCGGCACGGCTGGGCATCCGATTGTCAAAGCGGAAATCCTCCAGAGCCTGCAGCTCTTCCTGATCGATCATGATCTGAAGGCGCTCGCCGCGCGTCAGTTCATTGCCCTTGCTCGTGGTCTCCGTCATGGCGGTTACTCATTCACCTCAACCGTCGCGATATGGGTAAAATGCACAACCTGCCATTTTGTTTCAAAGACCTTGTTTCGCGGCCCTGTCTCGAACAGCGCCAATTGAGCGGGTTAACATGCTGATTAATCTCGTTTTTCCTGGATCACGCCCGAGGGGCGAGGTAGCCTGCTGGCATTGACTTCCTGCACGTGAGTCACGCGGAGATCGATCCCGGAGCTTGGAGGGGACATGAAACCGACATTTGAGGCCTACACGGTTGCATTGCCCTGGTATGAGCGAGAGGACTTCCATCGCCTCTGGGACTTGGCACATGACCGCGATCAAATGCCGGCCGATTACGAGGAATGGCACCGCAATGCTGTTGCCGTGATGAATGCCTGGCTGGCTCGCGGCAGGGCTCTGGAGATCGTCACCATTCGACCCGATGATTTTCTCGCCTGGCTCGAAGAGCGATCCCTTCCCAACACCGCCGAGATGCGCCGGCAATATGTCGAGGAGCTGGCGCGGCACTGCCACGACGTCGCCTGAAACAAAAAGCCTAGTATCACCAAGGCAAGTCTCTCGACCGACGCGCTTTTCACCGGGCAGCATGTGAGAGCTGCCAATCACGCCTGCCTTGCTGGCGATTTTACCAGGCGGCGACGTCCGCCTTCGGGGTCGACATCCCCGGCATCACTTCCGCAGGGACCTTTCTCGCCAGCTTGCGAGCGCGCCTCGGTCCTGCCCCTTGGAACGTAAATCGAGCCTGGTCGTTTCAGCCATGCCTTGGGCAGGATCTTGGGGCGCGAGGGGGAGAGTTCCCAGATTATGGCCGATGTGCCCGTGAGATCCCGTTTCAGGGAGTTCTTCTCCGTCGCGTTCCGGTTCTGGACCGGCGAGACCCGCGGGCGGGCATGGATACTGACCATAGCCGTGTTAGCGTTCGTGGCAGCGCAGACGGCTGCAGCGTTCGCGATGAACCTGTGGAATCGTTGGTTCTTCGACGCGCTGGGCCAGCGCGACGTCGCGCTGGTGTGGAGCACCGCAGCCTGGCTGCCCGTGCTTCTTGCCGCGACGTCCCTGTCGATGTCAGCGCTGGTCGTCAGTCGCATGTTGCTGCAGGTCCGGTGGCGCGAGCATCTGACACGGCTCATTTCAGGCTGGTGGATCGCCGACCAGCGCTACTATCGGCTCAGTCTCCTCAGCCAGATCAAATCCGCACCGGAATACCGGATCGCCGAGGATGTGCGCCTCGCGATAGAGCCACTCGTCGAGATGACGATCGGTTTGCTCACGGCATTCGTCACCGCCGCCACTTTTGCAACCGTGCTCTGGCAAGTCGCGGGCTCTGCCGAATTGACGATCATGGGCCATACCGTTTTCGTGCCGTTCTACATGGCCCTGGCTGCAATCCTCTATGCGGGGCTTGCAACGCTCGCAGCCTATGTCGCGGGCCACCCTCTGGTGCGGCGGGTTGCGGCAAAGAACGAGATGGAAGCCCGCTTTCGGGCCGATATGACGCGGCTTCGCGAGAATGCCGAAAGTATCGCCTTGATCGGGGGAGATGCTGACGAGCTGACGGCGATTCACAAGGGTTATGGGCGGGTCGTCCGAACCTGGCTGAGGATCGTGAGGCAGCAGGGGCTGATCGCGCTGGTGCTGAATACGAACAGCGCGCTTTTTCCAGTCGTTCCCCTGCTGTTGATCGCACCGAAATACCTGTCTGGTTCAGTGTCGCTGGGGGCCGTCGTGCAGGTCGTTGCCGCGTTCAGCGCGGTTCAGGCGGCGCTCATCTGGTTCGTCGACAACATCGTGCGACTCGCCGAATGGTTTGCCTCCGTGACGCGGGTGGACGAACTGGTCGAGGAGTTGCAGGGCCTCGATGTCGGGGCGGAGATGGAGGATGGAAAGCACATCTCCATCACCGAAAGCGGCGATGACAGCATTCACATCGAAAATCTGTCGGTGGCGCATAGCAATGGGCGGATCGTCATCGCTGATGCAACAGTCGCCATCGCCCCGGGCGACAAGGTGCTCATCGCCGGCGAAAGCGGATCCGGGAAGAGCACCCTCATCCGGGCGCTGGCAGGTCTGTGGCCGTGGGGCGCTGGCTCGATCGCGGTGCCTCCTGACAAGTCGATCGCGTTTCTGCCGCAGAAGCCATATCTGCCGAAGGGCTCATTGCGGTCGGTCCTGCTCTATCCCGCCGCCGACGCGTCGATCGAGGACGGTATCATCCTGGCAGCGCTCGAACGATGCGGCTTGCCACATCTCGCTCGCAGGCTTGGAGCGGTCGAAGATTGGGACCGGATCCTGTCCGGCGGCGAACGCCAGCGGATAGCCTTCGCGCGCCTTCTGATCCAGAAGCCGGACATCATCGTGATGGATGAAGCCACGTCCGCGCTCGACGATGAGAGCCAGGACTCGCTACTCGCGCTTTTCGAGAGCGAACTTGCTTATGCCACCATCATCAGCGTGGGCCATCGCGCAGAGCTCGAGGAATTTCACGATCGCAAGGTGCTGCTTGAGCGACGGGAGGCCGGCGCCCGCGTGACGACGCGGCGCATATCGAAATCCCTGTGGCGACTGTTGCGTGGCCGAAAAGCTGGCAATGACGATCGGACTTCGACCACGGACCCAAACTAAATCGCTTGGTCTTCATGATCGCTGGCAAGGTCGAAGTTGTCAGCCGGCGCGCGCAGCATTGAGACGAGCCGATATGATCTGACCGACTTCGAATGGCGCGTCGTCGAGCCGCTCTTGCTCCAGGCGGTTGGCGACGTGGTCCGAGTATCGGTCATGGCGGCAGGCCAATGGCCGGCCCGCTCTCGCGTCGAACCACCCGCTACCGCCACTGTGCCAGGATCTCGCTGGTGGTGGTGGCCTCGATTTGCTGGCTGAAGCGGGAATTCACCCGTACGGATCGCCGCGCAGCGCGTTGGGAAGGTCGCGATTGAATCTGCGAATCCGGTGTGCCGCGGCAGGAAACCCCTCGGAGTAACCGCCAGCTCGGCAACATCGTCGATCTGGTTGCCAGAGCATATTCCGTCCAAGGCGGTAGGCGCCGTCGGGAGTGCTGCGATTCTACAAGCGGCGGGCAGCTCATCGCTGTCACGCCGCATCGCGTTTTGCGCCTTCCGGCCAGTTGAGCTTCAGCATGTGCATCAAAGTGGCGGCGTCCTGCGGCGCATGACGTTTGTCGGTGTTGTCGAAGAACAGAAAGACGTCGCGCGGCTCATCGGTGGCGTTTTTCGGATCGCCCGCGAAATCGCCGTCTCGCATCGCTTGTCCTGAACGCCAGGCCCGAATGCGCGCAGCCCAGCGCTCGAGGTCAGGTTCGTCGTAACGGGATCGATAGAGTTCCTTGGAGCCGTGCAGCCGGCAATAGACGAAATCAGCGGTCAGATCCATGAGGCGCGGCCAGTCGGCCGTGTCCGCGCAGACCAGCGCAACCCCGTAGCGGCGCAACAGATCGACGAAGACGGGATCGCGAAAGCTGTCATGCCTGATCTCGATCGCATGTCGCAGCGGACGTTTCGCATCGGTTTCGACCCAGGCTCGGCCATCGAGATGCATGTCGTGCCGACGGGCGAGCGCGGCTGCTTCCTGTGTGTTCTTCGGGAGCAGCTTCAGGAAATCCTCAATGACTGCGGCGTCGAAACCAAAGCTTGGCGGGAATTGCCAGAGTAGCGGCCCGAGCTTGGGGCCGAGACGAAGCAGGCCGGATGCCATGAAGTTGCTCAGCGGCGTTGCGATCTGTCTCAGGCGCAGGACATGGGTGATGTAGCGTGAGCCTTTGATCGCGAACAGGAAATCGTCCGGTACGGCCTGCGCCCAACGCTCGAACACCTCAGGCTTCTGCAGACCGTAGAAGGTGCCGTTGACCTCCAGCGCCGGAAACCGATCGGCCGCGAAGGACAGCTCCCGCTTCTGCACCAGTCCCTTCGGATAGAAATGCCCGCGCCAGGGAGCATAGGTCCAGCCGGATAGCCCGATCCGGATATTCTTCTCCTGCCGGTCCTTCTTCCGCATCGAACGCTGCTCCCGCTGGTGCTGGTTTCCAGCCAACGTCGCGGCGACGGTTTCGTTCGCGGCCAATCAGGGACTGGATTCCGGCACCCTGTGAAGACGGGCGGTTCGCGACATGATCCGGGATGATGGCGGCAGCCGGCCGATCGGCGTCTCGGTCCGCAACCCGCACGGAAAGACTGTCTATGCGCTTCGCCTGGGCCTGTCCGAAAGCTTAGACCGGACGATTGAACCTATTCGTTTCGCGCTGCGTTTATTCTGCATCGCGAAGCCGCCGGGATGAGCGGCCGAACCGGTTTTGCTACCTAACCCATGTGAGTGCCATCGGGTCTCGTTCCGGTGACGCTGCCGCTTCCCAACGGAGGCGCCTATGAATGCCCGCGATCGGGAAAGCTCCCGAAGCGCCGAGATCGATGAGACGCGGCAACGAAGCCTGGATGTTCTGCTGGCGCCGGTGGCGCGACGTGTCCGCTTCGAGGCCGGTGCTGAGCTTCCGCTCGACGATGCCGTCTATTTCCCGATCGACGGCATCACGACCCTGATGCTTCAGCGCGGGCAGACGAGATTTCAGATCGGCTTCGGCAGCCGCGGCGATGCTATCGGCATCCAGAGGCTGTTCGTTCCGGAGTTCGCGGATATGTCCGCGAAGGTCCTGAAATCCGGCAACTTCATCTGTGTGGCTCCCCAGACCTTGCGGCGTCTCCTGCGCGAGGATGGCGGGTTACGCGCACGGTTGATGTTTCATGCCCTGCGCGCCGCTGGCCGTTACCTCGACGAAGCGGCTCGCACGGTGGCGCTGTCGCTGGAGCGGCGCGTGGCGCATTGGATCAACCGCTGCGGCGAGACCCTGGCCAGCGACATCATTCCGATCACTCATCACGATCTCGCCCATACGCTGGGCGTGCGCCGGTCCGGTGTGACGGTCGCGCTCCATGTCATCGAGGGTGAGCGCCTGATCCGCTTGTCGCGAGCGCGCATCCAGATCATCGACAGCAAGGGGCTTGCCGCCTTTTCACAGTCACGCTCTCCTGACCGGCACCATTCGGCAAATGGCGGATTTCAAGCGGATGCGAGTTTTCGGATCTGACGGAGATCAGCGACAAATGCGTCGTAAGCCTGTGTTCGATCCTTTTCCTGCGGCAGTCGCAACAGGAAGGAGGGGTGAACCGTGATGAAGCCCAGCCGCTCCCCGAAATGGGTCGCGCCGCGATTGCGCGAGATCGGCAAGGCCTTCCCGGCCAAGGCCAGGACGGCGGTTGCACCCAAGGCGACGACGAGATGCGGGTTCACGAAATCCAGCTCACGCTCGAGCCACCAGCGATAGTGCCTGACCTCCCCGGTTGTCGGCCGCTGGTGTATCCGCCGCTTGCCGCGCTGCTCGAACTTGAAGTGCTTGACGGCATTGGTCAGGTAGCTGGAGCGCCGGTCGATACCGGCTTCGTTGAGGGCCCGGTCGAGCAGTTGGCCGGCAGGGCCGACGAAAGGGCGGCCCTGCCGGTCCTCCTGATCGCCGGGCTGCTCGCCGACGAAGGCGATGGCCGCGCCCTCGGGGCCTTCTCCGAGGACGGCCCGGGTTGCGCCGGGAACGAGCGGGCCGGACGCCGTGATGGCAGCGTTGAGTTCTTCCAGACTCGTGACGTTCCGGATGGTTTCGGAGATTGCTTCATCGGTGGGGGGCATGGGCGATCTCCTGCATCGTGAGGGAAACGCGCCGGGAGCGAAAAGGATCGTCGTCCTCGATCACTCGGGGCCGAGCCGCGATGGACGGGGCGCGATTCCACCAAAGGAGATCGTCATGATGTTCATCGAACAAATTCGGGAGGGTCTTGAGACCGTGGGGCCGTCCGGAGCAACGCTGACCTGCTGCGATCGGTTCAGGGTGAGGTGAAAAAGCTTCGGCCCGCCGAGGCGGGCCGAACAAGAGAAATTCCATGATCCAGGGGCCGATCACAGCGTCGGCTCGACCCGAAGGTTCTCGTCCCGATGTTCCCCGCCCAATGTGGCGGCCCACGAGGCGGCTGCAGCTCCGACGAGCAATGCGGCGGCCGTCAGGAACGCCGTCAGAACCGCGATCTTGCGTGCGCGCTCGGCCGCTTGCTTGGCGGTTTCCTTGGCTTGCGACAGCCGGGCATAGGCGTCATCGATGCGCTTCTGCGCATCCTGTTCGCTGATGCCGGAACGCGCGGCCAGCCGCGAGGCGAGATAATCCCGATCGCCC
>NZ_JQJJ01000010.1 GCF_000745475.1 Allobosea sp. UNC402CLCol
CGGGCCTGTCAAGGATATCCCTCATCACAATCGATAAATCGCATAACGCGGCGGTCGACACTTGTCGCCGCCGCGTTACCGTTTAAAGCCCAAACCGTCCCAGGACAGGCCGCATCGCCCATCCAGGACGCCAAAGGCCAAATCATTGACGCGGGGTGGAGCAGCCCGGTAGCTCGTCAGGCTCATAACCTGAAGGTCGTCAGTTCAAATCTGGCCCCCGCAACCAACGATACTGACAAACCCGTCGCTCCAGCGGCGGGTTTTGTCGTTCTAGCAGCCTGCCAACCGCTTGCTGCCAGGTCCAAGCGAGGATCGTGCCGAGCTCCCCGTGCAGCGTCGCAAACATCTCGCCCCGCTCCCGCCCCCGGCGTCAGCACGATCGCCGCGATCAGCACCCACACCGCTCCCGCCCGCCTCAGGCCGCGCGGCGGGCATGGTTTAGAGCTCCCGACTGGGCCGCTCCTGTTCGCGTAGAGGCTCGCCGCGCTTCGCAGAAGGTCGGCGGGTGCCGATAGGGGCGTCGGCGAGCAACAGCGCGAAGGTTCGCGCCATCGATCGAGCCCCGCCATCTGCCGATCGTTGAGGCCGTCATGGTCGAGAAGCAGCGCATGGGCCAGCGCCGCCTGCCACATCGGAAACATCCGTGCGCGCTCAGTGCTGAGCCGATAGGCGCCGACGTAGCGGGCCAGGCTCAGCGGAAATCCCGTGCTGCTTGAACTGCTGGAGAAAGTTCTCGCCCGCATTTCGCTGGTCGATGCCCTATACCGACGAAAGAACGGCGATCAGTGCGGCGCCGATCATCATCGTCAGATCATCGAAGCGGTGGCTCGCGGGGACACGACAGGTGAGATCGCTCAGATGAGCGAGCATCTCGACGATCTCGAGAGCCGGCTCGTGCTCGATGAGGCTCAGGGCGAAAGCCATAACCTGACTGCGGAGCTGGAGCGCTTTTCGGCGCGCTCTTAAAGTGGCGTGGAGCAAGCCGCAGCGTCCACGGCCAGCCGAGAAGCGCGCTCATTCCAATCGATCACGAATGTCCGGCTCAGGGCAGAAGCTTCGACGTCGGCCCTTGACGCATCGCGCTCGGGTCCGTGGCGCTGTCTCAAAGATCGCAACGGAATGGTGGGAACCGTAACTCGGTTCCGGCTGCTCGCCTCATCAGCTCAATACAGAATCGCAGCACCTCAGGCAGGGTTTCTGCAACCTGCTCGATCAGCCACGCCACGCATCGCGTGAGAGCCCTCATGCGATTGACCGCATGCTGGACAGCTCCGCAGAATTCGTTTTGTCCGCGCCTGCTGGATCTGCCGTGCTGCTGACGTCTCGTCCGTCCCTACGGGTAGTCCAGTGGCAGGACTCTTATCGCGATTTCGCAGACTGGATTGGACGCCCCGATGTGACTGCGCCGTTGCTCAATCTGAAATTTTCGATGCCCCATGTAAGATGAAACCGTTGATTGAGGCTACGAGAGAACGAAAACGCCGATCGCCAGTGTCGCGAGGGTGAGCGGCGCGCCGATCCTGAAATAGGTCCAGAAATCGATGGTGATGCCGTCCTTGGCGGCACGCTCGGCGACGATCAGGTTGGCGACGGAGCCCAGCAGCGTGAAATTGCCGGCGAGCGTCGAGGCCATCGCCACGACGAGCCAGGCGCGCTGGGGATCGTGCAGATGCTCGATGAAGGGCTTCAGCACGAGAACCGCCGGGACGTTGCTGACGAGGTTGGACAGGATCGCCGTCACGCCGGTCAGGATCGCGGTGTTGCCGAGGTCGAGGCGGGCGGCCTGCGCCAGCAGGTCGGGCGTCAATACGGCGTGCTCGAGCCCCCGCACCACGACGAAGAGCCCGGCGAACATCAGCAGGAGCGGCCCGTCGATCTCGGCATAGACCTTGCGCGGTTCGATCCTGCGGGTGAGCAGCAAGAGCGCCGCGACGCAGATCGCCACTTTCGCCACCGCCTGGCCGAGGAAGAACAGAACGATCATCGCCACGGACACCAGCGCCGCCTTCGCCGCGAGCCAGCCGTGATAGTGAGCGGGAACGGTGACGCTGCGCAGCGCCTGCCGCGTCATGTACTCACGCGGATTGAGCAGGAGCACGAACAGGATCGTCACCAGCAGCCCCAGCGCCGCGACCGGCAGCAGCGCGCCGGTGAAGGCGCCGTAGGAGATGCCCGAGAGATTGCCGATGATCATGTTCTGGGGGTTGCCGGTGATCGTCGCCGTCGAGCCGACATTCGAGGCGAGCGCCACCGCGATGAGATAGGGCACCGGATTGCGGTCGAGCGCGCGGCTCAGCGTGATGACGATCGGCGCCATCACCAGGCAGATCGCATCGTTGACGAGGAAGGCGGAGAGCACGCCGGTCGTCATCACCACGACCGCAAGCAGCAGCACCGGATGCCGCGCCCGGCCGGCGGCCCAGCCGGTCACCATGCGGAAGAAGCCCGAGAGCCGCAGATTGGCGACGACGATCATCATGCCGAGCAGCAGCGTGATGGTGTCGAGGTCGATCGCCCGATAGGCGTCCTCGAGCGAGAGCACGCCGCAGCCGACCATGAGCGCGGCGCCGATCAGCGCCGCTCCCGCCCGGTCGACCCGCAAGCCGGGCATCCGGCCGATCGCAATGGCGACATAGGTCACGAGGAAGATCGCGATCGCGAGGATCTGTGTCGCGTTGAGGCCCCAGCCGGTCATGTGAGATCAGGCCATTCTCTCTCGCGCCGCCGGCACCGGACGGGCGCCGTGGTCGGTCGGCGGCTCATAGCCGCGCGTCTCCGGCATGGCAACGAGATAGAGGACGAGGCCGCAGGCCGCGATGGCCGCGAGCGTGACGAAGGCGGTGGAATAGCCGGCGGTGACGATGATCACCCCCGCCAGCGAAGCGGAGAGCGAGGCCCCGACGCCCTGGACCGTCGCGACAGCCCCTTGCGAGACGTTGAAGCGGCCGGTGCCGCGCGTCAGGTCCGCCACCACGATGGGAAACAGCGCGCCGAAGATGCCGGCGCCGACGCCGTCGAGCGCCTGCACGGCGACAAGCCAGAACGGGTTGTCCGAGACGACATAGAGCGCGCCGCGCAGCGCCAGCACGCCGAAGGCGACGAGGAAGATCGGCTTGCGGCCCCAGTCATCGACCTTGGCGCCGACCATGATCGCCATCGGCACCATGACGCATTGCGCCGCGACGATGCAGATGGCGATCAGCGAGGTCGCCTGTTCCTTGCCGGCAACGCGGGTGAGCAATTGGCCGACGGAGGTGAGCATCGCGGCATTGGAGAGGTGGAAGATGGCGCAGAGCAGCGCGAACAGCATGAGATGGCGGTTCTGCAGCAGGGCCTTGAGGCCAGAGGGCTTCTCGTCGTCGACGGCTTCGTCGAGACCGCGGGCGAGATCGTCGTCGATCTCCTTCTCCGGCACCATCAGCATGGCGCCGATGCTGAGGACCGCGAGCACGGCCATGAGCCAGAACACCACGATCGGCCCGAAGAAATAGGCGGTCGCGCCTGCGATCGCGGCCGAGGCCGCATTGCCGAGATGGTTGAAGGCCTCGTTGCGGCCGATGCGCTTGGAGAACAGCTTCGGCCCGACGAGGCCGAGCGTGATCGCAGCCAGCGCCGGCGGGAAGATCGCGCCCGCGATCGCGGCGACCGATTGCGTGCCGACGACCAGGTAGAAATTGCTGATGAAGGGAAGCGCCAGGCACGACAGCGTGACCGCGATCGCGGAGGCGATGACGATCGCCGGCTTGTGGCGACCGTTGTCGATCAACGCTCCGGCCGGGGTCTGGGCGAGCAGGCCGACGATGCCCGCGATGGTCATGACGAGACCGACGGTCGCCTCGTTCCAGCCCTGCTCCGGGCCGCGCACGGCGATCAGATAGATCGCGAGATAGGGCCCCAACCCGTCGCGCACGTCGGCGAGGAAGAGGTTCAGAGCGTCGAGCCCGCGCAGGGCCTGCCGGGACGGCGAGCGTTCGCCCGATTTCGCTGAGGTGCCGGACTGGCTTTGCGTGGGCATCGGAGCGTCTCGCGGCAGGAGATGGGGATAGGGGCGAAGAGACCGTCCGGCATGCGCCGGACGGGGTCATGGCGAGGAAGTCTTTCGACGGCGCTCCCACACGATGTGGAAACGGTCATCCCCGGCCATCGGCCACCGACCAATCTGACCGAGGTCGCTCGATTCCGTGAACTCCTGGTCTCGCTGCGCGAGCGGATCGGACGCGCGATCCGCGCAGCCTCGAGATTTGCGTGGAAGACAGGCTTTGCGCCAAAGCCGCGGGCGTTTTCAAGCTGCTTGATCGGCTCGATTGAAGATCGGCAAACCGAGCTCGACCAGTGTCAAAAAAGCAAGCTCTGCTTTTGCCGATGTTCCGGCCGGCCGGAGGCGCCGGCACAGACCGTGCGATCGATGCTGTATCCGGTTGCACTCTTGCGAGCGATCCGTATCGAGGATCAATCGCTTCGGTATTTGCATTTCTGCTCAACACCGACACCCCCCATGCTCGTCGTCCGATTGGGAAAACCGATCGGCGATGTCTGCCATAAAGGCTTGAGCAGGGAGGTTTCATGTTTCGTAAGTTCGTGACGGCTGCATTTGGGCTCGGTTTGGGATTGGGGGGAGCGGCTCACGCGCAAACCATGCAGGAACCGCTCGCCCTACGGGCGATGGGTTCGTTCCATGTCGGCGGAAAACTCGTCGAAATTTCAGGACGCCAGGTCAAGGAAGTCGTCTTCACGCCTGGTGGCACACCGGCCAAGGTCGATCCGAACGGCACCTATCAGACCGGCCAGATGTATGTTCAGTATTTTCTGCCGCAGAAGGAGCGGGGCAAGGTGCCTCTGCTACTCTGGCATGGCGGGGGCATGACCGGCGTGAATTTCGAGACGACGCCCGATGGCCGGGAGGGCTGGCTCGAGTTTTTCCTGCGCAAGGGGTGGTCGGTCTACAACTCGGACGCGGTGGAGCGTGGGCGTTCGAGTTGGGCGATGTATCCGGACGTCATCCCCGGAGAGCCGCTCTTCCTCACGACCGCGAACCCGTTCGAGCGCTTCCGCATCGGGGAGCCGGCGGGCGGCTTCAACCCCGACCCCGCCAAGCGCAAATACCTGCCGGGCAGCCAGTTTCCGGCCGAGGGCTACGACAATTTCGTCAAACAGATCGTGCCGCGCTGGACCAGCACCGACCAGATGATCATCGATGCCTATATCGCCGAGGTCGACAAGGTCTGCCCCTGCGTGATCGCCTTCCACAGCCAGGCGGGGCAGTTCGGCTTTAAGGTCGCGCAGGCCCGCCCCGACAAGGTCAAGGCGCTTGTCGCGGTCGAGCCTGCGGGTATCGGCGACCCGGCCAAGGCCGATGTTCTGAAGGACATCCCGGTACTGATGCTGTTCGGCGACTATATCGAGCAGGATTCGCGCTGGCCGACGATCCGCAAGACCGCGACCGATTTCGGCGATCGCATCAAGGCGGCCGGCGGCTCGGTCGATGTCGTGAATCTTCCTTCCGTCGGCATCAAAGGCAATTCGCACATGATGATGATGGACAAGAACAATCTGGAGGTCGCTCAGCTGATCGACGACTGGTTGGCCAGGAAGGGCCTTGCCAAATAGGGGCTCAAGGTAAGCTCGGCGACCGGGCTTCGCCTCCCGGCCGCGCCTTTCGGGGCGGCCGGACAAGCGCAAAGCGGCGCCGCCGAACCCATAGGCCGGTTCCGGCCCGCATCGACCAGCGGCGACGCGTCAGCGCGTGCGCTGGTCGACACATCTCAATGCTTCAGGACCTGTCTGAAGAATGCATGGGCCCGTTCGGTTTGCGGGTGGTCGAAGATGCGATTTGGCGCGCCTTCCTCGACCTTCCGGCCGTCGGCCATGAAAACGACGCGGTCCGCCACCGTGCGCGCGAAGCCCATCTCGTGGGTTACGACCAGCATCGTCATGCCGGTGTCGGCGAGTTCCAGCATGACGTCGAGCACCTCCTTGATCATCTCGGGATCGAGCGCCGAGGTCGGCTCGTCGAACAGCATGATCTTCGGCTGCATGCACAGCGCCCGCGCGATGGCGACGCGCTGCTGCTGCCCGCCTGAGAGCTGAAGCGGGAATTTCCGTGCCTGCTCGGGAATATGGACGCGCTCGAGGTAGTTCATGGCCAGAGCCTCGGCTTCCCGCCGGCGCGTGCCGCGCACCAGCATCGGCGCGATCGTCAGATTCTCCAGGATGGTCAGATGCGGAAACAGGTTGAAGCTCTGGAAGACCATGCCGACTTCGCGGCGGATCGCCTCCAAGCCGCGGGTGCGCCCGTCAAGCTCGACGCCATTGGCGACGATGCGGCCTGCATGATGGCTCTCGAGGCCATTAATGCAGCGGATGAGTGTGGATTTTCCGGAGCCCGAGGGGCCGCAGATGACGATCTTCTCGCCGGTGGCGACCTCGAGATCGACATCATGCAGGACCTGGACGGAGCCATACCATTTGCACAACCCCTGGATGCTGACGGCAAGCGATGGCGCTTGGCGTGCCTCTTCCACATGATTTGCGAGAGCGCTCACGAGACATACCCCTTGTTCATCCGGCGTTCCATCAGGCGCGCATAGATCGAAAGCGCGAAGCCGAAGGCGAAGTAGACGAAGCCGGCGAAGGTGTAGGCTTCGACATAGTATTTCCGCCAGACCGGGTCCTGCATGACTGCCGTTGTTGCAGTCAGGATGTCGAACAGGCCGATGATCATCACGAACGACGTATTCTTCATCGCGGCGATGACATGGTTCATGATGGCCGGAAAGGCGATGCGCAGAGCCTGAGGCAGGATGATGCGGCCGGTCATCTGCCAATAGCGCAGGCCCAGGGCCTTGGCGGCTTCATATTGCCCCTCCGGCACGGCCTGCAGGCCTCCGCGGATCGTCTCGGCCTGGTAGCAGGCGAAGAAGATCGCGATGCCGATGGTCACGCGCAACAGCTTGTCGACGTTCGTGCCGGCCGGCAGGAACAGCGGGAAGACATTGACCGCGACGAAAAGGATCGTGATCAGCGGCACCCCGCGCAGCGTTTCGATCAGCACGACGCTGACGGAGCGCAGCAGCGCCAGATGCGAGCGCCGGCCGAGCGCGAGCAGCACCGCGATCGGGAAGCCGAGGATCACGGTTCCGGAGAACATGATCATCGTCAGGGCGAGGCCGCCCCATTCGGTGGTCGGCACGATGCGCAGCGGCCCGATTCCACCATACATCAGCGCGCCGATGACGAAGACGGCGATCGTCCAGAGCGGGACCAGCAGGCGCAGCGACCAGAACCGCGGCGTCAGCGTGACGATGACGGTGATCAGGTAGATGGCCACGGCCAGGGTCGGGCGCCATTGCTCGTCGAATGGGTAGAGCCCGAACAGGATGACCCGGTGCTTTTCCGCGATCACCGCCCAGCAGGCGCCGACAGCATCGCGGCAACTCTCAGGCCCGGTGGAGACGAACACGGCATCGAAGATCGCCCAATTCGCGATCTTGACACAGATCGGTACCACCAGAGCCAGGGTCGCAAAGCTCAACAAGATGTGGAACGGCGAAGGCCATACGCGCTCGCGGAGCCACCAGTCGAGAGCGTTGCGGCGGCCGCTCACCAGCGGCTGAAGTGTATTGGCCATCTCAGCGCCCCTTCAACGCAACGCGGCTGTTGTAGAAGTTCATGAGCAGCGAGGTGATCAGGCTCAGGGTGAAGTAGATCAGCATCATGATCGTGACCATTTCCATCGCCTGTCCGGTCTGGTTCATGACGGTGTTGCCGATGTTCACGAGTTCGGGATAGCCGATGATGACGCCCAGCGAGCTGTTCTTGGTCAGGCTGAGGAACTGGCTCGACAGCGGCGGCACGATCACGCGCAGCGCCTGCGGCAGGACGATGCGGGTCATGATCGAAAATGGGTGCAAACCGAGCGCGCGTGCCGCCTCGACCTGGCCTTTCGGCACAGCCTGAATGCCTCCGCGAACGATCTCGGCGATAAAGGCGCCGGTGTATATCGTCAGGCCGATGGCCAAAGCGAAGAACTCGGGCGAGAGCGTCAAACCACCCGTGAAGCCGAAACCACGTCGCTGCGGGATATCGGGCGTGAACTGGGCGCCCGTTACGAGCCAGGTCAGAAGCGGCAGCGCGACAAGCACGGCCAGCGCCGGTACGATCGGTTCGACATATCGCCCCGTGCGCTCGCCATAGCGGCGTGCCAACCGCGCCGCGGCGAATGCGGAAAGCACGGCGACGCCGAGAGCGATCATGATCGTCCCGCCGGAGGTGCCGAAGCCGGGCAAGGGTACTGTCAACCCGCGGTTGCTGATGAAGCCGATGCCGAGCAGATCATGCGCCTGCCGCGGCGGCGGCAGGTTGCGGATGATCGAAGACCACAGCAGGACATGCAGGATGATCGGCACGTTCCGGGCCAGCTCCACATAGGTGCCGGCGAGCGTCGAAATCACCACATTGCGCGAGGCCCGGGCCACGCCCGCGGCGACGCCGAGCACAGTGGCGAACACGATGGCGACCGCGGCGACGCGGAGGGTGTTGAGTACGCCGACCAGCAAGGCTCGGCCATAGGTATCGCTGGCACTATAGGGGATCGGCGACTCGCCGATATTGAACCGCGCCAGCTGCTCCAGGAAGCTGAAGCCGGTGGCGATGTTCTGCCGCTGGAGGTTCTCGGAGACGTTGCTGTAGAGCGCATGGATGCCGAGCGCGAGCAAGATTGCGAGGCCGGCCTGATAGATCAAGCCCCGTGTGAAAGGGTCGCCCCAGCTCAGCCTGCGGCGCGGCGGTTTTGCGGCCTGCCGGGCGCGTATATCGGCCCGTGTCGGCCCGCTGGCCGCGAGGCTCCGGTCAATGCTCGTCATGTCTTGTTACCCCGCGGCGCGGACGCGTCACTTGACCGGGAGCCCGTAGAGCAGTCCGCCCTCGGTCCAGAGCTTGTTGTGTCCGCGCGGCAGCGGCAGTTTCGTCTTGTCGCCGAAGTGGCGCTCGTAGATGTCCCCGTAGTTGCCTACGGACTTGACGACCCAGTAGAGCCATTTCTTGTCGAGCCCGAGCTTGGGGCCGTAATCACCGGTGACGCCGAGAAGGTCCTGGACATAGGGGTCCTTGGACTTCGTCATCTCGTCGACATTGGCTTGGCTTACCTTGTTTTCTTCGGCCTCCATCAGGCCGTACATCACCCATTTCACGATGTCGTACCATTGGTCGTCACCGTGACGGACGGCGAGTGCGAGCGGCTCCTTGGAGAAGGTCCCTTCGAGGATGACATGCTCCTCAGGCTGCGGCGCGTCGTACATCCGTACGCCCGGCAGCGCGTCGCGATCCTTGGCGAGTGCATCGCAGCGGCCGGCGACATAGGCGCTGGCGAGCTCCTTGTTGTTCTCGATCACGATCGGCGTGTATTTGAGCCCATGCTGGGTGAAGAGCCTGGCGACGGCCTGTTCGGTCGTGCTGCCGGGCGCCATGCAGATGGTGGCGCCGTTCAGATCCTCGACCGTCTTCACGCCGGCATCCTTGCGGACCATGAAGCCGAGGCCGGTATAGAAGACCGGCGGCGAGAAGTTGAGTCCGAGCGCGGTATCGCGCGTCAAGGTCGCCGTCGTATTGCGCGCCAGCACGTCGACTTCGCCGGCCTGAATAGCGGGGAATCGTTGCTGGCTCGACAGCGCGACGAAGCGGACCTTTTCACCGCTGCCGAAGATCGCCGCACCGAGCGCCCGACAAAGATCGACCTCGAAGCCGGACCAGCGCCCCTTGTCGTCGGGAGCGGCGAAGCCGTAGCGGCCCGGATGGGCGCCGCAAAGGACTTCGCCGCGCTCGCGAATGGCCTTGAGCGTGTCGCCCTGGCCAGCCTCGGCCGGAAGAATGGCGGTGCAGAGAAGGGCGGCGATGGCGCCGGCGAAACCGAATGCGAAACGCATATTCTGACTCCCCTTGTTATGAAGCGGCCCTGCGGAGCGCGGCGACCAGCGACGCCGCCATCCGCATGTCCCTGCGCATAGGCGTGCGAGATTCCTCGTTCAGCGAGCGAGCCGCTCGAAACCCCGTTCGAGATCGTCGATCAGGTCGGAAACGTCCTCGAGGCCGACATGCACGCGCATACACTGGCCGGGTTCGCGCCAGGTCGTGGCTGAACGCAGGATGCGCGGATCGGTGGGAAGCAGCAGGCTTTCATAGCCGCCCCAGCTCGATCCCATGCCGAACAGGCGCAGACCGTCGACCATCGCCGCCAGCCGCCGGCGTTCCGTCTCGCGGATGACGAAGCCGAACAGCCCGGACGCGCCGGTGAAATGCGTCCTCCAAAGTTCGTGGCCGGGGTCGGTCTGGAGGGCCGGATACATGACGCGCGTCACTTCGGGCCGATTTGCAAGCCAGTTGGCCAGTTCGAGCGCGTTGGCGTGGTGCTGCCGCATCCTGACCGAGATGGTGCGCAGACCTCGTTGCGCGAGATAGGCATCGTCCGGGCCGACACAGATGCCGAGCCGCTGCGCGAACCCTTTCACGCGCTCATAGCTCGTCTCGGAGCACGAGATCGTGCCGAGCATCAGGTCGGAATGACCTGAAATATATTTCGTGCCGGCCTGGACGGAGATGTCGACGCCCAGCGTCAGCGGCTTGAAGAAGACGCCGCCGGACCAGGTGTTGTCGACGACGGTTACGATGCCTCGCGGCCTGGCCGCGGCCACGATGGCGGTGATGTCCGTCATCTCGAACGTCAGTGATCCAGGCGCCTCCATCCAGATCAGCCGCGTGTTCGGCTTGATCAGCCTGTCGATGCCGGAGCCGACCAGCGGATCGTAGAATTCGACCTCGACGCCGAAGCGGCGCAGGACGTCGTTACCGCAGTGACGACAGGGCCCGTAGACATTGTCGGCGATCAAGACGTGATCGCCGGGATCCAGATGGGCGAGCAGCGTCGTGGAAATGGCATTGGCGCCGGACGGGGTAAGCACTGTGCCGGCCGCCTCTTCCAGCGCCGAGACCGCATCCTCCAGCGCGAAGGTCGTCGGCGTTCCGCGCCGACCGTAGCGGACCTTCGCTTCGGCCTTGGCGTCGAGCGCCGCCAGCGTCGGAAACAGGATGGTGGAGGCATGAAACACCGGTGGATTGACGACGCCGAAATGCGCCGAGGGATCGCGCCCGGCATGGCAGATGACGGTATCCGGGCCGAGCCTGCGGTTCCGGTGGCCGTCCGTCGCGGCGGCGGGCTGGCTCGAGGCGATGTCGGATGGGGGCGAAAGGCTCATGCGTCACTCTTTCCTGACGAGCCGATGCGAGCACGGACAGAAGCGCGCGCTTCTCGACATTCGGCATGTAAATGCATACAATTGCATTTTACAGAGTGCAATCAAATTTATCGCGGCCTTTCCTTCTGTCGCTGTGCGTCGCCTGTTCAGGCGGCGTCCTTTTGCATAGGAAGGAAGAAGCTGATCGGGCTGCGGTCGGGGTGCGGCATAACGGAGCCGAAGACAGACGATGACCAAGTTGCCGAAAAGGGCGTCGACCGGAGGTCGCGACCTCGTCTTTGATGCGTATGAGCGCATCCGCGCCCTCATTCAGAAGGGCGAACTCGCCATCGGCGAGCGCGTGACGGAGATCGGCCTGGCAACGATCCTGGGCATGTCGCGGACCCCGGTGCATGAAGCCATCGCCAGGCTCGAGACCGATGGCCTGCTGACCAACGAGCCGCGCCGCGGCCTGATCGTCACCGATCTCGACCATCAACAGATTGTCGAGCTCTACTTCATGCGCGAAGTGCTCGAAGGCGCCGCGGCGCGGCTGACTGCGCAGGCGGCCAGCGAGATCGAGCTTGCTACGTTCGCGGGGCTTGTCGAGGCCGAGGCTGGCGCCCTGGATGACGTCCAGCGGATGTCCGAGATCAACCGCAATTTCCGCCATCTGCTGGCCCTGTCATCGCATAATCGCTACCTGCTGCGCAGCCTCAACCAGCTCTCGGTCACGATGTCGCTGCTGCCGACGCTGATCGGCGAGAACGGCCGTGCGGCCGTATTGCATCGGCAGCACCGCGAGATAACCGAAGCATTGCTGCGCCGGGACGGGCTGGCTGCGGAAAGCCTGATCAAGGCTCAGGTGCGCTCGTCGCAGCAGCATCGCATGAGCATCATGCTGCGCGCCCATGCGAGCACGGGTACGCGCGGTTGAGCGGCGGTCATGCCGGCGCATGCCGCGGTTTCATCAGCTCAGCGCTTCCGCGACATGCCGCCTGTATCCGTCACGACCAGCGAGACGCTCGCGATAGGCCGCCAGTGACGGCAGATCGGGACGGGCTAGCGGGACGAGGAACCAGCGGTGGACAGCGGGCGCCAGGGCGATGTCCGCCAGTGTCAGGGACGGGCCGGCGAGATAGTCGTTTGCTTGGAAATGTCGGTCGAGCAGCGCGGCGTGGGCCGTCAACGCCTTGAGAGCCGCTTCCGCCGCCGCCGCGTCCTCGGCCTTCAAGGCGGTTCGGATCTTGCCCATCGCCGGCACGAAGGCGGTGGCCCCCCAATCCATCCACTGGTCGGCGCTCGCACGTCCTGCCGCGTCCGGCGGCCAGATCGCCCCCTTGCCGTAGCGATTGCCCAGGTAGCGCAGAACCGCATTCGATTCCCAGACGACGGCGCCATCATCGACGACGGTCGGCACCTTCCCATGCGGGTTGAACGCGCGGTAATCGATCGTATCCGTGCCGCCGAACCGCCCGCCGCATGCGATCAGCTCGTAGCCCACCCCGAGCTCGTCGAGGGCCCAGAAGGCCTTCGCGCAATTCGATGAATCGCGGCGTCCGTAGATTTTGAGCATCGTCTTCATCCTTGCTGGGTCGCGGTCATGATGCCTTCGATGCTGGGCGCCTGATCGAGCGCGAGAATGGCGCGGAACAGGCTGCGAGCGCGCTCCTCGCCCAGGCTCGCGCCGGCGCAATCGACGAACTTGGCCTCCAGCTCGTCGTCCGACATCGGATTGAGCGGCCCGCGGCCGAGCTCGGTCGAGGCCGAGGCCTCGACGACGCGTCCGTCGCCGAGCGTGACCTTGACGCGGCCGAGATATTCGTTCGGCTCGTCATGGGCGATGGACCGAGTCAGAGCGGCAAGGGACGCCGTATCGGCGTCGAGGAAGGTGCTGTCGTCGAAGTCGCCGAGGCGGACGATGCCGGCCGTCAGCGCCTTGGCGGTCAAAAATTGGACGCTGAACTTCGCTTCGAGCCCGGTCTTCGGCCGAGGACGATCGGTGTGGGCGAGCCGGCGCCGGTGGGTCCAGGTCTCGATCGCCGTGATCTCACCGGACCTGAAGGGGCCGTGCCGGCGGTGCAGGGTCAATGCCGCATCGATGGCGGAATGTGCGCTGCCGCAGCAGGGGTGCTGCTTGATCGCAATGCCGGGCGAGAGAACGTCCGGCGAAGTCAGCCAGTCGCCAAGCGCCCTCTGCGGATCGAAGGTTCCGGCGCCGTTCAACACGTTGAAGAAGCCGTATTCGTGTTCGAAGGCTGAATGGCTGGCCGTGACGCCCTGCTCGGAGAGTGTTGCAGCGAGCAGCCCGTTATAGGCGGCCTGACCGACATGGAGGGGCTTGATCGGCGTCCCGAAATTGGACTTGAGGCCGCTTGCCATCGATACCGCGATCGCCAGTGCCGTGGCCATGCGCTCCGGATCGAGGCCCAGCAGATGGGCGCTCGCCGTGGCGGCGCCGAATACGCCGAGCGTGGCGGTCGGATGCCAGCCTTTCTCGTAGTGATGCGGCATCACCGCCCTGGCGAGCCGCAATTCCAGCTCGACGCCTGCGAGATAGGCCGACAGGACAGCTCGTCCGGAAGAGCCGCGATCCTGCGCGAGGGCAAGCAGCGCGGGCACGACCGGCGCCGAAGGGTGACCACCCATGGTGGTGCTGCAATCGTCGAAGTCGAGGGCATGCGCTGCCGTACCGTTGATGACAGCGGCCTGCAGCGGGTGGCAGCGCCCGGGGCGGCCGATCTTGGTCGCGGGGCCGGCATCGGCGGCAATCTCCAGCGCTCGCTCGATGCCGTCAAGAAAGCCTGCCCGGCATCCGGCCAGCGCGGTCCCGATCGTATCTGCGAAGGCGCGCGCCGCCACGCGGCCCGCTTCCGGCGGCATCGTATCGAGCGTTATGGCGCTGGCGCGCCTTGCAAGTTCGAATGCGAAGCTCATGGAGTCCTCGTCGCTCAAAAGGCTGGGCCGGGCCGGTCAGACGCAGCTGGATTCTTGGATCAGCGCGGTCAGTTCACGGACGCTGTCGAGATCTTCGAGCCGCATGAGCATGTCGAAGCTGGCTTCGATTCCTGCGGCCGTCAGCGCGCGGCCGGCGCAATCGGTGTATTTCGCCCGCAACATGCCGTCCGGCAGCGGGGCTTCCGGCCCACGGCCGAGAGGGGAAGACACCGACGCAGCGAGTCGGGTGCCGTCGTTCAGGACGACGACGATTTCAGCGCCATAGTCGTTGGCGTCGTCGCTATGCTCGTCTACGCCGATGAGTTCCATCACGCGCGTGACCTGCGGATCGTAGAGCGCGTCATCCTCGAAATGCGAAAGCGTCACGGCGCCGTTCACCAACCCTCGCGCGACCGCGTAGGGCATCGAAAACTTGGCGTTGAGCGCGCTGGTCGCGGGGTTGCGTACATGCGGCAGCAGGCGCCTGCGGTGCATCCGCACTGTCACCGCGGCGATGCTGTCGGCGGTCAAACTCTCGCGGCGCCGGAGTTCGATGGCGGCATCGATCGCACCATGCACGCTGTAGACGCACGGGTATTTCTTGATGGAAATCCCCGGCGCCAGCAGATCGAGCGGCTGCCCCCACGCTTCCAGCATGCGATCCGCGTTGAAATGGCCCGTGCCGTTGAAGACCTCGAGAAATCCCTGGGGATGCTCGAAGGCTTCTGGCGAAGCCGGCACGCCTCCTGCGGCGAGAAGAGCGGCGAACAGCCCGTTGCGCGCGGCAAAGCCGGCATGCAGCGGCTTGGTCTGCGTGCCGAAATTCGCTTTGACGCCGCTGGCGAAGGATGCGGCCGTCGCCAGCGCATGGGCGAGCCTATCGGCGGGGAGGGCGAGCAGCCTCCCGCAGGCCGCAGCCGCGCCGAATATTCCGAGCGTGGCCGTCGGATGCCACCCCTTCTCGTAGTGATGGAAATTGACGCCTCGCGCGATGCGGGTCGCGGTCTCGACACCGACGATATAGGCGTCGAGCAGCTCGGCTCCTGTCGCGTCGCGCTGCTCGGCGAGGGCCAGCAGTGCCGGGATGATGATGACGGTCGGGTGGCCGGAGAGCGATTTGCTCGTGTCGTCGTAATCGAGCGCGTGGCCGGACGTGGCGTTGACATAGGCTGCTTCGAGGCGGCCGATCCGTGCCTTACGGCCGAGCACGAGGCAATCCCCGGCATTCGGTGAGGTGGCCAGCGCGATGTCCGTCGTCGCTGTCCGTGCGCCCAGCAGGGCGCAGCCGATCATGTCCGCGATGGCGTCCTTGGCCCATTTGCGAGCCATCGGATCGAAGCTGTGCGGATCGAGGGCAACGGAACGCTCCGCAATGTGCTGGACCAGCATCCGCAATTCTCCGAGAGACCAGATGGTGACGACAACCGTGTGTGCCGTACCGATATGCGCGGCAGGGCGCGTCTGTCTACTTCTGCATGCAAATGAATTCAATAGAGCTCAATTTGTCGCGAACAGGCAGCTGCCGCGCTCGGTAACGATGTGTCGGAGGGCGCAGTCGGGCGGGGGCTCGGCCTCGGGAGGCGGGGCCGCCGAGTTGATCGCGAGAAGCGGCCCGTGGCGCGTCAGGAGCGGCTGGCCAGTGACACCACTCGCGGAAAGCATGCGGACAGTCGAACATGCGCAACGCCATGCCGCCTTGCAGCCGATGTGCGGCCGGCGCGGCGTCGGCAAAGGCGCAGGATCGCAAGGCGCGATCCTGCCAGGCCCGATAACGTCAGGCGTTTGCGGCGTTTCAGATCGACATGTTCGCGCTCTTGACCAGCTCTGCCCAGCGCCTGGATTCGGCACGCATCATCTCGGCGAAGGCTGCCGGCTCGTTGCCGATCGGCTCCGCGCCTTCGTTGCGCAGGCGCTCCTTGATCGTGTCGTTGTTGATCGTGCTGACCGTGGCGTCACGAAGAGCCTTGACGATGGACTCCGGGGTGCCCTTCGGCACGACGAGCCCGTACCAGGCCGTTGCCCGGTAATCCGGCCAGCCGAGTTCGGCCACGGTCGGAGTCTCGGGGAAGAGCTTGGTGCGCTGCGGGCTTGTGACGGCCAGCAGCCGCACGGACTTGCCCTCAATCAGACCAAGCACCGACGGAACGGTCGTCACCATGAAGTCGGTCTGTCCGGCGAGGAGGTCCGTCAAAGCTGGCCCGGCCCCGCGATAGGGAACGTGGACCGCATCGAATCCTGCAGTCCTGGCGAGCAGGACGGTGGCGAGATGGCTCGCCGAACCGTTGCCGGCAGAACCGTAGGTGAGCTTCCCGTTGTTCTTCTTCGCGTGATCGATCAGGTCCCGCGCGGTCTGGAACGATGATTTCGATGCCACCACCAACGCGAGCGGCGTATCGGAGATCAGAGTGACCGGATCGAAGGCTGTCAGCGGGTCAACCCGGACATTTTTGAACAGGTGGGGATTGACGACCATGGGTCCCTGGTTGGCCAGCAGGACCGTGTAGCCGTCCGGCGGCGAGGAGGCGGCCTGTGCGGTGATGAGATTGCCACCGGCCGAGCCGTTGTTTTCGACGACCAGGGACTGGCCGAGCTTTTCACCGATGCCCTGCGCAACGAGCCGCGCGATGGCATCGGTTCCGCCGCCTGCCGCATAGGGGACAAGCAACTTCATCGGCCGCGTGGGAAAGGCAGCCTGCGATCGTGCGACGGTGCTGAGCGCGCTCCCTGCCGCCAGAGAAGCCGCGCCCAGAACCAAGCTCCTGCGAGTCAGATGCATCATTCGTCCCTCCCAAAGTCAGGGCGACTGGTGGCCCCGTTATCGGAGCTTCTTTCAACGCAAAGGGCGAATTTGAGAAATGCGATAATTGATCCGATTGATGCGGTATCCCTATCAATTATAGAAAGTTCGATCGCGGGTTCGCATTCCAGGTGTGGATCAGCATGTCCCTGAAGCGTTGGGCCGCAGGTGCAAGGCGCGCTTTCCGCCGCTCGACCAGGCCGATCGTTCGCGATACCGGCGGTGCGCCGATTGCCTTCGTCGCAATGACGGGGTGATCCTGCGGTGGCGTCGCGAGCCGGGGCAGCACCGAGACGCCAAGACCGCGCTCGACCAGTCCGAGCGACGTCGTCAGGTGGTTGACTTCGAACTTGAACGTCAGCCCCACGCCCTCCTTGGCGAGAGCGCTTTCCAGGATCATGCGGTTGCCGCTGGCGCGGCTGACCCCGATGAGCGTCTGGTCGGCAAGATCCTTCCAGGCCAGCTCCTGCCGAGCGGCGAGCGGATGATCACGCCTGCATGCGAGGACGAATGGGTCCTCGACGAGCGGTGTGAAAGCCAGGTCAGGGTCCGAACTGCCGAGAAGATTGATGCCGAATTCGGCTTCGCCCCGTGCCACGCTCTCCAGGCCGTCATTTGCGGACAGATCGAGGATACGAAACCGGATCAGCGGATAGATCGCGCTGAACGACTCGATGGCGCGTGGCAGGAAGTAGAAGGCGGCCGTCGGCACGCAGGCGATGGTGACCTGACCGTACTGCCGCCCGGCGACACCCGTGATGCCGAGCAGAGATTCCTCAAATTCGTCGAGCAGGCGACGGGCCAGCGGCGCGAAGGACCGGCCGACGCTCGTGGGTCCGACTCTGCGCGTCGTTCTTTCCAGCAGCGGCGCGCCGACCGCGGCTTCCAGCGCCTGCACGCGACGGGACAGGGCGGGCTGCGAGATGTTGAGCATCTCAGCCGCTTTGTGAAAGCCGCCCAGCTCGAGCACGGCGAGAAAGGCGCGGATATCGAGCAGTTCAAAATTGATGCGCATTGCCGATCAATGATCGAAATTTTTGCATTTCACAACATGATGGGGGTGGCAGATATCGCTTTTCCAGTTGCCGTCGATCTCGGCGGAAGCTGCTGGAAGGAGCCGCGATGGCGACCCAACTTCGCATTCCATGCACACTCATGCGCGGCGGCACGTCGCGCGGTCCTGTTTTCCTCGCTTCCGACCTGCCGGCCGAACCCACTCTGCGTGGCGAGATTTTGCTGTCGGTCTTGGGGTCGGGCAATGAGCTTCAGATCAACGGGCTCGGTGGCGGCAACCCTCTGACAAGCAAGGTCGCCATCGTGGGGCCATCGACTCACCCCCGCGCCGATGTCGACTATCTCTTCGCCCAGGTGAAGGTCATCGAAAGGATCGTCGACACCTCCCCGAACTGCGGGAACATGCTGTCGACGGTTGCGCCCTTTGCCATAGAGAAGGGACTCGTTCAGGGCCAAATCGGCCGCACACGCGTCGTCATTCACAACGTCAACACCGGCCAACTCATCGCCGCCACGGTGCTGACCCCTGACGGGCGGCCCACTTACGATGGCGACACGGTCATCGACGGCGTTCCCGGCAGCGGCGCGCCGGTCGAACTGGAATTTCTAGGCGTCGCTGGCGCCAAGACCGGAATGCTGTTGCCGACGGGATCGGCCGTCGACAGAATCGACGGCGTCGAAGTCTCCTGTATCGACGCTGCGATGCCTCTGGTCGTGATCGAAGCCACCGCGCTGGGGAAGACCGGCGGCGAGTTGCCGGCGGACTTGGATGGCGACCGGTCGCTCATGAATCGTCTGGAGAGGATCCGACTGGAAGCCGGCAGGCGAATGGGGCTGGGAGACGTGTCCGGCCTCGTCATTCCAAAACCCGTGTTGATCGGGCCGCCGCAGAAAGGCGGTACGCTCACGGCGCGCTACTTCATGCCGCACTCCTGCCACAAGGCTTTCGCCGTGACCGGCGCCGTCGGTCTCGGCACGGCCTGCGGCACGCCGGGCACGCTGGCGCATCGTCTCGTCGGAGAGGTCAGCCTGCCCCGCAGCGTGACGATCGAGCATCCGTCGGGGCGCATCGAGGTCGTCATCGACCGACGGGAAGGCGCAGCCACCGCCGCGGTGCTCAGAACGACAAAGCCTATCCTGGAGGGCATCGCCTTCGCCCAAATTCCGGACCGGCCGGCGCCCCTCGCGGCCTGATGCTCTCTGGGGAGTTTCGTCTAGTTCTGTAGCCTGCCGATCGTCTGCAGCAGACGGTGCTGCAAGGATGACCGTACATGGGCGCGGGCGGCGGATTCGGCTCGCTCGCTGTCGCGCTCCAACAATGCCGCGACGATGGCGCGATGCTCCGACGCCGCAGATCGCGCGCGATCGCCCATTGCGAGGAGACTCGGCAAGAGGGACATCGTGATGCCGAGTTGCGTCAGGCTGCGGAGCAGATAGCGGTTATGCGCGGCAAGCGCGATCATGTTGTGGATTTTGACGTTTATATCGCTGAGAGCGTCGAGGGTTACGCCCGGCTCGGATTCGAGCGCGCTCAGGGCGGAGATCGTCTCCAGCTCGATGTCGCTGGCGCTCTGGGCCGCCAGGCGCGCTGCTGCGCCCTCGAGCACCTCCCTCATAAAATAAAGTTCGACCACCTGCTGATGGTTGAGGTTGGAGACGATCAACCCGCGCCGGGGCTCGTTCGTCAGCAAGCCGTCGGCTTCGAGACGAAGGATGGCATCGCGCACGGGCGTCCGCGACACGCCGAAACGGGCCGCGAGATCGACCTCCGTGACGCGCTCGCCGATGGGAAGCGTGCCTTTGCGGATGGCATCGCGCACCTTGATCTGGATATCGGAGGCCAGATCGCCGCTGCCGCTGATCTGATGATCGGTCGTGTCGGCCGAAGTTGGTCGCCGTTTGCCGCTGGTCCGGACTTTGACTGGCTTCGCCAACCTGCAAACCTTTCATCGCCTGACGGCGCGCATCGGCCGGGCCGAGACGCCGGCCACTGCCGGACAGAGGCTCGGCGCAACCGCCGAGCCTGAGCAGTGCGGTTAGCACGGATGCCCGAAACCGGCCAAGATGCCACGGGCCTGAGCCGCTCTGAGAGGCGGCCCAGGCGATGGGCTTCAGTGCTGCCGGGCCTCAAGCAAGGCGGAAATTCTTGGAATAGACAGCCTGTCGTTCGTGGCGAAGCCCGTGACCGCCTTGAACAGCTCGTCTGCCTTCTCGTCTCCCAGAACCGGCGCGACAAGCCCTTCGAACTTGTCTTGAATCTGGACCCAGTTCAGCGGCCGGTCGGGGTGACCGAGGACGATATCGACCGAGGCCTCCATCTGCTGCCCGTCCGAGAGATCGATCAGCAGCTTCGCGGCCACCTCCGACTGCCCCTTGACGGGAATGCACTCGATTTTGGGCAGAAGTTCCGAAACCGCCGGGTCCGCAACCATCTCATCGGTAAAATCGAAAGCGGAGAGGCGGTACCCGGCGAGCCCCATGGCAATGCAGCAATAGGTGCTGAAACGGGCTTCCAGGCCCGTTCTGGGCGCGGGGTTGCCTGCGGCCACCAGCGCAATCGGATTGACGAAGGCCTGGATCCTGGTGACCGTCCTGTTCCCGACCTGATCCTTGACGCTCAGGGCGGCTTCAGCCGCGGCATGCGTCGCGCGGCAGCTCGCGAAGCGCTTGTAGCCATTGCGCAGGACGTACCACTGTTCGTCGAAGTCCAGCTCCGGCAGCACAAACTCCGCTCCCTTCAGGAAGCTCGGCAGCAGCCCCTTGTCGCGCTCGAAGAGGTTCTGCCCGGACACGAAGCCCGAACGCGCCATTTCTGCGGCCATAACGCCGTCCATGGCCGCCTTGCCCGCATGGAACGGCTTGGAATGTGTGCCGAACGAGCCGACGAGCCCGCCTGCGGTTGTGGCGGCGACGCCGAGCGCGTTCGCCACCTGATCCTGGTCGAGATCCAGGAGAACGCTCGCACTGGCCGCGGCACCGGCTCGGCCGAATATCGATGTCGGGTGGAAGCCATGGTGTTGGAGCGTGCGGCCCACACCCTGCTGCCCCCCGCCGCCGAGCCGCGCCATGACTTCATATCCGGTGACGAAAGCGCGGAGGGCGGTCTCGTCGTCGACCTCGTGATGTTCCGCCAGGCTGAGCGCGGCCGACCAGCAGGGGCCGCTGGGATGTCCACCGCCGGCGTAGTGCACGTCGTCGAGGTCCATGGCGTGGGTCATGGTTCCGTTGAGCAATGCCGCGATCGCCGGCTGGGTTTTCGACCCTAGAAAGATGCGCGCCCCGCCCGGCGCGTTCCAGTTGGCGGCGACCGCGCGGAGGGCTTCGACGGCGCCGTCCTGATGGCCGGCCACCGAGACGGCGATGAAGTCGGCGAGAGCTTGCCTGCCGGCATCCCGCACCGCTTCCGGCAAGACTCGTCCGCGTGCGCCGGCGACGAAACTCGCCAGCTTTTCAGAGCGGTTCTGTTCGAAAGACTGCTCGCTCATTGATCACCTCCAGCGGCTCGACCGACCTCAGGCAGCGCCGTAGCCTCACCGGGGCATATCGTGCTGACATCGCACGTCAAGTACAAATGTATGCAGCTGCATGTTGATTTGTTTCGGGGCCCGTTTGGTGGTCTCTTCAGCTACGATCATGCCGGACAATCGTTCGAGAGCCGGGCTGAAGACGGACTGGCCGGTAGACCCCTCGACGCTTGATCGGGCTACACCGCGCCCTGCGCGGCCAAGCTGGGCGGCGCATGGGTTCGCTTTGGTGGCGGCGGCCCCATCTCTTGGCGCTCGCGGCAGTTAACCTGACAACGCCCTGCGACCAGCGGTGCAGCTGAACGTTCCGCGCTAAGCGTCCAATTCGGCGCCGCCCAATCGATAAGCCGACCTTATCCACTCCCATCGCGATTGAGAATTTGACCGCCTTGCGGATTTAAATAGCTTGTTTGGAGAATTACTGCCGGGATAAAATAAATGAGCGGAAGACCTCAAGTAAAGATCAGTGAAGATCTTCGGCTTTGCGTCGAGTTTCGTGACGTCGCAGCGGCGGCTCTTCGGATCTCCGGCCATGTCGTCAAAACGCCGCTCATCGCGAATGACGAGCTTGATCGCATCCTCTCCGCAAAAGTCCTGTTGAAGGCCGAGACGCTGCAGACCACGGGTTCGTTCAAGTTCCGCGGCGCGCTCAACCGCGTCTTGCGCATGACCCCGGCCGAGCGGAAGGGCGGCATCGTCGCCTGGTCCTCGGGCAACCATGCGCTGGCGATCTCCGCCGTCGCCGCCCGCAACGGCATCAAGGCGACGATCCTGATGCCCTCGGACGCGCCGCGCACCAAGATCGAGGGCGCCGAGCGGTTCGGCGGTACGGTACGCCTCTATGATCGCGCGACGGAAGTGCGCGAGACGATCGGGGCCGAGATCGCGGCCGCCACCGGCGCCGTGATCATCCCACCCTATGACGATCCCGACATCATGGCGGGGCAGGGTACGGTCGCGCTGGAACTCGCCGAGCAGGCTCGCGAGCGCGGCGTTTCGCTCGAGATGCTCGCGGTGAGCTGCAGCGGTGGCGGGCTGGCGGCGGGCTGCGCCATCGCGATGAACGGCGCCTCCCCCGATACGCGCGTGTTCTGCGTGGAGCCCGCCGGTTTCGACGACACCGCCCGCTCGCTCGCGTCCGGCCGGCGCGAGAGCAATGCGCCCGGCGCCCGGAGCCTGTGCGACGCGCTGCAGGTCGCGACCCCCGGAGAGCTGACCTTCCCGGTCAACCAGGCGCTGCTGGCCGGCGCCGTCGCCGTCACCGATGACGAGGTCCGCCGCGCCATGCGGCTCGCCCATGATTTGCTGAAGCTGGTGGTCGAGCCCGGCGGCGTCGCCCCCCTGGCCGCGGCGCTCGCCGGCAAGCTCGACGTCGCCGGCAAGACCGTTGCTCTGGTGCTGAGCGGCGGGAATGTCGACCACGACACATTCGCCCGGTGCATCGCCGTCTGAGCTCCTGTTTGGAAACTCACTTTTCATCCCGAGAAGCTGCAAAGCAGCCTCTCGAAGGATGATTCCAAATGATTCCGGAGCCTCCTCAAGCCTCCTTTGAACGCCCTTTCTGACGGAATGGCTGCTCGGGATGAGGGTTGAGGGAATGTCCAGAGAGGCTCTGAAACCTTCCGTTCCTGAAAGATACCGAACCGCCATGCTGTCGAAAGAAACGCCGCTCTACGGTCGCCTCGCCGCCACGATCGACCGCTTCATGACGATCGACCTGACTGGCGTCGGCCTGATCGACCATCTCCGCGGCGCGCTCGAACGGCGTCAGCAGGGGCCGATCTGCATGGGCGCGGCCGAGATCATCGTGAACAGGGTCAGGGAGAAGGGCGGCCCCGTCCTGATCGCGACCGGTTTCCCGGAGGGCGGCGGCGTGCCGGAGACCGATGGCCCGGTCGGCGCGGCGCTGCTGGCGCGAGCGCTGTTCCTCGGGCTCGGCGTCGAAAGCGTCATCGTCGTCGACGAGGATTGGGAGGCGATGATGCGCCAGACCTGCCTCGGCGCCGGCCTCGTCCCGATGCCGTTCCCCATCTCGGGCGTGATCGAGCCGATCGCCTTCCTGCGCCCGGTCTATATCCGCACGGTACCGAAGGACGCCGAGGGCTGCCGGGCGGTGAGCGACGATCTGCTGGAACGGACACGCCCCAGCCTGATGATCGCGATCGAGCGCCCCGGCGCCAATGCGAACGGGCTCTATCACGGCCTCGGCGGACGCCCGCTCGACGGCATGGTCGGCGATCTCGACTATCTGTTCCGCACCGGAAAGGAGCTTGGCCTGCCCTTCATCGGCATCGGCGACGGCGGCAATGAGCTGGGCATGGGCGTGCTTGCCGAGGATCTGCCGGGCTTCTCGCCCAAGGCCGCTGATTGCGGCATTCCCGGCCGGGGCGGCGTCGCGGCAGCGACGGCGGCGAGCCATCTCGTGATCTCCAATGTCTCGAACTGGGGCGCGACCGGCATCATCGCGGCGCTTGCGGGGTTGCTGGAGAACGAGGTCGTGTTCCATGAGCCGGAGCTCGAAACGCGCTGCATCGAGCAATGCGTCGCTGGGGGTGGCGTCGACGGCATGTTCATGGCGCCGGAGCCGGCGGTTGACGGCATCTCCGCCCGCGAATGGGAAGGGCTCGTGCGCAGCCTGCGGGGCTCGGTGCTGCGCGCGCTGGGGCATTCGGTCAACTGGAAGGGCGATCGCGGCGACTGGCGGCAGGTGAAGTGACCGGGGCTGTCCGGCATCGCCTCGGATGCTTGGAACCGGATGTGTGAAGCGCCGCCGCAGTCCCAGGCGAGGGGCCAATCATGCTAGCCTGCCCGGAGCGGCCGGCGGCGATCGGCCGGCCGGCAAGCGAGCGGGGCACCGCCTGAGATGACCGATTTCCGCAGCCTCGAGCTGTTCTACTGGGTCGCGGAGCTGAACAGCTTCAGCCGCGCGGCCGAGCGCGCCAACACCACGCAGCCCTCGGTCTCGCAGCGGATCGCGGCGCTGGAGGCGGAGCTCGGCGTCAAATTGTTCGAGCGCAACGCCCGTTCGATCAGCCTGACCCATCAGGGCCGCAAGCTCGTCCAATATGCGGAGCGCTTTCTGCTGCTGCGCACGGAGATGCTGGCCGAGGTCGGCTCGGCTGTCGCCATGAAGGGCGTCGTCAGGCTGGGCGTGTCGGAGACCATCGCGCAGACCTGGCTCAGCCGGTTCATGGAGCGCGCGCATGCTGTCTATCCCAACATCGTCATCGATCTGACGGTGGACGTGTCGCCGGCAATGCGCGACCTGCTCGCCCGCGGCGACCTCGACCTCGCCTTCATGCTCGGCCCGATCGACGACCTGACCATGGCGAGCTGCGACCTATGCGCCTATTCGCTGGCCGTGATCGCCTCCCCGGATATGGTGCTCGGCGAGGAGCCGCTCAGCATCGCCGAGCTTCGCAATTTCCCGATGATCACCTACCCCAAGGCGACGGCGCCCTATCCGCGCCTACGCGAGGCGCTGAACGATCCGTCCCTGCCGCCGCCGCGCATCTTCGGCAACTCGTCTCTGACGACCATCGTCCAGATGACGCTCGACAGGATCGGCGTCAGCGTGATCCCGCCGGTCGTGGTGCAGCGCGAATTGAAGGAAGGCCGGCTGCGTATCGTCAAGACGGTGCTGGACCTGCCGGATCTGGTCTTCACCGCTGCCTTTCCGCTGACGCTGAGCGGCAGCCTCGCACGCCCGATGGCCGAGCTCGCCCAGGACATCGCGCGCAGCTACGAGGCGAGCCGCGCCTTCTGAAGGCGGAGCTCGCAGCCCCCCTCAAGCTCAGTCGATCCCGAGCCGCGCGGCCACCCACAGGACCTCGTCGGCAAAGGCCCGGACCAGGGGCTGACGCCGCGAAACCTTCGGCCAGATCAGCCCGATCGAGCGCTTCGGCGCATCCACGATCGGCAACTTCCGGACATCGACGCCCTGCGGCCAGGGCGGCAGCCAGTCCGGGATGAGCGCGACACCGAGCCCTCTATGAACCAGGATGGTGATCGCCTCGATCGAATCAAGCTCGTGGAATTCGCGCGGCACGATGCGCTTCGAGCGCAGATATTGCTCGACGACGCGGCCGCCCCAATGGTTGCGGTCGTAGCGGATGAAGGGCTCGGTCTTGAGCAGCAGCCCGGGGTCGCTTTCCGCGGTCTCCCGCGGCGTGATCAGGAGCAGCGGCTCCTGCCGCAGCTGCGTCCATTCCAGGGTCTTCGGCATCGCGAAGGCCGGCTGGACGATGATGGCCGTGTCGAGCTCGCCGGCGGCCAGCTTGGCATAGAGATCCGTCGACGTACCCGGCAGGATGTAAAGCTCGATGCCCGGTCGGTTGCGCTGCAGCGCCAGCATCACATCCGGCATGAGGCCGCTCAGCACCGTGTGGATCACGCCGACCCGCAGCAGCCCGACATCCTGGCGCCCCGCCGCTGCTGCCTTGATATGGGACACCGTGCCGACGACGAAGCGGGCATCCTCCAGGATCGCGGCGCAGGCGGCCGTCACGCACATCGCATTGCCCGAGCGATGGATCAAAGGCGCGCCGATCTCGCCCTCCAGCACCTTGATCCGCTGCATCACGGCGGAGGGCGTCAGGTTCAGCGCCCGTGCGGTCCGCGTGAGCGATCCCGTCTCAGCGACAGTCAGCAGGGTCTGCAGGAAGCGCGTATCCATTTGTAGTTTTTCTTAAAACTGAAAGCAGAGAAACGCATTTTTCATTTTGTTCGCGGTGCGTCAAATTTAATGCGCTGCACAAGACGCGGAGCCTCCGCGCGGCTGTCCGATCACGGACCCGTCTGCCCGGAAGGACGGCAGCCGGCCGGCCTTCCGGCATAACGGCCCGTTATGGCGATCGATACGGATTCACGATTGGACGTGTGCGTCGGACGGTGCGCCCATGATGCAACGAACGGGGATGAGGGGATGGCGGAGACGATGAGCAGGCCGACGATGATGCCCGCATCGCAGCATGCGGCCGGCGCGTTCGACATCGGCTCGGCCCTGTCGGTTCGGCTCGCCTGTCGCAGCGGAGCTCTGAAGGGAACGACCTCGGGCCTGGCTCCCGGCTTCGTCCAGGGCAATCTCGCCATCCTGCCGGCCGATCTCGCCGGCGATTTCCTGCGCTTCTGCCAGGCCAATCCGCGTCCTTGCCCCATCATCGGCGTGTCCGATGTCGGTAGCCCGCTGGTGCCGGTCCTCGGCCGGGATCTCGACATCCGCACCGATTTTCCGGGCTATCGCGTCTGGGAGAATGGCGAGCTCGTCGCCGAGACCGGCGATGTCGGCCAGTATTGGCGCGACGACCTCGTCTCCTTCGTCATCGGCTGCTCGCTCTCCTTCGAGGAAGCCCTGCTCGACGAAGGCATCCCGCTGCGCCATGTCGAGCGCGGCCTGCGCGTGCCGATGTTCCGGACCAGCATCGACTGCGTTCCGGCCGGCCCCTTCAGTGGCCCGATGGTCGTTTCCATGCGCCCGCTCAAGGCGGCCCATGCGATCCGGGCGATCCAGGTCACCTCGCGCTTCCCTGCCGTGCACGGCGCGCCGGTGCATATCGGCGACCCGGCCCTGATCGGCATCAGGGACGTCTCGCAGCCCGATTATGGCGACGCCGTCGAGGTGCTGCCCGGCGAGCTGCCGGTGTTCTGGGCCTGCGGCGTCACCCCGCAATCCGTCATCGCCAAAGTGAAGCCGCCCTTCGCGATCACCCATGCGCCCGGCTGCATGCTGGTGACCGACCGGCGCAACACGGAGTTCGCCGTCATCTGATCTCCACCACCACCACCACCCTGCCGGCCGAAAAAGAGCCGCGCAGTCATCAAAAAAGAGGGGTTTAAGCCATGAATCGTAGAGAATTGCTCCTGGCGGGCGTGTCCGCTGCCGCCGCCGGCTCGCTGGCCTATCCCGGCACGTCCCGGGCGCAGGCGCCCAAGGAAGTCACCATCGGCGTGATCTACCCGATGTCCGGGGCGAGCGCGCAGGTTGGCATCGACGCGCGCAACGCCTTCGAAACCGCGCTCGACATCATCAACAACGACCACCAGCTCGATCTCGTCGCCGCCAAGGGTGCTGGCCTTGCCGCGTTGGGCGGGGCCAAGATCCGCCTCGTCTTCGCCGATCACCAGGCCGATCCGCAGAAGGGCAGGGCCGAGGCCGAGCGCCTGATCACGCAGGAGAAGGTCTCGGCCATCATCGGCTGCTACCAGTCCTCCGTCTCCGCCACGGTCAGCGCCGTCACCGAGCGCTACGGCGTCCCCTTCCTGTGCGCCGACTCCTCCTCGCCGAGCCTGCAGCGCCGCAATATGAAGTTCTTCTTCCGTCCGGCCGCCCAGGACGAGATGTTCTCGGCCGCGATGTTCGACTTCTTCGACGCGCAGAAGAAGAAGGGCAAGAAGATCGACAGCGTCGGGCTGTTCTTCGAGGATACGATCTTCGGCGTCGATTCCTCGAACACGCAGCGCAAGCTCGCCAATGACCGCGGCTACAAGATCGCCGCCGACGTCAAATACCGCACCAACTCGCCGTCCCTGACGGCCGAGGTGCAGCAGCTGAAGAGCGCCGACCCCGACGTTCTGATGCCCTCGACCTACACCACCGACGCGATGCTGCTGGTCAAGACGATGGCGGAGCTCGGCTTCAAGCCGAAGAACCTCGTCGCGCAGGCCAGCGGCTTCTCCGAGCAGGTCACCTACGATGCCGTCGGCGACAAGCTGAAGGGCGCCATCACCCGGGCCAGCTTCTCGCTCGATCTCGCGGCGAAGCGCCCGTTCATCAAGACCGTCAACGACATGTTCAAGGCGCGCTCGACCCGCGACCTGAACGACAACACCTCGCGCCAGTTCATGGGGCTGCTGCTGCTGGCCGAGGCGATCAACCGCGCCGGCTCGCTCGAAGGCCCGAAGGTCCGCGACGCGCTCGCCGCCACCGACATTCCCGGCACGAGCACGATCATGCCCTGGGCGCGCGTGAAATACGGGCCGGACGGCCAGAACCCGGAGGCCAGCCCGGTTCTGCTGCAATATCTCGGCGACAAATTCGTCACCATCTTCCCGAGCGAGGTCGCGATCGCGGATGCGATCTGGCCGATGAACGGCTGACCCTCACTTCAGGAAGGAATCCGGCATGACGACGCAAGCACTTCTCCAGGTGCTTGCGAGCGGCCTGCTCATGGGGCTGATCTACGCCCTGATCGCAGTCGGCCTCTCGCTCATCTTCGGCTTGATGGATGTGGTGAACTTCGCCCATGGCGAGTTCCTGATGACGGCGATGTATGTCGTCTTCGGGCTCTTCCTGTTCACCGCGCTCGATCCCGTGCTGTTCGCCCCTGTCGCCGCCGCGGTGCTCTTCTGCGTCGGCGCGCTGGCCTATCTCGGCATCGTCCGCTTCGCGATGCGGGCGAAGGCCAATCAGGGCATGGTGCAGATCTTCGCGACCTTCGGCCTGGCGACGCTGCTGCAGGGCGCAGCCCAGTATTTCCTGACGCCCGACTATCGCAGCATCGGCAACTCCTGGCTCGGCGGCAAGACGCTCGACCTCGGCGGCGTCTTCCTGCCCTGGCCGCAGATGTTCGGCGGGCTGGTCTCGATCGCGGCCTTCGGCGGGCTCTACCTGCTGATGTCGCGAACCGATTTCGGCAAGGCGCTGGAGGCGACGCGCGAGGACCAGGGCGCCGTCGCGCTGGTCGGCATCGACCGCAACCGCGTCTTTGCGCTGGGCTGGGGGCTGGGGGCCGCGCTCGTCGGCCTTGCCGGCGCGGTGCTCGCGATCTTCTATTACATCCACCCGCAGGTCGGCGCGACCTTCGGCCTGATCGCCTATGTCACCGTGGCGCTCGGCGGCTTCGGCAGCGTCTTCGGCGCGCTGGTCGCTGGCGTCATCGTCGGCCTGGTCGAGGCGCTCACCGCGGCGTTCCTGCCTCCCGCCATGAAATCCCTCGGCATCTTCGCGCTCTATCTCGGCGTCGTCTTCATCCGGCCAAGCGGCCTGTTCGGAAAGCTGTGACGATGACGGACGAAGCCCTGAACCTTCCTCCGGCCTTCGGCATGCTGCCGCGGCGCCGCAACCAGCTCCTCGTCGCGGCCGCGGTGTTCGCGGCGATCGCGGTCTCTCCCTTCGCGATCAAGGACGTCTATCTCCAGAACGTGCTCGTGCTGACGCTGCTCTACGCTGCCGTCTCGCAGAGCTGGAACATCCTCGGCGGCTATTGCGGCCAGATCTCGCTCGGCCACGCGCTCTATTTCGGCATCGGGGCCTATGCCACCTCGGTGCTCTTCGTCACCTATGGCATCGTGCCCTGGGGCGGCATGCTGGTCGGCGGCATCCTGTCGGCCGCCATCGCGCTGCTGCTCGGCTATCCCTGCTTCCGCCTGAAGGGGCATTACTTTTCGATCGCGACCATCGTCATCGCGGAGATCGGCCTGCTGCTGGTCCATAACTGGGACTTCGTCGGCGGCGCGCTCGGCATCCAGTGGCCGTTCGGCTCCGACAGCTGGGCGACACTCCAGTTCGCGCGCGACAAGGTGCCCTATATCCATCTCGCGCTCGCCTTGCTGGCGATCACCTGGTTCGTCACCTTCCTGATCGAAGGCTCGCGCTGGGGCTATTGGTGGCGCGCGGTCAAGGATAATCCGGAAGCCGCCGAGAGCCTCGGCGTCGAGATCTTCCACTCGAAGATGGCGGCGGCAGCGGTCTCGGCCTTCTTCACCGCAATCGGCGGCGCCTTCTATGCGAGTTTCCTGGCCTATATCGACCCGGAGAGCGTGATGAGCTTCCGTTTCTCGCTGCTCTTTGCCCTGCCGGCCGTGCTGGGCGGCATCGGCACGCTCTGGGGACCCGTCGTCGGCGCCGCGATCCTGATCCCGCTCACCGAGATCACCCGCTCCTATCTCGGCGGCTCCGGCTCCGGCATCGACCTGATCATCTATGGCGGCCTGATCATGCTCGTCGCGCTCGCCAAGCCCGAAGGCATCCTCAGCCTCTTCCAGGGCAAGAGGCAGAAGGCGGAGGGGCGCTCATGAGCACGGACATCCTCCTCGACGTCCAGAATGTGACGCGGCGCTTCGGCGGTCTGGTCGCCAATTCCGACGTCTCGGTCGAGGTGCGCCGCGGCGAGATCCTCGGCCTGATCGGGCCCAACGGCGCCGGCAAGTCGACCCTGTTCAACCTCATCGCCGGAGCATTCCCGCCGAACGAGGGCAGCATCCGCTTCGAAGGGCAGGACATCGCCAGGCTGTCGGGGCCGGCGCGTTGCCGGCTCGGCATCGCCCGGACTTTCCAGGTGCCGCGCTCCTTCGACTCGATGAGCGTGCTCGACAACGTCATGGTCGGCGCCTTCGCGAAGGAGCCGGGCAGCGCGGCGGCACGCCGGGTCGCCTATGAGACGCTCGCTTTCTGCGGACTGCAGCAGCGCGCCCCGGCGCCGGCCGGCGAGCTGACGCCGCCTGAGAAGCGCAGGCTGGAGGTGGCGCGCGCGCTCGCCACCAAGCCCAAGCTCCTGCTGCTCGACGAGGTGATGACCGGCCTCACGCCGAGCGAGGCCCGGCTCGGGGTCGAGCTGGTGCGCAAGGTGCGCGACCAGGGCGTCACCGTCGTCATGGTCGAGCACGTCATGGAAATCGTGATGCCGCTGGTCGACCGCGCCGTTGTGCTCAACCTCGGCAAGGTGCTGGCCGAAGGCAAGCCGCGGGATGTGGTGCGCGACGACGCCGTCATCACCGCCTATCTGGGGGAGAGACATCGTGCTGCTTGAAGTCTCCTCCCTGACCACGGCCTATGACGGGCTGATCGCGATCTCCGACATCTCGGTGACGGTGGCTGAAGGCGAGATCGTCGTCGTGGCGGGCGCCAACGGGGCCGGCAAATCGACCCTGCTGAAGACCATCTCCGGCATGGAGAAGGCCCGCTCCGGCACGGTCTCCTTCGCCGGCGAAACGATCAGCGGGCTGCCCGGCCACGAGATCACCAAGCGCGGCGTCGCCTATGTTCCCGAGAACAAGCGACTGTTCCCGCGACTCTCGGTCTCCGACAATCTCCGGCTCGGCAGCTACCTGCACCGGGCCAAGGCCGATCGCGAGCAGCCGCTGGAGCAGGTCTTCGCCCTGTTCCCGCGGCTGAAGGAGCGCCTGCCGCAACGCGCCGCGACCCTGTCGGGCGGCGAGCAGCAGATGCTCGCCATCGGCCGGGCGCTGATGACGCGCCCGCGCATCCTGATGCTCGACGAGCCGTCGCAGGGCATCATGCCCAAGCTGGTCGACGAGATCTTCGCGGCGGTCGAGACCATCCGCAAGGCCGGCGTGACCGTGCTCCTGGTCGAGCAGCGCCTGGCCGAGAGCCTGGAGATCGCCGATCGTGCCTATGTGCTGCAGACCGGCAGGGTGATCCTCTCCGGCACGGCCGCCGAGGTGCGCGACAACCCGGATATCCGGCGCGCCTATCTCGGCATGTGACGCAAAGGAGGGCGCCGCAAGGCGGCGCCCTCCTCGGTTTCGGCAATTCAACCAAGCGGGGTGCGCCATGCTGTCCGTCGATCTCAATTCCGATCTGGGCGAGGGCTTCGGGGCCTATAGCTGCGGCGACGACGAGGCCATGCTGGGCATCGTCACCTCGGCGAATGTCGCCTGCGGCCTGCATGCGGGCGATCCGGAGATCATGGCGAAGGCGTTCACGGTGGCGCGCGAGCGCGGCGTGGCGATCGGCGCGCATCCCGGCTTTCCCGATCTCTGGGGTTTTGGGCGCCGGCGCATCCCGTTCTCGACCGGCGAGATCGAGCGCCTCGTCGCCTATCAACTCGGCGCGGCGCAGGCGCTGGCGGCCTATGCTGGCCACCGCATCAGCTATGTGAAGCCGCATGGGGCGCTCGGCAACATCGCCTGCGAGGAGCGCCCGGTCGCCGATGCGATCGCGCGAGCGGTGAAGGCGGTCGATCCCAGCCTCGCCCTGCTGGCGACGGCGCTGACCGCGCAGGTCGCGGCCGGCGAGGCGGCAGGGCTGACGACCTATCAGGAGATCTTCGCCGATCGCGGCTATACCGATGAAGGGTTGCTGATCGCGCGGAGCAAGCCCGGCGCGATGATCACCGATCATGAGGAGGCCGCTGCCCGCGTCATCGAGATGGTCACCGAAGGCGTCATCGTCACGGCGACGGGCAAGCGCCTGCCGACGCCGGTCAGGTCGATCTGCGTGCATGGCGATTCCAGCCATGCAGTCACGATGGCCCGCCATGTGCGCAAGGCGCTGGAACGGGCCGGCATCACGCTCGCGGCCTTCGCATGAGCGCTTCGGACGCCATGCCGCGCTTTCTCGATGCGGGGGAAGCCGCGCTGGTCGTCGAGTTCGGCAGCGGCGTCGACCCGGCAGTCAGCGACCGCGTGCTCGCGCTCGACGCCGCGCTCGCGGAGGCGGCGCCCACGGGCCTGCGCGAGCTGGTGCCGACCTATCGCTCGCTGATGATCCATTACGACCCGTTGCAGATCACCCGCGACGCGCTGGTCGGGATGGTCGAGGAGCGGCTGTCGGCTCCCAAGACACGCGCGCGCAAGGCCGTGCTGTGGACGGTGCCCTGCTGCTACGAGGCGCCGCATGGCGAGGATCTCGCCGAAATGGCGGAGATCATGGGCATGCCGGCCGAGAAAGCGGCGCAGATCCATGCGGGCGCCACCTATCGCGCCTATATGTACGGCTTCGCGCCGGGCTTCACCTATCTGGGCGGTCTGCCCGACGAGATCGCGATCTCGCGGCGGACGAAGCCGCGCCCGCCGCATGACAGCAAGGTCGTGCTCGTCGGCGGCGGGCTTAGCGCCATTGCCACCTTCTCGATGCCGACCGGCTGGTACGTGGTCGGGCGTACGCCGGAACGCCTCTATGCGCCCGAGCGCGCCAGCGCCTTCCTGATGGAGCCCGGCGACGACATCCGCTTCGAGCCCATCGATGCCGCCACCTTCGCCGCGCTCGACCGGCGCGTCGAGGCCGGCGAGGTGGTGGCCCGGAGGCAGGGGCAATGACCGGGACGCTCAGCATCCTCTCGGCAGGCCCGGGCTCCACCGTGCAGGATGGCGGCCGGCACGGCTATCTGCGCTATGGCGTGACCGGGGCGGGGCCGATGGATCCGCTCGCCCATGCGGTCGCGAACCGGGCGCTGGGCAATCCGGCCGGCGCGGCCGCCATCGAAGTCTCGCTGGGTGGCATCGAGATCACGGCCGAGGAGGCGCCGCTGACCGTCGCGGTCGCGGGCGGCGCCTTTTCCGCGACGCTGGACGGGCAGGCCCTGCCGCCGGCCGTGGTTGTGCGTCTCGAGCCTGGAGTCCAGCTGAGGCTCAGGGCCGGGGCGGCCGGGTGCTGGTGCTATCTCGCGGTTGCCGGCGGGCTCGACCTGCCGCTCGTGCTGGGCTCGGCCTCGACCCATACGCGCACAGGCATCGGCGGCCTCGAAGGGCGCGCGCTTGCGGCCGGCGACAGGCTCGCGACCGGCACGCCGGCCAGGGTGTCGGTCGCGGCGGGGGCGATCCAGGCGCCGCTGCTGGAGCGCCCGGCCGAGACGATCCGCGTCATCCTCGGGCCGCAGGACGATTTCTTCGCCCCCGACCAGATCGCCTCCTTCCTGGCGGGGCCCTGGACGGTTTCGGCGCGCGGCGACCGCATGGCCTGCTTCCTCGAGGGGCCGAAGCTGACCCATCTGCGCGGCTACAACATCACCTCGGACGGCATCGCCATGGGCGCGATTCAGGTGCCCGGCGAAGGACAGCCCATCATCCTGATGGCGGACCGGCAGTCGACCGGCGGCTACCCCAAGATCGCGACCATCATCGGCCCCGATCTCGGTCGCCTGGCGCAGGCCCGGCCGGGCAGCACCCTGTGCTTCCGCAGCGTGTCGCATGCCGAGGCCGTCGCCGCGCGGGCGGAGGAGCAGGCGTTCCTGGCGGGCGCGATTCCGGTCGAGCCGCTGATCCGCACCCGTTTCACTTCCGAGTTCCTGCTCGGACTCAATCTCGTCGACGGCTATGTCGACGCCCATGCGCAGGCATGACCTGACGCGGCATCATCGGGAGTTTCGGATGGATTTCGGCATATCGGGAAAGACGGCGTTGGTGCTCGGCGCCGGCGGCGGACTGGGCGGCGCGATCAGCCTTGCGCTGGCCCGCGAGGGCGTGAAGGTCGCGCTCGCCGACATCGACGCCGCGGCGCTGGAGCGGGCGGCGGATGCGATCGAAGCCGTGGGCGGCACCGCCGAGGCCCTGCTCTGGGATCTCGGGGATCTTTCCGTCATCGACGCCAATGTCTCGCGCATCGAGCAGGCGCTCGGCCCGGTCGACATCCTGGTCAACAATACGGGCGGACCGCCGCCGACCCCGGCCTCCGGCCAGCCGAGCGAGCTCTGGGCGAAGCATTTCCAGTCCATGGTGCTGTCGGTGATCGCGCTGACCGATCGGGTCCTGCCCGGCATGCGCGCACGTCAATGGGGCCGCATCGTCACCTCGACCTCGTCCGGCGTGGTCGCGCCGATCCCCAATCTCGGCGTCTCCAACGCGCTCAGGCTCTCGCTGGTCGGCTGGTCGAAGACGCTGGCGCGCGAGGTCGGCCGCGACGGCATCACCAGCAACATCATCCTGCCCGGCCGGATCGCCACGGACCGCATCCGTTTCCTCGACGAGGCCAAGGCCAAGCGCGAGAACCGCAGCGTCGAGGAGGTCTCGGCGGAGAGCACCGGCTCGATCCCGCTCGGCCGCTACGGCCGGCCCGAGGAATATGCCGATACCGTCGCCTTCCTGGCGTCAGAGCGGGCCTCCTACCTCACCGGCAGCGTGATCCGCGTCGATGGCGGCCTGATCGCCAGCATCTGATCACCCTTCACCCTTCATCCCATCGCAAAGCAACGAGCGAGTACGACCCCATGTCCAACGACGCCAAGATCATCGAAATCCTGTCGCAGGTCACCACCGCGACCCTGACCACGATCCTGCTCAAGAAGGGCCTGCGCAATGTCTGGCTGCGCGGCACCAAGCCGCTGAAGCCGGGCCAGAAGCGCCTCGTTGGCCGCGCCTTCACCTTGCGCTTCGTACCGGCGCGCGAGGACCTCGCCACGCCGGAATCCTGGTCCTCGCCGAGATCGACCCGCGCCGCCATCGAGGCGATGCCGGAAGGCTGCATCGCCGTCGTCGATGCGATGGGCGTGACCGATGCCGGCATCTTCGGCGACATCCTCTGCGCGCGCATGGCCAAGAAGGGCGTCGCCGCGCTGATCACGGACGGCGTGGTGCGCGACGTTGCCGGCGTGCTCGGCACCGGGCTGCCGGTCTGGTGCCAGGGGGCCGCGGCGCCGCCTTCCGTGGCCGGGCTGACCTTCGTGAACTGGCAGGAGCCGATCGCCTGCGGCGGCGTCGCCGTCTATCCGGATGATCTGATCGTGGTCGACGATGACGGCGCCGTGCTGATTCCGGCCGCGCTGGTCGACGCGGTGGTCGAGCTCGCCCCGGAGCAGGAGCGGCTCGAGGGCTGGATCATGAGCGAGGTCGAGAAGGGCGCAGTCCTGCCCGGCCTCTATCCGCCCAATGCCGAGAACAAGGCGCGCTACGAGGCGACCAAGAAGGGCTGAGCCCGGCATTGGGGGCTGCGATGGCGGCGGTCACGCCGCCATCGGCGACATGAGGGCGGGGGGTAGAGATGGCGGCATTGCAGGGGCGCGTGACACTTCAGGCGAGGATCGCTGCCGGATTCCTGTTCGTTCTGGCGATGTCCGCCGTGCTGGGCTGGTTTGCCATCGCCTCGGCCCGCGATTCGCTGGCGCTGTTCCAGCGCTACCGCTCGGTTACCACCGCTGCGGCGGGGCTTGCCGCAGCGCAGGCCAGCTTCGGCGATGCGCGCCTTGCCGGCGAGGCGTTCGGCCTCTCGCTCGACCCGAGCAAGCTGGACGAAGCCGAAACGGCGGCGAAGGCCAGCCTCGCCAGCATCGCGGTGGCGAAGGCTGCGGCCGACATCGGCGGCGTCGCGGCCCTGGTCGGCACGCTGGATGAGGGGCTCGGCAGCTATATCGCGCAGATCGCGATCCTGAAGGGCGCCGGCCTCCAATCCGAAGCGGCCCAGGCGCTGCTCAAGATTGGCGAAGACAGCTCCGCCGCGATCAAGCACTCGGCCGCGGCGTTGGAGCAGCGCGCTGCCATCGTCGGGCCGGAGATGGAAAGCACCATGGCTGGCGCGGCCAGCCGCGCACTGATCCTCGTCTCCATCGTGATCCTCATCGGCTGCGCGGTTTCGTTCGGCATCGGCCGCTCGATCGCGCGGCCGGTGCGCCAGATCACCCAGGCGATGGGCGAGATCTCCGAGGGCCACCTCGACGCGGCGATCCCGGCGCAGCAGCGCAAGGACGAGATCGGCGAGATGGCGGCGGCGCTGTCGGTGTTCCGCGACAATCTCGTGCGCGTCCGCGCTCTCGAAACCCAGGAGCGCGCCGCCGCCGCCGAGAGATCGGCCCGCGCGGAATCGATGATCGCCATCGTCAACGATGTCGGCGCCGTCGTCGCCGCCGCCGCGGCCGGCGATTTCAGCGCCCGGCTCAGGATCGAGCATGCCGATGCCGAGATGCAGAAGCTCGTGAGCGGCATCAACGAGATCAACGCCGTCGTCGACCGCGTGGTGTCCGAATTCTCCGAGGCGCTGGCCGCCATCGCCAAGGGCGACCTGACGCGCTCTGTCGCGACCCGCCATCAGGGCCGTTTCGCCGAGCTCGACCGCTCGGTCGACGACATGGTCGCACGCCTGTCGCAGGTGCTCTCCGGCATCCAGTCCTCGACCGCGCAGGTCTCCTCGGCCGCGCGCGACATCCATGCGGGAGCCGATGAGCTCTCGCGGCGCGCCGAGGAGCAGGCCGCTTCGCTCGAAGAGACCGCAGCGACCACCGAGGAGCTGGCGGCCTCCGTGAAGATCAGCGCGAATTTCGCCGCGACGGTCGCGCTCGCCGCCGGCGATGCCGCTAATGTCGCGGCCCAGGGCGGCACGATCGTGCGCGATGCGGTCCAGGCGATGGAGCGCATCGAGCAGGCCAGCGCGGAGATCGCCAAGATCAGCCGGGTGATCGACGACATCGCCTTCCAGACCAATCTCTTGGCGCTCAACGCCGCCGTGGAGGCGGCCCGCGCCGGCGATGCCGGCAAGGGTTTTGCCGTCGTCGCCTCGGAGGTGCGCACCCTGGCCCAGCGCTCCGGCACGGCCTCCCAGGATATCGGGCGCCTGATCGCGACGGCGACGCAGGAGGTCGGGCAGGGGGCGCAGCTGGTGCGCTCGGCCGGGACGACCTTCGAGCAGATCGTCGCGGCCTCGAAGCAGGTTGCCGACACCGTCTCCGAAATCTCGACCGCGTCGCACGAGCAGGCGCACGGCATCGAGGAGATGAATCAGGCGGTCACCCATCTGGACGGCATCACCCAGCAGAACGTCGCGCTCTCCGAGAAGAACGCGGCCGCCGCCGCCGTCCTGGCGGACGAGACGCGTCGCCTCGACACGCTGATCGCGACGTTCACGATCGGCAGCGGCTCTGCGGCGGTCATGCCGCCGCGCCTCGCCCTGGTCCGTTCCGCGACGCCCGGCGCTTAAAACAACAAAGGACTGCCTTCGATGAGCCTGCTTTCCTCCAAGCTGAAGGCCGTAAAGCCTTCGCCGACCATCGCCATCACCCGCACTGCGGCGGAGCTGCGCCGCCAGGGCAAGGACATCATCGGCCTGTCGCAGGGCGAGCCCGATTTCGACACGCCGGACCATATCAAGGCCGCCGCCAAGGCCGCGATCGACAAGGGCGCGACGAAGTACACCGATGTCGACGGCACGCCCGAGCTCAAGGCGGCCGTTGCCGCCAAGTTCAGGCGCGAGAACGGGCTGAACTACGACGCGTCGATGGTCAGCGTCGGCACGGGCGGCAAGCAGGTGATCTACAATGCGTTGTGCGCGACGCTCGATGCCGGCGACGAGGTGGTCGTTCCCGCGCCCTATTGGGTGTCCTATCCGGATATGGTGCGGCTGGCAGGCGGGACGCCGGTCATCCCGCTGTGCCCCGAGGCCAGCGGCTTCAAGCTCACCCCCGCCATCCTGCGCGCAGCATTGAGCCAGCGGACGAAATGGCTGATCCTGAACTCGCCAAGCAACCCGACCGGGGCGGGCTATTCTGCCGCCGAGCTGAAGGGACTGGCGGAGGTTCTCCTCGACTTTCCCGCCGTGCATGTCCTGACCGACGACATGTATGAGCACCTACGCTACGATGGCTGGCAGTTCGCCACCATCGCCGCTGTCGAGCCCCGCCTGTTTTCGCGCACGCTCACGGTCAATGGCGTCTCCAAATCCTATGCCATGACCGGCTGGCGCATCGGCTTCGCCGGAGGACCGTCAGAACTCATCAAGGCGATGGCGACGCTGCAATCGCAGAGCACGACCAATCCGAGCTCGGTCTCGCAGGCGGCGGCCGTGGCGGCGCTCACCGGACCGCTCGATTTCCTGGCCGAACGCAACGCCGTCTTTCAGACACGCCGCGATCTCTGCCTGGAGGCCTTCTCACGTATCGAGGGGCTGAGTTGCGCGACGCCGGAAGGCGCGTTCTACCTCTACCCGTCCTGCGCCGGGCTGATTGGCCGCAAGCGTCCCGATGGGCGGGTGATCGCCAACGACGCCGACTTCGTGGACTATCTGCTCTCAGACGCCAATGTCGCGGCCGTGCCCGGCGTCGCCTTCGGGCTGGAGCCCTATTTCAGGATTTCCTTCGCGACCGGGACGGACCGGCTGCACGCGGCCTGCGCGCGCATCGCGGCGGCCTGCGCTGCTCTGAAGGCTTAGCGGCATGAACGCGCCGGCCGCAGCTGCCGGCGACATGCGCACCGGCGTGGATATCCGGCTCAGCCTGCTCTCAGGGATGTGGCCTGACGGCGACGCTTAACGTTCGCTTTGACTGCTAAGCGTTGTTGCGGAGAAGGCTCCCTCGATCACGGGGATCATCGAGAGGATCCAGGCAAGGATGCCGTAGAGCAAGCCATTGACCCGTCGGCCAGGGCGCGACGCGGGTGCCGAACGGATCGATGAAGCTAAATCTGTCATCGCGTTGTACAGGGTCGCCGGGGCGACGCCGGAGGTGCAGGCGCCTGTCGCGTCGCTTCCACGTCTTCGCGGACTGGGTCGAACACCTCTTAAGCTAGAGCTCGTGGCGGGACGTGCCCCGGCTGCTGCAGTGCATCAACCTCTGGGATGATAGGTTCATTGCCGATCTGGTGATTAGTCTCGGGTATCGGCTGCAGCTCGAAACGAACTTTCGCACCGTGACTGCCGCCTAAGAAAAAGGGGACAATCATGAAGATCAGCGTCAAATGGTTATTCGCAGCGATGATGGGGCTGTCGGCAGGGATAACGGCGGCCCAGGCTGACGAACTCAAGGTCGGCATCGAGTGCACGTCATTCCCGTTCAATTATCGCGATTCGACCGGGGCTTATGCCGGTTACGACGTCGACGTCGCCAACGAGATCGGCAAGCGCCTCGGCGACAAGATCGAGTTCGTCTGCCAGAAATGGGACGGTATGATCCCGGCGATCCTCGCCAACAAATTCGATCTCATCGTGGCCTCGATGGGCATCACCGAGGAGCGCCAGAAGAAGCTCGATTTTTCGCGCCCGTATCGCATCTCGGTCGGTCGCTTCGTCGCTCCCACGGGCGCCAAGCTCGCCTTGTTCAACCCGGACGGGTCGCTCAATCCGGAAGGCTTCAAGTCGATCAAGGTCGGCCTGCAACGTTCGACCACCTATGACGACTGGCTGAAGGCCAAGATGCCGAGTGCCAACGTCATGCGCTACGACACCGTCGAAGCGCTGTTCCTCGACATCAAGGCCGGGCGCGTCGACACCATCATGACGAACCCGATGAAGGCGCATGACGCCTTCCTCAGCAAGCCGGACGGCGCGGGCTTCGGCTTCGTCGGGCCTGAAGTCTCCGACGACAAGCTGTTCGGCGCCGGTGCCGGCGTCGGCCTGCGCAAAGGCAACGAAGCGCTGCTCGCCAAGGTCGACAAGGCGATCGCCGCGATGACCGAGGACGGCACGCTGGATACGTTCAGCAAGAAGTACTTCCCGTTCCCGATCTATCCGCGCGACTGGAAGCCCGCCTCGACCAATTGAGACGATCCTCGCCACGGCAAGCTGGGCCTTTCGGCTCCCGGCCTGCTGTGGCGGCCGCTCGCCTGCCGAGCATCCCAAGCCCCCGCCACCCGAGAGGATCACCATGTTCGAGGAGCTCTGGCGCTGGAGCGGGGCCTTCATGCAAGGCACACTGGTCATCCTCCTCGTCTTCCTGGTCTCGCTCGTCCTGACCGTGATCTGGGGGCTGCTGGGGGCAAGCGCCAAGCTGTCGGGCAATCGCGCCGCGAAGGCCGCCGCCGATGCCTACACGGTGGTTTTCCGCGGCACGCCGGAATTCCTCTTGCTGTTGCTGATCTATTTCGGCTCGGCTGTGACCCTGACGGCGCTGGTAAAGCTCGTCTGGCCGCAGACCCGCTTTGTCGATCTCTCGCCCTTCTGGGCCGGTGCCTTCGCCATCAGCCTGATCGTCGGAGCGGCCGCCACCGAGACCTTCCGCGGCGCCTTTCTCGGCGTGGATCGCGGGCAAGTCGAGGCCGCGCAGGCGCTGGGTCTCAGACGCTTGCAGGTCTTCTTCCTGATCCGCCTGCCGCAGATGTGGCGCCTCGCCTTGCCGAGCTTCGGCAATCACATGAACTCGCTGGTCAAGGACACGGCCCTGATCTCGGTGATCGGTCTGCAGGAAATCATGTTCACCGCCGACATGGCCGCCTCGACCAACTCCATGCCCTTCGCCATGTATTTCGCGGTCGCGCTGATCTATCTCGGCTTCACGACGATCATCACCCTGGGTACCGGCCATCTTGAGCGCCGGGCCAACCATTTCATGACGGTCTCGCGATGAGCTTCGACATCGCGCTCATGCTGACGAGTTTCCCGCAGCTGCTGGCGGGGCTCGGAATGACCCTTCAGCTGCTCGGCATCTCGCTGGTCTCCGGCCTCGCGATCGCCATCGTCACGAGCTGGGCGCGAACCACGCGCTTTCTGCGCTGGCCGGCCGAGACTTATGTCTATTTCTTCCGCGGCACGCCGCTGCTGGTGCAGCTCTTCGTGATCTATTTCGGCTTGCCGCAGGCAGAGTTCGTGCGCAGCGGGCCGTGGTGGCCGTTCCTGCGCGAGCCGTTCTGGTGCATGTGCCTGGCGCTGTCCCTGAACAACGGCGCCTATGTCGCCGAGATCATCCGCGGCGGCATGCTGGGCATCGGCAAGGGGCTGAAGGAGGCGTCATGGGCGCTGGGCCTGAGCCGCTTCCACCATCTGCGCCTGGTCACGGTGCCGATCGTCACCCGTCTTTGTCTTCCGACCTATGGCAACGAGGTCGTCAGCCTGATGAAATCGACCGCGCTCGCCAGCACGGTCACGCTGCTCGATGTCACGGGTGTCGCCCGCTCTATCGTCGCCGAGACCTTCGCCCCCTACGAGATCTTCATCGCGGCCGCGCTGATCTATCTGGCCCTGACCTTCCTGATGCAGACGCTGGTCTCGCGCCTGGAGGCGCGGCTGGGTCGTTATGCGCAGCGGTGACCGCCTTTCGCCCAGCGAGATCGTCCATGTCAGCCCAAGCCCACCCTGCCGACTTCCTGCCCTTCGCCCACCGCCTCGCCGATTGCAGCGGCGCGATCCTGCGACGTGTCGCGGGCGAGAACCGCGCTTTCGACACCAAGGGCGACGCCAGTCCGGTGACGGCGATCGATCGCGAGATCGAGACGGCCCTGCGCGCGGCGATCGCAGCCGAGTATCCCGAACACGGCGTTCTCGGCGAGGAATTCGCGCCCACGAATCTCGACAGCGAGTGGGTCTGGGTTCTGGATCCGATCGACGGAACCAAGCAATTCATCGCCGGAATTCCGCTCTACGGGACGCTGATCGCGCTCACGCGAAACGGCATGCCCGTGCTCGGCATCATCGACCATCCCATGACCGGCGAGCGCTGGAGTGCCGCCGACGGCAGTCCCGCGCTGCGCAACGGCGTGGTTGTGACGACCGCCAAGCGCAGCACCCTGTCAGGGAGCCTGCTGTTCACCTCCAGCCCCGAGCCCTATGACGACAGGGAGTGTCGCGGGGTGGCGGCCGTGCGATCGGGTGTCGCCTGGTGCGTCTATGGCGCGGGCTGCTATGGCTATGCCCGGCTCGCCAGCGGTGCGCTCCACATCGGCATCGAGGGCGGGCATGATCCGTTCGACTATTGCGCGCTCGTCCCGATCATCCGTGCGGCGGGCGGCGCGATCAGCGACTGGGAGGGCAGACCGCTTGGGCTGACCTCCGGCACGCGTTTCGTCGCCTGCGCGACCCCGACGCTGCACGAGGAGGTCCTGGCCACCATGGCGCGGGCGATGGTGGCCTGAACAGCCGAGCCGTCGGGCTCTCAGGCCGCGGCGACGAGGCCGGGCGCCGTCTCCCGGATGGCGGCCGAGATGGCCGCCAGGCCGCCGCGCAGTTCCTCTTCCAGCGGCCACAGGAAGCCGATCCGGAAATGGCTGCGCGGCATCTCGAACCAATGACCGGGCCCGACATAGGTGCCGTGCTTCTCCAGCAGAGTCTTGTAGAAGGCGTCGAAGTCGAAATCGGCGCCGACATTCATGCGCGGGAAGCAGACGACGCCGCCCTTGGGCTCGACCCACTCGATGAGCGGATCGTTCTTCGCCCAGTCCCGCATGATGTCGAGCCGGCGGTGCATGACCGGCGAAAGCGCGTCCAGGAAGGCGTCGCGCTTTTCCAGCATCGTGCGCGCGAGCCACTCGTCGACGACGCTGCCGCAGATGCCGATCTGCTCCTTGGCGGCGAGGAAGGTCTCGTAGAGCGCCGGATCGCGCGTGACGATCCAGCCGATGCGGATGCCCGGGATGCCGTACGCCTTGGACAGGGACGAAACGCTGATCACGCTCTTGCTCAGGCTGGCTGCGATCGGCAGCTGCTCGCCATAGGACAGGTCGCGATAGGTCTCATCGACGAGGAGGCGGCAACCCTTCTCCTCGACGAGCGCGATCAGGCGACGAAGATCGGCTTCCGGCATCAGGGTGCCGGTCGGATTATGCGGGCAGGTGACGCTGACATAGCGTGTATTGGGCCGGATCGCGGCCGCGACGCGCGCGATGTCGAGTGCGAAGCCGTCCTCGAAGGACAGGTCGATATAGCTGATCTCGCAGCCGATTGCCTTGGGGGTCTCGATGTTCGTCGCATAGTTCGGGCGCACAACGACGAGATGGTCCTCGCGCGACAGAAGCGTCGTGGCGATGATGAAAAGCGCGCCGGCCGCGCCGGCCGTGATGAGAATATCGTCAGGCGTCAGCCCCGCGCCCTGTCCCGCGACCAGCTCGCGCAGCCTCGCCTCGCCGCGATGTTCTCCGTAGAACAGCGTCAGGTCCGGGAAGGTGGCGCCGAGCTCGTGCAGGCTCTGGTCGCGGATCGAGCTTTCCGAAAGGTTGAAGCGGATCCGGTCGTAGCCGTACTCCTCCGGCGCTTCCTTCTCGATGACCATGCGTGCATATTTCATGTGCGTCATCCGCTGTGGTTGGCTTGCGTTCGTGCTTGCTTCTTAGTGACAGCGGCTCGATCTCGCCTATCCTCCCAGAGAGGGATAGCGTCGGCAGAGCGGATGGAGACGTATGCGGGATATGAACGACCGTGCGGCCCGGCTCGTAACGGCGATCGACCGAAGCGATTTTCCAGAAGCGCTGGTCAGCCACCTCGGCGAGCGTGTCGCATTCGACGCCGCGACGATCTTCGTGCACCGGCGCGAGCTCGCGCCGATCTACGTCTTCGATAACTTCGTGGGCGGCAAGGCCAAGCAGGGCATCCGCGAATATCTGCAGAAGACCTATGCGCTGAACCCATTCTTCCAGGCGCAACGGAACGGACTGGCCTCGGGCGTCTATCGCATTCGCGATCTCGCGCCCGATATATTCTTCCAAAGCGAGTTCTATAATGACTACCGGATCAAGGTCACGAGCAACGAAGAAATCGGCTATGTGACACGCGATTGGCCGGAAGGTCTGGCTGAGATCGACGTCGCCATCCAGCTCGGGCCAGACGAGACGGTCGAGTTCGCGCTATACCGCTACCGCAGCAACGGCGACTTCAGCGACGCGGACCTCATTGCGATCGAGGACGAGCTGGCCTTCTTGACCGCTTGCTTTGGCAGCTATTGGCGCCGCAATCGAGCCAGCGATGATCTATCGGAACAGCGGACGAGCTCGGCCGGACCGGCCGCGTTCGGAGAAGGCAAGATCAGCGTGCGTGAGCGCCAAGTGCTGGAGTTCGTCCTTCGCGGATACTCGTCGGAATCGATAGCCGCCCAACTCGGTATTTCGCTGGCGACAGTGAAGACGCACCGCAAGAATGCTTATGAAAAGCTGAACATCTCTACCCAGGCGCAGCTGTTCAGCCTCTACCTCAAGCATTTGGACGCCAACTATTCGATGGAACTGACACCGTCACGTTGACACCTGTGTCGCCCGTCGCGCCGCAGCGGCCGAGTCGAGTGCCGACATGTCGGTTGATGCGATCCGCCTCATTTGGCATCCGGAAGGCTCCAATCCGCGATGAAGCGATCATGGCTCGTCCCTCGACGGTGTCCACAGACGTGCCCGATCCTGACAGCTTTGGCGCGCCTGGCGCCTTAGCATCCGCTCTGGTCCGAAAGCGGGTGGCGCGCTCCCGCTGTCGCAGGCAAAATCGCTCATCTTCGGAGGAACACCATGGCGAACGCGGCGGGAGCGATCCATATCGGCATTGGCGGCTGGGTCTTCGAGCCCTGGCGCGGGGCTTTCTACCCGGACGGCCTGCCGCAGAAGCGCGAACTCGAATATGCCGCGAGCAAGCTGACTTCCATCGAGATCAACGGCACCTATTACGGCTCGCAGAAGCCGGAGAGCTTCGCCAAATGGCGCGAGGAGACGCCTGACGATTTCGTCTTCGCGCTCAAGGGCTCGCGCTTCTGCACGAACCGGCGCGTCCTGGCCGAGGCCGGCCCTTCGGTCGAGAAATTCCTGACCAGCGGGCTGACCGAGCTCAGGCACAAGCTCGGCCCGATCAACTGGCAGTTCATGCCGACGAAGAAATTCGATCGCGAAGATTTCGAAGCCTTCCTCAAGCTGCTGCCCAAGGAACTGGACGGTATCAGGCTGCGTCATGCGGTCGAGGTCCGGCATGACAGCTTCCGGACGCCTGACTTCATCGCGCTGCTGCGCGAATACGGCGTCGCTGCGATCACCTCCGCCGATGCCGACTACACTCAGATCGCCGACGTGACCGCGCCTTTCGTCTACGCTCGGATCATGGGAACGAAGGAAGCCGAGCCGAAAGGCTATTCCGAGGCCGGGCTCGCGCGCTGGACCAAGGCCGCGCGGGTCTGGGCGGAAGGCGGCGTGCCGGAGGGGCTGGAATCCATTGGCCCACCGGCCAAGGTCGAGAAGCGCGACGTGTTTCTCTATGTCATCAGCGGCGACAAGGTGCGCAATCCGGCCGCCGCGATGGAGCTGATCGTGCGGACCAAGGGCTGAGTTTTACTCTGCCGCTGCCGCCTGCGCCGCTTCCTGGCAGACATCGACCCATTCGGCCTGCGTCAGCTCGGCCATGCGCTCAGGCGTGATGCGCAGCGCGCTATGGGTCGAGCCTGCTGCCGGCACGACGATGTCGAAGGCCTTGAGCGAGATGTCGCAATAGACCTTGAGCGGCGTGGCGAGCCCGAAGGGGCAGACGCCGCCGACAGGATGGCCGGTCAGCGCCTCGACCTCGTCCTGTCCGAGCATGCGCGGCTTGCCGCCGAGCGCGGCCTTGGCCTTCCTGTTGTCGAGCCTGGCGTCCCCGCGGGTGACGACCAGCACCACTTCGTCGCCGATGCGCAGCGAGAGCGTCTTTGCGATCTGGCCGGGCTCGACGCCATGAGCGGCAGCGGCGAGCGGGACGGTGGCGCTGCTCTCAGCCGTCACGATGACGGCGATGTCGGGAGCGTGCTCGGCGAAGAAGGCGCGGACGGATTCGAGGCTCATCGGGCAATTCGCGAGGTCAGCCACAGGATCAGCAAGCTGGCGATGGCCGGCACGCCGAAGACGATGAGGAAGATCGGCGCTTCCTCCATCACAGTATAGCCTGCCCGAGCAACGCCGATCCAGAGATTGATCAGGGCGCCTGCGAACCAGAGCGGCAGGAACAGCTTCACCGCGAAGGGAATCGGCCTTCCCGCCGAGATCGAAAGGCGCGGCGCCAGGACGAGCAGGATGCCGAGCAGCGCGAAGCCAATGCCGATGACCTTGATGGTATGCATAGGTCAGGCTTCCCTGGCCCGCAGCGAGATCGCTTCCCAGGCTGCGACGAGGATCAGGATCGCGGTCGCGGCCAGGCTGAATCCGAGCGGCGGCAGCACGGTCCAGGCCGGGGTGAGCACCGCGAGCAGGCCGAGGCCGACGAGATGGGAAAGCGGGTACCAGCCGGCCGTGATGCGTTTGAACAGCAGGTTGCCGAGCAGGTAGAAGGCCGGCCCGGCCAGGACCGCGATCGCCGTCCTGCCGTCGGTATGGCCGGTGGGATGCGCGATCACCAGCTCGTCGCCGACGGCAACGAGGATGATACCGGCGACCAGCAGGACGTGGAGATAGGTATAGGCAATCCGCGCGATCCGGCCGGGGTCTTCCGAATGGGCGATATGCTGGCTCGCCCGCTCGGCGCCGATATGGAAATAGACCCACCACATCGCGACCGTGCTCAGGAAGGCGTTGAGGAAGGCCGTCAGATTGACCGCTGTCGGCGGCAGCTTCGCGGCGGTCGCGCCGGTCATGATCACGGATTCACCGAGTGCGATGATGATGAAGAGGGCGCAGCGCTCGGCGAGATGCCCGCCTTCGACATTCCAGTCGCTGGTCAGCGAGCGGCCGAGGCCAAGCACCCGGAAGCCGACGGCAGGCCCGACATATTCGATGCCGAGCGCGATCAGCCAGAGCCCGAAGCGCAAGGGGCCCTCGCTCAGGCCGCCGGCGATCCAGAAGATGCCCGAGCAGACCAGCCAGATCGTGATGCGCTGGAAGTTGCGGTAGTTCGCGGGCGAGGCGTCCCTGAGGCTCACCGTCGTGAAGACCGAGCGGACGAGCTGGGCCGTGACATAGGCGCCGGCGAAGGCGAGGCCGGTCGCGCCGAAGGCCTCGGGCAGCGCGCAGGACATCACCAGCCCGAGGAACATCAGGACGAAGAGCAGGATCCGGACTGGCGACCGTTCGGGGTCGAGCCAGTTCGTCACCCAGCTCGTATAGATCCAGATCCACCAGACGGCACCGAGCAGGAAGGCGGCCTGGGCCAGCCCGAGCACACTGAAATGCTCGAGCAGCGTGTGCGAGATCTGCGTGATCGCGAAGACGAAGACGAGGTCGAAGAAGAGCTCGACGTAGGAGACACGCGCATGCTGGTGTTCGACGCGCTCCCTGAGCAGCGCGCCGGGCTTGGGATTTCGCGTCATCTCATGCCTCGCCCAACCGTCGATCCCAAGCGCGCCGTCATCCCGGACAAGCCGCGCGAGCGGCGCCGATCCGGGATCCATGCCGGAGCGCTTCCGAGAGAGGTTCAGGCCTGGATCCCGAGTCTGCGCTTCGCTTCGCCCGGGATGACAGCGCTGGATTCTGGAAGGCTCCGACCGGGGTAGCCTGTCCTGCGGCCCGCCCCGCCGTCAATGGCGGAAGTGGCGGTGCCCAGTGAAGACCATGGCGAGGCCGGCTTCGTCCGCAGCCTGGATGACGAGGTCGTCACGCATCGAGCCACCTGGCTGGATCACCGCCGTGGCACCGGCTTCCGCGGCGGCCAGCAGGCCGTCGGCAAAGGGGAAGAAAGCGTCGGAGGCGACGACCGAGCCCTTGGCCAGGCTCTCCGCGACGCCCGCAGCCTTGGCGGCTTCCGCGGCCTTCCAGGCGGCGATGCGCGAGGAATCGACGCGGCTCATCTGGCCGGCGCCGATGCCGACCGTGGCGAGATCCTTCGCATAGACGATCGCGTTCGACTTGACGTGCTTGGCGACGCGGAAGGCGAAGCGCAGATCGGCGAGCTCGCGCTCGCTCGGCTGGCGCTTGGTCACGACCTTGAGCTCCATGTCATCGACGACGGCATTGTCGCGCGACTGGGCGAGGAAGCCGCCAGCGACGGTGCGCAGCGACAGGCCCGGCGCGCGGACATCCGGCAGGCCGCCGGTCAGCAGCAGGCGCAGGTTCTTCTTGGCGGCGATCAGGGCGATCGCCTCCTCGTCGGCATCGGGCGCGATGATGACCTCGGTGAAGACCTCGACGATCTTCTTCGCAGCCTCGGCGTCGAGCCTGCGGTTCAGCGCGACGATGCCGCCGAAGGCGGAGACGGGATCGCAGCGCAAGGCAAGTTCATAGGCCTCGAGCAGCGAGCCGCCGGCCGCGACGCCGCAGGGATTGGCGTGCTTGACGATGACGCAGGCGGCCGAAGCCGCGGGATCGAACTCGGCGACGCATTCGAAGGCGGCGTCGGTGTCGTTGATGTTGTTGTAGGAGAGCTGCTTGCCCTGGACCTGGCGTGCGGTCGAGACGCCCGGGCGGTTCTCCGGCGTGCGGTAGAAGGCCGCCCATTGATGCGGGTTCTCGCCATAGCGCATGGTCTCGGCGAGCGCGCCGCCGAGCGCGCGGAAGGCCGGGCCGGTGTCGCCGAGCTCATTGGCGAACCAGTTCGAGATCGCGGCGTCGTAAGCCGCGGTGCGGGCATAGGCTTTCTGGGCGAGCTTGCGGCGCAAGGTCAGCGTGGTCGCGCCCTTCTGCGCCTCGAGATCGGCGAGGACGGAGGGGTAATCGGCCGCCTCGACCACGACGGCGACGTCGTGATGGTTCTTGGCGGCGGCGCGGATCATCGCGGGGCCGCCGATATCGATGTTCTCGATGCAGTCGTCATAGGGCTTGGCCGCAGCGACCGTCGCCTCGAACGGGTAGAGGTTCACGACGAGCAGGTCGATCGGCTGGATGCCGTGGCCGATCATTGAAGCCTGATGCTCGGGATGCGAGCGGATGGCGAGCAGGCCGCCATGCACCTTGGGATGTAGCGTCTTGACGCGACCGTCCATCATCTCGGGGAAGCCGGTGAGATCGGAGACGTCGCTGACGGGCAGCCCGGCCTCGGCGATGGCCTTGGCAGTGCCGCCGGTCGAGACCAGCGCGATGCCGAGCTTGTGGAGGGCGCGCGCGAAATCGATCAGGCCCGTCTTGTCGGAAACGGAAAGGAGCGCGCGTTCGACGCGGCGAAGCTCATTCGGCATCGGGATCAGGTCCGGCTGTAATGACAGGAGCAGGCAGTCGACTGTTTGGACAGACGCGCGCGAGCTATCATGCTGCGCCGCGAAAGGCAAAAAATGCCGTCCGGAACATCACGCTTCGGGATCGGGATCGATCAGGGTTCCCTGCCGCTCCGCCAGGGCCGCGGCGAGCGTCTGGCCGGCGCGGGGATTGGCGGCGCTGATGCGGCTGAGCCGCCAAGCGATCCGTGGCGTCGCGACAGCATCGAAGAGGACGACGAGCTGCTCGGTCTTGCGGCGGCCATCGGCGGCGGCGAGGAAGAGGCTTTCCTCGATCGCGATGGTCAGGCCGCCGGCCTCGAAGCTCCAGACCTCGCCGGAAGCCAGCGCGAGCAGGGCGCCGGTGCCCTCGCGGACGAGGCTGGCGCGGACATGCGGATGCAGATGGAAGCGGGCCGCGGCGGGCAGGGCCGTCTGCGTGCCGGTCAGGGCCACCTCATCCTCGCCGCCCAGCGAGGCACCGTCGCGGGCGAGCAGCAGGCGGCGGGTATGGGTCGCGCCGATGCGGCGATAGCCGTCATGGCTGGCGACCCATTCCGGCCCATCCGCGCCGTCCTGCCGGGCGACGCGGACATCGGCCGGACCGGAGACGACCCGCATCTCGCCGAGCACCATGCCGAAATTCGCGCTGGAGCGATCGTCTAGCACCAGGGTCGAATGGGCGGCGGTGCTGCGCGCCGCCAGCCGAAGCTCGAGCGGGCCGAAGCGGCTCGCGCCGCAATTGACGATGATGCGTTGCGCGCCGCTGGAGAATTCGAAGGCGAGGCAGCCGGCATGGGCCTCGGTGGAATAGCCACCGCGCGGCGGCGCCCCGGCATCGACGATCACGACGCTGCGCTCGGCGGAGAGCCGGCTGTAGCCGGAATAGGCGGCATGCTCGGTCGGGCGCCCGCGCGCGTCGTCATAGGCGGCAAGCGTCGCCATCAGGTCCGGCGGGGTCGTGCCCATACCGTTGAACAGGGCCAGCGCGCCGTCGCCGTGCCGGAACAGGCGCAGATGCGGCATCATCCGCTCGATCGCGGTCAGCAGGCCGCGCGGCGGCTCCAGCCCACGGGCGGCGAAGGTTTCCCGCAGCGGCAGGAGGTCGAGCAGGAAGTCGATCAGCAGGCGCGGATTGCGCGAGAGATGGCCGCCATCGGGCAGGATCTGGTCGTCGAGCTCGTCGGAGAGCAAGGTCTCCGCCCGCTTGCGGCGGGCATCCTGACCGTCCAGGCAGATGGCGGCGAGGGTGATGGCGATCAGCCCGTTGATCCGGTCGGCCCCCTCGACCGCGCCGGCGAGCGCGAGGCTGACCCGGTCGGTCAGCCGCGAGACATGGCGCAGGAAGCGCTCGTAGAAGGCGTGATCGGCGCCTTCCAGCAGGAGCGGCGAGTGGGAGAGCAGGGAAATCAGCCGGCGCGCGGCCACGGCGGGCCGGCGCGCGATATCGTTGCGGTCGCGGCGCCGGGCAATGAAATCCTCGACCAGGCTGCGGGCATTGGCGCGGGCGATGGCGGTGTCGGCGGCACGCATATGGCGCAGCCAGCCGAAGCCGTAAAGCGCCTCGGCCCAGGCCTCGGTCGGCGGCGCGATGTCGAAGGGCGATTCGCCGTGTGTGCGGACGGTGCGGCCGGCGAAGGCGTAGTAGCCCGCGTAGAAATCGCCGGCCGTGGTCGGGTCGGCCGTGCGCAGGTCGTGCGGGGCGAAGAGCAGGCGGGAGGAGGGCTTGCGACCGAAGGGCCAGAGCCTGCGCGTCGCGCCGACGAGCTGGCCACGGGTGCGCCGCGCCGCCCGTCCGATCGCGGCCTGGGCCAATCCCCGACGCTCAGACCAGGCGCTCAAATCCCCCGAAAGCTCCGTTTCCGGCGCAGCTCGAGGCCGCGCAGACCATGCTGGAAGAGGCGCGGCGTCCCCACCGCGCGAATCCCGCTTCCGTCATAGCCTGATCAGGCGACTTGCGTAAAATCCCGCCCATCCCGATAGGCGCGGCGTTTCCCCGGGCAAATGCTGCGGCAAGGTGCGGATATCGCCGTTCGTGTCGATGACGGCGCCCAAACCGCCGATTTCGGCAGGGCTCGCGGCGGCGCGACGAAACTGGGGATGACGCGTAAGGAAGGCCGAAATCTGCGCCTCGCCCTCCTCCGGCTCCAGCGAGCAGGTGCAGTAGACGAGCTGGCCGCCCGGTTTGGTCAGGGCGGCGGCGGCATCGAGGAGCTTGGCCTGCAGGGCGACGAGCCGGTCGCGATCCTCCTCCGACTTGGTCCAGGCGACGTCGGGATGGCGGCGGATCGTGCCGGTGGCGCTGCAGGGCGCGTCGAGCAGGACGGCATCGAAGGGTTCCGCCTGCCAGCTCGTGGCATCGGCCGTCACGACCTCGGCCGTGAGGCCGAGGCGCTCGAGATTGGCCTTGAGCCGGCGCAGGCGCGGCCCGGAGCGGTCGAGCGCCGTGACCTCGGCGCCGGCTGCCGCGATCTGGGCCGTCTTCCCGCCCGGCGCGGCGCAGAGATCGGCGATGCGCTCGCCCGGTGCCGGCGAGATCAGCTTCACCGGCAGGGCGGCAGCGGCATCCTGCACCCACCAGGCGCCTTCCTGATATCCCGGCAAGGTCGCGATGGCCTGCCGCTCGCGCAGGCGGATCGAGCCTGTCGGCAGCAGGATGCCGCCGAGCTTCTCGGCCCAAACAGCCGGATCGGCCTTGGTGGTGACGTCGAGCGGCGGCTCCTCGCGATGGCTCAAGGCGATCGCGGTGGCGGCCTCCTCGCCATAGGCGGCGCGCCAGCTCGCGGCGAGCCAATCCGGCGTGTCGCGGAAGGGGTTGGCCTCGGCATCCGCGAGGATCGCGTCGCGCTCGCGCACGACACGGCGCAGCAGGGCGTTGCCGAGCGCGGTGTAGCGGGCCGAGCGCGGATCCTCGTGCAGATGGCGGATGGCGAGGTCGACGGCGGCATGGTCGGGCACGTCGAGGAAGAGGATCTGGGCCGCGGCCGCGGCCAGGATCGGCTCGAACAGGCCGGAATGACGTGGGCTGCCGCGTTCCAGCCGCTCGTTGATGGCGTGCTGGATGGTGCCGAGCCGGCGGAAGGCGGTGACCGCGATGGCGCGGGCAAGCCCGGCATCGGCGGCGTCGAGCCCGGACTCCGGGACGAGGCGATCCAACGTCTCGTCGAGCGCGACGCGGGCGCGCAGCACCTCGTCGATCACGGTCGCGGCGAGCCGGCGTGCCGGCAGGCCCGGCGCGTCGGATTCCGGAACGGCCGCAGGCGGCTGCGGTCCGCGGCGGGGTGGGATGCGATCGGCCATGTCTCAGCCCCAGGGGCCGGGCTGGCGCGGCGCGGAACCCCAAGGGCTGCCGGAGGCCTGGCCGGTGAAGCTCGGCGCCGCCGGGGCGCGGCCGAGGCCCATGGCGCGGGCCTGCTCCATCAGCGCGGCGATGCGATTGCCGGTGTCGGGATGGGTCGAGAAGAGATTATCCATGCCGCCGCCGGTCAAGGGATTGATGATGAACATGTGCGCCGTAGCAGGCCTGGCCTCGGCTGTCTCGCTGGGAATGTGCTGGACGCCGGCCGCGATCTTGGCGAGCGCGTCGGCGAGCCAGATGGGATTGCCGGCGATTTCGCCGCCGAGGCGGTCCGCTTCGTATTCGCGCGAGCGCGAGATCGCCATCTGGATCAGCGCCGCCGCCATCGGGGCGAGGATCGAGAGCAGGATCTGGACGATGACATTCGGGCGGTTGTCGCGCGAGCCGAAGAACATGCCGAAGGTGACGAGCGAGGAGATCGCACCGGCGAAGGTCGCGGTGATCGTCATGGTCAGCGTGTCGTGGTTCTTGATATGCGCGAGCTCATGCGCCATCACGCCGGCCAGTTCCTCATAGGTCAGCGTGCGCAGGATGCCGGTCGTCGCCGCGACGGCCGCATTCTCGGGGTTGCGGCCGGTGGCGAAGGCGTTGGGCTGGTCCTCCTGGATCAGATAGACCCGCGGCATCGGCATGTTGGCGCGGGCGGCGAGGTCGCGGACCATGCCATAGAGTTCGGGCGCGCTGCGCTCATCGACCTCCTGGGCATGATGGGCGGCAAGCGCCAGCCGGTCGGAATTCCAGTAACTGAAGAGATTGGTGCCGGCGGCGAAGATCAGCGCGATCAGCATGCCGCTGCTCCCGCCCAGCAGGTAGCCGACGCTGAGAAACAGCGCGGTCAAACCCGCCATCAGCATGCCGGTCCTGACGTAGTTCATCGTATTCCCTTCGCTTGCCGGTACGAAAAAAGGGCGGATTACCCTCGCGATTGCCGGTTTCCTGCCCTATGTGGTGGGCATCGGCCCGATCCTGCAAGTCCGGGCCAAGAGCATTTTCGAGCGAAGTGGACGCCGGTTCGCGTGAAAAAAAATGCGAAAGGCAAAAACGTGGAGATGGTCCGCATGCCGGAAAAAGCCAGCGATGCCACGCCCGCACCTGTCGTGACGGAGAAGGTGCTCTCGCCGGCGGCCAAGCGCGCTCTGGCCGAGGCCGAGGCACGCCGCGCGGCCATCGATGCCCATGCCGCCGAAGTCGCCGGCCAGCGCGAGGTCAACGGGCGCGGCGGGCTTGAACCGGTGCGCTACGACGACTGGGAGGTGAAGGGCATCGCCAGCGATTTCTGAGACGAAACCGTGAAAGGGAATGTCTGTCGTCTCAATCGGCGCGAAGCTGATAGACGGCGTTGCCGTTCAGGAATGCCGAACCCCGGTTCACCGAGCCGTCCCTCTGAAACATGACGCTCAGGTTTTCCATGAGGCAACTCGTGCCAGAGAAGCTCGCGGTGAGCACCGAGCATTCCCGCGCCGCCTGGCTGTAAAGTGTTTTTCTTGCCTTTTCGGTGGCCGCCAGGTCTCCGGTTTCGCCATCGATCTCAATGCGAAAGTTGACGTTGATTCGTGTGGGCTGCCCGCGTCCGACCGACTGAGCGGCAAGGGGTGAGCTGGGGTTCGGCGCTTGCGCCCAAACGTCGAGATTCTGCACGAGATAGCATGAGGCCGCTATGATGAGCGTGAGAAACAGTTTCGGCTTCATGGCACCTTCCTCTCGAACGCATCTCTTCTAGCAGCGCCGATACGAAAACCTCATGACTTCACGGCGTTATGGTTTATGTCGGGTCCGTTTGCAGGTGGCGGCGATTGCCAACTGCTTTCGGCTGCCAGAGGGAGGCAGCCAATAGGAGCCGATCATGACGAACGATGACAAGCGGCTCGCCGCCCTGCGCCGCCTTCTGGCGGAGGCGCATGACAAGCTCGGGCTGAAGCTCGGCTTCCGGCTTTGGGACGGCAGTTCGGTGCCCGCCTCCTGGCCTGCCGACGGGCTCGCCATCGCCATCGCCGATGCCGGCGTTCCGGCCGCCTTGATCCGCAAGCCCAAGCTCGACACGCTCCTCAACCTGCATGTCACCGACCGCATCTCGATCCGGAACGGCTCGATCTTCGATCTCGCGGCGGCCCGGCCTGACGGCAAGGTGGGCAGGCTCGCGCGCAACATCCCGAAGAGCGCGATCTTCGACGTGGTGCGCCGCTTCATCTTCGCGCCCGGCAAGGCGGCCGAGGCCGTCGATCATCGCAAGGGCGACGAGATCGCGCGCGACGGGGCCCCGGCGACCAACAAGGCCAACATCGCCTATCACTACGACGTCTCGAATGATTTCTACCGGCTCTTCCTCGACGAGGAGATGGTCTACACCTGCGCCTATTTCACCGAGGACCATGGCAACCTCGCGCGGGCCCAGCGCGACAAGCTCGACATGATCTGCCGGAAGCTGCGCCTGAAGCCCGGTGACCGCTTCCTCGACATCGGCTGCGGCTGGGGTGCGTTGGTCTGTCATGCCGCCCGCTACTACGGCGTCGAGGCCCATGGCGTGACGCTGGCCGAGGAGCAGCTCGCCTTGGCGCGCGAGAAGGTCGAGAAGCTCGGGCTTCAGGGCAAGGTCACGCTTCATCTCAAGGACTTCACCCAGATGGAGGGGGAATTCGACAAGATCTCCTCGATCGGCATGTTCGAGCATGTCGGCATCCGCAATCACCCGTCCTATTTCCGGGCGGTGAACCGGCTGCTGCGGCCGCGCGGGCTCTATCTGCATCACTGCATCTCGCGCCGGGCCAAGAAGACCGAGAAGGCCTTCAACAAGATGCCGGCGGAGTATCGCGCGCTGGTGCGCTACATCTTCCCCGGCGGCGAGCTCGACCATCTCGGTATGTCGATCGCCAATCTCGAGCGCCATGGCTTCGAGGTCCATGATGTCGAGGGCTGGCGCGAACACTATCAGCGCACGACCCGGCTGTGGTGGGAGCGGCTCGACGCCAACAAGGAGAGGGCGGAGGCCGAGATCGGCCCGGAGCGGACGCGGATGTGGCTGCTCTATCTCGCCGGCTGCTCGCTCGCCTTCGAGCGCGGCGGTGCGCTGGTCAACCAGACGCTGGTCTCGAAGCGGCGCAAGGGACCGTCCGGCCTGCCGCTGACGCGCGCGGACCTCTATGGCGCCGGCCCGGAAAGCGGAGCCCGCTCCCCGGAACGATCCGATGCGGTGACAAGCGCATAGATCCCCGCCACTGCGTCCGGCTGGGCGCGCCGCGATCTTTCGCGATGGATCGGACGGAGAACGGGCAAGCCTGCGCAAGGCCGGCACATCCCGCCGGCCGCATCGCTTGCCCTGGAGGAAGATCCCCGGCGATGCCGGGGACGGCGCCGGCCTATTTCTTGATGAAGAGGTCGAGCTTTCCGTGGTGCTCGGCCAGCAGGTAGTAGAAGGTCAGGCGGGATTTGGTCCGGTCTTCCTTCATCTGCTCGCAGACGGCCTTGATCGAGCCGTCGAGATCGCCGGATTTCAGCCCGAGCTTCTTCTTCAGGAAGTTCTCGCGAACGCGGTCGAGCTCGGCCGGGTCGGAACAGGCGACATAGCGCGTGTCGGGCTTGCCCATGACCAGCGCATAGGATTTGGCCATCCCGGCGAAGGCGGCCTCGTTCAGCGGCTTCTTGGCAAACTTCTTCACGTCAGCGAGGTGATCCATACGGGTAGCCCCTTATCTGGCCCGGCTCTTGCTCGAGCGAGCTTCGTGTCGCAGGACGAAGCTAACGTGCTTTTTTGCCGCAGGCGAGGGAAATGGCGTCGGCCGATCTTTCGCCTTTCGGCCAGTTCACTGCGGCAAAGGCGTGCATCCGGCATATGGCAGTCCTGCCGGTGGCGGGCTTGAGCGGATGCCGCGGAAATGTTGCGATGCGGTATTGTCTGGAGTCGATCGATGAAACCCACTCTCCTCATGGTGCCGCGACTGCCGGCGGCGTTCATCGACCGACTCCGTGAAAGCTATACGCTGCTGGGTCCGATGGAGCATTCGACGCCGGAGGCGCTCCCGGAGGGGGCGGAGCAGGTCGAGGCGCTGCTCACTATCGGGACCCTGCGCACCGACGCCGCTCTCATGGCCGCCCTGCCGAAGCTCAGGCTGGTCTGTTGCTACGGCACCGGCATCGAGGGTGTCGACCGGGCGCATGCCAAGGCGCGCGGGATCGCGCTCGGCAATGCCGGAGACGCCAATGCCGCCGGCGTGGCGGAATTCGCCATGGGGCTGCTGCTCGCCACGGCACGGCAGATTCCGCAGGGCGACCGTTACGTCCGGGCCGGGCGCTGGCAGGGCAATGCGGTCGAGCGCATGGCTCCGGTGCCGGGGCTGGCCGGGCGCAAGCTCGGCATCTACGGGCTGGGCGCGATCGGCAGCCGCATCGCGCGCCGCGCCGAGGGCTTCGAGATGGAGATCGGCTATCACAACCGCAGCCGGCGCGCCGACATGCCCTATCACTACCATGACAGTCTGCTCGGCCTCGCCGAATGGGCGGATGTCCTCGTCGTGTCGGCCCGCGCCGGCGCCGAGAACCGGCATGCCGTGAACGCGGCGGTGCTGAAGGCGCTGGGGCCGCGCGGACATCTGGTCAACATCTCGCGCGGCATCGCGGTCGACGAGGACGCCTTGTGCGCGGCGCTGGAGACGGGCGTGATCGCAGGCGCGGGGCTCGATGTCTTCGAGAACGAGCCGCATGTCTCCGACAGGCTGAAGGCGCTCGACAATGTCGTGCTGACGCCGCATATCGCGGCCGCCTCGGAATCGGCGCAGGCGGCGCAGCAGGAAACCATGCTCGGCAATCTGCGGGCCTTCTTCGCCGGCAAGCCGCTGGTTTCGCCCGTCGCGCTCTGATCCAGAAACCGGGCCCGAGGGGCCTGGCGCCTTCGGCATAACTCCTCAGGGCAGGACGACGACCGGCGTGCCCATCTGCACGCGGGCATAGAGGTCGATCACATCGCCATTATGCATGCGAAAGCAGCCATAGGAGGCGGCGCTGCCGATCGTCGTCGGCATGTTGGTGCCGTGGATGGCGTATTGGCCGCCGGGGCCGAGGCCGATGACGCGCGCGCCCATCGGGTTGCGCGGCGAGCCGCCGGGGATGACGTCCGGCAGGCGGGGATTGTCGCGCTTCACCTCGGCGGGCGGGCTCCAGGCCGGGTCGACCTGCAGCTCCTCGACATATTTGACGCCGCGCCATTGCTTGCCGGCCTTGCCGACCGCGATGGTGTAGCGGATGGCCTCGCCCGGAGCGACGACGTAGTAGAGCCGGCGCTCGCCGGTGCGGATCACGATGGTGCCGGGCTGATAGCGGGCTTCGCGCATCTCGACGACCTCGCGGGCCGCGGCGGGCGATGGCAGCCACAAGGCCGAAAGGGCGAGCCCCGCGACGGCGAAGCCCGCGGCCGCAACCTGTCTCGACATGGTCCGATCTCCGGTTGAACAGATCGGAAGCCATCGCGCCGCAGCCGTGAACCGGCGGTTGAGCAATATGGTGAAGGCGGATCCCCGCGCGATTCACCATGAATCCGGGGTGAATCGGCGGAAATGCCAGCTCACGCCGTCGGCCGGCCGCGATGCTGCTGCGGCAGCAGGAAGGGCAGGCCCGGCGCGGGGGCGCGGCTCAGCGAGAGATCGACGCGGAAGACCTGATGCAGCAGGGCGTCGTCGAGGGTCTGGGCCGGGGGGCCCTGCGCGATGATCCGGCCGCGATCCATCACGACGAGATGATCGGCATAGGTCACGGCGAGGTTGAGGTCGTGCAGCACGATCAGCACGGCGACGCCGCGTGCGGCGATGCTGCGGGCCATGTCGAGCAGTGCGAGCTGGTGGCAGAGGTCGAGGCTCGCGATCGGCTCGTCGAGGAAGAGCACCTGCCGCTCGGCGACGCTGCGCCCGGCTTCGAGCTGGCAGAGCACGCGGGCGAACTGCACGCGCTGCTGCTCGCCGCCGGAGAGGGTCTGGTAGCGCCGGCCCGCGAGGTCGAGCACGCCGGCGGCGGCGAGGGCTTCCGCGACGACCGCCTCGCGCCGCTGGCGCGTCAGCGCCCGGCCGATGCCGTCGACGCCGAGCTGCGCGACCTCGTAGACGCTGAAGGGGAAGGCGAGGCGGGCATGCTGCGCCATGACCGAGCGCTGGCAGGCCAGGCGCCAGGCCGGAACCGTCTCGAGCGGCTCGCCGGCGATCTCGATCCGTCCACCGGCCGGCTTGATCTCGCCGGTCAGGAGCTTGAGCAGGGTCGATTTTCCGGCGCCGTTCGGGCCGATCAGGATCGTGGTCGTGCCGCCGGTGAGCTCCAGGGAGGCCTCGGCGACGAGCCGACGGCCGCCCGCGAGGAAGCCGATCTCACGACCGGAGAGGATCGGTCCCGACTCAGACATCGATGAGGCTCGTGCGGCGCAGCAGCAGCCAGAGAAAGAAGGGCGCGCCGATCGTGGCGGTGACGATGCCGATCGGCAATTCGGCCGGCGCCACGATCAGGCGCGCGACGATGTCGGCGCCGACCAGCAGCATCGCGCCGCCCAGCGCCGAAAGCGGCAGAAGCAGGCGATGATCCGGGCCGACCGAGAGCCGGATCAGATGCGGCACGACGATGCCGACGAAGCCGATCAGCCCGGCCGAGGCGACGCTGGCGCCCACTGCGAGCGCGACGAGCAGGATCGCCAGCGCCTTGATGCGCTGGACGGGGATGCCGAGGTGATAGGCCTCGGCCTCGCCGAGCATCAGGCCGTTCAGCCCGCGCGCCAGCAGCGGCATCAGCAACAGCAGCGGCAGCACGATCGGTGCCACCGCCGAGAGCTTCGTCCAGCTCGCGCCGCCGAGGCTGCCGAGCGACCAGAAGGTCAGGTCGCGCAATTGCCGGTCGTCCGAGATGAAGGCGAGAAGGCCGGTCAGCGCGCCGGAGAGGGCGCCGAGCGCGACGCCGGCGAGCAGCATGGTGGCGACCGAGGTGCGCCCGCCGCGCGTGGCGATGAGATAGAGCGCGAGCGTCGCGCCAAGCCCGCCGCAGAAGGCGCCCAAAGGCAGGGCCGCGAAGGGCAGCTTCATCATCGTGCCGGCCATGAAACGGTCGCCGAGGACGATGGTCGCCGCCGCGGCGAGCGCCGCGCCGCTCGAGACGCCGACGAGGCCGGGATCGGCCAGGGGATTGCGGAACAGCCCCTGCATCAAGGCACCGGAAACCGCGAGGCCCGCGCCGACGAGCAGGCCGAGCAGCACGCGCGGCAGGCGGATGTTGAGGACCACGAGGACGTCGCGCCCGTCTAGGAGCGAGGCATCGCCGGTCAGTTTCGCCATGAGGATCTCGGCGACCCGGCCCGGCGGGATCGCGATGGCGCCCTGGCCGATCGCGACGATGGCGAGCAGCAGGCAGGCCAGCGCAAGCCCGACGACGGCGACGAGCCCGACGCGCCGCCGGCCGGCGGCGAGCGTTGCCAAAGCATTGGCGGCCATGGCCGGGGCGGGCGCGGCGAGGGTCACGGGGCGGCGGCCGTCTTCAGCGGCGGGATGGCGGCTTCCGGATAGATCGCCGCCATGAGATCGCGCGCCGCCATTGGCGTGCGCGGGCCGAAGCCGAGCAGATAGAGGCCGTCCATATGGACCAGGCGCTTCGTCGCGGCGGCCGGCGTCTGCGCGAAGGCCGGCATGGCGAAGAGCTCTTCGGGCGTGGTGTTGTGGGCGCTGCTGTTGCGCATCATCAGGACCATGTCGGGCGCCGCGGCGGCGATGGCCTCCTCGGTCATCGGCTTGTAGCCTTCGATGGCGCTCGCGACGTTGAGGCCGCCGGCCAGCGCGATGATCGCGTCGGCCGAGCTGTTGCGTCCGCCGACAAGCGCGCGCCCGTTCTGCAGTGAAAGCACGAAGAGCACGCGCTTTTTCGTCGTGAGCTTGGCGCGCAGCCCGGCCAGCTCCTCAAAGCGCGCCGTCGTCTGCGCGGCGAGGCGCCGGGCCGGCTCGCCGGCGCCGACCGCCGCGCCGATCGCGTCGATCTTGGTGGCGACGCCTTCCGGCGTCAGGCCGTCGGCGATGCGGGCGATCCTCACGCCGGACTCGGTCAGCAGCGAGACGGCGTCGGGCGGGCCCGCTCCATCGATCAGCATGACCAGCGACGGCTTCAGCGAGAGCACGCCCTCGGCCGAGAGGGCACGGACATAGCCGATGTTCGGCTTGTTCGTCAGCGCCTCCGGCGGGAACTGGCTGGTCGAATCGACGCCGACGATGCGCTCCTGCAGGCCGAGCGCATAGAGCACCTCGGTGATCACGCCGCCGGCGACGGCGATCTTGTCGGGGTTTTGCGCCAGGGCCGGCATCGTCCAGCCCGCCGGCCAGAGGCCGCTCGCCAGGAGTGCGAGGCCGATGGCGGCCGCGAGGCGGCGGCTCGGCTGCCGGGAGCGTGCGGAAACCGTTGGGACCTGTGTGCCGGACATGGATGCGACTCCTCCTGGAATGCCCAGGCTCTTCGCTGCCGCCGTCGATCAACTGTCGATGCCGCAGTTTAAAATCGTTCCAGCCAAGTAAGCGCTAGTTTTTAGTGATTCAAAACAAGCATTGCTCTCGACTGTTATTGACGCAGATATTCGGCTTTACTAGAAGCGGTCAAGGGCAACGCGCCAAGCGGTGTCGGTTTCGCCCGCGGCATCGTGCTGCGCGGCTGGATCACGACATCGCGAGGACATTCGCGCCGGCGCCCCGTGTTCGGCCGGTCACGGCCCTTTCAGTGCAGGATCATCCGATGTTCATCGCCATGAATCGCTTCAAGGTCGTCAAGGGCGAGGAGGCCGCCTTCGAGACGGTCTGGTCCTCGCGCAAGAGCCGGCTCGACGAAATGCCGGGCTTCCTCGCCTTCCATCTGCTGAAGGGGCCGGAGAAAGAGGACCACACCCTCTATTCCTCGCATACGACATGGGCCGCGAAGGAGGATTTCGTCGCCTGGACGAAGTCGGAGCAATTCCGCGAGTCGCATCGCAACGCCGGTCAGCCCCGCGAGAAGCCGGTCTTCCTCGGGCATCCCGAGTTCGAAGGGTTCGAGACCGTGCTGAGCGAGATCAATCCGCATCAGCCCCGCCAGGCGGCCGAGTGAGGTTCGCGCGATGACGACGGCGGAGGTCGCGAGCCGCGACCCGATCGAACATGCCCGCGCTTTGCTCGCGGCAAAGCCCGACGGGCTGATCGAGGCGATCGCGCGCGAGGCGGGTGTCTCGACCCGCACGGCGCTGGAGCTGCTGCCGGCCGGGCAGCGGCTGTTCGTGGCGCCCGAGCGCTTCGAGGCGCTGTGGCAGGAGCTGGCGAGCTGGGGAACGGTGCTGTTCCTGATGCACACGCCCGACATCGTGCTGGAGGTCGAGGGCGCGCTGCCGGTCGGCAGCTTCGGCCATGGCTACTACAATATCCATGGCGACAGCCCGATCGGCGGACATATCAAGGTCGAGAATTGCCGCGCGATCTATCTCGTCGACCGCGCGACCGCGCAGGGCCGGCGGGCCTGCTCGGTCCAGTTCTTCAATGCGGCGGGCGAGGTGATGTTCAAGATCTTCGTGCGACGAGATGCCAGTCGCGCTTTGCTGCCGGATCAGCTAAACCGGTTCGAGGCCCTGAAGGCGAGCTTCGTCTGAGCTGCGGCAGGGGCAGGATGCGTTTCCTGCATCATGCCCCGCGCGGGCGAGCGGCCTGCACCGACGCTCAGCGATGAAAGCTGTTTACAAGTTGTTAACCATACTGGCGCAGCGTTGCCGCCTGAAAGCCGTGATCTCCTAATGCCGGCGGACCGGGTCCATCAGGACGGGCGCACCGACGACAGCGAGGACGGCTTGCCCGATGTTCCAACCCTGGATGTCGATATGGCCGCGCATGTCGTCATGGAACGGGCGACCTTTCCCCCGAGCCGGCCTTCGCTGGCCCTGGCCGCCGGACGCCGCTTCGTGGCGGAGCGCGCGCCGATCCTGCGCTCCAGCTTCGGTTCGGCCATCCTGCTCGGCCTGCGCTTCGTCCAGGCCCGACTGATCTCGGTCTGGGGGCTGATCGTCGCGGCGGCGCTGTGCCCGCCGAGCGTCTTCGCGGCTTTCGCCGTCTTTTCCGCTGCCGCGAATTTTGTCTCGACCGCCTCGCTGCTGCGGCTCGAGGCCGTGTTCTTCCGGAGCAACGATGCGGCCCGGCTGGGTCTGGCCTTTCGCCTTGCCGCCGCGGTCGGCACCGCATTCCTTGGTCTGACGGTGCTCGTGCTGATCGGTCTCGCGCTGACGGGCTGGGTGGCGCCGGCCGTCGCCTTTTTCTTCTTCGTCTCGCTGGCCGCGCGCTCGGTCCTGCGCCTGATCTGGGCGGAGGCGACCGCGGAAGGGGATTTCCGTGCCATCGGCAACAGCAATGTGGTGCAGGCGGTTGTCCAGCCGGTGATCATGCTGGTGCTAATCGGCCTCTTCGGGCCGAAGGCGCTGGCGCTTTTCATGGCGGATGCCGGCGGTCATGTCCTGGCGACCCTCTATCTGCTGCGCCGCCGCCATGCGGCGCTGCGGCCGCTGGTCCAGCCGCGATTGTGGAACAGCGGCAGCCTGATCGCGGCGGCCTGGCGCTGGCGCGACGCGCCGCGGGCGCTGCTGCCCTCCGCCTTGCTGGCCTATGGCTTCAGCATCGCGCCGATCCTGGCGCTGCCCTACGCCTCCAATGCGCTGCTGGCGGCCCATGTCGCGCTCGCGATGCGGCTGCTCGAGATGCCGAGCCAGATGTTCGGCACCGTCTCCACGCCGCTCGTGCTCAACGGGCTGCGCAGCTATGTCGGCAAGCGCAGGCGCTTCTGGATCAGGCTGATGACGCTCGGCCTGATCGCTGCGGCGGGCGCTCTGTTCGCCGCCGTCGGCCTTGGCGCCCATGTCGCCGACGGCTTCATCGAGGGAACGAAATGGGCCGGTGTCGGCGCGGTGATCGCCATCATGAGCCTGTTCTACGGCGGGATCACGCTGGTCGGGCCTTTGCAGGAGGTCGCGACCCTGTCACGCCAACTCGCCTGGCAAGTCCTGATCAACGCCGTCTCGCTCCTGGCCCTGATCGGCGTGATGCGCTGGTACGGCGCTCTGACGCCGGCACTGCTCTATGCCGTCGGCGCGGTCTCGATCGCTCGGACGCTGGCCTATGTCGTCTTCATCTGGCGGCATCTTGGCGAAGCCGAGGACAGTGCGCGCTGGGATTTCGCAGTTTCGGGCGCGAAGTCGTGAGGATGTGATCCTCGCAGCGGCGTTTCGGCCGATGCCCTAGGCTTTTTGGCATCGACCCGAAGACCGCACTCCACTTTTCGGGTCGATGACCTATTCCCGGCGGATCAGCCGGTCCGCGATCAGCGAGGACAGAAGACCGGGCTTGAAGTCCCGTTCGAGGCGCTCGGGGTCGTAGATCGTCGCGGCCCAGTCGAGGAAGGCGATGCCTCTGGCCTCGCCCTCGCGGCGATAGGCCTCGAAGAAGGCATCGAGGATACCGGTCTTGGCGAAACGGAAATGGCCGTAGCGCAGCGAGAGCTGGCGCATCGCCTCGTCGAGCGGGCGGCCTTCATGGATCAGCAGATAGAGCGCCGAGAAGAACCCCGCCCGGTCGGCGCCGGATTTGCAGTGGACCAGCGCCGGCTCTTCGAGGCTCGCGAAGAAGGCCTCGGCGCCGAGGATCGTCTCCCGGTCGGGCGCGCCGCGTGAGCGCAGCACGAAATCGACGAGCGCGATGCCGTGACGCTCGCAGGCTTCCTTCTGGAGCGGCCAGGAGCCGTGCTCGCGCCCGCCGCGCAGGTTGACGATGGTCTTCACGCCCTTGCGGGCGAAGGCCGCGATCTGGCCGGGCGCAGGCTGGGCCGAGCGCCAGAGACGCGGCGTCACGCGATGGGCGTTGAGATAGGCGAGGCGGAAGACGCCGTGGTCGACCAGCAGCATGTTGGCCCAGGCGCGCAGGCGCGCGGCCCGGCCTTCGATCGGCCGGTCCCAGCGGGCGATGCGGGCCATGCGGCGGGCATAGCGCTCTTCGTCGGGGCGCAGGCGGCTCAGCACGGCCTGGTCTCGGGGCTGTTCATGACGGGCCGGATAGCAGTGACGGCAACCATGCGCAAATCGTCTGATGGCTTGTTCTGCCGGAAGGGGTTGGACTTTTTGCCGCGAACTTGCATAAGGCCCGGCGAAATATCCAAGCGACAGGTTCCCTCATGCGCATCGACGCCATCTCCATCGGCAAGAACCCGCCTGACGAAGTGAATGTCCTGATCGAGGTGGCGATCGGGGGCGAGCCGATCAAGTACGAGATGGACAAGGAGGCCGGCACGCTCTTCGTCGACCGCTTCCTCTATACGCCGATGCGCTATCCCGGCAATTACGGCTTCATCCCGCACACGCTGTCGGAGGATGGCGACCCTTGCGACGTGCTGGTCGCCAATACCCGCCCCCTGGTGCCGGGCTCCTACATCGCGGTCAGGCCGATCGGCGTGATGCTGATGGAAGACGAGGGCGGCGGCGACGAGAAGATCATCGCCGTTCCCGTGCCGAAGCTGACCAAGCGCTACGAGAACGTCCACGACTACACCGATTTGCCGAAGATCACCCTCGACCAGATCCAGCACTTCTTCGAGCACTACAAGGATCTGGAGCCCGGGAAATGGGTGAAGCTCAAGGGCTGGGGCGACGCCGCCATGGCCAAGAAGCTGATTGTCGAGGCGATCGAGCGGGCCAAGGCGGCGAAGGGCTGAGGAGCTTCCGCAAGCCGTTTATGAAGGGCCGCGCTGTGCGCGGCCCTTTTTTGTTCAAGCAGCGATCGCTTCCGCTAGCGCGACCGTGCGCTTTGCCATCTCTGCATGGAGCAACTCGACCATGCGGCCGTCGAGCTGGATCGCGCCCTTGCCGGCGTTCTCCGGCAGATCGAAGGCGGCGATGATGGCCCGTGCACGGGCGAGCTCCGCCTCGTCCGGCGCGAAGACCGTATTCGCCGGCCCGACCTGCGAGGGGTGGATCAGGGTCTTGCCGTCGAAGCCGAGATCGCGCGCCTGCTCGCATTCGGCGCGGAAGCCGGCCTCCTCCTTGATGTCGTTGTAGACGCCGTCGAGGATGTCGATGCCATGGGCGCGGGCGGCCAGCAGCGCGCTCGTCAGCCAGGGCAGCATCGTCGCCCGGCCCGGCACGAAGCGGGCGCGGGTCTCCTTGGCGAGATCGTTCGTGCCCATGACGAAGCAGGCGAGCCGGGTGGCGGGGGCGCGCGCGGCCCGTGCGATGCGCTCGACGTCGAGGATCGCGAGCGGGGTCTCGATCATCGCCCAGACCGCGATGGCGGAATCGGCCCGAAGACCATCGAGCCGGCTGGCGATCTCGTGCAGTTCATCCGGCGCCGAGACCTTCGGGACCAGAATCGCCTGCGGCCCGGCCTCCGTCGCGGCAGCCAGGTCGTCCGCGAACCAGGGCGTGCCGGCGCCGTTGACGCGGATCACCAGCTCGCGCCGGCCATAGCCGCCCGCCTTCACAGCGGCGCAGACTTGCTCGCGCGCCGTTGCCTTGGCATCGGGGGCGACGGCGTCCTCCAGGTCGAGGATCAGGACGTCGGCCGCGATCTCACGCGCCTTTTCCAGCGCGCGGGCGTTCGAGCCCGGCATATAAAGGGCGCTGCGGCGGGGGCGGATCGCGGTCATCGTCTCTCCTGACACGGCCGGCTTGTGCTGCGCCGCACAGTAGACGAACGCGGATGCGATGCCAGCGCTGCGAAAGGTGGAGGGAACGGGCATGGCATGGCTGGCCGGTGTGGATGGCTGCAAGGCGGGTTGGATCGCGGTCTTTTGCGATGTGGGATTGAAAGAACCTCCGATCATCGGCGTGTTTCGCGACTTTCAAAGCGTTCTCGAGCACGAAACGAGACCCGGCATCGTTGCCGTGGATATGCCGATCGGACTGCCTGATGGTGTCCAAGGGCGAGGACGTGGACCGGAGGAAGCAGCGAGAGCCGTTCTAGGTCCGCGTAGCACCTCTGTTTTTAGCATCCCGTCGCGAGCCGCAGTCTACGCCGTCGACCGCCCAATTATCGGAATGGAAGATATCACTCGCTCCCACGCATATGCGTGTGATGTCGCTCGGCAAACTTCGATGCCTGCATCGGGCTTCAGCCGTCAGGCGTTCATGATCTTTCCAAAAATCCGGGAAATCGATGAGCTCCTGCGGAAGGATATTTCAATGAAGGAGCGAACTAAAGAGATTCATCCGGAGCTGGCCTTCTGGTCAATGAATGAAGAAACGGCGCTCGGTTCGCCCAAGAAAACTGCCGAGGGGCTAGCTGAGCGTGCCCGGCTCCTCATCTCCCAAGGGATCTGTGCGACCACCGTCGGCGGTTCAGTTCCCAGAGGAGCGAAGCGAGACGACCTCCTCGATGCGCTGGCGGCGCTGGTCGTCGCCCGGCACATTGCCGCCGGGCGCGGAAAGCCCTTTCCCGATCCGCCGGGGCGCGATAGCCACGGGCTTCCCATCGCGATCTGGACATTCTCGTCCCGGGCGCCGTCATCACAGGATCGAGCCATGAGCGAACGCCCCGTCACCCGTCCGATGATCGAGGAAGCGGCCGCCCGCATCGCCGGCCATGCCCGGATCACGCCTGTCATGCGGCTGGGCAGCGGCGCTCTCGGCTCGGCCGCGGATCTCTCGCTCAAGCTCGAATGCCTGCAGCATGCCGGCTCGTTCAAGACGCGCGGCGCCTTCAACAACCTGCTCTCGCTGGCGGTGCCGGCTGCGGGCGTCTCGGCGGCCTCGGGCGGCAATCACGGCGCGGCGGTGGCCTATGCCGCGATGAAGCGCGGGGTGAAGGCGACGATCTTCGTGCCCGAGATCTCGCCCGCGGCCAAGATCGAGGCGATCAAGCGCTTCGGTGCCGAGGTTGTGGTCGGCGGCGCGCAATATGACGATGCCCAGGCGGCCTGCGACCGCTTCGTCGCGGAAACCGGCGCGCTGAAGATCCATCCCTTCGCGGCGAAGGAGACCGTCACCGGCCAGGGCACGCTCGGCCGTGAATGGGATCTGCAGGAACTCGATCTCGACACCGTTCTCGTCGCGGTCGGCGGTGGCGGACTGATCTCGGGCATTGCGAGCTGGTTTGCCGGCAGCAAGGTCAGGGTCGTCGGCGTCGAACCGGAAGGCTCGCGCGCCTTGCAGGCGGCGCTGGAGGCGAAGGGGCCGGCCGAGGTCAAGGTCGCCTCCGTCGCCGCCGATTCGCTCGGCGCGCGCAATGTCGGCCAGCTCGTCTACGATGTCTGCAAGGACACGGTCGACCATGTCGCGCTGGTGGCTGACGCAGCCATCACGGCGGCGCAGGCGGCGCTGTGGCGGGATTTCCGTCTCGCGGTGGAGCCTGGCGGCGCGGCGGCCTTCGGCGCGCTGATCAGCGGCGCCTACAAGCCCGCCAAGGGCGAGCGGCTCGGCGTGCTCGTCTGCGGCGCGAATGTCGATCTGGCGAAGCTCGCGACGATCGCGGGGTGATCGAAGGGTGTCATTCTCGGGTGCCGCGCAGCGGCGACCCGAGAATCTCGCGACGCGTGGGGGGCTTCTCCCTCGCGAGATGCCCGGGTCAAGCCCGAGCATGACGCTCGACCTGTCTTCAGGGCTGGACGCAGAGCTTCGTTGCAACGCAAACTCGCCTCCCATCAGGAGGCAACGCATGACCGGCGCGACGATCAAGACCAGTTCCGGCCGCTTTTTCGAGGATTTCCACCTCGGGGACGTCATCGTCCATGCGACGCCGCGCACGGTCACGGCGGGCGACGTTGCGCTTTACACGGCGCTCTACGGCCCGCGCTTCGCTGTGCAATCCTCCGAGGCCTTCGCCCGCGCCATCGGCTATCCGGCGGCGCCGGTCGACGATCTGCTCGTCTTCCACATCGTCTTCGGCAAGACGGTGCCGGATATCTCTTTGAATGCCGTCGCCAATCTCGGCTATGCCGACGGGCGCTTCCTCAAGCCCGTCTTCGTCGGCGACACGCTTTCGACGACCTCCGAGGTCATCGGGCTGAAACAGGCCTCGGCCGGCGATGCCGGCATCGTCTATGTCCGCTCCATCGGCCGCAACCAGCATGGCGACATCGTGCTGAGCTATGCGCGCTGGGTGCTGGTGCGCAAGCGCCAGCCGGGCACGCCCGCCCATGCCGAGCAGGTGCCGGAGCTGGCCAAGGCCGTCCTGCCGGACGTGTTGGGCGAGGGCTGCCCGCCGCTCGATCTCGCCGGCCATGACGATGCGCTGGCCGGTTCGCGCTTCCGCTGGGGCGATTATGCGGTGGGCGAGAAGATCGACCATGTCGACGGCATGACCGTCGAGGAGGCCGAGCATCAGCTCGCCACGCGGCTCTACCAGAACACGGCGCGGGTGCATTTCGACGCCCATGCCGCGCAGGGCAGCCGCTTCGGCAAGAGGCTGATCTATGGCGGCCATGTCATCAGCCTCGCCCGCGCCCTCTCGTTCAACGGGCTCGGCAACGCCTTTCACATCGCCGCGATCAATGGCGGGCGCCATGTCGCGCCGCTGTTCGCGGGGGATACCGTCTATGCCTGGAGCGAGGTTCTGGCATGCGCGGAGCTGCCGGGGCGCAGCGATGTCGGCGCGCTCAGGCTCCGGCTCGTCGCCACCAAGAATCTGCCGTGCGCGGCCCATCCGCTCAAGGAAGGCGAGCAATATGCGCCCGGCGTGATCCTCGATTTCGACTATTGGGCACTGCTGCCGCGGTAAGCTTTCGATAAGAAAATGACGAATTTCAGAATCTGTAACTTCGCTTCGCGCCTGCCGCATTGCAGCGTGGTTCCGGTTTCGTTACAGAGCGGGTCACTCTAGAATGATCCCAAATGGGTCCGTTCCTTCCGACGGGCCGCTTGATCGGAGAATGATATTGGCCGAGGTCAAGCCCGCGGCTCGTCCGCTTTCGCCCCACCTGCAGATCTATCGCTGGTCCTGGACGATGGCGATGTCCGTCGCCCATCGCGTCACCGGCACGGGGCTCTATCTCGGCACGGTGCTGATCGCCGCCTGGCTGGTCGCCGCTGCGTCGGGGCCCGCCGCCTTCGATACGGCCCAGGCGATCGCCGGCTCCTTCCTCGGCCGGCTCGTCCTCTTCCTCTACAGCTTCTCGCTGATCCACCACATGGTCGGGGGCTTGAGACATTTCGTCTGGGACATGGGCAAGGGCTATGAGCCCGAAACCCGGATGAACATGGCGAAGTTCTCGCTCGTCGCCTCGGTGAGCTTGACGGTCCTGGTCTGGATCGTCGCTCTGGTCCTGCGCTGAGGAGCCCGCTCATGCTGTCCAATTCCTCGATGCGCACCCCGCTCGGCCGTGTTCGCGGCCTCGGTTCCGCCAAGTCCGGCACCGGCCATTTCTGGCTGCAGCGTGTCACCGCCGTTTCGAACCTGATCCTGACGATCATCTTCATCGGCATCGTCATCGCGCTGGTCGGCCGGCCCTATCCGGCGGCGGTCGCGCTGCTGTCGAACCCTCTCGTCGCGATCCTGATGCTGCTCTTCACCCTCTCGGCCTGCATCCATATGCGGCTCGGCATGCAGGTCATCATCGAGGATTACGTCCATAACGAGGGGACCAAGATCCTCGCCGTCATGGCCAACACCTTCTTCGCCATCGCGATCGGCGCCGCCAGCGTCTACGCGGTGCTGAAGCTGTCTTTTGGAGGCTGATCCGATGGCGATCACAAAATCCCGTCCGGTCCCGGCCTATACCGGCACCGCCTATCCGATCACGGACCACACCTTCGACGTCGTCGTCGTCGGCGCCGGCGGCGCGGGTCTGCGCGCCACCGTCGGCTGCTCGCAGGCCGGCCTGCGCACCGCCTGCATCACCAAGGTCTTCCCGACCCGCTCGCACACCGTTGCGGCCCAGGGCGGCGTCGCCGCCTCGCTCGGCAATATGGGCAAGGATACCTGGCAGTGGCACATGTACGACACCGTCAAGGGGTCTGACTGGCTCGGCGACCAGGACGCCATCGAATATCTCGTGCGCAACGCGCCGGCCGCCGTCTACGAGCTCGAGCATTGGGGCGTGCCCTTCTCGCGCACCGAGGATGGCCGCATCTACCAGCGCCCCTTCGGCGGCATGACCACCGAATTCGGCGAGGGCCCGCCGGCCCAGCGCACCTGCGCCGCGGCCGATCGCACCGGCCATGCCATGCTGCACACGCTCTATGGCCAGGCGCTGCGCTACAACACCGAGTTCTTCATCGAGTATTTCGCCATCGACCTGATCATGGACGAGGATGGCCATTGCCGCGGCGTGATCGCGCTCAAGCTCGATGACGGCACGCTGCACCGCTTCCGCGCCCAGCAGACCATCCTGGCGACCGGCGGCTATGGCCGCGCCTATTTCTCGGCGACCTCGGCCCATACCTGCACCGGCGACGGCGGCGGCATGGTGCTGCGCGCCGGCCTGCCGCTGCAGGACATGGAGTTCGTGCAGTTCCACCCGACCGGCATCTACGGCTCGGGCTGCCTGATCACCGAGGGCGCGCGCGGCGAGGGCGGTTATCTCACCAACTCGGAGGGCGAGCGCTTCATGGAGCGCTATGCCCCCTCGGCCAAGGACCTCGCTTCGCGCGACGTCGTCTCGCGCTCGATGACGATGGAGATCCGGGCCGGGCGCGGCGTCGGCAAGACCAAGGACCACATCTACCTGCATCTCGACCATCTCGACCCGAAGATCCTGCACGAGCGCCTGCCGGGCATCTCCGAGAGCGCCAAGATCTTCGCCGGCGTCGACGTGACGCGCGAGCCGATCCCGGTTCTGCCGACGGTGCACTACAACATGGGCGGCATCCCGACGAACTTCCACGGCGAGGTGCTGACCAAGGTCGGGGGCGATCCGGATACCGTCGTTCCCGGCCTGATGGCGCTCGGCGAGGCGGCCTGCGTCTCGGTGCATGGCGCTAACCGCCTGGGCTCGAACTCGCTGATCGACCTCGTCGTCTTCGGCCGCGCGGCGGGCCTGCGCTGCGCCGAGACGGTCACGGCCGGCGAGAAGCAGCCGGAATTGCCGAAGGGCTCCTCCGACCTCGCTCTCACCCGCCTCGACAAGTACCGCAATGCTGCCGGCGGCACGCCGACCGCGGTGCTGCGCGACAAGATGCAGCGGACGATGCAGGACAACTGCGCCGTCTACCGCACCGGCGAGACGCTGGAAGAGGGCCACAAGCTCATCCACGAGGTCTGGGGCGGCATCGCCGATGTCGGCACGAAGGACCGCTCGCTGATCTGGAACTCGGACCTGATCGAGACGCTGGAATTCGACAACCTGATCACCCAGGCGGTCGTGACCATGGACTCGGCGCTGAACCGGCCGGAAAGCCGCGGCGCCCATGCCCGCGAGGACTATCCGAACCGCGACGACAAGGACTGGATGAAGCACACCCTGTCCTGGATCGACGACGAGAAGCGGACCGTCACGCTCGACGACCGCCCGGTGCACACCTACACGATGTCCAACGACATCGAGTACATCAAGCCCAAGGCACGGGTGTACTGAGGACGATCTGATGGCTGAATTCAATCTTCCGAAGAACTCCCGCCTGACCGAAGGCAAGGCCTGGCCGAAGCCGGCCGGCGCCAAGAACGTCACCGAGTTCAAGATTTATCGCTGGAACCCGGACGATACCGCCAATCCGCGCACCGATACCTATTATGTCGACCGCGACGATTGCGGGCCGATGGTGCTGGACGCGCTGATCTGGATCAAGAACAAGGTCGACCCGACCCTGACCTTCCGCCGCTCCTGCCGCGAGGGCATCTGCGGTTCCTGCGCCATGAACATGGACGGCAAGAACGGCTTGGCCTGCACCACCGGCATCGACGAGTGCGGCGGCACCGGCAAGAATGCGGGCCGGGTCGCGATCTACCCGCTGCCGCATATGCCGGTGGTCAAGGACCTCGTGCCCGACCTGACGCGCTTCTACGCTCAGCACGCCTCGATCGAGCCCTGGCTGAAGACGACGACGCCGGCTCCCGAGAAGGAGTGGCGCCAGGCCAAGGACGACCGCGAGAAGCTCGACGGGCTCTATGAGTGCATCCTGTGCGCCTGCTGCTCGACCTCCTGCCCGAGCTATTGGTGGAACGGCGACCGCTATCTCGGCCCGGCCGCGCTGTTGCAGGCCTATCGCTGGCTGATCGACTCGCGCGACGAGGCGACCGGCGAACGGCTCGACAATCTGGAAGATCCCTTCCGGCTCTATCGCTGCCACACCATCATGAACTGCGCGAATGCCTGCCCGAAGGGCCTGAACCCGGCCAAGGCGATCGCCGAGGTCAAGAAGATGATGGTGGCGCGCCAGGTCTGAGCCGGCGCGACCGTCTGGCGCGATCGGCTGCGCTTCCGGTGCTTCGATCAACGCCAGCCTCTGGGCTGGCGTTTTTCGTTGGTGTTGTCCGCGTGTCGCCAATGGAAAGCGCGGGGTACCCTTCTCTCATCCGGGAGAGGGATTCCCAGCGCCCATTTCGATGGGTCTCTGAAGCTGACCTCAGCCGATATACCGTCCCGGCCGGAACGGCTTCGGATCGGCCGGCGGCGTCTCGCCGCAGACCATCGCCGCGATCATCTCGCCGGTGATCGGGCCAGTCGAGAAGCCGATATGCTGGTTGCCGAAGGCGAGCCAGAGGCCGGGATTACCAGGCGCCTCGCCAATCATCGGCAGTGAATCCGGCAGGGTCGGCCGCGCCCCGCGCCAGGTTTCGCCGGCAACGGCGCCGAGCGGAAAGGCCTCGCGCGCAGCCTCCGTCACGCTGTCGATCTGGCGGTGCGCGTCGGGCGCGTCGCGGAAGGACAGATCGACGCCGCTGGTCACGCGATAGCCCTGCTCCATCGGCGCCATGAAATAAGCGGCGTCGACATCGTAGATCGGCCGCGACAAGGTCGCGCGGGCCTCCGGTTTCAGGTGGCGGTGATAGCCGCGCTCGACATCGAGCCTGGGGTCGAGGCCGAGCGGCTTCAGCAGATCGCCGCTCCAGGGGCCGAGCGCCACCACGGCGATCCCGGCCTCGAAGGTGCCCTTGTCGGTTGCGGCGCGCCAGCCGGCGTCTTGACGGGTGAGCGCCTTCACCTCGGCCTGCACGATCTGCCCGCCGCGGCCGGCGAAGAGTGCGGCATAGGCGGCGGTGACGGCGCCGGGGGAATCGACCGAGGCGTTGGAGGGGATGAGCAGGCCGGCTCGAAAGATCGGGTTCAGATGCGGCTCGACGGCGGAGATGCCCTGCCGGTCGAGGAGCCGCGAGGCGATGCCGTGGCGCTTGAGGAAATGATGCTCGGCCTGCGCGGCGGCATGGCCGGCTTCGCTGCGCCAGAGCTTGAGCGTGCCGTTCTCGCGCAGGCGATGTGCCACGCCGGCCTCGGCCATCAGGGCGCGGTGGCGCTCGACCGTGCTGGCGGTGATGGAATCGAGCGCGGCGATGCGGGCGGCCGCCTGGGAGGGGCGGCCTTCCCAGAGGAAGCGCAGCAGCCAGCCCGGCCGCGTCAGGGCGCGGCGCCAGCTCAGATTGAGCGCCGGGTGGCCGTTACCGAGATAGCTGGCCAGCTTGCCGTAGAGCGAGGGGTTGTTGAGTGGTGCGATCGAGGAGCGGGCGAGCACCCCGGCGTTGCCATAGGAGGTTTCGCGTCCCGGCTCCTTGCGATCGATGAGCGTCACGGTGAAGCCGCGCTTCTGCAAGGCGAGCGCGCAGGAGACGCCGACCATGCCGGCGCCGAGGACGAGAGCTGTACGAGTCACGCGGTTGCCGTTCCGGCTTCCGCCGGCTCCTTCAGCCAATGGTCGAGGAAGGCGTCGAGCCAGAGGCGGATCGCCGGGTCGTGCTGGAACCAGCCAGGCACATGGGTGTGGCCGAGCTGCGCGCCCGGCATCAGGGTGCGCTCATAGCCGCGCACCGACCAGCGATACATCATCGCGGGCGTGACCTCGGGGTGGAACTGGATGCCGTAGACGCGCGAGGCGGCGCGGATCGCCTGGGTCGGGAAATCGCCGCCGGTAGCGAGGCATTCGGCGCCGCGCGGGCAATCGAAGCCGTCGCGGTGCCATTGATAGACGGTGCCGGGCCAGACGAAGCCGGCCGCCTCGGCATGGGCCTTCCCGGCTTCGGTGATGGAGAGCGGATAATAGCCGACCTCGGCGCGACCTTCGCCATGGGTGTAGACCTGCGCGCCCATCTGCTTCGCCAGCATCTGCGCGCCGAGGCAGATGCCGAGGAAAGGCGCGTCCTCCTTCAGGCAGGTGCCGATCCAGTCGATCTCGGCCTTGACGAAATCCTCGGGATCATTGGCCCCCATCGGGCCGCCGAAGATCACTGCCCCGGCATGGTCGCGCATGGTCGCGGGCAGCGAATCGCCGAAGCGCGGCTTGCGGATGTCGAGCGCATGGCCACGCGCCTGCAGCAGCCGGCCGACGCGGCCGGGCGTGGAATGCTCCTGATGCAGCACGATCAGCACCGGCCTGGGAGCCGAGGGCGGGCGCCGGGTCGCGGCAGGCGGGCGGGTGCGTCCGGCCAGACGAGGAGGAAAGGCGTGGTCGTTCATCACCGACTTCAGGCTCGCTGGCGCGCGGCCGGGATTGAGAGGGACGCGTGAAACCATGACGGATCACCGCAGGATGAAGTTCCAGACGGAACGAAGCAAGCAAATTTTGAGCCGCCATGTTGCGTGCCGACTCCGGACGCACACCACGCTTTGCAGGGAGATCCGGCTCGCCTGTGGCGGGAAGGCTCTCCTTGACGCGGCCACAATTGATTGCGATGGGAATGAACGTTCATTCTCATTATCGCGCGGTCCATGTCGCAGCATCTCGCCCCAGCCTTGCCCGAAAGCCCGCTTTCGGAGCGCCATATCCGCATCCTCGACGCCGCTGAAGGGGTCTTCGCGCGCAGCGGATTCCATGTGGCCACGATGCAGGACGTGGCGGCGGAAGCCGGCATGAGCCCGGGCAATCTCTACCGCTACTTCAATTCCAAGGACGCGATCATCGCCGGCATGGCCGAGCGCGATCGGAGCACGATCGCCGCGGATTTCGCCGGGCTTTGCCCGAGCAAGGGGTCGCTGCTCGACCAGCTCGAGGAGATCGGGCGCAAGCATCTCGTCCGCCAGCCGCGCGAAAAGGCGGTGATCGCGCTGCAGATCTGGGCCGAGGCCGCGCGTAACGAGCAGATGGCCAGCATGTGCGCTGACATCGAGGGATCCCTGATGGAGGGGCTCATCGCCGCGATCTCCGAGGCGAAGCGCAACGGCGAATTGCCGGCGACCCTCGACGAGCAGAGCTTCCTGCTGGCGATCTCGATGATGGCAGACGGCTTTTTCTGCCGCCGCGGTATCGAGCCCCATTTCGACGCCGAGGCCGGCGCCGACGTTCTGTTCAGAAGCATGCGCACGCTCGCCCGCACCATGCTCCTCCCCGAAATCGAGACGCAGCCGTGATGCGACGCGCGCTCTCCCATCCGCACTTGCCGCGCCTCCGCCGCGCCGCCGCAACAGGGTCGTTCCCGATGAGCCTTCTCTCCCCCGCACTGCGCCTGATGCTTCCGGCGATGCTGCTTGCGGCGACTGCCGCCGTGCCGGCACGCGCGCAGGCGCCCGCGGCCAGCTCCCAGGCGCCGGCGGCCCATCCTCAGGCACCGGCAACCGGTCCATCCGTCACCGTCACCCATGCCAAGACGACCGAGATCGTCCAGAGCGTCCTCGTCTCGGGGTCGATGATCGCGCGCGACGAGGTTCTGGTCTCGCCTGAGGTCGACGGGCTGTCGATTATCGCCATTCTCGCCGAGGAAGGCGACAAGGTCGTCAAGGGGCAGGTGCTGGCGCGGCTGGACCGCACGATGCTCGATGTGCAGAAGACGCAGAACGACGCGCAGATCGCCCGCGCCGAGGCCGCCATAGCCCAGGCCAACGCCCAGATCGCCGAGGCCGACGCCAATCTGGTGCAGGCCAACAACGCCTTCGATCGCACCAAGGCGTTGCGCGACAGCGGCAATGCCAGCGCCGAGACCTTCGACCAGCGCTCCGCCGCGGCGCGCTCGGCTCAGGCCCGGGCCAGTTCCGCCCGCGAGGCGCTCGCCATCGCCACCGCCGATCGCGCTTTGGCGCGGGCGCAGGGCAACGACATCGCCGTCCGGCTGGCGCGGACCGAGATCAAGGCGCCGCAGGCCGGCATGATCAGCCGCCGCACCGCCAAGCTCGGCGCAACGGCGAGCATGCTGCCGAGCTCGGAGCCGCTGTTCCGGATCATCGCGAACGGCGCCGTCGAGCTGGAGGCGCAGGTCGCCGAGGTCGATATCCCGGCGCTGACGCTGGGCCAGCCGGTCGCGGTCACGCCGGCCGGCGCCAAGGAAGCGCTCAAGGGCACGATCCGCCTGATCTCCCCGGAGGTCGACAAGACCTCGCGGCTCGGCCGCGTGCGCGTCGCGCTCGACGGCAACCCGCCGGTCGCGATCGGCTCCTTTGCGCGTGGGGTCATCGAGACCGGCCGCAAGCAGGCGGTCACGCTGCCGCTTTCGGCGATCACCTATACGCGCAGCGGCCCGACGGTGCAGACGGTGAAGGAGGGCAAGATCGTGACCAGGAAGGTGACGCTCGGCCTCTCCGGGGACGGGCGCGCCGAGATCGCGACCGGGCTCGCCGCGGGCGAGACCGTGGTGGCGCGCGCCGGCACCTTCGTGCGGGACGGCGATCTCATCACGCCCGTCGCGACCAACTGACGGGGCGGGCGATGAACGTCAATTTCTCCGCCTGGTCGATCCGCAAGCCCGTCCCGGCGATCCTGCTCTTCGTCGTGCTCTGCGTGCTCGGGCTGCTCTCCTTCTCGAAGCTGCCGGTGACGCGCTTCCCGAACATCGACGTGCCGCTCGTCTCGGTGACCGTGACGCAGTCGGGCGCCGCGCCGGCCGAGCTCGAAAGCCAGGTCAGCAAGCGCGTCGAGGATTCCGTCGCCAACATCACCGGGGTCAAGCACGTCACCTCGACGCTGACCGACGGCCAGTCGCTGACGCTGATCGAATTCCGGCTCGAGACCAACACTGACCGCGCCGTCAACGACGTCAAGGATGCCATCGCCAAGATCCGGGCCGACCTGCCGCGCACCATCGACGAGCCGATCATCCAGCGCATCGATGTCGAGGGCCAGTCGATCCTGACCTATGGCGCGGCCTCGGCCGGCATGACGCTGGAGCAGCTCTCCTGGCATGTCGACGATGTCGTCGCGCGCGAATTGCAGGGGTTGAAAGGCGTCGGCCGGGTCGAGCGCTATGGCGGCGTCGACCGCGAGATCCGCATCTCGCTCGATCCCGACCGTTTGCTGGCGCTCGGCATCACCGCCGGCGAGGTCAACCGGCAGGTGCGCGCCACCAATGTCGACCTGGCCGGCGGGCGCGGCGAGGTCGGCGGTCAGGAGCAGGCGATCCGTACGCTCGCCGGCGCTAGAACCGTCTCCGATCTGGCTGAGACCAAGATCATGCTGACCGGGGGCCGCGAGGTCCGGCTGAAGGATCTCGGCCGCGTCGAGGATTCGAACTCGGAGCCGCGCGCCTTCGGCCGGCTCAACAAGAACCCCGTCGTCACCTTCGCGGTGTTCCGCTCGAAGGGCTCGAGCGAATTGTCGGTGAAGGAGGTCGTGCAGCAGCGCATCGAGGCCCTCAACAAGCGCTATCCGAACATCCAGATCTCGCCGATCGACGACGCTGTCGCCTATACCCACGGCAACTACAAGGCGGCGATGGAGACGCTGCTGGAGGGCGCGGCGCTCGCCGTCATCGTCGTCTTCCTGTTCCTGCGCAACTGGCGGGCGACGCTGATCACGGCCATCGCTCTTCCGCTCTCGGCCATCCCCACCTTCTGGGCGATGGAGATGATGGGCTTCTCGCTCAACCTCGTGAGCCTGCTCGGCATCACGCTGGTGACCGGCATCCTGGTCGACGACGCCATCGTCGAGATCGAGAACATCGTCCGGCACATGAAGATGGGCAAATCGCCCTATCGCGCCGCGATGGAGGCGGCCGACGAGATCGGGCTCGCCGTCATCGCGATCACGCTGACCATCGTCGCGATCTTCGCGCCGGTCTCCTTCATGGGGGGCGTCGCCGGGCAGTATTTCAGGCAGTTCGGCCTCACCGTCGCCGTCGCGGTGCTGTTTTCGCTTCTGGTCGCGCGCCTGATCACGCCGATGATGGCGGCCTATCTGATGCGGCCGGTGAAACATGCCGATCCCAAGGATGGCTGGATCATGGGCGGCTATGTCGGGCTGCTGAAAACCACGCTGAAGAAGCGGCGCATCCCGTTCTTCCCGCGCCTCGACGGCTCCGGCACGTGGCGGACCCTGCCGTTCAACACCGCCTATGCGACGCTGCTGGTCGGCTTCCTCTTCCTGTTCGGCTCGATCCAGGCGACGCAGCTCCTGCCGACCGGCTTTATCCCGGACGAGGACACCTCGCGCGTCGTGGCTAGCGTCGAATTGCCGCCCGGCGCGACGCTGGAGGACACCCGCGTCACCACCGACAAGCTCGTCGATGCGCTGAAGACCATTCCCGAGGTGCGTGACGTCTTCGTGCTCGGCGGGGCGTCGCCGACCGGCCAGCGCGAGGTGCGCCGTGCGGCCGTCTTCGTCCTGCTCAAGCCGAAGGCCGAGCGCGACATCAAGCAGAAGGAGCTCAAGGTCACCATCGCCGAGAAGCTCGCCAGCGTGCCGGATGTGCGCGCCTGGTATGTCAACGAGCGCGGCGAGCGCGAGATGGCCTTCTCGATCCTGTCGAAGGATGGCGATGCGCTCGACACGGCGGTGGCCAAGATCGAGGCGCGGATGCGCCAGGTGCCGGGCTATCTCAACGTCGCGACTGCGGGCTCGCTGAGCCGGCCGGAGCTGCGCGTCACGCCGAAGCTAGAGGAGGCCGCCAATCTCGGTGTCACGGCGGAAGCGATCTCGGAGGCCGTGCGCGTTGCGACCATCGGCGATGTCGGCGCCAATCTCGCCAAGTTCAATGCAGGCGACCGGCAGATCCCGATCCGCGTCCAGCTCGACGAAGCCGCGCGCACCGACATCCGCAACATCGCGGCTCTGCGCGTGACCAATACCAACGGCGTCTCCATCCCGCTCACGGCCGTCGCCGATGTCGGCTTTGGCGAGGGGCCGAGCTCGATCGACCGCTATGACCGCGTGCGCCGGGCCCAGATCGGCGCCGACCTCAAGCGCGGCTTCGAGCTCGGCACCGCGCAGGACCGGTTCCACGACATCGTCGAGGAGGTCGGCCTGCCGTCGGGCGTCTGGATCGCCGCGACCGGCGATGCCGAGATCCAGGGCGAGGTCGTCCAGGGCTTCATCACCGCGATGACGACCGGCCTGATGCTGGTGCTCGCCGTGCTGATCCTGCTCTTCGGCTCGGTCTTCCAGCCGATCACCATCCTGCTCTCGCTGCCGCTCTCCTTCGGCGGCGTGGTGATCGCGCTGCTGGCGACGGGCAATGCCGTCTCGATGCCGGTCTATATCGGCCTGCTCATGCTGATGGGCATCGTCACCAAGAACGCGATCATGCTGGTCGATTTCGCGGTGGAGGAGGTTGGCCGGGGCAAGGACCGGATGACGGCGCTGCTCGAAGCCGGCCGCAAGCGGGCCCGCCCGATCCTGATGACCACCATCGCCATGGCGGCGGGCATGCTGCCCTCGGCCTATGGCGTCGGCGATGGCGGCGAGTTCCGCGCGCCGATGGCGATCGCGGTGATCGGCGGCCTGATCGTCTCGACCGTGCTCTCGCTGATCTTCGTGCCGTCCTTCTACGCGGTGATGGACGATCTCTCGCATCTGACCGGGCGCCTGTTCGGCCGCTTCTTCAGCAAGGCGGAGGACGAAAGCGCCTGGGAGCCGATCCATGACGAGCATGCGACGCCGGGCGAGGCGACGGCGGAAGCGATGGGCCGCAAGATGCCGCCGCGGCTGGCGGCGGAGTGAGGCTTGGAGCTAAGGCTGAAGCTCGAGCGGGAAGGGCGTGCGTTCGTAGATCGGGAGGAGGTCTTTCCTTCGGGCGAAGTCTTCCTCCCAGTCATGGAGCAAACTCACGACGGCTTCGCGATCCTGCGCGGCAACAAGGGCGCCGAGCTGGCTCGCATATTTGAACTCTGGCTGCCGCCCATTCTTCATCATGAGGTGCCAGTCCTTGATCTTTTCATAGACGACGGCGGCCTCATCGAAGCGTCCAAACGCGGCATGCATATGGATTTGATAGGGTTCGTAGTGGTTCAGCCAGTTATCATATTCATAAGAGCGCGGTTCGCCTTCCACGCGGAACATGTCCTCGATCGACCGCACCCGGCGCAGCATCGGGAGGATACGCCGTTCTAATGTCTCGACGACGGCCTCAGTGAAGCCGGAGTCAGACCAGAATCGCGGGCCTTCCTTGGGAAGCCAGAAAATATCGGGGCATAGGCCCTGAAGCGATCCGGTCGGATTGAAGGCGTGGCCGATATGCCAATAGAAGCGCGGATAGTCGGCATTCCAGCTTCGGTCGATGGATATCGAGCGAAGCACATGCTGTAGCGGCGCCAGAACGATGAAGGGGCCTCTGACGATCAGATCGTCATGGCGCGACGCGACGGCCTCCAGAAGCTGCTTGATTTGCTTCTTCGTTGTCACTGCTTTGGCCTCACCTCGATGACAAGAATGCGTCGAACCGGGCCAAAACCCAATTTAGCTGCGTTGGCGAGGAACTCGGCCCGCCGATCAGATAAGCCGGCCTTACCAGTTTTCAGATCATAGACACAAAGGGTGCCATCTTGACGGTATTCGTAGGCGTCCACGCGAATTGATCCAGGATATCCATAGCGTACCGCACTCTCCCTCGCTCCTTCACTAGTCTCCTTTAAGAACGATTGTTCCGCCTTGAAGTTAGGATCATAGCGATCGTCCACGTAGTTCTTGAAGCGCGCATGGACTGCCGTTCCATAAGCGGCAGACGAAGGATAAAGGTCTGGAGAGCCTGTGGCACTGGCGGCGCGATCAGCCAGTTCCCGAACGTCCGGCAAGCGCCGGCAGGCCAGTTCGGCCTCTTCGTTGCTCACACGTCCGGAATAGCTCAGTTCGAGCTTGCCGCTCATGCTGTTTCCGGGCCGATAGTCGTGGGCATTGAAACCCATGACGGCTTGCTGGCCGTCACTACCGTTGAGCGGCGACTGCCAGTTGAAGAGAGCCGCGCCGCCGCCAATGATGGTCGAGAAGGCGTCGCGTCGTGAGAACGCGGGCTGGACCGTCGCGTCGGGCTCGGGGCCGGACGGTGTCCAGATCGTGCGGGCGACGAGCTCGCCGTCCGGCCCGCCGAAGCGGATCGACTGGACCTTGTCCGTCGTCTCGAAGCTGATCGTGTTGCCATCGGGGCGGATAACGGTCTGGCGTTCATCGAAGCCGGCGGCGCGCGAGGCGGCATATTCCGACTGGATCGTCGTGCCCTGGCCGTCCGTGACAGCCTGCTCGAAGACGGAGCCGTCCTCGTTCCACCCCTCGCCGAGCGATGACCAGCCGGCCTCGCCTTCGACCGCTACGCCGTCGGGAAAGGCCGGGTTCTCGCTGCCAGATCCGCCGCTTCCACCCCCACCGCTGGTCCATTGCCCACCTCCCGCGTTGCCGGATGGCACGCGAGGCTGGTTCGGGTTGTATTTGCGGTGCCAATGATCGCGCCGGATCAGGCCGAGCTCGTCGCGCAGACGCAGGAGGCGCAGGCGCAAGGCGCGAAGCTCGCGACGCGATGGGGAGAGATGGCGGTGGGGTGGCATGGCGGGCTCCTGAAAGGAGCCCAGTCTCCGGCCGTTTCAGCCGCCGGGGATAAGTGGAGGCGGGGTCTCTGCCCGCCTCAGGCGGTCGCGCTCTGACGCCGCGCCAAGGCCGCGCGATAAGCTGCCGTCAGCTCGTTCAGCACCGACACCTCCGGCGCCGGCGCGTCGAGATGCAGGTGCCGGAGCTCCTGCATGAAGCGCTCCCACAGCGCCGGGCCGCCTTCGCTGAGCAGCTCCGCACGGATCGACAATTCCTCGGTGACCGGCAGGAAGCGCCGGCCCCATTCGCCCATCGCGGCGAAGACCGGGACGAGGGCGATGCCCATCTCGGTCAGGCTGTAGATCGCCTTCTGCTTGTGCGTGGCGTCGTCGCGGCGCGAGAGCAGCCCGCGCTCGACCAATCGCTTCAGCCGGTCGGCGAGGATGTTCGAGGCGATGCCTTCGTCCGATTTCGCCAGCATCTCGCGAAAATGCCGGCGGTTGCCGAACATGATGTCGCGCAGGACGATCAGGCTCCAGCGATCGCCCAGGATTTCCAGCGTCAGATTGATCGGACAGCCCGAACGGCCGGTCTCGCGCATGCTCGTCTCCAAAACCAGTTGCAATATAGGAGCGGTTTCGCTACACAGCAACTGATTGCAAATTGAAACTGGTTTTGACCGAACCTATCGGGAGGATGCCATGGCCAAGGTGATCGTCTGGAATCTGGTGACGCTTGAGGGGTTCTTCGAAAGCAAGGAGAAGTGGGATCTCGGCTTCCATGGTGACGCCTGGGGCGAGGAGCTCTCCGCGCTCAGCAGCGAATTCGGGCGCAAGGCGGGGCTGCTCGTCTTCGGCCGCGTCACCTATGAGGGCATGAAGGCCTATTGGACTTCGGCCGAGGAGGAGGGCGAGACCAAGGGTTTCATGAACGCCCTGCCGAAGCTCGTCGCCTCACGCAGCCTGACCGGCTCCGACTGGAACAACACCACGGTCACGGCCGATATCGTCGCGGAAATCACGCGCCGAAAAGCGGAAGCCGGCAAGGACATCTATGTCTTCGGCAGCGCCGTACTGACGGAATCGCTGTTGGCCGCCGGGCTCGTCGACGAGATCATGATCGCGGTCGCGCCGGTCACGATCGGGCAGGGCACGCCCCTGTTCAAGCCGAATGCGGAAAAGCGCCATTATGCGCTGATCGCGGTCCGTCCGCTCAAGAACGGCACCGTGATCCTGCACTACGGCGTCAAGCCGGCGGTCTGAGCGCGGAGTTCAGCCGCGCCGCACCATCAGCACGGCGGCGAGAATGGCGACGCCGCCGAAGGCCTGCACCGGGGTCGGCTGCTCGCCGAAGATCGCCCAGGCGGCGAGCACCGCGACCAGCGCCGGCCAGACCATGACGAGCGAGGCCGCGCTGGCGCCATAGCTGCCGAGCGAGAGCGTGATCAGCCCCTGGCCGAGCGCATGCGAGACGAGGCCGAGCCCGATCACCGCGAGCCAGCCCTGCAGGCTCATCGGGATGATCTGCTCGTGCAAGACCAGCGCCGCGACGAAGCAGAAGGCGGCGCAGACGAGGCTGGAGATCAGGCTGACCAGCCCGGCATCGGCGCGGCCGCGCGCACGGCCGATGGCGAGGATATAGGCGGCGTAGGACATCGCCGCACCGACGGCCAGCGAATCGCCGAGGAGATTGCCGGTGGCGGCGGGGTTGCCGGTGAATTTCGGCAGCACGAGCAGCAGCGCGCCGGCGATCGCCAGCATCAGCGCGCCGAGGATGCGGCGCGACGGCTTGTCGCCGAGGATCAGCCAACCGCCGAGCACGACGCCGACCGGCGCGAGATTGCCGAGCAGCGAGGCGTTGGCGATGGTCGTGAAGCCGAGCGAGGCATTGTAGAGCACGACATCGACGCCGAAGGTCAGGCCGGCCAGCGCGATCGGCACGAGCGCGCCGCGACCGAGCGAGGATCCGCCCGCAGGCCGGCGCCGCTCGAAGGCGGTCCAGGCCATCAGCACGGGCATGGCGAAGATCATCCGCCAGAAGCCGGCAGCGGCCGGGCCGACATCGCTGAGGCGGACGAAAATGCCGGAAAAGCCGATGAAGGTCGCGCCCGCGAGCAGGGCGGCGAACATGGCGAGCGCGGGGGAGGCGGGGCGGACGGAAATCGCGGGGGCGGACATCGAAACTGCTTCTGTGCCGGCGGCCTGGCCCGGAAGGCTTCCTTCGCCTTCCCGCATCGGCCGGTCCACCGGTTCTGCGCTGCTATAGGATGCTTTTTCGCATCGGAAAAACGGATTATACTGATTTAACCATTCTTAAAATCGATGGATGATCGGCGTCTCACGGAGGCACATGATGAACGGCCATTTCGACCTTGCCGCGCTCGGCATGCTGGTCGCCGTTGCGGAAACCGGCGGCTTCACCGCTGCCAGCGCGCGGCTCGGGCGCACGCAATCGGCGATCTCGGTGCGCATCCAGGATCTGGAGAGCCAGCTCGGCCACAAGCTGCTGGAGCGCTCGCGCCGCGGCGTCACGCCGACCGATGCGGGCGAGCGGCTGATCGCCCATGCAAGGCGCCTGCTGGCGGTCGAGCGCGAGGCGCTGGCCGATCTGGGCGGGGAGACGCCGACAGGGCGGCTGCGCATCGGCGTTCCCGACGACTACATGGACGCCTATCTGAGGCCGCTGATCGCGCGCTTCGCGGTGGAGCATCCCAAGGTCGAGCTCGAGGTCCGCTGCGATATCTCGAAGCGGATCGAGCCGGCGCTCAAGGCCGGCGAACTCGATCTCGCCGTGGTGACGCAGGATCCGCAGCGGCCGCTCGGCGAGATGCTCAGGCGCGAGCCGTTGATCTGGGTCGCGGCGCGCGGCCATCGGCCCGAATTGCAGGAGACGCTGCCGCTCGCCCTGTTCTCGGAAGGCTGCCGGGCGCGACCGCGCATCCTCGCGGCCCTGAACAGCGCGGGGCGGGCGTATCGGCTGGTCTTCTCCTGCTCGCATACCTCGGGCGTGCTGTCGGCGGTCGAAGGCGGTTTCTGCGTCACGGCGATGACGGAAAGCGCGGTGCCGCCCTCGCTGCGCCGTCTGGGGCCTGCCGAGGACCTGCCGCCGCTGTTCGAGCTCACTGTCGGGCTGATCATGGCGCCGCATCCCGGGCTGGCGGCCCAGCGCTTCGCCGATGCGCTGCGCGAGGAAATGAGCGCTTTCAGGCTCGCGGCGTGATGCGACGCATTGCCCTAGCGCCCCCGGATCACTACTGAGAAGCCATGAAATTCCTCGACCAGGCCAAGATCTATGTGAAGGCGGGTGACGGCGGCGCCGGCTGCGTCTCCTTCCGTCGCGAAAAATTCATCGAGTTCGGCGGGCCCAATGGCGGCGATGGCGGGCGTGGCGGCGACATCGTCGTCGAATGCGTGCAGGGGCTGAACACGCTGATCGACTACCGCTACCGGCAGCATTTCAAGGCCAGGACCGGCGAGCACGGCATGGGCAAGGACCGCCACGGCGCCAATTCGCCGGCGATCGTGCTGAAGGTGCCGCCGGGCACGGAAATCCTCGAGGAGGATGGCGAGACGCCGATCGCCGATCTGACCGAGCCGGGCCAGCGCTTCGTGCTGTGCAAGGGCGGCAATGGCGGCTTCGGCAACGCCTATTTCAAGACCTCGAGCAACCAGGCGCCACGCCATGCCAATCCCGGCCTGCCGGGCGAGGAGCGCTGGATCTGGTTGAGGCTGAAGCTGATCGCCGATGCGGGCCTGGTCGGCCTGCCGAATGCCGGCAAATCGACCTTCCTCGCCGCGGTGACGGCGGCCAAGCCCAAGATCGCGGATTATCCCTTCACCACGCTGCATCCCGGCCTCGGCGTCGTGCGCGTCCATGACCAGGAGATGGTGCTGGCCGATATTCCCGGCCTGATCGAGGGCGCGCATGAGGGCCATGGCCTCGGCGACCGCTTCCTCGGCCATATCGAGCGCTGCCGCGTGCTGCTGCATCTGGTCGAGGGCACGAGCGAGCACGCCGGCAAGGCCTACAAGGTCGTGCGCGAGGAGCTGGAAGCCTATGGCGAGGGGCTGGCGGACAAGCCCGAGATCGTCGCGCTCTCCAAGGTCGACGCGCTGTCGCCGGAGCTGCTGAAGGAACAGGTGGCGCGCTTGAAGCGGGCAGCCAAGCGCATGCCGATCATCCTGTCCTCGGCCTCGGGCGAAGGTGTCGACGCGGCCCTGCGGGCGCTTTTCGCGGTGGTCGAGGAGGCGCGCCGCGAGGAAGAGCGCGAGAGCGCTCCGGTGGAAGAGACCGGCTGGCGGCCCTGACGCTGCCAGTTTCCGTTCGGAACCGGTCATCCCGGACAAGCCGCGCCAGCGACGCCGATCCGGGATCCATCGAAAGGCGCTGCGCTTGATGATGGATCCCGGGGCAAGCCCGGGACGACGGTGCGTTTCCGAGGCCGTCTCCCGAACGCTTGATGGTCGCGCGCGGCCTCGCCGAAGGGCCCGACCGGCCCATCCCAGCTTTCATCGGGCGGCGGCACAGCCTCGCATCAGCTCGAACCGGCTGAGGATGTGACCCGCGCGGCCGCGCTCAGCCAGCAGTCCCGGAAGATCAGGTCACGGCGCCGCGCGCGGCGACCGGCCAGACCGCCTCGACATGGGCATCGGGCCCGTGCAGGCCGCGCACGCAGACATACCAGTCGTGCAGGTTCACGGTCGGGTCGCAATGGCCGGGAATCAGCAGGACGCGGTCGCCGCGATGCGGAAGCGCGACGGGATCCCCGGTCAGGACGCCATGCTCGTCGGAAGGCTTGGTGTAGATCGCGCCCTCGCGCTGGAACGGCACCGGCATGCCGGAATCGACCGAAGCGGTCTTGTGCCCGGCATCGACGATGGCGCGGTCCGGAACCGGCTTGCTCATCACGCCGGCGAGGATGAAGAGCGCGTGCTCGAAACTGCGGAAGGGCGAGCCGTCGGCCTGGCGGTTGCGGGCATAATCGGCGTCCATGAAGATGTAGGAGCCGCATTGCAATTCGTTCCAGATGCCCGATTGCGCCTCGAGCTCATAGGTGCCGGTGCCGGCGCCGCTGATGACCGGGCACTCCAAACCGGCCTGGGCGAGGCGCTCGGCGGTGTTGCGCGCGGCGAGCCCGGCGCGCTCGATGGCCTCGCTGCGCTCGTCGATGGAGCGCATGTGCTGGGCCGAGCCGTGATAGGCCTGCAGGCCGGCGAAGCGCAGCGTGTTCGAGCGCGCGATGGCCTCGGCCAGCCGGACGGCGCCTTCTCCCGGCGCGACGCCGCAGCGGCGCCCGCCGACATCGATCTCGACCATGACGTCGAGCACCACGTCATGGCGCGCGGCAGCCGCAGCCGCCTCGCGCACACCGTCGGCGTGATCGACGCAAAGGCCGATCTTGGCGCTGCGCGCGAGGATGGCGAGGCGGTCGAGCTTGGCGGGGCTGGCGATCTCGTTGGTCACCAGCACGTCACCGACGCCGCCGGCGACGAGGATTTCCGCCTCCGAAACCTTCTGGCAGCATTGCCCGACGGCGCCATGGGCGATCTGGCGCAGCGCGATCTCCGGGCTCTTATGGGTCTTGGCGTGAGGCCGCAGACGAATGCCGTGAGCCTCGCTGAAGGCGGCCATGGCGACGAGATTGCGCTCGAAGGCATCGAGGTCGAGCAGCAGCGCAGGCGTATCGATCTCGGCGAAGCTCTGGCCCGGCTGCGCCGGCGGGGTCGAAGGCATGGAGTCTCCTGAATCGTTCGGGCCATGGGATGACAGCTTCGTGTCCGGAGCAAGACCCGATTGCCACATTGCCCGTCCCATCCACGCCAGTGGCGCTTGCCGGCCCGGCATGGTAGGGCGCGGCCCATGAAGATCGGCCGCGTCACCGACGACACCCTCGCGCTCTTCGCCCGCGTCTGGCGCGAGCAGATCAGCCGCTACCTGCCGCAGATGGCGATGATCCTGGCGCTGGTCGTGGTCATCGCGGCGACGACGAGCTTCTATCCGCTGCTGATCAAGGCGGCCTTCGATGCCTTCGCCGATCCGCTGGCCGCCGAATCGACCGGGTTCGTGCGGCGCATGGAGCGGTTGGTCTCCAAGTCGATCAACTACGATATCGGCGTGATCAACGCCGTCGCGACCGTGGTGGTCATCGTGACCGCGATCAAGGGCTTCTCGCTGCTCGCTCAGACGGTGATGACCAATACCGTCGTCAGCCGGATCGAGGCGGACATGCAGACGGAGCTCTACGGCCATCTGATCGATGCCGATCTCGCGCAGCTTCAGAAGGAGAACCCGGCCTCACTGACGCAGCGCTTCACCACCGATTTCACCTTCGTCAAGGAAGCGCTGACGCGCATCGTCAACATCGCCATCCGCGATGTGGTGACGGCGATCGCGCTGATCGGCGCGCTGTTCTGGATCGACTGGCAGATGACGCTGGTCGTGCTGCTGATCGCGCCCGTGATCGCCCATCCGATCGGCCGGATCGGCAAGAAACTCCGGCGCATGGCCAATTCCCAGCAGGAGCAGACGGGCATCATGGCGAGCCTCGTCACCGAAAGCCTGCAGGGCGCGCGCGTCGCCAAGACCGATTCGCTCGAGCCCTATCTGAAGCAGCGGGCGGCCAGCGCCTTCGAGACGATCCGGGCGCTCAAGATGAAGGCAGCCAATGCGCGGGGCCGGCTCGATCCGCTGCTGGAGGTCGGGGGCGGCATGGCGGTCGCGGGCGTGCTCGCCGCGATCGGCGTGCGCATCACCTCGGGCTCGTCCACCGTTGGCGATTTCACCGGCTATGTTTCGGCCCTGTTGCTCGCGGCCCAGCCGATGCGCTCGCTCGGCAATCTCAACGCCATCGTGCAGGAGGCTGGCGCCTCGCTGAAGCGCTATTACGCGCTGCTCGACGAGAAGCCCCAGATCCTCGACCGGCCGGGCGCGAAGCCGCTGGCGGTCTCCTCCGGCGGCATCGCCTTCCGGCATCTGCGCTTCCGCTATCGCGAGGATCAGCGCGCGCTGGAAGGAATCGACCTCGTGGCGCAAGGCGGCAAGACCACGGCGCTGGTCGGGCGTTCGGGCTCCGGCAAGTCGACGCTGCTCGCGCTGGTGCCGCGCCTCTACGACCCGACCGGGGGGCGTATCGAGATCGACGGGCAGGATCTGCGCGATGTGAGCTTGAAGAGCCTGCGCCACCAGATCGGCGTCGTCAGCCAGGATGTCGTGCTCTTCGACGATACGGTGCGGGCCAATATCGCCTTCGGACGGCCGGGCGCGAGCGAGGCCGAGATCGTCGCGGCGGCGCAGGCCGCGGCGGCGCATGACTTCATCACGGCGATGCCGGGCGGCTATGACGCCTCCGTCGGCGAGCGCGGCCACAAGCTCTCCGGTGGCGAGCGCCAGCGCATCGCGATTGCCCGCGCGATCCTGAAGGACGCGCCGATCCTCCTGCTCGACGAGGCGACGAGCGCGCTCGACACCGAATCGGAGCGCCTCGTCCAGCAGGCGCTGGCGCGGCTGATGAAGGGGCGCACGACCCTGGTCATCGCGCATCGGCTCTCGACCATCCGCGAGGCCGACCTGATCGTGGTGATGGACGAGGGCAGGATCGTCGAGACCGGCAGCCATGACGCTTTGCTGGCGCGCGACGGCGCCTATGCGCGGCTGCACCGGATGCAGTTCGTCGAGGGCTAAGGCTAAAACCTGTTGATGATACGCGGAACCACGGGGTCATCCCGGGCTTGACCCGGGATCCATGCCTGAGCACATCCGACAGAGGTTCAGGCATGGATCCCGGATCTCCGCTTCGCTGCGTCCGGGATGACGCCGTTTTGTCCGTGACAGTGCTGCCCTACCGGCAGAAATCGGCGCAGCCGGCTTCCCAGAATGCTTTGCCGGATTCAAGCTCGGGCACCGAAGGCCGCGGCTTGCGGCCGGGCAGGTCGTCAGGGACCGGCTTCACCAGCTCCCACCAGCCATGGGCGCATTGCGAGCGGAAGGCCATCTGGTCGGAGATCGAGGTGCCCTCCTTCTCCAGCACGATGTCGAGCGCGGCGCAGGCCTCGCGCAAACGCTCGTCATGGGCGTCGCTCGGGTCGTTGGCGTAATCGTGGAAGGCCTCGGTGAAGGCTTCCATCTCGCGGGCGATGTGCGGCCAGTCGCTGCGGGCAAGGTTCCAGGCGTCCATCCACTCGCGCACCACGGTTTCGACGGCTTCCGCTTTCGGTTTGTGCTTCACCTTGCGGGCGGTGGTCAGCATGTGGCGCATCAGTTCGGCGCGGGCATGGGCATGGCGTGCCCGGAGCGCGGTTTCCTGCATCCGCGCGATGGCGTCCGCCGCCTCCTGCTGCAACGCTTCGACGAAATGCGGCATGGGGCGATCCTTCAGGGCAGGGTGGCGAGGCGTTCGATCATCCGTTCGAACAGCTCATGGGCCTTCACGGCTGAGACGACATGGGCGTTGGGCGCGCGCTTGAGCCGGCCGTTCCAGTCGATGGTGGTGCGGCCGCGCAAGGGGCCGTCGCCGGTCTCGACCGCGACGAAACAGTCGCGACCTTCGAAGAGTTCCGGCCAGAGCAGATAGGCGATGACGCAGGGGTCGTGCATCGGGTGGCCGTCGCTGCCGAGTCCGCCGGGGCGCGGGCGGGTCAGCATGCCCGAGACGGCTTTGCCGGCGGCGTTGCCGCACGCGCCGATGCGGGCGATCTGGTCGTGGCTGGCGATGGCCTGCAAGGTGACGCCGAGGCCGAACATCACGATCGGCCGGCCGCAGCCGAAGACGATTGCCGCCGCATGCGGATCGACATGAACGTTGAATTCGGCGGCAGGCGTGATGTTGCCGAGCCCGATGGCGCCGCCCATCAGCACGATGCGCTTCACCTTCGGCAGGATGTCGGGCGCGAGCCGAAAGGCCAGCGCCAGATTGGTCAGCGGCCCGAGCGGGCAAAGCGTGACGCCATCTTCGGGAGCCGTGCGGCAGAGATCGATGATCGCCTGGACGGCATGGCCCGGCGCGGCCTCGCTGGCAGGGGCGGGAAGGTCTGCTCCCGCCAAGCCGTCCGGGCCGCAGACGAATTCGGCGGTTTCGAGCGGGAAGACGAGCGGTCCCTCGGCGCCGCGATAGACCGGGATGTCGCCGCGCTGGCCAAGGTCGCGGATGCGCAGCGCGTTCGTGGTGGTCTGCGCCACCGGGACATTGCCGGCGACGGTGGTGATCGCCTTGAGGTCGATCCGGTCGCGGCTGGCGAAAGCGAGCAGCAGGGCAACAGCGTCGTCCTGCCCCGGATCGGTGTCGATGATGATCGCTTCGGGCATTTTGTCAGGCCGCCTTGGCGTTGCCGGACATGATCATATGGGCGATGTCGTCGGCGGTGAGGTCGCCGAGCGGCCGGTCCACATATTTGCGGCCTGCGCCCATGATGACGACGCGATCGGCCAGCGCCACGACGTCACGCATGTTGTGGCTGATCAGGATGACGGTGCGCCCGTCGGCCTTGAGCTTGCGGATGAGGTCGAGGACGAGGGCGCTTTCCTTGACGCCGAGCGCCGCCGTTGGCTCGTCCATGATGATGATCTCGGCGTTCCAGCGCAGCGCGCGCGAGATCGCCACCGCCTGGCGCTGGCCGCCCGAGAGCCGCTCCACGGGCCTCGTCATGTCGGTGACGGCGGCCGAGAGCTGCGACAGATAGCGGCGCGATTCCGCGATCATCTTCTTCTTGTCGAGCACGCGCAGGAAGGGCAGCAGCACCGGCTTGGTCAGTTCCGAGCCCATGAAGACGTTCTGGGCGATGGAGAGGCGCGGGGCCAGCGCGAGGTCCTGGTAGATCGTCGCCACGCCATGGCTAAGCGCGTCATGGGGCGAGCCGAAGACGACCGGCTTTCCCCGCATGCTGACGGTGCCGCTGGTCGCCTCCTCGGCGCCGGAGATCACCTTGATCAGGCTCGACTTGCCGGCGCCATTGTCGCCGCACAGCGCCACGACCTCGCCCGGGAAGATGTCGAGATCGACCTCGCGCACGGCGACGACGGCGCCGTAGCTCTTGCCGATGCCGCGCAGGGAGAGGAGGGGGGTGGGTTCGGTCATGGCGTTTAACCAGCTTGCTATGCACCAGCGGCCGGGTGCGGCCTGCCCCCTCTCCCCTTGCGGGAGAGGGTTGGGGTGAGGGGTCGCGCGACGCTGCTCGCTAGCGACTTGATGCAGTGCGCCCCCTCATCCGTCTCGGCTTCGCCGAGCCACCTTCTCCCGCAGGGGGAGAAGGAATAGAGCATCACTTCTTCAGGAACTGCTGGACGTTGTTCTTGTCGACCAGCACGGCGTCCATGAAGAGATAGGGGCCGCTGGCGACGGTCTCCTTCGGCTTCTTCTCGACGACGATGGTCTGGACGGCATCGACCGCCTTCTTGCCCATCTCCTCGAAGGGCACGGCGACGGTCGCCATGAAGGTCGAGCTGGGGTCGGCGATGCGCTCATAGCTCTCCTGGCCGCCATCGACCGAGACGAGCGGGATCTGGCCCTTCTTGATCCCCTGGGCCTGCAGCAGGTCGTCGATGATGTAGGCCTGCCCGTCGAAGGAGGCCCAGATGCCGTTGACCTTGCCCTGGTTCTGCAGGAGCAGCGCCTGCATGCCGGAGCGGACATCGTCGCGCCAGCTCTGGGTGCGGCCCATCGAGAACTTGCCGAGCTCCTTCACCGCCTGGTTCTCGGAGAGCACGGCGTCGAGGATCTTGCCGCGGATGCGCGAGGCGACGTTGAGGTCGAAGCGCGAGGTCAGGATGTTGCCCTGATAACCGAGCTGGCCGAGCAGGTAGAGCGCGGCATCGGCGCCGATCTTGTATTCGTTCGACTGGATGTCGAAGAGCGCATGCGGGCTCGAGCCCGACTGCACGGTGATGACCGGGATCTTGGCATCCTTCGCCGCCTTGAACTGGGCGTCGGCCTCGACCGGCTTGCCCATGGCGATGATGATCGCGTCGACCTTTTTGGCGATCAGCGCGTCGAACTGCTCGGCGTGCTTGGGCAGCGCGCCTTCCGAGTTCAGCAGCGTGACGTTCCAGCCCTTGGCCTTGGCGGCGGCCGCCGCCGCATTGGCGACGCGGGCATGCGTCTCCGACGAGAACTGGAAGCCGATGACGCCGAGCTCGAAGGCGCCGGCGGATTGGCCGAGCGCCAGGAGCGCGGCCGCCGCGACCAGCATTTTGCGCAAACCGAACATGTGAACTCCCCTCTTCTGTTTCTTTGAGCGCAGACTCTGGATCTCAGACCTTGAACGCCACCTTCCGGATCGCGCTGGCCGAGAAGGCGACGGAGCCGATCATGATCGCGCCGAGCATGATGTCCTGAACGTAATAGGCGGCGCCGAGCAGCACCAAGCCATTGCCGAGCACCTTGAGCACCAGCGCCGCGAAGACCGTGCCGGGCACGTTGGGCTTGCCGGGCTCGAACATGGTCATGCCGAGCAGCACGGCGGCGATGGCATAGAGCAGGTAGTCGCCCGCCATGTTCGGCGCGGCCGAGGACAGGTTGGCGGCGAGCAGCACCGCCATGATGCCGGCGAAGACGCCTGCGAGCAGCAGGCCGATGCGCTTCATCCGCGCGGTGGCGATGCCGGCGAGACGGGCCGCCTCATCCGCCTCGCCGGTCGCGACCATATGGGCGCCGGTGCGGGTCCATTTGACCAGCCCCCAGGCGAAGAGCGTGGCGCCGGCCAGCCAGAGCACGAGATTGGGAATACCGAAGCTGGAGCCGCGCGCCAGCCCGGTGAACTGGGTCGGCCAGCGGCCGGTGAAGGCGACGCCCTGCGTGATCATGAAGGCGCAGCCGCGCGCGATGGCGCCGGTGCTCAGCGTCATGATCAGGGAGGGGATGCGCAGCCGCGTCACCCCGAAGCCGTTGAGCGTCCCGAAGACCACGCCGACGGCCAGCGCCGCCGCGACCGCCGCCGCCGGTGGATACTGGAGCTTGATCAGCCAGCCGCAGACCACGGCCGCGAGGCTCGCGACCTCGGCGACGGAGAGATCGAGCTCAGCCACGATGAAGGCAAGCGTGAAACCCAGCGCCAGGATGGCGAGGAAGCTCGTATCCTTCAGCACGTTGATGATGTTCGTCGCCGTGGCGAAATTCGGCGCGAAGATCAGGAAGAACAGGATCAGCGCCAGCCCGGCGAGCGCCGTGCCGTAGCGGCCGATCAATTCGCGCAGGTGGACGCCGCCCATCCGGTTCAGGCTCCCTTCGCGATGGTCGAGATCGGCGACAGGATCTCGATGCCGCCGGTGATCGGGATCAGCGCGCCGGTGACGAAGGCGGCGCCGTCCGAAAGCAGGAAAGCGATCACGTTGGCGACATCCTCGGGCCGTCCCAGTCTTCCCAGCGGCGTCCGCTGCGCCGCGCCCTCGACCAGCGCGTTGAACTGCTGAGCGAATCCGTTGCGCACCATTGGCGTATCGATGATGCCCGGCGCAACCGCATTCACGCGGATTCCATGCGGCCCGAGCTGCTGGGCCATGCCGTAGGTGAGGGTCGCGACGCCGCCCTTGGCCGAGCCATAGGCGAGATTGGCGCCGCCATTGCTGTGGGCGATCGAGGAGATGTGGACGATCGAGCCGCCCTCGCTTTGGTCGATCATCTGGCGGGCGGCGGCTTTCGAGATGCGGAAGACGGCCGAAAGGTTGATGTCGACGAGCCTGTCCCACTCGTCATCCTCCATCTCGACCAGCGGCACGGGGCGCGAAGCGCCGGCGCCGGTCACGAGATGGTCGAGCCGGCCGAAGCGCGTGGCGGCGAGATCGATCGCCGCCTGCGCGAAGTCGCGCTCGCGGACATCGCCGGCCAGCGTTTGCGCTTCGCCGCCTGCGGCCGTGATGTCGGCGGAGAGCGCATCGAGCCCGGCCTGATCGAGCCCGCAGAGCAGGAGGCGGTGGCCGGCAGCTGCGAGCGTCGTGGCGAGGACCGAGCCGATGCCGCCGGAGGCGCCGGTGATGAGCGTGACGGGCTTGGTCGTGGCGGGCCTGGTCATCTCAGGCCGCCTTGCGGGCTTCATAGGCGCGCACCAGGGCGTGGGCGCGCTTCGGGTCGACCGGATTCAGAGTCTGGCGGTCTTTCTTGATCGAGGTGCCGATGATGAAGATGTCGGCGACCTCCGAGAGCCGGGCGATATTCTCCTCGGCGACGCCGGTACCGACCGCGACGGGGGTATCCGGGACCTGCTTCGCAACCCGCTCGATCACCGAGATGTCCGCCTCCTTGCCGGCGGCCGGGCCGCCGACGCAGACGACATCCGCGAGCCCGATGAAGACCGCGCCCGAGGCATGCTGCTCGACGGGGCGCGTGTCGAGATTGATCGAGAAGCCCGGCGTGACGTTGCAGATGATGCGGATGTTCTCCGCGCCGAGATTGGCGCGCAGGCGCAAGGCGCGGGCGCCGTCCGGCGTCATCATGCCGATATCGCCGGCGAGCAGCCCGGTCAGGAAGGCGCGCACGAAGCGCCCGCCCGTGGCATGGGCGACGGCGATGGAGGCGGGCGGGTCGATCAGCATGTTGACGCCGTGCGGCAGCTTCGTCTGCGCCTGGCATTCGGCGATCACCTCGGTCATCGCCGCGACGACCTCGACCGGCATGTTGGCCTCATAGGGCATGTCGGATTCATTGGTGTAGAGCAAAGCGTGGAAGCCGGCCTCCTCCAGGATCCGGGCCTCTTCCTTCGCCTGCTTGACGATCTTCCGCATGCCGCCGCTGCGGTCGTAGAGCGGCGTGCCGGGCAGGGCGAGCGTATGGACGCAGCCGACCAGCAGATGGTCGCGGCCATATTCGGTCTGGACGAGGGTCTTCATGGCGTCGGGTCCTTACGGAGACGATGGCGTGGCATGGATGCCGGGCAGGCTGCCGGCGCTGCGCGAGAGCCCGGCGAGATCGGCCGAGATCGGCGCGAGCGCGACCTCGGCCCGGCGGAAGACGGCAAACAGGGCGTCATAGGCTTCGCGACGAGCCGGATCAGGTTCGTAGCGCCGGGCGGGGGTGACGAGCGCCTCCTGCGCCGCCGCGAGCGAGGGGAAGCGGCCGAGCCCCGTCCAGGCGATGATGGCGGCGCCGAGCAGGCCGGGTTCCTTCGCGGCACCGACCACGACCGGGCGATTGCAGAGATCGGCCTTGATCTGCGCCCAGACCGGGTTGGAAGCGGCACCGCCGCCGAATCGGATCTCGCCGACCGGGGCGCCGAGCGCGGCCTCGGCCCGTTCCAGCACGATGCGGTTGAGGCAGGCGACACCTTCCAGAACGGCAAAAGCGAGATCTGTCGCGCCATGCTGGCGGCCAAGTCCGAGGAAGGCGCCACGCAAGGCCGGGTTCCAATAAGGCACGCGCTCGCCCTGGAGATAGGGCAGGAAGACCAATGGCTGCGGATGGCGCCGCCCGGCGAGCAGCTTGCCGATGCCGTCGCCGACATCCGCGAAGCCGCGCTCCGTGCCGCCGAGCAGGGACACCAGCCAGGCGGCGGTGTCGGCGCCATTCTGGCTGGGGCCGCCGAGCTGCCAGAGTCCGCGCCAGTCGACCGTCAGCAGGCCCTCAGTGGCAGCGGCCTGCTCGCCGACGACGCCGAGGACTTCGGTGGTGCCGGAGATGTTGTAGGCGAAGCCGGGCCGCATCGCGCCCAGCCCGGTCACGGCGACCCAGGTATCGCTGGACGAGCAGAAGACCGGCACACCCGCCAATCGCCCGAGCGCGCCGGGCAGACCCGGCTGGACCGGCCCAAGCACCGCGCAAGGCTCCAGCACCTGCGGGATGATCGCGGCGTTCAGCCCGATAGCAGAGAGCGCATCGCCATCTCCCGCCACTTCGGTGCAGGCCATCAGCCGCGCCATCGAGACGGGATCGCCCGCCTGCCGGCCGGTGAGGCGGAAATTCAGCCAGTCCTTCGGCTCCAGCACGCTGGCCAGCGCCCGGAAGCTCGCTTCCTCCTCCTCGGCCAGCCAGGCGAGGCGCGCCAGCGGATGGAAGGCATTGATGCGTTCGGCTTCGGGATGATCCGCGAGCCGTTCGTGCAGGCGGGTGGCCGCCGCTTCCGAACGGGTGTCCTTCCAGGTGATCGCCGGCCGGAGCTGGCGGCCGTCACGGCCGAGAAAGACCTGCGTGCGGGTGACGCCGCAGATGGCGATGCCTTCGACTGTGCCGAACAGTTCGGGCTCGGCCTCCGCGAGCTTGGCGGCCGCTTCGCAAAGAATCGTCCACCAGGCTTCGGCATCGACCTCCGACCAGCCCATGCGGTCGATCAGCGTCGGGCCGATGATGACGCTTTCGGCCAGCGTCCGGCCTTGTCGGTCGATGAGCGCGGCGCGGAAGCTGGTGCCGCCGAGATCGCAGGCGAGGACCACGCTCATGGAGTGACGCTCCCGACCTGCCGGCGGATGGTGAAGCGGTAGATGTCGCCGCGGATCAGGTTGTCGCTGAGCTCGATCACGCCGCCGACCGCGTCGCGGGCGATGCGCTGCGAGCGGAAGATCGCGGTGCCCGAGGGGATGCCGAGATGGCCGGCGTCTTCGGACTCGGCCGCGAGCGGTTCCAGCGTCTCCTCGACGGTCGCGACATGGATACCGCGGCACTTGGCGAGGTAGCGGTAGAGCGAGGCATCCATCAATTCATCCGGTTTCACCGAGCCGAGCACGCCGGCGCCGAGGCGCGAGCGTTGCAGCACGGCCGGCTGGTCGTCGAGGCTGCGCAGGCGCAGGAGGTCGACGATGCCGTCGCGGGCGATGTCGGCGCCGAACAAGGTGAACTCGGCCGGAGTCGCTTCGCGGGTGGCGAGGGCGAGCACCCGCGTCTTCGGCACGCGGCCGGCCATGCGGGCTTCGCTGTGGAAGTCGACGATGCTGCCGAGATGCTTGGTGATGTGGCGCGGCCGGTAGAAGGTGCCCTTGCCCTGCCGGCGCTCGATCAGGCCCTGGTCCTGCAACTGCTTCAGTGCGGCACGGATCGTGGTGCGGCTCGCGCCGTAGCGTTCGCAAAGCTCATGCTCGGAGGGGATCGCCCGAGAATCGTCGCCCCCGGCCGCAAGGCCGAGTTCGAGACTATGGGCGATCTCCTGATAACGGATCATGCGGCATTCCCGGCGGGATGCCGTATAGGAAGATACAAATCCGATACAAGTCAAGCGGTGCGGCGCGCCGCCTGCAAGATTTCGTCGACGAGCCGCTGCGAGGCCAGGGCCTCCTCGCCGGAGACGGCGGGATCGCGGCCTTGTTCGATCGCGTCGAGGAAATCGGCGATGACGGCGCGGTGGGCGTCGTGCGGGAAATCCATGATGTTGGCGCCGCTGCCGGTCGAGCCCTCGGCCTCGACCACCTCCTCGCGCCCGTCGAGGAAGGCGAGGCGAAGCCGTCCGCCGATCAGCGAGGCGAAGCCCTTCGTGCCGGTGATCTCGATGCGCTCGGGATAGCCCGGATACGCGGCCGTCGTCGTCATCAGCGTGGCGGGGGCGCCGCTCGCGGTCTCCAGCAGGGCAGAGACGTAATCCTCCGTCTCCATGCGGTGGATCGCGGTGGTCCGGCTCTGCGCGGCCACGACCTTCGAGACGCCGACCAGCGAGCGAAACAGGTCGAGCGAATGGATCGCCTGGGTCAACAGCACGCCGCCGCCGTCGCGGGCCAGCGTGCCGCGGCCCGGCTCGTCGTAATAGCTCTGCGGACGCCACCACGGCACGGTCAGAAACGCCGCCTCGACGCTGCCGAGTTCGCCGGAATCGAGCGCAGCCTTGAGGCGCAGGCTCGCCGGCCGGAAGCGATGCTGCAGCGTGACGCCGAAGGTTTTCCCGGTGCGGCGGGCGGTGTCGACGAGGCGCTGGCCGCGCTCGCTGGTCAGCTCCAGAGGCTTTTCGACCAGAACATGTTTGCCGGCTTCAAGGCAGAGGGCGGAGACGTCGAGATGGCTCGAGGGCGGCGTGAGCACGATGGCGGCATCGACGGTGGGGTCCGCCAGCACGGCATCGAGATCGGTCGTAGTCGGGAAGGGGAATTGCTGCGCATAGGCCTTGGCGCGGTCCGGCGTGCGGCTGACCGCCCAGCGCACTTCGGCACGGCCGGCCAGATCGACGAGGCTCTTCGAGTGCGGCAGGGAGGCGGGCCCGAGCCCGATCACGGCGATGCCGAGCTTGCGTGTCATGGCGTTTCCTCAGGATCGCGCTTCAGGCCGCACCGGCAGCCAGGCCGCCTTCGCCTGCGCCTCCAGGGCGAGGCGGCAGACGGTGAAGGTGTGGCGCTGGCTCACGGCCGTCTCACTGCGGGCGCCGATATCCACGATCAGGTCGCGAAAATAGGTCAGAGGCTCGTGCGAGGCGTCGATATGGCGGGTGCCGGACTTGTCGACGAGGAAGACATGGTCGGTGCCCGGCCGGCCGGCGATATCGACATATTTGCGCAATTCGATGGTACCCTCGGTGCCGAGGATGGTGAGGCGCCCGTCGCCCCAGGTCGGCAGGCCGTCAGCGGTGAACCAGTCGACGCGAATATAGCCGCCGGCCCGGTCGCTGCGCAGCAGGATCTCGCCGAAATCCTCGAAATCGGGGACGTCCGGCCCACCGAAATGGCCGACGCCGGAGGCGACGATTGCCGCATCGTTCGAGCCGGTGAAGTGCAGGAACTGGTCGATCTGATGGGAGGCGATATCGGTCAGGATGCCGCCATAATGGCGCTTGTCGAAGAACCAGCCCGGCCGGATCGCCCGGTTGAAGCGATGCGGCCCGAGGCCGAGCGTCTGGACGACGCGGCCGATCGCGCCGTCGGCAATCAATTTGCCGGCTATAATCGTCGCGGGAACGATGAAGCGCTCGGAGAAGCAGACCGAGAAGATGCGCCCGGTCTCCGCTGCCGCCTGCTCGACCGCGGCGAGCTGGTCGAAATCGGTGACGCCGGGCTTGTCGACCATCACATCCTTGCCCGCCCGCATCGCGCGGATGGCGATGGCGGCGCGCTCAGCAGGGATGGCGGCGCAGAGGATGAGATCGATCGCGGGATCGTCGATCAGCCGGCCCGCGCTCACCTCCGGCAGGGTCGGAAAGCGCTCGCGGAAACCGTCGAGCACCCGCTCGTCACTGGTCGCGGGATCGAAGCCGACGCAGGTCGCGCCGGCTGCGAGGAGACCACCGACCATATGGTAGATATGGCGGTGGTCGAGGCCGATGGCGGCGAAGCGCATGCCGGATAGCTCCTATTGCGGCGCCCCGTGGCCGACGCCGACCTCCTGGTCCCAGCGGCGGAAGGCGGCGACGAGGCGCTCCGGCGTCAGCGGCGGCCGGGTCGGCAGGGTCTCGATCAGCTTGTCGTATTCGGGGCGGCCGAATTCGGCGAGCACGTCGCGGCTCTCCTGCGGCGCCTGCGCCAGGGTGACGCCCTTCACTGCCGGGCCGGGATAGAAATAGCCCTTGTCGAAGGTGAAGGCCTGCGCCTCCGGCTTCAGCATGTAGGACATCAGCGCGAGCAGGGCCGGCATCTTCTCGGCCGCCGTGCCCTTCGGGATGCACATGAACTGCGTGTCGGGAATCCAATGGGTCTTGTCGAGAACGAAGACTTTGGCCTCCTTCGGCACGATGCCGAGCGCGCGCGGGTTGATGTCCCAGCCCAGCGTCGAGACGATGACGTCGCGGGTGCCTTCGCCGAGCTCCTTCATTGTCGCGGCGGTGCCGCCGGGGTAATAGTCGATGCCGGTGCCGAGCTCCTTGAGATAGGCCCAGCTCTTGTCCCAGCCCTTCATCGGGTCGCTCGGGTCGGAATCGCCGAGGATGTAGGGCAGGCCCTGCAGCCAGGTCCAGCCGGGGCCGGAATTGACGGGGCGGGCATAGGTGAAGCGCTTCGGGTTCTGCTTCACATAGGCAAGCAGATCCTCGGCCGTCTTCGGCACGGTCTTGAGCCGGTCCGGCGCATATTCGAAGAGCGGGCCGGAGGGCGAGTAGACCACGGCGACGCCTTCGTTCTGGCCGAAGTTGCGCTGCATCATCAGCGCCTGCTCGTGATAGATCTCCTCGGCCTTGGGCAGGCTCGCGGCATGCGATTTCCAGACATCGACCCAGAGCCCCTGCTGGATGCCGTCCGACATGGCGCCGGGGCCGGTGAGCACGAGGTCGATATCGACGCGGTTGGCCGCCTGCTGCGCCTTGAGCTTGCCCGGCAGCTCCGGCGAGGGCGCGCGCGAGAAGTTCAGCCGCGAGATGAGTTTCGGATTGTCCTTGCCGAAGCGTTCGATAGCCGCCTGGGTGAGCTGCAGATTGCCGGCGACGTCGATGATGTTGAGCGCAACAGGCCCGGATGCGGCTTGCGCGAAGGCGCCTCCAGCCTTGAGCGCGGCGAGGCCGGCCGCGCCGGCCATGACGGTGCGTCGTGTCGGATGTGTCATGTTCTCTCCCTGGGTTCACGGCTCTCTTCTGACGTCATGAGCGACGCCGTGGAGCCCTTACGCTGGGATACTAGTGCACTACTTTCAGTGCCAACAAGCGCATTCCTGCGCATGGCCGGCATCCATTTGTCGAAGCCGGAACGTGCTTCAGGCCGAATTCAACAGCAGCGCCTCGGCGGCCCGGCTCAGGAGCGGGGCTGCGGCGCCGTGGATCTCATAGAGCTGGCTGGCATCGACGCTGACGAGGTCCGGCACGGCGAAGCCATCCATGGTCCCCTCGGCCCGGAACAGCGCATTGAAATGCGCCCAAAGTTGCGGATTGCTGGCGAAGGGACCGCTGACCGCAATGCGGGCCGGAAACAATAATCGGCAGGCATTGGCCAGCGCCCGCGCCAAGGTCCGGCAGGCCGTGTCGATCTCCGGCAAGGCGAGGAGGTCGAGCCCGGCGAACTGGCGGGACAGGCGCTTCTCGTCCTCGTCGAGCGCCGGCCAGTGCCGGCGCAAGGCCGGGAGCAGCGCCCAGAGCGCGGCGCCGGTTTCGAGGCAGCCGGTATTGCCGCAGCCGCAGGGCCGGTCCCCCAGCGCGGCCAGCCGCCAATGGCCGAGCTCGCCGAAAGAGCCGGCCGGGGCGAAGGGCCTGCCGTCTTCGGCATAGGCGAGGCCGATGCCCCAGCCCCAATGCAGCAGGAGCGTGCCGCCGCTGAACTGCTCGGGATCGCGGGCGGCACGGGCGCGCAGTTCGGCATCGAGATTGCGGCAGATCTCGACCGGCCCGGCAATAGGCGCAAGGACCGCTTCGACATCGAGTCCGCGCATCCGCGGCCAGCGCGAGGCCAAGAGCCATTGGCCGCGGCGCAGGTCGATCAGGCCGGAGAGCGAGACCGCCGTGCCGGCATGGCTCATGCCGGGCGGCATCGCCTCCAGCAGGGTCCGCGCCAGCGCGGCCATGGCTTCGGCGATGGTCTCGTTGCTGGCCTCCGCCTCGATCGGCATGCGGCGCTCGGTGACCAGATGCCCGCTGAGATCGACCAGCGCGCCGAACAGGGATTGGCTGGAGACATGGATGACGGAGGCGCCGATCCGTCGATTATGGGCCAGCAGGATGGCGGAGGGGCGGCCTCGGCCCGTGGCTTCGCCGGTCGTTTCGATGACGAGGCGGCGCGCCACCAGATCCCCGACCACGCGCGAGGTGCTGGTCGAGCGCAGGTCGAGCAGGCGGCTGAGGTCGCCGCGCGAATGGGCCTGGCCGGCGAGGATCAAGCCATAGGCACGAGCGCAGTCGCGCTGATGCGCCAGTCCGAAGCGTGTTTCGTCGAGCGCGATCAGACTCATGGCAGCTTCGGGAACGAGCGCCGCATTTCAGAACGGTTGCGTTCAAAATTAATCATTGCGTTCCGGAGCGGCCTTGGTGAAGCTCAGTGCCAGAATATCGGAAATTTTAGCTCGCAAAAGGTTCAAAAATCGATGATCGAGATGCATGTCGCCTCCGACAAGGATCTTCTCGGCCGGCAGGCGGCGGCGCTGGGCGCGCAAGCGATCCGCGAGGCGATCGCACGTGACGGGGAAGCCTCGATCGTCGTCGCGACCGGCGCGAGCCAGTTCGAGATGCTGTCGCATCTGGTCAAGGCCGAGGGCATCGACTGGTCGAAGGTCACCGCCTTCCATCTCGACGAATATGTCGGCCTGCCCGAGACGCATCCGGCGAGCTTCCGGCGCTATCTGCGCCTGCGCTTCATGGCGCCCCTGAATGATGCGCCGCGCTTCGTTCCCGTCGATGGCGAGGGCGATCCGCAGGCGAATGCGAAGGCGCTGAGCGGCCTGATCGCCGGCCGGCGCATCTGCGTCTGCTTCGCCGGCATCGGCGAGAACTGCCACCTCGCCTTCAACGATCCGCCGGCCGATTTCGAGACGGAAGAGCCCTATATCGTCGTGGAGCTGGACGAGGCCTGCCGGCGCCAGCAATTCGGCGAGGGCTGGTTCCCGAGCTTCGAGGCGGTGCCGCAGCAGGCGATCTCGATGAGCATCCGCCAGATCATGAAGAGCGAATTGATCGTGCTCTCGGTCTCCGACACCCGCAAGGCCGAGGCCGCGAAGGCGGCACTGGAAGGGCCGGTCAGCAATCTCAGCCCCGCCTCGATCCTGCAGACGCATCCGCGCACCGTGCTCTTCATCGATCCGGCCGCCGCCGCGCTGCTGACTCGGAAGGGCTGAGGGATGCGCACGCCCGGACTCGTCGATCTCCAGATCAACGGCTTCGCCGGGGTCGACTTCAATTCCGGGACGATCACGGCCGCCGAGCTCGACCGGGCGCTGGAGGCGATGCTGGCGACCGGCGTCACCACTTGCCTGCCGACGATCATCACGGCGCATCCCCACGAGCTGGAAGCGCGCTTCGCGGCGCTCGACAAGGCGGTCGCTGAGAGCCGCCTCGGGCCGCTGATGTGCCCCGGCTATCATCTCGAAGGGCCGTTCCTCAATCCGGCCGGCGGCTATGCCGGCTGCCATCCGCCCGAGGCGATGACGGCGGCGGATGCCGGCCTGATCGCGAAGCTGGAGCAAGACCTCGCACGGCCGATCCTGATGGTGACGCTGGCTCCCGAGGTCGCGGGCGGGATTGCGCTCGCGGCTGCGCTGGCACGTCTAGGCAAGGTCGTCGCCATCGGCCATGCGGCGGTCGATTTCGAGATCGTGGCGGCGGCGGCCGATGCCGGCGCGACGCTCTCGACCCATCTCGGCAACGGCCTACCGCAGCAGATGCACAAGCTGGTCAACCCGCTCTTCGCGCAGCTCGCGGAGGACCGGCTGATGGCGGGCTTCATCGCCGACGGCATCCATATCCATCCGAAGGCGCTGAAGAGCCTGATCCGAGCCAAGGGGCTCGAACGCTCGATCCTGGTCACCGACGCGGTCGTGGCGGCCGGCGCTGAGCCGGGGCGCTACAGCTTCGCCGGCATGCCGGTCGATCTGGCGGCTGACGGCTCGGTGCGCCAGCCCGGCGGCGTTTCGCTCGCAGGTTCGGCGCTCAAGCTCGACGACGCCGTGCGCAACGTCGTCGCCTGGGGCATCGCGACGCCGGAGGAGGCGGTGGCGATGGCCTCGACCCATGCGCTGGCCGCGATTGCGGGCGCCTTGGCTAAGGCCGGCATCGCCTTGCCGGAGAGCGAGATCGCATGGTCGCCGGAATTGCGGGTGCGCAGCGTCCGGGTCGGCGACATCACGCGCGAATTTGCTGCGCCCGCAGCGGCCTGAAGACGTCACCATCAAACAAAAGGGGAGAACCATGACGGAATTCTCGAAGGGTATTGATCGCCGCGCCGTCCTCGGAGGGCTCGGGGCGCTGGCGACCGGAGCGAGCGGCGCCTTCGCCGCTTCGCCGCCGCTGCCTTCCGCGCCGGTCGCGATCAACATCATCGATGTCGGCGGGGCGCTGGCGCTGATGCAGCAGGCTTTCGACGATTATCGCAGCGCCAACCCCAAGCTGGTCTCGCGCATCACCTATGTGAAGGCGCCGGCGCCGGAGCTCGCGAGCAAGATCAAGGCGCAGCAGGATGCCGGCCGCTCCGATCTCGACCTCGTGCTGACCGGTTCGGACGGCCTCGCGGCCGGGCTCGAGCAGAATCTCTGGCTCAAGATCTTCCCGGATTTCGCCGACAAGTTCCCCGGTCTCGAGGAGAACTACGAGCCGGCGGCGCTCAACCTGCACAAGGCGCAGGGTGCGGGCTTCGGCGTGGTGATGAACTACTATCCGTCCGGCCCGCTGCTCGAATACATGCCCGACCGCGTCAAACAGGTGCCGACCACGGCGGAGGAGCTGCTCGCCTGGGCCAAGGCCCATCCCAACAAGTTCATGTATGCGCGCCCGACCAATTCGGGACCCGGCCGCACCTTCATGATGGGCCTGCCCTATCTGCTGGGGGACAAGGACCCGCAGGATCCGGTCGGCGGCTGGGACAAGAGCTGGGCCTATCTGCAGGAACTCGGCCAGCACATCGAGTATTACCCGGCCGGCACCGGCGCGACGATGAAGGAGTTCGGCGACGGCTCGCGTGACATCATCATCTCGACGACGGGCTGGGACATCAACCCGCGTGCGCTCGGCATCGTGCCGAAGGAAGCGAAGATCCAGACGCTGAAGGGCTTCCACTGGGTCTCGGACGCCTTCTTCATGTGCGTGCCGAAGGGGGTGCCGAACGACCGCCTCGCCGTGGTGCTCGACATCATGGCGCATGTGCTGCAGCCGAAGATGCAGGCCTATTCCTATGACGAGGGCTATCTCTATCCGGGTCCGGCGGTGAAGAACGTGCCGCTCTCGCTGGCGCCGAAGCGCAGCCAGGAGGTCATCGCGGAATTCGGCCGGCCGGAATATGCCGAGCTCATCGCCAAGAACCCGATCGAGCTGCCGCTGAAGCCCGACAAGATGGTCGTCGCCTTCCGCAAATGGGACGAGCTCGTCGGCGCCAAGCAGCGCAAGGGCTGAGTTCTTCCCTGCACGTCATTCTCGGGCGTCGCGTCAGCGCCGACCCGAGAATCTCCGGACAAGAAGGTGGGGGAGCCTCCTCCGGCACGAGACGCTCGGGGCAAGCCCGAGCATGACGGCCTGCTTTCAAGCCGAGGCGGGAGCCTCGCCCTCGCCCAATCGCCAGAACAGCCTGACGCCGCCGTCGCCGGTGCTTTCGAGGCCGGGCACGGCCGAGAGCAGCTTCTTGGTATAGTCGTGCTGCGGGTTGTCGAAGATGTCGTCGCGGGGACCTTCCTCGACGATGCGGCCCTCATGCATGACGATGACACGGTCGGCAACCTGCTCGACCACGCCGAGATCGTGGCTGATGAACAGGCAGGAGAAGCCGTGCTTCTTCTGCAGGTCGTCGAAGAGTTCCAGCACCTGCGCGCGCACGGTCACGTCGAGCGCCGAGACCGGCTCGTCGGCGATGACGAAGCTCGGCCGCCGCACGATGGCGCGGGCGATGGCGACGCGCTGGCGCTGGCCGCCGGAAAGCTCGTGCGGATAGCGATCGGCGAAGCCGTCCTTCAGCCCGACCTCGGCCAGCACCTCGGCGACGCGGGCCTTCTTCTGAGCGCCGCTCATCGCCTCGACCAGCCGTAGCGGTTCGCCAACGAGCTGGCCGATGGTCATGCGCGGGTCGAGCGACGAATAGGGGTCCTGGAAGACCATCTGACAGTTGAGCCGGTAGTCCCAATAGGCGGTGTCGCTCTTCGCGATCGGCTTGCCGTTGAACAGGATCTCGCCGCCCGAGGGCTTGACCAACCCGGCGATCGACTGGCCGAGCGTCGTCTTGCCCGAGCCGGAGCCGCCGACCACCGCGACGACCTCGCCCGGCTGCACGTCGATGCTGATGCCGTGCAGGGCGCGCTTGGGCGCGCTCTTGCGGAAGAAGCCCTGGCGGCCGGGATAGTCGACGATAAGGTCGCGCACGGCGACGATGGGGGTCTGGTCCTGCGGGAGGAAGCGGGCCGGCAGGCGCTGCGGCATCGCGGCCAGCAGCTTGCGGGTATAGGGGTGCTGCGGCCGGGCGAGGATGTCCTCGGCCGAGCCCTGCTCGACGACGTCGCCCTGGCACATCACGACGATGCGGCTGCAATAGCGCGCGACCATGCCGAGATCATGCGAGATCAGCAGCACGGCGGTGTCGTTGGCCTGGGTCAGGTCGACCATCAGCTCCATCACGTCGCGCTGGACCACGGCGTCGAGCGCGGTGGTCGGCTCGTCGGCGAGGAGCAGAGCGGGTTTCAGCAGCATCACGGAGGCCAGCATGATGCGCTGGCGCATGCCGCCGGAGAACTGGTGCGGGTAGGAGTCGAGCGCCCCTTCCGGATCGCGCAGGCCGACGCGCCGGAGCATGTCGAGGATCAGCGCCTTGCGCCCGGAGGCATCGAGCTTGCGATGCAGCTCAAGCCCCTCGTCGAGCTGGCGGCCGATCAGCATGGAGGGGTTGAGCGAGGTCATCGGCTCCTGGAAGACCATGCCGACGCGGGAGCCGCGCATGGCGCGCAGATCCTTGCCGGACATGGCCATCACATCCTGGCCCTCGAAGCGGATGGCGCCGCCGGTCAGGCGCACGGCCGGCGGGATGAAGCCCATCACGGCCCGCGCGGCCAGCGTCTTGCCCGAGCCGGATTCGCCGACGATGCCGACGATCTCGCCCGGGAAGACCTGGAAGGAGACGTCGTTGACGACGCTGCGGCCGCTGGCGCCGATCTTCAGCGTGAGATGGGCAACGTCGAGAAGAGGTGCAGCGGCCTTGTTCGACGCGTTTTCTTCACGCGAACCGGTGCCCACTTCGCTTGAAAACGCTTTGGTGGTCATCGCGAGCCCCTCATCCGTGGGTCGAGCTTGTCGCGCAGCGCGTCGCCGAGCAGGTTGATGCCGAGCAGGGTCAGCGAGATGCACAGGCCCGGGAAGATGCCGAGCCAGGCGGCCTGGTCGATATAGGGCCGAGAACCGGCGAGCATGTTGCCCCAGGTCGGGGCCGGCGGCGGCACGCCGAGACCGAGGAAGGAGAGCGCGCTCTCGGCCAGCAGCACATAGCCGAACATCGAGGTCGCCAGCACGGTCAGCGGCGCGATGCAGTTCGGCAGGATGTGGCGGAGCATGGTGAAGCCCTCGCCATTGCCCATGACGCGGGAGGCTGCGATGAATTCGCGCTCGCGCAGCGAGAGCACCGTGCCGCGTACGACGCGCGCCACCGAGGGCGTATAGGCGATGCCCAGCGCGACGATGATGCCGTATTTGTTGGCGCCGAGCACGGCAAGCAGGCCGAGCGCCAGCAGGATGCCGGGGAAGGCGAGCAGTGCGTCGTTGAAGGCCATGATGACGCGGTCGGTCCAGCCGCGCATATAGCCGGAGAACAGGCCGATCGTGGTGCCCATCACGACGGCGAGCGTCACGGTCAGGATGCTGATCCACACGCTCGTCGCAGCACCCGCCATCAGGCGCGAGAGCACGTCGCGGCCGAACTCGTCGGTGCCGAGCCAGTGCAGCGCATTGGGCGCCACGAGCTTCTCGCGGAAGGAGAGCTTGAGCGGGTCGTAGGGCGTCCAGAGCGCGCCGGTGCCGGCGGCGGCGAGCAGGATCGCGATCAGCGTGCCGCCGACGAGCGCATTGGGGGCGGGGAGCTTCAGGCGGCGCTCGCCGCTCATCGTGCTGCTGCGGGTCATTGTGCCGTCGCCGCTCATTGCGCAGTCACCCTTGGATCGAAGACCGGGTAGCAGAGGTCGATGACGAGGTTCACCAGCACATAGGTGAAGGCGACGAAGAGCATGCAGCCCTGGATGACCGGGTAGTCGCGCGCGAAGATCGCATCGACGAGCAGGCGGCCCAATCCAGGGATGGTGAAGACGGTCTCGACGACCGCAATGCCGCCGAGCAGGTTGCCGAGCACGAGGCCGATCAGCGTCCAGGTCGGGCCGAAGGCGTTCTTGAAGGCGTGGCGCCAGAGCACGGCGCTCTCGCTGAGGCCCTTGGCGCGGGCATGGGTGATGTAGTCGAGCCGGAGCACCTCCAGCGTCGAGGCGCGTGCCATGCGCAGGATGACGCCCATCTCGTGCAGGAACAGCGTCAGGATCGGCATGATCAGGTAGAGCAGGCCGGCCTTGGCGTTCTCGGCGATCGAGACATAGCCGACGACCGGCAGCCAGCCGAGCTTGAGGCCGAAGAAGAGCAAGAGCAGCAGGCCGAGCCAGAAGGTCGGGATCGAGAGCAGCAGCGTGGCGGCGCTGACGAGGCCGATATCGAGGGACGAATCCTGCTTCCAGGCGGCGATCACGCCGGCTGGAACGGCAAACAGGCTCGCCAGCAGCACGGCAACGAGCACGATCTGCGCGCTGACCGCAAAACGCTGCAGGATCAGCGGCAGCACCGCCTGCTGCGACGAGATCGACTGGCCGAAATCGCCGTGCAGGACATGGCCGAACCAGATGCCGAACTGGACCGGCAGGCTCTGGTCGAGGCCGAGCCGGCCGCGCAGATCGGCGAGGCTCGCCGGCGTCGCCAGATCGCCCAGCATCAACTGCGCCGGATCACCCGGTATCAGCCGGATCAGGACGAAGACCGACACCGCCACGATCAGCAGCGTCGGCAACGCCATCCCTATCCGCGTCAGCGCAAAGCGAAACATGCAAGCCTCCCAAGCTCGACGATCCCGGAAGCCGCCTACTTGGCGACGCTGACTTCCCAGAGCCGCAGCTGCGACGCCCAGGGCGTCACGCCGGTCACGCGCTTGGAATGGGCGATGATGTCGAGATCGTTATGGGTGAAGATCGTCGGCACCTGCTCGATGAAGCGCTTGTGCAATTCGTCGAAGAGCTTCTGGCGCTCGGCCGGATCGGTCACCACCATCGACTTGTCGATCAGGGCGAGCGCTTCGGGATCCTCCCAGACTTTGCGCGGCTGCTTGTCCTTCGGGCCGGAGATCTGCTCGAAGCCGAGCGCGGGGTCGAAGCGGCTCGAATAGGAGAAGGCCTGCATCTGGTAGTTGCCCTTGTTGTAGCGGTCGAGCTGCGTCGCCCACTCAAGGACCTCGATCTCGGCGTTGATGCCGACCGCCTGCATCATCGCCTGGGCGATGACCGCGGTGTTGAAGCTCGGCACCGAGGAGCGCTTGTTGGCGAGGATGGTGATCTTCTCGCCCTTGTAGCCGGCCTTCTGGAGCAGGGCCTTGGCCGCGGCGGGATCGTATTTGAAGCCCTGCTTCTCGGCCTCGCCATAGTATTTCGAGGTCATGTAGACCGGCGAGTTGTTGGGCTTGCCGAGGCCGTTGCTGACATTGGCGACAAGCTCGGGGAAGTCGATCGCGGCGGCGATCGCCTGGCGCAGGGCCTGGTTCTTCATCAGCGGGTCTCGCGTCTGGATGATCAGGCTGTGGCGGACCGGGTTGGGGGCGATCGCCAGCGTGACATTGGGGGCGTTCTTCAGGTCGGGCACGTCCGATTCCGGCATCAGCGCCATGTCGAGCGAGCCTGCGAGCAGGCCGGCCTTCACCGTCGCCGCATCGGGGATGACCAGGAAGCGCGCTTCCTTCACCAGCGGGCGCTTGGAGCCGATATAGCCATCGCGCTTGTCGCCCTTCGGCGAGACGTACTGGTCGAAGGCGAGGAGCTGGACCGACTGGCCGCGCTTCCATTCGCCGAGCATGAAGGGGCCGGTGCCGACCGGCTTGTCCCAGCTCCCGTCGGCCTTGACGGAATCCTTGTGGATCACGGCCGTGCCGCCGCAATCGGCGCGGGCGAGCGTGTCGAGGAAGAGCCCGTTCGGCTTGTCGATCTCCATGACGAAGGTATCGGCATCCGGGGCCGTGGCGGAGACGACCTTGAGGCCGCTGCGCCCGTCGAGATCGGAGAGGCAGCGCCAGTCGGTCTTCGGGTCCATGTAGCGGTTCCAGCTCCACAGCACGTCGGCCGAGGTCATGGTCGCGCCGTTATGGAACTTCACGCCCTTGCGCAGGCGGAAGGTATAGGTCTTGCCGTCGGGCGAGATCTCGACCTTTTCCGCCAGCAGCGGGCCGACCGAGCCGTCCTCGGCATAGCCGACGAGGCCCTCGACCATGTGCATCTCGACGGCGTCGGTGTTGCCGTCCCGGTTCACGCCGGGATTGGTCGAGCGGATGTCGGCATTGAGCACGGCGGTGAGCGTTTGCGCGTTGACCGCGCCCGCCGACAGGGCGAGCGCAAAGGCGGAAGCGAACAGACGGTTCATGGTCATTCCCCTGTTGTCGTTGCTGTCGTGATCGACATGCTTATCGGTTTAGCCGTCAGGCGGCCTTGCGGGCGCTGCGGAGCTTCTTGAGCTCGCCGGCGAAGAAGTCCTCGACGGTCGGCACGACCTTCTGGCCGTCATGCGGCGTGTTCGGCACGAGGTCGAAGCGGGCGGCGATGCCGTGTTCGGCGAAGTTGTCGCGCAAGCTTGCCAGCCGCTCCGGCCGCGTCGCGCCGGCATGGTTGGCGTCCGGCATCCAGTTGCGGCCGCCGGGCTTGTGGGTGATCTCCCAGGTCTCGAGATCGGCAGCGCCGACGATCATCTGAACCGCGACCTTCCGCATGGCGGGGATGTCGAGCTCCTGGCCGAAGAGTTCGGCGAAGTTGCGGGTGCCGACCCACCAGTCGCGCGTCGGATCGAGCAGGGTCACCGAGCCGGGCGCGCCGATCGAGACGCCCCAGAGCCTGTGCGGCTGCAGCATCAGGAAGCGATGGGCGAAATGGCCGCCGCCGGAATAGCCGAACAGGCCGAAGCGCTCGAAGGCGAGACGATAGCGCTCGCAGACCTCGTCGACGATGGCGAGCAGGACGTGGTCGTAACGGAGATTGCCCTCGCGCATGTATTTGAAGCCGTCGCGATAGCCGTCGCCCATCACGCCGATCGGGAAGAGCGGCGCCAGGATGATGCAGTTGTTCCAGCGGGCGAAGGCCGAGAAGGCGTCGCGATAGCCGGTGAAGCCGCGGCCGGTTCCGTGCATCGCGACGATCAGCTCCGGCTTCTCGCCGGTCTTTCCGAGATTCGGCGGCACATAGAGGCAGTAGGGGAAGCGCGGATCGTGCTTCGCCGAATAGATCGAGGTCGGCCCGTATTCGTAGAGCGCCTTGCCGCGCGCGGCTGCCTCGTCTTCCGGCTTGCCGGTCTGTTCTGCCACGGCGCTCACGGGCCTGCTCCTCTGGTGAAATTATTGGCGCCAATTATGTTGCATGTTATGGTCCGTTCCGCAACCAACTTCTGCCGCGCCGGACAATTCCTGCTAGAGCATTGATTTGCCCCATTTTGTTTACGCGAACCGGTGTCGATTTCGCTCGAGAATGCTTTAGAGAGCCTGCCATGACGTCCGAGCGGAAACGCAAAAACACCGGCACCCGACGGGCCGACCTCGCCAATGCGATCGCGGAGGCCATCCGCCTGCGGATGTATCGACCGGGCGAATGGCTGCGCCAGATCGATTTGGAGGAACGTTTCGAGGCGACGCGCTTCGACGTGCGCGGCGCCCTCGACGAGCTCGCCGCGCGCAAGACGATCGAGCATGTCCCGAACCGGGGCTACCGCGTCGCCGAGATCGACATGAAGACCTATCAGGAGATCGTCGCGATCCGGGTCATGCTCGAGACGGCGGCGGCGGAAAGAGCGGTCGCGCGCATCGACGAAGCCGGGATCGCGCGGCTCGACGAACTGGCGGCGCAGTTCTCGGCCGCCGTATTGACCGGCAGCCGCACCGAGCAGAGCGAGATCAACCACGCCTTCCATCAACTGATGTACTCCTTCTGCGGAAATGCCGTGTTGCAGGAGACGATCTGGGCCTTGCGCGATCGCGGGCGCGGCTCGCGGATCACGGTGTGGAGCTCGCATGAATCTCTGCTGCGCAGCGACCGCGAGCACTATGCGATGATGGAGGCCCTGAAGGCGCGCGACGCCGGCCGCCTTGCCGCCCTGGTCGCGACGCATGTCGCCAAGGGGGCTACGCTGGTGCCGCCACTGGCTGTGCCGGTGTGAGCCGCAGCGTTTCCGCGCCGGGAAGCCTCCACCTCACCTGGCGAGGCTGACCTCCCAGAGCCGGGGCTTCGAGGCGACCCAGGGCGCGAAACCCTGCAGGCGCTTCGAGACCACGGCGGTGTCGACCTGATTGTAGAGAAAGATCAGCGGCGCATCGGCCAGCATCATTGTGTGGAGCTGGTCGAAGATCTTCTTCCGCTCGGCCTGGTCATTGATCAGCGTCGCCTTCTCGATCAGCGCATCGGCCTCGCGGCTGTCCCAGACCTTCGAGGGCAGGTTGTCCTTGGAGCCGGAGAACTGGTTGTAGCTCTGGGCGGGGTCGATCCGGGCCGAGTAGCTGAAGGACATCATCTGGTAGTTGCCCTTCGAGAAGCGGTCGAGCTGCGTCGCCCATTCCAGGATCTCGATCTCGGCCTTGATGCCGGCTGCTTCCAGCATCGCCTGCGTCATGATCGCGACGGGGTAGCTCGGCACGGTCGCGCGCTTGTTGGCGATCAGCTTGATCGTCTCGCCCTTGTAGCCGGCTTCCGTGAGCAGCTTCTTCGTCCGGGCGGGGTCGTGCGCGTAACGCTTCTTCTGGACCTCGTCGTAATAGGGCGAGGTGATGTAGACGGCCGAGTTGTTGGTCTTGCCCAGCCCGTTCGAGACGGCGCCGACGATCTCGTCGAGATCGAGCGCGGAGGCGATCGCCTGGCGCATCTTCACATTCGACAGCAGCGGGTCGCGGGTCTGGAGCAGGATCGTGTGCTTGGTGGCGCTCGGCGCGGTCAGGACCTGCAGGCCGGTCTTCTGCATCTCCGGCACATCCTGGTCCGGAACGTCGGCGACATCGAGCGCGCCCGAGATCATGCCGGCCTTGACGGTCGCGCCATCGGCGATGGCGAGAAACTTCACCTCCGGCACGAGCGGCCGCTTGGAGCCGACATAGCCGTCGCGCTTGTCGCCAACAGGCGAGACATAGCCGTCGAAGCGCTTCAGCAGGACGAATTCGCCGCGGCGCCAGTCGGCAAGCTGGAACGGGCCGGTGCCGATCGGCTTGTCCCAGCTTCCGTCGGGCTTCACGGAATCCTTGTGCAGGATCGCGACCATGGCGCAGTCGGTGCGGGCCATGGTGTCGAGGAAGAGCGCGCTCGGCTTTTCCAGCTTCATCACGAAGGTCGAGGCATCAGGAGCGGTCGCTTCCGTCACCTTGAGGCCGATCCTGCCGTCGAATTCCGGCTTGCAGCGCCAGTCGGTCTTCGCGTCCATGTAGCGGTTCCAGCTCCACAGCACGTCGGCGGAGGTCATCTCCGCGCCGTTGTGGAACTTCACGCCCTTGCGGAGGTGGAAGGTGTAGGTCAGCCCGTCCGCCGAAATGTCGATGGTCTCGGCCAGCAGCGGCGCAACCGCGCCGTTCTCGCGATAGCCGACGAGGCCCTCGACCATATGCAGCACGACGGCGTCGGTGTTGTCGTCGCGGTTGACGCCCGGATTGGTCGAGCGGATGTCGGCATTGAGCGCGACATTGACGGTCTGCGCCTGTGCCGCGCCGCCGATGAGCGCGAGCGCCAATGCCGAAGCCGAAATGCGGATCATTCCCGTTCCCCTTGTTGTCGTGTCGTCCGGCAGGCCCTGAGCGGGCATGCCTTTGCGCGAAAGCCCGGAGGCGGAGGGTCCGTTATTCGCCGACCGTAACTTCCCAGGCGCGGGGCAGCGAGCTCACCGTCGAGACATAGCCCTGGGTCTTGGCGCTCATCGCGCCGCCGACGATGCCGTTATAGAGCATCACCATCGGCACCTCCGCGAGGAAGCGCCGGTGCAGCGTGTCGAAGATCGCCTGGCGCCCGGCGCGGTCGTTCACGACCATCGACTTGTCGAGCAGGGCCTGCACCTCGGGATTGTCCCAGAGCTTGCGCGGCTGCTTGTCCTTCGGCCCGGTCATCGATTCATAGCTCAGCGCCGGATCCATGCGGCCCGAATAGGGGAAGGCCTGCATCTGGTAGTTGCCCTTGGTGTAGCGGTCGAGCTGCGTCGCCCATTCCAGCACCTCGATCTCGACATTGAGGCCGACCGCCTTCAGCATCTGCTGGGCGACGACGGCGGCGTCGAAGCTTTCGGGGTAGCGCTTGTTGGCGAGCATCACGATCTTCTCGCCCTTGTAGCCGGCCTCAGCGAGACGCTTCCTGGCGGCGGCCGGATCGTATGCCCAGCCCTCCTTCTGCGCGGCGCCGTAATAGGCGGAGAGCATCGGGATGATCGAATTGTTCGGCGTTCCGAGGCCGTCGGTGATGGTCGCGACCAGTTCCTTGACGTCGATCGCGGCGGCGATGGCCTGGCGAAGCTTCACATTCTGCAGCAGCGGGTCGCGCGTCTGGATGATCAGCCCGACGAGGCTCATGCTGGTGATGACCGAGGTCTTGACCTTGTCGTTCTTCTTCAACTCCGCGATGTCGGAGTTGGCGATGTCGGGGACAACGTCGATGTCGCCGCGAAGCAGGGCAGCCTTGGCGGTGGCGTTGTCGGGGATGACGACGAAGCGGACTTCGTCGACCAGCGGCTTCTTGGCGCCGGTCATCCCGTCGATCTTGCCGGGCAGAGAGGCGTAATCGGCGAAGCGATCGAGCTTGATGTATTCGCCGCGCTTCCACTCGCCGAGCTTGAACGGGCCGGTGCCGATCGGCTTGTCGAAGGAGCCGTCGGCCTTGAGCGAATCCTTGTGGAGGATGCCGGTCATGGCGCAGTCGGTGCGGGCGAGTGAGGAGAGGAAAAGCGCGCTCGGCTTGTCGAGCTGGAACACCACGGTCTTGTCGTCGGGCGCCGTGACCGTCTCGACCTTGACCAGGCCGCGGCCGTCGAATTCCGAGAGGCAGCGCCAGTCGGTCTTCGGATCCATGTAGCGGTTCCAGCTCCACAGCACGTCGGCTGCGGTGAGCGGCGCGCCGTTATGGAACTTCACGCCCTGGCGCAGCGTGAAGGTGTAGCTCCTGCCGTCCGGCGAGATCTCGACCTTCTCGGCCAGCAGCGGCTTGGGCAGCGCATCCTCGCCATAGGCGACGAGGCCCTCGACCATCTGCAGCACGACGCCGTCGGTGTTGGCATCGCGGTTGACGCCGGGATTGATCGAGCGGATGTCGGCGCGAAGCTGGATCCTGAGCGTGCTGGCCTCGGCGATCTGCACGCCGCCGCACAGGAGCGCGGCAGCGAGGGCAGTGGCGGTGGCGGTTCGGTGCATCATCTTCCCCTGTTTTTATGCGGTTGTGACGCGGTATCGGAGCGCTCCCTCGCCTCTCCCGAGCGGGGAGCGCTCCGTCTTTCCTGACGCATTGTCGGCACGCGAAGCGGTGTCCGCTTCGCTCGAAAACGCTGCGTGGCCGGGTTATTCGGCCGCTTCGGCGAGCAGGACCGGATCCTCGGTCAGGCTGTAGCGGGTGAAGACGCGGTTCTGGGCGGGCAGCGGCGCGACCTCCATGATCCCCTTGGCCGGCTGCATGATCACCATCGCGACGGTGGCCGAGAGGTTGCCCTGCTCGTTCGGGCGGGCCGGACGGCAGACCGAATAGGGCGAGAGGAAATCGTCGAAGAGGGCCTGCTTGAGATCGTCGACCGTCAGCTTGCGGCCGGCCTCGTTGAGCAGCTTCTTGACCCGCCAGTCGCGGTAGAAGCTTTCCGGCACGCGCGGGATGCTGGTGTTCTTGACCTTGGTCAGCGCGATCTGGCCGACCCAGTGATTGGCATGCACGATCATGCCGTCTTCCGGGTAGATCGGGAAGGCTTCGTCCGGGGCGCATTCGAAGTCGATGCCGAAGCCCTTCACGGTCGAGAGCATCATGTTGTTGGAGCAGGCCTTGGGCGTTGCCGCCACGGCCTTGATCGCGAAGGCGAGATGCTCCTGCTCCAGCACCTTGCGGCGGATCAGGGCGAGCGGCACGCCGGTCTGGCTGAAGTCGCGGTCGCATTCGAGATAGTTGGCGGTGATCGAGACGCCGGCCGCGTTCATGCCGCAGCGGGCGAGGCCGCCGGCCTCGACGAAGGTGAGGAAGTCGGGGCCGTCGTCGCGGCGCACGCGCAGCACGATCGCGGTCTCCGCGCATTCGGCGCGCCAGTCCCAGTTCTGGCCGTGGATGACTTCGCCGTTGGCGCTGCGCTCAGGCAGGATGATCGCGCCGGTGCAGCCATCGTCGAGCTCTTCCGTGGCCTCGACTGGCTTGTTCTTGACCATCCGCGCCTTGGCGATCACCTCGGTGCGGGCATTGACCATGATGATGTCTTCCAGCGCGACGCCGGCGCCGTCGGCGATGCCGCGCATCTCCTCGATGTAATGCGCGCCGAAAGCCTCGATCTCGCGGGCGAACTCGCCGATCAGGGCGGATTTGGCCTTGGCGTCGTAGCCGAGATCGCCGAGCTGGCCGCCATAGAGCTCGATCGAGCGCTTTACGCGGCTCGGCACGGCCGCGCCATGCTGGCGGCCGCGCTCGTAGGGCGAGCCGGAGACATCGACGAAGGGGCAGGGCTGGACCATGGCGTGGGGCCTTTCGGATATGCTGGCCTGGGGTTATGCTGTATTGTATTTCATCACGAACTAAAACAATCAAGGCCTTCGATGACGACGCCGACGCGGCTGCAGCAGGAGATCGCCGAGCGCATCCTGCAGATGATGCGGGATGACGGCCTCGGCGCCGGCGCCCGGCTGAACGAGAACGGCACGGCGCAGCGGCTCGGCGTCTCGCGGACCCCGGTCCGCGCCGCGCTCGACCATCTCGCGCGTCAGGGCGTGGTGCGGCGGCTCGCCAACAAGGGGGTCGAGGTCGTCGCGCTGCCGGATGCGACGGCGAGCGTTCTGCCGCCCGAGCTGATCGACCTCGCCATGGTCCGGCTGGCGCATGAGCGCGAGAACGGGCTCCTGCCGGACGAGGTCTCAGAACTGGAGGTGATGCGGCGCTACGAACTGGGCCGGCCGGAGGCGCAGAAGCTGCTCGCCCGCCTCGCCGATCTCGACATGGTCGAGCGCAAGCCGGGCTATGGCTGGCGCTTCCTGCATGAGCCGCGCGACCGGCGCCTGCGCGACGAGAGCTATCGCTTCCGGATGGTGATCGAGCCGATGTGCATGCTCGAACCGGACTTCCGGCTCGAAGCAGGCTGGATCGCGGAGATGCGGGCGCGCCATCTCGAATACCTGCGAAGCCCGTGGCGCGAATCGTCCAGCATCGCCTTCTACGAAATGAATGCCGCTTTCCATGAAGACTTGGCCGCGGCGACGGGCAATCGCTATTTCCATTCGGCCGTGCGGCGCCAGAACCAGCTCAGGCGCCTCTCGAACTACGATTGGGGCCTTGGCTTCGAGCGCGTCCAGGTGAATTGCACCGAGCATCTCGCCATGCTCGACCATCTGGAGGCCGGTGAGAACGAGGTCGCCTCGGCCCTGATGCGCAGCCATCTGCTGCGGGCGAGCAAGCTCCGGCTTGGCCCGAGATCGGCCGATTGACGGCCCTTCGTCCGATCTCCGAATGACCGCCTCGACGCAGGGACAGTCTTGACCCGGCGGCGATTTGCGCGAGCAATGGCAGTTTGCGAACTCCGACAGGTTGACTGCCATGACCGTTCATCAACGCCCCGCCGCCATCGATCCCGCCAAGCTCGACAAGCTGGCCGAGGTCGCCATCCGCGTGGGCTTGAACCTGCAACCCGGTCAGGATCTGTTCCTGACGGCGCCTGTCGCCGCGCTGCCGCTGGTCAGGCGGATCGCCGAGCATGCCTACAAGGCCGGCGCCGGCATCGTGACGCCGCTGCTCTCCGATGAGGAGGTCACCCTGGCGCGCTATCGCTCCGCGCCGGATGCGAGCTTCGACAAGGCGCCGGGCTGGCTCTATGAGGGCGTCGCCAAGGCCTTCACGCAGAATACGGCCCGGCTCGCCATCGTCGGCGACAACCCGATGCTGCTCGCCAACGAGGACCCTGCCAAGGTCGGCCGTGCCAGCAAGGCGAATGCGCTGGCCTACCAGCCGGCATTGGAGAAGATCGCCGGCTTCGACATCAACTGGAACATCATCGCCTTTCCGAGCGTGGCCTGGGCGAAGCAGGTTTTCCCGGAGGATGCCGAGGAGGTCGCGGTCGGCAAGCTGGCGGAGGCGATCTTCGCGGCGTCGCGCATCAACGAGACCGATCCGGTGGCAGCCTGGAAGGCGCATAACGCGGCGTTGCGCAGCCGCCGCGACTGGCTGAACGGCCAACGCTTCGCCGCGCTGCATTTCACCGGGCCTGGTACCGACCTGACCGTCGGGCTCGCCGATGGCCATGACTGGCAGGGCGGCGCCTCGCCGGCCCGCAACGGCATCGTCTGCAACCCGAACATCCCGACCGAGGAGGTCTTCACCACCCCGCATGCGCGCCGGGTCGAGGGGCATGTGTCGAGCACCAAGCCGCTCTCCTATCAGGGCTCGCTGATCGACGGCATCCAGGTGCGCTTCGAGGGCGGGCGGATCGTCGAGGCCAAGGCCTCGCGTGGCGAGGCGGTGCTGAACAAGGTGCTCGACACCGATGAGGGCGCGCGCCGGCTCGGCGAAGTCGCGCTGGTGCCGCACTCCTCGCCGATCTCGAAGAGCGGCGTCCTGTTCTACAACACGCTCTTCGACGAGAACGCCTCCTGCCACATCGCGCTCGGCCAGTGCTATTCGAAATGCTTCGTCGACGGCGCGAATCTGACACCGGAGCAGATCGCGGCGCAGGGCGGCAACAAGAGCCTCATCCATATCGACTGGATGATCGGCTCGGGCGAAGTCGACATCGACGGCGTCCATGCGGATGGGCGGCGCGTGCCGGTGTTCCGCAAGGGCGAGTGGGCCTGAGCCGGCAGGGGCGTCATGCTCGGGCTTGACCCGAGCATCTCAGGACCAGAAGGTGCCCCTCCGGCAGGAGATTCTCGGGTCTGCGCTTCGCTTCGCTCGAGAATGATGCGGGTCTTGTTTCCGATCAGCCCGCATTCGCCCGCAGCCAATCCCCGAGGGAGGGGCGATGATGCCCGTCGCGGCCGGTCGTGGCGGGGGCTGCGATCATCGCGTTGAGCACGGCTTCCTGCGTCGCCTCGGCGGCGGCGCGGAAGAGCGTGTCGATGCGGTTTTCGTTCAAGGCGCCGAGCCGGACGATGTCCTTCGGCTCGTCATGTTCAATCGGATCGGCTGTGGTGAAGGCGAGCGCGATGTCGCCGCTGCCATTGCCCCAGAAGGCGCCGAGCCGGGCGAGCCCGGCACCGCCACGCTGCGCGACGCGGCGAAGCTGGCGTGATTCCAGCGGGGCGTCGGTCGCGATGACGAGGATGACCGAGCCGCGCTCGGCCTGCGATCGGGTTTCGGGCGGGACGGGGCGTCGTCCGTCCGGCAGGGCGAGATCGCCGGCATTGCCGAAATTGGCCAGCGCCAGCACGCCGAGCCTGAAATCGCTGCCATCGAGCGCGAAGCGCCGCGATGCCGTGCCGATGCCGCCCTTGAAGCCGAAGGCGCTCATGCCCGCTCCCGCGCCGACCGCCCCCTCTGCCACCGGTCCGGTGGCGGCGGCGTCGAGCGCGGCGAAGGCATGGTCCTGCGTCAGCGCGCGGGCGCGAATATCGGAAAGATAGCCGTCATTGCATTCGAGCACGGCGGGATTGACCGTGCCGGTGCCACGCCCGATGTCGGGATTGGCGGCAAGCGCGCGCGTCACCAGCGCGTCGAAGCCGGTGCCGACGGCCAGCGTGTTGGTCAGCAGCAGCGGCGTCTCGATCTGGCCGAGCTCGGCGATCTGCATCAGCCCGGCGCTCTTGCCGAAGCCGTTGATGATGTCGACCGCCGCCCGCATCTTCCGCCGAAACAGATTGCCGTCATGCGGCAGCAGCGCCGTGAAGCCCGTCAGGATGTCGCCATCCCGCAGCGTATGATGGCCGAGCTTTACGCCCGGGACATCGGTGATCGCGTTGAGCGGTCCCGGCTCCATGATGCCGCAGATGAGGCCGAAATCGCGGGCGCGCTGGGTCATGATTTCCGATCCGGACGACAGTCAGGCGGGCTTAGCGCATCGGCCCGAAAAGCGGGATAGGATTTTCGGGGAAAGCCGGCGCAAGAACAAGGGTCCCCAGCCTCGGATTGGACAGGAGGGAAACGAAGCATGGAACCCGCAGGTTTCGATCTCGCGCGCTTCCTCGTGGCCCAGGAGCCCGTCTATGAGACCGCGCTGGCCGAGCTGAAGGCCGGACGGAAGCGGACGCATTGGATGTGGTTCGTCTTTCCGCAACTGCGCGGGCTCGGCCTGTCGCCGACCTCCCTGTTCTACGGGCTGGAATCGCTCGACGAGGCGCGGGCCTATCTGGCGCATCCCGTTCTTGGCCCCCGGCTGGAGGCCTGCATGCGCGCCCTGCTCGCGCATGAGGGGCTGACGGCGCATGCGATCCTCGGCTCGCCCGACGAGATGAAGCTGCGCTCGTCGATGACGCTGTTCGACCGGGCCGATGGCCGTGCCGATAATCTCTGCCGGGCGGTGTTGCGCCGCTTCTTCGACGGAGAGGCCGATCCGCTGACGCTTTGCAGGTTGCCGGGCCCAAACTGATCCGCGCGGCCCGCGGGGCGGATCAAACCGGCCGGAAGCGCGTTATGCATCGCGCAAAGGCGGGTGACCCTTGAATCCAGATGATGCAATGCGTCCGGTCACACCGGAACCGGAGGGAGCAACCAGCCGTCCCGGCCTGCCGGCGAGCTGGATGCAGGCCGTTGCGTTGCTCGGCGTTGTCGCCGTGCTCTATGTCGCGCGGGATGTCTTCGTTCCGCTGGCGATCGCGGTCCTGCTCACCTTCGCATTGGCCCCGGTGGTTTCCGCCATCCGCCGCGCCGGCATCTGGCGTACGCCGGCCGTCATCATCGTGGTCACGGCGGCCTTCATCGGCATCGCGGCTTTCAGCTTCCTGGTGGCGAGCCAGGTTTCCGAGCTCTCCGGCCAGTTGCCGACCTACCAGTCGAACATCCTGGAGAAGATCCGCAACCTGAAGCATGCGGGCGCCGAGAACGGCATCATCTCCCAGATCACCGAGGCTGTGGAACGGGTCGGGCGCGAAATCAGCCGTGGCGACACTCCCGCCGGGCGGCCGGACGGTGACAGCAGCGGCCCGATGCTCGTGCAGATCTATTCGCCCGAGCAGCCGATCCAGATCCTGACGAGCGTGATCGCCCCGCTGATCGGCCCGCTGGCGACGGCGGGTCTGGTCGTCGTGGTGGTCATCTTCATGCTGCTGGAGCGCGAGGATCTGCGCGACCGCTTCATCCGGCTCGCCGGCTACGGCGATTTGCACCGGACGACCGAAGCCCTGCAGGAGGCGGGCAGCCGCGTCGGCCGTTACCTGCTCACGCAGCTCATGGTCAACCTGTTCTATGGCGTGCCGGTCGCCCTTGGCCTGTGGTGGATCGGCATCCCCAATGCGGCGCTGTGGGGGGCGCTGGGCATCGTCATGCGTTTCGTGCCCTATATCGGCCCGGCCGTCTCGATGGTCCTGCCACTGTTCCTCGCCGTCGCGGTCTCGCCCGGCTGGACGCTGCTGTTATGGGTCGGGGCGCTTTTCATCGTCATCGAGCTCGTCATCAACAACGTCGTGGAGCCCTGGCTCTACGGATCCCGGACGGGGCTGTCGCCGCTCGCCATCATCGTTTCGGCGATCTTCTGGACCTGGCTGTGGGGGCCGGTCGGGCTGGTGATGTCGACGCCGCTCACCGTGTGCCTCGTCGTGCTCGGCAAGCATGTGCCCCAGTTCCAGTTCTTCGAGGTGCTCCTCGGCAACGAGCCGGTTCTCGACCCCGAGATGCGGCTTTACCAGAGGCTGCTCGCCAACGACCCGAACGAGGCCACCGACCAGCTCGAGGAACTGCTGGAGGAGAGGCCGTTGTCGGAGATCTACGGCGAGGTCGCCATTCCCGCCCTGATCCTGGCCGATCGCGACCGCCAGCGCGGCGTCATGGCCGATGGCCAGCTCAAGACGGTGTCATCCGCTGCCCAGGCCGTCATTGCCAATCTGGCCGAGGCGGCGGCTCCGGCCGACAGCGAGCCCGAGAAACCGGAGGACGCGGAAGCCGGCGCCGCCACTGCGTGCGCGCCGACGCGATCCGTGCTCTGCGTCGGCGGGCGAAGCGTGCTGGACGATGTCAGCGCGACGATGCTCGCTCAGGTTCTCACCGCGGACGGCGCGCGGGCGGTGGCGGTCGCCCGCGCCGCGCTGGGGACGGCGCGGCCGGACGGTGTTTCCGATATCGATGCGGTTGCCGTGTGCCTGCTGAATGCGGGCTCGCTTCGCAGCGGTCGTTTTCTGGTCCGGCGGCTGAAGCGCCAATGGCCGGGTGTCCGCATCGGCCTCGTGATCTGGCAGGACCCTGACGAGCCCGCACCCCCTGAGGCGGTCGGCCATGTCCCCGAGGCCGATTTCATCGCGCGCAGCTTCGGCGAGGCGGTGGCGCGTATCGCCGGCGATGCAGTCGAGGTCGAGCGGCGTGAGCGGATCGCTTGAGCCGCCGACGCATGCGAAAGCTCAATGCAGCTATGTCGTCACTTGAAGCGCTCGAACAGCGCGCCCATACGATCGGCGGGAACTTCTTTAACCTGCGGACCTTGCCGTTCTGGCCACTTCCCTCCCCAGTGCGAAGGGTTGTTCTGACCAAGTATTTCAAAGACAAAAACAGTCTTGTCATAATACTGAACGCATTTGACGTGAGAGTTAACGTAAGATTTAAGTGGTTCCGATAGCGCGGAGCGACCGACGCGTTCAGTGATATCTTGGAATAGCTGATCGAGATTCCTTCCGACATACTTCGCCTCGTGATCCACTCCGGTTATGTAAAAACCTCCAAAAGAAAGCGGCTGGACGCCGAAGATCTTCTCAACCCTTGCCGCGGTCTGGGCATTCTCTGCAACTCCAACAAGCACGTAGCCCTTGTGGCCCTTGCCGATGTTGGCAATCGCGGCACAGGTCTCCATGATCTTGTCGAAGGAGGCATCATCGAAGGACGGGGTCGTGTTTAGAGTGTAAAAACCCTGCTTGAAATCGTAAGCTGCCTGCTCGGTCATGGAATTGGTAAGCAGATTCTGGAATTTTGTGACCCAATGGACCTTCGCTGGATCTGGGTTTTTATCATCTTCGAAGAACGCCTGAATCCAGCCGACTACGGAGTCGACAGTCTTGCTGCGGTTCTCCGCACCCCACCTTCCGCCATCTTGGATGTCGATGCTCTTCCCGCAATCCGTCAGTCGCGATATTAGGCCCGCGCTATTCGAAACAACCATACTTTTTTTGACGATTAGGTCGTGAAGAGCAAGGAAAACAGCTTGGAAGTAGCGAGGCACCGGGTTGCCGCCGTTCCCGTTCGGAAATATTAGCCCAGCGAACGTGGCCTTAGCCTGACTGAGGAGCAGTGCCAGTGCGTCTTGTACGCGTTGATAATCCAGGTCGACGAGCTCCGGGCTGCGCTTCCTGATGGCCTGGTCGATAGCGTCAAATCGCGCCTTACTATTTGTCGTCATCGGGAAAGTCGCCCCGTAGTAGTCGTCAAATAGCTCCGTGCGGGACGCCACCGGCTCGTCCGAGATCATGTAGGCAAGGAGGTCGGCGACCATTTCCTCGTCGCGGCTCTGGCGAAGCTGGTCCTTCGTCAAAATGCCGTTCGCGACCCAAAAAACACTGTCGGCGCTGATTCCATAGTCCAGCTCCCTGTTTGTGATGCTGATCTTACTCATATCGCTTAGGAGAAGCAGGTCGGAGTTCGATGTGTCGCCGCGCACTCGCGCGGAGATCTGCCGGACGCACTCGCGAAGGCATCTGTCGCGCCTGCCGCCCGGAGTTCCTGCCGAGAAAGCTGACGGCCGCCAGAATTGATGCGCCGGAAGACTTCCTCAACCGAGTCGCCGCGCGCGGCTTCGTAGATCGAGAGAGGAACCGGGTAGGATGCTACAGCGAGGCATCGTTCCCGGTCGAGGATCGGCGTCTTCTGCTGGACAACATTGCGATCAAAGAGGTCCTTCGTCGTCGCGAACGTATTCAGATCGAAATAGGCCCCGTCAATTGGGAATTCATTCCCAATAAAGGACGTTATGGCGTTCAAACGCTGCATCCCATCGATAATCTCAAGAGTACCGTCCTGGCGTCCGAGCGGCTCGGCGAGCAGAATAATTGGAACAGGGAACCCTCTTGTGATGGAATCAATAAAATTCTGCTTCTCTTCGATGGTCCAGATCAGTTTACGCTGATACCGCCTGTTTACGACGTACTTGTTATCTCGGAAGTTGATAAAGACGCGTTCGACCTGCTCGCCGCGGACGATCAATTCTTGTTGTGCTGCTGCCATCTTTTCTGCCGTCCTGAGTCGCCTCTACCGAGCCCAGCAATAAGGTATTCGAGTTGGATTTCCAGTGGTTCTGACACGGTCGGGGGCTGTCATTTGCCGCTTGCGGCGTCAGGCGACGGGGTACCGGCTTATCGTTTTGGCGCGAAGGGCTGAAGGCGACGCTCAGTTGCTATTGCCAAGTCCTGCGTGTGCATTGCTCGCAGCGGTCAGCAGTTCATTATCGGATGACATAGACGACGAACTTCCCCCCGCAAGCCGCGTTGCCGGTTGGATATCTCGAAGTTCGCGAAGGCAAGACAGATAAGTATGCCGTTAAGTACAGGCACTCGTATGGCAATGGGCGGCGATCCAAGAGCCCAGAGCTTCACTACCGCCACCACAATCGCACGTACCTGTAACTGCGATGTAACCACGGGCTTTCGGAGCCCATCGGAAATCGCTCCGAACCGCCCGGGTCCAAAAAGCAAAAAGCGCCGGGAAACCCGACGCTTGCATGCTTCTCAAGTCCTGAGATTGTCTGGAGCGGGCGAAGGGATTCGAACCCTCGACCCCAACCTTGGCAAGGTTGTGCTCTACCCCTGAGCTACACCCGCATCCGAGACAGTCACGCCGTGGCGGCGCGGCCGGGTTATTGCCCCAAAGCGCTGCGGAGTGCAAGCGTTTCGGCAAAGTTTTTTTGCCCCCTGTCGATAAATCCCGCAGCGGACCGGCTTCGCGCCTCGGAATGCCGGAGGGCGGGGTCCGTCGATTCCGGGCCGGAGACGGCTCGGCGCGCGGCGCGGCCCGTCCTTGCCGGAAATGCGGATTCCGCTGCCGCCTCAAATGGTCTAGAGCCGGATCGGATCGGATTGAAACGGTTTCCCGCCCCGCCATGATTCCCACGTCCCATATCGTCCCTCTGACCGATGCGGAGCTGTGCGCGCGCCTCGCGGCGAGCGGCATCGCGTTCCACCGCACCGACCATCCGGCCGTGTTCACGGTGGCGGAGACCGCGCCGCATCGCGACATGATGATCGGATTGCAGACCAAGAACCTGTTCCTGAAGGACAAGAAGGGCCGGCTCTTCCTGGTCTCGGCCAAATCCGACGCACGCATCGACCTGAAGCGCTTGCACGAGACGCTGGGCGCCAGCGGCCGGCTGTCCTTCGGGTCGGCCGAATTGCTGCTGGAGAAGCTGGGCGTCACGCCGGGCTCGGTCACGGCCTTTGCCGTCGTCAACGATCGCGAAGGGGCGGTGACCATGGTGCTCGACGCCAATCTGACGACCGGCGAGGAGGTCAACTTCCATCCCCTGGTCAACACCGCGACCCTGCGCATCGGCCGGGACGATCTCGTCGCCTTCCTGCGCGAGACCGGCCATGAGCCGCTGATCGTCGATTTGCCGGTGCCGCCCGATGGACAGAACGGCTAAAGCTCCCCATTTAAGGGGCGGCCGCGTCGCGGCCGCCAATTGCTGAAAACGCACGAATCCGAACGTCGGAACGACGGCATCACGAAGGGCGACCCATGCTGGTCAATGGCGAGGCGGCCGAGCAACCCGGCCTGATCAAGGACACCACCACCCAGGGCTTCCGCCAGGACGTCATCGCCGAATCGATGCAGCAGCCGGTGCTGGTCGATTTCTGGGCGCCGTGGTGCGGGCCGTGCAAGCAGCTGACGCCCGTCATCGAGAAGGCGGTCAAGGCCGCCGGCGGCAAGGTCAAGCTCGTCAAGATGAACATCGACGAGCACCCGCAGATCTCCGGCCAGCTCGGCATCCAGTCGATTCCCGCCGTCATCGCCTTCAAGCAGGGCCAGCCGATCGACGGTTTCATGGGCGCGCAGCCGGAAAGCCAGGTGAAAGCCTTCATCGAGCGCCTGGTCGGGCCGGTCGGGCCGGGCGAGGCGGAGGAGCTGATCGCGGCGGCTCAGGAAGCGCTCGCGGCCGGCGATGCCGCCGGGGCGAGCGAGCTCTACGGGCATGCCCTGCAGCTGGAGCCGGAGAACCTCGGCGCCATCGCCGGGCTCTCGCGGCTGCATCTCGACACCGGCGACATCGAGGGCGCCAAGGGCATCCTCGCCATGGCGCCGCAGGAGAAGGCGAACGACCAGGCGATCGCCGCCGTGCGGGCCGCGATCGAGCTTGCCGAGCAGGCCGCCTCGCTCGGCGACACGGCCGAGCTCGAGGCGAAGGTCGCCGCCGATCCGAAGGACCATCAGGCGCGCTTCGATCTCGCGCTGGCGCTCAATGCGCGCGACAAGCGCGAGGAGGCCGTTGACCATCTGATCGCCATCATCAAGGCCGACAGGAAGTGGAACGACGATGGCGCGCGCAAGCAGCTCCTCCAGTTCTTCGAGGCCTGGGGGCCGATGGACGAGGCAAGCGTGGGCGGACGCCGGAAGCTGTCGACCCTGCTGTTTTCCTGAAGCGAGGATGCGCGGATGGGCATGAACGCCGTCTACAAGGGGGCCGGGGATTGCCCGCAGGTGATCCCGCTCTTCCCTTTGACCGGCGCGCTCTTGCTCCCGCGCGGACAGATGCCGCTCAATATCTTCGAGCCGCGCTATCTGGCGATGATCGATGACGCGATCCGGGGCGACCGCGTCATCGGGATGATCCAGCCCGAGCCGGATGACGGTCGCCGCGTCGAGATTCCGCCGCTGGTCAGGGTCGGCTGTCTCGGCCGCATCACCCAGTTCGCCGAGACCGGCGACGATCGCTACATCATCAGCCTGACCGGCATCAGCCGTTTCCGCATCGTGGAGGAATTGTCCGTGGTGACGCCCTACCGGCAGGGACGGGTGGATTACGAGCCCTTCGCGGTCGATTTCATCGCCCGCTCGGGCGAGGAGGCGGTCGATCGCGACGGGCTGCTCAAGGCGTTGCGCGACTTCGCCAAGGCAAACGACCTCAAGATCGACTGGAAGGGCGTCCATGAGGCGCCGAACGAGGCGCTGGTCAACGCGTTGGCGATGATGTGCCCCTTCGGCCCGCGCGAGAAGCAGGCGCTGCTGGAGGCGCGCAGCCTCAAGGAGCGCGCCGAGGTGCTGGTGGCGATCACCGAGATCGAGCTGGCGCGCGGCGGCGGCGATCCGGACACGACGCTGCAGTGAGCTCCGCCATTTCCTCGTCCGAGCCGGTTGCCGTCGCGCCGCCGTCGATCTGGCCGCCGCGGCGCGCGGTCGTGGCGTGGATTTTCTTCGACTGGTCGGCGCAGCCTTTCTTCACGCTGATCACCACCTTCGTCTTCGCACCGTTCTTCGCCTCGGCCCTGGCGAGCGATGCGGCGGAGGGGCAGGCGCTGTGGGGCTATGCCACGGGCTTCGCCGGCTTCTGCATCGCGCTGCTCTCGCCGCTGCTCGGCGGCGTCGCCGACCGGACGGGGCCGCGCAAGCCCTGGATCGCGGCCTTCGGGGCGCTGCTGGTGATCGGTTCGGCCATGCTCTGGTTCGCGGTGCCCGGCTCGCCATGGGCGGTGACGATCGCGCTCGCCGGCTTCGTCATCGCGACGGTCGGCGCCGAATTCGCGACGACCTTCAACAATGCGATGATGACGCGGCTGGTGCCGGCGGAGCGGCTGGGCTGGCTCTCCGGCACGGGCTGGGCGGTCGGCTATCTCGGCGGGCTTCTCTCGCTGGCGGTGACGCTTGGCCTGCTGGCGGCCGATCCGCATACCGGCAAGACGCTGGCCGGGCTGTCGCCGATCTTCGGGCTCGATGCCGCCAGCCGCGAGGGCGACCGTTTCTCCGGGCCGCTGACGGCGCTATGGTTCATCGTCTTCGTCGCGCCGATGTTCCTGCTCACTCCCGACTCGCCGCGAACCGGGATGCGGCTCAAGGAAGCGGCGCAAGGCGGCGTCGGGCGGCTCAAGGCGACGATCGCGGAATTGCCCAAGCTGCCTGCGCTCGGGCGTTTCCTGCTCGCGAACATGATCTACCAGGATGCGCTGGTCGCGCTCTTCGCCTTCGGCGGCATCTATGCGGCCGGCGTCTTCGGCTGGCAGACCATCGAGCTCGGCGTCTTCGGCATCCTGCTCACCGTCACCGGCACGCTCGGCGCCTGGCTCGGTGGCAAGCTCGACGATGCCATCGGCGGCAAGCCGGTGATCCTGGGCTCGATCGCCTGCCTGCTCTTCGCCTGCCTCGGCATTCTCTCGCTGAGCGCCGACCATATCCTGTTTGTGGTCCCGGCCGCCCCGCCTGTCCCGGGCGACGGACTCTATGCCTCGCTGCCGGAGAAGGTCTATCTCGGCCTCGGCCTGCTGATCGGCCTCGTCGCCGGGCCCATGCAGGCGGCTTCGCGCAGCCTGCTGGCGCGGCTCGCGCCGGAAGGGCGGATCGGCGAGTTCTTCGGGCTCTTCGCCCTGTCGGGGAAGGTGACGTCCTTCATGGGGCCGACGCTGGTCGCGCTGGCGACGAGCGTTTTCGCCAGCCAGCGCGCGGGCCTGGCGGTGCTGATCGTGTTCTTCCTGGCGGGCGGGGCGCTTTTGGCGGGTGTTAACGTGAAACGGGCGCCGTAGCGCCCGTCTGTCACCGCCGTCATGCTCGGGCCTGACCCGAGCATCTTTGAAACCAGCTGTCTCTCGTCATGAGTCTCGGGTCGCCGCTCCGCGGCGCCCGAGAATGACATCCAGCCTTACCGAACCAGGATGTTCCTGAACTGCCAGGGATCGCTGGTATCGATGTCCTCCGGGAACAGGCCCGGGCGGCCGTCGAGCGGGGTCCAGTCGGTGTAATAGCCCTTCACCGGACCGAGATAGGGCATCTGGATTCCCAGGCAGCGGTCGAGATCCATCTCCTCGACCTCGACGATGCCGGCATTGGGATTCTCGAGCGCCCAGACCATGCCGGCGAGCACGGCCGAGGTGACCTGCAGGCCGGTCGCGGTCTGATAGGGAGCGAGCTTGCGGGCTTCCTCGGTGGAGAGCTGCGAGCCGAACCAGTAGGCGCCCTTGTCGTGGCCGTAGAGCAGCACGCCGAGCTCGTCGATGCCGTCGACGACCTCGTTCTCCTCGAGGATGTGGTGCTTCTCCTGCGGACGGCCGGCATTGCCGAACATCTCGTGGAGCGAGAGCACCGCATCGTTCGCAGGGTGATAGGCGTAGTGGCAGGTCGGCCGGTAGATCGCCTTGCCGCTCTCGTCGCGCACGGTGAAATAGTCCGCGATCGAGATCGACTCGTTATGCGTCACCAGGAAGCCGTATTGCGGGCCCGGCGTCGGGCACCAGCTGCGCACCTTGGTCTCGGCGCCGGGCTGCATCAGGTAGATCGCGGCCTGGGAGCCGGTCTCGTGGGTGCGGGCATTCTCCGGCATCCATTTCTCATGGGTGCCCCAGCCGAGCTCGGCCGGCTGCACGCCCTCGGAGATGAAGCCCTCGACCGACCAGGTGTTGACGAAGACGCCGGGCGGCTTGGGGTTCTTCGAACGCTGCGTGTCGCGCTCGGCGATATGGATGCCCTTGACGCCGACCTGCTTCATCAGCGCGGCCCATTCCTCGCGGGTCTTCGGCTGCGGCACGTTGAGGCGCATGTCGGCGGCGACGTTCAGCAGGGCCTTCTTGGCGAGCCAGGAGGCCATGCCCGGATTGGCGCCGCAGCAGGAAATGGCCGTCGTCGAACCAGGCTGACGGGCGCGCTTGGCGGCCAGCGTCATCTCGCGCAGGGCATAGTTCGAACGCTCGCCCGGCCCCTTGCTCTCGTCGAAATAGAAGCCGAGCCAGGGCTCGTTGACGGTGTCGATATAAAGCGCCCCTAAGCTGGAGCAGAATTCCATCAGGTCGCGCGAGCCGGTGTCGCAGGACAGGTTCACGCAGAAACCCTGTCCTCCGCCGGCCGTCAGCAGCGGTTCGAGCAGCGCCTTGTAGTTCTCGGGCGTCAGCGCTTCCTGGATGAAGCGGATGCCACGCTCATCGAGGAGCGCCCGGTTCTCGTCGTCCGGCGCGATCACCACGAAGCGGCTCTTGTCGTATTTGAAATGCCGTTCGATCATCGGCAGCGTCCCGCGGCCGATCGAGCCGAAGCCGATCATCACGATCGGGCCGGTGATCTCGCCGTATACGGGCCAATCCGTCATTCTTTTGAACTCCTGGGTTCGGGAAACATTGAAGCGAAGGCTGGTATGGGCGGGCGGCCCCGGCGTCAACAGCCGCGGCAGCATCGGACCGATGCGCCAGGTCCGCCCGCGCCGGATTCAGGCATGCGCGCCCGGATAATCGGCGTCGAGCACGAAGGGGTAGGGGCCGGGATAGCGTTCGACATAGGCCGTGTGGCTGACGAAGCCGGCGACCGGGTCGTAGCTGTGCAGGAGATAGGCCGGCGGCTCCATATGGAAGGTCGCGGCGCCCTCCTCGGTCAGGTCGAGCGTGACCTGATGAGTGACCGAGGGGGCGATCTGGGCGAGGGTGCCGGCGAAACGCGTCACGATCGGGCGGTGGTGATGGCCGCACAGGATGCGCTCGACATTGGGATGGCGCGCGACGATGGCCGCGAATTCCTCGGCGCCCTCGAGCAGGCGGATGGCGTCCATGTGGCGGATGCCGCAATCGAAGGGCGGGTGGTGCATGAAGATCGCCACCGGACGCCCCTGTGCCTCGGTCAGCGCCTTGTCGAGGAAGGCGAGCCGCGTCCCGCAGAGCGCGCCGGCGCTCTGGCCCGGCAGCAGCGTGTCGATGCCGATCAAGCGCATCAGGCCGAGATCGGCGCAGAACTGGACGAAGCCGTCCTCGCGCAGGCTGCGCGGGTCGAAGCTCAGGCCGGCGAGCAGCGTCTCGCGGCGGTCGTGATTGCCGGGCACCAGCAGCACCGGCATCGGCAATCGGCGCAGCATGGCTTCCAGCAGCGCATATTCCTCCGGCAGGCCGCAATCGGTCAGGTCGCCGGTGATCACCACGAGATCGGGGCGCGGGCGCAGCGCCGCGATCGCGTCGATGGCGCGCTCGGTCAGCGCATTGGTCTCGGAGACGCGATAGGCCGGCTTGCCGCGCGGGCGGATATGCAGGTCGGTGAGATGGGCGATGAGCATGGGCGGTGTCCGGAATGCCGTCATGGCCGGGCCTGGGCCCGGCCATTTCAGGCGGAAGGTCAAAAGAAGGATGCCCGGGACAGGCCCGGGCATGGCGCTATGCGCGATCAGTTGCTGCCGGGCAGCTTCAGCGCGGTCTGCTCGACATAAGGCTTCATGATCTCGTCGGCGGCCTTCTGGGCGGCGACAAGCGCCTCCTTCGGCGACTTCTTGCCGGAGAGGACATTGGCGAGCTCGTCCTCGACCGCCTTGCGGACCGGCACGGTCTTGTAGGTGGCGAACCACGGCCTGGCATAGGCGAGCTGGTCGACAGCAACCTTGGCGTCAGGGTTCTTGTCGAGGAAGGCCTTCATCTCGGGCAGTTCATAGGCCTGCATATTCGGCGCGAAATAGCCGGTGGCGCGGCTCCACCAGCCCGATTTCTCAGGGCTGGTCATCCAGTTGATCAGCGTCCAGGCGGCCTTGCGGCGCTCGCCCTCGACGCCTGTCGGAACCACCAGCGAGGCGCCGCCGATCGGAACCTGATTCTGCAGGTTCTTCGGCACGAAGGCGACCTTGAGCGGGAACTTGGCATTGCTGCGCACGAAGGTGAGCGAGCCGGTCGAATGCAGCATCATCGAGGCCTGGCCGGAGAGGAAAGCGGTCGAGACCGCGCCGTTCTGCTGCACGCCGGGCTGCAGGACCTTGTTCTTGACGAGGTCGCTCCAGAAGGTCAGCGCGCCCAGCGTCGAGGGCTCGTCGTAATAGACCTCGCCGGCATAATCGACGTTGAACCAGCGCCCGCCATTGGAATAGGTCAGCGCCTGCAGCAGCCAGCCGCCGGTGTCGTATTGCGAGGGGATCGCGATACCCCAGCGCGTGACGCGGTCGCCCTCGCGCTTGGTCAGCTTCGCGGCGGCGGCGGCGAGCTCGGCCCAGTTCTTCGGCGGATTCTCGGGGTCGAGCCCGACTTCCTTGAAATGCTCGGCGTTGATGTAGAGGATCGGCGTCGAGTTGTGGAAGGGCACGCCATAGACCGAGCGGTCGAGCACGGCATTGCCGGAGAGCGCCGGGAAGAACTGGCCCATGAACTGGTCGTTGCTCTTGCCGTCGGCCTTGATCAGCGTGTCGAGCGGCTGGATCTCGCCCTCGATCTGGAGGTCGCGCAGGAAGTTCGCGGACATGATCGAGACCGCCGGCGGCTTGCCGGCCTTCATCGCGGCGCGGGTCTTGATCAGGGTCTCGTCATAGGAGCCGGTATAGACCGGCGTCACCTTGATCGCCGGATGGCCCTCGTTGAACTCCTTGATCAGGGTGGCCATGTCGCGGGCGAGCTGCCCGTCGACGGGAACCGGGAAGAACAGCTCGATCTCGGTCGGGGACTGTCCGAAAGCCGGCGTCATTGCGAAGGTGGCGGCAAGCGCGGCGCCGGCGAGAAGGGAACGGCGGGTGGTCGTCATGGGGCAATCCTCTATTTGATGCCGGAGGAGACGAAGGAGTTGACGAAGGCGCGCTGGAACAGGACGAAGGCGAGGATCAGCGGCGCGCTGACGATGAGCGTGCCCGCCGCGATGACGCCCCAGGCCTGCGCGCCCTCGGCGCCACGGGTGAAGGTGGCGAGCCCGACGGTGAGCGGGCGCAGATCGGGCGAATTGATCACCATCAGCGGCCAGAGGAACTCGTTCCAGTGGCTGGTGACCGAGACGATCGCGAAGGCGATCAGCGAGGGCTTGGCCAGCGGAAGGTAGATCAGGCGGATGCGCTGCCCGATGGAAGCGCCGTCGATCAGCGCGGCTTCCTCCAGCTCGCGCGGGATCGCGCGGAAGGCCTGCCGCATCAGGAAGGTGCCGAAGGCGGAGGCGAAATAGGGCGCCATCACGCCGAGCAGGCTGTCATAGAGGCCGAGCGAGGCAATCGTCACCAGATTGGGCACGATCAGCGCGACCGGCGCCAGCATGAGCTGCGTCAGGAACAGATAGAAACAGAAGCTGCGGCCGGGGAAGTCGATCCGCGCGAAGGCATAGCCCGCCAGCGTGATCGTGACGAACTGCACCGCCAGGATGCCGAAGCTGATGATCGCGGTGTTGAGGCCGTAGCGTGGGAAATCGGCGAGCCCCCAGGCCTCGGCGAAATTGGCGAGGCTCGGCACATAGTCCGGGATCAGCGCGGCCATGCCGGCGCCGGTGCTCTCCGGGTTGAAGGCCGCGACCAGCATCCAGAGGAACGGCACGGCCCAGAGCGCGGCGACCAGCAATGTCGCGCCATAGCCGAGCTTCGGCGAGATCTCGCGATTGGCGACGCTCATGATTCCGGCTCCCCGAAGGAGCGCTCGAGAGTGCGCAGCGAAGCCGCCGTCAGCGCCAGCAGGAGCCCGAGCATCGCCAGCGAGCCGGCGGCCGCCCGGCCCGGCTCATAATTCTCGACCGCCTGCTGGTAGACGTAGAACAGCAGCAGGTTGGTGGCGTCGGCCGGGCCGCCCTTGGTCAGCACGAAGACGTGGTCGACCTGCGTCACGACATTGGTCAGGCCGATGACGAGGACGAAGCCGATGGTGGGCTTGAGATAGGGCAGGGTGACATAGCGCAGGCGCTGCCAGGGATTGGCGCCTTCGAGGATCGCCGCCTCGTTGGCGTCCGCCGGAATCGCCTGCAACCCGGCGAGGAAGAACAGCATGTAGTAGCCGGCGTTCTTCCAGATCGTCAGCACCATGATCGACCAGAGCGCGACATCGGGGTCGCCGAGCCAGTTCGGGCCGGAGAGGGCGAGCTTGGCGAGGTAGTAGTCGAGAAGCCCGACATTGGGCAGGAACAGGAACAGGAAGATCGAGGCGGCGGCGACGAGCGGCAGCAGCACCGGCAGGAAGAACAGCGAACGCAGCACGGTGTTGATGCGGTTCGAGCGCGCCAGCGCCAGCGCGAAGCCCAGCGCCAGCACGAGGCTCGGCAGCACCGTGCCGAAGGCATAGATCAGATTGTTGACCAGCGCCTTGCGGAACGCGGGGTCAGCGACGAGATCGGCGAAGTTCTTCAGGCCGGTATAGACCTGCGGCCCGCCGACACGCTGCTGGCCGTGCAGCGACTGCCAGGTCAACTGGATGATCGGCCAGTAGGTGAACAGCGCCAGCAGCACGAGCGAAGGCGCGAGCAGGCCGAAGGCGACGAGCGTCTTCCGGCGTGGGTGCCTGATCGCCAGGCGCCATGCCGGTGTCGGCTGGCTTGCGATGATGGTGTCGGCCATGATGCGTCCCGTCTTGGGGCGCGGTCATGGCCGGGGTCGGTGACGGAGCCGTCACGGTGGGATGACAGCTCGGTGACGAACCCCGCATGTCGCGGGGTGCGCTGTCTATATTTCAGGCTGCCTTGCGCAGCGGCACAACACCTTCGGCCAGTTCGCCGGTCGCGATGAGCACGCCCTGCGCGCCATTGAGCGCGCCGTCGCGCAATTCGATGGCGAGGAAGCGCTCGCGCTCGACCGGGCCGGGCATGGCGAGGTCGCGGGTCAGCGCCGGATCGAAGCCGAAGCGGGCGTAATAGGATGCGTCGCCGACGAGGATGACCGCGCCATGGCCACGGCAAGCCGCGCGCCAGAGCGCCTCGCGCATCAGCATCTTGCCGAGGCCCTCGCCCTGAAGCTCGGGCTTCACCGCGAGCGGACCGAGCATGAGCGCCGGCACGCCATTGGCTTCGACATGCCAGAGTCGGACCGTGCCGACGATCTCGCCGTCCAGCTCGGCGGTCAGGGCGAGCCCTTCCGCCGACAAGCGGCCTTCGCGCAGGCGCTCGCTCGACTTGGCAGCGCGGCGTTCGCCGAGGCAACGGTCGAGCAGCGCCTCGCGGGCGGGAACATCGGCAGCGATTTCGTCGCGGATCCGGATCATGACGCACCTCCGGCCGGAGCGCCCGCTTCCTGGCGGGCCTTCCCGGCGCCGCGCGAACGCGGCCACAAGCAGAACAGGATGTGGGAAGAGGGGTCCGGCGGGAGCCACGCCCGCGCTCCATTCTGGAGACGCGGTCGCTCCGCCCGGATTTCGCTGGGCAGCCTGCCGTTTCGGACAGGGCGCTTCGCCGGACCCGATTGGTGAGGGAGGGCCGGTCAGCCCTCCCAGGTCAGATGACGTACTGCCTCAGCGGCGGGAAGCCGTTGAAGGCGACGGCCGAATAGGTCGTCGTATAGGCGCCCGTGCCCTCGATCAGCACCTTGTCGCCGATCTCCAGCGAGAAGGGCAGCATGTACGGGGTCTTCTCGTACATGACGTCGACCGAGTCGCAGGTCGGGCCGGCGAGCACGCAGGGAACCGTCGTATCGCCATCGCGCTCCGTGCGGATGGGATAACGGATCGCCTCGTCCATCGTCTCGGCCAGGCCGTTGAACTTGCCGATGTCGAGATAGACCCAGCGGACCTTGTCGTCCTCGGCCTTCTTCGAGATCAGCACGACCTCGGCCTCGATCAGGCCGGCTTCGCCGACCATGCCGCGGCCCGGCTCGATGATCGTCTCGGGCAGCTGGTTGCCGAAATGCTTCGACAGCGCCCGGAAGATCGCGTCGCCATAGGAGGGCACGCCCGGAATCGGCTTCAGGTAGCGCGCCGGGAAGCCGCCGCCGAGGTTGACCATCGACAGCGAGATGCCACGGGTGGCGCACTCCTTGAAGACCGCCGAGGCCGAGGCCAGGGCGGAATCCCAGGCGTTCACATTGGCCTGCTGCGAACCGACATGGAACGAGATGCCATAGGCGGTCAGGCCCAGGCGATGGCCGTGCTCGAGCACATCCGCCGCCATCTCCGGCACGCAGCCGAACTTGCGCGAGAGCGGCCAGTCGGCGCCGGCACCGTCGCAGAGGATGCGGCAGAAGATGCGCGCTTCCTTCGTGCCGGTCTTGTCCGCCGAGCGGGCGACCTTCTCGACCTCGGCCGTGCAGTCGACGGCGAAGAGGCGCACGCCGAGCTCCATGGCGCGCACGACGTCGCGCTCCTTCTTGATGGTGTTGCCGAAGGAGATGCGGTCGGCGGTGGCGCCGGCGGCGAGCGCGAGCTCGATCTCGACGACCGAGGCGCAGTCGAAGCAGGAGCCGAGCTTGGCGAGCAGGGCAAGCACCTCCGGCGCCGGGTTGGCCTTCACCGCGTAGAAGACGCGGGTGTCGGGCAGCGCACGGGCGAAGGCGTGATAGTTCTCGCGCACGACATCGGTATCGATGACGACGCAGGGCCCGTCCTCGCGGCGGGTACGAAGAAACTCACGGATGCGGTCGGTCATGACGCGCGACTCCCCCGGCGCAAGCGGCGCCGATGCGATGTATCGCCGAATGAATCGCTGCCGTCGCGAGGCGCTGTGGAGACGCCGGCGACAGCGGACGAAACGTCCGGACCCGAAACACCGTTCGATTGGGGAAGACCCCGCACGGCCGGCAATGAAGGACAAGCCTCTTCGGTGTTGGCCTTTGGAGGACCAACGAGACCAAAAAAGCCCGCTCCGTCGTTGCTTTAAGCTGCGTCCCCCGTGGAGATTCGGGGTTCGCCGGTTTTGCCTCCGGCTGCTGGTCTGTGTCGGGGAACAATCTCCTTGCGGAGACTGGGAGGCGTGATTTGAGGGATGTCCATCCCCTCCATCCGTCCTCCAACCCCTGGCGGCTGTCCGGCCTCTTGTCCGGATGCCCACCGACCAGCACGCGGCCACAGGCACGTGCGAATTGGGTGAACGCGATATACGGATAGCGACCCCGGACCACAAGTGTTTTGTGAACCCGAAGCCGCATTTTTTTGCAGGGCGGATCTGCGCGCCTCCGGGAACGGGTTAACGGCGGAAAGCGCTGTGCCGGCTATGGGTTAGCCGCGCTTCTCGCAGAAGCGGATTCGATTGCCGAACGGGTCCGGCACCTGCAGGGTGCGCCCGCCCGGCGCATCCTCCTCGATGCCCGGCCGCGAATAGGTATAGCGCTTTGCGATCAGCTCCGCATGGAGGGCGTCGATGCCGTCCATCCAGACGAAGACGGTCGAGCCGGGGCTGGCGTCGCCGTGATGCTCGGAGAGATGGAGCTCGAGCCCGGAGCGCGAAACCTGCATATAGAGCGGCGTGTTCGGCCCGAAGCGATGGTCCCAGTCCATGCGGAAGCCGAGGAAGTCGAGATAGAACTCCTTTGCCTTGGCTTCGTCGAAGATGCGCAGGATCGGGATGCCCATCCGCAGGCGCACGGCTTCGGCGGGCTTTTCGGCCGGCATGGCCGGCCCGGCCTCGCCGATCCTGGCCGCCAGCACGTTCCAGTCGTCATGGCCGAACTGGCGCGCCACGATCTCGAGGGTCTCGGAATGGGTCAGCTGAACCTGCCTGGCGGCCATGGCCTCGCGCAGGCTTTTCGCCATCAGCTTCGCGTCGCGGAAATCGCGCATCGTCGTGATCCTTCTCGTTCGGGACGGAAACGATCGGGGCTCGCCTTGCCGATATCCGTCCGCGGGGAGAGCGGGATCAGGACAGCGTCGTCTCAAGGGATGCGTTCACCATGCCCAAGGGGCGCGAGCGGCTGGCCGCATCCGGCCGGGGGCAAAGGTTGCCATCTCTTCATGTCTTGTCAATCGCGCTGCCCTAGACCGGCCCCATTTCATGGCGTTAAGTCGCTGGCGCAGGCGCCTCCGCGACAACCGGTACCCAGTAGACGGACGAGAGATGACGAAGTTTGACCGCCGCCGCGTCCTTGGCGGGATTTCCGCCATGCTGTGCCTTTCGGCGGCTCCGTCCGCCCTGCTCGCACAGCAACCGCAGAATCCGAACCCGGTGCCGCCGCCGCAGACGCCGCCACAGCCGCGCTTCGGCTTCGAGGACGTGCAGCGCCGGGCGCGCGAGGTCGCCGCCGTCGCCTATGAGCCGCCGGCGGCCCTGCCCGAGCCGCTTGCGCGGCTCGACTACGATTCCTGGCGCGACATCCGCTTCCGCCCGGACCGGGCCCTGCTCGCGCAGAACGGCTCGCCCTTCCGGATGCAGATGTTCCATCCGGGCTTCCTGTTCACCCGGCCGGTCACGGTCAATGTGGTGCGCGACGGCGTGCCGACGCCGGTGCCCTATTCGGCCAATCTGTTCGACTACGGCAAGGTCAAGTTCGACAAGCCGCTGCCGGTCAATCTCGGCTTCGCCGGCTTCCGGCTGCACTACCCGCTCAACGATCCGCGCGTCCTCGACGAATTGATCGCCTTCATCGGCGCGAGCTACTTCCGCGTGCTCGGCCGCGAACAGCGCTACGGGCTGTCGGCGCGCGGGCTCGCCATCGGGGCAGGCACGAACAGCGAGGAATTCCCGGTCTTCCGCGAGTTCTGGGTCGAGCAGCCTGCCGCGAATGCGGAGCGGATCGTCGTCAACGCGCTGCTCGATTCGCCTTCGCTGACCGGCGCCTATCGCTTCACGATCTATCCGGATGTCGACACGCTGGTCGAGGTCGCGGCGACGCTCATCCCGCGCAAGCCGATCGAGAGGCTCGGGCTCGCGCCGCTGACCTCGATGTTCTTCACCGGCGAGAACGACCGCCGCTTCTTCGAGGATTACCGCCCGGAGCTGCACGATTCCGACGGGCTGATGATCCATTCGGGCTCGGGCGAGTGGCTGTGGCGGCCGCTGCGCAACCCGAAGCAGCAGGCGGTCTCCGCCTTCGTCGAGCGCAGTCCGCGCGGCTTCGGCCTGATGCAGCGCGACCGCAATTTCGAGCACTACCAGGATCTCGACCTCGCCTATGAGCGCCGGCCGTCCTACTGGGTCGAGCCGCAGGGCGACTGGGGCGAGGGCGTGATCGAGCTGATCGAGATGCCGACGACCGATGAGAGCAACGACAATGTCGTCGTGCAGTGGACGCCGAAGACACCGCTGGAGCCGGGCAAGGAATTCGCCTTCGGCTACCGGCTGACGGCGATGCTGGATTCCAGCGATCTCCATCCCGGCGGGCGCGTGGTCAACACCTTCCAGGCGGCGCCGAAGGCGCTCGGCTCGGTCGAGCCGGTGGCGGACGGCGCGCGCCGCTTCATCGTCGATTTCGCCGGCGGCGATCTCGATTACCATCTCAAGCAGCCGGACAAGGTGGAGATCGTGCCGTCGATCACCCGCGGCAAGATCGATCGCGCGTTCCTGGTGCCGAACCCGAAGATCAACGGTTTCCGCGCCTTCGTCGACATCACCGGCGAGCCGGGGCAGCTCGCCGAGATGCGCGCCTTCCTGAAGAGCGGCCCCAAGACGCTGACGGAAACCTGGAGCTATCCGTGGCGCGCGGAGGCCAGCGAGAAGCCCGCCCCGCAGCAGCCGGCCCAGCCTTCGCCGCAAGCGCAGTCCGACCAGCCGCCCCCGGCGCAACCGCAGCCGGCCCCGCCGTCAGCGCCGGCCCAGCAGAAGCCGGGCCAATAGCACGGGCCGCCAAGGAGAGACGCGATGGACGTCGTCGAGAAACCGGAAGAGAACCGCTTCGAGCTCGCTCTCGAGGGCGGCACTGCGGTTGTCGCCTATCGGATGGATGGCAACCGGCTCGTCCTGATCCATACCGAGGTGCCCGAGCAGTTCTCCGGCCAGGGCGTCGGCTCGCGGCTGGCCAAGGGCGTGTTCGAGCTGATCCGGGCGAGCGGGCGCAAGGCGGTGGTGCGCTGCCCGTTCCTTAAGGCCTGGGTCGCGAAGCATCCGGAATACGATGACATCGTCGACGGCTGAGCGGGCTCAGCGTTCCCTGGGGCCCGGCTCCTTGCGGCCCTTGCGCGCGGGTTGCTTCTTGCGGCCGTAGAGTTCGAGCCGGTGGCGGACGAGCTCGTAGCCGAGTTCGGCCGCGATGCGCCGCTGCAGCTCCTCGATCGCATCCGAGGAGAACTCGATCACGTCGCCGGTATCGACGTCGATGAGATGGTCGTGGTGCTGCTGGTCGGCGTGCTCATAGCGCGAGATGCCGTCCTCGAAGGCGTGCCGCTCGATCGCGCCCTGCGATTCCAGCACCTTCATGGTGCGGTAGACGGTCGAGAGCGAGAGCGTCGGATCCTGCGCGAAGGCGCGCGTGAAGATGCCCTTCGCGTCGGGATGATCGTCGGCCTCGGCCAGCACGCGCAGGATCAGGCGGCGCTGCTGCGTCATGCGCAGGCCCGCCCCCTTCAACTGGCTTTCGAAAACGGCAACGCGCCGGTCGGTTTCACTCATGCTCAGCCCATAGCAATGAGCGCGGCTATTTGCAAAAGCTGCCTTTTTAGAAGTCATAAGCATTCGCATTAAAATCGCGAATGCGTGTCATTCCCATCTGGATCATGAGCGCGTTGTCCGGCCGCAAATCCGGCCCTGCGCGTCACGCGACGCCGCGCGCCTTCGCGAGCTCAGGGGCCAGTTCGGCGACGATCTCGAAGGAGCGCTTGCGCTTCTCATGGTCGAAGATCGGGGCCGTGACCATGATCTCGTCGGCGCCGGTATTGGCGACGAAGGCGCCGAGCTCGCGCCGCAACGTCTCGGGCGATCCGATGAAGGCATAGCGCAGCATCTGCGAGACATGCGCCTTCTCGGCCGGGCTCCAGTACTGCTCGATATCGTCGATCGGCGGCTGGAGCTTGCCGCGCGCGCCGCGGACCATGCCGACGAAACGCTGCTGCAGCGAGGTCGCGAGATGACGCGCCTCCTCATCCGTCTCGGCCGCGACGACGTTGATGCCGGGCATGGCGTAGGAGGACTGCAATTGCTCGGAGGGCTTGAAGCGCTCGCGATAGACGGCGAGCGCCTGCATCAGCGCGTCCGGGGCGAAATGCGAGGCGAAGGAGTAGGGCAGGCCGAGCTCGGCGGCGAGCTGCGCGCCGAACAGGCTGGAGCCGAGAATCCAGAGCGGCACGTTCAGCCCTTCACCGGGCACCGCGCGGATCGCCTGGTTAGGGCCGGCCGGGGCGAAGAGCGCCTGCAATTCCAGCACATCCTGCGGGAAGCTGTCGGAGGACATCGGGCTGCGGCGCAGCGCCCTGAGCGTGAGCTGGTCGGTGCCGGGGGCGCGGCCGAGGCCGAGATCGATGCGGCCGGGAAAGAGCGCCTCCAGCGTGCCGAACTGCTCGGCGATGACGAGGGGAGCATGATTCGGCAGCATGATGCCGCCGGCACCGATCCGCATCGTCTTCGTGGCGGCGGCGAGCTGGCCGATCACCACCGAGGTCGCGGCGCTGGCGATGCCGACCATGTTGTGGTGCTCGGCCACCCAGTAGCGGGAGAAGCCCAGCGCCTCGGCATGGCGGGCGAGGTCGATCGACTTCAGCAGCGCCTCGCGCGGGCCTTCCCCTTCGACGACGGGAACGAGATCGAGGACGGAGATCGCGACCATGGCGGGCCCTGCTGGCTGGTGCCGGAGCGAGCCGGCGACGATGGCGTGGCCTCACCAGATGGGAAGGATGGGCGTCGCGGTCCAGAGGCGCCAGCGCTTCGTCATGGCGCGCCTGCGCTGGCGTTCTGGCGGAACGGGCGCAAAGCTGACGCGTTGCCCAGATGACGGCCGCGTTTCCGCGCGGCGCCATCGAAAGGGGGGCAACCCATGACTACGACTGCCAATCCGGCCAAGGAGAGCTTGCGCAAGGAGCAGAAGGAGCAGCGCAAGGCCGAGCGCGAGCACGGCAAGGACGCCGAACTCAACCGGGCGCTGAAGGATACCTTCCCGGCCAGCGACCCCGTCGCGACCCAGACGCCGACCAAGCCCGGCGGCCGGGGAAAGCGCTGACGCGGCGGATCAGCCGCGCTGGTAGAGCAGGCGGGCGCGGATCGTGCCGTCGAGCGCGCGGATCTCGCGCAGGATGTCGCTCGCTTCGCTGCTGGTGACGCCGTCGGCCTCGATGACCGCGTAACCGACCTCGCCATCGGTGTGATAGTTCTGCGCGGCGATGTTGACCTGGCGATTGGCGAAGACGTCGTTGAGGCGCCTGAGCATGCCGGGAACATTGCGCTGGACATGGATGAAGCGCGTGCCGACGGACCGGGCCGGGATCTGCACCTGCGGGAAGTTGACCGCGCCCACGGTCGCGCCGACATCGGAATAATCGACGAGCTTGCGCGCCACCTCGGCGCCGATGCGCTCCTGCGCCTCCTCGGTCGAGCCGCCGATATGGGGCGTCAGGATGACGTTGGCACAGCCCTGCAGCGGCGAGACGAAGCGTTCGGCGTTGGAGGCGGGCTCGACCGGGAAGACGTCGACCGCAGCGCCGGCAAGATGGCCGCTCTTCAGCGCCGCCGCCAGCGCGTCGAGATCGACGACCGTGCCGCGCGAATTGTTGATGAGGTAGCTGCCGCGATTCATCTGGGCGAGCTGCTCGGCGCCGATCATGCCGTGGGTCTGCGGCGTCTCGGGAACGTGCAGCGAGACGATGTCGGCCGAGCCGAGCAGTTCCGCCAGGCTGCCGACCGGCTCGGTGTTGCCGTGGCGCAGGCGGTCGGTGTGATCGTAATAGATCACGCGCATGCCCATCGCCTCGGCCAGCGTCGAGAGCTGGCTGCCGATATTGCCGTAGCCGACGATGCCGAGCGTCTTGCCGCGCACCTCGAAGGAGCCCTCGGCCGACTTGTCCCAGCCGCCCTCATGGGCCGAGCGCGAACGATCGGGGATGCGGCGCAGCAGCATGACGATCTCGCCGATGGTCAATTCGGCGACGCTGCGGGTGTTGGAGAAGGGCGCGTTGAAGACCGGCACGCCCTGCTGGCGCGCGGCCTCCAGATCGACCTGGTTGGTGCCGACCGAGAAGCAGCCGACGGCGAAGAGCCGGTCGGCGGCGGCGAAGATCTCCGGCGTGAGTTGGGTGCGCGAGCGGATGCCGAGGACATGCACGCCCCGGATCTTCTCGATCAGCGCCGCCTTGTCGAGCGCCTTGGGCAGCCGCTCCAGATTGGAGTAGCCGGCCTGCGTCAGCAGCGCGACGGCGGAATCGTTGATGCCTTCCAGCAGCAGGACCTTGATGCGGTCCTTGGGAAGGGAGAGGCGTTCGCTGGCAGGGGTCATGGAATTCGCGCTCGTGAAGGAGCGGTTGCTATAGTCCTCGCCGGGCGCGAGGCCAACGCCCTAGATGCAACGCTGACGCGCGAAACGCCGCAAGCGATGCAAAAACCTCATGCCTTCTCGATCACCAGCGTCGAGCCTTCGACGCGTACGACCTTGACCTCCGTGCCCGCCAGCAGCTCGGGGCCGATGATCCGCCAGGAGGAATCGCCGACGCGGACGCGCCCTTCGCCGCCGGTCATCGTTGCTTCCAGCCGGAAGACCTTGCCGATGAGCTGGCGGCCGCGGTCGTTGAGCCCGGTCGCCGCATCGGGCTCCTCGCCGCGGCGGCGGGTCAATAGCCGCCCGGCGGCGACGCTGGCGATGGCGAGGATCGCGAAGACGATCGAGGCCGCCTGCCAGCCGAGGCCGAAGATGCCGACGACCGCGCCAGTGACGAGCGCGGCGAGGCCGAGCCAGATCAGGAAGACGCCCGGCGCCAGGATCTCGCCGCCGATGAGGACGAGGCCGAGAATGGCCCAGAGCCAGCCATTATGGGTGAGGAGCCAGTCGGGCATGGCGACCTCAGCTATTCGCGCGCCCGGCCGGCGGAACCGAGCCCGAATTGCGCCGCGCCGCGACGGCGTCCTCGCCGAAGACGGCCTTGGTCAGCTGGGCGATGCCGCCGACCGTGCCGGCAAGGGAGGCCGCCTCGATCGGCACGATCACCACCTTGCTGTTGGGGCCGGTCGCGATGGCCTTCAGCGCATCGGTATAGCGCTCGGCGATCAGGAAGTTGGCGGCCTGGATGTCGCCCTTGCCGATCGCCTCTGAGACCATGGCGGTCGCCGCTGCTTCCGCCTGCGCCAGCCGCTCGCGCGCTTCGGCGTCGCGCAGCGCCGATTCCTTGCGGCCCTCGGCGGCGAGGATCTGCGACTGCTTCTGGCCCTCGGCCTTGAGGATCTCGGCCTGGCGCAGGCCTTCCGCTTCCAGGATCGCGGCGCGCTTCTCGCGCTCGGCCTTCATCTGCCGGTTCATCGCGCCGGCGATGTCGGCCGGCGGCAGGATGTCGCGGATCTCGATGCGCGTGACCTTGACACCCCAGGGCGAGGCGGCGGCGTCCATCACGCGCAGCAGCCGCTCGTTGATCTCGTCGCGATGGGAGAGGAGCTGGTCGAGGTCCATCGAGCCGACGACGGTGCGGATATTGGTCATGGTCAGGACCATCAGCGCATCGTTGAGCGAGGACACCTCGTAGCAGGCCTTGGCCGCGTCGAGCACCTGGTAGAAGGCGGCGGCGTCGATGCGCACGCCGGCATTGTCCTTGGTGATCGCCTCCTGCGAGGGAATGTCGAGCACCTGCTCCATGACATTCACCTTGTGGCCGATGCGATCGATATAGGGGACGATCAGCCCGAGGCCGGCGCTCAGCGTGCGCGAATAACGGCCGAAGCGCTCGACGGTGTAGTTGAAGCCCTGTGGAACGGTGCGGACGCCGCGCGCGATCGTCAGGATCACCAGCGCCACCACGACGATGACCGCAATATTGAAGCCCGACAGATCCATTCCGTTTCCCCCGCCGCGTTAGGCCTGCTCGTCTTTGCCGGCAGCGGCCCAAACTGGCGGTTGTGGCGGGCGGATGCAAGCGCGGGCGCAAACGTCTTCGCCCGCCCGCGTCGCCGCGTTCGGTGGTGGTGAGGGGCAGCGGAGCGCCGCGAGGCGCGGTTGGGTATCAGGCCGCTTCCATTGAGCCAGGATGCGGCGCGGAAGGATTGAGCCACCTTCCGCACGCCCCGTGGCGCTCCGCTTGCCGGCGTTCTTTAAGTCTCCGGGCCGCGCTTATCGGGCCTGCGGCCATCCTTCGCCGCGAGCCTTTTCGACGCCAGTTCGGCTCATCGCCTTGTCGCGTCTACTCGGGCATGGGACGAAGGCGTGATGCCATCGGCCGTTCCCAGCGAGCTCCTCGCACAGGGATCGTAATGTCCCCAGGGCGGTGCCCCGAAGCCTCCCGGGAGTGGATCGTGACTCCACCCGCAGGCGCCGACCTCATCCCCACCAACGGCACACCTCCGGATGGCTGCCCCTCGGGGATGAGGTGGTCCGAGGATAGGCGCGATGTGGGAGGGCGGGGATAAGTTTGCAGGGAAAGTGCGACGGCCCCTTCCTTCTCCCGGGTGGGAGAAGGTGGCGCGGAGCGCCGGATGAGGGTGTGTGCTTTCCGCAGAAGGCGCGGCGGCCGCGTCGTGCCTTGGCGAGAAGCGGCGGTCCCTCACCCCTGCCCCTCTCCCATTCGGGAGAGGAGTTCCCCGCGCCTTGCATCGGAGCCGCGAACGCCACCGATGTCCTAGCTCTGTGCCGCTGCCGTGTCGCAGCGCTGGAGCAGGCGTGAGGCGGCGGTGACGCCGGCGAGCGAGAAGGTGTAGCTCGTGGCGTTGCCACGGGCCGAGCGGGCTTCGAGCACCATGTCGCTGCCCGCGCGCATCGCCGCGAGAAGGGCGGGCTCACGCTCGACCTTCTCGAGCCAGGCGTTGTTGCCCTCGGTCAGCATGCGGAACTCCTCGTCGCCGATGGTGACGGTGACGGTCGAGTTCGTGGCGAAGCTGTAGCCCGTCTGGAAACTCGATTCCGTATTGGTGCCGTTATTTCCCGTCTGGACGAAGAAGAAGACCTCGCCGTGACGCAAGCCCGACGGATTCTCGGCCGTGGGGCTGCTCATGATGAAGCAACGGGTCGAATTGTCCTTGTCGTAGGCTGCCGCACTCCAGGCGTTGAACTGTCCGAGCGATTTGGCGGAAGCCGCTTCAGCACCCGTGCTCGTCAGCAAAGCCAGGCAGATTGCCGAAAGCGTTGTCTTGATCATCCGTTCATCTCCTTTCGCAGCGCGCAACTTGGAAAGAAGAGCCTTACCGAGGCGTAAACATGACCTCACGAATCCGTGCGTCCATCAGGCGCAGGCGCAGCTGCGAGCCGCCCATGCGCCGAGCCAAAACGACAATGCCCGGCCGGAGCCGGGCATGACGAAAGCGAAGCCGGAAGCGTTCTGCTTCAGACGTACTGGCCGTGGCAATGCTTGTATTTCTTGCCGGAACCGCAGGGGCAGGCCTCGTTGCGGCCGACCTTGCCCCAGGTCGAGGGATCGTCGGGGTTGCGGTCGAGCACCGCCGTATCGTCGGCACCGAGCGCCGCGAACTGCACGCCGCCGCTGCCGCCATAGTCGCCGCCGAAACCGCCCACCGGGCCCGCATCCTGCACCTGCAGCGGGGCCTGCTCCTCGGGCTGATCGAAGCGGACCTCGACGCGCGAGAGATGGCCGGTGACCTGCTGGCGGAGCTGCCCGATCAGCCCGTCGAAGAGCTCGAAGGCCTCCTGCTTGTATTCCTGCAGCGGGTCGCGCTGGGCATAGCCGCGCCAGCCGATGACCTGCCTGAGATGGTCGAGGGTGACGAGATGCTCGCGCCAGAGATGGTCGAGCGTCTGCAGGAGCACCTGCTTCTCGACATAGGTCATGACCTCTTCGGTGTTGCGCTGGATGCGGGCGGCATAGTCCTCGTCGGAGAGCTTGCGGATGCGCTCGCGCAATTCGGTGTCGGCGATGCCCTCCTCCTTGGCCCAGTCCTCGATCGGCAGATCGAGGTTGAGGTACTGCACCACCTCCTGCTTGAGGCCGGCGGTGTCCCACTGCTCGGGATAGGCCTCCTCGGGGATGTGGCGGGCGACGAGGTCCTCGGCGACGCCCTGGCGCATGTCGTCGATGGTCTCGCGCACGCTCGGCTGCTTCATGAAGTCGCGGCGCTGCTCGAAGACGACCTTGCGCTGATCGTTCATGACGTCGTCGTATTTCAGGATGTTCTTGCGGATGTCGAAGTTGCGCGCCTCGACCTTGCCCTGCGCCTTCTCGACCGCCTTGTTGATCCAGGGGTGGACGATCGCCTCGTCCTCCTTGAGGCCGAGCTTCTGCAGCATGCCGTCCATCCGGTCGGAGCCGAAGATGCGCATCAGGTCGTCCTGCAGCGACAGGAAGAATTTCGAGCGGCCGGGATCGCCCTGGCGGCCGGCGCGGCCGCGCAGCTGGTTGTCGATGCGGCGGCTCTCGTGGCGCTCGGTGCCGACGATGTAGAGCCCGCCCGATTTCAGCACGCGCTGCTTGAAATCGGCGACCTCCGCGCGGATGGCGGCGGCCTTCGCGTCACGCTCCGGGCCCGGCTCGATACCGGCGAGGTCGTGGGCGATGCGCATCTCGGCATTGCCGCCGAGCTGGATGTCGGTGCCGCGGCCGGCCATGTTGGTGGCGATGGTGATGGCGCCGGGCACGCCGGCCTGGGCGACGATATAGGCTTCCTGCTCGTGGAAGCGGGCGTTCAGCACGGCGAAGGCCTTGACGGTCTCGCCCTTGCGGGCGGCGGCGTAGACCGGCTCCAGCGCGGTGGGATCGGTGAAGTCGATGAGCTTGTAGCCCGCCTTCTCCAGCATCTCGGCGATAAGCTCCGAGCGCTCGATCGAGGTGGTGCCGACGAGCACCGGCTGGCCGTTCTCCTGCGCCTGCTTGATCTCGCGGATGACGCCGCGAACCTTCTCCTCGAAGGTGCGATAGACCTCGTCGTCCTCGTCCTTGCGGGAGATCGGGAGATTGGTCGGGATCTCGACGACCTCGAGCTTGTAGATCTGGAAGAACTCGTCCGCTTCGGTCGCGGCCGTGCCGGTCATGCCGGCGAGCTTCCTGTAGAGGCGGAAATAGTTCTGGAAGGTGATCGAGGCGAGCGTCGCGTTCTCGGGCTGGACGGTGACGTGCTCCTTGGCCTCGAGCGCCTGATGGAGCCCTTCCGAATAGCGCCGGCCCGGCATCATGCGGCCGGTGAACTCGTCGATGATCACGACCTCGTCGTTGCGGACGATGTAGTCCTTGTCGCGGGTGAAGAGGGCGTGGGCCCTCAGCGCCTGGTTGACGTGGTGGACGATGGTGATGTTGTGGGCGTCGTAGAGGTCGCCCTCGGTCAGGATGCCGGCCTGCCGCAGCAACTCCTCGATATGCTCGTTGCCGGCTTCGGTCAGCGCCACCGTGCGCTGCTTCTCATCGACCTCGTAATCGGTCGGGACGAGGCCGGGCAGCACCTTGTCGATCGAAACATAAAGGTCCGACTTGTCGTCGAGCGGACCGGAGATGATCAGCGGCGTGCGGGCTTCGTCGACCAGGATCGAGTCGACCTCGTCGACGATGGCGAAGTGGTGGCCGCGCTGGCTCATCTGCGCGACGTCGTACTTCATGTTGTCGCGGAGGTAGTCGAAGCCGAATTCGTTGTTGGTGCCGTAGGTGATGTCGCAGGCATAGGCGCGCTGGCGCTCCTCGTCGTCGAGGCCGTGGACGATGGTGCCGACGGTCAGGCCGAGGAAGTTGTAGAGCTTCGCCATCCACTCGGCGTCGCGCCGGGCGAGGTAGTCGTTGACGGTGACGACATGGACGCCCTTGCCTTCGAGGGCGTTGAGATAGGTCGGGAGCGTCGCGACCAGCGTCTTGCCTTCGCCGGTCTTCATCTCGGCGATGGCGCCCTCGTGCAGCACCATGCCGCCGACGAGCTGGACGTCGTAGGGGCGCTGGCCGAGCACGCGCTTGGCTGCCTCGCGCACCGTAGCGAAGGCCGGCACCAGCAGGTCGTCGAGCTTGGCGCCATTGGCGAGCTGCTGCCGGAATTCGTCGGTACGGGCCTTGAGCGCCTCGTCGCTCAGCGCGGCGATCTCGTTCTCCAGGGCGTTGATCGCCGCGACGCGGGGCTGGTAGCCCTTGACGCGGCGGTCATTCGACGAGCCGAAGATCTTCTTTGCGAGCGCGCCAAGCATGTTGGGCCTTTCAGGTGATGTCTCGGTCCACCGGCCGGCGCGGCCCCTCGGGTTTCGCGCCCGGGCCGGCAGGCCGCGGTATTCTCGAATTGCGACCGCGTGTTTAGACGCGTGCGCGGGCATGGTCCAGCATGCGTTTCGTCCAAGAGCGGGCAAAACGGCAAGAGATTTCCCGACCATGTGGGGTTTTGCCCGGCCGCTTCCAAGGGCGTCGGCCGCGCGGAAGGCATGGCCGCGAGCGGCGCGGCGCCGCTTGCCTGCGGATGATGCGCGATCCGCGCCGGGAACCCCCTGAACCGCCTTGCCTTTGCCGCGTTCAACTGGCAGTGCAGCGCCAGGTCGCGTCTTCGGCTCTCTATGGGAAAGGCCGTTTTCATGAAATCCACCCGTCTCATCGCCGCTCTCGGCTTCGCGCTGCTGGCGGGACCGGCCTTTGCCCAGGCCGACAAGGTCGTCGCCAAGGTCGACGGCATCCCGATCACGGAGCAGGAGGTCCAGCTCGCGACGGAGGATCTCGGCGAGCGCCTCGCCCAGCTCCCCGAAGACCGCAAGCGCGACGAGGTCATCAACTATCTCGTCGACCTCAAGCTCGGCGCCAAGGCCGCGGCCGAAGCCAAGGTCGCCGATACACCGGAATTCGCCGCGCGCCTCGGCTATTACCGCGAGAAGGTGATGCTCGATCAGTATCTCTCCGGCGTCGGCAAGAAGGCCGTGACCGCAGAGGCCGCCAAGAAGCTCTATGACGACACCACCAAGGCGATGGCCCCCGAGGAGGAGGCGCATGCCCGCCACATCCTCGTCGAGACCGAGGACCAGGCCAAGGCGGTCGAGGAGCGGCTGAAGAAGGGCGAGGATTTCGCCAAGGTCGCGGCCGACGTCTCGAAGGATCCGGGCTCGGGCAAGGAGGGCGGCGATCTCGGCTGGTTCACCAAGGACCGCATGGTGCCGGAATTCGCCGAGGCCGCCTTCAAGCTCAACAAGGGCGAGGTCTCAGTGCCGGTGAAGAGCCAGTTCGGCTGGCACGTCATCAAGCTCGAGGACAAGCGCTCGAAGCCGCTGCCGGACTTCGCCGCGGTGAAGCCGCAGATCGACCAGTATCTCGAGCGCAAGGCCCAGCAGGACACCGTGCTGGCGCTGCGCGAGAAGGCCAAGGTCGAGCGCCTCGACAAGCCGGCTCCGCCGGCTGCCCCGGCTCCGGACGCCGCCAAGCCGGCCGAGCCGAAGAAGAACTGAGCGTTTCGCTCCCGACTACGCGATTTTGGAGGGCGGCCCTTGCGGCCGCCCTTCTTGTTTTCGTCATCGGCCTGCGGCAGAGGGACTCTCGAACGAGGCGCACTGCCCGGCGAGCGGACGATTCGCCGGTCTTCGAGCAGTGTCCCGCAGGAGGAAGCCCGATGGCCGGCAAGGATGTTCCCGTTTCCCCGCTCGCGCCCAAGCGCCAGCCCAAGGTTCCGCCGGTTCCGGGCGTGCGCTTCGCGACCGCCGAGGCCGGCATCCGCTACAAGGGCCGCCAGGATGTCTGGTTCGCGCTGCTCGATCAGGGCACGCAGGTCGCCGGCGTCTTCACCCGCTCGAAATGCCCTTCCGCCCCGGTCGACTGGTGCCGCGAGAACCTGAAGCAGGGCTCCGCCCGTGCCATCGTCGTCAATTCCGGCAACGCCAACGCCTTCACCGGCCTGAAGGGGCGTGACTCGGTCAAGCTGACGGCCGAGATCGCCGCCAAGGCCGCCGGCTGCCAGCCGCAGGAGGTCTTCATCGCCTCGACCGGCGTGATCGGCGAGCCGCTCGACGCGACCAAGTTCAAGGGCGTGCTCGACGATTGCGCCAAGCGCGCCGCGGACGGCCCCTGGATCGACGCCGCCAAGGCGATCATGACCACCGACACCTTCCCGAAGGCTCTGACCCGCAAGGCCAAGATCGACGGCAAGGAGGTCGTGATCGCCGGCATCGCCAAGGGCGCTGGCATGATCGCGCCGGACATGGCGACGATGCTCTCCTTCGTCTTCACCGATGCGCCGATCGCCGCGCCGGTGCTGCAGGCGCTGCTGTCGAAGGGCGTGAAGGGCTCGTTCAACGCCGTCACCGTCGACAGCGACACCTCGACCTCGGACACGCTGATGCTCTTCGCCACCGGCAAGGCGGCGGCGCGCGGCGTGCCGGAGATCACCGAGGTCAATGATGCCCGGCTCTCGGGCTTCAAGCGGGCGCTGAACTCGATCCTGCTCGAGCTCGCCCATCTCGTCTGCAAGGACGGCGAGGGCGCGCGGAAATTCGTCGAGGTGCGCGTCAGCGGCGCGGCCTCGGCCCGCTCGGCCAAGCGCGTCGCGCTCTCGATCGCCAATTCGCCCCTGGTCAAGACCGCCATCGCTGGCGAGGACGCCAATTGGGGCCGCGTCGTCATGGCGGTCGGCAAGGCCGGCGAGCCGGCCGATCGCGACAGGCTCGACATCGGCTTCGGCGACATCGTCGTGGCGAAGCAGGGCGCCCGCGCCCCGTCCTATGACGAGCAGGCCGTGTCGAATTACATGAAGGGCGATACGATCGTCATCACCGCCGATCTCGGCATCGGGCGCGGCAAGGCCACGGTCTGGACCTGCGACCTGACCAAGGCCTATGTCGAGATCAATGGCGATTACCGCTCCTGAGCGGCCGCTTCCGGCCGATCCAAGCCGCAGCTTCATCGCCGTCAACCTGCTGATCTGCTCCCTGCTCTGGGGATCGAGCTACCTGTTCATCAAGCTGATGAGCGGGGAGGTTTCGGCGCTGGCGATCGCCGCCAGCCGGGGCTTGCTCGGCGCCGCCGTGCTGTCGTTGTGGAGCCTGGGCCGCGGGCGCAGCCCGCTGCCGCGCCGGGCCGAGATCCTGCCCTGGATCATGCTCGGCACCACCAATGGCTGGCTGCCGAACGTGCTCGTCGGCTATGCGCTGATCCAGCTCGCCAGCGGCCCGGCGGCGATGATCCAGGCGGCCGGCCCGCTCGTCACCGCGCTCGTCGCGCATCTCGTCTTCGCCGAGGAGAGGCTGAGCCGGCGCAGGCTCGGCGGCATCCTGCTCGGCATGGCCGGGGTCGCGCTGCTGATCGGCCCGCGCCTGTTCGAGGGCGGCGGCACGGCGCTCAGCGTCATCGCGATGATCGGCGCGACATTGAGCTACGCCGTCGCGAACCTCTATGTCCGGACCGTCCCGACCGCAATCGGGGATCCAGCCCGGCTGGCGCTGGGCCAGCAGATGTTCTCCGGCGTGATCGCGACGGGGCTGACGCTCGCCATCCTGGGCCCCTCGGCCTTCCTGCCGCTCGGCTCGCATCTGCCGGTGATGCTGGCGCTCGGCATCTTCGCCACGGCGATCCCGGTCACGGTGTTCATGCGGTTGATCCGGGCGGCGGGGCCGACCCGGGCGGCGATGACCGGCTATCTGGTGCCGACGGTGGCGGTGATCCTCGGCGTCGTCGTCCTGCGCGAGGCTTTGGAGTTGCGGCAGGTTCTCGGTGGCTGCATCATCCTGGCCGGCGTCTTCCTGGTCACGACGGCGCCGCGCAAGCTGGGGGCTGCATGAGGATCGGGCTATTCGCGGCGGCGGCGCTGGCCGCAGCCATCATGGCCGGTTGCGTCGAACGCAAGCCGGCGACGGTGGCCTTCTCGACCGAGGAGGCGGCCTTCATCAAGCAGAGCGGCAACGGGGTCATCGTCGGCCACGCCTTCCGCACCAGGCCGAGCGGCACGGTGGTCAATGCCGCCGGGCAGGTCGTGCGCCTGATCCCGGCCACGGCCTTCGCCCGCGAGCGCTTCGCCAATTTCTACGGCAAGGGCAAATATGTTCCGCACCGCGCCTACCCGGCCGAGGACGCGGTCGATCCCGCCTATAGCGAATACACCCGCACCACCAAGGCGGAGGCCAATGGCCGCTTCAGCTTCGAGAAGGTGGCGCCCGGCAGCTATTTCGTCACCACTCAGGTGATCTGGGGCGACGAGGACGCCTTCTCGCGGGAGGGCGGCTCGGTCTATGACAGCGTCACGCTGACAGGCAAGGAAACCGAGCCCGTCCAGGTCATCCTCTCCGGCAACTGAGTCCTGTCCCCGTGAAACTGCTTCTCGTCGTCGCCTGCGCGCTGATCGATGCCGACAACCGCATCCTCGTCACCCAGCGACCGGAGGGCAAGGCGCTCGCCGGGCTCTGGGAGTTCCCCGGCGGCAAGTTGGAGCCGGGCGAGCGGCCGGAGCCGGCGCTGATCCGCGAGCTGCATGAGGAGCTCGGCATCACCGTGAAGGAGGAGTGCCTCGCGCCGCTGACCTTCGCCAGCTATGCCTATCCCGAATTCCATCTGCTGATGCCGCTCTATGTCTGCCGACGCTGGGAGGGCTCGCCCGCCTCGCGGGAGGCGCAGGCGCTGAAATGGGTTCGCCCCGGCAAGCTGCGCGATCTCGCCATGCCGCCGGCCGACGAACCGCTGATTCCGCCGCTGGTCGACCTGCTCGGAGCGTAAGCCCCGCTCAATGCACGGCCGGTAGGCCGAGCGCCTCCCAGCGATCTCGCGGGATGGGATCGCCGACATGGAAGGCGAAGGCGGTGACGCGCTTCAGATCCGGCGAGAGCGTGCAGGCGAAGCGCAACCCATACCAGCGCTGCCTGCTGCGGAAGGCGGCCCCCTCGGCGGTCAGGACCTGGCCTGAAAGCTTGGTGCCCGCCAGGGCATAGGCAGTGACGCGGTCGGGCTCGAAACTGTGCTGCCAGTCACGGATCTGGCCCATCGCTTCCAAACCGCAGAGCTGCTCGACCCGCTCGTCGGGGGCGAGGCGCGGCAGCATGGCGAGGGCGTCGCGGCTGCGCGGATCGGCCAGCACACGCTGCGAGAGCATGCGCGGCGGGTGGACCATCCCGTCCGCCGCGACCGGGGCGGGAGGGCTCGGTGCCGGCGCGGCAGGGGTTGCGGGAGCAGGCGGGGCGACGAGCGGCGGCGCGATGTCCGGGACAGGCGCGGTCGGAGCGGGGGCCGGCGTCGGCGGTTGCGGCCGGGTCAGCGCCTCGAATTGCTCGGATGTCTGCAACTCGACCTCGACGCTCTGCTCGGCGAAGGGGGCGATGTCGAATTGCTGGATCGCGACTGAAGCGAGCCAGGCGATCAGCGCGGCATGCAGGATCGCGGCAGCCGGCAGGCCCGGCGCCAGCGTCGCAGCTCGTGACCGAGGCGCCGATGGCATGGTTCAGGGCACGGCCTTGCCGCGCGCAGATGTGCCGCGAACAGACTTGCCGCGAACAGAATCGCCCGGTCGGAATATCGCCATCATCCGGTTTCGCGCCTCGCCCCTCGCCGGGGAACAGCCGCGATCAAGCCGGCATTTTTGTGTCGACCTCGGCCGGAACGGGTTCCGCCTCGTCGCGGCCGAGCTGAAAGCGTTCGAAACGCTGCAACTCCTCCTCGATGGCGGTCTTGAGGGCGGGCGCCTCGAAGCCATCGAGCCAGGTCCAGCGCTGCATCAGGAGCTTGCCGGCGGCGCGGTCGGTCTTGAGATCGAGGACGGCGACGATCCGGTCCCCCGCCAGCACCGGCAGGCCGAAATAGCCGTAGACGCGGTTCTCGGGGCGCAGATAGGCCTCGAAGACATGGGCGTAGTCGAAGAACAGCTTCGCGCGCTTGCGCTGGATCACCAGCGGGTCGAAGGGCGAGAGAATATGGATCAGGCCGGGCTCCGGCGGCTCCGGCACCGTCTCCAGCGCCTCGGGCGCCGCCCAGTGGACCTGCTTGCCGGCGCCCTCGATCGCGACGGGCACGAGCTCCTTGCGCCTGACCCGGCCGGCGATCTGCGCGGCCACCGCCTTCTTGCTGGGCGCGTCGAGATGGCAGGCGGATTCGAGGCTGACGAGCCCCTGCGCCCTCAGCGCCCGGTCGAGCTTGTAGGCGGCAACCTGCCGCTCGCTCGCCGGCGTCGGCCGCTTCTCCCACTGGAAATGCCGGTCGAAGAGTTCATAGGTCTTCACCATGCCGGTGCGGGCGGAGATCACCAGCTCGCCATCGTAGAAGGCGCGCTCCAGCAGGCCCTTGGAGGGCTTCTTGCTGGCCCAGAGATGGGCCTTCTCGATCAGCTCCTCCTCGATGTCGCGGATGGAGAGGGCGCCGTCCCGGCGGATGCGGCGCAGCAGCTTGCGGGTTTCCTCGCGGGAGCCGACGGCCGACCAGCGCTTCGGCTCCTCGCGATGCGCCTTCATCTCCGGCAGGACATAGCGGATGTCGCGGGTGGGCACATAGGAGAGCGCATGCGTCCAGTATTCGAAGACGCTCTTCTCGACCGATTGCGCGTGGGCGAGGTCACTGCGGCGATAAGCCGGAATGCGGGCGTAGAGGATATGGTGGTGGCAGCGCTCGATCACGTTGATCGTGTCGATCTGGACATAGCCGAGATGCTCGACCGCGGCCCGCGTCGCCGCGGGACCGGCACCGAAGGGTGCGCGCCGGTCGAGCCGCTGGGCTGCGAGCCAGATGCGGCGGGCCTGTTCGGCAGAGAGGGCGAGCGGCTTGCGGGGGCGAGGCGGCATGGATGCAAGCTAGCCACCGCGCCGGCGCTTCGTAAGAGGGCGCGCGCTTCTCCGCTGACAGCGGCTGGCGGGAGCCGCATGGCCGCCTCCTCGAGCAGCCGCGACGCCGGGCCTCAGGGCGCGACGATCAGCGCCCAGTAGACCTGGTACTTGGAGCCGGGCGCATAGGCCGTGGCGATGCCCATGCGCTTCGCCTTCGCGTCCTTCATGACGCGGTCATGCTGGGGCGAGTCGCGCCAGCCGGAGAAGGCTTCGGCGAGACGCCGGTAGCCGGCCGAGAGATTGGCCTCGGCGCCGGGCACGCCCTCCTTGGCGAGCCGTGCCTTCACCGCATCGGCCTGCGCCGGCTTGTCGGAGCGGGCCATCGCCTCGGCCTCGCGCTGGGCCGCCTCGTCGAGGGAGGGGTCGAGCGCCAGCGTGCCGAGGCCGGCGTTCATGCGGTAGGCCGAGATCATGGCGCGGGCCTGCTCGGCATCGACCTTGGCCGAGGTCGAGCCGAGGTCGCGATAGAAGGCGGGCTGGGCCTGGCGCTGCGGCTCCGTGCAGCCGGCGACGCCGAGCAGGGCGAGCGCGCCGGCGATGGCGGCGGGGCAGGTCATGGCGCGCTGGCCCGCGAGGCGGCGCAGGAGGCTGCGGCCATTCCGCGATCCCCCGAAGCGCGGAACGGCCTCAGTTCCTTGTTCCGGCGCATGGTCTCGACGCAAACCAGTGTCCACTTCGCTCGCAAATGCTTTGGGCATCCGGTCATTCCTTGTCGCTGTCCTTGGCATTGGCGAGATCGGGGAGGGGAAGCGGCTTCGTATCCGGCTTGTCCTCGTCCTGTGTTTCGTCCGCGTCGGGCGTGGCGGCCCGGGACCGTCGCGGTTGCGCCACGGCGGTCTTGCCGTTTGCCGTCGGCTTGCCGGCGCCGGTCGCGGCCTTGCGCTGCGACTCGCGATCGCGGCCGACGGCGGCGGCGATCTCGCCCAGCGAGTGCTCGACGCCGTCGAGCCCCTTCACCAGCAATTGCGGCGTATCGGCCGGCGGCTCCAACTCGGTCAGGCGCTTCTGGATGGCGAAGTTGAGGTCGCTGTTGACCCGGCCGGTGATCTCGACGTCGGCGACGACGCAGATCAGCTCGAAATCCATCGTCGTGGTGCCGATCTTCTTGAACATTACGGCCGGCGGCGGCTTCTGCAGCACGTCGCCATGATTGCTCGCGACCTCCGAGAGCATGGCGCGGACCTGGCCGGCATCGAGCGTGCGCGGCACGGTGAGCGCGATCAGCACCCGGCCGGTGCGGTCGCTGCGGACGCGGTTGCGCACCACGCCGGAGATGAGGTTCGAGTTCGGGACGATGACCGAGGAGCGGTCGAAGGTCGCGATCTCGGTCGAGCGCACATTGATCCGTTTGACGATGCCCTCGACGTCGCCGACCACGACCTGGTCGCCGACCCGGATTGGCCGCTCCCAGAGCAGGATCAGGCCCGAGACGAAGTTCGACACCACCGACTGCAGGCCGAAACCGATACCGACCGAGAGCGCCGAGGCGACCAGCGTCAGCCGTTCCAGGCTCAGGCCCACCGCCGAGACGGCGATGGCGACGGCGGCGATGTAGCCGAAATAGCCGGCGGCGGTGGTGATCGAGTTGCGCAGGCCGGGGTCGAGATGCGTCGTCGGCAGGAATTTGTTGTCGAGCCAGCGCTGCAAGGTCCGGGTCGCGGCGATGCCCAAGGCGAAGACGACGGCGCCGACGACGATGGTCGAGACCGAGACGGTGACGCCGCCGACCTGGAAGCCGAAGAAGGCGGCGCGCAGCGAACCCAGGAAGTCCGAGGATTCCAGCCCCCAGGGCGCCAGCACCAGCAGCAGCGTCACGAAGAGCAGAAGCAGCTTCAGCACCCCGGCGCCGAGCACCGCGATCTTGTCGAGCGTGGCCGCGCGCAGGCCGACGCCAGCGCGCAGCGTCAGCGCCAGCCGCCCGTTGCCGGTCAAGAGACGCGGGATGCCGAGATCGACGAATTGATGCGTCAGCAGATAGAGGCAGGCGACGATGCCGAGCCAGAGCGCCTGCTGGGCCAGGAAGGAGGCGAAGACGATATAGCCGCTGAGCGCGGCCGCGATGATGGCGAGGCCGATGATCCAGCCGAGAATGCGAAGCGGGCCGAGGCTCGCGCCATCGACCGGGACATAGGGGCCGAGGCAGGCTTCCTGCTCGACATCCTCGTCGTCCCTGATCCGGTAGAGCCCCGCGATCAGCGCCAGCGCGAAGAGGATCGCGAAGAGCGCCTTGACGATGATCGAGATGGCGAGGCCGGCGGCGATGGCCTGCAGCCAGGCCTCGAAGACCTTGCCGACCGCCGTCACCAGCGCCAGCGCGCTCGCGATCCAGACGACGCTGCGGGCGGTATCGTCGAGCACGCGGATCAGGCGCCGCTGCGGGCTCGAGGGTGCGAACACCGCATCGGCGAGGGCCTGCACGAAGGCGACGAAGGCCAGCCCCATCACCACCGCCCAGATCACCGGCTGGATGCGCTCCGGCAGCAGGCCGGTGGTGCTGAGCGCCTTGTAGAGCAGCCAGCTCGCCAGAGCCGGCGGCGCGGCGCCGGCGACGATATGCGCCAGCGCCACGTAGAGGCAATGCAGGCTGCCGGTGTCCTGGGTGTTGGCGTAGCGGGCCTTGAAGCGCGGCAGATAGCGGGCGCGGGCCCAGTAGAGCAGGATGGCGCCGATCAGCGCGAGCGCGAGAATGCCGCCGCGCGTGCCCGAAAGCGCATCCGAGACGCCGGAGAGCCAGCCGCCGAAGACGTAGCCCGAGGCGCGCAGGTCCTCGGGCGCTGTTGCCACCGCGTTGCCCCAGACATCGGGGCTGAGCACGGAGGGGCCGGCGGCGAAGAGGGTCGTGGCGAAGATCTCGCGGCGCTTGTCGCCGATGGTGCTCTGCAACTGCTCCGCCTGGAGCAGCGCGGCGCGGGCGATCTTCAGCGTCTCGTCGGCATCGGCATAGGCCTTGGTCCGGGCCTCGCGCTCGCGGGCGATCTCGGCGGATTCGGGCGGGGCCTTCTCGTCCGGCTTCGGGCCGAGCTGGTCGAGCTTGAGCTTGGCCTGGTCGACCAGCGGGCCCTGCTGCTCGATGACGAGGCGAAGCTGGTCGAGCGAGGGCTGCAGACGGACGCGCTGCCGCTGCAATTCGGCATCGCTGAGGTCCGGGCGCGTCAGGGTCGTCTCGATCTGCGAGAGTTCGAGCCGGACCGCATCGAGGCGCCCGCGCGGGCTGTTGGGATCGACCGGCGCGGCGGCCGGCGCGACCGCGGGAGCGGTGGCTGGAGCGCCGGTCGGCGCCGGGGCAGGTTGCTGGGCCTGCGCGCCCGGCTGCCCGGCGGCCAGTGTCAGCGTCAGCACGCAGAGGGCGAGCAGAGCACGCATAGCGTGCCGAAAGCGCGGCGCCAGCTCAGTGGTCATGGTCGGGCGGCCCCGCTCCTGAGGGTGATTCGTATCGCTCCCGAGCCTCGGCACAGCCACGGGCTCAAGGCAAGACGAAGGCCGCTTTTCGACTGCCGGCAAGGCAAGACTCCCGCAATTCCTTTGCTGGATCGCGCCCGAACCGGACGCCATGCCGCGTCTTCACCGGCAAAGGCGACCTGAAGATGGCAGGGTCGCGCTTTTTCTCCGCTGCGCGGCTGCTCGGGATGGAGCTCGTCTTGCCGAACCGGATCGTCAGCCCTTCTTCTTCACCTTGTCGCGGTTGCGATAGCTCGCATTGCCCAGCCCTGTGCCGATGGTGAGCACGGCCCAATTCTCCACGTCCTGCATCGCCGGCATCTCGCTCAGCCCCTGGATGACGGCGTCGTTGTGCATGACGATCTCGGTGTCGTGCTCGCCGATCCGGGGCACCAGTTCGCGCACGCTGGCGACGAGGTTGAAGCGGTTGCTCTCCCAGTTGCCCGGCAGGTTTTGGGCACCACGGTCGATGCTGCCGTCGGGCTCGATCAGGCCGGGGCAGCCGATGCCGATGAAGGGCGCGACCCGCAAGCCTTCCTTCTCGGCCTGCTCGATCTGTTCCTTGAGCATCCGGCCCAGACGTTTGATCGCCTCGTCGCGGCTCGTCTCTTCGTCGGCATGGCGCCAGAGCTCGGATTTCCAGACGCGGGCCTTGCCCAGATCGGGCGCCTTCTTCTGCCGGAGCTCGACGATGCCGGCGCGGATGTTGGAGCCGCCGATATCGACGGCGACGAGGCTGTCGAAAGCCTCGAAGATCCATTTCGGCGCGAGATGCGCGCTGCCGACGAGCCCGGCCTCGTCCGGGTGGTGACGGATCGGGACGAGGTCGATGTCGCGGCCCTCCGTGCGCAGGATGATGGCGGCGCGCGCGATGGCGAGCTCGCCGATGCGGCTCTCGCGAAAGCCGCCGCCCACGACGATGCGCTCGACCTCGGCCCAGTTCTTCAGCCGGGTGAAGCGGCGGATGACGAAGGCGAGCGACTGGGCGAAACCCTCGACCGCGCCGAGGACGAGGGCGGCCTCGGTGGCGTCGCCCTCCTTCAGCAGCGCATCGAGCTCCTTCTTGCTGATCTCGGCCGTCTTGCCCCGCAGCGGATCGTCGCCGTTCTTCTTCAGATGCTGCCGCAGCGCATCGAGATGCTCGACGAAGGCGCTGCGGCTCGCCTTGTCGCCGACGAAGCCGTCCTCGTCGCGGATTTCGAGATTGTAGCTGGTGACGATGACGGAAGGCAGCTCCGCCGCCCCGTGCGGACCCGTCGCGCCGGCACTGCGCGTCTTCTCTGCCGTTGCCCCAGCCATATGCACTCCTCTTGCGATCTCTCCGGAGGCAACACCGCGCCCGGCGCGAGGTTCCGGTGCGGGCCGGATGCGTCTTCCGCAGGCCGCGGCTGCGTCGGGGGCGCCTCCGGCCGGTTGACCGCGGCGGCGATCGCCGCTCCAACGAGGAGGGCAGCGAAGATCGCCGGTTTTTGGGGGCGAGAGTTTTGGGGGACGAGATTTGGCGGATCTGATCTATCGCGCGGTCGTCATCGGCATCGGCGCGACCATCCTGTTCGATCTCTGGGCGCAGTTCCTGCGGCTCTTCGGCATGCCGAAGCCGAACTGGGGGCCGCCGGGGCGCTGGTTCGCGCACCTGCTGCGCGGGCGCGTCGGGCATGAGGATATCGGCAAGGCCGAGCCGGTCGCCAACGAGGTCGCGCTGGGCTGGCTCTTCCACTACCTCGTCGGCATCCTCTTCGCCGGCGTCGTGCTGGTGGTCTGGGGCATGGGCTGGGCGCGCAACCCGACCTTTCTGCCGGCGCTGATCGTCGGGCTCGCGACGGTGGGCTGCGGCTGGTTCATCCTGCAGCCGGGCATGGGCATGGGCATCGCCGCCTCGAAGCGCCCGAACGCCAACCAGATCCGCCTGCTCAATATCGTCGGGCATACGGTCTTCGCCATCGGCCTCTACGGCACGGCGCTGCTGATTCGTTGAGGCACTGCGCCGTCATTCTCGGGTCAAGCCCGAGAATGACGGCGCTAGTCCAGGATTCGCGTCTCGTAGGCGTAGAGCTGGCGGTAGCCGAGGCTGCGATAGAGGCTGATTGCGATGGCGTTGCTCTGCTCGACCTGCAGATAGGCGCTGTGGCAATCCATGGCGCCGGCCCAGCCCATCAACCCGGCGACGATCCGGCGGCCCAGCCCCTTGCCGCGATGGGCGGGATCGACGCAGATCAGCCCGATCTCGGCCATGCCGCGCTCCGCCACCGCCATGCCGAAGGCGACAGGCTCGCCCTCGACCAGCCATGAGGCGAAGGCGGCGGGCAGGCGGACCTTCTCGACGATGGCCGCCAGATTGCCCGCATGCGTCTTCAGGCCGCTTTGGCGCGCAGCGACGCCGGCGATCCATTCCAGCTCGGGCCGGGCCTCGATCTGGAGCTCCGCCTCTTCGGAGACCGGGAGCCCGGCGAGCGGCGCGATCATGCCGAAAGAGGCGTCCTTGACCCTGTAACCGCGTGCCAGTACGGCCGCGCGGGTCGCCTCGGCGACGAGCGGGGTCAGCCGGATCGTGGGCGGCAAACCGTCGGCGCGGTAGAGCTCCTCGAGCATGTCGAGCATGGCATCGTCGAGCTCGGCGCCATAGGCGAGCGGCGTCGCCGAGTTGGCGCGGCCGGAATAGCCATTGGCGAAGCGCAGCACCCAGTCGCCGAGGACGAGCGTCGACAAGGCCGGCCAGGCATTGATGATCCGCCGCTCGCATTCCAGCGCGAGCCGGCTGTCCTCGTTCGTCGTCAGCATCATGCTCCTCCAGCCGGCTTGCGTGGCGTCGGCCGCCAGCCCGGCGGCGCCATCTCGAATCCCGAAAACGCGAAGCCCGGCGCGACCGTGCAGCCCACCAGCGTCCAGGCGCCGAGCGAGGTCGCGCTCTGCCACCAGCCGGCCGGCACCACGAATTGCGGGCGCTGGCCGGCAGCGAGATCGGTGCCGAGATGATGGGCCGAGGCGTCGTGGCCATTGGGCGAGACGGTGATGACCAGCGGCGCGCCAGCATAATGGTGCCAGATCTCGGCGGCATCGACGCGGTGCCATTCCGAGGTTTCGCCGGTGTCGAGCAGATAGTAGATCGCGGTCGAATGGCCGCGCCCTTCCGGGCCTTCCGCATCGCGGAAGGTCTCGCGGTAATGCCCGCCTTCGGGATGGGGCTTGAGGTCGAGCAGGCGGATCACCTCCGCCGCCGTCAGCCCTTCGAGGCGATGCGGCATGGTCAGAACTTGTTCTTGGCTTCGCGGAGCGCCGCGAAGACCTGGGAAGCCGGCTTTCCGGCGAGATGGACGGCGGCCGCCAGCGTGGGCTCGCCGGCGCGGAAGAAGGGGTTCGTCGCCTGTTCCTCGGCGATGGTGGTCAGCGCCCAGAAGCGGCCTTCGGCCTTGGCTGTCCCGGCCTCGGCGAAACGCGCGGCGAGCGCCGCGTTCGTCGGATCGACCGAGCGGGCGAAGCGGGCATTGGCGAGCGTGTAGTCATGGCCGGTGACGAGCCGGATGTCGCCGGGCAGCGCCATGATGCGCGAGAGCGAGGTCCACATCCGCTCCATCTGGCCGGGCTGGACCCGGCCGCAGCCCATGACGAAGACGACGTCGCCGACCAGCGCGATCTTGCTGCCCAGGCCGATATAGCTGAGATGGCCGTCGGAATGGCCGGGCGTGTGCCAGATCTCGAAGCGCTCGCCCGCCAGAGCCACGCTGTCGCCTTCGCCGATCACGCGGTCGAGCGGGGCGGATGTGCGGGCATCGGCCGGGCCGACGACGGTCGCGCCCGTCGCCTGCTTCACCTCGGCGACGCCTTGCGTATGGTCGTGATGGGCATGGGTGATGAAGATGTCGCTGATCGTCCAGCCCTTGGCCCTGGCGGCGGCGAGCATCTCGCCGGCATCGGGCACGTCCACCGCCGCGCAGGCACCTGTCGCGGGGTCGTGGAGCAGGGCGCCCGCATTGTCGCTGAGCGTGCGGAAGACATGGAGGTCGAGCGGCATGGCGGACTCCTGCGAGTGCGAACGGACGCCCTGCATGGGCCAAGGCCGCTTGTCGATCAACCCACCGGGCGCGCAGTGTCGTCGTGCAGTTGCTGCGGAAGCCGCCCTTGCGTTCGCGCGCGCGGCGTTCCATCTCAGGCGCCATGCCTCTCGACGTCGTCGACCTGCGCGCCTTCTACGCCAGCCCGCTCGGGCATGTGGCGCGACGCTTCATCGGCCGGGCCATGCTGCGCTTCTGGCCGGATTGCGACCGCCAGCGGCTGCTGGGGCTCGGCTTCTCCACGCCCTATCTCTCCGTGCTCGGCATCGAGGCCGAACGCGCCATCGCCTTCATGCCGGCGGCGCAAGGCGTGGTGAACTGGCCCTCGCCGGGGCTTTCCGCCTCGGCGCTGGTCGAGCCGACCCTGCTGCCGCTGCCGACCGCCTCGATCGACCGGGTCGTGCTCGTCCATGCGCTGGAGGAGACCGAAAGCCCCGACGACCTGCTGGAAGAGGTTTCGCGCGTGCTCAATCCCGGCGGGCGGATGATCCTGGTGGTGCCCAACCGGCGCGGCCTCTGGGCGCGCATGGACGGCACGCCCTTCGGGCAGGGCCGTCCGTTCAGCCGCCGCCAGCTCTCGGCGCTGATGCGCGCCGCCGAATTCTCGCCCGAGCACTGGGCTGAGGTGCTCTATGTGCCGCCGCTGCAGCGGCGGATCCTGATGCGTTCGGCCTATGCCTGGGAGCAGATCGGGCTCGGGCTGTCGCTGCCCTTCGCCGGGGTCCATGTCATCGACGCGACCAAGCAGTTCTACCGGCGCGCGCCGCTGCGCGCGACGCGGCGCAGCTTCGCGCTCAGGCCCATCCTGCTGCCGCAGCCCGCGCCGACGCCGCGCGCCGCGAAGCCTTCCGGCAGCGCGGGACTGGAATTCCCGTCACCTCGAAAACCCCATGCGGGTTGACAATTTCGCCGGGTCGCGGACATGGTCCGCCGCCTTTCGAGCCCCGGTTTCATGCGAAACCGCCGATCCGTGCCGAACCCGGCGCGGAAGCTGAACTGGATCACGATGCGTAGCTATCTGGATTTCGAGAAACCGGTCGCCGAGCTCGAGGCGAAGTCGGACGAGTTGCGGGCTCTCGAGGCGCGTGGCGACGGCATCTCGTTGTCGGAAGAGATCGGCAAGCTCGACGCCAAGGCGAACCAGGCGCTCAAGGAAATCTATGCGGCGCTGACGCCCTGGCAGAAGACGCTGGTGGCGCGCCATCCGCAGCGGCCGCATTTCAAGGATTACTGCGCCGCGCTGATCGAGGAGTTCACGCCGCTCGCGGGCGATCGCGCCTTTGGGGAAGACGAGGCGATCGTCGGCGGCTTCGGCCGCTTCCGCGGCGAGGCGGTCTGCGTCATCGGCCAGGAGAAGGGCGATTCGACCGAGACCCGCATCCGGCACAATTTCGGCATGCCGAAGCCCGAGGGCTATCGCAAAGCGGTGCGGCTCGTCGAGATGGCCGGCCGCTTCGGCCTGCCGGTGCTGAGCTTCGTCGACACCGCCGGCGCCTATCCGGGCATCGATGCCGAGGAGCGCGGCCAGGCCGAGGCCATCGCCCGCTCGACGGAAGCCTGGCTCGGCCTGCCCACAGCCAGCGTCGCGCTGGTGATCGGCGAGGGCGGTTCGGGCGGGGCGATCGCGATCGCGGCGGCGAGCCGCGTGCTGATGCTCGAGCATGCGATCTATTCGGTGATCTCGCCGGAAGGCGCGGCCTCGATCCTCTGGCGCGACACGGCGCGCGCGCAGGACGCCGCCACCGGCATGAAGATCACGGCGCAGGACCTGCTCAGGTTCGGCGTCATCGACGGAATCGTCTCTGAGCCGACCGGCGGCGCCCACCGCGACAAGCAGGCGGCGATGACGCGGGCGGGGGACGCCATCGCGGCGGCGCTCGCCGATTTCGCCGGCCTCGACGGCGCCGCGATCGTCGACAAGCGGGCGGAAAAATTCCTCGGGATCGGGCGCCATCTCTGAAAGCGTTGATTTCGCGCCTGCGAAACGGCGGCGTCTTTACCGGGCATTGACCATGTGGCCAGACTCAGGGAGCCTATGGTAAGGAACCCTCAAGGCTAACGCTTCTAAAACAGGACGACGGCACAATTTAGCCGTCTTGCGAAGTCACAGGTCGCGCCCCGGCCTGCCGTTCGATGGGATTGACGACGTGGCACTGAAGCAACTCGCGCTCGTGGCTTTTGTTGCATTGACCCTGGCGGCTTGCGAGGAAGAGCGTTATCGCGGCGCCGGTCGGCACAACATCCCGATTCCGTCGGCGACCTATGCGCTGATGTCCGAGAAGGGCATGAGCAAGGACCAGCCGATCCTGATCCGCTCCTACAAGAAGGAGTCGGAGCTCGAGGTCTGGAAGCGCAAGGCCGATGGCCGCTACGCCCTGCTCAAGACTTTTCCCATGTGCCGCTGGTCGGGCCAGCTCGGCCCGAAGGTGCGCGAGGGCGACCGCATGGCGCCGGAGGGCTTCTACGCCATCGCGCCGCAGCAGATGAACCCGAACTCGTCCTATTACGTCTCGTTCAACATGGGCTATCCCAACGCCTATGACCGGGCCCATGGCCGCACCGGCGCGCATCTGATGGTGCATGGCGCCTGCTCCTCGGCCGGCTGCTACTCGATGACGGATGACCAGATCGGCGAGATCTACGCGCTGGTGCGCGAGGCGCAGAACGCCGGCCAGAAGGCCGTGCAGATGCAGGCCTTCCCCTTCCGCATGACGGCGAAGAACCTCGCCCAGCACCGGCTCGATCCGAACATCGCCTTCTGGAAGAACCTGAAGGAAGGCTCGGACTATTTCGAAGTCGTGAAGGACGAGCCGGCGGTGTCCGTCGTCGGCGGCCGCTATGTCTTCAATGGCGGCTCGGAGCCGGCCGAGGTTGCCGCGAAGGAACGCCAGGACGCGGTCGAGGTCGCTGCCCTCGTCGCCAAGGGCACGCCGGCGATCCGACTCGTCTATGACGACGGCGACCAGCATAATTCGTTCAAGCAGGCGCTGATGGCCGGCGGCGCCGATGCGCTCAACCGCAGGGCGTCCTGGGCGTCGCGGGATGTCGGCATCAGCCGCGAGGATGCGCTGGCCTCGGGGCCGAGCGTGGTCGTGCTCGACGACAAGGGCAGGGCGAAAGGCACGGCGCGCGCCGCTTCGGCGGATGACGGCGCGGTGATGGCTGCGGTTGCCGCCGCCGCGCCGGCCGAGGTTGCCAAGCCCGAGCCCAGCAAGCCCGAACCGGCAAAGGCCGAGACCAAGCCGTTCACCGCCCCGGCGACGACCCAGCTCGCGCGGATCCAGCCCGGCAAGGCCGAGCAGGCGCCAGTGCTGGCCAGCACCACCTCGGTGCCGGTGGCCGCGCCGGCCGAGGAGAGCAAGCCCTTCCTGCAGCGCGCGCTGAGCTTCATGCCGACATTCGGCGGCTCCTCCAGCACGAGCGGGCAGAGCACCGCTGCGGTGGAAGTGCCGGTCGAGGTCACCGTGCCGGCAAATCCGACCAATATCCGCGCCCCGCTGCCGCCGCGACGGGCGACGAACCTGCGCACCAGCAGCCTGGACCAGTCGCCGGCCGCCTATGCCAGCCAGCCGGTCACGCGCTGATCGCGGTCGTTTCCGGCGTTTTGGGTATGTGACGGAACTGCAACAGTTCCCGATCAAATGATCTGAGCCTGTTTTGCAGGCGCGAAGGCCCCCGTTTCGGGGGCTTTTGCTTATTTGGCGGGCAGGCTGCCGAAAAGCTCGTCTTGCCGAAAATCCCCCGTGCCCTGCTTGATTGTGGCGAAAGCGCGACCAAGGCGCGGTGAGGGGTGCTGGGCGATGGTTCTGGATCTTTTTCGGTCTTCGGTGTTGGGATTTGGCATTTCGACCGTCTTGGCGGCCGGTGCGCTCGCTTCGGACCTGCCCAGCAAGAAAGGGGCGCCGCCCGCTCCGGTCGTGCCGGCGATCACCTGGTTCGACATCGCGGTCAATGTGAAGGGCCAGACCGACTATAATTTCCGCGGTATCTCGCAGACCGATCGCAGGCCGGGCTTCGGCGCCGGCGCCGAGCTGCAGGTCTACAACAATCTGTTCTATGCCGGCATCTACGGCTCCAGCGTCGATCTGGCGACCAAGCCGAGCGCGGAAGTCGACTTCTACGGCGGCATCCGTCCGAAGTTCGGCGATCTCGCCTTCGATTTCGGCGTGATGCAGTACTACTATCCGCGCGAAAAGCAGCTGATCGACTTCGCCGGCACCTACTGGACGCCGAAGAACACCGATTACACCGAGGTTTATGGCAAGGTGTCCTACACCTTCGCCGAGAGCCTCACGCTCGGCGCGAACGTCTTCTACGCCTGGGATTGGCTCGGCACCGGCGCCGACGGCACCTATGCCTCGGTCACGGCGAAATACGCCCTGCCCTTCCTCGAAGGGCTGTCGGTCTCGGGCGAGCTCGGCCATTACTGGCTCGGCAGGACCAATCTGGCGATCTGGTCGACCAATCCGCCGACCAACCTGCCCGACTACACCTACTGGAACGCCGGCGTCTCCTACACCTGGAAGAACGTCACGGCGGATCTGCGCTACCACGACACGACGCTGTCGAAGACCGAGTGCTTCGCGCTGACCGCCGATCCGAGCGGGATCTACTCGGGCAGCGGCCGCTCGAAATGGTGCGGCGCCGCCGTGGTCGGCACGCTCTCCTTCGACATCACGGCCAGCAGCCTCGGCATCTTCGCACAGCAGTAAGCCGGGCTCTCATTGTCCATCGCGAAGGGCCGCCCGTTCGGGCGGCCCTTTTGCGTCAGCTTTCCAGCGCCTTGGCGACGCGGCGCATCATCTCGCCGATGGCGTTGCATTCGTCCTCGCTCAGCACCGTCATCATCGCCTCGATCTCGGCGACATGGATCGCCATCGCCTTGCGGGTCAGAGCCTCGCCCTCCGGCGTGAGCCAGAGCCTGCGCACGCGCCGGTCCGCCTCGTCGCCGCGCCGCTCGATCAGCCCGCGCCGCTCCAGCACCGGCAGCAGCATGCTCATGGCGCTGCGCCCGACCAGCAGCTTCCCGGCCAGGGCCTGCTGCGTCAGGCCGGGCACGTGGAAGATGTTGGCGAGCACGTCATAATGGGCGACCTGGATGTCGAGCGGCGCCAGCGCCTCGCCGAAGGCCTTTTCCCAGAGCGTGTGGACGCGGGCGACCGAAATCCAGTTGCGGAAACGCGGCAGATCCCAGGGCAGAAGCTGGCGTTCCGGCTCCGGCCTGGACCCCGCAGTCGAAGAGGGCTGGGAAGAGGCTTGCTTTTTGTTCATGGCTGAACATAATAGTTCAGCGTTGAACAGATTGGGCTCCATGCCATGGCCGACACCGCTCTCCGCCTCCTGCGTCCTCTGACCCGGGTCGCCAGCTTCGTGGCGCCCGCGGCAACCGGCAGACTCGCCTTCCGTCTGTTCTGTACCCCGCCGCGCCGCCCGGCGCGAAACGAAAACGCGTCCGCCGGTGCGCGGAGCGCCGCGGGCCGCCTGGTGGAAGCGGAGGCGATGGCGGTTCCGTTCCCCTGCGGGAGCGTCACGGCCTATGTCTTCGCGCCGGTCGGGGCCAGCCAGCGCGGCACCGTGCTGCTGGTGCATGGCTGGAACAGCGAAGCGGCTTTCATGACCGCCTTTGCAGCGCCGCTGCGCGAAGCCGGCTTCCGCGTCGTGGCCTTCGACCTGCCGGCGCATGGCGCCTCGACGGGGCGGGTGCTGAACCTGCCGCTCGGGGTGGCCAGCCTGGCGGCGGTGGCGCGCGCCTTCGGGCCGCTGCATGCGATCGTGACGCATTCCTTCGGCGGGGCGATCGCGCTCGCGGCGCTGGCGGGCTCGGTTCCTGGCCAGCCTCCGGTGAGTGCCGGGCGTCTCGCGATGATCGCCGCGCCCTCCTCGATCAAGCAGATCACGCGGCGGTTCGGCGCCGGCATCGGGCTCGGCCGGCGCGGCCAGGCGGCGCTCGAACGGCGCATCCATGTCGTCGCCGGCAATCCGGTCGAGGCTTTCGAGGGGCCGGCGCAGCTCGCCGCGATCGGCGTGCCGACCCTGGTCGTCCATGACCGGCAGGATCGCGAGCTCGATTTCCGCCATGCCGAGGCGCTGGCGGCGGCAGGCTCCTTCGTCGACCTGGAGGAGACGAGCGGCTTCGGCCATCGCCGCATCCTGCAGGCGAAGCCGGTGATCGAGAGCGTCACGCGCTTCGTCGGTAGCGAAGAGCGTTAGAGTATTTCCGCGTTTCTCCGAATCGCAGAAATGCCCTATCTCTTTGTTTTAACGCATTTTCTTCACGCGAGCCGGTGTCCACTTCGCTCGAAAATGCTCTAGCTTGCCTCAGAGCCAGCCCATCAATTCGCGCTGCACGACTTCGGCGATGACGTCGATACCCTCGGCGGAATCGTTGAGGCAGGGCAGATAGGCGAATTTTTCGCCGCCATTGTGCAGGAAGATCTCGCGGTTCTCGCCGTCGAGCTCCTCAAGCGTCTCCAGGCAATCGGCCGAGAAGCCCGGCGCCACGATCGCCATCGACTTCTTCCCGGCCAGCGCCAGCGCCTTCACCGTCTCGTCGGTATAGGGCTGCAACCATTCGTCCGGCCCGAAGCGCGACTGGAAGGTCAGCGGGAAACGCTCCTCGGAGAGGCCGAGCTCGGCGCGCAGCAGCCGCCAGGTCTTCACGCATTGGCAGTAATAGGGGTCGCCTTTGAGCAGGTAGTCCTTCGGCATGCCGTGGAAGGAGCAGAGGAGGACCTCCGGCTCGAAATCGAGCTTGGCCAGCGATGCCCGCATCGAGCGGGCGAGCGCGCCGATATAGGCGGGGTCGTCGTGATAGGGCGGCGAGACGCGCACCGCCGGCTGCCAGCGCATCTGCATCAGCGCGCGGAAGGCCTGGTCGCAGGCCGTGGCCGAGGTTGGCGCGGCATATTGCGGATAAAGCGGCACCAGCAGGATGCGGTCGCAGCCCTGGTCGAGCAGGGCCTTCAAACGGCTCTTCACATCGGGCAGGCCGTAGCGCATCGCCCAGTCGAAGACGACGCGCTCGCCGGCCAGCGGCTTCAGGCGCTCTGCAAGCTGCTCGGTCTGCGAGCGCGTGATGGTCTTGAGCGGACCCTCATTGCGCTCGTTGTTCCAGATCGAGGCGTAGTCCTTGCCTTTGCGGCCCGGCCGCGTCGACAGGATGATCAGGTTGAGGATCGGCCACCATTTCCAGCGCGGCTCCTCGATGACGCGCCGGTCCGAGAGGAACTCCTTGAGATAGGCGCGCATCGGCCAGTAGCCGGTGCCTTCCGGTGTGCCGAGATTCATCAGCAGCACGCCGATGCGGCCGTATCGGGCTTGCGGGTGATCCGGCGGGAGCGGAACGGCTTCGCGGGCCGGGGCCGTGGCGATGTCAGCAGTCATGAGCGCAGGCTCTCCTTGCGCTCGTGATTTAGACGAGTTCGCGCTTTCGTCCAGCCTTGAAGAGAGGGGACGGGCCGGGTGCGACATCGCCGACAGGCAGGTCCGGGGCCGAAAGGCATCTGGTCAGCGCGGCGCGTCTCTTGCTAGTCTGGACACCTTCTCAAGAGGGGCGCCCGCCATGACAAAGCTGACACGTCGCAAAGCCCTCGGCGTTCTTGCCGCCCCTGCGGCCCTTGCCGCGACGGCGCCCGCCGCGATGGCGCAGCAGCCGGCGCCGAGCTTCACGCTGCTGCTGGTCAACGACATCTACAAGATGAGCGACGACAAGGGCCGCGGCGGCTTCGCGCGCGCCGCCGGCATCGCCAAGGCGGAGCGCGCCAAGGGCGTGCCGGTGCTGTTTTGCCATGCCGGCGACTGCTACTCGCCCTCGCTGATGTCGGGCTTCGACCAGGGCGCGCATATCGTCGCGATGCAGAACAAGATGGGCCTCGACGTCTTCGTGCCGGGCAATCACGAGTTCGATTTCGGCAAGGAGAACTATCTCAAGCTCGTCGCCGCGCAGACCTATCCGACCTTCGCCGCCAATCTGCGCGATGCGGCCGGCAACCCGCTGCCCGGCCACAAGGACAGCCAGATCTTCGAGCTCGGCGGCATCAAGGTCGGCGTCATCGGCACGGCCTATGATCCGACGCCGCAGATCTCCAATCCCGGCGACCTGAAATTCTCCTCGACCATGGAGGCGCTCAAGCGCGAGGCCAGGGCGCTGAGGGGGCAGGGCGCCGATATCCTCGTCGCCGTCGTCCATGCCGACCGGGCGATGGACAACGAGATCGTGCGCTCGCGCGTCGTCGACGTCCTGCTCACCGGCCACGACCACGACCTCGCCATCGCCTATGACGGCAAGGTGGTGATGGTGGAGTCGAACGAGGAGGGCAATTACGTCACTGCCATCGACATCGCGGTCAGCATCAAGGGCGAGGGCGCGGCGCGGCAGGTGACGTGGAGCCCGACCTTCCGGGTCAACGATTCCCGCTCGGCGACGCCGGACCCGGAGGTCGCGGCCATCGTCAAGGGCTACGAAGGGGAACTCTCGAAGGAGCTCGACGTCGATGTCGCCAAGCTCAACGTGCCGCTCGACTCGCGCACGGGCGTCATCCGCACGCAGGAGGCGGCGATCGGCAACCTGATCGCGGACGCGATCCGGGCCGCCACCGGCGCGCAGCTCGCCATCACCAATGCCGGCGGCATCCGCGCCAACAAGCAATATGCGGCCGGCACGACGCTGACGCGGCGCGACGTGCTGAGCGAACTGCCCTTCGGCAATGCCACCGTCATGGTCGAGATCACCGGCAAGGACGTGAAGGACGCGATCGAGAACGGGCTTTCGCCGGCGCCGCAGGGCTCGGGCAAGTTTCCGGTCGTGTCAGGGCTGAAGTTCGAGGCGGATATCAAGCAGCCGGTCGGCTCGCGCGTCACTGCGCTCACCCTGACCGACGGCACGCCGATCGACCCGGCCGGCAAATACACCGTCGCCTCCAACAACTTCATGCTCGAAGGCGGCGACGGCTATACCGCGCTCGGCCGCGGCAAGACGCTGATCGGCCTGACCGACGGCAAGCTGATGGCCAATGAGGTGATGGTCTATCTGCGCCGGCTCGGGACGATCGACGCCAAGGTCGAGGGGCGGGCGGTCTTGAAGTGAGCTGCAGCAAGGCGCTCGCGGCTTTCCTGGCGAGCGGGAATTCCCGGGGCTGGCGCGACCTGCCGGTCTTTGCTCCCGGTGCGGAGGCTGCACGCGCCTGCGCCGCCGTGGATGCCGAGCGGGCTGCGGGCCATGTCGTGGCGCCGGCCCCGGAACGGGTGTTCGCGGCGCTCAGCCTGACACCGCTCGATGCGGTTCGCGCCGTCATCCTTGGACAGGACCCCTATCCGACGCCCGGCCATGCCAACGGGCTCGCCTTCTCCTATGTCGGGCCGCCGCCGCTGCCGCGCTCGCTCGTCAATATCTACAAGGAGCGCGCGGAGGATCTCGGGCTACCGGCGCCGGGCGATGGTGACCTGACGCGCTGGGCGCAGCAGGGCGTGCTGCTGCTCAACACGGCGCTGACCGTGCGCGAGGGCGCGAGCAAGGCGGGTTCGCATCTTCAATTGGGCTGGGGCAAGGTCACCGACGAGATCATCGCCGCCATCGCGCGGATGCGGCCGCATGTCGTCTTCCTGCTCTGGGGCGCGCCGGCGCAGACGAAGCGGCCGCTGATCGACGAGAGCCGGCATCTGGTCATCGCCAGCGCCCATCCGTCGCCGTTGTCGGCAAGGCGGGGATTTTTTGGGTCGAAGCCGTTCAGCCGGGCGAATGCCTGGCTGGAGGAGCAGGGGGAAAAGGCGATCGACTGGTGAGGGGCGCCTTCCTTCTCCCGCAAGGGGGGAAGGGAGCGCGCAGGCTTCGGAGGCGGTCGCTACCCTACCGGTCGCTCGTCCGCGATGACCTTGCCGTCGTTCGGCAGGGCGCCGAGCGGCAGGATCTCGACTGCGCCCTTGAGCTTGGTCACCTGCTGCAGCGTCGAGGACATTGCGTCGACCAGCCCGGCCGGCTCGGCATAAATCTCGGCCTTCAGGGTCATGGTGTCGACCTCGTCGGCGCGGCCGACAACGAGGCGGAGCTTGGCGATCTCGGCATGGCGCCTGGCGATCTCGGCGACCTGCTCGGGGCGCACGAACATGCCCTTGATCTTCGCCGTCTGGTCGGCGCGGCCCATCCAGCCCCTGATGCGGGTGTTGGTGCGTCCGCAGGCGCTGATGCCGGGCAGGACGGCGGTGAGATCACCGACGGCCAGCCGGATCTGCGGATGATGCGGGTCGAGATTGGTGACGACGACCTCGCCGACCTCGCCCTCCGGGACCGGGTCGCCGGTGCCGGGGCGGACGATCTCGACGATCAAATTCTCGTTGAGGACCATGCCCTCGCGGGCCGAGGTCTCATAGGCGATGACGCCGATATCGGCGGTGGCATAGAGCTGGTAGGCGTCGATGCCGCGCTCCCTGACCCAGGCCTGGAGCGAGGGTGGGAAGGCCGCGCCGGAGACGACGGCGCGCTTGATCGAGGCAATGTCGACGCCGCGGGCATCGGCGGCCTCGATCAGGATCTTGAGGAAGTCGGGTGTGCCGGCATAGGCGCTCGGGCGGTAGGCCGCGATCACCTCCATCTGCTGCTCGGTATTGCCGGGACCTGCCGGGATGACGGCGCAGCCGGCGGCACGCGCGGCCGAGTCCATGATGAAGCCGCCCGGCGTCAGATGATAGCTCAGCGTGTTCAACACGATGTCGCCCGGCCGGAAGCCGGCGGCGACGAGCCCGCGCGCGGCACCCCAGGCGTCGCTCGCCGTGCCTTCCGGCTCGAAGATCGGGCCGGGCGAGGTGAAGAGCCGCCCGAAGGAGCCGGGAGCGGAGGGGACGAGGCCGCCAAAGGGCAGGAAGGCCTTCTGCAGGGCCGGAAGATCGGCCTTGCGCAGGATCGGCAGGCGGGCCAGCGCCTTGCGGTCGGTGATCCCGGCGGGGTCGATGCCGCTGAGACGCTCGGCATAGGCCGGGGCGCGCATCGCAGCCGCAAGCAGCCCCGGCAGGCGCGCGAAGAGATCGGCCTCGCGAATCTCGGGGGGACGGGTCTCCAGATCGTCGTGATGCGCGTTCATCTGTCGGGTCCCAGGTCGTGATCTCGTTCGGGGCCGCGCCGTCAGCGGATGACGCGCAGCAGGCGCAGGAAATTGAGCAGGCCGATCAGCGCGCCGGCGACATAGGTGAGGGCCGCAGCCCGCAGCACGCCGCGGGCGGCAGGCAAGTCGTGCCGGTCGAGATAGCCGTCCCCGGCGAGGATCGGCAGCGCCTTGCCGAAGCTGGCGTCGAATTCGAGCGGCAGCGTCACCAGATGCACGATGAGCCCGATGCCGAGCAGCGCCACGGCAAGGCCGAACTGCATCAGGCCCAAGGCCGGCAGATGCGTCACCGCCGCGACCAGCGGGGCGGTGATCAGGATCGCCATGGCGACCTTGTCGACGATCCCCATCGTGCGGGCGAGCATGCTGCGCGCCGCGAGCAGCGTGCTGCCTTCCGCATGCTGGATGGCGTGGCCGACCTCATGGGCGGCCACCGCAACGGCCGTGATCGAACGGCCGTCATGGTTGTCGCGCGAGAGGCGCACGGTGCGCGCCTCCGGATCGTAGTGATCGCCGCCCTCGGTGGTCTCCACCGCGACGGCGCCGAGCTGGAAGCGGTCGAGCAGATGCCGCGCCAGTTCGCCGCCGGTTCCCGGCAGGTCCGGCCGGGCGACGGCATGGCGGCTCATCTGGCTGCGGACCCAGGCCTGTGGCCCGAAGATCAGCAGGAGAACCAGCAGGGCTGCCACGGCGTAGAGCATGGTGATCGACCGTCGAACCCGTCCCGTCTCAGGAGAGCCAGCGCTTGCGGCGCTTGTAGCTCTTCACCTCGCGGAAGGACTTCTTGTCGCCTTCCGCCACGCCGAGATAGAATTCCTTCACGTCCTCGTTCTCGCGCAGCATCTTCGCGTCGCCATCCATGACGACGCGGCCGGTCTCCATGATATAGCCATAGGTGGCATAGCGCAGCGCCATATTGGTGTTCTGCTCGGCAACGAGGAAGGATACCCCTTCATCGGCGTTGAGCTGGCGCACGATCTCGAAGATCTCCTCGACGATCTGCGGGGCGAGACCCATCGAGGGCTCGTCGAGCAGGATCATCTTGGGGTTCGACATCATCGCCCGGCCTATGGCGCACATCTGCTGTTCGCCGCCGGAGGTATAGCCGGCCTGCGAGGTCCGCCGCTGCTTCAGCCGCGGGAACAGCGTGTAGATCTTCTCAAGGTCGCGCTTGATCGCGGCATTGCCGTCGCGGCGGGTGAAGGCGCCGGTCAGCAGATTCTCCTCGATCGAGAGATGGCCGAAGCAGTGGCGGCCTTCCATGACCTGGATGCAGCCGCGCCGGACGAGCTCGTTCGGCGAGAGCTTGTCGACGCGCTCGCCGTCGAAGACGATCGAGCCCTTGGTGACCTCGCCGCGCTCCGCCTTGAGCAGGTTGGAGATCGCCTTCAGCGTCGTGGTCTTGCCGGCGCCGTTGGCGCCGAGGATCGCGACGATGCCCTGGCGCGGCACGGTGAGCGAGACGCCCTTCAGCACCAGCACGACATGGTCGTAGATGACCTCGATATTGTTGAGCGACAGGATGGTGTCGCGCGCGGTCGCTGCGGCCGGTTTTTCGAGGGTGGCGGTCGACATCTCACACTCCTTCCTTCTCCCCTCGGGGGAGAAGGTGGCCCGGCGGAGCCGGGTCGGATGAGGGACATGACGGATGAGAACGGAGCAAGTCTGCCCTCATCCGTCTGCTTCGCAGACACCTTCTCCCCGAGGGGAGAAGGAAGGCGGGGGCGGCGCGAACCGCCCCCTTTGTCGTCAGGACGACTTCTCGCAGGACTCCGAGCGCTTCGGCCAGTTGCCGGCCTTCTCGACATAGTCCTTGGCGTTGGATTCGATGAGCGGACGGACCTCGTCCTTCATCGGCTCGACCCAGTCGGCCTTCTTGGTCCATTTGGTGCCGTCCCACTCGGAGACGAACATCTTGCTGTGGCCGGAATGGTCGGTGCAGGAGATCGTCGTCGGCGTGACGAAGCCGCCGAGCCCGATCTCCTTCAGGCGCGCCTCGGTCAGGTTGAGCGATTCCAGGCCGCGGCGCATGTCCTGCGCGTCGATCACCTTCTTGCCGGTGAGCTTCTGCGCGTTGCGGACGCCCTCGACGACGAGCATCGCGTTGTAGACGCCGCGGTTGTAGAGGGCCTCGCCGACCTTTTCCTTCGGCGTCGTGCTTTTGCCCTTGTCGACCACGAATTTCAGGATGTCCTGCATCGCGGGCGCCTCGGTGCCGGCGAGCGTCCAGCTCAGCGAAGAGTAGCCCTTGGCCTGCTCGCCGCCGGCACGGGCGTCGTCGTCGCCGCCGGCCCACCAGACGCCGACGAACTTGTTCATCGGGAAGTTGTTCTTGGCGGCTTCCTTGACCGCGGTCGGGTTCATCGCCCCCCAGCCCTGGTTGTAGAGGAAGTCGGGCCGGTCACGCCGGATCGAGAGCCAGAGCGAGCCCTGGTTCTGCATGTCGGCCGCCGCCACCGGATAGAGCTTCAGCTCGAAGCCGTATTTCTTGGCGAGGTTCTCCAGAACCGGGATCGGCTCCTTGCCGAAGGGTGCGTCGAGATGGATCAGGCCGAGCTTCTTGCCCTTGAGCTTGTCGAGGCCGCCGAGCTCGGCCGCCATGTGCTTCACCATGACGGAGGCGCCGTCCCAATAGGTGAAGGGCGGGATGAAGACCCAGGGGAAGTTCGTGCCGTCGGCCGAAGCGGAGAGGCCATAGGCCATCGACAGGATCGGGATCTTGTCGACATGGGCGCGCGGGATCGCGGCGAGCGTCGCGCCGGTCGACCAGGGCGAGTAGACGATGGTGTTCTTCGCCTTGGCCTGCTCGTAGCACTCGATCGACTTCTTGGTGTCGTAGCCGGTCTCGCATTCCTCGTAGATGACCTTGACGCCGTTCACGCCGCCGTCGCGCTCGTTGATCATCGTGATGTAGTCGCGCATGCCGTCGCCGATCGGGATGCCTGAGCCCGAGAACGGGCCGGTGCGATAGGCGTTGTTGGCGAAATAGACGCTGTCCTGCGCATAACCCGGCGCGACGATGGCGGTGGCGGCCAAAAGGGCCCCGAGTCCGGCAGCTTTCATCAACTTGCTCGTCTTCATGGACTTCCTCCGTTCGTTTCCTCCGGGGCCGGTTCCAGCCGGTCCCGTCTTGCTTTTCGCCGGCGCTTCTGGCGTGCCGGTCGTTTGTTGGACTCTCTCCCGCCTCAGTACGGGAAGGGCCATGTCCGCAATTTCTGCTTGCCGATCTGCCAGAGCCTTGCGAGGCCGTGCGGCTCGACGATCAGGAAGGTGATGATCAGCGCGCCCACCAGCATGAAGGTGACGTGCTCGGCCGCGGCGCCGCCGATCGGGACGCCCAGCGCCGGCAGGCCGAATTTCAGCGCCGTCGGCAGCACCGAGAGGAAGGCCGCCCCGAAGAAGGAGCCGATCAGCGAGCCCAATCCGCCGATGATGACCATGAACAGGATGCTGAAGGACAGCCGGATCGAAAACACGTCCGCCGCCTCGCCGCCGCCGTACCAGAGGAAGATCATCATCGCGCCGGCAACCCCGGCGAAATAAGAGGAGACGGCGAAGGCCATCAGCTTGGCGTTGAGCAGCTTGATGCCCATGAGCTCCGCGGCGATGTCCATGTCGCGCACCGCCATCCAGGAGCGGCCGAGCTTGCCATGGACCAGGTTCGAGGCGAACCAGGTCAGCACCACGACCAGGCCGAGGCAGACGAAATAGCGCGTCTCCGGGGTGGCGGATGCGCCCGTGAGCGGGATATCGAAGAGGGTGCGCTGCGGCACCTCGATCGCGCCCGAGGCGTTGTAGTTGAACAGCCAGGGCACGCGCACGAAGGCCCATTGCAGGAAGAACTGCGCGGCGAGCGTCGCGACCGCGAGGTAGAAGCCCTTGATGCGCAGCGAGGGCAGGCCGAAGAGCACGCCGATGCCGGCCGAGAACAGCCCCGAGAGCAGGATCAGGACGATGATGTTCACGCCCGGGAACAGCGTCGTCAGCTTGTAGCAGCTATAGGCGCCGACCCCCATGAAGGCGGCAGTGCCAAGCGAGATCAGCCCGGTATAGCCGGTGAGGATGTTGAGCCCGATCGCCGCCAGCGAGAAGACGAGGAAGGGGATCATCACCGAGGCGATGAAGAAGTCGCTGCCGAAGAAGGGAATGGCGACGAGGGCGATCGCCAGAATGACGGCGATGCCGATCCGGTCCTCCCGGAGCGGGAAGACGCCCATATCGGCGGCGTAGGTGGATTTGTATTGGCCGGCCTCACGGTAGAGCATGGTTCCGGCTCCTCAGATGCGTTCGATGATCTTGTCGCCGAACAGGCCCTGCGGCCGGAACAGCAGGAAACCCAGGGCGATGAAATAGGCGAGCCAGCTCTCGATGCCGCCGCCGACCAGCGGGCCCCAGTAGAACTCGCCGAGCTTCTCGCCGATGCCGATGATGAGGCCGCCGACGATGGCGCCGGGGATCGAGGTGAAGCCGCCGAGGATCAGCACCGGCAGCGCCTTCAGCGCCACGATCTCGAGCGCGAAGGACACGTCCGAGCGGGCGCCCCACATGATGCCGGTGATCAGCGCGACGATGCCAGCGGTGAACCAGACGATCACCCAGATCTGGTTGAGCGAGATGCCGACCGAGAGGGCAGCCTTGTGGCTGTCGGCAACGGCCCTGAGCGCCCGGCCGATGCGGGTGTACTGGAAGAAGGCGGCGAGCGCGGCGATCATCAGCGAGGCGATGACGGCAGCCGCGATGTCGATCTTCTGCAGCGAGACCAGCCCGCCGAGGATTTGCAGGTCGATCGCGCCCTTGGGCAGATAGAGCTGGTCGGCGATCATCTGCTTGGGATTGCCGCCGAAAAGCGCCTCGCCGAAGCCGATCAGGAAATAGGTGATGCCGAAGGTTGCCATGAACAGGATGATGTCGGGCTGGTTGACCAGGGGCCTGAGCACCACGCGTTCGATGGCCACGGCCAGCGCGAACATCACGCCGAGCGTGATGATGACGGCGAGAAAGGCCGGCACGCCCTTCTCGTAGAGGCCGACCAGCGTCAGGGCCGCGAACACCACCATGATGCCCTGGGCGAAGTTGAACACCCCCGAAGCCTTGAAGATCAGCACGAAGCCGAGCGCGATCAGGGCATAGAGCACGCCGGAGACGAGCCCTTCCCAGATCGTCTGCACCAGCAGGTCGGGCGCCTGGGCCATCTGCCGGAATGGGTCGACGAAGATCGCGTAGAGCGTGTTGGAGGAATCGAGCCAAATGCCGGCGGCGAGCGCCACCACGATGGCGGCCAGGAGCAGGCCGAACTTGACCAGCGGGCTGGCGAGCAGGTTCGGAGCGGGGCGGGTGGCGATGTCGCTCATGTCTCCACGCTCCTCAATGCGCCACGCCGAGATACGCGTCGATGACCTTCTGGTCGCGCTTCACCTCGTCGGGCGTGCCGTCGGCGATCTTGCGGCCGTATTCGAGCACCACGACGCGGTCGGAGAGGTCCATGACCACGCCCATATCGTGCTCGATCAACGCAATGGTCGTGCCGAACTGGTTGTTCACGTCGAGGATGAAGCGGCACATGTCCTCCTTCTCCTCGAGGTTCATGCCGGCCATCGGCTCGTCGAGCAACAGGAGCTCGGGCTCCATGGCGAGCGCGCGGCCCAGTTCAACACGCTTCTGCAGGCCGTAGGGCAATTTGCCGACCGGCAATTTGCGGATGTGCTCGATCTGCAGGAAGTCGATAATGTCCTCGACGACGCGGCGATGCTCGATCTCCTCGTGCAGCGCCGGGCCGTGACGCAGCGCCTGCCAGAAGAAGCCCCGCTTCATCTTGAGGGTGCGGCCGGTCATGATGTTGTCGAGCGTCGACATGCCCTTGAACAGTGCGACGTTCTGGAAGGTGCGGGCGATGCCGCCGGCGGCGGCGCGGTGCGGGCGCATCTTGGCGCGGCGCTCGCCCTTGAAGACGACGCGGCCTTCCTGCGGCTGATAGAAGCCGTTGATGCAGTTCAGCATCGAGGTCTTGCCGGCGCCGTTGGGGCCGATGATGGCGCGAATCTCGCCCTTGCGGATGTCGAAGGAGACATCGGTGATCGCCTTCACGCCGCCGAAGCGCAGCGAGATGTTCTCGACCGAGAGCAGGACTTCGCCCTTGTCGCGGAGGGGGGTGCCGGTCACGTTCATCGGTTCCGCGTTCATGCCGCCTTCGCCGTCGCCGGCGCTCCCTCGGCTGTCACGGGGTAGGTCTTGGCGTCGCGGACCTTGACGCGGGCCGAGATCACGCCCTTGCGCCCGTCCTCGAAGGTCACTTCGGTCGAGATGTCCGCCGCCTCCGAGCCGTCATAGAGCGCCGTCACCAGCGGGGCGTAGCGCTCGGCGATGAAGCCGCGCCGGACCTTCTGGGTGCGGGTCAGTTCGCCGTCGTCGGCGTCGAGTTCCTTGTGCAGGATGAGGAAGCGCTTGATCTGCGCACCGCCCATCATCGGCTCGGAGGCGAGCGAGCGGTTCACCTCGTCGATGTGCTTGGCGATCATGTCGTAGACGAGATCGTGGCCGGCGAGCTCCTGATAGGAAGCGTAGACGACGTTGTGGCGCTCGGCCCAGTTGCCGACGGCGGTGAGATCGATGTTGAGCGCGACCGTGGCGTAGTCGCGGCCCTGGCCGAAGGCGACGACCTCCTTGATGTTCGGATAGAACTTCAGCTTGTTCTCGATGTATTTCGGCGGAAAAAGATCGCCGTTGTTGAGCTTGCCGACATCCTTGGCGCGGTCGATGATCTTGAGGTGGCCGCCCTCGTCGAAGAAGCCGGCATCGCCCGAGCGGACATAGCCGTCCGCGGTCATCGTCTCGGCGGTCTTGTCCGGGTCCTTGTAGTAGCCGCCGAAGATCGAGGGCGAGCGGTAGAGCACCTCGCCATTGTCGTCGATGCGGATCTCGACCATCGGCGCGGGCTTGCCGACGGTGTCGGCCTTGATCTCGCCATTGGGCTGCATGGTGATGTAGACCCCGGCTTCGGTCTGGCCGTAGAGCTGCTTCAGATTGACGCCGATCGAGCGGTAGAAGCGGAAAAGCTCGGGGCCGATCGCCTCGCCCGCGGTATAGCCGACCTTGATGTTGGTCAGGCCAAAGCGGTTGCGCAGGGGGCCGTAGACCAGGATGTCGCCGAGCCTGTAGAGCAGCCGGCCCTTCAGCGGCACGCTCTCGCCATTGAGGATCTGCTCGCCATAGCGTTTCGCGACGCCGAGGAAGTAGTGGAACATCCTCCGCTTGAGGGCGCCGGCATCCTCCATGCGCACCATGGTGATGGTCAGCATGGTCTCGAAGACGCGCGGCGGCGCAAAAGCGTAGGTCGTGCCGACCTCGCGGCGGTCGTCGATGACGGTCTCGGGGCTTTCCGGGCAGTTGACGCAGAAGCCGGCCAGCATCGCCTGCGCATAGGAGAAGACGTGGTCGCCGACCCAGGCGATCGGCAGATAGGCGATGACCTCGTCGCTCTCGTTCAGCCCGTCGAAGCTGCAGCCGATCTCGGCCGCGATCAGGATGTTGTAATGCGAGAGCATCACGCCCTTGGGCCGTCCGGTCGTGCCGGAGGTGTAGAGGATGATGCCGAGATCGGAGCCCTTGCCGGCTTCCATCTCGCTTTGCAGGGCGGCGGCTTGCTGCGGGTCCTTCAGCGCCTTGGCGCCCGCCTGCATCACCGCCTCGATGGCGTGGAGCTTGCTGTGGTCGTAGTCGCGCAAGCCGCGCGGCTCGTCATAGAGCATGTGCCGGAGATGGGGCAGGCGCTCGGCGATCGAGAGGATCTTGTCGACCTGCTCCTGGTCCTGCACCACGGCGAAGACCGCCTCGGCATGGTCGAGGACATAGGCCATCTCCTCGGCGACGCTGTCGGCATAAACAGGCACGGGGACGGCGCCGAGCCACTGCGCGGCGCACATCGACCAATAGAGCCTGGGTCGGTTGTAGCCGATGATGGCGACCTTCTCGCCGCGCTTCAGGCCGAGATCCTGCAAGCCCTTGGCGAAGCTGCGGACATGCTCCGCCACCTCCGCCCAGTTCCAGGACTGCCAGATGCCGAGGTCCTTGTGCCGGAAGGCGACGCGCGCGGCGCGCTCCCTGGCATTGCGCAACAGCAATTTCGGAAAGGTGTCCGCCTCAACAGCGGTGCCGCTCGCCACGATTGCGTTCTCCCTGTCGAGCCGCCATGCGTCGTGGCGACTTCAGCGGGCCGGTTTCCGGCCTCGTTCTCATGCCAGACTTGCAGGCGGCCATCATCCTTGCAAGGACCCGCTTGACAGACAATTCGCCTTTTGGTGACTATTGTCCCGCCGAAGTTTGCTTTTCACGCAGATGTGTTTCGTAGATTCTCTGCTTCGGCCCTGATTTTCCTCACGAATTCGGCAGATAGAATCGGCGGGCGGAACCGTGCCTGCGACGGTGGCGGACCGACTCATGCTTCATCATCTGTCTTTCGGCGTTGCCGATATCGAGCGTGCCTGCGCCTTCTACGATGCTGTGCTGGCGCCGCTCGGTTATGTCAGGGTCTGGCAGGATCTGCGCCCGGGCGAGACAGGGCAGGCAGTTGGCTACGGCGCTCCTGGCGGCGGCGACAGGCTCGCGCTGAAGCACAGGCCGGAGGGACAGAAGCCGCCGGGGCCGGGGTTCCATCTCGCTTTCGCGGCGCCCGATCGCGCGGCCGTCGCTCGTTTTCACGAGGCCGCGCTCCGTCATGGCGGGCGGGACAATGGCGCGCCTGGCCTGCGCCCGCATTACGGGCCGCATTATTACGCGGCCTTTGTGGTGGATCCGGACGGCTACGCCATCGAAGCCGTCTTCAATGCGCCGGCCTGACCGGCACGCCGCCGAAACCGTAGATCACTGTTTTCGCATCGGCTTTTCCCGAAAACCGCATTTCACTTTTCGAGCCGATGCCTGATCTGTCGCCACGCCCCGCGCAAGAAAAAGGCCCGCCCCCGGTCAGGGGACGGGCCTCTCAGGCTGGATGCTCAGTAGCGATAGCCGTGGTGGCGGCGATAGCCATGCGCGGGCGCCCAGGGCGGCGGGCCGCCATGGCGGCGATAGCCGTAGCCGCGGTCATAGCCACGGCCATGGCGGAAGTGCCGCCGTTCCATGTTCCGCTGGATTTCCCAGTGGCGGTGCTCGCGGTTGTGGCGGGTGAACTCGGCCGGCAGCTTGTCGAGCTGTTCAGCCTGCGGGAGGCTCTGCGGTGCGGCGGCGCCGGCAGGGGCCGCGGCGAAGGCAGCCAGGGCCAGGCTGGCGGCAATCAGAAGCTTGCGCATCGAATATGTCCTTCTTTTGCATCGACTGAGAGGATTTGAACAGCCCGGGTTGGAACCCCGCCTGAACGGTGTGTTCTGCTGGCGTTCAGCGAGGGCGGGAGGCGCTTTTCGCCATTGCGAGGCGGTGAAGCCGCTTGTCCCTTGCCGAAGAGCTTTCGATTCTGACGGGCTGGGCGGTCAAATCCGGCCACAGGCCGAAGCCGCGTTTCAGAACCTGTGTCTGCGCCGCGGCGTATTCCGCGGCCTGTTCGTTGATGCGTTTTGCGAAGGCTTCGAAGAACCAGAACATTGTCTCAATCCCGTCGCGCCGGAGGGCGCCTCGGGAAGAGCAACGCGCGAGGCGAGATTTTGTGCCGCCAGCTTGGCAGGCGCGGCGCTGGCCGATGATCCGGCTACGCCTCATAGCGCGCCAGCCGCTCGAGATCGATGATGGTGACGCTGCCATGGCCGAGCTCGATCAGGCCGAGCGAGGCCAGCTTCGCCAGCCCCTGATTGGCCATCTGCCGCGAGATGCCGGCGAGCATGCCGAGCTCCTCCTGTGAGACTGTGAGCGTGCGGTCGAGGTCGGGATAGAGGATCGGGTTGAACAGCCAGGCGAGGTTGCGGGCCAGCCGCCCGGTCGAATCGAGCGTGCGTTCGGTCTCGGCCAGCGAGATGAACTGGGCGAGGCGCTCGTTGAACTGGTGGACGAGGAAGCGGTTGAACGCGGCCGAATGCTCGAACAGCCACAAGAAGGTGGAGCGGCGCATCAGGGCGATCCTGGAATCGCGCAGCGCCACCAGCTCGTAGCGGCGTGGCTCGGCCTTGATCACCGTGCCCTCGCCGAACCAGGCGCCGGCGCGCAGGCCCGCGAGCGTCGCGGTCTTGCCGGATTTCGAGGTGGTGGCCATCTTGACCAGCCCCTCGGCCACGCCTGTCCAGGATTCCAGCCGGTCGCCGACATGGCAGATCGAGGCGTTCTTGCCGTAGCTCCTGAAACTGATGCCGCGCCGCGCCTCTTCGAATTCCGCTTCCGACAGATCGCGGGACCAGGAGGCGATGGCGCGCAGCTCTTCGGGGGCGATCAAGGTGGCGGTTATCCGGGTTGGCGGGGAGAGACTTCGGGCAGCGTGGCGTCATTCTCGGGCGAAGCGGAGCGTAGACCCGAGAATCTCCTTCAGGAAGGGGCTCCAGAGCCTGCTTGTCACGAGATGCTCGGGTCAAGCCCGAGCATGACGGCACAGAGCGTTGCCGGCTATTCCGCCGCCTGTGGCAAGGCCGCGGGCAGCCCCTCACGCAACTGCCCCAGCAACATCGCCTCCTCGGCCTTCGCCGCCTTCAGGTGCCGCTCTTTCACATGGCCGAAGCCGCGGATCTTCTCCGGGATCGCGGCCAGCGCCACGCAGAGCGCGTGGTTCTCCGGCGTGAGCTTGGTCAGCAGTTCGTTCAGCAGCGCCTCGTAATCGGCGATCAGCCGGCGCTCGGTGCGGCGTTCCTGCGTGTAGCCGAAGAGGTCGAAGGCGGTGCCGCGCAGGCCCTTGAATTTCGCCAGCAGCGAGAAGGCCCCCATCATCCACGGCCCGAAGCTCATCTTGCGCGGCAGGCCAGTGTTCGGATCGCGCCTGGCCAGCAGCGGCGGGGCGAGGTGGAATTCGTAGCGCAGCGCTTTGCCATCCTTGCCGTCGGCCTCGAAGGTCGCGGCGAGCTGCTGGCGGAAGGCGCCGTCGCTGTAGAGGCGCGCGACCTCGTATTCGTCCTTATAGGCCATCAGCTTGAAGAGATTGCGTGCGACCGCCTCGCTCAGAGCCGTCTGGCCGGGCGAGACGGCCGCTTCCTTCGTCTGCACGCGCGCGACGAGATGGCGGTAGCGGGCGCCATAGGCGGTGTTCTGATAGGCGGTGAGATAGGCGACGCGGCGGGCGATGATCTCGTCGAGCGTCTCCGAGAGATGGCGGGCGGCTGTCGGCGCATTGACCTGGGCCAGCAGCGCGTCGAGCGCGGCCGGATCATGCGCGGCGCGGCGGCCGAGCTCGAAGGCCTCGAGATTCATCGCCACGGCCTCGCCGTTGAGCACGATCGCCCGGCGCAGCGCCGCGCGGGACAAGGGCACGGCGCCGAGCTGCCAGGCATGGCCGAGCATCAGCATATTGGCCGCGATGGCATTGCCAAGGAAGGCGACCGCCGTCGCGGTAGCGTCGAGGAAGCGGGTGTTGTCGCGGCCCGCCGCCGAGAGGATGGCGCGCTTCAGGCGTTCGGTCGGGAGCGAGAAGTCGGCATTGCGGGTGAAGTCGCCCGGCAGGCTCTCGGCGGTGTTGACGATGACCATCCCGCCTTCGGGCCGGATCGCGCCGAGCACCTTCTTCGAGCCGGTGACGGTCAGGTCGCAGCCCAGAACGAGATCGGCCTGTCCGGCCGTGACGCGGATGGCGTGAATGTCCTCGGGTCTCGGCGCGAGCTTGACGTGGCTGAAGACCGCGCCGCCCTTCTGGGCGAGGCCGGCCATGTCGATCATGCCGCAGCCCTTGTCCTCGAGATGGGCGGCCATGCCGAGGATCGCGCCGATGGTGACGACGCCGGTGCCGCCGACGCCGGTGACGATCACGGCGAAGCTGCGGTCGAGCGCCGGCACGGCGGGCTCGGGGATATCGGCCTCGCCCAGCGCCTGCGCATCGAGACGCAGCGGCTCCGCCTTCTTCGGGCGGGCGCCGTGGACCGTTACGAAGGACGGGCAGAAGCCCTTCACGCAGGAGAAATCCTTGTTGCAGTTCGACTGGTCGATCTGGCGCTTGCGGCCGAATTCGGTCTCCAGCGGCTGCACCGAGACGCAGTTCGACTGCACGCCGCAATCGCCGCAGCCCTCGCAGACCAGCTCGTTGATGACGACGCGCTTGTCGGGGTCAGGATAGGCTCCGCGCTTGCGGCGGCGGCGCTTCTCGGTGGCGCAGGTCTGGTCGTAGAGCAGCAGCGAGACACCAGCGGTTCCGGCGAGCTCGCGCTGGACGGCGTCGAGCTCCTCGCGGTGGTGCAGCGTCGTGCCGGCCGGCCATTGCGTGCCGGGCGGATATTTGCCGGGGTCGTCGCTGACCACGGCGATGCGCTTCACGCCCTCGGCCGCGACCTGCCTTGCCATCTGGTCGGGCGAGAGATGGCCTTCCGCCTGCTGGCCGCCGGTCATGGCGACGGCGTCGTTATAGAGCAGCTTGTAGGTGATGGTGACGCCGCTCGCGACCGCCCAGCGGATCGCGAGCGAGCCGGAATGGGTATAGGTGCCGTCGCCGAGATTCTGGAAGACGTGGCCGCGCGTCGAGAACGGCGCCTCGCCGATCCAGTTCGCCCCTTCGCCGCCCATCTGGGTGAAGCCGGCGGTGTCGCGATCCATCCACTGCACCATGTAGTGGCAGCCGATGCCGGCATAGGCGCGCGAGCCCTCGGGCACGACGGTCGAGGAGTTGTGCGGGCAGCCCGAGCAGAAATAGGGCGTGCGCTTCGCGATTTCCTGCGCCTCGGCGAGCCTGCCTTGCGCCTTGGCGATCTCTTCCAGCCGGGCGCGCAGGGCGGGATCGTCGCGGTATTGCAGCAGGCGGCCGCCCAGCGCGATGGCGATGTCGTTGGGGTCGAGCGCGCCATGGACGGGGAAGAGCCAATTGCCGTTCTCGTCCTTCTTGCCGATCACCATCGGCTGATGCGCCGCGCCGTAAAGCTCCTCGCGGACCTGCACCTCGATCAGGGAGCGCTTCTCCTCGACGACCATGATCAGGTCGAGGCCCTCCGCGAAGGATTTCAGCTCGGCCGGGTCGATCGGCCAGGGACAGGCGAGCTTGAACAGGCGGATGCCGAGATCATTGGCGCGGACCTCGTCGATGCCGAGGTCCTCCAGCGCCTGGCGCACGTCGAGATAGGATTTGCCGACGGTGGCGATGCCGATACGCGGCTCCCGGCCGCCATGGGTGACGATGCGGTTGAGGCGGTTGGCGCGCAGATAGGCCAGCATCGCGTCGCGCTTGTAGAGATGCAGGCGTCGCTCCTGCTCGACAAAATCCAGTTCGCGGCGGATGGCAAGCCCGCCCGGCGGCGGCACGTAGTCCGTCGGCGTCACGATCGAGACGCGGTCGAGCGCGCCGTCGATCGAGGCGGTCGATTCGATGTTGTCCTTGACGCATTTGATGCCGACCCAGACCGAGGCGAAGCGCGAGAGCGCGATGCCGTGCAGGCCGTAATCGATGATCTCCTGCACCCCGGCGGGGTTCAGGATCGGCATCATCCGATCGACCAGGACGAACTCGGTCTGGTGGGCGTTGGTCGAGGATTCCGCCGTGTGGTCGTCGCCCATCAGGCAGATCACGCCGCCATGGGGCGAGGTGCCGGCCATGTTGCCGTGGCGGAAGACGTCGCCCGAGCGGTCGACACCTGGGCCCTTGCCGTACCAGAGCGCGAAGACGCCGTCATACTTGCCCTCGCCCTGCAGTTCGGCCTGCTGGGTGCCCCAAACGGCGGTCGCGGCGAGGTCTTCATTCAGCCCGGGCTGGAAGACGATGTTGGCCGCGGTCAGGGCCTTGCCGGCGCGCATGAGCTGTTGGTCGAGCCCGCCGAGCGGCGAGCCGCGATAGCCCGAGACGAAGCCGGCAGTGTTCAGCCCCGCCAGCCGGTCGCGCTCGCGCTGCATCAAGAGCATGCGGGCGACGGCCTGCGTGCCGGTCAGGAAGATGTCCCGCTTGCCGAGGTCGTATTTGTCGTCGAGCGTGACGGAGCGAAGCGTGCCCGCATCGACGCTGGAATCGCGCATTGGCTCAGTCATGCCGGCCTCCCGATCGTCGTTCCCGCGGGCCGGTTGATCCGGCCTCTCGACCTGTCTCGATGCAAGATATGTCAGCAACGCTGACATATCGCCCGAAGGCGGTCAATCACATTGGCATTGTTCCAGTTTTTGCGAGGAGGTCCAGAGATGCGTTCCAGTCTTGCCGGCACGGGCAGCCTTGCGCGAAATGCCTGCGCCGCGATTTGGCCCCGATTCGCGGCGAAGGCTGCGACGGCCCGGTCGCAAAATCGTTGCGGGCCGGCCTTATCGCCCTCGGCTCCGGATCTGTGGAGGATACCGTTCTTGACGGGACGTGCGCTTCTTACGGCCTTGCCGGCCGCCACCCTGCTCGCCGCCTGCCTGGCGGGGCCGGCGCAGGCGCATCCGCATGTCTGGGTGAAGGCCAAGGCCGAGATCCTGTTCGCGCCGGATGGGACGGTGAAGGCGATCCGGCAGCACTGGAGCTTCGACGAGGCCTATTCGGCCTATATCACCCAGGGCCTCGACAAGAACGGCGACGGCAAGCTGACGCCGGACGAGCTGGCGGACCTCGCCAAGGTGAACATGGATTCGCTGCCCGAGGTCGAGTTCTTCACCATCGCCAAGGTCAATGGCCGCAAGCAGGAATTCGGCACGCCGACCGATGCCGGGCTCGTCTTCGAGAACAAGATCCTGACATTGAACTACACGCTGCCGCTCAAGCATCCGCCGCCGAAGAGCCGCTCCTTCGGCATCGAGGTCGGCGACCCCACCTATTTCGTCGCCTTCGAGATCGTCGATGAGCCGGACGCCGTGGTGACGCGCGATGCCCCGGCCGGCTGCATCGTTAGGGTCAATCGGCCGCCCAAGCTTGCCGACGACGTCGCGCAGAAGCTGGCGCAGGAGGATATCACCGCGACGCCGGACATGAGCGGCTACGAAGTCACGACGCGGGCGCTGGTGGCATGTCCCTGACGACCCCCCTCAGCCCTCATCCCGAAGAGCCGCGCGCTTCCGGCGCTCCTCAGGCCGAGGGCTCGCAAAGGGCGACGTCGCTGTTGTCGCGCATCATCGTCGCCGCGCTGGCATTGGCATTGGTCGCCGCCGCGCTCGGCCTGTTGGCCTGGGGCATCTCGCTCTGGAGCCCGCCGGCCCCGCCGCCGCCGCGCAACCCGTTCGGGACCGCGCTGCCGCGCGAGGCGCTGCCTTCGACAACGGGCTTCGGCGCCGTGCTGATCGCCTGGCAGTCGAGCTTCTATCGCGAGCTGACCGCGACGCTGAAGGCGATCGCCCAGACGCCGACAGCGGTCTGGGGGTTGCTCGGCCTGTCCTTCGGCTACGGCGTCTTCCATGCGGCCGGGCCCGGCCACGGCAAGGCGGTGATCTCCGGCTATATCGTCGCCGACAACCGCAGCCTGAAGCGCGGGCTCTCGCTCAGCTTCGCCGCGGCGATCCTGCAGGCGCTCGTCGCCATCGCCATCGTCTCGGTCGCGACGCTGATCTTCCGCACCACCGCCGTCAAAATGAACATGGCGACCAGTGCCATCGAGCAGGGCAGCTTCCTGCTCGTCGCGCTGGTCGGCCTGCTCGTGCTCTGGCGCAAGGCGGGCAGTTTCCTGGCGCTCGGGCAGGGGGCCGCCGCGCATGATGCGTCCTGCGACCACGTGCATATGCCGGATGCGCAGCAGGTCGCCAGGCTCCGGGACTGGCGCGACATGGCCGGCGTCGTCCTCGCCGCGGGCCTGAGGCCCTGCGCGGGGGCGCTGATCATCCTCGTCTTCGCAGCCTCGCAGGGGCTCTACTGGGCGGGCATCGCCGCCGCCTTCGCCATGGCGCTGGGTACCGCGATCACGACAGGGGCGCTGGCGGCGCTCGCCGTCTTCTTCAAATTCGCGGCGCTGAAATTCGCCAGCGGAGGCAGCTTGCGGGCGGTGCGACTGCTCGCCGGGCTCGAATTGGTGGCGGCCGCCTTCATCGTCGTGCTCGGCGCCGCGCTCTCGCTCGGCCTGTGGATCGGCGGGATGGGAAGCTGAGGCTCAGCTCCGCAGCGGATCGTTCTCCAGCAGGATCGGCTTGCCATGCGGCGTCGCCTCGGCGGCCCGCGCCCAGGAGGCGGCGAGCGCGTCGACGCCAGCATGCGAGGCGAGGCCCTTTTCGATCAGCAGATGTTCCAGCGCCTCGCACCAGCGCTCGTAATAGTCCGAGCCGTCGCGGCAGCCGCCCGCAGCCAAGGCCTCGCGGATCTCGGCACCCAGCGCCTGCGCCCATTCATCCGCCGTGAAGACGCCCCGGTTCTGGAGGGCGACGACCAGCGCGAAGGCCTGCGCCTGCCAGGGCTCGGCGAAGACCGGCCCCTCGGCATCGCGCGGGATCGGCGTGTCCGCGGCCAGCGCCGCCGCCAGATTGGTCTCAGGCCGGCTCAAGATAGCTCTCCCATGCCTCGATGCTGACGGTGGAGGTCGGGTCGGCGTCGCGGCCCCAGAGTTCCGGGCCGGCGAAGACGACGGTGTAAAGCCATTGGGCCGTCTCCGGCAGGCCCTGCGAGCCGGTATCCGGGAAGACATGGCAGCCGGTGACGCGCTCGATCACGCCCTGCTTGCCGCGGGCATAGCGCGGCAGCCGCGTATGGTGCTGCGGATGCATGACGATGGTGCGGACGGTGTCGCCAACGGCAAAGCGGGCAGGGGCTTTGGCTTCGCGCTCATAGGGGAAGCCGCGCCTGAGCACCGCCGGCACCTCCTCGCCCTTGAGCACGCGCTTCGGCTCGCGGCGCCCGGGCGCGGGTTTGCCGGAGAGGAGCTCGGCCGAGGTCAGGAAGCCGTGCTTGACCAGTACTTTGTCGAGCGCGGCGAGCCAGATCTCGTAATAGCTCGCCGAGAGATATTGAGCCGGCGGCAGGCTCTCGCGATGATGACGGATCTCGTCGATGCTCCAGGCGCCCATCGCACCGGCCGCGACATTGATCGCGAGCACGCGCTTTTCCCAATCGCCGTGGAAGACCGGCTCGTTCGGCTCCGGCACGACCGGGCCGAAACCCATCTGGCCGCCGAGGTCGTGGGCGCTGTTCATGCCGCGTCCTCCACATGGGGCAGGCCGGTGCCGATCATCGAATCGCGCGAGACGATGCTCGCCAGCTTCTCCTCGCTCCAGCCTTCGGTGCCGGCCGGACGCATCGGGATGACGATGAAGCGGGTTTCGGCGGTGGAATCCCAGACGCGGATGCGCTGGCCCTCCGGCAGCGTCACGCCGAAATCGGCGAGCGTGCCGCGCGGATCGATCACCGCCTTGGCGCGGTAGGGCGGGGATTTGTACCAGACTGGCGGCAGGCCCAGCACCGGCCAGGGGTAGCAGGAGCAGAGCGTGCAGACGACGAGGTTGTGCTCCTCCGGCGTGTTGAAACAGGCGACGATATGCTCGCCGCCGCGCCCGCCATAGCCGAGCTCGGCCACCGCCGCGGTGCCGTCGACCTTGAGCCGCTCGGCATAGGCCGGGTCGGTCCAGGCCTTGGCGACGACCTGGGCGCCGTTGCGCGGGCCGACCCTGGTTTCGTAGGTATCGACGATGGCGTCGAGTGCGGCCGGATCGACATAGCCCTTCTCGACCATCAGCGTCTCCAGCGCCTTCACCCGCGCCTCGATGGCGGTGAAGTGGTTGTCGTGATCGTGGTCGTGATGGTGTCCGCTCATCCGGGCCTCCTCTCAGGCGATCCTGACGCGCGTGGCGCGCTCATAGGCGACGGCGAAGGTGATCAGCGACTTGTCCGAGCCCTTCGGCCCGATCAGCGACAGGCCGAGCGGCGCGCCTTCGCGCTGCGCCACAGGAATCGTCACTTGCGGGAAGCCCGACAGGCCGGACAGGCAGAGCAGCCTCAGCGCCCGGTTGCGGAAATCCTCCAGCTCGGGCTCCTCGGCGCTGACCAGCGGCGCGATGTCCGGCACGGTCGGCAGGATCAGTACCCCGTCCTGGCCGAGCAGGCGGGCGAGCCGCGCGCGGAAGGTCTTTCGCGTCGCCTCGCCCTTGGCGTATTCGGCATCCGTCACGGTTTTCGAGAAGGCGAAGCGCTCCTTCACGCCCGGCCCCAGCGGCGGGGCGAAGCGCTCGATCATGGCCCCGTCGGAGGCCCAGGCCTCGCGGCCCTGGATCCAGCGGAAGGCCCAGTAGAGCGCGTCGATGTCGCGCACGAGCTTGACGCTTTCCGGCTGGCCGACGCTGGGCAGGGCGCGCTGCACGACATTGCGCAGGATCGTTTCGGCCTCCGGCACGGCCTGGGCGAACATGTCGTCGGCCAGCAGCAGGCGCGGCACCTCCGGCAGTTCGGTGCGGTCCTTGCCGAGCAGGACGTTGCCGACGCGGGCAAAAACCTCGCCGTCGCGAGTGAACCAGCCGGGCGTGTCGAGGCTTTCCGCCAGCGGCCAGACCCGCTTCAGCGAGAGCCGGCCATGGGTGGGACGAATGCCGAAGAGCCCGCCATAGCTCGCCGGCGCCCGGACCGAGCCGCCGGTGTCGGATCCGACAGCGATGTCGGCGAGACGCCCCGCGACGGCTGCCATCGAGCCGCAGGAGGAGCCGCCGGTGATCCGGTCCGGCGCAGCCGGGTTGATCGGCGCGCCGAAATGCGCGTTCTTGCCATTGAGCGAGAAGGCGAGTTCGTCGGTATGCGTCTTGCCGACGAAGCGGGCGCCGGCCTGCAGCAGCTCCTTCACGATCGGCGCGGTCTTGGTCTTGATGCCGGATTGCGCCAGCACGATCGGCGATCCCGCGCCCGTCGGGTAGCCCTTGACGTCGAAGAGGTCCTTCACCGCCAGCGTCAGCCCGGCGAGCGGACCGGTCGGGCTGTGTTTCACCGCCGCGTCGGGATAGGGCACGAAGCAGCGGAACGGGTCGTCATAGGTCATGTGAATCAGATCCCCCTCGCATCGCCATCGGAACGCGGATCGTGCGCGGCCTCGACGCGGCCATTCGCATGCTTCACCAGCATGCCGGCATGGCCGAAGCCCTCGGAATAGGCCAGTCCGCTCTCCTCGACCGGATGGCCGGCGGCGTCGAGCCGCTCCAGCAGGGCGGAATCGAAGCGGCTTTCGACCTTCAGCCCGGTGGAGGCGGAGCCCCAGGTGCGGCCGAAGAGCCAACGCGGCGCATCGATCGCGGTCGCGAGATTCTGGCCGAGGCGGTAGCGCGTCAGGATCTGCGCTTGGAATTGCGGCTGGCCGTCGCCGCCCATCGCGCCATAGGCGAGGATGCGCCCGTCGTCGAAGCGGGCGAAGGCCGGGTTCAGCGTGTGGAAGGGCTTTCGGCCGGGCATGAGCGGATTCGCGGCGGCCTTGTCGAGCGAGAAGGAGATGCCACGGTTCTGCCAGTGGATGCCGGTCGCGGGCAGCACGCAGCCGGAGCCGTATTCCCAATAGATCGACTGGATGTAGGAGACGGCGAGGCCCTTGCCGTCGATGGCGCCCATCCAGATCGTGTCGCCATGGCCAGGCTTCACCGGCCAGGGCGCGGCGCGCCTGGCATCGATCTCGGCGGCCTCGCGGGCCAGCATCGCCTCACCCAGAAAACGGGCGGGATCGCCGGTCGCATAAGCGGGGTCGGTGACATGGCGGTCGCGGATGGCGAGCGCGCGCTTCGTCGCCTCGATCAGCCCGTGATGATGCGCGAAAGAGTCGAGCTCGACCCGGCCGAGCCGCTCGAACAGGCCGAGAATGACGAGTGCGGCCAGGCCTTGCGTCGGCGGCGGCATGTTCCAGACCGTGAGGCCGGGCAAGGCGAGCGCGAGCGGGGCGACGGTGCGGGCGTGGTAGCGTTCGAGATCGGCGCGCGTCACCGGCGCGCCGATGCGTTCGAGATCGGCGGCGATCTCGCGGCCGACATCGCCGCGGTAGAAATCGTCGAGCCCGGCTCCGGCGAGCTGCTGCAGCGTCTCGGCCAGCGCCTCCATCTTGCGATGGCTGCCGGGCTTGGGTGGCGCGTCGTCGGGCCAGAAGGTCTTGAGGAAGCCTGGCGCGGCCTTCAGCGCTTCCAGCTCGTTGGGCCGGTTGCCGCATTCGGAAGGGGACACCGCATAGCCCTCGCGGGCGTGGCGGAGCGCATCGGCGAGCAATTCGCGCAGCGGCAGGCGGCCGCCGCGGGATCTGGAGAGGTCGAGCGCGAGACGCCAGCCCTCGACGGCTCCGGCGACGGTCAGCGCCGCTTCCGGGCCGCGCGCCGGGATGCTGTCGTAATCCTTGGCGCGATAGCGCTCGATCGTCGCGAGCGTCCCGGCCGGGCCGCAGGCCTCGATGCCATGCATCTTGCCGCCGGGCTCGTGGATCAGCCAGAAGCCGTCACCGCCGATGCCGTTCATATGCGGATAGACCACGGCGATGGTGGCCGCCATCGCGACCATGGCCTCGATCGCATTGCCGCCTTCCGCGAGGACGGCGCGGCCGGCTTCCGAGGCAAGATGATGGGGCGCGGCGACTGCGGCCGAACCGAAGACAGGCGTATCGACCATCAGGACTTTTCAATCTCCCCATGCGTCCCCATCTGGCGCAAGGGCGCCTTCGGGGCGCGATTTTGTTGCATGGCGCGGCTGTGTCCGCTAGGTGCGTTGGGCGCATGGCGGCGTGAAGGCGCCAGTGCTCGACAATGTGTCCGCGAAGGCGGGCATTCGAAGGAAGGACAGCATGGCCGGACGGCACACCAACTGGCGCAGCCTGACCATCGTGGTTTCGCTGGGAATCCTGATCGCGGTCGAGCTCTTCGGCGTCGCGCTCGCGGCCGGCTGGGCCATCGCCGGCATGTTCGATCTCGGCACGATGTTCGAGTACATCATGATGGCCGTGTTCTCGGTCTTCGCGGCCTATGGCTTCGTCAATCTGATGCGGCGCGTGCTGAAGGTCGAGCATCTCACCACGGTCGATTGAGGTAGGGCGTCATGCTCGGGCTTGACCCGAGCATCTCGTGACAAGCGGGCGCCGGAGGCACCTTCGGCCTGAGATTCTCGGGTCTGCGCTTCGCTCCGCCCGAGAATGACGGCGAACCTCGCGGATTTTACCCACAAACCTTCAGCGTGACCGGGTCGGCCTCGGCCGGCAGGTAATCGCTCATCGGCTTGCAGGCGCCGTCCATGCAGAGGCGCCAGTCGGCGGTGGCGCCGGAGCGGCGCAGCACCACCTCCGGCAAAGCCGGCAGGGCGGGGTGCCAGCGCCAGAAGCCGTCGATCAGCCTGGCGCCGTCGGGCGGGTCCATGCCGGCGCCCGAGCCCTCGATGCGGGCCTCGACGAGGACAAGCCCCGCCGGGGTCTCGCGCCAGACTTCTTCCCACAGCGTCTTCTGCACCGAATGCCGCCAGCCCAGCGTGATCTCGCCATGGCCAAGCGAGACGAGGAGCGCGCCGGCCGCAAGGCACAGGCTCATGCCGCCGCCGGTTCCGCATGGCGCGCGGCAAACCAGTGCCGCGCGATGATCGCCGCCGTCAGCACATAGCCGAGCGGGTCGCTATAGGCGAACTCGCCGAAGAGCAGCACCGCCGCGACGAAGCAGAGCACCCGCTCCACGACGGTCAGCCGGCCGAAGAGCCAGCCGATCGCCACCATCCCGAAGAGGCCGATCGCGACCGAGGCCTTGAAGGTGGCGTAGATCACCGCCGGCCAGAAGCCGATGACGTTGGCCATCGGATCTCCGGCCTGGAGCATCAGCGCCGGCGAATAGACCGCGATGAAGGGGATGACGTAGCCGGCAAGCGCGACGCGCATCGCCTCCCAGCCGATCTTGTCGGGGTTCTCCTTGGCGATCGGCGCAGCGGCCAGCGCCGCGAGCGCCACCGGCGGCGAGAGGTCGGCCATGATGCCGTAGTAGAAGGCGAACATGTGGCTGACGATCAGCGGCACGCCGAGCTTCTCCAGCGCCGGCGCTGCCAGGGCCGCGACGATGATGTAGGTCGGGATCGTCGGGATGCCGGTGCCGAGCAGGATCGAGAGGATCATCGTCAGGACCAGCGCCAGGAACAGGCTGGACTGGCCGAGCCCGATGATCCAGGCGCCGAAGGTGGTGCCGATGCCGGTCTGCGTCATCAGGCCGATGATCGTGCCGACGATGGCGCAGGCGATGCCGACCGGCAGCGCCGTCTTGGCGCTGTCGGCGAGCGCGTCGCGGCTGATCGCCAGCGTGGTGCGGCCGCCCAGGGTGAAGGCGTTGGCGAGCACGAGAAGCGCGATCAGGCCAGCGACGTAGCGGACATCGAGCCCCTCCTGGAAGAGCGCGGCGGCGATGAGCCCGAGCCCGATCCAGAAGATGACGCGCAGGCTCTGCCTGCTCAGGCCAGCGGCAAAGCCCGCGCCGAGCAGCAGCCCGACGGTCAGCGCAAGGCCCATCGTACCGGCAAAGAGCGGGGTGAAGCCGTGGAACAGCATGAAGACGAGCACGGCGAGCGGCAAGGCGAGATACCAGCGCTCCCGCAGCGCCTTGAGCGGGCTCGGCAGCAAGGCGCGCTCGACGCCCTTCAGCCCGTACTTCCCGGCCTCCAGATGCACCATCCAGAAGGCCGAGGCGAAGTAGAGGATCGCAGGGATGGCGGCCGCCTTGACGATCTCGGCATAGGGCACGCCCAGGGTCTCGGCCATGATGAAGGCGACCGCGCCCATCACCGGCGGCATGATCTGCCCGCCCATCGAGGCGGTGGCCTCGACGCCGGCGGCGAAGGCGCGCCGGTAGCCGAATTTGATCATCAGCGGAATGGTGAACTGGCCGACGGTGACGACATTGGCGACGCCGGAGCCGGAGATCATCCCCATCAGGCCGGACGAGAACACCGCGACCTTGGCCGGGCCGCCGCGCGTGCCGCCGAAGATGCCGAGCGAGACGTCGTTGAAGAGATGGATCATCCCGGCCTTCTCGAGGAAGGAGCCGAAGACGATGAACAGGAAGATATAGGTCGCGGAGACGTAGATCGGCGTGCCGTAGAAGCCCTCGGTGCCGAAGGAGAGATGGCCGATGATCTGGTCGTAGCCATAGCCGCGATGGTTGAAGGGCGCGGGCAGATACTGGCCGAAGAACCAGTAGAGCAGGCAGACGCCGCACATGATCGGCAGGGCATTGCCCATCAATCGGCGCGCGGCCTCGAAGATCAGCACGATCAACAGCGTGCCGACGACGAGGTCCAGCGTCGAGGGATCGCCGTCGCGCAGGATCAGGTCGGCGTAGAAGATCCATTGATAGAGGCCGACCGCGAAGCCGAGCAGGCCCAGCGCCCAGCCGAGCAGCCGCCCGGGTGTGTCCTTCGCCCGGAAATTGGCGATGAGCCCGAAGCTCAGCAGCAGCAGGAAGCCGACATGAACGCCGCGCGCCGCCTGGCTCGGCAGGAAATTCCAGGCGGAGATCGCGATCTGGAAGGCGGCGAAGGCGAGCGCGAGGCCATAGGCCAGGAGACCCCAGCGGCCGGGACCGAAACCGGGCGGGAAGCCATGCTCGAAATTGTCGAGATCGGCATGCTCGACCTCGCCCGGTCTTGCGCCGGAGAGGGCTTCCAACTGGTCGGTCTCGTGGGTCATGGTCCTGCTCGGCTCCGCGTCAGGCCGTCAAAGAATGTGCCGTCATCCCGGGCGACCGGAGAGAGACCCGGGATCCATGCCGGAACGGTTCAGGCATGGATCCCGGATCGGCGGGATGACCGCGAAGGCGTCGGAAAGGCGAAAGACCGCTTACGAACCGACCTTCAGCCCCTTTTCCTTGAGGTAGCGCGCCGCGCCCGGATGCAGCGGGATCGGCATGCCGTCGAGCGCGCGCTCGAGCTTGATGTCCTTGCCGGCGGCGTGCGAGGCGGCGAGATCGCCCAGGTTCTCGAAGATGTTCTTGGTCATTTGGTAGACCAGCTCGTCCTTCACGCCCTCATGGGTGACGAGGTAGTTCACCACGGCCGCAGTGTTCACTGCCGCGGTCTGGCCGGTATAGGTATTGGCCGGGATCGGGGTGCTGATGAAGGGCGGGCCCGCCTTGTCGATGACCGCCTTCGGAACCTCGACGACGTTGATCTCGATCGAGGTGGCGAGGTCGCGCAGCGAGGCGACGCCGAGGCCGGCCGATTGCAAGGTGGCATCGAGCTGGCGGTTCTTCATCAGTTCCACCGACTCGGCGAAGGGCAGGTATTCGACCTTGCCGAGATCCTTGTAGCCGAGGCCGGCCGCGGCGAGGATGGCGCGCGCATTGAGCTCCGTGCCGGATTTCGGCGCGCCGACCGAGAGGCGCTTGCCCTTGAGATCGGCCAGCGTCTTGATGCCGCTCTCCTTCGAGGCGACGATCTGGACATAGTTCGGATAGATCGCGGTGATGCCGCGCAGCTTCTTCAGCGGCGTCTTGAAGCCGGCCTCCTCGTCGCCCTTCCAGGCGGCGTCGAGCGAGTCGCCGAGCGTGAAGGCGATTTCGCCGCGGCCCTGCTGCAGCAGCACGAGGTTCTCGACCGAGGCCTTGGTCGCCTGCACGGTCGGGCGGACGTTCGGAATCTTCTCGCCATAGATCTTCGAGAGCGCGACGCCCATCGGATAATAGACGCCGGAGGTGCCGCCGGTGAGGATGTTGATGAATTCCTGGGCACGGGCACCCGCCGGCGCGGCGGCCAGCAGAACGGCAGCGGCAAGGCCGGCGAGGCGCCGGCCGCGGAACAGCGTTTTCATGGAAGCTCCCTGAATCTGCCCGGCTCGAACGGTGGGCTTGCCTTGAGTTGTAAGCAGGATGCCGGCCGAGGAAAAGCGCAAGACATGGCTTTCGCTTGCGCCTTTAGCCCAATTACCGAGGGTGATTCTTGCCGAAGCTCGCATCCGACCAGGGCTCGACCCGCGTATCTCATCCCGGCAGGCTGGAGCTTCGCGAGGCGTGCACAAGCCGCGAAGATCGCTTGTGCCGTCGTCGATGTAATATTATATCGTCTCACATGGCTCACGCGCACGACCATGGCCACAGTCACGCCGCCTCGCAGGCCGTCTCGGATGATCCGGGCTGGTCGCTGCTGCGCCTGTCGGCCTGGAATCGCGTCGGGCTGGCCGCTGTCGTCGTCGTCCTGCTCTGGGCCGCGACGCTGGCCGTGATCGCCTGAAGGAAGTTCGCGTTGTCCGCCATCCGCCTCACCGACCTGACCTTGGGCTATGACCGTCACCCGGCGATCCACCATCTCTCCGGCGAGGTCGCCACGGGGAGCCTGACCGCAATCGTCGGGCCCAACGGTGCCGGCAAGTCGACCTTGCTCAAGGGCATCACCGGCACCTTGCTTCCGCTCGCCGGCGGTATCTCGCTCGCCAAGGGCAAGCGGCTCGCCTATCTGCCGCAATCGGCCGAGCTCGACCGCTCCTTCCCGATCCATGTCTATGATCTCGTCGCGATGGGCTTGTGGAGCCGCGCCGGCATCTTCGGGCGGATCGGGGCGGGCGTCGCCCACAAGGTCGAGCACGCCATCGCGGCGGTGGGGCTGACCGGCTTCGAGCGCCGTCCGATCGGCACGCTCTCCGGCGGGCAGATGCAGCGTGCGCTGTTCGCGCGGCTCCTGCTGCAGGACGCCGAAATCATCCTGCTCGACGAGCCCTTCACCGCCATCGACGCGCGCACCACCGCCGATCTGCTGGCGCTGGTCCAGCGCTGGCATGGCGAGAGCCGCACCGTCGTCGCGGTGCTGCACGACATCGAGACGGTGCGCCGGGCCTTTCCGCAGACGCTGCTGCTGGCGCGCGAGGCCGTCGCCTGGGGCGCGACCGCCGATGTGCTGACACCGGAGAACCTGCTCAAGGCGCGCCGCATGGTCGAGGCCTTCGACAGCCACGCCGCTCCCTGCCAGCGCGACGCGGCGTAACGCTTTTCCGGTCAGGCCGATGCTCTACGATCTCTTCATCGGCCCCTTCGCCGAATTCGACTTCATGCGCCGTGCGCTCGTCGGCGTGACGGCGCTGTCGGTCTCCGGCGCGCCGATCGGCGTCTTCCTGATGCTCAGGCGCATGAGCCTGACCGGCGATGCGATGGCCCATGCCATCCTCCCGGGCGCGGCCTTGGGCTATCTCGTCGCCGGCTTCTCGCTGCCGGCGATGACGATCGGCGGGCTGGCCGCCGGCTTTGCCGTGGCTCTGCTCGCCGGCGCGGTGGCGCGCGCGACGGTGCTGAAGGAAGACGCCTCGCTCGCCGCCTTCTACCTGATCTCGCTGGCGCTCGGCGTCACCATCGTCTCGCTGCGCGGCTCGGCGATCGATCTGCTGCATGTCCTCTTCGGCAATGTGCTGGCGCTCGACAACGACGTGCTGATCCTGCTCGCGGGCGTCGCGACGGTTTCGCTCACGGCGCTGGCGGCGCTCTACCGGCCGCTGGTGCTGGAATGCGTCGATCCCGGCTTCCTGCGCTCGGTCAGCCGCTCCGGCGGCTTCGTCCACCTGACGTTCCTCGCGCTCGTGGTGCTCAATCTCGTCGCCGGTTTCAACGCGCTCGGCACTCTGCTCGCGGTCGGCATGATGATGCTGCCGGCGGCGGCGGCGCGGTTCTGGACGGCGGACATCACGCGGCTGCTGCTGCTGGCGACCGGCTTCGGCATGGTCGCCGGCTATGCCGGCCTCGTCGTCTCCTATGCGGCGGGCTCGAGCCTGCCGGCCGGCCCGGCGATCATTCTCGCGGCCGGTTGCCTCTACATTCTCTCGCTTCTGCTCGGCTCGCAGGGCGGGCTTGCGCGGCGTGCCTTGATTCGGCCCCATCTTGAAAGATAGAAACGTTATATCGTTTCATTTCGAGCGGAGAGTTTCATGCCTAACCGTCGCAGCCTTGTCGCCTATCTGGTCGCGGGGCTCTCCCTCGCGGCATTGCCCACCGCCGCTTTCGCGCAGGAGAAGCTGCCGGTGGTGGCGAGCTTCTCGGTGCTGGCCGATTTCGTGAAGCAGGTCGGTGGCGAACGGGTCAGCGTGACCTCGCTCGTCGGGCCGAATGGCGACGCCCATGTCTATTCGCCGACGCCGGCCGACGCCAAGGCGATGGCGGCGGCGAAGCTCGTCGTCATCAACGGCCTGCATCTCGAAGGCTGGCTGCCGCGCCTGATCAAATCCTCCGGCACGAAGGCGACGGTCGTGACCGCGACCAAGGGCATCAAGCCGATCGAGGCGGCCGAGGAAGGGCACGACGCGAAGGGCGGGCACGGCCACGATCATGGCCATGACGATCCCCATGCCTGGCAGGACATCGCCAATGCCCGCATCTACGTCGCCGATATCCGCGATGCGCTCGGCGCCGCCGATCCGGCCGGCAAGGCGGTCTACGATGCCAATGCCACGGCCTATCTCGCCAAGCTCGATGTCGTCGAGGGCGAGGTGAAGGCGGCGGTCGCGCGCATCCCGGCCGACCGGCGCAGGGCGATCACCACGCACGATGCCTTCGGCTACTTCATGAAGGCCTATGGCATCGAATTCATCGCGCCGCAGGGCGTCTCGACGGAATCCGAGGCCTCGGCCAAGGACGTCGCCCGCATCATCCGCCAGATCAAGGCGCAGAAGGTGCCGGCCGTCTTCCTCGAAAACGTCACCAACCCCCGCCTGATCGAGCAGATCGCCAGGGAATCCGGCGCCCGGATCGGCGGCACGCTCTACTCCGACGCGCTTTCCGACGCCTCGGGCCCGGCGGGGACTTACATCGACATGATGAAGCACAATATAAGCGAGATCGAGAAGGCGCTCGCCGCCGGCCCGGCCTGACGGCCAGCCGCTCCCGAGGCCACCAGCCATCAGGTTGCAATCATGTCCGAAAAGATCCCCGTCACGGTGCTCACCGGCTATCTGGGCGCCGGCAAGACCACGCTGCTGAACCGCATCCTCACCGAGGAGCACGGCAAGAAATTCGCCGTCATCGTCAACGAGTTCGGCGAGGCGGGAATCGACGGAGACCTCATCGTCGGTGCCGATGAGGAAATCTTCGAGATGAACAACGGTTGCATCTGCTGCACCGTGCGCGGCGACCTGATCCGCATCCTCGACGGGCTGATGAAGCGCAAGGGCAAGTTCGACGCGATCATCGTCGAGACCACCGGTCTCGCCGATCCCGCGCCGGTCGCGCAGACCTTCTTCGTCGACCAGGATGTCGGCGACGCCACCCGCCTCGATGCGGTCGTCACCGTGACCGACGCCAAATGGCTGAAGGACCGGCTGAAGGACGCGCCCGAGGCGAAGAACCAGATCGCCTTCGCCGATGTCATCATCCTCAACAAGACCGACCTGGTCAGCCCTGAGGAGCTGGCCGAGGTCGAGGCGCAGATCCGCGCGATCAACCCCTATGCCCGGCTCGAGAAGGCCGAGCGCTGCAATGTCGAGATCGCATCGCTGCTCGACCGCAAGGCCTTCGACCTCGACCGCATCCTCGACATCGAGCCGGATTTCCTCGAGGCCGGCCATCACCATCACCATGCCGAGGATGTGCGCTCGATCTCGCTGACGATCCCCGGCGACGTCGATCCGGAGAAATTCATGCCCTGGATCAACGAGATCGCCCAGATCCAGGGCCCCAGCATCCTGCGTTCCAAGGGCATCCTCGCCTTCAAGGACGAGCCGCGCCGCTTCGTCTTCCAGGGCGTGCACATGATCCTCGACGGCGACCTCCAGCGCGACTGGAAGGCCGGCGAGAAGCGCGAGAGCCGGCTGGTGTTCATCGGGCGCGGGCTCAACGAGAACGAGTTGCGCAAGGGGTTTGAAGCCTGCGCGGCGTGAGCTAAAGCCGCATCATGGCTACTTTGACCCAACCCACCTCGCTGCGCGAGCATGTCGTCCCCATCGCGGCGGGAGACCATGTCGTCGCTACCCGCTGGCTGAAGCAGGGGCTCGTCTTCGCGCTGGCCGACGGGCGCGTGCTGCGCTGGCGCGACGGCGCGACCGACAGCGTCGAGGCCCATGCCGGCGGCATCCTCTGCGCGACCGGCGACAATGACCGGCTGATCTCGGGCGGGGATGACGGGCGCGTCGTCGCAACGCGGTTCGAGGGCGAGCCGGAAGAGCTGGCGAAGGATCCGAAGCGGCGCTGGGTCGACGCGATCACGCTGTCGCCTTCGGGCCATCTCGCCTGGAACACCGGCAAGACGGTCCATGCCCGCGACGAGAAGGGCCGCGTCCGCACGCTCGAAGCGGCCAGCACGCCGCAAGGCCTCGTCTTCGCGCCGAAGGGTTACCGCCTCGCCGTCGCGCAGATGAACGGCGTCTCGCTCTGGTATCCGAACACCGAGGCGAAGCCGGAATTCCTCGACTGGAAGGGCTCGCATCTCGACGCCGCCTGGTCCCCGGACGGGCGCTTCGTCGTCACCTCCATGCAGGAAAACGCGCTGCATGGCTGGAAGCTCGGCGACAGGCCGGGCCATATGCGGATGACCGGCTATCCGGCCAAGCCGCGCTCGCTGTCCTGGTCGCATGACGGGCTCTGGCTCGCATCCAGCGGAGCGGACGGCGCGATCGTCTGGCCCTTCCAGGGCGACGGGCCGCAGGGCAAGGCGCCGCGCGAATGTGGCGTGCGCCATGCCCGCGTCACCCGCGTCGCCTTCCATCCGGGCGCGCTGGTTCTGGCGATCGGCTATGACGATGGCTGCATCCTGCTGGTGCGCCTGACCGACGGCTCCGAATTGCTGGTACGGCCGGCCGAGCGCGGCAGCGGCATCAGCGCCTTCGCCTGGGACAAGGCCGGCAAGCGCCTCGCCTTCGGGGCCGAGGACGGTGCCGCCGGCGTGCTGACGCTGCCGGCTTAGGCACGATGCGCTTCGGGCTCTTCGGCAAGGGCGAGGCCCGCAAGGATGACGGCGCGAAAGCCGAGGCGAAGGCCGTGGCCGAAAGCCTGAAGAGGCAGGTTCGCGAGTTGCTCGGCCTGCCCGAGACGACGGTGATTGCCGTCAACGAGATCCTCTGCGCCGATCCGAGCTGTCCGGGCACCGAGACGGTGATCCTGGTGATGCAGCCCGGCGCGAAGACGCAGGCCTACAAGCTGCAGATGGCGATGGCCGAGGTGACGGATGCGGCGCTGGCGGAGGCGCTCCGTCATACTGGGGCTTGACCGCGGTACTTGATCGCTATTCTCAGGGCTTCAGCCCTTGCGGCAGCACCGGCGCATCCGCCTTCAGGACGATTCCGACCCGCCGGTTATAGGGCAGATAGGGGTTGTCCTTGATCAGCGGCTCGATATCGCCCTTGCCGGTGACGGAGAGGAAGCGCTCATTGGGCACGCCGGCACCGGCGAGAATCTCGCGCACGGCGTTGGCGCGGGCGACGGAGAGGCCCCAGATATCGCCTTCGGGCGGCTGGCCGGGGCGGGGCGTCGCGCTGTGGCCGGAAATGGCGATCTTGTTGGACATGCGCCGCAATGTCGGGGCGATGGCGGCGAGCACCTTGCGCATGCGCTCGTTGGGCTGGGCCGAGCCTTCCGCGAACATCGCGCGGCCCTCCTGATCGACGAGCTGGATGTCGATGCCCGCCTCGGAGACCTCGACGAGGATGTTGCGCGAGACCTCGGCGATCTCCGGCATGTCGCGCAGCGCTTGCCTCAGCGAGGCGGCAGCGAGCGCGAAGCCGCGATCGTAGGTCGCCGAGATCAGCCCGTCTTCCTTCTGGTTGTTGTGGTTGGGCGCGGTGTTGTCGGAGGCGTCCTGCAGCGGCCTGATATAGGCGTTCTTGATATGCGTCTTGGTCGGGATGCCGTCGAGCTCGATGATGCCGGCGAGCCGCACGTCGCTTTGCGTGCCGAAGGCGTCGCGCATCGAGCCGGCGACGATCTGCATCTTCTGCTTGTCCTGGCTCGAATAGGCGGCGACCATGACGAAGAACGCCATGAGCAGCGCCATCAGATCGGCAAAGGTCACGAACCAGCCATGGCCGCCGTGACCGCCGCGTTTTTTCTTCGCCATGGCCTAGAGCCCGGTCATGCCGCTGCCGCCATCTCTGCGCGATGGTGGTCGGGCAGGTAGGCCAGCAGCATCTCGCGCACCAGCGTCGGGCTCTTGGCGTCGCGCATCTGCAGCACGCCGTCGATGATCAGCGTGCGCGAGATCTCCTCTTCCTCGAGCTTGATGTGCAGCTTGTCGGCGATCGGCAGCGTGAACATGTTGGCGACCATGGCGCCGTAGAGCGTCGCCAGCAGCGCCGTCGCCATGGCCGGGCCGAGCCTGGAGGGGTCGGACATGTTGGCGAACATCGTCACCATGCCGAGAATCGTGCCGATCATGCCCCAGGCCGGGGCGCAGTCGCCGATGGCGCGGTAGACCTTTGAGCCTTCGTCGAGCCGCTGCAGGAAGTTGTCGCGGTCCCGCTCCATCGTGTCGCGGATGAAGTCCTTGTCGTAGCCGTCGGCGATGTAGCGCAGCCCCTGGGCGAGGAACGGGTCGGAGACCTCGACATTCTCGAGCGCGACCGGGCCGCTCTTGCGGGCGATCTCGGCGACGCGCGTGATCTCGTCGATCAGCTCGCGGGGATTGACGGAACGCATGGTGAAGGCGAAGCGGACGCCCATCGGCAGGCCGTGCGCGATCACCGAAAACGGAAAGCGCAGCATGGTGGCCGCGCTGGCGCCGCCGAAGATGATGATCGCGGCGTGCTTGTCCCAATAGGCGGCGAAATTGCCGCCATCGATCAGGATCAGCGCGACGATCGTCGCGATACCCCCCAGAATACCTGCGCCGGTGGCGAGATCCATAAGAGCACCCTGATGCACGCGCTGCTCCGGGGTCGCGGGCCGGGGCTTTCCGCAGTGCGAGACCATAAGAGGTGTGGTTTGAACGAAGCGTTAAGGTTTGGGTGCTTGCCCCGGCGAAACGCTCCGTTAAGAGTCGGCCGATGTCGCTGCTTGCCCTCTATGCCCGCGTCCTCGGCGAACTCGGCCCGGAAAGGCGGCTGGGCGTCGTGCTGGCGCTCGCCAACATCCTGCTGGCGGCCGTGGCCTTCGCCGAGCCGATGCTGTTCGGCGCGCTGATCGACCGGCTGACGACGATCCAGTCCTCCGGCGGCAAGCTGACCTGGGACAGCATCGACATCCTGATCCTGGCCTGGGTCGGCTTCGGCCTCGCCAATATCGGGCTCGGGGTCTTCGTCGCGCTCCATGCCGACCGGCTCGCGCATCGGCGCCGGCTCGCGGTGATGGCGCAGTATTTCGAGCATGCGCTGACCCTGCCGCTCGCCTATCACACGCAGACGCATTCCGGCCGCGTCCTCAAGGTGATGCTCGACGGCGCCAGCGCGATGTGGGGGCTGTGGCTCTCCTTCTTTCGCGAGCAATGCGCCTCGATCGTCGCGCTGTTCGTGCTGCTGCCCTTCACGCTCTGGAAGAACTGGCAGCTCGGCCTGCTGCTGATCGGCCTCGTCGTGCTGTTCGGCGCGCTCACCGGCTTCGTGCTGCGCCGGACCGACCAGCTCCAGCGCAATGTCGAATCCTATCATTCGAGCCTGGCCGAGAAAGCCTCGGATGCGCTCGGCAACGTGCCGGTGATCCAGAGCTTCACCCGCATCGAGGCGGAGGTGCGCGGCCTGCGCTCGACCATCACGAGCCTGCTCAACGCGCAATTGCCGGTGCTGTCCTGGTGGGCGGTGGCGAATGTCGCGACCCGGGCCTCGGCGACGCTGACGGTGCTGGCGATCTTCATCGTCGGCACCTGGCTGCTGATGCACGGCCAGACGACGGTGGGCGAGATCGTCACCTTCATGGGCTTCGCCACCATGCTGGTCGGGCGTCTCGAGCAGATCGTGGCCTTCGTGAACTTCATCTTCATGCAGGCGCCGAAGATGCGCGAGTTCTTCGAGGTGCTCGACACGGCGCCGACGGTGCGAGACCTGCCGAACGCGCCCGATCCCGGCCGGCTCGTGGGCGCGGTCGCCTTCGAGGACGTCTCCTTCTCCTATGACGGCAAGCGCACCGCGGTGCGCGACGTCTCCTTCGCGGTGAAGCCGGGCGAGACGATCGCGGTGGTGGGCTCGACCGGCTCGGGCAAGTCGACCACGCTCGGGCTGCTGCATCGTGCCTTCGACCCGCAATCGGGGCGCATCGCCATCGACGGCCTGGACATCCGCGAGATCTCGCTGTTCTCGCTCAGGCGCAATATCGGCGTCGTCTTCCAGGAGCCGATGCTGTTCGCCCGTTCGATCCGCGAGAATCTGCAGGTCGGCAAGCCCGATGCCACCGATGCCGAGATGATGGAGGCGCTCGACCGCGCCCAGGCCGCCGAGGTGATGGCGCGCCAGCCGGACGGGCTCGACACGCTCGTCGGCGAGCGCGGCCGCACCTTGTCCGGCGGCGAGCGCCAGCGCCTCTCGATCGCCCGCGCGCTGCTCAAGAACCCGCCGATCCTGATCCTCGACGAGGCGACCTCGGCGCTCGACGCCGCGACCGAGGTCAAGCTGCAGAAGGCGCTGGAGGAGGTGATGAAGGGGCGCACCACCTTCGTCATCGCGCACCGGCTCGCGACGATCCGCAACGCCGACCGCATCCTCGTCTTCGAGCAGGGCGAGGTCGAGGAGATGGGCACCTTCGACGAGCTGGTCGCCAAGGGCGGGCGCTTCGCGGCGCTGGCGCGGGCGCAGTATCTGGTCGCCGACAAGCCGGCCGCCGAGCTGGCGGCGGAGACTCCGAGCCCGCTGGCGCAGAAATTGCGGGCGGATTGACGGAGGGACGGCCCTCTTGCTGGAATGCTCCGGCACAGCAAAAAGAGGGTTTCTCATGCGTTGGCTCGCGGCCGGTTTTCTCGTCTCCGGCCTCCTTCTCGGTGCGGGCGCTGCCCTGGCGCAGACGACCTGGGATATGCCGACGGAATATCCGGAAACGGCGATCCCCGGCGAAGGCGTCGCGACCTTCGCCAGGCTGGTCAATGAACGATCCGGCGGGCGCCTGACGATCCGCCCCAGCTACGATGCCAAGCGCGGCATCAAGTCGGCGCAGATGATCGCCGCCGTGCAGAAGGGCGAGGTCGCCGCGGGTGACGCCTTCGCCGGAGCTCTCGGCGCGGTCGATCCGCTGTTCGGCCTGTCCTCGCTACCCTTCCTGGCGACCTCGATCGCCGATGCCCGCCGCCTGACCGATCTGGCGCGGCCGGTCTATGAGAAGAAGCTCGCCGGTTTCGGCCAGAAGATTCTCTACACCACGCCCTGGCCGGCCTCGGGCATCTGGTCGAAGGCGCCGCTCGATTCGGCGGCTGACCTCACAGGCCTGTCGATCCGGACCTATGACGCGACCTCGACCGCGGTGATGGACGCGGCAGGCGCCAAGGCGGCCAATCTCTCCTTCGCCGATGCGATGCCCAAGGTGAAGGACGGCTCGGTCACGGCCGTGCTCTCCTCCGGAGATGGTGGCGCGGGGCGCAATCTCTGGGACTTTCTGCCTCACTTCACCGAAGTGAACTACGCGATGCCGATCTCGCTCGCGACGGTCAATCTCGCAGCCTATGAGGCACTGCCGGCCGATCTCAGGCAGGTCGTCGACGCGGCTGCGAAGGATACGGAAGCGCGGCAATGGGCCGCGATCCGCACGCGGCTCGACGAGAACTATGCTCGCATGCGGGCCAACAAGGTTTCGATTCGTGCCGATGTGCCGGCGGATGTCGCGCAAACCCTGGCCAAGGCCGGGCGTGGTGCCATCGAGAGCTGGCGCCGCAGCACTGGAGCCGACGGGGCTACCCTGCTCGATCAATACGATAGGAAATAGCGGCGGATGGCAGAAGGATCGTCGCAGCTCAGGGCGACCGTCGAGACAGCGTCGAGCGATTATGCGACAATCACCGCCTTGCCGCCGAAAATCAGAGCCATTTCAGCATGATGTTGTTTCGCCTCGCCTGTGCCTGGGCTTCCGTTGTCGCTTTCCAGCTGTTCGGCGACAGCCTGCTCGGCCAGCTCGGCGCGCCGCTGCCGTCGCTGCTGGTCTTTCTCTGGCTGCTCGCTGTGATCATCTGGTCCGCGTTCGGGGTGGTGCATGAGGCGGAGGAGCTGGCGGAGCGGCTGGGCGAGCCTTACGGCACTCTGATCCTGACGCTGTCGATCGTCATCATCGAGGTCGCGCTCGTCGGCGCCGTGATGCTGGGCGCCAAGGGCGCGCCGACGCTCGGCCGCGACACCATGTTCGCGGTGCTGATGATCGTGCTCAACGGGGTGGTCGGCATCGGGCTCCTGATCGGCGGCCTCAGGCATTTCTCGCAGCGCTACAACCTGAAAGGCGCCTCCGCCTATCTCGCCGTCATCATCCCGCTGACGGTGATCCCGCTTTTCCTGCCGAATTTCACGACCTCGACCACGGACGGGACGCTGACCTCCTTCCAGGCGGTCGCCTTCTCGATCTTCACCCTGGCGCTCTACGGCGCCTTCCTCATCCTGCAGACCGGCCGCCACAGCGCGTTCTTCCACGAGCCGGCGCCGGAAGGCGAGGTGTCCGCGGCCGCGGCCATCGCAGAAGGGGGCGAAGCCTCGTCCTCCACGGCGCGGGAAATCCTGCCGCGCATCGGGCTGCTGCTGGCGAATATCCTGCCCATCGTGATCCTGTCGAAGAGCCTCGCCGCGGTGCTGGATTTCGGCATCGTCAAGCTCGGCGCGCCGACGGCTTTGGGCGGCATCCTGATCGCGATGGTGGTGTTCACGCCGGAATGCATCGCCGCGCTCAAGGCGATCACCGGCAATCAGCTCCAGCGCGCCATCAATCTGTGCCTGGGTGCCGCCGCCTCGACGCTCGGCATGACCGTGCCGGCCGTGCTGCTGATCGGCGTCTTCACCGGCCAGCCGGTGGTGCTCGGCCTGTCGGCGACCAATATGGTGATCGCCGCGATGACCCTGCTGCTCTCGACGCTGACCTTCACCGGCACGCGCACGACCATGCTGGAAGGCGCGGTGCATCTGGCGGTGTTCTTCGTCTTCATCGTGCTGGTGTTCAGCCCGTAGGCCGATCCGGCGGCGCGATCAGTGCGCCGCGCCGTTGGCGGCGAGCTCGGCTTCGAGGAAGCCCTTGACCTCCTCGGCTGCGACGCCGGGCGCGATGAAGCTCTTGCCGATGCCGCGGGCGAGGATGAAGGTTAGCGCACCGCGCTTGACCTTCTTGTCCTGCGCCATGGCGGCGAGGATTTCCTCGGCGCTGCCGGCCCCGCCCGGAACCTGCTGCAACCGGCTCGGCAGGCCGACATGGTCGAGATGGCGGGCGACGCGTCCCGCATCCTGGCCGGAGCAGAGCTCCAGCCGCTGCGAGAAGCGGAAGGCGAGCGCGAGCCCGATGGCGACAGCCTCGCCATGGACGAGGCGGCGGGAATCGTAGCCCGTCAGCCGTTCCAGCGCGTGGGCGAAGGTATGGCCGAGATTGAGGAGGGCGCGGTCGCCCTCCTCGCGCTCGTCGCGGGCGACGATCGCCGCCTTGGCGCGGCAGGAGACGGCGACGGCGTGGTCGCGTTCCGGGCCGCCGGCGATGACGCGGCTCCAGTTGGCCTCGCACCAGTCGAAGAAGGCGGGGTCGTCGATCAGCCCGTATTTCACCACCTCGGCATAGCCGGCCTTGAACTCGCGCTCGCTCAGCGTGTCGAGCAAGGCGGTGTCGGCGATGACGAGGGCCGGCTGGTGAAAGGCGCCGATCAGGTTCTTGCCGTGCGGCGAGTTGATGCCGGTCTTGCCGCCGACGGAGGAATCGACCTGCGAGAGCAGGGTCGTCGGAACCTGGATCAGGCGCACGCCGCGGCGCAACACCGCCGCGGCGAAGCCGGTGAGGTCGCCGACGACGCCGCCGCCGAACGCGATGACGAGGTCGTTGCGCTCGATCTTCGCCGCCAGCAGGGCGTCGCAGAGCGCGACGAACTGGGCATAGGATTTGGAGGCTTCGCCCGGCGGGATGGTGATCCGGGTCGCCGCGATGCCTTCCTGCTGCAGGCAGGTCTCGAAGGCCGCGCCATGGAGCGCGGCGACGCTCTCGTCGGTGACGAGGGCGGCGCGGGCGCCGGGCGCGAAGGCGGCGATCAGCGCTGCCGCCTCGCAGAGCTGGTGGCGCCCGATATGGATGTCGTAGCCGCGGCCCTCGAGCGCGACGGGGACGACGATGCGGGCCCCGGTTTCGCGGGACATGGTGGCGTTCATGATTCAGCGACTCCGCCAGCCGCGACGCCAAGGTAGCGTTCCAATGCGGCGACAATTTCACCGACGATGACCTCATGGGGCTCGTCGCGCGACTGGATGGTGAGATCGGCCAGCGCATAGACCGGCTCGCGCTGGGCCAGCATGGCGCGCAGCGTCGCTTCCGGATCGGCCGTCTGCAAGAGCGGGCGGTTCGAGCGCTTGCGCACGCGGCGCATCAGCACGTCCGGCTCGGCCTTCAGCCAGACCGAGACGCCGAGCTCCTTCACCCGGACGCGGGTCTCGGCATTCATGAAGGCGCCGCCGCCGGTGGCGAGCACCAGGGGCGCCTGCGTCGTCAGGATGCGGCTGATCACGCGCCGCTCGCCGTCGCGGAACTCGGCCTCGCCGCGCTGCGCGAAGATTTCGGGGATCGACATGCCGGCTGCGGTCTCGATCTCGATATCGGCGTCGACGAAGCCCATGCCGAGACGGCTGGCGAGCCGCCGGCCGATCGAGCTCTTGCCCGAGCCCATCATGCCGATCAGCACGACGGCACGGCGGCCGAGCGCGCCACGTAAATCGACGGTTTCCGGAGCTGGGATGGTTTCGACGGTCATGCTGGCTCGTTTCCTCGGGCGGGGATGTAGCACGCAGCGACGGCCTGCGTCATGCCTCTGTCACGCCTCGTCCGGCCCGATTTCGAAGAGTTTTACGCATCGCTGTGGCGTGCTTGCCCTTGCGTCGGCCGGGCGGCATCGCGGATAACAGTCGGGCGCCGACAATTGCGCGCGCATCGGCCCTCGACGCGGCATGCGGTTTTCGGACAAGGCCGGTGCCGTAAAGCAAGAGCGAAAGTTCGCCAGACGTGCCGACCCTGTTCCGGTTCCTGTTCTTCGTCGCCGTCATCGCCGGGCTGTTCTTCGCGGGCATGATCGCGCTCGTCACCTTCGTCCAGCCGGTGCAGCGCGAGATGGTCGAGATCGTGCCGCCGGCGAGGCTGCAGCCGAAATGAGCCGGATCCCGCGCCAGCGCCTCAACACCTTCCTCGACATGCTGGCGGCCGAGCGCGGGGCGGCGCGCAACACGCTCGATGCCTATGAGCGCGATGTCTCGGATTACCTCGTCTTCCTCGCCGGCAAGCCGCTGGAGAGCGCGACCTCGGACGATATTCGCGGCTGGCTCGCTGATCTGGCGGGGCGGGGGCTGAAGGCGTCCTCGGCGGCGCGAAGGCTCTCGGCCGTCAGGCAGTTCCACCGCTTCCTCTATACGGAGGGGCTCTCCGGCAGCGACCCCACGGCCGCGATCGCGGGGCCGCGTCAGGGCCGGCCGCTGCCCAAGGTCGTGTCCGTCGGCGATGTCGACCGTTTGCTCGGCGCGGCGCGCGAGGCCTGCGAGCGCGAGGGGCTGACGCAGGCCGCCCGGCTGAGGGCGCTCAGGATGCGCTGCCTCGTCGAGATGCTCTATGCGACGGGCTTGCGCGTCTCGGAGCTGATCGCGCTGCCGCTTTCGGCCGCGACGACGCGCGAGCGCTTCCTAATCGTGCGCGGCAAGGGCGACAAGGAGCGGCTGGTGCCGCTGAACGAGGCGGCGCGTGCCGCCGCCCGCGCCTGGCTCGACGCGCTGCGCGAAGCCGGGCAGGTGGATGGCCGCTGGCTTTTTCCGTCAGACGGCGAAAGCGGGCATCTGACCCGCCAGGCCTTCGGGCGCGAGCTCAAAGCGCTGGGTGGCGCGGCCGGGCTGCCGGGCGCGTCCTTGAGCCCGCATGTCCTGCGCCATGCCTTCGCCAGCCATCTGCTGCAGAACGGTGCCGATCTCCGCGTGGTGCAGGAATTGCTCGGCCATGCCGACATCGCCACCACCCAGATCTACACCCATGTGCTCGACGAGCGCTTGAAGAGCCTAGTGCGCGATCTCCATCCGCTGGCGGATGGGGATTGATACGGGCGTATCAGGCGTCATTCTCGGGCGAAGCGAAGCGTAGACCCGAGAAACTCTTACAGAAGGGGCGCCTGCGCCTCCGTGTCGTGAGATGCTCGGGGCAAGCCCGAGCATGACGCGCGATGCCCCGCCCAGCTCGGCGGCCTAACCCTCGATGCAGCGGATCTGCTGGACCCGCTTGGGCATCTCGCCGACGGCGGGGATGAACTGCCCGGTCGCGGGGTCGAGGATCATCAGCACGCCGGTCGCCACCGCGAAATAGGCGCCGTGCAGATGCAGCCGGCCCTTGCTTTCGAGGATCTGCACGCAGGGGAAGGTGCGCAGATTGGCGAGCGATTGCTGGATCGAGGCGAGTTCCAGCCGGTGCAGGTAGTCGTCGAAGCTTTCGTTGCGGCCGCGCCCGCCGGTGCGTTCGGCGGCCGGCCCGATCAGGGTGATCCATTTGCCGATGAAGTCGCCGGGCGAGAGCGCCTCCTGGCTGTCGTCGGCGAAGGCGCGGATGCCGCCGCAGCGGCCATGGCCGAGCACGACGATATGCTCGACCTTGAGCGCCTGGATCGCATATTCGAGCGCGGCCGAGGTGCCGTGGAGCTGGTCGTCCGGCGCGAAGGGCGGCACGAGATTGGCGATATTGCGGGCAACGAACATCTCGCCCGGCCGCGCATCGAAGATGACCTCCGGCGAGACGCGCGAATCGCAGCAGCCGATCAGCATGATCTTCGGCGTCTGGCCGTTCTCGCCGAGTTCCTCGTATCGGTCCTTCTCGCGGATGAAACGATCGTCGAGGAAGGTGCGATAACCTTCCGTGAGCCGCTGGGGAAAGGGGGCCGCGGGCTTGTCCATGGCCCTGTCGAACAGGAAAGCGAGGCGTCCGTCAAGCGGATGCTGCGCTGCGGCAATGGAAGCGGGGATCAGGCGGCGGTGAATCGTGCCCGCAACCGCGCCGCCAGCACGGCCGGATCGCCTTGCAGGGCGACGATTTTCAGCCGGGCGGTGGCGCCGGCCGCGATCGTGACCTGAGAGCGCGGCAGCCCGAATTCCTTAGCGACCAGCGCGACCAGGGCGGCGTTGGCCTCGCCCTCGCTCGGGGCGGCGCGGACGCGCGCCTTCAGCACGGCGCGGCCATCGGCGAGCGTCTCGACGCCGTCGAGCGCGTCGCGCCCGCCGCGTGGCGTGAGCCGCACCGAGACTTGCACGCCGCTGGGCGTCTCCCGCCAGAACGGGCTCGCCGCCTTGCTCACCGGCTCGCCCTTGTCCGAAGGTCAGCCATGCGCGCTTCGGTCATGGACATTCCGCTTTCGTTTTTCCTACGCTGTCACACCGGACGCTCGGCGCCCGGCATAACGCTTGCTGAGGGGCAGGCACAATGGAGACCATGCCTTGACTGAACCCTGCGACCTCACCGCCGTCACCGCGCGCGCCCTGATCGGCGCCAAGAAGCTCTCCGCCCGCGAACTGCTCGAAAGCTGCATCCGGCGCATGGATGCGATCGACCCGGCCGTGAACGCCATGGTGGCGCGCGACGACGAGGCCGCCCGCAAGGCCGCGGCGGCGGCCGACGAGGCGACGGCGCGTGGAGAGGCGCTCGGCGCGCTGCACGGCCTGCCGGTCGGCATCAAAGATCTGGAGAATGTCGCGGGCCTGCGCACGACCTATGGCAGCCCGCTCTATCGCGATTTCGTGCCGAAGCAGGACCAGCTCATCGTCGCCTCCGTGCGCAAGGCCGGCGCGATCATCGCGGGCAAGACCAACACGCCGGAATGGGGGGCGGGCGCCAATACCCGCAACGCCGTCTATGGCGTGACCGGCAATCCCTTCGATCCGACGAAGAGCGCGGCCGGCTCGTCGGGCGGCTCGGGCGTCGTGCTGGCGACCAATATGGTGCCGCTCGCCACCGGCTCAGACACGGGCGGCTCGCTGCGCAACCCGGCGGCTTTCAACGGCATCGTCGGCTTCCGGCCGTCGCCGGGGTTGGTGCCCAGCGAGAAGCGCGCGCTCGGCTGGACCCCGCTCTCCGTGCTCGGGCCGATGGCGCGCAACGTGCCGGATCTGTGCCTGCTGCTCTCGACCATGGTCTCCGATGACGCGGCCGATCCGCTGGCGACGACGATCCATGGCAGGACGGTGCGGCGGCCGGAGGATTTCGCCCGGCCGGACGCCATCGACCTCGCCTCGCTCAAGGTCGCGCTGACACCGGATTTCGGCTTCGCGCCGACCGAGCGCCTGATTCGCGAAACCTTCGCCGAAAAGACCGGCGCCTTCAGCCACCTCTTCCGTGCGGCCGAGGCGGCGACGCCGGACTGCGAAGGCACCGACGAGGTCTTCGAGATCCTGCGGGCGGTCGCCTTCCTCGCCGGACATCACGACAAGGTGCGCGACACGCCCGATCTGGTCGGGCCGAATGTCCGCGCCAATGTCGAGGAGGGGTTGGGCTATTCCGCGCTCGACGTGACCCGGGCGATGAAGCAGCAGACGGCGATCTACCAGCGCTGGCAGCATTTCTTCGCCGATTACGACGTCATCTTGTCGCCGGCGATGACGTTGAGCCCGCGACCCTGGAGCGAGCTCTATCCGGCCGAAATCGACGGCAAGCCGACGCGGACCTATTTCCACTGGCTCGCCATGGCCTATGCGGTCACGGTCGTCGGCCATCCCGCCATCTCGCTGCCGGTCGGGCTCGACCGCAACGGCATGCCCTTCGGCCTGCAGATCGTCGGCCCGCGCGGCGGCGACGCCAAGGTTCTGGCGGTCGCAGCGGCGCTGGAGGCGCAGCTCGCCGGCGATCCGCTGACGGCCCGGCCCGTACCCGACCTCGCCAGGCTCGCCAAGGCCCGCCCGATCAGCGAGAGCCCGAATTTCATGGGCTTCGACTGATGGATGGGCCAAGATCGGCCACGGCCGGCCATGACCGCCCACGCACCAGCAAAGACCAACCATAAAAGGGGAGAACGCAATGAGACGTCGTGAATTTTTGATGGGTACGGCAGCGCTCGGGCTTGCCGGCCCGCTGCTGCCGGAGCAAGCCAGCGCGCAGGCATCGGCGACACTGATGAAGTTCGTGCCACAGGCCAACCTCTCGGCGCTCGATCCGATCTGGACGACCGCGACCGTGACCAACAACCATGCCTACTACGTCTTCGACATGCTCTACGGGGCCGACGAGAACCTGAAGCCCCAGCCGCAGATGGCGGAGGGGCACGAGGTTTCCGCCGACGGCAAGACCTGGCGCATCAAGCTGCGGGAAGGGCTGACCTTCCATGACGGAACGCCGGTCAAGGCCGCCGACTGCGCCGCCAGCGTCAAGCGCTGGACCCAGCGGGACCCTTACGGCCAGCTGCTGGGCCGGGCTGTCGAGGAATGGGGCGCGCCGGACGAGCGCACGATCGAGATCAAGCTCAAGCGGCCCTTCCCGCGGATGCTGGAATGCCTGGGCAAATCCGACCAGCCGCCGGTGATCATGCCCGAGCGCCTGGCGAAGACCGACGCGAACACGCAGGTGACCGAGATGGTCGGCTCCGGCCCCTACAAGTTCGTCCCAGCGGACTATGTCTCGGGCAGCCGCGTCGCCTATGAGAAGTTCGAGGCCTACAAGCCGCGCAGCGAGCCCGCGAGCCGCAATGCCGGCGGCAAGGTCGCGTATTTCAAGCGCATCGAATGGAACATCCTGCCGGACCCCGCGACGGCGGCGGCGGCGCTGACCAGAGGCGAGGTCGACTGGTGGGAGCGGCCGCTCGCCGATTTGCAGCCGATGCTGTCTGGCAATGCCGACATCAAGCAGGAGGTGATCGACAAGGCCGGTCGCGGCGCGATCATGCGCCTCAACCATCTTCAGGCGCCTTTCAACAATCCGAAGATCCGGGCGGCCGTGCGCATGGCGGTGAAGCAGGAAGACTATATGCGCGCGACCCAGGGCGACGACACCACGCTCTGGCAGACCTGCCGCAGCCTGTGGTGGCGCGGCACGCCCTATTATGCCGGCGAGCAGGAAGACCTGATGCCGCAGAGCCTCGACAAGGCGAAGGCGGCGCTGAAGGAATCCGGCTACAACGGCGAGAAGGTCGTCATCATCAACCCGACCGACTTCCCGGATATCGGGCCGCTGGGCGAGGTGACGTTCGAATTGCTGAAGAAGCTCGGCATGAATGTCGAGATGGCGGCGAGCGACTGGGGCACCGTGGTTCAGCGCCGCGGCAGCCGCGAGGCGGTCGAGAAGGGCGGCTGGAGCATCTTCCACACCACCGGCTCGGCGATCAGCTGGGGCGACCCGGCCCAGTCCACGATCGTCCGTGGCCAGGGTGAGAAGGGCTGGTTCGGCTGGTGGAAGAGCGACAAGGCCGAGGAACTCGCCGAGGCCTGGCTCTATGCCGCCGACGAGGCGGCGCAGCGCAAGACCGCCGGGGAACTGGGCCGGCTGGCGCTGGAGGAGGTCGCGACGGTCCCGCTTGGCCAGTTCTTGAGCCGTACCGCCTATCGCAAGAACATCACCGGGATGCTGGCGGGCTCGGCGCCCTATCCCTGGGGCGTGAAGCGCAGCTGAGCGCGGTCATCAACAGTGACACAGGGGAAAGGCGGCCGGGTGGCCGCCTTTTCTTATTCCGGAGTTCGATCTTTGCGGGATGGCGGCGTGTTGTCGAGCAAACACGGCACGCCGCAAGACGATCAGCGCCGCGCCGCCACCGCCGCCGACCAGGGCGAGGCGGCGTCGCTCGACCCCTCGGCGCCGTTCTCGTCGACCCGGATGAAGTTCGGGCAGGCGAAGTTGATCGGCAGCACGGCGTGCTCGGCGAGCGCGGTCGGTCCGGCTGCCTCCAGCGCGGCGAGGGTCTCGAACGGCAGGCGCGGATCGGCGCTGGTCGAATCCGGGCCGGAGACGTCGATGCGCGGCTGATGGGCGTTTGCCTCGGCCTCCATCCCGAAATCGAGCTGCCAGGCCAGCGTCTGGTAGACGCTGGCGAGGATGCGCCGTCCGCCCGAGGAGCCGGCCGCGAGGCGCGGCCAGCCGCCGTCCTTCGGCGTGACGACGACCGGGCACATATTGCAGAGCGGCCGCGCGCCCGGCGCGATGGCGTTGGCGCTGCCGGGGCGGGGATCGAACCACATCATGCCGTTGTTCATCAGCACGCCGGTCGAGGGCAGCACGACGCGGCTGCCCATCGAGGAGAGCAGCGTCGTAGTGACAGTGACGAGATTGCCGTCGCGGTCGACCACGGTGAGATGGGTGGTGCAGGTGTCGCCGGGTTCCTTGGCTGCGGTCGCGGCACCGAGCCCGTCCAGCCGCTCGCGATAGGCCTGCCGCATCACGCGCGAGAGCTGCGCGAACCAGTCAGCCGACGGGCCGCTGCCATCGGCCGGGGCGTCGGCCATACCGGCGATGACCCGTTCCAGCGTCGGCGCGGCGGTCAGCCCGCCGGCGGTGTGGATGAGATGGCTGCCGCGCCAGGCGATGCTCGGCGCCTCGCGAATCTCGGCCTTGCAATCCGCCAGATCCTGCGCGTCGACCACGCCGCCAGCGGACGCGATGTCGGCCGCGATACGCCGCGCGATGTCGCCCCGGTAGAAATCGTCGAGCCCGGCCTCGGCGAGCCGCTCCAGCGTTGCCGGCAATTCGCCCAGCACCATGAAGCCCGGCGAGCCCTGATAGGGCGGCACCGGCGGCAGGCCGCCGGGGAGGTAGATCCGCGCGCTCTCCTCATAGAGGCGAAGCACCGAAGCCGAGGAGGCGACCTTGAGCGTCGTGTACCAATCGGCCGGCAAGCCGCGCTTCGCGAGCGCGATGGCGGGGGCGAGCAGGTCCGCCAGCGGCAGCGCCGAGCCGAAGGCCTCCTTCAGCTTCGCGTAGCCCGCGACCGAGGAGGGGGTGACGAAGGAGAGCGGGCCGTGGATGTTCCGATCGCCGACGACCTCTGGCCAGGTGAAGAGATCCTTCTTCATCGCGCCGGTGAGGGGGTAATCGGCGGGGTCGGCCCGGCGCGGCGCGACCGGCCCGAAATCGACGACCTGCGCGCGGGTCTCGCCCGCCTTGAGCACGACGGCGAAGCCGATGCCGCCCAGCCCGCTGTTCCAGGGTTCGACGGCGGCGAGCGCGAAACAGGCCGCGACGGCGGCATCGGCCGCGTTGCCGCCCTGTTCGAGGATCGCCGTGCCGGCCTCGGCCGCCTCCCGGCTCTGCGAGACGACGATGCCGTGCCGGCCGCGTGCGGCGGGCTTCGTCAGGTGCCAGTTCTGGCTGCGATAGGGGGTGGTGGGGGTGAACACGGGCGGCCTCCGGAAGCTGACGGCGGCCGCATGTTGCATGGGCCGGCCCGGGAGGTCGAATGCATCCTGCCCGCCCGCGGGTCGCGTCCTGCGCAGGGCGCTCCCGGGTGGAGCCGCTTCGCGTCAGAAGACGTTGGGGTAGATGTAGCGGATGATCACGCTCTGGATGAAGTAGATGATCAGCAGCAGGATGATCGGCGAGATGTCGATGCCGCCGAGATTGGGCAGCCGCTGGCGGATCGGCCGCAGCGCAGGCTCGGTCATGCGGTAGAGCATGTCCCAGACGGTGGCGACGAACTGGTTGCGGGTGTTGATGACGTTGAAGGCGATCAGCCAGCTCAGAACGGCCGAGGCGATCAGAATCCACACATAGATCTGCAGCGCGAGCAGAACCACGTCGAGAACGGCACGCATCGGTCTTCCTTTTAGGCCTGTCCGGAGAGGTTGCCGCAGAATATCGCCGACACCTGCCGAAAGAGGCAAGGGAGACGATTGACATTCACGCGACGCACGGCCTAGAAGGCCAGCGCCTTGGGGCTGTAGCTCAGATGGGAGAGCGCTGCAATCGCACTGCAGAGGTCAGGGGTTCGAATCCCCTCAGCTCCACCAAGGCCCAACTCCCGTCACCGCTGTCGAACCGTGCCCGCGTGGGGTGCTGAAGATCGGGCTTTTGAAGCCGATTCTCCTGTTGCGGTGCGCGTGGGGGCACCGGCCCCAAACCCGGCCATCGATCGGAACCGAACTCCGTCATCGCGACCCGCAAGCCGGCAGCGAATCGCGCCTGCCTTCGCCGCGCCCTGTCGCGACGTCGATGCCAATGCGACCTGTCGGTGCGACGGGGCTTTCGGCCCCGCCGATCAAGCGTGGCCGCCGCGCTCCTGGATGATCCGCCAGATCGTCAGGGGCGTCGCCGGCATGTCGACATGATCAACGTCGTAAGGCGAGAGCGCGTCGACGATCGCGTTCATCACCGAGGGTAGCGAGCCGGCGCAGCCGGCCTCGCCGCAGCCCTTGGCGCCGACCCGGTTGGTGCGGGTGGGAACGCCCTGGCTGATGAAGGTGAAGAACGGCACATCCGCCGCGCGCGGCATGGCGTAGTCCATGAAGGAGCCGGTCATGAGCTGGCCGGCCTCGTCATAAGCGGTCATCTCGTAGAGCGCCTGGCCGATGCCCTGCACGACCCCGCCATGCAACTGCCCTTCGACGATCATCGGGTTCACCAGCGTGCCGAAATCGTTGACCATGACATAGCCGGCAATCTCGACCTGCCCGGTGTCCGGATCGATCTCGACCTCGGCGATATGGCAGCCATTGGGATAGGCCGAAGGCGCGGCCTTGAAGACATGGTCGACATCCAGCGTCGCGGGAAGGTCCTCGGGCAGGGAGGCGGACGTCCTCACCCTTGCGGCCAGCTCCATGATGCCGATCGAGCGGTCGGTTCCGGCGATGCCGAAGCGGCCCTCGGCGAATTCGATGTCGGGGAGGCCGGCCTCCAGGAAATGGGCGGCCAGCAGCTTGCCCTTCTCGACGACCTTCTCGCTCGCCTCGATGATCGCCGAACCGCTCGCCATGATCGATTTCGAGCCGCCGGTGCCGCCGCCGGCGATCAGCCTGTCGCTGTCGCCCTGTACGAGGCGGATCTTGTCGAAAGGCACGCCGAGCTGGCTCGTCAGCACCTGGGCGAAGGGCGTCCAGTGGCCCTGGCCGTAATCGAGCGTGCCGGTGACGATGGTGACGGTTCCGTCCGGCTCGAAATGGATGCCGCCCATCTCGTTGCTCGGCGGTGCCGTGACCTCGAGATAGCAGCCGATGCCGCGGCCGCGCAGTTTCCCGGCCTTGCGGCTGGCGCGTTCGCGGGCCCGGTAGCCTTTCCAGTCGGCCGCCTCCAGCGCCCGGGCGAAGAGCGCCGGGAAATCGCCGCTGTCATATTGCGTCCCGATCGGCGTGGTCCAGGGCAGCTTGTTCGAGGGGATCAGGTTGCGCTGCCGGAGCACGGCCTTGTCGATCTTCATCTCGCGGGCGGCGGCATCGATCAGCCGCTCCATGAAGTAATTGCCCTCGGGGCGCCCGGCGCCGCGATAGGCCGCGATCGGCACGGTATTGGTGACGGCGCAGCGGGTCGCGACCTCGACCAGCGGCGTGCGGTACATGCCGACGCTGTTCTTGCCGATGTTGAGCGTCGCCATCATCGGCCCGACCGAGGAGAGATAGCCGCCCATATTGCCGAAGCCGGTGAAGCGCGTCGCCAGGAAGCGGCCGCGCGCATCGAGCGCGAGCTCGGCCTCAAAGGCCATGTCCCGGCCGTGATGGTCGGAGACGAAGCTCTCCGCGCGCTGGTCGGTCCATTTCACCGGCTTCTTCAGCAGCCGCGCCGCGTGCAGCAGCACGACATATTCGGGAAACACCGAGGCCTTCATGCCGAAGGAGCCGCCGACATGGCCGGTGACGAGCCGCATCCGCCCTGCGGGAACACCCATCGCTGCGGCGAGGTTGTTGCGCATGCCGAAGGCACCCTGGCTCGGGGCATGGAGCGTGTAGCGGCCGGTCTTGCGGTCATAGGCGCCGATCGCGGCGCGGGGCTCGATCGGGTTCACCACGATGCGGTTGTTGACGATCCGCAGCTTCGTGACATGCGCGGCCTTGGCGAAGGCCTCGGCGACCTTGGCGGCGTCGCCGAAATGATAGTCGAGGACGAGGTTGCCGGGGACGTCGTCGAAGAGCTGCGGCGCGCCGGGCTCAAGCGCCTCCTCTGCCGAGGTGACGGCCGGGAGGATGTCGATATCGAGTGCCACCGCCTCGGCCGCGTCGCGGGCCTGCGCGGGCGTGCGGGCCACGACCATCGCCACGGGGTCGCCGACATAGCGGACCTTGTCGATGGCCAGCGCCTTCCGCACCGGCTTCCTCAACGGCGTTCCGTCGCGGCTGGTCATGTCGAGCTGGCATTTCAGCGTGCCGTAGCCCTGGCCTTCGAGATCATCGGCCGTGTAGACCGCGACGACGCCCTTCATGGCCTGTGCGGCCGAGAGGTCGATCTCGCGGATGATGCCATGGGCATGCGGGCTGCGAACGAAGGCGGCGTGAAGCTGCCCCTCCAGAGAGAGGTCGTCGGTGTAGCGCCCCTCGCCCCGGACGAGGACCGCATCCTCGTTGCGCGGCAGCGACTGGCCGATTCCGACCGGGGTGGCGGAGTGGGCGGCTTGGGACACGCGCATGTTCATGACAGGGTACCGCGATCGAAACAGAACGCGGCTACACTGGCGCAAAAGCGCGGCGCGCGCTTTGCAGATGCGGCATGGCCGATACCCGCTCGCGGATCGTGGCGCCGTGCTTCGAGCTGCCCGGCTGGGGCTTATTTCTCGACGAAGGCCTTTTCGATGACGTAGTCGCCGGCCTCGCCGTGGTTGCCTTCCTCAAGGCCGCGCTCGGCGAAGATCGTCTTGAGGTCGGCCAGCATCTGCGGCGAGCCGCAGAGCATGAAGCGGTCGCCCTCGGGGTCGAAGCCGGGCTGGCCGATATCGCTGTAGAGCTGGCCCGAGGTCATCAGGTCGGTGATGCGGCCGCGGTTGCGGAAGGGCTCGCGCGTCACCGTCGGGTAATAGATCAGCTGCTCGCGGATCATCTCGCCGAGGAACTCGTCCTGCGGCAGGTGCTGGGTGATGCGCTCGCCATAGGCCAGCTCCGCCACCTGGCGGCAGCCATGGACCAGCACGACCTTCTCATAGCGCTCATAGGTCTCGGGGTCGCGGATCAGCGACAGGAACGGCGCCAGCCCGGTGCCGGTGCCGAGCAGGAAGAGCCGCTTGCCGTCCTTGAGGTTGTCGAGCACCAGCGTGCCCGTCGCCTTCTTGCCGACGATGATGGGATCGCCGACCTTGAGGTTCTGCAAACGCGAGGTCAGCGGGCCGTCCGCCACCTTGATCGAGAAAAACTCCAGCGTCTCGTCGTAATTCGTGCTGGCGACGCTGTAGGCCCGCAGCAGCGGACGCTCGCCGACCTTCAGCCCGATCATCGTGAACTGCCCGTTCTTGAACCGGAACGTCGTATCCCGCGTCGTCGTGAAGCTGAACAGCGTATCCGTCCAGTGATGCACGCTCAGGACCTGTTCCTCGTAGAAATGGCTCATCGCATCGTCCTTGAAAGTCCGGCGGCGGGCTGTTTAGCGGGTTTGAGCGCCGGCCGCCAGCAGCGGATAAGCAGAAAACGCGAGCGAAATCAAAATCTTCTCTTTCTTTCTAGCCAGCGGCCCCTGATCGGAACAATCTGGCGCGCGCAGAGCTTTCCGGAGAATTTTCTTCCTGCCCGAAAAGCCCTCGATCGGCACGGGCAGCGAGACGGCCATCCATCACGGCCGAGGCCTGAGCGGCGGCAGGGGCAAAGCCCGGCGCCGGCAGCGCCGAGACGGGCGCGGGTTTCGCCATGCGGCCGGTGCAGGATCCTTTTCTGGAAAGCCGGGTGGACGTTCGGCCGGACTCAGGCTCAACTGCGGCCATGAATGCTCCCGTCTCCGTTCCCCGCATCGCCGATTTCACCTGCGAGAAAAGGCCCGCCAACGGCTCGCGCGGCATGGTCGTCACCAACCATCCGCTGGCCTCGGCGGCGGGCTCCCAGATGCTGCTGGCGGGTGGCAATGCCGTCGATGCGGCGGTCGCGGCGCTCTTCGCGCTGACGGTGGCCGAGCCGATGATGGTCGGCATCCTCGGCGGGGGCTTGAGCCATATCCGGCTCGCCGATGGCAGCCATCGCGTCATCGACAACCTCTCGACCGCGCCGGGCCGCGCCACGCCCGACATGTATGACTGCCTCTCCGACGAGATCGGCAAGCAGCGCGATACGCGCGACCGCGAGAACGTCGTCGGTGCGAAGGCGGTCGCGGTTCCCGGCGCGCTCAAGGGCTGGTGCGAGGCGTTGGAGCGCTTCGGCAGCCTGCCGCTGGCAGATGTATTGCAGCCGGCGATCGCGCTCGCCGCGCGCGGCTTCACCGTCACGCCCTATCTCTCGAACTGCATCACGGACAATGCCGGCGACCTCGCCCGCGATCCCGGTCTCGCCGCGATGCTGCTGCCGGGCGGAACCCCGCTCCAGCCCGGCGCGAAGCTGGTCCAGGGCGATTATGCGGAAAGCCTGCGGCTCGTCGCCAAGGAAGGGCCGGTGGCGCTCTATGGTGGCGCGCTGGGAGAGGCGCTGACCGGCTACATGGCTGAGCAGGGCGGCCTGATCGATGCGGACGACCTCGCCGGCTACAGGACGCAGACGCGCGAGCCGATCCGGGGCTCCTATCGCGGCTACGAGATCATCGGCCCGCCGCCGCCTTCCTCGTCGGGCGTGCATATCGCCGAGATGCTCAACATCCTCGAGGGCTACGACATCGGCGCGCTCGGCTTCGGCTCGACCGATGCGGTGCATCTGCTGGCGGAGGCGCTGAAGATCGCTTTCGCCGACCGCGCCGTGGCGACGGCCGATCCCGCCTTCGTCAAGGTTCCCGTCGAGAGACTGATCGACAAGGGCTATGCGGCCGAGCGGCGCGCGCTGATCGAGATGGGCCGGGCGAAAAGCTGGACGGCCGGGCTTGCGGGCGGGGAATCCGCCGACACCACCCATGTCACCGTGGCGGATGCGCAGGGCAATGTCGTCAGCGCGACGCAGACGATCAACGGTTTGTTCGGCGCCTGCGTCCAGATCCCCGGCACGGGGATGATCGCCAACAACTACATGTACAATTTCGATCCCCATCCCGGCCGGGCGCTCTCGATCGCGCCGGGCAAGCGCGTCTTCACCTCGATGGCGCCGATGATGGTGCTGCGGGAGGGCCGGATCGCCTATGCGCTCGGCTTGCCCGGCGCGCTGCGCATCTTCCCCTCGGCCCTGCAGGCGATCGTCAACCTGATCGACCATCGCATGAGCCTGCAGGAGGCGGTCGAGGCGCCGCGCGTCTGGACCGAAGGCGGCGTGCTCGAACTGGAAGAAGCGATCCCCGAAGCGGTGGCGCAGGCGCTGACCGCGCGCGGCCACAAGGTCGTGCGTTCGCCGCGCGTCGCCGGCGGCATGAACGCCATCGCCTTCAATGCGGACGGCACGCTGACCGGCGCCGCCTGCTGGCGGGCCGACGGCACGCCGGTCGCGATCTCGGGCGGGCTGGCGCGCGCGGGAGCGCGTTTCAGCATCTAGAATTTCTGCTTGGGAGCAGATCGTCCCGGCCGCAGCCCTCGGGTCCGATCCTTGATCGGTCCAAGGATAAACTCCGCGGAGAGCCGAGATCCATGCCTGAACCTTGATCGGATACGCTCCGGCATGGATCCCGGGTCAAGCCTGGGATGACCGCGCAGTTCCGTGCGACATCTACACGGTCAGTGCAGCCCGCCGACGCCGACATAGCGTTCGAGGACATCGCCATCGGCCCGCAAAGCCGCTGAAGTTCCCGACCAGACGATCCGCCCGCGTTCGAGGATGATGACGTCCTCGGCGAAGTCGAGCGCGCTTTCCAGCCGCTGCTCGACGAAGAGGATCGTCATCGCGCCGCTGGCCGCGAGCTGCGTGAAGGCCGCCATCAGCATGTCGCAGATCACCGGGGCGAGGCCCTCAAGCGGCTCGTCGAGCAGCAGGATCGAGGGCTGGCCGAGGATGGTGCGGGCCGTCGCCAGCATCTGCTGCTCGCCGCCGGAGAGTTGCGAGCCGAGATTGCGGCGGCGCTCCTGCAGGCGCGGGAACAGCGCATAGGCTTCCTCGATCGCCTGTCGCGGGCGGCCCTTGAGGCCGACGAAGAGGTTCTCCTCGACGGTGAGGCCCTTGAAGATCTCGCGGGTCTGCGGCACCAGCCCGATGCCGCCGAGCGCGCGCCCGGTGGTGCGCAGGGCCGTCACGTCCTGGCCCGCCAGGCTGATGCTGCCGGCGTAGTGGCGGGTCAGCCCCATCAGCGTCGCCAGCAGCGTGGTCTTGCCCATGCCGTTGCGCCCGAGGATCGAGAGGCGCCCGCCGGCCGGCACGGAGAAGGACACATCCTCCAGCACATGGGTCTGGCCGTAGCCGGCGTTGAGATTCCGGACCTCGAGCTCAGCGGCCGGCATGGGCGTAGCTCCCCAGATAGGCTTCGCGGACTTTCTCGTCCCTGGCGACATCGGCCGGCAGGCCCTGGAAGATCAATTCGCCGGCCGCCAGCACCACCACGCGCCGGGCGAAGCGGAAGACCAGATCCATGTCGTGCTCGATCATCAATACGGCAAGCGAGGCCGGCAGCCGCTCCAGCGCCCGCTCGATCAATGGCGTGTCGGAGGAGGGCACGCCGGCAGCCGGCTCGTCGAGCAGCAGCACCTTCGGGCGCTGCGCCATGGCAATGGCGATCTCGAGCAGGCGCTGCTGGCCATAGGCGATCTCGACAACCTTGCGGCGCGCGACATCGGTCAGGCCGAGCGTGGCGAGGATGTCGGCGGCTTCGTCCATGGCCGCGCCGTTGCCGTGGAAGCGCGCGAGGATGCGGGTCGCATGTCCCTGCCTTTGCAGGATCGCCATGACGACATGCTCTTCCGGTGTCATGTCGGGGAAGAGACGCGTCACCTGGAAGGTGCGCACCAGCCCGCGCCTGACCCGCGCGACGGCGCCGAGACGCGTGATGTCCTCGCCCATCAGATGGACCGTGCCGGCACTCGGGGGGATGCGCCCGGTGACGAGGTTGACGAAGGTGGTCTTGCCGGCGCCGTTCGGGCCGATCAAGGCGAGCCGCTCGCCCTCGGTCATGGCGATGGAGAGGTCGTGATTGACCTTGAGCCCGCCAAAGGATTTCGACAGATGGTCGACCGCGAAGACCGTGCTCATGGCCCGGCCCTCCGCTGGCCACGCGTCAGGATGCGGGCGGCCTCGTCGAGCGTGCCGGAGAGGCCGCGGGGGGCGAAGAGCACGATGGCGATCAGCAGTGCGCCGACCAGCGTCATCCAGTGGAACGGATTGATCGCCGCGACGATGTGCTCGACCGCCATGAAGACGACGGTGCCGATCAGCGCGCCATAGAGATTGCCGAGCCCGCCGAGCACCAGCATGACCAGCGCATTGGCGGATAATTCGAAGCTCAGGCTGTCCAGCCCCACCACCTGGGTCGCGATGGCGCCGAGCGCCCCGCCCGCGCCGGCGACGGCGCCGGAGATCACGAACATCCTGAGCAGAACCGGGAAGGCGGAGATGCCGAGCGCGCTGATCCGCAGCGGATCTTCCTTGAGGCCGCGGCAGACCATGCCGAAAGGCGAGCGGACGATGAGCTTCAGCGCGACGAAGACGACCAGCAGCAGGCCGAGCCCGAAGAGATAGGCGGCGCGGCCCCAGAGATCGAACTCGAACAGGCCGAACAGCGGAGCGGGGACCATGCCGGCGAGGCCGTCGCTGCCGCCGGTCAGCCAAGCGAGCTTGTTCGCCGCCTCGTGCAGGAGCTGGACGATGGCGATGGAGAGGACGAGCTGCGGCAGGCCGTGCGCCCGCAGCATCACCGTGCCCATCAGCAGGCCGGTGACGGCGCCGGCCGCAGCCCCGATCAGGATCAGCAGGAAAGGCTCGGTCACGCCGTTGAGGCAGGCGATGCCGGCGGCATAGGCGCCGGCGCCGTAGAGCGCGGCCTGGCCGAGCGAGGCGATGCCGCAATAGCCGACGATCAGGTCGAGCGAGAGCACGAGCAGGGCGACCGAGATGACGCGGGTCAGGAAGGCGAGATTGTCGGGGAAGAGCCAGTAGCCTGCGAGCCCGGCAAGCGCGATCAGGGCGAAGCCGGCGAGATCGCGGCCGAGGCTGCGGGCAGGCGTTGCGGCAGCGGATGGGGCGGGAGCCTGTACCATCACTGGGCCCGTCCCATCAGGCCGCGCGGGAAGGCACAGACCACGAGGATCACCGCGAGATAGAAGAAGAAATTGCCGAAATCCGGCATGAGATAGCGGCCGGTGACGTCGATGGCGCCGAGCAGCAGGCAGGCGACGAGCGCGCCGGGAATCGAGCCGGCGCCGCCGACGGAGACCACGACCAGGAAGGTCACCATGTAGCGCAGGGCGTAATAGGGCTCGATCGGCAGGAATTCGGCGCCGACCACCCCGCCGAAGGCGGCAAGCCCGATGGCGAGCGCGAAACTCGCCGCATAGATCAATTCGGTGCGCACGCCGAGCGCGCGCGACATCGGCGCGTTCTCGACGGCGGCGCGCAGGTGGATGCCGAAGCCGGTGCGCTCGATCAGGAACCAGAGCCCGCCCGCGACGACAAGCCCGCTCGCGATGACGAAGAGCCGGTGGCCGGCGATGCTGCGGAAGCCGAGATCGATCGGTTGCGCCAGTTCCGTTGGCAGGGGAATCGTCTTCAGCGTCGGGCCGAAGAAGTAATTGGTGATGCCGATGACGCAGAAGGTGATGCCGATGGTCATCAGCACCTGCGAGAGCTCGCTGCGGTCATAGATGCGGCGGAAGAGCAGCCGTTCGAGCGGCACCGCGATCAGCACCGTGCCGACGACCGCCAGCACGATGCCGAAGCCGTAGCCCAAGCCGAGATTGCGCACGGCATAGGAGGCGATGTAGCCGCCGATCATGGCGAAGGCGCCATGGGCGAGATTGACCAGCCGCATCAGCCCCATCGTCAGCGACAGGCCGATGCAGATGATGAACAGCGCCATGCCATAGGCGAAGGCGTCCAGGGCGATGCTCAGCGCGGTCTGCATGCGGGTTGCGGGCCTCGTCGGAGTTCAGTCGGAAACGCGCCGTCATTCCGGACAAGCCGCAAAGCGGCGCCGATCCGGAATCCATCATAGCGCTCAGCGCCCTCCGATGGATTCCGGGTCTCCGCTTCGCTGCGCCCGGAATGACGGCGCAGCAGACGAGGAGACGCTGGCTTTACTTCGCCAGCCCGGGGTCCTTCTGCTCGGGGAAGCTCTGGATCTCCTTGTTGATCCAGTTGCCCTTGGCGTCCTTGGCGACCTCGCGCAGATAGATCGTCTGGGTGATGTGGCGGGTCTCGGGGTCGATCTTGACCGGCCCGCGCGGGCTTTCCCAGGCGAGGCCCTTGACCGCCTCGACCGCCTTCTCGGCATCCTGCTTGCCGGCGGTGGCGGCGATCATCTTCGCGATGACATACATGCCGTCATAGGCGCCGACCGCCGGGAAGGTGAGCTGCCCGGGGCCGCCGATCGCCTTTTCGCCGGCCTCCACGAACTTCCGGTTGGCCTCGGAATCGTGCGAGGTGGCGTAGTGGAAACCGGTGATCATCCCGGCGGCGGCTTCGCCCAGCGCCGGCAGATCGGATTCCTGCGTCAGGTCGCCGGTGGCGAAGAGCTTGACGCCGGCCTGCTTCAGCCCGGTGTCGTTGAAGGACTTAACGAAGCCGAGCGTCGGCGGGCCCGAGGGCAGGAAGGCGAAGACGCCCTGCGCGCCGGCATCGCGGATGCGCTGCATGATCGGGCTGAACTCGGTGGTGTTGAGCGGCATGCGGATGGTCTCGACGACCTGCCCGCCAGCCGCCTCGACCGCCTTCTTGAACGTACCCTCGGCATCGACGCCGGGGCCGTAATCGGTGACGGCGGAGACGAATTTCTTGATGCCGCGATCGACGGCGGCCTTGCCCAGCGGCGTCGTGGTCTGCCCGGTGGTGAAGGAGGTCCGCACGACCAGCGGCGAGGAGGTCATGATCGCAGAGGTCGCGGCGTTGAAGATCACCAGCGGCACATTGCCCTGCTTCAGCAACGGCGTGATCGCCAGCGCATCCGGCGTGAAATAGACGCCGCCGAGATATTGCACCTTGTCCTTGACGATCAGCTCCTGCGCCAGGGCGCGGGCCTGCTGCGGATTGGCGGTGGGCAGGTCGCGATAGATGATTTCGATCTCGTTGCCGGCGACCGACTTGCCGTTCTGGGCGAGCCAGGCCTCGACGCCGGCCTGGAAGTTCTTGCCCTGCAGGGCGAAGGGGCCGGAGAACGGCCCGATGATCCCGATCTTGATCGTTTCGGCAGCGGCCGCGCCGCCAAGGCCGAACGTGCCGGCCAGTGCCAGCGCGCCCGCCAGCCCGGTGAAATTCCGTCTGCTGATCTTCATCGTCATCCCTCCCGTATCCGTCCCCTGGACTTGACTGTCTCGATCGCCCCGGTTGGCTCCGGTGTCTTTCGTCTTGGCGGCCTTATGGGCGGTGGCCCTGTGGGCTAGGCCATGCCCGCTTCGGCCTAGTAAGGCAAGCCGACATAATTCTCCGCCATCGCGGTTGCGGCAGCGGGCGAACTCACGAGATAGTCGAGCTCCGCCTGCTGCATGCGCTCCTCGAAGGCGCTGCGCTCCGGAAAGCGATGCAGCAGCCCCGTCATCCACCAGGAGAAGCGCTCGGCCTTCCAGATGCGGGCGAGAGCGCGGGCGGAATAGGCTTCGATCCCGGCGTCCGAACCGTCATTGTAATGCTCGCGCAGGGCATCGAAGAGATAGCGCACGTCGCTGGCCGCGAGGTTGAGGCCCTTGGCGCCGGTCGGCGGGACGATATGGGCGGCATCGCCCGCGAGGAACAGGCGGCCGAAGCGCATGGGCTCGGCGACGAAGCTGCGCAGCGGCGCGATGCTCTTTTCCAACGAGGGGCCGGTCTGCACGGCCCCCGCGACCTCGGCGGGAAGCCTGCGGCGCAATTCGTCGAAGAAGGCCTCGTCCGACCAGTTCTCGACACGCTCCTCCAGCGGCACCTGGACATAATAGCGGCTGCGCTGCGCCGAGCGCATCGAGCAGAGCGCGAAGCCGCGCTCGTGGCGGGCATAGACCAATTCATGCGCCGCCGGCGGGCGGTCGACGAGCAGGCCGAGCCAGCCGAAGGGATAGACGCGCTCGAAGCTGGTCAGTGCGCCCTCTGGAATCGAGCGACGGGAGACGCCGTGATAGCCGTCGCAGCCGGCGATGAAGTCGCAGCGCAGCTCCCGCGCCTCGCCATTCACCCGGAAAGTCACGCGGGGCGCGGCCGTGTCGATATCGTGCAGCGCGACATCCTCGGCCTCGTAGATCGTCGTGCGGCCGAGGGCCTGGCGCGCCTCGGCGAGATCATGCGTGACCTCGGTCTGGCCATAGACCGTCACGGTCTTGCCGCCGCTCAGATGCTTCAGGTCGATGCGGTGGAGCGTGCCGTCGAAGGCGAAATTGACGCCGTCATGCACCTGCCCCTCGCGGTCGAGGCGGCCGGAGACGCCAGCCTCGCGCAGCATGTCGACCATGCCCTGTTCGAGGACGCCGGCGCGGATGCGGGAGAGCACATAGTCGAGGCTGCGGCGTTCCAGGATGACATTATCGATCCCGGCGCGCGACAGGAGCTGGCCGAGGAGAAGCCCGGCCGGGCCGGCGCCGATGATGGCGACCTGCGTGCGCATTTCCGCGTCCTCCCAAGGCGATGACGGTCTTGAGCCGACATTCCGCGCCCCAAGCTATGCGCCATGACGACACTTGACGGAATGGAGGATTCGCGCAGTGTCTTGGACAAATCGATCACGAGGACGCATGCCGGCCACGGTCCCCGCCTACTGGCTCTACGCCGAACGCCTGACGGATCGCTTTCCCGATGCGCTTCATATCGAGCCGATCGTCGCCCGCAGCGCGCTGCATGGCTGGACGATCCAGCCGCATTTCCACCACCAGCTCTTCCAGTTCTTCCTCGTCGTCGGCGGGGGCGGGCGGACCCGGATCGACGGGCGCGACCGCGAGCTCAAGCCGGGCTCGGCGCTGCTGCTCCCGCCGGCGACGATCCACGAGTTCCATTTCGTCGTCGACACGGAGGGTTTCGTCGCCAGTGTCGCCGAGACATCGCTGAAGCGGCTCTTCGACGCCGAGCCCGAGGCGCGCTCCCTCCTCGCCACGCCGGCGTTGCTGCAGGCCGAGCCGGAGAGCGTGGAGGCGCAGTCGCTGGAGACGCTGATGCGGCTGGCGATGAGCGAGTTCGGCGCCAACCGGCCGAACCGGGAGTTCGCGCTGGCGGCCTATGCCGATCTGCTCGCCTCCTGGTTCTCGCGCGCGGCGCGCGGCCTGCGGGCCGGCGGAGAGCCGGCGAAGGATCTGCGCGCCGGGCTGGTGCGGCGTTTCATCGAGCGGGTCGAAATCCGCTTCCAGAGCCATGAGCCGCTGACCGAGCACGCCCGCGCGCTCGGCGTCTCCGTGCCGCATCTGTCGCGCAGCTGCCGCGAGGTGCTCGGCCATTCGGCGGCCCGCGTCATCCAGGACCGATTGATGATCGAGGCGCGGCGCGACCTTGTCTACACCTCGCTGACGGTCGCCCAGATCTCGTTCCGGCTGGGGTTCTCCGACCCGGCCTATTTCTCGCGCTTCTTCGCCAAGCGGGCGGGGATTTCGCCGTCGGATTATCGGGCCAACGCTTAGCCCTGGGCTTACCCACCGTGGTGCAGCAGCGCCGCGACCAAGTTCTCGCTCTCGCCGATATCGCCGCCGAGCGCGGCGGCCTCGAGATTGCGGGCGATGGCGGCCTCGTCGATCTCCAGCCCTTCCGCGACCGTGGCCATGGCTTCCGTGGCGCCGGCCGCCAGCAGGAAGAGTTCGGCCAGGGCCGGCCCCTCGGCCTGCCAGCCGCCCAGCCCGCGTTCCTCTTCGGCCGGCAGCCCCGCGAGGATGCCGGCGACGAGGCCGGGCGCACGCAGGCAAGCGGAGAGCACGATCTGGCAGCCGGTCGGGTTGCGCTTGTGAGCCATGGCGGAGGAGCCGCCGCGGCCGGGAACGGCCGGCTCGCGCGCTTCGCCGACGCCGTTCTGCGCCAGCAGGGAGACGTCGCGCGCCATCTTGCCGAGCGCGCCGATCACGATCGCCAGGGCCGCCGCGATCCCGGCGATGCCGCCGCGGCGCGCCTGCCAGGGGGGCGCATCGGGCAGGCCAAGCGCCGCGGCGAGACGTGCCGAGACCGCCGCGCCCTTGCCGGCGAGACCGGCGCGCGTGCCGGCGGCGCCACCGAACTGAAGGACGGCGCCTTGCTCGACCTCGTCTTGCAGCCGCGCCGCCGCCGCGACGATGCCGGCCTGCCATTGCGCGATGCGCAGGCCGAAGCCGATCGGCAAGGCATCCTGCAACAGGGTGCGGCCGATGGCGGGGGTTCCGGCGTGGCGGCGCGCCAGGGCGGCGAGGGCGCTCGCTGTTCGCGCGAGATCGGCTTGCAGCAGGGCATGGCCGTCGCGGATCTGGCGAACCAGGACGATATCGGCGACGTCCTGGCTGGTCGCGCCCTTGTGGAGGGCTTTTGCCGCGGCTTCGGGCAATTCCTTGCGCAGGCGCGCCACGAGCGGGATGGCGAGCGTGCCGGCGAGGGCGGCCTCGTTGGCGAGTGCGGCGGGGTCGATGGCAATGCCGCCGCACAGCGTCGCGATGGCTTCCGCCTCGGCCTTGCCGATCAGCCCCTCGGCCGCCTCGGCGCGGGCAAGCTCGGCCTCGAAGGCGAGCGCGTGCCGCAGCGTCGCGGCATCCTCGAAGACGGCGAGCATCGCGTCGGTGGTCGCGGGCCGGGTGCGCAGCAAATGACTCATGCGAGGCTTTTCCCTTTCGCGCGGCCATCGCGACCCGCGGCGGCCTTCTTGGCAGGGAGCGGCCGTTCGCTCAAGCGCCGGCATCTGCCGGCGTCCGCATCCACCTGCTCGCATTGGAAGACAGCTATTCGAAGAGATCGGGATTGAGCTGTTCGATCTCGGGCAGCGCCCGCAGCAATTCGTTGAGATGATGCCGCATCGCGGCCTCGCCCGCCGCAGCGTCGCGGTTGTCAATCGCGGCGACGATGGCCTGATGCTGCGCGATCAGCTCCTGCATCGCGTTGGGGCTCTGCAGGCTGAGATGGCAGGCGCGGTCCATATGGGCCTTGAGGTTGGAGACCAGCGTCCAGGCCATCGGGCAGCCCGCGCCTTCGGCGAGCGCCACGTGGAAACGCTCGTCGAAGCGCTGAAAGGCGGTGTGCTCGCCATTGGCGACCGCCCGCTGCTGCGCCTCCAGGCAATTGTCGACGATCTGCCGGCTCGTCGGGTTGAAGCTGTCGCAGGCGCGCCGGACGACGGCGGTCTCGATCGCCTCGCGCAGGAAGCGGGCCTCCATCATCTTCTGGACCGAGATCTTGACGACGACCGTGCCGCGCTGCGGCAGGACCTCGACGAATTTCTGCCGGCTGAGCGCGATCAGCGCCTCGCGGACCGGCTGGCGGGAGACGCCGTAGCGGGTGGCGATCTCCTGCTCCGAGAGGCGCGAGCCCGGCTTCAGCTCGAGCGCGACGATGGCGCGCAGAAGCTCCTTCTCGAGCCGGTTGGCGCTCGACCCTGTCTGACCCTCGGCGAAACTCACGAAAGCAGCCTCCAAATCGCTTGCAATCGAAGCGGCATGGGATAATCTACCATACCAGTGTCGGTAACGGTATCCCAAAGTATGAATTTTACCGCGACGATCGCACGATCATTCCACGAAGCGCGCCGCGAGGCACGGCCTCTCGCGGCTTTTCCCGGCGAATTGCCCGGCAATCTCGCGGAAGCCTATGCCGTGCAGGAGGTGGCGATCGCGCTGTGGCCCGAGCCCGTGCGCGGCTGGAAGGTCGCGGCGATCCATCCCGATTTGCGCGCCCGCTTCGGTGCCGCACGGATGGCGGGGCCGGCTTTTGGCGCTGGCGTCCGCCGCGTCGCGCCGGGGGAGACGGCCGAGGTCGGCGTGATCCGCGGCGGCTTCATCGCGGTCGAGACCGAGATCGGCATCGTCCTCGGGGCGGATATCGCGCCGCGCCCGCAAACCTGGACAGCGGAAGAGCTGATGCCCTTCATCGGCGGGGTGCATGTCGCGATGGAGATCGCCGGCTCGCCGCTGCCGAGCATCAACGAGATCGGGCCGCAGGCCATCATCTCCGATTTCGGCAACAATACCGGCATCGCCGTCGGCGCCTCGCTGGGGATCGAGCAGGGTCTTTCCGATTTCGAGACGCAGATGCGGATCGATGGCGAGGTCATCGGCCGCGGCCGCAGCCACGGCCCGAATGGTGGGCCGCTCGATGCCCTGCTCTTCCTCGTCAACCATCTGGCGAGCCGTGGACGCGGCCTCGCCAAGGGCGATGTCGTCTCCGCCGGGGCGACGACGGGCGTCCATCCCATCGCCATCGGCCAGGTCGCGGAAGCGATCTGTGCCGGGGCTCCACCCCTGTCCGTCAGGCTGATCGAAAGGCAACCGGCCAGCTAGCGGCAGTCCGCCTCAACCAAAGAAGAACCGGCCCGAAAACGGGCCTTGCCAGGGAGAGAACATCATGATTGCACGTCGCATCTTACTTGCCGGCGCCGCCGCGCTGGCGGTTTCGGTCGCAACCGCCACGGCGGCGCTCGCCCAGGGCGTGACGCTTCGTTCCGCCGACATCCATCCGACCGACTACCCGACCGTCGAGGCGGTCCGCTACATGGGCAAGCTGCTCGAGGAGCGCACCCAGGGGCGCATCAAGATCAACGTCTTCCACTCGGCCCAGCTCGGCCAGGAGAAGGACACGATCGACCAGACCCGCTTCGGCGTCATCGACATCAACCGCATCAACATGGCGCCGTTCAACAACCTGATCCCGGCGACCAACATTCCCTCCCTGCCCTTCATCTTCCGTTCGGTCGACCATATGCGGAAGGCGATGGACGGACCGATCGGCGACAACCTGCTGAAGGAGTTCGAGAAGCACGACTTGATCGGGCTCGCGCTCTACGATTCCGGCTCCCGCTCGTTCTATAATTCCAAGCGCCCGATCAACACGCCGGCTGACATGAAGGGCATGAAGATCCGCGTCCAGCAATCCGACATGTTCGTCGCGCTGGTCTCGGCGCTCGGCGCCAACGCGACGCCGATGCCCTTCGGCGAAGTCTATTCCGCGCTCCAGACCGGCGTCATCGACGGCGCCGAGAACAACTGGCCGTCCTATGAATCGACCCGCCATTTCGAGGTCTCGAAGTTCTATTCCGTGACCGAGCACTCGCTCTCGCCGGAAGCGCTGGTGATGTCGAAGAAGAGCTTCGACAAGTTCAACGCGGCCGATCAGGCGATCATCAAGGCCGCCGCCAAGGAATCGGTGCTCAAGATGCGCGAGCTCTGGGATGCGCGGGAGAAGGCGTCTGAGGCCAAGGTCAAGGCCGGCGGCGCCCAGATCAATCAGGTCGAGAAGAAGCCCTTCATCGACGCGATGAAGCCGGTCTACGACAAGTTCGTCACCGATCCGAAGCTGAAGGAGATGGTGGCCGCGATCCAGGCGGTGAACTGAGCCTCGTTCAGACGGGGCGGCTTTCGGGCCGCTCCGTCTTCGGCCCCTTGCCAGCAGCCCGGGCAGATTTCATGCGCGCTTTCACCGCTTTCCTGACACGACTCGACGCCAAGCTCAGCCTGTTCGCGCTGATCGCGGCCGGGGCCGGGCTCGTCCTGATGACCGTGATGGTCGCCTGGGGCGTGTTCGGCCGCTATGTGCTCAACGACACGCCGATCTGGGTCGAGGCCGGATCGCTGTTCCTGATGTCCTGGTTCATCCTGCTCGGCGCCGCGGTCGGCGTGCGCGAGAGCGACCATCTCGGCTTCGAGGTCGGGCTGGTGATGTCGCCGCCGCCCTTGCGGGCCGCGCTGATCGTGCTGGGCGAGGGCCTGGTCTGCGCCTTCGGGCTCGCCATGCTCGGCTATGGCTGGCAGCTCGCCGCCGGCACCTGGGCCGATCGTATGCCGATCATCGGCATATCCCGCGGCTGGGACTATGTGCCGATCGCGGCAGGCGGCGCGCTGATCGCCCTGTTCGCGCTGGAGAAGCTCCTCCTCTTCACCACCGGCGAGGAACAGGCCCCGCTCGGCTTCGTCCATTTCGGCGAAAGCCAGGAGGCCTGAGCGATGGAACTCTGGATTCTCTTCGGCGTCTTCGCGCTCCTGTTGCTGATCGGCGTGCCCGTGGCCTTCTGCCTCGGCATCGCCTCCGTCGCGACCGTCGCCTATATGGGCCTGCCGCCGGTCGTCGTCTTCCAGCAGATGAATTCCGGCATGAACGCCTTCGCCATGATGGCGATCCCGTTCTTCATCTATGCCGGCGACCTGATGATCCGCGGCGGCATCGCCGAGCGGCTGATCCAGATGGCGGCGAGCCTCGTCGGCCATCTGCGCGGCGGTCTGGGCCAGGTGAACGTGGTGACCTGCACGCTGTTCGGCGGCATCTCCGGCTCGGCCGTGGCCGATGCCTCCGCCGTCGGCGGGCTGATGATCCCGCAGATGAAGAAGCGCGGCTACGACGCCGACTATGCCGTCAACGTCACGGCCAACGCGGCGATCATTGCCCTGCTGATCCCGCCCTCGCACAACATGATCATCTATTCGCTCTCGGCGGGCGGCAATCTCTCGATCGCGGACCTGTTCACGGCCGGTGTCGTGCCGGGCCTCTTGCTCTGCGCCGCGCTGATGGTCGCGGCCTGGGCGGTCGCGGTGAAGCGCGGCTATCCGCGCGAGCCCTTTCCGGGCTTTGCGACCGTCGGGCGCTATGTCGTGCTGGCGCTACCCGGCATCCTGCTGATCGGCATCATCTTCGGCGGCGTCCGCTCCGGCGTCTTCACGGCGACGGAATCCTCCTGCGTCGCCGTCGTCTACGCCATCCTCGTCACCATCTTCGTCTATCGCCAGCTCACCTGGACCGCCTTCGTCGAGGCGACCTTGGGCGCGGTGCGGACCACGGCGATGGTGCTGCTGGTGATCGGCACGGCGGGTGCCTTCGGCTGGCTGATGGCCTTCCTCGAGGTGCCGCAAGCGACGATCGCGGCGATGAAGGCAGTCTCGGACAATCCGATCACCATCCTGCTGATGGTCAACCTGATCCTGCTGGTGCTCGGCACCTTCATGGACATGGCGCCGATGATCATCATCTGCACGCCGATCTTCCTGCCGGTGGTGAAGGCCTTCGGCGTCGATCCCGTGCATTTCGGGGTGATCCTGATCCTCAACGCCGGCATCGGCCTCAATACCCCGCCGGTCGGCTCGGTGCAGTTCGTCGCCTGCGCCATCGGCCGCATTTCCATCGGCGAGTCCATGCGCACGATCTGGCCGTTCTACGGCGCCAGCATCGCCGTGCTCCTGCTCGTCACCTATGTGCCCGGCCTGTCGCTCTGGCTGCCGCGCCTGTTCCACTGAAGGACCGACCATGACCATCGACATCCGCCAGGTTTCCCACCCCGAGGCCGTCAAGGGCTTCGACACGGCGGAGCTGCGGCGCCACTTCCTGATCGAGACGCTGTTCGTTCCCGGCGAGGTCAAGCTGACCTACAGCCATCTCGACCGCGTCATCGTGGGCGGCGCCATGCCGACGAACAAGCCCGTCGTGCTGCCGACGCCCAAGGCGGTCGGCACCGATGCCTTCCTGAAACGGCGCGAGCTCGGCATCGTCAATGTCGGCGGCCCCGGCAAGGTCTCCGTCGGCGGGAAGGACTACCCGCTCGCCAAACGCGATGCGCTCTATGTCGGCAAGGAAGCGGGCGAGGTCGCCTTCGCCAGCGACGATGTCGGCAACCCCGCCAAGTTCTACCTGCTCTCGACCCCGGCCCATGCCGTGCACCCGACCAAGGTGATCCGGGAGGCCGATGCCAAGACCATCGCGCTCGGCGAGCAGGCCACGGCCAACAAGCGCGTCATCCGCCAGTACATCATCCCCGGCGTCTGCGAGACCTGCCAGCTCGTCATGGGCGTGACCACCCTCGACGAGGGCAGCATCTGGAACACCATGCCGGCGCATGTCCATGACCGGCGCTGCGAGATCTATCTCTATTTCGACGTTCCCACGGATGCCCGCGTCTTCCATCTGATGGGCGAGCCGCAGGAAACGCGCCACCTCGTCGTCGCCAACGAGCAGGCGATCCTGTCGCCCGGCTGGTCGATCCATTCCGGCGTCGGGACGAAGGCCTATTCCTTCATCTGGGGCATGGGCGGCGACAATGTCGACTATACCGACATGGACATGGTCGCGACCGGGGATCTGCGCTGATGCGCTCGCCGTTTGATTTGGGCGGCCGGACCGCGATCGTCACCGGGGCCAATACGGGCCTCGGTCAGGCGATCGCGGTTGCGCTTGCGCAGGCCGGCGCCGGTATCGTCGCGGTCGGTCGCTCGAGCATGGTGGAGACGAAGGTGCTGGTCGGGGCGACCGGTCAGCCCTTCCACGAGATCGCCGCCGACCTCGCAACGCTGGAGCCGATTGCGCGGATCGTGGAAGAGGCCGAGGCGGCGGCGAAGGCCGACGGCTCGCGCCTCGACATCCTCGTCAACAATGCCGGCATCATCCGCCGTGCCGACGCCCTCGACTTCACCGAGGCCGATTGGGATGCGGTGATGGACGTCAATCTGAAGTCGAGCTTCTTCCTGACTCAAGGCGTGGCGAAGCGCATGCTCGCCGACGGCAAGGGCGGCAAGGTGATCAACATCGCCTCGCTGCTCTCCTTCCAGGGTGGCATCCGCATCCCCTCCTATACGGCGTCGAAGAGCGGGCTGGCCGGGCTGACGCGGCTGCTCGCCTGCGAATGGGCGGGCAAGGGCATCAACGTCAACGCGATCGCGCCGGGCTATTTCGTGACGAACAACACGGAAGCGCTGCGGGCCGATCCGGCGCGCAACGAGGCGATCCTCGCGCGTATCCCGGCCGGACACTGGGGCCAGCCGCAGGAACTCGGCGGAGCGGCGGTGTTCCTCGCCTCGGACGCCGCGGCCTATGTCCATGGCGTCGTCCTGCCCGTCGATGGCGGCTGGCTGGCGCGCTGACGCGATGCGCGGATGCCGCGGATCGCTCAACGCGTTCCGCGGAACCCGCGCCCGTCTTGATCGATGACGGGCATGGCGACATGCTCCGCCTCCTTGTTCCATCGCATTGTCTTGACGCGAACGGTGTCCGCTTCGCCGCGACGATGCTTCGGGATCGGTTGGCGGGGCTCCGGAGATGGCGATGAGAGGGACGACGATGCGCGGGCTGGTGCTGGCCGCGATCCTGGCAGCGAGCGCGCCATCGCCCGCATGGCCGGCCGAGCCGGGCAAGGGCGAGTTCCTGCAGGACTACATCACCTGCGAGCTCTGGATGAAGCGGGAGGCGACGGATGCGGAGATGCATGCCGCCATCGGCCGCTGGCTGGTCGATGCCTTGCGCCAGCAATCGCCCAGGCGGCTGCCTCATCTCTCGGACGAGGTCATCATCGACGCCGTCGAGCGGCACTGCGCCGCCCAGCCCGGTCACAAGCTGAGCGTCGCCGCCTTCCTGGCAGGCCATCGCCTGCCCGACTAGATCGCCGCGCGTCCTGACGGGCGTGACGTGGCGATCGATCTCCTTGTCATCGCATCGGATTCTGCCGGAGAGCGGACACCGCTTTCCGGCCCGGTGCGACAGAGGCCGTGACGAAGGGCCTCTGCGGGCATCTCACCAGCGATCGTCGTAATAATGACGGCGATAGCCATAGGCGGGCGCCCAAGGCGGCGGGCCGCCATAGCGTCGACCATAGCCATAGCCGCGGCCATAGCCATAGCCGTCGCCACGGCCATAATAGCGCTGGCGCGCCATGGTCTCCTGCATGATCATCAACCGCTCGCGCTTCGCCTCGGTCATCGCGAAGTGAAGCGGTTGCTGGTCGAGCTGCTGGGCCAGGACCTGCGGCAGCGCTTCGCCTGCCCGGGCCATCGGCGCGACCGCCATGACCGAAGCGGCGCCAAGGATGGCCGCTGCCAAAACTGAATACCGACGCATGGGAATCTCCCTTTCTGCTGTCGGGCATTAAAGCCCTTGGTATTGGAACGCAGGCTGAACGAAATCGTTCGCCTTCGTTCATCTGCCATGATGCGACGCCAGGGCGCTCGGCGCCGCGTATATGGGCGAAGGCAGGGCTTCCCGGAGCGCGGCAAACGCCTTCAGCCGCTGTTGTCGGTCCGGCCGGTGCGGCTGGTGGCGGACTGGCTTCTGGCGGCGTTGTCGAGGCACTGCGCCATCTCGGAGGTGCCCCATTTGAACTTCGAGCACTGGGCGGTTCCCACGGTGAGGTCGCGGGCGGGGTGATCGGACTGGGGCGTGCTGTTGCAGCCGGTCAGAGCCAAGGTGATGATGGCGAGCGCCAGTCGCATTGGATTCCTCCTTGCCGTTAGGGCCGGCGATTAGGCCGCCTGCGGCGGATCGATTCAACCCCCCGTCGATTGTCGCAGGGGTGCGCTGGCTTCGATCCTTGTCGCGATCTAGGCCGCCGAGCGCCTCCGCCCGTCCCTGAGCAGCGCCAGCGCGGCATCGACCAGCGCGTCGCCATATCCGGCGCGGGCGTGGTCCTCGGTCATGATCTCGTTGAGCAGATCGGTCGCGATCAGGGCGACCGGCCGCTGCGCCGGATTGCCGAAGCCGCCGCCGCCGGGCGTCGCGATGCGAATGGTCTCGCCGGCATCGACGAGAAGCTGGGCGATCTTCGAGGGCAGCGCCTGCTCGCGCCCGGTTCCGGGGTTGCGGGTGACGCGGCCCTTTCCACCGGTCAGGCCGCCTTCCGCGCCGGGCGCTCCGGCCTTGTGCCGGTCGGAGCGGGCTTCGAGATTCGTCCTGTCGTGCAGAGCGCGCACGGTGCGGGCGATGCCCATGCCGCCACGCCACCGGCCGCAGCCGGCCGAGTCCTGGACGAAGGCGTATTCCTCGACATGGAGCGGGAATTCGTTCTCCAGAGCCTCGGTGGGGAGATTGAGCGAATTGGTCACATGGACATGGATTCCGTCCATGCCGTCGCCGTCGCAGCGCGCGCCGCCGCCGCCGCCGACCGTCTCGCCGCAGATGTAGAAGCTGCCGTTCTCGGGGCGGTGGCCGGAGACGCTGAAGGAGGGCAGCACGTCATAGGCCGAGGCGATGCGCGTGGCGGGATCCACCAGCGGCTGGAAGGCACCGAAGATCGCGCCGGCCAGGCGCTGGCAGGCGATGGTGCGCGAGCCCACCGGGGCAGGCGAGCGCGGATTGACGATGCTGCCTTCCGGCGCGCGCAGGACGATCGAATCCATCATGCCGGAATTCGCCATCAGCTCGGGATCGAGCAGCGCCTTGACGCAGTAATAGGCCGTGGCCCGCAGGGCGTTCGGGGCGATGTTGATCGCTCCGCGCGCCTCCGGCCCGCTGCCGGCGAAGTCGATCACCAGCTTGCCGCTCTCGACGCTGACGGCGGCGCAAAGCGGCACCATCTCGCCATCGGGCAGGCCGTCATCGTCGAGCCAGGCGGTGAAGCGGCTGGGCGGGCCTTCCGCGAGGCCGGCGATGCGCAGGTCCAGCCGCCGCTTGGTATAGGCGAGCAGGTCGCGGATGCGCGCCTTGAAACCGTCGACGCCCATGCGGCGCACCAGTTCCAGCGCGGCGTCGCAGCCGCGCTCATTGGTGGCGACCTGGACGCGCAGATCGAGCAGGCGCTCCTCCGGCAGGCGCGAATTCAGCGCGATCAGATTGAGGAGGTCCTCGTCGACCTCGCCCTGGCGGCTGACCCGCATCGCCGGGATGCGCAGGCCCTCCTCGAAGATCGAGCGCGCCGTCGGCGAGACCGAGCCGGGCACGGCGCCGCCGACATCGGTATGGTGGCCGATATTGACCACGAAGGCGATCAGCTCCTCGCCGTGGAACACCGGCGTCGCGATGGCGATGTCGGGGAGATGCGTGCCGCCGGCCGCGTAGGGGTCGTTCGAGATGAAGGCGTCGCCCGGGCGGATTTCGGCGCGCGGATAGCGTGCCAGCAAGGCTTCGACGACGCCCATCAGCGAGCCGAGATGGACCGGGATATGCGTCCCCTGTGCGACCAGCCGGCCCTGCCCGTCGAACAGCCCGACGGAGAAGTCGCGGCGTTCCTTGATCTGCGCCGAGAAGGACGAGCGCATCATGTTGATCGCCATGGTCTCGGTGATCGAGAGCAGGCGATTGGCGAAGACCTCCATCGCGATCGCATCGAAACCCGCGATCGACGGGGCGGCTTTGACGGGCATCGGCATGGTCGGATCCTCAACGCTCGAGCGCGATATGGATATTGCCGAGGCCGTCGACCTCGGCTCTCTGGCTGGGGAGGATGACCGTCGTGCCGCTCATCTCCTCGACGATCGCCGGTCCCGCGAACGGCGTGCCGGCGGGCAGGAGCGCGCGCCGGTAGATCGGCGTCTCGACCCAGCCGTGATCGGGACCGAAATAGACCTGGCGCGTCTCGATCCGCGCGGCGTCGAGCGAGGTGCCGGTCGCGGGCGCCGTGCTTTCGCCCTTTCTGACATGGCAGACCGCCTTGAGCCGGACATTGACCACCTCGATGTCGCGCCCGTCCAGGCTGTAGCCGAACTGGTCGGCATGGGCGCGGTGGAACCGGCCGACGAAATCGTCGAGCAGGTCGCCCCGCAGATCGTCGAGCGGCACGGGGATGTAGTGGCTCTGGCCGCGATAGCGCGCATCGAGCGTGAAGAGCAGCTCCTGGCCGGAATGCGGGATCGCCTCCGTCGCCAGCCAGGCGCGGCCGGCCTCGGACAGTTCGGCGCCGAGCGCGACGAGGTCGGCCCAGCTTTCCGAACTCACGCGGATCAGCGCCGTGCGCACATAGTCGCGGCTGAGATCGGAGAGCAGGACGCCGCGCGCGCAAAGCGTGCCGGGCTCCTGCGGAACGACGATCTTGTCGAGGCCGCATTCCTCCGCGACGTCGGCGGCATGCAAGGGGCCGGCGCCGCCGAAGGCGAAGAGCGTGAAGGCGCCGAGATCATGCCCGTGCTCGATCGAGACGGAGCGGATCGCCCGGCTCATATTGGCGGTGGCGATGCTGACGATGCCGTAGGCGGCTTCCTCGACCGAGAGGCCGAGCGGGTCGGCGATCTGGCTGCGGATCGCCGCATAGGCGAGACCGCGATCGACCTTCATCCGCCCTTCCAGCAGGGCCACCGGGTTCAGCCGGCCGAGCACGATATTGGCGTCGGTCAGCGTGACCTCGGTACCGCCGCGCAGATAGGAGATCGGCCCCGGCATGGCGCCCGCGCTCATCGGCCCGACCTTCAGCGCCCCGGCATCGTCCAGCCGCGCGATGCTGCCGCCGCCGGCGCCGATGACATGGATGTCGACCATCGGCATCCGCACCGGGTGGCCGGCGACCAGCCGGCTCGAGGTGAACTGCGCCCGGCCGCCGGTGATCAGCGAGACGTCGGTGCTGGTGCCGCCGACATCGAAGGTGATGATCTCGCTCTCGCCGATCTCGGCGCCGATCCGGGCCGAGCCGATCACGCCTGCCGCCGGCCCCGACAGGCAGGTGAGCACCGGCAATTCCTCGACGGTCTGCACCGGCAGGAGCCCGCCATTGGAATGGAAGGTCAGCGGCTCGACGCGGATGCCGCAGGCCGCGATCTTCTCGCGCAGGCGATGCAGGTATTTCTGGGTGCGCGGGCCGACATAGGCGTTCAGGACCGTGGTCGAGAAGCGCTCATATTCGCGAAATTCGGCGACGACCTCGGAGGAGATGCTGACATAGAGATCGGGTGCGACGCGTGCGATCAGGTCGCGGACCGCGCGCTCATGCGCGGGGTTGCGGTAGGAATGCAGAAAGCCGACGGCGATGGCCTTCACGCCGCTGTCCCGCAGCTGGACGACGAGTGTCTCCACCGCCTCGAGATCGGGCGCGGTCAGTGGCGTTCCCGTCTTGTCGAGGCGCTCCTCGACCTCGACCCGGCGATGCCGCTCGACCAGCTCCTCGGGCTTGCGCACCGACCAGTCGAAGAGCGAGGGCCGGGTCTGGCGCCCGATGGCCAGGACGTCGCGGAAACCCCGGGTGGTCAGGAGCCCGGTCGGCACGCCGCGGCGCTCGATCACCATGTTCGTGGCGACGGTCGTGCCATGGCCGACATAGCCGACATCCTCCGGCGAGACCGCGTTGAGCTCCAACATCTCGACGATGCCCGAGGCGATGGCGCGCGAAGGATCGTCCGGCGTCGAAGGCACCTTGTGGAAGGCGGTCGGGCCGCCTTCGGTATCGACCATCACGAAGTCGGTGAAGGTTCCGCCCACATCCACGCCGATGCGATACATGCCGCCATTACCCCTCATGGTCATCCGGTCGGCCCGACGGTGTCGCGGGCCGGAGCGCTTTCGCGCCGAGATCGGCGATTGCGGCGGCGAGCGAGAGGCGGCCGCCAAGGGGCCGGTCTTTCCGGAATTGGCCCTGCAACGTCCCAGCCATCTGTTCCGCCATGTTGACGACGCTAGGGACGGGTATGGTATTATGTCCAATAGAAATTCGGCAGCACTCTATTCCCAAGGTTATAGTATGCCGCGCGCGATCAATCTTCGTCAGATCGAGATCTTCAAGGCGCTGATCGAGCACGGCACGGTCAGCCGGGCCGCCGAGGCGCTCTATATCTCGCAGCCGGCTGCGAGCAAGCTCCTGATGCAGCTCGAAAAAGACAACGGCCTCAAGCTCTTTGACCGCTACAAGGGGCGGCTGTTTCCGACGGCGCAGGGCTTGCGCCTGCATGAGGAGGTCGCGCGAATCTTCGTCGGGATGCGCCAGGTCGAAAGCGCGATCGGTCTGATCAAGCGCGAGGATCAGGGGCGGCTGGTGATCGGGGCCATCCCCGCTTTGAGCGGCGCCTATATGCAGCGCACGACGATGAGCTTCCTCAAGCGCAATCCCAATGTCTATTGCATGGTCAAGTCGCCGAGCTCGCAATGGATTCCCGAATACGTGCTGACGCGCGTCCTGGACATCGGGATCGTCACGGCCCGTGCCGCGAACCCCTACATCGTCACCGAACCGCTCTTCGAGCATCCGCTGCTCTGCATCATGCCGATGGACCATCCGCTCGCGGCGCTGAAGGTCATCCGGCCGGAGAACCTGCACGACGTTCCCTTCGTCGCCTTCAACACCGAGACCTATACCGGGCAGAAGGTCGCGAGCATGTTCGAGAGCTACAATGTCCGGACCCATGTCGTCCTGACCGCCGACTCCAATTCGACGCTCTGCCATTTCGTCGCGGCGGGGCTCGGGGTCTCGCTGGTGCATCCGCTCTTCATCGCGGGCGTGGAGAAGCAGGTCGTGGTGCGTCCGTTCGAGCCGACCATCCCGCTGGATTTCCTGGTCTGCTTCGCGCGCGACGCCCGCAACGTCCCGCTGATCGCGGACTTCGCCAACGAAGCCAAGGCGACGGCGACGAGCTTCATCGACGATCTGGCGAAGAGCTGGGCCTGACGCCGGCCTTCGGTTGCCGCGGCGGCGCGCGCCGCATGCGGTCAGTGCCGGTCGGCGCGCGGATCGAGCCAGTCGCGCAGCCAGTCGCCCAAGAGATTGACGCTGAGCACGGTGAGCATCAGGGCGAGGCCAGGCAGGGTGATGATCCACCAGGCGCTGGCGATATAGGTGCGCCCGTCGGCGAGCATCCGGCCCCAGCTCGGCGAGGGCGGCTGGATGCCGAGGCCGAGGAAGCTCAGGCCGGCTTCGAGCACGATGGTGCGCGCGAGTTCCAGCGTCGCGACGACGAAGACCGGCGTCAGGACGTTGGGCAGGATGTGGCGCAGCAGCAGGCGGGCATGGCCTGCGCCCATGGCGAGCGCCGCCTGGACGAATTCGCGTTCCCGGACGGTCAGGACTTGCGCCCTGACGATGCGGGCATAGCGGACCCAGCTGGTCAGGGCGAGCACGGCGATCAGGTTGTGCAGGCTGGGGCCGAGCGCGGCGACGACCAGAAGCGCCAGCAACATCAGCGGGAAGGCGAGCTGGATGTCGACCAGCCGCATCAGGATGCGGTCGTACCAGCCGCCGAAATAGCCGGCGACGAGGCCCAGAAACACGCCGACGATGCCGCCGAGGATCACGGCCGAGCCCGCGATGGTCAGGGTGACGCGGCTGCCGGCGATGATGCGGCTCAGGATGTCGCGGCCGAGCTGGTCGGTGCCGAAGGGGTGGGCGCCCAGCCCGGCCCAGGAGAGCGTCGGCGCCATCATCCGGGCCTTCAGATCGCCGCGCGTCGGGTCGGGCAGGCCGAGCCAGGGCCCGGCGAGCGCCAGCACAAGCAGGAGCACCAGCAAGGCGGCGCCGAGCAGGCCCAGCCAGTTCGCGCGCTGGCGATGCAGGAACGAGAGCAGCCTCATGATTCCTGCCGGATGCGCGGGTCGATCAGGGTGTAGAGCAGGTCGACCAGGAGATTGACCAGGACGAAGATGGTCGCGACCACGGCGACGCCGGCCTGCACGACCGGGAAATCCTTGGTCTCGATCGCCTGCACGATCAATCGCCCGACGCCCGGCCAGGCGAAGACGGTCTCGGTCACGGCGGCGCCGCCGAGAAGCTCGCCTGCGAGGATCCCGGTCATGGTGATGACCGGGATCAGCGAGTTGCGGCCGACATGCCAGATATAGACGCGGCGGGGGCTAAGGCCCTTCGCATAGGCCGTGCGGACATAGTCGTCGCGCATCACGTCGAGCATGGAGGAGCGCAGCAGGCGCGCGATGCTGGCCGTGGTGAAGCAGGCCAATGTCACCGAGGGCAGGACAAGGTTCTGCCATTCGCCGTAGCCGCCTGTCGGGAACCAGCCGAGCTGCACCGCGAAGAGCAGGATCAGCATGATGCCGAGCCAGAAGGAGGGCGTCGCCTGGCCGAGCAGCGCCACGAGCAGGACCAGCCCCTCGATCGCGGATCCCCGATAGATCGCGGCGAGCGCGCCGGCCATGCCGCCGATCAGCACGCCGATCGCCAGCGCGCAGCCGGCGAGCAGGGCCGTGGCCGGCAGCCTTTCGAGCACGACGTCGAGCGCCGGGCGCGCGAACTGGAAGGACTGGCCGAAATCGCCCTTCAGCGCATGGAGGAGGAAGGTCAGATATTGCTGCAGCAGCGGCTGGTCGAGCCCGAGCTGCGTGCGCAGCTCGTGCATTTGCGCTTCCGTCGCGCCGATCGGCAGCAGCAGCACGGCGGGGTCGCCGAGCAGCCGCGAGACGACGAAGACGATCGTGACCACGCCCCAGATCGCGATCAGGCCTTCGCCGAGGCGGGAGGTCAGGTGGCGCGGCATCCGGCGGCCTCCATCGTCAGACGATCCTCAGAGCTTCAGCCCGTAGATTTCCACGGCCGCCTCGCGCGAGATCCGCTCCTCGCGCAGATCGCGCTCGACCAGCGCGCGGTCGCGCTTTTTCGGATCGCCGAAGCCGCCGCCGCCGGCCGCGACCATGCCGACCCATTCGCCCGGCTGCAGGATGCCGGCGCGGCGGTCGAGCGGCTTGGCGCCGGGCGAGAGCTCGACGCGCGCGGTCAGGCCGTCCTGGCCACCCTTGAGGCCGAAGGGCGGCACGATGCTGTTGGTGCCGCCGGCCGAGATGCGGGCGGTGTGGTCGAGCATCTCGACGCGCCGCCTGAGCGTCATGCCGCCGCGATACTGGCCCGCGCCGCCGGAATCCTGCACCAGCTCGTAGCACTTCACCATGACGGGGTGCTCGATCTCGAGCGCCTCGATCGGCAGATTGGCGGTGTTGGTCGTGTTCACCTGCACGCCGTCGAGCCCGTCCTTGTCGGCGCGCGCGCCCATGCCGCCGCCATGCATCTCGTTATAGACGTAGAAGCGGCCGGTGCGCGGATGGATTCCGCTGGTGGTCAGGAGCGTGCCGCCGGTCGAGGCGGCGGCGATGCGCTCTGGCACGACATCGGCGAGCGCGGCGAAGATCATGTCGACGAGGCGCTGGCCGATATCGGTGCGGCTGTAGACGGCCGCCGGCGGCGTCGAATTCAGCACGGAGCCCAGCGGCGCAGAGACATGGATCGGCCGGTGGAAGCCCGAATTGGCCGGCAGATCGGGATCGACGATCGCCTTCACGGCGAAATACACCGTCGCCAGCAGCGCCGTATAGACCATGTTGATGGGGGCGCGGACCTGTTCGGGCGCATCGGGGAAGTCGATGAAGATCTCGTCGCCCTTGACCTCGATCACCACCTTCAGGTCCATCACGCCATCGATCAGGTTGCTGTCGAAGTCGTGGCGGAAGCTGTAGGTGCCGTCCGGAATCTGGGCGATGCCGGCGCGGGTGCGCCGCTCGGTATAGTCCAGCACCTGCGCGCCGGCGGCGCGCACCGTCTCGGCGCCGTATTTGTCGCAGAGCGCCTGGTAGCGCTGCACGCCGAGGCGATTGGCCGCCATCTGGGCGCGGAAGTCGTTGATGCGCTCGCGCGGAACCTGGCAGTTCAGCAGGATGAGCTGCATCAGGTCTTCCTGCAGCACGCCCTCGCGATAGAGCCTGACCGGCGGGATGCGCAGGCCCTCCTGGAAGATATGGGCGTGGCCGCGATCGACGAAGTCGGAATGGTGGGCGAGGTTCGTCACCCAGGCGACGAGCTTGTCGCCATGGAAGATCGGCTCGAGGAAGACGATGTCGTTGAGATGCGTGCCGCCGCCGGTATAGGCGTCGTTGCCGACGAAGACGTCTCCCGGACGCACGGTCGAGAGATCGTGGTTCTTGAAGACGTGCTCGGCGATGCCGAGCAGCGAGCCGAGATGCACCGGGATATGCTCGGCCTGGGCGATGGTGCGCCCGGCGGCGTCGAACAGCGCGGTCGAGCAGTCCTGCCGCTCCTTGATGTTGGTCGAATAGGCCGCGCGGATGATCGCCTTGCCCATCTCCTCGACGATGGTGGTGAGCGCGCTGCCGATGACCTCGACGGTGATCGGGTCGAGCTGCGTCTTGGCTTTGTCCAGCATGGTCAGCCCTCGATGATGAGGTTGAGATGGGCATCGACCGTCGCGACCTGTCCCGGCAGGACGAGCGTGGTCGAATCCATCTGGTCGATGATGGCGGGGCCGGTCACCTCATGGCTCGGGCCGAGCAAGGCGCGGTCATAGATCGGGCAGTTGGTGAAGCCGCCGGTTTCCGGCAGCCAGACCTCGCGCCAGCCGGTGATCGCGACATTGCTCGTGCCGGAGGCCGGGGGATAGGCCTTGAGGTCGGCCTTGGGCACGAGGCCGACCGCCTCGATGCGCAAGGTCGTGACCTGCACCGGCTCCTCGGCGGCGACATAGCCATAGACCTGCTTGTGGATGCGCTCGAACTCCGCGCGCAGCGTCACGAGGGCGGCCGCGTCGATCGGGCCGGCGGGGCAGGGCACGGTGAGCTCGTAGCCCTGGCCGCCATAGCGCATGTCGACGGAGCGGATCAGCGAGCGGCGCTCCTCGGGGATCGCCTCCTGCGCGAACCAGTCCTGCCCGCGCTCCTCGAGGCCGGCGAAGCCGCTCTCCATGCCCGGCGCGCCGGCCTCGCTCAGGGGCAGGAGCCGCGTCAGCGAGAGATTGGTGCGCAGATCGGTGAGCAGCAGGCCGAGCGCGCACATGATGCCCGGATATTTCGGGACGACGAGGCGCGGGATCTCCAGCTCGCGGGCGAGCCGGGCGGCATGGATCGGGCCGGCGCCACCGAAGCCGAGCATGACATAGTCGCGCGGATCATAGCCGCGCTCGACCGAGATCACGCGGATGGCCTTGGCCATATTGGCGATGACGACGCTGATGATGCCCTGGGCCGTCTCCATGACGCCGAGGCCGAGTTGGTCGGCGAGGCGCCCGATCGCCGCCTTGGCGCGGGCCTGGTCGATCTTCATGCGGCCGTTCAGGAGATGCGTCGGGTTCAGCACCTGCAGCACGACATTGGCGTCGGTGACGGTCGGCTCCTCGTTGCCGCGCCCGTAGCAGACCGGGCCGGGATCGGCGGCGGCCGAACGCGGACCGACCTTGAGCAGGCCGCCGGCATCGATATGGGCGATCGAGCCGCCGCCGGCGCCGACCGTGTGGATGTCGAGCATCGGCAGCTTGAGCGGATAGCCGTGGACGACGGCATCGTTCGACATTTGCGGCCGGCCGCGGTCGATCAGCGAGACGTCGGTCGAGGTGCCGCCCATGTCGAAGGTGATGATGTTGTCGAAGCCGGAAAGGCCGCCAACGGACAACGCGCCGATGACGCCGGCCGCCGGCCCCGAGAGCACGGTGCGCGCCGGGAAGTTCTGCGCGACCTCCGACGAGATCACGCCGCCATTCGACTGGGTCAGATGCGGATGGGCGTCGATGCCGATCTCAGCCAGCCGCGGCTGCAGCTTCGAGAGATAGGACTTCATGATCGGGCCGAGATAGGCGTTCACGACCGTGGTCGAGAGCCGCTCATATTCGCGGAATTCGGGCGCGACCTCATGCGAGATCGAGACGAAGGCGCCCGGCATCTCCTCGGCCAGGATCTCCTTGACACGCTTCTCATGCGCCGGCTCGACGAAGGAGAACAGGAAGCAGACGGCGACCGTGGTGATGCCGTCCGCCTTGAGCTTGCGGGCGGCGGCGCGCACCTCCTCCTCGTCGAGCGGGGTATGGATGCTGCCGTCGAAGCGCACGCGCTCGCTGACCTCGAGGCGCTTGTCGCGCGATACCAGGATGCGCGGCTTCTGCGTCTGGATGTCGTAGAGGGAATCGCGCTTCTGCCGGCGCAGTTCCAGCACGTCGCGAAAGCCCTTGGTGGTGATGAGGCCCGTCTCGGCGCCGCGCCCGACGATCAGCGCATTGGTCGCGACCGTCGTGCCATGGCCGAAATAGACGACGTCGACCTTCCGCCCCGTCGCCTTGGCGACCTCTGCGACGCCCTGCTCGATGCCGCCGGCGATGCCCAGCGAAGGGTCCTGCGGCGTGCTCGACACCTTCCAGACATGGATCTCGCCATGCGTCTCGTCGAACATGCAGACATCGGTGAAGGTGCCGCCGGAATCGACGCCGACGCGCAGCTTCAGGGTGGTTTTGTCTTGAACGGTCATGACTTTGTCGCGATCCGGTTGATCGGAAATTCAGGCAAGGCTCCGCCGCCGGCGAGCCGATGAGGCCCGCCGCTCAGGTCGTTCGAGGGACGTTCAGCGCGTCTTGATGTCGATCGCGCGGACCCAGTCGTCGCCGCGCGCCTGCCAGGCGATGGTCTTGGACTGGGCGTAGGTGATCGGCGTGAAGAACATGAAGATCGAGGGCGAATCCTCGCAGAGCTGCTTGGTCAGCTTGCGATAGAGCCCCAGACGCCTGATCGGATTATTGGTCGAACGGGCCGCCTTCGCATCCTCGTTGAAGCTGTCGTTCTCCCAGTAGGATTGTGGGTTCTCCTTCTCCCAGAAGTTCAGGAGCCCGCCTGCGTCGAGCGTCGGCCACCCCAGGCCGAAATAGGCGGAGTCGCCGAGATTCTTGCCGACGATGTACTTGTTCATGAAGGCGCCGAATTCCATCTCGCGCAGCTTCACGGTGACGCCGATCTCGCCGAGCTGGGAGGCGACGACCTGGGCGATGTCGGAAGCCTGGATGTAGCGCCCGGTCGGCACTTCCAGATCCATGGTCAGGCCGTTGGCGAAGCCGGCCTCGGCCAAGAGCTTCTTGGCCTCGGCGGGATCGTAGGGGACGGGCTTCAGATCGGGGTTGTAGCCGAAATAGACCGGGGACAGCGGCTGGCAGGCGCTGATCTGGGCCAGGCCGTCGAGCAGCCCGTCATTGATCGCCTTGCGGTCGATGCCGAGATTGAGCGCGCGCCAGAGCTTCGGGTTGTCCTTGAACGGCGCCTTCAGCCCGTTGAGCTTGATGAACATGCCGCGCGTGCCGGCGACCGAGGAGGCCTCGGCCTTGCCGCCCGCCTTGATGCGCGCGATCTCGGAGGTCGGGAAGCCGGTGATGAGATCGACATCGCCGGCCTGGAGCGCGGCGATGCGCGAGGAATCCTCGGGGATGATGCGGAAGGTGACGTTGTCGAAGGCCGGCTTCTCGCCCCAGTAGTCCTGGCGCGCCTTCAGCACGATGCGGTCGCCGCTGGCGAAACGGACGAGCTCATAGGGGCCGCTGCCGAGCGCCGCCACGGAGGGGTTGTTCTGCTGCGTCCATTTCGGCGGCATCAGCAGGAACATCGACATCTGGTCGGGCAGGTCGGGATAGGCGCCCTTGGTGACGAACTCGACGGTGGTCGGGGAGATGACCCGGACCTCGTTGATCGCGGCGAACCAGGGCTTGTTGCGCGCGCCGGTCTTGGGGTCGAGCACACGCTCGACATTCCATTTCACGGCCTCCGCATCGAGCTTCTCGCCGTTCGAGAAGGTCACGCCCTCGCGCAGGGTGAATTGCCAGGCGGTGTCGCCGATCGCCTGCCATTTGGTGGCGAGGCCCGGCCGCAGCTTCAGGTCGGGGCCGCGATCGACCAGCGGGGTGTAGATATGGGCGGCGACGCTGAGGTCGGTACCGACCGTCGTCGACTTGTCGGGATCGAGCGTGTTGACGTTGCTCGACAGCGCGATCGTCAGGTCGCGCGCCAAGGCGGGGGAGAGAAGGGCGGTTGAGCTCATCGCGAAGGCGAGAGCGGCGGCGAGGCTGTGGGCCCGGTTGCGCATGACGATCCCCTGTGCTTGACTTTGGCGCCAATCTTGAATTCACGATTGGCATCTGTCAATCTCGGTCTATGGATGTTTTTGCTCAATCGGCGGGCACGGGCAGTGAGCTTCACCTCCGGATGCCTGCAGGCGAATTGCGGTCGGGCGGCAAAGCGGGTGATGATGGCCGGGGGAACATGCTCGGATTCGTCTTTTGGAACACGGCGCGATGGTTTTGGTGACTGAGCAGGGCGGCAGGACGGCTGGCGAGGCGGGCGGCAAGCGCGCCGCCGGCGGCAGCGCCTCGCGGGCGCGCGAACTCGCAAAGCTGATCGAGAAGGACATCAGCACGGGCCGGCTCAGCGCCGGCTCCTGGCTGAAGCAGGTCGATCTCGAAGCGCAGTACAGCGCCTCACGGCTCGACATCCGCCAGGCGCTGGACCGGCTCGAGGAGAAGGGCTTCGTCAAGCTGGAGGCCAATCGCGGCTACCGCGTCGAGAGTTTCGACAAGGAGCGCTTCCGCAATGTGGTGACGATCCGCGCGATCCTGGAGGTCGCGGCCGCCGCGGAGGTGCTGAAGCATATCGATGAGGCGGGGCTGCAACGCTTGCTGCTGCGCGCTGACGCCTTCGCCGAAGCCGTCAATGCCGGGACCGTGGTCGCGCAGGAGGAGGCGAACTACGCCTTCCATGCCGTGATGCTGGAATTCTGCCCGAACCGCGACCTCGTCTCGATGATCTTCGATTTGCGTAGCCGGGTGCCCGTCACGTTGACGCGCGAGAAGAACACCGCCGCCCTGCTCGCCAATACGGTGAGCGAGCACTACGAGATCGTCGAACGCCTGCGCGAGCGCGACAAGCCCGGGCTGGAGGCCGTCGTCCACAAGCATGTGATGGGCGGTCTCGAAGTCGTCTGACATCACCCGAGGGAATTGAGCCATGCGCGTCGCCATCATCGGCTTCGGCGGAATCGGGCGCGGCTATGCCGCCTACCTGACCGCCCAAGGGCATGAGCCTGTGATCTGGTCGCCGAGCGGAGCGGCCCTGGCCGATTTCGCCGAGGACGCATCGCTGACCGTCACCGGCAAGCTCGAAACCGCCGTGCCGTTGCGCATCGCCCGCGATTGCGCCGAGGCCGTCGCGGGGACCGAGGTGGTCATCGTCGCGGTGCAGGCGAATGGCTTCAAGACGGTGCTCGATGCGCTCGCACCGCATCTTGTCGCCGGGCAGACCGTCATCATCAGCGCCCATTGCTCCTTCGCGGCGCTCCATCTGCACCGCCTGCTGCAGGAGCGGGGCGTCGACGTCCCGATCGCGGCCTGGGCGACGACGGCGCTGACTGCGCGCAAGAGCGGGCCGCGCAGCGTCCATGTCTCGGGCATCCGGGCGAAGCTCGACGTCGCCACCTTGCCGGTTCGCCATGCGCAGGCGGGCCTCGATGCCTGCCGCGCCCTGTTCGGCGATCGCTTCGAGCCGCGCGAGGATGTGCTCGCGATCATGCTCAGCAACCTCAACCCGCCGGCCCATGTCGCCAACATGCTGGGCAACCTGACCCGTGCCGAGCGCGGCGAGGACTGGCCCAATTACGGCTCGATCACCCAGGGCGTCGGCCGCATCGTCGATGCCATGGATGTCGAGCGCCTGGCGCTGGCCGGGGCCTTCGGCCTGTCGGTCCGCAGCGTGCAGGACCACTATGTGCATTCCTTCGGCGTGGCGCCGGGCCCGGTCGGCGAGATGGCGGCGGCCGTCTACAGGAACCGCCCGGAGCTGCTCGGCCCCAAGACGCTGGACACCCGCTTCATCACCGAGGACGTGCCCTTTGGCCTGGTGCCGCTCGAGGCCTTGGGGCAGGTCACCGGCGTGGCGCTGCCGCTGCATCAGGCCGGTATCGCCCTGTTCGACGCGATCTGCGCCCGGAACTTCCGCGCCGAGAACGATCTGCTGCCGGCGCTCGACCTTGGCCGGTTCTCCGCCGCGCAGCTCCAGCGGGAGCTGCGCGGGGACTGATCCCGCTCTAGTCCGCCACCGGCTCTCCGAGCGTGTGCATCAGCCGGTTGGCCCAGCCGAAGATCGAGGCGGAGAGGATGAGGTCGAGGATCTCGACCTCGGACAGGCCGACCTCGCGCAATGCCGCAAGCTCCGCCGGGCCGGCGGCGGGCGGTGATTGCGAGAGCTTCACGGCGAAGTCGAAGATCGCCTGATGCTGCTCCTCGAGCTCGGCCTGCGTGCCCGCCGCGAAGATCGTCTCCATCACCTCCGGGCGCTTGGTGAGCTGGTTGAAGCGCGAGGCATGCACCGCGGCGCAGTAGACGCAGGCATTGACGACCGAGGCCGCCACGGCGCCGAGCTCGCGCTCCGCCGAGGACAGGCCGCCCTTGCCGTACATGATCGCGTTGAAGAGCGGCGAGCGCACCTTCAGCGATTCCGGATCATGCGCCAGCGTCAGCACATAGGCCGAGATCTTCTTGTTCGACGGCGTCACCTGCATCGCCTCGAGCTGCTCGGGCGTCGCCTTGTCGATCTCGACGGGCGTGACATAGGGCTGCCAGCGCGGAACCGTCGCGGTGAATTCGTGGACGACCTTGCTCATCGGGAGGCTCCCAGCAGGCGCAGCCCGGCGATGACGCGGGCCTGATAGTTGACGAAGGCGGCCAGTTCCGCGAGCCGGACGACATCGGGTTCAGTGATGCCGGCCGCGACGAGCGCAGCGACATCCCCCTTCGTCGCCTCCCGCGTCCGGGCGGTGAGGATGTCGATGTGGCGGACCAAAGCGGCGAGCCGGGCATCGGCGCCGGCCTGGCTCGCGTCCTCGCCGGCAGCGATCGCGGCGAGGACCGGCGTTTCGCCGGCATCCGCCAGCAAGGCCCGGTAATGCGCCGCCAGGGCGTCGTCGCGATTGACGGAGGCCATGCGCGTCGCCAGCGCGGCGCGCTCGGCATGGCTGAGGCCGCCCGGCTCGCGGGGCAGCAGCACCGCATCGTGGCTGGCCTGGCTCAATTCCATGATTTGCGCCCGCTGTGCCAGCGCCTCGGCGAGGGGCGAGCCTGCCCCGACGCCGGCCAGGGTCTCGATCAAAGTCATTCCATCCTCCGCGCAAGGCGGGCGTCTCGTCGCCCGGTCGAATAATGCTTGACGCGTATCATGATGTCCATATCATTCGAATTTGGAATTATGGATGCCATGGATCTGCGCCAGCTCGAAGCCTTCGCCGCCGTCATGTCCGCCGGGAGCATCACCGGCGCGGCGCGGCTGCTCGGGCGCTCGCAACCGGCTCTGACCCGCCTGATCCAGGATCTTGAAGCCTCCCTCGGCTTCGGCCTGCTGCATCGCGCCGGGCCGCGCGTCACCCCGACCGGGCAGGGCCTGCGCTTCTACCAGGAGGTCGAGCCGGTGATCGCCTGGCTGCGGCTGCTGCGCGAGCGGGCCGACGCCATCGCGCAGGAGCGGCCGCCTTCGCTGTCCGTCGCCGCCATCGCCGCCTTCTCCGGCATGCTGCCGGCTGCGCTCGCCCGCCTGGATGGAGACAGCCTCCCCGACCGGATCCATGTCCGGACCGCCATCGCCGAGCAGGTCGTGGAGGCGGTTGCCACGCAGGGCTGCGAAATCGGCATCGCCAGCCTGCCGGTCGAGCACCCGGCGATCGACATTCACTGGATCGGCGAGGCGCCCTGCGTGGCTGTCGTCGCGGCGGACGATCCGCTCGCCGGCAGCGACCGCATTCCGCTCGCGAGCCTGGCGGGTCGCCGGCTGATCACCATGGCGAATCCGTTCCGCTGGCGCCGCCGTCTCGATATGGCGCTGGCGGAGCGTGGCATCGTGCCGGCCGCGATCCTCGACAGCAACACCGCGCAGACCGCCATCATGTCGGCGCGGGCGGGCCTCGGCATTGCGGTCGTCGAGCCGGTCATGGCCCATGGCGTGCCGGTGGAAGGGGTGGCGATCCGCACGCTCGACCTGTCGATACCTTTCTTCTGGGCGGTCTTCTCGCCTTATGGCCGGCCGTTGAGCGGCCTGGCTTCGGGCCTTGTCGAGGCGCTCGAGACGATTTCACGCGAGACGCTGCCGGGCTTCGTCCGGCACGCCGCGACGGCCCGCGACCGGCTGATGGCCGACGCCCTGGGCTCTTCTCCCCATCCGAAAGACCTTGCGCCATGAACGCCAACACGCCGCCGGCCATCGGCCTGCGCCAGCTCGAATTGCGGTTGCGACAGGACCTCTCCTGGCTGGAATGGCCCGCCAAGAGCTGGGTGCCGCCGCGTACCTTCGCCGGAGAGCCCGTCACCGACGTCGTGATCGTCGGGGCCGGGATGTGCGGGCTCGCCGCGGCGGCGGCGCTGAAGGGGCTCGGCATCGCGAATCTGCTGGTGCTCGACAAGGCGCCGGCCGGCCGCGAAGGGCCCTGGGTGACCTTCGCGCGCATGGAAACGCTGCGCTCGCCCAAGCAGCTCACGGGCCCGGCGCTCGGCCTGCCGGCCCTGACCTTCCGCGCCTGGTACGAGGCACAGTTCGGCCAGGACGCCTGGAACGCGCTGGGCAAGATCCCGCGGCGGCAATGGATGGAATACCTCGCCTGGTATCGCCGCGTGCTCGACCTGCCGGTCCGCAACGAGGTCGAGCTTCTCGCCGTGGAGCCCGGCCCCGAGGAGCTGCTGACGCTGCGCCTGCGCGAAGCCGGCGCCGAGCGCGTCATCCGCGCCCGCCATCTCGTGCTGGCGACCGGCCGCGACGGGCTCGGCGGCCCCTTCGTGCCGGAAATTGTCTCCGGTATCGACCGCAAGCTCTGGGCCCATAGCTCGGAGGAGGTCGATTTCGAGGCTCTCAGAGGCAAGCGGATCGGGGTCGTCGGCGCCGGGGCCTCTGCCATGGACAATGCGGCCGAGGCTCTCGAACGGGGCGCTGGCAGCCTCGATCTCTTCGTTCGCCGCAAGGACCTGCCGCGCGTCAACAAGTTCACGGGCATCGGCAGCCAGGGCGTGGTCCATGGTTTCGCTGCCCTGCCGGACGAGTGGAAATGGCGCTTCCTCGACCATGCGATGAAGGCGCAGACGCCGCCGCCGCGCGATTCGACGCTGCGGGTTTCGCGCCATCCGCAGGCGCGCTTCCATCTCGGCAGCCCGATCCTGAGCCTGGAGGAGCGGGACGGCCATCTCGTCCTGACCACGCCGAGCGGTGCCTATCCGCTCGATTTCCTGATCCTGGCGACAGGTTTCCAGGTCGATCTCGGCCTGCGGCCGGAGCTCGCGGCCTTCGCGCCCTTCATCCGCTTCTGGAAGCACCGCTATACGCCGCCGACCGGCCTCGACAATGCGGAGCTCGCCAATGCCCCGGATCTCGGGCCCGGCTTCGAGTTCCAGGAACGCGAGCCCGGCTCCTGCCCGGCGCTGTCGCGGATCCACTGCTTCAACTATCCGGCGATGCTCTCCCACGGGAAGCTCTCGGGCGACATCCCGGCCGTCAGCGACGGCGCGGATCGCCTTGCGCGCAGCATCACCGCCGGGCTGTTCAGCGAGGATCGCGAGACGCATTACGCCGCGCTCGTCGCCTATGACACGCCGGAGCTGCTGGGTGACGAGTGGACGGTCGCGCCGCACTCGGCGGCTTCGGGCTGACAATTTAGATGGTGCTCTTCATTTTGCTTTAGCTGGATAACCAATGCGTCGGGGCGGCCTCGGGACAGGTAGGGACGGATGAATTACCGCTGGGACTGGTCGGTCCTGATCAGGGAGCCCTATATCGACTGGCTGTGGAGCGGCCTGCTCCTGACGCTGGCGATCAGCATCCTGAGCTGGGCCGTCGCGCTGACGATCGGCATCGTCGTCGGCGTCGCCCGCAGCGCCCCGTCTCGCGTGGCGCGCCTGCTGGCCGGCATCTATATCGACGTGTTCCGCAGCGTGCCGCCGCTTGTCCAGCTGTTCCTGTGGTATTTCGTCCTGCCCGAGATCGTTCCCGACGGGGTCGGCCTCTGGCTGAAGCGGGACCTGCCTTATCCGGAAATCGTCACCGCGGTGGTCGCCATCGGCCTGTTCGCCGGGGCGCGCGTCGCCGAGCAGGTTCGCGCCGGCATCGAGGCCGTCGGCGCGCCGTTGCTGCCGGCGGCACTCGCCACGGGCCTGCGCCCGCTGCAGGCCTTCCGGCTGATCGCCCTGCCGCTGGGCCTGCGCGCCATCGTCGGGCCGCTGACCTCGGAATTCCTGATCACGATCAAACTGTCCTCGCTCAGCCTGACGATCGGCGTGCTCGAACTGACCGCGCAAAGCCGGCATGTCGAGAACTACACCTTCCAGGGCTTCGAGGCCTTCACCTTCGCGACGGTGGGCTATCTGGTGATCGGCCTGTGCGCGACGGGGCTGATGCGCCTCATCGATGGCCGGATCGGCGGAGCCTCGCTGCGAAAGGCCACGACGTGAGCGATTTCGACTGGGGCGTGATCGCCCGCTCGTATGGATTCCTCGCCGAAGGGATGGCGCTCAGCGCGCTGCTGGTTCTGGTCGCGACGCTGGGCGGCCTCGTCGTCGGCTTCGGGCTAGCGTTGATGCGGCTGTCCACGCACCGGCTGATCTCGGTTCCGGCGGCGGCTTACGTCACGGTGATGCGCTCGCTGCCGCTGGTGCTGGTGCTGTTCTGGTTCTATTTCCTGATGCCGCTCGCCATCGGGCGGCCGGTCGGCTCGCTGACCTCGGCCCTGATCGCCTTCGTCCTGTTCGAGGCGGCGTTCTACTGCGAGATCATCCGCGCCGGCATCGGCAGCGTCCGCTCCGGGCAGAGCGATGCCGGGCTGGCGACGGGCCTGCGCCGCTGGCAGGTGCTGCGGCTGATCGTGATGCCGCAGGCGATGCGGGCGATGGGGCCGCTGATCCTCAACCAGATCGTCATCGTGTTCCAGGACACCTCGCTGGTCTATGTCGTGTCGCTGCACGACTTCCTCACCGCTGCGAGCGTGGTCGCTGCCCGCGACGGGCGTTCCACCGAAATGTATACGCTGGTCGCCGTCGTCTATCTGGTGATCTGCCTCTCCGTCACGAAGCTTGCCGAATTCTACAGGAAGGGGCGCCCGTCATGATCGTTCTGGACGACGTGCACAAATCCTACGGCCCCCAGCACATCCTGCGCGGCTGCTCGGCCGAGATCCGTCTCGGCGAGGTCGTGGTGGTCTGCGGGCCGTCGGGCTCCGGCAAGAGCACGCTGATCAAATGCATCAACGGGCTGGTGCCGTTCGAGCGGGGCACGATCACGGTCGACGGCGTCTCGGTCTCGTCGCCAAAGACCGACCTGCCGGCCCTGCGCTCGCGCATCGGCATGGTCTTCCAGAGTTTCGAGCTCTACCCGCACATGACCGCGCTGCAGAATGTCAGCCTGGCGCAGATCCATGTGCTCAGGCGCTCGCAGAAGGAGGCCGACGAGCGCTCGGCGAAGATCCTGACGCGGGTCGGCCTGGGCGACAAGCTCGGCCAGCGTCCGTCGCAACTCTCCGGCGGGCAGCAGCAGCGCGTGTCGATCGCGCGCGCCCTGGCGATGAACCCGCAGGCGATGCTGTTCGACGAGCCGACCTCGGCGCTCGACCCCGAGATGATCAACGAGGTGCTGGAGGTGATGCAGGAGCTCGCCCTCGAAGGCATGACCATGATCGTCGTCACCCATGAGATGGGCTTCGCCCAACGCGTTGCGGATCGCGTCCTGTTCATGGATCGTGGCGAGATCGTCGAGGACACGCCCAAGGAGCAGTTCTTCACAGCCCCTGCCTCGGAGAGGGCGCGGCAATTCCTGAAGCAGGTCCTGACGCATTGAGCGGTCATGGGCGTTTCCAGCGGCCAGCCATGGTCACGCGAGCGACAACAAGCCGGCGGTCTCGTCGGGAGAGGCGATTCCACGATGCGCGTTAGCATTCTCGGTGCGGGAGCGGCGGCCTGCGGCGCCGCGGCTCAATTGTCGGCCATGGGGCATGACCCGATGCTGTGGTCGCCCTCCGGCCGGAGCACGGAGCAGCTTGCTGCGGGAGCGCCGCTGCGCGCGACGGGAGCGATCGAAGCCAGCTTCCACCCGCGTATCGCGGGAAGCGCCGCGGAAGCCGCCGCCAGCGCCGACGTCGTGATGCTGGCGATGCCGGGTTATGCCCACAAGATGGCGTTCGATGCGGTCGCGCCCCACCTGAAGGAGGGGCAGTCTGTCATCGTCAGCTCGCATGCCTCCTTCGGTGCGCTCTACCTTTCGCAGCTGCTGGCGGCGCGGAAGCTGTCTGTGCCCATCGTCGTATGGGGGACGACCCTGACGACCGGCCGCAAGGCATCGCCGACCGAGGTCGCAGTGAATTCGCTGCGCTCCAAGATCGACATCGCGTCCTTGCCGCGGGAAGCTGCGGCCGAAGCGCTGGCGCTGTGCAACGCCCTGTTCGGCGAGCGCTTCGTCGTCCGCGAGGGACTGCTGGCGATCGCCCTGAGCAATCTCAACCCGCAGAACCATCTCGCCATCGCCCTGTTCAACCTGACGCGGATGGAGCGGGGCGAAAGCTGGGGCCAGGCCGAGAACGTCACGACCGCCGTCGGGCGCGTGATGGAGGCGCTCGATGCGGAGCGGCTCGCCATCGCCGAGGCCTTCGGCGTCTCGGTCCGGACGATCCGCGAGCATTATGCCTATTCCTACCAGCTTCCGGTCGCCAGCATCGCGGAGATGAACGCCGAGCTGCATGGCCGCGGCAAGGGCGGTTTCGGCCCGACGACGCTGGAGAGCCGCTACGTTCTCGAAGATGCACCTTACGGATTATGGCCCACCGTGCTGCTCGGCCGGCTCGCCGGGAAACCGGCGACCTTGCACGAGGCGGGGCTGACGATGCTGTCGGCCGCCTATGGGCGGGATTTCGCGGGCGAGAACGAGTTGCTGCCGGCGCTCGGCTTCGCGGCGATGGCGCGCGACGAGCTGGAGGCGCGGGCGCGGGATGGATTTTAGACACCGTCCTCCGGCGAGGGCGGCCATGCGAGCGATCGCGATAACCGGGAGAGAGCCATGAGATTCCATCTTGCTGCAGCCGCAGGCGCCATTCTGGCGCTGAACCTGGCGAGCTCGGCCGCCGGAGCCCAGGAGGTCGACGGCATCGTCAAGAAGCTGAAAGAGACGCAGACCATCACCATGGGCGTCCGCGAGGCGCTGTTTCCGTTCAGCTATCTCGACGACAACAAGAATCCGACGGGCTATGCGGTCGAGTTCTGCAAGCGCATCATCGAGGACATCAAGACCGAGCTGAACCTGCCCGAGATCAAGATCAAATACGTGCCGATGACGATCCAGAACCGGCAGGCGCTCGTCGCCAACGGGACGATCGACCTCGAATGCGAGGGGACGGTCAACACCTTCGGTCGCAACAAGCAGGTCGATTTCTCGTCGGTCAGCCACGTCTCGGCGAGCCAGCTCCTGGTCCTCAAGAGCACCGGCATCAAGAATTACGACGACCTCAACGGCAAGATCGTGGCGGTGGCGACGGGCGGCACCAGCGAGCCCGACCTCAAGAAGCTCGTGGCCGAGCGCAAGCTCAATCTGCGCGTCATCAATGTCGACGACCACGCCGCCGCCCTGATCGCGGTCGAGACCCGGCGCGCCGATGCCTATTTCAGCGACAACGGCGCCTTCTACGGGCTGATCAAGCAGTCGAAGAAGCCCGACGCGCTGGAGATCGTCGGCGACGAATACGGCTATGCGCCGCAAGGCTTCATGGTGCCCAAGCTCAACCCGACCATCCTCTGGATCGTCAATCACACGATGGGCAAGATGTTCAAATCGGGCGAAGCCGAGGCCTTGTACATGAAGTGGTTCGGGCCGCTCGGCGCCCATGTCGGGCCGAAGCTGCGGGCCGCCTGGGCGACGCAATCCTACGCCGAATGAGCCTGCGCCGCCATCACGGCGCCTGAGAACCGGACCCGCCGCGCTCCGCGCGGCGGCAGGGGCTGCCGATCGCTTGCGGTCAGGCGCCTGAGGGGGCGAGCCGGAGATCGCGGAGCACGGGAGCGCCCAGCATGCCCATCGTGATCCTGAGTTCGTTGGCGAGGATGTCGAGGATCCGGCCAGCGCCTTCCGCGCCGCCGATCGCCACACCATAGAGCGGTGCGCGGCCGATCAGGACGCCGTTCGCGCCCAAAGCGAGAAAGCGGGCGATGTCGGCGCCGCGGCGCACGCCGCTATCGGCCAGGATCTCGAGACGGCCGGCGACGGCGTCGGCGATCGCCGGCAGCACCTGGGTCGGTCCCGGCGCGCAGTCGAGGTTGCGCGCGCCATGGTTCGACACGACGATGGCGTCGACGCCGTGCGATAAAGCCGCCTGCGCATCCTCCACCCGCAGGACGCCCTTGAGCACGAGCTTGCCGCGCCAGTGCCGGCGCAGCAGCTTCACATCCTCCCAGGTCACGTCCGCCGCCAGGCTGAGCTCGTCGGAGAGCGCGGCGCGGCCGAGCTTGGTGCGGAACCCGTCGGGGTAGTGCGCATAGGTCGGCACGCCACCCGTCGCCAGCGCCCGCAGCATGACGGAGGCCGTCCAGCGGGGATGCAGCGCCACATCGAGCCCCGCCCGCCACGAGGCCTTCAGCGGAATGCCGAAGCCGTTGCGGAGATTGTATTCGCGGTTGGGGCCGACGGCGGTGTCGACGGTCAGGACGAGGGTTTCGGCCCCGGCCGCCCAGGCGCGGTCGAGCAGCGCGAGCATGCGCTGGCGGTTCTTCCAGACATAGAGCTGGAACCAGAGCCGCGCGCCGGATTCCGCCGCGATGCGCTCGATGGCGGTGATCGACTGCGTCGAGACGCAGAAGGGAATGCCGGCGGCCGCCGCCGCTTTGGCGATGGCGATCTCGCCATCGTGCCAGACGAGGCCGGCGACGGCGGTGGGCGCGATCACCAGCGGGAGCGGCTGGCGCTGGCCGAGGATCTCGGCCTCGGTCGAACGCCGGGAGACATCGACCAGCACAGCCGGCGAAAGCCGGATCGCGTCGAGCTCACTGCGGTTGGTGGCGATGGAGACTTCGTCCTCGCTGCCGCGATCGACATATTCGAACAGGCCGTGCGGCAGACGGCGCGAAGCGGCGCGGCGCGCATCGGCGACGTTTAGGATATGGGAGAAGGCGGTCATCGCGGCAGCGTCATCGTGGCAGGTCGATGCCGATGCCGCGTTCGCGGGCGCGGCCGATGACGAGATGCGCCAGCGCGAGATCTGCGAGGGCAAAGCCCCGGAAGCAGAAGAAGGAGCGGGCGCCCGGCGCGGTCGGGTGGGCGTCGTTCGCCATCTCGACGAGATCATGGCCGAAGCGGACCGTCGTCACCGGGTTGCCGTCGATGTCGTAGGGCGCCTGCGACTGTTCGAGGCTGTCGGTCGCCAGCACGTCGAAGGCCGGCAAGCTCTCGGGGATCCAGCTTCGGCCGATATCGACGGCGGCAGCGAAGGCGTTCGGCTTCATCAGCCGCGCATCGAGGAACGGCTTCAGCCCCGGCGCGCCCGGCACCATCGAGATGACGATGTCGCTGCGCGCCAGCAGGGCGTCGGCATCGGCGACGATCTCGGTCGCAAGTCCGTGCTTCGAAGCGGCCTGCGCGAGACGCTCCGCCGAGGAGCGGCTGCGGCTCAAGGCCAGCGCCGTGGCCAGGCCGGGATAGAGGGCGAGGAAGGCGTCGAGATGGGCATGGGCCTGGAGGCCGCAGCCGACGAAACCGATGGTCTGGGGCGCCGGCGGCGCCATCCGCGCGGCGGCGGCGGCCGAGAGCGCGGCGGTGCGGATCAGCGTGATCTCGTCACCGTCGAGCACGGCCAGCGGCGCGCCGCTGGCATAGTCGCTGACGCAGATCAGGGCGTTGATCCCGGGCACCGGGCTGTCGGGGCCGACGGGCGCCATCGAGACCCATTTCAGTGTCGCGATCCCCTGCGCCTGCGAGGCTGCCGTCATGGCCTGGAAGCCATGGCCGGGACCGAGCCCGAGCGCGCTTTTCGGCAGGCTGCGGTTGAGGCCGGCGGCATGGTCTCGGAAGGCCTGGAGCACGGCCTCGCGCGCCTTGCCGGGCGGGATGGCGAGGGCCTTGACGTCGCTGCGCGAGAGATAGAGCAGGCGCTCGCTCATCGGGCGAACCTCCGGGCGGAATAGGGGGTGGGATCGAAGGGCGGCTCGCGCCCGTCGATCAGCGCGGCGACGAGCCTGCCCGTCGCCGGCGCCTGGGTCAGCCCGGTATGGGCATGGCCGAAAGCATGCACGATATCGGCCGAGCCGGAAGCGATGCCGATGCAGGACAGGCCATCCGGCGTCGAGGGGCGGTTGCCCATCCAGCGGTCGATCCGGGCGGTCTCGAAGCGCTTCGCCTGCCCGGGAAACATCCTGCGGGCATAGCCGAGCAGGATGTCGGCGCGGCGCCAGTCAGGATCTGCGTCGGGATCGGCGAGCTCGACCTGCCCGGCGAGCCTCAGCCCTTGCGGCGTCGAGACGACGCCCATCTGGCCGTCCGAGGGCATCAGCCCGGCACCGAGCGCCACGCCCGGCTCGGGGATGACGACATGGTAGCCGCGCTCGGAGATCAGGGGCACGCGGTCTCCGGCGAGCCTGGCCAGCCCAGCCGAGCCGATGCCCGCCGCGATGACGGCGCGGTCGCAGGCGAGGGGGCCCCGGTCGGTCACGACGGCGCGGAGCCTGCCGCCGTCGATGACGAACCCCGTGGCGCGCGCCCCGATGCGTTGCGCGCCGCGCGCCTCCAGCAGCCGGGCAAGCGCCGCGCAATAGGCGCCGGGATCTGCGATCTGGCCGGCATCGTCAAGCCGGGCGCCGAAGCGGTAGGCCGGCGACAGCTCCGGCTGCAGGCGGCGCAAGTCGGGCTCCTCGATCTCGCTGAAGCGGATTCCGAGCTCGCGGCGCATCGCCCAGATGCGGCTTTCGGCGGCGAAGGCGGTGCGGTCCGGATAGACATAGACCAGCCCTTCCTGCCGGATCAGGTGGCCGACACCGGCCTCGTCGGCATAGGCGCGGTGATCGGTCACTGTGTGCTTGCAGAGCGGGTAGCGCTGGCGTGCGCAGATCCCGATGCGCTCCCAGTCGCGGCCGGCGGCGATGAAGCGGGCGAGCCAGCCGGCATGGCGGGGCAGGTCGCGCCAGCGCAACGTGAACGGCCCGGTCCGGTCGAGCAGGAAGCCCGGCACCTTGCGCCAGAGACCCGGCAGGGAGATCGGCATGATCGCGCCGGGGTTGATCCAGGTCGCATTGCCGTAGGAGGCGGCCTGACGGCCGCCGGGCTCGCCCGGCTCGACCAGCAGGACATGGTGGCCGGCGCGCTGGACCTCGAGGGCTGCGCACAGGCCGACGATTCCGGCGCCGATCACGGCGACGGTCAATGGCGCGTCCCCCGGCATCGCCCGGCCTCAGCCGCGATTGTGGAAGTGGCTGAGGAAAGCCCGGGTCGCTTCCTGCTTGGGTTCGCCGATCACCTCGCGCGCCGGTCCCTCCTCGACGATGACGCCGTCGCGCATGAAGACGACGCGGTCGGCGACCTCGCGGGCGAAGCCGATCTCATGGGTGACGATGATCATCGTCATGCCCTCGGCGGCGAGGTCGCGCATGACGCCGAGCACCTCCCCGACGAGTTCGGGGTCGAGCGCGGAAGTCGCCTCGTCAAAGAGCATCACCTCCGGCTCCATCGCCAGCGCGCGTGCGATGGCGACTCGCTGCTTCTGCCCGCCCGAGAGCTTGTTGGGGAAGACGTCGACCTTGTCGCTGAGGCCGACCTTGGCGAGGAGCTTGCGGGCGAGCGCCTCCGCCTGCGGCTTCGGCATCGCCTTCACCGAGACCGGGCCCTCCATGACGTTCTGGACCACCGTCATGTGCGGGAACAGGTTGAAGTGCTGGAAGACCATGCCGGTGTTCGAGCGGAAGCGCGCCTGCTCGCGGGTGGCCGGCAGCTTCGAGCCGTCGCCGAAGGAGAAGCTGTCCTCGCCGATGCGGACGCGGCCGCCCTCGGGCATGACGAGCAGGTTGAGGCAGCGCAGCAGGGTCGACTTGCCGGAGCCGGACGGGCCGATCAGCGCGACGACCTGGCCGGTCTCGACCTTGAGATTGATGTCCTTGAGCACGACCAGCGAGCCGAAGCTCTTGCGAAGGCCGGAGACCTCGATCCTATAGCTCATCGCCCGGCCCTCAATTGCTGTGCGCCAGCCGCTTTTCGGCCAGCTTGACGATCGCGGTCAGCGGCAGCAGCACGACCACGTAGATCGCGGCGACCACCGTGTAGACCTCGAGCGCGCGGTAGGTGTCCATGGCGGCAACCTGGCCCTGATAGAGCAGGTCGGGCACGGCGAGGACGGAGACGAGCGAGGTGTTCTTGAACTGGATGATCGACTGGTTCATCAGCGGCGGGATCATCCGCTTGATCGCCTGCGGCAGCACGATCCGGCGCATCACCCGCGCCGGGGTCATGCCCAGCGCCAGCCCGGCCTCGCTTTGCCCCGGCTCGATCGAGATGATGCCGCCGCGGATCACCTCCGCATAGAACGAGCCGCCATAGAGCGTCAGCGTCACGACCGAGGCGGTGATCGCGTCGAGCTTGATGCCGGTCAGGATCGGCAGCGCGTAATAGAACCACAGCAGCAGCACGAGCAGCGGCGTCAGCCGGAACATCTCGATATAGGCCCAGGACAGCCAGCGCAGGGCCGGCGAGCGCGAGAGCTGGGCGATGCCGGCGATGAGGCCGACGACCAGGCCGAGCAGAACGACGGCGATGGTGATGCCGATCGTCACGCCGGTTCCGGTCAGGAAGATCCAGCGATAGCTCCAGACGATGTCGAAATTCCAAGTGTAGGACATGCCCAACCCTGCCCGCGTGCGGCGCGGCCCTCGCGCATGAGAGCGTGTTGCCGGAGGCGGCCCGCAAAAAGCGATCTGCACGAAAGAGCGTGCAGGAAACGAAGCGGCTTCCCGCGACGGGCGCGGGAAGCCGGAGAACCCTCAGAGGGTGATGCCCGCCGGAATGTCCTCGGAGGTGACGCCGACCTGCTCCAGGCTTTCGACAACGGCGCTGCGGACGAGGCCGAGGCCGCGCGCATAGACGATCCAGGTGTTGACGAAATCGCGCCAGGTCTTGTCCGATTCGCGGCGGAAGGCCGCGTTCGAGGTCGAGCCGAAGAAGGGCTGGGGCACGACGACCTTGCCGAGGCTGGGGTCGGCCTTCACGGCGCGCACGCCGCCCATCCAGAAGATGCACTGCGCATCGACGCGGCCGGTGCGCAGCGCCAGCATCGCCTCGTTGATGGTCTTGAAGCGCGTGATCTGGGCCTTCGGGCACAAAAGCGTGGCGATCTGGTCATGGGCCGAGCCGACATCGACCGAGATCTTGACCTCGGGCTTGTTCATATCGGCCCAGCTCTTGGGCTCGAAGCCCGGCTTGGCGATGACGACCAGCGCGCTGTCATAGGCGCCGACCGAGAAATCGACCGCCATCGCGCGCTTCGGCGTCGGGTTGAGCCCGAACATGATGTCGATCTTGTCGGCCTGGAGATCGAGCACCGCATTGCCCCAGGTCGTCTCGACCAGCTCGAGCTCGACCTCCATATCCTTCGCGAGCGCGGCGCCGATCGTGTAGAAATGGCCGCTCCACTTGCCGCTGGCCGGGTCCTTGACGAACCAGGGCGCGCTCGAGGTCACGGCGCCGAGCCTGAGCTTCTTGCTGGCGATGATGCGGTCGAAGGTGTTCTTCGCCGCGCTCTGCGCGCTCGCTCCGTTGGAGGCCAGCGTGAGCGCGCCGGCTGCCACCGCTCCGGCGCCGATGAGGCCTGCCAGATCCCTGCGTGTCGTCATGTTCATTCTCCCGGCGTTATGAGGCGAACCCCGTCATGGCTGGTGAGGCAGGCTCCCGCTTCCCCTGCGGGCTTCCGTGACCTGCGCCCCCTCACCGAAGGCCGCAGCGGATTTTGGCGTCGTTCTCAGGCCGTTTTCGGTGCCAGCAGAACGCCCGGATTCATCAGGTTCTGCGGATCGAACAGCGTCTTGACCTTGTTCATCAGCTCGTAGCGCAGCGGGTCGGCGAGGCGCGCGAGCTCTTCGGTCAGCTTGCGCCCCACGCCGTGCTCGGCGCTGAAGGTTCCGCCGAAACGGGCGGCGACGTCGTGGATGGCCCGCTCGACTTCGAGCGCGAAGGCTTCCGCATCGGGCAGGGCCGCCCAGAATTCGTGCGTGAACATCAGGATGTAGTGCACATTGCCGTCGCCGAGATGGCAGACCACTTCCGTGATCGCTTGCGGGTAGCGCTCGGCCGCGACCTTGTCGGCCGCCGCGATGAAGGGGGCGACGTGGGAGGAGCGCACGGCGACATCATGCGTGATGCTCATGCCTTCCTTCCTGTTGGCCTCGGAGACCGAATGGCGCAGGTGCCAGAACTCGGCCGCTTGCTGCTCGGAGGTCGCGATGACGGCATCGAGCACCTCGCCGGCTTCGAGCGCGGCGCCGACGACCTCCTCGAGGATCGCGGGGAGGGCGGTGGTCGCGTCCTCGCTGCCGAGCTCGATCAGGACGGACCAGGCCGGAATCTCGGGGAAGGGGAAGCGGGCCCGCTCGGCATGCTTGCGCACCAGCTCGAATTGCGAGGCGGAGACCATCTCGAAGGCCTGGATATAGGAGCCGGCGCGGTCCTGCAGCGCGGCCAGCAGCGCGACTGCGGCGGCGGGTTCGGCGACGGCGACCCAGGCATGGGCGGTGTTCGGCGTCTGCGGATGCAGCCGCAGCGCCGCGCCCGTGACGATGCCGAGCGTCCCTTCCGCGCCGATGAAGAGATGGCGCAGCATGTAGCCGGTATTGTCCTTGCGCAGCGCCGCGAGGTCCGAGAGCACGCGCCCGTCCGGCAGCACGACTTCCAGGCCGGCGACGAGATCGCGCATGGGCCCGTAGCGGACGACGCCGGTGCCGCCGGCATTGGTCGAGATCAGCCCGCCGATCTGGGCGCTGCCCTCGCTGCCGAGATGGAGCGGGAACTGCCGCCCGGCCTCGATGGCGGCGTTGTGCAGATCGCCGAGCACGACGCCGGCATCGACGGTCGCGACGCCGGTGGCCCGGTCGACCGAGCGGATGCGGTTCATGCGGCGCAGCGACAGCACGATGCCGGGCTTGTCGCTCCGGCCGCTGTCCGGCACGGCGCCGAAGCACAGGCCGGTATTGCCGCCGACCGGGAAGACCGGCTGGCCTTCGGCCGCGCAGAGCGCGACCACGGCGGACACCTCCGCCGTGGAAACCGGTTGGACGATGGCGAGCGCCCGGCCGCGCCGGCGCTGGCGCCAGTCGACGAGCCAGGGCTCCATCTCGGCCGGATCGGTGATCAGGCCCTTGTCGCCGACGATGCCGCGAAGCCGCTCGATCACGATCCGCTCTCCGCTCAGGCGAGGCTAATGGCTTTGGCCTGCGCCGCGGCGACCTTGAGCCCGGCCAGCGTCTGGTCGCTCGGTCCGAGCAGCGGCAGGCGCACGCCGCCGACCGGCATGCCGGCAAGTGCCATATACTCCTTCAGCGGTCCCGGATTCGTCTCGACATAGATGGCGTCGACCACCGGATCGATCTTGTCCTGCAGCTTCAGCGCCTCCTTGAGCTTGCCCTGGCGGGCAAGCGCGAAGATCTCGAGCCAGATCTTCGGATAGATGGTCGCCGACGCCAGCACGCCGCCCCGCGCGCCGAGCGCGACATGGGTGGCGAAGAGCGGCTCCTCGCCCGACAGGATCGCGATCTTGTCGCCGGCATATTTCACCGTGCGGATGAAATCGGGCATGTCGTAGGACGAGTACTTCATGCCGATGATCGAACCGTCCTCGGCCATGGCCTGCACCGTGTCGGCGAAGGCGGAGACCGTCGTGCGGCGCGGAATCTGGTAGAGCATGACCGGCAGGTCGAGTGCGTCGCGGTAGCGCCGGAAATAGGCGCGCATGCCGTCCTGCGTGCCGGGGGCGTAATAGGGCGTGACGGTCATGACCGCTGCGGCGCCGGCAGCGGCGAAGTCGCGGCCCGCTTCGAGCGCATCCTCGAAACCGGTGGCGAGCACGCCGGGAATGACCGGCTTGCCGTCGGCGGCCTCGACGCAGGCGGCGACGATGGCGCGACGCTCGTCGCGGGAGAACGCCGGATATTCGCCCGTGCCGCCGATCGGCACGATGCCGGCCGCGCCGGCCGCGAGCTGGAAACGCACCAAAGCCTGGAGGCCCTTGATGTCGACCGCGCCGTCGGCGGCGAGCGGCGTGACGATCGCGGTGTAGAGGCCGCCAAGTGTGTCGTGCGTGAGTGTCATGCGAAACGTCCCTGCCGCGATGTCGCCTGGCCGCGCCGGCCCCTCGCCGAACGCCTCCGGACCGGTTGCCGGCGCACCATTTGCGGAAAATTGTTGCAGCCGGGACCAACTGTCAACACAAAAATATAAAAATGTCGGATACGAAATTTATTCGCCCATGAGCGGTGACGTTCCCTTTTCTTCCCTGCGGCCGGCGATTATGACAGGAGGTGCCATTGGGCTGGAACGAGGAGAATGGGCATGCCGGAAATCTCGCTGGCGGAACGGGGGGAATCGCCCGAGCCGCCTGAGGCCTGGCAGTCCGGCGACGAGGCGCGCGGCGGGATCGATATCGGCGCGCGGCTGCTCAAGCTGCGCAAGAGTCGCGGCCTGACCCTGCAGGACGTCAGCGCGATGACGGGCGTATCGGCCTCGGCCTTCTCCAAGATCGAGCGCAACGAGCTTTCGCCGACGATCTCGACGATGCAGCGCATCGCCCATGGGCTCGAGGTCGAGCTGGTGACGCTGTTGTCGAGCGGCGAGCAGGGAGGCGCGGTGAGCTTCGCCGGGCGCCGCAGCATCAGCCGGGCGGGCGGCGGCAGCAAGCACACCACCGGGACCTGCAACAACGTCCTGCTCTGTGCCGATCTCAAGAACAAGCGCGCCACGCCGATCCTGACCACGGTGACGGCACGCTCGCCGGACGAATACGCGGCCTGGGCCAAATCCGAGGCGGAGATCTTCGTGATGGTGATGGACGGCACGCTCATCGTGCATAGCCGCCTCTACGAGCCGCTCGAGCTCAACAAGGGCGATTCCGTCTATTACGACGCCACCACCGAGCACACCTGGACCTCGAAGGGGCCGACCGATGCGGTCGTGCTCTGGGTGCTCGTCGACCTCTGACAGCGCCGCCGCCGCGACAGCGCCCGATTCCGCCTCGGAGCAGGGCGCGGTTGCGGTCTCGGCACGATCGTTGCACGATCCCGGCTTGTCCGACGACCGGATCGCATCTTGGCCCGTATCGACCTGCGCAACTCGTCCCGCTACTGGCACGACCCTCGGGTTCCGGGCCTGAGCTGCCTCGTCGCCGATTTCACCAGCCACGATTACGCCCCTCACAGCCACGAGGCCTTCGTCGTGGCGGTGACGGAGGCCGGCGGCGCCGAGTTCAAGAGCCGAGGACGAACCGACGAGGCGGGAACCTCGACCCTGCTCGTGTTCAATCCCGACGAGCCGCATTCCGGGCGCATGGGCTGGAGCCCGCGCTGGCGCTATCGCGGGCTCTATCTGACCCGCCCGGCGATCGAGACGCTCAATGCCGCGCTCGGGCTGGATGCGACGGCCTATTTCTGCCGGAACAGCTTTCACGATGCCGATCTGATCGAGGCCTTCCTCGGGCTGCATCGCATTCTCGACGACGGCAACGACCCGTTCGAGGAGCGCGAACTGCTGCTGCGCAGCTTCGGCGCCCTGATCCGGCGCCATGCCGCGGGTGAGCCCAGGCCGTCGCCGCCGGCGCGCGACGCGCAGCGGGCGGCCCGCGTCCGCGAGATCATGCGCGAACGCCATGCGGAGGAGCTGACGCTGGAGGAGCTCGGCGCCGCCGTCGGGCTCACGCCGTTCCAGTTGATCGCCCTGTTCAAGCGCAGCACGGGGCTCACCCCGCATGCCTATCTCACGCAATTGCGCCTGAAGGCCGCGATCGCCGCGCTCGGTCGCGGCACGAGCATTGCCGCCGCTGCCTTGGACGCGGGCTTCTACGACCAGAGCGCGCTGACGCGGCATTTCAAGCGCAGCTACGGCATCACCCCGCTGCAATGGGTGCAGGCGACCGCCAGCTGAGCGGTTTTCTCAATTTCCGCCAATAGCGGCGCGGCAAGGCGCGCCAATCTCGTCTCCATGCGGATGCCCTGTCGGCACTGCGGAAAGGATGAGATTCATGTCCCGCTATTTCTGCCTCGACAATCCGGAGGTCCCGACGCTCGCGACTGAGGTCGTCGAGGCGGGGCCGGGCTGGGTCGTTCTCGCGGAAAGCCCGTTCTACCCGGGCGGCGGCGGACAATTGCCCGATCGCGGCTCCCTGGAATGGGCCGGCGGCGAGGTCGCGGTCGCCGGTTTCGAGAACGAGGGGGGCCGGCTCCGGCATCTGCTCGCCGACCCCATCGAACTCCCGGCCGTCACCGTGGAAGCCAGGGTCGACCCGGCGTTTCGCGGGCTGATGCGCGCGCTCCACACCGATCTGCACATCGTCAACGCCGTCGTCTTCCAGGGCTTCGACGGCGCGCTCGTCACCGGCGTGCAGATGAACGAGGACGGCACCGCACGCATCGATTTCGACCTGCCGGACGCCGATAATGACCGCCTGCGCGCGATCGAGGAACCGGTCAACGCGCTCATCCGGCAAGACCTCGCCGTCCGGCAGGACTATCTCCCCGAGGCGGTGGCCTTCGCGGAGCCGGGGCTGATCCGCTCGCGCTCGGTCGCCCCACCGCCGACCGCGGACGGGCAGGTGCGCGTCGTCGAGATCGTCGGCCTCGACCGTCAGGCCTGCGGCGGCACCCATCTCGCCTCGACCGGCGGCTCGCCGCCGATCCGCATCCTGAAGATCGATAACAAGGGCCGGCACAACCGCCGCCTGCGGATCGGCCTCGCGGGCGCGCTGTGAGGCCGGCAATGTCGATCCTACGGCGCCTCTGGGACCAGCCGTTGCTGCTGCTGCCGCTGCCGCCCCTGTTCTGGGCCGGCAACCTCGTGCTCGGACGGGCGCTTGCCGATACGTTTCCGCCGGTCTCGCTCGCGGTCGGGCGCTGGCTCGTCGCGCTCGCCTGCCTCGCGCCCTTCGTGCTCGGCGCGCTCAGTGCGCAGCGGCAGGCGCTGTTTCGCGCCCGCTGGATCGTCCTGGCCTGCGGCGCCTTCGGCATCGCCGGCTATAATGCGCTCGGCTATCTCGCCTTGCAGAGCGCGCCTGCCGCCAGCGTCGCCTTCCTCAACTCGACCCTGCCGCTGATGGTGCCGCTGGCGGCTTTCGCGCTCGGGGTCGAGCGCGTCTCGGCCCGCACGCTTGCCGGCATCGCCATCTCTTTCGTGGGCGTGGCCTGGATCGTCGCGCGCGGCGAGCCCGCGAGCCTGTCGCGGCTGGGCATCGGCGGTGGCGAGCCGCTGGTCCTGCTCGCGGTCGCCAATTACGCAGTTTATTCGGTGCTGCTGCGCCGCCGGCCCGCCGATCTCGATCCGCTCCTCTTCCTGGCGGCGACGATGGTGGCGGGGCTCTTCGTGCTGCTGCCGTTCTGGATCTGGGAACTGGCGCGCGGCGCGACGATCCCGACCGCGCCCGGCCCGCTCGCGGCCGTGCTCTATATCGGCGTCTTCGCCTCGCTGCTCGCCTTCGTCATCTGGAACCGCTGCGTCGCGACACTGGGGCCGAGCGTCACCGGGGCCTCCTTCCATCTCGTCGCCGTGTTCACCGCCGTGCTCGCCTTCCTGCTGCTGGGCGAGCCGGTGCGCCCGTTCCACCTCGTCGGCGCCGCGCTGATCCTGTGCGGCTTCGGCCTCGCGGCGAGCAGCGGCCGCCCCTCTCCATCCCGAGCCGCCGGAGCGCTCAAGCCATGACCGTGTTTTCCCACGCCTTCGCGGCGTCGCGGGCATCAGCGATACGCTGCGGGCGATCTTCGAGAGCGCGGAGGCGGATGGGGTGCCGACCCAGACGGCCGTGCTGCGCCTCGCCCAGGCCCGGCTCGGGCGCGCCCGCGCCGGGCGGCAAGCTCTGGCGGCCTGAGCGATGAGCGCGACGGTCTCCCTGCTCGAGGAACTCGTCGGCTTCGACACCACGTCGAGCCGCTCGAACCTGGCTCTCGTCGCCCGCGTCGCCGACCGGCTCGACAGCCTCGGTGCCCGCATCCGGCTGAGCTATGACGACGACCGGGCCAAGGCGAATCTGCTCGCCAGCTTCGGGCCGCGCGGGCCGGGCGGCGTCGTCCTGTCGGGGCATACCGACGTCGTCCCGGTCGCCGACCAGGACTGGACCTCCGATCCGTTTCGCCTGGCCGAGCGCGACGGCAAGCTGCATGGCCGCGGCGCCGTCGACATGAAGGGCTTCGTCGCGGCCTGTCTTTCGGCGGCCGAGGGCTTTGCCGGCACCGGTCTCGCCCGGCCGGTCCATCTCGCGCTGTCCTATGACGAGGAGGTCGGCTGCCTCGGGATTCCTCGCCTCATCGACGACCTGCTCGCCCATGAGGAGAAGCCGGAGCTCGCGATCATCGGCGAGCCGACCGGCATGCGGATCGGCGACAGCCATCGCGGCTTCCTCGGCTTCCGCGCCCGCTTCGAGGGCAGGGCCGCGCATTCGAGCGACCCCGGCGCCGGCGCGAGCGCGATCTATCCGGCCGCCGATTTCATCGGCTTCCTGAAGAGCATCGGGCACCGCACCGGCGTGGGCGCCGGCGCGACCACGGTCAATATCGGCCGGATCGAGGGCGGAACCGCGATCAATATCGTGCCGTCCCTCTGCGAGGTGCTCTGGGAGTTCAGGCCGGTCACGGCCGGCGATGCCGCCGAGATCGAGGCACTCGCTCGCGCCTATCTCGCCCGCGCGGTGCCGGACGACATCCGCCCGTCGCTGCTGCGGGAGATCCATGTCCCGCCGCTCTGCGCGGGAGGCGAGGCGGGGGCGCTCGCTGTCGCGGCCGCGCTCGGCGGCATCGTGCCGCCCTTCCCGATGGCCTTCGGCACGGAGGCCGGTTTCTTCCAGGCGGCGGGCATCTCCGCCGTGGTCTGCGGGCCGGGCTCGATCGCGCAGGCTCACCAGCCCGACGAATGGATCGCGCGCGCCGAGCTCGATGCCGCCGACGCCTTTCTCGCCCGCCTTACCGGCTGGGCCCGACGCCGGCACGCCTGAACGCCCGCAGCCTCGACGCCAAGGGCCCGTTTTTCAAAGAGGGGATCACCATGACAGAACTCGCCGCCACGCATGCCATGTCCGAATCCGGAGCCGGGAAGACGGCCGGCAGGTTTTCGAGCCGACGGGCGGTGATCGCCGCCGTCGCCGGCAACACGCTGGAATGGTACGACTTCGCCGTCTACGGCTTCTTCGCGCTGACGCTCGCCAAGCTCTTCTTTCCCGCGGGCGACGCTACGGTCTCGCTTCTGCTCACCGTCGCCACCTTCGGCGTCGGCTTCGTGATGCGCCCGGTCGGGGCGCTCGTGCTCGGCACGCTCGCCGACCGGCGCGGCCGCAAGGTGGCGCTTTCGCTGACGATCCTGCTGATGGCGCTCGGGACCGCGATGATCGCTTTCGCGCCGACCTACGCAACAGCCGGCGCCTGGGCGCCGGCGATCATCGTGCTCGCGCGGCTGATCCAGGGCTTCTCCGCCGGCGGCGAGATCGGCGGCGCCACCGCCTTCCTGGTCGAGCATGCCCCGCCCGAGCGCCGCGGGCTCTATGCGAGCTGGCAGCAGGCGAGCCAGGCCGGCGCCCTGCTGCTGGGCTCCCTGACGGGGGCGCTGCTCACCGGCCTGCTCCCGCAGGCCGAGCTCGAGGCCTGGGGCTGGCGCGTGCCGTTCCTGATCGGGCTCCTGATCGCGCCGGTCGGTCTCTACATCCGCTCGCGCGTCGACGAGACCGAGGCCTTCAAGGCTATCCTGCGCGAGCGCACCGCGCGGCCTGAGACCGATTTCTCGCCTTTGCGCGACACGCTTGGCCAGCATCGGGCCGCCGTGATCACCGGCTTCGGCATCACCATCGCCTGGACGGTCTGCACCTATTTCTTCCTGGTCACCATGCCGACCTATGCGGTGCGCCAGCTCGGCGTGCCGCAGAGCGCGAGCCTTCTCGCCAACAGCGTCGGGCTCGCGCTGATCGTCGTGCTGGCGCCCGTGTTCGGCGCCTGGTCCGACAAGGTGGGCCGGCGCCCGATCATGCTGGCTTCGGTGGTGGGGCTCTTCCTGCTGAGCTGGCCGATGCTGCTTTGGCTGACGGGCCAGCCCAGCGCGTTCAACCTCATGCTCGCGCAGATCGTCTTCGCCGTGCTGATCGCGGGCTTCAGCGGCCCCGCGCCGGCGGCGATGGCCGAGCTCTACCCGCCCGCCATGCGCTCCACCGGCCTGTCCATCGCCTATAATTTCGCGGTCACGCTTTTCGGCGGCTTCGCGCCCTTCATCACCACCTGGCTGATCGTGCAGACCGGGAGCGCGCTCGCACCGGCCTGGTACGTCATGCTGGCGGCGGCCTTCAGCCTGACGGCCCTGATCATGGGCGGCAAGCTGATGCGGATGTCCGCCGGGCGCTGAGCGAGGCGGGCGGTGCCGCGGCATCCGCATCTTCGCTGGACAGGATTGCGTGCCTGCCCAGCAGGACGCCTCGGCAGCCTTACGGATGCGATCCGGCTTTGGCCGTCCGAGATCGCATGCCGTTCACCCTCACGCCACGGCGGCCGACATCGCGGCAACCGGGATGTCTGCCGGCGATTGAGCGTCGGCCAGCCGGTCGATCTGCTGCTGGACCTGGGCCATCACCTGCCGGGAGAACGGCCCGAGATGGAGATAGAGCGCGACCATCATCATCACATAGGGCAGCGCCTGGCGATTATGCGTGAGGCAATCGATCACGGTTTTCCAGAACTCGCGCCGCACGCCGCCTTTCGCCGTCGTCATGCGCCAGATCAGGCGCCATGACGATCTCATCTCCTCCCACTCCATCGACTTCGGCAGCTCCAGCTGGCGATTGGTGCAGTCGAGCATGCGGCCGACCCGCCGGACGCGCCCGAAGAAGGCGCCGGGTGCATAGACCGCCTCGAGCACCGCCCTGTAGTCGTCGAGGATGGCGCGGCGCGGGCGGCTGGTGACGAAGTTGAGCCCGGCGGTGCACTGATCGCCCAGCCCTTGCGTATGGTCGGCGTCGTCGGGAATGGACAGGCGGCCTTCGCGATCGAGACGCCGCGTCAATTGGGTGTTGGGCAGCGCATAGAGCAGGCCGACCATGCAGACAGGGATCGCGGTATCCTCGATGCAGTCGATCATGCCGCGCGCGACGCTGCCCTTCTCGCTGTCGAAGCCGAGGATGAAGCCGGCATTCACGAAAAGCCCGGCCTTGTAGATGCGATGGACGCTCTCCTGGAGGCTGCGGCGGGTGTTCTGCTTCTTCTGCATCGAGACCAGCGTGTCGGTATCCGGGCTTTCGATGCCGACAAAGATCGTGAAGAAGTTGGCCTCGCTCATGGACTGCATCAGAGCGGCGTCGTCGGCGAGATTGATCGACGCCTCGGTCGAGAACTCGAAAGGAAAGTTCCTGTCCCTGATCCATTGCGTCAGGGCGGGCAGGAATTGCTTCAACGCCTTCTTGTTGCCGATCAGGTTGTCGTCGACGAAATCGACATGGCCGCGATATCCGAGCGCGTGGAGGGTATCCAGCTCGGTCAGGATCTGCGCGTTCGTCTTCGTGCGCGGCACGCGGCCATAGAGCTCGATGATGTCGCAGAACTCGCAATTGAACGGGCAGCCGCGTGAGAACTGCACGCCGACATGCAGGTAATGCGCGAATTTCAGGAGGTCGAAGCGCGGTGTTGGGCTCCTGGTGACGTCGGTCTTGCCCATCTCGGAGCGGAAGTCCCCGCTTCTCGCCCCCGCGTTCCAGGCATCGACGAAGCCGGCCATGATCTCCTCGGCCTCGCCCAGCACCCGAAAATCGGCGGCCTCGTAGATCTCGGGCGTCGATGTCGCATCGGGACCGCCGACCACGACCGGCTTTCCCCGGGAGCGGCACTGCGCGATGACGGCCAGCGTTCCGTCCTGCTGCGGCAGCATGCCCCCGGTCATGACGAGATCCGCCCAGGCGAAGTCCCGTTCGTCGAGCTCCTCCGCATTCAGGTCGAGGAGCCGGATCTCCCATGTCGCGGGAAGCAGCGCCGCAACGGTGATCAATCCGAGTGGCGCGGCGGGGTGGCGCGCTCCGGCCAGTTCGCAGGTCGCCTTGTAGTTCCAGAAGGATCCCGGGTTGAACCGCGGATAGATCATCAGCACCCGGCAGCGGTCGATCGACATCTCATCTTCCTTGTTCGCGCTTGGTGAGCCGGGGAGGAAGCGGGAGCGGCAAGATCGCGGCGGCCATTCGGGGCACGATCCAGAATGGCTCCGGGCAGTTCCCACCCATAGCACCATTGCTCCAACCGTTCGAGGACGGATAAGCGAGGGTCGGTCGCCCTTATCCGGAGAGAGCAAGGCCGGTGCCGCGGCGTGGCGCGCGCAATTCGCCTTTCAGATCAAAGGTCTGTCCATTCGCGGATGATGGTGGTGCCGTCGAGGCAGCTCCAGAAACTGCCGCAAGCGACAAAGCTTGGAGGCGGCGGCGGCTCAGGCACATGTTCGCGCGCCCCGCGCCTGAGGAGCTTGAGATGCGACAGCGACGACGCTCCGATCGATCGTGATCGACACCTCCTGAAACGGCGATAAGATCGCAAGGCATGGTCCTGTTCGAGTCGATCCTCGCCATCATGTTCGGGGCTGTCCTTCTCGCAGCGGGGTCGCGGCGGGCCGGTATCCCTTACCCCGTCGTGCTCGCCATCGGCGGGACGGCGCTCGCCTTCATTCCCAATGCGCCGCGCATCACGCTGGATCCGGAGCTCGTGCTCGCCCTGTTCGTCGCGCCGATCCTGCTCGATGCGGCCTTCGACAGCTCGCCGCGCGATCTGCGCCGGAACTGGCTGCCGGTGACCAGCCTGGTGTTCATCGCCGTCGGCGTCACGACCGCTGCCGTCGCCCTGGTGGCGCGGTGGTTCGTGCCCGAACTGCCCTGGGGGGCTGCGATCGCGCTGGGAGCGATCGTCGCGCCGCCGGACGCCGTCGCGGCGACGGCGATCCTGCGCAGGGTGCGGCCGCCCCATCGCATCGTCGTGATCCTTGAGGGCGAGAGCCTGCTGAACGATGCGACCGCGCTGCTGATCTACCGCCTGGCGCTGGGAGCCGTCGCGGCCGGCAGCTTCAGCGTGACGAGCGCCTTGCCGGCCTTCGCCCTCGTCACGGTGGGCAGCATCATTCTCGGCGCGCTGCTCGGCTGGGTTTCGGTGCGGTTGCTCGCGCTGTTCGGCGACCCGCCAAGCGCCATCATCCTGCAGTTCATCTCGACCTTCGGCGTCTGGATCCTGGCGGAGCGGCTGCATCTGTCCGGGATCATCACCATCGTCGTCTATGGCATCGTTCTCGCGCGGACAGCACCGGCCCGGACGAGCGCGCGGCTGCGCATCCCCTCCTATGCCGTGTGGGAGACCACGGTCTTCGTGCTCCAGGTCCTTGCCTTCGTGCTGGTCGGCTTGCAGTTGCGGCCGATCCTCGAGGGTTTCGACGCCGCGCAGCGCGTCGAAAATGCCTGGATCGCGTTCGCGGTTCTCGCAACCGTCATCGTGGTCAGGCTGACATGGGTGGCGACCTACAGGACGCTCGCCCTCCTGCGTCCGGGCCGAACCTCCGGCGTGAGCGACAAGGCGGCCTCGCTCCGGAACATCAAAGGCAGCGCCGTCGTCGCCTGGAGCGGCATGCGCGGCATCGTCACGCTCGCCGCCGCCTACGCCCTTCCCGTCGGTTTCCCCCATCGGGACATGATCCTGCTCTGCGCCTTCACCGTCGTGGTCGGCACGCTGCTGATCCAGGGGCTGACGCTTGCGCCGCTGCTGCGCTATCTCGCCATCAGCGACGATCACCCGGTCGACCGTGAGTTCGCCCTGGCGCGGAAGGCGGCGCTTGAGGCGGCGATCGGATCGCTCGAAGGCGCGCTTCCGGCGGCTGCGGCGCCGATCCGGCAGGAGTATCGCGACATGCTGGAGCAGACCGGGCGGACCGCGCAGCTCGACACCGACCATAACGCCCTGCGGCGGACGGCGCTCGCGGTTGCGCGCAAGACGGCATTCGATCTGCGGCAGCGCGGCACCATCGGCGACGACGCCTTCCACCGACTCGAGGAGGAACTCGACTGGCTGGAGCTCGGCGCTTCCCCGCGGGAGGGCACTGCATGAAGCCGCTCGATGTCGCGATCGTCGGGGCCGGAGCGGCCGGCGTGGCCGCAGGCCGGCATCTCGCCGCGTCCGGGCTTGCCGTGCTTCTGATCGAGGCGACCGACAGGATCGGCGGGCGGGCGCATACCGCTTTCGGCGACGGCCTGCATTTCGACCTCGGCTGCGGCTGGCTTCATTCGGCGGATCGAAACCCCTGGGCCGCGCTGGCACCGGAGCTCGGCTTCCAGCTCGACCGAACCACGCCGCCATGGGGCGTCCAGTTTCGCGATCTCGGCTTTCCCGCGGCCGACCAGCACGCCGCGCGCGCGGCCTTCGCCCGTTTCGAGCAGCGCCTGCGTGAGGCGCCGCCCGGCAGCGATCGCGCCTCGGATCGTCTCGATGCCCACGACCGCTGGACGCCCTATCTCGAGGCGCTGAGCACCTACATCAACGGCACGGAGCTGGAGCAGCTTTCGATCCGCGACTATCTCGCCTATGCCGATGCCGACAGCGGCGTGAACTGGCGCGTGAGCGAGGGCTATGGCAGCCTCATTGCCGCCGCGGCGAAGGACGTTCCGGTCGCGTTGGGCACGCCGGTCTCGGGCATCGACGCATCGGGACGCGCGTTGAGGCTGACCACCGCCAGAGGCGAGATCGAGGCGGCGCGCGTCATCGTCACCGTCCCGACCGACGTGCTCGCCTCCGGCGGGATACGTCTGCCGCCGCGGGCTTCGGATCACATCGATGCCGCCAGTGCGCTGCCTCTCGGCCTGGCCGACAAGATCATCTTCAAATTGTCCGATTGCGACGGCTTCGAACCGGACACGCAGGTCCTGGGCAATCCGTATGTGGCGCGGACGGCAAGTTACCACCTGAGGCCGTTCGGCCGGCCGCTGATCGAAGGCTTCGTCGGCGGCGCGGCTGCCCGCGAGCTCGAAGCCGATGGCGGCGCTTTCGCCGCTTTCGCGCTCGATGAGCTGGCCGGGCTTTTCGGCTCGGGGATCCGGAGCCGGCTGAAGCCGATCGCGCAATCGCGCTGGGGCCGCCAGCCTTTTGCGCGAGGCTCCTACAGCCATGCCTTGCCAGGTCATGCTGAAGCCCGGGCCATTCTCGCCGGGGAGGTCGACGGCAGGCTCTTCTTTGCCGGCGAGGCCTGCTCGACGCAGGATTTCTCGACCGCGCATGGCGCCTTTCAAACCGGCCTTGCTGCCGCACGAGCCGTTCTGGCAACGCGGAAGGCTCATTTGCAGGTCTAGAGACCTGAGGAGCGTTGTCGCGGGTGTCATGCGCTCCGGCCTCACCCCACCCGGCCTTCGTCACGCGCGCGGCGTGGAGCTGGCGATGGCCGGCGCGCGCGATGCCGAGGTCATGGCCCAGATCGAGCACGCCACCGACAAGGAGGCCAAAATCTATCGCCGGCAGGCAGAGCGCCGCAGCCTCACAGGCAATGGACGAGCGAAGATCGACAACGTCATCGACCTGCGCGCGAAGCGCCGATCCCAGAACCAAGGGGGAGTTTGTGTTTGTAAGCGGCCCTGTAACCGGGCTGCAAACGGGGCTCTCGAAAGAGAGCTAAGTAATGGCGCGCCCGAAAGGATTCGAACCTCTGACCCTCAGATTCGTAGTCTGATGCTCTATCCAGCTGAGCTACGGGCGCGTATCAGTGCGTCAAGACGCTTGCGCGTCTGGCCTGATGCGGCGGATGTAGCCGCTCGCTTTCGTCTTGGCAACCCAGAAAATGACGGTGCCTTGCAAAGGGGCTCGGCTGTGGACAGCGCTGGGCGTCACCCGGCTGGACAAGCGGGCCGAAGACGCCGAGGCGGCGTCCTACAATGCCGCGGCGAGCCGAGCCCGGTGACCGGAAAGCAGATCGCCGGATCGGGTTCGATGCCGCCGAACAGTCAGCCGACAGGCGAGCCGATGGCGAGTTTCGGGCGCGGTTCGCGCTTGGGCCGGGCAGGGGGGCGGCCCTTCGGGAGCTTCTCCGCGATCCCGTACAGCCGCTCGCGGCGCTCGAGTTCGCCCCAGATCTCGTTCGGCTCGATGCCCATGGCCGCCCAGAGGGCGACGAGATTGTAGATCAGGTCGGCGCTTTCCAGGATCGTCTCGCGACGCTGGCCCTGAAGCGCGGCGATGCCGGTCTCGACCGCCTCCTCCGCCACCTTCTTCGCCATCTTGGCCATGCCGCCGGCGAAGAGCTTGGCCGTGCGCGAGCGGCTGGGGTCGCCTCCGCGGGTCCGCCCGATGGCAGCGTGAAGTCTCTGGACCGAATCACTCATCATCCGACCCTCAAGCGGCCAAATGTGAGTTTGATGACAGTGGCAGGGGAGGGCTTGTGGCGAAGGTATTGCGGGTATATACCCCTGAAATGTCTTCCCGCTGCTATTGCACCGTCCTGAGAACCGTGACCCGCCGGGTGGCCGGGGTCTATGATCGCGCGCTCGCGCCGCTCGGCATCAATATCGCCCAGTACAGCCTGATGCGGAACATCGAGCGGAACGCCCCGCTGACATTGACGCAGCTCGCCCGCCTGACCGAGCTCGACCGTTCGACCATCGGGCGCAATGTCCGCGTGCTGCAGCGCATGGGGCTGGTGGAGCTCGGCCGTGGCGATGACCAGCGCGAGGCCATGGTCGAGCTGAGCGAACGCGGCCAAGCGCTCCTGAACGAGGCCGGGCCGCTCTGGGACGGCATTCAGAGCCAGATGGAGCAGGAGCTCGGCCCCACCACCTTGGCGCTGCTGGAAGCCGTCGCGGCGAACTGACGAAGCCTTTGTTTCGGACATAATGCGGGCATATGCCCTTAATGGAGATCACGATGGATCAGATCGTTCATCCGCCGTCCGGCCTCGCCGGGGCGCTGGGGCGCCGAGGCATTCACTATGGCTGGGTGGTCGCCGCCGTGACCTTCCTGACCATGCTGGTCACGGCCGGCGCGGTCGGCGCGCCGGGCGTTCTGATCGGTCCGCTGGAGCGGGAATTCGGCTGGGCGACGGCGGATATCTCCTCGGCTCTGGCGGTGCGGCTTGTGCTGTTTGGCCTGATGGGCCCCTTCGCGGCGGCCTTCATGAACCGGTTCGGGGTCCGGCGGGTCGCGAGCACCGCGCTCGTGCTGATCGCCAGCGGCATTCTCGGCTCCTTCGCGATGACCAAGATCTGGCATCTCGTGCTGCTCTGGGGCGTCGTCGTCGGGCTGGGCACGGGGCTGACCGCGATGGTGCTGGGCGCGACCGTGGCGACGCGCTGGTTCCAGCACAGGCGGGGGCTGGTGATCGGCCTGCTGACGGCGAGCACCGCGACCGGGCAGCTCGTCTTCCTGCCGCTGCTGGCCGGGCTGGCGGACAGTGTCGGCTGGCGCGGCGCGCTCGTCTTCGTGCTCGGGATGCTGCTGTTCGCGGCCTTGATGGTGCTGCTGCTGATGCGGGACCGGCCGTCCGATCTCGGCCTCGCGCCTTATGGTGGCGACCGGATCGTGCCGGCGCCGGCGCAGCCCGCCGGTTTCGGGGCGATGCTGATGTCGCCGCTGCTGGCGCTGCGCGAGGCGGCCGGGACGGGCGCCTTCTGGCTGCTCTTCGGCACCTTCTTCGTCTGCGGGGCGAGTACCAACGGCCTCGTCCAGACGCATTTCGTCTCGCTTTGCGGCGATTTCGGCATGGCGGCGGTGACGGCGGCGAGCGTGCTGGCGATGATCGGCGTCTTCGACTTCATCGGCACGGTCGGCTCGGGCTGGCTGTCCGACCGCTATGACAGCCGCTGGCTGCTGTTCTGGTATTATGGCCTGCGCGGGCTGTCGCTGCTCTACCTGCCCTTCACCGATTTCTCGTTCTACGGCTTGTCGCTCTTTGCCGTGTTCTACGGGCTCGACTGGGTCGCGACCGTGCCGCCGACGGTGAAGATCACCGCCGACCGCTTCGGCGAGCGGGCCAATCTGGTCTTCGGCTGGATCTTCGCTGGCCACCAGCTCGGCGCCGCCTTCGCGGCCTATGGGGCGGGCTTCAGCCGCACGGCCTATGACAGCTACCTGCCGGCCTTCTTCATCGCCGGGGCGCTGTGCCTGATCGCCGCCGGCATGGCGGTCTGCCTCAAGGGCGGCAGCCTGCCGCTGCGGGGCCGGCAGGCCGCCGCAGCCTAGGATCGCGGGTGACCGAGCCTTGCGTCGCAGGCTCGGTCCTTCGCTCAGCGGGTTGCACGGCGCGTGGCGCGCGCGACGGACGGCCCGGTGACGGCTCCGGCTGCACCGCCGACGACAGCGCCGACCGGCCCGGCCACGACGGCGCCCGTGCCGGCGCCGACAGCGGCGCCGCCGATGCGCTGCTCCACGGTGTTGCCGCAGGCGGCGAGCATGAGGGCGGCGGTGAGGGCGGAAGCGAGAAGGGGCAGGCGCATGGGCCGGGTCTCCGGTGAAGGCGAGGATGGGAACGCTGTCTTGTCGCCAAGGTTCCCGAGGATGGAAAGCGGATTTCCTGGCGGAGCGGTGGCGATCGCACTTGCGATCCACGGAAAAATCCGTATACAGCCGACATCGCAACAGTCGCACCGTTGTCATGGGCGATGAGGGCCGCGAGGCTCGCTTCGCAGACTGTGAGTTTTTTGACCGGCGCGCTCGCGAGGGCGGGCCGATGGAGTTGGTACAATGAAGATCCGCAATTCGCTGAAGTCGCTGCGTGCGCGCCATCGCGACAACCAGCTGGTGCGCCGCAAGGGCCGCGTCTACATCATCAACAAGGTCCAGAAGCGCTTCAAGGCGCGTCAGGGCTGAGCTTCCACGCGGCCTGCAAGGCCGCGCGGCGGAGCCAGGACTTTGCGAAGCGGGACGCCGATGGCGTGCCGCTTTTTTGCGTTGCCTCGCGCAGGCGCCGTCCCGCCTCGCCGGTGCGTGATTTGACGTCCCGGACAGGGCGACTAAATTCTCCCTCATGAGCGCATCTCGCATCGGCACCGCCCTTCTGGCGCTGGCCCTGACATCGGCAGGCGCCATGGCGCAGGCCGTTCCGCCGCAGCGGCCGGGCTCGGTCCCGCCCTCCGACAAGATGGAAAACCCGGCCGCGCCGGAGGCTCCCGCGCCGCGCACGCCGGCGGCGACGCTCGACCGGCTGTTCCAGCGCCTGCATGACGCGAAAACGCCGGAAGAGGCGCAGGGCGTCGCCAACCTGATCCAACGGCGCTGGGCGCGCTCGGGCTCCGACACGGCGGACCTGCTGATGACGCGGGCGCAGGAGGCGCTCAAGGCCAAGCAGACGGATCTGGCGATCGAATTGCTCGACCGGGTCATCAGCCTGCAGCCGGACTGGGCCGAGGCCTGGAACCAGCGCGCCAACGCGCTCTACATCGCCGGCGACCCGATCCGCTCGCTGTTCGACATCGGCGAGACGCTGAAGCGCGAGCCGCGCCATTACGGCGCGATGATGGGGCTCGGCCTCATCCTGCGCCAGCAGGGCGACGACAAGGCGGCCATGGTCGCCTTCCGCCGGGCGCTGGATGTCTATCCGGAATTCGAGACGGTGAAGAAGGCCGTCGAGTCGCTGAAATTCGAGGTCGACGGGCGCGATACCTGAGCGCCCGGAAACCTCCCGTCATGCTCGGGCTTGACCCGAGCATCTCTCGCCGAAGCGGATTTCAGCGCTTTGTCGTCCCGAGATTCTCGGGTCTGCGCTTCGCTTCGCCCGAGAATGACGCTGAGCGATGGTCGGCTCACGCCTTCGCGACATGCTCCTGCGCGACGAAGGCGATGCGGACCATGTTGGTCGCGCCCGGCGTGCCGAAGGGAACGCCGGCGACGACGATCACCCGGTCGCCGATCTTGGCGTAATGCTCGCGCACTGCGAATTTGCAGGCGCGGAAGGCCATGTCGTCCGCGTCGCTGGCGTCCTTGGTGACGATGGCGTGGACGCCCCAGACCAAGGTGAGGCGTCGCGCCGTGGCGCGGTTCGGCGTCAGGGCGATCACGGTCGAATTGGGGCGTTCGCGCGCAATGCGGAAGGCGGTGGAGCCGGACGAGGTCCAGGCGCAGATCGCCTTGAGGTTCAGCGTCTCGGCGATCTCGTGGGAAGCCTTGGCGATGGCGTCGGCGCCGGTGGCCTCCGGCTCGTTGCGCTGCGAATCGAGGATCGAGCGGTAGACCGCGTCGTTTTCGACCTCCTCGGCGATGCGGTTCATCATCGTCACCGCCTCGACGGGATACTGGCCGGCAGCGCTCTCGGCCGAGAGCATCACCGCGTCGGCGCCCTCGAAGACCGCGGTCGCGACGTCGGAGACCTCGGCGCGGGTCGGCACCGGGCTCGTGATCATGCTTTCGAGCATCTGGGTCGCGACCACGACCGGCTTGCCCTTGAGCCGGGCCATGCGGGTCAGCCGCTTCTGCGTGCCCGGCACCTTCTCCAGCGGCATCTCGACGCCGAGATCGCCACGCGCGACCATGATCGCGTCGGAGGCGTCGATGATCTCCTCCATCCGCGCGACGGCCTGCGGCTTCTCGATCTTGGCGAGCGCCAGTGCCCGGCCGCGCACGATCTTGCGCAGCTCCGCCATGTCCTCCGGCCGCTGCACGAAGGAGAGCGCGATCCAGTCGACACCGACCTCAGCGGCGACCTCGGCATCGGAGCGGTCCTTCTCCGTCAGCGCCGAAACCGGAATGACCGTGTCGGGCAGGCTGACGCCCTTGCGCGAGGAGAGCCGGCCGCCGATCAGCACCTTCGTCACGGCCTGCTCGGGCGTCGCCTGCTCGACGATGAGGCGCAGCTTGCCGTCGTCGAGAATGAGATGGTGCCCCGGCTCGAGCGCGCTCAGGATTTCCGGATGGGGCAGGTAGACGCGGTTCACGTCGCCCGGAGCGGGGTCGGAATCGAGGATGAAGCGCGCGCCCTTCTCGAGCATGGCGCCGCCATCGCCGCCGAAGGAGCCGACGCGCAGCTTCGGCCCCTGCAGATCGGCGAGAATGCCGACCGGCCGGCGGAACTTCGCCTCCAGCCCGCGCAGCATCGCGACCTTGTCATGGAGCGTCTCGCGCTGGGTGTGGCTCATATTGATGCGGAAGACGTCGACGCCGGCCTCGAACAGCTTGGCGCACATCTCCTCGGTCGCGGAGGCGGGGCCCAGCGTGGCAATGATCTTGATCCGGCGTTCGCGCTTCATCGTCTTCCCCCGCGGCCGGCTCCAAGCCCGCCGCCATCTCTGTCGTTTCGTGCGGCCTGGTCCCGTTCGGCCCGGCCTCAGGGCCGGGGCGGGGCCCCGCCGGTGGTGTCGGTGAGCTGGATGGTCCAGCTCTTCTGCTCGCCCGTATCGACCTCGAAGAAACCGGCGCGATCATAGCCGCGCGCCAGGCAGTCCTCGATGCCGCGAATCGTGAATTCCTTGTTGCGCACGCACATGACGGATTTGCCCGTCCATTCGCCGCCCTTGTCGTAATCGACGGCGTGCACATAGTAATAACGCGCGGCCAGCGTGCCACGCAGTAGCGTCTCGCAGCCGCGCGGGCTGATGTTCCACCAGCCCTCGGTCGTCCAGCCCTGCGCGTCGCGATAGCCGATGGCGACGCCGATGCGGCTCGTGGTGGTGTTGCACATGCGCAGATCGGCCTTGGCCGGCAGCGCGCCCAGGAGCAGGAAGGCGGCGCCGACGGCCCATGCAAAGGCGGCCGTTCGAGGATGTCCGGGCATTCTCACGGTTCGATCAGGATCACGCGGCAGTCATTGACGTTCGTCAGGGTCGGTCCCGGCTGCAGCAAATCGCCGAGCGCTTCGAAGAAGCCGGTCGAATCGTTGTCGGCGAGGGATCGGGCAGGATCAAGGCCGATCGCGGCCGCGCGCGTCAATGTCTGGGGATCGATGACGGCGCCGGCCGGGTCGGTCGCCTCGCCGCCGCCGCCATCGGTGCCATCCGTATCGCCGGCGAGCGCGACGATGCCCGCCTCTCCGCCAAGCGCGATGGCGAGCGCCAGCGCATATTCCTGGCTCGGGCCGCCGCGGCCGGAGCCACGCAGGGTCACGGTCAATTCGCCGCCGGAGAGGATCGCGGCGCGCCGGCCCTCGGCCTTCAGGCGCCTGGCCATGTCGGCATGGGCGGCGGCGACCTCGCGGGCCTCGCCCTCCAGATCCGCGCCGAGATCGATCACCTCATAGCCGGCCGCCTCGGCGGCGGCGCGGGCAGCGGCGAGCGCATCGGCTGGGCGGGCGATGATGCGGAACGCGCTGTTGGCGAAGGCGGGGTGGCCGGGCTTCGGCGTCTCATTGGCGTCGTCGTCGATGAGGGCGCGGGCGGCCGGCGGCAGATCGAGCCCGTAGCGGGCGACGATGGCGCGGGCGTCCGCCATCGTGCTCGGATCGGGCACGGTCGGGCCCGAGGCGATGGCGGCGGGATCGTCGCCGGGGACGTCGGAGATGGCGAGGGTCAGGAGCCGGGCCGGCGCGGCAGCGAGCGCGAGCCGGCCGCCCTTGATGCGCGAGAGCCGCTTGCGGACGATGTTCATCTCGCCGATCGGCGCGCCGGAGCGCAGCAGCGCCTTGGTCACGGCCCGCTTCTCGGCGAGCGTCAGCTGGCCGGCGGGCGCGACCCAATTGGCCGAGCCGCCGCCGGAAAGCAGGACGAGCACAAGGTCGTCGGCTGTCGCGGAGGCTGCGAGTTCGAGCGCGCGGCCGGCGCTGGCGACGCTGCCTTCGTCCGGCACCGGATGGCCGGCGGCCACCATCGGGATCAGCCGGGTCGGCGCGGTATAGCCGTGGCGGGCGACGGCGTGGCCGGTGAGACGCTCGGGCGGCAGGCCGCCCTCGAGGTAATGCGCCTCCGCCAGCGCCGTCATGCTGCCGGCGGCCTTGCCGGCGGCGAGCAGGATCAGGCGGCCCCGTTCCGGGGCGGGCGGCAGATGCTGCGGCAGGCAGCCCGAAGGATGCGCGCGCGCCACGGCGGCATCGTAGATCGTCCGCGCGGTCAGGCGCAGTACACTGATGTCGATCGATGATGGCCGCACGCCGCGCCTCGCCCCCGCGCCGCCCGTCGAGGGCGGTTGTTTATGGCCGAGTCTTAGGCCGGGGGCGCGCGCGCGTCATCTGCCTTTTGATGATGTAATCATACTTTTGAAGCGGCCGCGGCATCGGATCTGTTGAAGGACGCGCCGCTGCGAAGCGTTGCGGCTTGACGCCCGGACCCGTTCCGGGCGAACGCTGCCGGCCGAATTTTACGATCCCGGAAGGATATGACATGGACGATCCGGTTCAGGGCGATCAGCTCAAGAGCATCGTCGAGCGCATCGAGCGGCTCGAGGAAGAGAAGAAGACGATCGCCGACGACATCAAGGAGGTCTATGCCGAGGCCAAGGGCAACGGCTACGACGTCAAGGTGCTGCGCAAGGTCGTCGCGCTGCGCAAGCGCGACCTCGAGGAGCGCAAGGAGGAGGAGGCGATCCTCGACCTTTATCTCCAGGCGGTCGGCGAGACGGTCTGAGCCTCGACAGAGAATACTGAAACGCCGCTCGAGAGATCCCGAGCGGCGTTTGCTTTTCAAGCGGTTCGTTCAGGCGACGAAACGCAGCCCGGTCCGTCCGGCGCTGCCCGGTCGCGAGCCTCGTTCAACGGTGGGTGCGGAACCGCAGCTCGTCGTCGATGAAGGTCTTCTCCGCAAAGCCGGCCTCATTGGAGCCGAAGGGCATCTGGGCCTTGAGCTCCCAGGAGGCCGGGATGTTCCATGTCTTGGCCACGTCGGCATCGACGAGCGGATGATAGTGCTGAAGGCTCGCGCCGATACCGGCGTCGGCAAGCGCCGTCCACACCGCCAACTGCGCCATGCCGGTCGAATGTTCGGACCAGATCGGGAAGTTGTGCGCGTAGAGCGGGAAATTGGCCTGGAGAGCCTTGACCGGCTCCTGATCCTCGTAGAACAGCACCGTCCCGGCGCCGCTGGCGAAGCTGTCAAGCTTCTTGCTCGTCGCCTGGAAATCAGCCGCCGGCACGACCGCACGAAGCGCCTCGCTGGCGATGTTCCAGAACTTGTCGCTTTCCTTGCCGAAAAGGACGACGGCGCGCGAGCTCTGCGAGTTGAAGCTGGAGGGGGACAGGCGGATCGCGTCCCTGATCAGGGCATCGACCTGCGTTTCGGAGATCGGCAGGTTCTTGCCGAGGGCATATTGCGTACGGCGCTTCTTAAGCTTGTCGAGCATGGCTTCCTCGTAGGTGAACGCGGATCACGCTGGCAGGCCGATGAGCCGGAATGGCTTTTCTCGGAACGCACCCTGGGGCGCCCTTCTGCGAAAGCGGGACCTGATGTTCGGTGGTGGAGAGGTAGCGGTTCACTTGCTGCACCGGAACACCCATAATAGGCACCAGACTGTTGCATCCGGAGGAACGCCCCATGGCGGAGCTCGACGATATCCGCAGCTTCATCGCCGTCGCCGAGACGGGCGGCTTCGGGCGCGCGGCCCAGATTCTCGGCCTGTCGAAATCCATCGTCAGCCGCCGCGTCAGCAAGCTGGAGGAGGAGCTCGGCACGCGCCTGCTCAGCCGCACGACGCGGGGAGTGAGCCCGACCGAGGCCGGCAACGAGTTCAAGGCCCGCAGCGAGCGCATCCTGGCGGAGCTGGAGGAGGCGCGCGAGGCGGTGGCGCAGCAGGCGGGCGGCGTCGCCGGCCGGTTGCGGCTCGCCATGCCGCTGACCTTCGGCAACCGCCATGTCGCGCCATTGCTGCGGGAGCTTGCGCTGAAATATCCCCGGCTCGAGATCGACGTGCATGCCAGCGATCAATATGTCGACCTGATCGGCGAGCGGTTCGATGCGGCGATCCGGGTCGGGACGCTGAAGGATTCGAGCCTGATCGCCCGGCGCATCGCGCCGGTTCACACTTCTGTTCTCGGCAGCCCCTCCTATTTCGCCCGCAAGGGCCGTCCCGCGACGCCGCACGATCTCGCCGAGCATGATTGCCTGCTCTACACAGGGACCGCCGAGCAGGAATGGACGTTCCGGATGGGCAAGCGCTGGGTTTCCGTCCGGCCGCCGGGCCGGTTGCGCTCGGATAGCGGCGAGACCTTGCTGGAATGGGCCGTGGCCGGGCTCGGCCTCGTCGTGCTGCCGAACTTCATCGCGTCGGACGCGATCCACTCGGGCGCGCTCAAGCACGCGCTGCTGGATTATCCGATGCCGACGCGCGGCCTCTATGTCGTGCGCCCGCCCGGCGCCTTCGTGCCGGGGAAGGTGCGCGTGCTGATCGACCTGCTCGTCGAGCGCTTCGGCGGCACGCCCTATTGGGACCCCTGCCAGATGGCGATGCAGGAGCGAGGCGTCTCCCGGGAGGCCCCGTGGGAAAGCGGCGAAGCGGTCGCCAGGGTTGTCGCCGCGCCGGAGCATCAGCCGGCGTGATCCGCGGCATCACGCGATTTCGCGTGGCTTTCGGTGCGGCTTCCGGCAGGCTCGCCTCGTTCCATGGGAGATCGCCTGATGCTGCTGGTCGGTATGCTCGACAGTCCTTATGTGCGCCGCGCCGCCATTATCGGCACGCTGCTCGACGTCGCCTTCGAGCATCGCTCGGTGTCGGTGTTCCGGCACATGGATGCGTTCCGCGCGATCAACCCGCTGATCAAGGCGCCGAGCCTGGTCACCGAGGGCGGCGTGGTCATCAGCGAATCGCTGCTGATCATCCAGCATTTCGAGGATGTCGCCGGCCGCTCGCTCAGGCCGGTCGAGCCCGTCTCGCGCGAGCGCGACCTGTCGCTGACCGGGATCGGCATCGTCGCGGCCGACAAGGCCGTCGCGATCGAATATGAGCGCAAGCGGCCGGAGGCGCAGCGCTACGCGCCCTGGCAGGAGCGCATCGTCACGCAGCTCCACACCGCGCTCGACCTGCTCGACGCGGCCGCGCGCGACGGCGCCCTGACGGCGGGACCGGAGCTTCTGCCCAGCGACATCACCGCCGCCATCGCCTGGGGCTTCTGCTGCTTCGTGATCCCGGACTTCGCGCCGGAGGAGCGCTGGCCCCATCTCGCGAAGCAGGCCGCCGCCTGCGAGGCGCTGGACGTCTTCAAGGCCTGGCCGATCGACAGGGAGTGAGGGCGCGGCGTCACTCTCGGGCGACCGCAGGGCGACCCGAGAGTCTCGGACCGAAGGAGGCTCCGGGACAAGCGCGTCCGGAGATGCTCGGGTCAAGCCCGAGCATGACGGCGAAACGGCGCTCAGTTCTGTACGAAATTCGTCGGCAGCGGGCGCACGGCCGGGCCGGTGAAGGCGCCGGGCTTGGCGTCGATCGGGTCGCCATGGCTGAAGCCGAGCGCCGCAGCGGGGCTTGGACCGGCGATCGGGGCGGCGGAGGGCGCCGCCGCGCGTGCACGCGCCGTCGCCACCGCGACCGGCTTGCCGGTGTTGCGGGCCGGCCGGACGACCGTGGCGAACAGCGAATCGAGACCCGAGCGGTCCATGCCGACCGGCTCTTCGGGATCGGCGGCGACCGGTACCGAGCGCTCCGTCGCAGTCACGTAGCTGACGCCGCCTTCGCGCGGGCGGACCGGCGGCAGGCTCGCGGTGACGAGCCTGCCCTCGATGGCGGGAGAGGCAGTGTTTCCGCCATCGGCCGGGCGCAGGGCGGCGAGCGCCGCATCGGCGAGGCCGGTCGGCCGGATCGGCGGCAAAGGCGCATTGGCCGGCGTCCCGGCGACGACGAGGCTCTCCGGGGCGGTCATCGCGTCCGGGCGGCGCGGCGGCAGCGAGGCGAGGACGAGCTTCTGCTCGGCGCCCGGGCCGGTCTGGGCGAAGGCGAGCGGGCCGGCGGCGCCGGGAAGCGATGCGACCTGCACCGCCGGCTCGTCAGGCGGCGCGCTCAACCCGCGCGGTCGGGCGAGCGGCAAGGGCGCGTCGATCAGTTGCGGACGATTCTGGGGGGCGGGCTGCGGCGGCGGGGCCGCGGCGGCGATCGCCGCAGGAGCAGGCTCAGGCTGTGCCTGGGCCGCCTGCACCGGGGCCTGCTGCGGCGCGATGCGCTGCGAGCGTTCGCGCGTGAGCGCCTGCGCGGCCGGATTGGGCGCGGCGGCGACGGCGAAGCGGCCGCCATCGGCGGCATTGCTGTCGACATAGCCGGTATTGGCATAGGCCATGACGGCCGGCTGCTGGCGGGTGCCGCGGCGGCCACGCGCCGCCGGCCGGGCATCGGCCTCCTCGTCGTCACCACCGAAGAGCGAGGCCCACAGGCTCTTGCCGCCGGAGGACTGGACGGCGCCCTCATCGGCATCGGCCACCGCATAGCCGCCGACCGAGCCGCCGCCCGACAGGATCTCGGCCCTGGCAAGCTCGTAGCCGGCGAGGGGCTGGCCGTCGGCCGGGATATGCACGGTCTTCTGGTCCGGGAAGAGCCGCACGAGCTGGTCGCGCGTCATGCGCGGCCAGGAGCGCACCGAGCCGACATCGAGATGGACGAAGGGGGTGTGGGCGTTCGGGTAGAAGCCGACGCCGCCGCGCTGCAGCCGCATGCCGATCTCGCGGATGCGGGCCGTCGGCACGTCGGGCAGATAGAAGTCCATCGCCTTGCCGAGCATGTGCTGGCTGTGCTTGGCGACGGCGCGCGAGCGGCGGCGCAGCATGGCGTTGGTGTTGGGCGAGCGATAGGCGGAGACGACGTGGAAGGGCTGCTCGGAACCGAGCTGGCGCTGAACCTCCCAGACGACGTCGAACAGGCGCGGGTCCATCCGGATCGGCTCGTCGCTGCGCCAGTCGCGCAGGGCCCAGTTCAGCTTCTCGAGCGCGGAGGAAACGTAGCGACCATCCTGCTTGAAGGTGACGGTCGTCTCCTCCTTGGTATGCATGTGCAGGATGGTGATGGTGCGCGTGTCACCGTTGGCGACGGCGTTCTGCGTGCCGCGAATGCCGAGCAGGGATGCGGCGACTGCGAGGCAGACCATCGCGACGCGGCGGCGCGCTGGCTTCGAGCCGAAGCGCAACCAACCTGGAATCGTGGCGTCTGTCCTGCCCAATCTGTCTGACCCGTCTCGGTGCCCCCGCCGAAGCGGTATGGTGAACGTGAACGAACAGTTGCGGAGAAGCGTTAACGACCCGTTAGCAAGCCGCCCAGCGCCGCGCCAGGAATTTCTGGGAACGTTTGGCTAAAGACGGATCGTGGCGAAAAGGTGCCCAACCGGCGGCCGGGCCCCAATTCGGCCGGATTCTCCACAAACGGGAGTCGGTTCGATGATCTGCGCCCTCGTCCCGAGCGGCCGCGGCGCGGCTGCTCGGGACGAGGCCGAGAGATCCGGCGAGCCGTCAGCCCTGCTGCTCCAGCGCCTGCCGCACGAGGCGGTGGAAGCCGTAGACGTCGTCGAAGCGGGTGATATGGCCGTCCGCGCCGATGACGATGGTGTTGTAGACGAGGTGGATCGGCAGCGGCTGCGGCAGGTTGATGCGGCGCTCGCCCTTGCCGATCAGCTTCTTCAGGCGCTCGCTCGTCCATTCCGGCCCGAGCACCTGGTCGGCCAGCGCGAAGGGGTCGTCGACGCGCACGCAGCCATGGCTGAGGGCCCGCCGCTCGCCGGCGAAGAGCCGGCGGTTCGGCGTGTCGTGCAGATAGACCGCATGCTCGTTCGGGAACATGAATTTGATCCAGCCGAGCGCGTTGCGCTCGCCGGGCGGCTGGCGCACCGAGATGCCGCCGCCCTTGGTGCGGGTGACGACATAGCCGCGCTTGGCCGCATAGTCCGGATCGGCCGCCAGCCCCGGCAGGAACTCCTTCTTCAGGATCGAGGGCGGCACGTACCAGGACGGGTTGACGATGACGTGGTCCATCTTGTGCGAGAAGATCGGCGTCGCCGAATCCGGCTTGCCGATGATCGCGCGGGCCTCGTGGATCACCTGTCCGTCGCGGATGACGCGCACGCGCATCTCCGGCACGTTGACCATGATGTGCTTGGCGCCGAGATCCGGCGGCAGCCAGCGCCAGCGCTCCATCTGGGCGACAATGTCCTCCTCGCCCCTTGCCGTCGCGGGCTTGCCGAGTGCGGCGAGGGTGCGCTCGCTGAGGATGCCGTTGGCGGGCAGGCCGGCTTTCTTCTGGAAGTCGGCCAGGGCCAGCGAGGTCGAGCGGTCGAAGACCGAATCGTCGCTGGAGCCGAGGCCGAGGCGGGCGCGCACCAGCGGCACGCGCTCGTCGCGCATGCCGAGCTTGAGCGGCGGCCCGGCCGGGATGCGCACTAGCGGCGTGTCGTCGAGATGCTCGCGCAGTTCGGCGAGCTTGGCCTTGAGGCGGCGATATTGCTCGTGCGGCGGGTTGTAGGCGGCGAGCACCGCGCCGGCATCGGGAGCGCCGGCGAGCTCGGAGAGCACCTCCGTCGCCGAGGGCAGGTAGAGCGTCGGCGTGATCAGCTTGGAGAGGCGGCGCGGATCGAGGCGGCCGCCGCGCGCGTCGCGGGCATAGAGCACGGCGAGCGCCGAGAGCCGCACATCGGCCTCGGCGAGCTTGGCCTTGTCGCTCAGCTCGAAGACCGGAAGGGCGTAGTCGGTCGGGCGCAGGCCGTCATCGGCGGCGTGCTCGAGCTGGGCGACGATGCGCTTGCCGGCGGCGGTCCAGCCCTTGGCGTCGATCCAGAACGGCTTGTTCTCGTTCGCCTGATAGGCGGCGAGGATCTCGTTGCGCTCGCGCTCGCCGAGGCGGCGGACCGCGACGCCGTCATTGGCGCGCGCCGCGATATCGGCGGCGAAGGCGAGGCCCGGCGGCACGTCGACCACCACCTTCGGCATCTCGGGCGGCGGAACCAGTGACGGGATGGCTTCGAGCGGCCCGGCGGCCGGGGCGGCTGCGGGCGGCGCCACCGTCACCGAGGCCGTCACGGGCTTGTCCGGAGCCGGCAGGGCCGGGGCGGCCTGGACGGGCGCGGTCTCGGCGGGAGCAGGGGCGGGCGCCGGCTCGGAGGATTTCGAGGCCGGCACGAGCGCCGGGTCCAGCGCCGGCACCTCGACTTGCGGAATGTCGAGCGTGACCGGCTCGGTTTCCGTCTCGACGGGGGCCGTGGCATCGACCGAGGCGGCACCGCGCAAGGTTGCGCCGCTCTTCACGGTTCCGGTGACGATGTCGCTGTCGGAGGGGCGGTCCGTCGCCGTCTGGCCGGCAGGGGCCGGCTTCTCGGTGTCAAGCAGCTTGAGCTGGGGCGTCTCGGGCAGGGGCACGCCGGTCGCCGGATCGGTGGCGAGGGGGGCTTGGGCCGGAGGCGTTTGGGCAAGCACCGGAGCGCAGCTCAGCATGATGGCCAGGGCGGATGCCGAGGTCAGATTCGCCCAGTGGCGACGAGGCATAGTCGCTATCCCGATGAATGCCGGATCACGCCCATTCCTGCGTGACTCGGTTTGCTTCCACAAGATGCGGCGGCGCAACAGGCCGCCACTTTGATTCGTCGCGGCTCAGGCCGCGTCGGTTTCCTCAGGATGGCCGTCGCTCTCGATCAGCCCGTAATCCTTGAGCTTTCGGTAGAGCGTCGAGCGGCCGATGCCGAGCTTGCGCGAGACCTCGGACATGTGCCCGCGGTAATGCGCCAGCGCGAAAGTGATGATGTCGCGCTCGAGATCGTCGAGCTTGCGCATGTCGGAGCCGGAGACGAGCTCGAGCGAGTTCGGGTCGCGCACCGGCATGTGGATGATGCGGGGAGCGGCTTCGGCCTGCGCATCGGCCGGGCCGAGCTGGGCCGGCGCCGGCGGGATGCGGACGTCGTAGCCATCCATCTGCGCCGCGATCTGCGGGAACTCGGCGACGCCGAGCTCGCCGCCATCGGCCAGGACGACGGCGCGGAACATGGCGTTCTCGAGCTGGCGGACATTGCCCGCCCAATCATAGCTCGCGATCAAGGTCATCGCCTCGCTGGAGATGCCGCTGAGCTTCTTGCCCTCCTCGGCGGCGAAGCGGGCGAGGAAGCCGCGGGCAAGGTCGGGAATGTCCTCGCGGCGCTGGCGCAGCGGCGGCAGCGTGATCGGGAAGACGTTGAGGCGGTAGTAGAGATCCTCGCGGAACTCGCCGCGCTTCACCTGATCGAGCAGGCTCTTGTTGGTGGCGGAGATGACGCGGATGTCGACCCTGACCGACTTCTTGCCGCCGACGGGGTCGACCTCGCTCTCCTGGATGGCGCGCAGCAGCTTGACCTGGGCGTCGAGCGGCAATTCGCCGACCTCGTCGAGGAACAGCGTGCCGCCATTGGCCTCGACGAATTTGCCGAGATGGCGCTCGGTGGCACCGGTGAAGGCGCCCTTCTCATGGCCGAAGAGGATGGATTCGACGAGATTGTGCGGGATCGCCCCGCAATTGACCGTGACGAAGGGCTTGCCCTTGCGGTCGCTGGAGCCCTGGATGGCGCGGGCCAGCACCTCCTTGCCGACGCCGGATTCGCCCTCGATCAGGATCGGGATGTTCGATTTCGCCGCCCGCTCGGCCAGGCGCACGACGCGGGCCATGTCGGGGCTCTTGGTCGCGAGGTCGCGGAAGCCCAGCGTGTTGGAGGCGCGGCGCTTGATATGGCGCAATTCATGTTCGAGGGCGCCGAGCTTCAGCGCGTTCTTGAGCGAGACCTGGAGGCGCTCGGCGCCGACGGGCTTGACCACGAAATCGACGGCGCCGGCGCGCATGGCCGTGACCACGGTCTCGATCGAGCCGTTCGCCGTCTGCACGATGACGGGCTTGTCGATCTCGCGTTCGCGCAGCGTGGCGAGCACGCCCATGCCGTCGAGGCCGGGCATGTTGAGGTCGAGCACGATCGCGTCGATGGCGTCGCCATCCGGGCCGGCGATCAGCGCGACGGCCGCCTCGCCATTCTCCGCAACCAGGACGCCGTAGCCGAAACGCTTGAGCATCGCGTCGAGCAGGCGGCGCTGGACGGGATCGTCGTCGACGACGAGAACGGTGGCGGTCATGACACCTCGAAAGACGGCGCAACAGGACGGAAAGGCTCGGCTTCGAAAGGAATCGCCTGTTCCGTTCTGGGGCATCGTCGGCCAGAAGAGTTAAGCGGAGTTTAAGCGCGCCGGCCGGGCCCGTCATCAGCGCTGCGGCAGAACGCCCGAGATTGATCCCCGGCCCCATGCTGGCCTAAGTGGGGGCACACCCGATGCCGCGAGACGGAGAGAGCATGTTCTTCCAGACGATGCGAGGCGAGACGGTTCACGGCCAGGCGGCGGCGCATGGCGGCGGCGTCGCCGCCCCCGACAAAGCGCTCGGCGACCTGCCGGAATGGAACCTGGACGATCTCTATCCCGGGATCGATTCCGCCGCCTTCCGAGCCGATCTCGACCGCGCCTTCACGCAGGCGCAGGCGCTGGCGGCGGGCTATCGCGGCAAGCTCGCCGAGCTGGCGGGGACGCCCGACGGCAGCGCCCTGCTGGCCGAGGCGGTCAAGGCCTATGAAAGCCTGAGCGACCTGCTCGGGCGGATCGGCGCCTATGCGGGCCTGGTCTATTCCGGCGACACCACCGATCCGCAGCGCGCCAAATTCTATGGCGACACGCAGGACAGGCTGAACGCCGCCATCACCGAATTGCTGTTCTTCGAGCTCGAGCTCAACCGGATCGAGCCGGACTTGCTGGCCAAGGTAGCCGGCGAGGCGCCGCTCTCGCATTGGAAGCCCTGGCTCGACGATCTCTCCAAGGACAAGCCGCATCAGCTCGACGACCGGCTCGAGGCGTTGTTCCACGAGAAGTCGATGACGGGCGCGGCCGCCTGGAACCGCCTCTTCGACGAGACCATCGCCTCGCTGCGCTTCGACGTCGACGGCGAGGAGCTGACGCTGGAGCTCACGCTCAACAAATTGCAGGACGCCGATGGTGAGGCGCGCCGCAAGGCGGCGGAGGCGCTGAGCAAGGTCTTCCGCAAGGAGCTGCGCACCTTCGCGCTGATCACCAACACGCTGGCCAAGGACAAGGAGATTTCCGACCGCTGGCGCAAATTCGAGGATGTCGCGGATTCCCGCCATCTGGCGAACAGGGTCGAGCGCGAGGTGGTCGACGCTCTCGTTTCAGCGGTGCGCGAGGCCTATCCGCGGCTGTCCCACCGCTATTATCGCCTGAAGGCCAAATGGTTCGGCCGCGACGCGCTCGATTTCTGGGACCGCAACGCGCCGCTTCCGGAAATCGAGCAGCGCAGCATCCCCTGGACCGAGGCGCGCGACACCGTTCTTTCGGCCTATGGCGCCTTCTCGCCGAAGATGGCGGATATCGCCAAGCGCTTCTTCGACGAGCGCTGGATCGACGCACCGCCGCGTCCCGGCAAGGCGCCCGGCGCCTTCGCGCATCCCACCGTGCCGTCCGCGCACCCCTATGTGCTGCTGAACTACCAGGGCAAGCCGCGCGACGTGATGACGCTGGCGCATGAGTTGGGCCATGGCGTGCATCAGGTGCTGGCGGCACCCAACGGCGCCCTGATGGCGCCGACGCCGCTGACGCTGGCGGAGACCGCGAGCGTCTTCGGCGAGATGCTGACCTTCCGGCGCCTGCTCGACACGACCAGCGACCCGAAGCAGCGCAAGGCGATGCTGGCGGCGAAGGTCGAGGACATGATCAACACGGTCGTGCGCCAGATCGCCTTCTACACCTTCGAGCGGCGGGTCCATGAGGCGCGTCGGCAGGGCGAGCTCACGGCCGAGGCGCTGTGCGATCTCTGGATGGGCGTGCAGGCGGAAAGCCTTGGGCCGGCGATCCGGCTATCGAGCGGCTACGAGCCGTTCTGGTGCTACGTCCCGCACTTCATCCATTCGCCCTTCTACGTCTACGCCTATGCCTTCGGCGATTGCCTGGTGAACTCGCTCTACGGCGTCTACCAGAGCGCGGCAGAGGGCTTCCAGGACGGCTATTTCGCCCTGCTCGCGGCCGGCGGCAGCAAGCCCTATGGCGAATTGCTCAAGCCTTTCGGGCTCGATGCGAAGGATCCGGGCTTCTGGCAGATCGGGCTCAAGATGATCGAGGGGATGATCATCGAGTTGGAGGGGATGGAGTGAGGCTTGCCGTCATGGTCGGGCTTGCCCCGACCATCTCGGAAACCAGCGCCTTCTCGTCCTGAGATTCTCGGGTCTCCGCTACGCTTCGCCCGGGAGTGACGCCGCGGCGACTAGAACTGCACCCTCAAGCCCACCTGCGAGACATTCGCGGTGTAGTCCGATCCCACCGCCGTCGAGTTCAGCCGCTCATGGGTGAAGCTCGCGCGGATCGCGAAGGTGCGGGTCAGCTTGTATTCGATCCGCGCGCCGACATTCAGGTAGTCCTCGCGCAGGCCCTGGCCCTCATATTCCGTGCGGCTGAAATTGGTGAAGCCGGTGAGCGTGAGGTTGCGGCGCAGCGCGTGGGCGATTTCCAGCGTCGCGCGCCGCATCGTCGTACCCGACGAGCCGGCGATGGTGGTGTCGCCGAGCTGGGCGGTGCCGCGCAGCGTCACCGTGGTCAGCGGGGTCGGCGACCAGAGGATCGAGGCGTCGCCGACGAAGCCGCGCAGATCCTTCAGCCTGTTATCCTCGTAGCGCCGATTCTGGTAGCCGCCCGAAACCTCGCCCTTGAGCTGCTGGCTGAACTCGAAGGTCGAGCCGATGCTGCCGGTGATGCCGTCGGAGGAGCGCATATAGCCGCTCGAATCGGTCTTCTCGTCGAAATCGCGCCGGTCGATCTCGGCCTGGACATAGGGCTTGAAGCCGGGCGTGACCTCATAGGCCGCGCGCAGGCGCAGCCCGTAATCGGTCATGTTGCGGTCCTTCTGGGAGAGGATCGCACCGCTCGTCAGCCTGGCATCCTCGAAGTCGCTGCGGTCGGCCGAGCCGCGCAAGGTGAGCTGCAGGCGGTTGAAGTCCTGCGTCACGCCGGCCGAGCCGCCATATTGCCAGACCTGCGGGCGGCCCTGGACATTGGCGTTCAGGTCCGGCGAGCCGGGGCGCTGGGTGTCGAGCTTGAGGCGCGATTCGAGCAGGATGTGGGTGTCGCGCGTGGCGTCGAGCCTGAGGTCGAGATTGCCCTCGGCATCGGGGCGCGAGGCGTTCCGATCACTGAAGTAGTCCATGTAGCCGGCGCGCAGCTTGCCCTTGAGCTCATGCACGTTCCAGTCGGACTGGACCTCCACTTCCGCGTCGTAGCGCTGGAAGACCGAGCCCTTGGTGCCGGGCGTGGCGCTGCGCTGCGGATTGGTGTCGTAGCCGGTCGAGCCGGTGATCGCCGGCTTCAGCGTGACCGCGCCCAGCCGCAGGCCGAGCGGCGCCCAGGGATCGTCCTCGGCGCTCGCGCGGCGCCGGCGCGGGGGAGGCGGCAAGGCCGCTTCCGGCGCGGGCAAGACCGCGACAGGCGGTTGCGGCGGGCGGAACTGGCGCTGCGTGGTGCCGCGCAGGGCCGGCGGCTGCAGCGGTCGGCTGGCACGCGGCGGCTGGCGCCCGGAGATGGCGGAAGGCTGGCCCTGGACGAGGGAGGCCGGATCGCGGATCGCCTGCGGATCGGGGGTGGCGGGCGTGAGCGGCTGTTCCGGCGGCGCGGGAGGCTGCGCGACATAGCTCGGCGTTCCCGTCCTGAGCCCGGCGCGCGGCGCCTGCTGCGCGCCCGCCGGCAGGCAGCCGAGCGCCAGGGCCGCCAGCGCGGAGCCGGACAGAAGCAGGATCTTGGCGCGGCCTGACACGGGCTTCGCGGGGCTCCAGGGCAGCAACAGGTGACAGCAATGGCTGGCGCGCCCGGCAGAGGGCGCATGGTTAACGCAGTTAGAACGAACAGGGTTAAGGAGCCGTCAACGCGCCGGCCGCGATCCCCGCGGCGGTGGAAATCCCGCATCGCCCCGTGCTAGAGCGCGCGCCATGACCGAAAACATCCGCGCCTCGGCGCTCCGCACCATCGCCACGGAACGGGCCGGGCTCGACACGCTCCATGCCGCCCTCGCCGACGGGCTCGGGCAGCCCTTCACCGAGGCCGTCGCGATGATCCTGGCCGCGAGCGGCCGCGTGATCGTCTCCGGCATGGGCAAGTCCGGCCATGTCGGGCGCAAGCTCGCCGCGACCCTGGCCTCGACGGGCACGCCCGCCCATTTCGTCCACCCGGCCGAGGCGAGCCATGGCGATCTCGGCATGGTCAGGCCGGAGGATGTGGTGATCGCGCTGTCCTGGTCGGGCGAGACGGCGGAGCTTGCCGCGCTCGTCGGCTATACCCGCCGCTTCCGCGTCGGGCTGATCGCCTTCACCGCGAATCCCGAGAGCACGCTCGGCAAGGAGGCGGATGTCGCGCTCATCCTGCCCAAGGCGACCGAGGCCTGCCCCAACGGGCTCGCGCCGACCACCTCGACCACCATGCAGATCGCACTCGGCGATGCGCTGGCGGTGGCGCTGCTGGAGGCGCGCGGCTTCTCGCGGCAGGATTTCTTCGTCTACCACCCCGGCGGCAAGCTCGGCGCGCAGCTCAAGACGGTCGAGAGCATCATGCATCGCGGCGCGGAACTGCCGCTGATCGGGCTGGATACGGCGCTGCCCGATGTGATCGCCATGATCTCGGAGAAGAGTTTCGGCTGCGCGGTCGTGATGGATCTCGACGGCAGGCTCGCCGGGGTCGTCACCGATGGCGACCTGCGCCGCAAGGCGACGATGGCAGGCGGTGCCGCGCTCAGGGCTCGCGATCTCATGACGGTCAACCCGCGCCGCGTCGGGCCGGAGACGCTCGCCGTCGAGGCGCTGGAACTGGTCAATCGTCTCAGGATCACTGCGCTGATCGTGGCGGATTCGGAGCAGCGTCCGGTCGGGCTCGTCCATGTCCACGACCTGCTGGCGATGGGCGTCGCCTGAGCCGCGACGTCGTTCCGGGGCCGGGATGCCCTTGCCAGCGGCGCGCGGCCATCTATCTAAAGCTCCAGAAACTATAGCTTTGGAGGTTGCGATGGCTGCGACGGCACGACTCGAACGCGTGATGCCCATCGGCGCGCTGGCGGAGCGCACCGGCGTCAAGGTCGAGACCATCCGCTATTACGAGCAGGTCGGGCTTTTGCCGCCGCCGGAGCGTTCCGAGGGCAACCAGCGCCGTTATGGCCGGCGTCATGCCGAGCGGCTCGCCTTCATCAAGCATGCGCGCGATCTCGGCTTCGCGGTGGACAATATCCGCACGCTGCTCAGGCTTTCCGACACGCCCGGCATGGCCTGCGACGAGGCGCATGCGATCTCCGCCGGTCATCTCGAAGAGGTGCGCGACAAGATCGCCAGGCTGCGCTCGCTGGAAAAGGAGCTGGAGCGCATCGCCACCACCTGCTCGGGCGGTGTCGCCGCCTGCGATTGCGCCATCATCGAGGCGCTGGCCGATCACGGCCAATGCGATCACGCCCGCCATTGAGGCGGTCTGGCGATTTGAAGCTGCGGCCGGCCGCTTTTTCATCGGGCGGGGCTCGATGTCGATTGCCTCTCGTTTCCGCGCCGGAAAGTCTTAAATAGGAACTGCGCCGGACGGCCTTGCCGTCCAGTTTTCGGGTTGGCAAGAGGGCGGGCGATGCCGGTATTGCGTTTGTCGGCGGGCTTCCGGCCCGGCGAGGGGAACAAACCCCGATTCTCCGGGAGTCAGCGATTCGGGCTCGCTTCGTTCCGGAGTCGTTCTTGCCGGAGTTCTTCCTGCCGGAGTCGCTCCGACAAGACCCGTTCCTGATTTCAGTTCACGCACCCGCCCGGACGGCTGAGGCTCGCGTCGAGCCGGTGTCGCCCGGATGGACGAGATGATCGGCCCTTCGCCTTGCAGCTCTTTCGTTCGTTGCCTCCCGCCGCCCGCGCCAACAGCGTCACCGCGGTGCTCGGCCCCACCAATACCGGCAAGACCCATCTCGCCATCGAGCGCATGGTCGCCCATCCCACCGGGATGATCGGCCTGCCGCTGCGCCTGCTGGCGCGCGAGGTCTATCAACGGGTCGTCGACAAGGTCGGGCCGGAGGCCGTCGCCCTCGTCACCGGCGAGGAGAAGATCAAGCCGGAGCGGCCGCGCTTCTGGGTCTGCACCGTCGAGGCGATGCCGCGCGACCTCGCCGTCGATTTCGTCGCGATCGACGAGATCCAGCTCGCCGCCGATCTCGACCGCGGCCATGTCTTCACCGACAGGCTCTTGAACCGGCGCGGCCGGGCCGAGACGATGCTGATCGGTGCCGGCACGATGCGCCCGCTGATCGAGCAGCTCATGCCGGGTGTCAATGTCGTCACGCGCCCACGCCTGTCGCAGCTCACCTTCGCCGGCGACCGCAAGATCACCCGTCTGCCGCCGCGCTCGGCCATCGTCGCCTTCTCGGTGGAGGAGGTCTACGCCATCGCCGAATTGATCCGCCGCCAGAAGGGCGGGGCGGCGGTCGTGCTGGGGGCGCTCTCGCCCCGCACCCGCAATGCCCAGGTCGAGATCTACCAGTCCGGCGATGTCGACTATCTCGTCGCCACCGACGCGATCGGCATGGGGCTCAATCTCGACGTCAACCACATCGCCTTCGCGGCGGACAAGAAATTCGACGGCCATCATTTCCGCAAGCTCAACCCGGCCGAGTTCGGCCAGATCGCCGGCCGGGCCGGGCGGCATCTGCGCGACGGCACCTTCGGCACCAGCGGGCGCTGCCCGCCCTTCGACGCTGAGCTGGTGGATGCGATCGAGAATCACCGCTTCGAGCCGATCCGCCAGATGCAGTGGCGCAATTCCGATCTCGACCTGCGCTCGGTCGGCGGCCTCCTGGACACGCTGAACATCCAGCCTTCCGAGCAGGGGCTGACGCGGGCGCTGATCGCCGAGGACATGACGACGCTGGAAATCCTGGCCAGGGACCCCGACATCGCGCCGCTGGCGCATGGCCGGGCTGCGGTGGAGCGGCTCTGGGAGGTCTGCGGCCTGCCCGATTACCGCAAGATCTCGCCGATGCAGCATGCCGATCTGGCGACGACGCTTTATCTCAGGCTGATGCGCCATGGCCGGCTCGATGCCGACTGGTATGCGGCGCAACTCGCCTCGCTCGACCGCACCGATGGCGAGATCGACACACTCTCCGCCCGCATCGCGCAGGTCCGGACCTGGACCTATGTCGCCAACCGGCCCGACTGGTTACCTGATCCTGAGCATTGGCAGGGCATGGCGCGTCTTGTAGAGGACAAGCTGTCGGATGCTCTGCATGAGCGTCTGGCCCACCGATTTGTCGATCGGCGCACCAGTGTCCTGATGCGCCGCTTGCGGGAGAATGCGATGTTGGAGGCTGAGGTCACTGCGACGGGCGACGTGCTCGTCGAGGGCCAGCATGTGGGAATGCTGCAGGGCTTCCGCTTCACGGCGGACCCGAAGGCGGGCGGGTCGGAGGTCAAGGCTCTGAACCTCGCGGCCATGAAGGCGCTCGGTTCCGAGATCGAGGCCCGGGCCGCGCGCGTCGTGCTGGCGGGCGATGACGCCTTCCTGCTCTCGCATGACGGGCTCGTGCGCTGGACGGGCGAGCCTGTGGCGCGCCTCGTCGCCGGCGAGAAGGTGCTGGAGCCGCGGCTTCGCCTGCTGGTCGAGGAGCATCTCAACGGTGCGGCGCGCGAGCAGGTCGAGGCGCGCCTCACGCTCTGGCTGAAGAATCACGTCACCCGCCTGCTCGGCGCGATCCAGATCCTGGAGGCGGCCGAGAACGTCGCCGGCATCGCTCGCGGCATCGCCTACCAGACGGCCGAGGCGCTCGGCGTGCTCGAGCGTTCGAAGGTCGGCGAGGAGATGAAGGCGCTCGATCAGGAGGGCCGGGCGGCGCTGCGCCAGCTCGGCATCCGCTTCGGGGCCTTCCACATCTACATGCCCGCCCTGCTGAAGCCGGCGCCGCGCGCGCTCGCCGCCCAGCTCTGGGCGCTGAAGCATGGCGGACCGGAGACGGCGGGGCTCGACGACATCGCCCATCTCGCGGCGTCCGGCCGCACCTCCTTCCCGGTCGACAAGGTCGTGCCGAAGGGGCTCTACCGGGCGGCTGGCTATCGCGTCTGCGGCGAGCGGGCGGTGCGCGTCGACATTCTGGAGCGGCTCGCCGATTTGATCCGCCCGGCGATCGCCTATCGTCCCGGCGCCACGCAGGGCACGCCGCCGGCCGGCAGCGCCGATCAGGACGGCTTCGTCGTCACCGGCGCGATGACCTCGCTCGTCGGCTGCGCCGGCGAGGATTTCGCCTCGATCCTGCGCTCGCTCGGCTATGTCTCGGTGAAGCGTCCGGGCCCGGCGATCACCGTGCCGCTGGCGCCGCCGCCGGCCGCCACCGAGCCGGCCAAGCCGGTCGAGGCGAAGGCGAGCGACGAGACGGCCGATGACGCTGCCGGCGAGACGCCGGTCGCGGCCGCTGCCGACGAGGCCGTGCCGGCCGATGGCGCGGTGTCGGCGGACGCTTCCGAGGAAGCCGCTGCCGTCGTCGAGCCGGCCGAGGCCCTGAACGAGGGCGCGCTGGCGGAAGGCGAGACGCCTGTCACCGAAGCGCCTGCCGTCGAGACGGCGGATACGCCGATCCTCACCGAAACCGAGCTCGACGCGGTGCGCGAGCCTGTGCCGGCCGATGCGCTCTCGGCCTTGCCGGCTGCGCCGTCGGCTGAGGTTGCGGATGCAGCCGCGGAGGCCGAAATCGCTGCCGAAGCTGCGCCGGCCGAGCCCGAGCTCATCGAGATCTGGCGGCCGCATCGCCACCAGGGTGGGCGCCGGCCCGAGCATGCTCAGCGCGGCCGGCAGGACGGCCCGCGCCGCGAGGGCGAGCGCCGTGGCGGTGACCGTCCGCAGCGCGAGGGGCGCCCCGGCGGCCCGCGTCGCGACGGGCGGCCCGAGAATCGTCCGGCTGCCGCGGCAGCGGACGAGGGTGCCGCTCAGCGCCAGGAACGTCCGAACCAGGATCAGCGCCCCCGCCGTGACGAGCGTCCGCGCTCCGATGAGCGTCCGCGTCGCGAGGATCAGCCGCGGCAGGGTCGCCCCGAGGGCGGTCGCGGCCCGCGCCCCGACTTCAAGCGCGACGGTCGCCCCGGCGGCCCGCGCCGCGAGGAGCGTGGGGGAGAGCGCTTCCAGCAGCCGCAGCGCCCGCGCCCGGCCAATCGCGAGCCCGATCCCGATTCGCCCTTCGCCAAGCTGGCCGCGCTCAAGGCGCAGCTCGAAGGCAGCAAGACCTAGGACCCGGGGAGGCGTAGCCGTTGCGGGAGCATCGTCAACGCCTCGACAAATGGCTCTGCTTCGCGCGCTTCGCGCGAACGCGGCCGGCGGCCGTGCGTCTGGTGGAAGACGGCCATGTCCGCATTGCGGGGCGGCGAGCCGAGAACCCCGCACAGGGGCTCAAGCTGGGGGACGTGCTGACGCTCGCCCTGCCGCACGCCACCGTCGTCGTGCGGATCCTGGCCTTCGCCGAGCGGCGGGGCCCGTTCGAGACGGCGAGGCTCCTCTATGAGCGCCTCGACGAAGGCGGCGACGATCCCTCTCTTGCGGAGGGCGAGGGAGGCGACTAAATCCGGCCGCTATCGCCCGCAAGATCGATATGCGGCCATGCGGCGAACGAATTTCTCCCAGTGGATGCCGGAAGGGCAAAGTCTTCTGCCGAGCCCGGCGAAAACAATCTTGAAACCTGCGCCTGTCGGGGGTTTATGAGGTCGTTTAGAAGTGTTGGAAGGGCCGGCCCATGACCTATGTGGTCACCGAGAACTGCATCAAGTGCAAGTACATGGATTGCGTCGAGGTTTGCCCGGTCGACTGCTTCTATGAAGGCGAGAACATGCTCGTCATCCATCCCGACGAATGCATCGATTGCGGCGTCTGCGAACCGGAATGCCCGGCCGAGGCGATCAAGCCCGACACCGAGCCCGGCCTCGAAAGCTGGCTGCAGCTCAACACCAAATACGCTGCGAGCTGGCCGAACATCACGCAGAAGAAGGACGCCCCGGCCGACGCGAAGGCGTTCGACGGGGTCGCCGGCAAGCTCGAGATGTTCTCGCCCGAACCGGGCGAAGGCGACTGATTTTCGCCGCTTCGGACGGTCCGTTCTGCGTTAACCATGACCGTGCCGCGCGCATGGCGGCGGATGGCTGCCCGCGTTTACCTTTGATTCGGCGTGTTTTTTGTGCTACACACAAACTCAGTCGAATTCGTTCCGCATGCCCCCTGCGAGGTTTTCACAAACGGGGCGTTCCCAAAGATCGCGTGCAACATGAAGGGCCGGCGGCTTTTCGCCGGAACAATCCGTTGTTCGCTTCTGTGGGCGAGATGAACCAATCGACTGAGGGAGCGTGAAGCGCCGCATCACCGCGTCGCGTCAGGCGGAATGTCCCCGGCCATCCGGACGGGGACGGATCATCGCGCGCCCGCCACGGCGGGCCGGTCAGGAGTCGTAACGGCATGTCTACGGTGAAGAAAGCTGCTGTGCGCCAGGGTTTCAAGACGGGCGAATACGTCGTCTATCCGTCCCATGGCGTCGGACAGATCACGGCGATCGAAGAGCAGGAAGTCGCCGGCTTCAAGCTCGAGCTGTTCGTGGTCAGCTTTGCCAAGGACAAGATGACCCTGCGCGTTCCCACCGCCAAAGCCATCAGCGTCGGGCTGCGCAAGCTCGCCGATGCCGAAGCCGTCGCCAAGGCGCTGACCACGCTCACCGGCCGCGCCCGCGTCAAGCGCACCATGTGGTCGCGCCGCGCGCAGGAATACGAGGCGAAGATCAATTCGGGCGATCTCGTCGCCATCGCCGAGGTGGTGCGCGATCTCTATCGCTCCGAGGCCCAGCCCGAGCAGTCCTATTCCGAGCGCCAGCTCTATGAAGCCGCCCTCGACCGCATGGTTCGCGAGATCGCGGTCGTCGACGACGTCACCGAGATCGAGGCGCTCAAGAAGATCGAGGGCCAGCTCGCCAAGTCGCCGCGCCGGGTCGGCAAGGGCGAGGCCGTCGAGGCGGATGCTGAGCTCGAAGGCGACAACGACGATCTACAGGAAGAAGCGGCCTGAGCCGTTCCTATCGGATCCCAGAATGCGAACCCGGCGGGCGACCGCCGGGTTTTTGTTTGCCGAGCCTTGCTTCGTCGCACTCGCAATGACGGGTGAAGGCGCCCGCTACTCGCCGATGACCTTGTAGCGCTGGCCGGGCGTGAGCGCGGCGGCGCGGTCGAACCCGTTCAGGAGCTGGAAGAGCTCGGCCGGCCGATCCTGCTCCGGCATGCGCTCCGCCATGCTCGCCACCGTGTCGCCCGGCGCCGCGTTGACGATGCGGATGCGCAGCGGCCGGGCGGTCTGCGCCTCGGCCGACGTCAGGGTCCGGAAGCTCTCGACGATGCTGCGCATCGGGCGTTCCGGATCGCCGGCGCCGCGCGCTGCCAGGATGAAGCGGTAGACGCGGTCTCCGAAATGCACGGCCGCCAGGCGGAACGTCCAATCCGTGCCCTTGCCATGGGCGATGACGGCGGGCTGCCCGCCCATCTCGATCTTCTCGATTCCGGTCGTCTCGACACCCTCGATCCAACCGGCCGCGACATAGGATTCGAGCGTCTGGTCGGGCTTGAGCGTCACGGAGTCGAAGCGCAGGGCCTGCGCGCCATTGGCGCTGACGCCGATGACCATGTCCTGCGCCGCTTCGAGGCTGAAGCCGTCCGGCGCCGAGAAGGAGATGCGCAGCGAGCTGTTCACATAGCGCCGGCCGCGCACCACGCCGTCGCGCGGATCGTCGCCATAGGCGAGGCCGTCGATGGCGGTCAGCCAGCGGCCGGCATCGTGCTCGCCCAGGCCCGGCGCGGCGATCTGGCGCGCGGCGGCGGTGACGGCGGCGATGCGCTCCGGCGTCTGCGGATGGGTGGCGAGCATGTCGAGGCGCTTGTCTTCCGCGCTCTGCTGCTGCTGTCCGCTGTTGCGGAAGGCGGTGTTGCGGCCGAGCGTGTTGAGGAAGCGGCTCGCGCCGTAAGGGTCGTATCCGGCGCGGGCGAGGCTGGTCACGCTGATCTTGTCGGCCTCGAATTCCTGTTGGCGCGAGAAGCGGGCGAGGGAGAGCTTCGAGCCCGCCTGGACCGCGGCGCTCTGGTTCGGATCCTTCAGCACCTGCGAGACGACCTGGTTGACCAGGGCCGATTCCGCCTCCTTCTCGGCGCGCTGGACCGCATGCTGGGCGGTAACGTGCCCGATCTCATGGGCGAGGACCGAGGCAATCTCCGAGGTGTCGTTGGCGAGCGCCAGCAGGCCGCGCGTGACGTAGAGCCGGCCGTTGGGCAGAGCGAAGGCGTTGACCGCCGGCGAGTTCAGGATGGTGATCTCATAGGCGCCGATCTGGCCGTCGCTGGTCTTGGCGAGGCGCTGGACGATGTCGTCGAGCGCGGCCTTGGTGCGCGGCGCGCGATATTCCCCGCCGAAGGCCGCGAGCAGGCGCTGATGCTCCTGGTCGGAGGCGCGCTGGACGGGGCTGATGCGCGGCGCGATCTCGCCGTCGCCCGACATGCTGGCCGGCAGCACGGAGGTCTGGTCGCCGAAGCACCCGGCGAGCAGCAGCGCCAGGGCAAGGGCGCCGAGCCGCTTGCCCCGTCCTGCGAACCGTGTTGGCCAGACTTTCCGCATCCCTCAGTCGATCAGTTCCAGCGCGGCGCGCGAGGTGACTTCGAGCAGAAGGCCACCGCGGCCCGCGAGCACGCCATAGGCTCGCAGGCGTTTACCGCCGAGTGCAGCCGGGGTCCAGCCCGCCTCCTTCAGTTCGCGCCAGAGCTTGCGTGACAGAACGATCGAGGCCGCCTCCCCGGGCCGGCGCGAAAAGTTCAGATAGGTCCGCTGCGAGCGCTCGCCCACGGACGCGATCCGGCCTTCCAGCATGACGTAGCGCCCCTCCTGCCCCTTGACGGCGGCGAGATCATGACCGTCGATCGCCAGCGGCGTCAAACCTTGGGCCGCCGGCGGCAAAACTTGCGAGGCAGAGGTTACCTTTGTCTGAATCGCGGTGGGGCCGGGCGCGCAACGCGCTACCTGCGCTTCTGCCAAGGGCAGGGCGGCGCCGCTCTTCTGCAGCAGTTGCGCGATCTCCTCGCGCTCGGCACCGGGCGCGGCCTCGACGAAGAGGCGGGCCGGCCAGCGACCCCAGCGATCCTTCTCGCCGGTGATCGCAAGCAGGATGTCGCGGCCGAAAAAGGGCGCGAGCCCGGATCGGAAACGGGCATCCTCCGCCGCATCCTGGCGGGGCGCCAGCCCGACCAGCCGCAAGGCGCGGCCATCGGCCAGGAGCGGATCGCCGGCGGCGTCGAAGCCCGAGAGGCGTGCCGGCACCGTCTCGACCGCCTCGACGCCGCAGGGCGTGGCCGAGCGGGCGGCAAGCGGCAGGGCGCCGAGGAGCCACAGGCCGAGAAGAAGGGGCTTCACCGTCATCGTGGTTATGCTACAGGGAGTTTCGTGCGTCCCGGTAGCTCAGCAGGATAGAGCAACGGTTTCCTAAACCGTAGGTCAGGGGTTCGAATCCCTTCCGGGACGCCATATAAATCACTGATCTCATTGATTTATATGAATTATTTTATTCCAGATCGATTGCCGCCCTAACATTTACCCTAAATCGGGCAGTGGTTTGTGTCGGACTGATTTGGACTGAATTGCCTACTGCGGACAGACCGACGCGCCACTAGCAGCCAATTACACAAACGGAATCAGCTGGATTTCGCCCCTCCGCGAGCGGGTGTCGCCTTGGATAGCAAGCGCCGCGCATTCTAACCAAGGTCGGAAGTTGGCTTAGAGCAGACGCCGTCGCGGGTTTTTGATACTTTCCAGATACTTCTTGATTAAGTTCGGCGAATGCGCGATCAAGGTATCAGCTGGCAGTTCGGAGCCGGAGGGGCCTACAATGTCGGACAATGTCCTGATGGTGCTCACTTTCAAGTCCATAGAACACATTCTAGAGGTCGGCGGCACACAATCTTGGGCATTGGATAGGGCGAGGGCGAGGGCGTGCAAGTATGCCGTTCTTTGCCGAAATGCGCGGTCGGCGCGAGTGGAAGGTCCAGAGGCTCACGGATCGGCGTTTTTGGTCGGCCGTATCAGCGATGTCGTTCCATCGACCGACACCGAGGGGCGCTGGCTTGTGCTCTTCAGCGAATATGCTCATTGCGCCGTCGAGGGTCAATGGGAAGGGCGAAATCCCATCAGGTTTAGGACGGCGGCAGAATTCGCCGATCTCGATTTTGAGACCCTGAGCTTCCAACCAATGCCGGCGATTTTGCAGGAGCGCCAACCAGACACGCGGCGCGGTCTAACTATCGCAGAGGCAAAAGCCGGTTTGAGTCTGGCTTTGGGGGTGCCACCCTCGGCAATCGAGATAACTATCAGAGGGTGATTGCTGTCTTCATGATCAATTTATAGTAGCTATTCGATAGACTGGGGGAAGACGATGGCTGGTAAGGGGACTCACACTGCAGCGTTCGCGCATTTTGGAACAAAGCCGCACAATGTACAGTGGAGTTGGTCCGCGCGGAATGAAGCAACGAAGACTGTGGTTGTCACGTTCTTTCAGGACGAGTTTCGACGCGAGAGTGACCGGCTGATTTACGAACGACCGCGCGAGGCTGCCATCGCTCTTGCCAGCAGCCCCGGCCACAATGAGTTGACCCGCAACCTCATCTGGGCACGAGATAATTGTGACGGCGAACTGAAGGCCATCGTGGCGATTGCGAAGGATCGCACGTCGCTCCCACGATCAATCGCTGAATGCCACCCGTCGAAGATGAAAGTCCGGCTGGTCGAGCTTGATGACAACACTGGCGCATTTCGAGTGGAGGCAGAATTGTAACCCACTGTAGGCTGGCGCATTTTGCATGCCGGGGCCGATTTTACGGTTAAGCCGGGCAGAATCAAAGGGCCTTTGGGTCTGCTCAAACCGTTGGATGCTGGCAAGCACATGACGCTAGAACACTTGAGCATCGACGATCGGCATCGCACTTCGCTGCAATGGTTCTTGGCGCAGGCGGGCCAAATCCGGTCATGGCAACAGATCGAGTTGCAAGCGGAATTCGGCAATCGGCTCGCCACGTTGGCCAAAGGCATCTACAAGCCGGCCTATACCGCCTACGCGCTTAGCATTCGGCAAACCCTCAGCAGCCCTTACGCAGACAAAGAGGTTGTCTCCCGGGCGGATGGCTCTTGGCTGTATCCGTACTTTCAAGAAAACTCGAACCCGAATGCGCGCGACCAAGAGGCGACGAATCGTGGGCTCATGATGTGCCTACGGGATGGCGTGCCAATTGGCGTCATGATCCAGACGAAACCAAAACCCGGCGTTGAGTATCTGGTCATGGGGCTTGGGTTGGTAGTCGACTGGCAAGACGGCTATTTCATCGTCGAGCAATTCGGGAGCGCAGCGGGACATACGAAACGAGACGCGGCACGGGACTGGATTTCGGCTGAAATCGAAACAGCGCCAGCCCCGCCGGCGATTTCGGGTGCTCGCGAATGGCAAATTCGACAGGTGCTCAAGCGCCGCGGACAAACTCGGTTCAGAATATCTCTCATACGGGCATATGGCGGCTGTTGCGCGATTACCGGCTGTAATGCGGTCGACGCCCTAGAAGCGGCGCATATTGCGCCGTACGGCGAATCCACCAACAACAAGATGGCCAATGGGCTGCTGCTGAGGGCGGACCTTCACACGCTTTTCGATCTCGGCCTACTAGCCGTGCACCCTCTAGACTTCACGGTCATGCTCAGCCCAAAGCTTGCAGGATCATCATACGATGGGCTTCGGGGCCAACAGTTGCGCCTTCCGAAGAACACCATTGATGGCCCATGCCCCCAAGCATTGAAAGATCATGCGCATTGGGCCGGATTGCTGGATGGCCTCCGGACCGACTAGGCCGATGTGCCAAAGGCAGCCGTAGCCGCCCATAGGCTCGCGAACTGCCGAATTATCTCAAATCGTCGGTCAACATCACGCCTGCTGCAATTGCAGGCTCGATTATTTTGCTCGGTCCGCGAGCCTTTTCACCCAACATTTCAATGCGGTAGCGAGCTCGTGTAACCGCCACATAAAGGCGATTATGAGCGGCGTAGGAAAGATAATTTCTGCTGCTGTCAGTCCCGTCGTCTGTAGGCGGAACGCGGCCTCCGTCAACGCCAACAAGTATCACGCCAAAAAATTCCAGACCGCCAACGTAATCGGCGTGCCCAAGGATAAACTGAGACGACATACGCGCGCCCTCGACCGCCAAAGCATCGCCCCTCTTCTTAAGAAAGAGATGCGGTTTATTCCTTTCAATAGCCCATTTCTCCAAACGATCCAAAATATTCTCGTCTGTTGCCACAATCAGGATGTCGCTACGCTTACAGTCCATATCGCGCTGCATTTGCTCGGCACGAACGAAAGCATTATCAATTAACGCGTCCTCATTTGGAACCGTGAGATACTTTGGAGGAGATGTAAGCTTTTCATCAATGTCAGTAAACGCTGAAGAAATATTATCAATCGGCTTGTCAAAATTCGTAAACAGCATTGCGCCGGAAGAAACAATTGAAAAAGCAAGATTGATAATGTCAGCTGAAGAGCGGAATATCGTTCTTACCTTCGTTTCGCTATCAGCATTTTCGCTGTCAGAAAGCGAATTCGCGATATCCGACGTTGTCCACCCGCGATCTCCAACAGCTTGAGAGCGATCTACAGAGTAGATAATCGGGTACGGACCTTGAGACTTCGAAAAATGATGAAATAAATGAAGTTCGTTTATATTAAAGAGATGAGTCTCGTCTATAAATATAGCGTCGTACCCTTCGCGAGAGCGCCTTCTGCGCCAAATCGGTGTGTCCAACTGCCCAATCGTAGTCAGAACAACATCATCTGTGTCGAATTGGCCGACTTGACCGAGTCTATTTTGATACAAACGAAATATAGCATAGACAAATCCCTTATCGGCATCGCTAGTCGCCGGAAGACCATATTTGAGAGACGGCACTTTTTTATAGGCATCAAGATTTTCAGATGCTCTACCTTTGATGATTACGCTGATTTCATGCTGCAGCATCTCGATAATTTTCCAAGAATGCTCATTTTTTAAGAACTCAGCGAACTCTGGAGTTAGAAATCGTTCATGAGCGGAGAAATCCGCCAGCATAGCTTCGTCAAAAGCCTCGTTTATATAAAGAAGCTGAAGCCCCTTTGACTCCATCGCATCACGGTCAATAAATTCGGACTCGCTGATCGCCTGACGCAGTTGCTCGGCACACAGCTCGCTAAGCGTGCAGATTTTTATTGATTGAGGCGCTAGACTGTTTTCTTCAAGTGAAAAGCCGTGAAAGTCGACAACTGTAAAAACCTCGGCGATTGACCGTTTTGTTGCGTCGCTATGTGTAACAAATACAGCCTTCAGGTCGCTTTCGGAGGCGCGAGCCGTTCGAAGTGCTGATACGGCTTTTAAGATGAGGGATAGCGTCTTTCCTGTGCCAGCTGCCCCCTCTATCCGATATGGGCCTACGATCGGCGCCTCTACAAAATTGCGCTGCTGCGTGGTCAGCATTGGCATCCAATCATCGAACCGACGGTACATAGAGCCGGCGCTAAATGAGGCTGCGTCTGGCAGTTCTATGACTTTGAGTTGACTCGGTACCTCCTGCGAAACGCTGCTTGCCAAGCGGCTGGGCAATGAAGAGCGCACATCGCTGACGCTCTCATAAGCCTTGCGAAAATTCGTAAGTTCAGCGACTTCGCGATTTGCATCCGCCCCTTCGTGTCCGGCCTTATATGCCAGAAGAAAATGGCCCCGATCACCTCGTTTCGCTAAACGTTCGCCGTTAGGGTCGCGCTCCAGCGTCACTCGATACGGCGCCTGCCGAAATCCTCGGAAGGGGAACACAAGGGCCTTTGAACTATTTGACAAAATGCGCTCTGAGAAATTCAGCGCTAGGCCCTGCCATATTTTTTTGGCGAACCTGAGCATTTTTTGAAATACAAATAACGCATCGCCTTCCGAGAATTCATCAAAAATAGCGGATTGCTGGGTGTCAATTACAAGATAGCGGCTATCGCTGGATACTTTCTGAGCTGTTAAAAAAATACCCTCCGAAAGAACTGTAAGCTCGATCTTCTGAACTTTGAATTCCAGTTCCGTTTTGCCTTTTATAATTTTAGCTAAAGTGCTACCTTCGGAGAATTCAATTGATTGCAAAAAACGATTGCCAACTATCTCATCGATAGCGCCAAGCTCGACTGAGATGTACTTCATGGCGCTCACCCTCGGGCCCTTGGACGTCTTGTACACATCTCTTCAACATATGATTTGGGCGGATCATCGAGGCCAATTCGCCCAAACAATGTCGAGAACGTTTGCAGCACATGCTCCACGGCAGGCGACTTGAGCTCACCAATCGGCATCGCAAATGGCGCGTGATCAAATGAGATCATTCGATGATACGGCATCGAAGATGCTTCGTCTCGATCCAGACCGGACGCAATAAGTTGCGCAAGGGTCCGAGGAATAGACTGAACCTCCCGAAGCAATATCACATACCCAGTCGAATCTCCGTCGAATTCGATACTTGACAGAAAATAAAGACCAGACAATTTTTGGTGAATCAATTCTTTTAGTAGATTAGACGACAGTTTTTCATTAATCGAATAAAGCTCACTGCATCTAGATTTATCCTCGCTAATAAGTGATATTAGCTCAAGCCGCTCAAGTAGCGATAAAAATCGATCCGATTTTGTTTTGAATTTCTTGTCTAAAGTATTAGCAAAAAACGATTCAAATATCGATCTGTACGTCTGAGAATTCAATAGGCTCTCGGGGAGAGCGCATTCTTTCATAACGCCCAAAATAGACGCTTCAGCATCGGAAAGTAGTCTCGATTTAATTATATCGAAACCGTCGCGCTCGAACCAATCATCCAAGCGAACTACCGGAAGATAGTTCAATACGGGAAACTTATCTTGCTCTACGTCGCATCTCGCCGTTATTACAAACCCATGAACAGCGCAGCCGGGGTAGTTTTCGGCTACGGCGCACGAAAAGATGCATCCCTGTGTCAATCGTCCGAGTAGGGGGCGGATTATAGCCATGGCTTACTGGTGCCAGCTTGACATGTGGGGCGCAAGCGAGGCGGCGGCGATGCCCACAAGCCATTGAGTTAGGAATTTTTGCGACGCACTTCCGTGGGAATTTGTAGCGTTCTTTCGTGGTTGTCAGCTTTCGCATTGCGACGAGACCGAGGCAAGCGCGACCGCTGGGGTATGGCTTAGCGGATGCGCGTGCCGGCGCCGGTCGGTTGCCGTATGGAGTGACCGTTACGAACTGGCGCGCGATTCAACGGTCAAGATCCTACCGGACTGATCAGCGCCATGCCCGGCTAGTTCAATTTGGGTGTGCTTCTCGTAAACCAACACTGAGGCGGTTCATAAAATCAGTTTGACAATCCAAAATGAACCAATGATAAGGATACCATCTTAAGTGAACCATTGAGGGTATCGGATGTTCGTTCGGGCTTATCTCAGAGCATCCACTATCGAACAGGACGCCAACCGAGCCCGTGAACAGATCGAAGCCTTCGCCGCAGAGCGTGGACTGACCATTGCCGCCACTTACATCGAGAGCGAAAGCGGCGCCTCGCTGAAGAGGCCAGCACTTTTCCGATTGTTGGCTGACAGTCGACCGGGTGACCTCCTTCTCATTGAGCAGGTAGACCGCTTGTCCCGTTTGAACGCTGAGGATTGGTCCAAGCTGAAATCAGAAATGGCCACCCGTCACATTCGCGTCGTGGCGTTGGACTTGCCGACGAGTTGGGCTATGGCGGACGCCAAGGCTGACGAGTTTACAGTGCGCATGTTCGACGCCATCAATTCGATGATGCTCGACATGCTCGCTGCCGTCGCCCGGAAGGATTACGAAGATCGACGGCGCCGGCAGGCGCAAGGCCAAGCCAAGGCGAAGGCTGAAGGTCGGTATAAGGGCCGCCCTGCTGATACCAAGCGCAATGAGGGCATCGCGTCGATGCTCAGGGCCGGTTTGTCGTGGTCCAGCGTGCAGGCAGCAACAGGGTGCAGCCGGGCTACCGTGGCCAAGATCGCAAAGCTGACCTCGTTCGGTAACTGCCGCCTAGATGCCTAATTCTTGGAGCGGCCCGTTCGCTGCCTGCTGCCCACCGCGCTTCACCTGCCCTTCGGAGCACTCTTCGCGCTGCCGATGCTCTCATCGGCTGCCTGAGGGCCAACATCCATTCCGCCCCCCGTCTCTGCGAGCAGATCGACAACCCGCACACCAAGGGCATTTGCTAGCTCGTAAAGCGTTATGACCGTCGGGTTCCTACGGCCTCGCTCCAAGCTGGAAATGTACCACTGGCTAAAGCCAGAGCGCTCCTCAATCTGTTCCTGAGTGAGTCCTCGCTCTTTCCTGAGCCGGGCAAAATTAGCTCCCACGAGCGTGCGCATATCCATGCGCCGAGAGCTTGCAATTTCTCATGCCCGCCATTACCAACTATAGTTGGTATTGAGCGAAAAGGGCGGGATAGAACCTCAACAAGAACAGAGGCCTCGCCTCGCGCTCTGTATCCCAACTCTACCTAAATAATGAGTTGGATTAGGTGACATCCGATTGATTTCAGATGCATCCTGATACGTCCTTATCTGGTTCTCTTGGCTGGAAATTGGGAAAAGACAACAAATGCGCCTTGCCTTGATTTTACTTGTTAGCGGATTGGCTCTTGCCGGCTGCAATTCCACAGGCACATCAACAACGGCAGATTTGGCTAAACTGCCGAATCTGGCCGTCTCGTTCAAATGGTGCGATCCTTCGCCATCGTTCACGGTCGGTAACGTCCCACCCGGGGCCAAGACTCTCAGCTTCCGCATGGTGGACAAGCAGGTGCCATCCTACATGCACGGGGGCGGCAGCGTCGCGTTCACGGGCAAGGGGTCACAGACCATTCCCTGCGGCAGCCTGAGCGGAGGGTCTTACAACGGACCGACCCCGCCTCCTCCGCAGGTGCACGACTACGAGTGGACGGTGACAGCCCTCGATAGCAATGGCACCGCTATCGCGGTCGGAACCGCAACGCGGAAATTCCCTGAATAAGCGACGAGCGTGGGGCTCAACGAATTCGTTGAGCCCCATTCCATTGTGCAGCCCGTCAAATGCGCAGTCACCCGAGGCGAATAAGTGGCTCGCACGGAACGACATGCTCAATCGCTGTTGCCGGGCGATTCTGGAGATTTGCCGACGACGGACAAGGCCCGCGATTTGCGGGAGGTCACGGCGCAATCAGCATGCGACTGGCGGATATGAACCTTCAACATACAAAGAGTTGCGGCACTTGCACGTTGTGTTGCAAAGTTTACTACGTTCCTGAACTCGATAAACCGGCTGGGTCGTGGTGTAGATTTTGCGCCCCCGGCAAAGGCTGCGGCAACTATGATAATCGTCCAAACACGTGCCGCGCTTTCAATTGCCTTTGGATGATAACCGACATTCTTGGGCCGGAGTGGAAGCCAGAGCGCTCAAAGCTCGTCATGGCAATTGACCCTAACACCAATTTCTTGATGGTTCAGGTTGATCCGGGTTCGCCGCGCGCTTGGCGACTGGAACCGTATTACAGCCAGCTTAAGAAGTGGTCGGTTGCAGGCGATCAGACAGGGAGAAGGGTAGTCGTCTTTCTGAACAACAAGGCAACGGTTGTGCTGCCGGATGGAGAACATGAGGTGGGCATTATTGGCCCCGGTGAGAAACTTCAAATCCAGCGACCGAGCACACCCAACGGCAGATTTAGCGTCACTAAAAGCTGACCCTCAATAGGATGCCGCCATCGCTAAGGCACCACGAGGAACTTAGCGGCGTAATCCGTGCTGACCCGTTGCTTCCGTTTGGACCCGTTGCGGCCCCTATGGCATAGCGGTCAATGGCGTCGCCATCTCGCCAGCCTTTTGAAGAGCATTGAAAAGGCCGCAATCCAAATAAACTCGGCCGGGATCAACCATAGCAACGACCGACCGATATTAGGCCAACCGCCTTCAACGAAATTAACGGCTGAAAGAGAAACGAACAATGCCGATGTGACGGCAAGGCCGAACAGGACGATGTAGTGGACAGACCAGCCTCGTAGCGTTGCTATCAACGCGGCGGCGAACGCGGTGCCTATGGTGGCGGGCGCGAGAACGATCCAGACCATGTCACGCCTCCATAACAGCGGCAGGTAGCGTAGTTGGTCCACAGAGATCGACAAGGTCCGCTTCCGACCCCTTGCCGACGTTGCGAAGTAGCAGGATGCATGGTTAGGTGCTTGTCGTTTGGCGACCCGGCCGGCTACACCCCATGCTCGATTTTGTGTTTTCGATAGCTGAGAATCCAATTTCTCTGATTATTGTAATGTGCTTGTCAGGCGCAATTACGCTTTCGCGTGAGAGCAATCATAGAACTAGGTATTATAAGGCTGCTTTTATTGTATTGATTACATATATATTATCCTATCTTCTTATATATCTGGTAGATGATGATTTTCGCATGGCAATGTTTTTTGTTGCATCGCCTGTCGCCGCCCTCGATCTGCTACTTGGCCGGAAGGGTGCCGTTAAAGTGCGCCATGAGCGAACGTCCATTTCCGACCAATAGTTGACGCCTCTCAACTGCACTGTCGCAGATCAGAAGCAGGCGACCTCGTTACTCACAAATCGATAGCCGAAATAACGGAAATAGAGGCCACGGCCTTCGTGGATCACAAAGACGGAATAGATGTCATCCGAATTGCGATAATCGATCAGTTTTTGTGGAAATGGCTTCGCCCCGCCGTCCTTCGGCCGGAGGTTGAGGTCATAGAACTTTCGGAATGAGTAGTGTTGCGGAACGTGGCAAGTGATCGAACCTACGAAACTCGTTTCAAAGTAGGACGCATGCTCCGATCTAAGGCCATGGACTTGAGCAGGGGTATCCGGGATTTGCGAGCCGCCTAAGCTCGGCGCAATGGCGGTTGCTGCAGCCGCGATTAAAATTCGGACCAAGCCCATCATTTCCTCCGCCGCAGGTAACGCAAACAGAGCGCTTTCGGCCTCGGATCGCAAGTCTGCTTCCGACCCTAAGCGGACTTGGGCATGGTGATGCGCAAGAGAGCCAATGCCCAGAACACGGCTCCTCCCGCCAGACCCGCTACGGCAGTTCTAATCAGGTTAGCGCGCCACAGTTCCCACCCCCAAGCTGTCCTATGACCATCGACTACCGTCGCACGCCCGCCAATGTTGAATTGAAAGGTCGTTGACGTTGGAAGCAGTTCGAGGAGGAGGCTAGGCATAATCGCGACCGCGGCTCCAACAACCACGCAGTTCAGCAAGCTTGGTGCCGCCCAGTTTCGTAGAATTAAGTAGGCTGGCAGGCCAAACAAGGCCGTTGCTGGAAGAGCCCCCATGCTGAGAAGCGTGACGGATCCAAGCAGCTTGGCCAGGGAGGTTGGCCAACCGAACTGAAAAATTGTTAGTACCGCGGCTCCAACGAGAGGAGCGACAATGAAGGCGAGAACTAGTCGCCATGGCGCTGGATATCGGTTGATGCGTTTAGGGCCGTGCATCACGCGAGCATACATTTTCTGCGTCCGTTTACGACCCATAGCAGCCTCTAGATTTTGGCGAAGAGACTTGTGAAGTTTAGAGTAGCAGACTATCGTTTTGCCGATTGACGCTATGGCAGGTAATTCACTTGAAGCTCAATGTAGACGTCCTGCAATTCGTGACATTGTTTCCCGTATATGGGCTGGTTTATGTGTTTAGGCATCGCATAGATCGATATATCGCCTGCATGGCTGAGTATACGATGGAAAATGCACAAGATAATTTCGAGAGTTCTCGCCCGGCATCTGCCAATTCATTACGTAAAACTTACTGGATGATGCTTTTAATAATTACAGCTGCTTTAGTTTTAGTTGTCACCAAGACCATCATCGACCCACAATCCGCCGCACTGCCGGGTTTTGAAAGGCTGACTGGTCGTTGAGCGGATAGGCCAGCCGAAAGTCTGCTACCGACCCATAGCCGTCCTTCGGAAGCTACACAATTATGCAGCGGGGCGGGAGAATGCCATGTCGAAGGCGCCGTTCTGGTTGCTCGTTGTACAGGGCGCCAACCAAGCTCGAATAGCAAGTGCTCGATGATGACCGCATTCGACGATCCTTAGCACTCACTTTGGCTTTCCCGTTTGCTGCTCGGCCTGTTCGGCCATGAATCGCTTGAATCCACCTGCTGGCTTGGCGGCAATTAGCGCCGTGACTGCCCGCTCAAGCTCAGCAGCGGAAGCAGTCCTGCAGAGCCCACCATGGCCTTTCCCACCCTCCCTCCCGTGACCTCAATGCAGACTGGTCGGAGCTACTGGCTCGGCCAACAGTGTCTCTAGACGTGCCTTTGTCAGCGCCTTCCCACCAAGCCAGTGGTCCTTGAGCGCCTTCCTGATGAGCTTCCGACCGACGCCATCTGTCTTGAAGACCATGTTGAGCGTATCGCTGCGGACCTCGTTATGGGCAGGCGTTGCCGGAAGGAGGGCGACCTCTACGACTCTGACATCGGTCAGCTTGCCGACCCAGTCATAAAGCATCTGAACGCAATGGGTGTCACGCAGGTTCGCAGGCAGTCTCAGGTTCCTCAGGTTATGATTCGCGATGTGGGCCTGCGATAGGCTACTCCCCTTGAATACGCCTGCGCTCAGGCACCAATTGAAATATTCAGGGTCTTTGAACGCGATATGGGCAATTAAGCAGCCATCATATCGGTATTTTCCAAAATCAATCGTATTCCATTTCATAAAATTATTCCTTTCAATAATTTTCATGTGTTATTAGTGATCGCAAGGCGGACCGCCGCCCTGTCTCGATTGTCCAAATATAGTCTGATCGCTTTGCGAATTAAGAAGTTGCGTGAAGCACCGGTGTCCGCCGTGATCGTGTTCAGGCGATCCACCAGCTCCTGGTCGCAAAGGATCTCGACTCTTACTCGCGAATGATGATTTTGCATGATGCCTCCCGCTCTCCCGGTTGAACCCGGTCCTTGTATTTATCGAGGGGGCGCGGCTCCTCGATCCAGCAAGGTGGCAGTCAGGCAGATCACCCAGCGTCCGGATGTGACCTAGTGGAGGGTCTCGGACTTGCTCGCCAAGGCGGCATGGAAATTCTCACGACGGATCATCCACATATCGTGAGATACGGCTTCCTTGCTCCATCCGTATTGATTGCAGACCAGTTCAGGCATCACGCCGTTGTCGAGCTTGAACTCGTGGTCCTGATAGCAATGCTTGAACAGATATCTCGCCCTCTTAGGAAGGCTTTGAGGATCGACATATTGAACGTCGATCCCGTTCTTTCCCGCTTCAGGGACTGCCTGCCCCCATAGCTCAGCAATGAGAGCCCTCAATGTCTGGATATCAATATCGAGCCTCAGCAGGATATGGACATGAGGAGCAACGAGATTGCCCTCATCGTCGAAATGCTCCATCACTACGAGGAAGAACGGCCATTTTTCCACTGGCTTTTCTTTCAAATATGGATCAACTCGAAGGAGTATATCCCTCAAGAGATCGATAGTTGTATGATATAGCTTTTGCGTTTTACCATCCCTATCATAGCGATACCATCGATTATCGTGACAAGCATCCATAGACAATGTAATGAAATAGTTCGGACTCTCTTCAATCACCTCGATTGACGATAGCTTTCTATGAGCAACCCTAGATTGCTTATCATTCAATCGATTTTGAACCCTTAGGAGGGTTGCCAGTTCAACTTTATCCTCTGCAAACGCGATCTTCTGGGTCAGAGTCTGACCGTTCTTGCGCGTTTTGGTGAGAGATTCACCGTTAGCCAATCTATCGTTGTATGACTTGATCAACGATAGGATTTCGTCCGTATGTTGAGACTTATGTTTAGATTTAGTATATCTTTGGTCTAATCCCATTGTTCAAACTCTCTTTCATGATATTCAAATCGTTTCGATTTGAAGTCGCGCCGCGACTACGTTTTGTATTGTATTTGTATATGTGATACCATGCATTATTCTTTGGATTGAAATTTTGCATGATTCGGAAACTCGTCTAGGGATTTCTCCTAGACAAAGGTTTGTGATAGGCAAACCATCACGGCATGCCTTTCGATCTTGGTCGAGAGATTGTTAGTGTTTGACGAGCCGACAAAATCGGACTAGTAAAAATCTCTATTTGATTTTATTTATCGGTACCGCTCGATTGAGATGGCCAATCGAGAGAAATATTTCGCCATGTGATATTATTGCGCATGAGGATCTGCAGCCGGCCCTATTTGGGAGCCGAACTTAAGTCCAGAAAGCAGCAGGGCGGGCTCTTGATTCGAGTACGCTGCACGTTTGTTTGCTGAAGTGAGGCCGGAGGGGAGGCTCCATGTGTCCTTGGGCTTCAGCTGATCACCCTACTGCGCGATTGCGATGTGGCGCGACGTCAGTCGAGACGGCTCGCGAACGGGCAGTGCATGAAGCCAAGCCACTGCGTCGTCATACAGAATGATGGTCTTTCCCCCGGCCTTTCTAGCTATGAGGCGGCCAGCGGCGATGTCTTCGAAAATTGTAGAGCGCCCACGTCCTGAAGCTTGAATTAGCCCCTTAATGTCGTAAGCGAGAGGGAAAATAGGTTTGGTCTTCTTCGTCATGTGTAAATCACCTTTTCAAATGGATTTCCTTTCAAGATTGATAAATCAAGTTCGAATCTGACGTTGTCTCTTAATTGCCCAATCTATGACTTGGGTTATTTCACATATTTCCTCGGAGGTCAACCTTTTTTCTTGGGGATCGAAAGATTTTAAAAGTAACAAATTCTCCTAATTAAGTAGTATTTGATCAATAACTACAATATTTTGCACTCTAAATTAAAGTATATGGCTTATTATATTACGTTACTCGAAGTTGACGTTATATAGATTGGTGAATTCGAAGTTGAAGTGAATATAGAATGTCAAAATTATATTCGATAGTAGCGCGAGATTCTGTGCGTACCGTGAGGGTTTTGCTGAAATCGGGGGCTGTATTGTAGGCTTGGACTACTTTCCAGCTCTCCCGAAGCGCGTAGCACTCTCGCTCGGCAGGGTGCTCGCTGCAGGAGAGACGGGCTGCGACGTGAGTGGAGCTGACGGTTTGGACAAAAACTGGCACCATGCCTCCATCAGCTTCCGTCGTCTTTCCAAAGCATCTCCTCGCCGATAGGCCCGCTGCGTCTCGTCGCCAACTGAATGAGACAGCGCGGCTTCCGCAAGCTCTCTGGGAAAGTTAGTTCGCTCGCCGCACCAATCTCGAAACGACGAACGAAAGCCATGCTGTGTGAATTCCGACGCGCCCATACGTCGTAACAGCATTTCCATCGCCATTCCCGACAGCGGCTTGTCGGTCTTCTGGCCGGGGAAGACGAAATCGCTGATCTTCGTGCGCTTCTGCCTCTCGACGATGCTCACTGCGCTTGTGCTCAATGGCACGCGATGGGGCTTCCCGTTCTTCATTCTCTCGCGAGGGATGGTCCAAACTCTCGAATCGAGATTGAACTCCTCCCACCGGGCGCCGAGAGCCTCATTGGCGCGGCTTGCATTTAAGATTGCAAAATCTAGGGCGGCGGCAGCTGTTGCATCTCGGAGGCGCAGCTTGGCAACGAATGTGGGAACGTCTGCATACGGCATTGCGGCGTGGTGTCCGCGCGCAAGCTTGGTTCGCTGGGACAGCAATGTTTGCAGATGGCCACGCCAACGAGCAGGGTTCTCCCAAGGCGAGGCGATCTCGCCTTTAGCCTTGGCTGCATCAAGAACGCGCTCAATGCGTCCGCGCACCCTTGAGGCTGTCTCCTGTTTAGTTTGCCAAAGAGGCTGGAGAATTCTCAGAATGTCAGCGGTCTCCACGTCCTGCAGGGCCTTTCCTCGGATCGGCAACGCATAGTGCTCCAGCGCCCTTTTCCATTGGGCTCGGTGGCGAACGTTCTTGAAGCCGGGAACGATTGAGCGGAGCAACTCGTCGGCAGACTCACCAAATGTTTTCGGGGCCTTGCGAGCGGCATTCGCCTTCCGGGCGTCTATAGGATTGATCCCTGCGGATACCGAGGCTCTGGCAGCTGCGGCTTTATCTCTTGCGCCAGCGAGGGTCGTTCCCCTGAGGCCGCCTAGACCCATCTCCTTGCGTTTGCTCTGCCACCTAAAAACAAAAAGCCATCTGCGCGCCCCGCTGGTATCGACGACGAGATAGAGGCCGCCGCCGTCGCTATGAAGCCCCGGCGCCTTCAATGTCTTCACTTGAAGGGCCGTTAGCTTGTGAAGCTTCTGTCCCATATCGCCTCGATTCCACCCTAACATTTACCCTAATAGGAACGAGGTATCGTACTGGATTGATCTGGACGGAACTAGCAAAAAGCGATGATTATATCGGTAGAATTCGCGGAATTTTGGTCCAAGGCGCACTGCTATGGACCATAGTTCGGCGTCCTTCCGGGACGCCATTTTACCCTCCCGTTCCCATCTGAGAATCGGCTCGGCCATGGCATCGGGCCGGACGGCGGAATCCGCTTTTCCCGAACCATCCGATGCAACACCAGGCAGATCGATCGCCGTTATCGCGCCCGGCAGGGCGCGCGGCGATCTAGGCGTCAGGTTTCCGGCAAGCTATGCAGGGGGCATGGATACCGTCGCGCCGCAAGAGCTGTTCTCCCATGTCCGCATCGTCATGGGCATGGTGATCGGCCTCGGCATCACCCGCATGCTCCTGGGCATTGCCGGCTTCATCCAGCATCCCGGCCGCAATCGCGTCTCGCTGCTGCACATGCTCTGGGTCGGCTCGATCCTGCTCGAGCTGGCGCTGTTCTGGTGGTGGGAGTTCGCGCTGTCGCGGATCCCGAGCTGGAGCTTCGGCGTCTTCCTGTTCCTGATCGGCTATGCCGTCGTGCTCTATCTGCTCGCGGCGCTGCTCTTCCCGGATTCGATTGCGGAATATGCCGGCTACGAGGATTTCTTCATCAAGCGGCGGCGCTGGTTCTTCGGGCTGCTCGCCGTCGCCTTCCTGCTCGACGTCGTCGACACGCTGATCAAGGGGCTCGACCATTGGAGCCAGCTCAGCAGCGATTATCTGCTGCAGGTGCCGATCGGCTTGGCCTTCTGCGTCGTCGGCAGCATCTGGGCGGATCGCCGCCTGCAGATCGCGATCGCCATCACCCACCTCGTCTATCAGTTCTACTGGATCATCCGCCTCCTCTCCGCCATGCACGGATAGGGTTCAGGTTCTGGTCTCGGTCAGCGCCATCTGCCAGAAATCGGCCTCCAGCCGCGAGGCCTTGGCGAAGAGGGCGGTGAGCTCGGCGAAGCGGCGCTCGGTCATCGCGCGCGCGGCGAGATCGTCGAGATGGCGGCGGGCTTCTGCGGCGACCTGCTGATAGGTCTCCCCGGCATATTCGCCGATCCAGTCGCGATAGGGATGGTTGGCAAGCGCTTCGATGCCCACCGGCGTAAGGGTGCGGCCGATCTCGGCATAGCCGATGACGCAAGGCGCGAGCGCGACATGCAGGTCGAGCAGGTCGCCCGCCATGCCGCAATCGAGCACGAAGCGGGTATAGGCGATGGTGGCCTGATGCTCCGGCGCGGCTTCGATCGCCTCGGGCGAGAGGCCCCAGCGGCCGCAGAGCCGGACATGCAGATCCATCTCGACATCGAGGATGGCGTCGAGGCCCGCCTTGGCGGCGCGCATATCGGCGAGGCTGCGGCCCTTGTAGATCGCCAGTGCATAGGCGCGCGCGAACTGGATCAGGAAGAGATAATCCTGGACGAGGTAGTAGCGGAAGGCCTCCTGCGGCAGGGTGCCTGCGCCCATCCGGCGGACGAAGTCGTGATCGACGTAAGATTGCCAGTCGCTGCTGGCTGCGGCCTTCAATCGCGCGAAGAGATCCATCTCAGTGCTCATAGGCGGAGTCGAAAAAGGCCAGCTCAAGCGCGACCGCGCGCAGGAAGAAATCGCGGCTCAACGCCGCCTCGGCCGGGCCGACGCGGTCGAGTTCGGCGCGCAGGAAGGCGACGAAATCGCGGAAGTCGGGATTGTCGTGCAGGCTGATCCATTCGGCATGGACGAAGTTCCGCGGCAGCGGCGCCGTCGCCTTCGTCGCCCAGTCGAGATAGAGCCACTCCGCCACGTTCAGGACGGCCAGGGCGGCGGCGTAGGAGCGGGTCGCGGCGGCGTCCCGCATGATCGTCTTGAAGCCGGCCGTGGCCTGCGTGTCCGGGGGCTGCTCGCGCTCGGCGGCGGTCACGCCGAGCGCTTGGAAGGCGCGCAGGAAATAGGTGTTCTCCTCGCCTGAGACCATGCCGATGAAACGGCCGAAGCGCAGCCGCGCCTCGAAGCTGTCGGTGGTGGCGACGGCCGCGCCGAGCAAGGTGAGGAAGGCGTCGAGAAAGCGGTGGTCCTGGATCAGGTAGCGCGCCATCACGGCGTCGGAGATCGTTCCGGAGAGCAGCTCGCGCACGAAGCGATGCTCCGTCGCCTGCGACCAGAGCGGCTCGCTCGCCTGCCGCAAGGTCTCGCTGAAACGTTCGGTCATCATGTCGTCTCCGGAAGGGCACGCATCACGGCAGCGCCGGATCCGGGCAATCTAGGCGCGCCGGGAATTCCGCTCAACTCTTTGTTCCATATGGAAAATTGGAACAGTTCGAAGATGCGAGGGTAGCCGCCGTGGGCGATCAGGCGGTTGCGGTTCCGGCCTTCGCGAAGGGGGCGAAATGGCGGACGACCTGACGGTAGACGCCCTGCTTGAAGGGGATGATCAGCTCCGGCGTCTCGGCAAGCGGGGCCCAGCGCCAGGCGTCGAACTCGGCCTTGTGGCCGCCGGCGGGCGTGAGGATGTCGATTTCGCTTTCGGAGCCGGTGAAGCGGAAGGCGAACCAGCGCTGCGCCTGGCCGCGCCAGCGGCCTTTCCAGGCCTCCTGGCCGATATCGACCGGCAGATCGTAGCTCAGCCAGCCCGGCGCCTCGGCCAGGAGCTCGACGGAGGTGATGTTGGTCTCCTCCTGCAATTCGCGCCGGGCGGCTTCCAGCGGCGTCTCGCCCTTGTCGATGCCGCCTTGCGGCATCTGCCAGGCATGGCCGGGGGCGACATGCTCGCGCTTGGTCTTGTCGGCGCGCCGGCCGATGAAGACGAGGCCTTCGGCATTGAACAGGGCGAGACCCACGCAGGGGCGGTAGCCTTCGGGGGCGGCGTCGGTCATCGCGGAGATCCGGTCGGGAGAGAGCCTGCGGGGCGCGAGCCTGGGCCGAGCGAGCCTGTGCTCTTGGGGTTGCGGAAACCCCGCGCGGCGCTCACCGGCACGATCGCGATCTTCTTCGCTTCAAGGGATTGCGCCCATTGCGCGATCCGCTCGATCGAGACGGGCAGGGCGCTCGCCGCCGCGACGACGATGCCCTGGTCGCGCGCCATCGCTTCCAGATTGGCGAGTTCCTTGTCGATGGCGTCGGCGCGCGCCACCGTGTCGATGGTCCGGTCGATCCTGAGCGCCGGGATCTGGGCGCGGCTGGCCGCCGGCGCGAGCTGGCTGCGCGCCGAGGAGCCATCATCGACGACCAGGAGCCCGCGCCCGGCGAGATCGCGCAGGATCGGCGAGAGGGCGCCTTCATCCGCCGTCAGCCGGCCGCCGAGGAAGTTGATGATGCCGACATAGCCAGTGAAGCGGCCGAGCGACCAGTGCAGCTTGTCGAGATTGTCGGGGGCTTTCGGACCCGTCAGCAGCGTGTGCGGGCCGGGATCGTTGTCGGGGTAGTCGAAGGGCTCCATCGGAAGCTGTAGGAAGACCTCGTGTCCTTCGCCCCGCGCGCGCTGGACGGTGCGTTCGAGCTCGGTGCCATAGGGGGCGAAGGCGAGCGAAACCTGTGGCGGCAGCCGGGTGATCGCATCCGACGTGCCGCTCTGGCTGATGCCGAGGCCGCCGACGACGAGCGCCACCCGTCCGGCCGGCTTGGTCGCGGGGGCCGGGCCGAGCGGGCGGGCATAGATCTGCGCCGGGGTGGCGCCGTCCGGTCCGGCCTTCGGCAGCAGGCCGTAGCGCGTGCGCTCGACGAGGCGGTTGTCGGGGGCCGGGGCGAGCTTGATCTGGCCGGCGTCGTCGGGAACGGTGATGACGATGGCGCCGGGTGCGTCCGAATCCGGGCGGTAGACGGTGACGCCCGCATTGCTCTCGAGCTGCGCGGCGCTGGCGGGTCCGCGCGGGCCGGGATTGGTCGCGGCGTCCGGGCCGGTCGCGACGGCGACGGGCGGTGCGGCGCGCTTCTCGATGGTCGCGACGGCCATGGGTTCGCCGCCATCGGGATCGCGGCGCAGGGCGACGACGAGGAGGAGGCCGAGAAGCACGGTGCCGACGAAGCCGGCCGCGGCGGTCGCAAGCCAGCGCCCCCACGGCCTGTTCGCGCGCGCAGGCTTGTCCTGGCCGAGCGGCCGGTTGAGGTCCGTGAGCGGCATTCCGGCCAAAGGTCAGCCGTCCTAACAGATTGCGACGCGGACCCGAATCAGTGGTCCGCGCGCTAGTCTTGTCGTCTTAGCCGCCCGCAGTCGAGCCCCGAGGCGCGCTCGGGGCCGCTCGTCAGGGCTTGGGCGCTTCCGGCGTGGCCGGCGCCGCGGGGGCGGCCGGAGCGGGAGCGGGCGTTGCGGCCGGGGGCTCGGCCGGCTTCTGGGCGAGCGCGGCGGCATCCTTCTTCACGCCGTGAAGCAGGTCGATCGCCGCGATGAGCTGCGTGTCCTTCTTGGGATCGTTCGGGACATAGGAGCTCGAGCCGGACTGCTCCTCGCCCTCGCCGGCCTTGAGATGGCCCTTGAGCGCGGCTTCGCCCTTGTTGTCGACGAGCTTGTCCTTGAGCTCGGCCGGGATGTCCTGCAGCACCTCGATGTCCGGGGTGATGCCCTTGGCCTGGATCGAGTTGCCCGACGGGGTGTAGTAGCGCGCTGTGGTCAGGCGCAGGCCGCCATTCGAGCCGAGCGGGATCACGGTCTGCACCGAGCCCTTGCCGAAGGAACGCGTGCCGATCAGCGTGGCGCGCTTGTGGTCCTGCAAGGCGCCGGCGACGATCTCGGCCGCCGAGGCGGACGAGCCGTTGATCAGCACGACGACCGGCTTGCCCTTGGTGAGGTCGCCCGACTTGGCGTTGAAGACCTGCGTCTCCTCGGCGTTGCGGCCGCGGGTCGAGACGATGCGGCCGCGCTCGAGGAAGGCGTCGGAGACCAGCACGGACTGGTCGAGGCGCCCGCCGCGGTTGTTGCGCAGGTCGATGATGTAGCCCTTGAGCTTGTCGGCGCCGATCTCGCTGGTGGTCTTGTCGATCGCCTTGCGCAGGCCGTCATAGGTCTGCTCGGAGAAGGTGCCGATGCGGATATAGGCGATGTCGCCCTCGACGCGCTCCTCAACCGCCGGAACGACGATGGTCTGGCGGGTCAGGGTGAAGTCCAGCGGCTCCGTCTTGCCGGGGCGCTCGACCTTCAGCGTCACCTGGGTGTTGATCAGGCCGCGCATCTTGTCGACCGCCTGGGTGAGGGAGAGCCCCTTCACCTCGGTGCCGTCGATCTGGCGGATGATGTCGTTGGCGAGGATGCCGGCCTTGGAGGCGGGCGTGTCCTTGATCGGCTTGGCGACCTTGAGGACGCCGTCCTCCATGGTCACCTCGATGCCGAGGCCGCCGAACTGGCCGCGCATGTCGGTGTCCATCTCGCGGAAGGACTTGGCGTCGAGATAGGAGGAATGCGGGTCGAGCGAGGAGACCATGCCGTTGATGGCGGCCTCGATCAGCTTCTGCTCGTCGGGCTTGTCGACATAGTCGGTGCGGATCTTCTCGAAGATGTCACCGAACAGGTTGAGGCTGCGATAGACCTCGGCCGAGGCGGCGACGGCGCTGGTCGAACTCAACAACCGCGTCTGGGTAGCCAGTCCGGTCAGGCCCGCGCCCATGATGGCGCCGGCGAGAACGAGAGAAACCTTGCGCATCATCCGCGAACCTTTTCGCCTTGCGATTTCGTCCACCACGGCGTCGGATCGACCGAAACACCGTCTTTTCTGAATTCTATATACAGGACCGGTTGGCCGGTTCCCACTCCTACTGTCGTCGCCGCAGCTTCCGATGTTTCGCCCATCACCGCAACCGGCTCGCCGGCGAGCACGAACTGGTTGAGGGCGACATCGATGCGCTGCATTCCTGCCAGCAATATGTAGTATCCGCCGCCGGCATTCAGGATCAAGAGCTGCCCGAAGGAACGGAACGGACCCGCATAAACCACCCAAGCGTCAGAAGGCGCCGAAACTAGGGCGCCGGAACGGGTTTCCAGTGAAATCCCGCGCGTGGTGCCGCCGGCGCCGTCCGCATCGCCAAAACCACGCAATCGTGAACCCGCGGCGGGCAGCGAGAGCAGGCCGCGGGCGTCGGCGAAGGCGATCTTGGGGGCGAGCCGGGCCGGGTCCTTGAAGGCGAGCGCGGTCATGCGTTCGCGCTGCTCGCGGGTTTCCTGCTCGATCGCCTGGCGGGCCGCCTCCGCCGCCTTGCTCGCGACGGAGATCTCCTTCTCGATCTTCTCGACGAAGTCACGCATGGAGCGCGCCTGGCCGGCGAGCTGGTCGCCCAGCGCCTTCTGCGCATCGACATCCTTGGCCGCGCTGGCCTCGCGCTCGCGCCTTGCCTCGATCAGCGATGCCAGGCGCTGGCGCTCGGCCGCGAGCTGCTCCATCTCCGCGCCGATCCGGGTCTTCTCCGCGGCGATGTTGTCGCGCAGCCGCACCAGCTCGGCGAGGTCGGTGCCGAGAATCTCGACCTCCTGCCGCAGGTCCGGCACCACGGCGCCGAGCAGCATCGAGGCCCTGACCGCCTCGAGGATATCCTCGGGCCTGACCAGCACGGCCGGCGGCGGGCGCCGGCCGATGCGCTGGAGCGCCGCCAATACCTCGGCGATCAACCCGCGCCGGCTCTCGAGCGAGCGGCGGATCGCCGCCTCGCTGGATTGCGACAGAGCGAGCCGCTTCTCGAGGTCGCCGAGCTTCTCTTCGCCGGCCTGGGTGCGGGCCGTCGTGTCGAGCAGGGCCTTGTTGAGCGCGGCGCGGTCGGCGCGGATCGCGGCGATCTCGCCTTCGAGCTTGCGGCGGACTTCGATATTGCCGTCGAGGCGCTGCTCGATGGCCTTCAGCTCGGCCTCGCGCGCCTGCTTCTCGACGAGCTTCTGCATCGCCTCGCGCTGGAAGGCGTCCGGATCGGGCGGGGCGCTCTGGGCGCGCAACGGCGATGCCGTGCCGAGGAGCAGGGCGGCAGCTAGGCCCAGACGGGGGAGCGCGGTGCGAATCATCGGCTAAGCGCGAGTCATACGCGATGATAGGGGTGCCCGGCGAGGATCGTCATCGCCCGGTAGACCTGCTCCAGCACGAGCGCGCGCACGATCTGGTGCGGCAGGGTGAGCGCTCCGAAGGCGAGCGTGATGTCGGCGCGGTCGCGGATCGCCTCGTTCAAGCCGTCGGCGCCGCCGATGACGAAGCTGGCATGGGCGATGCCGCCATCGCGCGCGGCAGCGAGGCGGCTGGCGAAGGCTTCGCTGCCGAGATTCTTCCCGCGCTCGTCGAGCGCGACGATCAGCCCGGGCGACGGGAGCCTGGCGAGGATCGCCTCGCCCTCGTCGCGCTTGCGCTCCTCGGGCCGGCGGCCCCGGCTTTCCGGCAATTCGACGATCTCGGGACCGCTGAAGCCGATGGTCCGGCCGAGCGCCACCGCGCGCTCGCGGTAGCGCTCGCAGAGCTCGCGTTCCGGCCCGTCCTTGAGCCGGCCGACCGCAATAACGGCGAGCCGCATGAGGGTTTCGACCCTATGCTGCGATCAGCTCACGAGACGTTCGTTCGGGCGATCGGTGCCCCACATCTTCTCGAGATTGTAGAACTGGCGCACTTCCGGCCGGAAGACATGGACGATGATATCGCCGGTATCGATCAGCACCCAGTCGCAAGCCGGCATGCCCTCGACCTTCGGCGTGGGCAGTCCGGAGCCCTTGAGGGCTTCGATCAGGGCCTCGCTGATGGCGGCGACATGGCGATTGACGTTGCCCGAGGCGATAATCATCGCGTCGGCCAGCGACGTCTTACCAACGAGGTCGATCACCGTGATGTCCTCGGCCTTCATGTCTTCGAGGACACGTTGCGCAAGGGCGATGCTATCGGCGGAGGGGTTGTCCGCAACAGCAGCCTGGGGAAGCGGCTTCGGCTCGGCTTCACCAAGGGTTTGACGGTTCAGTGACGTATCCTCTCGATCTCGACGCGCTCTCGGCGCGACGCAGGTAAAATAAGCCGGATAGGTCCGGAGTTCAATCGCGTCCGGCCTGTCGGCGCAGCTTGGTCGAGGACAGGTCCGAACGGCGGCCATGCAGGAACACCCAGGCGGGCGGGTGTATCCGTGCCAGCGCCGCGCCCTCGCTTTCGGGAATGCGCCAGCGCGACATCCAGTTGGCGGCCGGCGAGGCGATGGCGCTGTGGGTCGAGCCCGGCCGGTCGACCACGGCGATCGGCATCATCCGGGCGATGGCGCGCCACTCGTTCCAGCGGTGGAAGCTGGCGAGATTGTCGGAGCCCATGATCCAGACGAAGCGGACGCCGGGGCAGCGCCGCTTCAGGGCGCGCAGCGTGTCGGCGGTGTAGCGGGTGCGCAGCCGTGCCTCGATGCCGGTGACATGGATGCGGGCATGGTCGGCGAGCTTGCGGCCGAAGCGGATGCGCTCGGCCAGCGAGGGGAGGTTGCTGTTGTTCTTCAGCGGGTTGCCGGGGGTGACGAGCCACCAGATCCGGTCGAGCTGGAGCCGCTGCAGCGCTGTCACGCTGGCCATGCGATGGCCGTCATGGGCGGGGTTGAAGGTGCCGCCGAACAGGCCGATGCGCAGGCCCGGCGCGAAGGGCGGCAGCCGCAGATGTTCCATTGTGGCGATCGGCTGGGATGTCACGAGAGCGCTTGCGTCAAGGCCGGGTCTGGCCGCAGCCATGGACGCGGTATTTGAAGGAGCAGAGCTGCTCGACGCCGACCGGTCCGCGCGCATGCATCCGTCCCGTTGCGATGCCGATCTCGGCGCCGAAGCCGAATTCGCCGCCATCGGCGAACTGGGTCGAGGCGTTGTGGATCACGATGGCGGAATCGACCTCGGCGAGGAAGCGGGCGGCCGCCTCCGCATCGGCCGTGACGATGGCGTCGGTGTGGTGCGAGCCGTAGCGCTCGATATGGTCGATCGCCGCGTCGAGGCCGGGGACACGTTTCACCGCGATGATGCGGTCGAGATACTCGGTCGCCCAATCCTCCTCCGTCGCGGCGGTGACGCGGGCATCGAGGCCTTGCGTCGCCGCGTCGCCGCGCACCGCGCAGCCGGCATCGAGCAGGGCGGCGACAAGCGGCGCGAGATGGGTCGCGGCGCAGGCTTCATCGACCAGCAAGGTCTCGGCCGCGCCGCAGACGCCGGTGCGGCGCAATTTGGCGTTGAGCAGGATGTCGCGCGTCATGGCGAGGTCGGCGGCGCCATGGACATAGACATGGCAGTTGCCGTCGAGATGGGCGAAGACCGGCACGCGCGCCTCGCTCTGCACGCGGGCGACGAGGCTTTTCCCCCCGCGCGGGACGACGACATCGACAGTGCCGCTGAGCCCCGAGAGGATTTCGCCGACGGCGGCGCGGTCGCGCGTCGGCACGAGCTGGATGGCGTCGCCGGGCAGGCCGGCCGCCTCCAGACCTTCGCGCATGGCGGCGGCGATCTCGGTGGAGGAGCGGAAGGAATCGGAGCCGGCGCGCAGGATCGCGGCATTGCCGCTCTTCAGGCAGAGCGCGCCCGCATCGGCCGTGACATTGGGGCGGCTCTCGAAGATCACGGCGATGACGCCGAGCGGGGTCGCGACGCGCTCGAAGCGTAGGCCGTTCGGCTGCGTCCATTCCGCCAGCACGCGGCCGAGCGGATCGGCCAGCCCGGCGACCTCGGCGACGGCGTCGGCGATGGCTGCGAGCCGCTTCTCGTCGAGGGCAAGGCGATCCATGAAGCTGGCGCTCAGGCCGGCCGCCTTGCCGTCGGCCAGGTCCTGCGCATTGGCGGCCAGGATGCGGGCGCTGCGGGCGCGCAGCGCCTCGGCCATGGCGAGGAGGGCGGCATTGCGCCGGTCGGCGGAGCTGAGCGCGACCTTGCGCGCGGCGGCGCGGGCGCGCCGGCCGACCTCCTGCATGACTTGCTGCACGACTTGGCCGACTTGCCTGTCGGCCTCGCTCGTCGCGATGATGCGCAGCGCGCTGTCGCTCGTCATCCTGTCCCGCCCAAAATATGCATCCGGCTTTGTATTTAGCTCAGACCGAGCGCCATGTCGTCCCGGTGGATCATCTCGGCCCGGCCGGGATAGCCCAGCACCGTCTCGATGTCGCGCGAGGCCTTGCCGAGCACGAGCGCGGCTTCCGACGCATCATAGGCGACGAGGCCGCGGCCGAGCACCTGCCCGGCGGGGTCGCGGATCAGCACGGCGTCGCCGCGCGAGAATTCGCCCTCGATGCGGCTGACGCCGACCGGCAGCAGGCTTGCCCCGCCGCGCAGCGCCCGGGCTGCGCCGGCATCGACATGCAGCGTGCCGCGCGGCTCGAGCGAGCCGGCGATCCAGGTCTTGCGCGCGGTCGCGGGTGTGGAGGCGGTGAGGAACCAGGTGCAGCGCCCCCCGGCGGCGATGGCGGCGAGCGGATTCTTGGCCCGCCCGTCGGCGATCAGCATATGCGTGCCGCCGGCGGCTGCGATCTTGCCGGCCTCGATCTTGGTGCGCATGCCGCCGCGCGAGAGCTCGGATGCCGCGCCGCCGGCCATGGCGTCGATCTCGGGCGTGATGCGCTCGACCACCGGGATGTGCCGCGCCTCGGGGTCCTTGGCGGGCGGGGCGGTGTAGAGCCCGTCGATGTCGGAGAACAGCACGAGCAGGTCGGCGCCGGCCATGGTCGCGACCCGCGCGGCGAGCCGGTCGTTGTCGCCGTAGCGGATCTCGGTGGTGGCGACGGTGTCGTTCTCGTTGATGACGGGGATGGCGCGCAGGTCGAGCAGGCGCCCGAGCGTCGCGCGCGCGTTGAGATAGCGGCGGCGCTGCTCGGTGTCGGCCAGCGTCAGCAGGATCTGGCCGGCGGTCAGGCCATGGGCGCCGAGCGCCTCGGCCCAGTTGCGGGCGAGCGCGATCTGCCCGACCGCCGCCGCCGCCTGGCTCTCCTCCAGCCGCAAGGGGCCGGAGGGCAGGCCGAGCACGGTGCGCCCGAGCGCGATCGCGCCAGAGGAGACGACGAGGATGTCGGCGCCGCGCTGGTGGAGATCGGCGAGGTCTTCTGCGAGCGCGGCCAGCCAGGCATGGCGCAGGCGGCCGCGGCTCCGGTCGACCAGCAGGCTGGAGCCGACCTTCACGACGATGCGGCGAAACTGGGCGAGGGTGGGCGTGTTCACGGGTGCGGAACCGATTGCGGCGACGTTCATGCCTGTTTGGGGAAAACCGCGCGGATGTAAAGCGTTGGCGCCGTGAGGACGGGCAGGCGGGGGACGCATCGGCGGCCGCCGAAGTTGACAATGAGGGCCAGCGCACCCATATCGGGGCTCGCTTCGGTTGCACTCGCCGCGTTTTCAGCGCCTCTGCGACTTTTCCGTCACTCCGGACTGCTTCTGGCCGCCGCCTTTCGCGACGGCACATCGCGTCCATTCCCAACAGGAGGCCGCAATGCAAGTTCTCGTCCGGGACAACAATGTCGACCAGGCCCTGCGCGTACTGAAGAAAAAGATGCAGCGCGAGGGCGTTTTCCGCGAGATGAAGCGCCGTTCCGCTTACGAGAAGCCCTCCGAGCGGCGCGTGCGCGAGAAGGCCGACGCCATCCGCCGCGCCCGCAAGCTCGCCCGCAAGCAGGCCCAGCGCGAGGGTCTGATCGCCGCGCCGAAGCCCAAACCGCGTCCGGTCCGCGCTGGAAGCGCACCCGCTCCGCGCTGATTTCGATACCAATTCGCCGCAATCTGGATTATTGCGCCCGCGCAGGCTGCAGATAGCCCGTGACAACCCGAGAGAAGACCACCCTTGAAGAACCCGAACGACCGCAGCTTCACTGACCGTCAGGCCAACTCCGCCAAAGCCAAGCAGGCGCTCCTCGAGCGTTTCAAGGCGCGGCCAAAGGCCGATGACCCGGTCATGATGCAGCGACGCGAAGAGCGGGAAGCCATCGCGCAGGCCCGCGCCGAGCGCGAGGCGGAGAAGGCCAGGCTTCGCGCCGAGAAGGAACGGCTGGAGGCGATCGAGCGCGAGCGCATCGCGGAAGAGAAGCGCCAGCAGGAACTCGCCCGCGAGGCCGCCCGCAAGGCGGAGCAGGCCAAGCGCGATGCAGAGCGTCCCCGCAAGGTGCTGCTCGAAGCCGTGCAGTACATGCAGATGCGCTCGGCCGGCAAGCGCCGCTGAGACATCGAGCAGGTCGCCGCACATGTCCCGACGGGACATGGAGCGAGCGAGAGGATCTGGGGCGCCGTGGGCGCCCCTTTTCATGTCTGCGTCACCTCGTCCGAAGGCCGCCCCGCATTCCCTCTGCGATCATGGCCAAAAGGTGACCGAAGCCGTTCGGCGTGCTATCGGCAAAACCGGCCGTGCGGATTAATCTGCTGGCGTTTTGAACCTTCCTCCCGCTCGCCGCGACGAATGGATGCGAGCCGGGATGCCTGGCCTTCGAGGGGCAATGCATACGGAATCGGACGAGGATCTCGTCAAGCGGATCGCTTCCGGCGACCGGCTCGCAATGAAGGTGCTGTTTTCGCGGCATCAGGTGCGGGTCTACCGTTTCGTGCTGCGGCTCGTCCGCGACGAGACGCTTGCCGAGGATGTGATCAGTGACGTGTTCATGGATCTCTGGCGACAGGCGGATCGCTTCGAGGCTCGCGCCTCGGTCGCGACCTGGCTGCTCGCCATTGCCCGCAACAAGGCCTGGTCGCTCCTGCGCAAGCGCCGCGACGCCGAGCTCGACGAGGATTACGCCAACACGATCGAGGACGAATCCGACGGTCCCGAGGTCGTCCTGCAGAAGCAGGACAAGGGTCTCGCCATCCGCGCCTGTCTCGAGCGGCTCTCGGCCGAGCATCGCGAGGTCGTCGACCTCGTCTATTATCACGAGACTTCCGTCGAGGAGGTCGCGCGGATCGTCGGGATCCCCGAGAACACGGTCAAGACCCGGCTGTTCCATGCCCGCAAGAAGCTGGGCGACATGCTCAAGGCCGCCGGCATCGACCGTGGCTGGCCGTGACACGAAGCGATTGGTGAAGTGCGGCAAGGCCGCTGCAGGAGTGGCGTCATGACCGACAGCATCGCAAGCGATCCGAAGCGCCGCGAGCTCGAAGAGCTGCTGCCCTTCTACGCCAATGGCCGCATTGCCGCGGCGGACAAGGCCCGCATCGAGGCGGCGCTCGCGACCGACGCCGAGCTCACCGCCCGGCTCGATATCATCCGCGACGACATGGCCGAGACCGTGCTGCTCAACGAGCATCTCGGCGCGCCGTCGCCGCGGGTCCTGGAGACGCTGATGGCCGGCATCGAGGCCGAGCCCCGGCAGATGCCGCTGCTGACCCGTGCCAAGGGCGGCTTCCTCGGCTGGCTCGGCGGCCTGCTGGCGTCCCAGCCGCCGCGCCGGCTGGCCTATGCCGGCGCCGCGGCCGTCGCGCTGATCGCGATCCAGGCCGTCGCCATCGGCGGGCTGGCGCTGCGCGACGCCGGCGCCGGGTTCCAGACCGCCTCCGCCCCCGGCACGCGGGCTTCGGAGCGCTATGTGCTGCTGAGTTTCGCGCCCGATGCGAAAGCCGGCGACATCGCCTCCTTCTTCAAGCGCTTCGATGCCTCGGTGGTCGATGGGCCGCGCGCCAACGGCTTCTTCAAGGTGCGGGTCGGCGACGCCTCGCTTTCGCCCGCCCAGGTCGATGCGATTGCCGCGCGGATGAAGGCGGAGAGTGGTATCGTCAGCTTCGTGGCGGCGACGCCGTGACGAAGGCTTCCGGCGCGGCGGCGGCATGCCGCGGTTCCCTCGGGTGAGGCAGGAGGATCAGGCCATGCTCCCGACCCTTCCCACGCGACGTTTCCGGCGCCTGCGACGCCTCGCGGGCGCGGGGCTTTTCGCGTTCGCCCTCTTGCCGGCGCTTGCCCTGGCCCAGTCGCCGTCGTCCGGCCCGTCCCGGCCGCAGGGCGAGACGACACGGCGCGCCGTGGCGCCGGGCGGCCAGCCGCCTTCGTCCGCGACCTCGCCCAGCCGCTCGATGCAGGTGCCGCCCGGCCTGTGGGCTCAGCCGCGCCAGGCGCGCAGCCTGGTTCCGGCGCAGGACGAGAACCGCTTCGTGCCCGACGAGGTGCTGTTCGAGCTCGCGCCCAATGCCGATGCCGATACGGTGCTGCATCGCTACGGCGCGACGGTGATCGCCCGGCAGCGCTTCGAGCTCGCGGGCGTGACGATCATCCGCGCCAGGCTCGAAGCGGGGCGCGACCTGCGCGCCGTGCTGACGCAGATGGGCGACGACGACGCCATCGCCGGAGCGCAGCCGAACTTCCTGTTCGAGCTGCAGGAGGATGCGCCCAAGCCGCTCTCCGGCCTTCCGACCGGGGCGAGCACCGCCTCCAGCGATGCGCGCAGCCAGTCGACCCTGCCGACGCTGCGGCTTTCCGATCCCACGCCCGCGGCCCGTGCGCCGGGGACGATGCGCCGGGTGCTGCCGCCGCAATATGTCATCGGCAAGCTGCATCTCTCCGAGGCGCACAAGCTGGCGCAGGGCCGTGGCGTGCGCGTCGCGCTGATCGATTCCGGCGTCGACATGGACCATCCGGAGCTGCGCGGCTCGGTCGCCGGCTATCTCGACGCGGTCGACGGGCTGGCCACGCCGCATGCCCATGGCACCTCGATGGCGACGGCCATGGTCGCGCATGGCGAGCTGGAAGGCATGGCGCCAGCGGCGCGGCTGCTCGTCGGGCGGGCCTTCGGCGGCCCGCAGACGAATTCGGCCAATGGCAAGTCGTTCCAGATCCTGACCGCGCTCGACTGGGTGGCGCAGCAGCGGGCCAAGATCATCAATCTCTCCTTCGCCGGCCCGCAGGACCGTCTGCTGTCCCAGGCGCTGGTCGGCGCGAAGGAGCGCGGGCTGATCGTGGTGGCCGCGGCCGGCAATGGCGGCCCGAAATCCGGCCCGCTCTATCCCGGCGCCGACCCGAACGTCATCGCGGTGACGGCGACCGATGCCGACGACAAGCTGTTTCCCGATGCCAATCGCGGAGGCTACATCGCCGTGGCCGCGCCCGGCGTCGACGTGCTGACGGCGGAGCCCGGCGGGCGCTACGTCTTCTCCTCGGGCACCTCGATCGCGACGGCGCATGTCTCCGGGCTCGTCGCTCTGCTGGTCGAGAAGCAGCCCGATCTAGACCTCGCCAGCGCCCGCAAGATCCTTGCCGACAGCGCCGTCGACCTCGGCGCGAAGGGGCGCGACCCCCTCTTCGGCGCCGGCCGTGTCGATGCCGAGGCGGCCGTGGCGCGGGTTCTGCCGGTCGCGACCGCGAGGCCGTGAGCGGCCCGCGCTCTTGACCTTGGCCGCCGCATCGGCCTGATGGCGCGATGCCGCGCCCGAAACTTCTTTTCGTTGCCACCGAGGACTGGTTCTTCGCCTCGCATTTCCTGCCGATGGCGCGGGCGGCGCGCGAGATGGGCCTCGACGTCGCGGTCGTCGCCCGCGAGCGCAACCACCGGCGCGTGATCGAGGCGGCAGGGGCGCGATTGATCGCGCTGGAGGCGGAGCGGCGCAGCCTCGATCCGCGCGCGCTGTTCAGGCAGGTCACGGCGCTGAAGCGGATCATCGCGGCCGAGAAGCCGGACATCCTGCACTGCATTGCATTGAAGCCGATCGCGCTGGCCGGCCTTGCCGGCAAGCTCGCCGGCATCGAGCGACGCGTCTATGCGCTGACCGGGCTCGGCTTCCTCGGCGCGAAGCAGGGCCTGCTCGCGGCGCTGGCGCGGTTTGCCGCGGTGAGCTGGCTGCGCGGCGCGATCGACGGCAGGCAGGTGCGCTTCCTGTTCGAGAATCCGGACGACCCCGTCACGCTCGGGCTTGATCCGCAGGATGCCGCCAAGGTCGCGATCGTCGGCGGGGCCGGCGTCGATCCGCTGATCCTGATGCCGTCGCCGATGCTGGCGACGCCGCCCTTCAAGGTCGCGATCGTGGCCCGGATGCTGTGGTCGAAGGGCGTCGATCTCGCGGTCGAGGCGATCAGGCTGGCGCGGGCGGAGGGGGTGAAGGTCACGCTCACCATCCATGGCGCGCCCGACCCCTCGAACCCGAAGGCGATCCCCGAGGCGACCCTGAAGGAATGGACGGCGCGGCCGGGCATCGTCTGGGCCGGGCCGACGCGCGACATCGAAGGCGTCTGGAAGGCGCATCATCTCTGCATCATGCCGTCGCGCGGCGGCGAGGGCCTGCCGCGCACCATCCTGGAGGCCGCCGCCTGCGGCCGCCCGATCCTGACGACCGACGTGCCGGGCTGCCGCAGCTTCGTGCGCGAGGGGCGGGACGGCATGGTCGTGCCGCCGGACGATGCCGCAGCGCTGGCCAAGGCGCTTCTCGTCTTCGCCCGGGCGCCGGGGGTGGCGGAGCGGATGGGCGCCAATGCGCGCGCGCGCCTGCTCGACGGCCATACCGAGCGCGACGTGATGAATGCGGTGAAGGCGCTCTATCGCGGCCTGCTGGCGCAGCCCACGACGGATGTGGCGGCATGAACGCGCTGGCGAGCGAGCCGGATCGCACCGCCTTCATCCGTGCCCATACGCGGCTCCTGCCGGTGCCCTATGCGCCGGAGATCGCGCTCCATGTCGCCGAGGAAGCGACGGAACTTTGGCAGAAGACCGAGGATGAGCTCGCCGTGATCGGCCTGCCGCCGCCGTTCTGGGCCTTCGCCTGGGCCGGCGGGCAGGCACTGGCGCGCTATCTGCTCGACCATCGGGAGATCGTCGCCGGCCGGCGCATGCTCGATTTCGCCTCGGGCTCGGGGCTCGTCGCCATCGCGGCGATGAAGGCGGGCGCGGCCAGCGTCGAAGCCTGCGACATCGACGCCTTCGCGGCGACTGCGATCGGTCTCAATGCGCAGGCGAACGGCGTCGCGGTGACGGCGCGGCTCGAAGATCTGATCGGCCATGACGAGGGCTGGGAGGTGATCTGCGCCGGCGACGTCTGCTATGAGCGCGCCATGGCGGAAGCCGTGATCGGCTGGCTCGGCGCGCTGGTGCTGCGGGGGGCGACGGTGCTGATCGGCGATCCCGGCCGCTCCTATCTGCCGAAGGACCGGCTCGAGTCCATCGCCAGTTACGAGGTGCCGGTGACGCGCGCGCTGGAAGATGCCGAGATCAAGCGCAGCTCGGTCTGGCGGTTGAAGAGCTGAACGGGTCTTGCCGAAGGCAGGCCCTCGGAGCCACGCTGCGAAGCGATCCGGTATCGTCGTGCGCTACCGTCCCCTGCATGGCTTCGCTGCGCTCGCAATGACGGCCGGGATCAGCCGCCATGCTTCTCCAGGAACGCCTCGACGGGCAGATGGCGGAAATCGTCCAGCGCCACGCGCAGGCGGGCATGCTCCCAGTCCCACCAGGCCAACTCCTGCAGCCTCCGCGCGACATCCTCGGAAAAGCGCCGCCGGATCGGGCGGGCCGGATTGCCGGCGACGATGGTGTAGGCCGGCACATCCTTGGTGACGACGGCGCCGCCGGCAACGACCGCGCCGGTGCCGATGCTGCGGCCGGCGAGCACGATCGCGCCATGGCCGATCCAGACATCGTGGCCGATGGTGACGGCATGCGCCCGGCGCCAGTCGAAGAAGGCGGCATCGTCCTGCGCATCCTCGAAATAGGCGGAGGCGCGATAGGTGAAGTGCGACTGGCTCGCCCGGTGCATCGGATGGTTGCCGGGATTGATCCGCGTCATTGCGGCGATCGAGCAGAATTTTCCGATCGTCGTGTAAATGACATTCGCGTCGTTCACGACATAGGAGTAATCACCCAATGTCGACTCGGCGAAGACGGTGCGGGCGCCGATTTCGGTGTAGCGTCCCAGCGTCGCCTGCCTGACCTGGGCGGTCGGGTCGATCACAGGTTCCAGTCCGAGCTTCTTTCCGGCCATGTCCTTATCCTTTCCTGATGTCGCTGTTTCCGCTCCGCTTGCCGGAGCACTGGTTCTGGTCGTCGGGCCTTCGGGGGCCGGCAAGGACACGTTGATGGATGCGGCGCGGGCCGAGCTCGCCGGGGACGAGGCCTTCCATTTCGCGCGGCGATTGATCACCCGCCCCGCCATGGCCGGTGCCGAGGACCATGATTCCTGCGACGAGGCCGCCTTCGCGGCGGCCGAGGCGAAGGGCGATCTCGCCTTGAGCTGGCGCGCCCATGGCTTGAGCTACGGTATTCCGGCAGCCGAGCTTGCGGGGCTCGCAAAGGGCGACGTCGTCATCGCCAACATCTCGCGCGGGGCCATTCCCGCGGCGGAGAGGCTGGCCGAGCGGGTGCTGGCGATCAACATCACCGCGCCGGTCGCGGTGCTGGCGAAGCGCCTGGCGGCGCGCGGGCGCGAGAGCGAGGCGGATATCGCGGCGCGGCTCGCACGCGAGGCGCCGCTCAAGACGCAGCGTGCCCAGACCGTCACCATCATGAACGACCGCAGCATCGCCGAGGCGAGCGCCGAACTGCTGGCGGTCCTGCGCGCGCTCGGGCCGCGGCGGGGCTGAGTTCGACATACCGCGTCTCCCGCCGCCGCCATGCTCAGGCTCGACCCGAGCATCTCTGGCGGGAGATTCTCGGGTCTGCGCTTCGCTTCGCCCGAGAATGACGAGGCGGTTTCGACGCAAGGACCTCTACCCCAGCCGGTAGGAATCGAGCAGGCGGAAGCGGGCGTCGCGATGGTCCTGCCTGAACAGGGCGAAGCGGTCGAGCGCGACCGGGCCGGCGACAACCGCGGCATAGGCGTCCTTCAGCGCCGATTTCACCGGCGCCGTCTTCTCCGGCGGCAGCGAGCCGGTCAGCGTCATGTGGAAGCGGAAGGCGTCGCCGACATAAGGATAGCCATAGGCTTCGAGATAGGCGCTCTGGGCCGGCGTCATCGGGCTCTTGAGGCGCCGGGCACGGTCGGCCTCGCTCAGCGGCGCGCGAAAGGGCTCGAAAGCCTGCACCAGCGCGAAGGCGAAACGCTGCAAGGCCTCGTTCGGCTCGGGCGTCAGCGCGATGAAGGAGCCGAGCGCATTGACGTTCAAGCCCGCGAGCGGCACGCCGTCGAGGCCCGCGGCATAGTTGCGGGCGAAGGCGCGCAGATGTTCCTCGGTCCGGCCGCCGGCCAGTTCGAAGGGCGCCTTCAGCGTGGCGTGGAAGCCGTAGCGGCGCGGCTCCTCGGTCAAGGCCGGCCATTCCACGGGGTCGCAACCCGAGGGAACGGCGAAAGGGATATCCTCGCCCGTCAGCGCGTCATAGCCCAGCACCGACGAGCCGAAGCGCCAGAGGGCGCTGTCGGCGGCCGGAGCGTAGTAGACGGCGTAGCGAGGCTTGCTCAAAATGCGCGCTCGCCCTGCGACCAGACGGCGGCGAGGACCGGCGTGTCGCCGAGCACCTTGAAGCGCACGAGATCGGCGCGCAGGCCGGTCTTGAGATGGCCGCGGTCCCGGAGGCCGAGGATGTCGGCGACCTTCCAGGTGACCATGCCCATCGCCTCGGGCAGCGCGATGCCATGGTCGGCATTGAGCTTGACCACCGCCTGCAGCAGGCTCGCGGGCACATAATCCGAGGACAGGCCGTCGAGCAGGCCTTTCTCGGCGAGCTCGGAGACCGAGACACCGCCGGAATGCGAGCCGCCGCGCACGACGTTCGGGGCACCGGCAACCGTGGCAAGGCCGGCCTGCTTGGCGGCGGCGGCGGCCTCGACCGTGGTCGGGAATTCCGAGATCACCGCGCCGGAGGCGACGCCTTCCTCGACATGCTCCGGGATCGTGTCGTCATGGGTCGCGAGCGGGATGCCGCGCGCGCGGAAGATATCGACCACGGCCTGCCAGTTCTTGGCGACATTGGCTGCGCCTTCGCGCTGCCGGACCTCGACGTCCTCCTCGAACTCAGCGACCGTCTTGCCGTTGCCGACGGCATAGGTCTTGAGGTGCTGGAGATCGCGCCACTGGCGCTGGCCGGGGGTGTGGTCCATCAGCGAGACGAGCTGGACTAGTTCGTCGTCCTGATAGGGCGCGATGTCCTCGAGCAGCTGCGGGCTCGTCAGCTCGCAGCGCATGTGGATGCGGTGATCGATGCGGAAGACGTTCTCGCTCTTGCCATAGGCCAGCGACTTCATCACGTCGGCGAAGATGTCCTTGCGGTAGTCCTTGGCCGAGAAAGGCGTGCCGGCGCAGACCGCGTCATAGACGGTGGTGACGCCGGCCGCGGCCATCTGCGCGTCATGGACCAGCGCGGCTGCCAGCCCGTTCGGCCAGAAGACCTTCGGGCGCGGCATGAAATGCTTTTCCATGTTGTCGGTGTGCATCTCGACGAGGCCGGGCGCGACATAGTCGCCGCCGACATCGATGGCGCCGGGCAGGGACGACTTGCCCTGATCGACCGCCGTGATTCCGCTGGCGTCGAAGGCGATGGTGCCGGTGACGACCTCGTTCTCGAGGATGAGCTTGGCATTGGTGAGAACGGTTTGCATCGTCAGGCCTTCCGGAAAGCGGTGATGTCGAGATAGCGCGTCGCGACCTTTTCGCGAACCGCCTCGTCGTGGAAAATGCCGACGATAGCGGAGCCGGCGGCGCGAGCCTCGGCGATGAGCTCGACGACGACGTCGCGATTGGCCGCATCGAGCGAGGCGGTCGGCTCGTCGATCAGCATGATCGCCGAGGGGTCGACGAAGGAGCGGGCGATGTTGACGCGCTGCTGCTCGCCGCCGGAGAAGGTGGCGGGCGCGAGGTTCCAGAGCCGCTCCGGCAGGTTCAGCCGGGCGAGCATGGCCTTGGCGCGCTCGGTCGCGGTTTCCGGCGTGGCGCCGCGCGCCAGCAGCGGGTCGCGCACGATGTCGAGCGTCGAGACGCGCGGGATGACGCGCAGGAACTGTGAGACAAAGCCGAGCGTGCGGCGGCGGATGTCGAGCACGGTGCGCGGCACGGCTGCGACGATGTCGACGGGCCGGCCGGCATGGGTGACGTGGATCGTCCCGGAGGTCGGCCTGTAGTTGCCGTAGAGGATGCGCAGCAGGCTCGATTTGCCGGCGCCGGACGCGCCCGCCAGCACCAGCGCCTCGCCGGCCTCGACATGGAAATTGACGTTGTCGAAGACGGGCAGACGCGCTCCGCCCTGGTTGTGCAGGGTGAAGGTCTTGGCGACGTTCTCGACCTGAATCATCGTGGTCATGGTGTCAGTGCCTTGCCGATTCGCGGTGACGAGGATGTGACGGGCGCAGAACGTCATTCTCGGTCGGAGCGAAGCGCAGACCCGAGAATCTCTCGCCGGAAGAGGCGCTCTTCCCTCCTGAGATGCTCGGGGCAAGCCCGAGCATGACGTTCCGTCCCTCACACACTCAGCACCGCCGAGGTCAGGAGTTGCGTGTAGGCGTGATGGGGATCGTCGAGGACCTGGTCGGTGAGGCCCTGCTCGACGACCTTCCCGTCCTTCATCACCATCAATCGGTCGGTGAGGAGGCGGGCGACGGCGAGGTCGTGGGTGACGATGATCGCGGCCAGCCCGAGATCGCGGACCAGGACGCGCAGCAGGTCGAGCAGGCGGGCCTGCACGGAGACGTCGAGGCCGCCGGTCGGCTCGTCCATGAAGACGAGGCGCGGTTCCGAGACCAGGACGCGGGCGATCTGCAGGCGCTGCTGCATGCCGCCGGAGAACTGGCGCGGCCGATCGTCGATGCGCGAGCCCGCGATCTCGACGCGCTGGAGCCAGTCCAGCGCTCGCTCGCGGATCTCGCCGTAATGCCGGTCGCCGCGATCCATCAGGCGTTCGCCGACATTGCCGCCGGCGGTAACGTCCATGCGCAGGCCGTCGCGCGGGTTCTGGTGGACGATGCCCCAGGCCGTGCGCATCAGGCGGCGGCGCTCCTGCTCGGAGACCGAGTAGATATCGAGCGGCTCGCTGCCACCCCGGAACAACACCTCGCCCGCATCGGGCTTGTCGATGCCGGCGAGGCAGCGCAGCAGGGTCGACTTGCCCGAGCCGGATTCGCCGACGATGCCGAGCACCTCGCCCGGCCAGAGATCGAAGGAAACATCGGCGCAGCCGATGCGCTCGCCATAGAAGCGGCTGACATTGGCGACCGAGAGCAGGGGGGCGGGTTCGAGGTCGAGCGCGGCCGGTGCGACGTGGAGAGTCATGGGTTGGTCTCCTCGACCAGGCCGCTCGCGGCGGCGTCGCCCAGCATGGCGCCGCGATGCCCTTCGGCCCGGCGCGTCTCGCAATAATGGCTGTCGGAGCAGACGAACATGCGCCCGCCGCGATCGTCGATGACAACCTCGTCGAGATAGCTGTCGGCGGCGCCGCAGAGGCCGCAGGGCTGCGACCAGCTCTGGATGCGGAAGGGATGGTCCTCGAAATCGAGGCTCTTCACGCTGGTATAGGGCGGCAGCGCGTAGATGCGCTTCTCGCGGCCGGCGCCGAACAACTGGAGCGCGGGCGACATGTGCATCTTCGGGTTGTCGAATTTCGGGATGGGCGAGGGGGACATCACATAGCGTCCGTTGACCATGACCGGATAGTCATAGGTCGTCGTCACCTCGCCGAAGCGGGCAATGCTCTCGTAGAGCTTGACCTGCATCAGCCCGTATTCGGCCCAGGCGTGCATCTTGCGGGTCTCGGCCTCGCGCGGCTCGAGCTTGCGCAGCGGCTCCGGCATCGGCACCTGATAGACCATGACCTGCCCGCTCTTCAGCGGCGCCTCCGGGATGCGGTGGCGGGTCTGGATGATCGTCGCCTCCTCCGTCGCCTCGCTGGTGCGGGCATCGGCCGTGCGCTCGAAGAACTTGCGGATCGAGACCGCGTTGGTGGTGTCGTCGGCGCCCTGGTCGATCACCTTGAGCGTGTCGGCCGGGCCGATGAGCGCGGCGGTGATCTGGATGCCGCCGGTGCCCCAGCCGCGGGCCAAGGGCATCTCGCGCGATCCGAAGGGCACCTGATAGCCGGGAACCGCGACGGCCTTGAGCAGGGCGCGACGGATCATCCGCTTGGTCTGCTCGTCGAGATAGGCGTAGTTGTAAGCCGGCTTGGTATTGTCCGCCGGCATCTGATGAACCGTCATTCCGCAGCCTCCGGCATGGTGTCCTGCTCTTTGGCGCCCCGTTCTTGGGCCAGCCGCTCCTCGCGCTCCCGGCGGATGCGGCGGATCAGTTCGAGCTCGCCCTGGAAATCGACATAATGCGGCAGCTTGAGGTGCTCGACGAAGCCGGCCGCCTCGACATTATCGGCGTGATAGAGGACGAACTCGTCCTGCTGCGCCGGGTAGTTCGTGGCCTCGCCGAAATCGCGGGATTTCAGGGCACGGTCGACCAGCGACATCGACATCGCCTTGCGCTCGCTATGGCCGAAGACGAGGCCATAGCCGCGGGTGAATTGCGGCGGCACGTCCTTCGAGCCCTGGAACTGGTTGACCATCTGGCATTCGGTCAGGGTGACCTCGCCGAGATCGACGGCGAAGCCGAGCTCCTCCGGCACGAATTCGACCGCGACCTCGCCGACGCGGACCTCGCCGACGAAGGGATGCGAGCCGCCGAAGCCGCGCTGCACGGAATAGCCGAGGCCGAGCAGGAAGCCCTCGTCGCCGCGCGCCATCGATTGCAGGCGCACGTCCCGATCGGCCGGGAAGGAAACCGGATCGCGCGTCAGGTCGAAGGGGCGCGGATCGCCCGCCGGCGGTTCCTCCGCCTCCATCAGCCCTTCGGCGCCGAGGATGTCGGGCACGCGCGGCATGGTCGCGTCGAGCGGGGCCGAGGCCTTGCGAGGCTCGGCCTCCCTACCTTCTTCCATTAGCGCGAAATCGAACAGCCGGTGGGTGTAGTCGTAGGTCGGGCCGAGCACCTGCCCGCCGGGCAGATCCTTGTAGGTCGCCGACACCCGGCGGCGGATCGCCATGGCGGCGGTGTCGAGGGGCTCGGAGGAGCCGAAGCGCGGCAGCGTCGTGCGATAGGCGCGCATCAGGAAAGCGGCCTCGATCACGTCGCCCTGCGACTGCTTCAGCGCGAGCGCCGCGAGATCCTTGTCGTAGAGCGAGCCCTCGTTCATCACGCGGGCGCAGGCCAGCGCCTGCTGCTCGCGGATCTGGGCGACGGTGATCTCCGGCACGGCCGGGTCGCCGCGGCGGGCCTCGGCCACGAGGTCATGCGTGGCGAGGATGGCGGCCTCGCCGCCTTTCACGGCGACATACATTAGTAAGACTCCCGGTGGGGCATCAGCGAGCCTCCTCGATCTGCGTCGAGCGCGGCAGGCCGATCATGCCTTCGCCCGAGGCGAGCACGACATCCACGCCGAGCGGGTAGAGCGCGCCGTTCTGGCGCAGCTCGTCGGTGAAGCCGGGGCGCAGGCCCTGCGGCGCGACCCTGCGCGTACCGGGAATGCCGGGGCCGGAGAGGGAGAAGCCCGCCCCGCCATCCAGGCCTGAGACCTGCACGATCACGGTGGTCGAGCGATCCGGGAACTGGTCGTTGCCGGGGTTGAAGGCGGCAAGCTTGGGTTCGCTCGCAGCGCCGTCGATCACGGCGAAGGCGGCCCTGGCGGGATCGTCGACCAGCGCCACGCCGCAGTGGAAGCGAAGCCAGGTGGCGGCCGGGCCGTCACGCAGTGTCTCGGGCAGCCAGACCGGCGTCTCGTAGTCGGCCAGCGCCAGCAAGGCGGTCGCCGTCGCGGTGGCGAGGCCTTCCGGCGGAATGATGTCGGCCGCGACGCTTTGCAGCGTGCCGGGCTCGGAGAGCGCGGTGAGCAGGGCGCGGAAGGCGGCCTGCGACTGGAAGACCGGATCGGAGAAGCCCGGCGAGATGATGTCCTGGATCGCCATCACTCGCCCCTGACCAGCGTGAAGAAATCGACCTTGGTCGCCGCCGCCTTGCGAGAGGCGAGCTCGCGGGCCGCGTCCTGCTGCGCAGCCAGCGCGGCGATGCCATCATGCAGGCCGCCTTCATACCGACCGTCTTGGGTCTCGTCCTGAAGGCGGGCATCGAGCAGGGCTGCGAGCCGCGCCTTCCGGTGGTCGCGGCCCAGCGCATAGGAAAAGCCCATCCGGCCATTGGCGAGGCGCACGACGCAGCGGGTCACGGTGGCCTCGCCGAGGTTGAAGCGCCGTCCGGCGCCGCCGGCCCGGCCCTCCACCATCACGGTCCCGGTTTCCGGCGCCTTCAGCACCTCATGCTCCGGCAAGGCGCCGAGCAGGCCCGCGATCTCGTCGCGGGAAGCTCGCGACAGGGTCGCCATCCAATGTTGTCGAGGGGTTCTTGCATTCATCCGCCGGCTCGCTGGTCAGCTTCAAAGGTCTAGACTATAATGCCTCTGACGATGGTGAATGTCTATACTTTTTGGATGAATTTTTGATGACGCAGGACGTGGTGCAAGAGACGGCGCAAGGTGCGCTGCCGGAGGGCGAGGGCGGCACGGTCTGGCGGCGCATCGCCGACGAGCTGGCGGCCGCGATCGAGCGCGAGGAGTACCGGCCGGGCGACACGCTGCCGGCTTCGGTCGCGCTGGCGGAGCGCTATGGCGTGCATCGCCACACCGTGCGGCAGGCGTTCCGCCACCTTGCGGATCTCGGGCTGGTGACGGTGTCGCGCGGGCGCGGCACGCAGGTCAGCGCGCGGCGCGTGCCCTATCCGATCGGCCGGCGCGTCAGCATGCGGACCAATTTCGGCAAGCTCGGCATCGTCGGCACGAGCCGCATGCTCTCGGCCGAGATGGTGGAGGGGGAGGCGGAGCCCTGTGCGGCGCTGGGGCTTGCGGCCGGGACGCGGCTCTGGCGGGTCCGGGGCGTGAGCCTCGGTGACGGCGTGCCGATGGGGACCGGCACGCACTGGCTCTCGGTCGCGCGCTTTCCGGATTTCGACCGGGTCTATCGCGAGGCCGCCGGCTCGATCACGGCTGCCTTCAAGGCCTATGGCATCGAGGATTATGTGCGCCTGTCGACGCGGCTCACCGCAAGGCTGGCGGATGAGGCGGAGGCTGAGCTGCTCCAGATCGCGCCGGAAGCGGCGGTGATGATCTCGACCGCCATCGACGCGCTGCCGGACCTGACCCCGATCCATCTCGTCGCGAGTGTCTTCGCCGGCGAGCGCATGGAGATGGTGATCGAGCCGTTTCGCGAGTGAGCGGCCGCCTGGAGCGGCTTGCATCCCGGCCGATGGCGCGCGATCCTCGGTCGTACCGATCACGGCACGGCCTCGAGACCATGCCGGTCGCATCTGAGGAAATGCCATCATGGACATGGTCAGCCGGTCGCTGCGCGCGGCCTTCTTGCTTCTTGCCGTCTGCCTGCCCATCGCCACGGCCGCTGCTGACTACCCGGCGCCGAAACGGGGGGTTTTCGTCGCGAAGGATTTCCGCTTCAGCACGGGCGAGAGTTTGCCGGAGATCAAGCTCGGCTATGTCACGGTGGGCGACCCGTCCGGCGAGCCCGTGCTGATCCTGCATGGCACCTATGGTTCTGCCGCCAGCATGCTGAGCCCGGCGTTTGCGGGCGAGCTGTTCGGCCCCGGCCAGGCGCTCGACGCGAGCAAATATTTCATCATCCTGCCGGATTCGCTCGGCGTGGGGCAATCGTCGAAACCATCGGACGGCCTCAGGGCCAAGTTCCCGCGCTATAACTACGAGGATCTGGTCGAGGCGCAGTATCGGCTCGTCACGGAAGGGCTCGGCCTGCGCCATCTGCGGCTCGTGCTCGGCAATTCGATGGGCGGCATGCATGGCTGGCTCTGGGGCGTCAAATATCCCGGCTTCATGGACGCGATCGTGCCGATGGCCTCGCAGCCTACCGAGATGTCCAGCCGCAACTGGATGATGCGGCGGATGATCATCGATGCCGTTCGCAACGACCCGGAGTGGAAAGGCGGCGACTATAGCGCGCAGCCCACGGCCTTCCGCGTCGCCAACGTCTTCTTCGGCATCGCCACCAGCGGTGGCACGCTCGCCTACCAGCAGATGGCGCCGACCCGCGAGGCAGCCGACAAGCTCCTCGACGGGCGGCTTAAGGCGCCGTTCGATGCCGATGCCAACGACTTCTTGTATCAGTGGGATGCCTCGCGGGACTACAACCCCGCGCCCAGGCTGGGCTCGATCAAGGCAGCGGTGCTGGCGATCAATTCCGCCGATGACGAGCGCAACCCACCCGAAACCGGCGTCATGGAGCGAGAACTCAAGCGTCTTCCGAATGCAAAGCTGCTGTTGATCCCGGCGAGCGCCGAGACGCGCGGCCATGGCACGACGGGGATGGCGAAGTTCTGGGCCAAGGATCTGGCCGCATGGCTGCCGACTGTGCCGCGCCGGCCAGCCGGAGCCGAGTGAGGCGACGCCTCGTTCACACCGCCCGCTTGCCGATGATGGCGAAGCGCAGCTTGCTCGACAGGAAGTCGATGGCGGAGACCGCGACGAGGATCAGCAGGATGAGGAAGGAGGTCTGCTGCCATTCCAGCGTGCGGATGGTCTCCGCGAGATAGAGGCCGATGCCGCCGGCGCCGACGATGCCGATGATCGTCGAGGAGCGCGTGTTCGACTCGATGAAGTAGAGCACCTGGCTCGCGATCACCGGCAGCACCTGCGGCAGCAGGCCGAAGCGGATCTCATGGCTCTTGCCGCCGCCGACCGAGGCGACGCCCTCGACCGCCTTGCGGTCGGCCGCCTCGATCGCCTCCGAGTAGAGCTTGCCGAAGGCGCCGAAATCGGCGGTCATGATGGCGAGCATGCCGGCGAAGGGGCCGAGACCCACGACATTGATCCAGATCAGCGCCCAGATCAGCGCGTCGACGCCGCGGATCGTGTCGAGCGAGCGGCGCGCGAGGAAATGGACGATGCGGTTGGCGACGACATTGCGCGCGGCGATGAAGCCGAGCGGCAGGGCAAGGATGGCCGCCAGCACCGTGCCGAGGAAGGCGATGGCGATGGTCTCGAACAGCGCCTGAACGAAGATCAGGGCCTTCGCCCAGGAGCCGGGATCGGGCGGCAGCATCAGCACGACGAAGGAGCCGAGATTGCCGAAGCCGGCCAGCACCCGCCAGAGCGTCGTCTCCAGCGTCGTCAGCCCGTAGAGGAAGAGGCCGAGGATGAAGACGACGGTCGCGATGGTGAAGAACCGCGTCCGGGTCGATCCGCGGATGGCGGCGGCGTGGCGCTGCAGGATGTCGCGGCGCTCGGTCGCGGAGATGGCGATGCTCACGAGCGGCTCTCCAGGCTGAGGAGGGCGTGGCGCAGCCGCTCCGTGCCGAGGTCGATCAGCATCACCGCCAGGATGATCAGGAGCATGATGGCGCTGACATCGGTGTAGTAGAATTTGCGGATGGCTTCGATCAGGTCCTGGCCGATGCCGCCGGCGCCGACGAAGCCCATGATCGAGGCGCCGCGCACATTGATCTCGAAGCGCAGCAGGGCGTAGCTCGCGAAGTTGGAGAGCACCTGCGGCATCACGGCGAAGCGCACCACCTGCCACCAGCTTCCGCCAGTCGCGGTGATGCCGTCGACGGGCTTCAGGTCGATGTTCTCGACGACCTCGGAGAAGAGCTTGCCGAGCGCGCCCATGGTGTGGATGGCGATGGCGAGCACGCCGGGCAGCGGCCCCAGCCCGAAGGCGATGACGAAGATCAGCGCGAAGACGATCTCGGGGACGGTGCGGCAGAATTCGAGATAACGGCGCACCGCGAAGCGCAGCCAGGGCGCGCGGCCGAGATTGGCGGCGGCGGCGAAGCAGAAGAGGAAGGCGCCGGCCGCGCCCAGGATGGTGCCGACATAGGCGATCAGCACGGTCTGCCAGAGCAGCCTCAGCCAGCGCGCCAGGCCCCAATACCATTCGGCGAGGTCGGAGCCGAGGCTGGCGAGGCGCAGCGTCGGCAGCGTCTGCCAGATATAGTTCGGGAAGCGGTGGATATTCTCGATGAGCGTGCCGAGCCTGACCTCGGCTCCGACAGCGGAGAGCCAGACGCAGATCGCGAAGACGGCGATGCCGACCAGCATCTGGCGGCGCTTGCTCGCGGCGGCCTGCCGGTAGCTTTCGGCATGGGCCGTGATGGCCGGGTCGTGACGGTCGATCGCGAGGGTCATGGAGGCTGCCCGTGGAGAAGGGCGTCATTCTCGGGCCCGCGGCGCGCGGACCCGAGAAGCTCTTTGAAGAGATGCTCGGGGCAAGCCCGAGCATGACGGGCTGAATTACGACGACTTCTTCTTGCGCAGCGAGTCGACGAAGGTGATGAGCTCGATGACCGGGTCGTAGGCCTTGTTGTCGACGGCGACGAGCGGGCCCTGCTTGCCTTCATAGATCTTGTCGAAGGCGGCCTTGTCCTTGGTGGCGAGGTTGAGGACGGCGTCGCGGATCTTGGCCTTGAGGTCCTCAGGCAGGTCCGAGAGATAGGCCATCGGCGAGTTCACGATCTGCTCGGACTTGTAGATGATCCGGAAGTCCTCGGCCTTGGCCATGTTCTTGCGGGCCATGCGCAGCAGGTTCGACTCGTTCTCGTCGTTCCACCAGTTCGCGGCGACGTCGACGGTGCCCTGGCTGAGCGCGATGATCGCGTTCTCGTGGCTGCCGGTATAGACGACCTTGGAGAAGAAGGTCTCCGGGTCGATCTTCATCTTGTCGAGGACGAAGCGCGGCACGTTATTGCCCGAGGTGGAGTTCGGGTCGACGAGGCCGAGGTTCTTGCCCTTGAGGTCCTCGATCTTCTGGTAGGGCGAATCCTTCTTCACGTAGAAGACGGAGTGATAGCCCTTGGTGCCGTCGAGATTGGTCTCGATCGCGAAGGCGTCGACCTTGACGCCGGTGACACGGGCGCGGGCGAAGGAGGCCGGGCCGTACATGCCGATCTGGATGTTGCCGGCGCGCTGGCCCTCGATGATCGCGGCGTAGTCATTGGCGACGCGCAGCGTCACCTTGGTGCCGAGCTCCTTCGAGAGATAGTTCACGAAGGGGGTGTAGCGGTCGACGACGCCCGAGGCGTTCTCGGCCGGGATGATGGCGAAGACGAGCTCCGGATACTTCGCCTTCCAGTCCTGGGCGAAAGCCGGGGTGGCGGCGACGGCGAGGCCGGCGGCGGCGAGCTTCAGGGTATGGCGACGGGTCAGCATGCGGTCTGCTCCTTTGGGTGCGGGTCTTCGGGTTAGGCTCGTCTTCTCGCGGCTGGCGGCGGGATGCCGCTCAGGCGATCTTCTGCTTGGCGCGCTTGGCCGCCTCGGAGGCGGCGATGGCGTCGAGCGCATCCAGGGCCTCGGCGCCGGCATCCTTCGCTTCGATGCCGTAGAGCTCGGCTGCGACCTCGCGGGTCAGCGCCTGCGGCACGTCGTCGAAGACGACCTTGCCGGCGGCCATGCCGATCAGCCGGTCGCAGTATTTCGCCGCGATATCGAGGTCGTGCAGGTTGCACATCACGGTGATGCCGTGCTCGCGGTTGATGCGGAACAGCGCGTCCATCACGACCTGGGTGTTGCGCGGGTCGAGCGAGGCGATCGGCTCGTCGGCCAGGATGATGCGGGGTTCCTGGACCAGAGCGCGGGCGATGGCGACGCGCTGCTGCTGGCCGCCCGACAGGGTCTCGGCGCGCTGGGCGAGGAGATGGGCCATGTCGAGCCGCTCGAGCGCGGCGATGGCGCGGATCTTGTCGTCGGTGGAGAAGCTCTTCACCAGCGTCAGCGCGGGCGAGCGGTGGTTGAGCCGGCCGAGCAGCACGTTGGTGAGCACGTCGAGGCGGCCGACGAGGTTGAACTGCTGGAAGATCATCGCGGTGTCGCGGCGCCAGCGCCTGAGCGCGGTGCCCTTCAGCGCCGTGATGTCGCGCTCCTCGCAGATGATGCGCCCGGCGCTCGGCTCGGCGAGCCGGTTGAGCATGCGCAGCAGCGTCGATTTGCCGGCTCCGGACCGGCCGATGACGCCGACCATCTCGCCGTTGGGGATCGACAGCGAGACATTGTCGACGGCGTTCTTGTCGCCGAAGCGCTTCACCAGGCCTTCGATGCGCAACATGAAAGGTTCTCGAACATGACATTTCGCACGATGGCGACACCGGGCCGGCCGGAGCCGTCGGAGCCAAGGTTCATGCATGGGAAGAAGCGCTATCGGCCGGAGATGACAGCGGCGTGACGGCGGGCGGCCGCTGTGCGGCTCCGAACGGCCTTTCACGGGGCCGGGCGGGCCAACATTTTCGTGAGGTCGGTAAAATGCGCTTGGACGATGGGTGACTTATCGGCAGGATGAGGATGGATGCCTGCGTGCGGCAGAGGCGCCGTATCGGCGCGTCGCGCCCCGGCAGGTATCTTGCATAGGTGCCTAAAGGCGCCGGATCGATGCGGCGGTGGCGCAAAAACATGCGTTTTTGTGCCGCTGTGGCGTGCCGGCATCTTAGCAAGGCCTTTCGTTCCATTTAAGACCAACCGGCGGCAACGGAGCCCCCAGCCTGATGAAGCGGTTCGTTCTCCTTCTCCTCGTTGCCGGCCTGGCAGGCGGCGGGTATTACGGCTACCGGATGCGTCTGGCCGGCAGCCAGCCGGCCCAGGCCAGCGTGGCGCCGACTGCGCGTGCGGCGGTGCCGGTGGAAGTCGCCTCCGTCGAGATCATGACGGTCAGCGAGGAGGTCGAGGCGCTCGGCACTTTGGCCGCCGACGAATCCGTCGTCATCGCCCCCGAGATCGCCGGCCGCGTCGTCTCGCTCGGCTTCAGGGAAGGCGAGCCGGTCAAGGCCGGGCAGGAGCTGGTCAAGCTCGACACCGCGATCCTCGATGCCGAGCTCAAGCAGGCGATGGCCGATCTCGGCCTCGCCCGCGACACCAACGAGCGTCTGAGGGGGCTGGTCTCGCGCGGTTCGGGAACGCAGGTCGCGCTCGACGAATCCGCGGCGAAGCTCGCCTCGACCGAGGCCCGCGTCCAGCTCGCCAAGGCCAAGCTCGCGCAATCGACCATCCTCGCGCCGTTCAACGGCGTGGTCGGCCTGCGCGCGGTCGGCGTCGGCGACTATGTCCCGGTCGGCAAGCCGCTGATCACCCTGACCAGCGTCGACCCGATCAAGATCGATTTCCGCGTTCCGGAGATCTTCCTCAGCCGCCTCAAGGTCGGGCAGCCCGTGCAGATGCGGGTCGATGCAGTCGTCGACCGGAAATTCACCGGCAAGATCTTCGCGATCGACCCGGTCGTGGACGTGAACGGCCGCGCCATCCGCCTGCGCGCGACGATCCCGAACGCGGATCTCGCGCTCAAGCCCGGCCTCTTCGCCCGCCTCGCCATCACCATCGACCAGCGCCCGAACGCGATCGTGGTGCCGGAGATGGCGGTGGTGCCGGATGCCGTCGGCAAGATGGTCTATGTCGTCGAGAACGGCAAAGCGAAGCGCCTCAGCGTCGAGCTCGGCAAGCGCCTGCCGGGCAAGGTCGAGATCGTCAGCGGGCTGACGCCCGGCATGCAGATCATCACCGCCGGGCAGATGCGGCTGCGCGACGGGGCCGCCATCGCGATCAAGGACAAGATCGTTCAGACGAGCCAGCTCTGATGAGCCTGTTCGAACTCTTCGTCCGTAGGCCCGTCCTCTCGACGGTCATGAGTCTGCTGGTGATGCTGATCGGCTTCGTCAGCTATGGCCGCCTGACCGTGCGCGAATATCCCAATATCGACGAGCCCGTGGTCTCGGTGCGCACCGATTATCGCGGCGCCTCGGCCGAGATCATCGAGACGCAGGTCACCCAGATCCTGGAGAACTCGATCGCCGGCATCGAGGGCATCGAGATCCTGTCCTCGACCAGCCGCCAGGAGCGCAGCTTCATTCAGGTGCGCTTCCGCCCGGATGTCGACCCCGACGTCGCGGCCTCGGATGTGCGCGACCGCGTCAGCCGCGTGCGCAGCCGCATGCCCGACGAGATCGACGAGCCCGTCATCGCCAAGGTCGAGGCCGACTCGCAGCCGATCCTGTATCTCTCGCTGACCAGCTCGCGGCACGGGCCGCTCGAGCTCACCGACTTCGCCGACCGCTTCATCTCCGACCGCGTGCAGAACGTCACCGGCGTGGCGGAGGTCCGCATTCTCGGCCAGCGGCAATACGCCATGCGCATCTGGCTCGATCGCGCCCGGATGTCGGCCTATGACGTCAGCGTCCAGCAGATCGAGGCGGCGGTCCGGGCCCAGAACATCGAGATCCCGTCGGGCCGCATCGAGAGCAACGACCGCGAGTTCACCGTGCTCTCTCAGACCAGCATGACGACGCCGGAGGAGTTCCGCGAAATCGTCATCAAGGACGCCAACGGCTTCTCCGTGAAGCTCAAGGACGTTGCCAAGGTCGAGCTCGGCGCGCGCGAGGAGCGCAACGCCGCCTGGTTCGGCGGCGCGCCATCGGTGACGATCGGCATCGTCAAGCAGGCGACGGCCAACCCGCTCGACGTCTCGGCCGGCATCGAGGAGGCGCTGCCGGGCATCATCGAGGATCTGCCTCAGGGCATGTCGATCGCCAAGTCCTACGATACCTCGGTCTTCATCGACCGCTCGATCAAGGCGGTCTACCAGACGATCATCGAGGCGACCGTCCTCGTCGTCCTGATCATCTTCATCTTCCTGCGCTCGCTGCGGGCGACGCTGATCCCGCTGGTGACGATTCCGGTCTCGCTGATCGGCTCCTTCGCGCTGATGTATGCGCTCGGCTTCACCGTGAACACGCTGACGCTGCTCTCGATGGTGCTCGCCATCGGCCTCGTCGTCGACGACGCCATCGTCGTGCTGGAGAACGTGCACCGCCATATCGAGGATGGCATCGCGCCGACCAAGGCGGCGATCCGCGGCATCAACGAGATCGCCTTCGCGGTCGTGGCGATGACGCTGACGCTGGTCGCGGTCTATGCGCCGATGGCGTTCTCGACCGGCCGCACCGGCAAGCTCTTCATCGAATTCGCGCTGACGCTGGCCGGCGCCGTGCTGGTCTCGGGCTTCGTCGCGCTGACGCTGACCCCGATGATGTGCGCCAAGCTGCTGCGCCATCACGATTCCCATAGCTGGCTGTTCAACGTGCTGGAGCGTGGCTTCAACGCGCTGTCGCGGGGCTACAGGGCGTCGCTGCGCGCGGCGCTGTCGGTGCGTCCGCTTATCATCCTGCTGGCGGTCGGCGTCGCCGGCGGCGGCTACTACTTCTTCACCCATCTGCGCTCGGAATTGTCGCCGGTCGAGGATCGCGGCACGATCAACGTGATCGGCGTCGCGCCCGAGGGCGCGACACTGTCCTTCACCGCCGACTATGCCCGGCGGGTCGAGACCTATTTCAAGAACATCCAGGAGGTCGAGACCTACCTCGTCATCGTCGGCTTCCCCGATGTGACCCGCGCCATCGCCTTCGCCCGCCTCAAGCCCTGGGAGGAGCGCGAGCGCAAGCAGCAGGATCTGGTCGCCGAGATCAACCGGGGGCTGTCGCAAATCCCGGGCATCCGCCTGTTCGCCACCAATCCGGCCTCGCTCGGCCAGGGCCAGGCGAACAGCAAGCCGGTCGAGTTCGTGCTGCGCTCCTCCGAGCCCTATGCCCAGATCAAGTCCTATGTCGACCAGCTGATGGCGGAGGTCGCGAACTCGCCCGTTCTGACCAATGTCGAGAGCAACCTCATTCTCGACAAGCCGCAGATCAAGGTCTCGATCGACCGGCAGCGCGCCGCCGATCTCGGCGTCAATGTCGACATCATCGGCCGCACCATGGAGACGCTGCTCGGCGGCCGGCAGGTGACGCGCTTCAACATGAACAGCAAGCAGTATGACGTCGTGCTGCAGGTCGAGGGCACGGAGCGCAACACGCCGCAGGCGCTGCAGTCGATCTATTTGATGGGCCGCGGCGGCGCGGTGGTGCAGCTCTCCAGTCTGGTCAAGGTCGAGGAGAACGTCGCGCCGAAGGAACTGGTCCGCTTCAACCAGCTCCGCTCGGCGACGATCACCGCGATCCCCGCGCCGGGCTATTCGCTGGGCGATGCGCTCAAGGTGCTGGAGGAGGGCGCGGGGCGCGTGCTGCCCAGTTCGGTGCAGATCGACTATTCCGGCCAGAGCCGCGAGTTCAAGCAGTCGGGCGCCAGCATCTTCATCGTCTTCCTGCTCGCGCTCGGCTTCATCTATCTGGTGCTGGCGGCGCAGTTCGAGAGCTTCGTCGACCCCATCGTCATCATGGTCTCGGTGCCGCTCTCGCTGACGGGCGCGCTTGCCGCGCTGTACTATTCGGGCGGCACGATGAACGTGTACAGCCAGATCGGCCTGATCACGCTGGTCGGCCTCATCACCAAGCACGGCATCCTGATCCTGGAGTTCACCAACCAGCTGCGCGAAGAGGGCAAGGAGATGATCGACGCCCTCGTCGAGGCGGCGGAACTGCGCCTGCGGCCGATCCTGATGACGACCGGCGCCATGGTGCTCGGCGCCGTGCCGCTCGCCATCGCCCATGGCGCGGGTGCCGAGAGCCGCTCGCAGATCGGCTGGGTCATCGTCGGCGGCATGAGCTTCGGCACCTTGCTGACGCTCTATGTGGTGCCGGTGGCCTACAGCTATCTGGCGCGCAAGGTCCATGGCTCGCGCCATGGCGCGCATGAAGAGGCGCATGGCGCGCATCCGCAGCCGGCGGAGTAGCGCGCGAACAGACAAAGGGCTCCCTTCTCCCCTTGTAGGAGAAGGGGTCTGCGAAGCAGATGAGGGAAGGGTCGCGCAAGCGGCCCTTTCTTGTTTTCGGCTGAGGTTCCGCCCTCATCCGTCTCGGCTTCGCCGAGCGACCTTCTTCCCGAGGGGAGAAGGAAGAAACCCCGGTTCCTCGACCAAACTTATCCCCGCCCTTCCAGCCCATGCCTATTCTCGCCTCGTCCCAGCCGACCGAGGGGCTTCGCGAGGCATCGTGGGCCGGTTGGGATTGCGGGTTTCGCGCTCCCGGACCGTTGCGGGTCCGCTGGATCGCCGCGCGTCGGACAGGACGCGATCACGGTGATCCTCTCTTTGGTCGCGCGGAGGTGCCGACTTCGTCCGGGCCGAACAGGCAGGCCCTGCCCTTTGCCGGGCTTCAAACACGAAGCGGACCCCCAGATACCCGTGCGCGGAGCCGAACGGCGCGAGGTCGTCGCTGTTCGACATCATCGACATCGACTCGACATCGGCACGCAGCCGTCGACTGCGAACGCCGCCAGGCTCCGCGCATCCCTCGGATGTTGAAGCCCGAAAACCCCGCAGGCGAGGCCTGGACGGGGTTTTCGGTGCGCGCAAGCTTGCTATTGCAACCTGACCGAGACGCTCTCGCTCGCCCCCGTCCCATCCACCACGGAAATTCGCATGAAGCCCTTGCCGGGCGGCTGCCAGGCGGCCTCGCGTCGACGCAGCGGCGCGGTGACAGGCGTGCCGTCGACCAGCCAGGTGAAGGGCGGTGCACCGCCCGCGGCCTTCAGATTGAGCTGGCCCTGGCCGTCGAGGCTGTCGGCCGAGAGGTCGATGCGCGCGCCGTCCGGCGGGAAGGCGAGCTTGAGGGCGGGCGTCGCGATGGCGGCCACCGTCTTCGGCACGTCCTGGCGCAGATGGCGCAGCGGTGGCGGCAGGTGGTTCGTGCTGGCCACGATGGCGTCGGCGGGTTGCGGGAAGGGTCGCGGATCGATGCCGAGCCGGGCGAAGGCGTCGAACAGGATCGGCGCCGCCACCACGCGCCCGACGAGGCCGGGCACGGCGCCGTTATCGGCCCGGCCGACCCAGACGCCGATGGTGTGCTTGCGGTCGAAGCCGACGGCCCAGGCATCGCGATAGCCATAGGAGGTGCCGGTCTTGTAGGCGATGCGGCCGGGCACGGCGTTGAGCGGCGGCGGGGCGCCGAGCAGGGTGTCGGCGACATACCAGGCCGCGACCGGCTCGACGAGATGCAGGGGCGGCGTTCCGCCGGAAGACGGCTCCTCCCTGAACCGCAGCGGCGCCATCTCGCCGCCGCGCGCCAGCCCGACATAGGCGCGGGTCAGATCCTGCAAGGTGATGCCGAGCCCGCCGAGGCCGACCGCGAGGCCGGGCGCGCCGCCCTCCTTGGGCATGGCGACGGTGATGCCGGCATCGCGCAGCCGCGACAGGAAACGCTGCGGCCCGAGCGCCGAGAGCAGCTCTACCGTCGGGACGTTCAGGGAGAGCTGCAGCGCCTTGCGGGCGCTGACCATGCCCTGGAAGGTCATGTCGAAATTCTCGGGCACATAGCTGCCATAGCGTGCCGGCCGGTCCTCCAGCATCGTCTCGGGATGGGCGATGCCGTTGTCGAAGGCGAGCGCGTAGATGAAGGGCTTCAGCGCCGAGCCGGGCGAGCGCAACGCGCGCGTCAGGTCGAGCGCGCCTGCCCGTTCGGCCGCGAAATAATCGACGCCGCCGACGGAGGCGCGGACCGCGCCGGTCTCGTTGTCGACGGCGAGGATGGCGATCGAAACCTGGGGCGCCAGGCCGAGGCTGCGCTCGCGGGCGAGGCCTTCCAGGCTCTTCTGCAAGCGGGCATCGAGGCTGAGACGGTGGACGCGCTGCGCCGGCGCCTCCGCCACGACCTGCTCGGCGACATGGGGGCTCAAGGTGGGGAAGGGGCGGCGCCCGGTCGGGATCTCCTCGTCGCGCGCGGCGGTGACCTCGCCCTTTGTGGCGATGCCGGCGCGTTCGACGCGGGCGAGCACACGGGCGCGGGCTTTTCGGGCGGCTTCCGCGAAGCGGTCGGGCCGGCGCGTCTCGGGCGATTGCGGCAGGGCGACGAGCAGCGCCGCCTCGGCGGTGGAAAGCCGCTTCGGCTCCTTGCCGAAATAGGCGAAGCTCGCGGCGCGCACGCCTTCGAGATTGCCGCCGAAGGGGGCGAGGTTGAGATAGAGGTCGAGAATCTCGGTCTTGCTGAGGTGCCGTTCCAATTCGACGGCACGCACCGCCTGCCGGAGTTTTGCGGCAAGGTTGCGCTCGTCGCGCGGCTCGAGCAGGCGGGCGACCTGCATGGTCAGGGTCGAGCCGCCGGAGACGACGCGGCCATGCCGCAGCATCTGGCCGGCGGCGCGCGCCAGGCCGAGCGGATCGATGCCGGGATGGCTATCGAAGCGCCTGTCCTCATAGGCCTTGAGCATGGCGAGGTAGCGCGGGTCGACATCGTCGCTGGTGAGGGGAAGCTTCCAGCGGCCATCCGTGGTGAGGAAGGGCCGCAGCAGCCGGCCCTCGCGGTCGAGCACGACGGTCGAGCGGTCGGCGGCGGCGGCGAGGTCGAGCGGGGGCAGGGAGTGGATGTAGAGGGTGAGGGCGGTGGTGGCGGCAACGACCGCAAGGGCGCAGGCCGCCACCCCGATCTTAAGCTTGCCGAAGCGGCCAGGACGCGGCGTCATGCTCGGGCTTGACCCGAGCATCTCCTGATCGAGATTCTCGGGTCTGCGCTTCGCTTCGCCCGAGAATGACGGACTGGTCGGGTCATTCACGGCCATCACCGCGCCGAACTGATCTCCACCGCGCCGAAGCCCGTGCGGCCGAAGCGATCCGGCCGGTACATGTCCTCGATCACGGCGGCCGGCGCGACGTAGCGGCCGGGCGAGACCGCCCGGGCGATATAGGCGACAGTGTAGGCGAGCTTGTCGCTCTTTCCGCCGGAGCGCTCGAAGGCCGCGACGAAGCGGTCGTCGCGTGCTTCGGTATGCACCGGCGAGACCTCCTGCTTCAGCCAGTCGAGCCCGGCGGTCGAGGCGCCCTCGGTCAGGTTGGCGTTCTCGATCTCCAGCCCGGCCGGCACCGGATCGACCAGCAGCAAGCGGCCGAAGCGCGGCGCGCCCTCGGTCACGTTGAGCGCCACGACATAGCGCTCGTTCTGGCGCAGGCGGGCGGGGTCGGCCCGCTCGCCCTTCATCGTGTAGATGACGCGCTCGAGGCCGAAACCCTGGTTCAGCGCCGGCTCCGGCGTGGTCGGGATGCCCGCGACGGTGATCACCGCCTGGGCATTGGCGCTGCCCGGATTGGCGATGGTCAGCGGCTTGGCGTCCAGCGCCTCGGCCGAGACGGTGCGGTAGAAGGCGCCCTTGCGGGCCGCGCCGTCGACGGTCAGCGTCATGCCCTCGGCCTCCTTGGACATGGCCTGCGCCGCCAGCACCATCCACATCTGCTCCTGCGTCGAGGTGTAGCTGTAGCGGGCGCTGTTGCGGGTGGCGTCGAGGAGGGAGACGGCGCGACCGATATCGGCGCGCTCGCCATTCGATTCCGCGATCAGCGCGAGCACGCCGGCACTGTCGCGCAGGCGCGAGCCGTAATCGGGGCGCGAGAACCCGTCATCACTTGCCTGCTGGAGCAGGCCGAGCGCGCTGCCGAAGGCGGTGCGGCCGCGGCTGCGATCGCCCAGCGCCGAGAGCGCCGCGCCGATCTGGGCGCGGGCGAGCGGGGTTGCGAAATCGCCGAGCTTGTTGTCGGCGAGATAGCGCAGATCGCCCATCACCGGCCGGCCGTTACGGGCGAGCACATAGAGCGCATAGGCGATGCCGGCGGCCTCCTCCTTGTTGATGTCGCCGGTGTTGACGACCTGGTTGCGCAGGCGGTCCAGCGCCATGTTGAAGGCCACCTGCGGCACGTCGAACTTGCGCTCGCGGGCCCGCGTCAGGAAGTCCGCGACGAAGGCGTCGAGCCACAAATCCTCGCCGCCGACGCCCCACAGGCCGAAGGAGCCGTTGCCGCCCTGCCGGGCGAGCACGCGCTCGATCGCCTTCTGCACGCGCTCATCGGCATTGTCGTCGAGGGCGAGGTTCTCCATCGAGGCGAGCTGGTTGACCGCCAGCAGCGGCAGCGCCCGCGAAACGGTCTGCTCGGTGCAGCCATAGGGGTAGCGGTCGAGCGCCTTGAGCAAGGCGGGCACGTCGAGCGAGCCGAAGGGCGAGACCGAGACCGAGACCTGCCCCGAGCCCGGCACGAGATCAGCCAGCAGGTCGGAAGAGACGGTGACGGCGCCGCCATTGCCGGGGATCGGCCGGACGATGCGGCGCGCCAGCGTCGCCGCCGAGGGCTGTACCTTGACCGCGAGGTTCTGCACCGTGCCGATGCCGTTCGGTCCGGAGACACGCACGTCGAATTCGGCGCGGCCGAGGCCGGCGGCGGTGACGGGGATCGTCATCTGCGTCTTGGCGCCGGCCGCGAGCTGGACCGTGCGATGGGTCGCATCGGCGGCGACGAGGACCGGGCCCTTCACGTCGAGATCGACGGTGTAGGCGCCGGCGGGACCCTCGACATTGTCGATCTGGAGATGGAAGCGGGACTGGTCGCCGATGGCGAGGAAGCGCGGCAGCGTCGCCTGCGCCACGACCTGGTCGCGCACGATCACGTCGGCGCTGGCCTGGCCGGTGCGCCCGGCCGACCAGGCGACGCCCATGACGCGCACCGTGCCGTTGAAGGCCGGCAGGTCGAAATCGATCTTCGCCGTGCCGTCGGCTCCGACCTTGACCACGCCGGAATAGCGGGCGAGCGGCTCCTGCGTCGGCTTCTCGCCGTCCATCTTGGGCGCGGCGTCGCCGCCGGTGCGGATGGTGCCGCGCACGCCCTGCATGCCGTCGATCAGATAGCCGTAGAGGTCGCGCAGATCATGGCCGAGCTGGCGCTGGCCGAAGAAATACCGGCTCGGATCGGGGCTCTCATAGCGGGTGAGGTTGAGGATGCCGACATCGACGGCAGCGACCGTGACGAAGGCGTCCTCGCCGGCTTTCAGCCCGGAGAGCTTGACCGGCAGCGAGAGCGTCGAGAGCGGGCGCACCAGCTTGGGCGCGCCGAGATCGACCGCCAGCGTGCGCTCGTCCTTGCCGATCTGGAACCATGCCAGACCGATGGCGCGGCCGGGCAGGCGCTTGGCGGCGGTGTCCATCGGGCGATGGGCGAGCACGACGAGATAGGCGCTCGCGCCCCATTCCGACTTCACCGGGATATTGGCGGTGGTGCCGCCCTCGGTGATGTCGATGGTGCGGATGTCCGCGAGCTTGTCGCTGATGACGGCGAGCGTCGCCTTGCCGGCGAAGCGCGGCGAGAGCCGGACCTGCACGGTCTCGCCATTGGCGTAGGAGGCCTTGTCCAGGGCGACGTCGAGCACATCCGGCGTATCGGCGGTCTTGTCGCTTTCATAGCCGACGCTGAAGGAGACGGCGGTCGCGGCCTCCTCGGCGCCGTCGGAGGTCACGTCGAGCCGGTAATTGCCCCATTCGACGGGCGCGGCGATCTTCGCCGGCTCGGTCGCGGAGACCGTGACCTGCCCGTCCGAGACGCGCCGCGTGGTGGTGACGCCCTCATAGTTCCAGCGTCCGTCCTTGAAGAACCACTGATAGTTGCGGCGGACCTTCGAGAGCACCCATTTCACGTTCGGCCGGCTGAGCCGCTTGCCGTCGCCGGTCGCCATGATGACGTCGAAGGTCGCGGTCTGGTTGTTGCCGAGCTCGCCGTCCTTGAAGGTCTGCCGGACGCCGATGGCCGCGCCCTTGGGCACGATCGGCACGGTGACGGAGCGGGCGATGGCGCGCCCGCCGGGCTCGCCGACGCGCACGGTCATCTCGACCTCGAGCGGGCGGTTGGTCTCGGCCTGCTGGACGGGGTAGGAGATCGTCGCCTTGCCGGCGGCGTCGGTGGTGGCGCTCTCCTCGAATTCGGTCTGGACGGGATCGAAGGATTCGTCGGTCAGGCCGACCTGATAATCCCCGAAGCCGGGGATGGCGCTGGCGCTCGCGGCGCGCAGCGTCATCGAGCCGGTGACGTCGAGGGCGGAGCCCGGCGCGCCATAGAGATAGCGGGCGGCGACGTTGACCTCGGCCGGCTCGCCGGCCTGGAGCACCGGAGCCTTCGGGGTGAGCGTCAGCTCCAGCCGCTCGGGAACGTAATCCTCGACGAGGAAGGAGGTCTCGCCGATCGCCTGTCCCTTCGGATCGGCATAGGCGAGGACGCGCCAGGTGCCGGTGGCGGCGCCGGAGATCAGCGGGATCGAATGGGCGCGGCCGCCGGCACCCTGATCCTCGACCTGACGGCGGCGGTACTCGACGCCGTCGGGGCGCTTGACCACGATGGTGAGCGGCAGGCCGGTGACGGCGGCGCCCTTGGCGTCGCGCAGCAGCGAGGTGAGATAGACCGTCTCGCCCGAGCGGTAGACGCCGCGCTCGGTATAGAGGAAGGCATCGAGCCCGGCCGGCGCGACGCGACCCTTCACGCCGCGATCCGACAGATCGAAGGCGGTCTGCTTCAGGTCGAGGAAGCCGTAATCCTCACCGAGCCCGGCGGTGACGAGACCGGGCGCATTGCCGCCTTCGCCCTTGGCGAGCCCTGCATCGAAGCGGGCATAGCCGTTGGAATCGGTCTTCGCCGTGCCGAGCACCTCGTTGTTGCGGGCGATCAGGCGCAGCTCGGCATTGGCGATCGGCTTGGCGTCGGCCAGCGAGCGGGCGAGCACATGCACGCCGTCCGGCCCGGAGAAGGAGGTCAGGCCGAGATCGGAGACGACGAACCACTGCGTCGCGCGGGTCGAGCCGTCATCGTAGGAATCGCCGTCGTCGCCGGTCGCGAGCGCGGCCGGGCCGCCCGAAGGCTTGGCGAACATGACATAGACGCCGGGTTTCAGGCTGCCGACCGCCTCGACCACCGGGAAGGCGGTGACGACGTCCTTGTTGAGCTCGGACTTCACGTCCATCGTGCCGGTCCAGACGCTCTGGCCCTTGTCGGAGGCGATCTGGCGGGATTGCCACGAGCCGAGCTGGCTCAGGAAGTCGTCGGAATGGACCGAGTTGATCAGGTTGCGGTCGCCGATCCGCATCACCTCGAGGTCGAGCTTGCCGGAATTGACCGAAACGACCGGGATGCCCTGCTGGCCGGTGCGGGGCAGGACGTAGTTCTTGCCGGTGAAGCGGACGGAGGGCGTGCGGTCGCGGACATAGATCTCGTAATTGGCCGATTTCAGCAGCGTCTCGTCGGGGATGGCGGAGGGCACGCCCTGGCGGATGACGATGGCGTAGCGCTCGCCATGGCGCAGCCCGTCGACGCAGATCTGGCGTTCCTCGCCGCTGACGGCGAAATCGCCGGAGCCGCCGGAGATCGCGACATAGGGCGCGAAATCGACATTGCCGCGGGCGAGCGGTTCGGAGAATTCGAAGCAGGCGCGCGGGGAGGCGGCGTCGGAATCGACCTGGTTCGAGAGCAGGCGGAAGCCGCGTTTTTCGCGCAGATCCTCATAGCTCTTCTGCAGCGAGGCATTGGCGGCGAGGTCGAGGCTGAGGCGATAGGTCGTCAGCGCCGGGCGCCAGAGCTCGTATTTCTCGAAGGTCTGGGCGAGCACGCCGAGCGAGGAGGCCTCGTCGGTGCGGTTGCTGGCGCGGCTATAGGCGAGATAGGCGGCGGTGATGGCGCGCTCGCGCATCTCCCAGCGCTCGCGATAGTCGCGCGGCTCGATGCCGCTGGCGGCGCGGGCCATCAGGCGCCAGGCGGCGGCATTGCCGGAATCGGCGACCACGGCGGCATTGGCGAGCGGCAGGGCGCCGCGCGCATCGCCGCGCCCGAGCACGATGTCGCCGGCGCGGACGAGATCGGCCGCCGGGCGGTTGCCGGCCGCGACCTCGCGCTTCAGCCGCTCCTCCAGCCTCTGCCCGTCGGCCGCGAGATCGGTGCGGACATAGGCCTTCTGGGCGAAGGCCGGGGCGGCCGCGAAGCTCAGGCAGAGCGCGACCAGGAGGCGGGACAACAGGTTCATCGTCGATCCTCTTCGGCGGCCGAGGGCTTCAGCGTGGCTGGCGAAGGCTTCGGACCGATGACGGTGCTGAACGGGCCGGCAGGCTATCACCGCGCCGCGCCCGTGCAAGTCATGCGCGTGAAGGATGCGGCGGCGCTGCGCGCGGGCTAGGCGGTTCGATCGGGAAATACGCGTGTCATCCCGGACGGAGCGAAGCGGAGATCCGGGATCCATGCCGGAGCCTTTATCGGATGGGCTCCGGCACGGATCCCGGGTCTCCCTGCGGTCGCCCGGGATGACACGCGCTGGGATGCCTTTCTCCGGTTGCAGCGCCAGGCGTTCTGACGCTCAATGCAGCCGCTTCGCCGCTTGCCGAGGACGAGACCATGTTGCCTGACGATCGAAACCGAGCGCGAATCAAGCAAGCCGGTGCGGCCCTGCTCGGTCTGGCGCTGCTGGTGGCCGCGTCGGGCACACAGGCGCAGGCTCCCACCCCGGCCGCGCCCAATCCGCAGATGGCGGCGGCGCAGGCGAGCTTCGAGGCGCTGCCCGAGGCCGAGCGCAAGGCGATCCAGACCGATCTGATCTGGGCGGGCCAGTTCAACGGCGCGGTCAGCGGCTCCTTCGGCCCGCTGACCTTCCGCGCGATCAATGCGCTCAAGGGCGGGCGCGGGCCGGCGGACGGCATCCTCGCTCCGGCCGATCGCGCGGCACTGGCCAAGGCGGCGCAGGCGGCACGCGATGCCGCCGGCTTCCGGCTGATCAATGACGACAAGACCGGGGTGCGCATCGGCATTCCCGGTAAGCTCCTGCCCAAGCGCGACGCGACGCCCGCTGGCGGCAGCCGCTGGCAGAGCGCCGACGACAAGGTGACGCTCGACACCACCGCCTCGCCGCCGGGCGACGATCTCGCGGCGCTGTTCGAGAAGGCCACCGCTGTCAGCCCGAACAGTCCGCGCAAGATCACCTACAAGCTGCTCCGGCCGGATTTCTTCGTCGTCACCGGGGAGACGCCGACAGGGCGGTTCTATCGCCGGCTCGCGGCCGGGCCGCAGGGCCTGCGCGGCTTCTCGATCGGCTACGACAAGGCGCTGGCACCGACCGTCGACAAGCTCGTCATCGCGATCGCCGCGAGCTTCGAGCCCTTCCCGACCGGGCCGGCGCCTGCAAGCGGGACTGCTGTCGCCAGTGCTGCTGCGCCGGCATCGGCGCCGCCGCTGACGCAGCCGGCGGCACGCAGCAACGAGCGCTATGGCGTCGCGGTGCTGCTCTCCGACAAGGTCGCGCTCGGCGCGGCGTCGGCGGCCGAGGGCTGCCGCAGCCTGCGGGCCGGCGGGCGCACCGCCAAGCCGCGCGCCAAGGATGCCAGCGGCCTCGTGCTGCTCGATCTCGACGGAACCGGCGCGGCCAGGCCGCCCGCATTGGCGGGGCAGGTGCCGGATGCGGGCGCGGCGTTGGTGTTGGTGGCCTTCAGCGACGATGCCGGCAAGCGCGCCGCGGTCGCGCTGCCGGGGCAGGCCCTGCGCGCCACCACCGGGGCGGCGGTGCTGGCGCCGCTGCAACCCGGACAGGCCGGAAGCCCGGCCTTCGACCGTCAGGGCCGGCTCGTCGGGCTGGTGACCGCCAACCCATCCGACAAGCAACTCGTCGCCGGCATCGCGCCGCAGCGTTCCTATGCGCTGGCGGATTCCGCCGCGATCCAGGGCGTTCTCGGCAATGCCGGCCTGTCGCTGACGACCGATTCAGGCGCTGCCGCCAGCCTCAGCACCGGCGCGGTTGTCGACAAGGTCTCGGGCGCGGTCGTGCCGCTGGTCTGCGGCTTGTAGCGCTTTTCAGCGCCGGTTCCCCGAAGCCCTCGCTGCGGGGAGCGCCCATGCTCGCCGTGACGAAACCCGCTGGAAAAGGCTCTTTCTTCGCCGAAATGCGCAGTTGCCACCGCTTCCGCGATCGGTTCAGATGACCCGGTTATCTCAAGAGCGCCCCGCCGGTGGTGAGGAGCGCTCAGTCCCTAAAACGATTTAGCGGAGGAATGACAGATGACCACCCTCGACAGACGCAGTGTGCTCAAGGGAGCGGCGGCGGGGGCTGCCGGCCTGATCGCCGCGCCTGCCATCGCACAGGCCAAGTTCCCATCCCGTCCCGTCACCCTGGTATGCCCCTGGGGAGCCGGCGGCGGCACCGATGCCGTCGTCCGCATCATCGCCTCGCTGCTGGAAAAGAGCCTCGGCCAGCCCTTCAGCGTCGTGAACCGCACCGGTGGTTCCGGTGTGGTCGGCCATTCCGCGATCGCGACGGCGCCGCCGGACGGCTACACGCTCGGCATCATCACCTCCGAGATCGCGATGATGCATCACCAGGGGCTGACGCAACTGACCTATGCCAGCTACACGCCGCTGGCGCTGATGAACGACGACCCGCCGGGCGTGCAGGTGAAGTCGGATTCGCCCTACAAGGACGTGAAGAAGCTCGCGGATGCGATCAAGGCCGCGCCCGCCGGCAAGTTCAAGGCGTCCGGCACCGGGCAGGGCGGCATCTGGCATCTCGCCCTCGTCGGCTGGATGCAGGCGATGGGGCTGAAGCCCGACCATGTCGCCTGGGTTCCCTCGAACGGCGCCGCGCCCGCGATGCAGGACCTCGCCGCGGGCGGGCTCGACCTCGTGACCTGCTCCGTGCCCGAGGCGCGCGCGATGATCGATGCCGGCCGCGCCAAGGCACTCGCCATCATGGCGGCGGAGCGCAACCCGCAATTCAAGGACGTGCCGACACTGAAGGAGGCGCTGAACATCGAGGTTCCGCTCGGCTCCTGGCGCGGCATCGGGGGGCCGAAGAACCTGCCGCCGGACGTCGCCAAGCTGCTCTCCGCCGAGCTGAAGAAGATCTACGACTCGCAGGAGTACAAGGACTTCATGAATTCGCGCGGCCTCTCGATGAAATATGCGGACGCGGAGAATTTCGGCTCCTTCATGGCCGAGAGCGACAAGGCGATGGGCGCCTTCATGAAGGCGGGCGGGCTCGCCAAGGGCTGACGCTCGGACCTCACGCAGCCGGGCGCGGCCGCATACGCCGCGACCGGCCTCTTCCCGTCACGAAAGCCGTTTTTGCCCATGCTCCTCTCAGACAAGGTCACCGGAGGTGTCGTCGCCGTTCTGGGCGGCCTCGCCTTCGCCTATGGCTCGCAACTGCCGCCGGTGCCCGGCCAGCAGATCGGCCCTTCCGCCTTCCCGATGGTGATCGGTGCTGGCCTCGTCCTCTGCGGCGGGCTGATCATGCTCGGGATCGGCCATCGCTTCGAGGAGGTCGCCGAGGCCGATCTCGCCAGTCATACGGCGCCGGAGCAGCTCGCGCCGCTGCCGGCCTGGCGCAACTGGCTGGCCTTGCTGCCGCCGGCGCTGCTGGCCTTCTATGCGCTGGTCTCGGAGACGCTGGGCTTCCTGCCGACGTCGGCGATCATGGTCCTGGTGGCGAGCCTCGCCTTCGGAGCCAGGCCGAAGCTCGCCGTGCCCCTCGCGATCATCGCGCCCTTCGTCATCAACCTGATCTTCCTGAAGCTGCTGCGCGTGCCGCTGCCCGGCGGCATCCTGCCCTTCCCCTGGTGAGCGAGGCCTGACGATGGACACCGTCATCAAGGCCTTCGGGCTGGTCTTCCAATTCGACGTGATGATCGCGATCGTTGCCTCCGCCTTCTACGGGCTGACGGTCGGCGCGCTGCCCGGCCTGTCCGCGACGATGGCGACGGCGCTGCTGGTGCCGGTCACCTTCTATCTCTCGCCGATCGCCGCGATCGCGACGATCATCACGGCATCGGCGATGGCGATCTTCTCCGGCGACATTCCGGGCTGCCTCCTGCGCATCCCCGGCACGCCGGCCTCGGCCGCCTATACCGACGAGGCCTATGCGATGACGCGCAAGGGCCAGGCGGAGACGGCGCTCGGCATCTGCCTGTGGTTCTCGGCACTGGGCGGCATCGCCGGCACGCTCTCGCTGATGCTGATCGCGCCGCTGCTGGCCGATGTCGCGCTCTCCTTCTCGACCTATGAGAATTTCTGGCTCGCCATGCTCGGCCTGATGTGTTCGACGCTGGTGGCGCGGTCCTCGCCGATCAAGGCGATCGCGGCGATGCTGCTCGGCCTGCTGATCACCTGCATCGGCATCGACAATCCCGGCGGCGTGCCGCGCTTCACCTTCGGCTCGACCGACCTGCTCGGCGGCATCGAGCCGATCCCGGCGCTGGTCGGCGTCTTCGCGCTGGCCGAGGTGATGCGCGCGCTGACCGAGCGCGAACCGCCCAAGATCGAAAACCGGCGCCTGGGCTCCATTCTCAAGGGGCAGTGGAAGCTCACCAAGGAATACCCCAAGCAGCAGACGCGCGGGAATATCGTCGGCATCATCATCGGCGTGCTGCCGGGCGCCGGCGCCGACATGGCGGCCTGGGTCAGCTATGCGATGGCCAAGCGCTTCTCGAAGACGCCCGAGAAGTTCGGCACCGGCCATCCCGAAGGGCTGATCGAGGCCGGCGCCTCCAACAACGCCTCGCTTGCCTCGGGCTGGGTGCCGGCGCTGCTCTTCGGCATTCCCGGCGATACCATCACCGCCATCGCCATCGGCGTGCTCTACATGAAGGGGCTGAACCCCGGGCCGACGCTGTTCACCCAGCAGGCCGAGAGCATGTACGCGCTCTACATCATCTTCATCCTCGGCAACATCATCATGATCCCGTTCGGCATCGTCATGATCCGGCTGGCGAGCAAGGTCGTCGGCGCGCCGCGCTCGGCGGTGATGCCGGTGATCATGATCTTCTGCGCGGTCGGCGCCTTCGCCACGGCCGGCAACAACCTGTTCGCGGTCTGGTGCGTCGCCCTCTTCGGCATCATCGGCTTCGTGATGGAGAAGAACGGCTATCCGGTCGCGGCGATGGTGCTCGGCATCGTCATGGGGACGATGGTGGAGCAGAGCTTCGTCACCTCGCTGATCAAGTCGGACGGTTCGATCCTGCCCTTCTTCGAGCGGCCGGTCTCGTCCGTGCTCGCGGCGATGACGGTTGCGGCGCTGCTCTGGCCGGTCTTCTCCTGGACGCGCGACTGGCTGAGGGGGCGGAGAGCCGTGGCGGCCTGACGGGCCGTCACGACTTCTTCAGGAACGCCGCAAATGCCGCCATGGCCTCGGCCGAGCGCAGGCGCTCGCCGAAATGATGCGCCTCCGTCGCGATGGTTTCGGCCACCGCAGCAGCAGAGCCGCGCTTCAGCAGCATCTTGGTCAGGGCGACCGATTGCGGCGGCAGTGCCGCCAGCGCCTTCGCCTTGGCGAGCCCATGCTCCAGCGCCGTGCCCTCCGGTACCACGGCATTGACGAGCCCAGCCCCGGCGGCGGTCCCCGCGTCGAAGGCCTCGCCCAGCATCAGCAGTTCCGCCGCCTTCTTCGAGCCCGCGACCAGCGGCAGGAGATAGCTCGACCCGCCCTCGGGCGAGAGGCCGAGCGCGACGAAGGGCAGGCGGAAGCTCGCACCGCTGCCTGCGAAGGCGAGATCGCAATGCAGCAGCATCGTCGTGCCGATGCCGACAGCAAAACCCTCGACGGCGGCGACGATGGGCTTCTTCGCCGTCGAGATCGCGTCGAGGAAGTCGATGGCGACGCGCGGGCCTTCGCCGGCTGCGGCCGCCGCGGCGAAATCCTTGATGTCGTTGCCGCTGGTGAAGCAGCCGCCGGCGCCGGTCAGCAGGATGGCGCGGACCGCGTCATCCGCCTCGGCCGTGGCGATGGCCGCGATCAGCCCGGCATAGCTGGCGCGGTCGAGCGCGTTCTTCCGGTCGGGCCGGTTCATGGTGACCTGCACGACGCCCGCCGCGACGATCTCGCTCAACACGCTTTCGCTCATCTCGGTCCGCCTTCCGGGGAATGTCCTGCCGGGATGGCATGCGCTTTCCCGGCCGGTCAAGCGAGGCGGGCTTCGCCTTTCGTCACGGATCGCCCGCCCTTCGCACCGGTGCCGTCGTCAAGCGGGAAGCGGAGCCTGCGCGATTGCGCGCGGCGTACAAGCTCCTATCCTGCCGGACACGCCGATAGGGGAGAGACGCTTGGCATCCGGTCTGTTTGCATTGCTCGACGATGTCGCCGGCATCGCCAAGGTCGCGGCGTCGTCCGTCGACGACATCGTGGCGCAGGCGGGCAAGGCGGGGGCCAAGGCGGCGGGCGTCGTCATCGACGATGCGGCGGTGACGCCGCGCTATGCCGTCGGTTTCGCGGCCTCGCGCGAATTGCCGATCATCTGGCGCATCGCGCTGGGCTCGCTACGCAACAAGCTTCTCTTCCTGTTGCCCGGCGCGCTCATCCTGGCCGTGGTCGCGCCCTGGGCGATCACGCCGCTGCTGATGGCCGGCGGCGCCTATCTCTGCTTCGAGGGGGCGGAGAAGCTGCTGGAGCTGGTGCTGCCGCATGGATCGCAGGATAGCGCGAAGGCGGGGGAGGCGGCGGCCGGCGATCCCACGGCCCTCGAACGGCAGAAGATCGCGGGCGCGATCAAGACCGATTTCATCCTCTCGGCCGAGATCATGGCGATCACGCTCGCGGGTGTGTCGGACCAGTCCTTCTGGATGAAGGCGGCCGTGCTCGCCATCGTCGGCATCGGCATCACCGCCGCCGTCTATGGCGTCGTCGCCCTGATCGTGAAGGCAGACGATGTCGGCGTGGCGCTCGCCGCCAATGCGCGCCCCGCCGCCAGCTTGCTGGGGCTGAGGCGGCTGGAACCCGGCGAGGCCAACTGGCCCGATCGCGCTTTGCGTTGGCTGACGCGGCCGCTCGGCCGCGGCCTCGTCGTCGGCATGCCCCATTTCCTCGGCCTGCTCGGCGCGGTCGGCACGGCGGCGATGCTCTGGGTCGGCGGCGGCATCATCATCCACGGGCTGGAAGGCTACGGGCTCGGCGCGCTCGGCCACTCCATCCACGATCTCTCGGTCGCGACCGGGAAAGCCCTTCCGGCCGGGTTGAGCGGAGCGGGCGAATGGCTGGTGGGCGCGGTGCTCGCGGCGGCCTTCGGCCTCGTCGTCGGCGGCATCGCCATCGTCGCGATGCATTGGGTGGTGAGCCCGATCTTCAAGCTGTTCCGCAAGGACGAGCGCAAGGCGTCACTCGGCGGCTAGGCTTTCCCCGTTCAATCCAGCCAGGTGGTGAAGCTCTCGACCGGCTCACGCTCGGGCACCAGGCGGTTGGCCGGGGCGTCGGGGTCGGCCTTGCCGATGGCAATGCCGCAGACCACGACCTCGTCCTCAGGGATAGCGAGCTCGCGCCGCACGACCGGGTGGAACTGGGCGAAGATCGCCTGCGGGCAGGAATCGAGGCCGTGCCCCTGCGCGGCGATCAGCAGATTCTGCACGAACATGCCGAGATCGAGCCAGGAGCCGATCTCCAGATCGCGGTCGATCGTGACCATCAGCGCGACTGGCGCGTCGAAGAAGCGCAGATTCGCCGCCGTCTGGCGCTTCATGCCCTCGATGTCGCCCTTCGCGACGCCGAGCAGGCCGTAGAGATCCCAGCCGACCTTGCGGCGGCGCGAGAGATAGGGCTCGCGGAAGCGCTCGGGATAATAGCGGTATTCCTCGGTGCCGGGGCGCTCGCCGGCCTCGAGCGCGGCGAGCAAGGCGGTTTCGAGCCGCGTCCGCGCCTGCGGGCCGATCACGCGGAGCTTCCAGGGCTGCATATTGGTGCCGGAGGGCGCCTGCGCCGCCAGATCGATCAGCCGGCGCAGCAAGGCGGGATCGACGGGGTCGGGCCGGAAGGCCCGGACGGCGCGGCGCGCGCGGATCGCACGTTCGACAGCTTCGGCGGGCGTCATGGAAAGGTCGATCTCCTGCGGTCCTGTGTGTTCGGCAGCTTGCGGCGCAGTCTCGAATCGGTCGCGGCGCGGGTCTGCGTGGTTATCCTATAGGCGGATGAGGCGGGCGGCATCGGCCGGCCCGCAGGGAGGAACGAGCATGATGGCCGCAGCAAGGTTGGTGGTCGCGTTGCTGGCGGCGGCGGCCATGGGTTCACCCGCCGTCGCCGGCCCGGTCGAGACGATCGTGCTCGTCCGGCATGGCGAGAAGCCGTCCGGCGGCTTCGGCCGGCTCGATTGCCAGGGCCTCAACCGGGCGCAGGCCTTGCCTGGCGTGATCCTGGGCGCTTTCGGCAAGCCCGATGCGCTGTTCGCGCCCGATCCCGGCCATCTCAAGAAGGATGACGGCGTCAAATATCCCTATCGGCGTCCGCTCCAGACGCTCGAGCCGCTGTCGCGGCAGCTCGGCCTGCCCATCCAGACGCCCTATGGCTACAAGCAGACCGGGCGGCTGGCGCAGGCGCTCGATGCGCCCGACTATCGCGGCGCGACCGTGGTCGTCGCCTGGGAGCACAAGCGCCTCGTCGATCTCGCGCGGCGGCTCATGACCGAGCATGGCGGGGATGCCGATGCGGTGCCGCGCTGGCATGGCAGCGATTTCGACGGCATCTATGTCGTCCGCATCGCGCGCGATGGCGAGACGGCGCGCGCAAGCTTCGAGCAGCGCCGGCAGGGGCTGGACGGGCAGTCCCGGAACTGCCCGCCCTGAGGGTCAGCCGCCCTTGCGCGTCTCCAGGAAGGCGGCGTGCTCTTTCAGGAGATCGCCGCTGAGCGCCTTGGCGATCAGCGCCCGGGTGTTGGGCAGGCCGTAGATCGCCGCGAAGGAGCCGAAGCGCGGGCCCTGATCCTCGCCGAACATCACCTGGTAGATCGCCTTCCACCAGTCGCCGGACACGCCCGGTCGTTCCGGCGTCGCGTTCTTGGCGGCGAGGTTCTGGTAGCGCGGGATGGCGCGGGCGACGTCCAGCGCGGTGTCCTGCACCATCTCGGGCGTCGGATCGGCCGGCAGGGCGGCCAGCGCCGCGTCGAGCTTGGTGAAGGCGTCGCGCTCGACCTCGTCGGCCGGGCGGTAGCTCTTCGCCGGCTTCACGAAATCACGGAAATAGGCGATCGCGTAGCCGACCAGCGCGTCGAGGCGCGGATGGGTCTGCGGCGACATGCCCGGCGCATAGCGCTGGAGGAAGCCCCAGAGCACGCCCTTGTCCTCGGAATTTGCGACGGCGACGAGGTTCATCAGCAGGCCGAAGGTGACCTGCGTCCGGACCGCGTTGTCGCCTTCGCCCGAGGCGATGACCTCCGGCGCCGGCGGGTTGCCGGCATGGATGTGCCAGACCGGGTTGCCGAGCCGGTTCTTCCAGTCTTGCCGCTCATAGCCGTTGAGGAACTGCAGATACTCGTCGATGGCGCGCGGGATGACGTCGAAATGCAGCTTCTTGGCCTCGCGCGGGCGCTGGAACATATAGAGCGCCAGGCTTTCCGGCGGGCCATAGGTCAGCCAGTCCTCGATGGTCAGGCCGTTGCCCTTCGACTTCGAGATCTTCTGGCCGAGATCGTCGAGGAAGAGCTCGTAGTTGAAGCCTTCCGGCGGCGTGCCGTCGAGCGCGCGGGCGATCTGCGAGGAGACCTTGACCGAGTCGATCAAATCCTTCCCGGCCATCTCGTAGTCGACGCCGAGCGCGACCCAGCGCATCGCCCAATCCGGCTTCCATTGCAGCTTGACGTTGCCACCAGTGACCGGGGTGACGAAGCGCTCTTGGGTCTGCGGGTCGGTCCAGGCGATGGTGCCGGCCTCGACATCGACCTCGTCGATCGGCACCTGCATGACGACGCGCGTCTTCGGGTGGATCGGCAGGAAGGGCGAATAGGTGGCGGCCCGCTCCTCGCGCAAAGTCGGCAGCATGATCTTCATCACCGCATCGTAGCGGGCGAGCATCTTGAGCAGCGTCGCATCGAACTCGCCGGCGCGGTAGGAGTCGGTCGAGGACTTGAACTCGTAGTCGAAGCCGAAACTGTCGAGGAAGGCGCGCAGGCGCGCATTGTTGTGGCGGCCGAAACTCTCATGCGTGCCGAAGGGGTCCGGCACCTCGGTCAGCGGCTTGCCGAGATTGTTGGCGAGCAGCTCCTTGTTCGGCACGTTGTCCGGCACCTTGCGCAGCCCGTCCAGATCGTCCGAGAAGGCGATGAGGCGGGTCGGAATCGTGTTGCCGGTGAGCACGCGGAAGGCGTGGCGGACCATCGAGGTGCGTGCGACCTCGCCGAAGGTGCCGATATGCGGCAGGCCCGAGGGGCCGTAGCCGGTCTCGAAGATCACCGTTTTCTTGCCCGATTTCTCGATGCGGGCCACCAGTTTGCGCGCCTCCTCGAACGGCCAGGCGGCCGAACGCTGGGCGGCGTCAACAAGGGCTGCGTCGAAGGCGGGCATGGGGGCTGGTGTCCTCTCCGTGTCTGTCCAGAAAGCGATATCGCTTATCGGCGGACCACGGGCTTTGGCAGATCGAAAAGGGGTGCGTCAATGCGCGAAACGCACAGCGGCGGCATTCGGATGATCCTTTGCCGTGCTCCCCTGCCAGTATAGCTTGACGACCTCGCTGTGGCTGAAGCCGCAGCCCTCATCCTGAGGAGGTCGCGAATGCGGCCGTCTCGAAGGATGTTCCAGGGTGCTCTGGAACATCCTTCGAGACGCGCTCCTTTGGAGCACTCCTCAGGATGAGGGCTGCGGAACGCATTTGCGAGGCTATCGATTTTGAAAGGAACCCCGCCTTGGACCGCGACCTGCTCGACAAGCTGACCGCCTGGCGACGCCATCTCCACGCCCATCCGGAGCTCGGCCGTCACGAGAAGGCGACGAGCGCCTTCGTGCAGGAGAAGCTGACCGAGCTCGGCGTGCCCTTTACCGCCGGCATCGGCGGCCATGGCGTGGTGGCGACGCTGAAGCGCGGCGCCTCCGAGCGCAGCGTCGGCCTGCGCGCCGACATGGACGCGCTGCCGATCCAGGAGGCCAGCGACCTGCCCTACAAATCCGGCACGCCCAACGTGATGCATGCCTGCGGCCATGACGGCCACACCACCGCGCTGCTCGGCGCCGCGGCGCTGCTCAAGGGCGACGAGGGCTGGAGCGGCACGGTGCAGTTCGTCTTCCAGCCGGCGGAGGAGGGGGCGGGCGGCGCCCAGGCGATGCTCGCCGACGGCGTGCTGGAGCGCTTCCCGATGGAGCGCGTCTTCGCGCTGCATAACTGGCCGGGGCTGGAAGCCGGCACCGTCGCGGTGCATCGCGGGCCGGTGATGTCGGAGCCCGGACGCTTCAAGATCACGCTGACCGGCAAGGCGGGTCATGCGGCGCTCCCCGAGCAGACGCATGACCCGATCGTCGCGATGGGCCATCTCATTGTCGCGCTGCAGACGATCGTGTCGCGCAATGTCGATCCGATGGAGTCCGCCGTGGTTTCGATCGGGCAGGTGCATGGCGGGCTCGCCTCCAACCAGATCCCGACCAGCGTGTTCATCGAGGGCACTTTCCGCACCTTCGTGCCGGCGGTCAGGAACCGCCTGCTGGCGCGGCTCAAGGGCATCGCTGAGAACATCGCCGCGACCTTCGAGATGACGGCCGCGGTCGAGACGACGCATGGCAGCGCCACGATCAACACGGCTCCCGAGGAGGAGATGGCCGTCGCCGCCGGCGAGGCCGCGGGGCTCGCCGTCCGGCGCGACCTGAAGGCCAGCACCACCGGTGAGGATTTCGCCTATTTCCTGGAACGCCGCCCCGGCTGCTACATCTGGATGGGCAATGGCCCGGCCGTGAATGGCGGCGACCTGCACAATGACCGCTACGACTTCAACGACGCGATCCTGCCGGCAGCGTCCGGCTGGCTCGCGGCTGTGGCGAAGCAGGCGCTGGCCAGCAACGCGCCCTGAGCTTCGCCAAGGCAGGCAACGTCTTCGAAGGCGAGGCGCCGGCGCCTCGCCTTCCGAACCGGAGGAACCGAAGCAGGCTGTCAGGGACAGAATCGGCAAGCTGGGTTTCGCTCTGCGAGTTCCCGGCATAAGCAGGTCTTTTCTCTCTTCATGCCGATGTCTTTATTATAATGATCGCTAGAATCCGATCGAATTCAAAATATACAACCACAGCTTGAGTCTTTTCCGTTTTTGTACAATCGTTGATCTCGATACGATTGTTTGGGCGGGGGGAAAGATGTCCTGGCTGTCTTCGATCTTTCACCAGTCTCCTGAAATCGCACTCTTTCTTTCGCTGGCTGTCGGCTACTGGGTCGGCAAGTTCCAGTTCGGGAAGTTCCAGCTCGGCGGCGTCGCCGGCTCGCTGCTCGCCGCGGTGCTGGTCAGCCAGGTCGGCGTCACCATCGACAACGGCATCAAATCGGTGCTGTTCGCGCTGTTCATTTACGCGGTGGGTTTCGAGAGCGGGCCGCAATTCTTCCGTTCGCTCGGGCGCCAGTCGATCCGCGAGATCGTGATGGCGGCGGTGCTGGCGGTCAGCGGGCTTGCGACCGTGGTGGTGCTGGCGCGGATGTTCGGGCTCGACAAGGGCCTGGCGGCCGGCATCGCGGCCGGCGGGCTGACGCAGTCGGCGATCATCGGCACGGCGAGCGCCGCGATCGGCAAGCTCGGGCTCGCGGCCGACGAGGTGCAGCGCCTGCAGGGCAATGTCGCCGTCGGCTATGCCGTGACCTATATCTTCGGCTCCTTCGGCGCGATCATCGTCTGCGTCAACATCCTGCCCTGGCTGATGGGGCGCAGCATCCGCGACGATGCGATCAAGGCGGAAGCCGCGCTGCTTGCCGGCATCCGCGTCTACGGGCCGGGCGAGCAGCCGGCGGCGCCCGATCTGGTCGGGCGGCTCTACAAGGTCGAGAAGGTCGCCGGGCGAACCGTCGCGGAGGTCGAGGCGCTGGCGCAGGGCGATGCGATCAGCATCGAGCGGATCAAGCGCGGCGGGGCCGTGGTCGGCGTCGAGCCCTCGCTGAAGCTGGCTGCCGGCGACATCATCCTCGTCGTCGGGCGGCGTGCGGGCGTCGTCGGCGTCGCCGCGCAGATCGGCCCGGAGCTGCAATCCTCGGAAGGCATGGATCTGGTCGTGCAGGTCCGGGACGTCGCCATCGCCAATCGCGACTTCATCGGCAAGAGCGTCCAACAGATCAGGGATGCCACCGCGGCCAACCTGCGCCACGGCATCTATGTCACCGGGTTGCAGCGCGCCGGCAAACCGTTGCCGCTGGAGCCCGACACGGTGATCGAGCCGGGCGATGTCGTGCAACTCTACGGCACGGCGGAAGACGTGCAGCGCGTCGCCAAGGTCGTCGGCACGGTGATCGTCGCCAGCGACAAAACCGATTTCGTCTTCCATGGGCTCGGGCTGGTGGTCGGCCTGCTCATCGGCCTCATCGTCGTGCGCATCGGCTCGATTCCGCTGACGCTTGGCAGCGGCGGCGGCGCGCTGCTCTCCGGCCTGCTGTTCGGCTGGTATCGCAGCCGCAACCTCGCCATCGGCAACATGCCGACGGCGGCATCGACCCTGCTGCGCGATCTCGGCCTCGCCGGCTTCGTCGCAGTGGTCGGCCTGCAATCCGGCCAGCAGGCGGTCAGCACCATCATCCAGCAGGGGCTGTCGATCTTCCTGATCGGTGTGGTCGTGACCATCCTGCCGATGATCATCACCATGCTCGTGGGCCGCTACATCCTGCGCTACGACAATACAGCGATCTTCGCCGGCGCGCTCTCGGGCTCGCGCAGCGCCAATCCCGCCTTCGGCGAGGTGCTCGACAAGGCCGGCAATTCCATCCCGACCACGCCCTTCGCGATTACCTATGCGCTCGCGAATGTCTTCCTGACCCTGCTCGGCCCGCTTGTCGTGGCCTTCGCCTGAACGAAACGAGGAGACGCAAGATGGCCGCCGATTACAGCCAGTATGCCAAGCTCAGCCCGTTCGAGCTCAAGGACGAATTGATCAAGCTGGCTTCGGGCCGGGAGAACCGGCTGATGCTCAATGCCGGCCGCGGCAACCCCAATTTCCTCGCGACCTTGCCGCGCCGGGCCTTCTTCCGGCTCGGCCTGTTCGCCGCCAACGAATCCGAGCTGTCCTTCTCCTACATGCCGAACAATGTCGGCGGCCTGCCGCAGATCGCCGGGATCGAGGGGCGCTTCGAGCGCTTCATCGCCGATAACCGCGACCAGCCCGGCGTCGTCTTCCTCGGCCGGGCGCTGAGCTATGTGCGCGACCAGCTCGGTCTCTCGGCCGCGGCCTTCCTGCACGAGATGGTCGAAGGCATCCTGGGCTGCAATTATCCGGTGCCGCCACGGATGCTCCGGGTCAGCGAGGAGATCGTCAAGCACTACATCGTCAAGGAGATGGTCGGCGGCTTCATCCCGCCTGGCAATGTCGATCTCTTCGCGGTCGAGGGCGGCACCGCCGCCATGACCTATATCTTCAACACGCTGAAGCAGAACGGCCTCGTCAAGAAGGGCGACAAGGTCGCGATCGGCATGCCGGTCTTTACGCCCTATATCGAGATCCCCGAGCTCGACGAATACGGGCTGGTCGAGGTCGCGATCAACGCCGATCCGAAGAAGGAGTGGCAATATCCGGATTCCGAGCTGGAGAAGCTCAAGGACCCGGCGATCAAGATCTTCTTCTGCATCAATCCGAGCAACCCGCCCTCGGTGAAGATGGATGATCGCAGCCTGGAGAAGGTCGCCGCGATCGTGCGCGAGCACAGGCCGGACCTGTTCATCCTGACCGACGACGTCTACGGCACCTTCGCCGACGATTTCCGCTCGCTCTTCGCGCTCTGCCCGCAGAACACGATGCTGGTCTATTCCTTCTCGAAATATTTCGGCGCGACGGGCTGGCGTCTCGGCGTGGTCGCGACGCATCGGAACTCGATCTTCGACAAGGCTTTGGCAGCCCTGCCGGAGGCGGCCAAGGCCGCGCTCGACCGACGCTATGGCTCGCTCCTGCCGGATGTGCGCTCGCTCAGCTTCATCGACCGGCTCGTCGCCGACAGCCGTACCGTCGCGCTGAACCACACCGCCGGCCTCTCGACGCCGCAGCAGGTGCAGATGGTGCTGTTCTCGCTCTTCGCCCTGATGGACGAGGCCGATGGCTACAAGGCGGAGCTGAAGAAGTTGATCCGCCGGCGCGAGGCGGCGCTCTATCGCGAGCTCGGCGTCGCGCAGGAGAGCGATCCCAACGCGGTCGACTACTACACGCTGCTCGATCTCGAGGCGATCGCGCGCGACCTCTACGGCAACGATTTCGCGGCCTGGGTGAAAGACAACGTCAATCCCGACGAGCTGCTGTTCCGCATCGCCGACGAGACCGGCATCGTGCTGCTGCCCGGCCGCGGCTTCGGCACCCAGCAGCCGGCCGGTCGCGCCTCGCTCGCCAATCTCAACGAGTTCGAATACGCCAATATCGGGCGGTCCTTGCGCGGCATGGCCGAGGAGTTCCACGCGCTCTACGAGAAGGGCGGCGGCGGCAAGCGGTCCGGCAGGGGCAAGGCCAAGGCGAAAGACGCCGCCGATGCCGACAAGGTCTCCGCCAAGGGCAAGGGCGGTCAGAAGGGGCTGACCGGGAAGAAGCGCAAATAGAGGCGGCTGTAGGTCCCGTCGTCCCAGAGGCTCTGGAGTGCGTAGTCGATGGCGCGTTGCAGGGCCGGGTCGTCCTTGCGCAGCAGGAAGGCCACGCCCTCGCCGAAATAGCGGCTCTCGAGATAGGGCCCGCCCGAGAAGGCAAGCTCGCCGCCGCTGGCGGAAATCAGCAGCGCCAGCGCCGGGCCGTCACCGAAGACATATTCGGCGTCGCCGCTGCGCAGCGCCGCGACGGCGGCGTTCAGGCCGCTGGTCTCGCGGCGCTGCACGAAGGGCATCAGCCTTTCGAGGAAGGCCTGATGGGCCGTGCCGGAAACGACGGCGACGCGCCGTCCCTGCAGGCTTTCGCCGTCGAGCTCGGCCCGGACATTACCGCGCGTCGTGACGAAGCGGGCGGGCGCGCGGAAATAGAGATGGCTCGCGGCGAAGCGCTCGCGGATTGCGGGTGTCAGGTTCATCGCCGCCGCCAGCACGTCGCCACGGCCCTCGCCCAGCGAATCCAGCAAGGTGTCGAAGCGGCGCGGCTGGATGGTGCAGGTCCAGCCGAGCTTGTCGCAGACGGCGCGGGCGAGCTCGACCGAGAAGCCGGTCAGCGCCCCGTCCGGCCCGGCGAAATGGAAGGGCGGATAGTCGTCATCGGTCAGGAAGCGCACGACGCGCGGCGGGCCGGGCTCGGGCCGGTCGAGCCTGATGCGCGGATCCCAGAAATTGGGGATGGCGATGCGCGGCTGGTCCTGCGCCGCGGCAGTCGCGGTGGCGAGGAGTGCGAAGGCAAAGGCGGCGAGCGCGCGAAGCATTGCCGCGCATCTGGCGCCGGATGGCGGCGGGGATCAAGGGCCCGCCGTCATGCTCGGGCCTGACCCGAGCATCTCTTGCCGGATGTTGGTGCGGGAGTCTTCTCGTTACGAGATTCTCGGGTCGAAGCTGCGCCTCGCCCGAGAATGGCCTCGCCCGAGAATGACGGTGAGGCTCAACCCAGGCTCGCCGCCGTCGCCTTCGCGCCCTTGTCGAAGAGCGCAGCGAGATGCGCGGTCACCGGTTTCCTAAACCGTTGCTCGCCCGGCAGGTCGCTGCCGAAGATCGCCTCGATGCCGAGCAGGCTCGCGCTCAACGCCTCGGCGTTGCGGCCCGCGACATCGGCCCGGCGCTTGAACTCCGCCGCCAGCGGGTCGCGGACGTCGATGGCGCCGCCCTTCTCGTCCATGCCGGTGACGTAACGCATCCAGGCGGCGACGCCCAAAGCGAGGTGGTCGATTCCGGCGCCCGCCTTCAGCCGCTCGCGGATGGTGCCGAGCAGGCGCTGCGGCAGCTTCTGCGAGCCGTCCATGGCGATCTGCCAGGTGCGATGGCGGATCGCCGGGTTCTGGAAGCGGGTAAGCAGGGCCTTCGCGTAATCCGCCAGTACGACGCCCTGCGGTGCCGGCACGGTCGGGATGATCTCGCTCCAGAGCCCCTGCAGGAAGCGGGCGAGGACGGGATCGCCGCTGGCCTCGGCCACCGTCTCATGGCCGGCGAGATAGCCGAGATAGGCGAGCGAGGAATGCGCGCCGTTCAGCATCCTGAGCTTCATGAACTCGAAGGGCGCGACTTCCGTCACCATCTGGGCGCCGACTTCATGCCAGTCTGGGCGGCCGGCGGCGAAAACGTCCTCGATCGCCCATTGCCGGAAGGGTTCGCCGATGACGGGCGCGGCATCGTCCAGGCCGGTCTGCTTGGCGACCTCGGCGATGTCGGCCTCGGTCGTCGCCGGCACGATGCGGTCGACCATCGTCGCCGGGAAGGCGCCGTTGGCCTCGATCCAGGCAGCGAGCCTGTCGTCGGTGAGCGCGGCGAAGTCGCGGACGAGGCCGCGCAGGACATGGCCGTTCGAGGGGAGGTTGTCGCAGCAGAGCGCGGTGAAGGGGCCAAGGCCTTCCGCCCGGCGCACGCGCAGGCCGGCAACCAGGATGCCGATGGCGGAGCGCGGCGCGTCCGGGTTTTCGAGATCGTGGACGATATCGGGATGGTCGGCTCTGAGCTTGCCGGTCGCCGGATCGTGGCAATAACCCTTTTCGGTGACGGTCAGCGAGACGATGCGGGTCTCGGGCGAGGCGAGCTTCGCGACGAGGGCGGCCGGGCTTTCCGGCGCGACGAGCACATCCAGCACCGAGCCGATGACGCGCAGCTCCGGCCCCGTGGGGGCAAGCTTTAGCAGGGTGTAGAGCCCGTCCTGCGGCTTCAGCCGGTCGCGCTGGTCGGGGCGCTGGAGGCTGGCGCCGGTGATGCCCCAGGCTCCGAAGCGGCTCTCCAGCGCGTCCTCGGTGTACTCAGCGAGATGGCCGCGGGCGAAGGCGCCGAGGCCGAGATGGACGATGCCGGGCCTGAGGGCGGCGCGGTCATAGGCCGGGCGGCGGACGCCCGCCGCGAGCTGGCCGAGAGTGGCGTTGGAAAGGCGGGTCACAGCTTGTAGGCCTCCTTGGCGAGGCGATAGGCGAGGTCATGCGCCACTTCGGCCGCCTCGTCCTCCTCCAGCCGGTGCTCGGCGACGAGTTTCGCGAGATAGGCGCAATCGACCCGCCGCGCGAGGTCGTGGCGGGCGGGGATCGAGAGATAGGCGCGGGTGTCGTCGTTGAAGCCGACGGTGTTGTAGAAGCCGGCCGTCTCGGTCGTCAGCTCGCGGAAGCGCAGCATCGCCTCCGGCGCATCGAGGAACCACCAGCCCGGTCCGAGCTTCAGCGCCGGGTAATGCCCGGCGAGCGGGGCAAGCTCGCGCGAATAGCTGGTTTCGTCGAGGGTGAAGGCGATCACGGTGAGGTTGCGCTCGTTGCCGACGGCGTCGAGCAGCGGCTTCAGCGCCTCGACATAGTTGGTCGCGGTCGGGATATCGCAGCCCATGTCACGGCCGAAATGCTCGAACAGCGCAGCGTTGTGGTTGCGCCAGGAGCCGGGATGGATCTGCAGGACGAGCCCGTCGTCCAGGCTCATCTTGGCCATCTCGGTCAGCATCTGGCCGCGGAACAGGTCGGCGTCCTTGGCCGAGACCTTGCCCTTCAGGATCTTGGCGTAGAGCTTCTCGGCCTCGGCATCGGAGAGATTGGCGGTGCGCGCCGTGGCGTGGCCGTGATCGGAGGAGGTGGCGCCGCGCTCTTTGAAATAGGCGCGCCGCTGGCGATGGGCGGCGAGATAGCCGGTCCAGGAGCCGATATCCTCGCCCGTCAGTTCGCCGAGCTTTTCGAGGTTCTCGGCAAAGCCCTCGAATTCCGGATCGACGACGCTGTCGGGCCGATAGGCGGTGACGACCTTGCCGCCCCAGCCGGAGTCGCGGACCATGTCATGCCATTTCAGGTCGTCGAGCGCGCCTTCGGTCGTGCTGATCGCCTCGATGTTGAAGCGCTCGAACAAAGCGCGCGGACGCAGTTCCGGCTCTTCCAGCTTGGCGGCGATCTTGTCGTAGATCCGGTCGGCATTTTCCGACGTCAGGCGCTCGTTGACGCCGAAGATGGTCGAGGCCGCGTGCTCGAACCAGAGTCTGGTCGGTGTGCCCCGGAAGAGATGCCAATGGTCTGCGAAGATCTGCCAGATCTTGCGCGGGTCGGTCTCGACCGGAGCGCCGTCCTTGCGCGGAATGCCGAGCTGTTCGAGCTGCACGCCCTGGGAATAGAGCATGCGGAAGATGTAGTGGTCGGGCTTGACGAAGAGCGTCGCCGGATCGGGAAAGGGGTTGTTCTCGGCGTACCAGCGCGGATCGGTATGGCCGTGCGGGGAGATGATCGGCAGGTCGCGGATCGCTGCGAAGAGCCGTCGCGCGATGCCGCGCGTCACCGGATCGGCGGGAAAGAGGCGATCATCGTGCAGCAACATGGGGTATCTCCCTAGTGTTTGGCCGATCTCTAGAACTGCGCGCAGCAGGGGTCAATCGCGTGGTATACTAGTGCGCCAGAGACGCTTGTTTGTAAGCATCCGAAGTGGCGGGGTTGGGCTTGCAAGCGCTGCCGGACCCACGCCATCTTGCCCGCCGCAACCGGAGCGATGACGATGACGACGCGGCGTGAACTTCTGGCAGGGGCCGGTCTGGCGGCTGTCGCGACCCAGATGCCGGCAATCGCTTTCGCCCAGGCGAAGGATGCCGTCACCATCGGCATGACGCTGGAGCCGCCGACGCTCGACCCGACCTCCGGCGCCGCGCAGGCGATCCGCGAGGTGACGCTGCAGAACATCTTCGAGGGGCTGGTCAGGATGGACCGGACCGGCAAGATCCAGCCCTGCCTCGCCGAGAGCTGGGAGATCGCGCCCGACAACGTCACCTATCGTTTCACGCTCAGGAGCGGCGCGACCTTCCATGACGGCACGCCCTTCACCTCCGCGGAGGTGAAATTCTCCTTCGAGCGGGCCGTGGCGCCGGATTCGACCAATGCGCAGCGCCAGCTCTTCACGCCGATCGCGGAGATCGCGACGCCCGACCCCGCGACCGTCGTCATCAAGCTCAAGCAGCCGACGGCGAGCTTCCTCTACGGGCTGAGCTGGGGCGATGCCGTGATCGTCGCGCCGGCGACGGCGGCGAACAACAAGACCGCCCCGATCGGGACCGGCCCGTTCAAGTTCGGGCGCTGGAACCGGGGCGACCGGCTCGAACTCACCCGCTTCGACGGCTATTGGGGGCAGAAGCCGTCATTGGCGAAGGCGACCTTCCGCTTCATGTCCGATCCACAGGCGCAGGTCGCGGCGCTGCGGGCCGGCGATGTCGACGCCAACACCAATCTCTCGGCGCCCGAGGCGGTGCCGCAGCTCCAGGCCGATCCCAGGCTCAAGGTCACCATCGGCAAGACCGAGGGCGAGACGGTGCTCGCCACCAACAACGCCAAGCCGCCCTTCGACAATCTTAGGGTGCGGCAGGCCATCGCCCATGCGCTCGACCGCAAGACCATCGCGCTCGGCGTCTACGGCTTCGACGTCACCCCGATCGGCAGCCATTTCTCGCCGCTGCACCCGGCCTATATCGACCTGACCGGCACCTACCCTTACGACCCCGAGAAGGCGAAGGCGCTGCTCAAGGAGGCGGGTTTCCCCAACGGCTTCTCCTGCACGCTGAAGCTGCCGCCCCCTTCCTATGCGCGCCGGGCCGGCGAGATCGTCGCGGCGCTGCTGGGGCAGGTCGGGATCAACGCTTCCATCGAGCCGCTCGAATTCCCGCAATGGCTGGAGCGCGTCTTCCGCAACAAGGATTACGACCTCAGCATCATCGCCCATACCGAGCCGCTCGACATCGATATCTATGCGCGCGACGACTACTACTTCCAGTACCGGAACCCCGCCTTCAAGGCGCTGATCGCCAGGATCGCGGGGACGCTGGACGAGGGCGAGCGCAACGAGCTCTACAAGCAGGCGCAGCGCATGCTGGCCGAGGACGCGGTCAACGGCTTCCTGTTCATCCTGCCGAAGATCACCGTCGCCAAGGCCGAACTGGAGGGCATGTGGACCGACTGGCCATTGCCGGTGACGCCGCTGGCGGAGCTGCGCTGGCGTTGAACGCGGCTCCGCCCGGGATCTTCTCGTGATCGGCTACATCCTGCGCCGCCTTGTCGTGCTGGTGCTGACGCTGATGGCGGCGGCGCTGGTGATCTTCCTCGTGCTGGAGGTGCTGCCGGGCGATCCGGCGGCGGTGACGCTCGGCCTCAACGCCTCGCCCGAGGCGCTGGCGGCGCTCCACGCCGAGCTGGGCCTCGACAAGCCGGCGCCGCTGCGCTTCCTCCTCTGGCTCGGCGGGCTCGCCACCGGCGATCTCGGCCTGAGCTATACCTATCGTGTGCCGGTGGCGCAGCTCATCATGGAGCGGATGGCGGTGACGCTGCCGCTCGCCGTGCTCGCGATCGCGCTTGCCGTCCTGATCGGCATGCCGCTCGGCGTGCTCGCCGCCTCGCGCCATGGCAGGCTGGCCGATGCCGGCGTCATGGCCTTCGCGCAGGCGGGGCTCGCGATTCCGAATTTCTGGTTTGGGCTCTTGTTGGTGCTCGTCTTCGCGGTCGGGCTCGGCTGGCTGCCGGCGGGCGGCTTTCCGGGCTGGCAGGCGGGGCTGGCCACCTCGCTGAAGTCGCTGGCCATGCCGGCGCTGGCGCTCGCCCTGCCGCAGGCGGCGATCATCGCGCGGGTGACGCGCTCGGCCATGCTCGACACGCTGCAGGAGGATTTCGTCCGCACCGCCCGCGCCAAGGGGCTGAGCGAGGGCACGACGATGCGCCGGCACGCGCTGCGTAACGCGCTGATCCCGGTGGTGACGATCCTCGGCCTGCAATTCTCCGTGCTGATCGCCGGCGCCATCATCATCGAGAACGTCTTCGCCTTGCCGGGGCTGGGGCGGCTGGTCTTCCAGGCCATCGCCCAGCACGATTTGATCGTGGTCAAGGACCTCGTCATGCTCTTCGCCGGCCTCGCCATCATCATCAATTTCGCCGTGGAACTGCTCTACGGGCTGATCGATCCGCGGCTGAGGCAGGCATGAGCGCGACGGTCGTCAAGGCGCCCGATGGCAAAAGGCGCTGGTGGCTCGGGCCTTCCTTCGTGATCGGGGCGGCATTGAGCCTTGCCGTGGTGGCGCTGGCGCTGGTTTCCTATGTCTGGACGCCGCATCCGCCGACGCAGATGGCGATCCTGAAGCGGCTGCAAGGACCCTCGGCGGCGAACTGGTTCGGCACCGACCCGTTCGGCCGTGACGTCTTCTCGATGATCATGGTCGGCGCGCGCAACTCGCTGGCGGTGGGGCTGGGCGCGGTCGGCATCGGCATGGTGCTGGGGACGGTGCTGGGGCTGGTCGCGGCGGTGAGGCGCGACGGCGTCCTCGACAACGTCATCATGAGGACCGCTGATTTCACCCACGCCTTCCCGGCCGTACTCACCGCGATCATGATGACCGCCATCGCCGGGCCCGGCATGCTCAATGCCGTCGTCGCGATCGGCGTGCTGAACCTGCCCTATTTCGCAAGGCTGGCACGAGGCGCGGCGCTGCAGGTCTGGGCGCAGGATTTCATCCAGGCGGCGCGGGCCAACGGGCTGAACAACCGCCAGATCACGCTGCATCATATCCTGCCGAACATCGCCGGCATTCTGGTGGTGCAGGCGACGATCCAGTTCGCGTTGGCCGTGCTGGCGGAGGCGGGTCTGTCCTATCTTGGCCTGGGCACGCAGCCGCCCAACCCCTCCTGGGGGCGGATGCTCAACGAAGCCCAGACCTTCATGGCGGCGCAGCCCTGGCTTGCGATCTTTCCGGGTGCCGCGATCGCGCTGACCGTGCTGGGATTCAATCTGCTCGGCGACGGTCTGCGCGACGCGATCGATCCGCGCCTGCGCCGCAGCCGGTGAGGGTTGAAGGGAATGAGGATGCTTCGATGACCGACCTTGCCGATCTGAGCGCGGCCGAGCTGCTGTCCGCCTATCGCGGCCGCTCGCTCTCGCCGGTCGAGGTGACGGAGGCCGTCATCGCCCGCATCGCCGCCTGGGAGCCGAAGCTCGACGCGCTCTGGGCCTATGATTCCGACGCGGCGCGGGCGCAGGCAAAAGCCTCGGAGGCGCGCTGGCTGAAGGGCGAGGCGCTGGCGCTCGACGGTGTGCCCGGCACGATCAAGGAGAATATCCGCACCAAGGGCGTGGCCGTGCCGCTGGGCACGGCCGCGAACGATCTCGCTCCTTCCGCCGACGATGCGCCCCCGGCGGCAAGGCTGCGCGAGGCCGGCTGCGTCATCCTCGGCAAGACGACGATGCCGGATTACGGCATGCTCTCCTCCGGGCTGTCGAGCTTCCACAGGCTCGCACGCAATCCATGGGACGTGACGAAGAATCCCGGCGGCTCCTCCGCCGGGGCCGGTGCGGCCGGGGCCGCGGGCTACGGCCCCTTGCATGTCGGCACCGATATCGGCGGCTCGATCCGCCTGCCGGCGGGCTGGTGCGGGCTGGTGGGGTTCAAGCCGAGCTTCGGGCGCGTGCCGATCGACCCGACCTATTACGGCCGCGTCGCCGGGCCGATGACGCGCACGGTTGAGGATGCCGCGCTGACGATGCGGGAACTCTCGAAGCCCGATGCGCGCGACGGCATGAGCCTGCCGCCGCAGGACATCGACTGGCTGGCGCTGGACATCGATCTGAAGGGGCTGCGCATCGGCCTCCAGCGCGATGCCGGCATCGGGCTCCCCGTCGAGCCCGAGACGAAGGCTGCGATCGAGGCGGCGGCGAAAGCCTTTGCCGATGCCGGGGCCATCGTCGAGCCGGTCGGGCCTCACATCACCCGCGCGATGCTCGACGGGCTCGACGATTTCTGGCGCCAGCGCGCCTGGGCCGATATCGGCGCCCTGCCGGCGGAGAAGCAGGCCAAGGTCCTGCCCTACATCTTCCAGTGGGCGAAGGGCGGGCAGAACCTGCCGGGCGAGCGGGTCTATCGCGGCATGAGCCAGATGATGGCGATGCGCGACGCCGCGCTGAAGGCGATCTTGCCTTACGATTTCATCCTCTCGCCGGTGTCGCCGGTGCCGAGCTATCCGGCGGAATGGGCCTCGCCCATTAACGACCCCGCCAAGCCCTTCGAGCATATCTGCTTCACGGTGGCGGCGAACATGTCGGACCAGCCGGCGGTCTCGGTTCATGCCGGGACGACGAAGGCCGGGCTGCCGATCGGCCTGCAGATCACCGGCAGGCGCTTCGACGATCTCGGCGTGCTCAGGATGGCGCGGGCCTGGGAAGAGATGCGCGGCCCGATCATCTGGCCGCGCGCACCCTCGGCCTGACGCTTTCATCGAACAGGAGAGAAGCCATGGATCTGCAACTCAAGGGCAAGCGCGCGCTGGTGACCGGTGGCAGCAAGGGCATCGGGCGCGCCATCGCGCGGCAGCTCGCGCTCGAGGGCGCCGATGTCGTCATCGCCGCGCGCAACCGGGACGAGCTGGCCGAGGCCGCCTCGGCGCTCGCGGCCGAGAGCGGGCGCAAGGTGGTTGGCCATACCGTCGATACCCAGCACGACGACTCGGTGAAGGCGCTCGTCACCCATGCCGTCGAGGTGCTCGGCGGGCTCGATATCCTCGTGAACGCGGCGGGCAAGCCGGGCGGGCAGGCGCCGCCGCCGAAGCTCGCCGAGATCACCGACGCGCTGTTCTGGGACGACGTCAACGTCAAGGTGATGGGCTATCTGCGCATGGCGCGCGAGGCCGCGCCGCATATGGCGGCGAATGGCTGGGGCCGGATCATCAATATCAGCGGTCTCGCGGCGCGCTCGACCGGCTCCACCATCGGCTCGATGCGCAATGTCGCGGTCGCGGCGATGACCAAGAACCTCGCCGACGAGCTCGGCCCGCAAGGCATCAACGTCACCGTCGTCCATCCCGGCGTGACGCGGACCGAGCGCACGGCCTGGCTGGTCGGGGCGCGGGCGCAGGTCAGCGGCAAGAGCGAGGCGGAGGTCGAGGCCGGCATGACCGCGAACGTCACCATCGGCCGGCTGGTCGATGCGGCGGAGGTCGCGGATATCGTCGCCTTCCTCGCCTCGCCGCGCAGCGTCGCGATCAATGGCGATGCCATCGCCTGCGGCGGCGGCATGCGGGGCGCCATTCACTACTGAGGCAGCCCCTTACCGAGGCAGCAGCGCCCTCAGAACAGCAGATGCGGGGCGAACAGCGCGAGCCCCATGAAGGCGATCGCGACGGCGCCGAGCCCGCCGCCAACGCCGGCGAGCAGCGCCACGCCGGTGATGATCGAGGCCGAAGCGACGACGATGCCGATCTGGAGCAGGCCCGAGGCGATCTCGAAATTCTCGTTGCGGGCCTTGTAGTCGTCGCGCTGCTGCTCGGCCGCCTTGGCCCGCGCCATCAGCTCCTTGCGGCCTTCATTGGTCTCGGGCTCGCTGTTGTAGCGGGCGGCCGTCGCCTTCCAGCCGTCGATGCGCTTCTGCAGCCGGTCGCGGGTCGCCGCATCGGCGGTCGCGGCAAGATCGAGCTCGAGCGTTTCCGCCGCCGTCGTCACCACGGTGCCGCGGATCGTCTTGGCCTGGAAGAAGGCCCAGAGATTGGAGGCGTCGATGTTGCGCGCGATCGCGTCGTTCTCGGCCTGCTTGCCGCCGATCTCGGCCAGCGCCAGCAGCAGGGCCAGACAGGCGATCAGCAGCGCGATGCGCTTGTTGCCGCCTTCCGGGATCTCGACAGGTTCCGACATCGAATCACCTCGCAGGGCCACTATGGCCGCTGTTTAAGGCTTTCCGTTGCGGCAGCAAGATGTCGGATCGCCATGCGCCCTGGCGGGCAAGATGGCGTTCCGTTTTCCTCTTGCATCGGATTCGTCCGAAAAGGGGTTTCCACTTTTCGGTCCGATGTCAGCGCCCCGCCCGCGGATGGGCGGCGTCATAGGCCGCCATCAGCCGGGCGGAATCGACGCGGGTGTAGATCTGCGTGGTCGAGAGCGAGGCGTGGCCGAGCAGTTCCTGGATGGCGCGCAGATCGCCGCCGCGCCCGAGCAGATGCGTCGCGAAGGAATGGCGCAGGGAGTGCGGCGTGGCGGATGAGGGCAGGCCGAGCGCGCCGCGCAGCCCCTCGACCGCGAGCTGGATGATGCGGGGCGATAGCGGCCCGCCCTTGGCGCCGACGAAGAGCGGACCTTCCGGCGGCAGGCGCCAGGGGCAGAGCTTGAGATATTCCGCGATGGCGGCCACCACCACCGGCAGCACCGGCACCATCCGCGTCTTCGAGCCCTTGCCGATCACGGTCAGCGTCTCGCCGGCGCTTTGCGGCGCCTGGGCACGGGCGAGCGAGAGCGCCTCCGAGATACGCAGGCCGCTGCCATAGAGCAGGCCGAGCACGGCGGCGTCGCGGGCCAGGATCCATTGCTCGCGTTCCTCGCCGGCGCGGGTGTCGGCCTGGGTGACGGCGCGCGCGGAGGCGGGTTCGAGCGGGCGCGGCAGCGATTTGCCGAGGCGGGGCCCGCGCGTCGCGGCGAAGGCGGCGGCGGTGAGCTTGCCGCTGCGCTCGCCGAAGCGGGCGAAGGAGCGCAAAGCCGCGAGCTGGCGCATCAGCGTGCGGTTGCCGACCCCGTCGCGGCGGCGCTGGCCGAGGAAGGCGCGCAGGTCGACGGGCTTCAGCGCGGCGATATCGGCGAGCGAGGGCGCTCCGCCGAGATGCCCGGTGAGGAAAGCGGTGAACTGGCCGAGATCGCGGCCATAGGCTTCCAGTGTCTTCGGCGAGAGGCGCCGCTCGGCCGAAAGATGGGTCAGCCAGTCCTGCCGGAAGGAGTCGAAATCGGTCATCGCGGAAGCATGACGCTCCTGCCTTAACAGCAGCCGAATCGGTGCTAGACACTGGCACGATGGACGAGACGGCGGACATGATCGAAGGCGGCACGGTCGACGTGCTGATCCCGCTCGGGCTCGACCAGGCCTATAGCTATGCCGTGCCGCCGGGGCTCGCGCTCGCCCCCGGCGATGTCGTGCAGGTGCCGCTGGGGCCGCGCGAGACCGTCGGCGTGGTCTGGGCCGTCGGGGCCGGGCGCGGCGGCAACCTCAAGAAGGTCACCGGCAAATACGACATGCCGCCGCTCGATCCGGCGCTCAGGAAGCTCGTCGACTGGGTCGCCTGGTACACGCTCGCGCCGAAAGGCTCGGTGCTCGCATTGGCGCTGCGCCGGCAGCCGGACGATACGCCCGAGCGACCGAAGCTCGGCGTCAGGCTCGCCGGGCCGCCGCCCGGCCGGATGACGCCGGCCCGCGCTCGTGCCATCGCCGCGGCCGAGGGTGGCCTGCTGATCGCGAAATCGGCGCTGGCCGAGGCGGCCTCGGTCAGCGCTGCCGTGATCGATTCCCTCGTCGATGCCGGCACCTTCATCGTCGAGCCGATGCCGCGCGAAGCCATCGCGGCGCTGCCCGATCCCGACCATGCCGTCCCGGAATTGTCGGAGGGGCAGGGCGAGGCGGCACAGGCGCTGGTGGCTGCCGTGCAGGCGAGGGCGTTCAGCGTCGCGCTGCTCGAAGGCGTCACCGGCTCGGGCAAGACCGAGGTCTATTTCGAGGCGGTGGCGGAGGCGATCCGGCTCGGCCGGCAGAGCCTGATCCTGATGCCGGAGATCGCGCTGACCGCGCAGTTCATCGACCGCTTCGAGGCCCGCTTCGGGGTCCGGCCGGGGCTCTGGCATTCGGCCGTGACCGGCCGAAAACGCGAGCGGCTGCAGGCGGCGATCGCGAGCGGCGAGGCGAAGGTGGTGGCGGGCGCCCGCTCGGCGCTGTTCCTGCCCTACAAGGATCTCGGCCTCGTCGTCGTCGATGAGGAGCATGAATCCGCCTACAAGCAGGAGGACGGCGTCTCCTACCATGCCCGCGACATGGCGGTGGTGCGCGGGCGCATCGAGAACGCGCCGGTCGTGCTGGCTTCCGCGACGCCCTCGCTGGAGACGCGCGTCAATGCCGAGCGCGGCCGCTACACGCATCTCAAGCTGCCTGAGCGCTTCGGCGGGCGCGAATTGCCGACGCTCGGCCTCGTCGATCTGCGACGGGACAAGCCGGAGCGCGGGCGCTGGCTCTCCGGCGCGCTGGTCAAGGCGATCGAGACCAATATCGAGGCCAAGGAGCAGTCGCTGCTCTTCCTGAACCGGCGCGGCTATGCGCCGCTGACGCTCTGTCGCGATTGCGGTCACCGCTTCCAGTGCCCGAACTGCACGGCCTGGCTGGTCGATCATCGGTTCCGGCGGGCGCTGGTCTGCCATCATTGCGGCCATGTCGAGCGCCGGCCGCAGGAATGCCCGGCCTGCCACAAGCCCGAGAGCCTGATGGCCTGCGGGCCGGGCGTCGAGCGGCTGGCCGAGGAGGTCGCGACGCTTTTTCCACAGGCACGCTCGATCGTGCTCTCCAGCGATTTTCCCGGAGGGACGGAACGCCTGAAGACGGAGCTGATGGCGGTGGCCGAGGGTGAGTTCGACATCGTCATCGGCACGCAGCTCGTCGCCAAGGGCCATAATTTCCCCGGCATGACGCTGGTCGGCGTCGTCGATGCCGATCTCGGCCTGACCTCGGGCGATCCGCGCGCGGCCGAACGGACCTTCCAGGCGTTGCGGCAGGTCACGGGCCGCGCAGGACGGGGCGAGAAACCGGGTCGCGCCTTGCTTCAGACGCATGACCCGGAGCATCCCGTGCTCAAGGCGCTGGTCTCGGGCGACCCGGAGCGGTTTTATGCCGCAGAGGAGGCGTCGCGGGAGGCTGCGGGGCTGCCGCCCTTCGGCCGGCTGGCGGCGCTGATCGTCTCCGCGAATGGTCAGGCCGAGGCCGAAAGCCATGCCCGCGCGCTGGCGCGCTGCGCCGAGGCCGGCGACGGAATCGCGGTGCTGGGGCCGGCGGAAGCGCCTCTGGCGGTGCTGCGCGGGCGCCATCGCATGCGTCTGATCGTCAGGACGACCCGCGAGGTCAACCTGCAGGACTATCTGCGCGCCTGGCTGAAGCGCGGGCCCAAACCCAAGGGGTCGGTCCGGGTCGCGGTCGATGTCGATCCGCAGAGCTTCCTGTAAAATTGCTGAAAGCCGTGGCCCAATCGCCACTTCCATGGTCGAACTAGCGATTGCGTGCCCCGGAACCACATGCTAGTGCACCGCCACATTTTGGTCGCGAAGCCGTGTCGCTGGCTTTGCGCCTGTGATACTCGCAGCGTCGGGACGATGCACTCCACCTTCCCCGGAAGGTCGCCGGTGCAAGCCCTTGAAACGAGAGACGGGAAGCGTGGCAGAAGGCGGATCGCAGGGGACACTGGTGTCGGGCGTAGCGCAGCGCTATGCCACCGCTTTGTTCGAGCTGGCTGAGGAGACGGGCGCGATCGACACCGTCGCCGCCGCTCTGGACGCCTTCAACGGCCTGCTCTCCGAGAGCGCCGATCTCACCCGCCTGATCGAGAGCCCGGCCTTCACCGCCGAGGAGCAGGTCGCGGCGATCAAGGCCGTGCTCGAGAAGGCCGGCATCACCGGCATCGCCGCCAATTTCATCGGGCTGGTCGCCAGCAAGCGCCGCCTCTTCGCGCTGCCGGGCATGATCGCCGGCTACAAGCGCCTGGTCGCCGAGGCCAAGGGCATCGTCTCCGCCGAGGTGACGGTCGCCGAGCAGCCCACCGCCAAGCGCGTCGACGAGATCCGCGCGGCGCTGAAGGGCGTCGCCGGCAAGGATGTCGACGTCTCGATCAAGGTCGATCCGGCGCTGATCGGCGGGCTCGTCGTCAAGATGGGCTCCCGCATGGTCGACGCCTCGCTGAAAACCAAGCTCAATTCAATTCGTCTTGCCATGAAAGAGGTCGGCTGATGGACATCCGCCCCGCTGAAATCTCCGCCATCCTGAAGGCTCAGATCTCGAATTTCGGCTCGGAAGCTTCGGTGACCGAAGTCGGCCAGGTTCTCTCCGTCGGTGACGGCATCGCCCGCGTCTATGGCCTCGACAAGGTCCAGGCCGGCGAGATGGTCGAGTTCGAGTCCGGCGTGCGCGGCATGGCGCTCAACCTCGAGAGCGACAATGTCGGCGTCGTGATCTTCGGTTCCGACCGCGAGATCAAGGAAGGCCAGACCGTCAAGCGCACCGGCGCCATCGTCGACGTTCCCGTCGGCAAGGAGCTGCTCGGCCGCGTCGTCGACGCGCTCGGCAACCCGATCGACGGCAAGGGCCCGATCAAGGCCAAGGAGCGTCGCCGTGTCGACGTCAAGGCGCCCGGCATCATCCCGCGCAAGTCGGTGCATGAGCCGATGGCGACCGGCCTCAAGGCGGTCGATGCCCTGATCCCGATCGGCCGCGGCCAGCGCGAGCTGATCATCGGCGACCGCCAGACCGGCAAGACCGCGATCGCGCTCGACACGATCCTGAACCAGCGTCCGCTGAACGTCGAAGGCGCCCCCGAGAGCCAGAAGCTCTACTGCGTCTACGTCGCCGTCGGCCAGAAGCGCTCGACCGTCGCCCAGCTCGTGAAGGTGCTCGAGGAGCGCGGCGCGATGGAGTACTCCATCGTCGTGGCCGCCACCGCCTCGGACCCGGCCCCGATGCAGTTCCTGGCGCCCTTCGCCGGCTGCTCGATGGGCGAGTTCTTCCGCGACAACGGCATGCACGCCGTCATCATCTATGACGACCTCTCCAAGCAGGCCGTCGCCTACCGCCAGATGTCGCTGCTGCTGCGCCGCCCGCCGGGCCGCGAAGCCTATCCGGGCGACGTGTTCTATCTCCACTCCCGCCTGCTCGAGCGCGCGGCGAAGATGGGCGAGGCCGCCGGCCTCGGCTCGCTGACGGCGCTGCCGGTCATCGAGACCCAGGCGAACGACGTCTCCGCCTACATCCCGACCAACGTGATCTCGATCACCGACGGTCAGATCTTCCTGGAGACGGACCTGTTCTACCAGGGCATCCGCCCGGCCGTGAACGTCGGCCTCTCGGTGTCGCGCGTCGGCTCCTCGGCGCAGACCAAGGCCACCAAGAAGGTCGCCGGCAAGATCAAGGGCGAGCTCGCCCAGTATCGCGAGATGGCCGCCTTCGCCCAGTTCGGCTCGGACCTCGACGCGGTGACGCAGCGCCTGCTCAACCGCGGCGCCCGCCTGACCGAGCTGCTGAAGCAGCCGCAGTTCTCGCCGCTGAAGATGGAAGAGCAGGTCGTCGTGATCTATGCCGGCGTGAACGGCTATCTCGACGCGATGCCGGTCAACAAGGTCCGCTCCTTCGAGGACGGGCTGCTGGCGCTGGTCCGCGGCAAGCATGCCGACCTCCTCGCCGAGATCGGCACGAGTAAGGATCTGTCGGACGCCAACGCCGCCAAGCTCAAGGACATCGTCGCGGGCTTCGCGAAGTCCTTCGCCTGATCATCACCTTCGGTGCGGCGGAGCCAGGAGCTTCGCCGCACCGCTTCTCTGAAATGCTTCGTTGCCGCGCTTTCCGTGGCTGACGGGTAGGGGATCAAGATCGGATGCCGTCCCTCAAGGACCTACGCAACCGCATCGCCTCGGTGAAGGCGACGCAGAAAATCACCAAGGCCATGCAGATGGTCGCGGCTGCGAAGCTGCGCCGGGCGCAGATGGCTGCCGAGGCCGCGCGCCCCTATGCCGAGCGCATGGAGACGGTGCTGTCGAACCTCGCTTCCGGCGTGTCCGGTTCGAGCGCGCCGCGCCTGATCGCCGGCACGGGCTCGGACAAGGTGCATCTGCTGCTGGTGCTGACCGCCGAGCGCGGCCTGTGCGGCGCCTTCAACTCCTCGATCGCGCGACTGGCGCGTGACAAGGCGAATGCGCTCAAGGCCGAAGGCAAGACGGTCAAGATCATCTGCGTCGGCAAGAAGGGCTACGACATCCTGCGGCGCCAGTTCGCCGACGAGATCATCGAGTTCATCGACCTGCGCGAGTTCAAGCAGGTCGGCTACGTCAATGCCGAGGCGATCGCCCAGAACCTGCTCGCCCGCTTCGCCGCCGGCGAGTTCGACGTCGCGACGCTGTTCTTCTCGAAGTTCAAGTCGGTGATCGCCCAGATCCCGACAGCGCAGCGCATCATCCCGGCCGAGATTCCGGAAGGGACGAAGCAGACCGACGCCGTCTACGACTACGAGCCGGACGAAGGCGAGATTCTCGAGGCGCTGCTGCCGCGCAATCTGACCGTTCAGATCCTGCGCGGGCTGCTCGAGAACGCCGCCTCCGAGCAGGGCGCGCGCATGTCCGCGATGGATTCCGCCACGCGCAACGCCGGCGAGATGATCAAGAAGCAGACGCAGCTCTACAACCGCTCGCGCCAGGCGATGATCACGAAGGAACTGATCGAGATCATCTCCGGCGCGGAAGCGCTCTAACCGCCCAGCCTTCCGCCGGCGGCGCTTTCCGCCGGCAGCCGAAACATCCGAATGCGCTAGTCCCGAGGTTCCACCATGGCCAAAGCCGCTACCAAGACCACCAAGACGAAGTCCGCTGACGACAAGCCCGCCAACACCGGCACCGGCCGCGTTGCCCAGGTCATCGGCGCCGTCGTCGACGTGCAGTTCGACGGCGCCCTGCCGGAGATCCTGAACGCGCTCGAGACCGACAACCTCGGCAACCGCCTCGTCCTCGAGGTCGCCCAGCATCTCGGCGAGAACACGGTTCGCACCATCGCGATGGACTCGACCGAAGGTCTGGTTCGCGGCCAGTCGGTCACCGACACCGGCGCCCCGATCGCCGTGCCGGTCGGCGAGGAGTGCCTCGGCCGCATCATGAACGTCATCGGCGAGCCGGTCGACGAAGCCGGCCCGATCCTGACCACTGCCACCCGCGGCATCCACCAGCCGGCCCCGGCCTATTCCGAACAGTCGACCGAGGCGCAGATCCTCGTCACCGGCATCAAGGTCGTCGACCTGCTGGCTCCCTACGCCAAGGGCGGCAAGATCGGCCTGTTCGGCGGCGCCGGCGTCGGCAAGACCGTGCTGATCATGGAGCTGATCAACAACGTCGCGAAGGCCCATGGCGGCTACTCGGTGTTCGCCGGCGTCGGCGAGCGCACCCGCGAGGGTAACGACCTCTATCACGAGATGATCGAGTCCAACGTCAACAAGGACCCGAAGGAGAACGGTGGCTCGACCGCTGGCTCCAAATGCGCCCTCGTTTACGGCCAGATGAACGAGCCCCCGGGCGCCCGCATGCGCGTCGCTCTCGCCGGCCTGACCGTCGCCGAGGACTTCCGCGACAAGGGCCAGGACGTGCTCTTCTTCGTCGACAACATCTTCCGCTTCACGCAGGCGGGTTCGGAAGTGTCGGCGCTGCTCGGCCGCATCCCTTCGGCGGTGGGCTATCAGCCGACGCTCGCTACCGACATGGGCAACCTGCAGGAGCGCATCACCACCACGACCAAGGGCTCGATCACCTCGGTGCAGGCGATCTACGTGCCGGCGGACGACCTGACCGACCCAGCGCCGGCCACCTCCTTCGCCCACCTCGATGCCACGACCGTGCTCTCGCGCTCGATCGCGGAAAAGGGCATCTATCCGGCGGTCGACCCGCTCGACTCGACCTCGCGCATGCTCTCGGCCGACATCGTCGGTGAGGAGCACTATGGCGTCGCCCGCCAGGTGCAGCAGGTGCTCCAGCGCTACAAGGCGCTGCAGGACATCATCGCGATCCTGGGCATGGACGAGCTGTCGGAAGACGACAAGATGACCGTGGCGCGCGCCCGCAAGATCGAGCGCTTCCTGTCGCAGCCCTTCCACGTCGCGGAAGTCTTCACCGGTTCGCCGGGCAAGCTCGTCTCGCTCGAGGATACGATCAAGGGCTTCAAGGGCCTGGTCGAGGGCAAGTACGATCACCTGCCGGAGGCGGCCTTCTACATGGTCGGCTCGATCGAGGAAGCCGTCGAGAAGGCGCAGCGCCTGGCCGCCGAGGCGGCGTAAGGCATTCCGCACGCGTCATCCCCGGGCTTGCCCCGGGGATCTCATGACCAGAACACGCTGGTTTCCGAGATGACCGGGTCAAGCCCGGGTCATGACGAACCGGGGAGAATGAAACGATGGCCACCTTCAAGTTCGAACTCGTCTCGCCGGAGCGGATCCTGTTCTCGGGCGATGTCGTCAGCGTCATCGTTCCTTCGGTCGAGGGCGAAATGACCGTGCTGGCCGGCCATGCGCCGCTGGTTGCCGTGATCAAGGCCGGCATCGTCTTCGTCCAGACGACGGAGAGCAACGGCAAGGAATTCTTCATCAATGGCGGCCTCGTCGAGGTCAACCAGGAGACGACGACGATCCTGGCCGAGCAGGGCCGCTTCATCGAGGACGTCGACACAGCCGTTCTCGACGCCGAGATCCTGACTGCCGAGACCCGCCTCTCCGGCTCGCACAACGACGACGAGAAGAAGCGCCTGCACGACACGCTGGTGCAGCTGCGCGAGTTCAAGCACGTCTTCGAGCAGCGCAAGGCGGCGTGAGCCCAGCTCCCATATCCGGAACAGAAAAGGCCGCGCGAGCGGCCTTTTTTCATGCGTAGCTAATGAATTCGAGCAGCGAACCATCCGGGTCGCGGAAATAGACGCTGGTACCGTGGCCACCCCTGCCGAAGCGCTGGACAGGCCCCAGCTCGATCGCGACCTCGTGCCGTTCGAGATGGGCGATCGCTTCCGCGATCGGTCCCGGCCAGGCGAAGCAGAGATCGCTGCCGCCGGGCGGGACGGGCAGCCTCGCGACGGGCGTGGGCTTCAGCCCGGGGCCGTGGCAATTGAGCTGGGTGCGGCCGATGCGATAGACGAAGCCGTCGCCGTTCGGCACGATCTCGGCGCCGATCACGTCGCGATAGAAGGCATTCGAGCGCTCCCAGTCGGAGACGTGGATGACGCAGTGGTCGAGTTCGACGAGGCTCATCTCGCTTCTCCCCGGGAAACCATGGGCACGGCGAAGGCGGCGAAAGCGGCGGCCACACGTTCATAGACCGCTCGCTTGAACGGCACGACGACCTCCGGCATTTCCGCGAGCGGGCGCCAGCGCCAGGCGCCGAACTCCGGCGGTTCGTCGCCGTTGGGCTTGCCGATGTCGATCTCGCGCTCGTCGCCCGTGAAGCGGAAGGCGACCCAGCGCTGGCGCTGGCCGCGAAAGGCCGCCAGCTTGTGCGGCGGCCCGTCATAGGGCGGGAAGTCGTAGCTCCACCACTCCTCCGTCGCCGCCAAGAGTTCCGCGCCGGCGATGCCGGTTTCCTCCGCCAGCTCGCGCCGGGCGGCCGCGACGATCTCCTCGTCGGGATCGATGCCGCCTTGCGGCATCTGCCAGTCCCGGCCGGGCAGGACGATCTCGGGGCCGGCGCTGTGGGCCTTCCCGGTGAAGACCAGCCCTTCGGCGTTGAACAGGGCGATGCCGACATTGGGGCGGTAGGGGAGGGCTGCGTCCGTCATTCGCCTTGGCTCGTCATGGTCGGGCTTGACCCGGCCATCTCGGAAACCAGTGTTCTCGGCATGAGATGCCCGGGTCAAGTCCGACCATGACGGCGCGGGAGGCGTCCGCTCACTCCCCCATCGCGATCAGGCTGGCATTGCCGCCAGCGGCGGCCGTGTTGATCGTCACGGTCTGCTCGGTGGCGAAGCGCATCAGATAGTGCGGGCCGCCGGCCTTGGGGCCGGTGCCGGACAGGCCATGGCCGCCGAAGGGCTGCACGCCGACGACCGCGCCGATGATGTTGCGGTTGACGTAGATATTGCCGGCAGAGAGCCGCTCGACGACGCGCTCGACCGTCGTCTCGATGCGCGAGTGGACGCCCAGCGTCAGGCCGTAGCCGGTCGCGTCGATCTCGGCGATGACCTTGTCGAGCTCGCCCGCCTTCCAGCGCACGACATGCAGGATCGGGCCGAAATGCTCGGCGGTGAGGTCGCTGACCCGGTCGAGCCTGACGATATGCGGCGCGACATAGGTGCCGCCGAGCTCGGGCACCTGCCCGGCCCAGGCGACGCGACCCTGCTGGCGCATCGCCGCGAGATGGGCGTCGAGGCGCTGCCTGGCGGCGGCGTCGATGACCGGGCCGATATGGATGTCGAGCTTGCGGGGATCGCCGAGCTTCAGCTCTTTGGTCGCACCTTCGATCATCTCGATCATCTTGTCGGCGACGTCGTCCTGCACCACCAGCAGGCGCAGCGCCGAGCAGCGCTGCCCGGCCGAACGGAAGGCTGACATCACCACGTCGTCGCTGACCTGCTCGGGCAGGGCGGTGGCATCGACGATCATGGCATTGAGGCCGCCGGTCTCGGCGATCAGCGGTACGATCGGGCCGTCCTTGGCGGCGAGTGCCCGGTTGATGCCGCGCGCGGTTGCGGTCGAGCCGGTGAAGGCGACCCCGGCCACGTCCTTGTGCGCGACCAGGGCCGCGCCGGCCTCGGTCCCGCCCGGCACGAGATGCAGCGCGCTGACGGGCACGCCGGCCTCGTGCAGCATCCCGATCGCCACGGCTGCGATCAAGGGCGTCTGCGGGGCCGGCTTGGCGACGACGCTGTTGCCGGCGACGAGTGCGGCTACAACCTGCCCGGCGAAGATCGCCAGCGGGAAGTTCCAGGGCGCGATGCAGACGAAGGCGCCGCGCCCGCGCAGGACGAGTCGGTTCTCCTCGCCGGTCGGGCCGGGAAGCGCGGTCGGCGTGGCGAAATGCTCCTCGGCCTGTGCTGCATAGTAGCGGCAGAAATCGACGGCCTCGCGCACCTCGGAAATGGCGTCGTCGATGGTTTTGCCGGCTTCGCCTTGCAGAAGCGCGATCAGGAGCCCGCGTCGGGCCTCCATGATGTCGGCGGCCTTGCGCAGCGCCGCGGCGCGAATGCGAGCGGGCGTCTCGTTCCAGGCACGGAAGCCCTTCACTGCCGCGGCCATGGCGCGCTCGGCGGTCGCGGCATCGGCCTCGATCACCTTGCCGATCGGCTTGCCGTCGATGGGCGAGCGCACCTCGCGGGCCGTGCCGGGCTGCGGCTTGCCGTCGATGATCGGCGCGGCATCGGGGAATTGGCCGGCCGCCGCGATCTCCTTCAGCAGACCGTCGAGGCTTTCCTCATGGCCGAGCTCGGTGCCGGCCGAGTTCTTGCGCGAGGGGCCGTAGAGATCGGCCGGGAGCGGGATGCGGCGGTGGCGGGCGGCGCTGGCCGAGCCGATGATCTCGGCCGGCGCCAGCAGGAGCTGCGAGACCGGAACCTCGGGGTCGCCGGAGGCGCTGACGAAGGAGGAGTTGGCGCCGTTCTCGAGCAGGCGGCGGACGAGATAGGCGAGCAGGTCCTGATGGCCGCCGACCGGCGCATAGGTCCGGCAGGCATAGCCTTCGTTCTCGCGCAGCAGCTTCTCGTAGAGCGCCTCGCCCATGCCGTGCAGGCGCTGGAACTCGAAACCCTCGGCATTCCCCGCCATCTCGGCCACGGTCGCGACGGTGAGCGCGTTATGGGTGGCGAATTGCGGGATGATGCGCGGCCTAAGCTTCAGGAGCTGGGCCGCGCAGGCTTCGTAATTCAGGTCCGTCATCGCCTTGCGGGTGAAGACGGGGTAGTCGGGCAGGCCGCGCTCCTGGGCGCGCTTGAGCTCGGTGTCCCAATAGGCGCCCTTGACCAGCCGCACCATCATGCGCCGGCTATGGGTTTCGGCGAGGCGGCCGATATGGTCGATCACCGCCGAGGCGCGCTTCTGATAGGCCTGGATGGCGAGGCCGAAGCCGTCCCAGCCGTCGAGCGAGGCATCGGCGAAGACGGCGTCGATCACGTCGAGCGAGAGCTCCAGCCGGTCGGCCTCCTCGGCATCGACGGTGAAGTTGAGGTCGTAGCCCTTGGCCTGACGGGCGAGCGCGACGACCTTCGGCACGAGCTCCGACAGCACGCGCTCATGGTTCGTCGCGTCATAGCGCGGATGCAGCGCCGAGAGCTTGACCGAGATGCCGGGGCGGTTCGGCAGCCTGTCGTTGCCGGCGGAGCGGCCGATGGCGTCGATCGCGGCGGTGTAGGAGGCGAAATAGCGGTCGGCGTCGGCTTGCGTGCGTGCGCCTTCGCCCAGCATGTCGAAGGAATAGCGATAAAGCTTGCCGGTGCCGGAGCGGGCGCGCTTCAGCGCCTCCTCGATGGTCTGGCCGAGGACGAAATGATTGCCCATGACGCGCATCGCCTGACGCGTCGCGGTGCGAACCGTCGGCACGCCCAGGCGCTTGGCGAGGCTGCTGACGATGCCCGTCGGCGTTTCGCCCGGCTGGATGACGCGCGCGGTGATGCCGAGCGCCCAGGCCGAGGCCGAGACCAGGAAGGCGTCCGATTTCGCTTCGTGATGGGCGAAATCGCCCTGGCCGAGCTTGTCCTCGATCAGCCGGTCCGCCGTGGCGGCGTCGGGCACGCGCAGCAGCGCCTCGGCCAGCACCATCAGCGCGAGGCCCTCTTTGGTCGAGAGCGAATATTCGCGCAGCAATTCCTCGATGCCGCCCAGGCCTACCTTGCGGCTGCGGATCGCCTCGATCAGCCCGGTGGCGCGGGCGTCGATCCGGGCCTTGGCCGCCGGGTCGCGGCGGGCGCCTGCGAGCAGCCGGCCGGCCATGGCGCCGTCATCCTCGGCATAAGGCGCGCGGAAAGGCGGGACGGTCGAGATGGCCATAAGGGGCTCCGAAGGCGGGCTGGAATATCTGAAGGATGATGAGAGATCGGCCGCATATCAATTGGCATTTCAGGCAAGTTTGCCTTATAAAACTCCATAGAAGATGAATTTTACAGAGATTTATCATGCTGGACCGGACGGACCGCCGCATCCTCTCGCTTCTGCAGGGCGATGGCCGGATCGCCGGGGTCGAGCTCGCCGAAAAGGTCGGGCTTTCCCCCACGGCGACGGGCGAGCGGCTGAAACGCCTGACGCGGGACGGTTTCATCACCGGCTATCGCGCGACGCTCGATCCGACGCGGCTCGGCCTGAACCTGCTCGTCTTCGTCGAGGTCTATCTCGACAAGACGACGCCCGATGCCTTCGAGCGCTTCGCCGCGGCCGTGAAGCGGGCGCCGGAAGTGCTGGAATGCCACATGGTGGCGGGCGGTTTCGATTATCTCGTGAAGACGCGCGTGGCCGATATGAATGCCTATCGCCGTTTCCTCGGAGAGGTGCTGCTCGCCCTGCCGGCGGTGCGCGAGACGCGCACCTATGCCGTGATGGAAGAGGTCAAGACCGATGGCGCGCTGCCATTGTGACCGCCCGACGCAATCGCGTGACGATGTTGACGTGATTTCAACGTGTTGTGATCTCAAACTGCTCCGGTAGGCGATCGACGGCCGGCCGTGCCGGATGTTCCGGCCAGAATACTTCCGAGGTTCCCATGGCGCCCCTGCCGCCCCGTGCTTCCGTTTTGCTCTCGCGCCGCGCTTTCGTGGCGGGAGCGGCCGCCTGCGGCTTCGGGGCGAGACCGGCTTCGGCCGAGACGGTGACGCCGATCCGGATGCTGCTGAGCTGGCGCCTCGAAGGGCTCGCGGGGCTGTTCCTCGCCGCGCAGGAGAAGGGTTATTTCCGTGCGGAGGGGCTCGATGTCAGCTTCGAGGCGGGAAGTGGGGCGCGGCAAACCCCGGCGCGCGTGGCGGCCGGCGAGTTCGATGCCGCCTGCGGCGACGTCAATGCGTTGATGCGCTTCCGGGACGCGAATGCCGGCCAGGATCTCAAGGCGGTAATGATGATCCATGACCGGCCGCCTTTCGCCGTCATCGGCCGCCGCAGCCGCGGCATCTCGGCCGAGCCCGCGAGCCTCGAAGACAAGAAGCTCGGCGCACCGGCGGCGGATGCAGCCTTCGCGCAATGGCCGCTCTTCAAGGGCCTCACCAGGATCGACGACAGCCGGATCCGGCTGGAAAATATCGGCTTCCCCGTCAGGGAGCCGATGCTGGCTTCCGGGGAGGTCGACGCCGCCTTCGGCTTCGGTCCCTATTCCTTTGCCGGCCTGAAGGCGCGCGGGGTGCCGGCCGACGACATCGTCGTGATGACGATGGCCGATCACGGGGTCCTGCTCTACGGCAATGCGATCATGGTTTCGCCCAAGCTCGCGACCGACAAGCCGGAGGCCGTGCGCGGGCTCCTGCGGGCGCTGGTTCGCGGTGTCCGGGATGTCGCCGCCAATCCCGACCTCGGCGTGCAGGCGATCATGCGTCGCAATGAGAACGCGCAGGCCGAGGTCGAGCGCGAGCGACTGACGCTGGCGCTCGCGCAGAACGTGCTGACGCCCTCTGTGAGGGAACACGGGCTCGGCGGCATCGACCGGGTGCGCTGGGCGGCGGCGCTGGAGCAGAGCGCGCAGGCCCAGCCCTTCCGCGACAAGGCCCGCGCGGGCGATGCCTTCACCGACGCCTTCCTGCCGGCGAAGGACGAGCGCCTGTTCTGAGCGCCGCGCCTGGTGCAAGGCGGCCTGTCCCATGAGAGGGTGACAGGGCGGGGCGGGCTGCCTATCGTGCCGCGCCTTTTTCCACCGGATCCCGGTTCTTTGCACCTGCCCGACCTGCCTGATTACGCCCAGCTCCGTTCGGCTTTCCGCTGGCGCATCCCCGAGCGCTACAACATCGCCGCCGATGTCTGCGACCGCTGGGCCATGGCCGAGCCGGAGCGGCCGGCGATCATCGAGGTGTCGGGCGACTGGCAGGTCGAGCCGGTCAGCTTCGGCTGGTTCCGGGAATATTCCAACCGGCTCGCCAATGCCTTGCGGGTGCGTGGTGTCGCGCGCGGCGACCGCATCGCGATCCTGCTGCCACAGGGGCGGGCGGTGCTCGCCGCCCATCTCGCGGCCTACAAGCTCGGCGCCATCGCGGTGCCGCTGGCGGCGCTGTTCGGCGTCGATGCGCTGACCTACCGCCTGGCCGATTCCGGCGCGAAGATCGTCGTCACGAACGCGCCGGGGCTGGCGAAGCTGCGCCAGATCGAGGAGCCCTTGCCCGGGCTCGCGCTGGTCATCTCGACCGATGGCCGCGACGGCGAGGCCGAGGATTGGGAGGCGCTGCTGGCCGGGGCGAGCCCGGATTTCACGCCGGTCGACACCACGCCCGACGATCCGGCGCTGATGATCTACACCTCCGGCACCACCGGCAATCCGAAGGGCGCGCTGCACGGCCACCGCGTGCTGCCGGGCCATTTGCCGGGCGTGCAGATGCCGCATGAGTTCATGCCCCGGCCGGGCGATCTCGCCTGGACGCCGGCCGACTGGGCCTGGGCCGGCGGCCTGCTCAACATGCTGCTGCCGGCGCTGCATTTCGGCGTCGCGGTGGTGGCGCGGCCGGTGACGCGCTTCGAGCCGGACGAAGCCTACCGGCTGATGCAGGATTTGCGGATCCGCAACGCCTTCGTGCCGCCGACGGCGCTGAGGATGCTGCGCGGCGCCGGCAGCCCGCGCGGCCGCTTCACGCTGAACCTCAGAAGTGTCGCAGCCGCCGGCGAGGCGCTGGGCGCCGAGACGCTGGAATGGGGGCGCGAGGCGCTCGGCCTCACCATCAACGAGGCCTATGGCCAGACCGAATGCAATCTCGTGCTCGCGTCGAGCGCCGCGATCGGCGTCAGCCGGCCGGGCGCGATCGGCAAGGCGGTGCCGGGGCACGAGGTCGCGATCATCCGGCCGGACGGCTCGGTCTGCGCAGCCGGAGAGGAGGGCCAGATCGCAGTCAGGCGCCCCGATCCGGTGATGTTCCTCGGCTACTGGAACAATCCCACCGCCACGGCGGCGAAGTTCATCGGCGACTGGATGACGACCGGCGACGAGGGCGTTGAGGACGAGGACGGCTATGTCCGCTTCATCGGCCGCGACGACGACGTCATCACCTCCTCGGGCTATCGCATCGGGCCGGGCGAGATCGAGGATTGCCTGCTGCGGCATCCGGCGGTGGCGCTGGCGGCGGCCGTGGGCAAGCCCGATCCGCTGCGCACGGAGATCGTCAAGGCGTTCGTCGTGCTGAAGCCGGGCCGTACCGGCTCGCCGGCGCTGGTGTCCGAGTTGCAGGATTTCGTCAGGGCGCGGCTCTCGGCGCATGAATATCCGCGCGAGATCGCCTTCCGCGAGGAACTGCCGCTGACGACGACCGGCAAGATCATCCGCAGGCTGCTGCGGGCGGAGGGGTAGGCAGGAAGCGGTCCTTATCCTTCGAGACGCGCCTGCGGCGCTGCTCAGGATGACGGCTCGAACTGTCAAAACACTCTGAGAAGCGCTTTCAAGCCGGTTGAGCGGTGCTCTCGCGGGCCTGCTGGCCGAGGAACGCCGCCCAGAGCCGCTGCACCGTCTCTTCCTCGATGTCCTTGACGATCAGGACGAGGCGGGAGCGGTGGTCGCCGTCCGGCCAGGCATCGAGCCGGATCGGCGGATGCAGGATCTGCTGGACGGCATGGACCAGCAAGGGGCGCTCCGGCTGGTCGGCAAGCCGGACGAGACCCTTCAGCCGGAGCAGGCGCGGCCCGTGGATCGAGCGTAGCAGCGTCCAGAACAGCTCGAAGGTCTGCTGTGCCACCGGCTGCTCGGCCGTCAGCGCGAAGGCCCGGATCGAGGCGTCGTGGCGGTTGACGTCGTGCGGGTGCTGATCGTGGTGCTCATGGCCATGGTGGTGGTCGTGCCCATGGCCATGATCATGGTGATGATGGCCGTGGTCGTGGTGCCCCGGTAGCGCGTCCGCCGCCAGCCAGTGCCGCAGAGCCTCCGGTCGCTCGGCGAGATCGTAAAGGCCGGCGCCGAGAAGCGCCGAGGCCGGAGCATCGGGCGGCAGGATCGCGATCCCGGGATTGAGCGCGGCGAGGCGCGCGCGCAGCGCCGCGACATCCTCGGGCGCGGCGAGGTCGGTTTTGGTCAGGACGAGCCGGTCGGCCGCGACGACCTGCCGGCGCGCCTCCTCATGGGCGTCGAGCGTCGCCATGCCGTTGACCGCATCGACCAGCGTGACGACGCCGTCGAGCCGGAAGCGCAGAGCGAGATAGGGGTGGTTGATCAGCACGTTGAGGATCGGCGCGGGGTCGGCGAGGCCGGTCGTCTCGATGACGAGGCGGGAGAAGGCTCCGATACGGCCGTTGTCGCGGCGGCGCAGCAGATCTTCCAGCGTGACGATGAGGTCGTCGCGGATGGTGCAGCAGAGGCAGCCGGATTCCAGCAGGATCATGTTCTCGGCGACGCCCTCGACCATCAGATGGTCGAGCCCGACCTCGCCGAACTCGTTGACGAGCACGACGGTGTCGGCCAGTGCCGGATCCTTCAGCAGGCGGTTGAGCAGGGTCGTCTTGCCGGCGCCGAGGAAGCCCGTGAGCAGGGTCAGCGGAACGGGGGCGGGGCGGGCTGGATCGCCGGTCATCACACTCTGAAAGCCTCAGGCCGGCACGGGGCGCCGCCTCGATTGTTCTAGTATTACATTAGTGACCAGCGCCGCGATGACAAGGGCGCCGCCGGCATATTGCAGAGACCCCAGCCGCTCGCCGAGGACGACGGCCGCGATCGCGACGGCGATGATCGGCTCGGCGCAGTAGGCGAGGCCGGCGGGGCCCGGCGCGATCCGGGCCAGCGCCAGGATCTGCAGGACGAAGCCGACCAGATAGCCGCCATAGGTCACGGCAAGCGCGATCGGCGCGAGCAGGAAGGCCTGCGGCGGCAGGAAGCCGCCGGTCAGCGCGAGGATCAGCAGCGTTACCGGCAGGATGACGACATGCGACCAGAACAGCTTCGGCATGGTGGCGATCGATGCGCAGCTCGCAGCGGCGAAGAATTGGGCGGCCGCCGCGAGGCTGGCGAGCCCGGCCAGCGCCAGCCCGCGCGGGTCGAGGCCATGCAGGTCCGGCCCCACCACCAGCGCGATCCCGATGAAGGCGACGATCGCCACGACGAGCCTGTCGGCCCGGAACGGCGCCCGGGTCAGGAGCGGCTCGAGCAGAACGATGAGCACCGGATAGGTGTAGAAGATCACCGCCGCGACCGAGACCGGGACGAAGGACACCGACGAGAGATAGGCGGTGCCGACGAGGGCGGTCGCGATGCCGAAGCGCAGCACGGGCAGGCGCTGGCCGCGAAGCAGGCTGAGCGAGGCGCGGGCGAGCAAGGCTGCCGCGCCGACCAGCACGAGCATGATCAGGACGCGGTAGAAGACCAGCAGCGGGCCGCCGAGGCCGGCAGCCCCCGCGATCTGGGCGCTGACGATATTGGTGCCGAAGGCGGCGGCCGACGCGAAGGCGAGCAGCAGCCCCTGGCCTTCGCTGGTGCGCGCCCCGCTCAATCAGGCCCCCGACCGTTTCAGGCGTCGTCGCCGTTCCTGGCCTTGGCTTTCGCCGCGGGCTTGGGCTTGACGGCAGCCTCGGCGGGCTTCGGCTTCACCGGCGGAACCTTGATGGCCTTCGTCGGCTGCGCCTTGGCGGGCTGTGGCTTGGCCGCCTGGGAATTGGCGGCCCGCGCGGCCGGCTTGATCCCGGCGGCGGAACCGGGGCGCAGGCTCGCCGCCGTCGCCTTGTTGCCGGCCTGGACCGCTCCCTGCAGGCGCAGCGGCCCGGATTCGAAGGCGTCGCTGGAGGGCTGGAGAGGCGCGCCGGCCGGGGCGAAGGCGTTGGTGCCGCGCGGGATCGCGCCATTGGCGGAGGCCGTGCGCGGCACGGCGCCGCCGACGAGGCCGGCGGCGACGGGCGCGCCGGGCTCGATGGTCGGCGTCGCGCCGCGGGCGACGCGCGAATCGGGCTGCGAGGTCACATTGGCGGCGAGCGGGGCCGAGGCCGAGCCCGCGGTGCGGCCGAAGGAGACCTGAACCGGCATCGTCTCGGAGCGCGGACCGAGGACGACGCGGCCGCGCGGGGAGCGCGTCGCGACGGGGCCGGCCGATTGGGTCGCGAAGGTGGCGAAGCGACCGCCATCGGAATCATTGCCGCCGGTCGGCGCGAAGCCGCCGATCGGCCCGCTGGAATCGGCATCATCAGCCAGCGCCACGCCGCCGCCGCGACGGCGGATCTCGTCGCAGACATTCGGGGCGCGCGTGCCGCTCGGCGGCATCGAGGCAAGGTTGGTGCCGGTGCCGCCCCAGCGGCTGAAGCCTTCGTCGAGGAGCTGCGCGGCCTTGACCGTGCGCTCCGTGCCGGACGCCGAGCCGAGCACGACGGCGATGAGGGTGCGTCCGCCGCGGCTCGCGGTCGCGACGACGTTGAAGCCCGAGGCGCAGGTGAAGCCGGTCTTCATGCCGCCGATGCCGGCATAGCGCCCGACCAGGCCGTTGGTGTTGTGCATGACCTGCTTGCCGAGCTGGACGGCGGAGGTGCTCCAATAGGCGGAGTATTCCGGGAAGTCGCGCATCAGCGCCATGGCGAGCACGGCGAGGTCATGCGCGCTGGTCTGCTGGTCGGGATTGTCCCAGCCATTCGGATTCATGAAGCGGGTGTCGCGCATGCCGAGGCGCTGGGCCTCGGCATTCATCATGCCCACGAAGTCCGGCACGTTGCCGCCGACGCCCTCGGCCACGACATAGGCGATGTCGTTGGCCGATTTGACCATCATGATCCTGAGCGCGTTGTCGAGCGTGATCTCCTGGCCGGCGCGGATATAGACCTTCACGCGGGGCTGGCTGGCGGCGAGCTTCGAGGCCGGGATCGCGGTCTCGAGGCCGATGCGGCCGTCGCGGACAGCCTTCAGCGCCAGATAGATCGTCATGATCTTGGCGGTCGAGGCCGGGCGCCAGGCCTGGGTCGCGTTCTCGGCGGACAGGACCTCGCCGCTCGAGGCGTCGACGACGAGGCTCGCTCCGGCCAGAGCCGGTGCCGTGAAGGCGAGACCAAGGGCAAGGGTGACGGTGAGGCGGGATGCGATCATCGGCGGGTCTTGAACCTGTCTTGTCGTGAACGAAGCTTGGCAGCGCGACGGCGCTGGGTTCAACGCGACGCATGCGGCATTTTCGAGACGACGGGCGCAAATCTCCGCCCAGGAACTCATAGCTGCATGCATACCTACCCCCAGCGCAGCGATTTGCCTAGCCGCCACGGCCGGTCCAGAAGCAATAGCGCATCATGCTTTCGCGGGGCTCATCGGCGTGGCTTTCGGCTTTCTCTGGATTCCGGCGACGATCCTCGCCTCGCTGCTGCAGACGGCGCGCAACCTGGCGCAGCGCTCGCTGACCGACGTCATCGGCGTGGTCGGGGCGACGCAGGTGCGCTTCCTGTTCGGCCTGCCCTTCGCGATGGTCTTCCTCGCCGCCGCCTGCCTCGGGCTGCGGACGCTGCCACCCTCGATCGGACCAGCCTCGCTCGGCTACACCGCCTGGGGCGCACTGATGCAGATCGCGGCGACCGCGCTGATGCTGGCGGCGATGCGCGAGCGCTCCTTCGCCGTGACCACCGCCTACACCAAGACCGAGCCGGTGCAGGTCGCGATCTTCGGCGCGCTGCTGCTCGGCGATGCGCTCAGCCCGCTCAAATTCCTCGCCATCGCGATCGCAACCGCCGGCGTCATCGTCGTCTCCTGGAAGCCGGGGGAGAAGCTGACCCGCGCCGGCCTGCGGCCGGCCGTGCTCGGCATCGTCTCTGGCGCCTGCTTCGCGCTCTCGGCGATCGGCTTCCGCGGCGGCATCCAGGCCCTGCCGGAGGGCAATTTCCTGATCCGCGCCTCGACCATCCTGGTGCTGGGGCTGGTCATGCAGACCGCGCTCTTGACCTTGTACATGCTGGTCGCGAACCGCCCGGCGCTGTGGCTCAGCCTGCGCAACTGGCGCCGCTCGCTCTCGGCCGGTTTCCTCGGCGCCGCCGCCTCGCAATTCTGGTTCATCGGCTTCTCCCTGACCAGCGCCGCCAATGTCCGCACGCTCGGCCTGATCGAGGTGCCGCTGGCGCAGATCGCCTCGCGCCGCCTGTTCGCGGAGGGAACGAGCCGGCGCGAGATCCTCGGCATGGCGATGATCGTCGGCGGCGTCGGATTGCTGCTTTTGATCTCGTTGCAGTGAGGCCGGGGGCCGGCTAGTGCTGAAGCGAAGGGCCGTCAGCCGATCCGCGCACGCCGAGCATGCGCGGATACCGGCTTGCGGGATCGACAAGCGCTGCCAAGATAACGTGTAGCTGCACATTAAGGGAGATTCGCCATGAGCGCTGCGATCGTCGGCTGGGCCCATACGCCGTTCGGCAAGCAGGATGCCGAAACCGTCGAAAGCCTGATCGTGCGCGTCGCGACCGACGCGCTGATCGATGCCGGCATCACCGCTGACCAGGTCGACGAGATCGTGCTCGGCCATTACAACGCCGGCTTCTCGGCCCAGGACTTCACCGCCTCGCTGGTGCTGCAGGCCGATCCGGCGCTGCGCTTCAAGCCGACGACCCGCGTCGAGAATGCCTGCGCCACCGGCTCGGCCGCGGTCCATCAGGGCGTGCGGGCGATCAGGGCCAAGGATGCCAAGATCGTGCTCGTCGTCGGCGTCGAGCAGATGACCAAGACGCCCTCGGCCGAGATCGGCCAGAACCTGCTGAAGGCCTCCTACCTGCCGGAGGATGCCGGCACGCAGGGCGGTTTCGCCGGCGTCTTCGGAAAGATCGCCGCCGGCTATTTCCAGCGCCATGGCGACCAGTCCGACGCGCTCGCCATGATCGCGGCGAAGAACCACAAGAACGGCGTCGAGAACCCCTTCGCGCAGATGCGCAAGGATCTCGGCTACGCTTTCTGCCGCGAGGAGAGCGAGAAGAATCCTTATGTCGCCGGGCCGCTGAAGCGCACCGACTGCTCGCTGGTCTCGGACGGCGCCGCCGCGATCGTGCTGGCCGACGAGGAGACCGCCTTGCAGATGCGCCGCGCCGTCGGCTTCCGCGGCATGGCGCATGTCCAGGATTTCCTGCCGATGTCGAAGCGCGACATCCTGAAATTCGAGGGCGGCGCGCTCGCCTGGAAGAAGGCGCTGGCGGATGCGGGCGTAACGCTGGACGACCTCTCCTTCGTCGAGACGCATGACTGCTTCACCATCGCCGAATTGATCGAATACGAGGCGATGGGGCTGACCAAGGAAGGCGAGGGCGCCCGTGCGATCAAGGAGGGCTGGACGCAGAAGGACGGCAAGCTGCCGGTCAACGTCTCCGGCGGCCTGAAGGCTAAGGGCCATCCGATCGGCGCCACCGGCGTCTCGATGCATGTCCTCTCCGCCATGCAGCTCACCGGCGAGGCACCGGAGGGCATGCAGCTCGCCGAGCCGCGCCTCGGCGGCATCTTCAACATGGGCGGGGCGGCGGTGGCGAACTACGTCTCCGTGCTCGAACGCATCAGGTGACAGGGGCGCCTCGGGCGGGTGAGACCTCCCGGGGCGCGGACTTGCAGACAGGGCCTTTGCCGGAGCGCGGGCCGCCAAGCGAAAGCGACCCTTCGTGACGAGCTTCGTCGTCCTGCTGCTGGCCTATATCCTGAGCCAGTTCTTCCGCGCGTTCCTCGCGGTGATCTCGGGCGACCTGACGCGGGATCTGGGTCTCGACCAGGGCCAGCTCGGGAGCCTACAGGCGGCCTGGCTGATCGCGTTCGCGCTCACGCAGTTCCCGGTCGGCTATGCGCTCGACCGGATCGGCCCGCGGCGGACGCTGGCGGGATTTCTCCTGGTCGCCTTCGCCGGGACGGTGATCTTCGGCTTGTCGCGCGGCTATCTCTCCGCCCTGGCGGCGCTCGCGCTGATCGGCATCGGTTGCGCCCCCATCCTGATGTCCGGCTTCTACCTGGCTGCGCGCCTCTATTCGCCCCGGCATTTCGCGACGATGTCGTCCTTCCTGATCGGTTTCGGCTGCATCGGCGATCCGTTGAGCGGGGCGCCGCTCGCCTATTTCCTGGCGGCCTATGGCTGGCGCGCGACCGTCTTCGGCCTCTCCGGCATCGTGGCGCTGACGGCCCTGCTGGTGATGTTGCTGCTGAAGGATCCCCCGCCGCTTCCCGGCACGCCGCAACGGCATGTCTCGCTGCTGGACGGGATCAGGCAGATCGTGGTGAAGCGGCCGCTCTGGCTGATCCTCCCCTTCACCTTCGTGAGCTACGGTGTCACGATCTCCATCCGTGGCCTGTGGATCGCGCCCTATCTCCAGAGGGTGCACGGCTTCGATCTCGCTGCCACGAGCTATGCGGCGATGGCCATGGGAGGCGTCATCGCGGCGGGCGCGCTGCTGGTGCTGCCGCTCTATCGCCGGATCGGGGCCAAGCCTACGGTCATCGCCTGCGCGGTGACCGTCGCCCTGGCCTGCTTCGCGCTGGCGCTGTGGGGCGAGGCATCATCCCGCCTTGCCGTCGGCCTGCTTCTCGTCATCGGGCTGTTCGGCGTCACCTATGCCGTGGTGATGGCGCATGCGCGCGCCTTCATGTCGCCTCAGGAGATCGGCCGCGGCGTGACCTTCATGAATTTCGTCTTCATGGGCGGAGCCGGCGTGATGCAATGGGTGTCGGGGCGCCTGGTGAACGCGCTCGACAGGCAGGGCTATGAACCGCAGGCGACCTTCGGCTGGCTTTTCGTCTTCATGGGTGTCGCCCTCGCCGTGGCGCTTGCCCTCTACATGGCATCGCCAGCCGAATCGAAGGCGGCCGCCCCCGCGGGGACGTAACCCAGCTCAATATCCCGGTCCTTAAAACGGAGCACCCTTGAATCGGCTTTTGGCGCTCAGCCCTCGCCGGGCGCCTTCGCCGCGATGGCGAGCGCGTGGACACGGTCCGCCAGCTCCTCCGACAGCGCCGCGTTGACGAGGCGATGACGCTCGAGCCGGCTCTTGCCGATGAAGGCTTCCGACACGATATTCACCCGGAAATGAGTTTCCCCGCCCTCGCGCCAGCCGCCATGGCCGTGATGCTGGTGCGATTCATCGATCACCTGCAGGCTCTGTGGCGCGAAGGCCGCATCGAGCTTGTGAGTGATCCTTTCAGCTATCGTGGTCATGATCGCGCCACCGTTGCGATGATCTCCTGAGGGTTCGGCGCGTGCATGTTGCGTCGCACTTGCCGGCCCGCCTTCCGCGTTTCATAACCATTCGACGATGAACATCAACTCGCGCCTTTTCGATCGTATCAGGATCGGCCCTTCCGAGGCGGAAGCGGTCGTCGATGGCGATGTGCCGCGCTGCGACCATCCCGGCTGCGCGCGGACCGGCGAGTTCCGCGCGCCCAAGGGGCGCGGGCGCGAGGGCCAGTTCTTCCGCTTCTGCATGGAGCATGTGAAGGAATACAACGCCTCCTACAACTACTTCTCCGGCATGGACGACGCCGCGCTCGCCGCCTACCAGAAGCAGGAGGAGATCGGCCACCGGCCGACCTGGAAGCTCGGCGTGAACTCCAAGGCCGCGCGCATGGCCCAGAAGGGGCGCGTCGCGAATGGCCAGGCGGGGCCCGATACGAGCGACGCCTTCAACCTGTTCGGCGCCCGCCGGGCGCAGCATGCGGCGCGGCAGGAGCCGCGCGTCGGCGTGGTGGCGATGAAGGCGCTGGAGACGCTCGGTCTCGACGACAGCGCCGATTCCGCCGCGATCAAGGCGCGCTACAAGGAGCTGGTGAAGCGCTTCCATCCGGACGCCAATGGCGGCGACCGCTCGCGCGAAGGCACGCTCCAGGACATCCTCAAGGCCTATCAGCAGCTCAAGAGCGTCGGTATGGTCTGAGTGGCCGGGCCGGCTTCGCCCGGCGGGCGAAGCGAAGGGCCGGAGGCGAGATGACGACGGATATGGTGCAGGCGCCGCCCGATGCGGCGCAGCGGCGGGCGAAGCCGCCGGTCGTGGTCTATCCGAACGGCACCCTGCCGCCGCCCGATATGGCGATGCTGGCTGCGGCGCGCGCGCGGCTCAGCAAGATCGACGAGATCATCGTGCCGCCGCGCGAGGGCGGCAGCTTCCGCGTGCCGAAGGGACATTTTTTCCGGATCGTCAGCATCGAGGGGCCGCAGGTCGGCGACCTCAATCTCTGGAACGCGGACGACCTGTCGGAGCGCTTCTTCAGCGGCAAGACGCGGGCGCTGCATGCGACGCATCTGTCGACCGGAGACCGGCTGTGGAGTTCGCTGCCCTATCTGCGCCCGATGGCGACGATCAGCCACGACACGCTCGGCTGGTATGGCTGGGACCAGGACGGCGCTGGCATCCACGACGTCATCGGCACGCGCTGCGACCCCTATACGCATCGCCTGCTCGGCGGGGACGACTACCATCATTGCTGCCACTCCAACCTGTCGCGGGCGCTGGGCGCGGCGACCGGCAAGCCGGCGCGCGAGGTCGAGGGCCATGTCCATGACGTGCTCAACGTCTTCATGTGCACGGGCTTCACCCGCGATACGCATCAGTATTTCATGAAGGCGAGCCCGGTGCGGCCCGGCGATTTCATCGAGTTCTTCGCCGAGATCGATCTGCTCGGGGCGCTGTCCGCCTGCCCCGGCGGCGATTGCGGCGCGACGCATTCGAGCGATGCGGCGGCCTGTCATCCGCTCAAGGTCGAGATTTTCGCGACGGAGCCGGAATTGCTGAAGGGGTGGACGCCGCCGGAGCGGAATCCGTATGGGCGGGGGCACGGGGAGTAGGCCCCCCTAACCCTTTCCCTTCGCCGTCAGCCCCGCGACATCGGCGATGATGCCGTCGAGCGCGAAATCCTTCGGGGTGTAGACCCGCACCACGCCCATGTTGCGCAGCGCGTTCTCGTCGTCGGGCGGGATGATGCCGCCGACCACGACCGGGACGTCCATGCCGGCGACGCGCAGGCGGGCGGTGACGTCGCGCACCAGCGGCAGATGCGAGCCGGAGAGGATGGAGAGGCCGATGATGTCGGCCTCCGTCTCCCGCGCCTGGGTGACGATCTCCTCCGGCGTCTGGCGGATGCCGCCATAGCTGACATTCATGCCGGCATCGCGGGCGCGCACCGCGATCTGCTCGGCGCCGTTGGAGTGCCCGTCGAGGCCGGGCTTGCCGACGAGGAAGCGTGGCGGACGGCCGAGCCGCTCGGTCGCCTTCTCGACGGCGGCCCGGGCGGTGGCGAGCCCCGTCGCGTCGCCAAGCTTCGTCGTGTCGACGCCGGTGGGGGCGCGGTATTCGCCGAAGATCTCGCGCAGGGTCTGCGCCCATTCGCCGGTGGTGACGCCGGCCTTGGCGCAGGCGATCGAGGCCGGCATGACGTTGCGGCCCTCCCGCGCGCTCGCGGCAAGCTCGGCCAGCGCTGCCTCGGCCGCTTTCGCGTCGCGGGCGGAGCGCCAGGCCTTGAGCCGTGCGATGGCCTCGATCTCGACCGAATCCGGCACGGTGACGACAGAGCCGTCGCCGGCCGAGAGCGGGGAGGGCTCGCTATTGGTGAATTTGTTGACGCCGACGACGACCTGCTCGCCGCGCTCGATCGCCTCGATGCGGCGCGCGCCGTTCTCGACCAGCGCCTGCTTCATGTAGCCGCTTTCGACGGCGGCGAGCGCGCCGCCCATGTCGTCGATCCGGGCGAGCTCCTCCAGCGCGGCCGCCTTGAGCTCGTGGACCTTGGCGTCGACCACGGTCGAGCCGTCGAAGATGTCGCCGAATTCGAGCAGGTCGGTCTCATAGGCCAGGACCTGCTGCATCCTGAGCGACCATTGCTGGTCGAAGGGGCGGGGAAGGCCGAGCGCCTCGTTCCAGGCGGGGAGTTGCACAGCCCGCGCGCGGGCCTTCTTCGAGAGCGTGACCGCCAGCATCTCGATCAGGATGCGGTAAACGTTGTTCTCGGCCTGCTGCTCGGTGAGCCCGAGTGAGTTAACCTGCACGCCGTAGCGAAAGCGCCTGCTCTGCTCTTCAGCAACGCCATACCTGCCTAATGTGATCTCGTCCCAGAGCTCGGCGAAAGCCCGCATCTTGCACAGCTCGGTGACGAAGCGCATGCCGGCATTCACGAAGAAGGAGATGCGCCCGACGACGCCGGGGAAGTCGGCCGCGCTCACCTCCGGCCGGGCGCGGATCGAATCAAGCAGGGCGATGGCCGTCGCCAGCGCGAAGGAGAGTTCCTGCACCGGCGAGGCGCCGGCCTCCTGCAGATGGTAGGAGCAGACATTGGTCGGGTTCCATTTCGGCAATTCGCTTGCCGTGAAGACGACGATGTCGGTGGTGAGCTGCATCGAGGGGCGCGGCGGGAAGACATAGGTGCCGCGCGACAGGTATTCCTTGACGAGGTCGTTCTGCGTGGTGCCCTGCAGGAGCCTGCGGTCGGCGCCTTGCTCGTCGGCGACGGCGATGTAGAGCGAGAGCAGCCAGGCCGCCGTCGCGTTGATCGTCATCGAGGTGTTCATCTGCGCCAGCGGAATCTGGTCGAACAGGGTCCGCATGTCGCCAAGATGGCTCACGGGCACGCCGACCTTGCCGACCTCACCGCGCGCCAGCACATGGTCGGGGTCGTAGCCGGTCTGTGTCGGCAGGTCGAAGGCGACGGAGAGGCCCGTCTGGCCCTTGGCGAGGTTGTTGCGATAGAGCTTGTTGGATTCAGCCGCGTCGGAATGGCCCGCATAGGTGCGGAAGATCCAGGGCTTGTCGCGCTGCGCCGCCTGCAGGCCGCCTCGGTCGATCGCGGTCATGACGTTTCCCCGGTCTTGCAGAGCAATCTCAATGTTGCACTGCGGCGAAGATAACGCCAGAGCCGCGCCGATGTCCCCTTCGACGTTAGGTGGACGGGATCAATGCCTGGGGCAGTCCATGTTCATCCCTCGGGACGCGCTTCCGCGAAGCCGTCCTCAAGATGCGGGATGCCGAGATTTGCCCGATCCGGATCGGTTATTCCGAAACGATCGTGCCCCGCATCGGGGAAGGCGGCGGCAGAAGCGCTGCCAGGCGGCGATCGGTCTTGGGAGGGGCGATGAAGGCGTGGGCGGTCTTCTTCGGCAGGTCGAGATCGAGCGGCCGGTCCGGCGGCATCGGCGCGTTCCGGACGAGCCTGACCGCGGCGGAATCGAAGGCGGGGTTCGTCGGCGCGGAAGGCTGCGGCGCGAAGGCGAGCGGCGCGGATGCGAAGGATGCAGAGGAGGTCGAAGCGGCGGAGGAGGCCGTCGCGAGCGGCGCGGCTGCCGGCTCGGATACCGCCGCGAGCTGGTAGTTCGGCTCCTCGTAGATGCGGCGACGCTCGGGCCGTTCGCCCTTCAGGTAGAATGCATTGCCGCCGGCCACCGTGACATAGTGCATGTTGGTGTAGGAGAAGCGCAGCCCGGCCGTGTGGAAATGCTTGGCCGATCCGACCGCCGCGTTACGGCGCCCGTCGAGGATATCGTCCGCGATGGCCTCGATCTTCGGCAGCGTCTTTTCCGTCATCGGGCGCGTCAGGACGCCGGAGGCGAACTGGCGGGGTGCGCCGACCACGCCGCAGATCGTCTCGGGATAGCGCGCCGATTCGACCCGGTTCATCACCACCGTGCCGACGCCGAGCAGGCCCGCCTCGCTCGAGCGGTTCGACTCGAAATACATCGCCCGGACGAGGCATTCCTTTTCGCGGGGATCGGCCTTGGCGAGGGCGACGGCGCGCTTGCGCGCCTGGCTCGGTTCCTTCGCCGCCGGCGCGGCGGTCGAGGCCGTCTCGACAGGCGACAGGCTACAGGCGCCGAGGACCGGAGCAGCCAGCGAAATCAGAAGCGGGATCGCTTTGCGGCCATGTCGGCGTACGCCGCCGGAACGAAGACCAAGTGCAGCGATCGCGGTCCGCTTCATGCGGCAACCTCCTGAATTCGGGACCGTGGGTTGCCGGGAAGGCGACCGGGATCTCCGGCAAGGAAACCTGAATTCCTTAACAGAAAGTTAATCCGGGAAGGAAGGGGTGGTGCGTGCGAGGGCGGCTGAGGTGACTGGAAGGCGCCGAGGCAGCCTCAGCTAACGCCCTCTTTCGCAACGGAAAACCCGGACGCTCCGAACCGTGAATTTTTATCTGCGGAGGGCCTGCAGACGCCTTAAGGAAGCGGTGCCGTGCCGGCAGGAAGGAAGCGGAGAGCCGGGATTCAGCTCGTAACTTTGCCGACTCGCGCACCGGCATGGCGCCCCGGATCAAGCCCGCGACGACGGCGCGGTTCCTCTGAACCTCAGCGGCCACGGGATGCTTCTGTTCGAACCCGGAACTCCCGGGCGACGGTTTTCGCAACCCGATCGGCGCGAGGACGCTTCAGTTCCCCGAGCCCGGCAGGCGCGGCAGCGGCAGGAATTCGACGCCTTCCTCATGCAGCATCCGGGCATCGTCCGGCGTCGCCTCGCCATAGATGGCGCGCTCTTCCGTCTCGCCGTGATGGATCTTCAGCGCTTCCTCGGCGAAGCGCTCGCCGACATGCTCGGCGCTCTCGCGGACATGGCGGTGCAGCGCCGTGACCATCTCGCGAAAGGCCTTCTCCTTCTCGCTCATCAGCGCGACAGGAGCGGGGGCTGGCGCAGGTGCGGAAGGCGCGGCCGCGGGCGCGGGCGCCTTAGGGCCGAGATCGGTGCGGGCGACGTTCGGCGCCATGATGGCGCGCTCGACCTTGGCGCTGTTGCAGACCGGGCAGGTGACGAGCCCGCGCTTCGCCTGGTCCTCGAAGCCTGCGGAGGTCGAGAACCAGCTTTCGAAGGCGTGGGCGTTGTCGCAGATCAGGGCGTAACGGATCATGGCGTTTCAGCAAGGCGACCAATTGCGCCTGTCGGGCAGATGGGTGTTCGGGAGCCTGTCGGCAAGGCGGCGGGCGCGTGGCGGCCGGCCGCTCGCCTCCCGCGGTCATGTGCTGGGGCGGTCAGGCCGCCAGCAGTGGGTCGAGCTCGCCGCGCGCGTCGAGGGCGTGGAGGTCGTCCGAGCCGCCGACATGCCTCTCGCCGATGAAGATCTGTGGCACGGAGGTCCGCCCGCCGGCGCGCGCCGTCATCTGCTGGCGCAAGCCGGGCCCGCTCTCGACGTCGATCTCCTCGAAGGCCGCACCCTTCCGGGTCAGCAGGGACTTGGCGGCCGCGCAATAGGGGCACCAGGAGGTGGTGTAGATCGTGATCGGCGGCATGAAGGCGGCCTTGGTTAGCGTTGCGTCTTTCCTCATGTAGTGCGTCGTCATCCATCCGTCACGACCCGCGCGAAGGTCAGCACCTCGACCTGACGCGCACCGGCCCTGAGCAAGGCGCGCGCCGCGGCATTGACGGTCGCGCCCGTGGTCAGCACGTCGTCGATCAGCAGGATGCGCCGGCCCTCGATGTCCGGGCGCGCGCCGTCCGGCACCCGAAAGGCGCCCTGCAGATTATCGGCGCGCTGGGCGCGGGTGAGCCCGACCTGCTGGCGCGTGCGCTTGCGGCGGGCGAGCGCGGCCGGCGCATGGGGCAGGCCGGTCAGCCGCGCAACGACCTGCGCCAGCAGGGCCGCCTGGTTGAAACGGCGGCTCCAGAGCCGCGTCCGGTGCAGCGGCACGGGGAGGATCAGATCGGCCTCGGCGATCAACTCATGCCCAGCTTGCACCATCATCCGGCCGAGCGTTACGGCGAGTTCCGCCCGGTCGCCGTATTTCAGCCGGTGCACCAGTTCGCGCCCGACGCCGTCGAAGCGGCAGACGGCGCGGGCGCGGGCGAAGACCGGCGGATCGGCGATCGCCGCCGGCGACAGGAGCCCCCGGCCGAGATCGACGGCAAAGGGCGTGCCGAGACGCTCGCAATAAGGGCGCTCGATGAAGCCGATCTCGCCCCAGCAATGGGCGCAGAGCGCCTGCGCATCCCCGGTTGCGGCCCGGCAGGCAACGCAGACCGGCGGATAGATCAGGGCCAAGGCCCGCTTCAGCCCTGCATCCAGCGCAAGGCGGGCCGGCTTCAATGCCGGGAGGGAGAATATTATTTTTCTCGCCGGGGAGGCGGCAGAGGAATCCTCCTGAATGGCCGGCGCGCCTTCGGGAAATCCCTCTTCGTCGACGAGATCGGCCTGCCGCTGCCCTGTCATCCCGCGCTGCAACCTCTATCTTCTTCGCACTGCATGATGGCGGACGACCGCTCGGCGTCGTTGCGTGCCGGCCTACCATCGAGCCTCGCGTTCCGAAGGACAATCCCATGAGCTCATCCGTAGAAACCCTGCCGAAGCTGTTCACGCCTCTGACCATCGGCGACATCGCGCTGAGCAACCGCGTCGTGATGGCGCCGCTGACGCGCAACCGCGCCACGCATGGCAGCGACGCGCCGAATGCGCTGAACGTCGAATATTACCGCCAGCGCGCCAGCGCCGGGCTGATCATCAGCGAAGGCACGCAGATCTCGCAGCAGGGCCAGGGCTATATCTGGACGCCGGGCATCTATAGCGAGGCGCAGGTCGAGGGCTGGAAGGCGGTGACGGAAGCCGTCCATGCCGAGGGCGGCAAGATCGTCGCCCAGATCTGGCATGTCGGCCGCGTCAGCCATGTCTCGCTGCAGCCCGGCAACAAGGCGCCGGTCGCGCCCTCGGCGGTTGCCGCCCGGACCAAGACCTATATCGAAAGCGGCTTCGCCGAGGTCTCGCAGCCGCGCGCTCTGCCTGCCGAGGAATTGCCCGGCATCGTCGCGGACTATGCCCGCGCGGCGGAGAATGCGCGCAAGGCCGGTTTCGACGGCATCGAGATCCACGGCGCCAATGGCTATCTGATCGACCAGTTCCTGAAGGACGGCACCAACCAGCGCACGGACGCCTATGGCGGATCCGTGGAGAACCGCGTCCGCTTCCCGCTCGAGGTCGTCGATGCGGTGACGAAGGCGATCGGCAAGGGGCGCGTCGGCATCCGCATCTCGCCGGTGAGCCCGGCCAACGGGATTTCCGACAGCGACCCGCAGGCGGTGTTCGGCCATTTTGTCGCCGAGCTCGGCGCGCGGGGGCTGGCTTTCCTGCATGTGGTCGAGGGCGCCACGGGCGGCCCGCGGGACATCGCGCCCTTCGATTACGATGCGCTGCGCAAGGCCTTCAAGGGCGCTTACATCGCCAACAACGGCTTCGACCGCGAGACGGCGATCGCGGCGGTGGAGAGCGGGCGGGCCGATGCGATCGCCTTCGGCAAGGCCTTCATCGCCAATCCCGACCTTGTCGAAAGACTGGAGCGCGATGCACCGCTCAACACGCCGCAAGCCGAGACCTTCTATGGCGGCGACGCGCGTGGTTACACCGACTATCCGGCGCTGACGGAGAAGGCGGCCTAAGCGCCTCGGCCGGCCTCTTTAGGCCTCTCGCCACATGCGCGACGCGATCCCGCTCTTCATCGGCGGGAGCGCGTCCGCTTCGGAAGCCCCGGCGGGAGGCGGCAAAACTTTTGCCGTCTCCCGTGAAAAAGGAGTTGCGGCGGCGCAACGCTCCGACTACATAGCGCCCTCGACCGGCGCTGCTCCCTTCGTCTAGCGGTCTAGGACGTCGCCCTCTCACGGCGAAAACAGGGGTTCGAGTCCCCTAGGGAGCGCCAATCAAATCGACGGCTTAAGTGCAGTCGGTCCTTGTCGTCGTTTATCCATCCATTGAGCACGCGGTAGACGCGGCGCGGGCGGCATCATACCGGCCCTTGCGGAGCCGGTCCCCCGTGGCGCACCGATGTTGTTTCGTATCCGGCGAGCTCTTCGCGCACGACGGCCAGAAAACCATCGACGAGGGGGTCGGCGCGGTGGTGGCTCGGGAACATGGCGTGGCCGTGGAACATCACCTCCGGCTTGAAAGGCCGGAAGACGATGCCGCTGCGCCGGTAGTCGTCGGCGGCGATCGGATTGACGATGCCGATGCCGAGCCCTTGTTCGACGAGCGCGCAGATGGCTGCGCTGAACGGCGTTTCCAGCGCGAGATGGCGGCGCACGCCCGCATCCTGGAAGATGCGGTCGACACGGGCTCGCGCGCCATCCTCGAGCGAAAGCGAGATGAAGGCCTCGCCTTCGAGATCCTTGGGCGTGATGCGGTCACGTTTCGCAAGGCGGTGTCCCGGCGGAAGGGCGCAGACGCCGGGGATCATGTAGAGCGGGCGATGTTCGACGCGCGGAATGTCGATCACGTTCGCGATGAAGCCGATGTCGCAATAGGATGACGACATCCAGCGCGTGACCGTGCCGTCATGGCCCATCTGCAGTGAGATGCTGACTTGCGGAAAGCGCTCCTTGAAGCGCCGGATGCAGCGGGGAATGAAGCCCAGCGCCATCACCGGCATCGCCGCGATGCGCAGGCGCCCCGTCCCGAAGATGCGGATGTCGCGCGCGGCGTAGGAGAGGGTCTCCAGCCCGATATAGCTGCGTTCGACCTCGCGATAGAAGGCCAGCCCCTCCTGCGTCGGCCGAATCCGCCCCGCTTTCCGCTCGAACAGCTTGAGGTCGATCTCGGCCTCCAGCTCGGCGATCAGCCGGCTGATGCTGGGCTGGGAGGTTCGCAGCTCCTGCGCCGCCGCCGTCATCGAGCCGCGCAAGATGATGGTCCGGAACGCGTCCACCTGTCGGAGATTCATCGGCAAGCTCATATCACTGGTGAATAGAAGAGCCAAAAACTGAGATTTGACCAGATAGATGGCCAAGACAATACTTTTGGCCATGTCAACGCGTCCGAGCATCGCCGTGACGTCCCGCCTCACCGGCATGGCCTGCCTGCGCTGCGCCGAGCCCTGGCCGGTCGCGGAGTATGAGGCGGGTTGCCCGCGCTGCGCCGCCGAGGGACATGCGTCCAATCTGCGGCTGACCTATTCGCCCGGCGGGCGCGGCGCCTCGCTGCCCTATCCCGAGGCCCTCTCCCTGGGTGAAGGCGGCACGCCACTGGTCGAGCTGCCTGAGCTGGCGAGCGAGCTGAAGCTCGGCAAGCTGTCCGCCAAGCTCGAATGGTGCAACCCGACGGGCTCGCACAAGGACCGGATGAGCGCGCAGCTGATCGCGCGGGCTCTCGATCGCGGCGCCGCACGCGTCGTGGCGGCGTCGAGTGGCAATGGCGGCCTCTCGGTGGCGGCCTACGCCGCCCGTGCCGGGCTCTCCGCGGAGATCGCGACCACCGAAGCGCTGCCGCGGGTCTATCGCCGGGCGATCACCGCATATGGTGCGACGCTGGTGGGCTTTGCCGACAGCATGGCCCGCTGGAAGCATCTCGCGAAGCGCGTCGGCGAGGGAGCCTTCGCGGCGACGAACTACAAGGTGCCGGCCATCGGCACCAACCCCTTCGGTATCGAAGGCTACAAGACGATCGCGGCCGAGCTGGCAGCGGGGACGATGCCCGATCTCGTCGTTATGCCCTGTTCGCGCGGGGATCTTCTGTCCGGCATCCGCCTCGGCTTCGAGGAGATCGGCGCGGGTGTGCCGATGCTGGTCGCGGCCGAGCCCTTCGCGCGGCTGGAGCGGGTGCTCGCCGGCGCCGATTACCGCGAGCCGTTTGCCGGCGACACCGCCCAGGCTTCGATCGCCGGCAGCACGGTGACATGGCAGGCGGTCGAGGCGCTGCGTGCCAGCACCGGCCGCGCTGTTCCGGTCGATGATGGGGCAGCGCGGGCGGCGCAAAGCCGCCTCGCGGCCTGCGGGCTCCATGCCGAGCTGTCCGCTGCCTCCGCATTGGCTGCGCTGGCCATACTCGCCGCAGGCGGTGGGCTCGCGGGCCGCCACGCCGTGATCGTGCTCACCGGTTCGGGATCGCGCGATCCCGGCGACAGCGACATGGCCGCGAGGCCCCAGGATGAAGCTGCCCCGGAAGGGGCGCTCGCGCAGCCGGCAACGACCGGCGTTTCACCACAGAGAACCGATCCATCGGTCCAACAGAGGGAAAACGGATGACCACGCTCGTCTCGCGCCTATCGGCGCTCTCGGCTTTCGCCGCCACCGCCTTCACGCTCTCGCTCGGGGCCCAGGCCCAGAGTCTGCCTCCACTACCGGAAGCGATCAAATCCGCAGGCTTCCTCAAGGCCGGGGTGCGCTGCGACCAGCCGCCCTATGGCTACAAGGACGAAACCGGCAAGTTCGCCGGCGTCGAGACCGAGATGGCGATCCAGATCGCCGCCTGGGCCTTTGGCTCGCCGGACAAGATCGAGCTGACCTGCGTGACGGCCGAGAACCGCATCCCGCAGCTGGCCGGCAAGAAGGTCGACATCCTGATCGCCACGCTCGGCGTCACGCCCGAGCGCGCCCGCGTGATCGACTTCTCCAAGCCCTATCGCTGGGGCGGTTCGGACATGCTCGTCGCCAAGGACAGCCCGATCAAGAAGCTCGACGATGTCGCCGGCAAGACCGTGATCATGCTCAAGGGCTCGACGCAGGCGAAATGGTTCGAAGACAACATGCCCAAGCTCGAGGGCCTGAGGCTGAACACGGCATCCGATGCGCTGCAGGCGCTGAAACAGGGCCGCGGCGACGCCTATACGCATGATGCCGCCACGCTCGTGGTCATCGCGGCCAAGGATCCGAGCCTGCGGCTCGTCGGCGAGCCCTTCGCCGTCTCGGACGCCGCCGTCGGGGTGCGCAAGAACGAGCCGGAATGGCTCGCCTATGTCGATGCCGCGCTCGACCGCATGAAGGCCGAGGGCCTCTACGGCAAATGGGTCGACAAGTGGATCCCGGCCGATATCCGGCCCTTCTACGTCGACGCCTTCACCAAGCCGAAGCCCAACGCGCGCTGAGCGCAGGCAAGCGCCGGGAGCGGTTCGCGCTCCCGGCACCCCGGCAGCCTGGCAGCGAGAGGAGCGCGTGCCATGGAGTTCGACTTCGCCTATCTCACTGCGCAATGGCCGGCGCTGATGCGTGGCCTGTGGCTGACGGTGCAGGTCAGCGCTCTTTCGATCGTGCTCTCGATCCTGGTCGGCGTGTTCGGCGCGGCGGCGCGCGTGCTGCAGGTGCCGGTGCTCGACAAGCTCGTCATCGGCTATGTCGAGTTCATCCGCAACACGCCGCTGCTGGCCCAGCTCTTCTTCATCTTCTACGGCCTGCCGGGCCTGGGCCTCAGACTCTCGCTGTTCTGGTCGGGCGTGCTGTGCCTCACCATCTGGGCCGGCGCCTACCAGATCGAGAATATCCGCGGCGGGCTCGAGACGGTAGGCAAGGGCCTGCGGGAGGCCGCCTTCTCGCTGGGCCTGTCGCCCTGGCGCTATTTCCGCCTGGTAGCTGCGCCGATGGCGATTCGCGTCAGCCTGCCGTCGATGCTGAACACCTCGATCTCGCTCCTGAAGAACTCCTCCTATCTGCAGGCGATCGGCCTGGCCGAGCTGACCTATGTCGCGATCGACCGGATCTCGATGGATTTCCGCACCATCGAGATGTTCTCCGCGATCTGCGTGATCTACCTCCTGCTGGTCCTCGCCCTCTCATTCCTCGCGAGCCGGCTGGAATACCGGCTCAACGCGCCGTTCAGGCATTGAGGGGGCGCTGATGGAGCTGCTGATCCGCAATTTTCCCTTCATCCTGCAAGGCCTCGCCATGACGCTGGGCCTCGCGCTGGCGACGCTGTTCTTCGCGACGATCATCTCCTTCGTGCTCGGCACGCTGGCGACGCTGCGCTTCGGCTGGCTGCGCGTGCTGGTGAAGATCTATGTCGAGCTCTTCCGCGACATCCCGCTGATCGTGAACATCTTCTTCGTGTTCTTCGTCGCGCCGCTCTTCGGGCTGGAGCTGTCGCCCTTCGCGGCCGTGACGGTGGGGCTTTCGGTCTGGGGCAGCGCCAACGGCATCGAGATCGTCCGCGGCGGCTTCAATGCGGTGCCGAGGCATCAATGGCAGAGCGCCGCCGCGCTCGGGCTGAAGACCTGGGAAATCTATCTCTTCATCACCGGCCCGCAGGCCCTGCGCGCGATCCTGCCGCCCTTCGTCGGGCTCTTGACGCTGCTCGTGCAGGCGACGTCGCTCGGCGCGCTCGTCGGGGTCAACGAGTTCTTCAAGGTCGGGCAGATCATCGTCGAGCGCACGACGATGATGGAGGGCTGGAATCCGGCCTTCACCGTCTATGCCGCGGTCCTGCTCACCTATTTCGTCATCTGCTCGACGCTGACCTGGTTCGGCCGCTGGCTGGAGCGCCGGCTGAAGCGCGACCGCCCGCAAGCCCGTCCGGAGGCCATCGCCTCGGCCGCGCCGGCAGCGCAACTGCCCTGATCTTCGCAAACTCACCTGGATACTGGGGAAGCCGTCATGGAATCGAAAGTCAGCCGCCGCCTGACCGAGAAGGTCGCCGAGGAGGTCTGCGAACACATCTACGCGCCGCGGCTCGCGCGGGATTTCCGCACCGTCTTCGGCTATATGAGCGACCTCAACCAGGCCCATGTGCTGATGCTCGCGCGCTGCGGGCTGATCTCACCGCAGGCTGCGAAAGCGCTTGCCGCCGGGCTCCTGCGCATGGAGACGGACGGGCCCGAGGTCGTCGAACTCGACCCGCAACGCGAGGATTCCTACTTCAATTTCGAAGCGCATCTGATCAAGCTGATCGGGACCGAGGCCGGCGGACGGATGCATATCGCCCGCAGCCGCAATGACCTGACCTCGGGAATCGACCGGCTACGCGCCCGCGACCTGCTGCTCGACGCGAGCCAGGCCCTGCTCTCGGTCGAGGAGCACGCGCTCGACGGAGCCTTCCGCTTCCGGGAGGTGGTGATGCCGGGCTACACTCATCTCCAGCCGGCGCAGCCCATCACCTACGGCTTCTATCTCGCCGGCGTCGCGCAGTCGCTCGAACGTGACCACGGCCGCCTGACGGATGCCTGGGCGCGCACCAATATCAGTCCGCTCGGAGCAGGCGCGCTTGCCGGCACGACCTTCGCGATCGACCGGGAGGCGGTCGCACGCTCACTCGGCTTCCAGGGGCTGGTGGAAAATGCCCTCGATGCCGTCGCGACACGGGATTTCGGGCTCGAGATCCTGTCGGCGCTGACCCAGATCGCGTTGGGGTGGAGCCGCGTGGCGCAGGACTATCACGTGATGGTCTCGCACGAATTCCAGACGATCGAGTTCCCGGATCGGGTGACCGGCACGTCGAGCATCATGCCGCAGAAGAAGAACCCGGTGGTGCTCGAACATCTCAAGGGCAAGGCCGGCCATCTGCTCGGCCTCTACGTCGCCTCCGCGACGGCGGTGAAGGGTACGCATTTCACCAACACCATCGACGGCAATCGCGAGGGGATGCGCGGCGTCTGGGAGGCGGGCGAGGAGACGCTGCGCTGCCTCTCGCTCTTCGATCTGATCATCGCCACGGCCCGGCCGAACGCGGCCTTGATGAAGCGCCGCGTCACCGAGGATTTCGCCTCCGCGACCGATCTTGCCGACCTGATGGTGCGGGAGGCCGATCTCTCGTTCCGCGAGGCGCATCACGTCGTTGGCGGGGTCGTCCGCGCGGCGATGGATGCCGGCCTCGCCGCCGACGGCATCACCATCGGGATGGTCGATGCGGCAGCCCAGGATCAGCTTGGCCGGTCGCTCGGCCTGCCGGCGGATCGCGTCCGCGAGAGCCTCGACCCGGCGGCCAGCGTCGCTGCGCGCCTCGTTCCCGGCGGGCCGGCCCCGGATGCGGTCGCGCAGGCGGTGGAGGCGGCGCAGGCGCGGCTCGAAAATCGCCGTGGCGTTCTGGCACGCAAGCGCGGGGATCTGCAGGGCGCGCGCGAGGAGCTGAAACGGGCCATGCGGGAGCTCGCCGCATGAGCGCCCGGCCGCTGATCAGCTTGCGCGGCATCGGCAAGCGCTTCGGTGCGCATCGGGCGCTCAGCGGCATCGATCTCGATGTCGAGGCGGGTAGCGTCGTGGTCCTGATCGGGCCGAGCGGCTCCGGCAAAAGCACGCTGATCCGCTGCATCAACGGCCTCGTCCGGCCCGACGAAGGCACGCTCCACATCGCCGGAAAACCGGTCGATATCCACCACGAGAGCGCCTGGCAGCAGATGCGGACCGAGGTCGGCATGGTCTTCCAGGACTACGCGCTGTTCCCGCATCTGAGCGTACTGCGCAACATGACGATCACGCCGGAGCGCCGCCGGGGCGTGCCGCGCGCCAAGGCCGAGGAGGAGGCGCGGGCGCTGCTGGCGCGCGTCGGGCTTGCCCACAAGGCGCTGGATTATCCGTCCGCCCTGTCCGGCGGGCAACAGCAGCGCGTCGCCATCGTCCGCGCGCTCGCCATGCGGCCGAAGGCCATCCTCTTCGACGAGCCGACATCGGCGCTCGATCCCGAGACGATCGGCAGCGTCCTCGACGTGATGAAGGATCTTGCCCGGGAGGGCACGACCATGGTCGTCGTCACGCACGAGATGGGCTTTGCCCGCGAGGTCGCCGATCGCGTGGTGTTCATGGCGGAGGGGCAGATCGTCGAGGAGGGGCCGCCGGATGCCTTCTTCGGCGCGCCACGGCACGAGCGCACCCGCACTTTCCTGTCCAACATCAGATCCTTCGGAGAGGCCGCCCATGGCTGAGCCGACCGGCGTTCTGGCGCCGAACTTCACAACCGATCCGTACTGGTGGGACGCGGCCCCGCCCGAGACCGCACGTGACCCGCTGCCGGAGGAGACCGATATCCTTGTCGTCGGCTCAGGCTATTGCGGCCTCTCGGCTGCGGCCGAACTGGCTCGCAATGGTGTCGACGTCACGGTCGTCGACGCGGAGGAACTCGGCGCCGGCGCCTCGACGCGCTCCGGCGGCATGGTCTCGAGCGGCCAGAAGCTCGTCATCGGCGGCGCGATCAAGGGCGTCGATGCCGCGCGCATGGAACGGCTTCTGGAGGATTCGCTGTCATCCTACGAGCACCTCAAGAGCCTGATCCGCGAGAAGGAGCTCGATGCCGATCTCGGCGTCTTCGGCCGCTATTTCGGCGCCCATGTGCCTGGTCATTACGACCGGCTGCGCCGCCATGGCGAATTGCTGGCGAAGCACACCGGCGTCACCGTCCACGAGATTCCGAAATCGCGGCAGCACGAGATCACGAAGACGGATTTCTACCATGGCGGCATCGTCATCGACGATTATGGCGGCCTCCATCCGGCGAAGTATCACCGGGCCTTGCGCCGCCTCGCGCAGGCCAATGGCGCAAAGCTGCGCTCGCATGCCCCGGTCCTCAAGGTCGGCCCGCTGGCGAACGGCTTCCACGCGGTCGAGACCGGTCGCGGCATGGTTCGCGCGCGCCATGTCTTCTTCGGCACCAACGGCTACAGTGACAAGGCGAGCGGCTTCCTGCACAAGCGGATCGTCGGCGTGCGCAGCTACCAGATCGCGACCGAGCCGCTGCCGCCGGAGCTGATGGCCGAGATCAATCCCGGCCGGCGCATGATCACCGATTCCAAGCGCGAGCTGATCTATACCCGCCCGTCTCCGGACGGCACGCGCATCCTGTTCGGCAGCAGGCCCGGCATGCTCAACGTGCCGGAACGCGAGGCGGCGCCGCGCCTTCACGCCATGATGCTGAAGGTCTGGCCGCAGCTTGCGGGCTATAAGGTCACGCATTGCTGGAGCGGCAAGGTCGGCATGACCGCCGACAAGATCGCGCATATGGGCAAGCTCGGCGGCATCGACTTCGCCGTCGGCTGCAATGGCAACGGTGTCGCGCTGATGACCTATCTCGGCCACCAATCGGCGCTGAAGCTGCTCGGGAAGCAGAACCGCAGGAGCGCCTTCGACGACCCTGCCTTCCCCGAAATTCCGGTGCCGCTCTACGATGGCCGCCCCTGGTTCCTGCCCATCGTCAGCGGCTGGTACCATCTGCAGGACGCGATCGATCGCCGACTGGCGCGGTTCTGAAGGAAATGGCGGCGGCAAAAAAAAACGCCGAGTTGCTCGCGGCAGCCTCACCCCGCAGCAGGGCGCGCTGCGGTCACCGCAGATAGTGGATATGCGGCCTGTGATGGTGAGGAGATGCCTCGACGCGCGCCTCGACTGAAAAGACCTCCCGCAGGAGCGTTTCGCTGATCACCGCGTCCGGCGGTCCGGACGCCACGATCCGGCCTTGCTGCATGACGATCACCCGGTCGCAGAACATGGCGGCGTGGTTGAGGTCGTGCAGGGCGACGACGCTGGTGATCGGCAGGCTCGCGACGAGCTTCAGCACGCCGATCTGGTGCTGGATGTCGAGATGGTTGGTCGGCTCGTCGAGAACGAGTTCGGTCGGCGTCTGAGCGAGGGCTCTGGCGATATGCGTGCGCTGCTTCTCGCCGCCCGACAGGCTCTGCCAGCGCTCGTTGCGCCGGTCCTGCATGCCGGCGCGCTGGAGCGCCTCGTCCACGGCACGGTCGTCCGCATGGGTCCAGCGGGACATCCAGGAGCGATGCGGAAATCGTCCGAGCCGGACGACATCGACGACACGGAGATTGGCGCTGGTGGTCGCATGCTGCTCGACGAAGGCGACGCGACGCGCCACCGTTCGGGCACCCAGCGATGCGAGATCGCTTCCATCCAGCAGCACGCGGCCCGATTGCGGCCGCTTCAGACCGGTCAAAAGGCGCAGGAGCGAGGTCTTGCCGGAGCCGTTGGGGCCGAGCAATCCCAGCATCCGGCCGGGCTCGGCGGCAAAGGAGACGCCGTCGACGATCGTCCTGCTTCCGATCCGCCAGACCAGATTCTCTGCCGTGATGCTCATGAGGCACGCTGCAGCCGGTAGAGGATGATCGAGAAGAACGGCACGCCGACGAGAGCGGTGACGACGCCGATCGGGAGCACCTGTTGCGGGATCAGGGCACGCGAAGCGACATCCGCCAAGACCATGAAAACCGCGCCGATCAGCACGCAGGCCGGCAGGAGCCGGACATGGAGGGGGCCGATCAGGGCCCGGGCGGTATGGGGCACGATCAAGCCGACAAAGCCGATGGAGCCGACCATGCTGACGATGGTCGCGGTCATCATGGCAGTGAGGGCGAAGAGGACGATCCGGGCCCGGCCGACATTGACGCCGAGGGAGGCGGCGGTCTCGTCGCCGAAGGCGAAGGTGTCGAGCGTCCGCGCATAGCAGAGGCAGGCGACGAGCCCGAGGCTGACGACCACCGAAACCAGCATGAACTCCGGCCAGCGCACGCCGCCGAAGCTGCCGAGAAGCCAGAACATGACGTCGCGGGCCTGCTGGGCGTTGCCGGAGGTGGTGACGATATAGGAGGTCGCGGCATTGAAGAGCTGCGAAGCCGCTACGCCCGCCAGGATGGTGCGGTCGGCGCCGCCGCGCGTGCCGTTCGAGAGCAGGGCGACGAAGCAGAAGGCGGCGAAGGCGCCGAGGAACGCGCCGCCGGACAGCGAGAGAACGCCGCCGCCCAGGCCCAGGATGATGATCGCGACCGCGCCGGTCGATGCGCCCGCCGAGATGCCGAGCACATAGGGTTCCGCGAGCGGGTTGCGCAGCAGCGACTGCATGATCGCGCCGGAGAGCGCGAGGCCGGCGCCACAGAAGGCTGCGACCAGAGCGCGGCTCAAGCGGTAATCCCAGATCACCGTCTCGTAGACGCGATCGATCTCGACCGTCGTCCAGCCCAGCCGGTTGGTGACGGCGGCGAGCGTCGTGCCGAGCGGGATCGGCAGGTCGCCGATGCCGACGCTGAGACCGATGGCGAGCCCGATCGCCGCCAGCGATCCCAGCAGCAGGCCGGCCAGGGCCGCCTTGCCCTGGAGGGCGCCGTATTCCCCGTTCACTTCAGCAGGCCGAGCGCTTTCAACTGCTGCGCCACTTGTTCGGCGCCGTAGATCGTCCGGACGGTCGGGTTCATCGCTTGGCCATCCATGACCACGATGGCCTTGTTCCTGACGGCCGCAAGCTGGCTGACCGCCGGGTCCGTGGTCAGGAACTTGATCTTGGCCTCCGGCTTGTCGAGCTCCCAGCGGTTGCGGTCGAGGTTGGCGACGACGATGACGTCGGGCTTGGCTGCGATGATGCCTTCCCACCCAAGGGTCGGCCATTCGGCCTCGGTCTGGATGGCGTTGCGACCGCCGAGCAGGTCGGCGATGAAGCCGGACGCGCCGTTCTTGCCGCCGAGATAGGCGTCGGCGGAGGGAGACGGGCTGGAGAACCAGAAGACGTAGGAGAGTTTCTGGTCGCCCGGCGTCACGCTGGCGCGCAGCGCCGCCTCACGCGCCTTGAAATCAGCGATCAGGGCCTGGCCGCGATCGGCGACGTCGAAGATCCGCGAGAGCTCGTCGATCTCCTGATAGAGCGCATCCGTGCTCCAGAGCTGGGCGCGGCTGCCATAGGCGTCCTTGCTGCCCTTCGTATCGAGACAGGTGCTGGGGGACAGATAGCTGGGAATGCCGACACGCTCGAAATCCTCGCGCTTCGCGACCTTGCTGCTCGGACCGAGCAGCGTGGGAAGGGCGGCTGCGACGAAATCCGGCCTCTCGGCGAGCATGCTCTCGAAGGTCGGGAACTCCACGGTCAGGAGCTTCACCCTGGCATTGGCTTCGGCAAGCTGCGGCAGGACCTTGCTTGGCCAGAAGGCGGTGCCCACCATCCTGTCCTGGAGCCCGAGCAGCAGCATGATCTCGGCGCTGTTCTGGCCGAGGCCGATGGCCCGCTGCGGAGCCTTCTGGAAGGTGACCTTCACGCCGCAATTGTCGAGCGTCAGCGGGTAGCTGTTCGGAGCTGCGGCAACCGGGGTCGCGATGCCGCCGGCGACGCAAAGCCCGGCCGCGATCAAAAGCGATTTGAAGCTGCCCACGCGTCATGTCCAAGGAAAGTTGTCTGTGGGGCGACCTCTTAACGGCCCTGCGAGAAAAGGGCTAGCTGAGGCCAAAACATTATAAATATTCTAAATTACGGCGACGATTTACTTTCCGACGGCGTGAACAGTGCTTCCCCTGCGAAGCTTCGCAAGGTCCACGCGACGATGCCATGCCCATCGTCCGGGCGCGCCCCGCTCAAAGCTTCGAGCAGAGCCGGTAGGCCTCGTAGATCGATGAATAGATGTCCCGGCTCGACACCGCGTCGCCGATGCGATGCAGTAGGAAGCTGCCGGCCGGAGGCGCTTCAGCCTCCGCATCGCCGACCATGAAAGCGGTATCGGTGACACCGTCATTGGCCGAGAGCGCTCTCAGCGCGTGATAGATCTCGGCGGCGGGCAATGTGCCGTGCTCGACGATGATCTGGCTCGCTTCGATCCGGTTTTGCGCACCGGTCAGCTCGTGGCGGAAGCTGGCCTGAAGGGTGTTGCCCCGGCGTTCGACCTTCTCCAGCCTGACCTCGGTGAAGGAGCGGATGCCAAGCTCCGCAAAGCGTTTCCTGAAGCCGGATCTGTCGATATAGGACATCTCGACGGCAAGCGCGTCGTCCGGCGTGGCGATCGAGACCGTCTTGCCCTGCTGGGCGAGATGCAGGGCGCAGGACGCCGCCGCCTGCCGCCCGGTTCCATCATAGACGAGCACATCGTCCTTGCCCGGCACCGTTCCGGTCAGCACGTCCCAGACTGTGTCGCAGAGCTCGGCGCCCTCCAGCCAGTCGGTGTCGGGAACGCCGCCCGTGGCGATGATGACGAGGTCGGGCTCCTCGGCGCGCACCGCGTCGGCCTCGACATAGCAGTTCGTGCGGATATCGACGCCGAGACGTTCCAATTCGCCGATCCGCCAGTCGACGATGCCGATCAGATCGCGCCGTTCGGCCGCGGCCGTTGCCACGAGCAGCTGGCCGCCGAGCCTGGGCGCCGCCTCGAACAGGATGACGGAATGGCCGCGCTCGGCGCAGACGCGGGCGGCTTCGAGGCCTGCGGGGCCGCCGCCGACGACGACGGCCTTCAGCCGCCGCGAGGCCGGCTTCACCTCGTGACCGAGCACGGTCTCGCGTCCGCTGGCCGGGTTATGGATGCAGTTGACCTTCTTGTAGAGGCAGTAGGAGGCGCCCACGCAGGGCCTGATCCGCTCCTCATCGCCCCGGATGAGCTTGTTGACGATATGCGGGTCGGCAATGTGGGCGCGCGTCATGCCGATCAGGTCGACGATGCCCTCGCGGATCGTATGGCGGGCCGTTGCGATATCGCGGATGCCGCCGGCATGGATCAGCGGCAGCTTCGTCTCGCGGCGGAATTGCGTGACCTTGTCGAGATAGGGCGCGCTGCGCTGGAACAGGCCGGGCATGTTGTCTTCCGCCAGCGCCAGATCGGTGTCCATGCGGCCGTAGATGCAGTTGAAGTAATCGATGTGCCCCTCGCGCTCGAAGATGCGGGCGAGCTGCAGGCAATCCTCGAACCCCGATCCATCGGCGACGCCTTCGTCGATCACGAAGCGGATGCCGACCACGGCGTCGTCACCGACGCGCTTGCGAATGGCCTCATGGACCATCAGGCCGAAGCGGGCGCGGTTCTCGGGCGAGCCGCCGAAGCGATCCCTGCGCTTGTTGGTGAGCGGCGACAGGAACTGGCCGATGAGATGGCCTCCCGTCACGGTCTCGACGCCGTCGAGCCCGCCCTCCATGCAACGCAGCGCCGCATCGGCGTAATCCCGGATGATCCGCGCGATATCCGCCTCATCCATTTCCTTGGGAAAGTTGCGGTTGCGCGTCTCCCGCACGCGCGACGGCGCCAGCACCGGCAGCCAGTTCCAGCCATAGGAGGTGGCGCGGCGACCGAGATGCGAGACCTGGCACATCACCGCCGCGCCATGGCGGTGGATGCGCGCCGATAATTGCGACAGATGCGGAATGATGCGGTCGCTGGAGAGATCGAGCTGGCCGCCGCCCCAGCTGGAGTCGGGGGAGGTCATCGCCGAGCCGCCGATCATCGTCATGGCGAGCCCGCCGCGGGCCTTCTCCTCATGGTAGCGCTGATAGCGCTCCAGCGGCAGCCCGCCATCGTCGAGCATGGAGGCGTGGCTGGTGCTGACGATGCGATTTCGGAAACGCAGTTTCTTGATCGCGAACGCCTCGAGAAGCGGGTCGAGGCTTGCATCGGGCGCGGGAGCGGCGGTTAGCTGTGCTGCACTCACCGAATTGTCCTCGCCAAAGCCAAAGCCTATACGCATGCGTGATGGCAGCTGCGAAGCTGCGCAGGCGCTGTCATATGGCTGATCCCCCTGCGATCCTGCGGCAGATGCCGGAAGCGGAGTAGATTGAAAAAAGCTTGGCGAGGGATACGCTGAGAGTATGGCTCTTCTTCCTCGCCTGGTTCCGTCGGCGCGCGGGCTGCTGATCTTCGAGGCCGCGGCACGCACCGGCAGCTTCACGGCGACGGCGGTCGAGTTCAATGTCACCCAGCCCTCGATCAGCCGCAGCGTCGCCGAGCTGGAGGCGGCCATCGGGGTCAAGCTCTTCGAACGCCGCGCGCGTGGAATCGAGCTGACCATCGATGGGCGCGCGCTCCATGACGTCCTCGGTGAGGCCGTCACCCGTATTGCCGAGACCATCGAGGCGATCCAGCGTCGCAAGAGTTCGACGAAACCTGTCGTCACGCTTTCGATGTCGAGCTCTTTCGTGGCCCATTGGCTGCTGCCGCGTCTCGGTGAGTTCAATGCGGCATTCCCGCAGGTCGATATCCGCTTCGATCTGGTTCCGGGCGTCCTGCGCGGCATCCCGGACAATGTCGATCTCGCCACGCGCATCGTCGCCGCCGACGATGAAAGCTTTCATCGCTGGTCTTTCGCGCCCGAGATCATTTTCCCGGTGTGCAGCCCGGCCTATCTCAGCGCCCGCGGCCCGCTCGACCATAAGGGCGATGGGGCCGGACATGTGTTCCTGTGGCTGACGGACCATGCGACCCCCAAATGGGCCAAGGAATGGGGCAACGTCGCCCATCGCGGCACGTCCCGCGGCGTCTGGCACGAATTCACGGATTACTCCGTCATTCTCCAGGCCGCTCTCAACGGCGAGGGCATCGCGCTCGGCTGGGTCAGCGTCATCGCGAGCATGCTGCTGAAGGGCATGCTGGTGCCTGCCTCGGATCTCGTCATCCGCACCGGCCAGCACCATAGCCTGGTCGCGCCCCGGTCCAAGCCCCTGAGCCCCGTCGTCGTCGAGATCGCTCTCTGGCTCCAGGCTGGGATCGCGAAAGAGCTCGATGCGCTCGCCGGCATGGATGGCCTGTCCATCGGGAGCTGATCGCGGGAGCCGGCGGCGGACCGGTTTCGCTTCAGAAAAGCAGGGCGTCGAGGTGGTCGGGAGCGGCTTGCGCCGGCAAGAGGCGCTGCAGCGCTGCCGGCCTCGTGCCGAGGATTGCAGGCCATGTGAGGTGCGTGAACGGATGCCGGCGCTAGCACGCTCAGGTTGCGGTGTTAAGCATCCATTAACCAAGCTGGCCCAATACTCCTATTGTATCGACTTGCCTAAATTCCTGACAATGGATGTTTTTATTATGGCAAGAATACATTTCGTTTCCGCAGTACTGATAGCTTCCCTTGTGTCAAGTGCCTCGAATGCGGCCACGGCTACGGGCAATTTCCAGGTTCAGATCAATATCCAGGCTACCTGCATTGTTGTCAGTGCCTCGGATCTTAACTTCGGCAACGCCGGCGTCCTTTCGGCGAATGTCGATTCGACGAGTACTATCAGCGTCCAGTGCACAGCCACGACGCCTTATTCCATCGGGCTCAACCAGGGCGTGAATGGTGGCTCCGTCACGACGCGCCAAATGGCGGGGGCCGGCGGCCTGATCAATTACGCGCTTTTCCGTGACGCCGGCCGAACCCAGAACTGGGGATCGACCATCGCGACGGATACCGTTGCCGGGATCGGGAGCGGCGCGGCGCAGAACTATACCGTCTACGGCCGGGTTCCGCCCCAAACCACCCCCGCGCCGGCGCTCTACACCGACACCATCACGGTGACGGTGACGTACTGACCGGCGCAATTGCGCTCGCCTGCCGCCGACGATCGACCAGGCCTAACCGAAGGAGGCGCGACGGAGCTGCATGCGCAGCGCCGATCCCTGCCGCTGTGCCGGAACAGAAGGAAACCCGCATGAAGAGCGCGGTCATCGGAATTGGTTTTGCAAGCCTCCTCGCCGGAGCGGCGGATGCGGCTTCCCTGCAGGTCGCCCCCGTGCTGCTGGACCTCGCGGCGCCCGGAAACACGGCGACGATCACCTTGCGCAACACGGATGTCGAACCGATCACCGCCCAGATCCGCGTCTTTCGCTGGATCCAGCGCGACGGAGCCGAACGGCTTGAGCCCGTGGACGACGTCGTGGCCAGCCCGCCGGTCGTCCAGCTGCGCTCCCGTCAGGATTACACGGTCCGGATCGTCCGGGTGACGGGGCAGCCCGTCGCGCGAGAGGAGGCGTATCGGCTGGTCATCGACGAATTGCCCAAGCCGAACCGCACGCCCGGAACCGTGGCTCTGGTCATGCGCCATGTGGTGCCCGTCTTCTTCAGCCGGAAATCCGCTTCGCCCGCCTCGGTCGCCTGGTCGGTCAGCCGCCATGACAAGGGCTTGACCCTGAGCGCGGTGAACAGCGGAGAAAGGCGCGCACGCTTCGCCGCGATCACGATCCGCGACGCTTCCGGAAAGGTGGTGTCCGAGACGAAGGGGCTTCTCGGCTATTCGCTCGGCGGTTCGTCGATGCAATGGGTCCTTCCCTCGTCGCCGTCAGCGAGGTCGGGCGCGCGGTTCACGATTTCCGGCATGACCGACATTGGCTCGTTCAATGCGCCGCTGCCGGTGTCCGCCAGCCGCTAGGTTCGCAGCCATGGCGATGCTGGTGCTTGGATCGGCGTGCTGGGCTGCGAACCCCGCTCGAGGCGAGGACGGAGCCGGCCGCGAGCTGCATCTCGATGTTCTTCTCGACGGCCAGGCGATCGGCCTGATCGGCGCCTTTCGTCAAAATCCTCGCGGTGACATCCTGGCGCTTCGCAAGGAGCTGGAGGAGCTCGGCGTCAAGGTCCCCGGTGCCTTCAAGGCGGCGGACGAGGTCGCCCTGCTCGCCATTCCCGGCCTGACCTTCCGCTATGACGAGGCGGCACAGCGGATCGACATCAGGCTGCCGCCGGAGGGGCGCCTGCCCAAGACCTACGACGCGCAACCGTCCAGCGCCACGCCCGCGCCGAAGCCCGAGCGCGGCAGCACCGGTGCCGTCCTCAACTACACGCTCTTCGGAACATCCGAGGACAAGCAATTGAGCAGCTTCTGGCGCTACCCCACCCTGTCCGCGACGCTCGACGCGCGGCTGTTCAGCCCCATCGGCGTGGTCTCGCAGACCGGGATCCTGAGCGACCGGTCGCTTGCGGGGGGATCGACCGAAGCGCTCCGGCTGGAGACGAGCTGGACCTATTCCGACCCGGAGACCCTGCTGACCTATCGTGCCGGCGACCTGATCTCGAGCGGCTTGGCATGGACCCGCCCCGTCCGCCTGGGCGGCCTACAGTTCCAGCGGAATTTCGGGCTGCGCCCCGACCTGATCACGCTGCCGCTGCCCAGCGTCACGGGTTCCGCGGCGGTGCCGTCGACGGTCGACGTGTTCGTCAACGGCGCGAAGGCCATTTCACAGGATGTCGGCAGCGGCCCGTTCCGCATCACCAACATCCCCATCCTCACCGGCAACGGCAATGCCAGCGTGGTCGTGCGCGACGCCTCGGGCCGGCAGAGTGAGTCGAGCCTGCCCTTCGTCGTGTCCAGCAATCTGCTCCGGCCGGGCCTGTTCGATTTTTCCGCCGAGCTCGGCCGGCCACGGCTGCAATACGGCCTGCGGTCCAGCCTCTATGGCGACGATGTCGCGGGATCGGCAAGCGCGCGCTATGGCATCACCGACACCGTCACGGTGGTCGCGCATGGCGAGGGGACGCGCGGGCTCGGCACGGGCAGCGTCGGCGGCGTCTTCGGCCTCGGTCGCTACGGCGTGCTGACCGCGGCGGGCGCCGGCAGTTGGAACGATGGCCGCATCGGCGGCCAGTCCTATGTTTCGTTCGAGACGCAGCTTTGGGGGGTGTCCTTCATGGCCGCGTCCCAGAGGACCTTCGGAGCCTACAGGGATCTGGCCGCGGTCAGCGGCGTTCCGTTCCCGGGGTTGGGCGGCGGCGTCACCGATTATGTCGCGACGGCGGGCTCGCCGACGCTGAGCGGCGACAGATGGGAGCGGATGCTTCTGCCGCCGCGCGCGCTCGACAGGGTCTCGATCGGCGTGCCGGTGCCGCTGCTGGGCGGAGCGGTCAGCCTCGGCTTCGCCCATGTGAAGCCGGCGCTGGGGCGCGCCAACCGCATCGTGAATGCGAGCTATACGCGGCCGCTCTGGGGTGGCGGCTCATTCTACGCCACCTTCTACACCGATCTGGCGGATCGCAGTTCCGCTGGCGTTTTCGCCGGGCTGTCGTTTCCGTTCGGGAGCGACATCACCTCCTCGGCGGGCGCCAGCCGCACGGGCTCGACCTGGTCGCTCGCGGCCGACGTCAACAAGCCCATCGGCCAGGAGATCGGAAGCGTCGGCTGGCGCATCCGCGATGTCGAAGGGCCCTCCGGACAGACGCGGCGGGCGGCGTCCGTCGCCTATCGCGGCGCCGCCGGCCAGATCGAGGCCGGCGTGGCGCAGGGCGACGGAGGCTTCACCGGGACGATGCAGCTCGACGGCTCGGTGGCGATCGCGGGGGGCAGCGTCTTCGCCGGCAACCGGATCGACGATGCGTTCGCCGTGGCGAAGGTCGGCGTCCCGGGCGTGGACGTGCTGTTCGAGAACCGGGTGGTCGCCCGCACCGACGCATCCGGCAGCGCGCTCATCCCGACGCTGCGATCCTATCAGGCCAACAGGATTTCGATCGACCCCCGCGACCTGCCGGTCGATGCGTCCTCGGAGACCACGGTCGAATTGCGCGCCCCGTCGGATCGGGCCGGCGTGATCGTCGATTTCGGCGTCAGGTCGATGAGCAACGCGGCGATCGTCATCCTTCAGGACGCGGCGGGGCGCCCCTTGCGCGTTGGGGCGACGGGCGCGCTTCAACCCGGTCTCAGGGGGACGAGTGCCGCCGCGCCGGAATTCACGGTCGGCTATGACGGCCGGGCCTTCATCGAGAACCTGTCGGCGGATAACGAGGTGGTCGTGCGGCTCGAGGCGGGATCCTGCCATGCGCGGTTTCCCTTCGCGCCCCGGGACAAGGCGCAAGTCTCGATCGGACCGGTCCGATGCCAATAGCGCGCGGTCTGCTGTGGCTGTGCCTCTGGACCATGCTCGCGGCGGCAGGGATGCTGCCGGCGGCCCGGCCGGCGAGCGCCCAATCCTGCTCCTTGAGCATCACGCCCCTGGCCTTCGGCGATGTCGACGTCACGGCCAATGCACAGGTGAACGGAACCGCCACGGCCACGGTCTCCTGCTCGGGTACAATCTTGCCGGTGGGAGTCTGCATAGAGCTGGGGCCCGGCAGCGGCGGCGGCACGAATGCGGCGAATCGCACCCTCGTCAACGGCGCCAACCAGCTCCGTTACGGCCTGTTCTCCGATGCGGCGGCGAGTGTCCCCTGGGGATCGGGGGCGTGGGCGGCAGGAGGCGCATCGCCCGTCGGCTTCAATCTGTCCATGCCCGGCGGCACCGGCAGCCGCAGCGTCACGATCTATGGCCGCGTCTATAGCGGCCAGGCCACGGCTGCGCCGGTGCCTTACAGCAGCAGTTTTTCCGGCGCCGATGCGCAGATCCGCTATGGGCTCCTCTCCTTCCTGCTCGGATGCAATCTGCTGACGGTCACCCAGTCTGGGAGCTTCAACGTCACGGCGAACGTGCCGCCGACCTGCAGGGTCACGACCAGCGACCTGAATTTCGGGCCGGTCGGCGTCCTGACCGCGCCCCATGATGCCTTCACCAGCCTGGCGCCGACCTGCACGAACGGAACCGCCTATCAGATCGGACTCGATGGCGGCCTGTCGGGCGCCACCAATCCGACGCTGCGGCGCATGGTCAAGGGCGGCGAGGGGATCACCTATGGCCTCTACCGGGATACGGCGCGCACCCAGGCGTTCGGAAACACGCTCGGTGCCAATACCCTGGCGGGGCTGGGGTCGGGCCTGGCACAGACGACATTCGTCTATGGGCGCGTGCCGGCTCAGGCGACGCCGTCACCGGGCGCCTATGCCGATACGATCCAGGCGACGGTCACCTATTGAGCGCTCGCGACGGCGCCGAACGCCGCCGCCCTCCAGCGGGTCGGGCGCAATTCCTCCTCCATAATTGCGAATAAATCGCACTTGCAAGTACGGCGGACTTCAAGGTAGCAATGAATTGCTTCTGCAATTCATTGTCAATAAGGATGCCTCCATGCCCGCTGCTTCGCGTCGATCGGTCCTGGCCGGTTTCATGGGCGCCGCCTTTGCCGCCATGCTGGGCAGCTTGCCGGCCGCCGCCCAGGGCAAGTTCAAGGCCGTCACCACCTTCACGGTGATTGCGGACATCGCGAAAAACGTCGCGGGCGACGCGGCGGTCGTCGAGTCGATCACCAAGCCCGGTGCCGAAATCCACAACTACCAGCCGACGCCGGGCGACATCCAGCGCGCCCAGGGCGCGCAGCTCATCCTCTGGAATGGCCTCGGGCTCGAGCTCTGGTTCGAGAAGTTCTTCCAGAATCTCAGGAACGTGCCGGGCGTTGTCGTCTCGCAGGGCGTCGCCCCGATGGGCATCGTCGAAGGCCCCTATAAGGGCAAGCCGAACCCGCATGCCTGGATGTCGCCCGCGGCCGCGCTGATCTATGTCGACAACATCCGCGACGCCTTCGCGAAGTACGACCCGCAGAATGCCGAGACCTACAAGGCCAATGCGGAAGCCTACAAGGCCAGGATTAAGGCCGCCATCGAGCCGATCAGGGCGGAACTCGCCGCCGTTTCCGCCGAGAAGCGCTGGCTTGTCTCCAGCGAGGGCGCCTTCTCGTATCTCGCACGCGATTTCGGGCTGAAGGAGCTCTATCTCTGGCCGATCAACGCCGACCAGCAGGGCACGCCGCAGCAGGTCCGCAAGGTCATCGACGCGGTGCGGAAGAACAAGATCACGGTGGTCTTCTCCGAGAGCACGATTTCGCCGAAGCCGGCCCAGCAGGTCGCGCGGGAAACCGGGGCGGCATATGGCGGCGTCCTCTATGTGGATTCGCTGAGCGAGAGCGACGGTCCGGTTCCGACCTATATCGACCTGCTCAAGGTCACCTCGGGCACCATCGCCAAGGGGCTGGCGCAGTGAACGTGCCTGTCGATGCCAAAGCCCTCCTCGCCGCGTCCGAGGCGGGGGGCGGCATCGCGGTGACCGGTGCGACGGTCACCTACCGCAATGGCCATACGGCGTTGCGGGATGCGAGCTTCCGCATCCCTACGGGCACGATCGCGGCTCTCGTCGGCGTCAACGGCTCCGGCAAGTCGACGTTGTTCAAGGCGATCATGGGCTTCGTGCGCCTCGCCAAAGGCGATATCCGCGTGCTCGGGCTGACGATCCGGCAGGCGCTGCGCCAGAACCTCATCGCTTATGTGCCGCAGGCCGAGGAGGTCGACTGGAACTTCCCGGTCCTGGTCGAGGATGTCGTGATGATGGGCCGCTACGGCCGCATGGGCCTGATGCGCATCCCGAAGGCCGCCGATCACGCGGCTGTCGATGCCGCGCTCGCCCGCGTCGACATGGGCGCCTTTCGCAAGCGCCAGATCGGGGAGCTCTCGGGCGGCCAGAAGAAGCGCGTCTTCCTGGCGCGGGCGCTCGCCCAGGACAGCCGGGTCATCCTGCTCGACGAGCCTTTCACCGGCGTCGACGTCAAGACCGAGGAGCGAATCATCGCGCTGCTGCGCGAATTGCGGGCGGAGGGCCGCGTCATGCTGGTCTCGACGCATAATCTCGGCTCCGTGCCGGAATTCTGCGATCGGACGATCCTGATCAAGGGAACGGTCCTGGCCCATGGCCCGACCGCGGACACCTTCACCCAGGAGAACCTGCAGAAGACCTTCGGCGGCGTGCTGCGCCATGTCGTGCTGAACGGGGCAAATGGCGGCGGGCAGGCGCCCGTCGGCGTCGTCACCGACGACGAGCGGCCATTGATCCTGCGTGAGGGCAGGGCGGCCCGCCGGGAGGCCGGGATGCGCGAAGGAGGCGGGGAATGATCGCCGTTCTCCTCGAGCCTTTCTCCTATGGCTATATGCGCAACGCCATGTGGGTCTCGGCCCTCGTCGGCGGCGTCTGCGCCTTCCTGTCCTGCTATCTGATGCTGAAGGGCTGGTCGCTGATCGGCGATGCGCTGTCGCATGCGATCGTGCCCGGTGTGGCCGGCGCCTATATGCTGGGCCTGCCCTTCTCGATCGGCGCCTTCTTCTCCGGCGGGCTCGCCGCCGGCGCGATGCTCTTCCTGAACCAGCGGACCAAGCTGAAGGAAGATGCCATCATCGGCCTGATCTTCTCGAGCTTCTTCGGGCTTGGCCTGTTCATGGTGTCGCTGTCGCCGACCTCGGTGAACATCCAGACCATCGTGCTCGGCAACATCCTCGCCATCACCCCCGCCGACACGATTCAGCTCGCGCTGATCGGCTTCGTCTCGCTCGGTGTCCTGCTCGTCAAATGGAAGGACCTCATGGTCACCTTCTTCGACGAGAGCCATGCGCGCTCGATCGGCCTCAACCCGACCGCTCTGAAGCTGATGTTCTTCACGCTGCTCTCGGCCTCGACCGTCGCGGCGTTGCAGACGGTGGGGGCCTTCCTCGTCATCTGCATGGTCGTCACGCCCGGCGCCACCGCCTATCTGCTGACGGATCGCTTCCCACGCTTGCTGGTGATCGCGGTCGCGATCGGCACGCTGACCAGCTTCGCCGGCGCCTATGCCAGCTATCATCTCGACGGCGCCACCGGCGGCATCATCGTCGTGCTGCAGACGGCGATCTTCCTGCTCGCCTTCCTCCTCGCGCCCAAGCACGGCATGCTGGCCGCCCGTCGCCGCGCCGCCCGCACCCTGGAGGCCGCATGACGATCCTCGTCGAGACGCTGCTCCAGCCCTTCCGCTTCGACTTCATGGTCAATGCGCTGGTGATCGCGGTGGTCGTCGCCATACCGATGGCGCTGCTGTCCTGCTTCCTCGTGCTGAAGGGCTGGTCGCTGATGGGCGATGCGATCAGCCACGCCGTCTTTCCCGGCGTGGTCCTCGCCTACATCCTCGGCTTTCCCTATGCCGTCGGGGCTTTCGCCGCAGGGATGATCTGCGCCACCGCAACGGGCTTCCTGAAGGACAACAGCCGGATCAAGCAGGACACCGTGATGGGCGTGGTCTTCTCCGGCATGTTCGGGCTCGGCCTCGTCCTCTATGTGATGATCCAGTCCGAGGTGCATCTCGACCATATTCTCTTCGGCGACATGCTCGGCGTCTCCGGGGCCGATATCGGCGGGGCCGCGCTGATCGCCCTGCTGACAGCGGGCGTGATCGGCCTCAAATGGAAGGATTTCCTGCTGCACGCCTTCGATCCGGCGCAGGCGCGGGCGGTCGGCCTTCGGGTGAACCTGCTGCATTACGGCCTGCTCAGCCTGATTTCGCTGACGATCGTCGGCGCGCTGCAGGCCGTCGGCATCATCCTGGCCATCGCCATGCTGATCGCGCCCGGCGCCATCGCTTTCCTGCTGACCCGCCGGTTCAGCACCATGCTGCTTGCGGCGGTCGTCATGGCCGTGACCGGCTCGTTCCTCGGGGTCTATCTCTCGTTCTTCATCGACAGTGCGCCCGCGCCGACCATCGTGCTCCTGCTGTCGCTCGCCTTCATCCTGGCGCTGGCCCATGCGAGCCGCAGGACGCCCGAAACCCGGCGGGATGGCGCCGCGCGTCCACTTCATTAGAACGGGCTGACTTTCAGCGGAACGACGCGGTCATCCCGGGCCGGCCGCGAGGCGATGGGCTGCCGCCTCGTCGCGGAGCCATTGCCGGAACGCGGCGATCGCCGGCCGCTGCGCCGACGCCTCCGGGCAGACCAGATAATACTGGTGCGGACCCCTGACCTGATCCGGGAAGGGCCGGACCAGACGGCCGGCATCGAGATAATCCCCGATCAGGACATTGGTCGCGAGCGCCACGCCCTGTCCCGAGGCGGCAGCCTGCAAAGCGAGAAAGGTATGCGAGAAGCGCGGCCCATGGCTCGCGTCGATCTGCGGCATGCCCACCGCCGCGAGCCAGCGCGGCCAGGTGACGAAGTCGGGGATTCCTTCCGGGATCTCGTGCAGCAGGGTGTGATGGCTGAGATCCGCCGGCTCGCGCAGCGGGCGGGCCGGATCGCCGAGCAGGGAGGCGCTGCAGACGGGAAAGAAATTCTCCTCCATCAGGAGATCCGCCCGCAGGCCCGGATAGCCGCCGCGGCCGGAGCGGATCGCCACGTCCACGTTCTCGCGGGCGAAATCGGTCAGGCTCACCGAGATCTCGACCCGCACCTCCAGATGGGGCTGGCGCTCCTTCAGGGAGCCGAGCCGGGGAATCAGCCAGTTCAGGGCGAAGCTCGGCAAGGTGCTGACGGTCAGGACATTCGGCGTCTCCGGGCGCAAGGCCCGCGCCGTCGCTTCGTTGAGCTGGTCGAGCGCCTGCGAGACGGTCGCGGCATAGCGCTCGCCGATTTCGGTCAGGGCCACGCCCTTGCTCGGCAGCCGAATGAAGAGCGGGCGCCGCAGCCAGGTTTCGAGCGCCCTGACATGCTGGCCGACAGCACTGGCGGTGACAGCCAGCTCATCGCCCGCCTTCTCGAAATTGCGATGCCGGGCGGCAGCCTCGAAGGCGCGCAAGGAGGCCAATGGCGGAAGATGGCGACGGCTCATGACAGGCCAAGCTCAACTTGGGCAATGCGAAGAACTTCGCATTTGCTTGACGCCGCGGCAAGGCGCAGATTCCCGGGCAATCAAGTCACCTGAGAGGCATGCCATGTTCGCAAGCCCAGCCACAGCCCAGCTTTCCCTTTCCCATCGCTCGCGCGGCGGCGCCCTGAAACTCCTGCTGCAGCTCGAGGCCTGGCTCGATGCGAGGGCGAGCGCGCGCGCTCTCTATGCGATGGACGAGCGCGGCCTGTCCGATCTCGCTCTGTCGCGCAGCGATGTCGAGCGCGTCAACGCCGACGCCCGCCGGCCGGCCGGAACGGCCTGAGGCGATTGGCGCGGAAAGAGGCCGCACGCGGCGCTAGCCGCCGGTTGCGGTGTCGGCATCGCTGATAGCGAGGCGGCGCGGATGCGCGACGGCCACGGCCTCGTCTTCCGCAGCTTCCGGATACGGGTTCCGATCTTCCTGTTTCGCCAACGCGGACGGCCGACCGGCGAGCTGGTCGAGGCCTTCGGCGCCGCCTCAAGCCCCCGCCGGCCTTTCGCGGCACGCCGGGCTGAGGTCGGGCTGCCCGAGTATTTTCCTCATGCGCATTGGTATCGATCCGCTTCGCCCGAAAATGCCCGCGCGCAGCAGCGGCTAGCCGCTCAGCCTGTGAATCCAGCCGATCTGGCGGTCCACGCAACGCTCGCGTTCATATCCGGCCCGGATGGTTTCGCGTGCGGCGTGGCGCAGAGGCGCCATCGCGGGGGCGTTCCGCAGCGCCTCGCCGATGCGCCGCGCCAGCAAGGCGGGGTCGTCGAACGGGGCGAGCAGGCCGTTGATGCCGTCGCGCACCACCTCCCTCACCGGCGGCGTGTCGGAGGCGACGACGAGGCAGCCGCAGGCCATCGCCTCCAGCAGCGACCAGGACAGCACGAAGGGGACCGTCAGATAGACATGTGCCGCCGAGACCTGGAACAGCCTGATCAGTTCGTCATGAGGCAGCCAGGGGATGTGCACGATGCGATCGGCCAGGCCGGTTTCTGCCAGCATCGCTTCGCGCCAGACGCGACCATCGTCGCGCGGGCGGCCATAGCCCGCCCCGTCGCCACCGACAGCCACGAAGATCAGGTCCGGATCGCGTTCCGCCAGAATGGCGGCGGCGCGCATGAACTGGGGATAGCCGCGATAGGGGTCGAGGTCGCGCGCGACGAAGGTGACGACCGGCGCGCCCGGCGCGAGCTCGCGGCCATCCGGTAAGGTGAAGCGCGCTTGCGGCTCGGGCCGGCAGAGTGCGGTGTCGATCCCGTCATGACAGACGGCGATGCGCTGGCGATAGGCTGCGGGATATTGCCGGCGCTGCCACTGCGTCGGGGCGTAGGCCGCGTCGAGCGTGTCGAGAGCGAGGAGCTGCGCGGCGTTGCGCATGCGGATGCGCTGCCGCTCCGCCAGGGGGATCGGCGCGGTCGCGCCGAAATCCAGATCCGATCCGGAACTGCGGTAGTAATATTCGCAGTAACCCATCAAGGCGGCGTCCGGCAGCGCGTCACGCGCGAAGAGAAGCCCGCCCCAGCCAGTGTGCCCGATCACGACATCGGGCGGATCGGTCGTCTTCAGGGACGCCATCATCTGCGCAACGGCCTCCCCGGTGCGCAGATGATAGTCGGTGGCGGCAAGCGCCGGGTGCTGTGTCGATGCTTCCCCGACCGCATAGGTCAGTTGCCGCACGCCGGCCTGCTCCTGCGCAGGGCGTTCGGTGATCAGCGTGACCTCGTCGCCCTGGGCGACGAGGCTCGCGATCAAAGAAGCGAACTGACCAGATCCTGCACGATGAACGAATAGGATATGCATGAGGCCAGTAAGACACCGCCGTAACGGAGGGAATCGTTCCACCACTGCTCCAGACGGCGCAGGGTTTCGTGAGTCGTCAGGAGATCGGCCTCGGTTCCGTTCTCGGAGCGTTGGCTGAACTGGCTGGTTTCGTCGAGCAGGCGCAGCCGCTCGCAGAGCATCTGCCCCTTGGGCGAGAGCGAGATCTTGGCCAGCCGGCGGTCGCGTGGCGACGCCGTTCGATCGAGATAGCCGCTCTCGACGAGCTGCTTGAGATTATAGGAGGCGTTCGAGCCCCCGTAATGCCCGCGATCCAGCAGGTCGCGGACCGCGATCTCACCTTGCCCGATGGTTAACAGAATCATCACCTGCGCAGGTGAGATGTCCTCGATGCCGAGCTTGCCCAGCTCGAGGCGCAGATAGTCGAGAAATCTTCGGCTCACGCGCTCGATGACACGGGCCAGATCAAAGGCGGAAAGCCTTCGCTCGGGACCGTCCTCGATATCGCCATCGCCGTTGGGCTGGTGATGGCCGTTCAAGGATCTGCCTGAAAATTGCCCGCCGCCATGCAATTTGAAGTGCATTCCTTACCCCGTCTGATCGAGTTTTGGACAATCCACCCTTTTTTCTCCCTTTCCCCAGTGAAGCCTATGGCAAAGCACGTGCCATACTGCGTGGCCAAAAGATAAGAATTTATCAAACGTGAATTAGATGGAAACTACTTCGAATTTCGAAATATCCCATAATCACGCCGCATTTGCTGAGTCGCTGCGTGAGGAGATAGAGTTCTAATCTGTCATAATCTTGACACTCCGCGCATATCACGTTCCCAATGCTGACGCTTGGTCGGCGTCGCCCAATGGTGACGTCATCCTTCTGGCTCGGCAACCCTCGCTTTCCGGAGATAGGAATGAAGGCTGTGCAGACCGCCTCCGACGCCTTGGTCAGGGATTTGCAGCGGTCGTTCGTGGGCGGCCTCGGCTATGCCGGCTCTCTCAGCCTGTGCGTGAATCTGCTGCTGCTGACCGTCCCGCTCTTCATGATGCAGGTCCAGGACCGGGTGACCGTCAGCCACAGCTACGACACGCTGACGATGCTGCTCGTCGTCGCGGTGGGGGCGCTCGCGCTCTATGGCACGATCGAGTTCATCCGCTCGCTGACCTTCCAGACCATGGCCAGCATCTTCGCGCGCCGACTCAACCTGCCGGCCCTGCAGGCGGCGGTGAGCGCCTCGCTCGAGCAGGGCTCGGGCCAGGCGACGCAGGCGATCCGCGATCTCAACGACATCCGCTTCTTCATCGCGAGCTCGGCCATCGCGACACCGCTCGAAGCCGCCTGGTCGCCGGTCTTCCTGGCCGTGCTGTTCATGCTGCACCCCGTCTACGGGCTGGTCGGGCTGGCGTCGCTGATCATCCTGCTGCTGCTCGGCGTGCTGTCGGACATGCTGACCCGCCGGATCCTCAAGGAGGCCAACGAGGCCGGCGTCGCCAGCATCAACGAGGTCGGCTCCAGCCTGCGTCACGCCGAGACGATCGAGGCGATGGGCATGCTGCCGGCGCTGTCGCAGCGCTGGCGCGGACAGCAGCTCGTCATGATCGAGCAGCTCGACATGGGCACGCGCCGCGCCAAGTTCATCGCGGCGCTGACGCGTTCGTGCCGGATGACGATGCAGCTGGCGGTCTATGCCACCGGCGCCGTGCTGATCATCCGCGCGGAGGTCACGGCCGGCACGCTGATGGCGGCGAGCATCCTGCTCGGTCGGCTGCTGGCGCCGTTCGATTCGATGATCACCGACTGGCGGCAATGGGTGCTGGCCGCGACCGCATGGAAGCGGGTGCGGGAGCTGGTGCTGTCGCGCAGCTCGCAGCGCCAGACCGTGCCGACGCCGCCCTGCCAGGGCGATCTGGTGGTCGACCGCGTGATCTTCGCTCCTGCCGGCTCGGAGCAGACCGTGATCAAGGGCGTGTCCTTCTCGCTGGAGCCGGGCGAGGTGCTTGGCATCGTCGGGCCGTCGGGCGCCGGCAAGTCGACGCTGGCCCGGCTGCTCGTCGGCGTCCTCAAGCCGAATGCCGGCGGCGTCTATCTGGATGGCCACAGCACCTATCTCTGGGAGCGCGGCTCCTTCGGGGCCATGGTCGGCTATCTGCCGCAATCGGTCTCGCTCCTGAACGGCACGATCGCGGAGAACATCGCCCGCATGCGGGCCCCCGATCCGCATGCGATCCTCGAAGCGGCGCGCATCGCCGGTGTGCATGAGCTGATCGGCCGGCTGCCGCTCGGCTACGACACCAGCGTGGCCGACAGCGACTTCAAGCTGTCCGGCGGCCAGCGCCAGCGCATCGGCCTGGCGCGCGCGCTCTACGGGCTGCCGCGCCTGATCGTTCTCGACGAGCCGAACGCCAATCTCGACGCCGAGGGCGAGCAGAGTCTGATCCGCGCCGTGGCGGCCGCGCGCGAGAGCGGGGCCATCGTCATTCTGATCGCGCACCGCCCCTCGGTGATGCAGGTCGTCGACAAGCTCCTCATCCTGAAGGACGGCCGCGTCCAGCAATTCGGCCCACGCGCGGCGATCGCCGGCATGATCACGCCCGGCGGGCGCGTGGAGATCGAGCCGGCCGCGGCGAATGCCGCCCCATCCGCCCCGTCCGTTCGCGAGGTGAAGGCGTGACCGGAAACTCCCTGATCAAACGCCCTGAAATGCTGCCTGTCGCCTCCGCCGCGTGGCAGGAACCGGAGGAGCGCGTGCCGAGCCTGCGCAGCCTGGTTCTCGCCGGGGTGGCGGCGATCGGCGTGGGCTTCGGCGGCTTCGGCGCCTGGGCGGTTACTGCCCGGCTCGACAATGCCGCCGTGGCGAGCGGCGTCGTGGCCGTCGACAGCAAGCGCAAGACGGTCAGCCATCTCGAAGGCGGCATCCTCAAGACCCTGCTCAAGGCCGAGGGCGAGCGGGTCGCCAAGGATGAACCGTTGCTGCGGCTGGAGGATGCCCGCGCCCGTGCGGAATTGCAGCAGCTCGAGGCGAAGCGGATCGGGCTGGAGGCGAAGCTCGCCCGCCTCCGGGCCGAGCAGGCGAATGCAGCCGAGGTCGACTTCCCCGACATCGTCGAGCGGGGAGAGAGCCCGATCGCGCGCGAGGTGCTGCGTGCCGAGCTCACGCTGTTCAAGTCACGCGCGCAGGTCCATGACGGCAAGATCAACATCCAGCAGCGCGTCATCGAACAGCATCAGGCCGAGTCCGAGGCGCTGAACGCGCAGATCGACGCCACCATCCGGCAGCGCTCCCTGATCGACGACGAGGTCCGGATTCTCACCGATCTCTACGAGAAGCGCTACGCCAAGCGCAGCCAGCTGGTCGAGCTGCAGACCCGGCAGAGCGAGCTTTCCGGGCGGGCCGGCGAATTCGCCGCGCGCAAGGCCAAGGCCGAGCAGGCGGTCGCCGGCGCCAATCTGGAGATCCTGTCGATCAGCCTCGAGCGGCAGAACCAGATCGCCGGCGACATTCAGGACGCCCAGCTGGCGCTGTCGGAGGTCATCGAGCGCATCGTCCAGGCGCGGGACGTGTTGCGCCGCCTGATCGTGACCGCTCCTCAGGAGGGCATCGTCACCAATATCCGCATGCGCACCGCCGGCAGCGTGATCACGGCCGGCGAGGCGATCCTCGACATCGTGCCGGAGAACGAGCCGTTGATCGTCGAGGCCAAGGTCGACCCGCGCGATATCGATGTGGTGCGCGTCGGGGCGCCCACCCGCGTGCGATTGACCGCGTTCAACTCGCGGACCCTGCCGCCGCTGGAGGCGAAGGTGACTTATGTCGCGCCGGACCAGCTCGTCGACGAGAAGTCCGGCGTTGCCTATTTCGTCGTGCGCGCCGAGATCGATCCGGACAGCCTGAAGGGCCATAAGATCGTGCTGCATGCCGGCATGACCGCGGAGGTCATGATCGTCAACGGCGCGCGCCGCGCGATCGATTATCTGATCTCGCCCTTCACCGACAGCTTCAACCGGGCATTCCGCGAGGATTGACGCGACCCGAGGCGAGGAGCGGATGGCGAGGGATATTTCAAAATTGGAAGTATATTCTCGGGATTGTCGGAAGAGTTGCCGAATAAAATGAAGTCTAAATTTTTGTGCATCGCAAAATAGTCACAATAAAAAGCTTGCTGCGACGCACGCATTGAGTAATCCTCTAAGAGTCGAGCGACGGCGTGACGCTTGCGATGCTGTCGGAACCGTTCCCGGACACAGGATTTGCGGCCGGATTTCCGGACAGGTCCGGGTTCACCAGATCGCTTAGGAGGTGCCGAATGGCGACGATCGAAGGAAGTGCATTCGACGACTTTTTGATTGGGACTCGCTTCAGCGACGTGATCCACGCCGGCAACGGCGACGATTTCGTTCATGGTGGCGACGGGGATGATTTCATCTTCGGCGATAAAGGGGACGACGTGCTTTACGGCGACGAGGGCGACGACGCGCTCTTCGGCGGCAATGGCGACGACATCCTCTTCGGCGGCAATGGCAATGATGTCCTGTCCGGCGGCAATGGCAACGATGTCCTTCAGGGCGGCGCGGGAGACGACATTCTCCAGGGCGGCAAGGGGGACGACGTCCTGTATGGCGGCGACGGCAACGACGTGCTGATCGGCGGCGCGGGCGACGACATCCTCTTCGGCGGCGCCGGGGACGACGTCCTGATCGGCGGCGCCGGACACGATGTCTTCGTCTTCACCGGTGGAGGCGGCAACGACGTCGTCCTCGATTTCGAGGCGGGCACGGACATGCTGCAGATCGCGCATGACATCAACGGCACCGGCGTGGCGACCGCCGAGGACGTGGCGGCCCGCGCGACCACGGTCGGCGGCAACACCGTCATCGACCTCGGCCATGGCGACACCCTGACCCTCGTCGGCGTGACCGCCGAGGACATCCAGGCTGATCCGCACAGCTACTTCTCGATCGCCTGATCGTCCTGACGCGCGTACCCGTCCGGCCGGCAGTGGCCGGGCGGAAGGCGACGCGCCCGACAACGCTCCGGAGCGCGCGGCTTCCCGGGAGGTGGATTTCCCTCTTCGCCGAGCGCTCCGGGACCCTCCGTGCGGCAGGAGAACCCCATGCTTTCACTTGCGCCCGCCGCCACGGCGGTGGCGGCCCCGACCCAGCTCGAACTCCATCGCCTCGGCGGTTCGGTCTTCCTGCTCTGCTGGACGCTCGAGGCCTCGCCCTTCGGCAAGCCGTCGATCGCGCTGACAGGCGGCGGCCGGCGCCTCGCCGCGGCCTCGATCTCGCTGGGGCTGCGCGACGGGCGCGAAAGGCTGGCCGTCGCCTTCCGCTCCTCCGGCCATGACAGCATCGTCGCGACCCTGTCCGACCACGGCCCGCAGGGTGACGTGACCGCAGCCTTCGACCCGGCGCTGGTTCACGGCCTGGCCGATCCCGACGACATCCTGGAGGACCTCACGCCGCGGGCCCGGCTGGCGCTCGCCAATGCGCTGGTGCGGGCCTGGCCGCCCTTGTTCAACCTCGCTGCGGTCCCGAGCTACCTGTCCTTTCTGCGCCAGCTTCTCCTGGCTCTCTTTCCCGAGCCGGCCGCGATGCAGCCCAGCGCGGCGCTGGTCGAGGGCCGATGGCTGTCCGAGACCGTCGTCCCCGCCGATCTCGACGCGCTGCGCACGGCGTTCCGCCTGGACGGCGCCGGCCTCACGCGCCTCGAGCTGCCGTCGCGCCTCGGCGCAGCCGATCGCAACGGCCAGCGCGAGCTTCACCTCGTGCTGGAGGAGCCGCCGGTGCGCGGCGGCGGCCTGCTGATCCTGCAGAGCGAGCGCTCGCTCGTGGTCAGGACCTTGCCCGGGCGGCAAGCGGCGCCCTCGCTCGGCCGCTGGTGGGCAGGCAAGGCCGCGAGCCGCGACGGCCTGCGCAACTGGGTCATCGAGCAGCTCGCCGGCCTGTCCGAGCAGGGACGGCTTCTCGCCGTCGAGATGCAGCGCCGGGCGCCTCTCGCCGTCCAGCATGTCCGCCGCAACGACGATCTGCCCGCCGCCGAGCTCGATCTCGCGGTCTGCAACCGGGCGGGCCTGCTGATCGGCGGCTATCTGCGCGATCCCGACGATCTCCTGGAGGAGGTGCTGCTGCATCGCGGCACCGGCGAGCCGATCGCCATGCTCTCGCGTCTCCAGCGCTTCCCGGTCAGGTTGCCGAGCGGGGCGGAAGGCGAGACGCGTGCCGCCATCGGCTTCGCCGCCTTCGCCCCGGACTATGCCGCTGGGGCGCCGGTGCTGCAGCCGCGCTGCGAGATCAGGCTGAAATCGGGGACGGTGCTGACGCTGCGCCCGCCCGTGCAGCCGGCCGACGCGGCCACGATCCGGGCGCGGGCGCTTTCGGCGATCCCGCCGCAATATCTCACCGCCGCGATGCTGGAGGAGACGCTCGCGCCGATCCTCGCCGCTTGCCAGGAGGAGTTGCGCGCGAATCGGCCGGAGCCTGAAGTGAAAACCTTCGGCCGTGGCCCGGCCCGGCCGAAAGCCTCCGTGGTGATCCCGCTCTACCGCGTCTATGATTTCCTGCGCGTGCAGGTCGCGGCCTTCGCAGGCGATCCCTGGTTCGCTGAGAACGCCGAGCTAATCTATGTGCTCGATTCTCCCGAACACGAGGCCGAGGTCGCGCATCTCCTGGGCGGGTTGCATCTCGCCTACGGCCTGCCGATGCAGCTCGTGGCGATGCGGCGCAATGGCGGCTTCTCGGCTGCCTGCAATGCCGGGGCGCGCCAGGCGCGCGGCGAGGCGCTGGCTTTGGTCAATTCCGACGTGATCCCCGTCGGCAATGGCTGGCTGCCGGCTTTGGTCGCCAAGCTCGACAAGCGCCGGCGGATCGGTGCCGTCGGCCCGAAGCTGCTCTACGAGGACGGCTCGCTGCAGCATGCCGGCCTTTTCTTCAAGCGCGACAGTAAAGGCACCTGGCTCAACCATCATTACTTCAAGGGCATGCCGGGCAGCTATGCGCCGGCCAATGTCGAGCGCCCGGTGCCGGGCGTCACCGGCGCCTGCATCGTCATGGCGCGCGAGCTGTTCGGCGAGCTCGGCGGCTTCGACGAGAGCTATGTGATCGGCGATTACGAGGACAGCGATCTGTGCCTCAAGATCCGGCGCGCCGGCCTCGGCATCGTCTATGTGCCGGATGTCGCGCTCTACCATCTCGAGCGCCAGTCGATCTCCAAGAGCACCGATTACACGCGCGGCGCCGCCTCCCAGCACAATGCCTGGCTGCAGATGCGGCGCTGGGACGCGCAGATCGCCGCGCTGATGCAGGCCTTCGAGACCTCGGCGGCCGAGCCCGCGCTGCTGCAAGCACAGGCGCCGAGCGAACCCGACCTTGTTCCCCGCTTCAGCTTCAGGAGAGCGACCGCGGCATGACGGCGATGACGGCCCTGAGACAGATCGCGCCCGAACCGGCGCCCGCGAGCGCCCCGGCCGGGCCGGAGCTCGACTGGCTGCTGGCCGGGCTCCAGACCAACCGCTTCATGCCGCATCCGCCGCCGGATTCGATCTTCGTCGGCGATGGCGACTATCGCGCCATCGGCGCCGAATTCCTCGGCCACTTCGTCCGGATCGGCCGGCTCATGCCGCATGAGCGCGTCTTCGATATCGGCTGCGGCATCGGCCGCATGGCGGTGCCGCTGACGCAGTATCTCGACCCCGAACGGGGCAGCTATGACGGTGTCGACCCGGTGATGGACGGCATTCTCTGGTGTGCCCAGACGATCACGCCGGCCTATCCGCGCTTCCGCTTCCAGCGCCTCGACATCGCCCACCCGCTCTACAATCCGCAGGGGTCGCTGCCGGGCAACGAGGTCCGCTTCGGCTTCGCCAATGGCAGCTTCGACTTCGTGACGATGATCTCGGTGGCGACGCATCTGCCGCCCGACGAGCTCGTGGTCTATCTGCAGGAAGCCTCGCGCCTGCTGGCGCCGGGCGGCCGGCTCTTCCTCACCGCCTTTGCGATCGACGGCAGCACGGGCCAGGAGCGCCTCTCGTTCAAGCGCTGGCAGGACGGGCCCGGCTGGTATGCGATCGACGAGGCGCCGCTTGCGGCGGCCGGCATCGATGCGAGCTTCCTGCTGGAGCAGACGATGCAGGCCGGGCTCGCCGTCGAGGCCCTGCGTCCGGGGCATTGGCGCGGTATCAGCGCGGCGCATTACCAGGACGTGCTGATCGCGACCAAGCCGGGAGGCCGGCCATGAGCCGCCGCATCCTCGTCGCCGCGCACAACCACCCCGCGCTGCATCCGGGCGGGACCGAGATCTTCGCGCATGACCTTGCGGGCGCCTATCGCGAGCAGGGCTGCGAGGTGCTCTTCCTCGGCGCGACCAACACGATCCATCGCGAGCCGCATCCGGGCACGGCGCTGCAATCGGTCGGCGAGGACGTGGTGCTGTGGAGCGCGCATTACGACCGCTTCCACATGAGCCAGATCGACCATTACGGCACGTTGCAGGACCTCGGGACGCTGCTCAGCGAGTTCCACCCGGACGTGATCCATGTCCATCATCTCGCCCTGATCGGCGCGGAATTCCTGACGCTGGCGCGCCGGCTGCTGCCGCGGACGGCGATCGTGATGACGCTGCACGACTACTATCCGATCTGCCACCATGACGGGCTGATGGTGCGGCCGGGCGACCGGCAGCGCTGCGCCGGCGCCTCGCCGGCGGGCTGCCATGGCTGCTTCCCCGAGATCGGCGCCGACCGCTTCCTGCTGCGCGAGCGCTTCATCAAGACGCATCTGGCGGCGGTCGATCATTTCGTCGCGCCGAGTCGTTTCCTGCGCCAGCGCTATATCGAATGGGGCCTGCCGGGCGACAGGATCGAGGTCTTCGCCAATGCCCGCCCGGCGCAGGAGCCGGTTCCGCACCGCCGCGCGACGGGCCGGCGCGCCAGCTTCGGCTATTTCGGCAATCTGAATCCCTGGAAGGGCGTGCTGCCACTCCTCCAGGCGGCCAGGATTCTTCAGGCTTCGGGGGAGGGCGGCTTCAGCCTGCGCATCCATGGCGGCGCGCCGTTCCAGAGCGAGGCCTTCACCAGCGCGCTCGACGCCGCGCTCGCCGGGACCGAAGGCGTCGTCACCCATTGCGGCGCTTACGCCCGCGACGAGGTGCCGGCCCTGATGGCCGAAATCGACTGGGTGGTGATGCCCTCGATCTGGTGGGAGAACGCGCCGCTCGTCATCCAGGAAGCCTTCCAGCATCGCCGGCCGCTGATCGTCAGCGATATCGGTGGCATGGCCGAGATGGTGCGCGACGAGATCGACGGGCTGCATGTCCGGCCGGGCGATCCGGCCGCGCTCGCCCGCACCATGCGCCGGGCGATGGAGGAGGCCGGGCTGTGGCAGCGCCTCGTCCACGGCATCGCCGAGCAGCCTTCGCTCGCCGCATGCGCCGCCCGCCATCTCGCCCTCTTCGACAGCCTCAAGCTCGCGGAGGCCGCATGACGACCGCGACCAACCAGAACAACGAACTCCGGCTGCCGCGCGTCGACGCGCCGAATGTCGAGCCGGCGAAGCTGAACGGACGGATCGACGCCCTCGACGGCAACCGCCTGCATGGCTGGATCTGGGACGAGGCCCGTCCCGACCAGGCCGTCACGGTGAAGCTTTATTGCGACGGCAAGCTCGCTTTGGAGGCCAAGGCGGATCAGAGCCGCATCGATCTGCGTCGCAACGGCATCGGCGACGGCAAGCACGCCTTCTCCATGGAACTCGACGAGAGGCTGGTCGCGGCACGCGGCCGCCTCAAGGTCGTCGGCATCTCGCCGGCGACCGGGGCCGAATTGGAACTGCGCCTGCCGGCGGCGGACGAGCTGGCGGCGGAGGCCGCGATCGCCGTGCCGCTCGCCCGCTTCTTCGACAAGGTCGAGGTGCTGATCGCGCTCAACCGGCGGGCGCAACTCGTCCAGAAGGAGCTGAACGAGAAGCTCGACCGCATCGCGGCGCGTCTCGAAGAGAACAACGCCCTCGCCGAGGCCAGCAAGGTGGAGGCCGAGACGCAAAGCGAGATCGTGCGCCGTCTCGGCGAGCTCGACGTCTTCCAGCTTCGCTTCGACGGCACGTTGCGCGCCTTCGACGAGCGCCTCATGGCGATCCGCAAGGAGGCGCGCGCGCCGCTCCGGCAGGTCACGGTGATCCTCGGCTTCCTCTCGACGCTCGCCGCCGTGATGTCCTTCGCCACGCTTGCCGTGACGCTCTGGGGAGGTTGAGGCGATGAGCGAGGTTATCGTTCCCGAAAGGACGTCCGTCAGCCCGGCGCCGATCGTCGCCTGGACGCCGCTCGGCGAGAACGCCATTCTTGTCCGCAGCGCCTGCGACGCCATTCCGGCCAAGGTTCCGGTCGCGGTCGACGGCAATCCGCGCAATCGCGCCCAGACCATGGTGCTGAGCTGGCGCCGGCCCGGGGCCGAGCCTTTGGCGGCCACCGGCTTCCTCTGCCTCGCGCCCGCGCCCAGCGTCGACAATAGCGGCACCGGCGCCCTGCTGATCGGCCGCCCTGGCCGTCCCTTGCGCCTGATCCTGGCGGCGAAGCCGCAGCCCTTGCAGACCTTCCTCTCCGAACTCGCCGAGGATGCGGGCCAGGCCTTTCCGAGCGTGGTCGATGGCCTGCTCGAAGTGCTGCTGACCGGCGCGCCCAATCCGCGTCGCCTGAGGGCGGTGGCGATGTTGCTGCAGACCGTCGCGCGGCCCGGAGGCTTCGTCGAGGTGATGGGCGCGCTGGAGGGCGACGGCATCTTCCTGCAGGGCTGGACCTCCGATTTCGCCGCCGGGCGGCTCAAGCTCCTGATCGCGCATGGCGGCCTGTCTCCGGCCCATCTCGAAGCCGGAACCTTCGAGCGGGGCGATCTGGGGGAGGGCGCGCGTGGCTTCTTCGGCCTGCTCGAGGATTGCCAGGTCCAGCAGCCGGGCGAGATCGAGCGGCTCTATTTCCGCGGTAGCGATGGCTGGCGGGCGCTGGAGGTCTATGAGCGCTACGTCCTGCTCGAGCCGATCACGGTTCCCGGCCATCTGCGCGACGGGCTGGCGCGCGGCACGGCGCCCCAGACCACCACCGACAGGCTCAGGCGTGCCTCGCAGCGCTTCGACGGCCGCGACACCGTCTGTCTGCTGGAGGAGCCGGTGCGCGCCGGCATCGACTCCGTGACGGTCGTCGAGGATACCGGCGTGCTGATCATCGGCTGGCTTTTCGATCCGGAGCGCCGGGTCGATGCGGTCACCTTGCGCAGCGGCGGCCAGTCCTGCGCCGTCGACCGGCTCTGGACGCGCGTGCAGCGGCCGGACGTCACCGCCGCCTTCATGGAGGATCCGCGCTTCGGCCCGGCGCTGGCGGCGCGGCGCAACAGCCACGGCTTCATCGTCTTCGCGCCGAAGCTCCTGCCGGAGCCTGGGCAGCCGCTTCATCTCGCCTTCGAGGTTCAGGGTACGGGGCCGGCCTTCCTGCCGCTCGAACCGAACCGCGCCCAGGCGCGGCGGGCGCTGGAGCGCGTCCTCGGCCTGCTCGATCCGCGCTCCTCGACGGCGAATGCGGTGGTCGAGCGCCAGATCGCGCCGGCCCTGCAGGCGGCCGAGATCGTGCCGCCGCGCGCCGTCGAGACGCTCGATGTCGGCTCCTTCGATGCGGAGGCACCGCTCGGCCTCGTCATCGGCCTCGACCATCGCCAGCGCGAATTGTCGGCGCTCTTCGCCTTGCTGGCGATGGATCCGGAAGTCCGGCCGCTGCCGATCGCGATCGCGGCGCCGTCGGAGAGCTTCGACCGCGTCGGCGCGGAAGCGCGGCGGCTCGCACGCTTCTACGGGCTGTCGGTGCGTCTCGTCGCGGTCGAAGGCGTCGAGGATGCCTGCGACGCGCTGGAGGCTGGCGTACGCGCGTGTCGCTTCCAGACGGTCGTGCTGCTCTCGGGCGCCGCGCAGATCCGGATGCCGGGCTGGCTCGGCCGGCTCGAAAGAGCCTATCGCGCCCGTGGCGGGCAATGCGTCGCCAGCCCGACCTTGCTGTTCGAGGACGATTCCATCCGCTGGGCCGGCGCCTGGCTGGAGGGAGAAGGCGCGAGCCGGCGCATCGCCAACCGCTTCGTCGGCTATCCGCTCGATGCGGTCGGCAATCTCGGCCCGATGGAGGTCGCGGCGGGGGCGAGCGAATGCTGCGTGCTGTCGCGCGCCGCTTTCATCGAGGTCGGCGGCTTCGCGCGCAATTACTTCACCACGGCGGAGAAGGGGCTCGATCTCTGCCTCAAGCTCAGGATGGCGGGCTCGCCCTCGCTCTGGGTGCCCGACGTCGAGGTCTACGCGGTCGACGACACCGAGACGGCTGCGCCGCATGCCGGCGCGCTGGCCAGGCTCGCCGACCGGACGAGCTTCGACCGGCGCTGGGCGCTCGCCATCTCCAACATGAAAGGCTGAGGATGCGGGTTCTCGTGATATCGCACGCCCATCCCTCGCTCTCGCTGGGCGGGGCGGAGGTGGCGTCCTACAACCTGCACAAGGGGCTGCAGGCGGGTGAGGGCATCGATTCCCATTATCTCGCCCGTGTCGGCGCGCCGACGCCGCGCCATGCCGGCACGGCGCTGATGAGCCTGCGCCAACGCGGCGGCGAGCTGCTCTACTACGCCGAGGATTACGATCACTTCCTGATCTCCAACCGCGCCACGGAGGAGATCGAGCGCGACTTCGTCCGCGTGCTGCACGATCTGAAACCGGATGTGGTGCATTTCCACCACTTCATCGGGCTCGGGCTCGAATGCCTGTTCGCGGTGCGCGACGCGCTGCCCGATGCGCTGATCGTGGTTACCTTCCACGAATATCTCTCGATCTGCCACCATCACGGCCAGATGGTGAAGACCGGCGCTTTCAAGCTCTGCTACCGGGCCTCGCCGACCGACTGCAACGCCTGCTTTCCCGACATCTCGCCGGCCCGCTTCCTGGCGCGCGAGACCTTCATCAAGGGCATGCTGGGGCTGGCCGACCATTTCGTCTCGCCGAGTCGCTTCCTCGTCGACCGCTATGTCGGCTGGGGACTGGCGGAGGAGCGCTTCTCGGTGATCGAGAACGGCATCGACGTGGCCAGCACCGCCCCGCCGCGGCCCCTGCCCGAAGGCAAGGAGCGGCGCTCGCGCTTCGCCTATTTCGGCCAGCTCACGCCCTATAAGGGCGCCGACGTGCTGATCGACGCGGTGACGCGCATTCCCGATTCCGTCTGGGGCGAGGATGCGATGCTGCTGGTCTATGGCGGCAATCTGGAGCGCCAGCCGCAGGCCTATCAGGACAAGTTCGCCAAGCTGGTCGAGAGCGCCGGCCGGCGCGTGCGCTTCTGCGGCGCCTTCCAGAACCACGAGATGCCGAACCTGATGCGCTCGGTCGACTGGGTGGTGATGCCCTCGGTCTGGTGGGAGAACTCGCCGATCGTGATCCAGGAGGCGTTCTTCCATGGCCGCCCGATCCTGGCGAGCGCGCTTGGCGGCATGGCCGAGAAGATCACCGACGAGGTCGACGGCCTGCATTTCCGCGCTGGCAGCCCGGAGGATCTCGTCGATTGCATGGTCCGCTCCCTGACCGAGCCGGGGCTCTGGGAACGCCTGCGCGGCGGCATCACCCGGCCGATGAGCCATCGCGAATGCGCGCAGACGCATCTCGATCTCTATCGCCGCCTCATCGCCGAACGCAGCCGCCCCGCGCAGGCGCGGCAAGACCCCGCGGCGATGATCGCCTGAAACCATAACGAGACAAAAGGGGAGACCTGTCCATGGCCCGCATCCTCGTCATCAGCCCCTCCGGGGAGGTCTACGACCATGACAATGTGCGCTGGTACGATTATGCCAATCTCGCCAGCCACATCGATCACTATCACAATATTGGCGACGCCTTCGTCTTCGATTCCTCGCTGAAGCTGCTCAATTTCGAGACGCTCGACACCTTGCCGATCGACCATGTCGATCCGGCGATGATCGACCGGCTCAACGCCGAATACGACTACGTCTTCCTGCGTGGCTCGAACTATGTCCATGCGGAGATGGACTGGGCACAGGCCCCGGATGTGCTGCGCCGGCTGAAGATCCCGGTCATCGCCTTCGGCATCGGCGCGCAGGCGCCGGTCAGCGGCAAGCTGGAGCTGAGCGAGGATAGCAAGACGGTCCTCAAGCTGATCGCGGATTCGACCGCCTCGCTCGGCGTGCGCGGGACCTATTCGGCCGAGGTTCTGAACGATCTCGGCATCCGCAATGTCCGCATCATCGGCTGCCCGACCGCGTTCCGGAACAACAATCCCGGTCTCGCGATCCGCCTGCCGCCGCTCGACCAGGTCAAGACCGCCGGCGTCACGCTCAGGCGCGAGGTTTCCAAGACCTATGCGCAGGACATCCAGCGCTATCTCACCTTCCACCGCGATCTGGTGAAGGCGATGGCGGATCGCTTCGAGGTCACGCTGATGTCGCAGGGCGAGGCCGAGGAGAAGAAGCTCGCGCTGGGCACGCCTGAGCAGAAGGCCGCGGCCATGGCGGCGCTCAAGGACAATGCCTGGGCGAGCAGCTGGTATCTCGATGAGCAGGTCGAGGGCCTTTATCGGAACCGCATGTTCTATTCCGACGTGGTCGCGGACTATGAGCGACTGGTGCGCGGGCTCGACCTCGTGCTCGGCTACCGGCTGCACGGCAATCTGATGGCGCTCGCCAATGGCACGCCGTCGATCTACTTCACCTACGACAGCCGCACCGTCGAGTTCGCCGATACCTTCAAGATCCCGAGCGTGGACGTCTTCTCCGGCCGTGACTTCCGGTTGGAGGAGTATTGGGACCAGTCCCGCTTCGACCGCTTCAACGCGGCTTACGCCCAGGTCTACGGGCAGATGCGCGACTTCCTCGTCGAGAACCGCGTCGACAACAAGATGGTGCCGCGTGCGGCCGAGCCGCAGCGGAAGGTGGCATGAGGGGCGCCCGCATCGCGCATCTCGCGCTGTCGGCGGCTTTCCTGCTGCTGGTGGCGCCTCTGGCCGCAGAGGCGCAGACGCCTGCCTATCGGCTCGAGGTCGCGCCCGACGCGAAGGAGGAGACGGTCGTCTCCTGGGCGCGCCAGCGTTGCGAGGAATGGGATCTGCCGGACGCGCCTCTGCGTGCCTTCCGCGACGACAAGGGCGAGGTCGTCGCCTTCGCCAGCCATTACCGCAGCCGCCCGTTGATTGGGGCCGACCTGTCCTCGATCCGCAAGAGCTGCGCCGTCTCCTTCGAGGCGAAGAACAGCGCCGATCCCAGCCAGTTCAGCGACAAGAGCTGGATCGCCGCGACCTGGACCGACGACGGACGCCATGTCCAGGCGCTGATCCATGCCGAATACCATGCCGACAAGCATCCCGGGGCCTGCCGCTTCAAGGAGGCGATGAGCTGCTGGTACAACGTCGTCACCGCGGCCCAGTCGAACGATGGCGGGCGCAGCTTCAAGACCGACGAGCCGCGCCCTCTCGTGGCGGCGCCGCCCTACAGGCAGGATGTCGACCAGGGCCGGCATCGCGGTTTCTTCAACCCCTCGAACATCGTCGAGAAGGATGGCGCCTGGTATGCGCTGATCGCGACCACCGGCGGCGAGGGCCAGAAGAGCGGCGTCTGCCTGTTCCGGTCCACGGACATCAAGGATCCGACGAATTGGCGGGCCTTTGACGGGCAGGACTTCACGATTCCGGCGGTCGACCCCTACCGCGACGATCTGAGCCGGGCGCGGCCGTGCCAGCCGCTCAAGGAGCTGCCGACCACGGTCGGTTCCGTCACCCGGCATGAGGCGAGCGGGACATGGCTCTCTCTCTTCCATCTCGGCCCGGATCCGCGCCAGAACATTGCGGGTGGCCGCGTCGCCTATAGCTGGTCAGACGATCTGATCCACTGGTCGCCGCTGCAGACGCTGCTCGTGCATCCGACGATGTGGAGCAAGGATTGCAGCGACCGGCTGCGCTACGGCTATGGCGCCATCGCCGATCCGCAATCGCGTTCGCGGAATTTCCAGACGACGGGCGACACCGCCTATCTGTTCATGACGCGGATGCACGTCACCGGCTGCAAGCTCGGCCCCGACCGCGACCTGGTTCGCCTGAAACTTCGTTTCGTCAAGGAGGGCCCATGAACGCGCCCGTGCTCTCGCCTGTCTCCGCCGTTTCGCTGGAGAACGCCATCAAGATCCTGCGCGCGACCACGAGCGAGGTCGTCGTCTCCGTCGACCGCCGGCCGGATGGGAGCTGGCCGGCGCTCAAGCTGATGCTCGACGGGCAGGATTACGCGACGATCCAGCCCGGCGCGATCGTGACCGGCCACGCGCCCGTCGCCGAGTTGGCGATTCCGCTGCCGCGCCTGCCCGAGGGGCGCCTCCGCTCGATCGCGGTTGTCGATGCGGCGACGGGCACGCTCGCGCCCGGCTCGAATCTGCGTCCGATCCCGACCGAGACCAAGCTGCGCGCGCTGGTGATCTATCCGGCCGGCGAGGTCTACGACCACGACAAGGTGCGCTGGTACCGCGCGCCGATGGAGAAGCTGCTCAGCGACTATTTCAACATCGGCGACATGATCGTCTATGATTCGACGCTGAAGCTCCTGCGCTATGCGCATCTGGAGCCGATGAAGATCATGGCGCCGACCGAGGCCGACATCGCGCGCTATGCCAACGAGTTCGATTTCATCTTCGTGCGCGGCTCGAACTTCATCCATGAGAGCATGGAATGGTTCCGCGCCGTCGAGGTGCTGGAGAAGGTGAAGCTGCCGATCTACGCCATCGGCGTCGGCGCTCAGGCGAGCCAGAACCGCAGGATCGAGCTCCCCGAAGCTTCGAAGCGCTTCTGGTCGATCGTGGCCGAGCGCTCTGCCGCCATCGGCGTCCGTGGCGCCTTCAGTGCCGAGACCCTCAGGCAGAACGGCATCCGCAATGTCGAGGTGGTGGGCTGTCCCTCGATCTTCCGCACCCGCAACCGCGAGCTCCAGATCCGCGTTCCCGACCAGCGCGATATCCGCAAGGTCGCGTTCAGCCTGCGCCGCGAGTCCGACAAGAGCTACACCGCCGATCCGGAAGCCTATCTGCGCAACCAGAAGGCCGCCCTCCTCAAGGTCGACGACCAGAGCGAGATGGTCATGTCCTCGCATGGCGAGCAAGAGGAGAAGGCGTTCTTCCTGCGCGATGTCGCGGCCAAGGAGAAGGCGGTTGCCGAATTCGTCAAGACCGGCTGGTGGAGCGGGCCGGACGACGCCGCGATGCGCCGGATCTACGAGAAGCAGTTGTTCTCCTTCTTCGATGTCGAGCATTACGACGCCTTTGCCCGCTCGCAGGACCTTGCTGTCGGCTACCGCGTCCATGGCGTGCTGCCGGCCGTCGCGCATGGCGTGCCCGGCGTGCTCGTCGCCTATGACACGCGCAGCCAGGAGCTGGCCGAGACGCTGAAGATCCCGGTCGTGCCGGAAGCGGCCCTGGCCGAGGGCGGCTGGCGCGCGGTCTATCAGGAGGCGGCGCTGAACGGCCTGGCGAAGAGCTATGCCGGATCCTACGACCGGATGCGCAATTTCCTCGACCGGAACGGTATTCCCCACCGGATGTGAGGGCCGGGCGGGATCACGGCCGGCCCGCCTCGCAGGTCCGCAGGCCGGGAGAGCCAAGACTGCAAGCCTACGCGTTCTCACCAGTCAGGAGACGATCATGAAGATCGAATATGATGCAGGCACGGCGCTTTCGATCATGCGCGGCAACCCCGTGCGCGGCTGGATTTCGGGCAAGCCGGAAAAGATGGCCAAGGAGCGCCTGACCACGGGCGCCTACCTCGCCATCGAGCACAAGCCGAAATTCAAGATCGACCCCTCCTGGCCGATCTTCACCATGGGTTCGTGCTTTGCGCGCGAGGTCGAGAATATCCTGATGATGCGCGGCCTGCAGCTGCTGCTCAACGGTCACGGGGTGCCGGCCGAGCATTTCGAGAGCTGGAACGAGGAAAGCGGCCGTGGCGGCGGTGCCGACCGTGGCCAGCTCAGCCGGGGCGCGCTGAATAAATATTCGGTGCGCTCGATGACACACGAGCTCAAGCGCAGCCTACTCGGGGAAAGCTATCCGGACGATGGGCTGATCGAGCTCGCGCCCGGGCAATGGTTCGATCCGCAAGCCAGCGGGTTGCGATTGCTCGATCGCGAGAACGCCTTTGCCAACCGCAAGCGCCTCGCGGCGGCGACCGCCCAGATCAAGCAGGCGCGCGTCTGCTTCTTCACGCTCGGCCTGACCGAGACCTGGCTCGATGCGCAGACCGGCATCGCCATGAATGCGCATCCCGGGCCGAGCTGGCTGCAACGTATGCCGGAGCGCTTCCGCTTCGTGGACTACGGCTACGATGCGACGCTCGCCGACATGGAGGAGATCATCGGGCTGATCCGCGAGCATTGCCATCCGGAGATGCGCTTCGTCGTCACGGTTTCGCCGGTGCCGTTCGGCGCGACCTTCAAGGACGCCGACGTCATCGTCGCCAACAGCGCCTCGAAATCGGTGCTGCGGGCGGTGGCGGAGGAGCTGTTCCGGCGCCACGATTTCGTCGACTACTTCCCGAGCTACGAGATCGTGCTCAACTCGCCGCGGCCGATCGCCTTCCAGGACGATCAGCTCCACATTGCCCGTGACATGGTCGCGCATGTGATGACGACCTTCGAGAACGCCTATCTGGCGCCGCAGGAGCAGTCCCAGGCCGCCTGACGAACGGACAGACCGTTACTGGAGCTGCTGGTCGCGGCTCCCATCGCCGTCTTTCGGCTCGAGCTGAGGCGGACAGGCCCGGCTTCGTGTCTGCCGCCGCTAGCGGGCGTCAGACCCGGGACACCACGCGGCCTGCACTGGGTGGGGACCGGCGCGGGTGGTGGGGAGAAGGTCGCTGCGGCGGCGTCTCAGCCTGTCCTGAGCTTGACGATGTCGGCGGAGCCGCGCTGGCCGTCCGGCAGTGGCCGGATCTGGGCCAGGAACTCCGCTTCGTCCGAGCTGATCGCGACCTGGTCGCGGCCATTGCGCTTGGCCGCGTAGAGCGCCTTGTCGGCGTCGTGCAGCAAGGCGTCGAAATCGATGACGCTGTCTTCGGTATGGGCGACGCCCGCGCTGACGGTGCAGTCGAACGCGCCGGCGCTCCCGGTGAAATCGCGCTTGGCGAGGCGCGTGCGGATGCCTTCGGCGAGAATGGCGGCGGAGACGAGCGAGGTGCCGGGCATGAGCAGCGCGAATTCCTCGCCGCCGAGCCGTGCGGCCAGATCCTGCGGGCGCGCAGAGAGGGTCAGGATTTCGCCGAAGGCGCGCAGGACGTCGTCACCGGCGAGGTGGCCATGGGCGTCGTTGATCATCTTGAAACGGTCGACGTCGAGGACGACCAGCGCGGCCGGTCCCTTGATCTCGCCTGCTAGGCGAGCGAGCAACGCGCGCCGGTTGAGCAGGCCGGTAAGGGGGTCGGTTTCCGCGTCGCGCTTGTGGCCACGCGCCAGCCGCGCCTGGTTGAGCGCGAGCGAGAGGGCACCGATGCCGGCAAGCGTGGTCAGGCAGATGCCGATATTGAGGTCTTCGGCCCAGTTCGCCGGAATTTGCGGCAGAACCCATTGGCCGTCCTGCAGCAGGAGGACGGCGCAGGGAACGAAGGACAGCCCGGTCAGGACGTAGAGGGCGGTGAGCAGCGCGATCATCAGCCGGGCTTCCGCGCGGCCGAGCCAGTAATCCCAGGCGGTGACGAGCAGGATGATCGTCGCCGCGGCATTGAGCATGAGGATCGCGATGCCGTTGTAGCCGGCGAGCATGGGAACGGCCATGGCGACGGAGGAGGAGACCGCCATCACGACCATGCCGCGCCAGGGCAGAATTGCAGTGCGGAACTCGCGGCCGGCGCCGAAGACGAAGGCAAGGCCGATCAGCAGGATCGTATAGCCGGTGGCGCCGAGCGCCGGGGACATCGTCTTTCCATAGGCGCCATAGACCAGCACGCCGAGCGCCATCAGCGAGACGCCGATGGTCCAGGCCATCAGGAAGCGTTCCTTTTGCGAGACGAGCCAGCTTGCGAGGAACGCGGCCGCCAATCCGCAGCCGGAAAGGGTGAAGGCCGTCAGCAGCGAATGATAGTCCAGCGGCACGGGCGACTCTGGATCAGGCAGCGAGATTCGCCCCGTTTATGGGGGCGGCGCCATTGCGAAACATTTAAACCGATAGAACAAACCCCACCCTGTTGCGAGGTCCGACTTGCTTATGCGCCGCGCGGACCGGTGGCCGTTACCGCGCCGCGCCGCCGGGCTTGCGTGCGACCAGCGCGAAGCGGGTCGAGGAAGCCAGGCGGATCGCGTCGTGCAGCGGGGCTGCCCGCTGCTGCTCGCGCACGACCTGATGGTAGTCGGCCGGCGTGATCCCGGTGAAGCCGGCGGCCGTCAGCATGGCTTCGAGACGCTCCCGTCCGAGTCCGTCCCTGAAATAGAAGCGGCTGGTGATCGAGGCGTGAGTGTCGGCGTCGATCTGGTGCACGGCCGCGCCGCGACGCTCGCGCAGCCAGGTGCCGAAGCGGTTGACGAGAGCCTGCCAGCGGGTGCGGTTGACCCAGTCGCCGTCGATGACCAGGAGCCGGCCGCCGGGCTTCAGCACGCGAAACCATTCGGCGAAGGCGGCCTCGGGATCGGTCAGCGTCCAGACGAGATGGCGCGTGATCAGCGCATCATAGCTCGCATCGTCGTCGAGTAGCCTTTCGGCGTCGCCGAGCAGGATGCGCGCGGCATTGCCGTGCTTGGCGCGGGCGCGCGCGATCATCGCCTCGGAGAAATCGAGCGCCGTGACGCGGTGGCCGAGCGACAGCAAGGCGCGCGTGATCTCGCCGGTGCCGCAGGCGAGGTCGAGCACGTCGAGCGGCGCCGGTCCGAAGGAATCGCGGATCAGCCGCTGGAAGGCGGCAAGCTCACGGTCTGACTTGATCGCATGGCCGTAGGAGAGGTCGAAGCTCTCGGCCCGCGCCGACCAATAGGCCCGGATCTCTTCCTTGAGGGAGAAATTGTCCTGCGGGTTCATGGCTGACATGGCTCAATCGACCTGGATATAGGGCTCGACCAGAAGCGTGCCGCGTGCCGAGCGTTCGAGATGCACGCCGACCGCATATGTCTCGGAAACGGCGGAGTGGGCAAGCACCTCGGCCGGGGGGCCGGCCTGTGCGATGCGCCCCTCATTCATGACCAGCACCCGGTCGGCGAAGCGCGCCGCCAGAGAGAGGTCGTGGATGGCGGTGATCGTGACGATATGGCGCCGGCGCGTCGCCTCGCGGATCGTCGCCATCACGTCGAGCTGGCGGCGCACGTCGAGCGCGCTGGTCGGCTCGTCGAGCAGCAGCACGTCGGGCTCGCGCACCAGTGCCTGGCCGATGGCGGCGAGCTGGCGCTGGCCGCCGGAGAGCGTGCCGATATCGCGCGAGGCGAAGGGGCCCAAGCCCAGCTCGGCGATCACCGCCTCGACCGCGCGCATGTCGTCCGCCGAGGCCGCCAGCGCGAAGCCGCGATGCAGGCTCTTGCGGGCGAGCAGGATGATGTCGAAGACCGAAAGCGCGACGCGCGCCTGCGTATCCTGCGACAGGTAGAAGATCTTGCGCGCCCGCTCACGGCTCGTCAGGGGGGCGAGATCGGCGCCGTCGAGGGTGGCGGAACCGAGCTGGGGCTTGAGCAGCCCGGCGGCGCAGCGGAACAGCGTCGACTTGCCGGCGCCGTTGGGGCCGACCAGCGCCGTGAGCTCGCCGCGCGGCAATGCGCCGGTGGAAAGCCGCTCCAGCACGGGCACCGCGCCGTAGCGGAAGGAGAGATCGCGGATCGCAAGCGCCATGCTCAGGCTCCCCTGCTGCGGATCGACATGACCAGGCTGAAGAAGAAGGGCACGCCGATCAGCGCCGTGATGATGCCGATCGGGTAGATGACGCCGGGCGTGATCGCCTTCGAGAGGCTGGATGCGAGCGAAAGCAGGGTGGCGCTCGCCAGCGTCGCGACCGGCAGGAAGAAGCGCTGGTCCTCGCCGACCAGGAGCCGGGCGATGTGAGGGCCGACGAGCCCGATGAAGCCGATGCCGCCGACGAAGGAGACGGAAACCGCCGCGAGCAGCGAGGTGGCGATCAGGATTTCCAGGCGTAAGCGATCGACGCGGATGCCGAGGCTCTCGGCTCGCTCGTCGCCGAGCCGGAGCGCGGTCAGCGCCCAGCCGCGCATCAGGAAAAAAGGCAGGGCGAGCGCGATCAGCAGCGCGGCGACGCCGACCTTGGTCCAGGTCGCGCGGGCGAGGCTGCCCAGGGACCAGAACACGATCTGGGTGAGCTGCACCTCGTTCGAGCGATATTGCAGCAGGGCGGTGATGGCGTTGCAGGTGAAGAGCAGGGCGATGCCGACCAGGATCATGGTCTCGGCGCTGACGCCGCGCAGTTTGGTCATGAAGAACAGGATGAGCGAGGCCCCGAGCGCGAAGACGAAGGCGTTCGCCGTCACGATGAAGGGGCCGGCGCCCGGCACGATGCTCCAGCCGAAGACGATCGCGACGGAGGCGCCGACGGTGGCGGCTGCGGAGACGCCGAGCGTGAACGGGTCGGCCAGCGGGTTGGAGAGGATCGTCTGCATGCCGGCGCCGCTCAGGCCCAGCATGGCGCCGACGGCGAGCGCCATCAGCGCAATCGGCAGGCGTAGATCCCAGACGATGACGGAGAGGCGTGGCGTCGCCGATTGCGGGTCGAGCAATGTCCGCAGCACGTCGGCGAGCGGCAGATTGCCCGGGCCGATCGAGACGTCGAGCGCCAGCGCGAAGGTCAGCGCCAGCAACCCGAACAGGACGAGCTGCAGGCGGCGCGCATTGCGCCTGCGATAATCCGCGGCGGCAGGCACTGTGGCGGGCATGACGGCGGCCATCGCCGCTTACCTCTTCACTGCAGCTTCGCCCAGAACAGGCCGGAATAGGAGATCGGCAGGAATTTCTCGTGGAATTCCTTGAACACCGCTTCCGGATCGACGTCCTTAAACAGATCGGGATAGAATTCCTTCGCCATGGCGAGCTCGGCGACGAAGTAATAGGGCGCATCGTAGAACTGGTGGTAGAAGGCCATCACCTTCTTGCCCTGCACGGCCTTGAGCTGCTGGAAGCCCGGCCGGTTCATCAGGGCCGAGATCTCCTTCTGGACCTTCTCGGGCGTGGCGTCATAGCCGAGGCTGACGGCGCTGCTGCCCGGATTGCTGCCGTACCAGTTGGCGCCGGTCAGGAAGTAGATGTCGGGGTTGTCCGAAAGGACCTTCTCCTGCGCCGCATCGCCCTGGAAGCCGGTGAAGAACTGGCTGCCCCAGTTGCGCCCGCCGGCCTCCTCGATGAAGCGGCCGAAATTGAGGGCGCCGAAGGTGGCGCAGCAGGGCAGCAGGCCGGCGGCGCGCTCGATGAAGACCAGCGGCTTCTTCTTGTCGGGAACAGCGCCGACGCGGGCATAGATGCGCCGGGTCTGCTGCAGGAAGTAGTCGGCGAAGGCGTTCGCCTCCTTCTCGCGGCCGAGCACGCGGCCCAGCAGCTGGACGCTCGGCAGCACGTTCTGGGTCGGGTCCTGGCGGAAATCGACGAAGATCGTCGCGATGCCGGCCTTATCGAGCTTGCCGAGCAGGCCAGTCTCCTGCGCCTTGAAATAGTTGGAGAGGTCGAGGATGTAGACCTCGGTGCCGAGCGCGGCGATCTTCTCCATGCTGACATCGGACGAGTAGGGGTTGCCCATATCGGCCACGTCCTTGGCCTTGGGGAATTTGGCCAGATATTTCGCCCAGGCGCCCGGATCGTTGGCGATCAGGTCGTTGCCCCAGCCGACGACGCGCTTGAACGGATCGTCGCGGTCGAGCATCGCCAACGTGTAGAGCTGCCGGCCTTCGCTGAGGACGATCTTCTGCGGATCGCGCGTCACCTTGACGACGCGGCCGGCGAGATCGGTGACCTCGATGGTCTCCGCCCAGGCCGTGGCGGCACCGAGGAGCGCCATGCCGAGCGTGAGCGCCGAAGTCAGGCGGCGGAACCAGCGGGAAGCGGCCATGGGAGGGGATCCATCAGTGAAGACGGCCCCGCGCTACCACAGGCGGTCACAGTTCCGCAAAGCAATTCTCTTGTTTGTAATTGCTCTAAATACAATCGAATTAAGCATTCGTTCTACGGTTTCTTGATGTCGACAGATTTTGCTCATGACGAAAGGAAGCGGGCTCGCTCGATATTCGCTCGGGATTCAAAATGTGAGAGAGACAAGATGGGAGCAGGCCGCCCAACGGCGTGCTCGCGCCTCGTTTCGGCAGCGCTCCGGTATGGATCGCGGGTCAAGCCCGCGATGACCACTGGGGCCATCGCTCGTTGGCGCCCTCGCTACGGAACCTCGCTCTGCGCCGCACCAGCCTTCGCCTGCGATGGTGAGCAGCCGAAGCGTTTGCGGAAGCTGCGGTTGAAATAGGACAGGTCGCCGAAGCCGACCTCGAAGGCGACGCCGCTGATCGAGAGCCGGGCTTCGTCCGCCGCGACCAGCCTGAGCCAGGCGCGCTCCAGCCTGCGTTCGAGAACATATTCCGAGAAGGCCCTGCCTTCGGCTTCGAAGGACTTCTGGATGGCGCGGGGCGTCACGCCGTGAAGTCCCGCGATCATCTCGAGGCTCAGGTCGCGCCGTTCCAGCCTGACCTCGATATCCGCCTTGATCGCCATCAGCCGTCCCGCCCGCTTGTCCGCTGTGGCGGGCGTGCCGGGCGGGCTGCGATCCGTCATCATGACGTCGACCAGGTCATGGACATGCCGGATCGCGAGATCCCGGAGCGCGGCCGAGTTCAGCGGGAACAACCCGCGCAGCAGCAGCGCACCGTAATGCGCGAGAACCTGCAGGCCGCGATTGCCGCGCGGAATCGGTCGCATCAACGCGGCCGCATCGACCGAGGCCAGGGCGGGCAACCGCCCGGCGTCGAGCGCGATGAGGTCGATCCGCCCGAGCTGCGGCAGGCGGAAGCGCGTCTCGCAGGCGAGGTCGAGAATGGCTGCTTCGCGGGCACGCAATGACAGCCGATGCTCGCCCTGCTCGATCACGGCCCGGCCGTCGGCCGGCCTGACGAGGACGTAGCGTGGCTGGTCGGTGCCGGCGGTCGCCGGCCAAAGCCAGCGGGCCGCCGGCTCGAAACAGGACATCAGGCCGATATCCGGCCGGGTGGTCAGGACGCAGCGCGCGCCGAAAGGCAGCGCCGGCTCGGTGCGGAGATCGCGGCGCCCGAGAACGCGCCCGAGAATCTTGTGCGCGATCGCGCGCGCCTCTGCCTCCGCGATGCCGTCCGACATCAGCCAGAACGGTGAAAAGGCATCGCCGGCGCCGGCATCTGCGGTTTCGGGCTGTGTCGTGGCGACTACATCCATCGTCTTCGATGCTTCAGTTCGCTTCCGTCCTATACGGCGTTCGCACAGGTCCAAGATTAAATCCTGTAGCGGAAGATAGAGCAATCGATCAATCGCTGCACGCTTACGCGGAATGGACGGTGATAAAGATGCGATTTCACAGTTTATTCTATTTCTAAACAGCCGGCAGAGTTCACGTACAAAGACTAGATCAACTTCGGATTCATGGCGCTGCCCGGCAGCACAGATCCGAGAACCTTCACCGACAGGTGCCGAGATGTTCAAGTTCGCTCCCCTTGCCAGCAGCCTCCTGGCGCTCTGTGTCGCATCGCCCGCCTTCGCGCAGCAGGCGCCGCCGCCGGCCACGATCGATCTCGACACCATCACCGTCACAGCCGCTCGCGCCGAGCGCAGCACGGCCGAGACCCCGCAATCGATCCAGGTGATCGAGCGCAAGGCGATCGAGGAGCAGCTTCAGTTCAGCCCGAACGCCGCCGCTGTGCTCGGCAAGCTGGTGCCGGGCTATTCGATGTCGACGCAGACGGTCTCCAGCGCCTCGGAGAACTATCGCGGCCGCGATCTGCTGGTGATGATCGACGGCGTGCCGATGAACACGCCGCTGCGCGACGTCTCGCGCATCCTCTCGCTGATCGATCTCAACACGGTCGAGCGCATCGAGGTCGTCGCCGGCGCCTCCAGCCTCTATGGCGCGGGGGCGACCGGAGGGACAGTCAACTTCATCACCAGGAAGGCGGCCGAGGGCAAGCCGCGGGTGACGGTCAACACGGCGATCCGCGCCTTCACCCAGAACATCGGCCGCTCGCTGGCGCCGGAGGCGTCGGTGACGGTCTCGGGCAAGGTGCCGGAAGGGGTGGATTACCTGTTCTCAGGCCAGATCCGCGGGGCGGGCCGGACCTATGACGGCGCCGGGCGGGAACTGCCCTCGGACGGGCTGCTCGGGCAGGGCGGTGGCGATCGCTACAAGGCCGGCAACCTGCTCGCCAAGCTCGGCTACGACTTCGCTGGGGGCAAGCGTGTCGAACTCAACGCCTCCTGGATCGGCTTCGACCAGGACCCGAAATCTCTGACGAACTACGCCCCGCCCTTCGCGCGGCCGGACCTGACCAAGCCCTATACCGGCCAGAGCGTGCTGGAGGATACGAAGACCGTCTCGCTGCGCTATAGCGACGCTGATTTCGCGCTCGGCAAGCTCAGCGTGCTCGGCTACTACAACGACATCAAGAAGCGCTTCAATTTCTCGACCTTCTCGTATCCGTACAACACACAGGTCTACTATTCCTTCAACCCGCTCTCGCCGACGAGCCCGGACAACCAGACGACGCTCCATTCGCAGCGCGGCGGTGTGAACGTCACCATCGACACGCCGCTCGACCGACTCCTGCCAGGCGCGAAATTCACCTGGGGCGGGGACCTCATCCAGGAGAAGACCTGGCAGACGCTGACCAGCGGGCAGGATGTCTTCACCCCGCTGAAGCAGACGACGGCGGCGGGCTTCGGCCAGCTCCAGATCCCGGTCGGCGAGCGTATCGTGCTGCGCGGCGGCCTGCGCTACGAGCATTTTTCGCTCTCGGTCAGCGACTATACGCGCCCGGCCGCCTATGCCGCCGTCGCCGCCAATAATGCGCAGGGCTACCAGGCCTTCGTCCTGCCGGCGCTCAAGGTGACCGGCGGCGATTTCGACTATTCGGCGCTCACCGCCAATATCGGCGCGACGATCAAGCTCTCGGAGACCAGCGAGATCTTCGGCGGCTTCTCGCAGGGCTTCGCGCTGCCCGATGTGGGCGCCTTCACGCGGCGCGCCGGCGTCTCGACGCTCTATGCCTGCCCGTTGCAGGCGCCGAACTGCCTGCCCGCCAGCCGGCAGACGATCAGCTATGCCGCGATCGCGCCCAAGGCGCAGATCGTGAACAATTACGAACTCGGCATTCGCGGCAGCTATGAGCGCTTCAAGGGCTCGCTGACCGGCTTCATCAGCACCTCCGACGACGGCGTCACCTTCGATTCCGTCACCAACACCATGTCGCAGCAGAAGGAGCGGATCTGGGGCGTCGAGGCGACCGGCGACGTCACCGTCAGCGATGCCTTCACGATGGGCACGGTGATCTCCTATCGCGAGGGTCGCTACGACACCAATGGCGACGGCAAGCTCGACAGCAACCTGCCGAACAACCGCATCGGCTCGCCCTGGCGCGGCATGCTCTATGGCAGCTATCGCTTCGTGAACGGCATGCAGCTCCGGGTCGAGGGTGAAGCCTTCTCGGACCGCGACGTCGCCATCGACCTGCGCGGCACGCGCTACAAGCTGAAGGGCGCGGCGACGATGAATGCCGCGCTCACCGCCCCGATCTGGGAGGGCGAGGCCTATGTCGCGGTGAACAACCTGTTCGACCGGAACTACCAGAACCCGACCGCGACCTCGGTCCGCAATCTGGCGAATTATAGCTGGGGCCGGACCGTCACGCTCGGCTTCCGCAAGACTTTCTGAGGCTGCGCGCCGATGGTCAGCCTCGATATCGACGCCGATGCGGTGGTGACGCTGCGCTTCGTGCCGCCCTATGGAGCGGGGGACGAGCGCGCCTATCTCGACGCGCTGCACGCGATCGGCGAACGCGAAGAGCCCTATACGCTGCTCACGATCTTCGGCGGCGGGCGGGCGCTCTCGCAGGCCGGCGAGCGCGAGCAGGCGCTCTGGTTCAAGGCGACGCGCGAGCGGGTCGGGCGCTATTGCCGGGCCTGCGCCATCGTTAGGCCGGATGCGGAGGAGAAGACGGCCGAGATCTTCCGCCGACTCTGGCCGTTCCCGATCGTCGCCGAGCGCGACGAAGCGGTCGGCCGCGCCTTCCTGCTGGGACAGGCGAGGGCGACATGAGCGCGGCGGGGTCGGGAACGGCGGCAGCGGAGAGCGACGCGGCGCCGAGGGGCGGCCGCTATCGCCTCTTTGCCGTGCTCAGCGGGCTTTATCTGGCGCAGGCGATCCCGTCCTATCTCTTCGTCGCGGCGCTGCCGCCGATCATGCGCGAGCTCGGCGTCTCGCGCACCGCCATCGGCTCCATGAGCATCCTGCTGCTGCCGCTGGTGATCAAGTTCCTCTGGGCGCCCTGGATCGACCGCATCCGCCCCTTTGCGCGGGCGCATCGGGCCGGCTGGGTCTTCATCACGCAAAGCCTGACGATCCTCGCCATCCTGGCCCTGATCGCGGCGGGGCCCACGCAGGTCGGCGCCATCGTCGCGATCGGCTTCGTCGCCTCCGTGCTGATCTCGACGCAGGATATCGCGACGGATGGTTATGCGGCAAAATATCTGCCGGAGGAGGATCGGCCGATCGGCAATGCCATCCAGGGCGGCTCGGTCGCCTTCGGCGTGGTGATCGGCGGTACGCTGGGGCTGGTGCTCTACCACCATGTCGGCTGGACCGGGATGCTCGTGACCATTGCGGCGGTCTCGCTCTTGCCGCTCGTCGCCGCGGCGATGATGCGCGAGGACGATCCCGTGGCCGGGCAGGCCGTCGCGCGACCGTCGATCCGCGCTTTCCTGAAGCGCCCCGAGGCGCGCCAGATCCTCTGGATCGCGCTGATCTACCGCGCGAGCGAAGGGCTGGTGAAGGCGATGGAGGGGGCCTATCTCGTCGATGCCGGCATTCCGCTCGACCAGATCGGCTATCTCTCCGGGCTTTCGGCGACGACGGCGGGGCTCGCCGGCTCGGCTCTGGCAGCCTGGATGGTCAAGCGACACGGGCTCTCCGTCGTGCTCGCTTTGCTCGGCGGCATGCGGACGCTGTGCTTCCTGCTGTTCACGGCGCATGCGCTCGGCGTCGTCGTTGGAGCCTGGCCGCTCTTCGGCGCCGCCGGTTTCCAGACGCTGATCCGCTATATGGAGATCGTCGCGCTTTATTCGCTGTTCATGTCGGTGACGACCTCCGAGCAGCCAGGCACCGATTTCACCATCCTCTCCTGCGCGCAGCTCCTGGTCTATCTCGCCGGCTCGATGCTGGCGGGCAGACTGGCGGACGCGCTCGGCTATGGCTGGCTGTTCGCCATCGCTACCGCGATTTCCGCGATCGCCGTCATCGCGACGGTGCGGATGATCGTTCGTTTCGGACGGGAGCCTCGCCCGCCATCGCCGTCAGTAGTCTAGAATCGATATAAAACATTGATATTGCAGGTTTAATTTCGATGCCCTATGCAGCGGCACATCACTCGTGCTGTTGATCGTGCAATCGGGATTCATGAGTTCGGCCGCTTCCACGCCCGCGTCCCGGCTGATCGAGGCCTGCTACGGCGAGCTTCTGCGCTTCGCGCGCCGCAAGCTCGGCGGCGAGCATGTGGCGGACGATCTCGTGCAGGAAGCCTGCCTGCGCTATGCCAACGCCCGGACGCAGTCGATCGTCAGCCCGCGCGCCTTTCTTTATCGGATTCTCGCCAATCTCGTCGTCGACCACCAGCGCCGGCGCGGGCGACAGGCTTGCGAGCCGTTGGGCGAGATCGAGCCGGTCGATGGTTCCGCCGATGCCGAAAGCGCATTGATCTGGCGGGAGCGCCTGGCAATTCTTTCGCGGGCTGTCGAGGAATTGCCGCCGCGTTGCCGCGAGTGCTTCGTCCTGCGGCGTTTCGACGAGCTTCCGCAGGATGAGATTGCACGGCGGATGGGCATCTCGCGCAACATGGTCGAGAAGCATCTGCGCGCCGCCGCCCTGCATTGCGCCCGACGCCTGCGCGAGCACGATTGACCTGACTCGACATTCCGCCTTTGGAAGGTTTTCGCGTTTTCCCAAATCGCGAAAGCTCTCTATCCCCTTGTTTTATCGAATTTTATCCGCGCGAGCCCGTGACCGCCGCGCTTGAAAATGCTCTAAGCTCCTGTTTTTCTGCCGCCCGACGTCTCATGGACAGGGTGCAGGGAGCGGGCGAGGCAGGACGAGCCGAATGGCGGACGCCGACGAGACAATCAGAAGCGAGGCGGCGGCCTGGTATTTTCGTCGCGATGCCGGTCCGCTGGCGCCGGAAGCAGAGGCGGAATTCCAGCGCTGGCTGTCGGAGCCGGGCCACCGCTCGGCCTATGCGGAGATCGCGGGAACCTGGTCGGCCCTTTCGCGGATCGAGCGCCCCTCCATGCGGCCCGCGCGCCGCTATCTGCGCCATGCGGTGCCGGGTGCGGCTCTCGCGGCGATGCTCGCGCTCGCCGTCCTGAACAGTTCCTGGTGGCTCCATCTCGGTGCCGATGCCGCCACCGGCGTCGGGGAGACCGAGGAGATCGTCCTGGCCGATGGCTCGCGGGTGGATCTCAACACCGATACGGCGATCCAGATCCGCTATGACGGGCGCGAGCGCCGCATCCGGGTCGTCGGCGGCGAGGCGCTGTTCACGGTCGCGAAGGATCCGGGACGCCCCTTCGTGGTCAAGACGGCTTCGGGCAGTGCGACGGCACTCGGCACCGTGTTTTCGGTGCGGCAGGACGCGAATGAGACCGTGGTCACCGTGCTGGAGAGCCGCGTCGCGGTGGAGCCGGGCGCGGAGGCGGGACAAGCCGCCACCCTCGCATCCGGGCAGAGCGTGCGGTTCTCGTCCACGAAGCTCGATGCGATCGAGACCGTCGATGCCGATGCGCGGACGGCCTGGCGCCGGGGCAAGCTGATCTTCATCGACAAGCCGCTGGGCGAGGTCATCGACGAGCTCAACCGCTACCATCGCGGTTACATCCGCATCGTCGACCCGGGAATCCGCCGCCAGCGCGTCAACGGGGTTTTCGAGACGAGGGACCCGCTCCATGCCCTCGATCTGGTGCAGACATCGCTCGGCCTGCGCTCGACGCGCCTGACGGATTATCTCGTTCTGCTCCATCGCTGAAAAAATTCGGCGATCGACCTCCTCATTTCGCGAACGCCTTCGTCATAGCGGCAGAGGGGCCTCGAGGGGCCCGCCGGATGTCGAAGCGGAGAGCGGAATGGCTGGGTCGAAGAAGGGGCGGATCGCCGCGCTGATGTGGAGCGCGAGCGTCGCGGCCGTGCTGGCGGCTGCCGCATCGTCGCCGTCATTCGCGCAGCCCCGGCCGTCCGAGAGCGCGCAGATCCGCGCGTTCGCGATCCCTCCGGGGTCGCTGGCGGCCGCGCTGAACCGCTTCGCCGACGCAGCGCAGATCCAGCTCGTCTATAGCGGAGACGTTGCGCGCGGGCGTTCCAGCCCCGGCCTCTCCGGTCGCCACAGCATCCAGCAGGGCCTGTCGCGGCTGCTGGCGGGGACGGGGCTGAGCTATCGCTTCTCGGGGCCCGCCAGCGTGACGATCGCCTGGGCCTCGGGCGGAGCAACCCCGGCCGTGCCGGAGGGGACGATCACGCTCGATACGGTCGAGGTCCAGGGGCAGGGCGAGACGACCGGCTATGTCGCGCGCAGCAGCACGGCGGGGACGAAGACATCAACGCCTCTGATCGAGACGCCGCGTTCGATCAGCGTCGTGACCCGGCAGGAAATGGACGATCGCGGCGCGACCACGGTGCCGGAAGCGCTGCGCTACACCGCCGGCGTGACGACGGGCGCCTATGGCTTCGACCCTCGTTTCGACCAGATCTATGTCCGCGGCTTCCCGATGACCACGCTGGGCGACTTCCGTGACGGGCTGAAGCAGTTCCCGGCCGGCTTTACCACCTTCCGCACCGAGCCCTACCAGCTCGAACGCATCGAGGTGATCAAGGGCCCGGCAGCGGTGCTCTACGGCCAGAGCGTGCCCGGCGGCCTTGTCGACCGGCGCTCGAAGCTGCCGACGGACTACACCTTCCGCGAAGTCCAGGCGCAGATCGGCACCTTCGGCCGTGCCCAGACGGCCTTCGATTTCGGTGGGCCCGTCGATCCCGAGAAGACCATGCTTTACCGCGTCGTCGGGCTCGGGCGCCTCGGCGACACCAATTTCGACATCGCCGACCAGCGCTTCATGATCGCGCCGTCCTTCACCTGGCGGCCAAATGCGGCGACCTCGCTGACCCTCTCAGCGCTCTACCAACAGGACGAGACCGATGCGAGCGCCGCGGGGATCAACCGGAACGGCCAGGTGCTGAAGCTGCGCGGCAGCGATCCGCATTACGACCATCTCAAGCAGAAGCAGGGCCAGATCGGCTATGAGTTCGAACACAAGTTCAACGACATCCTGACCTTCCGCCAGAAGGCCCGCTACAGCCAGATCGAGGCCGAGTCGCGCTATTTGAGCGGCAGCTTCGCCAATGCCACGACGACGATCTACGACCGCGGCGCGGTTTCGGTGGGCGATAGGCTGACGAGCTTCCAGATCGACAACAATCTCGAGGCGAATTTCCGCACGGGGCCGGCCGCCCACAAGCTGCTGCTCGGCCTGAACTACGACTATAATCTCTGGCATTTCGGCCTGGGCTTCGGTCCCACGCTTCCGGCCTACCGGTTCGATATCGCGAACCCGGTCTACGGCTTCTCGGGGCCGACGCCGGCCTATACGATCCGGACGCGCTCGCAGCTCGAACAGCTCGGCCTCTACGTCCAGGACCAGATCAGCCTCGGCAACTGGCGCATCGCCCTCAGCGCCCGCAAGGACTGGACCGACCGCAACGAGAGCAATCAGATCGCGAACACGGTGACGGCGGCCAACCGGAACGACGCCTTCACCTACAGTGCCGGCCTGCTCTATCTCTTCGACAACGGCCTGGCGCCCTATGTCAGCTATGCGACCTCGTTCCAGCCGGTCACGAGCCAGGGCGCCAACGGCGCGGTGCTCGAGCCGTCCGAGGGCGAGCAGATCGAGGCGGGGCTGAAGTATCAGCCCGCCAATGGCGCGATCTCGCTCACCGCCTCGGCCTACCAGCTCAAGGAAAAGAATGCGCCGAAGCTCGGCGGCTATGTCGCCGGGCTGCCCTATTACGTTTCGGTCGGCGAGGTGACGGTGCGGGGCGTCGAGCTGGAAGGAAAGGCGCGTCTGTTCGAAGGGCTCGATCTCGCGGCCTCCTACACATTCTCGGATGCGGAGATCACCAGGACGACGGTGGCCAGCGAATATGGCCGCACGCCGGCCGTGACGCCCCGGCATACGGCCTCGCTCTGGCTGAACTATAATCTGCAGGCCGGGCCGTTCGCCGGCCTGGGCGCCGGCGTCGGCGTCCGCTATGTCGGCGAGACCTGGACCGCCAACGACAATACGGCGAAGAACGATGCCTACACCCTGTTCGACGCGGTGCTCCGTTACGATTTCGGCAAGGCGAACCGGCAGCTCGCGGGGCTGAGCGCCTCCGTCGCCGCCAACAACATCACCGACAAGCAGGTCAGCGTCTGCAATGCAGGCTATTGCTATCTGAGCCAGGGGCGCACGGTCATCGGCACCTTGACCTATCGCTGGTGAGGGCAGGGTGGTGTCGCTCGACCGGCGCTCGCTGCTGCTGGCCGGCGCGTCGGCGGCATTCTCGCCGGCCGTTCGCGCAGCACCGCCCGATCGCCGGCTGGCGTCACTGGACTATGGGCTCGCCGAGACGCTGATCCGCCTCGGCTGTCCGCCGGTCGCGCTGGTCGCGACCCAGGATTGGAACCGGTGGGTCGTCGAGCCGGCCTTGCCGGCCGACACCGTCAATCTGGGCGCCAGCCGCGAGCCCAATCTCGAAGTGCTGCAGGCGCTGCGGCCCGATGCCATCCTGAGCACGCCCTACCTCGCCGGAATCCATCACCGGCTGGAGCGGATCGCGCCGGTCATCTCGCTGCCGATCTACGCGCCGGAAGGGCGCCCTCTCGCGCTGGCCGGGGCGGCGGCGCGCTGGCTCGGCGAGATGATCGGGGACCCCGCCGCCGCGGTGCGCTTCCTCGCGGAAGCGGATGGCTGCTTCGAGCAGATCCGCGACAGGCTCGCCGACCGCGCGCTGCCGCCGGTCTATCTCGTCAACTTCATGGACGAGCGCCATGTGCGCGTCTATGGCGCCAAGAGCCTGTTCGATGACACGCTCCACCGCATCGGCCTTGCCAATGCCTGGCTGGGCCCGACGAATGACTGGGGTTTCGCCACGGTCGGGATCGAGGCGCTCCAGACAGGGAAGGACGCCCTGCTGGTCTATTTCGATCCCGTTCCTCCCGCGGTCCTGCCTTCCCTGGCGCGCAATCCGATCTGGCGGTCGCTGTCCTTCGTTCGCAGCGGCCGCGTCCATGGCTTGCCGCCGGTGCTGATGTTCGGCTGCGTGCCCTCGGCCCTGCGCTTCGCGCGGCTCGTCGGCGATCTCCTCGCGGAGCGCGGCTGAACAATGTTCTCCGCCGATTCCTCGCCGATGCGCCCCTGGCGGCTGGCGCTGCCGCTGCTCACTGCCGCCTTCGCCCTGTCGCTCTGGACGCTGGCGGTCCGCCTGCCGCCGCCACAATGGTTCGCGCTGTTCAAGGCCGATGCCGGTGGCGATATCGCCATCCTGGTCCTGCAGCAATCGCTGCTGCCGCGCATGGCGGTCAGCCTGCTCTGCGGCGCGGCGCTGGGGCTCGCCGGCACCATCTTCCAGCAGGTGCTGCGCAACCCGTTGGCGAGCCCGATGACGCTGGGCGTCGCCGCCGGCGCCAAGCTGGCGCTCGGCCTCGCGACGGTGATGGGCGCGCCGCTGCTCTCCTCCGTCGGGCGAGACGGCATCGCCTTCGCCGGGGGCGCGCTGGCGATGGCGGCGACGATCGCGCTGGCCTGGCGCCGCGGGCTCTCGCCGCTGGCGCTGGTGCTGGGCGGGTTGGTGCTCGGCCTCTATTGTGGCGCGCTGTCGGCATTGCTGCTGCTGTTCAAGGAGCATGATCTGCAGGGGCTCTTCCTGTGGGGCAACGGCTCGCTGGCACAGCAGGGCTGGGATGTCGCGCTGGCGCTGGCCTTGCGCCTCGTCGTCCTGGCCGGGCTGGCGGTGTTGCTGCTCCGGCCTCTTGCCCTGCTGGCGTTGAACGATGACGGCGTGCGCGGCCTCGGCCTGTCGCTGCTGTTCGCGCGGCTCGGCGCGCTTGGCGTCGCCGTTGCTCTCAGCACCGTCGTGGTCAGTCTCATCGGGGTCATCGGCTTCATCGGCCTGATCGCGCCGGCGCTCGCGCGGCTCGGCGGTGCACGGCGGATCGACCAGCAGATGCTCTGGGCGCCGATCATCGGCGCAGCCCTGCTCTGGCTGACCGACCAGGCGGTTCTGCAGCTCGGTGCCGGCACCACCTTGCCGACCGGCGCGATCACGGCCCTGTTCGGGGCGCCGGTGCTGCTCTGGATGCTGCCGCGGCTGCGCACGACATTCGCGCAGGCCAGCAACGCCCCGCGAAGCGAGCCGCGAGCCCGCAGCGCTGCCCTCGTGCTGGCCGGGCTCGGCCTGGCCCTGACCGCTGTCCTGGCCCTCGCTTTAACATTTGGACGCACGCCGTCGGGCGGCTGGTCCTTCGCGTGGGGAGATGGGTTGGCGGCGCTGCTGCCGTGGCGCCTTCCCCGGGTCGTCGCGGCCCTTGCCGCGGGCGCCATGCTCGGTGTGGCCGGAGCGATCCTCCAGCGCCTTCTGCGCAATCCGATGGCGAGCCCCGAGGTCCTCGGAATCAGTTCCGGAGCCGCCTTCGGCCTGATCGTGGCGCTGTTCGTCCTGCCCGCGGTCGGTCGCCACCAGCAATTATTCGCGGCGACGGCCGGTGCGGCCGCGATCCTCGGGCTCATCCTCGTGCTCGGTCGCAAAGCGGGCTTCTCGCCGGAGCGCACCCTGCTCGCCGGTATCGCGCTCGGCGCCATGCTCGATGCGGTCGTCGGCGCCCTGCTGGCGGGAGGCGATCCCCGCGCCATGCTGCTGATGAGCTGGATGACTGGCTCGACCTATGCCGTCGATGAGACGCAGATGGTCTGGGCCGCCGCGACGGCCATCCTCCTCCTCGCATCGGTGCCGTTGCTGCTGCGCTGGCTCGAACTCGTCGGTCTCGGCGATGCGGCCGGCCGATCGTTGGGTCTTACGCTGCCCCTGGTCAGGCTTTTCCTGCTGCTGCTGAGCGCGGCACTGACGGCCGCGGGGACGCTCGTCATCGGTCCTTTGACCTTCGTCGGCCTGATGACACCGCATCTCGCCAGGCTGCTCGGTCTCCAGCGTGCCGCATCGCAACTCGCGGCCTCGGCTCTCGCCGGGGCTCTCGTGATGGTGGCGGCGGACTGGCTCGGCCGCGTCGCCGCCTTTCCCTGGCAAATGCCGGCCGGGCTGATCGCGACGCTGATCGGTGGCCCGGTCCTCATCGCCCTGCTCGCAAGGAAATGACCATGGATGCGATTTTGCCGGTTCCCGAGACCGTCCGGTTCGATCTCACGCCGCAGGCTGGGGGCGCGCCTTACCGGATCTTCCTGCGGATTCCGCCGGGAACGCCGCCGGCCTCGGGCTGGCCCGTCCTCTATCTCCTCGACGCCAATGCGGTCATCGCCACGGCGGTGGAGGCCTTGCGCGTCCAGGCGGCCTATCCGCTCGGCACGGGCATTCGGGATGCCGTCGTCGTCGGCATCGGCTATCCCACCGAAGGCGCCTATGACAGCGTGCGCCGCTCCTGGGATTATGGCCCGCCACCCGGCCAGGTCTACCCGCCACACGCGGTCGGGGGACCCGATGTGCGCACGGGCGGCGCCGAGGCGTTCCTGACCTTCATCGAGGAGGAGCTGAAGCCGCTGGTCGCGACGCGGACGCGCATCGATGCGGCGCATCAGGCCATTTTCGGCCATTCCTTCGGGGGGCTCTTCGTCCTCTACGCGCTGTTCACGCGTCCCGCCGCCTTTCGCGACTGGATCGCCATCAGCCCGGCGATCTGGTGGGAACAGCACAATGTGCTGCGCTTCGCCGCTGCGCCGGAGGGAGCCGTTCGTGTCTTCCTCGGCGTCGGAGAATACGAGCAGGCCCTTGCGCCCTTCCAGATCGGAGCCCCTGACGAGAGCGAGCGGCGCGGGCGTCTGGAGGAGGCGCGGACGGTGGACGAGACCCGGGAGATGGCGGAGCGCCTGCGCGGTTACGGAAAGCCGGTGGAATTCGCGGTCTTCGAGGGCGAGACGCATATGTCCGTCCTGCCGGTCGCGATCAATCGCGCGATCCGTTTCGCCTTCGGGCCGTGACCTTTGCCTTCGGAGAACTGCGCCTCATCCAAAATCCCGCATTGCCGAAGCAGCGGGGATCGGCTATCCAGCCTTCACGGTTTGCGCCCGTAGCTCAGCTGGATAGAGCGTTGCCCTCCGAAGCTGGGAATCGCGGCTCGGCACTCCAAAAATTACATCAATATATCAATATCTTAAGCTGATACTGCAGCCGATCCGGGCCAGTTTCCGAGAGGACGGCACGACCAAGCCACAGTGCATCGAGTTATCGCCTCAGAAGTTCTGTTCGTTGACGTTTGGCTCGGGCAATGCGCTGCGGTCACGATCACTGCTTGCGGACGATCTCGACAAAGCGGGCTGCCAATCGCGACAGCGGCCGGCTACGCATGGTCATGAGACAGATCGTGGTGGGGATCTGCGGTTCCAAGGAGAGCTGAGCCAACCCATCGAAACGCTGCGCTTGCGTCAGCAGGCTGTCGATCAGCGTCACATCCCCGGGCTCCGCCAGAAGATGCGCGGCTGAAATGCTGTAGGGAACGGTCATGAACGGGGCGTATTCGAGCCCCTCTCTCTCGTAGCATTGCGCAATCAGCCAGCCGAGCGGCGACTTCTCGCGATCGAAGCAGATCATGCGCCGGGTTTTGAGATCATGCAGGCTGACGACGCGCCGCTTCGCCAGAGCATCATCCTCCCGCACCAGCGCGATGATCTCGCCGCCGGCCAGGGGCGTCAGCGTGATGTCGTCGGTCACGCGCGGGGAGAACATCAGGCCGATATCGGCCGTTCCCGCGGAAAGCTCCGTCGGTGCGTCGCCCATGATCAGCTCGACGCGCGCCTGCGGATATTCGTCCGTCAGGCGACGCAAGGCGCGGGCGATGAGTCCGTGGCCGATGCTCGGCGTCGAGGCGATGCGCAGCGGCGTTTCCCGGCCAGCCCGCAACCGCGTCGCGGCGGCGCGCAATTCACGCCATTCCTGATCGACCGAGTCGAGCGCAGTCATCAGGGCGCTCGCCTCGGGACGCAGCAGCAGACGCCCCTCCCGGCGCTCGAAGACGGCGACGCCAAGGCTGGCTTCGCTGCGCGCGATGATCTTGCTGATGGCCGACTGCGTGAGGTGGAGCCGATGGGCCGCTTCGACGGTTGTGCCGAAGCGATGAACGGCACGAAGGACCGCGGCATGGGCGGGCGTGAATGCCTTCATGACCCGGATCGCTCCTGCAGTTGCGCTAGGAGCAATCGGGCTGCGCGATCGAGAGGCGAATGCCGGCGATGATGGGCATAGGCCGTCACCAGAGGACTTTGCTCCAGCGGCAGCGCGGCGAGGCCTTCAACCAGATTGCTGCTGATGACGAACCCGTCGACCAGGGCGATGCCGACGCGCTCGCGAGCGAGATGGCAGGCGGTATCGGTGTGGCGAACGGTGATGGCGACCCGCTCGGACAGGCCTGCGCTCGTCAGGGCCTCCTGGAAACTGTCGGACGCGCTGACGCCGTCCGGTCCATAGCTGATCAGGCGCTCGCCCTCGATGTCGCCCCTGCTGAGTTCCGTTCGCCGGGCCAGGTGATGATCGCGCGAGAGCACGCAGACTAGAGGGCTTTGCCCCAGCGCCACGTCCTCGATGTCGTCCGCCCTCATGGGACCGTAGGAAATCCCCAGATCGGCCTCGCCCGTGGCGAGATGCTCCCGCACATGGTCGAACATGATCTCCACCGCTGCGGATTCATCGAGCGCTCGCCGCGTATGGGTAATGGCCGGCGGCAGGATGCTGTGGGCGAGGCCGGGAACGGTCGCCACCCTCAGCCGATTGACCATGCCAACCCGGATCATGTCCGCTTCATGATGGGCGCGCCTCAGCGCGCCGAAGAGTGGCTGAGCCTGCCGGACGAGTGACTGAGCCTCTGGAGTCGGCACCAAGCGGCCCTGGATGGTCGTGGCCAGGCTGAGATCGAGCTCTTCCTCGGCTTGGCGCAATGTCTTGATCACCGCCGATTGGCTGATGCCGAGGCCTTGCGCCGCCTCGCCCGTTCCGCCGAGCCGGATGAAGGCATCGATCGCACGCAACGAGCCCAGCTTCATGACTATTCCAAATGGTCGATGAACTTGCCGAATGTTTCATTGGAAGGACTAGATCCCCTCATGGAAGGATGCAAGTCGTCGCCGTGGCGCGGCCAATGAATCAGGGGATCGGTATGACCAAGCTTCGCTCGATGATTTCGGCCGGCGCGCTGGCGCTTGCCATCGGCGCCCCGGCGCTCGTGACCGCGCCGTCCGCAGCTTTCGCCAAGGGCATTCTCAGATTGGCGCAGACTCAGGATCTCGTCTCGCTCGACCCGATCGCGACCAGCGACAACGCTTCGATCTACGCGCAGCTCCTGATCTTCGACACGTTGCTGCGGCCCAGTAAGGATGCCACGAAGCTCGAGCCCGGCCTCGCCGAGAGCTGGAAGGTCAGCGATGACGGCATGACCTACAGCTTCAAGCTGCGCGAGGCGAAGTTCTCCGATGGAACTCCAGTGACGGCCGCCGATGTCGCCTTCTCGCTGAAGCGCGCCGGCAGCGATGCCTCGAGCTGGAAGCGCTTCTTCTCCGGCATAGAGACCATCGACACGCCGGACGATCGCACCGTCGTGCTCAAGCTCAAGAAGGTGTTCACGCCGCTCCTCAACAACCTCGCCCTGTTCTCCTCGGCGATCCTGCCGCAGAAGGCCTTCGAGGCCGCGGGCGACAAGTTTTTCGACAAACCGATCGGCAGCGGCCCCTTCACCGTCGCGGCCTGGAACAAGGGACAGGGCCTGTCTCTCAAGAAGAACGCGAACTACTGGCAGGCCGGCAAGCCCGATCTCGACGGCGCCGAGCTGATGGTCATCCCTGAGGGCAACAGCCGCGTGCTCAAGCTGCAGGCCGGAGAGGTCGATGCCGCGATCGACATTCCGCTGAACCAGCTCCAGGCTCTGGGACGCGACGGCAAGATCAAGACGGCCGTCGCCAACGTCTTCCGCACGGATTTCGTGCTGATGAATACGAAGAAGAAGCCCTTCGACGACCTGCGCGTCCGGCAGGCCTTGAACTATGCCGTCGACAAAGAGGGGTTGCTCAAGGCGCTGCTCTACGGCACGGGCAAGGTCTCGAACTCACCGATGCCGCCGATGGCCTATGCCGATCCGGACCTGAAGCCCCACGCGCATGACATCGCCAAAGCTAAGGCCTTGCTGGCGGAAGCCGGCTACAAGGATGGTTTCAAGACCTCGCTCCTCGTCGATTCCGGCCGCCCGCTGCATCGCCAGCTCGGCCAGGCCCTGCAGGCGGCGCTGAAGCAGATCGGCGTCACCGCCGATATCCGCCTCGTCGAAGGCGGCACGCACTGGACCACGACGAAATCCGGCGACTACGAGATGGCCGTCGCCTATGCAACGAGTGACACGATCGATCCGGACCAGCTCGTCGGCTTCCTCCTCGTCAATCCCGAGCGCGCCAACGCCTATCACACCGAATGGAAGAGCGACCGGGTCAATGAGCTCTATGAGAAGGAGCGCGTGACGGCCGATGGCCCGGAGCGTGGCAAGATGTTCCAGGAGATCATCAAGCTCGCCCATGACGGCGCACCCTCAGTCTTCCTGTTCTACCCGGGCACCTCCTATGCCTATCGCAACAATGTCGAGGGCTTCGAGGTGCTGCCGACCTCGAACTTTCGCCTCGAGGACGTCAAGCTGAAGTGACGGATGGGCGCTGCCGCGCCCTTCCTCACGCACCGCCATGCTGATCTACATCGTCAAGCGTCTCGCCCAGCTGGTGCCGGTCCTCTTCGGCATCACTCTGGCCTGTTTCCTGCTGCTACGCGCCCTCCCCGGAGACCCCGCGACGCTGCTCCTCGGCGCGCGCGGTGGTCCCGAGGAGATCGCGCTGATGAAGCAGCGGCTCGGCCTCGATCTGCCGCTCTGGCGGCAATATCTGCTGTTCCTCGCCGATATCGGCTCGGGCAGCCTCGGCCGCTCGGTCGTGCATGCCCGACCGGTGATGCAACTCGTGCTGGAGCGGCTGCCGGCGACTTTGTGGCTCGTCGCCTATTCGACAGTGCTCGCCGTGGCGATGACGGTGCCGCTCGCACTCTGGTCGGCGATGCGGCGCGGCGGCCCGGTCGATCTCGCGATCAAGCTCGCCTTCACCATCGTCATCGCGATGCCGTCCTTCTGGCTCGGGCTGATCTTCGTCATCCTCTTTGCGATCTGGCTGCCGCTGTTCCCGACCTCGGGCTATGGCGATGACCTGCTCTCGCGTCTGCACCATACGACGCTGCCGGCACTCGTTATCGCGCTGGCGACCGCCTCACTGACGATCCGCAGTCTGCGGAGTGCCATCCTCGCCGTGCTCGGCTCCGACTACGTCACGACGGCACGCGCAAAAGGCGCCGGCACGGGCCGGCTGATGGGCGTCCATGTGCTGCCCAATGCGCTGATCTCATCGATCTCGGTGCTTGGCGCTCATACGAGCTGGGTGATCGGCGGCACGGTGGTGATTGAGACCGTCTTCGCCCTGCCGGGGCTCGGCTCGCTCTTCGTCGAGTCGATCTTCTCCCGCGACTATCCGCTGATCCAGGGGCTCACCATCGTCTTCGCCGTCCTCGTCGTGCTGATCAATCTGGCGACCGATCTCGCCTATGCGCTCGCCGATCCGCGCATCAGGCTGGAATGACCAATGAGCCGCTTCCGCTCCAATCCGAGCCTTTTCGTCGGGCTCGCCATGTTGGCACTGCTCGCCGCCTTCGTCGCGCTCGGCCAGGTCTGGACGCCACACGATCCCTTCGAGGTCGACTACGGCAACACGCTGCAAGCGCCCTCCCTGGCCAACTGGTTCGGCACCGATGATCTCGGGCGCGACGTTGCCTCGCGGGTGCTCGCGGGCGGCTATGTCGACCTCAAGGTCGCACTGATCTGCGTCGCCGCGCCGGCCGTTCTCGGCGTTGTGATCGGGGCGATCTCCGGCTTCATCGGCGGGCGCGTCGACACCTTCATCATGCGCGTCACCGACATCTTCTGGGCCTTCCCCTTCTATGTGCTCGTCATCGCCATCGTCGGCGTGCTGGGGCCGGGCGAGGCCAATCTCTACCTGGCCTTCCTGCTGGTAAACTGGATCTCCTTCGCCCGCATCGTTCGTGGCGAGGTGCTGGTGCTGCGCAATCTCGAATTCGTGCAGGCGGCGCGCAGCCTCGGCTGCACGACACCGCGGATCGTCACCGCCCATATCCTGCCGAATGCAGTGAACCCGGCGATCGTCTACGCCATGGCCGACGTGGTGCTGACCATCCTCGCCGTGACCTCGCTGAGCTTCCTCGGTCTCGGCATCCAGCCGCCGACACCGGAATGGGGGCTGATGATCTCGGACGGGCGTCAGTTCCTGTTCGATGCCTGGTGGATCGCGACCTTTCCGGGCTTCGCGATCATCTACACCGGCGTGACCTTCGCGCTGATCGGCGAAGGCCTCGACACCGCCCTTCGGCCCAAGGGCTGATCTCCTTTTCCGACCCGCCTGCGACAGGTGCGCCATGAGCTTTTTCGACACCGATGAAAACCTGCAGCGCATCGGCACGCTGCTGACGGCGAAGGCAGAAGCCATCTTTCGCGAACGTGGTGTCCCGACCGAGCAATTCGGATTCGTGCTATTGCAACCGGCGCGAGATGGCGAGCGGCCAAAGGGAGTTGCTCTGCGCCCCGACTGGCGCAGTTATCCCTGTTCGCTGGTCAAAGTGTTTTTCCTTATCGCGGCACAGGCTGCACTGGAGACAGGGCAGCTAACCGGGCACGAGGAACTGGATCGCGCCATGCGCGACATGATCCTCTGGTCCTCCAATGCGGCAACCAATTACGTCATCGACCTGCTGTCCGGAACGACCGGGGACACGCTGCTTTCCGAGCCGGAGATGACCGAATGGGGCGAGCGCCGCCAGGTGGTCAACCGCTTCTTCGGACAGCTCGGCTGGCCGGAGCTGGCCGGCATCAACCTCAATCAGAAGCTGATGGACGACCTGCGCTATGGCCGGGAGAAGATTGGCCTCGATCGCTCACCGGACGGGCACAATGCCCTGACGCCGATCGCCATGGCCCGCCTGATGCACGCGATCTTCCACGGCTCGGTGCTGACCGAGGCGAGGCGAGAGAGGGTTCAAGAGCTGCTCGCCCGCGATCTCGCCAGTCCCTTCCTGCCGCGAGGTGCCTATCAGGTGACGGGCTATCTCGCCGGTGGCATGCCTGCCGGAACGCAGATCTGGTCGAAAGCGGGACGCACCCGCTGGCTCGGCGACGACCGCGCCGATTTTCGACGCCACGACGCGCTTCGAGCCGTTCTGCCAGATGGTGCCGAGTTCATCCTGACGGTGTTTTCGCAAGGCGAGGCGATCGCCGAGGACGACGGGTTTCTGCCGCAGCTCGGATCCATCGCTGCGAAGGAGATCCTAGACCTCTGATCCGTGTTGCAATCTCATCGAGAGTTCAACACGACGCGACACTGACGGTGGAACCCGCACCCTAGAGAATGCTGCCCGCTGAAGGCAGCTTGCCGAGGGAGCACGTCCCTCCGAAGCTGGGTTTTTGCCGAACGCGCCGCCGAAATACCCCACAATAACAGACGCTTACGCCACGAATTTGCGCGCGAGATCCGATCCCAACTCGGCTCGGCACGACCGCGCCACATTGCCAATTGACCCCGCCACTTTTCCGCCTTACTCGTAAACACGACGGTTCCCTCACGGGATCAAAAGGGAACGCAGTGCGGATGATTTGCCATTCTATGCTGCGGCTGCCCCCGCAACTGTAAGCGGCGAGCCTTATCGCCATACGCCACTGGGACCTCGGCCCTGGGAAGGCGGTGACAAGGCGACGACCCGCGAGCCAGGAGACCTGCCGTCAGTCGTGGTCACACGCGAACACGTTCGGACGGGGTGTTTCGATCGCTGCTCGACTGTCTGCTCCCTGCCGGGAGTGAACGGGAGATCGCGTTCGCGGTGACGTGCCACAGACGTCAACGCCCGAGGTCTCATCGTGATCCGCCTTTCCAGAGCCGCGCAGCGCGGCACGTCTTCCGTCATCGCATTGTCCCTCGCCGCCGGTGCTACGCTGCTGGCCCATCCCGCCCGTGCCCAGGCCCCCGGCGAAACCATCGCGCTCGACCAGATCGTCGTCAGTGCGACCGGCACGCCGACTCGGGTGCGCGAGGTCGCGAGCTCCGTCACGGTGGTCACCGCTCAGGAGATCGATCAGCAGCAGCGCCGCACCCTGCCGCAGGCGCTTGCCGCTGTGCCGGGTCTGAACATCGTCCAGATCGGCGGTCCGGGCGGCCAGACCTCGGTCTTCATGCGCGGCACCAACTCGAATCACGTCAAGGTTCTGATCGACGGCATTGAGGCGAACGACCCCTCGACGCCGAACCGCTCCTTCGACTTCGGCTCGATGTTGACCGACGACATCGAACGCATCGAGGTGCTGCGCGGCCCCCAGAGCGGCCTCTACGGCGCCAACGCCATCGGCGGCGTGATCTCGATCACCACCAAGCGGGGCGAGGGTCCGCCGAAGGCAACGGCGCGCATCGAGGCCGGATCGCACGGCACTTTCAACCAGGCGGCCGGATTCAGCGGCGGCGACGATCGCTTCAATTACGCCTTCAACGTTTCCCATATGCGCTCGGACTCAACCGATTCGGTGCCGCCGAACCTGATCCCGCCGGGCGTGCGCGTTAAGCCGAACGCTTATGACGCCTATAGCTATTCCGGGCGCCTCGGCTTCGCGCTGACCGACACGCTCAGCGTCAACTGGGTCGGCCGCTATACCGACGGCCAGTTCCGCTCGACCTACGATGCCGGCTTCCCGGGCCGGCCGACGCCCTATCGAGCACTTTCGAACTACGCCCAGGCCTTCACTCGCGGCGAGGTGGTCTGGGACCCGCTCGGCGGGCGCTTCGTAAACCGGTTCGGCATCTCCTACTCGAATCAGGACCGTTCGAACCGCTCGCCCAACGCCTTCGGGATCCTTGGTTTGCCGACGGAGAACCTTGGTGAGCGCATGAAGCTCGACTGGCGGGGCGATTTCGAGATCGCCAAGGGCCATATGCTGATCGGGGGGCTCTCTTGGGAGCGCGAGCGGCTGGAGACCCCCAGCTTCACGGCCTCGAACGGCAACAAGGCGGCTTACCTTGAGTATCAGGGCAGCTTCGCCGATCGGTTCTTCCTCGCAGCGAACATCCGCCACGATCACGACGACAGCTATGGCGGTCACACCACCTATCGGATCGCGCCGGCCTATATCGTGCCGGGCACCGAGACGAAGCTGAAGGCGAGCTATGGCACCGGCTTCAAGGCGCCGACGCTCGCCGAGCTGTTCATCGACTACCGGCCGGGCTTCAACTTCTTCGGCAACCCGAACCTCAAGCCTGAGGAGAGCAAGGGCTGGGACATCGGCTTCGAGCAGCCGCTCTTCGACAAGCGCGTCCAGTTCGGTGCTACCTGGTTCCAGAACGATATCGAGAACCTGATCGTCACCAATGTGGCGCGTAACTCCTATGCCAATGTCGGCAAGGCCGAGACGAAAGGGGTCGAAGCCTTCGCTGCGCTGCAGATCTCCGAGCAGTTGCGCGTCCGGGGCGACTACACTTTCACGCTCGCCAAGGATGAGACCGCGCATCAGGAGCTACTGCGTCGGCCACGTCACAAGGCCAGCGGCACCGTGACCTGGGCGCCGATCGAGAAGCTCAGCCTTTCGGCCACGTTGATCTATGTTGGCCCCTGGGTCGATGGGAACCGGGACTTCTCGGTGCCTCGCTTGAAGGCCAAGGGCGCGACCCTGGTCAACCTCGCCGCCGAATACAAGGCGACCGACAAGGTCACGGTCTTCGGGCGCGTCGACAACCTGTTCGATAAGCGCTGGGAGAACCCGGTCGGCTTCCTTGTGCCTGGTTTCGGCGCCTTCGGCGGCATCAAGGTCGCGTTCGGCGGATGACGGCGGATCGCTGTCCCCGCTGCACGCTGCGAGCAGCGCTGGTGGTCGCGGGCTTCGTGCTCGCGGCGACCGCAGCAGCGCGCGCGCAGCCGGAGCGCATCGTCTCGCTCAACATGTGCACAGACGAGCTGGTGCTCCGCCTCGCCGACGCTAAGCGCATCGCCTCCGTGACCTGGCTCTCGCAGGACCCGCTTAACGCCAACATGGCAGAAGTCGCGCGCCGGATCCCGGCCAATCACGGGCTCGTCGAGCAGGTCCTGGCGCTTAAGCCCGATCTCGTCGTTGCCGGTGCCTACACGACGCGGGCGACTATCGGGCTGCTGAAACGCGTCGGAGCGTCGCCGCGCGAGTTCAGTGTGCCGCGCAACCTCGCGGAGATGCGTGCCCAAATCCGCGAGATGGCGGCGTTGCTCGGCGCGCAGACGCGTGGTGAGGCGCTGATCGCCGATATCGATGCCCGCCTTGATGTGCTTGTAGCGCGTCGCCCGGCGCGGCCGCTGCGTGCGATCGTCCTTCGCCCGAACGGTTTCACCGTCGGGCGCGGCTCGCTGGTGGACGAGATCCTGACGCGTGCCGGGCTGGTCAACATCGCCGCAGAGCTCGGCATCGAGAGCTATGGACAAATCCCGCTCGAGACGGTCGCGCTCGCCGGCGCGGAGGTGCTGGTGCTCAACGACACCCCGGACGGGCCACCGTCGCTCGCCCATGAGGTGCTGCATCACCCGGTCATCGCGCGGCTCTCCGGCAGGCTCAGGCTGGTGGCGTTGCCCTCGCGCCTCTGGACCTGCGCCGGGCCGAGCGTGGTCGACGCGATCGAGCAGTTGGTCGCCCAGACGGAACAGCGCAAATGAGACAGCTTCCCGGAGCCGGCGTCCGACCTGTCGTCCTGATGCCCGTGCTGGGCCTTGCCACACTGGCGATGGCCGCTGCGTCGCTGGCGCTCGGCTACGCGGCGCTGCCGCTCGGCCAGGCCTTTGCCGACGCCATTGCCGGGCGGGCCAGCCTGCCGGCGCTCGTGCTCATGGAACTGCGCCTGCCGCGAGCGCTGCTCGGCGCGCTCGTCGGCTTCAGCCTCGGCATGGCCGGAGCGGCGATGCAGGGGCTGATGCGCAATCCGCTGGCCGAGCCCGGCATCGTCGGCATTTCGAGCGCCGCCGCCCTTGGCGCGGTCACCGCCTTCTACAGCGGCCTTTCGGCGACGGTCGCGCTCGCCCTGCCGCTCGGCGGTATCGCAGGCGCGCTCCTGGCGACACTCGTCCTCTTCGTCCTGCTGGGGCCCGGCGCCAGCACGATGACGCTGATCCTCGCCGGCGTCGCGCTCAACAGCTTCGCGGGTGCGGCGACTGCGCTCGCGCTCAACCTAGCGCCCAACCCCTACGCTGCGCTGGAGATCGTGTTCTGGCTGATGGGCTCGCTCGCCGACCGCAGCATGAGCCATGTCTGGCTGGTGCTGCCTCTGATGCTCGCCGGCTGGCTGCTGATGGCCTCGACGGCACCGGCACTCGACGCGCTGAGCTTGGGTGAGGAGACGGCAGCGAGCCTCGGCTTCGATCTGACCTGGCTGCGCGCGCGGCTGATCGGCGGGGCGGCGCTCGCGGTCGGCAGCGCCGTCGCGGTCACCGGCGCGATCGGATTCGTCGGACTCGTCGTGCCGCATCTGCTGCGCCCGCTGGTCGGCCACCGGCCCGGCCGGCTCCTAGTCGCGAGCGGGTTTGGTGGCGCGGTCCTCGTGCTTGCCGCTGATCTCGGCGTGCGACTCGCTCCGGTCCGGCCCGAACTCAAGCTCGGCGTCGTCACCGCGCTGATCGGGGCGCCTTTCCTGTTCGGGCTGGTGCAGCGCCTGCGGCGGGAGGCACTCTGATGGCGATCGTGGCACAGGGGATTTGCGTTTCCCTCGGCGGCCGCTGCGTGCTGACCGCGGCCGACATGGCGCTCCAGCCCGGCGAAGTGCTCGGCATCGTCGGCCCCAACGGCGCCGGAAAGACCACGCTGCTGCGCGTCCTCGCAGGCCTCCTTAGGCCGGACCAGGGCAGCGTGCGCTACGACGGCTCGACGGCGCGCGAGCTTGGCCGGCGCGCCTTGGCGCGCCGCGTCGCCTTCCTCGCTCAGGACGGCGCAGCCACCTGGCCGCTCTCCGTCGAAGCCTTGGTCGGGCTCGGCCGGCTGCCGCATCGGCCGCCCTTCGGCGCCGAGAGCGAGGCGGACCGCGCGGCCGTTGCGAACGCCATGGCGCTTTGCGACATCGCGGCCCTTGCTGGCCGGACTCTCGGAACTCTGTCCGGCGGCGAAGGCAGGCGTGTCCTGCTGGCGCGCGCGCTCGCGGTCGACGCGGCCTATCTCCTGGCGGACGAGCCACTCGCGGGGCTCGACCCCGGCCACCAGCTCGAGACGCTAAAGCGGCTCCGAACCGTCGCTGCCGGAGGCGTGGGCGTAGCGGTCGTGCTGCACGACCTGTCGCTCGCCGCGCGCTTCTGTGACCGCCTGCTGCTCATCCATCGCGGCCTCCGGATCGCCAATGGGGCACCGGGCGATGTTCTGGATGATGCAGCGCTGGCCGATGTCTTCGGCGTGAGCGTGCTGCGCGGTCAGCGCGACGGTGTGCCCTTCCTTCTGCCCTGGCAAACGATCGACGCAAGAGGCTCTACCCATGACGGATGCTGAGACCGTTCGCGCGCTGCTGCGCGAGCACATCCACACTGCTGGGACGCAGTGGAACCTGGGCACGTTCGGCGCCATCGCCGAGTTCATGCGCGACCCCGGCGATGCCTGCGAGATTGTCGATCGGCCCGATCTTCTCTCCGCGGCGACGGCGCGAGGCAGCATCGGCTTCGGCTCGCTCGCGGGCATCCGCCCCTTTGCCTCGGAATCCGCGACCGGCGCGAGCTGGAACCACCGCGTCGCGCTTTGCCTGCCGACGGATGCCTGCGCCATGTCCGGCCGGACCGAGCTGACTGAACTCGGCCCGGACAAGGACGCTTTGCGCGAGGAGGATCGTGCCGCGATTCTGTTCGACATGGGCCTCGGCACGCTGCAGGCGGACATTTGCATCCGCACCGCCGATCCCGCGCTGATCGGCGTGCTCAGGGCGGAGGCCGGCCGGCCGCTCTTCGCGCCCGGCAATGGTGCCATGGGCGCAATCCTTGCCGCCGGGCCGCACCGCGTCTTCATCGCCCGCTTTGGTCGCTGCGAGGTTTATCAGCCGATCCCGCCGGCAGACGGCAAGAGCCCCGAGGGACCGCATACCCATGTCCTGCCGAAGCTTTTGCGCTCGGGCCGCACCCATGCCGCGACCGAGCCGGTGCCGGATGGGTTTGTGCCCTGTGCTCACCTCATTCCCGCCCACCCGGTGAAGGATGCCATGGACCGGCCGAGCCCATGGGACGAGCGCGCGCACAAGGAGTTCCAGCGCCTGCTCCAGGCTCATGGCGATGCCGAGCTTGTAAGGGTCAAGCGAGATCTCCTCGCGGCCATTCGAGGCGGCGACCAGCCGAGTTCCTTCCCGGTGCCGAAGGTGCGAGCTGCTAACCACACTATCAAGGCGACCCTGCGTCAGCTCGCCGCATCGAGCGAGCGCCGGAAGGATTTGGACAGCTGGTGGGCCGTTTTCGATGCGCGCAAGCTTGAGGACGGCGCGCCTGACGAAAACGACGCCTATGGGCATGCGTAAGCGTTCCGTGTTTCGTGAGAGCATTGCCTACCGAAGGTGGCTCCAGGCGGTGAGCGACATCTCCGGAACTCCTTGACCGACCAGGGCTTCTTTAGCGGAGAGCACCTGACTGAGCGGCGATCGGCACAACAGGGCCACATCCAGCTCGGGAAATCTGATCATCCCTTCCGGAAACCTCCTTGGCGGGGCTTCCTGGGCGTCCTGTAGTCATTGGACGAACAGGACTGATCCGCAATGGCGACGATCCGGAAGCTCCGGGGCAGATGGCAGGCACAGGTGCGACGGCGCGGCATGGCACCTCGTGCCAAAAGTTTTGATCAGAAGGCTGACGCCGAGAAGTGGGCGCGCTCCCTTGAGAGCGAGCTCGATCGCTGCGGTATGCTGCCGGATACGCGCGTAGCTGAATCTACGACACTCCGATCGATCCTCGAGCGCTACATGGTCGAGGTCTCGCCTCGGAAACGCAGCGCCCACACCGAGACCTCTCGGATCAAGGCGCTGCTGCGTCGTACGATCTGTCACCGGACGCTCACGCTGCTCTCGCCCTCAGATCTCGCGACTTATCGCGATGAGCGCCTCAAGACCGCGTCGCCGTCGACCATCATCCGCGAACTGAACACGATCTTCGAGAAGGGCTTGAACGTCATAGAGGTCTCGACGATCAGCGGGCACAAGGAGTTGAGAATGCTCTCGCGCTACGCCCACCTCCGAGCGACCGATCTAGTTGTTCGCCTGGGATAGGGCCAGACATCGAAGTCCTAGGTTGACGCACTAAGCGCCAACAGCATGCTGCCAATCTCTCGCTGCCTCATTGCTCAATCCTTGCCAACCAAGGCCGCATAGACTCGCGCATTGGTCGTGGGACCGTGCACCGTCGAATGCGCAGTATCCCACCTGCTTTGCCGGACTGCCTGCTAACTCCGGTCGGCCACTCCGATAAACGCACATCAGGTCTATCCGGAGTGAAGCATGTCTCGATATCGTTCTGCTTTTGCTGCCCTCGTCTGTGTTGGGGCGCTGTCGTGTACCGATCCTCATGCGCGCCGAAATAGCCTGGATCCTCAAAAGCGAAGACAAGGTGCTGCGCAGGGGGGGGGCGCCCAGATCCTCGCGCCGCATACGTCGCAGCCGGGATCGACCTCCTCGCCTGGTCGCAGAACTTTAGCGAGGCTGAGGAGCCCTCATGGTCGGCGGTCTCATGACGGCGAGCCACACTCCCGGCGCGCCCGACACGATTCGAACGTGTGACCTTTGCCTCTTCGGGCATTTGTTCCTTCGCAAAATCCCGCATTGCCGAAGCAGCGGGGATCGGCTATCCAGCCTTCACGGTTTGCGCCCGTAGCTCAGCTGGATAGAGCGTTGCCCTCCGAAGGCAAAGGTCACACGTTCGAATCGTGTCGGGCGCGCCATTTTTTTAATGAAATCAATGCACTGGGCGAATGCGCGCCCCTTTCGAGCTTCGGTAGCCTCTACCCTCGGAAGCGATGCGTTGCGGTTTATGCGTGACGAAAAGGGGCTTCGGACGCGTTTCTGAGGGCTTCGAGGGTTCTCTGTTGTCATTCTTTGGCGAAAGCATTTCGGCTTGAGACAGCGAGTCCATCGAGCGTTGCCCACGTGGGCAACGCTCGTCGCAATTGGCGCGCACCAATTCCTGACAGGTGGACCGCAGGAGCCCTTGTCCGCAGGTGGCCACAACGGTCCTTGCGACAGTCCGCTTTCGGAAGTCTAACTTACATTGCCAGGCAGGGTGGAACTGGCCCTTAGTTGACGTCTGGAAGGTCTGCTTCCGGGTAGCGCTATGTGGCCAGTCGTCGAGCGCCGAAATCGGCCCTTTGCTGACATCGGGAATGCCCGCTTTTGGACAGTCAGATTAGTCCTTTTGCTGAGCTTGGCGGAGTATGACAGTGCCTGGCGCGTTCCGGTTGCATTATTGCGAGCGCCGGCACTGTTTTACGCAGCGTCATGGGGTATGTTTTATCGTTTCGTCGCGTCCGTGACGCGAACATGAACGAGGCGGCTTTGATTGCCGCCTCGTCCTCGCGGGTCAGCCTCGGACGAAGGCCAGGATATCCCTGTTCACGACGTCCGCGTGGGTGGTCGCCATGCCGTGGGGCAGCTTGTTGTAGATGTTCAGTGTCGCTCGCTTGAGCAGCTTGGCGGTGAGCGGAGCGCTGTCGCCGATCGGGACGACCTGATCGTCATCGCCATGCATCACGAGGGTCGGGACCTCGATCACCTTGAGGTCTTCGGTGAAATCGGTCTCGGAAAAGGCCTTGATGCCGTCATGATGGGCCTTGGCTGCGCCCATCATGCCCTGGCGCCACCAGTTCTGGACGAGGCTCGGATCCGCTTCGACCCCCGGTCGGTTGAAGCCGTAGAACGGGCCCGCCGCGAGATCGGTGTAGAATTTGCTGCGATTGGCGGCGAGGCTCTTGCGAAAGCCGTCGAAGACCTCGATCGGGAGGCCGCCGGGATTCTTGTCGGTCTTGACCATGATCGGCGGCACCGCGCCGATGAGGACGAGCTTTGCCGTGCGCTTCTTGCCGTGACGGGCGACATAGCGCGTGGCCTCGCCGCCGCCGGTCGAATGGCCGATATGGACGGCGTTGCGCAGGTCGAGATGCTCGACGACAGCCGCGACGTCGGCGGCGTAATGATCCATGTCATGACCCTCGGAGACTTGGCTGGAACGGCCATGCCCGCGCCGGTCATGCGCGACGACCCGGAAACCCTGCGCCAGGAAAAACAGCATCTGCGCATCCCAGTCATCCGAGCTGAGCGGCCAGCCATGGTGGAAGACCAGCGGCTGCGCCGATTTCGGGCCCCAATCCTTGTAGAAGATCTCGACGCCATCACGGGTCGTCACATAGTTCATGCGTTGGCTCCTTCTGCTTTTCTGAGAGGAAACGGTGGCGGGTTGCGCGAGAGACTGGAGCGGAAGCGTGCCAGCTGCCGCCATGCCGGCACCGCCGCACAGGAAGTCCCGCCGACTGAGGTCAGTCGCTCTGGATAGAGTTTCGTTCGGCATCGGCGCCTCCGAGGCGCGACTATGGGGTTGCGATCGAAACCTTTGGACGGCGCCTTGATCAGGCGTCTCCTCAGGTCTCGGCTCAGGGGCCGCGTCAATATTTGACCGCTTCCGAAAAGCTCGACGATCATGCGTTTCTCGCCACCGCGATCAATACGATCGATGTCGTCTCGGTCTATTCTTAAGTATAGGATATCTCTACTTCGGTATATTTTGATTTCAATGATGGGCTTCCCATTCTCGAATCTCAGAATGGAGGTCCGCATGCAGAAACTGTCCAACAAGGTCGCCGTGATCACCGGCGGCAACAGCGGCATCGGCTTCGCGACGGCACAGCGCTTCGTCGCCGAAGGCGCGAAGGTCCTGATCGTCGGGCGCCGCCAGGATGCGGTCGGCGCAGCCGTCGAGGCCTTGGGGTCAGCAGCGACCGGTCTGGCGGGCGACGTCGCCGATCTCGGCACCCATGATCGTGTTGCCGCGCTCGTGGCTGAACGGTTCGGCAAAGCCGATATTTATATGGCGAATGCGGGTGGCATTCGCATTCAGCCCAGCCGCGCCGTGACGCCGGGCGACTATGACGCGCAGTTTCTCGCCAATGCGCGTGGCACGTTCTTCGGCGTGCAGAAGATTGCCCCCTTGCTGCATGACGGCAGCGCCATCCTGCTGACGAGCTCGATCGCCAGTCGCAAGGTGTTGGACGGTCACGCCGTCTACGCCGGCAGCAAGGCTGCAATCGAGGCCTTCGCACGCAACTGGGCGCTGGAATTCAAGGACCGGCGCATCCGCGTGAACGTGCTCAGCCCCGGCCCGACCGATACGCCGATCATCGGGAAGCTCGGCATCGCGGCCGAAGTGCTGTCAGAGGTCGAGGAACAGGCCGCGCAGGCGATCCCGTTTGGCCGGATGGGCGAGGCCGACGAACTTGCTCAAGCCGCCCTTTTCCTCTGCTCGGCCGCAAGCGAATTCGTGACGGGCGTCAATCTCGCGGTCGACGGTGGCATGACGCTGACCTGATCGCCGGTACGATCCGGACATTCCAGGCGATCCGGCGCGGCGATGAGTAGCCATGCCTGGATCGTCATGCGTCCCATCGGATGCGAAAGGGCGGTCCGGCCCGATGGGTTTAGGCCGCGTTGGTCTCGCGCATCCTGACCGGCAGGGCTTCCCAGGCCCGGATCAGCTCGCCGATCGAGGCGACCTCCATCTTTCGCATCAGATTGCCTCTGTGCAGCTTGACCGTGACCTCGCTGATGCCGAGATCGAAGGCGATCTGCTTGTTGAGACGCCCCCGCGTCACCTCATGCATGATTTCCCGCTCCCGGGGCGTCAGCGTCTGCAGGCGCTCGACATAGCCCTTGATCTTCGCGGCTTCCGCCCGTCGTGCCGCATCCAGCCCGATCGCTGCGTTGACGGCATCGAGCAGCGTCTGGTCGCGCACCGGCTTCGTCAGGAAGTCCACGGCGCCGGCTTTCATGGCCTGGACGGTCATGGGGATGTCGCCGTGCCCGGTCAGGAAGATGATCGGCTTGGGATTGCCAGTGGTCGTCAAGTGACGCTGGAGGTCGAGCCCGCTGGAGCCGGGCATACGGACGTCGAGGATCAGGCATCCGGGCCAGTCGAGAGCGTCGGTTTCGAGCAGCGCTTGCGTCGAGCTGAACGAAACCGCTTCGAAGCCGGCCGACAGCATCAGCTCGGACAAGGCTTCCTGGACCGAGGCATCGTCATCGACAATGATGACGAGGGGCTGCTTCGCCTCGGCCTGGCGTTGTACCGGAAGCGGAATCGGTCTCCGCGAGAGTGAGCGATCCATGATCATGTTCACCTTCCACACTACCTATTGATGCAGGGCTCTTGCGATCGCCGCCAGCAGGGCCTGACCGTCGAAGGGCTTGCAGAAGAAGGACTCAACCGCGCGCGCCCTGATCTGGTCGGCGATTTCATGGCGGCCGGTGATGAGGAAGACCGGCAGGTCCGGGCGCTCCCTGTTCACGAGGTCCCGCAGCTCGAAGCCGTCGAATCCGGGCATGCCGATATCCGTGATGAGAAGATCCAGCCCGGAGAGGCCTGCCCCGGTCAACGCTGTCGCCGAGGGGAAGCCGCGAACTGCATAGCCCGCCGATTCAAGCAGATCCTCGAGCGATTCGAGCAATCTCGGATCGTCATCGACCACGGCGACGACGTATTTATGCATGCTCACACTCAGACTCCTCCCGTCCGGCGCGAATGCTGGATCGGAATTTCCAACCGCTCCGCAATTCGCACCAGGTCGGCCAGCGATGACGCGGCCATTTTCTGCATGACGTTTCTTCTATGGATCTGCAGGGTGACTTCGCTGATGCCGAGTTCGGCCGCAGCCTGCTTGTTGAGGAGCCCGCTCACTACGAGAGGAAGGACCTCCCGCTCCCGCGGAGACAGCTCCTGGTAGCGCCTTCGGAGCAGGGCGAGCTCGGCGCGTTTCGCCTTCGTTTCCCGGTCCTGCGCGATCGCCGAGCGGATCGCCCCCAGAAGCGCCGTATCGCTGAACGGCTTGGTCAGGAAATCGATGGCGCCATGCTTGATGGCGCGGACCGATGACGGAATGTCGCCATGCCCGGTAATGAACACGATGGGCGGATGGTCATCGCGCGCGATCAGCCGCTGCAGTTCGAGGCCGTTGATGTCGGGAAGCTCGACATCGAGAATGAGGCAGGCGGGAAGATCGGGCTTGTCCGCAGCGATGTAATCGCCGGCCGATCGGAACAGGGCGGATTCGACGCCGTTTGCCGCCAGCAGCTCACCCAGCGCTTCGCGCAGAGCCTCGTCGTCGTCAACGACGAACACGATGGTGCCGTCAGCGGTCATGGTCCGCTTTCGCTTCGACAGGCAGGGTGAAGAGGAATGTCGCCCCGCCATCCTCATTGTTCTCGGCCCATAGGCGCCCGCCATGGGCTTCGACGATGGTGCGCGAGATCGCCAGCCCCATGCCCATTCCATTGGATTTGGTCGAGAAGAACGGTTCGAAGACCTTGTCCGGAGCGCCGATTCCCTCGCCCATGTCCCGGACCTCGGTCCGGACGAACGCGCCAGAGCGCATGGTCTGGATGTGGAGCGCTCCGCGCTGCGCGGATTCCATCGCCTCCATGCCGTTGCGGATCAGGTTGACGAGAACCTGCTGGATCTGGATCCGATCCAGCGCCAACGGCGGAAGCCCGGCCTCGACATTGATCTCGATGCGAATGCGCCGCCGGGTCGCTTCTTCCGACATCAGGTCGCGGGCTTCGTAAAGAATCGTGTCGAGCTGGCACAGGCTTCGCGCTTCGACCGTTTGCCTGAACAGGGCACGGACCCTGCCGACGACGTCGGCTGCGGAATTTGCGTCGCGTATGATGCGCTCGACGGTCTTCTGCGCCCGCTCGAGATTGGGAGGGTCGGAGGTCAGCCAGCGTTGGCAGGCATGCGAGTTGGCGACCACGGCCGCGAGCGGCTGGTTGACCTCGTGGGCGATCGACGCAGAGAGTTCCGCCAGGCTCGCGGCCTGTGCCGCGCGTGCGAGGCGCTCCTGCGTCAATGTCAGCGCTTCCTGCGCACGCACCTGATCTTCGATCTCGAAGCAGATGCCGTTCCATTGAACGATCTCGCCCTCGACATTGCGCATCGGCGCGGTTCGCGTCTCGACCCAGCGAAACGCGCCATCCGCCCGTCGCAGGCGATGCTTCATCGCGTAGGGAGAGCCCGTCGCCAGCGAGCGACCATACCTCTCCTTGACGTCGGGGAGATCGTCCGGGTGGATGATGGCTTCGAGGGTGCCGGCCAGGCGTGTGCTGCCGTCCTCATCCTTGTCTCCCAGCCCGAACCCGAGGAATTCCCGCAGCTTCTCGCTGCGATAGATCGGGTCCCCGTTCGGTGCGGCGCAGTAGATGAGGGCGGGCAGCGTCTCGACGAGTTGGCGCAGCGATTGCTCGCTCTCCCGGAGAGCATCCTCCACCCGCAGCTGATCGTCGATGTCGTGGGACAGGCCGTGCCACTGGATGATGCTGCCATCCTCGTCCAGGAGTGGCTCGGCGCGCCCATCCATCCAGCGATAGACGCCGTCGTGGCGGCGCAAGCGATAGCGCATCGCGAAAGGCCGGCCGCTGTTCAGGCAATCGTGGAGCTCGGCCCAAACGCGACCGGCATCGTCCGGATGGAGCGCGGCCTTCAGCGCCGCCGCATATTGCTCCGTCTGGGACTGTTCATGGTTGCCTTCGTCAAGGCCCAGGAAATCGATGAAGCGGCGGTTGAAGAAATTCGGTGCTCCGGCCGGGGTCAAGCGCCAAAGGAAGCTCGGCACCAGATCGACGAGCCGGGTCAATTCCTGCTTGCGGAGATGCAGCTCCGTCTGCGTGGTGATCAGATCGTGGATGTCGACGGAAACGCCGTACCAGCGAATGATCTTGCCCGCTTCGTCGCGCAGCGCCTCCGCCCGCGTTTCGGTCCAGCGATAGCTGCCATCGGCCCGACGCTGAAGGTATTTGATGGCGTAGGGCACGCCGGTCATGACGGATTTGGCGAAGGTCCGCTCCGCCAGATCCAGGAAATCGGGATGGATCATCTTCTTGAGCGTGAGTGACCCATCCGGCGCCGTAACGGTCTCGGTCGTGGCGCCGGTCACTTCCATCATCCGCCTGTTGAGATAGACGGGATGGCCTGCCCCCGTCATGCTCCAGATCATGGCCGGAACCGTGTCGATCAACTGCTCGAGATGCTGTTCCCTGGCCCGCAGGGCGGCCTCCGTCTTCTTGTAGACGTCGATATCGATCGAGGTGCCGAACCAGCCCGTGATGCGGCCTTCATCATCCCGTGTCGGCCGCGCCGAGATGCGGTGCCAGACATACTGGCCCGTCGCGCGCAGCATCCGGTACTCGATGTTCCATGGCTCGCCCGTCTTCAGACAATGGCGCAAGGTCGAGGCGGCCCTGTCGACATCGTCGGGATGGACACCGCGCATCCACCCGGCTTCGCCGCCGTCGATGAATTCGCGTTCGCCGAGGCGGCGATTGAGATCCTCGAGGGCCATGTCGATCGCGACCTGGGCGGCCGGCGTGACATAGGTGAACTTGCCCATCGCATCGAAGGCCCAGGCCTTGCCGTGCAGGCTTTCGATCACCTTGGCCGCCTTGACCGCCTCCACGGTCGCGCCGAGGGATTCCGCGACGGTCCAGCGGTCGTCCGGTCTGGACACCATCGCGTCGACATCGACGCTGACGCCATAGCCCGGCTCGGCGCGCAATTCGGTCCAGTGATAGCTGCCGTCCGGCTGACGCAGCCGATAGCTCGTCACTTGTGGCACGCCCGTCCAGAACGCGTAGGCAGCGGCCTGCGCAATCGCAGGCCGGTCATCCGGATGGATCGCGCTGTGCTCGGAAACAGGCCCGAGACCGTCCTGCTGTCCAGGCTCTCGTCGCTGCGCCGCTGCGGGCCACCTGCCGCTCCGGGACGGGTCTGACCAAAGGAGCAGGCCGATACAAGCGGCGACCGCGACAAATGCCCCGAGCGAAAGCGCGGCGTCCCGGATCGCGCCCGGGTAGAGCAGGGCAACCAACGCCGACGCGGCGAAGGCGATCAGCAGCCCGATCCAGAGCGGCAGGAGCCAATATCCCCGCGCATAGAGAAACAGAGCACCGAGCGGCGCCAGGACGCCGAAGAGTGTCCCGGTCGACCAGCATGCCGCGAGGCCGACAGCCAATGTGACGACCATCAACGCCGCCGGCGTTCGACGAAGCGCTGCTATCATGATCGGCTGCTCCTTTCGGAGACGGCATGCCTGGAAACCGTCACAGCTTCGTCTAGCACCAGTCCTCGAAGTCGCGACTGACAAACTCACCTGAAGCTAGCGCTGGGAGGCCGCAGCCGCACTTATGGAAATCCATGACTTGCCGGGAGCTCGAGCCGGGAAGAGAGGAGCCTAGGCGGGCTCGGCCAGCGAAAGGCCTTGTGCTTCGCAACGATCATGGATGAGGTCGATGATCTCGTTCCTGGCGGAGGTCCCTGTCGCGAGGCTCGCGACGCGGAACTGCAGTTCTACCTCGATGGCTGCCGCGTCGATCCCCTTCAGCGCTACGGCCGGCGGGGGCTCCTTGACGATCCGGGTACTGGCTTCCAGCACGGATCGCATGGCGTCCTCGACGATGCGCGGCCTTTGCCCGGCGGTAAAGCGGACGCCCAATGTGATGAGATGGGACTCGTCGGGACGGCTCAGGCTGGTCAGGCTCTGCTTGGCCAGCAGGCTGTTCGGCAGCACGACGATGTTGTTCAGGCCCGTCAGCAGATTGGTGGAGCGCCAGTTGGTTTCGGTGACGCGCCCCGCGGTGCCGTCGCTCAATTGCACCCAGTCGCCGATGGCATAGGCCTTGCCGAGCGTCAGCGCGATGCCGGAAAAAACGTCGCCGAGCGTATTCTGCAAGGCCAGGCCGAGGATCAGCGCGACGACGCCCGAGGTCGTCACCAGCGTGGCGATCGGCAGGCCGAAGACGAAGCCCATCACCGACAGTGCCACGCCGAGATAGATGGCGGCGACGGCCATATCCAGGATCAGATGCGCTTCCTGCGGCTTGCGGTTGAGCCTGACATAGATGTGGATGAAGCCGATGATCGTCCAGGCGAGATGGGTCCACCAGAGGATCCTGGCGGATTTGGAGAGCAGCGCGGTCAACCCCTCGGCATAGACGTCGTCGGACTGGTGCGGAGCGATGCCGCCCATGTAGAGCACGAGGCTCATGCCGGCGAAGAACAGGATCTGGACGATCAGGCGACCGGTCGGCCGGTCGCAGCCCTGAATGTGCCAGATGACGATACCGGCAATTCCCAGGACGTTGATCAGAACCAGTGGGAGGGTGTGGTCATCGCCGAACATGAAGGGCCCCGATCACGATCGTCCAGGCTGGAGAAGGGCTGTGCGGGGCCGAAACCCGGCTTGCTCCTCTACTTCTTGAGCGGGAAGGTCAGTTCCTGCTGGGCGGTGTCGACGACGAAGACGGCCAGCAGCTTGGCCGGATGCGTCTTGCTGGCGTTCTCGCTGACGCCGTGGCGGTCGCCCGGCAGCTCCGAAAAGCTTTCGCCGGCCTTGTAGACTGTGACCGGGCCATCATTGACCTGGCTGCGGATCGCCCCTTCCAGCACGGTCGCGTAGATGAAGGCCGATGTCGGGTGCGTGTGGCCCTCCGAGAAACCGCCCGGAGCATATTCGACGAGAACGCCCCTCATGCTCTTGCCCGGCACGTTCGGCAGCTTGTGGTCGTAGACCAGCGTAACCTTTGCGCCTTCGCCGCCGCCGGGCGTGTCATGCGCCATCGCCGAGGCCGACAGGAGAGCCGTCAACGCAACAACGCACGCCCATGATCTGGCCATGTCGATCGTCCTTTCGTGATGGATTGTGATGAGCCGCTATTTCCGGGGAGCGGTCGCGAACCAGCGGTCGAAATCGATGCGGCCGATGCGGGGATTGTTGTCGGAGACGAGCGAACCGGCCTCCAGCCTGGTCCCGAAATAGCGGGCATCCGGGTCGGGGACGACGGTGCGCGAATCCCCGATCGCCTTGAGGTAGCGCGCGACGAAATCGCAGAGGCGCGCGCGCTCGGGGCCGGCGATTTCGATGATGCTATCGGCCGGCGCCGCCAGCGCCGCCTCCGCCACGAAATCGGCGACGTCGTCGGAGGCGATCGGCTGCAGATTACCCGTCGACAGATGGGTGCTCCCGCCGACGGTTCCTGCCTGGGCTATGCCGCCGAGGAACTCCATGAACTGCGTGGACCGCAGGATCGTATACGGGATGCCGGCTTGGCGGATGATCGCTTCCTGCGCCACCTTGGCACGAAGATAACCGCTCTCCGACAGCCGGTCGGTGCCGACGATGGAGAGCGCGACATGGTGCTTCACGCCGGCCTTCTTCTCCGCCGCCATCAGGTTTTTGCCCGAGGTCTCGAAGAATTCGAGCACGGCTTTGTCCTCGAAGGACGGCGAGTTCGCGAGGTCGATCACCACGGCAGCGTCGTTCAGCGCCTCCGCCAGACCTTCGCCCGTGATCGTGTTGACGCCGGTATTCGGCGAGGCGGCAACGACCTCATGCCCTTTCTGGCGCAGGCGCACCGCAGTCTTGGAACCGATCAGGCCGGTCCCGCCGATGATCACGATTTTCATCTGCTGTCTCCGTTCTCGCGGCATTCGTGCGGCGCGCCGTTCACCAATTCGCGGGCGAACGGCACTGCCGGCGCGAAAGGCCAGGTGTCAGTAGTCCCAGAAAGCCGGGACCCAGCGGAAGGCGTCGCCGTCGACGGCCACCCGGCCGACGGACGGGAACGGCAGGTGGGTCGCCACCAGCTGTTCGCCGGACGCCGCAAGCTCCGTCAAAAGGCGGACACGGACACGGGCCGCCTCCTCGGGATCGTGCTCGAAGCCATTGTGCCAATCGGGGTGGTCGAAACCGACGGTGAAGACGGCATCGCCGGCGAAGGTCAGCCGATCACCGCCGGACGCCAGGCGGACCACGCTGTGGCCGGGGGTGTGGCCGCCGGTTCGGCGGACGATCACGCCTGGCGCGACTTCGTGCTCCTCGTCGAACAGCCGCAGATGGCTCCGATATTCCTGCGCGAACCGCTTGGCGGCGGCGCGGAGCGCATCCGGGAAGCCCTCGGGCATGTTGACTTGGCTGAAGTCCGGCGCTTCCCAGAACTTGACCTCGGCGGCGGCGACATGGATGCGCAGGTCCGGACGCAGCTGGTCCTTCACCCCTTCGACGAGCAGCCCGCCGACATGGTCCATATGCATATGCGTCAGCACGACATCGGTGACCGATGCGAGGTCGATGCCGGCGGCCGCAAGTCGCTTGATCAATTGCCCTGCCTTCGGCAGGTTCAGGTCCGGGTCCAGCCCCAATCCCGCATCGACGAGAATAGTCTGGTTGCCGCTGCGGACCACGACCACGTTCAGCGACCAGTCGAACGCGTCCTGCGGCAGGAACATCTCGTTCAGCCAGGTCGCCCGCTCGGTCGCGGCGACGTTGTGACCCAGCATCTTCGTCGGAAGCGGCAATACGCCATCGCTGATGATCAGCACCTCGATATCGCCGATCTGCACCGCATAGCGCGATGGAACGAGCTCCTCGGGTCCTGTCTTGCTGGGGCGTGAGGCGATGTCCAGGCTCATGACTGTCTCCTTATGACGCCGCTCTGCTCACGGCACCGGAGACGCTATTGGGAGCCCGTTTTTCGGTCGATTGGGTCAAGGAATAGGGCGAGCCATACCAAGTTATAGGTTTTAGCCGACGCTGTTATGTTTGGGCTGGGGATGCCCTTTATTGACCGGCTCGCGCCACAAGCCGCGGAGCTTCCGGCTGCATCGCGTGCAAGGAAGCCGGTGCCGTGGGCGGGCGAGGCTGAAAGGTTGGTGAAAGCTTGGCGGCCTAGGAAGCCGATGCATGGTCGGAGAGCTTCCACTCAAGAGAAGCGCTTCCGGACGAGGAAACGAACAAGGAGTAGCCTTATGCGCGCGCAGACTCTCATCCGCTCGATTGCTTTCGCTTCGCTTTTCGCCGCGTCGACCGCGGCGCTGGCCGCCGACAAGGTGACCATCATGGTCGGCGGCTATGAGAAGCAGATCTACCTGCCGGCCAAGCTCGCCGAGAGTCTCGGTTATTTCAAGGATGAGGGCCTCGAGGTCGAGCTCCTCAACGAGGCGGCCGGCGTCGATGCCGAGAACGAGATGCTGGCCGGCGTGGTCCAGGGCGTGGTCGGCTTCTACGACCATTGCGTCGACCTGCAGTCCAAGGGCAAGTTCGTGATGTCCGTGGTGCAGTTCAGTCAGGCGCCGGGCGAGGTCGAGCTGGTTTCGTCGAAATATCCGGACGTCAAATCGATGGCCGATCTGAAGGGCAAGAACCTCGGCGTCACCGGGCTCGGCTCGTCGACCAATTTCCTGACGCAGTATCTGATGATGAAGTCGGGCGTGCAGCTCGGAGACTTCACCTCCGTCCCGGTCGGCGCCGGCGCCACCTTCATCGCCGCGATGCAGCAGGACAAGATCCAGGCGGGCATGACGACCGAGCCGACGATCTCGCGCCTGCTCTCGACCGGAGAAGCGCGCATCCTCGTCGACATGCGCACGGTCGAGCAGACCAAGGCGGCTCTGGGGGGCACCTATCCCGCCGCTTCGCTCTACATGACGACGGCCTGGGTCGAGAAGAACAAGCCCATCGTGCAGAAGCTGGCGAATGCCTTCGTCAAGACGCTGAAATACATCGGTACCCACAGCGCCGAAGAGATCGCCGACAAGATGCCGAAGGACTATTACGTCGGCAACAAGGAGGCCTATGTGAAGGCTCTGGCCGACGGCAAGGCGATGTTCACCACCGACGGCGTCATGCCGCAGGGTGGCCCGGAGACGGTGCTGGCTGTGCTCTCCGGCTTCTCGAAGAACATCAAGGGCAAGCAGATCGACCTGTCGAAGACCTACACGACCGAGTTCGTGAAGAACGCCAAGTAAGGCGGGTCTCGCAGCCGACCTCTCCGCGGGCGGTGGCTCTGCTCCGCCCGCTTCCGTTCAGCCCATCCCTGTCCCGCCGCTTTCGCGGCGAAGGAGGCCCCATGCCTGCAATCGAGGCGAGCGCAAGCCCGGCGGTCGAGCTGATCAATGTCAGCCGCCGCTTCCTGACTCCGGACGGCAAGTCGATGACGGCCATCCGCGACTTCAACATGAGCGTCGCCCGCGGCGAGTTCGTCGCAGTGGTCGGCCCGACCGGCTGCGGCAAATCGACGACGCTCAACCTCGTCACCGGCCTCGCCAGGCCGTCGAGCGGCGAAGTCCGGCTCTTCGGCGGCCCGGTCGACGGCATCGATCCCCGGATCGGCTTCGCCTTCCAGACGGACGCGCTCTTTCCCTGGCGCAGCGTCATCGACAACGTCGTGGCCGGCCCGCTCTTCCGCGGCAAGCCGCGCGAGGAGGCCTATGCGAAGGCCCGCGAATGGCTGGCGCGGGTCCATCTGAGCGGCCATGAGAGCAAGTACCCGCACCAGCTTTCCGGAGGCATGCGCAAGCGCGTCTCGCTGGCGCAGACCTTCATCAACGAGCCGCAGATCCTGCTGATGGACGAGCCCTTTTCCGCGCTCGACGTGCAGACGCGGGTGATCATGCACGACGTGCTGCTCGGATTGTGGTCCGAGGCGAAGGCCTCCGTGATCTTCGTGACGCATGATCTCGAGGAAGCCATCGCGTTGGCCGACAAGGTCTATGTGCTCACCGCCGGCCCCGCGACCGTGAAGTCGGTCTATCCGGTGGCGCTGCCGCGCCCGCGCGTGGTCGCCGAGATCCGCTACCAGGAGGACTTCATCGCCCTCTCGCGCACGATCTGGGACGATCTGCGCGACGAGGTCGAGCGTGGCGCCGCCCGCGACGAAGCCGTGGCTGCCTGAGGAGATCGATCATGACCGATATAGCCCTTACAGCCGACACGACCTTCCGGCCCGGCACGTCGGATGCCGAAATCGAGGCGGCCGCCGCCAAGGCCGCCCGCAACCGCCGCCGGACGGTCCTGTTCTGGCGCTGGGTGATCCTCTTCGTCCTGCTCGGCGGCTGGGAAGCGGGCGCCCGGCTCGGCATCATCGACGAGTTCTTCTTCTCGCGCCCGAGCGCGATCTGGGAACGGCTGGTCGACTGGGTGGTCAACGGCACCTCGGAAGGCCCGCTCTGGCTCCATCTCTGGGTGACGATGGAGGAGGCGCTGGTCGGCTTCGCGCTCGGCTCGGTGACGGGCATCGTCGTCGGCATCGCGCTCGGCCGCAACCGGATGCTCTCCGACATCTTCTCGATCTACATCAAGCTGATCAACTCCGTCCCGCGCGTCGTCCTGGCGCCGATCTTCATCATGATCTTCGGGCTCGGCCTCGCTTCCAAGGTGGCGCTGGCCTTCGTGATGGTGTTCTTCGTCGTCTTCGCCAATGCCTTCCAGGGCGTGCGCGAGGCGGACCGCAACCTGATGGCCAATGCCCAGATCCTGGGCGCGAAGGGGTGGCAGCTCACCCGTTCGGTGGTGATCCCCTCGGCCATGAGCTGGATCTTCGCATCGCTGCATGTGAGCTTCGGCTTCGCGATCATCGGCGCGATCGTGGGTGAGTTCGTCGGCTCCCGCCACGGCATCGGGCTGCTCATCAACATCGCCAAGGGCACCTTCGATGCGGCCGGCATGTATGCGGCGATCGTGGTCATCATGATCGTGGCGCTGGCGGCGGAATATCTGATGACACTGGTCGAGAACCGGCTGGCGACCTGGCGCCCGGCGCCCCTTCACGACACTCAGTGAGGCTCCTCCCGTGGCGTGCCATCTCGGTCCGCCACGGGCAGTTCGACCAGGACGCGCAGTCCCGGTCCGCCGGATCTGTCGGAAAGCGAGATCGTCCCGCCATGGGCCGCGACGATCTCGCGAACGATCGCGAGTCCAAGCCCTGTTCCTTCGACCGTCGCCGGAGCGAGCCGGTGGAAGCGCTCGAAGACGCGTTCCCGCTCCGCCTCGGGAATGCCCGGCCCCTCGTCCTCGACGATCAGCAGGGCCTGCGTGCCCTGCCGGTCGAGCGTCACGCGCACGGCGCCCCCGGAGGGCCCGTGGCGAAGCGCGTTCTCGACCAGATTGACCACGAGCTCCCGCAGCAGCGTGCTGTGGCCGGCCAGAGGGAGGGTACCGACCTTGTCCTCGAAGGAAAGATCCACGCCCCGGTCGAAAGCGATGCCGGCCAGGCTCTCCAAAGCCGCGCGCGCGATGGCGGCGAGATCGATCCGTTCCTTGCGCAAGGCGGCTCCACCGGGCTCCGCGCGCGCCAGCGTCAGCAACTGATTGACGAGGCGGCCCATGGCGTCGATGCCGCCGTCGATCGCGGCCAGCGCGTCGCTCTTGCCCGCGGAGGTCTCCTCGCGCAGCCCGGTCGCGGCCTGCGTCTTGAGCACGGCGAGCGGCGTGCGCAACTGATGCGAGGCATCGGCCACGAAGCGCCGCTGCAAATCGATGTAGCGTTGCACGCGCGCAAAGGCCTGGTTGAGCGCATCGATCAGCGGCTGCAGCTCGGTCTGCACATCCTCCCGCCGCAAGGGTTGCAGGGAGCCGGGATCGCGCGACTGCAGGGCATTGCGGACCCGCAGGAGCGGCGCAAGGCCGCTGCGGAGCCCCAGCAGCGCCAGCAGGGCGGCGATGCAGACGAGGATCGCCTGGTCGCGCAGCGACCTCAGCCAGAGCTCCCGGACCAGCCGGTCACGCCCGTTCAACGTCGCGGCGACGATGACGAGCGCGTTGCCCCCGGCGGTTTCCGAGATCACCGGCTGTGCGAGAGCCACGCCCCGGATGTCGTCGACGCGGAAACGCGCATTGTAGAAGACGGGCTGGAGATCGCGCGGCGGCTGAGGCGGCATCTCGATATCCGGAAATCCGGCGATCAGCTGTCCCGTGGGCGACAGCACCCGATAGATCACCCTGTCGCGATCCGGCGAGGCGAACATTTCCAGCGCCGAAGGCGGGATCAGCGCTTCGACGCGCCCGTCGGTTTCGCGAACCTGCTCGGCGATCACGCGCGCCGAGGCCAGCAGCATGCGATCGGTGATCAGATTGGCCACGGTTTCGGCGCTGCGCTGTGCCGTCCAGCCGTTGTAGACGACGATACCGGCCAGAGGCAGCAGCAGCCAGCCCAGCAGCTCGGCGCGCAGGCTCCTCGAGCCGGATGCGAAAAAGGGGGAACTGGCTTTTCGCAAGAACCCTGCTCTCACTGTCTAGACGCGTCGCCGCTTCGGATTTCCGGCTCTAGCCGGCAGTCTTTCTCAACGCATAGCCGAGCCCGCGCAAGGTGCCGATCGCAATCGGGCCATCGCCCAGCTTTTTCCGGACGCGGTGGACGTAGATCTCGATCGCATTGTCGGTCGCGTCGTCGTTGAGACCGAAGACCGTTTCGGTCAGGGCCGCTTTCGAGACCACGCGCCCCGACGCCAGCAGGAGGGCTTCGAGAACGCTGTACTCCCGCGCCGTCAGATCCAGCGGAGTGCTTTCGAGCTTGAACTGGCGGCTCTCGGTTTCCAGGACCAGAGGCCCGAAAGCGGGGTGAGGAACGCGGCTGTCCTGCTTGCGGCGTAGCTGGGCCCGGATACGGGCTTCGAGCTCCTGCGGATCGAAAGGCTTGACCAGATAGTCGTCGGCTCCGGCGTCGAGCCCGGCCACCCGGCTCGAAACCGCGTCATTGGCGGTCAGGATGATCACGGGAGTGAGTCCGCGCCGCTGCCGGAAGCGCCGCAGCAGCTCCAGGCCGGTCATGTTGGGCAGTCCGATATCGAGGATGATCAGATCGTAGAGCTGCGTCGCCAGCGCGGCATCCGCATCCGCGCCGTCATAGACCGCATCGACGACATACCGGCTCTTGCGCAGCAGGCGGGAGAGCCAGTCGGCGAGCTCGCGATTGTCCTCGATCAGCAGGATGCGCATGGCGGGCAGAGTGCCATTTCACGGCGCCGAGAACCAGCTTCTCCGCGAAGATGAGTTTCGTTCGCGGCCTGGCAGCACTGTCTGTCCTGCCGTTCCTCTCGAGTGGCGGTGGCGGTTTTGTCGCTGCTCTGCTCGCTGGAGTTTTAGCGATAGCGCTCAGCCTGTCCGGCGTCGGCTACCTTTGTGGGCTGTGGGCACGCTACAGTTTGAAGGCGCCGTTCTTCTTGAGCCCGACGGCCGCCCTCGGCCGGATTACTCGACTGGGTGACGGGCGCGATCCTGCTCGGAGCCTTGGTGCTCGCCTCTGACCTCATGTTTGGCTGTCAGACGAGCGATGTCGGCGTCACGATGATCTCGTTGACGCAGACATGCGGCGGCAGTGTCGCGACGTGCAGCACGAGGCCGGCGATGTCCTCGGGGCGAAGCATCCGGGCTCGCACCTCATCGCTCATCTTGACCGGCCGCTTGTCCATCAACGGCGTCAGCGTATCGCCCGGCGAGAGTACGCAGGAGCGGATGCCGTGCACGCCGTGCTCGATATTGATCGCATGGCTCATGGCGACGACACCGCTCTTGGCGGCCGTGTAGACCGGGCCGGGGCCGGCGCTGAGGACATGCGCCGCCAGCGAGCCGATATGGATGAGGACGCCGCCGCCCTGCGCCTGCATCACCGGCAGCACGGCCCGCGAGAGCTGCAGCGCGCCGCGTAGATTGGCGTCGAGCAGCAGGTCGACCGAATCCGGCGTCAGCTTGGACCAGGAACGGTCGGGAATGTTCGTGCCGGCGTTGCTGACGAGGATGTCCAGCGAGCGGCCGGCGAGGAGCGCGAGCGCCTGCTCGATGGCCGCGACATCGGCCACGTCGGCGGGGGCGACGATCGCCTCCCCGCCTTCGCCCGCGATGCGCGCGGCAAGCTGCTCCAGCGGCTCCGCGCGCCGGCCGGTCAGCGCGACCGTTGCGCCGGCGCGGCTCAGGGCAAGCGCCGTGGCCTCCCCGATGCCGCCGGCGGCCCCCGTTACCCAGGCGGTCTTGCCGGCAAGGATCTTCCCGCTCGCGCTCACAGCGGCCACCCGTGCTCGTCGGCCAGCGCCGTCATCACGCCGCGCAGCTCGGCCAGGCCGCGCATGCGGCCGATCGCGGGGTAACCCGGGAAGGTCGGCTTGCCGATATCGTCGAGCAGTTCGTGGCCGTGGTCGGACCGGAAGGGGATGCGCCAGTCGGCCTGTCCGGCAGCCTTGCGCCGGGCCTGCTCGCGCAGCAGGACCCGGATGACCGCGACCATGTTGGTATCGCCGCCGAGATGATCGGCTTCCATGAACGAACCGTCGGGATCGTTGGCGACGTTGCGCAGATGGGCGAAATGGATTCGATCGGCGAAGCGCTCGGCGATCGCGACGGGATCGTTCTTCGGATTGGCGCCGAGCGAACCGGTGCAGAAGGTCAGGCCGTTGGAAGGGCTGTCGACCGCGCTGAGGATCGCCTCGAAATCTTCCATCGAGCCGGCGATGCGCGGCAGGCCCAGCAGAGAACGAGGCGGATCGTCCGGGTGGATCGCCATGCGGATGCCGACCTTTTCGGCGGTCGGGATGATCGCCTTGAGGAAGCGGATCAGGTTGTCGCGGAGCTGTTCGCGGCCGATGCCGTGATAGCGTTTCAGCATGACGCGCAGACCCTCGATGTCGTAGCGGTCATAGGCGCCCGGCAAGCCGGCCATGATCGTGGCGAGCAGGCGGTCGCGGTCGGCTTGCGTCGAGGCGTCGTACCATTCCTTGGCGCGGGCCAGCACTTCGGGCGAGACGTCGGCCTCCGCACCCTCGCGCCGAAGCATGAAGCAATCGAAGGCCGCGAACTCATGCGCGTTGAAGCGCAGGGCCATGGCGCCGCTCGGCAGCTTGTGACGCAGCACGGTCCGGGCCCAGTCGAGCACCGGCATGAAATTGTAGCAGATGATGTGGACGCCGGCCTCGGCGAGGTTCACCATCGACTGGCGGAAACGCTCGTAGAGCGGCTCGACATCATCCTCCGCCAGCTTGATCTTCTCATGGATCCAGAGGCTCTCGACGACGCTCCAGCGCAGGCCAAGCTCGGGCCTGGCCGCAATGGCATCGAAGCGGGCACGGATCTGCTCGCGCGTCCAGACCTCGCCGGCCGGCACCTCGTGCAGGGCCGTCACCAGCCCGGTCGCGCCCGTCTGCCGGATGTGATCGAGGGGGATGATGTCGTTGGGGCCCCACCACCGCCAGGTCTGTTCCATGGTCTCGCGCTTTCTCAGATAGGCCTGTTCAAGGGGATTTCGGCGGCGTGCCGCCGGGCTGGGGCGGCGTATCCTCGAAGAATTCGGCGTGCTCGACGGCGATCTTTTCGAGCGCCAGCGAGGCGCTGTGCAGATGGGTCTCCATCAACGCCACGGCTCCATCGGCATCATGCGAGAGCACGCATTTCACCAGCTGCTCATGCTGGTGGAAGATCATTTCGAGCCATTCCTGGCTCTCCAGCGAGAGATAGCGCAGGCGGTCGAGCTGGGTTTTCATCGAGAGAATGAAATCCCAGACATGCGGATGCCCGGCGATCAGCATGAGCGCTCGATGCAGATCCTCATCGGAGCTGAAGAACCCATAATGGTCGCGGCGCGTGATGATCCTGGCCTGCTCCTTGAGCAAACCGTTCAGCACACGCTCCTTCTCGTGGCCCGTAGCGAGGGCGGCGCTGTGCACGGCGCGGCATTCCACGGTTTGCCGCACGAATTGCGCATCGCGAACGGCCGATAGCTGGATCGGCGCGACGAAGCTGCCGACCTGAGGGACGATGGAAAGCAAGCCCTCGACGGAAAGGCGGTGAAAGGCCTGGCGGACCGGGGTCCGGCTCAAGCCGTAATGCGCCGCCATCTTGATCTCGGACAGCGCCTCTCCCGGCCGCAACTGGCCCGTGAGGATGCGCCCGCTCAGGTCGTCATAGACCTGGGTGACGGTCCAGCGGCTCTCGGCTTTCGGGACCACGACCATCGGGCGTCAATGCGCGGCGTTGCTGATGGTGCTGAGGAAGCGCTTGGCGCGCTCGCTCTTGGGGGCCGCCAGCATCTCGCGCGGGTTGCCTTCCTCGACGATCTTGCCGCCGTCCAGGAAGACCATGCGCGTGCCGACATCGGCTGCGAAGCGGATCTCGTGCGTCACGACCAGCATGGTCCGGCCTTCCACGGCGAGATCGCGCATCACGGCCAGCACTTCGCCGACGGTCTCGGGGTCGAGCGCCGAGGTCGGCTCGTCGAAGAGCAGGATATGCGGGTTGGTCGCGAGCGCGCGGGCGATCGCGACGCGCTGCTGCTCGCCGCCGGACATCTGCGCCGGATAGGCGTTGATGCGGTGCGACAGCCGGACCTTCTCGAACAGGCCTCGCGCCCGTTCCTCGACGGTCTTGCGGTCCTCGCCATGGACGACGACTGGAGCCAGCATGACGTTCTCCAGCGCCGTCAGATGCGGGTAGAGATTGAAGTGCTGGAAGATCATGCCGATGCGGCGGCGCACGTCGATGATGCTGCGCTGCTTGGCTTGCACGGCCTTGCCCTCGAAGAGGATGTTGCCGCCCTCGATGGTCTCGAGGCCGTTGACGCAGCGCAGGAGCGTCGACTTGCCGGTGCCGGAGGGGCCGATGAAGCAGACGATCTCGCCGGCCTGCACGGTGGTCGAGACGCCGTCGAGGATCGTCCTGTCCCCAAAGCGCTTCACGACATGGTCGAACTTGAGAACGGTGTCGGTCATTGTCCTGCTCCGGCCGTCATGAGGCGGGTGTTGACGTGGAAGCGCCGTTCGAGCGCAGCCCCGCCGAGCGAGATGCCGTAATTGATGAGGAAGTAGATCAGCGCCAGCAGGAGCAGCGGCACGAAGCTCGAGCCCATGGTCTCGCGGATCAGGAGGCCGGTCTTGGTCAGCTCGACATAGCCGATGATCGAGGCGAGCGAGGATTCCTTCAGCGTCGCGATATAGACGCCGACCGAGGGCGGCAGGATGACACGCAGCGCCTGAGGCACGATGACGTGGCGCATCATCTGCCAATAGGTCATGCCCGCGGCCCGCGCGGCTTCCCACTGGCCCTTGCCGACGCTTTCGAGCCCGGCCCGGATGACCTCGGACATGGTCGAGCTGGCATGGAGCGCCAGAGCGACGGTCGTAGCGGTGAACGGAGACAGATCGATCCCGAAGACCAGCGGCATGCCGAAGAACACGAAGAACAGCACGATCAGGATCGGGATCGAGCGGAAGAACTCGGTGAACAGCAGAGCCAGCAGCCGCAGCGGCAGGAAGGTGGACATCCTGGCAAGCGCGATCAGCGTGCCGCCGACCGCGCCGATCAGCAGCGCGAGCCAGGACAGCCAGATGGTGACGAGCGCCGCCTTCAGCAGCAGCGGCATGTAGGTGAGCAGTTGTGCGCTCATCGATAGGCCTCCGGCTGGCGGAACAGCCAGCGCCCGATGGCGATGCGTCCGAGGTTCACGATCTGGCAGAGCACGAGATAGACCACCGCTGCGATGACGAAGGTCTCGAAGAAGCGGAAGGAGGAGGAGCCGACCGTCTGCATCCAGGACGCGACCTCTTCGACCGCGACGGCCGAGGCCAGCGAGGACGCGAGGATGACGGCGATGAACTGGTTGCCGAGCGGGGCGTAGATGGTGCGGAAGACCTGCGGCAGCACGATATGGCGGTAGAGCTGAACGCGCGTGAAGCCTTGCGAGGCGGCGGCCTCGAACTGGCCGGGCGGCACGGCGACGAGGCCGGCGCGAATGATCTCGGCCATATAGCCGGCGCTGTTCAGCGTCAGCCCGATCAGCGCGGAATTGAAGGGCGACATGCGCAGGCCGAGCTGCGGCAGCGCGAAATAGACGATGTAGAGGATGACCAGCAGCGGCGTGTTGCGCATCACCTCGACATAGAGGCCGCCTGTAAAGCGCAGGAGGCGCGAATCCGAGCGGCGCATCAGCGCGACCCCGGAGCCGATGGCGACGCTCAGCACGATCGCGAGCACGGAGAGCAGCAGCGTCGCCTGAGCTGCGGCAGCGAGATCGCCGAGATAGGGATAGATGCTGCGAAACGAGAAATAATAAGGCACCGATCAGGCCTTCCTGTCCGGCATCGGCTCAACTGGCGCCGATGCACTCCGCGGCGGAAGAGCGACGCCCGTGAGGGCGTCGCCGCATGTGCGAACTCAGTACTTCGCCTGGATCGGCGGCTGCTCGAAGCCGAACCACTTCTGGAACAGCTTCTTGTTGTCGCCCGACGCATTGAACTGATCGACGAAGAGGTTGAGCACGCGCAGCCAGTCCGCGTCGCCGGCCGGCAGGCCGATGGCGATTTCGGCGCGGGCCAGGTCGCCCTCGGCCTCGCGCAGCTTGCCCGGGTTCTCCTTGATCGCGTTGCCGTTGTAGAAATTGTCCTCGGCCATCGCGTCGGCCTGCCCGGTCAACACGGCGTTAAGCTCGTCGGCCTGGGTGTTGAAGCGGATGATCTGGGCCTTCGGCATATTGGCCGGGACGGCGCGCTCGGCGGTGCCGCCGCGCGAGATCGCGACGCGGATGCCGGCCTCGTTGGCCTCGGCGATGGTCTTGTAGGGGCTGTTCGCCGGCAGGAGCAGGCGCATCGTGGTGACGAGATAGGGGTTGGTGAAGGCGATCGAGGTCGAGCGCTCGACGTTGCGGGTGAAGTCCGCGATCGTGACGTCCGCCTTGCGGGTCTGCAGGGCGGTGACGCGCGCCGGGATGTCCGAGATGATGAATTCCGGCTTGACCTTCAGCGCCTCGGCGAGCCGCTTGGCGATGTCGATATCGTAGCCTTCCGGCTCGCCATTGGGCATCACACGGCTATAGGGCGGCAGGCTGCCGAGGACCGCGATGCGGATCGTGCCGCGCTGGAGGATGCTCTGGAGAATGCCGGGGGCGTTCTGCGCCTGTGCGGAGGCGAGCGTGGCCATGCCGAACAGCCCCACCGCCGCGATACCGCAAAGCGACTTCATGATTCCGCGCTTGGACAACATTGTTTCTCTCCCTTTCCTGTAAGCGGGGCCCGGTCAGGCCGGGTTTATTCGTCGAAGGCGAGCTGGACCTTGAGCAGGCGATCGGGATGCGTCTCGACGAAATCGAAGGCCGCGCGCGCATCGCGTGCGGCGAAGGTCTGTGTGATCATGGCCGCCGGATCGAGGCGGCCGCTCTCCAGCCAGGTCACGACCTCCGGAATGAGCCTCCGGTTCAGGCGCGAGCCGAAGAGCGACAGCTCCTTCCGGACGATTTCCTGCTGGCTGACATTGCAGGGGGCCGGTGAAAAGCCGAGCAGTCCGATGCGGCCGGCGGGGCTGGCGACCCGGCAGGCTTCCTCAAGCAAGGCCGGGATGCCGGCGCCGTCGATCACCACCGAAGGGCCGAGGCCGTCCATTTCCGCTTTCACGGCTTCGGGGACGGAGCGGGAAGGGGAGTGGATGGTGAGATCGGCGCCGAAGCTCTTGGCACGCTCCAGCCGGGCTTCGTCGATATCGACGACGATGCAGCGGGCGCCCTTCAGCTTGGCGACCTGCAGCACCGTGATGCCGACCGTACCCGCGCCATAGACCAGCACGGTGTCCTCGGCGTCGCAGCCCGTCGCGGTCAGCACGTTGGCGGCGACCGAAAGCGGCTCGGCCAGGGCTGCCACGGCAAATGACAGGTCGCGCGAAACCTTCACCGCGTTCTTCGCCGGCAGGATCGCCTCGCTGCTGAAGCCGCCGTCGCGATGGACGCCGATGACCTCGAGCGTGGCGCAAACATTGGGCCGGCCGCGGCGGCAGGGATAGCAATGGCCGCAGGAGACGACCGGGTCGGCGACGACATGGTCGCCGATCGCGAGCGCCGAGACGCCTTCGCCGATCGCGGTGACCTCGCCGGCGAATTCATGGCCGATGATACGGGGATAGCGGGCAAAGGGATTGGAGCCGTGGAGAATATGCATGTCGGAGCCGCAGATTCCGGCGCGACGGACACGCAGCTTCACTTCACCCGGTCCGGGATTCGGCCGCGAGCCTGAAACCAGGCTGAGCGCGTGCGGCCGCGCGACGCTGACGGCAATAGGCTCCATTTCCACCCTGGATCATTTTGATAACGTCTTCTTGTATACAAGTGCACTAGCATTCCAGGTGGCCGGCTGCAAGCTTGGCGATCGATAGAACGGTCGCCCCACGCCAGTTGAGCTCAATGCGCCAAAGTCCCTCAGCGCGCGCCTGCCGGGAGGACGCAGGCCGCGTTGTGGCGCGCGGCGGCCCTGAGGATTCCACCTTTTCGAATGACCGCGCCGAATGGAAAACAGACAGTGAGTCTGCGCCAAATCTGCTCTGTGGGCAGGAGAGCGGGTCCCGTTTTCCTGCCCAATCGATGCTTTGTCGGTCTCGCTTTGCTTCGGAGAGCATCTGCATATGCGTGACCGCGACACCGCCTTCTGCGAGTTCGGGCAGGCGCGCGAACTCAGGCTTGCACGTGCGGCGTCGCGTTGCGCGCCTGGAAATCCGCCTCGGTGGCGAAGATCTCGTAGAAGATGAAATGGCCGGGCGCGGTACGATCCTCGTGCAGGAAGTAGATCAGGTTGTGGGGCTCGTTGCGAACCTGCGCCACGAGCGGGAGCGTAGCCTTGCGCAGATCGTCTTCCATGCCGGGCTTTGCGCGAACCTCGGCCTCGCATCCAATAGTCTGGGCAGACGGAAGTGATCTCGTTCCTGCGGTGCCGATGTCCCCGCTCTCAATGTAGAGGACTATGGAGCAGACATAGTTCTCATCATCGCCCGAGACGGCACGCCAAACTCCACTTTCACTACTTAAACGCTGCCGATCTCCGCCTGGATTGCGGTCGATCGGAGAGCGCTCGTTTCTCTATTGTCCCGGCCGCCGGCCGGTGCCGGGCCCGCTACACGCGTTCATCGATCACGTTCGGAAAACATCGCCGGTGACTTGAAGCTGAGACCGTCTGCTGCCGGGCGGTCCTTCAACGTCAGCTTGTGGCACTGTGACTTCGCCAGCCAATTCAAACCAAAAACAGTCCTGGAGTTGCTCGTGAAGCGCCGTGTGAAGGCGACTGATGCAGATGGGCGTTCAATTTGAAGCCAACTGGAAGAAATCGACTGGACCCATCTGACCACCCTTCAAGACAACTTCCAAACCATCCAACTGTTGAACTGCGCTATGGGCGCGGCAAAGCGGTGCTCCATCAACCAGCGGGGCCCGGTAAGATAGGCCCCAGATGTCGAGCGCTTTGATTGCGAGAGTGGAGGTGTCTCCGCCGGCGACGACGAGGCGTGAGATGCGGGCACGGTCCATGATTCTGCGCATCAGACGGCCGGTCTCCCGTGCGACGGAGCGCGGATCGCCCGGAGCGCCGTCAGGTGGTCTCGTGACGAGCATGGTGTCGCCGACGGCGAGGAGTTCCAGGGCTTGCTCAGAGAGCCTCTGCCCATAGGATGGCTCGTCGCGCAGCCGGTCGGCATCGACAGGCAGATGCGCGAAGCCGCTCGCGGTCTCGACCTGGGCTCGCGTGACGGGCGAGAGGGAACCGACCAGCGCAAGCACAGGGCCGTACGATCGTGCAACAGGCTGTGACGCAGCCGGCCCCCCCGTCCCCCCCAAGAGTTGCGCCGCCATCCGCGCAACCGAACTCGCACCTACGAACAGTCCAGGCGCGGCATCGAGAGACTTCCGAAGCCGATGGGCGATCACTGTGAGGTCGCTCTCGCGTGACACATCGAAGAGGATGATGTCCCGATCCAGAATATTCGCTGGTCCTGCGCCTTCCAGGGCCCTGTAGTCCACGAGGCTGATCGATCCGAAGCCTTGAAGCCCGAGATGTCGCCTCAGATCGGACTCAACCATCGGCGTGACGGGGTGACGGCTCATCGTCGGGTGCCGGTCGATCCGGTAGACTTCACCATCGCCGGCCGCAGCAAAGAGATGACCGAAAAGGCAGTAGCGGCCGAGATTGGGTTGCCCGCCGATGATCGAGATAGGCCCTTCCGGAAAATGCGGCCTCAACGCCGCGACGGCGGCACCGATGTTGCCGACGTGAGGGGCGCTATCGAAGGTGGAGCAGCACTTGTAGTGCATGATCCGCACGCCGAGCTGCGCGAAGAAGCGGCCGGCGGCGTCGAGCACGGGGCCCATCTCGGTTGGAGGCATCGAGCGGGTCGCACCCGCGATTCCAACCGCGTCGAGAGGTCCGGCAGAGGCCAGTTGCTCCGGGGTGGGAATGCCGAGGAAGAGTAGCGCCCGAAAGCCGCGCTCGGCGAGCATGGCGAGGGTGTCCGTTGCGCCGGTGAAGTCGTCACCGAACCAACCGTAGAAGGGCGGGATTGTCATCTCGGGGTCAGCACGGTTTGGCGCCGAAAGTATCGAGTGCCTGCTTCAGTTCCGGCTGCCATTGGGCTGCCTCGGATAATGACACGCCCGCGGCCACCGCCGCCCAGGCCTGGCGGATGCTGGCGACGCCGGCGGCCGGCCCGCCCGGATGCGCCAGGATGCCGCCGCCTGCCATGAACAGGAGATCGGCATGGCCGATCGCATCCCAGGTCGGCTGCGCCGTTCCGGCCCATTGGCCGGAGGAGAAGGCGGGCAGGACCCGGTCATCTAGGTCTTCGGTCAGCGGCGTCACGCAGTCGCGTGCTGAGGAGACGACTTCTTCGTCCTCCTGCGCAAATTTACCCTGCACGCCATGGACATGCATGTGGTCGACGCCAGCCAGTCGCCAGAGCGTCTGATAAGCCTGAAAGGAGATGCCGAGCCAGGGGTGGCGTGAGACCGCGCCATAGCCATTGCGATGGCCGTGCAAGGCAAGATCGGTCGAGCGGCGCAAGGTCTCTATACCGGAGAAGCCGCACCAGTTCAGGCTCGCCATCACGCAGGTGCCACCTTCGCGCGCCACGAGATCGGCATGGCGCCTCATCGCGTCGGTCTCGTCCGTGATGTTGAACGCGATCATGACCTGCTTGCCGGTTCGGTCGGCATGGCGGCGGACCGCCGCCATCACCGCCGGGATGCGTTCGGCGAGTGGCGCATGGTCCGGGTTGGCTGAAATCTCGTCATCCTTGATGAAGTCGAGGCCGGCGGCGCAGAGCGTCGCGACGAGTTCGGCTGTCTCATCCGGGCTCAATCCGACATTGGGCTTGATGATCGAGCCGACCAGCGGGCCCGCGTCCACGCCGGTGAGCCTACGGGTGCCGGCGATGCCCTGCGCAGGCAGCGCGAAGCGCCGGCGATAGCTCTCAGGAAGACGGATGCTGTCCAAACGCAGCCCGGTGGTCTCGCCGAGGTCGAAGAGATTGCCGGCGACGATCGAGGCGAGCGTGGCCAGATTAGAGCCGACATTCGAGACCGGGAACGAGATGGAGACCTGAGCCCGCCGATAAGGACCAGAGACGCCTTTGCGGGCGAGCCAGGCATTGGGAAGGCTCGGCGTCGCGGCGGGCGCGAACTCCTCCACCTGTGTGACAACGGCCCGCGTACGATTGCGCAATTCGTCGGTTTCGCCAGCGACACGGGTGAAGGTACCGCTTGACTGCTCGCCGGCCATAATCTCGGCGACGCGCGCGGGATCGAGCGGCGTCTCGATCAGGTAGCTGGCTTCGAAACGGTCATGGTTCATCATGCCCGCGTCACCGGTTTGCTGCGGCAAGCTTCGTGAGATCGGGGAAGGGCCGTACCGGATCCTTGCCGTCCCAGCCTTCAGACGCCTCGCGGATCAACCGGAACATCTCGCCCTTGGGCCCCGCCACTTCCGACAGCTCGATCACGGTGCCCGGGTGATAATGCGTATCGAAATAGATGAAGCGGCCGCGCTCGCCGACCTCGCCGCTCATCACCGGCTTGAAGCCTTCCGCCAGCAACCGCTCAAGGTCTGCGTCGTAATCCGACGTCCAGTAGGCGACGTGCTGCAGGCCGCTATGGCCGGCATCGGTGAAGTCCTTGTACATCGACGGCACGTCGTTGCGGCACTGGATCAGTTCGATTTGGAGCGGCCCTGAATTGGCGAGCGCCACGGAATTGTGCGGCTCATGGGCCTCGCCCTTGTAGCGGTAATTCCGGATCGGAACCTTGGGATTGTAGAAGAAGGGGCCGACGCCGAGTACGCGGCTCCAGTAATCCATCGCGGCCTCGATATCAGGCACGACATAGCCGGCCTGGCGGATCTGGCCGAAAAAGCGGCTCATGGTGATGACCTCGATGCAAGCAGTTCAGAATTTCAGGAAGCCGGTGGAGAGCCAAGGGAAGGCGGCGACCACGACAAGGCCGATCAGCAAGGCCAGCATGTAGCCCCAGATGTATTTGAGGCCGTCGTCGGGATTGATCTTCGAGATGGCGCAGGCGCCGTAATAGCCGACGCCGAAGGGCGGGGCGAAAAGGCCGATGCCCATCGCGAAGATCACGACCATGGCATAGTGGACCTCGTGCACGCCGAGCTGGTGGGCGATGGGGAAGACGAGCGGCCCGAACAGCACGATCGCCGGGATGCCTTCCAGCACGCTCCCGAGAATGATGAAGGCCAGGATCGAGATCGCCAGGAAGCCCCAGCCTCCGCCGGGCACCGACGACATGGCACGGGCCAGATCCTGCGAGAAGCCCGATTGCGTCAGCCCCCAGGCCATCGCGGTGGCGCAGCCGACGATGAAGATGATCGCGCCGGTGAGCGAGGCTGTGTCGACCAGCATCTTGCCGAGGCGGCGGACATCGAACTGCCGATAGATCAGGAGCCCCGCCAGCACGGCATAAGCGATACCGATGGTCGAAACCTCGGTCGCGGTGGCAACACCTTCGACGACCGCGGCGCGGATGACGAAGGGCAAGGCAATCGCGGGGAGCGCGATGAGGCAGAGCTTGGCGATCTCGCGGCTCGAATGCCGGACCACATGGCTCAGATCTTCTCCACGATAGCGCCACCAGACGACGAAGCAGAGCGCGATGCCCAGCACCAGCGCCGGCAGCATGCCGCCGGTGAACAGCGCGGCGATCGAGACGCCGGTGACCGAGCCGATGGTGATCAGCACGATCGAGGGTGGGATCGTCTCGGTCTGGGCGCCGGTGGCGGAGAGCAGCGCGACAAGGTCGCCGGGCTTGGCGCCGCGCTTCTGCATTTCCGGGAAGAGCACCGGGGCGATCGCGGCCATGTCGGCGATCTTCGAGCCGGAGATGCCGGAGACCAGATACATCGCGCCGATCAGCACATAGGAGAGCCCGCCGCGGACATGGCCGAGCAGCGAGGCGAGGAACTGGATCATGGCGCGCGCCATGCCGGTCATCTCGATCAGAGCGCCGAGGAAGATGAAGAGCGGGACGGCGAGCAGGATGAGATGGCTCATGCCCTCGTCGAGCCGCCCGACCATGACGAGCATCGGTGTCGAGGTCGTGCAGGCGAGATAGCCGAAGGTGGCGAGGGCGAAGGAAAAGGCGATCGGCACGCCGGAGAAGACGTTGAGGGCGACGACGCCGACGAAGAAGACGATCAGGTTGAGCTTGCCCAGCGGCTTCAGCATTGGGCCGGCGAGCCAGAACAGGGCGACGAACGCCGCCGTGATCGCAATGGCCAGAAGAATGGGCTTGAGCGCGCCCAGGCGCATCAGGCGCAGGCAGGCGACGATCAGCATCAAACTCTTGCCGAGCGGCAAGGCGGCGGCGCGCCAGGCATTGCTCACCTCAAGCGCCGGCGTGACAATGAAATGCTCTTCCTCGGCATATTCCAGCGCATGCGGCAGGATCAGCAGCAGAAAGGCGATCGCGGCGGTGACGGCCAGCGCCTCCAGCACCGCACGGGTGCCGGGCGAGACGCGGCTGACGAGCCCGGTCATCCGCATATGCTCGCCACGGCGCAATGCGATCACCGCGCCGAGCATCGACAGCCACAGGAACAGGATCGAGGCGAGTTCGTCCGCCCAGACCAGCGGCGCGTGGAAGACGTAGCGGGCGGTCACGCCGGCACCAAGAATGACGATCTCGGCGAGCACGATCACCGCCGCGACGAACTCGACCAGTCCGCCGAGGCCGCGCTCGAACCTGTCGGCCGCTCGCGCCAGTCCCGTCAGGGGCAGGCGCGCAGGCTCCTGCAGCGTTGCGCCGTGCACATCCATTCGTCAGCCTCCTGATCGGGTCGCGGTGCTCAGGCGAGCTTGCCGACGGAGCCTTCAAGCAGGTCCCAGGCTTCCTTGCCGAAGCGCTCCTGCCAGTCCTTGTAGAAGCCAGAGTCGCGCAGCTTGGCACGGAAGGAGTTTGGGTCGGTCTTGTTGAACGCGAGACCCTTCGACTGCAGATCGGCCTGGACGGTCTCGTTGAGCTTCTTGATGTCGTTGCGTTGGGCCACGCCGGCATCGTTGATCGCGGCGGCCACGATCTTCTGCACGTCCGGCGGCAGGCCGCGCCAGGCGCGGCCATTGGCGATGAACCAGAATCCGTCCCAGATGTGGTTGGAGACCGCGCAGCTCTTCTGCACCTCGTAGAGCTTGGCGACCTGAATGATCGGCAGCGGGTTTTCCTGCGCATCGACGATCTTCGTCTGAAGCGAGGAATAAACCTCGGAAAACTGGAGGCTCGCCGGCGACGCATCGAGCGCCTTGAACATCGCGATCGACAGCGGGCTGACAGGCACGCGGATCTTGAGGCCGGCCATGTCCTTGGCGCTCTCGATCGGCCGACCCGAGGTCGTCATCTGGCGGAAGCCGTTATCCCACATCTTCTCGAAAGCGTAGAGGTTCACCTTCTCGATCGCCTGCCGGACATGAGCGCCGACGGGGCCGTCCATCGCCTTCCAGACCTGATCATAGCCGGAGAAAGCGAAGCCCACGGCATTGATCGCCGCGACCGGCACCAGCGTCGCGATGACAAGCGCCGAGGGGGTGAAGAAGGTGATGCCGCCACTGCGGACCTGGCTCAGCATGTCGGTGTCGCCACCCAGCTGATTGTTCGGGAAGATCTTGATCTCGACGCGCCCGTTCGTCTCCTTGGCGATGCGGTCAGCGGCTTCCTGCGAGCGGATGTTGAGCGGGTGGCTCAGGGGCAGGTTGTTGCCATACTTCAGCTCGATCTCGGCGGCCCGGGCGACGAGGGGCGCTCCAATCAGCGGCAAAGCCGCGCCGATGGTGGCGCCGCGCAGAATCGTCCGACGAGTCACTTTGGTCATGTCATCCTCCCGAATGGCCCTCGATGAGCCTTGTCTTGATCTTGGGGGGAACGATAGAAAGGCAGAATGATCGTCGTCAAACTCAAATACTGATGGTTTTTGATGGATTCGGATGTCGCTAAGCATCCACCCGAACCGACTGTGACCGCGGTCGATCCGCATCGGCGGCGTCAGCTGGCCACGGTCGTCGATGTGGCGCGGCTCGCTGGCGTCTCGACAGCGACCGTGGACCGTGTGCTGAACCGGCGTCCGGGCGTCCGGCCGGTCACGACCGAGAGGGTCCTCAGGGCGGCCGCCGATCTCGGTTATGTACTGGATGCGGCCTTGCCTGCCGGTGCGCTGAAACCGCTGCGCCTCGCCTTCCTGTTGCCGGCTGGCAGTAACCGCTTTCTCGCCGGGCTCGGCCGGCTCGTGGTGGAATCGCGCGAGCGACTTGCGTCCTTCAATATCCGCGCGCGGCTTGACCACATCGACAGCTTCAATCCCGAGCTGCTCGCACAGCATCTTCGGGCGGTCGGCCGCGAGGTCGAAGGCATCGCCTTCATGGCGATCGAGCATCCCATGGTGCGCGAGGCCGTCGACTGGCTCGCGGAGCGCGGCGTGCCAACTGTGACGCTGATCTCCGATATCGCCAATACGCGCCGCGTCGCCTATGTCGGGCTGGACAATCGCGCAGCCGGGCGGACGGCCGGGCAGCTCATCGCGCGCTTCATCGGATCACGGCCCGCGAAGGTGGCGATGATCGCCGGCAGCCTGAGCTACCGCGCCCATGAAGAGCGCGAAATGGGCTTTCTCTACCTCTTTCGGGAACGTTACCCAGCGATAGAGGTCGTCGGGCTGCGCGAGGGCCATGACGAGGAGGCGCGCAACTACCGTCAGACCAAGATGCTGCTCGCCCGGCATCCCGATCTGGCGGGCATCTACAACATCGGTGGCGGGCCGGAGGGAATTGCACGCGCCCTGAAGGAGGCTGGCCGGCAGAACGACGTGGTCTTCGTCGGCCACGGGCTGACGCCGGAGACGCGTAGCCTCCTGATCGACGGGGTGATGGATGCCGTCATCAACCAGAATCCGCAGGCGGCGCTGATGGATTGCGTCTCCATCTTCGCCAACATCCGGGCGGGCCGCCACCCGCCGGAGGGGACGGCACGGCCCAATATCGAGATCGTGCTGCGCGAGAACCTGCCGTGATAAGCAGCCATTGCGCGTGGCGCTCCGCTTGGCGCTCAGAGATCATAATGCAGCTGGCATGCTACGTCCGCCAGATGGCAGCTATCGGATGTCTGCAGTTGGCCCCTTGCTGACTCGTGGAGCGTCTGCTTTCCGGCAATCCAGTTTGCGCGGCGATACGATTGGCAAAGTTGGCTCATTTCCAACCTCCTGGCCTCCAGTCAATGCACGAAGCTTGCGGCTGACGGCGAGCTCGCGATCGACGCCTCTGCGGCAAGCTAGCCACCTGGAACTGCCATCAGCGAAGCAACCTTGGTTGGCTTTGTCAGCTCGAATAGGCCATCCGGGATCGGGTTCAGGCGATTGTGCAACCTTCCATGGCCATCTTCGCTCGCTCGTTTGCCGGAGGGCAATCGCATCGATGCCCTCCATTCATGCCATTTCTCCTGAACGCGTTCACAGGCACGCTGTGGACGACGACCGGGAAGGGGCTCAATCATGGAAAAAAGCGCGCCGGCCTAAAGCTCGAAAGTTCCGGTCGCGTCCTTCCATTAACGATCTCGTCGGCGGCCATCGCCCCTAAGACCGGCGACAGCGTCGCGCCGCTATGGGTGACCATGACGTAGTAGTTCTCGACACCCGGCACCGGGCCGATGGCCGATAGACCGTCCTGTGGAATCGGCCGCACGGTGACGCGCGCGGCTTCCGGCTTGAGCGGGGCGAGGCCGGGCAGAATGCGCAGCAGGCGGTCGACGAGATCCTGCGCCTGCTCCATGCCGGGATTGACGCCGATCTCCGGCGTCACCGTGGCGTCGGCTGCGCCCCAGTGCAGCATCAGGCGCCCGGCTCCATCCGGCCGGAAGTCGCAGATGGGGCTGGCGATGACGCGCTGGATGCTGGCCGGAACGGGCGGCGTGAAGACGAGGAAACCGATCGTGGGTGCCAATGGCACGTTCGGCGCTGCGGCTCCGACCGTGTCGTTGGACCAGCGCCCGGTGCAGTTGACGACGATGTCGGCATGGAAGGTCTCGCCGCTCTCGCTGCGCACGCCCTTCGCCCGGCCTCCCTCGACGATCAGGCCGGCCACCCTGGTCTGCGTCCGCAATGTCGCGCCATGGCGCCGCGCCGCACTCATCATCGCATGGGCATAGACCACCGGGTCGAGCCAGCCATCGTTTGGGTACCAGGCGATCGGCGCGTCGCCGACGGCCTCGGGCGCGATGTCCGGCTCCAGCTCCAGCAACTGCTTGCGGTCGATCCATTCGGCCGCATAGTCCCAGCTCCGCAGCCGCTCGACCTTGGCCTTCAGCGCGGCTTGCTCGGATTCCGCCCGCCACTCGATGCGCCCGCCGCCGTGCCACCAGGGCGTCGCGCCGAACTCGTCCTTCAGCGCCGCATGGGCCCGCATGCCGGCCACGTTGAGGTCGTGATAGGCACGCGGCGTCTTGTTCGAGGAGTTCGTCCAGGCGAAGGAGATGCCGGATGTCCCGCCGCCGACGCGTGTCGCCTCGAGCACGGTGACCTTGGCGCCGGCGCGCGCCAGCCGGTAGGCGACCGACGTCCCGAGGACGCCGGCGCCGACGACAATGATCTCAGTCATGATCCATATCCGCTAGAGAAGGGGGAGGTTCGAATAGGCTTACGCCGCGCGCTTCGCAGCCCAGCCGTCGCGCGCCAGCGATTTCAGTTCGGCGAGCGACATCGCTTCGAGGCCGATCTCGCCGAGCAGATCGTTTTCCGCCGCGAAATCCCGGCCATAGAGCGCCGAGAAGATGTCGATGCCGGCCTGGTGCAGCGTCGCGGGCCGGCCGGCGAGCTTGCCGAGCAGCACTGTCGGATGCAGGCCGAAGGGGGCGTCCTCCAGGACATAGCGCGTGTCGATACTGCTCGGTCCGTTGCCGCCATTGCCGCGGGCCGCGAGCTGGCGCGCCATCTCGCCGACCGGTCCGGGCTCGACATGGAAGGAGAGATTGTAGTGCTCGCGGATGGTGCGGACCTTGTAGCCGGCGGCTTCCGCGATGGCGAGACGCTCGGCGTCGAGGGCTTCGAGCAGGCGGCCGACGGAATCGGTGTTGTTTTCGTTCTGCCCCCAGGTCTCGCCATGCTCCATGCGGGTGAAGTTGCACAGCGCGATGCCGAGATGGTTCTGCGGGTTGAGATTGGACAGCGAAATCGCCAGCGCGTCGTCGCGCTGGACGAAGCGATCGCCGAACAGCTGCTGGCAGATTGTCAGCCCCCGCTTGGAGGCCGAGACGGGAATCGTCGCGATGTCGACCTTCGAGCGGACGGTCGAGACGTTGACGCTGGCATCTCCGGTCCTGCGCCCGGCGGTCACCGTCGTGCCCCAGACGACGACCGGCACGTCGAGCCCTCGCTCGGCGATCTTGCGGGCGATATAGAGGCCGCTGAACGAGGTGTGGGAGCTGATGATGACGACCTGCCCGACCGCGAGATGCGGGGCGGCGGCGTCCATCGCCGCGCGGTGGCCATTGGCCGGCAGGGCGAAGAGCACCGCCCCGGCCCCGGCGACCGCCTCGGCGGCGCTCGCGGCGACCGCGACCTTGAAGCTGCCGGTCAGGCTGCCGGTCGCCGTCAGAGGCTCGCCCTTGGCGAGGCTCCGGCCGCTCTTGCCGGATGGCGACCACAGCACCGGCTCATGGCCGAGGGAGGAAAGAAGGGCGGCATTGCCATAGGCAATCGAGCCCGCACCGAGCACAGCGACACGCATCGTCTTGATCCTTGGGAGTTTTGTTGGGGTGGTCTGGGTGGACCGGGCAAGAGCGCCCGGTCCGTCGCAACGAGGCCCGGGATGTCAGTAGGTGTAACCGGCCTTTTCCATGTACTGCTTCGCCAGGTTGAAGTCGTAGGCGATCGGCTTCAGCAGGTCTTGGTCGTAGAATTCCGAGGTGAAGGGCATCGGCACCGTGCCGGGCTTGCCGAAGCCGGCAACGACGTTCTTGATGATCTGCTCACGCGGGATCATGTGGCTCATCGCCTTGCGGACATACATCGCCGCTTCCGCGGCGCGGCTCGGATCCTTCTTGCCGAGCGGCGTCTCGACGCCGGTGCCGAAGACCGGATGGTTCAGGTTGAGGCAGGTCTGCATCCACTTGAACGAGTCGAAGCGATTGACCTTGCCCCATGACGGATCGACGGTGCTGAGCAGGCCGCCGACATCGTACATCGGGTCATGCGCGTCGATGGCGCCGGATTTGATGGCGCTGAGCAAGGCATCGGCGCCCTCGATATTGACGACATAGAAGGTCTTGACGTTGCCGTCGGTCTTTCGCCAGTAGTTCTCGTTCTTGCTGTATTTGTAGGCCTTGCGCGAGGGGTCGAAGCCCTGCGGGATCCAGGGCCCGGTGCCGACGCCGCCCTTCGCCGCGAAGACCTTGCCGTCCGAGGTCTTGACCGGGAAGGTGCCGAGCCAGGTCGAGATGACGTGGCCGCGCAATTCCTCCGGCTTGATGTCCTTGTAGGCATGCTTCGGCATGATCGCGATGACCGGCAGCAGGAAGTCGTAGAACAACATGTTCGGTTGCGGCAGCGTCACCGTGATCTCGTGCGTGCCGGTGACCTTGTAGGCGTCGCGCGAACCCATCACCGCTGACAGCGTCGCCTGGAACAGGCTTGCATAGGTCTTGTCGATGATCGTGTCCCAGGTGAACTTGACGTCCTCGGCGGTGAACTCCTCGCCGGAATGCCATTTCACGCCCTTGCGCAGGCTGATGACCCAGCTCTTGCCATCCTCCGAGCCTTTGACCGTTTCAGCCAGCGCCGGGACAAGCTTCTTGTTGGCCCAGCTGTCATATTCCATCAGCGCGTTGTAGACCGGGCCGAAGATGTTGGATTCATTATAGCCGCTGCCATACATCGGGATGAGCTGGCTCGGCGGCTGCCAGGAGGCGAAGGTCGCGGTGACGTCACCGGTCGCGCCCTCGATCGACCAGTCCTCCGGCCGCGGATAGAAGACCGGGTTATAGGTCGTCGATTCCATCCCCTTCAGCTTCGGATTGGTGATGATCACCTCTTCCGGATAGAAGACGATGTGCAGCGGCTCGATCTCGTACCAGCGCTTCACGAAGGCGGCCATCGCCGTCTTGCGGTCCTCGGGCGTGATCGCGCGTGAATATGTCTCGATGGCCGCGTCGATCTGCTGGTCGGCGACGCGATAGTAGTTTTGCCCGTTCGGAGGCACGTTCTTGCTGTGGAACAGCGCCTCGGGGCTTGGCGCCAGCCCGTTATAGTAGATCCGCTCCGAATACATGTCGAAGCCACCCTCGACATGGGTCTTGCCGCTGTCGTTGGCGCGCCGCGCGATGACCACGGAAGGCGGTTGGTAGCTCGCATTGACGTCGATGCCGAGCCGCGCGAACTGCTTGCCGATCAGATCGGTCCAGATCATGCGCGACTGCAGGTTGTTGAAGATCATCAGATAGAGCTTGAAGTGGGGCGGCTTCGCCAGAGCGGGCTCGGGCAGGCCGCCGGCTGCGAGCGCGGCGGCCCCCGCCCCGGTCCATTTCAGAACGTCACGTCGCGTCGATTTCTCAGACATCGTTGTCCCCTCTTCTGGTTGATTGGAAACGGAAGTGACGGTGTCGCTCAGGCCTGGAAGCGCGCCGGGCGGAACGCCTCCAGCTCCGGCCGCTGGCGGCCATGCAGCACCTCGTCTGCCACGGCCTGGCCGAGGAAGGGCGAGAGCGTGACGCCGCTATGGGTGACGACGACGTAGTAGCCGTCGACCCCGCGTGCCGGCCCCACCGTCGACAGCCCGTCCGCCGGAATCGGCCGCATCGTGGTGCGCACGGCCTCGGCCTTGACGCCCTTCAACCCCGGCAGGATCTCGGCGGCGCTGGCGATGGCGATCCGCGCCTCCTCGCAATCCGGCGTGCGGCTTTCCAGTGCGGCGAAGCGGTCGTCGAGCGAATCCTTGCGCACCATCAGCCGCCCGGCACCGTCCGGCCGGACATCGACATCGGGGGCGTGGAAAGGTCGGCGCAATGCGACGCCGACCGGCGGCGTGAACACTAGGAAGCCGATCGTCGGCGCGAGCGGCACGTTCGGCGCGGTCTGGCTCACCGTCTCGTTCGACCAGCGGCCGGTGCAGTTGATCACGAGATCGGCCTCGTGGAGCGCGCCGCTTTCGTCCCGCGCGCCGACGACGCGGCCATTGCGCGTTTCCAGCCCGGTGATCCTGACGCCGGTCTTGAGCGCGGCACCGTAGCGCTGGCGCGCGGCGCGCAGCATGGTGCCGGCATAGAGCACAGGATCGACCCAGCCCTCCTCCGGGCAGAACACGACCTGAGCGTCGTCCGGAACCGCATCGAGGGCGATTTCCGGCTCGAGCTCGCCGAGGCGCTTCTTGTCGATGAACTCGGCCGCGTAGCCCCAGTCGCGCAGCCGCTTGACCTTCTCGGCCTGCGCAGCGACCTCCGCCGGATCGACGCGCCATTCCAGGCTGCCGCTCTGGTGGAACCAGGGCGTGGCGCCGAATTCCTCCTTCAGCGCCGCATGGGCCCGCATGCCGGCGACGTTGAGGTCGTGATAGGGGCGCGGCGTCTTGTTGTTGGAGTTGGTCCAGGCGAAGCTGACGCCGGAGGTGCCGCCGCCGATACGGTCGGCCTCCAGCACGGTGACCTTCGCCCCGCCCTGCGCCACCCGGTAGGCGACCGAGCTGCCGACGATTCCGGCTCCGACGACGATGACGTTCATCATGGCATGTCCTGTGATCTGGCCCGCATCAGCGCGGGTTGTGGCAAGCGAAGGCATGGGCGCCGTCCGGGGCGGCGAGCGGCGGAACCTGTCGGGAGCAGATCGGCAGCGCCGCCGGGCAGCGGGTGTGGAAGACGCAGCCGGAAGGCCGCTTCACCACGCTCGGGATCTCGCCGCTGATCGCGTCGCGCGGCTTCTGCCGGGCCGGATCGGGCACCGGAATCGCGGAGATGAGGGCCGCGGTATAATGATGGCCCGGCCGGGCGAAGATCTCGTCGACCTCGCCGATCTCGACGAGATTGCCGAGATACATCACCGCGATGCGGTTGCTGAGGAAGCGCACCGAGCTCAGATCGTGCGAGATGTAGAGATAGGAGAGCTTCAGCTCCTCCTGCAATTCGGCGAGCAAGTTGAGGATCTGGGCGCGCACGGAGACGTCGAGCGACGACACCGGCTCGTCGCAGATCAGCAGGCGCGGCTCGACGGCGAGTGCGCGTGCGATGCCGATGCGCTGGCGCTGGCCGCCGGAGAATTCATGCGGGTAGCGGTCGGCATGCTCGGCCGGCAGCCCGACGCGCTCCAGCAGCGCCTCGACCGCGCCGTCCCATTGCGCCGGGGGAACGAGGCCGTGAACCCTGAGCGGCTCCGACAGGATCTGCCGGACGCTCCAGCGCGGGTTGAGCGAGAGATAGGGATCCTGAAAGACGTATTGCATCTGCCGGCGCAGCGCGAGCACCTCCGGCCGGCGGTCGCGCGAGAAGGTCGCGCAGACATCGGTATCGCCGAGCCTGATCGTGCCGGAGCTCGGCGGGACGAGATGTAGGATCGAGCGAGCGGCGGTGGTCTTGCCGCAGCCGCTCTCGCCGACGATGCTCAGCGTCTCGCCCTCGTCCAGGCTGAAGCTGATGTCGTTGACGGCGCGGATCTCGCCCGTGACCTTCTGGCGGAACAGGCCGCGCCGATTCAGCGGATAGCTCTTCACCAGCCCGTCGACGCTGAGCAGCGGCTTACGGCTCGTACGCTGGCGGGGCTCGGGCACGGGAGCGATCGCGGTCTCAGCCATGGCCGGGCACTCCGGCGCTGCCGCGCTTCAGGCAATGGACGACGCGGCCGGGCTCGATTGCGGCGGCCTGCGGCACGAGCCGCGTGCAGTCCGGCGCAGCCTCTGGACAACGCCCGGCGAAACGACAGCCGCCGCCGAGCGGCTGGCCCGGCGTCGCCGCGAGCCCGACCGTCGGCAGGCGCTCGCGCCTCCCTTCGGCATCGACGGCGTAGCGCTTGTCGATCCGGGGCGTCGAGGCGAGCAGGGCTTGCGTATAGGGGTGCGAAGGCCGGGCGAAGACGGCATGCTTGTCGCCGGTCTCGCAGACCTGGCCGGCATACATCACGGTGATCCGGTCGGCTATGCGCGCCACCACGCCCATATCGTGGGTGACGAAGATCATCGACATGCCGAGCCGCTGCTTCAGCTCCTCGAGCAGGTCGAGGATCTGCGCCTGGATGGTGACGTCGAGCGCCGTGGTCGGCTCGTCGGCAAGCACCAGCGCCGGATTGCACAGCAGCGCCCGCGCGATGCAGACCCGCTGCTTCATGCCCCCGCTCATCTCATGCGGGTATTGCGACAGGCGCGGGCCGGGATCGGTGATGCCGACGAGACGGAACAGCTCCTCGACGCGCTGCAGTGCAGCCGCGCGCGGCAGCTTCTCATGAACCTTCAGGATCTCGGCAAGCTGGGCGCCGACGGTCAGCAGCGGATTGAGCGAATAGCCGGGGTTCTGGAAGATCATGGTGAGGCGTCGCCCGCGCAGCTTCTGCATCTCGCGCTGCGATTTCGCCGCGATGTCCTCGCCCTCGAACAGGATGCGCCCGCCCGCGATCCGCGCTGGCGGCGGCAGGAGGTTGAGGATCGCCAGGCTCGACAGCGTCTTGCCGCTGCCGGATTCGCCGACGATGCCCATCGTCTCGCCGGCACGCACTTGGTAGCTGACATCCTCGACGACCCGGATCGGCGCGTTCCAGGGCGGAAACTGGATATGTAGATTCTCTACCGAGACCAGCACGGGCGCCTGCGAGGCTGCAGCCTCGGGCTGTCTGGGCAAGGCGGCAGCGGCCTGCGTTTCGGCGGCGAGGCTCATCATCAGACTTTGGCCCGCGGGTTGAAGGCGTCGGTCAGCCCATCCGCCAGGAGATTGAAGCCGAGCACGGTGATGAAGATCGCGAGACCGGGGCTCAGCGAAGCCCAGGGCGCGACCTTGAGCGCCTCGTAGTTGAAGTAGAGGAGCTGGCCCCAGCTCACCGCCGCCGGATCGCCGAAGCCGAGGAAGCCGATCATCGCCTCCGCCAGCACGGCGCCGCCGATGCCGAGCGCCACGATGACGACGAGCGAGGGCAGGGCGTTCGGCAGGATGTGGCGGAACAGGATGTCGCCCGAGGTCGCGCCGATGCAGCGTGCTGCCTCGACGAATTCCTGGTTCTTGAGCCGCAGGAACTCGGCCCGCGTCATCCGCGCGATCGGCGCCCAGGAGAAGACGCCGATCAGCAGGATGATCACGCCGAGATTGAGATAGGGCACGCTTTCGAAGGGCGTGTTGACGATGGCGACGCCGAGCAACCGCACCACGGCGAGGATGACGACGAACATCGGGATGACCAGGAAGAAGTCGGTGAAGCGCATCAGCACCTCGTCGGTGGTTCCGCCGCGATAGCCGGCAAAGCCTCCGACCAGCACGCCGATCACGGAGGCGATCGACATCGCGCCGAGCCCGACGGCGAGCGCCGTCGGCGCGCCGTAGATCAGGCGGCTGAGCACGTCGTAGCCCATGCGGTCGGTGCCGAGCCAATGGGTCCAGCTCGGCGGCGCCTTGGCGCCGGGGTCGAGCATCGGGCTCTGGTCATGCGCATCGAAGGGCGCGAGGAAGGGGCCGATCACCGCTGTCGCGACGACGAGCATGACCAGCACGAGGCCGAGCATGCCGGTGCGGCTCCGCGTGAAGCGCTGCCAACCTTGCCGCCAGATGCCCTTGGCGGGCTTGGGCAGCGGCTTTGGCCGTGAGGTGTGGCTCGCGATCGTCTGGTCGGTCACGCCGCTCACTCCAGGCTGATGCGGGGATCGATGAGGACGTAGATCACGTCCGTCAGCAGGGTCGTGCAGATCAGCATGAAGGCGATGACCGCACTCGCGCCCATGATGACGGGGTAGTCGAGCTGGTGGATCGCAGCGACATAGAGGGAGCCCAGCCCCGGCCAGGTGAAGACGGATTCCGTCACCGGCGCGGTGCCGAGCATCAGGCCGATCAGCAGCCCGAGATAGGTCAGCATCGGGATGAAGGCGGCGCGCAGCGCGTGAACGTAAATGACGCGCCGCTCGGGGATGCCGCTGGCGCGCATCGCCGCGATGAAGTCGCTCTTCAGCACGTCGACCATGTTCGAGCGCATCAGCAGCGTCAGCGTCGCGGTGTTGAAGAAGGTCAGCATCGCGACGGGCAGCACCATGTGCCAGAGCGCGTCGAGCGTCGGGCTGCCGCCGAGCGGGTTGCGGGTCGAATAGGCGCCGTAGCTTGGCAGCCAGTCGAGCGTGTAGGAGAAGACGAAGATCAGCAGGATGCCGAGGAAGAAGGCCGGCAGGGACTGGCCGAGCAGCGCCGTGCCCATCACCGCGAAATCCGAGCGCGAATGCTGGCGGCGGGCGGCCGTGACGCCGAAGAGGATCGCGATTGCCAGCGCGATCAGGATGGCGGGGACCTGAATCTTGAGGGTCTGCCAGCCCCAGGTCAGGATGAGCGAACCGACCGGCTGGTTATAGACGATGCTGGTGCCGAAATCGAGGTGGAGCAGCCGCCCGAGCCAGAGCAGGTAGCGGGTGAGCGGCGGCTGATCGAGCCCGTAATAGGACTTCATGCGCTCGATCACCTCGCCGGTCATGCCGGGCGTCTCCGCCATCATCAGCTCGATCGGATTGCCGATCGCGTTGATCAGGAAGAAGATCGCTGCGCTGACGCCGAGCATCAGGATGATCGCAAAGATCAGCCTCCTCGTCAGAAAGACGAAAACCTGCATTGCGGCCAGTATCTCCCGTTCAGATTGGCCATAGATCTCCCGTGTTCTGGATGCGCTGTGCGGCGCAGCCAGGACCGGGTCCCGTTTGTTTGATCTATGTCAATGACAGCGAAGGTATGGACCGGAAATCGAGGCGTCAAAGAATATGATTTTGCCAGTTCATTCCTGCAGGTTATGGCGTCCGTGCCGACCTGGACCTTTGCGGCGCCCTCCCGCTCCTCACGAATCCGCGCTGTAGCCGAGCCGTTCCAGCTCGTCCTCGATATCCCGGATCAGTGCGTCGGCCAGCGAGGAGCCCGTCAGGGTGTTCGGACGCAGATGCCAGACCGGAGAGAAGATTTCCGGCGCGAAGGGCTTCGCGACGAGGCCGCGTCCGATGAAGCTGTGCGCGTTGAGCTCGTCGACGAGCGCGATCCCGGCGCCATTGGCGACCAGGGCGCTGGCGACGTTGGCCATTGGCGCGTCGATGAACATGCGTGGCAGTACGCCCGCCTGCTCGAAGACCTTCTCGACGAAGATGCGACGATCCGGCGATCCGATCGAGACGAAGTTCTCGCCGTCGAGATCCTCGGGCCGGATCGTCTTCAGCCCCGCGAGGCGATGGCCTTCGGGCACGGCACAGACATTGGGGATGCGCGCGATCAGGCGGCACACGACATTGGGATGCGGGGTGAAATGTTCGGTGATCCCGACATCGATCTGCCCGGCGATGACCCATTCGATGATGCGGTCGGAGCTGCGCGAATGCAGCTTGACCGAGGTCTTCTCGTGCTGCCGGCAAAAGCGCGTCAGCAAAGGCGGGATGAGCGTCCCTGCCAGCATCGGCATGACGCCGAGATTGAGCCGGCCGAACTGCAGCTCGCGAATGTCCTTCGTCATCCGCTCGAGACGTTCGACGCTTTCCCAGGTCCGCTGAACCTCCGCGAAATACAGCTCGCCGTCCCGTGTCGGCTTGAGGCGTCCCTTCATGCGCTGGAACAGGATGATGCCGGTGCTGCGCTCGAGCTGGTTCAGCATCTTGCTGGCGGCCGGCTGCGAGACCGACATCATCTCGGCCGCCTGGGTGAGCGTACCGAGATGCATGATGTGGCGGAAGAGCTCGACATGCCTGAGATTCACTGTCATCCGTCCCCTCGCAGACATGCGACCGCTGCGTCCTGTGCCCGTGGCTGCGCAGTTCGCGGAGCGATACTCCCCCAATGGCGTCCTGCGGGGAAGCGCCTGAGACATTGAGGGAAGGCCCCGGGCAGAGAGCTGGGTCGGCCGCGGTCAGACTCAGCCCGCCGCGCTCCGGAAAGGCGGCGGCGGCTTGAGGCTGGCGATGAAAGTTTCGACCAGCTTGCTCGTCGGCCGGCCGCGCTGGCGGAACAGGAAGATCGGAACCCGTATCGCCGGCCGGAAGCTGCGAAAGACGAGGCCATGGCCGTCACGCATCCGCGCCGCCTCGCTGTCGACGATGCCGACGCCGCAGTCGGCGGCCGCGAGCGCGCAAATGGTCAGGCCGAGACTTGCATCGATGATCGTCCGGGGATGCTGGCCGTCGCTTTCCAGAGCCTGGGTCAGCTTGCGGCGGAACTCGTCCTCGGGGCCGAGCGCGATGATCCTCTCATTCGCGAGATCGGATGCCTCGATGAAGGGCTTGCCCGCGAGCCGATGCCCTTCCGGCAAGGCGATGACCCCTTCGAGGTCGAACAGCTTGCGACGGGAGAGATTGTACTCCTCGCTGCGGAGCTGGGCGATGCCGAGATCGATCTCGCCGCTGCCGACCAGCCGCGCGGCGTCGGCCGAATTGCTCGAATGCAGCGAGATCGTTACGTCGGGATGCGCTTCGGAGAAGCGGGCGACCATCGCCGGAAGCCAGGCGATGCCCAGCGCGGGAATGGTGCTGACGACGATGCGCCCCTGTTTGCGGTCGCTGAGACCGGCGGCGAAGCGCGCCAGATTCTGCATGCCGAAATAGGTGCGCTCGACCTCGGTATAGAGCAGCCGCGCCTCCTCGGTCGCGGCGATGCCCTTGGTCGTGCGCGCGAAAAGCCGCAAGCCCAGCTCGGCCTCCAGCAATTTGAGGGCCTTGCTGACCGCGGGCTGCGAGATGCGCAGGATGTTGGCCGCCTCGGTGATCGAGCCGGAATCCATGATCGCCTTGAAGACTTCGACCTGGCGGTAATGCATGGCATGACCATAACCTGAGTTCATATAGATCGTAAATTTATGAATTTGAGGCAGATCGAATGCTGTGATCTGCTGACCGATGTCGCCGTTATCCGCACTTTCGACCGGATGACCGGGAAGGCGGCCAAAAAACCAGAGACTGACTTCGCACCGGGACGGCGGTGGGGCGCTCGCGCGCGCCATGACGCTTGCCCGGTGCGACGAAATTGCCAGCTTGGGGAACAGCAGAACATGCGCAGCCTTCGTCATTCCTGCACCGTGGCGGCGTTGGCCACGGGCCTCTCTTTCCTCGCCGCCCAGGCCTTCGCGCAGCCCGCCGGGGTCCTGCGCGTCGCCGTGGGTGCCGATCCGGCGACCTTCGACCCGGCCTTCAACGATTTGCCGGTCGGCAATGCGGTCGATCTCGCGGTGCTGGAGGGGCTCTTCCGGCTCGATCCGCAGAACAATGTCCAGAAGAGCCTCGCGACGGACTCCTCCTTCTCGCCGGACGGCAAGGTCTTCTCCGTCAAGATCAGGGCGGGGAAAACCTTCAGCAACGGTGACCCGCTGAACGCGGAGGCGGTGGCCGCGAGCTTCAACCGCATGCTCGACGAAAAGACCGGCTCGATCTATCGCGGGCTCTACGCTTCGCTCGGCACGGTGAAGGCGGTCGGCGAGGATACGGTCGAGTTCCACATGGCCGAGCCCAACGGCCACGTGCTGATGCTGCTCGCCAGCACCGCGGCCAGCATCGTCAACGTCAAGGCGCTCAAGGAGATGGGCGCTGAGTACGGCCGCAAGCCTGTCGGCTCGGGCCCCTATATGGTCGAGCGCTATGTCGGCGGCGAAGGCTTCCGCCTCGTGCCCAATCCGAAATATGCCGGCGATTATCCGGCCACGCTGAAGGCGATCGAGTTCACCGTGGTGCCGGAGGACGGCTCGCGCATGGCGCTGATGGAGACCGGCGCCGCCGACATCGTCGAGCGCGTACCGCCCGAATCGATCGCCGCGATCAATGCGCTCAAGAGCGCCAAGGTCGTCACCCCGCCCAGCATGTTCTCGATCAACATGGAGATGGTGCTGCGCGGCCCGCTGGCCGATCCGCGGGTGCGCCAGGCGCTGAACCTCGCCGTCGATCGCGAGGGCATCGCCAAGGGTGTCCTCGGCGGGCTCGGCACGCCCTCGGTCGGCATGGTCGGCCCCGGCACGCAGGACGAATTGCGCAAGACCTTCCCGCCGATCCCGTTCGATCCGGCCGGCGCCAAAAAGCTGCTCGCGGAAGCAGGCTACAAGCCCGGCCAGCTCGCGCTCAGCTTCACCTGCCCGACCGGGCGCTACATCAAGGACGTGCAGGTCTGCCAGGCCCTGGCCGGCTCCTTCGAGGATGTCGGCATCAAGGCGACGCCGCTCGTCGTCGATCGCGGAACCTGGACCAAGGTGGTCGGCATGGAGCCGGCCCAGCGCACCGACAATATGGGCATGGTCGGGCGCGCCACGGCGGGCATGGACTACACGCTCTACCGCCTGTTCTACACCGGCGTCGGCGCCAACCGCACCGGCTATTCCAATCCGCGCGTCGACGCCCTGCTGAAGGAAGGCCGGGCCACGACCGATCCGGCAAAGCAGAAGGCGATCTATGGCGAGGTCCAGGAGATCGTCTGGAAGGATCAGCCCTTCCTCTTCCTCTGGTACCAAACCCAGGCGATCGGCGTCGCCAACCGCGTCCAGGGCTTTGCCGTCCAGCCCAACGAGACGCTGGTCTTCGACAAGGTGACCCTGAACTAGCGCATTTTCGAGCGAAGTGGACACCGGTTCGCGTGAAGAAAATGCGATCAAACAAAGAGTTGGAGCATTTCGGCGTTTCTGCAAAACGCGGAAATGCTCCGGCGCCACGCAAGCGGAGGGCCGGACGATGTTCGTTCTGAGACGCCTGGGCGGAGCCCTGCCGACGCTGTTCGCGGTCTCGCTGCTCGTCTTTCTCTTCGTCGACCTGATCCCAGGCGACCCGGCGCAGATTCTCGCCGGGCCGACCGCCTCGAACGAGGAGATCGAGAGCATCCGTCAGTTCCTCGGCCTGAACGAGCCTTTGCTCACGCGCTACGGCCATTTCCTGCGCGGCATCTGGGACCCGGCCGTCGCGACCTCCTTCCGCACCCATCGCCCCGTCGTCGTCGAACTGGCGGAGCGGCTGCCGAACACGCTGATCGTCTCGATTGGCGGGCTCGTCATCGGCGTCGTCGTCGGCACGCTCGCCGGCATTGTCAGCGCGATGCGCCCGGGCGGCTTCGCCGATGCGGCGATCACCGTGCTGACGCTCGCGGGGATCTCGATGCCGATCTACTGGCTCGGCCTGCTCTGCATCTGGCTCTTCGCGGTCCATCTCGGCTGGCTGCCGGCGGCCGGGGCCTCGACACCGGCGCATTTCGTCCTGCCGATCCTCGTCATCGCCACGCGGCCGGCCGCGATGTTCAGCCGCCTCGTCGCGGCCAGCCTGACCGAGACGATGGGCAAGGACTATCTCGACACCGCCCGCGCCAAGGGGCTGAGCGAAACCCGCGTCGTGCTCGCCCATGCCTTGCGCAACTCGCTGATCGCGGCGGTGAGCGTCGCCGGCGTGCAGTTCGGCGGCATGCTCGGCGGCTCGGTCGTCACCGAGACTGTGTTCGGCATCCCCGGCGTCGGCCGGCTGCTCGTCGATGCGGTCTCGCGCGCCGACTATCCCGTGATCCAGTACGCGATCCTGATGTTCGCGGTCTTCTTCGTCGTCATCAACCTCGTCACCGACCTGCTGACGCAATGGCTCGACCCGCGCACCCGCGAGCAGGAGAGGCCGGCATGAGCCTGGTGCAGGACATGGCCGCCGGCGCTCCCCCTCTCGCCGCGAAATCCGACGCTGCCCCTCCGCGCCGGCGCTGGACCCTGCTGTGGCGCATCCTCGCCCAGCCCAAGGGCGCGATCGGGCTGACGCTGGTCGTGCTCTATCTGCTGCTCGCGATCTTCGGGCCGATGCTGGCGCCGCAGGATGCCTTCCGCCAGAACTTCGCCCAGACCCTGCGTCCGCCTTCCGCCGCCCACTGGTTCGGCACCGACCAGCTCGGCCGCGACGTCTTCAGCCGCGTGCTGGTGGGTGCACGCGCGACGCTCGGCATCGGTGTCGGCGGTGTCGCCGTGGCGTTCCTCATCGGCGTGCCGCTCGGCATCCTCGCCGCCTGGCGGCGCGGCTGGATCGAGGCGGTGCTGATGCGCGCCATCGACATCATGCTGAGCTTTCCCGACATCGTCTTCGCGCTAGCGGTGGTGGCGATCCTCGGCGCCAATACCCAGAACGTCATCATCGCGGTCGGCGTGGTCGCGGTGCCGGTCTTCGCTCGCACGGCCCGCGCCGTGACGCTGAGCATCCTGGCCGAACCCTATATCGAGGGCTCGGCCGCGCTCGGCGCCAGCCCGGCCCGCATCATCCTGCGCCATGTGCTGCCGAACATCTCGGGCACGCTCCTGACGCTCTCGACCCTGCTCTTCGCCTCGACGCTGCTCTCGGCCTCCGGCCTCGGCTTCCTCGGGCTGGGCACGCAGCCGCCCTTCCCGGAATGGGGCACGATGCTCGGCGAAAGCCGCTCCTATATTCGCAGCCACCCTTATCTCGCGACCTTTCCGGGGCTGTTTCTGGCCGTCTCCGCCCTTGCCTTCAACTTGTTGGGCGAAGCGTTGCGTGTGATCTACGACCCGACCAGCCGGCGTACTGCCCGGAGGGCGCCGCTCTTCGCCTTCCTGCGCCGCCGTCCCGCGGCACCGTCGCCCGGCATCGCTGCCGACGTGGAGGCCGAGCGGAGCGCCGTTTCGGTCAAGGCCCTGCGTATGGCCTTCCGGACCCGCGACGGCCTGCTCGATGTCGTGCGCGGGGTCGATCTCGCGATCCGTCCGGGCCGGACGCTGGCGCTGGTCGGCGAATCCGGTTCCGGCAAATCGACCTTGCTGCGGGCCATCGGCACGCTCGCCAATCCACAGGAGGTCGCGATCACGGAAGGAGCGATCGGCATCGGCGGGCAATCCGCGCTCGGGCTTTCCGCTGCGGCTTTGCGCGAGCTGCGCCGACGCAAGATCGGCGTCGTCTTCCAGGACGCGGCGAGCGCCCTCAACCCGGTCCTGACGGTCGGCGCCCAGCTCGCCGAGGCGGTGAGCGCCGGATCGAGCCTCGACAATGAAGCTGTCCGGCAGCGCTGCATCGCCCTCTTGCAGGATGTCAGGATCGCCGATCCCGAGCGGCGCCTGGCCATGTATCCGCATCAGTTCTCGGGTGGGATGAAGCAGCGCATCGTCATCGCGATCGCGCTCGCCCAGGACCCGCAGGTGCTGCTCGCCGACGAGCCGACCAGCGCGCTTGATGTCACGATCCAGCAGCAGATCCTGGTCCTGCTGCGCGAGATCCAGGCGAAGCGCGGCATGGCGGTGCTGCTCGTCACCCATGACCTCGGCCTTGTCGCCCGCTTCGCTGACGACGTCGCGGTGATGTATGCCGGCCGCATCGTCGAGAGCGGCGAGGTCGCGACCGTGCTGGAGCGGCCGCTGCATCCCTACACGCTGGCGCTGCGCGCCTCCGCGCCCGGTGCCGGCGAGGGGCGCGGCCAGCCGCTGCGCAGCATCCCGGGCGAGCCGCCGCTTATTGGCCAGTTCCCGGCGGGCTGCACCTTCCGCCCGCGCTGCCCGCGCACGCAAGGGCGCCCGGACTGCGCCGAGCGGGAGCCCGAGCCGCGGACCGTCTCCGGCCGGCAGGTCGCCTGCCTCTTCGCCGAGGAGGGCCTGTCGTGAACGCGCCCTTCCGCCTGCCGCCCCGACATCCGGACACCGAGAGCGACGACATCGTCGTCGTGGATGGGATCAGCCGGCATTTCGGCGGCCGGAAGACGCTGTTGAGCCGCGTCGCGGCGCCGGTGGTGCGCGCCGTCGACGGCGTCTCGTTCAGCGTCCGGCGCGGGACCTGCTTCGCCATCGTTGGCGAATCCGGCTCCGGCAAGAGCTCGCTCGCCCGGCTCGTCGTCGGCTTGCTCAAACCAACTGCCGGCGAGGTCACGATCGACGGCACCCGGCTCTCGACGCTCGACAAGACCGGCCTGCGCGCGCTGCGCCGCAAGGTCCAGCTCGTCCTGCAGGATCCGCGCGCCTCGCTCGATCCGCGCATGACCGTGTTCGACACCCTGTCTGAGGCGCTGACCGTGCATGGCCTGCATCGCGAGCGCGCCGCCCGCGCCGCGCGCATCGATGCCGTGATCGCCATGGTCGGGCTGAACCCGGCGCATCTGGCCCGCTATCCACACGAGCTCTCGGGCGGCCAGCGCCAGCGCGTCGCCATTGCCCGCGCCATCATCTGCGAGCCGGATATCCTCGTCCTCGACGAGCCGGTGAGCGCGCTCGACGTTTCCGTACAGGCGCAGATCATCAACCTGCTCGCCGAGCTGCAGGCCCGCCTCGCCCTGACCTATATCGTCATCACCCATGACCTTGCCCTGGTCGCCCACATGGCTGACGCGGTTGGTGTCATGTATCTCGGCCGCTTCGTCGAGCAGGGCGATGTCGAGGAGGTCTGCGGCGCGCCGCGTCATCCCTATACGCGCAGCCTGATGGCGATTGCCGCGCCTGCGGTGCCGCCGCAGCGCGCCGGGCGCCCCGCTTTGCTCGAAGGCTCGATCCCGAGCCCGCTCGCCATACCCAGCGGCTGCAGCTTCCACACGCGCTGCCCGCTCGCTCGCGAGCTCGCCGCCGAGGGCCTGCCGGGCGTCAACACGCCCGACGGACGCCTGCCGCGCCGCTGCGTTGAGGAAACGCCCGTTCTCCACCCTGCGCCCGGGGGCCGCAGCGCCGCGAGCTGTCATTTCGCGGTTGAACGCCCCCACATCCAAGAGAGTTGAAAGACGAAGGATTCGATCGATGTCCGATCACAACAGCGCCTCCGAAGTCGTCATCGTCGGCGGCGGCATCTATGGGACGAGCCTGGCCTATCAACTCGCCAAGGCGGGCCGCAGCGTCACCCTGCTCGAGGCCGGCGAGATCGCCGGCGGTGCCTCGGGTGGGCCCGGCGAGCGTGGTGTGCGCGCCAGCGGCCGCGACCTGCGCGAATTGCCGGTCTGCGCGCTGGCCCAGCAACTCTGGGCCGAATACCAGGCCAGGATCGAGGGCGGCGTCGGCTACCGCCGCGTCGGCGGCCTCAAGATCTACGACGTCTCCTACGGCCATCGCGAGCACGAGGTGCGCGGCCGCATGGAAGCGACCGCGATGGTCCAGGCGAGCCTCGGCACACCCTCCGAGGTGCTCTCGCGCGACGAGGCGCTCGCCCGCGAGCCTGAGCTCGCTCCCGGCATCCTCGGCGCGATCTGGTGCCCGCATGACGGCGTCGGCGACCACAGCTTCGCGACGCGCCAATTCGCCAGGGAGGCGGCTAAGGCCGGCGCCGTCATCCGCACCGGCGCCAAGGTCGCCGAGATCGTGCAGACGCGCGGGGCGGTGACGGCGGTCAAGCTCGCCGGCGGCGAGACGGTCCCGGTCGGCTCGCGCCTCGTCGTCGTCGCCAATGCCGGCGCCGAGGCGCTGCTCAAGCCCGTGCTGAAACCGCATGAGCTCGGCCCGGTCTGGAACCTGATGCCGCAGATGCATTTCGTTTCGAACCCGCTGAACAGGACGATCAACCACCTGCTCTCCCATGCACATCGCCGGCTGGCGGTGAAGCAGCTCCCGGACGGCACGATCATGCTCTCGGGCGGAGCCCATGTCGGCTACACGCCGGAAGGGCTGTGGAAGGGCTCCCTCAGCTCGATGACGCAGAACGTCACCGACGGCCTCCTGACCATGCCCTTCATCGACAACTCCAGCCTGCTCAGCGTCGACGCCTCGCGGGTGGAGACTGTCGCGGCAGACCAGATTCCGCTGATCGGACAGGCCGAGGCGTTGCCGAACCTGATTTACGGCTATGGCTGGTCCGGCCACGGCTTCGCCATTTCGCTCGGCTTCACCAGGCTGTTCAGCGAATGGATCGCGACCGGCGAGAAGCCGGAGGCGCTGGAGCCGTTCTCGCCGCTGCGTTTCCACAAGCCGGCCGAGATGCTCAAGGCCGCCGCGCTCGGGCGCGCCGCGGCCTGACCCCTCCGCACCATCGACGCCAGCCGGCGGATGCGGCCCTGCCCGCATCCGCCGCAGGACAGGATCTGGATTCATGCTGACCGATTTCGACCCCGCCCGCCCCGGCAAGACCGTCCACGACCTCGGCCCGATCGCGGGACCACCGGAGGGGATCGCAGGGGAGATCCTCTGCTGCATCAATAATGGCGAAGGTCCCTCGGTGCTGCTGCTCGGCGGCATCCATGGCGACGAATACGAGGCTCAGATCGTGCTGCGTCGCCTGGCCGAGCGGCTGACGCCGGCCGATGTCACCGGGCGCGTCATCATCATCCCCTCGCTCAATTTCCCGGCCTCGCAGAAGGGCAAGCGCCTCTCTCCCTTCGACGGCCAGAACATGAACCGCTGCTTCCCCGGCAAGGCGGACGGCACGCCGACGGAACGGCTCTGCGCCTTCGTGATGGAGCGGCTCTTCCCCGTCGTCGATCTGCTGATCGACGTTCATGCCGGCGGCAGCGACGTCTCGGTGGTGCCGATGGTCTTCGGCTTCGCGACGCAGAAGAGCGTGGTCGACGATGCCCGCCTGAATCGGCTGATGGAAGCCTGGGGCTACCGTTTCGTCCAGCATGTCGACGGCATCGACGAGACGGCCTGCGGTGCCGCCAAGCTCGCCGATCTCGCCTCGATCGAGGTCGAGGGCGGCGGCGGCCGGATGAAATCCGAAGAGCTGACGATCATGGAGGACGGCCTCCTGCGCGCGCTCGCCGATTTCGGCGCGATCAAGCCGCAGCTAGAGCCCGTGCCCTTTGCCGGCGTGCATTTCAGCGCCGGGGCGGACGGGCAATATCTCGCTCCTGCGCCTGCACTGGTGGAACATTGCATTGAGCTCGGCGACAAGGTTGAAAGTGGGCAACTAGTGGCGCGACTGCACCCGATTGGCGGCGTTTTCGCGGATGCGCTTGAGATCAAGGCGCCGGTGTCCGGCTTCGTCCTGCGGCAAACCGAGCATGCTTTTGTGGCCAAGGGGCAGCTCGTTGGAAACATAGGCAGCCTGATCTAGGCAAAGTGAGCGATCCGGAGCGAATGATCCGGATGCTGTTGATCGGCTATTGCTTCTGCATCCGCTCCGAGCGTCGCCTGTGCGAGGAGGTGCGTCTGAACCTGGCCTACCGCTGGTTCTGTCGGCTCGGGCTCGACGGCAGCGCGCCTGATCACTCGACCTTCTCGAAGAACCGGCAGGGCCGCTTCCGCGAGAGCGATCTGTTGCGCGAGCTGTTCGAGACGACCGTGCAGCGCTGCATCGCGGAGGGGCTCGTCGGCGGCGAAGGCTTTGCGGTCGATGCCAGCCTGATCAAGGCCGATGCCAACAAGCAGCGTTCGGCCGAAGCCTCCGAGCCGGTCGACTGGGACGATCTCGCCCGGACCCGCTGCTCGGTGCGCGAGTATCTCGACACGCTCGACGAGGCCGCCTGGGGCGCGGCCAGCGAGGCCAAGCCGAAGTTCGTCTCCCGCTCCGATCCGGCGGCGCAATGGACCGGAGCCCTGAAGGGCCAGGCCTTCTTCGCCTATGCCACCAACGATCTGATCGATCTCGATCACGCCGTCATCGTCGAGGTCAGCCGCGCGATCCGGCAGGCCGAGGTCGGCTCGACCCGGACCATGCTCGACTGGACGCAAGAGCGCTTCGGCCTGTGGCCGGCCAAGCTCGCCGCCGACGGCGCCTACGGCTCACGGTCGTCGAGGGACCGGGCGATTGCGGGCGGGGACGTGTTTTCGTTTCGTCGTGCAGTGAATTGGACGAACAACAAGTTGGCGCCAACCACGAGTGATGCGCCGATCAGCGTGGCGACGAGACGATCGAGCAGCAGATCGTTCTCCAACGTCCGGCCGGCGTCGATGAGCAGGATGATCAGCGGCGTCATCACAGCCGAGTAGGCAAGATAATTGCCGCCCCGCAGCACAGGGCGCACAGCGGCCAGAAACCCGATGGCGACCACGAGAGCCCAGGCGGGCAGTCCCAGCCGCAGGAAGATCCCTGCCGCGGCAACCCCGAGTGCCGTGCCAAGCGCCCTCTGTGTTGCCTTGATCGGCACAGTCTCCACGTGCCGTGGAGTCAGGATCGCCACGGTCAGCCCGATCCAGTGAAAATGATGGTTGGGCCAGGCGATATCCAGCCCCGCAGCAATCGCCAGGCAAGTGACCAGCCTTGCAGGGTAGCTCCAGCCGGCCGGTGCGGCGAGCGAGCGTCGCCAGCGGACGAATTTCTGTCGTGCCGTCGGGACCCGGACCGGCGCATCGGCGGGCTCCGGCGCTGCTTGCCGGGTTCGGCGGGCGAGGGCGCCGAAAAGCAGGCTGAGCCCTGAGGTCCAAAACGCACCCGCGGAAATCAGCCCCACGAACCCCAGCGAGGTCAATGCGCGCACGGGTTCCGCAGCCGGCGGCACGGCGCTCACAATCATCAGGAAGAGGACAAAACGGGTCGCCGCTACGACCATGAAGCGACTGAAGCCGCTGATCACCGCAGCGATGCCCGAAAGCAGGAGCAGCCCGACATTGCTCAGCCAGCCATATCCTCCAAGAAGGGCTGCACAAAGCGCAGCGAGAACTATGGGAACGAGCGCATCGAGCTCGCTCTTTGCATGTGCCTGCAAGCCTGCGCCAATCTCCACGCGCCCCACCGCGAGGCCGCCGATGGCCGCAGCAAGGCCCAGCGCGAGGTGCCCTCTCTGCATGGCGAGAAGCACCGGGCAGGCCATGCCCAGCCCCGCCGCAAGAATCGCGGCGACCTCGATTTTCCCGTCTGGGGACCAGCGAAAAGCCTCCCGCAGATGCGCTCTTGTGCTCAGGTTCGGCATTCGCTCCGGATGTCCTGGTGCCTCCCGATATAATACGCTATGCGTAGTATATGGAAAGTTCATCCCGTGAGGAAGCCATATCGATTCTGCGGGCCGTTCTGGCGCTCGGCCGCCGGCTGCGAGCAGAGCGCCCGAAGGGTTCGGTCACCCTGTCCGCTGTCAGCATCCTCGGAACCCTAAGCCGGCTTGGCCCTATGGCCGCCACCCAGCTCGCTACCGAGGAACGTCTTCAGCCCCAGTCACTGACTCGCATCCTCGCGGGTCTGGAGCAGGAGGGCCTCATTGTCAGAGCCCGAAGCGATGCCGATCGGCGCGAAATCCTCATTGCCCTCAACGATCGAGGGCGGCGCGTGTTGGCCGACGATATTCATGCGCGGCGGGTCTGGTTGGAGAACGCCATCGCAGCCGTGCTGAACGAGAAGGAGCGCGATCTGCTGTTCGCTTCGTCTGAGGCCATGCTCAAGCTTGCCCTCCACCGCAGCCCTGGTGATGAAGAGGCTGCAGAATGACAGCCCCCAGGGTTCGGATTTCGGCGGCTCCTGCCGAAGGCGAATGACCAGGCGGGACTCGGCCCGGCGCTTGGATTGCCGATAGGTCTCGACAGCATCGGCGACTGCCGCGCGCTCGCGTTCTTCGTCGCTAGCGGTGGTACAGCCCAGCAGTTCCTCGGCCCGCTCCAGCGCAGCGGTCAGCTCCTGCTCATCGCGGATGACGAGATGGGCCACGGCGCATCAACCGGCGCCTAATCCGTTCGTTCCCTTCGGCGTCTATCGATCGGCTCATAGAACTCATGCGGATCGCCCGGCTCATGAGGTTCTTCGAGCCGCTTCACGCGCCTGCCCCGTCGAATGGGGCTGAGGCTGCGATCTCGCCTGTGGTGATCGGCTTGATTGGCATGCGCTGCCTGAAGTAGCCGATCTCCTCCTGACCTTTCCCGCTCAGCGCGGACATCGTCTCCGTGACCGTATGCCCGCACATTCGGCCCTGGCAGGGCCCCATCCCGCAGCGCAGGAATCCCTTCGCCTGGTTAGGGCCGGCCGCGCCCTCCTTCACGACCCGCGCGATCTCGCCCCGCGTCACCTCCTCGCAGCGGCAGATGATGACGTCGTCCGCCTGCGGCACGACGAAGACGTCGCTCGGCCGGTAGAGCGTCTCCAGGAACGGCCTGACGGCGCGGTCGCGCCCGAGCGCCGCTCGCAAAGGAGTGCCGGCCCTGTTGCGCTCCCGCTCGTCGATCGCGCCGAGGTCGCGGGCGATGTCGAGTGCGGCGATCGCGCCGCTCAGTCGCGCCGAAACGGCGCCGGCGATTCCGGCTTCGTCGCCGGCGATCCAGAGCCAGGGCTGGCTGGAGCGGTTCCACTCGTCGAGCGCGGGCCGCCAGCAGCGCTGGCGCTCGTCCCAGAGGTGCCGGCAGCGCAGAGCCATGGCGAGATTCACATTGGGCACGACGCCCTGATGGAGCGCGACACGGCCCGTATCGGCGCGCTGCCAGCGCCCGCCGCTACGCCATCTCACGCCGCGTATGGCGTCCTCGCCTTCGAGCTCCACCTGCTCCACGCCGCGCTCGATCCGGACGCCCGCGGCCCGCAGCTCGCGGATCAGACCGAGCCCTTTGAACAGATAGCGGGCGGCGAGAAGGGCTCGCGGGAGATGCGGGAGCGCCGCGCCGAGGTTCCTCCGCGGTGTCGTCTCGATGACCAGCCGCGGCGGATGGCCGGCGCGACAATATTGCGCCGCGACGAGGTAGAGCAGCGGCCCGCAACCGACGAAGACAATGTCGTCCTCCACCAGCCCGGCGGATTTCAGCAGGATCTGGGCCGCGCCGGCGGTCATCACGCCGGGCAAGGTCCAGCCGCGGAGCGGGAAGGGACGCTCCATCGCACCGGCCGCCGCGACGATCCGGCGCGCGAAGGTCACGCCCGAGCCGCTGCGCGAGCGCCAATGGATCTCTCCCTCCGCGATGGACCAGACCATCGTCCCGGCGCGATGCTCCGCGCCGGAGCGCTGGAAGGCCTCGACCAGGTCGAGACCCGCATAATAGTCCGGTCCCAGGATGTCCTGGCGATCCCGTTCCGGCCGCTCGGTAACGGCGCGATAGATCTGGCCACCGGGTCGGCCGGCCTCGTCGAACACCACGCAGCTCAGACCCTGCTTCCGGGCCATGACGGCAGCTGCCATGCCGGCCGGCCCCGCGCCGATGATCGCGACGTCGAACGGGGCGGTCACCGGTTGATCTCCGCGGCGCCCGCCTGCGGCTCGACGACCATGCCGCCATGCACGGTCTCAAGGCAGGCCTGCCGATTGGGCTCGCCATCGACCGTGACGAGGCATTCGAAGCACACCCCCATCATGCAATAGGGGCCGCGCGGGGCCCCGGATCGCGGTGTGCTGCGGAAGGCCTTGATGTCGGCACGCAGAATGGCCGCAGCGAGATTCTCCCCTTCGCGGGCGGGAATGGCTCTGCCCGCGAAGGTGAACGAGGTATCGAATTCCCGGAGGTCAAGACGCTGGAACACTGAAGCGATCCGATGAGAAAGGCTGCCAGGCCGGATCCAGCCGGCCGGCGGACAATGCGGTGGCAAGGGGGCCGGCATGGAACGGCGCGAGCGTGACGCCGCTATGGACCGTGACCAGGAAGGCGCCCGGATGGGCCGCCGACTCGGCATAGACTGGCATGCCGTCCGGCGACATCACGCGCAGCGCCGCCCAACTGCGCACGACCTGCGCATTGGCGAGCAGCGGCAAGGCGGCGACGGCGCGTTGGGCCGTCGTCTGGATGACATCGGGCGTGGTGCGATCGTCCAGCCCGGCCTCTTCCGAGGATTCCCCGAAGATGACGCCGCCCTCCACCGTCTGGCGGATGAAGCTGATCCCGTAGCGCAGGAAAGGCTTCAGTTTCTCCGTGACCAGAATCTGGCCCCGGACGGGACGGATCGGAGCGGACAGGCCCAGCCCGGGTGCGAGCTCCTTGTTGCCGAGCCCGGCGGTCAGGATCACCCGATCGGCGAGCCAGTCGCCCTGAGGCGTCTCCACCCGAAAACCCGAGCCGTCCGGTGCAAGGCGCGCCACGGGGTGGCCGGGCCGGTAGTCGCCGCGCCGTTCGAACACCGACAGCAGGGCGCGCAGCAGGTGGAACGGGTTCGTCGTGCCGTCGTCGCTGCAGAACGTCGCCCCGACCACCGCGGAGCTGACCTCGGGCAGCAGCCTGCGAATGCCGGCATTGTCCATGACCTCGAACCGGCTCGGCACCGTGGCCTGGGCATCCAGATCGGTCAGCGTCTTGCTGCGGCGTTCCAGTTCCGCTTCCGTGAAGCAGAAGAAGAACGCCCCGGGCCGCCGGAAATGCAGGTCGATCCCGCTCTCGGCGCCGAGATCGTGGGCGAAATCGTCCCAATCCTTCGCCGCCCGCCGGGTCAGGTCGGCATAGGCCGGGCCGCCCGCGCCCTTGCCCTGCACCCAGACATTGCCGAGATTGCCGCGCGCCGCCCGGAAGGCGATGTCGCCCTCGTCGAACAGCGTCACCTTTTCACCGCGGGCGGCGAGACCATAGGCGACGCTCGCGCCGACGATGCCGCCGCCGATGACGGCGATTCCCGTCTTGTGCGGGCTCCTCATGCGGCCCTGCCCATGTCGTGACAGGGCGAATAGGTCCGAGCGCGTTTCATGGCAGCGTCGATGGTCAGTCCGTGCCGAAGCGCCGCGGCTTCAGCGCCGCATGGAAGGTGTTGACCATCGTGACCGCGTCGAAGACCGGCAGGCCGAAGCGTTCGGCGATATCGGCACTGAACGGCGTCAGGTTGGTGCACTCCCCGACAATGGCACCGACATCGGGATGCCGGCTCAGGAGATCGCCCGCGGCGGCGAGCACCTCGTTGCGCAGCACGTCATAGGGAACGGTGTCGTCGCCCTCGCGGATGCTGCGGACGAATTCGGAGCTCTGCGGCAGGCCGACAACCGGTGTGTCCTCGGCGATGCCGACGGCGCGCAGATAGGGGCCGTTCAGCACCTCGGCATTGTAGGTGAGGATGCCGACCTTCTTGCCCGTCGGCAGCATGCGCTCGACCATCGGCACCTGCAGCAGCGCGCTGGTCGCGACCGGCACGGAGCAGAAATCGGCAAGCTCGCGCTGGTAGATCGAGAGGAAGCCGCAGGTCGTGGTGATGCCGTCGACGCCGGCATCGATCAGCTCCTGCGCCGCGCGCTTGAACGGTTCGAGCAGGCTGGACTGGTGCAGTTCCGTCATGCGCGAGGGCACGGCGTCGTGGACGATCTTGTACTGCACCGGAAAATCCCAGGTGCCGGCATGGCCGATATCGCCCGGCCAGCGCCGGAAGCGGCTGTTGACCATCAGGATGCCGACGGTGACGCCGTAATAGGTCTTCTGGCGAAGGTTGTTGCGCATGGAACCCTTCCGGATCGTGCCGCGTGGGCGTCAGTGGCGGCCGGCCGAACGCCGGAACCGCTCGTTGAGGAACAGGAGGCCGGTCATCAGCACCAGCAGCAAGGTCGCGACGGCCGCGAGCGTCGGATTGATCTGGAGCAGCAGGTCCGACCACATCTGGCGCGGCAGCGTGTTGAAGGAGCCGCCGGTCAGGAACAGCGCCACCGTCAATTCGTCGAAGGAGGTGACGAAGGCGAAGAGGAAGGCGGAGAGCAATCCCGGCTTGATGATCGGCAAGGTGATCCGGCGCAGCGTCTGCCACCGGCTCGCGCCCATCACCGCCGCCGCCTGGTCGAGCCGCCGGTCATAGGTTGCGAGCACCGCCATCACCGTGATGACGACATAGGGCACGGCCAGCACGGCATGGGCGATGACCAGCCCGGTCACCGTCCCGACCAGTTCGAGCTTCGAATAGAGGAAGAACAGGGCGACCGCGATGACGATGCGCGGCACGATCAGGGGCGAGAGGATCACGGCGAGCGCGGCGGTCTTGCCCGGAAAGCGGTTCCAGGCCATCGCGAAGGCCGCCATCGTGCCCAGCACCAGCGCCACGGCGCCCGAAGCCAGCCCGACGACGAGCGAATTCCAGGCGGCGCTGGTCCAGTCGGAGGAAGCGAAGACGGCCTCGTACCAGCGCAGCGAGAAGCCGCCCGGATTGGCCTGCACCGCATTGCCCGGCGTGAAGGAGGCCGGGATCACGAAGAGCGTCGGGATCAGCAGGAAGGCGACGACGATGAGGAACAGCGCGAGGCTGCTGCCCCGGCCGAGCCCGCGGAAGGCGCGCGCGGGAAGCAGCCAGGCGAAGACCGCGCCGATGCCGGCACAGAGGCTGCCGAGGCCGTTGACGACCGCCCGGCCGATCACGTCGAGAATGCGCGACCAGGCCGAGACCGTTCGTGCCGAGCGGTCGGCGGAGCCGCCGGCCAGGCTCGACAGTCCGACGACTCGGTCATAGGCGACGAAGACCAGGATCGAGGCTGCGAGCAGCAGGACCGAGAGCGTGCTGGCCGCCGGCCAGTTCAGCAACTCCTGGATCTGGGTGATGATCACCTGCGTCAGCATGGTCTCGCGCGCGCCGCCGAGCAGGGCAGGGGTGATGAAGAAGCCGAGCGAGCTGATGAAGACCATCATTGCGGCGGCGCTGATGCCCGGCATGCATTGCGGGATATAGATGCGCCAGAAGATCTGGGCGCGTCCGGCGCCGAGCGTCTCCGCAGCACGCGACAGGTTGCCGTCGATCGTCTGCATCACCGGCAGCATCGTCATGACCGCGAGCGGCAGCATCGCATGCGACATGCCGATCAGCGTGCCCGTGAGGTTGAAGATCAGCGAAGCCGGTGCATCGACGATGCCGAGCGCGAGCAGGAGCTGGTTGACCGCGCCGTTCCGCCCCAGAAGGATCATCCAGGCGAAGGTCCGCACCAGGAAGCTGGTCCAGAACGGCAGCAAAACCCAGATGACCAGCGCGTTGCGGCTGTGGGGCGCGGCGTTTGCCAGATAATAGGCGACCGGGAAGCCGCCGACGACCGAGATCACCGTGGTCCAGCCGGCGATCTTGAAGGTGATCAGCAGGACGTCGAAATAGAGCGGATCGGAGAAGGCCTTGGCGAAGTTGGCGGAGGTGATCGCTCCGCTCTGGTCGAACAGCGATAGCGACAGGATCTGCCCGACCGGGAAAAAGAAGAAGAGCGCCAGGAAGGCGAAGAGCGGGAGCAGTGGCAGGAGCGGCCTTGCGCGGCGCAGCCGCGGCTGAAGCGCTGATATCGCGGGCTCGGCAACGGGGGCGGGTTCGTAATCGCGCGCGGACATGGCCGTCATGTCAGGCGCCCGGCGGCAGCACGATGGCGTCGGCGGCGGACCAGCCGAGCGTCACGCTCTGCCCGCGCTCCGGCAGCGGCTGCCCGGATGTCAGCTCCTTCGCGAGAAGGGTCGTGCCGTCGTCGAGCCGGACATTGATCTTGGTGAAGCCGCCGACAAAGACGGCGTCGAGCAATTGGCCGCGCCGGATGTTCTCATGCGCCTCGCCGTCGCGGATGAGCTTCAGCCGTTCCGGCCGCACCATCCAGTTGACCTCGACATCGGTGCGGTGGCCGGCATCGGCCGCCACCCTGATCGTCGAGCCGTCGGCAGAACCGAGTAGGGTCTCCGTTCCGGTCGAAAGCACCTTCGCAGGGGCGATGTTGGATTCGCCGAGGAATCCGGCCGCGAACACCGAGGCCGGCTTAAAATACAATTCCGCCGGCGTGCCGATCTGCTCGACCCGGGCATTGTTCATCAGGCAGATGCGGTCGGACATCGACAGCGCTTCCTCCTGATCATGCGTGACGTAGAGGATGGTGATGCCGAGCTCGACATGCAGACGCTTGATCTCGGTCTGCATGTGCTCGCGCAGGTTCTTGTCGAGGGCGCCGAGCGGCTCGTCCATCAGGATGATCGAGGGCTCGTAGACGATGCAGCGCGCCAACGCGATCCGCTGCTGCTGGCCACCGGACAATTCGCGCGGCAGGCGCTCCGCGACATGGGGCAGATGGATGAGGTCGAGCACCCGGCGCACCGCCGCGTCGATCTCGGCCGCGCCCATCCGGCGCATGCGCAGCGGAAAGGCGATGTTCTCGTAGATCGAGAGATGCGGGAACAGGGCATAGTTCTGGAAGACCATGCCCAGCCCGCGCTTCGCCGAGGGCTCGTCGGTGACGCGCCGCCCGTCGATCCAGATGTCGCCACCCGTCGGCTCGGTCAGCCCGGCGATCAGCGACAGGAGCGTGGTCTTGCCCGAGCCGGACGGCCCGAGCAGCGTCAGGAACTCCCCGTCGCGCATCGAGAGCGTCGTCGGCTGCAGCGCCGCCACGTCGTTGTAGCGCTTGGTGACCTGTTCGGTTCGCAGCTTCTCCGACATCGGGCCTGCGCCTCAGCTACGGAGCAGCCAGGCGTTGAAGCGCTCGAACATCTTGTCCTTGTTCGCGCCCCACCATTCGTCGTTGCTCGGGATCAGCTTGCTGAAGTTGGCCGGCTCCGTCGGCAATTGCTTGGCGCGGGCGGGGTCGATGAACTTGAACGCCGTCTGGTTGGTCGGGCCATAGGCCAGCGCCTTGGTATAGAGCGCCTGCCGCTCGCCATTGGCGCAGGAGGCGATGAACTTCTTGGCGAGCTCCGCCCGCGGGCAGCCCTTCGGAATCGCCCAGCCTTCCATGCCGTAGAGCCCGCCATCCCAGATGATCTCGACCGGCGCGCCATTGTCGATCGCCGCCTGGATGCGCGCATTGCTGGAGGGCAGGAAATCGACCTCACCGCTCTGCAGAAGCTGCGTCGTCTGGGTGAAGCTCGTCCACCAGACCGCGATATGCGGCTTGATCGTGTCGAGCTTCTTGAAGGCCCGGTCGACATCGAGCGGGTAGAGCTTTTTCGGGTCGACGCCATCCGCCAGCAGCGCCCCTTCGAGCGTATGGATCGGGCTCTTCGGCAGGGCGCGGCGGCCGGGGAACCTGGCGACGTCGTAGAAATCGGCCCAGTTCGAGGGGCGGGCCTTCATGTTGTCGGTGCGGTAGCCCAGCACGCTGCCATAGACGTTGGTGCCCAGCCAGTCCGGCTGCTTCGCCAGCGGCAGAAGCTCGTCGTAATCCGCGCCCGAGAACTGCAATGGCTCGAGCAGCCCGGCATCCGAGAGCAGCTTGCGTGACGACAGGGTGATCGAGACGACGTCCCAGACATAGGACTTGGCGTCGACCTGCGCCTTCACTTGGCTGGTCGGCTCGGAGTCGCGGGAGACGTTGACGAGCTCGGCGCCGGTCTTGCGGAAAGGCGCATAGAAGGCGGGGGTGAAGCCGGTGACGTAGACGCCGCCGGGATCTGCCACGGTGATCCGCTCGGCGGCGGAAGCCGGGCGGATGATGAAGGGCGCGGCGATCAGGCCGGCGCCACCGCCGAGAAGGCCGCGCCGCGAAATTCCATTACGAACGAACGAGTGATCCGGCATGACATTCCCCTTTTTCTTGGAGTCAGGTGGAGAAATGGTCTTCGATGGTCATCTATGCCTGCGTCGAAATTAGAGACTGTTCTTCAAACAGGTCAATCTGTTTTTCAAAGCGGACGAACCCATCTACGCTCGATTCTCTGCTTCCGCGAGGGATGGAATGACTTAATTTGCGTCCGTTTGTGGTAGAATAATTTACGAATACGTCGTGTCCGGGCGCTTTCAGGAAAGCGATACGCTCATCACGGCGGGGTTGGGGAAAGTTTAGCTGGATGATCGCTGTCCCGATGGACGGCATGTCAGCGCCGGCATCTCGAATCCTGGGAACGACCGCCGCTATGCCCGGGCCGCCGCATCGCATGCGGGGTTCGACATGCGGTGCGAGAGAACGTCGATCGAGCCGCCGATCGCGCCGGCCCGAGGCCGGGGCGGACGAAATGGGCTCCGCCACTGTCCTTCGGCTGAGGAGCGAGGATGCGGCCATCGACTCCATCACATGGTCATTGTCGATTTCATGTTGTCGACAATACGCAAGGCATGTAGGTTTACAACATCAAATTTGCGCCGCATTCGATTTCGCATCGACCAGCGGTTCGACGGGGAGACGCGCATGAACAAGCCGGCAATGCCCGGTGGTGCCGTGACGGCGGTGAGCGCCCGGCGGCCGGCGATCATCGTGGCGCCGAAATCGCTGACCCAGCAGATTTCGGACCATATCCGCTCCGAGATCATCCACGACAACATCAAGCCGGGCGAGTGGATCCGGGAGAAGGCGCTGACCGAGCAGTTCGGGATATCGCGGACGCCGCTGCGTGAGGCCCTGCAGATCCTGGCGACGCAGCGGCTGATCGAGATCATCCCGAACCGCGGTGCGGTCGTGGTCGCATTGTCGGATGACGAGATCCGCCATCTGCTCGAGGTCTATGTCCGCCTCGACGTCTTCGCGGCCGAACTCGCCTGCGAAAAGGCGACGCCGCTGGACGACGAGACGATCCGCCGGCATCTCGCGACCATGGCGGAGGCCTATCATGCCGGCGACCGCTATACCTATTTCGACGCCAACCAGGCCTTCCATCTCGCGATTGCCGCGGCATCGCACAATCCCGTGCTGATCGAGATGCACGCGCAGCTCAATCTGCGCCTCTACCGCACCCGCTATCTCGGGGTTCTGCAGGCCGAGAACTGGGCGAAGGCCTTCAACGAGCACGAGCCGATCGCCGAGGCCTTCCTCAACCGCAATGCGTCCGAGCTCGCCCGGCTGGTCTCGGAGCATCTCGGCTTCGCCTGGCGCATGGTTTCGTCCGACGAAGTTGCGAATGCGGCAGCGACGCCGGTCGATCTGGCAAGGACCGCCTGACTATCCGCTGACCTCCCGATCCGGGGTGACGACGATGTTGAAGACACCTGCACGACCGACCGTCGCCACCCATTGGGGCACCTATCGCGTGCGGATGTCCGAGGGCCGGCCCGCCGAGCTGGAAGGCTTCGAGCAGGACCCGGCGCCCTCTCCCATCGCCCGGTCGATGATCGGCGCGCTCGATGATCCCACGCGGATCGAGAAGCCGATGATCCGGGCCTCCTTCCTCGAAAAGGGCCATCGCGCGACGGGGGCAGGGCGCGGCGCGGAGCCCTTCGTCGCCGTGGACTGGCCCGAAGCCATCGCCATCGCTGCCGGCGAGCTCGACCGGGTCCGCAAGGAGCACGGCAACGGCGCGATCTTCGGCGGCTCCTATGGCTGGGCCAGCGCGGGGCGCTTCCATCACGCCCAGAGCCAGATCCACCGCTTCCTCAACGCCATCGGCGGCTATACCCGCTCCGTCGGCAATTACAGCTATGCCGCCGCCGATGCGATCGTACCGCATGTCGTCGGCGACCGCCGCGGGCTCGTCACCGATCACACTTCATGGCCCGTCATCATCCGCCACGCCCGGATGCTGGTGATGTTCGGTGGCCTGCCGCTGAAGAATTCGCAGGTGAGCTCGGGCGGGATCGGCCGCCACATCCTGGCCGAGAGCCTGGAAGCCTTCGCGGCGAACGGAGGCGAGCTCATATCGGTCACGCCGATCCGGGACGATGTCGAGGAGCGTTTCGGTGCCACCTGGCTGCCGATCGCGCCCAATACCGATACCGCGCTGATGCTCGGCGTCGCCCACACACTCTGGAGCGAGGGGCTGCACGACAAGGCCTTCCTCGCGCGCTGCACCACCGGTTTCGACAAATTCCTGCCCTATCTCTCGGGCGAGAGCGACGGCGTCGCGAAGACGGCGGAGTGGGCGGCCGCGATCTGCGGCATCGATGCAGAAGCGATCAGGAGCCTCGCCCGCAGGATGGCGGCCCAGCGGACCATGATCATGCTGGCCTGGGCGGTGCAGCGTGCGGATCATGGCGAGCAGCCCTGCTGGATGGCGATCACGCTTGCCGCGATGCTCGGCCAGATCGGCCTGCCCGGCGGGGGCTTCGGCATCGGCTACGGTTCGGTCAACGGCATCGGCAACCCGATCCTCGACCTCGCCTGGCCGTCCTTCTCGCAGGGGAGCAGCGGCGTCGACGACTACATCCCGGTGGCGCGGATCTCGGACCTGCTGCTGAAGCCGGGAGAACCCTATCAGTTCAACGGGCAGGAGCGGCGCTATGCCGATATCCGCCTCGTCTACTGGGCCGGCGGCAACCCCTTCCATCACCATCAGGACCTCAACCGCTTCCTCGAAGCCTGGAAGCGGCCGGAGGTGACGATCGTCCATGAGAGCTGGTGGAATCCACTCGCCCGCCATGCCGATATCGTCCTGCCGGTGACCACCCAGCTCGAACGCAACGATATCGTCTGCTCCAGCCGCGATCGCCTTCTCGCGGCTTCGCACCGGGTCGCCGCGCCGTTCGGGCAGGCCCGGAACGACTACGATATCTTCGGTGCGCTGGCTGCCGCGCTGGGCGCGGAAGCGACCTTCACCGAGGGGCGGGCCGAGGAGGCGTGGCTGCGCTTCCTCTACGAGACGGCGCAGGAGCGTCTCGCGGGGCTGGGTTTCAACCCGCCCGATTTCGAGACCTTCTGGGAGGAGGGGGCGCTGCTCTTCCCGGAGCCGGAACGGCAGCCATCCCTGTTCGAGGCGTTCCGGCAGGACCCTGCCGCCAACGCCCTGCCGACGCCGTCCGGCCGGATCGAGATCTGGTCCGACAGGATCGCCTCATTCGGCTACGACGATTGCCCGGGCCACCCGGCCTGGCTCGAGCCGCGGGAATGGCTCGGCGCCGGCAAGGCGGCGCGCTTCCCCCTGCATCTGATCTCCAACCAGCCCAAGACCAAGCTCCACAGCCAATACGATCAGGGCTCGCATTCCCGCGCCGCCAAGATCCGGGGGCGCGAGCCGGTCCGGATTCATCCGGTAGATGCGAAGGCTCGCGGGATCGGCGACGGCGACATTGTCCGCCTGTTCAACGAACGCGGCGCCTGCCTTGCGGCGGCGGTGCTGTCCGAGGCGGTTCGCCCCGGCGTCCTGCAGCTCGCCACCGGCGCCTGGTTCGACCCGGCGATGCCGGGTGTCTCCGGGAGCCTCGAAAAGCACGGCAACCCCAACGTCCTGACCCATGATCTGGGGACGTCGCGCCTGGGGCAGGGGCCGAGCGCGCAATCCTGCCTCGTCGAGATCGAGCGCCACGACGGCGATGTGCCGCCCGTGACCGCCTTCGATCCGCCCCCGATCGTCAACCGCTCCTAACGACGCCAACCCGCGCGGAGATATCCATGCTGATCAAGAGAGCCGATTCGAACGGGCGCCGAAGCCGCGCCGTGGTGCATAACGGCACGGTCTATCTCGCGGGGCAGGTGGCGGATGACCGCTCGGTCTCCGTGGCCGGCCAGACCGCCCAGGCGCTGGCGAAGGTCGACGACATGCTCGCGCAATGCGGCAGTGACCGCACCAAGATCCTGTCGAGCATCATCTGGCTGAAGTCGATGGACGACTACAAGGCCATGAACGAGGTCTGGGACGGCTGGGTCGATCCGGATAATGCGCCGGCGCGCGCCTGCGTCACGGGCGACATGGCCTACCCCGATATCCTCGTCGAGATCATGGTCGTCGCGGCCGCGTGACGGCCCCGAAAGCAATCCGGCCGCATGAACCCTTGGAGACAGCCGATGCCTCGCCCGAAAGCGATCGAATACAGCGAAGCCAGCGATGCGGTGAAAGCCGTCTATGACGAGATCAAGTCGGCGCGAAAGCTCGACGACGTCAACAATTTCTGGAAATACCTCGCCAATGACGAGAAGACCCTGCGCCGGACGTGGGACAGCGTCCGGGAGGTGATGGCGCCGGGCGCGCTCGACCCACTCGTCAAGGAAATGATCTACGTCGCCGTCAGCGTGACCAATAATTGCGGCTACTGCATCGCGAGCCACAGCGCCGCCGCCGCCAAGGCGGGCATGACGCCTGAACAGTTCCAGGAACTGATTGCGGTCGTCGGCATGGCGAATGAAACCAACCGACTGGTGAACGGGTATCGCGTGCCGATCGACCCGGCCTTCGAGAGATAGCCGCGGCGGTCATCAGCGATCGGCCGATCGCGGGCACCCGGCGGCGTGTCGCGCCTCCGGAGAATTTTCCTCCGAGCGCGAGGGTGGAACGATGCTTCGTGTGGGTCTTGTCGGGCTGGGTCGTATCGCCAGGACATTCCTGAGCCTGCGGACGGCGGAGGATGATGCGCACTGGCAAGTCGTCGGTGTCCTCAAGCGGAATGTCGCAGCCGCCGAAAAGGCGGATTTCCCTGTTGTCGACACGCTTGCCGAAATCGGCGCATTGGCGCCGGACCTTCTGATCGACTTCACCGGGCCGAGCGCACTCAACGCTTACGGAGCCGATCTTCTCCGTCTTGCCGACGTCTGGACGGTCGGGGCCGCGGCCCTCGTCTCCCCGGCGCTCGAACGGGATCTGCGCGAGGTCGCGGGGCAGACGGGGCATCGCCTGCGATTGCTGCCGGGCGCGATCGGCGGGTTGGACGCGCTTTCCGCCATGGCGGTCGACCCCGACTCGACTGTTTCGATCTTGGCTTGCACGGCGTCGAATCCGGTCGCGTCGGGGGTGATCGATGATGCGCGCTCCGTCGTAGGCAGGAGCCGTGGCGTGAACGTCATTGCCACCGCCGCCTTCGCCTCGCGCGGCCTGGACCGGACGCCGGTCGATCACGTCGCGGTTGGCGACGGGGAGCAGCGCAGATTCGCCATCGAGGCCGACGGCGCCTACGGGTCATTTCGTGTCTGCATCGATCCGGTGACGGACGCGGAGCGCGGTACCATGCTTGTGGCCGCCAGTGCCATCGCTGCCCTGCGAAATGGCTACCGCCCGATTTGGGTCGGCTGACGCTGTCTTCATTGAAACGCTCGCTCGCGGAACGCACCGCGGGCGATGCCAGCTTGAACGGATATTTGCCAGGGCCGAAATGGGCGAAGACCCGGAAGTCAAGCCGCCCAAGGCGCGACGAAGGTTTGTGCCCGGTGTCATTCGATGCACTCCTTGCCAAGGGAAGTGGTTGCGCTCGGATCGCCGCCACTTCCTTCGATCCCGGCTTTCGTCAGGCGGCGAGGTGTCGGTTGAAGAAGCTGGCCAACTTGTCGAACGGGATCGCGTCGACCTTGTCATAGAGATCGACGTGGCTGGCTCCCGGGATGATCATCAGTTCCTTGGGTTCGGCTGCGGCTGCATAGGCGGTTTCGCCGAAGTAGCGCGAATGGGCCTTTTCGCCGTGGATCAGCAGGACCGGGCGTGGCGAGATCTCCTTGATGTAGGTCAGGAGCGGCATGTTCATGAACGAGAGCGGCGTCGTCCGGGTCCAGGAATGGCCCGAGTTGACCGCACGCGGGTGGTATCCGCGCGGCGTCCGGTAATAGTCGTGGTAGTCGACCAGGAACTGCGCCTCGCCGCCCTTCAGATCGTTGTAGGGCGGCTGGTAGGCCGGGGTTCCGTTCGCGGCGTCATCCCAACGCTGCCGGCTTAGGTGCTCCAGCGCCTGCGTGCGCTGTTCGAGAGTCACGCTGTCGTTGTAGCCTTTCGACATCACGCGGGTCATGTCGTACATGGTGCTGGCGACGACGGCCTTGACCCGCTTGTCCACGGCGACCGCATTCAAGGCCATGCCACCCCAGCCGCAAATGCCGATGACGCCGATCCGCTCGCGGTCGACGGAGGGAAGAAGCCCGAGATGGTCGACGGCGGCACTGAAATCCTCGGTGTTGATATCCGGCGAGGCAACGTTGCGGGGCTCGCCACCGCTTTCGCCGGTGAAGGATGCATCGAAGGCCAGCGTGACGAATCCGCGCTCCGCCATCGTCTGCGCATACAACCCCGATGACTGCTCCTTCACCGCGCCGAATGGGCCGCCGACGGCCAGCGCCGCCAGCCGCCGGCCGGCCCGGTCCTTGGGCAGGTACAGATCGCCCGCCAGGGTGATGCCGTAGCGATTCCTGAAGGAGACCTTCTGGTGATCGACCTTCTCGCTCTTCGGGAAGGTCTTGTCCCAGTCCGCTGGCATGCTCTGAGCCTTTGCGTTGGAGAGGTTGAAGAGAGGGGCGGCTGCCAAGACGGCGGCGCCCGCACCGGTCAGTTTCATCAGATCGCGACGGTCCAGGCGTGTGGTCGACGCCGGGGCTGTATTGGTATCCATCGATATCTCCCGTTCTTCCGTGACTATTCGGGCTTCAGCAGGCGTCGACCGTTGCCGATCAGCGCAACGCCGATGGCGGCCAGGATCAGGCTCCCCATGAAGGTCGCGAAGATCGACAGGCCATCGAGCAGCATCCCGCCGACGACGGCCCCGAGCAGGATCGAGGCCTGGATCGCGGCGACCATCAGGCTGCCGGCGGCCTCCGGCGCATCGTCTGCGTTCTGCGACATCCAGGTCATCCAGATCACCGACATGGCGGTGTTCATGGCGCCCCAAACCGCCAGGAAGACCCCGGCCGCGACGACCGAGCCGCCAAGCAGCAGGAGGCCGAGCGTGCAGCCGCCCATCAGCAGCGCGGGAAGCCTGAGGAGAGGCGCCACGCTGCCGCTCAGAAACCGACCGGAAGCCCAGGTTCCGACGAAGCCGGCGCAACCGAGCACCAGCAGCAGGATGGAGAGCGTCGTCACATCCGCCCCCGTCACCAGCTCCAGGAACGGGCGCAGATAGGTGAACATCGTGAAGGCCGAGCCCCAGGACAGCATCGAGGCGACGAGGCCGCGCAGGAAATACGGGCGCTTCAGCAGGCCGAGCATGGTCCGGACATCCTGCCGCTGGCGCGCCGGGAGTGAGGGCAACGCGAGCAGATGCCAGACGAGGTTGACGGCGACGATCGGCGTCAGCGCCCAGAACACGGAGCGCCAGCCGAACAGGCCGCCTAGATAGCTGCCGACGGGCGCGGCGAAGGCCGCCGCGATGGCCTGGCCGCCATACATCAGCGCCAGGGCGCGCGGCACCTCGCTCTCCGGAACCAGCCGCATGATAACGGCCGTCGCCAAGGCCCAGAAACCGCCGATGCAGATTCCGAGCAGGGCGCGACCGAGCATCAGGACGGCGAAGTTCGGGGCGACTGCGACCAGTAGCAGCGAGACCAACATGAAGGCGGTCATTGCGACCAGGATCCATTTGCGGTTCAGCGTCCCGGCGGCGGTGGTGATGATCATGCTCGCCGCGACCGCGAAGAGACCGCTGATCGAGATCGCCTGTCCGGTCTGACCCTCGGTCGCGCGCAGTCCTTCGGCCATTGGCGTCAGCAGGCTGACCGGCATGAACTCCGAGGCGATCAGCAGCGCCACGCAAAGCGCCATCGAGAGGACGGCGCCCCAGGAGGCGATCGACTTGGTTCCTTCATGCGATACGGCGGTGACCGCCATGTTGCTTCGCTCCTGCATCCGTTGCTGCAGTGCAAAATAGCGGTTCAACCTTCGAACGATTACCCGTCTGAATTTGAATGAACTAATCGATGAAATCGATTAATCTCGCCTGCGCCAGAACCGGGAAGCCTTATGGACAAGACCGATCTCAACCAGCTCAGGTGGTTTCAGGTCGTCGCCGAGGAGCACAGCTTCACCCGGGCGGCGGCGAAGATCGGCGTCGCGCAGTCGACGATCAGCTACGCCATCAAGCAACTCGAAGAGCGCATGGGCGTTCGCCTTCTAACCCGCACCACGCGCAACGTCGCGACGACCGTCGCCGGCGAGCGCCTGCTCCAGACCATCACGCCGCGGATCGCCGAAATCGAGGACGAGATCGCGGCGCTGACGGCGCTGGGTGACAAGCCGTCGGGCTCGATCAGGCTGACGCTCTCCGACCACGCCCTCGAAAGCGTCGTCTGGCCGAAGCTGAAGCCGATCCTCCGGGACTATCCCGACATCCATGTCGAGCTGATCCTCGACAGCACCTTCCGCAACATCGTCGAGGAGGGTTTCGACGCCGGTGTCAGGCTGGGCGAGAGCGTCGAGAAGGATATGATCGCCGTGCGGATCGGCCCGGACTGGCGGCTGGTGGCCGTGGCATCGCCTGCGTATCTCGACATGCACGGCGTACCGCAACATCCGCAGGATCTGGTCCGGCACGTCTGCATCAACATGCGCCACGAGACAGCCGGCGGACTCTATACCTGGGAATTCGAGAAGGATGGACAGGAGCTGCGCGTCCGGGTCGGCGGTCAGCTCACCTTCAACAATTCCTACGCCATGATCGATGCGGCGGTGAACGGCTACGGCATCGCCTACGTACCGAACGATATCGTGGAGCGTCAGGTCGCATCGGGCGAACTGGTCCAGGTGCTGGACGACTGGTCGCCCTTCTTCGACGGCTATTTCCTCTATTATCCCAGCCGCCGACAGAATCTCCCGGCCTTCAAGGTGATCGTCGAGGCATTGCGCCACCGACGTCCGGCAGGTCCCTGAATCGTTGGGGTCCGCTTTCGGGCAATGCGCCAAGGTTAGCTCGTGGCGCGACCCCGACACGCCGGTGATTTTCCGGCGATCCCGAGAGCAAGCCTAGCCGTCGGATCCACCGGCCAAATACACTCCCAGGCTGCCGCGATCGACATGGGCGATCGGCGCCTTGTAGGTGATCCGGCCGTTCGAGATCACTGCGACCGTGTCGGCAAGCTCGAGCACCTCGTCGAGATCCTCGGAGACGAGGAGGACCGCCGCACCGTTGTTCCGTGCCTCGACGATGCGCGCACGGATGTCCGCGGCCGAGGCGAAGTCGAGGCCGAAGCAGGGATTGGCGACGACGAGCACGGAGATCCGCTCGGAGGAGAGTTCGCGCGCGAGCACCGCTCTCTGCACATTGCCGCCTGACAGCGCTCCGATCGGAGCGTCGGGCGAGGGGCCGGCGACACGGAAGCGCGCCATCAGCTCGCGGCCGGCCGCGCTGATCGCGCGACGATCGAGCCACCAGCCGCGCCGGCTGAGGGGCGGCTTCTCGAAACGCCGAAAGGCGATGTTGTCGGCGATCGACATTCCGAAGACGGCAGCGTTCCGCAGCGGCTCCTCCGGCACGACGAACATGCCGGCTTCGTCGAAGGCGCGCCGCGTCGGCACGAAATCGCGCCCGTTCACGAAGATCTGCCCATCCGTCAGCGGCCGCTGTCCGCAGCAGGCCTCGACCAACGCGTTCTGTCCGTTCCCGGAGACCCCGGCCAAACCCACGATCTCGCCCGCAGCGACTTTAAGGCTCACGCCGCGCAAGGCCGGTCTGCCGTCCCCGTCCTCGGCGAAGAGCCCGGCGAGCTCCAGCGCAGGCTCGTGCGACCGCGGCATCTCGCGCCTGAGCGGCTGCACCGCCTTGCCCTTGTCCGGCCCGGGCGCTTCGCCGACCATCATCGCGGCCATTTCCCGGGTCGTCAGCCCGCGCCCCGAGCCGGCGATCCGCCCATGCCGCAATATCGTGACGGCGTCGGCGAACGCCTTCACCTCGCGAAACTTGTGGGTGATCATCAGCACGGTGATCTCGCCGCGCTCGGCCATCGCCTTGAGATGCCCGAGCATCTCGTCGGCCTCGGCCGGGGTCAGCACCGATGTCGGTTCGTCCAGGATCATGAAGCGCTGGTCGAGGTAGAGCAGCTTCAGGATTTCGAGCTTCTGCCGTTCCCCGGCCGAGAGTGCGCCCACGTTCCGATCGAGCGGCACGCGGAACGGCGTGCGGTCGAGAAAGGCATCGAGCCGTCGCCTCTCCGCTGCCCAGTCGATGACGGCGGGCGCGTTGCGCCGCGCGATGACGAGATTCTCGGCACCCGTCAGCGAGGGCACCAGCGTGAAGTGCTGGTAGACCATGCCAAGGCCGAGCGCCTGCGCCTCGCGCGGATTGCGGATCCGTGCCTCGCGGCCGTCGAGCAGCACCTCCCCTTCATCGGCGCGGTGGAAGCCCATCAGGCATTTGACGAGCGTCGACTTGCCGGCGCCGTTCTCGCCCAAAAGCGCATGGAACTCGCCGGCCGGGACCTTGAGCGAGACGCGGTCGAGCGCCTGGAACGCGCCGAACCGCTTCGACAGGCCGATGGCTTCGAGGGCTGCGCCCCTTGCGGCTGGAATGGTGAACGCCTCGGGCATCATGCCTCCCTCACCGGGTGATCGAGAGCTCGCCCGGCGCGTGCCGGGCGGCGCGACTGGCACTGCCCGTGCCGGCCATGACGAGGAGGGTCAGGATGTAGGGAGCCGCGTTGAAGAAATAATAGCCCGCGGTGATGCCGATCGATTGGAGCGCCGGTCCGAGCGCGCCGGCCGCGCCGAAGAGAAGCGAGGCGGCGAGGCAGCGCCGTGGCTGCCAGCGGGCGAAGATCACGAGCGCGACCGCCATCAGCCCCTGTCCCGACGACAGCCCCTCGTTCCAGCTTCCGGGATAGAAGAGCGACAGGAAGGCCCCGCCGATGCCGGCACTCGCCCCGCCCAGCGCAGTCGCGACGAGGCGCACGCGGTCGACGGCGATGCCGAGCGCGCGGGCCGCGGCCGCGTCGTCTCCCGTGACCCTGACGACGAGGCCGGCGCGAGTGTTGCGAAACGCCCAGTCGAGCAGAAAGGCCAGCGCGATGCCCAGGAGAAAGAGCGGGCTGACGTCGAGCGCGAGAGCGAGCGACGGGATGCCCAGCCAATCGCCAAGCGGGAGCGAGGGAAGCCGGGGCGCAGTCGGCTGGATGTAGGGCTTGCCCAGGAAGACGGCGAGACCGGTGCCGAACGACATCATCGCGATGCCGATTGCGACATCGTTGACGCGCGGCAGGCGGCAGATCGCGCCGTGGAGCGCACCAAGGGCGAAGCCGGCCGCCGCAGCGGCAGCCACGCCCAGCCAGGGATTGCCGCTATGGTAGGAGACGGCGAAGGCGACCATCGCGCCGAGCACGAGGGTTCCCTCGAGCCCGAGATTCACACGTCCCGACTTCTCAGTGAGGCATTCGCCGAGCGAGACGAAGAGAAAGGGCGTCGACACGCGGATCGCGCCGGCGACCATGGCCACGAGGACCGCGAAAAGGCCGGCATCGGTCATGGCCGCTGCCTCGCGCCGCGAGGCTGGAAGATCGCAAAGCGCCCATAGAGCGTCTCGCTGGTCAGGAGGGTCACGAAGATCACGCCTTCGAGGAGCGCGACCGTCGCGTCGGGGAGGCCGAGCCGCCGCTGGATCAGGCCTCCTGCGGCGCTGAGCCCGCCGAAGAGGATCGCGACCGGCGGGATTGCGAGCGCGTTGTGGCGGGCGAGGAACGAGACGAGGATGCCGGTGAAGCCGTAGCCCGCCACCAGAGAGACATTGGCGGCGCCGTGGACCGTCGCCACGTCGAAGAAGCCGGCAAGGCCGGCGGCCGCCCCCGCGAGCAGGCAGCAGAGCACGAGCAGGCGCCCGACCGGCAGACCCTGGCCGAGCGCGGCGTGCGGATTGCCGCCCGCGATCCGGATGGCGAAGCCGGTTGTCGTCCGGCTGATCAGCACATGGGCCGCCAGGCACGCGATGAGGCCGGCCACCAGACCCCAGTGCACCGAGGTGCCCGGGATCGGACCGAGCATGGTTTCTGCCCCGATCGGATGGGTCGACGGCTTGTTGGGCGAGGCCGGGTCGCGCAGGGGGCCTTCAACCAGGAAGGAGAGCACGGCGACCGCGATATAGGCGAGGAGCAGGCTCGCGATGGTCTCGTTGACGCCGCGCCGATGGCGGAGCACGCCCACCAGCCCGATCCAGAGCGCGCCGGCCGCCGTTCCGGCGATCGCCATCAGCAGGAGGACGAGAGGGGCGGGCGCCCAGCCGAGCAGCGGCAGGGCGGCGGTTGCGGCGGCGAGCCCGCCCATGACGAAAGCACCCTCCCCACCGATGATCATGAGACCGGCGCGGGCGGGAAGCGCAACGCACAGCGCGGTCAGGATCAGTGGCGCTGCGCGCTGAAGCGTGTTCTGCCAGGAAAAGGCCGTGCCGAATGCGCCCCGCCAGAGCAGCTGGAAGAAGGCGGCGGGCGACTGTCCCATGGCGAGCAGGATCGCCGAGAAGATCGCGGCCGAGATGGCGAGCGCGAGCGCGGGAACGACGACGAACTCGGCAGCCCGGCGGAGCTCGTCCGCTCCCCGCATCGCGAAGCCCGCCGAGCCATGCGTCGCTTGATCTCCGGAAACCGCAGGTCTTTCCATCTCGCCGCCATAGCTCCAGACGTTGCCTTGCGGAGCCGGGCGGAGGCAGAGCGGGCCGCCTTCCGGTCCGGCTGACCTCAGGTGACCGATCCCTCGATGCCCTCGACGAGATAATTCGCGGTCTCGAGCTCGGGCGCGTAGTTGCCCAGCGCGCTGCCCGGGGCGACGATCACGTTGCCCTTGTTGTCCCTGATCGGGCCGGCAAACATCGGCTGCCCCGCCCTCAGGGCCGCGATCGCTTCCGTGGCGGCACGGCGTGCCTCCTCGCTCGCGCCCGCGCCGAAGGGCGTGCTGGTCACCATGTCCTTGTCGTACCCGCCGATCGCGACGTTCGGCAGCGGTTCGCCTCTGGCGAGCAGCTCCGCGAAGCCCTTGTAGATCGTCTCGTACTTGGTTTCGGCGCCGGTGATGAAGCCCTTGGGTGCGAGGGCAGCCTGCGAGGTGTTGTGGCCGCAGCTCTTCACGCCGCGCCGCTCCAGCGTCTCGACGATGACCTTGGGGCTGTCGACATGGCAGGCGACGACGTCGCAGCCCGCGCTCGCGAGCGCGTTCGCGGCCTCGGCCTCCCGCACCGGCAGGGACCAGTCGCCGGTGAAGATGAGCTTGACGGTCGCGCCAGGGTTTCCCTTGCGCACGCCCAGCATGAAGCTGTTGATGGTCCGCAGGACGAGACTGATGGGCTTCGCCGCCACGTAGCCGATCTTGCCGGTCTTGGAGGACAGCCCGGCGGCGACGCCGTTCACGTAATGCGCCTGGTCCATATAGGCGAAATAGCCGCCGAGATTGGCGGGATGCTTGTCGGCCGACCAGAGCGTCGTGGGATGGCGGAGCTGCACATCCGGGTACTGCCTGGCGATATCGACCATGAACGGATTGAAATAGCCGAATGAGGTGCCGAAGATCAGCTTCGCGCCGTCGAGCTCGATCATCGACTTCATGGTGTTCGCCACGGCGAGCGTCTCGGGCACGTTCTCCTCTTCGACGACGGAAACGCCCGGAACCGTCTTCAGGGCCTCGACCGCCGTGGCGTGCGACTGGTTCCAGCCGAAATCGCCGCGCGTGCCGACATAGATGACGCCGACGACGAGCTTGTCTGCCGCGCCGGCCGTGCCGGGCCATCCGGCCGAGGCGAGCGCCGCAGCGCCCGTCGTGGCCCCCAAGACGAGGCTCCGCCGCGAGATCCCTGCTGCCGTCATGTTCGTCACTCCCCTCTGACCGGAAACCGCCGCCCTCGCTGGCTCTTCGCCTTGCGAGTCATTCTTGCGTTTCGGCATCGCCGGGCCCTCCCCGGAAGCGGCCATGCGCCGCGCGAGCCGTATCCATCAGGCCTCGACGGGGCCGGGCGTCCGCACCGGCGGCGGCGCCTTGTCCCAATCCTCCGCCGTCATCGTGCGGAGGTCGAAATAGTCGCGGGTCCGTACATAGCCGTGCCCACCCATGCGGCCGATCGCGTCGATCGCCGCCTGATCCACGTAATGGTTCTCGGGATCGACGGCGTCCTCGCGGATATGGGCCGCGACCACCTGACCGAGAATGATCTCGCGGGAGCGGCCGAGTTCGAGCGTGACGTAGCGGCGGCATTCCAGGCTTGCCGGCGCTTCGCCGATCCGCGGACATTTGATCTGTGAGCCGGGAACGGCGGTGAGGCCCGCCTGCGCGAGCTCGTCCACCGTCGCGGGAAACGGGACCGCGCAGACGTTCATGCGCTCGACCAGGGCATCAGACACGATGTTGACCGTGAATTCCTCGGTCATCCGGATATTTCGCGCCGTGTCCTTGAACGCCATGTCCGGCTTGTTCTCGACCCCGAGCGCGACGATCGCGGGATCGGCCGAGAGGCAATTGAAGAAGCTGTAGGGCGCGGCGTTCACCCGCCCCTCCTCGTCGACCGTGGTGACGAGCGCGATCGGGCGCGGCACGACGGTGCCGATCAGCAGCTTGTAGCGTTGGCGGGCGGTAAGCGCCGCGAAATCGAAGAGGGTGTGCGAGCTGGTCATTGCCCCTCGATCGGACGGGAAGATGCCCGCGATGTCGCGCACATCTTCCGTTGAATGACGAATATTCTCGTATGCATGATTCTGATATTCAAGAATACAATATGTGCATCGCGTTGCCGAAAATGCACATAAAAGCATCGGCACCGATTTCGCGTCGATGCACGAAACACGCCGGGAGTGCGACCGGGAGCATCGTCGGCCGGATGCGGAGAGGCGCCATGCGCCGCCCGGGGTTCGGTAGATCAGGAGAGAGGCATGAAAGGCGGCGAGAAGCCCGGCGACGCGTCATCTCGCCGGCGTCGAGCCAGGGAAGGGCGCCTCACCCGGCCGTGCTGTAGCGCGCCAGAATATCGGAGATCCTGACGTCCTCGGCCTCCTGAGGCCTGGGCAGCGCCCGCGCCTCAACGGCGTGAAGATGCTCGTTCATGATGCTGATGGACGCCGCAGCATCGCGCGCGCGCAGCGCCGCGATCACGTTCCTGTGCTCGGCGGTCGCGCATTCGGCGACATGCGGTCGCCCATAGACGGCGAGGATCAGGGAGCAGCGCGAGACCACCTCGGAAAGATAGCGCGCAAGCAGCGCATTGCCGGCGAGGCGCGCGAGGACGATATGGAACTCGCCCGCGAGCCGGCTTGCCGAGGCGGTGTCGCCGCGCTGGGCCGCGGCCTCCTCCTCGTTCACATGGGCCTCGAGCGTCTCGCCCATCTCGGGCCGCCAATGGGCGGTCAGGCGCTGGACGATCTGCTGCTCCAGGCAATGCCGGACCTCGAAGATTTCCCGCGCCTCGTCGAGGCTCGGGATGGCGACGGTTGCCGTCCGCTTGCGCTTGATCTCAACCAGCCCCTCTTGGCTGAGCCGCATCAGGGCCGCCCTGACCAGCGTCCGGCTGATCCCGAAATGCGCGCCGATCTCGTCCTCGCGCAGCTTGGTTCCCGGCGCGAGCGCCTGCTCGATGATGGCGCGCCTGAGCGCCTGATAGGCAATGTCGGACCGCGACGAGATTTCCATGGGTCACGGGATATCGCAAGAGTCGCTCGAGGCGCAAGTATGCGCAGCATCGCCGTCCGCGCGCATGCAACGAATTCATGATTGCCAATATGATCCTAAATCACGTATACATGAATGGGTCCTCAACGCGAGGCAGGCAGGAGCATCCCGGATGGCAACACGCATTGTCACAATCGCGCTGAACCAGCAGCAGCTCGAACTCGTCGATCGGACCCTGGCCAAAGGCCTCGCGGAGGATCGTGCCGCCCTCATCCGGCATGCGCTGAGGCGCTATGCGGCCCGCCACCTGCCGGAGCAGGGCGCGGCAACTCGCCCGAGCCTGGCCGTCGGTTGAGTAGAGGGCAGCCGATGACGCGAGAGATTCTTCTCGACTTCGCCCTTGAGCCGGGCACGGGCAAGGCGCTCGAGGTCCGCAAGGGCCAGATCCTGCGCCTGGAGCAGATCGACGGCGGCCAATGCCTCGATTTCAACTGCTTCAATCTGCACGACTACAAGGAATATTTCCACGCCGGTCGGACCCGCACGCTGCACGGGCTGCATCCGACGAAGGGCGACTTCCTGTGGTCCGCGCCGCCGCGCGAACGGGCGATGATGTTCATCGCCGCGGACACGGCCGGGGCCAACGACGTGCTCTTCCCGCGCTGCAGCGCCAATCTCTACGAGTCCGTCTACGGGTACTGCACGCACACCAACTGTCAGGATATCCAGGCGGAGGCGCAGCGCGAATACGGCTTGACCCCAGACGACGTCCACGACTCCTTCAACCTCTTCATGGAGACGGGCGTTGACGACGCTGGGCGGCCCTACATCACCCGGCAGACGTCGAAGCCGGGTGACCATGTCGACTTCCTCGCCCTGATGGACGTGCTGGCCGTGCCCAATATTTGCGGGGCCGACGTGATGCGCACCAGCAACTTCTCGCTGAAGCCGGCCAGGATCAGCATCCTTCAGGCGACGGAGGCCGATCTCGCCGCGGTCCCCGTCCTGCCCGTCTGGCGCACGCAACGGACCGTCGCGGACTTCAGGCAGCAGAGGATCAAGGCCGACAGGGAATTGCGGCGCGATTCCACCTATGTCGCCGAGTTCGTGAACGCTCCGATCCGGACCACCACCGTCGAAGTGCCGCTCGACGAAGACGAGCAGGCCCTGCTCGACCAGCTCAAGCGCAGCGATCTCTATGACGACGATGGCGCAGCGCTGCGCGACATCCTCTTCAGCTGGTGGGAGGAAGAACAGCTCGCCCGCTGATTTCGAATCTTAATAACCTTCATGATACCAAGTCGAAGAGGGGATGACCGAGATGACATGCGCTGTGAAAGCGCTCCGTGCGCGCCATTATCGGGCCATGCTGCTTGCGGCGCTGCTCTCCGCGACGGCCCCCGGCGCGGCGGTCGCGCAGGAGGTCCCGGGATTCATGGACGTCGTGGCCGGCGCTCCCAGCCAGCCACAGGCCGGCGATGTCGGCCGGCTGGACGAGGCTCTGGGCGACGGCATGGTGCGCCGGGAGGCGACGGCGGCCGAAAGGAAGGTCATAGAGCTGAACAACGTCATGTTCGGCATCTACGACAACAATCTCAGGAAGTTCATCCGCAACCTGCGTGAGCAGAGCCCGATCATCATCGGCCTCTTCAACGGCGATGGCGGCTCGATGATCCTGTACCCGCCGGGGAAGGCGCCGATCGTCGCGCCGCCGGTGGCGCCGGTCTACCGGCTGGTCAAGTCGGTCTCGCACAGCTCCATGGCGATCTTCCAGCTCGTCGCGACCGCCGTGCGCGATCCGGCCGGGGACACGTCCTGGCGCGCTCCGGCGACGGCCTATCGGGCCAGCCTGAACGAGGCGCTCGGCAGCCTCGATGCCATCGAGCTCACGCCGGAGCAGCGCACGGTGCTGCGCGAGCTCATCACGCGCAACATCGCCTTCCTCGACGCCTGCCTCTCCAAGGGCAGCTTCACCTATCCGGAGTTGGAAGCCTTCGCGCAGGGGCTGCGCCCGCTGATCGGCAAGACCACCGAGATCGCCGGCCTTGCCCAGGTCCAGCACTGGACCACGGTTCTGAAGGACTGGCGGCGCATGCTGGGGGCCGATTGGGAGCGGACCTATGCCGCCACCAACACCCTCTACGTCACCCGGCGCAACAACATCCTGTTCACGCTGCTCGCCCAGCAGATGGGGCGAGAGGCGATCAACACCCGCCTGCTGCTGCTGGAGACCTCCGCCTTCACGACGAAGCCGCAGCAGATGCTGGAGTTGCTCGCCCGCATCGTGGCGGATCGCGCGCTCGGCAAGGTGTTCTTCAACGACTACTACCTCATGGATTCCGAGCTGCTCACCGACGGCACGCGCAAGGCGATGGCCGATCTGGCGGCCCAAGCCGGCGAACAGGTGATGCTGCCGCCTCTCGCGCCGTTCCTGAGCAATGCCTGGCCGTGGCAGACGAGCACCGAGTACGCGCAGGGCCCGAGCCAGATCGACTGGAAGTGACGGGCGCGCTTGCGCCCTCGACACAACGACAGGCGCAGATCGGCGGGCGGCGCCGTTAGCGCGGATACGCAGGGCGGGAGGAGAAGAATGGGAGCCGGCATTTCACGCAGAGGGTTCCTGCGGGCTGGAGCGGCGGCGGGCGTCGCGCTCAACGTCTCCTTCCTCGCGCCGCCGGCCGGGGCCCGGCTGATCGAGACGCCGCCGCGGCCCGGCCCGGACTGGCTCACGCCCGCCGGCCGGCCGCGCTATCGCCTCGATGCCATCGCCAAGGTCACCGGAGCCAAGACCTTTGCGCGAGACTATCGCGCCGCGGATCTTCCCGGCTGGCCGCGCGAGCAGTCGCACGCCTTCCTCCTCCACGCGACCAAGGCCGACAGGAGCTTCGAGGGCATCGACCTGACGGTTCTCGGCGAGGCGCTGAAGCCCGACCGGATGGTGCTGCACGAGGATCTCGTCGCGGACGGTATCACAGTGCCCCACCCCGACTTCTTCGGCGACGTCTTCTTGGTGCCGAAGGGCGAGACGCCGCGCCTGCTCGGCCAGCCGGTCGCGCTGCTGATCTATCGCGATTTCGCCCGCTACGACGCCGCCAAGCGCAAGGTCCGCTTCGACGACAGCGTCGTGCGCTACGGCGCGGCGACCCCCTACAACCAGCCGCCGCATTACGGCGCCTCGCGCTATGTGCGCATCGACGGCGGCTCGCCCGAGGCCGAGGACCGCTATTCGCCGTTCAAGGACAGCGTCATCTTCGGCAAGTTCTCCGGCGACAAGGCCGTCTGGCCGAGCCCCGGCGAGGGCGATGCCATGGCGCGCGGCATGGCCGCCGCGGCGCAGATCGAGCAGGACATCGCCGCAGCCGGCAGCGACGCGCTCGTCCTGAAGCGGAGCTATTTCTCGCAGTCGATCGACGCCTCCGCCATGGAGGCCGACAACGGCAATGTCTGGTACGACGCCGCGACGGGCGTGCTCCACGTCATGGCCGCCTCGCAGTCGCCCTATGAGGTGGCGGAGGTCTCGGCCGAGCTGGTGTCGACGTCGAAATTCCTCCTGAAGGAGGTCGACCTCAAGGTCGGCTACACCGTCGGCTACGGGACGAAGGATCACTACATCTTCCCGCTCTTCTGCGTGCTCGCCGGCCTCTATGGCGAGGGACGGCCGGTGCGGCTCGCCAACGACCGCTTCGAGCAGTTCCAGACGGGCCTCAAGCGGCATGCCTTCTGGATGGACAACACGCTGGTCGTCGACCGCAGCACCGGCAAGTTCCGCATCATGACCGGGCATTTCAGGACCGATGGCGGCGGGCGGGCGAACTACTCTTTCTCCGTCGCCTTCGTCGGCGCCACGGCGGCGCAGTCGATCTACTATCTGCCGCAGAGCGACTTCTCGGCCGCCGCCTTCGCGTCGCGGGCGGTCGAGGCCGGTTCCACTCGCGGTTACGGCACGCTCCAGTCCATGTCGGCGACCGAGATGATGGTCGACGAGGCGGCGGAGCTGCTCGGGATCGATCCGATCGAGCTCCGGCTGAGGAACGTCTTCCGCTCCGGCATGAAGAACACCCAGGGCGCCATTCCGGCGGGCGCGCTGCGTAATGAGGAGATCCTGCTCAAGGCCAGGGCGCATCCGCTCTGGAGCGCACGCGCGCAGAAGAAGAAGACGTTCGAGGCGGCCAATCCGGGCAAGAAATACGGTGTCGGCTATGGCCATGTGCAGAAGGATTACGGCACCGGCGCGGAAGCCGCGCTCGCTTCGCTCGAATTCGACCCGCGCGGCCGGATCAGCTTCCGCCACGTCGCCCACGAGATGGGGCCCGGCGTCACGACCTCGCAGGCGATCATGGTCGGCGAGATTCTCGGCCGCGTGCCGGACGAGACCGAGTACGGCGTCGTGCGCTGGCCGCAGATGCCGCTCGAGACGACGGACGAGCCCTATACGCTGAGCCAGGACGAGGAAGACCGGCGCAAGCAGAACCCGCGCTGGACACCCCGCATCACCTCGCCGATGAGCGCGACGAACAGCGTCTACTATCTCGGCCATGCGACGCGCGAGGCGGCCCGAATCCTCGTCGACCTCGCGCTTTGGCCGGCGGCCAGGTCCCTCTGGTCACGCGGGACAGGCGGCGGCGCGCTCGCGCCCTACGACGTGCGCCGCGAGGATCTGCGGCTCGGGGGCGGCATGATCAACGCAGGCGGCATGCCCTCGCTCGCCTTCGAGGCGGTGGCGGCGGAAGCGCATCGCCTCGGCCTGCCGACCGGCGTGACGGTTCATACCTTCAACCGCTGGCAATGGACGGAAGCCGAGTTCGACGTGCCCGAGCGCGGCCGCCTGCGGCTGTCGATCGATGCACTCGCCCTGCGCTACGGCGAAGGGGCGTCGGAGGAGCACAAGCGGTCGATGACGACGGGTGGCTGGCATTTCATCGAGCGGGCCGCAGTGTCCTATCCGCCCGCCCAACGCAACAATGCCGGCGTCACCTATTACGCGCCGATGGCGACCCTCGCCGAAGTCTCGGTCGATATCGGCAGCGGCACCGTCACCCTGCTTTCCCACCACTCCATCCTCGAATGCGGCCGGCAGGTCGTGCCCGAGCTGGTTTCCGGCCAGATCCAGGGCGGCATCGCCATGGGCATCGGGCACGCCCTCAAGGAGTATCTGCCGCTCTACGAGGACGGTCCTGGCGACGGCACCTGGAACTGGAACCGCTACGAGCTGCCACGTGCGAAGGACGTCGCCCTCTGGTCGCAGACGGCGGAGGTGCTGCCCCCGCTTTCCGACAGCGACCCGCCGAAGGGCATCGCCGAGGTGGTGATGATCGCCGTGGTGCCGGCCATCGCCAATGCCGTCACGCATGCGATCGGCAAGCGCTTCCACGACCTGCCGATCACGCCCGAGAAGATCCGGGAGGCCCTGTCATGACGACCGAGACGAAACCGCTCGCCCTCACCGTCAACGGCAGGCCGGTCGGCCCCGTCGACGTGCCGGAAGGGCTGATGATGCAGGACTTCCTGCACGAGTACCTGAACCTCACCGGCTCCCGCATGGGCTGCGGCCAGGGTATCTGCCACGCCTGCACCGTCATCGTCGAAGGCGAGGGCGGCGCGCTCAGGGAGATGCGCACCTGTATCACCGGCGCGCACTGGTTCGCCGGCAGGACGGTCGTGACCGTCGAGGGGCACGCCAGGCATGACGCGAAGGGCGAGATCGTCCTGTCGCCGGTCCAGCAGGCCTTCATCGAGCACTTCGCCTTCCAGTGCGGCTATTGCACGCCGGGCTTCGTCACGGGCGCGACCGTCCTGATCGACCGGCTGAAGCGCAAGCCGGTCGCCCGTGCGGAACTGGAGCAGGTCGTGACCGAAGCGCTCGACAAGCACATCTGCCGGTGTACCGGCTATGTGCGCTACCATACGGCCGTACGCGACCTCATCCTCGCCACGCCCGGCCTGGTCAGCGGGTGACGGGGCCGGCGATGAAGAAACGGACTCTCCTGCTCACCGCCGCAGCCGTGATCCTCGCCGGGGCCGCCGTCGCCGGCAGCGTGTTCTTCGGCGCGCTCGAGACCAGCGTGGTCTCCAAGGCCGTCGAGCGCCCTCTCGGCGCTGACGAGATGAAGTGGCTCGCCGAGCGCGGCGCCTATGTCGCGGTCGCCGCCGACTGCTATGCCTGCCATACCGCCAAGGACGGCGCCGCCTGGGCGGGCGGGCTGCCCTTCGAGACGCCTTTCGGCACGCTCTACGCCACCAACATCTCGCCGGACAAGGAATTCGGCATCGGCGCCTGGACCCGGGCGGAATTCCATCGCTCGGTCAGGGACGGCGTCGGCAAGGGCGAGCGGCACCTCTACCCGGCCATGCCCTATGCCTCCTATCGCGAGATGAGCGAGGAGGACGTCGACGCCGTCTACGCCTATCTGATGACCCGCGAGCCGATGCGGGTGCCGAACCGGGAGAATGAGCTCTCCTTCCCGTTCAACATCCGCCAGTCTCTCACCTTCTGGAACCTCTTCAACCTGCGGCGAGAGGGCTTCGCCACGAACGCCGCGCGATCCGAAGCCTGGAACCGCGGCCGCTACGTCGTCGATGCGCTGGGGCATTGCGGCGAATGCCACACGCCGCGCAACCTGCTCCAGGGGATGGAATCCGGCGCCTATCTGAAGGGCGCCGTGATCGAAGGGGTCGAGGCGCCTGACATCACGAAGGAAGGCCTCGGGCGGATGGGGTTCGACCCGTTGACGCTCGCCCGTTTCATGAAGTCGGGCCTGTCGGCACAGGGCTCGATGACGCACCAGATGTTCGAGGTCGTCCATTTCTCCACGCAGTACATGAGCGAGGGCGATCTCCAGGCGATGGCCGCCTATCTCTTCGACCTCGACGCTTTGCCCGCAACGCCGGTTCCGCCGCCGGCTCCCGCGCCCGTGGAGGTTCCGGCACCCGTCGCTGCGGCGGGGCGCGGCACCTATCTCAACCTTTGCGCTGGCTGCCATGGCGCCGACGGCCAGGGCATCCCGCATGTCGCAATCCCGCTGTCGACCAACGCCTCGCTGCGGCTCGCGAGCCCGCGGAACTTCGTCCGCGCCGTGCTCCACGGCATTCCCGCCCAGCGCTTTCCTGGGCTGGAGCGCATGGAGGCGATGCCGGCCTTCACCGAGCTGCTCGATGACAAGGCGCTCGCCGACCTGACGAACTGGATGCGGGCTCGCTGGGGCGGGCGGCAGCCGATCGTGACGGATGAGGAGATTGCGAAGTTTCGGTGAGGCCAGCTCGCCTCGCGGCCCGGTAATCTCCTTCCCAGCCGTCGGCGCATCGTCATCGAGGTCGACGGCAAGCATCACTTCTCGGAAAACGACCTTCCGTCATTGAGGACTTTTCCGGGATTGAAGATGTTGCTGGGATCCAGCGCGCGCTTCAACGTCCGCATCAATGTGAGCTGGCTCGGTTGCTTGTAGTGCGCCAGTTCGGAAACCCGGTAGCTGCCAATTCCGTGTTCGGCGGAAATGCTGCCCTGATGTCCGGCCACGACGTCATGGACGACACGGTTGATGGCCGTCTTGGCTTCGACTGCAGCGCCAAGCACGTTGAAATGGACGTTCCCGTCCCCGACATGGCCGAACACGACGAGCTGTAGCCCGTCGAAGGCATTGTGCAGGGCGCTCGTGGCATCGCGAATGAAATCGGGGATGCGGTTGATCGGCACGGATACGTCATGCTTCACGCTGCGTCCGGATTTCAGCTCGGCCTCGGTTACATGCTCTCGCAGGGCCCACAGGGCCGCGGCCTGCGCCTCCGTCTCGGCGATCACGCCGTCGCTGGCGTCCCCAGCCTCCAGCGCCATCGTCAAAGCCACTTCCATCGCGTCGCGCAAACCTGACAGGCTCGCCGCTGCCTCGATCAACACCGCCCAGGATTGCATCTCCATCGGCGGCTTCAACCCGAAATGCTGTTTCACCAGAGCCAGCGCGGACGGCGAGATCAGTTCGAAAGCAGCGATCGCGTCGCCGAGCTGGGCGGTGGCATGTCTGAGCAAGGCCAGCGCAGATTCTGGATCGGGCACGGCGAGAAGCGCGGTGATCTTATGTTTCGGCCGAGGTGCCAGGCGCAGGCTCGCCGCGGTGACGATCCCGAGTGTGCCCTCGGCTCCGATCAGGAGCTGCTTCCAGTCGTATCCGGCATTATCCTTGTGCAAATGGCGCAGGCCCTCGACGATCGAGCCATCGGCAAGGACCGCTTCCAGCCCAAGCACGCGCTGGCGCGTCATCCCATAGCGCAGCACATTGATGCCGCCGGCATTCGTCGAGATGATGCCGCCGATCTGGCTGGACCCCTGCGCCGCGAAGCTGATGGGGAAGAGCAGCTCATGCTCCCGCGCCGCCTCCTGCACGGTTTCGAGCACGACCCCGGCCTCGGCCGTCATGGTCATGCCGACAGGGTCGATGGCGCGGATCGCCTTCATCCGCGACAGGCTGAGCACGATCTGGGCGCGTCCGGCAATCGGAACCGCGCCGCCAGCGAGGCTGGTATTGCCGCCTTGCGGCACGATCGCGATGTTCCGTTCGGCGCAGACCCGCACCACGGCAGAGACCTGATCGACGGTCTTTGGCCGGGCCACTGCGAGGGCAGGCGCACCGAACTCGCCACGCCAGTCCACGCAGTAAGGCGACATGGCTTCACCGGTCAGGACGAGACCGGCGTCACCCAGGACAGAGTGCAGTGCCGCCAGGAGCGCGTCGTATGTGCTGGTGGAATCTGTCATGAGCCTTGCTGCCCGAAGCCATAGAGGCGGTGCGCGTTTTCGGTGAGGACGCGGTCACGGCCGGCCGGATCGGGCACCCAATCGGCGAGGAGGTCGAGCAGGTCGCCGACATTCATCATATGCTGCCAGTGCGCGACGTGCGGCCAGTCGGAACCCCAGACGCAGCGTTCGGGTGCAGCCTCGTGAAGCAGGCGGGCGAAAGGGATCGTGTCGGCGTAGGGCGGCCCCTCAACCGTGTTGCGGTAAGCACCCGAAAGCTTGACCCAGGCCCCGTCGCGCACGAGCGAGAGAAGCGTCCGGAAGCCGTGATCGGCGATACCGCGCGAGACCGGAAAATGTCCCCAGTGATCGACGACGAAGGGGACGGGCAGCCGGGCGAGCTTCGGCCCCAGCGGTGGCAGGTCCCTGGCATCGATCAGGAACTGCAGATGCCAGCCCAACTCCCTGGCCAGCGCGGCATAGTCGTCCAGCTGGTCGAAGCCGATGCCGCCGCCATAGAGGATGTTGAGGCGCAGGCCGACAACGCCAGCCTCCTTGAGCGCCGCCAGCTCCCGGTCGGGCAGGCCGAGTGGAATGACGGCGATGCCACGGAGTCGCTCGCGGTTCGCCCTCAGGGTCTCGACCATCAGGCTGTTGTCCATGCCATGCACGCTGACCTGGACGAGGACGCCATAGGTCATGCCGGTCGCGTCCAGCATAGCGAGGTAGCTTTCCGGTGTGGCTGGTCCCGGCGTGTAGCTGCGGTCGGCCACGAAAGGGTGAGCCGGAGGCTGCCCGATGACATGGGCGTGGGTATCGACTGCGCCTTGCGGCACCACAAAGCGCGTCGGCCGGTGCGGATGGGGATCGGGCCCCGGGCAAGCTGGCGCCGGCTCGATTGCAGAATTCATCTCAACCATCGGCGTGCAGCACCTTGCCGCGCGTTTCCGGCAGCCCATAGGCGGCCAAGAAAAACAGCACATAGGCGAACAGAGCAAAGAGGCAGATCGCGTTGGCGAGAGTCGTGATCTGCGACAGATAGCCGACGAGGAAGGGGAAGAGCGCGCCGACACCGCGCCCGAAGTTGTAGCAGAAGCCCTGGCCGGAGCCGCGCAGCCTGGTCGGATAGAGTTCCGTCAAGAAGGCGCCCATGCCGGAGAAATAGCCGGAGGCGAAGAAGCCGAGCGGGAAGCCGAGAACCCAGAGCAGCTCGTTCGAGAGTGGGAGCTGCGTATAGGCGAGGACGACCACCATAGCCCCCAGCGAAAAGGTCAGGAACAGGCTGCGGCGGCCGTATTTGTCCGCGAACCACGCGCCGACGAGGTAGCCTATGAAGGAGCCGATGATGAGCGCCGAGAGATAGCCGGTCGAGCTCACGATGGAGAGTTTCCGTTCGGTCGTCAGGAAACGCGGCACCCAGAAGGTGATGGCGTAGTAGCCGCCCTGGCAACCGGTGGTGACGAGCGAAGCGAGAATCGTCGTCTTCAGGATCGGGCCCTGGAAAATCTCGAGGATCGACGGGCGATCGCCGGAGATGGCCAGCTTGGCGCGAGCCTCGACCGAGATCTCCGGCTCCTTCACATAGGCGCGCAGATAGAGGACCAGCAGCGCCGGCAGCGCTCCCATCGCGAACATCCAGCGCCAGGCCTGCTCGGCCGGCAGCAGGGAGAACAGCGCGGCCTGCGCCAGCACGGCGAGCCCCCAGCCGACGGCCCAACCCGACTGGACCGAGCCGACGGCCCGGCCCCGGTATTGCGCGCGAATCGTCTCGCCCATCAGCACCGCACCCGCGGCCCATTCGCCACCAAAGCCGAGGCCCAGCAAGGCGCGGTAGATGAGGAGCTGCTCGAAATTCTGCGCGAACGCACAGAGCAGCGAAAAGAACGAGAACCAGATGATCGTCAGCTGCAGGGTACGGACCCGGCCGATGCGGTCGGCGAGATAGCCGGCCCCCCAGCCGCCGAGCGCTGAGGCAAGCAAGGTTACCGTCCCGGCAAGACCCGCGGTGCCGGCATCGACCTGCCAGAGCATAATGATCGTGCCGATCACCAGCGGATAGATCATGAAGTCCATGCCGTCGAGCGCCCAGCCCGTCGCGCAGGCCCAGAAGGTGCGCTTCTCGGGAGCGGTCATGTCCCTGTAGAAGCCGGTCAGGCTGGTATCCTCGACCGGCGTGATCGTGCTTGAAGATGTCGGCATTCGTAACCTCCCTTGCATTCGCCTTCCATGGGCGATCAGCTCGAAGGAGAGGTCTTCCAAAACGTTGGGAGACGTCTGCCGGAAAATTCTCCAACGGCACACCAACGTCCGCCGTTTTGTCGAAAAATTATCCGTGCCCGCGCTGCAGGCGGCGATAGCGCGCCGGACTCTCGCCCGTTATGGCTCGAAAAGCGACGCCGAAATGCGACTGCGAGGAGAAGCCAACCGCGAGGGCGATCTCGACGATCGGCAGATTGGAGTTCGCGAGCAGTCGCCGGGCGGCGAGCACGCGTTGTTCCACCACGAAACGGTGCGGTGTAAGACCGGTGGAGCGCTTGAAACTTCGGATGAAGCTGGAAGGGGTCATGCCAGCCACTTGCGCCATCTCAGCCAAGGTGACCGGAGCGCTGGCGTTGGCTTGTACGAACTCTGCAACGCGGGCGCGCATCGTCTCGTCCAGGCTCGGGAGACGATCGGATTTCGGCGAGCCAGGAGCTGCGTAACGGTCCGACAGGTGCAGCGCGAGCGTGTAGGCGATCTGCTCGGCCAAGAGCGCATTGGGCCGCTGGCCGCTGTCGCTCGCTTCGACCAGCCGCTGGGCCGACATTTTCAGCAGCGGATCTTCGATATCCCAAGCCATGTCCATCAGAGCGATCGGGGCGGCTGATCCGCGCGCGGCACCGACCTCCTTGAGCAGCGCTTTGCCAAGGTAGAGCAGAAGCAGTTTTCCGGATCCGACCTCGGGCACCGCATCCACGACGACACTGCGCCCCGGCTGCCCGATGCGAAAACGCCCCGCATGAACAGGCCCGTCGCGCCGGATCCGACCATCTTCGATCAACACGTGGCGGCGGACGTCGTAGAGTGTGATCGCGACCGTCGGGACAGGCAGTTCGCCAAACTCGTAGAGATGTGGGCCGGTCACCTCGCTCACGGCCGCAGCAAAGCCTGTCGTCGACCAAAGATCGATGAGAGCTGACTGCCTTCGACCTGTGACAAGCTCAGCGTGAAGAAGCGGGTTCAGCTGCATCGAATTGGATCAAGCTGCAAAGACCGCCTCCAATAGCATCGATCGTTTGGACTGGCCACCAACGACCCCGCAGCCATCTTAGGTTCGATTCCGCGACAGAACGGTCGACGTTGATCTCACCGGACAGTTTGCGAACGGGCCGCGATGCAAACTCCGGCTTGCGTGCCGCGCCAGTCGCCCAATCCCGTTCGAGCAACCGGATCCGCCGATCCCCATGCAGCGGCCGCTGACCAGCGAATATGCGGCTTGCACCGAGCCGCGCAGCCGCGAAGAGATCGGCCTTACATATCTGGAAACCCTCGCGGGAAGCAGGAGCGGAGCAGACGAATGCTTCGGGCGGCCGACACTCCGAACGGCGCCGCGCTCTGTGCGATCGTCCTGTCACTGGCGGGGCACTGGAGGTCGATGGCGAATCTGGGCTCCTGATCCTGCCAGAAGAGGCTTGTTCCCGCTGCGCCAATGGCCAAGCGAGCTCGATTGCCAAGCGCCCGTCGCGGGCATATGCCGATTGAATTCATCCGCTGGATCGGACTTTTGGTCTCGTTTGCATGACACGCGATATCGCAGCGCGACGGCATCGCGCCATCCTGGACGACCTCGATCGGCTGGAATCCGTCACTGTCGAGGAGCTTGCCCGATCGCTTGAGGTTTCGCGCGAAACCATCCGGCGCGACCTCAAGGTCTTGTCCGCAGACGGACGGCTGTCGATCGTTCATGGCGGAGCCATTCGCAACGAGCGCTCGGAAGCATCGTTCGCGAGCCGCCGGTCCGTGAATCGCGAGGGCAAGGAACGGATCGCCAGCCTGGCGGCCTCGATGCTCGGCGACGGCATGACGATCCTGCTCGATTCCGGCACGACGACCGAAGCCGTAGCCCGCGCGCTGGCCAGATCGGACCGCAAGAGGCTGGTGGTCCACACGACGTCCCTGGAAAACGCGCGGTTGGTCAGCCGCTTGCCGGGGGCCCGGGTCTTTCTGATCGGCGGCGAGTTCGACCGCAATGAGGACGCCACCTCAGGTTCCGAGGCCCTGCGGGCGATTGCGCGCCTCTCGGCAGACCTTTCCTTTGTCAGCGTCGGAGGGGTCGACATGGAAGGTCGGCTCACCGACTACAACCGCGCCGGAGCGGCGATCCGGGGTGCGCTTCTGCACGCGGCGGAGCAAGGCTTTCTCATGGCCGACAGCAGCAAGTTCGGGCTGGTTTTACCCAGTCGGATCGAGGGCGAGGAGCGTTGCGCTGCATTGCTGGTCGACCGGCTTCCGCCAGAGACGATCGGTGCAAAACTCGCCGAAAACAGGGTTCGCGTGCTCGCCGGTTAATTTGACTGATTTTGTGGTTTTTGTTGTTTTTTGTGTTTTGACGCGATAGGCTGCCTTCATCGCGGAGGCGCTCATGTCCATTCCTTCCCAATCTCGCGTCGTCATTATCGGCGGCGGTATCATCGGCTGCTCGGTCGCCTACCACCTGACCAAGCTCGGCTGGCGCGACGTGCTGCTGCTTGAGCAGGGGCGCCTCTCCTCGGGCACGACCTGGCATGCGGCGGGCCTCGTCGGGCAGCTCCGCAGCCAGTCCAGCATGACGCGCCTGATCCGCTATTCGACGGAGCTCTACGCCTCGCTGGAGAACGAAACCGGGCTCGCAACCGGGTGGAAACGCTGCGGTTCGGTTTCCGTCGCCCGGACGCCGGAGCGCATGACGCAGTTGCGCCGGACGATTTCGGCGGCGCGGGCACAGGGCGTCGAGATCGAGGAGCTCAGCCCGCAGGAGGCCGGTGACAAATGGCCGGTGATGCGCACCGACGATCTGCTTGGCGGGGTCTGGCTTCCCGGCGACGGCAAGGCGAACCCCTCCGATATCACGCAGGCGCTGGCACGCGGCGCCCGCAGCGGCGGCGCGACCGTGCGCGAGGGCATCCGCGTCACCGGCGTCGAGACCGAGAAGGGCCGGGTCAAGGCGGTGCAGACCGATCAGGGCCGGGTCGAATGCGAGGTTCTCGTCATCTGCGCCGGGCAATGGTCGCGCGCCATCGGCCAGATGTGCGGTGTGTCTGTGCCGCTGCATTCGGCCGAGCATATGTACATCGTCACCGGCAAGATCGCCGGCGTCTCGCCGGACCTGCCGGTGATGCGCGATCCCGACGGCTATATCTATTTCAAGGAGGAGGTCGGCGGGCTCGTGATGGGCGGGTTCGAGCCGGACGCGAAGCCCTGGGGCATGGACGGCATCCCCCACCCGTTCGAGTTCCAGCTCCTGCCCGACGATTGGGACCAGTTCGGCATCCTGATGGAGAACGCGCTGGAGCGCGTGCCGGCGCTGGAGACAGCCGAGATCAAGACCTTCCTCAACGGTCCCGAGAGCTTCACGCCCGACAACAACTTTCTGCTCGGCGAGGCGCCGGAAGTGGCCGGCGTCTATGTCGGGGCCGGCTTCAACTCGATGGGCATCGCCTCGGCCGGCGGCGCCGGCCGGGCGCTGGCCGAGTGGATCGTCGAGGGCGAGGCGACGAGCGATCTCTGGCCGGTCGACATTCGCCGCTTCGCGGATTTCAACAACAACCCGGCCTGGCTGAAGGACCGTATCAAGGAGACGCTCGGCCTTCACTACGCCATGCCCTGGCCGAACCGCGAGCTCGATACGGCAAGGCCCTTCCGGCGCTCGCCGCTCTACGATCGCCTGGCGGCCAAGGGCGCCGTCTTCGGCTCGAAAATGGGTTGGGAGCGCGCGAACTACTTTGCCCGCTCCGAGGAGGAGCGCGTGATCCGCTATTCCTTCGGGCCGCAGAACTGGTTCGAGACGGTCGCGGCCGAGCACCGGGCCTGCCGCGAGGCAGCGGGCCTCGTCGACATGTCGAGCTTCGCCAAGTTCCTGCTGCAGGGGCCAAAGGCCCAGGCTGCGCTGCAGCGTCTGGCCGCCAACGACGTTGCCGTGCCCGTGGGCACCTCCGTCTACACCGCTCTCCTGAACGCGCGCGGCACTTTCGAGAGCGACCTGACGGCGGCCCGGATTGCGCCGGACACCTATCTTCTGCTGACCGGTACCGCCCAGGCGACGCGCGACGCGCATTGGATCAGGCGCCAGCTCCCGGAGGGCGCGACGCTGACGGACGTGACCTCGGCCTATGCCGTGCTCTCGCTTGCCGGGCCGAATGCGGCGGAGATCCTGGCCCGTCTCTCGCCGACCTCCTTCGACCTCGCCGATTTCCCGGCCAATGCCATCCGCAAGATCACGATCGGTTATGCCACGAGCTGGGCGTGCCGCCGTTCCTATCTCGGTGAGGGCTTCGAGCTGTACGCTCCCGTCGAGTTCACGCCAGCGATCTATGACGCGCTCCACAAGGCCGGGGCCGATCTCGGCCTCATGGATGTCGGCTACTACGCCGTCGATTCACTGCGCATCGAGAAGGGCTTTCGCGCCTGGGGACGTGAGCTGACGCCCGATATCAATCCCTACGAGGCCGGTCTCGGCTTCGCCGTGAATCTGAACAAGGGCGAATTCATGGGTCGCGAAGCCCTTGTCGCCGCCAAGGCCGAACCACGCATCAAAAGGCTCATCGCGCTCATCGGCCCACGTCCGACCGGCCAGATGGCTTGGGGCGGCGAGGCGATCCTGGCCGACGGCAAGCCCGTCGGCGAGATCACCTCGGCGGCCTTCGGTGCGACTGTCGATGGAATCGTCGCGCTCGGCTGGGCCGAAAGCCACGAACCGATCGATCAAGCCTGGCTCGATGCCCGCAAATGGACGATCGATCTGGCAGGGACGGCCGTCGCCGTCACGGCCAGCCTCGCGGCACCTCTCGATCGCAAGCCGGCGTGAGGCGCGCGGCCATGACCGACCTTGCGCCGCTCTCGCTCAGCATTCCCCGCGACATCGCCGTGCAGAAGCCCGTCCGTATCCTCACCCTTTCCTGCGAGGACCGGCCCGGCATCGTCCACGCCGTCAGCGGCGTGCTTTACCGGCACGGTTGCAACATCCTGGAGAGCGCGCAGTTCAGTGATCCGCGCGACGCCCACTTCTTCATGCGCGTCGCCTTTGCGGCGGGCGATCGCTTCGACGAGGCCGCCTTCCGGCGCGAATTCGACGGCGTCGCCGGAACCTTCCGCATGGCATGGGATACCATCGACCCGACGCGCCCGCAGCGCGTCGTCCTGATGGTTTCGCGCTTCGGCCATTGCCTGAACGACCTGCTGTTCCGGCAGGCGACCGGCAATCTCAACATCGAAATCCCGGCCATCGTCTCGAACCACCGCGATTTCGAGCCGCTGGCTCAGAATTACGGCATTCCGTTCCATTACCTGCCGGTCGCGGCGGCCACCAAGGCCGAGCAGGAGGCCAAGCTGCTGGAGATCGTCGCGCAGACCGAAGCATCGCTGGTCATCCTCGCCCGCTACATGCAGGTGCTCTCGAACGACCTCTGCCGCGCGCTCGACGGGCGGGCGATCAACATCCACCACTCGTTCCTGCCGAGCTTCAAGGGCGCGAAGCCCTACCATCAGGCCTATGATCGCGGCGTGAAGCTGATCGGAGCCACCGCGCATTATGTGACCTCCGATCTCGACGAAGGCCCGATCATCGACCAGGACGTTGGCCGCGCCGACCACTCGCTGACGCCGGACGATCTGGTCAGTGCCGGGCGCGATATCGAGGCGGTCGTGCTGGCGCGGGCGCTCAGGCTCCATATCGAGCGCCGCGTGATGCTCGCCGGCCGCCGCACGGTGATCTTCCGATAAGACCGACGCGTTCTCCTCAGAACCACACCGTCATCCCGGACAAGCTGCGCAGCAGCGCCGATCCGGGATCCATCGTAGAGCTCCGGAGCCCTCCGATGGATCCCGGGTCAAGCCCGGGATGACGCTGCGTTTCCGAGGAAAACGATCACCTGGACCATGATGGCTCAGGCGAAAGCCACATTCCGCGTCTGCGCCCGCAGGCGCGGGTCGTGCGAGCGGATCTGGACCGGCCTGCCGTCGAGGATCTCGAAGCAGCGCGCCAGCGTGTCGTCCGAGAGCCGCCGCATCGCCTCGGCCGTGAAGAAGGTCAGGTGCGGGAACAGGATGACGTCCTCGCGCCCGAACAAGGGGCTGAGCGGATGGCCGGAACGGGCGAGCGGCTCCTGGCTGTAGACGTCGAGCCCGACGCCGCCGAGCCTCCCCGCCAGCACCGCCTCGACCAGCGCCGCCTCGTCGATCAGCGCGCCGCGCGAGACATTGACCAGCACGGCGGAGGGCTTCAGGCAGTCGAGTTCGGTCTGGCCGATCAATCCCCGCGTGGCGGCATTCAGGACGCAATGCAGCGAGACGAAGTCGCAGGCGCGCAGCATCGTCCGCAGGTCGTCGACTTTTTCGATCCCTGCCGCGGCCAGCGTGGCCCCGTCGACATGGGGGTCATAGCCGAGCACGCGGGCACGAAACCCTTGCCCCGCCATCCTGGCCATGCTGCGCCCGATCTTGCCCGCGCCGACGAGGCCGAGCGTCGCTCCGGAGATGTCGCGGCCGAGCCAGCGCTGCTCCGGCCAGATCCAGCCCTCGGCCGGCATGGCGCGGCCGATCGCCGGCATCCGCTTGGCCAGCGCGATCATGAGGGCAAAGGCGCCCTCGGCAACCGTCTCTTCGGCGTATTCGGGCACGTTCACGACCGGTATCCCGCGCGCGATGGCCGCGGGAATGTCGATCGCATCGATGCCGACGCCGTATTTGACGATTCCCTTCAGCTTCGGCGCGGCGGCGATGACGCGCGCGGTGATCGGCGTGTAGCACATCAACAGCAGATCGGCGTCGACGATGGCTTCGATCAGCTCGGCCTCAGGGATCCCGTCCGGCAAGGTGACGAGCTCGACGCCGCGCGCCCTGAGGCCGGCATCGATATCCGGGCATTCCAATTCGCGATCCGTCCTGACGGCCTTCAACGGCTACATCCCTGGCTTTCGTGGGGAGAATGCGTGGCTCAGCCCGCGGCGATCGCCGTCTCGACGATGCCGAGCGCCCGCTCGAGATCGGACTGCGCGATGACCAGCGGCGGCGACAGCGTCAGCACATTGCCCTGGCTGATCTTGAAACTGAGCCCGGCCTCGAGGCAGCGATAATAGACCCGCTCGGCGAGCGCGTTGTCCGGCGCCATGTCGTCTTTGTCCGCCACGATCTCGACGCCGAACATCAGCCCGCGTCCACGCACGTCGCCGACATGGCGCGAGCTCTCGGCGAACATGCGCAGGCGCTGCATCGCCTCGCCGCCGAGCTCGGCCGCGCGCTCCGGCAATCCTTCCTCGCGGATGATCGCGATCGTGGTCAGCGCTGCGCGCGTCGTCACCGGGTTCTTTTCATGGGTGTAGTGACCGATCGCATAGTCGCCAGCGACATCGAGGTCGCGCCGGGCGATCGCAGCGGCGATCGGGAGGATGCCGCCGCCCAGCGCCTTGCCGAGGACGAGGATGTCAGGCATCACCCCGTCATGCTCGCATGTGAAGAAGCGGCCGGTCTTGCCCAGCCCCGTCGGGATCTCGTCGAAGATCAGGAGCGTGCCGTGGCGATCACACGCTTCGCGGATCTGCTTCCAGAAGCCTGGCGCCGGCGGATTGGGCGTCGCCCGCATCGGCTCCGCGACAAGCGCCGCGAAATCGCCCTCCCGGCCCAGCACATAGGAGATCATGCTGGCGCAGGCGCGTGCCGAATCCTCGAGGCTGTTGTGGCCATAGGCGCAGTGATGGTTCGCCCAAGGCGCGACATGCTCCGCTCCCGGCAGAAGCGGCCCGGCGATGCCGGACCGAAAAGTCGCCTCGCCGCCGACACTGGAGGCGCCGAAGCCGGCGCCGTGGAAGGCGTCCCAGAAGGACAGCGTCTTGAAGCGGCCGGTCGCGGCGCGAGCGAGCCTGAGCGCGACCTCGATGGCGTCGGAGCCGCCGGTGGTGAAGAGCACCTTGCCGAGATCGCCCGGCGCCAGCCGCCCGAGAGTCTCGGCAAGCTCGACCGCCGGCTCGCAGGTAAAGCGCCGCGGCGCAAAGCAGAGCTCGTCGAGCTGTGCCTTGATCGCCTCCTTCAGGCGCGGGTGGCCATAGCCGATATGGTGGACGCTGTTGCCATGGAAATCCATGTAGCGGCGCCCCATCGTGTCCTCGATCCAGATGCCCTCGGCCTTGGCGATGGCGGTCAGGCATGGGCTGGACAGGCTCTGGTGCAGGAAGGCGGCAGAGTCGCGCGCCAGCAATGCGCGGGTTCCGGCATCGCCGATGCTGGCGGACCAGTCGCTGCGCGCCGCGGAGGTGTTGGATTCGCCTTCGGTATGGACGATGGCGGCGGTTTCGGCGCGCATGGCAAAGGCCTCGGTTCGCGCCTGTCGGGCGCTGTCGAGGCTCAGAATGCCTTCGTTCCATCAATCTGAAAAATCGCTATTTCATATCCTAGTATAAATTTCAGCGATATCATTCCGCGTCGGCTTTTCGAGGCTCCGCCCGCCATGCGCTACGTTCAGCTCCGTGCCTTCCATCAGGTCGCGTTGTCCGGCGGCTTCTCGAAAGCGGCGCTCGCGCTCAACCTCACCCAGCCGGCGATTTCGGATCAGGTCCGCAAGCTGGAAGAGGAATACGATGTCGCGCTATTCAGCCGCCGGCACCGCCAGGTCGTCCTGACGCCCGCGGGGCACAAGCTGCTCGCCGTCACGCATCGCCTGTTCGGTGCCGAGGGCGAGGCGCTGGAGCTGTTGCAGGAGGAGCGTTCGCTGCGGACCGGCGCGCTCAGGATCGTCGCGGATTCCGTGCATCATGTGCTCGATGTGCTCACCGCCTTTCGCGAACGCCATCCCGGCATCCAGGTCTCGATCGCGCAGGGCAATACCGGCAGCATCGTCGAGACGCTGATCGGCTACGATGCCGAGATCGGTGTGCTCGGCGAACTCGGCGACGAGCGGCCCTTCGAAGTGCTGCCGCTCAATGTCTCGCCGATCATCGCCTTTGCCGCCAAAGGTCATCCGGCTGCGGCGCGCTCAGCGCTTTCGCTGCAAGAGCTGGCGAGCTGGCCGCTGGTCATGCGCGAGCGCGGGTCGCGTACGCGGCAATTGCTGGAACAGCATGCGGCGGAGCAGGGCGTTACGCTCGCTCATGCGGTCGAGGCCGAGGGCCGCGAGGCGGTGCGCGCCATCGTGGCGGCGGGCGGCGGGATCGGCTTCGTCTCGGCGGCCGAGTTCGGCGAGGACGATCCGCGGCTCGTCCGCATTCCGCTCGACGGGCCGCCGCTCAAGATGCACGAGAAGCTGATCTGCCTGCACGAGCGCCGCAACAGCAAGGCGATCCAGGCCTTCTTCGCGCTGGCACGATCCCTGCGCGGTTGAGCGCGCCGTGCTACGGAAGCGCTGTCCCGGTTCGCAAGGCGTGCGCCCAGTCGGCGCGTCCATTCGCCTCTGCCCGTTTGGCCGAGCGCTCCCAATCGTAGATCGCGAGGTGATGTTCGATCGCGATCTCCTCGCCGAGCGTCACGACGGCAAAGCGGGCATGAGGCATGCCGCTTTCGGAAACATGGGTCGGGTTCGTGTCGTCATAGGCCGGATTCCCGACGCTGCCGGGATTGAGCACGATCGCACCGGAACTCAGTCGCGCAGCGCGCGGCAGATGGCTGTGCCCGCAGAGCATCAGCGGCGCCGTCCGTCCCTTGAGGCGCTGTTCGATCGCCGCGATCGACGAAGGCACGAGACGGCCATCATACACCTCTTCCATCAGGTAGGTTTCGTCATGGTCGGGGGTTGCATGGAAGCAGAGCGCCCCTTCGACCATGGTCTCGACCGGCAGGCCCGCCAGCCAGCCGCGCGCCTGCGGATCGAGCACGCGCCAGGCATAGCCGTCGGATGCCCCCAGTCCCTCGGGCGAGGGCGCGCCGAGAGCCCGGTCGTGATTGCCCCGGACGTGGCTCATGTCGCGCGAACGCAGCAGCGCGACGGACTCGGCCGGCCAGAGCGGTCCGGAAGCGCAATCGCCGAGATTGATGAGGCGATCGACGGACATCTCGTCGAGCCTCGCGAGCACGGCTTCGAGCGCGAGCAGGTTTCCATGGACATCGGCGATCACGCCCAGGCGCATGCTCGGCATCCTAGCGCTGGCGCCATTGCTGCAAGCGGCCGAAGACCAGTTGGTCGAGGCCGACATGAGCGAGCTTCACCGCGATGGCGGTGACCATGATGATGCTCGCCATGCCCGCTGCGGAAGCCATGGCGCCGGCCTCGTCCATATGGACGATCGCGATCGAGGCGAGCTTGGTGTCTGCTCCATAGAGGAAGATCACGGCGGAGACCGTGGTCAGCGCGTTGACGAAGACATAGACGGCGATGTCGAGGATCGCCGGCAGGCAGATCGGCGCGGTGACGCGCCGGAAGGTCGACCAGAACGGCACCTTGAGCGAAGCCGAGACCGACTCGAACTCGCCGTCGAGCTGCTTCAGGCTGGTCAGCGCCGTGATATGCCCGACCGTGTAGAAATGCGCGACGGTGTTGATCACCAGGATCGTCAGCGTCCCGTAGAGGAAGCCGAGCGGGTTCCAGCCGGCATTGTAGAAGAAGACATAGCCGAGGCCGAGCACGAGGCCGGGCACCGCCATCGGCAGCATCGCCAGGAACTGGGCGAAGGCGCGCAGGCGCGGGAAGAGCTTCACCTTCTCGATCAGATAGGCACCGGTGAAGATCAGCGCCGTGCCGATCACCGCCGTGAGCGAGGCCAGCATCAGCGAGTTGGCATAGGTGCCCCAGCCGTCGGGCTCCACTTGGGCGAAGTCGTAATTGCTCAGCGTCAGCGACAGGTTATAGGGCCAGTATTTGACGAAGGAGCCCCAGAAGGCGACCGCATAGGGGCCGACGATGGCGAGCGCGATCAGGCCGACGAAGCCGAGCAGCGCGAGGTCGCGGCGCCGGTCCGGATGCGGGGCGTAAGGTACGGCGCGGGCCGAGAGCATGGCGCTTTGACGCCGCTGCACGACGCGGTCGACGAAGAAGGCGAGCACGGCCGGCACCAGCAGGATGATGCCGACGACGGCGCCCATCGGGAAATTCTGCTGGCCGACGACCTGCCGGTAGGCATCAGTCGCCAGCACGCTGAACTGGCCGCCGATGACCTTGGGAATGCCGAAATCGGTGATGACCAGCGTAAAGACGACGAAGGTCGCGCTGATCACGCCATAGCGCGCGCCCGGCAAGGTGATCGTGTGGAAGATGCGCCAGCGCGAGGTGCCCATCGCGTCCGCTGCCTCGCGCAGGCGCCCGTCGGAAAGCGCCAGCGCCGTGACGAGGATCAGCATCGCGTGCGGGAAGCAGTAGAGCACTTCGGCCGCGATGATGCCGATGGGGCCATAGAGCGAGGCGCCCATCATCAGGGATTTCAGGATGCCCTGATTGCCGAAAAGATAGATCAGCGCGAGACCCGACAGCAGCGAGGGCGCGAAGACCGGCACCATCGCGGCGGCATAGAACGCGCCTTTGGCCGGGATGCAGCTCCGGCGCAAAGCATAGGCATACAGGAAGGCGAGCGGCACCACGATCACGGTGGTCACGCCGGCGACGAGCAGGCTGTTGAGCAGCGAATAGAACAGCGAGGGCGTCGTCGCGTAGCTGACGAAATTGGCGAGGCCGACGAACTTGCCTTGCGTGTCCTCCAGGCTCTTGGACAGCAGCGCCCAGAGCGGCAGCGCGATGATCAGGACCAGCACCGCGCAGAGCGCCAGGATGAGCGCGCCGGCGACATGGCGCTCGCTGATCCGCAGCGGCGCGACTTTCACGGGCGTATCGGTCATCGGCAGGGGCTGTGCCAGATCGCTCATCGTCCATCCCCGGCAAAGACGTGCAGCGCCTCGGGCGGAAAGGCGACGGCGCGGACCTGTCCGGGAACGATGCCGAGATCGCGCATCGCATTGGTCGAGAAATCGGCGGCGATGCTGGTCGCGCGCGAGCTCGTCGGCTGGAGATGCGCGCGGCAATAGGAGCCGAGGAAGGCGAGGTTCCCGATCGTCGCCTCGAAGCGGTTCGGCGTGTCATCGCCGATGCCGCGTGTGCGGACTTCCTCGGGCCGCATCGCGAGCCTCACCGGCGTGCCCACGGCGAAGGGCGCTGCGTTGGCGACGACGAGGTCGAGCTCGTCGACGCGGACCTTGCCCGGACCGGTCACGATCGCGTCCATGAAGGTCATGTGCCCGACGAAATCGGCGACGAAGGGTGTCGCGGGGCGCCGGTAGATCTCTTCGGGCGAGCCGACCTGCTCGACGGCGCCGTCCCGCATCACGACGATGCGGTCGGCCATCGCCAAGGCTTCCTCCTGGTCATGGGTCACCATGATCGTGGTCACGCCGAGCCGCTGCTGCAGCGAGCGCATCTCGTCGCGCAGGCGCACCCGCACCTTGGCATCGAGCGCCGAAAGCGGCTCGTCGAGCAGCAGCAGTTCCGGCGAGGTGGCGAGAGCCCGCGCGAGCGCCACGCGCTGCTGCTGGCCGCCCGAGAGCTGGACCGGATATTTCCTGCCCTGTTCCGGCAGGCCGACGAGGGCGAGAAGCTCGCTCACGCGCTTGCTGATCTCGTCGCGGGAGCGGCGGCGGTTGACCAGCCCGTAGCCGACATTGTCGGCGACGGTGAGATTGGGAAAGAGCGCATAGGACTGGAAGACGATGCCGAAATCGCGCTCGGAAGGGCTGGCATGCGAGACATCGCGCCCGCCCATATGGATCGTGCCGCTGTCCTGAAGATCGAGGCCGGCGACCGCGCGCAGCAAGGTGGTCTTGCCGCAGCCGGACGGGCCGAGGAAGCAGACGAATTCGCCGCGATGGATATCCAGGTTGATGTCGCGCAACGCCTTGAACGCGCCGAAATTCTTGGCGACCTGGCGGATGGAGAGGAAGGGTGTCGTATTGCTGGACATCATGCCGGCCTTCATCTGAACGGACAGAGATCCGTCCCGCGAAGAGCGGCGGGACTTCTCTTGCGTCTTGCACGGATCATGCCGCCGGCCGCCCACGCGGCCGACGGCATGGCAGAGGCTCAGTTCTTCGGCGCAGCCTTCGACTCGTAGCGCTTCGACCACTCGGCAAGCACCCGTTCGCGGTTATCGGCCATCCAGCCGAGGTCGTTTTTGATCATCCCCGCCTCGGCATTGGCGGGGTAGTTCGCCGGCTTGTTCTCGACGCCGGGCGCGGCGACGATCGCATAGGTCTTGGAGTAGAGCTCGTTGGCGTCCTTCGTGGTCGACCAGTCGGCGATCTTCTTGGCGAGCGCGAGGTTCTTCGAGCCCTTGACGATGGCGCTGGCTTCCATCTCCCAGCCCACGCCTTCCTTCGGGATCACCACCTCGATCGGCGCGCCCTTGCTCTTCTCGGAGGCGCCGCGCATGTCGAGCGCCAGCCCGATCGTGCGCTCGCCGCGCGCCGCCTGGACGCAAGGCGCCGAGCCCGAATGCAGGTAGGCGCCGATATTCTCGTGCAGACCATCCATGAACTTCCAGCCCTCGGCCTCGCCCATGCTCTGCAGCCAGCCGGCGACCATGAGGTAGCCGGTGCCCGACGAAGCCGGATGCGGCATCACGATCTTGCCCTTGAAGGCCGGGTTGAGCAGGTCCTTCCAGGAGGTCGGGACCGGGACGCCCTTGGCCTCGGCGGTATTATAGCAGACGACGCCGAGATAGGCGTCCATGCCGGTCCAGGTATAGGGGCTGTTGGGATCGCGGAAGACCGGCTTCAGGGCATCGGCCCCGGCAGGCTTGTAGGTTTCGAGCAGGCCTGCCTTCTCGAACATCAGGAGGCTGGACGCCGCCAGGCCCATCACCATGTCGGCGCGGGGATTGTCCTTCTCGGCGAGGAAGCGGGCGGTGATGACGCCGGTGGAGTCGCGGACCCAGACGACCTCCGCCTCTGGCACCGCCTTCTCGATCGACGACTTGAAAGGTGCGAGCTGGTCATTCTCCAGCGCGGTGTAGATCGTCACCTTGGTCTTCTGCGCGTGAGCGACCCCCGGAAGTGCGAGCGCAAAGGCACCGATGACGCAGGAAGCTAGCCAGTTCTTCATGATCTCATCCCCTCTTTATGATCAGTTTGAACGCTCTTCGGACGTTTTCTTCCCCTGATATGCAAAAACGCAGGCGGATCGCTCCGCCTGCGCTGGCTTTTCTTGTTCACGCGGTCCAGGGCATGGACCAGGTCTTGACGTTGGTGAAGGATTTCATGGCCTCGACGACGCCCTCCTTGTAGCCGAGGCCGGAATCCTTGATGCCGCCGAAGGGGGACATCTCGATCCGGTAGCCCGGGACTTCCCAGAGATTGACGGTGCCGACCTCGAGATCGGCGACAAAGCGCTGGATGTAATCGTAGCGGTTGGTGCAGATGCCGGAGGAGAGACCATAGGCGGTCGAGTTCGAGATCGCGATCACCTGCGCGATGTCGTCGGGCACGCGGATGATCGGGATCACCGGGCCGAAGGTTTCCTCATGCACCAGCTCGCAGGTGTAGGGGATCCTGTCGACAACGGTCGGATGGAACAGCGCCCCTTCCGCCCGCTTGCCGTGGAGCACCTCGGCGCCCTTGCTGACGGCGTCGTCGACGCGGGCCTGGAAGAGCGCGGCCGAGCGGGCGTTGATGACGCAGCCGACATCGGTATTCGGATCCATCGGATCGCCGCATTTCAGCTTCTTCGCCTTTTCGACGACGAGCTTGGCGAAGGCGTCGGCGACGCTCTCGACCACCAGGATGCGCTTCACCGCCGTGCAGCGCTGGCCGGAGTTCTTGGTCGCGCCGGTGACGGCGAGTTCGGCAGCCTTATCGAGATCGGCATCCTCCATGACGATCAGCGGGTCGTTGCCGCCGAGCTCCAGCACGATGCGCTTGTAGCCTGCGGTCGCGGCGATGTGCTTGCCGACGCGCACCGAGCCGGTGAAGGTCACCAGGTCCGCGTCGGGATCGGTGATCATCGCATCGCCCATGGTCGAGGGGTTTCCGGTGACGACCGAGAGCATCTCCGGCGGCAGGCCCGCTTCGTAGAGCACGTCGGCGAGTGCCAGCGCGGTCAGCGGGGTCAGTTCCGTCGGCTTCAGGACGAGACGGTTATTGGTCGCGATCGCCGGGGCCAGCTTGTGGCTGACCATGTTGAGCGGGTGGTTGAACGGGGTGATCGCCGAGATCACGCCGAGCAGCGGCTGGCGCGTCGTGAAGATCTTGCGCGCCTTGCCGTTCGGCGAGATGTCGCAGGAGAACATCTCGCCATCATCCTTGATGGTGAGCTGCGCCGCGAAGGACCAGACGTCGTAGGCGCGGCTGGCTTCATAGAGCGAGTCCTTCCAGCACAGGCCGGCTTCCGCCGTGATCAGCTTGGCGAAGAGCTCCTTGCGGTCGCGCAGCAGCTCGGCGGTCTTCTGCAGGATCTGCTGGCGCTCGTAGCGCGAGAGCGTCGGCTTGAAGGCCCTGGCCTTGGCGAAGGCCTCGCGCACATGCTCGGGCCGAGCCGCCGGGATCAGGCCGACCACGCTGTTATCATAGGGGTTCCTGACCTCGACCATGTCGTCGGTCGTGACCAGCTTGCCGGCGATGCGCATCGCCTCGCGCCGCACCGGCGGCTTCACCGTCGCGTTCATCTTAGTTCACCAGGTTCAGGGCGACGTCGAAGACGTCGAAATTGCGGAGCGTGCGGCCCTGCGGCACCGTGATCGGCCGGTTGGCGATCATCGGCACGCGCTGCTCGGTGATGCCGCCATGCGAGCGCAAGGGCTCGGTCAGGCCGGAGAGATCGTGCCGGTCCGGCGAGGTGCCGATGACCTTCTGGCGCGTCGAGACGACCACGACATCGCCGATCCGGTCGGCCGGCAGCTCGAAGCGCTCGCAGGCTTCCGCCGAGGTCACCGCCAGCGCGATGCCCTCGATCCCGGAGATGCGGGCTGCGACCTCCTCCTGGCTGGTGCCATCCGGCAGATAGACCGTGGCGAAGGAGCCGAGTGCGCCGTGATGGACGACATAGGGGTCGGTGATCGGCAGGATCACCCGCATCGTGCCCTTGCCGTACCACTCATCCATCAGGCTCTGGAGATAGACGACATCCGGCTCGCCATTGGCGAGGTGCTTGTCGTTCATGCCGTGGTCGGCGGTGATGACCAGCGTGCAGCCGAGTGCGTCGAGCTTGCCGACATAACCGTCGAACATGGCGTAGAACGAGTCTGCCATCTCGGAGCCGGGGCCGGCCTTGTGCTGCACATAGTCGGTGGTCGAGAGATACATCAGGTCGGGCTTGAAGGTCTCCAGCAGCTTGACGCCGGCGGCGAAGACGAATTCCGAGAGATCGGCCGAGTAGACCGACGGCACCGGCATGCCGACGAAACCGAGCACGTTCTCGATGCCGTTCTCGGCCTTGTTGGCCTTGTCGGCCTTCTCCGAGGAGAAGGCGATCGCGCTGCCCGAGGCGAAATCCAGCCCCTTGCCGAGCAAGGTGCGCAGCTTGTCCTTGGCGGTGACCATCGCGACCTTGAAGCCGGCCTTCTGGAACTCGGCGAGGATGGTCGGCGCCCGGAGGAAGCGGGCATCGTTCATCATCACCTCTTCCTTGGCCTCGCGGTCGTAGAAGAAGTTGCCGGCGATGCCGTGCCAGGCCGGCGGGCGGCCGGTGATGATCGAGAGGTTGTTGGGGTTGGTGAAGCTCGGGATCACCGAATAGGCGTATGTGCTGGCGCCGGTCCGCATGATCCGGTCGAGGTTCGGCGTCAGGCCCTTGGCGCTCGCCGCCTCGATATAGGCCGGCTCCGAACCGTCCATGCAGATCACAACCGTCGGGCGCTGCGGCCGAGCGTATCCGCGACCGTTCGCGACGACATCCGACCCGACTTTCGAATGCATGTTCATCATCACCTCCTCAAGCGGCCGACTTCAGGCCGACGCCCATCTCATCAAGGACATCCGACACCGTGGCGACGAAGGCGCGCATGTCCTGGGCGCCCAGCGCCCCGATGCAGCCGATGCGGAAACTGTCCGCGACCGTCAGCTTGCCGGGATAGATGACGTAGCCGGCATCCTTCAGCGCGTCGTAGAAGCGCTGGAAGACGAAGTTCTTGTCCTGCGGCATGTGGAAGGTGACGATGATCGGCGCCTGCCGGGCCGCCGGCAGCAGCGTGCGGAAGCCCAGCCCTTCCATGCCCTCGATCAGGATACGGGCGTTCTCGGCATAGCGCTCGCCGCGGCCTGCGACGCCGCCCTCGGCCCAGAATTCCTGCAAGGCTGCGTGGAAGGCGACGATGACATGGATCGGCGGGGTGAAGCGGTACTGCCCGGTGCGCTCGAAGCCGGCATTCTGGTCATGGAGATCGAGCACCAGCGTCGTGGCATTGCCTTTGGTCTCGGCCAGTGCGCTCTTGCGGGCGATGACGAAGCCGAGCCCGGGAACGCCCTGGATGCACTTGTTCGAGGAGGCGGCGACCGCGTCGAAATAGACCTCGCGGCTGTCGAGCGGCAGGGCGCCGAACGCGCTCATCGAGTCGATCAACAGGCGGCGGCCATGACGCTTGGCGAGCGCGGCGATCGCCTCGACCGGGTTGCGGATGCCGCTGGTCGTCTCGCAATGGACGGTGAAGATGTGGGTGATAGCGGTATCCGTGACCAGCATCCGGTCGATCTCGGTGAGATCGGGCGGGGTGTCCTCGGCGGTCTCGTGGACGGCGACGGCGCGGCCGGCGATCTCCAGGATGCGCCTGGCGCGCTGGCCATAGGCCCCGTTTATCAGGACGAGGATCTTGCCGTCGCGCGGCACGAAGGTGGTCAGCATCGCCTCGACGGCGAAGGTGCCGGAGCCCTGCATCGGCACGGTGACGAAATCCTCGCCGCCATGGATGATCTTCGGCAGCTCTTCCAGAACCGCCTTGTTGATGCCGACGAAGGTCGCGTCGCGCGAGCCCCAGTCATGCACCATGGCCTCCTTGATGGCGCGGCTGGTCGTCAAAGGCCCCGGCGTCAGAAGCAGCGGGTCGCCGGTTTCGGAGGTGGCGGGGCGTCGGGCTTGGGCCATTGCAGGTCTCGCTCTCGTTTTCCAGCGGATGGCCGACGCTAGAACACGCTCTTGACATAGGTCCAATACATCCTCTTCATGTTTGATATAGAGAGGATCTATAGATATGGCCGTCAGCTATTCCGGCCTCGCTGCGTTTCATGCCGTGGCCGAAGCGGGAAGTTTTACCAGCGCGGCGAAGGCCAAGAATCTCAGCCAGCCTACGCTCTCCACGCAGGTGAAGGCGCTTGAGGACGCGTATGGTGTGCGTCTCTTCGATCGGATGGGCAGGCAGGTTAGGCTCACCCCGCTCGGGCAGAGCCTTTTCGTGATCACCGCCCGGTTGTTCACCGCCCAGGACGAGGCGCAGGCTCTCCTGGCCGGCACGCGAACGTTGCAGCGCGGCCATCTGCGGATTGCGGCTGACAGCGCGACGCATGTCATGGCGGCCCTCGCGAAGATGCGTGCGAACTACCCGGGGCTCACCTTCTCGCTGACCATCGGCAACTCGTCCGAGGTCGTCGATCAGATCATGGATTTCGTCGCCGATGTCGCGATCACGGCGCGCCCGAACTCCGATCCTCGCATCCACAGCATCAAGCTGCGGTCGGACAATCTGATCGCGTTCATCGCGGCCGACCACGAACTCGCTCGGCACGACAGCATCCCCATCGAAGCGTTCGCAGGGCAGGATATCGTCTTGCGCGAACGGGGATCCATCACGAGGGAGGTCATCGAGAACAGGCTGTCGATGGCTGCCGTCAAACCGATGAACCTGCTCGAAGTGCAATCGCGCGAAGCTGTTCGAGAGGCGGTCGCGGCCGGCTTCGGCATTGGCGTCGTCTTCGAAGCCGAATTCAGACCTGACTCCAACCTGAAGCGGCTGACCTTGACCGGCGCTGATTTCAGCGTCGGAGAATATGTGGCCTGCCGGGCGGAGCGGCGCCGCCTGCCTCTGGTCCGGAGCTTCTTCGAGATGGTGCAGCAAATCGTCGAAGGGACCTAGCACCAAGGCCAGATTCGGCCGTATCAGGACACCGGACAGAGCCCTTAGCTGGCGGATGCCGTATTGATCCCGGCATCGATCCAATCACGCGTCTGCTCCAGGACCTCATCCGAGAGCGCGGGATCGTCTACCGCCCGGGCGAGGATCATAGCTCCCACCATCGCCGCAAAGCTTCCGATCGCCACGCGGCGTCTGTCCGCCACATCCAACTCCGGGAGCGCCTCGCCGATCCGGTCAAGCTGCGACCGCAGCCCCTGGGTCATGGCCGCGCGTGCAGCCGGGGTTTGATGGCGCACGGCCGCAGCCAGGGCAGCGGTCGGGCAACCACCGGCGCAGTTGTCGCGATGACCGGTTGAAAGATAAGCATCTACATACGAGCGAAAATCGCCCCCTCCGCCCGCGTCCACGGTGAGGACATGGGCAAGGGTCTGCGCGATCAGATCGTCCTTCGAGCTGAAGTGGCCATAGAATCCGCCATGGGTGAGACCGGCGGCTTTCATCACCTCCGCGACGCCGACCGCGTCGAACCCCTTGTCGCGAAACAGCCGGCTGGCCGCATCCAGGATCCGGCGACGGTTCTCCGCCATCTGTTCTCGACTGACCTTCATTTCAAAATTCTCCGCGAGCACCATTGACACTTACATGATGGCCATCATATTTAGCATCAATCATGATGATCGTCATGAATATAAATGCGACCACAAAAGAGAGCAACCCTATGACCGTCATTCCGTCAGTTCTCATCACCGGCGCCTCCACCGGCATCGGCGCCGCCTATGCCGAGCGCTTCGCGCGCCGCGGGCACGACCTGGTGCTGGTCGCCCGTAACACCGCGCGCATGGAAGCCTTGGCGGATCGGCTGCGTCAGGAGACGGGCGTGGCGATCGACATCATCCAGGCCGACCTTACGCGACCGGGAGACCTTGCGGCGGTGGAGACCAGGCTGCGCGACGATGTCCGTATCGGGGTTCTCGTCAACAACGCCGGAACCGCCATTGGCGGCAGCTTCATCGAGCAGAGCACCGATGATGTGGCACGCCTCGTGGCGCTCAATACGACCGCACCTCTGCGGCTTGCCAGCGCCATCGCTCCGCGACTTGCAGAGACCGGCGAAGGGGCGATCGTCAACATCGGCTCCGTGGTCGGCCTGGCGCCGGAATTCGGAATGAGCGTCTACGGCGCAACCAAGGCCTTCGTTCTGTTCCTGTCGCAGGGACTCAGCCTCGAGCTCGGCCCAAAGGGCGTCTACGTCCAGGCCGTGCTTCCCGCCACGACGCGAACAGAGATCTGGGACTATGTCGGTGCCGAGGTCGATACCATGACCGGGGTTATGGAGGTGGGCGATCTGGTCGATGCGGCGCTGGTGGGCTTCGACCGCCGCGAAGCTGTGACAATCCCGCCGCTTCCCGATGCCGGGCAGTGGGACGCGCTTGAGGCCGCGCGTCAGGCCATGCTTCCGAACTACCGGAATGCACGTCCCGCCGAGCGGTATCGCACGGGCGCCTGAGCATCAAACGAAACACCGATTATCCCACCGCCGTCATGGCTGACGCCTGATCTGGAGGAACAGCATCATGAAGGCCTTCATCCTCGATCGCTACGGCAAGAAACAGGCGCTGCGTCTGGGCGACATGCCCGAACCCGTGCCAGGTCCCGACGACGTGCTGGTCGAGGTTGCCGCGGCAGGGCTCAACCCGATCGATTCCAAGATCCGGGACGGTGCATTCAAGCTGGTCCTACCCTACAAGACGCCGCTCGTGCTTGGGCACGATCTGGCGGGCACCGTGATCAGCGTCGGAGCAAACGTGCGGCGCTTCAAAGTCGGCGACGCCGTCTATGCCCGTCCCCGTGACGGGCGGATCGGCGCCTTTGCCGAACGGATCGTCGTCAACGAGAGCGATCTGGCGCTCAAGCCGGGCAATATCTCGATGGCCGAGGCCGCATCGATCCCGCTGATCGGGCTGACTGTCTGGCAGGCGCTGGTCGAGCGCGCGCAGATCAAGCCGGGACAGAAGGTGCTGATCCACGCCGGGTCGGGCGGTGTCGGCACCTTCGCCATCCAGCTCGCCAAGCATCTCGGCGCCACCGTCGCGACGACGGCGAGCGCCGCCAATGCCGCAATGGTGAAGGAGCTCGGGGCTGATGTCGTCATCGACTATCGCAGCCAGAACTTCGAGGAAGAGCTGTCGGGCTACGACCTCGTCCTCCACACGCTCGATGCCACGACGCTGGAAAAATCGCTGAAGGTGCTGAAGCCCGGCGGCAAGCTCATCTCGATCTCCGGCGCTCCCGATCCCGCTTTCGCACGCAGCCAGGGCTTGAACGTGGTGCTTCGGCTCGTGCTGCGCCTGCTCAGCGCGGGCATCCGGCGCAAGGCGAAGCGCGCGGGCGTCGAGTATTCCTTTCTCTTCATGCACGCCGACGGAGGGCAGCTTGAGCGGATCACCAGGCTGATCGAAGACGGCACGATCCGCCCGGTGGTCGATCGTGCCTTCCCCTTCGCGCAGGTGAACGACGCACTCGCCTACATCGACACTGGTCGCGCCAAGGGCAAGGTCGTCGTCACGCTCAAGTGACGCGATTTTCGGAAACAAGGATTTCGCCATGGCCACCCATATCCGCAGCGCAGACTGGAAGGCGGCACCCACTCGCCACGTCGAGGCTGCCGGCACGCGCTTCGCCTATCGCCGTCTCGGGCCTGATACCGGCGTGCCGGTGGTGCTGCTCAATCACTGGGGCGCGAACCTCGACAATTTCGATCCTCCCATCGTCGAGGGCCTGGCTGCCGATCGACCGGTCTATGCGCTCGACTATCGCGGCATCGGCAGCTCGGGCGGCAGGGCGCCGCTCACAGTGGCAGAAATGGCCAAGGACACGATCGCCACGATCCGCGCGCTTGGCTTGAAATCGGTCGACCTGATCGGCTTTTCCCTCGGCGGCTTCGTCGCGCAGCAAATCCTCCTCGACGCGCCCGATCTTGTCCGCCGCGCCATCCTTGCCGGCACGGGTCCTGCGGGCGGGACCGGGATCGAGCGGGTCGGTCCGGTGTCGTGGCCACTCATCATCAAAGGGCTGCTGACCTTTCGCGATCCCAAGTTCTATCTCTTCTTCACGTCGAGCGCGGCAGGCAAGCGAGCGGCCTTCGAGTTTCTCGCGCGATTGAAGGAGCGGACGGGGGATCGTGACAAGGCGGTCTCGCTGACGGCCTTCCTGCGCCAGTTGAAGGCCATCAAGGCCTGGGGCCTCCAGGCGCCGCAGCCACTGGATGGCGTCCGCACGCCCGTCCTCGTCGCGAACGGCGACCATGACATCATGGTGCCGAGCGAGAATTCGGTCGATCTGGCGCGACGCATCCCCGGCGCGCAGCTTGTCCTGTACCCCGACGCCGGCCATGGCGGCATCTTCCAGTATCACGACGCCTTCCTGAGGAAGGCCAAGGCCTTCCTGGCCGCCTGAACGCCAGCACCGCCCACAAGGACATATCAGATGGACCATATGACGTTCGGCCGTACCGGCCTTCAGCTTTCCAGACTCGCGCTTGGCACCGGCAATTTCGGCACCGGCTGGGGGTATGGCGCCGATCCTGAAACGGCGGTGGCCATTCTGGACGCCTACGCCGCGGCAGGCGGCAATTTCATCGACACGGCCGACGTCTACCAGTTCGGCCAGTCGGAAGAGATATTGGGCAAGGCGCTGGAGGGGCGGCGCGAGGATTTCGTCCTCGCCACCAAGTTTAGCAATGGCGCCTCGCCGGACGCCAACCGGCTGGTGAAGGGCAACAGCCGCAAGGCCATGATCGCCTCGGTCGAGGCGAGCCTGCGGCGCCTGAAGACCGATCGGATCGACCTCTACTGGGTGCATCATCCCGATGGCCTGACGCCCATGGAAGAGATCGTGCGCGGCCTCGACGATCTCGCGCGCGCCGGCAAGATTCTCTACGCCGGTCTCTCCAACTTCCCCGCCTGGCGGCTGGTACGCGCGGCGACGCTGACTGAGCTGACGCGAGCCGTGCCAATTGCCGCCGCGCAGTTCGAGCACAGCCTCGTCCATCGCGAACCCGAGGCCGATCTGTTCCCCGCCTGTCACGCCTTGGGAATCGCCGCTGTGACATGGTCGCCTCTGGGCGGCGGCGTGCTGACCGGCAAATATCGCAAGGGTGAGACAGGGCGCGCCGAAGGATTTGGTGGCCGCGTCTTTCAGGCTGAGAACACGCCGCAACGCTCAGCCACCGTCGACGCCGTACTGCAGGTCGCCGAAGAGGCCAGCGCCAGTCCCGATCGCGTCGCCATCGCCTGGGCCATGACACACGGGGCCGTGCCGATCATCGGCCCGCGTTCGCTCGGGCAGTTGGAGAGTAATCTGGGCGCGGCGGCGCTGAAGCTTTCAGCGGAGCAGATTGCGCGCCTCGATGCGGCGAGCGCACCGGCGGGGGCGCCACCTCGCGCGACGACGCTCGCTGTCGCCTGACGCACGAGCTTACCGATGCCCCGCCAGGCCTCATTCAAGAGCATCGGGCTGCAGCGTTAGACGCGCTGGAGGCAGCGGCCGCCCTGGACACGAGAGACCCGGGAGGAGTTGGGCCTGAAGCCGACCCTGTGCGAATTTCGCGATTGAAAGCTCAATATCCGGGCAGCCGCGGTGAAATTTCTCACTTGGTCGGCGCGGCGTGGCGTGTTTACCTCGGCTCTTCTCGATCGGAGCCTTCGATGTCCAGCCGCATCGCCTTCGGCGGTTTCCTGCATGAAACCAATACCTTCGCGCCGAGCAAGGCGGGGATGGACGCCTTCCAGCAAGGCGGAGGCTGGCCGCCGCTGGCGCGGGGCGAGGCGATCTTCGCGGCCGTGACCAACGTCAATGTCGGCGCCTCCGGCTTTCTCGACGTGGCCCGCGAGAAGGGCTGGGAAGCCGTGCCGACGCTATGGTGTGCCGCCAGCCCTTCGGCCCATGTCACGGCCGGGGCCTTCGAGACGATCGCAGGCGAGCTGGTGGAGCGGATTCGCGCGACGCTGCCGATCGACGGCGTCTATCTCGACCTGCACGGCGCGATGGTGAGCGAGAATTTCGACGACGGCGAAGGCGAGCTGCTGCGCCGGGTACGCGCCGTGATCGGACCGGACGTGCCGCTGGTCGCGAGTCTCGACCTGCATGGCAACGTCACGCCGCTGATGGTCGAGGCTGCCGACATGCTCGTCGCCTACCGCACCTATCCGCATGTCGACATGGCCCTGACCGGTGCCCGCGCCGCGCAGGCCCTGGCTGGCCTGCTCGGCACCAAAAGGCGTCCAACCAAGGCCTTCCGGCAAATTCCCTATCTCATTCCCATTGCCTGGCAGGCAACGGCGATGGAACCTTGTCGTACGATCTATGCGGAGCTCGCCGCGCTGGAGAGCGAGACGGTGCCGAGCCTTTCCTTCCTGCCCGGCTTCCCGGCCGCCGACTTTCCGGATTGCGGGCCGACCGTCGTCGCCTACGGCACGACGCAGGCCGAGGCCGACGCGGCGGCCGACGCGGTCGCCCGGCGGGTGATGGCGAGCGAGGCCGCCTTCAAGGGCACGGTCTTCGATCCCGATGCCGGGGTGCGCGAGGCGATGCGGCTCGCAGCGAGCGCGACGAAGCCGATCGTGATCTCCGATACGCAGGACAATCCCGGCGCCGGGGGTGATTCCGACACGATGGGCATGGCAGCGGCCCTCGTGCGCAACGACGCTGAGCGTGCCGCAATCGGCGTCATCGTCGACCCCGAGGCCGCCGCTGCCGCTCACGAGGCGGGCGAGGGCGCGATCGTCACGCTCGCACTTGGCGCGAAGTCCCGCATTCCCGGCGACGCCCCGCTCGTGGCGAGCTTCACCGTGGAGAAGCTTTCCGACGGGCGCTTCGTCGCGCCGGGTCCCTTCTATGGCGGCTCGCGCATGAATCTGGGGCCGAGCGCCTGCCTGCGCATCGGCGGGGTGCGCATCGTCGTCGGCTCGCGCAAGGCGCAGCTGGCCGACCGGGCGATGTATCGGCAGGTCGGCATCGAACCGGAGGAGCAGGCGATTCTCGTCAACAAGAGCTCGGTGCATTTCCGCGCCGATTTCGAGCCGATCGCCGAGACGATCCTCGTCTGCGCGGCACCCGGCCCGATGCCGGTCGATCCGGCGGTCCTGCCATGGCGCCGGCTGCGCCAGGGCCTGCGCACATCACCGCTCGGCAGGCCGTTCGCCTGAGCACGTCCTCCCTCGCATCAGCCTTTCATCGCCTGGAGTTCCTATGCCCGTTCTGCCGCAGATCGACGCCTTCAAGGATGACCTCACGGCGATCCGCCGCGATCTCCACGCCCATCCCGAGATCGGCTTCGAGGAGGTCCGTACCGCCGGCATCGTCGCCGACAAGCTGAGGGAGCTGGGCATCGAGGTCCATACCGGTATCGGCACGACCGGCGTCGTCGGCGTGCTGCACGGCCAGGCCGGGCCGGGCCGGCGCATCGGGCTGCGGGCCGATATGGACGCGCTGCCGATCCAGGAGACCACCAACCTGCCCTGGCGTTCGACCGTGGCCGGCAAGATGCACGCCTGCGGCCATGACGGGCACACCACCATGCTGCTCGGTGCCGCGCGCTACCTTGCGGAGAACCGGGGCTTCAAGGGCACGGCGATCTTCGTCTTCCAGCCGGCGGAGGAAGGGCTCGGTGGCGCGCGCCGGATGATCGCGGAAAAGCTGTTCGAGCGCTTCCCCTGCGACGAGATCTACGGGTTGCACAACGCACCCAATCTCGAGTCCGGCCAGATCTCGGTTTTCCCCGGCCCGGCCATGGCCGGCGCGGATTTCTTCGATATCAAGATCACCGGCAAGGGCAGCCACGGGGCCATGCCGCATATGGGGCGCGATCCTGTCATGGCGGCCATGAGCCTGGCCGCAGCGCTGCAGACCATTGTCAGCCGCAATGCCGACCCGCGCGAGGCCGCCGTGCTCTCGATCACCCAGGTCCATGCCGGTTCGGCCTACAACGTCATTCCGGAGGAGGCGGTGCTGGCCGGCACGATCCGTACCTTCTCGGAGGAGACGGGCGAGCTGGTGCGCCGCCGCATGCGCGAGATCGCGGCCGGCACGGCGGCGACCTTCGGCATGACGATCGAGGTCGACATCCGCAACATCTTCAACGTGCTGGTCAATCACGATGCCCCGGCGCAGGCGATGGCGGAGGTCGCCACCGAGATCGTCGGCGGCGCGAACGTGCTGACAGAGCCGAAGGCGATGATGGGCAGCGAGGATTTCGCCGACATGCTGCGCGTGGTGCCCGGCGCCTATGCCTGGGTCGGCCATGCCGGGGACGTGCCGGTGCACAACCCCGCCTATGTGCTCGACGACGGCATCCTGCCGGTTGGGGCGAGCCTGTTGGCGCGCATCGTCGAGACGCGGGCGACGGCCTGAGGAGCAGGACGATGGACGCCGGCACCCTGCCGCTCGACAGCGAGATCCTGCTCGCAGGGCTCAAGCCCTGGATCGAGTGCGAGAGCCCGACCTTCGACCCCGCCGCCGTCAACCGCATGATGGACCTCGCAGCGGCCGAGACGGCGGCGGCGGGCGCCATGATCACCCGCATCCCCGGACCGCCCGGCCTCGGCGACTGCGTGCGCGGCGACTTTCCACATCCGCGGCGTGGGGAGCCCGGCATCCTGGTGATGTCGCATCTCGACACCGTGCATCCGGTCGGGACGCTCGAGACGCTGCCCTTCCGGCGCGAGGGCTCGCGCTGCTACGGCCCCGGCATCCTCGATATGAAGGGCGGCGCCTATGCCGCGCTGCAGGCCATCGTCGCGCTGGCGAAGGCCGGTATCGAGACGCCACTGCCGGTCAGCGTGCTCTACACCAGCGACGAGGAAATCGGCAGCCCGGGTACGCGCGACATCATCATGGAGCAGGCCCGCCGCGACCGCTTCGTGCTGGTGCCGGAGCCGGGCCAGCCGGGTGACGGTGTCGTCACCGGCCGCTACGCCATCGCTCGCTTCAACCTTCAGGCGGAGGGCCGGCCGAGCCATGCCGGCTCCCGCCTCAAGGACGGGCGCTCGGCCATCAACATGATGGCGCGCCAGCTCTTGGCCATCGAGGAGATGACCGGTGAGGATTGCACCTTCTCCGTCGGCGTCATCGAGGGCGGGCGCTGGGTCAACTGCGTGCCGACCCTCTGCAAGGCCGAAGCCCTGAGCATGGCAAAACGGCAGGCCGATCTCGACCGTGGCGTCGAGCGCATGCTCGCTCTCACCCGCCGCGAGGAGGACGGCACCGGCTTCACCGTGACACGCGGCGCGACCCGCCCGGTCTGGGAGCCGGATGCGGGGACCCTGGCGCTCTACGGCCTCGCCCGCGAGATCGCCGGCGAACTGGGCTGGGAGCTCGGCCACGCCTCGGCCGGCGGCGGCTCCGACGCCAATTTCACCGGTGCGGGCGGCATCCCCTCCCTCGACGGGCTCGGCCTGCTGGGGGCCGGTTATCACACGCTGGAAGAGCATATCGAGATCGAGAGCCTGCCACGACGGATCAGGTTGATGGCGGGGCTGCTGGCGCGGCTCGCGTCCTGAACGATTGACAGGGCGCTTCGACGGGGGAGCCTTTCGCATCGTGGCATGGCGCCTGCATAAGGCGGAACGGCAAGGCGGACAAAAGGCAAAAGAAGACGAAATACCGGCACTTGCGACCTGCACATCACGATCGGCAAAGCCGGCCGGGCAAACGGCCAGAGGGGAGATCAGCCTTATGATGTCGCGTTGGAAGATGGTTGCCGCGGCGGCAGCGTTGCTGGCCGGCAGCAGTATGGTGCAGGCCCAGACGACCATGAAGGTCGTCATGCATTCGGACGTGAAGATCGTCGATCCGATCTGGACCACCGCCTATATCGTCCGCAACCACGGCTATATGATCTACGACACCCTGTTCTCGATGGACGAGAAGGGTGAGATCAAGCCGCAGATGGTCGAGACCTTCACGGAGTCGCCGGACAAGCTGACCTACAAGTTCACGCTGCGCGACGGCCTGCTCTGGCACGACGGCAAGCCCGTCACCGCAGAGGACTGCATCGCCTCGATCAAGCGCTGGTCGGCCAAGGACCCGGTCGGCCAGAAGCTGATGACCTTCGTCGACTCGATCACCGCCGACGACGCCAAGAGCTTCACGGTCAGGCTGAAATCGCCGACCGGCCTGTTGATCTTCGGCCTCGGCAAGCCGTCCTCAAACGTGCCGTTCATGATGCCGAAGCGCGTCGCGGACACCGACCCCAACACGCAGATCTCCGAGTTCATCGGTTCCGGCCCCTTCGTCCTGAAGCAGGATGAGTGGAAGCCCGGCGACAAGATCGTCTACACCAAGTTCAAGGACTACAAGCCGCGCTCCGAGCCGGCATCCGGCCTGGCCGGCGGCAAGGTCGTCCATATCGACCGCGTCGAATGGCTTGCGGTCAGCGACCAGCAGCAGGCGGTCAACGCGCTGCTGGCGGGCGAGATCGACATGGTCGAGCAGCCCGCCTTCGACCTGATCCCGCTGCTCAAGGACGACAGCAACATCAAGCTGTGGAACTACAACCCGCTCGGGCTGCAGTACACGATGCGCTTCAACCACACGCAGCCGCCCTTCGACAATCCGAAGGTGCGCCAGGCCGTGACCTATGCGCTGAACCAGAAGGACTTTCTCGAAGCGACCGTCGGCAATCCCGACTACTATCAGGTCTGCAAGGCGATGTTCGTCTGCGGCTCGCCGCTCGCCTCCGAAAAGGGCATGGACGGGTTGCTCGAATCGAACTTCAAGAAATCGCAGGAGCTCCTGAAGGAGGCCGGCTATGACGGCAAGCCGGTGGTGCTTCTGCATTCGACCGATCTGCAGTCGCTGACCAATCTCGGCCCGGTCGCCAAGCAGCTGCTCGAGAAGGGCGGCTTCAAGGTCGACATGCAGTCCTCGGACTGGCAGACGGTGGTCTCGCGACGCGTCCGCAAGGATCCGATCGACAAGGGCGGCTGGAACCTGATGCAGACCTCCTGGGTCTCGGCCGACATCCTGAACCCCGTCATGGCCGGCTTCTTCAATGCGAGCTGCGACAAGGCCGCCTTCGGCTGGCCCTGCGATGCGGAGATGGAGAAGCTGCGCGACGACTTCGCCCGCGAGCCCGATCCGGCGAAGCAGAAGGCGATTGCGGAAGCCGTGCAGGTCCGCTGGCGCGAGGTGGTGACCCATGTCCATCTCGGCCAGTACAACGTGCCGATCGCGGCCCGGAAGAACATCACCGGCATCCTGACGGCGCCGGCGCCGGTCTTCTGGAACGTCGAGAAGAAGTGAGCCGGATGCGCTTGCTCCTTTCCGGGAAGCCGTCCTGATGCTCGGCTACATTCTGAGGCGCCTGCTGGCGGCGATCCCGGTCCTCGTGATCGTCGCCGTGCTGGTCTTCCTGATGCTGCGGCTGACGCCGGGCGACCCGGCAGCGGTCATCGCCGGCGACAACGCCAGCTCGGAGCAGATCGCGCTGGTGCGCAACCGGCTCGGGCTCGACCAGCCGATCCTCGCCCAGTTCACGATCTGGGCGAAGAATTTGCTCTCGGGCAATCTCGGCGAATCCTTCTTCTTCAAGAAGCCGATCTCCGAACTGATCCTCGGGCGCATCGAGCCGACGCTGTCGCTTGCTTTCGCGACCATCCTGATCGCGATCTGCGTCGCGATCCCGCTGGGCGTGCTCGCCGCCTACAAGCACGGCTCCTGGATCGACCGCATCGTGATGGGTTTCTCGGTGCTCGGCTTCTCGATACCGGTCTTCGTGATCGGCTACCTGCTGATCTATCTCTTCGCGATCACGCTGGGCTGGTTCCCGGTGCAGGGCTACCAGCCGATCTCGGCCGGGTTCGGTGGTTATCTGCAGCGGCTCGTGCTGCCGGCGCTGACGCTCTCGGTGATCTACATCGCGCTGATCGCGCGGATGACGCGGGCGAGCGTGCTCGAGGTGCTGAACGAGGACTATATCCGCACCGCCCGCGCCAAGGGGCAGGTCGAGCGCAAGATCCTGTTCCGCCACGCGCTGAAGAACGCGGCCGTGCCGATCGTCACCGTGGTCGGCATCGGCATCGCGCTGCTGATCGGGGGGGTCGTGGTAACGGAGAGCGTCTTCGCCATCCCCGGTCTCGGCCGGCTGACCGTCGATGCCGTGCTGGCGCGCGACTACCCCACCATCCAGGCCGTCATCCTTCTGTTCTCCGGCATCTATGTCGGGATCAACCTGCTGATCGACCTGACCTACAGCCTGTTCGACCCGAGGATCCGCTATTGAGCGCCGAGCCGACCCTGCTGGCCCCGGTCGCCGACGAGCCCGCTCCCTCCGGGCGGAGCATCCTGCGCCGGCTACTGACCAATGTTTCCGTACTGATCGGAGGCATCGTCCTGGTGGTGATGACACTGATCGCCCTGCTGGCGCCGCAGCTCGGGACTGTCGATCCGACCGCGATCGATCCCGTCGCGCGCAACAAGAAGCCGGGCTTCGAGCGCACCATCCGCTCCGATGACGGCGCGAACTCGACCTTCACCTACCGGATGGGCACCGATTCGCTCGGGCGGGACGTCTACAGCCGCGTCGTCTACGGCGCCCGGATCTCGCTGGCGATCTCGATCGCAGTGGCGCTGGCGAGCATCGCGATCGGCCTCGTCATCGGCCTCGTCGCCGGCTATGTGCGCATCCTTGATGGTCCGATCATGCGCGTGATGGACGGGCTGATGGCGATACCGGGCATCCTGCTCGCCATCGCGGTCGTCTCTCTGTTCCGGGCCGGGCTGACGGCGGTCATCATCGCGATCATCGTGCCGGAGATCCCGCGCGTGGTGCGGCTGGTGCGCTCAATCGTGCTCTCGGTTCGCGAGGAGCCCTATGTCGAGGCGGCGATCATGGCCGGCACGCGCGTGCCCAAGCTGATGATCCGCCACATCCTGCCCAACACCACCGCGCCGCTGATCGTGCAGGGCACCTTCATCGCCGCCTCCGCCATCCTCGTCGAGGCCATCCTGTCCTTCCTCGGCGTCGGTATCCCGCCGGAGACTCCGAGCTGGGGCAACATCATGGCCGAGGGGCGCAACCTCTTCCGGGTCTTCCCGCACAACATCCTCTATCCCGGCATCTTCCTGGGGCTGACGGTGCTCGCCGTGAACATCCTCGGCGACGGCCTGCGCGACACGCTCGATCCGAAGATGGCCGGCCGATGAGCAACGAGACATCCCCCGTCCTGGAAGTTTCGGGCCTCACCATCGCCTTGCCCGGCGGCGGCGACCGCAACCATGCGGTGGAGGGCGTTTCGCTCGCCGTCGGCAAGGGCGAGATCGTCTGCGTCGTCGGCGAATCCGGTTCGGGCAAATCCGTCACCGCCTTCTCGGTGATGGGCCTCTTGGCCAGGGTGCTGAAGCCCATGGCAGGGACGATCCGGCTGGCGGGTGAGGACCTGCTCGCCGCCACGCCGCAACGCCTGCGCGCGCTGCGGGGCGACCGCATGGCCATGATCTTCCAGGAGCCGATGACCGCGCTCAACCCGGTGCTGACCATCGGCGACCAGATCGAGGAGGTGCTGCGTATCCATACCAACCTCGACCAGCCGGCGCGGCGCACGAAGGTGCTCGCCATGCTGGAGGCGATGCGCTTGCCCGATCCCGAGCGTATGCACGCCTCCTACCCGCACCAGCTTTCGGGCGGGCAGCGCCAGCGCGTGATGATCGCCGCCGCGCTGATCCTCGACCCCGCCCTGCTGATCGCCGACGAGCCGACGACCGCGCTCGACGTCACGACGCAGGCGCAGATCCTCAAGCTCATCAAGGAGATGCAGGAGCGGCGCGGCACGGGCGTGCTGTTCATCACCCATGATTTCGGCGTCGTCTCCGAGATCGCCGACCGCGTCGTGGTGATGGAGAAGGGGCGCGTCGTCGAGCAGGGGCCGACGGCGCAGGTGTTGCGCGCCCCCCAGCATCCCTACACCCGCATGCTGATCGCCTCCGTGCCGGTCCTGAAACCGGCGCAGCGCCCGGAGCCGACAGGGCCGATCGCCCTCGAGACTGCTGGCCTCGGCAAAACCTACCGCTCGCGCGGATTGTTCAAGAAGGAACGCGTCGTCCGGGCCGCCGCCGATGTCGGCATCCGGGTCCGGCGCGGCGAGACGGTCGGCATCGTCGGGGAATCCGGCTCGGGCAAGACCACGGTCGCGCGCTGCGTCGCCCGGCTGATGCCGCCGAGCGAGGGCCAGATCCTCGTCCCCGACATCGACATCGCCGGGCTTTCCGAACGGCGCCTGAGACCTTACCGGCGCAAGATCCAGGTGGTTTTTCAGGATCCGTTCCGCTCGCTCAATCCGCGCCTTACCGTGAGCGAATCCATCATCGAAGGCCCCGTGAATTTCGGGCAGCCGCGGGCGAAGGCGCTGGCACGGGCCCGCGAGCTGATGGAACTCGTCGGCCTGCAGCCTTCCGCGCTCTCGCGCTATCCGCACCAATTCTCCGGCGGCCAGCGCCAGCGCATCGCGATTGCCCGTGCACTCGCCATGGAGCCGGAGATCCTGATCGCGGACGAGGCAGTCTCGGCGCTCGACGTCTCCGTGCAGAAGCAGGTGCTCGCCTTGCTCGACGACGTGCAGAAGCGCTTCGACCTCGCCATCCTGTTCATCACCCACGACCTCAGGGTTGCCGCGCAGATCTGCGACCGGCTGGTGGTGATGGAGAAAGGGCTGGTGGTCGAGCAAGGCCGCACGGCCGATGTTTTCGCCGCCCCCGCCCACCCCTATACGCGTAGCCTGATCGAGGCTGCACCCGGCCGCGACTTCGCCACCGGCGAGGCCTGAAGCGGATATTCGGCGACAAGCTGGAGACGACGTCATGACCCTGGCGATGAGCTGGGAGGAATGGGCCTCCCACGACGCAGTCGGCCTCGCCGAGCGGGTGCGCAATGGTGAGCTGACGCCGGCTGAGCTGGCGCGGCAGGCGGCCGCGGGCATCGCGAAGACGAATCCTTTGCTCAGCGCCGTGGTGGAGGTCTTCGAGGATGTGGTCGCCGATCCGCTGAGCGACGGGTTGGACCCTGGCGGCCCTTTCGCCGGGGTGCCCTTCCTGATGAAGGATCTGGGTCCCACACTGAAGGGCAGGCTGCAGGAGCAGGGCTCGCTCTTCATGCGCGGCAATCGTCCGGCGGCCGATGCCTGGCTGACTGCGCGCATGCGCAAGGCGGGCCTCAACCTGATGGGCCGGACCACCACGCCCGAATTCGGCGTGTGCAGCTCGGCCGAGAACCCCGCTGTCTACGTCACCCGCAATCCCTGGGACACGGACTACACCACTTGCGGCTCTTCGGCCGGGACGGCGGCGATGGTGGCGGCCGGCGCCGTGCCGCTCTCGCATGCGACCGACGGCGGAGGCTCGATCCGCATCCCGGCCGGCTTCAACGGCAATATCGGGCTGAAGGCTTCGCGCGGCGTGTTCTCGATCGCGCCCAACCTTTCGGACATCTCCGGCTTTGTCTCGACGCAAGGCTGCCAGAGCCGCTCGGTGCGCGACACCGCCGCTTTCGTCGACGCCTGTCGCGGCGGCGCACCAGGCGAGTTCATGCCCTACTGGACCGCGCCCGAGCCCTATACGCAGCTCATCAAGCGCGATCCGGGCCGCCTGCGCATCGCCCTCTCGCACGAATGGGGCGACTACCGTGCCACCCCGGCCATCGTCGCCGAGCTCGAAAAGGCCGGTCGCTTCCTCGAGGAACTCGGCCACCATGTCGACTGGGCCCTGCCGGAGGCCGATTTGCGCGCCGCCTTCGCCGCGCAGACCACCTGCTACATCAGCAACTTCGCACAGGTCATCGCCGGCCTTCTGGAGACGCGCGGCCTGCAACGCCCCCCGGAGGGGCTGATCGAGCCGATGAACATTCGCATCTGGGAGGCGGGCAAGGATATGTCCTACGCCGAGCGCTACCGGATGCAGGCGGTGTTCAACAGCACGGCGCGGGCCTTCGGCGCCTTCTTCGAGGAATGGGACATCATCCTGACCCCGATCACGGCGCTGCCGACGCCCAAGATCGGCGCCACCGAATACCTCACCATCAGCGACAATCCCGATGTGCTCGACTGGTTCGGCCATCTCTGGAAGTTCTTCGCCTATACGCCGCTGTCGAATCTCTGCGGCATACCGGGGCTCTCGATGCCGATGGGCCGGCAGGAGAGCGGTTTGCCCTTCGGCATCCAGGCACAGGCACGGCAGGCCGGCGACGGCCTGCTGCTGCAGCTCGCGGCGCAGATCGAGCGCGCGCTGGGAGGTCGCTGGAACGATGGCAGGCGGCCGCCCGTGCATGTGACGGCGGCCTGAGAGCCACTCAGTCTTTCAAGGCCTCGACGCCGCACCATTCCGCCACGAACAGCGCCATGGCGCCGGTGATGCGCTTGACCGAGGCGAGGCTCACCCGCTCGTCGAAAGCGTGGATGCCTTCACCCGAAGGGCCGTAGCAGAGCGCCGGAATCCGGTCGTAGAGCGCATGGACCCGGGCATCGAGATAGGCCGCCGTCATGAAGGATTTCAGCGGCTTGCCGATGGCGGCCTCATGCGCCCGGCCGAGAACGGCCTCGGCCTCGCTGCCCGGCTCGAGCACGTAGCCCTGGGCCCAGAAGCCGTTGAAGGTCACCCTGGGGGGATTGTTGGCGAGGAAGGCATCGGTACGGGATACGGCACGGATGCAGTCTTCGATACGCCGGGCCGTCTCCTCCGCGGTCACGCCTGGATAGAGCCCGACGCGGCAGTCGACGCGGCACCAGCACGGCACGGAGGAAGCCCAGTCGCCCCCCTCGATCTTGCCGATGTTGAGGTTGATCGGGTGCCGCTCGTCCTCGAAATGCGGGCGCCCCGCCTTCTCGGCGTTGAATTCTTCCTCCAGTTTCCGCAGCGCGGCAACGACGCGATAGGCGGCGTCGATGGCGTTCGCGCCAGTCCCCATCTCGCGGACATGGGCCGGCACGCCGCGCACCTCGAACTGAAACCAGAGCACGCCGATATTGGCGCGGGCGAGCATCTCCTGCTCCGGTTCGGGGATAAGGGCCGCATCGGCGCGGTATCCCCGCAGATGGGTCATCAGCGCGCCGTTGCCGGTCGATTCCTCCTCGACCACCGATTCGACATAGACCGTCGCCGCCGGCTGCAGGCCGATGCGCCTGAGCGCGTCGAGGCAGGCCAGGTTTGCTCCGGCCCCGGCCTTCATGTCGGCGCTGCCACGGCCATACATCCAGTCGCCTTCGATCACCGGGTCGAACGGGGCGTGGGTCCATTGGTCGCGCGGCCCGGCCGGAACTACGTCGACATGGGCCTGGAGGATGAGCGAGCGCCCCCGTTCCGTGCGCGGACGATGGATGCCGACGACGATCGGAGCCTCGGAATGGCTGTCGGAGAAGGGCGCACCGCCCGGATGGGCCGCAATCGCCTCCCGGTCCATCGCGAAGCGTTCCATGGTGAAGCCGCGGTCCTTCATCGCCCGGAAGACGAAATCCTGGACGGTATGCTCCTGCCCGCGCGTCGAGGCGAAGCGGACGAGATCCTGCGTGTAGCGAACCTGTTCGTCGAAGCCCTCATCGACGGCAGCGAGAATCCTGTCGCGCAGGGCAGGGTCGAGGGACATGCTTGCTCTCCGTCCAAATTGCCAAAGATCGGCTTCGCCCGCTGACGGCCGGCCTGGAAATCTACGGCCCCGCGCCGCGGCACGAAGCCCCAAGCCGGCATGTAAGGCCTGCGCCTGACGCAACCGGGGTTCCGCAGGATCAGCCGATGCGGCAAGACGGTCACCGCCCGGACAGGGCGATGCCGATGCTAACAGCCGCAGCCCACATGCTCGAACCAATGAGCCGTCGCGTCGGCCAGGGCCGGCCAAGCTGCCTGCATCTTTCGGAAACCCGGCAAATGGCGCCGAAACATTTGCCGGAGTTCCGCCTGAAGCGCCGTGAGGTCTATGCCGGTTGGTTCACCATCGCGAACGATACAGCGTCCGGCGACCACGACATCGCGCACGCAATCGATGTTGCCGCGGGCGAATAGCAGGTCGAGGGGGTCGACAGGCATGATCGCGTCGCGATCGAGATAGTCCAGGTCGATCACCGTGAAATCGGCCTGAGCGCTCGCGACGAGCTCGCCGGAGCCCGGCGCTCCGGTTGCCCGTCGGCCATTGCGAATGGCGAGCCCGAGGAATTCGGCACGACTCCAGTTGCGCCTGAAGCCGAGCCCGTCATGAGCGAGCTGGACGAGGCGCATCTCGCGGATCACATCGTCATCCTCGTCCAGGGCCGCACCGTCGACGCCCACCGCAATGGCGCAGCCGCGCCGATGGGCCTCCGCGATCGGCCCGAGGCCCGAATGCAGATGCAGGTTCGAGCTGAAATTCGTGACAATCGTCGCGCCGGATTCGGCGATCATGTCGAGCTCGTCCGGCCGTGCATGGACGCAATGGGCGAGCGTCAGGCGCTCGGAGAGCAGCCCGATCTCCTTGAGGTAGCGCATGATCCCGCCCGGGAAGGTCCGGTCGGCCCAGGCGCGCTGGTAGATCGTCTCCAGCATGTGCATGTGCACGCGCCGTCCGGTCGTGGCCGAGCGCTCGGCGATGGCTTCGAGCAGCGCGGGCGAGCACCATTGCACGCCGGCCGGACCGAACTGGACATCGACCAGCGGGCCTGCGATCGCGGCATCGATCTCGTCGATCAGATCGAGATAGTCCGAGGGCCGCGTGGGCGGCCTGACGAAGAGATCCTCGACCGGCTGTCGCGCCTCGGCTGGCAAGGCATCGAGCACGGCGGCGCTCTCGCCATAGACGAGCGGGTTCTGGTCGCGCACGGCCAGTGCGAAGGCGATGCGGATGCCGACATCCGCCGCGGCTTTGGCGATCTGCCGGGCTTCCGCGACGATCGGCATCGTGCCGCTCGGACGGGTGTAGTGGACCATCATCGCACCGCAGCCCGAGCGGGCGCTGCGGGCGAGCGAGACCGCGGCGGCGAGATAGGGATCGGGCGGCGTTCCGAGGGCCGAGCGCAAAATCCAGGTTTCGAGCGGCAGGTTGGCCGCGCCGAAGGACGTCATGCTCGGCCGGGCATGGTCGTGCGCGTTGACGAGCGCCGGGATGACCAGCCGGCGCGGGCCGGAGATCGCAGGCTGATCGACCAGGACGGCGTCGATCACGCCGTCCTGATGGTGAAGCGAAGCGTTCGCGACGAGCTCGCTTCCGTTGAACAGGCTCGTCGCGAAGGTCGCTTCGGTCATGGCGTTTGCTCCGCCGGATCAGTTCGCCGTGTAGACCAGCTCGCGCTCGCTCTTCGGCGGCAGGAACTGGCGCGAGAAGATCTCTTCCGGCTTCGGCGTGCGCGCGAGCTGGTAGCCTTCCACGATGATGCCGATGGCGCGTGTCATGCGGTCATCCTTGGTGTCGCCGATGCCGATCTCCTTCATCTCCGGCGAGACGATCAGCTCGCTGAACGAGTATTGCAACCGGCGCTTCTCGACCTTCTCGTCGACGAGGTTGTCGAAGTTCATCACACTCTTCATGCCGAGCGCCTGATCCTTGGCGATCTCGATCATCGCCTTGTTGGTGGCGCGCACGAGGCCGGCAACCGCCTTCGGGTTCTCCTTGATCAGCTTCTGCGAGACCATCAGGCCGTTCGAGTAGAGGTCGAGCCCGTAGTCGCCGAACATCAGCCAATTGAAGTCTTTGTCCGGGTCCTGGCGATTGAGCACGAGGTTGAAATAGCTCGTGATGTTGAAGATCAGGGCGCCGTCGATGTCGCCCTTGATCAGCAGCGGCTCCTGCAGGTTCGGCGCCATGTTCGACAGCTTGACCTTGGCCATGTCGACATTGTTCTTGCGCGCAAAGACCTCGAGCAGACGCGTCGTCGGCGTACCCTGCGACCCGCCGAGCGTCTTGCCTTCGAGATCGGCCGGCTTGGTGATCCCGGTCGCCTTCTTGCTCGAGATGGCGAAGGGCGGGCGGTTCCAGATCATGTAGACCATGACCGGGTTCTCCCCCGGCTTGGCGGCGGCGTTCTGGATGATGGCGTTGACATCGCCGAATCCGGCATCATAGGCGCCGCCCATGATGCGGGTCACGGTCGCGCCCGAGCCCTCGCCCTGGTCGATCACGACGTTCAGTCCCTCGGCCTTGTAGTAGCCCTTGTCGCGGGCGACGAAGAAGGCGGCATCGGAGCCCTGCGTTTTCCAGCCGAGCGTGAACTTGACCGTGGTCTCCTGCGCCAGCACGGAGCCGGCGAAGGCGAGGCCGGTGAGCAGCGTCGCAGCGAACGTCTTCAGCATGATTGTTCTCCCCTCGTGAAGTGGTCAGGCGGCGGCGAAATCGTTCTTGCGGGTGGCCCAGCCGGTGACGCGCATCTCGATCAGCGAGAAGGCGACGTAGAGCGCGACGCCGAGCCCCGCGAGGATGAACAGCCCGGCGAAGACCAGCGGCACATTGAAATTGGAGGATGCGGTCATCATCACGTTGCCGATGCCGCGATTGGAGGCGACGGTCTCCGCCAGCACCGTGCCGACGAAGGCGTAGGTGATGGCGACCTTCAGCGAGGCGAAGAAGAACGGCATCGTGCGCGGCAGACCGACATTCCACAGGATGTCGAACTTGCTGGCGCCGAGCGCCTTCAGCACGTCCTCCATCTCGGGCTCGGTGGTGGCGAGGCCGGTGGCGATGTTTACGACGATCGGAAAGAAGCAGATCGAGAGCGAGGTCAGCACGGCGGGCACCGTGCCCGAGCCGAACCAGAGCACGAAGATCGGCACCACCGCGACCTTCGGGATCGACGAGAAGCCGATCAGCAGCGGGTAAGCGGTGTCATAGGCCGTGCGCGAGACGCCGATGATCGCGCCGAGCACGACGCCGAGCGCCACGCCGAGGACGAAGCCGAGCATCGTCGTCGCGAGTGTCTGGAGGATATGCGGCCACAGGACCGGGAAACGCTGCACCAGCGTCGCAAGGACCTGGCTCGGCCGCGGCAGGATCAGGTCCGACATGCCGGAGATGACGCAGAACAGTTCCCAGCCGACGAAGAACAGCAGGATCAGCCCGGCCGCCCAGAACCTCCGCTTCAGGTTGATGGACATGTCAGGCGCTCCCTGCTGTCTGGGCCGAGCGGGCATCGACGATCAGCTCGCGCAGGCGCTGGTTCAGCGCCACGAAATCCGGCTCGAAGGTCATGGCGATGCTGCGCGGCCGCGCGAATTCGACAGGGCTGTCGTCGAGGATGCGGCCGGGCCGGGCGCTCATCACACAGATCCGGCTCGCCAGGAAGCCGGCCTCGCGGAGGTCGTGCGTCACCAGCAGCACGGTCGGGCGATGCGCCAGCCAGAGCTCCTGCAGGATCGCCCAGAGCTCCTCGCGGGTGAACTGGTCGAGCGCGCCGAAGGGCTCGTCGAGCAGCAGCATGCGCGGCTCGTGGATCAGGGCCCGGCAGAGATTGGCGCGCTGGAGCATTCCGCCGGAGAGCTGCCAGGGATATTTGCCGGCAAATCCACTGAGCCCGACCTGGGCGAGCAGCCCATGCACCTTGTCGCGGAAACCGCCGCGTTTTTCCTGCCTGAAACGCGAGCGAAAAGGCTCGACGATCTTGAGCGGCAACATGACGTTCTGTTCGATCGTCAGCCAGGGCAGCATGGTCGGGTTCTGGAAGGCCATGCCGATCCTGAGCGCCTTCGCCGCGATCTCGCGCCCGCCGACGATGACGGCGCCGGTGCTCGGCTGCACCAGCCCGCTGACCAGCCGCAGGATCGTCGACTTGCCGCAACCGGACGGTCCGACAAGCGCGACGAACTCGCCGTCGGGAATGCGCATCGTCGTCTCGGAGAGAGCCGGCACGGCGCTTGCTCCGCTGCCGAAGGTCACGGAGGTCTGCGACAACTCGACCGCCAGCGCCGCGCGTGTCGGCGAAGCAGGTTCGGGCGGCGCGCCCTTGACGATCGCGAATTTCATATGGGCTTGGCTCATAAGAAAGTGCATGCAATTGCAATGCCATTCTGTATCCGATGGGCAACTGAACGTAGGCCGGTTGCCGTCGAGATGCTCCCACGCCGTGCCCCAGCGCCTGGTGGCGCGAAGTTCCGCACCGCATGCATTGCGAAGCGGGCCGGCTAAGCGCTAAGACGGGCCGTCGAAACGGATGACCGGCGATGGTGCGTGACAGGGGCGAGAACGGCTCGTCAGACAAGGTCGGGACGATCTGCCGTGCGTTGCGTCGCGCGATTATCGAGCAGGCGCTGGAGCCTGGCGCCAAGCTGCCCGAGGATGCGCTTGGCGAACGTTTTGGCGTCAGCCGCACAATCGCGCGCCATGCGCTCGGGCAGCTCGCGGCCGAAGGCCTGGTCGAGTTGCGTCGTAACCGCATCGCCGTGGTGGCTACGCCGAGCTGGCAGGAAGCGCGCGATACATTTGACATCAGGATCGAGCTGGAGCGGCTCGTGGTGCGCCAGCTTGCCGGGCGGCTGAGCAAGGCCCAGCTCGCAACCCTTCGCGGCCATGTCGATGCGGAGGATGCGGCGCGCGGCGGGCCGGATGCGGTCTCGATCCGGCTTGCCACCGAGTTCCACGTTCTGCTCGCGACGATGACGGAGAGCCCGGTCCTGATCCGCTATGTCAGCGAGATCGCCTATCGTTGCTGCCTGACCCTGTCGCTGTTCAGTCGGCCGCATTCATCCGAATGCGCGATCAATGAACACCGCCTGTTGATCGACGCGCTCGAAGCGGGCGATGGCGAGAAGGTTGCGAGCCTGATGCACCATCATCTCGATTCCGTCGCGGAGCGGGCCCTGGTGGCGCAGGCGAAGCCGCGTGGGCGCGACATTATGGATATCCTTGCCCCTTATGCCGACATGACTCCCGCGCCGGCCGGCGGGCCGGGCCGCAAGCGCCGCCTGGACGCCGCGGAATAGCGGATCGGGCGACGTGCCGCGCTGCTGCAGGATGCGCTCGGCGCTGCCGTTCTGGACGTCCATCCTCCGCCCATGATGCCGGCGGTTCGGCATATAAAGTGCATGCATGTTTTTTGCCCATTGAATACCAGTCCGTAAGCAGATTCATGCCGACCGACAGCGCTCTCGACCTCGTCTTCCGCCAGGCCGTCATCCCCGGCCAGAGCCAGCCGCAGGATATCGGCGTGCGAGCCGGCAGGATCGCAGCCATCGCACCACGGATCACGTGCGATGCGCCTGAGGTCGTCGTCGGTGGCCGCGTGGTCATGCCGGGTTTCGTGGAGAGCCATATCCATCTCGACAAGGCATGCCTGCTTGGTCGCTGCGAGCATAGTCGCGGCGGCCTTGCCGAGGCGATCGCTGCGGTCGCCGCCATGAAGCGCGACTTCACCGAGGCCGACGTCTACGAGCGCGGCGCGCGCGTGATCGAAAAGGCGATCGCCAAGGGCACGACTCGCATGCGTACCCATGTCGAGGTCGATCCGCGCGTCGGTCTGCGCAGCTTTTCGGCGATCAAGGCCTTGAAGGTCGACTATGCCTGGGCGCTGGATCTTTCGATCTGCGTCTTTCCGCAGGAAGGGTTGACCAACGATCCCGGCACCGAGGCGTTGCTCGTCGCGGCCCTGCGCGGCGGCGCCGACCTGCTCGGCGGCTGCCCCTATACCGATGCCGATCCGACGGCACAGATGGCCAGGCTCTTCGCTCTCGCGCGGGAGTTCGACGTCGATCTCGACTTTCACCTCGATTTCGACCTCGACCCGAGCTGGATGCATCTCGACGAGATCTGCCGCCAGACAGAGCGGCATGGCTGGGGCGGTCGCGTCGCGATCGGCCATGTCACCAAGCTTTCAATGGTGGAGCCCGCGACGCTGGCCGCCATCGGCTCTCGTCTCGCCCGGTCCGGCGTCGGCCTCACCGTGCTGCCGGCGACCGATCTCTATCTCACCGGCAGAGAGGTGACGCACGCGCGGCCGCGTGGAGTAACGCCGGTGCATCTGCTCATCGAACAGGGCGTGGTCTGCACGGTCGCGACGAACAACGTCCTGAACCCGTTCACGCCGTTTGGCGATGCCTCGCTGCTGCGTATGGCCAATCTTTACGCCAACGTCGCGCAATGCGGGCCGGACCGTTTCCAAACATGCCTCGATCTCGTCACGTCGCTTCCGGCCCGGCTCTTGCGGCTCGGCGACTATGGCATCGCGCCCGGCAATCCCGCCGACCTGATCATTCTTGATGCCACGACGGCAGTCGAGGCTCTGGCCGAGATCGCGGAGCCCGTCGCGGGCTACAAGCGAGGGCGTCTGAGTTTCGAACGGCCGCCCGCGCGATTGAACGGGCCTGAGACAAGACGTGCGCTCTAGCCACGATGTCTGATCGGCCCTGCCGACCTCAGCGCGGTCAGCGGCGAATTCCGGCTCCAGTAAAATCGACGCTTCGGAGGGCTTGATCCGGAGAGAACGCGTCCCAAAATCATGGCAGTCGCCGACAGCGAGAGCGCGCTGGACGCGGCGATCAACCAAACCGGATCCATGTTGCTTCCAGGAGGATATGGCTATGGCAATGTTGGCACTCGCTCCCCACCAAGGGAGGGCTGCATGAGGACATCCGACGACTTCGAGAGGCCGGTCGTGATCCTGACCGGACTCGGGCATCCGGCGGCGATCGGCTCTGCAATGGAGGCCTACATGTTCCTGGCCGACTGGCCGGCAAGCCGACGCGATGCGGTCCACGGCTTCGCGCTGAAGGCCTGCCTGGCGGCGATCCGCGGCGAGATCGAGCCGGATACGGCGCGCGGCCTGTTCGCGTCATGGGCGGAAAAGCACGATCTTCTCGCGCCCGACATCGCCGCATTCGCCGGCAGCCGGAGGGAAGGCTCGCGCGGCCGCGCCTGACCAGGAGCCCGGCATCGGCCAACCGGAGCTTGATCCTCTCGCCCGTCAGAGACGCGGGCATTGGGAGCTTGCCTGAAAGCTGACGCTCCCAATGAGAGGTCTGATTTCCGGTGCCGACCCAAGTCGCGCGCTGAGGATGTCCGCTTAGAGATCGCTGTCGACTGTAAGCTTCGCCGGCGATCTGCCGGGCGTCAGTCGTCCGCTACGGACAGTCCCGCGAGAAGCGGAGCGTAGGCGGCGAGCCTGCGGGATACGAATTCGGTGAAGAGCCGCACACGCTTCGTCTTGCGTGTCTCCCCCTGCGTGAGAAGCCAAAGCGTCCCATGCATGGGCAGGTCGGTGCCCGGCACTCTCACCAAGAGAGGGTCGGCATCTCCGACGAAGCACGGCAGCTTCGTCATCCCGATCCCTTTCTGCACGGCGGCGATCTGCGTCTCGGCGTCCGGGGTCCTGAACGGAACTTCCGTGGCGTGAACCTCTCCCGCGCGGGCCCAGGCCGGGAGACCCTGATTGTCTATGACGATCCACCGGATGGGATCAGGCGCGCCCGCACGCCGCGCGGCCAGCCGTTCACGAGAGATGTAGACGCCGCTGAACAGTTCCGGTCCCATCAGGCCGTGCAGATTGAGCGGCAGGGTCTTGCGGTCGGTGACGATGCGGATCGCGACGTCGGCCTCTCGGTTGGTCAGATTCGCCACCTCGCCGGTCGACGAGATTTCCATCTCGATGTCCGGATGGAGATGCGCGAAGTCGGCGAGATCCGGCATGAGCAGATGTGTGGCGAGGAACGGCGGAAGCGTCACCCGCAACAGCCCGCGCGCGCTCTGGTCGCGACCGAAGACGCGCGTCTCCAACTGGTGCGACGACGCTTCCATCTGTTCCGCGAGCTCGAGGACCTCCTCGCCCGCCGCCGTCAGGCGGTAGCCCGAAGGCAGCTTTTCGAACATCTGCGCCCCGAGGCGTTCCTCGAGCTGAGCGATGCGTCGCAGCACGGTCGAGTGATTCACCCGGAGATGCTTGGCGGCAGCCCGCACCGAGCCTCCGCGGGCGGCGGCAAGAAAGTAGCGAACGTCATCCCAGTCGATCATGGTGCAATCCGGCACCGCGCGGCGCCCCTTCCAAAGCTCGGATTCAACATATCGACCCGCATCTCGATTGTTGGTGGTCGGGGCGGACATCATAGCCCATGCCGACAGGCGCGTGCCAATTCCGAACGGCGGGCACCGATCGTCGCGGCTGGCGTCAGTTGCCCGTCTGGATGAATTTCGCACCACCGATCTGCGCGCTTCCGCACTCAACGCCCGACCCCGGCAGACCCATCTCGAGGCTCTCGGGGAACTTCCCCGATCAGTCAAAGATGGAGCCTGAAGGAAAAGTCATGGGAAAGCTTGAGGGTAAGGTTGCAGTCATCACGGGTGGATCGAGCGGCATGGCGCTGGCGAGCGCCAAGCGGTTCGTCGAAGAAGGCGCCTATGTCTTCATCACCGGCCGGAGGCAGGAGGCGCTCGATGAGGCCGTCGGGCTGATCGGCCGGAATGTGACCGGCGTGCGCGGCGACGCGGCCAATCTCGACGACCTCGACCGCCTGTTCGATACGGTCAAGCGGGAAAAGGGCAGGATCGACGTCCTGTATGCGAGCGCCGGCACGGGCGAAGCCGTCCCGCTGGGCGAGATTACCGAGCAGCATTTCGACGCGACCTTCGGCCTGAATGCGCGCGGCACGCTGTTCACGGTGCAAAAGGCGTTGCCGCTGTTCAATGATGGCGGATCGATCTTCATGACCGGGTCGGTTGCTTCGTTGAAAGGCTTCCCCGGCTACAGCGTCTACGCCGCGAGCAAGGCGACATTGCACGCGTTCGCACGCGGGTGGCTCAACGAGCTGAAGGGCAGGAATATCCGGGTGAACGTGCTGCACCCCGGGCCGATCGCCACACCGATGCAGAGCCAGGTCCTCACCGAGGAGGCGAAGCAGATGTTCGAGTCCCTGATCCCGCGGGGAACGATGGGTCGTCCCGAGGAAATCGCGGCGGTCGCGCTGTTTCTGGCGTCAGACGATTCGAGCTTCGTGAATGGGCTGGAGTTGTCCGTCGACGGCGGCTTCTCGGCCATCTGAATTCGCGCCGGATCGCGGGAAGCGGCCGAGCGGCGGCAACCAGCGCGTCCCTGGTGGAACGACTTCCGTGCTGACGGCCGGCCCGGCCGCGCGGAAGTCGTTCACAGCCGGACGCCTACGCGCGGGTCGCCACACTGCGGAACGAAGACCCAGCGCCGTTGAAGGCCGGGGAAACAATACCAACAAGGATCGGAGACGTATGATGAGCTATGCGATTGTAGGATTCGGCAGGATAGGCCAGGCCCTCGCCCACGCCTTCGCCCGTAAAAACATCGATGTGACCGTCGCGAGCCGCCGGCCGCCCGAGGCGTTGGAGCCGCAGGCTCGGGCGATCGGTCCCACGGTCGTTGCCAAGTCGCTGCGGGAGGCACTCGAGGCCGACACGATCCTCTTGGCGGTCCCGTTCGGGGAGCATCGCGAGGTTGCGAAGGTCCTGCCGAGCTGGGAAGGCAAGACGATCATCGACGCGACGAACGCGTTTCCGGTCCCTGAAGAGCTGGGTGGTCTGCCGTCCTCCGCCTTTGTCGCGAAGGCGTTCACCGGCGCCCAACTCGTCAAGGGGTTCAATCACCTGGGTGCCGCCACCCTGGCGACCGATCCGGTCGTCGCGGGCGGCCACCGCGTCGTCTTTCTGTCTGGTGAGGACGAGGACGCGACCGCTCGCGTGGAGGCCCTGGCCAAACAACTCGGCTTCGCACCCGTCAAGTTGGGAAAGCTCGACGAGGGCGGCGCGCTGGTGCACGCACGCGGCCGCGTTTGGGGGCCGCTGATCTTCCAGGACCTGTTCAAGAAGGAGCCGTAATGGACTGTCTATTGGCAGATCGGGAAGCCATTGGGATGGATCCTGCGACGAAATCCGCTGACCAGAAGCCTGCGCGGCTCTCAGTTCGCCTTCGGTTGAACGTCGATATTGCGCTCGCCGACTTATTGCCGGAGAGCCACTGTCATTGTTCTGTAGCCGGGGACGGCGACCGTCTGGACAGGAAGCCTGCTTATGGTGTGATTGCCTGAGGCGGGGGATGGAAGAGCGGCGATCCGATGCGACGAATGCAAATTCCAACATCACGCCCAGGACCATGCTCGGTTGGCTGAGATGAGGGACTTGCGCATACCCACGGTCGAGGCTCGCCGTCATCGTGTCGTCGGTTCGAGTTGGCGGGTTGTGGGGATGCGTGCCCTTCTGGCCGCGTTCCTGCTCGCCGTCCTGGCCGGGCCGCTTTTCGCGCAGGCGCCCGAGGGCCGCCGGATCGCGCTCGTGATCGGCGTGTCGGATTATGGCGGGCAGGGTAACCTCACCAATCCGGAACGGGATGCGCGCGCTACGGCCGAAACGCTCGAACGGCTCGGCTACGACGTCCGCACGCTTATCAATCCGCGCGCAGCGGCGGTGGATGCCGCCATCGACGGGCTCGATTCCGCAACGCCGATCCAGTCGCTGCTGTTCTTCTTCTCCGGCCATGGCCGGAGGGTCGGCGGCGTTTCCCTTCTCGCGCTGGGCGAGCGGGATCCGCAGACGCACCGGCAGAAGACGCTCGATCTGGCCGAGCTGAGCACCCGCTTCCAGCGGCTGAAGGCAGGCTCGACGATCTTCGTCCTTGATGCCTGCCGCACCGAAACGGAGTTGAAGGACGCTGCCGGCGAGGCCGGGCTCGCGCCGCCGCCGCGTGCGACCGGGACCTTCTTCGCCTATGCTTCGGCTCCCGGAGGCGAGGCTTTCGACAGGGGCGGCGGGCGCGGGCTCAGCCCCTTCACCTTCGCCTTCATCGATGAACTGCTGATTCCGGGCCAGGATATCGGCGTGATCATGCGCAAGGTGCGCGAGCGCGTTTCGCGCGCCACCGGCGAGCGGCAGGTTCCGTGGAGTGAGGACGCGCTCACCGGGCCGCTCGTCATCAATGCCGCGCCGGCGGCGCCACAGCTCTTCGACCTCTACGGAAAGGCGCTGAAGGGCGACGCCTCGGCCGCGCGCGAACTCGGCCTGGCCTATCTGCGCGGTCAGGGCGTGGCCATGGATGTCGAGCGCGGCGCGGCACTCCTTCGCAGCGCGGCCGAGGGCAAGGACATCGCCGCGATGCTGGCGCTTGGCGCCTTCGAGGCTTCGCGCGATCAGAACGCATTGATGCCGGGCGGCCGCGCCCGGGAGTGGTACGGGAAGGCGGCGCAGGCCGGCAGCGCCGAAGGCATGTTCCTGCTGGCGGAGCAGGATGCGAAGCGCCTGCCGGAAGGCCGCAAGCCGACGGAGGAGACGATAGCGCTCTATCGCCGCGCCATGCAGGCGGGACACCGCGATGCGACAGCCCGTTATCTCAGCCTGAACCTGCGCTTTCGCTTCGACCGGGCCTTGGACAGGGACGCCACGATCGCGGCTTTGCGCGAGAACGCCGCAGCCGAGAACCTTGCCTCCATGGTGGAACTCGGCCGTCTCTACGCGACACCCGACCGGGCTGAGACGGACTATCGCGAGGCCGATTTCTGGCTGGAGCGCGCCGCCATGCGCGGCTCCGCCGAGGCGCTGCTCGAACAGGCCAAGCTGTTCGGCCTTGGGCGCGGTCGGCTGGCCGATCCGGTGCGGGCGCATGCGCTGACGAAGCAGGCGGCGGAGCGCGGCGATGGCCTGGCGATGCTCATGCTCGGCCGGCAATACCAGCAAGGGCAGGGCGTCGCTCCCGACCCGGCCGAAGCCGTGTCCTGGTTCCGCAAGGCTGTGGCGGCGGGAACGGCCGAGGCCTTCGCCGATCTCGGCCATGCCTTCGAAGCCGGGCTCGGCACCGATCAGAATCTCGCCGAGGCCGTGGCGCAATACCGACGCGGGGCTGCGCTGAACGATGCCGTCAGCACGCGCTACCTCGCCGTGATGTATGAGCAGGGCCTTGGCGTGCGCCGCAACATGGACCGGGCGATCGCTTACTACATGCGCGCGGCGGAGCTGGGGGACGGCCGGGCTCAGGCCTCGCTGGCGGTGCTCGTCAACAACGGCATGCTGACGAGCACGCCCGACCCGACGCTGGGCGCGGCCGCCCTCGAAAAAGTGGTCGGGCGGACCCGCGACGCGTCCTATACCTTCCGGCTCGCCCAGATGACCGAGAAGGGCGTGGGCCGCCCCGCCGATCCGGCCAAGGCCGCCGAGCTCTACAAGCAGGCTGCCGATCTCGGCAGCGTGGCGGCGCTTTCGGAGCTCGCGAGCCTCTACAGGCTGGGCCGCGGCGTGCCGAGGGATCCCGCGCAGGCCCAGGAGCTCTGGCAGAGGGCCGCGAGCGCGGGCGATCAGCCGGCCTACTACAATCTGGCGGTCCTCTATGGGGAGCGTAGCACCAACCCGGAGGATCAGGCGGAAGCCGGGCGTTGGGCGCGGCGCGGCGCCGAAGCAGGAGGCAGCGAGGCGATGACCTTGCATGCCCGCAACCTCTATTTCGGCGAGCACGGGCAGACTCGCGATACGGACGGCGCATTCGGCTGGCTGGAGCGCGCCTTGGCTGAGGGCAATGGCTGGGCGGCGGGCACCCTTCTGGCGATCATCACCGACGGCAAGATCGGCGCGCCCCAGCCCGATCGGGACCGGGCGCTGTTGCTGCTGGTGCAAGCGGCCAACCGCCAGGGCAATACGGTCGCGGCCGAGGCGCTGCGCATGGTCTGGCGCGAACGCGAGGGCGTCGACATGCAGACGGCGACCGAACAGGCGCTGGTCCAGCGACTCGACGGACCGCAGCGGGGCATGGCCGCGCTTCTGCTCGGCCTCGGCTATCGTGAAGGCCGCTTCGGCGGACGGCCCGACGGCCCGAAGGCGGCCAGGTACTTCGACATGGCGATCGCAGCCGGCGAGGTCGAAGCCTATCGCCATCTCGGCGATCTCCATGCCGACCGGATGCTGCCGGATGCTTCGCCGCGGGAGGCTTTCCGCAACTACCAGGCCGGCGCCGAGCGCGGCGAGCCGGGCGCCATGAACAATCTCGGCGTCGCTTACCGCCACGGTCTCGGCGTCACCCGGAATTTCGAGCTGGCTTTCGAGAATTTCAAGGCTGCTGCCGAGCGCGGGCATGTCCCTGCCATGCACAATCTGGCCGTCGCCTATCAGCGCGGGTTCGGCGTCTCGCCGTCACCCGAGCAGGCGGAGCTCTGGTACGAGCGGGCGATCGCGAAGGGGGATCTCGGCTCCCGGCTCGGGCTCGTCACGGTGCTGCTCAACACCGAGAAGGAGGAGGATCGCGACTATGCGCGCGCCCTCTTCAACCTTGCGGAGCTCGGACGCCATGGCGTGCCGGCAGCGGCGACCTCCCTTAGCGAGATCGTCCGCAACGGGACGCTGCCGCGTGGCGTGCGCGAGCGGGCGGTGAAGATCCTGTCGCAGCTTCAGGAGACCCGTCCCCGGGGCGGGGCGCCTGAGGCGCTGAAGGCGCTCGCCGCCGCGGGGATCGTCGCGCGCTCCGGCGAAAGCTACGAGCTGGTGCAGCCGAAATCGGCCCGGCGATGACCGCGACCGGAGCCGCCGGCGCGCATCCTATGGCGCCGCGGCCTTGGAGGTCGCGGGCTTGCCGACGCTTCCAACCAGCTTGATCGCTGCGAGCAGCGCCGTATCCGTGCCCGATGGCGCCGCCGAAACCGCGCCGGCCACCTCGCTCTCGGTTTGGGCATCGAGTTTCGACCCGCTGCCGGAGCGCGGCGTGAGCAATCCGCTCTCCTCGTCGAGCACGAGATCGGGAGCGACGCCCGCACCGTCCAGCGCGGCGCCGGTCGCGCGATAGACGCGCGCCGTCGTGACGATGAGGGCGCCTTGCCCCTCCGGCAGCGGCAGTACGGTCTGGATCGTGCCCGCTCCGGCGGTCTTCTGCCCGACCACGAGCGCGCGGCCATGGTCCTGGAGCGCGCCCGCGACGATCTCGGCGCCTGCGCCGGTCCGACTGTCGACGATCACCACGATAGGCAGCCCGGAGACGACGTCGCCTTGCCGGGAGACGAGCCTGCGCGCATTGGCCGGGGTGCGGCCGCGCAGATTCGCGATCTCGGTTCCAGCCGGCAGCATCATGCCGCCGAGCTGCTCTGCTGCGTCGAGCAGGCCGCCGGCATTGCCGCGCATGTCGAGCACCAGCCCTTCGAGTGGGCCCCCGGCGCGTGAAGCCGCCGCGTCGAGCGCGGATTGCAGGTTTGTTCGCGTATTGCCGTCAAAGGCACTGATCTTGATTACCGCGACACGGCCCTCGAGAGTCCAGCGCAACGAAGGCGGGGCCTGCACCGGCCCGCGCACCGGGCGGAGCGTGAGCGGCGCGGGTGCGCCGGGCCGTTCGACCTTGAGCACGGGGCTGGTGCCGAGCGCTCCACGCAGCAGCGCCACCGCCTCCGGCAGGGGCAGTCCCGTCGTCGGGCGGCCGTCGATGCCGACCAGCACATCGCCGGCCTGAAGTCCCGCGCGCTCGCCGGGGCCACCGGGCAATGGGCGGACCACCGTGAGCGCTCCGCCTTTCACAGTCAGCTCCAGACCGACCGAGGCCGGCGGCGGCTGCATCTCGGCCGGCAGCACGAGCCGGCTGTGCGGATCGAGACCCGCCATCATGCCCCGCAGGGCGGCCGCGAGCGCTGCGTCGCGCTCGCGGCCGGCGCGAAACCGCATGATTTCGGCGATCAAGAGATCCGCTTGCGGCTTGAAGCCAATGGCGGTCGCCTCGGCCTGCATGGCTGCGTCGAGCGAGCGCCTTCGGGAAGAGGCGAGCTCCCCCGCCATGTTTCCGAGCCCGCGCAGCCCATGCATGAACAGACTGCGGGGTTCGACCACGTCGACATAGTGCTCCGCCACCTGTGCAGCTGCCAGGGTGATCGTGGTTTCAACCTGCTCGCGCGGTGTGGCAGCGGCCGGCAGCATCGCTCCCATGGCCGTGGTCCAGAATGTCAGGAGCGCCAGCAATCTCATCGCATCTCACCCATGGGTATCAAGGCGGGCGCGACTGCTGCGGCGCTCGCCGCTGCAAGCGATAGCAGATTCGGGGCAGGAATCAGCCCGGGGTGCTCGCCCGGGCCGTCCCGGCGGAGAGCCGCGGAGGGCAGGGCGAGATACCGGTCATACGCCGCCTGTCACTGGTCATGGCGTGCTCGGTTGGAGTGTCTGCGCACTGCGGGCGAAAAAAGGCGCGTTGATCGGTCTGCGCGTCGTCTGGCGCATTCCCGATGCGATCGGGCGTGAGGTCTCGACGGAATTCTCAGCAGCCGATCACTTTGAACTCGACCCGGCGGTCGAGCGCGTCGCTGGCATCGTCCTTGCCGGTTCCGACGAGATTCTCCTTGTAGCCGCGGCCGGTCGCGATCATGCGGCCGCGATTGTCGGGCGCGCCGGTCAGCAGCAGGTCCATGACGAATTGCGCCCGCAGGGTCGAAAGCCGCTCGTTCACCTGGGGCAGGCCGGTATGCGAGGTATGGCCGACGATCTCCAGGCAGGCGCCCTTCTGGCGGGAGCGCGTCGCGATCTGGCTCAGCCACATCGGATAGGGATCGGTGATCTGGCGGTCATCGACGAATTGCGTCGTGCCGGGCTTGAACAGCAGCTTCACCATCAGCCGATCGGTGGCGAGGCCGTAATCGATCAGGTCGCCGAAGGCATCGACCATGTCCTCGCGCCGGGCGAGCTTGCTGGCGGCGAGATAGGTGCCGATCCTGACGCGGTGCTGCTCACCGCCCGGCAGCTTGCGCGCCGCCCTGTAGAAGGCCAGTGCCTCGCGGAAATGCTGGGTCTCATAGGCGAGGATGCCGTCATTGATCAGCGCATTGGCGGTGAGCTTCTCGACATAAGCGGGATCGATCGGATCCCCCAGCTTCGTGCCTTGGCAGACCTTGATATAGGAATCCGTCGCTTGATCCTTCGCCCAGAGCGGCGAGTCCTGAAAATAAAGCGTCGGCGTCGTGTCGACGCCTTCCGGGCGGGCACGCGAGACGCCCTTGGAGACGATGCTGTTGGATTTGAGATCGGCCAGCGTCAGGCAGATCCGGTAGGCGTCGCGCGGTCCGTCCGCCACGCCCTGGTTGTTGACGGCGGTGAAGGTGCCGACCAGCACAACCGGCTTGCTCGCCAGGGCCTCGCTGTCGAAGGGCAGGACGGTGAAGCGCGGATAGTTCGCCTTGACCATCTCCATCAGGGTCGCCTGCATCGAGCGCGTCGCGGCTGATTGCGCGCCGGAGGCCGCGTCGATCAGCGGGTCGATGACGAGGTTGACCTTGTCTCCGGAGACGGTCGCCTTGCCGAAGAGGTCATCGGCTGCCTTGCGGAGCGCATCGGCAAAAGGAACGGGCGTCGGGGGTGGCGGGGTCTGGGCGATGGCCGCGGTCGCGCCTGCCAGCAGAGCCAAGCCGATCATGGCGATCTTGAAGCGGACCAGGCCTGTCATGCCTCACCTTTCCAGCTTCGGCCGGGCGTTTCGCCGCGACCACCCCGCATCAGCGGCATTGCCGCAATTGTTCGCGTGCCGCGGGCGTGAGATCGCCGAGCTGAGCACGCATCAGGAGTTCGGCGCACTCGCCGGAGGCTCGCCCTCTCGGCGGGGCTTCCGCCGGGCGCGCGGGCACGCCCGGCATGGCGACGGGTTGCGTCGAGCGGTTCTGCGGCAGCGCCCCGGGCGTGCCGAGCCTGGCCGCCATGGCTTGCTCGACGGCCCGACGCTCTTCGGCAAGGCGCTGCTTTTCCGTCTCGATCGCCGCGAGCTCGGCTTCCCGGCGGGCGAGCTCGTCGGCGAGGCGCGCGCGTTCCGCTTTGTCCTGGGCGCGCGGCGGGGGCGGGGCAGGGGCAATCGCGACAGGCGCGGAACCCGGAGCCGGCGAGGGCGCGGGAACGCCGACCGCGTCGCCGCTATCCTTGCGGGCGAGATCGTCGGCAGCCTGCCGCCGGCCCTGTTCCGCCTTTTCCAGACGCTCGAGCAAGGCGCGTTCGCGCTCGGCGAATTCGCGTACGAGCTGGTCGCGCTCGCTCGAGGTCGTGGAGCGGCGCTCGAGCAGGTCGAGCCGCGTGCGCGCATCGATGACAAAGAAGCTCTGCGGATAACGCTGGATGAAGGCCTGCAGTGCGGTGGGATCGTCGCTGGCGCGGATGCGGCGCCAGACATCGGCATCCGTTTCCTCGCGATTGAGGTAGAAGTCGCCCAGCAGGGAGAGCGAGAGTTCCGGCGTCTGGCGACCGGCCGTCGTATCGTAGACGCTCTTCTGCACGCGGCGGAACAGCGCCGCGACCTCGAGGCCAGGCTGGTCGATCTCGCGCACCAGGGCGGCGGTGAAGGGGCTGTTGCGGCCGGCGCCGTCGGCGGCGACGTCGTTCGCCTGCGTGGCATAGGCGATGACCATGCCTTGCGCGCGCTGGACCGGGGCGAGGCCGGAGCCGACAGAGAAGCCGCGCGTCGCCTGCCGCTTGGCGAGCAAGCCGACGAAGGGGTTGTTGCGGCAGGCGTCGAGCACCATGATCTTGACGCCCTTGGCATAGTTCAGGGCGGTGACGACGTCGTTGAGCCGCGTCGTCTCGTACTGGACGCCGACCTCGTCCTCGATCTTCGCCTCGACCGGAACGAGATAGTTCTCGCCGTTGAACTGGAAGCCGTGGCCGGCGAAATAGAACATCGCGGCATCGGCATCCTGAGCCAGCCGGGCGAAGCGCGTCAGGGCCGCGTCCATGCCGCGCTTGTCGAGATCGATGCCGTCGACCACCTCGAAGCCGACCTTGCGCAGGGCGACCGCCATGTCGCGCGCGTCGTTCATGGTGTTCGGCAGCACGGGTGCGTTGCGATAGGCGGAATTGCCGATGACGAGCGCCACGCGGCGCTCGGGCGGCGTCTCGGCCATGGCGAGGCCGGACAGCAGCAGGAGGATCAGGCCGCAGAGTCTGGCGACGAGAATCATGGGTCTTCCCTAGAGGCTGCCGGCAACCTCTACGTCATGCTAATGCATGATCCCGGCCTTCTCCATAACAAAGCATAGTCATCGATACGAGGGGACGGTGTTTTGCTTGAAGGCTCCAGGCTCCGCTGCTAGCCTTCCGTCCCTCTCCTCGCGGAAGGAAGACGCTGATGCTCCGCCTTGCGCCGGCGCTTCTGCTGTTGGGTCTGGCCGTGGCGATGCCGCTGGCCGGAGCATCGGCGCAGGAGCGCGCCCGGCAGCGCAGCCCGGCCCCTGCCACCGCGCGTCTTTCCTTCATCGGTCTCGCCGACAAGGCGCAGGTTCCCGCCAAGCTCACGGTGCGGTTCGCGATCACCGGCATGGAGGTCGTCCCGGCGGGGCAGGCGGCGCGCAATGGCGGGCATCACCACCTGCTGATCGACACCGAATTGCCGCCGCTCGACCAGCCGATCCCCAGCGACTTCAACCATATCCATTTCGGCGGCGGCCAGACCGAGGCCGAGATCGCGCTGACGCCGGGCAAGCACACGCTGCAATTGCTCTTCGCCGATCACAACCACGTGCCGCATGATCCGCCCGTCATGTCCGAGCGCATCACGGTCGAGGTTCCGGCGGCGGCGCCCGAGAAGCCGCGCTCGGCTGCCGCGCCCGGCGCGCGTGTCTTCTTCATCGACCTGCAGGACGGCGCGACGATCCCGAGCCACGCCAGGATCCGCTTTGGGGCGGAAGGCATCACGGTGACGCCGGCCGGGACCGCCAGCCCAAATGGCGGCCACCACCATCTCCTCGTCGATACCGAATTGCCGGCGCTCGACCGCGAGATCCCCAGCGATTTCAACCATCTGCATTTCGGGCGCGGGCAGACCGAGGCCGAGCTCTCGCTGCCGCCCGGCGAACACACGCTGCAATTGCTGATGGGCGATCACGAGCATGTGCCGCACGATCCTCCCGTGATGTCGGCGCGCATCCGGATCCGCGTCGTCGCCGATGGGCAACCCGTTGTTGCTGCGCAGCCGGCGCCGCATGCCCATGGCGCTGGCGCTGCCCGCACGCCATCGCCCAACGATGCGGCTGTCTATTTCGTTTATCCGCGGGATGGCGACCGGATCTACCCGACATCGACCATCCGCTTCGGCCTGCGCAATATGGGTGTGGCGCCGGCTGGCGTCGCCAAGCCGAATACCGGCCATCACCATCTGCTGGTCGATGCCGGGCCGCCTTCCTTCGATGCGCCGATCCCGGCCGATCTCAACCATATCCATCTCGGCGGCGGCCAGACCGAGTACAAGCTGACCCTACCGAACGGGCGGCACACGTTGCAGCTCCTGCTCGCCGACGAGAACCATCTGCCACATGATCCGCCGGTGATCTCGGAGCGCATCACGGTGATCGTGGCGCCGGGCGGGCCGAACGCGAGGAGGCGCCGGTGATGTCGCGAGCCCGCATCGCAGCCGCCGGCCTTTTCGCGCTGGCAGCGTGGCAGGGCCTTCCCGCGGAAGCCGTCGCGCAGACGCCCGCGCGCCAACCCGCGCCGCCGGGCGCGCAGGTCTATTTCCACTATCCCGTCGATGGCCTGAGCGTGCCCGAGCGCTTCACCGTGCGGATCGGCCTGCGCGGCATGGGCGTCGCGCCGGCCGGCGTCAACCACGCGCGGACCGGCCATCACCACCTGCTGATCGACACCGAGCCCGGACCGCCGGAACAGCCGATCCCATCCGACTACAACCATATTCATCTGGGCAACGGCCAGACCGAGGTGGTGGTGACCCTGCCCAAGGGCCGGCACACGCTGCAATTGCTGCTCGGCGACTACACCCATACGCCGCATGATCCGCCCGTGATGTCGCCGAAGATCACGATCAATGTCCGCTAGCTGAGGGGCTTTCGTCTGAAGATGGCCTGGTTACGCGTCCTGATCGCCGTCGTGCTGCTGCCGATGCTGGCCGCTTCCGGGCTTGCCCAGCAGCCGAGCGAGGTCGCGCGTGTCGCACTCGTCATCGCCAACGAAGCCTATCCGGAGGCGCCGATGGCGGGCGCCGCCCAGCGGGGTCGCGCCGTCGCGCAGGTGTTGAGCGCCGGCGGCTTCGATGTCGTCTCGGTCGAGAATGTCGATCGCAATGCGCTGCGGCAGGCGATCGCCGGCTTTGCGAGCAAGCTCAGGCGCGGTGCGCAGGCCGTGGTGTTCTATAGCGGCCATGCCATTCAGGAGCGGAACCGCAATTTCTTGCTGTCGGTGCAGAACGGCGCTGAGGGCGCGGTCGATCTCGACGAGATCGTCGATCCGCTGATCGTCGCCCGGCCGGCGAGCGCCCTGATCTTCCTCGATGCCGGCCGCGACAATCCCTGGCAAGGCAAGGCCAAGGGGCTCCTGCCGCTCGAACCGATGGATGGCATCGCGGTGCTGTTCCCGACGGCACCGGGCAAGGCATTGCCGGGCGGTCCCGACCGCGCCGTCGCGGCCTGGCTCAAGGCGATCCGGACGCCGGGGCTGGAAATGGCGCAGGCCCTGAAGCAGGTGCGGGACACGGTTTCGCGCGAAACCCGGCGCAGCCAGCAGGTCTGGCTCTCGGCGGAACCGCCGAAGGGGCTCGTCGTCACGCCGGTCTTTCAGCCGGTCGCGGTGGCGCTCGGCAGCCGCGCCGTCATCCCGCCGCCGCAGACGCCGGGCGTAACCCAGGATGCGGCCTATGATCTCGCCTTCTGGGAATCGATCCGCAACAGCCGGAACGCGGCGGAGTACCGCGCCTATCTCGATGCCTTTCCGAACGGGCGCTTCGCTTCGCTGGCCCGGGCCCGCGAGCAGGAATATCGCGCCGGCCCGGTTGCACCTGCTGCCACAGCCGTTGCAATCGCCACCCCGCCGGCATCGCCCCAGCCAGCAGGCGCGCCGCAGCGCGACTGCACAGGCTGCCCGGAGCTGGTCGCGATCCCAGCCGGCAGCTTCCAGATGGGCTCGAATGATCTCTACGAATTCGAGAAGCCGGTGCATCCGGTGACCGTCCGCGGCTTCTATCTCGGAGCCCGCGAGGTGACCTTCGAGGAGTGGGATCTCTGCGTCGACCAGGGCGGCTGCAATTACCGGCCGGATGATCGCGGGCTCGGCCGCGGCAAGCGGCCGGTCACCGACATCCACTGGAACGATGCCAATGCCTATCTCACCTGGCTCTCGGCCCGGACCGGCAAGCCCTATCGCCTGCCGACCGAAAGCGAGTGGGAATATGCGGCGCGCGCCGGCGCGACGACGACCTACCCTTGGGGCCAGACGCTGGTGAAGGAGCGGGCGAACTGCCTCGGCTGCAACGACCAGAAGCGCGGCAGCGCCACTCCGGCCGGCCAGTTCCCTCCCAACGCGTTCGGCCTCTACGACATGGCCGGCAACGCCGCCGAATGGGTCGCCGATTGCTGGAGCGAGAATTATCGCGGCGCGCCGCGCGATGGCAGCGCCTATACGGTCGCGAATTGCCGCGAGCGCGTGCTGCGTGGCGGCTCGTTCAACAACGATCCGCGCTATCTGCGCTCGGCCGCGCGCTTCAAATACGAGCCCGATGTGCGCTTCTACACCAACGGCTTCCGCGTCGCGCGTGACCGATAGGCCTGTCCGTTCCACCTCGAATTGCAAGAGCGTCGTGTTCGCGCGGTCATCGACTCCTACGCTCGCATGCGCAGCGGCCTCTTAATCGGCGGCGAGCCTGACCTGCGGGCTGAAGACGTTCGTCTTCACCAGCCACCCTTGACGTCGCAGTTCGCGTCTTGCCATCGCGGATGCGTCTGCCGATATCCAGATTTCCTTCCTGATCCGAGAATTGCTGCTGCTCGCCAGTGCGGTACCGAGCTGCGAGAGCTGAGCCGCGTTTTCCGATGTCCAGGCAAGGTCGTCGGCTGTGAACAGAGCCACTCTCCTGTTCGCGCCGACCGAAATGACCGGAATGCGTTCGACGATTTCCACGCCACTGATACCGTCGTTGCCAAAGGGACGTGCCGAGAGATAGGCGAGCGTCTGCAGCGCCGTGAAGGCGTCCACTCTTGTTTCGCTCGACGCGACGAAGGAGGCGAGCGCCTCGAGCCCCGGTGCGTCCGACATGCCGCTCAGGAAACCCACCGTCCGTGTCTTTTCGGTCGGCGTGAGTTTGTCGCTCAGCAGCAATCGTTTGATCGTGTCCTCCGGGATGTTCAGCTTTTCCAAGCGCTCGCGGTTGACCGCCGCCGTTTCATCCGGCGGCATGTCGAGCGTTCGCGAGGTGAGTGAATCGAGCGTTCCGAGGCCCGAAAAGACGGTACCCGCTCCGCCGGGAACGAAGCCAAGTGCACGGTTGACGCCGAAGGATCCAGCGGCCGAGTAGGATGCGACCTTGTTGAGCTCGCGCGAGAGCGGGATGAAATGAGTGTAGGGATCGACGCGCAATGCCTCGGCCAGACGTCGCTTCTCTTTCGGTCTGTCGACGAACTTCTCAAACAAGTTCTCGTTCTCGCGCTCCGGCCGTCGCTTCTCTGGCTTGCCGAAGGTGGTGACGAATTCGCCAGCGTCGGACAGGGTACGCCGCACCGAACCGACCCGCCGGGAAACGTTGCTGTATGTTCCTTGCGCGCCGCCGATCGGGTCCCTCACCGTATTGACGACACCTCGGATCGGGCTGAGGACAGCTTTGCCGGCGGCGTGCACGAATTCCCCTGACAAAGACTGTTTCTTGAGCGCGTCCAGGGCGACGAGCTCCCGGAGATGATTGCGTGCGAGATCGTCGCCGGTCACCGGGTAGGTGCCGAACTCCGTGGCAAAGACGTAGGTGTTGTATCGTCCGTCGCTTCTGGCGTCGCTTTCTACGGTGTAACCGGGGCCTGTCTGGAGCGTTCCCAGAACAGCGGTTGCAGGCTTGGCTCGCGGTTGTTCGTGCTGGCCCGTTGTCCTACCGGATGGAAGCGCAGCGGCCGCCGATGTCACCGGGGCATAGTCGAAGACCTGTCCGGGAGCGTTGCTCTGGGCACAGCCTGCGAGAAGCGTGAGCAGCGCGACCGATCCGACGCTGCCAATCCCGGCACGCCCCGCGACCGCGGATAGGCCAGCGCAATGGAAGCCGCTCGCGAGCTGCGCTGCTTGAGCCGTTTGAAGGAGGCCGCCGGGGCAACTCTTTGCATTGCGCGACCGGCGCACTGAACGTTGGAAAAGTATCGGCGGGACAGTCATTCGACCTCGCAATAAGACACATTTATGCGTCTGCACGAGTTCTTGACCAGATAAGACGCAATAACGCATCTTATCTGCCGATCGCGAATGCTTCGTGCCGCCCCGTCGCTTTCGATGGTTCCATGATTCGCAAGGCTTCGCGTCAATAAAATGGCAGGACGTATGGACGATGCGGGCCCCTAGCCGGCGCTGTTCGGCGCCCCTCGGGTAGAAGCCGGAGCGCTGCGATTGCCAGCACGACGAACCCGTGCAACGTCGAATTTCGATATCGCGCGCAGCCAAGAAGGCTACCGCCCGCCAGATCAGGTTAGGTTATTTGGCGTCAGTTGGTTCTATTTTGATCATTTAAGTAGTATTCAGAAAATTATATCGATAATTTGATCATCTATGTATATGTTACTTAACGATTCATGCGGATAGATGTATTTGTAATGTCAAAATCGAGAATCTGGGTTTGTGTGAGATATTGATATTTATATTGCCTCGGTGATCGCGGGTGCCCTCGGTTATGCCTGCGTCTCTACCCCGATACGGATCCACAAAACGCAACCGGTTGCGCGTTTGAGCGGTTCGAATATCTCCACTCTCGTCTCCATACCATTCCGGGATCGCTGCGTGTTTTCACGCCGCGCGTGCTGCGTCCACGCTCGCGCAATTGCGCCAAGACCTCCCGGACATCCCGACCCCACCAGGATTATTCCGAGAGCGGCGTGCCGTAAGGGCATGTTGCCGCGTTTCTAGAGGCAGCTGTCCACTCGCGAAAGCGGTTTGCGACGGCCAGGAGGGCTTGCACTCGATCGAGGCCTGGCATGCAAGAACCCATTCTCAAACGGCCCGCCGTCCTGTTGGGATCGGCGTCCTCGGGAGGAACGATCGCGGCCGTGCGCCACCTCGCCGGCTACGGCATCGGCGCCAATGTCATCGTCGATCACCACTTCTGCCCGGCCGGATGGTCGCGCTGCGCCGGGCGCCGCTATGCGGCGCCGGTCGAAAGCGACAGCATGCGCTATCTCGACCGGCTGCTCGCGATCGGCAAGTCCGATCCCGGTCAGGTGCTGCTGCCGACCTCCGACGAGCTGGTCTGGCTTTACAGTTCAAACGCGCCGCTCCTCGCGCGCTATTTCCGGCTGTACCAGCCGCCGATCGAGACGATCAGGCGCATCCTCGACAAGGCGCTGCTCGAACAGGCCGCAACGAGCGCCGGCGTTGCTGTCCTGCCGAGCTGGGACCCGCAGAACCTGGATGAGCTGGCCGAATGGGCGCCGCACCTTCCCTATCCGGTCCTGATCAAGCCGCGGACCCATGTCCACCGCCTGCGCAACGACAAGGGTGTCGTCGTGCATTCGGCGGAAGAGCTCCTCGCGGAATATCCACGCTTCCTCGCCCGCGAGCGGTACCGCTTCGACGAAACGCCGCGCGAGCCCGGCTCGGTGCGGCCGGTGATCCAGAAATTCGTCGAGATCGGGCGCGAAGGCGTGGTTTCCATCTCCGGCTTCATCGGGCGCAGCGCGGATGTGTTCGTGACCCGGCGCTCGACCAAGATCCTCCAGCGGTCACGGCCGGTGGGGGTCGGCGTGTGCTACGAGTCGCGCCCGGCCGACCCCGCATTGTCGCAGGCTGTCCATCGCCTGTGCCGCGAGCTCGACTATTTCGGACTGTTCGAGGTCGAGTTCATCCTGCACGACGGCGCCTGGGCGATCATCGATTTCAATCCGCGCCTGTTCAACCAGATCGGCCTCGATCTGCGCCGCGGGCTACCTCTGCCGCTGCTGGCCTATCTGGACGCGCTCGGCGAAGCCGAAGCCCTTCGAAGCCTCGCGGCCGAGGCGCAAGATGAGAACCCGGCCGAGAAGGTCGTCTTCTGCGACAACTTCACCCTTCATGCGATCCTTCTGGCGCAAACGCTCTGCATGCGGGCGCGCCTCGGGGATCTCGCGCATTGGCGCAGCTGGGCTCGGCAGAACCGCGCGCATATGGTCCATTTCGCCTCCGATCCCAGCGACCCCATGCCGGGGATCGTCCATATTCTGTCCGAGCTCTATCTCGGATTTCGGGCGGCGCCGCGGTTCGTGCGGACCATGCTTCCGTCTTCTCCCCTGGTCGCGCGCGGGCTGTGACGATGGGCAAGCAACTCGTGGCGATCATCGGCGGCGGACCTTACGGGCTCTCGCTTGCGAGCCATCTCGCGGCCCGCAATGTCCCGCACCGGATCTTCGGCCAACCCATGGCCTTCTGGAGCCAGATCGCCCGCGCCGGATCCCGGCGCTACCTTAAATCCTATTGCTTCGGGACGAACATCTCGTCGCCGCAACCGGGCTCGACCTTCGCCGATTACAACGAGCCGCGTGGCCTGGAGACGTTCGAGCCCTGCTCCATCGCGAATTTCGCCGAATACGGCCTTTGGTTTCAGGAGCGGCATGTCGATTGGATCGAGCCCGTCGATGTCGCGAATGTCTCCCGGCGGGGACAGGGTTACCTCCTGACGCTCAGCAATGGTGACGCGGTCGAGGCATCGGATGTCATCGTCGCCACGGGGCTGGCGAACTTCGCAAAGATGCCGCACGCCTTGCGAGCGCTGCCCGGCGCCCTTGCCACGCACACCGCCAGGGTCGACAGCTTCGCTGCTTTCCAGGGTCTCGAGGTCGCCGTCCTCGGCTCCGGCCAGTCCTCCCTCGAAGCGGCCGCGCTGCTCCATGAAGCCGGCGCGTCGCCGCGCTTGCTGATCCGCAAGCCATCCACTCTTTGGATGACCCGCGGGAGCCGCACACCGACGCTCTGGCAGCGGATCCGCTGGCCGGTCTCGGCGCTGGGCGGCAGTCCGAAAGCATGGGCCCTGACGCAGTTGCCCGGCGCGTTCCATCGGCTGCCGGCCTGCGGGCGCGCGCTCTTCCTCAGGAACTTCCTGCCGCCCGAGGGCGCATGGTGGCTGCGCGAGCGGGTCGAGGCGCTCGTGCCGGTCGAATACGATACCAGCGTGGTTGCGGGGCAGGCGATCGGCAATCGCGTGTCGCTGCGCTTGCGGGGCGCGGACAAGCAGGATCGCGAATTGCTCGTCGACCGGGTGATCGCTGGCACCGGCTACGAGGTGAATGTCGAGCGCATCCCGTTTCTGGCGCCCGAATTGCGCAGCGCCATTGCCCGGCAAGGCTGCGCGCCACGGCTCGATGCATCCTTCCAGTCTTCCGTCCGGGGGCTGCGCTTCGCCGGTCCGGCATCGTCGATGAGCTTCGGCCCGGTGTTCCGCTTCGTCGCCGGGGCGGAGTACACGGCGCGCACGATCGCGGCGGCCTTGTCCCGAACGGCCATGGCCCGCGCATGAACGCCGCGGGCCTGCCGCTCATCGTCCTGCCGGGCGCGAGCGGCCACGCGCCGGATTGCGCACCATTCTGCGCCGGGCCGTCGGACCGGGATCGCGTCATTGCGCTGCGCTATCCAAACTGGCGGAATTCCGTCGATGCCGACCTCACCGGAGAGGCCCTGGTCGATGCTTTCGCGGCGGAGATTATGGGTCGCGTCCCGCAGATGCCGGTCGTTCTGCTCGGCGTGTCGATCGGCGGCCATTTCGCCTATGCGACCGCGCTCCGTCTCGAGAGCCTTGGGCGCACCGTCGCGGGTTTGTGCATCATCGATTCCGGGAGCATCACGGCGGCACGATCGGCGCAGTGGAAGGCGCGCCTCGCCTCCCACGCGGCCGATCTTCTGCGGCGCGGGCGCCCGGGCGCACTGGTGCTCCACGCCCGGCATCTCGCCTGGCGCGGCCTGTTTCGCCTCGCCGGAGATGGATTGCCCGTGCTCGCGCGCGAGCACGCTGCGCCGCTTCATCGGATCGGCACGATCGATCCGGCATTCGCGGAAGAGCTGAGCATGCGGCTCCGGATCCGCATGACCGCAGCATGGATGCGCAACCTCGACGATCGCCCCACGCCTCTGCATGCCCCGGCGGCTCTGCTGCGTACTGCCGCGACGGCGGCGAATGACGGTCTTTGGCGCAAGCGCTGCCCCGAGCTTCGCATCATCGACCTTCCCGGCAACCATGAGACGCTGTTCGAGGCCGAGAACGCCGCCGCGTTGCGCGCCGCCTTTCTCGCGGCGACCGCGGAGTGGAGCGACGCCGATCACGTACTTCATTGATGCGTCGGAGTTGGAGTATCGCAGTCGTTTATAGAAAAATTGGCGTGCATTTCTCTATAATACAGAAATTATACTTAGAATTTACGAGCTGATGATTTCCATGAGGTCGCTTTAGGCGACGATTTGTGAGAATTATACGCGATAACGCATGGGTATAGTTTTGTTATCGTATCCGATGGGCGCGCGGCGATCTACGCCGTCCGGTCCGCGAATCTTCGCGCGGCGGCCGCGAGCAAGCCCGCTCCCAGCAAGGCCGAAGCGATCGAGGCCGCGAAGACCGCGATCTTGGCTGCGGCGAAATCGCCGGGATCAGTGAAGGCCTGGCCGGCGATGAAGAGCGACATGGTGAAGCCGATGCCGGCGAGCGCGCTTGCTCCGGCGAGCTGGAGCCAGGAATATTCGGCAGGCTTGAGCGCGACGCCGAGGCGGACGGCGAGGGCGGCTGCTCCGAGCATGCCGAGCGGCTTGCCGAGGACCAGCCCAGCCGCGATCGCGAGCACCAGCATCCCGCGTCCCTCGAGGACGTCCGGCGCGATGACGACGCCGGCATTGGCCAGGGCGAAGAGCGGCAGCACGAGATAGCTCGACCGGGCGCCGGCATGGCGCAGCAGCCGGTCGGCCGGCGATTCCAGGCGGTCATGGATCGCGTCGAGCGCGCGCAGGGCGGGGGTCGATGGGCCGTGCCGCAGCACCTCGCCGCCATGGGCCGCTTCGCCCAGCATGATCGAGTTGGCCTGCGCCGTGAGGGCGGCGAGATTGGCCGGCGGCCGGGTCGGGATGAACAGCGCCAGCACGACGCCGGCGAGCGTCGCGTGCAGCCCTCCGGCATGGACGCAAGCCCAGAGCGCGAGGCCGATCAGCGCATAGGGCGCGACGCGATAGACATGCGCGCGGTTGAGGGCGGCAAGCCCGCCGGTTAGGACGAGTGCGGCGATCAGGTAGCCGAGCTGGAGCTTGCCCGAATAGAACAGCGCGACCACGACGATCGCCCCGATGTCGTCGACGATGGCGGCGGCGGTGAGGAAGATGCGCAGCTCGATCGGCACCCGCGAGCCCATCATGACGATGATGGCGATGGCGAAGGCGGTGTCGGTCGCCATCGGCACGCCCCAGCCATGGGACCAGGGCCCGCCTGGCAGGACGAGGATGTACAGCAATGCCGGGACGACCATGCCGCCGATCGCGCCGGCGATGGGGAGCGCGGCGGAACGCCGTCCGGCGAGATGGCCGACGGTGAACTCGCGCTTGATCTCCAGGCCGACGACCAGGAAGAAGATCGTGAGCAGGCCGTCATTCACCCAGTGCTGGAGCGACATGCCGAAGCGGGCATCGCCGAAAGAGAGCGCCGCCTCGCGATGCCAGAAGGCCTCGAAGCCCGGCCCCAGCGGCGAATTCGTCAGTGCGATGGCGAGGACGGTTGCGAGCAGCAGCAGGATGCCGGCCGAAGGGCCCCAGCTCGCGAAATCGAGCGCGGCGGTGCGGAAGCGATGGCCGAGCGTCCCCAGCATCGCATCGAGGAAGGAACTCTCGTCCCAGGGGCCGTCATAGCGGCGCTCGTTGATGAAGAATGTCGGGGTGAAGCGCACGCCGCTGGCATGGGAGCTTTCGATGTCGGATTCGACGCGGGCGGCGGCCTGCTGCGCCTCCTGCGCGGCTTGATCGGGAGCCTGCTCGGCGAGGCCGAGATCGCGGGCGACCGCCTCGAGATCGTCCTCGGTCAGCACCTGCGAGCGCGTCATCAGCTTGACGTGCGCGTCCCAGAACTGCTCGGCGGTCCGCGCGCGTTCGACGAGCTCGGCGGCGCGCAGCGCGATGTCGCTGTCGGTCAGAGGCCGGTGACGGAAGACATAGCGCACGCGTTCGCCGAGCTGGTCGCGGATTTCGGCGATGCGCTCATTGGCAGCCCGGCAATGGGGGCAGGCGTAGCTGCCATATTCGACGAGCGTGATCTGCGCGCGGCCGGGGCCGAGGACGTGATCGGCTGCGTCGTCGACCGGGCGGTCCAGACGGTTGGCAATCGCGGCCTGCGACATTCCTGTGATTCCCTGTTTCCCGGCGGAACGCTCGACGAGACACCAGCATCGGCTTTCCGAGGCAAGCGGCTTCCCGGCCATGGTAGCCGCAGCATCCGGCCCACGTCAGCACCGGGTGTCGCAGATGTGCGATGCCGGCCGGATCGAGCCGATCTGCGCTGTGGAGAGAATGTGGACTCCCGCTGGATGCGCCGGGGCGATTTACACTCCGTTAACCATTCCCTCGATACACCGAAGCAACCGAAAATTTACCAAGATGACCGACGTGTTAACTCAACCCCGGCCTATCCGCCTCAAGGGGCGGTCCTATCTCGCGCTGACGCTGACCCCGGAGCAGCCCTTCGAGGACTGGCTGGCGCGGCTCGACGATCTGGCCTCCCGCTCCGCCGGCTTCTTCCTGCGGCGACCCGTGGTGCTCGACGTTTCCGGCCTGGAGATAGACCGCGCTGAGTTGCGGGAGCTCGTCGGCAAGCTCGGCTCACGCCAGGTGCGGATCATGGGGATCGAGGGCGCGTCCCCGTCGCTGCTCGGCTCGGACCTGCCGCCGGCCATGGCCGATGGGCGCCCCACCTCGGATTTCGAGGCCCCGGTCGCAGCCGAGAGCCCCAAGGCCGATGCCGTCGCCAGCAGCGAGCCGGTCGCGCCGCAGCTGCCGAAGGCCGTGCCGTCCATCATCGTCACGCAGCCGGTGCGCTCGGGGCAGTCGCTGGTCTTCCTGGAAGGCGACGTGACCGTCATCGGCTCGGTCGCATCGGGAGCGGAGATCGTCGCGGGCGGCTCGGTCCATGTCTACGGCACCCTGCGCGGACGGGCGATGGCCGGCACGATGGGCAACGGCGCGGCACGCATCTTCTGCCGCAAGCTCGAGGCGGAGCTGATCGCCATCGACGGCTACTACAAGACGGCGGAGGACATGGAGCCCGGGCTCCGCGGCAAATCCGTCCAGATCTGGCTCGAGAACGAAGCGTTCAAGGTCGAAGCGCTCGCCTGAGCCGCAGGCATCAACATTCAAAGGAGCGGTCAATGGGCAAGGTCATCGTGGTCACATCGGGCAAGGGCGGCGTCGGCAAGACGACCTCCTCCGCCGCGCTGGGCGCTGCACTCGCACAGGGCGGCGAGAAGGTCGTCGTGATCGATTTCGACGTCGGCCTGCGCAATCTCGACCTCGTCATGGGCGCCGAAAGGCGCGTGGTCTACGACATCGTCAACGTCATCCAGGGCGAGGCCAAGCTGACGCAGGCGCTGATCCGCGACAAACGGGTCGAGACGCTCTATCTGCTGCCGGCCTCGCAGACGCGCGACAAGGACAATCTGACGGCCGAGGGCGTCGCGGCGGTGATCGGCGCGCTGAAGCAGAGCTTCGACTGGGTCATCTGCGACAGCCCGGCCGGCATCGAGCGCGGGGCGACGCTGGCCATGCGCCATGCGGACATCGCTATCGTCGTGACCAATCCGGAAGTCTCCTCGGTGCGCGATTCCGACCGCATCATCGGCCTGCTCGACTCCAAGACGCTGAGGGCCGAGAACGGCGAGCGCGTCGAGAAGCACCTGCTGCTCACCCGCTACGACCCCGCCCGCGCGGAGCGCGGCGACATGCTGAAGGTGGACGACGTCCTCGAGATCCTGTCGATCCCCCTGCTGGGCATCATCCCGGAGAGCATGGACGTGCTGCGCGCCTCCAATATCGGCTCGCCCGTCACGCTTGCAGACGACCGCAGCGCGCCGGCGATCGCCTATTTCGAGGCCGTGCGCCGGCTTAAGGGAGAAAGCCTCCCGGTCGCGATCCCCGGCGAGAAGCGAGGCTTCTTCGGCAAGTTCTTCGGAAGGAAAGCGGCATGAATCTGCTCCGTCTTTTCTCCCGCTCGCCATCGGCTCCGGCAGCTCGCGAGCGACTGCAGGTCCTGCTGGCGCATGAGCGCGCCGCCGTCGGCGATTCCGACCTCGTCACCAAGCTGCGCGACGAAATCCTGCGCGCCATCTCGAAGCACATGCAGGTCGATGACGAGAAGGTCACCGTCAGGATGGAGCGCGGCGCCCAGGTCTCGACGCTGGCCGTCGACATCGAGATCCCGTTCGACGCGGGCAAGAAGGCGGCCTGAGGGCCGCCTTTCACACATCGCGGCCTCAGGGCTTCCTCAGGCGACGACGAAGCCGTGGGCGAAGGGGTCGCGGTCGTCGATGAAGATGGTGTTGTAGCCGGTCATCCGGGCCCAGCCGGCGACGGAGGGGATGATGGCCTCGCGGTTCGCCACCGTCGCCGCCGCCTCGACGCGGCCCTTGAACAGCGATCCGATGATCGATTCGTGCACGAACTCGTCGCCGACCTTGAGCTTTCCCTTGGCGGCGAGCTGCGCCATGCGGGCCGAGGTGCCGGTGCCGCAGGGCGAACGGTCGATCGCCTTCTCGCCGTAGAACACGGCGTTGCGGGCATGGGCTTCCGGCTTGGTCGCCTGGCCGGTCCACAGGATGTGGCGGAGGCCCGTGATCTCGGGGTGTTCCGGGTGGACGAACTCGTATTTGGCGTTGAGCGCGGCGCGCAGCCTCGGTGACCAGCCGACCAACTCGCCGGCGGTGTGGTCGGCGATGTCGCGGAAGTTCTTCTGCGGATCGACGATGGCGTAGAAATTGCCGCCATAGGCGATGTCGACGACGATCTCGCCGAGGCCTTCGACATCCACGGTCAGTCCCTCGGCATGGAGGAAGCCCGGCACATTGGTCAGGCGGACTTCCTCGACGAAGCGGCCCTCCTGGCGATAGCTGATATCGACCTTGCCGGCAGGGGCGTCGATCGAGAGCCTGCCCGGCTCGCGCGGAGTGATCAGCCCGTTCTCGATGCCCATGGTGATCGTGCCGATGGTGCCGTGGCCGCACATCGGCAGGCAGCCCGAGGTTTCGATGAAAAGCACGGCGACGTCGCAATCGGGCCGGGTCGGCGGGTAGAGGATCGAGCCCGACATCATGTCGTGGCCGCGCGGCTCGAACATCAGGCCGGTGCGGATCCAGTCGAATTCGCGCATGAAATGGGCGCGCTTCTCGAGCATGTTCGCTCCTTCCAGCAGCGGGCCGCCGCCGGAAACGAGGCGCACCGGATTGCCGCAGGTATGGCCGTCGATGCAGGAGAAGGTATGGCTGGCCATGGGATACGCCTCTCAGAAGCGCTGCGGGGAGAAGGGGGTGATGTCGACGGCGGTTGGCCGGTCTGTCAACAGGTCAGCGACGAGCCGGGCGGTGCCAGCCGATTGCGTCAGGCCGAGATGGCCATGGCCGAAGGCATAGATCACACGGGCTGAGGCCCGCGCCCGGCCGATCGCCGGCAGGCTGTCCGGCAGCGAGGGGCGGAAGCCCATCCATTGCACACCGCCCTCGGGGTTGAGGCCCGGCAGGAAGGTTCGGGCCTTGGCCAGCATCGCCTCCGAACGGCGGAAATTCGGCGGCAAATCCAATCCGCCGAGCTCGACGGCACCGCCGACGCGGATGCCGGTCGAAAGCCGAGAGACGACGAAGCCGTGGCCGCCGAAGGTGATTTGTGTGCGCAGGTCGAAGGCGCCGGAGGGCAGGGTGGTGTTGTAGCCGCGCTCGGTTTCGAGCGGGATGCGCTCGCCGAGGCTGCGGGCAATGCGGTGGGAGAAGGCGCCGGCGGCGAGGACGACCCTTGCGGCGTGACGTAGGGCACCGTCACGGGTGCGGATTTCGATGCCGTCGCCTTGCGGCGCCAGACCCACGACGTCCAGCCGCTCGATCGTGCCGCCCTTGCGCTGGAAATGCTCGGCCAGAGCGAGCGTGTAGAGCTTGGGATCGGCGATCGAATACCAGCCCGGCGTGAAGGTGCCGTGGCTGAAGCGCGGTGCGAGGCCGGGCTGGATGTCGGCGATGCCGGCGGCATCGAGGTGGCGGAATTCGATGCCGTGCGCCTCGCGGGCGCGCCAGCCGGGGAGGGAAGCCTTGAGCTCGGCCTCGCCCTCATAGACCTGGAGATTGCCGTCCTTGCGCAGCATGCCGAGCGTGCCGCTCTCGCGCAGGAAGGGTTCGATCTCGGCTTTGGACAGGTCCATCAACGCGGTCTGCGCGGCGGTGGAATGCGCGACGCGGGCGGGCGTGCAGGCTCGCCAGAAGCGGAACATCCAGGGTGCGATCCGCAGCGCATAGGCCGGGGGCACCGAGAGTGGCCCGAGCGGGTCGAGCAGCCATTGCGGCGCCTTGCACAGAATGCCGGGCGAGGCGAGCGGCAGGATGTCTGTGAACGCGAAGGCGCCGGCATTGCCGGCCGAGGCGCCTGCCGCCGGCCCCTCGCGATCCAGCACGACGACGGAGAGGCCGCGCCCCTGCGCCGCGATCGCGGCGGAGAGGCCGACCACGCCGGCGCCTATGACGATGACATCGGGAGCGGCCATCGGGTGGGCGCTGCCGTCAGGCGGCGTGCTTCCGCGCGGCGCCCGGCTGCTTCGACCAATCCGCGTACCAGGCGTCGAAGAGCTTGAGCTGCGTCTCGGCATAGCCGCGCTGGCTGTCGCTCAACGCATCGGTTTCGTTGAAGTGCAGCGCGTATTCCGCATCGCCCTTCAGCACCATCATGTGCTTGAAGAAGAGGACGAGGTCCGGGCCTTCGTCGAAAGAGGAGAGCACGGTCAGCGCCTGCTCCAGCTCCAGCGCGAGCCGGCGCGCCTCGGCATCGCCCTTGGCGGCGGCTTCGGACAGCTTGCAGAGATGGATCACCTCCTTCGGCAGCACATTGCCGATGCCGGTGATCGCGCCAGTGGCGCCGCAATTCACATAGCCGTGGAAGACGGCGGTATCGACGCCGATCATCAGCGAGACGCCGTCGTCGCGGCTGGTGATGTTCTCGGCCGCGTAGCGCATGTCGGCCGGGCCGCCGAATTCCTTGAAGCCGACGAGGTTGGGATGCTCGGCGCGGAGCGCAAAGAACAGCTCGGCGCGGGTGGCGAAGCCGTAATAGGGGCTGTTGTAGATCACCGCCGGCAGGTCGGGGGCAGCGGTGAGGATCGCCTTGAAATGAGCCTTCTGGGCGGCGATGACCGAACCGCGTGAGAGCACGCGCGGGATCACCATCAGGCCCTGGGCGCCGACCTTCTGGGCATGGGCGGCATGGGCGACGGCGGAGGCGGTGTTGACCGCGCCCGTGCCGACGATGACCGGGATGCCGGCCTTCACCAGACGCTCGACGCCTTCCATGCGCTGGGCGTCGGTGAGCAGGGGCCAATCACCCATCGAGCCGCAATAGACCACCGCGGACATGCCCGCGGCGATGAGCTCCTTGCCCTTGCGCACCAGCGCGTCGAAATCGGGCGTGCGGTCCGCCTTGCAGGGCGTCATCAGCGCGGGGATCACGCCGGAGAAAATCTTGGCCTTCATCTCGATCTCCTTCTGGCTGCCGGTCGGCGGAGGCTCGCGCCGCGTCGGAGCGACTCTCCCATGCCCCTTCCTAGCATCTTGCATATTATTTGTCGACAAGAATTCGGGCGAGCGTTCTAGAGCGGGATTTCGAGTCGTTTCTCGCCGACCATAAGCTTCTGAATTTGCTCGACGATCTGCTCGGCATGGGCCTTTCCGAGACGCTCCGCCGCTGCCGTGTCGCGCGTGACGATCGCGGCGATCATCGCCTCGTGCTCATCGACGAATTGCTGCGGCAGCCGGTCGTCATAGGATTGGTAGTAGAGCCTGAGGAAGCGGCGGCCCTCGTCGAGGAGGCGGCTGAACAGGCTGTTGAAATAGGGGTTGCGGCCGGCTTCCGCGATCGCGGCATGGAAGGCGGCGTTGGTCGCGATCATCGCCAGCGCATCCTGTGCCGCGACGGCGGCGGCGAACTCGGCCTGCCGGGCGCGGATCGCCTCGAGATCGGCGGGCCGGTGGTTCTGGGCGGCGAGCTGGGTCGTGACCCGATACATCAGCGTCAGCGCGTCGAAGAAGGGCGCCATGTTGAGGAAGTCGAGATTCGCCACCATGGTCGAGCGGTTCGGCAGCGTGTCGATCAATCCTTCGCCGGCCAGCCGCACCAGCGCCTCGCGGATCGGCGTGCGCGACATCTGGAAGCGCTCGGCGAGCTGCACCTCGTCGATCGGGCTGCCCGGCGGCAGGACGAGGTCGAGGATCTCGTCGCGCAGCAGGTCGTAGACGACTTTGACGCCCGAGCCGCGCTTGCGCTCCGGGGCGGGGGCTGGTGTCTTCGTCGCGCTCATCCACAGTCCTCTTGCGGGCCCTCTTGTCGACAAGAGGCATACGGGTGGGACGGCGGCGGATCAATCGGCGCGGCGAGGGGGGCGGACCCAGCTCACTGGGTGAGGTCCGCCGCATGCCGGGCAAAGGCGGCAGCCAGGCGCCCGGTTTCGGCGGCGTTGTCGGCGGAAGCGTTGCCGGCCCGGGCGCGCGCCGCGATGCCCTCGAAGATCACGGCCCAGCGGAACAGGGCGAAGGCGAGGTGGAAGGGCTGCAGCGTCTGGCCGTGGCGGGCTTCGGCTGCATAGAGGGAGGTGAAGCCAGCGAGATCGGGCAGGCCGAGCGCTGCGAGATCGAGCCCTTCGATGCCACCATACTCCGCCGGCCGCGACAGCCAGGCGATGGCGGAATGGGCGAGGTCCGCGAGCGGGTGGCCGAGCGTCGAGAGTTCCCAGTCGAGCAGGGCGACGATGCGCGGTTCGGTCGGATGGAACATGGCATTGCCGATGCGATAGTCGCCATGGACGAGGCTGACGGTCTCGTCGGCCGGGATATGCTCCGGCAGCCAGGCACGGAGCCGGTCGATATGGGCGTCGTCGCGGCTGCGGGACAATTCCCATTGCCGGCCCCAGCGCGCGATCTGGCGGGCGAAGTAATTGCCGGGCTTGCCGTAATCGGCGAGACCCACCGCCGCGACATCGACATTGTGCAGCGCCGCCAGCGTGGTCGCGAGCGAGGCGTACATGGCGTTGCGCTCTGCGGGGGAAAGGCCGGGCAAAGTGCAGTCGTGGAAGACGCGGCCCTCGACCTTCTCCATCAGGTAGAAGGGGGTGCCGAGGATGGTGCGGTCGTCGCAATAGAGCAGGGCCGGGGGCACCGGCACATCGGTTTGGGCGAGCGCGCTGATCACGCGATATTCGCGGTCGATGGCGTGAGCGGAAGGCAGAAGATCGCCCGGCGGCTGCTTGCGCAGCACCAGAGCGCGCTCGTCATAGGTGACGAAGAAGGTCGGGTTGGACTGGCCACCGCTGATCTGCTGCAGCCGCATCGGGCCGGACAGCCCTTCCACGGCACCGCGCAGGAAGCGGTCGAGGATGGCGGCGTCGAAGCCGGGATCTGGCTGTCCGGCGGGAGCGGTCATGCGCCAGCGACCGGCCAGCGCCAGAAGGCGTCGCCTTCCTTGTCGAGGAAGCGATTGAGGACCATCTGGTGGACCTCGTCGGCGCCGTCGACCAGCCGTGCCTGGCGGGCGTAGCGGTAGATCCATTCGAGGACGGTGTCCTTGGAATAGCCGCGCGCGCCGTTGATCTGGATCGCCATGTCGGCCGCTTCGTGCAATGTGTTGGCCGCCTGCACCTTGGCCATCGAGACCTCCTTGCGCGCCTGCCCGCCACGGTCGAGCTCCCAGGCGGCCTTCATGACGAGAAGCCGGCCGATCTCGATCGCCATGGCGGTGCGGCCGAGCTTGAGCTGGATGCTTTCACGGTCGGCGAGGCGGATGCCGAAGCCCTCGCGCGTCGCGGCATAGGCGCGGGCAATCTCGACGCTGCGCTTGGCGAGGCCGAGCCAGCGCATGCAATGGGTCAGGCGGGCGGGGCCGAGCCGGATCTGCGTGACCTTGAAGCCGTCGCCCTCGCCCATCAGCACGTCCTCGGCCGGGACGCGCAGACCGTCGAAGGCGATCTCGCAATGGCCGCCATGCTCTTCGGGCCCCATGATCGGGATGCGGCGGACGATCTCCCAGCCGGGCTGGTCGCGGTGGAAGAGGAAGGCCGTCAGCCCCCGGCGCGGATCGTCGGAGGTGCGGGCGATCACGATGAGATGCGCCGCCTCTTCCGCGCCGGTGATGAACCATTTGCGGCCGTAGAGCTTCCAGGAGCCATCGGCCTGCTTCTCGGCTCGGGTGCGGATCATGGTCGGGTCGGAGCCGCCGCCGGGATGCGGCTCAGTCATGGCGAAGGCCGAGCGGACCTCGCCCGCGACTATCGGCGCGAGCCAGCGGCGCTTCTGGTCCGGCGTCGCCACCGCCTCCAGAACCATCATGTTGCCGTCGTCGGGCGCGGCCGAGTTGAACACGACCGGGCCGAAGATCGAGCGGTTCATTTCCTCGTAGCAGACCGCCATGCCGACGCGCCCGACACCGAGGCCGCCGGTTTCCGGCTTGAGCTGAAGGCACCAGAGCCCGGCTGCGCGGGCTTTCGCCCGCAGCTCCGCCAGCGCCGGCAAGGCGATGTTCTCATGCGCGTCCCAGCTCGCGGGATCGGCCTCGCGCGGGATGATCTCGCTCTCGACGAAGGCCGCGATCCGCTGCCTCAGATCCTCGAGCTCCGGTGAAATCGTGAAATCCATCGTCGGTCCAGGCTGATGAGGGAGGGAGAGGCGGCAGGCCGCTAGGCGCTCCTGCCAGCCGTGAGATAGGCGGCGAGGCCCGCGGTCGAGGAATCATGGCTGGCGCCGGGCGCCTTGCCCTCGATCACCGGCAGCAACGCCGTCGCCAGCTCCTTGCCGAGTTCGACGCCCCATTGGTCGAAGGCGTTGATGTCCCAGATCGCCGCCTCGACGAAGACGCGGTGCTCGAACAGCGCGACGATCCGGCCGAGCGCGAAGGGATCGAGCTTGCGATAGGCGATGGTCAGCGAGGGACGATTGCCGGGGAAGACCATATGCGGGGCGAGCGCTTCCAGCTTTTCGGGAGCAAGGCCCCGTTTGGCGAGCTGCGCCTTCGTCTCGTCGAGCGTGCGGCCTTTCATCAGGGCTTCGCTCTGGGCGAGACAATTGGCGATCAGCAGGCGCTGATGGTGGGCGAGGTCGGGATGATGGCCCTCGGCCGCGATCAGGAACTCGCAAGGCACGACGTCGGTGCCCTGATGGATGAGCTGGTAGAAGGCGTGCTGGCCGTTGGTGCCGGGCTCGCCCCAGACCACGGGGCCGGTCGGTCGCTCCACCGGCGTGCCGTCCTTGCGCACGCGCTTGCCGTTCGATTCCATGTCGAGCTGCTGGAGATAGGCGGGCAGCCGGACGAGGTGCTGGTCGTAAGGCAGGATGGCGCGGGAGGGATAGCCGCAGACATCGCGATGCCACAGGCCGATCAGGCCCATGAGGACAGGCAGGTTCTTGTCGAGCGGCGCGGTGCGGAAATGCTCGTCGATCGCATGGGCGCCGGCGAGGAAGGCGCGGAAGTTCTCCGACCCGATCGCGATCATCACCGGCAGGCCGATCGCCGACCAGACCGAATAGCGGCCGCCGACCCAGTCCCAGAAGCCGAAGACGCGTTCCGGCTGGATGCCGAAGGCGGCGACCTTGTCGAGTGCGGTCGAGACCGCGGCGAAATGGGCGCCGACCGCCGCCTCGCCGAGCGCGCCGGCCAGCCATTTGCGCGCGGTGGCGGCGTTGGTCATGGTCTCGACGGTGGTGAAGGTCTTGGACGCCACGATCACCAGCGTCCGCGCTGGATCGAGCTTCGCGATCGTGTCGGCGATATGGGCGCCGTCGACATTGGAGACGTAGTGCAGGCGCGGGCCGTCATGATAGGGCGCCAGCGCCGCCGTCGCCATCACCGGCCCGAGATCGGAGCCGCCGATGCCGATGTTCACGACATCGGTGAAGCGCCCGCCATCGGCGGCGGCGATGCTGCCGTCGCGCACGCCCTCGGCGAAGGCGAAGAGACGGTCCAGCGTCGCGCGCACCTCGGGCATCACGTCGATGCCGTCGACCAGGATCGGGCGGTCCGACAGGTTGCGCAGCGCGACATGCAGCACGGCGCGGTTTTCCGTGGTGTTGATCGCGGTGCCGGCGAACATGGCGTCGCGCTTGGCCTCGACCTCGGCGGTCTGCGCGAGCTTCAGGAGGAGAGCGAAGGCGCCCGGGGTGACCGAGGTCTTGGAATAGTCCAGAAGCAGATCGTCGAGCCGGGCCGAGAAACCGGCGAAGCGCTCAGCGTCCTCGGCGAAAAAAGCGCGCAGATGGCGTCCTTTCGTCGCGTCGCGGCAGGCCGCCAACGCGCTCCAGATCTCTTCCAACCGCTTCGGCATAGTCGATGCTCCGTTCGTCATGCGCAGGACCATACGACAAGAGCGGCCCGTGCCGACACCTCGACTTGCAACCTTGCCATGCATGGCGGTTTCCGGTCGGCTTCCGCAGCGCGCCCCGCATGCGCCCGGCCGCAAAAAAATCTGCTGACCGGCAACCGAGATCGGTTATTCCTCGGTGTCGTTCGGGGCGGCTGGGCAGCCGGCCGCCACGGATGCCTCAACCGGAGCCGCCGCCTTGAATCCTGTCGCCTTTTCCCGCAACGCGGCGGTTGCCGTCATCACGCTCGACAGTCCGCCGGTGAACGCGCTCGGCGCGGCGGTCCGGGCAGGGCTGGTCGAGGCGATCGGGCGAGCCAATGCGGATGAGGCGGTCAGCGCGATCGTGATCGCGGCGGCGGGCAAGGCCTTCATCGCCGGCGCGGATATCAGCGAGTTCGGCAAGCCGCCGGTGCCGCCGTTCCTGCCCGATGTGCTCGATACGATCGAGCGTTCGCCGAAGCCGGTCGTTGCCGCGATCCAGGGCGTGGCACTCGGCGGCGGGCTCGAGGTCGCGCTCGCCTGCCATGCCCGCGTCGCCTTGCCGTCAGCGCAGCTCGGCCTGCCCGAAATCAAGCTCGGCCTCATTCCCGGCGCGGGCGGCACGCAGCGACTGCCCCGGCTGATCGGCGCGGCAAAGGCGTTTGCGATGATGCTCTCGGGCGACCCGATCCCGGCGGGGCGCGGGCTCGAATGGGGGCTGCTCGACGAGGTGGTGTCGAGCGATCTCCTCGCCACGGCGATCCGCGTCGCCGAAGGGCTCGCCGGGGAGGGGCGCCGCCCCGTCACCAGCGCTGCCGTCGACAAGCTCACCGAAGCCGACCGCGCCGCTTTCGAGGTTCAGGCGAAAGACGCGCTGCGCAAGGCGGGCGAGATGCCGAATGTGCCGGCGCTGGTCGAGGCGGTCAGCAACGTCTTCCTGCTGCCGTTCGACGACGGGTTGGCGGCCGAGCGCAAGCTGTTCTTGGCGCTGGTGGACGATCCCCGCTCGAAAGCGCTGCGCCATGTCTTCTTCGCCGAGCGCGAGATCGCGAAGGTGCCGGGCATCGGGCCCGAGGTGAAGCCGCGCCCCATCGCCAGCGCCGCCGTGATCGGCGCGGGCACGATGGGCGGCGGCATCGCCATGTGCTTCGCCAATGCCGGCATCCCGGTGACGCTGATCGAGACGGCGCAGGCACCGCTCGACAACGGCGTGAACCGCATCGCCGCGATCTACGATATCTCCGTCCAGCGCGGTTCGCTGGCGCCGGAGGCGCGGGCGGCTCGGCTGGCGCTGATCAAGCCCGTGGTCGGTCTCGCCGGGGCGGCTGGAGCCGATATCGTGGTCGAGGCGGCTTTCGAGGAGATGGGCGTCAAGCAGCAGATCTTCGGCGAGCTCGACAAGGTGGCGAAGCCCGGCGCGATCCTGGCCAGCAACACCTCCTATCTCGACGTGCCCACCATCGCGGCCGCGACGAAACGCCCGCAGGACGTGCTCGGCATGCATTTCTTCAGCCCGGCCAATGTGATGAAGCTGCTCGAAGTGGTCAGGCCGAAGGGCGTGGCGGACGATGCGATCGCGACTGCCGTCGCGCTCGGGCGCAAGCTCGGCAAGGTGCCTGTCGTCGTCGGAAACGGCTTCGGCTTCGTCGGCAACCGGATGCTGGAGCAGCGCACGCGCGCGGCCGAGCGTTTGCTCGTCGCGGGCGCGTTGCCCTACGAGGTCGACCAGGCGCTGGTCGATTTCGGCTTCAAGATGGGCCCCTTCGCCATGGCCGATCTCGCCGGCAACGATATCGGCTGGCGCTCGCGCAAGGCGCGGGGCCTGAAGGCTCCCGTCGCGGATGCGATCTGCGAGGCCGGCTGGTTCGGGCAGAAGACCGGGCGCGGCTATTATCTCTACCCGCAAGGCGCGCGCGCCGGCCAGCGCTGCCCGGAGGTCGAGGCGCTGATCCAGCGCATCTCGGCCGAGCAGGGCGTGACGCGCCGGGCCTTCTCGCAGGCGGAGATCCTGGCACGGCTGCTCGACCCGATGGTGAACGAGGGCGCGCGCATCCTCGAAGAGGGCATTGCGGCGCGGCCGGGCGACATCGATGTCGTCTGGATCAACGGCTACAACTGGCCGGCCTGGCGCGGCGGGCCGATGTACTGGGCCGACGGCGTCGGGCTCGACGCGATCGCCAAGCGGTTGGAAGCCCAGGCGGCCGAGAGCGGCGACAAGGCGTTGGAGCCGGCACCGCTGCTCAAGCGCCTCGCGGCCGAAGGCAAGGGATTCGCCGGCCTCGATAACGTGGCTGGCTGAAGCCTCCCACTCTGGAATGGCCATGCGCAGCGCTGTCGAAAACCCGCCGGCCGGCTATTGACCCTCCCGTCGCGAAGGAACAGAAGGGGCCGTTTGCGAACTTGACAGGTGCCTCGTCTCACGCCGCGCGCGGCGAACGATGGCGCTCAGACCGGAGAAATCGACGCCATGGCCAATCTGTTCACCGCCGCCGATCGGTCGGTCCTCGCGCGCGAAGCGGCCAAGATGTTCCTCGAAATCAATGCGGTCCATTTCTACAAGGACAAGCCCTTCGTCTTCACCTCCGGCTGGGCAAGCCCGGTCTATACCGACTCGCGCAAGATCATCTCCTATCCGCGCCTGCGCTCGGCGCTGATGGATTTCGCCGCCTCGACCATCGTGCGCGACATCGGCTACGAATCGATCGACAATATCGCCGGTGGCGAGACCGCCGGCATTCCCTTCGCCGCCTGGATCGCCGAGCGGCTGATGCTGCCGATGCAGTATGTCCGCAAGAAGCCGAAGGGCTTCGGGCGCAATGCCCAGATCGAGGGCGAGGTCGTGGTCGGCGCGCGCACGCTGCTGGTCGAAGATCTCGCGACGGACGGGCGCAGCAAGGTCAATTTCTGCCAGGCGCTGCGCGATGCCGGCGCCGTCGTCGATCATTGCTTCGTGCTGTTCTACTACGACATCTTCCCGAAGAGCCGCGAGCTCATGGCCGAGATCGGCGTGAACCTGCACTATCTGACGACCTGGTGGGACGTGCTGGCGGTCGCCAAGGAGAGCGGCCATTTCGAGCCGAAGGTGCTGGCCGAGGTCGAGAGCTTCCTGAACGACCCGGCGAGCTGGTCGGCCAGGCATGGCGGCATCTCCGAGTTCGGCCAGGAGAAGTCGGCCTGACCCGGATGGAGCCGGGCAAGCCACTGCGCCTCGATGCCGGCCGCCGCGTTTTGCGCGACGGGACCGGGCGCTGCTTCGATCCGGCGGCCCGCATCTGGGGCGCCGGGGCCGGGGTTTCCGACGATGTGGCGATCTCTCCCACCGAGGCCCTGCGCTGGTTGCAGCGGGAGAGCGGCAAGGCCGTGCGTGTCCCCGTCGCGGTGATCGGGACGCGGACGCCGACCGCATCGCAAGATGCCATGGCCGAGCATATGGGCGCCCTCCTCGCCGGGCACGGCGTCACGGTGCTCTGCGGCGGCCGCTCGGGCGTGATGGAGGCGGTCTGCCGCGGCGTCGAGGGCGCCGGAGGATTGTCCATCGGTTTGCTGCCCGACGATGAGCCGGCGGCGGCCAATCCCTACGTTACCGTGCCATTGGCGACCGGCATCGGCGTCGCGCGCAATGCGCTGATCGCGCGTGCGGCCTTCTGTCTCGTCGCCGTCGGCGGGGGCTACGGCACCCTGTCGGAGATCGCCTTCGCGCTTCAGTTCAAGCGGCCGGTCTTCCTGCTCGACGGGGCTCCGGCGGTCGAAGGCGCGGTGCGCTGCGCCGATGCCGAGGAGGCGCTTGCGCAGGTCGCGCGGGTTTTTCTCGCGCTCTGAGGTGAACGGCATATCGCCCGGTTGACGCGGCAGCCGGTGCCGCTCCACCCTCCGGCGCGATGCTTCGTGCCGGGCCTTCTGTCGCCGGCGGGGGCGGATGAGCGGATGGAGATCATGGCAGCAGCTTCCCCGACGGTGGTTTTCGATGTGGGCAATGTGCTGATCCGGTGGGATCCGCGCCTGCTCTACCGGGACCTGATTCCCGATCCGGAGCGGCTCGACTGGTTCATGCAGAATGTCTGCACCGCCGCCTGGAACATCGAGCAGGATCGCGGCCGCTCCTGGGAAGAGGCGGTGGCGTTGCTGGTGGCTGAGCACCCGGAATGGGAGCGCGAGATCAGGGCCTATGACGAGCGCTGGCATGAGACCGTACCCGGCATCATCGAGGACAGCGTCGCGACGCTGAAGGAGCTGAAGGCGCGCGGTGACAAGGTCTACGCCATCACCAATTTCTCACGCGAGAAATGGGCGGAGAGCCTGATCCGCTTCCCCTTCCTGCAATCCTTCGACGGGGTCGTGGTCTCGGCGCATGAGCGGCTGATCAAGCCGGACCCGGCGATCTTCCACGTGCTGCTGGAGCGCTACGGCCTCGCTGCCGGTGACTGCATCTTCGTCGACGACAGCGCCAAGAACATCGCCGCCGCCGACGGTGTCGGCATGCGGACGGTGCATTTCGTCGAGCCGATCGATCTGCGCGCAGCGCTGCGGGAGCGCGGATTGGCGCTCTGACCGTCGCGACAAAATTTTCGGGAGGAACGCATGGGCGATGGGCAAGCGAAGGGGCGCGGCATCGCCGGCGGCCTCACCAATTACGGCGACCCGGAGTTCGCCGCCTATCTGCGACGCTCCTTCGCGCGTTCGATGGGCTATTCCGACGAGGCGCTGGCGCGGCCGATCGTCGGCATCGCCAACACCTATAGCGGCTTCAACAACTGCCACCGCCATTTCCCGGAATTGCTGGAGGCGGTGAAGCGCGGCGTGCTGATGGCCGGCGGCTTGCCGGTGGAATTCCCGACGATCTCGCTGGGCGAGGTCTTCCTCAATCCGACCAGCCTCAAATTCCGCAATTTGATGGCGATGGACACCGAGGAGATGATCCGCGCCCAGCCGATCGACGCCGTGGTGCTGATGGGCGGCTGCGACAAGACCGTGCCGGCGCAGCTCATGGCGGCGCTCTCCGCCAATGTGCCGACGGTGCAGCTCGTCGGCGGGCCGATGTCGACCGGGCGCCATCGCGGCGAGCGTCTCGGCGCCTGCACCGATTGCCGCCGCTTCTGGGCGCGCTACCGCGCCAGCGAGATCGACGCCGCCGAGATCGAGGCCGTCGAGGGACGGCTCGCCACCACCGCGGGTACCTGCGCGGTGATGGGAACGGCGAGCACGATGGCCTGCATCGCCGAGACGCTGGGGCTGGCGCTGCCGCGCTCGGCGGCGATCCCGGCCGTTCATGCCGACCGGCTGCGCTGCGCCGAGGAGAGCGGCCGGCGGGCGGTGGAACTGATCGGCACCCAGACGCTGCGGCCGCGCCAGATCGTCACTGAAAAGGCGATCGAGAATGCCTGGCGGGTGCTGCTCGCGATCTCAGGCTCGACCAACGCCGTCATCCATCTGACCGCCGTCGCGCGACGCGCCGGCGTCAAGGTCGACCTCGACCGCCTCAACCGGCTCTCGGACGAGACGCCGGTGCTGGTCAATCTGAAGCCGGTCGGCGCCAATTACATGGAAGACTTCTTCGCGGCCGGCGGCGTGCCGGCGGTCCTGCGCGAATTGCGCGACCTGCTGCATCTCGATGCGCTGAGCGTGACCGGCAAGACGCTGGGCGAGCTCATCGATGCGCCGTTGGTCGAGGCGCTCGATCGCGGCGTCATCCGGTCGCGCGCGGAGCCGGTCGATCCCGATGGCGGCCTCGTCGCGGTTTTCGGGACGCTGGCGCCGCGCGGTGCGATCGTGAAGCGGGCGGCGGCCGAGAAGCGCCTGCTGGAGCATGAAGGCCGCGCCGTCGTCTTCGCCTCGCTGGAGGATCTCGCGGCCCGGATCGACGATCCCGACCTCGATGTCGAGCCCGATGACGTGCTGGTGCTGCAGAATGCCGGGCCGCGCAGCAGCGCGGCGATGCCGGAAGCCGGCTATCTGCCGATCCCGCGCAAGCTCGCGGCGCGCGGCGTCAAGGACATGGTCCGTATTTCCGATGCGCGCATGTCCGGCACCGCCTATGGCGCCATCGTCCTGCATGTCGCGCCGGAAGCGGCTGTTGGCGGGCCGCTCGCGCTGGTGCGCAATGGCGACCGGATCAGGCTCAGCGTTTCCGAGAGGCGGCTCGACCTGCTGGTCGATGAGGCGGAGCTGGCGGCGCGGCGCGCGGCACGGCCGCCTGCGGGCGAGGTCGAACGGCGCGGCTACGACAAGCTCTATGACAGCCATGTGCTGCAGGCGGACGAGGGCGTCGATTTCGATTTCTGCTGAGGAGGTCGTCAGAGCCGGATCGTCGCGGCGTCGGGCAGGCCGGTAGCGTTGTGGCTCGACATCACGACGATGCGGTCGTCGAGACGCTCGACGAGGCGTGCCAGGATGCGCTGCCCCTGATCGGCGCGCAGATGCTCGGTCGGCTCGTCGAGCAGGATAAGCGGCTTCGTCGAAAGCCAGGCGCGGGCGAGGTTGAGCCGCTGCGCCTCGCCGAGCGAGAGCATGTCCTGCGCGATCCAGCCGTCCAGACCGCCGGCGGCATCGATGCGATCAGCCAACTCGACGGCTTCGAGCGCCTGCCAGAGCTCTTCGTCGGGGAGGGCGGTTGCGAAGAGATTGGCCCGCACCGTGTCCGTGAGGATCGCGGCGTCATGCGGGCAGAACATCGCCATCCTGCGCCGGTCCTCGGCCGATAGGGGGCCGGTCTCGCTCTCCATGCTGTCCTGCCCGATCCAGCCGGCGATCTGCTTGAGCAGGCTGGTCTTGCCGACACCGCTCGCGCCGGTGAGGATCGTCGGCCGACCGGCCGTCAGCGCGAGCGTGAGCCTGGCGCCGAGCGGGCGCCCGTCCGGGGCGCGGCGCTGCATCGACGTGTGGAGGGCTGTGAGCCCTGCCGGCGACCGTGTCGGAGAGTGCGCCGGTTGCGTCGCTGTGCCGATCCAGCGCTCGATCTCCGCCTTCGCGGCCCGGCGGCGCAAGGCGGCGACGACCATGCGCGAGGGGCCTTGCGCCGTCTCGGCGAGCGCGACCCAGGAAAAGGCGAGGAAGGCCGGGATCAGCAGAGCCTCGCCCCGCGCGCCGGCGAACCAGGCCGCGGCGAAGATGCTGACGCCAGCGACGGGGCCAAGCAGCGAGGCCAGCGCATCGAGGCCGGCCTGAGCGAGCCGCAGGGCGCGCTGGGCTTCCTCGGCTTGCGAGAAGCGGCCGAGCGCATCGGCACAGCGGCCGGCCCAGGCCTGTTCCGCTTGCAGCGGGACGGCCGAGGTCAGGGCCGCCCCGAATTGCTGCGCGGCCTGGCGCCGTAACAGGCGGGTTTGCGCCCATGAGGTGGCACCGGCTCGCGCGAGCTGCTGCGCCATGGCGCCGAGCGCGCAGAGCAGCGCGATGATGGGGATGAGTGCCAGCGGCGCAACGAAAGCGGTTGCGATCAGGGCGCCGATCAGGCCGGCGGCGAGGAGAAGGGCCGGGAGATCGGCCCGCAGCCGGGCGAAGTCGAGATCCTCGACATCGTCGAGATAGTCGGCGAGACGCGCCTGATCGGCGAGCTGCCAGCCGGCACCGCGCACGGTCGGGGCCGCGGCCATCGCCTCGAACAATCCGACCCGATGCGTCGTCTGGTCCGCCAGCGCCGCGTGGTGGCCGGTGAGGCGCTCGCCATAGCGTGCGGCCGTCCGGCCGACCGCGAAGAGGCGCACCAGGGCTCCGGGGATATGGACATTGAAGCTGTAGGCGGCGCTTGTGAGCCCCGCAATGGCGACCGAGCCGAGGAACCAGGCCGACAGCCCGCCCAGCAGGACACCGCATAGCAGCGCCGCGGCGGCAAGCGCCCCGGCATAGCGCCACAGCTTGCGAGCGGCGGCGCCGCGCGTTGCCGCGTTGTCCCTCATGCCGCTTCCTCCAGAGAGGCGGTCGCATCGAGCGCGATGCGCCGATCGGCCAGCGCGATCAGCTCGGGGTCGTGGCTCGCGACGATGACGAGCCGGCTGTTCGCCATGTCGAGCAGGGCGCGGCGCACCGCATCGGCCGTCGCCGGGTCGAGCTTGGCGGTCGGCTCGTCGGCGATGACCGTGCGCTGGCTGACGAGCGCGCGGGCGAGCGCAATCCGCAGTCTCTGGCCGCCGGAGAGATTGGCGCCGCCCTCGCCGATACGGGCCGCGAGGCCGCCGGGCAGCAAGGCGTCGTCGAGCAGGCCGACGCTGGCTGCCGCCGCGCGCAGGCGGGTCGGGCAGGGGGCGTCGAGCCCGTTGTTGCCGATGGCCTCGGCCAAGGTGCCGGTCGCGACGAAGCTGTCGGTCGCGACCCAGACGCAGCCCTGCGGCATTGTCCATGGCGAAGGCGTCGGCCCCGCCTCGATGCCGGCGAGCCGGCGCAGCAAGGTCGATTTGCCGGCCCCGCTCGGACCGGAGATGACGAGGAGGCCGCTGGGCGGCATCGTCATTTTCGACAATGCCCGCTCGACTGCCGGCAGGGCTGGCGCGGGAGCAGGTTCGGCGTCGAGCAGGTGGTCGAGTGCGGCCGAGGCGGCGAGCCCCTCGGCCTTGGCGTGGTACTGCTCGGAAAAGCGGCGGAAGGGCGCGAAATAGTCCGGCGCGATCATCAGGATGAAGAGGCTCTGCCAGAGTTCGAGACCGGAGAAGCCGGGAATCGTGGCGAGTCCGAGATGGCCGAGGCCGAGGAAGACGGCGAGCATCGCGATCGAGAGCGAGGCGAAGAAGTCGATCAGCCCGGCATTGATGAAGGCGATGCGCAGCACGCCCATGGTCTTGGCCGTATAGGCGTCGAGCCGGCCGGCGAGCTTGGCCTCTTCCACCGCCAGCGCGTCGTTGGCGAGGATGGTCGGGAGCGTGCGGATGCGGTCGGCGAACTGGCCGGCGAGATGGCTGAAGGCCTTCTCCTGCGCGTCGGCGCGGCTGCGGATGGTTTCGCCGACCAGCGCGAAGAACAGGATCATCACCGGCGTCAGGACGAGAACGAGCAAGGCCGCCTGCCAGGAGACGACGGCGAGCGCGACCGCCGCCATGAGCGGACCGATCGCCATCATCAGGCTGGCGGCGCGGTGACCGATGACGAGGCCCGCCACCGCCTCGGGATGGCGCTGGAGGCCGACCGTGACGCTGCCGGCCGCGAGCGCGCGCAGCCGGCCTGCTGGCATGGCTTGCAGCCTTCCGATGGCGTCGTTGCGCAGTGCCGTCGAAACCTCCGTCTCGGTCCGTGCCTGCGCGCGATCGGCCATCAGCCCGGCGACGGCGGCGCCCGGCACGGAGATCGCCAGCGCAGTCAGGAGCGAGCCCCCGAATGGCTGCTCCATGATCAGCTTGCCGAAGGGCACGGCCATCGACGCCGCGGCGGCGAGGCGCAGCGCGGTGCGGACGAGCTGCCAGCCGAGCAGGCGGCCGAGCCCTGCGCTGCCGAGACGCCGCGCCCGGGCGAGCACCGCGAAGGCGTCAGGGCTTCCGCCGCGACGGTCAGGCCGGTCTTCCGCTGTGACGGGCTGCTCCATGTCCCTTCTCTCGCATGACGCGGCGCATGCTCGCTTGATCCAGATCAAGAGGCTCGACGGCGAGCGCGGCTACAAGAGAGCGTCCCGAAAGGATGATGCCATGGTCGATCCGCTCCTCGTCGATTTATCCCGCCTGCAGTTCGCGCTGACGGCCCTCTATCATTTCCTCTTCGTGCCGCTGACGCTCGGCCTCTCCATCCTGATCGCGATGATGGAGACGGTCTATGTCATGACCCGCCGGCCGATCTGGCGCGACATGACGAAGTTCTGGGGCGTGCTGTTCGGCATCAACTTCGCGCTCGGCGTCGCGACCGGCATCACCATGGAATTCCAGTTCGGCATGAACTGGGCCTATTACTCGCATTATGTCGGCGACGTGTTCGGGGCGCCGCTGGCGATCGAGGGCCTGATGGCCTTCTTCCTCGAGGCGACCTTCGTCGGCCTGTTCTTCTTCGGCTGGGACAGGCTCTCGCCGCGCGCCCATCTGATCGTGACCTGGCTGATGGCGCTGGGCACGAATTTCTCGGCGCTGTGGATCCTCATCGCCAATGGCTGGATGCAGAACCCGGTCGGCGCGGCCTTCAACCCCGACACGATGCGCATGGAAGTCACCGACTTCGTGGCGGTGATCTTCAACCCCGTCGCGCAGGCGAAGTTCGTGCACACCGTCTCGGCCGGCTATGTCTGCGCCGCCACCTTCGTGCTCGGCGTCTCCGGCTGGTACATGCTGCGTGGCCGGCATGTGCAGCTCGCCAAGCGCTCCTTCGTCATCGCCTCGGCCTTCGGCCTCGCCTCGGCGCTCTCGGTCATCGTGCTTGGCGACGAGAGCGGCTATGCGCTTACCGACAACCAGAAGATGAAGCTCGCCGCGATCGAGGCGATGTGGGAGACCGAGCCGGCCCCGGCCTCCTTCACCGCCATCGGCATCCCCAGCCTTACCGATCGCAAGACCCATTTCGCCATCCATATCCCCTGGGTGATGGGGCTCATCGGCACGCGCTCGGTCGACACGCCGATCCCCGGCATCAACGAGCTGGTGCAGCGGGCCGAGGCGCGCATCCGCGACGGGCTCGTCGCCTATGACGCGCTGGAGAAGATGAAGGCGGACCGCAATGACGGCGTCGCCCGCGCGGCCTTCAAGGCCTCCTCGCATGATCTCGGCTACGCGCTGCTGCTGAAGCAGTTCGTCGCTGATCCACGGCAGGCGACAGACCAGCACATCAAGGACGCCGCCTGGTCGACCGTGCCGGGCGTGCCCTGGCTGTTCTTCGGTTTCCGCCTGATGGTGCTGTGCGCCTTCATCCTGCTCGGTGTCTTCGCGGTCTCGCTCTGGCACACTATCCGCGAGTCGGAAGCGCCGCGCTGGCTGTTCCGCATGGCGCTGCTGGCCATGCCGCTGCCCTGGATCGCGATCGAGGTCGGCTGGTTCGTCGCCGAGTTCGGTCGCCAACCCTGGATCATCGAGGGCGTGCTGCCGAGCTTCCTCGCGACCTCCGAGCTCGGCGTCTACAACCTGTTGCTCACCATCGCCGGCTTTACCCTGCTCTACGGCACGCTCGCCGTCATCGAGGTCAAGCTGATGCTCGCCGCCATCCGCAAGGGGCCCGATGTCGCCGATGTGGTCGAGGGGCTGCGGCCGAGGCGACCGGGGCAGCCGGGGCCGCACGCCGTCGCGCCCTATCCCGCCGAGTGACCGGACGCCAAGCCAAGGATCACGACGATGATCGACTTTCTCTTCTCCTACGAAACGCTGCGGCTGGTCTGGTGGGTGCTGCTCGGCGTTCTGCTGATCGGGTTCGCCGTGATGGACGGCTTCGACATGGGTGTAGGCACGCTCCTGCCCTTCGTCGCGAAGGAAGACATCGAGCGGCGGGTAGCGATCAACACGATCGGCCCGGTCTGGGAGGGCAACCAGGTCTGGTTCATCCTGGGCGGCGGCGCGATCTTCGCGGCCTGGCCGGCGCTCTACGCGATGAGCTTCTCGGGCTTCTACCTCGCGATGTTCCTGGTGCTGTGCGCGCTTATCCTCAGACCCGTCGGCTTCAAATACCGCTCCAAGAAGCCCGATCCGGCCTGGCGCGAGCGTTGGGACTGGGCGCTGTTCATCGGCGGCGCGGTTCCCTCGCTGATCTTCGGCGTCGCGGTCGGCAACACGCTGCAGGGCGTGCCCTTCCATTTCACGCCGGATCTGCGACCGATCTACGAGGGCAATCTCTTCGGCCTGCTCAATCCGCTCGCCTTGTATTGCGGTCTGGTTTCGCTGGCGATGCTGACGATGCACGGCGCGGCGTGGCTGACCTTCAAGGCCGACGGGGCCGTCGCCGGCCGGGCCCGCGATTTCGGCACGATGGCGGCGTTCCTGACGGCCCTGCTGTTCGCGGGCGGCGGGGTGCTGGTCTGGCTCGGGCTGCTCGGCGGCTATCGCGTGACCTCGCCGATCGTCTGGGACGGGCCGTCGAATCCGCTGCTAAAGACCGTCGTCGCCGATCCCGCCGCCTGGCTTGCGAATTTCCGGGCGCATCCCGCGCTCTGGGCGGTGCCGGCGCTCGGCGTCGTGGCGCCGCTGCTGGCGGCGATCGGCTTCCGGGCGCGGTGGGAGGGGCTGACCTTCCTCGCCTCCAAGCTCGGCGTCGCCATGATCGTGGCGACGGTCGGCGTCGCGATGTTCCCGATCCTGCTGCCCTCGAGCAGCAATCCCGGCCATTCGCTCGCGGTGTTCGATGCCTCGTCGAGCCGCGCCACGCTGCGCAACATGCTACTGGCGACGGTGATCTTCATGCCGCTGATCCTGGCCTACACCGCCTGGGTCTACAGCGTGCTGTGGGGCAAGGTCACCGAGAAGAGCGTCGAGGACGCCGGCCATTCGGCCTATTGATCCGGACAGGAGTGAACGCGCCATGTGGTATTTCGCCTGGATTCTCGGCCTCGGCCTCGCCGCCTCCGTCGGCATCCTGAACGCGCTGTGGTACGAGCTGCGCACCGTGCGTGAGGAGCCGGCGAAGGCAACCGTGCTGCTGCCGACGCCCTGACCGGCAGGCCGGCCATGGCGCGGCATGCAGCCAGCGGCGGCGGACAGAGTGGGGCCGGCTTCGTCCCGCATATCGACATGGCGCGCGGCCATGCGCGGATGCTGGAAATCTGCGATGCGCTGGAGCAGCTCGCCGACGACCTGCCCTCCCATGTCGACCGGCTGCGCTGCCTGATGCTGGGGAACAGTCTGGTGCCGCTCATCGACGCCTGCCACCGCTTCGAGGAGCGCTCGGTCTTTCCGGCTTTCGCGACGTCGCGGCGCAACGCCGGGATCGTGAACCGGCTCAGGGCCGAGCATGTGCAGGATCGCTGTGCCGCCGAGGATCTCAGCGAAGCGCTGCTGGCCTATGGCAATGGCCGGCCGATCGCGAATCCGGAGGCCTTCGGCTACATGCTGCGGGCGCTGTTCGATTCGATGCGCCGGCACATCGCCTTCGAGCAGGACTGCATCCTGTCGGCGCTGCCCGGGCCGGATGGGCGCTGAGGCGCGCGACCGTCCGGTCAATCCCCCGAAGAGGCGGCGAGCTTGCGGATGTCGTCGAGGATGACGTGGCGGTTGTGCTCGATGCTGATCGCGCCCTCGGTGCGCAGGCGCGTGAATTGTCGGCTGACGGTCTCGATGGTCAGCCCGAGGAAATCGGCGATCTCGGCCCGCGAGAGCGGCAGGTCGAAGGCGACGGCGCGCTGCCCCGGCTGCATCGTCGGGTCGATATTGCGCGCGATCATCAGCAGGAAGCTTGCGACCTTCTCTGCGGCGGTCTTGCGGCCGAGCGTCACCATCCAGTCCCGCGCCTGATCGAGCTCCTTCAGGGTCTGCTGCAGCAGGCGATGCTCCAGATCGGGCTGCGCCACCATCATCCGCTCGACGGCCGCACGAGGGAAGGAGCAGAGCTCGACATCGGTCGCGGCCTCGGCGGTGAGCGTGCTCTCGGTCCGGAAGGGCCTGCCGACGAAATCCGGCGCGAATTGCAGGCCGACGATCTGCTGCCGGCCGTCGGAGAGCATCTTCGTCAGCTTCACCACGCCGGACAGGACGTTCGCATAGCTCTCCACGTTCTCGGCCTCGCCGATCAGCTCGGCGCCCTGCTCGGCTCTTCGCTTCGAGGAGGATTTCGCCAGCTGGGTGAGCTGCTCGGCCGTCAGCGAGCCGCAGATGCCGCGGTGGCGCGCCTCGCAGGAGGCGCAAAGGACCGGAAAGCCGGTTGTATGAATGTCTTCGCGCACGGTGAAGTACCTTATCCCGATCCGCGCTGCGCGGCCAACTCGGCAGGCCGTCCACGATGCCGCAGGATGAGACCCATCGTTATGACACCGGGGAAAACTCTCTCGATCCGCCGCGCACGGCACGGGTTTCCTGGCGCGGGGCCGGGCCGCTATGCTCAACCATCGGCCTCAGGATCAATTTCAGGATCATCCCGGACGTGACGATGCCCCGCCCTGTCCCGCTGAACGGACGAATCAAGCTGCGCCATCTGGTGTGCTTCCTGGAGGTGGCCCGGCTGAAGAGCGTGGTGAAGGCGGCCGCTCTGCTTGGATTGAGCCAGCCGGCCATCTCCAAGACGGTTCAGGAGCTGGAGGACGCGCTCGGGGTTTCGCTGTTCGAGCAGAACCGCCGGCCGATGATGCTGACCGGGCCGGGGGAGGTCTTCCTGCGCTATGCCGGATCGAGCGTGACGGCGCTCAGGCAAGGCATCAGCATGGTCGGGCGCGACGGCGCCAATACGGATATCGCCTTCTCCGTCGGGGCGCTGCCGACCGTTTCGGCGCATATGCTGCCGCGCGCGCTCGCGCAGGTCATGGAGCGCCATGGCGCGATGCGCCCGCGTGTCGTGACCGGGCCGAACGACGTGCTGATGTCCCAGCTCAGGCTGGGCGATCTCGATCTCGTCATCGGCCGCATGGCAGACCCGGAGACGATGCGGGGCTTCGCCTTCGAGCATCTCTATTCCGAGCGGATCGCGCTGGTGGTCGGTCCGCACCATCCGCTGCTGGCATCCTCGCCTTTCGACATCGCCGGGGTCGCCCGCCATCAATGGCTGCTGCCGCCGCCCGGCTCGGTGATCAGTTCCACGGTGGAGCGCTATCTCGTCGCCCATGCGCTGCAGCCGGCCGCCGGAGTGATCGAGACGGTCTCGGATGCCTTCGCGCGCAATTACCTGCGCCTCACCGACGGAATCTGGTTCATCTCGGAAGGCGTCGTCGCGGAGGATGTCAGGACGGGCTGGCTGTCCGTGTTGCCGGCCGATACGGGCGATACGTTCGGCCCGGTCGGCCTGACGACGCGGACCGATACGGCATTGCCGCTGCCGGCGCAGCTTCTGGCCGCGGCGCTGCGGGAGCTCGTGGCGCAACGGGCCATGGACACGGCCCCGCACGGTTGAGTGCGACCACGGGCGGGGTTGCCCTCGCCGGCCCGGACCCTATATCGGCGCGGTGACCATGCCCGATAGCCTCATGTCCGATACGCCGATCCAGAGCCGCTCCTTCCGTTTTCCCGGAGTGCTGAACTCCAGCGAACTGCTCGTCGCCGAAGCGGTCCATGCCCGCGCCTGGGCGTCGCTCGACCATGACGGACGGCTGGATCCGGAGCTGGAAACCGATGCCAAGGCCCGTCTCGGGCGGATCGTGCTGCGCCTCATCGGCGCGCCGCCTGCTTCCGTCACGGACCTCGCCACCGCGGCCGTCGAGGAATTCAAGGCGACCCGCCCGACCGGCTCCGAAGCGTAGAGCCGGCCGAGCCGAATCGACTCAGTGAGCGGCCATGTCGAGCGGCGGCTCGACATCGTCCGTGATCGGGTTGGCGAAGGGGTTGCCCGCGCGGAAGCTGGCGAACTCATCCTTCGCGGCCTTGAGCAGGGCGGGGTCGTTCAGCACATCCTGGGCGACGCCGGCCATGGCCTTGGCCGCGAGCGCGAGACCCTTATGCGCCGCCGGCGCCAGGCCTTGCGCGACAAGCTGCCAGGAATGGCCGGGCGTGCCGACCGCATAGCAGGCGGCGCGGCACTGGACGGTGGGGACGACCCAGCTCACCGTGCCGACATCGGTGGAGCCGACGAAGGAATCGCTGCCGGAGCCGAGCGGGTAGATCTCGTCGCTCAGCGATTCGCCCGCCTTCGGCTTCAAGCCGAAGCGGGCATAGGAGGAGGCGATGTCCTCGCCATTGAGGGTCTTCTGGAACTTTGCCGCGAAAGCCTGATCGGCCGCGTCGAAGCCGGGGCCGCCCAGCGCCTGCAGATTGGCATGCATCGCTTCCTCGAGCGGGCGGTTGCCGACGAGATTGGCGTCGCCCGAAAGCTGCTTGGCTGCGACCTGCGTCTCCGTCATCAGCGCGGCGCCCTCGGCGATCTTCTTCACGCGGGCGACGAGGCTCCACATCTCCGACAGGTTGGCGGCCCGGATGAGCTGGCGTGTCGTCGCCGTCGCCTGCACCACGTTCGGCGCTATGCCGCCAGCGTTGATGATGGCGTAGTGCACGCGGGCCGTCGATGGCATGTGCTCGCGCATGTAGTTGACGCCGATATGCATCAATTCGACCGCATCGAGCGCCGAGCGGCCGAGATGGGGCGCGGCGGCGGCGTGCGAGGCGCGCCCGGTGAAGGTGAACTCGACCTCGACGCAGGCCAGCGAGAACGGCCGGTTGACCCCGGTGAAGGAGGCCGGGTGCCAGCACAGGGCGATGTCGACATCGTCGAAGGCGCCGGCGCGGACCATGAAGCCCTTGGCGGAGCCGCCTTCCTCGGCGGGGCAGCCATAATAGCGCACCCGGCCCTTGAGCCCGTTGGCCGCGAGATAGTCCTTGACCGCGGCGGCCGCGAGCAGCGAGGCGGAACCCAGCATGTTGTGGCCGCAGCCATGGCCATTGCCGCCCTTCTGAACCGGCGTCTCGCTCGCGATGCCGGCCTCCTGGCTCAGGCCGGGCAGGGCGTCGTACTCGCCCATGATCGCGATGACCGGGCCGTCCTCTCCCGCTTCGCCGATCAGGGCGGTCGGGATGCCGGCGACATTCTCGGTGATGCGGAAGCCTTCGCGCTCCAGCATGGCGCGGTGCTCGGCGGCGGAACGGACCTCCTGATAATTGAGCTCGGGCATGTGCCAGATGCGGTCGGACAACGCGAAATAGCCCGGCGCCTTGTCGTCCACGCGCTGCCAGACTTCCTTGCTGTTGCTCATCGGAGTTCCTGTTCCCGGATGTAAGTCATCTTTGATATTGGCGCCAATTTCTCGCATAAGGGTCATGGCGCGACAAGCCGAGCCGGATGCGGGGCGGCCGATCGAACGGTGCATGGGGCAACGATGTCTGAGAGCGAGCTGAGCGGTGGGGCCGTTCGCGGCAAGAATCGCGGCAAGAGCGCAAAGGCGCGTGCGGAGCGTCACGAAGCCCTGGCGAATCTCCTCGCGGCGGAGATCCAGTCCGGTGCGCTTTCCCCCGGCCAATGGCTCAAGCAGATCGACATCGAGGAACGCCATGGAGCCAAGCGCATGGATGTCCGCCGGGCGCTCGACCGGCTGGTGCAGAAGCGGCTGGTCGTGCATCTGCCCAATCGCGGCTACCACGTCTTCAAGCCGGATGGGCGGCTGGCGCAGGAGATCCGGGCCGTGCGGGTCATCCTGGAAACCAGCGCGGTCGACGGCATCGTGGCGCGGGCGCGGGAAGAGGATATCGCGCAGGCGATGCGGCTGGCGCGGCACTTCGAGGCGCTGCTGCTGAACGGCACGGCCATCGACCTGCACGATGCGAACATCGCCTTCCACGAGCATCTGCTCGGGCTGTGCGGCAATCTCGAATTGGCGGCGCTGGTGAAGGAGCTGCGCGGGCGCATCTCCTCGGCCGTGGCCGGGCAATGGCAGAAGCGCAGCCGCATCGAGCAGTCGAACCGCGAACATCTGGCGATGGTCGAGGCGCTGGCCGCGCGCGACACGGAGGCGCTGCGGCGGCTGGTGGGGGAGCATATCCAGCAGAGCGCGGAATAGGCGCGGGATTCCGCCGATGGCTCATCGGTCCGATTTTGGACGCAGGCGTCATTCTCTCCGGCCGCCGCTGGCATCTGGAGATTGAAGTTTAGATTTGATCGAATTCAGTTTCCTTGCTGAAAAGACACATGATGAGATCTTGTTGGGGGCGTGGTGCATCGGGTTTTGACGCTGCCCGGGTGCCTTGCTACCTGTCGTTCCAGGCCCTCTTGCTGAACTGAGCCGTCATGAATCTTTCTTGTCGCCTGACCTTGGTTTCCTCCGCAGCGCTTCTGATCTCGGCGCTTTGGTTCGGCATCGGGCCGCTGCAAGCGCAGGAAGAGCCCTCTGCCGCGCCTGCGGCGCCTACGGTCCCGCGCCAGGCTCCCAGGCCAGCCGCGCCGGCACGGCCGGTGGCCAAGCCCGCCACTCCGGCTCCTTCCGCGCAAGGGACGCCAGCCGTCACGCAGCCCGCGACGCAGGCCGCGACGCTGCCCAACGGCGCCAGCGCCATCAACGAGACCTATGGCGACTGGACGGTCGATTGCCGCATCCTCAACGGCCAGCGGCTCTGCGTGCTCAGCCAGTCGCAAGGCAACAGCCAGACAGGCCAGCGCGTCTTCGCCATCGAATTGCGCACGCCGCGCGAGGGCAGGGCGGAAGGCACGATCCTGATGCCGTTCGGCATGAAGCTCGACAATGGCGCGGTGCTGCGGCTCGACGACAAGAATCTGGGCCAGGGCCTGCGCTTCTCGACCTGCCTGGCGCAGGGCTGCCTCCTGCCGATCTCCTTCCCGACGGTCGCGACCGATGCGATGAAGACGGGTAAGACGCTGACGGTGGCGGCGCTCAACCTCTCCACCAGCGAACCGGCTTCCTTCAATGTGTCGCTCAACGGCTTTGCCGCGGCGCTCGACCGCATCGCCCAGATCGATCGATAGCCGGCATTCGGCTCACAGGAGCAGATTGGCAGCTTCCGGCTTTCATACCGCCTCGATTGGCGGAATCCGCCAAGTCGGGCGGGCCGATCGCTGAAAATTGGTTCGCTTAGCCAGAGGCTTCGATGCATGATCGGAGTTCTGGGGAGTTCGAGCCAATCATGACGACCGATCCGCGCCTGCCGTTTCTCGCCGAGCTGGAGAGGAAGATCCTCTGGCTGGCTTCATGGACGATCCACAACGCCAATCATCTGCGCGACAACGGCGACGGCATGAAGGTCGGCGGGCATCAGGCCTCCTCGGCTTCGCTCGCCACGATCATGACCGCGCTCTACATGGCGGCGCTGCGTCCGCAGGACCGGGTCGCGGTGAAGCCGCATGCCTCGCCGATCTTCCACGCCATCAACTATCTGATGGGCCTGCAGACGCGCGAGAAGCTGGAGAATTTCCGCGGCTACAAGGGCGCGCAGAGCTATCCGTCCCGCACCAAGGACATCGACGACGTCGATTTCTCGACCGGATCGGTCGGCCTCGGCGTCGCGCAGACGCTGTTCTCCTCGCTGACGCAGGATTACGTGAAGGCGCATGGCTGGGCCAAGGACAAGCCCGAAGGCCGCATGGTCTCGCTGATCGGCGATGCCGAGCTCGACGAGGGCAATATCTTCGAAGCCCTGATGGAGGGCTGGAAGCACGGCCTGCGCAATACCTGGTGGATCATCGACTATAATCGCCAGTCGCTCGATGCCGTCATCCGCGAGGGGCTCTACGACCGGTTCGAGACGATGTTCCGCAATTTCGGCTGGGACGTGGTCACGCTGAAATACGGCTCGCTGCAGCAGGCCGCCTTCAAGGAAAAGGGCGGCGAGCGGCTGAAGGCCTGGATCGATTCCTGCCCGAACCAGCTCTATTCGGCGCTGACCTTCCAGGGCGGTGCGGCCTGGCGCAAGCGGCTGATGGACGATCTCGGCGATCAGGGGCCGGTGACGAAGCTGATCGAGAAGCGTTCCGACGCGGAGCTCTCGAAGCTGATGTGCAATCTCGGCGGCCATGATCTGCCGTCGCTGTTGGAAGCCTTCGAGAGCATCGACCATGACAGGCCGGTCTGCTTCCTCGCCTATACGGTGAAAGGCTTTGGCCTGCCGCTCGCTGGCCACAAGGACAACCATGCCGGGCTGATGACCAAGGAGCAGCTCGACGGCTTCCGCAAGGCGAACGACATCCGCCCCGGCCATGAATGGGATTTGTTCGAGGGCCTCGACCTGCCCGAGAGTGAGATCCGGGCGTTCCTCGACAAGGTGCCGTTCTTCTCGGAAGGGCGGCGGCGCTTCTCGGCCGCGAAACTGCCGGTTCCGGAGAAGCTGGAGGCCGGCATCCAGGCCACGATGTCCACCCAGATGGGCTTCGGCAAGGTGCTCGACGATCTCGCCAAGACCGGCGGGCCATTGGCTGACCGCATCGTGACGACGGCGCCGGACGTCACCGTCTCGACCAATCTCGGCCCCTGGGTGAACCGGCGCGGGCTCTTCGCCAAGGCCTCGATGGCGGACACCTTCAAGGACGAGCGCATTCCCTCGATGCAGAAATGGGAATTCTCGCAGAACGGCCAGCATATCGAGCTGGGCATCGCCGAGATGAACCTGTTTATCAACCTGTCGGCGCTCGGCCTGTCGCATTCGATCTTCGGCGAGCGACTGATCCCGATCGGCACGCTCTACGATCCCTTCATCTCGCGCGGGCTCGATGCGCTGAATTATGCCTGCTACCAGGATGCGCGCTTCATGGTGGTGGCGACGCCGTCGGGCGTGACGCTGGCGCCGGAAGGCGGGGCGCATCAATCGATCGCGACGCCATTGATCGGCATGAGCCAGGACGGGCTCTGCGCCTTCGAGCCCGCCTTCGTCGACGAACTCGCGGTGATGATGCGCTGGTCCTTCGACTACATGCAGCGCGATGGCGAGGGCGATCCGGACGAGCGCACCTGGCTGCGCGACGAGACCGGCGGCTCTGTCTATCTCAGGCTCTCGACCCGGCAGGTCGAGCAGCCGAGCCGGACGATGACGCCGGAGCTGGAGCGCGAGATCATCGACGGCGCCTACTGGCTGCGTAAGCCCGGTCCGAACGCCTCGGTCGTCATCGCCTATACCGGTGCGGTGGCATCCGAGGCGATCGAGGCGGTGGGGCTGCTCAACGAGGACCGGCGCGATGTCGGCCTGCTCGCCATCACCTCGGCCGATCGGCTCAATGCCGGCTGGCAGGCGGCGGAGCGGGCGCGTCAGCGCGGCAACCATGCTGCGACGAGCCATATCGAGCGGCTACTCGGAGAGCTGTCGCGGGATTGCGGCATCGTCTCGGTGCTGGACGGGCATCCGGCGACTTTGGCCTGGCTCGGCAGCGTCCATGGCCATCGGCAAAAGGCGCTCGGCGTTGAGCATTTCGGCCAGACCGGCACGGTCGCCGATCTCTACCGGCATTTCGGCATCGACGCGAACGCGATCGTGCACGCGGCGAATGCGGCCGCGCCGGGGCGGCCGGTGCGCTATCTCAAGGCGCTGCCCTGACGGTAATGCGTCATGGTCGGGCTTGGCCCGACCATCTCGGAAACCAGAAGACGCTGGTCAGGTGATGTTCGGCTCAAGCCCGAACATCACGACGGCTGGCCCGTTCAGAAGCGGGGCGTCTCGATCGTATTGGCGAAGGGATTTGCGCCGGAGCCGACACGGCCGGGCAGGGTGCTCTCGCCATAGAGCGAGCCGGTGTTCACATAGACCGGCGCCGCCGCGAAGTGCTGGCTGGCATAGTTGTTCATCGAGCCGACCGGCACGACGTTCCCGGCATCGAAATAGCTGCGCTTCTGGACGATGATGCGCAGCGGCTCGCGGCGGCTCTGGGCCTCGGCGATGCCCGCCATGACGGTCGACGCCGCCAGTGCGATGGTGAGGGCAGTGGCAACGCGCTTGAACGACATCATGACGGCGGTCTCCGGGAGTGGCGCTACCCACCCGATGTAAGCATGCTGAACACGAAGCAAAGCCTAGCGCCTGCCTGTTAACAATATTGTTAGCACGGCGGGCCGCTGCGCGGATTCAGCGCTTCCGGCGCGTGGCCTTTGGGCGGACCGGTCGCGCGGGCGGCGTGGCTTTCGCCGGTTCGGCCGTCGCCGTCTTCACGCGCAGGGCCGGCACGGAGCCGTCGGTGTCGAGCCAGGACGCCTTGCGGCCCGCCGTGGCGAGGAAAGGCGTTGCGCAGGCCGCGTCGCGCTTGAGCTCGCTTTTCGTGAAAGACTGGCGTAGCTCCTCGCTGCCTGCGGCATTGGCGAGGTCGAGGCGGTCGATCAGGCAGGTGAGCTGACGCCGGTCAGCCGGCTTGCCGCCAGCGCACCACCAGCCGCTCATCGCGAAGCCTGCCTCGGCGCCGGCGGAGCGGAAGGCGAGGCAATTGCGGCTGGTATTGCCGTCGTCGAGGAGGACGTCGGCCGTTTCGAGCGGGCCGAAGCGGGTCGGGATCGCAGCCGGCGCGCTGCTGCGCCCGACCGAGAGGGAACGCAGCGCGGCCTCGCGGACGAGATCGATCGTGAAGGGTCGCGTGCTGGCCATGTCGAGCGGCCCGGTGCGCAGGCGCAGAACGAGATGCGGCCCGGCTTCCGCGAAGGCGGCGAAGGTCATGACATCCTCGCGGCGCCCATCCTCCGTGCGCTGGGCCTCATAGGCCGGCGTCGCACGCCCGAGCTCGGGGGAGCTGAGGTGGAACATCGCGATCGGCCGCGGAATCGCCATCCAGTTCGCGGGGCCGGGGCGGTCGGAACGGGTCGCGGCCGGGCGCGACAGCTCAGAAGGCGTCCGATCGATCGTGAGGCTGGCAAGTTGGGGCTGGTCCTCATCCTTGGCCGACAGGCCGGTGATGAGCGCGGCCGTCAGGCCGAGGCCGGCCAGCGCCGCAGCACCGCGCCAGAGCAGGGCGCCGGCGAAGCCGAGGCCGCGGCGTGGCGCGAGGCGGCGCATGCCTTGCCAGAAGGCACGAGCGAAGCGCTCGCCGTGATCGGCGGCGCTGATCAGCCCGGGAACGAGATCGAGACTCTTGAGACGTGCCGCGAGCATGTGAGCCCAATCGCGCGCCGTCGCGAGACCGGGCCGCATCCGCGCGAGCCCCTCCCGGACCGCCTTTTCCGCCATGCTTGAAACCAGATGCAACCCGTCACTCCCGCGCGGCATCGCCGCCCCTGCACCATCCCAGCCCGTGCCGAGCTTGCCCGTGGGGAGTCGCCCGGCGGTTACCGAGCGGGCGGAATCGACCGGCAGCGTGAACAGGCGGTCAAGAAGCAGGGTTAACGGGCGGGCGGCCGAACCGGGCAGGAGCGGGAGGGAGATTGACTTTTCGACGCAACGGGTGTTCTCACGGATCTCGGCGCATCCTCGCGCCGCCTGCGAAGTTTGCAGCCCTTTGGGATTGGTTCCGTGACTGTCGGCCTGACGACGAAACACACGACCAAAACGACGACCGGGAAAGCCGGTACGTCGCGCTGACGCTTCGCCTCGGTTCCGGGTCCATCTCCCCCCGGCGGGGGCAGATCGCCGAACCAGCCCGAAGACCGGGCGGGTCGGCTCCCAAAGGGAGATCCGAACCGATCTATCCGCAAAGGATCACATCAATGAGCTTCAAGGTCGCAGTGGTCGGGGCTACCGGCAATGTGGGCCGCGAGATGCTGGACATCCTGGCCGAGCGCGCTTTTCCCGTCGGCGAGGTGGTGGCGCTGGCCTCATCCCGCTCCATCGGCACCGAGGTCTCCTTCGGCGACAAGACGCTGAAGTGCCGGGCGCTGGAGCATTACGACTTCTCCGACACGGATATCTGCCTGATGTCGGCCGGCGGCGAGGTCTCCAAGGAATGGTCGCCGAAGATCGGTGCGCAGGGCGCGGTGGTGATCGACAACTCCTCCGCCTGGCGCATGCATCCGGACGTGCCGCTGATCGTGCCGGAAGTGAACGCCGCCGCCGCGGCCGGCTTCACCAAGATGAACATCATCGCGAACCCGAACTGCTCGACCGCGCAGCTCGTCGTGGCGCTGAAGCCGCTGCATGACAAGTTCGGCGTCAAGCGCGTGGTCGTCTCGACCTACCAGTCGGTCTCCGGCGCCGGCAAGGAGGGCATGGACGAGCTCTTCAACCAGACCCGCGCGGTGTTCTCGGCCGGCGAGGTCGTCACCAAGAAGTTCCCGAAGCGCATCTCCTTCAACCTCATCCCGCAGATCGACGTCTTCATGGAGGACGGCTTCACCAAGGAAGAGTGGAAGATGATGGTCGAGACCAAGAAGATCCTCGACCCGAAGATCAAGCTGACCGCGACCTGCGTGCGCGTGCCGGTCTTCATCGGCCATTCCGAGAGCGTCAACATCGAATGCGAGAAGCCGGTCACCGTCGACGAGGCGCGCGAGGTGCTGCGCACGGCGCCGGGCATCCTCGTCATCGACAAGCACGAGCCCGGCGGCTACATCACCCCGCATGAGGCGGCCGGCGAGGACGCGACCTATATCTCGCGCATCCGCGAGGATGCGACCGTCGAGAACGGCCTCGCCTTCTGGTGCGTCTCCGACAATCTGCGCAAGGGCGCGGCGCTGAACGCGATCCAGATCGCCGAGGTGCTGGTCAACCGCAAGCTGATCCAGCCGCGCAAGCAGGCGGCCTGACCGGGGCGGCCGCGTTTTTCGGGTGGTTTCCAAGGCGGGCTTCGGCCCGCCTTTTTGCTGCCAATCGTCATTCCGGGCGACCGAAGGGAAACCCGGAATCCATCGTAGAGCACGGAGCTTTACGATGGATTCCGGATCGGTGCCGCTTCGCGGCTTGTCCGGAATGACGGTGATGTCGCTGCCGATCGAGGACCGGCGTCTGAAACCGACACTGCATAAGGCGCCTGTGATCTTTGCGCAGCGACGCGGCTCTCAAATCGATTAGACTATGGTTCCCCTCGCGATTTTCCGCCCTGTGCCCAGCCCCATTCCGCCCGGACCTGCTTCCGAAACCGCGCATCCGACCTCAGCCGGATCGCTGCGGCACGACAATGCCCTGCTCGGCATCGGCATCATGCTGCTGGCGACGGTCTTCCTGTCGGCCGGCGATGCGGCCTCGAAATATCTCGCGGCGAGCGTGCCGGCGCTGCATATCGTCTGGCTGCGTTACGCCACCTCGGCGCTCATCCTGCTCGCGATCATCGGCTTCCAGCGCGGCAAGATCTCGTTGCGGACGCGCCGGCCGGGCCTGCAATTGCTGCGTGGAATCGGGCTGATCGGCTCGTCGATCTTCTTCGTCTCGTCGCTGAAATACCTCAAGATCGCCGATGCGACGGCAACCAGCTTCGTTGCGCCGCTCTTCGTCACCGCCCTATCGATCCCGCTGCTCGGCGAAAGCGTCGGCTGGCGGCGCTGGCTCGCCACGATCGTCGGGTTGATCGGCGTGCTGATCGTGGTCAGGCCGGGCGGCAGCGGCTTCCAACTCGCCTCGCTGCTGCCGGTGGTCTCGTCGCTGAGCTGGGCCTTTGCCCTCATCGTGACGAGGATGATGAGCGGGACCGAGAATCCGATCGCGACGATCACCTATTCGACCGTGTTCGGTGCGATCGTCTCGAGCCTGCTGCTCCCGGTGCACTGGGTCGAGCCGAATTGGACGATCGCGCTGGTCGGCCTCTTCATCGGCGCCGTCTCGACGGCGGGGCACTGGCTGGTGATCGTCGCCTTCCGCTATGCGGCGGCCTCGCTGCTCGCACCCTTCTCCTATATTCAGCTCTTCTGGGCCGCGCTCTTCGGTTTCCTGTTGTTTGCGGCGTTGCCGGACCTGTGGACCTGGGTTGGGGCTGCTGTCATCGCGGGCTCGGGCCTCTACACCGCCCATCGCGAGCGGATTCGAGCGCGGCAGGTCACGGCTGGTAACCAAGGCCCGCGATAGGGCGGCCGCTCCGCCTTTGGAGGAATGGCATTGCGGCCGAGTTGCTGTAGGGTGACGTTACGCCAACCGGCGCCCTTTTTGCCAGGATCCCCCTATGCCGATGCATCTCGCACGCGCGGTTCTCGCCGCGAGCCTCCTCCTGCTGCCGGGGCTTGCGAGCGCCAAGACCTATTCGATCCCCGATCCCAATCCCGTCGCGGTCATCACGATGCCGGACGATTGGGAATCCACAGAGATCGACAAGGGTGTCGAATCGACGTCCGACGACGAGGCGGTCTACGTCTCGGTCGAAGTGACGGAGCTGAAGGACGCCGCACAGGCCATCGCCGAAGCTGTCACCTGGCTGAAGAGCAAGGGCGTCGTCGTCGATCCCGCGACGCAAGAGAAGAAGCCGTTCTCCAACAATGGCATGGAAGGCGTCCAGGTGCAGTGGACCGGCAAGGACGAAGACGGTCCCACCCATGTCAGCCTGACCCTGCTGCAGGTCACCGAGACCAAGGGCCTCGTCGTGACCTACTGGGCCTCTCCCGAAGGCGAGAAGGAGAACCTCAAGGAGCTCGCCTCGATCATCGACAGCCTGAAGGGCCTCAAATAGAGCGTAACGGCCGGCGCGCGGCAGGCTGTGCGTTGGCCGCGCGGGCGTAACGCGCCATGAACATCGTGACCGCCTCGCTGACGATGCGGTGCACCTCCTCGTCGCTCGGGGGCGTCTGGATGGCGTTGAACAGACGCGGCCGCGTCAGGGTCGACTGGCAGAGATCAAGGAACTGCATCGCGGCAAGCTGGGTATCCTCGATGTCGAGCTTGCCCTCGCCGACCATGCGGTCGAGATATCGCGCGATCATGTTCGCGCCCGTCAGGGGACCGTTCTCGTAGAATTCCCGACCGAGATCCGGCATCCGCTCGGCGACGCCGATAACGATGCGATGGGCGCTGACCGCGAATTCCTGGTTGATCATGCGCACGAGGCATTGGCCGAAATTCTGCAGTGCGCGCGCCGGTTCGGGATCCTCGTTCAGGGCCGCGATGGCGCCACGCTTCTGGGCCTCGCGCTCGCGCTCGATCAGCGCGACGAAGAGATGTTCCTTGTCCTCGAAATAGACATAGAGCGTGCCCTTCGAGACATTGGCGGCGAAGGCGATGTCGCTCATGCTGGCGGCGTCGAAGCCACGGGCCGTGAAGACCTGATAGGCGCCGTCGAGAATCTGGCGCCGCTTCTCGGGGTCGGTCCCGGCAACGCGTCGATTGCGCCGGTCCACCTTAACCTCCGGCTTGGAGTTCTCTGCCATGCTTCTCCGCCGGGCGGTCCGGCCATGCAATGCTGCTTTGCAAAAATAATCGAACCAATCAGTTCGATTTCACTTGATATGCATCATCACTGGCGCTATTTCAACCGCAATCGAACCAATCGGTTCGAATTGTTCTCATCAGGATAGCTCATGTCCGCCGAGATCACAGAACAGCGCCGGGACCGCCTCAAGCTGGTCGACCCGGCCCTGGAGACGGCACAGCCCGCCGAGGCGCGCCAGCCTGCCGAAACCGCGCCGGCCGCGCCTGTCGAGGCGGTGCAGCCTGCCCCGAAGCGCAATACCGTCCGCCGTGCCGGGCTGATCCTGCTCGCCGGCGTCGCACTCGGTGCCGGCCTCTGGTACGGCATCGACTGGTGGCGCAACGGCCGCTTCATCGTCTCCACCGACGACGCCTATGTCGGCGCGGAGATGGCGACGGTGTCGGCCAAGCTCTCGGCCAATGTGGCCAAGGTTTCGGTGCTGCAGAACCAGGAAGTGAAGGCCGGGCAGTCGCTCGTCACGCTCGACGACGGCGATCAGCGCATTGCGCTCGCCGCCGCGCAGGCGAAGACGGCGACCGCGCAGGCCACGCTCGGGCGCATCGACAGCCAGATCGAGGCCGGCCGCGCCAGCCTGCTGCAGGCCAAGGCGCAGCAGAACTCGGCGCAGGCCGGCGTGACCCGCACGGCCGCCGATTTCGATCGCGCCAAGAGCCTCGCGGCCAAGTCCTATGGCTCGCAGGCGACGCTCGATGCCGCGACGGCGGCGCGCGACCAGGCCCAGGCAGCACTGGTCAGCGCCAATGCCGGCGTCACCGCCGCGGAAGCGAACATCAAGGTGCTGGAGGCGCAGCGCGTCGAGGCCGCAAGGCAGATCGACGAGCTCAAGGTGGCCGAGGATAAGGCCGCCCGCGACCTGACCTTCATGAAGATCGACGCGCCGATCGACGGCCTCGTCGCCAACACCAATGTCCAGCTCGGCGACCTCGTCGGCGCCGGCAAGCGGCTGATGTCGATCGTCCCGCTCGACCAGGTCTATGTCGACGCCAACTTCAAGGAGACCCAGATCGGTCCGCTGAAGATCGGCGACAAGGCGAGCGTCACGGTCGATGCGCTGCCGGGGCAGGTCTTCCACGGCACGGTCAGCGGCATCGCCGGTGGCACGGGCTCGGTCTTCACGCTGCTGCCGCCCGACAACGCGACCGGCAATTTCACCAAGGTCGTCCAGCGCGTGCCGGTGCGCATCGCGCTCGACCGGGAATCGACGGGCAAGCATGTGCTGCGCCCCGGCATGTCGGTCATCGTGTCCATCGATCCGCGTCCCGCCGGCCAGCGCTGACGCTGCAAGGAGGCCGTCATGGCCACCGCGACCCTGAACGCGCCGGCGGGTGCCCCGCCGGCCTCGGACGCCATACCGCTACGCCGGATCTTCGCCTTCATCGCGATGGTCTTCGGCATGTTCATGGCGATCCTGGACATCCAGATCGTCTCGGCCTCGCTGGCGGAGATCCAGGCCGGACTCTCGGCATCCTCGGATGAGATCGCCTGGGTGCAGACGGCCTATCTGATCGCGGAAGTGATCATGATCCCGCTCTCGGGCTATCTCAGCCGCGCCCTGTCGACGCGGGTGTTCTTCTCGATCGCGGCCGCCGGCTTCACGATCTCCAGCGTGCTCTGCGCCCAGGCCTCCTCGATCAACGAGATGATCCTGTGGCGCGCCGTGCAGGGCTTCATCGGCGGCGGCATGATCCCCGGCGTCTTCGCGGCCGCCTTCACGATCTTCCCGCCCTCCAAGCGGCCAATCGTCTCGCCGATCATCGGCCTCGTGGCGACGCTGGCGCCGACCATCGGGCCGACCGTCGGCGGCTATCTCAGCCATGCCTTCTCCTGGCACTGGCTGTTCCTCGTCAATGTCGTCCCCGGCATCGCCGTCACCATCGCGGCCTGGACGCTGATCGATTTCGACAAGCCGGATCGCGGCCTGCTGAAGCGCTTCGACTGGCTGGGCCTCGCCGGCATGGCCGCCTTCCTCGGCAGCCTCGAATATGTGCTCGAGGAAGGCACGCGGCTCGACTGGTTCGAGAGCCACGAGATCGTCTTCTTCTCGGTGGTCATGGTCTTCGGCGCGGTGCTGTTCTTCTGGCGTGCGCTGACGCGCGAGGATCCCCTGGTCGATCTCTATGCCTTCCGGAACCGCAACTTCGCCTTCGGCTCGCTGTTCTCCTTCTGCATGGGCATCGGCCTTTACGGGCTGACCTATCTCTACCCGGTCTATCTCGGCCGCATCCGCGGCTATGACGCGCTGATGATCGGCGAAACCATGTTCGTCACGGGACTGGCCATGTTCCTGACGGCGCCGATCGCCGGCCGGCTCTCGGCCAAGCTCGATCCGCGCATCATGATGATCATCGGGTTCAGCGCCTTCGCCCTCGGAACCTGGATCGTTTCGCACATCACCGCGGATTGGGACTTCTACGAGCTGCTGCTGCCGCAGATCCTGCGCGGCTGCGGGCTGATGCTGTGCATGGTGCCGATCAACAACGTCGCGCTCGGCACCTTGCCGCCGCAGCAGCTCAAGAACGCCTCCGGGCTCTACAACCTGACCCGCAATCTCGGCGGCGCGGTCGGGCTCGCCGTCATCAACACCATGCTGAACACGCGCACCGACGTGCACATCACCCGGCTGCACGAATGGGTCGCGGCCGGGCGGCAGGTCGCCGAAGAGGCACTGGCGAACACGGCGCAGCGCTTCGGCGACTTCGGCGATGCCGCCAATACGATGGCTCTGGCTCTGCTCAATCAGCGTGCTCACAAGCAGGCGCTCATCATGGCGTTCGGCGACGTCTTCCTCGGGCTGACGGCGATCTTCGCCTGCCTCGTGGTGTTGTCGTTGTTCCTCAGCAAGCCGAAACCGGCACCGACCGGCGCGGGCGGCGGGCACTGAGCCTGCGATCCCGCCCGCTGGACCTCCTGGAATCGTTTCCGTCATGATCCCCAGTTTCGAACGCGTCTTCGGCCGCCTGCTGCGGCCTATCCGGGGCCATGACGCGGACCTGCTTTGCAACGATCCGCGCCTTGCCGTCGCGGCCGGGACGATGAAGCTGACCAGCCCGGCCTTTGCCGAGGGCGGCGATATCCCGAGCCGATATGCCGGGCGCGGGGTCGGCGAGAATGTGTCGCCGCCGCTGGCCTGGAGCGGCGTCCCGGCCGAGACGGTGGAACTCGTCCTCGTCATGCAGGATCCGGACGCACCGCTGCCGCGGCCGGTGACGCATCTCGTCGCGACGGACATCGCCGTCGACAGCGAAGGCGTGGAGGAGGGCATGCTCCGGCCCGAGACGAATCCGCAGATCGCCTTCCTGCCGGGTTCGCTCGGCCGCATCGGCTATGAGGGGCCGCGGCCGATCCGCGGCCATGGCCCGCACCGCTATGTCTTCCAGCTCTTCGCCCTGGCACGGGTCCTGCCCGCTCTCGATGACGTGATGCTTCCCGAGCTGGCATCGGGGATGGCGGGATGGGTGCTGGCGCGCGCGGTTCTGACCGGAATTTTCGAGCTCATCTAGGCGGATTGCAGCCGCGGATGGCGGTGGACGGAGCGGTGCTGCAGCGGAATGTCGCAAACCGCGCGATTGACATTGCGATGCCAGCAAGGCAAATATGGCAGTAATATCAGTAGTTTAGATGTTTTCTAAACTGCGAGGCCGCAAGGCCCCATGGTGGAAGGCGTTTCGATGAGCGTTCTGGTGAGCAAGGATCGGGAGCAGGCTGTCGCGGCGGAGCATATCCCGTGGCCGCAGAAAAGCCCGGCCTCCTGCCCGATCAGCGCGGTGAAGGCGCGCCTGCGTATGGCGGGTCTTCGCCCGACGCGGCAGCGCATGGCGTTGGGCTGGCTGCTCTTCGCCAAGGGCGACCGCCATGTCAGCGCCGAGATGCTCTATGAGGAGGCGATCCGCGCCCGCGAGCCGCTGTCCCTCGCCACGGTCTACAACACGCTGCGCCAGTTCTCGGAAGCCGGGCTGCTGCGCCAGGTTTCGGTGTCCGGCCCCAAGACCTTCTTCGACACCAATGTCTCGGAGCACCACCACTTCTACAATGAGGACGACGAGACGGTCACCGACATCCCCGGCTCGACGATCCATGTCTCGGGCCTGCCGGATGCGCCGGAGGGCATGATGATCGCCTCGGTCGAGGTCATCGTCCGGCTGCGCAGCGCCGATGGCGAAGAGGTCACGACGACGAAGCGGGTGGCGGGCCATCACGCGTGATCGTCTGTTCCTGCAACGTCATTTCGTGCCGGCAGATCAAGGGCACCGTCGGCGCTGACGGCAGCGGGCCGCGGACGGCCGGCGAGGCGTATGACTGCCTCGGTTGCAGCCCCGATTGCGGGCGTTGCGCGCGCGCGGTCCGTGCGATCCTGGCCGAGGCCCATGCCGCATGCGCGACGCAGTGCGGCAGTTGCGCCAGCCGCGAGATCGCATGCGCCGTCCATGTCAGCGTCGGCCGCATGCTGGACGGCATCGCGCCGTCAGAGGATGTCTCGCAGGCGGCCTGAGCGACGCGCTGCCGGGATCGGGCGGCGTTGGATGATTGCAGCCGCCTTCGTTTTCCCTCTTTCCTTCCCGGATGCACCTCTCTACATTAGTATCATTCTAATGTAGATTGCGAGGAGCGACGCCATGAAGGGCGACAAGAAGGTCATCGAATATCTCAACAAGGGGCTGCGCTCGGAGCTCACCGCGATCAACCAGTACTGGCTGCATTACCGGATGCTCGACAATTGGGGGCTGAAGGAGATGGCCAAGACCTGGAAGAAGGAGTCGATCGAGGAGATGGTCCATGCCGACCGCTTCGTCGACCGCATCCTCTTCCTCGAGGGCTTCCCGAACCTCCAGACGCTCGACCAGCTCCGCATCGGCGAGACCGTCACCGAGGTCATCGAATGCGACCTCAAGGCCGAGATCGAGGCGCGGACGCTCTATCAGGAAGCGGCCAAATATTGCCGCGAGGTCGGCGATTTCCCGTCCGAGGATCTGTTCAAGGCCCTGATGAAGGATGAGGAAGGCCATATCGACTTCCTCGAGACGCAGCTCGACCTGATCAGCCGCATCGGCCTGGAACTCTACACCCAGAAGCATATCGGCGGCCTCGAAGGCGACGATCACGCGCATTGATCGCCGGCGCTGCCTTGCGTGGCGGGCCGTCATGCTTGGGCTTGATCCGAGCATCTCAGGAACGAAAAGCGTTCGATCCTGCACGAGATTCTCGGGTCGCCGCCATGCGGCGCCCGAGAATGACGGGCCCGGTTGATCATGATCCAACAAAAAAGGCCCGCCATTGGCGGGCCTTCGTCTTTTGCGGCAGAAGCCGCCTCAGATGAAGCTGATGTTCGCCGCTTCCGGCCCCTTCCGGCCGGCACGGATCGAGAAGCGCACGCGCTGGCCATCCATCGGCGGCTGCAGGCCGCTGCGGCTCAGCGAGGAGACATGCAGGAAGACGTCCGGGCCGCCCTTGTCGGGAGCGATGAAGCCGAAACCGCGATCCGAGTTGAAGAATTTCACGGCGCCGTCATAGGGGCCTTCGACCGGTCCGCTGTCGCGATCCTGGAAACCGCCACCGCCATTGCGGTCCTGAAAGCCGCCGCCGCGGGGACCGCGGTCCTGGTAGCCGCCACCGAAATCGTCGCGCGGCGGACGCGCGCCGAAGCCACCGCCGCGCGGCGCGGGCGCCGCCGTCTGGGTCGCCGTCGACGGGTCGATCTCGTGGACTGCGACCACCTGCAGCCCCCGGCGGCCTTCACCGAGGTCGGCGACGATGGTTGCGCCGGGGAGCAGATCCTGCTGGTCCAGCGGGCCGATCGCCGAGATGTGCAGGAAAACGTCGGCAGAACCATCGGCCGGCGAGGCGAAACCGAACCCCTTCTCAGGGTCGAACCATTTGACTTTGGCTTCGATATTTTCGTGCGTGACGAAAGGCTGGGCAGCAGGAGGCTTGCGACGATCGAACATGGGGCTTCAGATATGAGTGACCGGGAGCACACAACTTAGCTCATGCCGGGCGCGCCGTCATCGGGGTCAGAGTGAAATTATCGCACGACAATTTCGGGGGTTATAGTGCTTTTTTTCGCGGCATCCCCAAGCTGATGAGGCGGCTTGCTATGCATCAAGAGCATGGGTTTTCGGCATTTTCGCCTGTTTCTTCGGCGGTTACGGCGAAAATGCCGCAGGTCTGCCTCTTGCAATCGCCGCATTCAGACGCGATCTGAGGCCGCGGATGCAATAACAAGTCGATAGATCACCGTCGCCGCGTCCTGTCGGATGCGCGACGCTTCAGGGAAGAACGCCTCCTGTTCGATCGCGCCTCAAGGCGCTGTTCGGGAGATGATAATGGCTCGATCAACACAAGCTCGCGGCAAGGCCGGCCGCGGGGAAATTCGCCGGCTCTGGCTGGCAGAACGCGATCTCTTCAGGGAGCATCTGCTCAGGCTCGATCCGCTGACGCGCCAGCAGCGCTTCGGCACGGCCGTGAACGATGCCTTCCTCGAGAATTATGCCACGACGACCTTCGGGGTCGGCGGGCTGGTCTATGCCTATGTCGAGGACGGGGTGGTCCGCGGCGCGGCCGAGTTGCGCGGTCTCGACGACATCGTCGCGCAGACAGGCGAGGCCGCCTTCAGCGTGGAGACGGGCTGGCGTCGTGCCGGTATCGGCGGCCAGCTGTTCTCGCGGCTGATCACGGCGGCCCGTAACCGCGGGATCAGGACGCTCTACATGACCTGCCTGCCGGAGAACGCGGCGATGAGGCGGCTCGCGCAGAAGTTCGAGGCCGATCTGGCCGGCGGCTACGCCGATATCGAGGGCGTGATCGCGACCGGCGGTCCGACGCCCTTCACCATCCTGGACGAAGCCTTCGACAATGCGAAGGGCTTCGCGACGCTTGCCCTGTCGCTCCAGAAGACCTTCTGGCCGACGCGGATCCTGGCTCGCGCCTTCGGCGCCTGACGGGCGCTTCCCTCAGCGGTTGAGGGAGAGGGCGGCGCCCGATTTCGTCACGGCGCCGTCCAGCGCGTTGCCGCCCGAGGCGCGCAGCCGCGCCGCGACCGTGCCGCCCTGCTGGTAGAGATAGACCTCGCCGTCGCGATAGTCCCAGGCGGTGATCTTCTGAAGATCGCGATTGGCGCAGCCCGACGAGCTGGCGCGGTAGAGATCGAGGGTCGGCGAGCTCGAAAGCTGGACGCGGCAGGTGCCGCCGGTGGCCTCGCGCGCGGTCCAGCTCCCGATCACGTTGTCACGCGTCGCGGCCGGGCGGGCCGGGGCGGAGGGCGCCGGGCCGAGGCCCGCAACCTGGTTGTTGCCGGGAGCGACCGGCGCGGGCGCCGGCTGGCCGGTGGGCGGCAGGCCCTGGCCCTGTGGCGTTCCGGCATTGGGATCGAAGAACGGATCCTGCGGCGGCGGCAGACCGGCGCTCGTCCCCGGCGGCGGGGCAGCGGCGGTCGGATAGCCGCCGGGCGGCGGCAGCGGCTCGGAGGTGATGGGGGCCGATGTCACCGGCGGCGCGGAGGGCAGGGCCGGCTGATTGTAGGAAGGCGGATTCATCACCGGTCCGGAGAAGCGCTGGGAGCCGGCGCAGGCCGTCAGGGCGAGGAGCGGGAGGAGTGCGGTCGCCTTCAGCGCCGGGATGGCGGTTTTCGTCGTCGTCATGCGGCGCGGTTCCGATTCCGATCAATCTTACGTGGCGTCAATATCATAGAGGCATAATGAACGCGGCATGAGCATGGTTTAGCTCAGCCGGGCCCGCTTGCGAACCCGCGAAGTCCGATCTGGTTCCGCTGTCACGCCAAAGGCATAGTGCGGCCTTCCCGGAAGGACCCGTCATGACGCCGCTCACACCTGCCAGCATCGCCGCTCCCTTCGCCCGCTACAGCCACGGCATGGAAGTGCCGGCGGGCTGGCGCCTCGTCGTCTGCTCGGGGCAACTCGGTATCGCGGCGGATGGGAGCGTGCCCGAAGATGCGCGCGCGCAGGCCGATCTCTGCTTCGCCAACATCGCCGCGATCCTCGCCGAGGCGCGGATGACGCTCGCCGATATCGTGCGGATCAATGCCTATGTCACCGACCGCGCCCATATGAAGGGCTATATGGATTCGCGCGACGCCCATGTCGGCGCGCCGCCGCCGGCTTCGACCCTGATGATCGTCTCGGGCTTCACCCGGCCGGAGTTCAAGGTCGAGATCGAGGTGATCGCGGCCGCGCCCTGAGACGCGACCGCGCGCTGCGATTCAGCCCGCCTTGCGCTTGTTCTGGCGATTGGCGACCAGGTCGTCGACCACGGCGGGGTCGGCCAGCGTCGAGGTGTCGCCGAGCGCGCCATGCTCGTCCTCGGCGATCTTGCGCAGGATGCGGCGCATGATCTTGCCGGAGCGGGTCTTGGGCAGGCCCGGCGCGAACTGGATCAGGTCCGGCGAGGCGATCGGGCCGATCTCCTTGCGGACATGGGCGACGAGGTCCTTGCGCAGATCCTCGGACGGCTTCTCGCCCGCCATCAGCGTGACATAGGCGTAGATGCCCTGGCCCTTGATGTCGTGCGGGTAGCCGACGACCGCCGCCTCCGAGACGGCGGGGTGCGCGACCAGCGCCGATTCGACTTCCGCCGTGCCCATGCGGTGGCCGGAGACGTTGATGACGTCGTCGACGCGGCCGGTGATCCAGTAATAGCCGTCTGCGTCGCGCCGGCAGCCGTCGCCGGTGAAGTACTTGTTCGGATAGGTCGCGAAATAGGTCTCCTCGAAGCGCTTATGGTCGCCATAGACCGTGCGCATCTGGCCGGGCCAGCTTTCGGCGATGACGAGATTGCCCTCGCAGGCGCCGGTCAGCACCTTGCCCTCGGCGTCGACGATCTGGGGCTCGACGCCGAAGAAGGGCCGCGTCGCCGAGCCCGGCTTGAGGGCGGTGGCGCCTGGCAGCGGCGTGATCAGGATGCCGCCGGTCTCGGTCTGCCACCAGGTATCGACGATCGGGCAGCGGCGCTCGCCGACGACGCGATGGTACCACTCCCAGGCCTCGGGATTGATAGGCTCGCCGACCGAGCCGAGCAGGCGTAGCGACTTGCGCTTGGTCTTCTTCACCGGCTCCTCGCCGGCGCCCATCAGCGAGCGGATCGCGGTCGGGGCGGTGTAGAAGGTGTTGACCTTGTGCTTGTCGATGACCTCCCAGAAGCGCGAGATCGTCGGATAGGTCGGGATGCCCTCGAACATCAGCGTCGTCGCGCCGTTGGCGAGCGGCCCGTAGAGGATGTAGCTGTGGCCCGTCACCCAGCCGACATCGGCGGTGCACCAGTAAATGTCGCCGTCATGGTAGTCGAAGACGTATTGGTGGGTGATCGAGGTGTAGACGAGATAGCCGGCGGTGGTGTGCAGCACGCCCTTCGGCTTGCCGGTCGAGCCCGAGGTGTAGAGAATGAAGAGCGGGTCCTCCGCCTTCATTTCGACCGGCGGGCAATGGGTCGAGACCTTCTCCGCCTCCTCGTGATACCAGACGTCGCGGCCTTCCTTCATGGTGACATGGCCGCCGGTACGCTTGACGACGATGACGGTGCCGATGCCGCCCTTCACCTTGTCGTCGGCGGCGTCGACATTCTTCTTGAGCGGCACGGCGCGGCCGCCGCGCAGGCCTTCGTCGGCGGTGATGACGACCTTGGAATCGGCATCCTCGATGCGGTTCGAAAGGGAATCCGGCGAGAAGCCGCCGAAGACCACCGAATGGACGGCGCCGATGCGCGCGCAGGCGAGCATCGCATAGGCCGCCTCCGGGATCATCGGCAGGTAGATGGTGACGCGGTCGCCCTTTTTGACGCCGTGCGCCTTCAGCACGTTGGCAAATTTGCAGACTTCGGCGTGGAGCTGGCCGTAGCTGATCTTCTTCGATTCGGAGGGGTCGTCGCCTTCCCAGATGATCGCGGTCTGCTTGGCGCGTGTGGCGAGGTGCCGATCGACGCAGTTATAGGCGACGTTGGTGGTGCCGTCCTCGTACCATTTGATCGAGACCTTGCCCGGCTTGTAGCTGACGTTGCGGACCTTGCTGAACGGCTTGAACCAGTCGATCCGCTTGCCCTGCTCGGCCCAGAACTTGTCGGGATCCTTGACCGAGGCCGCGTACATTTTCTTGTACTTGGCGTCGTTGGCCCAGGCCTTCTTCGCCCAGGCGGCGGGCACGTCGTAGATGATCTCGGTCATTGGCAGGCATCTCCCCGGACAGGGTTCTTTGTCGCGTTCCCGTGTCCGCCTGCCGGCGGGCGCGGTCCCGCTTCGTTTGAATTGGGCGCATCATAGGGTGCGTGTGCGGCGCGGCAAGCGCTTCGCGCTCGCACTTTCGTGTCACAGACTTTCGGCGATGTTCGCCTGCGGTCCGGATGGTTTCAAAGGCCGCCCATCTTGCAGACGAGGTTCCATTCTTCATCCGTCACCGGCTGGACCGAGAGGCGGAAAGAGGTGACGAGTGACATCTTGGCGAGCTTCGGCTCGGCCTTGACGGCGGCGAGCGTCACCGGCCTGGGCAGCGGCTTCACCGCCTTGAAGTCGACCAGTACCCAGGGCGGGCCGGCGGCTTCCCAGGGGTAGGCCTCGCGGATGACCTCGACGATGCCGACGACCTCGAGGCCTTCGTTGGAATGGTAGAAGAAGACCTGCTCGCCCTTCTTCATGGCCATCAGGTTGAGCTTGGCGGTGTGGTTCTTCACCCCGTCCCAATGCGTGCCCTTGGCACCGGCGTTGACCTGGTCGTCCCAGGACCAGACCGAGGGTTCGGATTTGATCAGCCAGTGAGCCATCAGGCCTCGTCCTCCTTCAACGGCACGGGCGGCTTGGAGGCCGCTTCGCCCTGTTCGTTCCAGAACCGCACCATCTCGCGCGTCAGCGCGGCGTAATCCTTCGGGTCGAGCTCGACCCGGACCTCGCCCTCGCCGAAAGGCAGGATCAGCACGAAGCGATGCGTGCCCTCGGCCTTTCGCCGGCGATGCTGGATGACGGGCGTGGCGATGCGGCCGGCCAACGGCACCGGGCCGCTTTCGGCGACGAGCTCGGAGCCGGTCGTCTTCCTGACCTCCGCGATGCCGCGCGCGATGCGCTTGCCGAGATCGTTGAGCTCTCCCGCCATGGCTTCCTCCGTCATTCCGCCCTGAGTGGCCGGGCGAGCAGAGCCGCCACGGCTTCACGCACGCCGATCCTGCCCGCGATGACCGCCGCGACGGCCTCGGCGATCGGCATCTCCTTGCCCTCCCGCCGCGCCATCTCGGCAAGGACGGGGGCGGTGAAGGCGCCTTCCGCGAGCTTGCCGCCGGCGGCTTCAGCTGGGCTCCTGCCCTGGCCCAGCGCCAGACCATAGGCGAAATTGCGCGATTGCGGCGAGGCGCAGCTCAGCACCACGTCGCCCAATCCCGAAAGGCCCATCAGCGTCTCGGGATCGGCGCCATGCGCCTCGCCGAAGCGGCGCAGTTCGGCGAAACCGCGCGCCACCAGCGCGGCGCGGGCGCTCTCGCCGAAGCCGAGCCCGATGGCGATGCCGGCGGCGATGGCGAGCACGTTCTTGGCCGCGCCGCCGATCTCGACGCCGCGCGGATCGCCCGAATGATAGATGCGGAAAGCGGGCGAGCTCAGCGCCTCGGCGAGGCTGCGCGCCAGCGCGGGATCGGCAGCGGCGAGCGTCACCGCGGTCGGCAGGCCGTGCCCGATATCGGTGGCGAAGCTCGGGCCGGAGAGGATGGCGGTCGGGGCTTGCGGCCAGCTTCCGGCGATGATCTCGGTCGGGAACAGCCCGCTCGCCTGCTCGATGCCCTTGGCGGCCGAGATCACCGGCGCGCCGGTGGGCAATGCGGTTGCCATCGCGGTGCAGGCCGCGCGCAGGTTCTGGGTCGGCACGGCGACGACCAGCGCGTCGCAGGAAGCGAGATCGGCCAGCGTCGAAGTGGCGCGGATTGCTTCGGGCAGATCGATGCCGGGCAGGCGTGGGGCCTGCCGCGTCGCGCGAATCGCCTCGACCGTCGCGGTGTCGCGCGCCCAGAGGAGGACCTCGCGGCCGGCGCGATGGGCGGCGAGCGCCAGCGCGGCGCCATAGGAGCCGGCGCCGACGACGCCGACCGTCGCGAAGCCCGGATTCTGACTCATGCGGCGGTCGCGGGCTTGGCCGCGAGTTCGTCGAGCGGCCAGCGCGGACGGGCGACGGCCGACATGTCGTCCACGAGGCCGAGCCGCAGCCGCTCCAGCCCGGCCCATGCGATCATCGCGCCATTGTCGCCGCACAGCGCCAGCGGCGGGGCGACCATCGGCAGGCCGGCTTCGGTGGCCAGCCGCGTCAGCCCGCTGCGGATTGCCTGGTTGGCCGCGACGCCGCCGGCGACGACGAGGGTCGTGGGCGTGATGCCGGCCTCGCGGCAGGCGCGCAGGCCGGCGCGGGTCCGGTCGACCATGACGTCGACGATCGCGGCCTGGAAGGAGGCGCAGAGATCGGCGACGTCGTTGTCGGAGAGCGGCGCGATGCGTTCGGCGACGAGGCGCACGGCCGTCTTGAGGCCGGAGAGCGAGAAATCCGGCGTCGGCCGGCCTTGCAGCGGGCGCGGGAAGTCGAAGCGCTCGGGATCGCCCTTCGCCGCCTCGCGCTCGACCGAGGGGCCGCCGGGATAGGGCAGGGCCAGCATCTTGGCGATCTTGTCGAAAGCCTCGCCGACCGCGTCGTCGATGGTGCCGCCGAGCCGGAGATAGTCGCCGACGCCGCGCACGGCGAGAAGCTGGGTATGGCCGCCGGAGACGAGCAGCAGGAGATAGGGAAAGGCGAGATCGTCGGTGAGGCGTGCCGTCAGCGCATGGGCCTCGAGATGGTTGACGGCGATGAAGGGCTTGCCCGTCGCCAGCGCGATCGCCTTGCCGGCAGTGAGGCCGACCATGACGCCGCCGACGAGGCCGGGACCGGCGGCGGCGGCGACGGCGTCGATATCGCCGGGCTTGAGGTCGGCATGGGCGAAGGCGCGCGCGATGATGCGATCGATCGCCTCGACATGGGCGCGCGCCGCGATCTCCGGCACGACGCCGCCATAGGCGGCATGCGCCGCGATCTGGCTCAGCACCTCGTTGGACAGGATCCTGCTCTCGCCCGAACGCTCGATGGAGACGATCGCCGCTGCCGTTTCGTCGCAGGTCGTCTCTATCCCTAGAACACGCATGATCGGTCGACTTGTCCCGCGGAATGGAGGATCAGGTGATGAAGCTTCGCGGCTGGCGGTGGCCCGCCGGCAATTCCTTCGTATAGTGCGTGCCATGGCCCAAGGCCAAGGGCAATGCAGCGGGCGCCGTCAGCGGGTCCGTGGCGCCGGAAAGAAAAAGGAGAGGGAATGGCCGGCATCATCGTTCCGCCTCAATACGCCCTGATCGCGTTGGCCGATGCCGTTTGCGGTTCGGCCTGTGACCGGTGGTTGCCTCGCTAGATCGCCGCGCGTCCTGCCGGACGCGATGACGGTGGTCTATGTATTTGTTATCGCATGGGATTGTTCCGGAAGCTGGATTCCGCGTTTCGGTCCGATGCCATAGGAGCTGCGAATGCGCGTCTTCGTCTTCCGACCCCGCCCCGATGCCGACCGGACGGCGCAGGCGATCGCCGCCCATGGCTTCGAGCCGCTGGTCGCGCCGCTGTTCGAGGTGGTCAGGCTGCCGGGAGAGGCACCGGCCGGTGATTTCGCGGCCATCGTCCTGACCAGCGGCAATGCCGTTCCCGTGCTCGCTGAGGGACCCGAGGGCTGGCGCGACCTGCCGGTGTTCACCGTCGGCGCCCGCACGGCGGCGAAGGTCCGTGAGGCCGGCCTCGATGACGCCCGCAGCGCCGATGGCGACCGCAACGACCTGATCGAGCTGATCACGCGGACGGTGCCGGCGCCGGCGCGGCTGCTGCTGATCCTCGGCCGCGACCGCAAGGAGGACGTGCCACAGCGGCTGAAGGACGCAGGCTACGACATCACGCTCTGGGAGGCTTATGCCGCCGAGCCGGTCTCGGTATTGCCGGAGGACACGCAGGCCGCGCTGCGGCACGGCCGGGCCGACGCCGCCCTGCATTATTCGGCGCGCGGGGCGCGGACTTTCCTGAGCCTCGCGCAAGCGGCCGGCGTCGGCGCGGAAGCGCTCGAGCTCACCCATGTCGCGCTCTCGGCCGATGTCGCCTCGCCCTTGATCTCGGCCGGCGCCAGCACGGTGCTCGTCGCCGAGCACCCCGAGGAGGCCGCGATGCTGGCGGCGCTGGAGGAGGTTTCCCGGCGGCAGAAGCCGGACGGGTCGGCGCAGGCGGAGCCGCGCGGCAGCCTGAAGCGCACGCCGCCGACGATCGACCTCAAGCCGCAGCCGCAACCGGAAGCCGATGTGGCTGAGGCCGCACCCGCGCGGCCCTCGCCGGAAGCGGTGGCGCCCACCGAGGCCTTGCCGCAGGAATTCTCGCCGCCGCCTCCTGAGCCGCCGCGGACCGCGGCCGCCGCGCCGGTCGCAAAGCCGGCGACGCCCTGGCCGGCTTTGGCGATCGCCGGCGTCCTCGGCGGCGTTCTCGGCGCGGGGCTGATGCTCTACGCGCTGCGGGCGAGCAGCCCGGCCGTCACGCCCGAACAGCTCGCCGATCTGAGCGGGCGGGTCGACGGGCTTCAGGCCTCCGTCACCGCCGCCGACCGCAAAGCCGGCACCGCCGGGGATGCCGCGGCGAAGGCAGGCTCGGAACTGCAAGCGCTTTCGGGCAGGATCGGCTCGCTTGCCAAGGCGCCAGCGGCCGATACGGGCGCCCTCACGGAGCAACTCCAGCGCACCGAGGCGGCGCTCGCCGCCACAAGCGAGCGGTTCGACAAGCTCACCGGGCGGGTCTCCGCCATCGAGACGCAGGCGAAGGCCACCCCTACCGCGAATCCGGAGGGGATGGCGGCGGCGCGAATCGTGCTGGCCGAGCGGGTCCAGCGGGCTCTGGCGGCCGGGCGCCCCTTCGGGAGCGATGTCGCCGCGCTCGTCAAGGCCGGCGTCCCGCAGGCCGATGTCGCCGCGCTCTCCGCCGTCGCGACAGCGGGCGCGGCGACGCGGGAGGCGCTGCTGGCGGGCTTCCGCACGCATGGCGCGATGTTCCAGCGCGAGGTCACGCCGCAATCGGATAGCTGGACGGACAAGCTGATCGGCTTGACGAGCCGCATCGTCACGGTCCGTCCGGTCGGCGACAACAGCTCGAATGATCCCGCCACGCTGCCGCTGCGGCTGGAGAGCGCGGTTGCGGCCGGCGACATGCCGAAGGCGGCGGCGCTCTGGAGCCAGTTGCCCGAGCCGGCGCGTCGCGCCAGCGCGGAATTCGGCGCCGATCTGCAAAAGCGGGCGGCGGCGGATGCAGCCATCGCCAAAATCGCGCAGGATGCGGTCGCAGCGCTTGGCGCCGCCGGCTGACGGAGGATAGAGAGGTCCATGGTTCGCGTTCTCGTCTACCTCGCCGTCTTCGCCTGCCTTGCCTTCGGCGCGGTATGGCTCGCCGATCGGCCGGGCGAAATCTCGGTGATCTGGCAGGGCTACCGCATCGACACCAGCGTCGCGATCGGCGCCATCGGCGTCGTCCTGCTCGCCTTCCTGGTGCTGCTGGCCTGGGCCATCATCCGCTTCGTCTTCGGCCTGCCTTCCGCCTTCAGCCTCTCCTCGCGGGCGCGGCGCCGGGCACGCGGCTTCGAGGCCGTTTCGCGCGGCATGGTCGCGATCGGCGCGGGCGACCCCGTCGCGGCCGGGCGCTATACCGGCGAGGCGCGCCGCTTCGTGCCGAACGAGCCGCTGACCTTGCTGCTGGAGGCGCAGACGGCGCAGCTCACCGGCAATCGCGCTCACGCAGAGGCCGCCTTCAAGGCGATGCTGGACCGCTCGGAGACGCGGGTGCTCGGCCTGCGCGGGCTCTTCGTCGAGGCCAAGCGCCGCGGCGACATGGCGGCGGCGCGCGCCTTCGCCGACGATGCCGTGCGCCGCTCGCCCTCGCTCGCCTGGGCGAACGATGCGCTGCTCGATTTCCACACCAATGCCGGCGACTGGCAGGCGGCACGCACCGCCGTCGAGCGGCGTGCGGCCTTGCGCCTCGCGGACAAGGCGGAGGCGCGCCGGCAGCGCGCCGTGCTGCTTGCGGCCGAAGCGCTCGAAGCCCGCGACAAGGAGCCGGAGCGGGCGCTCGCCGCGGCGCTGGAAGCGGTGAAGCTCGCGCCGGCGCTGACGCCTGCGGCGGCGCTTGCCGGCCGGATGCTGGCCGAGCGTGGCGATGTGCGCAAGGCGTCGAAGCTGCTGGAGGCGGCCTGGCGGGAGGCGCCGCATCCCGATGTTGCGGCGGCCTATCTCGATGTCCGCCTCGGCGACAGCGCACTCGACCGGCTGAACCGGGCGATGACGCTGTCGAAGCTTCGCCCGGCCGACCCGGAAAGCGTGCTGGTGCTGGCCGGCGCGGCCATTCAGGCGCGCGAGTTCCAGAAGGCGCGCGACACGCTGAAGCCTTTGCTGGCGGGCGGGGCCTCGGTGCGGGCCTGCCTGCTGATGGCGGAGCTGGAGGAGGCCGAACATGGCGCTGCCGGCAGGGTGCGCGAGTGGCTGGGGCGGGCAACGCGCGCGCCGCACGACGCGGCCTGGGTGGCGGACGGCCTCGTCTCCGATCACTGGATGCCGGTCTCGCCGATCACCGGGCGGCTCGACGCCTTCGTCTGGACGGTGCCACCAGCGACGCTCGGCAGCCCGCCGCAGGCGCTGGACGACGTGCTCGCGGATCTCGACGATTCGACCAAGCTGATCGAGGTGAAGCCGGAGAGCGTCACCGTCGTCGAGCCGGCTGCGGTCGTGGTGTCCGCACCGCCGAAGGAGGAGCCGAAGCCCGCTCCGGCGGCTCCGGTCGAGGCCAAGGTCGAGATCAAGAGCGAGCCGACCGCGAAGCCGGAGCCGGAAGCGCAGCCTGCTCCGGTGCCGAAGCCTGCCGGGGCGGCCAACTCCACGGCCTCCGCGGCCCATGCCGCTTCCGCCCGCGAAGCGGCGGCGCCGAAGCCGGTGATCTTCCCTGTTCCGCACGCGCCCGACGATCCCGGACCGGATGAGGAGCCGCCGGGCGAGCCGAAGAAGAGCGGTTTCCGCCTATTCGGCTGAGCGGGGCCTTCCCTTCTCCCCTTACGGAGAAGGTGGCAGCGCGCAGCGCTGACGGATGAGGGGTCGGGCGACCCCTTGCTCCAGCCTTCTCCCGCGAGGGGAGAGGTGGCAGGTTGCGGTTCGCTCGTGCCTCGCCTTCCCGAGATGACACCGGGTCAAGCCCTGGCATGACGATGGGGGTTCGCGGAAAAGGCGTGCGGCCGGCCGTCATGCACCTTATAGCGACGGCATGGATTGTGATCAGGACGGCCAGAGCGGCCAGGACAACGGCATGGTGACCCTGCAGGTCGGGGCGGAGCAGGCGGGCCTCAGGCTCGACAAGGCGCTCGCCATGCTTGCCGGCGAGATTTCGCGGGCGCGGCTGCAGCAGGTCATCAAGGAAGGCGGGGTCGGCCTCAACGGCACCCCCGTCAGCGACGGCAGCCGCAAGGTGGCCGAAGGCGATGCCATCACGCTCGTGATGCCGGAGGCGAAGCCGCCGGATCCGGTCGGGCAGGACATCCCGCTCGACGTCGTCTACGAGGACGAGCACCTGATCGTGATCGACAAGCCGGCCGGGCTCGTCGTGCATCCTGCGGGGGGCCATGAGGACGGCACGCTCGTCAACGCGCTGATCGCCCATTGCGGCGAGAGCCTCTCCGGCATCGGCGGGGTCAGGCGGCCGGGCATCGTCCACCGGCTCGACAAGGATACGAGCGGCCTGCTCGTCGTCGCCAAGAACGACCGCGCGCATCAGAAGCTCGCCAAGCAGTTCGCCGACCATGGCCGCACCGGTCCGCTGCAGCGCGCCTATCTCGCCATGGTCTGGGGTACGCCGCGCCTGCGCGAGGGCACGATCGACGCGCCGCTCGAGCGCTCCAACCGCAATCGCGAAAAAATGGCGGTGGTGAAGGAGGGGCGCGGCCGCGAAGCGATCACGCATATCCGCCTGATCGAGCGCTATCCGCCGCTTCTGAAGGGGCTCGACGAGACCGAGCCGCTGGCGAGCCTGATCGAATGCCGGCTCGAAACCGGGCGCACGCATCAGATTCGCGTGCATATGAGTCATATCGGCCATCCGCTTCTGGGCGATCAGCTCTACGGCTCCGGGTTCGCGACCAAGGCGGTGCGCTTGCCGGAGGAGGCGCGCGAGGCGCTGGCGGCGCTCGGACGGCAGGCGCTGCATGCGGCGGTGCTGGGTTTCGCGCATCCGGCGACGGGCGAGGAGATGCTGTTCGAATCCGATCCGCCCGAGGATTTTGCGAAACTGCAAACAGCGCTCGCGAGGCTGTGAGCCAATCGGGCGTTCCTGCCACCTTTCCGCCAGAGTGAGTTCGCATATACTGGGGTTGTCGGATGCGGATGGCCAAGGGGGCGCCGCACGCAATCGATCCCGCCGAACTCCCGACCGGTTTCTGCGTTGGATCAATTCGCATTGTCCGAAACCTGCGCGAAGGTTGATCGCGCGGTGGGCCCGCCGCACAGCGGGGGCCTCGACGAGGAGACACGCGCATGGCGAGTGCTTCGCTGCCTGTCCTGTCCGCCGAGGGTGGACTCTCACGTTATCTCGATGAAATCCGCAAGTTCCCGATGCTGGAACCGAGCGAGGAATACATGCTGGCCAAGCGCTGGCGCGAGCATGGCGACCGCGACGCGGCGCACAAGCTCGTCACCTCGCATTTGCGCCTCGTCGCCAAGATCGCCATGGGCTATCGCGGCTACGGCCTGCCGATCGGCGAAGTCGTGTCCGAGGGCAATGTCGGCCTGATGCAGGCGGTCAAGCGCTTCGAGCCCGAGAAGGGCTTCAGGCTCGCGACCTATGCGATGTGGTGGATCAAGGCCTCGATCCAGGAATACATCCTGCGTTCCTGGTCGCTGGTGAAGATGGGCACCACGGCCAATCAGAAGAAGCTGTTCTTCAACCTGCGCAAGGCCAAGAGCAAGATCGCGGCGCTGGGCGAGGGCGATCTGCGCCCCGACCAGGTCAAGCAGATCGCGACCAAGCTCGGCGTCAACGAGCAGGACGTGGTCGAGATGAACCGCCGCCTCGGCGGCGACGCTTCGCTCAACACCCCGCTGCGCGAGGATGGCGAAGGCGAATGGCAGGACTGGCTGGTCGACGATTCCGAGAGCCAGGAGCGCCGCCTCGCCGATTCGGAGGAGGCCAGCAACCGCCATACGGCGCTGCACGAGGCGCTGGAGGTGCTGAACCCGCGCGAGCGGCGCATCTTCGAGGCGCGCCGCCTCGCCGAGGATCCGATCACGCTGGAGGAGCTCTCCGAGGAGTTCGGGGTGTCGCGCGAGCGCGTCCGCCAGATCGAGGTCCGTGCCTTCGAGAAGGTGCAGGACGCGGTGAAGAAGGCGATCACCCGCATCGAGGCGCCGCGCGCGGCGCTGCCGGCGGCGTGACCGCGATCATCGACGTCGAGAGAATTTAAAAAGGGGCGCTTCGGCGCCCCTTTTCATTTGCTCGACATTTTCAACGAGCACCTGGCTGCGGCTCGGCAAGCTTCTGCCGGAAAGGACGCTGGCGCCTTCCTCGTCCCGAGATGGTCGGGTCAAGCCCGACCATGACGAGGGGAGGCGCGCTGCCTCAATACAGCGGCTGCAGCGGCTTCAGCGGCAGGCGGATCGGGCCGAGGAAGACGCGGCCCTCCCGCAGGGAGACCGGCGGCAGCGGCGTGAGGCCGGGCGCCGTGGCGGCGGCGCTGCCGCCGCGCCCGCCCAGCAGGCCGCCGAGCCCGCCTAGCAGATTGCCGACGCGGACGCCGCCGATCTGCTGGATGCCCGCGGCGGCCAGTTGCAGATCGCCGCCGACATGGTGGGTCGGGTCGAGCAGCAATTGCCCGCTGCCGTCGATGCGGGCCGCGCCCTTGGTCGTGGCGAGGCGTGTGATGTCGAGGACGCCGTTGGCGTTGCGCCAGGTTTCGAGCGCATCGGGATTGAAGCCCTGGCGGAACGCCTCCGACTGGGTCAGCGTCGCCTGCAGGTCGATCGTGCCGGCATCGGTCGTACCGAGCAGGGCGTCGATCACAGGCAGCACGGTCCCCTTGGCGGAGAGCGCGATATCGACGGCCTGATCGGTTGCCGGGCGGTCCGGATTGCGGCGCAGATGCGTTTCCAGCGAAGCGGCGCGCCAGTTCTCCGCGGCCTGCCCCGGCGTGGTGAGGGTGGCGTTCGGCTCCGCCGCGACCAGCGCGAAGCGCTGCGGATCGCGCCAGGCCAGGCTGGCGTCGAGCTGCTTCCAGGTGATGTCGAGGCTGCGGCCTTCCGGCAGGGAGACGCGGGCGGGGCTGGTCGCTTCGAGGATGACGAGGCCCGGCGAATAGATTTGCCCGACAGCCAGCACCGGGCCGGTCTCGACCCGCACGGCATCGCCCCAGCGCGTCGAGGTCAGGGCGAGCGAATCGCAGCGGACCTCGATGCGGAAGGGAAAGCCGCGAACGGTCCGGTTGTTGCAGGTCCAGCTCCGGCCGCGCTCGGCCTCCTTGGCGAGAGCCTTGTCGATCTCGGCGACGGTGCGGCCATGGACGTAGAACCAGAAGCCCGACCAGGCCGCCGCCAGCACGACGAGGAGGCCGAAAGGGGCATAGAGCCAGAAGCGGCTCTGGCGGCGCGTCGGGGAGAGGTCGGTCATGCGGCAGGCGTTCCTTGCGCGAAGGCGGGCCGATTGTTAGCTCGCCAGAACGGCGGATGCCAGAGTGGCGGATGCCCGCCACCAAGCAGGCCGGCATGGCCAAATGATGAGACGGCGATGACGAGCGAAAGCGATGCGGCGGATCTCTGGGTCTTCGGCTACGGGTCGCTGATCTGGCGGCCGGGATTCGCCTTTGCGGAAAGCGTTCCGGCGAAGCTCCATGGCTATCACCGCTCGCTTTGCGTCTTCTCGCATGTCCATCGCGGCACGCCGGACCGGCCGGGCCTCGTGCTCGGGCTCGATCGCGGCGGGGTGTGCAGGGGGCTGGCCTTCCGGGTCGAGGCCGGCCGGGCGGAGGAAACGGTCGCCTATCTCAGGGCGCGCGAGCAGGCGACGGCGGTCTATCTCGAGCGCCGTGTTCCGTTGCGGCTGGATGATGGTCGGCGAGTCGAGGGGCTGGTCTATGTCGCGGACCGCCATCACCTGCAATATGCCGGCAAGCTGCCGCCCGCCGCCTTGCTGAAGCTTGTCCGCCAGGGGCGCGGCCAGTCGGGCGAGAATCCCGATTATGTACTGCAGACCCATGAGCATCTGCGCAAGATGGGGGTCTATGATCCCGTGCTCGCCGCGTTGGCGCAGGAGCTGGCGCCGGGCCTCCACGCGACGCATCCGCCGGTGAAGGGCTGACCGCCACGCCATGCGCCCGCAACCGGGCACTGTTGGACGGGTGTCCCCGCCGATTTGTTAGGGGTGCGCATCGTCATTCCGGGGCTAGCCCGGAATGACGATGCGTTTCCGTGCGATGCGCGGCGCGGCGTGGAACCGGCTCAGGCGCCCTTCAGGTGGGCGTTGCACTGGCTGTAATAGCCGCCGCCCTTCTGGATCCATTTCAGGCCGCCATTGCCATTGGTGGCCTTGTTGGCGTTGTACTGGTCGTCGCAGGTCTTGAAGCGCTGCTTGCCGGCCGAGAGCTGCGAATATTTCGGATCGACCTTGCTCGGGAACACGGCGTTGCCGGCTGGGGCGGGGGCCGCCATCGGCTTCGGCGCTGCCGGTGCGGCGGCGGTCGTGGCGGCGGGCTTCGGCGCGGCCGGAGCGGGCGCCGTCGTGGCTGCCGGGGCGGAGGCAGGGGCCGCGGTGGCGCTGTCGCCGCATTGCGTCTTGCGGAAGTCGTTCCAGGACTGGCCGTTGAGCGCGTTGCCCGTTTTGGCCGCCTGATACTTGGTGCTGCATTCCTTCATCGTCAGCGCGAGCGCCGGCGTCGAAGCCTGGATCATGAACCCGCCGGCGAGCGCGAGAAGGCCGGCAGCAAGCGCGAATCTGGTCTGTGTCATGATGATCCTCCCCCGTATGGGGTGCTTGTCGATGCCGCTGCGGCCGGACGGATCATTCCGGGCGGTCGGGCAGCAAGGATGAGGCTAGCCCCGCGAAGATGAACTGTCGCTGACGATTTTGGCCGGATTTCGGCCATGTTTCGTAAGGTAAACCCGCGCCGCATTGCCGCCGAAGATTGCGGCCCGCTCGGCGTCCGAGAGCGTCGCGGTGAGACGTTCGGCGGTTGCGAGCCATTCGGCGTAGGGCGCACGCAGCGTCGCGACCGGCCAGTCGCTGCCCCAGAGCAGGCGTTCCGGCCCGAAACAGGCGAGGAGATGCGCCACCGCAGGCGCCAGCGTCGCGTCCGTCCAGTCCGGCCCGGCTTCGGTGACGAGGCCGGAGAGCTTGCAGACCGTGTTCGGCTTTGCGGCCAGCTTGGCGATGCCGTCGCGCCAGGCGGAAAGGTCGGCACCGGCCACGCCTGTTGATGTGAGATCAGGTTTGGCGCCGTGGTCGATGACGACGGGAAGCTCCTTCTCGCGCTCCAGCAGGGTGAGCAGTGCCGGGATCTGCGGCAGCTTCACCAGCGCGTCGAAGACGAGATTGTGCTCGCGCAGTGCCGCGAAGGCGGGGGCGAGCTCCGGCCGGGCGAGCCAGTGCGGATCGGGAATATCCTGCGCCATGGGTCTGAGGCCCACCAGCAGCGGATCTGCGGCCAGCGCGGCGATGCGGGCGGGGGCGTCGGGCGCCGCGAAATCGGCCCAGCCGACGACGCCGGCGACGAAGGGCGTGGCGGCCGCGGTTTCGAGCAGGAAGCGCGTTTCGGCCTCGCTCGGCGCGGCCTGGACGAGGATGGTGGCGTCGATGTCGTGGGCGGCCAAAAGCGGCGCGAGATCGGCCGGGGCGAAGTCGCGGTGGATGGCCTCGAGCGCGGGCGTGAGCCAGCCATAGTCGCCGCGGTCGAGCCGCCAGAGATGCTGGTGGGAATCGATGCGCGGCGGGGCAGGCGGCTTGCTGGGAGAGGGGCTCGTCATGCGCGTCGCCATGCGGATCCTGGGCTCTGCGACGGCAGCGTTCGGCCGGCGCGGTCCCCTATGTGCACGCCAACATGTTAGCTTGCAACCGGCTTGAAAGCAGATTAGCGTCCTGCCCGGGTCGCTGTCGCGGCGGAGCCCAAAAGCTTGCCGCGACGGAGACGAAAGCCCGAAAATGGGCCGCCTGCAAGTGGGCGAAATACCGTTTCACAGGTCCTGGGGAGGACGCCGATGACCGACAGCATTCTCAAGCCGACTCGCCGTGCGCTGTTGCGCGGCGCCGCCGCGACCGGCGCAGGCATTATCGCCGCGCCGCTGGTGCTGCGCGAGGCGCGTGCGCAGGCGCCGTTCAACTGGAAGCGCTTCTCCGGCCAGTCGATCGACGTGCTCTTGGTCAAGAACCCCCGCTCCGAGCTGATGCAGGCGGCGGAGAAGGAATTCACCGAGCTGACCGGCATCAAGGTCTCCTCCGAGCAGGTGCCGGAGCAGCAGCAGCGCCAGAAGGCGGTGATCGAGTTCGCATCGGGCAAGCCGAGCTTCGACGTCAGCGGCATCTCGCTGCATGTGCAGAAGCGCATGGCGGCGAAGGGCAAATGGTTCGAGAACCTCGACCCCTACATCAAGGACGCCTCGCTGACGGCGCCGGATTTCGACTTCGCCGATTTCGGCGCCGGGCCGGTCGCCTATGCCCGGCAGGCCGACGGCTCGCTCGATACCGTGCCGTTCTTCGTCGACTACTGGATCGTCTACTACAACAAGGAACTCTTCGACGCGAAGGGCGTCGCCTATCCGAAGTCGATGGACGAGATGTTCACCGTCGCGCAGAAGCTGCACGATCCCGCCAAGGGTATCGCCGGCTTCGTCTCGCGCGGGCTGAAGAACGCCAATGTCCCGGTCTGGACCTCGCTGATGCTCGGCCAGGGCTCGGAGACGACCTCGCCAGACGGCAAGCTGCTCACCGACACGCCGGAGGCGATCTGGGCGGGCGAGCTCTACAAGAAGCTCAACAAGGAGACCGGGCCGGTGGGTTCGGTCGGCTTCAACTGGAACGAGTGCCAGACCACCTTCATGCAGGGGCGGGCGGCAATGTGGCTCGACGGCGTCGGCTTCGCCACGCCGCTGGAGGACCCGTCGAAGTCGCGCATCGTTGGCAAGGTCGGCTACGGCATCACCCCGCCGGGGCCGAAGGCGCATCACGCCGGCATGTTCGCCGACGGCATGGGCATCTCGCGCGGCTCCTCGAAGAAGGAGGCGGCCTGGCTCTATCTGCAGTTCATGACCAACAAGAAGAACCAGATCGCCATGCTCAAGGCCGGCGCCGGCGCGCCCGGACGCTCCTCGGCCTATCTCGACACCGAGACGATCCAGCAGTCGAAATTCGGCAAGCAGTATTTCGACTGCCTGCTCGGCTCGGCCAAGATCGCCCGGGCGGGCTTGCCGCAGATCGTGCCGGTGACCGAGTTCCGCGACGTCTTCGGCGTGGGGCTGACCAACATGATCGGCGGAGCCGATGTCGCGAGCGAGCTCAAGAAGGCGACGGAGACCTTCGCCCCGGTGCTCGCCAAGAGCGAGCAGGGGTGAGCGCAACAGACGTCATGGCCGGGCTTGACCCGGCCATCTCGTCACCAGTGCACACTCTCGAAGAGGTGCTCGGGTCAAGCCCGAGCATGACGGTTCCAGACACATGACCAGCACATCCCTGCCAGCCAATCTCGCCAGCGCGGCGCCCGCGACCTCCACAACGTCGCAGGATTTCACGCCGCGCTACTGGCTGTTCTCGTTGCCGGCGGTGCTGGTGATCGCGGCGGTGATCGTGTTCCCGTGGCTGTTCACGCTGTTCATGTCCACGCAGGACTGGAAGATCGGCGGCGGCGCGGAGTTCGTCGGCCTCGGCAACTTTGTCGAACTGGCCAGGGACCAGCGCTTCCTCGAATCGATGGGGCACACGGCCTATTTCACGATCCTCGCGGTGGTGCTCCCGATCGTGTTCGGCACGGCGGCGGCGCTGGTGTTCCATCGCGAATTTCCCTTTCGCGGGCTGCTGCGCACGATCTTCGTGATGCCGATGATGGCGACGCCGGTCGCGGTCGCGCTGGTCTGGACGATGATGTTCCACCCGCAGCTCGGCGTGCTGAATTACCTGCTCTCGCTCCTCGGCATCGGCCCCTCGGCCTGGGTCTACGATCCCGCGACGGTGATCCCGACGCTGGTGATGGTCGAGGTCTGGCACTGGACGCCGCTGGTCATGCTGATCGTGCTCGGCGGATTGGCTGGGCTGCCCCGAGAACCTTACGAGTCTGCGCTGATCGACGGCGCCAATGACTGGCACATGTTCCGGCACATCACGCTGCCGCTGGTCTGGCCCTTCATCATGGTGGCGATCGTGATCCGCACCATCGATGCGCTGAAGGCCTTCGACACGATCTTCGTGATCACCCAGGGCGGGCCGGGCACGGCGTCGGAGACGCTGAACATCTTCCTCTATCTGCAGGCCTTCCAGTTCTACAAGATCGGCTACGCGTCCTCGGTCGTGGTGATCTTCTTCGTCATCATCATCATGCTCTCGCTGCTGCTGCTCTATGCGCGGCAGAAGTCGAAGTGGAACGCGTGATGGGCCGCTTCGCCAAAAAACTCGGCTTCTGGGCCTCGGTCTTCGTGCTGGTCTCGCCGGCGGTGCTGGTCTTCCTCTGGATGATCTCGCTGTCGCTCAAGAACGAGCTCGACAACACCGCCTTCCCGCCGGTCTTCATCCCGGATCCGCCGACGCTGAAGAACTATGTCGACGTCTTCGCGCAGAACAATTTCGGGCTCTATCTCTGGAACTCGATCCTGGTCACGGGCGGGGCGGTGCTGCTCGGGCTGATCGTCGGCGTTCCCGCCGGCTACGGCATCGCGCGCGGCAAGGCGCATAAATTCGCGATCCTGATCCTGATCGCGCGGATGACGCCGGCCTTGTCCTATCTCATCCCGCTCTTCCTGCTCTTCCAGATCACGGGGCTGGTGGGCACGATCACGGCGCTGGTCATCACGCATCTCGTCATCACCATCCCGATCATCGTCTGGATCATGATCGGCTACTTTGAGAACATCCCGATGGAGCTGGAGGACGCCTCGCGCATCGACGGTGCCACGAGCTGGCAGGCCTTCCGTCATGTCGCGCTGCCGCTGGCGAAGCCGGGCATCGTCGTCGGCGGCATCCTCGCCTTCATCTTCTCCTGGAACAACTTCATCTTCTCGGTGGTGCTCGGCGGCAAGGCGAGCCGCACCCTGCCTTCGGCCGTCTACAACTCCCTGACCTTCGAGCAGATCTCCTGGGGGCCGCTGGCAGCGGCGGCGCTGCTGGTGACCCTGCCGGTGCTGCTGGTGACCGTGATCGCGCAGCGCCAGATCGTCGCGGGATTGTCGGCCGGAGGCCTTAAGGACGGCTAGCCGGAACCATCGCAAGGACGTTGCGGAGCCCTTGCGAGTTGATCTGTCTTCATACTAACATGTCAGCCACTGTTCAGCTCTGAAAGTTCCCTCCATGGCCTCCGAAAAGACCCGCTTCGGCCTCTCCTGCGCGATCACGACCCCGGTGCGGGAGGGCGGCGGCATCGACCTGCCGCGCCTCGTCCGCCATGCCAAGCATGTGCTCGCGCAGGGCTGCGACTCGGTCACGCTGTTCGGCACGACGGGGGAGGGTGCGGCGCTCGGCCTGCCGGCGCGGACCGCGATGATGGGCGCGCTGATCGGCGCGGGGATCGATCCGGCCAAGCAGATCTATGCCGGCATTGCCGCGGCCTCGATGCAGGAGGCGGTCGAGCAGTCCAGGCTCGCGCTCGATGCCGGGGCGAAGGGGCTGCTGGTCGCGCCACCCTTCTACTTCAAGGGCGTCAGCGACGAAGGGCTCTATGTCTGGTTCTCGCAGTTCTTCGAGAAGCTGGGCGCTTCGGCCCGCAATGTCATCCTCTACCACATCCCGTCGGTGACGGCGGTCGAGATCAGCGTCGGGCTGGTGCAGCGGCTGAAGACGGCCTTCCCCGGGCTCGTTGCCGGCGTCAAGGATTCCTCCGGCGACTATGCCAACACCGAGGCGCTGCTGAAGGCGCATGGCGAGCTCGCCATTCTCGTCGGCGACGAGCGCCAGCTCGCGAGGGCGGTGCGCAACGGTGCGCAGGGCTCGATCTGCGGCGTCGCCAATCTGGTGCCGGCATTGCTGCGGCCGATGGTCTACGAGGGCAAGGACAGCCCGGTGGTGAATGCGCTCGTCGACGAGATCTGCTCCTATCCGGTGCTGGCGGCGGTGAAGGCGCTGACGGGCCATGTCCATGGCGATCCGGGCTATGGCGCAATGCGCCCGCCGCTGGAAGCACTGGACGAGGCCACCCGCAAGCGGCTCTTTGCAGCCTTCGATTCGATCACGCAGGCAAAGGCAGCCTGAAGGAGGGATTGTGACCCAGCCGGAGCAGGAACCGCGCGAAGGCGAGCCGCTGAAGCTGAGGGAGCGCGCCTATGCCTCCTTCACCGAGCGGCTGCTGGCGCGCGAGATCAAGCCCGGCCAGTTCGTGACCCAGCGCGAGCTCGTCGCGATGACCGGCTTTCCGCTCGGCGCCATTCGCGAGCTGATCCCGCGTCTCGAAGCCGAGGGGCTGATCAAGACCGTGCCGCAGCGCGGCATGCAGGTCGCCCATGTCGACCTCAACCTGATCCGCAACGCCTTCCAGTTCCGGCTCTTCCTCGAAAAGGAGGCGACGGCGCTCTATGCGCAGAACGCGACCGACGCCGAGATCGCCGAGCAGCGGGCCCGGCACGAGGCGATCGTCGCCCGAGCCGAGGCCGGCGGCGACGAGCGGCTGATCGAGGATGCCGAGGACATCGACCGGCTGATGCACGAGGCGATCATCGATCACCTCGATAACGAGATCGTTGCCCAAGCCTTCCGGGTCACCTGGCTCAAGATCCGGCTGATCCGGCAATACGAGACCCGCATCCACAACAGCATCATCATCCCGGTGATGCAGGACCATCTCGCCATCATCGCGGCGATCGAGACGCGCGATCCCGAGCGCGCCGCTGCGGCGATGGCCACCCATATCGGCAACGCCCGGACGCGGGCGATGCAATACTGAGAGCGAAGACCATAACGAGCCGGAACACCGGCCGCCTCCGGAGGAAACAGAGATGATCAAGCAGAGCAGACGCGATTTCCTGGCCGCCGCTGCCGCGGGCTCGGTAGCCATCGCCGCCCCCTCGATCCTGCGGGCGCAGGCCCTCGTCCTGCGCTGGGCTGACGGCCAGCCGGCGACCCACCCCTCGCCGCAGAGCGCGGTGAAGGCCGGCACCGAGATCAAGGAGAAGACTGGTGGGCGCATCGATGTGCAGTCCTTCCCGAACGGGCAGCTCGGCTCCTCGCGGGACATGGTCGAGTCGGTCGCATCGGGCGCGCTGACCATGGTGACGGAAGGCGCGGCGCAGCTCGGCCAGTTCGTGCCGCAGCTCTCGATCATCGAGGCGCCCTATATCTGGAAGGACGCGGCGCATATGACGCGGGCGCTGAAATCCCCGCTGATCGACGAGCTCAACAAGGCGCTGGTCGAGAAGCGCGGCATGCGCATGATCGGCGTCAATTATTATGGCGTGCGCCACCTCACCAGCGGCAAGAAGCCGATCAACTCCGTCGAGGACATGAAGGGCTTCAAGCTGCGCGTGCCGGAGGTCGATACCTTCCGCGCCATGGCCGAGGCTTGGGGCGCACGGCCGACGCCGCTGAACTTCTCCGAGCTCTACCTCGCGCTGTCGCAGGGCGCGGTCGACGGGCAGGAGAACCCGCTCCCGACCATCGCCTCGGCTAAGCTGGCGGAGGTGCAGAAATATCTCGTGCTGACGGCGCACATCATCACGCCGCGCCTCGTGATCGTGAACGAGGCCGCCTGGCAGAAGATCCCGCAGGCCGATCGCGCCGTCATCGTCGCCGCCGTCGACAAGGCCGCGGCCTGGCAGGACAACGAGATCCTGGAGCAGGAGAAGAGCCTGGCTGAGAGCCTCGGCAAGCAGGGCATGACGGTGACGACGCCGGACAACGAGGCCTTCCGCAAGCCGGTGCTGGCAACGGTCCCGGCCAAGTTCGAGAGCAAATGGGGCAAGGGCCTCTGGGACCGCATCCAGGCGCTGTGACCTTTCCCTGTGCTCAGCCCTCATCCTGAGGAGCCGCGAAGCGGCGTCTCGAAGGATGTTCCCGGAGACTCCGGAACCAACTGGACCATCCTTCGAGACGCGCTCCTTAGGAGCGCTCCTCAGGATGTGCGTTGAGCTCGGGCTTCCAGGTATCGAGAAAAGGCAATCCGCATGACGTTCTGGCCCAGGCTGTTCGACCGGGTGATGGAGGTGATCGCCGCGCTTCTCCTCGTCGCGCTCTTGGTCACGGTGTCGCTCGGCATCGTCACCCGCGCCGTCGGCGAGCCGCTGATCTGGACCGACGAGGTCTCGCGCTTCCTGATGCTGTGGGTCGCTGTCGTGGGCTGGATCCTTGCCAGCCGGCGGCGCGCCCATATCCGCATCCGCTTCTTCCACGACATGCTGCCGGCGCGGGGATGGCGCTCGGCGGAAGCGCTCATGCAGCTCGCCATGGTCGTCTTCGGCGGCCTGACCGTCTGGTATTCCATCCATCTCGTGCAGGCCAATTACGATCTCGAGGCGACGACCGTGCCGCTCTCTATGGGCCTGCTCTACGCGCCGATGGTGCTGGCTGGGATCGTAACCATGCTGCAGGGCCTCGCCGAATTCGTCGGCAACCTCATGAACTGGCGGACCTCTCCCTATGAGCCGGTCGCGGCGACGCTGCAGGAGCCGGCCGAATGAGCGCGCTGATCTTCAAGATCTCGGCCGTCTGGCTGCTCTCGATCCTGGCGGGCTTCCCGCTCTTCGCCTCGATGGGGCTCGCGGCCTTCGCCTTCGTGCTGATCGGCGAACTCTCGGCCTCGATCGTGCCGCAGAAGATGGCGCAGGCGATGAACTCCTTCCCGATCGTCGCGGCGCCGCTCTTCATCCTGATGGGCAACATCCTCGCGGCGGCGCGCATCACCGACCGCATCGTCGCCTTCGCGACCTCGGTGATCGGCTGGCTGCGCGGCGGTTATGCCCATGCCTCGATCCTGACCAGCATGATCTTCGCCGGCATGGTCGGCTCGGCGGTGGCGGATGCGGCGGGTTCGGGCGCCATCGAGATCCGCGCCATGCAGAAAGCCGGCTACCGGCCGGAGACGGCGGCGGCGATCACCGCCGCGGCGGCGACGATCGGGCCGATCATCCCGCCTTCGCTGCCGATGGTGATCTACGGCGTCACGGCGGATGTCTCGATCGGGCGGCTGTTCATCGGCGGCGTCATCCCCGGCATCCTGATGGGCTTGTCGCTGATGGTGATGGTGATGTTCATCGCCAGGCGACAGGGCTTCCGGAAGGAAGGGTTCAAGGGCTTCCGCGAGATCGGCCGCAGCTTCCTGAACGGCTTCTTCGCGCTGATGACGCCGCCGATCATCCTGGGCGGCATGTTCTCGGGCCTCGTCACGCCGACGGAAGCGGCGGCCGTCGCCTGCCTTTACGCGCTCTTCCTCGGCTTCTTCGTCTATCGCACGCTGGAGGTGAAGCAGCTCTGGCCGATCCTGATCGACACGGTCGAGACGATGGGGCTCGTCGCCGTGCTGGTGATGGCCGCTGGCGCGCTCGGCTGGTGCATGTCGATCTCGCGCGTGCCGCAGACACTGACGCCGCTGATCGTCGAGACGATCGCGCATCCGCTCGTCTTCCTGCTGGTCTGCAACCTCATCCTGCTCGTCGTTGGCTGCTTCATGGAGGCGCTGGCGGCGATGCTGATCCTGATCCCGATCCTGGTGCCGGCGGCGAACAGTTTCGGCATCGACCCGGTTCAGTTCGGCATCATCATGATCCTGAACCTGATCCTGGGGACGATCCATCCGCCGATCGGCGTCGTGCTCTTCGTGGTGACGCGCATCGCCAACGTCTCGTTCGAGGCGATGTCGAAGGCGATCCTGCCCTGGCTCGTGCCGCTGCTGGTGGTGCTGGCCGCGATCACGCTCTGGCCGCCGCTGACGACCTGGCTGCCGAACCATATCATGGGGCCGTGAGGTCGGGCCGATGCGCTAGCCCGCCGTTTCCGCCTGGGGCATCAGGTCGAGCAGGGCCGCGCGGCGGCTGGCGCCGTCCTCCGCGAGGAGATGGACGTGGATCTCCTTCGCGCCGCCCTCGGAGACGGCGCGCTGCCAGCGTGCCAGCGCCGCCTCGACGCCGAAGGGGCCGGAATCGCGGGCCGCGATGATCTGCCGCTCGGCCGAGACGGCGAGCAGCACCGCATCGGTGAAGCTCAGGGGATGGGTGTCGTCGGCGGCGAAGACCGAGGCGACATAGCGCCGGCCCGAACGGCCGCGCCAGGCGGTGAAGCGACGCTCGCTCAGCGCAGCCGTGCTGCGCAACGGCATCTCGCGGGCCACTGTCTCCGGCGCCGGGGCCGGTTCATCGAACAGGTCCGGGGTGAAGCGATAGGCGAGGGCAGCCATATTCGTTCCTCCTGCAATAGGAACAAAATGGGAACGCTTCGGGGATAAGTCAACCGGGCCCGGTTCGGGCGAGGCGATGCTGCTGTCAGGATATGTCAGGAGTTCGCGAGCGGATCCAGGCCGCGGGCGGCCAGCTCGGCGCGGCCCTGGGCGAGCAGCCGGTCGCTGGCCGTCTCGATGCGCTCCTGCAATTCGTGCTGGAAGCTCGTCTTGTCGAGACCCGGCATGATCGGCGGCAGGATCTCCAGCCGGATCGTCCCCGGGCGCCGCAGAAACTGGCGGCGCGGCCAATACAGGCCCGAATTCACCGCGACGGGCAGGCAGGGCACGCCCATCTCGGCATAGAGATGGGCGACGCCGAATTTGTAGGCCGGCGGCGCGCCGGGCGGGCGGCGGGTCCCCTCCGGGAAGATCAGGAGCTGGCGGCCCTTCTGGCCCAGCTCGATCTTGGCGAGGCGCGTGACGTCCTTGAGCGCGCGGGCGCGGGCGCCGCGATCGACCGGGATCATCCTGAGCTTGGCGAGGCACCAGCCGAAGACCGGGATGCGCATCAGTTCCCGCTTCAGGATGAAGACCGGGTCCGGAAAGAGGGTGAAGAGCGTGAAGGTCTCCCAGAAGGACTGGTGCTTGGCGGCGACCATCAACCCGCCTTCGGGAATGTTCTCGCGCCCGATGATCTCGTAGCGCGTGCCGGCGACGACGCGCATCAGCCAGAGCGAGCTGTGCGACCAGGCCGCGGCGACGTTCCGAAGCACCGCCTGCGGGAGCAGCAGCGCCGGCAACACCACGAAGATCAGCCAGAGGATGAGATTGGCATAGAACAGGACGTTGAAGGCGAGCGAGCGCAGGATCAGCATGGGCCCGCAATGAGCCCGAGACGCGGCGCCGGTCAAGCGCTTGCGGACTTGGAATTGTCTCGGGCCGTGTCGGAAACACAGTCCTCATCCTGAGGAGCCGCGGAATGGCTCCTCAGGATGAGGGCTCAGGAGGCTTTCGAGGAGTCACTCAGCCGTCGCGGTGGGTGGCCCCGCGCAGATGCGAGCGCCTTTCAGCCTCCGGGCCCAGGACTTCGGCCGGCTTCGGCGAGACCGGTTTGCGGCCGCCGATGATGACCGAAAGCCGGGAATATTCCGGGTCGTCCTCGACGAAGCTGCGCAGCCGCGCCACGAGATATTTGACGTATTCCGGGGCCAGCAGCCTGATCGTCGACCAGCGGTACCACCAGCCCGCGGTGTCGAGCTGATCGGTGACGACGGGATGGGCGATGAAACGCAGGCCTGGCATGGCATGGGAAAACTCGGCCAAGGTGCGCGGCATGTGATAGTTCGACGTCACCACCAGCAGCGAGCGGAAGCCGTGCCGGCGCACCCAGCGGCGGGTCTCGATCGCGTTGCCGATGGTATTGCGCGCGCGGTAGTCGAGATCGACGCAGCAGGCGAGCAGGTCACGCGATGCCGGGTTGAGCCGGGCGAGCTCCTCGCGGCTGGTCTTCTCGTTGACCCCGCTGATGAGGAGGCGCGCGCCGCGATCGGCTCCGAGCAGGCCGATGGCGTCGCCGATGCGCTGCGAGCCGCCGGTGACGACGACGATCGCATCGGTCTGCGGCGTCGCGACCGGCTCACGGGCCTCGATCCCGGCCGCGAAGCGGGCATAGCCGCAGACGAAAAGGACCGCACCGAGGGTGGTGGTCGCGATGGCCGCGAGCGCCAGGATACGACGACGCGACAGGCCGCCGCGCGAAACGGACGTCACCGTAGCGCCCACCGCGAGATGGTCGTTGCTGCTGCCAATCATGGCCATGGCGCGAACCTAACCGGCCAATCGGGCATAACGGCGGCACGAGGCAAATTGTCGTTGTGCCGCGTCGTCATGCCAGCACCTTCAGGTAGTGGCGCACGGTGAAGCGCGAGACGAGCCCGGCGATGGCGGCGACGACCAGGGCGACGAGCACGACCGCGGCATAGCCGGCCCAGCCGATCTCGAAGGCGCCGAACAGGGCCTGCAACTGCTCCGCCTCCGGCGCCGTCGACCAGAAGGACGAGACGAAGCCCAGAAGCGCGATCGCGACGATGGCGGCGAGGCCGCCCATCGCGCCGCCGCGCAGGCCGAGCCGGATGAAGCGGCTCTGGAACTCGCGCGCGATAAAATCGTCGCCGGCGCCGACGAAATGCAGCACCTCGACGCTTTCGCGGCTGCCCGCCATGGCGCCCCGCGTCGCGAAGGCGACGGCCAGCGCCGCCGCCGTCAGCACGAGCAGCACGATGACGAAGCCGGAGACGATGATCGTGCTCGCCATCGCCGAAAGCCGCCTGATCCAGACCCGGTGATCGTCGAGGATCGCCGTCGACACCTCGTTGCGCAGGGCCGGGCCGAAGCGGGCGATGTCGGGAGAGGCGCCGGGCCTGAGCTTCAGCACGATGAGCCGGGGCACCGGCAATTCGACGAGGTCGAGGCCGGTGCCGAGCCAGGGTTCGAGCAGCTTGTCGGATTCCGCCTTGGGCACGGCACGCACGCTCTCGATGCCGTCGAGCGCCTGGGCCATCGCCACGGCCTTGGCGACGTCTTCCTCGATGTTGCGGCGCGCCTCCGGGCGGATCTGGATGGTCATCTCGTCGGAGACGGCGCCGCGCCACTGGTCGGAGGCGCGCGCGGCGAGCACGGCTGCCCCGGCGCTCAGCGCGGCGAGAAAGGTCAGGATCGCGATCACGGCCATCAGCGCGCGGCCGGCCACCGTATCGACCGGCACGAGCGGCTGGCCGCGCCGGAGATTGGTCGGCAGGGCCTTCTCCTCGCGTGCCTCGTGGTCGTATTCGATGGCTTCAGGCATCGACATGCAGATGCCCGTCGGCCAGGACGAGACGCGGCGCGTCGTAGATGTCCATCAGGTTGAGGTCGTGGGTGGCGATGATCACGGCGGTGCCGAGCTGCTGCAACTCCATGAACAGGCGCAGCAGGCGGCGGCCGAGGCCGGGATCGACATTGCCGGTCGGCTCGTCGGCCAGGAGCAGCTCGGGCCGCGCGATCAGGGCGCGGGCGATGGCCGCGCGCTGCTTCTCGCCGCCGGAGAGAACCGCCGGCACGGCATGCATGCGCTCGCCGAGGCCGACCCAGCGCAGAAGCTCGACGACCTCGGCGCGATAGCTCGCCTCTTCCTTGCCGAGCACGCGCAGCGGCAGCGCGACATTCTCGTAGACAGTGAGATGGTCGAGCAGGCGGAAATCCTGGAAGACCACGCCCATGCGGCGGCGGAAGGCCGTCAGCGTCGATCCGTCGAGGCGCGAGACATCCTGCCCGAAAAGGTTGACGAGGCCGCGCGTCGGCTTCAGCGCCATCAGGATGAGGCGCATCAGCGTCGTCTTGCCGGCGCCGGAGGGCCCGGTCAGATACTGGAACGAGCGCGGCGCAATGCTGAAGTTGATGTCCTTCAGCACCTCCGGGCCCATGCCGTAACGCAGGCCGACATTCTCGAAACGAACCAAGCCGTCTTCCTCGTCCCATAGCGCACGGCCGGCAGAAATCCCGGCCGGCGCAGCAATGCTATATCGTAAGCGGCGGCGCACCGAGCGGCTGCGCACGCGTCAACATGCCCCCAAGATTCTTCACGCGACGTTAACCATAAATCGCGTCAATGAAGCCGGTTGCCTCGGTTGGCCGAAGCAATGCTTCGCCGTGGCTTGCCGCCGGCGAAAGGCCCGGAAAGACTCGGTGCCGACTGCCGGTGCCGTTCATCGCAGGAAACCACGCTGCCTTCATGCTGATCGTCTGTCCCTCCTGCGCCAGTCAGTATGAGCTCGACGCGGCCAAACTGGGGCCGGGCGGGCGCAAGGTGCGCTGCGCCCAATGCAAGACGCTGTGGCATGTCGATGCGGCGAGCGAGATGCCGCCGGCGCCGAGCGTCGAGGAGACGCAGGCCCTGCTGGCCGAGGAGCTGGAGCGCGCGGCCGCGATCGAGGCGGAGATCGCCGCAGTCGTTGCCGAGGACGCGACGGCGGGCGAGGCGGGCGTGCTTGAGGAGGAGCCGCCGCCGGTCGCGCCGCCGGAAACCCGTCCTTCGGCGGGATACAGGGCGCGCTTCGGCAAAGCCGCGGTCGTGGGGCGCAAGGGGCTCGCGCTGCCCGCCGTCGCGGCGCTGGCCGGCGTCACGCTCCTGGTCGGACTGGCCTGGCAACGCAATCTCGTGGTTCAGGCCGCGCCGCAGCTCGCAGGCCTGTTCGAGCGGATCGGCCTGCCGGTGAATGTCCGGGGCCTGAGCCTGACGGCCGTCGAGAGCGGCTTGATCGACGATGGGCAAAGCCGTTTCCTCGTCGTCGAGGGCGATGTCACCAATATCGCGAAAGGCAGGACCAAGGTGCCGCCGATCCAGGTTTCGGTGAAGGACGAGGCCGGGCAGACCCTCTATAGCTGGACCACGGAGCCGCCGCGCGGCGTGCTGGAGCCGGCCGAGCTGATGCGCTTCCGCGCAAGGCTGGCGTCCCCGCCGGAAAAGGGGCGCTCGGTGCAGGTGCGCTTCACTTCCACGGCGGGCACGGCCAATATCGCGAGCGCGCATTAATCTTGCAACGATGCCCCCGCCCTGCGGTTTGCGGCGGCCCGAACGTACGATATCAACCCGCCGCGAACGTTCTCGGCGCAAGCCCTGCGCGGGAACCTTCGCGGCCATAAGTCACGAAAGCAGGAGTCATTATGCCGGAACGGCGGATCAGGGTGCTCTATGACGAGGCTGCGATCGCGCAGCGCAATGCGGAGATCGCGCAGGCGGTCGCCGACAGCCAGCCGAAGGACTTGCTCGTCGTCGCCGTCCTCAAGGGCAGCTTCATGTTTGCCGCCGATCTGATCCGCGCCATGCATCGTGTCGGCCTCGCGCCCCAGGTCGAGTTCATCCACCTGTCGAGCTACCGGACGGGGACCGTCTCCACCGGCCAGGTCGAAATCCTGCGCGACGTGCAGAGCGAGGTGCGCGGGCGCGACGTGCTGCTGGTCGACGACATCCTCGAATCCGGCCGCACGCTCGCCTTCGCCAAGGATCTGCTGGCGGCGCGCGGCGCCCGCTCGGTCTCGACCGCCGTGTTGCTGGAGAAGCCGAACAAGCGCGCCGTCAACATCGTGGCTGATCATGTCGGCTTCGAATGTCCGGATTATTTCGTCGTGGGCTACGGCATGGATGTCGCCCATTCCTATCGGCAACTGCCCTTCGTCGGCGTCATCGAAACCGAGGATCAGGCCGGTCTGCCGGGCATCTGAGGAACTGCCATGTCGCGTATTCTGGTCGTCGATGACGAGGAGCCATTGCGCGCGCTGGTCGCGCGCGGGCTCGGCATGGATGGTCACACCTGCATCACCGCTGCGGACGGAGCCGAGGCACTCGACATCCTCATCGCCGAGCAGGGCCATTTCGACCTGCTGCTGACCGATATCCGCATGCCGCTGATGGACGGCATTGCGCTGGCGCTCGCCGCCAAGCAGCAGTTCCCGGAGCTGACCATCATGCTGATGACCGGCTATGCCGAGCAGCGCGAGCGGGCGAAGAGCCTCGAGGCGATCGTGGAGGAGGTGATGACCAAGCCCTTCACCATCGCCGAGCTGCGCGCCACGGTGCTGAAGGTGATCGAGCGTTCGATCGGGTAGGCGAGCGTCTTAACGACTGTCCTATGAGGTGCGCCTCGGCAGCGGGGAGGCGCGACGTTCCTGTGGGCCTTTCCGCAGCGGGCCGACCACTTCGCGCATGGCGACATAGGTGTAGAACGACGCGACGTTGGGATCGTCGTGGAAGACCTCGCGGGCAAAGGCGGCATAGGCTTCCATGCTCTCCACTTGGAGGTGGAGCACGAAATCGGCGCCTCCGGTCACATAGGATGCCTGCCTGATCTCGGGACGCGAACCCAGCTTGCGCGCGAATGCGTCGGCGAGCTGTGAGCCCTGCACCAGCGAAACCAGCACATGGATCGTGACGGGCACGCCGAGCACGGCCGGGCTCACGACCGAGACGTCCGCGGTGATGATCTTCTCCGCCCGCAGCCGGCGTAACCGACGCAGCACGGCGCTTTGCGACAGCCCGACCCGTTCGGCCAGGATGCGCGCCGGGGTCTGGTTGTCGCGCTGCATTTCCTCCAGCAGCGCATGATCGAAGCGGTCGAGATCGGCGATTTTCGTCACGTTGGATCCTCTGATGACGAAAATAGTCGCTTGTCGGCGAAAAACGCCAATTAAAATCACGATCGCGCGCTAGAGTGTGGTCAGCCGGCGATATAGGCGAGAGCGCCGCGCAAAGCAGGAAGGCCCGGAGAGACAATGAGCACGAAGAGCTGGAGCCCGCGGAGCCTCACGGCGCAGGCCATGGGAAAGATCGATCCCGTCACCAAGGCTGTGGTGCCGCCGATCCATGTCGCGACGACCTATATCCGCGACGAGGACAACGGCTATTCGACCGGCTTCATCTACGGGCGGCCGGACAATGAGACGACACGCGAGGCCGAAAGCCTGCTCGCGATGCTGGAGGAGGCGAAGGGCGGGGCGCTGCTGTTCGGTTCGGGCTCTGCGGCGGCGACGGCCGTGTTCCTGGCGCTCTCGCCCGGCGACCATGTCGTCGCCTCCAAGGTGATGTACTGGGCGCTGCGCAACTGGCTGATGACCGAGGCGACGCGCTGGGGCCTGAATGTCGAGTTCGTCGAGACCGACGATCTCGCCGCGCTGAAGGCCGCCGTGAAGCCCGGCGTGACCAAGCTCATCTGGGCCGAGACGCCCTCCAACCCGCTCTGGACGATCACCGACATCGCCGCCGTCGCCGAGATCGCGCACAAGGCCGGAGCCAAGCTCGCGGTCGATTCGACCTGCGCCTCGCCGGTGCATACGCGGCCGCTGACGCTCGGCGCCGACATCGTGATGCATTCGGCGACCAAGGTGCTGAACGGCCATTCCGACGTCATCGCCGGCGCGCTCTGCGCCCGCGAGGATGATGAATTCTGGAACCGCATCAAGACGGTGCGGAGGGGGCAGGGCGGCATCCTCGGGCCGTTCGAGGCCTATCTGCTGATGCGCGGCATGCGCACGCTCCATGTCCGGCAGGAGCGCCAGTCGGCTTCGGCCATGGCGCTGGCGCAACGGCTTTCGGCTCATCCGCTGGTGGCGCGCGTGCTCTATCCCGGCCTGCCGCAGCATCCCGGCCACGACATCGCGGCGCGGCAGATGGAGAACGGCTTCGGCTTCATGCTCTCGGTCCAGGTCTCGGGCGGCGAACAGGCGGCGATCCGGACGGCGGCGCATGTCGAGCTCTACAAGCGGGCGACCTCGCTTGGCGGCGTCGAAAGCCTGATCGAGCATCGCGCTTCGATCGAGGGCGCCGGCTCGCCTTGCCCGACAGACCTGCTCAGGCTGTCGACCGGCATCGAGGATGTCGAGGATCTCTATGCCGATTTCGACCAGGCGCTGAAGGCGGGGCACGGTTGAGCGGCTACCGCCTGCCGTCATGGTGGGGCCTGACCCGACCATCTCCGAAACCAGCTTTCTGGTCACGAGATTCTCGGGTCTGCGCTTCGCTTCGCCCGAGAATGACGCGTGCGTCGGGGGATCACACCCAAATCTCCTTCGCCACCGCCAGATAGCGCGCCCGTTCCACCAACCCGTTGCGGCCGCCATTGATCAACTTTGTCACGGCGGCGACGTCGTCGGCGTCGGCTGCAGCACTGATCGCGCGCTCGCTCCAATAGGCGAAGGCAACGAGGAGCGAGATGTCCGGCTCCTTGGCGCGCTCCGGCACGGCTTCGAGATCGATGCCGATGATCTTGCCGAAGCGGCGGTAATTGGCGCGGCCGGTGAGCTGGAAGATACCGCGGCCGTGGTAGCGGATGCCGTCGCCGGCCTGGGTGTTGCCGAGGTCCTGCCGGCCCTCATAGCGCAGGAAATAGCTCGCGCCGCCATATTCCTCCAGCGTGCGGAAGCCGTCGGTCTCATGGGCGGCCTGGGCGAGGAAGTGGCATAGACGCAGCCGGGTCGAGACGTCGTGCTCGCGGGCGAGAGCGTCGAAGCGCTGGGCGACACCGTCGACGATATCGGCTTTCCCGCTCGGCGTGAGGCGCAGAAGGCGCTCGCGGGTGACGGCGAGTTCGGGTTGCGGCGATGTCCCGGAGATGTATGCGACGATGCCTCTGAGCGACATGGCTGGCCTCCTGCAAAGGAGGCCATCATCGCGTGGCGGTGCATCGCGGGGATAAGTTGCCCGGGGGCGGCCCGAGATCAGCCGCCGACGGCGGTGTATTCGGTCTCGATCGAGGAGGCATGGGCCTCGTGGTCGAAGCCGTAGATATGGATCGAGATCGCCTCGCCCGGCCCGAAATTGCGCATCCGGTGGATATTCGGTCCCGAGGGCAGCATGCAGGCGACATAGCCCGGCTGCCGCTGCTGTTCCTCGGTCGGGACGGCGCGGCTGGCGTCGATGGCGCGATACCAGGTCTCGGTGACGACGCCCGAGACGACGCCGAAGCAGCAGGAGCAGTGGTGATCATGGATTGAGGTCGCGGAGCCCTCGCCCCAGACGATCGCCCAGATGCTGACATTCTCGTCGCCGGCGAGCAGGTTGCGGGCATAACAGCCGGGCTTGCGCTCGAGCGGCAGGCGCTGGATCAGATCGGGCATGGCGACGAGCTCGCGCAGCACGTCACGGGCAGCGGCGAGATAGTCCCGCGAGAGCGTTCCCTCGTCGCTACGCAGGCTGCGAAGCACCGCGCCCTGCCGCTCCGCGCTCAGAAAACCCTGCATCCCGTCACCCTCTCGATCCGACCAGGAGAATGGTACCGGGAGAGGGCGGGCAGCGGTTTGCAGAGATCGAGAATTTTTTGCTCTTATCGAAATTTCATGCCCTTCTTTCCAGAAAAAGTGGAAAAATAAACCCGGTGTATGCTTCGCTTAAGAAGCTGGTTCCGAATCTGCCGAGGACATATGGCCAAGCTCGATGCTTTCGACCTGCGCATTCTCGCGCGTTTGCAGGAGGATGCGAGCCTGCCGCTGGCGGAGCTGGCGGAGTCGGTCGGGCTTTCGCCCTCGCCATGCTGGCGGCGGGTGCAGAAGCTGGAGGAGGGCGGATACATCAAGCGCCGCGTCGCGCTGCTCGACCGGGAGAAGCTCAATGCCGGCGTGACCGTCTTCATCGCGGTCAGGACGGCGCGGCATTCGATGGAATGGCTGGAACGCTTCCATTCCGCCGTCCAGGACCTGCCGGAGATCGTCGATTTCTACCGGATGAGCGGGGAGATCGACTATCTACTCAAGGCTTGCGTCTCCGACATCGCCGCCTATGACGCGCTCTACAAGAAGCTGATCTCGCGCATCGATCTCTCCGATGTGACCTCGATGTTCGCCATGGAGGAGCTGAAGTCGACGACGGCGGTCCCGCTGGGATTCGCGCTGCCGGGACATTGAGGGCCGGACCGGTTCGCGGAAAGCGGATGCGTGACATGTCACAGCACTGAGACAGCTTGGCGCTACCTCCCGCGCGTGCCGTCCCAGGAGATCATGAGCATGTCGAACCCGGTTCCTCAGACCAGCCGCCGCGCGCTGTTGCTCGGCCTCGGAACCGCCGCGCTGGCGGCTCCGGCTTTCGCGCGTTCGCTGCCGGCGCTGCCGACATCGAACCTCGGAGCGGATACCGGCTACTGGCAGGCCGTGCGCGGCCTCTACAGCGTCACGCCCGACATGGTGAACCTCGAGAACGGCTATTGGGGCATCATGGCCGAGCCGGTGAAGGCGGAATACAAGCGCCTGACCGATTTCGTGAATTTCGAGAACACGGTCTATGCCCGGACCAAGATCGGGGCGGATCTCGACAATGTCCGCGCGCCGCTCGCGGAGTTTCTCGGCGTCGCGCGTGAGGAGATCGCGCTGTCGCGCGGCGCGACCGAGGCGCTCCAGGCGCTGATCTCGGGCTACAACAAGCTGAAGCCCGGCGACACCGTGCTCTATGCCGATCTCGACTACGATTCGATGCAGTATGCGATGAACTGGCTGAAGGATCGGCGCGGTGTCGCGGTGGCGAAGTTCGACATTCCGGAACCCGCGACGCGCCAGGCCGTGCTCGACGCCTATGACGCTGCCCTGAAAGCGAATCCGAAGACCAAGCTTCTCCTGCTGACCCATGTCAGCCACCGCACCGGCCTGATGATGCCGGTGAAGGAGATCGCGGCCATGGCCAAGGCGCGCGGCGCCGACGTCATCCTCGACGCGGCCCATAGCTGGGGCCAGATCGACTTCCAGGCCAAGGATCTGGGCGTCGATTTCATCGGCTTCAACCTGCACAAGTGGATCGGAGCCCCGCTCGGCGTCGGCATGATCTACATCGCCCGGGAGCGTCTTGCCGATATCGACCCCTATATGGCCGACGAGGATTTCAAGGCCGACGACATCCGCTCGCGCCTGCATACGGGCACGCCGAACTTCGCCGCTCAGCTCACCGTTCCGGTGGCGCTCGCCCTGCACCGGGAGATCGGGCCGCAGGCCAAGGAAGCGCGCTACCGCCATCTGCGCAATTACTGGGTCGCCAAGGCGCGCGAGCTCAAGGGCGTCGAAATCCAGACGCCGGACGATCCGAGCATGGTCGCCGGCATCACCTCCTTCGCGCTGACCGGCAAGCGCTCGCCCGCCGACACCAACGCGATCGTCGCGGCGCTGCGCGACCAGCACAAGGTGATGACGGTGCGTCGCGGCGGCGTCGCCAAGGGCAACACGATCCGCATCTCGCCGGCGCCCTACATCATGGAAGCCGATCTCGACAGGTTCGTCGCGGCGCTGGCGGTGGTGTCCGGCAATCGGGCGGGCTGACGCCGGACCTTTCCTCTGCCGTCATGGTCGGGCTTGTCCCGACCATCCACGGAGAGCCGTGTTCAACACGTGGATGCTCGGGTCAAGCCCGAGCATGACGCAGGCGGGGCTCAGGCCTTCGTGACCTTCTGGTAGTCCTTCACGTCCGAGAAGGTGATGTCGGGCGCGCGCTCGGCATCGTATTTCAGCGTGAACTGGCTGGACGCCATGAAGACCGGGTCGCCGTCGAGATCATCCGCCATGGCGGAAGGCTTGTGGCCGACGAACTTGGCCAGCGCGACCTTGTCCTCCGAGGAAACCCAGCGCGCGATCGAGAACTGGCAGGGCTCGAAATCGACGGGGAGCGAGTATTCCGCGTCCATGCGCTCCTTGAGCACGTCGAGCTGGAGCGCGCCGACGACGCCGACGATGGCGGGCGCGCCGTCATGCGGCAGGAAGAGCTGGACGACGCCTTCCTCGGCCATCTGCTGCAGGGCCTCGCGCAGCTTCTTGGCCTTCATCGCGTCCTTCAATTTGACGCGGCGCAGGATTTCCGGGGCGAAGCTCGGCACGCCCTTGAAGACGATGTCCTCGCCCTCGGTCAGCGTGTCGCCGATGCGCAAGGTGCCGTGATTGGGCAAGCCGACGATGTCGCCGGCGAAAGCCTCCTCGGCGATCGAGCGGTCGCGGGCGAAGAAGAATTGCGGGGCGTTGAGCGGCATCGGCTTGCCGGTGCGGACCAGCTTAGCCTTCATGCCGCGCGACAGCTTGCCCGAGCAGATGCGCATGAAGGCGATGCGGTCGCGGTGGTTCGGATCCATGTTCGCCTGGATCTTGAAGACGAAGCCGGTCATCTTCGGCTCGTCCGCCTCGATCGGGCGCTTGTCCGAAGCTTGGGCACGCGGGCTCGGCGCATAGGCACCGAGCGCGTCGATCAGGTCGCGCACACCGTAGTCGCGGAGCGCCGCGCCGAAATAGAGCGGCGTCAGATGGCCCTCGCGGAAGGCCTGGAGATCGAAGGGCTTCAACCCCTCGGCGGCGAGGAAGACCTCCTCGCGCCAGGTCTCGGCGGCGCCATGCGGCAGCAACTCGTCGAAGAGCGGATCGTCCCAGCCGGAGACCTGGCGGTCCTCGGCGCGCTCGTCGCCCTTCTGGTTGCGGCGGAAGGTGTTTGCCTTGAGATCGTAGGTGCCGACGAATTCGCGGCCGCGGCCGACCGGCCAGGTCATCGGCGCGACGTCGAGGGCCAGCGTCGTCTCGATCTCGTTGATCAGGTCGAAGGGATCGCGCGTCTCGCGGTCGACCTTGTTGATGAAGGTGACGATCGGGATGTCGCGCAGCCGGCAGACCTCGAACAGCTTCTTGGTGCGGTCCTCGATGCCCTTGGCAGCGTCGATGACCATGACGGCGGCGTCGACGGCGGTCAGCGTGCGGTAGGTGTCTTCCGAGAAGTCCTCGTGGCCGGGCGTATCGAGCAGGTTGAAGACGTGCCCGCCATATTCGAAGGTCATCACCGAGGTGACGACCGAGATGCCGCGCTGGCGCTCGATCTTCATCCAGTCGGAGGAGGTCTGGCGGCGGCCCTGCTTGGCGCGCACCTCGCCGGCGAGCTGAATGGCGCCACCGAAATAGAGCAGCTTCTCGGTCAGCGTCGTCTTGCCCGCGTCCGGGTGCGAGATGATCGCGAAGGTGCGCCGGCGCGCATGCGGCGCCTCGGCCGCCGGAGCCTGAAGGGTCGAAAGATCGGTCATGGCCGGTTTGAAGACAGGATGAGGCGGGCGAAGTCAATCATTCTCGCCGCGCGGTGGCGGCGCGTGCCGAATTCCGCGCCGCTCACGGCTCCGTGAGGATTGCCGACCGCTTTGTGAGCGGAACAACCGCCATTCCCGCCGCATTCTCCCCTTCGACTTCCGTCGTACGACTCTTCATATCAGCCGAGGGGACCGGAATGCCCGCAGCCGTCAAGGCCGAGCCGCAGCCGAGCTTGTCCGTCTTCGATGCCGTGACGATCATGGTCGGCATCGTCGTCGGTATCGGCATCTTCAAGACGCCGGCCGTGGTCGCCGCGAATGTCGGCAGCGAGGCGGCCTTCATCGGCGTCTGGATCATGGGCGGCATGGCGACGCTGATCGGTGCGCTCTGCTATGCCGAGCTCGCCGCCGCGCATCCTCACGCCGGCGGTGAATATCATTTCCTCGCCCGTGCCTATGGCCGCCCCGTCGCGATGTTGTTCGGCTGGGCGCGCGGCGCCGTGATCCAGACCGGGGCGATCGCGGCGGTCGCCTTCGTGCTCGGCGACTACGCTGCGCAGGTAATGCCGATCGGACCGATGGGGCCAGCGCTCTATGCCGCGCTTTCGGTGGTGGCGCTGACGGCGCTCAACGTCATCGGCACGGTGCAGAGCAAGAGGTTGCAGATCCTCATGACCTTCATCGAGGTCGGGGCGCTCGCCGCCATCATCCTGCTCGGCCTGTTCTTCGGCGGCGATGCCCCGGCGCAGCCGGCTGCCCCTGCACCCGGGACGGCGGCGATCGGCCTCGCCATGGTCTTCGTGCTCCTGACCTATGGCGGCTGGAACGAGGCGGCCTATCTCTCGGGCGAATTGGAGAACCCGGCGCGCAACATGGCGCGCGTGCTGGCCATCGGCACGGCGATCCTCGTCGCGATCTACGTGCTCGCCAATCTCGCCTTGCTCGCGATCCTCGGCCTCGACGGCCTGCGGGCCTCGGAGGCGGTGGCGGCGGATATGATGCGGCAGGTCGCCGGCGAGCCGGGTGCCGTGATCGTCAGCCTCGCCATCGTCGTCGCGGCGCTCTCGACACTCAACGCCACCATCTTTACCGGCGCGCGGGTCTATTTCGCCATGGCGCGGGATCTCACCTTGCTGCCGCGCGTCGGGGAATGGGACGAGCGCGGCCGCGCCCCGGCGAACGGGCTCCTGCTGCAAGGCGCCGTCGCGCTGCTGCTCGTCGGTTTCGGCGCGGCGAGCCGGGACGGCTTCCACTCCATGGTCGACTACAGCGCGCCGGTGTTCTGGGCCTTCCTGCTGCTGGTCGGCGCGGCCTTGCCGATCCTGCGCTGGCGCGAGCCCAAGCGGAACCTGCCGTTCCGCGTGCCACTCTATCCGCTGACGCCGATCCTGTTCTGCCTGGGCTGCGCCTACATGCTGCACGCCAGCCTCGCCTATACCGGCAGCGGCGCGCTGGTGGGGCTCGCGGTGGTGCTCGCGGGCCTGCCGCTCCTGCTGTTCCGGCGCAAGCAGGGGGATGAGGGGGAGGTCATTCCCGGCGCCGCGAGGCCAGCAGCGGCCGAGTGAACTCGCCCGATCGAGACCTCCAACCAAGGCTTTCCAACCCAGCTTTCGACAACGGAGACAGATGATGAAGAGGCTTCACATTCTCGCCACCGCTTGCGCCCTCGGCTTCCTCGCGCCTGCGGCACCTTACGCCCAGCCCGTGCAGGCCACGCAGAATCCGGCAGCCGCTCCCGACTACGTGCCGCGCTCGGGCCAGGCCGGGAAGGACGTCGTCTGGGTGCCGACCCAGCAGGCGCTGGTCGACAGCATGCTCAACATCGCCAAGGTCACGAAGGACGACTATCTGATCGATCTCGGCTCGGGCGATGGGCGCACCGTCATCACCGCCGCCAAGCGCGGCGTGCGAGCCATGGGCATCGAATACAATCCCGACATGGTGACGCTGTCGCAGCGCAATGCCGAGGCGGAGGGCGTGACCGACAGGGCGCGGTTCGTTCGCGGCGACATCTTCGAATCGGATTTCTCGCAGGCGACGGTGCTGACATTGTTCCTGCTGCCTGAACTCAACCTCAAGCTCCGGCCGACCATCCTCGACATGAAGCCCGGCACGCGGGTCGTCTCGAACACCTTCACCATGGACGATTGGGAGCCGGACCAGAGCGTCGTGCTGGCTGAGAACTGCTCGAGCTTCTGCCGCGCCTATCACTGGATCGTGCCCGCCAAGGTTGCCGGCACATGGCGGCTCGGCGATGGCGAACTCAGGCTCTCGCAGAGCTTCCAGATGCTGTCGGGCACGCTGACGCGCGACGGCAAGTCCGTGCCGATCTCCGAGGCCAAGATGACGGGCAGCGAGATCAGCTTCCTGGCGGACGGGCAGCGCTATACGGGCCGCGTCGAGGAAAATCGCATGATCGGACGGGCTGAAGGCGGCGGTCAGGACTGGCTGGCGACGCGCTCCAGCACTTGACCGTGCAGGAGACCCTACCGGCTCAGTTCTTGAGCCGGTAGCCGGTCCTGAAGATCCAGCCGACGATGCCGATGCAGAGCACGAGGAAGAAGAGCGTCATGCCCAGACTCACGCCGAGGCTGACGTCGGCGATCCCGTAGAAGCTCCAGCGGAAGCCGCTGATCAGATAGACCACCGGGTTGAACAGCGTCACCTTCTGCCAGAAGGGCGGCAGCATCGCGATCGAGTAGAAGGAGCCGCCGAGGAAGGCCAGCGGCGTCACGATCAACAGGGGTATGACCTGCAATTTCTCGAAGCCATCGGCCCAGATGCCGATGATGAAGCCGAACAGGCTGAAGGTCGTCGCCGTCAGCACGAGGAAAAGCAGCATCATCGCCGGATGCTCGATGCGCAGCGGCACGAAGAAGGTGGCCGTCAGCAGGATGATCAGCCCGAGCAGCATCGATTTCGATGCGGCGGCGCCGACATAGCCGATCACTGCCTCCCACCAGGCGACGGGGGCGGAGAGCAATTCGTAGATCGTGCCGGTAAATTTCGGGAAATAGATTGCGAAGGACGCATTGGCGATGCTCTGCGTCAGCAGGGACATCATGATCAGGCCGGGCACGATGAAGGCGCCATAGGGCACGCCGTCGATCGACTGCATGCGCGAGCCGATGGCGCCGCCGAAGACGACGAAATAGAGCGCGGTCGAGAGAACCGGCGAGACGATGCTCTGCGAAGGGGTGCGCCATGTCCGCGCCATCTCGAAGCGGTAGATCGCGGCAATGGCGCGGAAGTTGAGGCGCATACCGGCCTCGGCGTCGCGGTTCGTCGTGACAGTGGTCATGCGCGCTCCCTCACCAGGCTGACGAAGATGTCTTCGAGCGAACTTTGGCTGGTGCTGAGGTCGCGGAAGCGGATGCCCGCCTCGGCAAGGCCCTGCAGCAAGGTGGTGATGCCGGTTCGCTCGGCCTGGGTGTCGTAGGTGTAGACGAGCTCGTCGCCGGCGGGCGACAGGCTGAGATTGAAGGCGGCGAGCGTGGCAGGAACGGCCTCGATCGGCTGTTGGAGCTGAAGGCTGAGCTGTTTCTTGCCGAGCTTGCGCATCAGCTCCGCCTTTTCCTCGACGAGGATGATCTCGCCCTTGGAGATGACGCCGATGCGGTCGGCCATCTCCTCCGCCTCCTCGATGTAATGCGTCGTCAGGATGATGGTGACGCCGGATTCCTTAAGCCGGCGCACCATCTGCCACATGTCCTGCCTGAGCTCGACATCGACGCCGGCGGTCGGCTCGTCGAGGAAGAGGATGCGCGGCTCATGGGCGAGCGCCTTGGCGATGAGCACGCGCCGCTTCATGCCGCCGGAGAGCCGGCGGATCTGCGTGTCCTTCTTGTCCCAGAGCGACAGCTCCTTGAGAATCCGCTCGATGAAGGCCGGGTCCTTCGGCTTGCCGAACAGGCCGCGGCTGAAGCTCACCGTGCTCCAGACCGTCTCGAAGGCGTCGGTGGTCAATTCCTGCGGCACGAGGCCGATGGTCGCGCGGGCGGCGCGATAGTCGCGGATGATGTCGTAGCCGTCGGCGAGGACGGTGCCGGTGCTGGGCTTCACCAGCCCGCAGATGATGCTGATCAGCGTCGTCTTGCCGGCGCCGTTGGGGCCGAGCAGGGCGAAGATCTCGCCGCGCCTGATCTCCAGATCGACGGATTTGAGCGCGCTGAAGCCGGTCGCATAGGTCTTGGAGAGCCCGGAGACCGAGATGATCGGGGATGTCGAGGACATGAGCATGGCCGCCATATAGGCCTGTTCGTCGCCGGTTGCGATGGCTGACAGGGCTGGAGACGCGCGAATTCCTGCCAAGGCGTGGCGGCAACGATCATGCAAAGGGCCGGGGGCGAGGCCCGGCCCTGCACGTTCCTCGGTTCGTTCGAGGCTATTTCATGAAGAACCACAACAGGATGATGATCGGGATGGGAACCCCGACGAGCCACAGGATGATCGAACGCATGGACAGCCCCTTTTTGGAAAGGATGATGCTGTGCCAACGCCTTTTGTGGCGTGAAAGTTCCTACTCGCTAGTGCCGGGTGGCGGCGTGAAGGCATCGGCGCTCGGATGCCAGAGGGGCCTATAACCTTGTCTCAACACGGCGAGCGTGGCCGGAGGCGTCAGGACGGTCACGGTTCCCGCCGGGCGGTCGCGGCGCTCGATGTAGCCGGCCGGCGACCAGAGCAAGGTCGAGCCGCCGCGCAGCGCCAGGAATTCGCCACCGTTCTCGGCGAGGAGCATCGCGCCATCCGGCAGATCCTCCACCGGCAGGCGATGCGTGCGCTTCGCTCGTCCGTCGCGGCGCTCGCCGTCGAGAATGCGATCGATCTCCGGGAAGAACGGCGTCTGCGTCAGGCCGAGGCCGTTCACCAGCGCTGCGCGATAGGCGAGGGCGTCGTGCCGCCGGCATTCCATGCAGGGGCGGTGGCCAGCGGCGAAGGCGGTGACCTCGTCGCAGAAGAAGAGGTCGGTGTAGCCGGGACCCCAGACCTGATGCCGGCGCCCCTTGAAGGACAGCACGCAGCAGATCCACTGGCGGCTGGCCTGGATGCGACGCGGCAGGGCTTGCGTCCGCGGATCGTGGAAGCGCCCGCCGCGATTGCCGAACAGGGTGCCGCGGGCCGGATCGGCGAAGAGCGCGCCGTCGGGCCTGACGCGATTGGGCAGGGGCATGAGACCTTCCGAGCGAGGTGATAACCCTAACCACGGTAACGACCGCCGCGACAGGCTGAGGCAGCAATGGCCCGCGTCACTCCTCCTTGAAGCCGTAATCGGGAATGCCCTGCTCGTTGCCGTAGTACTTGTACGGCAGGAATTTGCCCGACATGCCGATCTTGACCCGGTCTCCCTTCGGATTGGGCTCGCGCTCGAACGAGATGTTGAAATCGATCGCGGACATGATCCCGTCGCCGAATTCCTCCTCGATCAGCGCCTTCCAGGCCGGCCCGTTGACCATCACCATCTCGTAGAAGCGGTAGATCAGCGGGTCGGTCGGCGGCATCGGCGTGCCGGTGCCGCGATAGGGCACCTCGTTGAGCATGCGCTTTTCGTTCTCGGACAGGCCGAACAGCGCGGCTGCGCGCTCGGCCAGCGGCCGGACCAGCTTCATCTGGCCGAGCAGCGCGCCGACCACCAGCACCTCGGACATGCCGCCGATCTCTTCGGTGATGTATTTCCAGCTCCAGCCCTTCTCGCGCTTGATGTCGAGAATCTTCTCGGTCAGCTCTTCGCGCTTCATCGTCACCCTCTCCGGACACCTTGACCGCCAGAGCTCAGGCAAGGATCGGGCCGGTGCCCGGATGACGCAGGGTTTCGTCGATCGCGGCAGGATCGTCTTAACGTTATGATGAAGTAGGGTTCGCGCACTAAGGCATTTGAAGTTTTTTTCTCGGCATCTGGAGGCTGAAAAACGACGCAGGAAAGCCCGGCACGGCGATGAGTTCCTATATTCCCCTGATCCTGTTCACGGTGCTGACCAATGCGGCGGCGCAACTCATGCTCAAGCGCGGCATGAGCAGTTTCGGCTCCTTCGACATCGCCGGCGACGGGATCGTCGCCACAGTTTTCCGGGTCGTCTTCAACCCGTTCGTCTTCGCGGGCCTGTGCACCTTCGTCGTCAGCATGGCCTCGCATCTGGTCGTGCTGTCCAAGGTGCAGATCAGTTACGCCTACCCGTTCCTGAGCCTCGCCTATGTCGTGGTCGCGGCCTATGCCTATTTCGCCTTCCATGAGGATCTGAGCCCGAGCCGCATCGCCGGCATCGGCTTCATCGTCATCGGCACCATCTTCATCGCACAAAGCTGAGGGGTACCATGGACCTGATCGTTCGCCTGTTCCTGCGCCTCGGCGCCCTGTTCGAGCCGCGGCCCGAAACCATGCTGACGCCGGTTCCCGTGCCGGTGCGGGTTCGTCCGGCGCCCCGGTCGCGCCGATAGGAGCCGGTCATGAAGCATATCATCATCGGCGGCGACGGCTTCGTCGGCTCGCGCCTGGCGGCTGATCTCGCGGCGATGGGCGAGGACGTCCTCGTCGCGGACATCCACAAGAGCAGCCATGCGCATTACGCCAAGGTGCCCTTCGTCCAGATCGACGTGACCAAGGCGGAGAGCGTGGACACGATCCCGCTCTCGCCTGAAGACGTGGTCTACAACCTTTCGGCCAAGATGCTCTCGCCGATCGTCACGCGGGCCGAGCGGCACGATTTCTTCTGGCCGGTCAATTTTCACGGCACGCAGAACATCCTGAGCTGGATGGAGAAGCGCGGCGCCGACCGGCTGGTGCATTTCACCACGGATATGATCTACGGCCATTCGGTCACGGTGCCGCAGGACGAAACCCATCCCGCGCATCCGCTCGGCGAATATGGCGAGAGCAAGCTCGCGACCGAGCGGCTCGCCGAGGAATACCGCGCCAAGGGCTTCAAGATCCCGATCTTCCGGCCGCGACTCATCATCGGGCCCGGCCGGCTCGGCATCCTGGTGAAGCTGTTCAAGCTGATCGACCTCAACCTGCCGGTGCCGATGATCGGCTCGGGGCGTAATCCCTACCAGTTCATCTCGGTGTTCGACTGCGCCAGCGCCTGTGTCTGCGCCTGGAAGGCGGGCTTCCCGAACGAGGCCTATAATCTCGGCTCCGACGAGCCGCCGCCGGTGAAGAAGCTGCTCGGCGACCTGATCAAGCATGCCGGCTCGAAATCGATCCTGCTGCCGACGCCGGCCTCGCTGGTGAAGCTCACGCTCGATGCGCTCGACGCGGTGAACATGCCGATCATGGATCCCGAGCAATACAAGATCGCCGACGAGATCTGTATTCTCGACACGTCCAAGGCCAAGCGCGAGCTCGGCTGGCACCCGAAATACCGCGACGAGGACATGCTGCTCGCCGCCTATACCGAGTATCGCAAGGGCAAGGACGCCCACAAACAGGCGCAGAGGAGCCTCGCCGCATGAGCATGCCCGCTTTCAGCCAGGAGGATGCGCCGGTGAGCGGAGCGCGCCCGCAACTCATCAGCGTCGAGGCTGCCAAGCAGCTCGACGCCGCCCAGGTGAAGGATTTCTTTGCCGCCCATATCAACCCCGGCCAGCTTCATTTCCTCAAGCTGCTCGGCTTCGACAAGATCCTCGTCGATCGCGCCGAGGGCCTGCACTACATCACCAAGGACGGCCGCAAGATCCTCGATTTCTTCGGCGGCTTCTGCTCGGTCGCCTTCGGCCACAACCATCCGCGCATCATCGCGGCCCGGCAGAAGTTCCAGGACGAGAACCGCCATGAGATCTGCATGGCGTTCATGTCGCAATACGCGGCGGCGCTGGCGAAGAACCTTGCCACCATCGCGCCGGGCGATCTCGACATGGTCTTCCTCGGCTCGACCGGCTCGGAGGCGATGGAGGCGGCGCTGAAGGTCGCGGAGCAGGCGCAGGGTCCGGGCAAGTCCAAGATCCTGCATGCGGCGAACTCGTTCCACGGCAAGACCAAGGGCGTGCTCTCGGTCACCGATTCGACGCTCTACCAGTCGCAGTTCAAGCTGGTCGAGAACCGCGTCAAGGTGCCCTTCGGCGACATCCATGCGGTCCGGCAGGCGCTGGAGAACGACCCCTCGATCGGCATCGTCGTGATGGAGACGATCCAGGGCGGCGGCGGCATCGTCGAGGCGCCCGAGGGTTTCTGGCGCGAGTTGCGCGCGCTCTGCGACAAGCACGGCGTGCTCTGGGTCGCGGACGAGGTGCAGTGCGGGCTTGGCCGCACTGGCCAATTCTTCGCCTTCGAGCGCGACGGGGTGGTGCCGGATGTGACCGCGCTCGCCAAGGCGCTCGGCGGCTCCAAGGCGGCGATGGGCGCGATGATCGCTCGCCGCGAGATCTACATGAAGGCCTATGGCAAGCCGAAGACCGCGCTGATCCATGCGCAGGCGACTTTTGGCGGCATGGGTGAGGCCTGCGTCTCCGCCATCGAGGCCCTCAACGTCCTCTATGACGAGGATCTGATGGGCAATGCGAAGCGGCAGGGCGACTATCTGATCGAGCGCCTGAACGGCCTGCGAGCGAAATACCCGACGCTGCTCAAGGAAATCCGCGGGCGCGGGCTGATGATCGGCATCGAGTTCCAGGACATCAGCGAGACCATGCCTTTCGGGGTCAAGCACATGGTCGCGTTGCTCGACGACAAGCTGAAGGGCTCGCTCTGCGGCTTCGTCGGCGCGCTCTTGCTGAAGGAGCACGACGTGCTCGTCGCCTTCACCGAATACAACCGCAACGTCATCCGCCTCGAGCCGCCATTGATCGTCACGCGCGAGCAGTGCGATCAGTTCCTCGCGGCGTTCGAGGATGTGCTGTTGCGCGGCGTCACCGGCATCGTCACCGGCTACCTGCGCAAGGTCGCTGCCGCCAAGGGCTGAGCGCCCCGATCGACCCGCAACAAAAAAGAGGCCGGCGTAAGCCGGCCTTTTGAGTCTGGGGTCTCGAAACAGGGGCGTCCAGGGAAGCTCAGTAGTAGCCGCAGACCCGGCGGTAGCCGATGACGTTGCCCCAGCGGTCGAAGCGCTCGACCAGGTCGCAGGAGCGAACGGGGGCAGGAGCGTCATAGTAGCCGTAGCCATAGGCGGGGCGGGTGGCGCCGGCGATGATCGCGCCTGCGGCGAGCGCGCCGACCACACCGGCTCCGACGCCCCAGCCATAGCCCCGGTGCCAGCGCGGGCGCGCTTCGGCGCCGGACGCGATCAAGGTGGTGGCCAGGGTCACGGCCGCGAGGGTCGCGGTCAGCGTCTTGCGGAACGTGGTCATGCTCGTCTCTCCCGATCGTTGCGAGAGCGAAGGTCTCGCTCTTCATGCTCATTGGTCGCAGGGAGGAGCGGGGAGGTTCAAAGGCGGTGACGATTATTTTCGCGCGGCCTCAGCCGTCGCTGACACGGCGCCAGAAATCCGAGGAGAAGCCGGGATCGATATGAGTGGCGAAATCGCGCCATTGCGGAAAGGAGGCCTGGAAGGTCGCCGCCGACATGCGGGCATCCTTGTAGGGGTTCACCCGGCCCCCGGCCTCGATCGCGATCCGGTCCAATTCCGTCAGCAGCGCCTCGGTCCGGGCGCCGCGATTGGGGAAATCGAGCGTCAGCGTCGCGCCCTGGATCGGGAAGGACATCAGCCCCGGCGAGCGCTTGGCGCCGAAGAGCTTGAGCACGGTCAGGAACGAGGCCTCGCCGGCAGCGAGCGTCCGGCTCAGCATCTCCTCGACGGCGCGGCGGGCGCCGGCCATCGGCACGGCGCATTGGAACTGCCTCAGGCCCTGCGGGCCATAGGCGCGGTTCCAGTCGCGGATCCGGTCGAGCGGGTAGAAGAACGGCCGATAAGGCACACGCCGTGGCGCCGCCCCGCGCGGCTGGCTGTGACGATAGAGCCAGTTGAAGGCACTGAGCGTCACCCGGTTAATCAGGGGAAAGGGTGGTTCGATCGGAAAGCGCAGGTTGCGGCCGGGCTGTGGCGGCAGGAAGCCGAAATCGGGCGCATGGTTGGCGCGGAAGAAGACGCCGCGGCCGAAGTGCCGGCCGCTGGCGAGGGCGTCGATCCAGGCCACGGTGTAGTCATGCGTCGAGTCGGATTCGGCGGCCAGTCCGAAGAAGCCGTCGAGGCTGTCGAAATGCAGGACCTCCTGCTCCATTGCGGCCGAGCGGATCGGCATGAGCTGGAGCGTCACCTGCGTGATGAGCCCGGTCAGCCCGAAGCCTCCGATGGTGGCGGCGAAGAGATCGGCATTCATGTCCGGCGCGCAAAGGATGCGCTGGCCGTCGGAGCGCATCAGCTCGAAGGCGCGGACATGGCAGCCGAAAGTGCCGGCGGCATGATGGTTCTTGCCATGGACGTCGTTGGCGAGCGCGCCGCCGATGGTCACGAAGCTCGTTCCGGGCGTGACGCAGGGGAACCAGCCGGCCGGAACCACGATATCGAGCAGGCGGTCGAGCAGGAGCCCCGCGCCGCAGGTCAGCAGGCCGGTTTCCCGGTCGAAGGTCTGGACGTTGGCGAGCGAACGCGCATCGATCAGCGAGCCCCGGCTGTTCAGGCAGGAATCGCCATAGGAGCGGCCATTGCCGTAGGCGAGGACGGGGCGGCGGAAGCGATCGGGCCGCTCGATCCAGTCAGCCGCATCGACGATCTCGCTGCCCTGCGCCGAGAGCCCGCCCCAGGAGCGATACGCGCCGCGGGGGACGGTCATGGCAGGATCGTCGCCAGGACCATGATGGCGATGACGACGAGGCCCATGAGCTGGCTGCGCCAGTCGCGGATCATGAAGACCAGCGGATCGTCGGGCATGCCGCCACGGCGGGCCATGAACCAGATGCGCGCCATCTGGTAGAGGACGATCGGGCAGAGCAGCCAGATCAGCTCGGGGTGGCGGTAGAGCTGCTTCACGTTGGCGCTGTCGACATAGAGCGCCATGATCAGCGCACAGGTGCAGCCCGAGGCCATGCCGAGCTGCGAGAGCGCCTCGATATCCTCGACCTGATAGCCGCGCCCGGCCTTCTTCAGGCCGGACTGGTCCGCGGTGATGCGCAATTCGGCATAGCGCTTCACCAGTGCGAGGCTGAGGAAGAGGAACATCGAGAAGGCCAATAGCCAGGACGAGATCGGGACGGCCGCGGCCGCGTTGCCGGCCAGGATGCGCAGCGTGTGCATCGCCGCCAGGCCGAGAACGTCGACCAGCAGCCTGCGCTTGAGAAAGAGGAGATAGGTCAGCGCCAGGAAGAGATAGGCCAGCAGCGCCAGCATGAAGCTCTGTGGCTGCGGCACGAGAAGGACGGTCGAGAACGCGGCGAGCAGGAGCACGGGCACCGCGGCGTAGGCCTGGGCGGCGGTGATCTCGCCGGCGGCGAGGGGGCGCTTGCGCTTGGTCGGATGCAGGCGATCCGCCTCGACATCCTTGATGTCGTTGAGGAGATAGATCGCGGAGGCGATCAGGCTGAAGGCGATGAAAGCGATGACACCGTGCCAGAGGGCCGCCGGGTCGAAGACATCGTGATTAAGCAGGATCGGGACGAAGACGAGCCCGTTCTTGAGCCAGTGATGGGGGCGCATGGCCCGGATCATGGCGGACGCAGACATGTTCGGGCTCCCAGCGCTCCTGCGACATGCGCTGCTTCCCGCCGTACGGGGTAGCAACGGCCGGTTGTACCGGCGCCGGGGTTTTGAGCTGAAAACTCCTAAGCTGACGTGCATGAGCCGCAAAAACGGGCAATGAATTCAACGCCATGCTTAACGGGCGGCTTCCATGATCGCGGAAACCGGCTCCGGAGGCCAAGACGGCTCCGGGGCGTCGGGCATGGACGCTGCTGCCCATGCCCGTCATTCGTTACGCCGCGGGCGCGCGCAGCAGCCGCCGAGCGAAGCGAGGTCGGCTCAGACCTTCGCGGTGCTCGCGGCGGCGTCGATATTGGCGACGAGCTCGGCGTCGAGCCCGAGAGAGCCGGCCAGACCCGCCAGGAAGTCCTTCTCGGCGGGCGTATCCGGATTGATGGCGATGCGCGCGGCCGTATAGATCTGCGCCGCCATCTCGGGTGATGCGGCGGCATCGGCGAGCTGATCGATCGAGGCGGGCTTGGCCATCTCCTTCGTCAGCCAGTCATGCGCTTCGGCATCGAGCCCGGCGTCCTTGAGGCCGCCGAGGATGGCGCCGCGCTCCTGCGCATCGATGTTGCCGTCGGCCGCCGCGGCCGCGATCATGGCGCGGATGAGGGTGAGGGCCGTCGCCTCCGTGGCGGCCTGCGGCTCAAAGCCGCTGCCGGCGGGCGCGGGCAGGATCTGCTGATGATTGCCGTCGAGGAGCGGCTTGCCGGCCTGGTAATTCTGGTAGGCCCTGTAGGCGAGGCCGCCGATAAGGGCCATGCCGCCGAGCTTGGCGGCCGACGCCGCGACCGAGCGGCCGGCGCCGGTGCCGAAGACGAGCGCGCCGAGGCCACCCAGAACGGCGGTCGCCAGGGCCGGATTGCTGGTGAGGACGCCCTTGGCCTGCGCGAGCAACTCGTCGGGCGTCCGTCCGCCGGTGGCGCGGCCGAGCGCATCCGAGGCGCCCTGCTGCACGCCCGTCTGGCGTGCGGCGTCGCCGAGCCCTTGCGTGGCCTGGGTGAGGATCTGGCCGGCGAGGCCGCCGAGCCCGCCTGAGCGCTGAACCTGCTCCGCCAGCCCGCCGAGCACGCCGCTAAGACCGCCCTGCTGGCCCGTCTGCCCGGCAGCCTGGCTGCCGGCGTTGACCAGCGCATCGAGCAGCGATTTGGCGTTGAACATGTCGGTTCTCCCTGACGATTTCGGCTAGGCGCGGATGCGGCCGGTCGGATCAGCCATGCAAAGACGGCCTGACGAAGGCAGGAGTTTGCACAGCTTCGCGCTCAAGTCATCGGCAGCGGCAACAGACCCGGCTCCTTCAGCGTTTCGAGGGCGATCTCGGAACGCACGCGGGCCACGCTCTCATGCGGCATCAGCACTTCGTTCACGAGCCGGGCGAGCTCCTTGAGATCGCCGACGGCGACCTTGAGCAGGTAGTCGGCCTCGCCCGTCAGCGCATGGGCTTCGAGGATCGCCGGGGTCAGACGCACGAGATCGCGGAAGCGACGGGCATTGTCGCGGGAATGGGTGTCGAGCGCGACATGGATGAAGACGATGACGCCGAGGCCGACCGCCGAGGGATCGAGCGCCGCGCGATAGCCCTGGATCACGCCATCCTGTTCGAGACGCTGGCGGCGGCGCGAGACCTGGCTCGCGGACAGGCCGACCCGCTCGGCCAGGGCCGCGTTGGTCAGGGACGCATCCTGCTGCAAGGCATCGAGCAGGCGCCAGTCGAATGCGTCGAGAGCGGTCATTTCGTGCGGCTTTCTCGCTTTTGATGCGAGTATCGTGCGTCATTTTCCGATTTGCAATTCAGTTTGCACGCCACTTGCCGCCAGCTCGCGCGATCATGGCGATCATCTCGAGGAGGAGATCGCTATGGGACCGTTTCCGCATGATGCCGCGCCGCCTGAAATCTCCGAGGCGAATCCGATGGGTACCGACGGCTTCGAGTTCGTCGAGTTCGCCCATCCGGAGCCGGAAAAGCTCGGCGCGCTGTTCGGGACGATGAGTTTCGTGCCGGTCGCGCGCCACCGTTCGAAGCGCGTCACGCTCTACCGGCAGGGCGACGTGAATTTCGTCGTCAATGCCGAGCCGAATTCCTTCGCGCAGGATTTCGCCGCCGCGCATGGGCCATGCGCCTGCGCGATGGCCTTCCGCGTCGTCGATGCGAAGCAGGCCTTCGATCGCGCCGTCTCGCTCGGCGCCGAGCCCTATGTGAGCAGGATCGGCCCCGGCGAGCTCGCCATTCCGGCGGTGAAGGGCATCGGCGGCTCGCTGCTCTATTTCGTCGACCGCTATGGCGAGAAGGGCTCGATCTGGGATGTCGATTTCGAATGGATCGGCGAGAAGAACCCGCATCCCGAGCCGGCGGGGCTGTATTATCTCGATCACCTGACCCACAACGTCCATCGCGGCCGCATGGACCATTGGGCCGGCTGGTACGGCAAGCTCTTCAATTTCCGCGAGATTCGCTTCTTCAACATCGAGGGCAAGCTGACCGGCCTGATTTCGCGGGCGCTGACCTCGCCTTGCGGCAAGATCCGCATCCCGATCAACGAATCCCTCGACGACAGGAGCCAGATCGAGGAATACCTGCGCCAGTACAAGGGCGAGGGCATCCAGCATGTCGCCATGGGCTCGCGCGACATCTATGCCAGCGTCGAGGCCCTGCGCGGCAACGGCCTGCCGTTCATGCCATCGCCGCCCGCGACCTATTACGAGAAGGTCGATGCCCGCGTGCCGAACCATGGCGAGCCGGTTGAGCGGCTCAAGGCCAACGGCATCCTGATCGATGGCGAGGGGGCAGTGGCGCTTGGCGAGAAGGCGGGCCGGATGAGCAAGGTCTTGCTGCAGATCTTCTCCGGCACGGTGCTCGGGCCGATCTTCTTCGAGTTCATCGAGCGCAAGGGCGATGACGGCTTCGGCGAGGGCAACTTCCGGGCCCTGTTCGAATCGATCGAGGAGGACCAGGTCCGGCGCGGTGTATTGAAGCCGGCTACCGCGGCCGAATGACGCCGTCGGCCGTCGCCGTCAGGGCGCGAGCTTGCGCATCAGCAGCGGCGCGCCGATGGCGGGGTCCTTGCGCCACTGGCCGTTCTCGAAGACGAGCTCGGTGCCGTGGCCCCGGCGGGCGACGAGCGACAGCCGCCCGCCGGCATAGCGCCAGCCGACCGGGTCGAAGATGGTGAGGCCGACATCCTGGCAGGAGCCCTCGAAGGCGGTGCCGCCCTGCTGCCCGCCCGCGGCCGGGGCCGAGAGCACGAGACGACAGGCCTCGCGGTTCTGCTGGCGCATCAGGATGTAGCGGCCGGGGACCGTCTCGGGCGCGGGTGCCTGGGCCGGATCGACCGTCGTCTGCCGTTGCGCGGCTTCGGATGCAGCTGCGGCGGCGCCCTGCAGAGCACGGGCGGCGAGGCGCGGATGCCCCTTCCCGGAGAGGCGATAGCCCTTGCCGTCGCTGCCTTTGCCCTCCACCCCAGTTTCGGCGGAGCCGCCCTGAAAGCTCACCACGGCCTTGCCGCCGGCGTCGAGCAGTTGCGGCTGGCCGCTCGCATTCAGCGTCCATGCCGTCGCGCTGTCCAGGATGGGCAGGGCGCGGCGGCAGGTCGCGGGGAAGCGCAACTGGCGGCCGTTTGCGGTCGCTTCCGTGCCGAAGGTGAGGGTGCAGCGGCGCGGCGCGTCGGCGAGTTCGAGCTCCCAGGCGCCGAGCCAGCGCCGGATCGCGTCCGGAGCCTTGTCGGCGCCGCGCGGAAGCGGCGCCGGCTGGGCGGCGGCCGGCAAGCTGCCGGCGCCGAGAAGGAGAAGCGGCAGAAGCCGGCGAATCAGGCCTTTTTCCATGGTGTCTCCGGCACGGGCGTCAGCGGACCCTTGCCATCGAACCATGAAACCATGTTGTCGACCAGAAGCTGGCCCATCGCCTCGCGGGTGTGGACGGAGGCCGAGCCGACATGGGGCAGCAGCACGGCATGCTCGATGGCGATCAGCTCTGCGGGTACGCGCGGCTCGTCCTCGAAGACGTCGAGGCCGGCGGAGAGGATGGTCCTGTCCTTGAGCGCCTTGATCAGCGCCTGCTCGTCGACGACCGTGCCGCGTCCGACATTGACCAGGATGCCATTGGGACCCAGTGCCTTCAGCACCTCGGCGTTGATGATGTGATGGGTCGAGGCGCCGCCCGGCGCGACCGAGATCAGCGTGTCGACATCGGCGGCCATGTCGACCAGCGAGGGATAGTAGGGATAGGACACGTCCGGCTGGCGCGAGCGGCCGTGATAGACGACCGGCAGGCCGAAGGCCTCGACGCGCTGCGCCACCGCCTTGCCGATGCGGCCGAGGCCGACGATGCCGACCTTGCGGCCGCGCAGCGAGGTGGTGAGCGGGTAATTGCCCTTGAGCCACTTGCCCTCGCGCAGGTAGCGATCGACCTGCGGGAGCTGGCGGACCGTGGCGATCAGCAGGCCTATGGCGAGGTCGGCAACCTCGTCGGTCAGCACGTCGGGCGTGTTGGTGACGACGAGGCCGCGCCGGCCGGCTTCGGCCGCGTCGACATGGTCGTAGCCGACGCCGAAGCTGGAGATGACCTCGAGCTTGGGCAGCGCGTCGAACAGCGCGCCGTCGACCCGGTTGTGGCCGCCGCCCGCGGCGACGCCGCGCACGCGATCCGCGACCTCGCGCAGCAGGCCGGCGCGGTCGGCCGCCTTCCACAATTCGTGGACGGTGAAGTGCTGCTTGAGCTGATCGGCGGCATGGGCGATCAGCGGGCCGGTCTGGATGATCTCGGTGCGGTCGGAGGCTGGCATCGTCGTCTGGTCCATCTCTGCGTTGATTCGTGTCTTGTGAATCGATTAAATTCGAATTTAGCCGCCGGGTACCCCTCGGACGGCCTGTGATCGGGCTGCCAGCGTCACGCCGTATCGGCGGGGCTGTTATTTAGTATGCTTTATTCGGGTGATTTTGTCGGGTTCGGCCTGGCTGACATTCACCGATGCCAGCGTCGTGTTCAAGCTGTCGATGACCAGTCCCGCCATGCGCACGGCGGCGAGATCGCCATCGCGCTCGACGATCGCGGCGAGGATGTTTTCGTGATCTGGCAGGGAGGCGATGAAGGCCTCGTCGACGCCTTTCTTCAGCACGAGCGACCATTGCAGGGTGGCGATGACCGCGCTCGACAGGCATTGCAGCGGAGCGTTCTGCGAGGCCGCGAAGATGGCCTCGTGAAAGGCGAGATCGCCGCGCACGCAAGCATCCGAATAGGGCGGATTGTCGATCATGGCCCGCAACGCGGCCTCGATGCGGGCGATGTCGGCGGCGGTGCGGCGCTGGGCCGCCAGCCGCGCCACGCTGGGCTCGACGAATCGGCGTAACTCGAAGAGATCACGGATGAATTTCTCGTTCGGGTCGGCCTCGAAATGCCAGGCCAGGACATCGGTGTCGAGCAGGTTCCAGCGGTCGCGCGGGGCGGCGCGCGTGCCGCTTTTCGGACGTGCCTCGACGAGCCCCTTGGCGGTGAGCACCTTGACCGCTTCGCGATAGGCCGTGCGCGAAACCGAGATGTCGGCGCGCAGGTCGTCCTCGTTGGGCAGGAGCTCGCCCGCGCCGATCCGGCCGCTGATGATCGCGACTGCCAGCCTCTGGGCAACCTGGCCGAAAAGCCTGTCGGGATTGAGCGTCGTCGGCCGCGAGAAATCGCGCATCCGCATCGATCGACCCGTCCTCTCGCTCTGTGCCAATCGCGTTTCCCCTGAACCCGGTTCGACCTGTGTCGCGCTTGACAGCTTTCCGGCTATCGTATGACTTTATCGCAGACGCATGGGGACACAACCGCTCAGGAGAGGCGGGGCCATATGCATCAATCGGTCACAAGAAGCCGATAGGCGACAGCGATGCTCGCGCAGTTGCGAGGATCAAGGGAACGGAAGCAGGGAAGAAAACATGGCATCTGTCCAGATTGCCGACGTGCGCAAGGCCTATGGCTCGACGCAGGTCATCCACGGCGTGGACATCGATATCGACGATGGCGAGTTCGTCATTCTCGTCGGGCCGTCGGGCTGCGGGAAGTCGACACTGCTGCGCATGATCGCGGGGCTGGAGAACATCTCCGGCGGCGAGATCCGCATCGGTCCCAAGGTGGTGAACGACGTTCCGCCGAAGGAGCGCGACATCGCCATGGTGTTCCAGAACTATGCGCTCTATCCGCATATGACGGTCGCCGACAACATGGCCTTCTCGATGAAGCTCCGGAAGGCGCCGAAGGCCGAGATCGAGGAGCGCGTCAGCAAGGCCGCGCAGATCCTGGGCCTCGGCAATCTGCTCGAGCGCTATCCGCGCCAGCTCTCCGGCGGCCAGCGCCAGCGCGTCGCCATGGGGCGCGCGATCGTGCGCGACCCGCAGGTGTTCCTGTTCGACGAGCCGCTCTCCAACCTCGATGCCAAGCTGCGCGTGCAGATGCGCACCGAGATCAAGGAGCTGCACCAGCGCCTGAAGACCACGACCGTGTATGTCACGCACGACCAGATCGAGGCCATGACCATGGCCGACAAGATCGTCGTGATGCATGACGGTATCATCGAGCAGATGGGCGCGCCGCTCGACCTTTACGACAAGCCCGCCAATCTGTTCGTCGCGGCCTTCATCGGCTCGCCCTCGATGAACCTGCTCAAGGGCAAGATCCTGGCGTCGGGCTTCGAGACGGAGGGTGGGGTGGTCTGGCCGGTCGGTCAGCATCCGGCCGATTCGAACGGCAAGGCCGCCGTGTTCGGCATCCGCCCGGAGCATATCCATCTCGATGCCAACGGGCTCGAGGCGGAGGTGGTGGTGATCGAGCCGATGGGCTCGGAGACCCAGGTCGTGGTCCGCTGCGGCGGGCAGAACCTGACCTGCGTGTTCCGCGAGCGCATCACGGCCAAGCCGGGCGAAACCATCCGCATCACGCCCGACACCAGCGTGACCCATCTCTTCGACGCGGCCACCGGCAAGCGTCTTTAGAGGCAATCGCGCGCGGGCCCGTCGCCCGGGCCGCGCGCGGGCGCAGTTTTACGGCGACAATCATGCATGACGAGGGTCCGATGCAGGCCCTCGCGGCTTTTCACGGAGGGAATATCATCATGAGCATTTCGAGACGTGACGTATTGATCGGTGGTGCCGGGCTTGCCGCGGGGGCGAGCCTGCCGCTGGCACCGGCGATCGCGCAGGCCAAGATCGAGCAGGGCGCGACGCTGCGCGTGCTGCGCCCCACCAAGTTCGTCGATCCCGACCAGGCGATCTTCAACGAGAATACCGAAGCCTTCACCAAGGCGACCGGCGTGCCGGTGCGCGTCGATTATGCCGGCTGGGAGGATCTGCGCCCGCAGACGGCGGTGACCGCCAATACCGGCGCCGGCCCCGATGTCGTGGTCGGCTGGGCCGACGATCCGCACATCTTCTCCGACAAGCTGATCGACCTGACCGATATCGCCGAGGATCTCGGCAAGAAATATGGCGGCTGGTACCCGATCGCCGAGAAATACGGCAAGAAGGACAAGACCAACCAGTGGGTTTCGATCCCGATGGGTGCGTCGGGCGCGCCGGCGGTCTATCGTGAATCCTGGGTCAAGGAAGCGGGCTTCGATACCTTCCCGAAGGATCTCGACGGCTTCCTGAAGCTCTGCCGCAAGCTCAAGGAAAACGGCCACCCTGCCGGCTTCGCGCTCGGCAATGCGGTGGGCGACGGCAATGCCTACTGCAACTGGCTCGTCTGGACCCATGGCGGCTACATGGTCGACGAGAACAACAAGGTCGCGATCAACTCGAAGGAGACGATCGAGGCGCTGAAATACGCCAAGGCGCTCTATGAGACCTTCATCCCCGGCACGCTCTCCTGGCTCGACATCAGCAACAACAAGGCGCTGACGGCGGGCGAGATCGGCGTCACCCAGAATGGCGTCTCGCTCTATTTCTCGATCAAGAATTCGAAAGACGAGAAGACCGCCGCCATCGGCAAGGACCTGAACCACGCGACCATGCCGGTCGGTCCGCTCGGGCGGCCGTCGGAGCCGGCGCTGATCATCAACGCCATGGCGTTCAAGCACACCAAATTCCCGAACGCGGCCAAGGAATATCTCCGCTTCATGATGGAGAAGGAGCAGTACGACAAGTGGCTGACCGGCTGCTACGGCTACTGGACCCAGCCGCTGAAGGGCTATGCCGAGAGCAAGGTGTGGTCGAGCGACCCCAAGATCGTGGTCTATCGCGACACCTGGGAGCGGGCGCTGTGGAGCGGCTACAAGGGCTCGATCAACGAGGCCGCCGGCACGGTCAACGCCGAATATGTCGTCGTCCAGATGGTCGCCTCGGTCTGCGCCGGTCAGGCGACGCCTGAGGAAGCGGCGGCGGAAGCCGAGCGCCGCGCCAAGCGCTACTACCGGACCTGAGCCGGAATCCTCACGGCCGCCGGCTCGTCCGGCGGCCGATGCGAGATCGTCGCGCATCCGATCGGACGCAACAACGATGATCTCCTGATGTGTTGTCGCATCCGGTTGTTCCGAAAGATGGGTTCCCCTTTTCGGTCCGATGCCGTAGCCGACCCCAACGCGAGAGCGCCATGGCCGTAGCTGCCGCCGAATTGCGAACCGTCCACAGCCTGCAGCAAAACTGGCTGGTGCGTCTGTTCGACTACAAGCCTTTCCTGGTCTTCCTCTGCCTGCTGCCCGCGGCCGGGTTCCTGCTCGTCTTCCTGAGCTATCCGCTGGGCCTGGGCATCTGGCTCGCGTTCACCGATACGCGCATCGGCCGGGTCGGCCATTTCATCGGTTTCGAGAACTTCCAGTCGCTCTGGTACGACCGGGTCTTCATCACCTCGGTCTGGAACACGATGCTCTATACGGGCGTGGCGACCATCGGGAAATTCGCGCTCGGCCTGTGGCTGGCGCTGCTGCTCAACAACCACCTGCCGATGAAGTCGCTGCTCAGGGCGATCATCCTGATTCCCTGGATCGTGCCCACGGTGCTCTCGGCCATCGCCTTCTGGTGGATCTACGATCCGCAGTTCTCGATCATCTCCTATGTGCTGGTCGACGTGCTCGGCTGGCGCGACAGCTATATCGACTTCCTCGGCCAGCCCTGGCCGGCGCGTTTTTCGCTGATCGCGGCGAATATCTGGCGCGGCATCCCCTTCGTCGCGATCTCGCTGCTCGCCGGCCTGCAAACCATTTCGCCGTCGCTCTACGAGGCGGCGATGCTGGACGGTGCCAATGCCTGGCAACGCTTCCGGCACGTGACTTTCCCGATGCTGATGCCAATCCTGGCGATCGTGCTGACCTTCTCGGTGCTGTTCACCTTCACCGATTTCCAGCTCGTCTACGCCATCACACGCGGCGGGCCGGTGAACGCCACGCATCTGATGGCGACGCTCGCCTTCCAGCGCGGCATCCCAGGCGGCCAGCTCGGCGAGGGCGCGGCGATCGCGGTGGCGATGATCCCGTTCCTCGTGATGGCGACGCTGTTCAGCTATTTCGGCCTGTCCCGGCGCAAATGGCAGCAGGGGGAAGAGAATGACTGATCAAACCCTCAGTGCGCGTCCGCATCTCAAGGACAGGGAGCGCGAAGGCGTCATCGATTGGTCGTCCGGCCCGCGGCGCCTCCTCACGCTCTACCTGCCGCTGTCGCTCTTCCTCCTCGTGCTGCTGTTCCCGTTCTACTGGATGGCGATCACGGCGATCAAACCGAACGCCGAGCTGCTCGACTACAAGAACAACAACCCGTTCTGGGTGAAGTCGCCGACGCTCGAGAACATCAACAGGCTGCTGTTCCAGACCGATTATCCGCAATGGCTCTGGACCACGATGATGGTCGCGGCGGTGGCGACGGCGCTCTCGCTGTTCTCCAGCGTGCTCGCCGCCTATGCGATCCAGCGGCTGAGGTTCAAGGGCTCGCAATATGTGGGCCTGGCGATCTATCTCGCCTATCTCGTGCCGCCCTCGATCCTGTTCATCCCGCTGGCGACGCTGATCTTCCAGTTCGGCCTGTTCGACTCGCCGCTGGCGCTGATCCTGACCTACCCGACCTTCCTGATCCCGTTCTGCACCTGGCTCCTGATCGGCTATTTCAAGTCGATCCCCTACGAGCTCGAGGAATGCGCGATGATCGATGGGGCGACGCGGCTGCAGACCTTGTGGCGCATCACCTTGCCGCTCGCCATGCCCGGCCTGATCTCGGCCGGCATCTTCGCCTTCACCCTGTCCTGGAACGAGTTCATCTATGCGCTCGCCTTCATCCAGTCGGCGGAGAAGAAGACGGTGCCGGTCGCGGTGCTGACCCAGCTCGTCGAGGGCGACGTCTATCACTGGGGCTCGCTAATGGCCGGCGCGCTGCTGGGCTCGATTCCCGTGGCGATCCTCTACTCCTTCTTCGTCGACTACTACGTGGCGTCGATGACGGGTGCGGTGAAGGAATGAGGCCGATGCGCCGGCGCCGCTTGTCCGGCGCCGGGCATCCGCGCTCAACTCATGGTGCTGCATGCGTGGCATGCGAGCTCCGAGAAAGTACCTGACTTATGCCAGACACGCCGATTTCCAGCATCGCCTTCATCGGGCTTGGCGCGATGGGTGCGCCGATGGCCGAGAACCTGGTCAAGCGGCAGTTCCGGGTCACCGGCTTCGACATGCGGGAGGCGGCGCGCGACGCGCTGGCTGCAGCTGGCGGACAGGCTGTCCCAAATGCGGCCGAGGCGGCCAAGGGCGCCGATGCACTGGTGCTGATGGTGGTCAATGCCGCGCAGGCGCGCGCGGTGCTCTTCGAAGCCGGGGCGCTCGCGGCGCTGGCGCCGGATGCGACGGTCATCCTGATGGCGACCTGTCCGCCGGGCGAGGCCGAGGCGATCGCGGCGGAGGTCACGAAGACCGGCCGGCATTTCATCGACGCGCCGGTCTCCGGCGGCGTCAAAGGCGCGCAGGGCGGGACGCTGACGATCATGGTCGGCGCGGCGCCGGAGAGTTTCGCACGGGCAAAGCCGGTGCTCGATGCGCTCGGCGACAAGGTCTTCCATGTCGGCGAGAAACCGGGGCAGGGCGCGACGGTGAAGACCGTCAACCAGCTCCTCTGCGGCGTGCATATCGCGGTCGCGGCCGAGGCGCTGTCGCTGGCGGAGAAGGCCGGCATCGACGGACGCCTGCTCTTCGAGATCATGGGCGGCTCGGCGGCATCCTCCTGGATGCTCAGGGATCGCGGCCCGCGCATGCAGGAACCCGACCCGGTCGTCGCCAGCGCCGTCGACATCTTCGTCAAGGATCTCGGCATCGTGCTCGATGCCGGGCGCGCAGCGAAGGTCGCGCTGCCGCTGGCGGCATCGGCCCATCAGATGTTCCTCGCGGCCTCGGGGCTGGGCCATGGCGGGCGCGACGATTCGCAGGTCGTGCGGGCCTATCGCGCCCTCAACGCCAAGCCCGCGAACGATGCCTGAAGGCTCAGCGGGGCGGACAGGTCGTCCCGCGCAGGACGAGTTCGGGCGTCAGCAGCAGGCGCTGCTGCGGCGCGGCGGGCTCGGCGATGCGGCGCAGCAGGAATTCCGCCGATTTGGCGCCCATCTGGTTCTGGAAATTGTGGATCGTGGTGAGCGCCGGAAACCATTGCGCCGCCTCCTTCACGTCGTCGCAGCCGACGATGGAGAAGTCGACGCCGGCCTCGCGTCCGCGATGGCGCAGGCCGAGCATCGCGCCGAAAGCCGAGAGGTCGTTCATGCAGATGGCGGCGGTCGGCGGTGCGGGAGCGTCGAGCACCTGCTGGATGCCCTTGAGCCCGTTCTCGCGCGTGCCGTAGGCGAAATAGATCAGCGCGGGGTCGATCGACAGGCCATGAGCCGTCAGGCCCTCGCGATAGGCGTGATAGCGGTTGCGCCCGGTCGAGATGCTCTCATTGGCGCAGAGGAAGGCGATCCGGCGGTGGCCGAGCCCGATCAGATGCTCCATCGCCTGGAGGATGCCATGGCGGTCGTCCGCGCCGACGAAATCGAGGCCGAGCCCCGGCACTTCGCGCGAGAGCTGCACGATGGGCACGCCTGCATCGACGAGGTGGCGCAGGCTGTCGGCCGTGCTGCCGCCCGCCGGGCAGAGGATCATCCCGTCGGGCCTGTACTCGGCCAGGGAGTTCAGCACGCGCTCCTGCCGCTCAAGATCCTCGGCATAGGTGCCGAGCAGGATCGAGCGGCCATAGGCTGCCGTGGCTCCGTCGATCGCCGCCAGCAGCTCGGCGAAATACGGATTGGTGATGTCGTGAAAGCCGACGCCGATGATGTTGGTGCGGTCGGTGCGGAGCGCCGCGGCACTGCGGTTGTAGCTGTAGCCCATCTGGCGCGCGATCTCGCGCACGCGGCCGCGCGTCGCCTCGGCGACCAACGGGGAATCCCGCAGGGCCAGCGAGACCGTCGCCGTCGAGACCGACAGATGGTCGGCGATGATCTGAAGAGTGACGCGGCTGCGGCCGGCGGGGGGCGTGGGGCTTGGCGGGGACGGGCCGTCGGCGTTCATCAGGGGTCCAGGTCAAGGGCTGGCCTCGTCAAGCGTCCCGAAGCCAGTCGTTTCGTCGATATCTCTGCCGTTCGCATACTCATACAGACAAGCAGGAGAATATGAAAATGAGCGCTGGCAAGGAAGCGATCGGCTTTATCGGCGTCGGGCTGATGGGCCAGGGCATGGCCGCCAATCTGGTCGCGAAGGGCTTTCCGCTGACCGTGATGGGGCACCGCAACCGCAAGCCGGTCGAGGATCTCGTTGCGGCCGGCGCCGTCGAGGCGAAGACGCCGGCGGAGCTGGCGGCGCGCTCCGGCATCATCTTCCTGTGCGTCACCGGCTCGGCGCAGGTCGAGGAGGTGCTCAAGGGCGAGAGCGGCATCATCGCCGGGGCGAAGCCCGGCACGATCGTGGTCGATTGCTCGACCTCCGATCCGACCGTCACGGTCCGGCTGGCCGCCGAGCTCGAGGCCAAGGGGTTGCACCTTGCCGATGCGCCGCTCGGCGGCACGCCGGCACAGGCCGCGCAGGGCCAGCTCTCGGCGATGATCGGCGCCGCGCCCGAGGTGTTCGCCCGGATCAGGCCGGCCTGCGAGGCCTGGGCGCAGAAGATCGTCCATCTCGGTCCCGTCGGCGACGGGCACAAGATGAAGCTGATCAACAACTTCCTCTCGATGGGCTATGCCGCGATCTATGCCGAAGCGCTGACGCTCAGTCAGAAGATCGGCATCACGCCGCAGACCTTCGACAGTGTGATCCGGGGCAGCCGAATGGATTGCGGCTTCTACCAGACCTTCATGCAATATGTGCTGGAGCGCGACCGCGACGCGCACAAATTCACCCTCGTTAACGCGTTGAAGGATGTGCGCTATCTGGAAGGCGTCGCCAACGCGGCCGGCGTCGCGAACCCGATCGGCAATGCCGTGAAGAACAGCTACGCCAACGCCGTCGCCAGCGGGCGGGGCGGGGATTACGTGCCGATGATCTCGGACTGGATCGCGGAACTCAACGGCGTCTCGCTCGCCGCGAAGGGGTGACGCTTCAGGGGTTTGCCAGCAGCCGCGAGAGGCTGTCGGAGAGGCCGGTGCTGCCGACGGGGGCGGGGAGGGCGAAATCGCCGCTCTGCGGTTTCGCCGGCGGCTCTCGCAGCGCTTCGAGCAGCATCGTCACCCCGGCCTCGGCCGAGCAGATCACCGGCACGGAAACATGCGGCTGGACGCGCGCGGCAAGGCCGGCGAGCCCGGCTCCGCCGAGGATGACGGCGCCGGCACCGTCACGCGCCACGGTCCGGTTGCAGGCTTCCGCGAGCAGGGTGACAGAGCCGTCGGGATCGCGCGCGATGTCGGCGCCGGTCGGCGCCACGGTCTCGACCGCGGCGAGCCGGCCAGCAAGCCCGAGCGAGCCGAGGAACTCCCGCAGCATCGGCCCCCAGCGCTCGCCGCCGGTCACGATCGAGAAGTGTTCCGCCTGCCGGGCCGCGAGCCGGCTCGATGCCTCCGCCATGCCGATCACGGGCACGCGCGCCAGCTCCTTGAGGGCGAGGAGGCCGGGATCGCCGAAGCAGGCGAGATAGACGCCGTCGCAATCCGCGCGGTGCTCGGCGAAGGCGTCGAGCGCCGCATGGGCCGCGATGGCGGCGGCGCTGCGGCTGGCGATGTATTGCGCGCCGAAGCGGCCCGTGACCGGGACGAGCGTCGTCTCCGGCGGCAGATGCGGCTGGATAGCCCGCACGACCAGCGCCGTCATCTCCGGCATCGTATTCGGGTTGATGAGGAGGAGGCGCATCTGGGCTTTCGGGGAAGCGTCGAGAGGAGGCAGGGCGGGCTGCTCGCAGCCCCGGTGAGCTCAAGCGCCGGCACCATAATGCGGATCCAGGCGGCCGTCAGCTCAGCCGTGGCTGTGGCCTGCCCCTTGGGGCGATGATGCGCCTAGAAGCGATCGGCCGCGAAGGGCTTGAGATCGCAGAAGGGTGGGGTGCCGGTCATCGCTTCCGCCAGAAGCCGACCGGTGGCCGGACCCAAGGTGAAGCCGTGATGAGCGTGGCCGAATGCAAACCACAGGCTGCGATGCCGGGGAGCCCGGCCGATGATCGGCAGCATGTCGGGCAGGCAAGGGCGCGCGCCGCGCCAGGGCTCGGCATCGAGACGCTGGCCGAGCGGCATGATCCGCCGTGCGATCTCCTCCGCGCGATCGAGCTGCCAAGTGTCCGACGGCTCGTCGCGGCCGGCCAGCTCGATGCCGGTGGTCAGGCGAATGCCGCGCTGCATCCGGCTCAGAACGAAACCCGCCTGCGCATCGCAGAGCGGATATTGCGGCGCCGATTCGTCCGCGGCGGCGTAATGCATATGATAGCCGCGCTTGAAGCCGAGCGGGAAACGGTAGCCGAAGCCTTTACAGACATCGCCTGACCAGGGCCCCAGCGCGACGACGACCTCGGAGCCCCGCCAGGTTCCGGCATTGGTTGGGAGGTGCCATTCCGCGCCTTCCTGACGCAAGGCGAACGCATCCGCCTTCGCCAGCGCGCCGCCGCGCGCGGAGAAGAGTTCGGCATAGGCGCGCGTCACCGCGCCGGGATCGCGGACCGTCACCGGATCGCGCCAATGCACGGCGCCGGCTGCGGCATCGGGCAGCAAGGCAGGCTCCAGGCTGCGCAGGGCCTCACGCTGGAGCACGTCATAAGCAAGCCCGTAGCCACTCAGCTCTGCCGCCGTTCGAACCGCCTGGGCGAGGGCGCGCGGGTCGCGATAGAGCTCGATCCAGCCCCCGCTCCGCATCAGCGCCTCCGTGCCCGCGGCTTTCGTCCAGTGCCGGTGCTCGTCGATGCTGCGCTCGATCAGAGGCAGGACGGCGCGGCCCAGCCTGTCGAGGCGGTCCGGTGCCGAGTTCCACCAGTAGCGCGCCAGCCAGGGCGCCATCCGCAGCAATGTCGCCGGCCGGTAGCGCACGGCGATGGAGCGGTTCGAGGCGAAGGCGGCGAGTGTCGCGAGATCGCGGGGAAAGGCATAGGGAACGACGGAAGAGCGCTCGATCAGCCCGGCATTGCCATGACTGGTTTCGGCTCCCGGCTCGCCGCGATCGACCAGCAGGACGGTGCGGCCGCGCTCCTGCAGATGCAGGGCGGTGCTGACACCGATGATGCCGGCTCCGAGCACGATGACATCGGCCTGTCCTGTCGCCATCGCCATTCGAATCCGTCCCCGAAGCCCATGTTCGGGACATAGCCGAGCCCTAATTGAATCGTCTTTGCAAGCCGTTCACCGACATCAAGATGCGCGAGGCGACCGCCTTCGCCGTCAACCGGAAGGAGATCCTGACCAGCCTCTCTGGCGGCAATCTCCTTGCGGCTAATATGTGGGGGGCGTGATGGCGCTCACGATCTCGCTCGGCTCGTCGGCGGCATTGCGGAAGCGGTGCGGTTCGCGGCTGTCGAAATAATAACCATCGCCGGGGTGGAGGATTGCCGTCCGGCCCGAGACGGTCACCTCGACCGCACCACGGATGACGAGGCCGCCCTCCTGGGCCGAATGAAAAAAGGCCTCGCCCGTATCGGCCCCGGGAGCGTAGGTTTCATGCAGCATCAGCATCGAGCGGTTGGGAAATCCGGTCCCGATCACGCGGTAGGAAATGGCGTCCGCACGACCGATTTCCGCCATCTCCGCAGCTCGGCAGAACGGATTTGGCGGCGATACTGCATTAAAGTCCAGAAAAAAGCCCGATAGGGTCGTGCCGAGCGCGTCGAGCACCGCATGCAGCGTGTCGAGGGACGGGCTGATCAGGTCCCGCTCGATCAGCGAAATCGAAGAGTGGGACACGCCCGAGCGCAGGGCGACGGCGCGCACGCTGAGCTTGCGGCGTTGGCGCAGCTCCCTCAACCGGTCGCCGATCTTCATGGAAGGCCTCCTTCACGCGGGCGCCGCATCTGAGCGCAATTGGTGATTATCTTCAACACACCCAGGTGCCCTCCTTGCGTCGCTGCCATGCGGCGGGGAAGCTTGCCGCCCATTCCCGCCCACTGGAACACGCCGCATGCCCAACTCCGCCCCCGCCCTGGACGCCCGGATCACGCGCATCAAGGCCCCCCAGCGCAGCGCCTGGAGCGACAACACTCCCGTCGAGACCACGGTGAAGGCCGTTCTGGATCATGTGCGGCGCGATGGCGACGCCGCTCTGCGGCATTATTCACGCGAGTTCGACAAGCTCGATATCGAGGCTTTCGAGATCACGCCGGCGGAGCGCGCCGCTGCGCTCGACGGGCTCGAGAAGCAGACCCGTGCCGATACCGAATTCGCCATCGAGCGTGTGCGGGCCTTCGCCGAGGCGCAGCGCAAGACGCTGCTTCCCCTGGAGATCGAGGCGCTGCCGGGGCTGCATCTCGGCCATCGCATCATTCCGATCGCGCGCATCGGCGCCTATGTGCCGGGCGGACGCTATCCGCTGCTCTCGGCGCCGATCATGACGATTGTGCCGGCCAAGGTCGCCGGCTGCGACGAGGTCGTCGCCTGCCTGCCCCCGGGAGCGCATCCGGCGATGATCGCGGGCTGTCACCTTTCAGGCGCCGACCGGATCTTCCGCGTCGGCGGCGCGCAGGCGATCGCCGCCATGGCCTTCGGCACGGAAAGTATCCCCGCGGTCGACAAGATCGTCGGCCCGGGAAACGCCTATGTGAACGAGGCCAAGCGGCAGGTCTTCGGCCTGGTCGGCATCGATCAGCTCGCCGGGCCGAGCGAGATCTTCGTCGTCGCCGACGAGACCGGCGATGCGGTGACGATCGCGGTCGATCTGCTGGCACAGGCGGAGCATGACGTGCGCACCCGCGTCGGCCTGATCACCACGGATCGCGGCCTGGCGGAGAAGGTGCTCGTCGAGATCGAGCGCCAGCTCGGCAACCTCTCGACGGCGCCGGTCGCCGCCGCGGCCTGGCGCGACTATGGCGAGATCGCCGTCTGTGCCGACGAGGCGACGATGCTGGCCTATTCGGACCAGATCGCCGCCGAGCATCTGGAGGTGCATACGCGCGACGCGCATGCAACGGCCGCGAAGCTGCGCAATTACGGCTCCATCTTCATCGGCGTCGCCGCGAGCGTGGTCTATTCGGACAAATGCTGCGGCACGAACCACACGCTGCCGACCATGGCGGCCGGGCGCTATACCGGCGGCCTCTGGGTCGGCTCCTACCTCAAGACCTGCACGCATCAATGGCTGGACGAGCGTGGCGTCGCGGCCGTGGCCCCGCCGGCCATGCGCCAGAGCGCCAGCGAGGGGCTCGAAGGGCACCGCCGCGCGGCGGCGCTGCGTCTGGCGCCCGCGCAATTGTTGAGCGAGATCGGCGCCTGATCAGCAAGAAGATTTCCGTAGCGTGATGCTGCGAAGCGAGGTCCAATACGGGCAAGGTAGCCGGCATTCCGCGAGGGGCGGAGCAGCCGGATCAGAACGGGAGAAGACCATGACATCGTTGAAGGCCCTATTCGCAGGCTCGACGCTCGCGGCTGGACTGATGCTCGCCGGCCTCGGCACGGCGGCTGCCCGCGACCTCACCGTCGTCTCCTGGGGCGGCAACTACCAGGACGCGCAGCGCAAGATCTACTTCAAGCCCTTCGCCGAGAAGACCGGCAAGCCGGTGCTCGACGAATCCTGGGATGGCGGCGTCGGCGTCGTCCAGGCGAAAGTGAAGGCGGGGACGCCGAACTGGGACGCCGTGCAGGTCGAGGCCGACGAGCTCGCCATCGGCTGCGCCGACGGCCTCTACGAAAAGCTCGACTGGAACAAGCTCGGCGGCAAGGACAAGTTCCTGCCGAGCGCCGTCAGCGATTGTGGCGTCGGGGCGATCGTCTGGTCGACGCTCTTGTCCTACGATTCCGAGAAGCTGAAGACCGCGCCGACCTCCTGGGCGGATTTCTGGGACACCAAGAAGTTCCCGGGCAAGCGGGCCCTGCGTCGCGGGCCGAAATATGCGCTCGAATTCGCGCTGATCGCCGATGGCGTCGCGCCGAAGGACGTCTACAAGGTGCTGCGCGACAAGGGCGGCGTCGACCGCGCCTTCAAGAAGCTCGACGAAATCAAGTCCGATATCGTCTGGTGGGAGTCGGGCGCGCAGCCGCTGCAACTGCTGAAATCCGGGCAGGTCGTGATGACCTCGGCCTATAACGGCCGCATCAGCGGCATCAACAAGACCGAGGGCACCAAGTTCAAGACCGTCTGGCCGGGCAGCATCTACGCCGTCGACAGCTGGGTGATCCTGAAGGGCAGCCCGAACAAGGACCAGGCGATGGATTTCATCGCTTTCGCCAGCCTGCCGGAAAACCAGTCCAAGCTGCCGCAGGACATCGCCTACGGCCTGCCCAACAAGGCCGCCGCGGCCGCCGTCCCGGCCGACCTGGCCGCGGACCTGCCGACCGCGCCGCAGAATCTCGAGAATGCGATCGCGATCGACGTCGACTACTGGAACGACAACATCGAAGACCTGACCAAGCGCTTCAACGCCTGGGTCGGCAAGTAGGTCGGCAAGCGAATCGGCGAGCGGGGCGGCCAGCAGCCGTCTCCGCTTCGCCGTGCTTCATGCAGAGAGCCCCGGGCGCGCCACGTGCGTCCGAGGCCGCTCCAGCCGATCGCCCGGTGTGGCATCGTCCTTGCGACGAGAGCCTCGCCGCGGCCAGGGCGGCTTCGCCTCATCCGTCACGAGAAGATTGATCCTTTGCGAGATTCGAATCCGTTCATTCATTTCGAGGCCATCAGCAAGGTATTCGGCACGGTCACGGTGGTCGACTCGCTCGACTTCCATGTCGCGCAGGGCGAGTTCGTCAGCCTTCTCGGCCCTTCGGGCTCGGGCAAGACGACGCTTCTGATGATGCTCGCCGGCTTCGAGACCCCCACCGGCGGGAGCATCCATGTCGATGGGCGGCGCGTCGAGCATCTGCCGCCCCACAAGCGCGAGATGGGTGTGGTCTTCCAGAACTATGCCCTGTTCCCGCATATGACGATCGCCGAGAATGTCGGCTTTCCGCTCAAGATGCGCGGCGTCGCCAGGGCCGAGCGCGAGGCGCGGGTGAAGCGCGCGCTCGAGCTGGTGCGCCTCGGCCATCTCGCCGACCGCAAGCCCTCGCAGCTTTCCGGTGGCCAGCAGCAGCGCATCGCGCTGTCCCGCGCCCTGGTCTACGAGCCCAAGGTCGTGCTGATGGACGAGCCGCTGAGCGCGCTCGACAAGCAATTGCGCGAGCATATGCAGCTCGAGATCCGCGCCTTGCATCGTGAGCTCGGGCTGACAGTCATCTTCGTCACGCATGATCAGGGCGAGGCGCTGACCATGTCGGACCGTGTCGCCGTGCTCAATCGCGGCAAGATCGAGCAGTTCGATACGCCGTCGGGCCTCTATGACAGGCCGCGGACACGCTTCGTCGCCGAGTTCATCGGGGAGACGAATCTGCTCGCCGGGCGCGTCTCGCAGCGCCAGGGCGAGGCCGCGACGATCGTGCTCGCATCCGGCGCGCGCGTGACCTGCGACAGCGCGGCGGCCTTCGAGACCGGCCACGACGTGATGATCTCGGTTCGTCCGGAAATGCTGCATCTCGTGCAGGATGCCGCCGCTGCGAACGCCTTGCCGGTGACGATCGAGGACCATGTCTATCATGGCGATCACATCCGCCTGCATCTCGCCTGCGGCGAAAGCCGGCTCGTCGCCAGGGCCGGGCGACGCGATGCGGCGCCGCCGATCGGCAGCAAGGCATTCGCCAGCTTCGCCCAGGGCGATTGCTCGCTGGTGGCGCCATGAGCGCGCGCCTCAAAGCCCTGCTGCTGATCCTGCCGCTGGTGATCTTCCTCGGCCTGTTCTTCCTCTGGCCGCTCTGGATGATGGTTTCGACTGCGGTGCAGGGCGGCACCGTGCGCCTGGCCTTCCCACAGACGGCGATCGCGATCGCGAGCTGGGATGGCAGCGGCCCGCCGCCGGCCCCGCTGCAGGCGGCGCTCGTCCGGGATTTGCGGGCCGATACGCCGCAGGAGCGCTTCGGCGATGCCGTGCGGACGCTCAACAGTCAGCAGGCCGGCTTCCGCACGCTTCTCCCGCGCACGGCGCGTGCGGTGCGGGAGAGCGGCGAAACCGAAGCGATCGATCTTCAGGCCGTCGATCCGCGCTGGAGCGATCAGGGCTATTGGCTGGCGCTGAAGCGCAGCATGCCGGCCTATACCGACGCCAACCTGCTGGCGGCGGTCGACCTCAAGCGCAATGACGAGGCGCGGATCGAGCCGGTCGAGCCCGATTTCGCCGTCAACCGCGCGATCATGCTGCGCACCTTCACCATCGCGACACAGGTCACGCTGCTTTGCGCCGCGATCGGGCTGCCCTTCGCGATGCTGGCGGCGAGCGTGACGGGCTGGAAGCGCAATGCGCTGCTCATCGCCGTGCTGCTGCCGCTGTGGACCTCGTTGCTGGTGCGCACGGCGGCCTGGCTGATCCTGCTGCAGGATAACGGGCTCATCAACCAGATGCTGCGGGCGATCGGGTTGATCGATTCTCCGCTTGCGCTCATCTACAACCGCACCGGCGTGCTGATCGCGATGACGCATGTGCTGCTGCCGCTGATGGTGCTGCCGATCTATGCCAGCCTGATCGCGATCCCGCGCAACCTGATGCCGGCCGCCGCCGCGCTGGGCGCCGCGCCGCTGCAGGCCTTTCGCCACGTCCTGCTGCCGCTCGCCATGCCGGGCCTGCTCTCGGGCTCGCTGCTCGTCTTCATGGTGGCGCTTGGCTACTACATCACCCCGGCCCTGACCGGCGGAGCGGGCGACCAGATGATCAGCTCGGTCATCGCCTTCTACGCCACCGGAACGGCGAATTGGGGGATGGCGGGTGCGCTCGGCCTGTTCCTGCTGGTGCCGACGACCGTGCTCTACATCGTCTACAACCGGCTCTCGCGCACGCCGCTGGTGCCGGCATGAGCGTCGCGGCGGTTCGTCCGGGCGGCGCGGCCTTCAACGCGCTGCGGCTCGCCTTCGGGGCTCTGGCTGTCGCCTTCCTGCTGCTGCCGCTGGTCGCGATCCTTCCGCTGGCCTTCACCGACAGCGTCTTCCTCGTCTACCCGATCAGCGGCCCCTCGATGCGCTGGTTCGGGGCGCTGGCGGAAAGCCAGGCCTGGACCCGCGCGATCGTCAATTCGCTGATCATCGGTACGGGCGCGACCGTCGTCGCGACGGTGATCGGGACGTTGGCGGCGCTCGGCCTGAGGCGTGAGCTCGTGCCCTTTTCGGGGCTGCTGCGCTCGATCTTCCTGCTGCCGATGGTGGTGCCGGCGGTCGTGCTCGGCGTCGGCATGCAGATCCTCTATGCCCGCATGGGGCTGGCCTCGAGCTATCTCGGGGTGATCATCGCGCATGCCGTGCTGTGCGTGCCCTTCGTCCTCGTCAATGTCTCGGGCTCGCTCGCCAGCATGGACCCGGCGCTGGAGCGCGCGGCGGCCAGCCTCGGCGCCTCCCCGGTCGATGTTTTCCGGAATGTGACCCTGCCACTGGCCATGCCGGGCATCCTCACCGGCGCGGTCTTCGCCTTCGCCACATCGCTCGACGAGGTGGTGATCACGCTGTTCGTCGCCGGCCCCAACCAGACGACGCTCGCCCGACAGATGTTCTCCTCCCTGCGCGAGAACATCAGCCCGGCCATCGCCGCAGCCGCCTTCATCATCATGATCCTCACCTTCCTCCTCCTCCTCGCCGTGAAGGGAGCTGCGCTTGTCCAGGCACTGCGCCGGAAGCGGGGCATCGAGGGCAGCTAGGAGTGTGGCCTGCGGCGTGATCGTGCGGATGCAGGTTGCGAACCGGGTTCACGCTTTTCAGCGGCGAAGCCAGGTGCGGGATCATGGAGAGCCGAACTCCACAAGCTCCGTGAAGGAGATGGTGCCCCTGGCCGGGATCGAACCAGCACTCCTTGCGGAACTCGATTTTGAGTCGAGCGCGTCTACCAATTCCGCCACAGGGGCCCCGACGGGCCGGCGGACTATAGCGATCGATCGATACCGGTCAATCGCTGCGGCGGCACGGCGAAGAGGTTTTTCGGTCCCGGCGCAAGATGGCGATGTTTCGGCCTGTCGAAGCCGTTGCGTCACCGGTCGACGCATGCTCTAGAGCCGGATGATTTCAGAGGGGACCACCAGGCGATCCCATCCGAAATCTGAATCCGTCTCTCACCAGGGAGTTAGAGCAGGATTATCGCGAAAAACCGGTTCCCGCTTTTTCGCATCCTGCTCCAGAGCCGCCATGCTGAAGCGCCTCTACGAATGGACCATGTCGCTCGCCGCCCGCCCCCGGGCCGAGCTGTGGCTCGCGGTCGTCGCTTTCGTCGAAAGCTCCTTCTTCCTGATCCCGGCCGATGTGCTGTTCGTGCCGATGGCGCTGGCACAGCCGATGCGCGCCTATCGGCTGGCCTTCATCGCGACGCTGTTCTCGGTGCTCGGCGGTATCATGGGCTACGCCATCGGCTATTATGCCTTCGAGGCGCTGGCGAAGCCGGTGCTCGCCTTCTACGGCAAGCTCGATGCCTTCGACACTCTGCGCGCCTGCGCCGGCCCCGACACGACGCTGATCCTGCTGACGACCTCGGGGCTGGCCCATCTGCCGCCGATCAAGGTGGTGACGATCCTGGCCGGCGCGGTCCATATCGGGCTGACCTTCTTCGTCGTCTCCTGCATCCTTGCCCGCGGGGCGCGCTTCTTTGCGCTCGCCTTCCTGCTTAGGCGCTATGGCGACACGATCCGCCACTTCATCGAACGTCGCCTGAAAGTGATCGCCGTCGTCGCGGCCGCCGTGCTGATTCTGCTTTATTTCGGCCTCAAGCTGGTCGCAGGGTCGGGACAGCTTCTGTCCTGCTGAGCCGACGCCCATGACCAGTTCCACCTTCGAGACCGTCCCCGCCCGGAGCCGGATGTTGACGCCGCTGCGGCTCATCGGCGCGATCGGCCTCATCAGCGCCGCGCTGATCGCGGGCGCCTGGTACTTCCAGCTCGTGCTCGGGCTGGTGCCGTGCAAGCTCTGCCTTGAACAGCGCGTGCCGCATTACGCCGCCATCGGCCTCGCGCTCGCCGCGTTGCTGCTGGCCCGCTCAGCGCGGCTGCAATGGCTGGCGCTGCTGGTACTGGCGGTGCTGATGGCCTGGAGCGCCGGGCTCGGCGTCTATCATTCCGGCGTGGAGTGGGGCTGGTTCCTGGGGCCGAGCGATTGCGGTGGCGGCTCTTCCGCTGCGGCCGGCGTCCAGGACTTCATGAAGCAGTTGCAGAGCGTGCGCGTGGTCTCCTGCGGCGAGGCGGCGTGGCGCTTTCTCGGCCTGTCGCTTGCTGGCTGGAACGCCGTGGTTTCGGCCGGGCTCTTCCTGCTTGCGGTCTTCGGGCTGACGCGACGCGCCCAGGTCGCGGGTCCGGCGCGGTAGCCTCTTTTCCGGAACCCGCATTCCGCCTTCCGGGCCGGGCTCTAGAGCATTTCCGCGTTTCTCTGAAGCGCGGAAATGCTCTAGCCCCTTGTTTTTGTGAATTTTCTTTACGCGAACCGGCATCCACTTCGCTCGAAATGCTCTAGCGAAAGAAGGTCCAGAGTAGGCTCTCGCTCAGTTCCTTGAGCGCCTCGACCGCATCGGGCCGTTCGCGCGCGACGGCCGCGATCAGCGCATCCGCCAGGGCGAAGACCGCGGTCGGCGAATTGGGCAGGAGATGGCTGCGGGCGGGGGCAAAGAGCGTGACGTCGGCGATCGGCGTCAATGGCGAGGTGGGGCTGTCGGTGAGCGCGAGCACCCGGGCGCCGCGCTTCTTGGCGAAGCTCGCGAGATCCAGGGTCGCGCGGGAGTAGCGCGGCACCGAGATCGCCACGACGAGATCGTCGGGCCCCGCCGACATCATGTGCCGGATGGCGCGCTCAGGCCCGGTGCGGGATGAGGCGAAGATGACATTGGCGTCGAGATAGAGCGCCAGCCCGTCCTCGAGGAAGGACGCGACATGGTGGCTTGCGCCGGACGCCGCGATGAAGACGCGCGGCGCCTTCAGCAGCAGTTCCACCGCCCGCGTCACGGCGTCTTCCGAGAGCCCGTCGCGCGCTGCCTGGAGGTTTCCGGCCTGATCGGCAAGCGCGGTCGCGAAGGTGGCGAAGCTCGAGCCGGCCTCGGCGCGGGCGCCGGCAAAGCTGTCGACCGGGGCATGGGCGAATTTCAGCGCCGCCGAGAGCGCGCCGCGAAACTCGCCATAGCCGCCATAGCCGAGCGCCCGGACGAAGCGCGTCACCGTGGCGTTGGAGGTGCCGCTGCCTTCCGCCAGCCCCTCGATGGTCATGGTGGCGACGTCGAGCGGATGCTGCAGCACGAAATCGGCCGCACGGCGATGGCCGCTGCTGAGCGACGGGTAGATCTGCGCGATCCGGTTCGAGAGATCCGTCGACGGCTTCAAGCCCTGGGACATGTGCCTCCGACCGGTTGACGTTCAAAAATTTTCATGTTTGCTACTCGACGAAAATAAACCTGTCAAAACGACAAGCGGGAGCGGTTATCGTCATGCGCACATCCTTGTTCCGCGCGGCCCTTGCGGTTGCGTGCCTGTCCACCACGGCGGTCTCCGCGCAAACCCTGCGCATTGCGCTGGCCTCCGAGCCGACGGCTGTCGATCCGCATTATCACGACCTCACGCCGAACAATGCGCTGGCGCAGCATATCTTCGATTCGCTCGTCAGCCAGGACGCGCAGCAGAAGCTGCATCCCAGCCTCGCGGCTTCGTGGGAGAACGACGGCAAGAACCGCTGGACCTTCAAGCTGCGCGACGGCGTGAAATTCTCGAACGGCAAGCCCTTCACGTCCGAGGACGTGGTCTTCACCTTCTGCCGCACGCTGAAGAACGAGACCAAGGTCTCGGATTCCTTCGCAGACGTCACCGGCAATTTCGCCGCCGTCGAGGCGCCCGATCCGCAGACGCTGGTGATCACCACCACCAATCCGGAGCCGCTGCTGCCGAACCTGCTTTCGGCGCTTCCCATCCTCTCGGCCTCGATCGTCGAGCATGGCCCGATCGCTTACGACGTCGCCAAGAATTGCGGCGTCACCGGCCCCTGGCCGACGGTCAGCGGCTTCAACGACGGCACGCTCGCCATCGGGACCGGCCCCTACAAGCTCAAGTCCTATGTGCGGGGATCGGCGATCGAGCTCGAGCGCAACCCGAGCTATTGGGGCAAGGCCGAGCCCTGGGCGACGGTTCGCCTGCTGCCGGTGACCAATGCCGGCCCGCGTCTCGCCGGCCTGCTCGCCGGCGATTACGACGTGATCGAGAACCCGGCGGCGCGCGACCTCGGCCGGATCAAGGACGACAAGCGCTTCGGCCATGTCATCACCCCCTCGACCCGCGTGGTCTATTTCCAGCTCGACGTCGCCCGCGACCAGAGCCCCTTCGTCAAGTCGGAGGACGGCAAGAACCCGCTGAAGGACCTGCGTGTCCGCAAGGCGATGTCGCTGGCCATCGACCGCGACGCCATCGTCAAGCGCATCATGGACGGCGCGGCCGAGCCGGCCTACCAGTACCTGCCGACCGGCATGTTCGGCACGCAGGCCAAGCCGGAGAAGCTCGCCTATGACCCGGCGCAGGCGAAGAAGCTTCTCGCCGAGGCCGGCTATGCCAAGGGCTTCCAGCTCACGCTCTCGACCACCAACGACCGCTACATCAACGACAGCCAGATCACCCAGGCCGTCGCGCAGTATCTGACGCAGGTCGGCATCAAGGCCGAGGTCGATGCGATGACGCGGGCGATCTACTTCCCGCGCCGCGCCAAGAAGGAATTCTCGGTCGCGATCGGCGGCTGGGGCTCCGGCACCGGCGAGGCGGCCTCCTTCCTGCGGCAGTGGCCGCCGACCCCGAACGAGGCCAAGACACTCGGCGGCTCGAACTATGGCGGCTACAAGAACGACCAGTTCGACAAGGTCATCCGCGAGGCCGTCACCACGCTCGACGACGCCAAGCGCGACCAGCTCCTGCAGGAAGCCGGCAAGCTCGTCCTCGCCGACTACGCCTTCATCCCGATCCATTTCGAGAGCGGCATCTGGGCCTTCAAGTCCGATCTCGACGTCACGGGCCGCGCCGACCAGTACATGCTGGCGATGTCGGTGAAGCCGAAGGCGAAGTAAGCACCCGGCCGAGGGGCCCATCGACAAACCGGGCCGCCCGTGGAGGGCGGCCCGTGAACCATTGAGCGGAGCCGGTCGAGCATCATGACCGCCTATGTCCTGCAGCGACTGATCCAGAGCGTGCTCGTGCTGCTCGCGGTCTCGGTCGTGGTGTTCTTCGCCGTCTACGGCATCGGCGACCCCGTCGAACTGCTCGTCTCGCCCTCGGCGAGTGCGGCCGAGCGCGAGGCGCTGGTCCGGCGCCTCGGCCTCGACCTGCCGGTCTGGCAGCAATATTTCGTCTTCATGGGCAATGCGCTCAAGGGCGATCTCGGCCGTTCCTTCGTGCATGGCGTGCCGGCGATCGAGCTCATCCTCGGACGCCTGCCGGCGACCTTCGAGCTCGTCCTGCTCTCGATGACGCTGGCCATCGTCACCGGCGTGCCGCTCGGGCTCTATGCCGGGCTCGACCAGGACAGCCGGCCCTCGCGGATCATCATGGGCGCCACCGTCCTCGGCTTCTCGCTGCCGAGCTTCTGGAAGGGCATGATGCTGATCCTGCTCTTCGCGGTGGTCCTCCACTGGCTCCCGACGGCCGGGCGCGGCGAGACGGTCTCGGTCCTGGGAATTCGGACCAGCCTCCTGACCTGGGACGGGCTCGTCCATCTCGCCTTGCCCGCGATCAACCTCGCCATCCCCCAGATCGCGCTGATGACCCGCCTCGTCGCGGCCGGCACGAGCGAGGCGATGACGCAGGACTACGTCAAATATGCCCGCGCCAAGGGTGTCAGGCCGCGCCGCGTCGTGGGGCGGCACGTGCTGCGCAACATCCTGATCCCGGTCGTCACCGTCGTCGGCATCGAGTTCGGCAGTCTCGTCGCCTTCTCGACCATCACCGAGACGGTCTTCGCCTGGCCCGGCATGGGCAAGCTCCTGATCGACTCGGTCTACCAGCTCGATCGACCCGTCGTCGTCGCCTATGTGCTGCTGGCGACCTTGCTCTTCGTCACCGTCAACTTCCTCGTCGACATCCTCTATGCCGCGCTCGATCCGCGCGTGAAGCTGACCGGAGAGATGGCATGAGCGCTCCAGCGAAAGCTCCCGCCGTCCCGTCCTATGCCGATACGCCGCTCCGCGAGAAGGTGCTGCGCCGCATCCGCAGCCGGCCGACGACGCGCGGCGCCGCGATCCTGCTCGGCATCATGGTTGCGCTGGCCCTGCTCGCCCCGGTCATCGCGCCGCAGAACCCGCATGACCTCGCCTCGCTCAGCGTGATGGACAACCGCCTGCCGCCGGGGGATGTCGGCATGAACGGCCTGACCTATTGGCTCGGCACGGATTCGCAGGGGCGGGACATGCTGAGCGCGATCCTCTACGGCCTGCGCACCAGCCTGATGGTCGGACTCATCGCGACGCTGGGCGCGCTCTTCATCGGCATCTCTGCCGGGCTCGTCGCGGCGCAGTTCGGCGGCGTTGTCGACGCCGTGATCATGCGCGTCGTCGACTTCATGCTCGGCTTTCCCTCGATCCTGATCGCGCTCGTGCTGCTCGCCTCGATCGGGCGCGGGGTCGACAAGGTCATCCTCGCAATCGTCTTGGTGCAATGGGCACAATATGCCCGGCTGATGCGCGCCTCCGCCATGGTCGAGCGGCGCAAGGAATATATCGAGGCCGCGCTCAATTTCGGCCTGCCGACCCGGCACATCATGATCGCGCATCTGCTGCCGAATTCGGTGGGCTCGGTGCTGGTTGTCGCCTCGATCAGCATCGCCGGCGCGATCACGCTGGAGGCGACGCTCTCCTTCCTCGGCGTCGGCGTGCCGGTGACGCAGCCCTCGCTCGGCCTGCTCATCGCCAACGGCTTCGAGTTCCTGCTCTCCGGCGAATACTGGATCGCGGTCTTCCCCGGCATCGCGCTGGTGCTGCTGATCGTCTCGCTCAACCTCGTCGGCGACCGGCTGCGCCGCAGCTTCAACGTGCGCTCATGAGTGAACCCCTGCTCGATGTCCGCGGCTTGCGGACCGTCTTCCACGCGCTGGACGGCGCTTGGCCCGCCGTCGACGGCGTCGATCTCAGCGTCTCGCGTGGCGAGGTGCTGGGCTTGGTCGGCGAGTCCGGCTCCGGCAAATCGGTGACCGGCTTCTCGCTGGTGCGCCTGATCGACCCGCCGGGCGAGATCGTCGCCGGCACGGTGAGCTTCGGTGGCGAGGACCTGCGCGCCGCGACCGAGGAGCGTCTGCGGAGTCTCCGCGGCGACCGCATCGCCATGATCTTCCAGGACCCGCTGATGACGCTGAACCCGGTGCTCAGCATCGGCGAGCAGATGAGCGAAGCGATCCTGGAGCATCGCGATTGCAGCCGCGAGGAAGCGCTCAGTGAAGCCGCCAAGGCGCTGGCCCGCGTCGGCATCTCCTCGCCGGAGGCGCGGCTGAAGCAGTTCCCGCACGAGTTCTCCGGCGGCATGCGCCAGCGCGTCGCGATCGCGACCGCTTTGCTCAATGCGCCCGACCTGATCATCGCCGACGAGCCGACCACGGCGCTCGACGTCACCATCCAGAGCCAGATCCTGTTCGAGGTGCAGAAGCTTGCCCGCGAGACCGGCACGGCCGTGCTCTGGATCACGCATGACCTCGCCGTGGTGGCCGAGCTCGCCGACCGGGTGGCGGTGATGTATGCCGGCCGCGTCGTCGAGATCGGGCCGGTGGACGAGGTGCTCGATCAGCCGCGCCATCCCTATACGCTCGGCCTGCTCCATTCCTCGGCCGCCAATGTTCTGCCTGGCGAGCGCCTGAACCAGATCGACGGCGTCGCGCCGCGCATCGACGCCCGGCCCAGCGGCTGCCCGTTCCGCCCGCGCTGCCCGCGCGTCCAGCCGGTCTGTGCCATCAGTGATCCTGAGACGACAGGCGAGGGCGCACATCGCTTCCGCTGCCACAATCCGGTGCCGGTGGGAGAAGCGGCATGAATGCCTTGACCAGCGCCCAGAGCGACGCTCCGATCATCGAGCTCAAGGGCATCACCAAGCATTTCCGCCGCAAGCCGACCTTGGCGGAACGCATCCTGATGGCGACCGGGCGCGGCAAGGCGCCGCCCGTGCTGCGCGCCGTCGACGGCATCGATCTCAGCGTCAAGCGCGGCGAGGTGCTTGGTCTGGTCGGTGAGTCCGGCTGCGGCAAGTCCACGCTGGCGCGCGTCGTCACCGGCATCCTGAAGCCGACGGCCGGCGAGGTCGTCTACGAGCAGCGGCCGGTCGTGGGGCTCAAGGGGAAGGAGCGGCTCGATTTCCTGCTGAAGGTCCAGATGATCTTCCAGGACCCTTACGCTTCGCTCGACCCGCGCATGAAAATCAGCCGCATCGTCGGCGAGGCCTTGAGCGTCCACAAGCTCCTGCCGAAGGCGGAGATCGATGGGGCGGTGGACCAGGCGCTGAGCGAGGTCGGGCTCGATCTCGCCTATCGCGAGCGTTATCCGCACCAGTTCTCCGGGGGGCAGCGCCAGCGCATCGGCATCGCCCGGGCGCTCGCGGTGAAGCCGGATTTCCTGGTCTGCGACGAGCCGGTTTCGGCGCTCGACGTCTCGATCCAGGCGCAGGTCATCAACCTGTTCATGGATGTGCGCGAGCGCCATGGCCTGACCTATCTCTTCGTCAGCCACGATCTCGGTCTCGTCCGCCATATCAGCGACCGCGTCGCGATCATGTATCTCGGCCGCATCGTCGAGATCGGCACGGCGGCTGAGATCTTCGCCGAGCCGGCGCATCCCTATAGCGCAGCGCTGATCGCGGCGATCCCGTCAGCGGCGCGGCGCAAGCGTGCCTTCCAGCCGCTCAAGGGCGAGTTGCCCTCGCCCCTGGCGCCGCCGCCGGGCTGCCCGTTCCATCCGCGCTGCGAGCAGGCCATGCCCGTCTGCCGCGAAGTCCGGCCGAAGCTCATCGAGATCGCGCCCGGCCGCAGCGCCGCCTGCCATCTGCACAAGGCTTCGGAGGCCGCATGATCACCACCACCCTCAACCCGGCGGTCGGCCGCGGCGAGCTGCCCTTCGTCGATGGCTTCCATCCCGGCCGGCCACTCGTGGTGAACTTCTATCGGCCGGCGGGTCACCGGCCGAACGATCCGGTCATCGTCGTGCAGCACGGCATGCTGCGCAATGGCGACGATTACCGCGATTTCTGGATCGATGCGGCCGAGAAGCACAACCTGTTGATCGTCGCGCCGACCTTCCCGAACGAGCCTTTCCCGAAGGCCGAGGGTTACAATAACGGGCTGGTGGTTTCGGCGGAGGGCGCGATCGCGCCGCGCACCGAGTGGCTCTACGCGGTGCCCGGCCGCGTGCTTGACGCGCTGCGTGCCGCGGGCGTGCTCGACAAGCCGGTGATCCGTATCTTCGGGCATTCCGCCGGCGGCCAATTCGTGCATCGCATGCTGGCAACGGAAGGTGGGGCGCTGTTCGAAGCGGCGATGGCCTCCAATCCCGGCTGGTACACCTTGCCGACGCCGGAGCGGCATTTCCCCGAAGGCCTCGGCGGGCTTGGGCTGGACGAGGCGGCCCTGACGCGCTGGCTCGCCTATCCGATGATCCTCTTCGCCGGCGACCAGGACATCGTCACCGACGACCCCAACCTGCCGGCGCAGCCCGAGGCGCTGGCGCAGGGACCGCATCGCTACGGCCGCGCCCATTTCATGCTGGACTTCGCACGGGCCGAAGCCGCGCGGCTCGGCACCGCCTGCAACTGGAGTCTCATCACGGTCGCAGGTGTCGGCCATGACGGGGCTGCGATGTCGCGCGCGGCCGCGGCCTACTGGTTCGAGGGCCGGATACCGGAAGTCGAAGAACTGAAGCCCCAGGGCGCGGTGGCCTGAACCTCCGGGTCGGTAGAGCCGGTCGCCCCGGCGCCCGGCCGTCGCGAAGGCCGGGCGATGCCGGCCTCTACGGCTCTGGTCTCGCCAACGCGACGGAATCGCGCAGGACGAGCTCGAAGGGCATGATCTTGCGGATGGGTCCGGGGACCTTCCCCTCGATCAGGTCGATCAGGATCAGCGCAAGCTCCTCGCCTGCGCTGCGGATCGAGGTCGCTGTCGCCGTCAGCGACGGCACGAAATCGGCAGCGCTGAAGCCCCTGACGCCGTCGTCGTGGCACACCACGGATACGTCGATGCCGACCTTCAGCCCGTGCTCGCCCAAGGCGCGATAGACGCCGCGCGCCTGGAAAACCGAACCGCACAGGAAGGCGGTCGGCCGTTTCGCATCGGAGAGCCGGCGCATCGCGGTCTCGTAGCCCGTCGCTTCGGTCATCGAGACGAATTCGATCGCATCCGGCGGCGGCGTCAGCCCGCGCGCGGCGAAGGCGCGCCGGAAGCTCGCCGCGCGCGCCGCGACATAGCGGAACTGCGCGAGGCCGTTGATCGCGACGATGTGCCGATGCCCGTAATCGAGGAGCAGGGTCGTCAGGCGCTCGAAGGCGTTGTCATTGTCCGTGTCGACGAAGGAATAGGGCTCCTCCACCTCGCTGCGCCCATGCACGACGAAGGGCAGACGAAGCTCGTTCAGCAAGGCGATGCGGGGATCGTCGACAAGGGGGCGCGTGATGATGATGCCGTCGACCGCCTTCGACGAGGCGAGCCGGCGCAGGACGGCAGCCTCGTCGCCCTGAAAGGGAGACAGCAGCAGATTGTAGTTGCGGCTGGTGATGGCGGTCGAGATGCCCGCCAGCACATCGACGAAATTGGTCTCGGGCAGTTGCAGGCGCTCGAGCGGAAAGGACAGCCCGATCGTCTCGGCCCGGCCGAGCGCGAGGCTGCGGGCACGCGCATTCGGCCGATAGCCGGCCGCCTCGGCCGCCGAGACGACGCGCAGGCGGGTCGTCTCGGGAATGCCCGGATGGGCCCGCAAGGCGCGGCTCACGGTGGATTGCGACAGACCGAGCTGCAGGGCGAGCGTCTTCAGATCGGCGGCATTCTTGTGCAAGCGCTTGCTTTCATCATGCGGCAAGGCATCAGGTGCTTGCCGAGTACACGCCAGAAATAGCCCATATCAGGGCCGGTTGACAAATCCCCGCATCTCCGTAGCATGCAAGCGCTTGCATAATACACTGGCAAACAGTGATGCTCCCGGGAGGATGCCCCAGATGAATTTCATGAAGGTCGCCCGCCGATCGTTTCTGGCCTCTGTGCTGGCGCTCGGCGTCTTCGCCGCCGGCTCCGGCCGCGCGCAGGCCGTCGAGATCCAGTACTGGCAATACGTCTTCGACACCCGCGTCCAGGCGATGACCGAGCTGATCAAGCAGTTCGAGGCCGAGAACCCCGGCATCACCGTCAAGCAGGTCACCTTCCCCTATGCCGACTACCAGACGCGCCTGATCGCGGCCAAGGCGGCCGGGCGCGGCCCGGAGGTGATGCAGCTCTTCTATGGCTGGCTCGACACCTTCATCGCCGGCAAGCTGGTCCAGCCCTTGCCGCAGACCACATTCAAGAATGCCGAGATCGAGCGCGATTTCTTCCCGATCGTCTCGGCGATGAAGCGTGGCGAGCAATATTACGGCCTGCCGACGGCGGTTCGCTCCATGGCCTTGTTCTACAACAAGGATCTGTTCCAGAAGGCCGGGCTCGACCCGGAAAAGCCGCCGCAGACGCTGGACGAGTTCGTCGCGGCCGCCAAGGCTATCGCCAAGCGCGACGCGGCCGGGAATTTCCAGCAGGTCGGCATCGCGCTCGACATCGCGCGCCAGGACCATAACTGGTGGCGAGAGATCCTGGTGCGCCAATATGGCGGCGAATCCTATTCCGCCGATGGCAGCAAGGTCGCCTACAACACCGAGGCCGGAGAAAAGGCGCTCGCCTTCTACACCGGCCTGCAGAAGGTGCACCGTGTCGGCCAGGAGAGCTTCATGGACGAGGGCCAGGCGGCCTTCCGTGCGGGCCTCGCCGGCATGGTGGTGGACGGCACCTTCCGCGTCGCCTCCTACAAGACGATCCAGAGCTTCAAATGGGGCGTGGTCGAGCTGCCGACCCACGACGGCAAGAAGGCCAATTTCGGCAGCTATTTCGCCAATGCCATCGGCGCTTCAGCGACGGGCGAGAAGCTCGCGGCGGCCGAGAAGTTCATGGCCTTCATCTCCTCCGAGAAGGCGATGAACATCTGGCTGGAGAAGGTCGGCGAATTGCCGGCCCGGCGCGCCGTCGCGCTGACGGAGGCCAATATCAAGGACCCGATCTACGGCCCCTTCATCCGCGGGCTCGACTATGCGGCGACGCCGCCGATGGTCGACGAGGCGGCCCAGCGCCAGGTCTCGATCGACATGATCAACGCCGTGCTGCTGAAGGACACGCCGATCAAGGACGCGCTGAATGCGGCGGCCACGCGTGAGCAGGCCATCCTCGACAAGTTCAAGGCCAAATAAGAGGCCCGCGCATGTCCGTGACATTATCGCCCCGGAGCGCCGGCGCCAGCGGGGTCTGGGGGCGGCTGTCGATTTCGACGAAGCAGATCGTCTGGGCCTGGACCTTCCTCGCCCTGCCGGTGCTGTTCTTCGCCATCGTCCGCTTCTACCCGACGCTGGAAGGCTTCTACCTGTCGACGACCGACTGGGATTTGCTGAACGAGGCGCGCTTCGTCGGCCTCGATAATTATCGCAAGCTCTTCGCCGATCCGGTGTTCTGGCAGGTCTTCCGCAACACCTTCGCCTATCTCGTCTTCGGCACGCCGATCGCGATCCTGCTCTCCTTCGCCATCGCCTATTATCTCGACCGGGTGACCTTCCTGCACGGGCTGATCCGGGCGCTCTACTTCCTGCCCTATCTCACGACGGCGGCGGCGATGGCCTGGGTCTGGCGCTGGTTCTACCAGCCGCCGCCGATCGGCGTGATCAACAGCATCCTCGGCTCCGTCGGCATCCCGGCGCAGCCCTTCCTGCGCTCGATCGACCAGGCGCTGCCGGCGATCATGCTGACCGCGATCTGGGCGCATCTCGGCTTCCAGATCATCATCTTCATGGCGGGCCTGCGCGCCATTCCAACGAGCTATTACGAGGCGGCGCGCATCGACGGGTTGGGGGAGGGGGCGATCCTGACGCGCATCACCATCCCGCTGCTGAAGCCGACCACCGTCTTCCTCGTCGTGTTCTCGTCGATCGGCTTCCTGCGGATCTTCGACCAGGTCTACAACATGACCAGCAACGACCCCGGCGGGCCGCTCAACTCGACCAAGCCGCTGGTGCTGATGATCTACCAGACGGCCTTTTCCTCCTACCAGATGGGCTATGCCGCGGCCCAGACCGTCGTGCTGTTCGTGATCCTGTTCTCGATCTCGATGGCGCAGCTCTGGATCCTGAGGAGCCGCTGAGATGAGCGAGAGCGCAAAGCCCTCCTACGCCTATGGCAGCACCATCCGTCCCGGCCGGATCGTCGCCTGGACGATCCTCTTCCTCGGCGGCATCGTCATGATGACGCCGCTGCTCTTCATGTTCTCGACATCGCTCAAGACGGCCGGCCATGTCTACGATCTGCGCCTGATCCCCGAGCAGCCGACGCTCGCCAACTACGTCAAGGTCCTGTCCGACGGGCGCTTCGTCCGCTGGTTCCTGAACTCGACGCTGATCGCGACGATCGTCACGCTGTCCTGTCTGTTCTTCGACAGCCTCGTCGCCTACACGCTGGCAAAGTTCGACTTTCCCGGCCGCCGCCTCGTCTTCCTGGCGATCCTGTCGACGCTGATGATCCCGACCGAGATGCTGGTCATTCCCTGGTATCTGATGGCGAGCAAGCTCGGCTGGATCGACACCTATTGGGGCATCATGTTTCCGGGGCTGGTCACCGCCTTCGGCGTCTTCCTGATGCGGCAATTCTTCGAGACGGTGCCGAACGACTTCCTTGAGGCGGCCCGCGTCGACGGCCTCAACGAGTTCGCGATCTGGTGGAAGGTGGCGCTGCCGCTGGTCACGCCCGCGCTCTCGGCACTGGCGATCTTCACCTTCCTCGGCAACTGGACGGCTTTCTTCTGGCCGCTGATCGTCACCACCGACCCGTCGCTCTACACGCTGCCGGTGGGGCTCTCCAGCTTCGCCGTCGAGCAGTCGATCCAGTGGGAACTGATCATGACGGGGGCGGCGCTCGCCACCATCCCGACGCTGGCGATCTTCCTGTTCTTCCAACGCTACATCGTACGCGGCGTCATGCTCGCCGGGGTCAAAGGCTAGGCTATGGGTTCCTTACAGACCAACGACCGATCGCGCTTTCCCGATCCGGTCTATCGCGAGACCGTGCTGAGGCCGCTCTTCGACGGCGCGCGCCACCACCATGCCGGGGCGCTGCGCCGGATCGACCGCGCCCATCTCGTCATGCTGGTCGAAACCGGCATCCTCGATGCCGGCCAGGGCGCGGCGATCGCCCGCGCGCTGCTGGCGATGGAGCGCGAGATCGACCCTGCCGCGCTCGCCTATGGCGGGGATGTCGAGGATTACTTCTTCTACATGGAGCGCGAGCTCAAGACGCGCGCGGGGACCGATATCGGCGGGCGGCTGCACACGGCGCGCTCGCGCAACGACATCGACCACACCTTCCTCAAGCTCGACCTGCTGCCGCGCATCGACCGGCTGCTCGCGGCCTGCCGACAACTGCTGGCGGCGCTGATCGAGACCGCCACGCGCGACCGCGACGTGCTGATCGTCGCCTATACCCATGGCCAGCCGGCCCAGCCGACGACCTATGGGCATTATCTCGCAGCGATCATCGAGATCCTGATCCGCGACATCGAGCGGATCGAGGCCGCGCGCGGCATCGTCGATCTCTGCCCACTCGGCGCGGCCGCGATCACCACTTCGGGCTTCCCGATCGACCGGCAGCGCGTCGCCGACCTTCTCGGTTTCGCCGCGCCACTGCAGAACTCCTATTCCTGCATCGCCGCGACCGACTACCTGACCTCGATCTACAGCGCGGTCTCGCTGCTGTTCCTGCATCTCGGCCGGCCGGTCCAGGATTTCCAGTTCTGGTCGAGCTTCGAGGTCGGGCAGCTCTATCTGCCGAACGCCTTCGTGCAGATCTCCTCGATCATGCCGCAGAAGCGCAATCCGGTGCCGTTCGAGCATCTGCGCCATCTCTCGGGCCAGGCGGTTGGGCGTGCCCGTGCCGTGGTCGACGTGATGCACAACACCCCCTTCACCGACATGACCGACAGCGAGTCCGAGACCCATGAGATGGGCTATCAGGCGATCGATGTCGGGCTTCGCGTCCTCGACCTGCTGACCGCGACGATCCGCGCCGGGCAGATCGACCCGGACCGGGTCGCGGTCAATCTCAGCCGCTCCTGCGCCACGATCACCGAGCTTGCCGACTGGCTGGTGCGCAGCGAGGGGCTGTCCTTCCGGCTCGGCCACGAGATCGCCGCCGATGTCGCCCGGGCCGTCGTGGCCATGGCCGGCGATTTGCCGACCGACGGCTATCCGGCCTTCACCACGGCTTTCGAGCACCATGTCGGGCGCAAGCCGGCGGCGGATGCGGCCGAATTCGCCCGGATGGTCTCGCCGGAGCATTTCGTCGCGGTTCGCGACCGTTTCGGCGGCCCGGCGCCGGCAGCGCTCGATGCCGCCTTTGCCGGCTATCGCGAGGCGCTCGATGGATTCGATCGGCACGCGACGGACATCGCCCAACGGCAAAGCGCCGCGGCCGCCGAGCTCGAACGCCGCGTTCACGAGATCGCAAAGGGTGGATGATGGCACGCATCGAGCTGGAGCAGATCGTCAAGCGCTATGGCAGCATCACCACGGTCCACGGCATCGACCTGACGATCGATGACGGCGAGTTCGTCGTGCTCGTCGGCCCCTCGGGCTGCGGCAAATCGACGACTTTGCGCATGATCGCCGGGCTGGAGGCGATTTCGGGCGGGACGCTGCGCATCGGCGGCCAGGTGGTCAATGACCGCGAACCCAAGCACCGCAACATCGCGATGGTCTTCCAGAACTACGCGATCTACCCGCATCTGACCGTGGCGCAGAATATAGGCTTCGGGCTCTACACCTCCAAGCTCTCCAAGGCCGAGAAGCAGGCCCGGATCCGCGAGACGGCGAAGACCCTGAGCCTGGAACCCTATCTCGAACGGCGCCCCGCCGCGCTTTCCGGCGGGCAGCGGCAGCGCGTGGCGATCGGCCGGGCGATGGTGCGCGATCCCGTCGCCTTCCTCTTCGACGAGCCGCTCTCCAATCTCGACGCCCAGCTGCGCGGCCAGATGCGGCTGGAGATCAAGCAGCTCCACCAGCGGCTCGGCAGCACCATCGTCTTCGTCACGCATGATCAGGTCGAGGCGATGTCGCTTGCCGACCGGATCGTCGTGATGCGCGACGGCCGCATCCTGCAGGTCGGCGCGCCGATGGATCTCTACAACCGGCCGGCGGACATCTTCACCGCGCGCTTCATCGGCACGCCGGAGATGAACATGATCGACGGGATTGTCGCCGACGGCCACGTGGAGCTGGAGGCCAATGCCGCTGCCGTCGATCTTTCCGGCCTCGGCGGCTTGCCGCGGGGTGTCGAGGCCGGCCAGCCCATCGTTCTCGGCGTGAGGCCGCAGGAACTGCATCTGCTCGCCGGCGGGCGTGGCGATTTCCCGATCCGAATCGAGGGCAGGGTCCGGGTGGCCGAGCCGCATGGCTCCGAAACCTTCGTCCTGCTCGACTTGCCGGCCGGCCAGCTGGTTGCCCGCGCGCCCTCGACGGTCTCGTTCAAGCCCGGCGATGCGGTCGCCTTCGGGGCCGAGGCGAACAGCCTGCGGGTCTTCGACAAGCGGACGGAGAAGCTCGTCAACTGAGCCCGCGCAGACGGACGCCAGCGAGGCATCGGCCGTTCCGCCGCCGTTGCCGGCCTCATGGATTTCGCAGGAATCCACCCCATATGGATTCCACGGAGTTCTGAGCGTGAGACTCGCGCGGGTGGCCCTTTTCGCGGCGGCCGTCGCGGCCGCGGCGATCCTCTCCTCCTTCTCTCCCGCGCAAACGGTGGCGGGCAGGGTCGCTTTGAGTGTCGCGATCGACGGCGCCATCGGTCCGGCAAGCTCCCGCCAGCTCAAGCAGGCGCTGAACGTCGCTGCCGAGCGGAAGGCCGCGGTCCTCATCCTGCAGTTGAACACGCCGGGCGGGCTGGTCACCTCGATGCGCGAGATGATCGCCGACATCCTGGCCTCTCCTGTTCCCGTCATCGGCTATGTCGCTCCGGCGGGGGGCCATGCGGCGAGCGCCGGCACCTACATCCTCTACGCCACCCATGTCGCGGCGATGGCACCCGGCACCAATCTCGGGGCCGCCACCCCGGTGCAGATCGGTGGGCTGCCCTCGCTCCCCGGCGGCGAGAAGGATAACGGCCCGGGCGGCATCGGGAAGGACACCGGCGCGCGGGCGCCCGTCGATGCCATGACGACCAAGGTCACCAATGACGCGGTCGCGCTGATCCGCTCGCTTGCCGAATTGCGCGGGCGCAATGGCGACTGGGGCGAAAAGGCCGTGCGCGAGGGGGCGAGTCTCTCGGCCAGCGCAGCGCTCGATCAGCGTGTCATCGACTTCGTCGCCCGCGACACGGCCGAACTCCTGCAACTGGCCGATGGCCGCACCGTCGAGGTGGCCGGCAAGAAGGAGGTTCTGGCCACGAAGGGCCTGGCCGTTGAGACGCTGGAGCCCGGCTGGTTCATCCGGCTTCTCGCCGTCATCACCAATCCGAACACCGCCGTCATCCTCATGCTGGTCGGCTTCTATGGCCTCGTCTTCGAATTCGTCAGCCCCGGCGCGGTGGCGCCCGGTGTCGTCGGAGCCATCTGCCTCGTGCTCGGCCTCTACGCGCTCGATCAGCTGCCGATCAACTATACCGGGCTTGCCCTGATGCTGCTCGGCGTGGCCTTCCTCATCATCGAGACCTTCAATCCGACGGTCGTGCTGGGGCTCGGCGGCGCAGCCGCCTTCCTGCTCGGCTCCACCATGCTGCTTCAGACCGAGGGGCCGGGCTTCGGCGTGTCCTGGGCGGTCATCGGCCCCGCCGCTGTGCTCAGCCTGGCACTCGCCCTGCTTGCCGGAACCTATTTCTGGACGGCGCGTCGCAATCCGCCGCGCATTGGCGGCGAGGCCATGCGCGGCCTTGCCGTGGACGTCCTCGACTGGAACGGCGGCGAGGGCCATGTGCTGGCGCTCGGCGAACGCTGGCGGGCGAAGGCCGACGAGCCCATCGCACCGGGGGGCAGCGCGGAGGTGACCGCCGTCAGCGGCCTCGTGCTGACAGTGCGGCGGCGCGATGCGGCAAATGACGGAGCAAAGCGATGATCGTCAGTTATGTGGCCTATCTGATCATAGCGCTGCTGGCAGCGCTGTTCCTGTCGGCTGCGATCCGCATCCTGAGGGAATATGAGCGCGGCGTGGTCTTCACGCTCGGCCGCTTCACCGGGGTCAAGGGGCCGGGCCTCATCATCCTCGTCCCGTTCGTCCAGCAGATGGTGCGCGTGGACCTGCGCGTCGTGGTGCAGGACGTGCCGCCGCAGGATGTTATCTCGCGCGACAACGTCTCGGTGAAGGTCAATGCGGTGCTCTATTTCCGCATCGTCGATGCCGAGCGCGCGATCATCCAGGTCGAGGATTTCATGACGGCCACCAACCAGCTGGCGCAGACGACTTTGCGCTCGGTGCTCGGCAAGCATGAGCTCGACGAGATGCTGGCTGAGCGCGACAGGCTCAACAGCGACATCCAGGAGATTCTCGACCAGCGCACCGATGCCTGGGGAATCAAGGTCTCCAATGTCGAGATCAAGCATGTCGACCTCAACGAGAGCATGGTCCGCGCCATCGCCAAACAGGCCGAGGCGGAGCGGCTGCGGCGGGCCAAGGTGATCAACGCCGATGGCGAGCAGCAGGCGGCGGCAAAGCTGGTCGAGGCGGGACGCATGCTGGCGGCCGAGCCGCAAGCCATGCAACTGCGCTATTTCGAAGCCCTGCACGACATCGCCGGCGAGCGCACCTCGACAGTGGTGTTCCCCCTGCCGATAGATTTGCTGAGGCAGTTCCTGAAACAGCCGGGCGATGGTGGAGGCGCGATGTCGCGCACCCCATAAGTCAAAGCTGGTAGCGGGCTAAGTCGTTGATTTTCGGTGAGGTTGACATCCATAAGATGGTCGCGGTGCACCCCAAAAAACCGAAGCATTCGGCAGTTCGCACCCCATAATTGGAAACCTGCGGTTCGCGAACGATTCGAATCCTCAACGAAAGCGCGGAGAGCGGAACCGCTGTTGCGCCGGCCGAAATCGATGCCGCGACCAAGCGTCGGCGCGCGAGCGATTTCTGGGATCGCGTCATGGTAGCACGAGCATCGCCACCCCAAAGAAGGGCCAGAGCTCGCGCGTGGTCTTGCTGAGCGAGGGTCAGAACCAGCGGCGAACCTCGGCCTTGTAGCGGCGGTAGTCGTCGCCGAACTTCGCTTCGAGATAGCGCTCCTCGCGGGCGATCACCTGCGTCTGGATCCCGATCAGCACCAAGGGGAGCAAGGCGAAGGCGATCGGCCCGTCGAAGCCGATCGCAAGGCCGGCATAGACAAGCGCCATGCCGAGATACATGGGATTGCGGGTCCACCGATAAGGACCGGTCGTTGCGATGAGGGTCGTTGGTTGCGAAGGCGGAACGTTGGTGCCCAGCCGCCGGAACAGCCCCGCCGCCGCAAGCATCATCGCCGCGCCGGCAACGAACAGCAGCGCGCCCGTCGCGACCAGCAACCGCCAGTCGATGCCGAAAGAGCGCAGGGCGACGAACCGCTCCGCCGCCAGCCCCAACAGCAGCGCTCCCAGATAGAGGAAGGGCGGAGGGAAGCGCACACCCGCGCTGTCCGGTTCGACGGCCATGCTCATCCTCCAATCTGTGCTCTCACACCAGCATCGACTGCTGGGCGGAGATCCCCGCCATCGCGCCTTGCCATGATGCCGTGGTCACCGAGGGGATGACGGGGTTGGTGAGGTCGCCCGCAGCGTAGATGCCGGGCATGCTGGTTTCGCGGCGCTCGTCGACCTTGAGGACGATGCCAAGAGGCGTGTCGACTGTGGCGAGACCCAATGCTTCATGCAGGCTTGCGGACGGCTTGTTGCGCGGATGCGCGAACAGGATGTCGACCGCGACATCGGGGCCGGTATCGAGCTTGACGGTGGCGCCATGCTCCCCGTGATGGGCGACCTCGGTGATCCGGCCGTCGACGACAGGTGTGTTGCGACGCCCCAGATTAACCCGGATATCGGGCGGAATGTCGTGACCATCGGCGAAGACGGTCAACCTGTCGGTCCAGTCGTGGAACAGCCTGACCTGGTTCATCGACTGCGGGCCGGACCAGACGAGGCCCCAATGCTGGTCGGCGACTTCAAAGCCATCGCAATAGGGGCAAGGGATGATGGATGTGCCCCAGCTTTCGGCAAAGCCCGGAACAGCAGGCATCTGGTCGACAACGCCATAGCTCAGGATCAGGCGGCGCGCGCCAAGGCTTTCGCCGTCGCCGGTGAGGACGGAGAAATCGTCGATGGCGCCGGAGATGCTGTCGGCCCGGGCATTGACCAGTTTGATCGCGGGATAACGCGCCAGTTGCTGCCGCGCCTCGGCCAGGATGTCCAGCGGTGGCTTGTGATCGTGGCCGAGCATGCCATGCGAGCGGCCCGCGAAGCGATTGCGCGGCAGGCCGGTATCGAGAACGGTGACCTTACGGCGGGCACGGCCGAGCTGAAGGGCGGCGGCGAGGCCGGCAAAGCTGCCGCCAATGATGATGACGTCATCCATGGTGATGGGCTCCGTGTTGCGGATAGAGAGGGTTGGGCTAGGTTGGGCGGTGGCCTGGGCGCGGCTGATGCCGATGGTGGAAAGCGCGGCCAGCTTCAGCAGGGTTCGTCGTTGCATGGATCTCTCGTGTTCGGGCCGGCGATCGGCAGGCGAACGCGCTTGCATATTTCCGAAACTTAATGGTATCGTATTTCAGGAATTACGATACTGTCAAGGACTGGAATTGTCGTGACCGAAAATAGTCGAGGCCGGCGCGGCCGGCCCGCCAACGAGGCGCTTGGCCAAACGATCGTCGACACCGCGGGCGAACTTTTTGCGGAACTGGGTTTTCAAGCGACGACTTTGGACAAGGTCGCCCAGCGAGCGAAGATATCCAAGCTCAGCATCTACAGGCACTTCGAGAACAAGGAGGCGTTGTTTGGCGCGGCGTTTGCGGCCCGCTGCCATCAGTTAATACCGCAGGCCCTTTTTGAAGGCGTCGACGGTTCGGCCGAAGACCAGCTCATGGCGGTGGGATCATCGCTGCTTCGCACGCTGTTGAGCCCGGAAGTCCGCAATGTCGAAGCCATGGTCATGGCCGACGTCACGAGTCAAACGTCGTTGAGCAAGCTCCATTACGAAGCCGGTCCCGCCCATATCATCGCCCAAATCGAGACCCTGTTGCGTCAATTGCACGCGAAGGCGCTTCTGAACGTGCCCGATCCACTCCGGTCGGCCCGCTTGTTTGCCGCGCTTTTCAAAGGGGCCGATCTCCTGATGATCGCACGCTTCGATGAGGCGAGAGCAGAGGACGAAAACGAGATCGAATCCTACTGCCGGTCAGCCGTCGCCATGTTCATCGCCGCGCACGGCGGCAACGACCACACGGGCGGATAGCCTAGACGAGGCCGCGGAGAGCGTGTGGTCGTCGTCCTCGATCGAACCTGAGCAGCCAGAACGGTACCAATGACATTGTCATCTGCCGAAGCGCGCAGCGCAAAATCAGAACAAGGATATGGCATGGCACAGCAAAATGCCGATCAGATCGCCGACTGGTGTGGCCAAAACGAAGAGCGCTGGGTCCCTTATCGGACCCGGCTCGATGCCATGATGGCAGTGTTCGGCCCGGCGTGGATCGTCACCGCGCGCAATCCGGCAAGTTGACGGGGCGATGACGACGGCCGCCACGCGCCAAAACTATCCTCGAGGCTGCAACGGCCGTTGCGCCGAAGCGGCGCTATGCGGCTGGAAAGATGGCGCGCCAGGTAAGTTTTCGGCGCTGCTTCGTCCCGGATCCGCGTTCGACAAGAGCCTGCGGAAGCAGAACGGGCTGCCAACCTGATGGCGACCTCCGCGATCGGTACCGACGATTGGGACATTGCGGTGAATCCCGCAAGGATCGGAAACATCGGTGCGAGGTCGCGCGGAAAACTCGGCAGCAGCGTCACAAAGTCCGGTGTGCGCTGCTGAAGCTCATAGCGAGATGACGAGGTCTGACAGCGGCACCGCCTGGCAGGTGAGGCATTGGTGGGAATCGCCGTCGAAATCAACAAGATGCGTGAAGCTGCCCTCCAGCACCTTCACCACGCAGCTCTCGCATTGCCCGACGCGGCAGCCGCTTGGGAAAGGCAGCCCGGCAGCCAGCGCCGCATCGAGAACGGGGCCAGCCGCAGGAGACCATTCGAAAGCCTGCCCCGTGCCGACGACCGTTATGCGTCGCGGCATGAGGGAGGTTGGAACCTCGCTCGGCGCGGAAAAGGCTTCGGCAAAGATGTCGAAGCGTGGCATCCCACGCCTGACGAGTTCGGCGATCATCGTGTCGTTGAAGTCCGGCGAGCCGCAGAGATAGGCGAGCGGTCTCTGCGCCAGTACCTTCGCGATCGCTCGGAGATCCAGCCGACCTTCCTGCTGGAAGCGCCCGGTCTTTCGATCCTGCCCACGCGGTCTGGAATAGGCGGTGACGCGCTTCAGCGTCGGGATTGCGCGAGCCAGTTCGTCGAGGCGCTCGGCAAGAGGATGGTCCGCACCGCTACGGCAGCCATGCAGCAGATGGATTGCGTGGTCCGGCTGCGGGCGGAGTTGCGCGATCGTTTCGAGATATCCGACGAAGGGCGTGATGCCGATGCCGTTGGCCAGCAGGATCAGCGGGCGCGCGCTGCGGACGGGGATGGTGAAGGCGCCGGCCGGCGCCTCGAGCAGCACCTCGTCACCCGGACGAAGCGACTGGACCTGGCGCGACACCGAAAGCGATTGCTCCGGGCGAGCGCTGTTCCACCGCACGGCGACGGACAGTTCCTGAGGGGAGCGGGCATTGCCCGTCAGCGAGTAGGCTCTTGCCGGAGACTGGTCCGGGAGCCGCAGAACCACATGCTGGCCGGGTAGGAAATCGGGCAGGCCGTCGTCGTCGCAGGGGGTGAGCGACAAGGCGACGGTGGACGGACCTTCCGGCCGGGCGTCTGCGACGCGGAACCGGCGCGTGCCAAACCAGCGGCCCCGGTTCGCAGCCGACATGGCCTCGATGTCGCAGGTGACCGCGCGCAGCGGTACGGAGCCGCTGATCGGGTCTCGCTGCAGGTCGCTAAGGATGGCGTTGACGTTGACGGTGTCCTTGCCTTCGACAATTCCGCCGTCGCGACCCAGCGGCTCGCAATCCTCCCACCAGCCGAACTCGGCGACGACCGTGCGCGCGTCGAGTCTCGCATTCAGGCGAGCGCGCAGCCGGGCGGTTCCATGTCGCGTATGCACGCGGACCCAGTCTCCAGCGCTGACGCCTCGTGCCGCCGCGAGCTCCGGACTGATGTCGACCGAAGGGTCGGGCGACTTGCGGCGCAGCGAGGCGATGGCGCGGTGGGAGCTATGGACGAAGAAGCCATTCTTGGCGGTCGTCAGCACGAGCGGCAAGCCATCGCCGGAGGCCGGGCCGTCCCCCGGCTCGACGAAATCCGGCAAGGCGTCGTAGCCGTGGTCAAGCAGGCGCTGCGAGTAGAGTTCGACGCGCCGGGTTGGCGTGTCGAAACCCTGCACGCGCCCGCTCTCATCCGCGTCGGCGAATTTTTGATGCGCGAAAGGCTGAGGAACCCGCACGCCGTCCGGCCGGTCTCGTAAATCATCGACGGTGATGCCGAGTGGCGCGAGCTGATGGTTCCAGCCGGCGACGATGTTCTCGCCGAAGAAGAGGTCGCCGAAACCCATGCGCATCGCTAGGGACATGACGATCTCGTAGTCGGCGCGGCTCTCGGCGAAGCGCGGCAGCATGCTCTTGCGGAACTGGATGGTCTCTGCCGCAGCCTGCGTGATCTCGAAGCCGATGCGCAGGGCGTCGCGCTCCCAAGGCATGCTGACGGGCAGGACAAGATCGGCGCATTCGGCCGTGGGGTTCATGAACATGTCCGCATGGACATGGAATTCAAGCGCACGCAGTGCCGCGAGGTTGCGGCCGGTGTCGATCTGCGAGACGGCGAAGTTGGTCCCGAAGCTCACCAGAGCCCGGACCGGATAGGGGCGCTTCTCGATCACCGCCGAGGTGAAGTCGCGGGCGGTGATCCAGCCATGGGCCGGAGGCCCGAGCGGCAGATCGGTCAGCCCCAGCGCCTTCCCGATCTGGCCGGGCGGCAGCAGCGAGAGGTCGTTGATGGCGTTTGCCGGCGGCGGCACCGTCCAGATATTGCCGCCTTCGCGATCGCAGGAGCCAACCAGGGCGGCGAGCGTCGCGATCGCGCGTTCGGTCATGGTGGCGTTGCTGTGCTGCCCGACGCCGGTCCAAGTGTAATAGGCGAGGCGAGGCGCGCCTTCCAGAAAGCTGTAGAAGGCCATGATGTCCAATTGCCCGAGCCAGGTGAGCTCGGCGACGCGCTCAGGCGAATAGGGCTGCGCCCGCTCGGCGAGGAGCGTGAAGGCCGTGGCGGCGTTCACCTGCCGGCCATCCCGCGCGATCAGCGTAATGCGCGCTTCCAGCGTCACCGATGTCGCATCGGACAAGTTGGCGCAGGTATCGTAGGGCTCTACGCGGCCATCGGCGCGTAGGAGGAGAAAAGTGTCACTGTCGGCGCCCTCGATGACTTCGTGGGCCTTGATGAAGGCGCCGGTCCGCTCGTTGACCAGGAGAGGTGCGTTGGTCCAGTTGCGCACGAAGGTGTCGTCATAGCGGCGCGTCTCGATCAGATGCCGGATTGCGCCCATCGCGAGCGCGGCATCCGCGCCCGGGCGCATCCGCAGCCAGAGATCGGCCTGCTGTCCCGATCCGTCCGGCTTTGGATCGATGACGACGACCTTGGCGCCGCGCCGCCGCGCCTCGGCGATGCGGCTCGCCTGGGCAAGCCAAGTCCGCGCCGGATTGTGACCCCAGAGCAGAATGAGCTCGGCCTTGTCGTAGTCCGGCACGCCGAGGCCCCGGCCGAAGGTCAGCGCATGGGCATAATCCTTGTGCCAGCCACAGACCTCGATGGCATAGATCAGGTTGGGGCTGCCGAAGCAGCGCACGAACCGCTCGACCCATTCGTAGCTGTCGACCACCGGCGTGCCGCTCGGCGTGGTCATGGCGAAGGCGACGGATTCCGCGCCGCTTTCCGTACGGATCGTCAGCAGTTGCCGCGCGATCTCGTCGAGGGCCTCGTCCCAGCCGATCTCTGCCCAGCGGACCGGGGTCTCGCCCTTCGCGCTCAGCCGGCGCAGGGGGCGGTGCAGGCGCTTCGGACTATGGACCATCTCCGGCGCGGCGCGCCCCTTCGCACAAAGTGCGCCGCCGGTCGGATGATCCGGGCGCGGTTCGACGCCCACCATCCGATCGCCCTTCACGAGCGTGATCGAGCCGCAGCGCGAGCGGCACAGCGTGCAGTATCCCGGATGCCTCTCGACCATGATGCGCTCCTCCATCGACCGCGCATGCGCAGTCCAGCCGCTCTGCCGGCGGCTCATCGTGTATTTTCGAGATCGGTTGCCTTTGGCCGAGCGTTGGGGGCGCCGGTCAGAACAGCATCGCCGCTCCGGCCGGCCAGGATGCGACGACCTGTTGACCCGGCCGCAGCTCGTTCTCGCTCGGAAGCTCCGCGTTCTGGCGATGCACGACGATCGGCATTCCGGAGCTCGTCCGCACGACGACCTCCGTCAGGGAGCCGCGATAGATGACGTCCTCGACGGTCGCCGGCAGGGCGCCAAGGCCGGGGGCGGCGCTCGCGCCGAGGCCGTTATGCAGCGAAATCTGCTCCGGCCGCACGGCAAAAGCGGTGACCCCGGCCGCGCCCCGTTCGGAAGACACCGCGAAGCGTTCGCCTCCCTCGGTCAGGAAGCTGCCTCCCGCCTCGATGCTGCCTGCGAAGATGTTGGTGAGACCGATGAATTCCGCAACGAAGCGGTTGGCGGGACGCTGATAAATCTCGCGCGGCGTGCCGACCTGTTCGACCTTGCCGGCGGACATCACGACGACGCGGTCCGCGACCGCGATTGCCTCGTCCTGATCATGCGTGACGAAGATCGTTGTCAGGCCCAACCGGGATTGGAGGCGGCGGAGATCGGTCCGCACCTCATGCCGCAGCTTGGCGTCGAGCGCCGAAAGCGGCTCGTCGAGGAGCAGGACCTCCGGTTCGTAGACGATGGCGCGGGCGAGTGCGACGCGCTGCTGCTGGCCGCCGGAAAGCTGCTTCGGCAGGCGGTGGGCGAAGTGATCGAGCTTGACGAGTGCCAGCGCCTCCTGCACCCGGCGCTGGGCCTGCGTGCGGTCGATCCCGCGCATTTCCAGCCCGAACGCGACGTTCTGCGCAACCGTCATATGCGGGAAGAGCGCATAGCCCTGGAAGACGAGGCCGGCATTGCGCAGATAGGGCGGCAGATCGGTCACGTCGCGCGTGCCGAAGCGGATGCTGCCTTCGCTCGCCAACGTCAGCCCGGCGATCATGCGCAACGTGGTGGTCTTGCCGCAGCCCGACGGACCGAGGAAGGCGACGAACTCGCCTTGGCCGATATCGAGCGACACACGATCGACCGTCGTCAGATTACCGTAGCGCTTGGTGACGTTCTGTAGGGATATTTGCGACATCGGAGGCCTCTCAGAAGGCTCGCGCCAGCTTGAAATAGCGATCGGTGATGATGAGGCCGGTCGCGATCAGAGCGATCTGGACAGTGGCGACCGCGGCGATGGTCGGGTCGACGCTCCATTCCAGATAGTTCACGATGACGATCGGCAGCGTGGTCGTGCCGGGACCGACCAGGAAAAGCGACTTCTCCAGATCGACGAAGGAGACGACGAAGGAGAACAGTGCGCCCGCGACGACGCCCGGCCGGATCACCGGCCAGGTCACGCGCCGGAAGGCGGTGAACGGGCGCGCACCCATCGTCAGGGCTGCTTCGCGCAACTGCGGATCGACGCCGAGCAGCGAGGCGGTCACGAGCCTGACCGTCCATGGCAAGGCGATCAGGCTGTGCGCGATCGCGAGCCCCGTGAAGGTGGTCGCAACCTGGATACCGGTCACGATCTCGACCTCGATCAGGAACATGTAGAAGGCCGCGCCCGCCACGATCCCCGGCACGATCAGCGGCGCCAGTAGCAAGGACTGGATCGCTTCGCGTCCCGGAAAGCGTCCGCGCGCCAGCACCACCGATGCCGGGATGCCGACCGCGAGGCTGATCGCCGTCGCGAGCACACCGAGCTTCAGGCTGGTCGCGAAACCGTCGCGGAAGCGCGGCATCTCCCAGGCCATCGCGTACCAGTTTAGCGTGTAGCCGGTCGGCGGAAAGCTGATGATCTTGTTCTCGAAGAAGCTCACCCAGATGATCGCGACCAGGGGGGCGAGCACCATGACGAAGGCCAGGATGCAGCCGCCGATCATTGCCGGCCTGAACGAACGGGTCACCGACATGTCTGAAATCCGCATGGTCATAACGCCCCGTAGCGCTTCTGCAGGGTGATGCTGGACAGCAAGGTTAGGGCCAGCGTCACGCCCATGAGGATGAAGGCCAACGTCGCGGCGAAGGGCCAGTTGTAGACCTTGATCGCCTGCTCGTAGACTTTCGGGGCCATCATCTGGAAGGACGGACCGCCGATCAGCACCGGCGTCGCATAGGCGTTCACCGCCAGCACGAAGCAGAGCAGGCAACCGGAGAAGATGCCGGGCATGGCGAGCGGCAGCGTCACGCGGAAGAAGGTCGTCCAGGGGCGCGCGCCCATGGTCGCGGCCGCTTCCTCATAGGTCTCGCCGATGCCCTCGAAGACGCTCTGCAGTGAGATGATCATGAAGGGCAGCAGCACGGCGATCAGGCCGATGACGACGGCCGACCCCGTATAGAGGATGCGCACGGGCTCGGAGATGACGCCGGTGACCAGCAGTGCGGAGTTGATCAGCCCCTTATCGGCGAGCAGGACCATCCAGCCGGCGGCGCGAACCGCATTGCCCATCAGCAGCGGAATGACGGCCGCCAGGATCAGCGCGGTCTTGAGCCTCCGGTTCGACACCCGGCTGATGACATATGCGGCTGGCACGCCGAGCAGCAGGCAGATTGCCGTGCAGGCCAAGGCCACCGTGAGCGTGCGCGCCAGGATCCAGAGGTAGAAGGGGTCGCCGAAGAAGCGAACATAGTTCTCCACGCCGAAGCCAGACACCTCCGTCGCGGCCGGGTCGAAATGCGCGAAGCTGTAGCGCGCCATCAGCACCAACGGCAGGATCAACCCTGCCAGAACCAGCGCCAGGCTCGGCGCCAGCAGCCAGCCAGCATTGGATCGAGGCGTACGTCGAACGCGGCGGCCCGGCGCATGGGCCGCGCTGCCCTCGTCGATCATCGAGGCGGCGGTCAAGCCTTGAATTCCTTGTTCCACCATTCGACCCATTTCGGGTCGCTCTTGGCCGCATAGGGGTAGTCGACGAAGTTGAGCTTCGCGATCTGGTCCTGCGTGAATTCGAGGTGCTTGCGTTCCTCGGGCGGAAGCTCGGCGTTGTTAGTGACCACCGAGTACGAGGTGGCCAGCGAGATGGCGCCCATCGGCTTGGGCTGCAGCATCGCCTCGAGATAACTGTATGCCGCTTCGACATTGCGCGCCTTCTTCGGGATGCCGGCGCCGAAGGAGATGAAGATCGCGCCTTCCTTCGGATAGGCCCAGCGGATCGGCAGCCCTTCCTTTTCCCACTGTACGGCACGCGCGCTATAATTCGCCGAGATCCAGATCTCCTCGGACTGGAACGCCGCCGCGAGGGCCTGATGCGAGGGGTAGAGCCGCGGCTGCACCGCCTTCTTCATGTCCAGCAGCGCCGGGAAAGCCTTCGAGACGTCGCTCATGGTGCCGCCATGGCTCAGCGAAGCTGCGTAGATGTAGTTGAAGTGCAACTGGTCCATGACGCCGACGCGGCCGGCATATTTCGGATTCCAGAGATCGGCGAAGCTGGTCGGCGGCTCAGGAATCTTCGCCGGGTTGTAGAGCACGACGACACCGCCATAGATCGCCGGCACGAGATAGGGCAGGCGCAGCTTCTCGACGATGTTCTTGCCGCTGGGAAGACGGGACATGTCGAGCGTTTCGAGCACGCCCTGCGCGTTCATCTCATAGGCGTCGGCGTCGCTGAGCCAGGTCACGTCGATACTGCCGCGGGGCAGGCGCCGCTCCGCCAGGAGCTTCGTCTTGCGCTCCGGGACGGGAGCCAGGTCGTGGACGATGCGTAGCTGCGAGCCGCCGAAGGCCGGCGTCTCGAACCCCTTGACGATGCGGTCGTTCCAGTCGCCGCCCCAATTCGAGACGACGAGCTCGCCAGCCTGGGCCTGCGCGCCGCGCGGCAGTATCGCCGCCGCGCCCAGCATCGTACCGGCCGCAAGGAACCGACGCCGGTCGAGCCGGCGCGAGAAAGCTGTCAGGTCTGTCACGGTTGTTCCCCTGCTTGCTGGCCGGCAGTCATGCCGGTCGCGCGGGCTGCTTCGGCCCGGCAGACATATTAGGCTGCCGAGGTTTCCGTAATGTGTTGAAAATGTTTCATAAAGATTTCATGTTCGAGGAAGCTGGCCGGATTTCCAGCCGGCGCTGCCAGTCAGGGAGGCGGGCGATCAAGAAGATTCTGCTGATCGAGGACGACGACACGTTCGGCTTGCTGCTCGCCGCCTATTTTAGAACGGCCGGCTACGCGACGGACCGCGCCACTTCGGCCAAGGAAGGCCTGCGCAAGCTCGATTCCGGTAGCTGGGATGCCGCTATCGTCGATCTGACGCTGCCGGACGAGGACGGCATCGTGCTGACGCGGATGCTGCGCGCCCGCTCGTCGATCCCGATCATCGTCTCGACTGGCCGCAATGGCCGCGAGGACCGGCTCGCCGCGCTGGAGCTCGGTGCGGATGATTTCGTCACGAAGCCGTTCGAGCCGCGCGAGCTGGTGCTGCGGCTCAACAACATCCTGCGCCGCGGCGAACGGCGCGGGCGCCCGTCGGGCCCTCGCCTGCTCTGCGCGGGCGGCGAGCTGGATCTGGCTGGCCATGCGCTCGTCGCTCCTTCGGGAGAATGCCTCGATCTCGGCGCGACCGAGTTCGCGCTGTTGAGATTTCTGGCCCGCAATCCCGATCGCGTGCTCACCCGCGCCCAGATCATCGACGCCATCGCGGCAGGCGAACCGCCCGAATCTGAGCGTGCGGTTGATGTCAGGATGTCGCGGCTGCGCCGCCGCCTGAAATCGATCGGTCTCGACGCCGCCCTGCTGAAGACGGTTCACGGCGTCGGCTACAAACTGACCCTGCCGCGCCGGCCGCTCAGTCCGGCGGGGCGGTGACCTCGAGGTCCAGTGCGTAGAGCTTGATCTGTACGATCGCCTTTGCGAGCGCATCTTTCAGATCGTCGCGCTGCTCCGGCGAAAGCGACGAGGCGTTGCGCTCGTCGCGCTGTGCGCTGCGTGCCAGTTCGTCCAGCCCGAGCAGGCCGGCGACCGCGTGAACCTTGTGCAGCAGCCGTTCCAGCGCCTCGCCGTCTTCCGATGCGAGCATCTCGATGGTCTGGCCGAAGGTCACGATGCCGGTCGCGACGATCGAAGCGACGCTGTCGTGGCCAATGTCGGCCACCATGCGGTCGAGCGGCGTCCTGTCGAAGGCACGGGCGCTTTCGGCGCGCGGAAAGCGGACACGTTCGCCGGGGCCGAGCACACCATGCCCCGCGAGATCCCGGCGCACCGAGACGAGAAGCTCGCCGAGATCGTCGAGCTCGACCGGCTTCTCGATGAAGCCGGTGAAGCCTGCCGCGAGATAGGCCTTGATGTCTTCGGGCATGACGTTACCGGTCATGGCGATGATCGCGAAACCGGGGCCGCCCAGCTTTTCCGCTGCGATCCGGCGCGCGATCTCGATGCCCGATATCTCCGGCATCGAGATGTCGAGGAGCACGGCGTCGTAGCAGCCCGCGCGCAGCGCCCTCATGCCTTCCTGCCCGTCACGCGCGGTCGTGACGCTGTGTCCGAGCCGCTGCAGCAGGGCGTCCGCCACGATGAGATTGGTCTGCTCGTCATCGATGACGAGGATGTTGAGCGGCGGCCCTGGCCGGAGCCCCTGACGCGCCGCCGGCATCACACGCGGATGGCCCGGCTCGCCGGCCGCCCCGATCGGAATGGTGATCCAGGCGCGCGTTCCGCCGCGTGGCCCCGGTTCGATGCCGAGACGAGCGCCAATCGCGGCGGCCAGCTCCTCGCTGATCGAGAGCCCGAGGCCCAGGCCCTCTACGCCGGCCGTGACATGCTCCCGCTGTCGGGCATAGGGCTGGAGCACCCGGTCCGTCAGCCGTGGTGAGATGCCCGGTCCGGAATCCGTCACGGAGATATCGAGGACGTCCTGGCCACCCGAAGGCGAACGCAGCGAGCATGCCAGCGTGATCGAGCCGGAGGGTGTGTATTTGACGGCGTTGCCGAGCAGATTGAACAGGATCTGCCGCAGACGCCGCGGGTCTGTCACTATCCGATCCGGGAGCGTTGTTTCGATGCGAGAGCGCATGGCGAGACCCTTCTGCGCCGTCATGGTCCGGGCGATGTTGACCATCTCCTGCACGAACGGCTTGGTCTCGATGCTCTCGAGGCGGATATCGACTTGCCCTGACTGCACCTTGGCGATGTCCAACACGTCGTTGAGCACGTCGCGCATCGCCCGCGAGGCGCCGACGAGGCTGTCGATCAACGCCCGCTGCCGCTTCGGCAGGGCTTCGCCCGCGAGAATCTGGGCGATCCCGAGGATAACGTTGAGCGGGTTACGCAGCTCGTGCCCGACTTTGGCGATGAAGGCCGTTCGTGCCGTGGCCTCCGTCTCTGCCTTGGCGCGCGCCGCTCGCAGATCCCGCTCACGCTCCTTCAGCACGGTGATGTCTGCTCGGATGCTGGTCGTGCCGCCGAAGGCGGTCCGCCGCTCGCTGACCTGAATCCAGCGTCCGTCCGAAAGGTGTTGCTCGAAGAAGCCGATGCCGGCCTGGTGGAAGGAGATGCGCCGTTCCGCCCAAGTCTTGCTATCCTCGTCGATCTGGAAGACGCCGCGCGCGACGCTCTCATGCACGACGTCGCTGAAGCGCATGCCGGGCTTCATCATGTCGGCGACCAATGGGTACAGGCGCCGGTACTGCTCGTTGCAGATGATCATCCGATCCTGGTCGTCATACAGGACGAATGCCTCGGGCAGCGCCTCGATGCCCTCGATCAGCGCTGCTGTCAGCTCGTTGGGGCTCGCTGAGAAGGAAAGATCCCTCCACTCCACGACGCCGCTCGCTACGGCGTCACTCCTGAAGCCGGAAAGACGAACGTCCTCAAGTTCTGGGCGCTCAGGCCACGTCACGATCGTCGCGCTGAGGCCGCGACCCTCTTTAAGCGAGGCCAAGGCTTCGCTTAACGGAACCGGCTCTGCCCCAACCGTGACCAGGGGATCGCCTGCAAGAGCTCCTCTAAAGTTCGGGAATGCTGCTTCGTCGAAGCCGTCCTGCCCCGACTTCCACGCTATCCGCCCAGTGGCGGCTTCCCAGTGCCAAAAAATGTGCACCTACAGGGCCCCGTGACTCTGCCTCGACGTGGCCAATGCCACCTGATCATCACGCTCGGATTTCAGGCGCGCGTCAACGCAGCGCGGCGCGGTCGCCGGGCGCGACTTGTCGCGGGGACCGATAAAGTCAATTCAGTTGTCGGGCCGAGGACACGCCGCGCTTGTGGCGGACATCCGCCTTCGCCGCTCCGGCATCCTGCTCATTCAGCATGCTGATGAGTTGCTCTTCCGTGAACCGCAAGGAGCAATCGTCCGTCGCCTTGACCAACGGGACTCCATTCAGGAAAACGGCTCTTCGGTCACTGCACCGCCGATCCAGAATTGGTCTTGGATCGGCGGAGGCCCTGATTTACGGGCGAAGATACTCAAACACGGGTTTCGATTATCCGAGTGCCCAGGCGCCGCTGTTCTATGCCCGAAGCTTAGCCCCCTCGCGGCGCTCCATAGGCAGAGGCGCAGCGTCTCATCTGCGCCCTGCCAAGGTGAGTTAGGTTCAGCTCAAGTCAGCCGGGAAGTCGCTGCGGAATCGAGCGACAGTACGCGGGATCTCAATGAGCATGTTTTCAGCTCTGATTTGGCATAAATTTGCATGCGAAACGCGGGATGCCCCCCTTCCGAGGATCGCCCTGCAGATCGCATAGCGGTTCAAGCGGAAACCAGAGCGAATCCTGACACCGTTTCGGCGATCTCCTCGACAAGATGGCGCAGTTCGATACAGAACTCCCGTGAGGCGGCGGTCGGCTGAGCGCCCGCAGCCAGGACGAGCCGTCCGACAATGCGCTCTTCAGGGCGCAAGGGAACAAATTTGAGAGCGTGGCTTGTCGGGCTGTAGAGAATACTCAGCCTGTCCAGCAAGGCGATGCCTGCCTGTGCCTCGACCAAGGCACGGGCAACGCTCGACTGGGTAACCTCCGCCGCAGGTCGCAACAGGCGATCCTGCTCGGCGAAGAGGATGGTGATCTGGGAAGTCCAGCGCAACGGCTCGCATGGGGCGATGCGCCCCGGTTCCCTTGAACAGCCTTGGAGTCAAAAGCTTCGAAGCTGACGGACGACTAATTGATCATTTGATTGTCGATCGACTGCCTGAGTTTGCGCACGTCGCGGACGGGCGGAGCCCCGAACTGCCGCAGATATTCGCGGCTGAACTGAGAGGCGCTTTCATAGCCGACCGCATAGGCGACGTCGGATGCACTTCGGTCGCCGGCGAGCAGCAACTGGCGCGCTTCCTGAAGGCGTAGCTGCTTCTGATATTGGATCGGGCTCAATCCAGTCAGCGCAACGAAGTGGCGATGCAGGCTCGCGCGGCTCATGCCAGCGGCTTCGCACAGCGCCTCGATCCGCAGCCGCCTATTGCCGTGGTCGCGAATCCATTCGACCGCGCGGCGGATACCGCCGATCGCGCCTTCTGGGCGGGCGATGTGACGCAACAGTCGCCCCTGCGGGCCCTGCAAGAGACGATAGAGCAATTCGCGCTCGGCCATCGGCGCGAGCGCCGGGATGTCCGCAGGCGTGTCGAGCAACGCCAGCAGCCGCAGCAGCGTGTCGCGCAGCAGAGGCGTCATCGGGTTGATCGCGATGCCGCTGCCTGGTGTGTCCGCATCGCGCACCGCCGGCATCGTCGATGCGACCTCGGCGAGAAGCGCCGGATCGAGGACCAGCGAAACCGACACATATGGACTGCCGTCGTCGGCGTCGTGAATCTGCCCGCTCAAGGGTAGATCGAGTGCGCTGACCAGATATTGAGACGCGTCGTAGCGCAGCAGCTCGTCGTGGATGGCCACCTCTTTCGATCCCTGCAGAATGAAGCAGATCATCGAACGGTAGAGACATGGCGACGTGCCCGAGGTCGCCTGTCCCACGCCGATTTCCATGCGCGGGATCGGCGTCACGGTCATTCCGGTCCGCCCGTGGCGGAGCGCGAGATCGCAAAGGGGCTTCAGGCTGTCGGTCATGCCAATGAATATGACATCAATCCTCACCTCCGCAAAGATCCTGAGACAATCAGGCAAGAAATTGAGAGCATCAGGCGGGGCGTCGGGCACAGCAAATCGCCTATCTCACTCCCAGCGAATGCGACGCCTCAGCGGCGTGCCGTCCAGAAAATCAAAATCACAAGGAACGTAGCCATGCCTCAGAAGATCGCACTCATTACCGGCGCCAGCCGCGGCCTCGGTCGCAGCATGGCGCTGCGCCTCGCCCGTCGCGGCGTCGGCATCGTCGGCACCTATCGCCAGGGCGCGGCGGAAGCCGATGCGCTGGTAAGCGAGATCGAGGCGCTGGGCGGCACGGCGGCGATGCTCGCGCTCGACGTCACCAAGGTGGCGAGCTTTCCGGCCTTCGCCGCATCCTTCGCCGAGACGCTCCGGAGCCGCTTCGGCAGCGACCGGTTCGACTATCTGGTCAACAACGCCGGTGCCGTCGTCCACGTGCAGGTCGCTGACGCGAGCGAGGAACAGTTCGATGCGATGGTCGACATGCACCTGCGCGGACCGGTGTTCCTGACGCAGGCATTGCTACCGATTCTCGCCGATGGCGGACGCATCCTCAACGTTTCGACGGGCTTCACGCGCACGTCGATGGCCAGCTTCGGCCTCTATGCCGCAGCCAAGGCGGGGCTCGAGACGCTGACCCGGTTCATGGCGCTGGAGCTCGGCGCGCGGCAGATCCGCGTCAACGCCATCGCGCCCGGCGCCATCGCCACCGATTTCGGCGGTGGTAGGGTCCGCGATGACGAACAGGCTCATGCCTTCGTCGCGAGCAAGATCGCGCTAGGCCGCGTCGGTCAGCCCGACGACATCGGCGGCGCAGTCGCAGCCATCCTGTCCGACGACATGGGTTGGGCCAACGGTACGACCTTCGATGTCTCTGGTGGTCAGTCGCTCTGATGCTGCATCCGGCTCCATCGGAGAAACCGTCATGACCGAGCAAGGCCTCACTCTCATCAGCCATCCGCTGTGCCCATTCGTCCAGCGCGCCGCGATCGTCCTCCTCGAAAAGGGGGTGGCATTCGACCGGATCAACGTCGATCTGTCGGCAAAGCCCGACTGGTTTCTGGCCCTGTCGCCGACCGGCAAGGTGCCGGTGCTGAAGGTGCGCCAGCCGGACGGTGCGGATGCGATCCTCTTCGAAAGCGTGGTCATCTGCGAATATCTGAACGAGACGCACGGTGGCGCGGCGATGTACCCCGACAATGCATTGTTGCGTGCACGGCATCGCGCCTGGATCGAATTCGCCACCCAGACCTTTGCGGAGGGCTGGCAGTTCCTTCACGCCAAGGACATGGCGACCGCCGACGCCAGGCGGGCCGCCTTCCGTGATCGGCTGAGCAAGATCGACGCGGAACTGGGCGACGGCCCGTATTTCGCCGGGCCGGACTTTGGTCTGGTCGATGCGGTCTACGCACCGCTGTTCCGCTATTTCGGGATCATCGATCCGGAAGTGGCGGACCCGATCTTTGCCGGCCTGCCACGGGTGACGGCGTGGCGCGCGGCGCTCGCCGAGCGCCCCAGCGTCAAGAATGCCGTGATCGACACCTATCCCGACCTGTTTCGCGACCACCTGCGCCAGCAAGGCGCGATGATCGCCGCCTGACCCTAACTACCATCCCAGGAGTTATACCATGACCGACCCATCCAAGAGCGCGCTGATCCTGATCGAATATGTCAACGACTGGCTCTCTCCAACCGGCGGCATTTATCCGGCGTTTCAGGATCGCGAGCAGGTCGACAGATGAAGGCCGCGGCTTACGGTTCCAGCTCGGAATCCCAGTAGAGATAGTCGAGCCAGCTCTCATGCAGGTAGTTCGGCGGGAAGAGCTTGCCGTTGCGATGGAGGTCGTTGACCGTCGGCGCATAGGGCTTCTGGGCCGGGAACATCTCGACATAGGCCGGCATCTTGTCGCCCTTGCGCAGGTTGCAGGGCGAGCAGGCCGCGACGACGTTCTCCCAGGTGGTGAGCCCGCCCTTCGAGCGCGGCACGACATGGTCGAAGGTCAGCTCGTCGCGCGTGCCGCAATATTGGCAGGCGAAGCGGTCACGCAGGAAGACGTTGAAGCGGGTGAAGGCCGGCGTCCGCGATGGCTTGATGTAGCTCTTCAGCGAGACGACCGAGGGCAGCCGCATGTCGAAGCTCGGACTGCGGACCACCGTATCGTATTCCGAGACGATGTTGACGCGGTCCATGAAGACCGCCTTGATCGCGTCCTGCCAGCTCCAGAGAGATAGCGGATAGTAGCTCAGTGGCCGAAAATCGGCATTGAGGACGAGAGCCGGACAGCCGTCCGGCGACGCCATCGGATGCATCACATGCGCCGTCAAACCCGTCGCACCTCCGCTTCGTCAGCGGGACGAATCCCGCCTGACGATCAATGTAAGCGCGAGACGACAGGAATGTGAAGGAACTTGTTGCGGGTGCGACATGCCTGCGCGTGACCGAGAGGCATTTCCCCTCGCCATGGCGGGCAGGGAAACCCGCCATCTTCGCGGCGCAGGAGGTTCCGCAAGGCTCGCTCAGCGGGTCGGTACGGGTTTCTCGCCGCGATAATCGTAGAATCCGCGCTTGGTCTTGCGGCCGAGCCAGCCGGCCTCGACATATTTCACCAGCAGCGGGCAGGGGCGATATTTCGAGTCGGCGAGACCGTCATGCAGCACCTGCATCACCGACAGACAGGTGTCGAGGCCGATAAAGTCGGCGAGCTGGAGCGGACCCATCGGATGGTTGGCGCCGAGCCGCATGGCGACGTCGATCGCCTCGACCGAGCCGACGCCCTCATAGAGCGTGTAGACGGCTTCGTTGATCATCGGCAGCAGGATACGGTTGACGATGAAGGCCGGGAAATCCTCCGACACCGAAGCCGTCTTGTGCAGCTTGCCGACGAAGTCCTTGGCGAGCTCGAAAGTGCCGTCATCGGTGGCGATGCCGCGAATCAGCTCGACGAGCTGCATCAGCGGCACCGGGTTCATGAAATGAATGCCGATGAAGTGCTCGGGCCGGTCGGTCGCGGCCGCGAGCCGGGTGATCGAGATCGAGGAGGTGTTGGAGGCCAGGATCGCCTTCGGCCGCAAATGCGGACAGACGGCGGTGAAGATCTTGCGCTTGACCTCCTCGTTCTCGGTCGCGGCCTCGATGACGAGGTCGCACTCGCCGAGATTCTCCAGCCCCGGGGCCGCCTCGATCCGGCCGATGGCCGCGCGGCGCTCGTCCTCGGCAAGCGCGCCTTTCATCACCTGACGCGCCATGTTGCCGTCGATCGTCGCCAGCGCCGCATTGATGCGCTCCTCGGCGAGGTCGTGCAGCTTCACGTCGAACCCGGCCACCGCCGCCACATGGGCGATGCCGTTGCCCATCTGGCCCGCCCCGATGATGCCGATCTTCCTGATCGCCTGGTCCGACATGATCCGATCCCGATATCTTTCCCGCTCTCCGAGGGAGCGAACGGGCCGCCCATGGGGGCGGCCCGGCACGTTCAGTCTAAGTCTTACTTGCCGGCCTTGCCGAGCTCGGCGTCGAGCTCCGGCAGGACGGTGAAGAGGTCGCCGACGAGGCCGTAATCGGCGATCTGGAAGATCGGCGCCTCCTCGTCCTTGTTGATGGCGACGATGACCTTGCTATCCTTCATGCCGGCCAGATGCTGGATCGCGCCGGAAATGCCGACCGCGATGTAGAGCTCGGGCGCGACCACCTTGCCGGTCTGGCCGACCTGCCAGTCGTTGGGGGCGTAGCCGGCATCGACCGCGGCGCGCGAGGCGCCCATCGCGGCGCCGAGCTTGTCGGCGACGGGCTCGATCACCTTGGTGAAATTCTCGGCCGAAGCCAGCGCCCGCCCGCCCGAGATGATGATCTTGGCCGAGGCCAGCTCCGGACGGTCGGACTTGGCGACCTCCTCGCCCTTGAAGGACGAGTTGCCGGGGTTCTCGGCGGCCGAGACGCTCTCGACCGCAGCCGAGCCGCCTTCTCCGGCCGCCTGGAAGGAGGCGGTGCGGATCGTGAGCAGCTTCTTCGCGTCGGCGGATTGCACCGTCTGGATGGCGTTGCCGGCATAGACCGGGCGCTCGAAGGTGTCGGGCGAGACGACCTTGGTGACGTCCGAGACCTGCATCACGTCGAGCAGGGCGGCGACGCGCGGCAGCACGTTCTTGCCGGTGGTGGTGGAGGGGGCGACGATGGCGTCGTAGGCGCCTGCCAGCTTGACGATCAGCGCGGCCAGCGGCTCGGCCAGCGCGTGGCCGTAAGCCGCGTCGTCGGCGAGCAGCACCTTCTCGACGCCGGCGAGCTTCGCAGCCGCCTCGGCCGCGGCCTTGGCGCCCTCACCGGCGACGAGGATATGGACGGGTGCGCCGAGCTGGGCGGCGGCGGTCAGCGCCTTGGCGGTGGCGTCCTTGACGGAAACGTTGTCGTGTTCGGCGATCAGCAGCGTGGTCATCAGATCACCCCGGCGGTCTTGAGCTTGGAGACGAGTTCGGCGGCGTTGGCCACCTTGATGCCGGCGGAGCGGCCGGCCGGCTCCTCCGTCTTCAGCACCTTCAGGCGCGGCGAAACATCGACGCCAAGCGTCTCGGCCGAGGTCTCGTCGAGCGGCTTCTTCTTCGCCTTCATGATGTTGGGCAGCGAGGCGTAGCGCGGCTCGTTCAGGCGCAGATCCGTGGTGACGATCGCCGGCAGCTTGAGCTGGACCGTCTGCAGGCCGCCATCGACCTCGCGGGTGACGTCGACCGAGCCGTCGCCGACCACGACCTTCGAGGCGAAGGTGCCCTGCGGCCAGCCGAGCAGCGCGGCGAGCATCTGGCCGGTCTGGTTGGCGTCGTCGTCGATCGCCTGCTTGCCGAGGATGACGAGGCCGGGGGCCTCCTGCTCGACGACCTTCTTCAGAAGCTTGGCCACCGCCAGCGGCTCGACCAGCCCATCGACCTTCACGAGGATGCCGCGATCGGCGCCCATGGCGAGGCCCGTGCGGATCGTCTCGGCGGCTTGAGCCGGGCCGATCGAGACCACGACCACCTCGGTCGCCTTGCCGGCTTCCTTCAGGCGCAGCGCCTCTTCGACGGCGATCTCGTCGAACGGGTTCATCGACATCTTGACGTTCGCAAGCTCGACGCCAGACCCATCCGCCTTCACGCGGATCTTCACGTTGTAATCAACAACCCGCTTCACGGGCACTAAGATCTTCATCGTCAGATCACCGTTCAGAAGAAATGCGCCTTGCGCCGCGCCGCCGGAGAGAGCGGGATGGCGGCATCGCGGCCTTCGGCTGGAATGCGGTCGGACCGTAGCGATGGGCATTTGCGCTTGTCAACGCCGTCAGCCGGCGCAATCCGGGCGGAATCGAAGCCGGGACGGGCAGTGTCATGGCTGCGCGGCCCGACGCCCGAACAGGGTGACGCCGCGGCGGATGAACAGGGGCGTCAGCGCCGCTCCGGTGGCGAGCCCGCCGAGATGGGCCCACCAGCCGATATTGCCTTGCGGATCGAACCAGGCCGAGGCGGCCTGGAAGACGATCCAGCCACCGAGCGTATAGACGGCCGGGACGTGGACCGGGATCCATTTGAAGGCGAGACCCCAGATCCGAACGCGCGGGTAGAGCATCAGATAGGCGGCGATGACGCCCGAGATCGCGCCGGATGCCCCGACCAGCGGCTGCTCCGAATCCGGATAGACCAGCGCGTGCGCGAGCGAGCCGCCGAGCCCGCACAGGAAGAAGAAGGCGAGGAAGCGGGCATGGCCCATCGCGTCCTCGACATTGTCGCCGAAGACCCAGAGGAACAGCATGTTGCCGATGAGATGCGCGAAGCTGGCGTGGAGCAGGATGTTGCTGAAGGGGGTCAGCCAGGCGGGCGCGTGAACCAGCCCTTCCGGCAGCACGGCCGTGCCGAACAGCACCGAGGGAATCATCCCGAAGCCGGCCATCATGGCGATGTCGCTCTCCTGATGCGGCCAGTACCGGAGCGCGATCTGGATCACCGTGCAGGCCGCGACCAGCCCGTAGGTGATGAAGGCTGAGCGGGTGAAGCGCAGCGGCACGCCATCATAGATCGGTACGAACATGGCCGGCTCAGCGATTCTGTCCGGGAACCCAGAGAACGTCGCCGCCGGCCTTCGCATTGAGGAAGCGGGATGCAACGAACAGGAAATCCGAGAGCCGGTTGATGTATTTGAGGGCCGGGCCCGAGACCGCCTCGCCCTCGATGGCGGCGAGCTCCGCCATCAGGCGTTCGGCCCGGCGGCTGACGGTGCGGGCGAGATGCAGATGCGTTGCCGCAGGCGTGCCGCCCGGCAGCACGAAGGAGCGCAGCGGCGCCAGCGTCCCGTTGAGCCGGTCGATCTCGTTTTCGAGCCGGTCGACCTGGGACTGGACGATGCGCAGCGGCTCGAAGGCGAGGGGCTTGTCGGTCTCCGGCGTCGAGAGATCCGCGCCGAGATCGAAGAGGTCGTTGCTGATGCGGCCGAGCATCGCGTCGACCTCGGCATCCTCGGCTGCGGCATGAAGCCGCGCCAGGCCGATGCAGGCATTGGTCTCGTCGACGGTGCCGTAGGCCGCGACCCGCAGGTCGAATTTCGGGCGGCGCGGGCCGGATGTCAGGCCGGTGGTGCCGTCGTCGCCGGTGCGGGTGTAGATGCGGTTGAGCTTGACCATGCACCGCTTATAGCGCGGCGCGGGTTCGACGGAAGCAGGCTCTTCGCCGCCCCGTCCTCATCCTGATGTCAGAAGGTGTAGCCGAGCTTGGCGCCGATATTGGCCGGGCCGCGCGGCGACGCCGTGCCGGGCTGGCCAGAGCAGCCCGCCGTGCTGAAATGCTCGAGCGTCGTGACGAGGTTCCAGCGATCGGACAGGCGGAAGCCGAGCGCCGCCGCCTCGCGCGTGCCGGCGTTGCAGCCGAGGCTCAGGCGATTTTCCGGGATGATCGCGCCGGTCTTGCCGTCATGGACCGCCGCCGCGAGGCTCGCTTCGACGAAGATGTCTTTGCTGATGTCGAAGGTCCAGGCCGCGCCGGCATAGGCATAGCGGGTGCCGTTGAGGTTCACGCTGGAGCCGATGTTGAAGCGCGGGATGAAGGCGGCGGCGATGCGGTCGCTGAGCGGGACGAGGCGCGGCGACAGGACCTCGCCGGCGATATTGGCCAATCCGCCCTCGCGGCCGCCCGGATTCGCGAGGCCTCCGCCAATGCGGGCCTCCCAGGCGGGGGCTGGCGGTTCCGCGGCGGGCGCGTAGCTCGACACGGCCGGCGACAGTGATCTCGATTGTGCCCAGCCCGGCGAGCTGAGCAGGCAACCGGCAACGAGAAGCAACGCGACGCGAACCATGACCACCGGGGGAGAAGGGAAACTGGCGTTAGTGAAGCGCACACACTCGTGTTCGGATTGTGGCAAAGCCCTTCCTGAAGGCCTCGATCCACAGCGCCTTCGATTCGGAAAGTCAAATTGATTCAAATGTTTGCAACATCGTGGCCAATCACGGCCCGCTGCGCCACCAGAGCACGAAGACGACGATGACGATGGCAAGGAACTGAAGCTGGACGCGCAGTTGCATCAGCTTCTGCGAGGTGTTGGCGCTGCCGCCGCGCATCATGTTGATCAGGCCGAGCAACAGCACCACCGCAACGGCACCGACGGCGATGGGGACGAGCGAATTCGAGAGCGTCATGACTGAGGCTTAATCCGCCGACCGGCACTTTGCCAGCATCGAGATGGCTGTCGCGGTGGTTGCAAGATGTCGCAGCTCAGCTCAAGGCCACGCTCGGGGCCAGGGCACGCGTCCGCACCGGCGAGGAGAGGTTCTCGGCGAGCGCGCGACAGATCGCGGGCAGGCCGTCGAGCAGATCGGGCACGAAGGCCTGTGACGGCGGCAGCCGCTTCGGCAGGGCGTGGAGCGCTGCCGCCATGACCATCGGGTCGCGCACGCCGTCGCCATCCTGGGCGGGGTCGGCCAGGACGTCGATCAGCCCCAGCTCCTCGGCGCGATGGGCGCGGATCGCCTGTTCCAGCCGCGGCCGGACGCGCGGCACGACGAGCGCCGGCTTGTCGAAGGATAGGATCTCGCAAAAGGTGTTGTAGCCGCCCATGGCGACGACGCAGTGGGCGCGGTTCATCAGCAGTTCGAGGCGCGGCTCGAAGCCGAGCCCTTCGAGCTTGGGATTGCGCGCGATGCGCTCGGCGAAATCCTTGCGCTTCTCGCGGGACATGAACGGACCGAAGACGATCAGCGCGGGCAGCGCGATCGTCGGGTCCGCCTCATAGGCCGAGATCACCCAGTCGATGACACCAGCACCGTCGCCGCCGCCGCCGGGCGTGACGAGGATGAAGGGCTGCTTGGTGATGCGCGGATAGCGGTTGGGCGGCATGGGCGAGGGCACCGCGCGCTTGAGATAGCCGAGATAGCGGGTCTTGGCCGAGAAGCGCTGTTGATCCGGCAGGCCGGCGAGCGGCTCGTAGACGCTCTCCAGCCCATAGACGAAGACGTCGTCATAGATGGTGTCGAGCGCTTCCAGCGCACCGCTGTGGCGCCATTCCTCGAGCAGCTTGCCTGGCTCGTCGAGCACGTCGCGCAGGCCGAGCACGATGCGAGCGCCGCGCCGGCGCAGGATGTCGAGCGCGGGCTTGAGCTCGCCGCGCAGGCCGACGGGCTCCTTGTCGACGATCACGACGTCCGGATCGAAGGAGAGCACCGTCTGCTTGATGATGTCGGTGCGCAGGCGGATCGTGTCGTCGAGCTCGAGATTGAGGTGATGCGGGCCGTAATGGCCGTCGCTCTGCTTCTCGACGCCGGGGATGCGGACATAGTCGACGCCGTCGCCGAACTGGAAGCTCGAGATCACCGAGGAACCCGAAACGATGATGACCGAGATGTGCGGAAAGCTCGCGACCAGCGCGTTGGCGATGGCGCGGCAACGCCGGATATGGCCCAGCCCGAAGGTGTCGTGGCTGTAGATCAGCACACGCGGGGCGTGGGAACTGCGCGGGCTCCGTTCGGGGCCCACCAGATCAATGACATTGGACGACATGGGAACGCCGGCCTCCACAACGGGTCAGACGACTTCCTGGCGGGGCCGAGCACACCAGACAGCCATGCTGCAGCATGGTTGTACCCACCTATAGCGTGGCGCCGAGGGCGATCCAAGCCTGCCTGACCGAGGGAGATGCCGCTTTTTTCATGCCGTGCCGCCCCGGCCTATCAGGCTGCGCGGATCGGCGAGCGCGACGGCAGAGTGGCTGTCCGCCAGCGCAAGCAGGTCGCTGAGAAAAGCCCAGGCGGTTTCGTCGTGATCGCGATGGTGCAGGAGGAGGCCGAGCGTGTCGGGCCCTTGCGGCCGCCCGCGCCATTCAATCAGCAGACCCACGATTTCGGCGATCAATCCGGCGGGATTCCGGCCGATGCGCCCGCCATGCCAGTCCATCACGTCGATATGGGTGTTGAGGAGTTGAGGTCCGCCATCGGGGCCGTTGCGATGATCGCGGAAGCAGGACAGCGCCGTGAAGCCGAGCGCCGGCAGGCGGGCGGCATGGCCCGGATCGATGCGGTTCCAGGGCGGCACGAAGACCGGCAGGATGGCCTCGCCCAGCACGTCGCGCAGGCGCAACGAGGCTTTCACGATCTCGGTATCGACAGCCTCTGGCGCGCGATCCGGCCCGAATTCGGATTTCTTCGCCCCGGCGGGGGCATGGTTGCGATGCCAGCAGCCGTGCTGGCAGGGCAGGAGCGCCGGGCTGTCGCGCAGGCTCCCGGCAAGGGCGGTTTCCGCCAGCATGGGGATGACGGCGAGCAGGACCGGCACATGGAAGCGCTCGGCACAGGTTGCGAGCCGGTCGAGCGCGGCGCTGGGGCCGACGGCGTCGTCATCGCGCAGCCAGAGCCGGAGTTGCCGGCCGGCGGCGTGCCAATGGCCGAGTTCCTCGATGAGGGGAGACCAGAGGGCGGCGCTCATGGAGCCTCCCTTCCGGTCGCGGCGCGGCGCTTCAGGCCGCGGTTGCGGCAGGCGATGGCGAGGCCCGCCGCCAGCCTTTCGGCAGCCCGCTCCGTGGTGCGCTCGGTCAGCACGAAGCGACGCGCCTGCGCCCCCATGGCAGCGCGCCCGGCGCCGTCGCGCAGCAGGGCCGAGAGCGTGGCGGCGAAGGCGGCCTCGTCGCCTTCCGGCACCAGCAGGGCGGTTTTCCCGGCCTCGACGGTGGTCGAGACGCCGCCGCTGTCGAAGGCGACGACGGGCAGTCCTGTCGCCTGCGCTTCAAGATAGACCAGCCCGTAAGCCTCGCGCATGCCCGGCCAGACGAAGACGTCATGAGCCGCGAGCTCGGCCAGCGCCCGTTCGCGGTCCAGCAAGCCGAGCCAGGCGATGCGCCCGGCGGGCAAGCCGGCGAAAGCCCGTTCGATCTCGCCGCGCTTGCGCCCGTCGCCGATGACGCTGAGGCTCCAGTCCTCGTCGCGGATGCGTTCGAGAATGCGGGCCAGCGCGAGATAGCTGTTCAGCTTGGTGCCCTCGCGCATCATCGCGATGGTCACGAGGCGCGGCGCGCCGCTGCGGGCGATGTGCCGGGGCGGCTCGCGGTCGAAGGCGACGAAGGGCGGCAGCGGCAGGAGCGCGGTCCCTTCCTGGCGCCAGGGCTCGAGCCCTTGCCTGTCGCGGTCGGTGAAGAAGAAATGCGTGTCGGCGGCCTCGAGTCCATGGCGCACGAGCGCCGTGTGGCGCGCCCATTCGCCCTGGGCGCGCTGCGCGGCGTCGCTTGCTTCGGCCGTGACATAGGGGATGCCGAGCGCGGCCGCGATCTCCGGGCCGAGCAGGTCCGGGGCGCGATAGTAGTTGTGGTAGGTGAACCAGAGATCGGGGGGCTCGGCCGCCCCGTCCCGCCAGGAGGTGAGCAGGCGCTCGCGCAATCCGGCGGCGTCGGCTTCGAGCCGGGCGAGGGCGGTCGCGTCTGAATCGGCCAGATAGCCCCGTCCCGCCTTCACCGGCTCGACGACATGGCCGAGCGAGCGCAGGGCCGCGACGAGCTGGCGCGCCATGCGGCGGTCGCCGGAGACGCCGTCATCGTCGTACAGGTTGAGCGGAGTGTGGAAAGCGATGCGCAAAGTCGGTTCGCAGGCGGCGTGGCGATGTCTCAGCGATAAGGATCGGCCGCGTCGCGCAGGCCGTCGCCGAGGAAGTTGAAGGCAAGGATGATCACGATCACCGGGATGACCGGATAGAGCAGCCAGGGATAGAGCGCCACCACATTGATGTTCTGTGCCTCGTTCAGCATCACGCCCCAGCTCGTGATCGGGGGCCGCAAGCCCAGGCCGAGGAAGGAAAGCGCCGTTTCGCCGAGGATGGTGCGGGGGATGGTGATCGTCGCCGAGGCGATGAGATGGCTCATGAAGCCCGGCACCAGATGCAGCGCGATGATGCGCCGCGGCCGCGCGCCCATGAGCTGGGCGGCAACGACATAATCCTCCTCGCGCAGAGAGAGCAGCTTGGAGCGCACCGAGCGGGCGAGCCCCGTCCAGTCCATCAGGCCGAGGATCACGGTGATGCCGAAATAGACCACCACCGGGCTCCAGGACGGCGGCATGATCGAGGCCAGCGCCAGCCAGAGCGGGATATGCGGCAGCGACTGCACGATCTCGATGATGCGCTGGACGACGAGGTCGACCCGGCCGCCATAGTAGCCGGCGATGCCGCCGATGATGACGCCGAGCACGAAGGAGATGCTGACGCCGATCAGGCCGATCGAGAGCGAGATCCGCCCGCCATAGAGGATGCGGGAGAGCATGTCGCGGCCGAGCCGGTCCGAGCCGAGCCAGAAGAAGGTGCCGCCCTCCGGCGGGCAGACGAGGTGCAGATTGCCCGGCACGAGCCCCCAGAAGCTGTAGCCGTCGCCACGGCAGAAGAAGCGCAGCTTCTCCGGCCGTTCGCGATCCTCCGCATATTCGCGCTTCAGGTTCTCCATGTTGAGATGGAGCTTGAAGGGATAGACGAAGGGGCCGATGAACGCGCCCTCGTGGAAGAGGCGGACCTGCTGGCCGGGCGCGCGGATGAAATCCGTGTTGCGCGTGCTGTAGTGATAGGGCGCAAGGAACTCGGCGAAGGCCGCCATCGCATAGATCACGAAGATGAGGACGGCCGAGATCACCGCGAGCCTGTGCTTGCGGAACTTCCACCACATCAACTGCCATTGCGAAGCGAGATAGACCCGCTCCTGCTCGGCGGTCATCTCCTCGGTGGCATAGGGCTCGAACGGGGCCGTCGAGACCGCATGCGGCAGCGGCGCGCCCTCGGGCGGCAGATCCTTGAGCGAGTTCGCGGTCACTTCGTTGCAGCCCCCTGCAAGCGAATGCGCGGATCGAGGATGGCCAGCGCGATGTCCGAGATCAGCACGCCAATCACGGTGAGGAAGGAGAGGAACATCAGGAAGGAGCCGGCGAGATACATGTCCTGGCTCTGCAGGGCGCGGATCAACAGCGGGCCCGTCGTCTGCAGCGACAGCACGATTGCCACAACCTCCGCGCCCGAGACGATCGAGGGCAGGATGTCACCGATATCGGAGATGAAGAAGTTGAGCGACATGCGCAACGGGTATTTGCGCAGCGCCTTGCCCGGCGGCAGGCCCTTGGCGCGGGCGGTGGTGTAGTACTGCTTCTGCAATTCGTCGAGCAGGTTGGCGCGCAGCGCCCGGATCATGCCCGCGGTGCCGCCGGCACCGATGATAATGACCGGGATCCAGAGATGCTCCAGCACCGATCTGAGCTTCGCCCAGCTCATCGGCTGGTTGAGATATTGCGGATCGACGAGGCCGCCGATCGAGAGGCCGAACCAGAGATTGGCGAAGTACATGAAGACGAGCGCCAGCAGGAAGTGCGGCACGGCAAGCCCGATCAGGCCGAGGAAGGTCAGGCCGTAATCGCCCCAGCTATATTGATGCGTCGCGGAATAGATCCCGATCGGGAAGGCGACGATCCAGGTGAACAGGATCGTGGCGAAGGAGACGATCATCGTCAGCAGGAGCCGGTCGCCGACGATCTCCCGCACCGGGCGCTGGTATTCGAAGGAATAGCCCATATCGCCGTGGAGCAGGCCCGCGACCCACCAGGCATAGCGCTCCACCGGGGGCCTGTCGAAGCCGTATTCCTTCTTCAGGAACTCGATGCGGCTCATATCGGCCTTCTCGCCCTGCGCCTGCATCTCGGCGGCGAGGGTCTCGAAATAATCGCCTTCGGGCAGGTTGATCACGGTGAAGATCAGCGCGCTGGTGACCAGCAGCGTCGGGATCATGATCAGAATGCGCTTGAAGATGTAGCGAAAGAGCACCGCTCAGCCCTCGCCGTCTTTCTTTCTACGAAACCAGAAGGTGTCTGGCATGTAGCGGCCGAGGAAGGCCCCGGGCTCGAAGCTGTAAAGCCCGTGGTCGGGAACGTTGTTGAGGTCGCGCGACACGACGATGGGCTGCAGCGTGCTGTTGATGACGCCGATGGTGAAGAGCTGCTCGGCGTTGATCCGCAGCATCTTCTGCCAGATTTCGCGGCGCTGCGCCGTCGTCACGCTCATCCGCCATTCGTTGTAGAGCCTGACGAGCTCGTTCGCCTCGGGGAGCGACGGGCGCTCGCCCTCGCGGCCATTGGTCTCGATGAACTGGCCCCAGCGCGGCCACTGGAACTGGGCGGTGGAGGTCGGGGCGAGCGCGTCGGGCTCCATCTCCGGCGTGACCAGCGCGTTGTCCATGCCGGCCCAGGCCGACATGATCGTCTGCCCGGCGACGATGCGACGCCGGAAGACGTCACGCTGGCTCGAGCGCGGATAGATCTTGATGCCGACATCGAGGAAGTTCTGCTTCAGCAGGTCGAGGATGTCGGTTTCCTCGGTGTTCTCGCCGGCGGTCTCGATGGTGAATTCGAGCCGTCTCCCGTCGGGCAGGAGGCGCACGCCGTCATCGTCCCGCCTGGTCAGGCCGATCTCGTCGAGGAGCTGGTTGGCGAGGCCGGGATCGTGCTGAATCCAGAGCGAGGCGAGGGCCGGGTCGTAGAGCGGGCTTTCCGGCAGGGCCGTGTTGCCGCTTTCGCGGGCGAGGCCGAAGAAGATCACCTTGTTGACGTCGGTCCGGCTGATCGCGACCGAGATCGCCCGCCGGTAGCGGACGTCGCGGTTGAGGTCGCGCCAGACGGGGTCGATGGCGTTGAGATTGGGCAGCAGCGCGAAATAGGCGCCCTCGGCCCGTTTCCAGAGCTTGACCTCGAAATTCATCCGCTTCGAGGCTTCCTTGAGGAAGGTGTAGTTGTCGAAGCGGATGTAGCGCACCTGCAGGTCGGCCTCGCCGGCCGCGGCCTTGGCCGGGATGAGCGCGCTCGTCCCGATCGTCATCGTCACCTCGTCGGCATAGGGCAGTTGCCGGCCATTCTCGTCGATGCGGTGGAAATAGGCGTTGCGCTCGAAAACGAACTGCTCGGCGGGCAGGGGCGTGGTGTTGCGCCAGGGCTCGAGGGTCGGAAGCTTGGGGTTCTCGGGCCGGTACATGCGGGAGTTGCGCTCGTGCAGGGCGCCCCAGTCGCGAACCCGGTTCTCCTTGATCTTCGCGGCGAGCTCCTGCTTCAGCGCGTGGCGCTCGTGGAATTGCCGCAGATATTGCGAGGGCATGAAGATATAGGTCGGCTGGGCGGCGGCCAGTGCCGGCAGGAAGATCGGGTTGGGCGCCTTCCAGCTATAGCGGACCTCGGTCTCGCTCACGATCTCGAAGACCGGTGGCTCGCCGGCCGAGAACAGCGCCTGAGGCGGCCCGCCCGGCGACAGGCGCTTGTTGTTGGCGACATCCTCCCACCAGTAGCGGAAATCCTCGCTCGTCAGCGGTGATCCGTCCGACCAGCAATGCCCGGGCCGCAGGCGCAGCGTGAAGATGCGCCCCTCATCGACGTTGAAGCTCTCCAGCACGTCGGGGACGAGCTCGAGCTTGTCGTCGTAGACGACCAGGCGCGTATAGCCATAGAGCGTCATCATGCGCAGGTCGCGCTGGTCGCCCATCAGCAGGCGGATATTGCCACGGTGCCGGCCGGCCCTGCGCCCGAGGCTCGCCATGTCGATGACGCGCGGAACGTCCGGAATCCGGTCGCCGACCGGGGGCAGCGCGCCGGCCGCCACGCGGTCGGCGAAGAACGGGCTGTCGATCGCGGCAGGGGTCTGGGCGGCGGGAGCCTGGGCAGAGGAAGGCTGGACGGGAGGCTGCTCGGGCGCGGCGCGCAAGGCGCGCGGCAGGCCGAGGCCGGCGGCGGTGGCCGTTCCCAGAAGCAGCGCCGAGCGGCGCGTCGGAGAGAGGCGGCGCTTCGTCACGACACCAGCTCCTTCACATCGGCATTCGGCCGCGCCAGCACATAATGGCCGTCGCCGAGGGCCAGATGCGTAAGCTCGCGGTCGTCGGCCCCGTGCTTGAAGGCGCTGCCCCAGCCGCTATCGTCCGAGGCGCCGCCGGGCGCGGCCAGCTTGAAGTCGAGCTTGCGGTCGAGATCGGCGAAGGGCACCGAGCGCAGCAGCGCCTTGGTGTAGGGATGGACGGGCCGGGTGAACAGCGTGTGGCGCGGCGCGAGCTCGACGATGCGGCCGTTGGCCATCACCGCGATGCGGTCGGCCATATAGTTCACGACGGCGAGGTTGTGCGAGATGAACAGGAAGGTCAGGCCGCGCTCGGCCTGCAGGTCCTTCAGCAGGTTGAGGATCTGCGCCTGCACGGAGACGTCGAGCGCCGAGACCGGCTCGTCGCAGATGATGAGGTCGGGATCGAGCGCGAGCGCGCGGGCGATGCCGATGCGCTGACGCTGGCCGCCCGAGAAGGAATGCGGATAGCGGTTGAGGAAGCGGGTATCGAGGCCGACATCCTGCATCAGCGCCTTGACCCGCTCGGCCTGTCCGGGCGCCTCGCCGCGCTCGTGGATGACCAGCGGCTCGCGTAGGATGCTCTTCACGGTCATGCGCGGCGAGAGCGACGAGACCGGGTCCTGGAAGATCATCTGGACGCGCGGGCGGAAAGCGCGCAGCGCCTCGCCCTCGAGCGCCAGCACATCGGTCCGCCGATGGCCGTCATCGAAGATCACCTCGCCGGAATCGGCGGTGACGGCGCGCATGACGATCTTGCTGACGGTGGTCTTGCCGCAGCCGCTCTCGCCGACGAGGCCGAGGCATTCGCCGCGGCGGATATCGAAGCCGACATCGTTGACCGCCTTGACGACGGAAAGGCTGCCCTTGCCGAAGAAGCCGCGCGAGCCGGTGACATAGGTCTTGTTCAGGTTGCGCACGCGCAGGAGCGGAGCCGCATCGGCGGCCGGCGCGGGCGCTGGCTTCGCCGCGGCGGGCGGACGGGCCCGGGCCTCGCGCAGGGCCACGAGCCGCTCGCCCTCCTGCATGTCGAAATGCGGCGAGGCTTTCAGCAGCGCCTTCAGATAGGGGTGGCGCGGGCGCCTGAAGATGTCCTCGACCTGGCCGCGCTCCATGATCTCGCCGTGGAAGATGACGACGACCTCGTCGGCCATGTTGGCGACGACGCCGAGATCGTGGGTGATCAGCAGGATCGCCATGCCCATCTCGGCCTGGAGATCGCGCATCAGGTCGAGGACCTGCGCCTGGATGGTGACGTCGAGGGCGGTGGTCGGCTCGTCGGCGATGAGCAGCGCCGGCTGGCAGATCAGCGCCATCGCCAGCATGGCACGCTGGCGCAGGCCGCCGGACAATTCGAAGGGGTAGAGCCCGGAGGCGCGATGCGGGTTCTTGAAGCCGACGCGCTTGAGCATCGCCTCGATCAGCTCGCGCGCCTGCGCCTTCGGCATCGGGCGGTGCAGGAGCAGGGCTTCCTCGATCTGGTTGCCGATGGTGTGGACCGGCGAGAGCGAGGACATCGGCTCCTGAAAGATCATGCCGATGCGGCCGCCGCGCAGCGCGCGGATGCCCGGGCCTTCCCGCGGCAGGGCGGCGATGTCGATCACGGCGTCGGGCGCGAGCGGGTCGCGGAACAGGATCTCGCCGCCGGTGACGGAGCCCGCGCGCGGCAGCAGCCCCATGATCGCCTGCGAGATCACCGATTTGCCCGAGCCGGATTCGCCGACCAGCGCGACCGTCTTGCCGGCGGGAACACGCAGGCCGACGCCCTTCACCACGTCGCGGGCGAGGCCGTGGACCGTGAAACCGATACGCAGATCGCTGACGCGAAGAATGTCCATGAACCGAACTTGTACTTCCCCTCGGGAGGTCCTTACCCTCACCTGACGTCACTAGACGTCGAAAGTTCCGTCTTGCCAATGGCTTTCGGCAGGCCGGATCACTCGGACGGACATTGGCCGGCGCGGATGACATCGCTGCAACGCGGGCCGCGGCGGAAATCGTCGTAGCTGATGCTCCAGGGCTGTACGTTCGGAGCGCGATAGGGACCGAATTTGAAATATTGATTACGGTCGAGGCCCGGTGCCGCGTGCCCGATGTGACCTTTGACCGTGACGATCGGGATGCCGTCGGCCAGAATCTCGATATGGCCGTCGCCGGACGGGCCGGGATGCGAGCGGACCACGAAATCGATCCAGCCTTTCTGGGCCGCAGGCAGGTCGGCATGGCGCGTCACCCGGATTCCGGGGGCGCAGGCGCCGAAATAGGAGGGATATTCCTCCGGCACCGAGCCGCTCTCGATGGCGACCAGCGCCCGTGTCTGGTGGACCTGCGGTCGGCTGAGCACGCGCGCCTCTCCGGGCAGGCAGCCTTGCGGGCGCTGCGGGCCGCCGATCGGATAGGATTCGACCAGGTCGGTCTCGACGGTGAAGCCGAGACGGCCCCGGTAGAGCCGCAGGGCCAGGAAGGGCGAGAAATCGCCCTGCGCGTCGCGCAGGATCTCGCGCTTCCACTGCGCCATCACATATCTGCGATCATCCTGCGGCAGCGGATCGTTCAGCCGCATGGCGAAGCCGTACCAGACGGTCCGCGAGTAGGAGGCGAGAACCTCCGGGCGCTCCCAGACTTCGGCGCGCTCGCTGCAGGCCTTGGCGCGCGGATCGCAGGACGGCATCGCCGTCAGGGTCAGCTCGCCCCGCCCGCGCAAGGGCGAGCGCGTGCCGAAAACAACCTGCCCGCCACGCTGTTCGGGGTTGTCCTTGTAGAAAAGGCCGCCTTCGGGCGCGAAACCGCGCTGCTCGAAGCCATCGGTCAGGACGAGGTCGGCCGGATCGGTCGGGGGTGTCGTCGCAGCGGGCTGCGCCGCCGAGAGCAGGAGCAGCGACAGCAACGCCGCGCGCCCGAGCCGATGCCTGACGGCAAGATCGCCCATATATCCCCCCGCATGCGACCGGGCCCGTCGCCGATCCACGCTTTCGCCGCTAACCGACGCACATTGTACAGCACCGCGTACTAACCATATATGGACACCCGCGGGGTGCGGTCTGCGGGGCATAATACAATCGGGCGCGTGTCCGCGCCGAACAGGATCGTCTCCTTTGGAGCCCAACCTTTTCCGCTACATCTGGCAGAAGAGTCGCGGCGAGCAGATCGTCGTCCTGGCGATTATCCTCGTGTCGATCCCGTTCAACTGGGCTTCGTTCGACGTTCCCAAGCGCATCGTCAACGACGCGATCCAGGGCGGCGCCTTCAAGGGCGGCCACACCACCGCGACCCTGATGGACCTCACGCTGCGCCTGCCGTCCTGGCTGGGCGGCGCCAGCGTCAAGCTGTTCGAGGGCTTCCAGGTCGGGCAGCTCGGCCTGCTGATCGGGCTTTCCAGCTATTTCCTGCTGCTCGTCCTGATCAACGGCGCCTTTAAATACGTCATCAACGTGCGCAAGGGCATCCTCGGCGAGCGCATGCTGCGGCGCATGCGCTACGACCTCTTCAGCCAGCTCATGCGCTTCCGGCCGGAGGATATCCGGGCGGTCAAGCCGGCCGAGATCGCGAGCATGATCAAGGACGAGGTCGAGCCGGTCGGCAGCTTCGTCGGCGACGCCTTCATCCAGCCGGTCTTCCTGCTCAGCCAGGCACTGACGGCTCTGGTCTTCATCATGGCGCAGAGCTTCTGGCTGGGCTCGATCGCGCTGCTGATCGTTCTGGCGCAGGCGATCATCATCCCGATCCTGCGGCGCGAGCAGCTTCGGCTCGGGCGCCAGAGGCAGATCGTCTCGCGCCAGCTCGCCGGGCGCATCGGCGAGATCGTCGATGCCGGGCCGATGATCCAGGCGCATGGCGCGACGGCCTATGTCCAGTCCGACATCGCCGGACGGCTCGGGCGTCTCTTCGACATCCGCTACGCGCTCTACAAGCGCAAATTCGCGGTCAAGTTCCTGAACAACCTGCTGGCTCAGGTCACGCCGTTCTTCTTCTACGCGATCGGCGGCTATTTCGCGTTGCAGGGGCGGCTCGACATCGGCCAGCTCGTCGCCGTGATCGCCGCCTATCGCGACCTGCCGCCGCCGATCAAGGAACTGATCGACTGGGACCAGCAGCGCAACGACGTCACCATCAAATACGATCAGGTCATCTCGCAGTTCAACAGCGACGACACGCTGGTGCTCGACGAGGAGAAGGCGGTGGCGCCGCTGCCGGCTACCGGCGAGGTCCAGGTCGAGGCGCTGCAATTGCTCGACAATCGCGGCCAGCCCCTGCTGACGCCGCTCTCCTTCGGCGTGCCACGCCCCGGCATCGTCGCGGTCGTCGGGCCCCATGGCGGCGGCAAGGATGTGCTCGGGCGCATCCTCGGCCGCCAGGCCACCAACTATACCGGCCGCGTCCTGATCGACGGGGAGCCGCTCGCGGCCATGTCGGTCGAGCGTGCGAGCCACATTATCGGCTATGCCGGCGACGAGGCCGAGATCATCGCGGGGTCGATGCGCGACAACATCCTGCTGCCGCTGCAGCGGCACCGCCCGGCCCTGAAGCCGGTGGGTGCGGTCACGCCGGCCGAGCATCGCCACTTCGTCGAGGCGATACGCTCGGGCAATTCGCCCTTTCCGTTCGAGGCGGACTGGACCGATTACGACGGCGCGGGCCTGGGCGACCGGGGCGCGCTCGCCAAGCGGGTGCGCGAGCTCCTCGACGTGCTGGGCTGCACCGAGGACGTCTACAGCCTCGGCCTCGGCGGCAAGGTGATGCCGCCGCTCAGCGAGGAGGGGACGCAGCGCCTGATCGAGGCGCGTCGCGCGGTCGCCCACGAGCTCGCGCGCACCGATCTCGGCGAGCTGATCGAGCCCTTCGTCGCCGATCGCTACAACGCCAATGCGAGCGTGGCGGAAAACCTGATCTTCGGGACGCGGACGACGCCGCGCTTCGACAATGCGACCTTGCTGTTCGAGCCCTATGCCCATGCGATCCTGAAGGCGGAGGCCTTGATCGAGCCGCTGGCGGAGATCGGGGCGCGGATCGTCGCGACCGTGGTCGAAATCTTCGCAGGCCTGCCGCAGGGCCATGCGCTGTTCGAGCGCTATTCCTTCGGGGCCAATTTCGAGCTGGAGCGGCTGGGCGAGCTTTCGGATATCCTGGCGAAGCAGGACATGCGCTCGCCGCTCGATCAGGAGAGCGAGCGCGATCTCGTCGCGCTTGCGCTCGGCTATATCGAGCCCAAGCACAGGCTGAACCTGATCGACCAGCGCCTGCAAAGGCGGATCCTGCGGGCCCGCGCCAGCTTCCGCAAGCATCTGCCGGCCAATGCGGTGGACGATGTCGATTTCTACGACCCCGACAAGGTGATGTTCGGCGCCAGCGTGCGCGACAACCTGCTGTTCGGCCGCATCGGCTACGGGGTGGTCGATGCCGAGCGCAAGGTCGCCGATGTGGTTCATCGGGCGCTGTCGCGCGCCGGGCTCGAGGGCGCGCTCTATCGCCTGGGGCTGGACACGGAAAGCGGCATCCGGGGGCGTTACCTGCCGGCGCGGCTGCGCCAGGCGATCCCGCTGATGCAGGCCCTGATCAAGGCACCGCAGATCGCGGTGCTCGACGTCACCGGGCTTTTGGCGATATCGGACGATCCCGCCGGCATCGTCGCCCGCCTGCGCGGCTATTGCAGCGGCATGACGCTGTTTCTTCTTGTGGGAGATGCTAATCTGGTCGAGGACGTTCCGTTGCGGGTGGTCTTCCACGGCTCGACCGGCTCGGTCGAGGCCGGAGCCTTGCCGGAGGCGGCGAACGATGCCGGCCGGCAGCCGCCTCGCTTCGAGGACGTCCAGCGGATGGAGGTACGGTCATGACGCTCGAAACCGATATCGCCTGCCTGCGTGAACTGCCGCTGTTCCGCGAGCTGCCGCCGTCCCGCCTCAAGCTCGTGGCGCTGATGGGCGAGCGGCTGAGCTTTCCAGCCGGAACGCTGCTCGTCCGCGACCAGGACCGGCCCGACGGGGTCTATGTCATCCTCCGGGGTGAAGTTGAGTTCTCGCAGAAGCGCGAGGACGGCGGCGGCCGCCGCTTCCAGAAGGAGGCGGGCAGCATCATCGGCGACGTCTCGCTGCTGAGCGGCAAGCGCTTCCTCGGCAAGGTCACGGCCGGCTCCGACGTGCTGGCCCTGCGGATCCCGAAGGATCTGTTCTTCGAGCTGCTGCAGACCGTGCCGGAGTTCAGCCTTGCCATCTGCCGGGATCTGGCCGACCGCGTGGCGCGCCTGGCAAACGTCCTGCTGCACGAGGACGAACCGGTTTTATGAAGCAGGCCAGCGTATGAGTTTGCCACAGATCGCCGGCGCCAGGCGGGCAGCCATGGACGCCGGCATGCAGCAAGTATCGTCCTGGAGCCGCGACATCCGCCTGGTTTCCGGGCTGATCCTGCTGGCTTTCGCGACCACGCATTTCATCAATCACGCCGTCGGCATCTTCGGGCTGCAGGCCATGGAGGCGGTGCAGAACTGGCGCTACTGGTTCTGGCACACCTGGCCCGGCACGGTGGCGCTCTACGGTTCTTTCATCGTCCATCCGCTCTTCGCGCTGGTGCGGGTCGCGCAGCGCCGCACTTTCAAGATGCCGGTCCGGGAGATGCTCCAGATCGCGCTCGGCCTCGCGATCCCGCTGCTGCTCGTCGATCACATCATCAGCACGCGGGTGATGGGGGCCTATTTCCAGGTCGACGAGAGCTATCATTCGATGCTGCGGCGGCTGTGGCCGCGCCTGGCCCTGTCGCAGTCCCTCCTGCTTCTGCTGGTCTGGACGCATGGGATGATCGGCATCCATTTCCTGCTGCGCTCGCGGGACAGCTACCGGCACTGGCGCGACGTCTTCCTGCTGGCGGCGATCCTGGTGCCGCTGCTGGCGCTGATCGGCTTCGCGGTCGGCGCACGCGAGGCGCTGCAGATGGCGCTGCCGCCCGAGCGGATCAGCCAGGCGCAGGAGTCGATGTTCGACTTCAACGTGACCTGGGCGAAGGGGCTGTTCTATGGCCTCGTCGGCTCTTTCGTGCTGTTCGTCGGCGCGCGCGAGATCAGGGTGCGGACCACGCGGCAGATCACGATGCGCTTCGTCGGGCACGGCACGCGGCGATTGGCTCCGGGCCCGACCGTGCTGGAGATGTTCCGCCGTTTCGGCATTCCCCATGCGGCGCTCTGCGGCGGCAGGGCGCGCTGCGCCACCTGCCGCGTCCTGGTGATCGACGGCGCGGACACCCTGCCGCCGCCGACGGCCAACGAGGCCAAGCTGCTGCGGCGAATCTCGGCGCCCGATCGCGTCAGGCTGGCATGCCAGATCCGGCCGCGCGACGATCTCCAGGTCCAGATCCTGCTCGCCTCGCGCCTCAACGCCGCGCCGGGGCGCGGCCTCGAGCCGGACGCGACCATGGGCAAGCGCGACCTGACCGTGGTGGTGGCGGATCTGCGCGCCTTCTCCGCCCTGTCGGAACGGCAATTGCCGCAGGAGCTCATCGGCCTGCTGAATCGCTTCTTCGACGAGATGGGCCAGGCGATCACCGCCCATGAGGGGCGCATCGACGCCTTCTATGGCGACGGCTTCATGGCGGTTTTCGGCCTGGAGGGCTCACAGGCCAGGGCCGCGCAGGCGGCGATCGCGGCCGCGGCCGACATCGTGCGCGCCGTCGAGGCGCTCAACCGCGAGTTCGGCGCCGCGCTGCCTTTGCCGCTCAGGATCGGCATCGGCATCCACACCGGCAACGCCATCACCGGCGCGGTCGGGAACGACAATCTCGGCCGGCGCGAGATCACGGTCGGCGAGACGGTGATGATCGCGAGCCAGCTCGAATCGGCGACGCGCCGGGTGCTCTCCGATGTCGTCGTCTCGGAGGACACCATCCGGGCGAGCGGGCGCAGCTATGCCGGCACGACCGCTCTCAAGATCGCGATCAAGGGGCGCGAGAAGCCCCTCATCGCCTATGGCTTCGCCAGCGCGCCCGAGATCGCCAAGCGCAAGCGGGAGAGCGCGGCCGTTGCGGCGGCCCCGTCGGGCGCCACGGCCGGCGGCGAGGCGGCTGCGGTCGCAGAGGCAGGACCGGAGGGGGCTTCCGACGCTGCGCCCCCGAAGTCACCCGCGCCCTGAGCCTGCCGGCTCGGGCTTTCGCGCCCCCTATCCATGGGTCATGACCGCCTCTATGGTCCGCCCGCCCTCATCCTATCCGAACGAACCATGACGCCAGAACCGCCCGTCGAGGCTTTCCACGACCTGCTGAAGGGCATGGCGGCCCTGTCGGGCAACCGTATCGTCGGCGACATCGCCCGGCTCTACGGCAAGGGCGCGCCGCCGGACCTCTCGATCGCCTGCAACCACAAGCAGATCGCCTCGAAGCAGTGGCTGGTCGAGGCACTGGCCGAGACCTTGCCCAGGCCCGATGGCCCGGTCTGGGTGCTCGGCGCCTGGTATGGCGTGCTCGGCGCGCTGCTGCTCGACGACGACCGGCTCGATATCGGGCAGGTCGTCAGCCTCGACATTGATCCCACCTGCGCTCCGGTGGCTGAGACGCTGAACCATCGCCATGTCGCCACCGGCCGCTTCCGGGCCGTGACCGCGGATATGACGGAGCTGGATTTCGCCGCGCTTTCGCCGGCACCGGGGCTCGTCGTCAACACGAGCTGCGAGCATCTCGACGACGTGCCGGGCTGGCTTGCAAGCTTGCCGGCCGGGCTGCCGCTGCTGCTGCAGTCGAACGACTATTATCGGGAGCCCGACCACCGCAGCTGCGTGCCTTCGCTCGACGCCTTTCGCGAGCAGGCGGGATTGGCGGAGATCTGCTTCGCCGGAGCGCGGCCGACGAAGAACTACACCCGCTTCATGCTGATCGGCCGGCGATGAGCCGTTCTGCTCCGCCGCGCATCGCGATCGCGATGAAAGGTTATCCGCGCCTGTCGGAAACCTTCATCGCGCAGGAGCTGCTGGGATTGCAGCAGCGCGACGTCCCCTTCGAGATCTGGTCGCTGCGCCACCCGACCGATGCGGACCGGCACCTGATGCACAAGCAGATCACGGCGCCGCTGCGCTATCTGCCGGAATATCTGCATGACGAGTGGGCGCGCGTGGCGCGCGGCATCCTTGCCGCGCTGTTGCGGCGGGGGCTGGTGCGACTGCTGCCGGTCTTCCTGCGCGATCTCGCCCGCGACCGCACGCGCAACCGCTGGCGCCGCTTTGGCCAAGCCTGCGTCATGGCGCGGGAATTGCCCGCCGATATCCGGCATCTGCATGTGCACTACCTGCACACGCCGGCCTCGGTCATCCGCTACGCGGCGATGCTTCGGGGCCTGAGCTGGTCCTTCTCCGCCCATGCCAAGGACATCTGGACGACGCCCGACTGGGAGAAGCGCGAGAAGATCGCTGATGCCGCCTGGGGCGTCACCTGCACGCAGGATGGGCATGGCGAGCTGGAGCGGCTCTCCGATCCGCCCGGCAAGGTCGCATTGGTCTATCACGGGCTCGAGCTCACGCGCTTTCCAGCGCCCGTCGCCCGTTCGCTGCGTGATGGATCGGATGCGGCCGATCCGGTGCGTTTCGTCACGGTCGGGCGCGCCGTCGCCAAGAAAGGCTTCGACGATCTGCTGAACGCGTTGGCACGACTGCCCCGCCTGCTGCAGTGGCGGCTGACCCATATCGGCGGCGGCGAGATGCTGAAGGCGCTCAAGGAACAGGCGCGGGCGCTGGGTCTCGCGGACCGGATCATCTGGGCGGGGCCGAAGGCGCAGGGCGAGGTGATCGCCGCCTTGCAGGAGGCTGATATCTTCGTGCTGCCTTCCAAACAGGCGGGGGATGGCGACCGCGACGGCCTGCCGAACGTCGTGATGGAGGCGGCGAGCCAGAAGCTGCCGATCGTCGCGACCGATTTCGCCGGCATTCCCGAATTCGTGCGGCCGGGCGTCGAAGGGCTGCTCGTGCCGCCCGGCGATGTCGATGGATTGGGGATCGCGCTGGCTAAACTCGCCGGCTCGCCGGAGCAGCGCACGGCGCTGGGCGAGGCCGCCTTCGAGCGGTTGACGACATCGTTCTCGGCGGCGGCTGGACTCGACCGGATCGCCGGCATGCTGCGGGCCTCGTCGGGCGAGGGCGCATGAGCGGTACGGTCCTGATTGTCGTCACGCATCTGCTCGGCAGCGGGCATCTGGTGCGGGCGGCGCATCTGGCCCGGGCGCTGGCGCGCGGCGGCTTCGCGGTGACGCTCGCCAGCGGCGGCATGACGCTGCGGTCGATGGAGGCGGAGCCCTTCGCCTTTGTGCAATTGCCGCCGGTCAGGACCGAGGGCGTCGATTTCCGCAGCTTGCTCGATGAGGCGGGCCAGCCGGTCGAGGTCGGGCGGATGGCCGCCCGCATCGCCATGGTCGAGGAGCTGGCGGCGCGTTTGCGGCCGGACGTCGTCATCACCGAGCATTTCCCCTTCGGCCGCCGGCAACTGGCGGAGGAGTTCTTGGCTGCGATTGCGGCCGCGAAGGCAGCGAACCCCGCTGCTCTGGTGCTGGCCTCGGTGCGGGACGTGCTGGTGACGCCCAAGCCCACGCGCATCGCCGAGGCGCATGAGCGTATCGCAGGGCTGTTCGATGCCGTGCTGGTCCATGGCGAGGCGGATTTCCTGCCGCTGGAGCGATCCTGGCCGGTCGAGGCCGGGCTCAGGACCAAGCTGCGCTACACGGGCTATCTCGCGGACAGGCCGAAGCCTGCTCCAAGCATCCTTCGAAACGCCATCTCCGGCGAAATGGCTCCTCAGGATGAAGGCCTGGAGGGGAGGGGCGAAATCGTCGTCTCCGGGGGCGGTTCGGCTGCGGCCGTGCCGCTGTTCGAGCTTGCTCTGGCTGCAGCGCGGCTCGGGCCGGCTGTGCGGCGCTGGCGCATTCTCGTCGGGCGCAGCGTGGCGGAGGAGGCGTTCCGGCAGCTTGCGGCCTCGGCACCTGACAATGCTATCGTCGAGCGGGCTCGGCCTGATTTCCCGACCCTGCTCGCCCGCTGTGCCGTCTCGATCAGCCAGGCCGGCTACAACACTGTGCTCGATCTGATCGCGGCCCGGCGGCCGGCCATCGTCGTGCCTTTCGATGCGGGGGCGGAGACGGAGCAGGCTGTCCGGGCCGAGGCGCTGGAACGGGCGGGGCTTGCCCTGTGCCTGCGGCTGTCGGGCGCCGAGCCGTTGACGGCCGAGGGGCTGGCTCGCGCCGTCGAGACGCAGATCGGGCGCTCCGTTCCCGCCGGCGGGTTCCGGGCCGATGATGGAGGACGCGCCGTCGCGGCGGTGAAACGGCTGCTGCGGGAGCGGCGTTGAGATGTCCGGGACACTGAGCCGGCATGCCCCTTGCGAGGGCTGGGGTGCAGCTTTGCGAATTGCCGCTTCCGGTCTTTCGCTCTAATGAGGGATGATCCGCCTCCCTCCTCGGTCGGCACTGGGTAACCGGCAACTTCCGGTCAAGGCCCTGCGCCCGGAGACACGATGATGACGACGACGACCGCGCCCGGATTGCCCGACATGAAGCTGTCGGTGCGGCAGACCTTCGGGATCGACACAGACCTCGAGGTGCCGGCCTTTTCGGTAGCCGATCCGCATGTGCCGGATTTCGACCCGGATTACCGTTTTGATCGCGACACCACCATCGCGATCCTCGCCGGCTTCGCGCATAACCGCCGCGTCATGATCTCGGGCTATCACGGCACCGGCAAGTCGACCCATATCGAGCAGGTCGCCGCCCGGCTGAACTGGCCCTGCGTGCGCGTCAACCTCGACAGCCATGTCTCGCGCCTCGACCTCGTCGGCAAGGACGCGATCGTGCTGAAGGAGGGCAAGCAGATCACGGAGTTCCAGGACGGCATCCTGCCCTGGGCGCTGCAGAACAACATCGCGCTCGTCTTCGACGAGTACGATGCCGGCCGCCCGGACGTGATGTTCGTGATCCAGCGCGTACTGGAGCAATCCGGCAAGCTCACCCTGCTCGACCAGAAGCGCGTCATCCGCCCGCATGGGGCGTTCCGGCTGTTCGCCACCGCCAATACGGTCGGGCTCGGCGATACGTCCGGCCTCTATCACGGCACGCAGCAGATCAACCAGGGCCAGATGGACCGCTGGTCGATCGTGACCACGCTGAACTACCTGCCTCATGACAACGAGGTCGCGATCGTTCTGGCGAAGTCGAAGCACTACCAGAAGAGCCCGGAGGGCAAGGACATCGTCAACAAGATGGTCCGCGTCGCCGATCTCACCCGCAACGCCTTCATGAACGGCGATCTCTCGACCGTGATGAGCCCGCGCACGGTCATCACCTGGGCGGAGAACGCGGCGATCTTCGGCGATATCGGCTTCGCCTTCCGCGTCACCTTCCTGAACAAGTGCGACGAGATGGAGCGCACGCTGGTGGCCGAGTTCTTCCAGCGCTCTTTCGGCAAGGAACTGCCGGAGAGCGCGGCGAACGTGGTCCTCAGCTAACGAGAGGATACGAGCCATGGCGCAGTATCAGGGAAGCTGCCACTGCGGGCGGGTCGCCTACGAGGTCGAAGCCGATCTCGGGCAGACGCTCACCTGCAACTGCTCCTACTGCCAGCGCCGTGGCTCGATTCTCGCGTTCTCGCCCGCGAGCTCATTTGCCTTGACCAAGGGCGAGGATGCGCTGACCGAGTACCGCTTCCATACGCAGAAGATCCAGCATCTGTTCTGCGAGACCTGTGGCATCGAATCCTTTGCCAAGGCGAATGGGCCCGACGGCACGCCGATGGTCGCGGTGAATGTGCGCTGCCTCGTTGGCGTCGAGCCGACCGAATTGTCGCCGACGGCCTATGACGGGCGCTCGCGCTAGGGGGAGCGATGGTCGCGATCACGGTCGAGCCCGAGCAGGACGAGACGCGTGCCGCGGTGTTGCGCGGCCTGAGCGCCCATAACCAGTCGAGGGTCGGCCCGCGCAACGGCAAGCCGCTGACGATCAGCCTGCGCGATGCGGATGGCGCGATCCTCGGTGGGCTGGTCGGCGAGCTGAAGTGGGAATGGCTCCATGTCGACCTGTTCTGGATCGACGAAAGCCAGCGCGGTGCGGGACAGGGCGCGGCCATCATGGCCGAGGCCGAGCAGCGGGCGAGGGATTATGGCGCACGTGGCGTCTATCTCTCGACGATGAGCATCCAGGCTCCTGATTTCTACCCCAAGCTGGGCTATCGCGAGTGCGGTCGGATGGAGAACTATCCGGTGGCCGGTCAAACGCTGCATCATTTCACGAAGGCGCTATGAGCATCTCGAACCGCAAGCCCGGAACGCCGAAGGAAGCCCCGGCCGAGCCGCTGAAGCGGGCGATTTCCGGTGCGATGAAGGCCATCGCGCGCAAGCCGGAGATGGAAATCGTCTTCGCCGCCGACAAGCCTTCGCTGGTCGGCGAGCGGGCGCGCCTGCCCGAGCCGCCGCGCAAGCTGACGGCCGGCGATGTCGCGGTGCTGCGCGGGCACGCCGATTCGATGGCGCTGCGCCTCGCCTGCCATGACGCTGCGATCCACCGCCGCGCCGCGCCGGAGGGCGATGCCGCGCGCGCCGTCTTCGACGCGGTCGAGCAGGCGCGGGTCGAGTGCATCGGCGCGCGGCGCATGTCCGGCATGGCCGGCAACATCTCGGCGATGCTGGAGGACCGCTATCACCGTGGCGGGCGCTATGAGGAGATCACCGACCGGGCCGATGCGCCGCTCGAGGATGCGGTGGCGCTCATGGTGCGCGAGCGGCTGACGGGGCTGAAGCCGCCCAAGGCGGCCGAAAAGATCGTCGAGCTCTGGCGCGAGCAGATCGAGGCCAAGGCCGGGGACGATCTCGACCGGCTGTCGAAGACCATCGAGGACCAGCGCGGCTTCGCCCGCACGGTGCGCGACATGTTGGCGGCGCTCGACATGGCCGACCAGAGCGCGCAGGGCGACGAATCCGAGGAGGACGAGGACAATCAGGATCAGTCCTCCGAGGATCAGCAGCAGCAGGAAGGCGAGTCCGACCAGGAGAGCGGCTCCGACCGCTCCGAGGTCGAGGTCAGCGAGGACGCGACCGAGGAATTGCAGGAGGGCGCCTCCGAATCATCCGACGCGCCGGCGGGCGACTGGGAGGAGGAGGACGAGAACTCCGAATCCGAGGAGGCCGGCGAGGCGCCACGCCCGCGCGAAGGCAAGAATGACGGCCGCCTGGCGACGGACTACAAGGCCTATACGGTCAAGTTCGACGAGATCGTCACGGCCGAGGAGCTCTGCGACGCCGAGGAGCTGACCCGGCTGCGCGCCTATCTCGACAAGCAGCTCGCGCATCTGCAGGGCGTCGTCGCGAGGCTTGCAAACCGGCTGCAGCGGCGCCTGATGGCGCAGCAGAACCGCTCCTGGCAGTTCGACCTGGAGGAGGGCGCGCTCGACCCGGCTAGGCTGCCGCGCATCATCATCGACCCGTTCCAGCCGCTCTCCTTCCGGCAGGAATCGGATGTGAATTTCCGCGACACGGTCGTCACGCTGCTGATCGACAATTCCGGCTCGATGCGCGGACGGCCGATCACGGTCGCGGCGACCTGCGCCGACATCCTGGCGCGGACGCTGGAGCGCTGCGGCGTCAAGGTCGAATTGCTCGGCTTCACCACGCGCGCCTGGAAGGGCGGGCTTTCGCGCGAGGCCTGGCTGCAATCGGGCAAGCCGGCCAATCCGGGCCGCCTCAACGATCTCAGGCACATCATCTACAAGGCCGCCGACGCTCCCTGGCGCCGCGCCCGCAAGAATCTCGGCCTGATGATGCGCGAGGGGCTGCTCAAGGAGAATATCGACGGCGAGGCGCTGGACTGGGCACATAAGCGCCTGCTCGGCCGGCCCGAGCAGCGCAAGATCCTGATGGTGATCTCGGACGGCGCGCCGGTCGATGATTCCACGCTGTCGGTCAATGCCGGCAACTATCTGGAGCGGCATCTGCGCCATGTCATCGCCGAGATCGAGACGCGCTCACCGGTCGAGCTGATCGCCATCGGCATCGGCCATGACGTCACGCGCTATTACCGCCGCGCCGTCACCATCGTCGATGCCGAGGAGCTCGGCGGCGTGATGACCGAGAAGCTCGCCGAGCTGTTCGAGGAAGATGGCCCGGCTTCCGGATCCGCTTCCGGCTCGCGCCGCCTGCACTGATGCGCCTCAGCCGTCGCGGCCTGCTGGCAGGGCTGGGTTCGCTCGCGCTGCCACCGGCGGCGCAGGCGATCGAGCAGAATCGCTTTTCCGTCGAGATCGGCGCGCGGCGCATCGCCGCCTTCGAGCCGCGCAGCCCGGAGAAGCGGCGCTTCGGCGCCTTGCAGTTTCGCGGCGGGCTCGTGCTGTCCTGCAGCCATCCGCGCTTCGGCGGGTTCTCCGGGCTGTGGCGTTCCGTCGATGGGCGCGAACTCGTTTCGGTCAGTGATCGCGGCTATTGGCTGACGGCGAAGGTCGCCTCGGACGCTGGGCGGCTGGTCGGGCTGGGGAGCGCCGAGATGGCACCCATCCTCGGCGCCTCGGGGCGGCCGCTGGCGCGCACGCGCTCTTTCGATACGGAGAGCCTCGCGATTGCCGGTGGCGTCGCCTATGTCGGCGTCGAGCGCACGCATGAGGTGCTGCGCTTCGACTGGGCCGGGGAGGGCGTCGAGGCGCGGGCGCGCTCGCTGCCGGTGCCGCCCGAGGTCAAGCGCCTGCCGAGCAACCGCAGCCTGGAGGCGGTCGGCGTGGTGCCGGCGGGGCCGCTTGCCGGCACCGTGGTCGCGATCGCCGAGCGCTCCGGCCGCGAGAACGAGCCGACGCTGGGGGTGATCCTGAGCCCCGGCCGGCCGGGGCTGTTCAAGGTCGTGCGCCATGACGGCTACGACATCACCGATCTCGCCTTCCTGCCCTCCGGCGACATGCTGGTGCTGGAGCGCTGGTACAGGCCGTGGCGTGGCGTCGGCATGCGGATCCGGCGAATCGCCGGGCGCGACCTCAAGTCCGGCGCGCTGCTCGACGGGCCCTACCTGATCGAGGCCGATCTCGGTTTCGAGATCGACAATATGGAAGGGCTCTCTGTCCATCTGGATCAGGGGCGGACGATTCTCACCCTGATCTCGGACGATAATTTCTCGATCCTGCAGCGCACGCTGCTGCTGGAATTCGAGCTGGTCGCATAGTGGGCGTCATGGTCGGGCTTGACCCGACCATCTCTTGCCGAATGAAGTTCCGATGCCTTCTCGTCCCGAGATTCTCGGGTCTGCGCTACGCTTCGCCCGAGAATGACGCCTCATTCGCCAACGAAAAAAGCGGCCTTGCGGCCGCTTCGTTCAAACCCGAGATGAAAACCCGCTCAGTTGGCAGCGAGCTTCTTCTCGAGGTCGCGCTTCAGGCCGAGAGCGCCGACCGAGAGGTCGTCGGCCGCAGCCTTGAGCAGGAAGGCGTCGAGGCCGCCGCGATGCTCGACCGAACGCAGGGCGTTGGCCGAGATGCGCAGGCGCACCGAACGGCCGAGCGCGTCCGACTGCAGCGTCACATTGACGAGGTTCGGGCGGAAGACGGTCTTCGTCTTGCGGTTCGAGTGGCTGACGAGGTGGCCGCTCTGGGTGGCTTTCCCGGTCAGTTCGCAACGGCGGGCCATGGCAATCGTTCCTTGCATCCCCGGTTCGCTCAAATAAAAATGCCGACACGCGACGTGCCGGCCATCGAGCACCGGAAGTCAAATTGAGTTGGCGGTTCCATAGCCAAGGCTGTGAGCCACGTCAAGAAAAACTCCAAGCACCGCGATGGCAATCCATCAGCGTTAAGGGATCGTAAAGCGCCGGGCCGGATGCTTTCATCGGAAAGCTGCCCGAGGGCGGCGCTGCGGTCACGATTCGGACCGATTCACAATGCATGTCGCGGCATGATCGCGCCGCTCCGGAGGAACTGGATGAAGCCCGCCGTCGCATCATCCCTGGCAGGTCTGATCCTCTCGATCTCTTTCGCCACCGCGGCGGTGGAGGCGGCGTCGCTCGACGCCAGATACGATGTCTCGCTGCTCGGCATCACCTTCGGCAAGGCCGGCCTGAGCGGCAGCATCGACGGCGCCAACTACAAGCTCGACCTCGTCGCCAAGCTGACCGGCGTGGTCGGCGGGGTGACCGGCGGCCGCGGCTCGGGCGCTGCGACGGGGGCGCTCGTCGGCGGCAAGCTCTCGCCCAAGACCTTCGCTGTGAGCGCGGCCAACTCCAGCGAGAGCCGCACCGTGCGGATGGCGCTCGCCGACAACAGCGTCGCCGGCATCGACATCGAGCCGCCGATCGACGAGAAGCCGGATCGCGTGCCGCTGACCGATGGCAACAAGCGCAACATCGTCGACCCGCTCAGCGCTTTCATCATGCCGGTCAACGGCAAGGGCAAGGACGCCTGCAACCGCACCCTGCCGATCTTCGACGGCGCGGCGCGCTACGACATCAAGCTCTCGAGCGCGGGCACCCGCCACGTCAAGCTCGACGGCTATAGCGGGCCGGTCTCGATCTGCCAGGCGCGCTATGTCCCCATCGCCGGCCACCGGGCGCTCCGGCCCAGCACCAAGTTCATGGCCGAGAACAAGGACATCACCACTTGGCTCGCACCCGTGGCGGGCACCGATGTGATGGTGCCGGTGCGCATCTCGGTGAAGACGATGATTGGCACGGCGGTGATCGAGGCGTCGAGCTTCAAGGTCGATCCGGGCGTGACGGCGAGCGCGGCGCGGAACTGAACGCGCTCGGCCGTTCACAGGAGTCCTCATCCTGAGGAGCCGCGAAGCGGCGTCTCGAAGGAGGGTCCAGAAGGCTCCGGAATCTCCTGAAGCATCCTTCGAGACACAAGCCGTTGGCTTGCTCCTCAGGATGAGGGCTCGACCCTATGCAGCCTTCAATGCGCCGCCGATTTCGAGAACAGGTTGATCACCATGACACCGGCGACGATCAGCGCCATGCCGCCGAGCGCGGGCAGGTCGAGCTTCTGGTCGAAAAGCACCAGCGCGATCAGGCTGATCAGCACGATCCCGACGCCTGACCAGATCGCATAGGCGATGCCGACGGGGATCGTCCGCAGGCACAGCGACAGGAAATAAAACGCGCAGAAGAAGGCCGCGACGGTGATCAGCGACGGCAACAGCCGCGTGAACTCGTTCGAGGCCTTCAGCGCCGAGGTGCCGATCACCTCGCTGACGATGGCGATGGCCAGGTAGAGATAGCTCATGCGGTCACGGCGTTCGTCCGGCGTTCCGAGGGAGCGCGGGACGCGCCGCGGTCATCCTCGAAAACCGGCCGGAAGAAGGAGCGCTCATAGCTGACGATGAAGCGGTCCTTTTCGTTCATCGCGAAGGCGGCCTGACATTCCGGGTCCGTGGCTGCGCGCTCGCGATACTCTTCATAGGCTGCGAGCGACGCGAAACTGAACATCGCCAGCGCGACGTTGGAGGTTCCTTCCGACGGCATGAAATAGCCGTGATGCACGCCGCCGAACTTCTCGACGAGCCGGATCCAGAGCTTGCCATAGGCCTCGAAGGCCGGAAGCTGATAGGGATCGACGATATAGCGCAGATGGCAGGTTATCATGCTCAGGCCACCTGCCGGCTCTCGAGGAATGCGCGCATCCGTTCCAGCGCCTTCTCGATGTTCTCCAGCGAGTTGGCATAGGAGAGGCGGATATAGCCCTCGCCATGGACGCCGAAATCCGGGCCGCCGATGGTGGCAACGCCGGCATCCTCCAGCAGGGCGGAGGCGAGCTTCTTCGCCTTCCAGCCGGTCCTGGAGACGTTCGGGAAGGCGTAGAAAGCGCCCTTCGGCACGGCGCAGGAGATGCCGGGCAGGCCGTTCAGCCCCTTCACGACCGCCTTCCGGCGCCGGTCGAATTCGGCCACCATGGCGTGGACGGCATCCTGCGGGCCGGTGAGCGCCGCCAGCCCCGCCCATTGCGCGGGAGCGTTGACGCAGGAATGCGAGTTCACCGCGAGCTTGCGGGCATTGTCGTAGAGCGGCTTCGGCCAGACCGAGTAGCCCAGCCGCCAGCCGGTCATGGCGTAGGTCTTGGACCAGCCGTTGAGCAGGATCAGCCGGTCGCGGATCTCGGGATAGCTGAGCAGGCAGACGTGGCTTTCGCCGTCATAGACCATCTGGTCGTAGATCTCGTCCGACATGATCGCGACGTCGGGGAACTTCGCCAGGCCTGCGACGAGCTTGTCGACCTCGCTCTTGGGCGTGACGCCGCCGGTCGGGTTCGCCGGCGAATTGACGATGAGCAGGCGCGTCCTCGGCGTGATCAGCGAGAGCGTCTCCTCGGCGGAGAAGGCGAAGCCGTTCTCCTCGCGGACCGGCACCGGGATCGGCGTCGCGCCGGTGTATTCGATCATCGAGCGGTAGATCGGGAAGCCCGGGTCCGGATACAGAATTTCCGCGCCGGGCTCGCCGAACATCAGGATCGCCATGAACATGGTGACCTTGCCGCCGGGCACGATCATCACGTTCTCCGGCGAGACCTCCACGGAAAAGCGCTTGTGCAGATCGGCAGCGACGGCCTCGCGCAGCGGCAGGATGCCGTTCGCGGGGGTGTAGCCGTGATGGCCGTCGCGCAGCGCCTTCACCGCCGCCTCGACGATATGCTCCGGCGTCGCGAAATCGGGCTGGCCGATGCCGAGATTGATGATGTCCTTGCCCTGTCGCTGCAGTTCCGTCGCCCGTGCCAGCACGGCGAAGGCGTTCTCCTCGCCGATTCGGGCGAAGGCGGGGGCGACATGGAGGGTCATGATGGCCTCGGGCGTGATCGTTTCCGGCGGCCTGCTTGCCAGCGGCCTTGGGCCACAGTCTTCGCCGGAAAGGGCGCTGCGATGCAAGCCCGCGCGACGGCCTGCGCCCCGACCATGCAAGGCGCGCATGAAAAATAGTATGATTTATCGTGACGGGCCCTCTTGCGGGCGAAGGGGCCGGACCGGATAATCGTCAAATCATTCTAAGAAAAGGCGCTGCCGCAAGGCCTTGACGGCAGCGCGGGAGAGGAGCGTTCGATGGCAAAGACCCCGGAGAGCAATGTGCCGCGGCAGGACCGCCCGGTGGCGGTTGCGAAGCGCAAGGCAAAGCGGCGCATCAAACCGGAACAGCTCCGCTCGAAAGCCTGGTTCGACAATCCCGCCAATGCCGACATGACCGCGCTCTATATCGAGCGCACCATGAATTTCGGCCTGTCGCGGGAAGAGCTGCAGTCGGGCCGGCCGATCATCGGCATCGCCCAGACCGGCTCCGACATCGCCCCTTGCAACCGCCATCATCTGGAGCTCGCACCGCGCATCCGCGACGGCATCCGGGAGATGGGCGGCGTTCCCTTCGAGTTCCCGATCCATCCGATCCAGGAAACCTGCAAGCGCCCGACCGCCTCGCTCGACCGCAACCTGCAATATCTCTCGCTGGTCGAGATCCTCTACGGCTACCCGCTCGACGCCGTGGTGCTGACCACCGGCTGCGACAAGACCACGCCGGCGCAGATCATGGCTGCCGCGACGGTCGACATCCCTGCGATCGCGCTGCCGGGCGGGCCGATGCTGAACGGCTCCTTCCGGGGCGAGCGCACCGGCTCGGGCACCATCGTCTGGAAGGCGCGCCAGATGATGGCCGCCGGCGAAATCGACTATAAGGGCTTCGTCGACCTGGTCGCGTCGTCGGCGCCGTCGGCCGGCCACTGCAACACCATGGGCACGGCCTCGACGATGAACGCGCTGGCCGAGGCGATGGGCATGACGCTGCCCGGCGCGGCGGCGATCCCCGCGCCCTACCGCGACCGCTACGAGATGGCCTATCTCACCGGCAAGCGCATCGTCGAGATGGTCTGGGAAGATCTGAAGCCTTCGGACATCCTGACCCGCGAGGCCTTCGAGAACACCATCGTCATCAACTCGGCGATCGGTGGCTCGACCAATGCGCCGATCCACGTCAACGCTATCGCCAAGCATATCGGCGTCAAGCTCGACAACGAGGACTGGACGAAGATCGGCTACGACACGCCGCTGCTGGTCAACATGCAGCCGGCCGGCGAATATCTCGGCGAGGATTATTACCGCGCCGGTGGCCTGCCGGCAGTGATCGCGGAGCTGCTCGCCAAGGGCAAGCTCAAGCCCGCCATCACCGCGAATGGCCGCACCCATGAGGAAAACTGCGCCGGGGCCTTCTCGGGCGATCGCGAGGTCATCAAGACCTATGATGCGCCGATGAAGAAGGAGGCCGGCTTCCTCAATCTCTCCGGCAACCTGTTCGACTCTGCGATCATGAAAACCAGCGTGATCACGCCGGAATTCCGCAAGCGCTATCTGGAGAATCCGAAGGACCCGATGGCCTTCGAGGGCCGCGCCATCGTCTTCGACGGGCCGGAGGATTACCACCATCGCATCGACGATCCGGCGCTCGCCATCGACGAGCACTGCATCCTGTTCATCCGCGGCGTGGGGCCGATCGGTTACCCCGGCGCGGCGGAAGTCGTGAACATGCGGCCGCCGGATTATCTCATCAAGAAGGGCGTCACCGCGCTTGCCTGCGTCGGCGACGGGCGCCAGTCCGGCACCTCGGGCTCGCCCTCGATCCTCAACGCCTCGCCGGAAGCGGCGACGGGCGGCGGGCTCGCGCTCCTCAAGATGGGGGACAAGGTCCGCATCGACCTGAAGAAGCGGACGGCCGACATCCTCATCTCCGACGCGGAGCTGGCCGAGCGCAAGGCCGCGTTCAAGGCGGCGGGCGGCTACAAATATCCGAAGAGCCAGACGCCCTGGCAGGAGATCCAGCGCAAGATCGTCGATGAGCTCTCCGAGGGCATGGTGCTGAAACCGGCGGTCAAGTACCAGAAGATCAACAAGAAATTCGGTATTCCGCGCGACAATCATTGAGCGGGGCGCCACAGGCGCCGTCTTGCTCGGGCGAAGACCCGAGCATCTCTCGACGAAGAGGCTCCAGTGCCTGCTCCGGTCAGAGTTTCTCGGGTCGCTGCTTCGCATCGCCCGAGAATGACGGACCAGGCGGCATTCGCCGCGCGCAACGGCCCCCGCCGGCTAATGCGCGCGGATGGGGCTGACAAACGGGTCGGCGCTCGACACTATGCCAGCCCGCAGCTCCCGCTGATCTGAAACGATTTAAAATGAGCTATTCCCCGCAGGTCGAAACCTTCCGCAAGCTGCATGAGAGCGGCTGCTTCGTGATGCCCAACCCCTGGGATCTCGGCTCGGCGCGCTGGCTGCGCGGGCAGGGGTTCAAGGCGCTGGCTTCGACCAGCGCGGGCTTCGCCTTCACGCAAGCGCGGGCCGATCAGGATGTGCCGCGCGACATGATGCTCGGCCATCTCGCCGAATTGGTGAAGGCGGTGCCGGATCTGCCGGTCAATGCCGATTTCGAGAACGGCTATGCCGATACGCCCGATGGCGTCGGGGCCAACGTCAAGCTCTGCGTCGCGACCGGCGTCGCCGGACTTTCGATCGAGGATGCCACGGGCCGCGAGGCGGATCCGCTCTATCCGTTCGAGCTTGCGGTCGCGCGGGTGAAGGCGGCGCGCAAGGCGATCGACGAGACCGGCTCGGGCGTGCTGCTGACGGCGCGCGCCGAATGCTTCCTGACCGGCCATCCCGAAGCGCTGAAGGAGTCGGTGCGCCGCATCGAGGCCTATGCGGCGGCGGGCGCCGACGTGCTCTACGCGCCGGGACCGAAGACGGCCGACGACATCCGCACCATCGTGACCGCTGCCGGCGGCAAGCCGGTCAACGCGCTGGTCTATGGCGATTTCGGCCTCTCCGTCGCCGATATCGCTGCGGCCGGCGCGCGGCGTATCTCGATCGGCGGCGCGCTGGCGCGGGCGGCCTGGGCCGCCTTCATCGAGGCGACGCGGCTGATCGCCGAGGAGGGCAGCTTCAAGGGCTTCGCCAATAATGGCCCCTCGGCGCCGCTCAATCCGTTCTTCCGTGGGGATCTCGAGGCGCGTTCGTGAGCGGCGTGCTGCTGATCGCGCCGGAGTGGCTTGGCCATAGCGGGCTCTGGCAGATCGACGCCAAGGGCAAGCGCAAGGCTGTTGATGCCGAGGATATCGGACTGTCGGAGAAACTCGCCGACCGGCTCGAAGCCTGGATGGATTCCTTCGACGCGATCTATGACGAAGACGACGAGGCGGCCTCCGATTTCCCAAGCGAGGTCGAGCGGTTGGCCTGGGAGGCCGAAGGGCACGCCATCGCGGATGCGGTCGCACGCGAACTCGGCGCGGGCTGGGACATCCGGCAGGATTTAACCGGCTGGCGGGAAAAGGGAACGTCATGACCTCGTTGCAGAACTGGAAGCCCGTGCCGTTCCCGCCGGCGAAGGTGCTGGAAGGGCGCTATTGCCGGCTGGAGCCGCTCGACGTCGGCAGGCATCTCGACGACATCTGGGCCGCGACGACCGGCCACGATCAGATCTGGGACTGGCTGCCGGCCGCGCCGCCGAAGAGCAAGGACGAATACCGCGCTTTGCTCGAATCGATGGTGGCGAAAGCCGGCATCGTGCCGCTCGCCGTGATCGACAAGGCCGACGGCAAGGCCAAGGGCCATCTCTGGATCATGGAGATCCGCCCCGAGCAAGGCGTCTTCGAAGTCGGCTGGATCACCTATTCGCCGGCGCTGCAGCGCACGCGGGTGGCGACGGAAGCGATCTATCTCGTCGGCGATTACGGCTTCTCGCTCGGCTATCGCCGCTATGAATGGAAGTGCAACAATCTGAACGAGCCCTCGAAGCGCGCGGCTTTGCGCTTCGGCTTCCAGTATGAGGGGCTGTTCCGCCAGCACATGGTGGTGAAGGGCGCGAACCGGGATACGGCCTGGTTCTCCATCATCGATTCCGAGTGGCCGGCGCGTGCGCGCGCTTTCCAGGCCTGGCTCGCGCCCGACAATTTCGATGCGCGGGGCCAGCAGAAGGCGTCGCTCACCGATCTCGCCAAGGTCCAGGCCTGACGATGACGCCGCGCCGCGCCACGCCTGCCGATATTCCGGCGATCGTCGCGCTGACGGAGGCAGCCTATCTGCCGAACGAGGCGATCATCGGCGTGCCCTCGCTGCCGCGCCTCGCGGACTATCACGAGGTGCTGGCCAAGCACGAGGTCTGGCTGGTCGATGGCGAAGCGGGGCTCGATGCCGCGCTGGTGCTGGAGATCGAGCCGGAGGATTTCACGATCTGGAGCATCGCGGTGTCGCCGCAGGCCGCGGGCCGCAAGCTCGGCGCGGCGCTGATGAACTTTGCCGAGGAGCGGGCGAAGGTGCTCGGCTACGCCTCGGTCCATCTCTATACGCACGCGAAGCTCAGCCAGCGCATCGGCTGGTATGAGCGTCTCGGTTTCACCATCACGCATCATGAGGACATGGCCGACCGGCGCCTCACCCATATGCGCAAGACATTTTCCAAAGCCGGCTAAAAAGAGGACGAAGGCATGGCGGGTCGTTTGAAGGGTAAGGTCGCGGTGGTCACTGCCGCGGGGCAGGGCATCGGCCGCGCGATCGCCGAGGCCTTCGTGGCGGAAGGCGCCACGGTCTGGGCGACGGACAAGGACGTCACCCTGCTCGAAGGCATTCCGAAGGCGAAGAAGCGCAAGCTCGACGTGCTTTCGACCAAGGCCGTCAACGCCTTCGCCGAGAAGGTCGGGCCGATCGACATCCTCGTCAACGCTGCCGGCTTCGTCCATCATGGCACCGTGCTCGACACCGACGACAAGGCCTGGGACTTCTCCTTCGACCTCAACGTCAAGGCGATGCACCGCACGATCCAGGCTTTCCTCCCGGGCATGCTGGCCAAGGGCGCAGGCTCGATCGTCAACATCGCCTCCGGCGCCGGCTCGGTGCGCGGCATCCCGAACCGCTATGCCTATGGCGCGACCAAGGCGGCCGTGATCGGGCTGACCAAGGCCGTCGCGGCCGACTTCATCAAGAAGGGCATCCGCTCGAACGCGATCTGCCCGGGCACGATCCAGTCGCCCTCGCTCGACCAGCGCATCAAGGATCTGGCGGCGGCGACCAACGTCACCGAGGCGGCGGCGCGGCAGGCCTTCATCGATCGCCAGCCGATGGGCCGGCTCGGCACGGCGGAGGAGATCGCCTGGCTCGCGGTCTATCTCGGCTCCGACGAGGCGAGCTACACCACCGGCCAGATCCACCTCGCCGACGGCGGCTTCGCGCTCTGACGCGCGCAAGAAATCCAGGGAGGTAAGGATGCATATCCTCGTTCTCGGCGGCGCCGGCATGGTCGGGCGCAAATTCATCGAGCGGCTGGCGCGCGATGGCGGGCTGGGCGGCAAGCCGGTCACCCGCGTGACGGCGCAGGATGTGGTGCCGGCCTCGCCGCCGCCGGCCGCGCCCTTCGATTTCGAGGCGGTGGTCTCCGATCTGTCGGTCGAGGGCGCGGCCGAGACGCTGATCGCGACGCGGCCCGAATTGATCGTCCATCTTGCGGCGATCGTCTCCGGCGAGGCGGAGGCCGATTTCGACAAGGGTTATCGGATCAATCTCGACGGCACGCGCTACCTGTTCGAGGCGATCCGTCGAATCGAGGGCTATACGCCGCGCCTCGTCTTCACCTCCTCCGTCGCGGTGTTCGGTGCGCCCTTCCACGACAAGATCGAGGACGAGTTCTTCACGACGCCGCTGACCAGCTACGGCACGCAGAAGGCGATCGGCGAGCTTCTGCTCTGCGACTATTCGCGGCGCGGCTTCTTCGACGGCGTCGGCATCCGCCTGCCGACGATCTGCGTAAGGCCGGGCAAGCCGAACAAGGCGGCCTCGGGCTTCTTCTCCAACATCATCCGCGAGCCCCTGAACGGGGAGGAGGCCGTGCTGCCGGTCTCCGACCAGGTGCGGCACTGGCACGCCTCGCCCCGTTCGGCCGTCGGCTTCCTCGTCCATGCCGCGACGATGGACACCACGGCAATCGGCCCGCGCCGGGCGCTGACCATGCCGGGCTATTCCTGCACCGTCGCCGAGCAGATCGAGACGCTGCGCAAGGTCGCGGGCGAGAACGTCGTGAAGCGGATCAAGCGGGTGCCTGATCCGGTGATCGATGGGATCGTCGCCGGCTGGCCGCGCAATTTCGACCCCCAGCGCGCGCTGGCGCTCGGCTTCAAGGCAGAGTCGAATTTCGAGGAGATTATCCGCGTGCATATCGAGGACGAACTGCACGGGACCTTCGTGAAGTGACTTTGCCGGCCTCAGGGCCGTCAGCATCACGCTTCCATCTGCGGCACGCCCGGCCTTGAGCCGGGCGTGTTCTTTTTCAGGCTCCGGCGCGCTCAGGCCGCACAGGTCTCGCTCTGCGACTGCTGGAGCCGTGCCGGAAGCTCCGGCTCCGCATCGGCGGATGTCCTGGCCTCGAGCTCGGGCGCATGGGCCCAGCCGGTGGCGCCCCAGCTCTTCAGCGCCGCCCAGGTCGAGCGGTCGAGCCGGAACTGCTCGCAAGGGAACAGCCCGCCCCGCGCCGGCAGCGACTTGAGGAAGGAGCCCTCCGGCCGGAAGCCGGACTTCTCCAGGACCCGCCGCGAAGCCGGATTGATGACGCGGGTATCGGCCTCGATCGCCGGCACGTCGACCAGCGAGAACAAGGTGTCGATCAGCCCCTGCACCGCCTCCGTCGCATAGCCCTTGCCCCAATGCTGGGTGCCGAGCCAGTAGCCGATGAAGGGCGTGCCCGAGGCCTGCCGGTGCGCGCCGATCATGCCGATCAGCTCGTTGGGCTTCGCGCGCGGGGTGACCGCCAGCACGAGGTGCTCGCCCAGCGCATTGCCCTTGCGCATCGCGAAGATGAAGGGTTCGACCGCGTCCGGCGGGTAGGGATGCGGGATATTGGCCGTCATCTCCGCCACGGCCTTCTCACCGGCCTGGCGCAGGATGGCGGCGGCGTCCGCCATACGCGGCCAGCGCAGCCAGAGACGGCGGGTCTCGAGCCGGAAGACGTCGTCGCGGGTCAATTCGGGGAACATTCTCGTCTCTCCGTCGGCGCAAACGAAAAAAGGGAGCTGGGACTTCGGTCCCATCTCCCCTTCGCTGACCTTCGGGAGACCCATTTCGGGCCTTCAACCCTTGATCCGTTCGGTTCGATGGAACCGGCGGATCGAGAGAATTCCCTATCCGCCTTTTACTCTGCGGCCTCTTGGGCCGGGACTACGTTCACGAAAGCTCGGCCGAGTTTCGTCGTGAATCGGACGCGGCCGTTCGTCGTCGCAAAGAGGGTATGGTCTTTGCCCATGCCAACGTTCGCGCCGGCATGCCACTTGGTGCCGCGCTGACGAATAATGATGTTGCCGGCAACGACGGCCTGATCGCCGAAGCGCTTCACGCCGAGTCGCTTGCTTTCGGAATCGCGGCCGTTACGCGACGAGCCGCCTGCCTTTTTGTGAGCCATAACGCCCTACCTCAAAACTTCTCGTGTCTCTCTAACCCGAATCGGCGGCGAAAGCCACCCGGTTCGGATACGAAATGCCGGAGCACCATTCTGTCAGGAGCGACAGGCCGAGGACGTAAGCCTTCGGCGATGGCGATCCGGCGTGGATATCGACGCCGGGAAACCCGGTCTCAGGCCTCGGACGCCTCGTCCTTGGCCTTCTTGGCAGGGGCCTTCTTGGCCGCGGCCTTCTTCGGCTTCTCGGCATCCTCGCCGGCCTCGGCCTTGGCGGCCTTCGGAGCAGCCTTCGCCTTGGCGGCGACCGGCGCAGCGGCGGCGGCATCGCCCTTCTTCATCTCCGGCTGCTTGCCGCCGGTGAGGATGTCGGTGATGCGGATGACGGTCAGCTCGGCGCGGAAGCCGCGCTTGCGCTTCGAGTTCTGGCGGCGGCGCTTCTTGAAGGCGATGACCTTCTCGCCACGGGCCTGCTCGACGATCTCACCGACGACGGTGATCTCGGAGAGGGCCTTGGCGTCGAGCGTGGTCTTCTCACCTTCGGTGAGCATCAGCACGGAGCCGAAAGCGACGGTGTCGCCCGGGTTGCCCTCGATCTTGGCAGCGGTGATCTTGTCGTTGGCGGCGACGCGGAACTGCTTCCCGCCGGTCTTGATGACTGCGAACATTTTGTCCTCCATGTTCGGCCCCGCCCTGTCACGGCCTCCGGACTGGAAGCGCATGCGGGACGGCTTTTTGGCAGTCGATTGCGTGGTCTGGTTTGCTCTTGCCGGCATGCGACGCAGCGCACATGCCAAAAGAGATCGGGCGCGGGTTTCCCCACGCCGGACGGTGCTCGATAGTCGGGCTCTCCGCGAAGGTCAAGCGAAAGCGGCGGGGGACGGTCGATTTCTCCCGCCCGGGAGGCTTGCCCCTCGGGCGTGGCTTGTGTAGTAAGCGCCTCGCTTCGACCGATAGCGACCGCGGACAGGTGGCAGAGTGGTTGAATGCACCGCACTCGAAATGCGGCATACCTGCAAGGGTATCGGGGGTTCAAATCCCTCCCTGTCCGCCATCATCCCGCCAAGGGATTGAGACCATCGATATCACCGCGCCTGACCTGATCCGTTCCCGGCTTGCGCTGGGAAAGTGGGCGAAAGCCCGCAAAGGTTGACGCAATCATCATGCGTGCGCGCCGACCGCGTCCTCGTTCTTTTTCAGCACGCCGAACGACGCATGCAGCAGCTCTCCTCAGGCCGGCGCGGAATGCGCTTCGGCGCCAAATGGGACAACATTTAGGAAGCGGGAATGGCCAAGCGTACGAAATCCAAAGCTCTCGATACCGAGTTCACGATGTTCGATGTCATCTATGAGGATGGGTCGAGAACCTCCAACCGACGCGTTCCGACAGCGCTGCTCGGGGGGCTCGATGGCGATGAGCCGGCCAAGGCGGCAATCCTGGAGCAGGACCAGATCATCTCCGAGAAGTCGGGCAAGCCGCCCTTGGCGATCGCGACCCTCGTCCGGTCGACGAAGGCAGCGGCCGAGCCGGAGAAGCGCAAGGACGACCGCAAGAAGCGCACCGCCTGATCCGCGAGGATCTGGATGGGGCCAGTAAACGCCGGCGAATCATCAGCCGGCCGGAGAGAGATGCGCGAGTCGGTCTTTCTTCCCGCTGGCCCGTTCGAAGAAGCCGAGCCCGGTGAACCGCCCCGGCTTCGGCGCAGGCCCCGACTCCCGAGAGGGTGGGGCTCTGACGAGCAAGGCGACGAACAGGTTCTCGCCTGGGATGCGTGCACGCGCGGTACCCGCTGGGTCATGTCGGCCGGGTGTCCGCGCGCTGGCGCGGAGAGCCGACTCTAGATCTCGGACAAACGGGCTCCAAAGCAGCCGGAAACGAACCAGGGCCGGGCCGATATTGGCAGGCAACACCAGATCCGAGCGCCGGCAGTTGCTGTGACGCATTAACCATTAACGGGGTTTTAACTTTTCGAAAGCCCGAAAGCCGCGCTATTTTGTTAAGGAGTTGTTAACCATACGGCGGCCCCGGCATGCGTATCAGAGCCAGGTTGATCCTTTCGATTGTTGCTCTGCTTGCGCATTTTTCGATGCCGATCTCCCCGGCCGCTGCCGGTGCGACCCAAGCCGAGCGCCTGCCAGTCGCAGAGCCCGCCGCATTCGCCCGGATCGGCGGGCAAGCGAAGCCGATGATCGGCTGGACCCTGTTTTGCCAGGCGCAGCCGCTCGAGTGCAGCGAAACGCGGCTCGCTCCGGTGGCGGTGATCCTCACGCCGGACTCATGGGCGGAGCTCAACGCCATCAACGCCTTGGCCAACAAGCAGATCAAGCCGATCGGCGACGACGACCATTACGGGATCTCCAAAATGGGGATCCCCAATTGGTGGACTTACCCCGATGACGGATCCGGCAATTGCAATGACTACGTGCTGCTCAAGCGGCGGCTCCTCATCGAGGCCGGGTGGCCGAAATCCGCGCTGCTCATGACGGTCGTCGTTACCCCCGAGGGTGAAGGCCATCTGGTTCTGACAGTCCGGACGGACCGGGGCGACCTCATCCTCGACAATGTGCGCGAGAAGATTCTGGTCTGGAACAAGGTCGGCTACCGCTTTGTGAAGCGGCAATCCGCTGCGAACCACAATGTCTGGCTTTCGATCGAGGCCGACGAGCTTGCTCCCGCGACATCCGCGGCCTCATCGCGGGTCAGCAGTCGTTGAGGCTCCAGTATTTGCTCACGAGCTCTCTGTCATCGTCGTCCAGGACGGCGAAAGTACCGGGGATCACGACGAAAAACCGTTGCGCCGATTTTCCCGACGCGGCGACCCGGCCGCATACGGCGAACCCCGGCATCCGCTTGCTCGGGCGAATTCTCAGATCGGACATCCTGGCTGCCGGCCCCAGTCGCCGGTTCAGTGCTTCCTGAGTGAGGCGCGGAACGTCGCCGCGCGTCGCGGGAGCTTCTCCTGGAGCAGCGGCAAGCGTGATCTGCAGGGCTGTGAGGATGGCGGCGGTCCAGCTCGTCATGGCGAAAGCATCTTTGCTGTGGTGGCGCCGGGCAAGAGCAGGGCTCCAGCCCAGAGAAACGCGGACGCCCAGTTCGAGAGATGGAAGGCGAGGGGTGGCATAGCCGACAGACCCGCGACGAGCGGGACCGTCGCGCGCAACGGTCCGAAAAAGCGGCAGCCGACGATACCGAGCCAACCCCATTGCCGAAAGAATGCTTCTGCGCGGCCCATCAAGGCAGGATGGCGCAATGCGAAGCGCGAGCGCCGCATCGTTGCCTCGTACCGCCTTCCGAGCCAGTAGGAGACCCAGTCTCCCAGCGCAGCCCCTATGGAGATCGCGATCCAGATGGGCAGAAAGGCGATGCCGCTGGCGCCTATCAGGCCGCCGATCGCCAGCAATAAAGCTGTGCCGGGAATGATCAGGGAGACGAAGGCAAGGGATTTGAGGAAAGCCAGAAGAAACGCAATCGGCGCCGCCCAGGCTTCGTGAGCCTGAATAAAGGACAGAACGGGCGCAATCCATTCATTGAGAAACGCGAGGGCGCCGTGGTTTGCGAGGGTGTCCTTCAATCCGTCAGCCCCGCTGGCGTTTGTGTCGTTATGGCTCCAGCAGGCCGGTTAATCCGGGCAAGCGGCGTGCCGGGAGATGAAGAGCTGCCTTCCGTTGCCACCTTTAGTCCTCGCCTCGCGCGGCCGCAAACGTCGTCACGGCACCCTCGGCTGCAGGCGCGCATTCATGCAATCGGATCCGGCTGCTGAAGCGGGAGATGAGCCTGTAAAGTCCAGGCTCGGGGTGGCTCGACGGTAAGCTGCCGGAGTGCTACACACGGTCGATAGGATAGGCATTAAGCTATTGATCTTACTCGGTAAGAGGCGCGGAAAGCCACATCCATCCCTCTCCGCCACTTCCGCATGGCGCGCAGTTGCCATGGGGTTGCTGTGCATGGGCTGTTTTCATGCGCGTTGACGTCCTGGGACTTCAGGCTTTCGTCGCCATAGCCGAGCGCGGCAGCTTCCGCGCTGCCGCCTCCCATCTCAATCTCTCCCAGACCGCGCTCAGCCATCGCATCCGCAAGCTGGAGGAGATGCTCGGCACGCCGCTTTTTCTGCGCACGACCCGGCAGGTCTCCCTGACCGCCGCCGGCACGACGCTGCTGCCGCGGGCGCGGCGCATCTTCGAGGATCTCGGTTCCGCACTCGACGAAGTCCGGATCGATCTGCAGGAAGGGGACGAGCAGGTCTCGGTCGGCTGTCTGCCGACCGTCGCGGTGCATTGCATGCCGTCGGTCATCGCCGCCTTCGCCAGGCGCCATCCCGGCGTCGGGGTGAGGGTCCATGACAATTCGGCATCCGAGATCGCCGGCAAGGTCCAGTCCGGCGAGGTCGAGTTCGGCGTCACCATCGTTGCCGCCAATCGCTGGGATCTGGAGTTGAAGCCGGTCGTGAAGGAGCCCTTCGTTCTGGTCAGCCATCGCGACATGCCGCTGGCCCAGGCCGCTTCGCTGACATGGGCGCAGTTGCAAGGCGAGCCGCTGGTGCGGATCAGCGCCGAAACCGGCAACCGCATCCTCATCGACGATGCGCTGGGCGCACGGCGCGAGAGCCTGACCTGGCGCTACGAGGTCCAGCGGGTGGTCACGGCGGTCAGCCTGGTGCGCTCCGGCATCGGCTACGCGATCGTCCCTCAGCTCGCGCTCGACGCGGTCGAGGCCGGCGGGCTGGTGGCGGTGCCGCTGCGTTCGCCGACCGTCACGCGCACGCTGGGCATCGTCACGCGCAAGACCGTGCCGCTGCGGCCCGTGGCGCGCGATCTTCTCTCGTTGCTGAGCCAGGCCCTGAAGCGCAGCATCACGCCGCGCCGAGATGAATGAAATTAATCAATCGCTGCATTCTTATCATTTGATGAGGGAATGAGGCTGCTCCACCTTTGCCGCGGGAGAAAACGCACAAGGGAGTGGCGGCGATGGCTGGTTCGGCCAGGATCGCATTCATCGGCTATGGCGAGGTCGGCCAGACGTTCTCGCGCGGATTCCTGGCCCATGGCGTGGCCGGGATCCACGCCTATGACCTGCTTTTCGGCAGCGGGCCCGGCAGCAGGCTCGAGGAAGCGGCGCGCCGGATCGGCGTGACCTGCGCCGACACAGCCGAACGGGCTTGCACTGAGGCCACCTTCGTCTTCTCGGCCGTCACGGCCGACCGCACCGAGGCGGTGGCCGCCGAGGCGGCACGTTGGCTGAAGCCCGGCCAGATCTTCGTTGATGTCAATTCGGCCGCTCCCACGACCAAGCAGCGGGCGGCGCAGGCGATTGCGGCAAGCGGCGCCGATTATGTCGAGGCGGCGGTGATGGCGCCAGTGCTGAAGCCCGGCCTGCGGGTCCCGATCCTTGCCGGCGGCCCGAAGGCGGTGGATGCGGCCGAGGCGCTCAACCGACTCGGCATGAACCTGACACCGGTCTCCGAAATCTTCGGACGGGCATCGGCGATGAAGCTCTGCCGCAGCATCGTCATCAAGGGACTGGAGGCGCTGATGGTGGATTGCGCCGCCGCCTGCGAGGCCTGGGACGTCAAGGATCCCGTCTTCGCCAGCCTGCACGAGACCTTTCCCTCCATCGATTTCCATGCGCTCGCGGCCGATATGCGCGAGCGCGTCGCGACCCATGGCATCCGGCGGGCGGCGGAGATGCGCGAGGCAGCCGAGATGCTTGCCGCCGCCGGCCTCGAACCCGGCCTCGCCAGCGCCATTGCGGACGCCCAGCAGCGCGGGGCGCGCGCCAAGCCGGCGGCAGGAGCCTGAGGCCATGGCCCAGATCGCCATTCCCTGCATGCTGATCCGCGGCGGCACCTCGAAGGGAGCCTATTTCCTGCGCGGCGACCTGCCGGCTGACAATGCGGCGCGGGACGCCTTCCTGCTTGCGGTGATGGGCTCGCCCGACAAGCGGCAGGTCGACGGGCTTGGCGGCGCGCATCCGCTGACGAGCAAGGTCGCGATCGTCTCGCCGTCGAGCGAGCCAGGCTGCGACATCGATTTCCTGTTCGCGCAGGTCGGCATCGAGACGGCGCAAGTCGATACGACACCGAATTGCGGCAACATCCTCGCCGGCATCGGGCCCTTTGCCCTGGCGCGCGGTTTGGTCAAGGCGCAGGGCGCGCGCACGACCGTCCGGGTCCGCACCATCAGCACCGGCACCATCGCCGATCTGACCATGGATACGCCCGATGGCGAGGCGAGCACCGAGGGCAGCGCGCGCATCGATGGCGTGCCGGGGACCTCGGCGCCGATCGATATCGGCTTTCTCGATGCCGAGGGCTCGGTCTGCGGCGCGCTGCTGCCGACCGGCCATGTCGTCGATGTGATCGAGAGCGTGCCGTGCACGCTGATCGACAATGGCATGCCGGTGATCGTGATGCGCGCGGCCGATATCGGACGCAGCGGCTACGAGTCGCGCGAAGAGCTCGACAAGGATAGGGAGCTGAAGCAGCGGATCGAGCGCATCAGGCTCGCAGCCGGGCCGCTGATGAATCTGGGCGATGTTTCCGGGAAGGTCGTGCCGAAGATCGCGCTCGTCGCGCCGCCGCAGGCCGGTGGCGCGATCTGCACGCGCAGCTTCATCCCGCATGAATGCCACGCCTCGATCGGTGTTTTCGCGGCAGTGACGGTCGCGACCGCGGCCGTGCTGCCGGGTTCGCCGGCGGCGTCCGTCGCGGCGATGCCCAAGGGCCGCGAGCGCTCGCTCTCGGTCGAGCATCCCACAGGGGAGTTCACGGTGACACTCACGGTCGGCGGCACGGCCGAGCGGCCTGTGGTCGAGCGGGCCGGGCTCCTGCGCACCGCACGCATCCTGATGGAGGGCCGCTCCTTCGTGCCGGCGAGCGCCCTAGCCGCACATGCGGGCAGCGCCCGCCATGCCGCCGAATGAATTGAGAGAGGGCTGAGGCTTCGATGGCGAACGCGCAGAAGACGGGTCTCGTGATCACCGCCCATCCGGGCGATTTCGTCTGGCGCGCGGGCGGCGCCATCGCGCTGCATGCGAAGCGCGGGATGCGGGTGAAGATCCTCTGCCTGTCCTATGGCGAGCGCGGCGAGAGCCAGTTCGCCTGGAAGAAGGCTGGCGTCAGGATGGAGGAGGTCAAGGCCCAGCGCCGGGAGGAGGCCGAGGCTGCGGCCGAACTGCTCGGCGCCGAGATCGAGTTCATGGACGCAGGCGACTATCCGCTGCGCACCACGCCGGAGATGCTCGACCGCGCCATCGACATCTTCCACGAATTGGGGCCGAGCTTCGTGCTGACCCATGCGCTCGAAGATCCCTACAATGTCGACCATCCGGAGGCGGCGCGCTTCGCCCAGGAAGCCCGCATCATCGCGCAGGCGGCCGGCCACAAGCCCGATCCGGAGCGTGCCTATGCCGCCCCGCCGGTCTTCCTGTTCGAGCCGCACCAGCCCGAGCAGTGCGGCTTCAAGCCGAACGTCATCCTCAACATCGACGAGGTCTGGGAGGTGAAGCGCCGGGCCTTCGAGATCCTCGCCGCGCAGAAGCATCTCTGGGAATATTACACCCGCGTCGCGCTCAATCGCGGCATGCAGGGCGGCCGCAACTCCGGCAAGGCGATGACCTATGGCGAGGCCTATCAGCGGCTGTTTCCGGAAGCGCTGGAGGCTCTGGCGTGACCCCGTGGGCATCCGCGCCGGGAAGCGCGGCGGCCGGCTATGCGTGCGAGGCCAACGAAGACGAAAAGCCTAGACGATTGGCGGCTGGCGAAGGCGGACGGGATATGTAGGCTATGCGCAAAGGCCCTGCCAAAGCGGGCCGCGTCCATCGCGACGGCGATGAGAACGAAGAACGGCTTCGCAGAGAGCCAATTCAGGGGAAGGGAACGGACATGACGGTTCGCAGGACGTTACTCGGTGGCATGCTCGGGCTGGCGCTGGCCGCCTCGACGAGCGGGTTTGCGCTGGCGCAGGAGGCGGTGAAGATTGGCCTGATCCTGCCGATGACGGGGCCTTTCGCCTCGACCGGCAAGCAGATCGATGCCGCGGTGAAGCTCTTCCTCGCCAGGGAAGGCGCCACCCATGGCGGTCGCAAGCTCGAAGTGATCCTCAAGGACGATGCCGGCAACGCCGATGCGACGCGGCGCCTCGCGCAGGAGCTGGTCGTCAACGACAAGGTCTCGGTGCTTGCCGGCTTCGGGCTGACGCCGCTTGCCATGGCGACCGCACAGATCGCGACGCAGGCCAAGGTGCCGGAGATCGTGATGGCGGCGGCGACCGCCTCGATCACCGAGGCCTCGCCCTATATCGTGCGGACCTCCTTCACCTTGCCGCAGGCTTCCGAGCCGATGGCACACTGGGCCGCCAAGAACGGCGTCAAGAAGGTCTTCACCGTCGTCACCGATTACGGGCCGGGCATCGATGCCGAAACCTCCTTCGCCAACACGTTCAAGGAGGCCGGTGGGACCGTCGAGAGCGTGCGCATCCCGCTGCGCAATCCGGATTTCGCGCCCTTCCTCCAGCGCGTCTCGGAGGCCAAGCCCGACGCGCTCTTCGTCTTCGTGCCGTCGGGCGTCGGCGCGCAGTTCATGAAGCAGTTCATCGAGCGCGGCCTCGACAAGGCCGGCGTCAAGCTGATCGGCACCGGCGACGTGGTCGATGACGACATCCTCGAAGGCATGGGCGATGTCGCGCTCGGCGCCATCACCACGCACCACTATTCGGCCGCACATGACAGCCCGGCGAACAAGGCCTTCGTCGAAGCCTTCCAGAAGGCCAATCCCGGCATGCGCCCGAACTTCATGGCGGTCGGCGGCTATGACGGGATGAAGCTGATCGCCAAGGCGCTCGACGCGACCAAAGGCGACGCCAGCGGCGACAAGCTGATCGCGGCGATGAAAGGCGCCTCCTGGGAGAGCGTGCGCGGGCCTGTGAAGATCGACCCCGACACCCGCGACATCATCCAGAACATCTATGTCCGCAAGACGCAGAAGCTCGGCTCCGAGCTGCACAATGTCGAGTTCGAGACGATCAAGGACGTCAAGGACCCGGTGAAGGCCCGCAAGTGACGGGCTTTCCGACGGCAGCGGATCGACGCGCATGCTGACCATCCTGTTCGACGGCATCGCCTATGGGATGGTGCTGTTCGTTCTCGGCTGCGGGCTCTCCGTGACCATGGGGTTGATGAATTTCGTCAACCTCGCCCACGGCGCCTTCGCGATGCTCGGCGGCTATGTCGCCGTGCTGGCGATGCAGCGGCTCGGCCTGCCGTTCCTGGCGAGCCTGCCGCTCGCCTTCCTCGCGGCGGCGCTGGTCGGCGTCGTGCTGGAGCGGCTGATCTACCGGCCGATGTACACGAAAAGCCATCTCGACCAGGTGATGTTCTCGATCGGGCTCGTCTTCATGGCGGTGGCCGGCACGGACTGGCTGATGGGCTCGACCCAGCAATTCATCCGCCTGCCGGACTGGCTGCAGGGGCGCTTCGAGGTCGCTGGCATCGGCATCGGCCGCTACCGGCTCTTCGTCATCGTCGTCTGCGGCCTGCTCGCCGTCTCGCTGCAATGGGGCTTCACCCGCACCCGCTTCGGCAGCCGGCTGCGCGCGGCGGTCGACGACGCCCGGGTGGCGCGCGGCCTCGGCATCCCCGTCAACCGCCTGTTCGCGCTGACCTTCGCGCTTGGATCGGGGCTGGCGGGATTGGGCGGCGCGCTCGGCATCGAGCTGATGGGCCTCGACCCGACTTTTCCGCTGAAATTCATGATCTACTTCCTGATCGTCGTCACGGTCGGCGGCACGTCCAGCATCACCGGGCCGTTCTTCGCCGCGATGCTGCTCGGCGTCGCCGATGTCGTCGGCAAGTATCTCGTGCCGCAGGTCGGCGCCTTCATCATCTACGCGCTGATGGTCGTGCTGCTGATCACCCGGCCGCATGGGCTGTTCGCGAGGGCGCGGGCATGACGATGCCCGTGCTCGAGACACGCGTCCGGCAGGCGCTGTTCGCCTCGCGGCGCTGGCATCCGGCCGAAATCGTCTTCTGGTGTCTCGCCTTCGCGGCCTTCCTGCTGTTCCCGCGCAACCTGCTGCTGCTCAACGAGATCGCGATCCTCGCGCTGTTCGCGCTCTCGCTCGACCTGATCCTCGGCTATGCCGGCATCGTCTCGCTGGGACACGCCGCCTTCCTCGGCATGGGCGCCTATGCGGCCGGGTTGCTCGCCAAACATGTTACGGCCGATCCGTTTGCCGGGCTGTTGGCCGGCATGGGAGCGGCCGGGCTGCTCGGCCTCGTCACCAGCCCGCTCGTCTTGCGCGGCACCGATCTCACCCGGCTGATGATCACGCTCGGCGTGGCGCTGATCCTCTACGAGTTGGCGAATTCGTTCAGCACGCTGACCGGCGGCGCCGACGGCCTGCAAGGCATCATGATGGCGCCGGTGCTGGGCCTGTTCGATTTCGACATCTTCGGGCGCACCGCCTATCTCTATTCGCTCAGCGTCCTCTTCCTGCTGTTCCTGATCGCAAGACGGGTGGTGCATTCGCCCTTCGGCCTGAGCCTGCGCGCGATCCGCGACAATCCGCTGCGGGCCGCGGCCTCGGGAGTGCCGAACGATCGGCGTCTCGCCGCCGTCTACACGCTCGCGGCGGCCTATGCCGGGGCGGCAGGGGCGCTGCTCGCCCAGACGACGCAGTTCGTCTCGCTCGACGTGCTCGATTTCCACCGCTCGGCCGATCTGATGCTCGTGCTGATCATTGGCGGCGCCGGCTATCTCTATGGCGGGCTGATCGGCGCCATCGCCTTCAAGCTGCTGCAGGACCTGATCGCGAGTTTCACGCCGCAATACTGGATGTTCTGGATCGGGCTCTTCCTCGTGCTCTTCGTGCTCGGCGGGCGCGAGATGATCCATGGCGCGGTCAAGGCCGCTGCGGCACGCTTCGCCCGGCTCGGCAAGGGAGCGGCCCGATGAGCGCGGTGCTGCAAACCTTCGACCTGTCCAAGAGCTTCGGCGGCATCACCGCGACCGATCATGTCGATTTCACGCTCGCGAAGGGCGCGCGCCATGCGCTGATCGGCCCGAACGGCGCCGGCAAGACCACCTTCGTCAATCAGCTCACCGGCGTGCTCAGGCCGAGCTCCGGCCGCATCGAACTGATGGGCGAGGACATCACGCGGCTGCCACGCGAGGCGCGGGTGAAGCGCGGGCTCGCCCGCACCTTCCAGATCAACCAGCTTTTCGGGACGATGACGCCGCTCGAGATGATCGCGCTCGTCACCTCCGAGCGGCTCGGCCGGGGGAGCCATCCGTTTCGCGCGCTCGACCGCGATCTGGAGCTGGTGGGTCAGACTGCCGAGATTCTGACGCGCTTCCGGATCGACGACATCATGGACCGGCGCATCGCGACGCTGCCCTATGGCAAGCAGCGCCAGATCGAGATCGCCGCCGCCTTCGCTGCAAGGCCGAGCGTGCTGCTGCTCGACGAGCCGGCGGCCGGCGTGCCGGAGGCGGAGCGCCGCGACCTGATGCAGACGGTTGCCGCACTCCCGGACGACGTCTCCGTGCTGCTGATCGAGCACGATATGGATCTCGTCTTCCGTTTCGCCACGCGCATCACCGTGCTGGTCAATGGCCGCGTGCTGGCGGAGGGGACGCCGGAGGAGATGGCGCATGATCCGGCCGTGCGCGCGGCCTATCTCGGCGAGGGCGCCCATGCCTGACGCATCGCTGCCTGAGCTGCTCAAGATCGAGAAGCTGAGCGCCGGCTATGGCGAGGCGCAGGTGCTGTTCGACATCGACCTGACGCTCGCCGAAGGACATTCGCTCGCTCTGCTCGGCCGCAATGGCGTCGGCAAGACGACTTTGGTCAACAGCATCATCGGCGTCACCCGCCGGCGCGGCGGGCGGATCGTGCTGGCCGGGCGTGATCTCACCGCCGCCTCGCCGGAGCAGAGGGCGCATGCCGGCATCGGCTGGGTTCCGCAGGAGCGCAACATCTTCAAGTCGCTGACCGTGCTGGAGAACCTGACGGCGGTGGCCCGGCCGGGGCCCTGGGATGCCGCCCGCGTCTTCGGCATGTTCCCGCGATTGGCGGAGCGGAAGACCAATCTCGGCAACCAGCTTTCCGGCGGCGAGCAGCAGATGCTGGCGATCGGCCGGGCCTTGATGCTCAACCCGAAGCTTCTGCTGCTCGACGAGCCAACCGAGGGGCTGGCACCGATCATCGTTGAGGAACTGCTCAAGGCGCTGAAGGCCCTGTTCCGCGAGGAGGGGCTTTCCGCCATCGTGATCGAGCAGCATGCGCGCAAGATCCTCGAGCTGACGGACGAGACGATCGTGCTCGAACGCGGCCGCGTGGTCCTCGCCGAGCGCAGTGCTACGCTCATCGCCGAGCCCGAACGGCTCGAACACCATCTCGGCCTCGCCGCCGCAGCCTGACCATCAAGAACCGGAGGAAACGCGATGACCCAGAGGAAGAAGCCACCGTTCCGGGGCGACATGGTTGGAAGCCTGCTGCGCAGCGCGCCCGTCAAGGAAGCCCGCGCCAAGGTCGCGGCGGGCGAGATGGCGCAGGCCGAGCTGACGAAGATCGAGGACGAGGAGATCAAAAAGCTCGTCCGCAAGCAGGAGGAGATCGGCCTGCAGGCGGTGACCGACGGCGAATACCGCCGCGCCTTCTGGCATTTCGACTTCCTCGACGGCCTGACCGGCGTCACGACCTACGAGACCGATGCCGGCATCCAGTTCAAGGGCGTCGCCACGAAGGGGCATGGCATCCGCGTCACCGGCAAGCTCGACTTCCCGGCCGACCACCCGCATCTGGCCCATTTCAAGTTCCTGGCCTCGGTGACCAGCCGCGTGCCGAAGATGACCATCCCGAGCCCGTCCATGCTGCATTACCGCGGCGGGCGGAAGGCGATCGATCCGAGCGCCTATCTCAAGATGGAGGATTACTACGACGATCTGGGCAAGGCCTATGGCAAGGCGATCAAGGCCTTCTACGATGCCGGCTGCCGCTATCTGCAGCTCGACGATACCAGCCTGTCCTATTTCTGCGATCCCGAGCAGCGAAAGATGCTGGCCGAGCGCGGCGACGATCCGGACAAGCTGATCTTCGTCTATCGCGACGTGCTCAACGCGGCGTTGAAGGCGAAGCCCGCCGACATGCAGATCACCACCCATACCTGCCGCGGCAACTTCAAATCGACCTTCATCGCGTCCGGCGGCTACGAGCCGGTGGCCGATCTCGTCTTCAACCAGATCGATGTCGACGGCTATTTCATGGAGTGGGACGACGACCGCTCGGGCGGCTTCGAGCCGCTGCGCTTCCTGCCCAAGGGCGATAAGCAGGTCGTGCTCGGCCTCGTCACTTCCAAGTTCGGCACGGTCGAGAGCAAGGACAACCTGAAGCGTCGCATCGAGGAGGCCGCCAAGTTCGCGCCGCTCGAACAGCTCTGCCTGTCGCCGCAATGCGGCTTCGCCTCGACGGAAGAAGGCAATGTGCTGGCCGAGGACGAGCAATGGGCCAAGCTCTCGCGCATACTCGAAGTGGCGAAGGAAGTCTGGGGCTGAGAGCGCCTTTGGGGGGAAATCTGGTCATCCCGGACGGAGCGAAGCGAAGATCCGGGATCCATGCCTGAACATTGATCGGAAACGCTCCGGCATGGATCCCGGGTCAAGCCCGGGATGACCGCGTGGCTCCGTGCAAAATCAGCTTGCTCCAGAGGACACCAGACATGAGCGCCGAGCCCTGCTTCGACATCGCCCATCTCGGCCATGTCGAGCTCTTCACCAACAAGCCGCAGGAGAGCCTCGACTTCTTCGTCAACATCTTCGGACTGACGGAGAGCGGGCGCGAAGACGACTCCGTTTATCTGCGCGCCTGGGACGATTACGAGTTCCACACGCTGAAGCTGACGGCCTCGAACACCACCGGCGTCGGCCATATCGGCTATCGTGCTGCGAGCGAGGCGGCGCTCCTGCGCCGCGTCGCGGGAATCGAGGGGATGGGCGCGGGCATCGGTTGGGTCGAGGGCGACCGCGGCCATGGCCGCGCCTATCGCTTCCGCGACCCCGACAACCATGTCTTCGAGATCTATTTCGACACGAACAAATATGTGGCGCCCGAAGGCGAGCGGCCGGCGCTGAAGAACCAGGCGCAGCGCAACCATGGCCGGGGCTGCGCCGTGCGCCGAATCGATCACGTCAACCTGCTGGCGCAGGACGTCGCCGCGATCCGCGATTTCATGCCGAAGGCGCTGGGCAGCCGCATCACCGAGCAGATCGTGCTGGATTCCGGCGAGGTCGGCGGCTGCTGGTTCACCGTCAACAACAAGAGCTACGACATCGCCTATACGCGCGACCACACGCCGGCGCAGGGGCGCTTCCACCACGTCACCTATGCGGTGGACCAGCGCGAGCACATCCTGGAGGCGGCCGATCTCTTCCTGGAGAACGGCGTCTTCATCGAGACCGGCCCGCACAAGCATGCGGTGCAGCAGACCTTCTTCCTCTATGTCTATGAGCCGGCCGGCAACCGCGTCGAGATTGCCAATGCCGGAGCGCGCCTGATCCTCGACCCGGACTGGCAGACCGTGACCTGGACCGAGATCGAGCGGAAGAAGGGCCAGGCCTGGGGGCTCAAGACGATCGAGAGCTTCCACACGCATGGCACGCCGCCGGCCGTGTAGCGCGCCCACAGCGCTCTGCCTCGGGGAGAGATGTCTGGGATGCCGTTATGGCGGCATCTGCATAGCTTCCGCCGGAAGTCCTGCTTCGACTTGGTCGGATCGTCGGCCAATGATCGGGCTGCGGCGACGACAAGAAAATGTCGATGGTCCAGATCGCTGTCGGGTTCCGTTCAGAATCGCGATTCTAAACTGCATCGTGTTCTCGAAAGCGGTGCCATCGATTTCGGTCGAGCGCCGTTAACGAAACATTCTTGCTCATCACCCGTTTTGGGCAATAGCCTTGTCTCGTTTGATTCGACTGGGCTTTGTTCATGCGATTTGGAGAAACGCTTATGGAACGACGTTCTTTCCTGCTCGGGCTGTTTGCCCTTTCCGCTGGCGCCGCCACCGTCGCTGTCGCTGGCAAGGCTGATGCGGCTGGGCTCGGCGCTGCCGGCCAGGCGCTCGGCGCCATGCCCTCCGAGAAGGCCGCGACGCTGCCTGACGGCACCCCGATCGAGCAGGTGCAGTATTCTCACCGTCCTCACCCCGGCCACCGCCCGCGTCCTCCCTACCATCGCCCGCGTCCGCGGCGTCAGGTCTGCACGGTGCACCGCAACCGCTTCGGCCGTCCGGTCCGCGTTTGCCGCTGGGTCTACTGAGCGTTTTGACCGTTTCGGCGGAAATGGCTTTCGAGCTATCTTTCGCCGCGTGAGTATCGGGCGATGGCGGAGGCGCCATCGCCCTTTCGGTTTCCTCGTCGACGCGGCACAGGTGAGGTCATGATCAGGACATCGGTAACCCTTGGAGCTCTGGCGGTCCTCGTTGCGGGCTGCGTTTCAAATCGCCCGGAACCTGCTCCTGTCCCGCAGGGCGGTACGGCGAAGCAGATCCTTCGCGATGGCGGCCAACTCGTCCTTCCCGACGGGACGCGGGTCACGCCCGATCCCACCGGAGGCTTCCAGCTGCCGAACGGCGACTATGTCCGGCGCGATCGCGGCGGCGCGCTCATCCTGCCGACCGGCGCACGCTGCGCGGCGACGCCCAGCGGCTATATCTGCCCCTGACGGGCAGGCTTCTGCTGGCCTGAACCCTTGCCGGTGCATCCCCACCGGCCTGCGGGCGCGCAGCCTTACATTGCACGGCCGCGCGGCGGGCGGCGGCGTTCGTGCCGGTCGGTCAGATCGGGCGGCATCGGCCGGGCTGCGCCGAACGAGTCCTCGTTCTCGTCGGTGAGGACATGGTTGTGGCTGCGGAAGGCCCAGATTTCCTTGGCGGCCTCCCAATGCTCGCGGTCACGGCCTTCCGGCTGGCCTTCCTGCATCCAGATGCCGTAGGCGATCTTCCTGATCTCGCGCTGTGCCTTCTCGTCCTTGCTCATGCAATCCTCCATCGTGAGCGACGGCGGGCTTCACCCTATGGCGACCAGCCGCCATGATGCCGCTTCGAGGCGGGCCGCAGCAGCGGCCGTCGCGGCTTTTCAGCGGTGACATCCGGCGAGGCCGGCCCGGATCGCGTTGGGCCTCGCCCTGTCTCCACGGCGCCCTTCCATGAAGGCGCTCGCTTCCGGGAGAGCGACGCCTTTTCATGTGGGGGCAGGCAGGGGATCAACAAGGCTGAAGCCCGGCTTGTTCCGGTGGAGCGAGGTGAGACGTAAGCGCGCAGATCCCGCGCCCGGCTTCGTTCAGGCCTTTGCCGGGCCGAGCATGGGCTGGGATTCCGGCTCGGGATGGGTCTCGACGGGACGCTTGGCGTAACGCTGCGCCAATGTGGCGCAGGCGAAGAGCTGGATCTGGTGGAACAGCATCAGCGGCAGGACGATGAGGCCGAGCGCCTGGCCGGGGAAGAGGATGTTGGCCATCGGAATGCCGCTCGCCAGGCTTTTCTTCGAGCCGCAGAAGACGATGGCGATCTCGTCCTCCTTGGAGAAGCCGAAGCGGCGGCTGACGACCGTCGTGATCACCAGAACGGCCGCGAGCAGGACCATGTCGAGCAGCACGACGGCGACGAGGTCGCCCGCTGTCACCTGCGACCAGATGCCGGCCGCCATGCCTTCGCTGAAGGCAGCGTAGACGACGAGCAGGATCGAGCCGCGGTCGACCAGCGAGATCACCGCCTTGTGCCGGTGCAGGAATGTGCCGATCCAGGGGCGCAGGATCTGGCCGACCGCGAAGGGCGCCAGGAGCTGGAGCGCGATGCTCTCCACCGCCGCGGTGCTGAAGCCCCCGCCGTTCGCGTTGAGCAGCAGCATGACGAGCAGCGGCGTCACCACCATGCCGAACAGGTTCGAGACCGAGGCGCTGCACAAAGCGGCGGCGACATTGCCGCGCGCGATCGAGGTGAAGGCGATGGAGGATTGCACCGTCGAGGGCAGCACGCAGACAAACATCAGCCCGAGAATCAGCGTGGGGGAGAGAAAGTTTCCGAACGCCTTGGTCAGGCCGAGCCCGAGCAGCGGGAACAGCACATAGGTGCTGGCGAAGACGAGGGATTGCAGCCGCCAGTGCAGCAGACCGTCCCAGACCGCCTTCGGCGAGAGCCGCGCGCCATAGAGGAAGAACAGCAGCGCGACCGCCACGGAGACCGCGTCATTGGCGACCACGGCGCCCCGGCCGGTGGCGGGCAGGATGATCGCGACCGCGACGGTGGCGAGGAGCGCGAGCAGATAGGGGTCGATGCCGAAGCGGGCGAGGGTGCGGCGGAGCATCTGATGCCCTCCTGAATGAGCGGCTTCTGCGGCATCGGCCTGTTCCAAAAATCGCCTGCCACTTTCGGGCCGATGCTGTAACAGATCGCCGGCTCATTTTGATCCGGACTGGACATGATATTGCTCATCATGAATCATGATGAGATGATATCCGATCCGAAACCGCTCGATCCCGTGCTGCTGCGCAGTTTCCTCAAGGTCTGCGAGACGCTGAGCTTCACCGAAGCGGCACGGCAGCTCGGCTTGCGGCAATCCTCGGTCAGCCAGCATGTGGCGCGGCTGGAGAAGCGGGTGGGGCGCAAGCTGCTGGCGCGGGATACGCACGAGGTCCGTCCGACGCCGGATGGCGATGCGATCCAGCCCTTCGCCCGGCAGGTGCTCGAGGCCGGCAGCCGCATCGAGCACTATCTCAAGGGCTCGACGCTGCGGGGGCGCCTGCGGCTCGGCGTCTCCGAGGATTTCGCCTTCACGGCGCTGCCGGACATCCTCGCGGAATTCGCGATGCAGCATCACGCCGTCGATCTGGAGCTGACGGTGGGCTTAAGCGGCCGGCTCTACGAGCAATACGATGCGGGCGATCTCGACCTCATCTTCGTCAAGCGCCGCAATGGCGACGCGCGCGGCGTCGTCGCCTGGGAGGAGCGGCTGGTCTGGGTCGGGCGGCCGGGCTCGCGGCTGGCCGAGCAACCGGTGGTGCCGCTGGTGCTCTATCCGCCGCCGAGCATCACGCGCATCCATGCGATCGAGACGCTGGAACAGGCCGGCCGGGCCTGGCGCGTCGCCTGCACCAGCGGCAGCCTCGCCGGCTTGCGCGCCGCGACGGTGGCGGGGCTCGGCGTCACCGCGCATTCGGCGCGCTTGATCCCGCCGGGGCTGGCCGAGGCCGAGCCGCGCGAGGCGCTCCCCCGGCTGGGCTCGATCGAGTTCGTCGTGGTCGGCGGGCAGTCGCATGAGGAAGCGGCGCGGGCACTCGCCGCCAGCATCCTCTCCGGCGCCGGCCGGCTGCTGCCGGTCGAGAGTTCCACGGGGCGGCGGGGCAGGGCATAGAGCCTGCCGCGCCGTCATCGAAGCGCGCGTCATCCCGGACGCCGCGAGCGGAGATCCGGGATGACCACGAGTTTCGGGAACGCGTCAGACGAGCTCGAAGCTCTGTACCAGGACGTCGTGCGAATCGAGGCCGAGCTGCACGTCGAAGCGCCCGTTCTCGACCACTTCCTTGAGCTCGCCATTGATGAATTTGAGCTCATCCTCGCCGATCTCGAAACGCACGACGCGGCTCTCCCCCGGCTTGAGCGTGACCTTCTGGAAGCCCTTCAGCTCCTTCACCGGCCGCGCGATCGAGGCGTAGGGGTCGGCGATGTAGAGCTGCACGACATTGGCGCCCTCATGGCTGCCCTCATTGGTCAGCGTCGCCTCGGCGCTCAGCTTCTCGCCGCGCTTGAGGCGCGTGGCCGAAAGCTTCAGATCCTTCAGCGCGAAGCGGCTGTAGCTCAGGCCGAAGCCGAAGGGATAGAGCGGGCCTTGCGCCTCCTCGAAATATTGCGAGGTGTAGTTGCCCGGCTTGCCCTCGGTATAGGGCCGGCCGATGCGCAGGGCGTTGTAATAGGTCGGGATCTGGCCGACCGAGCGCGGGAAGCTGATCGGCAGCTTGGCGGAGGGGTTGTGATCGCCGAACAGCACGTCGGCGATGGCATTGCCGCCTTCGGTGCCGGTGTACCAGGTCTCCAGCAGCGCGTCGGCATTGTCCTTCTCCCAGCCGATCGCGAGCGGCCGGCCGTTCATCAGCACGACGACGAGCGGCTTGCCGGTCGCCTTGAGCGCCTGCAGCAGCCGGCGCTGCGAGCCGGGCATGTCGATGCTGACGCGGCTCGAGGATTCATGCGACATCCCGCGCAATTCGCCGACGGCGGCGATCACCACATCGGCCTGGCTGGCGACCGAGACGGCTTCCTCGATCATCGCCTCGATGCTGCGCGGGTCCTGGATGACCTCGGGTTTGTCCCAGTTCAGGAAGTTGAGGTACTCTACCACTTTCTGGTCGTCGATGACGTTGGAGCCGCGGGCGGTGACGAGGCGCGCCTTGCCCTCGATCGCCGCCTCGAGGCCGGCGCGCAGCGTCACTGCCTGCTCGGGCACGCCCTGGGCCGACCAGCTTCCGAGGATGTCGAGCCCGGAATCCGCCAGCGGGCCGATCAGCGCGATGGTGCCTTGCTTCTTCAGCGGCAGGGTCTGGTTGCGGTTCTCCAGCAGCACGATGGTCTCGCGGGCGATCTCGCGGGCCGGCTGGCGGTTGAGGCGGCTGTCGGCCTTGACGTCGACCGGATCGTCCTCGGGCTTGCCCATGCGCAGGAACGGATCGGCGAACAGGCCCATATCGTATTTCGCGCCCAGCACCTCGCGGACGCAGGCGTCGATCTCGGCCATCTTGATCTCGCCCGAGGCGATCAGCCCCGGCAATTCGGCGAGATAGACCTGATCGGCCATGCTGAGGTCGATGCCGGCCTTGATGGAGAGCTTGGCCGCCTCGCGATTGTCGCGCGCGACGCCGTGCCGCGTCAGCTCGGTGATCGCACCGTGATCGCTGACGGTGACGCCCTTGAAGCCCCATTCCTTGCGCAGGAGATCTTGCAGCAGCCAGGTATTGGAGGTCGCGGGGACGCCGTTGATGGAGTTGAGCGCGACCATGACGCCGCCGGCGCCGGCATCGATCGCAGCCTTGTAGGGCGGCAGATAGGTCTGGCGCATCCGCAGCGGGCTCATATCGACCGTGTTGTAGTCGCGCCCGCCCTCGACCGCGCCGTAAAGGGCGAAATGCTTGACCGCCGCCATGATGGTGTCGGGCTTGTCGGGCGAGGTGCCCTGGAAGCCGCGCACGCTGGCGCGGGCGCATTCGGAAACGAGATAGGGGTCCTCGCCGAAGCCTTCGGAGGTGCGACCCCAGCGCGGATCGTGGCCGATATCGACCATCGGCGCGAAGGTCATGTCGACGCCGTCATTGCAGGCCTCGACGGCCGAGACGCGGGCCATCCGCTCGATCACGGCCATGTCGAAGCTCGACGCCAGCCCGAGCGGGATGGGGAAGGTGGTGCGGTGGCCGTGGACCACGTCATAGGCGAAGAACAGCGGAATCTTGAGGCGGCTGCGCTTGACGGCGGCCTCCTGCAGCGGCCGATTGTCGCGCCGGATGACGGTGTTGAAGGAGCCTGCGATGCGCCCGGCTGCGACCTCGTCCATCAGCTTGGCATGCGGCATTTCGGGGCCGATGCTGATCAGGCGGAGCTGGCCGATCTTCTCGTCGACGGTCATGCGCTTGATGAGGTCGTCGACGAACGCCTTCTTGGCGGCGTCAGAGGGCTTTCCGGCCCGTTTCGGCGCTGCCAGTGCGGGATTTGCGGTCATTCCCGCGGCCAGCGCAGCCCATGAGATGGCCCCGAGCGCCTGCCGCCGGGACAGGCCGTTCCTGCTCTCCTCCATGCGGGAACCATCCCCTCGCCGGTCGGCGACTGGCACGCTGTTCTGATTGTCCATGCTGTGTTCGTTCACTTCGATCGAGGTTGGCGGGGGAGGCGCGGGCGCGGGTCGAATTGGTCGGCGCTCATTCCTTGACCCTTGTCCCCACGATGGGCATGTGTGCTCGGACGCGCCTCTGCCAGTGCAGGACCGGCGCACGTCCTGCCATTCGTTATGTAAGGGAGCTTCTGTGAACTTGTCGACCCGTCCCGCGGCCGCACCCTGCGATCCGACCCGACGTTTCTCGATCCGGTCCACCCAGGCTTCGTTCGGATTCAAGCCTTCCCGGCGGATGCCCGGCCTTGCAAGGCTGCAGGTGGCTCTGGGCTGGCTGGTGGCCGGCACGCTCGCCTTCTGCGCCTCGGCGATGGCGCAGGAACGCCCGGCCTTCGGGCTGGGCGAGGTGGTGGCGCGGGCGAAGGCGCTGGCGGCGGCGCCCTATGCCGCGCCGGTCAGCAACCTGCCCGACGTCTTCAGCAAGATGCAGTTCTTCGACTACCAGAAGATGCAGCCCCGGCGCGATCGCTTCGCCTGGTCCGAGCTGGACACGCCGTTCAAGCTGTCCTTCTACCACCAGGGCATGCAGTTCAACACGCCGGTCAGGATCAACGAGATCGTCGACGGCGCCGTGAAGGAGATCCCCTACGATCCCGGCCGCTTCGATTTCGGCGACCTGCATTTCGACCGTGAGCAGACCAGCAAGCTCGGCTGGGCCGGGTTCCGGGTGTTGTTTCCGGTCAACGAGCCCGGCAAGAACGACGAGATCATGAGCGTGCTGGGCGCGAGCTATTTCCGCGTCATCGGCAAGGGCCAGATCTATGGGCTGTCCGGGCGCGGGCTCGGCATCGACACCGGCCTGTCGATTCCGGAGGAGTTCCCCGCCTTCCGCGAATTCTGGATCCGCCGCCCGGCGGCGCTGGACACGTCGCTGACCTTCTATGCCCTGCTCGATTCCCCGCGTGCGACCGGCGCCTATGAATTCACCCTGACGCCCGGTTCCGACGCGGTGCTCGCCGTCAAGGCGCGCGTCTTCCAGCGCCCGGGCGGGAAGCCGGCCCTGTTCGGCGTCGCACCGCTCACCAGCATGTTCCTGTACGGCCCCAACCAGCCGTCGCCGGTCTATAATTTCCGCCCCGCGATCCATGATTCCAACGGGCTCGCGATTCATGCCGGCAATGGCGAATGGATCTGGCGCCCGCTCAACAACCCGCCGATGGTGGCGCTCAGCAGCTTCGCGGCCGAGAATCCGAAAGGCTTCGGCCTGCTCCAGCGCGGCCGCTCGTTCTCGCGCTACGAGGATCTGAAGGACCGTTACGATTTGCGCCCGAGCGCCTGGATCGAGCCGATGAACGACTGGGGCAAGGGCTCGGTCCGCCTCGTCGAGATTCCGACCGCGGACGAGACCAACGACAACATCGTCGCCTTCTGGGCGCCGGACACGCTTCCGCCCCCCGGCCAGCCGATGCAGTTCGACTACCGCATGCACTGGACCATGGATGAGCCGGCCATCATGAAGGACGGCCCGGCCCATGTGCTGCAGACGCTGCGCGCCACGGGCGAAATCTATCAGTCCAACCTGATCCGCGCCGGCGACGGCACGCTCGCCTTCCTCGTCGATTTCAAGGGGGAGCGGCTGCGCGACCTGCCTCAGGGGGCGCCTGTCACGGCGCTCGTCAGCGCCAACGACAATGTCGAGGTCGTGGGCACGCTGCTCCAGCCCAACCCGGCCATCCAGGGTTGGCGCCTGACCTACCGGATCAAGGTCAAGGACTCCACCAAGGTGTCCGAGCTGCGGGCCGCGCTGGAGGCGGATGGGCGCACGCTCACCGAGACCTGGAGCTTCCAGCTCCCGCCCCTGCCGGCCAGCATGTCGCCTGGCGACAGGGAGCGCTATCTCAATCTCCTGCGGATAGGGCAGCAGTAGCCCTGCGCGGCGGGGGCATCCGCCCTTGACGCGACGATCCCGCGCGGGCAGGCGCCGGATCGGCGGGGCGCGCTGTCATGCCGGTGCCATGTCCCGCTGCCTGCCGGCGAACGGCCGGAAGGTCATCAGGACCAGCATCGCCGCCAGCCCCAGGGCCCAGGAGGCGGCATACATCGGCACATAGCTGGCGAAATGGTCATAGATCATGCCGCCGAAGAGGGGGCCGATGGACATGCCGAGGCTGCCGGCCATCGCCGTGCCGCCGATGATCGTGCCCATCATCCTGAGCGGGAAGTTCTCGCGGATGATCACGGCGTAGAGCGGCATCGTGCCGGCATAGATGAAGCCGACCACCACCGCGACGGCATAGAAGCCGGCGAGCTCCCCGACGAAGGCATAGGCGAGCACGCCGAACGCCTGTGCGAGCAAGCCGAGGACGAGCACGCGCTGGGCGCCGAAGCGGTCGCCCGCGACACCGAAGCCGATGCGGCCGAACATGCCGGCCAGCCCCTCGACGCTGTAGATCGAGACCGCCGCGATCATCGGGATGCCGCAGGTCACGGCATAGCTGACCGTGTGGAAGATCGGGCCGGAATGGGTGGCGCAGCAGAAGAAGTTCGCCAGCATCAGCGTGATGAATTGCGGCGAGCGCACGGCCTGCCGGACCGTCATCCCTTCTTGCGGCCCTTCCGTCGTCGTCCCGGCCTCGGCGTGATCGAGCGCGGGCGGCCGGCGCACGAGGAGCGCGGCCGGGATCATCAGCGCCGCCGCAATGCCGGCGATGATCAGCATGGCGCCGCGCCAGTCATGGATGGTCACCAGCCAGGCCGCGAGCGGCGCCATGGTCATCGGCGCCATGCCCATGCCGGCGGAGACGAGCGAGACGGCAAGCGCGCGCTGCGTCTCGAACCAGCCAGTGACGCAGGCCATCATCGGCGCGAAGACGGCGGCCGTCGCGCCGCCGACCAGGAGGCCGAACAGGAGCTGGAACTCGACCAGCGACTGCGCCCGGCTGGCGAGCGCGAGGCTCGATGTCAGCACGATCGATCCCGTCAGCACCACCGGGCGTGGCCCGAACCGGTCGGAGAGGTTGCCCCAGACCATGCTGGCGCCCGCCATGGCGAGGAAGCCGATCGTCATCGCCGTCGATATGCCGGTGACCGACCAGCCGGTGTCCTGCGACATCGGCCGCAGGAAGACCGGCAGCGAGAACATGGCCCCGACGGCGGCGCAGCCCAGCAAGGCACCCGCAGCGACGATCACCCAGCGATAGGGATGGTTCATGACATTCTCCGGGATGCGCCGGCGCCGGCATCCATATCCTTCAACCGGTGTTTCGGGGCGGATCAGCTCTGCGGCGGCCGCCAATCGGCCGAGGGCAGGGTGTTGACCATCCAGGGGATGCCGAACTTGTCGACGAGCGAGCCGAAGCCGGGCGACCAGAAGGTCTCGGCGAACGGCATGCCCACCTTGCCGCCTTCCGAGAGCTGCTCGAACCAGCGCTGGCTCTGCGCCTTGTCGGTGCCGTGCAAGGTGACGTCGAAGCCGTTCTTGGGCTTGTCGATGTTGGAAGCCCAGCCGACATCCATGTCGGCGCCCATCAGGGCCTGGTCGCCGACCTCCAGCCAGCAATGCATCAGCCAGCTCTTGTACTTCTCGTCGCTGATCGGCATGCCGGGAGGCGCGTCGGCATAGGGAATGGCGGCGGTGATCTTGCCGCCCAAGACCTTAGCGTAGAATTCAAATGCTTCGCGGCACTGGCCGCGGAAGCTCAGGCTGGTCACGATCTTCATGGTCGTCTCCTTTGTGATCGGGCTTCGGCGCGCATCAGGCGAGACCGATGGGGCCTTCCGCACCGGGCTCGCCTGTCGGCCGGCGCGTCACCTCGACGATCCCCACCGTCGTCGAAGAGCGAGGCGCAAAGGGGCGCCGCGTCTTGGGCGTGGCCGCCCCGGAACACCAGGACGTGCAGCATCGTGGACACGGTCCGATTCCTTCCAGGCGGGCGCGGAGAACGGTTGCCCTAGCCGGTCGGCGGTTTCTTCTTCGTTGATATCAACGTAATGATCGCGCCGATGTCAACCTTGCGGCCGCGCGTTCCTGCCAGCTCCTGTCAGTGGGGAGACGGTGCCCAGGCTGGCCGCGTTTCCGGGGCGGCGGGGCAGTCCCCATGGTGTTCGCAGATGAGGCCGAGTCCTCGCCCGGCGGTGCGGTCGCCATCGCGTCGAGGCAAGAAAAAACCCTGCAAGAGCTGAGTCTTGCAGGGTTCGAAAATGGTGGGCGCGACAGGGATCGAACCTGTGACCCCTACGATGTCAACGTAGTGCTCTCCCGCTGAGCTACGCGCCCGTCAGACGCCCTTGGCGACTTTCGGAAGCGTGTCCGGGCCTTGCGGCCGCAGTCACGCTGCGAGGTGAGGGGGCTATAGCGGCTCGCCTCGCGGCTTGCAAGGCGTTTGCCGCATAAATTCTCACAGGCCATCCGACACCCCGTTGCAGGGTGCCGAACAGGCTTCAGGCGGCCAGCAATTTCTCGACTTCGTTGACGAGCTCGCGCAGGTGGAAGGGCTTGGAGAGCACCTTCGCATCCTTCGGCGTCTGCGAATCGGGGTTGAGCGCCACGGCGGCGAAGCCGGTGATGAACATCACCTTGATGTCGGGATCGAGCTCGGTGGCGCGGCGCGCCAGCTCGATGCCGTCCATCTCCGGCATGACGATGTCCGTCAGCAGGAGCTCGAAGGGTTCCTCGCGCAGACGATTATAGGCCGACAGGCCGTTATCGAAGGAGGCGACGTCATAGCCTGCATTCTGCAGGGCCTTGACCAGGAAGCGACGCATATCGTTGTCGTCTTCCGCGAGCAAAATCTTCGTCATGGGCCTGTTCTGTCCGTCCCCGAGGCCGGTCTCTCCCGGCGCTGCCCGGGCGATGCCGCGTCCGTTTCAATGCGTCTGGCGCCCGCGCCGCCGTCGGGGCCGATGCGGCTGGGTAGCGACCCCGCCGCTTCGTTGGAACCATGCCCTCTTATAAGGCCAGATCGTGGTAAACAACGCGTGAATCCACTGTTGCACGACAGCCACTCTTTCGGCGCCGCTTCAACCCGTTCGGTTTGTGTGCTTCAGTCAGGTGAAATGAGCTTTTCCTCTGCCCCGTTTCCGCCCGCGCCCGACGATGTCGTCGGCGAGATCGACCGTCCCTACAGCCTGTACCAGCCGGCGCTGCAGGTGGTGCCGGTGGTCGTCGATGTGCCCCATGCCGGGAGGCGTTATCCGCCGGGCTTCGTCGAGCAGGCGCGCTTGCCGCTCAAGGGGCTCAGGCGCTCCGAGGACGCTTTCGTCGACCGGCTGTTCGCGCAGAGCGTCGCGCTGGGCGCCCCGCTGCTCGTCGCGGAATTTCCCCGCGCCTATCTCGACGTGAACCGCGAGCCCTACGAGCTTGATCCGCGGATGTTCGACGGACGGGTGCCGCCCTTTGCCAATACGCGCTCGATGCGGGTCGCCGGCGGGCTCGGCACGATTCCGCGAATCGTCGGCGATGCGCAGGAGATCTATTTCGGGCGCATCCCGATCGCGGAGGGCCTCGCCCGGATCGACGCGCTCTATCGCCCCTATCACGCCGGACTCCGCGGGCTGGTGCAGCGGACGCAAGGGGCGTTCGGCACCTGCATCCTGGTCGATGCCCATTCGATGCCTTCGGCCGGGCTCGACCGCGAGGGGTCGGCGAAATCGGACATCATCCTGGGCGACCGATTCGGCACCAGCGCGGCCGGCTACATCATCGACATCGCGGAGGAGGCTTTCGCCCGGCTGGGCCTGAGCGTCACGCGCAACCGGCCCTATGCCGGCGGCTTCATCACGGAGCATTACGGCGCCCCCGCTGCCGGCGTGCATGCGCTGCAGATCGAGGTCAACCGTGCACTCTACATGAACGAGGCGACGCTCGAGCCGCATGACGGCTTCGAGACCTTGCGCGACGCCATATCCCGCGCGCTTGCCGATTGCTTCGCCCGCTGGAGCGGCTGGCTCGACGAATGGCGCGAGGCGGCCGAGTAGCCGCCCCCCGTGGCCGCGACACGGCATCGGCCAGCCAAGAAAAAAGGGCCGCACACTTGCGTGGCGGCCCAAGTCTAGGGAGGAAACGCCCAAGGAGGGCAAGCGAAGGTTTGAAGCGATCTCCCCTTCGCAGATGCACAATAAGACTGTGCGGCGCAAAAACGCAAGCGGATTTGTCGGATATCAAAGCGGCCATGCGTTGAACGCATGGTTGACCCCGAAAATCGTTGCAAACAAAACGATCTATGACATTTGGCAGAGGGCTGCGATCTCGCCGGGATCGGACTATGGGCAAGGTTATGTTGCAGAGCACAATAATCCAGCAAGGGACGTCCCGATGAGTGCGGTCGATTTCGGTGCCTTCGTGGCGGATCTGGCGACGCAGTCGGGCCAGGCGATCCTGCCGTTCTTCCGGGCGCATCATACGACCGAGGACAAGTCGGGCGGGGGCGTGTTCGACCCGGTCACCGAGGCCGACCGCGCCGGCGAAACGGTCATGCGCCGCCTGATCGGTCAGCATTTCCCGGAGCATGGCCTGCTCGGCGAGGAGTTCGGCAGCGAGAACACCGATGCGGACTATGTCTGGGTGCTCGACCCGATCGACGGCACGCGGGCTTTCATCTCGGGCATTCCGGTTTGGGGCACGCTGATCGGGCTGACGCGCAAGGGCGTGCCGGTCTATGGCATGATGCACCAGCCCTTCACGGGCGAGCGCTACTCCGGCGACGGGCGCGAGGCGCGCTATGAGGGGCCCGGCGGGCCGCGGCGGCTCAGGACGCGGCAGGTGCCGGACCTTGCGGCGGCGACGCTGATGACGACCTCGCCCGCGCTGTTCCAGGGCGAGGAGGCGCAAGCCTTCCAGCGCGTCGAGCGCGCGGTGCGGCTCTCGCGCTATGGCTGCGACTGCTACGCCTATTGCATGCTCGCCGCCGGCCATGTCGATCTGGTGATCGAGAGCGGCCTGAAGCCCTATGACATCGTCGCGCTGATCCCGGTCATCGAGGGCGCCGGCGGTGTCGTCACCTCATGGGATGGCGGGAGCGCTGCCGGGGGAGGCCGCATCGTCGCCGCCGCCAGCGAGGCGCTGCATGAGGCCGCGCTCGATCTTCTCGCCGGCTGAGGCGGCCTCTGCCTGGTCCTCGCCGGGGATGAAGGCGTCGAAGGCGGCCCAGAACCGGGCACGGATCGCATCGTTCTCCATCAGGATCTCGTGGCGCGCCTCGGGGAAGACCAGCGCCGAACCGGTCTTGAGGCGGGCCGCGAAGCGTTCGATCGCCGGCGTCGAAACGACGGGGTCCTTACCGGCGGCGATGATCAGGGTCGGCACCTTGACGTCGAGCGCGGCGGAGGGGGCGTTGAGCCGGGCCATCAGCCGGAAGGCGTTGCGGACCCAGGCGATGGTCGGGTCGCCGATGCTGAGATGGCGCGCCTGCGCCGACAGCCTGCTGTTGCGGGCATAGCGAACCGGGTCGCTGGTCAGCCGGTTGCCCGCGAAGGGTTTCGTCGCAATGGCGGTGTCGCCGCCGCCGGGGACGAAGGCACGGCCGAAGCCGAGCCAGTACAGGATGCTGGCGAGCCGGCTCGCCCCGGCAGGGTTCTTCACCATGGTGAGGCCGAGCATGGGGGCGAGCGCGACCATGCGCGAGACCGGCAGGGCGCCGTGACGCGCGGCATCGAGACAGAGCGCGGCGCCCATCGAATGGGCCAGGACGAAATAGGGCGGCGGGAATTTCGCCTGCATCTCCGCCATCGCCAGGGCGAGGTCGGCCTCGTAATGCTTCAGCCGGCCGACATGGCCCTTGCGCTCGCGACGGACGAAGCGCTGCGAGCCGCCCTGGCCACGCCAGTCGAAGGCGAGGACATGGAAGCCGCGCCGGCGCAATTCGGCGATCGTCTCGCTGTAGCGCTCGATGAATTCGGCCCGGCCCTGGACGAGGACGATCGTGCCGCGCACCGGCTTCACGGTCGGGTGCCAACTGGCGAGGCGCAAGGCGGCGCCGTCGCGCGTCGTCGCCAGCCAGACCTTGCCATGGCCCGGGACGGGATAGTCGGGATCGGCGAAAAAGGCGGCCTCGGCCATTGCTGCTCCGGGCAATGACGCCGGACCGAAAAGTGGACATCACCCTTCGAAAAAATCCGATGTCATCACGATTAGATCGATCGCCGTCATCGCGTCCGGTGAGACGCAAGGCAACCTGAGCTCACGCCGCCTGCCGGCCACGCGAACTCGTATCGGGCTTCGTCAGGCCCCGTTTATGCCCTTGGCGCGAGGCTCTTGAAAAGCCGAAAACGCTTCCCCAGATCACTTCTGCGCAGGCCGGAACCGGCTGCGTGAAACCCAACCGGGCCCGCGCTCAGGCGAGGCGGGCTGCAATGAATGTCGCTTTCCGGAGGACACATCATGCGTCATTTCGATCTCTCCCCCCTCTACCGCTCGACCGTCGGCTTCGACCGCCTGTTCTCGATTCTCGACCAGGCGACCAGCAATGATTCGGCCCCGAGCTATCCGCCCTACAATATCGAGCGTACCGCCGAGAACGCCTACCGCATCACCATCGCGGTCGCGGGCTTCGGCGAGGCCGACCTCTCGATCGAGAGCAAGGAGAACGCGCTGACCGTCAAGGGCGAGAAGCAGGCCTCCGACACGGCCGAGAAGCGCGAAGTCCTGCATCAGGGCATCGCCGCACGCGCTTTCGAGCGTCGCTTCCAGCTTGCCGACTATGTGCAGGTGACGGGCGCCAGCCTCGAGAACGGCCTGCTCCATATCGACCTCGTGCGCGAGATCCCCGAGGCCAAGAAGCCGCGCCAGATTCCGATCGGCGCCGGTTCGGCCAAGGTCATCGAGGCCAGGGTCGGGACCGCCAAGGCGGCGTAATTCCTCACGCCCCGACGGTTTGAAGAGCGAGGGCTCCCGGTGACGGGGGCCCTTTTCGTTTGGCTATGGAACACAGCCGTCATGGTCGGCCTTGTGCCGGCCATCCCCGTCTTCCCTGATCGAGGGCGGTGTCCAAGACATGGGTGCTCGCCACAAGCGCGAGCATGACGAGGGTGGAGCCGGCGTCCCGTTGACCGACTGGGGACTTCGCGGACGTCGCGAGCCCCCCAAAGTCACTGCAGCGGCGTGACCGGCGCGATCGGCGTTTCAGGCTTGGGTTTGGCCGTGCCGGTATCCTGCCCCTGCACCGGAGCCAGCGGTACGGCGGCCTCGGCGGAGGCCGGCGGCGGTGCCGAGAGCGGCGGCTGGCGTTCGGCCGTGTCGGTGCCGCGCACATCCTGCGGATTCACCAGCTTGGGCTTTTCGGTGCCGTTGTCCGGGTTGACCGGGCCGGGCGAAGGCTCGGCGGGGGCGACGGCCGGGGGCGGCGTCTGCGTCGCCGGCGCGCTGGCCTCGACTGGGGGCTGCGGTGCGGGTGGGGTCGGCGCCTGCTCCGGCGCGGGCGGGGCGGCCGGCGCGGGTGGAACGATGGTCGCGGGGGCGCTCGCCTCGGCCGGGGGCCTCAACTCGGCCGGGCGCTGCGGCGGCTTCGGCACGAGGCGCGGTCGCGGCGGCTCGCGCTCCTCGCGTGGGTTGACGCGGGCGATATTCGGCCCCAGGTCGGCCTGGCCGTTGCGCAGCGGCACGCGGCGGATCAGGTTGCCGGCGAAGGCATCGAGGATCAGCCGCTGCCGCTGGCCGTTCGCCCGCATGCCGTCGACGACATAGGCGTCCTCGCTCCGATAGAGGCGGTCGATCCGGACGAAGCCGTAATTCTCGGCGGCGATGCGGCGGATGTCGTAGGCCGTCACCGGCTCGGCGATGCGGGGCGCGGAACGGTAGCCATATCCGTAGCCATAGACATAGGCCGGCGGATAGGGCGCCGGCTCTTCGTAATAATAAAACTGGGCGGCGGCGCCTCCCGCCGAGCCGGCGAGTGCACCGGCCACGGCCAGACCCATCAGGCCGATGTGCCTCGACGCGGTCGAACGTTGTGCCATGCCATCTTCCTTAACGAGGTGTCGCGCCTTTCAGTCTTCCTTAGCGATTGCGGCAGGCATGGGGCCGGACCGGGCCGAAAAATCCCTGTGTCAGCCGGAGATCGCCGCGATCAGCCGGTCGACCTCGCCGGGATCGGTCGCGAAGGACATGACGAAGCGGCCGACGATCTCGCCGTCCTGCAAGGCATTGTCGGGGGCGAGCGAGCGGCCGGGCCAGGAATGGTAGCGCACCTCAGCCGCCGTCAGCCGTTCCTGCGTCGCGGGAGGCAGGATCAGGAAAACCTCGTTGGCCTGGCAGGGCCAGGCGAGGCGCGCCTCGCCACCGTTGCCGACCGCGTCCGCGAGACGCTTCGCCTGCCCGTTGGCGTGGCGGGCGAGATCGAGCCAATGATCGTCGGCCAGCAGGGCCTCGAACTGCGCGCCAAGGAAGCGGCCCTTCGACAGGGTCTGGCCGGCGCGCTTGCGACGCCATTTCATCTCCTCCGCGCGGCCGGGGTCGAAGAAGACCACCGCCTCCACCGCCCAGGCGCCGTTCTTGGTGCCGCCGAAGGAGAGCACGTCGACACCGGCCTTCCAGGTGATCTCGGCCGGCGTGCAGCCCAGCGTGACCAGCGCATTGGCGAAGCGCGCTCCGTCCATATGGACCGTCAGGTTGCGGGCCGTGACGGCCTCTTTCAGCGCGCGGATTTCGGCCGGGGTGTAGATCGTGCCGCATTCCGTCGCCTGGGTGACGGAGAGGGCCTGGGCCTGGACATTGTGGAAGCTGCCCTCGTTCAGGTTGCCCAGAGCCCGCGTCACCGCCTCTGGCGTCAGCTTCCCGCCGATGCCGGGGAGATCGACGAGCTTGGCGCCGTCGCTGAAGAATTCCGGCGCGCCGCATTCGTCCTCGACGATGTGGCTTTCCTCATGGGTGATGACGGCCCCCCAGGGCCTGACCACGCTGGCGAGCGCCAGGGCATTGGCCGCGGTACCCGTGGTGACCAGGAAGGCGGCGACCTCCCGCTCGAACAGCGCTGAGAGGCGCTCCTCGACGCGCTTCGTCCAGTCATCCGCGCCATACCCTGCTGCGGGGCTGTCATTGGCGGCGGCGAGAGCGGCCATGACGCGGGGGCTGGCGCCGGCGGTGTTGTCGCTGATGAAGTTCATGGAGGAAAGGGTTATGGGGCGGCCCAGCTTCTGCCAAGCGGCGAAGGCGAGGAGGGGGCTTGCACGCCGTGCCGGTCGGGACCGGCTCAGAACAAGAAGCGCATCGCCGGAGTCGGGCTTTCATGCCGGAAATGTCTCGTGAGAATCGGATATCGCAATAAAATTTCGTTTCTGCCTCAAATCGGTGCTTGTGCGCAGATTGGAATTCTGGCAAATTCGTCTCGATAGGACAGTGTTGCTGTCCCATTTTTCATCGCGCCGACCAAAAGCCGTCCCAGGCTGAGGTCGCGCCGTCGCAACGGAGGCGAGCATGACGAGGGGCCGGGCTGCTAATGCCAAAGCCAACCGCCGTACGCGCGCCGTCCGTAAAACGACGGCCTAAGACAGGCGCGACCGGGCGATAGCCGCCCGAAGCGCCTGCGGAGGACGCGGGCGCGGTGGAAACAAAGCGCAAGCAAGCCTCTGACAAAAGACAAGGCCGATCCGTTCTGGCCCCTTCCTTGCTGCCGGCTTCCGGCCGGCTCGGAAAGACCGGCGCGGAAAGGGATGGTGTGGGCTTGATACGCCTGCCCGCCGGCATCGCGCCGGTGGGTTCCGGCGAGCGGGGTTTGACGATGAGCGCGACCAGCCAATCGAACGAGGATATCGGGCGCTTCCCGGCCGTGCGCGACCCGGCGCTGCCGACGCATCAGGGCCTCTACAACCCGGCCAATGAGAAAGATTCCTGCGGCGTCGGCTTCATCGCCGACATGAAGAACCGCAAGAGCCACGCCATCGTGCAGCAGGGCCTGCAGATCCTGCACAATCTCGACCATCGCGGCGCTGTCGGCGCCGATCCGAAGCTCGGCGACGGCTGCGGCATCCTTACCCAGATCCCGCATCGCTTCTTCAAGGAAGAGACCGCGAAGCTCGGCATCGATCTGCCCGAGCCCGGCTTCTACGCCATCGGTCAGTTCTTCATGCCGCGCGATCCGGCGATCCGCGCGCTCTGCGAGGAGATCATCTCCCAGGCCGTCGAGGAGGAGGGCCTGAATTTCCTCGGCTGGCGCGATGTGCCGGTCGACAACGCCGATCTCGGCAAGGCCGTGCTGGAGACCGAGCCGGTGCATCGCCAGCTCTTCGTCGGCCGCCCCGACGACATCACGGACGAGGACGAGTTCGAGCGGCAGATCTATGTCCTCAGAAAGTCCGTCTCGAACAAGGTCTACCGGCATCAGGAGCGCAAGACGGCGGAGTACTACCCCGTCTCGATGTCCTGCCGCACCATCGTCTACAAGGGCATGGTGCTGGTGAACCAGCTCGGCTCCTACTTCAAGGATCTGCAGGATGAGCGCTTCGACAGCGCGCTCGCCCTCGTGCATCAGCGCTTCGCGACCAACACCTTCCCGTCCTGGCGCCTCGCCCATCCCTACCGGATGGTGGCGCATAACGGCGAGATCAACACGCTGCGCGGCAACGTCAACTGGATGGCGGCGCGGCAGGCGAGCGTCGATTCCGACCTGTTCGGCTCGGATATCTCGAAGCTCTGGCCGATCTCCTATGAGGGCCAGTCCGACACCGCCTGCTTCGACAACGCGCTCGAATTCCTGGTGCAGGGCGGCTATTCGCTCACCCACGCCATGATGATGCTCGTGCCGGAGGCGTGGAACGGCAACCCGCTGATGGATGAGGAGCGGCGCGCTTTCTACGAGTATCACGCCGCGCTGATGGAGCCCTGGGACGGACCGGCGGCGATCGCCTTCACCGACGGGCGCCAGATCGGGGCTACGCTGGACCGCAACGGCCTGCGCCCGGCGCGCTATCTTGTCACCGACGATGGCCTCGTCGTGCTCGCTTCCGAGTTCGGCGTGCTGCCGATCCCGGAGGAGAAGATCGTCGAGAAGTGGCGCCTCCAGCCCGGCAAGATGCTGCTGATCGACCTCGAGCAGGGCCGCATCATCGGCGACGACGAGATCAAGACGAGCCTTTGCCTCGCCAACCCCTACAAGGACTGGCTGAAGCGCACCCAGATCGTGCTGGAGGATCTGCCGCCGGTCGAGGCGCGGGCCTCGCGCACCGACGTGCCGCTGCTCGATCGCCAGCAGGCCTTCGGCTACACCACCGAGGATGTCCGCCTGCTGATGGCGCCGATGGCGGTGACCGGGCAGGAAGCGGTCGGCTCGATGGGCACGGACACGCCGATCTCGGCGCTCTCGTTCAAGTCGAAGCTGCTCTACACCTATTTCAAGCAGAACTTCGCGCAGGTCACGAACCCGCCGATCGACCCGATCCGCGAGGAGCTGGTGATGAGCCTGCTCTCCTTCATCGGGCCGCGGCCGAACATCCTCGATCTGGAAGGCACCTCGCGGCGCAAGCGCCTGGAAGTGCGCACCCCGATCCTGACCAATGATGATCTCGAGAAGATCCGCTGCATCGGCCATTACGAGGATCGCTTCGACACCAAGACCATCGACTTCACCTATCCGGCGCGCGAGGGCGCGGCCGGCATGGATGGCGCGCTGGAGCGGCTCTGCGAGCGCGCCGAGGCGGCGGTCCATGGCGGCTACAACATCATCATCCTGTCCGACCGGCAGGTCGGCGCCGACCGCATCCCGATCCCGGCGCTCCTGGCGACGGCGGCGGTGCATCATCACCTGATCCGCAAGGGCCTGCGCACCTCGGTCGGCCTCGTCGTCGAATCCGGCGAGCCGCGCGAGATCCATCATTTCTGCTGCCTTGCCGGCTATGGCGCCGAGGCGATCAACCCCTATCTCGCCTTCGACACCCTGCTCGACCAGCATGCGCAGGGCGCCTTCCCCGAGGAGGTCGATGCCGACGAGGTGGTGAAGCGCTACATCAAGTCGGTCGGCAAGGGCGTGCTGAAGGTGATGTCCAAGATGGGCATCTCGACCTATCAGTCCTATTGCGGCGCGCAGATCTTCGATGCCGTCGGCCTGAAGAGCGCCTTCGTCGACAAGTTCTTCTTCGGGACGGGCACGGCGATCGAGGGCGTCGGTCTCGACGAGATCGCCGAGGAGAGCCTGCGCCGTCACCGCGACGCCTTCGGCGACTCGCCGCTCTACCGCGACAGCCTCGATATCGGCGGCGAGTACATGTATCGCGTCCGCGGCGAGGACCATGTCTGGAAGCCGGATGTCGTCGCCTCGCTCCAGCACGCCGTGCGTCTCAACGCGCAGGACCGCTACGAGGAGTTCGCCCGGCAGGTGAATGACGACGAGCAACGACTCAGCACCATCCGCGGCCTGTTCAAGCTCAAGATGGCGGCCGATGAGGGCCGGGCGCCCGTGCCGCTGGAGAGCGTCGAGCCTGCGTCCGAGATCGTGAAGCGCTTCGCCACCGGCGCGATGTCCTTCGGCTCGATCTCGCGCGAGGCGCATGAGACGATGGCGCTCGCGATGAACCAGATCGGCGGCAAGTCGAACACCGGCGAGGGCGGCGAGGAAGCGATCCGGTTCAAGCCGATGCCGGACGGGCGCTCGAAGCGCTCGGCGATCAAGCAGATCGCGTCGGGCCGCTTCGGCGTCACGGCCGAGTATCTCGTCAATGCGGACGTGATGCAGATCAAGGTGGCGCAGGGTGCCAAGCCTGGCGAGGGGGGGCAGCTTCCCGGCCACAAGGTCGATGCCAAGATCGCCCGGACCCGGCATTCGACGCCGGGCGTCGGCCTGATCTCGCCGCCGCCGCATCACGACATCTATTCGATCGAGGATCTCGCCCAGCTGATCTTCGACCTGAAGAACGTCAACCCGGCGGCCGATGTCTCGGTCAAGCTCGTCTCCGAGATCGGCGTCGGCACGGTGGCGGCCGGCGTCGCCAAGTCGCGCGCCGACCACATCACCATCTCCGGCTTCGAGGGCGGCACCGGCGCGAGCCCGCTGACCTCGCTGAAGCATGCGGGTTCGCCCTGGGAGATCGGCCTCGCCGAGACGCAGCAGACCCTGGTGCTGAACCATCTGCGCGGGCGCATCGCGCTGCAGGTCGATGGCGGCCTGCGCACCGGCCGCGACGTGGTGATCGGCGCTCTGCTCGGGGCCGACGAGTTCGGCTTCTCGACCGCGCCGCTGATCGCGGCGGGCTGCATCATGATGCGCAAGTGCCACCTCAACACCTGCCCGGTCGGCGTCGCGACGCAGGACCCGGTGCTGCGCAAGCGCTTCAAGGGCCTGCCCGAGCATGTGGTGAACTACTTCTTCTTCGTCGCCGAGGATGTCCGCAAGATCATGGCGGAGATGGGCTTCACCAGCCTCGACGAGATCGTCGGCCGCTCGGACCTGCTCGACAAGCGCGAGGCGATCGAGCACTGGAAGGCGAAGGGGCTCGACTTCAGCAGGCTGTTCCACAAGGTTGACCTGCCGGGCGTGGCGATCCGCCATGTCGAGTTGCAGAAGCACCCGATCGACGATGTGCTCGACCGCAAGCTGATCAAGGCGGCGCAGGGCGCGGTCGAGACGGCTAAGCCGGTCGTGATCGAGGAGAGCATCTGCAATGTCGACCGCTCGACCGGCGCGATGCTCTCGGGCGTCGTCGCCAAGAAATACGGCCATGCCGGCCTGCCGGACGACACCATCACGGTGAAGCTGAAGGGTACCTCGGGCCAGAGCTTCGCGGCCTTCCTGGCGGCTGGCGTCACGGTCGAGCTCACCGGCCAGGCCAATGACTATGTCGGCAAGGGGCTCTCCGGCGGCAAGCTGATCGTCCGGCCCGATCCCGCGACCCGGGCCGTGGCCGAACGCTCGATTATCGTCGGCAACACCGTGCTCTACGGCGCGATCTCGGGCGAGGCCTATTTCCGCGGCGTCGCCGGCGAGCGCTTCGCGGTGCGCAACTCCGGCGCCATCGCGGTGGTCGAGGGCACGGGCGACCATGGCTGCGAATACATGACCGGCGGAGTCGTCGCGGTCATCGGCCAGACCGGGCGCAACTTCGCCGCGGGCATGTCGGGCGGCATCGCCTATGTGCTGGACGAGGACGGCACCTTCAAGTCGCGCTGCAACCTCTCGATGGTCGATCTCGAACCGGTCGAGGAGGAAGAGGAGCTGATGGAGCGGCTGCACCATCACGGCGGTGACCTCGAGCATAAGGGCCGCATCGACATGACCAACATGTCGGGCCATGACGAGGAGCGCCTGATGCAGATGCTGACGAACCACGCGAACTACACCGGTTCGGAGCGCGCCCGCACGATCCTCGACAACTGGGCGGATTACCGCACCAAGTTCGTCAAGGTGATGCCGGTCGAGTACCGCCGCGCGCTACGCGAAATGGAGCAGGCCCGCACCTTGCAGGCCGCGGAATAAGCGAAACGCCACCTGCCGGGGCCGTCACGGTCCCGGCACCCGGAACAGGTTAAGGCATGCGCGCGGGGCGACCCGGGCACAGGGCGAGAGAAACGGCATGGGCAAGGTCACGGGCTTTCTCGAATACGACCGGCAGGAGCAGAAGTATCAGCTCGCCGGCGATCGCATTCGCCACTTCCGGGAGTTCACGCTCCCGCAGGAGGAGCGCGATATCAAGAAGCAGGCGGCGCGCTGCATGGATTGCGGCATCCCCTTCTGCCACGGCCCGACCGGCTGCCCGGTGCACAACCAGATCCCGGACTGGAACGAGCTGGTCTATTCCGGCGGCTGGGAGGATGCGCTGCGTAACCTCCACTCCACCAACAACTTCCCGGAGTTCACCGGCCGCATCTGCCCCGCGCCTTGCGAGGAAGCCTGCACGCTGAACCTCGAGAACATGCCGGTGACGATCAAGACGATCGAGCAGGCGATTGCCGACAAGGGCTGGCAAGAAGGCTGGATCGCGCCCGAGATCCCGGCCAGGCGCACCGGCAAGCGCATCGCCATCGTCGGCTCGGGGCCTGCCGGCATGGCTGCGGCGCAGCAGCTCGCCCGCGTCGGCCACGACGTCCATCTCTATGAGCGGGAAGCGAAGGCCGGCGGTCTGCTGCGCTATGGCATTCCCGACTTCAAGATGGAGAAGAAGCATATCGACCGCCGGGTGAAGCAGATGGAGGCGGAGGGCGTCACCTTCCACTACAACGCCAATATCGGCGTGACGCTGCCCTTCGCGACGCTCCTTGCCGAGCACGACGCGGTGCTGATGACGGGCGGGGCGGAAGCGCCACGCGATCCCGGCCTGCCGGATACCAATCTTGCCGGCGTGCATTACGCGATGCCCTACCTGACCCAGCAGAACAAGCGCGTCGGCGGCGAGGACGTCTCGGGCGAGGCGCCGATCCTGGCTGCGGGCAAGCATGTCGTGGTGGTCGGCGGTGGCGATACGGCTTCCGACTGCGTCGGCACCGCCTTCCGGCAGGGCGCGCTCTCGGTGACGCAGCTCGACATCCGGCCGATGGCGCCGGAGATCGAGGACAAGCTCACGGTCTGGCCCTATTGGCCGACGAAGTTCCGCACCTCCTCCTCGCAGGCCGAGGGCGCGGAGCGCGAGTTCCAGGCGGCGACGCTCGGGCTGGAGGGCCGCAACGGGCGGCTGACCGGCGTGAAATGCGCGCGCGTCGATGAGAAGCGCAAGCCCATCCCCGGCACCGAGTTCGTGCTGCAGGCCGATCTCTGCTTCCTCGCCATCGGCTTCGCAGGCTCGGTGATCGAGGGCATGATCGCGCAGTCGGGCGCGGCCGTGGACAAGCGCGCCAATGTCGTCGCCAACGACCGCGACTACGCCACCAGCGTCGACAAGGTCTTCGTCGCCGGCGACATGCGCCGCGGCCAGTCTCTGGTCGTCTGGGCGATCCGCGAGGGCCGCCAGGCGGCGCACGCCATCGACAAGCATCTGATGGGCGAGACCATCCTGCCGATGTGACGGGGGCGCCCTCCATTGCGGGAGCTTGCCGATTTTCGGTAGAAACACGCCGTCATTCCGGGCTTGACCCGGAATCCATCGTAGAGTGCTCAAGCACCAAATGCCGGGACCAGCCGCCCTCGGACCCGCGTGGCGTAATCCGAGCAGCCGGCAAGCTGGGCCTGAAGAACGCGATCCTCCGTGATCGTGCGATGGAGCAGGAACGGCGGGCCGAGGATTACGATGAGCGCCGCCGCGAGGCACGATCCGAGTACAGCCCGCTTGCCACGATGATCGGAATCCCGGCGGTGTCTCCGGGACGGCGGACGATCCGCCGGCGCACACTTACCGCTTAGTGTCCGCAACAGGATATGCGATCAGCCGACGCCGCAATCGGAGTTGGGGGCGCCGGGCGGGGAAGCGGTGACGGTGAAGTCCTTCCGCGCGATCTCCTGCCCGCCGGCCGAGACGATGAAGGTCCAACCGCCCGGCTCCATTTCCCATTCGTGATCGAAGGTGAAGCCGATATGGGTGACGCCCTCGATCACCGCGCTCGGGAAGCGGTCCTGCGTACTGGTCTTGCCATCGGGGCGGGTGAACTGGGGGTGCAGGACGCGAACGGAGACCTGGTGCGGCAGGATCTGGGGAATGGCGTCGCTCAGCTTGAGCGTGAGGCCGAAATTCCGGCATAGCCGCGCCTCGATGCGGTCCGCGCGCTCGAGGTAGCGGATGTTCTTCATTTCGCGAGCCGGTTCGAGACCGGTTCCGCCGGGCGTCGGGGCCGCCATCATGCGGCGACCCACGGTGACCCCGAAATCGACGATCTCGGCTTTCGGCGCGGCGACCGCGGAGCCGGAAACGGCGGCAAGAATCATCGCGGCCATATATCGGCGTTTGCTCATGAGACCTCGGGGGCGTTCCGCTGCCTCGCATGTTGAACTTTGCAAAAACGCCAGTCAAAGATGGAGTGTCTGGCCCCGGCGCCGCGGCCGGCCATCTCGGCGGTCGAGCATCAGGATAGCCCTTCGCCCGAGGCAACCGCATGCCGAAGCAAGCGATCCCGCATCCGGTCCTTGCGACGCCCCGCCTGCGCCTGCGCCAGTTCCGCGCCGATGACGTGGATGCGATGCATGCCTGCTTCGCCGACCCCGAGGCGATGCGGTTCTGGAACCAGCCGACCTACACGAAGCGCATCGAAACCGAGCGCTCCGTGCGCAGCTTCGTCGATTGCACGCCGTCCTATTACCGGTTCTGGGCGGTGGCCGATGCCGGGACCGATCGCTGCCTGGGGCTCGTCAACTATCACGACGGGCATATCCGCAGCAGGCGGGCGAGCATCGGCTACATGATCGATCCCGCTCTCCACCGGCAGGGCATCGCGACGGAGGCGGTCACGGCGATGCTCGACTTCTGCTTCTCGGAGCTCGGTCTGCATCGCCTCCAGGCCTTCATCCATCCGGACAACCGCGCCTCGATCCGGCTGATCGAGAAGCTCGGGTTCCGCCGCGAGGGCCTGCTGCGCGACAATCTGCGCGTGGGAGAGGTCTGGCGGGACGATCTGCTCTATGCGCTGCTCGCGGCGGAGTGGCGCGGCGCGGCTTGATGCCGGGCAGCATGCCGGGGCAGCGGCCCGGTCCTCACCGCGGCCAGCGATAGTCGTCGATGCGGCCCGGCACGGGTTCGGGCGCGATGCCCTGGCCGAAGACGCGCTCGAGCTGGTCGGCCGCATCGCCGCGGCCGCGCGCTTCCGTGATCGAGGCGAGCAGCGGCTGTGCCGAGGGCGCCGCCTGTCCGGTCAGCGGCTGGATCGGTCCGGCCAGGGGGCGGGCCTGCAGAGCCTGCGGCAGGCCGATCGCCGGCAAGCCCGCGGCCATCTGGTCGATCAGGCGCTCGACACCGCCGGGCTGCAGCTCGGGCGCGGTCGGGGCGCCGGTGTCGGGCGCGACGGGCAGGGCGATCACATTGCTCTGCGGCGCCTGCTCGATGATCCGGCGGATGACGAGGTCGACGAAATGCGCGGCCTTGCGGGCGCCGGCCTTGGTGAAGTGCACGCCGTCGCCGAGCCGCAGGCGCGTCGGCTGGCCGGAGACGTCCGGGCCGGTCGCGGTATAGCGGTTCTCGGAATCGACGAAGCCGCCCCAGAGGTCGACATATTGGCCGCCGGCCTTCTCGGCCCGTTCGCGGTAAAGCTCGTTCAGCGTGACGAGATCGGCCGAGAGGCGGGCATTCTGCACGGGCGGGACGCCGACCCAGATCAGCGGGATGCGCTTGGCCGCGAAGGCGGTGGCGAGTGCGTCGACGCGGTCGCGATAGAGCTCCAGCCAGCGCGGGCTCAGCGGCTCCTGCACGATGTCGCCTTCGCGGATCGGCTGGCGGTCGTTGAGCCCGACCATCATGACCGCGATGGTGATCTTCTGGTCGCTGGCGAGCAGATCCGTGACGGCCCTCTGCCAATCGTAGAAATCGGTGCGGACGAGGCCTGAATCCGGCTTCGTCCGGTGGGTGACCTCGACATCGGGGCGGTCGTTCAGCGCCTCGTCGAGGCCGTCGGCGAGCAGGTTGGCGAGGGAATCGCCCATTACCACGATGTGGTTGGTGACATCGACCTTCGGGATGACGGGATCGTCGCGAACGACGACGGGGGCCGCCGCCCTGCTGCGCCGAACGACCGGGGCCGGGCTGGGGCGCAGGCGCGGCTGCTGCGGCTGCACGGCCGGTCTGGCGGGCAATTGCCAGAAGAGCTGGAACAGGCTGCGCTGCTGTTGCGGCGGCTGCTGGGCGAGCGAAACGGGGCCGCCGGTCAGGAGGAGCAGGCAGGCGGAGCAGAGAACCATGACGAGCGAGCGCAGGCGCATCAGCCATCCGATCCAGCGGCTCGGGACAGGTTCAATATAGGGCCGGATGGGCCAAAAGTCAGCGGGAGCCGCGCATCCGGGTGAGCAGGGCCGGCGTCGGATAGCCGTCCGCGATCTCGCCGACGCTGATCTGGTAGCGCCGCACCGCCTCGCGCGTGCCGGTGCCGATGCGCCCGTCCGCGTCGTGGTCGTAGAGCCCCAGCGCCTTCAGGCGGCGCTGCACGTCCTTGGTGCCGGCCATGTCGAGGCGGGCCGCCTTGAGCGGCCAATCGGCCTGGATCGCCGCCCGGCCCATGATGCGGTCGCCGAGATGGCCGACCGCCAGCGCATAGGCGTCGGAGGAATTGTATTTCTTGATGACGTCGAAATTCGCGGTCAGCAGCAGCACCGGGCCGGTATGGCCGGCGGGGTAGAACAGGCGGCCCTCGCCGGAGGAGGGCAGGGCGCGGCCATCGGCCCGGCGGACGCCGGCGGAGCGGAAGGCGGCGAAGCTTGCCTTGTCCAGGCGATGGTCGAAGCCGTCCGGCAGCGAAACCTCCATGCCCCAGGGCAGGCCGGGGACCCAGCCATAGCTCTTCAGGTAGTTGGCGGTGGAGGCGATGGCGTCGCTGGACGAGTTCCAGATGTCGGCATGGCCGTTGCCGGTCCAGTCGACGGCGTATTTCATGTAGCTCGACGGCATGAATTGGGTGTGGCCCATGGCACCGGCCCAGGAGCCGCGCAATTCGTCGCGCTCGACATAGCCCTTCTGGATCAGCTCGAGCGCGGTCAGCAACTCGTCGCGGAAGAAGTCGCCGCGGTAGCGGATCGCGGCGAGCGTCGCCAGCGAGCGGATGACGTCCTTGCTGCCCTTGAAGGAGCCGAAATTGGTTTCCATCCCCCAGACGCCGAGCACGACCTCCTTCGGCACGCCGTAGCGGGCCTCGACCTGGGCCAGCACGGCCGCGTTCTCCGCCGCCACCGCCTGGCCGCGCTGGACGCGGCCGCCGCCGACGGCGTTGTTGAGATAGCTCCAGATCGGGGCGCTGAACTCGGACTGCTTCTTGGTCAGCGCGACGATCGAGGCGTCGGGCGTCACGCCGCGGAAGGCGAGATCGAAGGTCGTGCGCGAGATGCCGCGCGCCTGCGCCTGCGGCCAGAGCCGTTGCAGGAAGATGTCGAAGGAGGCGCTGGCGGGGCTCGCCTGCGCGCTGCCGGCCGGCGCGCGCGACACGTTGATCGAGCCCGTGGTCTGCGCGAGCGCCGGCGCCAGGCTCAGCAAGGCCGAAGCAGCGAGGACGGACAGGCGCATGGGGGCTCCCGACGGCTGAGGGATGAAAACACCTCCAGAGCGCCCGAACAAGATTAACCAAGCGTTAAATCGGGGAATACTGCGGCAAATTGCGCGCAATTTGACAAGCCGCGGCGATTGTCCGACCCTGATCGGATGCACAGCGCCTTTTCCTTCGCTCGCGGCCGGCATCGGTCGGGTAACGTCATCGCGGGCTTATAGCCCCGGGCCTGTCGCGCTTGGCGCCTCCGGTCCGGGGGCGCCTCCACTTGATTCCCATCTTCCAGCAACGGCGTTCGTCCGGGCCTGTTTCGCGCCCGGCCGCCTGCGCTGATTTCTCCGAGAGACAGACATGACCGACAAGACCAGGAAGGCGCCCGCGCGCCCTGCCATCACCGTGACCGCCGCCGACCATGCGATGCTCAGCCGCATCGCGGCGGGCGCCGCCAACACCATGCCGGAACTCGCCGCCGAGCTGACGCATGAGCTCGACCGTGCCCGCATCCTGCCGGAAGGCCGGGTCTCGGCCGAGCATGTGCATATCGGCAGCGAAGTCACCTATCGCGACGAGAGCACCGGGCGGGAGACCAAGGTCACGCTGGTCTGGCCTGAGCATGCGGATATCGAGAAGAACCGGATCTCGGTGATGACGCCGATCGGCGTCGCGCTGATCGGCATGGCTTCCGGCCGCTCGATCGACTGGACGACGCGCTCCGGCGATGTGAAGCGCCTGAGCGTCGTGGCGGTCGGCCAGCCTGCCGGGGAAACGGCGGCGGCCTGAGGTCGGATGCGTGCTGCCTTCCCGGACACGCACCGTCATTCCGGGCGAAGGCCCGGAATCCATCATAGAGCGCGGTGCGTCTCGATGGATTCCGGATCGGCGCCGCTGACGCGGCTTGTCCGCAATGACGGTGGGTTTTCCGAAGACGGCGTGATGTGACGTTCAGGCCGAGGCGTTCTTCATCCTGAGCTTCTCCTCCCAGGCGAGGGCCTGGCCGACGATCTCCTCCAGATCGTCATGCTCCGGCCGCCAGCCGAGTTCGGCCTGGATGCGGTCGGCGCGGGCGATGAGCGAGGCCGGGTCGCCGGGCCGGCGCGCGGCGAGCGTCACCGGGAAGTCGATGCCGGAGACCTTCTTCACCACCTCGGTGACCTCCTTCACCGAATAGCCGCGGCCATAGCCGCAGTTCAGCGTCAGGCTCGTGCCGCCGTCGCGCAGATGGTCGAGCGCGGCGAGATGGGCGCGGGCGAGATCGGTGACATGGATGTAGTCGCGCACGCAGGTGCCGTCCGGCGTCGCGTAATCCGTGCCGAAGATGGTCAAGCCGTCGCGCTGGCCGAGCGCGGCCTGGCTCGCGACCTTGATCAGATGGGTGGCGTTGGGCGAGGACTGGCCTGAACGCCCCTTCGGGTCGGCGCCGGCGACGTTGAAATAGCGCAGGGCGATGTAGGAGAAGCCATGGGCCTTCGCGGCGTCCTGCAGCATCCATTCGCTCATCAGCTTGGAGCGGCCATAGGGATTGATCGGGTTGAGCGCGATCTCCTCCGGCACGGGCGAGACGGCGGGCTCGCCATAGACCGCCGCCGTCGAGGAGAAGATCACGTGCTTGACGCCGCCGCGCACGGCGCTTTCAATCAATGCTCGGGTTTTGACAGTATTATTGAAATAATAACCAAGCGGATCACTCACCGATTCAGGAACAACGATTCGCGCCGCGAAATGCGCCAGCGCCGTTACGCCATGCTCGGCGATCAGCTTCTCGACCAGCTCCTGATCGCCGACATCCCCTTGAATGAAGGTCGCTTCGGGCGGAACGGCCCACCAGAAACCGGTCGAGAGATTGTCGAGAACCACGACCTTTTCGCCGCGATCGAGCAATTCCAGCACCATATGACTGCCGATGTAGCCGGCGCCGCCTGAGACCAATACCGCCATTGTCACTCTTGCCTCATCTTCGTCTGGAACTCTGCCTATCCGAAACCGGTTGACGGGTTCTCAAGGCCTGTCAGCTAATACGCTCCTGATGGCCGACGACAGTGACAGTTGTGCGGCCCACCCCATCAAAGCCTCGCTTCGGCAAAGGCACTCGCGTCAAGGACCCTTCATGACGAAACGCATCCGCAAGGCCGTTCTCCCTGTCGCTGGTCTCGGCACCCGCTTCCTGCCCGCCACCAAGGCGATCCCGAAGGAGATGCTGACCATCGTCGACCGTCCGGTCGTGCAGCATGTCGTCGATGAGGCGCGCGCCGCCGGCATCGAGCATTTCATCTTCGTCACCGGCCGCAACAAGGCGGTGATCGAGGATCATTTCGACATGGCTTACGAGCTGGACGATACCCTCGCCAAGCGCAACAAGACCAGGGAATTGGAGGCGCTGAAGCACGATCTGCCGGCAGCGGGCGCGACCAGCTTCACCCGCCAGCAGGCGCCGCTCGGCCTCGGCCATGCGGTCTGGTGCGCGCGCGAGATCGTCGGCGACGAGCCTTTCGCGCTGCTGCTGCCGGACATGCTGCACTACAGCGCGGGGAAGGGCTGCCTTGCCGAGATGATCGAGGCCTATGACCAGCATGGCGGCAACCACATCGCCGTCGCGCCGGTGCCGGACGATCAGACGCATCAATACGGCATCGTCGGCGTCGAGGACGCCAAGGCCAAGGTCTCGAAGATCACCGGTATGGTCGAGAAGCCGCCGAAGGGCACCGCCCCGTCCAACCTGCACATCACCGGCCGCTACATCCTGCAGCCGACGATCTTCAACCTGCTCGCCAACCAGGAGAAGGGTGCGGGCGGCGAGATTCAGCTCACCGATTCGATGATCGCGCTGTCGCATCAGGAGCCGTTCTTCGCGGTGCGCTTCGATGGCGAGATCTACGACACCGGCTCGAAGATCGGCTTCCTGACGGCGAATGTGGCCTATGCGCTCGACCGCGGCGATCTCGGCCCGCAACTGCGCGCGGAAATCGAGAAGCTGCTCGATCGCTGAAGCGGACAGGAAGAGCGTGGGTCATCCCGGGCGACCACGGGTCGACCCGGGAGCCATGTCGGACCGGTTCAGGCGGGGATTCCGGATCTCCGTTTCGCTCCGTCCGGGACGCCCCGCGTTTGATAGGCATGGGAAACCGCCTCCCGCAGTCGATTTGTCGGGTGGCCATTCCCTGGAAAATGCCGGATGAGGGGCCATGCAGGAGATGCCCCGTTGAGTGACCAGAGCCTCGTGTTCGATCGTGCGCTCGGCCGGTCGCGGCTGAAGCGCGCGCTTGCCGGTGACTACCCGGATTTCCTGCTGCAACGCGCGGCCGGCGATCTGGAGGAGCGGCTCGGCGCGGTGCTGCGCGAATTCGCGGTGGCGGCCGATCTCGGCACGCCGCTGCCGGTCGTCGCGCCGGTCCTTGCGGGCAAGGCGGGCCGGGTGTGGCGCATAGCGGAGGCGGACGGTGCGTCGGCCGATCTGGTCGGCGATCTCGAACGGCTGCCCTTCGCGGCCGGCTCGCTCGATCTGGCCGTCTCGCTGCTGGCGCTGCACGGCGTCAACGACCTGCCCGGCGCGCTCATCCAGATCAAGCGGGCGCTCAAGCCCGACGGGCTGTTCATGGCCTGCCTGCTCGGCGGGCGCTCCTTGCAGGAGCTCCGGCAAGCGCTGCTCGAAGCCGAAAGCGAGACGACCGGCGGGGTCAGCCCGCGCGTCGCGCCCTTCGCCGATCTGCGCGATCTCGGCGGGCTCCTCCAGCGAGCCGGTTTCGCCCTGCCCGTCATCGACAGCGAGACCGTGACCGTGCGCTATCGCGACGCCTTCGGTCTCTTCCGCGATCTCAGGGCGATGGGCTGGGCCAACACCCTCGTCGCGCGCCGCAAGGCACCGCTGAAGCGGGAGACCTTGCTGCGGGCGGCGTCGCTCTATGCCGAGCGCTTCGCCGATGCCGATGGACGCCTGCCGGCGACCTTCGAATTCGTCTGGCTCTCCGGCTGGGCGCCGCATGAGAGCCAGCAGAAGCCATTGCGGCCGGGTTCGGCCAAGGCGCGGCTGGCCGATGCGCTCGGCGTGCCGGAAATCAAGACCGGCGAGAAGCCGGGAGGCGAAGGCTGATGGCCGAGCGTGCATCCCGCCTGACCCGCGGCGATTTCCGCATTTTCCGCGCCATTCCGACGCGCTGGCACGACAATGACGTCTATGGCCACGTCAACAACGTCGTCTATTACGGCTGGTTCGACACGGCGGTGAACGCCTGGCTGATCGAGAACGGCTTCCTCGATCCGGCGACGAGCGAGATCGTCGGGCTCGTGGTCGAGACCGGCTGCAGCTATTTCGAAAGCGTCGCCTTTCCCGAAACCGTCGAAGCGGGCATCGCGGTGGAACGGCTCGGCACCAGCTCCGTGACCTATCGCATCGGCATCTTCAGGCAGGGGAGCGAGCAGGCGGCGGCGCAAGGGCGCTTCACCCATGTCTATGTCGCGCGTGCGAGCCAGAAGCCGGTGCCGATTCCGGCGCCGCTCAGGGCCGCGTTGACTGCCATCCAGAGCTGAAAACGGCGTCTCAGCCGCGAATGCGTTGTCTCGCACGTTAAGGCAGGCTATGCCCCTGCCAACCCCTATCGCCGGACCGCCAGGAAGCCTGAGCCCGTGATTCCGAACGACATCAAGATCACCCCGCAGCTCGTCGCCGAGCACGGCCTGAAGCCGGACGAGTACCAGCGCTTCCTGCATCTGATCGGCCGCGAGCCGACGATCACCGAGCTCGGCATCGTCTCGGCGATGTGGAACGAGCACTGCTCCTACAAATCCTCGAAGATCCATCTGAAGACGCTGCCGACCAAGGCGCCCTGGGTGATCCAGGGTCCCGGCGAGAATGCCGGCGTCATCGATATCGGCGAGGGCACGGCCATCGTCTTCAAGATGGAGAGCCACAACCACCCGTCCTTCATCGAGCCCTATCAGGGCGCGACGACGGGCGTCGGCGGCATCCTGCGCGACGTCTTCACCATGGGCGCGCGCCCGATCGCGGTGCTCGACGCGCTGCGCTTCGGCGATCCGGCGCATCCGAAGACCCGCCATCTCGTCTCCGGCGTCGTCGCCGGCATCGGCGGCTACGGCAATTCCTTCGGCGTGCCGAATGTCGGCGGCGCCACCGGCTTCCACACCCGTTATGACGGCAACATCCTGGTCAACGCCATGGCGGTCGGCATCGCCAAGGCCGACGAGATCTTCTACGCCAAGGCGTCGGGCGTCGGTAAGGCGATCGTCTATCTCGGTTCGAAGACCGGCCGCGACGGCATCCATGGCGCGACCATGGCCTCGGCCGAATTCGACGACAAGTCGGAGGAGAAGCGCCCGACGGTGCAGGTCGGCGACCCCTTCGCCGAGAAGCTGCTGCTCGAAGCCTGCCTCGAGATCATGGCCGCCGGCCATGTCGACGCGATCCAGGACATGGGCGCCGCCGGCCTGACCTGCTCGGCCGTCGAGATGGGCGCCAAGGGCGATCTCGGCGTCGAGCTCGACCTCGACAAGGTGCCCTGCCGCGAGGAGGGCATGAGCGCCTATGAGATGATGCTCTCGGAGAGCCAGGAGCGCATGCTCATGGTGATCAAGCCGGGCCATGAGGAGGCCGCCGAGGCGATCTTCACCAAATGGGGGCTCGACTTCGCCGTCATCGGCCACACCACCGACACGCTGCGTTTCGTCGTGAAGCATCAGGGCGAGGTCATGGCCGACCTGCCGATCAAGGAGCTTGGCGACGAGGCCCCCGAATATGACCGGCCCTGGATCGAGACCCCGCCGCAGCAGCGCATCGCGCCGGAAAGCGTGACGCCGCCCTGCGGCAACGCCGAGGCGCTGAAGAGGCTGATCGGCTCGCCGGACCTGTCGTCGAAGCGCTGGATCTGGGAGCAATACGACACGCTGATCCTCGGTAATTCGGTGGTGCGGCCCGGCGGTGATTCCGGCGTCATCCGCATCGAGGAGGGGCCGCGGGGCCTCGCCATGACGGCTGATGTCACGCCGCGCTATTGCGAGGCCGATCCCTTCGAGGGTGGCAAGCAGGCGGTGGCGGAAGCCTGGCGCAATCTCACCGCGGTGGGCGCGACGCCGCTCGCCATCACCGACAACCTCAACTTCGGCAATCCCGAGAAGCCGGAAGTCATGGGCCAATTCGTCGGCTGCGTCCGCGGCATCGGCGAGGCCTGCAAGGCGCTCGATTTCCCGGTCGTCTCGGGCAATGTCTCGCTCTACAACGAGACCAACGGCGTCTCGATCCTGCCGACCCCGACCATTGGCGGCGTCGGCGTCATGGCCGATGTCACGAAGCACGCCACCATCGCCTTCAAGGGCGAGGGCGAGGCCATCATCCTGATCGGCGAGACCGCGGGCTGGCTCGGCCAGAGCTCTTATCTCGCGACCATCTGCGGCCGGGAGGAAGGCGCTCCGCCGCCGGTCGATCTCGCGATCGAGCGCCGCAACGGCGATTTCGTGCGCGGGCTGATCGCGTCGGGCACGGTCTCGACCTGCCACGATCTGTCTGACGGCGGCCTTGCCGTGGCGCTCGCTGAAATGGCGATGGCCAAGGGCGTCGGCGCGACCATCGAGACGCTGCCGGCCGGCTCGGCCCACGCCGCACTCTTCGGCGAGGATCAGGCGCGCTATGTCCTGACGGTCCCGGCTGTGCAGGCCGATGCGATTCTGGCCGAGGCCAAGACCGCCGGCGTGCCGGCGCTGACGATCGGCCGCACCGGCGGCACGGCGCTCAGCCTACCGGGCGAGCCGGCCCTGGCTGTCGCCGATCTGCGCAAGATCCATGAAGACTGGCTGCCGTCCTACATGGCCGGCAAGGCGGCCTGAGGAGGCAAGACCATGGCGATGGACGCGCACGAGATCGAGCGCATGATCAAGGCGGCGCTGCCGGATGCGGCGGTCGAGATCAAGGATCTGGCTGGGGACGGCGACCACTATGCCGCGACCGTCACCTCGGCGGCCTTCAAGGGCAAGACCCGGGTGCAGCAGCACCAGATGGTCTATGCCGCGCTGCAGGGGAATATGGGCGGCGTGCTGCACGCCCTTGCGCTGACGACGGCGGTGGCGGAATGAGCCGGCCGGCGCCGGGGGGGCTGCGCCTCGCGCCGTGGCGCGCCGGCCTGGCTGCCGCTGGGTTCTGCATCGCGCTGGGCGCTAGTCCGGTCATGGCCCAGATCATGCCGCCGGTGGAGGATCCGGCCGCGAATTCGCGTGCCTTGCTCGACAAGCTCCAGAGTGACGGCGGCGAGCCTTTCGTCGCCGAGGTGATGCGGCTTCTGAGGAAGAAGGGCGAGAACACCGAGCTCTCCACCAATCTCAGGCCGTTCAGCAAGAAGAAGCCCGACGTCCTCGGCCTCGCCTATGACCGGAACTTCAACGACCTGATCCGGGTGATGGTGTTCTACGCGCAGTACGACGATAACCGCTATCCGTTCATGTACTTCCAGTTCACCTACAAGAAGATCAAAGAGGGCTGGGCGATGACCAATTTCCGCTTCGAGAACGAGGCGTCGCGCGCCTTCCCTGAGGGGTATGCCGCGCCCTGAGGGCCGATGAGCGGCCGGGGCTGGTGCGGGGTGCTCTGGAATCTGCTAACGCTCGCCCCGATATAAGGCGGACCGCACCAGCGAGCGCCATCAGATCGTCCGGCAGAAAGGCCGTTATCCCATGTCCGACATCAATGCCCGTATCGATGCCGAAGTGAAGAGCAACGACGTCGTGCTGTTCATGAAGGGCACGCCGCAATTCCCGATGTGCGGCTTCTCCGGCCAGGTCGTGCAGATCCTCGGCTATATCGGCGTGCCCTATAAGGGCGTGAACGTGCTCGAGGACCAGGAAATCCGCGAGGGCATCAAGGCCTATTCGAACTGGCCGACGATCCCGCAGCTCTACGTCAAGGGCGAGTTCGTCGGCGGCTGCGACATCACCCGCGAGATGTTCCAGGCCGGCGAGTTGCAGGCGCTCTTCGAGGAGAAGGGCATTTCGGTGAAGCAGGCGAGCTGAGGCTCGCCGGTTTCCCAATCAGCTTTCTGACCTGACGGTGCTTCTCAGGCCGCGCATTGCGGGTGCGGCTTGCGGACGCGTTCTGTCGACGCCGGGTGTTTCGCCAGCATGCGCTCCGGCCTGATCGGCCGGCGCGCGAAGTCGCCGCCGCAGTTCGGGCAGATGCCGGCGAAGCGCGTTTCGGCGCAATCGGCGCAGAAGGTGCATTCATAGGTGCAGATCAGGGCGTCGCGCGACTGGGGCGGTAGGTCCCGGTCGCAGCATTCGCAGTTCGGGCGCAGTTGCAGCATGGCGTCGTCTCCTTTGCGGGTGGCGGAAGAATGACCGCAAACCGGGACGACGCCAGCGACTTCGCGTGATCCGACCGATCAATGGCGCGGATCGATTTTTCTCGACCTTGGAATTTTGCACTGTCATCCCGGGCGACCGCAGGGAGACCCGGGATGACGGCGTGTTTTTGGGAATGCCTGACTGCGCCGGCTATTTCACCAGCAGCCAGTCGTCGATCACCAGCGCGTCGAGCCCGCTTGTGTAGAACATCAGGATGGCGTCCTCCGCCGTGTGCAGGATCGGCTTGCCCATGATGTTGAAGGAGGTGTTGAGGATCACCGGCACGCCCGTCAGTTCATGGAACGCCGAGATCAGCGCGTGATAGCGCGGGTTGCGCTCGACCGTGACGCTCTGGAGGCGGCCCGTCGCATCCTCATGGACCACGGCCGGGACGCGGTCACGCACCGTCTCCTTCCAGGTGAGCGTGCGCTCCATATAGGGCGCGTCCTGGTAGTTCTCGAACCAGTCGGCGGCGTGCTCGGCCAGGATCGAGGGCGCGAAGGGCCGGAAGGCCTCGCGGTACTTCACCTTGGCGTTGAGGACGTCCTTGGCGTCGGCCGGGCGCGGATCGGCGATGATCGAGCGGTTGCCCAGCGCACGCGGGCCGAACTCGGCGCGGCCCTGCACCCAGCCGATCAATTTGCCCTCGGTGAGCAGTTTGGCGGTGACCGGCGCGATCTCGTCGGCGCTGAGCTTGCGCAGGCGCGGCTCCCAAGCCTGCATGCGTTCGAAGGGCTCGGTCGAGACCGTCGAGCCGAGATAAGGCGAAAGCGGCCCCTTCGACGCGCGCCAATCCGGGTTCGCCTCTGCGTGGCTAAGCCACGCCGCGCCGATCGCATTGCCGTCATCGGCAGGCGCGGAAGGCACGAAAACCGTCCGGAAGCCATGCCGGCCAACGATCTTGCCGTTGAAGGAGGAGTTCAGCGCGCAGCCGCCGGCCATGACGAGGTTTTCGCTCGGGACCAGAGCGGCGGTCTCGGCGAGCAGCGCCTCCATCATCTCGGCGAAGACATCCTGCCCGCAGCGGGCGAGGTCGGCCCAGCCCTTGTCGAGCGCGTCGGCCGGGCGGCGGGCGAGGATTTCGGCGGCGACCGCCTGCACGACATCCGCCTTGGCGAAGGAGAGCTTGTGGCCCTCGATCGCATAGAGCCTGCGCAATAGCGCCATCAATTCGGGATCGGTCCGGCCATAGGGGGCGAGCCCCATGATCTTCCATTCCTCGCCCTTGGCCTGGTCGAAGCCGGCGAGGTCGGTGACGAGGCCGAAATAGAAGCCGATCGATTCGCGCCCGCGATGGCGCTTCACTTCGCGCAGCTTGCCGTTCTCCAGTGCGAAGATGGCCGAGGCGCCGGTCTCGCCCATGCCGTCGACGACGAGGCAGGCGGCGTTGTCGAAGGGCGAGGACCAGCAGGCATAGGCTGCGTGGCTGAGATGGTGACCGTAGCGCGTGAGGCCGGTGACATTGGCCTTGCCATAGGCGCGGTCGAGGCCGAGCAGCACGCCCATGCCGGCGCGCTGTTGGGCGTGGTGGAGCGAGGCGATGAGCGCGCGCTCGGTACGCTCTGGCACGAGCGAGCGGTTGAGCTCGGGCGAGAGCTTGAGCAGCGCCTCGAGGCTGAGGGAGCCGGCGCGCGCCATCTGGTCGAGGAAGCCGGTGAAGTCCTCGCCCCAGCTCGTGGCGATCGCGACCTCGGCGCCGTCCGGGATGTAGCGCTTCAGCAGCCCTTCCATGCGCGGGGCCGAATCCGGCTCGCAGTTCGGCGCGCGCTTGTATTGCAGATAGCGCTCGGTCGCCTCGGCGAAGAGAACCTCGCCATTCGGGCCGATGATCGCGAGGGCGGGGTCGTGGAAGGTGGTGGCGAGGCCGATCGTGTAACGCATGGACATGCCTTTACCCGTGCCGGGGCGCCGCGCCAATCCGAATGGCGCGGGCCGTCGCTGCGCGCGGGGGAGGGTTGCTATTTGTCCTTGAAGGAGATGCTCGCTGCCGTCTGGTCGATGGCTGGCTGGAGTTGCGGCATCTCGCTTTCGTCGGCCATGACGATCAGCCGCACGAAGCGGCTATCCGGCCCGATCGCCAGATACTGGGCAAAGCTCTTGTTGCTGCCATTCGGGTGCTTGAACGAGCCCGTGAGCAGCATGCCGTCCTGGCCGGCGAAGGGCACGCGCTTGCGCTCGGCGACCGTGGCGTTTTCCAGATTATGCGTGCCCTTGAGCAGGCTTTCGGAAAGGGCGTCCTCCTGGCCGGGCTTGACCGGCCCGGTGGGCTGGTAGGCGACGACCAGCAATGGCTGCGTGCCGGAAGGGTCGGTGTTCTTGTCGCCGACCGTCATCAGCAGGCCGGAGCCGCCGATGCTGTCGATCACGCGGAAGGGCGCGGTCGCCTTGATGGCGAAGGGCAGGGCGGCGAGCTTCTCGTCGAGCGACGGCTCCTTGCCGAGCGAGACCGAGGCGATCATCGCCTTGATCTGCGCCGGGGCGAGCTTGGCCTTCTGCGGCGCCTGTACCGTCAGCATCACGGTCTTCTCGCCCTTGAGCAGGACGATCCATTTGTCGAAGGTGTCGCCGGTCGGTGCGATCTGCGAGCCCGTCAGCAAGGGCACCTTGTCGCCGCCGACAGCGATCTGTTCCACCGATTTGATCGTGATGTTCTGGCGGGCGAAGTTCGCCTTGGCCACATCGGCATTGCCGAACAGGGTGGAGAGCTGCGCATGAGCCTCGGGCGGCAGCTCGACGATCAGCACGCTCGCCTGGTTCGCCTTGTTCACCAGACCGGAGAAGCCGGTGGCCGGCTCGAAGCCCTTCGGTGCGGCGAGCGAGACGCTGGTGCCGGGGATCGGCTTGCGCTCCTGCGCGACGGCCGGCGCCAGCGCCAGCGCCAGCCAGGCGATGCAGGCGAATGCGACGACACCGGACTTGCCGAGCCGGGACTTGCCAAGCCGGGACTTGCCAAGCCGGGACTTGCCAAGCCGGGACTTGCCGGATCCGGAGCTGCCGAATCGGCTCGCGCCGCTGCGTGGATGGGTCATGGCTCGTCCTTCCGGTCTTCGATGTCGTCCGCAACAGAACGCCGCAATGCGACAAGAGTTCGTCATGCCGCCGGCTCTGCGGTTCATCCGGTCTTTGGTCAGGTGGAATTCGGTCAGGGTCGGTCCGTGGCCGCAGCCATCAACGCCTTCGAATCGGCGCTCGCCCAATCGGCCGGGCCCTGGATGATGCCGAGCTCGCAGCCCGTCTTGTCGACGATGATGCTGACCGGCATGCCCTCGACCTTATGCGCCTTGCGCAGCGCCTGGAAGGTCGAAGCCTGCGGGTCGCCGTAGAAGGGCAGGGTGGTGACCTTGTTCTCGGCCAGCCAGGCCTTCGGCTTGTCGAGGTTGCGCGTGTCGATATTGATGGCGACGACCGCGAAATCGGGGCCGCCCATCTCGCGCTCCAGCACGTCGAGCGCCGGCATTTCCTTCAGGCAGGGCGCGCACCAGGTCGCCCAGAGATTGACCAGTACGGTCTTGCCCTTGAAGTCGGCGAGCGTCAGCGGCTTGCCGTCCGGCCCGCTGAAGGCGAGCTCGGGCGCCGGCTCGGGCCGGGGGCGGATCTCGACCGCCGCGACCTCGCCCTTCGCCAGCGGCGCCATGCGCGCTGCGGTCTTGGCGGCCGCGCTGCATGATCCGTTGCCGGCATCGCCCAGCCCGGAGTAGAAGGCTGCCACGCCAGCGAGGCCGAGCGCCGCCACGACCCCGAGGGCCAGTCCGATCTTCGTTCCTGACGTCATCGTGCGTCCTCAAAAGCAGGAAAGACCGCCGTGAGCAACCGCATGTGGGGTGGGCGTTTCGCCACAGGTCCCGACGCCATCATGGAGGAGATCAACGCCTCCATCGATTTCGACAAGAGGCTCTGGCGCCAGGACATCCGCGGTTCGCTGGCGCATGCCGCCATGCTGGCCGAAACCGGCATCCTGACCAAGGAAGACGTCGCGACGATCACCGCCGGCCTCAAGCAGGTCGAAGGCGAGATCGAGAGCGGCGCCTTCACGTTTTCGCGTGCGCTCGAAGACGTCCACATGAACGTCGAGTCGAACCTCAAGGACAAGATCGGCTTGGCCGCCGGCCGGCTGCACACCGCCCGCTCGCGCAACGACCAGGTCGCGACCGACATGCGGCTCTGGGTGCGCGACACGCTCGACGAGCTCGACGGGCAGATGGCCGACCTCCAGCGCGCGCTGGCCGAGAAGGCCGATACCTATGCCGGCGCGGTGATGCCGGGCTTCACCCATCTGCAATCGGCGCAGCCGGTCACCTTCGGTCATCATCTGCTCGCCTATGTCGAGATGCTCGGCCGCGACCGCGGCCGGGTGCGCGATGCCCGTGCCCGCCTCAACGAATGCCCGCTGGGCGCGGCCGCGCTCGCCGGCACCTCTTTCCCGATCGACCGGCACATGACGGCGAAGGCGCTCGGCTTCGACCGGCCGACGGCGAACTCGCTCGATTCGGTCTCGGATCGCGATTTCGCGCTGGAGACCCTGTCGACGGCCTCGATCTGCGCCATGCATCTCTCGCGGCTGGCCGAGGAGATCGTGCTCTGGGCGACGCCGCAATTCGGCTTCGTCAGGCTCTCCGACGCCTTCTCGACGGGATCCTCGATCATGCCGCAGAAGCGCAACCCCGACGCGGCCGAGCTGGTGCGCGGCAAGGCGGGGCGCGTCTTCGGCGCGCTGCAGGCGCTGCTGACGATGATGAAGGGCCTGCCGCTGAGCTATTCCAAGGACATGCAGGAGGACAAGGAAGGCACGTTCGACGCCCTCCAGACGCTCTCGCTGTGCCTCGCCGCGATGGCCGGCATGGTCCGCGACATGCAGCCCGACCTCAAGGCGATGAAGAAGGCGGCGGGCGCCGGCTATGCCACGGCGACCGACCTCGCCGACTGGCTGGTGCGCGTGCTGAAGATGCCGTTCCGCGACGCCCATCACGTCACTGGCCGGCTTGTCGGCATCGCCTCGGAGAAGAAGGTCGGGCTGGAGAAGCTGACGCTCGCCGAGATGCAGGCGGTCGAGCCGCAGATCACCGAGGCCGTCTTCGCCGTGCTCGGCGTCGACCAGTCGGTGAAGAGCCGCGTCAGCTATGGCGGCACGGCCCCGGCCAATGTCCGCAAGCAGGCCAGGCGCTGGCTGAAGCAGCTCGCGAAAGGCTAGTCGGACGGCGAAACGCCACGTCATCCCGGGCTTGACCCGGGATCCATCGACGGGCGTTGGTGCTCTACGATGGATTCCGGATCTCCGCTTCGCGGCGTCCGGAATGACGGCGAAGGATTGTCGCAACCGCTCGCGCTTCGCCGCATCCTCCGCTACTGTCCCGCCACGTTTCGTTCGAGGGTTCGTCTTCGTGCTTCCATCCCGTCTGAATCTTGCCCGCCTGAAATTCGGCCGCACCCTCCTGGTCGTCGGCCTCCTCGGCGTGGCGCTCGCCGCCTGCGGGCGCAAGGGGCCGCTCGAAGCGCCGCCGAACGTCTCCGGCGCCGTCGACCTGCCGGACAACCAGATCGGCGCGCAGTCGAACGACGTGTCGGATTACGGTTCGGCCTCGGTGCTGGCCAAGCCGGCCAAGGCGAACCGGGCGATCACCGTGCCGGAAAAACCGTTCCTGCTCGATCCGCTGATGTGAGCGGCGGCGCCCTCACCAGCTTGCTGCGAAGTCATCCCGGCCAAGCGTAGCGCAGAGCCGGGATCCATGCCTGAGCCTCGACCGGAAGCGCTCCGGCAGGGATTCCGGGTCTCCCTTCGGTCGCCCGGGATGACGGCGACGGTTCAACAGATCTCGTTCCGGGGTTCCGCCCATGCATCATTTCGCCTATCGCGACGGCTCGCTCCATGCCGAGGGCGTCGACCTCAACCGGATCGCGGCCGAAATCGGCACGCCGGTCTATGTCTATTCGAGCGCGACGATCGAGCGGCACTACAAGCTCTTCGAGCAGGCACTGAAGAAGGCCGTGCCGGCGGGCAAGGCGCATGTCTTCTACGCCATGAAGGCGAATGGCAATCTCGGCGTGCTGAAGACGCTGGGCGCGCTCGGCGCGGGCGTCGATACCGTCTCCGAGGGCGAGGTGCGCAAGGCGCTGGCCGCCGGCATCCCGCCCGAGAAGATCGTGTTTTCCGGCGTCGGCAAGAGCGAGCAGGAATTGCGTTTCGCCGTCGAGGCCGGGATCTACCAGGTCAATATCGAGAGCGAGAGCGAGCTCGACCTGCTCTCGAAGGTTTCGGCCTCGCTCGGCAAGCGGCAGGAGGCGGTGTTCCGGGTCAATCCCGATATCGGCGCCGGCGGCCATGCCAAGATCACGACGGGCTCCTCCGAAAACAAGTTCGGCGTCTCCTTCGAGGAGGTCGGCCGGCTCTATGGGCGGGCGGCGAACATGCCGGGCGTGCGGATCATGGGCCTTGCCGTGCATATCGGCAGCCAGATCCGCGAGATCGACGCCTTCGAGGCGGCCTATTCCAAGATGGTGGCGCTGGTCGGCGCGCTGAAGGGGGAGGGGCACCGCGTCGAGCGGCTCGATCTCGGCGGCGGGCTGGGCATTCCCTACGACATCCCGAAGAGCTTCGATTACGGCCCGGGGCTGATCGAGGCCTATGCCGAGATGGTGGGACGGGTGACGAAGGGGCTCGATGTCGAGCTCGGCTTCGAGCCGGGACGTCTCATCGTCGGCAATGCCGGCATCCTGCTGACGCGGGTACTGCATCTCAATCCGCGTCCGACCAAGCAGTTCCTCATCGTCGACGCGGCGATGAACGACCTCGTCCGGCCGGCGATGTACGAGGCCTATCACGAGATCTGGCCGGTGGCCGAGCCGGCGATCGGGGCGCCGGACGTCGCCTATGACGTGGTCGGGCCGATCTGCGAATCGGGCGACACCTTCACCACGGGGCGGGTGCTGTCGGCGCTGAAGCAGGGCGATCTCATCGCCTTCATGACCGCCGGCGCCTATGGCGCCTCGATGTCCTCGACCTACAATCAGCGCCTGCTCGTGGCCGAGGTGATGGTCAAGGGCGACCAATATGCCGTGACCCGTCCGCGCCAGAGCTATGAGGAGCTGATCGGGGCGGACAGGTTGCCGGGGTGGTTCGCGTAAATTCACGCGTCATGCTCGGGCTTGACCCGAGAATCTCATGACCAGTTGGCTCTGGTTTCAGCGATGCTCGGGTCAAGCCCGGGCATGACGGCCTGTGTGCCCGTTCACGAAACGTCGAGCGCGGTGCAAAGGCCGGTCCGGGGACTGGCAATGCCACATTCCCGTGTTAGCCTGCTTCAGTAAGGCGATGAACCGACGGAAATGGGGGCTGCCCGGAGCGATGGCATGAGCGAGGCAGAGCGCCGCAAGGCGCCCGACACGATGGACGGCATCCGGCAACGGTTGCGCCGCCTCACGCTGGCCTCGCGGGTTTCGCTCGGCTGGGAACGGCTGTGGCCGCGGCTGTGGTTGCCGCTCGGCGTCGCCCTCGCCTTCCTCGCCTTGTCCTGGTTCGGGCTGTGGACCCATCTGCCCTGGTATGGGCGGATCGTGGGCGTCCTGGCCTTTGCAGGGGCCTTCCTCGCCAGCCTCTGGCACGTCGCCCGCATCGTGCTGCCGACGCATCGCGACGCGCTGACCCGGCTCGATCGCTCCTTCGCCGGCGGGCATCGTCCCGCTTCGGCGCTGGAGGACAGCCTCGCCGTCGGCTCCAGCGATCCGGTTTCGCAAGCTCTCTGGAAGCTGCATGTCGAGCGCCAGAGCCGGCAGGTCGCGGCGCTCAGGATCGAGGCGCCGCGTCCGTTGATGGCGGCTCGCGACCAGCGGGCGCTGCGCGCGGTGCCGCTGCTCGCCGCCATCGCGGCCTTCTTCGTCGCCGGGCCCGAGACGACGCAGCGCCTCTCCGCCGCCTTCGACTGGCAGGGGCCGCCGGGCGCCTCGCCCTCGACCCGCATCGACGCCTGGATCGACCCGCCGGCCTATACCCGCCTGCCGCCGATCCTGATCGACTTCGCCAAGCTCGCGAGCCCGCGTCTCAGCGCGCCGGAGAAGTCGACGATCGTCGTGCGCATCGCCGGCAAGACCAATATGGACGTCGTCACCACCGGAAAGCTCGAGACCAAGCCGGCCGAGGCCCAAGACGGCAAGGCCCAAGACGGCGAGGCGGGCGCCCAGCCGGCCCGGCAGGCGCAAGGCAGCGACCCGCAGCAGGCGGTGCTGGAGAAGCGCTATGTGCTCGCCGGCAACGGCACGCTGAGATTGACCGGCAGCGGCGCGCCCGGCACCACGCTCAGCATCACCGCCATTCCCGACCTGCCGCCGACCATCGCCTTCGTCGATACGCCGAAGCCGGTCGTCGGCGCCCAGTCTGGCGGCTTGAGCATCACCTACAAGGCCAAGGACGATTACGGTATCGCCTCGATCGAGGTCGATGTCTCGCGTCCTGATGTCGCCGCCGGCGGCCGCTCGCTGGTCGATCCGCCGAAGCAGAACCTTGCCGTGCCCTCCTCCGCAACCGGCGAGGAGGAGCTCAAGGGCACTGTCGATTTCTCGGCGCATCCCTGGGCTGGCGCCAAGGTCCGGATGGTGCTGATCGCCAAGGACGAGGCCGGGCAGGAGGGGCGCAGCCAGCCGGTCGAGGTCGTGCTGCCGCAGCGCACCTTCACCAATCCGCTGGCCAAGGCGCTGGTCGAGCAGCGGCGCAAGCTCGTGATGAATGTCGACGACCGCTCCAGGGTGCAGCTCGCCATGGATGCGCTGATGATCGAGCCCGGGCTCTTCATGAAGGAGATGGGGACCTATCTCGGCATGCGCATGCTGACGGAGCGGCTGCGCAAATCCGGCAGCGACGACGAGTTGCGCGAGGTGTCCGAGCTGATGTGGGCGATGGCGCTCCAGCTCGAGGACGGCGACATGTCCGATGCCGAGCGGGCGCTGCGGCAGGCGCAGGAGAATCTGCAGCAGGCGCTGGAGCGTGGCGCCTCCGAGGAGGAGATCAAGAAGCTCACCGAGGAGATGCGGCGGGCGATGGACAACTATATGCGCCAGCTCGCCGAGCAGATGATGCGCCAGCAGCAGAACGGCCAGCAGAACCAGGCGCAGCTGCCTGAGAATTTCCGGACGGTGACGCCGCGCGACCTGCAGAACATGCTCGATCGCATCGAGGAATTGTCGCGGCGCGGCGACATGGCCGAGGCGCAGCGGCTGATGGAAGAGCTCAACCGGATGCTCAACAATCTGCAGATGGCGCGGCCCGGCCAGGGCGATCCGCGCCAGAACCAGATGAACCAGGCGCTGGGCGATCTCGACCGGATGACGCGCGACCAGCAGAACCTGCGCGACGAGACCTATCAGAACCAGCAGCGCGGGCAGGGGCAGACCCAGCGCGGCCAGCGCCCCGGCCAGCAGCAGGCACGCCCCGGCCAGCGCGGCCAACAGGGCCAGCAAGGGCAACGCGGCCAGCAGGGCCAGCGCGGTCAGCAGCCCGGCCAGCAACCGGGCGACCAGGGCGAGGATGGCGAAGGCGGCGAGGGCATGCAGGGCCAGAACGGCCAGGGGCAGGGTGGCCTGTCCCAGCGCCAGCAGGCCCTGCGCGAGCGGCTGCAGGATCTGCAGCGGCGCATGCGCGGCATGGGCGCGCCGCAGAATGGCGAGCTCGGCGAGGCCGAGGAGGCGATGCGCGAGGCCGAGCGGCAGCTCGGTCAAGGCGACGGGGAAGGGGCGCTGGACGCGCAGGGCCGTGCGCTCGATGCGCTGCGTCGCGGCGGCCAGAACCTCGCCCAGCAGATGCAGGGCCAGCCCGGCGAGGGCGACGGCGAGGGCCAGGCCTATGGCGAGCCGGACGGGCGCCAGCAGGGCCGCCCCTCGGCCCAGCAGCGCGGCAGCGAGGATCCGCTCGGCCGCCCGCAGCGTCAGCGCGACTGGGCCGATGGCCGGGTCAAGGTTCCCGGCGCCGACGAGAGCGCGACGCAGCGGGCGCGGCGCATCCTGGAGGAGCTGCGCAAGCGCCTCGGCGATCCGCTGCGGCCGCAGGAGGAACTGGATTATCTGGAGCGGCTGCTCCGGCGGAACTGAGCGGACCGCTCCCCGCGCCTCTCAGCTCTTTCGCTGCCCGGCGAAGCGCGCCGCGGCCCTGAGCGTGTCCGCCGTGGCCCCGAAGCCGTCGAGCGCCTTCACCGCCGCCTCGCTCAGCCGGTCGCGCTCGCGCTTGGCGCCGTCGAGCCCCAGCACGCCGATCAGCGTCGCCTTGCCCTTGTCCTCGTCCTTCGCCGTCGCCTTGCCCATCTGGGCCACATCGGCCTCGACGTCGAGAATGTCGTCGGCGATCTGGAAGGTCGCGCCCAGCGCCCGGCCATAGGTGTCGAGCGCCGCCAGCGTCGCCACATCGGCGCCGCCCAGCCGCGCGCCGATCTCGACGCTGGCCGCCAGCAGCGCCCCGGTCTTCATCGCCTGCAGGCGCCGGATCTCCGCCTCGGTCAAGGCATGCTTCTGCGCCTCGAAGCGGCCCTCGGCGGCGAGATCGAGCATCTGGCCGCCGACCATGCCGCCAAGCCCGGAGGCGCGGGCGAGGCAGCGCACCAGCGCCACCCTGATCTCACCCGATTCATGCGTCTCCGGATCGGCCAGCACGTCGAAGGCGAGCGTCAGCAGGGCATCGCCCGCCAGGATCGCGGTTGCCTCGTCATAGGCCTTGTGGACGGTGGGGCGCCCCCGGCGCAGATCGTCGTCGTCCATCGCCGGCAGGTCGTCATGAACAAGCGAATAGCAATGCAGCAGTTCGACCGCGGCGCCGGCCCGCAGCGCCTGTGCCGAGGGAACGCCGAGAAGCCGGGCCGTCTCCACCGTCAGGAACGGCCGCAGCCGCTTGCCGCCCGCGAGCGCGCCGTGGCGCATCGCGGCGACCAGACGCGGCGGACGCAGGATTTCGCCGGCCGCCGGCGTCTCGGACAGGAGGCTCTCGAGCAGCGTCTCGACCGCCGCGGCATTCTGCGCCAGCCGGGCATCGAGATCGGCGTGGCTGGCCTGTGACGGGACGGAACTCATGCGTGGGTCTCGCGTTCGCTGCCGGGACGGGGGCCTTGCCGGACGTTTGCCGCATCGTCAAGGTGCGGGGCCATGGCGGATGCGTCGGCGGAGCGGCGGGAAACAGGGAGCGGTCTCCTGGCTTGGGTTTTCGGATGGTGCCTGAGGCTGACCTTCTGGCTCGTCCTCGCCCTCGTCGTTGCTCTGGTGCTCTATCGATTCGTGCCCGTGCCCTCGACGCTGATGCTCGGCCGCTGGCTGACGCTGCGGCCGGTCGAGCGCGAATGGGTGCCGCTGGAGCGGATTTCGCCCAATCTGATCCGTGCCGTCATCGCCTCCGAGGACCAGCGCTTCTGCAGCCATCGCGGCGTCGACTGGGTTGAGCTCAACGCGGTGATGGAAGATGAGGACGGGCCGAGCCGCGGCGCATCGACGCTGACCATGCAGACGGCCAAGAACGTCTTCCTCTGGCCGGGGCGCTCCTACATCCGCAAGGGGCTGGAAATCCCGCTCGCGATGGTGAGCGACCTCGCCTGGGGCAAGCCGCGCGTCATCGAGGTCTATCTCAACGTCGCGGAATGGGGCGAGGGCCTGTTCGGGGCCGAGGCCGCGGCGCAGCACTATTTCCGCAAATCCGCGGCCCGGCTCACCCCGGTGGAGGCGGCGCGTCTTGCCGGGGCCCTGCCGAATCCGATCCTGCGCAATCCGGGCAAGCCGAGTCGCGCGCTGCAATCGGCCTCCGGGCGCGTTCTGCGCCGCATGGGCCAGCTCGGCTCCCTTGGCAATTGCGCCTTGCCCGGCTAACTCCTCCGCGAAGACGAAGCCTGCTCCGGCGCCCGACATCGTTATGGGCAAAGGTCAGTCAGCCACTTTTTCACATGAGGCTCTAGCCAGCGCGCGCCTGAGCGTGTATGGGCAACGCCTCACGAGATTGATCCGTCGTCGTGGCGGTGGCGCAGCTTTGGCGAGCGGCGCTCCGAGCGGCGGCACGATGGAGAGTACAATGGCCGTTCCGAAGAAGAAGACGTCGCCGTCGAAGCGCGGCATGCGCCGCTCGGCCGACGCGCTGAAGCAGCCCACCTATATCGAGGACAAGAACTCCGGCGAACTGCGCCGCCCGCACCATGTCGATCTGAAGAGCGGCATGTATCGCGGCCGCCAGGTTCTCAAGGTCAAGGCCGACGCCTGAGCCGGAATGGCCGGATCGCCTCCGGCCTTCGCTCGAATCTGATGAAACCGGCCGAAAGGCCGGTTTTTTCTTTGTCTTGCCGGGCCGAGAGTCGCGCTCGGAACCTGTGAGCATGACGGCGCCGGAATGGCTGCCCTATCCGCCATATCCGGGGGTGGGGCTGTAAGCCCTTCAGCGCCTCGCCGACGACAACGCCGCCAGCCGCGCCGCGGCGCGATAAAGCAGCACGGCCGATTGCGACGTCGCCAGGCCCTTGAGCGCGAAGGGCCCGATCCGCGCTTTGAAGGCCGCGGCCTGCAGCAGCACGAGCGCGGACGCGCTGAGGTTCAACCCCTCAGGCGCTGGCCTCTCTCCGTTACGCATATGTCTCACTCCGGCACGGGCACTCTGTGACGGGGCGGAAGTTGCAAGACGGTCGCCACGCTTAACGGGGCGTTAAGCAAAAACCCTTCATCATTTCGAAACACTTCCCCAACCAGCCGGACATGGCGGGGCCGCACCAGGACGATGCGGCGCGAACAGTCCGATGAGGCCGCCCGCGATGCCTTCCCCCGCGCTTTTCAGCTTCCGCAAGGACAATGCGGCTGATCCGAGGGGATTGCTCTCGTCGATCGGCGAGGTGGTCTATAGCTGGGACATCCAGAGCGACGCGCTGAGCCTGGGCCCGAATGCCACGGATGTCTTCGGCACGCTCCCGGAGCGGGCGATGACGCGGGGCATCGGCTTCGCCGCGCTCGTCGAGCCCGGCAGCGGCCCGAGCCGCTACGACGCGATCTTCGGCTCGAGCGAGCAGGATCAGGGCGAGGGCGTGCTCTACCGCACCCGCTACGCCATCGATCTCGGCGGCCGGAAGATGTGGGCCGAGGATACCGGCCGCTGGTTCGCCGGCAGCGACGGCCGCCCGGCCTGCGCCCGCGGCGTGCTGCGGCTCGACCGTGCGGTGCGCAGCGAGGAATTCGGCTCTTCCGGCAGCGATCTCTGCGACCGCCCGGCCCTGGTCGAGCAGATCGGCCTCAGCCTGCAGGAGCATCTGCCGCAGGACCGGCCGGTGGTCGTCCTCGTCGCGGCGATCGACGAGCTTGCGCGCCTCAACGACGATTTCGGCCATGAGGCGACCGACGAGATCGTCATCACGGCGCATGAGCGGCTGCGCTCGGTGACGCGCCAGCGCGACCATCTCGTTCGCTATGCCGGCAACAGCTTCGCGATCATCCTGTCCGGCTGCCCGCGCGACCAGATCGATTCGGCGGCCCGCCGCTTCATCAAGGTGGTCGCGGAATCCGCCATCGAGACCAGCCATGGCATCGCGCTGGTGCGGCTGCGCGTCGGCGCAGCCCATGCGCCCGAGCTCGGCAGCCATGCCGGCGAATTGCTGGCAGCGGCCGAGGGCGCGCTGGCGGCGGCGCGGGCCGGCGCCTGCGAGGATGCCGTCATCGCCCGCCCGCAGCGCCGGCGCCAGGACAGGGCTGACCATGGCGGGCTCGACGTCCAGGCCGTCACCGCGCTGAACGAGCGGCGGGTGCGGCTGGCCCTGCAGCCTGTCGTCTCGGCCCGCACCCGCGAGGTCGCCTTCCACGAAGCGCTGCTGCGCGTCGGGCAGCCCGAGGCCGGCCTGTTCTTCGCTTCGGCCGAGCTGGTGCCGCTGCTCGAGCGGCGCGGCCTCGTGCGGCTGTTCGACCATCGTGTGTTCGAGTTGGCACTCGCGATGCTGGCCGGGGACCCGGCGCTCACGCTGTCGATCAACGTCTCGCCGGTCTCGCTCGGCGACCCCGAATGGCTCGACGCCTTCCTGACGCTGGCCGGCTCGTCGCGCGGCCTCGCCTCACGGCTGATCGTCGAGATCACCGAGACGGCGACCATCCAGGACCCGGTCCGGATCGCGAAGCTGCTCGCCCGGATCAAGCAGCATGGCTGCCGCATCGCCCTCGACGATTTCGGCGCGGGGCATACCTCGCTCAAGCATCTGCGCGCCTTCCCGATCGACATCCTGAAGATCGACGGGGCCTTCACGCAGAATCTGCGCCGCTCGACCGACGACCGCTTCTATGTCCGCACGCTGATCGATCTCGCGCGCCATCTCGAGGTCGAGACCGTCGCCGAATGGGTCGATGACGAGTTGCAGGCGACGATGCTGCGCGACTGGGGCGTCACCTATCTGCAGGGCCATCTCGTCGGTCGCGCCGAGCTCGTGACGGAAACCCAGCCGGAGCGCCGCCGCGCCGTCGGCTGATGCAGGCCGGGGCTGCGGCGGGCAACGCCCGCCGCCTTGGGCTCACTTGCTGCGGGAAAGCTTGTCCAGCCGCTCGCGCATTTCGGTGAGCTCGCGCTTGAGATCGCCGAGGTCGTCGGCCTTGGTCGGCTCCGACGCGGCTTCCTGCTTCGCCTTCGCGGCCGCCGCGGCGGTGAAGGGATTGAACATCCGGAAGGCCTCGGTGAAGATCTGCATGTTCGCGCGGGTCTGCGCCTGGATGGCGTCGAGCGCGGGCGCCCCGAAGGCGGTGCCGCCGAAGGCCGGGCTGCCGAAAGCCTTGCTCATCTGCTCGCGGAACTTGCTCTGCTCCTGCGCGAAATTCTCCATCGAGAATTCGAGATAGCGCGGCACCAGCGCCTGCATGCTGTCGCCGTAGAAGCGGATCAGTTGACGCAGGAACGCGATCGGCAGCAGGTTCTGACCGTCCTTGGCTTCCTCGTCGAAGATGATCTGCGCGAGCACCGAGCGGGTGATGTCCTCTCCCGACTTGGCATCGTAGACGACGAAATCCTCGCCGCCGCGCACCAGCCCGGCCAGATCCTCCAAGGTGACGTAGGAACTCGTACCCGTATGGTAGAGGCGCCGATTGGCGTATTTCTTGATGACGGTCGGTTCTTTTTCGCTGGCCATCATGTCCTGCTAGACGTTGATCCGCCCCGTGCCGGCGGTGCCGGCGCCGTTTGGCGGAACGTTCTCCCTGCCGTGACGATAGCCTCTCGGTGCTGCGCCGCAAGCTTTTTGAGCGTGCGGCGCAAAAACCGGTCGGAATTGAGGCGATGTCTCCGCCGCGACCGCGCGCTCCACAGCCGGGAGGCCCTGCCAAACGCCGGATATGGCAGTAGGGCTGACTTGACGGCGTCACGGCGGCCTTCGAAGGTGGGCGAAGGTTGCGCCGGCGGGAGCGGCGCGGCAGGTCAACATCAGAATAGCAGCAAGGAATTCCCCCATGGCAGATACGGACATCGTGATCGTCGGCGCAGCGCGCACGGCGGTAGGCGCCTTCAACGGCGCTTTTGCCAACACTCCCGCCCATGATCTCGGCGCCGCCGCGATCAAGGAAGCGCTGAAGCGCGCCAAGGTCGAGGCGGCCGAGGTCGACGAGGTCGTGCTGGGCCAGGTACTCGCCGCCGGCCAGGGCCAGAACCCCGCCCGCCAGGCCGCGATGGCCGCCGGCATCCCGCAGGAGAAGACCGCCTGGGGCCTCAACCAGCTCTGCGGCTCGGGCCTGCGCACGGTCGCCATCGGCCTGCAGCAGATCGCCAATGGCGATGCCGACATCATCGTCGCCGGCGGCATGGAATCGATGTCGCTGGCCCCGCATGCCTCGCATCTGCGCGCGGGCACCAAGATGGGCGACACCAAATTCGTCGACACCATGATCAAGGACGGGCTCTGGGACGCCTTCCACGGCTACCATATGGGCACCACGGCCGAGAACGTCGCGACCAAGTACCAGATCAGCCGCGAGGAGCAGGACCGCTTCGCCGTGGGTTCGCAGAACAAGGCCGAGGCTGCCCAGAAGGCTGGCCGGTTCAAGGACGAGATCGTTCCCTTCACCATCTCGACCCGCAAGGGCGACGTGGTCGTCGACAGCGACGAGTATCCCCGCCACGGCGCGACGCTGGAAGCCATGGCCAAGCTCAAGCCCGCCTTCTCCAAGGACGGCACGGTGACCGCCGGCAACGCCTCCGGCCTCAATGACGGCGCCGCCGCCCTCGTCATCATGACGGCCAAGGAAGCGGCCCGCCGCGGCCTCACCCCGCTCGCCCGCATCGCCTCCTGGGCGACGGCTGGCGTCGATCCGGCGATCATGGGCACGGGCCCGATCCCCTCGACCCGCAAGGCGCTGGAAAAGGCCGGCTGGAAGGTCGCCGATCTCGATCTCGTCGAGGCCAACGAGGCCTTCGCCGCGCAGGCGCTCGCGGTCAACAAAGATCTCGGCTGGAACCCTGACATCGTCAACGTCAATGGCGGTGCCATCGCGATCGGCCACCCGATCGGCGCGTCGGGCGCTCGCGTGCTGGTGACGCTGCTCCACGAGATGGCCAAGCGCGACGCCAAGAAGGGCCTCGCCACCCTCTGCATCGGCGGCGGCATGGGCGTCGCCTTGGCCGTGGAGCGCTGAGACAAGCGCCTCTGCTCATGGCGAAGCGCACGACGCTCTACCGCTATCTCACCGGGCCCGATGACGCTGCGTTCTGTCATCGGGTCACCGAAGCCTTGAGCCAGGGCTGGTCGCTCTACGGCCAGCCGACGCTCACCTTCGACGCCGCGCAAGGCCGCGTCATCTGCGGACAGGCCATCACCAAGGACGTGGACGTGCCCTACACGCCCACGTTGAAGCTATCCGAACAATAGCGGCGGCAAGCCGCGCAAGACTTCACAAGAGGGAGAATGGCTATGACGAAGGTGGCGCTGGTGACGGGGGGCACGCGCGGGATCGGCGCGGCGATCTGCAAGGCCCTGAAAGAGGCCGGATACAAGGTCGCGGCCAGCTATGCCGGCAATGACGAGGCGGCCGCCAAGTTCAAGGCCGAGACCGGCGTTTCCGTCTATAAATGGGACGTCGGCGACTATGAGTCCTGCGTCGCCGGCATCGCCAAGGTCGAGGCTGAGCTCGGGCCTGTCGACGTCCTCGTCAACAATGCCGGCATCACCCGCGACGGCATGTTCCACAAGATGACCAGGGATCAGTGGGACGCGGTGATCAACACCAACCTGAACTCGCTCTTCAACATGACCCGCCCGGTCTGGGAGGGCATGCGCGCCCGCAAATTCGGTCGCGTCATCTGCATCTCCTCGATCAACGGCCAGAAGGGCCAGATGGGTCAGGTGAACTACTCCGCCGCCAAGGCCGGCGACATCGGTTTCGTCAAGGCTCTGGCGCAGGAGGGCGCACGCGCCGGCATCACCGTGAACGCGATCTGCCCCGGCTACATCGCCACCGAAATGGTCAAGGCGATCGATCCCGCCGTGATCGAGAAGTCGATCCTGCCGCATATCCCGGTCGGGCGACTCGGCGAGCCCGAGGAGATCGCCCGGGCGGTCGTGTTCCTCGCCGGCCCGGATGCGGGCTTCATCACCGGCTCGACCCTCTCGGCCAATGGCGGCCAGTACATGGCGTGAGCCGCCCGGCAATCCGCCGTCGTTCTCGGGCGCCGCAAGGCGGTGACCCGAGAATCTCGCACCGGACGGGGAGCTCTTCCGCCAAGAGATGCCCGGGGCGCTCCCGGGCCTGAGGCTGCCCGCAGAAGCAGTGCTTCCATATTTCTATATTTCCTATATCGTGGAAATATGGAAATTACAGATGCCGTCACGCGCCTTTCCGCGCTCGCTCATGAAGGTCGCCTGGCGGTCTTCCGCATGCTCGTCCAGACAGGCCCCGACGGCATCGCCGCCGGGGAGATCGCGCGCCGCCTCGGCGTACCTCCCAGCAGCCTTTCAGCCAATCTGACCGTGCTCAGCCATGCCGGTCTGATCGCGGCGCGGCGGGAGGGCCGCTCGATCGTCTATACCGCCGGGTATGACGAGATGACGCGGCTGCTCGGTTATCTCCTCGACGATTGCTGCGGCGGATCCCCCGAGATCTGTCGGCCGCTTGCCGAGAAATTCGCGCAAGCGGCTTGCTGCGCCCATGAAACCGCCTCAGCGTAACTTCGCCATGCACGCGGCGGTCAGCCCCATTGCGGAGGCGACGCTGGCGCGCCGCCTGGCAGCGGAGGGGCTGGGAACGATGGCCCTGCTCGCCATCGTCATTGGCTCCGGCATCATGGGCGAGCGGCTGGCCGGCGGAAACATCGCGATAGCGCTTATGGGCAATACGCTGGCGACCGGGGCAGGGCTGGTCGTGCTCATCACCATCTTCGGCCCGGTGTCGGGCGCGCATTTCAACCCGGCCGTCACCCTGGTTGCGAGCCTCCGGCGCGAACTGCCCTGGAGGGTGGCTTGCGCCTATGTCGCAACGCAGCTCATCGGCGCCTTTCTCGGCGTCTGGCTCGCCCATGCCATGTTTGCCGAGCCGCTTCTGCAGGTTTCGGGCAAGCTGCGCGACGGTCCGGGCCAGGCCTTGTCGGAATTCGTCGCCACTTTCGGCCTCATCGCCGCCATTTGCGGGGCAGCGCGCTTGAGGCCGCAGGCCGTGCCGTCGATCGTCGGCCTCTACATCGTGTCAGCTTACTGGTTCACGGCCTCGACCTCCTTCGCCAACCCCGCCGTCACGCTGGCGCGCAGCCTGTCCGACAGCTTTGCGGGGATCGCTCCCGGCTCCGTGCCGGTTTTCCTTGCGGCGCAGTTGGCGGGTGCCGCGGCAGCCTCGATGGTCTTCCACTGGCTTCTTCAGGAGAATGCGGCGCCATGACTGCCGGCTTTCCGATCACCATCTTCCACAATCCCGCCTGCTGCACCTCGCGCAATGCGCTCGCGATGATCCGCGCCGCCGGCTACGAACCGACGGTCGTCCATTATCTCGACACGGGTTGGACTCTGGCGCAGCTCCGGCAATTGCTCGACGCGATGGCGGCACCGCCGCGCGACATCCTGCGCGAGAAAGGCACGCCGGCTGCCGAGATCGGCCTGCTCGATCCGGGAATCTCCGAGGATCGGATTCTGGACGCGATGGTCGCCCTGCCCATCCTGGTGAACCGCCCGATCGTCGTTACGCCGAAGGGCGTGAAGCTGGCGCGCCCTTCCGAAGTCGTGCTCGAGCTTCTGGAACGCCGCCCCGACTCGTTCACAAAGGAAGACGGCGAGGTCGTCCACTTGGCGGCGATCTAGAGCACGACGGAGCCACGCAGTCATCCCGGGCCTGACCGGGAATCCATGCCGGAGCGCTTCCGATGGAAGTTCAGGCCTTCCGCGCTCCCCTCGGCAGCAGGAAGGTCAGGAGCCCCAGTGCGGGCAGCCAGGCGCAGAGCTTGAAGACCTGGATGATGCCGACCTGGTCGGCGAGCGCGCCGAGAGCCGCCGCGGCGACGCCGCCGAGCCCGAAGGACAGGCCGTAGAACAGACCGCCGACGAGGCCGATGCGGTGCGGCACCAGATCGATGGCGTAGATCAGGATCGCCGAGAAGGCGCTCGCCATGATGAAGCTGACGATGATGCTGAGCACGCCCGTCCAGAACAAATCCGCGTAAGGCAGCGCGAGCGCGAAGGGCAGCGAGCCCAGGATCGACAGCCAGATCACCCGGTCGCGGCCGATCCGGTCGCCGATCATGCCGCCGAGGATGACGCCGATGGCGCCGACCACGAGATAGAGAAACAGCATGATCTGCGAGAGCTGCACCTCCACGCCGAAGCGCGTGATCAGGTAGAAGGTGTAGTAGGAGGTGAAGGCAGCCGTGTAGCCGTTCTTCGAGATCAGCAGCACGACCAGAACGGTCATGGCCAGGATGATGCGCCCGCGCGGCAGGCCGTGGCTGGCGATTTCCTCGACATGCTCCTTGGACGATGTCTGCTCGCGCCGCATCGCCGCATAGCGCGCGCCGATCCAGCCCATCAGCCCCATCGCCAGCAGCACGACCAGCGAGAACCAGGACAGGCTCTCCTGCCCGCGCGGCACCACCACCATCGCCGCCAGCAGCGGGCCGATGGCGTAACCGACATGGCCGCCGACCTGGAACACGCCCTGCGCCAGCCCCTGCCGCCCCGCGGCGGCGTGGCGTGCCATGCGCGTCGCTTCCGGGTGGAACACCGCAGAGCCGAGGCCGATCAGCCCGGCCGCCAGCAGCACGACGGCATAGCTGTGGGCGAAGGAGAGCAGCAGCAGCCCGGTCAGCGTCGAGCACATCCCGGCGACCATCGCATAGGGCCAGGGCCTGCGGTCGGTGACATAGCCGAGCAGCGGCTGCAGCAGCGACGACGTCACCTGGAAGGCGAGCGTGATGAAGCCGATCTGCATGAAGTCGAGCCGATAGGCATCCTTGATCAGAGGATACAGCGCCGGGATCATCGACTGGACGAGGTCGTTCAGCAGATGGGCGACGCTGAGCGCCGCCAGAACCGGCATCAACGGGCGGCGGACGACGCCTTCTATCGGGATCGTGGTCATGAATGAGGCATGATGCGAGCCGGCGTCGCGGTCAACGGTTTCCGGAACATGGCGCCCATGGCTGCCGTGCTGAGGTGCAATGCAGCATGATGCCGGGGGCTGCCGGACAAACTGGCGCCGGCCCATCGGCAAGCCCGACGAAACCTGCTATCGCCGCCCTGTTTCGAGCCCGGCTTTTCGTCATGACCTCCCGTACCGCCACTCTCATCGGCTTCTGCGCCATCCTGCTCTGGTCGACGCTCGCGCTGTTCACCGCGATGTCGGGGCGGGTGCCTCCGTTCCAGCTCGTCGCCATGACCTTCGTCATCGGCGGCCTGCTGATCCTCGCCATCACGGCGCTGCGCGGCGAGCTCAGCCGGATCAGGCCGACGCCGGCCTCCTTCGCACTGGGCCTCTACGGTCCGTTCGGCGACAGCGCGCTCTACTATGCCGCGGTGAAAACGGCGCCGCCGGCGGAAGCGAACCTGATCCATTATCTCTGGCCGCTGCTGATCGTGCTCTTCGCCGCGCTCCTGCCCGGCGGCGGGCTGAAGACCCGCCATCTCGTCGGCGCCTTCGTCGGGCTCATGGCGACCGGGCTCCTCGTTTCCGGCGGCCTCGGCAGTGGCGGCGGGCTCGCTGTCGGCCATGTGCTGGCCGCGCTTGGCGCCTTCGTCTGGGCGAGCTATTCGGTGGTCTCGCGCCGCTTCGCCGACGTGCCGTCGGAAAGCCTCTGCGTCACCATGCTGGGTTGCGCCGTGCCGGCTCTCCTCTGCCATTTCGCCTTCGAGACGACGCTGTGGTCGCTCACGGGAGTGGAGTGGGCCGGCGTTCTCGGCCTCGGGCTCGGCTCGATCGGGCTCGCCTTCGTCGTCTGGGACATCGGCATGAAGCAGGGCGATGTCGCGCTGCTCGGCGTCGCTTCCTACGCCGCCCCGGTGCTCTCGACGCTGGTGCTCGTGCTGTTCGGCTATGCGCAGGCGAGCTGGCTGCTGGCGGCCTCCTGCGCGCTCATCGTCATCGGCGCGCTGGTGGCGAGCGGGGCCGGCCGGCCATCCCGGAAATAGAGGCGCGGGTGCCTCTCTCCTTGTGGAGACCGGGCGTCTCCGAAGCCGGCAGGCCTACTGCCAGCGGCCGAAGGCGTCGCCCAGCGTCTGGGCGCCCGAGACGCCCTTCTCGAAGGTGATGATGCCGCGGCGGCCCGAGGTGAAGAGCACGGGCAGGTCGATCCAGCTCCGGTTCAGGATGAGATCGGTGTTGCGCTCGACCTCGACCGGCACGTTGGACAGGGCCGCGACGAAGAGATTGTCGCCGAGCGCCGAGTTGATCGCCGAGAGCGGCGCGCCGCGCTCGCCTTCCGCGGTCTTGAACTGCGGTACGCCGACTTCCTTGATCCCCTGCGTCGCCGGGTCGCCGGTGGCGGTGAAGCGCATGCCGACGATGTGAGAGGCGGGGAAGGCCGAATCGGTGTTGCGCCGGATGGTGAAATCGAGATTGACGCCCGCTTCCGGGATTTCGATGGTGGCGCGCACGATGGTCTCGACGGGCCGGCCCTGGCCGGCGCTCTCGCTGTCGAGCCGCCAGAAGACGCGGCCATTGACGGTGCGCGGCTGCTGGGGGTTGTCCGGGTTCTCGACATAGAGGATGGCGCGCTGGGCGACGGCGATCTCGCCGCCCGGCTGCTGCACCGGCGTGCCGGCGGCGTTGTTGCCGCCCGCGTTGTTGGAGCGGCCCTGCGTCGGCGCATTGGCGTCGCCGACGCGGTCGCCGATCTTGCCGGCATTTTCCGGCTGGGCCGGCTGCTGCCGGGCCGCGGTTTCCGCGCCGGGATGCGTCGCGTCCTGCGGCTTGAGCTTGTGGACATAGATCGCGGTGCCGGCGATGGCGGCCACCGCGACGGCGACGACCACGCCGACCACGCCGGTGCGGATGTGGCCGGGCTTCACCCGGGACTCACGCGGCGGCATGATGCGCGGGCGGGCCGGCTGGCTCTCTGCCGGCTCGGGCAGGGGCTCGCCGAATTCCTGGCCCTCGGCGGGCGGCAGAGGGGCGAATTCGGGCTGCTGCTTCGGCTCGGGCGGGCGCGGAGGCTTCGCCGCCGGCTCCTGGGGGCGAATCACCGGGCCACGAGCGGGCGGCTGCGGCGCCTCGCTATATTCGGCCTCGATCCGGGCGACGGCCTCGTCGAGCGTCAGGCGCTCGCGCATGATCTCGGCCTCGCTCAGCGGCGGATCGAGACCGCGCAACTGCGCGACGAGGGCTGCCCGCGCCCGGTCGAAGATGGCGCGGCGCGCCTCGGGTGAGTTGTCGGGCAGCCCGGCGACGGCGCGTGCCAGGATCGGGTAGAAATCGGCCATTGGCCTCACTTGTCGCTGATGACGAGCCGCGTCAACCCTCGAACGGATTATGAACGAGGATGGTGTCGTCGCGTTCCGGGCTGGTCGACAGCACGGCGACGGTGGCGCCGATCAGTTCCTCGATGCGGCGGACATACTTGATCGCCTGGGCCGGCAGATCGGCCCAGGAGCGGGCGTTGGCGGTCGAGCCTTCCCAGCCTTCGATCGTCTCATAGACCGGCTCGACGCGGGCCTGGTCGCTCTGGCCGGCGGGCAGATGCTCGATGATCTGGCCGTCGAGCTTGTAGCCGACGCAGACCTTGATCTCCTTGAAGCCGTCGAGGATGTCGAGCTTGGTCAGCGCGATACCGTCGATGCCGGAGGTCTTGACCGTCTGGCGCACGAGGCAGGCGTCGAACCAGCCGCAGCGGCGCTTGCGGCCGGTGACGACGCCGAATTCCTTGCCCTTCTGGCCGATCAATTCGCCGATCTCGTCGAAGAGTTCGGTCGGGAAGGGGCCTTCGCCGACGCGGGTGGTGTAGGCCTTGGCGATGCCCAGCACATAGCCGACGGCGGAGGGGCCCATCCCCGAGCCGGTCGCGGCCTGGCCGGCGACGATGTTCGAGGAGGTGACGAAGGGGTAGGTGCCGTGGTCGACGTCGAGCAGCGCGCCCTGCGCGCCCTCGAACAGGATGCGCTTGCCGGCGCGGCGCTGCGCATCGAGCAGCGCCCAGACGGTGTCGGCATAGGGCAGGATCTCGGGCGCGATCGCCTTGAGCTGGCCGAGCAGTTCGCGGCCGTCGACCTCGGCGATGCCGAGACCGCGGCGCAGCGCGTTGTGATGGGCAAGCAGCCGCTCGATCTTGGCCTCGAGCAGGGCCTCGTCCTTGAGATCGACGACGCGGATGGCGCGGCGGCCGACCTTGTCCTCATAGGCCGGGCCGATGCCGCGCTTGGTCGTGCCGATCTTCATGCCGGCATTCGAGGTCTCGCGGAAATGGTCGAGCTCGCGATGCAGCGGCAGGATCAGCGTCGCGTTGTCGGCGATGCGCAGGTTGTCAGGGGTGATCGCGACGCCTTGCGCGCGCAGCTTGCCGATCTCCTCGACGAGGTGCCAGGGGTCGACGACGACGCCGTTGCCGATGACCGAGAGCTTGCCGGGGCGCACGATGCCGGAAGGCAGAAGCGAGAGCTTGTAGACGACGCCGTCGATGACCAGGGTATGGCCGGCGTTATGGCCACCCTGGAAACGCACGACGACATCGGCCTGGCTGGAAAGCCAGTCGACGATCTTGCCCTTGCCCTCGTCGCCCCACTGGGCGCCGACCACCACAACATTCGCCATGAGCGAGGTGTCCCTGCTTGTTCCGCGTTGCCTCACGCAAGCGGCCCGCGCAAATGCAAAACCCCGGCGCAAGGCCGGGGTTTCGGGGCAGGTCCTTGCAAGCCCTCATGGGCCAATGCGGCGCGAAGGTCAAGTTTTGCGTAGGTCCATTTGAGGCCCCCAGCCCTCATCCTGAGGAGCCATTGCCAGGGGAATGGCCTCTTGAAGGATGGTCCGGGAGGCTCCGGAGCGATCTGGAGCCTCCTTCGAGATGCCGCTGACGCCGCCCCTCAGGATGAGGGCTTGAGCGGCCCGGACAGGTGCAAAATGGGGGGCGGATCCATGGGTAAACAGCCGGAGCATGGCGGATCTGCAGGATCTGCGCAGTAATGCTGCCGCAATCGCGCGTAAGGGCTAAGGGGCATCGTCGGCGCGTGGCAGGAATCGTGCTTGCCGGCGCGGGCCGCAGAAGGGGAAGAACAGCAATATGACCAAGCTCGACGACTGGCTCGGCCAGCACCATGCCGCGTTCACGGCGATCCGCCGCGACATCCACGCCCATCCCGAACTCGGCCTGGAAGAGCACCGCACCGCCAAGCTCGTCGCCGACAGCTTGCGCGAATGGGGCATCGAGGTCACCGAGAAGGTCGGCCAGACCGGCGTCGTCGGCGTCATCCGCGGCAAGCAGCCGGGCGGGCGCGCCATCGGCCTGCGCGCCGATATGGACTGCCTGGCGCTGGAGGAGACGACGAACCTTCCCTATTCCTCGAAGAATCCCGGCCGGATGCATGCCTGCGGCCATGACGGCCACACCACCATGCTGCTGGCGGCCGCGCGCTATCTCGCCGAGAACCGGGATTTCGCCGGCACCGTCAACCTGATCTTCCAGCCGGCCGAGGAAGGCCGCGGCGGCGCCAACGCCATGCTGGCCGACGGTCTCTTCGACCGCTTCCCCTGCGACGCGATCTACGGGCTGCACAACACGCCGGGCATGCCGACCGGCAGCTTCGGCACCACCGTCGGCCCGTTCCTGGCGGCGGCGGATAGCTGGAAGGTGACCTTCCGCGGCCTCGGCGGCCATGGCGGCTCGCAGCCGCATCGCTCGACCGACATCACCTATGCGCAGGCGCATTTCGTGCTCGGCCTGCAGGGCATCGTCGGCCGCAACGTCGCGCCGCTGGACACCGCCGTGATCAGCGTTGGCTACATCCATGGCGGCGACGTCAACGCCTCGAACGTGATCCCCTCCGAGCTCGTCATCGGCGGCACGGCCCGCACCTATTCGCAGGAGGTGCGCGATACGGTGGAGCGGCGCATCGCCGAGCTTGCTCTGGCCACGGCGCAGGCCTGGGGCTGCCAGGCGGAGCCGTATTATCACCGCGGCACCAGCCCGCTGGTCAACGAGGCCGAGCAGGTTCGCGTTGCCGTCGCCGCGGCGACGCAGGCCGCCGGCGCTGAGCATGTCAACGGCCAGCTCCGTCCCGGCACGGGCGGCGAGGACTTCGCCGAGATGATGCTGGTGCGGCCCGGTGCCTTCATGCGCATCGGCAACGGCGTCAATCCGGACGGTTCCTTCGTCGGCCTGCACACGCCGCTCTACGACTTCAACGACGCGATCATCCCGGCCGGCGTGCGCTACTGGGTTGGCCTCGTCGATCAGGAGCTCGGCCAGGGCCTGCGGGCCGTCGCGGCGGAGTAACGGAGCGCCTGCACGGGAACTGTCATGCCCGTCCTTGTGGCGGGCATCCACGTCTTCGGCTCCCCTTGGCGAGCGATGCGGGCTAAAGACGTGGATGGTCGGGACGAGCCCGACCATGACGGTATGCGGAATGATGCCATGAAAACCCTCGCCATCTCGACCCTGACCATCTGCGGCATCGAGGAACTGCCGGGCAACAGCGCCCGCGAGGTCACGCATGTGCTCTCAGTGCTCGATCCCGACCGGGCCGAAATCGAGGCCTTCGGCGCCTATGGCACGCATGAGCGGGTGACGCTGCGCTTCCACGACATCATCGATCCGGCCCCGGACAGGATCATGCCGGCGCCGGGGCATGTCGCGGAGATCCTCGGCTTCGGCGAGGGCTTGCGCGCCTCGGCGGTGGGCCGGAAGGCCGGCCATCTGCTGGTGCATTGCCATATGGGCATCTCGCGCTCGACGGCGGCGATGCTGACCCTGATGGCGCAGGCCGATCCGCATGAGGGCGAGGACGCGCTGTTCGCGCGTCTGCGCGAGATCCGGCCTCAGGCCTGGCCGAATTCGGTGATGGTCGGCTTCGCCGACGAGCAGCTCGGCCGCCATGGCCGGCTGACCGAGGCCCTGGGCCGGCATTATGCGCACCAGATCGCGGCGCAGCCGAAATTCCGGACCTGGATGAACGATCTCGGCCGCAAGCGCGAGCTGGAAATGGCGGTTTAGCTCGCCGACGAGGCGGAGCGTCCGGGCATATCGACCGACAGAGGGCCGCCGACATGAAAACGGCCCCGCCGAAGCAGGGCCGTCGTCGACTTACGGCAAGGACTTACTTTGCCCAGCGGCCTTCATATTTGAACTGCGGCGCGGCCTTGAGAGCGTCCTTCGTGGTCTCCATCGTGGCCGACCACTTCTTGTCGTTCTCGGAATAGTTCACCTTCACGGCGGCCGGCGAGACGATCACATAGTGCTCGCCCATGCCGAGGAAGCCGCCCGCGGAAACGATGTAGCCGGCGATCTGGCCGTTCGACATGACGATGTCCTTGATCTCGCCGATCTTGTCCTTGGCGGAGTTCTGGACATTGAGGCCGATCAGGTTGCTGCTCAGTACGTCGGTCGGCTTGGCGGCGACATAGACTTCCTTCACCGCCGTCGTGCTGGTAGCCGTTTGCGCATAGGCGCTGGTCGAAAGAACAGTTGCAGAAATGATGGCGATGGCGACATTGCGCATGAAAGTAAACTCCAAACCATGAATTCCCCAGGTGATAGAGACAACGCCGCCTCTCGCCATGGGTTCCTGCTTCGGGTATTCTTTTATTTCAGATCATTTGCGCGATCGGCCTCCGGTTGCCGATGCAAGGTGCCTTCACGCCCCGGAGCGAGGCGCTCCGGGGCGTGAAGGCCTCTGGCCTCAATCCGTCGCCTGCGGCAGCGGCTGCTCGTCATAGGAGAGCTCGCGGTCGCCCGGCGATTTGATGCGGTAGGCGAGCCGGAGTTCCTTCTCGCCGCCCGGTGCGAGATCGAAGGTCCAGGAGGAGACGCCGCGCTTGTCGCCGACCTGCTTCTCGGTCGGTGGCGTGGTCTGGGCCGCGATCGTCTCGACCGTGATCGCGCTGTTCTCGGAGTAGGGGGTGCGCTGCAGCACGGTGACCTTGACGGCTTGAGCATGCAGGCTCTTCACCACCGTGCGGAACTCGCGCTGGTCGGTGCGGGTCTGGTTGAGCCAGCGCGGCTCGTTCTCGCGGCGCTTCACCGGGGCGAAGCTGACCTTGATCCGGTCGTCGGCGCCGAAGCCGAGCGAGACCTCGTCACCCGGCGCGACGAGCCCGATCCGGCCCGTGCCGACATAAGTGCCGTCGCGATGCAGCGCGACCTTGCCCGGCAGGAGCGGGGCTTCCTCGTCATGATTGAAGGCGGCTTCGAGGAAGGCCTTCTGTTCCAGCTCCGGCACGCTGCGGGCCGACAGCGTCGGCTCGGCCTTGCGCTGCGTGAGCACGACCGTCTTCACCGTGCCGTCCTGCGGAATGGTGGCCCGGCCGGGCACCTGGAAGCTCGCCTGATAGGGGCCGGCTTCGATCCGGGCGGTCTGGACTTCCGCCGGTGTGGGCGGCGCTGCGGCGCGTTGCGACGCGGCCTTTGCCTCTGCCTGCTCGGCCAGAGCCTCGGCCTCCGCCTTGGCGCGGGCGGCGGCCATCGGCGCAGGCGCAACCTTGCGCAAACGGCTTTCATAGATCGCCGGCGGCTCGAAGAACGCGATCTGCATCGGCTGGAGCTCGGGCGCGCCGGTGCCGCCGGCCGAGCGCGTCGTCGACAGCGTCAGCGCGACGTCGCCCCAGTCCTCGCCGGTGCGCTGGCGGATCTCGGCGCGGCGGGTCAGCGCCAGTTCCGGCTTCGCCGTCGTGGTCGTCAATCGCGCCTCGTAGGCGGGAACCCATTGCGCGCCGCTGACGCGATAGCTGACCGTGAACTCGGCCGCGACCGGCTGCGGGGCCTCGACCGCGATGGCGACGTCGCGCTTCGGCGCGCCGGGGCGGCCACCTTGCGGGCGGGCGCTTTCGAGCGCGGCGATCTCGGCCTCGACATCCGCGAGCTTGCCGCGCTCGCCGCGCAGATCGTTCTGGACCTTGACCAAAGCGGTGCCGATCGCCTCGAACACTGTCGGCCAGTCGGCGACGGGCAGGGCCTTGCCGTCCGGGCCGAGCTTGTCGGGGCCGGTCTGGGCGAAGCGTTCGATGGTGGTGCGCTGGGCTTCGATCGCGGCGATGCGGCCCTCATGCGCGCCCTTCTCGTCGCGCAGCGCCTTGAGCTTGTCCTCGGCGGTCTTGTCGAGGACCGGCTTCGCCTCGCCCGGGGTGACGCGGACATCGATGGCGCCGACCGAGAACGAGCCGTCGCCTTTCCCCTCGATGCGGATGGAGGCCGGGTCGATCGTCGCCGGCAGGCCACGCAGCACGATCTGCGAGGCACCCTGCAGCAGGTCGGCCTTGCCCAGGCGGGTGACGATAGCGCCGTCGGGATAGACCGTGACGCGGTCGATGCGGCTCGAAAGCTCGGTCTCGGCGGCGCTGGCGAGGCCAGGCGCGATCACGAGGGCGGCGGCGAGGCCGTATTTCATGAAGTTTCCCCCTCCAAATCAAAGTCACGAGGCCGTGATAGACGGTGCCGAATCCGGCGCGCCCAAGGCGAAATCGAGCCTAACTGCGGATAGGCCCGCTGGGCCATGGCCTCGTCCTCCATTCGCAGGGGCGTCGGCCGGGCGGGACGCGCTTTCCGGCGGTGGCGGCAAGGCGCCAGCCTCGGGGCTCGTCACGTGACGGTTGCCCCCGCAGCGGATGCGCGCCGGTCGCTTCAAGGTCAGGCGCCGGCATCCCCGCGGTCGCGCCGGTGCTGCTCGGTGCCCTGCCGAGGCGCCAGCCATGGCTCCCGGCGGATGGTCCAGAGCTCATAGGCGGGCACGAGCGCGCTCGGCGGGCTGTCCAGGGTGCCGAGCTTGATCTCGATCTCGTCCGAACCTTCCGCCCAGCAGAACAGCGGCGAGCCGCATCGCGGGCAGAAGCGCTCGCCGCCCGCCCGGCTCTGCCAGCATCCGAGCTCGCCGGAGAGCGTCGCGCCGGCCCGGGGCCAGATTCCGAAGAAGGAGAAGGCCGCGCCCGAGCCCTTCCGGCAGGTTTCGCAATGGCAGATGCCGACGCGGATCGGCTCGCCGTCGAGTTCGTAGCGGACCTGTCCGCAATTGCAGCCGCCTGAAAGTCTCATCGTGGTCTCGCGCATCCCCGGTGATCGCCAGCATGGACGACAGAGCAACGGTGCTTCGTGCGGAACGGTTCCGGCGAATTGTGCCGGACGGCGCGGGTTTTCCGCAAGGGTTTGGGGATGTGCGGGAGTGCCAAGGCAGGTCGGCGTTCGGCCCGAAATCAGCGCTACGTCCCGGACGACGGGCGGTGGTCCGCGATGACCTCGGTGACGATCCTCCCGGCTTTTTCAATCGAGCGAGCATCCTGACCGGCGCTTGCGAGGGTGATGAGGGCCTTCCACAAGGCCCATCCGCGAGCACGACTCCAGGTGTTGTCGTCAAGCGCGAGTTCGGCGCGGAACGCAGCGCGGCTGTCTCCGGAAAACTCTGTCCAGGCCATCACCAGATCGCAGGCGGGGTCGCCTACAGCCGAGCTTCCGAAATCAATGACTGCACAAAGGGCTCCGTCCTTGACCAGCAGATTGCCCGAGGCGATGTCGCCGTGAACCCATAGCGGCTGGCCGCTCCATTCCGACGAGAGTGCCGTTTCCCACACCTCGGCGGCGGAGGCGGCATCAATCCGTCCGGTGAGGGCCGTCAAAGCGGACCGCGTTTCCGAGTCGTAGATGGCAAGGCGCCCGCCACGATGAAAATTGTGGTTCCCGGCGGCAGGTCCGCCGGTGGCATCGATCCGGTGCAATGCAGCCAGGAAGGAGCCCAATGATCGGGCCAAAGCAGGCAGGTCGGCAATATCGCCGGTCGTTGCAGGCTCGCCTTGAAGCCATCGATAGATCGACCAGGGCCAAGGGTAACCTTCGCCTGGCGCGCCCATCGCCAACGGAACCGGGATCGGAAGGGGCAAGTTCGGAGCCAGCCTCGGCAGCCAGCGGTGCTCCTTTTCGACCTGCGGGACATAGCGTTCTGCGCTCGGCAAGCGAACGGACAGCTCCTGGCCAAGGCGAAAGGTTCGATTGTCCCAGCCTCCCGGCTGGACGGCTTCCAGTGCCAGCGTCGCGTATTGCGGAAACTGGGCCTTGATCAGGCGACCAACCAGCTCAACGCTGATCGTTGCAGGCAGGTGCTTCTCCGGGTGTGGCATCGCCGCTTCCAATAACACCGGTTTCGGCTTCCCGCCCGTTGCGGACGCCTCCGGTTCATGAGAAGCCGCGCCCATGCTGAAACGGATCACGCAATGGGCAGGACGGGTCAAGCGTGACGCCGTCGCTCTTTGGATTGCCGCGCGCGATCCGCGGACGCCGTTGATCGCGAAAGCCGTCGCTGCCGCGGTCGCCGCTTACGCCCTCAGTCCGATCGACCTCATTCCGGATTTCATTCCGGTCCTGGGCTATCTGGATGACCTGCTCATCGGGCCCGCCGGGATCGCTCTGGCGGTCCGCCTCATCCCGGCCGAGCTCATGAGCGAGTTTCGAAGGCAGGCCGATGAGCGCGCGGGCCGACCGCGCAGCGCCGTCGGGGCTGCGATCATCGTCCTGATCTGGTTGCTGGGCTTGGCCGCTCTCGGCTTCTGGGCTTTCCAGCGGTTCCACTGACAGCCCTCACGCCCTGCCGCGTTCGCTCGCATGAGGCTTGACGCGACGGTCGAGGAAATTGCGCAGCTCCGTGACGCGGCGCTCGGCGTCCAGCACCTCGCGGTCGAGGCCATGGGCCCAGGCGAGGTCCTGGCGGGCGGGGTCGGCGTCGAGCGTCTCGAGGTCCGCGAGCCAATCCTTCGCGGTGGCCTCGTCCTTGCGGAAGCCTTCCTCGATCAGCAGCGGCACCATGCGGCCGAGGATGGAGGCGACCTGTTTCAGCGGGAATTCGGGGTGATACTGCACGCCCCAGAAGGTGCCGCCATTATGCTTGATCTCGGCGGCCTGGACCTGGCTGATGGCGTTCGAGGCGAGGATCGTTGTGCCATGCGGCGGCAGGGCGACGCTGTCGAGATGGATCGCCGGGGCGTCGAAGGCGGCGGGGCGCCCGGCCAGCAGCGCGTGGCCACGGCCGATCTCGGTCGGCGCGATGCGCCGGGCGAAGCCGACCTCGCGCCCGTTCGGATTGGCGGTGACGGTGCCGCCGGCCGCGACCGCGCCCATCTGGATGCCCCAGCAGGAGCCGAAGCTGGGCGTGCCGCTGGCATAGATCGCGCGCATCAGTTCGATCTGCCGGGTCACGGCCGGCTCGATCTTGTAGATGTGCAGGGCCGAGCCGGTGAGGAAGATGCCGTCATAGGATTCCAGTCCCGCGGCATCCGGCAGATTGGCGCCCTCATCCGCCGGCAGGCAGATATCCGAGACGATGCCGGGGGCGATCGCGGCGATTTCGGCCGCATAGGCCTCGGCCGGGGTCGCGCCATAGCCGGCGACATGCTCCTCGCGATGCTCGCGCGTATTGCCTTCGACGAAGAGCAGGCGGAGGGGACGGTGGCCGGTCTGGATCATGGGCAGGGTTCCGAGGGATGCATCGGGCGACGGGCAGGTGTGCGCGCAATCTCATAGGAGGGGCGGGTTGCGCAAGGTTATGCAAAGCTCCTTCCTCGCGACAGGGCCGAAACGTGTACCCCTCCCAGACATGGCTGCATCGGGCCTGGGCGAATGCCTATCTTCTGATGATCCTGACGACGCTGATGTGGGCCGGCAACGCCGTGGCGAGCCGGCTCGCCGTCGGCAACATCTCGCCCATGGCGCTGACCTCGTTCCGGTGGATCGCGGTCTGCGCGGTCTTGCCCTGGCTGCTGCGCGACCAGCTCCGCATCCATTGGCCGGCGCTGCGGGCGCGCTGGGGGTTCATCGCCCTGCTCGGCATGGGCGGTTTCACCATGTTCAACATGCTGATGTATCTCGCTGCCTATTCGACCTCGGCAATCAATATCGGCATTCTTCAGGGCTCGATCCCGATCTTCGTGCTGATCGGCGCCTTCCTGGCCTATCGCACGCGGATCGGCCTGATGCAGGCGCTCGGCGTCGCGGTGACGCTGATCGGTGTCGCGGTCACGGCGAGCCGGGGCGATTTCCATGTCCTGACCGGCCTGCGCTTCGCGGCAGGAGACCTGTTCATGATCCTCGCCTGTGTGTTCTACGCGGGCTACACGGTCGCCGTGCGCAATCGGCCGCCGATGCCGGGGCTGGTCTTCTTCACCGCGGTCGCCTGCTTCGCCTGCGTGATCTCGCTGCCGCTGCTCGCGGCCGAGATCGCGCTCGGCCAGTACTACGCGCCGACGCCGAAGGGCTGGCTCATCCTCGCTTTCGTCGTGATCGGCCCCTCGCTCCTGTCGCAGCTCGCCTTCTTGCGGGCGGTCGAGCTGATCGGGCCGGGCCGGGCCGGCGTCTTCGTCAATCTCGTGCCGGTCTTCGCGCCGATTCTCGCCGTGGCGATCATCGGCGAGCCTTTCGGCCTCTACCATGCGGTCGCGCTCGCGTTGGTGCTCGGCGGCATCTTCATCGCCGAGCGGCTGGGGCGATAGAGCATTTCCGCCTTTCTGCGAAAACGCTCTATCTCCTTGTTTTATCGGATTTTCTTCACGCGAGCCGGTGTCCACTTCGCTCGACAAGGCTCAAGCCGCCGCGTGGCCTTTCATCGGGCGTCCATGGGGCTGGCTTCCCGCGACAGGCGCCTGCCGATCCGCACCAGCAGGTTCTTCAGCTCGCTTTTGAGTTCCTCGTCGCCAGCGTCCTTCGCGACGCGGTAAGCCTGCATGACATGGTCGGCGACGTTTGCGGTCGGCGTCTCCGTGCCGACCGTCTCCGTGATGTCGAGCGCGATCCCGACATAATGCGTGGCGCTGCCATCCGCCATGCGGTGGCAGCGTGCGAACGCCGCAATGAGCCGCTCGCCCTCGGCCGTCGAGACGCGGTATTGGCTGCTGAAATCGATGCCGGCCCGCGTGCAGTGCGCGACTTCCCGCGCGACCCGCTCGCGATCCCCGGAATGGATGCCGTTGACATAGGCATCGACCGGCGCGCCGCGGATCGCTTCCTCGGGATCGACAGAAAACAGCGCGGCGAATTGTGCATCGGCGTAGAGCCGATCCTGTTTTACATCCCAGTACCACATGCCGAGTATTGTATTGTCGTTGAGGCAGGCACTGCCCGGAAACGACATAAACTCCGACCTGCCGCCCTTGAAGACTGCGTCAGACATGTCAGCCTCTCCCTCGTTATTGAGAATGAGAGAGAATCTCCGGCGATACAAGCGCGGGCTCGCCAAAAACAGCGGTTCTCAACGCAAGGCTGAAACCGCCAGCCGCGCCGCCTCGGCGAGTGCGGCTTCCCGCTTCGGGGCATCGGCGCGCGAGCCGGCAAGATAGGTGACGATGACGAAGCGCCGCCCGTCCGGCAGCGTCGCGATGCCGATGTCGTTGGTGGCGTGGTTGATGCCGTCCGTGGTCAGGCCGAGCCCGGTGCGATGAGCGAGGACGGAGCCCGGCGGCAGCCCAGCCTTGATGCGGCCGGTGCCGATCTTCGATTCGCTGATGACCTTGGTCAGGAAGGCGGTGTGCGCGGGGTTGCGCAGCCAGTTGCCTTCGGCGAAGCCCTCGAGGAAGCGCGCGCTCGCCTCCGGCGTCGCGGCGTCGCGCTTGTCCTTCAGAGCGGCGGCCAGCGCCGCGATGCGCAATTCGGGGTTCAGGGCGCGCAGATCGGCACGGAAGCGCTGTTCGTCGACGACCTCGTTCCAGCCGAAGCCCTTGAGACCGTAGATCTCCGGCTGGAACTGGCGTTCGTAGCGGTCGATCGACATGTTCTCGATGCCACCGTCGCGCAGCATCTTCGTCACCACCTGCGGGCCGCCGATTTCGCGCATCAACCGGTCGGCCGCCGTGTTGTCGCTCTGGCCGGCGGCAAGGCGGATCAAGTCCCGCACCGGGTAGGTCGCGCTCTCGCCCTTGAATTGCCGGGCGATGGGGCTGTTGAAGAGCGACAAATCCTTGCGGGTGATGGTGATCGGCTGGTCGAGCTTGAACTTCCCCGCCTCGACCTGCTGTAGCACGGCTACCGCCAGCGGCAGCTTGAAGACGCTCTGCATCGGGAAGGTCTCGGCTCCGCGCCAGGACCAGAGCTTGTGGTCCTTCAGGTCGATCAGCGCGACGCCGAGCCGGCCCTCAGTGCGGCGCTCGAGCTTGGCGATGCCCTTGTCGAGGCTGGGCCGATCCCAATCGGCGAAGGCGGGTGGAATGGCCAGGCCGACGAAAGCGAGGGCGGCGGCAAGGCGAAGGCGGGCAGGCATGGACGTTTCCTCGTGATGTCCGCATCAGAGAGAATGGACATTACGGCGGGGTTACGGCGGTGCGTCAGGCCGGTCCGTTATTCTCGCTGTCGCAGAGTTCGAGCTCCACAGGGCAGTTCTCGATGCCGAAACATTCCGGCAGGAGCTGCTTCACCCGCTCGCGCAGGGCATCGAGCGTGTCGGCCTCGGTGACGATGCCGAGCTCGCCCACATCCATGGCGTACCAGAGGCCCGCCGCCTCGTCGCGGCGGACCTCGAAGCGGATCGGCTCCATCGCCCCGGCGGGCGCGGCGACGAGAGCCTTCAGCGGATTGATCAAGATGTTAAAACCTCAGGCGCCTGGCGCGCTTGACCATGGGGATCTCGTGGATCTTGGCCAGTAGCTCATCCGAGATGGGCTCGTCCACCGCGACATAGCAGATCGCGTCGCCGCCCGGCTTGTCGCGGCCGAGCGCGAAGGTCGCGACATTGACGCCGGCGCCGCCGAGCAGCGAGCCGAAAGCGCCGATGAAGCCCGGCTTGTCGGCGTTGCGGACGTAGAGCATGTGCGGCGCGAACTCGGCATCGACGGCGATATCGCGGATCTCGACGATGCGCGGCTTGCCGTCATGGAAGACGGTGCCGGAGGCATGGCGCGGCATGTCCTCGGCATCGACGACGATGCGGATGACGCTTTCGAGGTTGCCGGCGACGTCGCGGGTCAGCTCCTCGACGACGATGCCCTTCTCCTTGGCGATCAGCGCGGCGTTGACCATGTTGATCTCGGGCAGGAAGGGCCTGAGCACGCCGGTGATCGCGGCAGCCGAGATCGCCTTGAGGTTGAGTGCGGCGACCGCGCCCTCGTACTCGATGCGGATGCCCTTGACCGGTGCCTCGGTGAGCTGGCCGAGGAAGGAGCCGAGCTTCTCCGCCAGATCGACGAAGGGCTTGATGCGCGGCGCCTCTTCCGCCGAGATCGACGGGAAGTTGACCGCGTTGGTGATGGCGCCCTTGAGCAGATAGTCGCTCATCTGCTCGGCGACCTGCAGGGCGACATTCTCCTGCGCCTCATTGGTCGAGGCGCCGAGATGCGGCGTGCAGACGACGTTGTCGAGGCCGAAGAGCGGGTTCGATTCAGCCGGCTCCTGCGAGAACACGTCGAAGGCGGCGCCGGCGACATGGCCGGACTTGATCAGGTCCGCCAGCGCCTGCTCATCGACGAGGCCGCCGCGGGCGCAGTTGATGATCCGCACGCCCTTCTTGGTCTTGGCGAGGTTCTCGGCCGAGAGGATGTTCTTGGTCATCGCCGTCATCGGGACGTGCAGCGTGATGAAATCGGCGCGCTTCAGGAGGTCGTCGAGCTCGACCTTCTCGACGCCCAGCTGCACCGCCCGCTCCGGCGAGAGATAGGGGTCATAGGCGATGACGCGCATCTTCAGGCCGATGGCGCGCTCGGCGACGATCGAGCCGATATTGCCGGCGCCGATCAGGCCGAGCGTCTTGGCCGTGATCTCGACGCCCATGAAGCGGTTCTTCTCCCACTTTCCGGCCTGGGTGGAGACGTCGGCCGAGGGGATCTGGCGGGCGAGCGCGAACATCATCGCGATGGCGTGCTCGGCGGTGGTGATCGAATTGCCGAAGGGCGTGTTCATCACGATGATGCCGCGGGCCGTCGCGGCGGGGATCTCGACATTGTCGACGCCGATGCCGGCGCGGCCGATGACCTTCAGGTTCGTCGCCTGCTCCAGGAGCTTGGCGGTCGCCTTGGTGGCCGAGCGGATGGCGAGGCCGTCATAATCGCCGATGATCGCGGCGAGCTTGTCCTTGTCCTTGCCGAGGTTGGGATCGAAGGTCACGTCGATGCCGCGATCCTTGAAGATCTGGACGGCGGCGGGGGAGAGGGCGTCGGAAATCAGGACCTTTGGTGCGGGCATGGGAGGCTCCGGCTGGCGCCGCGCTACACGGGGAGCGTTCGGCGCGTAAAGAGGAGGAGAGCGTCATGGCCGGGCTTGACCCGGCCATCTCGGGACGCGGAGGCGCAGGGCAGCGCCTCTTCTTGAGAGAGATGGTCGGGTCAAGCCCGACCATGGCGGCAGCTTGTTACGCCGCCTTCTTGCCCAACGCCGCCTTGGCCTCGGCGAAGGCGTATTCGATCCAGGGCAGCAGCGCCTTGACGTCGCGCGACTGCACGGTCGCGCCGCACCAGATGCGCAGGCCGGGAGGGGCGTCGCGGTAATGGCCAAGATCGTAGCCGGCGCCGGCCTTCTCGATGATCGAGACGACCTGCTTGGCGAAGGCCGCCTGCGCGTCCGCCGGCAGGGCGGTGACGGCCGGGTCGGTGAACTTCAGGCAGACCGAGGTGTTGGAGCGCGTCTTCGGCTTCACGGCCAAAAAGTCGATCCAGTCGTTCTCGCGCACGAATTTGGCGATGACGCGGGCGTTGGCATCGGCGCGCTTCACCAGCCCGTCGAGCCCGCCGACCTTCTTCGCCCAGTTCAGCGCGTCGAGATAATCCTCGACCGCGAGCATGGAGGGGGTGTTGATCGTCTCGCCGGAGAAGATGCCCTCGATCAGCTTGCCGCCCGAGGTCATGCGGAAGATCTTCGGCAGCGGCCAGGCCGGCTTGTAGGTCAGCAGCCGCTCGACTGCGCGGGGCGAGAGCACGATCATGCCATGCGCGGCCTCGCCGCCGAGCACCTTCTGCCAGGAGAAGGTGACGACATCGAGCTTCGGCCAATCAAGGCGCTGGGCGAAGGCGGCGGAGGTGGCGTCGCAGATGGTCAGCCCCTCGCGGTCCTCCGCGATCCAGTCGGCATCGACGACGCGCACGCCCGATGTGGTGCCGTTCCAGGTGAAGACGACGTCGCGGTTCTTCGTGTCGACCTTTTTGAGGTTCGGCAATTCGCCGTAAGGCGCCTCGAAGGTGCGGACATCGGCGAGCTTGAGCTGCTTGACGACATCGGTGACCCAGCCGGCGCCAAAACTCTCCCAGCTGACCATGTCGACGCCGCGGGCGCCGAGCAGGCTCCACAGCGCCATCTCGACGGCGCCGGTATCGGAGGCCGGCACGATGCCGATGCGGTAGTCGGCCGGGACCTGCAGCACCTCGCGGGTGAGGTCGATCGCGGCTTTGAGCTTGTCCTTGCCGATCTTGGCGCGGTGCGAGCGGCCGAGCGGGGCGTCGGAGAGGTTCTTGAGGGCCCAGCCGGGGCGCTTGGCGCAGGGGCCGGACGAGAAATTAGGCACGCGCGGACGCGTGGTCGGTGCGGTATTCGCCATCGATGTCTCCATCCTTACAGATGGGCGCGCCCCGTTGGGGGGGCGTGTCCCGTCGATGGGGGTAGAGCCGCTTGGGGTGGGGAGTCAAGGGAGCGCTTGAAGGCGCGACTTTCGTCGAATCAACAATGATCTAGTGCCCCGATATAGATCGATAAGAAAACGGGGGACGATCTTGGCGAAGCTCGACGCAAAAACCACAGGTGCTTGGATTGTGCATCATGGCCGCAAGATTGCGGCCGATATGCGAGGGGGAGCTGAATTTAGTGCTCTTGATTTAGCGGCAAAGGCTGCGGGCTTACTTACAAGGCTTGGCGAAAGCGACGAGAGCACGTTATCATCTTCTCAGGTGACTGCTGCCGCTAGAATAGGTAATCTTAATCCAAAGACTGAGCTTCCTGCTTGTCTAGAGCACTTGGCGCGAAGAAAACTTATAGACAGAGCGTCGAACGGCGCGGTGTCGGTTCTTGGCGTGTCTGGCGCCTCTGCCCTCACGCATGCTGCGAATCTTTTTGAGGATAACGACCCTCACCCTCTCGAGAGGGCGGCGATTGATCTTTCAGAGATTGCTTCACAGGCGCCGATATCTAGCGCCAAAGCTGCAGAATACATTGGAGATACTCATAAAATTGCCAAGGCGGACTCCGTCGAATTCGTTCAGCAGGCGGCTCAGATTGGCTTTGTCGATGCTGAGGGGGACGGAAATGATAAGCTTCTATTCAACGGGAATCTATTTCGTCGGGATAACGCGGAAAAGACTTCAAAAGTTCTATCTTCGTTAAGTTCTTCGGAGCAGCTGAATTTGTCCGAATTTAACGCAAAGCTCAAATTGACCGGGGCTATCTCGGCAGTCGAGGCATCTGCGATGCTGGGAGAGGCGTTGTTTTCGAAAGTCCGTGCTGCGGCTTTGTACGATATGAACATCGTTTCGAACGAGGCTGGCGATCACGTTTTCATCACGACACCCGGGGCTTTCCATAAATTCAGCGATCCGCTTACCGAAGACGCGTTCGATCATGCGAAAGCACTCGTCGCTGCATTGAGTTATGGTATGTCACTTAGCCCCACTGAGAGGGGGCGAATCTGGGGTATCGATCTGTTGCTCGGCAAGCTCATCAGAGGTGGAAAAGTCGGGCCTGCTCCGGCAATTGGAAATGACTATCGTGCTCTTGAGCTTGAGCGCGTTGTTAAGACGGAGCGATCTGGAAGCGGTTTTACGATGCGCCTGCTGAAGAGGGAAGTTGGGGTCATAGCTTTGGAGGTGCTAAAAGGGCGTAATGCTGCTGCCGCAGCGCTGGAGACCTTACCTAGTGCCGGCATGCGTAGTTACGTTGCGCCTGAAGTCGCTCGTGTGGGCCTTCGTAAAAATCAGTCGGCTGCAAGCAAAGCTCAAACCCGCTCGCTACTCAGCGCGGTTCGAGGGGGAGCGCTGTGACTGTGGCAAAAAAAACTGGCAAAAAAGGCTTAGAGACCGAAGAAATAGTTAGGTCTTACTTTTTGCAGGCCGGATTTTTTGTTCTCCGCGGTGTTAAATTGCGGCACGCGGGTGACGAGCTGACGGATATCGACCTATGGCTCTATGAGAGGTCGGCTACGCTTGCTCGGAGGCGGATAATTATTGATATTAAAGATAATGCCCAACCGAAGGCGGCTGAAAGACTGTTTTTTGTAAAGGGCTTGGCGGAATTTACTCAGGTTGAAGCGGCGGGAATCGTAACAAGTGATCCGCGTCGCTCTTTGCGCGATCTTGCCCGTAAGCATAATATTATCTGGATCGACAACGCTGATTTGCAGCGCTTGAAGGCAAGTCAAAGACTTTCTGTTTCGTCTCGCCTTTCTGATGAGGCTTTTTATGGCCTTATTGGGAGAGTTGATGCCGTAAGATCTACCAAGAGCATTCGGGACAGATTTAATTCTTTAAAGTCGTCCGTGTCTGACCGCTTTGGCCCGTCTTGTGCGAATCAAGCGATTGATTACATGCAAGAATTTGCTAGTTTTGCGATGAAATCGCATCCAAATTCGTTTCAATCGGAAGCGTTTACTAGATTGGTGTACTTTTGTGCGGCGATCGCCGCTGCTTCATTAGATTTTGCTTGCGGTGAAATCGCGCTCCGCCCTGCTTCTGAGCGACTAGCCAGTTTGACTAGCGCAATTCGCCATGGAGAAGACGCTAAAGGAACTGCTGAAAAGCTCCGATGGGCGGAAGCTGCCATCCGAGAGTTTGCTCCAAACGGTGCAGGGCTCGCCGAGATGATACGTAGCCGATTTAATGAGGCATTGCTATCCGTCCCCGCTGAGGGCCTAGCTGAAGTGGTAGCAAGGATGGGCAACTCCGAGCGTCTGTTTGAAGGTGCTCGGAATCTGGAATACTCATCATACTCGATCACGCTGCCGACATTCGATGAATTAACGGTAGACGCTCGCTCGTTTTTGGGTGCGGTGTTGGATTTTTTGGGTATTGAACGTGCGCGGTTTTCGTCTTGCTGGACCCATTCTGGGCGTAGTTTTGCTTTAGCAAAAGACTTTACGGGAGAGTCTGAAGCTGGAGAAAATGAGCGACCTATCGAGGAGGATGGAAAGCTACTTTGATCTATTTGGCTCCTAAATATTTTTGGGACTCTGGTGTTCTTGTGCCGGTATTGATTGGTCGAAATGGGTCCACGACGATTGTCGAATTCTTGAGCACACGCTGTTTTCAAGCTCGTGTCCTGCGGCGTATTGCAGAGCCTCGATCTTGGCGATCGAGGTGGCGCTAAATTCATCCCCGCCCTCGCGTCCCGCGCCTATCCTCACCCCACCTCGTCCCCGAGGGGCAGCCATCCGGAGGTATGCCGTTGGCGGGGCGGGGGCGGCGCCTGCGGGTGGAGTCACGATCCACTCCCGGGAGGCTTCGGGGCACCGCCCTGGGGACACTACGATCCCTGTGCGAGGAGCTCGCTGGGAACGGCCGATGGCATCACGCCTTCGTCCCATGCCCGAGTAGACGCGACAAGGCGCTGAGCCGAACTGGCGTCGAAAGGGCTCGCGGCGAAGGATGGCTGCAGGCCCGGTAAGCGCGGCCCGGAGACTTAAGAACGCCGATAAGCGGAGCGCCACGGGGCGTGCGGAGGGTGGCTCAATCCCTCCGCGCCGCATCCTGGCTCAATGGAAGCGGCCTGATACCCA
>NZ_KN050692.1:0-327794 GCF_000745475.1 Allobosea sp. UNC402CLCol
TGTCAGAGCTCGTTAGACAAGTCGCTTTCTGTGCTCGTTAGAAATGTCACTCAGGCCAGTTCTCCGGCTTACCTCAAGCAGCGCGGCGGAGCTGGTCAGGGTTGCGCAGCCGCGCTGCGGCATGGCTACAAGCGACCGGGCGGGCAGGGCGCGACTCACGCTGAAGGGCAAAGAACGACCCACTGCCGACATTGCTATATCTTCGTTCAACGTCGCTTCGGCTCCACCAGCGCGACCGCTGGCTGCCCACATGAGTCCGAGCGTGGTACGACGAATACGGTTTGCCTGTATTCCACCTGATGGCCCGGCAAGGTCACTTCGGTCTGGCACAGGACCCACGTTCCCGAAGCATCCTTCCTAACAAACTCGATCACCGCGCGAGTGTTATGCTTGATACGCCAGTGAGATAGCACACTACCGCGAATGTGAGGCTCGACAGCAAGGCGCCTTTGATCAGCGAAGTGGCGCCATAACATAGCTACAAATGGCAAGCTCGCGACAACCAAGCTCAAGCTGATCAGTCCGACTTTAGCAACAGAGGAAGGCGAGGCTGACGTTGTCACGACCATTGCCAGTAGCGGCTGAACCCGATGGACGGTCGTAACGCCTCCATCATAGGAGCCGCAATAGCCTCTATCCACCCATCTAGGAAATTGCCGATCCATCCGGCTGCTTCGCTAGCCGGCCTTGAAGATGCTCTTCCCCTGACCCTGCCGTCGAGGCGCTCGGCCGCTGCGTGACATGTTGAGCTCCTTCTGGCGCTCGGCAATGTAGGCCAGCGTCGCGCCTAACCGTTTGTTCTCGACGATCGCGGCCTGATCGACCTGCTGAACCTTGTCGAAAGTCCGATAAGGCAGGTCAAGGCCCTGGTGCCGGATCGCAAACCGACCATCTGGATAGTCGTAGATCGTGACACGCTGGCGGGCGAGGGTGCGGGTCACCGGCGTCGGTTCAAGGATGAACAGCATCTTGTCGTATTGCAGCGTCAGGTTCTGCGAAACCGTCCGCTCCTCCTTCCAGGCAAAGGCCTCGTCGATATCGTCGTCCCCGGCGAGCGGACGGTGCAGATCCTTGTCGTTGAACGGCACCTTGGCGAAGCGCCGGTTGAAGTCCTCCATGAAGCCCGGCAGGAAGGCGTTCCCGGCCTCGAGCGATGAGATCCCGGCGAGCCGCAGCTCCTTCACCAGCCGGTCTTGCAGCGTGCCATTGGCGCGCTCGACCCGGCCTTTGGCCTGCGGGACGTTGGCACAGATGATGTCGATGTTGAGCTGATCCAGCGCCCGGCCGAACTGCGTCATGCCATTGCCGCCGGTCGCACCGACCTTGTTGACCCGAAACGTCGCGTGCTTGTCAGAGTAGAACGCAACCGGCTTGCCGTGGCGCTGCAAATAGCTCCGCGTCGCGGCAAAATAGTCGAACGTCGACTCTGCCGTGACGAATTGCAGGTGCATCAGTCGGCTGGTCGCATCGTCGATGAAGACGAGCAGGGTGCATTGCGGGCCACGGTCCTCAAACCACCAATGCTGCGAGCCGTCGATCTGGACGAGCTCGCCGACGCAATCGCGCCGGTAGCGCGGCTGATGCACTGGCTTGAGCCGCTCTCGACGATCGCGCCAGATTCCGTCAGCGATCATCCAGCGCCGCACCGTCTCGACGCCCAACCGCAATCCATGCCGTTCCGCGAGCTTCTCTGCCGCCAGCGTTGGCCCGAAATCCGGATAGTTCGCCCGGATCAGCGCCAAAGCCTGCGTCCGGACCGTCGGCGGATAAGACCGGTTGCTCGGCTTGCCACGCTTTTGCGACACCAGGCCGACTGGCCCGCGCCGGCGATAAACCTGCAGCAGCCGAAATACGTGCCGGTGCGTCAGATGAAGTAGCTGCGCCGCGTCGCCGACCGAAATCCGTTCCGCCACAACATCCCACAGCACCTGAACCCGGTCGAGTTCGGCATGGCTCATCGACACCACCGTCATCACGCAAAGCTCCCAGCAAGCCAGCACTCAGAACGAGTGACATCTCTAACGGGGAGACTGGTGACCTTTCTAACGGGGGCCTACATCTATGATTCGCATAAGACATATTATGGAACATAAACTCATGCCGAAACACGGCCAGGGCCGGATGTCAGGCCCGTGTCTCGATGATCATTCCATCATACGCAACCTCGATACTTCCCTCCAAGCGCTTGGACAGGCTCGCATAATCGAGATCGACATGGAGGTTCGTCAGGATCGCGCGCTTTGGCTTCAACGCTGCGATCGTCTCAAGCGATTGCGCGAGATGGAAATGGCTCGGATGCGGCGTCTCGCGCAAGCAATCGAGGATCAGCACATCAAGCCCCGCCATGGCCTCCAGGGCGGCCTGCGGGATCAGGCTGACATCCGGCAGATAAGCCAGATCGCCGAAACGGAAGCCGAGCGCTTCGTAATTCGGCCCGTGCTCGACGCGGAACGGCAGCGCCTCGATCGGGCCTCCGGGGCCGTCGATCGTCCGGCTGCGCCCGGGGCTGATCTCATTCAGATCGAGGATCGGCGGATAGTAGCTGCCCGGCGGCATCTCGAAGAGATAGCCGAAGCGTCCATGCAGCGAAGCCTGCGTCGGCTTGTCGGCATAGATGGGGATGCGACGGTGCATGTGCAGGACCAGCGCGCGCAAATCGTCGATGCCGTGGGTATGGTCGGCGTGGTCATGCGTCATCAGCACGCCGTCGAGCGCCGGAACCTCGGCCGAGAGAAGCTGCTCGCGCAGATCCGGCGATGTGTCGACCAGCACCCGCGTCGTGCCGTCTGGACCGGAACGCGTCACCAGGATCGAGCAGCGCCGGCGGCGGTTCTTCGGATCGGCAGGATCGCAGGCGCCCCAGCCGGAGCCGGGCCGCGGCACACCGCCGGAGGAGCCGCAGCCGAGGATCGTGACCGTCAGCGCCATGGCCGGATCAGGCGACCTGCGCCACGGGCGCGGCGTGATCCATCTTCCAATAGCAACGCTGCGCGTTTTCCGTGGTGATCCGGGCAGCCTCGTCGAAGTCGACGCCGATCGTATCGGCCAGAACCTTCGCTGTCTCAACGACATAAGCGGGCTGGTTACGCTTGCCTCTGAACGGCACGGGCGCAAGATAGGGCGCGTCCGTCTCGACCAGCAGCCGTTCGCGCGGAACCATGCGGGCGATCCGGCGCAGGCTCTCGGAGGTCTTGAAGGTCAGGATGCCGGAAAAGGAGACGTAGAGGCCGAGCTCGACGCCGGTCATCGCCAGCGCTTCGCCGGCCGTGAAACAATGCAGGATGGCGGGGAAGGCGCCCTTCCCCATTTCCTCGCGCAGGATCGCCGCCATGTCGTCATCGGCCTCGCGCGAATGGATGACGAGCGGCAACTGCGTCATGCGCGCCGCGGCGATGTGCGTGCGCAACCCCTGCGCCTGCGCCTCGCGCGGGCTCGAATCGTAGTGGTAGTCGAGCCCGGCTTCGCCGATGGCGACGCAGCGCGGATGACGGGACAGCTCGACGAGCCGTTCGGCCGTGACGTCGAGCTCCTCATGCGCCTGATGCGGATGGGTGCCGACCGAGAACCAGACCGACGGAAAGCGCTCGGCGATTCCGGCATAGTCCGCGAAACGCGCCACCCGCGTCGAGATCGTCACCATCCGGCCGACGCCGGCGGCCTCGGCCCGCGCGACATAGGCCGGCAGGTCCTCGGCGAAATCCGGAAAGTCGAGATGGCAATGCGTATCGATCAGCATCACGCGGCCTGACCATCCTCGGGCTCGACATAGCGCGGGAAGACCGCGCTCGGCGCCGGCAACGCTGTCCCGCTGTCCAGACGACCGGCCTTGCCGAGTGCCGCGAAATTGCGCGCCTCGGCCGGAACGCCAAGCAGGTCGAGCAATTTGCCCGCGGCCACCGGCATCACCGGCTGCACCAGGATCGCGACCTGCCGGATCACCTCGATCGTGACATAGAGCACGGTGTCACGGCGGGCCGGATCGGTCTTGGTCAAGCGCCAGGGCTCGTTGGCGGCGAAATAGCGGTTCGCCTCCGCCACCACGGCCCAGATCTCGGCGAGCAGGCTGTGCAGGGCGAAATCCTTCATCGCCTCGCGCGCCCTGGCGAGCGCGCCGTCGGCCATGGCGAGCATCGCGTCGTCGGCCTCGGTCAGCGTCCCGCAAGGCGGCACCCTGCCCTCGCAGTTCTTGGCGATCATCGAGAGCGAGCGCTGCGCGAGATTGCCGAGATCGTTGGCGAGGTCGGCATTGATGCGCCCGACGATGGCGTCATGGCTGTAATTGCCGTCCTGGCCGAAGGAGACCTCGCGCAGGAAGAAATAGCGCAGCTGGTCGACGCCATAGGTCGCGGCGAGGTCGAACGGGTCGACCACATTGCCGAGCGACTTCGACATCTTGGTGCCCTTGTTCAGCAAGAAGCCGTGGCCGAAGACGCGCTTGGGCAGCGGCAGCCCTGCCGACATCAGGAAGGCTGGCCAGTAGACCGTGTGGAAGCGGACGATGTCCTTGCCGATGATGTGGACGTCGGCCGGCCAGTAATGGGCGCGCGGGCTCGCCGGATCGGGAAAGCCCGTTCCGGTCAGGTAGTTGTTGAGCGCGTCGACCCAGACATACATGACATGCTTCGGGTCGCCCGGAACGGGCAGCCCCCAGTCGAAGGATGTGCGGCTGATCGAGAGATCCTCGAGCCCGCCTTTGACGAAGGAGACGACTTCGTTCTTCCGCGTCTCGGGCGAGACGAAGTCCGGCACGTCCGCATAAAGCTTCAGCAGCGCGTCCTGGTATTTGGTGAGGCGGAAGAAATAGCTCTCCTCCTCGACCCACTCCACCGGGGTCCCCTGCCCGCCCAGCCGCGTGCCGTCGGGCTGGAGGGTGGTCTCCTCCTCGCCGTAGAAGGCTTCATCGCGGACGGAATACCAGCCGGAATATTTGGCGAGATAGATGTCGCCATTGGCCTCCATCCGGCGCCAGAGCTCGTCGGTCGAGATCTTGTGGTCAGGATCGGTGGTGCGGATGAAACGGTCGAAGGAACAGCCGAGCGCCTGCTCCATCTCGTGGAAGCGGGCCGCGATCCCGTCAACGAACGCCTTCGGCGAAAGACCGTTCTGAGCGGCCGTGCGCTGCACCTTCTGGCCGTGCTCGTCGGTGCCGGTCATGGCGAAGACGTCGTAGCCGTCGAGCCGCTTGAAGCGCGCGATCGCGTCCGCCGCCACCATCTCATAGGCGTGGCCGATATGCGGCGGCCCGTTGGTATAGTGGATCGCGGTCGTCAGGTAGAATTTCGGGGCCGTGGCCATCATCTGTCCGAGAGCTTCGCTTCACGCTGCGCGCGAGCGGGAAACCGCAGCCGACAGATCATGAAACATCGACATCACCAGCGGGCGGCGGTCGAGATTATAGGTCTCGACCTCGCGCGCCGAACGTTCCAGCTTTTCCCATACCTCCGCCAGCGGTGCAAGGCGCGCCGGCCCAGCCGCAGCATGCGCGTGGAGATGGTCGGAGAGCCAGCCCTGCACCGTCTCGATCATTACGGCGAAGTCGCGCTCGCCGGCCTTGCCGGCGACATCCTCGGCCAGCGCCAGCAGGGCGGCAAGGTCGATCTGCGGCAAGGCATCGAGCCGTGCCCGCACCGCCTCGACCAGCGCCAGCGTCTCGGGATCGACATAGGTCAGGGCGCGCCTGACCGAGCCTTCCGCGAGATGGGACGCCCGCAGCAGGGCCGATGCGTCGAACGGCGTCTCCATGCGCTCCAGGGCGATGCTCCCGGCCTCGAGCACCTGCTCGGCCGGCAAAGGCTCGAAGCTCAGGAGCCGGCAGCGCGAACGGATCGTCGGCAGCAGCCGGCCCGGCGCATGGGCGACGATGAGGAACAGCGCCCTTGGCGGCGGCTCTTCCAGCAGTTTCAGCAGGGCGTTTGCGGTCGGCCGGTCCATATCCTCGGCGGAATCGACGATGCAGATGCGCCAGCCGCCTTCCGCCGCGCTGGCGCCGAAGCGGTCGATGACGCGGCGAGCCGCATCGACGGGGATGTTGCTGGTGTAGCTCTTGCCGTCCGGCTTCAGGCTGCGGCGCAGCAGATGCAGGTCCGGATGCGAGCGGGCCATGACGCGCCGCGTCGCCGGGTCGTTCTCCGGCATGGCGAGGCTGTCGCTACGGGTCGCCCTTTCAGAGGGATCGCCCGCCGCCAGCATGAAGCGCGCGGCGCGGTAGGCGAAGGTCGCCTTGCCGATGCCCTCCGGGCCGCCGAGCAGCCAGGCATGATGCATCCGGCCGCCGCGCAGCGCATCGAGGAAGGCGCGTTCCTGCGCGGCATGGCCGATCAGGGCGAGGGTCTCGCGCGGATGCGGCGCGATGGGCAGCCGGTCTGGTTCGTCGCTGGTCTCGCGCATCAGGATTCCGGTCCGATTGGGAGGCGGTCGCGCAGGGCGTTCCAGGCGGCGTCGGCGAGTTCTTCCGCCGGCAGCGCCGCATCGATCACGACGCAACGTTGCGGCTCGCGCCCGGCGATGTCCAGATAGGCCCCGCGGAGCTTGCGATGAAAGGCGAGCGCCTCGCCTTCGAAACGATCGACGCTCTCGCCGGGGCTGCGACGCTTGGCGGCGCGGGCGAGACCGATTTCGGGATCGAGATCGAGGATCAGCGTCAATTCCGGCATCAGCCCGTCGATGGTGACCTGTTCGAGCTCGCCGAGCAAACTCGCGTCGATATCGCCGAGGACGCCCTGATAGACGCGGGTCGAATCGATGAAGCGATCGCAGATCACCCAGTTGCCCTGCGCCAGAGCCGGGCGGATCAGGCGGTCGATATGGTCGATCCGCGCCGCCGAAAACATCAGCGCCTCGGCAAAGGCGCCGTATTGTTTGATGCGGCCGGCCAGGATGGCCTCGCGGATGGCTTCCGCCTTTGGCGAGCCGCCGGGCTCGCGCGTCGTGACGACGCTCGCGCCGCCATCGCGCAGCCTCTGCGCCAGCGCTTTCGCCAGCGTCGACTTGCCGGCGCCCTCACCGCCTTCGAGCGTGATGAAATGACCGTGCTGCACGTCAGGACCGCGTGATCCGAGCGAGCGCCTGACGAACCCAGCCGGTCGAGACTTCGAGCAAGGCATCGAGCGCCCGGCTCTGCAAACTCCCCGCCTTGACCGTCTCCGCGGCGTAGAGCGGAATCTCCAGCGTCTTCACATCGCCGCGCGAGACGACGAGCTGCGCCACCGCGGCGCCTTCCTGCACCGGCACGTTCAAGGGGCCCTGATAGACGATCCGGGCCGAGAGGCGCTCGCCCGTGCCACGCGGCAACAGCAGGCTGACCGCGCCCTTGGTCCGCAGGGCGATGCGGCCCTTCTCGCCGCCATAGACGCTTGCCTCGCCGATCACCTCGCCATCGGCGAAGAGCTGGCGCTTCTCAAAGGCTCGAAAACCCCATTCGAGCAGCTTGCGGGCCTCGGCGGCGCGGTCCCGCCCGTTCTTGAGCCCGTTCACCACGACGATCAGCCGCTGGCCGTTCTCGATGGCCGAGCCGACCAGCCCATAGCCGGATTCCTCCAGATCGCCGGTCTGCAATCCATCCGCACCGATCTCCATCGTCAGCAGCGGATTGCGGTTGACCTGGCGGATCTTGTTCCAGGTGAATTCCTTCTGGCCGAAGATTTTGTAGAGCTCGGGGTAGGTCTTGACGATGTGGTTCGCCAACAGCGCGAGCTCGCGCGCCGTGACCCGCTGTTCGGGATCGGGCATGCCGGTCGCGTTGCGGAAGACGGATTTCGTCAGGCCGAGCGCCCTCACCCGCTCGGTCATGACGCGGCCGAAGGTCGCCTCGTCGCCGGCGATCGCTTCGGCCAGCGCAATGGCCGCGTCGTTGCCCGCCTGGACGATCAAGCCCTGCAGGATGTCGGAGAGCTTGATCCGGCTGCGAACCATCGCGAACATCGTCGTGCCGCGCGCCGGGGCGCCGCCCTTGCGCCAGGCATTCTCGGAAATGCCGATCTCGCTATCGAGATTGAGCCGCCCTGCCCCGATCTCCTGGAAGGCGACGAGCGCGGTCGCGATCTTGGCCATGCTGGCCGGCACCATCGGATCGTCGGCCGACTTCTCGTAGAGAACTGCGCCGCTGTCGGAATCGAGCAGGAAGGCGAAGGGCGCCTGCGATTGGAAATTCTGGGCTCGCGCTTCGGGAGCCGCGACGAAGACGAGAAGCAGCAGCGCCAACCCGCGCAGAAACCTCCCCGCGAGGGGGAACGGCCTGCCTTGCGATGTCGGGTCAAACGTCGCGCTCATGCTCCGATCTGAAGCAGAGCGCCCCGGCCGAGGTCAAGCCGGGCCAGCGTCAATTCCGTGCCAGCGATTGCAGCGTCTGCGGTGCCAGCCGGTTCAGCGGGTGATTGCCGGAGAAGCGCTCGCCCGGCGCCCTCTCGGGCGTGGCGAACAGGCTTGCGACATTGCCCCGCACCGGCGGCAAGGTCGTACGCAGGGTCGCGGGAACCGCGACCGGCCGGGCTGCGTTGGCAATGGTGTCGAGATCGAACGGACGGTTGGGCGGCAGCGGCGCGGCATGAACCGGCGTACCCGCAGCCGTCGAAACCGGCGTATTCAGCGGCCTCGAACTCGCCGAGGCCAAGCTGGCGACGACGGGGTCGCTCGGCGCGACGACGCGCGGCTGCGGCGGCGCATAAGCCTGCGCGACCGGCTGGCTGGCTGGCGGCGCGCTGACCGGGGCCGGTTCAGGCTCGAATGCGGGCTGTGTGTCCAGGTCCGGGGTCGGCGTGCGCGTGGTCGACACCCCGCTCGCGCTCGCGACCATGGTGCGAGCGCTGGTTCCGGGGATCGGAGCCGGCGAGCCGTCCGTGCGCAGCGTCGCAAGCAGGAGATTATCGTCCGAGCCCGCCAGCGAGGCCTGGCCGAGATATTCCATCTTGATGCGGGCCGTGCCGAGATGGCGGAAGGCCAGCGCCTCGGCCGTCTTCTGCGAAACGTCCATCAGGCGGCCGCCATGGAACGGTCCGCGGTCGTTCACGCGCACGATGATCGAACGGTTATTGAGGAGATTGGTGACGCGCGCATAGGCCGGGAGCGGCATGGTCGGGTGCGCGGCGGTGATGCTGTTGCGGTCGTAGACTTCGCCGTTCGAGGTCCGGCGGCCGTGGAAAGCCTCGCCATACCAGGAGGCCGTGCCGACGGCGCTGTAGCCGACGGGCTTTTCGAATGGGACGTAGCGCTTGCCCGCGACCGAATAGGCTTTTCCGACCAGCAGGCGCCCCCCGCCCTTCGGTACCGGCTCGCCATCGGCGATGACGCGCGGGCTGGCGGCGCCGTATTTCGACTGCGGAAAGGCGCCGATTTCCTTGGAGCGGCGACCGGCAACCTGATTTCCGGCGCAGTTGGCGACGAGCAGCCCGGCGAGAACCACGCAGCCGAGTCTCGCAATGGACATGGAGCCAGAGGGCGCCGTGATCGACCCGGAGTCTTCGGAGGACGTTTCCATGGTCGACAAGCGAGCGCCTCGAATCATGCCGTCATTCCGTCTTTCAAGCCAAAAACGTCGCGCCGGGCCAAAGTCGCAAGCGCGACCTTGCCGAGTTTTCGGCTAATTCCATTAAGGGATCGTTAAACGAAGGCAGCGCGACGCGCCGCCATCGGAGGGCCATCCCCTGCCTTGGAGCGGGCACAAAAGTGTCGGAAAACGGACACGTGTCAACCCGATCCGCCGACTCTTCGGTTTTTTCGGGGGAACGTTGCGCCTATGCCACGCTCGGAACAGGGTGGTCGCCGGGCCTCGAAAGCGGTCGAAAATCGCCGGATCGGCGTGATTTTGAGCCGAACGGCTGTGCACGGGATAGCTTCCGGGCCACTTGCAAAATCTGTGGGCGAGCGGCATTGAACGGGCCACCGGAAGGGTGGCCGAGTGGTTTAAGGCAGCGGTCTTGAAAACCGCCGTGGGTGCAAGCCCACCGTGGGTTCGAATCCCACCCCTTCCGCCATTGGCTGCCGATCACCGCATCCCGCCAACTGGCATAGCGAACCAAACCCCCGACACGCGCTCCAACACAGAACGAGCTTCATGGTCCAGCGAGGCAGCCTGGCTCGTCTTCGGCACCCAACCCCCTGAAGATGAGCGCTATGATCCTCGCTGCCTGAGCATCCCTGCCGCGATGGGATGGAATCTGCCAGAGGACTCCGAGAAGCATCAAAACATCATCGGCATTTGCATCGCGATCAATCGCGCCGGCGGTCTCGCATGCAGCGATGAGTGAACGCACTGCCAACAGCATCTGCTGATAGGTTTCGCGTTCGTCATCCTCGGACGTGGCTCCTTGCAGAAGTTTTGCCACGCCGCGCTTCATGGCGCTGGAATCCGCCACCTGGGCGCACCACAGACGAAATGCCTCCAGCGGCGGATGCTCCTGCAGAAGCGTGGATGCGAGAGCCGCAAGGGCGTTGATCTCCTTGCGATAAATCGCCAGGGCCAGAGCTTCCCGCGTCGGGAAGTGGCGATAGAGCGTGCCTTGCCCGACTCCGGCTGCCTTGCCGATGGCGCTGAGCGGCGTTTCGGGATCGGCGGTCAGAGCCTTTCGTGCCGCTTCAAGGATGCGATCACGGTTGGCGCGGGCGTCCGCTCGCAATCCATCCTCTTCTACAGCCATATCGCCCCTTGACTAAGCGGACAATTGTCCGCTACTTAATGATAAGCGGACAGTTGTCCGAATATAGTGCATGTGGAGACGGGCATGCAATATGCCAAGCTCGGCCGGACGGGTCTCGATATTTCGCCGATTGCTATTGGCTGTATGGGGTTCGGGGACCCGTCGCGCGGTTACCCTTCCTGGTCGCTCGACGAGGCAGCAAGTCGACGTCTCGTTCGTCATGCCCTTGAGGCGGGCATCAATGTCTTCGACACCGCCAATTTGTATTCGAACGGTTCCAGCGAGGAGATCCTCGGGCGGGCCCTGAAGGACTTTGCACACCGCGAAAACGTGGTGATCGCCACCAAGCTCAGCGCGCCCATGCGCGACGGGCCGAATAGTATGGGGCTATCGCGCAAGGCGATCATGACCGAAGTCGATATGAGCCTCAGGCGCCTGGGCACCGACTATATCGACCTCTACCAGATCCATCGTCGTGACGGGACCACCCCCTGGGAAGAAACGCTCGCGGCCCTGAACGATGTCGTCAAGGCCGGCAAGGTCCGCTATCTCGGCGCATCGTCCATGAAGGCCTGGGAATTCGGCAAAGCGCTACACCTGCAGGAATCCAACGGCTGGGCCCGCTTCGTGTCGATGCAGGACACCTACAATCTTCTCGACCGCGAGGAGGAGCGCGAAATGCATCCGCTTTGCATCGACGAAGGGGTGCAGACCGTCATCTATAGCCCTCTCAACCGTGGCCGGCTGGCCCGGCCGTGGGGTGTGACCACTGCACGAGCGGAAAGCGAAGCGGCCTACAAGCTGGGAGCGGCCACGGCCGATAGCGACAAGCTGATTATCGATGCGGTGGGGGCGATTGCGGAAGAACGGGGCGTCGGCCGGCCCATGATCGCGCTGGCCTGGTTGCGTCGCAATCCCGTGGTGGCAGCTCCGATCGTCGGTGCGCTGAAAGCAGAGCATATCGACGACGCCGTGGCCTCCCTGTCGATCAGCCTCACCGACGAGGAGGCGGCAAGGCTGGAGGCGCCCTATACGCCGCGGCTCGACCATCAGGGAGTGTCGGATCCGGCCATGCTGCGCCGCGCGGCTGAAACAGCCACAGGATACAGCATCAGCCGTCTCCCCGTCCGTGAACTGAGCAAAGTGACATGAACCTTGCTCGTTCTGGCGACTGACATGTCATCTTCGAGGCGATACTGACGACAACTGTTTGACCGGATCAGAGCGACAGCCGGGCCTGCAGGTCGTTAAGGAGCCACCGGCCAGCCGGGCCAGGTACATGGTCCGCCATGCGGGCGGCGTAGATGGTCAGGGCGTTCGCCGGGTCACGGGCATCTTCGGCCAGCTCGAGCCGAACCAGATTGCCGGCTGCGAGATGATCGGCAATCAGATACTCCGGCATGCGGCACCAGCCGAAACCGGCCAGCAGGAAATCCAGTCTGCGGCCGAGGTCGACAAAGCGCCACCGCGTGGCGCTGGCCAGGCCGTAATTGTTCGCTTCCCGATCGACTGGATCGGACAGGACGAGCTGGATATGACGCTCCAGGTCGTCGCGGGTTGCCGGACGACCAAGCGCTGCCAATGGGTGTTCGGCGCTGACCACGGGCGTCAGCGCCACGCGCAGGATCGGCGAAGCCACGACGTCCTCGGGCACCACCGGCAGCAACAGGCAGAAGGCCAGTGCGACGTCGCCGCTGCGCAAACGACGCAGCGCCCCGCCCAGCCCCTCGGTCGAGAAGCTGATGGGAAGATGCGGATAGGCCTGGTGCAAAGCGCGCAGGCTTTCGATGAGCGGGGCGGTAGGCACCAGCGGATCTATGGCCAGGGCGAGCTCGGGCTCGATCCCGCCTCGCGCACCGATGGCGACGGCCTCGAAGCGTGCCGCGCTCGAAAGCACCAGCCGGGCCTGATCGACCAGAACCCGGCCCGTTTCAGTCAGGCGGGGGCGATGGGTGCTGCGGTCAAAGAGCTGGACGCCCTGCGCGGCTTCCAATGTCGCCACCGACTGGCTGATTGCCGATTGCGCGCGGCGCAATTGCCGCCCGGCCGCCGAAAAGCTGCCGGTATCAGCAATCGTCACCAGGACGCGCAATTGGTCGAGGCTGAGACTGCCGATCATAATCCATCTCATTAGCCGATAGAGATGATCGGTTTATTATCGCTCCTGCCGCTGAATAGAAAGCCCTACATATCGTCCACATCTGTTCCGGCTGTTCAGCCCAAAGCCTTGAGGACGCCATGCCCAACCTTCTTGTTGTCGAAACCAGCGCGCGCGGCGAGGCTTCGATTTCCCGTCAGCTGACCAAACGCCTTGTCGCCAATTGGCTCGAGGTGCACCAGGATGGCGCGATCGTGCGGCGCGACCTGGCCGTGGATGCGCTGCCGCACGTGACCATGCCGTGGTTATCGGCTTATTTCACGCCACCGCATGCCCATACCTCGGACATGGCCGAGCAACTGCGCCTCTCGGACGCGCTGGTTGCCGAATTGCTGGCAGCTGACGAGCTTGTCATCGCCACGCCGGTCTACAACTACAATATCCCGGCCAGCCTCAAAGCCTGGATCGATCACATCGTGCGCAAGGGCGTAACGCTTGGCTTCGACGGCAAGGGGCTGCTGATCGGCAAGAAGGCCACCGTGGTGCTGGCATCCGGCGGCATCTATGGCGAGGCCTCACCCATCGACCACCTCAATTTTGCCCCGCGATACCTCACGGCCATTCTCAACGTCCTCGGCATCACCGATGTGAGGATTATCCACGGTGAAGGTGCCAAAGCCGTGGATATGGGTGAAGCAACGATGGACAGATTCATCGACGCCGTCGTTCCGAAACTCGATCGTGCCGCGGCAGCCTGAAGCCGTTATCGATCGAAGTCAGCTCAGCGCGGTCCAGACCGCGTGACAAAAGGACATCGCCAGGGCGAACACGGTTCCGGCGCCGATGGCGACCGCCAGGCCGACAGCAAAGTCCTTGAGCCAAGCGATCTGCTCATGCCGCTCGGAGGCTTGAAACGAGACAACCGCGGTGCGGCTTGTGTCGTGACGGTACTTAGTCTGACCCACGATGACATCTCCCGGTCCTGTACGGGCTACCGGGGCAAGCTGCGTTCCAGGGCCGTCGTCGGGAGGCGCGTTGCGCCGGCCGGTATGGGCAGCGACAGGGCATCTTCCAAAAGCTCAAAAGCCTACTTCACGGCGGGTCGCTTTTCGGAAGGCCGGTCAGATCATCGCCCGGTACCTTCAGCCGCCCTGCCGGACGACGGATGCGACGCGCATTACTGCGTCTTCAGCTTTCGATAGGTTCGCGTCTCGCGCGTGACCCAGCCGCGGAACGCCACGACGCTCGGCAATTGCGCCTTTCTTTCGGGATAGACCGCATAATAGGAGTCGCCCGACAAGATCGGCGGTCCAAACGGCATATGGAGTTCGTTTCGAGCGAGCTCGGCTTCGATGTAGCAGACGGGGACGATGGCAATGCCGATGCCCTGGACCGCGGCATTGATGAGCATCTCGGTGTGCGCGAACCGGGTTCCCTGAATTCGGCCCTGATAGTTGAGCCCGGAAAGCCGCAGCCAATGCAGCCACATGCTGGGGCGGCTGGCGTTCTGCAGCATCGGGAATTTCGCGAAATCCTCGTTTTCAAGCTTCGTTCCGAGCTCCACCAGCTTGGGCGAAGCCACAATGGCAATCTCTTCGGCAAACAATTCGACCGACCTGGCGTTCAGCCAGGTCCCGACCCCTCGCAGAATGGCGATGTCGAGGCGCGTGGTTTCGAAGTCCAGATCCGCGGGCGCCAGCGTGACTTCGATCGGGATCTCCGCATGCGCGCGGATGAATGTTTCGATCCGCCTGGGGAGCCAGCGCGCGCCCAATGTCGGATGGGTGCCGATCATGAGGGAGCTATCGACGGAGCGCCCCCGCACGGCGTCGATGGTGATTTCCTGGAGCTTGTCCAGCGTCAGCGCGAGGTCCCGGTAATAGTTCGCGCCGACTTCCGTCAGAACCAGACGTGGTCCCGACCGGTGGAACAACGGCACGCCGAGAAATTTCTCCAGATTGTGGATCTGCCGGCTGATGCCGCTCTGCGTGAGGCCCAGATCCTCTGCCGCCTTGGTGAAATTCATGAATCGCGCTGCCGCCTCAAATGCGTGCAAAGCTGAGAGCGACGGTAGGTAACGTCTCATGAGAACCTCGGTGGCCATCATGATTAAAAGTCATCCTAGATGAAATTTTCAACGTTTTTGTTTCATCGGGGAGCCGGTCAAACTCGGTCCGTCCGGCTCGATAAAGAGAGCCTGAGCGACTGATCCGAGGGGACAGGCAACAGCTCAGGCGCAGAAAGCCAGAGCCGCCGGATGTGAACTGGAGAGGGGAAGAGTATGGACAGGCGTGAGTTCAACAAGCTGATCGGCTTTGGCGCGGTTGCCGGAGCAGCCGGTCTCTATACGGGGAAAGGCGCTTTGGCGGCCGGTTCCCTGGAGCGGATCAAAGCGTCAGGCACCCTTCGGATCGCGGCCGTGGCGGACGGGGCTCCCTACTATCAGAAGAGTGTCACCGACGGCAGCTGGCGCGGATTCTACATCGATATCTGCAAGAAGCTCGCGGACGATCTCGGCGTGAAGATGTCGATCCTGGAAACGACCTGGGGCAACTCGGTGCTGGATCTCCAGGCCGACAAGATCGACGTCTTCTTCGGCCTCAACCCCACGCCGGAACGGCAGAAGGTCATCGATTTTTCCGGTCCCGTCTTCAAGAACGCCTTCACGATGGTCACCAAGAAGGGCCTGGGAGCGAAGAGCTGGAGCGACTTCAACAAGCCGGAGATGCGGATCGCGGTCGATGCCGGTTCGTCGCATGACGCCGCCGTCACCCGCCTCGCGCCCAATGCCCAGATCTCCCGATTGAAGACGGCCAGCGACGCGACCGCTGCCTTGCAGGCCGGGCGCGTCGATGCGCAGTGTCTGGTTCTGATCCTCTCGCTCTCGCTGCGCGCCAAGAACGCCGCGCTCGGCGAGATCGTCATGCCGACTCCGGCCGATTTCACCACCTCGAATGCGGGCTTCCGGCGCGAGGCGGATCAGTCCTGGCGCGAATTCGTGGATGGCTGGATCAGCAAGGAACGCGACAGCGGCTTCATCAAGAACGCCGTCGTGAAGAACATGGAACTCGTCGGCGTCAAGGAAAGCGACTTCCCCCCCGGATTCGAAATCTGATGGTCTAATATGGCGGGGCTTTAAGCCCCTCCATGCTCGATTTCGATCACGGGACTTCACCACCATGTATGAATGGGATTTCTCCATCCTGTGGGGCTACCGCTGGTTGCTCCTGCAGGGTCTGGGCGTGACTGTGGCTTTCACGGCCGCGACGGTCGTCGGCGGCCTGGCCATCGGCATGACCGCGGCGATCTGCCTGCTGTCCCGCTTCAGGATTCTGCGCGGGTTCGCGCTCGGCTTCATCGAGGTCTTTCGTTGCACGCCGGTCCTGGTGCAGCTGATCTGGTGCTATTATGCGCTGCCGATGATCGCGGGCATCGAAATGACCCCGATCACCGCCTCGCTTCTCGCCCTCTCCTGCTATGGCGGCTCGTTCTACGCCGAGATCATCCGTGGCGGCATCGTCTCGATCGACCCGGGGCAGTCCGAGGCCGCTTCGGCGTTGGGGATGACGCCTGCGCTGGCCATGCGCCGCATCATCCTGCCCCAGGCTCTGCGCCGGATGCTCCCGGCGCTGATGAACCAGTCGATCCTGCAGTTCAAGAACACCTCCCTGGTGTCCGTTCTCGCCGTTCCCGACCTGGTCTATCAGGGCCAGATCGCGGCCCATGACAGCTTCCGCCCGCTGGAAACCTACTCGGCCGTGGCGGTCGCCTATTTCATGATCCTCTTCCCCCTGACGCTGTATGTCCGCCGCCGCGAGCGCCGCCTGGGAGAGGCCCGATGACAGCGAAAACGCCGATGATCGAGATCTCCCGGTTGCGGAAATGCTTCGGCCAGCTGGAGGTCTTGAAGGACATCAACCTGCAGGTCGAGCAAGGCGGCGTCGTCGCTTTGCTGGGGCCGTCGGGATCGGGCAAGTCGACGCTGCTGAGATGCATCAACTTGCTGGTGACCCCTGATGACGGAACCATCCGCGTCGGGGAAGCCAGCTTCCAGTTCGGGAAATCGGTCCAGCAGCCCAAGACCAGATCGCTGGCCGCGTTCCGCACCCGCACCGGCATGGTGTTCCAGAGCTTCAACCTGTTCCCGCACATGTCGGTGCTTGGCAACGTCATCGAGGCCCCCATCCATGTGAAGGGGCTGGACCGGAAGACGGCGACCGACCAGGCGATGGCGCAGCTCGAAAAGGTCGGGCTCGCGGACCGCGCCTCGCAGATGCCCGACACGCTGTCGGGCGGCCAGAAGCAGCGCGTCGCGATCGCTCGCGCCCTGGCCATGGAGCCGGAGGTCATGCTGTTCGACGAGGTGACCTCGGCGCTGGACCCCGAGCTCGTCGGCGAAGTCCTGCAAGCGATGCAGAAGCTCGCCGCCGACGGCATGACGATGGTGATCGTCACGCACGAGATCACCTTCGCGCGCGATGTCGCGGACCGCGTGGTCTTCATGCGCGACGGCTACGTCGTGGAAGAGGGCCCGGCGCGCGAGGTGATCGACACGCCGAGGATGGACGCGACGAAGACGTTCCTGAGCCATTTCCACAAGGGCGCGTCGCCCCGGTAAACGCCTGCACAAGAGTTCGATACGATGGAAACAGTCAGCAATCTGCGCGTCTTCCTGATCGAAAGCCCGATCAAGATGGCGAGGCAACAGGGCGTCGGCGACGTCAAGGGCACGGTGAAGCGCGTCCTCGTCGAGCTGACTTCCTCGTCGGGCATCGTCGGCTGGGGCGAGGCTGCGCCGTGGGAGGTCTTCACCGGCACGGCCGAGGCCGCCGTCGCGGCCCTCGACATCTATCTGCGCCCGCTCGTCATCGGCGCCCGGGTCGATCGCATCCGCGCTCTGACATTGCAGATGAAGAAGGCGCTCGTCGGACATGGCGAAGCCAAGCTCGCGATCGAGACCGCGATGTTCGACATTCTCGGGCAGTCGTCGGGGCTCTCGGTCGCCGATCTGCTCGGCGGCCGGGTTCGCGACACCATCCCCCTCTCCTTCTCCATCGCCGATCCGGATTTCGACGCGGATATGCGGCGCATGGAGGAGATGGTTCCGAAGGGCAACCGGATCTTCAAGGTGAAGACCGGGGTGAAGAGCCATGCCGAGGACGTCGCCCATCTCGAGGCGATGCGGAACGCATTCGGCAACCGGATCGATCTGCGCATCGACTATAATCAGGCGCTCCAGCCATTCGGCGCCATCAAGAAGCTGCGCGACGTCGACCAGTTCAAGCCGACCTTCATCGAGCAGCCCGTGCCGCGCGATTGCCTGGCGGCCATGGCCTCTTTCACCGCGGACCTGGATACCCCGATCCTCGCCGATGAGAGCTGCTTCGATGCCCGGGATCTGCAGGAGATCATCAGGCTTCAAGCCGCCGACGCCATCTCGGTGAAACTGATGAAGACCGGCGGCATGCTCAACGCGCAGGCGCTGATGGCGCTGGCGGATCTCGCCAGCATCCCCGGCTATGGCGGAACGCTTTACGAGGGCGGCATCGCCCTCGCGGCCGGGACGCAGTTCATCGCGGCGACGCCGGGCATCTCGCTGGGCTGCGAATTCTACATGCCGCATCACGTCCTCACCGAAGACGTGCTCGAGGAGAAGATCGAGAACCGCAACGGCGAGGTCGTCGTGCCCGATGGACCAGGTCTGGGAATTCGCGTGTCCGAGCGCTCGCTGAGATCGAACGCGCGCATCCTCGCAGAGCGCTGACGCCCGACTGATAGCACCACCGCTTTTCCTGAGCCGCTCACGGCCCCGCCGTGACGGAGACGAGAACTATTGCCCAAATTCCAGGGGATATGGTTATGCCCAACGCCGCCAGAACGCACACATTGGTCATCGGCAGCGGCATCGTCGGCGCCTGCAGCGCGCTCGAACTCGTGCGCGCGGGCCATACGGTGACGCTGATCGATATCGGTGAGCCGGCGGGCAGGCAGTCCGCGAGCTATGGCCATGGCTGCTGGATCAGCCCGGCATCCGTCGTCCCGATGTCGATGCCCGGCCTCTGGAAAAAGATCCCCGGCTATCTGCTGAATCCCGACAGCCCCCTCGTCATTCGCTGGCGGCATGTCCCGCGGCTGCTGCCGTGGCTGCTGCGCTTCTTGTGGGCGGGCTCCTCCGTCCCGCGCGTCGAGGCAACCGCCCGGGCACTGAGCCAACTGCTCCATGACAGCCCGCAGCGCCACCAAGCCTTGAGCGATGAACTCGGCACGCCGGAGCTGATCCACCGCGAAGGGCTGCTCTACGCCTATCCGGACAGGCGTGCCTTCGAGGCGGAGGCGCTGTCCTGGCATTTGCGGCGGATGACCGGGCTTCGGTGGCGGGAACTCGACGCCACGGCTCTGGCCGAAAGGGAGCCGGATCTCGATCGGCATTACGGGTTCGGGATCCTCGCCGAGGACGGCGCCCATTGCGTCGATCCAGGCCGCTACGTCTCGAAGATCGTCGAGATGGCGGCCGCCCGGGGAGCAAAGGTGATCCGGGCCAAGGCGGGCGGATTCGTGTTCGCCGGCGAACGGCTCGTCGGCGTCCGAACCGATATCGGCCTGATCGCATGCGATCAGGCCGTCGTGGCCGCAGGGGCATGGTCGAAGAGACTGGCCAGCGGTGCCGGCGACGAGATCCCGCTTGAAAGCGAGCGGGGCTATCACGGCGTCATTCCCCTGAAGGCGGGAGGACCGCGCCACCCGGTCATGCCGAGCGACGGCAAGATGGCGAACACGCCGACGCTGGCGGGCCTGCGCCTGTCCGGCCAGGTCGAGCTGGCCTCGATCGATACGCCCCCGAACTGGAGCCGCGTCGATATCCTGATCGGCCATGCCCGCCGGACCTACCCCGCGCTGGCCCGGATGCAGGAACTGAGCGTCGACAAATGGATGGGGCATCGCCCGTCGACGCCGGACGGCCTCCCGGTCATCGGAAGATCCACGCGATCCCCGAATGTCTTCTACGCCTTCGGACATGGTCATGTCGGCTTCGCCTCAGGCCCGGTGACGGGCCGCATCGTGGCCGAGCATCTGGCGGGGCTGCCAGGCGCTTTCGACATCGGCCCGTACTCGCCCCGGCGCTTCAAGTTTGGGCGGATCGAGCCATGAGGGCCGGCATGGTTGGCTGCGTCAGCTCGGGCCAAGCCGCCCGCTTCCAAGCTCAACAGCCCCATCGATAACCAAGACATTGCAGGACATTAAAGGAGAACTCGGACATGCGTGGCGCGGATATCCTGGTCGAGATGCTGATCGGCTATGGCGTCGAGGTGATCTTCGGCGTGCCGGGCGACACGAACGTGCCGCTTTATGAAGCGCTGCAACAGAACGAGGGCCGCATTCGCCATGTCATGGCGCGCGACGAGCGTTCGGCGGGCTACATGGCCGACGCCTATGGCCGCTTCACCAGGAAGCCGGGCGTTTTCGAGTGCCCGTCGGGCGCCGGTGCCATGTATTCGCTGCCGCCGGTCGCGGAATCCAACGCCTCCTCGGTTCCCGTCATTCTCCTGACGATCGACATCCCCCTGCCGGGCGAGGGCCGCGGCGTCCTGACCGAGCTCGATTGCGCACGTCTTTTCGAGCCGATCACCAAGATGTCCGTGCAGGTCAAGTCGGCGGAAAAGCTGCCGGAGATCATCCGCCGCGCCTTTCGCGTCGCGACCTCCGGCAAGCCCGGCGCCGTTCACCTGCAGATTCCGGAGGATATGCTGATGGCGGAGGTCGATCCGGCCCGCATCTCCATGCATGTCGAGACGGAGTGCATGGAGTTTCCGGCCTATCCGACGCTCCCTGCCCCGGAAAAGCTCGACACGCTGATATCGCTGCTGACCGGCAGCAAGCGCCCGCTGATCGTCTCGGGCGGTGGCGTCAACCGCTCCTGCGCCGGCCCGGACGTCACCGAGCTGGCCGAGCGCCTGAACATCCCCGTCTGCACGACGATGACCGGACAGGGCACCATGCCCGACGATCATCGCCTCGCGGTCGGCGTCATCGGCGACAACGGCTTCCATCCGCATGCCAATTGGGCGCTGGAACATGCCGACTTCGTGCTCTTCGTGGGCTCGCGGATGGGTTCGGTCGTCACCATCGGCTGGACCTTCCCGAAGATCACGCTGAACAAGCGCGTCGCCCAGATCGATATCGATCCGGAGGTCATGGCGAACAATTATCAGAACGTGGTGTCGGTCCAGGGCGACGCCAGCCTCGTCCTGCGACGCCTGATCGAGATGGCTCCCGCCGAGAACGATGCCGGCCGGACGCAGGGTTGGGTGGATCAGCTCAACGAGCTGCGCGCGAATTTCTGGGCGAATGCCGAAGCCTTGTTGAGCTCGGAGGCGACGCCTCTGCGGCCGGAACGGGCCGTGCGCTGCTTCAACGAGGCTCTGGAGCTCTACGGCAAGCCGGCTCACATCTACTCGGACGCGGGCACGCCGACGCCTCACATGACGCGTTTCCTCAAGCTCAAGGATCGCAGAACGCGCTTCGCCATCCCGCGCGCCTTCGGCGGCCTCGGTTCGGCGCTGCCGGCGACTGTTGGCGCCTGGTTCGCGGACAAGGAACGCCGGCCCATCGGCATGTTCGGCGATGGATCATTCGGGATGTCGGTCGGCGAATTGGAGACGCTGGTCCGGTTGCAGGTTCCAGCCATTCTCTTGCTGTTCAACAACGGCACTTTCGGATGGATCAAAGGTCTGCATCGGCTGAAAGGCCATAACCAGTGCTTCGGCGTCGATTTTACGCCGCCGCGCGGGCAGGCCATTGCCGAGGCCTTCGATGTGAAAGCCTGGACCGCGACGAACTCAGAGGAACTCGACGCGGCGCTGGCCAAAGCCTTCGCCTACACCGACGGGCCGTGCCTGATCGACATCCACGTCGAATCGATCGCGGACCGGGTGCCGCCGGTTTACTCATGGCTGACGAAGCGCGGCAAAGACCCGCTCAGCGTCGCGGCCGAGGACGTGCGCTACTTCTGAACAGGCAGGAACGCATCGAGGCGGCGGCGCGACCGCCTCACTCGACGGCCTTGCATTCCATCCTGACGCGCTCGCCCGGCTGGTTCGTCGTCTGGCAGGACACCTTGGCAGGGAGCAGCGGCGCGCTCTCCTGCGGAACTGTCGCGCGGGCCGGCCCCGCCGAAACCGGCACAGTCCGGGCCGTCGACAGCCTTGCGGTCTGCTGAGGCCGGCGCCGTTCGACCGGCCGGCGCAGTTCCTTCAGCTGGATGGCGGGCTCGGAGAGCGGCACGGCTACAACCTCCTGCCGGGCGGGAGGCGTGTCGGCGATCACCAGAGGCGGCGCCTGCTCAGGCGTCGGCTTCCACGGCGTCCAGGAACTCAGCCGCGCAAAGGCTTCGACCGTCGGCTTGGTCAAGCTTTCCGCCGTCGGCATGGACTGCATGCAGCCCGATAGCGCGATCCCTGTCAGGCACAGGGCAGTCCGGTTCGAAATCGACAGCATGATCGCCCCATCTTGCTGTGGTTTTTGTTTTGCATCGGCGTTTTCCGACTTTTCGGGCCGATGCTCACGGAACATGACTGGCGGCACTATCGACCGATGCACCGCTCTGGGTCAACCGCAGGCTGCCGGAACAGTTTGCGGTCCGGCCCCGATCTCAGGCTGCCTTCTTGCGTTCGGCGATGCGGGCGAGATCGGTGAGCAGGCGGCGCGTCGCCTTCAGCCGCTGCTCGACGCTGTCGAAATCGTCGATGAAGACGACACGCATGTCGGGGCGCACCTTCGCCAGCGTGCCGATCTTGGCGACATAGGAGACGAGGCCTTCCGGGTTGGCGAACTCGTTGTTGCGGAAGGCGACGATGATGCCCTTCGGCCCGGCCTCGACCTTCTCGACATTGGCGCGCTTGCAGAGCGCCTTGATCGCGACGATCTCCAGCAACTGGTTGACCTCCTCCGGCAGCGGGCCGAAGCGATCGACCAATTCGGCGCCGAAGGACTGCAATTCGGCATCGTCGTCCATGGTCGAGAGGCGCTTGTAGAGCGTCAGCCGCAGCGTCAGGTCGGCGACATAGTGCTCGGGGATCATCACGGGCGCACCGACCTGGATCGCCGGCGACCATTGCGTCTCGGTCTCGAACTCGATGCCGGCCTTGAGCGCCGCCACGGCCTCCTCCAGCATCTGCTGGTAAAGCTCGTAGCCGACTTCCTTGATATGGCCGGACTGCTCGTCGCCGAGGAGATTGCCGGCGCCTCGAATGTCGAGGTCGTGGCTGGCGAGCTGGAAGCCGGCGCCGAGCGTATCGAGCGACTGCAGAACTTTAAGCCGCTTGTCGGCCTGCTCGGTGAGCTTGCGGTTGGCCGGCACGGTGAAGAGCGCATAGGCCCGTGTCTTCGAGCGGCCGACGCGGCCCCTGAGCTGGTAGAGCTGGGCGAGGCCGAACATGTCGGCGCGATGCACGATCAGCGTATTCGCGGTCGGGATATCGAGGCCCGACTCGACGATCGTGGTCGAGAGCAGGATGTCGTACTGGCCGTCATAGAAGGCCGTCATCACGTCCTCCAACGTGCCCGCCGCCATCTGGCCATGGGCGATGCCGACCTTGGCCTCCGGCACCTGCTTGTCGAGGAAATCCTTGACCTCGGCGATGTCCTCGATGCGCGGCACGACATAGAAGGAGCGCCCTCCCCGGTAGCGCTCGCGCAGCAAGGCCTCCCGCACGATCAGCGGGTCGAAGGGCGTGACGAAGGTGCGCACGGCGAGACGGTCGACCGGCGGCGTCGCGATGATCGAGAGCTCGCGCACCCCGGTCATGGCGAGCTGGAGCGTGCGCGGGATCGGCGTCGCCGAGAGCGTCAGCATATGCACCTCGGCGCGCAATTCCTTCAGCTTCTCCTTATGGGCGACGCCGAAATGCTGCTCCTCGTCGACGATGACGAGGCCGAGATCCTTGAAGTCGACGCCCTTGCCGAGCAGGGCATGGGTTCCGACGACGATGTCCATCGTGCCGTCCCTCGCGCCCTGCTTCACTGCCTTGAGATCGGCCGAGCCGACGAAGCGCGAGGCCTGCCCGACATTGACAGGTAAGCCGGCAAAACGATCCGCGAAGTTGCGGTAATGCTGACGCGCCAGCAGCGTCGTCGGCACCACGACCGCGACCTGCTTGCCGTTGAGCGCGGTCGCGAAAGCGGCCCGCAGTGCGACCTCGGTCTTGCCGAAGCCGACATCGCCGCAGACGAGCCGGTCCATCGGGCGCCCGGCCGCGAGGTCGTCGAGCACTGCATCGATGGTGTTCTGCTGGTCTTCCGTCTCCTCAAAGGGGAAGCGGGCGACGAATTCGTCGTAGAGCCCATCCGGTGGCACGAGGCGCGGCGCGTCCTTGAGCGCGCGCGCCGCCGCGATCTGGATGAGCTTGCCCGCCATCTCGCGGATGCGCTGCTTGAGCTTGGCCTTGCGCGCCTGCCAACCGCCGCCACCGAGCCGGTCGAGCTGGACTTCGGTATCCTCGGAGCCGTAGCGGGAAAGCAGTTCGATGTTTTCGACCGGCAAAAATAGCTTCGAATCGCCGGCGTAATGGATCTCCAGGCAGTCATGTGGCGCGCCGGCCGCCGTGATCGATTGCAGGCCGATGAAGCGGCCGATGCCGTGATCGACATGGACGACGAGATCGCCCGGCACGAGCGACGACAGCTCCGCGATGAAATCCTGCGGTCGCTTGGTCTTGCGGCGCGGACGCACGAGGCGGTCGCCGAGAATGTCCTGCTCGCCGATGACGGCAAGGCGCCCGGCCTCGAAACCGCTCTCGAAACCCCAGACCGCGAGCGCGACCGTGCCGGGCTTGAGATCGAAGGCCGCGCGCAGCGAGCCGGTCATCTGGACGCTTTTCAGCCCATGATCCTCGAGGACATGGGCCAGGCGCTCGCGCGACCCTTCCGACCAGGCGGCGAGGATGACGCGCTTGCCGTCGGATTCCAGCGCGCGGACATGGGCGACGGCGGCCTCGAAGACACTGCCGGACTCGCCGGCGCGCTCGGCCGCGAAGCTGCGGCCCTGCTTGCCGCCGAGATCGAGGATGAGCTTGCCCTCGCTGTCGGGCAGCTGGAACGGGGTGAGCGTCGCGACGCCCGCGGCATCGACGATGCCGCGCCATTCGGCCGGCGAGAGATAGAGCGCATCGGGGAGCAGCGGCTTGTAGGGGATGCCGCCCGCCCCGCCCTGGTCGAGCGCAGCCTTGCGGGCGTCGTAATAGTCCTTGATCAGGCTGATGCGCTCGCCGACCGCGTCCTCGGCCTGATGGTCGAGCACCAAGGGCACGTCCGGCAGATAGGTGAAGAGCGTGTCGAGCTTTTCCGCCAGCAGCGGCAGCCAGTGCTCCAGACCAGCCGGGCGGCGGCCTTCGCTGACGGCTTCGTAGAGCGTGTCGTCACGGCCGGGCGTGCCGAATGTGGAAATATAGGACTGGCGAAAGCGACGGATGCTCTCGCTCGTCATCTGCGCTTCGGACATCGGCACGAGGTCGAGCCCGCGCAATTGCCCGGTGGTGCGCTGCGTCTCCGGATCGAAGGTGCGGATCGATTCCAGCGTATCGCCGAAGAAATCGAGCCGGATCGGCGCCGGCATGCCCGGCGGGAACAGGTCGACGATGCCGCCGCGCACGGCGAATTCGCCGGTCTCGCGCACGGTCGAGGTGCGCAGATAGCCGTTGATGTCGAGCCAGCGCGCCAGCTCCTCGATATCGACCATGTTGCCCGGCGCTGCCGAGAAGCTCTCGGACGCCACCTTGCCGAAGGCCGGCACACGCTGGAGCGCGGCGTTGACGGTGGTCAGCAGCAGGCGCGGCCGGTCGCCGGATTTGGTCTTGGCGAGGCGCGACAGCGTTGTCATCCGGTGCGCGACGATGGCCGGCGCCGGGGAAACACGGTCATAGGGCTGGCAGTCCCAGGCCGGGAAACTCATCACCTCAAGATCGGGCGCGACGAATTGCAGCGCATTCTCAAGCACCTGCAGGCGTTGGCCGTCGCGGGCGATGAAGACGAGCATCGCTGCCCCCTCGGCCTTCTTCGTCCGGGCGCGGGTGAGATCGGCGAGGACGACGGCGTCGAATCCATCGGGCACGCCGGCGAGCGTCGGCTTGTCGCCGCGGTTCAGTGCGTCGAGCAGGCGGTCGAGCTGCGGCTTGGCAACCTGGCTGGGAGGAGGAATGCTCATTCGATCGTCGTTCGTCCAAAAATCTCAGGTCATCCCGGACAAGCCGCGAAGCGGCGCCGAGCCGGGATCCATGCCTCAATCTCTATCGGCAGCGTTCCGGAATGGATCCCGGGTCTATGCTTCGCTACGCCCGGGATGACAGCGCACAGTTCATCGGTGCTCACACATGAATCGGCTTGTCGTGGTGGTGAAACGCCTTCAGCCGCCGGTACAGTTCCGTGTCGTAGTTTTCCGGCACGGCGATCTCGCCGGTGATCCAGCCGAGCAGGTCGCGATCCTGCACCTCGATCAGCCGCTCGAACTCGTCGAGCTCCGCCTCGCTGAAGCCGGTGATCGCCTCGTCGGCGAAGCGGCCCATGATTAGGTCCGTCTCGCGCATGCCGCGGTGCCAGGCGCGAAACAGGATCTTGCGGCGGCGCGGGTCGAGATCGGCGCTGGAACGGGTCGAGCCGGACATAGGAACCTCGGCAAGAAAAGATCAGGTCCGAAAACCTGGGGGATGGCGCAATGACGAACGGGCCGGCCCCGTCGCAGAGCCTGCCTTAGCGCGTTATATAACGACCCAACCCGGCGAAGTCAGCGGCCAAGCGGCCGCGATCTTCGCGCTCCTGACATATCGCTGAGACGTCTTGCGCCCTTCGATCCTCGATCCGCTCTTCGCTTCCGCCACGACGCTCTCCGGCGTCGGGCCGAAGCTCGGCAAGGTTCTGGACCGCTTCCTCGGCGACGAGATGAGGCCTGCGCGCGTCATCGACCTCCTGTTCCATCTGCCGACCGGCGCGGTCGACCGCCGGCCGAGCCCTTCGATTGCCGAAGCCCCGATCGGCGATATCGCGACCTTTGCGGCCCGCGTCAGCGAGCACCGCCCTGCCCCGGCCGGCAAGAAGGCGCCCTATCGCATCATCGTCGAGGATGAGACCGGCGACGTCACGCTCGTCTTCTTCCACGCCGATTCACGCCATCTCGCCCAGACTCTTCCGGTTGGCGCCTACCGCATCATCTCGGGCAAGCTCGAACTCTGGGAAGGCATGCGCCAGATGGTGCATCCCGAGCGCATCCTCGATCCTAAGCTCGCCGCGACGCTCCCTGCCTTCGAGCCGGTCTATCCGCTGACCGAGGGCATCGGCGCGCGCGTCATGATGCGCATCGCCCAGGCGGCCGCCGAGCGCTGCCCCGACATGCCGGAATGGCAGGATGCCGGCTTCCTGGCCAAAAGCGATTTTCCCTCCTTCCATGCAGCGATCGAAGCCCTGCATCACCCTGCCGACCGCAAGGCCGCCGAGGGCGATACCGTCGCGCGTCGGCGCATTGGCTATGACGAATTGCTGGCGAGCCAGATCGCGCTCGCTTTGGTGCGCCGCCAGCAGAAGAAGATCGCCGGACGCGCCACCACCGGGGATGGCGGCCTGCGCTTCCGCATCCAGTCCGCCCTGCCCTTCGAATTGACGGAGGGCCAGCGCAAGGCGATCGCGGATATCCATGGCGATATGGCGAAGCCCGAGCGGATGCTGCGGTTGCTCCAAGGCGATGTCGGTTCCGGCAAGACCGTGGTGGCATTGATGGCGATGGCTGCCGCCGCCGAAGCCGGCCGGCAATCGGTGCTGATGGCACCGACCGAGATCCTCGCTCGCCAGCATGCCGAGAGGCTGGCGCCGCTGGCGGAGCAAGCCGGGCTGAAGCTCGCCTTGCTGACCGGACGCGAGAAGGGCGCCGGCCGCAGGCAGGTGCTCGAAGGGCTGGCAGATGGCAGCATCGACATTGCCGTCGGCACCCATGCCTTGTTCCAGGAGGGCGTCGCCTTCCATGATCTCGCCTTGGCTGTGGTCGACGAGCAGCACCGCTTCGGCGTGCACCAGCGCCTGCTGCTCGGCTCGAAGGGCGAGGCCGTCGACGTCTTGGTGATGACCGCGACGCCGATCCCGCGAACGCTCTCCCTGACCTGGTTCGGCGACATGGACATCTCCATCCTGTCGGAGAAGCCGGCGGGCCGAAAGCCGATCGTCACCCGCGCCATCTCCTCCGAGCGTTACGACGAGGTCGTCGGCGCCATCGGCCGCGCCGTCGAGAACGGCCAGCAGGTCTACTGGGTCTGCCCGCTGGTGCAGGAATCCGACACGCTCGACGTCGCTGCCGCGCAGGAGCGCTATGAGGCGCTGCGCGAAATCTTCGGCGACAAGGTGGGACTGCTGCACGGCCAGATGCCCGGCCGCGAGAAGGACGCCGCCATGGCCGCCTTCGTCGCCGGGCAGACCCGCATCCTCGTTTCGACCACAGTGATCGAGGTCGGCGTCGACGTGCCCAATGCCAGCGTCATGGTGATCGAGCATGCCGAGCGCTTCGGCCTCGCCCAGCTGCATCAATTGCGCGGGCGGATCGGGCGCGGCTCTGCGGCCTCGACCTGCCTCCTGCTTTACAAGGGACCGCTCGGGCCGATCGCCGAGGCCAGGCTCACCATCATGCGCGAGACCGAGGATGGTTTCCGTATTGCGGAAGAGGATCTGCGCCTGCGCGGCGAAGGCGAGGTGCTCGGCACGAAGCAATCCGGCTCGCCCGACTGGCGCATCGCCCGGCCGGAAACGGATGGTGACCTGCTCGCGGCGGCGCGCGATGATGCACGCCTCCTGATCGAACGCGACCCGCATCTGGAGACGCCGCGCGGCCAGGCGATCCGGGTGCTGCTCTATCTGTTCGAGCGCGACGTCGCGATCCGTTTGCTCAGGGCCGGCTGAGCCCGGAGCAATCCCGATCAAGCGGGCCGGTTGCGCCCGCGTCAGTGTTCGGCCGCTTCGTGGAGGGACCATGGACCCGGTCAAGACAGCCATCTGGTGCATCGAGAGCCGCTTCGCCTCCGAGCTTTCGCTCGACGAGATCGCGGAGGTCAGCGGCGTCTCGCGCTTCCATCTCTGCCGTGCCTTCGGGGCGTCCACCGGGCGCTCCGTCATGCGCTATGTGCGCGAGCGGCGATTGACGGAAGCGGCGCGGCAACTGGCTGACGGCGCGCCCGATATCCTCTCGGTCGCGCTGAGCTGGGGCTATGGCTCGCACGAAGCCTTCACCCGCGCCTTCCGCGAGCAGTTCGGCATGACGCCGGAGGCCCTGCGCGCGAGGCGCGATCTCTCCATCCTTCGTCTTTCGGAGCCCCTTCCCATGCAGGCAGAAACATCCATCACGTTGCCCAAACCCCGGATCGAACAAGGCAAGCCCATGCTGATCGCCGGGCTCGGCGGCTCGTTCTCCGTCGGCAAGGTCGAAGGCATTCCTGCGCTCTGGCAGCGCTTCGCTCCGCATATCGGCCATGTGCCGGGCCAGCTCGGCTACACGACCTATGGCGTCAGCCTGAACTGCGACGACAACGGCAATTTCGACTATATCGCCGGCGTCGCGGTTTCGGATTTCGACAATCTGCCGGCGGAATTCGCCCGCACCCGCGTCCCGGCCCAGATCTATGCGATCTTCGAGCACCGTGGCCATGTCACCGCGATCAAGCGGACCTATGAGGCGATCTGGCGCGACTGGCTGCCGAAATCCGGCCGCAAGCCCGCCGACGGCCCGACGCTCGAGCGCATGGACCAGCGTTTCGATCCGGCAACCGGCAATGGCGTGCTGGAGATCTGGCTGGCGCTTCAGCCCTGATCAGACGATGGAGCCCGGCTGCGGCGCGAGCTTCGGCGCCGCCTCGCCCGGCTGGATCAGACCGGCCGACATGATGAGCTTGGCTCCGTCCTCGATCGAGATCGAGAGTTCCACGATCTCGCGGCGGGGCAGGTAGAAGAAGAAGCCTGTCGTCGGATTCGGCGTGCAGGGCAGGAAGACGCCGATCTGCTGGTCGCCATCCGGCAGGCGGTCGGCGATCTCGGGCGCCGCCTCCTGCGCGATGAAGACGATCGACCACATGCCCGGTTGCGGGAACTGCACCATGCCGACCTTGCGGAACGAGGTGCCCGACTGGGAGAAGATGGTCTCGAAGACCTGCTTGACCCCCTTGTAGAGGCCGCGAACCACCGGCATGCGGCCGAGGATCGATTCCCCGGCGCTGATCAGCGAGCGCCCGACGAGATTGGCGGTCAGGAAGCCGAGCAGCGTCAGCCCGACCAGCGCGATGACGAGGCCGAAGCCGGGAATCGGATACGGCAGATAGGTATCGGGCAGGTAGGAGTTCGGAATGAGCGGCTTCACCAGCCCGTCGATGAAGTTGATGAACCACCAGGTCACCGAAGCCGTGATGGCGAGCGGCGCCGCGATGACGAGCCCCGTCAGGAAATAGCGGCGCAGGCGCGTGCCCAGCGTCGGGCGCGTCAATTCGGTCGGCAGGACGAGGCGCGGATCAGGCGGGCCGGCGGTCATGGTCGCGTTCTTTGTCCTCTCGCATTTTCGTCACGCGAACCGGCATCCACTTCGCTTGAAAATGCTGTGGCAACGATGCGCTCTCCGGTCGCCTTGCCGGCACCGGTCGGTGCCGCGATATGACATGATAGGCGAGACGGCGGCATCCGCCAGTACCTGCCCTTCCGGCCGCAAGCAAGGATCGAGCCCGTGCCGAACGACAATCAGCCGCCACGCCGCCTGACGCGGCCCGTGCTGATCGTCGCAGGCTGGCTCTTCACGGTGCTCGGCGCGATCGGGCTGGTCTTGCCTGTCATGCCCGGAACCGTCTTCCTGATCCTGGCGGCCTGGTGCTTCTCGCGCTCATCGCCGCGCTTCGAGGCCTGGCTCACCGGGCATCCGAAGCTCGGGCCGCATGTGCTGCGCTGGCGCGAGACGGGAGCTATCGCGCGGCGGGCGAAACTCCTCGCCTGCGGCTCGATGGCGGCGAGCTTCCTGCTGCTGACGCTGACCTCGGCGCCGCCGATCGCGCTGGCGACGACGGCGCTTTGTCTGATCGCCTCCGGCGCCTATGTGGCGAGCCGGCCGGAGCGCTGAGCGCCCCGGCCGCACGCTCACTCCACCGTGACGGATTTCGCCAGGTTGCGCGGCTGGTCGACGTCCTTGCCCATGAAAACCGCCGTCTGATAGGCGATCATCTGGATCGGCAGGGCGTAGACGATCGGCGCGAAGGTGGGGTCCATATCCGGCATCACGATCGTCGCCTCGGGCTCGATGCCGCATTCGGCGGCGCCCTTGGCATCGGTGATCAGGATGATACGCCCGCCGCGCGCCGCGACCTCCTGCATGTTGGAGGCTGTCTTCTCGAAGAGCGCATCGTGAGGCGCGACGACGATGACCGGCATATCCTCGTCGATCAGCGCGATCGGCCCGTGCTTGAGCTCGCCCGCCGCATAACCTTCGGCGTGGATGTAGCTGATTTCCTTCAGCTTTAGCGCGCCTTCGAGTGCCAGAGGGAAGCTGGTGCCGCGGCCGAGATAGAGCACGTCCTTGGCCTTGGAGAGCTCGCGGGCGAGTTTTTCGATCTCGGGCTCCAGTTCCAGCGCCTTGGCGATCAGGCCGGGCAGCGCGATCAGGTGCTGCACATGGACAGCTTCCTCTTCGGCCGAGAGCGTGCCCCGGGCCCGCGCTGCAGCGAGCGCGAGCGAGGCGAAGACGGCGAGTTGGCAGACGAACGCCTTGGTCGAGGCGACCCCGATCTCGGGGCCGGCGAGCGTCTGGGCGACCGCGTCGCTTTCGCGCGCGATGGTCGAGGTCGGAACGTTGACGACCGAGAGAATGGCCTGCCCGTTCTGGCGGGCGTAGCGCAGCCCGGCGAGCGTATCTGCGGTTTCGCCGGACTGCGAGATGAACAGCGCCAGGCCGTGCTCCGGCAGCGGCGCCTCGCGATAACGGAATTCCGAGGCGACATCGATCTCGACCGGCAGGCGTGCCAGCTTCTCGAACCAGTATTTCGCAATGAGGCCAGCATAATAGGAGGTGCCGCAGGCGCTGATCGTCAGGCGCGAGAGGCCCTTCCAGTCGATCTTGTCGCCGAAGGGCAGACGCACCTTGCCGGCAACCATGTCGAGATACTGCGTCAGCGTGTGGCCGACGACCTCCGGCTGCTCGTAGATCTCCTTGGCCATGAAATGGCGGTGATTGCCCTTCTCGACTAGGAAGGCGCCGGCGGCGACGCGCTGGGCGCGGCGTTCCACCTGCGTGTTGCTCTTGTCGTAGAAGGTCGCGCCGCGGCGGTGGAGCACGACCCAGTCGCCCTCTTCCAGATAGGCGATGAGGTTGGTGAAGGGCGCGAGCGCCAGCGCATCCGAACCGAGATACATCTCGCCATCGCCTATGCCGACCGCCAGCGGCGAGCCCTTGCGGGCGCCGATCAGCAGGTCTTCCTCGCCCTGGAACAGGAAGGCGAGCGCGAAAGCGCCATGCAGAAGCGGGAGGCTCGCAGCCACCGCATCAGACGGAGACTTGCCGCGATCAAGCTCGCGGGTGACGAGATGCGCAACGATCTCGCTGTCGGTCTCGGTCTCGAAGACATAGCCATCGGCCTGGAGATCGGCGCGCAATTCGCGGAAATTCTCGATGATGCCGTTATGGACCACCGCGAGCTTCGACGTCGCGTGTGGGTGGGCGTTGACCTCGTTGGGCTTGCCGTGGGTCGCCCAGCGGGTGTGGCCGATGCCGACCAAGCCTTCGAGCGGCTCGTTCGACAGGCGAATCTCGAGGTTCTTGAGCTTGCCCTCGGCGCGTCGGCGGGTGAGTTGGCCGCCCTCGAGCGTCGCGACGCCCGCTGAATCGTAGCCGCGATACTCCAGCCGCCTGAGCGCTTCGACGACCTGCGTCGCCACTGCTTCCTTGCCCAGAATCCCGACGATGCCGCACATGGGCGATCCCCTTCAGCCATTGCTATAGGCAAAGCGCATAGCCGCGAAACGCGCGCGGACCCAATCACTATGCGTGACGAACTGTGAACGGCGACTTGCCGCTTTGACGCGATTCGCGACCTATTCCGCCGCTTTCTTGGCCGCTTTGCGGGCGAGCGAGGCTTCCCGGAACCTCTTGGCCCAGCCAGCCTTCTCCACTTGCTGGCCGCGGCCGATGGCGAGCGCATCCGGAGCCACATCATTGGTAATGACCGAGCCGGAGCCGACATAGGCGCCGTCGCCGATCGTGACGGGCGCTACGAGCGCGGAATTGGAGCCGATGAAGGCGCCGGCGCCGATCGTCGTCCGGGACTTGAGGAAGCCGTCATAGTTGCAGGTGATGGTGCCGGCGCCGATATTCGCTGCCGCGCCGACCGAAGCGTCGCCGATATAGGTCAGATGGTTGACCTTGGCCCCGACGCCGATCTCGGCGGCCTTGATCTCCACGAAATTGCCGGCCTTGGCCTTTTCCGCGAGCTTCGTGCCAGGGCGCAGGCGGGCGAAGGGGCCGACCATGGCGGCGGGCCCGATCTCGGCGCCTTCGAAATGCGAGAAGGCATGGATCACGGCGCCGTCAGCGATGCTGACTCCGGGGCCGAAGAAGCAGTTGGGCTCGATCAGGACATCGCGGCCGACTTGCGTGTCGAAGCTGAAGAAGACGGTTTCGGGCGCGATCAGCGTCGCCCCCTCCGCCATCACGGCAAGGCGCTTGCGCCGCTGGAATTCGGCTTCGGCGACAGCCAGTTGGGCGCGGTCGTTAACGCCGTGGACCTCGCTCTCCGGCGCGCGCAACACGGTGGCGGAAAGCCCGCGCGAACGGGCGACCGCGACGGCATCGGTCAGGTAGAACTCGCCTTGGGCGTTGTCGTCGCCGATCGCTTCGAGAATCTCCAGCGCGCGGGCGCCTGACAATGCCATCAGCCCGGCGTTGCAGAGCGTGATCGCGCGCTGCTGCTCCGTCGCGTCCTTGTGCTCGACGATGGCCACGAGCTCGCCATTCCGCTCGACGAGCCGGCCATAGCCGGTCGGATCCTGCGCCTCGAAGCCGAGCACGACGACGGCCGCGCCCGCGGCCAGGCCGGCGCGCAGCGCGGCGAAGGTCTCGGGCAGCACCAGGGGCGTGTCGCCGAAAGCGACGATGACGTCGTCATAGCCGCGGCGCAGGCTCTCGCGTGCTGCCAGAACGGCATGGGCGGTGCCGCGCCGCTCCTGCTGGATCGCAAGCTCGGCCGTCGGGAACCAATGCTTTGCTTCGCGGCCGACCTCCGACCGGTCCGGCCCGATCACGACCACGGCCGCCGCGGCGCCGGCTTCGGCGACCGCCGAGAGGGCGTGCCCGAGCAGGGATCGCCCGCCGACCTCGTGCAGCACCTTCGGGCGCTGCGATTTCATGCGCGTTCCCTCGCCGGCTGCCAGAACAATGGCGAGACAGGACCGGGTGGGCTGCATTTCGGTCATGTTTCTCGTTTCCTGTCTGTGCGAGCCGCGATATCCGCGGTCGTTTCATCGCATGATGGCATTGCAGGCCGCGTGGATAGCCGATCCAGGCAGCATTTGCCAAAGTCATCGCACGATAAAAAGGGGCCATTCTCATGACCAACGGCACATAGCCCGCCGACCGACCGGCAACCGCATCCGTCAAAAGCATGGCCGGCGAGATTTTTCCGCTCGCCACCGCTTTTCACCGGCCTTGGAAATGCTCTAGAAGCGCGGAGGACGAGGGCGTCGTCCGCGTAGTTTGGACCACATGGCGAAGTCATTGAATCGCAGGCAATTTCTGGAAGCCGCCGCTGGCGGCGTAGCGCTGGCGTCGCTGGCTGCTTCCGCGTCCGCCCAAACTCCGACAGGCGCCGCAGCCTTCAACATTCCCAGCCTCGCCGACGGGCAGCGCTTCGACCCTTCGCTGGTCGTCGATGCCGCGCGCATGCTGGCGCAAAAACCGCTAATACCGCTCACGGCGACGGATCTGCCCGAGGGCTACGCCACGCTGCCCTTCGACCAGTATTCCGGCATCCGGATGCAGCCCGCTGCCGCGATCTGGGCCAGCGAGAATCGCGGCTTCACCGTCGAGCCCCTGCATCGCGGCTACGTCTTCGCGAACCCGGTCAGCCTTTTCACCGTCGAGGACGACATGGTGCGCCGGGTCGCCTTCGACCGGAGCAAGTTCGACTATGGGCGGGTCGCCCCACCCCCGGACAATGCCGATCTGCAGTTTTCCGGCATGCGAATCTCGGCGGGGCTGGAGCGCCCCTTCGAGGTCGCGAGCTTCCAGGGCGCCACCTTCTTCCGCGCCCTCGCCCGCGGGCAGAATTTCGGCGCGATGGCGCGCGCCCTGATCCTGCGGCCCGGCGAGCAGCGCGGCGAGGAAATCCCCTTCTTCCGCGCCTTCTGGATCGAACGACCGAACCCCGCCACCGCCGCGCTGGTCATTCACGGCCTGCTCGATTCGGAGAGCGTCAGCGGCGCGGTGCGGATGACCCTGCGGCCCGGCGACGTCACCTTCATGGATGTCGAGATGACGCTGTTCGCGCGTCAGGCGCTCGACCATGTCGGCTTCGGCTGCGCGACCGGCATTTTCCTCTCCGGCCCGCAGAGCCGGCGAACCTTCGACGACATCCGCCCGGCGATCTACGAGGTTTCGGGCGTACAGATGCAGTCGGGCTCGGGCGAGTGGATCTACCGGCCGCTCAACAACCCGGCCAATCTCCAGGTTTCCTCCTTCGTCGACCAGAATCCCAAGGGCTTCGGGCTGATGCAGCGCGAGCGCGACGCGGCCGCCTTCCAGGACGATGATCAGCGCTTCGAGCTGAGGCCCAGCGTCTGGATGGAGCCGCTCGGCGACTGGGGCGCGGGCTCGATCCAGCTCATCGAGATTCCCAGCGATTCCGAGGCGAACAGAAACATCATCATGTACTGGCGGCCGAAGCAGCCATTGGCCGCCGGCAGCGAAGTCTCGATGAGCTATCGGCAGGCCTGGTGCTGGCAACCGCCGGATCGCCCGGACCTCGCCGTCGTAACCCGGATGAGACAGGGCAAGGGCTCGCAAGGCCGCCGCCGCCGCTTCCTGCTCGAGTTCACCGGGGGCAAGCTGGGGGATGCCGCAACCGTAGCTGCGATCCGCGCCGCGGTCTCGACCGCTCCGGGCTCGATCCAGAACATCCGCCTCTGGCCTTATCCCGAACGCAAGCAGATGCGCGTGGGCTTCGAGGTCGACCCCGGCAACGACAATCTCTGCGAGCTGCGGCTCGTCCTGCAAGCAGGCGGTCAGGCCGTCTCTGAAACCTGGTTGGACCGATGGACGTGGTAACCGCGCCCCGCCCCAGCGCCGCGGGCACCGACATGCGCGCACTCGTCTCGCGCGAGCCGGCGACGCCGCCGGAGAGCCGCCTCGTCATGCCCGTGCAGTCCTTCCGGAGCTGGAAGGCATCGGACCGCCGCGAGCCGGCCGCTCCGCGCGACTGGAAGACGCCGTGGCTGAAGCGCCTCTTCGTCTTCGGCGGCGGGCTGGCGCTCACGGCCTATGGCGCCTGGGAAATGTACCATGTCGTGTCGGTCAGCCGCACGACCTCGCTGCAGTACGTCCTGCTCCTGCTGTTCACGATCAATTTCTCGTGGATCGCGCTGGCCTTCACCAGCGCGCTCCTCGGGTTCTTCGGCGTGCTGTTCGGCGTCGGACGGGCCGAGCGGGCCGAAAGCCTGAAGCATCGCACCGTCGTGGTGATGCCGATCTACAACGAGTCCTCGGCACGGACCTTCGCCGCGGTCGCCGCGATCCGTGAATCCGTCGAGGCGACCGGGCTCGGCGAGCATTTCGACTATTTCATCGTCTCCGACACGACCAATCCCGATATCTGGGTCTCCGAGGAGCGCGCCTTCCTGGCTTTGCGCGAGCGGCTCGGTCCGAATTCGCGGGTCTATTACCGCCACCGGCCTAAGAACCATCACCGCAAGGCCGGCAACATCGCCGATTTCGTGACGCGCTGGGGCGGGCATTACGAGCAGATGATCGTGCTCGATGCCGACAGCCTGATGACCGGCAGCTGCATCGTGCGCCTCGCCGCCGCGATGGAAAACGATCCCGACGCCGGTATCATCCAGTCGCTGCCGCTGATCATCAACCGCAACACCTTCTTCGCGCGGCTCCAGCAGTTCGCGGCGCGGGTCTATGGCCCGGTCATCGCCACCGGGCTCGCCATGTGGTCGGGCCGCGACGGCAATTACTGGGGCCACAACGCCATCATCAGGACGCGCGCCTTCGCCGAGCATTGCGGCCTGCCGGACCTGAAGGGCAAGCCGCCCTTCGGCGGTCATGTGCTCAGCCACGATTTCGTGGAGGCGGCGCTGATCCGTCGCGCCGGCTGGTCGGTCTACATGCTGCCGGACCTGACGGGCTCCTATGAGGAAAGCCCGCCCTCGCTGATCGACATCTCCGTGCGCGACCGGCGCTGGTGCCAGGGCAATCTCCAGCATTCGCGCATCATCGGCGCGAAGGGCTTCGTTCTGCCGACGCGGCAGCATTTCGCCACCGGCATCATGGGCTATCTCGCCTCGCCCTTCTGGCTGATGCAGCTCGTCGTCGGTATTCTGATCGTGCTGCAGGTCAACTACGCGCGGCCCGAGTACTTCACGCAGGAATTCACGCTCTTCCCGGTCTGGCCGCGGTTCGACCCCGAGCGCGCCTTGCGGCTGTTCGCGCTGACCATGGCGATCCTGCTGGCGCCGAAGCTGTTCGGCCTCCTGCTGACGTTGTTTAACAACAAGCTGCGCCGGGCCGGCGGCGGCGCCATCCGGTTGATCCTGTCCTCGCTGATCGAGGTGCTGTTCTCGGCCTTCTTCGCGCCGATCATGATGCTGATCCAGTCGGGTTCGGTCTTCCAGATCCTGCTCGGGCGCGATACCGGCTGGAATCCGCAGCGTCGCGACGACGGCTCGATCCCGCTCAACGACATCATCCGCCGGCATCGCACTCACACGGTTCTCGGCGTGGTGACGGGCCTCTCGGCCTTCATGATCGCGACTGCGCTCTTTGCCTGGATGTCGCCGACGATCGTCGGTCTCGTTCTGGCGATCCCGCTGTCATGGGCCTCGGGCCAGCTCGGCATCGGGCTCTGGCTGAAGCGCCGCGGGCTCCTGCTGACGCCGGAGGAAGGCGATCCGCCATCGGTCGCCCTTCGCGCCAATGAATTGCAGACCGAGTTCGCCCAGGCCGGCTTCGACGATGCCGACGGGCTGAAAGCGATCCATGCCGATCCCGAGCTTCGGCATGCGCATGAGCTGATGCTGCCCGACAGCCATCCGCGCCGGCGCGGCGAGATCGACCCCGAGCGCGCGGTGGCGCAGGCCAAGCTCGTCGATGCGGAGACGGTCGATGACGCCGTGATCTGGCTGAAGCCCAAGGAGCGCATGGTCGTGCTGCATGACCGCGCGCTGATCGGCCTGCTCGCATCACTGCCGGCGGAGCGCGCCGAGAACGCGGCCTGAGAGGTCGGCACGGCACCCCCCTTCAACCCTCATCCTGAGGAGCCGCGTCAGCGGCGTCTTGAAGGATGCTCCAGGAGGTTCCGGCGACATTTTGAGCATCCTTCGAGACGCGAGCCTTCGGCTCGCTCCTCAGGATGAGGGCTGAGGGATTTCAGCCGGAAAGTCGTGGCTCTCCGTTGAGCCGTTCAGACCGGCTCGAAGGCGACCATGCAGCCCATGGCGTCTTCCGCCTGCACGAAGAGCCGCTCCTCGTTCTGGATGAACGGAATCTCCGCAGCCGTCAGCCGCTCCGCCACCGCATCCAGATCCGGCACCGCGACGCAGAAGCCGAGAAAGCGCGCCGGCGTCGTATCGGGCTCGACCTGATAGGCGCCCTGCGCGGTTTCGGGATCGAGCACGTCGAGGCGCCCGCGCGGCAGCGCCAGCACGTAATCCTCGTTGCCTTCGAGCACCTCGGCCCCGCCGCTGAAAGCGGTGAGGAAGGCGCGGTGCGCTGCCGGGTCCTCGGCCAGCATCACCGCGGACGACAATGCCTTGGCGCCGTTCGGATGCTGCTGGAACGCCGGATTCCAGAAATTCTGCGGCTCGAGCTGCCGGCAGACGAAGAAGCCGCATTCCGGCGCCTTCGGATCGGCGGCGAAGGCGAGCTCGAAGGCGACCCTGACCGTCGAACCGTCCGGCCGCTTGCCTTGCCGCTCGAAGAAGAAAGGTTCGTAGTCGCCGATTCCGGTGGCCTTGAAGGCGGCGGCGTCGGCCTTGGCGTCCGTGCTTTCCAGCACCAGCATCGAGAGCCCCTCGCCCTGCCCCGCCAGAGCGTCGCGGACGAAGGCGCCGAACGAGAAGGTCCGCTCACCGGCTGGCGGGATCGCGCCCGCATCGGCGATCGTCACCAGTTCGAGGAAGGAGCCGGGGAACTGGACGATCCGATTCTCGGTGCCCCAGGGGTGGCGATTGCGCGCACCGACCCTGAAACCGAGCTTTTCGTAGAAGGCTCCCGCCGCGTCGAGATCGCGGACGCCGATGACGAGATGGTCGAGGCCGCGAGGCGTGGAGGCTGATGCAGGCATGGCAGACTCTTTCGGCAGGCTTATCGGGCCGGAAGGCTAGCAATTCTTCACGGCGCGGTCATGTCGCGTCGCGGTCACGGCTCGATATAGTGCGGCAGGAAGCGCGAGGTGTTCTTCGTGATCGGCGAGGCATCCTCGCGGACGCAAAGCCCGCAGGCCTGCGAGGCGACGAGCCAGGAGCCCAGCACCGCGTAATTGCCATCGGCCGAGAAGAGATTGGTCGCGGCATCCTGCAGGACATAGCCCTCCGCGCCATAGGGGCCGTCGTCGCTGTCGAGGACGCGGCCGCGCTCCATCAGCGTGACATTGGCGCCCTCGCGCGAATAGAGCGGCTTGCGGACGCGGCGGGCCGACAGCGTCGCGCAGCGCGGGTCGCCCTCGAAGAAGGCCGGCAGCAGGTTGGGATGGCCCGGCTCCATCTCCCAGAGGCAGGCGAGCAGGCCCTTGTTGGAGAGCAGCGCCTTCCAGGGCGGCTCGATGAACTGGCAGCGCGAGCCGGCCAGCGCCTCGCCATAGCGCTCGCGGAACAGCCATTCCCAGGGATAGAGCTTGAACAGGGTCTCGATCGGCTGGTTGGCGCCGTCGCAGAAGCGCCCGTCCGTGAGCAGGCCGATCTCCTCGATATAAGTGAAACGCGCATCGAGGCCGGCCTGGACGGCGCAGTCCGTCAGATAGTCGACCGTGCCCTTGTCCTCGGCACTGCCCTCGACGCAGGTGAGATGCAGGCGATAGGGCGACGGCGTGCGCAGGCCGGCGAAGGCCGCGATCAGCCGCTCGTGCAGGGAGTTGAACTGGTCGCTGCCGGGGGGAAGCGCGCCACGCGCCATCGCCTGCTCGAGCCAGTCCCACTGGACGACGCTCGATTCGAACAGGGCGGTTGGCGTATCGGCGTTGTATTCCAGCAGCTTGGCCGGCCCATGCCCGTCATAGGCGAGGTCGAGCCGGCCATAGAGATTGCGTTCGCCGCTCTGCCAGCTCCGCCGGATATAGTCCCAATACGCGGCTGGGATGGCGAGGCTGGTCAGGATCTCCTCGCTGGCGAGTGCCTTCTCGATGAAGGCGAAGCAGAGCTCCTCGATCGCCTCGGTCGGCGCCTCGATATCGCGCTCGATCTCCTCCAGCGTGAAGGCGAACGCAGCGCTCTCGTCCCAATAGGTCTCGTCGTCGATGGTGTGGAAGGCGAAGCCCAGCCGCTCGACCTGCGCGGCCCAGTCGGGACGGGGCGGAAGCGTGACGCGGCGCATCTCAGGAGGAGGAATGCGAGGAGAAGGAACGGGCGATGGAGCCGAAGCCGCCCCGCGACGAGACGCGGGTCGTCGTGCTCACGCCGCGCGTGCTCGTCGGCGACACCGCGACGCTGCCGCCGGTCGTCGTCGAATAGGCGCGCGAGCGGCTGCTGCTCGAGGAACTGTTGCTGCCATAGGAGCCGCTGCCGCCGGATGACGAGGAAGAGGAACTGGCGGCGCGCGCCTGCTGGCATTCCGGCTGGGCGGAGCCCGGTGGGCAGGTAGCGGCCGTCGGCGGCAGCAGGGGCTGCGCCTGCGAACCGGCCAGGCCCCGCGCCAGCATGAAGCCCGCGAGCGCCGGGACAAAATACTGGGCGCCGCCGATGCTGGCGCTGGAACAGCCATTGGCGCCGTACTGCGCCTCGCATTCGTTCTGATTGTTGAACTTCGGCGCATCCTTGAGGCGTGTGGCGGTCGCTTCGGAGAAGGCGGTCTCGCATTGTTGCGCGCTGAGCTGCCCGCCGGCGCGGCAATCGCTCAGGCTGTTATAGACGAGGCTTTCCTGGGTTTCCTCGCTGGAGCGTGGCCAGAACGAGGCGACGAGCACGACGCCGACCGCGGCCAGCCCGATCTGTGTCGAGCGCTTCATGGCATGCCCTCAGATCGTCATGCTGGCCGCGGCCAGCGTACCCGAAATCACTGCGATCACTGCCAGCATCGCGGCCGATGGCAGGCGGTCTTCCGCGATCTTCCGCGAGAGCTCCGGGATGACGATCCGCGCGAGGCCATAGGCCGCGAACTGGACCAGCATCGCCGCGACGGCCCAGAGCACGCAGTCCGGGATGCTGCTGGCCTGCGAGATCGCCTTTTCGAGCGGCACGGTGAAGCCGATGAGGTTGCCGCCCAGTGCGATCGCGGCCGAGAGATTGCCACCTCGGATCAGGGCGATCTCGTCATGGGCCGTCATGCGCAGATAGATCACGGCGAAGGCTGCGATCAGCGCCGTGCCGACGACGAAATAGAGAAGGAACGCGGGCAAGCCCGCCATCGAGATCGTCATGCCCCCGCCCCCCAGTCCATCCGATGCCTCGCAGCCTCATCATAGGTGAGGCATTGTCGGGCACCAGCGAAGCTAGCCGAAAAAGCTGCGTCAGCCGTCATCTAAAACGAGGATGCGCCGCATGAAGATCCGGGAAGCCCGCTGCAGCTGCGGCCAGTTGCGCATCACCTGCCGGGGAGAGCCGGCCATCGTCGCCCTGTGCCATTGTCGTGAATGCCAGAGGCGAACGGGCAGCGCCTATGGCGTGGCGGCTTTCTTCGCGCGGGAGGCCGTCGCCGTGTCCTGGGATCATGCTTACTATGACGCCTTGCCGATAGCGGCTTTCGCGTCCTGCATCATTTCTGCCCGGCCTGCGGCAGCACGGTCTTCTGGGAGCCGTCTCACAGGCCGGAGATGATCGCTGTGGCGGTCGGCGCCTTCGCCGATCCGGCATTTCCCGCCCCGCGAAAGGCGGTCTTCGAGGAGCACCGCCATCCCTGGGCGGCGGTTGCCCTCGACAGCGATTAGACCAGACGGCTCTGCACCACGGCCGCTTCGACGAAGCTCGCGAAGAGCGGATGCGGCTCGAAGGGGCGCGACTTCAGCTCGGGGTGGTACTGCACGCCGATGAACCAGGGATGGTCCGGATATTCCACCGTCTCGGGCAAGAGCCCGTCCGGCGAGACGCCGCTGAAGCGCATGCCCTGCTCTTCCAGCCGCTGGCGGTAGTTCATGTTGACTTCGTAGCGATGGCGGTGGCGTTCCGAGATCTCGGTCGAGCCGTAGATCTTCGCGATCTTGGTGTCCGGCGAGAGGACGGAGGCGTAGGCGCCAAGCCGCATGGTGCCACCGAGATCGCCGCCGGCCGCGCGCTGCTCCAGCTCGTTGCCGCGCAGCCATTCCGTCATCAGGCCGACGACAGGCTCCTTGGTCTCGCCGAACTCGGTCGAGCTTGCCGCCTCGATCCCGGCGAGCGAACGCGCCGCCTCGATCACCGCCATCTGCATGCCGAAGCAGATGCCGAAATAAGGCACCTTGCGCTGCCGGGCGAAGGTCGCGGCCTTGATCTTGCCCTCGGCACCGCGATGGCCGAAGCCGCCCGGCACCAGGATGCCGTGGACATGCTCCAGGAACGGCGCCGGGTCCTCCTTCTCGAAGACCTCGGACTCGATCCAGTCGAGATTGACCTTGACGTTGTTGGCGATGCCGCCATGGGTCAGCGCCTCGATGAGGGACTTATAGGCGTCCTTCATGCCGGTGTATTTGCCGACGACGGCGATGGTGACCTCGCCCTCGGGGTTCTTTACCCGGTCGGAGATGTGCTTCCAGTTCGTGACGTCCGGCTCGCTCGAGGCGTCGAGGCCGAAGGCGGCCAGCACTTCGTTGTCGAGCCCTTCCGCATGGTAGGAGAGCGGCACGTCGTAGATCGAGGCGACGTCGCGGGCTTCGATCACGGCGGTTTCGCGGACATTGCAGAACAGCGCGAGCTTGCGGCGCTCCTCGCGCGGGATCTCGCGGTCCGTGCGGCAGAGCAGGATGTCGGGCTGGATGCCGATGGAGCGCAATTCGGCGACCGAGTGCTGGGTCGGCTTGGTCTTCAACTCACCGGCGGTCGGGATATAGGGCAGCAGCGTCAGGTGGATGAAGATGCACTGCCCGCGCGGCAGTTGCTGGTTCACCTGCCGGATCGCCTCGAGGAAGGGCAGGCTCTCGATGTCGCCGACCGTGCCGCCGATCTCGACCAGCGTGAAGTCGTAGCCCTCATTGCCGGAAAGGATGAACTCCTTGATGGCATTGGTGACGTGCGGGACGACCTGGATCGTGGCGCCGAGATATTCGCCGCGACGCTCCTTGGTCAGGATGTCCATGTAGATGCGGCCGGTGGTGATGTTGTCGCCCTTGTTGCAGGGCCGGCCGGTGAAGCGCTCGTAATGGCCGAGGTCGAGGTCGGTCTCGGCGCCGTCATCGGTGACGAAGACCTCGCCGTGCTGATACGGGCTCATCGTGCCCGGATCGACATTGAGATAGGGGTCGAGCTTGCGCAGGCGGACCTTGTAGCCACGTGCCTGCAGAAGGGCTGCGAGAGCCGCCGCCGCCAGGCCTTTGCCAAGCGAGGACACCACGCCGCCGGTGATGAAAACATACCGCGTCATGGGAGTTCACCTCTATCGCCACGGGTTCGATTCGCTAAGCGCATGCAGTGCAGTCCCGCCTTGCTCTGCGCGCTTGTCCACAAAAGAGAGGGCCGGTCGCCCGGCCCGTCTCCACACAAAAGAGAAGGGCCGGTTTCCCGGCCCTGCCCTGGTTACTGCTGCGGTGCCGCTGGCGGCGCCGGGGTCGGCGGCTGCGCGCCGCCTTGCGTCTGGTTCTGGAGCTGACGGAGCTGATCGAGCACGCCGCCGGCATTGGGCGCGCTCGGGGCGTTCGGCGCGGCGGGCTGGCCCGGAGTGACCGGAGCCGTCGTCGCCGGGGCGCCGTCGATGATCGAACGCTGCACGCGGCCCTGAGTGGCCATGATCGCGAGCACGATCGAGGTCAGGAAGAACAGGCCGGCGAGAATCGCCGTCGCCCGGGTCAGCGCGTTCGCCTGGCCGCGCCCGGTCATGAAGCCGCCGACGCCACCGCCGCCGGAACCCATGCCGAGCCCGCCGCCTTCGGAGCGCTGCAGCAGCACGACGCCGACGAGCGCGACGACGATGATCAGATGAATGACGATGAGAACGTTCTGCATGATCTCACGAAATGGGGATGGCGCGGGCCGCCGCAAGGGCTACCCGCTCCTCCTCGAAAGGTCGAGGCGAATTCGGCGGCGCACATAGCACGGGGTTTGCGGCTGCGCCACCCCTGAAGGTCCGCCGGCTTGCATGACCGGGGCTCGGATGACGCCTCAGCCGGCGCAAGCGCGCGCGATCGCCAGGAATTCCTCGGCCTTCAGGCTGGCGCCGCCGACGAGCGCGCCGTCGACATTCGCGACATTCAGCAGCTCGGCCGCGTTCGAGGGCTTCACCGAGCCGCCATAGAGCAGCCGGACGCCGGCCGCGGCGTTCTTGCCGACGATCCGCGCCAGATCGCTGCGAATCGCGGCATGCATCTCGGCGACATCGGCTGCCGTCGGGGTCAGGCCCGTGCCGATCGCCCAGACTGGCTCATAGGCGACGACCAGACTCGCGGCGTCGAGGCCTTCCGGCACCGAGCCCTTGAGCTGCCGGCGCACCACGGCCAGCGCCTTGCCGGCCTCGCGCTCGCCCTGCGTCTCGCCGACGCAGATGATCGGCACGAGCAATGCCTTGCGCGCAGCCTCGGCCTTGGCGCGGATGGTGGCGTTGTCCTCGCCATGGAGCGTGCGCCGCTCGGAATGGCCGACGATGCAGAAGCTCGCCCCCGCATCGGCCAGCATCGCGGCCGAGACCTCGCCGGTGAAGGCGCCGGCGGGCTGAACGCTGCAATCCTGCCCGCCGGTCGCGATGCGCGAGCCGATCAGCGCGGCGGTGGCGGTGAACAGCAGTGTCGAGGGCGGGCAGATCGCGAGATCGACAGCGGCCTTGAGTGAGGCGTCATAGCCGCGGGCGACCTCCGTCGCGATGGCGAGATCGGCCTTCAGCCCGTTCATCTTCCAGTTGCCGGCTACCAGCGGCCTGATGCTGCGCGTCACGTCGTTCCTCCGGAAATTGTGCTGTCCGGGCTCTATCAATGCCCGGCTGGCGCCGCAATCTCATGTGAACCGGAAACACGAAGCCGCCGCGGCGATTGCGGCTTTCGCCGCCGGTTCCTATAAGCAGCGCCGACAAAAACGCGCGCGGGCCCGTCTCCGCGCCACGAACGGGTTCAGGGAAAGACAGCTTCCATGATGATGCAGGGCATCCGCAAGGCGAGTCAGGGTTTGCTCGGCAAGCTCGTCATCAGCGTCCTGTTCGGCGTCCTGATCCTCGCCTTCGCGATCTGGGGCGTGGGCGACATCTTCCGTGGCTATGGCCGCAACGAGGTCGCGCGGGTCGGCAAGACCGAGATCAGCATCGAGCAGATGCGCACCGCCTATCAGAACGACCTCCAGAACCTGATCCGCCAGCAGCGCCGCCAGATCTCGCCGGAGACGGCGCGCGCGCTCGGCCTCGACCGGCAGGTGCTCTCGCGGCTGGTCAGCGAGGCGACGCTCGACCAGACGGCCAAGAACCTGCATCTCGCCGTCTCCGACGACACGATCCGCAACCTGATCTTCGACGACCCGGTCTTCCGCGACGCGTCCGGCCAGTTCTCGGCGGCGCGCTTCAACGAATTGCTGCGTTCGAACGGCTATAGCGAGCAGAGCTATGTCGCGCTCCAGCGCGCTACCATCCTGCGCCAGCAGATCGCCGAGATGATCAGCGGCGGCTTCACCGTTCCGGTCGCCCTGCAGGAGATCGGCAACCGGCTGCGCAACGAGAAGCGCACCGTTACCTTCGCCCGCATGCCGGCGAGCGCCGCCGGCGAGATCGCCGCTCCGACCGAGGACCAGCTCAAGGCCTTCTACAACGAGCGCAAGATTGCTTTCCGCGCCCCGGAATACCGAACCGCCTCCGTGCTCGCGATCACCGCCGAGGCCGTCGCCGACCCGGCCAAGGTCACCGATGACGAGGCGAAGGCACGCTACGAGGCGGCCAAGGCGCAGCGCTTCACCACGGCTGAGACGCGCACCGTCGAGCAGATCCCCTTCCCCAATGCCGAGGAGGCACAGGCCGCCAAAGCCAAGATCGACGGTGGCGAGACCTTCGACGAGATCGCGACCGAGCGGAACGTCGCCTTCAAGGACCTCACGCTCGGCACCTTCACCCGCGAGCAGATCTTCGACCCCGCCGTGCGCGAGGCCGCCTTCGCGCTGGAGGAAGGCGCCGTCAGCGCGCCCGTGCAGAGCGCCTTCGGGACCGTGCTGCTGCGCGTCACCAAGGTCGATAGCCAGCATGTGCGCCCCTATGAGGAGGTCGCCGAGGAGGTGAAGAAGGAGATCGCGGCGGGCCGCGCCTCGAGCCGGATCACCGAGCTGCATGACAAGATCGAGGATGAGCGCGCCTCGGCGAAGCCGCTGGCTGAGATCGCCAAGCAGTTCAACCTCGAGCTGCGCGTCGTCGGCCCGATGAGCCAGGGCATGACCAAGCCCGACGGCGCCCAGGAAGCCGCCCTGCCCGGCGGCGATGCGACGCTGCGCGCGATCTTCGCCTCCGATATCGGCGTCGACAACGAGGCGATCCGCCTGCCCCAGAACGCCGGCTATGTCTGGTTCGACATCGCAAAGATCGACCCGTCCCGCGACCGCTCCTTCGACGAGGTCAAGGGCGAGGTCGCGACGCAGTGGCGCGCCGACGAGACAGCGAACAAGCTCTCGGCCAAGGCGCGCGAGCTCGTCCAGAGGCTCGACAAGGGCGAGGCCTTCGCGACGGTCGCGGCGTCGAGCGGATTGACGATGGAGACGGCCGCCGGCATCGGGCGACAGGAACAGCGCACGGATCTGCCGGCCAACGTCGTCACCCAGGTGTTCGGCACGGTCGCCGGCAAGGCCAATTCGGCGGCCGGCGCCGATGGCGGCCGCATCCTGTTCAAGGTCGATTCGGCGACGGTGCCGCCTTACGTCCGCACGACGCAGGAGGCGGACAACTTCGTCCGCCTGCTCTCCGCCAATCTGAGCGAGGGGCTCCTGCTGCAATATGTCGCCGAGCGCCAGGCCAAGCTCGGCGTGAGCATCAACGACGCGGCGTTCCGCAACGCCACCGGCGGGGTGCAGAATTGACGATGCAGCACCTCGACGAATTCGAGCGCTTCGCGCAGATCTACGAAACGGGCGCACCGCAGCTCCTGCGGCAAGTCCTGGTCGGCGATTGCGAGACGCCGGTCGCCGCCTTCCTGAAGCTGCGGCACGCCACCTCCGGGCCGGCCTTCCTGCTGGAATCGGTGGAGGGCGGCGCCGTTCGCGGTCGGTACTCGATGATCGGGCTGGAGCCGGACCTGATCTGGCGCTGCCATCAGGGGCAGGCCGCGATGTGCCGGCCGGCGCTCGGCGACGCCTTCCTCGACGATCCGCGCCCGGCCTTCGAGAGCTTGCGTTCGCTGCTGGCCGAAAGCGCGATCCCCGAGGCGGAGGGGCTGCCGCCGATGGCGGCCGGCGTCTTCGGCTATCTCGGCTACGACATGGTGCGGTTGATGGAGCGCCTGCCCGAGCCGAAGGAGACCGGCACCGGCGTTCCCGACGCGATCCTGAGCCGGCCGACGCTGATGGTCGTGTTCGACGCCGTGCGCGACGAGATCCACATCGTCACGCCGGTGCGTCACCAGCCCGGCATCGCGGCGCGGCACGCCTATGAGAGCGCCCAGGAGCGGCTCGACGGCGTCGTCCGTGTCCTTGAAGGCGCCCTGCCCGCCGAGGCCGACATCGACATCGCCAATCTGCCCGAGCCGGTCACGACCTCGAACACCAGCGAAGCCGAGTATCTCGACATGGTGGCGAAGGCGAAGGAGTACATCCGCGCCGGCGACATCTTCCAGGTCGTGCTGTCGCAGCGCTTCGAGGCCCCCTTCGCGCTGCCGCCTTTCGCGCTCTACCGGGCGCTGCGCCGCGTCAACCCGGCGCCGTTCCTCTGCTACCTCGATTTCGGCGGCTTCCAGATCGTCTGCTCGAGCCCCGAGATCCTGGTCCGGCGGCGCGACGACACGGTCACGATCCGCCCCATCGCCGGCACGCGCCGGCGCGGCGCGACGCCTGCCGAGGACGACGCCCTCGCCGCGGAGCTGCTGGCCGATCCGAAGGAGCGCGCCGAGCACCTGATGCTGCTCGATCTCGGCCGCAACGATGTCGGGCGCGTCGCGGAGATCGGAACGGTCAAGGTCACCGATTCCTTCTTCATCGAGCGCTACAGCCAGGTCATGCACATCGTCTCGAACGTCGAGGGCAAGATCGACCCGAAGCACGATTCGCTGGCCGCCCTGATCGCCGGCTTCCCGGCCGGCACCGTCTCGGGCGCGCCGAAGGTGCGGGCGATGGAGATCATCGACGAGCTGGAGCGCGATGCACGCGGCGCCTATGCCGGCTGCATCGGCTATTTCGGCGCCAATGGCGAGATGGACACCTGCATCGTGCTGCGGACCGCCGTGGTGAAGGACGGCAGGATGCATGTCCAGGCCGGCGCCGGCATCGTCTACGATTCGAACCCGGCCTCCGAGCAGGAGGAGTGCATCAACAAGGCCAAGGCCCTGTTCCGGGCGGCCGAGGAAGCGATCCGCTTCGCCGCGCGCAGCGGGCGCGGACAGTAGCATCCGACGCATGCGAACCGCCCGGCTGGAAGCAGCCGGGCGGTTTTCTTTTGCGGTCTTGCGTGCCGCCTCAGTGCCCCTTGCTGGGATGGGCCGTCATCCGGTCGACCCAGGCGATGCCGACGGCGGACAGGATGAAGACGACATGGATCAGCGTCTGCAGCAGGACGCCGGATTCGGTGTAGTTCGTCGTCCGGCCGAGCCCGCCGATATTGCCGGCCTCGATGAAGGTCCTGAGCAGGTGGATCGACGAGATGCCGATGATCGCCATGGCGAGCTTGATCTTGAGGATGCTGGCATTGACGTGGCTCAGCCATTCCGGCTGGTCCGGATGGCCTTCCAGCCGCAGCCGCGAGACGAAGGTCTCGTAGCCGCCGACGATCACCATGATCAGCAGGTTCGAGATCATCACCACGTCGATCAGTCCCAGCACGACCAGCATGATCTGCTGCTCGCTGAAGTCGAAGGCGTGGGTGACGAGGTGCCAGAGCTCCTTGAGGAACAGGAAGACGTAGACGCACTGGGCCACGATGAGGCCGATATAGAGCGGCAGCTGCAGCCAGCGGGAGCTGAAGATCAGCGCCGGCAGAGGCTTCATCGCGCCAGGCGGGGCGGAACGGGAGGGCGAGCTGCCGGTCTGGGCCATGGTAGGGTCCTGATCCTTCGAATGCATGAGGAGGTTTCTGTGAAGCGAAGCGCTAGATGGCGAGGAAAACCCGTCGACGCAAGACGCCGGATGAGGCTCCGAGCCTCAACAGCCACAATGTTGTGACGGCGCATTTACGCCGGGATTGCGGACTAGTCTTTCCGCCGGCTCGATAAATCGCTACAATCACGCCCAATCGGGGGGACATGCGAAGTTCCACTCGCACGGGACAGTAAAGGAGTTTCGCCATGATCAGGACGTTTGCCGTCGCCGCCGCCCTCGCCGGCTGCGCCGCTCTCGCTGCTCCCGCCACCGCGGCGCCGCTGGCGCCGGCCTCTGCTGCGGTCGCCTCGGCCAAGGCGGATGCCGGCCTGCTCCAGACCGTGCAATGGCGCCGCTATGGCTATTACGGCCCCCGCTATTATGGTGGTTACCGCCGCGGCCCGGCCATCGGCGCCGGCATCGCCGCCGGTGTCATTGGCGGTGCTCTGGCGGCCGGTGCGCTGGCGGCCCCGCCCCCGCCGGTCTATTACGAGCCGGCCCCGGTCTATGTCGCGCCGCCGGTGGTCTATGCTCCGCCCGTTCCGCGTGCCTATGGCTACAGCGTCGAGGATACCGACGCGGTCGCCTACTGCTCGCGCCGCTTCCGGTCCTACAATCCCGAGACCGGAACCTATATCGCCTCGGGCGGTGTCGTCCGCGCCTGCCCCTGACAGGGCCCGACAGCCCGACCGGGAATCAATGGCTCCCCGCAGCGATGCGGGGAGTTTTTGTTTGCGGTGGAAAGCGGCTTGCCATCGCGATTGCGATTCCGCTTATCTGCGGCCTGCCTGATACCGGAGCATCTCGTGCGCATCGCCACCTGGAACGTGAACTCGGTCCGCCAGCGGCTCGGCCATCTGCTCGATTTCCTGAAGGAGGCCGAGCCGGACGCGCTCTGCCTGCAGGAGATCAAATGCCTCGATGCCGATTTCCCGCGGGCCGAGATCGAGGCGGCCGGCTGGCAGGTCGAGACGCATGGTCAGAAGACCTTCAATGGCGTCGCGATCCTCAGCCGCAGCAAGCTCGAGGATGTGCGCCGCGGCCTGCCCGGCGACGAGGGCGACGAGCAGGCGCGCTATCTCGAAGGCGTGCTGCCGCTAGGCAACGGCGTGGTGCGGCTGGCCTCGATCTACCTGCCCAACGGCAACCCGCCGAACACCGAGAAATATCCCTACAAGCTCGGCTGGATGAAGCGGCTCACGGCGCATGCCGAAATGCTGCTGGAGCACGAGGAGCCGCTGGTGCTGGCCGGCGATTACAATGTCATCCCCGAGCCCCGTGACGCACGCGACCCCGCGGCCTGGGTCAGCGATGCGCTGTTCCTGCCCCCGACACGGGCCGCCTTCCGGGAGCTTCTCAATCTGGGCCTGACCGAAGCCTTGCGCAGCACCACCGAGGCCGGCGGGCTCTACACCTTCTGGGATTATCAGGCCGGCGCCTGGCAGCGGAACAACGGCATCCGCATCGACCATCTGCTGCTGTCGCCGCAGGCGGCCGACAGGCTCGCCGGGGTGAAGATCGCCAAGCATGTCCGCGGCTGGGAGAAGCCGTCGGACCATGTGCCGGTGATGATCGAGTTGAACTAAGGCCGGCCGGCGCCGCGGCTCGGGCTGGCGCCGGTTGCGACCTGCTGGCGCTCCACCAAAGCAAGGGCGGCCGTACGGTCTGCCGGCGACGCCGACGCGAAGGCGGCATCGTTGCGCTCGAGGATCCAGGCCTCGCGCGCCGGATCGGCGCTCTCGCGGGCCAGCGCGAGCCACATCAGGCCGAGCACGGGCTGGCGCGGCACGCCCTCGCCGCCACGCAGCAGCATCTCGCCGAAGGCGGCGCGGGCTGGCGCATGGCCCTTCTCGGCAGCGAGCTTCATCCAGCGCGCCGCCTGACGCGGATCGCGGGCGGTGCCCTGCCCCTTCATATAGAGCCGCGCCAGATTGTACTGGCCGTCCGGGTCGCCGAAATAGGAAGCGGCGTAGTTGAACATGTCGAAGGCGCGGTCGGGATTGGGCTTCACATAGCTGCCCTTGATCCCGTCGATGAAATAGCTGCCGAGCGCCACGAAGGCGCTGCCGACCATGCGGCCGTCCGCCGTGCCGGGAATGGCGTCGGCATTTTCATCCGCGATCTTCGAGAAATATTCGAAGGCCTTGAGATCGTTGGTCGGGACGCCTTCGCCGCCGGCATACATCCGGCCGAGCTTGTACTGCGCGGTGAGATGCCCCTGCGAGGCGGCGTATTCGAGTGCGCGGACGGCACCGACCTGATCCCCGGCGGAGGAATCGCGCATCCAGGCGCGCAGCGCGTCGCGCGCGCTGTTGAAGGGGACGAGCGGCAGCGCTGAATGCGCCATCGGCGTGTTCGGAGCCGGCGCGATCGTGGCCGTGTCGGGCGAGGTCGGGCGCGAGGAATCGGGTTCCGGGAGAGCGATTCCGGGAATCGGCCTCGGCGGCAGCATGGGCTGCCCATTGGCATAGTCCTGTGCCCGGGCGGCCTGGGGGCCGCCGAGCATCAGCAACATGCAAGCTATGGTGACGTCAGATATCCGCATAGCAATGGGTTTCGGCCGCCCCTCCTGGGTGGGTGACGGCGCCGCCTTTGGCGGAGCCGACCGTCTGCGCGTATTTCCACAGCGCGCCGGAATTGTAGTCGGTCTTCCGCGGTTTCCAGTCCTTACGACGCTCCTCAAGTTCGGCATCAGAAAGGCGGACTGCGAGCTTTCCTGTGATGGCGTCGAGTTCGATGATGTCGCCGTCGCGGATCAGGCCGATCGGGCCGCCGACGGCGGCTTCAGGCCCGACATGGCCGACGCAGAAACCGCGGGTCGCGCCCGAGAATCGGCCGTCGGTAATGAGCGCGACCTTGTCGCCCATGCCCTGGCCGTAGAGGGCCGCGGTGGTTGACAGCATCTCGCGCATGCCGGGACCGCCCTTGGGACCCTCGTAGCGGATGACGAGGACGTCGCCGACATTATAGGTCCGGTTCCTGACCGCCTCGAAGGCATCCTCCTCACGGTCGAAGCAGCGCGCCGGGCCGGTGAAGACGAGCTGGTCCTCGGGCATGCCGGCGATCTTCACGATGGCGCCCTCGGGCGCGAGATTGCCCCGCAGGCCGACGACGCCGCCGGTCACCGTGATCGGCTTGTCGGCGCGGTAGACGACGTCCTGCTGGTCGTTCCATTTCACCGAGGCCATGTTCTCGGCGATGGTGCGGCCGGTCACGGTCAGGCAGTCGCCGTGAAGATAGCCGGCATCGAGCAGGCTCTTCATCACCAGCGGAATGCCGCCGACCTCGAACATGTCCTTGGCGACGTATTTTCCGCCCGGCTTCAAATCGGCGATATAGGGCGTCTTCTTGAAGATCTCGGCGACCTCGAACAGGTCAAAATCGATGCCGCATTCATGGGCGATCGCCGGCAGGTGCAGCGCGCCATTGGTCGAGCCGCCGGTGGCGGCGACGACCATCGCGGCATTCTCGAGTGCCTTGCGGGTGACGATGTCGCGCGGGCGGATGTTCCGCGCGATCAGCTCCATCACCATCTCGCCGGCGGTGTAGCAGAAGGTGTCGCGGACATCGTAGGGCGCCGGCGCGCCGCAGCTATAGGGCAGCGCCAGGCCGATCGCCTCGGCGACCGTCGCCATGGTGTTGGCGGTGAACTGGGCGCCGCAAGAGCCGGCCGAGGGGCATGCAGCCTCCTCGAGCTCTTTCAGGTCCTCATCGGACATCGCGCCCACCGAATGCTTGCCGACGGCCTCGAAGACGTCCTGGACGGTCACGGGACGGCCCTTGAAGGTGCCGGGCAGGATCGAGCCGCCATAGATGAAGATCGAGGGGACGTTGAGGCGGACCATCGCCATCATCATGCCGGGCAGCGACTTGTCGCAGCCGGCGAGGCCGACCAGCGCATCATAGCAATGGCCGCGCATGGTGAGCTCGACCGAATCGGCGATGACCTCGCGCGAGGCCAGCGACGACTTCATGCCCTGGTGGCCCATGGCGATGCCGTCGGTGACGGTGATGGTGCAGAACTCGCGCGGCGTGCCGCTGGCGGAAGCGACGCCCTTCTTGACCGCCTGGGCCTGGCGCATCAGCGAGATGTTGCAGGGGGCGGCCTCGTTCCAGCAGGAGGCGACGCCGACGAAGGGCTGCGCGATCTGCTTCGCGGTCATGCCCATCGCGTAATAATAGGAGCGGTGCGGGGCCTTGGCCGGGCCGACGCTCACATGGCGGCTCGGCAGCCTCGACTTGTCATACACACGCCCGTCCATCGCCACTCGCCCTGTCCTCCCAGACCAGCCCGGCCGGAAAATGCCACGCCGATCAGGCCGATCGCAACGCCGGCCTCGAAACCCCGATTTCGGCCGGGATATTGCGATCCACGGCGCCACGAAGTTTCAATTTGTCTATATCTCAAAGACTTAACGTGCCCTTGTGCTGGGCGCTCTTTGTGGCGGCTTCGCGGCGAGCGCGGACGCTGGCGACGCCCCGGAAGCGTTCCCGCCACAGTGTTGCAGCGATGACACGAAAAGGCCGAGGCGGCGGCGGAGCGACGCGCCTCAGAGCACCATCGGCAGGACGAAGAAGCCGCCGACCACAACCACGAGTAGCGTCAACGCCGCCAGCGGCAGGTGCTTCTCGATGAAGATGCGGATGTCGTCGCCATAGAAGCGCAGGGCCACCGCGATCATCAGGAAGAAGGTGACGCGGGAGACGACCATGCCGACTGTGAACTTCCACAGGTCGAAATGCAGGAAGCCCGACATGATCGTGACGATCTTGAAGGGGATCGGCGTCAGGCCCTTGGTGACGAGCACCCAGAACCAGTAATCCTGCGAGGTGGCGATGAGATGCGCGGCCTTGTCCTGCAGCCCGTAGATCCCGATCAGCCAGGCCCCGACCGATTCATAGAGCAGCGCGCCGATGGCGTAGCCGAGATAGCCGCCGAGCACGGCGCCGAGCGAGCAGATTCCGGCGTAGAACCAGGCACGATCCGGCCTGGCGATGCACATCGGCAGGAGCAGCGGCAGCGGCGGCAGCGGGCTGATCGAACTCTCGACGAAGGTCAGCGCAAAGAGCAGCCAGGGAGCGGCCGGGTGCGAGGCGTAGGAAACACACCAGTCATAAGCCCGCTTCAGCATGGGTCCTGATCAGCCGATCCGAATTGCCGCCATATCGCGCATGGCGGAGTTGCGCCATGCGCATCTAAGCGATGTCCAAGGAGAAGGCGAGTCCTCTCTTACGGTAACGTCAATTTGAAGACGCAGCGGTGGCCGGAATGCGGTGGCGGATCAGGCCAACCGCGCCAGCGCCTCCGCGATCTTCGTCTTGCGCGCTTCCGCCGCGGCCCTGCGCTCGCGATTCTCCTCGACGATCTCGTCGGGCGCGCGCGCCATGAAATCGGGGTTGCCGAGCTTCTTCTCGACCACCGCGATGTCCTGGTCGAGCTTGGCCAGTTCCTTGGTCAGGCGGGAGCGCTCGGCTTCGAGATCGATCAGGCCGGCCAGCGGCAGCGCCGCGACCTCGCCGCGCACGATGATCTGGGCCGACTGCGCCGGAGCCGCCGTTTCGAAAGCGATGTCGGAGACGCGGGCGAGCCGCTCGATCATTGGCCGCCAGCTCTCGATGGTCGCGCGCGTCGCGGCCGAGGCGTTGACGAGGACGAGCGGCGCCTGCGTGCCGGCCGGCACGTTCACCTCGGAGCGGACCGAGCGGATGTCCGAGATCAGGTCGACAACGAAACCGATCTCGGCTTCGGCCGCCGCGTCCTTGAGACCGGAGAGATCCGGCCAGCGCGTGAGGCAGACCAGCGCGTCATCGCCGGCGGCGAGCTTGCGCGGCGCGCCGGCCCCGGTCTTCTGGGCCCAGAGCTCTTCCGTCAGGAAGGGCATGAAGGGATGCAGGAGCTGGCAGATCAGGTCGATGACATAGGCAACCGTCGCCTGCGTCTCGGCACGTGCGGCGGCATCGACGCCCTCGCCCTGCAGCACCGGCTTGGCAAGCTCGAGATACCAGTCGCAGAACTGGTTCCAGACGAAGCGATAGGCTGCGCCCGCCGCCTCGTTGAACCGGAAGCTCGGGATGCCCGCCGCGATCTCCTCGGCGGCCTGCGCCGCCTCGCTCAGGATCCAGCGGTTGAGCGGCTGCTTGACGGCGGCGGGGTCGAAGCCGTCCGCCCGCGCGCAGCCATTGATCTCGGCGAAGCGCGCCGCGTTCCAGATCTTGGTCGCGAAGTTGCGATAGCCCTCGACGCGCTGCGTGCTGAGCTTGATGTCGCGCCCCTGCGCCGCCATCGCGGCCAGGGTGAAGCGCAGCGCATCGGCGCCGTACTGGTCGACGAGCACCAGCGGATCGATGACGTTGCCCTTCGACTTCGACATCTTCGCGCCCTTCTCGTCGCGAACGATGGCGTGGATATAGACGTCCTTGAACGGCACCTCGTCCATGACGTTGAGGCCCATCATCATCATCCGGGCGACCCAGAAGAAGATGATGTCGAAGGCGGTGACGAGCGTCGCCGTCGGGTAATAATGCTTCAGCTCGGCGGTCTGCTCGGGCCAGCCCAGCGTCGAGAACGGCCAGAGCGCCGAGGAAAACCAGGTATCGAGCACGTCCTCGTCGCGCGTCAGCGCGACGGTGTCGCCGTAATGCGCCATGGCGAGCGTCTGCGCCTCGGCCTCCGACTCGGCGACGAAGACCTCGCCATCCGGCCCGTACCAGGCCGGGATCTGGTGGCCCCACCAGAGCTGGCGCGAGACGCACCAGGGCTCGATGTTCTCCAGCCAGTCGTAGAAGACCTTGGTCCAGTTCTCGGGCGTGAATTTGGTGCGGCCGTCCTGGACCGCCTTGATCGAGCGCTCCGCCAGCGGCTTGACGTCGACATACCACTGGTCGGTGAGCCAGGGCTCGATCACGACATCCGACCGGTCGCCATGGGGAACCGTATGGCCGTGCGGCTCGACCTTCGCCAGGAAGCCGCGCTCGGCCATCATCGCGACAACGCGGCGGCGGGCGACGAAGCGGTCGAGCCCGTCGAGCGCCAGCGTCTCGTCGTCCGGCTTGGCGCCGGCCAGGAAATCCTCGTTGCCGGCGAGCAGGATGCGCGCCTCGCCGTCGAGGATGTTGACGACGTCGAGCTGGTGGCGCTTGCCGACCTCGAAATCGTTGAAGTCATGCGCCGGTGTGATCTTGACCGCGCCGGTGCCCTTCTCCGGGTCGGCGTAATCGTCGGGCACGATCGGGATGATGCGGCCGACCAGCGGCAGCACCGCCTTGCGGCCGATCAGATGGCCGATCGTCTCGTTGTCCGGATGCACGGCGATGCCGGTGTCGCCCAGCATCGTCTCCGGGCGCGTCGTCGCGACGGTGATGAAGGTCGAGGCGTCGTCCGCGTCGTAGGTCGCACCTTCGAGCGGGTAGTTGAAATAGTAGAGGTGGCCGTTCGGGTCGCGATTCAGCACCTTGTCGAGCTTGGCCGGGTCGAAGGCCTCCTCGCCGCCGCGCTCCCATTTGAACGAGCCGTTCTTCTCGATCTGCAGGACCTCGATGTCGGAGATCGCGGTCTGGAACTTGGGGTCCCAGTTCACGAGGCGCTTGGCGCGGTAGATCAGCCCCTGCTTGTGCAGGCTGACGAAGACCTTGAGGACGGCGGCCGACAGACCCTCATCCATGGTGAAGCGCTCGCGCGACCAGTCGCAGGAGGCGCCGAGGCGGCGGAGCTGGTTGACGATCGTGCCGCCCGACTCCTCCTTCCACTTCCAGACCTCGGCGAGGAAGGCCTCGCGGCCCATCGTGCGGCGGTCGGTCTTGTTCTCGGCAGCGAGCTTGCGCTCGACGACCATCTGGGTCGCGATGCCGGCATGGTCGGTGCCGGGCTGCCAGAGCACGTCCTTGCCGCGTAAGCGCTCGAAGCGGCAGAGCACGTCCTGCAGCGTGTTGTTGAGCGCGTGGCCCATATGCAGCGAGCCGGTCACGTTCGGCGGCGGGATCACGATGCAATAGGGCTCCGCGCCAGGCTGAGCTCCCCTGCCCGCCTTGAAGGCTCCGGCCTCGTCCCAGGCCTTGCTGATCCGGGCCTCGACGGCTGCCGGCTCGAAAGTCTTGTCCATCATCGCATCGCTCGAACGCAGAAAGGCCGGGGAACCTGCCCCGGCCGGAAAAATCACGGGCCAAAAGGTCTCGGCCCTTAAGAGCCCATGCACGGGCCGCGCGTCAACGTTTTCGATGATGCGCCGCACCCTGCAAGGCCAGCATGGACCTTAGGCGAGGTTCGACTGCAGGAACCAGAGCGACTTGTCGAGCATGCGGGAATAGGCGGTGAGGATGTCGGCGGAATCGGCATCGCCGGCCTCGTCGCAGGCATCGATCGCCTCGCGCACCTTGTTGCCGGCATCCGCGTAACGCTCGATCAGCGCTTTGAGATGGTCCTGAACCGGGACGATATCCGTCGGATAGGGCTTGAGCGACGTCGCATCGGCCGTCGTCTGCACGGTTCCGAGCGCAATGCCGCCGAGCTGGGCGATGCGCTCGGCCACGGTGTCGACATGCTCGTCGAGATCGGCACGGAAGCCGTCGAGCATCAGATGGACGCCGATGAAGCCCGGCCCCTTCAGATTCCAATGCGCCTGCTTGGTCACCAGCGCCAGATCGATGCCGTCGGCAAGGCGCTCATTGAGCAGCCCCACGACCTTCGCCTTGGTATTCGATGCCAGCTCGATTCTGCTCGACTTGACGATTTTCGCGGGAGCCGATGTCTTCGCCACTGCCCTGGTGGCAGGCGCTGTCTTGGTTGCGGGATTTTTGCCGGACTTGGCCATGGGTGAGATCCCCTGAGGAAGGAAGCGGGGCCTGCGCCGGGTTGCGCGGCTCGCGCCCCTCCTACGCCTCAGACGATCGGTTGTTCCCGCCCCGCATCGCCGCGATGGCACGGAACCTCCGTCGCGCCGGACGGTTGCACCCACAAGATCAGCACGGGAAGAGCCCGCCCGCCGCGCCGGGCATTGCTGTCGCGCGCTCGGCGGCACCGCGCAACCGCAAGGTCAGATTGTGAGGACAGGCAGATGAGATTACTGGTTCACGCCCTGGGCGCCTGGATCACCGTGGAAGCCGCATCCGGCCGCTACCCGCGCCCGTTCGCGATCGGCCTGACGATGCTGGTTTCGCGTCTCGGCGCACCGACGGCCGCGCTCGCGATGGCAGGTTTCGCGCTCAAGCGCCTCGACGAGGCAGGGGCCTTCGACGGCTTGCGGGCATCACGTCCGGCCGCGAGACGCGCTCGCAGCACCGAATAAAGCTGACTAACTGCGCCCGCCGCGCGCGACACGCTCGATCTCGGCCCGGACCAGACGCTCGACCATCAACGGCAGGTTGTCGTCGAGCCAGGTCTTCAGCATGGGCTTGAGCATGTCCTTGACGAGATCCTCGAGCGTCCGCGCATTACTGCTGAGCACGGTGTTGGCAAGCTGCCCGAACGCGCTGGTGACGGCGGAACTCGCCTGATCCGACAGGAGGCTCGCCATGTCGACGGGCCGCGGCGCCGGTTCCGGCTGGGGCGCGGCAACAGGGGCCGGCGTCGGTTCGACGGGGGCCACGGTCGCGACCGGAGCCGGCGGCTCGGACTCCTCGGTCTCGCGAAAATCGACATCAGCCTCGGCTTCAGCCGGGGCGGTGGGCGCAGGTGGCGGCTCGACGGCGGGAGGCGCGACGAACGCGGCCTCCGTGCCGAGATCCAGCACGTCGTCGTCGATCGAAGCCGGCACCGGCTCGGGGGCCGGAGCCTCAACCTCGGCTTCGGCGGGCTTGGCTTCGTCGTCGGAAATGATCCGGCGGATGGAGGCGAGAATCTCCTCCATCGACGGTTCATTGGGCTTGGCTTGCGCGTTCATGACAGTCTGGACCGTTGGACAGCGCGCGCGCCGATGGAATCAACGCCGCTCCAAAGCGGAGTATTCCATGAGACTCCGGGCAGACAAGGCGGCAAAGCCTTATCCCACAGGAGAAAACAGCGCTGTTGCCCGAATGTGCCGCCCCTGCCCGGGGCGGCCTTGCGCGGAACTGTGCCGGGGCTCAGCGCCCGTCCGGGGTCTGGGTGCCCCACCAGAGGTCCTTGACCTGGTCGTAATGCTGCCGCGAGTCGTAGTTGGCCGTCTTCAGCTTCAGGGTCTGGGCCGAAAGCTTGCCGACCGCCGAGAGCACGGAATAGGAGGCGACTACACGGTCGCGCTGGGCCGACACCAGGTTCGACCGGGCGCTGACCAGTTCCTGCTGCGCGTTGAGGACATCGAGCGTGGTGCGCTGGCCGACCTTGGCCTCCTCACGCACGCCGGCGAGCGCCGTCGAGGAAGCCTCGACCTGGGCCTGAGCCGCGATGATCTGCGCCTTGGCGGCTTCGAGCCCGCCCCAGGCGGAGATGACCGCGGCGCGCACCGTGTCGCGCTGCGTGTCGACGTCGATGCGACGCTGCCCGGCCGTCTCCTTGGCCTGGCGGGTGCGGGAATAGACCAGGCCGCCCTCGTAGATCGGGATCGTCAGGGAGCCGACGATGCTGGCCGAGGTGCGGTTATCGCCGAAATACTGGTTGTCGTAACGCTGCTGGACCGAGCCGGTCAGGCCGATGGTCGGCCCGAGATCGGCCTGCGTCACCTTGACCTGGAGCTCGGCCGCGTCGACGCCATGGAGCGCCGCGATGATCGCCGGATGGCCCGCGAGCGCCTGGTTCACCGCCACGGGCAGCGATTTCGGCAGAAGGTTCTCGACCGGGCGGCCGGGGGCGAGCGAGCGCGGCTCGGTGCCGACATTCTGCCGGTAGCGCGCCACCGAGGTCTTCAGGTTCGATTCAGCGAGAATCGCCTGGGACTGCGCCGAGGACAGGCGGGCTTCCGCCTGCGCCACGTCGGTGCGGGTCACTTCGCCGACCTGAAATCGGTCGCGCGTCTGGCGCAGCTGCTCCTCCAGAACCTCGACGTTGTTGCGGTTGAGATTGAGGATCGCCGTGTCGCGCAGCACGTTCATATAGGAGGTCGCGGCATCGAGCAGCACGTTCTGCTCGGTGTTGCGCAGGGTTTCGCGCGCCCCGAGGACCTGCGATTCGGACTGGCTGATCGAATTGCGGGTCTTGCCCGAGTCGAAGATGTTCTGGGTGATCTGCACGCCGGCGCCGCGTGGATTGAGCCGGGTCGTGAGGTTGTTATGGAAGGCGGACGAGGCCGCCCCGGCGGGAACCGACGAATCGAGGACGCTGGCGCCGATATCGGCGGAGGCCGTGATTCGGGGCCGATAGCCGGCGCGCGCCTGCGGGACGTTCTCGTCTGTTGCGCGCACCGAGGCGCGCTGGGAGTTCAAGGTCGGATTGCCCGCATAGGCGCGGGCCAAGGCCGCGTCCATGGTTTGGGCTTGCGCGGCGGCACTCCAGCCGCCTGCAAGCACCAAAGCCAGAACGGCGCTGACGCCGAATCCGAAACTCTTCTTATCGCTTCGTCGTTCCACTGGACGCCTCTCGTGCGCACTAAAGTCGCGCCCAGGCATCGCCCCAGCCTCGGCATAAGTTGTCATTTCATACCCTTACCGGCGCTTCGAGCCAATGCAATGGCCGCGCCGGACTGGTTTCCGTGAACAGGTGCCGTAAAAATGCGACACCTTAAAATCAAAAAACGAAGGCCGGCGGACGCCGGAACTCCGCCAGTTCCGGCGCTGCCGCGTCGAAAACGGTACGCCCGGCAACAACATCTGCCGATTTCTGGTAGAGTTTCACGCGGGCGGCGCGCCCCTGCCCCTCCACCACGATCAAGCGACCTTCGGGACGCAGGAGCGAAAAGAGATTCCGCGGTTCGAGCTCGCAGGAGCCGCTGACGAGAATGGCGTCGAACGATCCCGCCGCGGGCTCCTTGTCGGCAACGGAGGCGCCGCTGCCGGCGGCCGCGAGTGCGGTGGCAGCCAGGGCGCGGGCTTCGCCATCGGGCTCCCACAACGTCGCCTTCGCCCCCATCCGGTCGATCAGCGCGGCGCCATAGCCCGTGCCGCCGCCATATTCGAGGACATCCTCGCCCGGCTCGATATCCAGCGTCTGGATCATGCGTGCGATCACCATCGGCGTCATCAGGGCCCGGCCCGTGCCCGGCAGCCCGATGGCCTGGTCGAGATAGGCGAGATGAGCCAGGCTCTCGGGGACGAAAGCCTCCCGGGGGACCTCGTCCGCAGCGGCCAGCACGGCCCGGTCCGTGACGTCATAGGTCCGCAACTGGCAATCCACCATGTTGCGGCGAAGCCCGGTGAAACCTTCCATGCCCTGAACTCTCCGTCCGCGACGCGGTCCGGCCGTAGCCTCAGACCTCTTGCCCGAAGCCGGCGCGGCACCGCCGCTCATGGCAGCTTTCTGTTCGAGTGCGGCGCAAAAGGCAAGCGCGCTCGCATCCCGCGAGCGTCGCATGCGCCTGCCGGATCGAGCGACCGGCGGCGGAATTTCCCGAAGAATGCGGCCTTCGGCTCGTAAGCTTTGAGCCTGTGCGGGCCGGGGGGCAGGTCCGGCACGACCTGCCCTGCCCGGGAACGAAAAAGGGCCTGAGCGATCTTTCGCTCAAGCCCTTGAATTCGCTGGCTCCCGGAGCAGGATTCGAACCTGCGACCAATCGATTAACAGTCGATTGCTCTACCGCTGAGCTATCCGGGAACGGTGGCCGGGGTAATAGCGGCGTGATCCCGACAGCGCAACCCCCTTTGCGACCGCAAAACACATCTTCATGTCGGACAGGTGAAAGATGCGATGCCGGGTTGCGGTGCGTCCCGGCTTGTGGTTATAGCCGCTCTCGCGGATGCGGCAGGGCCGTTTTCGCCGGAAGGCCTCGTGGCGGAGTGGTTACGCAGAGGACTGCAAATCCTTGCACCCCGGTTCGATTCCGGGCGAGGCCTCCAAATAATCTTCTTGAAAACCGATCGTTTGGCTCCCGCGTATAGCGTCCGGGGCGATTGCGATGGCTGCCGCGCCGTTCGGCAGGCCACCGTCCGTCCCCCGAGAAGCTCTGGCGAGGTCCGATGACGCAGCGCAGCCTGCACTGGTTCCGGGACGATCTGCGGCTCGCCGATAACCCCGCCCTCACCTGCGCAGCGGAATCGGACGCCGTCCTGTGCCTCTATATTCTCGATGAAGACGGCGCGCGGCGCCCTCTCGGCGGCGCGGCGCGCTGGTGGCTGTCGCGCTCGCTCGCGGCGCTTTCCGCCGCATTGGCCCGCAAGGGCGGCCGGCTGGACATCCTGCGCGGCGCCCCGACGACGCTGCTGCCGGCCCTCACCGAGGCGGCCGGAATCGAGCGCGTTACCTGGAACCGCCGCTATGAGGCGGGATCGATCGCGCTCGATACGCGACTCAAGGAAAGGCTTTCCAGCGCGGGAATCGAGGTCCGCAGCTTCAACGCCAGCCTGCTGAACGAGCCGTGGCAGGTGACGACGCGCACCGGCCAGCCGATGAAGGTCTTCACGCCCTATTGGCGCGCGGCGCGCGAGCGCGGCGAGCCGGCAGCGCCTTTGCCCGCGCCCTCCCGAATCCGTTCCTTCCTGCTGCCCGATTCGTTCGGGAAACGCGCGCTTGCCCTGGAAGAGCTCGCTCTCGAACCGACGCGGCCGGACTGGGCCGGCGGCCTGCGCGACGCCTGGACACCGGGCGAGGACGGCGCGCGGGAGCGGTTGGAGGATTGCCTGGGCGATTCGCTTGCTGGCTATGCGGAAGGACGCGACCGCCCCGACCGCGACTCGACATCGCGGCTCTCGCCGCATCTGCGCTTCGGCGAGATCGGCCCCCGCCAGATCTGGCATGCGCTCGGAACGGCGCGTGACAATGGCGAGGCGGTTGGCTCGGCGGCGGATGCCGAGAAATTCCTGTCCGAGCTCGGCTGGCGCGAATTCTCCTATCACCTGCTTTTCCACAATCCCGAACTGGCGACGCGGAATTACGATGCGCGCTTCGATGCCTTTCCGTGGAAGGCGGACCAGCAGGCTTTGCGCCGCTGGCAGCGTGGCCGGACCGGCATTCCGCTCGTCGATGCCGGGATGCGCGAGCTCTGGGCCACGGGCTGGATGCACAACCGCGTGCGGATGGTCGTGGCCTCGTTCCTCATCAAGCATCTCCTGCAGGACTGGCGGGAGGGCGAAGCCTGGTTCTGGGACACGCTGGTCGATGCCGATCCGGCCAACAATGCCGCGAGCTGGCAATGGGTGGCGGGGTCCGGGGCCGATGCCGCGCCCTATTTCCGGATCTTCAACCCCGTCACGCAGGGGCAGGCCCATGATCCGAAAGGCGCCTATGTCCGGCGCTGGGTGCCCGAGCTGGCCGGGCTTCCCGACACAGAGATCCACGCGCCGTGGAAAGCCTCGGAGGAGACCCTGCGCGCAGCGGGCATCCGGATCGGCGAGACCTACCCTGCCCCGCTCATCGACCTCGCCCTCGGGCGCCAGCGCGCGCTCGACGCTTTCGCCACGATCCGCGGCCGTTGACGTCGGTTCAACGCTGCCGGTCGACGACTCTGGAGAGCAGCGCGAAATAGACCGGATAGGGCAACAGCCGGGCCGCCTTCAGTATCCAGGCGAGACGGCGTGGAAAGGTGATCTCGAAGCCGCCGCGCTCGAAGCCGTCGACGATTCGCCGCGCGCTCTCCTCGACGCTCATCAGAAAGGGCATGGCGAAGCGGTTGCGCCGGGTCATCGGCGTGTCGACGAAGCCCGGATTGACGAGCTGAAGCCGAATCCCCGCGCGGCGGCAGTCCAGATACAGGGCCTCGCAGAGATGGATCGCCGCCGCCTTGGAGGCGCCATAGGCGGCCGCGCCGACGAGGCCGCGATAACCGACGAGCGAGGCGTTGACGGCGATCTGCCCGCGACCGCGCTGCGTCATGGGGGCTAACGCCGCCGCCAGGCCCTTGGCGACACCGAACAGGTTGACCGCCATCGCCGCTTCGACGTTTGCGGGCTCGAACGGGCCGCCCGTAGGGCCGGGGGCGACGCCGGCGTTGAGGAAAGCGAGCGCGATCGGCCCGTGCACGGTCTCGACGGCTTCGACGATGTCCCGCATCGCCTGTTCATCGGTGACGTCGCCGGCATGGGCGACGATCCGGCCGGGCAGGCTTTCGGCCTCGCGTGCGACGGCCTCGAGCGCGTCGGTCCGGCGGGCGGTGATCGCGACCGTCCAGCCGCGCCGCGCCAGTTCCAGCGCGACGGCCGCGCCGATGCCGGAGCTGGCGCCGGTGATCCAGGCGACGCCGTCCGTCGGTTTCATGCGGGGCAAGGCCATGGCGGCTCCGGATTGGTCGAGACCGCCATCTAGGCATTGAATCGAGGGGCGGTAAGCCTCGCAGGCTGCGTCATCCCCGTTATCCCGCCAATGAGGTGGCACCCGCCCGGCAATCGGTGCAGTCTGCGGGCCGAAGGTGCCGCGAGCACCGCGAGCGAGACGACGAGATCATGCCGACCGAACTGCTGTTCCGCCAGGATGCCTATCTGAAGGAGACGCCGGCGACCGTGGAAGCCGTCAACGAGCGCGGCGGTATCGTCCTCGATCGGACGATCTTCTACGCGACCGGCGGCGGCCAGCCCGGCGATGCCGGGCATCTGCGCCGGGCCGACGGCAACCTGATCGCGATCGGCACGACGATCTACGACCCCGAGGACAAGAGCCGCGTCCTCCATGTTCCCCTCGAAGGGCAGCCGGCGCCCGCGCCCGGCGAGGCTGTGACCGCGATTCTCGACTGGGAGCGGCGCTTCAAGCGCATGCGCATCCACACCGCGCTCCATCTGCTGAGCGTCGTGCTGCCCTACCCCGTCACCGGCGGCTCGATCGGCGACGGCGACGGCCGGCTCGATTTCGACATCCCCGAAGGCGGGCTCGACAAGGCCGAGCTGGCGGAGAAGCTCAATGTGCTCGTCGCCCGCAATGCCGACGTGACCGAGCGCTGGATCACCGACGCGGAGCTCGACGCCAATCCGGGGCTGGTCAAGACGATGTCGGTGAAGCCGCCGCGCGGCTCCGGCCGGGTCAGGCTGGTCGCGATCGGCGATATCGACCTCCAACCCTGTGGCGGCACGCATGTGCGCAACACCGCCGAGATCGGCCTTGTCGCCGTCACCGACATCGAGAAGAAGGGCAAGCAGAACCGGCGCGTCCGCATCGCGCTGGCCTGAGAAGCGGTTTTCGACGGAAGCACACCGTCATTCCGGACCAGCGGCGAAGCCGCGCCGATCCGGAATCCATTGTCGGGCGATGTTCTCTACAATGGATTCCGGGTCAAGCCCGGAATGACGGCGCGGTTCCAATAACCAACAAACCTCGAATATCCCCAAGGACATCACATGGCCCGCGAAGACGTTTTCGTATCGACCGACTGGCTCGCCGAGCGCCTGAACGCGCCAGACGTCATCGTGGTCGACGGTTCCTGGTATCTCCCGGCCCATGGCCGCGATCCCCATGCCGAATTCGCCGAGCGGCGCATTCCCGGCGCGGTGCATTTCGACATCGACGCGGTCAAGGATACCGGCTCCGACCTGCCGCATATGCTGCCCCGGCCGGAGGCTTTCGCGGCGGCGGTCGGCGCCATGGGCATCGGCGACGGCATGCGCATCGTCGTCTATGACGGGCTCGGCCTGTTCTCGGCGCCGCGCGTGCGCTGGACCTTCCGCACCTTCGGCGCGAAGGATGTGGTGATCCTCGAAGGCGGCTTCCCGAAATGGGAGAGCGAGGGCCGGCCGATCGAGCACGGCCCGCCGCGCGCCCGCTCCAACCGCAGCTTCACCGCGAGGCTCGACCATTCCGCCGTCGCCAGCGCCGAGGATGTCGCCAAGGCTCTCGCCAATGGCACGCAGGTCGTCGATGCCCGCCCGGCCGACCGCTTCCGCGGCGAGGCGCCGGAGCCGCGCCCGGGTGTCCGCTCCGGCCATATGCCGGGTGCGCGCAACGTGCCGGCGACCGCGCTGATCGCCAATGGCAGCCTGAAGGACCCGGCCGCGATCGCGGCCGCCTTTACCGAGGCGGGCGTCGATCTCGACAAGCCGCTGATCACGAGCTGCGGCTCGGGCGTCACCGCCGCGATCCTGTCGACGGCGCTGGAAAGCATCGGCAAGCCGGGACGCGCGCTCTATGACGGGTCCTGGGCCGAATGGGGTGCGAGCGACCGGCCGCTGGCGACCGGGCCGGCGAAGACGGCCTGAATTCGGACGGACAACAGGAGGGTGCCATGAGCGATCATTCGCACGACCACGACCATCCGCACGATCACGCCCATGACGAGCCGCGCTGGAAGCATGATGGCGTGCGCGTCATCACCGGCGACAAGCTGGACCCCAACACCGCGCAGACGCCGGGCATGTTCCGGCAGGCGGCGATCAACCACGCCCGCGTCGGCGCGCAGAAAATCTGGGCCGGCACGGTCGAGATCGAGCCCAACGCCAAGACCGGCGTGCACCATCACGGCGCGCTCGAAAGCGTGATCTATGTGGTGAGCGGCAAGGCCCGGATGCGCTGGGGGGACCGGCTGGAATTCGTCGCCGAGGCCGGGCCGGGCGATTTCATCTATGTCCCGCCCTTCGTGCCGCACCAGGAGATCAACGCCGATCCCGACAACCCGCTGCAATGCGTGCTGGTGCGCTCGGACAACGAGGCGGTGGTGGTCAACATCACCGATGTCGACCCGGTCGAGAAGCCGGAAGAGGTCTATTGGGTCGACCCGATCCACAAGCACCCGCACGGGTGAGCGGGAGGGTTCCCATCGAACCGCGCCGTCATTCCGGACAAGCGGCGAAACCGCGCCGATCCGGAATCCATCGAAGGGCGCCAACGCTCTAGGATGGATTCCGGGTCAAGCCCGGAATGACGGCTTGGTTCGATTGCGAATTTTCACCCCGTCTCGAAATCGCCCGGCTGCGGCGGGGCGATCGGCTTGAACAGGGTGCGATCCGGCTTGATGTCGAGCAGCGGCGTCTCGTCGAGGCAGTCGAGCCCGCGCGCCAGCAGGACCGGGCCTTCGCGCGCGACCAGCGTCGCGATCGAGGTGCCGATCGGATTGGGCCTGACCGGCGTGCGCAAGGCGAACGTTCCGCGGGTCTCGCCGTTGTTGGCCGGACTCTGGCGGACGAGATCGCGGCGCGACTGGTGCAGCCAGTACAGCACCTCCAGCCGCTCGAAGCGCTCGATGCCGTCGAGCGCCTGATCCCAGGGCGCGAAGAGTTCGATGCGGCAGATCGGTCCATCCGCCCTGCCCTGACGTGGGCAGGCCAATCGCGAGGTCCATGGCGTGCGGATCGTTCCGATGAAAGCGAGGCCGGCATCGGTCGCCTGCGGCGGCGCGACGGCGACCTCTTTGTCGCGGATCTCGTTCTCGCGGACCATCGAAATCAGTCGATCGCGATCATCACGTCGGACGCTTTCACCACGGCATAGGCTTCCTTGCCAACGGTGAGGCCGAGATCGTCGACGGCCGCATTGGTGATCGAGGCGGTGACGACCGCGCCGCCGATGTCGATGCGGATATGGGCGGTGGTGGCGCCCTTGGTGATCTCGACGATTCGGCCCTTGAGCTGGTTGCGCGCGCTGATCTTCATCGTCTCTCTCTCTCTCTCTCTTTGGTGATGTGTCGGTCACGCGGTCGCAGCCGGCCGTCCTTGACTTGGCCGAGGGCGCACGGCAACCATCGCTATATCCAACGATATACAACGACAAGCGCAGCGAGGGACAGCATGATCGACCGCCGGACGATGCTCGGGATGGGCCTGGCTCTTGCGATGGGCCTCGCCCCGAGCTTCAACGCCGCCCAGGCGCAGACGAAGGATCTCGTGATCTTCGCCGCGGCGAGCATGAAGAACGCGCTCGACGAGGCTACCGCCAACTGGGTCAAGGAAACCGGCAAGCCCGCGCCGAAGATCTCCTATGCCGCGAGCAACGTGCTCGCCAAGCAGATCGAGAGCGGTGCGCCGGCCGACCTCTTCGTCTCGGCCGATCTCGACTGGATGGACTATGCGGCGAGCAAGAACCTGATCAAGCCGGATACCCGCGTCAGCCTGCTCGGCAACAAGATCGTCCTGGTCGGCGCCAAGGATACGACCCTCAAGGTCGAGCTGGCGCCGGGAGTCGATCTGAGCGGTGCGCTGGGTTCGAGCCGCCTCGCCATGGGCAATGTCGATTCCGTGCCGGCCGGCAAATACGGCAAGGCCGCGCTCGAGAAGCTCGGCGGCTGGGACAAGGTGAAGGACAAGATCGCGCAGGCCGACAATGTTCGCGCCGCCCTGCTCCTTGTTTCGCGCGGCGAGGCGCCGCTCGGTATCGTCTACGCCACCGACGCCGCCGCCGACCCGCAGGTCAAGGTCGTCGCAACCTTCCCCGAGGGCTCGCACCCGCCGATCGTCTATCCGGTCGCCGTGACCAAGGATTCGGCCAATCCCGACGCGCTGGCTTTCCTGACCTATCTGCGCGGGCCCGCGGCCAAGCCGGTCTTCGAGAAGCAGGGCTTCACCGTCCTCAACAAGCCCGCCTCGTCGTCGTGAGCCTGCCGGCTTGAGCCACTGGCTGACTCCCGAGGAATGGACAGCGGTCAGGCTGAGCCTGATCGTCGCCACGACCGCCACACTCGCGAGCCTGCCGCTCGGGCTCGTGGTCGCGCTCCTGCTGGCGCGCGGACGCTTCTGGGGCAAGTCGCTGCTCGATGCGGCGGTGCATCTGCCGCTGATCATGCCGCCCGTCGTCACCGGCTATCTGCTGCTGATCGGCTTCGGCCGGCGCGGGCCGATCGGCCAGTTCCTCTATGACTGGTTCGGCATCGTTCTCTCCTTCCGCTGGACCGGCGCGGCGCTGGCCTGCGGCGTGATGGGCTTTCCCTTGATGGTGCGGGCGATCCGGCTCTCTATCGAGGCCGTCGACCGCAAGCTGGAGGCGGCCGCCGGCACGCTCGGCGCCAATCCGCTCTGGGTCTTCCTCGTCGTGACGCTGCCGCTTTGCGTGCCCGGCATCCTCGCCGGCATGATCCTGTGCTTCGCCAAGGCGATGGGCGAATTCGGCGCGACCATCACCTTCGTCTCGAACATCCCGGGCGAGACACAGACCCTGCCCTCCGCCATCTATACCTTCACCCAGGTTCCCGGCGGCGAGACCGGCGCGATGCGATTGACGATCATCTCCATCGCGATCTCGGTCGCCGCCCTCTTCCTCTCCGAATGGATGGCGCGTCTGGTCGGCCGGCGGATCGCCGTCGAATGACCGCGCCCGTCCTCGACATCGCCGTCCGGCACCGGCTGGGCGACTTCCAGCTCGATGCGGCCTTCCAGTCGCAAGGGCGATTGACGGCGCTGTTCGGCACGTCGGGCTCGGGCAAGACCTCGCTGGTGAACGTGATCGGCGGGTTGATCCGCCCGCAGGCGGGCCATGTGCGGGTCGAGGGCGAGGCGTTGCTCGATACAGCGCGCGGCGTCTTCCTGCCCAAGCATCGCCGGCGGATCGGTTACGTCTTCCAGGAGGCACGGCTGTTTCCGCATCTCACCGTGCGGCAGAACCTGCTCTTCGGCCACTGGTTCGTGCCACATGCGGTGCGCAAGCCGGCCGAGCTCGACAAGGTGCTGGAGCTGCTCGGCATCGGCCATCTGCTGAAGCGGCGGCCCGGAGCCCTCTCCGGCGGCGAGAAGCAGCGCGTCGCCATCGGCCGTGCCCTGCTGACGCAGCCGCGCCTGCTCTTGATGGACGAGCCGCTCGCCGCGCTCGACGAGGCCCGCAAGGCCGAGATCTTGCCGCATATCGAGCGGCTGCGCGACGAGGTCGGCATCCCCATCGTCTATGTCTCGCATTCGCTCGCCGAGGTGGCGCGGCTCGCGACCACCGTCGCCATCGTCGATGCCGGGCGGATCGCCGGCTGCGGGCCGACGGCCGAGATCCTCGCGCGCGTTGACCTCGCCTCGCGGCCCGGAGCGCCGGAGGCGAGTTCGGTGCTCTCCGCCGCGGTGACGGGCTTCGACGAGGCCTTCGGCCTCGCCCGGCTGGCGACGCCGGCGGGCGAACTCGCCATTGCCCGCGGCGCGCTCAGGCCGGGGCAGCAGCTGCGCGTACGGATCATGGCGAGCGACGTCATGCTCAGCCTCGCCCCGCCTGAAGGGACCAGCGCGCTCAACGCCCTGCCCGGCAGGGTCGCGGAGATCGGCGAGCGGACGGGCGAAGGCGGCAGCACCGTGCATCTGCGGCTCGATTGCGGCGATGCGAATCTGATCGTGCGGCTGACGGCGAAATCGGTGGCGAGCCTCTCCCTGTCTGTCGGCAAGCCGGTCTACGCCATCATCAAGAGCGTCTCTGTCGAGACGCCCTGAGGTCATCTGCAAAAAGGCACAGCCGCGCCCTTGACCTTCCCATGATGGGAAGCCCCATATGAACCGTCATCACGATGAAGGAGACGGCGATGACGGTCATCGACAGGACGAAGGATGGGCTGGCGACGCTCGACATGGCCGTGGAGGGCATGTCCTGCGCGAGCTGCGTCGGCCGGGTCGAGCGCGCCATCGCGGCGGTGCCGGGCGTCGAGTCGGTCGCGGTCAATCTCGCGACCGAGCGCGCCCATGTGACCTTCGCCAAAGGCGGCGACGTGTTGAGGCAGGTCGAGGAGGCGGTGCGCCAAGCAGGCTACCAGCCGATGGAGCAGACGATCGACCTGTCGGTCAGCGGCATGACCTGCGCGTCCTGCGTCGGCCATGTCGAGAAGGCTTTGCGCGGCGTGCCCGGCGTCGTCGGGGCCACCGTGAACCTCGCCACCGAACGCGCCAGCGTGAAGGCCGTGGCCGGCGGCGATCTTGGCCCCGAGCTGATCAAGGCGGTCGAGAAGGCCGGCTACGAGGCGAGCCCGGTGACGCCTGATGATGGGCATGCAGCCGGCCAGCACGACCATATGCAGATGCTGAAGGAGGAAGAACAGGCGCGGTTGCTGCGCTCGGTCATCCTCGCCGGCGTGCTGACGATCCCGCTGCTGGTGATCGAGATGGGCAGCCACATGGTCCCGGCCCTGCACCACTGGCTTGCCGGTAATTTCGGCGAGTGGAACCTCCGCATCTTCTCCTTCGTGCTCGCCACGATCGTGCTGTTCGGACCAGGGTTGGTCTTCCTGCGCAAGGGCTTCCCAGCCCTGCTGCGGGCCGCTCCCGACATGAATACGCTGGTCATGCTCGGGGCCGGTGCTGCCTGGCTCTATTCGAGCGTCGCGACCTTCCTGCCCGGCCTGCTGCCGGAAGGCACGGCGCTGACCTATTTCGAATCGGGCGCCGTCATCGTGACGCTGATCCTGCTCGGCCGCTGGTTCGAGGCCCGCGCCAAGGGCCGGACCGGCGCGGCGATCCGCAGCCTGATCGCGCTTCAGCCGAAGACGGCGCGCATCCTGCGCCAGGACAGCGAAACCGATATTCCGGTCGACGAGGTCAAGCCCGGCGATGCCGTGATCCTGCGGCCGGGCGAGCGCGTGCCGGTCGATGGCGAGGTCATCGAGGGCACCTCCTTCGTCGACGAATCGATGATCACCGGCGAGCCTGCCCCGGTCCGCAAGGAAGCCGGCAGCCTCGTCACCGGCGGCACGGTGAACGGCTCGGGCGCGCTCAGCTTCACCGCCCGCAAGGTCGGCTCCGATACGCTGCTCGCGCAGATCGTGCGCACGGTGCAGGCGGCGCAGGGAGCCAAGCTGCCGATCCAGGCCGCGGTCGACCGCATCACCCTCTGGTTCGTGCCGGCGGTGATGGCGGTGGCGCTCGCGACCTTCCTCGTCTGGCTCGCCTTCGGCCCGAGTCCGGCCCTGTCCTATGCGCTGGTCAACGCGGTCGCGGTGCTCATCATCGCCTGCCCTTGCGCCATGGGGCTGGCGACGCCGACCTCGATCATGGTCGGCACCGGGCGCGGCGCCGAGCTCGGCATCCTGTTCCGCCAGGGCGATGCCTTGCAGGCTCTCCGCGACGTGCAGGTCGTCGCCCTCGACAAGACGGGAACGCTGACCAAGGGCAAGCCGGAGCTGACCGATATCGAGCCGACTGAGACCTTCGAGGCCAACGAGATCCTGCGCCTGATCGCCTCCGCCGAGAACCGCTCCGAACACCCGCTGGCGCTGGCCATCGTCGCGGCGGCGAAGGCGCGTGGCCTTGCGCTGGCCGAGCCGGCCAACTTCGTCAGTGATGCCGGCCGTGGCGTCACGGCGACCGTCGAGGGCCGGCGCGTCGCCATCGGTGGCCACAGGCTCCTGGCGCAGATCGGCATCGACGTTTCGGCCTTCGCGGGCCGGGCCCAGGCACTGGCGGAAGCCGGCAAGACCCCGCTCTATGCCGCCGTCGATGGCAAGCTCGCCGCCGTCATCGCCGTCGCCGACGCAATCAAGGAGACGACGCCGGCAGCCATCGCGGCATTGCACCAGCTCGGCCTCAAGGTCGCGATGGTGACCGGCGACGACAGCCGCACCGCCGCCGCCGTGGCCCGGCAGCTCGGCATCGATGAAATCCGCGCCGAGGTGCTGCCGACCGACAAGGCCGAGGTGGTGAAGGCCTTGCAGAAGGATGGCCGCAAGGTCGCCTTCGTCGGGGACGGCATCAACGATGCTCCTGCCCTCGCCCAGGCCGATGTCGGCATCGCCATCGGCACTGGCACCGACATCGCCATCGAAAGCGCCGATGTCGTGCTGATGTCGGGCGATGTCATGGGCGTGCCGCGCGCCATCGCGCTGTCGAAGGCGACGATCACGAATATCCGCCAGAATCTTGCCTGGGCCTTCGGCTACAACGCCTTCCTGATTCCGGTGGCGGCCGGCCTGCTCTATCCGCTCTGGGGCGTGCTGCTCTCGCCGGTCTTCGCCGGGCTTGCCATGGCGCTGTCGAGCGTGAGCGTGCTGGCCAACGCACTCCGGCTCAGGCGCTTCAAGGTGGAGGCATAGGATGAATATCGGCGAAGCCTCGGCCCGCTCCGGCGTCAGCGCCAAGATGATCCGCTATTACGAGAGCATCGGGCTGATCGAGGCGCCGTCGCGGACGGCGGCGCAGTACCGGGTCTATGCCGATGACGACGTGCATACGCTGCGCTTCGTCCGGCGGGCGCGCGATCTCGGCTTCTCGCTGGAGGAAACGCGCGAATTGCTGGCGCTCTGGCATGACCGCAGCCGCGCCAGCGCCGATGTGAAGAAGCTCGCCATGGCCCATATCCGCGATCTCGAGGCCAAGGCCGCCGAGCTCCAGGCCATGGCCGATACACTCCGGCATCTGGCGGCGCATTGCCATGGCGACCACCGGCCCGATTGCCCGATCCTGAGCGATTTCGCCACGCAGCCTCTTCTCGCCGAAAAGGCCTGAGACGCCGCTCCGCCATGCGCCGCGCGTCTGGACGCGGGCCGAGAGGCTTGCTCATATGCGGCCGCGAGGCATCGGGTCGGCGATCACAGCCGGTCTCCGACGGATCGATGCCTCCCAAGGGGATAGATCGCCATGGTGCGCCGCTGCGGCGCGCCGCGATCCGACAAGGCAATAGATCATGGACAATCGAAACGATCTCTGGCGTCACGTCGATGCGAACAAGGAGCGATTGATCGCTCTCTCCGACCGGGTCTGGGGCATGCCGGAGGTGTGCTACACCGAGAAGCGCTCCGTCGCCGAGCATGTCGCCGAGCTGAAGCATCAAGGCTTCCGCATCACCGAGAACGTCGCCGACATCCCGACCGCCGTGATCGGCGAGGCCGGCGAAGGCGGCCCGGTCATCGCCTTCCTCGGCGAATACGACGCCCTGCCCGGCCTGTCGCAGGAGGCTGGCGTCGCCGAACACAAGGAGATTGAGACCGGCGGCCACGGCCATGGCTGCGGCCACAACCTGCTCGGCTCCGCCGCGATGCTCGCCGCCGTGGCCATGAAGGACTGGCTGGCCGAGAACAAGATTCCCGGCCGCGTTCGCTATTATGGCTGCCCGGCCGAGGAAGGCGGCGCGGCCAAGGCCTTCATGGTCCGCGCCGGCGCCTTCGACGACGCCGATGTCGCGATCAGCTGGCACCCGTCGAGCTTCTGGGAGGTCGCTCCGGCGCTCGCGCTCGCCAACACCCGCGCCGATTTCGTCTTCACCGGCCGCGCCTCGCATGCCGCCGCCGCGCCCCATCTCGGCCGTTCGGCGCTCGATGCCGTGGAACTCATGAATGTCGGCGTGAACTACATGCGCGAGCATATGCCGAGCGACGCGCGCGTGCATTACGCCCTGCTCGACACTGGCGGCATCGCGCCGAACGTCGTGCAGGCCCATGCCCGCGTGCGCTACTCGATCCGCGCCCGCGATCTGCGCGGCATGCTGGAGCTCGTCCAGCGCGTGAAGAAGATCGCCGAAGGCGCCGCGCTGATGACGGAAACCAAGATGGAGATGCGCATCGTCAGCGCCGTCTCCGACCTCGTCGCCAACACGCCGCTCGAAGAAGCCATGCACAAGGTGATGGAGGATCTCGGCCCGCCGCATTTCGACGATGCCGACAAGGCCTTCGCCGAGGAGATCCGCAAGACGCTCTCGCCGCAGGACATTGCCGCGATCTGGCGCACGGTCGGGATGCAGGACAGCGGCGCCCCGCTGGCTGACTTCCTCGTGCCGCGCAGCGCCAAGCGCAATCCGGCGATCGGCTCGACCGATATCGGCGATGTGAGCTGGGCCGTGCCGACCGTGCAGGCGCATGCGCCGACCGTCGCGATGGGCACGCCGTTCCACACCTGGCAGGTCGTGGCGCAGGGCAAGGCGCCGGCGGCGCACAAGGCCATGGTGCATGTCGCCAAGGCGATGGCGGCGACCGGCGCTGCCGTGCTGAGCGACCCGGCCCTGATGGAAGCGGCCAAGGCCGACCACAGGGCCCGCCTCGGCAAGGAAGGCTACACCTCGCCGCTGCCGCCCGAGGTCAAGCCGCCGCTGACGATGTCGCTGGGCTGACCCTTCCGCCTCGATAGGCCCGGCCATGGCGCGATGCCGCGGCCGGGCTGCTCGATCGGGCTTGCGTTTCGCCTCGCAGATGCCGCATCGAGAGGCTCCTGAGCCGGCGCCGGCAAAATTGCCCACGAAACGGGCAATGCATTCGAGAAACCCGCTCAATACCCTGATTTCGCGGTGATATTTCTCAGGCGCAATTTAAGTCAGCTTTGCTTCCCTTTTACCCTTGCAGGCAAACGATTGCCGTCCTATCTAAGGTGCAGCGCAGCAGAGATGTTGCGTCGCCCTCCTTGGGCGTTTCCTCCCTAGACTTGGGCTGCGCTCACGCGCGGCCCTTTTTTCTTGCGGCCGATCCTCACGCCGGAACTGCCGAAACCGGCAAGGGCTACCAGCGCCGCCAATAATAGGGCGGGCCGCCGAAGCCTGAATCGAAGCGGTCGAACTGGTAGCGACGCTCCGCCGAGCGATCCAGATCGATCTGCAGCAGGCAGTTCGAGAAGCCTTCGCTGCCGGGTTTGAAGCCGTAGGAACGGCAACGCGCCTCGTCGGCCGCCCGCCGCTCCTCGAGCGTGACGCAGCCGCTGCAGGCCAGCGCCAGCAGAAGCCCGGCTGCGAGTTTCGGTGCGATCATGCCCCATCTCCTGTCCGCGCCCGCGACGACCGATTAACCGCCGGAATCTCCGGCAGTTCAATCGCAGCAACGATCTATCGCGAAAACCTGATCGGCACGGACAGGGAAACCGAGCCGCCGCCGAGCCCGTCCGGCGGTGCCGGGACAGGGCTCGCCCGCCGGATCATCGCCACGGCCTCCTCGTCGAGCGCGGAATCGCCGGAGCCGCGGACGAGCCGCGCCGACAGCACCCGCCCACCGCGGTCGATGCTGAAGGCGACCTGCGCGGTGCCGGGATTCGCCCCGTTCGGGAACCGCTTGAAGCGGTTGAGATGGGCGATCAGCGTGCCGCGCCAGCTTGCCGTCGCCGCCGGCGAGGCGGAGGACGCGCCCGATGCGGGGGCGGCAGTGCGCTGGGCAATCTGCGCCTGCGCGGTCGGGGCCGAGCTTTGCTCGGAGCGCGGCTTGTCCGGGTTCACCGGCTTGCGTCGCTGCACGACCTTGGGCTTCGGCGGCGGCTGCTTCTTCACCTCCTTCGGCGGAGGCGGCGGCTCCTGCTTCGGCGGCGGCGACAGCACGGCGGCGGCGTCCGGCAAGGGCGGAAGCTCGGGGATCTTGATGTCCGGTTCAGGCGCCGCGACGGGCGCCGGCTCCGGCGGCGGCTCGGGTTCCCTGGGTCGCTCGACCATGGGCTCGGGCGGCGGCGGTTCGGGCTCGGATTCGACCATCTCGGGTCCGGGCGCGATATCCTGCTGCGGCGTTTCCGGCGCAACCGCAAGCGGCGCGAGCTCGATCATCACGGCGGCGGGCTGAGCGCCGGCCGCAGCCTCGGCTGGCTGCCAGGTCGCGATCATCCAGCCGGCCGTGCCATGGGCGCCGGCGATGACCAGCGCCGCGACGCCCCAGCGCAATGCGGCGGGCCAGAAACGCGTCTGCGGCGAGCGCCCGATGCTCATGGCTTGGCCGCCGCCGCGCCCTGCCCGGTATCCTCGAGGCCGACGAGCGCGATCTTCAGATAGCCCGCCTTGCGCAGGAGGTTCATCACCTCCATCAGCTCGCGATAGGCGACGGCACCGTCGGCGCGCAGGAAGACGCGCTGCTCGCGGTCATTCCCGGTGCGCTGGTCGAGCGTCGCCTGCAGCGCCTCGCGCGGCAGGGCGTCGTTGCCGAGCGCGAGCGACAGATCGCCCTTCACCGTCAGGAAGACCGGCGTGTCCGGCCGGGGCTGCGGCTGCGCGTTCGAGACCGGCAGGTCGACCGCGACATCAACCGTCGAAAGCGGCGCCGCCACCATGAAGATGATCAGCAGCACCAGAATGACATCGATGAAGGGCGTGACGTTGATGTCCGCGACTTCGCCGAGATCGCCGTCCTGCGGGTCCTTGAGCGAGACGGCCATGGCTCACTCCGCCCGGACACGCGGCATCGCGGCGGCGGCCGGCGGCACCGCCTGCAGGACCGAACGCGCCGGCACGCTCGCAACCAGGCGCTGGCGCCGCTCGAGATCACGCGAGAGATGGCGCAAGATCTCGCCCGAGGCGTCCGACAGCGTCGCGCGATAGCCGGTGATGGCGCGGGCGAAGACGTTGTAGATGATGACGGCCGGGATCGCCGCGACCAGGCCGATCGCCGTCGCCAGCAGCGCCTCGGCGATGCCCGGCGCGACCACGGCGAGATTGGTCGTCTTCGCCTGGCTGATGCCGATGAAGGAATTCATGATGCCCCAGACCGTGCCGAACAGGCCGACAAAGGGCGCCGTGGAGCCGATCGTCGCCAGGAGCCCGGTGCCGCGCGCCATGTTCCGGCCAGCGCGAGCCTCGATCCGCGACAGTGCGATGGCCGCCCGCTCCTTGATGCCGTCCTCGCCGAGATCGACCGAGCGGCGGGTCTCCTCCAGCGCGGCGGACAGCAGCGCCCCGACCGCGCCGCGCAGCTTGCCGTCCTTGCCCGAGATGGTTTCGGCCGCATCGCCGAGGCTGTCGGCGGCCTCGATCCGGCGGAGCGAACGCAGCGCGCCGGTCTTGGCGGCGGCGAGTTCCATCACCTTGGCGAGCCAGATCGTCCAGGTCACCAGCGAGGCGAAGGCGAGGCCGATCATCACCGCCTTCACGACGATATCGGCCGCCATGAACATGCCCCAGGGCGACAGGTCGTGCGGCAGCGTCGCGGCGGCCTGAGGCGCCGGAGCGACCGGGAGGCTGGCTGGCGTATCGCCCGGTTGCAGCGGCGGATGCGCGGCGCTCGGCGGAGCGATCCCCATCTGCGAGGCCGCCGGTGGCAAGGGATTCGCCGGCGCTGCGGGCGGGGGAGCCGGCTGCATGGCCGGCGGAGAGGCCGGCTGCGCCGGAACCTGCGGAGCGCCCTGAATCTGGGCCAGCGCGGCAGAAACGGGCAGCAAAAGGCTCAGCGCCAGAAAAGCCGAACGAAGCAGTCTCGTCATGACCAGTCCTACATCCGCCGCGTGATCGCCACCCGGCCTCGCTCTCCCCGCCATCGGGGAGCGAGGATCGCTCTCGAACGACGGCCGGCGCGTACCGGCCAAGCCAAGCGAAAGCGGCGAACCTCACATTGGAATAAATAAAAAAAGCACGCTTTATCAGCGAGTTGCGAGCAGAACGAGTGTTTGAATCACACCCTCCTGTCAAGGCTTGAACGGGCCGCGGGATGGCCGGGCTGCCTTTTTCGAATGGGTGCCGGGCGGCCGCGACCCGCCCGTCGATGCGGCTCGCTTCAGCCCGTGGCGGACGGGTCGATTTCCGCCTGGATGGCCGCCAGATGCTCGGCTGCGGCTGCGGTCGCGGCCTGCTCCACCGCGCGAAACCGGCTCACCAGCACCTGGCCGAGGCTGGTCAGGCTGGCGCCGCCGCCATTCTTGCCGCCGACCTGGCGCTCCACCACCGGCTGGCCGAAAAGCGTGTTCAATTCCTCGACCAGCTCCCAGGCGCGTCGGTATGACATCGCCATGTCGCGCCCTGCCGCCGAGATCGAGCCCAGCGCCGCGATCTTCTCCAGCAATTCGATCTTGCCCGGGCCGATGCGGCCTTCGGGGTCAAGCTGGATGCGCAGGCTGAGCGAAGGCACGGCTCGGCCCTAGGAGGCCGCGGCCAGCGCGGGAGTCGCGGCCTGCGCGCAAGCCGCCAGATAAATCGCCGCGACGCGCTCGATGCCGGCCTGATCGGCGGCGTCGAAACGGGCCACGGAGGGGCTGTCGAGATCGATCACCCCGATGACGCCGTCGGTCCCAATCAGCGGGACGACCAATTCGGAGCGCGACGCCGCGTCGCAGGCGATATGCCCCGGAAAGGCATGCACATCCTCGACCAGGACCGAGCTGCGCCGCGCCACGGCTGCGCCGCAGACGCCCGCGCCGACGGCGATGCGCACGCAGGCCGGCTTGCCCTGGAAGGGACCGAGCACCAGCTCGCCGCCGCGCATCAGATAGAAGCCGGCCCAGTTGAGGCCGGGCATCGTCTGGAACAGCAGGGCGGCGGTGTTGGCGGCATTGGCGATCGGATCGGGTTCGCCATGCAGCAGGGCTTCGAGCTGCTGGGCCAGTTCGCGGTAGAACACGGCCTTGTCTTCGGTCTCGATGTCGCGCGCCTCGAACATGACCCTGCGCCTCCGGAATTTTCGCGATTCCCAGATCGCCACGCGTCCCGCGGATGCGGCAGCGGCGATCTATGCATTTGTTATCGCATTGGATTGTCCCGAAAAGTGGCGTCCACTTTTCGCGCGATGCTATAGCACCATCGGCCGGGCTTCGCCATGCGCGGCAAGCGAACCGCCTTCGCCCCGCCCGGCCGCAACCGAGAGTTCACCGCTCGCGATGCCCCACCCCAGCCGCCCCATCCGCATCGCCGCCGCATTGCTGACTGACAGCCGGAATCGCCTCCTGCTGGTCCGCAAGCGCGGCACGGAAAGCTTCATGCAGCCGGGGGGCAAGATCGAGCCGCGGGAGGAGCCGGGTGCGGCGCTGCTGCGCGAATTGCAGGAAGAATTGGGGCTGACGGAGCGCCGCGAAGCGCTGAGCTTTCTCGGCAGCTTCGCGGCGCCTGCGGCCAATGAGCCTGGCTTCACGGTGGAGGCCGAGATCTTCCGGCTCGTTTCCGACGAGACACCGCGGCCGGCGGCGGAAATCGCCGAGATCGCCTGGCTGATGCCGGGCGTCGCGGCGACTGTCACATTGGCGCCATTGACGCGCGACCATGTGCTGCCGCTCTGGCTTTCCGGCTCCAGTGATTGAGGTGACGAGATGGATATGAACGCGACCGCTGCGGCGCGCCATGCCGATGGCAGTGCCGGCGATGCCGATTACGGCCGGATCGGACGCGGCTACGCCTCCTATCGCCGGCCCGAGCCCGCCATCGCGGCGCAGATCGAGGCTGCGCTCGGCCCGGCCGGAACCATTCTCAATGTCGGCGCCGGCGCGGGCTCCTATGAACCGCGCGGCCGCGACGTCACCGCCGTCGAGCCTTCCGCCTCGATGCGGGCGCAGCGCCCGGCCGAGATCGCCGTTGCCATCGACGCGACGGCGGAGACCTTGCCCTTCCCCGACCGGTCCTTCGACGCGGCCATGGCGACCTTCACGGTGCATCAATGGCAGGATCTCGATGCGGGCCTGCGCGAAATGCGCCGGGTGACGCGCGGGCCGGTCGTCATCCTGTCCTGCGACCCCGCGCTGGTCGAAACCTTCTGGCTCGCCGACTACGCGCCGAAGGTGCTGGCGACCGAGGCGAGGCGCTATCCCGCGCTCGACCATATCGGCGCGGTGCTCGGCGACCAGGTCGAGATCGTGCCGGTCGCGATCCCCCTCGCCTGCCGCGACGGCTTCAACGAAGCCTATTACGGGCGGCCGGAATGCTTCCTCGACGAGGGCGCGCGCTCGGCCTGCTCGGCCTGGAGCTTCGTCGATCCAGCGGAAAACGCGGCCTCGGTGGAGCGGCTGCGTCGCGACCTCGAAACCGGCGCCTGGGATGCCCGTTACGGCGCCCTGCGCGGCCAGCCGAGCTTCGACGGCTCGCTGCGGCTGGTGATGTCGCGCCCGGCGTGAGGCGAGCCGATGCTATCGCGCGACGCGATAACATCGGCTCGCAAAGTGGAAGATGGCTTTCGGAATGGCTGCCGGCGAATTGGCAGGGCGAGGCCTACCTGAAGGGACGGTGGATCTTTCCGGCGCAGAGCGAGACGGCTCCCATTCGGAACCATCTCCAGCCCCCGGGCATTGTCTCGCGACAATGCGTGAGTCCGCGCCCATGGCCGCTTCCCGACATGCCAAGCAACGCCCCGCTGTGAAACGCCTGCGGCGGGTCTCCTCGGACGAACTTGTCATCCGCCGCGTACGGCGCGGCCGCTTCTTCAGCTATCGAGATGCAAACGACAACAGGATCACGGATGAAGAGATCCTGGCTCGCATCCGTTCTCTCGCCATTCCCCCCGCTTACGAGGATGTCCGCATCGCGGACGATCCGGCAGCGCATCTTCAGGCGATCGGGCGTGACGAGGCGGGGCGCATCCAGCATCGCTATCATCCGGACTGGGAGAAGGTGCGAGAGCGTCGCAAGCTCAAGCGGCTGGCGTGCCTGATCGCGGCGCTCCCCAAGCTGCGAGCCCGGATCGCCAAGGATTTGCGCTCACGACAGCTTGGCCATGACAAGGCGTTGGCCTGCGCCGCCGCCATCATGGACCGCTGCCATATCCGTGTGGGCAACGAGGCCTATGCCAAGGCCAATGGAAGCCGCGGCGCGTCGACCTTGCTGAAGCGACATGTCGACCTCACCGGCTCACGAATTACGCTGCACTTCCGCGGCAAGAGCAGCAAGGATATCGCCTGCACCGTCGAGGCTCCAGCTCTCGCGCGGGCCATCGGGCGGATATCCGCCCTCCCAGGCGCGCGCCTGCTGCAATATCTGCGCGAAGACGGCAGCGTCGCGCCGATCAGCGCCGACGAGATCAACGGATATCTCAGGAGGGCTAGCGGGCAGCGGATCAGCAGCAAGGATCTGAGGATGCTCGCGGCCAATGCGGCTGCTGCCGAGCTGCTCCTCGCCGGTGAAGAGGCCGTCAGCGAGATGGGCCGCAAGCGGCAGATCGCCGACATCATGCGCATAATTTCGGAGCGGCTCGTCAACACGCCAGCCGTCGTGCGGAAAAGCTATGTCCACGCCATCGTCATTGACGCCTATGCGAGCGGCCGCCTGCAGAGCAGCTACGCGAAAGTGCGCGCCTCGGCGCGTTGCTCTCGCATCGAGCGGGCCTTGGGCCAGCTCGCGGCCTGATGAAGGTACCCTGACATCTGCGTGCGATATCGCAGCCCGACCTGCGGTTCTCATGTCTCGTTGTGACGCCCACGAACATCACGGACCGGGTGATGCAGAGGCACGAAGGCAGCGCTCGGCAGTCGGATGCGGTTGACATCTCCCAACGTCATCGGGACACTCTGGTTGTGGTGTCCCCTTCTTACCTTCCCCATGATTCAGGGAGGCCGGTGTCGCCATGAAACCTACGGTAGATGCCTATACGGTCGCCCTCCCCTGGTACGAGCCGGAGGACTTCGCAGCGCTGTTGAAGCTCGCTCAAGATCGGGACGAGATGCCGACCGATTATGAGACGTGGCATCGCCAGGCCGTCGCTGTGATGAATGCGTGGCTGGCCCGTGGGCGAGCGCTCGAAATCGTCACCATTCGACCGCATGAGTTCGTCGCTTGGCTCGAAAGGGAAGGCCTTCCCAACACGGCCGAGACGAGGCGGCGGTATGTCGAGGAACAGGCTCGTCACTGCCACGATGTCGCCTGAAACAATAAAGCCCGGTCTCAAGGATGAGACCGGGCCATCGCCATCGCTCGCTATTCGATCACTTGGATAATTTTCCGCGTTCTCGGCTCAACGATGACGGTACGGTCATTCACGATCGTGTATCGATAGCCTTTGGCGGCCCCATATTCGGGCGGAACTTCCCGATAGGTCACGCCACGCTCGGGCAGAACAGCCCCGACCCGCACATCCTCGCGGTAGGTGTATGAAGGCACCTCGTGTTCGGTCACGTAGGTCTTGAAGCGGGGCGTGGCGTCGCCCGTGATGCCACCGACCACGGCGCCGCCGACTCCACCGACCACGGCACCGACCGGACCGCCAACAACAGCCCCGCCGACCGCACCAGCCGCGGCGCCGGCCGCGGCACCGCCGCGAGCCCCTTCAGGGTTCTGCGCGAGCGCCGTCAAAGGAGCCAGCGTGACCGCAGCAGCAAGAATGATCTTTCTCATCGATCGATCTCCTGGTTGCCCCCAGTTGAGATCGCAAACCTCCCGGATCGCCGGCGGTTCCGCGCGCTGCAAAAATGCCCCGGAAACTGCACATTATGGTCACGTCGCCGCACATTGCGGGGGCCCAGTGATCCTCAAACCACGCGAATGCGATGCCGGGAGCTATTGCCGGGGTCAGGACCAAATCGTGCGAAAATGGGCTTCCATGGTGCCGGCAGAGCCCTCTTAAGACACGCAGGACATGAACCGCGTCGATCGTCGGATCGAACGCGATGATGCCGGCGCCATCGACGATGCGCGGGACGCGCTCGCCGGACGCAAACCGGCTCCGCATGATCCGGTAAGGTGCAACGTGCTTATACATAGCCCCTTAGGAGCCCTTGGTTGACGAGACCAAAGACCCGCATAGCGCACAAGGGGCGGGTTGCATTTCCCTCAACAAATTGGCCCGATTTCATCAATCGGACCAACTCGTTACGAGGACAGCTTGCAAGCCTGCAAGTACCGCAGTTTAGAACGGGATATCGTCGTCGAGATGGCTCGACGAGGAGCGTCCGCCGCCACCGCCGCCGCTCGACATGGCCGGCTGGCGCGAGCCGCCGCCGCTGCCGCCCATCGCGCTGGAGCGACCGAAGGAGCCGCCGCCACCGGAGCGCTCTTCCCCATAGCCGCCACCGCTGCCGCCTTCGCTATACTCCTCCGAGCCGCCCTGGCGGCTGTCGAGGATGGTGAGCTCGCCGCGGAAACGCTGCAGCACGATCTCGGTGGTGTATTTCTCGACGCCGGACTGGTCCTGCCATTTGCGGGTCTGGAGCTGGCCCTCGATGTAAATCTTCGAGCCCTTCTTCAGGTACTGCTCGGCGATCTTCGCCAGATTCTCGTTGAAGATCACGACCGAGTGCCACTCGGTGCGCTCCTTGCGCTCGCCGGACTGCTTGTCGCGCCAGGTTTCCGAGGTGGCGATCCGCAGATTGACGACAGGCTCGCCGCTGCCGAGGCGACGCACCTCCGGGTCGCGCCCGAGATTGCCGACCAGAATGACCTTGTTGACGCTACCAGCCATGACAGGCTCCATTTCCTGCGCACCAAGCGCCCGTCGAGGCCTTCCGGGTCTCGTCGGGAGCTCCAATCACATCCGGCCGATCGACCGGAGCCGAACCCTATCGGCCTGTTCACCCAATATCAATGATGTTCCTGTTTTGTTCAAGGGGCTCAAGCGAGGTTTTCCCCGGCTGATTCGCCGCTCCGCCGAAGTTCCCGCAGCGGCCGGCCGGGCTCGGTCAGGCAAGCGGACGCCGCGCGCCCAGAACCGCCTGCGCCATCCGGTCGAGCAGGATGGCGAGCACGACGATCGCCATGCCGCCGACGAAGCCGAGGCCGGGATCGGCGCGCTGCAGGCCGAGAAGGACGATCTCGCCCAGCCCCTTCGCGCCGATCATCGAGGCGACCACGACCATAGCGAGCGCCATCATGATCGCCTGGTTGAGCCCCTGCAGGATGGTCGGCCGCGCCAATGGCAATTCGACGAGCCAGAGCGTCTGGCGCGGGCCGAGGCCGAGCGCGCGGGCCGCCTGCACCAGCCCGGCGTCGATGCCGCGCAGGCCGAGCTCGGTCAGCCGGGCGAAGGGCGGCAGGGCGTAGATCAGCGTCGCGACCAGCGCCGGCGCCCGTCCCAACCCCAGCACCATCGCCACCGGGATCAGGTAGACGAAGCTCGGAATGGTCTGCATCAGGTCGTAGAGCGGCGCGAGCGCCCGCCCCAGCCGCGGCAGCCGCGCGGCGGCGATGCCGAGCGGCAGGCCGAGAATGGCGACCAGCAACACGGCGACGACGACGAGCGCGAGCGACTGCATCGCCTCGTTCCAGACGCCGAGACCGGCGAGGACCAGCGGCAGAAGCGCCATCGCCAGCGCGAAGCCGATCTTGCGCCCCGCGAGCCAGGCGCCGACCGCGATGGCCAAGACGAAGACCGGCACCGGGACGTGAAGGAGAGCCGTCTCGACACCGCGCACCGGGGCCGTCAGCAGCGCGCTGAAACCGTCGAGATCGTCGCCATAGCCGGTGACGACGGCATCGACCGCGCGGTTGACTAGCCTTTGCAGCGCCTTGCCGAATTCCGGCAGCCAGTCCGGAATCACAGGCCGGATGCGACCTTGGCGGCGATATCGGCCGGCAGCCACGCCTTCCAGACATCCGCTTTCGTCTTGAGGAAGACGAGCGCCTGCTGCTCCGGCGTCACGCCCTTCTCGCGCGCCTCGGCCAGCATCTTCGAGGTCAGGTCGCTGGTGGTGGTGTAGTTCTTCAGGAAGCTCGCGAGCTGCGGCGCCTTCTTCGCCAGATCGATATTGGCGCCGATGACGACCCGGCTCATCGGATAGGCCGTCGCCTGCTTCGGCGCGTCGCTCGTCTTGAGCTCCTCCCAGATCTTGGGATCGAAGGGCGGCTCCTCGAGCTTGACGAGGTCATAGGCGCCGAGCAGCCAGCTCGGCCCCCAGTAATAGAACACGACCGGCCGCTTGCGCTTCAGCGAAGCCTCGATCGCGGCGACCAGCGCCTCGCCCGAGCCGCCGCGCGTATTGGTGAAATCCTGCGCCAGCCCGTAGGCCGCGAGCTTCTTGGTGTTGATGCCCTCGCAGACCCAGCCGGCGACGCAGTTGTAGAAGCGGCCCTTGCCGGGCTCGTCGGGGTCGGCGAAGAGATCCTTGTAGCGCTTGAGATCCTGGACCGATTTCAGCTCGGGGGCCTTCGCATCCGGGCCGGAGACCAGATAGCGCGGCACGAACCAGCCCTCGCTCGCATCGGGGAAGGTCGTGCCCAGCGGCTCGACCTTGCCGGCCGCGGCCTCCTTCACCCAGGCCTCGACCGGGTTCGCCAGCCAGATCTCCATGACGATATCGACATCGCCGCGCCCCATGCCGTTGACCAGCGGCGCGATGGCGCCCGGCACGCGCTCGACCTTGCAGCCAAAACCCTTCTCGGCGATGGCGCTGGCGACGGCGGTGTGGAAGGCGGCGGAGTCGTAGTCGAGCCCGGCGATCTTCAGCGGCCGGTCGAGCTCGCAGGCGAGGACGGGAGCGGCCAGGCCGAGGCCGAGCATCAGGGCTGCGCCTCGCAATAGGGCTTTCATCATCGCATTCCCCCGCTGGCTGTGACCCCGATCGTGCACCTGACGATCGGTCATGTCCACGAAGCGCGGAAGTCCGCCAAAAGTTCCACCACAGGGCGAACGGGGACCCGGCTCCGTGCCGTCAGCATCGCGCAGGATGGCGGACGAAGCCAGTTCCGGTCCTGTCAGCGTCTGTCAGGACCGGAGGAGGCCGTCATTCCGGGGCAGGCCCGGAATGACGGCGCAGTTCTTGTTGAACGAAGCGCTCGCTCAGCCGCGCGGCGCGAAAGCCTTCAGCGTCGCGGCCGCCAGGGCGGATTTCAGGATCGCGCCGAGCAGGAAGGGCGTCGCGCCGACCGCGATGGCCTTTTCCATGCCGATGAAGGTCGCGAGCCAGGCTGTGCCCAGCACGAGGCAGAGCGCGTTGCCGGCGAGCATGGAGAGCGTCGCGAGGCCGATCCGGCGGCCGTTCCAGCCGCGCTGGGCGAGGAAGCCCGTCAAAGCCGCGGCGAAGGGGAAGGCCAGCAGATAGCCACCGGTCGGGCCGGCGACATAGGCGGCACCGCCGAGCGCGCCCGCGAAGACCGGCAGGCCCGCCACGCCTTCGAGCAGCCAGGCGATCACCGTGACGGCGCCGAGGCGCCAGCCATAGAGCGCGCCGATCAGCGTGACGGCGAAGGTCTGCATCGTCATCGGCACCGGCACCATCGGCACCTTGATCTGCGAGGAGAGCGCCAGCAGCAGCGTGCCGACGAGCACGGCGGCCGTCCGCCAGGCGAGCGAGCGGCTTTCCAGGCGCAGCGGGCTGAACGGGCGAGCGAGAACGAAATCGGTCATGGTTGCTCCGTAAGCATGATCGGCGCCGCGTCGCCGCGACTCCGGTGCCGCCTTGTGAGCGCTTTCCCGCGCCGGATGCAAGGCCCGACCGCGAAAGCCGTGCGCCCCGCATCATGCGCCGCGGGAGGGCGCGCAATGCCGCGCAGCCGCTTGCGCGCGACGCCGATATGTCGGATTGGCTGCGGAAGTCCGCTTTTCCCAGCCCGAGGATCTCCGATGACCCTGGCCAATGGCCGGCCGCTGCTCGCTATGCCCGGCCCGACCAATATCCCCGACCGCGTGCTGCAGGCGATGATGCGCCCGGCCGAGGAACTGAGCTCGGCCAGCATCGTCAGGCTGACGGATTCGGTGCTGGCCGATCTCAAGCGCATCTTCCGCACCGGCGGCGAGACCTTCGTCTATGCCGCCAACGGCCATGGCGGCTGGGAGGCAGCCTTCACCAATGTGCTGTCGCGCGGCGACAAGGTGCTGGTGCTGGAGAGCGGGCGCTTCGCGACCGGCTGGGGCGAGATGGCGCGGTTCATGGGCGCCGATGTCGAGATGCTGGCGGGAAGCTGGCGTCGCGCGGTCGATCCCGCCACCGTCGAGGCCCGGCTGCGCGCCGATACGGCCCACGCGATCAAGGCGGTGATGGTGGTGCAGATCGACACCGCCGCCGGCGTCGTCAACGACATCCCGGCGATCCGCCGGGCGATCGATGCCGCCGGGCACCCTGCCCTGTTCATGGTCGACGGCGTCGCCTCGGTCGGCTGCATGGAATTCGAGATGGACGCCTGGCGGATCGACGTCGCCGTCTCCGCCTCGCAGAAGGGGCTGATGTCCTCGCCCGGCCTGGCCTTCGTCGCGGCCAATGAAAAGGCGCTGGCGGCCCATGCCCGCGCCGACATGCGCAGCGGCTACTGGGACTGGAGCGGCCGCATGAACACGCTGGCCTATATGAAGCATTGCGGCACCGCGCCGGAGCATCTGCTCTTCGGCCAGCGCGCCGCTCTCGACATGATCTTCGAGGAAGGGCTTGAGGCGATCTGGCGTCGCCATGCCGCGCTGGCGAAGGCGACGCATGCGGCGGTCGAAACCTGGGCGAGCGGCCAGGCGCTGGGCTTCGGCGTTGCCGAGCCGCAGGAGCGCGCGCCCTCGGTGACGACGATCCTGACGCCCGGCTTCGACGTCGCCGAGATCACCGATTTCACCCGCGACATCTGCGGCGTCTCGCTCGGGCTCGGCATCGGCGACTATAGCGGCAAGGCCTTCCGTATCGCCCATATGGGCCATTTCAACGCAGCCAGCCTGCTGGGCACGCTCGGCGCCGTCGAGATGGCGCTGCAGGTCAAGGACATCCCGCACGGCTCCGGCGGCGTCGCGGCGGCGGTGGCGAGCCTGGCGGAAGCGGCCTGAGGCGACCGACACCCGCCGAACTCTCCCACGCCCTTCCACGGCCGTCATGCTCGCCCTCGTGGCGAGCATCCACGTCTTGAACGCGACACTCGACCAGAGAAGACGTGGATGGTCGGGACAAGCCCGACCATGACGCGGCAAGCCTTCCATTCATAGGCCTCAGGTTCGAGCCTGGAGCCTGTCCCGAAATGACCGGCAAATTCATCCCGGTCGAACAATCACAGCAGCTCGCAGTACCCCATGATCCGGCTCGAAAACATCAGCAAGCAGAACGGCAAGCAGATCGTCTTCATCGAGGCCTCCGCGGCCTTGCAGAAGGGCGAGAAGATCGGCCTCGTCGGCCCCAACGGCGCCGGCAAGACCACGCTGTTCCGCCTGATCACCGGCGAGGAAGCGCCCGATGAGGGCCAGGTCTCGATCGATCGCGGCATCACCATCGGCTATTTCAGCCAGGATGTCGGCGAGATGGCCGGCATGAGCGTCGTCTCGGCCGTGATGGACGGCGCCGGCCCGGTTTCGAGCGTCGCGGCCGAGCTCGCGGCGCTGGAAGCCGCCATGGCCGATCCCGACCGCGCCGACGAGATGGAGGAAATCGTCCTGCGTTATGGCGAGGTGCAGGGCCGTTTCGAGGAGCTCGACGGCTATGCGCTCGACGGCCGCGCCCGCGAGGTCCTCGACGGCCTCGGCTTCAGCCCGGCGATGGTCGAGGGCGATGTCGGCGCGCTCTCCGGCGGCTGGAAGATGCGCGTCGCGCTCGCCCGCATCCTGCTGATGGCGCCGGACGCCATGCTGCTCGACGAGCCGTCGAACCATCTCGACATCGAGAGCCTGATCTGGCTGGAGGAGTTCCTCAAGGGCTATGAGGGCGCGCTCCTCATGACCTCGCATGACCGCTCCTTCATGAACCGCATCGTCGGCAAGATCGTCGAGATCGACGGCGGTTCGCTCACCACCTATTCTGGCGATTACGAATTCTATCAGCAGCAGCGCGCTCTCTCGGAGAAGCAGCAGCAGGCGCAGTTCGAGCGCCAGCAGGCGATGCTGGCCAAGGAGATCGCCTTCATCGAGCGCTTCAAGGCCCGCGCCTCCCATGCCGCGCAGGTGCAGAGCCGGGTGAAGAAGCTCGACAAGATCGAGCGCGTCGAGCCGCCGAAGCGCCGCCAGACCGTGAAGTTCGAGTTCCAGCCGGCGCCGCGCTCCGGCGACGACGTCGCGGGCCTGAAGGGCGTCGCCAAGCGCTATGGCGAGAAGGTCATCTATGACGGCTTCGACTTCCAGATCCGCCGGCGCGAGCGCTGGTGCGTCATGGGTGTCAACGGCGCCGGCAAGTCGACGCTGCTGAAGCTCGTCACCGGCACCTCCGAGCCTGATAGCGGGATCGTCACCCTCGGCGCCGGGGTCAAGCTCGGCTATTTCGCCCAGCATTCGATGGAGCTGCTCGACGGCGAGCGCACCGTTTTCGAGACGCTGGAGGATGCCTTCCCGCAGGCCAATCAGGGCTCGCTGCGGGCACTGGCCGGCTGCTTCGGCTTCTCGGGCGACGATGTCGAGAAGCGCTGCCGCGTGCTCTCCGGCGGCGAGAAGGCGCGGCTCGTCATGGCGCTGATGCTCTACGACCCGCCGAATTTCCTCGTGCTGGACGAGCCCACCAACCATCTCGACATCGCCACCAAGGAGATGCTGATCGAGGCGCTCGCGGCCTTCGAGGGTACGATGCTGTTCGTCAGCCACGACCGGCATTTCCTCGCGGCCCTGTCGAACCGCGTGCTGGAACTGACGCCGGAGGGCGTCCACGCCTATGGCGGCGGCTACACTGAATATGTCGCGCGGACCGGACAGGAGGCCCCGGGACTGCGGCACTGAGGTGCTGCTGGCCGCGCTTTACCCTCAGCCCTCATCCTGAGGAGGCCTGAAAGGCCGTCTCGAAGGATGTTCCAGGAGGCGCCTGAGATAACTGGAGCATCCTTCGAGACGCCGCTGACGCGGCTCCTCAGGATGAGGGCTCACATTTCCGGCCAGGCATTCAGGGATGAGGGCTTGTGAAGGTCGTGGCCGAAGAGCTGCGTTCCTGCCATCCCCTGTCAGCATCGCTCTTGGCTGCCTCCCGTCCGGGCCGTCCCGCATGCTAAACATTCCCGCTGCCCGGAGGACCGGGCTGGTATGGCGCGACAATTGCCCTATCTCTAGGCCTTCTCCGAGACGGACGCCCCGATGGCCCGCAAGACCGAAACCGCCGCTGCCCAGGCTGCTGCGCTGGAAGACATGTTCGACCGCAACCGCGCGGCCGATCCGAACAGCCGCGCCATCACCGTGCGCGGGGCGCGCGAGCACAATCTGAAGAATGTCGATCTCGCCATCCCGCGCGACAAGCTCGTGGTGTTCACGGGCCTCTCCGGCTCGGGCAAGTCCTCGCTCGCCTTCGACACGATCTATGCGGAAGGGCAGCGCCGCTATGTCGAGTCGCTCTCGGCCTATGCCCGCCAGTTCCTCGAGATGATGCAGAAGCCCGATGTCGACCAGATCGACGGGCTCTCGCCGGCGATCTCGATCGAGCAGAAGACGACCTCGAAGAATCCGCGCTCGACCGTCGGCACCGTCACCGAGATCCACGACTACATGCGCCTGCTCTGGGCGCGCGCCGGCATTCCCTATTCGCCCGCGACCGGCCTGCCGATCGAGAGCCAGACCGTCCAGCAGATGGTCGACCGCATGACCGAGCTGCCGGAGAAGACGCGCGGCTATCTGCTCGCGCCTGTCGTGCGCGGCCGCAAGGGCGAGTTCCGCAAGGAGATGGCCGACTGGCTGAAGCGCGGCTTCCAGCGCGTCAAGGTCAATGGCGAGTTCTACGAGATCCCGGACGCCCCTGCCCTCGACAAGAAGTTCAAGCACGACATCGACGTGGTGGTCGACCGGATCGTGATCCGGCCCGATCTTGGCGCCCGTCTCGCGGATTCGCTGGAGCAGGCGCTGGAGCTGACCGACGGCATCGCGGTTTTCGAATATGCCGACGAGAAGGAGGAGAACGGCGAGGCCAAGCGCGTCACCTTCTCCTCGAAATTCGCCTGCCCGGTCTCCGGCTTCACCATTCCCGAGATCGAGCCGCGGCTGTTCTCGTTCAACAATCCGTTCGGCGCCTGCCCGGTCTGCGACGGCCTCGGCCACGAGATGCGGATCGATCCGGACATGATCGTGCCGGATCATTCGTTGACGCTGAAGAAGGGTGCGATCGCACCCTGGGCCAAGTCGACCTCGCCCTATTACGGCCAGACGCTGGAATCGCTGGCGAAGCATTTCGGCTTCTCGATGACCAAGCCTTGGTCGGAGCTGCCGGAAAGCGCGCGCAAGGCGATCCTGTTCGGCACGGGCACCGAGCCCGTCCGCATGGCCTATAATGACGGCCTGCGCAGCTACGAGGTGAAGAAGCCCTTCGAGGGCGTCATCACCAATATGGAGCGGCGCTGGAAGGAGACGGAGTCGGACTGGGCGCGCGAGGAGATCGGCCGCTTCATGTCCGAGACGCCCTGCGCCGCCTGCAACGGCTATCGCCTGAAGCCCGAGGCGCTGGCGGTGAAGATCGACGGCCGCCATATCGGCGAGGTCTCGAAGCTCTCGGTCAAGGACGCGCTGGACTGGGTCACGAACCTCCCTGCCCGGCTCTCGAAGAAGCAGAACGAGATCGCCCCGCGCATCCTCAAGGAAATCCGCGACCGGCTGACCTTCCTGCTCGATGTCGGGCTGGAATACCTGACGCTCGCCCGCGCCTCCGGCACGCTGTCCGGCGGCGAGAGCCAGCGCATCCGGCTGGCGTCGCAGATCGGCTCGGGCCTGACCGGCGTGCTCTATGTGCTGGACGAGCCCTCGATCGGCCTGCACCAGCGCGACAACGAGCGCCTGCTCGGCACGCTGCGGCGCCTGCGCGACCTCGGCAACACCGTGATCGTGGTCGAGCATGACGAGGACGCAATCCTCACCGCCGACTATGTCGTCGATGTCGGCCCCGGCGCCGGCATCCATGGCGGCGAGATCGTCGCCAAGGGCACGCCGCAGGACATTCTCGACGATCCCAATTCGCTCACCGGCAAATACCTCACCGGCGAGATGTCGGTCGCGGTGCCGGCCAAGCGGCGCAAGGCCACGAAGGGCCGCAGCCTCAAGATCGTCGGCGCGCGCGGCAACAACCTGCGCAATGTCGATGTCGAGATCCCCTTGGGGATGTTCACCTGCATCACCGGCGTCTCCGGCGGCGGCAAGTCGACGCTGGTGATCGACACGCTCTACAAGGCGGTGGCGCGCAAGCTGAACGGCGCGATCGACCACCCGGCCCCGCATGACCGGATCGAGGGCATCGAGCATCTCGACAAGGTCATCGACATCGACCAGTCGCCGATCGGCCGCACGCCGCGCTCGAACCCGGCGACCTATACCGGCGCCTTCACGCCGATCCGCGAATGGTTCGCCGGCCTGCCGGAGGCGAAGGCGCGCGGCTATCAGGCCGGGCGCTTCTCCTTCAACGTCAAGGGCGGCCGCTGCGAGGCCTGCCAGGGCGACGGCGTCATCAAGATCGAGATGCACTTCCTGCCGGATGTCTACGTCACCTGCGACGTCTGCAAGGGCAAGCGCTACGACCGCGAGACCCTCGAGGTGAAATACCGCGACAAGTCGATCGCCGACGTGCTCGACATGTCGGTCGAGGAGGCGAAGGGCCTGTTCAAGGCAGTGCCCTCGATCCGCGACAAGATGGAGACGCTGGCGCGAGTCGGGCTGGACTATGTCAAGGTCGGCCAGCAGGCGACGACGCTCTCGGGCGGCGAGGCGCAGCGCGTCAAGCTCTCCAAGGAACTGTCGAAGCGCGCCACCGGCCGCACGCTCTACATCCTCGACGAGCCGACGACCGGCCTGCATTTCCACGACGTCGCCAAGCTCATGGAGGTGCTGCACGAGCTGGTCGACCAGGGCAATTCGGTGGTGGTGATCGAGCACAATCTCGAGGTGGTGAAGACCGCCGACTGGGTGATCGACATGGGCCCCGAAGGCGGCGACGGCGGCGGCCAGGTGGTGGCCGAAGGCACGCCGGAGGACATCGTCCGCATCGGCAAGGGCCACACTGCGCGGTTTTTGAAGGAAGTGCTGGAGCGCCGGCCGATCAAGAAGGGGAAGACGGTCGCGAGGCAGGCGGCGGAGTGAGCCGACAGAAATTTACATTTACGATATCGGTAAAGATCAAATTTTATCACAGAAAAACATCTTCATGGAGGCATTTCTGAGAATAAGCTCTCAAAATCTCTCTTAAGCCATGCCATGGCTCCGCGCACGACTGCACTTTCATCCCGTAATCCGTCAAATCTACCATCCCTTCCATTTAGATCGATAATTACATACGAGTTACCCCACTCAACACTGCGTTTAGCAAACCACCGCCCGAACGATTTCAAGAGAGCATCGGTTTTGGAGACGTATGTTTCTTGTGCTTCATTACTGTCCCAATCTGATGTCACATCTGGGAAAGACACGTCCGCGCCTGCTTCATCGAAAGTTCGAACGGGCCAGCGCCTGTAGTTGATCGCCGGCCGCTCGACATCATTCTTCGAATATATCTCGACCTCAATCTCATATCGCATCGGTGCCATGCGAAATGTAGGAAGATGAGAGCGTAGCTTTGGGAAGCTTCGCTCGACGACTTCCGCATACGCCACTTGCCGCCTACGATGATAACTGTCGATTGTACGAGCGAAAAGACTACGATCTTCAATCGAACGTAGATTGAGGCGATCAAGATCGTCCCACCAAGGAATAAGCGAGGATACTCCTTCTTCGATCAGCAGCTCGATATCACTAAGCAGCTCACTCATTGGAAATTTTTGGCCACTGCGAAGATTACTCGGCGCGACCAACCTATCGGCGTTTGGCTTTAAGGCATCGTACGCATCCTTGAGATTCGCCGCACTTACGGGCGCATCGTATTCTCTCGCCAGATGACGCAAGCGGCCCAATACTTGCTCCTCGGTCCAAACTCGCCCCCCACGAAGACGCCTGGCCTTGGTCAATGCCGCTAACGATTCCTTGACGCGCTGGGTTCCGATAATACGTCCAGCCTCCACTCCATAGCCAACACGCTTCAGAGCGTGTCCGTACACTCGAGGGGCCTGCTCCCACCGCTCTGCTGGCAGCAAGCGCACAGCGTGAGCATCACCCTTAGCCTCGAAGAAGGAGTACACTATATCATCTGAACCCAACGTGCCGTGAATGCCGAGATTCTCGGCGGCCAGACCGGCGATCTCTTCGCGAATGAGATTGCCGATAGGCTCCAGATGAACCGCTACCAGCGATTCAATTGTGGATCGAATGTCGGAAAGAATGCGTATTGTATCGCCGTGGCCATCATTCCCGAAGGTTTCATCGCCCGCTGCGAAGCGGAGACTCCGGATGGCTAACTGCATGTCAGTTTGAATAATTGCCTGCCACACAGCGCCGCGCGCGTCGACGTTTGGCGCGGTAGCGACAAGCAAAATCGGGAATTGCGAAGAGGAATCGAACGTAAGCGACGCTAATTCCTCCTGATACCGCGCAGGATGGGCGGTCCAAAACCGCATCGATCGGAGATAATCTGCCAATCCTTCGTGCTGCAGTTCGACAGTTGCTCCGCGAACGCTGAGCGCATCTGCCTCAGCAAGCCTATGTAAAGTACGCTCAGGGTTCGGATGGTGCCGACAGAGCTCCACCGCTCGCCTTAGAGGAATAGGACCTAATGAGGTTTCTGTAGCGATTTCCGCAAGAATTTCGCGATCTAGAGCGCGCTCAATCGGTCGCGACGCAGCCAAGATACGACCAAGCCATTCTTCATATAGGGACGCGATATTGGCAGTGCGCCGTTGCTCGCGCGCGTGCCGATCTAACAACAGATCAGCGAGCAGCGGCACCTCGGCTATGCGGTAAATATAATCAGGCGCTCGATCGAAGAAATTCTTAACAATCGGTCGATCCACGGATCTGACTTCGGCGATTCTTCTAAGGTCATCAATTTTGTAACCAGCCAAGTGAAAAGTCGGGAGACTAAGACCAACAGGAGCAGCTTGTCCGCGAGACGTAACAATGAGCCGCGCGCTAGGATAATCTAGCATCAAAGTTCGTAAAGCACTCTCCAACGCCCCCCGCTGCTCCGGTTCGACTCTCTCGAAACCATCTGCGATTAAGAGGAGACCTTGTTCCCGCGCGATCGTACGGAGCGCTGCCAGCTTGAAACCTCGCTTATGGCTGGCTACCCGATCTACCAGAAACTCTTCTAATGCCCGCCCAGAGAGCGCGACATCAGGTAGAAAAACCGCGAGGGGAAGCTCTGTACTCGCCCCCTCCCAACGCCTTTCAATTCCTTCACGAAGCAAAGATCTAGCAAGCGTCGTCTTACCATATCCTGAAGGTCCGATTATAATCGCCCCTCGAATTCCCGAGGATATTAACTCACCAGAACGCATGTTGCGCTCAGATCCAGGGTCAATAAGCGTTCTTTCTATTGAAAAGCGACAACCTATTACAGAATCTTCGTACTGCGCACGCTCGTAATCAGCAAGATTTCTTGCTAAAATATCGAATTTCTTATTTTCAAGAACTGAACAGTGCGCCTTAATTGCCTCTTTCGACAAAAGCGACTCTATATCACCTCTCCTAGCCGCCAAATCGGAAATATCACAAGTTAGAACACAAATGCTCTCAGTCGAAATTTGCATTTGCCAGACTTCTAGGCGGAGGCCGTTAGTCATTAAGAGGATCGGCGCTCTCAAATTCTGCGCATAAGATTCACCCTGTTCTTTGCCCTCATCGAGCGGCTCGTCGCTTCGCTTCGTCTCAACGACGATGAGCGAGTTAGCACGACTAAATGGCTTCTCAGCGTAAACGACAAAATCGGCTTCCGGTTTGCGGCCAGCACGCCTCTGGCGCCCCTCTTGAAATGTAATCGGAACCTTGGCCTCAATGCACATGGGTTCATGCCCCAATGCATTTAGAAGTGGGAGGACCAGCCAAGTCTCGATATTGGCCTCGCGCGCATCGGAAATGTTGTCGATCGCGTTCCAGAAACTCGCGCTCATATTTGGTACGAATCCATAGAAATGCGCGTCATGTACCTATTCCACCCGTCCAGCTGCGCGTTTTCAAGAGCGGCCCCGCGAAGGGTAGGCAAACTGCGCTTGAGAGTCTGGCGTCCGAACGGCCCAGAAAACTTATCCCCGCCCCTTGTCACCCGCCCTATCCTGCCCTCGCCCATCACCCAAACGGGGCGGCCGTCCGGAGGTATGCTGGAGGTTGGGTGAGGGTCGGCGCCTGCGGGCGGGGGTTACGCCCTGCTCCCGGGAGGCTTCGGGGCACCGCCCTGGGGACATTACGATCCCTGTGCGAGGAGCTCGCTGGGAACGGCCGGCGGTTGACGATGGGTGCGGCGACGACGCGACAACCCGATGAGGGGAACTGGCGTCGAAACCCGCCACCCTGAACCGTCCAAGCCCGATAAGCGCGGCCCGGAGTCCGAAATCGCCGGAGGCGGAGCGCCACGGGGCGTGCGACGGGTGGCTCAATCCCGCCGCGCCGCAGCCTGGCTCAACGGTTGCGGATTCCCTTGCGCCTCGCGGCGCTCCGCCAGCCCTGCCTAGCCACCCTTGCGACCCCGCCGCGCATCCGCGCGGGCGGACGATCCCGCCTGCCTCACCCGACCGGAGCCCCGCCATGCCGAAACGCCAGAACACCCCAGCCGATATCCCGCCGATCACCGATTTCGAGAGCTGCCAGAGGGCGCGGTCCGCGCTGTTTCGCCGGCTGACCGACCAGCTCGAAATCTTTCGCGTCTGCCCGCACAGAAACTGCAAACGGATGCGCGCCTGCCAGGATGCGCGCGGCGCCTGCTTCCACGCCGTCTTGCAGGCCATGCCGGACGAGGTCCGCAGATCGTTCGCCTATGCGATGCAGAACCGCGCCAATGGGCTCGACCCCGACGAGGCGATCGCGCAGGCCGAGGCCCGTATCGCGGCGGAGCGCGCGCGCTACGGCCGGTAGACGCCCGCCGCATGTTCTTGGAAACGCGGGGCATCCCGGACGGAGCCTTCGGGTCCGATCCTCGATCGGCCCAGGGATTTGAAAACTCCGCGGAGATCCGGGATCCACGCCTGAGCCTTGCTCTGATGGGTTCCGGCATGGATCCCGGGTCAAGCCCGGGATGACCGCGGGGTTCCCAGGCCCGCCGTCGATCCGGGGCGCCGCAGCCTCGTCGTCGCGGGCTCCTCCGGGGCCGCGCATGACGCCAGCGGCGGGAGACTCGACCGCCGGGACGGGGCGGTCAGCGTCATGAGCGGGGAATGACGGGCTCTTAACGAGCCTCTGTCATAGGATGGCGCGTGGAGGCCCTTGCGGGCCGCAGGGCACACGGACCGCCGCGACGCCATGAGCCAGACAGGGAGCATCACGCAGGCCGCCGCAGGCCCGGCCGGGAGCGCATCCGGGCGCGCTCAGGAGGCTCTGCGCCTGCGCCGGCTGGCGACCTTCCTCTCCGGTCTCGCGCTGTTCATCCTGATCCTGACGCTGCAGCCCTTCGCGCCGCCGCCGGACCCGTCGCAGATCGGCGCGCCCAGCAGCGGCAATATCGTCAACCAGATCGGCTATCTCGTGCTGGGCGGGCTCTATCTCGCGGCCATGCTCCGGCTGAAGCCGCGGCCGGTGCTGGCGCGGCTCGGACTCGGGACCTGGCTCACGGTCTTCGCCATCGCGGCGCTCTCGACCGTCCAGGCGCTCGACCAGGCGGCGGCGCTGCGCGGCCTGCTCCTCGGCGCGATCGCGATGATCCTGGTGGCGGGCGTGCTGGTGCTGCCGGAGGACGAGCCGGGCTTCGCGCTCGCGGCCGCGAATGCCTGCCTCGCCGTGCTCGCCATCGTCTATGGCGTGCTGCTCGTCGCGCCCCATCTCGCCGTGCACAGCGCCGAGGGCGTCGAGGGCGTCCATGCCGGCGACTGGCGCGGGCATCTCTCGCACAAGAACTTCGCCGCGCCGGTCTTCTCGATGATGGCGATGATCGGGATCTATTGCTGGCGCAGCGGGCTGAAATGGCGCGGCGCGATCATCGTGGCGCTGTGCGTGGTCTTCGTGCTCAACAGCGGCTCGAAGACGACGCTCGGCTTCCTGCCGATGGCGATCGGGCTCGTTGTCCTCGGGCGGTTCAGCGGGCGTCCGGGATTGGCCGTCGCCCTGCACATCCTGCTCGTCGCCGTGATCGCCTGCCTCACCGTCGGCACGGTGATGTCGCCGCAGCTCTACAGGCTCGGCGCGGCGCTGATCTCGGACCCGACCTATACCGGCCGCGACGAGATCTGGAAATTCGCCCTCGCCCGCATCGCCGAGAAGCCCTGGCTCGGCTACGGCTATGCCAGCTTCTGGCAGACCCCGGTGGTCACCGGGCTGGAGGAGAATTTCGAGGCGAGCTGGGACGTGCGCGGCATCGGCTCGGGCCATAACAGCTATCTCGACGCGATGCTGATGTTCGGCGTCCCCGGCGCCGTCGTCATGATCTGGCTGCTGATGATCCGCCCGCTGGGAAGCTATCTCGCCGCCGCCCGGACGCCGGACAGGGCGAGGCTCGCCGATCTCTTCGTCATGATGGTCATCTTCATGACCTATGTCGGGATGCTCGAAGCCTTCCTGCTCAACCGCTCGGATCCGCTCTGGACCCTCTTCGCCACGGCGGTGATGGGGCTCGAATTGCTGCGGCGGATGCGGGTGAGGACGGGCTGAGGCCGGCGAAGGACGAGACCGGGCGGCCTGACAGGCCCTGCGCGACGGGGCGCAGGATAAAATTACTCCAAATGGATGGTAATAGAGAAAATCACGCTATCTGACGTGAATTGAAGCGTGTCGAAGGCTGCTTTATTTTACGCGTTCGGAAAAACGAACGTATCGGACGCAAGCCTTGGCGAGACTGACCCTCGATCATCGACCGGCTGAAGCCAGCGGCGCGGAGTTCGCCTGATGGCTGCAGCAGCCAAACGCGTTCCGCTGCCGGCGATCCTGCTGGCCAACGATCTGCTCGACGGCGATGTCGTTTTCGCGACGGCTGGCGCAGCTGGCACCCTCGTCTGGACGCGCGATCCGGCGCAGGCACTGGTCGCGAATGACGATGCCGCGGCCGATGGGCTCGAAGCCTTCGCCGCGGCCGGGCTGCGCGGCAACACCGTCGTCGACGCCTATCTCGTCGATGTCGCGATCGAGGGCGGCCATCCGGTTCCACGCCATTTCCGCGAGCGCTTCAAGACGCTCGGTCCCAGCAATCGTCCCGATCTCGGCAAGCAGGCCGGCGAGGGTATCGCGTCCGCGCCCAAAGGTTGATCGATGTACCGTTACGATGAATTCGACGAGCATTTCGTCCGCGAGCGGGTCGCGCAATTCGCCGATCAGGTCTCGCGCCGGCTCGACGGTTCGCTGACCGAGGACGAGTTCAAGCCGCTGCGGCTCAAGAACGGCGTCTATCTCCAGCTCCACGCCTATATGCTGCGGATCGCCGTTCCCTATGGCACGCTGAATTCCAGGCAGCTTCGTCGGCTCGCGCTGATCGGCGAGAAGTACGATCGCGGCTACGGCCATTTCACCACGCGCCAGAACCTGCAGTTCAACTGGCCGAAGCTGCGCGATATCCCGGAGATCCTCGGCCTGCTCGCCGATGTCGAGATGCACTGCATCCAGACCTCCGGCAACTGCATCCGCAACGTCACGGCCGATCATTTCGCCGGCGTCGCGCAGGACGAGATCGAGGATCCGCGCCCGACGGCGGAGCTGATCCGGCAATGGTCGTCGGCCCATCCCGAATTCAGCTACCTGCCGCGCAAGTTCAAGATCGCGGTGACCGGCGCCGAAGCCGACCGGGCGGTGATCAAGGCCCACGATATCGGCCTGCGCCTGCGTCGCCATCCTGACACGCATGAGACCTGCTACGAGGTCAGCGTCGGTGGCGGGCTTGGCCGCACGCCGATGATCGGCAAGGTCGTGCGTGACTACCTGCCCAAGAAGGACCTGCTGGCCTATCTCGAGGCGATCATGCGGGTCTATAACCTCGAGGGCCGGCGCGACAACAAGTACAAGGCCCGGGTCAAGATCCTCGTCCACGAGATCGGCGCCGAGGAGTTCGCCCGCCGCGTCGAGGCTGAGTTCGCCCAACTCGACGGCCCCTCGATCAATGCCGATCCGGAAGAGGTCGCGCGCATCGCCGCCTATTTCGCGCCGCCGGCCTATGAGACGCTCCCGGCCGTCAGCAACACGCTGGAGGCGGCCAAGGCGAGCAATCCGGCCTTCGCCCGCTGGGTCGAGGTCAACACGGCGCCGCACAAGGTGCCGGGCTATACCGCGCTGACGATCTCGCTGAAGCCGATCGGCCAGGCGCCGGGTGATGCGAGCTCCGAGCAGATGCGAGTGGTCGCCGATCTGGCGCAGCGCTATTCCTTCGACGAGTTGCGCGTCACCCATGCGCAGAACCTCGTCCTGCCGCATGTGCGCCAGCGCGATCTCTTCGCGATCTGGCAGAAGCTCGGCGAAGCCGGGCTGGCGGAGGCCAATATCGGCCTCGTCACCGACATCATCGCTTGCCCCGGCCTCGATTACTGCGCCTTGGCGACGGCCCGCTCGATCCCGATCGCGCAGGCGATCCAGCAGCGCTTCGCCAATGAGGCCCGCCAGCGCGAGATCGGGCCGCTCGGCATCAAGATCTCCGGCTGCATCAATGCCTGCGGCCATCACCATGTCGGCCATATCGGCATTCTCGGGCTGGAGAAGCGCGGCATCGAATCCTACCAGATCACGCTGGGCGGCGACGCCACCGAGAACGCCGCGATCGGCGAGATCCTCGGCCCCGGCCTCGCGGCGGAAGACGTGCCGGACGCGATCGAGCGCATCGTCGCGGTCTATCTCGCTGAGCGGGCGGAGGGCGAGAGCTTCATCGACAATGTCCGCCGGATCGGGCTTGCCCCCTTCAAGGCCGCCTTCCAGGAGACGACCCGTGCCGCTGCTTGACCGAAACGGCGCCCGCGCGGATGGCTGGACCCGCAGCGAAGGGGCGGCGATCGACAATATTCCGGCGGCGATCGTGCCATGGGAGTTCCTCGCCGAGGCGCTTGACCGGCAGGTGCCCGGGCAGAGCATCGGCGTCCTGATCCCGAACAACCTCCCGACGGCGGAGCTCGCCCCGTTCCTGCCGCGCCTCGCGCTCGTCGCTATCGCCTTCCCCGCCTATTCCGACGGGCGCGGCTTCAGCCAGGCCCGGCAGATCCGGCGCGTGGGCTTCGCCGGCGAATTGCGCGCCAGCGGGCCGCTGATCGCCGACCAGTTCGCCTATGCCCTCTCCTGCGGCTTCGACACGGTCGAGCTGCCGGAGGCCAGCGCGGCGCGGCAGCCTGTCGAACAATGGCTGCGCGCCCGGGCTTCGTTCAGCCGGACCTATCAGCGCGGCTATGGCACGCCGGAGCGCAACATCCTGGATCGGCGGCGCGCGGCGCGTACCGACGCGGCGGCCACATCAGCGGCAACGCCATGAGCATCACCACACCGGCCAGCGGGCAAACCGGCGCGAGCCGGCGCATCGCGCCGGTCACGATCGAGGAGGACAGCATGGCTGGTGAGGTCGAAATGCTCCTGCAGCCCGGCCAAACGGCCCGCAGCCGTTGGCTCGATCTATGCTTTCGTCTTATCATCCTCGCGCTGGCGGCGTTGTGGCTGCTGGTGCCGCCCGCTGGCGGGGCGCCTATGGCGACGGATGGGAAGGCGATAGCGACCACGCGATGAGCGAAAGACGCCCCGAGACGACCGCACGGCGCATCGAGCCGCTGGCGACGCTGCCGCTGTTCCACAAGCTGGCCGGCCGCAAGGCCGTGCTGGCCGGGAGCAGCGAAGGCGCACTGTGGAAGGCCGAACTGCTCGCGGCCGCGGGAGCGGAGCTGCATATCTTCGCCGGCCGCGATTCGGCATCTTTCGCGGCACTCGCCGAGGATCCCGCCGCGCGCATCCATATCCACGCCCGGCGCTGGTCGCCGGAAGATCTCAATGGGGCCGCGCTTGCCGTCGCCGATCTCGACGATACCGAAGAGATTCGTGCCTTCGTCGCGGCCGCGCGCGCTGCCGGCGCCCCGGTCAACATCGTCGACAAGCCGGAATTCTGCGATTTCGCCTTCGGTGCGCTGGTCAACCGCTCGCCGCTCGTCGTCGCCGTTTCGACCGACGGGGCCGCGCCGGTCTTCGGGCAAGCGATCCGGGCCAAGATCGAGGCGCTGCTGCCGGCCGGGCTGAAGGGCTGGGCGCAGGCCGCGACCGATTGGCGCCCGAGCGTTCAGGCGCGCGAACTGCCCTTCGCCCTGCGCCGTGCCTTCTGGGAGCTCTTCGCCGGCAAGGCGATGGCCGAGCCCGAACGCGAACCGACGCAACAGGACGCGGCCGAGCTTTTCGCGAAGCTCGCACAGCTCGAATCGTCCTTCGACGGCAAGGGCCGGGTCACGCTGGTCGGCGCCGGGCCGGGCGATCCGGAACTGCTGACGCTCAAGGCGATCCGTGCCCTGCAGAGCGCCGATATCATCCTCTATGACGATCTCGTCTCGCCGGGCGTGCTGGAATTCGCCCGGCGCGAGGCCAAGCGCATGCTGGTCGGCAAGACCGGTTACGGGCCCTCGGTGAAACAGGGCGACATCAATGCACTGATCGTCTCGCTGGCCTCGCAGGGCAAGCATGTCGTGCGGCTCAAGGGCGGCGACCCCGGAATCTTCGGCCGAGCCGGCGAGGAGATCGAGGCCTGCCAGGCCGCCGGCATCCCGGTCGCGATCGTGCCCGGCATCTCGGCGGCACAGGGCGCAGCCGCCTCGCTCGGCCTCTCGCTGACCCATCGCGACCATGCAAGGCGGCTGCAATTCGTCACCGGCCATTCGCGCAAAGGCGAATTGCCCGATGATCTCGACTGGCGCGCCATGGCCGACCCGGCCGCCTCGACCGTGATCTACATGGCGCGCGCCACCCTGCCCGGCTTCCGGGAAAAGGCGCTCGCCGCCGGGCTCGATCCACAGACGCCGGCCGTCGCCGTGCTTGCGGCGACACGGCCCGACGAGCTACGGATCGCGGCGACGATCGAAACCCTGCCGGACCGGCTCGCGGAACTTTCCGCGACCGGGCCGGTTCTGGTCCTGCTGGGACGTGCCTTCGGCTCGGCCCTGGCCGAGGCCGAGGCGGCGGCGGATCGCCGCCGCGCCTGAGAGCGGGCGAGGAGAAGCATCCTCGCTTTGGCCCGTAACGATGCGGGGAGATGCGTGTTCTCCCCGGCGTCGAAACTTTGGAACGGGACCGCTGCCCGGCCACATTGTGGCAAGATCGAGATTTCAGTACGTTTCGTTTGTTATTCAGAACGGGCGGAGCTTCCTCAATCGGGCTCCGCCCGGATCGCAACGGAGCCCTGACATGACACGACCCGCGTTTCGCCGCCTGCTTCGGGCCGGACTGGTTCTGGGAGCCTTCACGATCTGCTTCGGCGTGGTCGCGGGAGCCCGCGCCCAGTCCATCGAGCTGCTCAACGTCTCCTACGATCCGACCCGCGAGCTCTACCGCGACATCAACGCCGCCTTTCTGGCGGATTGGAACGCCAAGCATCCCGACAGGAAGATCACGACCATCCGCCAGTCGCATGGCGGCTCGGGCGCGCAGGCGCGCACCGTGATCGACGGGCTCAACGCCGATGTGGTGACGCTGGCGCTGGCCGGCGACATCGACGCCGTCGCCGAGCGCTCGAAGAAGCTGCCGCTCGACTGGCAGAAGCGCCTGCCGGACAACTCCTCTCCCTACACCTCGACCATCGTGTTCCTCGTCCGCAAGGGCAATCCCAAAGCGGTCAAGGACTGGGGCGACCTCGTGAAGCCCGGCATCCAGGTCATCACGCCGAATCCGAAGACCTCGGGCGGCGCGCGCTGGAACTATCTCGCCGCCTGGGCCTATGCCGAAAAAGCTTTCAACAAGGACGACGCCAAGGTCCGCGACTATATTGCCAAGCTGCTCGGCAATGTCCCGGTGCTCGACACCGGCGCGCGTGGCGCGACCACGACCTTCACCCAGCGCGGCATCGGCGACGTGCTGCTCGCCTGGGAGAACGAGGCCTTCCTCGCCCAGGACGAGTTCGGCAAGGACAAGTTCGACATCGTCGTGCCGAGCCTGTCGATCCTGGCGGAGCCGCCGGTCGCCCTGGTCGACGGCAATGTCGACGCCAAGAAGACCCGCGAGGCCGCGCAGGCCTATCTCGAATTCCTCTATACGCCGAAGGCACAGGCGATCATCGCCAAGAACCACTACCGTCCACGCAACACCGAGGCGGCCGACCCCAAGGACCTCGCCCTGTTCCCGAAGCTCGAGCTCGTCACCATCGACAAGGATTTCGGCGGTTGGGCCAAGGCGCAGCCGACGCATTTCGGCGATGGCGGCACGTTCGACCAACTCTACAAGCCGGCACGGTAAGTCTATGACAACGACGGCGTCCTTCCGCTGGCGAGAGCCCAGTATCCTGCCCGGCTTCGGCCTGGCGATGGGCATCACCGTGACGGCGCTGTCGCTGATCGTGCTGATCCCGCTGGCGGGCCTGTTCGTGAAGGCCGCCAGCGCCGGCCCGGCCGATATCTGGGCGGTGGCGACCTCGCCCCGGACGCTGGCCGCGCTCAGGCTCTCCTTCCTCGGCGCGCTGTTCGCGGCGCTGGTGAACACCGTGTTCGGGCTGATCCTCGCCTGGGTTCTGGTGCGCTACGACTTTCCCGGCCGGCGCCTGATCGACGCGGCGGTCGACCTGCCCTTCGCCCTGCCGACCGCGGTCGCCGGCATCTCGCTCGCCGCCATCTATGCGCCGAACGGCTGGGTCGGCTCGTGGCTGGCGCCGCTGGCCTTTCGTTTCACCATCCCCTTCACCGATGTCTCGATCGGCTTCGACGGCAAGGTCGCCTACACGCCGCTCGGCGTCATGGTGGCGCTGATCTTCATCGGCCTGCCCTTCGTGGTCCGCACCGTCCAGCCCGTGCTGGAAGAGTTGCAGAGCGACGTCGAGGAGGCGGCAGCGCTGCTCGGAGCAAACCGTTTGCGCACCGTCTTCCGCGTCATCCTGCCGCCGGTGCTGCCGGCGCTGCTGACCGGCTTCGTGCTGGCCTTCGCGCGGGCCGTCGGCGAATACGGCTCGGTGATCTTCATCGCCGGCAATATCCCGATGGTCTCCGAGATCGCGCCGCTGCTGATCGTGATCCGGCTCGAGCAGTTCGACTATGCGGGCGCCGCCGTAATGGCGACGATGATGCTGCTGATCTCCTTTGCGCTCATCCTGGCGGTCAACCTGGTGCAGGCGCGGGCGCGCCGGAGGTTCGGCGATGTCTGACGCCACCTTGCCTGCCGCGACCGCGCCGGCCCGGCGCGATGGAAGCCGCGCCCGCGGCGAGAGCCGGTTCGTCCAGTTCGTGCTGATTGCGGTTTCGCTCGCCTTCCTGCTGCTCTTCCTGCTGCTGCCGCTGGTCACGGTCTTCGTCGAGGCTGCTGCCAGGGGCTGGGAAGCCTATCGTGCCGCGATCACCGAACCCGACGCGCAAGCGGCGATCCGGCTCACGCTCATCGTCGCGGCCATCGCCGTGCCCTTCAACACCGTCGTCGGGATCGCCGCGGCCTGGGCCATCGCCAAGTTCGAATTCCGCGGCAAGAACCTGCTGATCAGCCTGCTCGACCTGCCCTTCTCGGTCTCCCCGGTGATCTCCGGCCTGGTCTTCGTGCTGCTGTTCGGCGCGCAGGGCTATTTCGGTCCGTGGCTGCAGGCGCATGGCGTCTCGATCATCTTCGCGCTGCCGGGGCTCATCCTCGCCACGGTCTTCGTCACCTTCCCCTTCGTGGCGCGCGAATTGATCCCGCATATGCAGTCGCTCGGCTCGGCCGACGAGGAAGCGGCGCTGACGCTCGGCGCGTCGCCCTGGCGGGTGTTCTTCACCATCACCCTGCCGAACGTGAAGTGGAGCCTGTTCTACGGCATACTGCTCTGCAATGCCCGGGCGATGGGCGAATTCGGCGCCGTCGCGGTCGTCTCCGGCAAGATCCGGGGCGAGACCAACACCATGCCGCTGCATGTCGAGATCCTCTACAACGAGTACATGGGACCGGCCGCCTTCGCCGTCGCCTCGCTGCTGGCGGGGCTGGCCCTCGTCACCCTCGTGCTCAAGACCCTGCTGGAATGGCATTATGGCGATGCGATCGCCGCCAGCCGCCGGCACTGACCCAAGCCTGGACGAAGGACGAAAACCCATGTCGGTCGCCGTCACCATCGAAGCCATCGAGAAGCGTTTCGAGAATTTCCCGGCGCTGCGCGGCGTCTCGCTCGACATCCAGCCGGGCGAGCTCGTCGCGCTGCTCGGCCCTTCCGGCTCGGGCAAGACCACGCTGCTGCGCCTGATCGCGGGGCTGGAAGAGGCCGACCGGGGCCGGGTCCTGTTCGGCGACATCGACACGCGGGCGCTGTCGCTGCGCGACCGGCGCATCGGCTTCGTCTTCCAGCAATATGCGCTGTTCAAGACGATGAACGTCGCCGACAACATCGCCTTCGGCTTGCGGTCCCGCCCGCGCGAGGAGCGCCCCATCGCGAGCGAAATCAGCAAGCGCGTCAAAGGCCTGCTCGAACTGGTTCAACTGCCGGGTCTGGAAAAGCGCTATCCGAGCCAGCTCTCCGGCGGCCAGCGCCAGCGCGTCGCGCTCGCCCGCGCGCTCGCCATCGAACCGCGCGTACTGCTGCTCGACGAGCCTTTCGGTGCGCTCGACGCCAAGGTCCGCAAGGATCTGCGCGCCTGGCTGCGCGAATTGCACGGGCGCGTCGGCCACACCACCGTGTTCGTCACCCATGACCAGGAAGAGGCGCTGGAGCTTGCCGACCGCGTCGCCATCCTCAACGCCGGCAAGATCGAGCAGGTCGGCTCGGCCGACGACGTCTACGACCATCCGGCGACGCCCTTCGTCTGCGAATTCCTCGGCGAGGTGAACAAGCTGCCGGTCAAGGTCGTCGGCAGCCAGGCCTTCTTCGGCGACCGGCCGGTGCTGGGCGGATTGTCGCAGAACCAGGGCGGCCCGGCCTCCCTCTATGTTCGGCCGCAGCATCTGCGCATCGTCGACGAGACGCCGCTCGCCCTGCCCGGCACGGTCGAGCATCTGCGCCGCAACGGGCCGCTGCGCCGGGCTGAGGTCGCTGTCGAGGGGCTGAAGAAGCGGCTCGACGTCGATCTCGCCAGCCAGGTCGCTCCCGCGATCGGCGAGCGGGTGCGGCTGCGCATCACCCATGGCAACCTGTTCGCCGCCGCCTGATCCCGCTCTCGGGGGCACCCAGCGGTGCCGAAAACCGGTTTCCACTTTTGGGCCCGATGCCCTAGCCTCCGCCCCCGAATCCCGCCGCGACAAGGGCGGCCGGTCCTCGATCCGGACAGGAGATCGCGATGAAAGCACGCGCGAAATGGGTGGAAGGCATGGCCTTCATGGGCGAGGCCGGCAGCGGCCACGCGGTGATGATGGACGGTGCGCCTGACTATGGCGGCCGCAATATCGGCATCCGGCCGATGGAGATGCTGCTGATCGGGCTCGCCGGCTGCACCGGCTTCGATGTCGTCAGCATCCTCAAGAAGGGGCGCGAGGCGGTGACCGGCTGCGAGGTCGAGGTCGAGGCCGAACGCGCCGCCAGCGACCCCAAGGTCTTCACCAAGATCCATCTGCGCTACCGCATCACCGGCAAAGGCCTCGCTTATGCCAAGGCCGAGCGGGCCGTCACATTGTCGAAGGAAAAATACTGTTCGGCTTCGATCATGCTCGGGGCGACTGCCGAGATGAGCTACGAGCTCGACGTGATCGACGAACTGCAGAAGGATGAAGCTGCATGAGCCAAACCGGATTCGCAGGACTGATCGCGCCCGACGCCCTCGCCGCGCGTCTCGGCTACAAGAACCTCGTCATCCTCGACGTGCGCACCGCGGCGGATGGCGGCAAGGAAGCCTTCGACGCCGGGCATATTCCCGGTGCCGTTCATTCCGACTATGCCGCCGATGGCTGGCGCGCCAAGGTCGGAAACGCGCCCGGCATGCTGCCTGCCGCCGACCACCTCGCCACGCTGGTCGGCCGGCTCGGCATCAAGCCGCATGACGACGTCGTCATCGTCTCGGCCGGCACGGCCGCGACCGACTTCGCCGCGGCAGCGCGGGTCTACTGGACGCTGAAATTCATCGGCCACGGCCAGCAGGCGATCCTGGATGGCGGATTCAGGGGTTGGACGAGCGATCCGAAGCGGCCGGTCGAGAGCGGCCCGTCGCAGCCGAAGAGCACCGAGCCCTATCCGGTCGTCGCCCAGCAGCAATTGCGCAGCACGACGGATGCGACCCTCATCGCCTCGCGCAGCAAGCAGGCGAGCCTGGTCGATGCGCGTGGGCCGAGCTATTTCGAGGGACGCGAGAAGGCGGCCGAGGCGACGCGCGGCGGCCATATCCCCGGTGCGATCGCGCGCGACTATGCCGGCGCCTTCGAGGCTGGCACCGGCAAGCTCAAGCCGCGCTCCGAGCTGGAGAGGATCTTTGCCGTGGTGCCGCAGGGGCCGGCGATCTCCTATTGCAACACCGGCCATTCGGCAGCGGCGAACTGGTTCGTGCTCTCCGAACTGCTCGGCCGCGACGAGATCGCGCTCTATGACGGCTCGATGACCGACTGGACGCAGGATCCCGAGCGGCCGGTCGCGACGGGCGCGGCGGCCTGAGCCGCTTTCGATTGCAAATCAGGCTGAAAAGGTTCAAAGGAAGCGCCGATCGCGTGTCACGCGCGCGGCGCTTCCTGACATTCTGGACATAAGCCATCAGCCGATGAACGCCGTCGCGCCGAAAATCTCCTTCGTTTCCTTGGGTTGTCCGAAAGCCCTCGTCGATTCCGAGCGGATCATCACCTCGCTGCGTTCCGAGGGCTATGAGCTCTCGAAGAGCCATGCCGGGGCCGACCTCGTCATCGTCAATACCTGCGGCTTTCTCGACAGCGCCAAGGCGGAATCGCTCGAGGCGATCGGCTCGGCCATGGCCGAAAACGGCAAGGTCATCGTCACCGGCTGCATGGGCGCCGAGCCCGAGCAGATCCGCGACGCCTTCCCGAACGTGCTCGCGATCACTGGCCCGCAGGCCTATGAGAGCGTGGTCTCGGCGGTGCACCAGGCGGTGCCGCCGAAGCACGACCCGTTCGTCGATCTCGTGCCGGACCAGGGCGTGAAGCTGACGCCGCGGCACTACGCCTATCTCAAGATTTCAGAGGGTTGCAACAATCGCTGCACCTTCTGCATCATCCCGAAGCTGCGCGGCGACCTGGTCTCGCGGCCGATCGGCGACGTGCTGCGCGAGGCCGAGAAGCTGGCCAAGGCCGGCGTCAAGGAATTGCTGGTGATCTCGCAGGACACCAGCGCCTACGGCCTCGACATCAAATACGCGCCGTCGATGTTCAAGGATCGCGAAATCCGCACCCGCTTCTTCGAGCTCGCCCGCGAGCTCGGCCAGATGGGGATGTGGGTGCGCCTGCACTATGTCTACCCCTATCCGCATGTCGACGAGGTTATCCCGCTGATGCAGGAAGGGCTGGTGCTGCCCTATCTCGACATCCCGTTCCAGCACGCCTCCCCCAATGTCCTCAAGGCGATGAAGCGCCCGGCCCATCAGGACCGCACGCTCGACCGCATCCGGAAATGGCGCGAGATCTGCCCGGACCTCGCCATCCGCTCGACCTTCATCGTCGGCTTCCCCGGCGAGACCGAGGAGGATGTGCAGTTCCTGCTCGACTGGCTGAAGGAAGCGAAGCTGGAGCGCGTCGGCTGCTTCAAATACGAGCCGGTCAAGGGCGCGCCCGCCAACGACCTCGGCCTCGCCCTCGTTCCCGAGGACGAGAAGGAGGCGCGCTGGCACCGCTTCATGAAGGCGCAGGCCGAGATTTCCACCCGCATCGTCAAGGCCAGGGTCGGCAAGCGCATTCAAGTCATCATCGACGAGGCCGGGCCGACCGTCGCCAAGGGCCGCTCGAAATGGGACGCCCCCGAGATCGACGGCAATGTCTATGTCGCGAGCCGGCGCCCCTTGCGCCCGGGCGACATCGTCACCGTGAAGATCGAGCGCGCCGACGCCTACGACCTGCACGGCGTCGCGGTCTGAGCCGCGCCTTGAGAGCTTGCTGATTTTAGGCGGAAACACAGGGTCATCCCGGGCCTGACCCGGGATCCATGCCAGAGCGTTTCCGACGAAGGTTCGGGCATGGATCCCGGCTCTCCGCCTTGCTCCGGCCGGGATGACCCGCCTTTCCTCGGAATGCGCTCCAGCGCGTCCGACTTCCCTCAGTTGAAGGTGCAGAGCCGGCGGATGGTGCGGCCGTTACGGTCGCGCGCCGTGCCGAGGCTGCTGCAGGCATCGGCGACGGGAGCCGCCTCGCCCTGTTCGCTCCGCTTCGGCGGCTCGCTGCAGATGCCGGCAGCACAACCCGTTTCGGCGTAACGCAGGCGCGCTGCGCCGGGAACGCGGAGGCGGCCCTGCTCGGCGCCGTTCAGGATGGCGGCCGGAACGGTGGCCTGCCGGCCTTGGCCCCGGAGCTGCTGCGCCAGCGCAACGCCGGAAAGGCTCAAAATACCCAGAAGAAAAACAGTTGCCTGAAACCTGGTCGACATGACCGTCGTCCCGAAAAGATCGTCAGCATTGCGCTGGCATCCATTCGTCGCGGCGTCGTGCCGGCGGGTTCACGACGCCAACAAAAAAGCGCCCGGCAAGACCGGGCGCAGGATGTGACCGTCGTCTGACGTCATGCTCGGGCTTGACCCGAGCATCTCGGAAACCAGCTTCCTCTGGTCATGAGATTCTCGGGTCAAGCCCGAGAATGACGAGCAGGATCAGGGGAGAAGCACCGTCGAGCCGGTCGTACCGCGCGATTCGAGCGCGCGATGGGCGTCCGCCGCGTCCTTCAATGGGAAGGTGGCGTTGACCGGTACCGTGACCTTGCCGGAGAGCACCGCGTCGAACAGGTTCTTCGCCATCGCCACCATGGTTTCGCGCTTCGCGGTGTGGGTGTTCAGCGTCGGGCGGGTGACATAGAGCGAGCCCTTGGCCGAGAGGATGCCGAGATTGAAGGCGTCGACCGGGCCGGAGGCGTTGCCGAAGGAGACCATCAGGCCGAAGGGCTTCAGCGTGTCGAGCGACTTCATGAAGGTGTCCTTGCCGACGCCGTCATAGACCACGTCGCAGAGCGCCCCGCCGGTGATCTCCTTCACCCGCGCCGCGAAATCCTCCTCGCGATAGTTGATGACGTGGTCGGCCTTGTGTGCCTTCGCCAGCTCCGCCTTTGCCTGCGAGCCGACCGTGCCGATCACGGTCGCGCCCAGAGCCTTGCCCCATTGGCAGAGGATCAGGCCGGTCGCCCCGGCCGCCGCATGGACCAGGATGGTGTCGCCCGGCTTCACCTTGTAGGTCCGGTGCAGCAGGTACTCGGCGGTCAGCCCCTTCAGCATCATGCTGGCGGCGGCCTCGTAGGAGATGCCCTCCGGCAGCGCGACGACCGAGGCCGCCGGCACGATGCGCTCCTCGGCATAGGCGCCGTGCGCCGCGACGACCGCGACGCGATCCCCGACCTTGAACTCGGTGACGTTCGGCCCGACCGCCAGCACGTCGCCGGCGCTCTCATTGCCCAGGGTGAAAGGCAGTTGCGGCGCAGGATAGAGCCCCGAGCGGAAATAGGTGTCGATGAAATTGAGGCCGATGGCGCGGTTGCGGATGAGAATCTCGCCCGGCCCGGGCTGCGGCAGCGTGACGTCCTCGAACGCCAGAACGTCCGGGCCGCCGGTTTTATGCACGCGAATGGCTTTGACCATGGAAGACATCTCCCTCGAATGAATGCACCGACCATAGTTCATCGCGCGGGAAAGCAGCATCCTCGGCAAATGCAGACGCACCTTGCGACTTTGCGGCCCGTGGCCAAAACGCCGTGCATCGGATAGCGAGGGATCATGAGCATGCATGCCGGGGCCTCGGTCGATATCGCCATCGTGGGAGCGGGCCCGGTCGGGCTCGCCGCGGCGCTCGCATTGGCGAGCGAGGGCCGCAGCGTCGCGCTGCTCGGCCCGCTGGCGACGCCCCGCGACGGGCGCACCGTCGCATTGCTCGACAGTTCGTGGCGGCTGCTCGCCGAACTCGGCCTGCAGGATGCGCTGCTGGAGAAGGCGGCGCCGCTTGCCGTGATGCGGCTGGTCGACGACAGCGGCAGCCTGTTCCGGCAGCCGCCGGTCGAGTTCCGCGCTTCGGAGATCGGGCTCGAGGCCTTCGGCTGGAATATCGAGAACGCCGATCTGACCGAGGTGCTGACCGAGACCGCCCGGCAACGCGCCGGCCTGCGGCTGCTGCCGGGCCTTGTCCGCTCGATCGAGCCCGCCGCCGATTCCGTGCGGCTTTGCGGAGACGGCTTTGCGCCGCTCGGCGCGCGTCTGGTCGTCGGTGCGGATGGGCGCAACTCGCATGTCCGCGCCGTCGCGGGGATTGCAAGCCGCGACTGGCGCTATCCGCAGGTGGCGCTGACCGGCATTTTCACGCATGCCCGCGACCATCGCGAGATCTCGACCGAATTCCATACGCGCCAGGGGCCGTGCACGCTCGTTCCCCTGCCCGGCCGGCGCTCCTCGCTGGTCTGGCTGCTCGAGCCCGAGGCGGCGGAGGCCGTCGCGGCGCTCGACGATGCCGCTTTCGCCCGGCGGGTCGAGACACAGGTGCAGTCGCTGCTCGGCGCGATGAGCGTCGCGGGGCCGCGCGGACGCATCCCGATGGGTGGGCTCTCGGTGGATCGCTTCGCAGCCGGCCGCATGGCGCTGATCGGCGAAGCCGCGCATGTCTTCCCGCCGATCGGGGCGCAGGGGCTCAATCTCGGCCTGCGCGACGTCGCGGCACTGCGCGATGCGGTCGCAGAGCGTGACGATCCGGGCGCGGAAGGGGCAATGACCGCCTATGACGCGGCGCGGCGCACCGATGTCCGGTTGCGGACGGGCGCCGTCGATGCGCTCAACCGAACCCTCCTGAGCGATCTGCTGCCGGCCGATCTGATGCGTGGCGCGGGCCTGCTGGCGCTGTCGCGGATCGGGCCGTTGCGCCGCTTCGTCATGCGGCAAGGGCTGGCGGGCGGCGCGGCGCGGTAAGATCCAGGCGTCATGCCCGGGCCTGACCCGGGATCCATGCCGGAGCATTGCCGATCAGGGTTCAGGCATGGATCCCGGATCTCCGCTTCGCTCCGTCCGGAATGACGCAGCGCTTCCGTGAAAACCCAACTGACTCCAGCCTGAACTTCTCGGGTCTGCGCCTCGCTGCGCTCGAGAATGACGGTCCAGAGTTCCGTCACTGTTCTCCCAGCACGATCCTGGTATCGGCGCCGCTTGCCGCGACGCGCCGCGTCTCGGCGGCCTTGTCCCGAAACACCGGTGCCAGCGGCAAAGGCGTCGAGACGAGCCGGCGCCCGCCCGGCTCCTGTGCCTGGGCGTCGAGCAGGCCGCGCGCCGTGACATGCGGGTCGGCGACCGCCTCCTCCAGCGTGCGGACCACGGTGCAGCAGCAGTCGAGCGGCTCCAGATGGGTGCGCCAATGCGCGGCGCTCTCGCCGGCGATGATCGCGGCGATGGCAGCGCGCGTCGCTTGCGGGTTGCGGCGGTCGTCGCGCAGGGCCTCGTCGAGGCCGATGCCTTCGCAGAAGCCCTGCCAGAATTTCGGCTCCAGCGCTCCGACGGCAAGAAACCAGCCATCGGCGGTCTCGTAAAGGCCGTAGCGCGGGCTCGCGCCCGTCAAAAGCGCCTCGCCGCCATCCGGGAAAGAGCCGGTCGCCTGGCCCTGCGCCAGCCCGTACCAGGCGAAGGTCGGCATGGCGTCGGCCATGGCGATGTCGAGATGGCAGCCCTGCCCGCTGCGCTCGCGCTGGCGCAGCGCCAGCAGGATGTTGAGCACCGCCGGCATGGTGCCGCCGGCAATGTCGGCGACCAGCGGCGGCGGCAGCGGCGGGGCGGCGCCACGCTGCAGCGACTGGCCGAGCAGGCCGCCGACCGCCTGGTAGTTGATGTCGTGGCCCGCCTCCTGCGCGCGCGGCCCGTCCTGGCCGTAGCCGCTGATCGAACAGTAGATCAGGCGCGGATTGAGCGCGGCCAGCGCTTCGTAGCCGAAGCCGAGGCGCTCCATCACGCCCGGCCGGAACTGCTCGATCAGGATGTCGGCCTGAGCGACCAGTGGCTTCAGCCGCTCCAGCGCATCGGGCGCCTTCAAATCGAGCTCGACGCTCTGCTTGCCGCGATTGAGCACGGCGAAGGGAGCGGACGTCTCGCCGAAGCGCGGCGGAAAGCCGCGCATGTCCTCGCCGCCCGGCCGCTCGATCTTGATCACCCGCGCCCCGGCTTCCGAAAGAAACAGGCTCGCCAGCGGGCCGGGCAGCAGGGTCGAGAAGTCGAGAACCAGCAGATCGTCCAGCGGCAGCATGGGCGGCTTTCTCAGTGGAAGAGATCGGCCGCTATCCTGCCTGTCTTCACCAGCCACAGGAAGCCCGGCAGCGTGATCATCGAGACGATGGTGCCGACGAGGATGCAGGCCGAGGCGCGCTCGACGCCGACCCTGTACTGCGTCGAGATGACGAAAATGTTCAGCGCCGGCGGCAGCGCCGCCATGATGAGCGCGACATAGATCCAGTTCGCCGGAATGCCGCCGACGGCCGAGAGCAGCAGCCAGACCAGCAGCGGATGCAGCAGGAGCTTGATGACGACGAGACCCGGCACCTCGCCCGGCATCGACTTCATCGGCCTCAGCGCCACCGTGACGCCAAGCAGGAAGAGCGCGCAGGGCGCGGCCGCCTGCGAGAGCCAGAGCGTCATCCGGTCGATCGCAGTGGGGAGCTCGAATTTGAGATAGCTTGCCAGCACGCCGGCCAGTGTCGCGACATTGAAGGGATGGGTCAGCACCCGCCAGACCACCTCGCGCAGCGTGGCGGCGAGGCTGCGTTTCTCGACGCCCGCGAAAGCCATCAGGAGCGGCACGAGCGAAAACAGCAGGACGCTGTCGAAGACGAAGATCAGCACGACCGGGGCGCTGGCCTCCGGCCCGAGCGCAGCCAGGATCAGGGGCGGCCCCATATAGCCGATGTTGGAATAGGCGCCCGCGACGCCCTGCATCACGGCCTGGGGCATGTTGCCATGCGCATGCTTGAGCCCGAGCGCGAAGGAGAGACAGAAGGCGCAGAAGGTCGCCGTGGTGGTGCAGGCGATGAACTTCCAATTGGCGAGCTCGCTCAACGGCTTGTCGGCGATCAGCCGATAGAACAAGGGCGGCAGCGCGACATAGATCAGGAAGAACTGCAGCCAGGCGAGCCCCTCCTCCGGCAATTGCTTCCAGCGGCCGATGACGAAGCCGAGCAGGATCAGCCCGAAGAAGGGCGCGACCAGATTGAAGATGCTGAGAAGGTCGGCCATCGCGAAACGTTCGGATCCTTATGGGTGCCGACCGAACCGGCCGGGTGATCCGTCGATGGCTGGATCAGGTGGCCAAAAAGCTTCCGGGCCGGCGCGTGCACAGGCCCCGAAGTGGATGGCAGCGCCTCGAAACAATCCGAAGGATCGGCCCGGAGCCTAAAACCCGGGCGCGATCAGTTGGCAATCCCCGCCCGCGGCCGCGCCCCATTCGCTGGAAGCAAGGCGCCGGCCGCGGCCAGCCCGGTCAGGGTGGACTTCGTCCAGCTCTGAGCCGGGCGCTCCACAAAACGCCAGATCAGGCAGGACAAAACCAGCAGCACCAGCGTCACCGCCGCAACAAGGGCCGCCGGCGAAAGCGCATCGCCCAGCCGGTTGAACGCGACATAGCCGATGTGCTGATGCAGCAGGTAGAACGGATAGGTCAGCCCGCCAATGGCCAGCGTCACCCCCGACGGCAGCGGCAGGCGTGGAAACCTGATCGCAGCCGCCACGATCGCGACGATCGCCACGCAGGAAGCGGCGACGGCGAAGTCGTCATAGGCAGCGTGGTAGTTCGCCCTGTACCACTGCGTCAGTTCGAGAGCTTGATAGATGGCCACGGTCGTGGTGAGCGTGAGAAGGGCGAGGTTGCGCCGCGTATGTCCGTCCCGGAAGGCGGCATAGAGCAGGAGCCCAGCGCAGAAGAACGCGCTCTGATCGGTCAGGAGGAGATAGCGCAGGATTTTGCTGGACAGGAAGGCGCGATCGAGAACGGAAACCAGAAGCCAGACGAGAACGATGAGCGGATAGCGATCGCGCCGAAAAGCTCCCAGCGCCATCAGCAGGAGAACCCAGCCGTAGAAGATCACTTCGTAGAAGATCGACCAGTAGGAGCCATCCATGGCCTGATAACCGAGCAGCTCGGGCTTGATGACCAGATTCGCTGCCCATTGCGCAGCGCTGGCCTGCAGGAACGGCGCGCCCCAGGCGAGCACCACCAGAAAGGTGAGCGTCATGCAGAGCAGGAAAGTGGGATAGATCCGGGCGAAGCGAGCAATGGCGAACTGAAGCGGCGTCCGCCCCTCGGCGGAATAGGCGATCACGAAGCCACTGATCACGAAGAAAAGCGGCACGCCAAGATAGCCGTATTTCAGCACGCTCTCGCCGGCCGGCAGCGACGTCTGCGTAAAGCCGATCGCCAGACCGCAGAACCCGAAATGGAACAATGCGACCGACAACGCCGCGAGAAGGCGCAGGCCGTCGAGCGTTTCGAGGCGAAGACCGGGCTGGAGGTGGTTCGGCTGACTCATGGCTCACGTCACGTTTCGGCACAGGTTCCGGGCGATGCGGCTCACGCAGCAAGCCGCGCGCCAGACCGTTGGGAGCCTTCATGGTTTCGCCAGACCGCCGCAGGTCAAGGATATTGATCCTAGGCATATTTACCTAATTCGCCGGTTGAGCTTATTTTCCTAAAGCCTTATCTCTTCGAAGCCCCCTTCCCGCTCGACAAAGGCATGATGGACGGCCTCGCCAAGGCATGCTCACATTCGCTGCATCGCAGCATGGAGCCCCCGATGACGAGCAAGACGCCACGCCAGTTCTTCCGGCCGCTCGCCATCGGCGCCCCCGAGCCCTATCGGGAACTCCCGCTCAAGCTCGAAAGAATGATCCATTTCGTGCCGCCCCACCTGGAGAAGGTGCGCGCCAAGGTCGGCGAGCTCGCCGGCCAGGTCGATATCGTGCTCGGCAATCTCGAGGATGCGATCCCGGTCGAGGCCAAGCAGGCGGCGCGCGACGGCTTCATCGCCATGGGCAAGGCGGTCGATTTCGGCAAGACCGGGCTGTGGACCCGCGTCAATGCGCTGAACTCGCCCTGGTTCCTCGACGACATCACCGCGATCATGGCCGAGATCGGCGGCAAGCTGGACGTCGTGATGGTACCGAAGGTCGAAGGGCCGTGGGACATCCACTATGTCGACCAGCTGCTCGCGCAGTTCGAGGCACGCCATGCGCTGCCCAAGCCGATCCTGATCCACGCCATCCTGGAGACGGCCGAGGGCGTGAAGAATGTCGAGGCGATCGCCACCGCCTCGCCGCGCATGCATGGCATGAGCCTCGGCCCCGCCGACCTCGCCGCCTCGCGCGCGATGAAGACCACCCGCGTCGGCGGCGGGCACCCCGAATACAAGGTGATCGCCGACCCCTCTCCCGATGGCGGCCCGCGCGCCGTCGCCCAGCAGGATCTCTGGCACTACACGCTGGCCAAGATGGTCGATGCCTGCGCGGCGGCGGGCATCAAGCCCTTCTACGGTCCCTTCGGCGATTTCGCCGATGCGGCCGCCTGCGAGGCGCAGTTCCGCAACGCCTTCCTGCTCGGCTGCGCCGGCGCCTGGACGCTGCACCCCTCGCAGATCGAGATCGCCAAGCGGGTGTTCAGCCCGGACCCGACCGAGGTGATCTTCGCCAAGCGCATCCTGGAAGCGATGCCGGACGGCTCGGGAGCGGTCATGATCGACGGAAAAATGCAGGACGACGCGACCTGGAAGCAGGCGAAAGTGATCGTCGATCTGGCGCGGCAGGTTGCCGCAAGGGATCCGGCATTAGCAGAACGTTACGGATTGTGATGGGACTGCGTCCTTGGCTCGATTGATTTTGACGCATTTACGACGCATTGCTCTCGCAAGGGCGGCGACGACCCCGGCCGGCAAAGGATCGGCGGGGATAGCGTAGGTTTGTCATGGAAGCGCGTTCGGCCAAATTCTGCATCGGGCAAGTGGTCAAACACCGCATCTATCCGTTTCGCGGGGTCATCTTCGACGTCGACCCGGTCTTCTCCAACACCGATGAGTGGTGGGAGGCGATTCCGGAGAACATGCGCCCGTCGAAGGACCAGCCCTTCTACCATCTCTTCGCGGAGAACGAGGAGACGGAATACGTCGCCTATGTCTCCGAGCAGAATCTCGTCGTCGATGATTCCGGCGAGCCGGTCCGCCATCCGCGGGCGCGCGAGTTCTTCCGCCGCGACCGCAAGGGGCGCTACCGGATCGACCGCACCGGATTGAACTGAGGGCGACGCCCCAGCGCCCAAGCCCCTGCGCGCTGACGTTTTTGCTCAAAAGAAAAAGGCCGACCCTTTCGGGCCGGCCTTTTCGATTCTCGACCTGTTGCCCGATCAGGGCTTCGGCGGCGTCGCCGGGGCAGTGCCGGGAGCAGGCGCGGCACCGGGAGCTGCGCCCGGGGCGGCGTTGGCGCCGCCGGCGCCGAGCCGCTGGCGCAGCTCTTCCTGGCGCTTCGCCACCTCGTCCTGAAGCTTCTTCTGCTGCTCCTCGAGCACCTTCGGGTCGATCGGCGCGCCGTCGAAGCCCTTGGCGAAATCGGCGAGCGGGATCTGGAAGGTCACCTCGCGGGCGCCCTGGTTCTGGACGCTGACGTTGAGGTTGGTGCCCTTCTTCATCGAATTGATGAAGTCGTCCTTGATCTGCGCCTCGGCGAAGCAGCCGTTCGGGAAGCAGATCGCATAGCGGCCGCCGACCGGCTGGGCGCTGTCGACACCGAAGCGGATGCCCGGCTGGAGCAGGAGGCCGAGCGGCATCAGGAAGCGCACGATCTTGTTCGGATCGCCCTTCACGTCATAGATCGCGACGGCCAGCACCGGCTGGTCCTGATCCGAGACGAAGTCGCGGGTCGTGTAGCAGATTTCCTTGTTGGCGGCCTGGTCCTTGCCGCAGACCTTGGTCCAGCTGGTCTGCTCCGGATTGGACTTGACCTGCACGACGGTGGGGCCGGCAGGCGCGGCAGCGCCGGGCTGCTGGGCGGGAGCGGCCGGCTGCTGGGCCGGGGCGGCCGGACGCGCGGGCGCCGGCCGCTGGGCCGGGGCCTGAGCGAAGGCCGCGATGGGCGAAAAGCCCACGGCCGCGCTGAGCACGAGCGCCAGGGCAGACGATGACAAGCGAAACGGAGCGGGCATTCCTTGCTTTTCCTCACAGGCGAATTCGGGATCACGACTTCGCAAGCCGCGTGCGTCACCGCCGGCGGCCCAATCGCATGGTTGCGCCGGCCACCGCAAGCCGTGCACATCAAGGGCGATTGAGGCGTTTGAATGACACCCGCCCTCGCCTTTAGCGAGTTCGCCCGCCCAATTCCAGCCCGAATAACTGCCTGACGAGCCCATCCCCATGCTATTCTTCGGCAGGGAATCAGGTCGTGCGATGGATTTGCCTCGATTAATCGTGACGCCGTCGCGTCGCGAATTCAGTTTGCTGCTTGCCTTGGGCTCCTTCGCCACCGCGTCGGGCAGGCCCGCTCGCGCCGATTCGGTTCCCGCAGGCCAAGCCATCGCCAGCCATGCGATCGCGATGCATGGCACGCCGGCCCTGCAGCCAGGATTCGGCCACCTGCCCTATGCCGACCCGAAGGCGCCGAAGGGCGGGCGCATCGTTTTGGGCATCCAGGGCACCTTCGACAGCCTCAACCCGCTGATCGTGCTCGGCGTCGCGCCCGACGCGGTCCCGAAATACGTCCAGCAGAGCCTGCTCTACCGCTCGGCCGACGAGCCCTTCACCGCCTATGGCCTCCTCGCCTCGCAGGTCGAGCTCGATCCCGACAGGACGATGCTTGCCTTCGAGATCGATCCGCGCGCAACCTTTTCCGACGGCAAGCCGGTCACGGCCGAGGACGTGCTCTTCACCTTCGAGATGCTGAAGACGAAGGGAAAGCCGTATCACCGCGCCAGCCTGTCCGGCGTCACTGGGGCGTCGGCGCCCTCGCCCCACCGCGTCGTCTTCGCGCTCGGCGACGGCGCCAATCGCGAATTGCCGCTGATGATCGGCGCCATGCCGATCTTCGCGAAGCACGCCACCGACGCCGAGACCTTCGGCGACACCAGCTTCAAGCCGGCGCTCGGCTCGGGTCCCTATGTCGTCAGCGAGGTCAGGCCCGGCGAATCGCTGACGCTGAAGCGGCGCAAGGATTTCTGGGCCGAAGAGCTGCCCGTGATGCGCGGCCTCTTCAACGCGGACGAGATCCGCTACGATTTCTATCGCGATTCCAACGCGCTGTTCGAGGCGTTCAAGGCCGGGCTCTACGATCTCCGGCTCGAAGGCGATCCGACCCGCTGGATGACGGGCTACGACATCCCGGCCGTCCATGACGGGCGCATCCGCCGCGAGACCCTGCATTTCGACACGCCGAAGGGCATGACTGGCCTGGTCTTCAACACGCGCCGGCCGATCTTCGCCGATATCCGGGTACGCGAGGCACTCGGGCTCCTGTTCGACTTCGAATGGGTCAACCGCAACCTGTTCCACGGCGCCTATCGCCGGGCGGGCAGCTTCTTCTCCGATTCGGACCTGTCGGCGCTGGGCGTGCCCGCCGATGCGCGCGAGACCGCGCTGCTCGCGGCCTTCCCCGGCGCCGTGCGCGAGGACATCCTCGCCGGAACCTGGCGGCCCTCCGAGACGGACGGCTCCGGCCGCGATCGCGAGCAGGCGCGCCGGGCGCTCGACCTGCTCAAGGATGCCGGCTTCACGCTGCAGGACGGCGCCCTGCGCAACGGCAAGGGCGAGCCCTTCAGCTTCGAGATCATGGTGACGAGCCGGCCGCAGGAGCGGCTGGCGCTGAACTTCGCGCAGTCGCTCGGCCGCCTCGGCATCGCCGCGCAGGTGCGGCTGATCGACGACGTGCAGTATTGGCGGCGACTGTCCGCCTTCGATTTCGACATGATCCAGTGGACCTGGCCCGCTTCGGCCTCGCCCGGCAACGAGCAGATCGGGCGCTGGGGCTCCGCCAATGCCGCGCGCCGGGGCTCGCTCAACTATGCCGGGGTCAAGTCGCCGGCCATCGATGCCGCGCTGCAAGGCCTGCTGAAGGCACGCGAGCGGGAGGATTTCGTCGCGGCGGCGCGCACGCTCGACCGGCTGCTGATCTCGGGCTTCTACGTGGTGCCGCTCTATTACCTCCCGGACACATGGCTCGCCCTTGCACGCGACGTCGTGCTGAGCGGCCGGCAGCCGGCCTATTTCCTGTCCACCGAAACGCTGGCGCGGCTTCCGGCCGCTCCGCCCGCGGCGAACTGAAGGACCGTCGATGCGGGCTGAACAGGACGAAGCCACCGCCTTGCTCGACGGGCTCGATCTCGACGCGTTGCTTTCGGCGCTGACCCGTGGGCGCGGCTATGAGGCAGCCCTGCGCGATCCGCCCGGCCGGCGCGGCTGGAGCGACGTCAACCCGGCCTCGATCAACTTCCTGCAGCTCGACCAGCGCATCGACCGGCTGGCGAGGCTGCTCTCGATCAACAAGGGGCAGCCCGGCGCGAGTGTCGCGATCCTGGCTCCGCTCGGCCCCGAGGCGATCGTTTCCATTCTGGCCTGCCTGCGCGCCGGTCTTTCGCCCCTGATGCTGCCGCTCCACGGCAACGAGCTCGAATTGCTCCGGCTGATCGAGGCATCGGACGCGGTGATGGCGCTCGGCGTCAGCCGGGTCGGTCCGCTGCGCCCCCTGCTGACGCTGCGGAATCTGGCGATGCGCGCCTTCAGCACCCGCTTCGTCGGCGGCTTCGGCCCCGATATCCCCGACGGCGTCGCACCGCTCGACATGCTGATGGCGAATGCCTCGCTGCATCCGCTGCCGACCATCACCGAGCGGCCGTCGCTCCAGGTCGTGGATGCGGCGACGATGGCCGGGCCGCTCGTCGTGCCCGAGCGCGACGTGCTCGGCAAGGCGCTGGAGCTGTCGCGGCTCTTGAAGCCGGTCACCTCCTCGCGCATCGTCACCACCCTGGTCGGGGGCGACCTCGCGGCGCTGGCCAGCGGGCCGGGCATGGCGATGCTGACGGGGGTCGAGCTTTTACCGCTCGGCCTGTTCAGCCTCGGCGACCTGCAGGCCTGCATCGAGGGCGGCCGCCATGTCCATCTCGTCCTGCCCGGCGAGATGGAGCCGGCGCTGGCGCATTCGCGGCTGGCGAGCCACCATGCGCTGGCCAGCGTCGTCTTCGTGCAACGGACCGGCCAAAGCGCCTATCCGGCGCTCGACAGGCCCGATCTCGCCATCGTCGACATCGATGCCCGCTCGGCGGCGGACATCACGGTTGCGAGACGTTAGAATCAGAGGCGGAACAGCGCCCGTATCTACGCGTTGATCAGGCCGGGCGCGCCAATGGAGAGTTCGCCATGCTCATCGTCAGCCTCGTTTCGCTTTCGCTCTCCTCCGGCCTGATGGTTCCCGTCGCCGATGGGCCGCCGAAGTTCAACATCGAGGCGACCTGTCGCGATGTCGGCAAGTCGAGCAACAGCGTCGGCGGCACGGTCAGCGCCTGCCGCACGGATGAGGAAAAGGCCCGCAACGACCTCACCGCGAAATGGTCGCAATACCCTGCCGCCAAGCGCAACACCTGCGTCGAGGGGGCGAAGCTCGGCGGGCCGCCGAGCTATGTCCAGGTCATCACCTGCCTGGAGATGTAGGCCCGGCCTCCGCGCCCCTGACTGCTTCACGGCCCGGAAGCGCCGCGCGCAGCAGACAATAGAGCACCAGCGCGTTCATGAGGTGCCAGAGCCAATGCGTGCCGATCGGCAGCGCCCCGCAGAGCGCGCCATCCGTGCTGCGCCATGTCAGCGAGACGGCGAAAGCGAGGCCGGCCAACGAGACGAGCCGCCGCACCCGGCCCAGTTCCGGCCGGCGCGGCAATGCGGCGGCGATGCCGAACAGCCCGAGCAGGAAGGCGGCATAGCCGGCGGAGCCGGCCATGATCGGCGGCAGCACGGCACGCCCGGCCCAGGACAGGGCCAGCGCAAAGCCGAAGAAGGCGAGCGTTCCGGCCGCGGTCACGGCCGGGGAAGCGCCGAGGAAGCGGCGCAGGGCAAAAGCGAAATAGCCGAAGGCGAAGAGCTGGATCGGCACGACATCGGCCGCCAGCGTCCAGCCATCGGGCATGGTGTGGAACAGGAATGAGCCGATGCCGATGGTCAGGACGAGCAGGATCAGCGCGAGCGTAGCGGCCTCGCCCCTGCCATGGCGCCGCCAGAGCCACAGAGCGCCGATACCGGCGATGAGAAACGCCGCATTCGTCACGGCGTTGAGCGGCTCGGCCCAGAAGCCAGCATCCAGCCTCTCGCAATAGCCGAATCGCATCCGCAGGGTTCCCGGTTCGAGCCTGTGCCAGCGGAGCCTGTCGCCATGACGCCGTCATGTCGCGGTTTCCCGCTTGTTTCGGGCGCCGGGCTTCTTCACAACGTCGCGAGAACCGGCTGAGGAGGATATCGCCATGCGCCGCTGCATTTCTTCGGGCCTGCCGCTCCGCGGCGCACTGGCCGGATCGGCCGTGGTTGGATCGGGCTTGGTTGGATCGGTCTTGGCGATCCTGCTGGCGGCCGGTCCGGCCCAGGCCCAGTCGGAACGCTGCGCCGACTTATGGACGTCGCGCAACGAGATCTACAAGGCGCGAGGCTACTGCTTCCGGACCCAGCGCGCGATCGACGCCTTCGGCAATGCCGGCTGCCAGTACGACGCGATCGAGGACGTGCCGCTCTCGGCCAATGACCGGCGCACGGTCGCCGACATCGTCCGGCAGGAACGGGAGCTGCGCTGCCCGCGCTGAGCTGACCTCACCCCACCGGCGATTGCCTGTGGAATGCAGCCCTGCCCTGCGCCCGGCGGGGACGAGGCCATGCTAGAAGCGCCGGCCGCGCTTCTGCGCACCATCATTCAAGGCGATTCACGACCGGCATGACGACGGCAATCGAGATGGGAACGACACGGACCGGCGAGCCCGGTCTCATCGATCTCGCCGAATTGCTGGCGACGCGCCTGCTCGTCCAGGGCAATTCCGGCTCGGGCAAGTCGCATCTGCTGCGGCGCTTGCTGGAGCAGAGCGCGCCGCTCGTCCAGCAGGCCATCATCGATCCGGAGGGAGACTTCGTCTCGCTCGCCGACCAGTTCGGCCATGTCGTGGTCGATGCCGAATGCGGCGAGGCGGAATTGCAGCGCGTCGCGCTGCGCGTGCGCCAGCACCGCGTCTCGGTGGTGCTGAACCTTGAGAACCTCGAAGCCGACGATCAGTTGCGCGCGACCGCCGCCTTCCTCGGCGGGCTTTTCGACGTCGACCGCTCGCTCTGGTTCCCGATGCTGATCGTGGTCGACGAAGCACAGCTCTTCGCGCCGGTGATGGCGGGCGAGGCCTCCGACGAGGCGCGCCGGCTCTCACTGGGCGCCATGACCAACCTGATGTGCCGGGGCCGCAAGCGCGGGCTCGCCGGCGTCATCGCGACCCAGCGCCTCGCCAAGCTCGCCAAGAACGTCGCGGCGGAAGCCTCGAACTTCCTGATGGGCCGCACCTTCCTCGACATCGACATGCAGCGCGCCGCCGACCTGCTCGGCATGGACCGGCGCCAGGCCGAGATGTTCCGGGACCTGGAGCGCGGCCAGTTCGTCGCGCTCGGCCCCGCTTTGTCGAAGCGCCCGCTGCCGATCCGGATCGGCGCGGTGAGTTCCGTCGACCGTGGCAGCGCGCCGGGGCTGATGCCCCTGCCCGAGCAGGCGCCGGAGGATGCCGGCAAGCTGATCTTCACGCCGGGCGAGGACGAGCCGCCGCCGATGGCCCGGCCGGTCCGCCCGGCTCCACGCCCGCGCCCGAATCCGAGCGAGGTGCTGCGCCAGATCGAGACCTATCGCCCTGCCCCGCTGCCGGAGCCCGAGCCGGAGATCGAGCTCGAGCCGGCGGAGCGCGAGGCGATCATGGCCGAGATCCTGCGCGAGCTGATGGCCGACCCCGAGGCGCGCTCGCGCCAGGTCGCGGTGCTGTATCAGGATTTCACCGTGCGCTGCCGGATGCGGCGACTCGGCCGGACCCATCTCAGCCTCGAGGAATTCCGCCGCAAGCTCGCCGTGGCGCGTGCCGGCGTGAACGACAGCATCGCAGCGAGCGAGGGCTGGCAAGCGGCGGTGGAAGCTTCCGGCACCTTGCCGGAGGACCTGCAGGGGCTGTTCCTGTTCATCGCGCGCACGGCGATCGAAGGCGGAACCTGCCCGAGCGACGCGGAGCTGGCGCGGGTCTATGGCAGCCATTCACCCAGCCGGGCGCGGCGGTTGCTCGGCTATATCGAGGAGCGCGGGCTGATCGTCTGTCATGTCGATTTCCGCGGCCAGCGCACGCTGGCCCTGCCGACGCTCGGCGTCGAGACCGCGCCGGGACTGGCCCAGCCGCGCACCGCCGGCATGCCGCGCAGCGCGCGCGGCTGAACCACCTTTTCTACAAAACCTCCAGCTCATCCCGGGCTTGACCCGGGATCCATCGTAAGGCTTCCAGCTCGACGATGGATCTCGGATCTCCGCTTCGCTGCGTCCGGGATGCCCCGCGCTCCGATGTCCGCCGCGTGGTGCGGGATCGATGACTTCAACTCACGAATGATGTTCCCCTGGACGGGCTAATCGCGCCGGCACGGCGCCTCCATGTTTGCGGCCTCACAGGAGATTCTGACCATGGACTATCGGCGTTTGGGCCATTCGGGACTGAAGGTTCCCGCCCTCAGCTTCGGTGCGGGCACTTTCGGCGGGCAGGGGCCGTTGTTCAGCGCCTGGGGCAATACCGACGCCCAGGAGGCTCGCCGCCTCGTCGACATCTGCCTCGAAGCCGGGCTCAACCTGTTCGACACCGCGGATGTCTACTCGAACGGCGCTTCCGAGGAGGTGCTCGGCGAAGCGATCAAGGGCCGGCGCGACAAGGTGCTGATCTCGACCAAGACCACCCTTCCGATGGGCGACGGCCCGAACGATGCCGGCTCCTCGCGCAGCCGGCTGATCAAGGCGACCGAGGATGCGCTGCGCCGCCTCGGCACCGACTACATCGACCTGCTGCAATTGCATGCCTTCGATGCCGGCACCCCGGTCGAGGAGGTTCTCTCGACGCTCGACGAGCTCGTCCGGGCCGGCAAGCTGCGCTATGTCGGCGTCTCCAATTTCTCCGGCTGGCACGTGATGAAATCGCTCGCTGCGGCCGAGCGTCATGGCTGGCCGCGCTATGTCGCGCATCAGGTCTACTATTCGCTCGTCGGGCGCGACTATGAATGGGAATTGATGCCGCTCGGCCTCGACCAGGGCGTCGGCGCCCTGGTCTGGAGCCCGCTCGGTTGGGGCCGCCTCACCGGCAAGATCCGCCGCGGCCAGCCCCTGCCCGCTTCGAGCCGCCTGCATGAGACCGCCGCATTCGGGCCGCAAGTCGAGGACGAGCAACTCTATGCCATCGTCGACATGCTCGACGCGATCGCGCAGGAAACCGGCAAGAGCGTGCCGCAGATCGCGCTCAACTGGCTGCTGCAACGGCCGACCGTGTCCTCGGTCATCATCGGCGCCCGCAACGAGCAGCAATTGCGCGACAATCTCGGCGCCGTGGGCTGGAACCTGACGCCGGAGCAGGTCGCGAGGCTGGACGCCGTCAGCGAGCGCCCTGCGCCCTATCCCTATTCCCCCTATCGTCGACAGGAAGGTTTCGCACGCCTCAACCCGCCTGCGGTCTGAGCTGCCTCTCAAAAAACCGAGCCCTCATCCTGAGGAGCGCCGCGAGGCGCCATTCCCAAGGGAATGGCGCCTCAGGATGAGGGCTCGGAATCTTGCCCGCCGACTTGGAACCTCGTCCGCGCCCCGCGCAAAACTTGACCACCCCGCCCCCGAACGTGCATGACCTCAAGCCGCATTCACAGGTCCGGCCATGCGCGTTCTGTTGATCGACAACTACGACAGCTTCACCTGGAACCTGGTCCACCTGATCGGTGGGCTGGGCGCCGAGGTCGATGTCTGGCGTAACGACGCGCTCACGGTCGAAGAGGCGCTCAACGGCGAGCACGACGCGATCGTGCTCTCGCCTGGCCCCTGCACGCCCAACGAAGCCGGCATCTGCCTCGATCTCGTGCGCGAGGGCGCCGGCGTGAAGCCGATCTTCGGCGTCTGCCTGGGCCTGCAGGCGATGGGACAGGCCTTCGGCGGCGATGTCGTGCGGGCGGCCCTGCCGATGCACGGCAAGGTCTCACCGATCAAGCACCGGTCGCGCGGCCTGTTTCGTGGCATCAACGGCCCTCTGCAGGCGACGCGCTATCATTCGCTGGTCGTCGACCGCGCCACCTGCCCCGCGGTCTTCGACATCGAGGCGGAGACCGATGACGGGCTGATCATGGCGCTGTCGCATCGCGAATTGCCGATCCACGGCGTCCAGTTCCATCCGGAGAGCATCGCCTCCGAGCATGGCGCCACGATCCTGCGGAACTTCCTCGATCTCGCCCAGCGATGGCGCAGCGAGCACGAAGCTGCCGCCCTGTCCCCATCCGCCTGATTTCCGCAGAGTTTCCATGGACGATTTCAAACCCTTCATCGCCAAGGTCGCCACCGGTGCGAGCCTCTCGCGAGAGGAGGCGCGCGACGCCTTCGACACGATTCTTTCAGGCGAAGTGACGAACGCGCAGTCCGCCGCCTTCCTGATGGCGCTGCGCGTGCGCGGCGAGACGATCGACGAGATCGCCGGCGCCGTCGGCGCCATGCGCGGCAAGATGATGCCGGTGAAGGCCCCGGCCGATGCCATCGACATCGTCGGCACCGGCGGCGATTCGTCGGGCTCCTACAATGTCTCGACGCTGGCCTCGATCATCACCGCCGCCTGCGGCGTGCCCGTCGCCAAGCATGGCAACCGCGCGGCCTCCTCGCGTTCGGGTGCGGCGGATGTGCTGACTGCGCTCGGCGTCAAGGTCGGGCTCGATGCCGCCGGCACGGAGCGCTGCATCCGCGAGGCCGGCGTCGGCTTCATGTTCGCGCCGACGCATCATGCCTCGATGCGCCATGTCGCGCCGGTGCGCACCGAGCTCGGCACGCGCACCATCTTCAACCTGCTCGGCCCGCTCTCCAATCCGGCCGGCGTCAAACGCCAGCTCGTCGGGGCCTTCTCCGAGACCTGGCTGGAACCGATGGTCAAGGTGCTGGCCACGCTCGGCTCGACCCGCGTCTGGGCCGTGCACGGTTCGGATGGGCTCGACGAGATCACCACCACCGGCCCGACCCGCGTCGTTTCGCTGGAGAACGGCAAGATCGAGAGCTTCTCGATCAGCCCGGCCGATATCGGCCTCGCCCTCGCCAAGCCCGAGGATCTGCGCGGCGGCACGCCCGAGCAGAACGCCGCAGCCCTCAATGCCGTGCTTGGCGGCGAGAAGACCGCCTTCCGCGACATCGCGGCCTTCAATGCGGCGGCGGGACTGCTCATCGCCGGCAAGGCGGGGGATCTGAAGGACGGCTTCGCCCAGGCCACGGCTGCGCTCGATTCCGGCAAGGCCAAGGCGGTGCTGGCGAAGCTCATCGCCGTCTCGAACGGCTGAGGAGGCTGGCCATGACCGACATCCTCGCGAAGATCGAAGCCTATAAGCGCCAGGAGATCGCCGCCGCCAAGGCTGCGATCCCACAGGCCGAGATCGCGCGCCGCGCGCGCGCCGCCGGCAAGCCGCGTGGCTTCGCCGACGCGCTCGCCGCCAAGGTCGCGGCCGGGACGCCGGCGTTGATCGCCGAGATCAAGAAGGCGAGCCCGTCCAAGGGGCTGATCCGCGCCGATTTCGATCCGCCGGCGCTGGCACGCGCCTATGCGGCGGGCGGGGCAGCCTGCATCTCGGTGCTGACCGACGCGCCCTCCTTTCAGGGCCAGCCGGAATTCCTGACGCAAGCGCGCGAGGCTTGCGGCCTGCCGGGGCTGCGCAAGGATTTCCTCTACGACCCCTATCAGGTCTTCGAGGCTCGCGCCTGGCGCGCCGATTGCATCCTGATCATCATGGCCGGCGTCGACGACGCCACCGCCCGGGTGCTCAACGACACGGCGCGCGAGCTCGGCATGGATGTCCTCGTCGAGATCCATGACGATGCCGAGCTCGACCGGGCGCTCAAGCTCGAAAGCCGGCTGCTCGGCATCAACAACCGCGACCTGCGCAGCTTCAACGTCGATCTCGCCGTGACCGAGCGGCTGGCGCCGCGCGTGCCGTCCGACCGCATCGTCATCAGCGAGAGCGGCATCTTCACCCACGCCGACATCCAGCGTCTCGGCAAGGTCGGCGTCGAGACCTTCCTCGTCGGAGAAAGCCTGATGCGGCAGGCCGATGTCGCGGCCGCGACAGCGCTGCTGCTCACCGGCAAGGCGCGCGAGAACGCGGCGTGAGCCGGCTCAGCCATCTCGACGCGCAAGGCCAGGCGCATATGGTCGATGTCGGCGACAAGGCCGAGACCGGGCGCATCGCCATCGCCGAAGGCTGCGTCGTGATGGCGCCGGAAACCATCGCGATCGTGCGCGACGGCAACGCCAAGAAAGGCGACGTGCTCGGCACCGCCCGGCTCGCCGGCATCATGGCGGCCAAGCGCACCCATGAACTGATCCCGCTCTGCCACCCGCTGCTGCTGAGTAAGATCGCCGTCGATCTCGAACTGGACGAGGCCCTGCCCGGCGTGCGCGTCCGCGCCGAGGTCAAGATGAAGGGCCAGACCGGCGTCGAGATGGAGGCGCTGACCGCCGTCTCCGTCGCCTGTCTGACCGTCTACGACATGGTCAAGGCCGTCGACCGCGCGATGCGGATCGAAGGCATCCGCCTGCTGCACAAATCCGGCGGACAATCCGGCGATTACGACGCCAAGGCGCTCTGACATGGCTCTCACCCCGGTCCCCGTCGCGCTCAAGGCCCTGCTCGACAGCGTTCCGGGGCCGACGGGCAGCGAGATGCTGCCCCTGCCGCGCTGCGCCTGGCGCGTGCTCGCGGCCGATGTGAAGGCGCTCCGCACCCAGCCGCCTTTCGCCAACTCCGCCATGGACGGCTATGCCGTCCGCGCCGCCGACATGGAAGCCGGCAAGCAACTCCGCGTGATCGGCGAATCCGCGGCGGGGCGGCGTTTCGACGGCAGCGTCCGCCCGGGCGAGGCTGTGCGGATCTTCACCGGCGCGCCGATGCCGGAGGGCGCAGACAGCGTCCTCATGCAGGAGAATGCCGATGGCGTCGGCAGCGAAACCATCACGGTGCGCGTGCCGGCCCATAAGGGCCAGTTCGTCAGGGCGGCCGGGCTCGATTTCCGCGAAGGCGACGTGCCGCTGACGGCCGGGCGCATGCTCGACAGCGCCGCGCTCGGGCTCGCCGCCGCGATGGGGCATCCGCAATTGCCGGTACGCTGCAAGCCGCGCGTCACCATCCTCGCCACCGGCGACGAATTGGTGGCGCCGGGCGAGCCGACCGGGCCGGACCAGATCGTCGCCTCGAACTCCTTCTCGCTGATGGCGCTGGTGGAAAAGGCCGGCGGCGAGGCGCTCGACCTCGGCATCGCCCGCGACGATCACGACGACCTCGCCGCGCGGATCGCCGCTGCCCGTGCCGCGGAGGCCGACGTGCTGATCACCCTCGGCGGCGCCTCGGTCGGCGAGCACGACCTCGTGCAGGAGGCGCTGAAGCGGGCCGGCATGAGCCTCGGCTTCTGGAAGATCGCGATGCGGCCGGGCAAGCCGATGATGACCGGTCGGCTTGGCCGGATGGTCGTGCTCGGGCTGCCCGGCAATCCGGTCTCGTCGATCGTCTGCGGCCATCTCTTCCTGCTGCCGCTGATCGAGGCGCTGCTGGGCATGGCCGATCCGGATCGTGACCGCAGCATTCCGGCGATTCTCGGAAAAGATATGCCGGCTAATGACGAGCGCGAGGACTATCTTCGCTCGGATCTTGCCCTGACGCCGGCCGGCTGGGTGGCGACACCGTTCGACAGGCAGGATTCCTCGATGCTGGGCACCTTGGCGCGCGCCAAGGCCCTGACGATCCGACCGGCCTATGCAGAGCCGGCTCACAAAGGCGATATCTGCCGCATTCTGCCGCTGCGGTAGCAGTCGCTTGCGGAACACAAGGCGAACAGTTATAGTGTTCTGGCTTTGTTTCGAATCTGTATCGCGGGGCACCGGCGGGGATCATGCTGACACGCAAGCAACACGAACTCCTGCGCTTCATCCAGGAACGCTTGCGCGAAAGCGGCGTGCCCCCCTCCTTCGACGAGATGAAGGATGCGCTCGACCTGCGCTCGAAATCCGGCATCCACCGGCTGATCATGGCGCTGGAGGAGCGCGGCTTCATCCGCCGCCTGCCCAATCGGGCGCGGGCGCTCGAAGTCATCAAGATGCCGGACGGGCTCGCTGGCCCGCAGCCGCGACGCTTCAACCCGGCCGTCGTACAGGGCGGCCTCGGCTCACAGCCCTCTCTCGCCAAGCCGCGCCCTGCCCCGGCCGATGACGATGCCCGTTCCCCGGTCGCGATTCCCGTGATGGGCCGCATCGCCGCCGGCACGCCGATCTCGGCGATCCAGAGCCGCAGCCATACGGTTTCGCTGCCGCCGGACATGCTGGGGTCGGGTGAGCATTATGCACTGGAGGTACGCGGCGATTCGATGGTCGAGGCCGGCATCCTCGACGGCGACACCGTCATCATCCGCAAGCAGGACACGGCAAACACCGGCGACATCATCGTTGCGCTGATCGACGAGGAGGAGGCGACGCTGAAGCGTCTGCGCCGGCGTGGCTCCTCGATCGCGCTCGAAGCGGCCAATCCGGCCTATGAGACACGCGTCCTGGGCCCCGACCGCGTCAAGATCCAGGGCCGGCTGGTCAACCTGCTGCGCCGCTACTGAGCGAACTCGGTCTCGTCCGACGCGACCTCCGGAGCAGCAGAGGCCCGTGTCGCAGCGGGGGCCGGCGCGCCGGACCGAGCTGCGGCTTCGGAAGGCTTGCGGCGGCTCCAGGGCCGGTCTGCGACGGCGTTTTCCGAGGAATGGCTGCGCCAGCCGAAGGCGGCGCGGTAGAGCGAGGTCGCGCCGTCCCGCGACAGCGCCATCCGATCGACGAGCCTGGCCTCGCAAGGCGCGCTCCAGGGAATGTTGGTGACGACGAGATCGGCGCGGCGGCAATCCTCGATGATGGCGATCCGATCCCGGGCATAGGAGATGCTGCGCCCGTCGGCGGTCCGGACGATGCAGGCATTGCTGTCGCAGGCGCTTCCGGCCCGCAGGGTCGCGTCGTCCGGCGCGCGGCTGTCGCCATCGGAAGCGAGCCATTGCTGCAGGACGAAGCGGCTCGGCCGGCCGGCGATGGCGAGGCGGCCGTCGCTGCCGCGCACGGCGATGCCGGAGCCGTCACGCTCGATCAGGATCTCCGGCCGCTCCGGCTTCGCGGCGAAGGCGACGCCGAGGATGAGCGGCAACGCCGCCAGCCAGCGCAGCCCCGTGGTCCAGAGCGTGATCCAGAGCAGCGAGGCGGCAAAGGAGAGCAGCACGGCCGGGCCGAATGCCACCACCGTCACGGTCGAATGGTCGATGGTGGCGACCCAATGCGCGACTTTCAGTACGATGTCGGAAGCGAGCCCCATCAGCGCCCAGGCCGGCCAGTCCAGACCGAAGGGGTAGGCCAGCACGCCGAACACCGCCGCCGGCATCACGAAGAGCGAGACGAAGGGCAGCGCCATGGCATTGCCGAGCAGGCCGAAGGGATTGAAAGTCTGGAAGTGATAGGCGCCGAAGGGCGCCGTCGCGGCCGTGGCGAGGAGCGTCGTCACCACGATGCCGAGCGAGGCCGTCCAGAGCGCGCCCAAAGGCCAGGGCAAGGCCGCCGGCGGCTTCGACCGGTCGCGCTTCTCCCAGCGCTCGGCGAAAGCGACCAGCGCCGCGACCGCACCGAAGGACATCTGGAAGCTCGGGCCGAGCAGGGCCTCGGGCTCGCGCAGCAGCACGATGATCGCGGCGAGCGCGAGATTGCGCATGCTGAGCGCCGCCCGGTCGACGAGGATCGCGCCGAGCATGACCAGCGTCATGATGAGCGAACGTTCCGTCGCGACGTCGCTGCCGGAGAAGATGCAATAGGCGGTGGCGCCGATCATCGCCGCGATCGCCGCGATCTTCTTCACCGGCCAGCCGAGCGCCAGCGTCTGCGACAGCGCCAGCAGAGCCCGCACGAGCCAGAAGATCGTCCCGGCTGCAAGCACCATGTGCAGGCCGGAGATCGAGACGATATGATAGATACCGGCGGCGCGCAGATCGTTGTTCGACGCCTCGGTGATGAGGCCGCGCTTGCCGGTGACGAGCGCGGCCGCGACCGCCCCGCCCTGCCCGCCGCCGACGCTGGCGATGCGCTGCGTCAGGACGTTGCGGGCCTTGTCGATCTCCACGTCGAGCGCGAGGCGCCATGGCAGGGGATGCGGCGCCGGGACGAGTGCGATCTTGCCGGCGATGCTGCCGACGGCGCCGATGCCGCGGAAGAAGGCGTCGCGCCCGAAATCATAGCCTCCGGCGCGGGCCGGCCCCGGTGGCGGCAGGAGCCGCGCGGTGCCGGCGATATGGTCGCCGGGCGCGACCGTGCCGCTGCGAATGTTGACGCGCACGCGCTTCGGCCGGCTCTCGGGCGGCACGCCGGCGATGTCCGTCACCACCAGGACGAGGCGGGCGCCGGCATCGCGCGCCTCGACGCTCTCGACGAAGCCGGTGATCTTGCCGATGCGCGGCCGCTCCAGCATCGGCGCGGCGATATCGGCCGCGCGCCAGACGCCTGCTGCGAAGCCGGCGAAGGCCGCGGCGAAGGCGATGCAGACTGCGGCAGCGGCGGGTCGCAGACGCAGTGCGACAGCGAGGCCGCCGGACAGGACGAAGCCCGTGAGCGGCGCCCAGAGTGCGGGTTCCCGATCGGCGGCGAAATAGAGCAGGATGCCGAAGCCCATCGCCACGGGCAGCCAGAGGAACGGGCGGCGGCGCTCGGCCTCCTGCGCCAGCGACGCGCCAAGCCAGTCCCGCAGCGCCTGGAGGCGCTCGGCCAGCGGCAGGCTTCCCAGTGCGACAGGCGGCAGGCGCGCCGGCAGGATGCCGGCGACAGCCCTCAGCGCGCTCCGGCGCTCCGGCGATGCAGGTTGCCGCGCCATCCCCCTTCCCAGCCCCTGCCTGTCGGTTGCGCATTGAACGCTTAACCGCCCGGCGAAGCCATGTTACAGGGCGCGCGCTGGTTGTCATGCACGCTTTGGCGTGAAGGCCGGCGCCACATCCTCAAGTCTTGCCCCGGGCGGTTTCATCGCCCGGTCGGAGCTGCCTTCCATGAGCAACGCCGTCGTCACGCGCTTTGCGCCGTCCCCCACCGGATTCCTGCATATCGGCGGCGCCCGCACCGCGCTGTTCAATTGGCTCTATGCCCGCCGGCACGGCGGCAAGATGCTGCTGCGAATCGAGGATACCGATCGGGAACGCTCGACCGACGCCGCCATCGCCGCGATCCTCGACGGGCTGGAATGGCTCGGCCTCGATTGGGACGGACAGACGGTCTACCAGTTCCAGCGCGCGGCACGGCACCGCGAGGTGGCCGAGCAGATGCTCGCCGCCGGCAAGGCCTATTATTGCTATGCCAGCCAGGCCGAGCTCGAGGAAATGCGCGAGAAGGCGCGCGCCGAAGGCAAGCCGCTGCGCTATGACGGGCGCTGGCGTGACCGCGATCCGGCGACCGCCCCGGAAGGCGTGAAGCCGGTGATCCGGCTCAAGGCGCCGCAGACCGGCGAGACGGTGGTGAACGACGAGGTGCAGGGCCGCGTCGTCTGGCAGAACGAGAATCTCGACGACCTCGTGCTGCTGCGCTCGGACGGCACGCCGACCTATATGCTCGCGGTCGTCGTCGACGACCACGACATGGGCGTCACCCACATCATCCGCGGCGACGACCACCTGACCAACGCCGCCCGCCAGACCCAGATCTACGATGCGCTGGGCTGGGACGTGCCGAGCATGTCGCATATCCCTCTGATCCACGGGCCTGACGGAGCCAAGCTGTCCAAGCGCCACGGCGCGCTCGGCATCGATGCCTATCGCTCGATGGGTTATCTGCCGGCGGCGCTGCGCAACTATCTCGTGCGGCTGGGCTGGAGCCATGGCGATCAGGAGATCTTCTCGACGCAGGAGATGATCGACGCCTTCAATCTCTCCTCGATCGGCCGCTCGCCGGCGCGCTTCGACTACGCCAAGCTGGAGAACCTCAACGGGCTCTATATGCGCCAGTCGAGCGATCGTGATCTGCTTGAGGCCCTCAAGGTCATCCTGCCCGAGATCGGTCCGGCGCGGGGGCTCGGCCCCACGCTCTCGCCCGAGCTGGAGGCGAAGTTCCTGGCCGCCATGCCGGGGCTGAAGGAGCGCGCCAAGACGCTGATCGAACTGCTCGACAGCGCCTTCTATCTCTATGCGCAGCGCCCGCTGCAGCTCGACGACAAGGCCAAGAGCCTGCTCGACGAGGCGGCGCGCGGCCGCCTGCCCGCGATCGCCGCGAAGCTCGCCGCCGTCGGCGACTGGGCGGCGGCGTCGCTGGAAGCCGCCGTGCGCGCCTTTGCCGAGGAGAACGGGCTCAAGCTCGGCCAGGCCGCTCAGCCGCTGCGGGCCGCCCTGACGGGCCGGGCGATGTCGCCGGGATTGTTCGACGTCATGGCGGTTCTGGGCCGCGAGGAGACGCTGGCGCGGCTGGCCGACCAGGGTTGAGGCGGCGCCTGCGCGTGCCTGGCGCGACAGCCGGATCGCTATGCTTGGGAGGCGGCACAAACCGCCTTTCGGCTCGGTTGAATGCATGGGGCAAATGGTCTAGTGACGCGCAAGTGCATTGCGCCGCACAACGGCACAGGGCACGAAAATTGCTTGTAAATCAGTCGCATGGATTGCCTTTGCCCCTTCCGTTGACATGCTCTCGTCACGTCAGGCTATTCGGATGAAGGACCTTCCGCGGAGAACCGCGGACGGGGCGCGCAAAACACGGCCGAACAGCAGCGAGCCTTGAAAGGATCGGTATCGATGAGCGGAAACACCAGCCAGCTGAAGGTCGGCGACAAGACCGTCGACATGGCGATCAAGGAGGGGTCGGTCGGCCCCGCCGTCATCGACATCGCCAAGCTCTACGCCCAGACGGGCATGTTCACCTACGACCCCGGCTTCACCTCGACGGCGAGCTGCGAGTCGCAGATCACCTATATCGACGGCGATGCGGGCGTGCTGCTCTATCGCGGCTATCCGATCGAGCAGCTCGCCGAGCATGGCGACTTCCTCGAGACCTGCTACCTGCTGCTTTACGGGGAGCTGCCGACGGCCGCGCAGAAGGCCGATTTCGACTATCGCATCACGCGCCACACCATGGTGCACGAGCAGATGGCCCGCTTTTTCCAGGGCTTCCGCCGCGACGCGCACCCGATGGCCGTCATGGTCGGCTCGATCGGCGCGATGTCGGCCTTCTATCACGACTCGACCGATATTTCGGACCCGCAGCAGCGCATGATCGCCTCGATGCGGATGATCGCGAAGGTCCCGACGCTCGCGGCGATGGCCTATAAGTACACGGTCGGCCAGCCCTTCGTGTATCCGCTGAACTCGCTGGACTACACCTCGAACTTCCTGCGCATGTGCTTCGCCGTCCCGGCCGAGGAGTACAAGGTCAATCCGGTGCTGTCGCGCGCGCTCGACCGCATCTTCATCCTGCACGCCGACCATGAGCAGAACGCCTCGACCTCGACGGTGCGTCTGGCGGGCTCGTCGGGCGCCAACCCCTTCGCCTGCATCGCGGCCGGCACGGCCTGCCTCTGGGGCCCGGCCCATGGCGGCGCCAACGAGGCGGCGCTGAAGATGCTGGAGGAGATCGGGACGGTCGACAACATCCCGAAATTCATCGCCAAGGCGAAGGACAAGAACGATCCGTTCCGCCTGATGGGCTTCGGCCACCGGGTCTACAAGAACTACGATCCGCGCGCCAAGATCATGCAGAAGACCACGCATGAGGTGCTGAACGAGCTCGGCATCAAGGACGATCCGCTGCTCGACGTCGCGATCGAGCTCGAGCGCATCGCGCTTTCGGACGAGTACTTCATCGAGAAGAAGCTCTATCCGAACATCGACTTCTATTCAGGCATCACGCTGAAGGCGATGGGCTTCCCGACCTCGATGTTCACGGTGCTCTTCGCCGTCGCCCGCACGGTCGGCTGGATCGCGCAGTGGAAGGAGATGATCGAGGATCCGTCCCAGAAGATCGGCCGTCCGCGCCAGCTCTACACCGGCTCGCCGAAGCGCGACTACACGCCGATCGGCCGCCGCTGAGAGCAATGCCAGCGTAAGAACGACAGGGCGCGGCCAGATGGCCGCGCCCTTATTGTTTCGGATAATTGATATCGCCGGTGGCGATGACGCTCCGGACGAGGCCGCTACAGTCGTCTCCCTTTTCGGGAGACGCTTCATGACCAGCCATAGCTTTATCGACCGCCGCTCGTTCCTGGTCGGTGCCGGCGCCGCCGGACTCGCGGCCACCGCGGCCGGCGCGCAGGACAAGTATCCGACCCGCCCGATCACGCTGATCGTGCCCTTCGCCGCAGGCGGCTCGACCGACATCGTCGCCCGGCTGGTCGGGCAGAAGATGAGCGAACTGCTCGGCCAGAACGTCGTGATCGAGAACCGCAGCGGAGCCGGCGGCAATGTCGGCTCCACCGCCGTCGCCCGCGCGGCGCCCGATGGCTATACGCTGCTGCTCGGCACGATCTCGACACACGCCCTCAACCCGGCGATCCTGAAGACCGTCACCTTCGACGCCGTGAAGGACTTCACCCCGATCTCGCTCCTGGCGATCGTCCCTAATGTGATGGTGGTGAACCCCAGCTTCCCGGCCAAGACGGTCAAGGAGGTGCTGCAGGTGCTGAAGGACAATCCGGGCAAATATTCATACGCCTCCTCCGGCGTCGGCACGCCGCTGCATCTCTCCGGCGAATTGTTCAAGTCGATCGGCAACGTCCAGATGAACCATGTGCCCTATCGCGGCGCCGGCCCGGCGCTGAACGACGTCGTCGCCGGCGCGGTGCCGATCATGTTCGACAACCTGCCCTCCTCCGCCGGATTCATCCGGAACGGGCAATTGCGGGCGATCGGCGTCACCACCCGGGAACGGGTCGCCTCCTTCCCGGATGTTCCGACCATCGCCGAGGGCGGGCTCACCGGCTATGAGACCTATACTTGGAACGCGCTGTTCGGGCCGGCGAACCTGCCGCGCCCGATCGTCGAGAGGATCAATCAGGCCGCGAACCAGGCGCTCAAGGACGAGACCGTGAAGAAGCGGCTCAACGATGTCAGCGCCGATATCGTCGGCTCGACGCCGGAGCAGCTCGGCGAGCACGTCAAGACCGAACTCGCCAAATGGGGGCCGATCGCCAAGGCGTCCGGCGCGGTCGTCGAGTAAACCGGCTTACAGGCTCAAGCTTCGCGGCGCGGCCGAGAAGCGACGAGTGCCAGCGCCGCTTCGACGGCGTTGGCGGCTGGGCTCGGGCCGGCCGAGCGCATGATGTTCTCGACCTCGGCGAAGCCGTCGAGCTGCACCTGCCGGTCCGGTCCCTCGATGAGCGCCGCCAGCATATGCCGGCTCAGGGCCTCGGCCGTCGCATCGTCCTGAATGAACTCCGGGACGACGTTCCGCCCGAGGATCAGGTTGGGCAGGATCACGCTTGGTAGCTTGACCAGCCGTCGGGCCAGCACGGCCTCCCAACCTGCCCCGCGATAGGCCGCAACCGTCGGGACGCCGGACAGGGCCAGTTCGAGCGTGACCGTACCGGAAGCGGCCAGGGCCGCGCGGGCATTGCGGAACGCTGCGAGCTTGCCCGCCTCGCCGGTGACGATCTCCGGCGCGACCGGCCAGCGCGCCGCCGCCTCCGCAATCATGGGCTGGAGCCGGGCGACGGCCGGCAGGATAAAGCGCGCGCCGGGAACAGACGCCGCGATCCGGGCGACCGCCTCGCCAAAAACCGGCATCAAATGATGGATCTCGGAGCGCCGGCTGCCGGGCAGGACCAGCACCTGCGGCCGCAATGCATCATCCCGCACGGCCTGCTCGACCGGGCCCGGCCGAAATTCGGCGAGACGCTCCATCAAGGGATGGCCGACATAGATCGTTTCGGGGCCGTGCAGCCGCGCGAGAGCCGCCGGCTCGAAAGGCAGCAGCGCCAGGATGCGGTCGACATGCGGCGCCATGCGGCGCGCCCGGCCGGAGCGCCAGGCCCAGACGCTGGGGCAAACCCAGTGCGCAATCGGGATATGAGGAGCGCGCGCGCGAACTTTCTTCGCCACCCGCAAGCAGAAATCAGGACTGTCGATGGTCAGCAGCAGATCCGGCTGAAAAGCGGCGATTCCCCGCGCCGCATCCTCCATCCGCCGCAACAGCAGCGGCAGGCGCGCGATCACCGGGCCAAAACCCATCACCGCGATGTCGGCCTGCGGAAAGAACGGCTGCAACCCCGCTTGCGGCAGGCCGTGATCGCCCACCCCGCGCAATTCGATGGGACGATTTCCCAACCGCTCTCGCAGCGCCGCAAGAAAGCGCAGGGCGAGCGCGTCGCCGGAGGCCTCGCCCGCGATGATGGCGAGCTTGAAGGGGCGCATCAGGCGCTGCCCTCGATGAACAGGCCGAGCTGATCGGCCTGCCGCCCAAGCGCCGCACGGTCACCGACCAGCACCTCGCCCGCCCTGAGACCGATGCCCGACAGGCCCGCTTCGGCAATGTTGCGAAGCGTGTCCGGGCCGATGGCCGGCATGTCGACGCGAAGATCCTGCCCCTTCTTCGGAGCCTTCACGAGAACACCGTCGCCCTTGCCGATCTTGAGACGTCCCCGCGCGACGAGATCCGCCACGCGCTTGATCATCGCGTCGGTCCCTTCGGCGGCCTCGACCGCGACGACGCGGTGGTCGGCGAGGATTGCCGCCTGGCCGATATCGAATGGCGACAGCGCCGCCAGCAACGAGAATCCGTGTTCAAGCAGAGCCTGCTGCTTTGCCGTGGCCGGCTTGCGGCCGAGCGGCCCCCGCGGCGCCGTCAGCTCCGGTGCGATATCCGCAGGACCGTGGACGCGGAAGCCCTGCTCCTCGAAGAAACGCACGACGCCGCGCAGAAGGTGGTCGTCACCACCGCGGAAGGCGCGGGCGAAATAGGGCAGATATTGCAAGGTCGAAGCTTCGGGCCGCAGCGCCCCGAAGCTGGGGCGCGGCAGGCTCCCGAGCATGACGATGTCGCTGACGCAGCGTCGGCGCAATTCGCCCAGCAAGCTGCCGAGCTGGCCAAGCCGGTAGCTCCGCACATCGGCATCGCCGAAAGCAGCCGGATCGGCCGCGCCCTCCAGCGCCGCGATGAAGGGAGCCTCGCCCTGATCGGAAAGGATTCGCGCCAGCCGCAGCGGGTACTCGCCTGCACCGGCGATCAGGACGAGAGGGCCACGTACGGTTCCCGCGGCGCTCACCTGTCCGCGGCGGTGACGTCGCGCGGCACGCACAGCGCCTTGTCGCCGCCCTCCCTGATGAAATCGAGAATCTCGTGGATCAGCGGGTGCGCGGCGAATTCGCTTGCGACATCCTCGACGCGCTCCGCGAGCGTGCCTTCATCCGCAAACAGCAGACGATAGGCCCGGCGCAGCTCGTGGATCTGCTCCCGTGTGAAGCCGCGGCGCTTCAGGCCGATCAGGTTCAGCCCCGCCAGATGCGCGGGGTTGTCGCGGATGGTGCCGAAGGGAATGACATCGCTCAGCACCCCGGCGCCGCCGCCGATGAAAGCATGGTCGCCAACGCGGATGAACTGCTGCAAGCCCGCGCCGCCACCGACGACGACGAAGTTGCCGATGGTCACGTGCCCCGCGCACATGACATTGTTCGAGAAGATGATGTTGTTGCCGAGCCGGCAATCATGGCCGACATGGGAATTGGCCAGGAAGAAGCAGCGGTCGCCGACGGAGGTGACCATGCCGCCGCCCTCGGTGCCGGGGTTCATCGTGACGCCTTCGCGGATCTGGCAATCCGCGCCGATGGTCAGCGTCGATGGCTCGCCGCGATATTTCACATCCTGCGGCGGGTGGCCGATCGATGCGAAGGGGTAGATGCGCGTGCGCGGGCCGATCGTGGTCCGGCCGGCGACGACGACATGGCTGACCAGCTCGACACCCTCGCCAAGCACGACGTCCGGGCCGACCATGCAGAAGGGGCCGATGCTAACCCCGTCCCCAAGCTGTGCCTTGGGGTCGACGATCGACATGGGGTGGATGGTAACGCTCATCGAAAGCTGCCTGACCTTAGTGGCACGACAATGGGTTCAGGACACCATCGCCGAGATCTCGGCCTCGGCGACGAGCGCGCCGTCGACCTTGGCCTCGCCGCGATAGAACCAGATGTTGCGCTTGCGTGCGATCTTGGTGAGGTGGAAGCGAATCTGATCGCCCGGGATAACCGGCTTGCGGAACTTCGCCTTGTCGATGGTGGTGAAGAGCACTGTGTTAACGTGCTGCTCGCCGTCGGGGCGGGCATTCACGACCAGAACGCCGGCCGTCTGCGCCATGCCTTCGATCATCAGCACGCCCGGGAAGACCGGCCGTCCGGGAAAATGGCCGGTGAACTGGGGCTCATTGGCGGTGACGTTCTTGATGCCGACGCCGGAATCGTCGCCGTTGATCTCGACGACGCGGTCGACCAGCAGGAACGGATAGCGATGCGGGATGCTGGTCATGATCTTCTGGATGTCGATCACATCCAGCGTCGTCTTCGGCTCGCTCATCGCCCTTGTTCTCCACAACTGCGGCGCGCCGCCGAAGCGCTCGCGCCGTTTGATCTATCGTCCTGCTGATGCGGGCTTTTCACGCCGTGCAGGTTTTCGGAAATTCATGCCCCTTTGCCGGAAACCTGACGCCTTCGGCAACAGAAATCTCCCGCCAGCACGCCGGAGATGCGGGTTTCCAGTCGCTCATTCCTGGCTATCGCCCGGCTTGCGGCCACGTCGCGCCACCGCCGCCTTGAGCCAGGCGCTTTCGCGGGCCCAGCTCAGCGCCGGCTGCGCGGGGTAGCCGCCGTAACGAGCGCCGCGCGGAACATCGCCGGCAACGCCGCTCTGTGCGGCAATCTGGGCGCCGGCGCCGATGGTCAGGTGACCGGCGAGGCCGACCTGGCCGCCAAGGACCGCGAAATCCTCCAGCGTCGAGGACCCGGCCAGGCCCGACTGGGCACAGATCACGCAATGGCGCCCGATGACGCAATTATGGCCGATCTGGACGAGATTATCGATCTTGGTGCCCTCGCCGATCACCGTATCGCGGCTGGCGCCACGGTCGATCGTGGTGTTGGCGCCGATCTCGACATCGTCCTGGATGATGACGCGGCCGATCTGCGGCACCTTCATGTGGCCCTTCGGGCTCATGGCGAAGCCGAAGCCGTCCTGGCCGATGCGGACACCGGGATGAACGATGACGCGGTTGCCGAGGAGCGCCGCCTGGATCGTGCTGCCGGCGCCGATCGAGCAATTGCGGCCGATCCGGACCTGCGGGCCGATGACGGCATGCGAAGCCACGACCGTTCCCGCGCCGATTTCGGCGCCCGGCCCGATCACGGCGCCCGGATCGACCGTGACGCCCGCCTCGAGCACCGCCGTGGCATGGACGATGGCGCCAGGGGCCACGCCTTGCGAGGCGAAGACCGATTCAGGCCGCAATGCCGTCGGGAAGAAGCGTGCGAGGATGCGCGCGAAGGCGTGATAAGGCGTCGGGGAAATCAGGGCGACGGTGCCGGCCGGCACCCGATCGGCGAAGCGGGCCGAGACGAGGCACAGCCCGGCCTTGGTGGCCGCCAGCGCCTCGACATATTTCGGGTTGTCCATATAGGCGAGATCGGCCGGGCCGGCCGTCTCGAGCGCCGCAGCGCCTTCGACGCGGCGGCGCGCCTCGACTCCCTCCGGCAAGGAGGCGCCGCAAATGCTTGCGACCTCGCCGAAGTCGAGCGAGGTCGCGAACGGAAAGAAAACGGGATCTGCCATCGGATTGATCCGAAGCGGGGCCGAAGCCCCGCCCCGTCAGAAGCGCGTGCCGCCCGAGAAGCGGAAGGCCTGGAGGCGGTCGCCACCATACTTGGCGAAGCCGAGCGGGCCGAGGCCGTACTGGCCGTCATCCTTGCTGAGCGCATAGGCGTAATCGAAGCGGATCGGTCCCAGCGGCGACTGCCAGAGGATCGAGGCGCCGATCGACGAGCGGAGCACGTTCTTGTCGCGCACGCAGGCGATGCTCGACTGCGCACCACCGGTGACGACGTTGAAGGCTCGCGCCTCGGAGCCGGCGGGGCAGCCACCGAGCGCCGTCTTCGTGCCGCCGTCATAATTGAACAGCGTACCGGCGTCGGCGAAGATCGCGCCGCGCAGGCCGATGTCGCGCGGCAGGCCCCAGATCGGGAACTGCACTTCGAGCGTGCCACCGAAATAGGTCGTGCCGCCGAGAGCGTTGGCCGTCGGATCGTTCAGCACGTCGCGCGGACCGATGCCCGAGGGCGCGAAACCGCGGACCAGTGTCGGTCCGAGGAAGTAGTGATCGGCCATGCGGAGATTGCCGCTGGTCGCCTGGACGTGGCCACCCTGAAGCCGGACGAAGCCGACGACGTCGTCGAAGATCTCGCGGTAGTAGCGCGCATCCGCCGCGACGCGAAGGAACTTCGAGTCGCCGCCCACACCGGCGAATTCCGGCTTCAGCTCGGCGATGAAGCCGTTGCGCGGGTTCTGAACGCTGTCGAGCGAGTTATAGTTGAAGTTCAGGCCGACGAGCGAGGTCAGGGTGTCGCCCTGCGCTTCCTTGACCGCGACCGAGGCCTCGCCGTTGGTGACGCAGTTGTAGAGCTGGTCCGAAGCGACAGCGCCAGCCGTACCGGGAGTAATGCCCGGGATCGGGTTGGTACAGTCGTTATACGGCCGGCTGACGTCGTTCGGGATCTTGATATTCGTCACGTAGAGCGAATAGCGCGGCGTGATCGAGAATTCTTCCGTGATCGGGAAGGTGAAACGCACCTGACCGCCGGTCACACGGCTCTGGAAGCGGCCGACATTGTAGTTGTCGTTGTACTTCGAGAACAGGTCGAAGCCGGCCGCGACGCGGTAGCCGAGGAAATACGGCTCGGTGAACGAGAAGTCGATACCCTGGGTACGCTGGCCGAGCGTGCCGGCGATGCGGACGAACTGGCCGCGACCGAGGAAGTTCGACTCCGAGAGCGAGACCTCGCCGATCATGCCGTCCGAGGTCGAGTAGCCGCCGGCGATCGAGAAGGAGCCGGTCGCCTTGTCCTCGACGTCGATGTTGACGACGACGCGGTCCGGAGCCGAGCCCGGCTCGTTCGTGACGCGGACCTTGTTGAAGAAGCCGAGATTGTTCAGGCGCCGCTCGGCGCGGTCAATCATGACCTTGTTGTAGGCGTCGCCTTCGCCGAGATCGAGTTCGCGGCGGATGACGTAGTCGCGGGTGCGGGTGTTGCCGCGCACATTGATGCGCTCGACATAGACCCGCGGGCCCTCATCGACGACATAGGTGATGCCGATCAGGTGGCCGGAGGCGTCGCGATCGCCGCGCGGACGAACCTGCGCGAAGGCGTGCCCCTCGCGGTTGACCTCGGTGGTCAGCGCGACGAGCGACTTCTCGACCGCCTCGGCATTGTAGGTGTCACCCGTCGAGGTCGCCAGATAGCGCTGCAGGCGCGCCGCATCGACGCCCGGCACCGAGGAATCGACGGAGACGTTGCCGACCTTGTACTGCGGGCCTTCCTCGACCTGGACATCGACGACCCAGCCGCCGGCAGACTCGTCGAAGCGCGCGGTGTTGTTGACGATCTGGAAGTCGGCATAGCCGTTCTTCAGATAGAAGCGGCGGATCAGCTCGAGATCGGAATTGATGCGATCCGGATCGTAGACGTCGGACGTCTTGATCCAGCTCAGGAAGTTCGATTCGGTCGACGTCATCAAGCCGCGCAGGCGCCCCGCCGAATAGACGTTGTTGCCCGAGAAGTTGATCGACTTGATGCCGGTCTTGCCGCTCTCGTTGATGGTGAAGACCACGTCCTGCCGGCCATTCGGCAGCGGCGCGATGCGGCCGCTGACCGAGGACAGGCCGTAGCCGGCGCGGCGGTAGGCCTCGCGCAGGCGCTCGACGTCGGAATCGATCAGGGCCTGGCTCAGCGGACCGCCGGCCTTGGACTGCACCAGCGGCGTGAGCTGGTCACTCTTGAGGCGGCGATTGCCCTCGAAGGCGACGCGGTTGACGGTGCCGTTCTGCTCCTGGACGGAGATCACGGTCTGCGCGCCGCGGCGGCTGACCTGAACGTTGGAGAACAGCCCCGTCGCCAGCAGGCTCTCGCGAATCTCCTGCGGGTTGTCGCGGCCGACCGCGTAGGAGCGGATCGTCTCGGCATCGACTCGCCGGTTGCCGTGGACAACCACGGCCTGAGCGAACGCAACGCCACCACTCACGGCCAAGATCAAGGCCGAAAGTCCGATCGATCGAGAGAGCCGCGTCTTGGTCGTCCGGCTCTTTTGGGTCGACGTCATCGGGTCGCCTATTCCATTTCTCTGGTCACCACCCCAACAGGGGTCCGCCATCCGGGAGATGGCGGCAGGGCGAGATTTGCAGTGCAATCGCTTCTACAAAGTTTCCCGCGGGGTGCAAACCGCCATCGTCGTTAATAAAGTATTTTTAGATGGCTCGTTGCCAGGACGCCACGCGCGCTGCCGTGATTCCGCCGCAAAGCGGCCACGCAGCGAGGCGGTAACCGTCAGAGCAGGCCCTTGACGTGGACGAGATCGTTCCAGGTCACGAACAGCATCAGCATCAGAACGAGCGCCAATCCGAACCGGAAGCCGATCTCCTGCGCGCGCGGGCTCAAGGGGCGCCCGCGAACCGCCTCATAGAGATAGAAGAGCAGATGCCCGCCATCGAGCATCGGCACGGGCAGCAGATTCATCAACCCGATCGAGACCGAGAGGATGGCCGCGAGGTTGATGAGCCCGAACAGGCCGCCATTCTGGGCGACCGCTCCGGACACCTGCGCGATCCGAATCGGACCCGAGAGCTGGTCGGTCGAGGCGCGCCCCTGCACCAGCTTGGCGACGTAGTCATAAGTCTGCGCGACGATGAACCAGCTTTCGGAGACGCCCTGCTTGACGGAATCGACCAGGCCGAAATGCTGCGTCGTCCAGTCTTCCGGCCGGGGCGAAGCCTTGACGCCGATCACGCCGATGCGCTGCTTGCCGAGCGGGGAATCCATCTCGAGCAGCGCCGGCGTCACCGGCAGGGTGACCGTATCCGTTCCGCGCTCGACGGTGACCGATAGGCGCTCGTCGGGCCGTGTCGAGACGATACGCTGCATATCGGAGAAGCTGACGATCCGCTGCCCGTCGATGGCGATCACGAGATCGCCCGGCCGCAGGCCCGCGCGCTCGGCCGCGCTGCCGGCCACGATCTCGTCGACTCGCGGCGTCAGCACCTGCTTGCCGAAGATGAAGGCCGAGCCGGCGAAGATCAGGATTGCCAGCACGAAATTGGCGATCGGTCCGGCTGCGACGATGGCGGCCCGCTCTCCGATCGACTGCGCCGGGAAGGAGCGGGCGCGCTCCTGCGCGGTCATCCGGCTCACGGCCTCGTCGTCCGGCGCACTGGAGGCATCCGCGTCACCCGAGAACTTGACGTAGCCGCCGAGCGGAATCAGCGCGAAGCGCCAGCGCGTGCCGTGTCGGTCGTTGAACCCGAAGATCTCGCGCCCGAAGCCGATGGAGAAGGTCTTCACATCGACGCCGCACCAGCGGCCCACCAGGAAATGCCCGAGTTCGTGGACGAAGACCACCAAGGTGAGAACGAAAAGGAAAGGCACGAGATAGCCGAGCACGAAATGGCCCGCGCTGCCGATCGACCCCAAGATTTCCATCGAACTCTCCTGCTACGTTCCCCTAGGTGGCAGCGAATGGCGCTCGCGACAAGAGCAAGGCAGCCCGCTGGCGTGCGTCATGGTCAACAGCCAGCGCCTCGGCGACGTCCTGCGGCGCGCGCGCGGTGCCGAAATCCTGCGCGCAGACCGCCTCGACGAGCGCGGCGATCCCCGGGAACCGGATCCGGCCGGCGAGAAAGGCCGCGACCGCCATCTCGTTTACGGCATTGAGAATGGCAGGCTTGGCCCCGCCTTCGGCCAGGGCCGCCAGCGCAAGGCCCAGCGCCGGGAAGCGCTGCAAATCAGGCCGTTCGAAGGTCAGCGGCTCGCCGGAGGCGAGATCGAGGAAGCGAGCCGGCGGCGCGTCGAGCCGGCCATCGATCCCCAGGCAATGGGCAGCCGCGACCCGCATGTCGGGCACCGCCATGCCGGCGCTGACCGAACCGTCCCGGAACGTCACGAGGCCGTGGACGACCTGCTGGGGATGCACGAGGACATCGAGCTGCGCCGGCTCCAGGCCGAAGAGGAAGCGGGCCTCGATCACCTCCAGCCCCTTGTTCATCAGGCCAGCGGAATCGACCGTGATCTTGGCGCCCATGGCATAGTTCGGATGCCGCAGCGCCTGCTCGGGGCCTGCATTCGCGATCGCCTCCGCACTCCAGGTGCGGAACGGGCCACCCGAGGCGGTGAGCGTCATGCTCCGGATCGAATCCAGCGGCTCGTGTCCGAGCACCTGGAACAGGGCGTTGTGCTCGGAGTCGAGCGGCAGCATCCGGGCTCCGGCGGCGGCGGCGCGCGCCATCACCGCCTCGCCGGCGCAGACGAGGCTTTCCTTGTTGGCGAGGGCGATCGTCCGGCCCGGCAGGAGGGCGGCGAAGGTCGCCTCCAGGCCCGCCGCCCCGGAGATCGCGCTGACGACGATATCGGCCGGGCGGGCGACAGCCTCGAGCACGGCCGAACGCCCTGCCCCGCTTTCGATGCCGCTTCCGGCGAGTGCGCGCTTCAGCGCGTCGCCGGCGGTCGCGTCGGCAAGCGCCGCGAAACGCGCTCCCGTCTCGACCGCGACACGGGCCAGCGCCTCGGCATCGCGGCCGCCGACGACCGTTCCGATCGCCAGGCGCTGCGGATTCTCGGCGACGACATCGCGGACGGAACGGCCAACGGAGCCAGTGGCGCCCAGGAGCGTGATGGTGCGAAGCGGCATCGGGTCAAATGTCGATCTGGAACGCGAAGAGCGCGAGCCCGGCCAGGACCAGCACGGCCCAGTAGCCGTCGAGCCTGTCGAGGAAGCCGCCATGGCCCGGAATGAGATGGCTGGAATCCTTGGTGTCGAAACGGCGCTTGAGTGCGGATTCGAACAGGTCTCCGGCCTGGCTTGCGACCGAGGCGGCGAGCGAGGCGGCGATCACCCAGCCATTCGCGCCCGGCGCGCCGAGGGTCGCGAAGCTCCAGATCAGCGTGCCCGCGACCGTTCCCGCGAGGGTGCCGCCGATGGCGCCCGACCAGGTCTTCTTGGGGCTGACACGCGGCATCAGTTTCGGGCCGCCGAAGCTGCGGCCGGTGAAATAGGCGGCGATGTCGGTCAGCCAGACGACGGCAAAGCTCCACAGGATGAGCGCGAGCCCGACCACGGGCCAATCGCGCAGGGCCGGCGTGATCAGGGCGAAGGCGAGCGCATAGGCGACGCCGCATAATTCGAGCGCCAGGCGCGCCCGCACGAAAGGCGCCGCCAGCGCGCCGATGAGAGCGGCGGCGGCCGTCGCGCCCGCGAGGGCGGCGGGAGCGATCGGCAGGAAGGACAGGGCGAGCCCGGCCACGACGACGCCGGCTCCGGCCGCGACCGCGTTGCCCCGGCTGACGATCGAGAACCATTCATAGGCGACGATACCGGCGACCAGCACCCAGACCAGCCGGAACGGCCAGCCGCCCCACAGCGTCAGGGCCAGGACGACGGCTGCGAGGACGAGCGCCGAGACGACGCGCCGCTTCAGTTCGCCCGAGCCCGATCCGGGCGAGGCGGGAGCAGGTTCATTCACGCGACGTCCACGCTGCGGTCTGGCGGCGCCGCGACGCCGCCGAAGCGGCGCTCGCGCTGCCGGTATTGTGCCAGCGCGTCCTCGAAGGCGGCGCGGTCGAAATCCGGCCACATCACCGGCGTGAAGACGAATTCGGCATAGGCCGCCTGCCAGAGCAGGAAATTGGAGATGCGCGTCTCACCCGAGGTGCGGATCACCAGTTCGGGGTCGGGCAGGTCATGGGTATCGAGCCGGGCGGTGAGCGCCGCGTCGTCGATGGCGGCCGGATCGATCCGCCCGGCCGCGGCATCGGCCGCGAGTTGGCGCGCTGCGCGGACGATCTCGTCGCGCGAGCCGTAATTGAAGGCAATCGCCAGGATGAGCCCGGTATTGCCGCGCGTGCGCGTCTCGGCATGCTCGACCAGGCGACGCAGATCCGGCGCCAGATCCAACCGGCTGCCGATGATGCGCACCTGCACATTGGCGGCGGAGAGCTCGGCCAGATCCTTCTCGACGAAGTGCTTGAGCAGCCCCATCAGGAAGCTGACCTCGGCATGGGGCCGCCGCCAGTTCTCGGTCGAGAAGCTGTAGAGCGTCAGCACCGCGATGCCGAGATCGCTGGCGTTGCGCACCGTGCGGCGCAGGGCCTCGAGGCCACGCCGGTGCCCTTCCTGACGCGGCAGGCCGCGCATCTGCGCCCAGCGGCCGTTTCCATCCATGATGATGGCGACATGGGCCGGGTTGGAAACGCCTGCGTCGCGCTGGCCAGATGACATGCGATTGAGCCTCGTTGGGCCTTGGCAGAAACCGATGCGCGCAGCCCCGGAGGGCTGCGGATCAGACGTGCAGGATTTCCTTTTCCTTCGCCGCCAGCGCCTGATCAATCTCGGCGATATGCTGGTCGGTCGCCTTCTGGACCTGGTCGGTGTGACGGGTCACGTCATCCTTGGTGATGTGACCGTCCTTCTCCAGCTTCTTGATCACATCGATGCCGTCGCGGCGGACATGGCGGACCGAAACCTTGGAATCCTCGGCATATTTATGCGCGACCTTGACCATCTCCTTGCGGCGCTGCTCGTTCAGCTCGGGGATGCGGATGCGCAGCACCTGACCCTCGGTCTGGGGGTTGAGGCCGAGATCGGATTCGCGGATCGCCTTGTCGACGGCCTGGACCATCGAACGGTCCCAGACCTGGACGGAAAGCAGGCGCGGCTCCGGCACGCTCACCGTCGCAAGCTGGCTGAGCGGCGTGCGCGCGCCGTAGGCCTCGACCTGGATCGGATCGAGCATGTTCGAAGAAGCGCGACCACTACGCAGCGAAGCCAGATCACTCTTGAAGGACTGCACGGCACCCGCCATGCGGCGCTTTATGTCATCGAGGTCGAACGTCGTCTGGGCCATTTCAATCAAGACCTTACGGAACATCAAAAATCGGCGCGACCATGGCGGGGCGGCCGCGCAGGGTCAAGAACTACCTGCCGGAACAGCATTTTCCCCGCCGATGGGCAAGGGTAAAGCTGTCAGTGCAGGCAAATCATAGCCGGGCGGCGGGACAGGCCGTTGGCGGACCGCTCGCGGAAACCCATCTCCACCCTACCGCCTCGCCTTGCGGCGAGCCAGTTCCGGCTTGCAGAAACCTTGGGAGAAACAGAGTGCCCCGCCTGAACCGCATCATCGAGACCGCGCTCTATGTCGATGATCTCGAACGCGCCCGCGACTTCTACGAGACGAAGCTCGGCCTCGCGCCGCTGCTCAAGACCGCGACGCTGTTCGCCTATGATGTCGGAGGGCAGAGCGTGCTGCTGCTGTTCCAGCGCGGGGCGTCGCTGCAGACGCAGCGCTCCGACAACGGCAGCATCCCGCCGCATGACGGCAGCGGCCCCCTGCACATCGCCTTCGCCGTCGAGGAGGCGGAGCTGGCCGCCTGGGAAGAGAAGCTGGAACAGCTCGGCATCGCCGTCGAGGGGCGCATGCAGTGGGGCGGCGGCGGCAAGAGCCTCTATTTCCGCGATCCGGACGGGCACATGCTCGAGCTGGCGACGCCCGGCCTCTGGCGTACTTACTGAGAATCCGTCCGCTCTTCCGCAGCCCTCATCCCGAGAAGTGCTCGAAGGATGAGGGCTTGAGCTCTTCAAGCGGGGCCAGTGAAGGTGCGCCCCGCTCAGGGAGTCACATAGGTCGCCCGCCCCTCGCCCCGGAGCACGGCCGCGAGAGCGCCCGACTCGGCGATGGAGAAGACGACGATGGTGAGGCCGGCATCGCGGGCGAGCGCGAAGGCGGCGGTGTCCATCACCTTGAGATCGCGCCGGATCGCGTCCTCATGGGTCAGGGTGTCGTAGCGGGTCGCGGTCGGATCCTTCTTCGGATCGGCGCTGTAGACGCCGTCGACCTGCGTCGCCTTGAGCAGGTGGCTGCAATCGAGCTCCGCCGCGCGCAGGGCCGCGCCGGTGTCGGTGGTGAAATAGGGATTGCCGGTGCCGCCGCCGAGGATGACGACCTTGCCGTTGCTGAGATGGTCGAGCGCGCGCTTGCGGGCATAGCTCTCGCAGAGCGAGGGCATCGGCACCGCCGACATGGCGCGGGCCGGCGCACCGGCCGCCTCGATGGCGTGCTCCAGCGCGAGCGCATTCATCACCGTGCCGAGCATGCCGATCGAATCGGCGGTGGTGCGGTCCAGCCCCTTGTTGAGCCCCTGCACGCCGCGGAAGAAGTTGCCGCCGCCGACGACGATGCCGACCTCGACGCCTTCGCGCGAGGCATGGGCGATGTCGGCCGCCAGCGCCACCAGCGTGCCGCCGTCGAGGCCGTAGCCCTGCGCTCCCGCAAGGGCTTCGCCGGAGAGCTTCACGAGAACGCGTTTGGGTCGCATCGATGATCTCTCCGTCCATTCGGGCCGCCGCCGGGAATCGGCGCGGCCCTTCTTCCTACAAAAAAGGCCGCGCGATGCGCGGCCTTTCTGTCATTCCTGAACAGGCTTGTCAGCCCGTGGTGCCGCCGGCAGCAGCGACTTCGGCAGCGAAGTCCTGCTCTTCCTTCTCGATGCCCTCGCCGAGCGCGTAGCGGACGAAGCCCGTGAGCTTCACCGGAGCGCCGAGCTTGCCTTCGAGCTCCTTGAGCACCTGCGCGACCGACTTCGAGCCGTCATGGATATAGGCCTGCTCGAGCAGGCAGTATTCCTTGGCGTAGCTCTTCAGGCCGCTCTCGGTGATCTTCTCGAGCACATGGGCGGGCTTGCCGGCATTCTTCTCGGCCAGGATCGCCTTCTCGCGCTCCAGCACGTCGGGAGCGACCGAGGCGAGGTCGAGCGCGACCGGGTTGGTCGCGGCGACGTGCATGGCGAGCTGGCGGCCGAGCGCGACGAGCTCGTCGCTCTTGGAGGTCGTCTCCAGCGCGACGATGACGCCGATCTTGCCGAGGCCCTCGGCGATCGCGCCGTGGACATAGGAGCCGATCAGGCCCGAGGAGACCTTGAGCGCGGCGACCCGGCGCAGCGTCATGTTCTCGCCGATGGTGGCGATGGCGTTGGCGATGGCTTCCTGCACCGTGCCGCCACCCGGATAGTGATGGCCGAGCAGCGCCTCGGCGTCGCCGCCGCGCTCCAGCGCGACATCGGCGATGCTCTTGGCGAGCGCCTGGAATTCGGGGTTGCGGGCGACGAAGTCGGTCTCGGAGTTGACCTCGACCACGACACCCTCATGGCCCTGCACGGCGACGGCGACAAGGCCCTCGGCGGCGACGCGGCCGGCCTTCTTGGCGGCCTTGGAGAGGCCCTTGGCGCGCAGCCAGTCGATGGCGGCCTCGAGGTTGCCGTCATTGGCGGAGAGCGCGGCCTTGCAATCCATCATGCCCGCGCCAGTCTTGTCGCGGAGTTCCTTCACGAGTGCGGCGGTGATCGCTGCCATTGTCTCAAATCCTTAGCTGTCGTGCGGTGCGGGCCCGGGAGGCCGGCCGCGGATCTCTCGTTGCGACGCCATCGATGGGGAAACGCCGACGCTCCGTTTCCGGCCGTCGGCGCTGTTTGGCATCACATCAGAAGCCTGATTGCGACGCGCGAATGACGCGCCGCCATCATTCATTCGGCCGATCAGGCGTCGGCGAGCTCGCGCGCCTGGGCGACCCAGCCCTCGCGCTCGATCTTGCCACCGAGCTTGAGGTCGTGGTCGATCTTGGTCACGTCGGCCGGCGACATCGCCGCGATCTGCCAGAAGTGGTAGATGCCGCCGTCGTTCAGCTTCTGGACCGCGTCGGGGCCCATGCCGGAGAGCTTGGTGAGATCGTCCGGAGCGCCGCGCGGCGTGGTCAGCACCTCGAAGACCTGGCCTTCGGCCGCAACCGGCTCCAGGGCCTCCTCGACGATCGGAGCTTCCGACGCGCCGAGATCGACGCCGTGGTCGCCCGAGGCGCGGCCGATGCCGTCGATCGCCGAACGGGCGATCAGGTCGCAATAGAACTGGATGGCGCGGCCGGCGTCGTCATTGGCCGGGACCGGGAAGGTGATGCCGTCCGGATCCGAGTTCGAATCGACGATGGCGGCGACCGGGATGCCGAGGCGCTGGGCCTCCTTGATCGCGAGCGCTTCCTTGTTGGTGTCGATCACGAAGATCATGTCCGGCGTGCCGCCCATGTCCTTGATGCCGCCGAGCGCCTTCTCGAGCTTGTCGCGCTCACGCGACAGCATCAGACGCTCCTTCTTGGTCAGGCCGGAGCCGCCGCCATTGAGCAGCTCGTCGACCTTGCGCAGGCGCTGGATCGAGGCCGAGATGGTCTTCCAGTTGGTCAGCATGCCGCCGAGCCAGCGGGAGTTGACATAATACTGGGCCGAACGCTTGGCGGCATCGGCGATGGCATCCTGCGCCTGGCGCTTGGTGCCGACGAAGAGGACGCGGCCGCCCTTGGCGACGGTGTCCGACACGGCCTGCAGGGCGCGATGCAGCATCGGCACCGACTGCGACAGGTCGAGGATGTGGATGTTGTTGCGGACGCCGAAGATGTACGGGGACATCTTGGGGTTCCAGCGGTGGGCCTGGTGGCCGAAATGGGCGCCGGCCTCAAGGAGCTGGCGCATCGAGAAATCAGGCAGAGCCATGGTATTCGTTATCCTTCCGGTTGAGCCTCTGGAGCGCGAATGAACAGGCATAGGCTGCCGCGTCACCGGAACGCCTCTTAGGACAGAGGCGATGCGCTCCATGTGGGATGGCGTGCGCCATACAAGGGATAGCGCCGCAATGCAAGCCGGCAAGGCATAGAAAAGCCGATGGAGCCGGCAAATACCCCGCGCGAGCGGCTCGCGCGGGGTCGTTCCTGACGAAATCGGTGCCCGATCCGCCCCTTACTGCGGCAGCTTGGCGCCCATCTGCTTCACGAGATCGCCGATCTGCTTGCAATAGACGGCCGACGTGCCGTTCTGCGCCTTGGCGATGGCCTCGATGTCCTGCTCCATCCCCATGGCGGAGATCTTGCCCTTGCGGCCGGCAGCCTCGGCGGCATCACCGCCGCTGAGATCGGCCGGGGCCGGGATCAGCGCGACCAGCTTCTTCTGGACCTCGACCGCACCGCCATCGGTGTAGCCCTTGTCGACGCAATAGCCGAGAAGGCCGAGCTGATTGCGCGCCGCCTGATAGGCGAGCTTGAGCTGGTCGGCCTGGGTCTGGGCGAAGGACGGCAGGGCGGAAGACAGCAGCGTGGCGGCCGCAACGACAACCTTCAATGACATTTTCGAGATCATTTTGGAGTATCCTTCAAGCTTTCAAATCAATCGCATGCGAGACATGCGCTCCCTCCCCCCGCCTCGTGCCTAACCGCCCCGGCCCATGCCGACAACCCCCGCTGCCGAACGGCACGCATGCCGTTCGTGCCAGGCCGGAAACCGCTGCTGGGCGGCTCCTGAAGGACCGACCATCCAGGCAGGTTCCTGCCAAGCGGTTCTTGCCAGGCAGGTTCCGGGAAACACCTGCCGGACGCTTCAGCCTTCCGCCGGAAACGGCCAGAACACGCGCAGGCGATGACCGTTGGGATCGGACGCCGTGAAGGTGCGGCCGAAATCGAGATCGGTCGGCTCCTGCAGGATCGCGATGCCACGCCCACGCCACGCCGCGCAGGTCGCATCGACGGCCGCGGCAGACGGCGCCATCATCGCGACCTCGGCCGCTCCGCCCTGCGCGGTTGCGGCAGGCTCGACCGTATGGCGCGACCAGAGCCCGAGCCGGATGCCCGAGGGCAGCACGAACATCGCGAAGGTCGGCGACAGTTCCTTCGGCTCCTGACCGATCAGATCGGCATAGAAGCGCGCACTCGCTGCCGGGCTCTCGACATGCAGCAGGATGAAATGAGCATCGAACATGATTGGCCTCCAGGGCTCGTCTTCGGCGGTTTCGACGATGCAGACCGTAGAATCAGATGCTGCCAATTTCCGGCAGTGTCCGTCACTGAGGCGACGGAATGCCCTCCTTCTCGCGCCAGGCCTTGAGCAGCACTGCGCGCCGCTGCGGATAGCGCGCATCCAGCGGCTCGAACCGGTCGATACGATCGACCCGGAAATGGCGAAAATCCTGCCGCAGTTCGCACCAGGCGACGAGGACGCGGACATGATCGAAGAAGGACAGCGCCAGCGGCCAGACGATGCGCTCGCTCGCCCGCCCCTGCCCGTCGCCGTAGGCCATGCGAGCCCGGCGCTCGGCGCGGATCGTGCGCCGCAGGGCGGCGAGATCGATGCCCTCTCCGGCGGCGATCGCCCGACCCGGCCCGAGGATCAGCACCGCATCCTCGACGCGGCGCGTCAGGTCGGTTGGCAGCACGGCGACGATCTTCGCCATGGCATCGCGCGCCGCGAGCGCGAGCGGGCCGTCGGCGCGGTCCGCGACCCAGCGCGAGCCAAGCAGCAGCGCCTCGATCTCGTCCTCGCCGAACATCAGCGGCGGCAGCATGAAGCCCGGTTTCAGCACATAGCCGAGGCCGGGCTCGCCCTCGATCGGGGCGCCCTGCCCCTGCAGCGTGACGATATCGCGATAGAGCGTGCGAATGCTGACGCCGAGTTCATCGGCGAGCCGGCGACCGGAGACCGGACGCCGGTGGCGGCGCAGGAGCTGGATGAGATCGAGCAGGCGCTGGGCGCGCGACACCGACGCGGCTCAGCCCGGCAGGTCGCTCACCCTGATCCGGGTGATGTCGTTCTCGGCCATCTCGGCCCAGGCCTTCTCCAGCGAACCTTCGAGATCGATGGCGCGGCAGGCATCCTCGACGACATAGGTCTCGAAGCCGGCGGCGGATGCATCCTGCGCCGTCCAGCTCACGCAGAAATCGGTGGCGAGCCCGACGATGACGGCGCGCAGGATGCCGCGCTCCCTGAGATAGCCGGTGAGGCCGGTCGGGGTCTTGCGGTCGGCCTCGACGAAGCCGGAATAGCTGTCGACCTCGCGGCGATAGCCCTTGCGGATGATCGCCTGTGCGCTGGAAACGTCGAGATCGGCGCGGAACTCCGCCCCCTTCGAGCCCTGGATGCAGTGATCCGGCCAGAGCACCTGCCGGCCGTAAGGCATCTCGACCGTCTCGAACGGCTTCTTGCCGGGATGGCTGGAGGCGAAGGAGGAATGCCCGGCCGGGTGCCAGTCCTGCGTCAGCACGATGTTCGAGAAGCGCTTCGCCAGCGCGTTGATGACCGGGACGACCTCGTCGCCCCTGGGAACGGCAAGGTTGCCGCCGGGGCAGAAATCGTTCTGGACATCGACGACGATGAGAACGGCGCGCTCGTCGATCACGGGTGTCTCCTGTGCCCGGGCGCCATGCGGTACGCCGGCAACGGTCAGCACCGTCGCCCCCGCGATCAGCATGCGCCTGTCGATCTCGAACGGTCCAGCCATGGCCGCCCTCCTTGCGGTCTACAGCGTGCTTCAACCCTATGCCGCGGGCAAGTGCCGGCAAGGCGGGAAACAGGCCGGCCGGCAGGTCTCAACGCAGTTCGACGCTCACAACACCGGGAGCGGCGCGCACCGCATTGGCGACCTGCTGGGTGACCGGGTATTTGCCCGGCAGCTCGATCTCGACCTCCTGCGCACCATCGTCGAGAATCATGACGATCGATACCTTGCCGTCGGAGCGCGAAGCCTCGCCGCGCGGCCGGATGCGCTCGGCGATGGAGGGCACGGCCTTGTCGTCGCGCAGATAGATCAGGAGGTCCTGCTTCTGGCGCGAGGCGAGATCGTCGAGCACCTCGACATCCTCGATGCGCGGACGCACCTCCTCGCCGTCGAGCACGGCGGAAAGCCGCAGCACCAGCGCCCGGCCCGGCTCCAGCAAATCGCGGTAGCGCATCAGCCCTTCCGAGAACAGGACCGCCTCGAACTGGCCGCTCGGATCCGACAGGTTGACGATGCCCATCTTGTTGCCGGATTTGGTGCGCCGCTCCGACTTGTCGATGACGGAGACCGCGACCTTGCCGACGCCGGTGCCGTTGGCGCGCACGGTCTGGGCGAAATCGGCATAACGCTGCACGCGCAGGCGCTTCAGCACATGCTCGTAATCGTCGAGCGGATGGCCCGAGAGGAAGAAGCCGACCGCCTCGTGCTCGCGCTTGAGCTTCTCGGCCGGAGCCCAGGGCTCGACCTGCGGGATGCGGAAGGCTTCCTGGACGACGCCGCCGCTCAACAGGTCGAACTGGCCGGCGGCCGCCTCGTCGCGGGTGCGGTTGGAGAGCGCCAGCATGCCATCGATGGCGGCCATGGCGCGGGCCCTGTCCTCCTGGAGCTCGTCGAGCGCGCCGGCGGCGATGAGCGCTTCCAGCGTGCGGCGGTTGACCAGCCTGGTGTCGATGCGGCGCGCGAGATCGGCGAGATCGCGGAAGGGACCGCCGGACTGGCGCGCCGCGACCAGCGCCTCGACCGCCGCCCGGCCGACGCCCTTGATGGCGCCGAGCGCGTAGAAGATCTTGCCCTCGGCGACGTCGAACTCGACGCCGGAATGGTTGATCGCCGGCCGCTCGACCTTGATACCGAGCCGCTCGGCATCGCGGCGGAATTCCGAGAGCTTGTCGGTGTTGCCCATGTCGAGCGTCATCGACGCGGCGAGGAACTCTACGGGAAAGTTCGCCTTGAGATAGGCGGTCTGGAAGGCGACGACCGCATAGGCCGCCGCATGGCTCTTGTTGAAGCCGTAGTCGGCGAACTTCGCCAGGAGGTCGAAGATCTCGGAGGCGATGTCCTTCTTGATGCCGCCCTCGATGGCGCCCTTCACGAAACGGTCGCGCTGGGCGTCCATCTCCGCCTTGATCTTCTTGCCCATGGCGCGGCGCAGCAGGTCGGCTTCGCCGAGCGAATAACCCGAGAGCGCCTGCGCGACCTGCATCACCTGTTCCTGGTAGACGATGATGCCGTGCGTCTCGCGCAGATAGGGCTCCATGCCGGGGTGGAGATAGGTCGGATCCTCCAGCCCGAGCTTGCGGCGGCAATAGGTCGGGATGTTGTCCATCGGGCCGGGACGGTAGAGCGCCACCAGCGCGATCAGATCCTCGATCCGGTCGGCCTTCATCTCGACCAGCGCCTTGCGCATGCCGACCGATTCCACCTGGAACACGCCGACCGTCTCGCCGCGCGCCAGCATGGCGTAGGTCGGCGGGTCGTCGAAGGGCAATTGGGCGAGGTCGATCTGGATGTCGCGCTGGGCGATGAGCTTCACCGCCGTGGTCAGCGTGGTCAGCGTCTTGAGGCCGAGGAAGTCGAACTTCACCAGCCCGGCCTGCTCGACCCATTTCATGTTGAACTGGGTGACGCGCATGCCGGTGCGCGGATCGACCGAGAGCGCGACGAGCTGTTCGAGCGGCCGGTCGCCGATCACCACGCCTGCGGCGTGAGTCGAAGCATGGCGGTGAAGCCCTTCCAGCTTCTGGCCAATTTCGAGCAGCCGCGCGACGATCGGCTCCTCTTCGGCCGCCTGCTGCAGCTTCGGCTCGCCCTCGATGGCATCCTTCAGCGAGATCGGCTTGGCCGGGTTCTGCGGCACCAGCTTGGTCAGCTTGTCGACCTGGCCATAAGGCATTTCCAGCACGCGGCCGACGTCGCGCAGCACGCCGCGCGCCAAGAGCGTGCCGAAGGTGATGATCTGGGCGACGCGCTCCTGTCCGTAATGATGCTTGACGTAGTCGATCACCTCTTCACGCCGGTTCTGGCAGAAGTCGATGTCGAAGTCCGGCATCGAGACGCGATCCGGGTTGAGGAAGCGCTCGAAGAGCAGGCCGAAGCGCAGCGGATCGACGTCGGTGATGGTCAGCGCATAGGCGACGAGCGAGCCAGCGCCCGAGCCGCGACCCGGGCCAACCGGGATATCCTGGGCCTTGGCCCATTTGATGAAGTCCGAGACGATCAGGAAGTAGCCCGGGAACTTCATCCGGGTGATGATCGAGAGCTCGAAATCGAGCCGCTTCTCGTAATCCTCGACGGAGAAGCCCTCGGCCGGGCCATGCTTGGCGAGCCGCGCGGCAAGACCGGCGCGCGCCTGTTCCTGCAATTCCTCGGCCTCGTCGCGGCCCTCCTCGCCGAAGCGCGGCAGGATCGGCTTGCGGGTGGTGACGCGCCAATGGCAGCGCATCGCGATCTCGACGGTGTTCGCCAGCGCCTCGGGCAGATCGGCGAAGCGCTTCTTCATCTCGGCGCGCGAAGCGAAATAGTGCTCGGGCGTGACGCGGCGGCGCGTGCCATCCGAGACGAGGCGCCCTTCCGCCACGGCCAGCAGCGCGTCATGGGCGTCGAAATCGGCGGGCTTGGCGTAGAAGGGCTCGTTGGTCGCGACGATCGGCAGATCGGCATCATAGGCGAGGCGCAGGAGATGCGCCTCCAGCGCCGCCTCGTTCTCGCCGCCATGGCGCTGGATCTCGACATAGAGCCGGTCGCCATAGATTTGAGCGAGCGTGGCGAGCCGCGCCGCCGCCACGGGAATCTGGCCATTGCGCAGCGCCGTATCGACCGGCCCTTCGCTGCCGCCCGTCAGCGCGATCAGCCCGTCGTGATAGGCCGCAAGGCGCTCGATCGTGGTCACCGGCTGGCCGGCGCCACCGGTCGCCAGCGCGGCCTCGCTGACGAGCTTCATCAGATTGCCGTAACCGGCCTCGTCCATGGCGAGCAGGACGATATGCGGCAGGCGCTGCGGCTGCACCGGCCTGCGGCCGCCCTCGCCCTCATCGGCAAAATCGACCGAGAGCTGCACACCGACGATCGGCTGCAAGCCGGAGCCGGACAGCTTCTCGGAGAATTCCAGCGCGCCGAAGAGATTGTCAGTGTCCGTCAGCGCCAGCGCCGGCTGGCCGTCGGCGGCGGCCATCTTGGCGAGCGTCGTGACCGTCATCGCGCCTTCGAGCAAGGAATAGCTCGAATGGACATGGAGATGGACGAAGCCGATATCCGACAGGATGCGTGTCTCGCCTGCGTCCCGTCCCATGTCCCTCTCCCGCCGCCGCGCCGCGACTCGCTCACCCGTGCCTTTTCTTATGGAACTCCCCGGGGGCGCCCGTCGATAGCCTCTTCGGGCCGGCTGTGGACGGCGCGCCTCCCGCCCCCTCCTGCCATGATCAGACCTGCGGCCCTGAGAGAAGAGCGGCCCAGAGCCAGATCATGCCGAGGAAGACCGCAAGCGAGGCGATCTCGGCCAGGCCGGCGGCGAATTTACGCGCTGCAGTCATAGCGAACCTCCGTTGTTCTCGATAGGTTCATGTTAGTTCATCTTTTGTTCTCGTCAATTGCCGAGGCGAAAGGGACCGGCCCAGCCTCCTTGAAGAGTCAACGATTGCTTAACGATTGACGCTTGTGGCGCCTCGCCTGGCGTAAAACCGCGTCATGCTCGGGCTCGACCCGGGCATCTCTCGCAAAATGAACTGCGGAACCACCCCGTCATCCCGGACAAGTGGCGAAGCCGCGTAGATCCGGGATCCATCGTAGAGCGGAGCGCCCTATCATGGATCCCGGCCCTCCGCTTCGCTGCGGCCGGAATGACGGGGTGGTTCCGCAGTTCATCATCAGGCAGGGGAGCTCCGGGTCGCCGCTCCGCGGCGCCCGGGAATGGCGGCAGGCTCTTAAGCCAGCGGCACGACCAGCCCTTCGCGGATGGTGACCTGGCGGTCCATCTTGCGGGCGAGATCGAGGTTGTGCGTCGCGATCAGCGCCGCGAGCCCGGAGGCGCGGGCGAGCGCGATCAGCGTGCCGAAGACATGCTGCGCGGTTTGCGGATCGAGATTGCCGGTCGGCTCGTCCGCCAGCAGCAGGCGCGGACCGTTGGCGACAGCGCGGCCGATGGCGACGCGCTGCTGCTCGCCGCCCGAGAGCTCGCCCGGCAGATGGTCGAGCCGCTGGCCGAGACCAAGGAAGCTCAGGAGCTCCGCCGCCCGTTCCTCCGCGACATCCCGGTCCAGCCCGCGGATGCGCTGCGGCAGCACGACGTTCTCCAGCGCCGTGAATTCCGGCAGGAGATGGTGGAACTGATAGACGAAGCCGATCTCGGTGCGGCGCAGCCGCGTGCGGCCCTTGTCGTCGAGCTTGGTGGTGGCCAGCCCGCCGACGAAGACCTCGCCGCCATCCGGCTTCTCCAGCAGGCCGGCGACATGCAGCAGGGTCGACTTGCCGGTGCCGCTCGGCGCCACCAGCGCGACGACCTCGCCCGGCCAGAGCGCGAAATCGGCCTTGCGCAGCACTTCGAGCGGCGCATCCGCCTGCGGATAGAAACGCTCGACCTGCGACAGGAAGAGCGCGGGCGTTTCCTGCGCCATCAGCCCATCCTCAGCGCTTTGACGGGGTCGAGCCGTGCCGCCTTCCAGGCCGGATAGAGCGTCGCCAGCAGCGACAGCGTCAGCGCCATCAGGACGACGTTCACGACATCGCGCCAGTCGAGCACCGAGGGGATGTCGCTGAGGAAGCGCACCGTCGGGTCCCAGAGATTGGCACCGGTGATCCAGTTCAGCGCGGCCATGATCGACTTGATGTAGTGGGAGAAGAGAACGCCGAGGATCAGCCCGGCGAGCGTGCCGACGACGCCGATCGCTGCGCCGGTGATCAGGAAGACGCGCAGAACCGTGCCGGCCGTCGCGCCCATGGTGCGCATGATCGCGATGTCCTCGGTCTTGTCCTTCACCAGCATGATCAGGCCGGAGACGATGTTGAGCGCCGCCACCAACACGATCAGCGTCAGGATGATGAACATGACGTTGCGCTCGACTTCCAGCGCATTGAAGAAGCTGCGATTCCGCTGCCGCCAATCGGAGAGGACGAGCGGGCGCGGCGCATCCGCTTCGATGGCGTCGCGGACCTTCTGCGTGTTGTCGGGATTGTCGACGAAGATCTCGATGACGTTCACATCGCCGTCGCGGTTGAAATAGGCCTGGGACTCGGCGAGCGGCATGTAGACGAAGGTGCCGTCGAACTCGGTCATGCCGATAGAGAAGATCGCCTTGACCGGGTAGGCCTTGATGCGCGGCGCCGTGCCGAAGGGCGTCGAGGCGCCCTGCGGCGTCACCAGCGTGATCGTGTCCCCGACCTGGACGCCGAGCGCGTTGGCGAGGCGGATGCCGATGGCGACGCCGGGCGGAGCGGCATCGAAGCCATCGAGCGTGCCGGACTTGATGTTGCCGCCGATGAAGGGGATCGCCTTGATGTCGGCCTCGCGCACGCCGCGCACGAGCACGCCGTTATTGCCGGTCTGGGAGGATGCCAGGGCCTGGCCCTCGACCAGCGGGATGGCGAGCTGGATGCCGGTGATCTTGCGCAGCCGCTCGGCCACGCTGTCGTAATCGTCGAGGGGCCGGTCGATCGGGGTTGCGAAGATATGGCCGTTCACGCCAACGATCTTCTCGAGCAGCTCCTTGCGGAAGCCGTTCATCACCGACATCACGATGATCAGCGTCGCGACGCCGAGCATGATGCCGAGAAAGGAGAAGCCGGCGATGACCGAGACGAAGCCCTCGCGCCGGCGCGTCCGGAGATAGCGCCCGGCGAGCAGCCATTCGAAGCCGGCAAAAGGCTTCGTGCCGGTCGGGATGTCCGAACTTTCGGCGACGGCGCTCATGCCCAATATCCCGCTGCCCGATATCCCGTCACGCCGCCTTGCCCTTGAAGCGATCGAGAGCGGCCTCCAGCGAGACGAGCTCGCGCTCGCCGCCGGCACGGCGCTTGATCTCGACCTTGCCCTCGGCCAGCCCCTTGGGGCCGACGATGATCTGCCAGGGCACGCCGATCAGGTCGGCGGTGGCGAATTTGGCGCCCGGCCGGTCGTCGGTGTCGTCGAGCAGCGCGTCGTAACCCTTGGCGAGCAGGTCCTTGTAGAGGCGTTCGGCTGCGCCGTCGGTTGCGGCGTCGCCAGCCTTGAGGTTGATGACGGCGATGTCGAAGGGTGCGATCTCCTCGGGCCAGACGATGCCGGCATCGTCATGTCCGGCCTCGATCAGCGCCGCGACGAGGCGGCTCGGCCCAATGCCGTAGGAACCGCCATGGAGCAGGACCTGCTGGCCGTCCGGGCCAGTGACGCTCGCGCCCATGGGCTCGGAATATTTCGTGCCGAAATAGAAGATGTGACCGACCTCGATGCCGCGCGCCGAGACGCGCTTCTCCTCGGGAATCGCTTCGAAAGCGGCCTTGTCGTGCATCTCCTCCGTGGCGGCATAAAGGCTCGTCCACTTGTCGACGACGCCCTGCAGGCCCGGAACGCTGTCGAAATCGGTGTCGGCCGCCGGAGTCTGGAAGTTCAGATAGTCGCTGTGGCAGAACACCTCGCTCTCGCCGGTCGAGGCCAGAACGATGAACTCGTGAGACAGGTCGCCGCCGATCGGGCCGGTATCGGCGCGCATCGGGATCGCCCTCAGGCCGAGCCGCGCGAAGGTGCGCAGATAGGCGGTGAACATGCGGTTATAGGCGTGGCGGGCCGTGTCCTTGTCGAGGTCGAAGGAATAGGCGTCCTTCATCAGGAACTCGCGGCCGCGCATCACGCCGAAGCGCGGACGCACCTCGTCGCGGAACTTCCACTGGATGTGGTAGAGATTGAGCGGCAGGTCCTTGTAGGACTTGACATAGGCCCGGACGATCTCGGTGACCATCTCCTCATTGGTCGGGCCGTAGAGCATGTCGCGATCATGCCGGTCCTTGATGCGCAGCATCTCCTTGCCATAGGCGTCGTAGCGCCCGCTCTCGCGCCAGAGATCGGCCGATTGGATCGTCGGCATCAGGATCTCGACGGCGCCCGAGCGGTTCTGCTCCTCGCGCACCACCTTGCAGATCTTGTCGAGCACGCGCAGGCCCAGCGGCAGCCACGCATAAATGCCGGCCGATTCCTGACGGATCATGCCGGCGCGCAGCATCAGCCGGTGCGAGACGATCTCCGCTTCCTTGGGCGTGTCGCGCAGAATGGGCAGGAAATAGCGGGAAAGACGCATCGGAAAACCTGTCGGAGGGCGTCGCGCAGGGCCCTGCACGACGAGTCGCTTCACCTGAGAGACACCATCGCTCTCGGCAAAATGCAAACCAAAATCGGCAGAAAGCGGCGGAAGATGGCGAAGTTATGTGTCTTGCGCCCCGCCCCGTCGGCCGAGCTGGAACCGGACCCGTCATTCCGGGCCATGATCCGGAATGACGGCCGTTTATGCTTCAGCCTTTGGCGAAGCGCGCCTTCAGCGCCGCCAGCACCGGCGGCGGCACGAAAGCCGAAACATCGCCGCCCATCGCCGCGATCTGCCGGACCAGCGTCGCGGTGATGTGGCGCACACCGGGCGAGGCCGGCAGGAAGACCGTCTGCACATCGGGCGCCATCGTGCCGTTCATGCCGGCCATCTGCATCTCGTAATCGAGATCAGTGCCGTCGCGCAGGCCGCGGATGATGAGCGTGGCGCCCGCGCGACGGGCCGCGTCGACGGCGAGATCGTCGAAGGTCACGACGTCGAGCACGGCCCCCTTCGCCGCCAGCAGCGGGGATGCGACTGCGCGCACTAGATCGGCGCGCTGCTCGACGGGGAGAAGCGGCGCCTTGCCGGGGTGAACGCCGATCGCGACGACCAGCCTGTCGCAAAGCCCTGCTGCGGCGGCGATGACGTCGGCATGGCCGTTGGTCACGGGGTCGAAGGAGCCGGTGTAGAAAGCGGTGCGCGTCATGATCCAGCGTTAGCGGCTGGCATCGCCGGCGACAAGCACCGCCGGCTGCAAAGCCGCGTGCCGCCGCATCGGTTGCCGCAACAGGATCAGGAGAACGGAACGATCGCCGTAAGCGCCGCAACGCTGCCGAGGATGATCGCGACGCAGATCATCAGGGGCGCCAGGAAGGAAACAGGGCGGGACGCGACTTGGAACGGGTAGGCATGCATCGAAGACAGCCTCGCGAATCAAAGAATTACTGCATTTCCGTTGGGTGAAGGCGCCAGCGGGCCGCGCCGCGGCAGGATCGTGACGAAATCGTGACGTTTGCCCCGTTTCGCGCTTTCGATTGGCTTTTCCGGCCGACCGCCCTACATCGCCGGAATGCTGACGATCAACGACATCACCTATCGCCTCGGCGAGCGCCTGCTGCTCGACCACACCGGCGCCGCAATTCCCGATGGCGCGCGCGTCGGCTTCGTCGGCCGCAACGGCACCGGCAAGACCACGCTGTTCAAGATCATCACCGGTGATCTCGGCACCGAGAGCGGCAATATCAGCCTGCCGAAGGGACGGCGCATCGGCGGCGTCGCGCAGGAAGCGCCGGGCGGGCCGGAATCGCTGATCGAGGTGGTGCTCGCCGCCGACATCGAGCGCACCGCCCTGATGAAGGAGAGCGAGACCGCGACCGATCCGCATCGCATCGCCGAGATCGAGACGCGGCTCGCCGATATCGGCGCCCATTCCGCGCCGGCCCGCGCCGCGATGGTGCTGCACGGGCTCGGCTTCAACGAGGAGGCTCAGCAGCGTCCCTGCTCCGATTTCTCGGGCGGCTGGCGCATGCGCGTCGCCCTGGCGGCCGTGCTGTTCTCGGAGCCCGACCTGCTGCTGCTCGACGAGCCGACCAACTATCTCGATCTCGAAGGCACGCTCTGGCTCTACGACTACCTCGAGCGCTATCCGCATACCGTGATCGTCATCAGCCATGATCGCGAATTGCTGGACACCTCTGTCGACCACATCATGCATCTCGACCAGGGCAAGCTCACGCTCTATCGCGGCGGCTATTCCTCCTTCGAGAAGCAGCGGGCTGAGAAGCAGATGCAGCTCGCCCGCGCCAAGGAGAAGCAGGACGCCGAGCGCAAGCATCTCCAAGCCTTCGTCGACCGCTTCAAGGCCAAGGCTTCGAAGGCGCGGCAGGCCCAGTCGCGCGTCAAGCGGCTGGAGAAGATGCAGACGATCGCCGCCATCACCGACCGCGACGTCCAGCCCTTCGCCTTCCCGGGCCCCGAGAAGCCGCTCTCGCCGCCGATGATCGTGCTGGAGGATGCGAGCGCCGGCTATGGCGAGCGCAAGGTGCTGTCGCGGCTCAATCTCAGCCTCGCGCCGGACGATCGCATCGCGCTGCTCGGCTCCAACGGCAACGGCAAGTCGACCTTCTGCAAGCTGATCGGCGGCCGGCTCGACGCCATGTCCGGCGAGATGAAGAAGTCGAGCAAGCTGGAGACCGCCTATTTCGCCCAGCACCAGCTCGACGAATTGCGGATCGAGGATACGCCGGTCGGCCATCTGCGCGATCTGATGCCGGATGCGCCTGAGGCAAAAGTGCGCTCCAAGGCGGCGCAGATCGGCTTCCCCGCGTCCAAGGCGGATACGCCGGTGAAGCTGCTCTCCGGCGGCGAGAAGGCACGGTTGATGCTCGGGCTCGCGACCTTCCACGGGCCGCATCTGCTGATCCTCGACGAGCCGACCAACCATCTCGACATCGACAGCCGCACGGCGCTGGTCAATGCGATCAACGACTATCCCGGCGCCGTCATGCTGGTCAGCCACGACCGCTTCCTGATCGAGGCCTGCGCCGACAGGCTCTGGCTGGTCGCGGGCGGCACGGTGAAGAATTTCGACGGCGACATGGACGACTACCGCACCTATGTGCTCGGCGCAGCCAAAGCCGAAAGGCGCGGCAAGCCGGCGCCGGAGGCCACTGCGAAGCCGAAAGCGGACGAGCGCAAGGAAGCGGCGACCAAGCGCGTGGCGCAGGGGCCGCTCCGGCAGAAGCTCAACCTCGCCGAGGCACGCATCGCCAAGCTGACGGGCCTCATCGAGAAGGTCGATGCCGCGCTCGCCAACGGCGCCTTTTCGCGCGAGCCCGACAAGGCGCTGCAGCTCTCCCGCCAGCGGGCCGAGCTGGCGGAAGCGCTCGCGGCGGCGGAGGAGGAGTGGCTGGTGCTGGGCGAGGAGTTGGAGAGCGCCTGAAGCACGCGCTTCGGGCCGAACGAACATGGTCCGAGCCAGGCACGCGTTTATCCGAGCAAGCGGCGCATGTCGTGCGCCCGTTCGCGGCGGCGTTTGCCTCTCTGAAACGACTATCGGGGCATGCTCGACGGGTTGCCCGGAGATCCGATGTGGAAACGTCCCTTTATCTACCCGTCAAACGCTTCCTCGAGGGCCTCGGCTATAGCGTCAAGGGCGAAATCGGGCATTGCGATCTCGTCGGGCTGCGGGATGACGATCCGGCCGTGGTGGTCATCGGCGAGCTCAAGCTGACGTTCAATCTGGAGCTCATTCTGCAGGGTGTGGACAGAATGAGCCTCGGCGACGAGATCTGGCTGGCCGCCCAGCTTTCCGCCAAGGGCAAGGGCCGCGAAAGCGATCCGCGATATCGCAATCTCTGCCGACGCCTCGGTTTTGGACTGCTGGGCGTCTCCTCATCCGGCCGCGTCGACGTCCTGGTGTCTCCCACCGCGCCGACGCCCCGGAAGGATCCGCGCCGGCGCTCGAGATTGGTCGAGGAGCATAAACGACGCCAGGGCGACCCCGCCGCCGGCGGAGGCACGCGCAAGCCGATCATGACGGCCTATCGCCAGCAGGCGCTCGCCTGCGCGGCAGCGATGACATCGGCGCCGCAACGGCCGCGCGATCTCAAGCGATCCTTCCCCGATGCCCAGAAGATCCTGCGCAGGAATGTCTATGGCTGGTTCGAGCGCTCCGAGCGCGGCGTCTACGCGCTGACCGAGACAGGCCGCAGCGCGTTGGCGACATGGCTGCCGGAGCCTCCTGCGGGCCAGGATGGCAGCGGAGTGGCTGCCTGAGGTCCGGGCATCCGCCATCGGCAGCGCCGCGCAGCGAGCATCAACTGCCCGCTGCCCGCACCGGAGGCTGACGCCGTCGCCTAGGCCGGCAGGACGACCACCTTCGTCTTGACCGGCGTGCGATTGTACAGGTGGATCATGTCCTGGCTGAGCAGGCCGACACAGCCGCTCGTGACCCCCGAGCCGATCGACTCGGGATCGCTCGACGCATAGATCGTGTAGAGCGTGTAGACGCCGTTCTGATAGAGATGGAGCGTGCGGGCGCCGAGCGGGTTGTCGAGGCCACCCGGCATGCCGCGGGCGTATTTGGCGGCCTCGGGCTGGCGCTTGATCATTTCCTTGGGCGGTGTCCAGGTCGCCCATTCGGACTTGCGCCCGACATAGGCGTCGCCGTTCCAGCGGAACCCGTCGCGGCCGACATTGGCGCCGTAGCGTGTGGCGGCCCCGTCTTCCTCGATGCGGTAAACGTAGTAATTGCCGGGATCGACGATGATCGTGCCGGGCGCTTCCTTGGTTTCGTAGCGCACGGTCTTGCGGAAATATTTCGGATCGACCTTGGTGACGTCGACCGCCGGGATCGGGAATTTCTCCTCAGGCACGGGCCCGTAGACCTTCTCCGCCTCGGCGAGGCTCATGCCGTCGGAGATCGCGCAACCGCCCAGCGTCAGCGCGCCGAGCCCCATGGCGGAGCCGGCCAGAAACGACCGGCGGTTGAGAAGCCCCGCGCGACGCTCCAGCAGAGCAATCTCGTCCATCTTGCCGGAATCGGCATTCCTACCGTCCATGATCATCTCTGGTCGCTTCCCATGTCCTGCTGCCCGACGAGAACATACGCCGGTCTAGTTCCGCTGAACGTCTTGTTGAATTGAGAGTGCCGCCACGGGGCTCGACTGGCAAGCCCGGGGATGACGGCCGAGCAGACGCCGCTCAGCCCTCCCCGCCCGGCTTCACGATTCGGCCCAACCTGTTGTCGGTGAACAGATAAAGCTCGCGGCCACCAGGCTCGGCATAGAGCACCTGCACCTCGCGCTGACCCTTGCCGCTCTCGCCGATCAGCACGTCGGTCGGGGCCTTGCCCTTGAGCTTGACCAGCTCGCATTCGGTGATGCCAGGCGCGATCTCCTTGGGCAGCGGCCGTGTCGAGGGGTCGAGCGAGACGCCGACGCTGCACTCGCCTTCCGGCGTCAGCACCGGCTCGCGCGTCGAGATGCCGGCGCTGCCGGTGGTCGTCGTCGTGGTGGTGACGCCACCTTTCGTCTCCGACTGGAAGGCGAAGCCGCCCATGTCGACCGAGCAGCCGCCGAGCGCCGCGGCGCAGAGGAACAGGACAGGCAGTCTCACGCTTTCTTCTCCCAGCGGCCGGCCTCGTCCTGCTGCCAGTAGCTGGCGGCATGTCCGGAAGCCCTCGCCTTCTTCCAATCCTCGCGAGCGGCACTGAGCGCCTCGGGATCGTCACCATCGAATATCAGAACGACGCGCTCGTAGTCCTGCATTGCGTCCGGAATGCGAACGCCATCCGCGCAGATTCTCACCTGCGCGGCATTGGGGTTATGCGCCTGCGTCGTCACCACGATCGGGTTCTTGGCCGCGTCGGCTTCCATCGCCGTGACATGCGGCAGGAAGCTCTCATCGGCATAGGTCCAGAGATGGTCGTCGACGACGCTCATCCGCTCCTGGCTGGAAACCTCCACCACGACCTTCTGACCACGCGCCAGCGCCCGGTCGAGGATGGTCGGCAGGACCTGCTCGAGCGGGCGCGACTGCAGATGGAAGAACAGGATCTCAGCCATAAAAACCCCTGCGACCCAAAACTTTACCGATACTTCCTGAGAAAGCGAATCACCCTTCGTAATGGTCCTTCACCAGCCGGTCGAGCAGGCGCACGCCCCAGCCCGGCCCCCAGGAGCGGTTGATCTCGCTGTCCTTGGCCGCCATGCCCGTGCCGGCGATGTCGAGATGAGCCCAGGGCGTGTCGTTGACGTGGCGCTGCAGGAACTGCGCTGCGGTGATCGAGCCGGCATAGCGGCCGGACGAGTTCTTCATGTCGGCGAATTTCGAATCGATCATCTTGTCGTAGGCCTTGCCGAGCGGCATGCGCCAGACCGTCTCGCCCGTCGCGAGGCCGGCCGCCGTCAGGCGCTGCGCCAGCTCGTCGCTATTGGTGAAGAGGCCGGCATTCTCCTGCGCCAGCGCGACCAGGATCGCCCCCGTCAACGTCGCCAGGTTGATCATGAAGCGCGGCTTGAAACGATCCTGCGCGTACCAGAGCACATCGGCCAGGACGAGCCGGCCCTCGGCGTCGGTGTTGATGATCTCGATGGTCTGGCCTGAGAGCGAGGTCACGATGTCGCCCGGGCGCTGGGCATTGCCGTCCGGCATGTTCTCGACGAGGCCGATCACGCCGATGGCGTTGACCTTGGCCTTGCGGGCCGCGAGCGCATGCATGAGACCGACGACGCAGGCCGCGCCCGCCATGTCGCCCTTCATGTCCTCCATGCTGGCGCCGGGCTTTAGCGAGATGCCGCCGGTGTCGAAGGTGACACCCTTGCCGATGAAGGCGACCGGCGGCTCGTCCTTGCCGGCGCCGTTCCAGCGCATGACGACGACGCGGCTCTCGCGGCGCGAGCCCTGACCGACGCCGAGCAGCGCCCGCATGCCGATCTTCTTCAGATCCTTCTCGTCGAGAATCTCGACCTCGACGCCGAGCTTTTCGAGCTTCTTCGCACGATCGGCGAACTCCTCCGGATAAAGGACGTTCGGCGGCTCGTTGACGAGATCGCGCGCCAGAACGACACCGGCAGCGATGGCATCCGCCGCTTTCAGGGCCTTCTTCGCGGCCGCGGGATCGGCCACCCGGAGCGTGACCGCGATGGAGCCGGTCTCGTCCTTGTCCTTGCTCTTCGTCTTGTAGCGGTCGAAGACATAGCTCCGCAGCCTGAGGCCCAGCGCCAGATCGGCGGCCTGTTTCGCCTCCACCATGCCCTCCGGCAGAGCGAGGACGATCTCCGCGCTACGCCCGGCGGCAAGCCGGCCTGCGATCACTCCGCCGAGCTTCACGAAATCGAGTTCGCCGCGATCAGCGGCGGATCCGGTGCCGATCGCGATCAGCCGCTCATAGGCGGCGCCTTCGGGCGCAGGCAGCGTCAACCCGGCATAAGCCTTGCCCTTGAAGCGCTCGGCGGCGGCGGCACGCGTGAGCAAAGCCTGCGCGCCCGGCCCCGCAGCCTCCTGCGCCGCTCCCGAAAGGGTCAGCGCGTCGGAAACGAGGACGACGAGATCGTGCCCCTCGACCGTATCCGGGGCTTTGATCTCGAGCTTCAGGCGCTGCGACATGATCCGCTCACAATCTTGCGAAAATTGCTTGGAAGAGACAGTTGGAGGACACGGCGCCGACGATTCCCGTTTGCGCCGCAAATCCGCCTATACCATAGGGTGAGTTCGACGAACCACCTCGGGGCCCTTCGGTTCCCCGCCTGCCGGAAAGCAACGCGTGTTCCTGAACCGCCTCGACCGATACATCCTCAAGACCGCGGCGGGCGCGGCGATCGTGCTGCTGCTCGGCCTCACCGGCGTGATCTGGGTAACGCAGGCGCTGCGCGAGGTCGACCTCATCACCGGCAAGGGCCAGACGGTCCTGATCTTCCTGACCGTGACCCTGCTCTCGCTGCCGGCGCTGGTCGCGGGCATCGCGCCGGTCGCGCTGTTCATGTCGACGCTCTACACGCTGAACAAGCTCAACGGCGATTCCGAGCTCATCGTCATGAACGCGGCCGGCATCGCGCCGCACCGCGTCACGCGCCCCTTCCTGGTCCTGACCGTGGCGACGGCCGTCGTCGTCGCCTGGATGACGGTGTCGGTGATGCCGGCAAGCTTCCGGATGCTGCGCGACCTCATCACCCTGATCCGGGCCGATTTCGTCACCAACGTCGTCAAGGAAGGCCAGTTCGTCTCGCTCGATTCCGGTGTGACCTTCCACTACCGTGAAAAGGTGGGCGACTCGCTGGTCGGCATCTTCATGCAGGACCGGCGCGACCCGACGCAGCCCTCGATCTACCTCGCCGAGCGGGGACGCACCGTCGAGGCGGAGGGCCAGAGCTTCCTGATGCTGGAAAAAGGCACGATCCAGCGCGAGGCCAAGAACACCAACACGACCTCGATCATCTCCTTCGAGCGCTACGCCCTCAATCTCTCGGCGCTGACCGGCGATCCGACCGGCGGGGCCGGCGAAGGCGACGGCGACAAGGTGGTCTACAAGCCGCGCGAGCGCTCGACCTGGGAGCTGATCAACCAGAACCCGAACGAGGCCTATTACAAGATCCAGGAAGGCCGGTTCCGGGCCGAGCTGCATAACCGCCTCTCGGCGCCGCTCTACCCCTTCGCCTTCATGCTGATCGCCTTCGCAGCCATCGGCGAGGCGCGCACCACGCGCCAGGGCCGCGCTCTGGCGATCCAGGCGGCGATCATGATCGTCGGCGCGACGCGCATCGCAGCCTATGCCGCCTGGACGGCGAGCGTGCGCTCGCCCGTCGCCGCCGCGATGCTCTATATCCTGCCTCTCCTCGCCATCATCCTGGCGGTAACCCTCATCTATTACGGCGAGCGGCTGCGACCGGTCCTCGCCCGGATGACGGCCCCGCTGACATTGCCGCTGGTCAACCTGGCGGCCCGGTTCCGGCGCGCCTGATGCTGCTCTTCACAACCCTCGGCCGTTATCTGACGCTGCGCTTCACCCGCGCGATCATCAGCGTGTTCGGCACCTTCTTTTTCCTGATCGGTACGCTCGACTTCGTCGAGCTGATGCGCCGGGCCGGCGACTCGCCGATCGCCACCACGCCGCGCATCATCATGCTGGCGCTCTATCGCGTTCCGAGCGTCGCCGAGCAGATCTTCCCCTTCGCGGCCTTGTTCGGCGGCATGTTCGCGCTGCTGACGCTGAGCCGGAAGCTCGAACTGGTCGTCGCCCGTTCGGTCGGTGTCTCGGCCTGGCAGTTCCTGCAGCCGGCGGCCGTGGTGGCGGGGGTGATCGGACTGATCTCGATCACGGTCTACAACCCGCTCGCCTCCGAGATGAAGCGCCGCGCCACCGCCCTCGAGACCCGGCTCTTCGTGCGCACGGGCGGACCGGCGGCCGCGAGCGTGCCGGAAATCTGGCTGCGGCAGAGCAGCGTCGACGGCCAGGCGATCATCCGTGCCGCCGGTGCCTTGCCGGACGAGGACGGGCTCTCGCAGGTCGCGATCTTCAACTTCAACCCGGACGGCTCCTTCAGGGACCGAATCGATGCCCGCCAGGCCATCCTGCGACCCGGGCACTGGCAGCTCTCCGATGCGCGCGTGATCTCCGCCTCGGAAGAGCCACAGAATTACAAGAACTACGATCTCGCGACGACGCTGGAGCCGGATCAGATGCGCCAAAGTTTCACACCGCCCGCGGCGGTCGGCTTCTGGTCCATGCCGACGGCCATCGAGCGGACGAAGCGCGCCGGCCTCGACACAACGCCTTATGAGCTGCGATATCAATCGCTTATGGCGCGCCCGCTGCTGCTGATCGCCATGGTGCTGGTGGCAGCATCCGTTTCTTTAAGATTTTTCCGCTTTGGTGGTGTCACGAAACTGGTGATCGCTGGCGTCGCGGCGGGGTTCGTGCTCTATGTGGCGACACAACTGTCGGAGGAACTCGGATCGTCGGGAATCGTCAATCCGGTCGTCGCGGCGTGGCTGCCCGCAGCATTGGGGACGATGCTGGGCGCTCTCGCCCTCCTCCATCAGGAAGACGGGTAAATCTTACTGTGCCTATGGTTAATTTTGCGTTTCACGGATGGGTCAAGGCGTGACGAGCGTGGCACGATTTGCTGCGGCGACGGCGCTTGCCTCCAGCCTCGCCTTCCTGCTGGCCGGCCCGGGCTTCGCCCAGGGCAAGCCCTCGGCAGGCGGCAAGCCGGCGGCGGGAGCCGCAGCGCCTGCCAAGCCGCAGGACCGCATGGTCGTCGATGCGCGTGAACTCGTCTACGACAACGACAAGAAGACCGTCGCCGCCGTCGGCGACGTGCAGATCCTTTATCAGGGCCGCACGATCGAAGCCGACAAGGTCATCTACGACCAGGCGAACAAGCGCGTCACGGCGATCGGCAATGCGCGCATCACCGAATCGAACGGTAGCGTCATCACCGGCGACCGCTTCAACCTGACCGACGATTTCCGTGACGGCTTCATCGATTCGCTCAGGGTGGTGAACCCCGACAAGACCCGCTTCTCGGCGCCCCGCGCCGAGCGGACGGACGGCGAGACCTTCGTCTTCGACAAGGGCATCTACACGGCCTGCGAGCCCTGCAAGGACAACCCGGAGCGGCCGCCGCTCTGGCAGGTCCGTGCGGCGCGCATCATCCACAAGAAGTCCGAGCAGACCATCTATTACGAGGATGCCCGCGTCGAATTCGCCGGCATCCCGATGGCCTATATCCCCTACATGTCGGGGCCGGATTCGACGGTGAAGCGCAAGACCGGCTTCCTGGCGCCAAAATTCATCAATACCGGGGCTCTCGGCTTCGGCGTCGGGCTGCCCTATTTCCTCAATCTCGCGCCGAACTACGACCTCACGCTGACGCCGACCTTCCTCACGCGCCAGGGCGTGCTGGGACAGGTCGAGTGGCGCCACCGGCTGCTGAACGGCTCCTACACGATCCGCGCCTCCGGCATCTTCCAGCAGGACAAGGGAGCCTTCGTCGCCAGCCCGCTCGGTCCCGGCGACGACAGCTTCCGCGGCTCGGTCGAGACGACCGGCAAGTTCTACATCAACCCGCGCTGGACCGTCGGCTGGAACGCCGCCATGTCGACGGATCGCTGGTTCTACAAGAACTACCGCATCCTGAACGAGAGCTTCAGCAACACCACCTATCTGCAGGAATCGATCTCGACGGCCTATCTGAACGGCCAGAGCCCGACCGCCTGGTTCGACCTGCGCGGCTACTATTTCCAGCCGCTCAACTATCAGGACTGGCAGAAGCAGCAGCCCGTGGTGCTGCCGGTGCTTGACTACGACAAGCGCATCCACAAGCCGTCCTTCCTGGGCGGCGAGCTGGAGTTCAACGTCAACGTCACCAGCCTGACCCGCGATACGGCCGCCTTCACCCAGCTGCCCGTACAGAAGAACTATCTGATCACCACACCGGGCTACTCGCTCTATGACGGGTGCGCGGTCTACGACAAGAACAACTGCCTCGTGCGCGGGCTGGCGGGCAACGTGTCCCGCGCGACCGCGCAGGTCTCGTGGCGGCGCAACATCATCGATCCGATCGGGCAGATCTGGACGCCCTATGCCTCGCTGCGGGCCGACGTCTTCGCGATCAACCCGGATACCAGCGGCATCATCAATTCGCGCGTCTCGACGATCGCCGACAGCTCGGACGAGGTCTTCGGCCGGGTGATGCCGGCGATCGGACTGATGTACCGCTACCCCTTCGTCGCCAAGACCGACTGGGGCACGCATATCATCGAGCCGGTCGCGCAGATCGTCGCTCGTCCGAACGAGACGAACAGCCTGCGGATCGCCAACGAGGATTCGCAGAGCCTCGTCTTCGACGCCAACAACCTGTTCGAATGGAACGGCAAGTTCTCCGGCTACGACCGCGTCGAGGGCGGCACACGCGCCAATGTCGGCGCGCTCTATACCGGCCGCTTCGGCAAGGAAGCCTATGCCAACTTCCTGGTCGGCCAGTCGTTCCAGCTCGGCGGTCGCAATTCCTACGCGACCGGCGACCTGCTCAATACCGGCCTCGATTCCGGCCTCCAGACGGCGAGCTCCGACATCGTCGCCCGGGCGCAGGTCTCTCCGATGAAGGGCTTCTTCCTGACCGGTGCCACGCGCCTGAACTCGACGACCTTCGAGGCGCAGCGCATCGATGCCGCGGCGACCTATTCGACCGGCGTCGTCACGGCCTCGGTCGGCTATGCCCGCTACGAGCCGCAGCCGGATCTCGGCATCCCTCGCCGCCGCGAAGGCCTTTCGCTGAACGGCTCCCTGCTCGTCACCCCGAACTGGCGCGTCAGGGCCGGCGTGCTGTTCGACCTCGACAAGTACAAATACGACCGCGAGCTCTGGCGGAACGCCTATGCCGCCGCCCTGGCGGCGTCGACGGCCATCCCGGCCTATCCGACGACCGGTCCGTTCCAGACCGCCTCGACCTCGCTCGGCATCAACTACACCGACGAGTGCACGGTCTTCGACGTCAGCTACTCGCAAAGCTATGCCGACCGGCAGGCCGGCGCGACGAAGGATACGCGCACCGTCATGTTCCGGCTCGAGCTGCGGACTCTGGGCGAGATCAGCTATTCCCAGAACCTCGGCGGAACCTCGACCGGCGACGGCGTGGGCGGCTCGAACTAGAACGCGTGATCCCATCGATATCTGAGAGGCGGATGCACCGATCGGGTTGTTTCGACCTGATCGGATCCGGCTCAAGCAAAGCGACGCGGGCTGTCCAATGGCCCGCGCTTCCGCGACATCGGAGCGTCCCTTGCCGACCCTGCCGCTAGCTCTGACCCAGGGCGACCCCGCCGGCATCGGGCCGGAACTCAGCCTGCGTGCCTGGCAAGAACGCAAAGAGCGCGCGCTGCCGGCCTTCGCCTGCATCGCGAATGCGGAGCAGCTCGCGCGAATCGCCGAGCGGCTTGGATGGCCGATCCCGATCCGGGAATGCTCCTGGGAGGAGGCCCCCGCGGTTTTCCAAGAGGCGTTGCCGGTGATCCCGCTCGCACAGGCGGCCGATGTCCTGCCCGGCAGGCCCGATGCCGTTTCGGCTGCGGCCACGATTGCCTCGATCGACCGGGCCGTGGCGGCGGTCCGGGCCGGACAGGCTGGCGCAGTCGTAACCAATCCAATCGCGAAATCAGTGCTTTACGCGGCCGGCTTCAAGCATCCCGGACATACGGAATATCTCGCTCATCTCGCGGCCGAGGGCGGGGTCGAGCCTCTGCCGGTGATGATGCTGTGGTGCGAGGAGCTCGCCGTCATCCCGGTCACGATCCATGTGCCGCTGCAACGGGTGCCGGAGCTGCTGACGACGAAGCTCATCGTCGACACAGCCCGGATCGTCGCGGCGGGTCTGCGTCAACAATTCGGTATCGCCAGCCCCCGGCTCGCCCTCAGCGGATTGAACCCGCATGCCGGCGAGAACGGGACGATGGGACGCGAGGACGAGGACATCGTGAAGCCGGCCATCGCGCAGCTTCAGGCCGAGGGTATCGATGCGCGCGGGCCCTATCCAGCCGATACGATGTTCCATGCGCGGGCGCGGGCGGGCTACGACGCGGCGCTGGCGATGTATCACGACCAGGCGCTGATCCCGATCAAGACCATCGCCTTCGACGAAGGCGTCAACGTCACGCTCGGCCTGCCCTTCATCCGGACCTCTCCCGATCACGGCACGGCCTTCGACATCGCCGGGCGTGGCATCGCGAGGCCTGACAGCCTCTGCGCCGCTCTGCGGCTTGCCGCGCGCATGGCCGGACGGCGGGACGCGGCCCATGAGGCGGCGGGCCAGCCATGAGCCAGATCGACGATCTGCCGCCGCTGCGCGAGGTGGTGGAGCGCCACGGGCTGATGGCCCAGAAAGCGCTCGGCCAGAACTTCCTGTTCGATCTCAACCTGACGAGCCGGATCGCCCGCTCCGCCGGCCCGCTCGACGGCGAGACGATCGTCGAGATCGGCCCCGGCCCCGGTGGCCTGACCCGCGCCTTGCTCGCCAACGGGGCGGGCCGGGTCATCGCCATCGAGCGCGACCGGCGCTGCCTGCCGGCGCTGGCCGAGATCGCGGCGCGCTATCCGGGGCGACTGGAGGTCGTCGATGGCGATGCGCTTGCCGTCGATCTCTCGTCGCATCTGAAGGGCGAACGCGCCCGCATCGTCGCAAACCTGCCCTATAATATCGGCACGCCGCTGCTGGTGGGTTGGCTCAGTCTCGAGCCCTGGCCGTCCTGGTGGAGCTCGCTCACGCTGATGTTCCAGCGCGAGGTCGCCGAGCGCATCGTCGCCTCGCCGGAAGAGCGGGCGGATTACGGCCGGCTCGCCGTGCTGGCGAACTGGCGCTGCCGGACGAAGATCCTGTTCGACGTGCCGCGCGACGCCTTCGTGCCGCCGCCGAAGATCACCTCCTCGGTGGTCCAGCTCCTGCCGCGCGAGGAGCCGGAGCCTTGCGACCGGCGCCTGCTGGAGCGGGTGACGCTGGCCGCGTTCGGCCAGCGTCGCAAGATGCTGCGGCAGAGCCTGAAGGCCGTGCTGCCGGACCCGGCGCCCATCCTCGCGGCGGCCGGCCTCGCCGAGACGGCGCGGGCGGAGGAAGTGCCGGTTTCCGGCTTCGTGCGACTCGCGAACGCGCTCGCCGCAGAGCTTCAGGGCAGCTCCTCGGCCAGAAGCTGATCGACGAAGGCGCCGAGCCCCACCGCGCGGCTGCGCTTGAGGCGCTCTGCCGTCAGGATCGCCTTGATCGACTCGTAGGCTGCGTCGAGATCGTCATTGACGATGACGTAGTCGTACTGGCTCCAGCGCGCGATCTCGTCGCGGGCATTGGCCAGCCGCTTGGCGATGACCTCCGGCGCATCCTCGGCCCGGCGCACGAGGCGCGAGCGCAGCTCCGCCATCGACGGTGGCAGGATGAAGATCGTCACCACGTCGGCGCGCGCCTTCTTGACGATCTGCTGTGTGCCTTGCCAATCGATGTCGAACAACACGTCGCGCCCGGCCGCCAGCGAAGCCTCGACCTCCTTGCGCGGCGTGCCGTAGCCGTTGCCGTGGACCTCGGCCCATTCCAGCAGGTCGTTATGCTGGCGCATGGCGTCGAAGGCGTTGCGGTCGATGAAGCGGTAATGCACGCCGTCGATCTCGGACGGGCGCCGCGGCCGCGTCGTCACGGAGATCGAGAGGTCGAGATTGTTCTCGCTCTTGAGGTTACGGGTGAGCGTCGTCTTGCCGGCGCCCGAGGGCGAGGACAGGATCAGCATGAGGCCGCGGCGGGCCGGGCGATGGCTCTCGGCCGTCATCTCTCACTCCACATTCTGGACCTGCTCGCGCATCTGGTCGACGACCGTGCGCAAGTCGAGGCCGATCCGCGAGAGGCCGGGGTCGTTCGCCTTGGCGCAGAGCGTCGAGGCCTCACGGCCGAATTCCTGGGAGAGGAAATCGAGCTTGCGGCCGATGGGACCGCCCTTCGCCAGGAGCTCCCGCAACGCCCCGACATGGGCATGGAGGCGGTCGATCTCCTCGCGGATATCGGAGCGAACCGCGACGAGCGCAGCCTCCTGATGCAGGCGTTGCGGATCGAGCCCGTTGGCTGCGCCCAGCAGGGCTTCGACCTGGGCGGCAATCCGGGCACGGATGGCCTCCGGGCTGCGGGCAGGATGTCGCTCGGCTTCCGTCGTCAGGCGCGAGATCGTCTCGACCTGGCCGAGCACGATCGCCTCCAGCGCCCGTCCCTCGGCGGAACGGGCCTCCTTCAGCGCCTCGGCAATCGATTCGAGGCCGGCGAGTGCCGGCTTCTCGATGGCGCCAAGCGCATCCTGAGCCTCATCGGCGTATTCGACCACGCCGCGGATGCCGAGCAGCCCGTCGAAGGTCGGCGGATTGATGCCAGCAGCCGGCGGCAGCTTCTCAATGGCCTCCAGCAGGGCCGCGAGCACCGTCTCGTTGACGCGGGGGCGCGGCGGCCCTGCATCGCTGGTCACGGAGAGATTGACGTGGAGCGTGCCGCGCGAGAAGGCGCTCGTCAGGCGCTTGCGGGCCGCCTCGGCCAGCACCTCGAAACCGGGCGGAACCCGCACGCGCAGATCAAGTCCCCGGCCGTTGACGCTGCGGATTTCCCAGGCCCAGGCGTGAACGCCGGCTGTCCCCGCCGCGCGGGCAAAGCCCGTCATGCTCTCGATGCCCATTCAATCCCCGCTTTGCGATCCGCTTGCCGCCACCCCGCCGGGCGCGATGCGGCGGGACCGTAGTGGCGCGCCGCAGCCATCGCAAGCATAGCGGCGCGGAAGATGGGGACGGCGAGCCGTCCCGGGAATGTCTCAGGGCATCTTGAGCTGCGGCAACTGCTTGGGCGAGTTGAGATCGAAGGTCTTGTTCAGCAGCGGATCGCGCGGGGTGCCTTCCGAGGCGTCGAAAGCCCGGGCTCGGGTGCCCGCCACGCCGCCGGCCGGCAGGGCGACAGGAGCCGAGCCGTCGCCCGCGGCGACTGGCTGGGCGCTCGCCGGCGCCTCGGTGCGGTTGTCGGGGCCCGCAGGCGGCTCGACCTTGTCGACGCTGTCCGCCGGGGGCTTGCCGGTCTGCTGCTGGCGCGTCGTTTCGATCTGGCGCCAGCGGCCGACATTGCGGTTGTGCTGGTCGAGCGTCTCGGCGAAGACATGGCCGCCCGTGCCGTCGGCGACGAAGAAGAGCTCCTTCGTGCGCGAATGATTGACCACCGCCTCCATCGCGGCGCGGCCGGGATTGGCGATCGGCCCCGGCGGCAGACCGGGGATGACATAGGTGTTGTAGGGCGTCGCCTGTGTGATCTCGTTGCGCTGGATCGGGCGGCCGAGCGTGCCCTTGCCGCCGACGAGGCCGTAGACGATCGTCGGGTCGGATTGCAGCCGCATCTTCTGGTTCAGGCGGTTGATGAAGACCCCGGCGACGCGCGGACGCTCATCGGCGCGGCCGGTCTCCTTCTCCACGATCGAAGCCAGAATGACGAGATCCTGCGGTGTCTTGATCGGCAGGTCGGCGGGGCGACGCTCCCAGATCCGGCTGAGGATCACACGCTGGTCGCGCGCCATGCGGTCGAGGATGGCCTGCCGCGAGAAGCCGCGTGGGAAACGATAGGTATCCGGGAGGATGGACCCCTCCTTCGGGATCTGCGTGATATCGCCGGTCAGCAGGTCGTTCTCGCGCAGGCGCTCGACGATCTGCTCGCTGGTCAGCCCCTCGGGAATGGTGACCGAATGCTCGACCACCTTGCCGCTCGAAATGATGCCGAGGATCTCCTGCGGGCTGACGCGCGCCTTGAACAGGTATTCGCCGGCCTGGAGCTTGTGCCAGTCACCGCCGATGATGGCGGCGATGCGGAAGGTGAGCGGATGCTCGATCAGCCCTTCGCGCTGCAGCAGCTCGGCGATCTCGGTGAGCCCACTCTCCTTCGGGATGATCAGCGCGCGGTCGCTTGCCAGCGGACCCGGCGACTTGCTCTGGTTGGAGACGATGGCGATGCCGGCCCCGACCACGCCGGCGCCGACGAGGGCGAGCGTGAACAAGCCGCTCAGCATGGAGAGGAATGGGCTGCGTCGCCGGTGGCGCACCTTCGGCGGCGGCGCCGGAGGCGCTACGGGCTTGAGGGCCTCGCTCGGGCTTTTTGGGGCGACGCGGGGCGTATCGTTCACAGTTTCAGCGCTCGCAGCACGGGATAGACGACCTCGGCACGATGCGTTCGTCCGCATCGGCCGGATGAAGAACCGGGCATATCGGCTCCGGGGCCGCATTAGAGCCGGTTTCGTCGCCGCTGTGAACGCGGAATCACGCCTTCAGCAGCATCAGCCGCGAACTCTACCCAAGATTATGGCGAAACCGCGCTGTCGGGACGGGGCAAGGCCGCGGGCAGCGCATCGCGGCGCCCGAGAATCTCCGGCCGAGAAGGGCGCCTCTAGGCCGCAAGATGCTCGGGTCGAGCCCGAGCACGGTGCCTCCCGGTCGTGATCGAGCCGGCCGGTGAAAGCCTCAGCCGTCGGCCCGATAGCGCTGCAGCACCAGCGAGGCGTTGGTGCCGCCGAAGCCGAAGGAGTTCGACAAAGCGTACTCGATCTCGCGCTTGCGGGCGACATGCGGCACCAGGTCGATGTCGGTCTCGACGGAGGGATTGTCGAGATTGATCGTCGGCGGCGCGACCTGGTCGCGAATGGCGAGCACGGTGAAGATCGCCTCGATGGCACCCGCCGCACCCAGCAGATGGCCGGTCGCCGATTTCGTCGAGGACATCGACGGGCGCTTCGGCGCGTTCGCCAGCAGCCGCTCGACAGCGCGCAGCTCGATCTCGTCGCCGAGCGGCGTCGAGGTGCCGTGGGCATTGACGTAATCGAGGTCGGACGCCGCGATGCCGGCGCGGTCCAGCGCCATGCTCATGCAGCGATAGGCGCCGTCGCCGTCCTCGGCCGGCGAGGTGATATGGTAGGCGTCACCCGACATGCCGTAACCGATGACCTCGGCATAGATGCGCGCGCCGCGGGCCAGGGCATGCTCCAGCTCCTCGAGCACGACGACGCCGGCCCCCTCGCCCATGACGAAGCCGTCACGGTCCTTGTCGTAGGGGCGCGAGGCCTTTTCGGGCGTGTCGTTGAAGCTGGTGGAGAGCGCCCGGCAGGCGCAGAACCCGGCGATGCCGATGCGGTTGATGGCCGATTCGGCGCCGCCAGCCACCATGACGTCGGCATCTCCGAGCGCGATCATGCGCGCGGCGTCGCCGATCGCATGCGCGCCGGTCGAGCAGGCGGTCACGGCCGAATGGTTCGGCCCCTTCAACCCGTGCTCGATCGAGACATAGCCCGCAGCGAGGTTGATGAGGCGGCCGGGAATGAAGAAGGGAGAAAGGCGGCGCGGGCCACGCTCCTTGAGCAGGAGCGAGGCCTCATAGATGCCGCCGAGGCCGCCGATGCCGGAGCCGATGGCGACGCCGGTGCGGGTCTGGTCCTCGTAGCTTTCCGGTTTCCAGCCCGCATCCGCCAGCGCCTGCGTGGCGGCAGCCATGCCGAAGACGATGAAGTCGTCGACCTTGCGCTGTTCCTTCGGCTCCATCCAGTCGTCGGGATTGAAGGTCCCGTCGCTGCCGTCACCCCGCGGGATGTTGCAGGCGATCTGCGCCGGCAGGTCGCTGGCGTCGAAGCTGGTAATGGGGCCGGCGCCGCTGGCGCCGGCAAGGATCCGCGTCCAGGTCGGTTCGACGCCGCAACCGAGCGGCGTCACCATGCCGAGCCCGGTCACGACGACGCGCCGCATCGAAACACTACGAGGAGCCATGAGACTTTCTGTATGAAACGACCCTTGGGTCGATCAGCGCCCGATCAGGCGCCTAATCAGGCACTCTTGGCCGAGAGGAACTTGACCGCGTCGCCGACCGTCACGATCGTCTCGGCAGCATCGTCCGGAATCTCGACGCCGAACTCTTCCTCGAAGGCCATGACCAGCTCGACGGTGTCGAGGCTGTCCGCACCCAAATCCTCGATGAAGTTGGCGCTATCGACGACCTTCTCGGGCTCGACGCCGAGGTGCTCGACCACGATCTTCTTCACGCGCTCGGCGACATCGCTCATGGGTCTCTTCCTTAGAAACTGAAAACGCACCGCAGAGCTGCGACGCGCATATGGATCTTCATTCCGACCCGCCGCGCCATCATGATGATGCACGCGATCCGGAAAGCTTGAAGCCTGCACAAACGCAACAACCGGGTTTTCGTCAAGTCCCCAGGAGCCGGAAAGGCAGCGCGACGGCGCTAGTTAACACACCCTGTCCACAGTGGCGAGAGCGTCGAACGGCTTCTGGAACGCTTCCAGAATGCGCCGCAACCCGTTCAGATCATGGCCATTCCGCCGTTGACGTGAAGCGTCTGGCCGGTCACGTAGCCGGCTTCCGTGCTGGCGAGATAGGCGACCGCCGCCGCCACATCGGCGCCCGCGCCGAGCCGCCCCATCGGCACGTCCGAGAGAATGCCTTCGCGCTGCTTCTCGTTCAGGGCCTGCGTCATCGGTGACTCGATGAAGCCCGGAGCCACGACATTGACGGTGATGTTGCGACTCGCCACCTCCGCCGCCAGCGCCTTGGACATGCCGATGAGACCGGCCTTGGCGGCGGCGTAGTTGCCCTGCCCGGGATTGCCCATCGTGCCGACGACGGAGCCGATCGAGACGATTCGGCCGTAGCGCCTGCGCATCATCGACTTCACCGCCGCGCGCGACAGCCGGAAGGCGGCGGTCAGGTTGATCGCGATGACCGCGTCCCAATCCTCGTCCTTGAGGCGCAGGAACAGGTTGTCCTTCGTGATGCCGGCATTGTTGACGAGAATGTCGAGCCCGCCGAGCTTCTCCTCGGCGCTCGGCAGCAGCGCCTCGACCGAATCCTTGTCCGCGAGGTTGCAGGGCGCGATCACGACCCGCTCGCAGAGCTCAGCCGCCAGGGCCTCCAGCGCTTCGGCCCGGGTGCCGGAGATGGCGATGGTCGCGCCCTGGGCGTGAAGGGTTCTCGCAATGGCTCCGCCGAGGCCACCGGTCGCGCCGGTGACCAGGGCCTTGCGGCCGGTCAGATCAAACATGTCCACTCCCCGTTTCCGGCGTTCTGCCGTCTTAGCGTCCGGATTTCCTCCGGACCTTTCCGATCAGCCCTTGCGAGCCTTATAGGCGGCGATGTCCTCGGCCGTGCCGACCGAGGCCGTGGCGGTCCCGGCGGCGATGCGCTTCACCAGGCCGGCGAGAACCTTGCCGCTGCCCAGCTCGACGAAATCGTCCACGCCAGCCGCCGCCATCGCCTGCACGCATTCGCGCCAGCGCACGGTTCCCGTCACCTGCGCCACCAGCGAGGCGCGAATCGCCTCCGGGTCGCTCAGCGGCGCGGCGCCGACATTGGCCATCACCGGCACGACCGGCGCCTGCATCGCAATCTTGGACAGGGCCTCCTGCATCGCCTCGGCCGCCGGCTGCATCAGCGCGCAATGGAAGGGCGCGGAAACCGGCAGCAGCATGGCGCGCTTGACGCCCCGCTCGGTGGCGAGCGCGATGGCGCGATCAATCGCCGCCTTCGCGCCGGAGAGCACGACCTGCCCGCCCCCATTGTCGTTGGCCGCCTCGCAGACTTCGCCCTGCGCCGCCGCGGCGGCGATCTCGCGGGCGAGGTCGAGCTCGGCGCCGAGCAGCGCCGCCATGGCACCCTGCCCCGCCGGCACGGCCTTCTGCATCGCGTCGCCGCGGATGCGCAGCAGGCGGGCCGCGTCGCTGACCGAGAAGGTCCCGGCCGCAGCCAGCGCGGAATACTCGCCAAGCGAGTGGCCGGCGACGAAGGCGGCATCGCGCCCGAGATCGAGCCCGGCCTCGGCCTCGAGCACCCGGACCACCGCGAGGCTGACCGCCATCAGCGCCGGCTGGGCGTTGGCCGTCAGCGTCAGCTCCTCGGCGGGGCCTTCCCACATCAAGGTAGAGAGCTTCTGCGACAGGGCCGCGTCGACCTCGTCGAACACCGCCTTCGCGACCGGGAAGGCGTCGGCCAGGCTCCTGCCCATGCCGACGGCCTGGGAGCCCTGGCCGGGAAAGATCAACGCTGTCGTCATGTCGGGAACGCCTCGTCCTGCAAAACTTTTGTATTATGACGCGGCTGTCACAACGGTTTCGCCGCCAAGTCAAGCACGGAGCCCAGCTTTTCCGCTCCGTGGGCGGGTTTTACCGTCAGATTCCGGTTGCCATGGCGGCTCGGACACTGTAACGACCGCCTCCTGCTTGTTCGGCCGGAGGCTGAACGGATGGCGCGTGCCTTTTTGAAGGCCGCGCAGACTTCGATGGAGTCGTCATCCTGTGTCTCCGCCTTCGATGAAATCCTGTCGGGCCTTATCCAGGGCTCGGAGGGCTCCGCGCCGGGCGAAGCAGGGTGAAACAGAAAGGCCAAATCTAGATGGCATTGTACGAGCATGTGCTGCTCGCGCGGCAAGATGTCAGCGCGCAGCAGGTCGAAGCTCTTGTCGAGCAGTTCAAGGGCGTGATCGAAGCGAATGGCGGCGCCATCCGCAAGGTCGAGTACTGGGGCGTCAAGTCCCTCGGCTACCGCATCAAGAAGAACCGCAAGGCGCACTACACGCTGCTGAACATCGAGGGCCCCTCCGCCGCCGTGCTGGAGATGGAGCGCCAGATGCGCATCAACGAAGACATCCTGCGCTTCATGACCATCAAGGTCGAAGAGCTGGAGGAAGGTCCGTCGGCCATGCTCCAGAAGCGTGATCGCGACGACCGTCCCGAGCGTGGCGGCGACCGTTTCGAGCGCGGCCCGCGCCGTGACCGTCCGCGTCGTGACGACGAAGTGACCGAAACCGCCGAAGTGGGGGCCTGATCCATGTCGACCGCATCTGCCGGCGCCCGCCGCCCCTTCTTCCGCCGCCGCAAGTCCTGCCCGTTCTCGGGCGAGGGCGCGCCGAAGATCGACTACAAGGACGTCCGTCTGCTCTCGCGCTACATCTCCGAGCGCGGCAAGATCGTGCCGTCCCGCATCACGGCGGTCTCCGCCAAGAAGCAGCGCGAGCTCGCCCAGGCGATCAAGCGCGCCCGCTTCCTCGGCCTGCTGCCCTACGTCATCCGCTGATCCGCTAAGCGGATTTCGGAATTTCCGGAGGCGCCCCGGCGCCTCCGGCTTTCACGTTCAAGATCAACCAGTCGCCCGGCGGTGAGACTCCCCCGGGTTCGTTGAGGCGAGACGCCTCTCACCCTGCCGGGCCAGAACGGCCAGCGAGCAGCGGGACAGCAGGACGGACCATGATTCCGATTGTCGGCATCGGCGCGGGCCTCGTTGCGGCCCTGCTCTTCTCAGTGGTGATCACCGGATCGCCGCTGTCTGCGCTGCTGTACTCGGCCGCTCCTCTCCCAATCTTCATCGCCTCGCTGGGCTGGAACCACCGCTCCGGGCTGTTCGCCACGGCCGCGGGCGCGCTCGCCGTCGCGGTGGCGCTGGCGCCGACGGGCGGCGTCGCCTTCGCCCTGATCATCGGCCTGCCGGCCTGGTGGATCGGCTATCTCGTCTTGCTCGCACGCGGCGATGCGCAGGGCACGACGGAATGGTACCCGCTCGGCAATCTCATGGTCTGGATCGCCGCCACCGCCGCGCTCGCGACCGTCGGCAGCGCGCTGGTGATGACCACCGACTACGAAACCTATCGCTCGGTGATCGCGCGGATGATCGAGAACCTGCTGAACGAGATGGTACGCGGCCGTCTGATCGCCCTGCCGGCCGGCATCGAGGTCGGCGAGCTGGCGCAGAGCCTCGCACCCGCCGTGCCGCTCGGCATCGGCGCTTCCTTCGTCACCACGATCACGGCCAATCTCTGGCTCGCCGCCCGCGCGGTGAAGGTCTCCGGCCGGCTACCGCGGCCCTGGCCCTTCATCCCGGCCACGACGCTGCCGCGCCCCGCGCTGCTGCTGCTGCTCGCCTCTGCCTTCCTTGCCACGCTCGGCAGTTTCGTCGGCGTCGCGGCGATGGCCCTCACGGGCGCCCTGCTCGCCGCCTTCATGTTCTGCGGCTTGAGCCTGCTCCACGACATCTCGCGCGGCCGCCCCTGGCGGGCGCCGATGCTGATCTCGGTCTATGTCGCGCTCGTCGTGATGCAGGCCCTGCTAACGCCGCTGCTCGCGCTCATCGGGCTCGCCGACACGCTGTTCGGCCTGCGCAAGCGTTCAGCGTCGCCGCCTCCGCCTACCCAATCCTGAAAACCAGACCAGACCTGTAAGGAGAAGACAAATGGAAGTGATCCTGCTCGAACGCGTCGCCAAGCTCGGCCAGATGGGCGACGTCGTGCGCGTCCGCGACGGCTTCGGCCGCAACTACCTGCTCGCCCGTGGCAAGGCGCTGCGCGCCACCGAGGACAACAAGAAGCGCTTCGAGAGCCAGAAGCTCGAGCTCGAGACCCGCAACCTCGAGCTGAAGTCGGAAGCCGATGCCGTCGCCGCCCGCCTGAACGGCCAGAGCGTCACCATCCTGCGCCAGTCCGGCGAGTCCGGCGTGCTCTACGGCTCGGTCTCGACCCGCGACATCGCCGAGGCCCTGACCAAGGACGGCTTCAACGTCGCCCGCAGCCAGGTGACGCTGAACACCCCGATCAAGACGCTCGGCCTGCACACCGTCCCGGTCGTGCTGCACCCGGAAGTCGCCGTCACGGTCACCGTCAACGTCGCCCGCTCGGCCGAAGAGGCTCATCGCCAGGCCGCCGGCGAGGACGTCACCGCCCGCGAGGAGTTCGACCTCGACGATCTCGGCCTCGAGGTCGGCGCGGCGCTGGCCGAGGCCGGCGACGACGATCGCTGAGCCGAACCGCTCGGACGACGAGTCAAGGGCGCCGTGGCAACACGGCGCCTTTTTCGTTCCGTGGCCTGTGCAAAGGAGTGGATCACGCATCACGCTGCTGGCAGGAGATGGCGGGGTGGTAATCTAAGAGTCTTCCGAATCAGCCGCCGCGCGTTTCGTATCCAGCGGCCGAATGTCGGCTTGAAGTATCAATCAGCATCGATTTATCGGGACGGCCATGGCCACCGCTACAGCCCTCGTCGCTCGCCTCGACAACCGCGAGGCGGAATACCGCGTCCAGCCTCACAACATCGAGGCCGAGCAGGCGCTGCTGGGCGCGATCCTGGTCAATAACGACGCCTTCTATCGCGTCTCCGACTTCCTGCTGCCGGACCATTTCTTCGAGCCGATCCACCAGCGCGTCTTCGAGCTGAGCTCCAGCCTGATTCGCTCCGGCAAGCTTGCGACGCCGATCACGCTCAAGACCTTCGTCAACGACCTCGATCTCGGCGACATCACGCCGAGCCAGTATCTCGCCCGACTGGCTGCCGAGGCGACGACCGTCATCAACGCCGGCGATTACGGCCGTACGATCTACGAACTCGCCGTGCGCCGCCTGCTCATCGGCGTCGGCGAAGACCTCGTCAACGTCGCCTATGACGCCCCCGTCGAGATGGCGCCGCGCGAGCAGATCGAGGAAGCCGAGCGCAAGCTCTACGAACTCGCCGAAAAGGGCCGCTACGAGGGTGGCTTCCAGAAATTCGACGGGGCGCTGCGTCTCGCCATCGACATGGCGGCGAGCGCCTATCAGCGCGCCGGCGGCCTGTCGGGCATCTCGTCGGGCCTGCGCGATCTCGACCAGCGCATGGGCGGCCTGCAGCCCTCCGACCTCATCGTGCTCGCCGGCCGCCCGGCCATGGGCAAGACCTCGCTGGCGACCAACATCGCCTTCAACATCGCCAAGGCCTGGCGCGGCGAGCGGCAGGCGGACGGGACGATCAAGACGGTCGATGGCGGCGTCGTGGCCTTCTTCTCGCTCGAAATGTCGTCCGACCAGCTCGCGACCCGTATCGTCGCCGAGCAGTCCGGCATTTCCTCCTACAAGATCAGGCAGGGCCGCATCACCGAGGCCGATTTCGCCCGGCTGACCGATGTCGCCGCGCAGATCGAGCGAATCCCGCTCTATATCGACCAGACCGGCGGCATCTCGATCGCGCAGCTCGTCGCTCGCGCCCGGCGGCTCAAGCGGCAGAAGGGGCTGGACGTCCTGTTCATCGACTACCTCCAGCTTCTGTCCGGCTCCTCCAAGAACAGCCAGAACCGCGTGCAGGAGCTGACCGAGATCACGACCAGCCTGAAGGCGCTGGCGAAGGAGCTCTCGGTTCCGATCATCGCGCTGTCCCAGCTCTCGCGCCAAGTCGAGAGCCGCGACGACAAGCGCCCGCAGCTCTCGGACCTGCGCGAATCCGGCTCGATCGAGCAGGACGCCGACGTGGTCATGTTCGTCTATCGCGACGAATACTACCTCAAGGGCAAGGAGCCGCGCCCCGGCACCGAAGAACACAACAAATGGCAGATCGAGATGGAGGCGGCGCATGGCGTCGCCGAGCTGATCATCGGCAAGCAGCGCCATGGCCCGACCGGGACGATCGCCCTCCAGTTCGACGCCGATGTGACGCGCTTCTCCGACCGCGCCGACGACCTTCGCCTCCCGGACCGTGAATGATGTCTGTCGAAACGCCTGAACCCGGCGCCTATGGCGCGACACTGACCATCGACCTCGATGCGCTGGTCTCGAACTGGCGGCTTCTCGGCAAGCGCGCCGGCACGGAGGCGGGCGCCGTCGTCAAGGCGGACGCCTACGGCATCGGCATCGAGCCGGCCGTGACGGCTCTGAGCCGGGCGGGCTGCCGGAATTTCTTCGTCGCCCATCTCTCCGAAGGCATCCGCGCCCGCAAGGTCGCGCGCGAGGCGACGGTCTACATCCTGAACGGCCTGCTGCCCGGAAGCGGCGGGATCTATGCCGAGCATGAATTGTCGCCGGTGCTCGGCTCGCATGAGGAATTGCTGGAATGGGCCTCGTTCCGGCAGACCGGCGCGAAAGTCCGGCCGGCAGCGCTGCATGTCGACACGGCGATGAACCGGCTCGGGCTCTGGCCCGGCGAGGGGCTGAACCTCGCCCGCGAGAAATCGGGCACCCTCGCCGCGGCCGATATCGGCCTGCTGATGAGCCATTTCGCCTCTTCCGAGGACGAGGCCGACCCGGCCAATGCCCGCCAGATCGCCGCCTTCGCCGAGATCGCCGCCGCCTTCCCGGAGCTGCCGGCTTCGCTGCTCAACTCGTCCGGACATTTCCTGAAGGACTGCCCATCCTACCAGCTCACCCGGCCGGGCTACGCGCTCTATGGCGGCAATCCGACGCCGGGCCGGCCGAACCCGATGCAGCCCATCATCGGGCTCGAAGCGACGATCATCCAGACCCGCGAGGTCGAGGATGGGACCCAGGTCGGCTATAACGGCCGCTGGACCGCCAAGGGCAAGCGCAAGCTGGCCACGATCTGCCTCGGCTATGCCGACGGCTATCCGCGCAACGGGAGCTGGACCGACACGATCACCGGCGGCTCGGCCCTCGTCGCCGGCGTGGCCTGCCCCTTCGTCGGCTCGGTCTCGATGGACCTGATCATCATCGACGTCACCGATGCGCCCGCGGGCGCCGCCCAGCGCGGCGCGAGCGTCACGCTGATCGGCGGGCCACTCGATCTGGAGTCCGTCGGCGCCGGCGCCAAGACGATCGGCTACGAGATCCTGACCAGCCTCGGCCGTCGCTATGAGCGGCGGTATTTGGGCGGCTGATGGCCAAGCGCGGCCCGACCTATCATTGTCAGGCCTGCGGGGCCGTCTATCACCGCTGGCAGGGCAAGTGCGACGCCTGCGGGACATGGTCCTCGCTCGTCGAGGAAGCGCAAGCGGCGCCGGTTCCGGGCGGCGGGCGCCCCTCGTCCGGCGGGAGGGCGCGGGGCCGCGTCTTCGCGCTGGAGACGCTCAAGGGCGAGACGCAGGACGCGCCGCGCATCGTCTCAGGCATAGGCGAACTGGATCGCGTCACGGGCGGAGGCTTCGTGCCGGGCTCGGTGCTGCTGATCGGGGGCGACCCCGGCATCGGCAAATCGACGCTCCTGATGCAGGCCTGCGCCGCGCTCGCGCTGGGCGGACGGCGGGTCGTCTATGTCTCGGGCGAGGAATCGACCGGGCAGGTCAGGTTGCGCGCCGAGCGCATGGGGCTGGCCGAGGCGCCGGTCGATCTGGCAGCGGAAACCAATGTCGAGGATATCATCGCGACGCTCGGCCAGGGTGAGCGCCCTGCCCTCGTCGTGATCGATTCGATCCAGACGATGTGGTCGGGCGAGGTCGAGAGCGCGCCCGGCACGGTGACGCAGGTGCGCGGCTCGGCCCAGGCGCTGATCCGCTATGCCAAGACCAGCGGCGTCTGCCTGATCCTGGTCGGCCATGTCACCAAGGACGGGCAGATCGCCGGCCCGCGCGTGGTCGAGCACATGGTCGACGCCGTTCTGTCGTTCGAAGGAGAAGGGGCGCACTCGTTCCGGATCCTGCGCGGCCAGAAGAACCGCTTCGGCGCGACCGACGAGATCGGCGTCTTCGAGATGACCGGCAAGGGACTGTCGGAGGTCACCAACCCCTCCGCCCTGTTCCTCGCGGGCAGAGACCAGCCGGCGCCGGGCGCGGCCGTCTTCGCCGGCATCGAGGGCACGCGGCCGGTGCTGGTCGAGATCCAGGCGCTGGTGGCGCCGACCGCGCTGGGCACGCCGCGGCGCGCCGTGGTGGGCTGGGAGAACAGCCGGCTCGCCATGGTGCTCGCGGTGCTCGAAACCCATGGCGGCCTCAGACTCGGCCAGCACGACGTCTATCTGAACGTCGCCGGCGGCTTGCGCGTCAACGAGCCGGCGGCGGATGTCGCGGTGGCGGCGGCGCTGGTCTCCTCGTTGACGGGTGCGATCCTGCCGCAGGAGGCGGTCTATTTCGGCGAGATCGCGCTGTCGGGCGCGGTCAGGCCGGTCTCGGTCGCGGCGGCGCGACTCAGGGAGGCGGCGAAGCTCGGATTCGAGGCGGCGCTCATGCCGGCGGGCGGTGCCGACCATGGCGACGGCAATGGCCTGTTGCTGCGCCGTTTCGGCCATGTGACGGAACTCGTTGCCGATATCGCCGCCCGCGCGCCACGCAAGAGTGTGAAATGACATCGCCGGCAGGGTGACGCAGGGGCGAGGAACGCGTATAGCAAAACCGAAACGGTGGTCCGTCGGCGGGCCGGCCGTCGTGAGTCATCAGCAAAGCGGCCTTCCCAATGCCTGTCACCATTCTCGATCTCGTCGTCATCGGCGTGGTTCTGATCTCGGCTTTGCTGGCCGCGGTCCGCGGCTTTACCCGCGAAGTGCTCGCCATCGTCTCATGGATCGCCGCGGCGGCCGTCGCCTGGGTGTTCCATCCGCAGCTCGTGCCCTTCATCCAGCAATACATTCCGGCAAGCTCGGCGCAGGGCACGATCGCGCTCGTCGCCTCGATCGCGTTGTTGTTCCTCGGCACGCTGATCGTCGTCTCGCTGCTGACGGCGCGCATCTCCGACTTCGTGCTCGACTCGCGCATCGGCGCGCTCGACCGCACCTTGGGCTTCGTCTTCGGCGCGGCGCGCGGGCTGCTGCTGGCGGTGATCGGCTATGTCTTCTTCGCGGCGCTGGTCGGCAACGAGAAGATGCCGGTCTGGGCCAAGGAGGCCAAGGCCAAGCCGATGCTGGAGGAAACCGGACGCTCGCTGATCGCGATGCTGCCGCAGGACGTGAATGCCGACTTCATCAAGAACCTGCTGAAGAAGCCCGGCACCGAGGCTGCGCCCGAAGCGCCCGCAGAGGAGCCCCGCGCTCCGGGCACGCCGGCGCCCGTTGCGCCTGCCCCAACCCGTCCCTAATTAGCGCGTAGAAAGTTCGCCTCTAAACCCCGTGTGGAGCTCGCCATGATCTCGCCGACCGAGACGGAGACCGCCTTCGATCCCAACGCCGACCGGCTGCGGGAGGAATGCGGCGTCTTCGGGATCTACGGCCATGCCGATGCCGCGGCGCTGACGGCGCTGGGCCTGCATGCGCTCCAGCATCGCGGGCAGGAGGCGGCGGGCATCGTCTCCTTCGACGGCACCCGCTTCCACTCGGAGCGGCGGCTCGGCCTCGTTGGCGATGCCTTCTCGGAAGCGAGCGTCATCGACAAGCTCAAGGGCAAGCAGGCGATCGGCCATGTCCGCTATTCGACGACGGGCGAGACCATCCTGCGCAACGTCCAGCCTCTCTTCGCCGAGCTGCATGGCGGCGGGTTCGCCCTGGCGCATAACGGAAACCTGACCAACGGGCTGACGCTGCGCCGCAACCTCGTGCGCGACGGCGCGATCTACCAGTCGACCTCCGACACCGAGGTGCTGCTGCATCTGGTGGCGCGCAGCCGCAAGCAGAATTTCGTCGACCGTTTCGTCGAGGGCATCCGCCAGATCGAGGGCGCCTATGCCTTCGTCGGCATGACCAACAAGAAGCTGATCGGCGCGCGCGATCCGCTCGGCATCCGCCCGCTGGTGCTGGGCGAGCTCGACGGTTGCCCGATCCTGACCTCCGAGACCTGCGCGCTCGACATCATCGGCGCCAAGTTCATCCGCGAGGTCGAGAACGGCGAGGTGCTCATCGTCTCCGAGAGCGGCATCGAAAGCCACAAGCCCTTCCCGCCGATCGCGGAACGGCCCTGCATCTTCGAATACATCTACTTCGCCCGGCCCGATTCCATCGTGAAGGGCCGCAGCATCTATGAGCGCCGCAAGGCGATGGGCGCCGTGCTGGCGCAGGAATCCCCTGCCAATGCCGATGTGGTCGTGCCGGTGCCGGATTCGGGCGTGCCGGCCGCGCTCGGCTATGCCCAGGCCAGCGGCATCCCCTTCGAGCTCGGCATCATCCGCAACCACTATGTTGGGCGCACCTTCATCGAGCCGACGCAGAAGGTCCGCGAGCTCGGCGTCAAGCTGAAGCACTCGGCCAACCGCTCGGTGGTCGAAGGCAAGAGCATCGTGCTGGTCGACGATTCGATCGTGCGCGGCACGACCTCCTTCAAGATCGTCAAAATGATGCGCGAGGCCGGCGCCCGCGAGGTGCATTTCCGCATCTCCTCGCCGCCGATCACCCATCCCGACTATTACGGCATCGACACGCCCGACCGCGAGAAGCTGCTCGCTGCGACGCACTCCCTCGAGGAGATGCGGCAGTTCGTCGGCGCCAACTCGCTCGCCTTCATCTCGGTCGACGGGCTCTATCGCGCCATGGGCCATGAGCGGCGCGATCCGCTGAGGCCGCAATTCACCGACCACTGCTTCACCGGCGACTACCCGACCTCGCTGACCGACGTGATCGGCGAGAGCGCCAAGCAGCAGATCTCCCTGCTGGCCGAAGCCGGCTGAACCGGCGGCGTCTGATGTCCAAGCCTTTGCAGGGGCGTATCGCGCTCGTCACCGGCGCCTCGCGCGGCATTGGTCGTGCGGCGGCGCTCGCCTTCGCCGCAGCCGGCGCCCATGTCGTGGCGCTCGCCCGCACCACCGGCGCGCTCGAGGAACTGGACGACGAGATCAACGCGCTCGGCGGCAGCGCCACGCTGGTGCCGCTCGACCTCGCCGATGCGGGCGGGCTCGAGAAGCTCGGTCCTGCCCTGCTGGAGCGCTGGGGCAAGCTCGACATCCTGCTCGCCAATGCCGGCGTCCTCGGTTCCCTCTCCCCGCTCGGCCACGTGACCGAGAAGGACTGGGCCAAGGTGCTCGACATCAACGTCACGGCCAACTGGCGATTGATCAAGTCGCTCGACCCGGCGCTGCGCGCTTCCGATGCCGGACGCGTCATCCTGCTCTCCTCGGGCGCGGCGCATAAATGCCTGGCCTATTGGGGGCCGTACTCGATCTCCAAGGCGGCTGTGGAGGCTCTGGGGCGCACCTATGCGGCCGAGACGGCGACGACCCCGGTCAAGGTCATGCTGGTCAATCCCGGCCCGCTGCGCACCAAGATGCGTGCCGAGGCGATGCCGGGCGAAGACCCGGCGACGCTGAAGACGCCGGAGGACCTCGCTCCGCATCTCGTCACTCTGGCCTCGCCGGACTGGGCCGAGAGCGGCAAGATCTTCGACTTCCCGCAAGGCAAGGTTCTGGCGCCGCAAATGCCGGCCTGAGAGCGTCTCACCGCTCCCGACCATCGGAGGCAGAATGCTCGCAGGTTTCGTCTGGCGTCCGCTTTCCCTCCCGGCCCTCGGCGCGGCTATGGTCCTGACCACCGGGCATGCTCTTGCCGATGACGGGGCGGCATCTCCTCGCCCGGCCATTTCGGACTTGCGCCAAACCTGTCGCTCCGGCCTCACGGAAGCGGCCCTCGATCCGCTGGAGAGCATCGCCCGCCATGACCGGGCTCTGGCGGCCTGCAATGCCTTGATCGACAAGGGCGGTCTCGCAGGTGACGCGCTCGCCGCGGCCCTGCTCGATCGCGCGGACCTGCTGGCGCCGGGGACGGGCGCAATCTATACGCGAGCGCTCGCTGATTACGCCCGCGCCATCGCGCTTGCGCCGACGCTCGCGGTCGCCTTCTGGAAGCGCGGAAAGGCCCATCTATTCTACATGCGGGATCTTCCGCGGGCCCTGAGCGATCTCGACACCGCCATCCGTCTCGACCCAGCGCAAGCGGAGTTCCTCGTGACGCGCGCCTCGATCCAGGCCTCACTCGGTGAAGCGGACAAGGCGCTCGCCGATCTCGATCGCGCTGTCGCCCTCGCCCCGGGATTGGAAAAGGCGCGCACCGTCCGCGGCCTGACCTATTTCAACAGGGGCGACACGGCCCGTGCCATCGCCGACTTCAGCGAGGCGATCCGTCTCGCGCCCGAATCGGACGCGAATTACCGGTTCCGCGCCGCGGCCCGGCATGCGGCAAAAGACGAGGACGGGGCTCGGGCAGACGAGGCGAAGGCCGAGGAGCTCTCGGCGCGCGACGCGGGCAAGCCAGCCGGTGTCACTCGGCCCTGAGCCAGCGCAGCAGCCCGGCCTGATCGTCGCTCTCGACCGCCGCAGCGACCCGCCGGCCCACGGCCGCGCCGAATTTGTAGCCGTGGCCCGAACAGGCCGAGACGACCGTGGCCCGGCCGATCTGCCGCGAGAGGAACCTCTTGTCGGCGGTGAAGGTGTGGGCGGACGCGGTGCTGGTCGCCGGAAGCGGCGTAGGGGTTGGGGATCTGCGGTGCCTGCTCGAACAGCGTACCGCATGCCCGCGCCGGTTCAACGACCAGGCGGTCGAAAGACCGGCGATGCCGGCGCCCACGACCGCGACACGCATCAGCCCTTGCGTTCCTTGTCGTAAGGATTGTGGCCGCCGCGCGTATGCAGCCGGATCGGCGTGCCCGGCAGCTCGAAGGCCTCGCGCAGATTGTTGACGAGGTAGCGGGTGTAGGACACCGGCAGATGGTCGAGCTGATTGCCGAACAGGGCGAAGGTCGGCGGCCGGGCCTTGGCCTGCGTCATGTAGCGGATCTTGATGCGGCGCCCGGCCACCGCCGGCGGCGGATGGGCCGAGAGCACGCCTTCGAGCCAGCGGTTGATGCGCGCGGTCGAGACGCGGCGGTTCCACACCTCATAGGCCGAGAAGACGCCCTGCATCAGCCGGTCGATGCCTTCGCCCGCCAGGCCCGAGAGCGGGATGATCGGCACGCCGCGCACCTGCGCCAGCAGATGGTTGGCCTTCTCCTTGAGTTCGGCGAGCAGGCCCTGCTTGTCGGCGACGAGGTCCCATTTGTTGAGGCCGATGACGACGGCCCTGCCCTCGCGCTCGGTCAGGTCGACCAGCGTCAGGTCCTGCTTCTCGAAAGGAATGGTCGCATCGAGCAGCACGACCACGACCTCGGCGAAGCGGATGGCGCGCAGCGAATCCGCGACGGAGAGCTTCTCCAGCTTCTCCTCGATGCGGGCGCGCTTGCGCATGCCGGCGGTATCGAAGAGCTTGACCTTGCGGCCGCGCCATTCCCAGTCGACCGAGATGGTGTCGCGGGTGATGCCGGCCTCTGGGCCGGTGAGCAGCCGCTCCTCGCCGATCATGCGGTTGACCAGCGTCGACTTGCCGGCGTTGGGCCGGCCGATGATGGTGACGCGCAGCGGCCGGTCCGGATCGATATCCTCTTCGGTCCCCTCTCCTGCGACGTTCTCCCAGGCGGCCTCGCTCTCCTCCCCATCCTCATCGGGCTCGTCGTCGATGAAAGGGGCGAGCGCTTCCAGCAGATCCGAAGTGCCCTCGCCATGCTCGGCCGAGAACGGCACGGGATCGCCGAGGCCGAGCGAATAGGCGTCGATGATGCCGTCCGCGCCCTTTTTGCCCTCGGCCTTGTTGGCCAGCAGGATCACCGGCTTGCCGGAGCGGCGCACCAATTCGGCGAAGGGCTGGTCCATCGGCGTCAGGCCCAGCCGGGCGTCGATCATGAAGACGACGACATCGGCCTGGGCGATCGCCGTCTCGGTCTGGGCGCGCATGCGGCCCAAAAGTGAATCCTTGTCGGCCTCTTCCAGACCGGCGGTGTCGATGACCTTGAAGCGCAGATGGCCGAGCGAGGCGTCGCCCTCGCGGCGGTCGCGCGTCACGCCCGGGCGGTCATCGACCAGCGCGAGCTTCTTGCCGACGAGCCGGTTGAACAGGGTCGACTTGCCGACATTGGGGCGCCCGATGAGGGCAACGATGGCTGTCATTCGCTTCACATCTTCCGTCATCATCCCGGTCACGCAAAGCGCAGAGCCGAGATCCATTGCCTGAACCTTAGCTGGAAACGCTCAGGCATGGATCCCGGGTCTCCCTGCGGTCGCCGGGATGACGCGCGCGATGATAAGGGTTTTTTCTAGTTCTGCACCGTCACCGGCCCGCCACGGACCAGCGCGAGGTAGAGGTCGGCCCGCTGACGCTCGGCCTGCGGTGTCGCCGGATCGGTGACGATGGCGTCGAACCAGCGCCCGGCATCCTCGAAGAGGTTGTTCTTCAGGGCCGAGACGCCGAGGAATTCGCGCGCGGAATGGCGCCAGATGCCCTGCGGCGTCGCCAGCGGCTCCAGCGCCTGCTTGATCTCGGCATAGGGAACGAGATCGACGCGCAGGATGCCGGCGCGCAGCCGGGCCAGGTCGCGATAGCTCTGGTCGAGCGAGCCGTCATTGGCGAGCGCGTCGAAGGCGGTGGCGCCGGCGGCGGGATCGTTCTTGGCCGTCTCGGCGGCGAGACGGAAGCGGGCGATCTCGCGATAGCCGGCCGGAGCACCCGCGGCGAGCTCCTTCAGGATCGACTCAGCCTGGGTGCTATCGCCGTCGCGCGAGGATTTCAGCGCCGCCTCGAAGCGCGCGCCAACGGCCGCCGCCGCCTGATTCTGCTGGTGCTGCCAGAACTGCCAGCCGGCCACGCCGATGACGGCAAGCACGGCCAGCGCCACTGCGGCCCAGCCATATTTCTTCCAGAACTGCGCCGCCTTGTCCCGGCGGACTTCCTCATCGATCTCGCGAAAAATATCGGCCATTTGACTGTCAAAATCCCTGTTGGGAGCCCGGTAGCATTTTCACGGCCGGAATGCGAGCCGGTTCAACGACCGTGGCGTCGCAGATTGCGGCGTCGACATGGACGGCCCGGCCGCCGCCATGGCAGAACACGGCACGAGGCTTGCTGTGACTCGCTGGAAAGCGGGCAGATCGCCGCTGCGGAGGCCGACATGGCTCAGAACATCATCTCGCGTTACGGCATGGCTACCCTCGCCCTTGCCACCCTTGCCCTTGGCACCGTCACCTTGCCGGCGAGAGCCGCCTCGGAGCCGATCAAGGTCAAGGTCTTCGTCGCGGCGATGTTCGAGATCGGCGAGAATACGAGCGATCGCGCCGGCGAATTCCAGCACTGGTACGAGCGCTACTGGATGAAAAGCCCGCCCCATGCCGTCAAAGGCGCGCTGAAGCCGGTCTATTGCAACGATGACGGCGTCTGCGGGGCCGTGCTCGGCATGGGCAAGGTCAACTCCTCCTCCTCGATGCAGGCGATCCTGCTCGACCCGGCCTATGACTTCTCGCAGGCCTATTTCATCCTGAGTGGCGTCGCCGGCACGCCGCCCTCGCGCGGCACCATCGGCGACGTCTCCTGGGCGAGCTGGCTCGTCGATTACGATCTCGGCCATCGCTGGGCGCCGGAGGAAGGCAAGCCGGGCGAGCCGGTCTTCATGCCGCGCAAGGGCTATGAGAGCTACCGCGTCTTCCCGCTCAACCCGGCGCTGGTCGGCTGGGCCGTCAAGCTGAGCCAAGGCACCAACCTGCAGGATTCCGATGCGGCGCGGCAGTACCGCATGCGCTATCCGGAGAAGCGCGCGCAGGCTGCGCCGGCCGTGACGACCGGCACGCATATGACCGGCGACACCTTCTTCCACGGCCCCGGCCTGTCGAAGGAGGCCCAGTACATCGCCAAGCTCTACGGCGCCGACGACTATGTCATCACCGAGATGGAGGCGGCGGCGATCACGCTGGTGATCAAGCGCCAATTCGGCACCGACCGTGTCCTGAGCCTGCGCGGCGCGGTCAATTTCGACCAGGGCAACCCGAACGAGACGACGCTGCAGCATCTCGACCCGGCGCCGGGTCAGACCGCCGGCGGCTTCGCCGAAACCGTCGCCAATATCGAGGCGGCCGGCTCGCGCGTGGTCGATCACATCGTGACGGACTGGCCGGAATGGCAGAAGGGCGTGCCGCCGCTGCCGGGGAACTGAGACTGGAAGCGTCATTCTCGGGCGAAGCGAAGCGCGGACCCGAGAATCTCAGGACGAGAAAGCACTGGTTTCCGAGATGCTCGGGTCAAGCCCGAGCATGACGGCTGCAGTCAGCCCGCCCTGAACAGCAGGCTGCCGTCGCCATAGCTGTAGAAGCGGTATTGCTCAGCGATCGCATGGGCATAGGCGCGTTTCATCACGTCGAGTCCGCAGAAGGCGGAGACGAGCATGAACAGCGTCGAGCGCGGCAGATGGAAATTGGTCATCAGCACGTCGACCGCGCGGAAGCGATAGCCCGGCGTGATGAAGATCGCCGTGTCGCCGGAGAAGGGCCGGATCGCCCCGTCCTCGCCGGTCGCGCTTTCGAGGAGGCGCAGCGAGGTCGTGCCGGCGGCGACGATGCGCCCGCCCCTCGCCTTCACCGCGTTGAGCGCGGCCGCCGTCTCGGCCGAGACCGTGCCCCATTCGGCATGCATGCGGTGTTCGTCGGTGTCATCGGCCTTGACCGGGAGGAAGGTGCCGGCGCCGACATGCAGCGTCACGAAATGGCGGGAGATGCCGCGCGCCTCCAGGCCTGCGAACAGCTCCGGCGTGAAATGTAAGCCAGCCGTCGGCGCCGCGACGGCGCCCTCATGGCGGGCGTAGGCCGTCTGGTAGTCGCGGGCATCGGCGGGGTCGGCGGGCCGCTTGCCGGCGATATAGGGCGGCAGCGGCAATTCGCCGAGCCGCGCGATCGCCTCGTCGAGATAGGCGCCGGTCAGGCTGAAGCGCAACTCGACCTCGCCGCCCTCGCCCTTCTCCAGGACTTCGGCCTGCAAGCGGCCGAGCTCGCAGGCATTGCTGGCGCCATCCGCGTCGAACATGACGGTCTCACCCAATGCCAGCTTCTTGGCCGGGCGGGCGAAGGCGCGCCAGCGATCCTCGCTCTCGCGCTTGTGCAGCATGATCTCGACGCGCGCCGAATCCTCGCCGCGATAGCGCCGGCCGCGCAGGCGCGAGGGAATCACGCGGGTATCGTTGAGAACCAGCGCGTCGCCCGGATGCAGCAGGGACGGCAGGTCACGGATGCCGAGATCGGCGAAGGGCTGGGCTGCGTCAGGACGCACCACGAGCAGACGCGCCGCATCGCGCGGGCTTGCCGGCCTCAGCGCGATACGGTCCTCGGGCAGATCGAAATCGAAGAGGCCGACATCCATCGGTCTACATCTCTCTTCAAACGCAAAGAGCCCTCATTCCGGGCGTTGAGCGCGGCTGGCGCCGCATCTCCCGGAACGAGGGCTCGGGTTGAGCGAAGCGATCAGGCCGCGTCGGCCATCACCTTCATCGAGACGATGGAGTCGGGATCGCGCACGGGCTCGCCGCGCTTGATCTTGTCGACATTCTCCATCCCTTCGACGACCTGGCCCCAGACGGTGTACTGCTTGTCGAGGAAGCGGGCATCGTCGAAGACGATGAAGAACTGGCTGTTGGCCGAGTTCGGGTTCTGGGAGCGGGCCATCGAGCAGATGCCGCGGACATGCGGCTCGGCGTTGAATTCCTGCTTCAGGTCAGGATAGTCCGAGCCGCCGGTGCCCGTGCCATGGGGGCAGCCGACCTGGGCCATGAAACCGTCGATGACGCGGTGGAAGACGATGCCGTCATAGAAGCCCTCGCGAGCGAGCGTCTTGATGCGCTCGACATGGCCCGGAGCGAGATCGGGGCGCAGCTTGATGACCACCTTGCCCTTGGTCGTCTCCATGACGATGGTGTTTTCTGGATCGAGCGACATCAGCTCTGCCTTTCGTTAAGCGGCACGTGGCCGTGGAAGCGTATGATGAAGGGTCGCCCCGCGATACTCGCTCCGAGGCCCTTCGACAACCTCATCGGCGTGCAGGCATGCACGGCGGCAACGGCGGACTCGCTGAAGCGTCTCTGGAAAGCGGGATCGCCGCGCCGGGTTTCCCAGGTCACGCGCGGCTGGCCGAACAGCGTGCCGTCACGCCGCAGGCTGAAGCGGAGCGAGACCATCGCGCCGGTCAGGTCGCCCGGCAGCGGCGGCGGCTGCCAGCAGCGGCGCAGGGCCGGCGCGATGTCGGTGAGCTTGTCGACAGCCTCGTCCGGCTCGTTCGGCGTCTGGGGCGAGACGTCGCCGATCAGGCCGATCTCGCCCGCGCCGCCCCTGAGGCGAGACGGGCCGATCCGGCGCTGATCGATGCCGGGGATGTCGTTGCCGCTGAACGGCCCACCGACGCCCGGAGCGTAGCGCTGGCCGCTCTGCGGCGGCAGGATCGGGTTCTGCGAGCCGGAAGGCGGCGGCAGAACCGGATTCTGCGAGCCGGAGGGCGGTGGCCGGCCGAGATCGAGCGTTTCCTGCGCGGCGGCCGGCGCGAGCGCCGCGCCGAGGAGAAAGGCAGTCAAGACGAGAGGGCGCATGGCCTGCTCCTTTGCACCAGCCTGCCCCATCCGCCGGAGACGCTCACGCCTGACTTGGCCGGCTTACTTGGCCCGCTTACTTGGCGTCGGCCTGCATCCGCATGGAGACGATCTTGTCCGGGTTCGTGACCTGGCCGCTGCCGGGCGCGCCCTTCTTGATCTTGCGCACGGCATCCATGCCGGAGACGACTTCGCCGAAGAGCGTGTAGCTGCCGGTCAGAGAGCCGCAGCCCTCGTAGCAGATGAAGAACTGCGAGTTGGCGGAATTGGGCGATTGCGAGCGCGCCATGCCGACGGAACCGACCTTGTAGGGCGTCTGGCTGAACTCGGCCGGGATATTCGGCAGGTCGGAGCCGCCGGTGCCGGTGCCGGTCGGATCGCCGGTCTGGGCCATGAAGCCATCGATGACGCGGTGGAAGACGACGCCATCATAGAAGCCGCGCTTCACCAGCGCCTTGATCTGCGCGACATGCTTCGGCGCCAGATCGGGCCGCAGGCGGATCGTCACCGGGCCGTCCTTGGTGGTCAGCACCACGGTGTTGTCGGGATCGGGCTTCGGCGCGGCAGTCTGTGCCTGGGCAAAGCCGAGCGAGGCGAGAAGGGCAAAAGCGGCGAGCGAGCTGCGCAGCATGAAGATCTCCATGGCCGCAAATGAGGCGGCGACCTTTCGGTCAGTAGCGATATCCTTTGGCCGGAACAAGGCATGCGGCGGCCGCGAATCCAGCCTTGTTGCACTGCACAAGTGCAGCCGAGAATGAATTTGCAAAAAGTTGAGGCTGGAGGTGCCTAAACTGATGACAACTCCGTCACAATCGGCTAATCCTTTTTGCGCTGGGCACGCTTTGTTAAGGCAAGGCGCCGCGGACCAGGTCTCGGGAGGAACGAACGCCCGCTAGTATGCAAGTCGTACGCACATAGACGTACGCCGATACTGCGGAAAAAGGCGGACTCACCAAGGCAAGGCTGCGGCCTTGCCTTTTTTCTTTTGGGGCTCCCGTTGAGGCGCCGCGTGAGCGACGCCCCAGCCTGAATCGATATGGCGACTGCGAATGGCGGGCTCGAACCGCCCTTTTTTCGCTGCCGCTTCGTCGCCCGAGCCGTTCTTTCGATCATGGCGAAGCCGTGGAAGGCATGGGGGCTCGAAAACCGGCCCCCGCGCCAAGAACTAAAGCACGGCTCCCGTTGCCCGAGATCTCCAGAGCCGTTCTCGATCGGGCTCCGGCGACAGATCAAAAATTGCCACGGTCCCGGTTCGGATGTGACGTCGCAGAGCATCGCTGCGCTGCGCATCGATCCGAAGCCTGCCCAGGTCGTGGAGTTCCTGAAGCCGTGTGCGCGAAACCGCCAGCTCGGACGCCAGCAGACGATCGAGGCGCGTGCCGACCTGAAGCGGCACCGTCAAAGCGATCTGCAATTCCGTCCAACAGGGCGCTTCACATACGACATCCTTCAAGATGTCGTACTCGGAGAACTCGTCGATGCGTTGCGACTTGCGCCTCAATGCATCGAGATTGAACGCTTCTACCCGGATCCATTCCGGATCGTTGGACTGAAGCGCCTCCAGAACCGAGGGGTCGATATCGCGAAGGTTGCGTCGCTCGAAGAGCGGACGGTTCCAGGTTTTTTCGCAATCCACGCATTTGTAGATGAGCCAGGCGTCAAGCTTGCGGCCATTGGCGTTGAGCCGGATCTTCCCACTGGATTGGAAGGCTTTCAGCCCGCCGCAACCGCTACAAGCAATCCAAGGCCGGGGGGCGATTTTGGGCGTGATGGTCCAACGGACCCGAAGTGCTCTGCACATAGTCGTCTTGGTCTTCCGTTCGGAAGTTCACCAAGATGGCGCGTGAGAGACCCTTGCCGGGCGCGGTATGGCGGTGTCGTGATGGTCGAAGAGCAGAGACAGCGGGAGCTGTGCTGGCGCATTTGAACAGTGCCAAACCGGTCTCTCGCCACCACCCGACGAACGCATTCATACGCCGACGGCGTTCCGCCACCGGCTGTACGGGTGAACTGGATTGAGACCGGACTTACTTAGGCAAAGTCTACCTCGAGGCACCAAAGCTCTTCGACGCCAGCGATAGCAGGTGATCGGTGCTAGCGGGAGCCCCGGGTAGCGCCCGAGGGAAAGAGCCGCCGGATGAGATAATTCTGCAACGACACCCGATGACGGTGATCGACTGGGACAGCACGCCTCAGAGCACAGCGGCCGCTTCAGAAGTCGTAATTCGCCCAGATATACCAGACGAAGACGAAGATGACGGCCGCGATGACCGAGGTGATCGCCGCCTTCCTCAGCAGCCCGGGCAGGACCGGCGCGCCGGGCTCGGTGCCGTCGACGACCTCCCCGCTTTCCTGCTGGCTGCGGATGCCGAAGGGCAGCACCGCGAACAGCACCGTCCACCAGATGATGAAATAGACCGCAAGCGCGCTGGCGATGGTCATGGCGTGGTCCCTGTCAGCGCGATGCAGGAAAAGGCGACGCGCGCCTCGGTCGGAACACCGAAACGGGCCGTGTGGCGCGCCGGCAGGCCGTTCGGGAAATGCTTCACATATTCGGCGTTGCAGGCGGCGTAGTCGGCCGGATCGGTGATCAGCATCGTCATCTGGACGACGCGATCGAGAGCGCTGCCCGCCTCTGCCAGAATCTCGGCGACCCGGCCCAGCGCGTTGCGCACCTCCTCGGCCGGCGTCGCGCCGCGATGGATGCCCCGCGCCGGATCATGCGGCGCGGAATGCCCGGAAACGAAGACGAGGCCGCCGGCGACCGTCGCGGCGCTGAAGGGGCGCGGCGAGCCGGGTTCAGGCTGGCCGAGAAAGCTGATGTCGGACATGGCTCAGGCCTGCTCCAGCTCAACCAGCGTGCCGAGGAAATCCTTGGGGTGCAGGAACAGCACCGGCTTGCCATGGGCGCCGATGCGCGGCTCGCCGGAACCGAGCACCCGGGCGCCCTGCTCCTTCAGCCGGTCGCGGGCGGCGAGGATGTCGTCGACCTCGTAGCAGATGTGATGGATGCCGCCGTCCGGGTTGCGCTCGAGGAACTTCGCGATCGGAGAATCGGCGCCGAGCGGCTCGAGCAGCTCGACCTTGGTATTGGGCAGTTCGACGAAGACGACGGTGACGCCGTGCTCCGGCTCGGGCTGCGGCTGCGAGACGCGCGCGCCGAGCGTGTCGCGATAGAGCGCCGTCGAGGCCGCGAGATCCTTCACGGCAATGGCGACGTGGTTGAGGCGTCCGATCATGTCTCTCTTCCCGCTCACACCCATTCTCGGAAACGCTACGTCATCCCGGACAAGCGGCGCAGCCGCGCCGATCCGGGATCCATCGAAGGGCGATGTCCCTCCTTATGATGGATTCCGGATCTCCGCTTCGCTGCGTCCGGAATGACGGCGCGTGACCATACGAGATCGTACTCTAGACCTCGATCACCAGCGCATGCACCTGGGGCTTCTTGCCCCATTCCTCGTTGACGGCGCTGCGGACGCCGCGCTCCAGCGCGTTACGCAGAGCCTCGGGGTCGCGGCGGCGGGCCTTGGGAATGCCGTCGAGCAGTTCGGCGACGGTGTCGGCGACGTATTCTTCGAAATCCGTGCCGTCCTGCGTGCGCGGCGGCAGGCCGAGGATGGCGATCTCCGGCTCGCCGGCGATGCCACCCTTCTCGTCGACCGCGACCGCGACCGAGACCATGCCGGCGAAGGAGAGCCTACGGCGCTCGGCAATCGTCTTCTCCAGCGAATTCACCAGCAGGCTGCCATCCTGATAGAGCCGGCCATGCGGGGCTTCGTCGATCTTCCGCGCCCCCTCGGCCGAGATCGCGACGACATCGCCATTGACGGTGCGCAGCACATGCTTGACGCCGAGGCTGCGGGCGAAGCTCTCATGCTCGGCGAGGTGCAGATCCTCGCCATGGGCGGGGATCGCGATCTGCGGCTTCAGCCAGCCATAGAGCCTGGCCATCTCCTCACGGCGCGGATGGCCGGACACGTGCACGAGATGGGTGCGGTCAGTGATGATCTCGATGTTGTCGCGCGCCAGGGCGTTCAGGATGTTGCCGACCGATTTCTCGTTGCCGGGGATGGTGCGCGAGGAAAAGATCACGCGATCGCCGGCCGAAAGCGCGATCTCGGGATGGTCGTCGGCGGCGATGCGCGAGAGCGCGGCGCGCGGCTCGCCCTGGCTGCCGGTGACCAGCGCCACGACCTTGTCGCGCGGCAGGTAGCCATAGGCATCGACCGGGCGGAAGGACGGGATGCCGTCGAGATAGCCGCATTCGCGCGCGACATCGATGACGCGGTCCATGGCGCGTCCGACGACGACGACCTCGCGATCATTCGCCATCGCCGCTTCGGCGACGGCGCGCAGCCTTGCGACATTGGAAGCGAAGGTGGTGACGGCGACACGGCCCGGCGCGGAAGCGACCAGTTCCTTCAGCTTGGCCGCGACATCGGCCTCGCTCGGGCTGGTGCCGTCGCGCATGACGTTGGTCGAGTCGCAGATCAGGGCGAGCACGCCCTCCTCCCCGAGCTCGCGCAGGCGCTTCTCGTCGGTCGGCAGGCCGACGCGCGGGGTCGGGTCGATCTTCCAGTCGCCGGTATGGACGACGAGGCCGGCCGGGGTGCGGATCGCGAGCGCGTTCGATTCGGGGATGGAGTGCGCAACGGGCACGAACTCGATGTCGAAGGGGCCGAGCGTGATGCGCCCGCCCTGCGGCACGACATTGATCTCGACCTTGGGCGCGCCGGGCTCCGAGAGGCGGCGCGTGCCGAGCAGGCCGGCGGCGAATCGCGTGCAGTAGACCGGGGCGCGCAGGCTCGGCCAGAGCGCCGCGAGCGCGCCGATATGGTCCTCATGGGCGTGGGTGATGACGATGCCGATGAGGTTCGCCCGCTCCTCGATGATATAGCGCAGGTCGGGCAGGACGATGTCGACGCCCGGCGCCTCCGGCCCGGCGAAGGACAGGCCGCAATCGACCAGGATCCATTTTCGCCGCCCTTCCGGCCCGAAGCCGTAGAGGGCAGCGTTCATGCCGATCTCGCCGAGGCCGCCAAGGGGAACGAAAACAAGCTGGTCGCTGGAACGGGTCACGGATGATCCTGCAGGCACGGAGAGCCGCCAGCGGCATGCCTCATCGCACGCCGGTCGCAGCTTCCTGGAAGATGTTTCGGAAAACGCAGGTCATCCCGGACGAAGCGAAGCGGAGATCCGGGATCCATGCCGGACCCTTTCCGGTCGGCGTTCCGGCATGGATCCCGGGTCGTCCCTTGGCCGTCCGGGATGACCGCGTTGAACCGGAAATGTCCTTTAGCACGGTCGCGTCGCGGCAGGCCAGCATTGCCGCCCGCCACCTCAGGGCGCCCCGAAGAACAGATCGCCCGCATCGATCAGGCGTCGGCCGGTTTCGGTTTCGAGCTCGAGGCGGCCGGTCGGATCGAGGCCGTTGAAACGGCCCGCAAGCGGCCCTTCCGGCAAACGGATCGTGATGGTTTCGCCGAGAAAGGCGGCACGTTCGAGCCAGGCGGCGCGGATCGGGCCGAAACCGCCGGGTTGCGACCAGACGGCGTGGCGCTTCGCCCAGGCGTCGCTGAGTGCGAGCAGCATCGCCTCGACATTCGCGCGGGGCGCGGCGGTCTTCAGGTAAGTCGCCGGATAGGGCGTGTCCGTCGGGCAGGAGGCGATGTTGACGCCGCAGCCGAGGATCACGTTGAGCCGCCCTGCCCGGCTTTCGCCTTCGAGCAGCAGGCCCGACGTCTTGGCGCCGCCGAGCAGCAGGTCGTTCGGCCATTTCAGCTTGAGCCCGCCAGCGGCGGGGCCGAGCAGTTGCGAGGCGGCATCATGCAAGGCGAGCCCGGCGACGAAGCCGAGCTGCGGCGCCAGCGCCGGCTCGCACGGGTCGGTCAGCAGCAGGCTGGCGTAGAGATTGCCGGGCGGCGAGCCCCATTGCCGGCCGTGACGCCCGCGCCCGGCCTTCTGGCTGCGGGCGACGATCCAGAGCTTGCCCGGCTCACCCTGATGCAGGGCGCGGCGGGCCTCCTCCATGGTCGAGCCGACCTCGTCGCGGATGATCAGCCGGTAGCCGGCGGCGCGGGCGGCTTCACCGAGCATGGGGCACAACGCACGGAGACGACATGCCCCCGTCATTCTCGGGTGAAGCGAAGCGCAGACCCGAGAATCTCAGGCGGGAAAAGGCGCCTCTCCTTCGCGAGATGCTCGGGTCAAGCCCGAGCATGACGGCCCGCATCGCTCAAAACAGCGACTTCGCCGCAGCCGCCGCCGAGTCGAAGAGCGGTGCCGGCACGAGCGACAGCGCCAGCACGAAGACGGCCGAGACGAACAGCACCGTGCGCACGCCGAGATCCGAGCGCTCGAAGGCCGGCTTGGGATCGTCGAAATACATCACCTTGACGAGGCGCAGATAGTAATAGGCGCCGACGACGCTGGTCAGGACGCCCACCACGGCGAGCGTGTAGAGCTTGGCGTCGATCGCGGCGAGGAAGACGTAGAACTTCGCCCAGAAACCGGCCAGCGGCGGGATGCCGGCGAGCGAGAACATCATCATCGAGAGCGCGAAGGCCATCCAGGGGTTCGTCCGGGAGAGGCCGGCAAGCTCGTTGATGTCCTCGACCAGCTTGCCGTCGCGGCGCATCATCAGCACGCAGGCGAAGGCGCCGAGCGTGGTGGCGAGGTAGATCGCCATATAGGTCATCACGCCCTGCACGCCGCCGGCCGTGCCCGCGGCGAGGCCGACCAGCGCGAAGCCCATATTCGCGATCGAGGAATAGGCGAGCAGGCGCTTGATGTTGCGCTGGCCGATCGCGGCGAAGGCGCCGAGCGCCATCGAGGCGATCGAGATGAAGATGATGATCTGCTGCCAGTCATGGATCGCGCCGGGGAAGGCGCCGATGAAGACGCGGATCACCATCGCCATCGCCGCCATCTTGGGCGCCGAGGCGAAGAAGGCGGCGACCGGGGTCGGCGAGCCCTCATAGACATCCGGCGTCCACATATGGAACGGCACGGCCGAGATCTTGAAGGCGACGCCGGCGGCGATGAAGACGATGCCGAAGACGAGACCGAGGCCGGCATGGCCGCCCTGCGTCGCCGCCGCGATGCCCGGGAAGGTCACCGTTCCGGTGAAGCCATAGGTCAGCGAGGCGCCATAGAGCAGCATGCCGGAGGAGAGCGCTCCGAGCACGAAGTACTTGAGGCCGGCTTCCGTGGAGCGGGCATTGTCGCGGTCGAAGGCGGCGACGACGTAGAGCGCCAGCGACTGCAATTCGAGGCCGACATAGAGGCTGATGAGATCGTTGGCCGAGATCATCATCATCATGCCGATGGTCGAGAGCACGATCAGGATCGGGAACTCGAAGCGCATCACGCCCTGACGGCGCAGCGTCTCCGAGGCCAGGAGGATGGTCGCACCAGCGCCCAGCAGCGTCAGCACCTTCATGAAGCGGGCGAAGCCGTCGGCGACGAAGCCGTCGTTGAAGGTCAGGAGCCTGCCCTCGCCCGAGACGACCACCACGAGCGCCACGGCAAGCAGGACAAGCGCCAGACCTTCCAGCAGGCGGCCGGCACGCTCGCCGCGGACGGCGCCGATCAGCACCATGGCGATGGCGCCAAGCGCCAGGATGATTTCCGGCAGGGCCGGGCCGAGAGCGGGCAGAGCCATGTCCGAGACCTTACTGCGCGGCGAGCATGGCCGTCTTCGCGACGGTCAGCGCAGCCTGATAGTTCTTGATGAGCATTTCGGTCGGCGCCGCGAAGGCGTCGAGGATGGTGTGGGGCTGGATGCCGTACCAGATCGTCAGCAGGACCAGCGGAGCGAGGATCGCGATCTCGCGGCCGTTCAAATCCTTGATGTCCTTGAGCTCGGGCTTCACCAGTTCACCGAAGACGACGCGGCGATAGAGCCAGAGCGCATAGCCCGCCGAGAGGATGACGCCCGACGTTGCGAAGAAGGCGACCCAGGGATTGGCGCGGAAGGCGCCGAGCAGCGTCAGGAACTCGCCGACGAAACCGGCCGTGCCGGGCAGCCCGACATTGGCCATGGTGAAGACCATGAAGACCACGGCGTAGAGCGGCATCCGGTTCACCAGCCCGCCATAGGCGGCGATCTCGCGGGTGTGCATCCGGTCGTAGATCACGCCGACGCAGAGGAAGAGCGCGCCCGAGACGAGGCCGTGGCTCATCATCTGGAACATGGCGCCCTGGATGCCCTGCGGGGTCAGGGTGAACAGCCCCATGGTGACGAAGCCCATATGCGCCACCGAGGAGTAGGCGATCAGCTTCTTGATGTCCTCCTGCATCAGCGCCACCAGCGAGGTGTAGACGATGGCGATGACGGAGAGCGCGAAGACCAGCGGCGCGAAATCATGCGACGCCTCCGGGAACATCGGGATCGAGAAGCGGATGAAGCCGTAGCCGCCCATCTTCAGGAGGATCGCCGCCAGGATGACGGAGCCGGCGGTGGGCGCCTCGACGTGGGCGTCAGGCAGCCAGGTATGAACCGGCCACATCGGCATCTTCACCGCGAAGGAGGCGAAGAAGGCGAGCCAGAGCCATTTCTGCATGCCGGCCGGGAACTGGTGGGCGAGCAGCGCCGGAATGTCGGTGGTGCCGGCGTTCCAGTACATCGCCATCACGGCCAGCAGCATCAGCACCGAGCCGAGCAGCGTGTAGAGGAAGAACTTGTAGGAGGCGTAGACGCGCCGCTTGCCGCCCCAGATGCCGATGATCAGGAACATCGGGATCAGGCCGGCCTCGAAGAACAGGTAGAACAGCACGAGGTCGAGCGCCGCGAAGACGCCGATCATCAGCGTCTCCAGCACCAGGAAGGCGACCATGTACTCCGCCACCCGCTTCTCGACCGAGGTCCAGGAAGCGAGGATGCAGAACGGCATCAGGAACGCCGTCAGCACGATGAAGGGGAAGGAGAAGCCGTCGACGCCGAGCTTGAAGCGGATCGACTCCGAGATCCAGCCATGGCTCTCGACGAGCTGGAAGCCGGGATCGGCCGGGTTGAAGCGGCTCCAGGCGACGCAGGCGAGCACGAAGGTCAGCACCGTCGTGACCAGCGCCGCCCAGCGGGCGTTTGAAGCGACCGAAGCCTCGTCGCCGCGCTGCGCCAGGATGAAGGCGGCGCCGACCAGCGGCAGGATCAGGAGACCGGTGAGAATACCGAAACCGAACATCATCTCACCCGCGGGTCACGAGATACCAGGTCACCAGCCCGGCGACGCCGATCAGCATGGCGAAGGCATAGTGGTAGAGATAGCCGGTCTGCAGGCGCACGACGCGGTTGGTGACGTCGACGACGCGGGCCGAGACGCCGTCCGGGCCGAAGCCGTCGATGACGAAGCCGTCACCCTTCTTCCAGAGGAAGCGGCCGAGCCACTTCGCCGGACGCACGAACAGGAAGTCGTAGATCTCGTCGAAGTACCATTTGTTGAGCAGGAACCGGTACAGAACCGGGTTCGCTGCCGCGAGCCTGCCCGGGATGTCCGGCCGGCGGACATACATCCAGTAGGCCAGCACGAAGCCGATCGCCATCGCCACGAAGGGCGACCAGACCACCCAGCCCGGCACTTCATGCATGGTGTGCAGGATGTGGTTGTCCTTGCCCATGAACAGCGCCGACTTCCAGAAATGCTCGAAGTCGTGGCCGATGAAGTACTCCTTGAAGACGTAGCCGGCAGCGACCGCGCCCAGCGAAAGCAGGGCGAGCGGCAGCAGCATCACCCAGGGGCTCTCATGCGGGGTGTGACCATGGCCGTGGCCGTGATCGTCATGCGCATGGTCATCTTGGCCGTGAGCGGCGTGCGCGTGATCGTCGTGACCATGTGAACCATGGCCATGGGACGCATCATGGCCCCAGCGCGGCGCACCCTCGAAGGTCATGAAATAGAGCCGCCAGGAATAGAAGGAGGTCATGCAGGCCGCGACGACCAGCAGGACGAAGGCGTAGGACGAGGCGAAGCCGCCATGCGCCACCGAGGCATAGGCGCTCTCGATGATGGCGTCCTTGGAGAAGTAGCCGGCGAAGCCAGGGAAGCCGGTCAGTGCCAGCGTGCCGATGGTCATGGCGGCGGCGGTGAAGGGGATATGCTTCCGCAGGCCGCCCATATGGCGCATGTCCTGCTCGTGGTGCATCGCGTGGATGACCGAGCCGGCGCCCAAGAAGAGCAGCGCCTTGAAGAAGGCGTGCGTGAACAGGTGGAAGATGCCGGCGCCGTAATTGCCGACGCCGAGCGCGACGAACATGTAGCCGAGCTGCGAGCAGGTCGAATAGGCGATGACGCGCTTGATGTCGTTCTGCACGAGACCGACCGTCGCGGCGAAGAAGGCCGTGGTGGCGCCGATGACGACGACGACGGTGAGCGCGACCGGAGCGTATTCGAAGATCGGCGAGAGGCGCGCGACCATGAAGACACCTGCCGTGACCATCGTCGCGGCATGAATGAGGGCGGAGACCGGGGTCGGGCCTTCCATCGCGTCCGGCAGCCAGGTGTGCAGCAGGAACTGCGCCGACTTGCCCATGGCACCCATGAACAGCAGCAGGCAGGTCAGCGTCAGCGCATTCCAGTCATAGCCGAGGAAATGGAAGGGCTTGCCGACCATCTCGCCGACGCGCGGGAAGATCGAGTCGAAGGTGACCGCGCCGAAGAGCACGAAGATCAGGAAGATGCCGAGCAGGAAGCCGAAATCGCCGACACGGTTGACGATGAAGGCCTTCATCGCCGCGGCATTGGCCGAGGGCTTCTGGTACCAGAAGCCGATCAGCAGGTAGGAGGCGAGACCGACGCCTTCCCAGCCGAAGAACATCTGGACGAGGTTGTCCGCCGTCACCAGCATCAGCATGGCGAAGGTGAACAGCGAGAGATAGGCGAAGAAGCGCGGCCGGTGCGGATCCTCGTGCATGTAGCCGATGGAATAGAGGTGCACGAGCGACGACACGGTGTTGACGACGACCAGCATCACCGCCGTCAGCGTGTCGATGCGGAAGGCCCAGTCGACCTGCAGGGCACCAGAGGAGATCCAGTTCGCGACCTGGATGCGCGTCGTGCCCGAACCCAAGCCGACCTGGAAGAAGGCGACCCAGGACAGCACCGCCGAGACGATGAGCAGCGAGGTCGTGACGATCTCGGAGCCGCGCGCGCCGATCAGCCGGCCGAAGAGCCCGGCGATCAGGAAGCCGATGAGGGGGAGGAAGACGATCAGGTGATACATGTCCGTGAGGTCCAGGCGCCTTGCGACGCTCAGCCTTTCATCATGTTGATGTCTTCCACCGCGATCGAGCCGCGGTTGCGGAAGTAGACGACGAGAATGGCGAGACCGATCGCGGCCTCCGCCGCCGCCACCGTAAGCACAAGCAGCGCGAAGACCTGGCCGACGATGTCGCCCAGGAAGCTCGAGAAGGCGACGAAGTTGATGTTGACCGAGAGCAGGATGAGCTCGACCGACATCAGGATGACGATGATGTTCTTGCGGTTGACGAAGATGCCGAGCACGCCGAGCGTGAACAGGATCGCGCTGACGGCGAGATAGTGGCCCAGTCCGATCATCATGCCATCTCCTCGGGAACGCCGGCGCGCGAGGGCACCTGCTTGACCTCCATCGCCGCGGCCTTGGTACGGGCGTTCTGGGTCGGGACGTGCTGGCGCTTGATGCCGTGGCGCTCGCGCAGCGTCAGCACGATCGCGCCGATCATGGCGACGAGCAGCACGAGGCCGGCCGCCTGGAAGTAGTAGATGTACTGCGTGTAGAGCACGCGGCCGAGCGCCTCGGTATTCGTGATCCCGCCGGGAATCGCGGCGACCGGCGCCTTGACGAGCTGCGGATTGATGACCCAGGCGCCGACGACCATCAGGAGCTCGACGGCGAAGATGAAGCCGATCAGCGCGCCGATCGGCAGATAGTTGAGGAAGCCCTGGCGGAACTCGGCGAAATCGACGTCGAGCATCATCACCACGAAGAGGAAGAGCACCGCGACCGCGCCGACATAGACGACGACCAGCAGCATCGCGAGGAACTCGGCGCCGAGCAGCATGAACAGCCCGGCCGCGTTGACGAAGGCCAGGATCAGGTAGAGCACCGAATGCACGGGATTGCGCGAGGTCACCACCATGAAGGCGGATGCCACGGTCACCCCTGCGAAGAGATAGAAGAAAGCCGCTGCGGCATTCATCTCGGCCAGCCCTTCCCGCCCCTTTTCGGCGCGGTCCTCGTTTGGTTCGTGCTCCGGGACTCAAAAGACCCCGAGCAATTTGGAGCGTCTATAATCAGGCCCGCCGGGCGGGACAACCGCACGGCGGGTCTGGTCTCGTTCTAAGGGCGTCATTCTCGGGCTTGACCCGAGAATCTCCGGCAAGAGATGCTCGGGTCAAGCCCGAGAATGACGGCGCTTCAACTACCGATAGGGCGCGTCCATCGCGATGTTGCGCGCGATCTCGCGTTCCCAGCGCGCGCCGTTCGCGAGCAGCTTGTCCTTGTCGTAGAACAGCTCCTCGCGGGTCTCGGTCGCGAACTCGAAATTCGGCCCCTCGACGATGGCATCGACCGGGCAGGCTTCCTGGCAGAAGCCGCAGTAGATGCATTTGGTCATGTCGATGTCGTAACGGGTGGTGCGGCGCGTGCCGTCGTTGCGGCGCGGGCCGGCCTCGATCGTGATGGCCTGCGCCGGGCAGATCGCCTCGCAGAGCTTGCAGGCGATGCAGCGCTCCTCGCCGTTCGGATAGCGGCGCAAAGCATGCTCGCCACGGAAGCGCGGCGAGAGCTGGCCCTTCTCGAACGGGTAGTTCAGCGTCGCCTTCGGCTTGAAGAAATAGCGCATCGAGAGCCCGATCGCCCCGACGAACTCCTTCAGCAGCAGGCCCCTTGCGGCTTGCGCGAGTGACATCGCCTTCGTCCTTCCATCCTCAGCCGAACAGCGTCCGGCCGATCACGAAACCCAGGACCGGCATCAAGCCGATCGTCATCACAACCAGAGCCGCCCGCAGGATGCGGATACGGCGCTCGTAATCATCCTTCTCGGCCTGCGTCTCCGAGCGATCCGTGCGCCGGAGCGCCCCGATCACCACGGCCGAGATCAACCGGTATTCCAGCAGGCCCAGCCCGAAGCCGATCAGGGCGCCGAGCGGGCCGGCCCAACTCATCCGCCGACCGGGCCCCAGCCCGTCAATTGCAGCACCAGCGCCACGATCACCACGCAAGCGAGCGAGAGCGGCAGGAAGACCTTCCAGCCCAGGCGCATCAGCTGGTCGTAGCGGTAGCGCGGCACGAAGGCCTTCACCAGCGCGAACATGAAGAACACCAGGCAGACCTTGAGCGCGAACCAGAACACGCCGGGCAGCCAGGTGAAGGGCGGCAGCGCGACCGGGGGCGCCCAGCCGCCGAGGAACAGGATCGTGGTCAGCGAGCACATGGTCATGATCGCCACGTATTCGCCGAGCATGAACAGCAGGTACGGCGTCGAGGAATACTCGACCATGAAGCCCGCCACGAGCTCGGATTCCGCTTCCGCCAGATCGAAGGGCGGCCGGTTCGTTTCGGCCAGCGCCGAAACGAAGAAGACCACGAACATCGGGAAGAGCGGGATGAAGTACCAGTTCAGGATCGAGAGCCACGGCACGCCCAGCGCATGCGCCAGACCCCGGTTCTGCTGCGCCTCGACCACGGCCGAGAGGTTCAGCGAGCCGACGCAGAGCAGCACGGTGATGATGACGAAGCCGATCGAGACCTCGTAGGACACCATCTGCGCCGCCGAGCGCAGCGCGCTCATGAACGGGTATTTCGAGTTCGAAGCCCAGCCGGCCATGATGATGCCGTAGACGCCGAGCGAGGAGATCGCGAGGATGTAGAGCACGCCGACATTGATGTCGGCGATCGCCCAGCCTTCCGCCACCGGGATCACCGCCCAGGCGCCGAGCGCCAAGAGGCAGGAGATGAAGGGCGCCAGCAGGAAGATGCCCTTATTCGCGCCGGACGGGATGATCGGCTCCTTGAGCGCGAACTTGATCAGGTCGGCGAAGCTCTGGAACAGGCCCCAGGGGCCGACCACGTTCGGGCCACGGCGGAGCTGCACCGCCGCCCAGACCTTGCGGTCGGCCAGCAGGATGTAGGCGATGAAGACCAGCAGGCAGACCAGCAGCAGCAGGCTCTTGCCGAGAACGATCGCGATATCGAGGACGAGGTCCCAGTTCATGGCCGGTTACTCCGCCGCCTGCTGGTGCCGGCCCGAGGCCAGCGCCGAGCATTCCGCCATGATGGCGGAGGCACGCGCGATCGGGTTGGTCTGATAGAAATCGGCGACGGGCGAGACGAAGCCCGCCTTGTCGGTCTTGCCGCCGAGGCCGGCGAGCTTGCCGATCTCCGAAGCGTCATTGGCCGGCAGGCCGTCGAGCGCCGCGAAATGCGGATGCGCCTCATAGAGCGCCTTGCGCAGGCCGGACAGCGAGTCGAAGGGCAGCGTCTTGCCCAGCGTCGCGGAGAGCGCGCGCAGGATCGCCCAATCCTCGCGGGCATCGCCCGGCGGGAAGGTGGCGCGGTCGCCCATCTGCACACGGCCTTCCGTGTTCACATAGGTGCCGGACTTCTCGGTATAGGCCGCGCCCGGCAAGATGACGTCGGCGCGATGGGCGCCCTTATCGCCATGCGTGCCCTGGTAGACGACGAAAGCGCCTTCCGGCACCTCGATCTCGTCGGCGCCGAGCAGGAAGAGCACATCGAGCGCGCCCGGCTTGACCATCGCAGCGGCGTCCAAACCGCCCTCGCCCGGCACGAAGCCGAGATCGAGCGCCCCGACACGCGACGCTGCGGTGTGGATGACGCCAAAACCGTTCCAGCCTTCGCGGACGGCACCGAGCGCTTGTGCCGCCTTGGCGGCGAGCGAGAGCACAGCCTCACCGTCAGTGCGGGTCAGAGCGCCCTGCCCGACCAGTACCATCGCCTTGCCCTCGCCGGCCTGGGCCGATTTCACGACATCGGCCAGCGTCTCCGGGCCGGCGCCGAGATAATCATAGGCATAGGTCAGATCGGCCTTCTCGCCGATGACGCTGACCTTGAAGTTGCCGCGCAGCCAGCGCTTGCGGATGCGGGCATTCAGGATCGGCGCCTCGCGGCGCGGGTTCGAGCCGATGATGAGCAGCGAATCCGCCTGCTCGATGCCCGCGATGCCGGCGTTGAGCACGTAGGAGGCGCGGCCGAACTTCGGATGCAGCCTGGTGCCGTCCTGGCGGGCGTCGAGATTGGCCGATCCGAGCGAGGCGATCAGCGCCTTCAGCGCGAACATCTCCTCCACGGCCGCGAGATCGCCCGCGATGGCGCCAATCTTCTCTGGGCTCGCGGCCTTCACCTTGTTGGCGACGGCAGCGAAGGCCTCCGTCCAGCTCGCGGGGCGCAAGCGCCCGTTCTCGCGGATATAGGGCCGGTCGAGGCGCTGGGTCTTGAGACCGTCGGCGATATGGCGGGTCTTGTCGGAGATCCACTCCTCGTTCACCGCCTCGTTGAGGCGGGGCAGGATGCGCATCACTTCCTTGCCGCGCGAGTCGACGCGGATGGCGGAGCCGACGGCGTCCATCACGTCGATGCTCTCGGTCTTGGAGAGCTCCCACGGGCGGGCCTTGTTCTGGTAGGGCTTCGAGGTCAGCGCGCCGACCGGGCAGAGATCGACGATATTGCTCTGCAATTCAGAGCTCATCGCGTGCTCGAGATAGGTCGTGATCTCCATGTCCTCGCCGCGGCCGATGGCGCCGAGATCGGAGGCGCCGGCAACCTCGGTGGTGAAGCGGACGCAGCGCGTGCACTGGATGCAGCGCGTCATCGTCGTCTTGACCAGCGGGCCGATATACTTGTCCTCGACCGCGCGCTTGTTCTCGGCGAAGCGGGAGGTTTCCGCGCCGAAGGCCATGGCCTGGTCCTGCAGGTCGCATTCGCCGCCCTGATCGCAGATCGGGCAGTCCAGCGGGTGGTTGATGAGGAGGAACTCCATCACCCCCTCGCGCGCCTTCTTGACCATCGGCGACTTGGTCGAGACGACCGGCGGCTCGCCGTTCGGGCCAGGGCGCAAATCGCGCACGCCGATGGCGCAAGAGGCCTGCGGCTTCGGCGGGCCCCCCTTCACCTCGACGAGGCACATGCGGCAATTGCCGGCGATGGACAGCCGCTCGTGGAAGCAGAAGCGCGGCACCTCGGCGCCAGCCGCCTCGCAGGCCTGGAGAACCGTGTAATCGGCCGGGACGTCAACCTCGATGCCGTCGATGACGAGTTTGGTCATGGTCTCACTCCGCCGCCATCAGGCGCACAGGCTCGCTGTGCGGGTTGGCGGCATAGTCGTCGATGCGCTGCTCGATCTCGTGACGGAAATGCGCGATCAGGCCCTGGATCGGCCAGGCGGCTGCGTCACCGAGCGCGCAGATCGTGTGGCCCTCGATCTGCTTGGTGACGTCGAGCAGCATGTCGATCTCGCGCTTCTGGGCGCGGCCCTCGGCCATGCGCTCCATGACGCGCCACATCCAGCCCGTGCCCTCGCGGCAGGGCGTGCACTGGCCGCAGCTCTCATGCTTGTAGAAATGGCTGATGCGGGCGATGGCGCGGACGATGTCGGTCGACTTGTCCATCACGATCACCGCCGCCGTGCCGAGGCCCGAGCGCAGCTTCGACAGCGAGTCGAAATCCATCGGCGTGTCGATGATCTGCTCGGCCGGAACCATGCGCACCGAGGAGCCGCCGGGGATAACCGCCTTCAGGTTGTCCCAGCCGCCGCGGATGCCGCCGCAATGCTTGTCGATCAGCTCGCGGAAGGGGATGCCCATCGCCTCCTCGACGTTGCAGGGCTTGTTCACATGGCCGGAGACGCAGAACAGCTTGGTGCCGACATTGTTCGGCGTGCCGATCGAGGAGAACCAGGCGGCGCCGCGGCGCAGGATGGTCGGGGCGACCGCGATCGACTCGACGTTGTTCACCGTGGTCGGGCAGCCATAGAGGCCCATATTGGCGGGGAAAGGCGGCTTCAGCCGCGGCATGCCCTTCTTGCCTTCGAGGCTCTCCAGCAGCGCCGTCTCTTCGCCGCAGATATAGGCGCCGGCGCCATGATGCACATAGAGATCAAAGGGATAGCCGTGGACATTGTCCTTGCCGATGAGCTTGGCCTCATAGGCCTCATCGACGGCGCGCTGCAGCGCCTCGCGCTCGCGAATATATTCGCCGCGAATATAGATATAGGCCGCATGCGCGCCCATCGCGAAGGAGGCGATCAGGCAGCCCTCGACCAGCGTATGCGGGTCGTTGCGCATGATCTCGCGATCCTTGCACGTGCCCGGCTCCGACTCGTCGGCATTGACGACGAGGTAGTGCGGGCGCCCGTCGCTGACCTTGGGCATGAATGACCATTTCAGCCCGGTCGGGAAGCCGGCGCCACCACGACCGCGCAGGCCGGACTTCTTCATCTCGTCGATGATCCAGTCCCGGCCCTGCTCCAGGATGAACTTGGTACCATCCCAGCCGCCGCGTTGGATCGCGCCCTTCAGGGAGCGGTCATGCAGGCCGTAGAGATTGGTGAAGATGCGGTCGCGATCTGCGAGCATGTCCTAGTGCCTCACTCTGCCGGCTTGTCGCCAAGCTTCGACTCCGGGCGCCAGCCCGTCGCGAGCTTCTTCGACTGAGCAATCCAGTCGTCACGCAGCGCCCGGCCCTTGAAGCCGGTCAGCCGCGCATCGACCCAGGCGAGCTCCGCCGGTGTCCATTTGGCGATCTGGTCGTAATGCCAGATGCCCATCTCGTTGAGCATCTTGCCAAGCTTCGGCCCGACGCCCCAGATCAGTTCGAGATCGTCGCCCTTGCCGTCGCGCGCGGCGGTCAGCAGTTCGGGCTTGCTCTCGTCGGTCGCGGCGGCTTTGTCCGCTCCCGCGGGCTTGGCAGCCTCGGCGACATCCTTCTTCTCGACCTTGCCCTTGGCAGCCGGCGTGTCGTTCGCAGCGCTGGAGGGCTGGGCCGGCGCCGAAGGCTGCGGGCGGGCGGCGGCGGCCGTCTCTGTGGCGGGCTTCTCGGCAACGGCGGCCGGGGTCGCCTCGGCCTTTTTGGCCTCGGCTTCGGCGGCCTTCTTGGCTTCTGCCTCGGCGGCAGCCTTGGCGGCTGCGGCTTCGGCGGCAGCCTTGCGCTGCTCGGCGATGCGCTTCTGCCAGTCGCCGGCGCCGATCATCGAGCCGTCATAGAGGGCCTTGTCGGTCAGGGTCTGCGGACCACCTTCCGGCTCGGAGCCGGTGCGGCCGTTCTGCGGGCCGGGCTTGGTGGCGCGGCCGTTGCGGAGATCGTCGAGAAGCTGGCGGAAATTCGCCGGCGTCAGGTCCTCGTAGTAATCGACATTGATCTGCGCCATCGGGGCGTTGCAGCAGGCGCCAAGGCACTCGACTTCGAGCCAGGAGAGCTTGCCGTCGGCGGTCACGGTCGATTGCGGGCCGATGACGTCCTCGCAGACCTTCTTCAGCGCTTCCGCACCACGAAGCGCGCAGGGCGTCGTGCCGCAGAGCTGGACGAAGAACTCGCCGACCGGCTGCAGGTTGAACATCGTGTAGAAGGTCGCGACCTCCAGCACGCGCATCGGCGCCATGCCCAAGCGCTTGGCGACGGTCTCGATCACGGCGCGCGAGACCCAGCCCTCCTGCTCCTGCGCCTTCCACAGCAGCGGAATGACGGCGGAAGCCTGGCGGCCTTCGGGGTACTTGGCGATCTGCTGGTCGATCCAGTTCTCGTTCGCCGCAGTGAAGGCGAAGGAGGCCGGTTGGATAGGATCAGGTGCGAGACGACGGACGGACATTCGGCTTTCTCAACCCTGGCAATAGCTTCGATATTGGGCGGCGGCACGCGGCAGAGCCGGCACACAACGCCCATAATTCGGATCCTGGCCGCCGCAGCTGCAGCTGAAGACCGGATCCGTACAACGGCGGACATAAATCCAGGAGCACCAGCTCACATAGCCGGGCTGATCCTTGGCAACATAGCGAAATCCGGCCTTCTCAAGCTGCTGATAGGTCGGACGGCCCTGCGCCGACGCGCCACTCGCGGCGATCGCGCACCCAACCAGACCCATCAAGGCAGCGGCCAATCTCACCGATCGACCTCCCCGAACACGATGTCCAGCGAGCCGAGGATCGCGGAGACGTCGGCGAGCATGTGCTTGCGGCACATGAAATCCATGGCCTGGAGATGGGCGAAGCCCGGGGCCTTGATCTTGCAGCGATAGGGCTTGTTGGTGCCGTCGGAGACCAGATAGACGCCGAACTCGCCCTTCGGGGCCTCGACCGCGGCATAGACCTCGCCGGCCGGCACCTTGTAGCCCTCGGTATAGAGCTTGAAATGGTGGATCAGCGCTTCCATCGAGCGCTTCATCTCGCCACGCTTGGGCGGCACGACCTTGCCGTCGAGCGAGGAGACCGGGCCGCCGCCATCTGGCGCCAGCAGCTTCTCGCAGCACTGCTTCATGATGCGCACCGACTGGCGCATCTCTTCCATGCGGATGTGATAGCGGTCGAAGCAGTCGCCGTTCTTGCCGACGGGGATGTCGAATTCCATCTCCTCGTAGCATTCGTAGGGCTGCGACTTGCGCAGATCCCAGGGCGCGCCGGAGCCGCGCACCATCACGCCCGAAAAGCCCCATTTCCAGCAGGTCTCGAGATCGACGACGCCGATATCGACGTTGCGCTGCTTGAAGATGCGGTTGTCGGAGAGCAAGCCCTCAAGGTCGTCGCAGACCTTGAGGAAGGGATCGCACCATTCGGCGATGTCGTGGATCAGCGAAACCGGCAGGTCCTGATGGACGCCGCCGGGGCGGACATAGGCCGCATGCATGCGCGCGCCGCAGGCACGCTCATAGAAGACCATCAGCTTCTCGCGCTCCTCGAAGCCCCAGAGCGGGGGCGTGAGCGCGCCGACATCCATCGCCTGCGTGGTCACGTTGAGGATGTGCGAGAGGATGCGGCCGATCTCGGAATAGAGCACGCGGATGAGCTGGCCACGGCGCGGCACCGTGATGCCGAGCAGGCGCTCGACCGCGAGCGCGAAGGCATGCTCCTGATTCATCGGCGCGACATAGTCGAGCCGGTCGAAATAAGGCACGGCCTGGAGATAGGTCTTGGCCTCGATCAGCTTCTCGGTGCCGCGATGCAGCAGGCCGATATGCGGATCGACGCGCTCGACCACCTCGCCGTCGAGCTCCAGCACCAGGCGCAGCACGCCGTGCGCAGCCGGATGCTGCGGGCCGAAATTGATCGAGAAATTGCGGATGTTGTGCTCGGTCATGCCGTGCCGCCCTGCTTTGCCGCGACGCGGGCCAGGAACTCGTCCCCGGTCAGTCGTGGCCGCTCGCCGGCAAACGCATAGAGCGCCGGCTTGTCATCAATGAAGATCTCCGCGACGAAGTCGAAGGACGATTGGTCGTCGAAGGCCTGGAAGGCCACCGCGACATGGCCGTCCGCACCTTCGCGCAGGCGCCAGAACAGGCTCGACCCGCAGGTCTTGCAGAAGACCCGCTCACCCCAGTCGGACGACGGATAGACCTCGAGCGCCTGCTCATCCGCCACGGACACGCCGGAGCACGGCACCGCCATGAAGACGCCGCCGCTCCATTTCCGGCACATGCCGCAATGGCAGACATCCATCTCCTGCTTCTCGGGCGTCGCGGTGAAGCGCACCGCGCCGCAGAGACAGCCGCCGGACAGGGTTTGGTGGCCTGACGCCATCACGCCCCCTTCGCCTTCTCGTCGCCCGGCAGCACGTAATCCGTGCCTTCCCAGGGCGAGAGGAAATCGAAGTTGCGGAATTCCTGGTTGAGCTTCACCGGCTCGTACACGACGCGCTTCTGCTCGTCGTCATAGCGAACCTCGACGAAGCCGGTCAGCGGGAAGTCCTTGCGCAGCGGATAGCCCTCGAAGCCGTAATCGGTGAGGATGCGGCGCAAATCCGGATGGCCGGTGAACAGGATGCCGTAGAAATCGTAGGCCTCGCGCTCGAACCAGTTGGCCGCCGGGAAGACGTCGACGACGGAGGGAACCGGCGTCGCCTCGTCAGTCTGGACCTTGACGCGGATGCGCCGGTTATGGTGCGGCGCGAGCAGGTGATAGACGACGTCGAAGCGCTTCTCGCGGCCGGGATAGTCGGCCCCGGCGATGTCGGTGAAGTTCACGAAACGGAAGCGCGGGTCGCTGTAGAGCGTGCGCAGAACCTCGACGATCGAAGCCGCTTCGGCATGGATCGTCAGCTCCCCGAAAGCGACGACCGCTTCCGTGACCGCGCCGGGCAGCGCAGCCATGATCTCTTCACCGAGCTTTTCGAGCGCTTCGCTCATCGTCTCACCTTCATCGCCTGCAGCATCGACACAAAGAACGCTCAGCGCTCGATCGTGCCGGTGCGCCGGATCTTCTTCTGCAGCAGCAGCACGCCGTAGAGCAGCGCCTCGGCCGTCGGCGGGCAGCCCGGAACGTAGATGTCGATCGGGACGATGCGATCGCAGCCGCGGACCACCGAATAGCTGTAGTGGTAGTAGCCGCCGCCATTGGCGCAGGAGCCCATCGAGATGACGTAGCGCGGTTCCGGCATCTGGTCGTAGACCTTGCGCAGGGCCGGAGCCATCTTGTTGGTCAGCGTGCCCGCCACGATCATCACGTCGGACTGGCGCGGTGAGGCGCGCGGCGCGAAGCCGAAGCGCTCGACATCGTAGCGCGGCATCGAGAGCTGCATCATCTCGACGGCGCAGCAGGCCAGGCCGAAGGTCATCCACATCAGCGAGCCGGTGCGGGCCCAGTTGATCAGATCGTCCGTCGCGGTGACGAGGAAGCCCTTGTCGGCCAGCTCGTTGTTGATCTCGACGAAGAAGGGATCACGCGCCCCGACGGGCTTGCCGTCCGGACCGAGCAAACCCCTCGGCGCCTGCGCGACGAGCGGATCACCACGATCGATCGCTGTGACTGCCATGTCCTAATCCTCGTGAACGTCTAGTCTGCCTGACAGAAAACGGAAAACCGCCTCACGATCAGGTCAGTCCCACTCCAGCGCGCCCTTGCGCCACTCGTAGATGAAACCCACGGTGAGCACGCCGAGAAAGACCATCATCGACCAGAAACCATACCAGCCGAGCCCGCCGAAGGCGACGGCCCAGGGGAACAGGAACGCGACCTCGAGATCGAAGATGATGAAGAGAATCGCGACCAGGTAGAACCGCACGTCGAACTTCATGCGCGCATCGTCGAAAGCGTTGAAGCCGCATTCGTAAGCCGAGAGCTTTTCGGCGTCAGGCTTCGAATAGGCGATCGCGAAGGGGGCGATCAGCAGCGCCAGGCCGATCACCGCCGAGACGCCGATGAACAGCACCAGCGGCAGGTAGTCGGTCAGAAGGGAATGCACCGGAAGAGCTTGCATCGTCGAACTCGCTTCGCGCGGCCGCACAACGGCTCACCGCCCCGTTCGCTTAGACCCTCGATTAGAATGAAGCAAGACTCCGCCGCGCCGCACAATCGCGTGGGCGGGTTGTATGCGACGCAGGATGCGGCAAAATCGCACCGCCTCCGCTCTCCCTCCCACGGCCATGAGGCAAAATTCGGCCGGAAGCGCGTATTTTTCGCGTTGGGAACCCACAGCAATTCGTTCACCCTGCCCGAATCGCCCGCGGGCGGACGCTTTTTTGAAAGGCCCTCCATGCGCTCCCCCTCCCGGCCATCCTGCGGCGCAACACCGCGCGGAGCCCGGCCGGCGTGAAGCCGCTCGCCTGCCTGCCGGCGAGCCTGGCGCTCGTCGTAGCCCTGCTCCTTGCCGCCGAAGCGCGCGCCCAGGACGGTCAAAGCGTGCTCGCGCCCCAGCCGCCGCAACGTCCCTTCGATCTCGATCTGGCAGGCACGCCGAAACTGCCGCCGATCGTCGTGCCACCCGCGCCGCGCCCGGCGCAGGAGACGCCGGCAAGCCCCGCCGTCGCAGAGACGCCGCCGGCCGCGCCATCGACGGAAACGCCCGCAGCCGGCGGAACGCCCGCATCGGAAACACCGCCCGCAGAGGGCACCGCGCCCATGGCCGACGGGCCGGACGAGGATGAGGGGCCGGAATGGCCGAAGCTCACCCCCGGGCAGAAGGCCGGCGCGGAGCCGGCATTCGACCCGAACGAGAAGGCCGACCGGCCCGGCATCTCCACCGATCCAGGCACGTCGACCGCCTGCCTGCCGCAGCGGCTGAAGCTGATTCTCGGCAAGATCGTCGACAGGTATGGCGCGGTGAAGGTGACCTCGACCTGGCGGCCGCCCTGGCGGGCGCGGCGCGGCTCCTATCACAAGCGCTGCGAGGCGATGGATTTCCGCGTGCCCGGCGTGAAGCCGCGCGTCGTGCTGGAATGGGCGCGGTCACTGCCGGAGGTCGGCGGCAACCAAGTCTACTGGAACGGGCTGATCCATATCGACACCGGGCCGCGCCGACCCTGGTGAGTCGGCGCGGCAATGGCCCGGGCCAGCCTGTCGGTCAGGCCCCGGCCCTGGTCGCGAGGATGAACAGGCGGGGGAAGCGCAGCAGCACCTTGCCGTCCGGCTCAACCGGATAGGCAGGCGCGATCCGCTCCTTGTAGCGTGCAAGGAAGCCCTCGCGCTCATCCGCAGGCAGCGGGTCGAGATAGGGCTTCAGAGCGGTGCTCTTGAACCATTCGACGATCGCGTCATGGCCAGCCAGCGCGTGGACATAGGTGGTCTGCCAGAGATCGACGGTGCAGCCGACCGCCGCGAGCCAGCGGCGATAATCAGAGAAACTGCCCATCGGCGCCCGCGCTGCGGCGGCCTCGACGAGACGCCCCGCCCAGGGCCCTTCCGCCGCGGTCTCGGCCATGGCGACGTGAGAGGGCTCGGCGAGATTGTTCGGCATCTGCACGGCGAGCTGGCCGCCGGGCTTCAGCGCACCCGCGAGCCGGGGAAACAGGCTCGCATGGTCCGGCAGCCATTGCAGCACCGCATTGGCGAAGATCAAATCGTAGTCAGGGCCGGCCGACCAATCGTCGAGATTCGCCAGCACGAAGGAGAGCTGCGGCAAGCGCTTGCGCGCCTTTTCGATCATGTCGGGCGAGGAATCGAGCCCCGTCACCTCGGCATCGGGAAAGCGGGCCGCGACGAGCTCCGTGCTGTTGCCGGGGCCGCAGCCGAGATCGATGCACCGCGTCGGCGCCCGAAGCCCGACGCGCTGGATCAGATCGAGCGGCGGGCGCGTCCGCTCGTCCTCGAAGCGCAGATACTGATTGGCATCCCAGTCGGCTTTGGCAGACATGTCGCATTCCATTCCCTGCTGCGCCGCCATGGGACGGCGGCGCACTCTACAATAGCGGGCCGCATGCCGTGTCCAGCCCGATATCGCAGCGCCTTGTTCTTCGGGCGCGGTTCGCCGCTCAGTGGCTCTCGCCGTGCTTCAGGATCTGGCCGAGGAATTTGCGGGTGCGCTCGTTTTGCGGCGCCGAGAAGAACGATTCGGGCGGCGCGACCTCGACGATCTCGCCAGCGTCCATGAAGATCACCCGGTCGGCGACCTTGCGGGCAAAGCCCATCTCATGGGTGACGCAGAGCATGGTCATGCCGCTCTCGGCGAGCTCGACCATGACGTCGAGCACCTCGCTGACCATTTCGGGGTCGAGCGCCGAAGTCGGTTCGTCGAACAGCATGATCTTGGGGTTCATGCAGAGCGAGCGGGCGATGGCGACGCGCTGCTGCTGGCCGCCGGAGAGCTGGACCGGATATTTGTTGGCCTGCTCCGGGATATGGACGCGCTCCAGAATCCTGCGGGCGTTCGCCTCGGCCTCAGCCTTCGCAATGCCGCGCACCTTCATCGGCGCCAGCGTGCAGTTCTCCAGCGCGGTCAGATGCGGGAACAGGTTGAAGCTCTGGAAGACCATGCCGATCTCGCGGCGGATGTCCTCGATGCCCTTCAGCCCGGCATGGACCGTCGTGCCGTCGATGACGATATCGCCCTTCTGATGCTCTTCGAGCTGGTTCAGGCAGCGGATCAGGGTCGACTTGCCGGAGCCGGAGGGCCCGCAGATGACGATGCGCTCGCCGCGCGAGACGGTGAGGTCGATATCGCGCAGCACATGGAAGTCGCCATAGAATTTGTCGACATGACGCATCTCGATGATCACGTCGCCGATCTCATGGTCGCCGGCGGAGGGAGCGGTCGCGGACATCTGCAAAAGCCGTTCTGGTTCGATTGGAGATGCGCCCGGCACAGGACCGGGCGCATCCGGTTTCAGAAGCCGTCAGGCCCCGTGAGCGATCACCACTTGGTGCCTTCGAACTGCGGCATCGGCGGCAGCTTCGGCAGTGGCATGCCGAACCATTTCTGGTTGATCTTGGACAGTTCGCCGTTGCCCTCGATCTCGGCGATGAACTTGTTCGAGAACTCGGCCAGGGCGGTATCGGCCTTGCGGAAGGCCATGCCGTTGGCCTGTTCCTTGAGCGTGATCTTGGGTTCGATGCCGAGCTGCGGATAATCCTTGTTGAGCTGGGCGAGGATGGTGTTGCTGGCGCCCATGCCCTGGACCTGCCCGGAGATCAGGGCCTGAAGCGCGGTCGCGTCGTCGTCATAGCGCTTCAGCGGGGTACCGGGAGGGGCGACATTGCTGATCGCGATGTCCTGCGTCGAGGCGCGCGCGACGCTGATCGTGACGTTCTTCAGGTCTTCCGGCGTCTTGACGTTCAGGCTCTTGGGGGCCAGCACATAGATCGTCAGCGTGCTGTAGGGGTTGGAGAACAGCACCTGCTTCTGGCGCTCGGGGGTGATGCCGAAGGTGGCGATCAACAGATCGACCTTGTTGGTCAGCAGATAAGGGATGCGGTTGGGACCGGTGACCGGGACGAGCTCGAGCTTGACGCCGAGCGCCTTGGCCATCAGCGCCGCGACATCGGCGTCGTAGCCGGCCGGCTGCTGCTGGGCGTCGGTGCCGCCGAAGGGCGGGTAGTCGGTCAGCACGCCGACCATCAGCTTGCCGCGGGCCTTGATCTCGTCAGGGGTAGCGGCCTGCGCCGGGGCGACGTTGAGCGCGGCGGCGGCAAGGCCGGCGAAGACCAGCGTGCCGAGGCCGCGGCGGCAAATCGATTTAAACAGGGACATGGGGACGTTCTCCTCTGGGACAGGCTGAATTGCATCGCCGCCTTCAGCGGGCGGCGACGAGGAGCTTTTGCTCCATCCTTTTGCTGTAGGCCGAGAGCGGCCTGCAGATGACGTAATAGAGCAGCGCGACGAGCGCGAAGACCGTGAACGGCCGGAAGGTCGCGTTGTTGATGATCTGCGCCGCGCGTGTCAGCTCGACGAAGCCGATGATCGAGGCGAGCGAGGTGCCCTTGATGAGCTGCACCAGGAAGCCGATCGTCGGGGGAATCGCGATGCGGACGGCCTGCGGCGCGATGACGAGCATCATCTTCGGCCAGTAGCGCAGGCCGAGCGAGGTCGCCGCTTCCCATTGTCCGCGCGGCACGACCTCGATGGCGCCGCGCCAGATCTCGCCGAGGAAGGCGCTGGCATGCAGCGACAGGCCGAGCGCCGCCGCCGTCCAGGGGTCGACCGACCAGCCGAACAGCCCCGGCACGAAGAAGGCGAGGAAGAGCTGCATCAGCAGCGGCGTGCCCTGGAAGAGCTTGATGTAGCCAGCCGAGGCGAAGCGCAGCCATTTGTATTCGCCGCTGCGGGCGAGCGCGACCAGCGCCCCGCCCAGCGCGCCGCCGAGGAAGGCGACGAGCGAGAGCAGCAGCGTCCAGCGCACCGCCATGATGATGTAGATGATGTCGCCTGATCCGAGTGTGCGCATGTCGTCACCTCACCGGGTTGGCTTGCGCAGGAAGGCGCGTTCGATCCCGGCGAAGACCGTCCAGAAGAAGACGGAGAGGCCGAGATACAGGCAGGTGGCGACGAAATAGACCTCGAAGCTGCGGAAGGTGCGCGACTGGATGTCGCCCGCCACCGCCGTCAATTCGCTCGCCGCGATCGCCGAGCAGACGCTGGTGTTCAGCATCAGCAGGATGAACTGGCTCGTCAGCGAAGGGTAGATCGCCTGGATCGCCGGCTTCAGGATGATGTAGCGGAAGATCTGGAGCGGGCGCATGCCCAGCGACTTGCCCGCCTCGACCTGGCCCTTCTGGATGCTCTCGATGCCGGCGCGGATGATCTCGATGCCATAGGCGCCAACATTCACCACCAGCGCCAGCAGCGCCGCCGTGTTCGAGGACATCTTCAGGCCCATCGAGGGCAGGCCGAAATAGATCATGAAGATCTGGATCAGAAACGGGGTATTGCGGATCAGCTCGATATATTCGTCGATGATCCGGACCAGCCATTTCGGCCCCGAAGTCTTGCCGAGCGCGCCGGCGACCGAAACCACCATGCCGATCGCCATCGCCAGTGCCGACAGGACCAGCGAATTGAGCAACCCCTGCAGCAGCTCGGGCCACGCCGCGAAGACGTCGGCGAAATCGAATTCATAGCTCATGCGGGCCGCCCGTTCCGGGTGGCGAAAGCAGGGCTGCCTTCATATGCCTTCCTCATCAATCCTCCCGGCCGGCCGGGCCGCCGGTTCTCGCCCGGGGCCGCAGCAGAATCCCTACAATCGCGGAATCAGCAAGCCGCCATCGGCGTTGATCACTGTTCCAGTCGCATAGGCGAACTGTCCACCCGTCAGGGCGGCGACGACCGCTGCGACATCTTCGCCCTCGCCCCAGCGGCCGGCGGGAATCAGCCCCTCGGCGATGCGCGCATCGTATTTCGCGGCGACCTTTGCGGTCATGTCAGTGCGGATCACGCCCGGCCTGACCTCGAAGACCGGAATCCCCTCCGGCGCGAGCCTGACGGCGAGCGCCTTCGCCCACATCGAGAGGCCGAGCTTGGAGACGCAGTACTGCGCCCGGTCGATCGAGACCAGCTCGGTCGAGGCCGAGGTGATGAAGACGATGGCCGGGCGTTCCGGCCTGTCCGCGAGCATGGTCTTGGCCACCTCCTGGCTCAGGAAGGCGGCGCCGCGCAGGTTGACGTCCATGACGACGTCGAAACTCTGCGGCGTGATCTCCAGCATGTCGCCGCGTACCGGCGCGCCGATGCCAGCATTCGAGACGAAAACATCGAGCCGGCCGCACAGCTTTCTGACGTTCGCCACGAGGTCGGCATGGCTCGCGACCGCCGCGACATCGTGCCTGAAGAACCGAGCCGTGGCGCCCGCCGCCTCGAAGAGCTTCAACGCCTCGCTCGCGGCCTCGTCCTCGGCGATATCGGTGAAGGCGATGTCATGGCCCGCCTTGGCGAGCGCGACGCCGATGGCGCGGCCGATGCCGCGCCTTGCGCCGGTGATCAGGGCGACGGGACGGCTCATCTCATTCTCCCCGGTATTGCGGCGTGCGCTTCTGCTGGAAGGCCGCGACGCCCTCCTTCACATCCTCGGTGTAGGAGACGAGCGAACTCGCCAGCGTCTCCATGATCGCGGCGCTGTCCTCGCCCTCGGCCGCGTTGATGAGCTGCTTGACGACGAGGTTCGCCACGGGCCCGCGCTGGCAGACGCGCTCGGCCATGGCCTGCGCGGCCGCGAGCGCCCCGCCCTTCTCCACAACCTGATCGACGATGCCGAGCGAAAGCGCCGTCTCGGCAGTGACGATCTCGCCGGTCAATGCAAGCCGGCGCGCCACCTGCCCGCCGAGCCGCCTGACCAACCGCTGCGTGCCCGACCAGCCGGGAATCATGCCGAGCCCGCTCTCGGGCAGGCCGATCTTGGCCTGCGCCTCGCAGATGCGGATATCGGCGGTGACGGCGAGCTCGAGCCCGCCGCCGAGCGCGTGGCCATTCATCGCGGCGATGACCGGCGGCTTCATCCGCGCGAGCTTGTCGAAGACGCGATGGCCGGAGCGGACCCAGCCCTGCCCCATCTCCAGCGGCGATAGCCCGCCCCAGGCGACGATGTCGCCGCCGGCGCAGAAGGCCTTGCCCTCGGCCGTCAGGATGACGGCACGGACTGAGCGGTCGGCGTCAATGGTGTCAGCAAAGCGGCCGAGCAGGCCGACCATGACGTCGTCGAGCGCGTTGAGCTTTTCGGGCCGGGCGAGCGTGATCGTCGCAATGCCCTGGGCGATGTCGAGGCGGACGGGATCGCTCATGCCGCCCTCGCCGGAACCTCGAGGCCGATCAGCGCCTCATTGAACAAGGCCGCATCCATCAGCTTCGGTGGCTTGGGCACGAGCAGCGGGAACTCGCTCTGGCTGAGGACATCGCGCTCAAGGTCAACGCCGGGCGCGATCTCGGTGACGACGATGCCGTCCGCCGTCAGCTTCATCACGCAACGCTCGGTGACATAGGTTACATCCTGACCCTGTGCGACGGCGCGGGGACCGGAGAACGAAATATGTTCAACGGCTTCGACCAGCTTCTTCACCTTGCCCTCCTTCTCGATGACGAGCTTGCCCTCAGTGATGGCGAGCTTGGCCGCAGCGCTGAAATAGCCGGAGAAGACGATGCGCTTGGCCCGGGCGGTGATGTCGATGAAGCCGCCGGCGCCAGCGGTGACATGCGGACGCACGCCAAGCTTGGAGACGTTGACGCAGCCCTGCCTGTCGATCTGCAGGAAGGAGAGCAGCGATAGGTCGAAGCCCGCTCCCTGGAAATAGGTGAACTGGTAGGGGGAGGGCACGATGGCCTCGGCATTGGAAGCGCAGCCGAACTGGAATTCGAGCAGCGGCACGCCGCCGACGGCGCCCTGCTCGATCACCCAGGTGACGGCGCCGTGCTGGCCTTCCTCGATCAGGATGCGCGGGACATTGGCCGAGATGCCGAAGCCGATATTGACCGCGTCGCCGTAACGCAGTTCCTGCGCGACCCGACGCGCGATCACTTTGGCGACGTCGAAGGCCGGCGTCTCGAAGCTCGATAGCGGCCGGCGCACCTCGCCGGAGATGGCGGGGTCGTAGACCGTCTGCGTCGTCTGCATCTGGTCGGGCGCGACCACGATGGCGTCGACGAGGATACCAGGCACGAAGACCGCTTGCGTGTTGAGGCTGCCGGCCTCGACCACGCGCTTCACCTGCGCGATGACGATGCCGCCATTGTTGCGCACGGCCAGCGCCTGATCGAGCGGGCCGAGATAGCCGCCCTCATGCTCGTAGGAGAGATTGCCGCGCTCATCGGCTGTGGTGGCGCGGATGATCGCGACCTTCGGTACGATGCTGCGGAAATAGAGCCAGTCCTCGCCGTCGAACGCGACGCGGCTGACAATCGGCTCGGCCATGGCCCGCGCGTTCATGGCGCAGCCCTGGTGCTTGGGATCGACGAAGGTGTCCATGCCGATCTTGGTCAGCACGCCCGGGCGCTTGGCGGCGGCTTCGCGATGCATGTCGAACAGGATGCCGCTCGGGATGTTGTAGGCCGGGATCTCGTTACCCGTGACCATCTTCCAGATCGCTGGCGGCTCGGCCGAGGACGGGCCGGACGGGTAGGAACCGCCCATGATCCGGGCCAGCAGGCCGGGCTTGGCGATGTGGTCGACGCCCTTGACGCCCCACATGTCGCCGGCCGCGATCGGGTGCAGCGTCGTCAGGTTGCGGGGATGGCCTGAGGCGTCGAAGCGCCGGCCGATTGCCGCGAGCACGGCGTCCGGGCAGCCGAGGCCGGAGGAGGACGAGACGGTGACGATCGCCTCGTCCGGGATCAGGGCGGCGGCTTCGTCGGCGGAGAGGATGCGGGGAAAAGCCATGTTTCTTGTCTCTTCGAGGTTTCAGCCGGCGGCGGCGAGCGCGCGCTGATAGGCGCCGCAGGATTCGCGAATGACGAGGTTGGCGGGGCCGATGAAGCTTTCGGGCTCCGCGGCGGGGTCATTGATCTGCTTCAGCAGCAGCGCGGCGGCGCGCTCGCCCAAGCCCACGGGATCGACTGCGACGGTGGTCAGAGCCGGCGAGACATGGCGCGCCTCGCTGGTGTCGTCGAATCCGACGATGGCGATATCGCGCCCGACGACGAGGCCGTGGCGCGCCGCCGCCAGCATCGCGCCGATGGCGGTGACGTCGTTGTAGCAGACCACCGCTGTCGGCCGGTCGGCGAGCGAGAGCACGGCGCTCATCGCGCCGAAGCCGCCATCGCGCGTCGGCATGCTTTCGAGGTTGAGCGCCGGATCGACATTGCGCCCGGTCGCCTCCATCGCAGCGAGGAAGCCGCCATGCCGCTCCTGCCGCACCACCATCGAATGCATGCCGCCGAGAAAGGCGATGCGCTCATGGCCAAGATTGATGAGATGGCGGGTGATGCGGCTCGCCCCCGCCAGATTTTCCGGCACGACATGGCTCACAGCCACATCCGGCAGGCGGCGGATCGCCACCAGCAGGGCGGTACCGGCAGCCCTGACCCAGTCGAGATGCTCAGGCCGCGTATCCAGCGCCGGGCAAAGGATGATACCGCCGGCGCCGTGCTCGCGCATCATCCGCATCACCTGCTCCTGGCGCACCACGCTTTCGGCGGTGTTGGCCATGAAGGCGACATAGCCCGCCATCTGCAGGACCTTCTCCACGCCGATCGCGAATTCCGCGAAGAACGGGTTGGAGAGATCGTTGAGGACGAGCCCGACGATGCGGGACTGCGCATTGCGCAGATTGGCGGCGCCGCGATTATAGACGTAGCCGAGCCGGTCCATCGTCTCAAGGACGTGCTGGCGCGTCTCGGGCTTGACCGCGCCGCGGCCGGTGAGGACGAGCGAGACCGTCGATTTCGAGACGCCGGCGGCGTCCGCGATCTCGATGATCGTCACCTTCTTCTTGGTATCTTGGCCCTTGCTGCCCTGCGGCTGCGGCATCGTTTCGTCCCGGGGTGCATCGCGTTGTTCTTTTCTTGGAACGTTCCATTATCAGTGAATGAGAAGCCAAGCAATATCCTCTTTCAAAGGATTTATGCCGGCTGTATAAGGCTCGAAACACGTTTCTGAAATTGGAACGTTCCAATAAACGATTTGGAGGAAGCGATGGCCGAGATCACCCTGCCCCGCTCGGACGGCAGCAGCGAGCGTTACAGGCTTTCGCCGCCTTCGCCTTTTCCGCGCACGGCAAAGGCCAACGGCATCCGCACCGTCTATGCCGCCGCCCATGTCGTCGCCGCCCCGCTGAAGCAGCAGGAGCCCTGGCGCGTCCAGGCCGTGGATTGGGATGCGACGCTCGCCTTCCGCCGCCATCTCTGGGGCCTCGGCTTCAAGATCGCCGAGGCGATGGACACCTCCCAGCGCGGCATGGGGCTGGACTGGCCCAACGCCGCCGAACTGATCGCCCGCTCGCTGGCCGAGGCCAAGGCGACGCCGGGCGCCGACCTCGCCTGCGGCGCCGGCACCGACCAGCTCGATCCGCAGGTCGCGCGCAGCCTCGACGATGTCATCCGCGCCTATGAGGAGCAGATCGGCCATGTCGAGAAGCACGGCGGCAAGATCATCCTGATGGCGAGCCGCGCGCTTTGTCGCGTCGCGAAGGGACCGGACGATTATCTCGCCGTCTATGGCCGCCTGATCCGGCAGTGCCGCGGCAAGGTGATCCTGCACTGGCTCGGCGAGATGTTCGACCCGGCGCTCGCCGGCTACTGGGGCAACCGCGATTTCGAGCCGGCGATGGAGACGGTGCTCACCCTGATCCGCGAGCACGCCGACAAGATCGACGGCATCAAGATCTCGCTGCTCGACGCCGGCAAGGAGATCGCGATGCGCCGCCGCCTGCCGGAAGGCGTGGTCATGTATACCGGCGACGACTTCAACTATGCGGAGCTGATCGCCGGTGACGTGCAAGGCTTCTCGCACGGTTTGCTCGGCATCTTCGATCCGATCGCACCGGCCGCAGCGGCTGCCTTCGCGAAGCTGGAAGCGGGCGACCGCGCCGGCTTCCACGCGATCCTCGATCCCACGGTCGCGCTCTCGCGCCGGCTCTTCGAGGCGCCGACGCAGCACTACAAATGCGGCGTCGTCTTCCTCGCCTGGCTGAACGGCTTCCAGAGCCATTTCCGCATGGTCGGCGGCGCCGAATCCGCGCGCGGCATCCTGCATTACGCCGATCTCTTCCGCCTCGCCGACCAGTCCGGGCTGTTCTTCGAGCCGGAATTGGCAGCGCGCCGCATGGCACATCTCTGCGCCCTCAGCGGCGTTGCCTGAGGAGGAAAGCCATGCACGCCCCCTTGCTCGACGCCGAAATCTACGACCAGATCCGTGAGACCGCCCGGCGCTTCGCCGAGGAAATCGTCAGGCCCGCCGCCAACGATCTCGACCGCGACGAGACCTTTCCCGCCGAGATTTACCGCCAGATGGGCGCGCTCGGCCTGTTCGGCATCACCGTGCCGGAGGCACATGGTGGTGCCGGCCTCGACACCTACGCCTATGCCATCGTGATGGAGGAATTGTCGCGCGGCTATGCCTCTGTCGCCGACCAGTGCGGCCTCGTCGAGTTGATCGGCACGCTGCTGACCCGCTACGGCACGCCCGAGCAGCTCAAGCGCCTGCCCGATATCCTCGCCGGCAAGACGCGCGTCGCCTATTGCCTGACCGAGGCCGAGGCCGGCTCGGACCTCTCCAATGTCCGCACCACCGCGCGCGAGACAGCCGACGGCTATATCATCGACGGCGGCAAGCTCTGGATCCACAACGCGCCGGTCGCCGATCTCGGCTTCGTGCTGGCCTCGACCGATCCCGCCGCCGGCCATCGCGGCATGAGCATCTTCCTGGTCGATCTGCATGCGCCAGGCGTCTCGCGCGGGCCGAAGGAGCACAAGATGGGCCAGCGCGCCAGCCAGGTCGGCGCGCTCAATTTCGATGGCGTCGTGGTGCCGCGCGAGGCTCTGCTCGGCCCGAAGGGGCGCGGCTTCCACATCATGATGAGCGTGCTGGAGAAGGGCCGCGTCGGCATCGCCTCGCTGGCGGTCGGCATCGCCCAGGCCGGGCTGGAGGCGGCGCTAGCCTATGCCCGCGACCGGCGCCAGTTCGGCAAGCCGATCCTCGACAATCAGGGCCTGCAGTGGATGCTGGCCGATATGGCCAAGGACATCGCCGCCGCCCGCGCGCTGGTCGAGCGCGCCGCCTTGCTGATCGATCATGAGAAGCCTGCGACATCTGCCTCCTCGATGGCAAAATGCTTCGCCAGCGACATGGCGGTGGCGCAGACGGCGAACGCCGTGCAGGTCTTCGGCGGCTCCGGCTATATCCGCGGCTTCGAGGTCGAGCGGCTCTATCGCGACGCCAAGATCACGCAGATCTACGAGGGCACCAACCAGATCCAGCGCACCATCATCGCCAAGGAATTGATCAGGAACGGCGCCTGACGCTTCGGCGCCGCGACAGGGTCAGGAACGCGCGAGAACCAGGCGGATGCGCGTCATGGCGCCGTCGCGGGCCAGCACCAGCTCTCCCTTGTGAGCCAGCGCCACCTCGGCGGCGATGGAGAGGCCGAGCCCCGAGCCGCTCGACTCCGGCCCCTTGGCGAAGGGACGCGTGAACTCGGCCAGCGGCGCGGCAAAGCCGTCGCCGTCATCGGCGACCTCGATCCAGGCAGCGCCCCCATCGGCGCCCACCGTCACGACGAGCCGGCTACGGGCGCCATGCCGCAAGGCGTTGTCGATCAGGTTGCTCAGCGCCTCGCGCAGGCTGACGGCGTCGCCGGAGACGATCGGCGCCTGCTCCGCCGGCACGAAGGCGATGTCGACCTCGCGCGGCAACGACAGCGGAACCGCCTTTGCCAGAACGCCCTTGGCGAGCTGGTTGAGATCGACGGCGGCCGCAACCGCGACATCCTTGCGGTGGATCACCATCGCATGGTCGAGGAGCTGCCCGGTGAGACGGCCGAGTTCCGCCGTCCGTTCATGGATGCGCTTGACGGTATCCGCCTTGCGCCGCGATGCGGGGGTGCCGATCAGGATTTCGACTTGCGCGTCGAGCGCCGCCAGCGGCGTACGAATCTGATGGGCGGCATCGGCGATGAAGCGCTGCATGATCGCCATCCGCTCTGAGAGGCGCCGCATGAAGTCGTCGATGGCCTGAACGAGATTGCGGATTTCAAGCGGCGGCTCCGCTTCGATCGGGCGCAGGTCGTCGGGGCGCCGGCTCGCGATCTCGCGCTCGATGCGGGTCAGCGGCTTCAGCGCCAGCGTCACTGCATAGGCGGCCGCCAACAGCGCGAGCACGCTCATCACGGCGATGACGCCGAGCGCCTTGAGCGTCAGGTCGCGGGCCAGCGCGCGCCGGGCGTCGGTCGTCTGGGCCACGACGATCGTCGACCAGTTGTTGGTTCCGGGCATGTCGATCTGCCGGGCAAGTGTCGCGATCCGTACCGGCTGGCCCTGATAGGTGCCGTCTTCGAGAACGACGCCAGCGCGGGTCTCCACCGGATCGGCGTCCGATATGAGATCCTCGTAGCCGGCGACGACGATGCCGCGCGGATCGACCACCTTGTAGAAGACGAGATCGTAGTCGGCGAGCGTCGCAATCGTGGAAACCGGCGGTTCGACCGTGACGACCCCGCCCTGGACATAGACGTTTTCGGCGATCTGCACCGCGCCGCCGCGCAGCAAACGGTCATAGGCCTGCTGGGCTGCGAGCGAGGACGAATGCCAGGCGGCAGCACCCAGCACGACCGCACCGGCCGCCAGCACCGCCGCCAGCACGGCGATGATGCGGAAGCGCAGCGACAGGCGAAGATCAGACAACTGCAAGCTGATAACCCAGTCCGCGCAGGGTCCGGATCTCCACCGGGGCGTCGGCCAGCTTGCGCCGCAGCCTTGCGACGAACTGCTCGACGGCGTTGGGGCTCGCCTCCTGGTCGAAGTTGAAGAGCTGCTCGATCAGCTCCTCCTTGGGCACGATCCGCTCCGGGCGCGCGGCGAGGATCTCGAGCACCGTCAATTCGCGGCGGGTCAGGTTGAGGGGTCTGTCGCCGACGCTCGCGACCCGCCCCGCCCGGTCGATGGCCAGCGGCCCGACGCGCAGCATGTTGTCGGATTGTCCGGCGCTGCGCCGCAACAGCGCCCGCGCGCGGGCTTCGAGCTCGCCATAGTCGAAGGGCTTGACCAGGTAGTCGTCGGCACCGAGGTCGAGCGCCCCGATGCGTTCGTCCACGGCGGAGCGCGCCGTCAGGACCAGCACGGGCGTCGCCAGCCGGCGGGCCCGCATCTGGCGCAGGATGGAGAGGCCGTCCTGCCCCGGCAGGCTGAGATCGAGGATGACGAGGTCATAGGCCTGCACCGCCAGCAGCTCGGCGGCGGTGGTGCCGTCCTGCTCCCAGTCGACGGCGTGGCCGATCTTCTCGAGCCGCATCACCACGGCTTCGGCGATGTCGGCGGTGTCTTCCACGACGAGCACGCGCAAGCGGATCGGCCTCTGGTTATCGAGTCAGGCTGGAGTCAGTCCCGCAGGCTATCACTGTCGGCAAGCGCCCATAAGTGCGCTCGGGAAACGAAAACAAGGGACGGTGCATGTTAGCCCCATTTGACGCCGCATCCGCGACTCCGCTGCTCTCGGTGGAGGGTGTGACGCTGCAATACAAGACGCCGGACGTGGTGGTGACCGCGACGCGGCGCGTCTCCTTCGACGTCTACCCGTCCGACCGCTTCGTCCTGCTCGGCCCGTCAGGTTGCGGCAAGTCGACCCTGCTCAAGGCGATCGGCGGCTATCTGACGCCTGTCGAGGGCGAGATCAGCCTGAAGGGCCGCAAGGTCTCTGGCCCGGGCCCCGACCGGATGATGGTGTTCCAGGAATTCGACCAGCTCCTGCCCTGGAAGACGGTGCGCGAGAACGTGGTCTTCGCGCTGACCGCCTCCGGCCGGGCGATGCCGTCCGAGGCCGGGGAGCGCGCCCGCTCCTATATCGACAAAGTCGGCCTGACCAAGTTCATCGACAGCTATCCGCATATGCTCTCCGGCGGCATGAAGCAGCGCGTCGCCATTGCGCGCGGCATGGCGATGGAGCCCGACGTTCTGCTGATGGACGAGCCTTTCGCCGCGCTCGACGCGCTGACGCGCCGCAAGATGCAGGACGAATTGCTGCGGCTCTGGGACGACACGAAATTCACCGTGCTCTTCGTCACCCATTCGATCGAGGAAGCCATCCGCATCGGGACCCGCATCCTGCTGCTCTCGCCGCATCCCGGCGAGGTCAAGGCCGAGCTCAACAGCGTGCCGGCCGCGGAGATGGGCACGGGCACGCAGGCCGCGCTCGAAACCCGCATCAACGACATGCTCTTCGCGCATCATTGAACCGGAGGTGACCGACATGACCGATCTCGTCAGCTTCCGCCCGGAAATCACCCGCGACGTCCATTCCAGCGACGCGCCGGTCGTCGCCAAGACCATCGGTTTGGCCGAGCGCATCTATCGCCTCGGCTTCGTCCGCAAGGCGGTGATCCTCGCGGTGCTCGCCGTCGCCTGGGAGCTCTATGGCCGCTGGCTCGGCAATCCCCTGCTGTTCCCGACCTTCGGCCAGACGGTCGAGGCCTTCGTCGAGAACATTGTCAGCGGCATCATCCCGCAGCGCACGCTGGTCTCGCTGCAGACGCTGGTGATCGGCTACGGCATCGGCATCGTGCTGGCGGCCCTGCTCACGACGCTGGCCATCGGCTCGCGCATCGGCGCCGACCTGCTCGAGACGCTGACATCGATGTTCAACCCCCTGCCCGCCATCGCGCTGCTCCCGCTGGCATTGATCTGGTTCGGGCTCGGCACCGGCAGCATCATCTTCGTGCTCGTCCACTCGGTGCTCTGGGCGATCGCGCTCAACACCCATGCCGGCTTCCGCTCGGTCTCGAACACGCTGCGCATGGTCGGGCAGAATTACGGGCTGCGCGGCCTGAAGCTGGTGCGGCTCATCCTGATCCCGGCCGCCTTCCCGGCGATCCTGACCGGACTCAAGGTCGGCTGGGCCTTCGCCTGGCGCACGCTGATCGCGGCCGAACTGGTCTTCGGCGTTTCGTCTGGCGCCGGCGGCCTCGGCTGGTTCATCTTCGAGAACCGCAACCAGCTCGAGACGGCGAACGTCTTCGCCGGCCTGTTCACCGTGATCCTCATCGGCCTCTTCGTCGAGAACGTCATCTTCGCCACCATCGAGCGCAAGACGATCCGGCGCTGGGGCATGCAGCACTGACGACCCGGAGCATTTCCGCCTTCTTCTGAAACGTGGAAATGCTCCATTTTCCTGGCTTTATCGCATTTTCTTCACGCGAACCGGCATCCGCTTCGCTCGAAAATGCACTGGTTCCACAAGGCCGAACGGCCGTCACTCGGAGGGAAACACCCATGGCATTCAAGACTATCCTGCGCGCCGCCTTCACAGCCCTCGCACTCGGCACCGCGCTCGCCGCCCCGGCCCGCGCCGAGGTCAGCGAGGTCCGCATTTCCAAGGGCTTCGGCATCCTCTATCTGCCGCTCTTCGTGATGCAGGACCAGCAGTTCCTGGAGAAGCGCGCCAAGGCCGCCGGCCTCGGCGACATCAAGGTGACCTGGCTGATGCTCGACGGCGGCAACGTCATCAACGACGCGATGATGGCCGGGACGCTCGACTTCGCCGGCACCGGCGCGCCGGGCTTCGTCACGCTCTGGGCCAAGGCCAAGGGCATTCCGGGCGTCGAGGTCGTCGGCGTCTCCGGCATGAGCTCGACCTCGCTGTGGCTGATGTCGAACAAGCCGGAGCTGAAGTCGCTCAAGGACTTCACCAGCAGCGACAAGATCGCCCTGCCCGGCATCAAGACCTCGCTCGCCGCCGTCGTGCTGCAGATGATCGCCGCCAAGGAGTTCGGCGACGCGAACTACGCCAAGATGGACCCGATGACGGTGAGCCTGCCGCATCCGGAGGCGCTGGCCGCGCTGATCGGCGGCAAGACCGAGATCAAGGCGCATTTCACCTCGCCGCCCTTCCAGTACATCGAGGCGAAGAGCCCGGGCATCAACCGCGTGCTCAACTCGGTCGACTATCTCGGCAACCTGACGCTCGACGTCACCTTCGCGCCGAAGAAGTTCGTCGATGCCAATCCGAAGATGACCCAGGCCTTCATCGACGCGATGGACGACGCCACCGCCCTGATCGCCAAGGACAAGAAGTTGGCGGCCGAGATCTTCGCCAAGGCCTCGAAGGTGAAGATCGACGCCGCCGAGGTCCAGGAGATGATCGAGGACAAGGACGCCCGCTTCACCGCCACGCCCGAAGGCGTGATGCAGTTCGCCGAATTCATGCACAAGGCCGGGTCGATCAAGGTGAAGCCAACGAAGTGGAGCGACATGTTCGTGCCGCAGCTCGCCGGCCGCTCGGGAAGCTGAGCGCATCGCGAACCCCAACGGGTTTTCAGATGCCGAAGGGCGCGGTCTCCTCTGGGGCCGCGCCCTTTTGCATGGTAGCCATGGTCGTTGGCTCGAAAATTGAAACCGGGCCTCGATACGCGACGGAAGAGTGACGGCCTGATGCATGCGAGAATTCCCGGACACCGGGCAGAGACGCTCGGCCCGGCGCTGACACCGACAGATCCGCGCTCGCTGCGCCGTTTCGAGGATGAGCGCTTCCTGACGGGACAGGGCTTCTATCTCGACGACGAGGCAGTCCCCGATGCGCTGCACGCCATGGTGCTGCGCTCGCCGCATGCCCATGCGGCGATCCTCTCCATCGACGCCGAAGCGGCGCGGGGCCTGCCCGGCATCCACGCCGTCTACACCGCTGCCGAGATCGCCGATCTCGCGCCCCTGCCCTGCTCGCTGGCGGTCGCGGGCGAAGCGCCGCTGATCGTGCCGCCCCGATCGCCTCTGGCCGGCGAACGGGTCCGCCATGTCGGCGATCCCATCGCCTTCATCGTGGCCGAGACGGCTGAGCTTGCCCGCGAGGCCAGCGAGTTGATCGCGGTCGATTACGACATCCTGCCCTCGGTCACCGAGCTTGCCGCCGCCAGCATCCCCGACGCTCCCGAAATCTGGCCGCAGGCGCTCGGCAACCTCGCCCTGCGCTATCGGCTCGGCGACGAGGCGGCCGTCGCCACTGCCTTTGCGCAGGCCGCCCATGTCGTGACCTGCCGGGTCGTCAACAACCGGATCGCGGCAGCGGCGCTCGAACCACGGGCGGCCCTCGGGCGCTTCGACAAGGCGAGCGGCCGCTACCGGCTCTCGCTCAGCGGCGCCTCGGTGCACGACATCCGCCGGGAACTCGCGGCTGTGCTGCGCATCCCTCCGGAGCGGATCGACGTCGCCTGCCCCGATGTCGGCGGCGGCTTCGGCATGAAGAACGTCACCTACCCCGAATATGCGCTGGTGCTCGTCGCGGCCGAGCGCCTCGGCCGGCCGGTACGCTGGCTCGCCGAGCGCATCGAGGATTTCTCCGGTGGCGTCCATGCTCGCGACAATCTGACGACCGGCAAGCTCGCCCTCGACGCCAAGGGCCGGTTCCTGGCGCTTCAGGTCGAAACCACCGCCAATCTCGGCGCCTATGTCTCCTCGCTCGGGCCAGGCAGCGCGACCACCGCGCCGACGCCCGCGATGGGCGGGCTCTACGACATTCCCGCGATGACGATGGATGTCCGCTGCGTCTTCACCAACACCGTCCCGATCGACGCCTATCGCGGCGCCGGCAAGCCGGAAGCGAACTATCTGATCGAAAGGCTGGTGGAGGCGGCGGCCAACCGCTTGCGGATCGACTCCGCCACCTTGCGCAAGCGCAACTTCATCCGCCGCTTCCCCTATCGCAAGCCCTTCGGCGCCGTGCTCGATTGCGGCAGATTCGGCAGCAATCTCGACCAGGTTCTGGCTGCGGCCGACCGCGCCGGCTTCCGGCGCCGCAGGGCGGAATCACGCCGACGCGGCAAGCTGCGCGGCTTCGGCATCGGCTGCTTCCTGGAAACCTCGCGCGGCGCGCCGAACGAGGATGCCTGGCTGTCGTTCCGCGCCGATGGCGGCATCGACATGACGGTCGGCACCCAATCGAACGGCCAGGGTCACGAGACAAGCTTCGCCCAGCTTCTCGCGAGCCGGTTCGGCCTGCCGGTGGAGCGTTTCCGCCTCATCCAGGGCGATACGGCGCGTGTTCCGAGCGGCGGCGGCCATGGCGGCGCCCGCTCGCTGCATATGGGCGGCGGCGCGCTGGCACTGGCGGCCGATGCGCTGATCGAGAAGGCAAGGCCTGCAGCCGCCGAACTCCTTCAGGCGGCAGCGGAAACCGTCAGCTTCCACAATGGCCGCTTTCTCGCTCCGGGTGCCGGCGAAGTCGATCTCGGCAGCGTCGCGCGCCATGTCGCGGAGACGACCGGCAAACCCCTCGCCAGCCATGGCGCCCGCTGCAATGCGCCGCTCACCTTTCCCAACGGCGCGCAGGCCGCCGAGGTCGAGGTCGACCCGCAAACCGGCGAAGTGACCCTGCTGCGCTATGTCGCCGTCGACGATTACGGCACGCTGATCAACCCCTTGCTGACCGAGGCACAGGTCCATGGCGGGCTGGCGCAGGGCATCGGCCAGGCGCTGATGGAGGAAGCCCGCTACGACCCCGATGGCGGCCAGCTCCTCAGCGCGACCTTCATGGACTACGCCATGCCGCGCGCGATGGACCTGCCGGCTTTCGAATTGTCGATGGTGGAATTGCCGACGCAGGCCAACCCGCTCGGCGCCAAGGGGGCGGGACAGGCCGGCTGCATCGGCGCGCCGCAGACCGTGATCCACGCGATCCTCGATGCGCTGCGGCCCCTCGGCGTCACGCATCTGGACATGCCGGCCACTCCGGCGCGGATCTGGCGTGCGATCCGGGAGGCGCAGCAGGCCAAAGATTGAGGAGTCAGCGCTTTCCCGAGGCCCCGGCTAAAGCCTGCTGACTTTGCGCAGAACCACGTCGTCATCCCGGCTCTCCGCTTCGCCCCGGCCGGGATGACTCACGTTTCGATGAAAACGCAGCAGGCTCTAACCCTGCGGCTGCCCCATCAACCTATCGCGCAGGCGGAGCAGCTCCTCGCAGACCGCTTCCAGCTCCCGCACCGCGAAGCCCTCGCGCAGAGCGGGAACATGTTCGCCGAGCCGGGCACCCAGGACGCCGGTGAAACCGGCCCGGCCCTCGGCCGAAACGACGAGCCCGTTCTGCGCCTCGAAGGAGGCATTCCAGGCGACCGCCTCGCTCTCTGCCAATCCGACCGGCAGGTCCAGCACGAGAGTTCCGTCCGTCGTCAGCCGGACCGGGTAGCCGCCGGGCAGGCCGTTCGGCCCCGGCACATGGCCGCGCCATTCGCGGCCGGAAGCCATGGCGAGCAGCATGGGCACGCCGCTCGCTCCCGAGATCTCGATCACCGGCTCGGGCGTGAGCTGGATATCGGCGAAACGCGCATAGACATCCGCGATCTCGGCGCCGTCGAGCCAGACCCGTGGCGCCCGCCCCCCGCGCTCCTCCGGCCGGCGGCGCCAGGCTGCGAGGTTCTGATAGTGGGCGAGGACTTTGACCTCGGCGCCCGGAGGCGTGGCGGCCGAGCCCGCGAAGACATTGGACAGGATCGCGACATTGCCCATGCCGCAGGCGACATCATGGCCCATCGCCTTGATCATGCCGTTGACCACGTCGGGGAAGCCGCAATTGACCAGCGTGACCGCCCTGCCGCTGCGCGTGATCGCCGCGGCGACGCGCGAGGAGAGCAGCGCCTGGAAGACCGCCGTGGCGCTCAGGCCGCCTTCGGCGACAAGCTGCGTCCAGGCGTTGCCGCTCTGGGCGATGACCTGCGAGGTCTGGATCGAGGCGGCCTGCACGACGATGCGCGGGCCGGTCACGGCGAGCATCTCGTCCGAGGCGTTCGGGGCGAGCAGATCGACCGCATGGGTGGTGAAGCGCGCCTTCTTGCCGAACAGGGCGGCGCGGGCATTCGCGGCCGTGCGCAGCCAGTTCAGCCGCTCGCGGTTGCGCCCGGCGATGACAACCGCGACGGGTTCGTCCGCCGTCGCGGCAATGTCGAAGGCGATGCGCGCGGCGAAGCCGCCGGTGCCGGAAACCAGGATGTCACAGCCGGCCATGTCAGCGCCCCGTCGCCATCGCCCCGCGGTCCCAGCAGTCGTCGAGCCGGGGCGAGAGCTTGTGCTTCATGATGCGCTGGCTCGCGGTGCGCTCGAACTCGTCGACGACGGCGATGTAGCGCGGGTTCTGGTAGGGAGCGAGGCGCTGGCCGAGCCAGCCGGACAAGGCCTGCGGATCGATGACGGCGCCGTCGCGCGGCTTGACGAAGAGCTTGATGTCCTGCTCGCCGACATCGGCCGCGACGCCGATCATCGCGCAATCCTCGACGGCCTCATGCTCGGCCGCGACATGCTCGACCTCCCAGGCCGAGACGTTCTCGCCCCGGCAGCGCACGCTGTCGGTCATCCGGCCGTGGAAGTAGAGATTGCCTTGCGGATCGAAGGAGCCGAGATCGCCGGTGTGGAAGCCGTCCGCGCGCAGGGCCTTCGCGGTCGCCTCGGGATTGTCGAGATAGCCTGGGAAGATCGCGCCGGGGACGTTGGTCTCGATCACGATCTCGCCGCGCTCTCCAGGGGGAACCGGCCGGCCATCCGTATCCTGGAGCTTCACCGTGAACCAGGGCATGGGCCGTCCCACCGAGCCGACCACGCCGCTGACGTTGCAGGTCGTGAGGCTGGAGGCTTCCGTCATGCCGTAGCATTCGCGGATATCGATGCCGAAGCGGTCGCGGAACTGCGGCCAGATATCGGGCGGGCAGCCCCCGCCCCAGGCGATGCGTACGCCGTGCTCGCGATCGCGCGGCGATGGCGGCTGCTTCAGCAGGATCTGGAGGATGCCGCCGAGATAATGGATATGGCTCGCGCCTTCCTCCCTGACCTGATCCCAGAAGCGGCTGGCGCTGAAGCGCTCGACCATGGCGAGCGTGATGCCGCTGATCATCGGCAGGGGCAGAAGCTGCGCGCCGCCGATATGGTAGAGCGGCTCCCAGACGAAGAAGACGTCGCCCGGCCCAGCATCGGAGAGCCGCACCACGCTCTCGGCCGCAAGCCGCAGCATGCGATGAGAAACGATCACGCCCTTGGGCCGCCCGGTCGTGCCGGAGGTGTACATGATCGCGAAGACGGCATCTGGCGGCGGAGCCGGTTCTGAAAAGAGCTCCCGACCTGACAGGATGGCGTCGAGCTCTCCGCCCGGCGCATGGGTGAGGAGCGGCAACTCCGCCTCGGAGGCCATCGCCTCGGCGATCTGCGGCGCCAGCTCCGCATCGGCGACGACAAGGCGCGGCTGCGAATGGGTCAGCAGGTAGCGCAGCCCTTCGCCGCGCTGCTGCGCGTTGACCGGCACCCAGGCAACGCCGGCCCGCGCAAGACCGAAAACCACCGCGATGGTCGCGATCGAATTGCGCATCATCACGGCGACCCGGTCGCCAGCCAAGATGCCCCGCGTTCTCAAATGCGCGGCGAAGGCGGCCGAACGCCGCTCGATCTCGGCATAGGTCACAGGCTCGCCGCAGAAGCGCGCATAGACACGCTCCGGTTCAGTCGCAGCGCGTGTCGTCAGAAGGCTCACGAAGCCATCGTCGTCGAAGGAGGTCATCGTCGTCGGTTCAGTCGAGTCGGGAAGAGGAGCGGAAGCGTTCCGCGACGAGCAGCATCGCCGTCACCACGATGAAGACGACCACCGAGACCGCCGCGAGCGTCGGGTTGAGCTGCAGGATCATGTCGTCCCACATCTGCTTCGGCAGCGTCGTCTTGAGGCCGCCCGAGACGAAGATCGCAATGGTCAGCTCGTCGAAGGAGGTGATGAAGGCGAAGAGAAAGGCTGCGACGAGGCCGCCCTTGACCAGCGGAATGGTGACGCCGGTCAGCGTCCGCACCCGGTTGGCGCCGAGGGTCGCCGCCGCCTGGTCGAGCCGCTGGTCATAGGTCTTCAGCACGGCGGCGATGGTGACCAGCGTGAAGGGGATCGCCAGCACGGTATGGCCGATGACGAGGCCGAGATCGGTCGCGATCAGGCCGAGCCGGGCGAAGAGATAGAACAGCCCGACCGCAATGACGATGCGCGGTACGATCATCGGCGCGAGGAAGAAGGCGAAGATCAGCCCGGCCCAGCGGGTGCGGCTGTTTGCCAGCGCCAGCGCCGCGAAGCCGCCGATCGCCGTCGCCGCAAAGGCCGTGACGAAGGCGACCGCGAAGGAGCGGATCGTCGCCTGGATCCAGAGCGGCGATTCGAAATAGGTGCGGAACCAGTTCAGCCCGTAGCCCGGCGGCGGGAATTCCAGGAATTGCGAGGAGGTGAAGGCGAGCGGAATGACGAGTAGCGTCGGCAGCACCAGAAAGGCGATGACGAGCCAGCAGAAGCCGGGCAGCAGCATCGCGCAGACGCGCTTGCCGAGCAGGGATCGCGTGACCGCCCCGAGACGCGCGGCGGCCGCCGCGATGAGGGAGAGGATCGCCAGGCCGAGATCGCGGATACGGCCGGTGCCGACCTGCCCGGAGCCGCCGGCGATGGTCGAGAGCCCGAAGATCCGGTCGTAGACGACGCATGAAACCAGCGCGGCCAACAGCATCATCGCCGACAGGGCTCCCGCGAAGGACCAGTTCAGCAGCTCCTGGACCTGGGTGATGATGAGCTGCGCCAGCATCGTCTCCTGCCGTCCGCCGAGGAAGGCCGGCACGATGAAGAAGCCGAGCGAGGAGATGAAGACGAGCAGCCCCGCCGCCGCGACGCCGGGCAGCGAGAGCTTGAAATAGACCAGCCAGAAGGCGCGGGCGGGCGCTGCGCCCAGCGTCTGCGCCGCCTGGACGAGGCGCCGGTCGATGCCGGCCATCACCGGCAGCATCGTCATCACCGCCAGCGGCACCATGGCATGGACCATGCCGACCATGACGCCGAACTGGTTGTTGATCAGCGAGAGCGGCTGGTCGACCGCATGCGTGCCGGTCAGCAGGGAGTTGATCACGCCGCTGCGTCCGAGGATCAGCATCCAGGCGAAGGTCTTGACGAGATAGCTCGTCCAGAACGGCACCATGACGAAGAGCAGCATGCGCCCGCGGAACATGTCGGGCAGGCGCGCCAGCCAGTAGGCGAGCGGATAGCCGATCAGCAGCGACCACAGCGCCGTCCAGCCGGCGATGCGGAAGGTGATGCCGAGGACGCGCAGATAGACGTCGGTCGCGGCAATCCGCTGATAGGAACTTGCCGAGAAGGCTCCATTGTCCGGATCGACGACGCTCAAGCCCAGCAGCTGCGCGACCGGCCAGACGAAGAAGACCGCGAGGAACAGGACGCCGGGCACCGCCAGCCAGAGCGCGTTGAGGCGCAGCCTGCCCGCACGCGCCGGCGCGCTCGTGACGCTTACGGCGCTCATGCGACCAGCACCGCCTTGTCGCGCGGCCAGCCGGCGACGATGGCCTCGTCGATGGCCGGCACTGCATCGTCGGGGCCGAGGCGCAGCACGAGCTGGCTGCCATCCTCGAGCGCCGCGATGACGCGCGTCTCCGAGCCGGCATAGACGATCTCGCTGACGCGCCCGTTCACGGCGTTGCCGTCCTGCGCGCCGAGGCGCAGGTTTTCGGGCCGGATCACCAGCGCCGCATCCCGGCTCTCGCAATGCGCGCCGTGCGGCAGGGCGAAGCGGCCATGCGCGGTTTCGAGCGAGCCGTTGCCGTCCCAGCGGCCGCGGAAGATGTTGGAGATTCCGATGAAATCGGCGGCGAAGGCGGTGCGCGGGCGCTCATAGATCTCGCGCGGCGTGCCAAGCTGCTCGATCTTCGCGTGATTCATCAGGCAGATGCGGTCGGACATGGCGAGCGCCTCCTCCTGGTCATGCGTGACATAGACGATGGTCGAGCCGCTCTCGCGGTGCAGCCGCTTGATCTCGATCTGCATGTGCTCGCGCAGCTTCTTGTCGAGGGCGCCGAGCGGCTCATCCATCAGGATGATCGAGGGCTGGTAGACGAAGCAGCGCGCCAGCGCGACACGCTGCTGCTGGCCGCCGGAGAGTTCGCGCGGGAAACGCCCGGCGAGATGGCCGAGATGCACCATCGCCAGCGCATCGGAGACGCGCTTGGCGACCTCCGCGCCCGGACGACCGCGCATCTTGAGCGGAAAGGCGATGTTCTCCGCCACGGTGAGGTGCGGGAACAGCGCGTAATGCTGGAAGACCAGGCCGATATCGCGCTGGTGAACGGGCGTTGCCGACTGGTCGCGGCCGTCGATGACCACCCTGCCCTCGCTCACCTCGACCAGCCCGCAGATGAGCTGCAGCAAGGTGGTCTTGCCGGAGCCCGAGGGCCCCAGCAAGGTCAGGAACTCGCCTTCGGCGACGCTGAGCGAGCTTGGCTCGAGGGCCGTGGTTGCACCGTAGCGCTTGCACAGCCCTTCGACCACGAGCTTCGCCGGTTTTGCTTCGGTCACGGTCATCCCGGCGCTCGTCGCCATCGCCATCAGGTCAGGAGCCAGGAATTGAAGCGCTCGGTGACCTTGGCGCGATTCTCGCTCCACCAGCTCTCATTGGCGATCGCCATCTGCTTCAGGTTTTCCGGCGAGGTCGGCAGCAGCTTGGCGCGCTCGGGCGAGATCGTCTGGTAGGCGTCCAGATTGGTCGGGCCATAGGCCAGCGCCTCGGTATAGACCGCCTGCTGCTTCGGGTCGGAGCAGAAGCGGATGAACTGGCGCGCCACCTCGGCCTTCGGGCCGCCCTTGGGCAAACCCCAGCCCTCGATCGAGTAGAGCCCCTGGTTCCAGATGATCTTGGCCGGCGCACCGCCATCGATCGCGGCCTGAAGGCGGGCGTTCCAACCCGTGGTCATGTCGACCTCGCCGCTTTGCAGGAGCTGCGTCGACTGGGCGCCGCCCGTCCACCACACCGAGATATGCGGCTTGATCTTGTCGAGCACCTTGAAGGCGCGCTCGACATCGAGCGGATAAAGCTTGTCGAGCGGCACGCCATCGGCAAGCAGCGCCTGCTCGATGCTGTCGATCGGGTTCTTGCGCATCGAGCGGCGACCCGGGAACTTCTCGACGTTGAAGAAGTCGGTCCAGCTCGCAGGCGCGTTCTTCACCTTGTCGGTCCGGTAGGCGAAGATCGTCGAATAGACGTCCGTGCCCATGAATTCGGGCGAGATCGCCTCCGGCATCAGCTTCGGCACATCGGCATGCGAAAAGCCGATCGGGTCGAGCAGGCCTTGCGCCTTCAGGATGTCGCGCGCCGACAAGGTCAGCGTGCACACGTCCCAGGTATAGGACTTGGTCTCGACCATCGCCTTGAACTGCGCGGTCGGCTCGGCCTCGCGGGCGACGTTGACGACCTTGTTGCCGGTCGCCTTCTCGAACGGATCGTAAAAGGCCTTGCGGAAGGCGGGACCGAACGGACCGCCGGGGTCGGCGACCGTGATCTGCGTCGCGGCGCGCGCCGTGCCGATGAGATAGGGCGCGGCGACCGCTCCGGCGGCAACGCCGCCGGCCAGTTGCAGCAGGGTACGCCTCGTCGGATTCGTGGTTCTGCTCGTCATCATCTTCTCCCCTTCAAGCGGTTTTCCGCATTTCCCCGTGGGTGATCAGATCGTCAGGCGCTCTGAGTTTCAGGCGCTTTTGCGTGCCGCTCGCTGGGCGAGAAACGCCTCCATCATCCGCGCCGGCTCGCCGGTGGCGTAGGCTTCGCGCTGGGTGCGGATGCCGGCGGCCAGGCACTCGCGGAAGCTCGCCTCGGTCACCTCGCGGAAGCGCGCCTTGTTGAGCCGCATGGCGACGGGCGCCTTGGCGGCGAGCTCTTCCGCCAGGGCGAGCGAGGCTTCCATGACCTTCTCCTTCGGCACGATCCGGTTGATCAGGCCGATGCGGAAGCTTTCCTCGGCATCCATCATCCGGCCCGTCAGGGTGAGGTCGATGGTGCGGGCGATGCCGATCATCTCCTTCATGATCCAGGGACCGGTCACCGAGGCGATGCCGGAATTGATCTCGGGCTGGCCCATGGTGACGCCGTCATGGCCGATGCGCAGGTCGCAGAGCAGCGCGACCTGGAAGGCCGAGCCCGCCGCGACCCCGTTCAGCGCCGCGATCAGCGGCTTCGAGAGCGAACGGATGCGGTCATAGAGACGCTCCCATTCATGCATCCAGGCCTCGGCGCGGTCCGGATCGAAGGTCTTGGTCTCGTTGAGGTCCTGGCCGGCGCCGAAGGCGCGGTCGCCTGCCCCGGTGAGGATGATGGCGCGCACCGCCTCGTTCGCCTCCAGCTCGTCGAAGCATTCGACGAGCCGCGCGCGCATCGGCGCGTTCCAGGCATTGAGAACCTGCGGGCGGTTGAGGGTCACGATGCCGACAGCACCGCGCACCTCGATCAGAACTGAATCCTTCATACCGCCCTCCGATGGCTATTTATCACAATGCGATAAATTCTATTGAACATTCTGCGCGAATGGCCCAGCTTGTCAAGGCAGCCGGCCACGGCCATTGATCGAGCGAGGAGAGCAGGTCCGATGACGATGCCCGAGACGCGACAAAACGGCCGCAAGAGCGCGGCACCGCCAGCCGACCGGCCGGGGCGCAAGGACGATGCGCTGATGGTCAATTCAGTCGAGAAGGCATTCCGGGTGCTGTCCGCCTTCGGCCGCCAGCACCAGACGCTCAACCTGTCGCAGGTGGCGTCCGAGACCGGCATGGATGTCAGCGCCGCGCAGCGCTTCACCCACACCCTCACCAGGCTCGGCTATCTCCACAAGGATGCGCAGACCAAGCGCTTCGAGCTGACCGCGAAGACGCTCGATCTCGGCTACCATTTCGTGCGCAGCAGCCGCCTGCTCGACCGGGCGATGCCCTATCTGATGCATCTGAGCAAGGAGACCGAGGAGACGGTCAACCTGACGGTGCGGGACGGCACGGAGATCATCTTCGTCTCGCGCTTTCTCAGCCGGCATGTGCTGAACACCGACGTCATCATCGGCACGCGGATGCCCGCCTATTGCACGGCGCCGGGCATTGCGATGCTGTCGCGCCTGCCGGAAGAAGAGGCGATGGCGATCATCGACGCTTCGGACCTCAAGGCGCACACCCCCGCGACGACATGGCAGAGCGACGCGCTGCGCGAGAAGCTGCGCCAGGCCGCGGCTCAGGGCTACGCCACGGCCTTCGAGGAGGTCTATATCGGCGACGCCTCGATCGCCGCGCCGATCGTCGACCATCACGGCCGGCCCGAGGCGGCCGTCAACATCGCCACGTCGACCTCGCGCTTCAGCCATGCCGAGGTGGTCCAGCGCTTTTCCTCGCTCGTCATCGCCACCGCGCACGCCATTTCGCGGGTCTGATCTGCGAGCGCGCTGCTCAAGCGTGCGGCTCGCTTGACAAGCCGCTTTGCGCTTTATCAAATTACACGAATAGTTATCGTATAGAGATAAAATCCAGAGAGTGCGCATGGAGCCTCCGAAAGCCCAGTTCCGCCGCGTGGCTGTCCGTACCGGGCAACTGGCGACACTCAGCTTCGATGGCGCACCCATTCGCGCGACAGCGGGCGACAGCGTTCTCGCTGCGCTCCTGGAAAACGGCGCCCTGCTCCGCCGCCTCGAATTCGGCGGCGAGCCGCGCGCCGGCTTCTGCCTGATGGGTGCCTGCCAGGATTGCTGGGTCTGGAGTGCGGCAGGCGGCCGGATCAGGGCCTGCACCACGCCCGTCGCCGACGGGATGGCGCTGTTCACCGAGCCGCAGCCTCCGATCGACAGCCAGCCCATGGACCGCAATCATGGCTGACATCGTCATCGTCGGCGCCGGCCCGGCCGGCATCGGCGCAGCCGAAGTGCTTTGCGCGGAGGGCCTGAAGCCCGTCCTCATCGACGAAGGCACTCGGGCCGGCGGCCAGGGCTATCGCCGGCCGGCGGAGAATCTCGCCCTCGACATGAACAGGTTGATGGGGTCGGAGGCGACGAAATACGCTTCGCTCCACCGGCGCTTCCAAGCCCTGCTGCCGCGCATCGACTATCGCCCCGGCACGTTGGTCTGGGCGATCGATGGCAACACGCTGCATCTGCTGCGCGACGGGCGGGCGGAGACGCTCGCCTTCGACAAGCTCCTGATCGCCACGGGGGCGATGGACCGCATCGCACCGCTGCCCGGCTGGACCCTGCCCGGCGTGTTCACGCTCGGCGGCGCGCAGGCCGTTCTGAAGGATCAAGGCTGCCTGATCGGGAACCGCGTCGCGTTTCTCGGCTCCTCGCCGCTATTGGCGCTGGCCGCCAAGCAATATCGCGACATGGGCGCCGAGATCGCGGTGATCGCCGATACGACGCCGTTCGCCACCAAAGCGGCGGCAACGCCTGCGCTGCTGCGGGCGCCGCGCACGCTGTTCCGGGGGCTCTGGTATATGGGCGCCTCGCTGCGGGCTGGAACCGAGATGCTGCACGGGGTGACGCCCGTCGCGGTCGAAGGGAGCACCCATGTCGAGGCGCTGGTCCTGCGCGACGCCCGGGGCCGCGAGCGCCGCTTCGCATGCGACGCGGTGGCGCTCGGCTATGGGCTGAAGCCGGAGACGCAGCTTGCGGACCTCGCCGGGGCCGCCTTTGTCTATGACGCCGACTTCAGGCTGTTCCTGCCCAGGATCGACGGCATGGGCCGGGCGCGGCCGGGGCTCTATCTCGCCGGCGACGGTGTGCGGATCGGCGGCGCCGATGCCGCCGAGGCCAGCGGCGCGCTCGCTGCACATGCGATCCTCGCCGATCTCGGCCGACCCCAGGACATCGAGGCTACGAGAGCACTGGCCCGGCAGGTCCAGCGGCTGCGCGGCTTCCAGCGCGGGCTGGCGCGCGCCTTCGCCTGGCCGAAGGCGCAGATCGCCGCCTTGCCGGATGCGGTGACGCTCTGCCGCTGCGAAAACGTGACGGTCGGCGAAGTCCGCGCCGCGATGGCGAAGGAGCTCGGCCCGGTCGAGGTCAACCGGGTCAAGGCGATGACGCGCTGCGGGATGGGCCGTTGCCAGGGCCGCGTCTGCGGCCCCGCCTTGCAGGAGATCGTCGCGGCAAAGGCCGGGAGCGACGCCGCCGCCGGGCGGTTGCGCGGCCAGGCCCCGGTCAAGCCGATCGCACTCGCGGCAGCCGGGGACAGCGCATGAGCGGCCGCACCACGGATGTCGCCATCGTCGGCGGCGGGCTGATCGGCGCCTGGACCGCCTTCTTCCTCGCCCGGCGCGGCCAGCGCGTCACCCTGATCGAGAAAGGCGTCGTCGGCGCGCAGTCGAGCGGCGTCAATTTCGGCAATCTGCGCCTTCAGGGGCGCTTTCCCGGCCAGTATCCGCTGTCGCTGCGGTCGCAGGCACTCTGGGAGGATTTCGACGCGCTGATCGGCGAGGATTGCGAGTTCGAGCAGACCGGGCACCTCTATCTCGCCTATGACGAAGAGGAGCACGCTAGGCTCGAAGGCTACGCCAAGGTTTCCGAATCCTACGGCCTCGCCATCGAGCGCGTCGGCCCCGCCGATCTCAGGCGGCGCTGGCCCTGGCTCGGCGAGCGGGCCGTCGCCGCGACCTTCTCGGCCCGCGACGCCACCGCCAATCCGCGCCTCGTCACGCCCGCCGTGGCCCGCGCCGCCGCGCGGCTCGGCGTCGATATCCGCGAGAACACGCGCGTCGCCGCGGTCGATCGTTCGGGAGACGGCTTCACGCTGACCCTGGCGGATGGAGCCACACTGAGCTGCGGCACGCTCGTCAACAGCGCCGGCGCCTGGGCGCTGGAGATCGCCGAGCGCTTCGGCGAGACGGCTCCGGTCTTCCCCGCCGGCCCGCCGCAATTCGTGACTGAGCCGTTTCCCTACCTGATCGGCCCGTCCGTGCAGGCCATCGACGGCTCGGTGATCTTCCGCCAGATCCCGCGCGGCAACATCATCCTCGCCGGCTATCCGCGCACGGCGGCCGATGCGCAGGCCAACCGAGCGCCGGTGCCCCCTCTGAAGACGCTGGCGGCGATGAAGGCGCTCGCGCGCGTCGCGCCGATACTGGCGCAGTGCCATGTCATCCGCGTCTGGTCCGGCATCGAGGCCTATCTGCCCGACATGATCCCGGTCATCGGTCCGAGCGAGACGACGCCCGGGCTCTTCCACGCCTTCGGCTTCTGCGGCCACGGCTTCCAGATCGGGCCCGGCGTGGGCCTATGCCTCAGCGAGATGATCCTCGACGGGGCGACGCCGACGCCGCTGGAGCCGTTCGCGATCGGGCGTTTCCGTTCGGCCACGACCGTGAGCGAGAAGTTCCGCAAGGAATTCGATTGAAAGCGTCCAGCGCCGGCCGATCCGGCCGGCGCTGGACGGGACAGGTCTTGCCCCTACCCCGTCATCATCTTCGGCAGCGCCGTGACGATCTGCGGGAACAGCGTGATCAGCACCAGCAGCAGCATCAGCACGAAGAAATAGGGGATCGCCGCCTTCGTGACCGTCAGGATGTCCTTTCCGGTGATGCTCTGCAGCACGAAGAGGTTGAAGCCCACCGGCGGGGTGATCTGCGCCGCCTCGATCAGGATCACCACGAAGATGCCGAACCAGAGCAGGTCGATGCCGGCCGCCTGCACCATCGGCAGCATCACGGACGAGGTCAGCACGATGATCGAGATGCCTTCGAGGAAGCAGCCGAGGATCAGCATGAAGACCGCGAGCATCGCCAGCAGCGCATAGGGCGACAGATGCATGGCATCGACCCAGCCCGCCAGCGAGCGGGGAATATCGACGAAGGCGACGGCGATGGTCAGGCAGGCGGCGCAGGCGATGATGAAGGAGATCATGCAGGAGGTCCGCATGGCCGCCATCAGCCCGTCCATGAAGCTCGCGCGCGTCAGACCGCCGCCGACCGCCGCCAGGATCAGCGCCCCGATCACGCCGATGGTCGCGGCCTCGGTCGGCGTGGCGATACCGCCATAGATCGAGCCGACGACCGAGCCGATCAGCAGCGCCACGGGGATCAGCCGGCGCGAGCGGTAGACCTTCTCCAGGAACGGCACCGCCGGCTCGGCCGGCGGCATCTTCTCAGGGTTGAGCAGGCTCCAGATCGCCGTATAGCCCATGAACAGCGCCATCAGCAGGATGCCGGGCAGCACGCCGGCGATGAACAGCCGGGCAATCGAGACCTCCGCCGTGACGCCATAGACGATCATGATGATCGAGGGTGGGATCAGCAGGCCGAGCGTGCCGGAGCCGGCGAGCGTGCCGATGGTCATGTTGAGCGGGTAGTTCCGCTTCTCCAGCTCGGGCACGCTGATGCGGCCGATCGTGGCGCAGGTCACGGCAGAGGAGCCGGCGACCGCCGCCATGATGCCGCAGCCGAGCACGTTGACATGGAGCAGCCGGCCCGGCAGCCGTGACACCCAGGGCGCCAGCCCCTGGAACATGTCGGCCGACAATTTCGAGCGGAACAGGATCTCGCCCATCCAGATGAAGAGCGGCAGCGAGGTCAGCGCCCAGCCCCAGCTCGAATCCCAGAGCGTCGAGGCGATCAACGAGCCCATCGGCGCGGTGGTGAAGAGCCCCATCATCACCATGCCGACGGTCAGGAGCGAGAGCGCCACCCAGACCCCGCTGGCGAGCAGCAGGAGCAGGGTCCCGGCGAGGACCAGCGAGGCGAGAACGATCGTATCCATCATTGGCCCCTATGCCACCGGCCGGTCGAGCTCGACCTCATCGGGCGTCTCGTAACGATGCTCGCCGCCGCCGATGAGCCAGAAGAGTTCGTCGATGAAGGCAATCGCGAGCGCCGTCACGCCCACCGCGACGCCGGCCTGCGGAATCCAGAAGGGCATGGCGAGCAGGCCCGGGCTGACATCGTTGAATTCGCGCGATTGCAGCGCCAGCGCCGCGACATGCCAGGCGAGGAACGACACCACGACCGCGCCGAGCAGGCAGTTGAAAAGCTCGACGCCGCGTCGCCAGCGCTTGGGGAGCCGGTCGACGATCAGGTTGATGCGCACATGCGCGCCGCGCCGGAAGGTATGGGCGAGGCCGAAGAAGGTCGACGCCGCCAGGCACAGGCCCGCAGCCTCGGTGGCGTCGAGCGTGACGCCACGCATGCGACCGACGATCTGCGTGACGATGGCCAGCCCGATGCCGACCAGGAAGGCCGCGGCAAGATAGCCGCATGCCTCATAGAACTTCTCCAGAACTCCACGTATCACCGGTCACTCCGCTGGCCATGGTTTATGTGAAAGGGCGGCGTGCGGAAGGCCGGTTAGTTGAGGCTCTTCTGGTAGGTCTCGTAGACGGCCTTTTCCTCGGCGCTGGCCGTGGCCAGCCAGTCGGCCACCATGCCCTTGCCCGCGGCCTCGATGGCGTCGAGAACATCCTTCGGCGACTGGGCGATCGTCACGCCGTGGCTCTTGAGCACGGCCTCACGCTCCTCGCCCGCCTTCCGGGAAAGCTCCCAGCCACGCTTCGTCGCGGCCTCGCCGGCTTCCAGCACCACCTTCTGCGTCGCCGGGTCGAGCTGGCGGAAGGCGCGCTCATTGACGAGGATCGCGTTCTTGTTGTGCATCGTGCCGGTATAGGTGAAGTGCTTGACGTAATCCCAGATCTGCACGTCGGTTCCGGTCTGGGCGCTGGTCCAGAGCGACTGGATCATGCCGGTCGAGAAGGCCTGCGGCACCTCGGCGAAGGGCAGGATCAGCGCCTCCATGCCGAGCTTCTCGCCCATGATCTGGGTCTGCTTGGAATAGATGCGCAGCTTCTGGCCCTTGAGGTCGGCAAGCCCCGTCAGCGGCGCCTTCGTGTAGAAGCCCTGGCCCGGCCAGGCGACGTAGCTGATGGCGCGCATGCCGGCCTTCTTGAACATGGCGTCGAAGAACGGCGCCTGAGCCTCAGTCAGCTTGGTCGCCTGCTCGTAATTGCTCGCGACGCCGGGAATGTTGTCGAGATTGTACATCGCGCCTTCGTTGCCATAGACGCCGAGGCGGATCTCGCCGATCTGGATCTGGCCGGACTGGACGGAGCGCTTGACCGCATCGAGTTTGATCAGGCTGTCGTTGGAGCGCAGGTCGATCTTGAGCTTGCCGCCGCTCTTCTCCTCGATCTCCTTGATCATCTGCCGGATGTTCTGGGTGAAGAAGCTGCTCTCCGGATAGCCCGAGGCCATGGTCCAGTTGGTCTGGGCAGCGGCAGGAGCGGCGAGCCCGATGCTCAGGGCAAGGGCGGCGGAGGCGATCAAAGCTGTACGGTTCATGGTTCCCCTCGTTCTTGTCGCGCTGCGGAGAGACCGTGCGCGTTTAGGAGCCGGAGCCGTGCCGAAGCCCGATTGACGGCCAAGGGTCAGTCCATCGCGTTATCGCGATAGCATCCAATTGAATTTATCTGTTGTTGCGATAGATTTTGTTTATCGGCCCGCAAAGCGGCCCAAAAATTGCTTGTCTGAAGGTGTGGGAGCCGATGCCGAACTGGACGCTGAAGCAGCTCGAAAGCTTCGTCTGGGTCGCGAAGCTCGGCAGCTTCCGGGCGACGGCGGAGCGCCTGAATACGACGCAGCCGAATATCTCGGTGCGCATCTCCCAGCTCGAATCCGTCCTCGGCGTGCGGTTGTTCCACCGCGACTCCGGCTCGGTCGCGCTGACACCGATCGGGCATTCGCTGCTGGGGCAGGCCGAGCGGGTGCTGCAAGCGTCCGAGGAATTCTCGCAGCAATCGATCCGCTCGGACCAGCAGGTCGGCGTCCTCAGGCTCGGCGTCGCCGAGCTCATCGCCCAGACCTGGCTGCGCGACTATCTGCTCGACCTGCGACAGGTCTTCCCCAATGTCGATGTCGAACTCAGGGTCGATCTGACGATCAACCTGCGCGAGGAGCTGGTTTCGCGGTCGCTCGACCTATGCCTGCTGAACGGCCCGATCTCCAACTTCAACATCAGCAATGTCGATCTCGGTTCCGTGCCCTATCTCTGGGTCGCCTCGCCTCGGCTTGGGCTCAGCGGTTCCGACCTTGCGACGATGGCCTCGCATACGATCCTGACCCATGCGCGCAATACGCGCCATTTCGTCGAGCTCTCGGCGCATTTCCGCGACAACTGGGAGAGGCCGGTTCGGATCGTGCCGTCGAGCAGCCTCGCCGCCAGCCTGCAGATGACTCTCGACGGGCTGGGCATCGCACCGATGTCGCGGACGCTGGTGGAAAAGTACCTGGACGCCGGAGAGCTCGTTGAATTCCCCTATGAATGGAAGCCCAGCCCTCTGATTTTCACGGCATCATATGCCCACACGCCGGCCAGCTTCCTGCTCAAGCGAGCGGCCGAGCTGGCGGGGGAGCGGGCCGCGCAACAGCATCGCGGCAACATCGTCGAGCCGATGACACAATAGCCCGGCGGCAGCGTGCAGAAGCGTTGTGTCGATAAACATTCTCTATCGAATAGTATTGAAAATAATAATTCGACGACATCGACGCCGCGTTCCATCCTCCGTCTCTCGAACAACGGAGGCGCGTAAGCCATGTCCATTCTCGGGGCCCGCCTGGGCGTCGATATCGGGGGAACCTTTACGGATGTCGTGCTTGAGCAGGGCGGACAACGGTTCTCGACCAAGGTTCTGACGACCTATGCCGCGCCCGAGGATGCGATCATCGAGGGCATGCACCGGGTCTGCGCCAAGGCCGGCATCGCAGCCTCCGCCATCGGGCAGATCATCCATGGCACGACGCTGGCGACCAATGCGCTGATCGAGCGGCGCGGCGCCAAGACCGCGCTCATCACGACCGAGGGTTTTCGCGACGTCATCGAGATGCGGACCGAGAGCCGCTTCGAGCAATACGACCTCAACCTGACGCTGCCGGAACCGCTGCTGCCGCGCAACCGCCGCTACACGGTCAAGGAGCGCATGGATGCGCGCGGCAAGGTCCTGATCCCGCTCGATCGCGCCACCGTCGAAACCCTGGTCGATGAACTGCGCGAGGCCGGCTACGAGAGCGTCGCGGTCGGCCTGCTGCATTCCTATGTCAACGGCGCGCATGAACGCCTGATCCAGGAGGTTCTGGCCGAACGCCTGCCGGGCGCGATGGTCTCGCTCTCCTCGGAAGTCTCGCCGCAGATGCGGGAATACGAGCGCTTCAACACGACGATCGCCAACGCCTATATCAAGCCGCTGATGAAGAGCTATCTCGTCCGGCTGAAGGGAAGGCTCGCGGCCGAGGGCGCCTCCTGCCCGATCTTCCTGATGCATTCGGGCGGCGGCATCATCTCGCTGGAAAGCGCCTCGGAATTCCCCGTGCGCCTCGTCGAATCCGGCCCGGCGGGCGGCGCGGTCTTCGCCGCCGACATCGCCGCGCGGCACGGACTGAAGAAGGTGCTCTCCTTCGACATGGGCGGCACCACCGCGAAGATCTGCCTGATCAAGAACTACACCCCGAAAACCGCCCGCGTCTTCGAGGTCGCCCGGACCTATCGCTTCAAGAAGGGCTCGGGCATGCCGATCTCGATTCCCGTGATCGACATGGTCGAGATCGGCGCCGGCGGCGGCAGCCTCGCCCATGTCGACTCGATGAACCAGATCCGCGTCGGGCCGGAAAGCGCGGGCTCGGAGCCCGGCCCCGCCTGCTACGGCCGCGGCGGAAAGCGCCCGGCCGTGACCGATGCCGACGTCATCCTCGGCAAGATCGACCCGGACAATTTCGCGGCCGGCACGATCCCGCTCTTCGCCGACCAGTCGGCCGCAGCGCTGACGGGCGAGATCGGCGGCAGGCTCGGTATGGACGCCTTGGAAAGTGCCTGGGGCGTCGCCGAAGTCGTCGACGAGAACATGGCCAATGCCGCCCGTGTCCACGCCGTCGAGAACGGCGAGGACCTGTCGGAATACACAATGATCGCCTTCGGCGGCGCGGCTCCGCTCCATGCCGGCCGGCTCTGTGAGAAGCTCGGCATCGCCCGCTGCCTCGTGCCGCCCGGCGCCGGTGTCGGCTCGGCCATCGGCTTCCTCAGGGCACCGTTCAGCTTCGAGGCTAACCGCACCCTGTTCATGCGGCTCGCCCAGTTCGACACGAGCCGCGTCACGAAGCTCTTCGACGAGATGGAGGAAGAGGCGACGCGGGTGGTGCGCTCCTGCGGCTGGTCGGGCGCGATCGAGGCCGAGTACAAGATCTACATGCGCTATGCCGGCCAGGGCTGGGAAATTCCGGTCACGCTGACGCCGGAGGAAGCCCGCGCCGCCGATCCCGCCGTCATCCTCAAGCGCTTCGAGCACGAATACGCCAATCTCTTCGGCCGCACCGTGAAGGGCCTCGCCGCCGAGATCACCGTCTGGTCGGTCAATGCCCATACGCCGCAGGAAGCGGTTACCCCGGTTGCGGCGGTCTCTCAGATGCGCGACGCGCCGGCCGAAGGCAGCCGCTCCGTCTTCGATGCCGGGCTCGGCCGCCGGGTGGAAGCGCAAGCCCATAGCCGCGACGCCCTGCCGGCCGGCAGCCGGATCGCAGGCCCCGGCATCGTCACCGAGGACGAGACCACCATCGTCCTGCCCTCGAGCCGCTTCGCCGTCACGCTGAACGACGGCTGCATCGACATCCGCCTCACCGAAGCCGCACCCGCCGCTGCCGTCGCCGCGCGGAAGGAGCCCGCCCATGTCTGAGATCTCGAAGGTCGCCTATCAGGTCATGTGGAACCGCCTGATCTCGGTCGTCGAGGAGCAGGCGCAAGCGCTGATCCGCACCTCCTTCTCGACCTCGGTGCGCGAGGCCGGCGATCTTTCGGCCGGCGTCTATAACGAGAAGGGCGAGATGCTGGCGCAGGCAGTGACCGGCACGCCCGGCCACGTCAACGCCATGGCCGATGCCGTCGCCCATTTCATCCGCCGGATCGGGCGCGAGAACATCGCCGAGGGCGACGTCTACATCACCAACAATCCCTGGGAGGGCACCGGCCATCTGCACGACATCACTGTCGTCAGCCCCTCCTTCCACAAGGGCCGCCATGTCGGCTTCTTCGCCTGCACGGCGCATATCGTCGACATCGGCGGGCGCGGCTTCGGTGCCGACGCCAACTCGGTCTACGAAGAGGGATTGCACATCCCGATCATGAAGTTCGTCGACCGCGGCACGGTCAACGAGACACTGGTCACGATCATCCGCGGCAATGTCCGCGAGCCCGACCAGCTCGTCGGCGACATCTACGCGCTTGCGACCTGCAACGAGATCGGCCATCGCCGACTGGTCGACATGATGGTCGAGTTCAAGCTTGCCGACCTCGCCGGCATCTCCGATTTCATCCTCACGAATTCCCGCCAGGCGACGCTCGACAAGATCGCCGCCCTGCCCCGCGGTGAAGCGGAAGGTCATATGCGGATCGACGGCTATAGCCGGCCGATCGACCTCAAGGTGAAGATCTCGATCGAGCCGGACGGCGTGCTCTGCGACTGGGCCGGCACCTCCGGCGTCGACAAGAACGGCATCAACGTGCCGCTGGTCTATACGAAGGCCTATACCTGCTATGCGCTGAAATGCGCGATCGCGCCCGAAATCCCGAACAATGCGGCCTCGCTGGAGCCGTTCCGCATCACGGCGCCGGAGCACACCATCGTCAACGCGGTCTGGCCGGCGCCGGTGGCGCTGCGTCACATCATCGGCCACATGGTGCCGGACACGATCTACGACGCTCTCGACAAGCTGCTGCCCGGCCTGGTGCCCGCCGAGGGCGCCGGCAGCCTCTGCAACTTCCAGGTCTCGCTCCGGCCGCGCAGCGACGGCCCCTGGCCGGCCGACGCCGTGCGGGCCGAGGTTCTGACCTTCAACTCCGGCGGCTCGGGCGCACGGCCGGCGCTCGACGGCATGAACGCCACCGCCTTTCCCTCGGGCGTGATGACGATGCCGGTCGAGGCGACCGAGCAGGTCGGCCCGGTGATCGTCTGGCGCAAGGAACTCCGGCCCGATTCCGGCGGCGCCGGCCAGCATCGCGGCGGCCTCGGTCAGCATATGGAAGTCGGCGCCTGGGAAGGCTACGAATTCGACATCCAGGCGATGTTCGATCGTGTGCACCATCCGGCCCGCGGCCGGCGCGGCGGCGGCGGCGGCGCGCCGACGACGATCGCGCTCGACGACGGCACCGCGATGAAGGGCAAGGGCAAGCAGTTCGTGCCGCATGGCCGCAAGGTCGTCATGGCCTTCCCAGGCGGTGCCGGCTACGGCGCGCCTGCAGAGCGGGGGCAAGCCAGCATCGAGCGTGACCTGGCGCTGGGCTACATCTCGGCCGATGCCGCCCGCGTCGATTATGGCCTGACCGAGGGCCGCGCGGCGGATGTCCTTGCGACATCGCGCCGTGGTGAACTGCCTCGCTAGAGCATGCGCGATCCGATCAGGTTGGTTCAGCCTGATCGGACCCGGCTTCAGGCCCGCTCGGGTAACGCTCCGGCGGGATGGTCTCCACCTTCTTCATGAAAGCCGAGCGATGAAACTGCCTTCCAACAGATTCCTGGCGTCGATCCGCAGCGGGCAGCCGCAGATCGGGCTTTGGCTCAGCCTTGCCAGCGGGTACGCGACCGAGGCCGTCGCAGGCGCCGGCTTCGACTGGCTCCTGATCGATACCGAGCATTCGCCCAACGACCTCAGCTCCGTCCTGACCCAGCTTCAGGTTCTCGCCGCTCATCCGGTGACCCCGATCGTGCGCCCGGACTGGAACGACCCGGTCCTCGTCAAGCGACTGCTCGATATCGGGGCGCCCGGCCTGCTCTTCCCGATGGTCCAGTCGCCCGAGGAGGCTGCGCGAGCCGTCGCAGCAACGCGCTACCCGCCGCACGGCATCCGCGGCGTCAGCGGCTGCACCCGCGCCAATGGCTTCGCGCGCATGAGCGACTATTTCAGCCGGATCGAGGAAGAAACGGCCGTGCTCGTCCAGGTCGAGACACGGGCGGCGATCGCGCAGGCGCTGGAGACCGGGCGCGTCGAGGGCGTCGACGGCGTCTTCTTCGGGCCCGCCGACATCGCCGCCGATATCGGCCTGCTGGGGAAGCCGAGCGATCCGGCGGTCTGGGATGTCATCCGCCCAGCCGCGCGGAAACTGATCGAGGCCGGCATCCCGGTCGGCACCCTCGTATTCGATCCCGCCTTCGCAAGGAGCCTCGTCGCCGAGGGCTTCTCCTTCGTCGCCTGCGGATCGGACGCCGTGCTCCTGGCCCGTGGTGCCGACAGCCTTTCAAGGACGATGAGAGGCTGAGCTCCAGCTCGCCTCGCCTTCTCACATGACCTTGCCACGGCGAGGTCGTCGCCTGATGGCGCCAGTCGGATCGCCGGCCTTATCGGGCCGGCACCGTCGGTCGAGATCGCCAATTTTTGGAGCTTGCTCCATTCGAGCGTGCTCCAACATGACTTCCCGGTCGAGCCCGGAACGACCGGGCGGCGGCGCTCGAGATCGGCAAGCCCGCTCGCCGACGCGATGAGCCCTCCTCCGCGCAAGCCGACGATTCTCACTTCTTGGGCTCGGAGGGGCGGCGGTCGGACGACCAGACGAGCTTCAAAGTCGGCGTTTTGCTCTCTGTGGGCTGTTTCGTCAGGCGGCGCCTCTTGCGGGCCAGCGCCAAGCGCGAAATGAAACGAAGATGATTCCGTGGATCCTGCATCATGTGCCCCGGGTGATCTGGTTTGTTTCGATTTGGCCGGCACAGGCGTAGCGAGACAACAAACCGCAAGATCGAGGCCAGCACCTCATTCGATCGATGGAGGCAAGCGGGAAGCCGGATTCAACAGAGTCATAGCCCGATCGACACCGCCGTGATCCGCGACGTCGATACCTATCGACCAGCGGACGGGGCGACGCTCGGACAGAATAAATCGAAGAGAGAAGGGTAAGGGCCGCGCGCAAGACGATGCGACAAGCGGCAGGGTTCCCGAGTTAAACCCTTGATTTAAATGGCGCGGGCGACGGGGCTCGAACCCGCGACCTCCGGCGTGACAGGCCGGCTAAATATGAGGTGAGCGCTCAATCATTCGGAAATCCGTTCCACGGATGTCCCGCCCGATTTCCGATTCTTCCGAACCGTTCGCCCCTCTCCCCGAGGAGTGCTCGCCATGGGTGAGCGGGACTGGACCATTCTGGACGACGAGGCATTCGTCAGGATCGCGGAACAGCAGATTTGGCTCTCCGCCTTCGCCTCCAACAATCCTCGCGCACCGGTACATAAAGAGGCCGATGCCGCCTATGACGAAGCCGAGCGCAGGCAGAAGCCTTGGCTGTATCAGCGCGCCTGGAACAAAGCCTCCCGCTCCTGCGGCTACGAGCCCAGCTAGGAGGAAGTTGCGCGCGCCCTCGCCCCCACCCCCACCGGGGAGGCCTCCGATGTCTGAGGGGCTCAGGGTGCTTGTCGCCTGCGAATTCAGCGGCACGGTTCGCCGGGCCTTCGCCGCGCGCGGGCATGATGCGTGGTCGTGCGACCTCCTGCCGGCGGAAGCCCGCGCCCCCGTTGGAACGCCTGGACGGCCGCCTTCGTCTTCGGCCCTGGCTTCCCGTCAACGACAAGCGAATAGCCGAGCGCGACCAGCGCCCGCTGAACTGCGGTCGTGTCCATGAAGTGCTCCGGATGTGAAAAAGCCGCCTCAGAGGGCGGCGAAAAGGCGTAGGGCGGCTCGCTCCCAGGACAACAAGAGACGGGACGCAACGCGCACCGCTTGCCAGACAACCGCCGCGTGTGCGATGCCCACATGATGCTAACCACCGAGGGCGCCATGCTCGCGAAGACCGCCGACGTTGTCTCGATCGACTTCGAAAGCATGGACGAGTGGCGTGCCTGGGCAGCGGCCAATAGCTACCGCATGCGCGACGAAGCGCTCGCCGAGGTCCGGTCGCACGGACAAGCGAACGGCGTCATCGAACCCCTTACCGGACGGACATTCACGGCCGAACAGATCGAATGGAACCCGGAGAACATGCGCGAGTCCGGCGCCGCGGCCGGACTGATCTCTCGTCACCGCGCGACACTGTTGGCCATCGCTGAGTGCCTGCCGGATATCAACAAATACGAGACGAAGATTTATGGCGCCGAAGCGCTGACGGAGTTCGCGCTTGCTCTCCGCTCGATCTATCCGAAGTTCATCGGCTCTGAATACGCCATCAACGAGCACGTCACCCGATGGCTTTATCCGATCCCGAGCGAAGACCTGACCGCCCTCTCATTCGGTGACGAGACGTTTGACCTCGTCACGACGAACGAGGTTCTAGAGCACGTCCCTTCCATCGACGCGGCGTTGGCCGAGATCAAGCGCGTGCTCAAACCTGGCGGGTGGCACGTCGGAACCTGCCCGTTCGTCTACGGCCAGCAAGAGTCGATCGTGAAAGCTCGGCTCGACGCGAACGGTGCCATCATCGAGATGATGAAACCGGAATATCACGGCAACCCGATGAGTGAAAAAGGCTCGCTCGTGTTTGAGTTGCCGGGATGGGACATCCTGAGCAGGGCAAAGGCAGCGGGCTTCTCCCGCGCCTTCTGGAAATACCTTCGCTCGGCCTCTTACGGCATTGCTGCCAACGACACCGGCGGCGTCTTTGTGCTCTGCCTGCGGCGCTGAGACGGTCGGCTCCCCAACAGATAGATTGCCGGGTTAATTGCTATTGCTGCGAAAAGTAGTACTCCCCATCGGGCTTTACGGCATGATCCAGAGTTTCAACGCGTCTAACTGGATCGTTATAGCGTTGCTCGGGACAGTTCTTGGCGATCCGAAGCAGCGATCCTGCATCGCACGACTGTTGTACGATAGGCTGCCAGTCTAAGCTGCGCGGATATCTTTAACTGCCCGCGCCACTAGGCAAATCTCGACCGCGTCACGCCCCTTTAACCGTGGCCTCGTGTCCTTGCTACAGCGCCTCGATTGTGCCGCCACCAGTGAGCCGCATGTCTTCGAACATGCCAAAAGAGCCATCGCCGCGCTGAATGCTCATATTCTGGCTTCCGCCCGTGATGATGCCTTGAAACATCTGGCTTTGGAGGCCTGCGGTGAATAGTACGCACGTGCTGCGCTTCGGGCAAAACGGCAGGGCCACATTCGCCCACAGGGTGGCAGAACCCATCTGTCCTGGCCCGATCGCCATGGAATAGCTGAAAGTGACAAGGTTCTGATCTTTAAGGTGACGACGCCAATAGCCCGAACCGGTTGCGCCGGGCTTCGCGGCTCGGCCTCTTGGGCCTGCTGGCGAGCAAGCGCGGATGGTTGCTGCGAAGCTCTACAATGCGATGTGGAAGGCGCGGCGCGGGGGCGCTGGCGACGAACAGGACAACAAGCCGAAGTACCCGAAGGGTTCGATCGGTGAAGCCTGGGAGCTTTATCGCCGTACACCCGAATGGCCGAAAAAAGCGCAACGGACCCGCGAGGAGTGGGATCGGGTCTGGGCTCGGGTCGAGCCGGTGTTCGCCGACCAGAAGCCGAAGACCGTCACGCTCATTGATGTGAGCGAGTGGCGCCAGTTCGTCGAGGAGACCGTATCCCTCCGCGAGGCGCACCGCTGCATCAAAATCTGGCGCGCTCTTTGGCAGGTCATGGCCGCGATGAAGTACTGCGATGCGGAGAACGACCCGTCGTTCGGCGTCCGCAACACCGAGCCGGCTCCGAGGTCGCAGGAATGGCAGCTCGCGGAGATCGTTCGGATCGGGAAGCGGGCATGGCGGGAAGGCTACAAGGGCCTCGCAGCGATCCTGGCGGTGATGTGGGACGGCATGATGTCGCCAGTCGACGCGCGCACCATCAAGCCCGCTCAGCGGATCAGGCACGGCAACCTGCAGGCGTTCGCGATCACTCGCGGCAAGACAGGCGCCCTCGCCTACGCCCCGATCACTCGTCGCGCAGCGAAGGTCATGGATGCCTATCTGTCGGATAGGAAGGTCGTGGATCTGGAGAGACCGCTTTTCCGGACCCGGCGCGATTCGGACTACCGGAAGAACAGCCTGGCCGAGGACTTCCGCGATATTCGCAATCTCGTCTATCCGGGCGACACCAGGACCCTCACCGACATCCGTCGATCGGGCGCTCTGGAGGCATCAGCCGGCGAGGTCGACCCGAAGGCTCTGTCCGATGTGATGGGGAATACGCTGGCGCAATCAAAGGCACTGCAGCGCACTTACACGCCTGCGCAGATCGCGACGGCGGCCACCGTTCCTGAAGCGAGACGACGCGGCCGGCGGGCAAGATCGGCGAACGAAAACAGCTCATAATTCCGAAATTGCCGGCGTGGCCATTCCGAACTGACCGCAGCCCCCGAAGGGGAAAGATCAATAAGGTGCTGAATTTCTTGGAGAAACATGGCGCGGGCGACGGGGCTCGAACCCGCGACCTCCGGCGTGACAGGCCGGAAATATGCTAATAGCGCCAATGGCGCGTTACAAACTTCAGCCCAGGAATATGCGGGAGAAACGCCCAGTTTTGTAACGCCCCTCTCCCCGAGGAGCGCGCGCCATGGGTGAGCTGAGCAAAATCGAATGGACGGACCACACGTTCAATCCGTGGATCGGCTGCACCAAAGTCTCACCGGCATGCGACCATTGCTATGCCGAGGCGATGATGGATACGCGCTATGGCCGCGTTCGCTGGGGGGCTGGCGAGGATAGGTCGAGGACATCGGCGGCAAACTGGCGCCTGCCTACCCGCTGGGACCGTGAGGCCGCTGCGGCAGGTACGCGGCCATTCGTCTTCTGCGCCTCGCTAGCCGATGTGTTCGACAACGAGGTCGATCCGCTTTGGCGCAGCGACCTCATGGTGCTGATCGAGAAGACGCCAAACCTGATTTGGCTTCTGCTGACGAAGCGCATCGGCAACGTCATCAAGATGACCGACCCCGCGCGCGGCAACCACATGCTGCCGCCGAACGTCGCGCTGGGCGCCACGCTGCCGAACCAGATGGAGTACGATCGCGACCGCATCAAGCTTCGCGAAGCCGGTGCGGCGAACGGCGTGTTGTTCACCTTTGGCAGCTTCGAGCCGATGCTCGGGCCGGTCATCCTCGACTGCAATGCGCCGGACTGGATCATCTGCGGCGGCGAAAGCGGCCAAGGCGCGCGCGAGATGGATCCGCAATGGGCGCGTTCCCTTCGCGATGGCAGCAAGCGGTTCGGCCGCGCCTTCTTCATGAAGCAGATGACCGGCAAGCGTCCGATCCCTGACGACCTGATGGTGCGCGAGTTGCCCGCCTTCGCCCCCACCCCCACCGGGGAGGCCTCCGATGTCTGAGGGGCGGAACACAGAGATGGTGTCGCGGCTTCGCGAGATCGCGATGGGCCGTCTCAAGCCGGACAACGGATCGTCGGTTCCGCTCGCTGACGAACTTCGCGCCGCAGCCGACGCCCTAGAGTCGACCTCCCGCGCCCTGAGCGAGAAGGAGGGGGAGCTGGCGGAGGCGCGGGCTCGAATTCAGGCTCTGGCATGGGAAAAGGACGTAGCGATTATTGCGGCGCGGGATGCGGTCCTCTCCGCAATTGCCGCAAGCCCCGAGGAAGGGTGGCACTACAGCATCAACTTCGGCCCGGACGGAGAGGCCAATTACGCCAACGTCTACGCTCCGAACGATGCTTTCGTCGGCAACCTCAAGACCCACCACGCGGCGATGATTGTCGCTGGCATGAACGCCGCAGCATCCGCCACCAGCCAGCGCGACGAAGCCCTAGCCGCCCTCAAAGCAGCGCGGGAGGCTTTGGAGCCGTTCGCGCGGATCGCTGAAGAATATGCCGACCAGGAAGACGACGACTTTCAGGTCTGGCGCGACTTCGACGTTCTCGGGGCTACGCTTCCGCTTCGCATCTTCCGCGCCGCCCGATCGGCTCTGGAGAACGGCCCTGGAGGTTCTGGTCATGGGCAATAAGCCGACACGCGCAGACCGCATCATTCGACCGGTGAGGATCGAGGGCGACTTGGCTTTCATCCCGCTCAGCCAAAACCTTGAGGCAGTCATTGACGCGTCAGATGCACCACTCGTTGAAGGGCGAAATTGGCACGCGGTCGAAAACCGCAACGTCTTCTATGCGCGGGCTTGCGGGCCTCGCGGGACAAAGCCGCGCCGCATGATCCCGCTGCATCGTCTGCTGATGTCCCCGCCTGACGGTCTCTTGGTCGATCATATCGACGGCAACGGTCTCAACTGCCGTCGCTCAAACATGAGGCTGGCGACGGTCGCAGAGAATACACGCAACCAGCGTCTCAGCGTGGCTAACACAAGCCAGCGAAAGGGCGTTACCTGGCACAAGCGACTGCGCAAATGGGTAGCTTACATCGGCGTATCGGGGCGCACTCTTCATCTGGGGCGTTTCGATGACATCGAAGAGGCCGCAGCCAAGCGCGCCGAAGCTGAAGCGAAATATTACAACGACTTCGCCACCCGTAATAATCGGGGGTGCCTTGTCATGAGCGACGCAAGCGGCTGCGCCAGTCCCACAAAAAAAGATCCAGGGACGGAACAGAGGGAGGCGGGCAATGCGCGCTGATGCTCTCGTTCGCCAGACCCTTGAGGCCGTCTTGCCTCCCAATGTGCCGCCATCGTTCCGCGATATCGTTGGCGCTCGCTTTGTCGGGAAGAATGCCGTCACCGCCGGGCTGATCATGGTCGACGGTCTTCCCGCCACCGTCAGCCTGACGCGATGGGCGTTTGGCTGGTCTCACCGTTTCACCCACATGGAAGGCGGCGCGCTGTCGTTCGAGAACGGCGCATGGGTTCGTGTTGACGACCCACAATATGCGCTGCCGCTCACGGAGGCAGCATGACCCCTCTCTCACCCCCCGCCGCGCAGGGGACGGCAGCGCGACCGAAGCCGATGGACCTCCCGGCCTTGCTCCGAGACGCTTTCCTCGCCGGGCGCGGGCTCAAGGACGGCGACAAGCTGTCCGATGCCGATCAAGCGGCATGGGTGGCCTACGATCCCGAACCCATGCTCGCGTACCAGCGGCTAGTCGCGTTCCTATCCGCCTCCCCATCCCCTGAAGCCTTTCCGGCGAGCGGGGTGGAAAAGCTGCGTGAAGCGGCCGAGTTCGCTTGGTTTCGCGCCGACGATGTTTCGGAGCGCATCCATTCGGGGAAATACCGGGCCAGTCTGAGCGATGTCGAGGATTTACGAAACCAAATCCGCAAGCTCGTCAACCTGACCCGCGCCCTCACCGCTGCCCCAGCGCCGGAAGATCGGTGATGGGCGTTCGGGAAGATATCCGTCGAGCACTCTACGATGCGATCGACTGGCAGGAGAGCCTTGCCGACGCGCAGCGCGGAGACCCGGAACAGTTCAAGGAGTGCAAGGAGCAGGCTCGTCGCTATAGGGCAATTCTCAAGCGCCGATACGGGACATCGAAGTCCATTGCCGAGCAGGCGCTTGAGGGCACGTCCGCAGTCCCGATCACGGAATTGATGCGGAGGAACCGCCCATGACCACGACCAACGACGCCCCAGCGCCGGCTCCGAGCGGGCTGGTCAAGAAGCTCGAAAACGCGGCTGAACTCCTCGCGATGAACGATGCCTTTGGAGGCGTTCAGCTTGTGATCGCCGAGACTATTGCTGCCCTGTCGCCGGCTCCGAGCGGGAGCGGGGTGCGGGAGGCTCTGGCACACGAAGCGAACGAATGGGCCGATCTCGCATCGACTGGTTTTCAATGGCTCAAGAACATTCGCGACGGCATCTCAACCGTCGAGGACGCTATCGCCAATATGGAACAGGGCTTCAAGCACTGCCACGAGGTTCGCGCCCCCCTCGCCAGCGACGCCAGCCCGAGGGGTGAGGCGATCACGGCCCGCTATACGAATTGGCGCGGCGAAACGGCGGAGCGCACCTTCATCCCGCATCGCGTGTTCTTCGGCTCAAACGAGTGGCATCCCGAGCCGCAAGTCCTAATTGAGGCCATGGACTGCGAGAAGGGCGCGCTTCGGACCTTCGCAGCGGCCGGGTTTGCGCATCCCGCGCCCGCCACGGTGGAGAGCTGGCAGGACATTGCGAGCGCGCCGAAGGATGGGACGGTGTTCTTCGGTATCGGCCATGACGATGCTTACCCGCAGGCGATGCGCTGGCAGGCATATTCAGCCGACGAGATCGAGGAAATCGGGGAGCCTGGATACTGGGCCTATTGTGAGGATCTGATCGGCGACGTCACCGGATCAGCCTCTCCTCTGCATTGGCGCCCGATGTTCCCACTGCCATCCGCCGCCCTAGCGCCCGCGACCGAGGGGGGGAAGGGATGAGGGGATTTGATGTGGCATCCGCTAGTGTCCGGCCAGAGACTAGCGAGCGCGAAGCAGATCGAGACGCTGCCAAGATCGCGCGCGCTCATTCGCACCATGCGATGTGGGCTGGCCTGCCGACTGGAAGCATTGAGCAATTCGGTATCGCCCTCGCCCAACGGATTGAAGCCGCCATAGCCTCTGCACCTGCCACAGCAACCGCAGAGCCGCACGAGCGCATTCGAAAGCTGATGCAGGCTCTGGATGAAAGCGCGGCATCCGAAGGGCGTTGGCAACATCGGGCGCAGCACTTCGAAAGGCTCTACGAGGAATGCCAAGCTGCGATGGAGAACGCCGGCTATCTCGGATCGGTGCCTAACTGCATCAAAGAGCTTTGCGCCCGCGCTGAGAAAGTCGAAGCCGCGCCCCCACCTCCGCCCCAATTCCTCGCGACTGAAGACGGAGAGTCCAACGGGAACGAGGAGCGGTTCCCGATCTTTGACAAGCAGCGCTTGGCTCGTCGGATGTACGAACATGAGTGCTACGACAATGGGGTCCGCCCAGAATGGGATAAGGAACTCAAGCCGGTTCGCGCTCGCTACGAAGGCTATGCGGCAACAGCGATTGCCGACCTCTGCCCTGATGAGGTTCTGGAGAACCAGCCTGTAGCACTCGCGGATGCGCGCTCAAAAGACCCCTCCCGCCCCGCCATGCCGAAGGAGGAAGACACCAGCACCACCAAGGAGAAACACGATGGTCAACCGTGAAGCCACGAACGTCGAGAAGGTCGCGTTCGCCATTACCAACCTGACCTATGCCGAGATGATCGAGGTGGGCGCGAGCCTTCGCGACATCATCGGGGACCGGATTGCCGACGACCCCGAAGTGATGACGACCGCGCATGCCGTGGCTGACATCCTCCATAGCTGGGCGGCCGGCGAACTCGTCGAGGAGAACGAAGGCCATGGCTAAGCTGACGAAGGCGCAGCATGCCGTTCTAGAGCGCATGGCGACTGGTGACGAGGTCTGGACGGTCTCGCCGCCCAACCCCTCAACATTCTGGCACGGAGACATGAACGCGCGAGCGCCGTCCTTTGCGACCCTGCATGTGCTGTGGAAGCGCGGCGCAATCGAAGACGGTGAAGCCGAGCGCGGGCGTGGGCACAAATACCGAATCACCCCCGCAGGCCGCGCCGCCTTGGAGCCCAGCGATGAGCGCTGACACAGCCCCTGCCGCGATGCCGGGGGATGAGGACGTGGCGCGGCTTGTCGCTGGCGTGATGAGTCGCGACAACCATGCGCTGGCCTTGCATACCGCCCGAAAGATCAAGGCCCTCTTCGCCCCGATCCTGGCGGAGAAGGAGCGGGAAAAGGAAGCCGCCATTCAAGTCGCTGAGATGAATGCCACAGCCGGCGCATTCTGGGCTGAGCGCGGCAAGAACGCCGAAGCCCGCGCCCTAGCCGCCGAAGCAGCGCTCGCTGCGGAGAGGGCCAACACGGTCGATGGCTCGATCGTCATCCGGCTGGATGACAAAGGCGGCATCGACGAGATTTTCGGCAACGGTGTCCTCTGTCACATTGAGCGGCTGGACAAGGGGCACTGGTTCATCATCCTAACCCGGCCGGACCAGACCCAGGAGGCGTTCTGGCTCAACGGCAAGGGGAAGGTCGAGTTCACGATGCATGAGCATCGGCCGGCCCCAACGACAGGCCCGAATGTCGAGCCATGGACCGTTGCCGCAGCCATCCGGGCGCAGGGCGCACCATGACCCGCGCCAACGGCTTCACCATCACCGGCTGAGAAGCGTCATCCAGAGTAAGACACCGGCCGCAACCCATGCAGCGGCGACGAGCGCAGCTTCAGCATGGCGACGAAGCGCGCGCCGCCACCAAGGCAGCGCCGCCCGCCGCGCCCGCTCCTCGGCATTGTCCCGGCCGATCTGCTCCCAATGGCCCATCAGAACAGATCATCCTTGAAGGGCTCGATGGTTCTCGGATCGTCGTCGCCTTCGCCGGCCTTGTTCACGCGCTTCGAGACGATCCACTCGCCCAGCTCCCGCGGCGGCTGCTTCAGCAACTCCATTCCACCCGAGCCGTCGAGCCAGGCGTCGAAGTCCTGCTTCAGTAGCATGCACGGCATCCGGTCGTGATACTGCGCCGTCCAGGCATTGGCCTCCCGCACGATCATGGTGCAGGTCGTGATCTCTTCGCCGCTCTCCGGATCGCGGAAACGCTCGTAGAGCCCAGCGAAGGCCAGCAGATCGCCATCGGCCGCGGAGAAGAAGTGTGGCACCCGGTCCTTCTTCTCACCCGTCCATTCGAAGAAGCCGCTGGCAGGGATGATGCAGCGCCGGCTCTTATAGGCATGCTTGAAAGTGCCGCTGGTATCGACCGTCTCGACCTTGGCGTTGAAGGTTGAGAGCTTGAAATCCTTGAGCCCGCCCTTGTGCCAGCCGGGGATCAGCCCCCAGCGCGCCTCTCGCAGCTCGCGGCCGGTCTCGCCCTTCACGATGATGTGGATCAAGGTCGTGGGAGCGATGTTGTAGCGCGGCTGCAGATTGCCCTTCTCGGCCGGCAGCTTGTTCGTCAGCGGCTGGCTGAAGGCGACGATCTCGCCCCAACTATAGGCCTGCGAAAAACGCCCGCACATGAACGCCACCCTTTCCCAACGCGCTGGCGCCGCGTCGTCCGTTGTCGAGACGGCCCATGAGGCCTCCCGGCCTCAGCTTACCGCAGCTTCCGCCTTTGGAAACAGGTGGAGGACATAGCGCTCCGGCCTATTGGACTGCCATCCGGCGCAACAGGCCTCGATCGCGGCGCGCTCCGCCTCCTCCCAGACATGCATGTGCTCGATCGCCTCGGACGGCACCTTATCCACCCATCCCAGGTCATCGGCACTCTCAAGTTCGCAGATCGCCCAGTACGCCTTGCCGGCTGTCACGCCCGCTTTCTCGAAAACCGCCTGCGCGGCCGCGAGGCCACGGCTGGTTTCCTCCGGGCTCGCGCCTTCAATCTGCAGATAGACGCTCCTAGTCGCCTCCAATGCGGCGGCGGTTCGGCTCTCCGGGTTGCTCAGATGGAAGTTGGTCATCCTTCCCTCCTTCGATCAGGGTGAGCCCGGTCATGCTGGGGGGCAGATCGGGCGGTGAGGTCCGGCCGATATCGGGACAGTAGGCTCCGCACTTCCTGCCGTATTTCTGCGGCTTTCGGGCCGGGTTGTGCGGGTCCCATGGGCAGCGAGACATGAAGATGGCGACGATCTGAGCGAGTGTCGCGCCCGCTCCATAGTGCCAGGACAGGACCGCGAGGCGGGCGTCGCCCTTGCGCTGGCAGAAGTGGCAGCGAAGGCGCACGAGGATCCACGGAAAATCCCGCAGCTCGGTCTTGTCGTTCGGGGGCTCCATAGCTCATTCGGTCTCGCGAACTGGCCGCGCTCCCTGCGAAAACAGCCCACGCAGATAGCCTCGCGATGTCGAGCGGTCGGCATCCGCCAGCAGGATGATGAAGTCATGAGCCAAGGCGCGTAGGGCAGCGGCCTCGCTGCCGTGCTCCTCCATCAGCATGGAAACAATGCCCGTGATTTCCGCGTCCAGCGTTGTGTCTTCGACATGTTGGTCGGCTGGCTGGGCTGACATGGCTTGCGTCCTCGTGTATGAGAACATTATGAGAACAAACAGCACCGGGGAGTCAAGCCATGAACGTCGACACCTTCTTTCTCCAGCCCTTCAAGACGCACCGAAAGAGGCTCGTTCCGAGCCAGCGCGTGCCGGCGAAAACGAAGCATCACGCGCTGAATGAAGGGGAACGCCTGGGGCGCACGGCCGAAGGCGTCGCCGTTGTCCATGTCGTCGCAGATGATGAGACCGGCGAAGTCGCGTCGATCGATGTCCTCGCCCGCCATGGTGCCATCCCGGAGGAGTTCGAGGAGCAGATCCGCGCGCTATGAAACGCAACCCGCGGCGCGCCTATGACAAGGATGGCAGGGAAATTCCGCCCGCCACCGTTGGTAGCCGCCTCGCTTTGGGCCTGCGCTGTGTCGAGATTTTCTGCAACGAGTGCAAGCACAACAAGAACGGCATCGACGTGAGCGACCTGCCGCCCGAAACGCCGATCCCGGATATTTACCTCCGCTATATCTGCTCCCGCTGCGGCTCGAAGAATCTCATAAGCCGGGGCGATACGCATGAGTTCTATGAGCAGATCGATAAGCGCCGAAGGGAACGATCGGATTAGGCGCCGGTTGATGCTCAATGGGCCGCCTCGTCATCCGCAATAAGCAGGATTTGGCCGCTGCGCTGGAGCGGGCCGACGAATTGATGGGCTGCACGACCGACAGCGACGAAGAACGCGAGATTGCGGCGATCGCGGATGCTGTCGAGACCTATCTGCAATCCATCAGCGTGGCCGGCAAGGCGTCAGAGGGATCGCACATGGAACCCGAAGAACCGATTTCCAACGGAAGGCAACTCGCGCTTCGCATGCAGAAGGCTTACCCCGATCAGGATTGGGTGGCCTTGATAGCGGACCGCTCCGGTGAAACGCGGGATAAGATCGAGTGGCATCTGCAGCAGGAGATCGCGCCGACAGGGGCTATACTTTTCGCGGCCGGGGAACTGCTCGCCGAAGCACATGAGAAGGAAGCCGGTGAAGGCGAGCCGCCGCTCTAGCCAGTCGGCATCTCGTAGACCGTCGCCTCGTCTGCTTCTTCGCGCAGGCCCTTGTAGGAGGCATGACGGAGCTTGCCGTCATCGGTCCAGCCGCGGAACTGGATCTCGGCGACAAGCGCGGGCGTGAGCCAGCGATAGGAGCGTTTGCGGCCGGTCATGTCGATGGCCGGGCGCGGAATAATGAGCCTGTCCATCGCCTTGCGCAGCGCCGCACCGCTTTCAAAGGTGAAGCCGGTGCCGACGCCGCCGACATAGACCAGGTGGTCGCCCCGCCTCGCGGCCAGCAGCAGCCGCCCGATTCCGCCCAGGGCGATCGTCGACGGTTCATAGCCGACGATGACGAAGCTCTCCGACTGGCTGCATTTGATCTTCAGCCAGTCACCACCCCGTCCCGATCGATAGGGCGCATCGCGGCGCTTGGCGATGATGCCTTCAAGCTTCATCTCGCAGGCGAGCTTGAGGAAGGGAGCGCCATCGGCGTCGATCTCTTCGCTCAACCGGATCGAGCCATGAGGCTCGGCCAGCAGAAGATCCTCCAGCATCTGGCGCCGTTCGCTCAGCGGCATCGGGCGCAGATCATGGCCGTTCAGATAAAGCAGGTCGAAGGCATAAAAGATTGCCTCCGAGGCGAAGCGCTTGCCGCCGCGGCCGCCGAGAGCCTTTTGCAGAGCGCCGAAATCGGAAGCGCCGCGCTTGTCGAGCACCACGGCCTCACCGTCGAGGATGGCGCTTTCCACGCCAAGGCTCAGCGCATCATGCCCGATCGTCGGAAAGCGCGGCGTCCAGTCATGGCCACCGCGCGTGATGATGCGTACCCGGCTTCGCTCGATATGGACGGCAAGGCGATAGCCGTCCCATTTCACCTCGAAGGCCCAATCCGGACCGACTGGCGCCCTGGCCTTCAGCAGCGCCAAACAGGGCTCGATGCGTTCGGGCATCGGATCGGAAAACAGATCGCGGTCAGGTTTCCGGCGCCGGGTGACCGGTCCCTTCACGGTGTCGACACCCGGCCCGGCCCTGAGAACGCGACGCGTACCCATCAACGCAACTCCGCAACGAAACGAGTCGCCAACTAACGGCAAGGCGAATCGTTCCCTAACGGAAGCGCAGGCGGTCAGGCCGGGGTGAGCTACGGCGACTTCTCGCGGAATCGCTCGACCGAGCGCCTGACGAGCTCTTTCTCGCTCTGGGCGACGAGAGCGAATGCGGCCACGATATACGCTAGACGCGCCCGTTCTCGCTCGTGGTCTTCTTCCGGAAATTCTCGCTTCAGTTCCTGCCATGCGGCTTCGAGCGCCCCATGAGCCCGCGCGAGATCGACCGGATCCTTCAGTGATGAGAACGGCATATCCGGCGGCTTAAACGCCCGCGGTGGTCCCGGCAATGAAAAAGGACCCATCCTGCCTCTCAGTCAAAGTCTTCGCGGAAGTCCACGCCAATCAGCTCGAGCGCCCTAAACAGGGTAGTCAGGGTGGGATTTCCGCCATCGCGGATGAAGGCCTTGTAGATAGCTGACCGGCTGAGCCCGGTCTGCGCCGCGAACTCCTTCACGCCGATCTCAAGGATGACATCGCCAATGGCCTTCGCGATGGCGCGCGGATCGCTGTTCTTGAAGGCAGCCTTGATGTGAGCGACGCGGCCCTCAGCCGTGTCAAGATCATGCTGGACGAGTGGCCGGGTCGTTTCGGATGCCATCGGTTGGTCGCGCTGCTTCGATCGGGAAGGCGCTCAATGCGGAGCGCTGGCGACACGTCAACTCGGCGCGGTCGCCTCGGAACCTCGGGTTTGCGCGCAGAGACCGACCGCAATGCTGCGCCGAAGGTGTCGAAATAGGCCTGTGCGGTGCCGCCAATCCAAAGGCGATCCATGATCTCCAACGCGTCATTCAACGCGGATGGAGATGATCATGATGAACCGACGTGCGACTGTGATCCCGCACCCCACCGACCCCAAAAGGTTCCGGATAATCTGGGACGCTCCAGAGCCCAACGAGGCGCCGGAGATTGAGGTTGAGTTGCTGAGGCCGAACGTAACCCGGCCGCCCAGGCGTTCATTGCGCCGGGTCTGAAACAAAAAAAGCCCCGCCAGCCAGAGCTGACGGGGCCGTTGATCGAAAGAGCCAGCGTCAGGGGTCAACGTGCTCCGGCATCGCCTTCAACTCGTCCTTGGTCCAGTTCGTCACGGCGTGCACGTTTCCGTCTTCATCACGCATAAATTCGAGCTGGTTGATCGGTATGGGGACCGGCTTGGTACCGATTCCGAGGAAGCCGCCAACATCGATAATGGCCTGCGCCATTGGGCCGGAGCCGTAGACATGCGAGATCGAGCCGATTTTTTCGTCGCCCGGCCCATAGATGGTGGCGCCGTCGAGAACGTCGGGCGTCAGGTCGGTCGATGAAAGGCGGGTATGCTGAGAATGATCCATCGTCTCCTCCCAGGGTTGTTTCAGAATTAACGGTCAGAAGACGACCGCGTTCCTCGCAGTGCCGGCTCAAAGCAAAAAGGGCCGCCGCTCCCGAAGGAACGACGGCCCAAGTTCAGGGAGGAAACGCCCAAGGAGGGCCGCCCCTTACGAGGGCGAGGCGATCGGCGGCCGGAGCCGCGATCTATGTTCGGCGCCGGCGCGGCGCTGGCTTCGTGACCTGCAACTGCTTCAGCATCTCCTGAGCCATGATTTCGGCTCGCCGGACAATCTCGGCGTCCTCAGCGCGCTCCTGGCTGATGGCCAGCATCTTCTCGAGCGAGACGGCGATGCGCTCCATGATCGCGGTCAGCTTCAATTGCTCGGCGGCCATTTCCTGAAGCGGTCGCATATCTGCGATCGACAGCCCCGGGATCAATCGATCGCCGGACGGCGTTGTCGGGCTCTTCCGATCCTTCAGGTACTGACGGATCATCACGGCGCCGATGGCAAGGCCAGCGACGAGCGTGCCGATCGCGTTCTCTGGGGTGATACCTTCAGGGAGAACCATCGGCGACGACCCTGTCCATGCTCGCGGCATCCTTGGTCGCGGCGACGATGTTCATCGCGTCGAGGACAAGAAGGCCGGGATACACAGCAAGGCCAGTCGTCGCCGCATCGGAGGCCAGCAGGCCGAAGGTGATCTGAAGCCAGAGGAAGCAGGACAGAAACGACGCCAGAGCCCGCACATGCGGCGACCAGCGACCGTACCATGTGCCTGAAAACGTCCCGTTCACGACGAGTGCCAGCAGCCGGAAGACCCCGATCGCGATGGCGAACCACCCCCAGGTGCTCTCGTTCATCATGGCCGCCATCTGGGCCCAGGCAGGGTTGCCGGCGAAGGTTGGAGCCGGGCCGATCAATATGCAGCCCCACGCCACCATGATCCCGGCCAGAACCCATTCGGAGCGCCGGGCCGGGAAATGGTCATGGATGCCGAGGTAGATCCGGACCGGAAGCGGGTGATTGCGGTAGGGCACCGGCCTCCTCCTATCCCGCGGTCACGCTCGGGTCTTCCACCTTGCGAGCCATTTCCGGCGTGGTGCGGATCTCGCTCACCTCCGGGAGTGCGGCGGCCGAGGCGACCAGACCAGCCTTGCGGCGGACATAGAGCCCCCAGACCGTCGGGATCAGCCACATGACGAAGGCGACCACCACCGTCTGCCCCTGCGCATCGAGCACTCCGTAGGTGCCGAGCGCGGCCGCGGCTGATTGGACGACGGTGCGGATAAGGCTGAGGATCTGTTCGTTCATGGCTCAGGCTCCTTTCTTCGCGGATTCGATCGCCTGCAGCGCCTTCATCGTTTCGCCGATGGCGATAGCGAGATCGGCAGCGGAGCGCGGCGGTTTGGCGCAGAACTGCGCGAGCACGACCTGTCCCTGCTGCGCGGCGGCGCGCACCCTCTCCGGCGCGAGCAGGTCGACGGTCAGCGCCGCCGTCTGCAGATCGGCGCAGCGGGCGGACAACCGATCGCTGACCTGCGCGATCTGGCTGTCCAGCGTCTGGCAGCCGGCAAGCGCCAGAGATCCCAAGGCGACGAGCGCCAGGACGACACGTTTCATGTGATGCTCCGGGGTGATGAGGGTGCGGCAGGCCCGGCCGCTGCGGGATCAAAGGCGCGGCACCGCATTTGCGGAGATGCCGGTCATGTAGACTGGAGTGTTCTCAGATGACCCAATCGGCTCCACATCGGCACAAGCGAAGCACGGAGAGGCTGAGCTCAGAGGCCGTAGAATTCATGTTCGCCACGGCGCTCGTTGCGACCCAAATCACCTGGATCGGTGCAATAGCGTTCTGCTTCTGGAAGGCCGTGCAACTGATCGTCAGATGATCAAGCGGTGGCCTTAGCCGCAAAGATAGCCGCCATGAACTGGCGATAGAAGCCGGCGATCTCTTCCCAGTGGTCCGTGAGGTTGACCGTGCGGCGCGCGTTCTTCAGGTCATCGGGTCCGGCGTTCGGGAGATAGAAGGAGATGCCCTTCCCCTGCCCGTTCCATCGGCCGTCAATCAGGCCGGAAAACATGAGCTCGGCAGCGAACTCGGGATCGAGCGCACGATCGGGATCAGAGGCAATGCCCTCACGGTCGTAATTGTCAAACCAGGTCAATTGAACGATTCCCCGGCCATAATAGACGTGGCCCCACGGCCCGGCTGGCTTGCTGTAGCCCTTGTCGGGATAGTGCTTGGCCACATAGGCGCGGGCCGCCGCGTCGGTCTTGCAGAAGCCCTCCCGCACCGGCACCATGCCGGAGCCAACCTCGCGCCGCGCCGTGGCGAGCCCATAGCCCAGCGTCTTGTCGCGGCCATCCCCCGTCTTCGTGAAGCCGTCGAGGATGCCTTCAATGCCTCGGACCTGACCGGGCGAGAGCGACGTGCCGAACATCGAAGCTTTGCCCGACCTGAGATAGGCAAAGAACTTCGCGCGATCGATGGCCAAGACGCCCTGCGGTCTTCCCGCCGCCGCCGCGCTCAGCGCTGCAATCGTCTTCGGTCCAACGATCCCGTCGACATGCAGCCCATGTGACACCTGAAACGCCTGAACGGCCGCCTTCGTCGCCGGCCCCGGCTTGCCGTCAACCACAAGCGAATAGCCGAGCGCGACCAGCGCCCGCTGAACTGCGGTCGTGTCCATGAAGTGCTCCGAGCAAAAAGAAACCGCCTCAGAAGGCGGCTAGACGGGCCAAGCGTTGCGCTGCTCAGCTTGCGCCGGATTTGGCCAACAGGCCGGGCTTTGTCGATTTCGCAAAATCGAGAATGCGATCATGCACCGGATCGCTGAAATACCGCCGAACGAGCACAGACAGGGCAATGAGCGCCGCGATATAGATCGCTAAAGCGACAAGCGGGTATGCCGAGACGAATGGCGCGAGTGGCCTGACGATCATGATCAGGCTCACATGGAAGAGATAGAGTTCATAGCTGTTCCGCCCAAGATAGCTCAGTGGGTCAAGCCGCCGTCTTGGCTCGAAGGTGGAAGCTGCAATGACCAAGCCAGCCGATACACCCATTAAGAACGGGCCAATCGCATAGTGAAATTGCATGCTGACAAATAGATAGGTCAGCAGCATCGCCGTCGCGCCGCCCCAGCGGGTCAGAAGCCGGGTCACAGGCGTGAAGAACTGCTGCAGGCGGTTGAAGATGATCGCGACAAAAGCGCCCATCGCGATTGCGTCAAAGCAACCGAAGTAATCCCAAGGGGTAAAGTGCAGGCTAGAGCTTGTCGCTCGATAGATGGGTCCGTAGGCAATGATTGAGACGAGCGCTGCCACTATTAGGCCGCGCCAAGCAAGGCCGCGGCAAAGAAGCGGATACCAGAGGTAGAACATCTCCTCTATGGCCAGCGACCAGAGGATTAGCCAAGCTGCAACGCGATACCCCTCGTGCCAGTGAACGAAGACATTAAAACGGAATGTCAGAGCATACCACGCCATCTTCAGCGTCGACATGTCGTCTGGCACAGCGAGCCCATCGACCCCCGATTTGCTGACGGCCACCAAGAAAACAAGGAAGAGCAAGAACAGCGGTAGGATTCTAGCGGCACGCCGCACATAGAAATCCGGAAGCGCGACTGCGCCGAGAGCCCCGTTTCGCTTGAGAATATTGGTCGTTATCAGAAAACCGGAGACGACGAAAAAGACGGTGACGCCGTAATATCCGTTGCCTGCTGGCCCCATGATGGTGACGCCGAAAGGCAGCGTGAGATACTGTCCGTAGTGCAAAGCGATGACGGCGAGGATCGACAGCCCCCTCAACCGTCCTACCGTGACATTGAACATCGCGCCCTCCGCCAAGGCGCTGTAGCCCTATGCCCTGCACAAGAGCAACTGTCGCAATCAGCTCCCATCGCCCGACAGGAAGAAGCCGGTTGCATCCATCCCACCCGGCTCGCTGCCTGGGAAGGTGTTGCGTGACGCGCACCCGATGATACCGCGGTTGCTGGCCCAGAAGCGCTTTCCCGCCGCCGCGCCGTTGAATGTCTTGGTATGAGACGTGACGTTCCCGCCGAAATTCGCCCATGCGAACGCGGCTGAGAAATACGGAATGCCGACCAGATCGGTGTTGCCGGTCGTACTGAACGCCTCGCCCGTATCGGAGGCATAGAGGTGCGCGGTGGCCCAGCCGGAAATGCGGATATCGCCTAGATCGAAGGTAGAGCCGCCCTTGGAGGCCGCGAGATGGGGGCCGTTCGGACAGGCACCGAATTCCACATGATGATAAGCGACCCAGCTTCCCTCGTGCGAGTAGATGCCGGCGCCATAAGCCGAGGTGACTTTCACGCCCGCGAGCGTGAACCGCGCGCCGTAAGCAGCGTCCAGAGCGTTGCCGCCTGACGCGGCGTTGATGCGGCAGCTATACGGCGCCGCTAGGTCGCCTTCGATGAGAACAGAATCGGGGTCGGCGAACCCGACCCAAGGGCCCGCGATCCAAGCCGATGCGTAGTCACCCGCAGCGAGTTTGATCTTGAGCTGGTTCCCGCGCAGGTCGACGTTGTCGCGAGTCCATTGCGCGGCCTTAGCGAGAGAGGCCCAAGGCAGCGCCATGGAGCCGTCGCCGGTTGCATCGTTGCCGGAGGACGAATCGACGTAGAAAGTCGTGGGCGCGGTGAGTTCAAGTCTCATGGCGTGGCGCCCGCAAGAACCTGAACCTTTCGCGCCGCGGTGATCAACTTCGCGCTGACCAGTGCGTCTAGACCCGCCGCGAGATCGGCGTCGCCAAGATCAATGAACTCCGCCCCAACCGCTTGATCATACCAGAGCTTTGTTGCGGCATCAGTCATCGCTGCCTGAGCAATCCCCAACTGCTCGTCTTTGGTGAAAAGCCGGATGAACTCTCGGAAAGACAGCCGCGGCGAAACAACGGCCATAGGCTGGAGCTTCACTGAAGCCAGATCAGCATCGCTTGGCTGGGGTCCAAGCTTCGTTTCGTTCCAGTTGTAGATGCCGACCTCTTCGCCGGGGGGGTGATAAAGCAGGAAATCGACATCCGGGATGGCGATTGGATGCAGCGCCAGAATGCGATCGTTGAGACGGTCCATGGGTCAGCGCCCCGTGAGGAAAACAGAGAATTCGGAAGCGTTGCCGTTGATGATACCGGAGCCACCCGCGGCGCGGACGCCGATCAGCAATATGGTGCCCTGGGGGTAATACTGCGTGTAGGTCAACTTTGGTTTTGCGGCGAAGCTGTTGAAGATCGCCAAAGACGAAGTTCCCTGTGAAACTAGGCCGGAAGTGTTGTTGAAAACAGAGACATCCAAATTATCCCACGCTGCAACATTGTTATATCCATTGACGCCGGCCACTACGTTGTAGACGCCAGAAACAGGCACAGTGATAGTTGCAGAGGTGAGCTGGAAGACACCTGGCGTCCCGGCATTTGTGTCAACGTTGACGTTGCCGAAGGACGTGCTGACCGCAACAGTCGCAGGTTGGCTGGTGGCGGTTCGGTAAATGCCGATAAGACCGGGCTGGGAAACCAGACGGATCAGCCACTGCGTGCCGGTATTTACGAACTCGAAGACTTCGCCGCCGCCAATCAGATAAAATGTCGCAGTAGCAGCGGCGCGGTAAAAGAGATTTCCGCCGCCCGTGGCGTTCACATACGCAGTTTGGAAGCCGGACGGGCTGTTGCTCGTTTCCAGCGTGCAGCGAAAACCGACCGGCACGCTGCTCGCCGCCGGTAGCGTGAAGACCTGGCGCACCGACAGGTCCATGACATAGGTGGTATATTCGTTCGCCGCAGTGACAGTGACGCCCCCGCTCGGCACCGTCACGCGAGGCGTGCGCAGGCGCGGAACAGCCTGAAGGCGGAACGACGTGCCGTCGTAAATGAGCGTGCACGTCCCCAGCATCTCGCCGCCTTCCAGCGCGGCGCCGTTGTCGTTGCGGACGATCGCCTTTGCACCCAAGCCGTTAACGTTGAGGGTCGCCGCCCCTGTATTTGGACCGCCGGGAACAATGCGAATGGGCGCCCCGACCAACTGCGCATAGTCGGTATTGGCCGGAGAGAAGGAGGCGGTGATGGCATTGGCCGTGCCCCCAACGACGCCGATGTAGCTATAAGACTGCCCACGAAGACCGAGTTCGAAATGAGCCTGGAGGGTGGCCAAGTCGCCGTTGTCCAAGGCATCGAGCTGCGAGCGATCTGCCGTGAATTGTCCGATCATGGCAGCCATGGCGGCAGATTGGCGCCAGGCCTTGTTCGCCTGCTCGGGAAGCGCGATTCCGTTGACAAACCCGGCCAGCCGAGCCGCCAATGCTGCATAATCCGCTTGCGAAATGACATTCGCTCCGCCCGTCGCAGCGAAAGGCAGAAATTCATTGGCCATGTGGCTCTCCGAAGATCAGGACGTGAAATAGTCTGGAGGCGCGCCCCAGGCGCCGGTGCCCCAGCCGCTGATGAACTCGTTATTGACGCCCCAGCCGAACAGCGGTCCGTCAACCGTGGTGATGCGGTAGTTGGCCTTCACACCTTCGGGCTTCAAAGGAAGATATCCCTGCGAAAGCAGAGCGATGAACAGAGCTGAAGGGATGATACCCGCGACGCCGAAGGTGATCGACATGTCCTGGTTGTCGATGACGACGATTTTTGTGTCGCCACTGGGGAACAGAATCTCGAGCGCTGCCTTTGCGCTTGGCAACGTCCCGTCCCAGTTGTTGGCCGCAATCTTCGCGCGTAGAAGCGTGCGATAGGTGTCGTCGTCTAGGCGGGTGATACCGGCGGGCGTATCGTATCGCGAGTCATACCAGACACCCCGCCCCCAGCCTCGGGTTGCGTCGCCCCAAGTGAACCAAGCGTTCGCGATCGGCACCTTGACGAAGCGTGTCCGACCAACCCACTCGCCAACCTCATCGAGCTGGACGCCGATGGCCTGGTCGAGGTCGAAGTCGAGCGGCAGATGCTCCATGACAGCCTGCTGCGCGACGATCGGCTCGACCAGAGCCTTGATCATCGCTTCGAACTTCGGCTTGCCCGCGTGGAGACTCGTGATCAGCGCCAGATAGGCGTCAACGTCAGCCATCAGGGCACCACGGTTATCGTCACGTCGGTTAGGGCTGCCGATGGCGCCTCATTAAATGCTATCGGCAGATCGGCGGTGCCGAACGATCCGCCGTTCTTCGCAATTGTGAGGGCCGTGATCTTGTAAGTCTTGGCGTTGCCGGCGAGCGCCAGGTTGGCCGGGACAAAAACCTCTGCCCATTCGACGGCGCCGCTGGTGCCGCCGATTTCGAGGCCGTTGATGAAGTCGACGACCGCCTGCTTGATGCTAGTCTCGATGGCTGTCGTGTAGCCGACCAGCGCCTTCAGTGAGATCGCAACTTTGATCGTCGCCGCGGTAGGCCGGTAGAACTTGATAGCGCGCGCGACGCCATACTCATCGGTGATCGTGACATTGGTCGTGCCGTATGTGCCTGTCCCCGCGGTCTTTTTAGCAGCGATGGCCTGGGCGATCGCGGTTGCGTCGCCCCCCTGGACAACCAGCGAAATCGAGTGCGCCGGGATGCCATTCGCATCTGTCGTGCCGGTATCGTTCTCGTAGCCTTTCAGTCGATCGACGCCGGCCACGCTTGCAACGGCACCCATGGTGCCCTCAAAGACCGTTAGGGACGGGAGGGCGGTCGAGATGGTCTGGCGCTGGCGAAGCTGAGCGTCGAGTTCAACGGGCTGACCGGGCGCAGCGGCATTGGCATTTGTGACGCTCTGCCAACCGCGCGTCGGTGTTCCGATGGTCGAAATCGCGCCGGGCAGTGCTTGAATTGCACCGGCATCCTTCGCGATGGCCGTGACCGTGATTGATCCGCCCGCCGGGATGGTGACAGACGTCGGCAAAAGCCACTGATTGCCAGCGTTATCCTTGGCAATTCCGCCTGTGATCGTGGTGCCAGCCTGCCCGATCAGCGTGAGATCGACGGTCGAGTTCGATGCAACCAGCCGCTTGATGCCGTTGATCTTGACGACGGAAGAGAGCCCGACGCCGCGCGCAGTCGAAGGCGAGAAGGCGTTGTAGACCTGAAGGGCCATGGCGTTGGCGTCATCCACCGCCGCGGCGAAGATGGCGATCTGCTGGCCATCCTGGGTGTCCGGATCGATGTCGATGTCCTGCCCGAAGATCGCGCGGAACTGCTCCTGGAAATAGGCCAGCACGGTGGCATAATCCGGCTTGAAGATGCCGTTCTCGTCGATCGTGCAGACAGGAAGCGCCATCAGAAATTCACCCCACGCACGGTTGCGGCGCCGTAGATTGTGTCGAGCGTCAGCGTGTCGACGCTGAAGGCGCGGTTGTCGCGGTTGAGGTTGCTTGAATAGGACGTGATCGCCTTCACGCCGGTCGTGCCGAGCACGCGGCGCCGGATGGCCGGATCACGGGTGTTCGCGGTGCGGACGCCCAGTACTTCGGTCTTCCACGTCATGCCTTCGGTCTGGTCGAGGAACCACTCGCCCTGCCAGAGGCCCAGACGGGTCTGGACTGACTGCGCGACAGCTTCGGGCTGGTCTATCCAGAAGTCCTGCTTCCCACGGCCGAACGAATAATCGCCCTGCGCGTCGAGCTTGCGGTAAAGCATGGCTGCCTCAGTTCGTCGGGCCGGCCGAGTTGCCGCCGCCGGGTTGCACGCCGGAGTGCTTGTGCGTCGAAAAGACGATGTCGTTCACGATGAGCTCGCCATTGATGCGAACGGTGCCGGTGATTGCCGTCTCGCCCGCCCCGCCGCCAATGCTGACGCCATTCGCAGCCGAGATGCCGACCTGCTTGTCCGTCGAGATGCCGACACCGCCAGCGCCGGACATGCTGATCTTGGTCTTTCCATCATCGGAACGGATCTCGGTCGAGCTCGTGCTGATGCCGTCGATCGCGTTCGGGTTCGACTTGAGGCCAGGCGTGAAATAGCCGTTCGACAGGCTGTGCATGCTGGCGTCTGCCGGCACCTGCTCGCCCCCGCTCTGTTGCCAGGTATCCGGCGAGCGGGAGGTGAAATTCACCATGCCCTCGTCACCAACCTTCAGCGGGAAGGTGATGTTCATGCCCCCGCCGCCGGGATAATGGACCGGGACGTCCTGCAGCACAGGAAGGTCGATCGCCTTCTGTGACCCATCCTCCTGCTTCACGAAGGACTTGATGCCTATTTGAAGTTTGACGGATGGTGCCTTGCCCGCACCGCCCGGATCGAAGGCCAGCACGCGCGCCGGCGCTGATGTCTGGATCCGCGAAATGTGTTGTTCGATCGCCGCCCGAAGGTTCTCCTCGGGATCGTCGACTCGCTGGCGAAGGTCCATGGATTACTGGCCCGGATCGAGATCGATGCCCTGCTGCACGAGACGGATGGGCTGCGGGCCCTGCCCGTCTGCACGAATGCAGGTGGCATCGGTGTAGTAGATGTTCCCCTCGGTATCGCCGATAAGGTCGGCGACGAGAACGCGGTAGAGGCCGTCGTCCGCGAGCGATGGAATCATCGAATTCTGGACTTCTGCCGTAAAATTTGGGCTGAGGGCGGCCTGATCGATGCTGGCCTGGTCGATCTTCAGCCGGGTGTCCGGACGAACCTTCGGATTCAGCAGCATCCGGACAATGATGCCGTCCAGCGTCTGGACGGGCCGCCCGACCATGCCGGTATCCGAGTTGATCACGAATGCCTCACCGGGGCGCGGCTCGTTGTTCTTGGTGATATTGAGCTTGTCGTTCTCGACGAACCAGCTCGAGCCGGTTGAAAAAGCGATGTCGCGCATGACGTCGCGCGCCATTCCGAACAGCACTCGGGGCCGCGGCATCTGCTTGGTCCCCAGATCGGCGATGTAGCCAGCCGTGATGCCGTGCGGCTTGAAGGCTTCCAGCACGACGTCAACCTGATCCTTGAAGGTCGACCCTGCCGCGAGCGTCTTGCTCACGGTGGCGAAGTTGTAGGCCTTGTCGCCAGACGTCGCGAGCAGCGAGCAATAGGTGTCGACGGGGTTCTCGCGCCCGGTCCGCTTCTGGATCAGGTTGCCCTTGAAGATGATCTCGCGGGCGCCCTGGTATCCAGCCGAGAGCGTGACGGACTGGCCCTCTTTCTTGATCTTCTGCGCCGTTGATTCCTTGAGATTTGTGATTGTGATTTCGGCGGCATTCGGCGTCTGAAGCCGGTTCTGCGTCACCTTGAAACGGATCCGCAGATTGGAAACGTCGATGGTCTCGCCGCCGGCATCGATCGTCAGCGCGACATCTCTGATCCACTGGCGTGTCATGGCGAGATGAAGAGGACTTTGCCGTTGGTGCCGAGATTGGCGTAGGTCGGCTCGACGAGCTCGCTGCTGTCCGTCATGACCCTGATTTCGCCTGGGAAGCCGAGGTAATCGAACTGCTGCAGGACGTTCTCGCCGGCGGTGAGCGGGAGCCCTTGCACCAGCGGGTTGCCGTCGATATCGGCGATGTCGATGAACCACCCTCCGTCAGGCGTGTCGCACCAGCCGAACCGAACCTGATACTCAACCGTGCCGAGCGTGATCGACATCTGCTGCGCCTGAGGCAGCAACGGAAACTCGTAGACGGTCGCCATCAGGCCCTCGCAGACGGTGACGCGAAGCCGCTCGTACCGGAACTCTTGAGCTGCTGCTGACCGACATTCGCGGTCGCGCCGGTTTTCGCTGGATTGGCCTGGGCCGAATTCGGAGCGCCAGTGGTCTGCGTCGAGACGATCCGCGCCTCGCGCAACCGTACCGAAATCAGCGAGATGTTCTCGGTCCGCTCGTCCTTGGACAGCGAGACCGAGCTCAGAAGCATGTTCTGGTACTGGCGCGAGCCAGTAGTGACCTCGAAGGGCTCGCGCTGCCGCTGAAGCGCTATAAGTTGCTCATAGGCCTCAGTGGCATACCCGACATAGCCGCCGGTCGAATCCGACCACGCAATCTGCATCTCGATCTCGGACGGACGGAAGAACGCATGATCCGAAATCGAGGCGCCGCGCTCGACCGGATGGTCCGTCACTACCATCTCGTCCTTGCTGATCTCGCGGATCACGACATCGGGGATCAGCGTCCCGATCTGGCGCGTCCCTGTCGTCAGCAGCGCGAAGGTGTCATCGATCAGCGCCATATGTGAACCGGTTCCCTATCTGGGGCGACTGCCATATGATCTGGGCCCTCGGAGGCAGGCATGCGCGCGATACTGGTAGCTCTGGCGATGGTAGCTAGCGGGGCAGCGATGGCCGCCCCAGCCCGTTGCCTGTTGGTCGTGGATGGCAAGACCTACCTCAACGGCCCCTGCCCCGTGGATGTCTCAAAGGATGGGAGCTTCAGCATCGGGACGGGCCCCAAAGCTTCGTACTTCGCCTATGTCACGGTCGAAGGGCCTGGCGTTGCCAAGGGCTCCTGGAACGAAGAGCGCGGCGCGAGCCATGCCCATACGGACCTCGGCCAGCTTCGCCGCAACGATGCTTGCTGGCAGAACGACAGGGCGATCGTATGCGCTTGGCGCTGACCGCCTTGCTGGGGCTCATCACCACTGCCGTAGCCCGAGCGGAAACACCATTGCCCATGATCGATGTTGAAAGCCGCTGCACCGTGGCAGCCGATCGCGGCATCCAGCGTGCGGATTGTATCAACAGCGAGCAGCGCGCCTACGATCTGTTAGGCAGCCAATGGGAACGCGTGGAAGACCGGTTTCGAATAGGCTGCGTCAAACAATTCGGCGGGGTGCTGATGGCTTATACAGCCCTGGCACGCTGCGCAGCCGATAGCTTGATGGTCCAGGATCTAAACCGGAAGCGGGAGGAAAAGCCGTTTCGCTATCGCTAGCGAACCGCGCCCGTCATGTTCCGAAGCATCCGGCCGTTGACGCCGTTCTGAGCATCAGCGACCGCCGAGGCCGTGGCGCTGGGGTCCGATCCTCCAAGGATGGTGATCTCGGTCTTCTGCGCCATGTCGACGTTGGTGTTGTTGTTCGCCGCCGGCGGCACAAGCGGAGAGCCGCTCGGCTGGATGCCGCTGCCGATCAGAGCAGCATTGGACTGGACCGCCGCCATTGATCCGGCATTGAGCCGCGAGAACGGCGTATAGGCGGGGATAGTTCCCGCTTCAGCCTGCGCCGCTGCCGCTCGTTCCGCGGCGCGAAGGGCACGCTGTGCCCACTTGTTGCGGGACGGGTAGTTCTTGATGCCCGCCTGCTCGAAGGTGTTCTCGAACGCGACGGTCGCATCCTCGACACTGCCTGCGCGCTTCACGGCGGAAACCGCGCCCTTGTGCGAGGTACGCAACTCGTGGCGCAGAAACCCGTAGTTGGCTTCGTCGGATGCTGGATCGAGGCCCTTTTCTGCCGCCCATGCTTCAAAGGCACGCCGGCGCGGCCCCGTCCACTGAGCCCACCCATAACCGCCACGCCCTGAAGTGGGATTGCGCTCCTGAAGCTCATTGAGGCCACCGCTCTCATGGCCCAGATTGCCGACGATGCCGGCGGCCTGCTCACGGGTGAACCCGAAGTCAGCCATCAGGCGATTGATGATGCCGGGGGCCTTTTGCGTGAAGGTGCTGCCGCGGATCGGCGCGTTGCTGTCGCCGCGCCCACCGCCGCCAGAAGGCGCGTCCTGGCCGCCCATGAACTTCGGCATCGTGCGCTGCCACCAGTTACGCTTGTCGGTAATCTGCGGCGCGCTGCCCGGCGTGCCATCGTTCGGGGTCTTGCCCCAGGTGCCATTGGCGCGACGGCGCGCAATCTCCTGGTCCTCGCCGCCGTTGGCCGGGCTGGTGCTCAGCGCCAGAGCGCCGGCCGCACCCAAGGTGAGCGGATTGATGCCGAGCTTCAGCAGCATGGCGCCCCACCCAGCCCCGATGGCGGTAAATGCCCCCAGGATCCGCAGCAGCCATGATCCGACGAGCCATACGGCGAAGGCTTCCAATGCAACCTGCAAGCCGCTCTGCCCCGTCAGGGACTGCGCGATTTTGTCGAACGCTTCCCAAGCCGGCGTCAGGGCCTGAACCAGCTTCTGGAACGCCGCAGCAAGCCATGCCGCCGCTTTGCCCGCCTCGTCGAAGAACGTGACGATCTTGTCGGCATTGCGGATCAGGAAATCATCGACGTCCTTGACGAACGAGGCCAGCGAGCGACCGAGCGTCTGCTCAAGCTTCGCGCCGATCAGCTCCGCGGTCGCCCCGAGCGAGCGCCAAGCCTGGGTGAGCTGGTTGCCGATATCGGCCGCCTGCTTTTGGTCCACGCCGAGCGCGCGCGCCTTGGCGGCATACTCATCCATGAACCGGGTGAGGTCGCCGGACTTGATTGCATTGTAGGTGCGTTCATCGATCCCGAGCGCCTCGAGATACTGGAGCGCGACGTATTGCGGCTTCTTCGATAGCGCCTTGGCGAGATCCTGAACGATTGCGGTCGTCTCGCGCAGCCTGCCGTTCTCGCGGGTGGCCACGCCGAGCGACTTGACCAGGCTCTCATAGCCCGGATTGCTGCGCATCTTCTGCGCGAAGCTCTCGATCGAGGCGAGCGCGCCCTGATACGAGCCGCCGAGCTGCGACACCGCATAGCTCAGGCCCTTGATGTTCTGAACCGACGCGCCGGCGCGCTGCGCGGTGAAATAGATTTCGTCGAAACCAGCCGCAATCTTTGTCACAACCGCGCCGATGCCGGTGGCGATCCCCAGCAGCGTGACATTCATCTTGATGACGGCCTTCGTGGCCGCACCAACGCTGTTCAGGAACTTCGCTTCCGACCCGCCATCGATCTTATAGCCGATGCCGACCAGAAATTCCTTGATCGTATCAGCCACGGGGTTTGCTCGCTTCGTTGGCGCGCCAGGCGTTCTCGTCCATGGCCGTGATGGCGTCGTTCATGTCGGCGACGTCGCAGAGCGTCAGAGTGCCGTCGATCAGGCTCTCGTATTTGCAGAGGCCGCGGAGGACCGGGCGCATCAGCAGATCCGCTCCATCGGGAAGAGCGATCGGGTCGAACTCTAGGGCTGGGCGGCTGCTATCGACTTGGAGACCAGCCCGAAGAAAAAAGGGGCGAGTTCGACCACCAGCACCTTCATCATGATCGCGACGCTATCGGCGCCGTCCAGGTTGTCGTCGAGGAGGCGTTCGGATTGCGTGCCCCAGATCGGAACCCATCCAGCGTCGCCGTCCCGCTTGCGCTTCACGCGCGAGAGGCACTTTGCCTGAACGTAGTCATAGGTCTCGTCCGGCATCTGGGCGAGGAGGTTCGATGCAGCCTCGAGCCCCGGCATGACCGTCTCCTGGAGGTTCATGTCCAGAAGCGCGCCAGGGTTCTCCTTGAGCTTGTCGAGCGTGCCGGCCGGGATCATCGCCGTAACCGACGGGAGGATGCTAACCAGGAGAGGCTGGACGCGACGGGCAACATGCTGCTGCGTCTTGGCGTCCATCGGCTCAGCCCGATAGGTCTGGCTGCCGATCGTGAATTCGACGGGCTCGCGCATCAGATCGCCGCCGGCGTGCCGGTCCCGAGCTTCTGGTCGATCCGACCCGAGTTCCAAGTCCACTCGACGATCTGTCCTGTCTTGCCGTTGTTGAGATCGGGCACCTTTCGCCAACCACAGCCGGCGCAGGAAATGACATCGCCGCGGGCAGGATTGCGGAGGACGATGGTGCCGTCGCCGTACGTGGCGCCGGATTGGCGCTCCGCATTCATCGCGTCGTTCAGCAATGCGTTGGTGGGCGAAGTCTTGAGAAGCCGAAGTGTGACGGTTCCCGCCCGACCGGAATGCAGGCTGTGCATGTAGCTGCCATCCGCGCCGATCGTGAGGGTGCCGATATCGTCGACCTGCGTGATGCTGATGCCCTCTTCAGCGACCCCGGCGCCATTGCCGATTGCGAAGGTGCCGCCCGGCCCCGAATACGAGGCGCTGACATCGGCGAAGGAATAGGTGGTCGTGCCCATGAGAGCCCCTCAGGTCAGCGATTGACGGAGATCAGCACCGGCACGCTGTGCACGGCGCCAGCAAGTTTGGTCGCGATTTGGAAAACGACGGACTCGCGAGCTTCGCGGTTGGCCTGAGCCTGGCTTGCAACCGGCGGCGCATAAACATAGTAGCCCGTCGGCAGTGTATCCCCGGTCTTCAACTGCCCAATTCCAGCGGCATTCCAGACGCCGGGCGCAATCAGCCCATTGGTACGAGCCTGAATCAGCCGTTTCTCCATGATGGTCTGGAGCGTCGTCATACCCTCGTCGGTCTGAGGGATCTTCGGGAAGGTGTAGAGCGCGTTGTAGACGGCGGTCTGAAGGTCGTTCTCCAGCCAGTCGAGGCCGTGCCATTCGTCAAAGAACGATCCGTCCGAGTTCGTTCCGAACTGCAGGATCGCGGTCGCATTGTCGTAGTTGACGAAGACGTTGACGTTCTTCGCCTTCAGCGTCGCGGCTTGGCTTTCGGTCAGGGTCTCGGCAACGACGCCGGGTTCCTGCTTGAACATCATCGTGATGGTGGTGTTCGAGCCCTGGAAATTGACCGTCGACGCCCTCCCGAAGAACGACGCGATGGCCTGAGGCGAGGACGTCGAATACTGAATGAAGGACCGCTTGTAGCCGGCCACTTTGAGCTGCGAGCCGAGGTCGGTCGAGATCGTGGAATCCACCGCCGTGGTGTCGGTCGTGGTGAAGCCGATGCGGCGCTTCTTGCCCTGCCCTTCGATAAAGGCGGCTGCCGCGAGGCAGGATGGGATATCGACGTTGGGCTCGGCGATCACCGCCGCATACCAGTCGCCCGAGGCGTTGACGAGTGCCTGAAGGGCCTGGGTCAGTGTCTCCGCAACGATGCCGTTCGCCGGGGCGCTGGCTTGCCCAGCCTTACCCTTGAGGAGGGCCGCGACCGACGTACCTGCACCGCCCGAAAGCGTCGCGCCGGAGACAGTGATATTCGTGCCGCTTTTGGCCAGGGTGTAGGCGTTGCCGCCGGTGCCGGGCGCGTCCGCGATAACGTAGACGTTCGTCCCCACCGCCAGGAAGTTCATCAGAGCGATGTTGACGTCGGTCGAGGTGTTCAGGAACGCGGCGAGATCCGTCGCCATCTGAGCCGGTGAAGCCGAGATGTTGATCTGGTTCCCGGTTGCGCCAGACGCCTTGAAGGTGATGGCGGTGCCATTGACGGTGACGGTGTCATTCACCGCCGGCAGACCACTGAACCCGATGCTGCCGAACGCAGTCGGATCGGCGAGATAGCCGATCGTCGAGGTGGCGCCAGTCGAGCCGGATTTGATGACGAACCGGCTGTTGACCGCATCCCAGATGACCGTGGACCCAGCCACCAGCGCCGCAACTGCGGTCTGGATCACCGAAGCCACACCATTGAGGTTGGTCTGCGCCGAGAAGTTGAGGCCGGAAACCGTGCGGGGGATGCTGTCGAGGATGAAATAGAAGGCGCCGGCGGTGATCGCGGTGAAGTTGGCGATCAACTGTTCCGTCGAAGACAGCACGCCGCCGTTGAGCGTCGCATGCGTCGCGGTGCGGGCCCAGCGGCCGATGTAGTAGATCGACGGCTGCGGCGTCTGGCCGAAATGGCGCGCCGCGGCCAGATACTCCGGATCAGTTGTCGAGAAATCGGCGGCGACACCGGTCAGGTTCGAATAGCCACGGATGCGCTGGTTGATGTCGATGACATCAGTCGCCCCGACGGCGATGCCGGCGCCGAAATTGCGCGTCGGCGCCGCAACGGGCGCCAGGCTGATGTTGATGTTAACGATGTCGCTGACAGCGAGCCCTTGGGCCATGATCAGGTCTCCACGATGAAGGGCTGGGTGGCTTCAGGGGTCGAGATCGAACCCTGAGCCGAGAGAAGGTTGAGGATGGGGTAGGAGCGCGTGATTACGCGCCGGAACTGCATCTCAAGGTCGACCTTGCGGATGTAGCGCTCGTTGACGATGTCGGTTGCCGTGCGGGCCCGGCTGCAATCCAGGAGCGCGACGCCCACTGCGTTCAGCGCGTCCCAGTTTTGCTTGATCCAGAGCCCGTCGCGGAGCTGGGAAGCCTTCGAATAGCCGTTGGGCCCGTAGAAGCTGGCGAGCATTGTCAGCGTCTCGTGCCGCGTCAGTTCGGTGCTTCCATCGCCCTCTGGATGATGTTGTTGGTGAGCGCCCCAGTCCGCATCGAGATCCATGATCCCGAAGGCGCACCAAGAGACGTTGTCGGGCGGCATCGGTGGCGGTTTTGGCTGCCAGCGTGGCCGAACATTCACCCGGGTGATCGCGGTGAGGCCAGAGATCGTGTTGCCAATCAGATCCTCAAAGGCATCATCCTCGACAGGCGTCGTGGTCGACGGGACCAGAGGTCCGCCGGTCGCTGACGTGTTGGCCATGTCGGATCACCGCAGATCGAGCAGGCGGCAGGTCGCGCAGGTGAAACCGGCGCCGTATCGGGAATAATCATCGACCACGACGACGGTCCATTTCCGGCCGTTCCAGTCGAGCTCGTCGGCATCGACGCCGTTGCCACCCTCGGTGAAGGTGAAGGTGGAATGGACGATGATGGAGCCTTCCGACAGCGCCGCCTGGGGATTGCGCTGGAGGTTGCGGCCCTTGTCGGAGGTGACGACGCATAGGATCGCTGTCGATGTCGTCGTGACCGTGGTACGGCCCGTGACAGGGTCAACAGCCACCGCGTTGCGATAGACCGTGGCGGTGTCAGCGAACTCCGGATCGTCCAGGATTTCGGAGACGTCGAGAGTTGGCATCACTCGCCCTTCTTCCGAACCACGTGCGTGATGGCTCGACGGTACTGCCCCGTATCGATCAGCGGCTTCGTACCGGTGCGGCCTTTGGCATTGCGCTTGGCGATCGTGACCGGCGATAGCGGCGCGAACGGCCCTTCGGTGATCTTCACCTTCACTGCGTTCTCCGCGACGATCCCGACTGCGGTCAGGGTGGCATCGGCGTCCGACGATTTGCCTGAAAGCGCGGCTTGCGCCCCGGTCTTCATCCGCTTCTCGATCTTGTCGCGAGCGGATTCGACGCCAGGCACCAGATGCGGCCGCGGCGGGATGTTCTGGGTCGGGGAACCCGTCTCCATCAGGTAGCCGATTTCGGCATTGCTGATGGCGTCGCCGTCGTCGCGCCCGGCCGCTGTGTCTGGGATCCCGACCAGCACCTCTTTCGAGGTCAAGTCCTTGATCGCTTTGAGGAGAGCCGGCACGCCGTCCTTCGTGATCTTGACGGTCACGGGATCGCGAAGCGCTTGTTCGGGACATAGAGAAGCCCCGCGCCGAAGGCCCTGATCATGGCGTAGAGGCGCTGCCCGTAAACGGTCGCGTTCCAGAGCCCTGCCCCGGCAATAGTCGTAGTGGTCGTGTCATAGCTAACGCTGACCTTGTCGACGGCCTTCGACGCAACCAGGCTTGAAGACGTTGTGACCACTCCACCGCCGCTCTGCGCCGACTTCTTGGCCTGCGCCGACAAGACGAGGTTGTGAGCGACGAACAGCATCACCGCGAGATCGAGTGAAGGGCCGAACCGCCCTGCATTGAGCTGCAGGTAGGCCTGCGTCTCCCAGAAATCGAACTGCGCCTGCGGATAGACAGTCGCATCGGAGAACTCAGGGAACGCCGTGACGAAATCCTGGTAGGTAACCGCCACGGCGCGTCCCTCAGGTCTTGCTCTTGGCCGGCGCCTTCGAATCCTCGGCTGGCGCTTTCTCGGACGCGGCCTCGAAACCGTAGGTGATGCCCTGCGGCTGCTCCTCCGCGCCCACCTTGCGCAGCAGGCCGTTCACGACCGCGCCATGGTTCGGGTTGGCCTTCACCCAGGCATCGAAGAGGTCTTCGTCGACGCCGGCAGTGAGCCCTTCGACGGTGCCGAGATCATTCCCGGCCCCCTTGATAACGGTCCGCTGACGATCCTTGGAGAGCCCCGGTTTGTCCGGATTGCCCTCGGGCTCCTCGATGCGGATCGCCATCGGGATACGGCTGGCGATGGTGACGGTCTTGCCCATGTCAGCCTCCGACGCTGGCGGTTTCGATCTTCCGGAATTCTGCCGGCAGGTTCTGGGGATCGGCCGGCTCCATGCCCGTGCGCTTGTCGGCGTAGCGATCGACGTACTTGTCGATGGCCGCCGGCTGTTCGGAGGCGAAAATGAAGCCCCCCTCGACCGCCGGATGCTCCTTGTTCTGCTCCAGCCATTTGGAGAAGAAGTCGGCGTCGACATCGCGCGTCAGGGCGTAGCCGCCCCGAAGCTCCTTGGTCGACGGGCGATCCATGGGGATGGCGCATCCGTTGATCCGGACGACCTTGCCGACGCGCTCGTAGCGGGTGACTTTCCGCTCGGGATTGCTCTGCGTCGGCTCGGCGACCTCGATGGGGTTCTGGAGCTGCAGCAACAGCCCATGGGGCAGCTTGCAGGCGACAGTGACGGTTGCGGCCATGGTTCAGACCCCCAGCATCTGCGAGATGGCAACGGGATAGCGGATCACCGCGCCCCAGGTGCCGCTGGTCTTCTTCTGCTGCCAGGAGGAGAGCTGACGGACGATCGCGTGATCGCGGAGCTTCTCGTTGAACGCGCAGTAGCCGGTATCGTGACCGTCGAAGCTGTCGGCGATCAGCTGGACGACGTTGCCGGCCGCCGTGCCGTACCGATAAGAGGTCTTCACCGTCAGGTTGGGGAAGTTCTTCTGCAGCAGGTCGGAGACGCTGATGCCGAAGGTGTTGGTCGCGGTGAGCGCGACTTCCGAACCGGGCGACATGGCCAGGGTGAGCTTGTCGCTCTTCTTCACGCGGCCGGCGGTCTGAGCCACGAGCTGCGAGAACATCGCCTGGATGTCGGCGAATACCTCGTTGGCGGTCGCGACGATGGCGTTGTTGTTGATCCACTTCACGCCACCGGCGGCCTTGGTGGCCGGGGTGAGCGCAGCGGAGAGCGACGGGTCGTTGAGAAGGCCGTAGTTCTGCAGGCCGCTGACGCCGAAGTGGTAGGTGTAGTCCGCGAACTTGTCGAGCGTCGACGCCGCCGAGGTCTGGAGCTCGCCGACCCAGTTGAGCTTGGCCGCCCCAGCCCGGTCGATCTGGAGATCGCCGTATTCCACGACGGTCTGGAACAGGTAGGACTGGCGCTGCGGGAAGGTGGCGTTCGCGTCCGACCGACCATTGGTATTGAAGTCGCCATAGCTGGAGACTTCGCCGGTATTCTCGACGACCGTGAAGACCGCGGTCTGGGCAGTCCAGTCGCCGGTCTTCTTCTCGCCGAGAATGTCGGCGCCCTCGTTGGGCGATTGGAGGATGCGGACCACTTCGGGATCCACATACTGCGTCAGCCAGGCCGGGATACCGCCGCTGGCAGTCGTGGCGAGCGCCGGCTGCGCATCGAGCGCGAACTGGAAATCGGCACGGAACTCTCGGGGCATCCAGTCCATCGCCAACGGCAGATGGATGCCCCACTCGCGCTCGAGGCGAGCGAAGTCGGAATTGCGGGTCATGTGTGGTTGCTCCCTCAGCCCAGCGGGGTGTCGGACATTTTGACGAGTTCGCCAGCCGCGCCGGCGGTCATGGCGAACCATTTGGTTTCGGTGCTGCCGGCGACGGTGGCGCCCGCGGCCGCGAAGCTGATCGTGCCGTCTGCGTTCTTGGCGAAAGCCTTCATGCCGACGGTCACGGCGCCGGCGCCGGCGTTCTTCACCCAGAAGTCGCCGCCGTTGAACAGTTCGCCGATGCCGAAGCCGGCCGGGATCACCATCCCGGATTCCGCGAGGTAGGTGGTGATGAGCGCCTGGAGATCCCGATGCAGGAAGCCGGTCGGGGCGCCGGTGCCGGTGTTGGCCAGGATGCGGTTCGTCGAGGCATCGGCCCAGCAGAAGCGGCCGATGGTGAGCCCGCTAGGGCCCGCGACGAAACCGCCCTCGACGGAGAGCACCGAATGGCGCGGATTGGCGCTGGCGAAGTCGCCTTCGACGGCCGGCGCCTGGGTCAGATTGACCTGGGTCTGGAAAGGCATGTGCTGATCTCCTTCCTCAAACCTTGAGGCGGTTGGCGTGCGGGAAGCGGTTCTCGAATTCCTTCGAAGCAGCGGCGTCCTGCGCGATCGGCTTGCGCGCCGGCGGGATGTCGCCGGGCTTGGGCTGCAGCTTCAGGATGGCCGGGAAGGCGGACGGGTGGACGCCGTCGACATCGACGCCGAGCGAGGTCAGGGCGGTGCGGTAAACCGCATCGGCGCTGTCATGCGCCATTGCGAGGTCGCCGACGTAGGGCCGGACGGCGCGCTCCGCCTCGCGGATATCCTGCTGGGCCTTGATCGCAGCGGCGGTAGCCGACTTGGTCGCGGACTTCACAGCAGCGGCGATTGCCGCGTCCATGGCCGTCTTGGTGACCTTGTCATCATCCTCTTCGCCGTCGTCGTCCCCGTCTTCGGCCACCTTCTTTTTCTTGTCGTCCTCGTCGTCGGAATCGTCCTCATCGGCGGCGAGATCGGCTTCCTCCTCGGGAAGGATATCGGCCAGAGCCTCGATGACCTCGGCGGCGTCCTCGATCGAGGAATCCTTCGCGAGCTTGCCTTCGGCCGCCGTCTTCAGGCCGGTCAGGATGGCCGGCTTGCTGGCCGCGAAGTTCGCGGCGGTCACCTTCGCGAGCACAGGGGCGAGGTCGATCTTGGCGTCCTGCGCCAGCTTCGGCTTGAGGTAGAGGGAGAGAGCGGTCAGCGCGGCCGCGCCACCACGGGTGATCGATGGCTTCTTTGCCATGCTGATGAACTCCTTGATTTTGGGGATAGGCTTCTCATCGCCGACAACGACGTCCGGCCCGGCGCGGCCTTCTTTGACGAGGGCGACGTGGTTGCCGATCAAATCGCGCATCACGCCGTCGTACCTGGCCCCTTCGAAGGTGCCGGGGGTCATGTCCGCGCGATATCGATACGCGCTCGACAGTTCTTTCTGCGTCTCGGCTTCGATGGCCTTGATCGCCAGACCGTCCCAGATCGACAGATCGGCCTTGAGGTAAGGGGCTTCCCAGATCGGGTTGCTGATGGAGCCGGCGACAGCCTCGTGCTCGTGATCATCGGCTGTCACTGGCCGGTGGATGTTCAGGAGCGGCTTTCCAGCGAAGGATGCCGCGGCCTTTTCCAACTCCTCCGGGTCGCGGAGAAGCTGGTAGAGCCGGTCGGGGTTGAGCCCGAGCCCTTCCCAGTCGGGGATTTCACGCCCGTAATAGGGGCAGACATTCGCCTTGCTGATCGGCGTGCGCGCCACATGGAGATGGCCGTCCTGATCGTAGGTGCGCGCTGATGCGCGGTCGAAGGCGAGCGCATCCCCTGCCATCTTCGGCTTCCAGTCTTCATCGATCTCGGAGAATTCTTCCGGCCCCAGTTCGATGGGGCCTGCGTATGGTTCGATCTGCGCGATATCGATGTCGCCCGGGTCGTACGTGACTGTGATGTGCGGCCTATAGGCGTCATGATCCCAAGAGGCGCCGGCTTTCCGAAACTGCTGCCAGCGCTTGGCAAGGTCAGAGGATTCGAAGCGAAGGACGATGGCGCCCTTATCACCGAGCTTCTCGATTGAGCGCTGCGCCTCGTGATCAGCTAGAGACGGTATTCGAATGCGGTCGAAATCGTCCGGGGCCGCGAACCAGTCGAACTTGTCCTTACTGTAGGCGATCGTAACGTGAAGGTCGGAGGCCGCGAGAGGCTTTGATAGCCCCTGTTCCATCGCCCAAGCGATCAAGGCGTCTGCGTTCAACACCGGGCGCCGCGCGAACAGCGTCCGTAGCTCGGGCTGCTCCGTCGCCATGTTATCTCTCGTTTGAATGGCTGGCGCCGCTCGGCTATCGTGATGAGGCATGACAGAGCATCCTTCCGACCCCACCGAAGTGATCGAGGCGCTCAAGGAGCTGGCCCGCGCCAGCTTCGTCGACAATTTCCCAAACATCCCAGAAGACGAGACGATCGAGGGCGAGGCCGCGATCATGATCGGCGAGATGCTGGCGGACTTCCGTAAGATCGCGGCTGGGGCGTCTGATGGCGCCGCCATCGCCCAAGCGTGGATCGACAGGGTCTTCGACTACGGCGAAGAGTAATCGTCCTTCAGGATCGGTTCCGCGTAGCAGCGGCAATTCCAGATCGCGCCAGGCAACGCGTGGTGGCCGGGATCGCACTCCGGCGGGTCGTCCCATCGGAACGACTTGCCGTTAAGCGCACGATGCGAGGGACGGACATCGCTGTCCCCCGACGTGCGCCAAATGAAGTGCGTGGAACCTATGCTCTCCGCCCTCGCCCGCGTCAGTTCGGCCGAGGTACGAGACACTTCCGTCCGCGCGATCAGATCGGCGCGGCTCTTGGTCACCTCGCCGGTTTTCATGATCTCAGCAGCAATTTCGCTAGCGCGGGCGCCGTTGCTGATACCCTCGATGGTAAGCCTGTGGACGCGCTCCGCGGCCTCGGTAGGAAGCGACGTGATCAGTGACACTTGGTCCGCGAGCCGCTGCCGCAGTAAAGCGCCAGTGGGAGCCTTCGCGATCTCCCGATGGACTGCGATCCCCATCTCCCGAGAGACAGCCATCCAAGCCTTTCGGTCCCGAGCGGCGACTTCCGCCACCATGCGGCCGCCGACCGAACTGGCCCAGGCTTCGATGGTACCTGCGTAGCGCCGCAGCGCTCGTTCGACGATACCGGCCGACGCTGGATCAGCCTGGTCAAACAGGCCCATGACCAGATCGCCAATGTGGCGCGCGACCTTGCGCAGCTGTCGGGAATACGTCACCTCAGCCTTACGGGCCCGGATGAATGCGCTCTTGGCGCTGGGCTCCGCACGGTCGAAGGCGAGGCGATGACGACGGCTCATGCCTCAGCCTCTTCGGTTTCCTCCTCGTCCGTCTCAGGTGCCGGAGGATCGTTCTCGCCAGGTGCCGGAAGCGGCACGTCGTCCACATCCAAACCGGCGTAGGGCGATTCATCATCGCTGGCGAGGCGCTTGCGAACCTCAAGAGGGTCGAGCACGCCGGAGTCGATGTAGACGGCGTCGGTGTCCGCCTCCGCCTTTCGCATCTCAGCCTTGGCCTTGTCGTCGAGGCTCCAGAGCGGTTCGAAGACGAAGCCGATATCGGGGTCGACGTCGCCGAATTCCGACATCTGGATCAGGTTGATAACCGTCGTCAGGTGCGGGCGCAGGAACTTCTCCTGCAGTGCCTCGATCCCGTCATAGTAGACCCGGATCTCGCCCTCGGACGATGCATTGAGCCCCGACGGCGTGATGCCTGTGAACTTCACCAGCGGGATGCCGGCAACCGAGCAGATGTGCTCCTGGCTCTGAGCCTGCAGGTGGTCGAGCGTGCCCAGCGGGGTGGAGACGTTGAAGAACTCCTCCGCCGGGTCGTTCGGACCGGCACCCTTGTTCAGCACCATCGTTCCGCGGTTGTCGCGGAGGTTGTTGAAGAGCTCGACGCGGCGGAAGAGCCCATCGGCGTCGACATTCAGCACATTGGCCAAGTCGATCTTGATGCCGCTGACCGAGAATGAGCTGATAAGGTCAGCGACGCTCTGCCGGGTCCGTAGCCAGTTGTCGACATAGGGCTTCGCCATCTGCGACATGCTGAGGCCGCCGAACGAATAGGCCGGCTTCAGAAGGTCAGGCACCTCCCGAGCGATGAAGGTCAGCAGCCGGGTCGCATGGACCTTCTGCCCCTGCACGTACCAGGCGGACGGCTTGTACCAGCTCGGCTTGAGCGGATTGCTCGTCTCGTATTCAGCCGGATAGCACCAGACGGCCTCGACGGTTCGGAAGCCTTTCAAGGCACCCTTCCCGACTTTGGCCTTCGTTACCGTGTCGGCGCCGTTGCCGATCGGGGTGGCGAGCTCGGGCCCCTCGGTTTGTCCGAGGTCGGCGAAGAGGTGCGCCCGGCCGAAGAACCCATCCTGCTCCGTGATCCTCTGGAACAGCTCCTTGACGCCGAGCTCCTTGAGCTTGTCGCCAATGGCCTTGATCTTGGCGGCCTTGTCGTCCCCGCCGGCGGCCGTGATCCGAATCCACTGCCGGGTCGCCTCGGTCGCGATGATCTCCGAGATGCGGCGAAACTCGGGACGCTGGGCGAGCTCCGACAGGTGCGGGAACCCGAGCCACGCCATTCCCTCGTTGTAGAGCCCGGCTGCCGCCTGCTGAATCGCCCAGGACTGGCCCGGCAATGCGCTTTCGTCCATCGCCATGCCGTTCGACGGCAGAACGCCCGCAGGAGGCGGGAGGATCTTGAACGGATTGACCTTCTCGGCCTCTGGCTTGGCCGGCGGGATGCGCGACCGCGCGACGGTCTCAGGGCTCACCGCCACGGGCTTGCGCGGCTGTTCGGTGGCAACCACAGGCGCTGGCTGCGGCCCCGCGATCCACGCCGCGATACGCTGGCGGAGGCTCATCGCCGGCCACCAGCCGCCGCACGCGCCAAGACCTCGTCGCTGATAACCAGAGGACCGCGCACGCTCATCAGCTTTCCGAATGCCCCCGAGCTCGCGTCGACCTGGTCCTTGAAGGCACCGCCTGGGAACAGGCAGAGCTCGTCGAGGTAGTCATCGTTCCATTGGCCGCGGACGAGATAGACGTTCCCGGCCTCGCACTGGGCTGAGAACGGCTCCGCGCGAGTAATTTTGTCGCCAGTTTCAGGTTCCGCCTGGGCGACAAAGCCTGCGAGCATCGAGATCATGTCCTTGCTCTGAACCTTGCCGGCTTGGCCGGGGTCCTGAGGAAGGCTGATCTTGACTGCACGGCCGTCGCTCTCGGCTGTGGCTTTGATCAGCCGCCGGACCGCGGGCCCTTCAATCTGGTCCTTCACGACATGCCCGACGATAAACGAGCCATCAGGCGCCCGGCCCAACTTCACGCCGGCCGTCCTGGCAGCAGTCGCGCTCTCGGTTGCCGCGAGGTCCCAATGCCTAACCCACGTCGTACCTGCGGGCGCGGCTTCTAAAATCTTGTCCGCGAACCAGTGGCGCTTGAACATGCCGCCTTCACGCGGTGAGGGGCGCTGCTGATATTGGCCGGCGTAGGCATAGCTGCCCTTGGCGCGTTTCAGTCGCTCGACCTCTTCACGAGGGAAGCGTTCTGGGAACAGCAATTCGCCGTCTTCGGTCCGCGGATCCTCGAAGAACAGTTCGCCAGCCACATATGTGCGGCAGGGTCCACTCGTCACCTTCCCGGTTTGGTCGATGCGCTCCGCTTCGAATTCCATCGGCAAGTTCAGGTGCACGAAGCCCAGATCCAGCTCAAGAGCGACCGCGGCCACGTCCTGATGGTGCAGGCGCTGCATGATGATCACCATCGCCGACGACGTGATGTCGTTCAGGCGATCGGAAATGCCCTCGCGGAATATTCTGACCGTGGTCTTGCGTTCGGCATCGCTCTCGGCCGTTTCGGTCGAGTGCGGGTCGTCCACCTTCACGCGGTCGCCGCGGCCGCCTGTCATTGAACTGAAGGGGCGCGCCTCGCTGAAACCGTTACCCGTGTTCTCGAACTTACCCTTGGCGTTCTGATCGCCGCGCAGCCTCATCGGCCAAGCCGCCTGGTACTGGTCGCTCTCGATGAGGCGCCGGAGCTTCAGGTTGTCGCGCAGCACGTTGAGCTGGCTGTACGACGTGGCGAGCGTCTGCAGATCGGGGCGACCCACCGGCCCCCACTCCCATGCGGTCCAGAAGACCATCAGGAGCGACTTCATCATGCCAGGCGGAACAGTCATCAGCAGAAATTGGATGCGGCCTTCTGTGACAGCCTCCAAGTGCTTGCACATGGCCCGGAGAGCCCATCCGAATTTCAGTGGCCGGGTGGGTTCCAGTATCCGCCAATGCTCCTTGATGAAGCCCTCCAGTGTCTGAGAGCGGGCCCGGATACCTTCGACGTCCTCCGCGATGCGCTGGCGCTCGCGCTCCTGCTCCCGCCTACGCCTCTCCGCCCTGATCTCCGCCAGCGTCGGCAAGCGGACCGAGGATCGCCTCAAGGCTACCGAGCTCGTCATCTGAGAGCTTGGTGAGGTCATAGGTGCCGATTGATCCGGAGTGCTTGTGCTTCTCGACGATGAGCCCGAACAGCTTCGCTTTGCCCATGGAGGCAGCGACGGCGGCGCTGGACTGCTTCTCCGCGATGGCGAGGACGCGGGCCTCTTCCAGCTCGCGGGCGATGCTTTCGACCGTCACCTCGACCTTGCGCGCGGCCTTGGATTGCAGCTCCAGAACTCTTGCTGCGACCTTAGCATCTGTTAGCAGGCGTGAGGCGCAGGCTTCGGCGGCCTTGTCAGAAGCCCCGTATCCAGCGGCTTTGTAGGCGACGCGAGCTGCTAAGCCCTTAGCAATCGCCTGGGCGAATGCCTCGTGTCGGTTGTTGCGAAGGACTGGCACTGGTCAATCCGCGCTCCCGAGATCGCGTCCGGTCACTGCATCAACGACCCGAGCATACGACTTGATGAAGACGTGCGGGCGCCGCAGCCCTTCCGGGAACTCGGGATGCCACACGAGGTCTTCGATCACTCGCGCCTCAGCCTTGGACATTCTGCCCTGCTTGACGAGGTCGTCGACGAGCTCAACCGCACGGCCAGCGGGGCTTTCCGTGTGGAGGAGCTTCATGGCAACATCCGGTGAAGGCGAATTGGGGTTCAGTTCGATGCCTGAGACCAGGACCGACGTTGCCGTCGAGGCCACGGCGAAAGCGTTCCACGAGACTTGCCGTGAGAAGCGGCAATACACCTGGGAGCAATCGAGCGAGGAATGGCGCCGCGACCTGCGAGCTTTTGTTCGGCCGATCGTCGAAGCGGCGCTGGTCGCTTCTGATGCCTATGTGGCTGCGGCGCTGCCTACGCCCACCAAGGGCGATCGATGAACGGCTTCCCCGCGATGATGACGACCGGTACGACTTCGCAGCCGGCGCCATCATAATCGCCGCTGTTCAGCCGCTCTGTGGCCGTTTCCTTGCTGCTGGCGATGCCGCAAGTGAAAACGCCTTGGCAGTTGTTAGAAACCGCCCAGGCTCGATGCCCGGCGATGTCGAGAATGTTGCAGATTGGGCAGCGATTGAGTTCGGGCCGGTCAGCATAGACCACGGCTCGCTCGTCGCGTGGATCGAACCTCATCTCACAAGACTGGCATTCCAGCGTCTTCGGGAGCCGAGGCATTGCATTGACCTTCTGCCACTCGCCGGGGACAATCCGGCGCTGAAACCGTCGGGGCCGTTATCTGGCTGGTCCGAAGCGGACTGCTAGTCGACGAGAGAGCTTGCCCTCCGGCGTGTATGCCCGTGTCTCCTGACACCCGAAGGGTAGGACTGACCGCGCTCCCGCGCTTCCGGCACGCCCCCATCGCTCCGTCTCTGGCGGATGGGCCTCCGCCCGTTCCCGGGCCTCTCGCCGAACTCTAAATCTTGCATCGTCGCAAAGGGCCGTTTCGCGCTATGCGCTGGCCGGGAGGTGCCGTTAGCGACACGTTTCGCGACGATGACCGATGCATGCCTGCAAAACGGGGGTTCGACAACCACCCAATTTCGGCTTCAAATCTTGCGTTGCTACAAGATTATGGAGGTGTAGCGCGAACCTTCAAATGGCAACAAGCTTGGGAATTAGGCCCCGGCCCAGAGTCGGAGAAGCTCAGTGACCGCATCGCCTGGTTTGATCGATCTCGGCTGAACATGAGCCAGCCCGAGGGCATGCCAGACTTCTCGCTCAATCGAGCGGAACACCGCAGTGAAGCTTTCCTCGCGGCCATAGACGAAGGGACCTATCGATGCGGGTTGGCCATCCAGCTCGCATCGCTCCTCTTCCCAATCGTTGATTCGAGAGTGAGCCAATGCGTGGAAGCCCATCACCTCAGCATCAATTTCAAAGGGCACTCCTGGTCTCGATGCCCTTCTTCGCACTGCCTCCGCCATCGCCAGCGCCTGCGCCGCCGGTGCAACAAGCCAAGCCGGGTTGACGTAGTGCACTTCGGGCTCTGCCCGCGAGGCTACGGCTTCTCGAAACCCGTACACCTCGATGGAGCCATTATCGCGGATGAGCCACCGAGACGGGCTCTGATCAACGACCTCGACGCCGTGGGCGATTGGCCTCGGGTGCCAGCTGATGCGACCGTCCCCTGCGGGAAAAACGGGTTGCTTTTCGAATAACATTCGACCTTCCGGGCGCAGCAACTGCGTCCAGGCATTACGACTGTCGAGATCTTGCAGCTCTAGCGAGCTTTGCGGGTACACACAGAAACGGAAAAAAATCCCTCTAGGCGGGTTTGGCCATGACATGCGGCAACGACCATGAAGCGCACCCCGATCAGCGCTGTCTCGAAGAAAGGCTGACGCCCTCGATCGCTCTTCAGCAATCCGTTCACTACGGGTCCGAGCGTCCCAAAAGACGTTCTGCAAGTCCTGCATGGTCATGGGCGCGGCTGCCAGAGCGCGCCTGATATAGCTCGCAGGCGGATCGCCATAGCCGTGCGGAGCTAATGTGGAGCGGTTGACTCGGATGACGACAACGCCTGTGTCGTCGCTCTCTGGATCCAGTACAGCATGGCATTCCAAACTCGCCAGCGGCGGGTCGATCACGCTCTGGACCGCCGCTTGAAGCTTCTGAGCAAGCTCAGTCACCCGCGGGAGCTTCGTGATCCCGCAACACACCCGAGGCGTGGATTTGTCCTCATCTGCTCCAAGAACGAGTGTCCCGCCCCAAGCGTTAGCGAGCGCCACGATTTCTCGCGCGATCCCGTCTCTCCCGGGCCGATCAAGGTCCTCTCCCTTATGCCACCGGTGCGGGCCAGCACCGTTGGGGACAGAAAGATCTCGTTTGAATTCAATATCGGCCGTTTCCGAGGTGCCGATCAGGCCAAGGATGTCCTGCCAAGTGATGGCGTTGATCGCGATCGTTGAGATGCTCAGACTCGATCCCCCTGAAATTATCAGCTCTTGCGCCCTCTGCGCTCTGTTGGTGCACCCGCTTTGAAACTGAGATCGACAGTCTCGATCGAGGCCCAGCGAACAGCTCGCGCACGTCGGGCACGGCGTCAACGAGAGGATCGCGAACCAAGTCAGTTCACGGGGACTTTGGAAACCAGACCTCGAGCAAGCCCGACAAATCTCGGCCTGGGAGGACAACTTTCCGCGCCGAGAATTTCGTCTGCGCAGATACTATCGACGCAACGGAAGCCGCTGTCGCAGAGTCAGCGTCGTTGAAATAGCGGACTTCTCCCTGGGATGGAGCCGCCTTCACTTGCTCGATGCCCTTGGCCACCTTGATCTTCAGGCCGTCGCTAGTCGATGCAACCTTCTCAAGCCTCTGCTGAGCCTCTTTCGCAGCTGATGTTTGGCCGCTATCTGCGATCTGAAAAAATACGCTCGTGAGCGCAGGGGAACCCGACGGATCCTTTACAACCTTGCTATCACTCGAAGTCGCGCTCGCCAAAGCCCCGATCGCCTTGGACACCGCTTCGGCATTCTTCTGAAGGCTATTGTTACCGCCCAAAACCGAAGTAGCCTCGGCAGTCGCCAATGCAACAGAGCTTTTTCTGATATCGTCGGCGTTTACCCCAGCTGCCTTCTCAAGAGACTTGGCAATATCAAGGCCTGATTGCTTGACCGCAGCCTCCTCTCCATCCGTCTTTGCTTTCTCAGCAAGAATTGGACACGCAATAGACGCCATCCCGAACAAAGCGAAACCATGGCTCAGTGGTGTGAACATCGGGAGACCCAAATTTGAGTCCTTACCCCAAATTACGCCAATTACCGTTCCGTTTTCATCGAAGATTGGTCCCCCGCTCATGCCGGGAACGATATTGTTCGACATGATGATCTTGCCTAGCTCGCCGAGCCCTCTGTTCGAGACGATGCCGGGAAACATGACCAGGGGATTCGAGTTCCCGATAGGATAACCAGCAGCGGTGATACCTTGCTCCGCCCTTGGAGCAACGCAGCTCAGCGAGACGCTTCTTGAAATACCAGCGGACCTGACCGAGTCGCTGCTAATGTATAGCAGGCACAAATCAAGCATCGGCGACGTACAGTCAATCTTTCTTGCTGTATATCCACTTCCTTCGCGTGTCTTAAGTGATACAGATATTCGATCTTTGGTTTCATCAAACAAATTCAACACATGGCGAGCCGTAACAATATAGCCATCGGCACCAATCAAAAACCCAGAGCCGTGATCTTTCTTTTTCCCGTCCTGGTCCTTGATCTCAATGTATACTACAGTGTCAGCGAGCTGCGAGAGGCTAGTTTGGGACATCACTGCGGTGCTAACGCAGAAAATCGCCAGAGCAGCCAAAAACAGCTTCAACATTGGATTCCCCTAGATATTATAGAGACCACGAATGCAAGCGAGATCACGGGGGTGGATATTCTTGCCACCGGCTGAGATGAGCTCTCTCCACACTCCGTTATCGTCCTTATATTCTCCCCATCCCTCTAGAACGGGATACATCATGACAGAATCCTTGTTGAATTTCGGATCTCCAACGCAGGCGGTAGTCGCGGGTAGCCTTTGCAATATTTGCTCAGTGGTTGTTTTCGGCGACCACTTATAATCTAGCATATCGGCAATAACTTTCTCGGGATTCCATCGCACTGCCCCGGGAAACATGTGTTCATGCTCCAACCCAAGAGCATGACCGAATTCGTGTTCAATTGTCGGACTATATGGATCCTCTAGATTCATTGTCCTCTTGGTTTTCGGCGCAAACAAATTTTCACGCCCAACCAAGGAGAAACTACCGATTCCCGAATCGAAAGTGATTCTAATATGCGATTTCTCTTGAGAGGCGGAAAAATCAAATGCAATTTTTTTTGGGATATTACCCTGCAACCATCTATTAGCACCATCGATCACACGTTGCTGTGTCGCTTGATCACCGGCCATAAAGAAAACGCCGAGCGTGATTTTGTCACTACTCGGGGTCAATCCATCAGTTGAAAGCCAGCAGTTTTTTCGGAATGCCGTGCCATAAGGGGTCGGACGAAAGTCGACGTCAGCGGGCGTCACGGGCTGCGTGGCCCCGGAAGGTTGACTACCAGGTGAAATGGGATCTGACGGCAGCTCGTCTTGGCGCAAAAAACTATCTGGCGTCGTACAAACAAACCGCCGCGAAGGAGCTTGTGCGAGAGAGGGCCCCAGGATCAGAGTTGCGCCTGACATGCATGCGCAACTCTGAAGGAACTGCCGCCTGTCCATGTCCGCTATCTCGCAAACTGTCCGCGAATTGGGACACCCGCCACAGTCGGAACGCTTTTCGCGCCTGGCGAAGCCTCCGAAGCGACAACGGCCTTGCAGACTGCATCTGCAATCTCAGATGCAGTTGAGAGACCCGGAATTGACTTGAGCAATATCTTAAGGAGAGGCTGGGCAGCGGCAACATATTTACAAGTAGAAGAAATTCTTGCCTGAGCATCCTTAACGATACTGCTCGTGTCCGCCTTATTTTCTGAGGATGCACCCTGCGGCGATCCAGGGATTATTGGATTTTCTTTATTAGGATCGCACGCGACAAGAAACAATGCGAACGAACAAACCGACAACTGCTTAATCATCGCCGCCCCCCCTGATTATTCATTGATATTTCCTTGGGGCATCCAGAGAGTCAACCATTAGTTGAGCGCCGGCCATCTCTCCCCCACGGGACAAATTGCGATTGCGCCATCCCGATGCAAACCATAGGCGACGGCGACCGGTTCTCGCGCTTCTTGAACCATCTCGGCTCGTCGCCTAGCGAGGTGCTTGGGCATGCCCATGACCCGCGGAGATATAGATCCTGAACGCGGACGCGGTTGAGGGGTGCCGGGCGCGTCGATAAGAGCAGCCTATCTGACTGCGACACCTTGACGACGAAGCCCGCCGGCCACCGCCGCCGCGCCGGCCTTCCGCTGCCGATCAAGATTGGTCCGCGACAAGCATCGCCCCGGAACTGCCTCATGCGGCTTCACGGCCAAGGGCAGGCAGCCCTCCTCCAGGCATCGCGCGCGGAATACCGACTGGGCATGCGCTTTGATCTGACCGTGGGTGGTTTTGCTGGCACGGGCCAGGGCGTCGTTCGTGATCTTCGCGACCTCGCGAGCTATCTCGACGCGGCGCTCATAGGCTTCGAGCACGGCCCGGTCTCGCGTGTCCATGACCTTGCCATCGTGGAGATGCGGCGGCGCGTTGTGGCGGCGCATGATCTCGTCTGCCAACGCCTTGGCTTTCTTCTTACGGTGATGGAGCATGGCGGCCATATCGCGGCCAAGCGCGGTCGCATAGGCCCAGAGCATAAGGGCGTCGGACTGCATTGGCCGTCCATCGAGATAGGTCATCGGCCATTTGAGCGCTTCGTTCATGCGCGAGAGCTCATCGGCCGTCGGGCGCGCGGCACGCTCCTGTTGCCTCTCCTTCTCCGCCAGAGCTCGAGCCTGAGCGTCGACCAGGTCGGAGAACTCGTGGATCATCGCCGGCCAGCCGTTCGCATGCTGGCGGGGCCCGACGCGGGTGCCGGAGCGGGCGAGAATATCGAAGGCTTCGACCATGCGGTTCTGGACATGCTCGGGGGTCCACGAAGTTGGGATATCCCCCTCGCCTATCGCCGCGATGCGGCTGGCAAGATCGTCGGCGGGGCCAAGATATCCGGGGATGGCGATGGCATGTGCGTTCATGGGCGTGGCCGTGTTGGGAGGGCGAGTTTTCCGAGGCGGCGGCGGGCGTGTTCGATCCCGTCGTCGAGGACGACGCGGGTGATGCGGTCGAGCATGGTTGCGGCGCTGACGTTCGCCGCCGCTGCGAGCTCGGTGAGAACGCGGGCATTGCGGTCAGGCAGGTAGGTACCGAAGCGGCGGGCGCCGGGACGGGCGAGCTTGATGCAGTACCGCTTGGCGATGGCCCGAACGCGCTGCGGGCTGATCTCGCCAATCGCCTGCGCGATCTCGTGACTGGTCATTCCCTCAGCCGCCAGGGCGGCAATTTTGGGAGCCCGGTCCCGCGCCGGCTTGAATTTGGTTCTGTCGATCGGTCCCATCATCCTGCCGCATCGTGGTGGTGGCAGCCGGCGCGGGGATGCGCCGGCCGATGTTGGCGCCTGTCCTCTCAGGCGACGGCGTCAGCGAGATCCTTGACCGCCTTGAACTTCACGACGGTCTTGGCCGGAACGTCGATCATGGCGCCGGTGGCTGGGTTCCGGGCGGAACGCGCGGCGCGCTTCGCCGTCGAGAGCTTGCCGATGCCGGGGACGGTCAGATCACCGCCGGATTGCAGCGCGCCGCCGACCGCCCTGCCGAGGCTGGCGAGCACCGTAGCGACGTCCGTCTTCGTCTTGCCGGTGTCGTCGGCGATCGCCTGGATCAATTCACTCTTGGTCATGGTCTTCTCCTCTGTTGAAACGGGCGCGGGATGCGCCCCGATCTGCCCTAGCGGGCGGATTCCATTCGGCGGTGGCGCCCCTGCCCTGATGGTCGGAACACCTTCGCGTTGCGGGTAAGAGGCTGGCGGCCGCGGTCTTCGGCGCGATCCTTCGCTCGAGCCGCAGCGATGATCGCTTCAACCTCGGTCGGGAAAATCCGGGCGATCGGCTTACCGTTCTCGCGGGTCACAACGCCGTCGACCGTCAGGGTGCGGAAACCGACGCCGGGCGCGATGTACCAAGCCGTCCAGCCGACCTTGCCGGGGATCGGATCGGCGCCGAAATCGCGAGGCAGCATGCTCATGCCGCCCTCGCCTGCTTGCGCTGCCGGGTCGCCTCTTCGAAGTCTTTGAGCAAATGCGGCGGGCAGAGGTGCGGGAAGCTCAGGCTTTCCGGATCCTGTGCCCAGTGCGGGTTCCATTCCTGGCCAGTGCGCCATGCCTCCAGCCGTTGGCGCCACTGGCGCTCCTTGGCCTCCGGGCTCTTCGCGGCAATGGTCCGGATGGTGTGGGCGACGACCGCCGTCGACGGGAGCCACGTCCTATCGACACCTTCGACTTCGCCGCTGATGAGCTGCCGGATACCTTCCTGAATCGACCAAGCGCTGAACTCTCCGAGGACCATCACGTACACGGCGGCGAGCTGAGCCGGGTCATCACGCTGCTGGCTGGCGAAGGCCCGAAACAGCAAGGAGAGGCTCGCCCCGAGCTCGGCTTTGGTCGGCTTTCGAACCAATTCGGCGCCTACTGGGACCGGCTGCTTTCCTGCTGGGATTGCGGGACTATTGTTCATCGGGGAAGAGCTCCATCACTGTTCTGAGACCTGCGACCAATCGATCATCTGAGGACGGCCGCCGTGGCGCATCGCGTGCTCCGGTTGGCCCAGGCCTCGCGTCGGCGTGCGTGATCGCTCCAACGAAGCCGGGACGGCTCATGTCGGCATCGGGTGGCGGCGCGTTGTTGCGAATCCAGTTTCGGTATGCCGCTGCCCAATCGAGCTTCACGGCATTCGGTGACGAGGCGGCCCAGTCCTTGAACCGTTCTGTTTCTTCCTGGCAGGCGCGATTGCTAGGCAGTCGTTCGCGGGCATAGGCCTTGAGCTCGTCATCCGGCCACCAATCCGATGGGAGCCGAGTCCCGCGCTTCCGGCCTTTCGCCTTGCGAGGATCGGCATCGGCATTCGGCTGCTCGTGCGCATCCCGAAGAGACGAAGTCTCTGAGGATATGTCTTCTCTCCTCTCCTCTTCTCTTCTCTGGTTCGTTTTGCTTGAAGCAAGTGCTTCATCTGCGTCGTTGATTTTCAACGCGTTGCGACGAATTTCCCCGCTGCGTATGCCACCTGTCCTCCCGGCGTCTGCCCTGTGTGTCGACTGTGTCTTCCGGGTGTCTAGCTCCTGTGTCACCCGGGTGTTGGTCAGATGCCCGTCACCAGTGGGCACGATCTTGCCCGCGGCGATCAGGTCATCGCGGAGCTTCGATGCCTTGTTCGGATGGCACTTCCAGAGGCGCCCGAGCACCATCTTGTCATCGACGACCGCGCTCTTGCGCCGGTACATCTGGTGGCAAAAGCGGAGGTATGCGCCCTCCTGCTCAAGGGAGAGGGTGTCGGTCCCCTCGTCCCAAGCCTCGTATTCCATCTTGTAGAATTCGCCCCTCACCGGCCATCTCCATGGATGCCGCAGACGATGGAGCGGCCCGGATCGCACCAGAGGTTGACGCGGCCGGTCTGGCCCTGCCGGCTCTTCTCGATGCCGATCTCGATGTTGTTGCGGACGGCATCGGCTTCGTCATGCGCGGCTTGGTCGCCGCGGCGGAAGGCTTCGGTGCGCGTGGCGTAATAGTGCTCGCGGTAGAGCATCAGGACGGCGTCGGCGGCCTCTTCGATCTCACCGGAGGCGCGTAGATCCGAAAGCTGCGGCCGCTTGTCCTCGCGCTTCTCGACGTCCCGGCCGAGCTGGCAGCACAGCATGACGGTGCATTCCAGGCTCTTCGCCATGACCTTGGCGGCGTTGGCAATCTCACCGAGTTCGTTGACCTTGTTGCCCTGGTATCGGCTCGATGGCTTCACCAGCATGGCGTGGTCGATCAGAGCGAGACGAAGCCGTTTTCCCTGCTTGTCGAGACGGTCAGCGTATTTGCGGGATTCGACGAGAATGTCCGCCATGCTGAGCGCTGGCGTGTCGTCGATGCGGAGCGGTTCCTTCTTCGCCTGACCTGCGGCCCACATATAGGCCTCAAGCTCGTTCTCGGTGGTGTGCCCCGACAGGACTTCACCGTAGGTCGGGCCCTTTGACCCCAGACGCTCGCAGATGACCCGTGCAGCGATCTCTTTCGATGGCACCTCGAGCGAATAGTACTGCGTGCCGCCGCCCTGGCTGCTCATCTTCGAAGCGAGAGCGGAACCCATGAGGGTCTTGCCGGCCCCAGTTCTCCCGGCGAGGACATAAAGCGCGCCCGGTGCCAGCCCCCGCATCGGCAGATGCTTGTCGAGATCTGGGATGCCGCAGGATGGCGGCCGCTCCAGTTCGCCGCGCATCATGGCCTCAGCCTCGCGGCCGGCCTGTTCAGCGATGTCGCCCAAGCTTCCGCGGCTGGACCGACGCTGATCGGTCGCCGCATCGCGGAGGGCATCGACGGATTCGATAAGCCCCCGCGCCAGATCCGAGACATCCGAGGTCGCAATCTGGCTCCGGGCGCCGTCTGCGGCGTCGAAGATGCGACGGACGACCCATGCGCTGCGGATGATCTTGGCGTATTCGGCCAGAGACCCGGCCGGCGCAGCAATCGCTGCCATGCGGGCGACCAGCTTATCGATCGAACCGCCCTCGCCCATCAGGACAGAGGCGCCACCCTGAACGACGGTGCGGAAATCGACCGTACCGCCGCGGGCGACGATGTCGATGATGCGGCGATATAGAGCACCGGCGGAGAGATCGCCGAAGTGCTCTTCCTGCAGGCCAGTCAGCATGACGCTGCTGATCGCCGGCGGTGCCATCAGCATGCCGCCGATCAGCGCCATCTCCGTTTCAGAGATCTCGCGGAACCAGTCACTGAATTGGTCGGGGGCCATCGCGTTCACAGCAGCCTCCCGAAGGTTGCTTGCTGCGGGGCTGGCAGCTCCGGCGGCTTCCAGTCATCCCAGAGAGCATCAATCTCGGCAAAGTTGCGAGGATGCTGCCGACAGAAGTCGGGCCACTGCGGGCCGCGCCGGTATGCGCCGTCGACCGTGACGATCCAGCGGTTGGCAACGAAGAGCCTGTGGTTCAGATCCAGATGCTTGAAGTCCGCCCGGCAGACCCAGCCGCGGCGCTCGAGGATGCAGGCCAGTTTAAGAGCCTTGATCTTCCACGGTGTCAGTGTGAGCGGCGACGGCGTTCCGGCTTGGGTATCCGGCACGAATTCGGGCAGCGGGCAGCGCTTGGCCGGCAGCATCTGCGGCCATGCATCGTTCCACGAGCTACCCCACTCGACATCCTCGCGCGGGATCTCCGGATAGATGTAGCCGCGCTCGTCGATTGTCACGACCTGGACACCCATGCGATGGCAGATCGACCGGTGGAGCTCGCTTCCTGTGCCGTGCGGAACAAGCACGGCGCGGCAGTCGGGCCCGGGCGCGCACGGGTCTCGTGGCTCCAGCGCCTGCATGATGACGTGGTCGTTGAGACGGAGCTTCGCCTCGAACCCGATCTGCAGGCCACCGCGCTCGCGCACCAACAGGATGTCCCAGCCCGCAGTCTCCGGGTAAGAAATCCATCCCGTCGGCTTCGGCGGCCGAGAGCTTTCCCAGCCTGGGCGGTGGGCGGTCCCGGTCGCAATCGCGATGAAGCGGGAGCACATCTCAGCCTCGGTCGCGAATTGAGCAACCCTCTTCTTCATCTCGCCCTCCGCTGGAAGTGACCAACAAGGACGCCAACGAGCGCAGGGACATCGAGAGGCGAGACGGCGCCATTCCGTTCCACGCGAGCGAGGACGATTTCCAGCGCCGCGGCTGGGCTGGTGAGGCCGGCGTGGAACCCAGCCTCATGCTGGCCGATCGCTTCCCATGCGATCTTCGCTTCGCCACTGCTGTTGGAACGGGTGGTGAGGACGAGCGTCCAGTCAGCGGCACCGATGTCGACGATGTCTGCCGAGATGGTCATGCGGCCACGACCCCAGCCATCATTGGTGCCGCTTCCTTGGCCGCCAGGATCTGCGCCGCTTGCCGGAAATAGTCCTTGTTCAGCTCGGTCCCGATGAACTTGCGGCCGGTATCGAGCGCCTTGAACCCCTCGCTGCCGATGCCGGCATACGGCGACAGAACCAAATCGCCGGGGTTCGACCAGAGACGAATACAGCGCTCGATCAGGTCGAGCGGCATCGGGCAGAGATGCCGGACCGCCTCAGGGTCGCGCGAGAAGACGGTGTTCAGTACGTCCGTCTCGTCAGTGTCGTCCCATACCGGTGACGCCCAGCGCTGCCAGATGTCGAGCGCTTCGAAATATCGCGGATCGGCCTTTTGGTCCTTGTCGCTGAGGGACGTATAGTCCGGCAGAGCGTCATGACTGAGCACGCGGCGCGTGACGAACTGAGCGCCCTCACCTGCCCACAACGGCCAGTCTCCGGGCAAGTGCACTACAGGATGATCATCCATGCCGTCCGCCCATTTGCGGAAGGTCACGATGTATTCTGGCAAGCCCTGACGGACGCGGCCGGCATCAGTTCGGAAGTTCTTGTAGAGCAGGCCGTCCGGCTTGGACTTGGTCATCTCGCGGACGGGGCAGCGCCGCACCGTCGTCTTGGAGTGGAGCGTCCAACCCGCGCGCCGGTGTGTGCGAATGCAGTCTCCGGTGAAGTCCGTCAGGCCCCGATCGCCGCGCTCGCTGGCGTTCGAGTAATAGACCATGTCCTTGACGTGGATCGAAACGTGCCGCCCGGGTTTGATGACCCGGAACAGCTCGCGAGCGACGTAGGAATAGGCCTCTTGGAACTCCTCATCGCTCGCGACATTGCCCATGTCGCGCTCGCAATCCGAATAGATGTAGAGGTTGGAGAACGGCGGGCTGTAGACGGAAAAATCGACGCTGTTGTCAGGCAATCGCGACAGCACTTCGACGCAATCGGCGTTCCAGAGTGTGAAGTTTTCGCCCTCGGCGATACCGTCGTGCGGAATCTCGATCATGCCACCCTCATGAATTTTGGAAGCGGAGACGCCTGAGACGGCGCGTAATCGTTGAGGACCGAGGAGGAGAGGGCCGCACGGCCCATGGCCGCCGTCATCTCTCGCTTCATGAGATCGTGGTCCCCGGCCTTGCGGGCGATTGCCTGTCCGATCGCCGCCTCGGTGTCGGCACAGACGACATGGACATGAACGGGCCGCGTTTGGCCAAAACGCCAGCAGCGCCGAACTGCCTGGTAATAGCTCTCGTAGGAGAAGCTGAGCCCGACGAAGGCCATGCGGGCACAGTGCTGCCAGTTCAGGCCATATCCTGCGACCGATGGCTTGCTGATCAGGTGCTTGATCTCGCCGCGGGAGAAGGCGTCGAGGCGCTTTTCTTTGATCTCCGCGATCTGGCTGCCACGGACCTCCGTCGCATCGGGCATCGCCTCGCGAAGTGCATCGGCCTCATAGTCGGTGTCGCACCAGATAATCCATGGCTCGCCCGCATCCGCCGCGACGATCTCTGCAACCTTCTCCGCGCGAGCTCGCACGGTCATACGCTTCTCTCGATGGATGGAGGTGGCGGACATCTCTGGCAGACGGAACATGCGAGCCTGCCCGTCGCGCTCCTCGCCGGCATCGCCGCTCACATCGGCTCGAATGAGGTGGCGATGCTGGACGAGCTCGGGCAGCACATAACCATCGTCCGGGAAACCGATATCAGACGGCATGCCGATGCATCGCGACCACGAAGCCATCCATTCCCAGAACGACTTGGCGGCGGCACGCTTCAGCCGATAGCGCGCCATCTGCGCCTGGTCCGAGATGAACCAGCGTGAAAGCATTTCGTTCGCGGCCATGACACCGAGAAAGGCCGATTGCTGGCCCAGTTCCATGTGATCGTTCGGCGCCGGCGTCGCCGTCGCGGAAAGGCGATATGGCGTCGACTTGAAGATCTCGATCAGCTTGCGTGTCGTGACGCCCGTAAAGCTCTTGAGGATCGACGACTCGTCGAGAATGACCGCGCCGAACTGCGAGACATCGAAGCGATCCAGTCGCTCATAGTTGGTGATGACGATGCGGGCGCGATCGGAGGGGACTGGCTCGCGCCGGAAGACGGCATCAATGCCCCAGCGCTGCGCCTCGCGCTCATGCTGGGCCCCAACGGCGAGCGGTGCCAGCATCAGCGCCGGCCGGTTGGTATGTTCAACGACGACGCGGCCGTATTCGAGCGCGGCGAAGCTCTTGCCCAGGCCAGTATCGAGGAAATGCGCTGCGCGGCCGGTGCGTAGGGCGAACTCGACGCAATGTTCCTGATGCGGCTTTAGCGCTGAATTCAGGGCTGGGATCCGCGCAAGCCCCGATGGCACGGCAGCGATGCGCTTAGATGCAACCAGGGCGTGATAGGCCTCAATGCTCATGCCACGCCTCCCCGCAGGAGGCATTCGGCGGCGCGCTGATCGAAGGTGGCGCGAGCAATGCCGATGTTGCGGCAGTAGGCCGCGATCCGCTGTTCCAGATCACGAGGGAGGCTGGTCTGGTCGATCACCTCAATGGAGCGCGCGCGGTTCGGCAGGCGGCGGATAGCGCCGCGCTCCTCAAGATTGGCCATCAGTCGGAACACGCCTGACTTGGAGCGTAGACCAACTCCGGCTGCCATCTGCTCATAGGAAGGCGGCTGCCCTTCGCGAGCGGCAAACTCGTTCACGAAATCCAACAGCGCGCGCTGCCGCTTTGTCAGGCCCGTGCTCATCAGGCGGCTCCTGCGATGAAAGGGTCGCGCATCCGCATCCGGGCGACGGCATCGCGGGCGGCGAAATCGGGGTCGGCTTTGAAGGCGACGGCGAACCAGAGGCAGAGAGCGTCACTGTGGTTGTCGTCGACGAATTCGAGACCGCGGGTCAGGCATTCCTGCTTGACGGCCGCTTTGGCTTCTTCGCGTTTCAGGCGGCCTTTGCCCTTGCCAAGGAAGGCGATGCGGGCCTGCGCAGGCTGGACCTCGTCACAGCGAACGCGCAGCAGATGGGAGATGCCGAGAATTCCCCAGCGCATCCCAGCCTGCATCATGATGGTGTCGATGTTGGTGAAGCCCTGGCCCTGCTTCCCGGCAATCGTCTGTGTCGAGAATTCGAAGGCGACGCGGTCTGGCTGATGCAGCCCGATCATGTCGCCAACGAACTGAAGCTGCTCACCCGCGATCTTGCCGTGATCTGACCCTGACGGCGCGAGACGGCGCGTTCCGCCGATCAGCTTTCCGCCGATGGGGGCAAACGCCCATCCCGTCTTCACGCCGATGTCGAAGGTGAGCAGTTTCATGGTCAGTGGACCGAGCCGGCTTCGCGCTCTTCCTCGCGAGCGCGCAGGAAGGCGGGACGGATGTCCTCGTCGAAGTCCTCGGACGGCGCCGGCGGAACTTCGTCATCGACGGGTGCAGCGGCGACTTCGGGAGCGGCTTCGGCCTGAGCTTCGACAGCCTTCTTGCGACCGCCCCTGCCCTTCGGCTTCGCCGGCTCGGTCGGTGCTTCGGTCTTCAGGTTCTCGAGATCGAGCGCTTCGCCAGCGGCGGCACGGTTCTGCTCGGTGAAGATGCGGTTCGCGGCTTCGGCGGCGGTTTCTTGCTGCGCGCCCTCGTCTTCGTCGCCATCCTGCTTGGCGGCGGCCTTCGACATCCGGTCAAGATCGCCAACATGCCCGGCGTTCTCGAATTCCTCGTCGAGGAGGTCGAGCAGGAAGCGGAGATGGGCGACGTGCTCGCGGGCCTTGAGCTCGTTGTTCTTGGCCTTCCGGAAGATCGAAGCGGCATGCCGGAACGACGGACCATGCAGATTGCCGATCTCGATCTGCGTCTTCACGCGATCGCCGTAGGTGCCGTTGATGCTGGACGTCTCTTCCTTCGCCTTGTTGTTGGCGACGAAGAGCGCCTTCACCACGGATGGTGCTGGGAATTTGATCGGGGCTTCGGATTCCGGCTTCATGTGTGCGCGCTCCTGGGGCTGGTGGTCAGTGGTGAAGCTGTTCGGGGAGGCCGGGCTCGGGGATGCGTCCTTCGCGGATCATCCGCTGATGGATCTGGCGGATGCGCTCGGCGCCGGCTGACGGTGTCTTGAACCGGGTGCGCGGCGCGAAGCGCAGGACGCTCATCGGCTCGCGTGCATCGAGATCCGGGATGCTGATGTGAGGCAGCGTCGGCTTCGGGCTGGTCTCAATCACCGGCTCTGATGGCGCCTCAGTCGGCGCTGGCTGACGACGGACCGGCTCGCGGACAATGCGTTCTGCCGGAGCCCGCCGCTGCAGGCGGACGCGCTCGCGATGCTTCAACTTGGTGTCGCCGACATCCAGCGCCCAAGCGACGGAACTGCGCGGGCGCCGAAGGCGGCGTGCGATCTCGCCAATCAGCATTCCTTCTGCACGAAGGCGCTTGGCGCTTGCATGCCAGTCTGGGGGGTTCATGGGCGTGGCTCCGAGAGGTTTTTGGCCTGCCGGTCGCACCACTCCGCGCCATCGGCGAAGGCCGCTGCTGGAAACATCGTCAGCCGGGAAAGCTTGGCGAGGAACCAAGACAGACCGGCCAGGAAAAACGCGAGAAGGCCCCGCATGGCCCCTCCTTTCAGGGTTCACGCGCCAAGGGCGTCGAGTTGTTCTTGAATGCGGCGCTGCTCGGCTCGCAGCGCGTCTTGCCGTTCACGGCGATGGGCTTCGTCGAGCCACGCCGGCGCCTTCGGGTACACGGCCATCAGGAACGCGGGGCCGTAGGCCAGGATCAGTAGAGAAAGCCCCGTCCACGAGGGCTTCGCCACACCCTCCAGCCAGCGCTTCACCGTATGAATTGGGAGCCCGATGTCGGCGGAGACGTGTTCTGCAGTCTTCACTGGATATCGCGCGCGGACGAACGCGACCGCGCGATCGGGACAAGCTTGGGACGTGATCGCCTCAATCTTGGTCTGTTCTGACCAATTCATTTCCGGCCTCTTCTGCGAAGTTGGCTTCACAGACGAGGACGGCACTGCAGATCGCTTGGACGCGGACGCGGGATCGACCTTCCGGGGATGGCGGGCTGCAACCCGCGCCCCACCGGAATTCGAAGGAGATGATGGCAGTGGATGGAGAAGCGCGTGGCCCACCATGACTAGCGCCCCGACAAAACGAGGCCGATCAGCAGGATCGGCGCGAACGCGATGAGACCGGCGGCCGCAAGGGCGCCAACGAAGAGAACGCCGACGATGAGATCGAGGGCGCGGGACATCAGGCGACCTCTCTCGCAGGAGCGAACTTCTGGGATCGCAATTGGCGGAAGAGCGGGTAATCGACCCCGCTGATGCCGTGCTCGGGCGCCGCCTCAATGAGCAGTCCCCAGTACTCCGCAGGGATCGAGCCTCGCGTCTTCATGACGCGGACATGGCTCTCCTTCACGCCGAGAAGCTCGGCGACCACCTTCACGCCAAAGGCGTCGATCACGGATGCGAAGCTGTGCATATCCGTATCGCTACACTAAGTAGCGATACTGGTCAATGCGGCACGTAGCGATATGGGCGCTACATTCTGTAGCATGACCGACGACCGCATTCGAAAAGTTCAGGGGCAGCGGCTCGCTGAAGCTCGCCTCAAAGCGGGGTGGCGCTCGTCACGAGCAGCGGCGATTGAAAATGGTTGGGCAGAGTCCAGCTATCGCGCCCACGAAAACGGCAGCCGGACGATCGGCCAGAACGACGCCGAGACTTATGCGCGACGCTTTCGCGCTGCCGGAGTAAGCATCACCGCTCAAGAAATCCTGTTTGGTCCTAGTGCGGACGCTTCCCAGGATGACGCCTCTAAGCCCGACGAGCTCATCGTAGCCGGCGCGCGCATCCCTCTCTCTGATCGAGCCCTGCGCGGCGGCGCTCGTGACCTGCCAGTACCCGGAATCGCCCTTGGAGGTTCGGAGGAGGAAGGCGATTTTCAGCTCAATGGCGAGGTCCAGTACTTCTTGGACCGGCCTGCCGGGCTCGTTGGACGGAAGCGAGCATTTGCCGTCGTCATTCGGAACGACAGCATGATCCATTCCTATAGGCCGAGCTGGCCGATCTTCGTGGATCCTGATGGGCGCCAGCCTGTCGCAGGCGTCGATGATGTCTTGATCGAACTCTATTCCGAGGAAGAGGGTCGGGCCGGACCGGCGTTTGTGAAGAAGCTCGTCTCGCGACGTGGCAGCGAGGTTGTTCTGTGGCAACAGAACCCCGAGAAGGAGATCCGCTTTCCTATTGATCGGGTGAAGCAAATTCTCCGTGTTATCCCCTACCCCGAGGCTATGGGGTTGTCTGTGTGACTGACAGCCTCCACCGCCTCTAACTCGCGCTCGATCTTGGGGAGCGCTGGCTATGACAGCCCGGTCCTCCCGCAATCGAACTCGCGCAGAGCGGCTTCGATCTCGCGAAGTTTGATATCTGACGGCGGCGCCAGAATTTGGCTGTTCGCTCCGCCAACAGTCCCGCACATCGGCATGACGCTAGCATCCTCGTCTAGGCCGTACTCTTCAAATTCAAACTGCATCTCGGGGAATTCGCGGCGCAGGTACGCTTCGATCCGCTCGCGCGCCCCATTGAACGCGCGCTCCTTGCCGAGTGGCGGGAACACGACGATCTGCTTCGTCTCGGGCAATCCTTCATGCCACGGTTTCATCACTCACCTCGCTTGATTGGATAGACGCTGACGTTTTTGCCGAGGCCGCCACGGTCGCGGCAGACGGCGCAATGCAGTTTGTCGTGCAGCCCAATCAGGCTGAAGACGCCGTTTGCTATGTGCCGTCGGATCTCACCAGGCGGCATTCGCTTGGTGCGGCCACAGTCCTCACACCTGATGTCGATCGCTCGAAATAGCGATAATTCCGGCCGCAACGGCCCCTCTTCCGCCCATAGGCTCATCTCGACGCCACCCAGTTTTGTTCTCGTTGCGTTCCCATTGAAGCCAGACGCGCCGCCATGAGTCGAGTCGAGTTTTCGCGCTACTGACGCGCGCTGTCAGGAAACGCCTAATCAGGATCGCTACATGGCGTGTTGACATAGATCGCTACTTCATGTAGCGATACTTCCATCAGCCAACCGGCGATGGGGATCGACGCAATGGCCTACAGCCACACAATCTACGTCAACATCGGCAGCGCGGAGATCGCGCTCGATGTCAGCTACACGGTGACGCCGGGCTTTGCCGGCGACCGTGTTGACCCGCCCTACCCGGCTGAGGCGAGCGTCTCCAAAGTCGAGGCGATCATCGAGACTTGGCGCTTCGGCAAGAAGACGACCGAGCGCAAGCCGGTCGAGGGCTGGCTGTTCAATCTCATCGCCAGCGACGCCGAGATCAACGCTGACCTGCTCAGCGAGGCCGGCGAGGAAGATGATTACCGCGCGGACGAAGCGGCTGAGATGCGCCGTGAAGACCTTCGCATGCAGGCGGCGGAATGACGGCCGTGAAGCACGCCACCCGCGAGCGCAAAGAGCGCTTTCTCCGCAGCTTCGACGCTTACAAGGGCCCGTTGCGCACGGCAATCACCGCGATCAGCGAGCGCATTTATCGCGACGGCCTTGACTGGCTGTCCGACGAGCAACTGACCGAGATCACGTCGGATGTCGCCGAGAACGCGATGTCCGCCAACCGCCGCATGGTTCGAAACCGCGCAATCCTCCGGAGGGCTTCCTAATGCCCCGTTTTCCGACGCCGACCGAGCCCGGCCACTACTGGGCGAAACTCGTCCATCCAACCCGCATGCCGGAAGGCGAGGATTGGGCCTCCGTCGATTGGGAAGTGGTCCAGGTTTTCGAAAACTGCCTGGACCGCGACGGCCCCGAATATCTCGGCGTGCACGTCCCTGGCGTGAAATTCGTCCAGTGGGTTCCCGATTTTGTCTGGGGTCCGGCTGTTCCGGTTCCTTCCGATCTTCGGAGGGCTTCGTGATGTCCAACGCCGCCCGCGAATACGAATACTGGCTCCGCGCCGCTCACCTGGACACGAAACGCTGGGAAGCCGAGCGCTCGCCTGCGGCTCAGTCCCTCTACCTGAACCTCGTCGTGTCTTCGCTGACGCGGGCTCTGGTCAGCGCCAACAAGCTGAACGACCGCGACCGCCGCGCCTACTGCATGCGCAATCTCGGCCGCGCTCGCGCCCTCCTCAACCGCATTGAACGGAGCGCAGCATGAGCACGCGGGTTCTCCACATCCCGGCAAAAAGCCTGAGCGAGGCGCGCATGGTTGCGCATGCTGTCGAGGCCGGTCGCGTGCCCTGCCTCAAGCAGTATCTCGACGAAGCCCGCGCGAAGGCATCGGCCGCTTCCCTGACCGAGCTTCACCGCGTCCCGTACACCGTGATCCCGATCATCATGGTTGATGGGTTGACCGACGACGGCCGGATCAAGATCGCACGTGTCGCCAATACGGCCGGGCAGGCAGTGGCCGCCCTTCTCCTCGTCATCGGCGGCTCCTTCCTCGTCGGATGGGGAAGCCTGCTGTGACGCGCATTTCACGCCTTGCTGGGGAGGCGGCGCAGGCCGCCGTTCCCCCTTCGCCCGGCCCGCTCTCGATGGTCGAGAACCGGGATGGTGTCCGCCTCTCCAGCAAACCCAGGGGAGATCGCGATGCAGCCTGAACCGCTGTTCCAGGCGTTCGATGCCGGTTGGCTGATCATCGGCGGCGCTGTGCTGCTGATCGGCGCCCTCTGGTGGGACATCAACCGCAGCGATGAGCCCGTTCACGACGATGAGGACTGGGATGTCGAGCCCCGCCGGCACGACCCGGAAGCCGACGCCCGGAACTGGCCATTCTGAACCAAAACCCAACTCAAGCAGGAACAAGATCCATGGCACAGGAATGGCTTGAAGACGCCAACGGCAACCGCTGTTCGGTCGAGTATTTCGGCTCCCGCGAGGAAGCGCAGAAGGCTCTCGATAGCCTCGAAAACTGCGAGAATTGCGCCAACTGCTCGCGCTGCTCGGGCTGCTCGGACTGCTCGGACTGCTCG
>NZ_KN050692.1:327954-776785 GCF_000745475.1 Allobosea sp. UNC402CLCol
GCTCGCGCTGCTCGCGCTGCTCGGGCTGCTCGCGCTGCTCGGGCTGCTCGGACTGCTCGGGCTGCTCGGACTGCTCGCGCTGCTCGGGCTGCTCGCATGTCGCCTTCCTCTGGAACAAGAAGGACGAGAAGGGCGACCCGAGCGCCGACATCCCGGCCGGACCGCCGCAGGTTCCTGTCATCGAGAATATCCACCAGAAGGTGTTCGAGGCCGCTTCGGCGCCCGGCGCGCTGCGCATGAGCTCGTGGCACACCTGCGGCACGACGCACTGCCGAGCCGGCTGGGTCGTTCATCTTGCAGGCGACGCTGGTTATGCGCTGGAGCGGTTTTTCAACACCGAGCTCGCGGCGATGAAGATTTACGACGCGAGCAGCGATCTTCCCAAGGTCTCGCCCGTCCACTTCTACGACGGCAACGAAGCCGCCCTCGCCGACATGAAGCGCATGGCGGATCTGGAAGCGGCCGCCAACGCGCCAGAGCCGCAGGCGGCCTGATGCCAACCCGGCGCGCCTCCGATGGTTCGTTGAGGCGCGCCACCCTCGCAGTCCACATGCGGCTCCAAGCCGAAACGGAAGCCCGCAAGGCCGGGCTGCAAATCACAGCCTGGCGCGACGGCAAGCCGGTCGTCCGCCTCCCGATGAGGAAGCCGAAATGACCGAAGCCGCGCTGAAAGAGGATTTCTCATACTGGAAGGCGCAGTTGGCCGGCCAGAACCCCGAACTGACCGACAAGCTGCCGCGTTGCGGCTGCTATCGGTACCGCGGCGATCCGGTCCTGATCCGCGTCGTCGACGGGACCATGTTCGCCTGGATTGGCCGCAAAGGTCAGCAGACGCGCCGGCTGGCTGACGCCTCGTTCGCGGAGACGACCTTCTCGTTCTTCTGCCGCGACGCCATCAGCTCAGACCTCTACGACGCCGTCGCCAACAAGAACCAGCCGTGGCCGGAGGACATCGAGAGCCTCGACGACGCCCGCTCCAACTTTCCGACCGATCCGTTCGAAGCGCTGATCGCAGAGCTCGATCTGATCGAGTTGAAGATCGCCGAGTTTTTCAAGACGCCGGTCCTTGCCGGAGACGATGTCCGCGCCCTTCAGGCCGACAAGTGGAAGGAACGAGCGCGCGAACTCTCCGGCAAGATCGAGGACATGCGGGTCGCGGCGAAAAAGCCGATCGATCAGCAGGCCAAGGAGATCCAGAAGAAGTTCGTTCCGCCGCGCGACCGCGCCGATGCCTTGGTCTCCAAGGTCAATACCGGAATGTCGGTCTATTCCCTGGCGAAGAAGCGGGCTGTCGAGGCGCAGGAAGCCGCTGATCGCGCGGCGCGGGTAAAAGCTGCCGCTGCCATGGGCGAAGCCGCCCCGGTTGAGCAGGCGCCCGTGCGCGGCCGCAGCAAGGTCGCCACCAACAGCACGACCGTCCGGACGCGCAAGGTGGCCGTCATCAATGATCTGCCCGCCGCGGCAGCTTTCTATGCGGCCCTCCCCGAGCCCCCGGTCCAGTTCGTGACGGTCATCAAGCAGATGGCCGAGCAGAACCTAAAAACCGGCGTCGCCGTGCCGGGCTGCGAACTGAAAACCCTCGAATACGTCGCCTGAGAGGCCATCATGAACGCCATTGCCAAAATCGAGCCGCGCAAGTCCGTCATCGCCACCCTTGCCGATTCCTACGGGATGGAGGCGCAGGCCTTCGAGGCGACCTTGAGGGGTACGGTGTTCCCGGCATCGGGGACGCGCGAGGAATTCGCCGCCTTTGTGCTCGTCGCGAAGGAATACCGGCTGAACCCGCTTCTGCGCGAGATCTATGCCTTCCCGAAGAAGGGCGGCGGCATCGTTCCGATCGTCGGCATCGACGGCTGGCTGAACCTTATCAATGGCCACCAGCAGTTCGACGGCATGGAATTCGACCAGCACGACGACGAGAAGGGCGCTCTGATCGCGGTCACCTGCCGCATCTTCCGCAAGGATCGGTCCCATCCGACGGTGGTGACCGAGTATCTCGAGGAGTGCATTCGGGGCACCGAGCCCTGGAAGATGAAGCGCCGGATGCTACGCCACAAGGCGGCCATGCAGTGCGCCCGCTATGCCTTCGGCTTCAGCGGCATCTACGACGAGGACGAAGCCGCCGATATCGCCCAGGTGCGCGAAGTTGGCGGGGGCTCGCTTCCAACCGCGCCGCCGCCCCCTCCTTCTGACGATGAACTCAATTCGGCTTTGAACGTTGAGGATGCAGTCGTCGTTTCCGATTCCGCTGATATCGCTCCCAAGGATGCAGCGGACGCCGCCGGCGCATCGACAACGGCCCCCCAGTCCGACGATGCGCCGGTGGCACCCTCCGATGATGCGATCGATCCCGAGGCCGAACTGTCGAACCTCGACGAGAAGCTAGGCTTCGCGACCAACTCCGATGATGTCGAAGCCTGGTACGTCGAGACGGATGTCGAGGCGGTGCTGGCTGACTTCTCCGGCTTCGTGGAGCGCGCCCGTGAGATCCGCGACCGTCACGTTCAGCGGACCTCGCGCCAGACCGATGCATCTCCCGCTGCGCCGTCCGCCGATGAGGCCAGCGACGATGTTCCACCACCTCCGGCCGGCGATGATGATGCTGGCCAGCCGGAGGATATGAGCACGCCGGAAGCCTATGAGGCTCTGGTGAAGGCGAAGCTGACCGCCGCCAGCGACTTCAAGGGCTACGAGGAGGTCCGCTCCTGGTGGAGCGCAACGCGACCTGTCCGGCACGCCCTCGGCATCAAAGAGCACGCTGATATCGAGCGGCTGCAGAACCACTTCGCTGCCCGCAAGGGCGAGCTCGAAAAGGCGAAGGGCTGAGCCATGCAGCGCGGCGACGAAATTCTCGCGCGCTGGGACGGCAAGGCGCTGCGCGCCGTCGGCGGTCGAGATCGCGACGCCATCGCGGAGTTCCCCGCCGACACCGTGTTCTCGCTGCGGAAGTGGGAACCCGGCACCCAAGGCGCGCGGGCTTTCATCTCCGTTTTCCTGAAGGTCTTCGCGGAAGCGCACCCCGACGCAACCATGACGGATCAGAAGCTCAAGGCGAGCCTCAAGGCTACGCATCATTGGATTGACGGCGTCGTGTTCGACGAGGCCGGCGGCGAAGCGAAGTTCAAATCCATCGGCAAGATGAGCCGGGACGATCTCGCGCTGTTCACGGAGCAGGCCAAGGACTTCGCCGCTGATCTCGGGCTCGATGTCGCTGCTCTTGAGGCTGAGACGGCAGAGCGCCTGAAGCCGCGGAGGGAGCGGTGATGGCATCTCCCAATTCTTGGGCTTTCCCCGGCGCGAAATGCGTCTGCATCGAGGACGATTTTTGCTCCGTCCACCAGGGCAAGTTCTCGATCCCCACTCGCATCCCGATGATCGGTGAAGTCCCGACGATCCGCGACTTCGTCGTGGGAGAGGCCAGCTTCGGAACGGGGATGGAGGACGAGGTATATGTGTCCTTCTACGAGATCGAGCTGATGCAGTCCGATGGTCCGCTGAGCGGTGCAGTCCGGTTCCAGCTTTCGTGCTTTCGTCCTCTTCTCGACCGTCCGACCGACATTTCGATCTTCGAGCGCCTGCTGAAGCCGTCCAAGCAGACGGAGGATGCGTGATGATCTGCGCTCGCTGCCACACCGACACGGTTACATGGCGCGGACCTCTCTCGGCGCTGACGCACACCGAATGCTCTTCGTGCGGCAGCATCAACTGCCTGCACGTCGAGCAGCCGGCTGATGCGGAAGGCGATCAGGAGGAGGCTCCTGATGCGTCGTGAATTCTCCCGCAAAACCCGATCCCAGGCATTTGCCCGCTCCCGAGGAAACTGCGAAGCCTGCGGCGCGCGGCTGATGCCCGGAAAGTTCCGCTACGACCACATCCTGCCCGACGCCCTCGGCGGCGAGCCGACGCTTGAGAATTGCAAGGTCCAGTGCGTGACCTGCGATGCGCCGAAGACCGCAGCAGACGTCACCCGCATCCGCAAAGCCGACCGCCAGCGGGACAAGCACACCGGCGCCTATGAGCGGAAGAAGTGGCCGAAGCAGATCCGCCGTCCGGCTCCGCCGCAGCGCCGCGCCACGGCTCCGCTGTCCAAGCCCCTTCCTCCCCGGCGGTTCACATGAGCCCCCGCCCTTTCCCCAATCGCAAGAGGAGCAAGCCGTGAGCGATATCGACGGAACGATGGCATTCGACAACGTCATGGATCGACTGCTCGATGAGCGCGAGTTTCGCATCACCGTAGTGCGCGAGCGTGATGAGACGCGCCGAGAGGTGGCGGTGGGGCAGCAGCGGATCCGCGAACTGGAGCGCGATCTCAGCAAAGCCAATGCCGATCTCGTTCGCTGGAAGGCTCTGGTGCCCCAGGACGTGCGCGAGAAAGCCGAGAAATCCGACGAGATCCCGTTCTGAGGCGCCCTATGAAGCCGATCACCATCACCTTCGGCACGTCGTCTGCCGGCGCTCGCTATTTCGATGTCGAGCAGGGCGGCAAGGTCTGCGACGGGCTGGCCTGGGACGAGATGCTTGGCCAGGTCGTCACGCTGACGCTGCAAGCGCAGCCCGGCGGCCGGGCCTATCCGATGAAGACACCGGCGGAGTGGCAGGCAGAGCGCGAACGTCGCGCCGTCGCTGCTGCCCGCCGCGAGCACGAAGCAGAGTGGGACGCGGCATGAGCAGGTTCAAGCCCCGCACCCCGAAATGGCCTTGGCGCAATTTCCTGACGGCCGATGAGGCTCGAATTCTCGCTCGAGCCGATGCAGCCAAGTCCGAATGGAAGCGGCTGAACGTCGAACGGGCCGCCATCACGAACAGAGCGATCCAGCGGGCGAAGGCCAACGCAGGGCGGGAGGTGGAGAATGGCTGACAGCCCCATCAATATGGATGACGCCCGGCCCGAGGCGGCCGCCCATCCTGATCTCGCCATCCGGCTTTTCCCGTTGGCCGATGCGCAGGCTGCCGACGCTCTCAAGCCCATCCCCCGCCAGGGCGTCGGCAGCCAATCCGCTCAGGTCTATCGATATCGTTGGGACCGCTGCGGCCGTAAGGGCCAGTGCTGCCGCGTCTTCGCGCGCGGCACGATGAACAGCGCCGGCCTTCAGTTCGAGGACGGCTTTCGCATGGTCTCCTCCGGCAACGCGCTGAGGAGGGCGTGACAATGCAACTGGCGCCGCAACCCTCCCAGGTCCGCTACACGGTCGATCCTCGCGACGTGCCGCCGGTCAAGGCTGCGCGTCGCCTTCATCTGACCCTGTCGGAGTTCGAGCGCATCCTTCCACGCCTGCTTCAGCGCGGTTTCCCACGACCGGATCCGGACACGGGCAACTACGATCTGAAGGCTGTCGATCAATGGATGGATAACCGCTCGACCTTGACCCCCGCGAATCAGCCGCGCGATGCTCGAGAGGTTACCGCTGAGCGCCTTGCCGAATTGGCTAAGAGGCGCCGATGAACCGCATCGAGCACCTCATGGGCAAAGACACGATCCGGCACCTGATCTTCATGAGGAACAGGTGGCGCTACAAGCCCTCGCATCTGATGAAGCCGCACGGATTCAAGTTCCTGACGTTCGGCCCTGGTATGATGGTCGGGAACCACAACGTTCCCTCCCCTGAGGATCAGCAGCGGGCGATCGAGCTCAACGCAGAGTGGGATCGCATACGTCTCGGGCTGCAGCAGGATGCCGCGCCGCGCTACGCGCCGGGTACCGTCGGCGCTGCCTATCTCCGCGTCATTAAGATGCGCAGCGCTGAGTTGGCGAAACAAGGGCTCAAGCAGAGCAAGGACCAACAGACGAGGGACGACTGGCCCCGCGCCTGGACCTGGATCGGTCCACTCTGGGGCGACACCGATCCGAAGACGATCCAGCCGGAGGCATTCCTGTCGATCGATGAGAGGACCGGCGAAGCGACCGGCCTGGTCGCCCTCATTGAGAAGCAGGTCTCGATTTCCGAGCGCCACCGCGTGGTCAAGGTCTGGCGCGCGCTGTGGAAGAAGATGGCAGCGATGGGATACTGTGCGCTCGATGCTGACCCGTCGCTCGCATTCGCGAACCGAGCCCCAGATGCCCGGCAGGCGATCTGGTCCGAGGGCGAGGTTGTGCGGCTGTGCAAGCGCGCATGGCGCATGGGGTACAAGGGGCTCGCGGCCTGCATGGCCACGGCTTGGGACAGCCAGCTTTCTCCTATCGACCTGCGATCTCTGACGACAGGACAGCGGGCCGACGACATACAGGGCGCGATCTTCTCTCTTGCGCGCACCAAGACCGGGCGCGCCGCCGCGGCGTCCCTCGGCAAGCGCGCAACGTGGGCGCTAGACGCCTATATCGCCAGCCTCTCGTTTGAGCTTCTGCCGAACGTGCCGATCTTCCGGACGCGTGGAAGCGGCACGACGAAGAAGGGTGGCAAGCCGCAACCGCCCTCCCCGTACACGAAAAACAAGCTCGCGGAGGACTTCCGGACGATTCGCACGGCGGAGTTAGGCGAGGCCGAGGATCGAAAGCTATCCGATATGCGTCGGTCTGGCACGGTTGAGGCCACTGCAGGCGGCGCAGATGCGCAGGCCGTTTCCACCAAGATGGCCAATACGCTCGCTGCCTCAGCCCGGCTTCAGAAGACCTATAACCCGGTCAACTTGGTTACGGTGCGGGAAGTGGATGCGATCAGGAGAGAGGGCCGGGCCAAGCTTCGCGAGAACAAAACGCGCTGAAATTTGTAACGGAGCCGGCTGGGCGTTTGTAACGAAAGGAAGAGATTAGTGACTAACCTCTTGATTTATATGGCGCGGGCGACGGGGCTCGAACCCGCGACCTCCGGCGTGACAGGCCGGCACTCTAACCAACTGAGCTACGCCCGCGCTGGGCGACTGAGGCGCGGTGGCCGTCAGCGAGGTGTGGATTATGGCCCCGGGCCGGAAGTGTCAAGCGCCCGATGCCGGCAAAACCAAATCGGTGGAAAAATATCTCCGGCACCGCGAAAGGACGCGCCCCGCGCCGGGCCGCAAAACTCATTCCCGAGAGGCCAGACAGGGATCGAGCATCACATGGCGGGCGTTCTGGCGGGCGTAGCCACCGCGCAGCACCGCCATATCGCCGAGCTTCAGGTCGTTGGCGCCATAGGTCACGCAGAGCACACGCACGCCCGGATCCGCGCAGACGGCGACATACCAGACCGCGCCATCGGTCTGGATCAGGGTGACGGGGCCGGCGATCGCCATATCGACACGCGAATCGCGCGGCACCGATTCCGGGAGCTGGGCCGCGATGCTCTCGCAGCTCGCCGGCGTCGCCGGCTGCTCGGGCTGGGAGAAGGCGGGGCGCCCCTCGAAGAAGGAATCGGGCAGGAGCGACTGCGCGGCCGCCTGTTGCGCGGCGAGGAGGGCGAAGCCGGCCAGCCACCGCAAGGCAAGACCGGGATGTCGTGATCGGAAGCTCATGGCCGGAACAGTGCCGACGAAGATGGCGGAATTCGGCTGCGTACCGGAGCGCTTTGCGGGCAACGCTGCCGAGCCTGCTTGCGATACGCGCGCCGAGGCCTTAAACGCGAGCGCTGAGGGCGGTTAGCTCAGTCGGTAGAGCGTCTCGTTTACACCGAGAATGTCGGCGGTTCGAGCCCGTCACCGCCCACCATCGCTTGAATCACCACGTCCGGTAAACTCTTCGCTCCGGCTCACGCCGCGTGCGGCGCGGATGTTCTCCCCCACGCCCGAGTTGCGCGCCCGATTGCCGGCACGGTTTTCGGACCGTCGCGACCGGCCTTCACAGCATTGTTTTCGATTCGTGTGTTGAACGGCCCGGCCCTACGGGCAAAACCCTGTCGCGTTCAACGGAAATGGATACCGCACATCATGGGATCACTCGATAGCGCTCGCCCCTATGCGCTGACGGCCTTCAGGATCGCGCTCGGCCTCGTCGTCTTCTCATTCGGGACGGCGAAAATCCTGCACCTGCACCCAGGCAACTTCACCCCTCCCGTCGGCTCCCTGCCCTGGATCGCCGGATCGATCGAGCTGATCGCGGGCTTTCTCTTCCTCGTCGGCTTCCAGACGCGCGCCGCCGCGTTCGTGCTCTCCGGCCTGATGGCGGCCGCCTATTTCATCGCGCATTTCCCCAAGAGCTTCTTCCCGACCGAGAACGGCGGCTTCGCCGCCGCCGTCTTCAGTTTCGCCTTCCTATATTTCGTGACGGCCGGCGGCGGCTATCTGAGCCTCGACCGGGCCTTGCGGACGAAGACGGCCTGACAGGCCGCCCACTGACGAACCGCCAAGCGTGCTTCAACGAAACAAGCGTGCTTCAAACGAAAAAGGCCGCCGGACCTCTCGGTCCGGCGGCCTCTCATGTCAGGCGATGCCTTCGCTCAGTGAGCGACGACGCCCGCCGCATCGTCCTCAGTGCCCTTGGGGGGGACGGCGTTGACGTCCTCCTCCCAGACGATCGGAACCGGCTGGCGGGTCAGCGCATGCTGGAGCACCTGCTCCATGCGCGAGACCGGGACGATCTCCATGCCGTCCTTCACGGACTTCGGCAGGTCGATCAGGTCCTTGGCGTTCTCCTCGGGGATCAGCACCTTCTTGATGCCGCCCCGCAGAGCCGCCAGCAGCTTCTCCTTCAGCCCGCCGATCGGCAGCACCCTGCCCCGCAGCGTGATCTCGCCGGTCATGGCGACGTCGCGGTTGGTCGGGATGCCGGTCAGGATCGAAACGATGGCGGTGGCCATCGCGATGCCGGCCGATGGCCCGTCCTTCGGGGTCGCCCCCTCCGGAACGTGAACGTGGATGTCGCGCCGGTCGAAGAGCGGTGGCTCGATCCCGAAATCGACGGCCCGCGAGCGGACATAGGACGCCGCCGCCGAGATCGATTCCTTCATCACGTCGCGCAGGTTGCCGGTGACGGTCATGCGGCCCTTGCCGGGCACCATGACGCCCTCGATCGTCAGCAATTCGCCGCCGACCTCGGTCCAGGCCAGACCGGTGACGACACCGACCTGATTCTCCGTCTCCGCCATGCCATAGCGATAGCGCGGCGGGCCGAGATATTCCTCGAGCAGCGGCTCGTCGACGACCACCTTCGCCTTCTTGCCGAGCACGATGTCCTTCACGCCCTTGCGGACCGTGTTGGAGATTTCGCGCTCGAGGTTACGGACACCGGCCTCGCGGGTGTAACGCCGCACCAGGGTCTGCAGGGCCTCGTCGGTGATCGACCACTCCTTGCCGTCGAGCCCGTGCTTCTTGATCGCGTTGGCGATCAGGTGCTTGCGCGCGATCTCGGTCTTCTCTTCCTCGGTGTAGCCGGCGATGCGGATCACCTCCATCCGGTCCAGCAGGGCCGGCGGGATGTTCAGCGTGTTCGCCGTCGTCACGAACATCACGTTCGACAGGTCGTAATCGACCTCGAGGTAATGGTCGTTGAAGGTCGAGTTCTGCTCGGGGTCGAGCACCTCCAGCAGGGCCGCCGAGGGATCGCCACGGAAGTCCTGGCCCATCTTGTCGATCTCGTCGAGCAGGATGAGCGGGTTCGAGGTCTTGGCCTTCTTCATCGACTGGATGATCTTGCCGGGCATCGAGCCGATATAGGTGCGGCGGTGACCGCGGATCTCGGCCTCGTCACGCACGCCGCCGAGCGACATGCGCACGAACTCGCGCCCCGTCGCCTTGGCGATCGACTTGCCGAGCGAGGTCTTGCCGACGCCGGGAGGACCGACGAGGCACAGGATCGGGCCGGCGAGCTTGTTGGCGCGCTGCTGCACGGCGAGATACTCGACGATGCGGTCCTTGACCTTGTCCAGGCCGAAGTGATCGTCGTCCAGCACGAGCTGGGCGGCGTTCAGATCCTTCTTGATCTTCGAGCGCTTGCCCCACGGGATGCCGAGCATCCAGTCGAGATAGTTGCGCACGACGGTCGCCTCCGCGGACATCGGCGACATCTGGCGCAGCTTCTTCAACTCGGCCGTGGCCTTGTCGCGGGCTTCCTTGGTCAGCTTGGTGCGGGCGATGCGCTCTTCCAGCTCGGCCAGCTCGTCACGGCCTTCCTCGCCGTCACCCAGCTCCTTCTGGATCGCCTTCATCTGCTCGTTGAGGTAGTACTCGCGCTGGGTCTTCTCCATCTGGCGCTTGACGCGCGAGCGGATGCGCTTCTCTACCTGAAGCACGGACATCTCGCTCTCCATGAGCGACAGGACCTTCTCCAGACGATGGGCGACGTTGGTGATCTCCAGCACGGCCTGCCGGTCGGCGATCTTGACCGCGAGATGCGAGGCGACCGTGTCGGCGAGCTTGGCAGGCTCGTCGATCTGCGAGACGGCGGCGACGATCTCGCCCGAGATCTTCTTGTTGAGCTTCACATAGCTCTCGAACTCCGAGACGACCGAGCGGGCCAGCGCCTCGATCTCGACCTTCTTGCCCTCTTCCTCGGCAAGGCCCGTGGCCTCGGCCTCGTAGAAGGACTCGGCTGCCGAATAGGAGGAGGCCTTGGCGCGGCCGACACCCTCGACCAGCACCTTCACGGTGGAGTCGGGCAGCTTCAGAAGCTGCAGCACGCGGGCGAGCGTGCCGATCTCATAGATCTCGTTGGGCTGCGGGTCATCGTCGCCGGCATTCTTCTGGGTCGCCAGCAGGATGAGCCCGTCCGTCTTCACGACTTCCTCGAGCGCGCGGATGGACTTCTCGCGACCGACGAAGAGCGGGACGATCATATGGGGGAAAACGACGATATCGCGCAGGGGCAGGACCGGGTAGGTGCCGGTCTCGCCAGAGACGAAGGGAGCGCGGGGCGTCGACGTCATTGACTTATCCTTTGCAGTTGCGCCCGGCGAACCCCCGAGATGGGCGGAACGATCGGACGTTTGCGGCCAGGGGACCATTCGCCCTTCCGCCCTCGCGCATCGCACCCTCATCAGGCATGCGACTCTCGCAAGTGCACCTAAAGTGGAGACTTCCTTTCTGGCTTTCAAGCGAGGCAGCCGGTCTATGCACTGCTGTCCTGCCTGTCGGACATACGAAGAAATCCCTGCCGTTCGGCTTTGAGTTCAGCGTCTCAATTTTCGACCGGCCCGTCGCGGAACGAAACCGCGGCCGGGCCGCATCCCATCAAAACGCAAAACGCGCGCCAAGAGGCGCGCGTCCTGTTGTCGCAATGTTGCGGCGGGCGTCAGGCAGAGGCCGTCTTGTTCTCGTCCTCGCGCTCCGCATAGATGAAGAGCGGACGAGCCTTGTTCTCCACGGCCTCCGGGCCGATGACGACCTGCTCGACGCCTTCCAGCCCCGGCAACTCGTACATGGTCTCGAGCAGGATGCCCTCCATGATCGAGCGCAGGCCGCGGGCGCCGGTCTTCCGCTCGATCGCCTTGCGGGCGATCAGGCTGACGGCCTCGTCGGTGAAGGTGAGCTGGGTGTCCTCCATCTCGAAGAGGCGCTGATACTGCTTCACCAGCGCGTTCTTGGGCTCCGTCAGGATGGTCTTCAGCGCCGGCTCGTCGAGATCCTCCAGCGTCGCCAGCACCGGCAGGCGGCCGACGAATTCCGGGATCAGGCCGAACTTGAGCAGGTCCTCGGGCTCGACATCGCGGAAGATCGCGCCGGTGCGGCGGTCGTCCGGAGACTGGACCTTGGCACCGAAGCCGATCGAGGTGCCCTTGCCGCGGCTCGAGATGATCTTGTCGAGGCCGGCGAAGGCGCCGCCGCAGATGAACAGGATGTTCGTGGTGTCGACCTGCAGGAATTCCTGCTGCGGATGCTTGCGCCCGCCCTGCGGCGGCACGGAGGCGACGGTGCCTTCCATGATCTTGAGCAGCGCCTGCTGGACGCCCTCGCCCGAAACGTCGCGGGTGATCGAGGGATTGTCCGACTTGCGGCTGATCTTGTCGATCTCGTCGATATAGACGATGCCGCGCTGCGCCCGCTCGACATTGTAGTCGGAAGCCTGGAGCAGCTTGAGGATGATGTTCTCGACATCCTCGCCGACATAGCCGGCCTCGGTCAGCGTCGTCGCGTCGGCCATGGTGAAGGGCACGTCGAGGATGCGGGCGAGCGTCTGCGCGAGCAGCGTCTTGCCCGAGCCGGTCGGCCCGATCAGCAGGATGTTCGACTTCGCCAGTTCGACGTCGTTGTGCTTCGTCGCGTGGCTCAGACGCTTGTAGTGGTTGTGGACCGCCACCGAGAGCACCTTCTTGGCGTGCTCCTGGCCGATGACGTAATCGTCCAGAACCTTGCGGATCTCCTTGGGAGTCGGCACGCCGTCCTTCGACTTCACCAGCGCGGATTTGGATTCCTCGCGGATGATGTCCATGCAGAGCTCGACGCATTCATCGCAGATGAACACGGTCGGGCCCGCGATGAGCTTGCGGACCTCGTGTTGGCTCTTGCCGCAGAAAGAGCAGTACAGCGTGCTCTTCGAGTCGCCGCCGGGCTTGCTAGCCATTGTCCATCTCCAGTTCCGGAGCCCGGGACCACACCAGCCGAGGCAGATGCAACCGTCGTCTCTCCGTCATAAAATAAGCGCTCAGATCACGATGATTAGGTTAACGGCCCGTTCCGATACATCCGGATACGCTGGGTCGATCCAAATCGGATCATGATGAAGCGCCTCGTCCGCTCACCCCGACCCCATGCAAACACGGGGCCGATCCGCTTTCAATATGGGCCTTCGACCTGCCCACGCCAACCCACAGGATCGGGACCGCTCGTCGCAACCTCACGCGTCCTCGGGCCGCTTCTCGATGACCTTGTCGATCAGGCCGAAATCGCGGGCCTGCTCGGCGGTCATGAAGTTGTCGCGTTCCAGCGCAGCGTGGATGTCCTCGTAGCTGCGGCCGGTGTGCTTCACGTAGATTTCATTGAGCCGCTTCTTCAGGCTCTCGACTTCCTTGGCGTGGATCAGGATGTCGGTGACCTGGCCCTGGAAGCCGCCGGAGGGCTGGTGGACCATGATGCGGGCATTCGGCAGGGCAAAGCGCATGTCCTTGGCGCCGGCCGTCAGCAGCAGCGAGCCCATCGAGGCGGCCTGGCCGACGCACAGCGTCGTCACCGGGCAGCGGATGAACTGCATCGTGTCGTAGATCGACAGGCCCGAGGTGACCACGCCGCCGGGCGAGTTGATGTAGAAGGAGATTTCCTTCTTGGGGTTCTCGGCCTCGAGGAAGAGGAGCTGCGCCACGATCAGCGAAGCGGAGAAGTCCTCGACCGGGCCGGTCAGGAAGATGATGCGCTCACGCAGCAGGCGCGAATAGATGTCGAAGGCGCGCTCGCCGCGGCTCGACTGCTCGACCACCATCGGGACGAGATTGTTGTAGGTCTCGATCGGATCGCGAAGCATGGATCAATCCTTGGGAGTAAGCGCCGTATCGGGCGACGAGGTCGAATCGGCAGTGTCTCGGAAGACACTCACATAAGCACGCCGAACGTGGCTGAAAAGGGAAGCGCCGCCGGTCGCGAAGGCCGGCGGCGCAAAGGCTGGCATTAAGGTTGCCGGAACGCTCAGGCGGAAGCGTCTTCGGCCTTGTCTTCGGCCTTCTTGCTCTTCTTGGCGGCAGCCTTCTTCGGCTTGGCCTCGGTGGCGGCTTCCACCTCGTCATCGGCGTAGAGCGCCTCGCGCGATACCGTCTGATCCTCGACCTTCACCTGGCCGAGCAGATGGTCGACGACCTTCTCCTCGAAGATCGGGGCGCGGATCTCGGCGAGAGCCTGCGGGTTCTTGCGGTAGAACTCCCAGACCTGCTTCTCCTGGCCCGGGAACTGGCGGGCGCGCTCGATCAGGGCCTGGGTGACCTCGTCATCCGAGATCTGCACCTTGGCCTGCTCGCCGATCTCGGCCAGCACGAGGCCGAGGCGCACGCGGCGCTCGGCGATCTTGCGGTAGTCGGCGCGGGCTGCGTCCTCGGTGGTGTCCTCGTCGGCGAAGGTCTTGTTGGCCTGCTTCATGTCGGCCTCGACCTGGCTCCAGACGCTGTTGAACTCCTGGTCGACCAGCGTCGGCGGCAGCTCGAAGGTGTACTTGCCGTCGAGCGCGTCGAGCAGGCTCTTCTTGAGCTTGCGGCGCGACTGGGCGCCGAAGTCGCGGCCGATCTGCTCGCTCACGGCGGTCTTGAGCGCATCGAGCGACTCCATGCCGAAGGCCTTGGCGAGCTCGTCGTCGATCTTGATCGCGTCCGGGCCCTGGACCTCGGTAACGGTGACCACGAACTCGGCCGCCTGGCCGGCGAGATGGGCCGCGCCGTAGTTCTCAGGGAAGGTGACCTTGATCGTGCGGGTCTCGCCCTGCTTCACGCCCTCGAGCTGCTCCTCGAAGCCGGGGATGAACTGGCCGGAGCCGAGATCGAGCGGGATGCCCTCGCCGGTGCCGCCCTCGAAGGCCTTGCCGTCGATGGTGCCGACATAGGAGATCATCAGGCGGTCGCCGGTCTCGGCCTTGGCCTTCTCGCCCTTCGCCGAATAGGTGCGGTTGCCGGACGCCATGCGCAGCAGCGCGGCGTCGACATCGGCGTCCGGAACCTCGGCGACCGGCTTCACGAGCGAAACGTCGGAGATGTCGACGAGCTCGATCTTCGGCAGAACTTCGAGGGCGACGGTGAAGGCGAGATCGCCCTTGGCCTCCATCGCGGCCTCGATCTCGTCCTTGTTCTCGGGGAAGCGGATCTGCGGCTCGAAGGCGAGCTTCAGGTTGTTGTCGGCGACGATCTTCTGGTTCGCCTCGTTGACGGCGTTCTGGAGGACGTCGGACATGACCGAGCGGCCATAGAGGCGGCGCAGATGCGCGACCGGCACCTTGCCCGGGCGGAAGCCGTTGATCTTGGCCTTGCCCTGGAGGTCCTGCAGGCTGTCGTCGAGCCTGGTCTTCAGGTCGGCGGCGTTCAGCACCACCTGGAATTCGCGCTTGAGGCCCTGGGACAGGGTTTCGGTCACGTTCATTTTTGTACCGCCAACAGCTCGTTTACGTCTCAATGTCCAAAGCGCGACGCCGGTTCCGGCCGCCACCGCGCTCGCGAAAAATTCCGGCATCGGACCGAAAAGTGGCTTCCACTTTCCGGAAAATCCGATGCGATAACAGTCGCATCGATCACCGTTACCGCATCCGGAAGGACACGCGATGATCTCGGCCGATGGTGCGGGCGGAGGGACTCGAACCCCCACGACTTTCGCCGCTGGTACCTAAAACCAGTGCGTCTACCAATTCCGCCACGCCCGCCGGCCCGATAGCGCTGCGCGCGAGCAAACGCAGCGCGGCCATCATTGGGCCGCGGTGCTATACGCATTTCAGGCGGCGGTTGCAGCAAAAAAATGACGGTTCTGCAAAATGCCGGTGCCGCCACTTTTCGGCACGCTTCCCGCCCGGCCCTCTCGCCAGTGCCCGCCGGCCGGATTATGCGGAGGGAATGACGAGCCTGCCGCCAGACCGCCCGACCACCGCGACCCGCCGTCAATGGCTGGCGGGAATGAGCAGCACCGCCCTGCTCGCCCCCCTGCCCGGCCACGCCCAAAGCCCGACACCGCCCGGCAACACAAAACCGCCGGAGGAGCCCCCGGTCAGAACGCTGGTCGCCGGCCCCGCCAAGCTCCGTTTGCGGCCGGCGCCGGCCGCCGAGACCGAGATCTGGGCCTTCGACGGCACGACGCCGGGGCCGAGCTTGCGAATCAAGCAGGGCGAGACGCTGCGACTGAAGCTGGAGAACAAGACGGCCGCGCCCCTCTCGCTGCACTGGCAGGGCCTGCGCGGCGCAGCGGCGCAGGACGGCGTCGGCGGCTTCAGCCAGCCGCCGGTCGCGCCGGGCGACAGCATCGAATACCGGCTGACGCCGCCGGATTCGGGCACCATCCTGTATCGCCCGCTGGTCATCGGCGGCTCGTCCGAGCCGGCGGGGCGGGGCTTGAGCGGGCTGCTGATCGTCGAGGAACGCGAGCCGCCCGCCGTCGATCTCGACCTGCCGGTGTTCGTGAACGACTGGCTGCTCGGCGACGACCAGGCGATCCTGCCCTTTGCCTTGCAGGCCACGAGCTCGGCCGCCGCCGGTCGGCTCGGAAACTGGCTCACCGTCAACGGCAAGCCACCGCCGCAGCCGGTCAAGCTGCTGCCCGGATCGCGCGTGCGTCTCCGGCTCGCCAATGGCTGCAACGCCCGCATCATGCGACTGCGCTTCGACGGCGCGAAGGCTGCGGTCGTGGCGGTGGACGGCCAGCCAACCGAAACCTTCGAGCCGGTGCATGCGCAACTGCCCTTCGCGCCGGGCACGCGCTACGACGTCATCCTCGACCTGCCGATCGAAGCCGGCGCCTCGGTCAACGTCACCGCCCTGATCGGCCCGGGCCTGCCACTGGTGCGGATCGTCACGGATGGCGCGGCGAAGGTCCCGCCAGCCGCGGTGCCGGCGCTCAAGCTCAACCCCGCTTTGCCCGCCGCGGTCCGGATGCAGGACGCGCTGCGGCCGACGCTGGTGATCGAGGGCGGCGGCAAGCCGACGCCGGAGCGGACGCTCGACTATACCGGCCTCGATCTCGCCCGGCCCTGGCTGGTCAATGGCGGCATCGGAGCGAAGGACGGCAAGCCGCTGTTCAGCGTCAAGCGCGGCACGCCCGTCGTGATGGCGATCGACAACCGCACCGCCTTCATCCAGCCCGTGCATGTGCATGGCCACGCCTTCCGCCTGCTGCACCCGCTCGACGACGGCTGGGAAAACTACTTCCTCGACACGGTGCAGATTCCGGAAGGCAAGAAGCTGCACATCGCCTTCATCGCCGACAACCCCGGCCGCTGGCTGATCTCCTCGACCGTGCTGGAACGCTTCGATCTCGGGTTGTGTTGCTGGTTCGAGGTGGTGTGAGGTCTTCTGCTCCGTCATTCTCGGGCGAAGCGGAGCGGAGACCCGAGAAGCCCAGGCCGAGAAGACACTGGTTTCCGAGATGCTCGGGTCAAGCCCGAGCATGACGGCGGTGGCAGTCTCGCCTGATCCGATCAGCCCGCGTCCAGCCCCAGCCGCTCCACCACATCCTGCACGATGGCGTCCTTGCTGTCCTCGACCGAGACGACGAGCGGATTCTCGTCGGGCCCCGGTTCCTGCAGCGTGGCGAACTGGCTGTCGAGCAGCGCCGGCGGCATGAAATGGTGCTGCCGGGCCGCCATGCGCCGGCCGATCAATTCGCGCGAGCCCCTGAGATAGACCAGCCTCACATCCGGCCGATCGCCGATGATGACCTCGCGATAGGCCTTCTTGAGCGCCGAGCAGGTGACGATGCCGTGCTCGCCCGTCGCCCTGAGATCGTCGATCCAGGCGGCGATGGCGGCGAGCCAGGGCTTGCGGTCCTCGTCGGTCAGCGGGGTGCCGCCGGCCATCTTGGCGACGTTCTCGGGCGGGTGGAAGGAATCGGCATCGCGGAACGGCCAGCCGAGGCGCGCCGCCAGCCGCTCGCCGAGCGAGGTCTTGCCGGAGCTGGCGACGCCCATGATGACGATGACGGCCGGGCGACCGCCCTTATCTTCTGCGCTCACGCCGGTCAGCCCTGCTTTTTCGGCTCGACATGGCCGCCGAAGCCGGCGCGCATGGCGGAGAGGATCTTCTCGCCGAAGGTGTGATCGACCCGCGAGCGGAAGCGCGCGAAGAGCGCCGAGGTCAACACCTCAGCCGGCGTCGCGGTCTCGACGGCGGCATCGACGGTCCAGCGACCCTCGCCCGAATCGGAGACGTTGCCGGTATAGGCGGAGAGCTCCTCATCGGCAGCTAGGGCCTCGGCCGTCAGGTCGAGCAGCCAGGAGGTGACGACCGAGCCGCGGCGCCAGACCTCGGCGATCTCAGCGACGTCGAAGTCGAAGCCGTAATCGGCCGGCAGGCCTTCCTTGGCCGATGCGTTGCGCAGCAGGTCGAAGCCTTCCGCGAAGGCCTGCATCATGCCGTATTCGATGCCGTTATGGACCATCTTGACGAAATGGCCTGAGCCGGTCGGGCCGCAATGCAGATAGCCCTGCTCGCTGGTCGGGTTGCGGCCTTCGCGATGCTTGGTCGGCTCGACCTCGCCCTTGCCGGGCGCCAGCACCTTGAAGATCGGCTCCAGCCGGTCGAAGGCCTCCTTGGCGCCGCCGATCATCAGGCAGTAGCCGCGCTCCAGCCCGTGCACGCCGCCGGAGGTGCCGACATCCATGTAGTGGATGCCCTTGGCCGCCAGCTCCTTGCCGCGGCGGACATCGTCCTTCCAGAAGGCGTTGCCGCCATCGATCAGCACGTCGCCTGCGCCGACGAGGCCGGCAAGTTCGGCGAGCGTGCCCTCGGTGATCTTACCGGCCGGCAGCATCACCCAGATGGCGCGCGGCGCCTTCAGCTTGGCGACCATGTCCTTGAGGTCGGCGGCGACGGTGGCGCCATCCGCAGCAAGGGCCTGCCCCGGTTTCGGATCGCGGTCATAGACCACGCATTCATGGCCAGCGCGCATCAGCCGGCGCACGATATTGCCACCCATCCGGCCGAGGCCGATCACTCCGAGCTGCATGTCAGATCACTCCTGCCGGGAAGCCGGCTCTTCTGCCTGCTTGAAGCATGGCGGCAGCGGGCGGAGCAAGCGGGGGTCGGGTCAGCGCGCCGCGGCGGCCCGCTGCTGCAGACTCCGCCAGCGACCCGGCGTGATGCCGTAGGCCCTGTGGAACTGGCGGGTGAGATGGCTCTGATCGGCGAAGCCGCAGGCAGCCGCGACCTCCGCCAAACCCGTACCGAGCGCGAGCAAGCTTCGCGCCCGGCCGAGGCGACGCATGACGAGATAGTTGTAGGGGCTCGTTCCGAAGGTCGCCCGGAATTGTCGCGCCAGGGTGAAGCGGTCGAGGCCGGTCAACCTCTCGAGATCTTCGGAGGCGACCGGTGATTCGAGATGGCCATCGAGATAATCCCGCGCCCGCTCCAGCGCCGGACGATCGAGCCGATGCCGGCGCATGCGCGCCGCGGAAGCATCGATCGCGGCCAGCGCGTCAGCCAGGGGAACCACGATGTCATCGAGCCCGAGCGCTTCGAGCGGCGCATCGAGATCACGAAGCGCGCCGGTAATGGCACTTACCAACCGAGCATCTTGCGAGACGGCGGCCGGAACGAAGGGCAGGCTGCGGCCGGCCTCGCCCATCGCCTCGCGGATCAGCCGCGGCTCGACATAGATCATCCGGTAGCGAAAGCCCTCGGCGATGCCGGAGCGGCCGTTATGGATCTCGTCCGGGTGGATGACGATCGCATGGCCGCTCAGGCTGTCGCGCCGGGCGCCGCGATAGTCGAAGGACTGCACGCCGGAAAGCGTCAGCCCGAAGGCATAGGTGTCGTGGCGATGCGGATCATAGGCGTAGCCATGGAAGAAGGCCTCGATCCGCTCGATGCCATCAGCGCCGGTGCCGAGCCGCACCCAGTCCGCGGCACCCGGCTTGCACGATCGTTCAAGACTGGCCTTTCCGGCCTCGGCTAACGCTGCACCCATGCGTTACGATACCAAGATCGCCATCGTGGTGCGCGAGAATCTCGCGACCTGGCAGAAACTCAATGTCGCGAGCTTCCTCGCCGGAGGGCTCGTCGGCGCCTCATCCGAACTCGCGGGAGAGCCCTATCAGGACGGCTCGGGCCGGTTCTACGGCCCGCTGATCCGCCAGCCCGTGCTGATCTTCGCCGCGACCGGCGAAGAGCTGACGCAGGTGCTGCAGCGCGCGCAGGGGCGCGGCGTCAGGGCCCATCTCTACACATACGAGCTTTTCGCGACCGGCAACGATGTCGACAACCGCGAAGCCGTGGCGGCGGTCGCCACGGCCGATCTCGATCTCGTCGGACTCGCTCTCCATGCCGAACGCAAGGAGATCGACAAGATCGTCAAGGGCCTGAAGCTGCACGATTGAAAGCTCAGGGAAACAGAGCCTCCACCGGGCCGGCGGCGCGCACCGGCTCGCGCATCAGGACCCGCGCGTCCACGCCGTTCGGAAACGCCGCATCGGCGCGCCAACCGGCGATGATCGCAGCCGCATCGGCCACCCTGGCGAGATCGATTACCATGATCTCGCGGGCAGCCTCCTCGCCCCTGCGCTCGGTCGCGACGAAGCGCAACTGCCCCTTGCTGGCCGCGACCAGCGCCTCGACCCGGCCGAGCAGGGCCTGCCGAACGCCCGCGGCCCGTGCGTCGTATTCGACAAGAAGCAGCCCTTCCATGGCGGCTCAGCCGTTGCGGAAGGTGTAGCTGTAGCCGTTGATCGCCGGCACGCCGCCGAGATGGGCGTAAAGCACCTTCGAACCGGCCGGGAAGAAGCCCTTCTTCACAAGATCGATCATGCCCTGCATGGATTTCCCCTCATAGACGGGGTCGGTCATCATGCCTTCGAGCCGGGCCGACATGCGGATCGCCTGAAGCGTCTCCTGCGAGGGCACGCCGTAGACGGGGTAGGCGTAGTCCTCGTTGAGGACGATATCGTCTTCGGAAATGTCCTTGCCTCCGATGAGCGCCGAGGTCTTCTGCGCGATGTCGAGGACCTGCGCCTTGGTCTGGGCCGGCGTGGCGGAGGCATCGATGCCGATGACGTTGCGCTGGCGGCCGTCCTTGGCGAAGCCGACGACCATGCCGGCATGAGTCGAGCCCGTGACAGTGCAGACCACGACGTAGTCGAACTTGAAGCCGAGTTCGGCCTCCTGCGCCCTCACCTCCTCGGCGAAGCCGACATAGCCGAGCCCGCCGAATTTATGGACCGAGGCGCCGGCCGGAATCGCATAGGGCTTGCCGCCCTTGGCCTTCACATCGGCCAGCGCATTCTCCCAGCTTTCGCGGATGCCGATGTCGAAGCCCTCATCGACCAGCTCGACATGGGCGCCCATCACACGCGACATCAGGATATTGCCGACCCGGTCATAGACGGCGTCGTCATGCGGCACCCAGCTTTCCTGCACGAGCCGGCACTTCATGCCGATCTTGGCGGCGGTCGCCGCGACCATGCGGGTGTGGTTCGACTGCACGCCGCCGATCGAGACCAGCGTGTCGGCGCCGGAGGCGATGGCGTCCGGCACGATGTATTCGAGCTTGCGCAGCTTGTTGCCGCCGAAGGCGAGGCCCGAATTGCAGTCCTCGCGCTTGGCGTAGAGCTCGACGGCGCCGCCGAGATGGGCTGAGAGCCGCGAGAGCTTCTCGATCGGCGACGGCCCGAAGGTGAGCGGATAGCGCTCGAATTTCTCCAGCATGGGTCTTGCTTGCTCCGTTAAACACCGGAGAAAGCTAACAAAATCGCTTCGAAACGTCCTTCCGAAATGAGCCCTCTTTCTATTGCACTTCCGCCGCAATAAGCAATTCTGTGACTCCTGCAATCAGAAATTGAGCCATATTTCGGAAGAATCTTTCATGCACCAGACGCTCGACAAAACCGACCTCAGGATTCTGCGACTGCTGCAAAGCGACGGGCGCATGGGCAATGCCGAGATCGCCAAGCGGGTGAACACCAGCGCCGCGACCTGCCATCGCCGCATCCAGCGCCTCTTCGCCGAGGGTTACGTCACCGGCGTGCGGGCTCAGATCGCGCCGAAGAAGGTCGAGATGGGCACGCTCGCCTTCGTCGGGGTGGTTCTGGACCGCTCGACGCCGGAAAGCTTCGGCGCCTTCGAGGAGGCGATCCGCGAGATGAAGCTGGTGCTCGACTGCCACATCGTCGCCGGCGATTTCGACTACATCCTGAAGATCCGCGTGCGCGACATGGCCGATTTCAACAAGCTCCACGCCGACAGGCTGATCGCGCTGCCGGGCGTGCGCCAGACGCGCACCTTCTTCGTGATGAAGGAGGTCGTGGACAACGCGCCGCTGGTGTTCTGAGGGATCGCGCGGTCCCTCCCCCAAAAAATCGCGTCGACGGCATTGACTTAGAGCGCACTCGAACTCGTAGCTTCCCGGGTGTCACGACGAGAAGAACGGCATGAAGATCGGCGAACTGGCCCGGCGTTCGGGGCTGACGGCCCATACGATCCGCTATTACGAGCGCATCGGCCTCCTGCCCTATGCCGACCGGGACCGGTCGAGCCAACGCGACTACGATGCCTCGATCCTGACCTGGATCGAGTTCCTGGGCAGGCTCAAGACCACGGGCATGCCGATCCGCGAGATGCTGCGCTACGCCGCCTTGCGGGAACAGGGTGCCGGCACGGAACCCGAGCGGCGCGCCCAGTTGGAGCGCCACCGCGAGCAGGTCCGCGCCCGCATCGCAGAGCTCAACGCCTGCCTTCTCGTCCTCGACACCAAGATCGCCGGCTATGCCGGCGCCGGGAACAGGATAGAAGACTATGACGCATATCAACGCTCACGCCGAAACCAGCCGGCTAGAACGCGGCAAGCGCGCGCTCGCTGAGATCGACGGCGAAGCAGGCCACAAGGTGATCGCGGCGCTCGCCGACATCGCACCCGATTTCGCGGACTATGTGTTCGAGTTTCCCTTCGGCGACATCTATTCGCGGCCCGGTCTCGACCTGCGCTCGCGCGAGATCGCGACGATCGCCGCCCTTGCGGCGATGGGCAATGCCGCGCCGCAGCTCAAGGTGCATATCGAGGCGGGGCTGAATGTCGGCCTCTCGCGAGAGCAGATCACCGAGGTCCTGATCCAGATGGCCGTCTATGCCGGGTTTCCGGCCGCGCTCAACGGGCTGTTCGCGGCGAAAGAGGTCTTCGCGGCGCGTGATCTCGCCGCCTGACGAGAGGCTGCATCGGAGCCGCTGACTCTTAATCAGCGGGTCTGGTAATCAGCGGGTCCGCCCCTCAGACCTGAATCAGCCTCTGCACCTGGTTGCCGTCGAGCTCGTTCATCGGGCCGGACAGCACGACCTCGCCGCGGTCCATCACGAACATCGTGTCGGCGAGGTCGCGGGCGAAGTCGAAATACTGCTCGACGAGCACGATCGCCATGCCGCCCTTCTGGCGGAGATAGTCGATGGCGCGGCCGATATCCTTGATGATCGAGGGCTGGATGCCCTCGGTCGGCTCGTCCAGAACCAGCAATTTGGGCCGGGTGACCAACGCTCGCGCTATGGCGAGCTGCTGCTGTTGGCCACCCGAGAGGTCTCCGCCGCGCCGGCCCAGCATGGACTTCAGCACGGGGAACAGGTCGAAGAGTTCATCCGGGACGAAGCGCTCCCTGCGCTTCAGCGGCGCAAAGCCGGTCTCCAGATTCTCCTTCACCGTCAGCAGCGGGAAGATCTCCCGCCCCTGCGGCACATAGGCGATGCCGGCCCGCGCGCGATCCTCGCTGCGCAGAGTCGAGATGTCCTCCCCGTCGAAACGGATATGGCCGGCCGAAATCGGCTGATGGCCGACGATGGCGCGCATCAGCGAGGTCTTGCCGACGCCGTTGCGGCCCATCACGCAGGTGACCTTGCCCGGTTCCGCGGTGACGGAGACGCGGCGCAGCGCCTGGGCCGCGCCGTAATGAAGGTCGATGGCGTCGACGGTCAGCATGAGGTCGCCCCCTCGCCGGAATCGCAAGGAAACACCGCGTCATCCCGGACGCAGCGCAGCGGAACTCCGGGATCCATCGGAAGCCTCCGGAGCCCTCCGATGGATCCCGGATCGGCGCCGCTTCGCGGCTTGTCCGGGATGACGGTGAGGATCAGCAGACGGACTGAGCCGGATGAGAACAGCGTCATCTCACCGCCCCAGATAGACTTCGACGACGCGCTCGTTGGCGCTGACCTGATCGAGCGGCCCCTCGGCCAGTACCGAGCCCTCATGCAGGACCGTGACCTTCACCCCGAGTTCGCGGATGAAGCCCATGTCGTGCTCGACCACGATGACCGAATGATCCCTGGCGATCTCCTTGAGCAGCACCGCCGTCTGCGCCGTCTCGCCATCGGTCATGCCGGCGGCGGGCTCGTCGACGAGCAGGAGCTTGGGGTCCTGCGCGAGCAGCATGCCGATCTCGAGCCACTGCTTCTGGCCGTGCGACAGGGAGCCCGCGAGCCGGTCGCGCTTGTCGGCCAGTTTCACGATGCCGAGGATGTCGTCGATGCGCTTCTGCTGGGGCTCTTCCGTCTTCCAGAACAGCGTCCTCCCGACCGTGCGCTTCGATTTCAGCGCGAGCAGGATGTTGTCCTCGATGGTGTGGAAGTCGAACACCGTCGGCTTCTGGAACTTGCGGCCGATGCCGAGATTGGCGATCGCGGCCTCGTCGAGCTTGGTGAGATCGACCGAGCCGCCGAACATCACCGTGCCGACATCGGGCTTGGTCTTGCCGGTGATGATATCCATCATCGTGGTCTTGCCGGCGCCGTTGGGGCCGATGATGGCGCGCATCTCTCCCGGTTCTATGGTCAGAGACAGTCCGCGGATCGCCTTGAAGCCGTCAAAGGAGACGCTGACGCCGTCGAGATAGAGCAGCGAGGAGGTCAAAGCGCCGGGCACGGGAGCGTTCATCGCGATCACTCCGCCGGAGCCGGCTCGGCGGCCGGTGTCGTGCCGGGCTTGCGGCGGCGCGCCCACAGCGCCTCGGCCGTGCCGAGGATTCCCTTGGGCAGGAAGAGCGTCACCACCACGAAGAGGCCGCCGAGCGCGAAGAGCCAATAGGGCGCCATGAAGCCCGAGGTGAAGACGGTCTTGGCCCAGTTGACTACGACGGCGCCCAAGGCCGCGCCGACAAGCGTGCCGCGGCCGCCGACCGCGACCCAGATCACCGTTTCGATCGAGTTGGCCGGGGCGAATTCGCTGGGGTTGATGATGCCGACCTGCGGCACGTAGAGCGCGCCTGCCACGCCCGCCATGCAGGCCGAGACGGTGAAGACGAAGAGCTTGAAGCGGTCGACCCGGTAGCCGAGGAAGCGGGTGCGCGACTCCGCGTCCCGGATCGCGATCACGACCTTGCCGAGCTTCGAGACGACGATGCCGCGCGCGATCAGGAAGCCGACCGCCAGCATCACGCAAGTCAGGGAAAACAGAGCGGCACGAGTCGCTTGCGCCTGGATGTTGAAGCCGAGGATGTCCTTGAAATCGGTCAGGCCATTGTTGCCGCCGAAGCCCATATCGTTGCGGAAGAAGGCGAGCAGCAGCGCATAGGTCAGAGCCTGGGTGATGATCGAGAGATAGACGCCGGTGACGCGCGAGCGGAAGGCGAACCAGCCGAAGACGAAGGCGAGCAGGCCGGGCACGGCCAGCACCATCAGCATGGCGAAGGGGAAGGACGAAAAGCCGTACCAGTACCAGGGCAATTCCTGCCAGTTCAGGAAGACCATGAAGTCGGGCAGGATCGGGTTGCCATAGACGCCACGCGAGCCGATCTGGCGCATGAGGTACATGCCCATGGCGTAACCGCCGAGCGCGAAGAAGGCGCCGTGGCCCAGGCTCAAGATGCCGCAATAGCCCCAGACCAGATCGAGCGAGACCGCCAGCAGCGCGTAGCAGAGATATTTGCCCCAGAGCGACATGGTCGAGGTCGGCACATGGAAGGGCGAGGAAGCCGGCAGCAGCAGGTTCGAGAGCGGCACCAGCACGGCCAGACCGAGCAGGATCGCGAGAAAGATGCCGCCGCGCCGGTCCATCTTCTGCAGGAGGAAGCGGGTGATCATGCTTCCACCGCCCGGCCCTTGAGCGCGAACAGGCCGCGCGGGCGCTTCTGGATGAAGAGGATGATGCAGACCAAGAGCGCGATCTTGCCGAGCACCGCGCCGGCATAGGGCTCGAGCAGCTTGTTGGCGACGCCGAGCGTCATCGCGCCGACCAGCGTGCCCCATAGGTTCCCGACGCCGCCGAAGACCACGACCATGAACGAGTCGATGATGTAGCTCTGGCCGAGATTGGGGCTGACATTGTCGATCTGGGAGAGCGCGACGCCGGCCAATCCCGCGACGCCCGAGCCGAGCCCGAAGGTCAGCGCGTCGATGCGGCCAGTGCGGATGCCCATGGCCGAGGCCATGCGGCGGTTCTGGGTGACGGCGCGCATCTGCAGCCCCATCGGCGTCAGCTTCAGGATGGCGAGCAGCGCCGCGAAGACCAGTCCCGCGAAGACGATGATCCAGAGTCGGTTATAGGTGATCGCGAGACCGCCGAGATCGAAGGCGCCGGACATGAAGGCGGGAGCGCCGACCTCTCGGTTGGTCGGGCCGAAGGCGGTGCGGACCGCCTGCTGCAGCATCAGGCTGATGCCCCAGGTCGCCAGCAATGTTTCGAGCGGCCGGCCATAGAGGAAGCGGATGACGCCGCGCTCGATGGCGATGCCGACCGCGCCCGAGACGATGAAGGCCGCCGGCAAGGCGATGGCCAGCGACCAGTCGAACAGGCCGGGCGCGTTCGCCCGGATGATCTCCTGCACCACGAAGGTGGTGTAGGCGCCGAGCATGACCATCTCGCCATGGGCCATGTTGATGACGCCCATCACACCGAAGGTGATGGCAAGGCCGATGGCGGCCAGCAGCAGCACCGAGCCGAGCGAGAGCCCGTACCAGAGGTTCTGCGCCATGGCCCAGAGACGCAGGCGGCCCTCGATGGCGGAGATCGCCCTCGCCTGCGCGTCCTTGAGCGCCGGGGTCGCCTCGCCCGCGAGCGAGCGCAACGTCGCCAGCGCATCCTGGTCGCCGCGCTCGCGCAGCAGGTCGATGGCGCCGAGACGGTCGAGCGGGGCGGCATCGGGCTTGGCGATCAGGATCGCGGCCTGGGCCTGGCGCAGGGCGGCGAGCGCGCGCGGATCGGTCTCCTTGCCGATGGCGGATTCGACGATGGGCAGGAGGCTGGCATCGCGCGACTTGAAGACCGCTTCGGCCGCGGCAGTCCGTTTCGCGGGTTCAGGATTGAGCAGGCTCAGGCCGCCGAGCGCGGCCTGCACGGTGCGCCGCACCGCGTTGTTGAGGCGAACGGTCTTCACATCCGCCGGAGCGGCGGTAAGCGCAGCGCCGGTCCTGGCGTCGACGAAGCCACCGGCCGGGGTCTTCAGCACGACGCCGCCGGGGCCGGCGAGCAGGCGACCGTCGTTCAGGGCTTCGACGATCAGCGCAGCATTGGGATGGGCGGTCGACACCAGGATTTCGACGGCGCGCGTCGTGTCGGAATAGCTGTCGGCGGCGAGGCGCGTGAAGGCCTCGTCGGCAGTCTGCGCGAAGGAGGCGATCGAGGCCGCGACCAGTGCGACGACGATCACTCCGAGATGCAGCAGGCGATAAAGGAAGGACATCAAGACCGGCTTCCGCATTCAGGTCATCCCGGGCGCCCGCAGGGCGACCCGGGATCCGGGCGTTTCCCCGAAAAGCTCAGGCATCGATCCCGCCTCTAGGCTTCGCTCCGCCGGGATGACGGAGCGGGACGAGCAACCGCGATGGAACGGCGAGATACGAGGCGAGATACGAGGGACGACCGGGATATTTCCCGTGCCGCCCCTCCCCCTCATGATCTCAGGCGCCACCGCACTTGTTGGTCTTGACGTTGAAGTTGCCGCACTTCTTCTCGACCCAGTCGCCGACCAGATCCTTGGAGCCGTCGAGCTCCTTCGACCAGGCATCGCCCGGAACGAGGCCGGAGGTCTTCCAGACCACGTCGAACTGGCCGTCATCCTTGATCTCGCCGATGAAGACCGGCTTGGTGATGTGGTGGTTGGGCAGCATCTTCGAGATGCCGCCGGTCAGGTTCGGCGCCTCGATGCCGGGCAGCGCGTCGATGACCTTGTCGGGGTCGGTCGACTTGGCCTTCTCGACCGCCTTCACCCACATGTTGAAGCCGATGTAATGCGCCTCCATCGGGTCGTTGGTGACGCGCTTCGGGTTCTTGGTGAAGGCCTGCCACTGCTTGATGAAGGCCTCGTTCTCCGGCGTCTTGATCGACTCGAAATAGTTCCAGGCGGCGAGATGGCCGACGAGCGGCTTGGTGTCGATGCCGGCAAGTTCCTCCTCGCCGACCGAGAAGGCGACGACGGGAATGTCGGTCGCCTTGATGCCCTGGTTGCCGAGCTCCTTGTAGAACGGCACGTTGGCATCGCCGTTGATGGTCGAGACCACGGCCGTCTTCTTGCCGGCCGAGCCGAACTTCTTGATGTCGGAGACGATGGTCTGCCAGTCGGAATGACCGAAGGGCGTGTAGTTGATCATGATGTCCTCGGGCTTCACGCCCTTGGATTTGAGATAGGCCTCGAGGATCTTGTTGGTCGTGCGCGGGTAGACATAGTCGGTCCCGGCGAGCACCCAGCGCTCGACCTTCTCCTCCTTGGCGAGATAGTCGACGGCGGGGATCGCCTGCTGGTTCGGGGCCGCGCCGGTGTAGAAGACGTTGCGCTCGCTCTCCTCGCCCTCGTACTGGACGGGGTAGAACAGGATGTTGTTGAGCTCCTTGAAGACCGGCAGCACCGATTTGCGCGACACGGAAGTCCAGCAGCCGAAGGTGGCCGCGACCTTGTCCTTGGTGATCAGCTCGCGCGCCTTCTCGGCGAAGAGCGGCCAGTTCGAGGCCGGATCGACCACCACAGCCTCGAGCTTCTTGCCGAGGACGCCGCCCTTCTTGTTCTGCTCCTCGATGAGCATGAGCATGACGTCCTTCAGGGTCGTCTCGGAGATCGCCATCGTGCCCGAGAGCGAGTGCAGGATGCCGATCTTGATGGTCTCCTGCTGCGCCGCCGCCGGCAGATAGGAGGAACCGAGGAAAGCGGCGCCTGCGAGCGCGGTGCCGAGGAATTCGCGACGATTGCTGTTCACGGGCTGCTCCCGAATATTCCTGTTGAGCGGCGCCGCGATCGGCACCGACAGGCCTCCCCGGCCCGAAGGCAGGTATCGCAAGCCACATGCCAACCGGCCTCACCGAACGGGTCGTCGCGCAAATCTCTGCCGCTAGGTCAGCAAACCCCGCATTTCCTGCGAAAGAGGCGGGCCCCGACGCAATGATCAGGTCACATCGATCATTTCTGCTCATTTTGCAGGCAAATCCACTGCCTGCTAATTGCGCACCGCACCATCCGCCTGAAATTTAGCCCGCAAACACGCCGCTCACGGCGCAGCGGACAGCGCTTTTTTTGGCATTTACGTGGAGCCGAGAATCACCCTAGCCTCATCTGGTCGGTAACAACTGAAAGGAGGTGATCCAGTGTCTCATTGTCATCAGCCGCTGGTGCAAGGCGGGTGGACCTGGACCTCTTCTTGCTGGGGTTCGTGTTCCGCGTGAGTTTTCGCACCTTTGATCCGGTTCGCTGGATCGCGGTTCGACAATGGAAGGGCTGTCCGAAAGGGCGGCCCTTCTTCTTTTCGTCTCGCGAATGCTGGCACTTGCTCGCCGGCCGTGGCAGACAGTCGGGTGTGGTTCATATCCTTCCCATCCTGACGAGCGGCGCCCCGTGAACGTGCCTGAACCGAGCCGCGAGGCGATCCTCGATTTCATCGAGGAGGAGCGTTCCGCCGGCCGCGAGGTCGGGCGGCGTGAGATCGCGCGTGCCTTCGGCCTCGACCAGGGCGGCAAGATCTGGCTCAAGCGCCTGCTGCGGGAGATGGAACAGGAAGGCGAGATCGGCGGCGACGGCAAGGAGCGCCCGGTGCATCCGCGCGGCGCCCTGCCCCCGGTCCTGCTCTGCGAGGTGAAGTCCCGGGATCGCGACGGCGATCTCGTGGCGCAGCCGCTCGAATGGAACGAAGCCGATGACGGCGCGCCGCCGCGAATCCTGATCGAGAACCGGCATGAGGGCCGGCGCAAGCCGAAGGATGCACGCCCTGCCCCCGGCGTCGGCGATCAGGTCCTGCTCAAGCTGACGCGGCTGCGCGGCGTCGATGGCTTCGCCTATTCCGGCCATGTGCTGAAAGTGATGGGCAAGGCGAAGGCCGCCGTGCTCGGCATCTTCCGGGCCCTGCCCGACGGTTCCGGCCGGCTCGTCCCGATCGACAAGAAGGCGCAAGGGCGCGAGGCGATCATCCCGAAGGGACGCACCGGAGAGGCCGAGGACGGCGATCTCGTCTCGGTTTCGCTCCGCCGCGAGAGCCGCTTCGGCCCGCCGGAGGCGCAGGTGCGCGAGCGGCTGGGCTCGCTCAAGTCGGAGCGCGCCGTCAGCCTGATCGCGATCCATGCCCACGGCATCCCGCATGAATTCCCGCCGGCGGCCCTCAAGGAAGCCGCCGAGGCGCCGCTAGCGAGCCTGAAGGGCCGCGAGGATTGGCGCGAGCTGCCGCTCGTCACCATCGACCCGGCCGACGCCAAGGACCATGACGACGCGGTCCACGCCGCGCCGGACGAGAGCCCCGACAACCCCGGCGGCTTCGTCGTCACCGTGGCCATCGCGGATGTCGCGGCCTATGTGCGGCCCGGCTCGGCGCTCGACCGCGAGGCTCTGGAACGGGGCAACTCGGTCTATTTCCCCGACCGCGTCGTGCCGATGCTGCCGGAGCGGATCTCGAACGATCTCTGTTCGCTGCGCGAGCATGAGGACCGGCCGGCGCTGGCCGTCAGGCTCGTCCTGAAGGCGGACGGCTCGAAGAAGAGCCATTCCTTCCATCGCGTATTGATGCGCTCGGCGGCGAAGCTTTCCTACCAGCAGGCGCAGGCCGCCATCGACGGCACGCCGGACGAGAAGACCGGCCCGATCCGCGAGAGCGTGCTGATGCCGCTCTGGGCGGCCTATGGCATCGCGGCGCGTGCCCGCGACCAGCGCCAGCCGCTCGAACTCGACCTGCCCGAGCGCAAGCTGGTCCTGAAGCCCGACGGCGCGGTCGAGCGCGTGATCGTGCCGGAACGGCTGGCGGCGCATCGATTGATCGAGGAGTTCATGATCCTCGCCAATGTCGCGGCCGCCGAGACGCTGGAGAAGGCCGGGAGCCTGTTGATCTATCGCTGCCATGACGAGCCCTCGCTCGAGAAGATGCGCGCGCTCGGCGAGGTCCTGGCTTCGATCGGCATCAAGCTGCCGAAGGACGGGGCGCTGAGGCCCGTGCTGTTCAACCGCATCCTCGGGATGATCAAGGGCTCGGAAAACGAGACGCTGATCAACGAGGTGGTGCTGCGGACCCAGGCGCAGGCCGAATATGTCGCGGAGAATTACGGGCATTTCGGCCTCAATCTACGCCGCTACGCCCATTTCACCTCGCCGATCCGGCGCTATGCCGACCTGATCGTGCATCGCGCCCTGATCACGGCGCTGAAGCTGGGCGAGGACGGGCTGCCGAAAAACGTGACGCTCGCCGAATTGCGCGAGGTCGCGACCCGCATCTCCGCGGCGGAGCGGCGCGCCATGGCGGCCGAGCGCGAGACCACCGACCGGCTGATCGCGCATTTCCTCGCCGACCAGATCGGCGCGAGCTTCGACGGGCGCATCGGCGGGGTGAACCGCGCCGGGCTCTTCGTGAAGCTCGACGGCACCGGTGCCGACGGCTTCGTCCCGGCCTCCACGTTGGGCGGCGACTACTATCGCTATGACGAGGCGGCCCATGCGCTGATCGGCGAGCGCACCGGCGAGAGTTGGCGGCTCGGCGACAAGGTCCATGTCAAGCTCGTCGAGGCGGCGCCGGTCGCAGGCGCGCTGCGCTTCGAGCTGCTCTCGGCCGGCCGCACCGTGGCGACCGGACGCGCTGGCAAGCGAAGTGGCGGCACGCCATATGGAACGAGCCGACCCGCCGCCTCCTTCGGCCGGACAGGCAAGACCAGGCCGGGCAAGAGCGGGGCGGGCAAGAGGCGCCGATGAGCGTTCAGTTTCACGGTCCTGCCGGGGACGCCGGCCTGCGCGACTGGCGCGGGGCGATCACGCGCGGCGTCAAGGGCCGCTGCCCGCATTGCGGCGAGGGCCGGCTGTTCCGCGCCTTCCTGAAGCCCGTCGACCGCTGCGAGGCTTGCGGCGAGGACCTTTACCACCAGCGCGCCGACGACCTGCCGCCCTATATCGTCATCACCATCGTCGGCCATGTCGTGGTCGGCGGGTTGCTGCTCGCCGAGAAATACGGCGACTGGCCGATGTGGTGGCACATGGCGCTGTGGCCCACTCTGACGATCATCCTCTGCCTGGCCCTGATGCAGCCGGTGAAGGGAGGCGTCATCGGCCTGCAATGGGCCTTGCGGATGCATGGCTTCGGCGGCGAAGCCGATCAGCCCGAGCGCCAGCCCCTGCCTTCCCGCGGACGCAATCCATGACCGACCATACCGTCACCCTGACCCAGGCCGAACGCGCGCGCGTCACCGTCAACCTGCGCCCCAAGGACGCCGCGACGATGCTGATCATCGATCGCAACGACGCCCGGCCCAAGGTGCTGATGGGCAAGCGCCATGAGAGCCACAAATTCATGCCGGGCAAATATGTCTTCCCCGGCGGCCGCCTAGACGACGGCGACCGGCGCATGGTGGCGACCGGCGCATTGTCGCAGATCTGCGAGGACCGGCTGCTCAAGCGCGCTGTGCGGCCGAGCGCGAGCAAGGCGCGCGCGCTGGCGCTGGCGGCGGTCCGGGAGACGTTCGAGGAAACCGGCCTGCTCTTCGGCTCGGACGAATTCGGCGTGCCCGAATTGGCGCCCGAGGGGAGCTGGAGCGAGTTCGCCGGCCATGGCGTGTTCCCGGATCTCTCCGCCATCACCTTCGTCGCCCGCGCGATCACACCGCCGCGCCGGCCGAAGCGCTTCGACACGCGATTCTTTACCATCGACGCTTCGGCCCTGGCCAAGAAGATCGACGGGGTGACGGGACCCGATTCGGAATTGACCGACCTGGTCTGGGTCGATTTCGACGAGGCCAAGGCGCTCGACCTGCCGAGCATCACCAAGGTCATCATCCAGGAGGTCGAAGCGCGGATCGCAGGCGGATTCGCGCCCTATCTGCCGGTGCCGTTCTATTGGGAGAAGCGCGGCAGCTTCGTGCGCGAGGAGCTTTGAAGCGCGACGAGGCCGCATTCCCGGATGAAGCGCACATCCGGCCACGCTATTCTTCCTTGACTTCGCCGGCCCTTTGCGGCATCTCCCGCGCTGACGGTTTGCCGGGTCTGCCCGGCCATTTTCTTTTCTGAGGGCCATCCGCGGCCCGCATGGTTCGAGGATAAGCCCATGGCCAAGGCCGTGACGATCAAGATCAAGCTGCTTTCGACCGCCGACACCGGTTTCTTCTACGTGACGAAGAAGAACTCGCGCACGATGACCGAGAAGATGTCGAAGAAGAAGTACGACCCGGTCGCGCGCAAGCACGTCGAGTTCAAGGAAACCAAGATCAAGTAAGGCACCCGCCTTCGGATCTGGATGCTTTTTGCAAAGCCGCCCGCCAGGGCGGCTTTTGCTTTTCGGGTGGCCCGAGCTTCGCAAAACAATCCGCCAGGCCGCGGCGACCGCTCCGGACCCGCGTGAAGCCGGCACCGGCGACCGCATCCTCCGCCAGGGGATGGAGTGCCCGGCTATTCTTCCTGGGACGTGGGATAGCCACCACGGTCGAACTGTCGCTCGCTCCGCTTCTGGCGATCCCGATCGGCCGTCATGACGCAGTTCGCGAAGGCGTCCGTCCCGCGCTGGAAGCCGTAGGCATCGCAGCGAGAGCGATCCTCGACGATGGGCTCGGGCGTGCTCGCGCAAGCACCCAGAGCGAGGACGAGAGTTGATGCAGCAAGGAGCCTCATGGCCACCAGCATCGTCGAGCGCATGGCGAATTTAGGGCCATCGTTCGATGCCGATGCGTCGGCGGCTCCGCCGCCACGCTTGCCGCTTGGTGTCAGCCTGCAGCGCGCCGGCGCCGCGCAAGACGCGGCCCCTCGCAACGCTTTCGCAGGCAAGCCTGTTAATCGGCTGCTCGACACGCTATTTGCTGGAGCAGCGCTGTTTCGGCTTGGCATGCGCCGCTAGAGTTTCCCCGGCACCGATCACGGAGTGCTTTCTTTGGCGAATCAAGAGGATGGGAAGGCGCATCACAGAACGAGCGGTCTCGCGCGACACTTGTTGAAGCTGCTCGTCGAGATCGACTCGTCGCGCTTTCTCAGCAAGAGAATCGCAGCGGCGCTTGGATTGATCGGCCTGCTTGGAAGCTTCGCTGCCGCCGGCTATTGGCTGCCTGCGCTCTTCCAGCACTATTTTCCGGGATAGGCTATCTGCTCCCGTCGCGCTGAAAGCGGCGAAGCATGGGCTTGCGGCTTTATCTGTTGCCACCGCTACCGGAGATGAGGTGGCCGGTCGGCGACGGTTCTGAGGAGGCCAGAATTCCGCTGCCGACCGGCCGAGCCCTTCGGTTTCCCAGGAGATGCGGCGGACCTGAGTCTCCGAGGGGCATTACCGAGCAGCGATGCCGCTGCGTTGCGGAAACACTTACAATCTGACTGAAACGAATCAATCGAATACGACCGATTCGCCATTGTTCATCGATTTTTAACCTTACCTGCTAAGCTTAAGCTTGAGGCTGCGCGCACTGACTCAAGGTCACGTTTCACGAATCGGCGCAGCGGCTTAGCGGAAAGACTTCATCCGCTGGATGCGGAAACGCCCTCAAGCGGCGTTGGCGGCAATCACGCGGTTGCGGCCGCTGGCCTTGGCCCGATAGAGCGCGTCGTCCGCGCGCTTCACGATATCGGCGGAGGAGGCGTCGCCGGCCTTGCGGCTCGCCACGCCGATCGAGACCGTGACCGGGATCTCGCGACTGTTGTTGTAAATGGCGAAGGGCGTGTTCTCGACGCGCTCGCGAATGCGCTCCGCCACGGCATAGGCCGCCTTGGGGCCGGTTTCCGGCAGAACCACCACCACCTCCTCGCCGCCCATGCGCGCGACGAGATCGATGCCGCGCGTGCAGGCGCGCACCCGGTCGGCGAATTCCTTCAGCACCTCGTCGCCGGCATCGTGCCCCCAGCTGTCGTTGACCACCTTGAAGTGGTCGACATCGAGCACCATCACCGACAGGGCGCGGGCCCTCAGCGCGGATTCGTCGAACATCGCGGCGAGGCGCGTGTCCATGAAGCGGCGATTATGCAGCCCGGTGAGCTGGTCCAGCACCGCCATTTCCATGGAGGATTGCAGGCTGTCGCGCAGCCGGTCGGTGAAACGCTTGCGGCGCACCTGCGTGCGCACGCGGGCGAGCAGCTCGTTGCGGTCGATCGGGCGGATCAGGAAATCATGCGCGCCGATGTCGAGCCCGCGCAGGATGCGGCCCCGATCCTCAGCCTCCCCCATCAGCAGCACCGAGATGTCACGGGTGCGGTCGAGTGAGCGGAGCTGGCTGCACAGGCGCAAGCCGTCCTGCCCCTGCAGGTCGAGGCTGATCAGGACCGCGTCGACATCTTCTTCCGCCGCCCGCACAGCCGCCCGCTGGGAATCGGGCTCGACCTCGACGAGATGGAAGGCCGAAAGCGCGCTCTGCAGGCGCTCGGCGACCGAGACGCGGTCCTCGACCAGCAGCACCCGCCCGTTGAGGCCGGTTTCGGCGGCGGCCGCCACCAGAGGATCGGCGATGCCGAGGCGGCGCGAGGCGGCGGCGCGGTTGCGCAGCTCGTCCGTCATGGATTTCAGCCGCGAAAGGCTGCGCACCCGCGCGAAGAGCGCGACATCGTCGAGCGGCTTGGTGAGGAAATCATCGGCCCCGGCATCGAGACCCTGCAGGCGGTCGCGCGGCTGGTCGAGCGCCGTGACGATCACCACCGGGATATGCGCCGTCACCGGCGTGCTCTTCAGGCGGCGGCAGACCTCGAAGCCGTTCATGCCCGGCATCATCACGTCGAGCAGCACGATGTCGGGCTCGCCCCGCTCGCAGATCGCCAGCGCGTCAGGGCCGCTCGTCGCCGTGAGCACGTCGAAATACTCAGCCGAAAGCTTCGCTTCCAGCAGCTTCAGATTGGCGGGAACGTCATCGACGATGAGGACGCGAGCGGACATGGAAGGGCTTTCGACTCAGGCTGCGCCGGCATAGGCGCGGACGGTCTCCAGGAATTTCGCTACCGAGATGGGCTTCGACAGATAGGCCTCGCAGCCGCCTTCGCGGATGCGCTCCTCGTCGCCCTTCATCGCAAAGGCGGTGACGGCGATGACGGGGATGGCCTTGAGGTCGTCGTCCTCCTTGATCCATTTCGTGACCTCGAGCCCCGAAACCTCCGGGAGCTGGATGTCCATCAGGATCAGGTCCGGCCGATGGGTACGGGCCAGCTCGATGGCCTCGATCCCGTCCGAGGTCTTGAGCGTGGCATAGCCATGCGCCTCGAGCAGGTCGTTGAAGAGCTTCATGTTGAGCTCGTTGTCCTCGACGATCAGAACCGTCTTCATTCGGCCGCCCTTCGTGCTGCGCCGCCAAAATCCGACTTGCGTCGGAGCTTCGGCCTGGCGGCTTCGTTCGCTAAATGTGCTAGCATGACAGCAGTTGACGAAACGCAAATCGAATATGCGACACGAGGCCGATGGCACCGCGACAAAGCTTTCCCGACGCCGAGGCGCTGGCGGTCCAGGCGCTGGGCTTCCTCGCCGCCGAACCCGAGCGAATCGGGCCTTTCCTGGCCACGACCGGGCTTGATCCCGCGAATTTGCGCGCCGCCGCCGGTGAACCCGGCTTCCTTGCCGCCGTGCTTGATCATATCGGATCGAGCGATTCGCTCCTGCTCGAATTTGCCGAAAATTTAAGGCTGAATCCGGAAATCGTGGCCGAGGCACGCCGCCGGCTCGCCGGGGACGCGCCCGGCCCCGGCGAATTCGCCTGAATGAGCGGGGTTTTGCGCGTGCGCAGCCTGTGCCGCGATTGCCTGAACGACCACGAGGCCGCGGGCCCGCTGCGGCGTTGCCCGACTTGCGGCTCGCCACGGCTGATCCGCCACGCCGAGCGCGATCGCTTAAGCCTTGCCCATATCGACTGCGACGCCTTCTACGCCACGATCGAGAAGCGCGACGATCCGAGCCTGCAGGACAAGCCGGTGATTGTCGGCGGCGGCAAGCGCGGCGTCGTCTCGACCTGCTGCTATATCGCCCGCACCTATGGGGTGCGCTCGGCCATGCCGATGTTCAAGGCGCTGGAGGCCTGCCCGGACGCCGTCGTCGTCAAGCCGAACATGGCGAAATACGTCTCGGTCGGCCGCGAGGTCCGGCAGATGATGCGGGAGCTCACGCCGCTGGTCGAGCCGCTCTCGATCGACGAGGCCTTCCTCGACCTCTCCGGCACCGAGCGGCTGCACCATGCCAGCGCCGCCGAGACGCTGGCGCGCTTTGCCCGGCGCGTCGAGGACACGCTCGGCATCACCATCTCGGTCGGGCTGTCCTATGCGAAGTTCCTGGCCAAGGTCGCCTCCGACCTCGACAAGCCGCGCGGCTTCTCGATCATCGGCCGGGCCGAGGCCGTCGCCTTCCTCGCCGACAAGCCGGTCGGGCTCATTCCCGGCATGGGGCCGGCGAGCGTCGCCAAGCTCGCGGAGGGGGGCTTCAAGCTGATCGGCGACCTGCGCGAGGCTCAAGACGAGAATCTCTTCCGTCTCGCCGGCAAGGACGGGCCGCGGCTGAAGAAGCTCGCCAACGGCATCGACCCGCGCAAGGTCACGCCCGAGCGCGAGACCAAGAGCGTCTCCAGCGAGACGACCCTGGATGTCGATCTCTCAGGTTTCGAGGAGCTGGAGCCGATCCTGTGGCGGCTCTGCGAGAAGACGTCGAAACGGCTGAAGGCTCAGGAGCTTGCGGGGCGGACCATCACCCTGAAGCTCAAGACAGCAAGCTTCCACAGCATCACCCGCGCGACCCGGCTGCCGGAGCCGACCCAGCTCGCCGCCAGGCTTTTCGCCGCCGGGCGCGACCTGCTGAAGCGGGAATGCACCGGCCCGCGCTACCGGCTGATCGGCATCGGCACGAGCGATTTCAGCCCGCCGGCCGAGGCCGATCACGGCGATCTCGCCGACACCGCCACGCCTCGGCTGAAGGCCATGGAGGGCGCGCTCGACAAGCTGCGCGCTCGCTTCGGCGACGCTTCGATCGGCCGGGGCCTGAACCTCAGGCTGCCGCAGCGTCCGTCGAGCGAACCGGCTATTTCGCGCAAGGCTCCTGAGAAAGAAGGTCCAGACGGCTGAGGGTGCCGCGCAGGGCGAAGCTGCCGTAATCGAGATGGATCGCGCCGGTGACGCCGTTCTCGTAGAGCTCGAAGGAGATGGTGTAGGACGGCGTCGATTCGCCTGCGCCGACCTTGTAGTAGGAGATCGAAACCGGCCAGCGGGCGATCTTCTCGAATTCCGGACGCTGCAACGGCTTCTCGGACGGCGCGGCCTCGATGCGCTTCCCGATGATCGAGAGCGTGTCGTAGACCTCCTTGCCGCTGTTGGCGCCGTCATAGAGCCGCACGTTCAGCGTGGTCTTGCCGGCGCGCGCGGCCTGGATCACCGCCTTCATCTGCGCATTGGGGAAAAGGGCGTCGTTCGGCTCGCGATAGGCCTCGGCCTTGGGCTGGCGCAGCTTGACCTCATAGCCGCCGCCGGCCTTCTCGGCCGTGCCGTCGACCGTTTCGGGCTGGGCGCCGCCCGACGAGCTTTCCGTCTTGAAACGGTAGCTCGCGCCGTCGCCGGCCTCGAAGCTGGTGGTGCGGGCATCGACGACGCGCGGGCCGGCCTCGGTGCCGAGCTGCGTCACCTGCCGGAACGAAAGCGCGTAGCCCTCGCAGGCGTCGCCGGTGAACTCGAAGGCGATGCGGCCCTTCGCCGCCTCGATGTTGCCGGACGGCTTGGCGCCGTCGAGAACGAGGTCGTAGACGGCGCGATGCGGCGCCAGCACCACCCGGTCGGCCGCATTGCCCTTCGGCGCGGCCTTGTCCTGCGAGGCGCTCTGGGCCTGCGCCCCGCCCGCCAGCAGCAGCGCCGCCACGCAAACCCGCCCCGCAAGGCCGAATAGACTTCCGCTCATGATGTCGCTTGTCCGCTTCCTGTCAGCGAAATCTAGGTGCATTGCGGCAATGGCGCAAACAAGGCGAAACGCCTCGGCTTCCGTGCCGTGGCAGACCTGCCCGCGCGGCATGCCGCGGCGCTTGCGAGCCGTCCGGCCATCGGCCATGAAAGGCCCCTGCCCTCGTTCGCGCAGCCAGACGGAGCCAAGACCATGAACGTCGTCGATACCAAGCTCGCCGAACTCGGCATCACCCTTCCGACACCGGCCGCGCCGATCGCCAATTACGTGCCCTACGTCATCACGGGCAAGCTGCTGGTCATCTCCGGCCAGCTCTGCTTCGGCCTCGACGGCAAGCTCTCCGACAAGCACAAGGGCAAGCTCGGCGCCGAGATCTTCAACGAGGCGGGGTTGGAAGCGGCACGGCTCTGCGCCATCAACGTGCTCGCCCAGGCGAAAGCCGCGCTCGACGGCGATCTCGGCCGGATCGTGCGCTGCGTCCGCCTCGGCGGCTTCATCAACGCCGCCCCGCATTTCTCCGCCCTGCCGGCGATCATGAACGGCGCGTCGGACCTGATGGTCGAGGTTCTCGGCGACAAGGGCCGTCATGCCCGCTCGACGGTCGGCGTCGCCGAATTGCCGGCCGATGCCGCGGTCGAAGTCGAAGCCATGTTCGAGATCGCCTGATGAGCGCCGGCCTCGCAAAGGGCGCCAGCCGGCCCGATCTCGGCTGGCTGGTGGCGAAGCCGATCGCCCATCGCGGCCTGCACGATCTCTCCGCCGGCGTGATCGAGAACAGCCCCTCGGCGGCGAAGGCGGCCATCGCTGGCGGCTTCGGCATCGAATGCGACGTGCAGCTCACCGCCGACGGCGAGGCGGTGGTGTTCCACGACTTCGTGCTCGACCGGTTGACGGGCGAGACCGGGGCGGTCGTGGCGAAGACGGCGGCCGAACTCGGCAAGATCACGCTCAAGGGTTCGAGCGACCCGATCCTGACGCTCTCCGCCTTCCTCGACCTGATCGGCGGCCGGGTCCCGCTCGTCATCGAGATCAAGAGCCGCTTCGACGGCAATCTCGCCCTGACCCGGCGCACGGCGGAGGTCCTGACCGGTCATGCGGGCCAGCCGATCGTGATCAAATCCTTCGATCCCGAGATCGTGACCGCCTTGCGCACGCTCGCGCCGCAGATCCCCCGCGGAATCGTCGCGATGAACGCCTATGATTACGGCGATTACGACAAGCTCTCGCCCGAACGAAAGCATGCGCTCGCCAATCTCCTCCACTTCACCGAAAGCCAGCCGCACTTCCTCTCCTGGAAGGTCACGGACCTCGAAAGCGCCGCGCCCTATCTCTGCCGCAACGTCATCGGGATGCCGCTGATGAGCTGGACGGTACGCACCCCGGAGGAACGGCAGCGGGCGGCCGATTTCGCCGACCAGATGGTGTTCGAGGGCTTTCGCCCTTGAGCGACGGCCCGGGCGACAGTCTCAGCGTCCGCGTTGCGACCTCGCTCAAAGCCGTGCCCGCCGGCGCGTGGAACGCCTGCGCCAATCCTCATGCCTTGCAGGACGCCCTCGCGGCGCCCTGCTCCCCATCCGCGGAAACCGGCATCGACCGCGACAACCCCTTCGTCAGCCATGAATTCCTGAGCGCGCTGGAAGAGAGTCGCTGCATCGGCGGCCGCTCGGGCTGGTCGCCGGCCTATCTGGTCGTCGAGGACGAGAGCGGGCAGATCCTCGCCGCGAGTCCCAGCTTCCTGAAGAGCCACAGCCAGGGCGAATATGTCTTCGATCATGGCTGGGCCGATGCCTATGAGCGCGCCGGAGGGCGCTACTACCCCAAGCTCCAGGTCGCGGCGCCCTTCACGCCTGCGACCGGCCCCCGCCTGCTCGTCGCCGATACGCCGCGCGCCGAAGAGGCGCGCGCAGCCTTGATCGCCGGGCTGGAGGCGCTGCGCGGGCAGACGCAGGCCTCCTCCGTCCATGTCACCTTCGCGCAGGAGCCCGACGTCACGGCGCTGAAGCAGGCCGGCTATCTCGAGCGCAACGATCTGCAGTTCCACTGGCAAAATGGCGGCTTCGCGGGCTATGACGACTTCCTCGCCACGCTGGCCTCGCGCAAGCGCAAGGCGCTGAAGCGCGAGCGGCGCGAGGCGGTTTCGGCCGGCATCACCATCGAGGCTCTGTCGGGCTCCGACCTGACGGAAGCCGTCTGGGACGATTTCCACGGCTTCTATGAGGACACCGGCTCGCGCAAATGGGGCCGGCCCTATCTCAACCGGGAATTCTTCTCGCGGGTCGGCGCAGCGATGGGCGAGCGGGTCGTGCTGATCATGGCGAAGCGGGCCGGGCGCTACATCGCCGGCGCGATCAATTTCCGTGGCGCCAACACGCTCTACGGCCGCAACTGGGGCTGCATCGAGGATCATCCCTTCCTGCATTTCGAGGTCTGCTACCATCAGGCCATCGACTACGCGATCGCGCATGGGCTCGCCCGGGTCGAGGCCGGGGCGCAGGGCGAGCACAAGCTGGCGCGCGGCTACCGGCCGGTCATCACCCGCTCGCTGCATCACATCGCCGATCCCGGCCTGCGCCGGCCGGTCGCGAACTATCTGGCGCAGGAACGCGCGGAGATCGCAGCCGCGCAGGCGGCGCTGGAGGCGGACGGACCGTTTCGGAAGGCAGAGGGCGACAATGACTGACGGCCCCGTCGAGCCTGCGAGCCCGCTGCTGTTCTGCACGGACGCCGAGCTCGGCTATCGCCGCAGCCTGAGCGATTTCTCGCAACCCCTGACGCTCGACGAGAGCTACCGACTGGCGCATCTGCCGCTGGTGGCGCCGGACCATCCGCGCGTCATTCCCTGCCAGGACGGCAAGTTCTACGAGATGGGCCGGCATCCGCGCGTGTTCTCGCTGGTGCTGCCGGTCGACGACGCGACCCTGCAAGCCTCACCGGCCTTCCGCGAACTGCAAAGCGCGCTGAAAGCGGCTCCCTTCGCCGGCAAGATCGCCTGGGACCTGCTTCCGAGGCGACGCGACAAGCTGCACGCGACCATCTGCGGTTCGCTTGGCATCGACAAGCCGCCCGCCATCGCGCCTGAAACCCGCCGGGCGCTGGCCGGGACTGGTCCTTTCGCGGTCGAGCTGCGCGGGCTGTTCTCCGGAAACGTCAATCGCGGGCGCCTCTATCTTCCCGTCTATCCGCAGAAGCAGGACGGGGTGAACATGCTGCACAAGGTCCAGGCGGCCTTCGGACGGCCGCCGGGCGATCTCTGGCTCGTCGGGCTCTACAATCTGACCGAGGATCTCGATGCGGCGGAGACGGCCGCCCTCGCCGCTCTCATCGAACGCTGGCGGGACGTGGCGCTGCTGCGATTCACCCTGCGCGAGCTCTGGCTGCTCGGCGCCAACGACGATCTCGTGCTCGACTCGCAGATCACGGAGACACTGCCGCTCGGCGGTTGACGCAGGGGCGCCGGCGGCCCCGCGGCCTTGACGCCCCGGCGGCCGGGCCACAGGTTGCGACACCTTCGTCGAACCAGCCGGACCCGCCATGAGCGCCTATGACCCGTCCAATGTCTTCGCCAAGATCCTGCGTGGCGAACTGCCCTCCCAGACCGTCTACGAGGACGCCGAGACGCTCGCGATCATGGACATCATGCCGCGCGCCGACGGGCATGTGCTGGTGCTCCCGAAAGCCCCCTGCCGCAACATCTTCGACGCCCCGCCCGAGGCGCTGAAGGCCGTCGCGCTGACGACGCAGAAGCTCTCGCATGCCGTGAAGGCCGCCTTCGACGCCGACGGACTCACCATCCAGCAGTTCAACGAGTCGGCCGGCGGCCAGGTCGTGTTCCACCTGCATGTCCATGTCATGCCGCGCTTCGAGGGCGTGGCGCTCAGGCCCCATACCGGCGCGATGGAAAAGCCGGAGATCCTCGCCGCCCATGCCGAAAAGATTCGCGCCGCGCTGAAAAATTCCTGAGGAGCATGTCACAGCGGCGCGGGCTGCCTCGTCCTGTCTTCATCAACTGATGGAGACGAACCATGAGCCAACGCCTCAACGCCTTTCAGGCCGCGCCCGGCGCGATCGACGCGATGCTGAAGACGCAGACCTACATCAATGAATGTGGGCTGGAGCACAGCCTGCTCGAGCTGGTGAAGATGCGGGCGTCGCAGATCAACGCTTGCGCCTATTGCCTGCACATGCACGCCGCCGATGCGCGCAAGGCCGGCGAGACCGAGGCCCGGCTCTATTTGCTCGACGCCTGGCACGAATCGGACCTCTACACCCCGCGCGAGCGTGCGGCGTTGGCCTGGACGGAGGCGCTGACCCGGCTCTCGCAAGGTGCGCCGAGCGACGAGGCCTTCGCGGAGCTGCGTGCGCATTTCAGCGAGAAGGAATGCGTCGACCTGTCGCTCGCCATCGGCGCGATCAACAGCTGGAACCGGATCAATGCCGGCTTCCGTACGCGCCATCCGGCCGACAAGCCGGCGAAGGCCGCCGCCTGACGCTCACGCCTTGACCGGATCGGCCCACAGGCAGAACCTGCGGGCCGGCAACCGCTATCTCTGTCATCTCATCGGATTTCCCCGAAAAGTGGCTTCCACTTTTCGGTCCGATGCCAGCGAGAACCGCCATGAACAAGCGCCTCAACCCCTATACGACCGCCCCCGATGCATTGAAGCCGATGATGGCGCTCGAGGAGGCGGTCGCGAATTCCGGCCTCGAGCACAGCCTGATCGAGCTCGTGAAAATGCGGGCCTCGCAGATCAACGGCTGCGCCTATTGCCTGCACATGCACTCCGCCGACGCTCGCAAGGCCGGCGAGAGCGAGGCCCGGCTCTACCTGCTGAGCGCCTGGCATGAATCCGCGCTCTATACGCCACGCGAGCGCGCCGCCCTGACCTGGACCGAGGCGCTGACGCTGGTGTCGCAGACCCATGCGCCGGATGCCGATTATGAAGAAGCCTTGCGCCATTTCAGCGGGGAGGAAATGGTGAAGCTCACCCTGCTGATCGGCGCGATCAATGTCTGGAATCGGATCGCGATCGGCTTCCGTTTGCACCATCCCAATGACAGGGCGCCGAAGGCTGCGGCAGCCTAGGAATCCGTATACACGGGATTTCATGACGGACGCCACCGCCGCCGGCTTCGAGCTTCATCGGCCCTATCTGATGCGCCTCGCCTACCGCATGCTCGGCTCGCTCAGCGACGCCGAGGATGTGGTGCAGGATGCCTGGCTGCGCTGGCACGAATCCGCGCCCGAAGCGCTGGCGAACCCGCGCGCCTGGCTCGGGCGCGTGGTGACGCGGCTTTGCCTCGACCTGATGAAATCGGCCCGGCGGCGGCGTGAGAACTATGTCGGAGCCTGGTTGCCGGAACCGCTGATCGAGGAGATCGGCGGCCCTTCCCGCGACGAGGACAATCTCGACATTCCCTATGTGCTGCAGCTCGCCCTGGAGCGATTGTCGCCGCTCGAGCGCGCCGCGTTCCTGCTGCACGACGTGTTCGACGTGCCGTTCTCCGACATCGCCGACACGCTGGGGCGCAGCGAGGCGGCGTGCCGGCAGCTCGTCTCGCGGGCGCGCCGGCATGCGCGGCAGGATGCCCCCCGCCACCCGCTCTCGCCGGACGAGGCCCGCCGCTACGCCATCGCCTTCTTCGAAGCGGCCCACAGCACCGATCCCACAGCCCTGAAGGGGCTGCTCGCACAGGATGCGGTGTTGCATGGCGACGGCGGCGGCAAGGCGAGCTCGGTGCTCAACCCGATCTTCGGGCGCGACAAGATCGGCCGCTTCTTCGCCGGCCTCGCCCGCAAGCCGGAGCAGCAGGGTTTCGCTCCACGCTACGAGCCGGTGCTGATCAACGAGATGCCCGGCTATATCAGCGTGGAAACCGACACCGAGCAGGCCGTGGTGCTCGATATCCGCGATGGCCAGGTCCATGCGATCTACGTCATCCGCAACCCGGACAAGCTCGGCCCGGTGCGCGACCGCCTCAAAGGCAGCTAGACCGCTCCGAACAGCCAGACGCCACCGATCAGCACCGCCTCCCCCATCAGAACCGCGAGCATCATGCGCCGCCGATCGATCGCCATGACGGCGACGGCGGCGGCCAGCGCCGTGATCCGTATCAGCAGCGGTGCGTGGGCCAGCGCACCCGGCGGCGAGACGATGAGCTTGGCGACAATGCCGGCGAGCAGCGCGGTTGCAACGGCGCGGACCCAGTCGAGCAGAGCCGATTCGGCACCGAGCCCGCGTGCGAAGACCACGGCGAGCCAGCGCCAGATCTCCGTCGGCAGCACCGCGAACAGAAAGAGCGCGAGATAGGGCCAATACGGCCCGTCGAGCCAGGCGATGGGCTGGGTCATGCCGTCTTTCGCCTTTTGCCGACGAAGAGCGCGATGGTCCCGGCGACGAGTCCGGCCACGATGAGGTCGAAGCCGCCGCCGATGAAGCGCTCGCAGATCGGGGCCAGCACGAGGCCGAGGATCAACGCGACCACATCGCCGCGATGGCGCAGCCCCGCCGTGAGCGAGACGAGGAAGAAGATCGGCGTGAGGCAGAGCAGCCCGGCGGCGAACGGCAAGGGCAGCGCCCCGACGAGATAATAGCCCGCGAAGGTGCCGAGCGCGCTCACCGCCATGCAGGTGTTGGCGAAGGCGAGGAAATAGGGAACGCGCTGGTGCAGCGGGATCGCCGGCAGCCGCCGCAGGCCCTCGGTCCAGGCGGTGACGGCGACGTAATGCGCCAGCAGGAGCTGCAGCCAGACGCTCTGGCCGGGGCGGCGCAGCAAGGGCAGGATCGCGACCGTCATCGGCAGGAAGCGCAGCGACGCAAAGCCGATCGCGATGGCGATCGCGCTCCAGGCCGCGCCCGCCGCGATCGAGGCAAAGAACAGCACCTGAGAGGGGCCGGCCCAGACGAGAATGGTGGAGAGGACCGCGCTGCCGACGGGGTAGCCGACATCGCGCGCCAGCGAGCCGATGCCGACCAGGCCGAAGCCGACGATCCAGGCCGGCAGCGACAGCGCATCGCGCATGCCGGCCAACGCGACGCGCTGCCAGCTCCAATCGGCGGATACGCTCATGCGGTCATCGGCGGGAAGGCTCGGGAGGGTTCAGGTCCCGGCGAATCCGGAGCCCCCTCCTCTATCGTTCACGCAGCCGACGCTTGCATAGACATCAGCAAGCCGGCCTGCCCTGCGGTAGTTGCAAAGGGAACCAGGCGGCGAAGCGGAATCCGCGAGCACCGCACAGCCGCAGGGTTCAGCGACGAGCCATGGCTTCGCCGCGCGCGGGATGACGGCGCCGCCTCAGCCCTTGCCCTTCAGGGCCATGGCGATCAGCTCGTTGGCGAAGTCGACCAGCTCCTTGGGGATGCCGCCGACCGACTTGATGCCGAGATAGATCAGATAGATGAAGGCCGGGACCAGGATCCAGCCCAGCACCTCCTCGAAGATAATGCGCCGCCGCCGGCGGCGGCTGCGCTTCTCGAACCAGCCGAGCTTTTCCTTCTGCCGCGGCGGTGGCGCGGCGGTTTCGGTCGCGACCTCGCCGGTCTCGGTCGCCAGCGTCGCAGTCTTCCGTCTGAACAGCACGTCTTAACGCCTTCTCACGCCTTGGTCAGCGGAACCTTCGGCACCGTGCGGACGGCACGGCCGGACGCCTTGGTCGGCGCGGCCGAGCCGCCCGGTGCCCCATTCGACCCCGTGCCGGCTGACCCTGCACCACCTTTGGGAGCACGACGAGGCGGAACGGGCTTGGCCGGGGCGGCGCCCGACACCTTGGCGCGCGACTTCGGCTCGCGCTTTGCGGTGGCGGCCACGACATCCTTCTCCGGCTTCGGCTTGACCGGGCCATCGGGGAACTCGAGGCCGAGCACCTTGATGCCGGTCTCGGACTGGACGACCACGACCTTGACGGCGCCGCCGCCCTTGAGACGCCCGAACAGCACCTCATCGGCGAGCGGCGTCTTGATCGTCTGCTGGATGAGCCGGGCCATCGGCCGGGCGCCCATCGCCTCGTCATAGCCGTTCTCAACCAGCCAGTCGCGCGCCTCGTCCGAGAGCTCGATGGTGACGTTGCGGTCGGCGAGCTGCGCCTCGAGCTGGAGCACGAACTTGTCGACGACGCGGGCGACCACGGTCTTCGGCAGGTGGCCGAAGGAGATCGTCGCATCGAGACGATTGCGGAACTCCGGCGCGAACAGCTTGTTGATCGCCTCGGTATCGTCACCCTCGCGCTTCTGGCGGGTGAAGCCATAGGCGTTCTTGGCCAGATCGGCCGCGCCGGCATTGGTCGTCATGATCAGGATGACGTTCCTGAAATCGACCTGCTTGCCGTTGTTGTCGGTCAGCTTGCCGTGGTCCATCACCTGCAGGAGGATGTTGAACAGGTCGGGATGGGCCTTCTCGATCTCGTCGAGCAGCAGGACGCTGTGCGGATGCTGGTCGATCTGGTCGGTCAGCAGGCCGCCCTGGTCGAAGCCGACATAGCCCGGAGGCGCACCGATCAGCCGCGAGACGGTGTGGCGCTCCATATATTCCGACATGTCGAAGCGGATCAGCTCGACGCCGAGCGAAGAGGCGAGCTGGCGCGCGACCTCCGTCTTGCCGACGCCGGTCGGGCCGGCGAAGAGATAGCTGCCGATCGGCTTCTCGCCATCGCGCAGGCCGGCACGGGCGAGCTTGATCGCCGAAGACAGCGCCTCGATCGCCTTCTCCTGGCCGTAGACGGAGCGCTTCAGCGTCTCCTCGAGGTTGCGCAGCACCTCGGCATCGTCCTTCGAGACGGTCTTGGCCGGGATGCGGGCCATGGTCGAGATCGCGACCTCGACCTCCTTCACGCCGATGGTCTTCTTGCGCTTGCCCTCGGGCAGCAGCATCTGCGAGGCGCCGGTCTCGTCGATGACGTCGATCGCCTTGTCCGGCAGCTTGCGATCATGGATGTAGCGCGCCGAGAGCTCCACCGCCGCCTTGATGGCGTCGCTGGTGTAGCGCAGCTTGTGGAACTCCTCGAAATAGGGCTTGAGGCCCTTGAGGATCTCGATCGTGTCCGGGATCGACGGCTCGTTGACGTCGATCTTCTGGAAGCGGCGCACCAGCGCCCGGTCCTTCTCGAAATACTGGCGGTATTCCTTGTAGGTGGTCGAGCCGATGCAGCGCAGCGTGCCGGAGGCGAGCGCGGGCTTGAGCAGGTTGGAGGCGTCCATCGCGCCGCCCGAGGTCGCACCGGCGCCGATCACCGTATGGATCTCGTCGATGAACATGATCGCCTTCGGGTGCTGCTCGATCTCCTTCATCACCTGCTTGAGGCGCTCCTCGAAGTCGCCGCGATAGCGCGTGCCGGCGAGCAGCGTGCCCATGTCGAGCGAGAAGACGGTGGCGTCGTGCAGCACCTCCGGCACCTCGCCGCGGATGATCTTGAGCGCGAGGCCCTCGGCGATCGCGGTCTTGCCGACGCCGGGGTCGCCGACCAGCAGGGGGTTGTTCTTCTGGCGGCGGCAGAGGATCTGGATGGTGCGCTGGACCTCGGCCTCGCGGCCGATCAGCGGATCGATGCGCCCGTCCCTCGCCTTGCGGTTGAGGTTGACGCAGTAAGCGTCGAGCGCGCTTTCCTTTTTCTTCTTCTCCTTGTCGTCGCTCTGGCCCTGCTCGGCGCGCTGCTCACGCTGCGGCTCGGCATCGTCCTCGGCGCCGCGCACCGGACGGCTCTCGCTGGCGCCCGGGCGCTTGGCGATGCCGTGGCTGATGTAGTTGACCGCGTCGTAGCGGGTCATGTCCTGCTCCTGCAGGAAGTAGGCGGCGTGGCTCTCGCGCTCGGCGAACATCGCGACGAGCACGTTGGCGCCGGTCACCTCCTCGCGGCCGGAGGACTGGACATGGATGACGGCGCGCTGGATCACGCGCTGGAAGCCCGCCGTCGGCTTGGAATCGTCACGGCCGTCGGTGACCAGATTGGTCAGCTCGGCGTCGATGTAGTCGACGAGGTTGCGACGAAGCAGGTCGAGATCGACGCTGCAGGCGCGCATCACCGCGGCCGCGTCCTGATCATCGACCAGCGCGAGCAGGAGATGCTCGAGAGTGGCGTATTCGTGGCGGCGCTCATTGGCCAGAGCCAGAGCCCGGTGAAGCGCCTGTTCGAGACTGCGCGAGAAACTCGGCAAGGGGCGCGCTCCTATCTGTTTTGAGAGGGTGAAATACCCAAGGCTACTTCTTCTCCATCACGCATTGCAGCGGATGCATGTGCTTGCGCGCCAGATCCATCACCAGCGTAACCTTGGTCTCGGCGACCTCGTAAGTGAAGACGCCGCATTCGCCGACGCCGTTCTGATGCACATGCATCATGATCCGCGTGGCTTCGGAGCGATCCTTGTTGAAGAACCGCTCCAGCACGTGAACGACGAACTCCATCGGCGTGTAGTCGTCGTTCAAGAGCAGGACACGATAAAGATTGGGCTTGCGCGTGCGAGTCCGGGTCAGCACCGCCGTCCCGGTTCCCTCGCGCCCGCCATCGGCCGGCGGCCCGGCCCGTTTCGGGCGGTCGGCCATGCCGACGGTGCCCGCGACACGCTCAGCGCGCGCGGACATCCCCTGCGAAATCCCGGCTCGCATCGCTCTGCCCTGGCCTGCCTCGCTCATATCCGTCCGCGCCGTACCCAACCGATCCCGCATCACGATCCAAGATAGTGCTTCGTCACTGAATTTACAGACCTCGTCTCCGCTTCGCCAGCCTGTTCGCGTCGCAGCCGATCAACTCTGCGCTGGCCTCGCCCGCCCCGACCCCGGACCGCGACTTGACCGGGGCGGTGCAGCAGCCATATGCCCGGCTGCCCGCCCGCAAAGGAAATGCCATGACCCCGCACGCCATCGTCTCCATCGGCGAGGATCTCGCCCGGCCCGTGCGCTTCGGCAACGCCCTGCCGCTCGCGCTGATCGCCGGCCCCTGCCAGATGGAAAGCCGGGGCCATGCGCTGGAATGCGCGCTGGCGCTCAAGGAGATCGCGACGGCGCTCGGCATCGGGCTGGTGTTCAAGACCTCCTTCGACAAGGCGAACCGGACCAGCGTGCGCGGCCAGCGCGGCATGGGGCTGGAAGCCGCCCTGCCCGTCTTCGCGGAGATCCGCGAGCGCACCGGCATGCCCGTCCTGACCGACGTGCATGATGCGAGTCAATGCGCGCCCGTGGCGGAGGTGGTGGACGTGCTGCAGATCCCCGCCTTTCTCTGCCGCCAGACCGACCTGCTTGTCGCGGCGGCGAAGACCGGCCGGGTGGTCAACATCAAGAAGGGTCAGTTCCTCGCTCCCTGGGATATGGTGAACGTCGCCAACAAGGTGACGGAAAGCGGCAATGCGAATGTCATGCTGACCGAGCGCGGGGCCTCCTTCGGCTACAATACGCTGGTCACCGACATGCGCTCCCTGCCGATCATGGCCGAGATCGGCGCCCCCGTGATCTTCGACGCCACCCATTCGGTGCAGCAGCCGGGCGGCAAGGGCTCCTCCTCCGGGGGGCAGCGCGAATTCGTGCCGGTGCTCGCGCGCGCGGCGGTGGCGGTCGGCGTCGCCGGCGTCTTCATCGAGACGCATCCCGACCCGGACAAGGCGCCGTCCGACGGGCCGAACATGGTGCCGCTGTCGGAGTTCCAGAGCCTGATCGCCGAGCTGCAGGGTTTCGATCGTCTCGCCAAGGGCCGCCCGTCGCCAAACCTGGCCTATGTCTGAGCCGAAGCCGGCCGCCGGCCATGATCTCGGCGCCCTCATCCCCGTGCTGGGGCTGTGCGGCTTCGCCTCGACCTTCACCATGCGGCTGGTCGACCCGCTGGTGCCGACGCTCGCCGCCGAATTCGGCCAGAGCGTCCACCAGATCGCCTTCCTGGTGACGGCCTTCGCCGGCTGCTATGCGCTCGGCCAGCCCTTCCTCGGTCCGATCGCCGACTCGGTCGGGAAGCTGCGCAGCATCTCGACCTGCCTCGCCTTGCTGTGCGTGCTGTCCGGCCTTGCGGCCTTCGCCACCAACTACTGGATGCTGTTCGCGCTGCGTGCCGGAGCCGGCGTGATGGCGGGCGGCGTGATCCCCGCCGCGATGGCGGCGATCGGCGATAGGGCTCCGATGGCCGAGCGGCAGATCATGCTCGGTCGCTTCCTCGTCATCATGATCATCGGCCAGATGGCGGGCGCCTCGTTCTCGGGGGTGGTCGCCGACCATATCGGCTGGCGGGCGGTGCTGGGGGTGGCTGCCGCGCTCGCGGCCTGCGGCGCGCTGGTGGTGCGGCTCGTCCTGAAGCCCCGACCCCTCGCCGAACGGCCGCCGCTGAGTCTCGCCGGCGCCATGACGAGCTACGCAGCCGTCTTCGCCAATCCGCGCAGCAAGGTGCTGTACGGCCTCGTGCTGCTGGAAGGCGCGCTGATCTTCGGCTTGCCACCCTTCGTCGCTGCGATCCTGCACGAGCGCTCGGGCACCGGCCCATCCGAGGCGGGGATCGCCATCGGCGCGATGGGGCTTGGCGGGTTGGTCTATGGCCTGCTGACGCGCATCCTTGTCCAGCGCGTCGGACCTGCGCAGATGATGCGCCTTGGCGGGCTTGCCGTGGCGCTGGCCGATTTCGCCTTCATCCTGCCAGCGCCATGGTGGACGTCGATCGGCATCTTCCTGTCAATCGGCTTCGGCTTCTTCCTGATCCACGGAACGTTCCAGGCCCAGGCGACGGAGCTTGCTCCCACGGCACGCGGTTCGGCGATGGCGCTCTTCGCCTGCTTCTTCTTCATGGGCCACGCGACCGGGCCGCTGCTGATGGGCACGGCCCTTCAAGCGCTCGGCACGCAAGGAGCGCTCGCCCTCTTCGGCACCGCCGTCGGCCTGCTCGGGCTGATGGCGCCGAAGCTGCTGCCGCCCTTGGGCTCGCGGACCTGAGAGGTACACGCCGCCGTCATGCTCGGGCTTGACCCGAGCATGTCTTCCCAAAGGACGTTCCCTGCGCTCCTCTGCCCGGAGATTCTCGGGTCAGGCCCGAGAACGACGCCCGGCTCCCAAACGTCCGGCCGGCCTCAGCGCCCGCGATAGGGCGCGACGCCCTGGTCGGGCAGCCAGAGCCCCTTCGGCGGCTCACCGGTCTGCCAGAACACGTCGATCGGGATGCCGCCGCGCGGATACCAGTAGCCGCCGATGCGGAACCATTCCGGTTCCAGCAGATCGACCAGTGTCTTGCCGATGCCGACGGTGCAATCCTCATGGAAGGCGCCGTGGTTGCGGAACGAGGCGAGATAGAGCTTGAGCGACTTCGACTCCACCAGCCACTGGCCCGGCAGATAGTCGATGACGAGGATGCCGAAATCCGGCTGGCCCGTCACCGGACAGATCGAGGTGAATTCCGGGCAGGTGAAGCGGGCGAGATAATGCGTACCGGCATGGGGATTGGGCACGCGGTCGAGGCGGGCTTCCTGCGGCGAGGCCGGCAGCGCGCTGGATTGCCCGAGCTGCAAGGTCGAGGCGTCGATGGACATCGGATGCTCCTGTGTTTGCGCCGCTTCTAGAGCAGGACGCGAAACAGTGGGAGCCGGTTTTTCGCGAGAATCCTGCCCCAACCCTTTGGCCAGAGCATCTTGCGCGATGGTGGGAGCTGCCCGTGCAGGCGCATGACCCTTCGGCGCGCATCGGAGCCGGGCCGCATAGCCTCGCCCGTATCGGACAAGCGCAGAGATCGCCCCAAAGACCTACCGGGCGCGATATCTCAATATTTATCGATCTTCCACACGCATCCTTGCGACGCACCATGCAACATCATAGTGCAAATCAATAGCGTAACGGATCAGATCCCGATAATTTTATGATAATTGCGGGTATATTATTTCTGCTCGGTATTCTGATTGGCCTGTCCTATGGCTATCCGGCCATCGTCATTGCCAGCGCCGCTTTGACGCTCTTCTTCTTTCCGCTCTGGTTGATCCGCGGAGAGCTGAGCTTCTTCACCCTCTTCATCTGGATCGGCTATCTGTTCGCGCTCCAGAGCGGCTTCCTGCTTGGCAGCTATTTCGCCACGCCGGATGACGAGGCGTGATCACCAGAACCAGATCGGCCTGCCGGCGTAGAGGCACAGGCCGACCCACCACGCGACGGTCAGCGCGCACCAGAACAGGACAAGGGCGAGAGAGGGGCGACGACGAGCGGACATATTCTGGAACATGCTTGTTTCCCGATGAGGCGAAGCGCCAAAACCATCGAAAAATCCGCAATCATCGCGCCACGCCTTGCCGGTCCGCGTTCCAGAGTAGCCGCTCTTCACACAGTCTCCTCTCGCCTGATCGCGCGGGCCAGAAAGCGCGATCGGCCTTGCCGCGATGCGCAACCCACAAGGAGGCCTCATTATGGCTTCCCGCGCCATGACGCGCCGGCCGGCTTGACCCCACCCCATGTCTAGCCAAGGCCGGGAACAGCCTCTAGAAGCTGCCTGTCCTTCCCGCTTGCCCCTTCTCCGGAGCCTGCCATGACCGCCATCATCGACATCATCGGACGCCAGATCCTCGATTCCCGCGGCAATCCGACGGTCGAGGTCGATGTGGTGCTCGAGGACGGCTCGATGGGCCGCGCCGCCGTTCCCTCCGGCGCCTCGACCGGCGCGCATGAGGCGGTGGAACTGCGCGACGGCGACAAGTCGCGCTATCTCGGCAAGGGCGTCCTGCAGGCTGTCGAGTCGGTCAATGTCGCGATCGCCGAGGCGATCGTCGCGATGGACGCCGAGGACCAGACCGCGATCGACCAGACGATGATCGAGCTCGACGGCACGCCGAACAAGCGCAAGCTCGGCGCCAACGCCATCCTCGGCGTCTCGCTTGCCGTCGCCAAGGCTGCTGCCGAGGCGTCCGGCCTGCCGCTCTACCGCTATGTCGGCGGTACCTCGGCCCGCGTCCTGCCCGTGCCGATGATGAACATCGTCAATGGCGGCGCCCATGCCGACAATCCGATCGACTTCCAGGAATTCATGGTGATGCCGATCGGCGCGAGCTCCTTCGCCGAAGGCCTGCGCATGGGGGCGGAGATCTTCCACACGCTGAAGAAGAAGCTGCACGACGCCGGCCACAACACCAATGTCGGCGACGAGGGCGGCTTCGCCCCCAACATCAAGTCGGCGGAAGCGGCACTGGATTTCGTCATGCAGGCGGTCGAGGCGGCCGGTTACAAGCCGGGCGAGGACATCGCGCTGGCGCTCGACTGCGCCGCGACCGAGTTCTTCAAGGACGGTTCCTATGTCTATGAGGGCGAGCGCAAGACGCGCGATCCCAAGGCGCAGGCCAAGTACCTCGCCAAGCTCGTCGGCAGCTATCCGATCGTCTCGATCGAGGACGGCATGGCCGAGGATGACTGGGAGGGCTGGAAGGCTTTGACCGACCTCGTCGGGGCGAAGTGCCAGCTCGTCGGCGACGATCTCTTCGTCACCAATGTCGAGCGCCTGTCGCGCGGCATCAAGAGCAAGACCGCCAACTCGATCCTGGTCAAGGTCAACCAGATCGGCACGCTGACCGAGACTCTCGCCGCCGTCGATATGGCGCAGCGCGCCGGCTACACGGCGGTGATGTCGCACCGCTCGGGCGAGACCGAGGACTCGACCATCGCCGACCTCGCCGTCGCCACCAATTGCGGGCAGATCAAGACCGGCTCGCTCGCCCGCTCTGACCGGACCGCGAAGTACAACCAGCTTCTGCGCATCGAGGAAGAACTCGGCACGCAGGCGATCTATGCCGGCCGCGCCGCGCTGAAGGCCCTCGCCTGATCGAGGCCCGCGCTGCCGCGCTCACCAGCGCGGCAGCAGGCCGCTCGCCTGCGACAGGCCCCAGGAGCCGACGGCCTGGACGCCGCCAGCAGCCCCCGAAACGGCATCGACGACCTTCGTCGCCGGTGCGATCACGAGACGGCTCCAGGAATCGTCGTGGGACGTCTCGGCCGTCGAGGCGACCTCGATCGCCGTCGCCGCGGCGGGGGGCAGGATGACCAGCGGCCCCGATGCCGCAACGGCGCGGGTCGTCGGCGAAGCGCTCCGGCGCGACACTGCACGGGGCGTGCTGTCGCCCGCCCGCGGCCGGCGCTCGGAGAGCATCGCGAGCTGCGGCGGCGCCCATTCCCCGGTTTCCGGCCAATTCAACGACATCGGCATCGCCAGCGCCGCCGGCGTGACCGGCGCGTTGGCCAGGATCTCCGCGCCCCCGGCCGAGATGCGCTCCAGCCGGTCGGCGATCTTGCCGTTCCGCAGCATCGCCAGCGCCGGCACGGACGCCTGATTGCCGATCGCGGCGCGGGCACCCTGTCCGGGCGCCGTACCGGACAGAAGCGCAGGCAGCGCCGCGAGCAAAGCAACAGTCGTCACCACGCCCAGCGAAAGCAGGAGGTGGTGGCCGAGCCGGCTCGCCATCGCTGCCGGGCTGGGTGGATAGAGGGTGCTGGACATCGCTGCCACTCCGGATCGCTCGCTGCCCCTTTGGCTCGCGGGAGCCAACAAGCCCTGCCCTGTGGGCGGCAGAAGGGCCGAACCGGGGCGCAATTGCGGTTCGCATCCGCAAGCGCGGGCGCCATGCGCAACGGCCCGTAACGGCAGTGCAGCAGTCGCGCTATGCCAGCGCATGGATCAGCGCGTCGCCAGCCTTCCCGCACCTCAGGACAAGGAACGCCGCCGACGCCGGCTCGCCGTCGCCGGCATGCTGCTCAGCGTGCTGATCTTCGGCTCCAACTTCGTCGTCAGCCGGCACGCCATGCTCAACGGCGTCGGTCCGCATGATCTGATGGCACTGCGTTTCGCGACGGCGGGCCTGTTGCTGATGCCGCTCTTCCTGCGCGGGGGCGGCTTGGCCACCTGTGGCGGCGTCGGCTGGAACCGCGGCCTCTGGCTCGCGGCGACCAGCGGCTTCCCGATGACCTTCCTGATGCTGACCGGCCTCACGATGGCCCCCGCCGCCCATGGCGCCACGATCGGCCCGGGCACCGTGACCGTGATCGGCATCGTCGGCAGCGTCGTCCTGTTCGGAGCAAGGCTCTCCGCGCCGCTGATCGTCGGCATCCTCGGCGTGATCTGCGGCTTGAGCTTCCTCGCCTTCGCCGGCAGCAGCGGGGCGGCGTCCGAGACGCTCAGGGGCGATCTCTGCTTCCTCGGCGTCGGGCTGCTCTGGGGCTTCTACCCACTGCTGATCCAGCTCTGGAAGATCGACGGCCTCAAGGGAGCGGTGATCGTCTCGGTGCTGTCGCTCGCCTATCTGCCGATCTACTTCCTGTTCTTCTTCCGCGGCTTCGACATCGCGCCCTGGTGGGTTCTCCTCCTGCATGCGCTCTATCAGGGCGTCATCAACGTCATCCTGGGTCTGTGGCTCTGGGGCTGGGCCGCGCATGTGCTGGGCGCCGCCGTGGTCGGGCGGTTTCCGCCGCTGATCCCCGTCACCGGCACGACGCTCGCCATTCCGGTGCTGGGCGAGCTCCCCGGCCCGATGCAGCTCGCCGGCTTCGGTCTGATCGTCAGCGGGCTGTTCGTGGCGTCATGGCGCCGGCCGGTGCGCCAGGAGCCCGAGATTCCAGCAGATCGACAACAGCAATCCGAGAGCCAGCGCCGTTCCTGAGCCGAGCGGGACGGCCGTGAAGTGGAGCACGGCCAGGCCGAGGCCGACGCCGAGCAGGCCGAGCGCGCCATTCCCGATCAGGGCGGCGGTCGCGGCCCCGCCGATGCGCGGCTGCAGGATCAGGACGAGGCTCGACAGCACCAGCGGGAGCCCGGCGAGGATGCCCGACCAGTTCGCCCCGACCTGATGGCTCGCCACGGTGACGCCACCGACCAGGGCGGCGACGCAAGCGGCGCGCAGCGGAACTGCGAACCAGGCCCGCTTTGACAGGACGGAGGGCCGCGCGGCGAGAAACGGCCGCACCAGGAGATGAACAAGGACAAGCGCGACCGTGGCGAGCAGCGTCAGGGGTAAAGCCGCCAGCGACAGGGCTCGCACCCCGAGCAGCACCGCGATCCAGGCCGTCAGCGCGGCAGCAAGGCTCGGCAGCGTTGCAAGGCGTTGCGCCGCCAGGACATAGGCCAGGACGAAGCCGGCATTGGCGACATTGGAATGCATCGTGCCGCGGGCGCTCTCGGCGATAAAGGCCGGCTCGTGCTCGAGCGCCAGGAAGAACAGGACCGGGCCGAGCGAGATCGGCAAGGTGGCGATCATCGCCGCGAGCTTCGGCCCGCTGCGCTCGGCGATCAGCGAACAGGTGACCACCACCGCGGCCGCGATCGCCATCTTGACGAGCAGCAGGCCGGGATCGGTAACGGTCACGCCGGGCTGCTTCCGGGTTCGCCCCTGGCCCAGCCTTCCTTCGTCTCGGCGATGAAATCGGCGAGGCGCCCGGCCGCGATGGCACCACGCAGGCCCGCCATCAGCTCCTGGTAATAGGCGAGGTTCACCCAGGTCAGCAGCATCTTGCCGAGCATCTCCTCGGCCTTGACCAGATGGTGCAGATAGGCGCGCGACCAGCCATTCGCGGCCGGGCAGGCGGATTGCTCGTCGATCGGCCTGATGTCCTCGGCATGCTTGGCGTTCTTCAGGTTCATCCGGCCGAAGCGGGTGAAGATCTGGCCATGGCGGCCGGCGCGCGTCGGCATCACGCAGTCGAACATGTCGATGCCGCGCGAAACCGCCTCGACGATGTCGTCGGGCGTGCCGACGCCCATCAGATAGCGCGGCTTCTCCTGCGGCAGATGCGGCTCGACGGCCTCGATCATCGCCAGCATGACCTCCTGCGGCTCTCCGACCGCGAGCCCGCCGACGGCATAGCCCTTGAGATCCATCGCGGCGAGCTCGCGTGCGCTCTCGACGCGCAGGCTCGGCACAGCCCCGCCCTGCACGATGCCGAACAGCGCGCGGCCCGGATGGGTGCCGAAGGCCGTCTTGCAGCGCTCGGCCCAGCGCAGCGACAGGCGCATCGCCTTCTCGGCCACCTTGTCCTCGCAGGGCAGCGCGACGCATTCGTCGAGCTGCATCACGATGTCGGAGCCGAGCAGGTTCTGGATCTCGACCGAGCGCTCGGGAGTCATCACATGCTTCGAGCCGTCGATATGCGATTGGAAGGTGACGCCCTCCTCGGTCAGCTTCCTGAGCTGCGACAGGGACATCACCTGGAACCCGCCCGAGTCGGTCAGGATCGGGTGAGGCCAGTTCATGAACTTGTGCAGCCCGCCGAGCCTCGCGATACGCTCGGCCCCCGGGCGCAGCATCAGATGATAGGTGTTGCCGAGCACGACATCGGCGCCGAGCGCCCTCACCTGCTCGGGATACATGCCCTTGACGGTCGCGGCCGTGCCGACCGGCATGAAGGCCGGCGTGCGGATGACGCCGCGCGGCATGCTGATCGCGCCGGTGCGCGCGGCGCCGTCGCGGGCCGCGACCTTGAAGGTGAATTCGGGAGTGGCAGCGATGTCCGGCTGCATGGGCTGGGGCTGAACGGTCATAGCCTGCGAGGTAGAGCAGCGCGCCGGTTTAGGGAAGAGACCCGCGCGCCGGATGAGCCATGCGCCATCACCGGGAATCCCGATCAAATCGTCATCCCGGGCGACCACAGGGAGACCCGGGATCCATGCCGGAACCTTCATCGGAAAGGCTCAGCCATGGATCCCGGATCGGCGCCGCTACGCAGCTTGTCCGGGATGACCCGCGCCTTCCCGCCCATCCCCCGTGTTAAAGCGGCGTCGCTACTTCCCCACCAGCGCCGTCTCGTAGATCTCCGGCTTGAAGCCGACGATCGTGCTGCCCTTGCCGAGATCGAGCACTGGGCGCTTGATCATCGAGGGGTTCGCCAGCATCAGCGCGATCGCCTTGCCCGCGTCGAGCCCCTGCTTCTCGGCATCCGGCAGAGCCCGGAAGGTCGTCCCGGCACGGTTCAGCACCGTCTCCCAGCCATGCTCCTTCACCCAGCCTTCCAGCGAGGTGCGGTCGATGCCGCTCGCCTTGTAGTCGTGGAAGGCGTGAGCGACGCCGTGGCTGTCGAGCCAGGCGCGCGCCTTCTTCATCGTGTCGCAGTTCCTGATGCCGTAGATCGTCGTCGTCATACCGAGCGCGCCTCAGGCCGGACGCTTCGGGCTGTCGAGGCCGCGCTGCACCGCCGGGCGCGACAGGCAGCGCTCCAGCCAGATCGGCACATGCGTGAGGCTGGCATAGTCGACGAGTTCGCCGGCGCCATAGAAGCCGACGAGGTTGCGCACCCAGCCGAGCATGGAAATATCGGCGATGGTATAGTCGTCGCCCATGATCCAGGTGCGGCTGCCCAGCCGGTCCTCCAGCACGCCGAGCAGGCGCTTGCTCTCGTTGGCGTAGCGGTCGCGCGGGCGCTTGTCCTCATATTCGCGGCCGGCAAATTTATGGAAGAAGCCGAGCTGGCCGAACATCGGCCCGATCGCCGCCATCTGGAAGAAGACCCACTGGATGGTCTCGTAGCGGGCGGCAGGGTCCTTCGGCAGGAGCTTGCCGGCCTTCTCGGCGAGATAGAGCAGGATCGCGCCGGATTCCCACAAACCGAAGGGCTTCCCGCCCGGCCCATCGGGGTCGATGATCGCCGGGATCTTGCCGTTCGGGTTGAGCGAGAGGAATTCCGGTCCCCAGGTCTCGTTCTTGCCGATGTCGATCAGATGCGGTTCGTAGGGCAGTTCCAGCTCCTCTAGCGCGATCGAGGCCTTCACGCCGTTGGGCGTCGGCAGCGAATAGAGCTGGATGCGGTCGGGATGGCTGGCGGGCCAGCGCTTGGTGATCGCGAAAGCGGAAAGATCGGCCATCGGGTGCTCCGGTTGAATCGGGAGAGCTTCGGGCGGGCACGATAGAGCCGGATGGGCTCAAGGCAACGGGGCAACCGCATCAGCGCCGCAAAACCGGTTTGCGGTGGCGCATGATCAGGGATTGGCCAGGGGCCAGCGGCCGAGGATTTCATAACGCCGGCGCGGAACGCTTCGGATCAGGACGAAATCCGCCACGCGCCAGCTCAACGGCCGCACGCGGAACGCCTTCGTCCGAAAGCGGGCATAGAGCAGCGTCAGATGAGGATGGCAGGGAGAACGCCTGCCCCGAAAGCCGCCTGCCCGCAGTTCCCGATCCAACGCGTCGTGAAGCCGTTCTGCCCCGATCACGCTGTCCTGGCCGGTCATGACGAGCGCCGGTTTCTCCAATCCTTGGGCGAAGGTCGCGACTTCGTCGAGCCGCAGCTTGAAGCCATCCTGCCTGACACGCCCCGCCGCGCGGTGCATCAAGGCCAGCTCCTCAGAATCCGGCTCGCGACGTTCAGGCCATCCCCACAGCGTGACGTGGTATTTGCCGATACCGCGCGGATTGCCGGACAGATCGAGCCAGTTGCGCAGCGCGCGGGCCATATGGTCGGCCGCGGCCGCTGCGATGGGATTGGGCAGAAGCGCGAAGAAATAATTGGCCCGTTCGGGCGGCCGGATACTCCGTTCCATGGTCGCCTCCTTCGAAAAGATGGCTGAGGGCGGCATTCTAGAACAAATCAGGAACACTCGTAAATCGTGATTTTCCTCTCGCACCGCCCGGGCCCGGGACCGGGGCACACCGCGATTTTGCGCTCGAAGACTGTCATGAGGCATCGCTGTTGAGGCTTGCCGCCAGCCGCATTTCCACTATATTCGGAATATGCCGAATATATCAAACAATACCGGCAAGGATGAGCAACGGTTCGTGGAGGACGTGGCACGGCTGCTCACGCCCTGGGGCGTGCCGCCCGTCGCGGCTCGCCTTTATGGCTATCTGCTTCTCTGCCCCGACCCCGTCAGCCTCGACCAGATCACCGAGGGCCTCGAGATCAGCAAGAGCAGTGCAAGCGTCGCCGCGCGACTGCTGGAGAGCTACACGCTGGCGCGTCGCCACAGTCAGCCCGGGACAAAGCGTGCGCTCTATGCCGTGGCCGACGATTACGACGTCATGATCCGGCAGCAAAACCGCCTGCTCGACGCCTTGGCCGAACAGCTGAACGCCGGAGCCGAAATCGCCGCGTCCAAAACGGCAAGCGTGCGCCTCGACGAGATGGCCGATTTCTATCGGGTGATGCGCGGCGCCATGGAAGACGCCATGAGCCGCTGGAAGCTCGGCCGGCGACCCCGGTGAGAAACGAACTCCCGCAGCGGCGTATGCCGCGTGGAAGGATCAACAGATTCGACGCGAGAGGCAGGCAATGGGTCTCGTTCTCAATCTTATCCTCCAGACGATCGTCTGGTTCGGCTTCATGGGCGCGATCATCTTCGGTGCCGCGGGCACGACCGACTATGCCGGCGGCTGGCTCTATCTCGGCCTGATGGTCGCGCTTTCGATCCTGTTTGGGGCAATCATGGCGCGTATCGATCCCGGGCTCCTCAGAGAACGCCTGAAGTCGCCCGTGCAGAAGGACCAGCCGCTCGCAGACAAGCTGGTTCTCGTCCCGATCCTGCTCCTCATCTTCGGAGGCATGGGCTTCATGGCGGCCGATGCGGCGCGCTGGCACTGGTCGATGATGCCGCCATCCGTGCAGTGGGCAGGCTGCGGCCTTCTTCTGGCGGCGCTAGTCTTCGTTTACTGGGTCATGCGCACGAACAGCTTCGCGGCGCCGGTCGTGAAAATACAAAAGGACCGCGGACAGGCGGTCATCTCGACAGGCCCTTATGCCCTTGTCCGCCATCCCATGTATTTCGGCTCGCTCTTCTACATCGCCGGCACGTCGCTCGTGCTCGGCTCGTGGTGGGGACTTGCGACAGTCCCCATCCTCGCCCTCCTGTTCAGCATCCGGATCGGCATCGAGGAGCAGGCGCTGCGGACGGGCCTCGAGGGCTACGACGATTACGCGCGCCGCGTGCGCTGGCGCCTGATACCGCTTATCTGGTGAGACGACTCTACAGTACCCTTGGTCACTCCCAGCAGACTGTTCGGATTGACCATAAGAATCTGATTTCACTATAAATTTCTTAGCTTGGATAACAATAAGCCGACATGGGATCTGTTAAAATCCACGCTGTTGATTTTAACCGTTGTCGCCTCGTGAGGTCACGCGGCCGGCAAGCCTGGATCGATGCCGGTCATGGCGATGGATGCTTCCCACAGCCGCTTCGCGAGCGCTGAATCTTCGGCATGCGGCGCGCGCTTTGCTTCGCCGGCTACACCGCGGATTCCGCCAAAGCCGGTGGGACCATAATAGCCTCCGGGTTTCACCTCGCCGGTCGCGGCCAGAAGTGCCGGCCACGCGCCCTTGTCGGCGCTATTGAGCAACAGGCCGACGATTGGGCCGACGGTCTGGATCAGCCCCATGTGACGGCCAAGACTTGTGGCAGCGACTCCAGGATGAATGCCGATGGCTGTGACGGGCGACTTCGCCGCACGCAGGCGACGATCCAGCTCGAAGAAGAACAGCGCGTTCGCCAACTTACTGGCGCCGTAGCGCTCGGTCTTGACATAACTCTTGTCGGCGTTGAGGTCGTCCCAGTCGATCTTGGCCTTCAGATGTGCGACGCTCGAGGTCACGACCACCCGCGCTCCCGGAGTCTCCGCAAGTTTAGGCAGGAGCAGCGCAGTGAGCGCGAACACGCCGAGATGATTGACGCCGAACTGCGATTCAAACCCCTGCTTCGTGCGCGTCAGCGGCGGGTTCATGACCCCTGCATTGTTGATGAGCGCATCGATCCGGGGCTCCTTCGCGGCGATCTCGGCTGCGGCGCGAATGCTGTCCAGGTCACCGAGGTCCAGCGGCAACCAGATGAGATCCGCATTCGGCGTGATCCGCTTGATCCGCGCAATGGCATCCTGCGCCCTAGTCTGCTCGCGGCAGCCAAGCAGGACGCGCGCGCCCCTGGCGGCAAGCACCCGCGCGATTTCAAATCCTACGCCGGCGTTGGCGCCTGTGACGATGAAGCTTTTTCCCGTTTGTTCGGGGACGTTGGCTTCGGTGAAACCCTTACTATTCGACACTTTCGATCCCTGTCTATGAGTGACTACATACTCATTTATGAGTTAAAATTTAAGCGGCGGACCCCTTCCAGAACAGGTCGAACCCGGCCTGCCGGATGGCGTCACTTTCCTGGGGTTTGGCCGCGACCGCGTTGATGCTGATATCGGCTAAATCGAAGAGAATGGTATCGATGTAGAAGGCGATCCTGTCAGGCGCGGTATGGCCGGCGAGACACTCCTCCACCATCGTTCGCGCATCTCGCTGCATGGCGTGACACCGGTTCCGGCTTTCCGCCGTCACGCGATCCGACACCTTCAACTGGCGAAGGGCCTTGCGCGCTGTGGCATGAGCCACCCCCCAATCAATCAGACGGTTCCAAACCGCGAATAGCCGATCTTGGGCGGAGGCGTTCGCGGGATATGGCGCCAGCATCGTCTCTGTGAGGTCGGTCTCGATCTCCAGAAAGAGCTGATTCAGCAGATCGTCCTTGGTTGGAAAGTAAGTGAACAGCGTCCCCTCGGAAACGCCAGCAGCCTTTGCGATCTTGGCCGTGGACGCGCCTGTGCCCAGGCTGGCCACGAACTCGGCCGCTGCATCGAGCAGCGCCTGTCGCTTTTCTTCACTGACGGGACGCGCCATATTTCGGTCTAACGATATTGAGTGAGTAGATGCTCAATTATCTAGGCGATGGCATCAGATTGGTCAAGGGATGCAGTCCCATCTTTCGCGGTCCGCGTCGCCCAAGCAGGAATGTCCGCTATCTTTTGGGAATCGCTCTGAAGCCGACCGAGCACAAAGTCTCGCAAGCGGACATTTTCGGTACTGTCGAGGTGTGTAAACCGCCTACACTACGACACGGTTTCCCGCAGTATCCGAAACGACGCTCCTGTCACTCCCACTCGATCGTGCCGGGCGGCTTCGACGTCACATCGTAGACGACGCGGTTGATGCCCTTGACCTCGTTGATGATACGGGTTGCCGCACGGCCGAGGAAATTCATGTCGAAGGGATAGAAATCCGCCGTCATGCCGTCGACCGAAGTCACCGCGCGCAGGGCGCAGACATGGTCGTAGGTGCGGTAGTCGCCCATCACGCCGACGGTGCGCACAGGCAGCAGCACGGCGAAGGCCTGCCAGATCACGTCGTAGAGGCCCGCCTTGCGGATCTCGTCGAGATAGATCGCATCCGCCTTGCGCAGGATGTCGAGCTTCTCCTTGGTGATCTCGCCCGGGCAGCGGATGGCGAGACCCGGCCCCGGGAAGGGATGGCGGCCGACGAAGGCCTCGGGCAGGCCAAGCTCGCGGCCGAGCACGCGGACCTCGTCCTTGAACAATTCGCGCAGCGGCTCGACGAGCTTCATCTTCATGCGCTCGGGCAGGCCGCCGACATTGTGGTGGCTCTTGATCGTCACCGAAGGCCCGCCGGAGAAGGAGACGCTCTCGATCACGTCGGGATAGAGCGTGCCCTGTGCCAGGAAGTCGGCGCCGCCGATCTTGGCGGCTTCCGCATCGAAGACCTCGATGAAGAGCCGGCCGATGGTCTTGCGCTTGGCTTCCGGATCGGGACCGACCTTCTCCAGCTCGGAGAGGAAAAGCTCCTCGGCCTCAACATGGACCAGCGGGATGTTGTAGTGATCCCTGAACAGGGTCACGACCTGCTCGGCCTCGCCGAGGCGCATCAACCCATGATCGACGAAGACGCAGGTGAGCTGGTCGCCGATCGCCTCATGGATCAGCACCGCAGCCACCGCCGAGTCGACGCCGCCGGAGAGCCCGCAGATGACGCGGCCGGAGCCGACCTGCTCCTTGATCTTCTTCTGCATCTCGGCGCGATAGGCCGACATGCTCCAGTCCGGCTTGCAGCCGCAGATTTCGACGACGAAATTGCGCAGCAGCTTGCCGCCATCCGGAGTGTGGACGACCTCCGGGTGGAACATCGTGGTGTAGAAGCGCCGCTCTTCATCGCTTGCCACCGCGAAGGGGGCGTTCTCCGAGGTCGCCTTGACCGAAAAGCCCTGCGGCAATTCGGTGACGCGGTCGCCATGGCTCATCCAAACGGGATAGCGCGCGCCCTTCTCCCAAACGCCTTCGAACAGCTTCGAGGGCGCGACGATCTCGACATCGGCGCGGCCGAACTCAGCGGCATGGCCGCCCTCGACCTTGCCGCCGAGCTGATGCGCCATGGTCTGCTGGCCGTAGCAGATGCCCATCAGCGGGATATTCGCGGTGAACACCGCCTCCGGGGCGCGCGGGCTGCCCTCATCCGGCACGGAAGCCGGGCCGCCGGAGAAGATCACGCCCTTGGGCTTCAGCCGCTGGAACGCCTCGCCAGCCGACTGGAACGGGGCGATCTCGCAATAGACGCCGATCTCGCGGATGCGCCGCGCGATCAGCTGCGTCACCTGCGAGCCGAAATCGATGATGAGGATGGAGTCGTGATGGGGCTGAGCGCTCGTCATCGCGTCCCGTTAGAGCATCGGACCGAAAAGTGGAACCCACTTTTCGGGGCAATCCGATGCGGCCTCAGAGTATGGATCACGCGGGCGCGCGCAACGGCTGCCCCCGCCTCAATCCCCGCGTCGCAGGCAAGCCAGATAGAACCCGTCCGTCCCGGTCCGGCGCGGCGAGAGCTGCAGGCCGAATTCCGTGGCGAAGCGGGCGAGCAGGGAGAAGTCGCTCTCGGCCCCGGTGAGCACGTCGATCGGCGCCACCGCGGCGAAGCCCTGGTGACGGCCGAGGAAGGCGCGGATAGCCTCGTCGTTCTCCTCCGGCAGCATCGAGCAGGTGATATAGGCGACGCGCCCGCCCGGCTTCACCAGCCTGGCGGCGCGGGCCAGCACCTCGGCCTGGTCCTTGATCCGCTCGGCGAGCGCGCCGGGGCGCACGCGCCACTTCGCATCGGGATTGCGCCGCCATGTGCCGGAGCCGGTGCAGGGCGCATCGACCAGAACGAGATCGGCCTGCCCGGCGACATCCGCCAAAGGCTCGTGGCCGCGCGAGCGCGGAATGCGGATATCGACGATGTCGGCGCCCGAGCGCGCCAGCCGGTCATGCAGCGGGGCAAGGCGGCGGCTGTCGAGATCGGTGGCGTAGAGATTGCCGCGATTGGCCATCAGCGCCGCCAGCGCCAGCGTCTTGCCCCCTGCCCCGGCGCAAAGATCGATCACCGTATCGCCGGGCTTCGCGCCGGCGAGCAAGGTCACGAGCTGCGAGCCTTCGTCCTGGATTTCGAAGGCGCCGGCAAAGAAGGGGGCTTCAGTCTGAAGCGACGGGCCGCGCCCGTCATGGCCGGGCTGGAAGCGCAAGGCGTCGGGCGACCAGGCGCCCTCTTCCGGCTGGAGATGGGCGAGATCCTTCAGCACCGCGTCGCGGCTGGCCTTGAGCCGGTTGACGCGCAGATCGACGGGAGCGCGCGCCGCCAAGGCCCGCGCCTCCTCCACCGCCATCGCGCCGAACGCCGCCTCGAAGGCGGTCCAGAGCCATTCCGGCACGTCCGCGCGAATCCAGTCGGGCGCATCGTCATCCGAAAAGGCGGTGAGCAGGGCCGTCTCGTCGGCGCTGAGCGGCGCGGGCGCGTGGTTCTCGCCGGAGCAAAGCGCGGCGATCTCGGCGAGCGGCAGGCCGCGCAGGCCCATCAGCATGCCCAGCACCAGCGCGCGCGGCTCCTCGGAAGCCATGGCGTAGCTGGAGGAGGCCTTGCGGCGCAGCGCGTCATAGACCAGCGAGGCGACGGCCGCGCGGTCCTTGGAGCCGGCGAAGCGGCGCGACAGGCCCCAATCCTTGAGCGCGTCGACAGCCGGGCGACGGCGCTCGATGATGTCCTGCAGCACCTCGATGGCGGCGCTGATCCGGGCGGCTGGCGTCATGGTCGTTCGATCCTGGCGCGGGCCGCTGGGGCATGGCGCCGCGAAACAAGGGCAAGGTCAGTTTCAACGCATTCCATCATGTCGCTGCGGCATGGGTATCGCGGCGGCATGTTCTTGACGCGGTCGTTTCATAAGCAGAAAGACGATGCAACCGCATGTCGCGGCCAATGGGACACGACACCATGAAAAATGCCGCCCGCCTTGCCGTTCTCGGCCTCTTCGCCTTCGCTCTCGCCGCTTGCGCCACCCAGCCGCAGGCCGATCTGACCCCGCCGCCCGCCAAGCGCCTCGACGCCAAGACCACGCTCGAGAATCACCGCTGAGGTTCCGTTTGGAAACGCCCTGAACCCTCATCCCGAGCCGTCATTCCGCCCGGAATGGCCTCTCGGAGCAGGGTCGAGAGTTTCCAAACAGATTCCTGACGTCCGGTTCGCAGTCGGCCGTCCCCGGCCGGCAGCGCACAGGCGCGAACACACTTCATGGGGATGTCACATCCCGCGGCCTAGCTTCGCGCGCCCTTTCGCGAGCCGAGGCCCATCATGAAGAAGACGCTGCTTTTCTCGACATCGCTTTTCGCCGCCCTGGCGCTGCAACCGCTGACCGCCGGCGCGCAGTCCGCGCCGACGCTTTCGGGCCAACCGCCTCTCGTCATCGCCCATCGCGGCGCCAGCGGCTATCTGCCGGAGCACACGCTCGAAGGTTACCGGCGCGCCATCGCACTCGGTGCCGACTTCATCGAACCGGACCTGGTCTCGACCAAGGACGGCGTGCTGGTCGTGCGCCACGAGCCGATGCTGAGCGGCACCACCGATGTCGCCGACCGCCCGGAATTCGCCGGCCGCAAGACCACCCGCAAGCTCGACGGCATCGAGACCACGGACTGGTTCGCCAACGACTTCACACTGGCCGAGATCAAGACGCTGCGGGCCAAGCAGGCCTTCGCCGATCGCGATCAGTCGCATAACGGCAAATACGAGATCCCGACCTTCCAGGAGGTGATCGACCTCGCCAAGGCGGAGAGCGCCCGCACCGGCCGGACCATCGGCATCTATCCGGAAACCAAGCACCCGACCTACCACGCCGCGCTCGGCCTCGCCTTCGAGGACAAGCTGCTCGACATGCTCACGGACGCAGGCTGGACGCAGAAGAGCTCCCCGGTCTTCATCCAGAGCTTCGAGACGGCGAACCTGAAATATCTGCGCAAGAAGACGCAGCTCCGGCTCGTGCAGCTCGTCGACGGCGACGGTATCGACAAGGACGGCAAGGTTACGCTGGCCGCCCCTTTCGACCGGCCCTACGACTTCGCGGTGCTCGGCGACAGCCGCACCTTCCCCGACATGCTGTCGCCGGAGGGCCTCAAGGAGATCGCGACCTATGCCGACGGCGTCGGCCCCTGGAAGGTCTATCTGATCGGCGCCCGGCAGACGATCGGCCCGGACGGCAAGCCGAAGGACCTCAACGGCGACGGGAAGATCGACGAGCGCGACCGCAACGTCATCGCGCCGACCAATGTGGTGAAGGACGCGCATGCGGCCGGGCTGGTGGTCCACCCGTGGGCCTATCGCAGCGAGGCGCACCGGCTCGCGGCCGACTACAACAACGACCCGGTTGCCGAATACAAGGCCCATCTGGCGCTCGGCATCGACGGCATGTTCACCGACTTCACCGACCACGCCGTGAAAGCCCGCGACGGCAAGTAGGCCGCAAGGCTTGCCCAGGGAGGAGGCTTCAGGCCTCCTCCTCCATGACCATCTGCGCGATGCGCGGATCACCGTTGAACCGGGTGGCGGCGGCGTGGCCGACCGCGACGGCCGTCACGCAGAGCACGACGGAGGCGACGACGTTGATCGCCGCCCGCACCGTCTCGCCGCTGCGCAACAGGTCGAGCGTCTGCAGGCTGAAGGACGAGAAGGTGGTGAAGCCGCCGCAGAGGCCGACCATCACGAACAGGCGCACGGGCTCGGACACCGGGAAGCGGCCGCTCGCCAGCGTCAGCGTGCCGAAGAAGCCGATGACGAAGGAGCCGGCGATATTGATGAGGATGGTGCCCCAGGGCAGGCTCCCGCTGATCGGCAGCGCAAGCACGGAGATGAGGTAGCGCGCCAGCGTACCGAGCGCGCCTCCGATCATGACGAAAACGACGGTCGAGAAGGACATGCTCGCTTCGGCTCCCTTGTCGACGGGCATGAAAAAACCCGCCTTGCGGCGGGCTCCGGACGGATTCCCACCGCAGTTTCGTGCGGTAGGAGTCATCAGCCCTCACGGGCGGTTTCGGGGGAACTCCATCCCCATCGCCGGTGAGAATAGGATGCCGCGCGGTCCGGCGCAACGGCGTTCGCGGGCGCCGGCCGCATGATTTCCGCATTGGAGCGTGGTGATTTTACCCAGAACCTCCGCCGTCATCCCGGGCTTGACCCGGGATCCATGTCGGAGCGCTTCCGATCAAGGTTCAGGCATGGGTCCGGGATCTTCGCGGAGTTTATCCTTGGGCCGATCGAAGATCGGACCCGAGGGCTGCGTCCGGGATGACTCGCGCTTCCGCCACGACGCAATGCTCGACGAAAAAGAAAAGCGCGCCGGTTTCCCGGCGCGCTTTCGCAATTCGATCTAACCCGACCGTCTCAGTGCAGGATCTGGCTGAGGAAGAGCTTGGTGCGCTCGTGCTGCGGGTTCTTGAAGAACTCGTTGGGGGTGTTCATCTCGACGATCTGGCCGGCGTCCATGAAGATGACGCGGTCGGCGACCTGGCGGGCGAAGCCCATCTCGTGCGTGACGCAGAGCATGGTCATGCCCTCCTCCGCCAGCGAGACCATGGTGTCGAGCACCTCCTTGACCATTTCGGGGTCGAGCGCCGAGGTCGGCTCGTCGAACAGCATGATCTTCGGGCTCATGCAGAGCGAACGGGCGATCGCCACGCGCTGCTGCTGGCCGCCCGAGAGCTGGCCCGGATATTTATGAGCCTGCTCGGGAATCTTGACGCGCTTGAGATAGTGCATGCCGATCTCCTCGGCGTCCTTCTTGGGCATCTTGCGGACCCAGATCGGCGCCAGCGTCAGGTTCTCCAGGATCGTCAGATGCGGGAACAGGTTGAAGTGCTGGAAGACCATGCCGACGTCGCGGCGGATCTCGTCGATCTTCTTGAGATCGTTGGTGAGCTCCGTGCCGTCGACGACGATCTGGCCCTTCTGGTGCTCCTCCAGCCGGTTGATGCAGCGAATCATCGTCGACTTGCCCGAACCGGACGGGCCGCAGATGACCAGCTTCTCGCCGCGGGAGACCTTGAGGTTGATGTCACGCAGCACGTGGAACTCCCCGTACCACTTGTTGACGCCGACCATCTCCACCGCCGTCGCGGTCTTCAACGAGGTCGGCTTCAGCGCTGCCGGGCGGGTGTCGGTGATCTTGGTTTCGGCCATTGCCATGGTTTTTGTCCCTCTCAACGTCTTTGGCCGGCAGCCAGGCGCTTCTCGACCGCAATCGAATATCGCGACATGCCCCAGCAGCACAGGAAATAGAAGATCGCGGCAAAAGCATAGCCCGTCGTCCGCGTCGTCGGCGTCGCCCAGGTCGGATCGACCAGCGTCGCCTGGATTGTGTTCAGGAAGTCGAAGATGCCGACGATCGCGACCAGCGTCGTGTCCTTGAACAGGCCGATGAAGGTGTTGACGATGCCGGGAATGACGATGCGCAGCGCCTGCGGCAGGATGATGAGGCGCATCATCTGCCCGTAGCCGAGGCCGAGCGACATCGCTCCTTCGAACTGCCCCTTCGGAATCGCCTGGAGACCACCACGGATGACCTCCGCCATATAGGCCGAGGCGAAGACCGCGACGCCGATCAGCGGCCGCAGCAGCCGGTCCGGCGAATATTCCTGCGGCACGAAGAGCGGCAGCATGGTGTTCGCCATGAACAGCACCGTGATCAGCGGCACGCCACGCACGAACTCGATGAAGATCACCGAGAGCAGCTGGATGATCGGCAGCCGCGAGCGGCGTCCCAGCGCCAGGACGACACCCAGCGGCAGCGAGAAGACGATGCCGACCGCCGAGATCAGGAAGGTCACCGTCATGCCGCCCCACAGGCCGGTATCGACCCGCGGCAGGCCGAGCTGCTGCTGGATGACGGCGATCAGCCCGAAGACGACGAGCGCCATCAGGATCAGCCGCTTCGGCCGGTAGAAGCGCTGCCAGGGCGACGCCTCGCGCTCCGCCGCCAGCAGCGGCGCAGGAGTCCAGAACGCCAGCGAGGGCACGAAGGACACCACGGCGTAGAGCACCGCCAGCGCGGCACTGAGCAGCAGCAGATTGCGCAGCAGCCCCTCGGCCGTCGCGCCGCCGAGCAGCAGGATGAAGCCGCTGAGCGGCAGGATGATGAAGAAGAAGAAGGCGCCGAGCTTCTTCAGCGGCGCCTTGTTCCAGAGGAGCCAGACGACGCCGAGCGCGAACATCACGAAGACGATGTTGACCCGCCAGCGCTGCGAGACCGGATAGGAGCCGTAGACGAAATACTGGAAACGATCGACCACATAGGGCCAGCACGCGCCGACCGGCCGGCCGATCTTGTCGGCGAGACAGGCTTCGCGGTTCGCACCGGTCCAGACGGCGTCGAGGATGTAGAACCGCACCAGGTCCTCCACCCCGACGATGACGATGTAGAGGCTCACCAGCGTCAGGACCGTGCCCAGCGGGCTGGAGAAGAGGTTCGAGCGGATCCACGCCACCGGGCCGGCCACCGAGAGCGGCGCCGGCTGCTGCGCGAGCGTTTCCCTGCGGACGAAGGCGTTGGGTGCGTTGTCGAGAGTTGCGTCGGTCATCGCTGCGCCCTCACCGTTCCACCAGCGCCATGCGCTTATTGTAGATGTTCATCGCGAACGAGGTCACAAGCGAGATCGTGAGGTAGACCCCCATCGTGATCGAGACCATTTCGACGGCCTGGCCGGTCTGGTTCAGCACCGTGCCCATGAAGACCTGGGTGAGATCGGGATAGCCGATCGCCACCGCCAGCGACGAATTCTTGACGAGGTTGAGGTATTGCGAGGTCAGCGGCGGGATGATGACGCGCATCGCCTGCGGCACGACGACGAGCTTCAGGGTCGGCCCCGACCTCAAGCCGAGCGCGTTGGCGGCTTCCGTCTGCCCTTTCGAGACAGCGAGGATGCCGGCGCGCACGACCTCGGCGATGAAGCCCGCCGTGTAGGTCGACAGGCCGACGAGGAGCGCGACGAATTCGGGGAAGATCTGCAGGCCGCCCGTCAGGTTGAAGCGGCCCTGCTGCGGATACTCGAAGGATAGCGGCTGGCCGGCCAGCAGGAAGACGATCAGGGGCATGCCGATGACCAGGCCGAACGCCACCCAGCCGTTCGGATACTGCTTCCCCGTCTTGGCCTGCTGCCCGCGCGCCCAGATGTAGAACGCGATCGAGCCCGCGATGCCGATGAGGAAAGCGATCACCACCCACTCGAAGGCCGGTGCGAATTGCGGGTTCGGGAAGATGATGCCGCGGTTGTTCAGATAGATGCCGCCGGGCAGCGAGATCGAATTGCGCGCGTCCGGCAAGGGCTTCAGCACCGCGTTGTACCAGAAGAAGAGCTGGAGCAGCAGCGGGATGTTGCGGATGACCTCGACATAGATCATCGCCAGCTTGGCGATGATCCAGTTGCTGGAGAGCCGCGCGACGCCGACCGAGAAGCCGATGATCGTCGCCAGCACGATGCCGAGCGCGGCGACGAGCAGCGTGTTCAGCAGGCCGACGAAAAACGCCTGGCCATAGGTCGAGCCCGAAGCGCTGAAGGGGATGAGCTTCTGGTTGACGTCGAAGCCGGCCGCGTTGTGCCAGAAGCCGAAGCCCGAGGCGATCTTCTGCGCCCGCAGGTTCTCGATGACGTTCGAGGCCGCTGACCAGATCAGGAAGCCGACCACCAGCAGCAGAACGATCTGATAGACATAGCCCCGGATCTTCGGATCGTAGAATAACGACGCCTTGCCGGGTGATACCGTTTCGGTCGGGATGCTCGACACCTGTTACGCCCTTTTTTCTTCGCTTGTTGAGGCCGGCGATCCTGCGGCGGTGCGACTCCACCGAAGGCCGTTGGGTCCGGACCGATTGTCTCTGGTCATTCCTGTCCGTCGTCGATCGCGCTTCCTGCCATGGCGGATGCGCCGCGCCTGTGACGCCCTGTCGCCAAGGCGTGCGGGTACCGCCTCGCCGGCCCATCCGCCGGGCTCGGCTGCGAAGAAACCGGCCGCGCTCGCAGCCTCTCGATCGAACTCTTCATCGTCATTCCCCTGTCGGAGCGGGTTGGTCCCGCTCTCGCCGCGTTCATAGCAAGTCCCGGACCACCTTTCCGGCGGTCTTCTTGTTTCAATCCGGCAACCCGAGGCTCCCGGCCGTTCGGCGCCCCTGCCTCCTGCGCCGGCCGATTTCAGCGCACCGGCGGCGCGTAATGCAACCCACCTCCGGTCCAGAGCGCGTTCAGACCCCGCTCGATCCCCAGCCGCGAGCCGCGGCCGAGGTTGCGCTCGAAGGATTCCCCATAATTGCCGACATGGCGAACGATCCGGTAGGCCCAGTCGCGCGAGAGCCCGAGCGCTCCTCCGAAATCGCCTTCGAGGCCGAGAAGACGGCGGACATCCGGCCGCTCGGAGGCCCGCATCGCTTCCACGTTGTTCTGGCCCACGCCGAGCTCCTCCGCATCGAGCATGGCGAACAGCGTCCACTTCACCAAGCCGAACCAGCCTTCGTCACCCTGCCTCACCACCGGCCCGAGCGGCTCCTTCGAAATCGTCTCGGGCAGGATGACATGATCCTGCGGCGCGGCGAGCCTGCTGCGCTGGATCGCGAGCCCGGCCCGATCATAGGCATAGGCGTCGCAACGGCCGGCCCCATAGGCATCGACCGTCTCGTCGCTGCCGCGATAGGTGACGATCTCGCTGCGCAGGCCGTGACGGCGAAAGAAATCGGCGACGTTGAGCTCCGTGGTGGTGCCCTGCTCGGCGCAGATCGTGGCGCCGCCGAGCTGCGTGGCGGAGGCGATGCCGAGCGCCTTGCGGACCATGAAGCCCTCGCCGCCGTAGAAATTGATCCCGGCGAAACGCAGCCCCAGCGCCGTGTCGCGCGTCATCGACCAGGTCGAGCTGCGCGACAGGAGATCGACCTCCCCCGTCTGCAAGGCGGTGAAACGGTCCTGCGAGGAGAGCGGCACGAAGCTCACCCTGGCCGGATCGTCGAAGATCGCGGCGGCCAGCGCGCGGCAGAGATCGACGTCCAGCCCGGTCCAGTTGCCCCGGCTGTCAGGCATGGAGAAGCCGGGCAGCGATGGCGCGACGCCGCAGAGGATCGTCCCGCGGGCCTTCACCTGCGCCAGCAGATCGCCCTTCGCCAGGGCCTCCGGGGCGATGATCGCCGCGGCGGCAGTCAGCGCAAAGATATGGGCTATCCTCGCTGTTCCCATGGCAAAACCGGTCGTTGCGGCCGATGAGCGGCCGATGTCGTCGCGGTCCGCCCGGGCCATGGCCCAGATCATGGCGCCGGGCGATATCGCGAAGAGGCGCCGGACGATCCGGCGCCTCCCGATGGCACGCTCAGCGAACCGGCGGAGCGTATTGCAGGCCGCCCTTGGTCCAGAGCGCGTTCTGGCCGCGGGCGATCTTGAGCAGCGAGCCCTGGCCGACGTTCTTCTCGAAGGACTCGCCGTAGTTACCCACCAGCTTGACGATCCGGACGACCCAGTCCGTGGTCAGGCCGATCTGCTCGCCGAACTTGCCCTCGGTGCCGAGCAGACGCTTGATCTCCGGATTGTCGGACTTCACCTGCTGGTCGACATTGGCCTTGGTGACGCCGAGCTCCTCGGCGTTCAGCATCGCGTAGCCGACCCACTTCACCAGGTTGAACCACTGCGGGTCATTGTTGCGGACGGAGGGGCCGAGCGGCTCCTTGGAGATGATCTCCGGCAGAACGATGTGATCGTCCGGGGCGGCGAGCTTCAGGCGCTCGGCATAGAGGCCCGAGGCGTCCGTGGTGAAGGCGTCGCAGCGGCCGGCATCATAGGCCTTGATGGTCTCGTCGGCGGTCGCGAAGGCCACGACCTCGTATTTCAGGTTGTTGGCGCGGAAGTAGTCGGCGAGGTTGAGTTCCGTCGTCGTGCCCTGCTGCGTGCAGACCGAGGCGCCGTTGAGCTGCAGCGCCGAGTTCACGCCGAGTTTCTTGCGAACCATGAAGCCCTGGCCGTCATAGTAGTTGACGCCGGTGAAGGCGATGCCGAGCGACGCGTCGCGGGTCATCGTCCAGGTCGAGTTGCGGACGAGCAGATCGACCTCGCCGGACTGGAGCGCGGTGAAGCGATCCTTGGCCGAAAGCGGGATGAACTTGACCTTGGCCGGATCGTTGAAGATCGCAGCGGCCACGGCGCGGCAGACGTCGACGTCGAGGCCGGTCCAGTTGCCCTGCGCGTCCGGCACACCGAAACCAGCGAGGCCGGGATTCGAGCCGCAGTTCAGGATGCCGCGCTGCTTGACCTGCGCGAGTGTGGCCTGGGCCGAGGCGCCCGTTGCGGAAATCGCGAGCCCGGCTCCTGCAAAGAGGGCGGCTGCCAAAAGCTTTTTCATCGTAACTCTCCCGTTGAAACAAGCATACCGGAGGATCCGGACACGCTCGAAAATCCGGTTCGCCGCTGGCGGCTCCCAAACCGCTCTGTCGTTCCCAGCAATGAGGCGGCGTCCCCTTGAACAAGTCGATTGCCAGAGCGACCCATGAGCGTCAAGCAACGGCCATCCGCCGCAGCCGCCACTTGTTCGCCACAATCATCACATGCGAACTTGGCAAGACGGTCAAGCCCGGCCGCCTCGCCTTCCGCTCCAGCCGCATCGGTTCCATGAAAAAGCTGCCCTCCTCTGAATTTGCCCGCCTCGGCACACGGACCCGCCTCGCCCTCGCCGGCCGCGACCCCAGCGACAGCTACGGCTTTGTCAATCCTCCTATCGTACGAGGCTCCACGGTCATCTATCCGAACACGGAGGACTTCCTCGCCCGGAAGGCGCGCTACACCTATGGCACCCATGGCAACCCGACGCTCGACGCGCTCGAGGCCGCAGCCAACACCATCGAGGGCGGCGCGGGCGTGGTTGTGACCCCCTCGGGGCTGCTCGCCTGCACCCTGCCCTTCCTCGCCTTCCTCTCCGCCGGCGACCATGTGCTGGTGACGGACAGCGTCTACCGGCCGACGCGCAATTTCTGCGATTCCTTCCTGAAGCGGATGGGCGTCGAGGTCAGCTATTACGACCCGCTGGTCGGGGCCGACATCGCCAAACTGTTCAAGCCGAACACCAAGGCGGTCTGGACCGAGGCGCCCGGCTCCCAGACCTTCGAGATGCAGGACATCCCGGCCATCGCCAAGGCCGCCGCCGCACGCGGCATCCTGACGATGATGGACAACACCTGGGCGACGCCGCTCTATTTCGACAGCCACGCCTTCGGCGTCGACATCTCGGTCCAGGCCGGCACGAAATACTATGCCGGCCATTCCGACGTGCTGATCGGCACGATCTCGGCCCGCACGCCCGAGCTCTACAAGACCCTGCGCAAGGCCTGGGAAGAGCTCGGCGTCATCGTCGCCCCGGAGGACGCCTTCCTGACGCTGCGCGGCATGCGGACGATGGCGATCCGCCTCAAGGAGCAGATGCCGGCCGGAATCGAGATGGCGAAATGGCTGCAGGCGCGCCCGGAGATCGCCCGCGTGCTGCATCCGGCGCTGCCGGAAGATCCTGGCCATGCCCTCTGGAAGCGCGACTTCACCGGCGCCTCCTCGCTCTTCGCCTTCGAGTTCGCGCCGGTCTCGATGAAGGCGGTCGCCGCGATGTTGGACGGGCTCACGCTGTTCGGCATGGGCGCCTCCTGGGGCGGCTATGAGAGCCTCGTCCTGCCCTTCGACTGCCGCGCCTACCGCACGGCGACGACGCCCGACTACAAGGGGCCGACGGTACGCATCCATATTGGGCTGGAGAATCTCGAAGACCTCAAGGCCGATCTCGAAGCGGGCTTCGCCCGGCTGAAGGCTGCGAGCTGAGAGAAATAGCCGTGATGCCCGGGCTTGACCCGGGCATCACGCGAAGCGGGGCTTCGACCCCGGTTCTGCAAGAGATTCTCGGGTCGGCGCTTCGCTCCGCCCGAGAATGACGCGAGCGTCGATCCCCGGCGTCAGACCCGCCCGATCTCGTAGTCCCGCGCCAGGAGCTTCGCGAGCTGCTTGAGCCGTCCCTCGACGCGCTCGCTCGCCAGCGCCGCGAGATCGTCGGGCAGGCGCAGCACGAGGCGCCTGTCGACGCAGAGCGCCGGAATGCGCGGCAGGATGCCGGCCATGCCGGCCGAGAGCAGATAGCCGACCCGGAAGATCGCGCCGATCAGGACCGCCCGCTCGAACAGAGCCGGCGGCAGCAGCGTCCTGAGACCATCGGCCGCAGGCGAGGACGCCTTCAGCCCGGCATAGCGAAGGAAGATCGTCAGCGCCAGGAAGGCGCGGCCGACATGGTCGATGCCGGTGAAATAGGCATGGGCGATGACGTTCATGCTCTGCTCGCCGCGATAGTCGGGATGGGCGCGCCAGCCGATATCCGACAGCAGGCAGACGGCCTCGACCAGCCGCGCCGAGGGTTCGTCCTGCGGCAGACCCGCCGTCTCCATGATCGCCTTGGTCCAGTCGATCAGCTCGGCCGCGTGGCGTGGATCGCGGGCGCGCAGGAGGTTGTAGTCGCGCGCCGCCTGCAGGAGCGGATCGGCCGCACGCTCCTCGGCCGAAAGCTGCTCGTGCAGCAGGCCCTCGCGCACGCCCTGGGCGGAGATGATGATGTTTCGCGGCTTGCCGCGCTTGATCAGCTCGTCCAGCACCAGTGCGCCATAGGCAAGCAGCGGGCGGCGCGCCGAGGAGACGGCGTCGATCGCATCGAGCACCGACGCGTCGGCGCGCTCGACCAGCCTGACGAAATCGGCCGCGTCCCGGGGCGGGATGGCGTAGCCATGCATGACGTTGAGGGGATAATTGGCCCGGCGCTGATGCAGCGTCGCGAGGGCACGCCAGGTGCCGCCGACGGCGTAGAAGTCCCGCCCCTTCATGGCGGCGAGCTGGGGCAGCTTGTCGAGCTCGTCCTTGACGATCTTCTCGGCCGCCTTCAGCGAGCCCTTCGAGCGGTCGAGCAGCGCCAGGCCGCCGAGCGGCACGCTGGCGCCCTTCCCCACCTCGCCACGCTTCACGGAGATCAGCTCCAGGCTGCCGCCGCCGAGGTCGCCGACCACGCCGTCGGGCTCGTCGAAACCGGAAATGACGCCGAGCCCGGACAGCACCGCCTCGCGCCCGCCCGAGATCAGCTCGATCGGCTGGCCGATCGCCTGCTCCGCCCGGGCGATGAATTCGGGGCCGTTCTCGGCATAGCGCGCCGCGGCGGTGGCGATGACGCGGAGCTCGCCGACATGCATCGCCTCGCAGAGGATGCGGAAGCGCACCAGCGCGGCGATCGCCTTCTCGATGGCGTCCTCGGCCAGGCGGCCGGTCGTGGCGACCTGCCGGCCGAGCCCGGCCATCTCCTTCTCGTTGAAGACCTGCGACGGTGCCCGAACGAGCATCTCGTAGACGACGAGACGAACCGAGTTCGAGCCGATATCGACGATGGCGATGGTGTCGCCGAGCGCCAGACGGCCGGGCGCGTGCTGCAATTCAGGCCTTACGGCCTCCCTTGCGGGAAAGGGCACGGGGACTGGAACTGGAGAGCGATTTTCCACGACCGGACAGACTCGGATTTGTCATGAAGTAATTATGCGCATTGAACGGTTCTTCGTTCGGCGCCGGGACAATGCGGCGCGAGCCGCCATCGGGCAGGATCGTCCAGCTCTGCTCATTGTCGAGCAGGTTGGCGAGCATGATCTGATCGAGCAATTGCTGGTGCACCGTCGGGTTCAGGATCGGCGTCAGCGCCTCGACGCGACGGTCGAGATTGCGCGGCATCAGGTCGGCGGAGGAGATGTAGACCTTCGCCTTGGGCGAAGGCAAGCCATAGCCGGCGCCGAAGGCATAGATGCGGTTGTGCTCCAGGAAGCGGCCGATGATCGACTTGACCCGGATATTCTCCGACAAACCGGGCAGGCCTGGCCGCAGGCAGCAGATGCCGCGCACGACGAAGTCGATCTCGACGCCGGCCCGGCTGGCGTCATAGAGCGCGTCGATGATCTCGGGATCGACCAGCGAATTGCATTTGCCCCAGATCGCGCCCTTGCGGCCGGCCTTCACATGCGCGACCTCCTCGGCGATGTCGCCGAGCAGGCGCTTCTTCAGGTTCGTCGGCGAGACGGCCATGCGCTCCAGCCCGGCCGGCTCAGCATAGCCGGTGATGAAGTTGAAGACGCGGGCGACATCCTGCGAAAGCACCGGATCGGCGGTGAAGAAGGACACGTCGGTGTAGATGCGCGCCGTGATCGGATGGTAGTTGCCGGTCGCGATATGACAGTAGCTGACGAGCTGGCCGGCCTCGCGCCGCACCACCAGTGACAGCTTGGCGTGGGTCTTCAGCTCGATGAAGCCGTAGACGACCTGGACGCCGGCGCGCTCCATCTCCTTGGCCCAGCGGATGTTCGCTTCCTCGTCGAAGCGGGCCTTGAGCTCGACCAGCGCGGTCACCGACTTGCCGGCCTCGGCGGCCTCGGTCAGCGCCTTAACGATCGGCGAGTTCGAGGAGGTGCGGTAGAGCGTCTGCTTGATCGCGACGACATTGGGGTCGCGGGCCGCCTGCTGCAGGAACTGCACCACGACGTCGAAGCTCTCATAGGGGTGATGGACCAGCAGGTCCTTCTGCCGGATCGCGGCGAAGCAGTCGCCGCCATGCTCGCGGATGCGCTCGGGAAAACGGGCGTTGTAGGGCCTGAACTTCAGGTCCGGCCGGTCGACGCTGACGAGCTGGGCAAGCTCGTTCAGGCCGATCATGCCGTTGACCTCGACGACCTCGTCGCTGTCGACCTTGAGCTCGCGCACGATCATCCGGCGCAGATGGTCGGGCATGCCGGTCGAGAGTTCGAGCCGGATGACGACGCCGAGGCGCCGCTGCTTCAGCATGGTCTCGAAGACGCGGACGAGGTCCTCCGCCTCCTCCTCGATATCGAGGTCGGAGTCGCGGATGACGCGGAAGGAGCCGGTGCCCTTGACCTCGTAGCCGGGGAAAAGCTTGGCGATGAAGAGCGAGACCGCATCCTCGAGGGTGATGAAGCGGTGCAAACCTTCGCGGGCGAGATCGGGCAGCTCGATGAAGCGGTCGATCTTGATCGGCACGCGGATCAGCGCGTCGAGCTGGCGCCCGTCGCTGAGGCGCTCCAGCGCGAGCGCGACGGTGAAACCGAGATTCGGGATGAAGGGGAAGGGATGGGCCGGGTCGATCGCCAGCGGTGTCAGCACCGGGAAGACGTAATTGAGGAAATAATCCTCCAGCCAGATCCGGTCCTGCGAACCGATGTCGGCCGGGCCGAGCAGATGGATGCGATTTTCGTGCAGCTCATGGCGCAGTTCGACCCAGCGCGCCTGCTGGTCGTCGGTCAGGGCCGAAACCGCATTGCCGATCTCGACGAGCTGCTCGGCCGGGGTGAGCCCGTCCTGGCTGGGGGTGACGACGCCGGCCTTGAGCTGCTCGCGCAGGCCCGAGACGCGGACCATGAAGAACTCGTCGAGGTTGTTGGCCGAGATCGAGAGGAAGCGCAGCTGCTCCAGCAGCGGATGGCTGCGGTTCGACGCCTCCTCCATGACCCGGCGGTTGAACTGCAGCCAGGAGAGCTCGCGATTCATGAAGCGCGCCGGCTGCCGGCGCAGCGGCAATGCGTCCGAATCCCCCGTCGCCCTATCCGGCATGTCGGGCATGTCGGCCGCGATCTCCGTGGTCATGCGCTTGGTCCGTACCCTTACCCTGGTCGTCGTCCTGCTCGTGCGTCTCATGGGGCGTTGTGAAGCCATCCTACCGTGACGGTTCGATGACAAGCGACATGAATCGCTGTCGGAAAAGGTTAGCAGGCATCGGCCGCCGGCCATAGATAGGAGGCTTCACGGGGCGCCTGGCAGCCCCCGCGATCGTCAGCAGGCCGCTCAGCCCGGCTCCTGCGGGAACAGCTCGGCCAGCACCTCCTGCACCAGCGGGCGCGTCACGCGCCGGCCGCGCTCCAGCGCCACCCGGTCGAGCCGGTCCACAACCTGCCGCGCGGCGGCGAAGGAGCGCTCCATCCTGAGCGCCAGCGTATCGATGACCGCCGTATCGACCACGAGCTGGCGGTCGATGAAGAGCTTGACCAGCACGGCGCGGAGCAAACCGTCATCCGGCGGCTCGATGGTGGCGCTCGGTGCCAGCCGCAGGCGCGAGAGCAGGTCCGGCACGCGCAGGCCCCAGAGATCCGGCGGCGTGCGCGCCGTCAGCAGCAGATGGCCTCCGCGTGCCTTGATCGCGTTCATCAGGTGGAACAGCGCCGGCTCGTCGAAGGGGGCGGCATCGCAATCCTCGATTACCAGCGCGCCACCCGAGACCAGATGCGGCACATTCTCCTCGGTGAGATCGCGCGCAGGAACCGTCCAAGCATGGGCCATGCGGGCCCAGATCGCGGCGAGATGGGTCTTGCCCGCGCCTTCCGGTCCCGTCAGGCGCAGCCAGGCATCCGGCCAGCGCGGCCAGCTTTCGACCAGCCCGTAGGCCGCCTCGTTCGAGGGGCCGACGAGGAAATCCTCGACGCCGTGGCGGCTGTCGACCGGCAGGTCGAAGGCGAGCTGGCGCGGGCGCGAAGGCGCGTCTGACATGGGCGGCTCAGCGCTCGATCTCGATCGTCACATCGGCCTTCGCTGGGTTCGGATGAATGCCGCGATAGAGATTGCTGGCGAGATACTGCCGGAGGGCGAAGCGGCAGAGCACGCCGATGACCGCCGCCAGCGGCACCGCCAGCAGCAGGCCGACGAAGCCGAAGAGCGAACCGAAGGCAAGCAGCGCGAACATCAGCCAGACCGGATGGACGCCGATCGAATCGCCGACGAATTTCGGCTGGAAGATGTTGCCCTCGAGGAACTGCCCGACCAGGAAGACGCCGAGCGTCGCCAGCGGCCAGGTCCAGTCCGGCCAGAACTGCACCGTCGCGACGCCGACCGAGAGCACGAGCCCGGTCAGCGAGCCGACATAGGGAATGAAGGAGAGGAAGCCCGAGATGATGCCGATCAACGCGCCGAAATTGACACCGACCACGCTCAGCCCGATGGCGTAGAAAGCGCCCAGCAGCAGGCAGACCAGCGCCTGCCCGCGCAGGAATCCGGCGATGGCGGTGTCCATCTCGCGGACCAGCCCGCGGATGGTCTTGCGATGGTCGCGCGGCAGCCAGCTATCGACGGTCGCGACCATGCGATCCCAGTCGACCAGCAGATAGAAGGCGATGACCGGCGTCAGCACCAGCAGCGAAAAGACGCCGACGATCGCGGTGCCGCCGCTCCAGAGCGATTGCAGCAGGCCGCCAACCCATTTCGTCGCCTGGCCGACGAGGTCGCCCAGCGAGCTTTGCGCCTGCTTGGCAAGATCGCCGCCGCCGAAGCGCTCGAGCCAGGGCGCGCCCTTTTCGAGCACGAGCGACTGCAGTTTCGCCGCATCCCCGGGCAGCCGTGCCACCAGCCCGGCGAGTTGCTGGCCGAGCAGCGGCGCGAGCAGGATCAGCACCAGCGCGAAGATCAGGATGAAGACGACGAGGATGACGATGGTCGCGGCAAGACGGCTCATCCCGAGGCGCTCCAGCCGGTCGGCCAGCGGATCGAGCAGATAGGCAAGCGCCAGCGCCGCGATGAAGGGCAGCAGGATGTCCCTGAGCAGCACCAGGAACAGCACGAAGACGAAGAGGGAACCCAGCCAAAAGCCGATCTGGCGCTGTAAGGTCATCCATCAGCCTCTTCGCGTCTTCGGCAGGAAGACGAGCAACTCTATACGTGGTCCGGCGGTTCCCGGCCAGCGCGGGCGGTCTCGGTCGATCCCGCCATGTGCCGCAGCCAGAAGGCGAGATAGGCCGCCATCGAGGCGAGCGTCAACAAGGCGACGACCAGCTCGCCGACCGTGCCGGCGGGACCGGGATCGATGCCGAAGGCGCGCGAGCCGAGCGCCAGCGCGGCAAAGGCGATCTGCGCGGCGGTGTTGAGCTTACTGACGATAAAGGGGGCGATCGTGACCGGCCGGTCGAGCAGCCAGGAGAGCAGCACCGCGGCCACGATCATGATGTCGCGCGCCACGACCAGGACGACGAGCCAGAACGGAATCGCGCCGACCACCGCGAGCGTGATGTAGATCGAGACGATCAGCGCCTTGTCGGCGATGGGATCGAGATAGGCGCCGAGCTCGCTCGCCATGCCGCAGCGCTTGGCGAGGAAGCCGTCGACGGCATCGGACACACCCGCGACGACGAAAATGACGAAAGCGGCGTCCCAGCGCGCATTGACGATCATCACGATGACGAGCGGCACCAGGAAGAGCCGGCCGAGCGTGATCAGATTCGGGATCGTCATGGGTGCAGCTTCGCTCAGCATCACGCGCAATGCCAGCCCGGCCACTCATGACATCCGTTTCCTCGCGCCGTCATCCCGGGTTAGCCCAGGCATGGATCCCGGGTCTCTCTTTCGGTCGCCCGGAATGACGCAAGATGGCGATGATAAAGCCAATAAAGCCCGTTCCAAGCCTTGCCAGCCGGGGCGTGCTTGCCTATCGCTCCCGCGAACAGGAACAAAGGCGAGACCGCAATGAGCAAGCCCGGCGCAAACGGACTGACCTATGCGCAGGCAGGTGTCGATATCGACGCCGGCAATGCCATGGTCGACGAGATCAAGCCGCTGGTGCGCGCGACGCGCCGGCCGGGCGCGGATGCCGAGATCGGCGGTTTCGGCGGGTTGTTCGATCTCAAGGCCGCCGGCTTCAACGATCCGATCTTGGTCGCCGCCAATGACGGCGTCGGCACCAAGGTGAAGATCGCCATCGAAAGCGGGCTGCACTCGACGATCGGCATCGATCTCGTGGCGATGTGCGTCAACGACCTGATCGTCCAGGGCGCCGAGCCCCTGCTCTTCCTCGACTATTACGCCACCGGCAAGCTCGACCCGAAGGTCGGCGTCGAGATCGTGCGCGGCATCGCCGATGGCTGCCGCCAGGCCGGCTGCGCGCTGATCGGCGGCGAGACCGCCGAGATGCCCGGCATGTATGCCGAAAAGGATTACGACCTCGCCGGCTTCGCCGTCGGCGCGGCCGAGCGCGGCACGCTGCTGCCCCGCGAGGACCTGAAGCCGGGCGACGTGGTCTTCGGCCTGCCCTCCTCCGGCGTGCATTCGAACGGCTATTCGCTGGTGCGCCGCATCGTCGAGCTCAGCGGCCTCGGCTGGGAGGCCCCTGCCCCCTTCGCCCCCGAGAAGAACCTCGCCGAAGCGCTGCTGGAGCCGACGCGGATCTATGTGAAGCCGCTGCTGCAGGCGCTGAAGGCGACCGACGGCATCAAGGCGCTCGCCCATATCACCGGCGGCGGCTTTCCCGACAATATCCCGCGCGTGCTGCCGGAAGGGCTCGGCGTCGCACTCGACCTCGCCTCAATCCCGGTGCCGCCCGTCTTCGGCTGGCTCGCCAAGATCGGCGGTGTCGCCGAGCGCGAGATGCTGCGCACCTTCAACTGCGGCATTGGCATGATCGTGGCGGCCGATGCGGCGAAGGCCGACGAGGTTCTTGCGGCGCTCAAGGCCGCCGGCGAGGCGCCGGTCAGGCTCGGCGAGATCGTGCCGGCCGCGGAAGGCGAGGAGCCGGTCAGCTATCGCGGCAAGCTCGCGCTGTGAGCATGGCGGCTGGCCGCAAACGCGTCGGAGTGCTGATCTCCGGGCGCGGTTCCAACATGGTTTCGCTGGCGGAAGCCGCGCAGGCGCCGGACTATCCGGCGCAGATCGGGCTCGTGCTCTCGAACATTCCCGATGTCGCGGGGCTCGACCGGGCGCGTGGCTTCGGCATCGCGACCGCGACCGTCGATCACCGCGCCTTCGGCAAGGACCGCGAGGCCTTCGAGCGCGCGATGGACGAGGTGCTGCGCGTCAACCAGATCGATCTGGTCGTGCTCGCCGGCTTCATGCGCATCCTGACGCCCTGGTTCGTGACGCGCTGGGAAGGCCGGATGATCAACATCCACCCCTCGCTGCTGCCGCTGTTCAAGGGCACGCATACGCACCGGCAGGCTCTGGAAGCCGGCGTCGCCGAGCATGGCTGCTCGGTGCATTTCGTCGTGCCGGAGCTCGATGCCGGCCCGGTCATCTTGCAGGCGAAGGTGCCGGTCCTGCCCGGCGACGACGAGAACAAGCTGGCGCAGCGCGTCCTTGCCGAGGAGCACAAGCTCTATCCGGCGGCGCTGGCCGAGGTCGCTTCGGGCCGGGCCAGACTCGAAGGCGGGGTCGTCATCCGCGGCTGAGAGGCGGCTGCGCCCTCGGCGTTCGCCGGCATCCCGCCGCCCTCGCGCTTGCAGCGCTCCCATTCCTCGCGCGTCGCCTCTTCCTCCTTCTGCCAGCGGCGGAAGAGATCGGCGCGGCGGGCGGGGTAACGCTCCTCCAGCGCGACGAGGCCGGTCATACGGTCGGTGCGGAAATGGCGGAAGGCCTGCCGAAGCTCGCACCAGGCGATGACGATGCGGACGCGTTCGTAGAAGGTCATGCCGATCGGCCAGATCATGCGCTGCGTCGCATGGCCGCTTTCGTCGCTGTATTCGATCGAGAGCTTGCGGCCGTTGCGGATCGCGGCGCGCACGGCCGCGACATCGACCTGATCGACCGGCAGCTCGCCCGGATGGGAGGCCGCGAACAAGGCGCCGTCGAGCAGGATCGGCTTCAGATGGGCAGGCAGTACGGCGGCGACCTTGCTGACGACATCCTCGGCCGCTCGCGCGAGCACCGGGTCCGCCCGCTCGCTGAGCCAGCGCATGCCGACGAGCACGGCCTCGATCTCGTCGGGCGAGAGCATCAGCGGCGGCAGGTCGAAACCGGCGTCGAGCACATAGCCGATGCCGGCCTCGCCGCGCACAGGCACGCCTTGGCGCACCAAGGCGCCGATGTCGCGATAGACCGTCCGCACGGAGACATCGAGCTCGGACGCCAGAGTCTCGGCGGTGACGGGGCGCCTGCGGCGACGCAGGCTCTGGATCATGTCGAGCAATCGTTCGGCGCGCTGCACGGCATTATCTCCCTACCCGGCCTCATAGCTGCGGCATCATGGCCCAGCCGGGGTGACAACTTCTGTCAGGAGCGTGTCAGCAGCAAGGCGGGAGGTATCGAAGGCGTGGGATCCCCTCTCCGGAAAGGAGAGGGGTAGAGGTGAGGTGTAGGTCGTTTGACCAGTAAGGCACAAACCTCGCAGCAGCAGCCGTCAGGTCACGGCCACAACGTCCAGCGGCCTTCCCCTCACCCTGCCCTCTCCCTCCGGGAGAGGGTTCCCCGCGCTATCCGAGAAACGGCGCTGCCGCACCGACCAAAAACGCCACTCGGCTCAGATCGGCCGCTTCAGCTTGCACTGGTCGATGAAGCGCAGGCCCTTTTCGCGGGCCGTGTCGTTGAAATAGCCGGTGTCGCGGAAGGCCTGGATCTCGTCCTTGCTCATGGCATTGACGGTGCCCTTGGCGTAGCAGCTGCAGGGCGTGTGCACCGCCTCGCGCGTCGTGTTGAGCAGGCGCGACTGGGTGATCAGGCAGGCGTCGAAGGCACGGAGCTGAATCATGTAGGGCGTCAGATTCTTCGCGGTCGGGTCCGGCGGAGGCAGCGCCGTGGAGCTGCTCGCGGCATAGGCCGAGGCGCCCAACAGCATCGAGAATCCACCGGCCAGAACGACCGCACCCAACCGCCGCATCATCATGACTTGCCCGTCCTTCGAGAAGAAGCGGTCGCATGGATCCCGGCGCCGCCACGCCTCCGCATGACACAGATGCATGAAAGGTCAAGAGGCTCCGAAGCTTGTCAGGCCTTCCGGATCCACACCTTGTTGTCATGGAAGGCGGCACCGCCGAAAGGCGCCGGCGAATCGGCGCCGGTCAGGGTGTTGATGCCGCGACCGTGCTTATGGGCCGCATTGGGCCAGATCGACTCGGCGATGACCACGCCGCGTACCAGCCCTGCGAAGATCGCCGCGGTCAGATGGACCGTGCCGCGCCGGTTGCCGACGACGACTTCGTCGCCGGCCGCGATGCCGAGCCCGGCCGCATCGTCCGGATGCAGCATCAGCGTCGGCTGCCCCTCCTTCTTCAGCGAGCCTGGCGTCTCATTGAAGGTCGAATTAAGGAAGCTGCGCGCCGGGCTGGTGGCGAGGCGGAAAGGATGCTCGTCATCGGCGAGCTCGATGACGTCCCACTGATCGGGTAGCGCCGGCAGCCGGTCATAAGGACCAACGAGGCCGTCATTGGCGTTCGGCACCTTCGGCCAGTCCGGCTTGAAGTGGAACTTGCCGTCGCGATGGCCGAATCCCTTCAGGTAATGCGCCGTCTCGAAATCCGGCTGTACGTCGAGGAAATCATTCGCGATCAGCTCGTCCAGCGTACCGCGCCCGCTCTCGCGCAGCGTCCAGTCGACGATTTCGCGCGGGGTCATGGCGAAGCCGCGATGCTCGGCGCCCAGCCGCTGCGCCAGCGCCGAGACGACCTCATGGTTCGAGCGGCACTCGCCCGGCGGCTCGATCAGCTTGCCGCCCCACATGATGTGCTGGTGGCCGCCGCCCTGGTAGAGATCGTCATGCTCCATGAACTGCGTCGCCGGCAGGACGATGTCGGCCATGGCCGCCGTCTCGGTCATGAACTGCTCGTGGACGACGGTGAACAGGTCCTCGCGGGCAAAGCCCTGCTTGACCAGCTCCTGCTCGGGCGCGACCGAGACCGGGTTGGTGTTCTGGATGAAGAGCGCCTTGACGGGGCCGCCATCGCGCAGGGCCGGCGCATCGCCGGTCAGGACGCGGCCGATCTGCGACTGGTCGAGCTGGCGCACGCCGCGCTCCATGGTGTCGAGCCCCTCGATCAGGCTCTTGCGCCATCTGTAGATGCCGCTGTTGCTGTGGAAGGCGCCGCCGCCCTCGTACTGCCAGGCTCCCGTCACCGCCGGCACCGACAGCGCCGCATGCATCGAGACCGCGCCGTTACGCTGGCGCGCGAAGCCGTAGCCGAGGCGGAAGAAGCTCCGCTTGCGGGTGCCGACCAGCGTGGCGAATTCCTCGATCTCGGCGGCGCTCAGCCCCGTGATCGCCGCCGCCCATTCCGGCGTGCGCGTGGCGAGATGGGCTTCCAGCTCGTCAGGGCAGTCGGTATGGCCAGCGAGATAGTCGCGGTCGGCATGGCCGTCGCGGAAGAGGACATGCATCACCGCGCAGGCCAGCGCCGCGTCGGTGCCGGGCTTCAGGACGAGCGCGAGATCGGCCTGCTGCAGCGTGGCGTTGCGGTAGATGTCGATGGCGACGATCTTGGCGCCGCGCTCCTTCCGCGCCTTGATGGCGTGGTTCATGACGTTGACCTGGGTGTGCACGGCGTTGGTGCCCCAGATCACGACGCAGTCCGACTTCGCCATCTCGCGCGGATCGACGCCGGCGAGACGGCCCGTGCCGGCGATGAAGCCTGTCCAGGCGGTCGTCGTGCAGATGGTCGAGTACTGGCCGGAGTACCGCTTGGCGTGGCGCAGGCGGTTGATGCCGTCGCGCATCACCAGCCCCATCGTGCCGGCGTAGTAATACGGCCAGACCGCCTCGGGGCCATGCTCGGCCTCGATGGCGAGGAAACGGCGCGCGATCTCGTCGAGCGCCTCGTCCCAGGAGATGCGCTCGAACTGCCCTGCCCCCTTCGGGCCGACGCGCTTCAGCGGGTGCAGCAGCCGGTCGGGATGGTGGATGCGCTCGGCGTAGCGGGCGACCTTGGCGCAGATCACACCGTCGGTATAGCTCTGGCGCTTCGAGCCCCGGACGCGGCCGATGCTGCGTCCGTCGAGAACCTCGACCTCGAGCGAGCAGGCAGAAGGGCAGTCATGCGGACAAACCGAGGGGCGGATCTCGACGCGGGGCATCTGGTTCATGGAGCTTTTCTAGTCCATTGCGCGGCGGCGCGGGAGCCGAAATTCGCGACAGGCCGCATGCGTAAGGCGCCGTTTGGAAATTCCCTCAGCCCCGATCCCGAGGAGCCGTCCGTGAGGAATGGCTTCCCAGGATGAGGGCTCGAATCATCAAGCGGACGCTAAGAAGCCGTCAACGCTAACCGCGTCTTAATCCTCCTGATCGACATTGCAGCAAGATCCCTTGCGAGAGGTGCCACGGCGCCGGAGTTCTCGACTATGCGTTGCGTTGCGTATCTGGCGGGCCTCGTGCTCGGCCTTGCCCTGTCCTTGCCCGGAGCCGCACAGGCCCAGTCGAGCGACTACACCCAGCTCACCTCGCCCCAGTCGGCCCAGAACTGGTATCTGACGGTCGGGGCGGGCCTGCGCTACCAGCCGGACTATACCGGCTCCGACGACTATCTCTTCCGGGCGCGGCCGATCATCTCGCTCGGCCGGGGGCTGAAGAGCACCTGGTGGGCGGCCGAGGACGACGCCATGCTCAGCATCGGCGTGTTCTCCGGCCAGGGCTGGCGCATCGGCTTCTCGGGCGATCTGCTCTGGAAGCGCAACGCCAAGGTCAACCCGGCGCTGGTCGCGGTGCCCCCCACGAAATTCGGTGGCGAGGCCGGCGCCTTCGCCGAATTCTATCCGACATCCTGGCTGCGCGCCCGCGTCGACGTCCGCCGCGGCATCGTCGCCCATGACGGCGTCGTCGCCGACCTCAAGCTCGATGCCTTCACCAATCTCGGCCCCTGGACCTTCGGCATCGGCCCGCGCATGCGCATCGCCAGCGCCGATTACGTGCGCACCTATTTCGGCACCAGCGGCGCCCTGCCCGGCACCGGCGGGCTGCTGCAGCGCTTCAATGCCGGCGTGCATTCGTATGGCGCGCTGGCGCAGGCGACCTATCACTGGTCCGACCGGCTCCAGACCACGACCTATGTCGAGTACAAGCGCCTGACCGGCGACGCCGCCCGCTCGCCGATCGTCCGGCCCTTCGGTTCGCGCAACTCGATCACCGTCGGCATCTCGGCGAGCTATTCCTTCGACACCGGATCGAACTACTCGCTCGGCTTCTGAGGAACGGCAGGGCCATGGCCGGGCAAGCGCCCGGTCAGGCTTGCGCCCCAAAAGAAAAGGGCGGACCGGCAAACCGGTCCGCCCTTTTTGCTTTTCAGCCTGAACTGCGGCTGCGATCAGCCGACGATCTCGTTGCCCGCGAAGAACTGGGCGATCTCGACGGCCGCCGTCTCGGCAGCGTCCGAGCCGTGCACGGTGTTCTCGCCGACCGACTGGGCGAAGAGCTTGCGGATGGTGCCCTCGGCGGCGTTGGCCGGGTTGGTGGCGCCCATCACGTCACGGTACTTGGCGATGGCGTCCTCGCCTTCCAGAACCTGCACGACGACCGGGCCGGAGGTCATGAACTCGACGAGCTCGCCGAAGAAGGGACGCGCCGAATGGACCGCGTAGAAGGTCTCGGCCTGGGCCTTGGTCATCTGGATGCGCTTCTGCGCGACGATCCGCAGGCCAGCCTTCTCGATGACCGCGTTGACCGCGCCGGTGAGGTTGCGCTTCGTCGCGTCGGGCTTGAGAATGGAGAAGGTACGCTGGACAGCCATCGAATGATCCTTGGAAGGGTCGAATAAGGGAATGCGGCGCGCTTATAGCTGCCGCCTTCGCACCCTACAAGGCTTGCCCCAAAAGGGGCGCACACCGGGCTACCGCACCGGAATCCATGAGCCGACTGAGCTGTTTCGTGCTAGGATGGCGCGTGAACAACAGGGAGCCAATCCATGGTTGTCGTTGCGATCGTCTTCGCGGGCTTCGTTTCCCTGCTCTGCCAGGTGCTGCTCGTGACGCCTGACTCCATCAGCAAGGACCGCAGGGGCAACCTGCCCCCGCCCTCGGGCGGCATCGCGGCCTTCTGAACGACGCGAGACCGCGTCGTCTCCGAGTAGCCGAACGTGGCGCTCAGTGCCGCGTCAGGAAAGTGCGGGCCTCGCGCAACGCTTCCGCGATCTCATCACGGCTCATTTCCAGCGCCAGCTCCTGCCGATGCGCCGCCGCCCGGGCGCTGCCGCGTGCGAAGGCGATGTTGAACCAGGTCTGAGCCTTGACCAGATCGACGGCTCCTGCCCGCCCCGAAGCATGCATCAGCCCGAGCTCGCAATAGGCCTCGGCCGATACTTCCACCGGTGCCACCAGTGAAGCGGGGATCGCGCTCATCTCCATGCGTGCCATGATTGAACCCACCCTGTCTGTCGTTGCGGCCAGCCACCCGTCCAAGGCTCCGACCGATGAGTGCGAGAGTGGCCGCAACCGTTAAAGCGCGGGCTAAATTTTGCGATGAATCGAGTCTCAACGAGACGTCATCGCCAGGTTAAAGCAACGGGGCGTTTACGAAGGAATGCCGGAAAAGCGTTTCCGCTCAATGCCCTGACCAGAGCGGAGGAATGCCGGCGTTGATGATGGATTCACCTTGCCTCACGGAACCGCCGGCAAGAACTGTCGCTGCGGCATCTTGGAGCCGACGCAAAACGGCGCTATGGTTCACATGTAAACCATAACGGCCGACGGGCCGATCAGGAGGAAACGATGAGGACACTGGCGGCTTTCGGCCTGGCAGGCCTGGCGGCGTTCACTCTGGCCGGCGCGGCCACGCGCGCCTCGGCGCAGGAGGTGGTCGGCGTCTGGGAACGCGACACCGGCGCCTCGCGCGTGCGCTTCAGCAAATGCGGCGATGCGCTCTGCGGCACGATCTCATGGCTCAAGGATCCGAACGGTCCGGCGAAACTCGGCCAGCGCATCTTCTTCGACATGAAGCCGAACGGCGCGAACAAGTGGAACGGCAGCGCCTTCAACCCGGAGGACGGCAAGACCTATTCGGGCACGATGACGCTCTCGGGCAATGCGCTGACCACGGCAGGCTGTGTCATGGGCGGCTTGATCTGCCGCACGGTGAAGTGGTCGCGGATCAATTGAGCCGGTTTTCCTTCTCCCCTCGGGGAGAAGGTGTCTGCGAAGCAGACGGATGAGGAAAGGGTGGCGCTGACGGCCCTCATCCGTCAGCGCTTCGCACTGCCACCTTCTCCCCCGGGGGAGAAGGGAGAGCAGTTCAGCTCGCCTTCTGGCCGAAGAGGACCGCCTTCTGCTCCGGCGTGTTGATGCCGGCCGGGCTGCGCAGCTCCTCGCCGACCTTGAGGCCGCGCTCGACCGCGGGGCGAGCGAGCATCGTCTCGATCCAGCGGCCGACATGCGGGAACTGCTTGATGTCCTGGCCCTGCCGCTCCCAGCCGCGGGCCCAGCCGATGCAAGCCATGTCGGCGATGGAATAATCGCCGCAGATGTAGTCGCGGCCCGCGAGCCGCTTGTTCAGCACGCCATAGAGGCGATTCGCCTCGTTGGTGTAGCGCTCGATGGCGTAGGGCACCTGTTCGGGCGCGTAGAGGCGGAAATGATGGGTCTGGCCGAGCATCGGGCCAAAACCGCCCATCTGCCAGAACAGCCACTCGTCGACCGCGACGCGGCCACGCTCGTCCTTCGGATAGAACTTCCCGGTCTTGCGGCCGAGATATTGAAGGATGGCGCCGGATTCGAAGACGGAAATCGGCTTGCCGTCCGGCCCGTCGGGATCGACGATGGCCGGCATGCGGTTGTTGGGCGAGATGGCGAGGAACTCGGGCTTGAACTGGTCGCCCTTGCCGATGTTCACCGGAACGACGTTGTAGGGCAGCCCGCATTCTTCGAGCATGATGCTGATCTTGTAGCCGTTCGGCGTCGGCCAGAAATAGAGGTCGATCGGATTGGCGGGAGCTTGCGACATCGGGAGCTTCCTTGCTGCGACGAGACTTCAGCCGCCAATCTATGGTTAGGCCGGCGGGGCCGGAAGGGGTTGCGCCCGCCCACAGCGCGACTGCGCCATGTCCTCCCCGCGTGTAACCTTTTCAGGTTCAGAGCGGCTTCTTGAAGCCCTCATGGCTCTGGTCGAAGCCGAGTTTGCGGTAGAAGCGATGGGCATCGACGCGGCTCTTGTTCGAGGTCAGCTCGACGAGACCGGCGCCGCTCTCCTCGGCAAAGGCCAGGGCGTGGCGGATCATCAGCGCACCGATGCCGAGCCCACGGCTCTCCGGCGAAACATGGACGCTCTCGATCTTGGCGCGCTTGCGCCCGCGCGCGATGAGGCCGGGGATCAGCGTGATCTGAAAGGTGCCGATCACCTGCCCTGCCCGCTCGGCGACGCAGAGCGCGCTGTCCCTGTTGGCAGCGATCTCGGCGAAGGCCTCGGCATAGGCGGGGTGACGTGCCTCGGCAGCGATCTCCTCCGGCGTCAACGTCTGCGTCGGCGCGCCGAGCATCATGAGTTCCACGATGCGTGCGACATCCTCGGCCCGCGCGCGGCGGATGGTGATTTCGGCGGCGGAGACAGATGTCCTGGTCATCGCATCGGCTTTCGGCTCAGGCACAGACGGGAAGTGGGCGCGAGGTCACTCGGCAAAGAGGCGCTTGGCCATCAGCAGCGTGTTCGGCGTGTCGTCGCGGCCGTCGAAGCGCGCCTGGCGCTGCAGGAAGAAACCCATGCGTTCGTAGAAGGCGATCGCCGGTTCGTTCTGGCTCTCGACCTCGAGGCGGGCGACCGGCGCCTTCGGAAAGCAGGCGAGCGCGACCTGAAGCAATGTGCGGCCGATGCCGACGCCCTGCCAGGCCGGCAGGACATAGAGCCGGGTCAGCAGCGCCGCGCCGTCGCGTTCCGGTCTGGCGGATGCCGTGGCGACGATCTCCGCACCGACCGACGCGACGAGGAAGACGCCCTCGTCGCGGCCGAGCTGGCTGTGCAGATTCTCCGGCGAATGCCAGGCATTGGTGATCTCGGCGACCCGCTGCCAGCCATAGATGCCGTCATAGGTCGCGTGCCAGGTCTCGACCAGAAGCGCCCTGACCGCCGGAATGTCGGCGGCTTCGGCGTCACGGATGACGAGGTCGGCGGGGGTCATCCCAATCGTCCAGCTTGCGCAGGAAACACCGCGATCGTCCCGGATTTGACCCGGGATCCAGGCCGGAGCGCTTCCGAAAAAGCTTCAGGCATGGCTCCCGGATCTCCGCGTCGCAGCGTCCGGGATGACGGCGTATTCGATCACTCGATCCCCAGCTTCTTCTTCAGGATCTCGTTGAGGGCCTGTGGGTTGGCCTTGCCGCCGGAGGCCTTCATTGCCTGGCCGACGAACCAGCCCAGCATGGTCGGCTTGGCCTTGACCTGCTCGACCTTGTCGGGATTGGCCGCGATCAGCTCGTCGACGGCCTTCTCGATCGCGCCGGTGTCGGTGACCTGCTTCATGCCGCGGGTCTCGACGATCTGGCGCGGGTCGCCGCCCTCGGTCCAGAGGATCTCGAAGAGGTCCTTGGCGATGCGGCCCGAGATGACGTTCTCGCCGATCAGGTCGACGAGCCCGCCGAGCTGGAGGGCCGACACAGGAGAGGACGCGATGTCCTTGCCTTCCTTGTTGAGGCGGCCGAACAGCTCGTTGATCACCCAGTTCGCGGCGGCCTTGCCGTCGCGGCCCTTCGCCACCGCCTCGAAATAGTCGGCCTGCTCGCGCTCGGCGACGAGCACCGAGGCGTCATAGGGCGACAATCCGTATTCCGCGATGAAGCGGGCCTTCTTGGCGTCCGGCAGCTCCGGCAGCGCGCCCTTCAGATTCGCGACGAAGGCGTCGTCGAATTCGAGCGGCAGCAGATCGGGATCGGGGAAGTAGCGGTAGTCATGCGCCTCTTCCTTGGAGCGCATCGAGCGGGTCTCGCCCTTGCCGGGATCGTAGAGCCTCGTCTCCTGGTCGATCGTGCCGCCATCCTCGATGATGCCGATCTGGCGGCGCGCCTCGACCTCGACCGCCTGGCCGATGAAGCGGATCGAGTTGACGTTCTTGATCTCGCAGCGCGTGCCGAGCTCGTCGCCGGGCTTGCGGACGGACACGTTCACGTCGGCGCGGAGATTGCCCTTCTCCATGTCGCCGTCGCAGGTGCCGAGATAGCGCAGGATGGTGCGCAGCTTCGAGACATAGGCCTTCGCCTCCTCGGCCGAGCGCAGATCTGGCTTGGAGACGATCTCCATCAGCGCCACGCCCGAACGGTTGAGGTCGACGAAGCTCATCGTCGGATGCTGGTCGTGGATCGACTTGCCGGCGTCCTGCTCCAGATGCAGGCGCTCGATGCCGACCGTGATCTGCTCGGTCGGCGAGAGATCGACCACGATCTCGCCCTCGCCCACGATCGGGCTCTTGTACTGGCTGATCTGATAGCCCTGCGGCAGGTCCGGGTAGAAATAGTTCTTGCGGTCGAAGACCGAGCGATTGTTGATCTGCGCGTTGAGGCCGAGGCCCGTGCGCACCGCCTGGCGGACGCATTCGGCGTTGATCACCGGCAGCATGCCCGGCATCGCCGCATCGACGAGGCTGACATGTTCGTTCGGCTCGGCGCCGAAGCCGGTGGAAGCCCCGGAGAACAGCTTGGCGTTGGAGGTGACCTGGGCGTGGATCTCCATGCCGATCACCACTTCCCAATCCCCGGTCGCGCCCTTGATCAGCTTCTTGGGGTCGGCGGGGCGGACATGCGCGTTCATCTCTAACCTTTCGGCTCTCAAACTCGGCTACGCGTTACGCTTTCGGCGAACGGGCGGCAAGGGTCACGGCGCGCAAGGATCACAGTGCGCGGAGGTCGCCGCGCGCAAGACGCATTCCTCGCGCCAGGGCCTCAACGCGTCATCCGGAGGCCGAAACGCGTTGCACTCCTGCAACCAGATGGCGGGAACATTGCTTATTTGTGTCAGGAAGGCGTCCTATGATGGGTGATGGTTCTTGACATTCGTCACTGCCATACCCTTCTTGCGCCAACGGCCGGAAACCAACGATGATATGCCTGGCCCGCAATCCGGAGTTTCTCCATGTCACGCAGCCGTTTTATCGGCCTGGTGCTCGCTGCCGCCGCGTCGACCATCCTCGTTCAGCAGGATGCGTCCGCCCAGGGAGCGCCGCCGGCCCCGCCCGTCCAGATCGCCAACCCGCTCGCCAAACGCGTCACCAACTGGGACGAGTATACGGGCCGCTTCGAAGCGAGCGAGCAGGTCGAGGTGCGCGCGCGCGTCTCCGGCTTCATCGACCGCGTCCATTTCCGTGACGGCGCGCTGGTTCAGAAGGGCGACCTCCTCTTTACCATCGATCAGCGGCCTTACAAACTGGCCGTCGACGTGGCGCAGGCCGACATCGCCCGCGCCAAGGCGCAGGTCGATCTCGCCCGCAACGAGGTCGAGCGCGCCGAGGGCCTGACCCAGAACCGCACGATCACGGCGCGCGACGTCGACCAGCGGCGGGCCAATCTCGACAGCGCCGTCGGCACGCTGCAGGGCGCGGAGGCAAATCTCAAGACCGCTCAGCTCAATCTCGAATGGACCGAGGTGCGCGCGCCGCTGGCGGGTCGCATCTCGAACCGCCGCGTCGATCCGGGCAACCTGATCTCGGGAGGCCAGTCCGGCGCGACGCTGCTGACCACCATCGTCGCGGTCGATCCGATCTACTTCACCTTCGACGTCTCGGAGGCCGACTATCTGCGCTATGCCCGCATGGCCAATCCGCGCGACGGTGCCAGCCGCGATTCCGGCACGGTGGTCGAAGTGCGCCTGTCCGACGAGGCGAAGTGGGACCGCCGCGGCAAGGTCAACTTCCTCGACAACGCGCTCAATGCGCGTTCGGCCACCATTCGCGGCCGCGCCGTGTTCGACAACAAGGACCAGTTCCTGACGCCCGGCGTGTTCGGCCGCCTGCGCTTCTTCGCCGGTGAGGCGGATGCGCTGCTGGTGCCCGACGCCGTCATCGCCTCGGACCAGTCCCACAAGGTCGTGCTGACCGTCGGCCCCGAGAACAAGGTGGTGCCGAAGATCGTCGAGCTCGGCCCACTCAGCGAAGGCCTGCGCGTGATCCGCGCCGGCCTGACCTCGCAGGACAAGGTCATCGTCGGCGGCAATGCCAATCCGATGGTCCGTCCGGGCGTGGCGGTCACGCCGCAGCCGGGCGAGATCAAGGTCGCGACAACGAACTGACCGGTCAGGGGCCGGCCCTCGGCCCCTGACACGACAATCCGGGCGCCTTGCGGCGCCCGTCCGCCTTTTCCGGACAGGACCTTCCATGTTCCGCTTCGCCCATTTCTTCATCGACCGGCCGATCTTCGCCACGGTCCTCTCGATCCTGCTGACGATCGCCGGCGCGATCGCCCAGCGCTCCCTGCCGATCGCCGAATATCCCGAGATCGCCCCGCCGACGGTGTCGATCCGCGCCACCTATCCCGGCGCCTCGGCCGAGACGGTCGCCGCCACGGTGGCGACGCCGATCGAGCAGGAGGTGAACGGCGTCGACGACATGCTCTACATCACCTCGCAGTCGACCGGCGACGGCGTGGTGACGATCAACGTCGTGTTCAAGGGCGGTACCGATATCGACCAGGCGCAGGTGCTGGTGCAGAACCGCGTCTCCCAGGCCGAACCGCGCCTGCCGCAGGACGTGCGGGCGCTGGGCGTCCAGGTGCGCAAGGCCTCGCCCGACTTCCTGATGGTCATCAACATGATCTCGCCGGACGGGTCGCGCGACGCGCAATACATCTCCAACTACGCCTCGCTCTATGTGAAGGACGTGCTGACCCGCGTCGACGGCGTCGGCGACGTACAGGTCTTCGGCGCGCGCGACTTCTCGATGCGCATCTGGCTCGACCCGGCCAAGGTCGCCTCGCGCAACCTGACGGCGAGCGACGTCGTCGCTGCGCTCAGGGCGGCAAACGTGCAGGTGGCCGCCGGCGCGCTGAACCAGCCGCCCGCGAAGTCGAACGAGGCCTTCCAGCTCTCGGTCAATACGCTCGGCCGCCTGACCGACGTCTCCGAGTTCGAGAACATCGTCGTGCGCTCCGACGCCGATGGCGGCACCATCCGCGTCCGCGACATCGCCCGCGTCGAGCTCGGCTCGCAGGACTACACAACCAACGCCTATCTCGACAACAGGAACACCGTCGCCATCGGCGTCTTCCAGCGGCCCGGCTCGAACGCGCTCGCGACATCGGACAAGCTGATCGCGACGATGAGCGACATGTCCAAGCAGTTCCCGCCGGGACTCGAGCACCGCATCATCTACAACCCGACCGAGTTCATCGCGCAGTCGGTCGACGCGGTGGTGCACACGCTGTTCGAGGCGATGATCCTCGTCGTCGTGGTGGTGATCCTGTTCCTGCAGACCTGGCGGGCGGCGGTGATCCCGATCGTCGCGATCCCGGTCTCGCTGGTCGGCACCTTCCTGATCATGAGCGCGGTCGGCATCTCCTTCAACACGATCTCGCTGCTCGCGCTGGTGCTGGCGATCGGCATCGTCGTCGACGACGCGATCGTGGTCGTCGAGAACGTCGAGCGCTATCTGGCGCAGGGAATGTCGCCCAAGGAGGCCGCGCACAAGACCATGGACGAGGTCGGCGGCGCGCTGCTCGCGATCGCGCTCGTGCTCTGCGCGGTGTTCATCCCAACCGCCTTCATCAGCGGCCTGCAGGGCACGTTCTACCAGCAGTTCGCCGTCACCATCGCGGCCTCGACTGCGATCTCCTGCTTTGTCTCGCTGACGCTCTCGCCGGCGATGTCGGCGCTGCTGCTGAAGCCGCACAAGGCGCATGACCCGCATGAGCAGCACGGCTTCATCTACAAGCTGGGCGCGCCTGTGCGCTGGTTCTTCCACTACTTCAACGCGGCCTTCGACTGGCTTTCGCGCAGCTATGGGCGCGTCACCTCGCGGCTGATCCGCCTCGCCGTGATCCTGCTCATCGTCTATGCCGGGCTGATCGCGCTGACCGCGCAGCGGCTGGTCCAGACGCCGACCGGCCTCGTTCCGCAGCTCGACCGCGGCTATTTCATCGCCGTGATCCAGTTGCCGCCCGGCTCCTCGCTCGAGCGTACCGACGCCGTGCTGCGCAGGGCCAACGAGATCCTGCAGTCCCGCCCCGGCGTTGCGCATACCGTCGCCTTCGCCGGCCTCGACGGCGCGACCTTCACCATCGCGCCGAACACCGGCGTCGCCTTCGTCACGCTCTCCCCCTTCGAAGAGCGCGTGAAGCAGGGCCTGACGACCCAGGGCATCTTCGGCGACCTCCGCCAGCAGATGTTCGGGATTTCGGAAGCCTTCACCCTGCTGATCGAGCCGCCGGCGATTTCCGGCATCGGCAATGGCGGCGGCCTCAAGGGCTATGTGCAGGATCGCAGCGGGCGCGGCCTCGCGGCGCTCGAAGGCGCGGCCTGGACGGTCGCCGGCTCGGCCGGCCAGCTGCCCTTCATCGTGCAGCCCTTCACCCTGTTCTCGACCAAGACGCCGCAGATCTACGCCGATATCGACCGCACCAAGGCGGAGATGCTCGGCGTGCCCGTCACCCGCATCTTCGAGACGCTGTCGATCTATATGGGCTCGGCCTATATCAACGACTTCAACCTGCTGGGCCGCACCTTCCGCGTCACGGCACAGGCCGACAATCCGTTCCGCCTGACCACCCGCGACGTCGCCAATCTCAAGACCCGCAACGCGGATGGCGAGATGGTGCCGATCGGCTCGGTCGCCACCTTCAAGGACACGACCGGTGCCTATCGCGTGCCGCGCTACAATCTCTATCCGGCAGCGGAAGTGCAGCTTTCGATGGCGCACGGCTTCTCCACCGGCCAGGGCATCGCGGCGGTCGAGAAGATCGCGGCCGAGCGCCTGCCGGCCGGCTTCGGCTTCGAATGGACCGAGATCGCGCTGCAGGAGAAGCTCGCCGGCAACACCGCGATCGTCGCCTTCGGCCTCGCGGTGGTCTTCGTCTTCCTGCTGCTGGCGGCTCTCTACGAGAGCTGGCTGCTGCCGCTGGCGGTCATCCTGATCGTGCCGATGTGTATCCTGGCGGCGATGTTCGGGGTGAACTACGCCAATCTCGACCGCAACATCCTGGTCGATATCGGCCTGGTGGTGCTCGTCGGCCTGGCGGCGAAGAACGCGATCCTGATCGTCGAGTTCGCCAAGCAGGCCGAGGATGAAGGCATGAACCGGCGCGATGCGGCGATCGCCGCGGCCCGGACGCGACTGCGGCCGATCCTGATGACCTCGGTCGCCTTCATCCTGGGCGTGCTGCCGCTGACCATCTCGGTCGGCGCCGGCGCCGAGATGCGCCAGGCGATGGGCATCGCGGTGTTCTCCGGCATGCTGGGCGTGACCTTCTTCGGCCTGATCTTCACGCCGGTGTTCTACGTGATGGTGCGCTGGCTGGCGGATCTGCGCGGGACCAAGCGGAAGGTGCAGGCCCCGCCGCCGGCCGAGCCGACAGCGGCGCACTGAAGCCGCCGGCAGCCGCTCCGGCAACCGGAGCCACGAACAAGAAAGGGGCCGCAATTGCGGCCCCTTTTCGTTTCGTCTCCGCTTAGAGGCTTTCGGAGCCCGAGCGGCGAAGCCTTTCGGAAAGGATCAGACCAGGCGCCGTGCCACCGCCCGGCACCCCAGAGCGAGGCCCAAGGCAATGACGGTCGCGATGGCTCTCGCCGCCGGATCGGGAACAGCCTCCCCTCGCGCCATCTGGACGATCGTCAGCAGGACCAGCAGGACAGCGACGAAGGCGAGGATGCCGGCAAGCACCGTCAGGCAGGCATAGGCCATAGCGCGGCTGAAGATCATGGCCGTCTCCTCGCGGGTTGCTTCTGCTGTTTACACCGTCATTGCGAGCGCAGCGAAGCAATCCAGAGAGACTGGGTTGAATGTTTCACCCGGTCCTCCTGGATTGCTTCGTCGCTTCGCTCCTCGCAATGACGGTCGAGTCAGCCGGCAGTTCCCTAGCCGGGCCGGCAGAACCTATCGCGCGCTCAGCCCCACCAGCGCTCGCTGACCGGGAAGCGGCCCGCCGCCTGCTCGATCACCTCGCCGAGCGAGAACAGCGTCTCCTCGTCGAAGGGGCGGCCGATGAGCTGGAGGCCGAGCGGCAGGCCCTGGCTGTCCAGCCCTGCCGGCACCGCGATGCCTGGCAGGCCGGCCATGTTCACCGTCACGGTGAAGATGTCGTTCAGGTACATCTCGACCGGGTCGGCCGAGCCCTTCTCGCCGATGCCGAAGGCCGCCGAAGGCGTCGCCGGCGTCAGAACCGCATCGATGCCGTCGGCATAAACCGTCTCGAAATCGCGCTTGATCAGGGTGCGGACCTTCTGGGCGCGCAGATAATAGGCGTCGTAATAGCCGGCCGAGAGCACGTAGGTGCCGATCATGATGCGGCGCTTGACCTCGGCGCCGAAGCCGGCGGCGCGGGTCTTCTCATACATCTCGACGATGTCCTTGCCCTGCTCGCGCAGGCCGTAGCGGACGCCGTCATAGCGGGCGAGGTTGGACGAAGCCTCGGCCGGGGCGACGATGTAATAGGCCGGCAGGGCGTATTTCGTGTGCGGCAGCGAGATCTCGACGATCTCGGCACCGGCGGCCTTGAGCCATTCGATGCCCTTCTGCCAGAGCGCGTCGATCTCGGGGTTCAGCCCCTCCAGCCGGTATTCCCGGGGAATGCCGATCTTCATGCCCTTCACCGAACGGCCGACGGCGTATTCGTAATCCGGCACCGGGGTATCGACGCAGGTGGTGTCCTTCGGGTCATGCCCGGCCATGGAGCGCAGCATCACGGCGCAGTCGCGCACGCTCTTGCCGATCGGCCCGGCCTGGTCGAGCGAGGAGGCGAAGGCGACGATGCCCCAGCGCGAGCAGCGGCCGTAGGTCGGCTTGATGCCGACCGTGCCTGTGAAGGCGGCCGGCTGGCGGATCGAGCCGCCGGTGTCGGTCGCGGTGGCGGCGAGGCAAAGATCGGCGGCGACGGCGGTCGCCGAGCCACCCGAGGAGCCACCCGGCACGAGATGGTTGCCTTCGACCGCCCCGCCCTGCCCGGCTCCGACATTGGAACCGCTGCGCCGCCAGGGGTTGACGACGTTGCCGAAAGCCGAGGTCTCGTTGGACGAGCCCATGGCGAATTCGTCGTTGTTCAGCTTGCCGAGCATCACCGCGCCGTCGCGCCAGAGCTGGCTAGAGACGGTCGATTCATAGGGCGGCACGAAATTGCCGAGGATCTTCGAGCAGGCGGTGGTGCGCACGCCCTGTGTCGCGAAGAGGTCCTTGATGCCGAGCGGCAGCCCCTCGAGCGGCCCGGCCTCGCCTTTGGCGATGCGCTCGTCTGAGGCGGCGGCCTGCTTCAGGGCATGCTCGGGCGTTTCGAGCACGTAAGCGTTGAGGGCGCGGCCCTTCTCGACGGCGGCGATATGCGCCTTGGTCAGCTCGGTCGCGGTGAAGGTCTTGGCCTTCAGGCCGTCACGGGCCTCGGTCAGGGTCAGGCGGGTGAGATCGGTCACGGGAAAATTCCGGAGTTATCTGGTCAAAAGACCCCCGATCGCGCTGCGCGCGTCCGGGGTGATCGAACAAGCGCGTTTCGCGCCTATTCGATCACCTTGGGCACCATGAAGTAATCGTCTTCGGAAACCGGGGCGTTGGCGACGATCTCGTCGGCGATCTCGCCGTCATCGACCACGTCCTCGCGCTGCTTCATCGCCATCGGCGTCACCGAGGTCATCGGCTCGACACCCTCGACATTGACCTCGTTGAGCTGTTCGACGAAGCCGAGGATGGCGTTGAGCTCGCCTTGCAGCTTGGGCAGATCGGCCTCCGGAACGGCGATGCGCGCGAGATGCGCGACGCGCTTGACGGTGGCGAGATCGACCGACATGGCGGACTCCTGAATGGGGCGCAGCTTATGCGCCTGAAAACGGTTCGCCGGGGCTATAGCGCGGCGAACACCCCGACGTAAATCAACATTGACGATCCGGGAGCCCGGCTCAGATCGCGAAGGCTTCGCCCTTCTTCGGCACCACGACCTCGATGCCGCTGCCCTGCATCCCGGCGACGAAAGCATCGGCATTCGAGTCGATGATCGGGAACGAGCCGTAATGGCAGGGAATCGCCACCTTCGGCTTGACGAAGCGGGTCATGGCGAGCGCCGCGACCTTGCCGCCCATGGTGAAGCGGTCGCCGACCGGGCAGATGCAGGCTTCGACGCCATGGATCTCGCTGAGGAGCGCCATGTCCGAGAAGATGTCGGTGTCGCCCATATGCCAGAGCGTCTTCTCGCCCTTCGCCTTGATGATGGCCCCGTTGGGGCTGCCGACCGGGACGGCGACGCCGGCCTCGCCCATTCCCGCCGAATGGTCGGCGCGGACCAGCGTGACGCTGAACGGGCCGAGATCGACGGTGCCGCCCGTATTCATCGGCTGGAATTTCTTCAGCCCCTTCGCGGCGAGATGCATGGCGAGGTCGTAATTGGTGATGACCGTCGCGCCGGTCTTCTCGGCGATGTCGAGCGTGTCGCCGACATGGTCGCCATGGCCGTGGGTGACGACGATATGGGTCACGCCGTTGGAGATGGCCGCGATATCGCCCTCGAAGCCCGGATTACCGGTGAAGAACGGGTCGATCAGGATGACGGCGCCGTCGATCTCGGCGCGGAAGGCGGAATGGCCGTACCAGGTGAGCTTCATGCGGGGGTCTCCAGGCTTTTCAGTTGCCGGCCCCTATCTAGGCCGATCCGACCGCCCGACCAAGTCGACAATGCGCGCGCAGCCATGCAGGCTGTCGGCATGACCAGCCAACGGAATCGCTCCATGACCGACGCAGCCACGCTCGCCCGCCGGATCGCTCAGGGGCATGGCGACGAGCCGGCCGATCTCGTCATCAAGGGCGCGCGCCTCCTCGATCTTGTTACCGGCGATCTCGTCGAGAGCGACATTGCCCTCTGCGGTGACACCATCGTCGGGACCTATGGCCAATACCAGGGCAAGCGCGTCTTCGACGCCGCCGGCCTCATCGCCGTGCCCGGCTTCATCGACACGCATCTGCATATCGAATCCTCGCTGGTGACGCCCTTCGAGTTCGAGCGCTGCGTGCTGCCGCACGGCGTCACCACCGCGATCTGCGATCCTCACGAGATCGCCAATGTGTTGGGCGGCGAGGGCATCCGCTATTTCCTCGCCTGCTCTGAGGCGATGCGGATGGATCTGCGCGTCAACCTGTCGAGCTGCGTGCCGGCGACGCATCTGGAGACGGCCGGCGCGCAGCTCGAGGCTGCCGACCTGACCCCGATGATGGACCATCCCAAGGTCATCGGCCTCGCCGAATTCATGAACTTTCCGGGCGTGATCCACCGCGATCCCGGCTGCCTCGCCAAGCTCGAGGCCTTCTCGGACCGCCATATCGACGGCCATGCGCCGCTGGTGCGGGGCATGGCCCTCAACGCCTATCTCGCCGCCGGCATCCGCACCGACCACGAGACGACCACCGCCGACGAAGCGCGCGAAAAACTCAGCAAAGGCATGGCGATCCTGATCCGCGAGGGCTCGGTCTCGAAGGATCTGCATGCGCTGATCCCGCTGATCTCGCGCGATGCCTCGCCCTTCCTCGCCTTCTGCACCGATGACCGCAACCCGCTCGATATCGGCGAGGAAGGCCATCTCGACTACATGATCCGCACCGCCATCACGAACGGCGCGGATATGCTGGCGACCTACCGCATCGCCTCGCTCTCGGCGGCGCGGAATTTCGGCCTGTTCGACCGCGGCTTCATCGGGCCGGGCAAACGCGCCGACATCGTGCTGGTCGAGGATCTCGCCACCTGTTCGGTGCGCCATGTCTTCACCGGGGGGCGGTTGGTCGAAGCCGGGCTGTTCGAGGGCCGGACTGAGGTTCCGGCGGTCGGGCATGGCAGCGTGAAGAGCCGCAGGCTCACGCCGGCCGATTTCCGAGCACAGGCCCGCGAGGGCGAGACGCCGGTGATCGGCGTCGTGCCCGGCCGGATCATCACCGAGCGGCTGGCGATGTCCCTGCCCGCGCGCGATGGCGAGGCCCTGCCCGATCTCGCGCAGGATGCGGTCAAGGTCACGGTGATCGAGCGCCATGGCAGGAGCGGCGGCATCGCCACGGGCTTCGTCCATGGCTTCGGCATGAAGCGCGGCGCCATCGCCTCTTCGGTCGGCCATGACAGCCACAATCTCTGCGTGGTCGGCGTCGATGACGTGGCGATGGCGGCGGCGGCCAACCGGCTGATCGAGACCGGCGGCGGCTTCGCGGTGGCCGATGGCGACAAGGTCGTGGCGGAGCTGGCGCTGCCGGTCGCCGGGCTGATGAGCGAAGCGCCTTTCGAAGCGGTGCGGCACGATCTTGAAACGCTGCGCGCGGCGGCGAAGGCGCTCGGCGTCGTGCTGGCGGAACCCTTCCTGCAGGTCGCCTTCCTGACCCTGCCGGTGATCCCGCATCTCAAGATCACCGACAAGGGGCTGGTCGATGTCGACCGGTTCGCGCTCGTCTGAGCGACATCTCGCGCGATCTCGGCGCATTCGAGCGGGCCGATTCTTCAATAAGCGGAATCGTTTCCGATCACGGCTTCATCCAACGATTCACCTGTTGGCCCTCTGGCGAGGCTGATCACCGAGCGGTGCTGAGCTGGAAACGCAGATGCGGGTCGGGGCTATAGAGCGGCGCGGTGAAGGCTTCGACCAGCCGCCCGCCGTTCTTCTCGATGATGCGCCGCGAGGCGTGGTTGGACTCGTCGCAGGTGATGACGACCTCCGGCAAGCCGGCCTGATGCGCCACCTGCAGCATGGCGCCGAGCGCGGCGGTGGCGTAGCCGTGGCCGGCGAAGGCCGGGAGGATGGCGTAGCCGATATGTCCGAGCACATGCTCGGGCAGGGCCAGCATCGGGCGGCCTTCTGCATCCGCCTGCCAGCGCAGATTGATCGAGCCGACGAAGGGACGCCCGGGTCTGTCCTGCGCGAAGATCCAGCGCGTCGGCCCCGGCAGGCGCTCGACCTCGCGGCCATCCGGCAGGCGGATAAGGCCCGGTCCACCGCGGAGTTCGGCGAGGAAGGCGTCGGGATCGGCAGCGATGGCGGCGAGCTGTTCCGGCGCGACGTCGCGTGTCGTATTCGGCGACCAGCCGCCGCGCAGCGCCGCCTCATAGGGCGCGAGCAGGGCTCTGTCGGGAACTTGCAACGAGATCAGAGCCGGCACGCGCAGTGTATCCTTCCATGGCGGCGATCCCGCCTTCGTGCATCGAGGATAGAGCGCTCGGTCGCCATGCGCGACGGTTCCGGCACGATCTGGCGCGACGGTGGCCATTCCTGGGATGCAAGGCGCGCTCTTCGCGCAGCAATCGCTCGTAAGCGCGGGCCCCGCGTGCTACCGCGCTGGGATGACCAGTGCCATCGTTCCGCTCGAAAGCCTTCTCGATCTGCCGGATCACGCGCGGCTGCTCGGGCTCGACCTCGGCACCAAGACGATCGGGCTCGCGCTGTCGGATGTGGAGCGCAGCATCGCGACGCCGCTCGAAACCATTCAGCGCGTCAAGTTCGGGCTCGACGCTGCCGCGCTGCTCAAGATCGCGGGCAAATATCAGGTCGCCGGGCTGGTGATCGGCCTGCCGCTCAACATGGATGGCAGCGAGGGGCCGCGCGTGCAGTCGACCCGCGCCTTCGTGCGCAATCTCGCGCCGCTGACCGAATTGCCGATCGTGTTCTGGGACGAGCGGATGTCGACGCTTGCGGTCACGCGCACCCTGCTCGACGCCGACGCCTCGCGGGCCAAGCGCGCGGCCGTGGTCGACAAGATGGCGGCCGCCTACATCCTCCAGGGCGCGCTCGACCGGCTCGCGCGACTGGCCGACGACGCATTCGGGCCGGAAACGGCGTGAGCCCGGCGCCACGCCGGGGCCCCGATCAGATCGAAGCCTGTCCGCCGTCCCGACATGGCGAAGACCGGAACGGAAGGATTTTCCGTCCCGGCCCGGGTCGTGATTGATGTCGGAGTGCCGGCGAGGCTGTCAGAAGCCGCGCTTGATGGCCCGCTTCTGCGCTTCGCGCTGGTTTCGGATCGCGCGCTTCTGCTGCTCGATCGACATGCCGTAATAGGGATTGCCGCGCCGGCCGTAAGCGCGTCCACCGCCATAGGCCGGCCCGCCACGATACCCCGGGCCGCCGCGATAGCTGGGCGCGCCGTTGTCGATCGGACCGCCGGCGGCCGGCGGCCGCTGGTAATTGTAGTTGTAGTTGCCGCCCCGGGAATACGGGTTGGCCTGATAGCTCCCGCCACGGCCGTAGTCATTGCCGTAGGGCATGTCCTGCGCGAGCGAGACGGCCGGCGCCAGCCCGAGGGCGAGCACCCCAACCATCAGCGCTCGTTTGACCGACACGTAGCGTTTCAACCCAATCATCCGACATTCCCCCAATTCAGGCCCACCGCGAGCCGGAGCGGCTCACGGTGGCGTTTCTCTGTCCGGCCGAAGTGGCGACCGGATCTCGATCTTGTTATCTTATCGGAGCAAGGAGCGAGTTCCGCCCTTCGCTCCGATCATCCGCGATCAGCGATGATCGCGGAAGTCGTAGGGCGCATAGTAGCCGTAGGGCGCGTAGTAGCGCGGCGCCACATAGACCGGCGGCGGCGGCGCGTAGACCGGCGCGGCATAATAGCCGCCATCGTAATACGGGTCATAGGACCGGGCGCTCGCCGCGGCAGCCGCCGCTCCGAGGATGCCCAGGCCGACACCGGCCGCAATGGCCGAGCCCCGCGAAGGCCCACGCCAGCCGCCGCGATAGTAACCGCGATAGCGATACTGGCTGTATTCGGCCTGCACCTTGTCGAGCCTGGCCGGATCAAAGGAACGGCGCTCCTGCGCCATCGCCGGCACCGCAACGCTACCCACCGCGACACTGGCCGCGGTCAGAGCGACAATCCATTTCTTCCTCAAAGACATCATGACGATATCTCCTTTCCCGGGGCAGCGCCCGAACCTTGCGGATATCTTGCGCCGCCACTCTTGAATGAGACCTGAACCAATCACGGCGGCAATGCGGCGGAGACAAAGGCGACTGAATGGCAACGCGCTTGCTCCCGATCCGCCTGCCATGGGAGGGACAGGCCGGTCTTCCATCCGACTCTACAACCGGTGATGGAAGCCTTTGTTCCCTCCGGCCATTTCCACGAGTTCCCGCCCGTCATGCTCGACAGCCTGATCGCCGTCTTCCTCGTCATCGCGACGGGCTGGTTCCTCAAGGTTCGCGAGATCGTCTCGCCGGCACATTGGATCGGCGTCGAGCGGCTGACCTATCAGGTGCTCTTCCCGGCCGTCGTCATCTACACGCTGGCGATGGCCAATCTCGGCGACCTGCCCGTGCTGGCCATGGGCTTTAGCCTCGTCCTCGCCATTCTCAGCGTCGCGGCCCTGTTGCTGCTGGCGCGCCCGCTGCTCGCGCGGGCCGGCATCGACGGGCCGGCCTTCACCTCGATCTTCCAGGGCTCGGTGCGCTGGAACACCTTCGTCGCGCTCGCCCTCGCCTCCGGGTTGCAGGGCCGCACCGGCGCGACGCTGATGGCGATCGCGGTGGCGTCGATGATTCCGCTGCTCAACGTGATCTGCGTGCTGGTGCTGGCACGCTTCGCGAATGGCAAACCGATGAGCACCAGCGCCACCATCCGCTCGATCCTGTACAACCCCTTCATCTGGTCGTCCGCGGTGGGGCTCACCCTCAACCAGGTGCAATGGGCCATGCCCACGGCCTTCATCGGCTATCTCGACGTGCTCGGCCGCGCCTCGCTCGGGATCGGGCTGCTCGTGGTCGGGGCCGGGCTCGACCTGAAGCGGCTGGCCCGACCGAACCTGGCGCATGGCGTCGCCGTTCTGCTCAAGCTCGTCGCGATGCCGCTGGCGGCATGGCTCTTTGCCGGGCTTTTCGGCGTGACGGGCCCCGCCCTGACGATGACGATCATCGCGGGCGCCGTGCCCACGGCGACGGCTGCTTATTTCCTGGCCCGGGACCTCGGCGGAGACGCGCCGCTCATGGCCGAGATCACCACCTTGCAGACTCTGCTCGCGCTCGCCACGATACCGGTGGCAGTCCTTCTTCTGGGATAGAATCCGCCGATTTTGGAGGAAAAGCGCCCAATCGCACCGGCTCTCTTCCGCTTGCCCCGAAGGCTGGCGCCTTATGCGAGCACAGGGCGGAACCATATCCTAAAACTTGTATTTAATTACATATACACCCTATAAGTGCATCACTGGCGTTGAGCCGGCGACAGTGAACGACTGGCCTCCAACCATGAGGGAGTCTGCCCGCGATGAATCCGGTCGATAAGGTCCGGTCCGCGTATAGCGATGCCGACAGGAAACCGAACTGCCGGAACGGCCGCTTTCGCCGTTCGAGGCCGCGAGTTTCATCGAAGGGATGACGGCGGAGCTGCGCCGGATGGCCCGGAACGCCAAGCTCGACACCCTGTCCTATTTCCTCGAAATGGCGCGGATCGAGGCCTCGGCGCAGATCGAGCAGATCGCAGAGCGGAAGCTCGACGCCTGATCCGGACCGGTCCTGTAGCGAAGCGGGAAGCCCTCAGGCGCCCGCGCGCGACAGGCCGCCTCCAGGATGCCGCAGCACGGCTCCGGTCAATTCCAGTTCGATCAGCGCGCGCCCGACATCCCGCGCCGGATAGCCGCTCGCACGCACCAGATCGTCCAGAGCGACCGGCGTCGGGCTCAGCAGCCCGAGCAGGTTCGAGCCGATATCGTCCGCCTCGCCCGTCCCGGCCGGCGGCGCGGGCGCAAAGCCATCGCGGTCGCTTCCGGCCGCCTCGGTGACCGGCGGCTTCGTCACATCCGGCAGGTCGAGCTCGTCCCAGAGCGGTTCGCCCGCGCTCGCCACAGCCTCCTCCCGCATGGCCTGATGCTGGTGGAAAAGGTCGTCCCGCCGCCCCACCATGGGGCGCAGCGCCTCGACGACATGCGCGGCTTCGGCGCAGAGCGTGGCGCCCTCGCGGATGAGATGGTTGCCGCCCTCGGCCCGCGGGTCGAGCGGCGAGCCCGGCACGGCGAAGACCTGCCTGCCCTGCTCGTTGGCGAAGCGCGCGGTGATGAGCGAGCCGGAGCGGCGCGCCGCCTCGACGACGACCGTGCCGAGCGCGAGCCCTGAGACGATGCGGTTGCGGCGCGGAAAATCACGGCCGCGCGGCTCGTAGCCGAGCGGCATCTCGCTGACGATGGCGCCCTCGGCTGCGATACGCTCGGCCAGCCCGCTATTCTGCGGCGGGTAGATCCGGTCGAGCCCGCCGGCCAGGACGGCGACGGTTCCGGTCGCGAGGCTCGCCTGATGGGCGGCGGTGTCGATGCCACGTGCGAGGCCGGAGACGATGGCGAAGCCCGCCTCGCCGATCTCGCGCGCCAGCCGGCGGGTGAAGGTCAATCCCGCAGCCGAGGCGTTGCGCGAGCCGACCAGCGCCACCGCCGGCAGCACCGGGAATTCTCCGCGTATCGCGACGAGCGGCGGCGCGGAATCGATCGCTCGCAGGGGCAGCGGATAGTCGGCCTCGCCCAGCGCGACGAAGCGGCCGCCGAGACGGCGCAGCCCCTCCATCTCGCGCTCGGCTTCGGCCTCCGGGAAGATGCGGATGTTGCGGCCGGCCTGCCGCGCGAGGTCGGGTAGCGCTTCCAGCGCGGGGCCGGCACCGCCGAAGCGGTTCGTGAGGGAGCGGAAGCTGCGCGGCCCGATGCCATCGCTGCGAATCAGCCTCAGCCAATCGAGGCGCTGGCGATCGGAGAGGACGATGCCAGCAGCCATGCCATCAGCCCTTCTGGCCGATCTTGCCTTCTCTGCCGGCCAACAGCCGGGCGATATTGGCCCGGTGCATGATCCAGAGCAGGATCGTGAGGACGGCCATCACCGCCGCCGCCTGATGCATCCCGGCGGCAAACCAGAGCAGCAGCGGCGTCAGCACGCTCGCCGTCAGCGCGGCGAGCGAGGAGTAGCGCGAGAGCCAGGCCACGCAGAGCCAGATCGCGGCAAAGGCGAGCGCGATCCAGCCATTGAAGCCGATCAGAACGCCGAGATAGGTCGCGACACCCTTGCCGCCCTTGAAGCCGATCCAGACTGGGAAGAGATGGCCGAGAAAGGCGCCGACCGCGGCGGCCAGCGCCGCCTGCGGCCCGCCGAGCCAGTGCCAGGCGACGAGGACGGCCACCGTGCCCTTGAGCATGTCACCGACGAGGGTCGCCGCCGCGAGCTTCTTGTTGCCGGTGCGCAGCACATTGGTCGCGCCGATATTCCCCGAGCCGATGCTGCGCAGATCCGGCCCGCCGGCGAGCTTCGTCAGGATGATGCCGAAGGGGATGGAGCCGAAGAGATAGCCGATAACGAGGGCAATCAGCGTGGCGGAGCCGGAAAGGCCCCAGGTCAACGTCTCAGCCATGCAGTCCCCTCGCCCCCTTGGCGAGCGTCACAATAGGATTTGTCGGTGGGAATAGAAAGCGCCCGCCCCCCATAAACGCGCTGTCCTCCCGGACAAGCCGCTTTGGCGGCGCAGATCCGGGATCCATGCCGGAGCGCTTTCCGCGGAGGTTCAGGCGTGGATCCCGGGTCTGCGCTTCGCTTGCCCGGGATGACCCATACCTTCCATTTAGAAAACTCAGCCCGGCCCGAGCTCGTAAACCGCCCGCCCACCGACGAAGGTCGTCTGCACGATGCCCTGAAGCCGCGCCTCGTCGAAGGGCGAGTTCTTGGCGCGGGATTTCAGCTTGCGCTTGTCGACGACGAAGGGCGCATCGGGGTCGAGCAGGATGAGATCGGCCGGGGCGCCCGCAGCAAGCCTGCCGCCGCCAAGCCCGAGCAGCCCGGCGGGGCGCGTCGAGAGGGCGGCCAGCAGCGCGGACAGGCCGATCTGCTCCGACTGCACCATGCGCAGCGCGGCCGCCAGCATGGTCTCGATGCCGAGCGCGCCGTCGGCCGCCTCGGCGAAGGGCTGGCGCTTGGTCTCGACATCCTGCGGATCGTGGTCGGAGACGATGACGTCGATCACGCCCTCGGCCAGCGCCGCGACCATGGCGAGACGCTCGTCCTCGGACCGCAGCGGCGGCGAGACCTTGCAGAAGGTGCGGTAGTCGCCGACGTCGTTCTCGTTGAGGGTGAGGTTGTTGATCGAGACGCCGCAGGTGACGCGCACGCCGTCCTGCTTCGCCCGGCGCACCAACTCGGCCGATTCCGCGCAGGAGATCATCGCGGCGTGGTAGCGGGCGCCGGTGGCGCGGGCGAGGCGCAGATCGCGTTCCAACATCACCGTCTCGGCCTCGGCCGGAATGCCCGGCAGGCCCTTGCGGCTGGCGAACTCGCCCTCGTTCATCACGCCGGAACCGCGCAGCTCGGGATCCTCGACATGGTTCATGATCAGCGCGTCGAAATTGCCGGCATAGATCATGGCGCGGCGCATGACCTGCGGATTGCGCAGCGCCCGGGCGCCGTCGCAGAAAGCGACCGCGCCGGCTTCGAGCAGCAGGCCGAATTCGGTGATCTCCCGGCCTTCCAGCCCCTTGGTCAGGGCGGCGCAGGGCAGCACGTTGACGATCGCCTTGTCGCGGGCGCGGCGCTTCAGGAAGTCGATGATGGCGGGGTCGTCGATCGGCGGATCGGTGTCCGGCCGGCAGACGACGGTGGTGACGCCGCCGGCAGCCGCCGCATGCGAGCCGGAGCCGAGCGTCTCGCGGAACTCCGCGCCGGGCTCACCGAGGAAGGCGCGCAGATCGACGAGGCCGGGCGTCAGCACCAGTCCCTTCGCATCGATGCGGCGGACGCTCTCGCCTGTCGCCGGCGCCGCGCCCCATTCCACGGCCGCGATGGCGCCATCGCGCAGCAGGACCGAACCCGCCCCTTCGCGACCCGTGGCCGGATCGACCAGCCGGGCGTTGACGATCGCGATGTCCTGCGCTGCGATGTCCTGCGTTTCAGCCATGATCCGTTCCATTGCGGCCGTCAGCATCCGGCCGGCGCGTAAAGACGAAGCTCCAGAAGGCGACGAGCCCCCAGAACAGCAGACAGAGCCCTGCACCGGCCAGGACGATGAACCAGGTCCAGCCGGCGTGCGGATCGGCCCAGAGATAGCCGGCCGCGACCACGAGATAGAGCCCGACGAAGACGAACCGCACCCGGCGCATCGTTCGAAGCAGCCAGGCGAGAGCTCCGTCCATCGGCCTCAGACATTCGGCAGGTGCTGTGCGAGCGCGTCGAGCACCGCCATGCGGACGGCGACGCCCATCTCGACCTGCTCCCGGATCAGCGACTGGGCACCGTCGGCCACCTCCGAGGAGATCTCGACGCCGCGGTTCATCGGGCCGGGATGCATCACCAGCGCATCGGGCGCGGCACGTTCCAGTTTCTCGCGGTCGAGCCCGTAATAGCGGAAATACTCCTTCGGGGACGGCACGAAGGCGCCATGCATGCGTTCGAGCTGGAGGCGCAACATCATCACGATGTCAGCGCCTTCGAGCCCCTTGTTCATGTCGGTGAAGAGTTCGACGCCCATGCGCTCGATACCCGGCGGCAGCAGCGTCGTCGGCGCGATCAGCCGGACTTTTGCGCCCAGCGCATTCAGCAGGATGATGTTGGAGCGGGCGACGCGCGAATGCAGGATGTCGCCGCAGATCGCCACCGTCAGCCCCTGGATGCGGCCCTTGTTGCGGCGGATGGTCAGGGCGTCGAGCAGGGCCTGGGTCGGATGCTCATGGGCGCCGTCGCCGGCGTTGACCACCGAGCAGCCCACCTTGCGGGCGAGCAGGTTGACCGCGCCGGCGGCATGGTGGCGCACGACAATGATGTCGGGCCGCATGGCGTTGAGCGTCGCGGCGGTGTCGATCAGCGTCTCGCCCTTCTTCACCGAGGAGGAGGCGACCGACATGTTCATGACGTCGGCGCCGAGCCGCTTGCCGGCGAGCTCGAAGGAAGCCTGCGTGCGGGTCGAAGGCTCGAAGAACAGATTGATCTGGGTGCGGCCGCGCAAGGTCGCCGCCTTCTTCTCGACCTGCCGCGACAGCGCGACATAATCCTCGGCCCGGTCCAACAGGCCCTCGATGTCGAGATGGGACAACCCCTCGATGCCGAGCAGGTGGCGGTGCGGATAGAGCGGCGCTGGCGATGTCATTTGAAGCAGGCTGTTTAGGCGCGACTCGCCCGAGGTGCAAGCCGCTCCGAACAGGAAAGACCGCTATGCCGCGCGCAGCGGTGGAGCTTGCCTGCGATTGGCGCTAGGTCAGAATCCGATCCGTCCGCTGCCTGCGTTTGCCGAAGGAATTCGCCTTGTCCGCTTCTACGACCGCTCATGTTCCGGCGCCTCACGGAGCCGATTGGCAGACCATCGCCCCGGCCGAGGCCGGCTTCGATGCCGGGCGGCTCGGCGAGGCCGTCACTTTCGCGCAAGGCCATGAGAGCCCCTGGCCGCGCAGCCTCTATTATCCGGACGGCTCCTATGTCGGGAATGTCGAATGGAACGAGACCGGCCCCTGGACCGAGATCGTCGGCCCGGTGCGCGAGCGCGGCGGCCCGGCCGGGCTGATTCTGAAGGGCGGGCGTATCGTTGCCGAATGGGGCGACACCGGCCGCACCGACATGACCTTCTCGATTGCGAAAAGCTATCTTTCGGTGCTCGCCGGCGTCGCCTTCGACGACGGGCTGATCCGCGATGTCGAGGAACCCATCGGCAAAAGCGTGGATGATCCCGCTTTCGCCGGGCCGCATAACGGCCAGATCACCTGGCGGCACCTGCTGCAGCAGTCGAGCGAATGGCAAGGCGAGATCTTCGGGAAATCCGATCAGGTCGATCACAACCGTCAGATCGGCCCCGGCGCCGACAACAGCCGCAAGGGTCAGCGCCGCGAGCTCAGGGATCCCGGCTCCTTCTACGAATATAACGATGTCCGCGTGAACGTCCTTGCCTATGCCCTTCTCCAGCTTTTCCGCCGGCCGCTGCCGGAGGTGCTGCGCGAACGGATCATGGACCCGGTCGGCGCCTCGCCGGACTGGCGATGGGAGGGCTACAGCTCGTCCTTCGTCGAGATCGATGGCCGGCGCATCCAGTCCGTGCCCGGCGGCGGGCATTGGGGCGGCGGGCTCTTCATCGGCGCCCGCGACCATGCCCGCTTCGGCCTGCTGATCGGCCGCAAGGGCGAGTGGAACGGCCGGCAGCTCGTTTCCCGCAGCTGGATCGAACGCTCGCTGACGCCCTCCCCCACGCTCGGCAATTACGGCTATCTGTGGTGGCTGGCGCGCGGCCCGGCGGCGCGGCCGGGCGTTCCGCAGACCGCATTCTCGGCGCTGGGCGCCGGCAGCAACGTGATCTGGGTCGAGCCGGAGCGCGACATCGTCGCGGTGCTGCGCTGGATCGAGGGCGCCTCGACCGAGGGCTTCATCGACCGGCTGCTGGCGGCGCAGGCCTGAGCGCGCCTCAGCCTTCCTTCACGGCATAAACCTGCTCAGGTCCGGGAAAGCGTCGGGCTCGAACCTCGGCGGCGTAGTCCGCCACGGCCTTGTCGACCCCCTCGGCGAGATTGCCGAAGAGCTTGACGAATTTCGGCACGCGCCCGGTCAAGCCGAGCATGTCGTCGAGCACGAGCACCTGCCCGTCGCAGGCGGCGGAGGCACCGATGCCGATGGTCGGGATCGCGATCCTGGCGGTGATCTCCGCCGCGAGCGGCTCGGCCACCGCCTCCAGCACCACGGCGAAGGCGCCGGCCTCGGTCACCGCCTCGGCATCGGCGATGATCGCCGGCCATTCGGCCCGGTTACGCCCCTGCGCCTTGAAGCCGCCGAGCACATTGACCGCCTGTGGCGTCAAGCCGACATGGGCCATCACCGGAATGCCGCGCTCGACGAGGAAGGCGATGGTCTTGGCCATGCGCTGCCCGCCTTCGAGCTTCACCGCCCCGCAGCCGGTCTCCTGCATGATGCGGGCGGCGTTGCGGAAGGCCTGCTCGGGGCTCTCCTCATAGCTGCCGAAGGGCATGTCGACGACGATCAGCGCGCGACGGGAGCCGCGCATGACCGCCTGCCCGTGCAGGATCATCATCTCCAGCGTCACCGGCACGGTGCTGTCGAGGCCGTGCACGACCATGCCCAGCGAGTCACCGACGAGCAGGAAATCGCAATGGCGGTCGGCCAGCGCCGCCATCGGCGCGGTATAGGCCGTCAGCGAGACGATCGGCTCAGCCGCCTTGCGGCTGCGGATGTCCAACGCCGTCATGCGCTTGATCTGTGCTTGCGACGACACGCTCTTCTCCCCATGTGACCGGTGCTACCCCGTGGAAGGCCCTAAACGCTCTCCCCCATCCCGGAAAGCGCAATCGGCGTTTGACACGGCTCGCCCGCTGAACCACTTTCGCGCGCAATTCCGAACCGCACAGGTCTTGCGGGTCGCGGACCCGTCCGTTACGGCCGGTTCCGCGCTCTGATCAGGGCTGTCATCGAGACACGAAAACCATGAAGCTCCTCGTCGTCGAGTCGCCGGCCAAGGCCAAGACGATCAACAAATATCTCGGCTCCGACTACGAGGTCATCGCCTCGTTCGGGCACATTCGCGACCTGCCGGCCAAGGACGGCTCGGTCGAGCCCGACAATGATTTCGCGATGAAGTGGGAGATCGAGGGGCGCGGCGCCAAGCAGGTCGCCGAGATCGCGCGCGCCGTGAAGGGCGCCGAGAAGCTGATCCTCGCCACCGACCCGGATCGCGAGGGCGAGGCGATCTCCTGGCATGTGCTGGAGGCCCTGAACCAGAAGCGCGTGCTCAAGGGCATCCCCGTCGAGCGCGTCACCTTCAACGCCGTGACCAAGGACGCCGTGCAGAAGGCGTTGGCCAATCCGCGTGCGATCGACCAGGCGCTGGTCGATGCCTATCTGGCCCGGCGCGCGCTCGACTACCTCGTCGGCTTCACCCTTTCGCCGGTGCTGTGGCGCAAGCTCCCAGGTGCCCGCTCGGCCGGCCGCGTGCAGTCGGTCGCGCTGCGCCTCGTCTGCGACCGCGAACGCGAGATCGAGGCCTTCCGGGCCCGCGAATACTGGTCGCTCGTCGCGACGCTCGCGACCGAATCCGGTCAGACCTTCGAGGCCCGTCTCGTCGGCGCCGACGGCAAGAAGATCGCAAGGCTCGACATCGGCAATGCCGAGGAGGCCAAGGCCTTCAAGGAGGCCCTGGAAACCGCGCTCTTCACCGTGACCGAGGTCGAGGCCAAGCCGGTCAAGCGCCACCCCTACCCGCCCTTCCAGACCTCGACGCTGCAGCAGGAAGCCTCGCGCAAGCTGGGTCTCGCCCCGGCCCGGACCATGCAGCTCGCCCAGCGCCTCTATGAGGGCGTCGATATCGGCGGCGAGACGGTCGGCCTCATCACCTATATGCGAACCGACGGCGTCGACATGGACGGCTCGGCCATCACCGCCGCGCGCAGCGTCATCGGCAAGGAATTCGGCGACCGCTACGTGCCGAGCGTGCCGCGCAAATACACGGTCAAGGCCAAGAACGCGCAGGAAGCTCACGAGGCCATCCGCCCGACCGATCTCGGCCGCCTGCCGGCGCAGGTCATGCGTCATCTCGAGCCGGAACAGGCCAAGCTCTACGAGCTGATCTGGAAGCGCACCATCGCGAGCCAGATGGAATCGGCCGAGATGGAACGCACCACGGTCGATATCGCGGCCAAGGTCGGCGCCCGCAATCTGGAGCTGCGCGCCTCCGGCCAGGTCGTGCTCTTCGACGGCTTCCTGACGCTCTATCAGGAAAGCCGCGACGACGAGGAGGACGAGGACTCCAAGAAGCTGCCGGCGATGAAGGCGGCCGACAGGCTGGAGAAGCGCGCCATCGCCGCCGACCAGCATTTCACCGAGCCGCCGCCGCGCTTCTCGGAAGCAAGCCTGGTCAAGCGCATGGAAGAGCTCGGCATCGGCCGGCCCTCGACCTATGCCGCGACGCTCTCGACCCTGCGCGACCGCGAATATGTCCGCATCGAGAAGAAGCGCCTCGTGCCCGAGGACAAGGGCATGCTGGTGACCTCGTTCCTGGAGAGCTTCTTCAAGCGCTATGTCGAGTTCGACTTCACCGCGAACCTGGAAGAGAAGCTCGACCGCGTCTCCAACGCCGAGATCGACTGGAAGGCGCTGCTGCGCGAGTTTTGGGAGGAATTCACCGCCTCCATCGGCGAGACCAAGGATCTGCGCGTCGGCGACGTGCTGGAGGCGCTGAACGGCGTCCTCGGCGACTATATCTTCCCGCAGAAGGCCGACGGTTCCGACCCGCGGATCTGCCCGACCTGCGGCAACGGCCAGCTTTCGCTCAAGCTCGGCAAGTTCGGCGCCTTCGTCGGCTGCTCGAACTATCCGGAATGCCGCTATACGCGGCCCCTCTCCGTGCCCGCCGCCGATGGCGAGGCCTCGGCCGAGGGCGGCCAGGGCGCGCCCGGCGTGCGCATCCTCGGCACCGATCCGGTGACGAGCCTCGAGGTCACGATGCGCGACGGCCGCTTCGGCCCCTATATCCAGCTCGGCGAGGGCGAGAAGCCGAAGCGCTCCAGCCTGCCCAAGGGCATGAGCCCGGCCAGCGTGACGCTGGAGAAGGCACTCGCCCTGCTCTCGCTGCCGCGTGAGGTGGCGCGGCACCCCGAAAGCGGCGAGCCCATCCTCGTCGGCATCGGTCGCTACGGGCCTTACGTGCAGCACGGCAAGACCTACGCCAATATCGACAAGGGCGACGACGTGCTCGAGCTCGGCGCCAACCGCGCCATCGACCTGATCGTCGCCAAGGAGAGCGGCGGTGGGCGCGGCGGCCGGGCATCGACACCGGGACGGGCGCTCGGCGATCATCCCGCCGGCGGCGCGCTGGAAGTGAAGGCCGGCAAATACGGCCCCTATGTCGCCTGGGGCAAGATCTTCGCGACACTGCCCAAGACGATGACTGCGGAGGGCATCACGCTGGAGCAGGCCATCGAGCTGGCGAACGCCAAGGCCGAGGCGAAAGGCGGCGCCAAGGGCAAGGCGAAGGCCGCGGGTGCTGCGGCAAAGGCCAAGGCACCGGCGAAAAAGCCCGCCGCGAAGAAGGCGCCGGCCAAGAAGGCTGCAGCCACGAAGGCTCCCGCCAAGGCCAAGACGGCAAGCGGCTGAGGCCGCTCGCTTTCGCGAGAGACAGCGCGGTCATGCGTCTGGCGAGCTGGTTATTTGCAGGTCTCGGGGCACTCGTCTGCTCCGTGACCTTCGCGGGCTGGGTCTGGCTCAACGCCTACGCCTGCGGAGGCTGCAAGAACTTCCGCCTGCGCTGGGAGGATACCGAGGCGCTCAGCCTGTTCATCCCGCCCTTCTTCCTGGGCTGCGTTCTGATGGTCACAGGCGCCGTGCTGTGGATCGGGAACCGTTCGCAACGGCGCTAGAGCTTGCTGGCTTTACCCGGACCACGGGTCGTTCCGGGCTCATGCTTGTGACATGCCCCTAATGACGGCGTGCTTCCGTCACAGGCTCGCGACCACCACGATCCGTCTCACCTCGCCGCGCAGGAAGGCCTGCAGGAAGCGCTCATAGTCCTTGAACGAGATGCAGCCGTTCGAGTCGCCGCGCGGCCCGAGCAGATAGGTGTGGGCGAGGAGACCGGCGCGGCCGTGGATCGCGCCCGAGCCGCCGACCGGATTGAGCCGGATGGCGCGCACGCCATGGAACAGCGCCTCGCGCTCGGTCAGCGTGTAGGTGTGCGGCGGGGTGACGCCCTTCATGCGGACATGGGCGTAGCTGGGATCATCCATCATCTCGCCCAGGCCGGAATGGGCCTCGAGCCGCTCGCCATTGGGCATGTAGACCATCTTGGCGCTAATATCGTAGATCGCGGTGCCGGCCTCGGCGGTGCGCGGCGGCGTGCCGGCCGAGGGGCTGAGACGTGCGACGCGCCCGCGGTCGACGACGTCATCCTGCGGCGCGGCATAGGCCAGCGCCGTGCCCGCCGGCTGCTGCTTCTGCACGCCGAAGAGCTTCTCGAAGAAATTGCGGTTGTCCTCAGGCGTCGGCGCGGGCGTGGCGGCAGCGACCCGGCTGCGGCGGGCCGATGTCGCCGGCTGCTGCGCCAGGCGCGGCGGCTGGGCCTCGGCAGGCGGCGGCACCAGCTCGGCCGGACGCGGCACGGGGAACGGAGCGGCAGCGAGGCCGGCGATCTCCTGCGAGGCCGTCTCGGGCGGAACGGACGCGATCAGCTCCGAGGGGCGCGACGCCGGCAGCGGCGCCTTTTCGGCCAGGCTCACGGGCGCCTGCGACGGCAGCGGCAGAACCGAACCCGAATCCGGCAGATCGAGCGCTTCCGGCACCGCGGCCAGGCGCATCGCGGAGCCGACCGGCCGGCTCTGCGCGAGCGAGGTCGGGGTCGTGCCGGCGAAATGCGGATCGAGCAGGCCGCCATAGGCCCGCTCGGTGGTCGTTCCGGCGAGGCGCTCCGGCGCAGGTGGCCTGATCACCTGGGAGATGGCGGCTTTCTTGTCGTTGGCGGCAACATCGACGCTGGGATCATGCGGCGCGACATGATCGAGCAAGCGGAAGCCCGTCATCGCTCCAAGGCAGAGCGCGGCCGCCCAGAACAGGGTCCGGCCGATGGGGCGGCGACGCCGCCGAAGACGCAGATGGGGCGCCCCGCTCCGCCGCGCATGTCTGCCATAGCTCATTGCCCGCACTCTCGATACGCCAACGCCACGCCCGGCCTCGACAGGCGCGCATGCTCGTTCCGCCACACCCCGAGGCAACGGGATGCGCGGCGCGTGACGATGCGTCCGGCCATGCTGGGAGAACCCAAACTACGTTCTTCTCCGATAAAGCGCCGTGTTGGTTAATCGTCGGTGAAGCCGACCGCGCTTTTTTTAGGCGGTGGGTGGTGAAGCGGCGCGACGTGTCGCGGGCCCCGAAGGCCACGCAAAGGCGGCACCATCAAGGCGCGGGTTGCAAGGCGCAGGGCGGTCATTCGCAAAGAGAGGGTTTTTCTGGCTCACCCGCCGCGATTAGTTCATCTTTCCGGGCGAAGGGACCCGGTCCTCTCCCCAGCCTGGCCGAATCGCACATGTCGCAAGGACCGCAGCCCGCAGAGACGGCCACGCAGGAGGCAGCGCCTCCGGTGACGCCGCCAGCCGAGGCGAGAACGAGTTCGGTCGCGGCGCTCGGCGCCATCGTGAGCGGCGCACTCATCCTGCAGATCGCCGCGACGATCGTGAACACGGTCATCCCGCTCAAGATGGCGCTCGCCCAGAAGGCGCCGCTGCTGATCGGCCTGGTCGGCTCGGCCTATTCGGTCGGCTTCCTCGCCGGCTGCTTCATCATTCCCGCCTTCATCCGGCGCGTGGGGCATATCCGCGCCTTTGCCGTCTTCGCGGCGTTGCAGGCAGTGCTGACGCTGAGCTTCGGGCAGACGCCGATCGACATCTGGGGCCTGTCGCGGCTGGGCATGGGCTTCGCCGGCGCGGGCCATGCCATCTGCATCGAGAGCTGGATCAGCGGCCAGGCGAAGGCGGGCCAGCGCGGGCGCATCTTCGGCCTGTATCAGATCATCAACCGGCTTGCCCTGATCGGCTCGCAGATCGGCGTCGGCTATGTCGCGATGCAGTCGAGCGAGATCTTCCTGTTCGCCAGCGCTGCGTTCTCGCTGGCGCTGATCCCGGTCGGCATGACGAAAGCCAGGGGCCCGGAATCGGGCGCCGTGATCTCGGTCAGGCTGAACACGATCTGGCAGTATGCCCCGGCCGCCGTCATCGGCTGCCTCTATGTCGGGCTGATGGGCGGGGCGCTCTCCAACGTCGCGCCGGCCTATGGCATCCTGATCGGCCTCGACCAGAAATGGGCGATCCTGCTGACCGCCGGCATCCAGATCGGCGCGCTGGTGCTGCAATGGCCGCTCGGCCTGCTGGCGGACCGGGTCGAGAGCCGCAAGATCATGCTGAGCGCCACCGCCTCGGTGGTGCTCTGCACGCTGGCGCTGGGCGTCGTGCTCTGGTTCGCCCTGCCCCATAGCCGGTTCTGGCTGTTCGGGCTGTTCGCGCTGATCGGCGCCGGCAGCATGCCGATCTATACCGTTGCCGTCGCCCATGCCTATTTCCGGCTCGGCCGCGAGCGGGCGCTCGGCCTCTCGGCGCAGCTCCTCTTCCTCTGGGCGACGGGCTCGGCCATCGGCCCGCTGGTCTCGACCGCCTTCATGCAGGTCATCGGGCCGCAGGGGATGCTGATCTATCTCGGCCTGCTCTCGGCCGCGACCGGCGTCTATCTCGCCTTCCGCCTGCGGCGTAACCCGCCCTCGGCCAATCCTTTCGGGGAACGCCCGACGACCGCGCCGACCATCCCCGACGTCTCGCCTTCGGGGCGTTCGCAGGGCGGCAAGTAACGAGCGCCGCCAACGAGCCGAGGCCTCATGCCTGGGCGGCGTGGCGCGTCGGCTTGGCCTTGAGCTTCAGCGCTTCCAGCTCCTCGCGCTCGCGCGGGGTGTTGCGCATGAGCTGGTCCTTGCCGGGCTGATACGGCACCGGCTGGGCGACATCGACCCCGTACCAGGCGGCCGCGCGCAGCACGAAGGACGGGTCGGCGAGGTGCGGGCGCCCGAGCGCGACGAGATCGGCGCGGCCGGCGGCGACGATGGTGTTGACCTGATCGACTGTCGTGATGTTGCCAACGCACATGGTCGCGACATCAGCCTCGTTGCGGATGCGGTCCGAGAACGGCGTCTGGAACATGCGGCCGTAGATGGGGCGTGATTCCCGCGTGGTCTGGCCGGTCGAGACGTCGACGAGATCGCAGCCCTCGGCGGCGAAAGCCTCGGCGATCGCCACGGAATCCGCCGCCGAGAGCCCGCCTTCGGCCCAGTCCGTCGCTGAGACGCGCACCGATATCGGCTTCTCGCGCGGCCAGGCCTCGCGCAGCGCCCGGAAGACCTCCAGCGGGAAGCGCAGGCGGTTCTCGACCGAGCCGCCATAGTCGTCCGTGCGCTTGTTGGTCAGCGGCGAGAGGAAGCTCGCCAGCAGATAGCCATGGGCGCAGTGCAGCTCCAGCATGTCGAAACCGGCGCGCATCCCCCGTTCGGCGGCCGCGACGAATTCCGCCTTGACCCGGTCCATGTCGGCGCGGGTCATCTCGCGCGGCACCTGGCTTTCCGGGTAATAGGGCAGCGGCGATGCGGAGATGATCGGCCAGGCGCCTTCCGGCAGCGGGCGGTCCATGCCCTCCCACATCAGCTTGGTCGCGCCCTTGCGGCCGGCATGGCCGAGCTGGAGGCAGATCTTCGCGGCCGAGTGGCCGTGCACGAAATCGACGATGCGCTTCCAGGCGGCTTCCTGCTCGTCGTTCCACAGGCCGGTGCAGCCGGGGGTGATCCGGGCATCGGGCGCGATGCAAGTCATCTCGGTGAAGATCAGGCCCGGGCCGCCGATGGCGCGCGAGCCGTAATGCATCAGGTGCCAGTCGCCCGGCAGGCCGTCCTCGGCGGAATACTGGCACATCGGCGAGAGCGTCATGCGGTTCTCGACCTGCATCTCGCGCAGCCTGAAAGGCTGGAAGGCCGGCGGGACCGGCGAGCCGTCCTTGCGGCGCTTGGCGAGGTCTCCGAGCCCATCCGCGACGAGCTTGTCGACGGCTGCGACCATCTCCGGCGCACGCAGGGCGAGGTTGTCGTAGGTGATCGCCTTGGAGCGGGTCATCAGGCCGAATGCGAAGCGCAGCGGCTCGAAATCCCAGAAGCGCTTCAATTCCTCGAACCAGACCAGCGAGACATCCGCGGCATGCTGGGTCTTCTCGACCTCCTCGCGGCGCTGCGTCTCGAACAGCCTCAGGCCCGCCGCGACATCGAGCTTCGCCTGCCCCATCGCCCTGTGAAGCGCGATCGCGTCCTCCATCGCGAGCTTGGTGCCGGAGCCGATCGAGAAATGCGCCGTCGCCTTGGCGTCGCCGATCAGCACGACATTCTCGCTCACCCAGTGGCGGCAGCGGATCATCGGGAAATTGCGCCAGAGCGAGCGGTTGGTGATGAGCTTGTGGCCTTCGAGCTCCTCCGCGAAGACGCCTTCGAGGAAGGCGGCCGACTGCGCCTCGTCGAGTTTGCCGAGCCCGGCCTTCTCGAAGGTCTCGGGGTCGGTTTCCAGCACCCAGGTCGAGCGCCCGGCCTCGTACTGGTAGCAATGGGCGATGAAGAGCCCGTGCTCGGTCTGCTTGAAGAAGAAGGTGAAGGCGTCGAAGGGGCGGGTCGAGCCCATCCAGGTGAACTTGTTCGGCCGCAGGTCGGTCTGCGGCTGGAAGCGGTCGCGCCAGTTCTCGCGGATGCGGCTGTTGATGCCGTCGGCAGCGACAACGAGGTCGTAATCGCGCTTCAGAGCCTCGATATCGGCAATCTCGTCGCCGAAATGCAGGTCGACGCCGAGAGCGCGTGCCCTCGCCTGCACCAGCATCAGCAGCGAGCGACGCGAGCAGCCGCAGAAGCCGTTGCCGGGAACGCGGTGGACCGTGTCCTTGAAGTGGATCTCGATGTCGTCCCAATAGGCGAAGTTGTCGCGGATCGCGGCATAGCTCTCGGCATCCGCCGCCTTGAACGTGTCGAGCGTCTGATCGGAGAACACGACGCCGAAGCCGAAGGTGTCGTCGGCCTGGTTGCGCTCGAAGACATCGACCGCAATCTCCGGCCAGTCACGTTTCATCAGCAGCGCGAAATAGAGCCCTGCCGGCCCGCCGCCCACGACCGCAATGCGCATCGACGCCTCCTCCAGAGCACCAGCCGATCCGGCTGAGAATATTATTTTAAACCTAAAGTATTTTTGAGCTCAAGAGACTTTTGCAACCTTCAAATCGGACACTCAACAACGGAGCTGAAACTCCATCGAACCCCCGCAGCCCCTATCCTGAGGAGCCGCGCAGCGGCGTCTCGAAGGACGGTCAAGAGACCTGCAAGTGCCTCAGGAAGCACCCTTCGAGACGCCATTACCGACGGGGCAGCTCCTCAGGATGAGGGCTTCACGCCCTGCAGACCAGCCCCGACGCCCCCAGAACGGCGCCGGCGTGTCCGCCGGCGCCCGACGAGCCGCTTGCAAATTGATTGAGACTTAAAATATGTTCTGCGGAGGAGGTCGAGCAATCATGACTCTGCGGGAACGGCACGCGCTGGTGACGGGAGGCGGACGCGGCATCGGCCGGGCCATCGCCGCGGCACTGACGCAGGCCGGAGCGCGGGTCAGCATCCTCGGGCGCGATGAAACCTCTCTGCGCGACGCCGTGGCTGCGGGAGTCGCCGCCGATTTCGCTCCTTGCGACGTGCGCGACGAGAGTGCCGTCTCGTCCGCGCTCGATCATCTCTCCGGCGGACATGGCTTCGACATCGCCATCGCCAATGCCGGCGCGGTCGAGACCGGCCCGTTCATGCGCAGCGACAGCGAACGTTTCCGCCGGATGGTCGAGATCAACCTGATCGGCACCGTCAATCTGTTCCACGCCGTGCTGCCGGCGATGCTGGAACAGCGCCGCGGCCGGCTGATCGCCATCGCCTCGACCGCCGGGCATCGCGGCTATCCTTATGTCAGCGCCTATGTGGCGGCGAAGCATGCCGTGGTCGGGCTGGTGAAGTCGCTGGCGCTGGAGACGGCCCGCTCCGGCGTCACCGTCAACGCCGTCTGCCCCGGTTACGCCGACACCGACATGGTCGCGAGCGGGCTCGACACCATCGCGGCGAAGACCGGCAAGAGCCGTGAGCAGGCATTGGCCGAGATGGTCAGGGACAATCCGCAAGGCCGGCTCATCGCGCCCGAAGAGGTCGCGGCCGCCGTGCTCTATCTCTGCGGGCCCGGCAGCGATGCCGTCACCGGCCAGTCGCTCATGATCAATGGTGGGGAGTTCTGAGATGGAGACACCCTCCTCCGCCCCGATGCTCGACCGCGAGACCAAGGCCAGCGAGCGCCCCGGCGACCACAAGGACGAGCTCAGGCTCTGGCTGCGCCTGCTCACCTGCTCGACCCTGATCGAGACCGAGATCCGCAACCGTTTGCGTGAGGAATTCAAGACCACGCTGCCGCGCTTCGATCTGATGGCCCAGCTCGACAAGACCGCCGTCGGCATGACGGTGGGCGAGGTCTCGCAGCGATTGATGGTGTCGAACGGCAATGTCACCGCCGTCGTGGCCGGGCTGGTGACGGACGGGCTCGTCGACAAGCGCTCCGCCCCGCAGGACCGGCGCGTGCAGATCCTCACGCTGACGGCGCAGGGTCGCAAGGCCTTCCGCGCCATGGCCGAACGCCATGAAGGCTGGATCGCCGAGCTCTTCGCCGGGCTCGACCAGCCCGAGCTCGCGCAGCTCTTCCGGTTGCTCGGAGAAACCAAGACCTCGCTGCATCGTGCCATCGCCGACCGCGCGAAGGATGCCGCCGACGAGGCCGCGAAGGGAAACGCCTGATGATCGCCGCCAACGCCACGATCCTGCCGCTGGCGGGCTTCACGCCGCAGCATTTCGCTCTCTCGGTCTCCGGCAAGGTCGCGACGGTGACACTGAACCGGCCTGAGAAAAAGAATCCGCTGACCTTCGCAAGCTACCGCGAACTCACGGATTTCTTCCTCGCCGCGCAGAAGGAGGAAGAGGTCAAGGCGATCGTCGTCACTGGCGCCGGCGGCAATTTCTCGTCCGGCGGGGACGTCTTCGAGATCATCGGCCCGCTGGTTGCGATGGAAACCAAGGAGCTGCTGAAATTCACCCGGATGACCGGCGAGCTGGTCAAGGCGATGCGCGCCTGCCCACAGCCGATCATCGCCGCGATCGACGGCGTCTGCGCCGGAGCCGGAGCCATCGTCGCCATGGCCTCCGACCTGCGCCTCGGCACGGCCGGCAGCAAGATCGCCTTCCTGTTCAACCGCGTCGGCCTGGCCGGCTGCGACATGGGCGCCTGTGCGATGCTGCCGCGCATCATCGGCCAGGGCCGCGCCGCCGAGCTGCTCTATACCGGCCGCGTGCTCAGGGGCGAGGAAGCCGAGCGCTGGGGCTTCCTCAACCGGCTCTGCGCATCCGAGGCCGTGCTGCCGGAAGCGCAAGCCCTCGCGGCCGAACTGGCGGATGGCCCCACCTTCGCCAACGCCATGACCAAGCGCATGCTCGAGATGGAATGGGCGATGTCGGTCGAGAGCGCGATCGAGGCCGAGGCCGTGGCGCAGGCCTTGTGCATGCAGACCGAGGATTTCGCCCGCGCCTATCATGCCTTCGCCGCGAAGCAGAAGCCGGTCTTCGAGGGCAACTGAGATGAGCGGCTCCCCTCGCCTCGGCCTCGATATCCTCGGCGACACGCTGGACTGGCCGTTCTTCGAGGATCGCCACCGCGCCTTCGCCACGGAGCTCTCCGGCTGGGCCGATTCCTATCTCGCCGATTTGCCGCATGACGATGTCGACGAGGCCTGCCGGGCGCGCGTCGCGGCCTTGGGTGCGGCTGGCTTCCTGAAGGCTGCCGTGCCGGCGGCCTATGGCGGGCTTTCCGACAAGCTCGATGTCCGCACGCTCTGCCTCGCCCGCGAGATCCTGGCGGCGCATGACGGACTCGCCGATTTTTCCTTCGCCATGCAGGGGCTCGGCACCGGCTCGATCAGCATCGCAGGCTCGGAGGCGATGAAGCAGCGCATCCTGCCTGATGTCGCGGCGGGAAAGCGCATCGCCGCCTTTGCGCTTTCAGAGAAGGAAGCGGGCTCGGACGTCGCCGCCATGGCGACGACCGCGACGCCGGACGGCAACAGCCATGTCCGCATCGACGGCGAGAAGAGCTGGATCTCCAATGGCGGCATCGCCGACCATTACATCGTCTTCGCCCGCACTGGCGAGGCGCCGGGCGCGCGCGGGCTCTCCGCCTTCCTGGTCGAGGCCGATACGCCCGGCTTGAGCATCGTCGAGCGCATCGAGGTGATCGCGCCGCATCCGCTGGCGACCCTGCGCTTCGAGGGCTGCCGCGTGCCGCTCGAAAACCGCATCGGCGGGCCGGGCGAGGGCTTCAAGGTCGCGATGGCAACGCTCGACATCTTCCGCTCAACGGTCGGCGCCGCCGCGCTCGGCTTCGCCCGACGGGCGCTGCACGAGACGATTTCGCACGCCAATGGCCGCAAGCTCTTCGGCGCCACGCTCGGCGACCTCCAGCTCTCGCAGGCGGCCATCGCCGACAGCGCGGCTGAGGTCGATGCCGCAGCCCTCCTCGTCTACCGCGCCGCCTGGACCAAGGATCGCGGCGCCGCCCGCGTCACCCGCGAGGCGGCACTGGCCAAACTCGTCGCGACGGAGAACGCCCAGAGGGTGATCGACCGGGCCGTCCAGATCCATGGCGGCCTCGGCGTCACCAAGGGCGTCAAGGTGGAGGAATTGTACCGGGAGATCAGAGCGCTGCGCATCTACGAGGGCGCCAGCGAGGTCCAGAAGGTCGTGATCGCGCGCGACCTGCTGAAATTACATGCCGAAAAGGCAGGGGAACGCAATGACAGCAACCGGATTCGCGAGATCAGGACATAAGGACAGCTTTGCGCGGGACAACCTGCCGCCGCGCGAAAGCTGGCCCGATCTCACATTTGCAGAGGCAGGGTTGGCCTATCCCGAAAGGCTGAACTGCGTCGCCGAACTGCTCGACCGGCACATCACCGAGGGACGCGGCCGACGCACCGCCGTTGTCGCGGCCGGTCTCGAGTGGAGCTATGCCGATCTCGCCGACAAGGTGAACCGCATCGCCAATGTGCTGAGCCGTGATCTCGGAATGATCAGCGGCAACCGCGTGCTGCTGCGCGCCGGCAACACGCCGATGATGGTCGCGGCCTATCTCGCCGTCATCAAGGCCGGCGGCGTCGCGGTCGCGACCATGCCGATGCTGCGGGTGGGCGAGCTCGTCTATCCCCTGCGCAAGGCGAAGATCGCGCTGGCGCTCTGCGACCATCGGCTTACCGCCGATCTCGAAGCCGCCGGAGCGCAAGTACCAGAGCTTGCCCGCATCGTCGCCTTCGGCGGCGCGGAGAGCGAGCTGGAGGCGCTGATGGCGCAGCCGGGCTACGAGCATTTCGAAGCCGTCGATACCGCGCGCGACGATGTCTGCCTGATCGCCTTCACCTCCGGCACGACCGGCGAGCCCAAGGGCACGATGCATTTCCACCAGGACATGCTGGCGATCTGCGACTGCTACGGCACCCGCGTGCTGAAGGCTTCGGCCGATGACCGCTTCACCGGCTCGCCGCCGCTCGCCTTCACCTTCGGGCTCGGCGGGCTCGTGCTGTTCCCGATGCGGATCGGCGCGGCGATGGTGCTGCCCGAGAAGGCGGGCCCCGCCGATCTGATCGACGCGATCGAGCGCTACAAGGTCAGCGTCGTCTTCACCGCGCCGACCGCCTACCGCGCCATTCTCGACAAGCTCGACGGGCGCGACATCTCTTCGCTCAGGATTTGCGTCTCGGCCGGCGAGGCCCTGCCCAAGGCGACCTTCGACGCCTGGCAGGCGCGCACCGGCATCCCGCTGATGGACGGCATCGGCGCGACCGAGATGCTGCACATCTTCATCGGCGCGCCACGCGACAGGATCAGGCCGGGCTCGACCGGAATTCCGGTGCCGGGCTACGAGGCCAAGATCGTCGACGAGGAAGGGCGCGACGTGCCGGACGGCACGCCGGGACGGCTCGCGGTGCGCGGCCCGACCGGCTGCCGCTATCTCGCCGACCCGCGGCAGGCGAAATACGTGCTGAGCGGCTGGAACATCACCGGCGACACCTATCTGCGCGATGCGGACGGCTATTTCTGGTACCAGGCCCGCTCCGACGACATGATCATCTCGGCCGGCTACAACATCGCCGGGCCCGAGGTCGAGGCCGCCCTGCTGACGCACGAGGCCGTGGCCGAATGCGGCGTGGTCGGCGCGCCCTGCCCCGAGCGCGGGCAGATCGTGAAGGCCTATGTCGTGCTGCGCGAGGGCGTCATCGGCGATGCCGCCCTGGTCAAGGCCTTGCAGGAGCATGTGAAGGCCGGTATCGCGCCGTACAAATATCCGCGCGCCATCGCCTTCGTCGAAGCCCTGCCGAAGACGGCGACCGGCAAGCTGCAACGCTTCGCGCTCCGCCAGATCGCGCAAGGCGAGAGCTGACCTTTCTTCCAACAGAGCCTGAACGGCCGAAATCGAGGCGATACGCCATGTCCGACCATTCGCAATCCCGCGCCATCCTGCCCGAGGGCTGGCCGCAGCCGCGCGGCTATGCCAACGGTATGGTGGCGGAAGGCCGCGTGCTGGTCACCGGCGGCCTTGTCGGCTGGGACGCGCAGGGCGTCTTCGCCAAGGGCTTCGTCGGCCAGTTGCGCCAGACCTTCCTCAATATCAGGGCGGTGGTCGAGGCCGGCGGCGGGCGCGTCGAGGATATCGTGCGGCTGACCTGGTACGTCACGGATATCGCGACCTATCGCGCCAGCCTCAAGGAAATGGGGCCGGTCTATCGCGAGGTCTTCGGCCGGCACTTCCCGGCCATGGCGGTGGTCGCGGTCACCGCGCTGGTCGAGCCGGAGGCGCTGCTGGAGATCGAGGCGACGGCGGTGGTGGACGGCTGAAGACAGCCTGCGTCAAACCGCCGCGATTCCACGGCCGAGAAGACAACTCACGCAACGTCATTCATTAGGCATTCACCAAGATTCCGAGCGCAGAATCCGGGACGCGTCGCAAGATCGCGACGTGTCCCGGAGTATCTCCATGTCCAGTATCAGCGGGGTGGGCGGCGGCTTCCGCCCCCACCACAAACCTCCCAGCTTCGACCAGATCGACAGTAACAGCGACGGCGGCATCAGCCTCGACGAGTTCGAGAGTGCCGCCCCCAAGGGTGCCGACAGCGCCAAGAGCGAAGAGCTCTTCAAGAAGATCGACACGGACGGCGACGGCTCGATCACCAAGGCCGAGTCGGATGCGTTCAAGGACAAGGCCAAGAAGGCCGACAGCCTGCTGCAGTCCTTCCTGTTCTCACTCCAGGCGGGCGGAACGCAGAACGCCCAAGCTGCCTCCGACAGCGACAGCGATAAAGACAGCAAGTCGGCCTTCGACGCGATCGACAGCGACGTCAATGGCGGGATCAGCAAGGACGAGTTCAGCGCGGCTTTCAAGGACAGCCGGCTGAACAGCGACCAGTTGAACCGGCTCTTCAGCTCGCTGGACAAGAATGGCGACGGCTCCGTCTCGCAGGACGAGGTGAAGGCCTTCCAGTCCTCGCTGCAACAATCCGGCGAGCGGCATCATCACCGGCGGCCGCCGGAAGCCTTCCAGAACGCCTCGCAAGCCTATGGCAGCGCGTCGCAGCTCTCAGCGCAGGGCACCACCGAAACGACCTACGCCAAGGCGGCCTGACTTCCGCCAACCGGATGCCGCCTCGCACCGTGGCAACCGCAACACTCTCGACGCCGACGGCAGAAGCCGCTGGCGCCGCTCCTCAGATCCCTGCCCCGTCCTGCAAGGTCCCGGTCGGCACCTTCCGCCAGAGCCGCATATGCAGCGCCCGCAGGCCCGGTCGCAGCAGGATGTCGCCGAAGGCGAGCGCCAGGGAAGCAGGCACATTCGCCGTCAGCGCAAAGGCCGCGACGAACAACCCCGCCGTGCTGAGAACGCGCCAGCTCACCGCCGCGAGCCAGGCCCTGCGGTCGGGCGTGCCCTTCCGGCCGACGATGCGAAGGACGCCGCGCTGCGCCCGTGCCAGCGCCCCGCCCTCGCCCACCGCCTGCCGGGCCTCGCCCTCGCCCGGCTCGACGAAGCCGAAGGCGACCGTCTCGTTGCTGATGCGGTCGATCAGGATGAAGCCGCCGAGCTCATGGCTGCGCGCATAGGGCAGCGAGACCAGCGGCCGGTCGAGCCGGAGCGTGACGAGGCCGATGCCGTTCATGCGCAGGCTCTGCGCCGGCAGGGGCTGGAAGCCCTCGATGTCGATGCTGTGATGCAGCGCCTCGACCGTGGCATTGGCGCTCTGCGTCGCGAGCTTCACGAGGAACTGCCCGCCTTCGAGCATGGCGCGCTCGCCGGTCCAGAGCAAACGCGCCTTCAGCCCGCGGCTCACCGGCAGCGTCGAACCCGCGGCAGCGATCACGTCGCCGCGCGAAATGTCGATGTCGTCTTCCAGCGTCACCGTCGCGGCCTGGCCGGCGGCGATCTGGCTGGCCTCGCCGGCCGCGCCGATCAATCGCGCGATGCGGCTCGTGCGGCCGGACGGCAGCGCCACGATGGGATCGCCGACGCGGGCTCGGCCGGCGACGGGCGTGCCGGCATAGCCGCGGAAGTCGAGATCCGGGCGGTTGACCCATTGCACCGGCAGCACGAAGCCCTCGTCGCGCGGCGCTGAGGGCGCGATCGCGACGCTTTCGAGATAGGGCAGCAGCGCCGGACCGTCATACCAGGGCATCAGGGCGGAGGGCCGCATGACGTTCTCGCCGTCGCGCGCCGAGACCGGGATGAAGCGGATCGAGGCGAAGCCGAGGTTTTGCACCGCCGCGCGGTAATCGGCGGCGATCTGCTCGAAGACCGCCTCGTCATAGCCGACGAGGTCCATCTTGTTGATCGCGACCACGACATGGCGCACGCCGACCAACGAGACGATGAAGGAATGGCGGCGGGTCTGCGGCAGCAGGCCCTTGCGCGCGTCGATCAGGATGATGGCGAGGTCGGCAGTGGAGGCGCCGGTCGCCATGTTGCGGGTGTATTGCTCGTGGCCGGGCGTGTCGGCGACGATGAAGCTGCGCCTGTCGGTCGCGAAATAGCGATAGGCGACATCGATGGTGATGCCCTGCTCGCGCTCGGCCGAAAGCCCATCGACGAGAAGCGCGAAATCGGGCGCCGCGCCTTGCGTGCCGAATTTGCGGGAATCGCTGTCGAGCGCGCTGAGCTGGTCGTCGAAGACCGCGCCGGCCTCGTAGAGCACACGGCCGATCAGCGTCGACTTGCCGTCATCGACCGAGCCGCAAGTGATGAAGCGCAGCAGCGAATGCTGGCCGGTTTCGGAGGCGCTGGGCGTATCGTTGGCGGGGAGAAGGTTCTGAGCCGGCCTCAGTGCCTTGTTCTTCTTGGCCAGATTCCTGGCGATGGCGAAGCTCATCAGAAATAGCCTTCCTGCTTCTTCTGCTCCATCGAGCCCGAGCCGTCATGGTCGATGACGCGGCCCTGCCGCTCGGAGGATCGCGACGAGCGCATCTCGGCGATGATGTCGGTGAGGCTGGCCGCCTCGCTCTCGACGGCGCCGGTCAGCGGGTAGCAGCCGAGCGTGCGGAAGCGGACCATGCGGGTCTCGACGACCTCGCCGGGGAGAAGCTCCATGCGCTCGTCGTCGCGCATGATCCAGGCGCCGTCGCGCCGGACGACCGGGCGCGGCGCGGCAAAATAGAGCGGCACGACCGGGATGTTCTCGAGCGCGATGTAGTCCCAGACGTCGCGCTCGGTCCAGTTCGAGAGCGGGAACACGCGAAAGCTCTCGCCGCGATGCTTGCGCGTGTTGAAGAGCTGCCAGGGCTCGGGGCGCTGGTTCTTCGGGTCCCAACGATGCTCAGGCGAGCGCAGCGAGAAGACGCGTTCCTTGGCCCGGCTCTTCTCCTCGTCGCGGCGCGCGCCGCCGAAGGCAGCATCGAACTTGTAGAGGTCGAGCGCCTGCTTCAACCCTTGCGTCTTCATCACGTCAGTATGGACGCGCGAGCCCGAGGCGAAGGGGCTGATTCCGGCCCTCACGCCCTCCTGGTTGATGTGGACGATGAGATCGAGCCCCAGCCGCGCCGCCGTCTCGTCGCGGAAGGCGATCATGTCGCGGAACTTCCAGGTCGTATCGACATGGAGCAGCGGGAACGGCGGCTTGGCCGGGTAGAACGCCTTCATCGCCAGATGCAGCAGGACGGCGGAATCCTTGCCGATCGAATAGAGCAGCACCGGCTTGTCCGATGTCGCCACCACCTCGCGGATGATGAAGATGGCTTCCGCCTCGAGCTTCTGGAGATGGCTGAGCTGGATCATGCGTGAGCCTCTGCCGGCGCGGTTTTGGCACGCGCCAGCTTTCCGTCCGACCCGACATGCAGGCCGCATTCCTTGGCGGCATCGTCCTCCCACCACCAGCGCCCGGCCCGCTCGGGCTCGTCGGGGCGGATGGCGCGGGTGCAGGGCTGGCAGCCGATCGAGACGAAGCCCTGTGCGTGCAGCGGGTTGATCGGCACGTCGTTCGCCTCGGCGAAGGCGAGCGTGCGTTCACGCGACCAGTCGATCAGCGGGCTCGCCTTGACGAGGCCGCGCGCCGCATCGGCCTCGGCCAGCTTGACGCCGCCGCGCGCGGCTGACTGATCGGCGCGCAGGCCGGTCAGCCAGATATCGGCCCCGGCCAGAGCCCGGCCGAGCGGCTCCACCTTGCGGATGTCGCAGCAGGATTTGCGGGCATCGCGCGAGCCGTAGAAGCCGTTGATGCCGTTCTGGCGAACATAGAGCTCGACCGCGTCATGGCGCGGATAATAGGGGCGGATCAGGATGCCATAGCGCTCCTCCGTCTCCTGCCAGAGGGCGTAGACCTCCGGAAAGAGCCGGCCGGTATCGAGCGTGGCGAAGGTGACGGGGAGCTTCGCGGTCGCGATGAAATGGGTCAGCACCTGATCTTCGAGGCCGAAGGAGGTGGTGAAGACGACGGGGCCGGCGGCTTGCGCGACGATGCCGGAGAGGCGCTCGGGAACGTCCGCCATGCCGAACGCCGCATCGAGCGCGGCCGCGCGGGCCGCCAGCACCCTAGGTGACTGCGGGTTTGTCGAGGTTTCGTCCGGGCCGGGGCTTGCCGCCATCGTTCTGGCCATCTGTTCGGTAAATCGAACGCTGGATTTATACCCATGAGCCCAAAGGTTCAATTTACGGCAGGTAGCGTGTTTTTTCTTATTTCACTTCCATTGGAGAAGTTTGTTTTAGCGGACATTGCTGGGCATTATCGGAGGGAGGCTCTGCCGCCGCCGCCTCCTCGCCGTCATCCCGGACGGGCGACGACGTCGCGCCGATCCGGGATCCATGCCGGAGCGGTTCCGATAGAGGTTCCGGCGTGGATCCCGGGTCTCGCTGCGCTCGCCCGGGATGACCCGCGCGGAGGCTGAACCGCCTGCCTCTCAGTGGAAATCCCGCGATTTCGGCAGGATGCGGACATTGCGCGGGTGGCGATGGCGCGGGAGCGGCGGGTTCTTCAATTCGTCGATCGGCATCGGAACCTCGGCGCGATGCGTGTCCGAGAGCGACAGGAGATCGATCGAACGATCGGCGATGCGCTGGGCCATGAGATGGGTGACGCCCTCGACGCTCTTCTGCACCCGGCCCTCGACCAGCATCAAACGCGCGCCCATCACCTCGCGGCGGAAGCGCTCGAACAATCGCGCCCAGATCACGACATTGGTGATGCCGGTCTCGTCCTCCAGCGTGACGAAGATGGCGTTGCCGTTGCCGGGGCGCTGGCGGACCAGCACGATTCCGGCCGTGCGGGCGAAGGCGGCGTCCGGCTTCCCCTCGGTCTGCGCGCAGCTCAGGATGCCCTCGCGTTGGAAGCGCGGGCGCAACAACTGCATCGGATGGCCCTTCAGCGAGAGCCGGACGGTCTGGTAGTCGGCGACGATATGCTCGGCAAGCGGCATGCTCGGCAGCGCCATCGCCCGCTCCTGTCCCAGTTCGCGGGCTTGCGCGGCCTGGAAGAGCGGCAGCGCCGCATCATCCGGCAGGCGACGCACGGCCCAGAGCGCCTCGCGCCGGTCGAGGCCGAGCGAGCGAAAGGCATCGGCATCGGCGAGCAGGCGCATGGCGCGGGCAGGAAGGCTGGCCCGGCGCATCAACTCCTCGACGTCGCGGTAGGGGCCGCCCGCTTCCCGCGCCTCCGCAATGGCCTTGCCCCATTCATCCTTGAAGCCGTCGATCTGACGGAAGCCCAGACGCAGGGCGAAGGGGCCCCTTTTGCTCTCCTGACCCAGCCGGTCATGGTAAGAGCTCGATTCCGAAACGGCTTCCAAGCTGTTGTCCAAAAAGCTGGAATTGACATCGGCCGGCCGTGGTTCGACGCCGCCGTTCTCCTCCGCCTCCCGCACGATCTGGGCCGGCGCATAGAAGCCCATCGGCTGGGAATTCAGCAGCGCGGCAGCGAAAGCGGCCGGATACCACCGCTTCAGGAAGGAGGAGATGTAGACCAGCTTGGCGAAGGAGGCGGCATGGCTCTCCGGAAAACCGTAGCTGCCGAAGCCCTTGATCTGCTCGAAACAGCGCTGGGCGAAATCGCGCTCATAGCCGCGCGCGACCATGCGCTCGACCATCATCGTCTCGTAATTGCCGATGGTGCCGGCATTGCGGAAGGTGGCCATCGCCTTGCGCAGGCCGTTGGCTTCGATGTCGGAGAACTTGGCAGCGACCATGGCGAGGCGCATCGCCTGCTCTTGGAAGAGCGGAACGCCGAAGGTCTTCTTCAGAACCTCATAGAGCTCATTTTCGTCTCCATGCTCCGGCGCCGGCGAGGGATAGGTCACCTCCTCGATCCCCGCCCGCCGCTTCAGATAAGGGTGCACCATATTGCCCTGGATCGGGCCGGGCCGGACGATCGCGACCTGGATGACGAGATCGTAGAATTTCCGCGGCTTGAGCCGCGGCAGCATGTTCATCTGCGCGCGGCTTTCGACCTGGAAGACGCCCAGCGACTTGCCCTCGCAGAGCATGTCGTAGGTTGCTTTGTCGCCGTCGGTGAAATCGGCGAGCTGATAGGATTTTCCGCCATTGGCTGCGATCAGATCGAACGCCTTGCGGATGCAGGTCAGCATGCCCAGCGCCAGCACATCGACCTTCATCAACTGCAACGCGTCGATGTCGTCGCGGTCCCATTCGATGAAGGTGCGGTCCGCCATCGCGGCATTGCCGATCGGCACGGTCTCGTCGAGGCGTCCGCGCGACAGCACGAAGCCGCCGACATGCTGCGAGAGATGGCGCGGATAGCCCAAGAGCCGGGTGGCGAAATCGACCGCTCGGCGGATCGTCGGATTGGTCGGGTCGAGCCCGGCCTGGCGGACGCGGGCGTCGCCGATCTCGCTGCCCCAGCTCCCCCAGTTCGTATCGGCGATGCGGGCGGTGACATCCTCGGTCAGGCCCAGCACCTTGCCGGCCTCGCGAATGGCACTGCGCGGCCGGTAATGGATCACCGTCGCGGCGATGCCGGCACGGTGGCGACCGTATTTCTCATAGATCCACTGGATCACCTCCTCGCGCCGCTCATGCTCGAAATCGACGTCGATGTCGGGCGGTTCGCGACGCTCGGTGGAGATGAAGCGCTCGAACAGCACGTCGTTGTCGGCCGGATCGACCGCGGTGATGCCGAGCACGTAACAGACGGCGGAATTGGCGGCCGATCCGCGGCCCTGGCAGAGGATGCCCTCCTTCTCGGCAAATTCGACGATGTCGCGAATGGTCAGGAAATAGCGGGCATATTCGAGCTTCTCGATGAGGGTGAGTTCCTTGACCAATAACCCTTGCACCTTCTCCGGAACGCCGTCGGGATAGCGGATCAGGCAGCAGCGGCGGACCAGTTCCACCAGCCAGTCCTGATCCTTCCAGCCGGGCGGGATCGGCTCGTCGGGGTATTCGTATTTGAGCTGGCCGAGATCGAATTCGATGCGGGAGAACAGGGTTTGCGTCTCGGCGATAGCCTCGGGCGCATCCCTGAAAAGACGGGCCATTTCCTGCGGCAGCTTGAGATGGCGCTCGGCATTGGATTCGAGCAACCGCCCGGCCCGCTCGATGGTGACGCCCTCGCGGATGCAGGTGAGCACGTCCTGCAGATCGCGCTGCGCGATGGAATCGTAGAGCGCGTCATTGCTCGCGATCAGCGGGGTGCGGGTCGCGGCGGCGATGGCCTTGAGCCGCGCGAGGCGGCGGCGATCGTCGCCGCGCCGGTGCATGCTGGCAGCGAGCCAGACCGCGCCGGGCGCGGCCTCGTCGAGCCGGGCGAGCACTTCAGGGAGCCCATCGAGCCTGCGGCCCGGCATCAGGATCAGCAGCAGGTCGCGGGCATCGTTCAGAAGGTCGTCGAGGACGAGGTGGCATTCGCCCTTCTTCACGCCGTCCTTGCGATTGCCGTGGCTGAGCAAACGGCAGAGCCGGCCCCAGCCGTCGCGATTGGCCGGGTAGATGACGATGTCGGGCGTGCCGTCGGCGAAGACGAGACGGGTGCCGGTCGCGAGCTTGAAGCGCTCCGCCAGCGCCTTCATCTCCTCGGGCTTGATGGGCAGGTCGGAGAAATCCGGGTTCTCGATCCAGACATATTCGCCGGGGCTGCCGCCTTCGCGGATTTTCTCGGGCGCCGGCAAGCCATCCTCGCGCAACTGCCTCAACGCCGCCCAGGCGCGCACGACGCCCGCCACCGTGTTGCGGTCGGCGATGCCGATGCCGGCATATCCGAGCAGCAGCGCCGTCAGCACCATGTTCGGCCCCGGCGAGGCACCGCGCAGGAAGGAAAAATTCGTCGCCGCAACAGGTTCGGCGAAAGGGCTGACAGACTGATTCATGCGAAGAGCCCGTGCAGGAACCAGCGCGGCGGCGCGCTCTCGGCCTCGTAGAAGCCGGTGCGGTAGAGCCAGAAGCGGCGGCCTTGCGCATCCTCGACGCGGTAATAATCGCGCATCGGCTCGTCCGAGCCGTCGCGCCACCATTCGGGCGCGATCCGCTCCGGGCCTTCGGCGCGAGCGACGTCGTGGATGAGGCGCCGCCAGCGGAAACGGATCGGCGGTCCATCCGGCACTTCCGCGATCGCCTCGACGGGTTGGGGCGGCTCGAAGAGCTGGAGCGGGCGGGCCGGGGGCTCCTGCGGCTCGGGTGCGGGCCAGGCCGCTTCCGGCATGGGCGCAGCGGCCGAGAGCGCCTTTGCCGCGCGGACGGGGTGATGAGTGTCCTGCGCCGCGAAGCGCAGCACCCGGTCGCGACCGAAGCGGGTGACGAGCCGGTCGACGAGATCGGCCACCGCCTCCTCCTCCACCGCGCGGCCGTCGAGGCTGTGCTGCTGCGTGTTGAGCGGCTCGCAGACCGGCACGGCGAGTTTGATGGCATCGAAACCGAAGCCGGGATCGAGCGGGTCGGCCAGGGTCTCGATGCGCTCGCGATAGAGCCGCAACAAAGCCTTGGCGTCGCGCGAGGGCCGGCCGGTCTCGATGACGAGGCGGCGAACCGTGCCGTCGCTGCGGAAGAAGCCGAGCTCGAAGGCGCGCCCGCCTTCACCGCGCGCCTCCAGCACCCGCGCCGCCTCCCCGATCAACCGGACGACCACTGCCTCGAGGCTCGCCGTATCGGCGAAGGGTTCGGGGAAATGACGCTCGACCACGCAATCCGGCGGCGGACGCAAGGGGGTGATGCGGCGATCCTCATGGCCGAGGATGCGCCGGAGCTTCACCGCCAGCGCCTCGCCGAAGCGGGCGGAGAGGGTTTCCGAGGGGCGCGCGGCGACATCGGCCAGGGTCTTCAGCCCGGCGCGGGAAAGAGCGATCACGGTCTCGGGCTCCGCCTCCAGCGCGGCGACCGGCAGCAGGCGCAGCACCGCTTCGTCCCGTCCCGGCGGGATGATGCCGCGCGGTCCGAAGCGGGAACAGGCGCGTGCGGCCTCGGGCGTGCCGGCGATGGCGGCTCGCAGGCTCAAGCCCGATCGATCCATCACCTGCCGCACGAGATCGAGCATCCCCGCCTCGCCGCCGAAGAGATGGGCGCAGCCGGTGACGTCGAGCGTGAGGCCGTGCGGCTCGTCGCGCGCGACCAGCGGGGTGAAGCGGTCGCAGAAAGCGGCGACCTCATCGAGGAAGGCCCGATCCGCCTGCGGTTCGGCTTCCAGCGCGACGAGATCGGGAATGCGGGCGCGGGCATCGGCCAGCGTCATGGCCCGCGTCAGGCCGAGGCGGACGGCGCGCCGGTCGCAATCGGCGAGGCGCAAAGCGTTGCCCTGCATCTCGACGAGGACATGGGGCTTCTCAGCCGGCGCGCCGAAGGCCGGAATCCGGCCCAGCCGCCGCAGCCTGTCCGTCGCCAGATAGGGAAACCAGAGGGCGAGATAGCGGCGGGACATCGTTCCTGCGGGGGATGAGCCTGTCGGATCGGTCAAAGACGGTTCGGTTCTCGAAAGCGCATCGGTCACGGTTCCACTCCACACGCCACTCACGCTCTGCCGCATCGCCGCGCACGCCGCCGCGATGGCGCAGCAACCTCAAGGCGAAGGCCGGGGCGCCCGGCGCATTCGCCTCCAGCGCCCGCGAGGCCAGCGGCACGACCTGCCAGCGCGTCCGCGCCGCGCTCGGCGCTTCCGCCGCCGCGACGCGCAGGAGCAGGGTCGCCACGCCGGAATCCTCGGCCGCGAGCGCAAGCCGCCGGCTCGCGGTCAGGTCGAAGGCGCGCGGCTCGCCCCAGGGCTCGATCAGCACGGCGCCGAGCGCCGGACAGCGCGCTCCCTCGGCGCCGGCCCGCAACACGCCCAGGGCGTCGCGTGCCCGCACCAGCAGAAGCCTGCCGGGATCGAGGCCGAGTTCGTTCAGCCCCGGCGCATGCAAACGGCCGGTCTCGGCATCGACGAAATCCTGCCGCACCCAGAGGATCGGCCGCGCAGCGTCGTCTCCCGCCTCCCCTTGCGCCGCCCGCAGAGCCAACCCGAGCGCAAAGCCCGTGGCGGCAGCGAGATCGGCGGTGCCGGCGGCGTAGACTTCATGCAGAGCCGCCCGTTCGAGCCCGCCGGACAGGGCCGCATCGATCTCCGCGGCGCCGAGGCTCACCTTGCCCGCCGCAGCCGGCCCCGACCGCAAGGCCGCCTCGGCGAGGCTGCGGCGCAGATCGGACAAGGCTGGCGAGATGGCGTTCTGCATGGGCGACAAAGCAATTGTTCACTCTTTGTTCTTTATAGAACGTCGTGCGGTGGAAGGCGAGTCGAGTCTCCCGTTTCGGCAGTGGACCGCTGACAGCGGGTGGCACGGAAAGATTCCCGGCTTCGTCCAGCGCCGTCATCCCGGACAAGTGGCGAAGCCGCGGCGATCCGGGATCCATGCCTGAATCTCACTCGGAAACGCTCCGGCATGGATCCCGGGTCTGCGCTTCGCTTCGCCCGGGATGACATGATTGTCGGAACAGCTACTCCGCCGCCGTACCCGCCGCCTGCCAGGTCAGCGTCTGCGCCTCGTGCAGCGCCTGGTAAGGCCCGCCGGCGCGGATGAGATCCTCGTGGCGGCCCTGCTCGGCGATGCCGGCCGGCGTCACCACCACGATGCGGTCGGCATGGCGGATGGTGGCGAGGCGGTGGGCGATGACCAGCGTCGTGCGCCCCTGCGCCAGCTCGGTCAGCGATTGCTGGATCGCCTTCTCGGTCTCGGTGTCGAGAGCGGAGGTGGCCTCGTCGAGGATCAGGATCGGCGGGTTCTTCAGGAAGATGCGGGCGATGGCGAGGCGCTGCTTCTGGCCGCCGGAGAGCTTGACGCCGCGCTCGCCGATCACAGTGTCCAGCCCCGCCGGAAGATCGGCGATCATCCGGTCGAGCCGCGCCCGGCGGGCGGCCTCTACGATCTCCGCTTCCGAGGCGCCGAGCCGGCCATAGGCGATGTTCTCGCGGATGGTGCCGGCGAAGAGGAAGACATCCTGCTGGACGATGCCGATCTGGCGGCGCAGCGAGGCGAGCGTCAGCTCGCGGAGATCGATGCCGTCGACGGTGATGCGGCCGGCATCGACCTCGTAGAAGCGCGGCAGCAGCGAGAGCAATGTCGTCTTGCCCGCCCCCGAGGGGCCGACGAAGGCAACCGTCTCGCCGGCCCGGATCGCGAGGTCGATATGGGACAGGATCGGCCTGTCCTTGGCATAGCCGAAGCGCACGCCCTCGAAACGGATGGTCCCCTTGAGCGGCGGCGCCTCGACCGCATCGGGCGCATCGGCGATATCGGGCTCGGTCGCGAGCAGTTCCTGGTAGCGGCGGAAGCCGGCGATGCCCTTCGGATAGGTCTCGATCACCGCCGCGATCTTGTCGAGCGGGCGGTAGAAGACGCCGACCAGCAAGAGGAAGCCAACGAAGCCGCCGATGCTGAGGCTGCCCTGCACGACATACCAAGTGCCGGCCAGCATGACCGCGAGCTGGACCAGGCGCATGCCGAGATAGTTCAGCGCCTGGCTCGCCGCCATGATGCGATAGGCTTCGAGCTTGGTCGAGCGATAGCGCTGGTTGTCGCCGGCGAAGAGCGCGCGCTCATGGGCCTCGTTGGCGAAAGCCTGCACGACGCGCATGCCGCCGATATTCTCCTCCAGCCGGGCGTTGAAGGCGCCGACGCGGCCATATTGCGCCTGCCAGTTGGTGGTCATGCGGCCGCCATAGCGGGCGACGATGAAGCCGGCGAGCGGCACGATCAGCGCCGTGATCAGCGCCAGATGGACATGGACCGAGAGCATCAGCAGGAAGGCGCCGACGAAGGTCATCACCGCGATGAACAGGTCCTCCGGCCCGTGATGGGCGACCTCGCCGATCTCCTCCAGATCCTTGGTGACGCGGGCGACGAGATGGCCGGTCTTCTGGTCGTCGTAGAAGCGGAAGGAGAGCTTCTGGAGATGGTCGAAGGCGCGCCGGCGCATCTCCGTCTCGATATTGATGCCGAGGCGGTGGCCCCAATAGGTCACGATCGCCATCAGCCCGGTGTTGAGCCCATAGATCGCGAGCAGCAGGACGCCCGCGAGCAGGATCAGCGGCCAGTCGCCGCGCGGCAGCAGGAGATCAACGAAGGCCTTCATCGCCATCGGAAAGCCGAGCTCGAGCAGGCCGGACAGCACGGCGCAGCCGAAATCGACCAGGAACAGCGTCCGGTGCGGGCGGTAATAGGCGAAGAACTCTCTCAGCATGGCGCGCTCATAGCAGATCGGCGCCGTTTTGCGTCAGCTTCGCGGCAACAGGCCGGATATTCGGAAACCGATATCAGGAGTTTCGATTCAGATCGGAACGGCGGATTGGCCAGTCAAAAAAGCCGCGGTGCCACTTTTCTTCGCCATGCTCTAGCTTCGCCTCATGTGGCAGATTCTCTCGACCTACTGGCCGCACATCCTCGCCGTCATTTCCGTGGTGATGGCGGCGGTGGCCGCCGCGCATGCGGTGATGACCAAGGACGAGGTGCGCGCCGCCATCGGCTGGGCCGGGGTCATCATCCTCTCGCCGATCGTCGGCCCGCTCCTCTATGCCGTCGCCGGCGTCAACCGCATCCGCCGCGCCACGATCCTCTCGCAACGCCCCGGGCCCGGCGCCGCCGCGGATTCCACCCGACGCTTCCATATCAGCCATGACGAGGTCGGCGAGGTCTTCGGCCAGCGCTTCGCGGCGCTGAAGACATTGGGCGACCGCGTCGCGCGCCATCCGCTGACCAAGGGCAACCAGATCGAGACGCTGCGGACCGGCGACGAGGCCTATGCCGCCATGCTCGCCGCCATCGCAGCGGCCGAGCGCAGCGTGATCCTGGAGACCTACATCTTCGACCGCGACCCGCTGGGCCTGAGGATCGCCGATGCGCTGATCGCGGCCTCGAGACGCGGTGTCTCCGTCCGCGTGCTGATCGATTCGGTCGGCGCCCGTTACTCGGTACCCAGCATCGTCGGCCCCCTGCGCAGCGGCGGCGTCACCGTCGCCGTGTTCAACGGCAACATCATCATGGGCCTCAGGCTGCCCTATGCCAATCTGCGCACCCACCGGAAGATCATCGTCGTGGACGGCGCGACCGCCTTCATGGGCGGAATGAACATCCGGCAGGGCTTCACGACGGAATTCGCGGGCGAGGCTTCGGCCCATGACACGCATTTCCGCATCACCGGGCCGGTCGTGGGCGACCTCTTCGCCGTGGCGGCCGAGGATTGGCGCTTCGCCACCGGCGAGGCGCTGACCGGCGCGGACTGGGCGATGCAGGCGCCGGCACCCGTCGAGCGGCCGGTGCTGATGCGCGCCGTGCCCTCCGGCCCCGACTCCTTCCTCGAGACCAATCACAAGCTGCTGATCGGTGCGCTCTCGGTGGCGCGCCGCTCGGTCAGGATCATGTCGCCCTATTTCCTGCCCGACCAGGAACTGATCAGCGCCCTGGTGACGGCGGCGCGGCGCGGCGTCGACATCGACATCGTCGTGCCCTCGGTCAACAACCTCGTGCTGGTCGACCGGGCAATGACGGCGCAGTTCGACCAGATCCTCAAGAATTACTGCCGGATCTGGCGCGCAACCGGCCCCTTCGACCATTCCAAGCTCTTCGCCATCGACGGGGCTTGGGCCTATGTCGGCTCCTCCAATCTCGATCCGCGCTCGCTCCGGCTGAATTTCGAGATCGACGTGGAGGTTCTCGATCCCGGCTTCGCACGCGGGATCGAGGCCCGGATCGACGCCGTGATCGCCAAGGCCGGCAAGGTCACGCTTGCCGGCCTGCGCGCGCGGCCCTATCTCGTACGTCTGATGGACCGGGTGATCTGGCTCGGCTCGCCCTATCTCTGACGAAACGGTGACGAGCCCGGCCTCCCCGGCGGTATAGACTGCGGGTCCGCCCGATTCGATTCCGTGCCGACACAGGCTGGCGCAGCGATGCAGAAGAAGAGCCCAAGCCTGCGGGCCAGCATCATCTCCTCGCTCCGCCAGCGCAGGAACCGGACGGGAACCCTTTCCGGCATCGCCGGCGAACGGCTCTCCGGCACGCTGGTCGCGTCCTACAATGTCCATAAATGCGTCGGCGTCGACGGCCGCTTCGATCCGGAGCGGATCGCCCGCGTCATCGCCGAGATCGGCCCCGACGTCATTGCCCTGCAGGAGGCCGACAAGCGCTTCGGCGAGCGCGAGGGCCTGCTCGACCTCGCCTGGCTCGAGCAGGAAACCGGGCTGGTGCCGGTCCCGCTCGGCAATGCCAGCCGGGCCCATGGCTGGCGCGGCAATGTCGTGCTGTTCCGGCGTGGCATCGTACAGGACGTCCATCAGGTGAGCCTGCCGGGGCTCGAGCCACGCGGCGCGCTCGTCGTCGATCTCGACCTCGAAAGCGGCGCGGCGCTCAGGCTCGTCGCCGCTCATTTCGGCCTGCTCCGGCGCTCGCGCTCGCAGCAGGCGCGCCGGCTGATCGAGATCATGCAAAGCCGGGACGAGCGCCCCACCCTCCTGCTGGGAGACCTCAACGAATGGCGCCTGGGCGAGCGCTCCTCGCTCAAGGAGCTGGGTCCGGCCTTCGGCAGGCTGCCGGTGCCGGTGCCGAGCTTTCCCTCCGGCCTGCCGCTCCTGGCGCTCGACCGCATCATCGCCAACCGGCCGGAAATCCTGTCCGATGTCGAAGTCCACGACACGCCGCTGGCAAGGACCGCCTCGGACCATCTGCCGATCAAGGCCTATGTCGATCCCGGCCTGCAGGGCCTCGCCCTTCCCGAGAGCGCGGAAACCGATGCCGCGACAGCAAGCGAGGCCACGCACGCCATGCTGTCTGAACGCCCCCTGCCCTTGCCGGAGGCGCTCTCGGGCGACACCGGCGAGCGGCGCAACCGCGAACTCGTCCGGAAAGCCGGCGTCCGCCTGAAACGGGCCGTCAGCCGCACCTTGCGGCGGCGCGAGCCTCCTTCGCGCTGATGAAACAGGCGCAACCCGCCCCTCGTCGTGCCGGTCATGACCAGCATGCGCGGGCGTGCTGGCCAGCCGGGACAAAGCCGGCAATGTGGGACGTTCCAGAGTCGCTCGTCTCCCGGAGTTGAGATGCCGGATTCCTCCCCAACGCCTCAGCCCAAAAGCCGGAACGCGGCGCTCCGAAAAGGCCGGGACGAAGCCCCCGCCGAACGCCCGAGCGCGGTGGAGCTCTTCCTGATCTTCACGCGCATCGGGTTGACCAGCTTCGGCGGCGGCCTGAGCGGCTGGCTGCTGCGGGAGTTCGTGCAGCGGCGCAAGCTGATGAGCGAGGAGGATTTCCTGAACGGGCTCTCGATCGCGCAGGCGCTTCCGGGGGTCAACGTCACCAATATGGCGATCTGGATCGGCTACAAGCTCGGCGGGCGCAACGGCGCCATCGCCTCCTGGCTCGGCATCATCGTGCCGGCCGCCATCGTGATCACGCTGATCAGCACCGTCTTCACCGCGCTCGCCGGCTTCGAGCTGACCCATGTCGCGCTTGCGGGCGCCGCCTGCGCCGCGATCGGGCTGTCGCTCTCGATGGGGCTCGTCGCCGCGCGGCGCGTGCCGCGCCGCGTGTTCCCGCTCGCGATCATGGCCGCCACCTTCGTCGCGGTCGCCATCCTGCAATTGCCGCTGATCTGGACGGTGCTCGTCGCCGGCTCGCTCAGCGTCGCCGTGACCTACCACCAGGGCTGACGGACAATGCCGGCCATCGCCATCAGCATCCTGCTGGTCTTCCTGCCGCTCTCGCTGGTGACGATCGGCGGCGGGCAGAGCGCCGTTGCCGACATGCACCGCCAGATCGTCGACGTGCATGGCTGGATGACCGCCTCCCAATTCGTCGACGCCTTCGCGATCTCGCGGCTGGCGCCGGGCCCGGGCTCGCTGCTCGCGACGCTGATCGGCTGGCGCATCGCCGGCTTCTGGGGCGCGCTGGCGGCGACCATCGGCATCTTCGGGCCGACCGCGCTGCTGATCTACGGTGTCGCCCATATCTGGTCGCGCTTCGAGGGTGCGCGATTGCTCAAGGCGCTGGAAAGAGGCCTGCGGCCCGTCGCGGCCGGGATGATCCTGGCGGCGAGCTACGTGCTGATCAATTCGCTCGACAGCGGCTGGATCGGGCGCGGGCTGGCGCTGGCCTCGACCGCGCTGCTGATGGCGACGCCGATCAATCCGCTCCTGCTGATCGGCGGCGGAGCGGGCTGCTTCGTCCTGCTGCACATGGCGGCGCTGATCTGAATCGCTTCGCAGAAAATGGCGCGACCTACGGGAGTCGAACCCGTCTCCCCAGCGTGAAAGGCTGGTGTCCTAACCGATAGACGAAGGTCGCGTGCTCTCGCGGCCGGGGCCGCGTTGCGAAGCGGGGCGAGGTATAGTGGCGGGCGTGCCGCTTCGCAAGCACCCGTTCACAAGAATCGTGAGCCGACCTCCCATTTTCAAAGCAAGCCGGGCGGACGCGCCTAGACGGCCCTGGCGAGGTCGAGGATCCGCAGCTCCGCCGTCTCGTTGCCGCCCCAGCGGTTGAGGCTCAAGGTCGCGGCGAGATGGACCATTTCGCCGCGTGCCGCGATCAGCGCTTGCCCCAGCGGTTCCTGCGCCGCGCGGAAGGCGACGCCGCCGATGCTGGCCCCATCGCCGCTGCGCAGCTTGATACGGATATGGCCGCCACTGCCGATCGGGATGGCATCGGTCAAGCGATGGGCGGGGAAGACGAAGACCGGCTCGGGGCTGCCTGAGCCGAAAGGTCCGGCCTTCTCGATCTCGGCGATGAGGCGCGGGCTGGCGCCCCCCGCGCTCAAGGCGGCATCGACCAGCAGCGCCTCGGCCTCGCTGGCGCCTGCGACCTCGCGGGCGAGATGCTCGTTCAGGAAGGCGTGGAAGGCATTCGCTTGCCCGCGCCCGAGCGTGACGCCGGCCGCCATGGCGTGGCCGCCGCCTTTCACCGCCATGCCGGCCTCGACCGCCGCGCGCACGGCCCGGCCGAGATCGACGCCCGCGACCGAGCGGCCCGAGCCGGTGGCGCCGCCCTCCCCGTTCAGCGCCAGAGCGAAAGCCGGGCGACGGAAGCGCTCCTTCAATCGTGCCGCCACCAGCCCGACGATGCCGGGGTGCCAGTCGGCGCTGCCTGCGAGCAGGACCGGCAGGCTCTCACTCGCGTCGGCGAGCTCATGCTCCGCCTGCGAGACGGCCTCCAGCACGGCGAGGCGCTCGATCTCCTGCCGCTCCTGGTTGAGGCGGTTGAGCTCGGCGGCGATGGCACGCGCCTCGACCTCGTCGGTGGTGAGCAGGAGGCGGGCGCCGAGAGCGGCATCGCCAATACGCCCGCCGGCATTGATGCGCGGGCCGAGCAGGAAGCCGAGATGCCAGGGCTGGACCGGCCCGTCGAGGCCAGCGACATCCATCAGCGCGGTCAGGCCCGGCCGGATGCGCGCGCGCATCATGGCGATGCCCTGCCGGACGAAGGCGCGGTTCAGCCCACGCAGCGGCACGACATCGGCGACCGTCGCCAGCGCGACGAGATCGAGCATCGCGAGCAGATCGGGCTCGCCACCACGCTCGGCCCAGACGCCCTGCCGGCGCAGTTCCCGGCTGGTCGCGACGAGGGCGAGGAAGACGACGCCGGCGGCGCAGAGATGCCCCAGGCCGGAGAGATCGTCCTGACGATTGGGATTGACCAGCGCCTCGACGGCCGGCAGCCGCTCCGGCGCCTGGTGATGGTCGAGCACGACGACATCGAGCCCGAGCCGGCGGGCCTCGGCCAGCGGCTCGTCGCTGGTGGTGCCGCAATCGACGGTGACGAGCAGCGTCGCGCCCTCGCCCGCCAGCATGCGGATGGCCTCGCTGTTGGGGCCGTAGCCCTCGATCAGCCGGTCGGGGATATGGATGCGCGGGCGGGCGCCGGCCTGCTCCAGGAAGCCGGCGAGCAGGGCGGAGGAGCAGGCGCCGTCGACGTCATAGTCGCCGAAGATCGCGACCTGCTCGCGGGCGGCACCGGCCCGTGCCAGCCGCGCGGCGGCGGCTTGCATGTCCGTGAGGATGGCGGGATCGGGCAAGAGATCGCGCAGCTTCGGCTCAAGGAAGCGCAGCGCCTCGGCCGGCTCGACATCGCGGGCGGCCAGCAGGCGCGCGAGGATGTCGGGCAAGCCCTGCTGCTGGCTCAACGCCTCGGCGCGGCCGAGGCCGGCCATGTCGAGCCGGTCGCGCCAGGGTCGGCCGAGCACGGATCGGGTCACGCCGAGAAAAGCACGGGGCTGCATCAGACTCATCGTGCTCCCGGCGTCGCGCAAGCGGAGCACAAGGTCAACCAGCGTCGAACTTGGCCGGCCGGTAACCGGGCGCCATACTGTGCACAAGCAGCCGGCCAAGGCGCAGGATCGGACAGGAAACGCGCATGGAAACAGAAACCGACGTCGTCATCGTCGGCGCCGGCCTGTCCGGCCTCGTCGCCGCCTGCGAGATCGCGGATACGGGCCGGAAGGCCGTGCTGCTCGACCAGGAGCCGGAAGCCTCGCTCGGCGGACAGGCCTTCTGGTCCTTCGGCGGGCTGTTCTTCATCGACAGCCCGGAGCAGAGGCGGCTGCGCATCCGCGATTCGCGCGAACTGGCGGCGGATGACTGGTTCGGCTCGGCCGGCTTCGACCGGCCGGAGGATGAATGGCCGCAGCGCTGGGCAAAGGCCTATCTCGATTTCGCAGCGGGCGAGAAGCGGAGCTGGCTGCATGCGATGGGCATGCGCTGGTTCCCGGTCGTCGGCTGGGCGGAACGCGGCGGCTACCTCGCCACGGGCCACGGCAATTCGGTGCCGCGCTTTCATGTCACCTGGGGCACCGGACCCGGCGTGCTGGAACCCTTCCTGCGCCGCGCCAAGGAGGCCGAAGCCAAGGGGCTGCTCTCGTTCCGGTTCCGCCACCGCGTCACCGATCTCACGAAAAGCGGCGGCGCGATCGACGGCGTCGCGGGCGAGATCCTGGAGCCGAGTGGCGTCGGGCGCGGCGAGAAGAGCGGCCGCACCGTCGCCGGGCATTTTTCACTGAAGGCGCAGGCGGTGATCGTCACCTCCGGCGGCATCGGCGGCAATCACGAGCTCGTCCGGGCGAATTGGCCGGAACGCCTGGGCAAGGCCCCTGCCCGGCTGCTCTCGGGCGTGCCCGATCATGTCGACGGCGCGATGCTTGCGGTCACGGAAGCCGCCGGCGGCCGGCTGATCAATAGCGACCGGATGTGGCACTATGTCGAAGGCATCGCCAACTGGGCGCCGATCTGGCCGCGGCACGCGATCCGCATCCTGCCCGGTCCCTCCTCGCTCTGGTTCGATGCGCGCGGCAACCGGCTGCCGGTGCCGCTCTTTCCCGGCTTCGACACGCTGGGCACGCTCGAGCACATCATGAAGACCGGCCATGGTCATTCCTGGTTCGTGCTCAGCCGCAGCATCATCGCCAAGGAATTCGCGCTGTCGGGCTCGGAGCAGAACCCGGACCTCACCGGCAAGAGCTGGCGGCAGGTGCTGAAGCGCGCGGGCGGCGGCGTGCCGGGGCCGGTGCAGGCCTTCATGGACAAGGGCGAGGACTTCATCGTCGAAACCGACTTCTCCCGCCTCGTCGCGCGCATGAATGCACTCGCCGGCGAGGCGCTGATCGACGAGGCGCATCTGCGCGGGCAGATCGAAGCGCGCGACCGGGCGCTCGCCAACCCCTTCGGCAAGGACATGCAGGTCGTGGCGCTGCGCGGCGCGCGGGCCTATCTCGGCGACCGATTGATCCGCACGGCAAAGCCGCACCGCATCCTCGACCCCGCCCATGGTCCGCTGATCGCGGTCAGGCTCAACATCCTGACGCGGAAGTCGCTGGGCGGGCTGATGACGGATTTGTCGTCACGCGTGCTCGACGCCGTGGGCGAGCCGGTGCCGGGGCTCTATGCGGCGGGAGAAGCGGCCGGCTTCGGCGGCGGCGGCCTGCATGGCTACCGGGCGCTGGAAGGCACCTTCCTCGGCGGCTGCATCTTCTCGGGGCGGGTGGCCGGGCGCGCCGCGGCGGAAGCTGTGGGATAAGACCGGCGGCGTAGCGCCGTCATTCTCGGGCTTGACCCGAGCATCTCATGACGATGGAGGCTCCAGCGCCTCTCTCGGCCTGAGATGCTCGGGTCAAGCCCGAGAATGACGCCCTATTGCAATTTCCGGCGCAGGCCAAAGGCCGGCGCCGGAAACACGGCTCCGCTCAATCGAGCTGGAACTTCGAGAATTCGCGATGCTCGCCGAAGATGCGGCGGACCGTGCCCGTGATCGAGCGATAGACCAGCGTCTCGGTCTCGATGAAGTCCTTGCCGAACTTCACGCCCGAGAGCAGCCCGCCATCGGTGACGCCGGTGGCGCAGACGATGACGTCGCCCGAAGCCATCTCCGACATGTCGTACTTCTTGTTCGGATCCTTGACGCCCATGCCCGCCGCGCGCACGCGCTTCTCCTCGGTGTCGAGGATCAGCCGGCCCTGCATCTGGCCGCCGACGCAACGCAGCGCAGCCGCCGCCAGCACGCCCTCGGGCGCGCCGCCGATGCCGAGATAGAGGTCGATACCGGTCTTCTCCGGCTGGGTGCAGAAGATCACGCCGGCCACGTCGCCATCGGTGATCAGGCGGATCGAGCAGCCGGTCTTGCGGACCTCCTCGATCAGCTTGGCATGGCGCGGGCGGTCCATGATCAGCGTCGAGATCTCATGCGGCTTCACGCCCTTGGCCTTGGCCAGCGCGTTGATGTTGTCGGCCGGCGAGGCGTCGAGGTCGATCACGCCTTTGGCATAGCCCGGGCCGCAGGCGATCTTGTCCATGTAGACGTCGGGTGCGTAGAGCAGGCTGCCGGCGCCGGCCATGGCCATCACGGCGATCGAGCCCGGCATGTCCTTTGCGCAAAGCGTCGTGCCCTCGAGCGGGTCGACCGCGATGTGCACCTTCGGCCCCTGCTTGTTGCCGACCTTCTCGCCGATGAAGAGCATCGGCGCCTCGTCGCGCTCGCCTTCGCCGATGACGATCTCGCCATCGATGGGCAGGCGGTTCAGTTCGCGGCGCATGGCGTCGACGGCGGCCTGGTCGGCGGCCTTCTCGTTGCCATGGCCGCGCAGGCGCGCGGCGGAAACGGCGGCGCGCTCGGTGACGCGCACCAGCTCCATCGAGAGATAGCGCTCGATGATCTGATCCGGGGAGATACGGAGATCGACGGACATGAAATGGTTTCCCCTTGCAATATGGCGGGCGGAATCGACCCGAAGGCCTATTCCCGCTCTATGCGGATGACTTGCGGCGGTTCCGCGACATGGCCGTCGGCCGTGACCTTTTCCAGCGCCGCCCGGATGGCGGATTCGCTCGTGGCGTAGGTGATGAGCACGACCGGCACCGGCGCGCCCGAGCGGCCGCCTGGATCGCGGTTCACGGCTTCCGGCGAGCGGCGCTGGACGATGCTTTCCAACGAGATGTCGGCTTCGGCCATGCGGGTTGCGATCGCAGCCGCGGCACCGGGACGGTCCGCCACGGCAAGGCGGACATAGTAGCCGCCCTCGTGACGCTGCATCGGCGCGCGCGTCGGCTCCTCCAGCCGCCCGACCGGCAGGCCGAAGGGCAGGCCCGCCGTGCCGCGCGCGACATCGGCGATGTCGGCCACCACGGCCGAGGCCGTCGGATCGCCGCCGGCGCCGGGGCCGACCAGCGTGATCTCGCGGACCGCGTCGGCATCGATGCTGACGGCGTTGAGCACGCCCATCACCTGCGCGATGGCGGAGGCTTTCGGCACCATGGTCGGGTGCACGCGCTGCTCGATGCCGGTCTTGGTGCGCTCGGCGACGCCGAGCAGCTTGATGCGGTAGCCGAGCTCGTCGGCCATGCGCAGATCGAGCGGCGTGATCGCGGAAATGCCTTCGACATGAATCGCTTCGGCGTCGATCTTCGTGCCGAAGGAGAGGCTGGTCAGGATGGCGAGCTTATGGGCGGTGTCGAAGCCCTCGACGTCGAAGGTCGGGTCCGCTTCGGCATAGCCGAGGCGCTGGGCGTCCGCCAGGCAGGCCTCGAAGGTCAGCCCCTCCTGCTCCATCCGCGAGAGGATGTAGTTGCAGGTGCCGTTGAGGATGCCGGAGATGCGGCTGACATTGTTGCCGGCCAGCGCCTCGCGCAGCGTCTTCACCACCGGGATGCCGCCGGCCGAGGAGGCTTCGAAGGCGAGCGCCACACCGTTGCTCTCGGCGAGTTCCGCAAGCGCGACGCCATGGGCCGCAAGCAGCGCCTTGTTGGCGGTGACGACATGCTTGCCGGCCGAGAGCGCGGCCTCCACCGTCGCCTTGGCCGGGCCGTCGGAACCGCCCATCAATTCGACCACGCAATCGACCTCGGCCGATTTCGCCAGCGCCACCGGATCGTCGAACCAGGTGAAACCGCCGAGATCGATCCCACGATCGCGCTTGCGGTCGCGCGCCGAGACGGCGACGACGCGGATCGCCCGGCCGCAGCGCGCGGCAAGCGCGTTCTCCTGCCGTTGTAGGATCTTCAGCACCGAGGCGCCGACCGTGCCGAGACCGGCGAGGCCGATGCGCAGAGGCTGGGAGGCGTTCGGGAGGACAGCGCTGGTCATGGGCGCGGGGTCGCATGAGGCGCGATGCGTGTCAACGGAGAGCAACGCTGCCAGGCCTGCGAAATCGCTCCGGCACGACTAGCGCTCGGCCGAAACGACGAAGGCTGAGATGCCTCCTTCGATCGGGCCGGAGCCGAAGCGACGCTCCAGCGCCCTCGCCACGGCCTCGGTCGCGGCCGTCAGCCCCGGCGCGGCGCGCGCCTCGATCTCGCCGCGGATCGGCGTGCCCTGGCAGAAGCCGGTCGCGACATCCAACGCGGAATTGGCGCGGGAACGCTTCTCGACACGCTCGATCGCCGGCCTCCCGAAGCCGCCGGCCATGACATCGAGCTCGATCATTCCGAGATCATGATAGCCATGCGGCGTGCGCTCGATGAAACGCGGAGGATCGGCTGGAAAAACCTCGGCCAGCGCGTCCAGCAGCACCGCCGTGAAATCGTTGCGGGCGACCGCATCCCAGACATTGAAGAGATAGCGCCCGCCCGGCCGCAGGACACGCCGGGCCTCGCTATAACCCTTCGGCTTGTCGGGGAAAAACATCGCGCCGAACTGGCAGGCGACAACATCGAAGCTCTCATCCGCGAAGGGCAGATCGAGCGCGTCCGCCTGCTTGCAAACGACCCTGGCGTCCCCCGCAAACCGTGCGGCGGCGATGTCGAGCATCGCCTGGTTGAGATCCGTCGCGACGATGCTCGCCCCATCGAGGCGCGCCGCCATCGCATGCGTCAGAGCGCCGGTCCCCGCCGCGAGCTCGAGAACATGGGCGGGCCGAGCGGCCACGACCCGAGCCGCCAGGTCCTCGGCATAGGGTTGAAAGATCAGGGGTACGAGCAGCCGGTCGTAGATCTGCGGAATGGGACCGGTGAAAACCTTGTCCGTCTCTTCCATGGCAGCACCTGTCGCAGCAGCCCTCGCGCAGGATAGCCCAGCGACTGACGTAACGGAACCGCCTTGTTCAGAGCCGCGGGTGCAGAGGCGCGGCGCCGATCCGACGGGCAAGCCGCTTCAGCGGCTCCCGCAACGCCTCTCAGCCGAAATGGCAGATCACCTCGGCGGCGACACGCTTCACCTTGCCGTCGTCGAAGGAGAGATAGACCCGCAGCAGATTGCTGACGAAGGCCGTCGCCTTGATCGTGCGCAGCGCTTCCAGCGTCTGGCCTTCCGAGACCGTGCTGTTCTCGACGTCGGGCGTCCAGAACCACGGCTTCGGCGGATCGATCGTCGCATCGGCGAGAATGCGCTCGGCCTCCGCCCTCTCCGTGCCGATCGGGATCCGCCGCGAAACCACATCGGTCACGTCGCGCGCGCATTCGCGGGCATTGCCGGATGACGCCAGGACGTCCCGGACCAGATCGGAGCTGGTGTCGGTGATGCGGCCCTTGGAGTAATCATAGGTCGCGACCAGGCAGACCGCCGCGAAAGCGGCGAAGCCGATGCCGATAAGGCGGCCTTTTCGTTGCATGGAAGCGAGCCCCGGACGCGATACGGAATCTCCCTTCCGCACCGCCCCGGTTCCCATGTTTTGGCGGCGGGGTCCAGAGGCAGTGCAAAGCCGCCACCGTCATTCTCGGGCGAAGCGAAGCGCAGACCCGAGAATCTCATGCAGGATGAGGCGCCTTTCCTTCAGGAGATGCTCGGGTCAGGCCCAAGCATGACGCCCTAACGCCCCGCCCTACCCTGCCTTCGGCATCTGGATGACGTTGTGCAATGTCGCGTCGGCGCCCTTCAGGAAGCGGCCGATATTGCGGGCGGCCTGGCGGATGCGCTGCTCGTTCTCGACGATGGCGATGCGGACATAATCGTCACCATGCTCGCCGAAGCCGATGCCCGGCGCCACCGCGACCTCGGCCTTCTCGATCAGGAGCTTGGAGAACTCCAGCGAGCCAAGATGGCGGAATTTCTCCGGGATCGGCACCCAGGCGAACATCGAGGCTTCCGGCGCGGGGAAGTCCCAGCCGGCCTTGCCGAAGCTCTCGACCAGCGCGTCGCGGCGCTTGCGGTAGATGTCGCGCATCTCGCGGATGCAGTCGTCCGGCCCGTTGAGCGCGGCAGCGGCAGCGACCTGGATCGGCGTGTAGGCGCCGTAGTCGAGATAGGATTTCACCCGCGCCAGCGCCGCCAGCAGCCGCTCATTGCCGACGGCGAAGCCCATGCGCCAGCCGGCCATGGAGAAGGTCTTCGACATCGAGGTGAACTCGACCGCGACATCGATCGCGCCCGGCACCTGCAGCATCGAGGGCGGCGGGTTGTTCTCGTCGAAATAGACCTCGGCATAGGCGAGGTCCGATAGCAGGATGAGTTCGTGCTTCCTGGCGAAGGCGACGAGGTCACGGTAGAAATCGAGCGTCGCGACATAGGCGGTCGGGTTCGCCGGATAGCAGGTGACAAGCGCGATCGGCTTCGGCACCGAATGCATCACCGCCCGTTCCAGCGCCGGGAACATCGCCGGCGTCGGCTCGGCCGGGACGGAGCGAATCACGCCGCCCGCCATCAGGAAGCCGAAGGCATGGATCGGATAGCTCGGGTTCGGCACGAGCACGACATCGCCCGGGCCGGTGATGGCCTGCGCCATGTTGGCGAAGCCCTCCTTCGAGCCGAGCGTCGCGACGACCTGCGTCTCGGGGTTCAGTTTCACGCCGAAGCGACGCTCATAGTAGTTCGCCTGGGCCCGGCGCAGGCCGCCGATGCCCTTCGAGGCCGAATAGCGGTCGGTGCGCGGCTTGCCCGCCGTCTCGACCAGCTTCTCGATGACGTGCTTGGGCGCCGGCAGGTCGGGATTGCCCATGCCGAGATCGATGATGTCGACGCCCTTGGCGCGTTCGGCGGCCTTGATCTTGTTGACCTGTTCGAAAACGTAAGGCGGCAGGCGCTTGATGCGGTGGAAATCGGTCATCTCGAACAGGTCCCTGAAGCACCGATCCGGAAAGCGGCATCCGCTTCCCGGAAAATCCGATGCGATAACAATAGGATAGATCATCGCGGCCGCATCCGTTCGGACGCGCGACGATCTATCTTCGGCCGGCGGCATCGCTCATGCGCAAGGTCACTTCCTTGCGCCAAGGCTGCTTAGCACCGCATCTTTGTTCAGGACAGGGCCAAAAACGCAAGAAATTGCGATCTTCGACCAATAGGCGAGCAGGCATGGGCGCTTGCCCGCAGGGCTTACGGCCCGGAGAGCGTCAGTTCAGCGGCGGAATCTGGGCCGGCTTCGGCGGCGTCGTCGCGGCTCCGAGGGATTTCGCCGTGTTGCCGGCCGCCTCGTTGACCTTCTGCTTTGCCGCGAGCTGCTTCTCGATCGACTCGAAGCCCGCCCGCGGCTTGCAGGGATCCTTGGGATCGCGGATCGGCGGCGGCGTCCTGAAGCGGGCGGCCTGGCCGGAGGGCACATAGGCCGGCGGAGGATTGGGGCCGGGGCAAAGCTGCGCCACCGGGATCGACGAGCCCACCGGGATATACTCCATCTCCGCCGGGCGGGTCGCGCGGACGAAGGCTTTCGATTCCTGCGGCGTCGTCGCCATGCCGATGGCCTCGGCCGAGCTCTTGACCGGGCCTTCCCCGACGCAGCCGGCCAGGGAGAGCCCCAGCAGCGCAGCCGACAGGATGAGCGGCTTTTTCACGGAGAGTTCGATCGGCATGAGGACTTCCGGCGGTTCGACGAATTTTCTTGGTAAAGCACACCGGCCGCGTCCTTAATAGGACCAAAATGGGGAGCGATGCGCTAACCTCAGAACAAGGGGGAAACGATTCATGGGCCGGCAGGGCGACGACCGATCGAAGGAAGCGGCTGGCGCGTCCGGGACGCCGACCCCGGATCTCGATCAGTTCGCGCAGAATATGGGCCGTCTCTTCGAGGAGTACGGCAAGGTCACGGCCGCCTATCTGAAACCGCTCGAACGCGGGCAGGCCAAGACCGGGCAGGCCGACGAAGCCAGCGACATGGTCAAGACGCTGGGGCGGGTCGCCGAGCGCTGGGTGAACGACCCGGCGAAGATCATCGAGGCCCAGGCCTCGCTCACCGGCGAATTCTTCAACCTGTGGAGCGCGGCGCTGAAGCGGGCCGCCGGCGAGGAGGTCGCCCCCGTCGCCGAGCCGGACAAGCGCGACACCCGCTTCAAGGACCCGGACTGGTCGAACCATCCGACCTTCGACTTCATCAAGCAGGCCTATCTCATCGGCTCGCGCTGGGCCGAGACCATGGTCGACAAGGCCGATGATCTCGACCCGCATACGCGCAACAAAGCTCGCTTCTACATCAAGCAGATCGCCAGCGCCCTCTCGCCCACCAATTTCGTCGCGACCAACCCCGAACTGCTGCGCGAAACCCTGGAACAGAACGGCGAGAACCTGGTGCGCGGCATGAAGATGCTCGCCGAGGATGTCGAGGCCGGCGGCGGCGAATTGAAGATCCGCCAGTCGGACGCCCAGTCCTTCGCGGTCGGCGTCAACATCGCGACGACGCCGGGCAAGGTGATCTTCCGCAACGAGATCATGGAGCTGATCCAGTACGCGCCGGCGACGCCGCAGGTGCTGAAGCGGCCGCTGCTGATCGTGCCGCCCTGGATCAACAAGTTCTACATCCTCGACCTCAATGCCGAGAAGAGCTTCATCCGCTGGTGCGTCGCGCAGGGGCTCACGGTCTTCTGCATCTCCTGGGTCAACCCGGATGCGCGCCATGCCGGCAAGGATTTCGAGAGCTATATGCGCGAGGGCATCTTCGCGGCGCTCGACGCCGTCGAGGAGGCGACGGGCGAAAAGAAGGTCTCGGCGATCGGCTATTGCGTCGGCGGCACGCTGCTCGGCGTGACGCTGGCCTATATGGCCGCGATCGGCGACAAGCGCATCGAGAGCGCGACCTTCTTCACCACCCAGGTCGATTTCTCGAAGGCCGGAGAGCTCTCCGTCTTCGTCGACGAGGAGCAGATCCGCGCCATCGAGGAGCAGATGGCGAAGACCGGTTTTCTCGACGGCTCGCGCATGTCGGGCGCGTTCAACATGCTCAGGCCCAACGACCTGATCTGGTCCTACGCCGTCAACAACTACCTGAAGGGCAAGGCGCCCGCCCCCTTCGACCTGCTCTACTGGAATGCGGATTCGACGCGGATGCCGGCGGCGAACCACTCCTTCTATCTGCGCAACTGCTATCTCGACAACAAGCTCTCCCGGGGCGAGATGGTCATCGGCGGCAAGATGCTCGACCTGAAGGCCGTGAAGATCCCGGTCTACAATCTCGCGACGCGCGAGGACCACATCGCGCCTGCCCCTTCCGTCTTCATCGGCTCGCAATGCTTCGGCGGCCCGGTGGAGCACGTCGTCGCAGGCTCCGGCCATATCGCCGGCGTGGTCAACCCACCCGCCAAGGTGAAGTACCAGTACTGGACCGGCGGCCCGGTGAAGGGCTCCTATGAGAGCTGGATGGACAAGGCGCAGGAGCATCCCGGCTCCTGGTGGCCGCATTGGTTCGCCTGGCTGGAAGCGCAGGCGCCGAAGACGATCGCCGCGCGCGAGCCCGGCGGCGGCAAGCTCAAGGCGCTGGCGGACGCGCCGGGGACCTATGTGAAGGTCAAGGTCTAGCCTCCCCTCCTCGGGCTCGCGATGGGAAGCAGGCAGAGGCTCGGCGCAAAGGTCTTCGCCCGCCCGCGTCGCCGCGTTCGGTGGTGGTGAGGGGCAGCGGAGCGCCGCGAGGCGCGGTTGGGTGTAAGGCCGCTTCCATTGAGCCAGGATGCGGCGCGGAGGGATTGAGCCACCCTCCGCATGCCCCGTGGTGCTCCGCTTATCGGCGTTCTTAAGTCTCCGGGCCGCGCTTATATGGCTTTGCGGGTCGGGAAAGGCGAACTCGGACGCCAGTTCCCCTCATCGGGTTGTCGCGTCCTTGCTCGCACCATCCGTTGCCAGCGAGCTCCTCGCACAGGGGCCGTAGTACCCCCAGGGCGGTGCCCCGAAGCCTCCCGGGAGCGGATCGTGACTCCACCCGCAGGCGCCGACCTCATCCCGCCACTGGCATACCTCCGGATGGCTGCCCCTCGGGGATGAGGTGGCCCGAGGATAAGCCGGACGGAAAGCGCGGGGATAAGTCGGGGCTGGTTCGTCTACTTTCGACCCATTGCGGAACTTCGCAGCGAATAGCTACTCACCGAACGCGGCGGTCTAGATCGGTCTATCGGTCAGATGAGCTGCCAACGACCAGCCCAAGCTCGGGCAGGACAAACATTCCGCGTAGACTGCCTGACCATTGATAGAAGCTTCCCGGCCTTTTCAGAGCTTCAGGTATCCCGCGCGGCCAAGCCCACGAATGCTCCCGACCGCAATACAGGTTCAGCGGTAATCCATCCGAAAAGAACGACGTGGGGACAGGCGTCTCCTTCCAATCGCCGTCGAAATAAGAACGGGTCGCTTGATTGGCCGGGTCGTCAATGTCGGTGAAGAAGCCGATGCCTTGAGATTTGATCGCCGCGACAGCCTGATCACTCAAACTAAACGCAAATGCTCCTTGGTGGCTGAGAAAGCGCGAGCAGCTTCCGTTAGCGTAGAACCAGCCCGTTCGAATTTTTTGAGGCACGCTTCCTCTTTGAAGGCTGCGGTTCACCAATGTGTCAACCGCTGACACCCCGGCAACGAGCGCAAGTCCGAGAATCGTCCATTTAGTAAGAGCGCGAGGCAGAACGTCCCCCGACGGATGGAGCTAGTACGTGCAGCTTAGGGGCTTCACCAGCGTCGGCAAACGACCCGTTGCAGACATCACCGACCGCCATCGCTTAATCGATCCGATACGCAAATCGGCTATCCAAGCGCCACGAAATCGCTTGGACCATTGGCCGTGCTTCTCCGTGCCCTGATCGCCATTGGTGCTTCCCTGGTAGTGCTTGGCCTCGCAGAATTCGTTGCAGAGAGGCTATCAGGCGAACGAATCCTCATCCTGATCGGCTACACACTGGCCCTCATCCTGATCCTATTTCCATTGTCATGGGCGGTGAGCCGTGTCGGAAATCGAGGGCCTCGGAGCCTCTTGCGGAGGAGCTTGGCGAAATTCGGATTGACCGCTGTCGCCGTAGCCCTCGCCTATGCCACCGTCCAATTTGCTCCAACTTGGCTTGTTGAAAAGCTGGACCGGCACGGGCATCGCCAGTTGGCCCCCGCACCTGCGGCCGTGCCGAATTTGGCACCATTGCCGGAGTACCCAAGTGGCGAACTAACATTCAGCAAGTGACCGCTTCCGACCCATAGCTGCCATCAAAGCCGGCACCTCACTTGTCCCTTCGTCGAGTTGACTTGTCGGGAGGGTAACCCAAAGTTGCCCCAAGCAAAGATGCTGGGGGGGCTTCCATGCTTAAGGCCGCGATCGCCGCGTTATTCGTCATAACCGCAACGGCTGCTTCCGCGCAGAATTACCCGCGACCCGTCGAGCGCGGTGCGCATTGCAGATGCGCCCGAATGCTTTTTGGGATTCAATCAGTCAACGGATATTGCCACTGGGACAACCGTCTCGCCGACGCCATCAACGACTGCGCCGCGCGGCAAGAGCGGGTGGTGCAAAGCCCGGTGCGAGCGAATGGCGCTGGCAGCATTCCCTATCGTATCGGTCTCGGTCTAGCCGCGCAGCGCGGCATCTACGGCGCCAGCGGCGGCTGCTTCGCTCGGGTCTTCGAGGCCTCCGCTTCTCAGCAGCCTTCCCCCGGTCCTCGAATCCGATACGGCATTCCCGGTCGGGACATGCCGGCATTTTCCCGAGAGCTGCAGCGGCGCTGTGGGATTTTGCAGTAGCGCCGACAAGGAGTCTCGAATGCCGCAGCCCGAACGGCATTACGCGACCCATTGCCAACCTCGAGAATGCCTGCTTCTGGGTTCTTCAGTAAAACATCGGGTAGGCTGACATGCGTTCGACCGCCATTGCGCTTTCGCTCCTATGCATCGCGCAGGCAGCAAATGCGCAATCGGGCCGGCGCCAGATCGATGTCCCCTCGCTGAACGAACCCGTCATCATCGAGAGCTACGAGAGCTGCGACAGACCGTCGTGCCCAGCAGCCTTGATACTGAGCGGAAGCAAAGGCTTCAAAGCCAAAGCTTACAGCGAGATCATCCGGAAATTTAACGCGGCAGACTTAAATGTCTACCTCGTCCACTTCCTTTCGCAGGCTGATATCGACATGATTGCCAAAGCGGAAAACGCCCACGCACGCCTGGCTTACTACGCAAAGCGCTTGCCGGACTGGATTTTCGCCGTTAGAGGAGTGATCGCTCATCTTAAAGCAAAACCCAATCGCGTACCAATCGGCGTCCTTGGCATCTCCCTAGGCGCGCAGGTTGCTTCGGCTGCGTCGGTCGGACGTGATGATATCGGCGCTCTCGTCCTAATCGATGGCGCCCTCCCGAGCGACCATCCTCGGCCCGTCTCTTCGTTGCCGCCTCTCCTTCTCATCTGGGGAAGCGCCGATCAGGTATTCCCCTTGCCGGTCGGTCGCGACATGCAACGGTCGGCACAACGCCTTGGCGGCTTTGCTGCACTCAGTGTCTATGAGAATGGAGCACATGACTTCTTCCTGAAACCAGGAACGAAAAACGCCGATGCGGCGACGAGAGACGCCATCGACTTTTTAAATTCGCGCCTGTCCCGCTGATAATCGGCCCGCAGTATCCACTTCCGGCGTCCGCTTTTAGGTATAGAGCTAACGACCGCTCCCCTCCCATCGCCGACATGCCTGCCACGCGATGAGCTTGTCGCGGCCTCACAGCAAAAAGCCGGCCCGAAGGCCGGCTTTGCAAAGCTCGCGCGTGCGGCTGCTCAGTACTTGCGGACGACCGGATGGACCGGGAGCGTCTGGGCCGGGTCGTCCCAGCGATAGGTCAGGCCGACCGAGGCGATGTTGATGTAGGGCTTGGCATCGCCCGAGAAGAGCACCGCGCTCTGCTGCGGGTGGAAGCCGGTGTAGTTCACCTTGGCCTTCTTCACGTCGATGAAGGTGTAACCGAGGTCGAGCTTCAGCTTCTCCGTGACCTGGTAGCTCAAGCCCGCGGAGAGCCAGAGCCGGTCGTTGTCGGCGATGAAGATCGTGCGGTTGCGGTCGTTGACCGCCGAGAGTTCGTAGCCGACACCGGCCCGCAGCGTCAGCGCGTTGTTGTACTTGTATTCCGCGCCGAGCGAGAAATACCAGGCGTCGTCATACTGGAAGTTCAGGCTGGTGATCGGAACGCTGCCGGTCTTGCTGACGATCGGGATGTTGCGGAAGCGGCTCCAGTTCGTCCACTCGACGCCGGCATGGACCTGCCACTGGTCGTTGATGACCTGCGAGACACCGAACACCACCGAGTCAGGCAGGTTGAGGTTGGCCTTGACCGGGATGACGCCCGCAGTCGGCGCCCGGAAGGTGCCTTCCAGCGTCTGGCGCACTTCCGAGCGGTAGGCCAGACCGATCGTCGTGCCCTGGAGCGGGGTCAGCGTCACACCGAAGCGGTAGCCGAAATCGATCGTGTTGCCTTCGATGATCACCGGTGCGGCGCTCGGGCCGATGCCCCCAGCCTGCTTCAGCGAGGCGTTGAAATACTGGACCTGCAGCGCCGCGCCGATCGCGAGCCAGTCATTGACCTGATAGCCGATCGTCGGCGAGACGTTGATGGTCTGCACCTTGGCGGAGCGGCCATAGATCTGCGCGGCATTGACCTGATGGTCGGGCTTCGAACGCAGGCCGTAGGGCGCGCCGGTGGTCACGCCGATCCACAGCCTGTCGGTGAGCTGCCAGGACGAATAGGAGGCGGGGATGAAGGCGCCGTCGCCGCCGAGATTGCCGGTGCCGTTCTGGATCGGGCTCAGCGGGAAGCCGGGCAGCGCCAGCCGCGTCGAGGTATTGGGGTCGTAGGCGGCGTTGGCGTTGAGATAGGTGAAGTTCCAGTTGCTGTTGCGGCCCGGGAACATGGTGATGGTCGCCGGGTTCCAGGCCATCGCAGCCATGCCGATGCCGCCCGAGGCCGCGCCGGCATAGGCCATGCCGAGGCCTTCGGCGCCCTGGCCGCTGCGGATCGCGAAGGAACTGGCGGAGGCCGCGCCCGCGGCCAGAAGAGCGGTCAGTGAAACCGAAGTGGCAGCGAGAGTGCGAGCAAGGCCCTTCATCGAATCCATCCCGTTTGTCGTTGTCCGAGGCGCTGCGGCCTCCCCTGATTCTGAGCATGACCCGAGCCGCCTGAGGCCGCAATCCCGCCGCGAACACCCCAAAACGGCCGCCTTGCCACCGCATTCGGCAGTGCAATCCGCAAAAAACGCTCAAAAAGGCCATTTTTGAAGGGGGCGAACCGGCTTCCGCCGAAAAAGGATCGTTCACATGCGAACTATTGCGGATTTTTGACGCCTTCGGTCCCCGGGCCCGCCACTGGGGCTCGCCGTAGCGTCATGTCGCTTTGCCCGCTCACGTTGCATTCGGGCAACAATTTTCCGGCCCTTGCGACGCAGGATCGCCATGCGCGATGATGGACTTGTCAGCAAGCGGCGCATTCGGTCAGATCGCGCGCCATTTATATCGTTTGAATTGGGGAAATGCCTTGAAACTCCTTCGTTACGGTGCGCCCGGCCAGGAAAAGCCGGCCCTTCTCGACGCGAAGGGCGGGTTGCGCGACCTGTCCGGCGTCATTCCCGATCTCGCCGGCAAGGCGTTGACCTCGGCCTCGCTGGCCAAGATCAAGGCGCTCTCGCCGGAATCGCTGCCGCTTGTTTCGGGCTCGCCGCGGATCGGCGCCTGCGTCGGCGATGTGCACAACTTCATCGCCGTCGGCCTGAACTTCGCCGACCACGCCGCCGAGACCGGCGCCGAGATCCCGAAGGAGCCGATCCTCTTCAACAAGGCGCCGAACTGCATCGTCGGCCCGAATGACGACGTGATCATCCCGAAGGGCTCGACGAAGACCGACTGGGAGGTCGAGCTGGCGATCATCATCGGCGATGGCGGCTCCTACATCCCGGAAGACAAGGCGATGGCGGCGATCGCGGGCTTCTGCGTCTGCAACGACGTCTCAGAGCGCGCCTTCCAGATCGAGCGCGGCGGCCAGTGGGCCAAGGGCAAGGGCTGCCCGACCTTCGGCCCGCTCGGCCCCTGGCTGGTGACGACGGACGAGGTCAAGGACATCCAGAATCTCGGCATGTGGCTCGAGGTCAATGGCGAGCGCGTCCAGAACGGCTCGACCAAGACGATGATCTTCGGCGCCGCCTATCTCGTCCACTACATCAGCCAGTTCATGCGTCTCGATGCGGGTGACGTCATCACCACCGGCACTCCTCCGGGCGTCGGCCTCGGCTTCAAGCCGCCGCGCTTCCTCAAGGGCGGCGAGGTCGTGACGCTCGGCATCGAGGGCCTCGGCGAGCAGAAGCAGAACTTCGTCGCCTATAAGGGCTGAGCATCCGGCTCCGTGGAAACGGAAAGGGCCGCGCAAGCGGCCCTTTTTTCTTTGGTTCTCTGTCGCGGACTTATCGAAGGCGTCCCGCCTCAGCCCTCGGGCAGGCCGAGCATCAGGCGGATGTTCTGCACCGCCGCGCCCGAGGCACCCTTGCCGAGATTGTCGAGCCGCGCGACCAGCACCGCCTGGCCGAGATCGTCCTGCCCGAACACCCTGAGCTCCAGCTTGTTGGTGTCGTTCAGCGCCTCGGGCTCGATCTTGCCGCCCATGCCATCCTGCCCGAGCACGCTGACATAGGTCGAGCCGGCATAGCGCTCGGCCAGCACATGGTGGAGGTCGCCCACGCTCGGCCGGCCGGGTAAGGTATCGAGATGCAGCGGCACCGAAACCAGCATGCCCTGCCGGAAATTGCCGACTGAAGGCACGAAGATCGGCCGCCGCGTCAGCTTGGCATAGGCCTGCAATTCGGGCAGGTGCTTGTGGCGGAGCCCAAGGCCGTAGAGCTCGAAGGCCGGGGCGACGCCCGTCTCGAACTCCTCGATCATCGCCTTGCCGCCACCGGAATAGCCGGAGACGGCGTTCACCGCGATCGGATGATCATGCGCGATCAACCCGGCATCGACGAGCGGGCGCAGCAGCGCGATGGCGCCGGTTGGATAGCAGCCGGGATTGGCGACGCGGTTGGCGTTGGCGATCTTGCCGGCATGGCCCGGCTCGAGCTCGGCGAAACCGTAGACCCAGCCCGGCGCGATGCGATGGGCCGTCGCGGCATCGACGATCTTGGGCGCGTGGGATCCGAGTTCATCGGCCAGCGCGACCGATTCCTTCGCCGCCTCGTCCGGCAGGCAGAGCACGACGAGATCGACAGCCGCCATCATATCCTTGCGGGCGGCCGGATCCTTGCGCTTGTCCGGGTCGATGCTTTTGACCGCCACTTCCGGAACCGCCGCGAGGCGTTCGCGGATGCCGAGCCCGGTGGTGCCGGCTTCGCCGTCGATGAAGATGGATTTCAGATTGTGGCTCATCGGGACCCCCGGTGGCTGGGCAGGCAAGCTGGCTAAAGGCATAAAAAAACCGCGCTCGATGGCGCGGTCGCGGGCGTTCGGACTTCAGCCGAGCGTCATCGCGGGCGCGCCGGAGCGGCCTGATACGGGCGACGTCGGGTCACATGCGTGATCATGCTCGCGTATATGAGCCACGACGCCCGCCCCGTCAATCGCCGAGGGATGCAGGCAAGCCCATCGCGCTCGGCGCCGACGCATATCGGCGGTCATACAGCCCGTCAGGACGGAGACAGGCAGCGGGCGGTCGTCTTGGCCGCGGATTCGATCAGTCCGCCAGCCAGGAACCTCGCGGGGCGTTCCGCGCCGATGCGGATCTCGATCCCGTTGCTGGCCAGCAGCATCGATCCGAAGACGCGCCTGCCCTCCTCGCCGTCCAGGACGAGGCGCTTGTCTTCTCCACGCCAGCCCTGGCTGATCCACGGCCCGCCATCGATGCGGTAGGCGACCGCGTCAGCTCCCTCGGCCGGCTTCGGCACGAGCACCAGCTTGAGCTGCTTCTCGGCGTTGCAAAGAATCCCGAGCGTCAGATTGCGACCGGGGTCGATCTGGGTGCTCATGTCCAGCTGCTGGCCGGTCTGCGGATTCTGCATCCGTCGGTGCATCCATACGCCGTCAAGCTCGGACTGCGCCGCCGCTCCGAATCCGCAGAAGACCAAGACGGCGACCAAGCCTGCGGCCCTGCCGCGATGGAACCTCATGAAGCATGCTTCCCCGGCCTGACCATGCCGACCGTGCCAGGCGATCGCCGCAGCTGTCCAGCATCCAGCCATTCAGCGACGGGCCGTGAACCAGACATAGAGGCACCAGGGCAGGATCAGCGCGAGGCCGCTGAGAACCAGGCGCAGCATCGTCCAGGCATTCGGATAGCTGAGGGCGCGCCCGTCCAGCTCCGGCACGCTCTGGATGGCGCCGAGCGCGATCGCGGGTGCAAGGAAGACGACCAGGGCCCGGCCGATGCGGCGGCCGCGCGGCAGCTCCTCCCGCGCCAGCATCATCAAGGCGGGGATCGCGATCATCCCGAAGGCGATCAGGGTCAAAAGAACGCGCATGGCAGGCCGGTCAGAACGAGGACGACCGGCTTTAGCACGGTCCGCCATCCACTTCAGCCTCAACGCCCGCCACGGCCGATCAGGCAGCGTCTCAAAGGACCTCTGCGCCGCCCCGATCCATTCGCAGCCGTTCCCCGGAACGCGGCCGCCCGATGTCCATAAGCCTCATTATGATAAGCGAGCACATCATTGTGATCGCCGCCCCCGATTTGCCACGCGGTTTCAAATTAAAGCCACAGGATCGTCTTTTTCCGGAGAGCATCCTGCAACTGTCCCAGCGAGCTCCGCGGGGGCAAATCGCGCTTATCTATCAAGAACATAGTCGGAGGGTACTATGAGCAAGACACTCGCTGCCGCAGCGTTCGGCCTGGCCTTGGCCATCGGGAGCATCGCCATTCATTCGCCAGCTTCGGCCGCCGGCACGGCAAGCGAACGGGCGCAGAACAAGCTCGCGCCGCAACAGCAGCAGGAGCCGCAGGAATACCCGAAATACCATGACCAGGCGACGGATGCGTATTACTCGCCCGGCGTGAAGGCCAATCCCTGCCACTTCACGCAGGCCAATATCGACGGCGTGATGAAGCAGGTGGAAGTCTGCGACTGAAGGCTACCGCACGTCCTCCCGCCATCCGACACCTCCCTTCACGAGAGCGGCGATCGCAACGGCGAGGAGCAGACGCCTAGACTTCCGACGCCGGCCGCACATTGCCGGCGTTCTTTTTTGCGTCGGATGCTGGCAGCGGCCCGACTGAACGCCCCGATGCCTCCGTTCAACGCCCGCCGGAAACCTTCAGGATCACGCCCGTCGTGTAGCGCGACGCCTCCGACAGCAGGAAGAGCACCGCTTCGGCGATCTCCTCGGGCGTCGCGGCGCGCTTCAGCGGAATCAGCGGCGCGATCCGGGCGACGCGGCCGGCCTCGCCCGTCGAGAGCGCGTGGATCTCGGTCTCGGTGATGCCGGGCGCGACAGCGTTCACGCGGATGCCCTGGCCCGCCAGCTCCTTGGCGAGCCCGATGGTGAGGGAATCGACTGCTCCCTTCGAGGCCGCGTACCAGACATATTCGCCGGGCGAACCGAGCTCGGCCGCGACCGAGGAGATGTTGACGATCGCCCTGCCCTTCGCGTCGGCATTGGCGATGAGCGCGCGGGCGGCCTCCCGCGCCACCAGGATGGCGCCGGTGACGTTGATGTCGATGCATTCCCGGATCACCTCGGTGCCGGCGTCGACGAGTGCGCTCGAACGGCCTGTGATGCCCGCGTTGCTGACGACATGGCTGAGCGGGCCGAGCGCGGCTTCGGCCCCGGCGAAGACGCGCAGGATGTCGGCCTCGCGCGCCATGTCGCCCTGGACCGCAACCGCCTTCGCGCCGGCGGCCTCGCAAGCCTTCACGACGGCGTCGGCGGCTCCGGCATTGCTCTGGTAGTTCACCGCGACATCGTAGCCACGCTGCGCCGCCATGATGCAGGTCGCGGCACCGATGCCGCGGCTGCCGCCGGTGACGAGAAGAACGGGGCGGGTCATGGCGGGCTCCATTAAAATCGGCGTTCGTTCACAGCCCTCATCCTGAGGAGCGAGCCGAAGGCTCGTGTCCCGGAAGATGCTCCAGATGGCTCCGGAGCTCGCTGGAGCCTCTTTCGAGACGCCGCCGCACAATTCCTCAGGATGAGGGATAGAGTGAGATGGGAGGACACTAGAAACGAAAAGGGCGGCTCTTGCGAGCCGCCCTTCCGCATATCGGGATGACCGGAAACGATCAGCGCTTGGAGAGCCAGAATCCTACATTTCCAAATGGCGCGTGACGCGTTCGAGCCAGATCTCGTGCCAGAAGATCAGTTCGTTCTGGGGGCATAGCCCGAGATATTCTCCCGTCGCGGCCACGCCCGCCAGGACAATGCAAGCACTGCCCATCGACAGCATTTTCCCGCTGGCCTCGTCGACAATGGTTCGCACCACCGACGCGACGCGAAACTCCCCGCCGCAAAACCGATGCATTTCGCGATCGAACCACAGCCCGCGATTTTTCGACACGTGATTCAAGGTTTCTTCGATCTGCCGTCGCGTCTTCACGCGCACGATCTCTCCCGGCTGGAGATCGAGCACTTCCTTTGGACTGGTCTTGCGGTCTGTCGGCTCGCGGTAGGGCGCCTCGGCACCGCGGAGTTTGCGCTGCACGGTGTTGAACAGCGCGAGCGCGACGGCCACGATGAAGGGGCCGAGCCGGACATTGCCCGAACGCAGTTCACGCCAGTAGTGCCTCGGGTCGCGCCAGCTCATTCGTGTCGTGGCGGCCGGCAGCTCGGTCATCTGGCAAGCATACCGCTCCTCGCCATCGGCCGATCTGGCCTTCGTGTAGCTGTTCAGCCACAACGCGTCGGCCGCTTCCGGTGCAGGCAAATCCGCCTCGGCGCTGTCGCTCGGGACGAGCCAAGCCTCTTTCCAGATGAGTTGACAACCGGCCTGGCAGCCGCCGTGTCCTGCGCCATCGCACCGCAATTCATCCAATAGCACCGCATCCTGCAAACGCCGCAGATGAGGTGCCGTGGCGCCGTAATAATGGTGGATCTTCTCGACTCGTCGAAAGACGCGGAGACGTTTTCCGCAGTGGCCGATCATCTCGGGCATGAACGGCAGACCGTCCAACCGGCCTTCGTCATCGAGTGTCGCCGCGATTTCCGCGAAGGGCCGGACCTTGACCCACTCGCCCGGCCAGAGCCGCAAGCGTGCCGGCGAGCCCGGAAGCAGGCTTAGCAGCTTCCGTCGCAGGTGAACGAAAGCACCGGCGGCGCATTCGCGCGGACGCTTGGAGTAGTAGGGTTGGCCGCGCAGTTCCATCGCGTCACGGGACAGACCGATGATCCCGCCAAACGCGACGAGACCGGCGATGGCTGCGGCCGCCAAACAAAACGCGAAGAACAGGATCGTGACGAGCCAGGGAACAGCGAAAGCCGCAATTCCCGTCAGTATCGCGAGAACGCAGAAGGTCGATGCGGCGACAGTCGTCCTTTGATAACTGCTCCGATTGTTCGACATCCGGCTGGCGCCCCCGTCACAAACTCATTTGAAATTTCACTTTTGAGATCAATCGTGCATCTATACTTAATTCACCACCGACATAAATGGATCACGACAAATTACTGAAATTTCAACCTATTATATTCCGTAACTGACTGCAAGCTTCTGCCTTATAGAAACCCGATTTGGATTGTCCCTTCCTGCCTGCGAAAGCTGAATCACCTGTAAAATTCGGTCGGACTTGCTGCCCGTCTTTCCCAAGGTTATTCCATCTTTCCTTCCCGCAAATCCTCGGTCGTATTGACGCGCCCGACTGAATTCCAGTCAGCGGCAAGCCTGCCCCATCGCACAGGAGAGGGACCGTGCGGCGCAGCCGTTTCCGTGCGGGAGATGTCGAAAACCGAGGCCGGACCCCCTGCCCCGTCCGGGCGTCAGCGAGCCCGCGCGAACAAAAAAGAGGGCTGGCATTTCTGCCAGCCCTCTGAATTTGAAACTCTTTTGAAGAGTGTAATCAGCGCTTCGAGAACTGGAAGCTGCGGCGGGCCTTGGCCTTACCGAACTTCTTACGCTCGACGACACGCGAGTCGCGGGTCAGGAAGCCTTCCTTCTTGAGCGGGCCGCGAAGCTCCGGCTCATAGAAGGTCAGCGCCTTCGAGATGCCGTGACGCACCGCGCCGGCCTGGCCGGAAAGGCCACCGCCCTTGACCGAGACGACGACGTCATACTGCGTCACGCGATCGACGAGCTGCAGCGGCTGCTTGAGCACGAGGCGCAGCACCGGACGGGCGAAATAGATCTCCTGATCGCGGCCATTGACCGTGACCTTGCCGGAGCCGGGCTTGATCCAGACGCGGGCGATGGCGTTCTTGCGCTTGCCGGTGGCATAGGCGCGGCCCTGCGCATCGACCTTCTTGACGTGGACCGGAGCTTCCGGCTGGGCGGGCTTGGCGACGTCGCCAAGCTGGGAGAGGGACTGAAGAACCTCGGCCATGGTCAGACCCTCTTGTTCTTGCTGTTGAGCGCGGCGACGTCCAGCGCCTCCGGCGACTGGGCGGCGTGCGGATGCTCGGCGCCCTTGTAGACGCGCAGATTGCCGAGGATCTGGCGGAAGAGCGGGCCGCGCGGCAGCATGCGCTCGACGGCCTTCTCGACGATCCGCTCAGGGAAGCGACCTTCGAGAATGAACTTGGCAGAGCGCTCCTTGATACCACCCGGGAAACCGGTGTGGTGGTAGTAGTTCTTCTGCTCGCGCTTGCGGCCGGTCAGGGAGACCTTCTCGGCATTGATGATGATGACATTGTCGCCGCAGTCGACATGGGGGGTGTAGGCGGCCTTGTGCTTGCCGCGCAGACGCATCGCCACCACGGAGGCGAGACGGCCGACGACGAGCCCGGAGGCGTCGATCACAACCCACTTCTTTTCGACATCGGCGGGCTTGAGCGAGACGGTCTTCATCGCGGCACCCTTCGGTTGCGTTAAAAAGGACAAGCCGCCGGAGAGCCCGGCGGCGGTGTGGGTGTGGCAATAGGGGCGGGAAAGCCGGCTGTCAAGCGCTCGACGCGGCGCTCGAACGAGGAAAACGTCTATTTTTCAGATACCTGAGAAAATCGGTATTATGATACCGTATCTCTGCCTGCCATCATGCCCGGGCTTGACCCGAGCATCTCCGGCCGAGAAGGCGCCCCACCCGTCACGAGATTCTCGGGTCTGCGCTTCGCTTCGCCCGAGAATGACGCTGCCAGCCCCTTCTCAACGCGCCGCCGGAATCGAATAGGTCCCCGTGGCGTGGCAGACCATCTCGGCCTCACCCTGCGAATAGAGGCCGACCTCGCCCACCGCCAGCCGCTTGCCCAGCTTCAGGAGCTTCGCCTCGCCGATCAGCGCCGCCTGCCCCGGCTTGCGCAGGAAGTTGAAATTGAGGCTCGTCGTCACCGCCAGCGCCACCGGGCCGATCTGGCCGAGGATCGCGGCATAGAGCGCGAGATCGGCGAGCGCCATCATCGTCGGGCCGGAGATGGTGCCGCCGGGGCGCAGATGGCGCTCGTGATAATCGCAGCGCATCCGGGCCGTCATCGGCCCGATCTCCTCGACGAAATAAGTGCGCCCGCCATGGTGAAGCTGCGGAAAGACCTCGTCGAGATAGGCTTCGATCTCGGAGGCGGTCATGCGAGGCGTCATGCGGAAAACCACGGGCTGAGGCGGGTCTTATCCCCTTGCAGCATGGCCGATGCGCTCCGACAATAGGCGCAAATGCGGAAAGGGAGCGCCATGAACGCCCACCACAAGCCGGACAGCGCCGCCGTCCTGCTGCGCGAAGACGCCAAGGGCATCGCGACCCTGACCCTGAACCGTCCGCAGGCGCGCAATCCGCTGAGCGAGGCGATGCTGGCCGCCCTGAGCGAGGCCTTCACCGCCATCGCCGCCGACCGCTCGGTCAAGGTGATCGTCCTCGCGGCCGCCGGGCCGGTGTTCAGCGCCGGCCACGACCTCAAGGAAATGACGGCCCATCGCGCCGATGCCGACCGTGGCCGGGCCTATTTCACGGACATCCTCGGGCGCTGCTCGGCCATGATGCAGCAGATCACCGCCCTGCCCCAGCCGGTCATCGCGGCTGTCGAGGGCACCGCGACGGCCGCCGGCTGCCAGCTCGTCGCGAGCTGCGACCTTGCGGTCGCGGGCAGCGAGGCGCGCTTCTGCACGCCGGGCGTCCATATCGGGCTGTTCTGCTCGACGCCGATGGTGGCGCTCTCGCGCAACCTTTCGGCCAAGCACGCGCTGGAGATGCTGCTGCTCGGCGAGATGGTGCCCGCCAGCGAGGCGGCCCGCATGGGCCTCGTCAACCGCGTCGTACCGGCCGGCGAGGCGCTGGCGGAAGCAGGCCGGCTCGCGGCGGTGATCGCCTCGAAATCGCCCGCGACGGTCAAGATCGGCAAGCGCGCCTTCTACGAGCAGCGCGAGATGGGTCTCAAGGCGGCCTATGATCACGCCTCGGCCGTGATGGTCGAGAACATGCTGGCGCGCGACGCGGAGGAAGGCATCGGCGCCTTCATGGAGAAGCGGGCGCCGCTATGGGAGCAATCCTGAACCTGCCGAGGCACGCCGCTGGACCGGAAAGGGGCATCGCGACGGTTCCCGACCGACCGCGATGCCGAGTGTGTCCGCGCAAGGCGCGCTCAGAAGATCATAAACGGCTGCCGCACCTCTTCCGCCGGCATGGCCCGCTCCTCGCCTTCCAGCTCAGGCGTGGCCGGGAGTTGCAGCACCGTGAGGCGCTGCCCTTCCACGAGATTCGTGACCTTCAGGATCTCGCCGCTCGGCAGCTCGAGCGCATCGTGGTGGAGATGCGGCTTGTCGAGATCGACCTGACGGAAGCGCGCGACCCTGGCCGCGATCTTCCGGCTGGGCAGCAATCCCAGGCCACGATCGCATTCGATATCGGCGTGGAAGGCGAGCTCGGTCCCCGGCATGACGCAGACGGCGACCTCGGGATGCCCGACGGCGCAGAAGCCGCGGGTGCTCGCATTCGGGAAGCTGGTCGAGACCAGTTCGTCGCCGACCTTGGCGGGAGTGGACATCACATGATGCAGGCTGTAGTCGCACATGGCAGGCACTCCTTTCTTCGCAGCAGGCTGGCCGGGCCTATCCCGTGCCGTTGCCAGTAAAGCATGAAAGCATGGCGAGGCTGTGATGACTCCGTCTTCACCCGCAGAACCAACAAACTGATATCGTTATGCTTTCTTGGGGTGCCGCACGTTGAACCACGATTCCTATGACGATGCGCTCATCCGCCGCATCCTGCGCGAAACGAAGCGGATCGCGCTGGTCGGTGCCTCGGCCAACGAGGCGCGGCCGAGCTGGATCGTCACCAAGTACCTGCTCGCACGCGGCTACGACGTCGTGCCGATCAATCCGGGGCTCGCCGGCCAGACCATTCTCGGCAAGACGGTCTATGCCGCGCTCAAGGACGTTCCCGGCCCGATCGACATGGTCGAGATCTTCCGCAACTCGGAAGCGGCCGGCCCGATCACCGACGAGGCGCTGGCGCTCGACCCGCTGCCGAAGGTGATCTGGATGCAGCTTTCCGTGCGCAATGACGAGGCCGCCGAGCGGGCGGAGGCGAAGGGCGTTACCGTCATCATGAACCGCTGCCCCAAGATCGAATATGGCCGGCTTTCCGGAGAGATCGGCTGGCAGGGCATCAATTCGCGCATCTTGTCATCGAAGAAGCCGGCCCTGGCCGGCAAGGGCTTCCAGAAGCTCACGATCGACCGGCCGGGGACATAAGCGTCCAGCGCGGCTTCAAGGGGCGGACAGGCTCGTGGCGATGCGAAGCGCCAACGCCGTCTGTCCGTTTGGCCGGTAGAAGGTATTGAACGAGGCCTTGTCCATCAGTTCGGCGGCGCGAGGCGTTCCCATCTCGGCATAAAAGGCTCGGGCGCGATCGCTCCCCTTCTCGCTGAATGTGTGGCCTTCGACTCGCCCGCCATCGCGATGAACCGGGTGGAAGCCGAGCCCGTTGCGGGCGCTCATTCCCTCTGCAACATGGTCGCCATTGACGTAGTGGCGTGTGACGCCCGCGACGAAGACGAAGGTGCAGGCGCTCGAGCAGGCTGCGGCATCGGCATCGACGACGGTAGCGATGCCGGCCTTGCGGACCATTCGGGCGATCGCGAAGGCCGGAGCGACCTTCCCGCCGCCACTCGACAAATAGAGCACGCGGATCGGCTGCGGCCGCGGCTTTTCGAGAAACGCCTTGAACGCCGCGTCGTCACCCATGACGAACGGACCGGTCAGCGTCGCCACAGCACCCTTGTCGGAGAGCCAGACGGCCCGAGCCGGGCTGGCAAGCCCGACGAAGCTCGCAGCAAAGCCTGCCAGCACCAGCCCATATCGCGCAGCCATCGTCTGCCCCCCATGCCGTGACGGAACACTCCGCTGGGGCGCTGTGGCTGTCAATTCCAGATCATCGGCCTGAATATCCTATTGATCCGATGACCTAATCCTTTGATTTCGCATCGGCTTTTCCGGGAACCGCGCTCCACTTTCGGACCGACGCTCTAGAAGGAGCGGCTGCACGGCTGTGTCGCCATCGCTGTCGAGCTAAGCTGGTGCGATCAAGACACCGGCCGATGCGTGAGGACAGACCATGCGCGAGCTCGCCACGACCTGCTGCATCGCCGGCGGCGGACCGGCGGGGATGATGCTCGGCTTCCTGCTGGCGCGGGCCGGGGTCGATGTGACCGTGCTGGAAAAGCACGCCGACTTCCTGCGCGATTTCCGCGGCGACACCATCCATCCCTCGACGATGCAATTGATGCAGGAACTCGGCCTGCTCGAGGATTTCCTGAAGCTGCCGCATACCGAGGAACGCAGCATCGTCGCCCGTTTCGGCGACAAGGACGTGCCGATCGCGGATTTCAGCCATCTGCCGGTGGCCGCGCCTTATATCGCCTTCATGCCGCAATGGGACTTCCTCGATTTCCTGGCGGATCGCGGCCGTGCCTTGCCGCATTTCAAGCTGCTGATGCGAGCGAAGGCGACCGGGCTGATCCGCTCGGGCGGTCGCGTCGCCGCCGTCACGGCCGAGACGGCCGAGGGCGAGGCGACGATCTGGGCCGATCTCGTCGTCGCGGCGGATGGGCGCCATTCCGATCTCCGTCAGGCCGGGGGCTTCACGGTGCGCGAGATCGGCGCGCCGATGGACGTGCTCTGGTTCCGGCTGTCGCGGCGCGAGAGCGACGCGGGCCAGACCTTCGGGCAGGTCGGGCGCGGGCGCTTTGCCGTGATGCTGAACCGCGGCGACTACTGGCAATGCGCCTATGTCATCCCGAAGGGCACGCTGGAAAAGCTCCACGCCGCCGGCCTCGGCGCCTTCAGGGCCGGCCTCGCCGAATTGTTGCCGATCGTCGCCGACCGCGCTGAGGAAATCGCAGGCTGGGACGACCTCAAGCTGCTCTCGGTCGCGGTCGACCGGCTCGAACGCTGGTGGCAGCCGGGCCTCATCTGCATCGGCGATGCGGCGCATGCGATGTCGCCGATCGGCGGCGTCGGCGTGAACCTCGCCATCCAGGACGCTGTCGCGGCCGCCAACCGGCTCGCCGGGCCGCTGCGCGATCGGAGCGTCCGCAGTGAGGATCTCGCTGCAGTGCAGGAGCGCCGGAACTTCCCGACCAAGGCGACGCAGGCCCTGCAGGTCGCGATCCAGAACCGCGTGATCACGCCGATCCTCGCCGGCAGCGGCCCGGTGAAGCCGCCCCTCCTGCTCGAGCTGCTGCGCTGGTTCCCCCTGCTGCGGCGCATCCCTGCCCGTCTGGTCGGCATGGGCTTCCGGCCGGAGCATATCGGGCCGGAGCTCGCGCCGCGCGGCTGAATTGACGCTGTCACAGGCGTTCGTTAAACCGAACGCATTGTCTTGCATTCAGAAGATTTCAGGGAGCACGCCATGACCGACCGGATGCCCGGCTTCAATACGCTCGCAATCCATGCCGGGGCGGCACCCGATGCAGCGACGGGCGCGCGCGCGACCCCGATCTACCAGACGACCTCCTTCGTCTTCGACGATGTCGACCATGCCGCCTCGCTGTTCGGTCTGCAGGCCTTCGGCAACATCTACACCCGCATCGGCAACCCGACGAACGCCGTGCTGGAAGAGCGCGTCGCGGCGCTGGAAGGCGGCACCGCCGCGCTTGCCGTCGCCTCCGGCCACGCGGCCGAGTTCCTGAGCTTCCATGCCCTGCTGCAGCCGGGTGACGAGTTCGTCGCGGCCCGGAAGCTCTATGGCGGCTCGATCAACCAGTTCAACCACTCCTATAAGAGCTTCGGCTGGAACGTAATCTGGGCCGATTCCGACGATATCGACAGCTTCGCCAAGGCGGTGACGCCGAAGACCAAGGCGATCTTCATCGAATCCATCGCCAATCCGGGTGGCGTCGTCGTCGACATCGCCGCGATCAGCGCCATCGCGAAGAAGCACAACATCCCGCTCATCGTCGACAACACCATGGCGACGCCCTATCTGCTGCGGCCCTTCGAGCATGGTGCCGACATCGTCGTGCATTCGGCGACCAAGTTCCTCGGCGGCCATGGCAACTCGATCGGCGGGCTGATCGTCGATGGCGGCTCGTTCAACTGGGTCGGCGACGACCGCTATCCGATGCTCTCCAAGCCCCGGCCGGAATATAACGGCATGGTGCTGGGCGAGACCTTCGGCAATTTCGCCTTCGCCATCGCGACGCGCGTGCTCGGCCTGCGCGACCTCGGCCCCGCGCTCTCGCCCTTCAACGCCTTCATGCTACTGACCGGCATCGAGACCTTGCCCTTGCGCATGCAGAGGCATTGCGAGAGCACGCAGAAGGTCGCAGAGCATCTCGCCAAGCACCCGGCCGTCGAATGGGTGAGCTATCCCGGCCTGCCCGGCGACAAGTATCACGAGCTCGCCAAGCGCTATGTGCCGAAGGGCGCGGGCGCGGTCTTCACCTTCGGGCTCAAGGGCGGCTACGACGCCGGCGTGAAGCTGGTCTCGAACCTCAAGCTGTTCTCGCATCTCGCCAATATCGGCGACACGCGCTCGCTGGTGATCCACCCGGCCTCGACCACCCATCGCCAGTTGACGGACGAGCAGAAGGTCGCCTCGGGCGCCGGCCCGCAGGTGGTGCGGCTCTCGATCGGCCTCGAGGATGTCGAAGACCTGATCGCGGATCTGGATCAGGCTCTGATCTGAGCAAAGCCGTCATTCTGACGAAAAGGGCGCTGGAAACGGCGCCCTTTTTGTTTGAGCGATGCTAGGGTCAGGCCCGAGCATAACGTGCCTCATGCCCGCGAGGCCTGCCCTGTGCGCGTGACATGCACCACCGCCATCGCGAGCACGGCGAAGGCGAGCGCCTGATGGGCGAGCCCGGCCCAGAGCGGCACGACCAAAAGCAATGTCGCGACGCCGAGCGCGGCCTGGGCCGTGACCATGCCGGCAATCGCCGTCGCCCGCTTGGCCGCGCTCGATTGCGGCGCCTTCCGCTTCAACCACCAGAGCTGCCAGAGCGCGAAGGCGAACAGCACATAGGCGCCCAGGCGGTGGTTGAACTGCACCAGCGCGACATTGTCGACGAAGTTTTCCCAGAAGGGCTGCTGCGCGAAGAGCAGCGAGCCCGGCGGCACCACCGCCCCATCCATCAACGGCCAGGTATTGAAGGTGAAGCCGGCTTTCGAGCCCGCCACCAGCCCGCCGAGCGCAATCTGGACGAAGGTCAGCAGCAGCAGGAGCCAGGCCATGGCGGCGCTTCCGGCCGTCTCGGGCCGGCGCAGCGGCGTCAGCCAGGTGGCGAAGGCGACGACCGAGGCGAAGAACAGGCCGGCGAAGGTCAGGTGCAGCGTCAGCTTTACCGGCGCGACGGCGACCATGCCGGGCTGGAGCCCCGAGGCCACCATGATCCAGCCGATCGCGCCCTGCAGGCCGAGCAGCAGCCCCATGCCGAACAGGATTGCGATCTGACGCCCCGGCAGGAGGCGGCGCAGCGCCACGACGAGGAAGCCGGCGAGGAAGACGAGCCCGATGAAGCGGCCGAGCTGGCGATGGCCCCATTCCCACCAGTAGATGAACTGGAATTCGCCGAGGCTCATGCCGTTGTTGAGGATCTGGTATTGCGGGCTCGCCTGGTATTTGGCGAACTCCTCGGCCCAGGCCTGCGTGGAAAGCGGCGGCAGCGCACCGGTGATCGGCTTCCATTCGGTGATCGAGAGGCCGGAACCGGTCAGCCGGGTCGCGCCACCGACGACGACCATCAGGAAGACGAGCCCCGCCACCACCCAGAGCCAGCGGCGGATGCCGGCATGGTTCGCAGCCAGGGCCGACATGGCGGTCTGTTTCACGGCGAGGGTCACGGAACGGCCTTAGGGTGCGGGATCGAGGATGGAGCGCTTCACAAGCACGGTCGGCGGTGACATAGCGCGAGCGAAGCAAATTCTGGTCGCAAAAGGGGTGCCCACTTTTGCGGAACATGCTTTAGACCCGTCGCGAAAAGGCGACAATGCCCGCATTGCCGCAGGAGCGGCCAACCCGAAACGCCGAACCCCGGCGACAGAGAGCCCGATGAGACAACGCACGCGCAAGCTGGTCGGAACCGTGGTGATCCTGGTCTTCGTCTGCGTCTACGCGCTCGTCGCGATGGCGCTGGCGCAGGGGCGGATCACCGAGGCGCCGAAGCTGGTGCAGACATTCGCCTATATCGCGCTCGGCCTCGCCTGGGTGCTGCCGCTGCTGCCGCTGATCAAATGGATGGAGCGGCGGGACGAGGTTTGAGCGCGACCAGGCTGTTACCCGATAGCGAGCCGCCGCCCCCGGTTCCGCAGCCAGAACGGCAATCCCGAGAGCAGCGCCCGCAGCGCCGCCTCGTTCTGGTGCAGCCCGTTGAGCGAGACGCGCGGCAGGGCGTGGAGATGGTTCACATGTTCCGGGAAGAGATGGCCGGGTCGCGTCGTGACGGCGCTGGCAAAACCGGCCTCTTTCGCCAAGCCGAACTCCCGTAGCCCGGCCGAACCGGGATCACCCACGGGATAGGCGAAATGGCGGATGGGCAGGCCGAACTCCGCTTCGAGCCGTGCCTTGCTCGCAACGATCTCGCGGTGCGCCGTCTCCGCATCGTGCTTCGCCAGCATCGGATGCGTCAGCGTATGGGCGCCGATCGTGACGCCCGGCGCGCCCGAGAGCGCCCGCAGCGTTTCCCAGGGCAGGCATTCGCGCTCGAGTAGCGCGGCGGCATCGATGCCGGCCTGCCCGGCCAGATCGGAAATCGCTGACAGCAGAATCGCTTCCGGCCCCTTGCGCAGACGCCAGTAGAGCTTGGCGAAGGCCCGGTTCTTTTCCGCATCGGTTTCCGTGCGGGCGGTGAAGCGCCCCTCCGGCAGCGCGAGATCGAGGCGCGGCAGGGCGCGGATCGCCTCCTCCAGCTCCAGCCACCAGAGCCGCGCTGTGCGGTCGGCGAAGCCCGGCGTGACGAAGAGCGTCCAGGGCGCGCCGTGCCTGGCGAGCACCGGCCAGGCATGCTCGACATTGTCGCGATAGCCGTCGTCGAAGGTCAGCGCCACGAAGAAGCGGCCCTGCTTCGGGCTCTGGAGCCGGGCGACGGCCTCGTCGAGCGAGACGAGCTCGTAGCCCTCGGCGCGAACCAGGCCGAGCGTGGCGTCGAGGAATTCGGGCGTGATCTCCAGCAATGCGTTGGGCGTAAAGCCGTGCGGCACAGCCGGGCGGACATGGTGGAGCGTCAGGATCACGCCCCTGCCCTGAGCAAAGCCCCTGCCCCAGCGGTCGGCGCCGACCGCCACCATCATCCTGAATGCGGCCGCGATGGCCCTGTGACGCCCGTTCATCGCCTGTCCATGCAACCGCCCGCTAACGCTATCGCGCGATCGCGCCGCGAAGAAACCGATCTTGACCGATCCGTTCACAATGCCGGGTTAAGGAGGCATCGTCCTGTCCTGCTCGCGAGGCACGGAGCGTGTCGGTTCCTGTCCATTCCCCGGAAGCCCGCCCCTGGGCATCGATCACGATCGCGACCGATCTCGCCGGGATCGCGGCCGAATGGCGCGCCTTCGAGGCGCGGGCGCTGGTCACGCCCTATCAGGCTTATGGCTGGGTCCGGCCCTTCGTCGAAACGGTCGGCGCGGCGCATGGCATGGACTGCCGCTTCGCCCTGCTGCGAGACGCGACGGGGGCGCTGTGCGCGCTGCTGCCCCTCGTCCTGACCCGGCGCAGCGGCATCCGCTTCGCCGAGTTCATCGGCGGCAAGCACGCCAACTACCATATGGGCCTCTATGACCCGGCTTTCGCCGCCGGGCTGGATAGCGGAACGGCAAGGCTCATGCTTGTCGAGGTCGCTCGGGCCATCGGCGGGCTCGATGCGCTGATCTTCGTGAACCAGCCGCCACGGTGGCAAGACATCGCCAACCCGGCTGCGCTGCTCGCGGCCGCGCCGAGCCCGAGCCGAGCCTACAAGCTCGCCCTGATCGCCGGCGACGGCGAGGCCACGCTGAGGCGCTCGATGAGCAGCCACGCCCGCAAGAAGCTCAAGAACAAGCGCAGCCGCTTCGCCGATTTCGGGCCCAGCTCAATGACGCTGGCCCGGACGCCGGCCGAGATCGAGCGGGTGATCGACGCCTTCCTGCAGCAGAAGGCAGAGCGTTTCCGCAGCATGGGCGTGCCCGACCCCTTCGCGGAACCGGCGATGCACGCTTTTCTGGCGCGGGCGGCGGCGGGCGACGGCGACGCGACGCCGACCATCGAGCTTTACTCACTCGATCTGAACGGCCGTTCCGTCGCGACCTATGTCGGCGCGGTTCAGGGAGGCCGCTTCTCCGGCATGGCAACCTCCTTCGACATGGCGAGCGAGACCATCAAGACCAGCCCCGGTGAGCTCCTGCTGGCCGATCTGATCCGGCTGAAATGCGACCAGGGATACGCAGCCTTCGACCTCGGCATCGGCGAGGCGCGCTACAAGACGACCTTCTGCGACGACCATGACGATCTCGTCGACAGCTTCCTGCCGCTGACACTGAAGGGGCGCCTGTTCGTACCGGTCGCGCAGGCGAAGCGGGAGCTGAAGCGGCGCATCAAGAATTCGCCCGTCGCGCTCAAGCTGGCGCAACGCGCCTCCGGCTGGCTGCGCCGACCGAAGGCGGGAGCCGTGGCGGATTAGGGCCGATCGACATCCAGGATTCGCTTCAATCGAATGAAGCACCTCCGTCGCTTTGCTGCGCACTTTGACCGAAGAACCCTTCACTTCAAAGGCTTCGTCTATCTTATAGCCCCGATGCTCCGGCTCTCATGAACGTCGATCCGTACTGGATCACCCGGCAACCTCCCTCAAAAACCCAAGCACCAGTTCCGTCACCGCTTCCGGCCTTTCCTGCTGCAGCCAATGGCCGGCGCCGGGGATGGTGTGGGAGCCACGCAGGCCGGGGACCAGATGCGGCATGGCGGCAATGATCTCGGGCATGCCGGGAATGGCGAGGCCGGTGTCGCGCTCGCCGATGGCAAACAGGGCGGGGACGGTGACGGTCTGGCCGGCATTGGCCTGCTGGAGCTCGTAGTTGCGGTCGAGATTGCGATAGTAATTCAGGGCCGGGCCGAAGCCGGTCGCGGTGAAGGCCTGGGCGAGACGGTTGAAATCTGCGGGCGGCAGCCAGGCGGGAAGCGCTTCGGGATCGGGCAGATCGGCCAGCAGGCCGCGGTTGTGGCTCACCATGCCGAAGGGGTTGGGCGTGCCGTCGCCGGGCCGGCGCGGTCCGGCTTCGCCGCTGGCAGCATGGATCAGCTTGCGCAGCGTCTGGCCGATATCGCGGCTGAACTCTTTCTCTGCGCCCTGCGGATCCTGGAAATAAAGCGTGTAGAACAGCGCTTCGCCATTCTGCGGAAAGAGCTTTGACGGCGGTACCGGCGGCAGGCCCATCATCGGCACGCTCAGCGCCACCACTGCGCGGAATCGGTCCGGGCGCATCAGGGCCGCCTGCCAGGCGATCGTAGCGCCCCAGTCGTGACCGACGATGACCGCCTGCTTCTCACCGATCGCATCGAGAAGCGCCACGAGATCGCCGACAGCATGGACGACGGTGTAGTGATCCGCCCCCTCGGGCGCTGCAGTGCCGCCGTATCCGCGCATATCCGGAGCGACGGCGCGGTAACCGGCGGCCGCAAGGGCACCGATCTGGTGGCGCCACGCATGCTTGGTCTCGGGAAAGCCATGACACATCAGCACCGGCGGGCCGCTGCCGGCATCGAGGATGCTCATCTCGAGCGTGCGGGTTGCGATGGTCTTTTCTTGCATGTTGGGCTCCCGGCCGGAGCCGTGAAGAATGGGTGTCGAGACGAGCAAGGCCGTCGAGGCGGTCAGAAACCGGCGTCGCAGCAGGCTTGCTCCTTTCAGTGCGTAACAATTCCTGTTACGCAAAAGCCGCGATGTCAATATCGCGTAACATCAATAGTTGCGGAAAGACTTGCGATGAAGACCGACGGCCGTCTGGCGCGGATGCTGCACGTGCTGGTGCATATGGGTTTGCTCGGCGGCAAGGAGACCTCGGAGCGGATTGCGCAGATGCTCAACACCAATCCCGTCGTTGTCCGCCGCACGCTGGGGGCGCTGCGCGACGCCGGCATCGTTGAGAGCGAAGGCGGCCGCGGCGGCGGCTGGAAACTGATCAGGACGCTCGACGAAATCACCGTGCTTGCCGTGCAGCGAGCGCTCAACGAGGGCCCCGTGCTCGCCGCCCCGGTCTCCCGCGACCATCCGTCCTGCCCGGTCGAGCGCGCCTCGAACTCCGTGCTGGAGGCAGCCCATGCGGCCGCCGAGACAGTGCTTCTGAAGAAATACGCGGCAACCACGCTGGCCGATATTGCCGGCATCGCGCTGGCCACCGGCAATTAGCGACAGATATCTTTCATCCGGCTCGACCGAGCCTGATGAAGGATAGATTCTAAGCCTCGACCGGCTCTTCCTCGTCCTGCCGCATGCGCGCCATCGGAACTTCGTGCTCGGCATCGAGCACGAGCGAAACCGGCGCCTTGGTCAATTCGCTGAGGCGATAGGCCACTTCGAGCGCGTGGCCGTTGCTGGCCTTTCCGCTCATCACGAGGCCACCCTGCGCCCGGCGCGCGACCGGCTCCAGCATCGAAGCCTCATCGTTGGAAGCGGCGGCGACCAGGACCCAGTCATAGGTCTCGCAGAGCGCGTCGAGCGCGACATCGACCAGATCGGCGGCGGCGAAGACCGCCTCGCGTCCCGCCCGGCCCGGGCCGATGCTGTGCAGGCGCGAGCCCGTCGCCCGCATGATGATGTCGGAAAACAGCGCCTCCCCGGCCAGCAGCTCCGAGAAACCCGGTTCGCCATGGTCGTGGTCGCTGGTGAGATCGACAAGGATGCAGCGGCAGCGCTGCGCCAGCAATTCGGCGAGATCATGCGGCCTGGCGGCGCCCTCGGCACCAGCGTCCAGCACCAGCATGACCGGCGCCAGGCCGCGCTGTGGCTCCTCGGTGCGTTCCGCCATCGCGGCCAGCGTTTCCTCCGGGCGGTCGAGGTCGAGCCTGATATGGCCGAGGCGGCCGGCATGGGTCAGCAGGCCCGCGACCGAATCGCGACGCGGTGTCTCGGGCGTCGGATTCTCCGACTTCGCCGCGGCCTCCTCATCAGCGACCGAGACCCAGCGCGGGCCGCGCGGCTGCGGCAGCGGGCGGGCCTGCCCGTTCAGGAGCTCCCGCGTCACGATGGTCGCCAGCGCGATCAGGAAGGTCGCAAGCGTCGAGACGAGGACGATCGGCAGCTTCTTCGGGAAGGACGGATCGATCGGCTCGACGGCGCGCGAGATGATGCGCGCATCGGCCGGGGTGGCATTCAGCGTGTCGCGCGCCACGGCCTCCCGATAGCGCTGCATATACTGCTCGAGCTGCTCGCGCAGGGTGCGGGCATCGAGTTCGAGCGCGCGCAACTGCACCTCGCTGTCGTTGGAGGTGGCGACGTTCTTCTTCTGGCCGTCGAGCGCGGCCTGGAAGCTTTCGACGCGCTGGCCGGTGATCTTGGCCTCGTTCTCCAGCGTGCGGACGGCGCGCTCGGCAGCGCCGCGCAACTGGCCTTCGAGATCGGCGAGTTGGGCGTTCAGCTCCTTGATACGGGGATGACCGGGCAGGAGGCTGCGCGATTCCGCCGCGATCTGGGCGCGGAGATTGACGCGCTGCTCGATCAGCCGGCGGACGAGTTCGTTGTTGGCCACCTCCGGAATCTCGAAGGTGCGGCCCTGCTTGATCGCATCGCGGATCATCCCCGCCTTGGCCTGCGCCTCGGCCTGCTGGCTGCGCGCCGCGGAGAGCTGCGTCGAGAGATCGGCGAGTTGCTGCGCGTTGATGCTGGTGTTGTTGGGGCCGGCGAAGAGGCCGTGCTGGGCGCGGAACGTCTCGACCTTGGCGTCGGCCTCGGCCACGCGCTTGCGCAGCGGCTCGATGGTGGTCGAGAGCCAGGCTGAGGCGCTGCGGGCATTGTCCTGCTTCGCCGCCTCCTGGAACTCCAGATAGGTCTCGGCGATGGTGTTGGCGGCCTTGGCGGCGAGCGCCCGGTCCTGCGAGGTGAACTCGATCGCGACGATGCGCGAGCGCGCCACCGGATAGACCAGGAGCCGGTCGTAATACTTCTCGAGAACGCGCTCTTCGGGAGAGCGGTCGGCCGGGTGGGCGCCGAGGCCCATCATCACCGCGACCTTGCGCAGGGCTCCGAGCGCGCCCGCACCGGAATCGAATTCGGGATTGCCGACGAGGCCGATGCGCTTGATCGCCTCCCGCGCCAGGTCGCGCGACATCATGATCTGCACCTGGCTCTGCACGGCCTCGGCGTCGAACTGGCCGGAGGTGTCCTGAGCCGACTGGCCGGGCAATGCGTAGAAACCGCTGCGGCTTTCCAGCAGCAGGCGCACCTCGCCGGTATAGCGGGGCGTCACGACGTTCACCGCGAGGAAGGACAGGCCGAGCGCCGCCAGCGTGGGCACGACGACCCAGGCTCTCCGGCGCTTGATCGCCGCCCAGAGTGCCGCGAGGTCGAGCATGTCGCCCCGGCCTTCGCCGTTGCCTCGCGCTTCAGTCCCAGCTTCAGCGGTCATGATCCACCCATGTGACGCAGAACTCTCGCATCCCGGGAAGGACGCCGCGTCATTCAAGGCTCAGTAAGGTTAGTGCCAGGTAAATGCCGGAGCCTCCAACCTCCGAAATCGTCGATTTTCATCTCCTCCACGCCTCCAGACACAAAAGCCCGACCTCTCGGCCGGGCTTCACGTCGACGTCCGGATTGTGCTCCGGGCCCTGTCGGCAACTCTTATGGCTTGGGCGCCTGAGGCATCGAGATGACCTTGCCGTCCGGCATGATGATGTCGCCCGGCTTCTGCCCCGGACCACAATCGCCGAGACGCTTGGCCTCGACCACCAGCCTGCGCTCCACCGGACCGGACTGGCCGGGCATGCCGGAGATCTTCGTCGTCCCCTCGGTTCGCAGCGAAGTTTCGAAATCGCCGGTGATAACGCTGCTCCCAGAGGCCTTGACCGGCCCCATGGAGCACTCCGTCTCCACCGCGTAGCCGGTCGCCGTCTTGGTCACCAGCATCTTGGAACAGGCGCCCGCCGTCATGCCGCCAATGGCGGATTGGTCAGTGCCGGGGCCGACGCACTGCTTGGCCACCGCTTCTCCCTGCTCCCCGGTCGATTTGGTCTCCCAGAGGCCAGGCTTGCGCTGCGGGAGATCCTCGGCAAAGGCCGGGACGGATGACAGGATCGCGATCGCGGCGAGCACCACAGATTTCATTTCCGGTCTCCTCGCGAGAATCGTTCGGGTCGAGCCTCAGACAAGGCCGGCGGGGAGGCCAGAATAAGGCGACCTACCTTGAATGGCTCAGCGGAATACGCCCTCCAGCGCCACCCGGAAGACCAGCGGGAAGACCGGAAGGAAGCCTTTGTTAACCATGTCGGGGCTAATGCTCTGCGCGAATTCCGCACGGATAGCCATCGATGAGTCGACGCCTCGCCTCTCTCGCCCTGGCCGCCGCCATGACGGTGGGCGCCTGCGCGCCCCGGTATCAGGCGACGGACTACGCACTCGCCCAGCCAGAGGGCCCCTATCAGCTCGCCAGCGGCGACAAGCTGCGCATCATCGTCTTCGGCCAGGACAATCTCTCGAACATCTATGCCGTCGACGGCTCGGGCAAGATCTCGATGCCCCTGGTCAATACGATCGTGGCCCAGGGCCGCTCCACCCAGCAACTGGCGCGCGAGATCGAGGCGAAGCTGCGCGGCGGATATCTGCGCGAGCCCAAGGTCTCGGTCGAGGTCGATACCTACCGCCCGTTCTTCGTGCTGGGCGAAGTGACGAATTCCGGCCAGTTCCCCTTCGTCAGCGGCATGACGGTGCAGACCGCCGTCGCCATCGCGGGCGGCTTCACCCCGCGCGGGCAGCGCAATTCGGCGGAGGTCACCCGGCAGATCGAGGGCCAGCTCGTCACCGCGACGGTGCCGATCACCTACCCGGTCCAGCCCGGCGACACGATCGTCATCAAGGAACGCTGGTTCTGACACCCCCGCCCGGCCCCGCCATGAGCGCCGCCGAAGGTGCGCCGCTCAGAATCCTCCATGTCTTTCGCGCACCGCTCGGCGGGCTCTTCCGGCATGTGCTCGACGTGGCGCGCGGACAGGCCGAGCGCGGCCATGAGGTGGGCATCTTCTGCGACGCCACCACAGGAGGGGCTCGCGCCGACGAGGTGTTCAGCGAGCTCGCTCAGACGCTGTCGCTCGGGATCACGCGCGTGCCGATGTCGCGCTATCCGAGCCGGACGGACGTCAAGGCGCAACTGGCGGAGATGGCCCTGCGCCGGCGCCTCGACCCCGATATCGTGCACTGTCACGGCTCGAAGGGCGGGGTCTATGGCCGTGTCCCGGCGCTGCTCTCGCCGGGCCGCCGCTATGCCACCGCCTATACGCCGCATGGCGGCAGCTTCAACTACAAGCCCGGCAGCACCGAGCATAAGGTCTACATGACGGTGGAGCGCCTGCTCGAGCGCGCGACCGACATGTTCCTGTTCGAGAGCCGCTTCATCGCCGGACGCTTCGAGGCCCATGTCGGGCATCAGCCCAGGACGGAGCACCGCATCGTGCTCAACGGCATCTCCGAAGCCGAGTTCGAGCCGATCAGCCACAGCGCGGCGAGTTTCGACCTGCTCTATCTGGGCGAGTTGCGCTCGGCCAAGGGCGTCGACACGCTGATCGACGCGCTCGCATTGCTGCGCCGGCGTGACGGGCTCGTCCCGCGCATCCTCATCGTCGGCTCGGGGCCGGACGAGGCCGAGCTCAAGGGCATGACGGTTTCGCGCGGCATCGCCGATCAATGCGTCTTCGAGCCGCCAGGGCCGATCCGCAAGGCGCTGGCGCGGGCGCGGGCGATGGTCATCCCGTCGCGCGCGGAATCGCTGCCCTATGTCATCCTCGAGGCGGCCGCGGCAGCGCAGCCGCTGATCTCGACCGATGTCGGCGGCATCAATGAAATCTACGGGCCTCGCCACCGGCACCGCCTGATCAAGGCGAACGACCCCGCGATCCTCGCCGACGCCATAAGCGCCATGCTGGCGCGGTCGGAAAGCGAGCGCCTCGCCGAGGCGGCCGATCTCGCCGCCCATGTCCGCCAGCATTTCCAGCTGGATGACATGGTCGACGGCGTCATCGCCGCCTATCGCGATGCGCTTCGGGCACGCCGCGGTGGCGTCGCCACCTTGGCCGCCAGAGCCGGATGACATCAGATGGAATCGCTTCGCGGTTCCATCTGATGTCTGAATCCGTCTCTTGCCGAAGGGTTAGAGCATGATGTCGCCCGAAAACCGGCTCCCACTTTTCGGCATCATGCTCTAGGTCAGTTTGAGAGCCACGACGCCGCCGACCACGAGCAGGATGCCGAGCCAGCCGGCCCGGTTGATCCGCTGGCCGAAGGCGAGCGCCCCGATGATCGCCGTCGCGACGAGGCCGGCCCCGCCCCAGACTGCATAGGCGACCGAGAGATCCATGCCCTTGATGGCCTGAGCAAGGGCGCCGAAGGCGCCCATGACGAGCAGCACTCCGCCAGCGCCCGGCAGGCGACGGGTCATCCCGTCCGAGAGCTTAAGCAGATAGGTGCCCGACAGCTCCAGGAGAACGGCGAAGAGAAGCCAGAGCAGGGGCATGAATTGAACGACGGAGACATTCACACATGCCTCCCCTCGCTCGACAGACGCTTATCCTCTGCCTCGCCACCATGGCCGATGCCGGCTTCGATCAGGACGATGCCGACCAGGATCGCCGCCAGCGCGGCGAAGCGGCCAGCCGTCAGGTGCTCGCCGAAGAGGAGATGCCCCATCGCCGCGATGCCGACGATGCCGAGCCCCTCCCAGACCGCATAGGCGACGGCCATGGGAATGACGCGCAAGGCGATGCTGAGCAGCGCGAAGGACAACCCGATCAACAGCAGCGGCAGGACGCCGACGAGCCAGGGGGCGGAGACGACCGACTTCAGCGCGGCCGTCGCGACGATCTCGACGGCGATGGCCGCGAGCAGAATCAACCAATGAAAAGACATGTTGCACACGGGCGAAGCCGCGCCACACGGCGCATTTGCGCCGCAAAGACAGCCAAGCAATCGTTAGAGATTTAAATCGAGAGTTCCGACGAAATTGAATTGCTGGAGCACCGCTCCGGCAAACTGCACCGCGGAAGGAGCAACGCCATAGGCGCCAGGCTCGTCACGCGAAATATGTGCTTCTCAGACACTCATCGCCGATAGATATGCCCGCACAAAGACCTTCTGTCAACCGATAAACACTTCCGATTAAATAAGACACACCAAATCGAACGAAAAAAGTATTGCGGTAAACTTCAGACAACCCCTTGAGGCGGCAGGGCTATTTCCGTTTCTTCACAGAGGCGGAAAACAGGCGGGGCGGCGTGCCCGCGCGGCCCACGAATCGCATGGGAAAACGTTGCAAATCCGCCGAAACAGCGAATAGTCCGGTTAAGCGTTCCGAGAGCAATTTCGGCTAGAGCAGGATGCGAAAAAATCGAAACCGGTTTTTCGCGAAGACCCGGCTCCAGCTCTCTGGCGGGGCCGGCTTCGGATTTCCGACGGGATCATGGGACGACCCCGCCTGAAATCATCCGGCTCTGGACCACAGCCCGGGTCGCGGCGCGAGACGCCGCGATCGGGACGAGGAATGGACGTCATGGGGACTTTCGATGTCCGCGATATGATGAAGGCGGATGCGGCCGGATCGGCCGCTCCGGCATCCATGGGCAAAACCGAGGACGGGCAGACGCGCCGCTTCCACCCACTCGCGGAGCGTATCGCGGCGCTGCCGGTCAAGCCCACGCTCTCGCCGGTGATGATCGAAGGGCTGGTGCGCCTGCTCGACGTGCTGGTCGTGCTCGCGGCCGGCGGACTGATCTACTGGCTCTATGCGGCCGGCAAGGTGGACGACCCCCTCGCCTATCAGATCACGATCCCGGTGGTCGCCGTCGGTGCGCTCGCCACCTTCCAGGCCCTGCGGCTCTATCCGGTCGGCGCGCTGCGCCATTTCGCCGGCATGGTGGTGCGGCTCATCGGCGGCTGGACGATGCTGTTCCTGATCGCGCTGGCCGCATTCTTCTTCCTCAAGGTCGGCAGCCAGGTCTCGCGTGGCTGGCTGATCGGCTTCTACCTCGCCGGCGGCGGCGCGCTCATCGCCGAGCGTTTCGCCGTCACCGCGGCGGTTCGCCGGCTGACGCGCTCCGGGCGCCTCGAACGGCGCACGGCCATCGTCGGCGGCGGCGAGGCCGGGGCGGAGCTGATCAAGGCTCTCGAGGCGCAGAAGGATACGGGGCTGCGCATCTGCGGCGTCTTCGACGACCGCAACGATGCGCGTTCGCCCGATCTCGTCGCCGGCTATCCGAAGCTCGGCACCATCGACGATCTCGTCGAGTTCGCGCGGCGCACCCGGCTCGACCTGGTGATCTTCACCCTGCCGATCTCGGCCGAGGCGCGGCTCCTGACGATGCTGCGCAAGCTCTGGATCCTGCCGATCGACATCCGGCTCTCGGCCCATATGTCGAAGCTGCGCTTCCGGCCCCGCTCCTATTCCTATCTCGGCGCGGTGCCGGTGCTCGACGTATTCGACCGGCCGATCGCGGACTGGGACATCGTGGTCAAATGGCTGTTCGACAAGTTCGTCGGCACGCTGGCGCTGATCGCGCTCTCTCCGGTGATGCTGGCGACCGCCATCGCGATCAAGCTCGACTCGAAGGGACCGGTGTTCTTCCGCCAGAAGCGCTACGGCTTCAACAACGAGATCGTCGAGGTGCTGAAGTTCCGCTCGCTGCGTCACGAGATGACCGACCACGCGGCGGCAAAGCAGGTCACCAAGGACGATCCACGCGTCACGCGCGTCGGCCGCTTCATCCGCAAGACTTCGATCGACGAACTGCCGCAATTGATCAATGTGGTGTTCAAGGGCGATCTTTCGCTCGTCGGCCCCCGGCCGCACGCGATCCATGCCAAGACGCTGAACCGCGCCTATGAGCAGGTGGTCGACGGCTATTTCGCCCGCCACAAGGTCAAGCCCGGCATCACCGGCTGGGCGCAGATCCATGGCTGGCGCGGCGAGACCGACACCGAGGACAAGATCCAGCGGCGCGTCGAGCACGATCTCTACTACATCGAGAACTGGTCGGTGCTGCTCGATCTCTACATCCTGGCGAAGACGCCGTTCTCGCTGCTCACCAAGAACGAGAACGCCTATTGAGCGCCACCGTGCAGCATTCGCAGGCTCAGGGCCGGCGCCCGGCGATCTCCTTCGCCGCGATCCAGCGCGGCGCGCTCTGGCTGCTGGCGGCTTCGGGCGGCCTCGTGCTGATCGAGCCCTCGCCCTATGAGCTGGTGTTCCTGCTCGTGCTCTTCGTGCTCGCGCTCACCGGCATCCGCTTCTCGCAGAAGCTGCTGCCGCTGGCCGTGCTGCTGCTGCTCTACAATATCGGCGGCGCCTTCTCGCTGATCCCCTGGATGGACGACCAGGCCTCGGTGCGCTTCACGGCCGTCTCGGCCTATCTGATGATCACCGCGATCGTGCTCGCCGCCGCGATGGCGCAGGACACGCTGCCGCGGCTCGAGGCGCTGCGGAAGGGCTATCTGCTCGCCGCCTGGTGCGCGGGGCTGGCAGCGATTCTCGGCTATTTCGACATCGCAGGGCTGGGTGAAGTCTTCGCCCTCTACGGGCGTGCCTCCGGCACCTTCAAGGACCCGAACGTGCTCGGGCCGTTCCTCACCCCGGCGATCGTCTACGTGCTCCAGCGCGTCCTGACCGGACAAACCGGCATCCTGCGCGGGCTCTTCGCACTCAGCGTGCCGCTGGCCGGGCTGTTCCTGACCTTCTCGCGCGGCGCCTGGGGCGTGCTCGTCGCCTCCGCGCTGATGATGACCGCGCTGAACTTCCTGATCGCGCCCGACGGCAAGGCCCGCGGCCGTATCGTCGCGATGTCGCTGGCGGCGCTTGTCGCCATGATCCTGGCGCTTCTGGTCGCGCTGTCCTTCGAGAATATCCGCGCCGTCTTCGAGGTCCGCGCGAGCCTCGACCAGGATTACGACCAGGGCGTCACCGGCCGCTTCGGCAACCAGATCCGCTCGATCCCGATGCTGCTCGAGGCCCCGAACGGCTTCGGGCCGCTGCGCTTCCGCTGGCTGTTCAACCAGAACGACCCGCACAACGTCTACATCAACGCCTTCGCCTCCTATGGCTGGCTCGGCGGCATCGCCTGGCTCGCACTGATGGCGGCGACGATCTATGTCGGCTGGCGGCTCGTCTTCCGGCGCGCGGCCTGGCAGAACCATGCGATCGTGCTGTGGTCGGTGCTGTTCGTGCTCATCCTGCAAGGGCTGCAGATCGACACCGACCACTGGCGGCATCTCTATCTCATGCTCGGGCTGGTCTGGGGCCTCAGCGCCCTGCCCGATCCGAACGCCGCGGGAGCGCCTCAGCCGCGCTCCTTGCGGACCACGACATAGGCGTAGGTGGTCACGAGGCTCCAGCCGGTCTTCGCCGCCAGCGCGTTGAAGCCATGGTCGAGCTGCTTCAGCCCCGGCATCCGGTCGAAATAGCCATGCCCCCAGAAGGGCTGGATATGGATGTCGCGGAAGCCGGCCCGATTCAGCATCGGCGTCAATATCCGCGGATTGCCGCGGCACCAGTCGTAGAGCGCCGGGAATTTCGGATCGCTGCCGCCGTCGCGGCGCGCCGGGAACAGCGCATGGACGATCGCGCGCGAGGCTTTCTCCGGCAGCACATGGTTCAGCGCGAAGACCGGGGCCCACAGTGTCGGGAAGAAGGCAAGCGCCACGCCGCCGGGCGCCAGCAGCGCATGGACGTTGCGCCAGGCCTGCTCGACGCCGTCGATATGCTCGAAGACCATGCGCGAGATCATCATGTCGTAGCCGCCGGGCGCGACATCCGGCTCGGAGAGGTCGCCGGCAATGTCGAAACGGGCCGTCTTCAGGCCGGCGGGGGTCAATGCCAGTTCGCCGGCGTCGATGTCGTTGACGATCAGGTCGATCCCACGCTCGGTCGCCTGCCCGGCGGTGAACAGCGGATCGCGCCCGCCGCCGATCTCACAGACGCTGCGCAGCCCATAAGTGCGCGCGAGCGTGAGGATGGTTGATTCGTAGTTGTCCCAGGCCCAGGCGGAGTGCCAGTCCGGGCGGATCTCCCCGAACAGCCGGGCAAGCGACCGGCCCGTCTGCTCATCGGCGGCAGAGGACGCGTTCACGGATGCACGCGGCGCGGCCGCAGGCGCGAGAGACATGGCTTTCCGAACTCCGACACCTGATCCATCTCCCCTGCGCACAGTGACGCCGGGTGGATCTCCTCGCAATCATCGTATCGGGCGAGGGTAAATGTTTCGCAGCCGCGATCGCTGCGACAGCCCTGAAGCCGCGGTGAGCCCTTCGGGGCAAGGCTCACATGGTGTCTTCAGGAATTTGAATGGTCGGAGCGAGAGGATTCGAACCTCCGACCCCTTGTCCCCCAGACAAGTGCGCTAACCGGGCTGCGCTACGCTCCGACGGACCGGCTTATAGTGGGGGGCCGAACCGGATGCAATCCGCTTTGGAGCCCTGATGACAACATCCACGTCGATGTTCGCACGGACCTCGCCACAATGCTGCCATAGTCGATGTTGCCCGCAGGCCGATTGCAACCTCTAGCTGCGCTCTCCACAGCTTAGAGACCTCCGATGATTCGCCTCCTTTCGCTTGCACTGATCGTCCTGTCGCTCGGCGGCTGCATCAGCGTTTCCAATACAATTCCAGCGGACGAGATCGCATCCTTCGGGTTGAAGTCGGTGCAGGTGGGCTACGACCAGAGCGCCGCCATCTGGTGGGGTGACGCAGAACGCGCCTATGCGGCCTCCAAGGGATTGCCGGCAATCCAGTCGGACGAACTCGGCAAGACCGAGGAAGGCCGTGCCTATGTGCGGGAAGCTGCGGCACGGAAGATCGCAACCGCATTGGAGAGGACGCTGAAGCCCGAGCTCTCCGGGTCGCGACCGGTCACGCTCCGGGTAACGATCAAAAACCTGATGATCAGCTCAGCCATTCAGCGGGTGCTGGTTGGCGGCGATCATCGCATTACGGCCCATGTCGATCTGATCGACGGCAAGAGCGGAAAGATCCTCCTTGCCGTGCCGGATCTCACGGTCAACGCGCTCGCCGGTCAGGGAATCGGTGGCGCGTTGCTCGACCAAGCCTTCATGCCTGATCCGATCGACCGCGTTTCCGGTAATTTCGCACAACGTTACGCCGACTGGCTCCTCCACAAGCAGCAATCCTAAAACTCGGGCGAGGAGCGCCGCCTCCAGATCAAACCCGCGCCAGCCAGTCTTTCAGCAGCCCGATATCCGCCTGGGTGAGTCCATGGCTCGCCGGCAAGCTGCGATGCTCCACGGTGGCACCGTCGGCCGCGAGCGTCTGCGCCAGCGCCTCGGCGCCGGCGGCAGGGACGATCGGGTCGAGCAGACCCGAGAGCAGGAGCACGGGCTTGCCCGCCAGGTCGACACGCAGCGGCTGCCTGAACGGCGGCATGGCGCGCAGCAGCGCCGCGCCGGCCAACGCCTCCGGCCGCAGCAGCAGCAGGCTCGCCGCGATGTTGGCGCCGTTCGAGAAGCCAAGCGCGATCGGCGCCGGCAAGCCGTAACGGGAGCGGGCCTCCTCGATGAAGTCGGCGAGTTCATGGGTGCGGCGGATCAGATCCGCCTCATCGAACACGCCTTCCGCCAGGCGGCGGAAGAAGCGCGGCGCGGCGCCTTCCAGCACCTTGCCGCGCGGCGAGAGCAGGCTCGCCCCCGGCGCGACGGTGCGCCCCAGGGAAAGCAGGTCGCGCTCGTCGCCGCCGGTGCCGTGCAGCAGCAGGAGCGGCTTGCGGGCGGCGTCGCTGCCCGGCTCGAAGACATGGATGAAGCCGGTATCGGCTGCGGTCGCGGTCATGAGGTCTCTCCCTTCAGGAAGCGGAGGAGCCGCCTCGCCCCCGCGAACGGCGAGCGAGGCGGCGGTGTTGGTCGCCGTCAGGCGAGCTCGGGCAGGACGGCTTCGATCTGCGCGCGATGCGCCTCGAGGCCGGCCGGCAGCTTGAGCGAGCGGCCGAGCTCGGCGGCCGGCTCGTCCACGGCGAAGCCGGGGATGTCGGTCGCGATCTCGAACAGGACATGGCCGGGCTCGCGGAAATAGACCGAGCGGAAATAGTTCCGATCGCGCTGTTCCGTGGGGCTGATGCCATGGTTCTGGACAAGACGGCGCACCATCTCCTGCTGCGCGGCGTCATCGGCCGCCCGGAAGGCGATATGGTGGACCGAGCCCGTGCCCTGCCGGGCCGGCAGGAAGCCGCCGGCGACGCGCAGGTCGATGACGCCGCCGATCTGCGTGCCCTTCACCGCATAGCGGATCAGCGTGTCCTCGCGGGCGGCCTCGGCGAAGCCGAAGACGTCGGTGAGGATCGCCGCCGTCGGCGCCGCATCGGCCAGGAGCAGGCTGACGCTGTGGAAGCCACGGATCGCGTTCTCCGGGCCGATGCCGCCATCCGTCCAATAGGGCTCGGCCTCGACGCCGGCCAGGCCGACGAGCGCAAGCCGCATCCCGTCCGGATCGCGGAAGCTCAGCACGGTTTCGCCGAAGCGCTTCAGCGGCGCCTCATGCGGCACGCCCTGCTCGACGAAGCGGTGCGCCCAGAAGCCGATGGAGCCTTCCGGCACCCGGAACACGGTTTCCTGCGTCTCGCCGACGCCGAGACGGCCCGGCGCCGCATGCTCCCAGGGGAAGAAGGTCAGGATCGAGCCCGGCGCCGCGTCGGCATCGCCGAAATAGAGGTGATAGGTGCCGGGATCGTCGAAATTGACGGTCTTCTTGACCAGGCGCAGGCCAAGCACGCGGCTGTAGAAATCGAGATTGCGGCGGGCGGGGCCAGAGATGGCGGTGACGTGGTGAAGCCCATTGATCTGCATGATGACGGTCCTCCGTTCCAAAGGCGTTTCAGGAGAGCGCCGCCCGCCAAAGGGCCGGTTCGGCGTCGCTGTTGGCCGAGAGATTGGCAGCATCGGCCCGGAATGCCAGAGGTAGATCATTGCTTTGGTGCAATGTCATGAGATCGAAATCACAATTTGAATTGCTGCATGTCCCGGACGATTTTGGGTGGCGAACGATACCGCCCACCCCTCACCCAACCGGAGACACGACCATGACCGATACCCGCCTCGCTCCTTACGGCGCCCTCGCCTTGCGCATCGCGCTCGGCGCCATGTTCATCGCCCATGCCTATCTCAAGCTCGTCATCTTCACGCCGGCCGGCTTTGCAGGCTTCCTCGGGCAGGTCGGCCTGCCGGGCTTCCTCGCCTGGCCGATCATGCTGGCGGAGCTTCTCGGCGGCCTCGCCATCCTGCTCGGCTTCTACGGCCGCTATGTCTCGCTGCTGCTGATCCCGATCCTGCTCGGCGCGCTGATGGTCCATGCCCCGAATGGCTGGGTGTTCAATGTCCCGAACGGCGGCTGGGAATATCCGGCTTTCCTGGCGCTGACCGCCTTCGCCCACGCCCTGATCGGCGACGGCGCCTTCGCGGTGAAGCCGGCACCGTCGCTCCTCGATGCGAAGCCCGCCCTCGCCTGACACTGCCTGACTTCACCGAGCCTCCGTCCGACGCCGGCCATGGCCGGCGTCGGTCTTGAACGTGACGATGCCTTGGCGGAAACTGACCGGATGACGTCTTCCCCTCGCCCCTCCGCCACCAAAACGCTCGCCTGGGACGATTTCCGCCTGATCAAGGCTGTCGCCGACAAGCGGGCCCTGCCGGCGGCCGCCGACGCGCTCGGCGTCAACCACTCCACCGTGTTCCGACGGCTCGGCCAGATCGAGGAAGCGCTCGGTGTCAGGCTGTTCGAGCGGCACCGCAGCGGCTATGTCGCGACGCCGGCCGGCGAGGAGATGGTCCAGCTCGCGGGCCGGGTCGACGACGACATCCACGCCTTCACGCGCCGGCTCGCCGGCCAGGAGATCAAGCCCGCCGGCGAATTGCGGATCGCCACCAACGACACGCTGCTGGTCGACCTGCTGACGCCGGTCTTCGCGAAGTTCCTGGCGCAATGCCCGGATATCAGGCTCGACATCCTGATCGGCAACCAGGCCGCCAATCTCTCCAAGCGCGATGCCGACATCGCGATCCGCGCCACCGACAATCCGCCGGAGACGCTGATCGGACGCAAGCCCGCCCGCATCGCCTGGGCGCTCTATGGGCGCAGCGCCGATTTTCCCGGCCCGGAACTGCCCGCGCGCGAGGCCCTGTGGGAGCACAAATGGGTGTCGCTCGGCGAGCAGTTCACCATGCTGAGCGCCGTGCGCTATCTCGCTCGCCACGTCGCGCCCGAGCGGGTCGTCTACAAGCTCAACACGGTGCTCGGCCTCGCGGAAGCGGTCGAGGCCGGCATCGGCATCGGTTTCCTGCCCTGCTTCATCGGCGATACGCGGCCCGGATTGACGCGGCTTGCCGAACCCGATCCCGACCTCTCGGCCGATCTCTGGCTGCTGACCCATCCCGATCTGCGGCATACGCCGCGCGTGCGGCTGTTCCTCGACTTCGCCGCCACCGAGCTGGCGCGCCTGAAGCCGCTGGTCGAGGGCGACAGGATCGTCGGGCGGACAGAGGCCGTCACAGGGACCGGCGCCGCATCCCCAGCTTGACACCGTCCGTCCGGCTGCGGTCGACCCCGGATTTGGCGGGCGGTGCGAGCTTGCCCTATGCTCGCGCCATGGAGATCATGATCCCCCTCATCGCCGGGCTGGCGCTGTTCTGGCTGATCGGTCGTGGCGTTCCCTGGAATGCCAAGCTGACGACGATCGTGGTGACGCTCGCCATCGTCCTGCTGATCGTGGCGCTCGAACGCGGCGGCTACTGGCCCGAGGCCTTTCGCCGCCGCTAGAGCATTTTCGAGCGAAGTGGAAACCGGTTTTCGCGAGAATCCCGCTCTCACTCTTCGGTCAGAGACGGAGCGTCAGGCCGAGACCAGCTTGAGCCCGACGATGCCCGCCACGATCAGGCCGATGCAGGCGAGACGCAGCGCGCCGGCCGGCTCGCCCAGCATGACCATGCCGAGAATGGCGGTGCCGGTCGTGCCGATGCCGGTCCAGATCGCATAGGCCGTGCCGACCGGCAGGTTCTTCAGGGCGAGCCCGAGCAGGCCGACGCTGATCACCATGCTGGCGAGCGTGAAGACGGTCGGCATGAGGCGGGTGAAGCCCTGCGTGTATTTCAGGCCGATCGCCCAGCCGACCTCGAACAAACCCGCGATGAAAAGATAGAGCCAGGCCATGACGGCGCTCCTCGGAAATCCGGCGAGGTCGTCCACGCCTGTCACATGAAAGGGCTGCTAGCCGGGGTCGTCCCCGATGGGGGAACCTAATGCGCAAGCGGCGGCAATCAAGCGCCGGAGCGCAGCCATGGGTCAGACTATGTGCTAACCGGGCAAGCGCTCGACCGCTTGCTACACTCAGGCCGGCTCGGCGGCGGGCTTCAGCGCGCGTTCGAGGATGCGCCGGCACTCGCCGAGCTCGGCCATCACGGCCGTCAGGACCGTGATGTCGTCGAGCCCTTCCGGGACGGGCGGGTGCCGGGGCGCCCTGTCATCGGCGTGAGGCGCCTCGCCTGCGTGATCGGCGCGCGCCGGCGCGGATGACGGGCCGGCGCCGCTGGCCGGGCCGATGGGCCCCCCGCGTCCGATGGCCTGGACATGGCGCGGCCCCTGCTCCTTCAGGATCCGCTGCAGGCCCTTGATCGTATAGCCCTCGCCGTACAACAGGCGGCGGATGCCCTTGAGCAGGGCGACGTCGTCAGGGCGGTAGTAGCGGCGCCCGCCGCCGCGCTTCAGCGGCTTGATCTGGTTGAAGCGGGTTTCCCAGAAACGGAGCACATGCTGGGGAACGTCGAGGTCCTCTGCGACCTCGCTGATGGTTCGGAAGGCATCGGGGCTCTTGGTGTCCAATTCGGCCTCCGCATCTGCTTCGCCGGCGTGGAACTCCAGATTCACTCGGTCTCGTCCTCACCCGTCTGCCCGTTGATGCGGGCCTTCATCACGTTCGAGGGCTTGAACACCATCACGCGACGCGGCTCGATGGGCACCTCAACGCCAGTCTTGGGATTACGCCCGATTCGCTCGCCCTTGTCTCGCACGACGAACGAACCGAACGAGGACAACTTCACGTTCTCGCCGCGCGCGACTGCGTCGCAGATCTCGTCGAGCACGGCCTCGACCAGTTTCGACGCCTCCGTGCGGGACAGCCCGATCTTCTGGTAGACAGCCTCGCACAGATCCGCACGAGTCACCGTTTGCCCCGACATTCATATCCTCCAGAGGCGCATCATCGACGGCGGCCGCAGCCTCCGCCCTTCGCCAAATACGGACGGCGGACGCTAGGCGCCCGCGCTGTCCCGGTCAATCCTCGAACGCGGGATTAGCGGCCACACCGACGAAAATCGACCCGAATCGGCAAGAAAAACGTCACAATTTAAGCAAATGCCGCAAACCGGCTCACCACCGGATCAGCGCCGACCCCCAGGTGAAACCGCCGCCCATCGCCTCGATCAGCACGAGCTGACCCGGCTTGATCCGGCCGTCCTTATGCGCCTCCGCCAGCGCCAGCGGAATCGAGGCGGCCGAGGTGTTGCCATGGCGATCCACGGTCAGCACGACATGGTCGTGGCTGATCCCGAGCTTGTCGGCGGTGGCGTCGATGATGCGGCGGTTGGCCTGGTGCGGCACGAACCAGTCGATGTCGGTACCGGAGAGCCCCGTCTCGGCGAAGGTATGGCGCACCGTCTCGGCGAGGTTGTTGACGGCGTGGCGGAAGACTTCCTTGCCCTCCATGCGCAGGAAGCCGACCGTCTTGGTCGAGCCCGCGCCGCCATCGACATAGAGCTTGTCCTTGTAGCGGCCATCCGAGCGGATATGGGTCGTGAGCACGCCACGGTCGGCGAGCGTCCCCTCGCCGGGAACGGCCTTCAGCACCACCGCACCGGCGCCGTCGCCAAAGAGGACGCAGGTCGCGCGGTCCTCCCAGTCGAGGATGCGCGAGAAGGTCTCCGCGCCGATCACGAGCGCGGTCCTGGCGCCGCCCGTCGTGAGGAACTTGTCCGCCGTCGCCAGCGCGAAGACGAAGCCGGAACAGACCGCCTGCAGGTCAAAGGCGACGCCGCCGGTGATGCCGAGCGCGGCCTGGATCTGAGTCGCGGTGGCGGGAAAGGTATGGTCGGGCGTCGCGGTCGCGACGATGATCAGGTCGATCTCGGCGGCGTCGATGCCGGCGTCGGCGATGGCGTCCTGCGCGGCCTTGAGGCCGACCACGGAGGTGGGCTCGTCATCGGCTGCGACATGGCGCTGGCGGATGCCGGTGCGCTGGACGATCCACTCGTCGCTGGTGTCGACGCGCGTGGCGAGTTCGGCATTGGTGACGATGCGGGCCGGAAGATAGGAGCCGCAGCCGACGACCTGTGAGCGCAAGATGGACAAGGAGACTATTCCCTATTCGGCGTCGGCCGGCTGCGCGGCGACAGGCGCCGGCTGCGTGCTCGCGGCGACCATCTCGCGCAGCTTCGCCATCAGATCCTCGCGCGCCATCTCATAGGCGAGCTCGGCCGCGCTGGCGAAGCCGATGGCATCCGTACCGCCATGACTCTTGATGACGATGCCTTCCAGCCCCAGGAAGACGCCGCCGTTGGATTTGCGCGGATCGAGCTTCTCGCGCAGCGCCGAGAAGGCGCCGCGGGCGAAGAGATAGCCGATCTTCGCCATCAGCGAACGGCTGATGGCGGCACGCAGATAGTCTGTGACCTGGCGCGCCGTACCTTCGGCGGTCTTGAGCGCGATGTTGCCGGTGAAGCCTTCCGTCACCACCACGTCGACCGTGCCCTTGCCGAGATCGTCGCCCTCGACGAAGCCGTGATAGGTCAGATGCGGCAGGTTGCCCTCGCGCAGGATGCGCCCGGCCTCCTTCACCGCCTCGACGCCCTTGATCTCCTCGACGCCGACATTCAGCAGGCCGACCGTCGGCCGGTCGAGATCGAAGACGACGCGGGCCATGGCCGCGCCCATCACCGCGAGATCGACGAGATGGCGGGCATCGGCGCCGATGGTCGCGCCGACATCGAGCACGATGCTCTCGCCGCGCGCCGTCGGCCACAGGCAGGCAATCGCCGGCCGGTCGACCTGTGCCATCGACTTCAGGCAGAATTTCGACATTGCCATCAGCGCGCCGGTGTTGCCGGCGGAGACGGTGACATCGGCCTCGCCGGTCTTGGTCGCGTCGATGGCGCGCCACATCGAGGATTTGTAGCGGCCGTAGCGCAGCGCCTGGCTCGGCTTGTCGTCCATCTTCACCGAGACTTCGGTATGATGGAACGTCGTGACGGCCTTGAGCTTCGGGTGCTGCTCGACCAGAGGCAGAACCTCCTTCTCGTCGCCGAAAATGACGAAGCGCGCATCCGGGCGTCGTTCCAGCATCAGGGCAGCGCCGGGAATGGCGACGGAAGGGCCGTGGTCCCCGCCCATCGCATCGAGCGCGATTGTAACCGGTCTTGTCATGGAGTTCTGGTGTGTCCCGGGAGCGGCCGACCTTCGATCCCGGGCGGCTCTTTGCCGGCCGGACAATAGCGGTTTAGCGCCAAGCCGCAAGCGGCGGAGGCGGTTTGGCGCCGCTCAATCATTGTTGCGATCCGTCTCCGCGGCCCTGCTGCCCGCTGCCCGCGTCACGTGGCGTCCCGCTTCAGCTTCGCGAGCGCGGCGAAGGGCGAGAGCTCTGCGGAATCCGTCGCCGGCGCCTCGAAGCTCACGCCCGGCTTGCGCGGGTAGGGATCGAGCGAGAGCGCCAGGAATTCGAGCGTGACGCTGCCCAGATCGATGACGCCGTCCACGATCGGCTCCGGCGGGTCCTCCTCGTTGAGCAGGACCTCGATGTCGATGTCGGCATCGCCCGAATCGGTGCGGCGCGCGGCAGCAAGCGCATCGTCTTGCGGTGCGAAATCGAGCTTCACCGGCACGTCGAGCCGGACCGGGAAAGGCTCGAGCGTGACGATGCAGGTCTGATGCAGCCGCGCCTCGATGCGGCCCTCGAGCTTCACCCGTTCGCCATTGCGCGAGAGCATATAGCGCGCCTCGAGCGCCTCCAGGGAGGCGAGGTCGAGCATCGCGGCGATGCCGGCCAGCTGCTGCGGCTCGGCCTTGACCACGGCCTCGGTGCCGCGCAGGCGGATGAGCTCGACGCGGATGGGGTGGCTCAAGGGCAAGACGCGCCCGTGATCAGGCGTCATGCACGGCCTCCTGGCTGACGAAATCGGGAAAAAGCGGCTCGCGATGCAGAAGCGCTTCGAGGTCGAGGGCGGCGAGCCCGGCCTGCGCCTCACGCAGATAGGTAGCGACGACGGAAGCACCCTGCTGCGAGGCATTGCGGTGCAACGCTTCCGTCAGCGCCTCGGGATCGGATCCGGCAAAGGCCGGCTCATAGGCCTGGATGCGGCCATAGAACATCTGGCCGATCTTCTTCATCCGCTTCGGCACGGCGATGTCGCTGACGCCGCCATTGCGGAAGCCGAGCTCGAGATAGGCGAAGCAGGCGTCGATCAGCTCCTGCGAGAGGTCGCCCGCAGGCGGCGGCAATTCGCGCAACCGCCGCAAGACCAGGAACATGTGCAAGGTCAGCGATTCGAAGCGCCCCTCGAAGCTGTCGGGAATGCCGCCCGCGAGATAGAGCCCGGGCTGACGCGACGCTTCCGCGACGCGCCCGAACAGCGCATCCACAGGTGCGCGCCGTTGCGCGCGCTTGCCGAACCAACCGAAAATCACGCTCTTGCCTCCGCCCGGCCGCGTCGCGGGCGTCCTCGCCTTGCCAAAGCCATCCTCGGGCGTTACGCCAACCCTGCCCCTTTTGACAAGCGGCTTGGAACGGTCACCCGGCCCTCCACGTCCGCCCTCGCCTTTCGGATCGTGCCCGCATGACCCAGATTTCCCGCCGCGCCGTTCTGCTCGGAGCCCTCGCGACCTCGTCCCTGACGCTGGCCGGCTGCGGCCCCGATGCCGGCGGCTTCGTCCTGCCGACATCGACCGGCATGAACGAGGAATTCACCCGTGGCTTCGTGATGGACGACTCGCTCGTCGCGCAGGTCAAGGTCGGCATGGACGTGCAGTCGGTGCTGCAGATCCTCGGCACGCCGTCGACGACCTCGACCGTCGGCAACCGCACCTTCTACTATATCAGCCAGCGGATGCGCCGTCGCTTCCAGTTCCAGGACCCGCAGGTCATCGACCAGAACGTGCTGGTGATCTATTTCAACAAGAGCTTCAAGGTCGAGCGCATCGCCAATTACGGGCTGCAGGACGGCGTGATCTTCGACTTCATCAGCCGCACCACCCCGGCTGGCGGCCAGGAGCAGAGCTTCCTGCGCAACCTGTTCCGCGGCGTCACCAAGTTCAACCCGCTCGGCGCCTGAACGGCTCCCACGCGGTCAGAAGACAAGAGAACCCCGCGACAAGGTCGCGGGGTTTCTTTTTGGGCCATTTCGGGATGTGCACCGGCCCTCAGGCAGGCCGGGCCTGCTTTTTCTCCGGCAAGGTCATCGCCATCACCCCGACGACCACCAGCGCAAGACCGGCCCAGGCCGTCGGCTGAAGGCGTTCGCCCAGGAAGACGAGGCCGATCGCCACGCCGATCGGCACACGCAGATAGGACACCGCCGTCGTCCCGACCGAGCCGAGCGTGCGGATCAGCCGGAAATAGATGGCGAAGGCGAGCGCCGTCGAGAACACCGACAACGCCAGCAGCGCGAGCAGGGATTCCTGCGAGGGCGCCAGCGTCCAGGGCCGGTCGACGACGAGGGCGGCCGGGATCAGCAGCGCCGTGCCGGTCAGCATCGAACCGGCCGCCGGCAGCAGCGGATCCATGCCGGTGAAATGCCGGCCGAACAGCGCCGCGCAGGCATAGGCGATCGTCGCCGCGACGATGGCGAGCTGCGGCAGGGCTTGCGAGCCCAATCCGGAAAAGGCGTCGACGCCGACGATCAGGCTGATGCCGGCGACGCCAGCGGCGACACCGAGGCCCTTGCGCCAGTCGGGGCGCTTGCCGGACATCAACGCCAGCGAGATCAGGAAGACGAAGACCGGCGTGGTGCCGTTGAGGATCGAGGCGAGGCCGGCATCGACGCTGCGCTCGGCCCAGGCGATCAGCGTGAAGGGCACGACGCTGTTGAGGCAGGCCTGGGTCAGGAAGCGCCGCCAGGCGGTCAGATCCCGCGGCATCCGCAGGCCGCGACCCCGGATGACGGCGAGCAGGATCAAGCCGGCGATCAGCGTGCGGGCGGCGATCAGGGTCAGCGGCGGGATCGTCTCCACGCCGAGCTTGATGAAGGTGTAGGAGCCGCCCCAAAGCGTCGCCAGCGCCAGCAGCAGGGCGAATTCGGTGCTGCGGTTCGGGGCCGCGGATGTGGCTTCAAGCGCTTGCGTGGACATGGTTCCTCCTCGGTCGCGGAGACCATGCCAGCACTTCGCGCCGACAGCATGCGGCAACACTACGCTCCCGGCCGTAGCTTGCGGGCTTGATTCAAGGCGTTGCCGATTTGATTCAATCGGCCGCTGCAAGCCATTGCCCAAAAAGAAGAACCCGCGACTTCCGCCGCGGGCTCCAGATGTTCAGGCGATGCCTGCGCTCAGCTATGCGCCAGGATCGCCAGCAGCAGCAGGGCGATGATGTTGGTGATCTTGATCGCCGGGTTCACGGCGGGGCCCGCCGTGTCCTTGTAGGGGTCGCCGACGGTATCGCCGGTCACCGAGGCCTTGTGCGCGTCCGAGCCCTTCATGTGGCGCACGCCGTCCTTGTCGACGAAGCCGTCCTCGAAGCTCTTCTTGGCGTTGTCCCAGGCGCCGCCGCCCGACGTCATCGAGATCGCGACGAAGATGCCGGTGACGATCACGCCCATCAGCATGGCGCCGACGGCCGCGAAGGCGTTGTTCTTGCCGGCGATCCAGTAGATCACGAAATAGGTCACGATCGGCGCCAGCACCGGCAGGAGCGAGGGCACGATCATCTCCTTGATCGCGGCCTTGGTCAGCAGATCGACGGCGCGGGCGTAATCGGGCCGCTCCGTGCCCTGCATGATGCCGGGCTTCTCGCGGAACTGCCGGCGGACTTCCTCGACCACCGAGCCTGCCGCGCGCCCGACCGCCGTCATGCCCATGCCGCCGAAGAGGAAGGGGATGAGACCGCCGAGCAGCAGGCCGACGACGACATAGGGGTTGGACAGCGAGAAATCGAGCGTGACGCCCTTGAAGTACTGGAAGGCCGTGCTGCCCGCCTTGTTGGCCTCGGTAATGAAGAAGTTGAGGTCCGAGGTGTAGGCGGCGAACAGCACCAGCGCGCCCAGGCCGGCCGAGCCGATGGCATAGCCCTTGGTGACCGCCTTGGTGGTGTTGCCGACCGCGTCGAGCGCGTCGGTGGAGTGGCGGACCTCCTTGGGCAGCCCCGCCATCTCGGCGATGCCGCCGGCATTGTCCGTCACCGGACCGAAGGCATCGAGCGCCACCACGACACCGGCCAGCGCCAGCATGGCCGTGGTCGCGATCGCGATGCCGAACAGGCCGGCGAGGCTGTAGGCCGCGATGATGCCGGCGATGATGACGATGGTCGGCGCCGCCGTCGCCTCCAGCGAGACCGCGAGGCCCTGGATGACGTTGGTGCCGTGGCCGGTCACCGAAGCCTGGGCGATGGAGACGACCGGGCGCTTGCCGGTGCCGGTGTAGTATTCGGTGATGATGACGATGCAGAGCGTCACGGCAAGGCCGACCAGCGCGCAGCCGAAGAGGTTGCCGGAGGTGAAGGTGACGTTCTGGACCGTCGTGAAGCTGGTGGAGAAGCCGCCGAACATGACGTAGTTCACCACCGCGATCGCGCCGACCGAGAGCACGCCGGCCGCGATGAAGCCCTTGTAGAGCGCTCCCATGATCGACTGGTTGGCGCCGAGCTTCACGAAGAAGGTGCCGATGATCGAGGTGACGATGCAGGCCGCGCCGATCGCCATCGGATAGAGCATCATCGTGCCCAGCGCGGGCTGGCCGGCGAAGAAGATCGCGGCGAGCACCATGGTCGCGACCAGCGTCACCGCATAGGTCTCGAACAGGTCGGCGGCCATGCCGGCGCAATCGCCGACATTGTCGCCGACATTGTCGGCGATGGTCGCGGGGTTGCGCGGATCGTCCTCGGGGATGCCGGCCTCGACCTTGCCGACGAGGTCGGCGCCCACATCCGCGCCCTTGGTGAAGATGCCGCCGCCGAGACGGGCGAAGATCGAGATCAGCGAGGCGCCGAAGCCGAGCGCCACCAGCGAGTCGATGACGGTGCGGCTCGAAGGCTCGAAGCCGAGGAAGGAGGTCAGGACGCCGTAATAGACGGCGACGCCGAGCAGCGCGAGGCCGGCGACCAGCATGCCGGTGACCGCGCCGGCCTTGAAGGCGACGTCGAGCCCCTCGCCGAGCGACTGCATCGCCGCCTGCGCCGTGCGGACATTGGCGCGCACCGAGACGTTCATGCCGATGAAGCCGGCGCTGCCCGAAAGCACCGCGCCGATCAGGAAACCGATGCCCACCCACTTGCCGAGCAGCCAGGCCAGCACGACGAAGAGGACGACGCCGACCATGGAAATGGTGAGATATTGGCGCTTGAGATAGGCCTGCGCGCCTTCGGCGACCGCGCCGGAGATCTCCTGCATGCGCTGGTTGCCGGCATCGCGCTTCATGACGTCGCCATAGGCCCAGATGCCGTAAGCAATCGACAGCGCACTCAATACGATGATGAGAAGCAGAGCTGACATTCGGTTTCCTACCTTGAGCTTCCGGGCTGTCGGGAGCGCTGTCGCTCCTCTTTGCAGCGTTGGACGTCAGGCAGCGAAAAAACGGGCCCTGAAGACTAAAAGGCCCGCCTTGCGTCGCCTGTGTCAGGCGAATTTGTGGCAAGTTTCGGCGGTGAGCGCAAACGGCTGCGCTTACAAATTTCGTCGAATGTCAGGTACGGGCGATTCAGGCTCAGAGCGCGACGTCGCGGTTGACGTTCTTGTAGAGCAGGTAGCAGGCGTCGCCATGGCCGGTCGGATAGAATTGCTGGGGGCAAAAGCCGCCCATCCAGATGAAATCCCGCTCCCAGATCTCGTGCCAGTCCTGATCGAGGAAGTAGAGCCCCTGCCCTTCCAGCATGTAGAGGCCGTGTTCCATCACATGGGTTTCGACCGCCGGGAAGCAGACTCCCGGCTTGAACCACATCAGGTTCATCTCGAAATCGAAGCGCATATCGCCATAGGGCAGCAGGAACTGGAAGCCGCGCCCCTCCATGCCGGTATGATTCGTCATCGGCACGGCGTCGCGATGCGACAGGATCGATTCGGGGACAGTGAGGCCGGGCGCCGGCTCGTAGCGTTTGCGCAGCGCCAGCACATCGGCGCGACTGCCCGTGTCGTTGCGCAGCGTGAAGCGCGTGCCGGGCGGCAGATAGGCAAAGCCGCCGGGGCCGAGCGTCCGGCTCTCGCCACCTTCGATGGCGAAGGCGATCTCGCCGGAGAGGACATAGTAGAAATGCTGGATGTCCGGCTCGCCGAAAGGAGCCGGCGTCCCGCCGCCCGGCGCGATTTCGAGCACATATTGCGCAAATCCCGCCCCAAGCACGGGCGCCGCGAGGATGCGGACGACGGTGCTCGCCCAATGCGGCAGGCGGCTGATCAGGACGCCTTCGGGCGGCATGAAGGCATAGTTCCGCTTCACCACGCCGCGGTTATGGCCGATCGCGCCGGGCGGCACGCGGCCGGTGGCAGGCGGAAAGCTGCGGTCGGTCATCCGTTTTCCCCGGCATCGTCAGATCAGGAGGGCTTCAGGCCAGCCCCACGCGCTTCTGCGTGCGCTGCCAGATCACCAAGAGCAAGGCAAGCGCGACCGGCGGAAAGACGAGCCAGTTCACGGTTTCCCAGCCGCCATGACTGAGCAGGCCGCCGGACGAAAACGAGGCAATGGCGACCGAGCCGAAGACGAGGAAGTCGTTGGCCGCCTGCACCTTCACCCGTTCTTCCGGCCGGTAGCAATCCGTCACCAGCGCGGTGGCGCCGATGAAGCCGAAGTTCCAGCCGATGCCGAGCAGCACCAGCGCCAGCCAGAAATGGCCGACGCTGAGGCCCGTCAGGCCGATGATCGCCGCCAGCGCCGTCAGGGCGAGGCCCGTGATCGTCACCGCCTCCTTGCCGAAGCGTTCGATCAGCTTGCCGGTGAAGAAGCTCGGCCCGTACATGCCCAGCACATGCCACTGGATGCCGAGCGCGGCATCACCGACCGAATGGCCGCAGGCGACCATCGCCATGGGCGCCGCCGTCATCACGAAGCTCATCAGCCCGTAGGCCACGAGCGCGGCGATGACCGAGGCAATGAATTTCGGCTGGCGCATGATCTGGCCGAGCGGCCGGCCGAGATCGCTGCGAACCGTCTTCACCGGCGGCGCGTGCAGTTGGGAGACGATGCAGATCGCCAGCAGCGCCAGCGCACCCTGGGCGAGGAAGCTCGCGGCGAAGGGCGCGGATGGTGTCAGGTCTCGGGTCCAGTAGACCGATTGCGGACCGATGATGCCCGCCGCCAGCCCGCCGAGCATGACCCAGGAAATCGCGCGGGGCCGGAAGCTCGCGCTGGCGGTATCGGCGGCGGCGAAGCGATAGCTCTGGACGAAGGCGCCGTAGAGCCCGCAGATGAAGGTGCCGAGGCAAAACAGCCCGAATTGCCGGGAGGCGACGCCGCCGGCCGCCAGGCTCGCTCCCGTGGCCCCGACAAGCGCGCCGATGAGATAGCCGCCGCGCCGGCCGAAACGGCGCATCAGCATCGCCGCCGGAATGACGCCGGCCGCGATGCCGAGCTGCAGCAGGCTGACCGGCACGGTGGCGAAGGTCTTGTCCGCGGCGAGCTGGGCGCCGACGAGGCCGCCGAGCGAGACGATGATCGCCGGATTGGCGCCGCCGAGCGCCTGCGCGCCGGACAGAACGAGCGCATTGCGCTTCGCGAGCCTGTCGCCTTCGGCGACCTGGACATGCTGGTTCATCGCCACGCCATTCCGCGGCGCCGCGGGGCGTCGCTTTCAGAAATGAGAGAAGGAGCCGCGCGTGAAATCCCGCGCCCCGCCCTTCCCGCTGTAACGCACCGCGCCCGCCCCGGAGACGATCCGGCCGATCGGCGTCAGCGGAACCGCATGCTCCGCAGCCGCCGCAATCAGAGAAGAATACTCTCCTTCAGGCGCCGTGCAGAGAATTTCGTAGTCGTCTCCTCCGGTCCAGGCCAGTTCCGCCAGCGCGGGATCGGCCATGAGCGCGGCGCGGGCCGGACCGGACAGCGGAACGGCGTCGAGGTCGATCTCGGCCCCGACCTGGGAGGCCTTCAACATCTTGGCGAGGTCGCCGACGAGCCCGTCCGAGATGTCCATGGCGGCGCTGGCATGACGCTGGAGCGCCTCGGCCAGGGTGGTGCGCGGCTGCGGATGCAGATAGCGGTCGGCCAGGAACCCACGCTGGCCGTCATCCAGCGCGGCGACCCAGCTGGGCTTGTCCGGACCATGCACCTTGAGGCCGAGGGCGCCGTCGCCGATGGAGCCGGAAACGAGCACGACGTCGCCGGGTTTCGCGCCGGCACGGCGGACCATCCGGCCGGCGGGAACCGCACCGAAAGCGGTGATCGAGAGAGTGAGTGGCCCGGAGGTCGAGACGGTATCGCCGCCGATCAGCGGGCAGCCGGCCTGTTGCGCGAGACGGCCGAGGCCTGCAGCAAAGTCCTTCAGCCAGCCTTCGGTCCAGTTGCGCGGCAGGGCGATGGTGAGGACGAAGCCCTCGGGCTTCGCCCCCTTGGCGGCGAGGTCGGAGAGGTTGACGGCAAGCGCCTTCCAGCCGATCGCGGCCGGCGGATCGTCCGGAAAGAAGTGCACGCCGGCGACCAGCGCATCGGCGGTGACGACGACCTCGTAGCCGCGGCCCGGCCGCAGCAGCCCGGCATCGTCGAGGAGGCCGAGGCCGCCCGGCCCGGCCAAAGGCGCGAAATAGCGCTCGATCAGCTCGAATTCGCCGGGGCGCTGGTTATCGGCCATCGTCGACCGGCCTCCAAGGGTTCCGAGCCTGTCCGTCGTCATTCCGGGCAAGCTGCGAAAGCAGCGCCGACCCGGAATCCATCATAGAACGCGACGCCCGACGATGGTTTCCGGATCTCCGCTTCGCTGCGTCCGGAATGACGGCGTAGAGCTCAATGAGCTAAGCCGCCGGAGCGTCGAACTCGTCAGCGCGGAAGTCGCGGGCCATGCGGTCGAGCACGGCGTTGATCATGCCGATCTCGTCGCCGTCATAGAAGGCGCGGGCGACCGCGACATATTCGGAGATGACGGCGCGGGCCGGCACGTCCTTGCGGAAGGCGAGCTCATAGGCGCCGGCACGCAGGACGGCGCGGACGACCGCCTCGACGCGCTTCAGCGGCCAGTCCTTGGCGAGAAGCTCATCGACGGTGCGATCCACCAGCCGCTGCTCGCGCACGACACCACCGAGCAGGTCGCGGAAGAAGGCGATCTCCGCCTTCGGCAACTCGATCTCCTCGACCTCCTGGCCGATCCAGAAAGCCTCGAACTCGGCCATGGCCTCGGTGACGCCGCGGCCGCCGATCTCCATCTCGTAGAGCGCCTGCACAACCGACAGACGCGCGCCGCGCCGCATCTCGGCGCGGCTCATTCCGGTTGCTCCGGATCGGCGGCCTCGGCCAGCGAGCGCTTGTAGCGCAGCACGGCGAGCGCGGCTTCGGCCGCGCCGCCGCCCTTGTCCATCTCGGAGCGGTTGGCGCGGGCCCAGGCCTGCGCCTCGTTCTCGACGGTGAGGATGCCGTTGCCGAGCGGCAGGGCGAAGGCGACCGAGAGGTCCATCAGCGCGCGCGAGCTTTCACCCGCGACGATGTCGTAATGGCCGGTCTCGCCGCGAATGACGGTGCCGAGCGCGACGACGGCCTCGTAAGGGTCGACCGACTCATCGGCGGCGCGCAGGCCGATGACGATCGCCGAGGGAATTTCGAGCGCGCCGGGCACGGTGACCACGTCGACGCGGCAGCCGGCCTTCTCGAGCACGGCAGTGGCGCCCGCCAGCAATTCATCGGCGAGCGTGTCGTAGAAGCGCGCCTCGACCACGAGCACGCGGGCGCCCTCGATGTCGAGCGCGGGAGTTGCGGCCTCGTCGGCCGAGATCTGCCGGGGTCCGGCCATGGTTCTTGTCCTTGTTGCAGTCGACTCCGGTCCAATGACCGGATCACACAGCCCTCATCCTGAGGAGCCATTTCCACAGAAATGGCGTCTCGAAGGATGGTCCAGAGCACGCTGGAACATCCTTCGAGACGCCGCTTCGCGGCTCCTCAGGATGAGGGCTCGAATTCTCGAATTGAGCGCAGGCTCTTACCCCTGCGGGCGCGCCTCCGCAAGCCGCGCGGCATAGCGCGCCATCAGATCGACCTCGACATGGACGGCATCACCCTCCTTGCGTTGCCCCCAGGTGGTGACGGCGAAGGAATGCGGGATCAGCAATACGGTGAAGACGTCGCCCTCGACCGTGTTGATGGTGAGCGAGGTGCCGTCGAGGCAGATCGAGCCCTTGGTCGCGATGAAGCGCGCCAGGCCCTGCGGCGCCCGGATGTGGAAGCGGGCGGTCGCGCCCCAGGGCTCGTCGGGATCGGCTTCGATCGCGTCGATCTTCAGGATGCGGCCGACACCGTCGACATGGCCGACGACGAGATGGCCGCCGAGCTCGTCGCCGACCTTGAGCGAGCGCTCAAGATTGACCAGCGTGCCGGGTTCCCATTCGCCGACCAGCGTCTTGGCCAGCGTCTCGGCCGCCGCCTCGACCTGGAAGATGCAGCCGAGCTCGCCATCCGTGCGCGGCCGGAGCGCCGTGACAGTGAGGCAGACACCGGCGCAGGCGATCGAGGCGCCGATAGCGATACCGTCCGCCTCATAGGGGCAGGCGATGGCGAGGCGCTTGAGGTTCGGCCCCTTGCGCTCGGATTCGACGACCTCGCCGATGGCGGTGACGATGCCGGTGAACATCAGCCTCTCCTCACGAATTGCTCGAAACGATCGCCGCCGATCCATTCGGTTTCGGCGAGGCGGTAAAGATCGGGGTCGGCCAGCAGCCCGGCAAGTCCCGGACGCACGGCAACAATGCCGGGCTGACCCAGCATTTTCGGGGAGGTCGAGACGATGACCTCGTCGGCGAGCCCCGCCAGCGCCAGCTTCTCGCCAATGCGCGGGCCCCCTTCCGAGAACACGCGGGTGATGCCGCGCGTGCCGAGCAGCTTCAGCGCCTCGCCAAGGTCGAGATGACCGTCCGGCGCAGCCGAAACGCGCATGACCTCGACGCCGGCCGCGACCAGCGTGGTTTCCGGCTCGACCGGCGCAGTCTCGGCCGCGATCACCCAGACCGGAACCTCGCGGGCGGTGCGAACGAGCCTCGCCGTCAGCGGCAGCCGCAAATGGGTGTCGAGGATGACCCGCACGGGCGAGCGCTCCGCCATGCCGGGCAGGCGCACCGTCAGTTGCGGATCGTCCGAGAGCACCGAGCCGATACCGAGCATGATCGCGTCGTGATGCGCCCGCTGCAGATGCACCCAGGCCCCGGCCGCCGGACTGGAGACGGCGATCGGCTTGCCCCCTGCCCCGCCGGCATAGCCATCGGCCGTGCGGGCAATCTTGAAGGTCACCATCGGCCGGCCTTGCGTCACCCGTAGGACATGGCCGCGATGGGCGCGCTCTGCCTCCTCCCGCAACACCCCGGTTACGACCTCGATGCCAGCCGTGCGCAGCAATGCATGGCCGAGACCGGCGATGAAGGGATTCGGGTCCGTCATGGCCGAGACGACACGCCTCACGCCGGAGAGAATCGTGTGCTCGACGCAAGGAATGCCGCCGCGCAGCGAACGATGCGAGCAGGGTTCGAGCGTGACATAAAGCGTGCCGCCCATCGATGCGGCGCCCGCCCGCGCGAAGGCCAGGGCCTCGCCATGCGGGCGCCCGCCGGCTTGCGTCAGCCCGCGCGCCACCACGATCGGCCCGTCCGGCGTATCGCGCGTGACGATGGCGCCGACCGAAGGGTTCGGCCAGGTCGCACCGAGATTGCGCGCGCCATAAGCCAGCGCCTGCGCCATGAAGACGCGGTCGACCGCGTCTCGGTCAGTCATCAGCGCGGGGCGGCGGGGCGGAAGCGGCCTCCTCCTCGATGGTGCCGAGCTGGCCGAGCAGCTCCTCGAAGTCCTTGGCCTCGCGGAAGTTCTTGTAGACCGAGGCGAAGCGGACATAGGCGACGTCGTCGAGGCCTTTCAGCCCCTCCATGACCAGTTCGCCGATGGTCGAGCTGGGGATCTCCGCCTCGCCCGAGCTTTCGAGCTGGCGCACGATGCCGTTGACCATGCGCTCGATACGCTCGGGCGCGACCGGGCGCTTGCGCAGCGCATGCGCGATCGAGGTCTCCAGCTTGTCGCGATCGAAAGGCGCGCGACGACCCGAGCGCTTGACCACGGTGAGCTCGCGCAACTGCACGCGCTCGAAGGTGGTGAAGCGGCCGCCGCAATCGGGACAGACCCGGCGGCGGCGGATCGAGGCATGATCGTCGGTGGGACGGGAGTCCTTCACCTGCGTGTCGAGGGAGCCGCAATAGGGACAGCGCATTCCGGTTCGCCAGCCTTTCTCAGAGCCCCTTCGAGACCATCCTCAATAGATCGGGAAGCGCGCGGTGAGCGCCTTGACCTTGGCGGTCACGGCCTGCTCGACGGCGGCGTTGCCGTCCTCGCCATTGGCGGCGAGACCGTCCAGCACCTCGGCGATCAGTTCACCGACCTGCTTGAACTCGGCGATGCCGAAGCCGCGCGAGGTCGCCGCAGGGGTGCCCAGACGGATGCCGGAGGTCGTCATCGGCTTCTCCGGGTCGAAGGGGATGCCGTTCTTGTTGCAGGTGATGTGGGCGCGGCCGAGCGCCGCTTCCGCCGCCTTGCCGGTCAGCTTCTTCGAGCGCAGATCGACCAGCATCAGGTGGTTGTCGGTGCCGCCGGTGACGAGGTCGAAGCCCTTCGCCTTCAGCGTCTCGGCCAGCGCCTTGGCGTTGGCGACGACGGCATGGGCATAGGTCTTGAACTCGGGCTGCAGCGCCTCGAGGAAGGACACCGCCTTGGCCGCGATGACATGCATCAGCGGGCCGCCCTGGATGCCCGGGAAGATCGCCGAGTTGATCTTCTTCGCCAGCGCCTCGTCATTGGTCAGGATCATGCCGCCGCGCGGGCCGCGCAGCGTCTTGTGCGTCGTGGTGGTGACGACATGGGCGTGCGGGAACGGCGAAGGATGCGCGCCACCGGCGACGAGACCGGCGAAATGGGCGATATCGACCATGAAATAGGCGCCGACCTTGTCGGCGATCTCGCGGAAGCGGGCGAAGTCCCAGTGGCGGGCATAGGCCGAGCCACCGGCGACGATGACCTTCGGCTTGTGCTCGACGGCGAGACGCTCCAGCGCGTCATAGTCGATCAGCTGGTCGACGACGCAGACGCCGTAGGAGACGACGTTGAACCATTTGCCGGACTGGTTGACCGGCGCGCCATGGGTCAGGTGCCCGCCGGCGGCGAGATCGAGGCCCATGAAGGTGTCGCCGGGCTGCATCAGGGCCATGAAGACGCCCTGGTTGGCCTGCGAGCCCGAGTTCGGCTGGACATTGGCGAAGCTGCAGCCGAACAGCCGGCAGGCGCGCTCGATGGCGAGCTTCTCGGCGATGTCGACGAACTGGCAGCCGCCATAGTAGCGCCGGCCGGGATAGCCCTCGGCATATTTGTTGGTCATCACCGAGCCCTGCGCCTCGAGCACGGCGCGGGAGACGATGTTCTCGGAGGCGATCAGCTCGATCTCGTCGCGCTGGCGACCGAGCTCCAGATCGATCGCGCGGGCGATCTCGGGATCGGCATCATGCAGCGAGGCGCCGAAGAAGGAGTTCGAGAGGTGCTTGTCGCGCGCGGCTTCGCTCATATCCGGCTCCTGAAGTTCGGCGGCCGGCCACGAACCGGCTCCATCGCCGGCTCCCTATCATGCGGCGGGGGGCTGTCCAAGCGTTTCCCCTTCCCCGAGGCATTGCGCCGCTCGCCGAGGCGCCGCCGCCGCCCGCGAGCGCAGGCTCTAGCCAGCCGCGGCCCCGCCATGTTAGTTGCGAAATATCCGCGTCAGGCGCGGATGCGGCGGCATCCAGCGCGATGCCGCCTTTTTTGTTCTCCGGCGTGGCGACACGCCGCAACCTTCCAGAGGAGATCATGCCTGCGGGCGATGGCAGTAGCAGTTGGGTCGACGTTCTCGGAATCCTGTCGGTCCTCATCCTCGTTGCCGCGAACGGCTTTTTCGTCGCGGCGGAGTTCTCGCTCGTCGCGGTTCGCAAGAGCCGGGTGACGGAGCTGGTCGCGGCAGGCCGCATGAATGCGACCGTCCTTCAGCGCGCGCTCGACAATCTCGACTCCAACCTGGCCGCCACGCAGCTCGGCATCACCATATCCTCGCTCGCCCTGGGCTGGATCGGCGAACCCGCGCTGGCGCATCTCATCGTTCCGCTGCTGGGGTGGCTGCCAGAGGGGCTGATCTCCTTCGGCTCGCATGCCATCGCCGTGGCGATCGCCTTCATCATCATCACGACCCTGCACATCGTGCTGGGCGAGCTCGCGCCGAAAAGCCTCGCACTGCAGCGCAGCGAGGGCACGGCGCTGTGGATCGTGCGCCCGCTCGGGCTGTTCCTGTTCCTGCTGCGGCCGGCTATCGTGACGCTCAACGGGCTCGGCAACCTCGTCCTGCGCGCCTGCGGCCTGCGGCCGGGCGCAGCGGAAGGAGCATTGCACTCGCCCGACGAGCTGAAGCTGCTGGTTCAGGCCAGCCAGGAAGCCGGCATCTTCGAAAGGGCGCAGCAGGAGGTGCTGGTCCGGGCGCTGAACATCGGTGACCTGCGGGTCGCCAACATCATGACGCCTCGCCACGAGATCGAGTGGATCGACGCCGAGGAAACGCGCGAGGACATGATCCGCATCATCCGCGCCTGCCGGCACGAGCAGTTGCTCGTCGGGCGCGGCAGTATCGACGAGCCGCTCGGCATGGTGCTGAAGAAGGATCTTCTCGACCAGTTCCTCGACGGGCAGCCGCTCGACCCCATCGCGGTGATCCGCGAACCGGTGATCGTCCATGAGGCGACATCAGCGGTGAAGATTCTCGAGCTCTTCAAGCGCTCGCCGCTGCGCCTAGCGACGATCGTCGACGAATATGGCAGCCTCCAGGGCATCGTCACGCAAACCGACCTGCTCGAGGCCATCGCCGGCGCCCTGCCCGCCACGGAGGGCGAGGATCCGGACGTCACCGTGCGGGAGGACGGCTCGCTGCTGATCGACGGCATGATGCCGGCGCACGAGGCCCTGAGCCATCTCGGCATCAGGCCGCAATCCGCCGACGGCGATTTTCACACCGTCGCAGGCTTCGCGCTGTTCCAGCTCGGGCATCTGCCCGATGTCGGGGAAAGCTTCGTTTTCGACGGCTGGCGCTTCGAAATCGTCGACCTCGACGGCCGCCGCATCGACAAGCTCCTGGTGCGCCCGGAGTCTGCCCCGCAATAGGCGCGCCTCGTGTTTCGGTCCGGCGTGGCCGCCGGTGCTCCCGCGTCTCCGCGACGCGCGGCCCGGACGATCGAAGCAGGCGAACCAAGCAAAAGCCCGCCGATGAAGATCGGCGGGCTTCGTAGCGATCCGGCGGAGCGCCCGGGATCAGATGTCGTTCTCGCCCTGCAGTGCGGCGACCGGCGCCGGGCCGAGGCCGTCCTTGTTGTAGATGTCGTCGCGGAACTGCACGCCGCCATCCGGCGTCGCCCAGGCCGTGACATAGACCCAATAGCAGGAGACCGGATCGGCGATGCGGGCGTTGACGCGCTGGCCGGAATTGATCGTCTCGTCGATCTTGGCACGGTCCCAGCCGGGGGTGTTCTTGAGCAGCCAGGCGACGTAGTCGCGCACGTTCTGGACGCGCATGCAGCCCGAGGAGACGAAGCGGTAATCGTCGCCGAAGATGCCCTTGGCCGGCGTGTCGTGCATGTAGACGCCGTAGGGGCTGGGAATGTTGATGCGCACGAAGCCGAGCGAGTTGAAGTCACCGCCCGGATCCTGCCGGAAGGTGTAGCGCGTCGCCTCGTCCGAATTCCAGTTGACCTGCGAAGGCGCGATCTCGCCACCGCTGGACGAGATGATGCGGATCTTGTTCTCGGCGAGGTAGTTCGGCTCCTTCCTCATCTTCGGGATGAGGTCCTTCTTGATGATCGAGGCGGGAACCGTCCAGGTCGGGTTGAAATTGACTTCCGGAATCTTGGTCTGGAGCAGCGGCGACTGGCGGTCGATCTTGCCGACGCCGGCAGCATGGCGCGTCGCGACATGGCCGTTCTCGACCGTCTCGACCATCGCAGCCGGGATGTTGGCGACGACATAGCGCCCGCCGAGATTGCCGGACCAGGTGCGCAGGCGCACGACGTTGGTCTCGAGCTGGCGGATGCGGCGGTCGATCGGAACGTTGAGGGCGACGACCGTCGCGCGGTTGATCGCGCCGGTCGTGGAAAGGCCGACCCGGGCCTGGAACTGGCGCACCGCCGCTTCGACATAGGAGTCGTAGACGTTGCTCTCACCGGCATTCTGCTGGAGGTCGCCGGTGATCGAGAGGCGCTGGCGCAGCGCCGCAACGGCGGGGCCCCTGGCGCCGAGGCCCATGCGATCGGGCAACTGCACGGGCTGCCAGCCGCCGCGGGCGGCAAGGTCGCGATAGGCGGCGATCGCCTGCTCCGTCGCCTGCAGCGACTCGGGCGACAGCATCGGCGTCGAGGAGCGCAACACGGCGTTGCGCGGGCCGGCATCGTAATTCTGAAGCCATTCGGCCTGCTGGGCGAAAGCAGGAGCCGCTGCGGTCGAGGCAGCGCCGGAAAGCAGCGCCAGCACAGTCTCGCGGCGTGTCAGGCTCAGTTGCGACATCTCTTCCCTCTTCAACTTCATCCGAACGCGGGCGGCCGGCACGAAAACGCCGCCGGCGGGAGCGGCAGCGCAGCTGATCGGCTCCCATGACGGCGACGGTGTCGTATCACAGTTAAAGAGGCGTGATGAGAGCGGCGAATTTAGGGCATGGCCATGTTTTGCCGCATGCATGGCCATAAAGTCACACTTGACTGCCGGCCGGCATCTCACCGCCGCTGAAACGACCCCGGGCGGCTGGGGTAGCCAGCCGCCCGGTGGGCAATCTCCCGAAAACCCCTGGAAGGACGGCCTTCAGAGCTTGTAGCGGATCTGATCGGTCCAGAAGCGCTCCAGCCGCAGCAGCGCGTTGTTCATGCGCTCGAAGTCATCAGCCGCGATGCCGCCGATCTGCTCGACGGTGCGAACATGCTTGTCGTAGACGCCCTTCACGATGTCGTGCACTTCGGCGCCCTTCTCGGTCAGGCTGATGCGGACCGAGCGGCGGTCGATGCGCGACCGGGCGTGGTGGAGATAGCCGAGCTCGACCAGCTTCTTGACGTTGTAGGAGACGTTCGAGCCGAGATAGTAGCCGCGGGTGCGCAGCTCGCTGGCGGAGAGTTCGGCGTCGCCGATATTATAGAGCAGCAGGGCCTGCACGCTGTTGACGTCGTCGCGACCGCGGCGCTCGAACTCATCCTTGATGACGTCGAGAAGCCGGCGATGCAGCCGCTCCACCAGGGTGAGCGACTCAAGATAAAGCGGCTTCACATTGAGATCGGCCGCGCTATCCTTGGCAACTACAGAAGTCTTCACGCTCGCTTTCATGGTATTACCCGCCTGTTGTGTGCCGGCCGGAATTTCTCTTCCGGTCCGCTTCTGAAAAACACCATAAGCCTGCCCGGATGAAAACGAGTTTAAATATCAGGATGAATCGGAGATTTACCCCTTTGGGTGAATCGTAAGTGAAGCCAGAAACGCTTAAGCTAAAGCGATTCTTACCATGACTCGCGGCAATTGCGCGGTTGCAGGGCGTCAGCGCCCATCGCTTGAAGTCGGCCGGAGGGTCGATATCTGCGCTGAAATCCGAGCCTCATCCTTCGAGACACCGCTTGCGCGGCTCCTCAGGATGAGGGCTCGCTCGACAAGGAGGCCGGAGCGCCCTACTCCGCCTCGTTCTCGGCCGCCCAGGTGACGAGGAAGTAGACCGCGATCAGCGCCATATAGATGCCGACCATCCAGGTCGTCATCGGCACGAAGCGCGGGAAGAAGAAGCTCAACAGGAGTTGGCTCAACGTCGCGAGCAGCCAGAGCACCCCGCCCCAGGTCGAGGTCAGCCACAGCCCCACCGCCGCGACGAGATCGATTACCGCGAAATAGACGATGATCGCCTGGAAACTGAGCAAACGATTCTCGAAGGGCAGCTGGCCGTCGCCCGAAACGCCGAAGATCACCATCCAGGCCATCAGCCCCTTGGCGAGCCAGAGCACCGAGAGCAGCCGCAGGAACCAGACCAGCACGAGCCGCCAGCGGGCCGCATCCTTGGTGCCGCCCTCGCCCGCCTGTTCGCCGCGCAGGGCCTCGACGTCGCCACCCAGACCCAAGCTCAGACCTCCAGCTTCAGCTCGGCGGCGCCGAGCGGAGCGAAATAGGCCGCGATCGCGGCAGGCTCGACGGCTTCCAGCGTATCCGGCCGCCAGTGCGGCGCCTGGTCCTTGTCGATCACCACCGCGCGCACGCCTTCATAGAAATCATGGCCATGGGCGATGCGCGAGACGATGCGGAATTCGGTGCGCATCGCCTCGGCGAAATCGAGATCCTTGCCGCGGCGCATCTGCTCATGGGCGATGGCGACGCTGGTCGGCGATTTGGCGGCGATGGTCTGCGCGAGCTTGCCGGCAAAGGCGCTGCCGCCGGTCGCGAGAGCTTTCAGCCGCGCGACGACCTCCAGCGGCGAGGCGGCGGCGAAGGCGTCCGCGATCGTCGCGGCCTCCGCCTGCAACGGGCCGGGCGGCCGGGCGATGGTGAAGCCGGCGAGGATGTCGTCGAGGGCGGCGCGGCTGGTCAGCGCGTCGGCGAGCTCGGCCATGCGGTCGCTGGCGACGCTATGGGTGGCAAGGCCGACCGAAAGTGCGTCGGCCGCACCGATGCGCTCGCCGGTCAAGGCGAGGAAGTGACCGAAGGCGCCGGGCAGGCGCGGCAAGGCATAAGTCGCGCCGACATCGGGGAAGAAGCCGATGCCGACCTCGGGCATGGCGAAGAGATAGCGGTCGCCGGCGATGCGATGGCTGCCATGCAGCGAGATGCCGACACCGCCGCCCATGACGATGCCGTCGATGAGCGCGACATAGGGCTTGGGATAGGTCTTGATGCGGTGATTGAGGATGTATTCCTCGCCCCAGAAGGCGAGCATCTCGTCCTGGCGGCCGGCCTTGCCGCAATCATGCAGCCAGCGGATGTCGCCGCCGGCCGAAAAAGCCTTCTCGCTCGTGCTGATGACGACGACGCGCGTCACCTGCGGATCGTTCTCCCAGGCGTCGAGGGCGCGGGCGAGCTCGCGGACCATGCCGAGGCTGAGCGCGTTCAGCGCCTTCGGCCGGTTGAGGATGACGACGCCGGCCGCGCCGCGGATCTCGCAGATGATGTCCTGGTCCTGCGCCATGATCCGCCCCGGTTACGATGGGCTGCGGTTCTGGAAGGCGGGGGCGAGGTTGTCAACGCGGGGGGTGGTGTAGCGGTGCAAATGTCGGTTTGGGGTGGAAAACGAACGCTGGAGGACCTCCCTGGAAGCCGGCACCCAGCCCCAAGACCTGCCTCGGCTCAAACGGTGCTGCTGGAGCCGGTGAAGGTTGCGTGCTGGCCGGTGGCTCGGATCATTGGTGCGTCAGGAGCGGGTCGAGGGCGAGCGGCCTGCCGGCGACCAATTCCGAATGGTCTTCGGCACCTTCTCCCCTTGCAGAGGCCTTGCATACAAATAGCCTTGAGCGGAATCGCACCCTGTTTCTCGCAAGCGCGCGGCCTGCTCGGCGCTTTCGACCCCTTCTGCCGTCGTATGCATTCCCATGGCGTGGCCGAGGCTCACGATGGCGGCGACAATCGCGGCGTCACTGTCGTCGCTGATCAGGTTCTGCACGAAACTCTGGTCGATCTTGATGTGATCCACGGGGAACTGCTTGAGGTGCAGGAGCGAGGCAAACCCCGTCCCGAAATCGTCCAGAGCGATGGAGACGCCAGCCTCATGCAGTTCGCTCAAGATGGCGGACGCCGTCGCTGTCCTGCGCCCGAGGAACGCCGTTTCGGTCACTTCGACTTCAAAATGCACCGAGGAGACGCGCGCCTCTTCCAGGATGCGGAGAATCCTGTCGGCGAGTTTCGGGTCGGAGATGTCGGCCGAAGACAGATTGACGGCCACCCGGCCGCATTCGAGACCCTGGTCCAGCCATAACCGGACATCGGCGGCAACCTGGCGGATCATCTGCTCGCCCAGCGCAATCGAAATGGCCTGCTCAGAGAACATGGAGCCAAAGTAACCGGGAGTGAGAAGCCCTTTGGTCGGGTGGTTCCACCGCGCGAGGGCCTCGAAGCCGACGATCCGGCCTGTCACCAACGACACTTTCGGCTGGTAGTACGGGACGAACTGCCGCGCAGTGAGCCCTTCACGCACGTCATGTGCGATGGTCACGCGGTGTTCCATCGTCTCGCGGGCGGCGCTGGTATAGACCACGGCCTGGCTGCGCCCCTGCTCCTTGGCGCGATAAAGCGCGATGTCGGCGTCCTTCATCAGTTCGACCGGGTCGCGGTGATGTTCCGGGAAGGTCGCCAGCCCAATGCTGACCGTGGTGGAGAGCGCCCGCCCCTCGTGCTGGAAGGGCGCGCGCAGAGCCTCGACAATTTCCGCAGCCCGGGCGATGGCGTCGCTCCCCGCTGAAATCTCGGCGAGGATAATGGCGAACTCATCGCCCCCGAGGCGTGCCACGGTATCGCCTTCGCCAACGAAGCTCCTGAGCCGAAGGGCCGCTTCCTGAAGGAGGAGGTCTCCGACCGCATGGCCGAGGGTATCGTTGACATCCTTGAAGTCGTCGAGATCGAGCAGCAGCAGGCCCACACCAACCCCGGAGTCCCCCGCATTCTTCAGGGCCTCGTTCAGGCGGACATGGAACAGCGCCCGGTTCGCCAGGCCCGTCAGGGGGTCGTGGTTGGCGGTTCGCCAGATGGCTTCCTCGGCCGCTTTCCGATCGGCGATGTCGAAGGTCAGTCCGATGAGCCGGTTTTCGCCCTTTCGCTCAGCCCTGAGCGACAGCCATGTATGCGTGCCGTCTGGGGACAGGTAGCGCACTTCAGTCGCGCCACTGCCCTCCGATATGACGGTATGCCAGAAAGTCGTCACCCTCTGCCGGTCGTCGGGATGCACCCGATCGATGAAATCGGCCGCCGGTCCCGAAGAAATCCCCAGCAGCACCATGGAATTCTCAGAGCGATCGACCCACAGCGTCTCGAGATCGAGCTCCCAGGCCGCCATCCTGCTCGCTTGCAAAGCCAGCCGCAGGCGCTCCTCGCTCACCCTGATCGCGTTCTCGGCTGCATTGCGGATGGTGATGTCGGTAAAGGTGCGCACCATTCCGCCATTGGGAAGGCGGTTGGTTCGAACCTCCAGCACCGTCCCGTCCGGTCTCTGCCTCTCATAGTCCAGAATTTCGACGTTTATTCCTTCGTATTTGATGGCGCGAAGGAGCGCTTCGGTGACCGTACCGAATTCACCTTGCTCCATCTGCCATCGTTTCACCGCCTCGAACGACGGATGGGACCGCATCAAGTCGGCAGGCAGGCCGAGCAGATCGATCGCGCGCTGATTGCAGACCGCCACATAGCCGTTGGCGTCCACCATCAGAATTCCCTGGTCCACATGCTCCACGACAGCGTTCAACAGAGCGCTGTCCACGGGGAATGCTCGCGTCATGCGCTGAGTGGTCAAGCGTCGGCCCCTCCCCAAGCTAATGCTCAAGCAAGGTATGGCCGCCCACTTTCGAAATACTGAAAGACCGAATTGCCCGGCATCGCTGGCCAGACCGGCATGCTCGCCAGGCTTGCGACCATGCGCCTCTGGTTTGGAATTGTTCCGATGTGATATGAAGCCGGCATGCCGCTGCCGCCCGCTCAAGCCTCGGGCGTGCCGCGACGTCGTCATTTGAGGCATCGCCATGGAATCCCGGGTCGTCAGGCCGTTCCCCCATCCTGAGTCGCGCCAGAGCGAGGCCCAGGCCGTCCCCTCGCTCGGACTGACGCGCCGCATGCGCCGCAACCGCAAGGCCGAGTGGTCGCGACGGCTGGTGCGCGAGACACGGCTGACGACCGACGATCTGATCTGGCCGATCTTCCTGATGGACGGGCAGCAGGCCCGCACGCCGGTGGAATGGATGCCCGGCGTCGACCGGCTGAACATCGACGAGGCCGTCCGGCAGGCGGCCGAGGCGGCGGCACTCGGCATCCCCGCCATCGCCCCCTTCCCCTATGTCGAAAAGGCGCTGCGCGACCCGACGGGCTCCGAGGCGCTGAGCAGCGAAAACCTGATGTGCCGCGCGGTGCGGGCGATCAAGCGGGAGGTGCCGCAGATCGGCATCATCTGCGACGCGGCGCTCGACCCCTACACCTCGCACGGCCATGACGGCGTGATGGATGGCGAGCGCATCCTGAACGATGCCAGCGTCGCGATCCTCGTCCGGCAGGCGCTGGCGCTGGCCGATGCCGGCGCCGACGTGATCGCCCCCTCCGACATGATGGACGGGCGCGTCGGCGCGATCCGCGCCGCGCTCGACACCGCCGGCCAGGAGGACGTGCAGATCATGGCCTATGCGGCCAAATATGCGTCCGCCTTCTACGGCCCGTTCCGGGACGCCATCGGCACCAATGCGACGCTGATCGGCGACAAGCGCACCTACCAGATGGACCCGGCCAACACCGACGAGGCCATCGCCGAGGTCGCGCTCGACCTCGAGGAGGGCGCCGACATGGTGATGATCAAGCCCGGCCTGCCCTATCTCGACGTGGTGGCGCGGGTGAAGGACCAGTTCCGCGTGCCGACCTTCGCCTATCAGGTCTCCGGCGAGTACGCGATGCTGATGGCCGCCGTGCAGAATGGCTGGCTCGACAGCGACAAGGCGATGCTGGAGAGCCTGCTGGCCTTCAAGCGCGCCGGCGCCGACGGCGTGCTGACCTATTTCGCGCCGCGCGTGGCGAAGATGCTGAAGGCGGGCTGAGCTTTCCGGTCCCAGACGATTTCGGCGCGTTCGGTGGTACCGAATGATTTTCCGCTCCGCTCGAAAGCGACGACGGTTTCAGCATGATGACGGATGAAAGCCAGAGCTTCCTGGCGCGACTGAAGGCCGACCTGCGAACGGCGATGCGAGAGCGCAAATCGGTCGAGGTGACGGCACTGCGTGAATTGATCGCTGCGATCGACAATGCCCAGGCCGTTCCAGTCGGCGATCGGCACGACAGCTATGTGTTTCACGCATTCGGCGACAGCGCGGTCGAAGTCCCACGCAAGGTGCTGGGCAAGGACGAGCTGCGCCGTTTGGTCGAAGCCGAAATCCAGAGCCGAAACGACGCAGCGAAGACGTATCGCAGCCTCGGGCGCGACGACAAGGCTCGGGATCTGTCTGATGGAGCACAGACCCTGAATCGATATCTCGATCCACCCGATCTGAGCTAGCGGCACACCCCCCACTCCAAAGCCATGTTTCAAACGGCACGGGCAAGCGCTACCGTTGCCGCCGCATGCGCCCGCTCCTCCTGCCGATTCTGGTTGCCGTCCTCGTGGCCCTCGCCGGTTGCGGCGAAGACTTCGACACCGACCAGACGCGGCTGTGCCGGCAGGCGATCCCGCCGCTCAACCCGCCGGGAGCGCATATCGAGATCGAGCGGATCACAGCCGGCCCGGTGCGACGGGCGCTGCGCCTGCTCTACCGAATGCAGCTCGGCGACGGCGTCGCGCGGCATCGCAGCATCGACTGCCTGTTCGGCACGGACGACAAGGGGCTCGGGCGGCCGACGCTGATCGGCATCGCCTCGGACGGGCAGCCGATGTCGGATGCCAGCTTCTATTTCCTGCGCCGGTTCTATCTCGAGGATCGCAGCGAGCCGCCGCCGGATCCGGCCGCGCCCACGGCGTCGGACCTGCCCGCCGTGCCGGCCGGCCTCGCCTATGGCCTGCAGCAGGCGCTGAGCGGCCTGCCCTCGGCGGCGATCTACGGGCTGCTCGCCGCCGCCTATGCGCTGGTCTACGGGCTGACCGGGCGGATCATCCTGTGCTTCGGCGAATTCGCCGCGCTCGGGGCGCTGGCCTCGGTGGTCGGGGTGGCGCTGCTGCTCTCGCTCGCCGTCTCGACGCCGCTGACGGGGCTCGCCGTCGCCTTCACCGTGGCGATCCTCGTCTCGGCGCTGCACGGTTTCGCCATGGGCCGCTTCGTGCTGCGCCATCTCGAACGCGCCAGCGGCCAGCAGATGCTGATCGCGACGATCGGCCTTTCGATCGCGCTCTCGGAATATCTGCGCCTCGCCCAGGGGCCGCAATTGCGCTGGCTGCCGCCGGTGTTCAACGCTCCCGTGGCGCTCGTCCATGCCGGCGATTTCATCGTGACGCTCAACCCGGTCGCGACCCTCCTGACGCTGATCGGGTTGGGCGCCACGCTCGGGCTGGTGCAGCTCATCCGCCGCACCGCCTATGGCAGGGCCTGGCGGGCGGTCGCCGACGATGAGGGCACGGCGGCGCTGTTCGGCGTCGATGCACGCGCCGTGCGCGACATCGCCGTCATCATCGCCTGCGCGCTCTGCGGCATGGCGGGCGTCATCGTCACGGTGATCTATGGCGGCATGGGCTTCGCCGGCGGCTTCTCGCTCGGCCTCAAGGCGCTGGTCGCGGCCATCCTCGGCGGCATCGGCTCGGTGCCGGGCGCGGCGCTGGGCGGGCTGTTCATCGCCGGCTTCGAGGCGGTCTGGTCGGCGACGCTGCCGATCGAGCAACGCGACCTCGCGGTCTATCTATTGCTCGCCATCGTGCTGATCTGGCGCCCCGGAGGCTTCTTCGGCGACAGCGAATTGACGCCGCGCCAGGTTTGACGACAGCCTGCGGCATCGGCTTCCGTCCGAAAACACATTTGCCTTTCGCCCCCGGACGAGACACGGACCTCATCATGACCGAGACCTTCGCGATCACGCCCGAGGACATCGACGCCGCCGCGGGGCGGATCGCAGGCCATGTCCTGCGCACGCCGCTGGTGCCGGCGCCGCGCCTCTCCGAGCTCACGGGCGCGCAGGTCATGGTCAAGCATGAGAACATGCAGGCGACCGCCTCCTTCAAGGAGCGCGGCGCGGTCAACAAGCTGCTCTCGCTCAGCGAGGCCGAGCGGGCCCGCGGCGTCATCGCCATGTCGGCCGGCAACCATGCCCAGGCGGTGGCCTATCACGCCAAGCGCTTCGGCATCCCGGCGACCATCGTCATGCCCGAGACGACGCCGCTGGTGAAGGTCGAGAACACCCGCGCCCATGGCGCGCGCGTCGTGCTCCATGGCGAGACGCTCTACGAATCCGCGCAGAAGGCACGCGAGCTCGCCGGCGCCGAGCAGCTCGTCTTCGTCCACCCCTATGACGATGCCGCGGTGATGGCGGGCCAGGGCACCGTCGCGCGCGAGATGCTCGCCGACGAGCCCGATCTCGACATGCTGATCATCCCGCTCGGCGGCGGCGGGCTGATGGCCGGCAACGCCGTCGCCGCCAAGGCGATCAAGCCCGGCATCGAGCTGATCGGCGTCGAGGCCGACCTCTACCCCTCCTTCTTCAACGCCGTGAACGGGCAGGACCGCCCCATCGGCGGGGCGACGCTGGCCGAGGGCATCGCGGTCAAGACCGTCGGCCAGATGACGCTGCCGATCGTCTCGAAACTGGTTTCCGACATCGTGCTCGTCGGCGAAGACCTGATCGAGCGCGCCGTCAACGCCTATGCCTGCCTGCAGCACAGCCTGGCGGAAGGCGCCGGCGCGGCCGGGCTCGCGGCGATGCTGAAGGAGCCGGAGCGCTATGCCGGGCGCAAGGTCGGGCTCGTGCTCTGCGGCGGCAACATCGACACCCGCCTGCTCGCCGCGATCATGGTGCGCGAGCTGGAGCGGGAGGACCGTATCGTCGCCTTCCGCCTGACCAGCAGCGACCGGCCCGGCCTGCTCGGCAAGATCGCGAGCCTTCTCGGCAATGAGGGGGCCAATATCCTCGAGGTCAGCCATGGCCGGCTTTTCCTCGACGTGCCGGCGAAAGGCGTCTCGCTCGACGTCACGGTCGAGACGCGCGGCGAGGCACATTCGCGCGCGATCGAGGACATGCTGGCGAAAAATGGCTTCGCGCCCCGGCGCATCCTGCCGCGTGGCCTTGCGGAACCGACGCGCTGATCAAACATTGTTGCCCGGGTGCGCATTCCCGCGCGCCGTCATGAGGATCGAGTTCGATGAGCGATACCCGCTACGGCCAGCCGCCGATCACGGCCCTGGAGCAGCGTCCCTACCAGAACGTCAGCGGCGTCCTGGGCTCGCGGCTCTTCGCCTGGATCATCGACATCGTCGTGCTGTTCTTCCTCGGCTGGCTGGTCTTCCTGCTGCTGGTGGTGCTCGGCCTCGTCACCTTCGGCGCGACCTGGTTCCTGATCCCGGCCGCCGCCTTCGTGACGGCGCTGGGGTATGCGGCCTTGACGGTCGGCGGCCGGCGCCAGTCGACCTGGGGCATGCGCGTCGCCGGCTTGCGGGTCGAGACCGCGGATGGCGGGCGGCCCGACGGCCTCGTCGCGGCGGTGCATGCGCTGTTCTTCTACGTCGCGGCCGGAACGGTGGCGCTGTGGCTCATCGACATCGGCTGCGGCCTCTTTCGCTCCGATCGGCGCCTCGGCCATGACCTGCTGACCGGCCTCGTGGTCGTGCGGGCTTGAGGGGCTAAAACCGGAAGCGCAGCAGGCGGCCGATTCGCGAGAAGGCCGGGATCATCTCCATGACCGGCACGGCCATTCGCGCGAACAGGGACAGACGCGCGATCTGGTCGAGGTCATAGCCGCGCGAACCATAGCCTGTGAGCTCCTCCACCAGCTCGAGCCGGGGAAGCTGCCGGAGCAGTTCCTCCGGCTCGTCGAGCGCCCAGTGCAAGGCCGCGCCGGTGGCGCGGATGGAGGGCTGCCAGGCGATCAGGATGAGCCCGAGCTGGCTATAGGCATCGAAGGCCAGCTCGCCCCCGGGCAGATGCCCGGTCACGCGTTCCAGCAGCAACGGCACCTCCTCCGACGGCAAATAGGGCAACAGCCCTTCGGCGATGACGAAGGCCGGCTTGTCCCGCGGCACGGCTTCGAGCCATTCGGGCTCGGTCACCGAGGAGCCGATCAGCACACAGCCGTCGCGGGCCGGGTAGAGGCGCTGCCGCAGGGCGATCACGTCCGGGTAGTCGACCTCGAACCAGCGGACGGTTTCGGGCGGCGCGATCCTGAAGACGCGGCTGTCCAGCCCGCAGCCGAGATGAAGCACCGTCGCATCCGGGTGTCGCCCCAGAAAATCGCGCGTCCAGCCATCGATGAGGTGAGCCCGCAAGGCGACGCCGATCATGATGTCGCGGTCGATCCTCAGCCGGTCGAAATCGTAGTCGATCCCCGCCAGGGCCTGCGCGGCAAAGCGGTCCTTCAGCAGGGTATCGGGCAGCTGGCTCTCGCCGGCCTTGGCACAGAGCGTGACGAGAAGCGTTTCGCGCGCGCCGTGGAGAACTACCTTTTCACCGGTCATCGCGTCCTCCCGATCTCGCATCGCGCTTGTTGCCGCCGCTGCCGATGCTACATTGAAGGGCGGAAGCTTCCGGGGAGCCAGCCGACGTGACGCGCCCGTTGCGGGATGCCCCGCAATTCTACCTCACTTCGCCGACCGCGTGTCCCTATTTGCCGGGCCGCGAGGAACGGAAGGTGTTCACCCATCTCGTCGGACCGCGCGCCGGCGACCTCAACAACGTGCTGTCGCAAGGCGGATTCCGGCGTTCGCAGAGCATCGCCTACCGTCCGGCCTGCGAGGTCTGCCGGGCCTGCGTCTCGGTGCGGGTCTGCGTCGACGATTTCCGCTACTCGCGCGGCTTCCGCAAGGTGCTGGCTCGCAACAGCGACCTGATCGGCGAGGCGCGCCCGCCACAGCCGCGCTCCGAGCATTATTCCCTGTTCCGCTCCTATCTCGACGAGCGGCATCCGGATGGCGGCATGGCGACGATGTCGGCGCTCGACTTCGCGATGATGGTCGAGGACACCCATGTCGAGACCAACCTGATCGAGTATCGGCGGCGCGGACCGGATTCCGGCTTCACCGGGCGCGGCCAGGGCGACCTCTTCGCCATGGCGCTGACCGACACGCTGAACGACGGCCTGTCGATGGTCTATTCGGTCTATGATCCCGGGCTGGAGCTCCGCTCGCTCGGCACCTTCATGGTGCTCGATCACATCGCGCGCGCCCGCAGGCTCGGGCTGCCTTACGTCTATCTCGGCTATTGGGTCGATGGCTCGCCCAAGATGTCCTACAAGGCCCGGTTCCTGCCGCAGGAGCGGCTGACGCCGCAGGGTTGGGAACGGGTCGAGACGAACGCTCCCACCGCGTGAAGCGCGTCGCGACGCCGGCGAACCGAATGCCGCAACCTATGAGAGCGCCCCCTCAAGAATGATCGCATTCCCATAGGGCGGTGGGCCATATGGTCAGGGATCGGCGTATCCGCCCCCGTTTTCCCCGAAAAAGCGCAATCGGCTTAAGAGTAAATCAAGTCCGCATCTCGCATTGTCCCGGCACCTGATCGCCTGGGGGGCTTCATGCTGCGCGACCTGACCCGGATGCCGGCCGAGATGTCGTCGGATTCGCGCCGGCAGTTGCTCAATGCCGTCACGGACCTGTTCCTGCTGGACCAGGAGCCGAGCGAGGTCAGCAAGGAGCATTACGGCGACATCGCGGTGACGTCGCTCTCCCATCTCGGCGACGAGGACCGCCAGGGCTATGCCGATCGCGTCGCGGCGCTGCCGAGCCTGCCGCGCAACGTCGCCGTCACGCTCGGCGGCGACGACAATGTCGAGGTGGCGCGGCTGGTCCTGACCCTGTCCCCGGTCCTCACCGACACCGATCTCGCCGCCATCGCCGTCAGCCAGACGCAGCAGCATCTCGCGGCCATCGCCGAGCGCGCGCGCCTGTCCGAGAGCGTCACCGACATCCTGGTCGAGCGCGGCGACCGGACCGTTCTCTCAACCGTCAGCGCCAATGAGGGCGCCGCCTTCTCGGATCGCGGCTTCGACCGGCTGCTGGAGCGCGGCACCGGCGATGCGGGAATCGCCGGCAACCTCGCCCGGCGCTCGGATCTCGCACCGAAACGGGCTGAACGGGTGCTGCGCATCGTCGAGCAATTGTCGGACAGCCCCGGCGCTGCGGGGACACCGACCGACGAAGCGGTCTCGCTCGCCCGGCAGGCCCGCCAGCAGCGCCTCGAAGTGAAGCTCCTGCTCTCCGATCTCACCGCCAAGGTGCGCGAGGTCGACGACGTCCTGACCATGCTGGCCGACGAGGACCGGGCCTTCCATCTGGCGCAGGTCTTGTCGCAAGTCGCCGAGATCACCCCCGAGCAGGCGCTGCGCGTGCTGATGCAGCGCAATGCCAGCGGCATCGCGGTGACCTGCCGTTCGCTCGGCGTCGGCATGACGGCCTTCCGCGCCATCCTGCAATTGCGGGCGCGGCGGCTCTATTTCTCCTCGCGCGACATCGACGACGACGTCGACGCCTATGCCAAGCTCGACCTCGCCACCGCCGAGCGGACGCTGCGCTTCCTCAAGCTGCGCACCAAGATCGCCTGAGCCGCAGCGCGAGCCCGCGCGGAGCGGCCGCGCCACAAAACGGCGACATTCGCCGGACCTCATGCTAGGCTCCAGCAGGTATTTGCCGTGAGGATGCCTTCGACGTGAGATTTCCGGTCGTTTCTGCCGCCGTGACCGCCGCCGGGCTGGCTCTGTTTGCAGCCGCCGGAACGGCACGGGCCCAGACCTCCCTCCCGCTCACCGGCTTCGCCTCGCTGCCCTCCTTCGCCTGGGACGCGCCCTCGCTCTCACCGAAATGGGAGGGCTCCTATGCGCGCATCTCCTCCGGCTTCCAGGTGACGAGCGGCAAGCATATGCGCACCAGCGCGGGGCCGACCTTCGGCCTCGAAATGGGAACGATGCGGCAGGAGGGCAATTTCGTCTACGGCATCGTCGGCGCGCTCGACTACTCGCCCACCCTCGGAGGCTACGGCACGCCGAGCTTCGGCAATGTCGCCTATACCCGCGATTTCGCCGGCGCGTTCCAGATCAAGACCGGCGTGCTCGTGACGCCGGACGTGCTGGTCTACACCAAGGTCGGCATGTCCGCCGCGAACGAGACCTGGCGCTATGGCGCGACGAGCGTCTCCCCGCCCTTCAGCCAGAGCGATATCGCGGTCAGGCCCGAGGCGCGGGCCGGCGTGGAATGGGCCGTTACCGACAAGCTGACGCTCGGCGTCGAGGTCGGCGTGGTCGGCCAACGGCTTCGCTGACGGAGTCGGCGCCGACACCGGCGGGGCGGCATCCCGCGCATCGCCCCGAGATTTCGCCCTCGTCCTCCAAACTGATGATCCCGCCGCTCGCGGACACAATAAGCTGCGCCTGACCGGACGTTCCCGGATCGGGCGAGCGTGCCGCGGGCCGGCAGCCCGGATCCCCGTCGCCCGGCTTCGAACTCCTCAGGCGAGGCGAGGCGAAGCGATGGCGCGCAATCTCAGCAAGGGCATGAGCGGCCAGGATGTGCGGATCCTCCAGGACCGGCTGAACTACCATCTGCGTCGAGAAACCCCGCTCGCGCTCGACGCCATCTTCGGGCCGAAGACTCATGAGCGGGTGAGCAAATTCCAGACGCTTCACGGGCTGACGAAGGACGGCATCGTCGGCCCGAGGACCCGCGCCATCCTGTTCGAAGTCGAAACCTTCCCGGCGCAGGTCCTCGTCTTTCCCGAATTGACGCGGCCGACCTTCGGAGCCGGCGGGGCTTTAGGAATCAAGCCGCCGCAGCTGATCCCGCCGCTGACGCTGCCAGGCACCACGCCCAAGCAGCCGCAATTCGTCCTGCAGCCCCCGGTCATCCTGGGCCCTCAGTTGAGCCTGGCGGGGGTCTCCTCGGCGTCCTTCTCACCCGTGAGACAGCCGAGCCTGCTCAACCTGACCTTCACGCTCGTGCCGGTGCAGGACCCGAGCGACCCGGTCGTGCGATCGACGCAGAACATCGTCAAGCTGGTCCAGGACATCCCGGTCAACAGCAGGTTCAAGGCTCAGATCCTGTCGTTCATCCCGAAGCCGTTCAAATCGATCAGCGAGCCGACGGCCGGGCTCGATGTCGATATCGGAATCCCGAAATATTCCCCGCTCGATCCCAACAAGATCAGCCAATCCGGCAGCGCGCAGTACAATCTCCGGCTGACCGGGCGGCCGGGCGGAGCGACGCCGCTCGTCATGCTGCAAGGCCGGGCCGAAGGCGAGATCGAAATCGACTACACCGGCAAGGCGCAGTCGAACTATTTCAAGGCGACCGTCACCTGCAATTTCTTCCTCGGCGTCGTCGGGACTTTTTGACCGGACCGCCGCGGGCGTCGCGACCTTAAGCCCGTCAGCCGCCGAAGCTGTTGCTCTTCGGGAAGCCCTTGGGCGGCAGACGGCCGGACTCGGCGCGGTGGCCGAGCCATTCGAGCAGATCACCCTGCGGCACCGTCCAGGTCCGGCCGGAGGTGTCGAGCCAGGTCAGGCCGTCAGCCAGCTTGAAGGTCTTGGCGTCGGAGAGGCCGCCATCCTTGTAGCGCTGCAGGCGCACGCCCTTGCCGCGCCCCATCTCCGCGACTTCCGAGATCGGGAAGCAGAGCAGCTTGCGGTTCTGACCGATGATCGCGACATGGTCGCCGTCGGCCGGCACGGCCAGCATGGCGACGGTCGTTCCATCGACATTCAGGACCTGCCTCCCTTTACGCGTATTGGCGACGACGTCGTCCGCAGGCGCGACGAAGCCCCTGCCCTCGCTCGTCACCATCAGCAGCTTCGAACCGGGCTTGTAGGCGAAAGCCGAGACGATCTCGGCCGTCTCCTCGAGCTCGATCATCAAGCGGATCGGATCGCCGAAGCCGCGCCCGCCCGGCAGCTTCGAGGCCTCCAGCGTGAAGACCTTGCCGTTCGAGGCGAGCACCAGCACCTTCGCCGTCGTCTCGGTGAAGAAGGCCGTCTGGAGCGTGTCGTCGCCCTTGAAGGAGAAGCTGGACTTGTCCTGGACATGGCCCTTCAGCGCGCGGATCCAGCCCTTCTTCGAGATCACGACCGTGATCGGCTCGCGCTCGACCATGGCCTGGGTCAGGTCGATATCGGTGGTATCGGGCATATCCGCGAAATCGGTGCGGCGCTTGCCGATCGCCGTCTCCGGGCCGAAGGTCTTCTTCACCTGGCGGATGTCCCAGGCGATGGTCTTCCACTGGGTCGCCTCGGAGCCGAGCAGTTCCTCGATCTGCCCCTTCTCCTTGGTCAATTCGTCGAGCTCGGTCTTGAGCTGCATCTCCTCGAGCTTGCGCAGCGCGCGCAGGCGCGTGTCGAGGATCGCGTTGGCCTGGACCTCGGTGAGCTCGAAGACCTTCATCAGCTCGATCTTCGGCTCGTCCTCCTCGCGGATGATTTTGATCACCCGGTCGAGGTCGAGATAGACGATCAGCAGGCCGCGCAGGATTTCCAGCCGCTTGTCGATCTGGCCGAGGCGGAAGCGCGAGCGCCGCTGGAGCACCTCGCGGCGATGGTCGAGCCAGGCGCGCAGCGCCTCGGCGAGGCCGAGCACGCGCGGCACCAGCCCGCCGGTCAACACGTTCATGTTCATCGGAATGCGCGCTTCAAGCTCGGAGAGCCTGAACAGCGATTCCATCATCAGGTTGGCATCGACATTGCGGGCGCGCGGCTCGATGACGATGCGGATGTCCTCCGCGGATTCGTCGCGAAGGTCGGCGACCAGAGGCAGCTTCTTGTCGTTGAGCAGCTCCGCGATCTTCTCGATCAGCCGGCCCTTTGAGACCATGTAGGGGATCTCGGTGACGACGACCTGCCAGGCGCCCCGCTCAAGGTCCTCCTTCAGCCAGCGCGCGCGGGTGCGGAAGGCGCCGCGCCCGGTGCGGTAGGTCTCCGCCATCGAGGCGCGGGTCTCGACGATGATGCCGCCGGTCGGGAAATCCGGCCCGGGCACGAAGGTCATGAGCTGCTCGGAGGAGGTCTCCGGGTGCTGGATCAGGTAGAGCGCGGCGTCGCAGAGCTCGGCCGCGTTGTGCGGCGGGATCGAGGTCGCCATGCCGACCGCGATGCCCTGCGAGCCGTTGGCCAGCAGGTTCGGGAAGGCGGCCGGGAGCACGACCGGCTCCTCGTCCTCACCGTTATAGGTCTCGCGGAAATCGACCGCGTCCTCGTCGATGCCGTCGAGGAGCAGGCGCGCGACCTCGGTCATGCGCGCTTCGGTGTAACGATAGGCGGCGGCGTTATCCCCGTCGATATTGCCGAAATTGCCCTGCCCGTCGACGAGCGGGTAGCGCTGGGCGAAATCCTGCGCGAGGCGCACCAGCGCGTCATAGACCGACTGGTCGCCATGCGGGTGGAACTTACCGATGACGTCACCGACGATGCGGGCGCATTTCTTGTGAACCTGGCCGGGGTCGAGCCGGAGCAGACGCATCGCATGGATGATGCGCCGGTGGACCGGCTTCAAGCCGTCGCGCGCATCCGGCAAGGCGCGGTGCATGATGGTGGAGAGCGCATAGGCGAGATAGCGTTCTTCGAGCGCCGATTTCAGATCGATGCGCTCGGCTCCATCCTCCGGCGGCGGATCGATCGGTTTGCCCATACGCTGTCAGCCCTCTTCCCGTCCAAATTCGCGCCGATCCTGATCGTCCGGAGCATTGCTCCCTGCGGAAACCGGCACCCGCTTCTTCGCGCCATGCTCTATGGCACAGCACGAATCAGCCCGCCAGAACAATGCAGGTACGCACGCATGCGCGCAAACGCCGGAGCGGCCATTTTGCGTTCAATCGGTGGATGAATTCGCGGCCAAGCGCGTCGCCAGCTCGACCAGCCGGGCGCGCTCCGGCGGCTCCTGCAAGCCGCGCGGCTCGAAGAGGTGCCGGCGCAGGAAAAAGCCGGTCAGGGCGAAGCCCGACATGATGTCGGCGGCGGAGGGCTGGCGTCCGCCCTGCCCCTCGACGAGAAAGGCCGGGAGCTTCAGCAATCGGTCGAGATAGGGCTGCGCCGCCGGGCGGCTGACGGCCTTGCCGGATTTCGGCGAAACATGGCTGAGATCATCGGGCGTGCCGGTCACGGCGCAGCGGGCGAGATCGAGCCCGAAACCGAGCTCGGAGAGCATGGCGAGCTCGAAGCGCACCACCAGCGGCGGGGCGAGCTGCGGCTCGTCGAGATGCTCGACGAGGACGGCGAGCCCCTCATAGAGACCCGGATGCGGATCGCGCTCCGGCAGGAGACGCAAGAGGCCCGCGATGGTCGCCAGCCCATAGAGCGCGACCGGTGTGGCCATCAATCGCGCGGCATGGGAGGTCAGCAACTCCACCTTGTACTCGCCGAGATGCTCGTCGAGACGAGCCCGCCATGTCAGCGCGACCCGGTTGCCGGGCTGGAGCAGCGGCTGCGTCTTCTGCGAGCGCCCGCCGCGAACGAGGCCGAGATGGCGGCCGTGGAAGCGCGTCATCACCTCCAGGATCACGGCGCTTTCGCCATGCCCCCTCAGCCCGATGACGGTGCCCTCGTCGACCCATTCCATGGACTGGATGTAGGGCAGACAAGCGCAGGAAGGAACCGCGTCATGGTCGGGCTTGCCCCGACCATCTCGGAAACCAGCCATCTCGTCATGAGATTCTCGGGTCTGCGCTTCGCTTCGCCCGAGAACGACGCTCGTCGGCCTCACGCATATTGCGCCACGCCGGCGCCGAAGGACCAGTTCTCGCGTGCCGTCTCGACGAGATTGATGAAGATGTCGTCGGAGCGCAGGCCGGGATCGCGGCGCAAATTCTCGTGGATCCTCGCGAACAGCGCCTTCTTCTGCGTCACGCCGCGCGAGGCGCTGACGGTGATCTGGATGACCACCATCGCATCCGAGCGGTCGAAGCCGAAATAATTGGCGTCGTAGATGAACTCGCCGGCATCGTGCCGGTGGACCAGCGCGAAGAGATCGCCCTCAGGCACCTCGAAGGTCTCGCGCAGCGCCTTGTAGACGCCATCGACGATGGCGGCGGGCTCGGAGGCCGGGCGGCCGCGGCGCATGGAAATCCGGATCAGGGGCATGGTCGTCTCCTTTGGCGGCGAAGCGCGATCCCGCGCCGATCGCCGATGGAGAGAAGCTAGCGTTGAAACGACAAACATAAAACCGTATCATACGAGATATCAGAGATACGGATCCTTGATTGATGAGCTCCCCTGCCCTCGACGTGGACGCCGTCGCCGCCTTCCTGCAAGCGGCCGAGCTCGCCAGCTTCACACGCGCGGCGGAGGCGCTCGGCTCGACGCAATCGCTGGTCAGCACCAGAATCAAGCGTCTCGAAACCACGCTCGGCCGGCTGCTGCTGCAACGCCATCCGCGCCTCGTGCGATTGACGCCGGAAGGCGAGCGCTTCCTGCCGGCGGCGCGGGAATTCCTGGCGGCGCATGGCCGGGCGCTCGCAGCCTTCACCGAGGAGCCGGAGCGTATCGCGGTCGGCATCAGCGAACAGGCGGCGGGGCCCGACATCCCGCTCCTGCTCTCGCGTCTGGCGGCGCATGATCCCGGCCTCGTCGTCAATCTCCGGATCGAGCCGTCAAGCCTGCTGGAAGCCGCCTTTGAGGCCGGGGAACTCGACGTCGTGCTCGTCCGGCGGGTCGGGGGAGGCAGGACCGGCGAGGTGCTGCGCGAGGATGTCTTCGGCTGGTTCGCCTCGCCTGCGCTGATGCCCTGGCCGGACGCGCCGCTGCCGATGATCAGCCTCGTCACCGAGTGCCGCCTGCGCCGCCATGCCATCGAGGCGCTGACCCGCTGCGGCCGGCCCTGGCGCGAAGCCTTCATCGGCGGCGGCATGGCGGCGGTATTGGCGGCGGTCTCCGGCGGGCTGGGCGTCAGCCCGCTCGCCAGCCGCATCGCGCCGCGCGACGCGGTCGATGTCGGGGCGGATTGGGGCCTGCCGCCGCTCGGCCGCTCGCAGGTCGTGCTGCGCAGCCAGGTTTCCAGCGCGCGCGGGCGCTCCTTCGTCCGCGAACTCGCGGCGGCGTTCCGGGGGTGAGGCTCGCGGTAAGGCTGCCGTCATCGGGAATGACAGGCGTGCCCCGGAAGAACGGCCCTATCCCAGCACGCGCTCGACCCGGCTGATCTGACGCTTCTCGCGCAATTCGCTGATGATCGCCGAGAGGTGCTTCAGGTCCCAGACCGTCAGATCGATCGTGACATCGGTGAAGTCCGGATTGGGCCGGTTCATCTGGACGGCGTCGATATTGCCATCATGCTCCGCGATGATCGTGGTGATCTGGGCGAGCGAGCCGGGCTCGTTGATCGACTTCAGCGCGATCCGCGCCGGGAAGCGCTGCGGCACCTTGTCGTCGAGATCCCAGCGAACATCGAGCCAGCGATCGGGCTCATTGTCGAAGGCGGCGAGTGCGGGCGACTGGATCGGGTAGATCGTCACCCCCTCGCCCGCCGTCAGGATGCCGACGATGCGGTCGCCCGGCACGGCGCCGCCCTGCGGCGAGAAGCGCACCGGCAGGTCGCGCCCAAGGCCCCGGATCGGAATGGCGTCGGCGCTGGGCTCGCCCGGCAGCTTGAACTTCAGGTTCTCGCCCTTGCCGAGTTCGAACCAGCCCTTGCCGCTCGCCGTGGCCGCGGCCGGCTTGGGCTCGCCGGCCGTGCGCTTCTCCGGCTCCAGATCGGGGTAGACGGCCTTGACCACATCGCCCGAATACATCTCGCCGCGGCCGACGGCGGCCAGCACATCGTCCACCGTGCTGCGCGCGAGGCGCTTCAGCGCCGCCTTCAGCTTCTCGTCGGAGAAGGCCTTCTCGGCGCGCGAGAAAGCGCGTTCGAGGATCTGGCGGCCCAGGCCGGCATATTGCCGGCGCACCGCGACGCGGGTGGCGCGGCGGATGGCGGCGCGGGCCTTGCCGGTGACGACGAGGGATTCCCAGGCGGCAGGCGGAGCCTGCCCCTCGGCGCGGGTGATCTCGACCTCGTCGCCGTTCTGCAATTCGGTCAGCAGCGGGGCGATGCGGCCGTTGATCTTGGCGCCGACGGCGCTGTTGCCGACATCGGTGTGGACGGCATAGGCGAAGTCGATCGGCGTCGCGCCGCGCGGCAGGGCGATGAGCCGCCCCTTCGGCGTGAAGCAGAAGACCTGGTCGTGGAAGAGTTCGAGCTTGGTGTGCTCGAGGAACTCCTCGGGGCTGTCGCCCTCGGCCAGCAGGTCGACGGTGCGGCGTAGCCATTGATAGGCGCGGCTCTCGTCGACGAGCTGCATCGGCTCGCCCGGGCGGCCATCCTTGTAGTGGGCATGGGCGGCGATGCCGTATTCGGCGATGCGGTCCATCGAATCGGTGCGGATCTGCAGTTCGACGCGGCTGTGGCCGGGGCCGACCACCGTGGTGTGGATCGAGCGGTAGTCGTTCTGCTTGGGCGTCGAGATGTAGTCCTTGTAGCGGCCCGGCACCATCGGCCAAGTCATATGGACGATGCCGAGGACGCGGTAGCAATCCTGCGGCTTCTCGACAATGACGCGGAAGCCGAAGATGTCCGACAACTGCTCGAAGGAGACGGATTTCCGCTCCATCTTCTTCCAGATCGAATAGGGGCGCTTGCGGCGGCCATGGACCTCTGCCTCGATGCCGCTGGCCGCGAGCTTGTCTTTCAGGTCGCGCTCGATCTCGCCGATGACCTTGCCCTCGCGCGCGGTCACCTCCTCCAGCCGCTTGGTGACGGTGGCATGCGCCTCCGGCTTGATATGGCGGAAGGCGAGCTCCTCCAGCTCCTCGCGCAATTCCTGCATGCCCATGCGGCCGGCAAGCGGGGCGTAGATCTCGATCGTCTCCTCGGCGATGCGCAGGCGCTTTTCCGGCGGGACGAAATGCAGGGTGCGCATGTTGTGCAGCCGGTCGGCCAGCTTCACCAGCAGCACGCGGATATCGTCGACGATGGCGAGCAGGAGCTTGCGGAAATTCTCGCCCTGCGCCGCCTTCTTCGAGACGAGGTCCAGCTTCTTGATCTTGGTGAGCCCGTCGACGAGCCGGCGGATATCCGGCCCGAAGAGGTTCTCGATCTCCTCCAGCGTCGCCGCCGTGTCCTCGACCGTGTCGTGCAGCACCGCCGCGACGATGGTGGCATCGTCGAGCTTCAGGTCCGTCAGGATCGCGGCGACTTCGAGCGGATGCGCGAAGAAGGGATCGCCGGAGGCGCGCTTCTGCGTGCCATGGGCGCGCATGGCATAGACATAGGCCCGGTTGAGCAGGTCCTCGTCGGTACTCGGATTGTAGCTCCTGACCCGGTCAACGAGCTCATATTGCCGCATCATGCCCATGCGGGCCCCAGCCTCAGCCTACGATCATTGCAACGCATTATTATTTGCACAGGTCTGGGCGGCAGCAAGGCGCTTTTCCGAGTATCGGGCATGAAAAAGCCCGGCAGTGCCGGGCTTTAGAGCAAAACGGTGAAGAAATTCCCCGACGGGAATCAATCCTCGTCGTCGGCGCTCTCGGTCGGCGGCACAAGGCCGTCGAGGCCGCGCAGAAGGTCTTCCTCGCTCATGCGATCGAACTGGACTTCGTTGTCCGAGGTCGCGGCGCTCGTGGGGCTGGCGAGCAGCGGGACGGTCTCCGGCTCCGGCTCGTCGACCTCGACATGCTTCTGCAGCGAGTGGATCAGCTCTTCCTTCAGATCCTCGGGCTTCAGCTTCTCTTCGGCGATCTCGCGGAGCGCGACGACGGGGTTCTTGTCGTTGTCGCGCGCCACCAGGATCGAAGAGCCCGAAGCGATGTTCCGAGCGCGATGAGCCGCGAGCAGGACCAGCTCGAAGCGGTTGTCGACCTTGTCGATGCAGTCTTCAACGGTAACGCGAGCCATGGCGGCTCCTTCCGATCTCGGCGATGCAGGGAGATGAATCTGCGACGGCCATACAGGCAAAGCCGCCGCGATGCAAGAATTTCGCTGGCTGAGATACAAGCCGCCGGCGGCAAACGTCAACCGAGCGGCCACCCTCCGCGGTCATTCCGGACAAGCCGCATCGCGGCGCCGATCCGGAATCCATCATAGAGCACGGCACCTTACGATGGATTCCGGGTCAAGCCCGGAATGACGGTGGATTCAGGCGCGCATCCGCCGCACCAGATCGTCGAGCGTCGGGTCGAAGCGCGCGCCCTCCTCCGCCGTGGTCTTGCCACCCATGGCCGGCAGCTCGTGCGGCGCGAGCGCGGCGAAGCGCATGCGCATGGTCGTCGCCACGCCTTCGCCGAAGGCGATGGCCTCGCGGTTGCCGATCGAGGAGAGGAAGGCGATCGTGCTGGCGGAGGCGTCCGAGATCGCCGAGCGGATGATCTGCTGGTCGCGCTCATTGGCGAGGCGCATCGCGAAGATCGTCGAGCACTGCGACATGATCGTCGGGTCCAGTTCGCCCGGGCGCTGGGTCACGACACCGAGATAGGCGCCGTATTTGCGGCCTTCCTTGGCGATGCGGGCGATGGCCTGGCGCGTCGGCGCGAAGCCGAGCTGAGGGTCGGATGGCACATAGCGATGCGCCTCCTCGCAGAGCACGAGCACCTCGATCGCACCCTGGCTGGCGACCGCCAGCTCGAAGGCGAGGCGCGACAGCACGGAGGCGACCGCATTGACCACCTCGCCCGGCAGGCCGCCGAGTTGGAAGGCCGTGATCGGGCGGCCATGCATGGGAACGCGGAAGATCTGGCCGAGGATCGGCGCCATGGTCTCGTACATGTTGGCGCGGCCGAACATGAAGCGATAGCGCGGATCGGCATGGAGCGATTCCAGCCGGACCTTGAGCGAGCGCAGCGCGGCGCGGGGCCAGCGCTGCTCGTGCAGGCCGATCAATTCGTCGATGATGGCGAAGACGTCCTTGAGCCGGTAGGGCGTCGGCGCATCATGGCTCGCCTGGGCCTGCACCGGCTCCGGCCCGGCCGCGCGCGGGCCGCCGATATCGAGCGGGCGCTTCAGCAGCGAGGAACCGAGATCCCGCGCCAGATCCGGCGCGGTCGGCGTGCGGTAGCGGGTGCGCGCCGCGGCCACGACCTCGCGCAGGATGTCGGGCTCGTCGTCCAGCGCCGGACGCCCGCGGAAGACGACCTCGGCCAACTCCTCCTGCTTGAACATCCAGAACGGCAGATCGAGCGCGTCGCCGTCGATCGTCAGCGCAAGCTCGGGAAAGGCGCTCGAATATTCGTTGTGCGGGTCGAGGATGAGCACGCGCAGGCGCGGGCGGACGGCGACGGCCTTGCGCAGCAGCAGCGCGACCGCGCTCGACTTGCCGACGCCGGTGGTGCCCAGCAGCGCGAAATGGCGGGAGAGCATGTCCTGGATGTTCACGGTCGCGGGGATGCTCGCATCCTGCGTGATCTGGCCGATCACCACGCCGCCGCGTTCGCCGAGATCATGCACCAGCGCGAGATCGCCGGTGCGGATGCGGTGTGCGACAGCGCCGATCGGCGGATAGTTGGTGATGCCGCTCTGGAAGCGCGTCTTGCCGTCCGAGCCCTCCAGCACCTCACCGAGAAACTCGACCTCGATACGGATCGGATTCTCGGCCGTGTCGGTCCAGGCCGCCTCGACCGCATGCACGCGATAGACCAGCGCCACGATGCGGCTGCTGCCGAGATTGATCGAGATCATGCGGCCGATCGCCCAGGCGTCGCCGGCCAGCCAGCTTCCCGTCGAGACGGCGCTGAGGATCGTGGCGCGCGCGCCATCGCAGGCGATCACGCGGCCGAGCACGCGCTCCGGCGGCTGCTTCGTGTCGCGCCGGTCCGGCATGGCGTCGCTTTCGAAGATGCCCGATTTCACGGCTAGCTGCATCGCCTTCCCCGTCCCTGTGCCGACCATAAGTAGAGACGGCCCGGTTACGATTGACTTCATGGCGGCCGGCTCATGGATTCGCGGTTAGCAAACCGCAAAGCCGTTCGCTCGCCTTGGCCGTGTCGGGGCCCATCCCGCGGACCGATCAGAATTGGTGGCCCTGCCATCACATTCGCTGCATTGAGCCCAGGGGTCCGTTTCGTCTATGCACGGCGATACGAAATAAGGGGGCGGATCATGGCCGAGCGGCTGCGTCTGGGTGTGAACATCGACCATGTCGCGACGGTGCGTAACGCACGCGGCGGCGCCCTGCCCGATCCGGTGCGCGCGGCGCATCTGGCGATCAAGGCGGGGGCTGACGGCATCACGGCCCATCTGCGCGAGGACCGGCGCCATATCCGCGACGAGGACATGGCCCGGTTTGCCGCGGAACTGACGAAGCCGCTCAATTTCGAGATGGCCGCTACCGACGAGATGATGGTGCTGGCGGAGCGCTTCCGGCCGCACGCGGCCTGCCTCGTGCCCGAAAAGCGCGAGGAGCGCACCACCGAGGGCGGCCTCGACGTCGTCGGCCAGCAGGCCCAGCTCGCGCCGCGCATCGCCCGGCTGAAGGCCGCCGGCTGCCGTGTCTCGCTGTTCATCGAGCCGGACGAGGCGCCGATCGCGATCGCGGCGAAGCTGGGCGCGCCCGTCGTCGAATTGCATACCGGAAGCTGGTGCCATGCCGTCGCCGATGGCGATGCCGCGAAGGCCGAGGCGGAGTTCCAGCGGCTGAAGAGCGGAGCGGCCTATGCGGCCGGGCTCGGCCTCGAGGTCCATGCCGGACACGGGCTCGACTACGCGACGGCCCGCAAGCTCGCCGCGGTGCCGGCCTTCGCGGAATTCAACATCGGCCATTTCCTGATCGGCGAGGCGATCTTCGTCGGGCTCGAAGCCGCGATCACGGCCATGCGTCAGGCCATGGACGAAGGGCGCGCGGCGATTTAAGTCGGAGGCATGATCCTCGGCATCGGCTCCGATCTCTGCGACATCACGCGCATCCAGAAGTCGCTCGACCGCTTCGGCGAGCGCTTCACCCATCGCATCTTCACTGAGGGCGAGCGGGCGAAATCCGACCGGCGCGCGACGCCGGCTGCGTCCTATGCCCGCCGCTTCGCCGCCAAGGAGGCCTGCTCCAAGGCGCTCGGCACCGGGATGCGTGCCGGTGTGTTCTGGCGCGATATGGAAGTGGTCAACTTGCCCGGCGGGCGGCCGACGATGCGGCTCACCGGCGGCGCGGCCGAGCGGCTGAAGGCGATGACGCCGGCCGGTTTCGAGGCCTTCGTCCATGTCTCGCTGACCGACGATCCGCCGATGGCGCAGGCCTTCGTGGTGATCGAGGCTCGGCCGGCTGGCGGCTGAAAGCACGGCGCGCCAATCCGCGAGAACGGAACAAAAAAGGCCGGCGCTGGTGGCGCCGGCCTCATTTTGAGCCTGAAAGCTCGAGCCTGGCTTATTCGGCCGGCTGGGTGCCGCTGACGACGCCCTGCGGCTCGTCGCTCAGCCAGCGATAGATCACGCCGCCGAGGATGCCGCCGAGCAGCGGCGCCACCCAGAACAGCCAGAGCTGCTGAAGGGCCCAGCCGCCGACGAACAGCGCCGGACCGGTGCTGCGGGCCGGATTCACCGAGGTGTTCGTCACGGGGATGCTGACCAGATGGATGAGGGCGAGGCCCAGGCCGATGGCGAGCGGCGCGAAGCCGGCCGGCGCCTTGCCATGGGTCGAACCCATGATGATGAAGAGGAACATCATCGTCATCACGACCTCCATCAGGAAGGCCGAGACGAGGTTGTACTTGCCGGGCGAATGCTCGGCATAGCCGTTCGAGGCGAAGCCGCCGGCGAGATCGAAGCCAGGCGCGCCACGCGCGATGACATAAAGGAGGCCCGCGGCGACGATCGCGCCGACGACCTGCGCCACGATATAGGGGACCACCTGCCCGCCGGGGAAACGCCCGCCGGCCGCGAGGCCGACCGTCACCGCCGGGTTGAGATGGCAGCCGGAGATATGTCCGATGGCATAGGCCATCGTGACGACCGTGAGGCCGAAGGCGAGCGAGACGCCGAGCAGACCGATACCCACATTCGGAAAGCCGGCGGCAATGACGGCGCTACCGCAGCCAGCAAAAGTAAGCCAAAACGTGCCGATGGCTTCGGCGGCATATTTCTTTGCATTCATTAAAATAACCCCCGATTGAATACTCGCGAACACTGGCCTTGCGCCGGAGATTCGTCAACATCCGACCTCCGCGTCCGGAGCATGGACGCCGGTTCAACCTTGCTGCTTCTGCTGCATTGCATCATCGGCATGGGAGGCACCGCAGAAGGCCGCCGTCGCCGCGGAATCGCCATAGTGCGAGCGCCTTAACCTCGGCGAGATCGCCAGGCACGACGGGCGGATCGGCGACCCTGCACCGGGAGAGCGCATGGCGGCCCATCCCCTTGTCAGGGCAGAGGATTGCGCGGAAAAGTGGTTTCCACTTTGCGGCCCGATGCTGTAGACCGCGCGCTGGATCGCAGTCTGGATCACCGCGCGCCCCAGGGGACGCGCGGTGATCCGTATATTTTATGATCGCACCGGATGTGTCCGGAAAGTGGAGTCCGCTTTCCGGTCCGATGCTGCAGGGAGCGCCCGCGTGGCCAACGACGTCGACAGCAAAACCAAGGCGGCCAAGGAAGAAGGCGGCATCCTCGAGACGATCAAGGTGGTCGTCCAGGCCCTTCTGATCGCGCTCGTCATCCGCACCCTGCTGTTCCAGCCCTTCAACATCCCGTCCGGCTCGCTGATCCCGACATTGCTGATCGGCGATTACCTGTTCGTCTCGAAATACACCTACGGCTATTCGCGCTACTCGATTCCGTTCGGGCCTCCGGTGATGTCCGGCCGCGTCTGGGCGGCCGAGCCCAAGCGCGGCGACATCGCCGTCTTCAAGCTGCCGAGCGACAATTCGACCGATTACATCAAGCGCGTTATCGGCCTGCCCGGCGACCGCATCCAGATGATCGAGGGCATCCTCAACATCAACGGCCAGCCGGTGAAGCGCGAGCGCATCGCCGACTATGTCACGAGCGACAATTGGGGCCGCAACGTCCCGGTAATCCGCTATGTCGAGACCCTGCCCAACGGCGTGAGCCACGAGATCATCGAGCGCGAGGGCGACACCGGCACCTTCGACAACACGCAGGTCTTCACCGTGCCGCCCGGCCATTTCTTCATGATGGGCGACAACCGCGACAACTCGCTCGACTCGCGCGACCGCAGCGTCGGCTACGTGCCCTTCGAGAACCTCGTCGGGCGGGCGGAGATCATCTTCTTCTCGATCGACGAGGGCGCTTCGGCCTGGAAGATCTGGGAATGGCCCTCCACGGTTCGCTGGAACCGGATCTTCAGCACCATCAAGTGAGCAAGGCGGCTGAAGGCGGGCGCAAGGCCCCGGACACGGCGCGGCTCGAAGCCACGCTCGGACATCGTTTCAACGACAAGGCCCTGCTGGCGACGGCGCTCACCCATATGAGCGCCGAGGAATTGCGGCTGGCGAGCTATCAGCGCCTGGAATTCCTCGGCGACCGCGTGCTCGGCCTCTCGATCGCTGACATGCTGTTCCGGCGCTATCCGCAATCCGAGGAAGGCGATCTCTCGCGCCGGCTCGCCGATCTCGTGCGCAAGGAGACCTGCGCCGAGGTGGCTCAGAGCTGGAATCTCGGCCAGTTCATGCGGCTCGGCGACGGCGAGATCCTGGGCGGCGCCCGCAAGAACAAGGCGATCCTGGCGGATGCCTGCGAGGCGATCATCGGCGCGGTCTTCATCGATGGCGGTTACGAGGCGGCGCGCGCGCTGGTCGAGCGCGGCTTCGGCGAGCGGCTGATGAAGCCGGTGCGCCCCTTGCGCGACGCCAAGACCGCGCTGCAGGAATGGGCGCAAGGCAAGGGCTACCCGACGCCGACCTATAGCGAGCTCGGCCGCTTGGGGCCGGACCACGCGCCGGTTTTCATGGTCGCGGCGAAGATCACCGGGCTCGAGGACGCGGAAGCGCGCGGTCCATCGAAACGGCTGGCCGAGCAGGCCGCAGCCGAAGCTTTTCTGAAACGCGAGGGTTTGTGGAACGACAAGCCGGAGGGCGACAATGTCTGAGGCCAACCAACCCACACGCTGCGGCTTCGTCGCGCTGATCGGCGCGCCGAATGCCGGCAAGTCGACGCTGCTCAACCAGCTCGTCGGCGCCAAGGTCTCGATCGTCTCGCGCAAGGTGCAGACGACGCGCACGCAGGTGCGCGGCATCGCCCTGTCGGGGCCGGCGCAGGTCATCTTCGTCGATACGCCCGGCATCTTCGCGCCCAAGCGCCGGCTCGACCGCGCCATGGTGACGAGCGCCTGGGGCGGCGCCACCGACGCCGACCTGATCGGCGTGCTGATCGACGTCGCCCGCTTCGAGCATGAGGAAAACACCGCGCTGCTGGAGAAGCTCTCCGAGCTGAAGCAGCCGAAATTCCTGATCCTCAACAAGATCGACACGGTCGCGAAGGAAAAGCTGCTCGAGATCACCGCCAAGGTGAACGAGCTCGGCCAGTTCGAGGCGACCTTCATGGTCGCGGCACTGACCGGCTACGGCGTCAAGGACATCCTCGTCTGGCTGGAGAAGCGCCTTCCCCTCGGCCCCTGGCTTTACCCGGAGGACCAGATCTCGGATGCGCCGCTGCGCTTCCTCGCCGCCGAGATCACCCGCGAGAAGATCTTCGAGCGGCTCCACGACGAGCTGCCCTACCGCTCGACAGTCGAGACCGAGAGCTGGCAGCAACGTCCCGACGGCTCGGTCCGCATCGAGCAGACGATCTATGTCGAGCGCGAGGGCCAGCGGAAGATCGTGCTCGGCGAAGGCGGCCAGACGATCAAGGCGATCGGCCAGAGGGCGCGCGTCGAGATCGCGGAAGCGGCCGAGGCCAAGGTCCATCTCTTCCTGTTCGTGAAGGTGCGCGAGAACTGGAGCGACGATCCGGAACGCTACCGCGAGATGGGGCTGGACTTCCCGAAGGGCTGAGCCGGGCACGGGACAGCCGCCATGCGCAGCGAAAAGGACAGGATGCTCGCGGGCGAGCTCTATCGCGCCGACGATCCCGAACTGGTCGCCGATCAGCGCCGCATCAGCGCCTGGATGGAACGCTTCAACGCCACCACCGCCAGGCCGGAGGAGAGGCCCGCGCTCTTGCGCGAAGCGCTCGGGCATGTCGGGCGTGACGTCACCATCCGGCCGCCCTTCCATTGCGACTACGGCTACAACATCAGCCTGGGCGACGGGGTTTTCCTGAACTTCAACTGCGTCATCCTCGACGTGGTCGCGGTGGCGATCGGCCAGGGCACGCAGATCGGGCCGGGCGTGCAGATCTTGACGGCCGACCATCCGCGCGATCCCGGCGAGCGTGTGCGGATGCTGGAATTCGGCCGGCCCGTCGGCATCGGCCGCAACGTCTGGATCGGCGGCGGCGCGATCATCCTGCCCGGTGTCACGATCGGCGACGATGCCATCATCGGCGCGGGCAGCGTGGTCACGCGCGACGTGCCGGCCGGTGCGACCGTCGCCGGCAATCCGGCGCGTCCCCTCGGCCGGAAATGAGCAGGGCATGGACGGGCGCCGGACCGATTGCCGCAAGCCCCGCCCGCTTCACCGGCAGCCCCAACGGAACGGGCCTACGCGACAGATCGCCACGCAATTGTCATATGAAACGAGACCATTCTCCGTGAATTGACATTGTTCCAACGCGATTGGCCCCCATCTTGAATATTTGATGACATTTCAGCAGGAGTTGTTGCCATGGCCGCCTCACCGCGCATTGCGCTGTTCATCGACGGCGCCAATCTTTATGCAACCTCGAAGCAATTGGGCTTCGACATGGATTACCGCCGGTTGCTGCGCGAGTTTCAGGGACGCGGCAACCTGATCCGCGCGTTTTATTTCACCACGCTGGTGGAGAGCGAGGAGTATTCCTCGATCCGCCCGCTGGTCGATTGGCTCGATTACAACGGCTATCGCGTCATCACCAAGGCGGCCAAGGAGTTCACCGACGCGACCGGGCGCCGGCGCGTCAAGGGCAACATGGATATCGAGCTGGCGATCGAGATGCTCGAGCTCGCGCCGCATCTTGACCAGATCTACCTGTTCTCCGGCGACGGCGATTTCCGGCCGCTGGTCGAAGCCGTGCAGCGCAAGGGCGTGAAAGTCTGGGTGGTCTCGACCATCTCGACCAACCCGCCGATGGTCTCCGACGAGCTGCGCCGCCAGTGCGACGAATTCCTCGACCTCGCCCAGCTCATGCCGAAGATCGGGCGCGACCCGGCCGAGCGCAGTGCCCGCAGCGGCGGGGCGCCGGGCGGGCCGGTGACGCCGGGCAATCCCGGGCTGGAGCGGCGCTACGGCATCCGCCAGGGCGACGAGCCGGTCGAGGGGTGAGTTTGGCGCGGGACCGGCGCCGCCCTACCCGCCGCTCTTCAACAGCCGCTGCTTGTCGCGATTCCAGTCGCGCTCTTTCTCGGTCTCGCGCTTGTCGTGGAGCTTCTTGCCCTTGCCAAGGCCGAGCTCGACCTTCGCCCTGCCCTTGTCGTTGAAATAGACCTTGAGCGGGATCAGGGCCATGCCCTCGCGCTGGACCGCGCCCATCAGCTTGTTGATCTCCCGCCTGTGAAGCAGGAGCTTCCGCGGCCGGCGGACCTCGTGATTGAAGCGGTTCGCCTCGAGATATTCCGGAATATGGGCGTTGAACAGGAAGAGCTCCGTCCCCATCGGGCCGGCATAGCTCTCGCCGATCGTCGCCTTGCCGCCGCGCAACGACTTAATCTCGGTCCCCTGCAGGGCGATGCCCGCCTCCACGGTTTCCTTGATCTCGTAGTTGAAGCGCGCCTTGCGATTATCGGCGGCGAGCCTGTAGCGCTCTGGATCGGGCTTTTTCATGCGTTCCCGCCGAATCCATGTTCCCTGACGAGCGCCGCCATCGCCTGCGATTCCGATTCAGGATCGGCGCTCAAGCCGTTGAGAACACCGAGCTTGTCATCCTCGCGTCGATTCTGGCTGAGCTTGAACTTGCCGATGATCGAGGCGATCTCGACCTCGATGCCGACGATGCCGCGGGTCTGTGCCGCGATGAAGGGCTCGGGCGCGTCGGTCACGGCCCAGGGCTCGGCGCGGGGCGCCTCCTGCTGCCGCGTCAGCGATTCGAGCTGGGCGCGCAGCCAGGCCGGGTCCTCGATGGTGCGGGCGGGGCCGCGCACCTGCACCGTGACGTAATTCCAGGTCGGCACGACCTTGCCGGTCTCGCGCTTGGTCGCATACCAGGCGGGCGTGACATAGCGCTCGACGCCGGTGAAGATCACCAGCGTCTCGGCACCGGCCGCGATCGCCTTCCATTGCGCGTTGGGTCGGGCGAGATGGGCCCGCAGCACGCCGTTCTTGCCGATATCCTCATGCAGGACGAAGGGCACGGGATTGGCGATCAGGCCGCCCTCGCCCACCGTCACCAGCGTGGCGAGCGGATGCTGGCGGATGACCGCATGCAGTTGCGCGCGGTCCTCGACCTTGAAGTGACTGGGCTCGTACATCGTTCCGGTATCCCTGGCTTCGGCCGGGGCGACCGGTCGAACACAATCCCTATTTAGGCATTCATCAGCCCGGCGAAAACCATGGCCTCGCGGATCACCTTCCCCGTCGCCGGCGTCACCGGCAGCAGCGGCAGGCGGATCTCCTCCTCGATGCGGCCGAGCAGCTTCAGGCCATGCTTGGCGCCGGCGAGGCCCGGCTCCTTGAAGGTGGCGTCATGGAGCGGCACCAGCCGGTCCTGCACCTTCAACGCCTTGGCGTAATCGCCCTTGAGCGCGGCCTCCATCAGGTCGGCGCAGAGGCGCGGCGCGACATTGGCGACCACCGAGATGCAGCCATGACCGCCGGCCGCCATATAGGCCAGCGCCGTCATGTCCTCGCCCGAGAGCTGGATGAAATCCGGCCCCATGGCGTGGCGCTGCTGCGAGACGCGCGCGAGGTTGGCGGTGGCGTCCTTCACTCCGGCGATGTTCTTGAGCTCGTAGAGCCGGGCCATCGTCTCGACCGACATGTCGACCACCGAGCGCGGCGGGATGTTGTAGATGATGATCGGAATGCCGACCGCGTCGTTCACCGCCTTGAAATGCTGGTACATGCCCTCCTGGGTGGGCTTGTTGTAATAGGGCGTGACGACGAGGAGAGCGTTGGCGCCCGCCTTCTCGGCATGGACGGCGAGGTCGATGGCTTCCGTCGTGTTGTTGGAGCCGGCGCCGGCGATGACCGGAACGCGGCCCTTGTTCTGGGCGACGACGATCTCGACGACGCGCTTGTGCTCGTCATGGGAGAGCGTCGGGCTCTCGCCGGTGGTGCCGACCGGGACGAGGCCGGTCGAGCCGCTCTCGATCTGCCAATCGACCAGCGCCCGCAGTGCAGCCTCGTCGACCTTGCCGTCTTTGAACGGCGTGACCAGAGCGGGCATCGAGCCGGTAAAGGCGGGGTGCTTGGTCATGAGGACGATCCTGAAAGGCAGAAACACGGGGTTACGGGCCGTCACACATAAACCCTCACCTCGCCAAGGCAAAGCCAACAACCCATGAAATTGCGTGGCTTCATAGTTAAGCTTTCATCAACCCGCTTCCCCGACCATCATCCGATGCCAGCACGAGGATGGAGACACGCCATGGCCTCGCCTGCCCTCCGGCGACGATTGCCGGGCGTCCTGCTGCCTCTGATGCTCTGCGCCTCCACGACCCGGGCGGGCGACGACGGCATGCTCGCCAGCCAGCAGACGCTGGCCATGATCCGCGACGTCGAGACCACCAGCTCGCTGCCGCCCTATCCCCCTGCCGCGCTCCCGGGAGACGAAACGGTCAATCTCGAGATGGTGCGCTCGGCGGTCGCGGCCTATCGCAAGGGCGCGCTGGCGGACGGCGACGCCCTCGCAGCGCGGATCGACGAGCCGGGCACCCGCGCTTTGCTGGAATGGGTCGCGATCCATGCCAATGCCGGGGTCGTGCCCTTCACGCGGATCGACGCCTTCCTGCGCGATCACCCGAACTATCCGGCCACCACCCGGTTTCGACGCCGGGCCGAGGAGGCCCTGATCGCAGAAAAGAAGAGCCCCGCCGTCATCCGCGCCTTCTTCCACGGCCGGCAGCCGGTTTCACCCTCCGGGCGCATCGCGCTGGCGCTGGCGCTCAAGGACGAAGGCAAGAGCGACGACGCGCTCGCCCTCATCCGGCAAAGCTGGCGCAAGGACCCGTTCGGGCAAGCGCTGGAGAAGATCGTCCTGGCGCAATTCGGCGATGCCTTGACCAAGGAAGACCATCGCCTACGCACCGAGCGCTACCTGTTCCGCCAGGACGGGCCGGCGGCCCTGCGCAGCGCCGCGCGCGTCTCGGCCGATTATGTCCTGCTGGCCCGCGCCCGCCTCGCCAGCGCCGGGGCCCGGCGGCCGATCTCCGAGAAGCTGATCTCGGCCGTGCCGGCCTCGCTACGCGGCGACATCTCCTTCGCCTTCCTGCAGGCGCAGCAGGCGCGGCGCGGCGACAAGCTCGACGATGCCGCCAAGGCCCTGACGGCCATTCCGCGCGACCCGGCGCTGCTGGGCGACGGCGATGGCTGGTGGGAGGAGCGGCGCATCCTGTCGCGCAAGCTGCTCGATGCCGGCAATGCGCAGAAAGCCTATGAGGTCGCGGCGGGGCATGGCGCCGAGGACGCGCCCGAACGCATCGAAGCCGAATGGCAGGCGGGCTTCATCGCATTGCGCTTCCTGAAGAACGCCGAGGCGGCGCTGAAGCATTTCGACGCTGCCGCCACCGTGGCCGAGACACCGATTTCGGTGGCGCGCGCCGCCTATTGGCGCGGTCGCGCCTATGAGGCGCTCGACAAGCCGGAAGAAGCGAAAGCGGCCTTCGGGAAGGCGGCCGAACAGCCCGTCGCCTATTACGGGCAGCTCGCGCGGGCCAGGCTCGGCCTCGCCGACCTGCCGCTGCGGCTCACGGCCGCCGCTGGCCTCGATACGCTGCCGGGCCATCGCGGTGTGCGCCTGCTCTACAAGATCGGTGAGCGCGACCTCGCCAATCTGATGCTCGCCGATCTGGCGCAGCGCCTGCACACGGCCGCCGCGCTGGAGACCATCGCGGCCATCGCCCGCAGGGAGGCCGATGCGCGCACTCTCGTCGCCATCGGCAAATCCGCGCTGCAACGCGGCTTCCCGCTCGACCAGGCGGCCTATCCGACCCATGGCGTGCCGGATTTCGACGTGCTGGGCGATCCGATGGAGCGCGCCATCGTCCACGCCATCGCGCGGCAGGAAAGCGCCTTCGACCCGACCGCCATGTCGCAGGCCGGCGCGCGGGGGCTGATGCAGATGATGCCGGCGACCGCCCGCGAGACGGCGCGCCGGGCCGGCCTGCCCTTCGACTGGGAGAAGCTGGGCCAGGACCCACTCTATGCGGCGCGGATGGGCGCGGCCCATCTCAACGACCTGCTCAGGGAATGGCGCGGCTCCTACATCCTGACCTTCGCCGCCTATAATGCCGGCTCGCCCAATGTGAAGAAGTGGATCGCCGCCTATGGCGACCCGCGCGATCCGGAAGTCGATGCCGTCGACTGGGTCGAGCGCATTCCTTTCTCCGAGACGCGCAACTACGTCCAGCGCGTGATGGAGAATCTGCAGGTCTACCGGCAGCGGCTGAACCAGCGCACCGCCTATCTGATCGACTACGACTTGAAGCGGGGCGGCCGACGCGATTAGCTCGGGGGATGGACACCGGCTTCGCTTCCCGCTTCTTCACGGCTTCCGACGGGCTCAGGCTGCATGCCCGCGATTACGGCCCCCTCGCCTCGCCGGCGCTGCCGGTGATCTGCCTGCCCGGCTTCGCCCGCACCGCCGCCGATTTCCACGAGGTCGCGCTCGCATTGTCGCAGGACGAGACGAAGCCGCGCCGCGTGCTCGCGCTGGATTATCGCGGGCGCGGCCTCTCGGCCTATGACGCCAACTGGAAGAACTACGACATCCGCGTCGAACTCGACGATCTGATGCAGGTGCTGGTGGTCGCCGGCATCGAGCGCGCCGCGTTTATCGGCACCTCGCGCGGCGGCCTGCTCACCATGGCCCTGGCGGCGGCGCGACCTGCCGTCATCACGGGCGTGGTGTTCAACGATGTCGGCCCGGTCATCGATGCGCGCGGGCTGCTGCGCATCCGCGGCTATGTCGGCAAACTGCCCAAGCCGCGCAGCTTTTCGGAGGGCGCGGAGATCCTGAAGCGGCTCTCCGACCAGCAATTTCCGCTGCTGGGCGATGCCGAGTGGGACTTGATGGCGCGGCGGACCTGGACCGATCGCGACGGGCCGCTAAGGCCGGACTACGACACCAACCTGATGAAGGTGCTGGAAGAGCTCGACCTCGAAGCGCCGCTGCCGGTGCTCTGGCCCTATTTCGAGGCCTTGCAGGGCGTGCCGGTTCTGGCGATCCGCGGCGCGAATTCTGACCTGCTCGCCGAGAAGACCTTGCAGGAGATGGCCGAGCGCCACCCGGATTGCGAGACCCATGTGGCGCCCGGACAAGGCCATGCGCCGCTGCTCGGCAGCAAGGACATGATCCGCCGCATCGGCAAGCTCATCGCCAAGGCGGAGCGGCGGGCGGGCTAGGATTTCGCCTTCGCGCGCTCGGCCTTCAGCGTGCGCGAATGCTGCGTGTCGCCGCCATGGGCGAGGATTCCCGCGTCCTCGCGCCAGTTCTCGGAAAGGCCACGGCCGGGCGCCCCTGCGAAGGCGGAGGCATAGCGCATCTCCTCGTCGCCGAGAGCGGCGATCTGGTCGAAATGCCAGATGCCGAGCCGGTTGAGATCGGCTGCGATCGCCGGTCCGATGCCCTTGATCAGCGTCAGATCGTCGGGCTTGCCATCCCGCGCCGCGGCGAGCAGATGTTCCGGCCGCCGCCCTTCGAAGCCGTCGCCTTCGAGCGCCGCGACATTGCCCTGCCCGGCCGAGCCGTCATCACGCGAGGTCTCGACGAGCCCGGCGCGGGCGCGGTCGGCGAATTCCGTGGTCGCGCCGGTGGCCAGGCGCTTCGCCTGACCGACCCAGTCCTCGCGTTCGATGCGTCCGGGAAAAGCGAGATAGCCCCCGATCCATTCGACGTTCTCCGGCGTCCAGGCGGCGATCTGCTCGAAATGCCAGATGCCGAGCCCGTGCAGGCGCCCCTCGTTCTGCCGGCCGATCCCCTTGATGAGCTTGAGGTCGTCGGCCTTGCCGCCGCGCGCCTCGGCCAATGCGGCAGGCCTCTGGCCGGGCAGCGTCTCCTCGTTCTCGACGGGCGGAAACGTCCGGCCGGCATCTGCCGGTGCCTGAACCGCGGCAATGGCGGGCTCGCTGGCCGCAACCGGCACGGCCGTCGATACGGCCGCAGCCGAGGCGGTGGCCGTTTCCTTCACATCATCGTCGAGCGGGTGCAGCAGCGTGCCCGCCACGCAGCCGAGCCAATAGACCGCGACGAAGAGCAAGGCCGTTTCGAGCCACATCGCCGCCACGCCGTTGACGAGCTGCAACCAGGCCAGGACCGCGCCGCAAAGCCAGAGCAAGGCGACGAGGCTCCAGCCACGACTCCAGAAGCGGCGCGCTGACCCGCTCTGGCTGATCCAGCCCATGACGAAGCCCAGCACGAGAGCGGCCAGGAGAAACCAGACGAACCGGCTGGCGAGATAGAGCATGGTCCCCTCCCTACTTCGCCACCGTGAACTGAACCCGGCGGTTCATCTCGCGCGCCTGGGCGGCGCCATAGGGCAACAGCGGCCGCGTGCTGCCATAGCCCTTCACCATGAGCTGGGCGGGATCGATGCCGCGCCGCGCCAGTTCGTCCCGCACGCGCTCGGCCCGCCGCATCGACAGGTCGAGATTGTCGAAGCCGCGCCATTCGCCGTCGCGATTGGCGTGGCCCTCGATGGTGACGCGCGCGCCCGGGCATTTCTTCAAAATGGACGCAGCCTCGCCGATGACGCGCTCGGTCACGGGGTCGAGATCGACCACCGCGGTGCCTTGCGCGAACAGCACCGGATTCTGCCGGGTCAGCCCGTCGAGGTCGTTCTGGCAGCTCGCCGGCGGATCGACGACGCAGCCGGTCTGGCGCTGGCTGACGACGACGTCCGCGGAGAAGCCGGGCGGCAGGCCCGTCGCGGCACTGGTCTCGACCTCGCTCCTGATCAGGTCCCGGCAAGTGAGGCCCCGCAACATGATCGTCCGGTCGGTGAGCGTCGCCGAGCCGATGTCGAGCCGCAGCAGATCGGCGAGCATGGCCTTGGCGGCCTGGGCGAAGCCGTCCGGTGCCCCAGGCAGAATCACGGTCGTGTCCTCGAGCTTGCCGGCGAGCGGCGTTTCCGCGACGAGGGCGTGCAACGCCGCGCGCGCCGCCTCATCCGGCAGGTAGCCGGAGAAGACCGCGCCACCACGATCGGCCGAGAGCGACAGGCCATAAGGCCGGACCGTCACCGTTGCCATGGCGGACGGCAGCACGAGTCCCGCGGGGCGGGCACCGGCCAGCAAGGCCTGCAAGCCCTGCCAGCCTGCCGCATCGGCGGCTTCGCCCGCGATCGAGAGGGCATTGTCGCGGATCGAGACCGATCCGGCCTTGAGCTTCGACAGCGCCTCCAGCGCGTAGCCGGCCGAAGCGGCGAAATCGCCGGCAGAGGAGCCGCCCGCCGCAAGCTCCATGCGGTCCTCCACTGTCGCACCGCCGAAGAGCCGCCCGGCCTGCGCGAGAAGGCTGGCTTTGGCCCCCGCATCGGGCACGGCCCCGGACAGCGTCAGCCGCTCTCCGGAAAGCCGGGCCGTCCAGGGGGCGACCGGAACCGGTTTCGCCGGCGGTGCCGGCGCTTGCGGCGCGGCAGCCGAAGCCGCGGGCGGCGCTCCGGATGGGGATGATTGCCCCCGAGTGCCGGGATCGGGCGCGGGCGCCGGAATCACATCATGCAGGACCGGGCCCGGAATCTCCGGCAAGGGCGGCATGACCGGCTCAGGAGGCGCCGGGGGGCATTCGATCGTCGCCTGAGCGACCGAGTCGGGACCATCGAGCTGGGCGATCTGCAGCCGGAGCGCCTGGCAGGCGGCATAGTCGCTCGGGCCGAGGCCCGAAAGCTTATAGGCATCGCCATCGATCTCCGCCTTGCCGGTTCTGAGCCGGGCCAGCTCCGAAGCGGCCCGCCTCACCTTGGCGAGGAAAGCGGACGGCGCGCCGACGCCCGGCAACATCCCGTCACGGATCGCGACAGGTGACGGAAAGGCCGTCTGGAAGGCTGCGAGAATCTGCCTTCGCGTCGCCTCGTCGGGAACGAAGCCTTGGATCTCGACCGCGTCGGGCGTCGCGTGGGCCGCGCTCCAGCGATAGGGCGAGATCGTCGGCGGCTCGAGACCGCAGGACACGGCGCTGAACCCGGCAACCGGGGGCTTCGTGCCGATCGCCTCCAAGGCCAGAAACGCCTCGGGGGTTGCGGCCTTGCCCTCGATGCAGAAGCGACCGTCATCCAGCGCGATCCGCCCGGTCGCCAGCCGAGGCAAGGCGGCGATCATCGCGGCGCTCATCGCCGCGAATCCCTGGGGAGCACCGAAAGCGACCGTCTGGCGATCGTCGATCCTGAGACCCGGCAAGGCCGCGCCGGCCGCGGCGACATTGGCATCCGCGACAGCGAGGTCGGGCACGAAGCCGCCGATGGTCACGACATTGGGCAAGCGGCTGACGAACCAGGAATAGGGCTTCTGGGCAACGACCTGGGACAGGCCGCCGAGAGCCCGGCGCACGCCGAATTCCCCGCGCAGCTGGGCCATGGCCTTCGCCGCCCCGTCTGACGACATGACCTCGCCACCGATCGTGACGTCGCGCCCCTCGACCTGCGCGGTCACCGGCCTCGCCCCCGGAGTGGCTCCTGCGCTCGCCTCCACGGCCCGCTCGGCCCGGTTGGCGACATCCCGCTGGATCGCATCGTCGAGAAGCAGATTGCCCGCGCCCCAGAGCAGCGCCAGCGGAATCACGCCCCAGAGCCAGCGCGTCGGTTGAGACATCGTTCGCCCCTCATTCCCCGCCGCCCCCCGCAGCGAAGCCAGCCAGATCGCAGCCCGCATCCGCGCGGACGCAACGTCGCGATCCGTTCCTTTATCCCAACACAGGATCGTTCCGACAAGGGGATGCCACGTTTCGGGCCAAGGCTCCAGCCCATCGCCTCGATGGCATTGCAATCAAGGGGTTGGAGCCAATTCCCAAGTTATCGAATCAAGCTGGCGCAGCGCCGTCGTCACCCGCCAGGACCATGCGTCGGGCCGCTCGGCTCAATCAGTCCGGATCGGCCGGAGCCGCCAGCGACGACTATCGGCGGACAAATAGACAACAAAAAAGCCCCGGGTTTCCCCGGGGCTTCCGACTAGGATCGCGAGAGGCGATCAGAAGTCGCGCTGGATGCGCAGGCGGCCAGCAACCGAGTCTTCCGACTTGATGCCGAGGAGCGCGCTGCGAGCGTTGCCGTTGTTCACGAGGCCGACCGGCGAACGAACATCGAGGTGCGAGTAGAGCACTTCGACGCCGATATCCAGGCCGGAGACCGGCGACCAGATCAGGTTGGCAGCGAGCAGGAACTCCTTCGGGTCAGCCGAGCGAGCGGTGACGCCGTTGAAAGCAACCGCAGCGGCGTCGAGGTACTTGAGCTTCAGCTCAGAGTACGAACCGGTGATCTCGGTGCGCAGGGTGGGGGTCCAGAAGTGGCGGAACGCCGCAACAACCGACCAGCCCTTCGAGTTCTCGACATTGCCGGTGATCGGGTTGATCGCGGCATCAGCCAGCGTCAGACCACCGATGCGGCCGAGGCCGAGGCTGCCAGCGGACCAGCCGAGGTAGCCGAGAGCGCCGTCAGCATAAGCAGCCTGCAGCCAGAAGGCGTCGCCAGCGGCGAGCATCGGCAGGTTGATCTTCACGCCGCCCTGGACGGCCCAGATCATCTCGTCGCCGTTGACAGCGTTGAGAGCCGCAGCCGTGGCGTACTTACGCTGGCCGACAGCGCCGGACAGCTGAGCCGAACCCCAGCCCTGATCGACGCGCAGCGACGCGATCAGATCCGGATAGTCCTGACCCTGGACGACGGCCGCAGCAGCGCCGCCGCCAACCAGCGCGTTGAACACAACGCCCGGCAGCTCGCGGCCGGACGTGCCCGAGGTGCGGTCTTCCGCCGAGATCGTGGCCGAGAAGCCCGAACCGAAGGTGGCGGTGTAGGCCAGCAGGTTGACGCGCGAATCAGACGTACGAACCGAAGCGAAGCCCAGGTCCGAAGCATAGAAGTCGAAGAACGACTGAGCGCGACCAGCGGTGATCGGGCCGAACTGGACGAAGGCCAGGTCGAGCAGCGAGCCGGTGGAGGTCGACGAAGCGCCGCGGACGAAGCCCGGGACAGTCGCGCCGACGTTGAACGGGGTGACGCCGCCGGCACCGTAGATGCCGGTGTTGTTGGTCAGCTCGTAGCGGATGAAGGTGCGCAGCGTGCCGTAGGCGGTCGCGGTGCGGACGTCGATGTTCAGACGGCCACGAGCGCGGGTGCCGTAGGCATCCTGATAGTCGCTGTAGCGGGTGCCGACAGCGTACTCGGCGCGAACGCGGCCCGAGATGCGCAGGCAGGAGTCGGTGCCCGGGATGTAGAAGAAGCCGGCACCGTAGGCGGTGCAGACGCGAACGTATTCGACCGGAGCGGCCTTCCGCGAGGGAAGGTCAGCGGCCTGAGCCCCGGCGACCGCGGCGATGCCGGCGGCGGAACCGAGGAGGAGGCTCTTGACGAGCTTCATTTGGTAACCTCCAAAAGAGTTTCGAGACCCTCGGGCTTCGGCTTGCCCCCCGCCCCAGACTTGGCGTCTGATCGCAGAACCTGCCTCTTCCCGGTCTTTCGCCCACGTCCCTGACCCAATTCAGAGGCGAAGACGAAAAACAGCGACCGGGAACGTCCCGACGCATTTCCACCATACGAAAGCGGACTTGCCGATCAACCATGATCGGACCCCAGAGGTCGCCTGGGGGGTGCTTTGGAAACTGGTGTTGCAGGCGAGCCACGCTTTGACCGCCGAAATTCACAAAGCGTTAACCAGACCAGCCCGCGAGGCCGGTGTTTTGGCGATGCAACATGGCTTTGACGGCGAATCTCGGGGGCGAATCCCCGTATGCCGGCCGAATCCCGCGAGTCAGTATTCCCACTCGGCGCCGACGCCGACCGCAGCGCTGCCATCCGCGCCCGTCTCGGCCTGCAGCTTCAGGCGCTTGGTGACGTCGATGCCGACCGAGACGCCGCTGTCCTCCGGCTTGGCGCCGACCTTCACCCCGACCGAGACATTGTCGCTGATGTAGCGCGAGGCGCCCACGGTCGGACCGCCCTCGCCCATCTGGATGTCGAGATTGTCGACGCCCAGCGATTTGCGCAGCCGCTCGAAGGTGTCGTCGCCGCCGCCACCGGCGAACTGCGCCGCCGCCTGCGCGAGCTGGACCGCCTGGAAGGGCGAGAGCGAGCCGGACGCCCGCGCGAAGAGCAGCCGCGACAGCACCTCGTCCTGCGGCAGTTGCGGCTCGGAGGTGAAGGCGAAGGCCGGTTGATCAGCCGGGCCGCTGACGATGATCTTGGCGGTCACGTCGGCGGCACGCGTCTCAGCGACGAAATCGAGATCGGGAATCAGGCCGCCGGCGAAGGTCAGCCGCCCGCGGCTGAAGTCGAGACGCTGGGTCAGCACGTTGAGCCGGCCGCGGCGCAGATCGAAGCCGCCGTCGAGCGCGGGAGCCGCCAGCGTGCCGCCGACGCGAATCTCGCCGCCGAGTTCGGCGTCGATGCCGCGCCCCCGGATGAAGACGCGGCTCGGAGCCGAGACGGTGACGGCCAGCGCCGCATCGAAGGCCGGCGCGGCCCGGCCACGGCTGCCACGCGCCTTCTGCGACTTGCGCGCGGCGGCAAGACGAGCGGCAGCGGTGCCCTTGGCATTGACGTGCTTGATGCCGTCGACCGGCCTGAGCGAAGCCGGTAGGCGATCGGGCACCGCGACATCCAGCGAGACGACGTCGATCCGTCCGCCGATGCGCGGACGCTGCGCCAGCGGGCCAGAAATCTCGAGATTGAGCCCGGCGACAGCGGTAACCAGACCGCTGGAGACGAGCTGGGCGCGATTGCCCTGGATGCGGATCGTGCCCGGGAAGCCGGCGGCGGGATCGACCTTGACCTGTCCGCTTGCCGAAATCGTGCCGCCATTGGGCGTGCTCGCTGAGGCGCTGTCGATCGTCAGATTGTCGCCATTGGCCGCGACGCGCGCCCGCATATCGGTGAGGCGCACGCCCTGCAGCGCATCGGTGAAGCTGCCATTGGAGAGCGTGGCGCTGCCGCTGAGGCGCGGCGCCGTGGGCGTGCCCTCGGCGCGCATGTCGATGGCGACCGCGCCGGTCAGGCGCTGGCCGTTGACCGCGAGCATGGGGTTGGCGAGTGCGGCGTCGAGACGCCCCTGCGCAGCCAGAGACAGGGCACCGGCCGCATTGAGCGGGGCGGTGCCACGCAGAGTCAGGCTCGCGCCGCGGCCGGCATTGAGGGTCGCCTCGACGCTGGTGGCGTTGCCCTTGAAGGCGCCCTGCCCCGCGATCTCGACCGGCGGCAAGCCGGCCTGCTGCGTCTCCGGCGTCACCAAACGGGCGATCCGCAGGTTCCAGGGGCCGGACAGCGCATCCGGCCTGCCCTGAACCTGTGCCTGCGCGTTGAGCGTGCCCGAGAGGTTGAGGCTCGGCGCCACGATGCGCGCAGCCGAGAGAGGCACGTCGCGCGCGACGAAACGCAGGTCGAGCGTCTCGCCCGCCTTGCCGTCGAGCGTGACGCGGCCGCCATCGATCGCGAGCGCGAGCCCGGCGATCTCGACGCCGGAGGCCGGAAAGCTGAAGGTTGCGGGATTGGCGAGCGTGATGACGCGGCCGTCGCGGCGGGCGTCGAAGGAGGCGACCTCAAGCTTCAGCGGCTCGCCCGGCACCAATCGGCCGGCCCCCTTCAGGGCGAAGCCGCGCGCATTGGCACTGAGCGTGAAGGCGCTGGCCTCGGGCGCGCCCTTCGAATCGAAGCGGATCGCGCTGATCGTCTCGCCGGCCGCGACGGCGCGGTCGATGGCGATCGCGGCGTCGAGCATCGGACGGCCGTAGATGTCCTTCGCACCGATGGTTGCGTCGAGCTTGTCGATCGAGACGGAGGGGCCAACGAGCCGGCTGCCGCGCGCGGTGACGTCGATGTTCTGGCGGCTCTCGGGGGTTGCGAGATTGATATCGGCATCGAGCTGGCCGCCGAGCTTGGTCAGCGCCAGCGCCGAGAGATCGTCGAGATTGCGGGCGGCGAGCGTCAGGCGGCCGGCAGCACGGCTGGCCGGATCGAGCGTCACAGCACCGTTGAGGCGCACCGAGCCGATGGCGAGGTCGAGCTGGGAGAGGTTCCAGCCATCGTCCGGCTGGCGGTTCAGCGCGATGCTACCGGTTGCAGGCTTGGCATCGATCTCACCGGAGAGGGTGATGCGGGAATCGAGCGCGCCCTGCAAATCCTTGACCACGGCGTCGATGACGAGCCGCGGGATCGGTCTTGCCAGCGCGGTCGCATTGGCGACGGCGATGCGGGCGGTGGCATCGAGCTTCCTGAGCGGGCCGGTGATCTGCGCATTGACGTCGCCGCGCCCGGACAGGCGCGGATCGGCGCGCTTGAGGTCCGGCAGGGCGAGCGCGAGCTTGAGGTCCGAGGCATTCTGTCCGAGCGCCCCGTCGGCGGTGAAGCTTGCATGCTGGCCCGCCACCTTGAGCCCGGAGAAGGTGTAGTCGCCGGCAAGCGCGTTGACCTTGCCGGCGAGCGTGAGGCTGCCGGCGAGCAGCCGGTCGATAACGGCCTCGCCGGTGGCGAGGCGCTCGGCCTTGCCGCTTAGCGTTGCGGCATAGCTGCTGAGCTTGGGCGTGGCGTCGAGCTCGGCGGCGATCTCGGCCCTGCCTCCGAGCGGGCGCCGGGCGAGGCCGCTCAGCCGGGCGAGATCGGGCAGTATCGCCTTGAGCTGGCCGAGAACGCGGGCCTGACCGAGCTTGCCCTTGTAATCCAGCTCGATGCCGGAGAGCGCCAGGCGCAGCGTCTCGAAATCGGCGGTAGCGTCGTCATTGCCGGTGCCGCGCAAGGTGAAGGTCACCTTGTCGCCGACAGCCTTGGCCAAAGCCTGATCCGTCAGGGCGATGCCGCTCGCCTCGCCGTCGCTGGTCAGCGCGATGCGGCTGCCGGGCTCGCCGATCGTGCCGCTCGGCGTGGCGTTGAAGGTCAGCCCCACCTTGCCGAAGCGGCCCGCCGGCAGCTTCGCGTCCTCGGCGTCCAGCCTGGCGGCAACGATCGGGCCGGCGACGGGGCCGCGGATCGTCGCGTCGAAGGCGAGCTTGCCGATCTCGGCGCCGGAGGCCACGGTGCGGCCCTCCGCATTGGGGCGTGCGGCGGCAGTGACGCGCAGGTCGAGCGTCCTGTCGGCGTTGTAGCGGCCGAGCACATCGAGCCGCGCCAGCGCGGAGACGAGCGCGAGATTGCGGATGTCGACGCCGCCGCCATCGGCGAAGCCGACCGCTCCGTCGAGCCGGGTCGAGCCCGCGAAGACCGGCGCGACCGGCGCCGGCATCAGCCCCTCGATGCGGGCATCGAGCGCGAGCGCAAGCTGCCGCTCCGCACCGGCGCGGTTGAGCGTCGCCGAGCCGTCCGCGCCAATGGTCGGCCCGGCCGTGAAGGTCAGGTTCGAACGGAAGGAATCGAGCGGTCCGTCGCCGTTCAGGTCGAGCTTGACCGGCGGCTCCCCCGGCAGCCCGGCCGCCTTCGAGATCAGGCCGCCGGCCGGCTCGTCGAGCTTGGCGGCGAGCCTCAGCCGCGTGCTTTCCGGCACGAAGGACAGGTCGACATTGAAGTTCCCGCCCATATCGAGCCGCCGCGCCTCGAATTTGAGGTCGAGACCCTCATTGGGGGGGCCAAGCCGCGCGGCACCGGTCGCGCCAAGCCGTGCCGCCGCACCGATGACCGGCTCGCCGAGCACGAGTTCGTTGAGCTGGAAGGCGCGCAGGATCACCTTCAGCGGCAATTCCGGCAGGATCGGCCCGTCATTCGCGGGGACCGTCCCGGCGGGCGGCGGCGCCGGCCGGCGCAGGATCTCGAGCTTGCCGATCTCCAGCCGGTCGACATCGAGCCGGCGCAGCAGCAGCGCGCTGCGGGTCCAGACCAGACGGACGCGGTCGAGCCTGAGCCAGACGCCGTCGCGATCCGAGAGCGCGATGTCGCGGATCTCGACATCGGAGGACAGCGCGCCGTTGACCTCGCCGATCGAGACCTGGCTGGTGTCGCTGGAGAGCGCCTTCGAGATCAGATCGGCGACGACGCCGCGATCGGTCTGGGCGTTCTGGGCAAAGCCGCCGAAATGAGCCGAGGCGAGAAGGCCGACCGTCAGCAGCAGGGCGAAGAGCGCCAGAGACATTCCGCGCTTCTTCGCAGCACGGAATGTCTCCGGGTTTCTGCTGGCGCGCATTTTCTTCACGCGAAACGGTGCCCACTTCGCTTGAAAATGTTTCAACCGCGGAAAGCTCAGGAGGCGGCGCATCAGAAGGCCTGCCCGATGCTGACATAGAGCGCGACGGGCTTGTCGCCCTTGCGCGGATTGAGGGGCGCCGCGACATCGACGCGGATCGGCCCGATCGAGGTATAGTAGCGAAAGCCGAGGCCGGCGGCCATCTGCAGCTTCTGCTTGCCGTCGGGCAGGCTCGATTCGAACGCAGTGCCGGCATCGAAGAACGGCACGATGCCGATGGTCTCGGTGATCTTGATGCGGGCTTCCGCCGACAATTCGAGCAGGCTGCGCCCACCGGTGAGCTGTCCGAACGGCCCGAGCGGCGAAAGCGAGCGATAAGCATAGCCGCGCACCGAACCGCCGCCGCCGGCATAGAAGCGCCGCGTCGCCGGGATCTCGTCGAGGCTCGCGCCCGAAATCGAGCCGAAGCCGACGCGACCGGCCAGGACATAGCGCGCATCATCGTCGAGCGCGTAATAGCCGGAGATCGCGGCCTTGGCCTGATAGATGCCGACCGTCGAGCCGAGGAAGGTCGGATAGGGCGTGAAGGACGCCGTGGCGCGGATGCCGCGCGTCGGGTCGAGCAGGCTGTCGGTCGAATCGTAGTTCACCGAAAGCGGAAGACCGACCAGCGTGTAGTCGACCTGGCCCAGCACATCGCTGGTCTGGCCGCGTTCCACCTCCAGCCCGGCCTGCACCGAGAAGGTATCGCTGAAACGGTAGCGGATCGCCGTGGTGGCGTTGGCGTAGCGGGCGGTGTAGCCGCCATACCGGTTGGTCCCTACGCGCTCGCGGGTAGCGACGCCGTCGAGCAGCCAGTCGTAGCGGCTGCCGTCCAGCGCCGGCTTCATGAAGCTGAAGGCGAAGCGGCCGCCGAGGTCCGAGCGCTCGAAATCGCCGAATCTCTGGATCTTGGTGCCGTCGATGCGCGGCGCGAGGAAGACGCTGGATTCCAGCCGCAGACGCTCGGCCCCGCCGAACAGGTTGCGATGCTCCCAATAGACCTTCACCGCCGGGCCATCGATCGTCGAATAACGGGCGGAGAAGCCGAGAAGCCGCTTGGGACGCTCCGTCACCTCGACGAAGATCGGCAGATTCCCCGCCCCGTCGAGCTTGTCCGCCTCCCGGATGCGCACCGAGGCGACGGCCGGAATCTTGGCGATCGATTTGCGCGTGTCGGCCAGCGCCTTGGGCGAATAGGGATCGCCCGGCTCGAGATAGATGAAGGAGCGCACGACCTCGGGCGGGATCTCGTCGGTCTGGCCCACGGTGATGTCGCCGAAGCCGGCGAGCGGGCCGGGATCGAGCACATAGGTCACGTCCATGATGCCGGCGGCATGATCGACCACCGGTCGCAGTTCCACCACCTTGGCGAGCGGATGCGACTGCGCGCGCATATGGTCGATGAGCCCGGCCTGCGCGGCACGCAGGGAGGCGGCCGTCGCCGGCTCGCCCGCCTTCAGCTTGGAGACCTTGAGGGGATCGGCGATCGCGGCCGAGCCGGCCCTGTCTCGTTCGACGATGTCGATCTTGCGGAAGCCGAAGACCTTGCCAGGACGAACCCTGACGGTGATCGGCACGGCGTCGCGGTTGCGGTGGGCTTCCAGCGCACGGATGAGCGGCGCGCCCGGCTCGGCCCCGACCGCCAGCGGCACGCCATCGACGACGAGCGAGACGTCGGCGTTGAAGTAACCCTGCGACCAGAGCGCATCGACGAGCGGATTGAGATCGGCCGCCATGCGGCGCGACAAGCTCTCGCCATCGGGCGGCGCGTCCTGCCGCAGGCGATAGAGCAAGGAGGCGTCCTGCAGGGTGCGCGTCAGCGCCTTGGCGTCATCGGCCTCGCCGAGGTCGAAGTCGAGCTTGTAGGGCAGCGTCGCGGCACTGGGAGCCGGCGGCTCGTCCTTCCTGGTGAAGAGGCCGAAGACATCCAGCGAGGAGAGATCGAAAGCTTTGGCAGGATCAGCCTGCAAGCCGACGAGCGCCGCAAACGCATAACCGCCGCCCAATGCCACCGTCTGGCTCGCCCTTCGCCAGAACCGCATCCGTCCTCCAAGCAACCCCCGGCCGCAACATCAAAAACTATTCGATGAGCATGGCCATCATAGAGACGGGATGGCCATGCGCAATGCTGAAGGACTCGACGCTTTCCTCTAACGAAGCGTAAACGCTACGCTCGCGAGCGGGCTGAGCTTGGTGACGACCTCGCCCTTACCCGGCGAGAGCACGCCGCCGCAGAGGCTGCCGGTGGTGACGAGCTGGCCGGCGCGCAGGGGCCCGAGCCCCTCCTCCTTCCGGTTGGCCCAGGCCAGGAACGGCGTCATCGGATCGCCGTTTCCATGGACCGCCGGCTGGTCGTAGATCGTCACGCCATTGAGCGAGATGAAGCAGCCGAGCCCGGTCAGGTCGTCCAGCACCTTCATGTCGAGGTCCGGCCCGACGAAGTAACCGCCATGGCCCATCGCATCGGTGAGCCAGAGCGGCATGGCGACGTTGCCCGACCAGTTGGCGAGGCGGCTCTCGACGATCTCGATGCCGAGGAAGGCCTTGTCGCAGCAGGCCAGCAGCTCCGCCCGCGACCAGGGCTGGCCGGGACGCAAGGGCACGTCGCGCGAGAGGCGCAGGCCCAGCTCGATCTCGACGCGCAGCTCGGCGCCGATCGCGCCCTCATAGACCTCTCCGGGGGCGAGCCAGGGGCCCGGCATCAGCCCGCCGATCGGCGTGCCGTCCGGGGCGATGGCGACCTTCCAGCCGAGATCCTCGAAACCCGCGCCGCGGCTGACCGCACGCGCGATGGCGAGGCCCTCCGCCAGCGAGGCCGGCACGGGCAGGCTCGCGGTCTCGATCAGCGAGCGCTCGCGGCGGGCGGTCAGAAGCGCATCGCGGATGGTTTCGGCAGTGGTCGGCATGGGGATCCCCTTCCCTTTCGCGCGCGCCCATCACGGCAGCGACGCGCAGTTCTGCTATCGCAGCCCGACGAGAGGAACAAGCGCGCCCCGGCAACCCGCCCATGCAGGCGGAACCTCGCGCGCGCTGCGTCGTTGCCCTGCCATGACCCGTACACGCCGCGCCTTTCTCGCGGGCATCGCGCCTGCGCTCGCAACGCTAGCCGTCGCTCCGGTCGCGCTGGCCAAACCGTCCCCGCAAGACCTCGTCAATCAGGTGGCCGTCGCCAACATGTTCTGCATCGAGTCGGCGACGCTGGCGCTGAAGCAGAGCAGCTCGTCGGCGATCAAGGACTACGCCCACCGCCTCGCCGACGACCATGCGACGATCGCGAGCAGCCTGAGACGGATCATCGCGCGCCGCTCCGACATCGCCTTGCCCGACCGCCCCGACACGCGCCATCTCGACCTGCTGCGCGACCTCGGCGCCTTGCAGGGCGGCGATTTCGACAAGGCCTATGTCGAGGCGCAGCGCGGCACCCATCACACGCTCTCGCTGCTGCTCGAAGCCTATGCCCGCGACGGCGAGGATCCCGAGCTCAAGGCTTTCGCGGCCGACGCCTTCCCCCGCTTCAAGGCGCTCGAGCAGAAGGCGCAGGAATTGCCGCTGTCGCCCTGAGCGATGGCATGGCCTCCAGCTACTCGACCTTCAGCGGCTTTGACAGCGGCGCTCGCGCCTGTCGGGATAGCGCCCGATCCACCAAAGCGGAGCCGCAGGCCCATGAAGATTCGCGCCGCCGTCCTGAACGAGAGCCCGGTTGCGGCGCCCTACGCCCAAAGCCGCCCGCTCAGGATCGAGGAGCTCGACCTCGCCCCGCCCGGACGCGACGAGGTGCTGGTGAGGGTTCGGGCGGCGGGGCTCTGCCATTCCGACCTCTCCGTCATCGACGGCAACCGGCCCCGCCCCGTGCCGATGGTGCTCGGCCATGAGGCGGCGGGAGAAGTCGTCGAGGCCGGAGAAGGCGTCGATGACCTCAAACCCGGCGACAGGGTGGTGATGGTGTTCGTGCCCTCCTGCGGGCACTGCGCGCCCTGCGCGGAGGGGCGCCCCGCCCTCTGCGAGCCCGGCAACGCCGCCAATGGGCGCGGTGAGATGCTGGGCGGCGGGCGTCGACTCTCGGCTCATGGCCAGCCGGTGCATCACCATATCGGCGTTTCCGCCTTTGCCGAGCACGCGGTGATCTCACGCCGCTCGCTGGTGAAAATCGAAGCGGATATTCCCCATGAGATCGCGGCGCTCTTCGGCTGCGCCGTGCTGACGGGCGTCGGCGCGGCGGTGAACACGGCGCGGATCAAGGCCGGCGAGACGGTGGCGGTTGTCGGGCTCGGCGGCGTGGGCCTCTCGGCCCTGCTCGGGGCGATCGCCTGCGGCGCCTCGCGGGTGGTCGCCGTCGACCTGGCGCAGGACAAGCTCGATCTGGCGCTGGCGCTCGGTGCGACCGATGCCTTCAGGGCCGATACGCCGGATGTGATCGAAGCCATCAGGCAGGCGACGAAGGGCGGCGTCGATCATGGGCTGGAGATGGCAGGCTCGGTGAAGGCGCTCGACCTCGCCTACCAGATCACCCGGCGCGGCGGCACGACCACGACCGCCGGCCTCGCCAACCCCGCCCATACGCTCGCGCTCTCGCCGGTGAGGCTGGTTGCGGAGGAGCGCACGCTGAAGGGCTCCTATGTCGGCTCCTGCGTGCCCTCGCGCGACATCCCGCGCTTCATCGAACTCTATCAGCGCGGGCGGCTGGCCGTGGACAAGCTCTGGACCAGCTCCGGGAGCCTCGACGAGATCAACGAGGGGTTCGACGCGCTGAACGAAGGCCGGACGATCCGGCATATCGTCAGGATGTGACGGGCCACTGCAGGGCCGTCATTCTCGGGCCGCGCCCTGCGCGGACCCGAGAATCTCATGACCAGAACGCGCTGGTTTCCGAGATGCTCGGGTCAAGCCCGAGCATGACGGACAGAGCGCTCACCCGTGCTTGTGCACGATGGTCTTGGTCACCGCGAACTCTTCCAGCGCGATAAAACCCTTCTCGCGGCCATGGCCGCTCTTGCCGGTGCCGCCGAAGGGCAGTTCGATGCCGCCGCCGGCGCCATAGCCATTGATGAAGACCTGGCCGGCACGGACGCGCTTGGAGACGCGCTGCTGGCGCCCGCCATCCTTCGTCCAGACCGCGGCGACGAGGCCGTAATCGGTGCCGTTGGCGGCCTTGATCGCGTCCTCCTCGTCCTCGAAGGGGAAGGCGGCCAAGACCGGCCCGAAGACCTCCTCCTGCTCCAGCCGGTTGCCGCGCGGCACCGGGCCGAACAGCGTCGGTGTGACATAGAAGCCGCCATTCGGCACACCCTGCGCGATCTGGCCCTGCGCGATCACCGGGATGCCGGCCTCGCGCGTCTGGTCGATGAAGCTCTGGACGCGGCCGCGCTGCTTCGCGTTGATCACCGGGCCGCAATCGAGATCCATCTCCGGGGTACCGGCCCGCAGCTTGGAGAATTCCTTGGCGACGGCCGAGACGACGTCGTCATAGATCGACTTCTGGACGAGCAGGCGGCTGCCGGCCGAGCAGGTCTGCCCGGTGTTCTGCACGATGGCCTTGCAGGCGAGCGGCACGAGCGCGTCGAGATCGGCATCCTCGAAGACGATCTGAGGCGACTTGCCGCCGAGCTCCAGCGTGCAGGGGATGAGATGCTCGGCGCAGGCGTGCTGCACCATCTTGCCGACCTCGGGCGAGCCGGTGAAGGACATGAAGTTGATGCCGGGATGGGCGGAGAGCGCAGCGCCCGCCTCATGGCCGCGGCCGGCGACGATGTTGATCGCGCCATCGGGGAAGCCGACCTCGCTCGCCAGTTCCGCAAGGCGGAAAGCGGTGGCGCAGGCGTCCTCGGCCGGTTTCAGCACCACCGCATTGCCCATGGCGAGCGAGGCGGTGAGCGAGCGGCCGATCATCTGCGCCGGATAGTTCCAGGGCAGGATATGGCCGGTGACGCCATGCGGCTCGTGGATGACGCTGACGCTGTACCCGTTGAGGAAGGGGATGACGTGGCCATGCACCTTGTCGGCCGCGCCGCCATAGAATTCGAAATAGCGGATGGTGGCGTCGATATCGGCGCGGGCCTGGCTCATCGGCTTGCCGGTGTCGCGGGCTTCCAGCTTCGCCAGCTCGTCGAAGTGATCCTGCACCTTGAAGGCGAGCTTCGAAATCAGGCGTCCGCGCTCGGCCGCGGTCAGCCTGCCCCAGGCACCGTCGAAGGCGGCCCGCGCTGCCGTCACGGCCGCGTCGATATCGGCGGCGTTGCCGCAGGCGATGCGGGCGAATTCCTCGCCGGTGGCGGGGTCGAGCTTGGCGAGGGTTTCGCCTGTCTGGCCAGCGACATAGCGGCCATTGATGAAATGTCGATTCATGGTGGCTCCCGATCGCTCCGGGCGGTTCATGCGGTCCGTGCGGATTCGCGGCGCAAGCTGGCGCCTTGGGCGTGAATTCACAAGATGCTCTTGCGTCGGGGGCCCTCGCAGCCGGCGCAGGGCCGGCGTCTTCCCCCAGGTGTCACGCGCCTGCCGCAATGCTAGCTTCGTTAGGCGCTGCGCACTGAGGAGTCGGGCATGTCACGGGATCGTCGTTTCAATCGTCGCGAAACGCTGAAGGGCGGAGCCGCCCTGGCCGCTGCCACCGCCATGCCTTCGGCGCTGAAGGCGCAGGCGCAGGCACCGAGCCCCGCACGCCTCAAGCTCAGGGTGCTGGAAACGACGGATCTGCACGTCAATGTCGTGCCTTACGACTATTTCCGCGACGGGCCGGACGACACGGTCGGCCTCGCCAAGACGGCGAACCTGATCAAGGGGGCGCAGGCCGATGTGAAGAACAGCCTGCTCTTCGACAATGGCGACTTCCTGCAAGGCTCCTCGCTCGGCGACTATGTCGCCTACAAGAAGGGGCTCAAGGCGGGCGAAACGCATCCGATCGTCGCGGCGATGAACGCCCTGCCCTATCTCTGCGGCACGCTCGGCAACCACGAGTTCAATTACGGGCTCGAATTCCTCGACCATGGCCTCGCCAAGGCCGAGTTCCCGATCGTCTGCGCCAATGTCGAGCGCGCCGGCGGTGGCTCGCTGGTCGATGCCTGGCGGCTGTTCGAGCAGAGCTTCGAGGACGAGGCCGGCCATCGCCATGTCCTGCAGATCGGCGTGATCGGCTTCGTGCCGCCGCAGATCATGCAGTGGGACAAGGGCAATCTCGACGGCAAGCTTGTCGCCTTCGACATCGTCGAAGCCGCCCAGAAGCACATGCCGGACCTGCTCGACGCCGCGCCCGACCTCGTCATCGCGCTCTGCCATTCCGGCATCGCCGGCGGCGAGCGGCGCGGTATGGAGGAGAACGCTGCGCTGCATTTGTCCAAGATCGAGGGCATCGACGTCATCCTCACCGGCCACCAGCATCTCGTCTTCCCTGGCGGCAAGGCCTTCGACGGCATTCCCGGCGTCGACAATGTCAAGGGTGCGCTCAACGGCAAGCCCGCCTGCCAGCCCGGCTTCTGGGGCTCGCATCTCGGCATCATCGACCTCGATCTGGAAAAGAAGGGCGAGCGCTGGCGCATCGCCGATTTCAAGGTCGAGCCGAAGCCGATCTACGAGCGCACGCCCGAGCGCAAGATCGTGCCGAAGGCCAGCGCTGAGCCCGCCATTCTCGCCGCGGTGAAGGCCGACCACGAGGCGACGCTGATCTATATGCGCGAGCCGGTGGGCTCGACCGCCTCGCCGATCAACTCCTTCTTCGCGCTGGTCGCCGACGATCCCTCGATCCAGATCGTCTCCGAGGCGCAGATCGCCTATGCCAAGCCGCTGATGGCGCAGACGCAGTGGAAGGACCTGCCGATCCTCTCCGCCGCCGCGCCGTTCAAGGTCGGCGGGCGCTCGGGCCCCGGCTTCTTCACCGACATCCCCGCCGGGCCGCTGGCGCTGAAGAACGTGGCGGATATCTATCTCTATCCGAACACGGTGCAGATCGTGAAAGTCACGGGCGCCGAGGTCCGGGAGTGGCTGGAGCGCTCGGCCGGCATCTTCAACCGGATCGACCCGGCGAAGACGGAGGAGCAGCCCCTGATCAATCAGGGCTTCCCCTCCTTCAACTTCGACGTCATCGACGGCGTGACCTACCGGATCGATGTCACGCAGGCCTCGCGCTATGACGGCGACGGCAAGCTCGTGGCGCCCGAGGCGCACCGCATCGTCGATCTCGCCTTCAACGGCAAGCCGATCGACGAGAAGGCGCAGTTCCTCGTCGTCACCAACAATTACCGCGCCTCGGGCGGCGGCAATTTTCCGGGAACGAAGACCACGGTGGTGCTGGAGGCGCCGGACCTCAACCGCGACGTCATCGTCCGCTATCTCGTCGAGAAGAAGACGATCGAACCCAAGGCCGATGGAAACTGGGCGCTGGCGCCGCTGCCGCCGCATGTCAACGTGACCTTCGTCACCTCCCCCGCCGCGGCCGGGAAGCTGCCGGCGACGCTCAAGGCGCAGCCGGCCGGCGATGGCGGCGAAGGTTTCGCCAAGTATCGATTGCTGTCGTAATCGGCCGCGAAATTCCGAAGACCTCTAAGAAATCGGCCGTGCGGCACACCGTTCATTAAGATCTCTCTCCCGAAGATGCCCTTGCCTTGCGTCATCGCAAAACAGGCTTAGGGCGGACATGATGGCGGAAGCTCGCGAAAACGAGCGCGCGATGAAGTCGGAATTGGTCGCCGCGCTCTACGGGACGCCGGGCACGATCACGACGGGCGCCATCATGGTGGCAGCCGTCATGGCCGCCGCCGCCGTTCTGACCGGCGGCGACCGCGTGTTCGGGCTGATGACGGCCGCCATGCTCGCCATCGGCGCGTTCCGCCAGATCGCGCATCGCCGCTTCATGCGGGTCGATCTTCCCAAGGCCAGCGACGCCGAGATCGACCGCCTCGAAAGGCTCGCGATGTTCGGCGCCTGGTCGACGGCAGCGCTGGTCTCCAGCTTCGGCTCCTATGCGGTGCTGAAATACACCTACCAACCCGTGGCCGTGCTCGCGATCGCCCAGACGATCGGCTATCTCGCCGGCGTCTCCGGCCGCAACAGCTCGCGCCCGCTCATCACCCGCGTCCAGATCCTGATCGCGGCGGTCCCCTTCCTGCTCGCGCTCGCCTCGACCGGCGATGCCGCCTATGTCGTGATCGGGCTCACCGTCGCGCTGACGACGGTGCTGACCTTCTCCAGCGCCCAGGTCATCCACCGGATGTTCGTCGCCCGGCTGCGCACGATGCGCGAGCTGGAGACCCTTGCCGTCAACGACACGATCACCAGCCTCTACAATCGCCGCGGCTTCATGCGGGAGATCCGGGCCATCGCCTCGGCCGGGCAGCCGGTGACGCTGATCTCGATCGATATCGACCGCTTCAAGGGCATCAATGACAGCTTCGGCCACGATGTCGGCGACGCGCTGCTGCAGTCCTTCGGCGACATGCTGAGCGCGGAGCTCCGGCGGGGCGACATCGCCGCGCGCACCGGCGGTGACGAATTCATGGTCGCGACCTCGCGCGACGCGCCCGAAGCCGCGACCTTCGCCCGTCGCCTGGTGATGCTGCTCGGCAGCCAGCGCGTCCTGGCCGGGCGGCACGTCACGGCGACCGCCAGCATCGGCATCGCGCCGGCCGGCTGCGCGTCCTCGATCGACGAGGCACTGAAATGCGTCGACATCGCGCTCTATCGCGCCAAGCTCGAAGGGCGGAATCGCTTCGCGGTCTACACCGAGGCGATCCAGGACGAGCATGAGGACGGCCGGGCGATCGAGGCGGAATTGCGCGAAGGCATCCGGCGCGGCGAGTTCTCGCTCGAATTCCAGCCGATCTACAATCCCCGCTCGGGCACGGCGACGATGGCCGAGACGCTGCTGCGCTGGAACCATCCGCGCCGCGGCGTGGTCAGCCCCGAGATCTTCATCCCGCTGGCGGAGCGCACCGGCCTCATCACCGTGCTCGGCGCCTGGGTGCTCGACCAGGCGATCCGCACCGCGCTGACCTGGCCGCGCAGCGTCGGCGTCAGCGTCAACGTCTCGGCCCGGCAGTTCGACCGCGGGCATGATCTGGTCGGGCTCGTCGCGGCGCTGCTGCGGCTCCATGGGCTCGAGCCGCACCGGCTGACGATCGAGATCACGGAGAGCTCGCTGATCGCGGATGCCGAGCATGTCACCGCGCGGCTCGTCGCCCTGCGCGCGCTCGGCGTGCGAATCGCGCTCGACGATTTCGGCACCGGCTATTCCTCGCTCAGCTACCTCGCCCATCTGCCGATCGATACGATCAAGATCGACCAGGCCTTCACGCAGGAGCTCGGCTCGTCGCGCAAGGCCGAATATCTGATGAACGCCATCACCCAGCTCGCGCACGACCTCAAGCTGCGCCTGATCGTCGAAGGCGTGGAGACGCAGGAGCAGCTTGCGATCATCCAGAAGCATGCGACCCACGGGATCCAGGGCTTTGTTTTCGCGCGCCCGATGACAGCGGAGAAATTGCTGCCCATGATCGGCAACCGGGTGGCGACGGGGCGTACAAAGTCGGCACGACCCGGAGGCGGCCCCCGCAAGGGCGACCGCTTCAGCGAAGTCGCATAGTCGCGCCCCCCGCACGCATCCGCGCGAGCCGGAGGCCTTCAATGCAGCGCCCGAACTATCCGAGCGGGAAGGACCTGCTGAGCGCCGACGCGGTCTCGCGCTTCGACCTCGACGACATCTTCGAGCGTGCCGAGCGGCATCTGCGGGAGGAAGAGCAGGAGAAGGCCGGCATCCTGCCGGAGCAGCCGCCGGTCTATCGCCGACGGCCCAAGGTCATCGCCACCCTGTTCGACCAGCGCAGCACGCGCACGCGACTCGGCTTCCAGTCGGCGGCGGCCCGGCTCGGCCACCAGTCGATCGACGCCTACGACACCGACCGCAGCCGCCTGGGAACCAGCACCGGCGAATCGATCGAGGACCACATCCACACGGTCGAGCTCTACAGCGACCTCTTGGTCGTGCGCTCGCATCTGGAGGACATGCCCTACCGCGTCTCGCGGTTGAGCTACCTGCCGGTGATCAATGCCGGCAATGGCGCCGACGAGCATCCGAGCCAGGCGCTGATCGACCTCTTCGCCATCCGCCAGATGCGCGGCGAGATCGAGAAGCTCACGATCGCACTCTCCAGCGACACGCGCGCCCGCTTCGCGATCTCCTTCGTCAAGATGCTGCGACTGACGCCGCCGAAGCGCTTCACCCTGTGCTGCCTGCCCGACGTGCCGATCAACCCGGCGATGCGCGAGGCGATGACGGTTCTCGCCGGGCTCGGCACCGAGATCGGCATCGTGCACGACGTGCGCCAGACGCTCGGCCACGACATCCTCAGCATCCAGATGCAGGACATGAGCAAATTCGCCCATGCCTCGCTCGGCAACGAGGCCGTCGACAAGGAGAAGGAGACCGAGCCCTTCACCATCACGGCGCAGAAGATCCTGGAGGCGCGCTCCGACACGCTGATCCTCAACCCGCTGCCGCGCTTCTCGGAGCTCGACACCTCCTGCGACAGCCTGCCCAATGCCGGCTATTTCCGGCAGGTCCAGCTTTCGGTGCCGATGCGGATGGCGATCCTGGAGCGGATGCTGCTCGGCATCCCCTGGACCGGCCAGGCGGCGGCCGCGAGCGGATCGCCCGCGGCGCCCTGACCGGGCGCCTGCTAGAGCATTTCCGCGTTTCCGCGAATCACGAAAATGCTCTAGCTCTTTGTTTTATCGCATTTTCTTCACGCGAACCGGTTTCCACTTCGCTTGAAAATGCTCTACAGCATCGGACCGAACATTGTATTCGGTCCGATGCTGTAGCTCTTTGTTTTTACATCGGCTTTTCCCGAAAACCGCGTGCCACTTTTCGGGCCGATGCTCTGGCCGTCAGCGCGCGATCTCGAAGACCACGCTGACCTGCGTCTGGTAGCTGTTCTCGCCACTCGCCAGCGGCACCGCCATGTCAGCGGCGGCCTTGCGCATCGGGGCCGCATAGGCGATCGGCCGCGGCGGCGCGGCATTCTCCTCGATGGAGAGGATCGGACCGAGCTTCACGCCCGCCGCCTCGGCCAAGGTGCGGGCCTTGTCCATCGCATCCGCGACGGCACGCTTGCGCGCTTCGGTCAGCGTCGCCTTGAGGTCTTCCTTGACGAAGGTGATACCGCCGCCCTGGTTGACGCCGAGGCCGACGACCTTGTCGATGATGGCGCCGGCCTCAGCCAGCTTGCGGATGCGGACGGTGACCTCGTTGCTGACGGCATAGCCGACGATCTTCGGCTCCTGCGGCTTGTCGCGCGCGGGCTGCGCGTAGCGCGGCTGGATGTCGAGCCGCGAGGTCTGGATATCGCGCTCCGCAATGCCGGCGGCCTTGAGGGCGTCGAGCACCTCCTTCATCGCCGTGCTGTTGGCGTTGAGCGCCTCGCGAGCCGTAGCGGCCTCACGCAGCACGCTCAGCGTCACCACCGCCATGTCCGGCACCACGGAAGCCTCGCCCTCGCCGACGACGCTGATGCGCGGCGGCTGGCGGCCGGCTGCGGCGTCCTGGGCCAGCGCAGGCGCGACAGGCAGCATGGCGGCGGCAAAGAGAGCAGCTCCGGCAAGCGCGGGGGCGAAGAGGCTGGACATCGAAACTCCTGCTGATCATCGGCCGGGATCGGCCATATCGCATCCAAATCGGTCGATCATGTCGAAATTATCACGATTCCGCGCGCCATCCTGGCCGTGCACGCGGGATATCGATCATGGACGAGATTTAACTTTCGCGGGAAAGGCACAGCCCATAGATTAGAATTACTATAATCTATGGAGCTCCGTCATGGCCAACCCCTCCTCCCGGCCTGCAGCCACCTCCTTCTACGACGTGGTGTCCCGCAGGCTGCACTGGGGCATGGCCGTGCTGATCCTGGCGGCCTTCGCCCTGGGGCTGACCGTCGATGTCTTTCCGAAAAGCTGGGAGCACGCGGTGGTCGAAACCCACAAGGCGATCGGCATCGCGATCCTGCTCCTGCTGCTCATCCGCTTCGGATGGCGGCTGAGCCATCGCGCACCGGCTCCGCTGGAAAGCTCGGCCGTGCTGGCCCTGGCGGCGCGAGCCGGCCACGTCTTTCTCTATGTCCTGATGCTGCTCGTGCCGGTGATCGGGCTGGTCTATGCGATCCGGCGCGGACAAGGCATCGACTTCGGCCTGTTCGCCCTGCCGCCCTTCCAGGCGCCGGAAGCGCGTGCCATCACGCGCCCGATCCGGGAATGGCATGAATGGGCTGCCTATGCGCTGATCGGCCTCGCCTGCCTGCATGCGCTGGCGGCGCTCTGGCACCATCTGGTCCGCAAGGACGATACCTTGCGGCGGATGCTGCCGGATGCGTCCCAGCGGCCTCTCTGAGGCCGCGCTATTCCTCCACCAGCCGCCGGGCGATCACCTGCGCCTGGATCTCGGCGGCGCCCTCGAAGATGTTGAGGATGCGGGCGTCGCAGAGCACGCGGCTCACCGGATATTCCAGCGCGAAGCCGTTGCCGCCATGGATCTGCAGGGCATTGTCGGCCGCAGCCCAGGCGACGCGGGCGCCGAGCAGCTTGGCCATGCCGGCCTCGAGGTCGCAGCGGCGCCCGGCATCCTTCTCGCGGGCGGCGAAATAGGTGAGCTGGCGGGCGATCAGGATCTCGGCCGCCATCATGGCGAGCTTGTCGGCGACACGCGGGAAGGCGATCAGCTTCTTGCCGAACTGGATGCGCTCCTGCGCATAGCGCAATCCCAGATCGAAGGCCGCTTGCGCGACGCCGATGGCCCGGGCCGCCGTCTGGATGCGCGCGGCCTCGAAGGTCTGCATGAGCTGCTTGAAGCCCTGCCCCTCGACGCCGCCGAGCAGGTTCTCGCCCTTCACCGCGAAGCCGTCGAAGGCGAGCTCGTATTCCTTCATGCCGCGATAGCCGAGCACCTCGATCTCGCCGCCGGTCAAGCCCTCCACCGGGAAGGGATCGGCGTCGCTGCCGCGCGGCTTCTCGGCGATCAGCATGGAGAGGCCGCGATAGCCCGGCGCGTCAGGATCGGTCCTCACCAGCAGCGTCATGATGTCGGCACGGACCGGATGGGTGATCCAGGTCTTGTTGCCGTAGACCTTCCAGACGGCCTCGTCTCCCTCGCCATCCTTCACCGCCCGGGTGCGCAGGCTGGCAAGGTCGGAGCCGGTGTTGGGCTCGGTGAAGACGGCGGTGGGCAGGATCTCGCCCGAGGCGATCTTCGGCAGCCAATGCGCCTTCTGGGCGTCGGTGCCGCCGCAAAGGATCAATTCGGCGGCGATCTCGGAACGGGTGCCGAGCGAGCCAACGCCGATATAGCCGCGCGACAACTCCTCCGAGACGACGCACATCGAGACCTTGGACAGGCCCAAGCCCCCGAACTCCTCGGGGATGGTCAGGCCGAAGACGCCGAGCTCGGCCATCTTCTCGACCACGGGCATCGGGATGTATTCGTTGGCCAGGTGCCATTCATGGGCATGCGGCGTGACCTCCGCCGCGCAGAAGCGGCGCATCTCGGAGCGGATCGCCTCCAGCGTCTCGTCGAGACCGGGGTCGCCGACGCTGGCCGTGCCGTCGCTCTGGCTGAACAGGGCGACGAAGCGGGCCCGGTTCTCCGGCGTGTTGCCCTCGGCGATCAGCATCTCGGCCGCCTCCGAACAGGCAGCGGCCACGGCGTCCTGCGACAGGCCCAGCGCCGGCAAACGGACGATCTCGCCCTGGCTCATCGGGATGCCGCCGAAGATCTGGGCGGCGTATTCGCCCGCGCCGATGCGGATGGCGCAGTCCTCGACCGCGCCGTAGCGCCCCTCCTCCAGCAGGCGCTCGCCATAGGCCTTCAGCTCACGCAGCGCCGCGACATAGGTGGCGAGCCAGGAAAGACCGTGGGCGGCGTGCTGTTCCGCCTCGAGCCTAGCCGAGGAGATCCGGCCATCGGCCTCGACCTTGCTGCGGACGGCTACGGTCGCGGCCTCCAGAAGCGTTTCGAAGCCCGGCAGGGCGGCGGCGACGAGATCGACCGCGCTCACGCGGCTTTCGGATTGCAACGCGGCGTTGGCGCTCATGGTGATCGACCTCCCTTTTGTTGCGGCGCAGCATAAGGGCAAGTCCGGGGAAACCAAAATCAGCCTTTCGGCGAGGGCGCCTGTCCGGCCGGTGCAGCGGCGAAAGCCGCGGCCTATTTCCGGCTGGCGAGGACGACGCCGAGAATGGTCACCGCCATGCCGGCGATCTGCAGCATCGAGAGCGTCTCGCCGAAGAGCAGCCAGGCCTCGACCGCGACCAGCGCCGGCACGAGGTAGAGGAAGGTCGCGATGCGGGAGACCTCGCCGCGCCGGAGCATGAACAGGTAGAGCCCGATGCTGCCGAGCGAGAGCACGACCACCGACCAGAGCATGACCAGCGCCATGGTCAGGTTCCATTCGATGTGCATCGGCTCCAGCGCCCAGGCGAAGGGAATCGTGATCAGGAAAGCCGCGGTGTACTGGATCGCCGTCATCGTCCTGAGATCGCCCGAGACGACACGCGCCTTCTGGTAGAAGGAGCCGAAGGTGACGGCGAACATGCCGATCACGTTCACGACCACCGGCAGCAACACCCCCCAGAGCGCGGCGGGCTCGACCCTTGCGAGCTGGGGTTCGAGCACGAGCGCGATGCCGGCGAAGCCGCAGGCGATGCCGAGCCAGCGCCACCCCGAGATGCGCTCCCCCACGAGGACGGGGGCGAAAAGCGCCGTCAGGATCGGCTGCAAGCCGGCGATCAGCCCGGAAATGCCGGCCGGCAGGCCGTGGCGCACCGCCCACCAGACACCGGCGAGATAGATGCCATGCAGCAGGATGCCGGTGAGCGCGATGTCGAGGACGGCGCGGCGGCTGCGCGGCCAGGGCGCCCCGGCCGCGAGCGCGAGCAGCGCGACGAGGACCGCCGCCGTCCCGAAACGGAGCGCGAGGAAGGTCAGGGCGTCGGCATAGCGCGCCGAATAGCCCGCCACGATCCACCCCGTCGACCACAGGAAGGTGAAGAGCAGCGGCATTCCGCGCAGGAGAAGAGACGGCATCGGACCTCGGGAACCCGGTAAGGGCTGCCGTCTCTACTCCCGATCCGTTGGCTGCGACAGAGCCGCGGCGCGGCCTTGCCATGTCTCAGCCGAGGGCCTCTCCCGGTCGATCTCAGTCGCGATCGGGCGCTCCGGGCGGGAAAAGCGGGCGGTAGGGCCGCGCCTCCTCGACGGCGCGGGCGAAGGACGGACGCGCGAGGAGCCGTGCCCGGTAAGCGCGGGCATGGGGAAAGGCCGTGTCGATCTCGTGCACCCAATCAGCATAGAAGAGCGACGGGGCCGCGGCGCAATCGGCCAGGCCGAAGGCGTCGCCCGCCGCCCATTCTCGCCCGGCCATGGCGCCGTCGAGCCAGCGATAGGCCGTGTCGAGCGCTTCGCGCGCCCTGGCGACACTGTAGGGATCGCGATCGTCAGCCGGGCGCAGATGGTCGAAGACGATCGCCTGCATCGGCGTCATGACGTAATTGTCGAAGAAGCGGTCCATCATCCGCGCCGCGAGCGCGGCCTTGGCGTCATCGGGCAAGAGCCGGACAGGCCCCGGATGATGCAGGCCGAGATGCTCGATGATGACGCTGGACTCGACGACCGTCTCGCCGCGGTCGACGAGGACCGGGAAGCGCTTCAGCGGCCACAAACCGACCCAATCCGCCCCGGCTTCCGGATCGTCCGGGCCGAGCACCCGATAGGTGAAGGGCGTCCCGTTCTCATAGAGCGCGATCAGCACCTTCTGGCTGTAGGACGAAAAAGGGTGAGCATAGAGGGTCAACGTCATGGCATCCTCCAGACCGATTGCCTTTCGCAATCAGTCCGTAAAGAAACCGATCTCGTTTTGCAACCGGATATGCGGATCCCCTACCCTCCCAGCGCCTCCGCCACATCCTCATAGGTGCGCAAGCCCGTGCGCGGCGCGTAGACCAGCACGGCCATGTTGCCCGGTGCATGCTCGTTCTTCCACATCTTGTGATGGGCGAGCGGGATCTTGTCCCAGGGGAAGACCTCGGACATGCAGGGGTCGATGCGCCGGTCGAGCACGAACTGGTTGGCGGCGCTCGCCTGCTTGAGATGGGCGAAATGCGAGCCCTGGACGCGCTTCTGCCGCATCCAGACATAGCGGGCGTCGAAGGTGATGTTGAAGCCCGAGGTGCCGGCGCAGAACACCACCATGCCGCCGCGCTTGGCGACGAGGCAGGAGACCGGGAAGGTCGCCTCGCCCGGATGCTCGAAGACGATGTCGACGTCCTTCTTGCCGGTGATGTCCCAGATCGCCTTGCCGAACTTGCGGGCTTCCTTGGTCCACTCGTTGTACTCGGGCGAATTGACCTTGGGCATCTGGCCCCAGCAGTTGAAATCCTTGCGGTTGACGACGCCCTTGGCACCGAGGCCGAGCACATAGTCGCGCTTGGTCTCGTCCGAGATGACGCCGATGGCGTTGGCGCCGGACGCCGCGCAGAGCTGGACGCCGAAGACGCCGAGACCGCCGGAGGCGCCCCAGACCAGGACGTTGTCGCCCGGCTTGATGGTGTGCGGAGCGTGGCCGAACAACATGCGGTAGGCGGTCGCCAGCGTCAGGGTGTAGCAGGCGGATTCTTCCCAGGAGAGATGCTTCGGCTTCAGCATGAGCTGGCGCGACTGCACCCGGCAGAACTGGGCGAAGGAGCCGTCCGGCGTCTCGTAGCCCCAGATGCGCTGCGACGGCGAGAACATCGGGTCGCCGCCATTGCACTCCTCGTCGTCGCCATCGTCCTGGTTGCAGTGGACGATGACCTCGTCGCCGACCTTCCAGCGCTTCACCTTCGAGCCGACCGCCCAGACGATGCCCGAGGCATCGGAGCCGGCGACATGGAACGGAGCCTTGTGGACGTCGAAGGGCGAGATCGGCTGGCCGAGGCCGGCCCAGATGCCATTGTAGTTGACGCCTCCCGCCATCACGAGGAGCAGAACCTCCTCCTCGCCGATCGACCATGTCGGCACGACCTCGACCTGGAACGAGTCCTGCGGCGCTCCGTGGCGCTCGCGCCGGATCGCCCAGGCGTACATCTTCTCCGGCACATGGCCGAGCGGCGGCAACTCGTCGAGTTCGTAGAGATCCTTGAGCGGTTTCACGGCAGCTTGCGGCTTCGACATCGTCGTCTCCCTGCTCCCCGCCTGTCTTCGTCCTTGCGGCACTGCGGCGGCTTTGGACGGCGATCATGCACCTTATGTTGCAACGCGCCATTCGCCTAAGGAATTACCTTGCAGCGCAAAATGATCGCCCGAATTCGAGATTTTGCCGATTCCTTCACGGTTTCGGCGGATGATCAAGCCGTTCAAGCGAGGCGAGAAAGCCATGCGCGCCCTATTGACGATCGTCGGCCTGCCCGATCTGCCGCTTCTGTCGCTGATCCTCGTCGTGGTCCTGATCCTGCTCGCCGCCCTGATGTTCGGCTGGATTGCCGATCTGCTGCTCGGGGAGAACGCCTACGGCACCGGCTTCAACGCCGGCATCATCCTGATCGGCGCCTTTATCGGCGCCTGGCTCTGGCATCGCTACGGCTTCCCGACGCGCTTCGATGCCGCGGCCGTCAAGGCGGGCATCGCGACCGGCTCGGGGCTTTTGCTCCTGCTCGTCCTGACGGTGCTGCGCCCCTGAGACGCCGGGCCTTTCAGCCGCCGCGGCTGGCGGCGAGCATGTAGTTGACGTCCATATCCCGCGCGGCGCTCCAGCGGCCGGTCAGCGGGTTGAAGACAACGCCGGTCTGCGTGCCCAGCGTGAAGCCGTTGCTCTCGATCGCACCGCCGAGCTCGGCCGGGGTGACGAACTTCTCCCAGTCATGCGTGCCCCGGGGCAGCCAGCGCAGCACATACTCGGCGCCGACGATGGCGAGCGCATAGGATTTCAGCGTGCGGTTGAGCGTCGCCATCACCAGCAGGCCGTCCGGCTTCACTGCCGCGCAGCAGGCGGCGACGAAGGCCTCGACATCGGCGACATGCTCGACGACCTCCATGGCGAGCACGATGTCGAAGCGCTTGCCGGAGGCGACGACCGCCTCGATCATCTCCTCGCGATAGTCGATGGCGAGCCCGCCCTTCTCGGCATGGGCGCGGGCGACGGCGATATTGGTCGGCGCCGGGTCGAGCCCCGTCACCTCAGCACCCAGCCTCGCCAGCGGCTCGGAGAGCACGCCGCCACCGCAGCCGATATCGACCAGCGTCAGGCCTTCGAGCGACCGCATCTGCTTGGGATCGCGGCCGAAATGCGTGCAGGCCTCGTCGCGAACATAGGCGAGGCGCACGGGGTTGAACTTGTGCAGGACCGCCATCGGCCCCTTCGGATCCCACCAGTCGCGCGCGATCGCGTCGAAGCGGGCGACCTCGGCCGGGTCGATCGTCGAGCCTGTGCGTTGCGTCGCAGCCGCCATGAACCGGTCCCTCGTTTATGCGGCGCCGCATTGACACCGCGCCTGCCGCCCGTCATCTACACCCGCCCCGCCGCCAGTGCGAGGGCGACGTTTCGACCCGGCTTTCCAACCGGGACAGCTATCGAGAGCCAAAAGATCGTCATGGCCCGTCTGGTGATGAAATTCGGCGGCACCTCCGTCGCCACTGTCGAGCGCATCAAGAACGCGGCGCGGCACGTCAAACGCGAATTCGACGCGGGCAACGAGGTCGCGGTCGTGGTTTCGGCGATGTCGGGCAAGACCAACGAGCTCGTCGCCTGGGCCAAGGAAGCGGCGCCGCTGCACGATCAGGCGGAATACGACGTCGTCGTCGCCTCGGGCGAGCAGGTCACCTCCGGCCTGATGGCGATCGTGCTGCAGGAGATGGGCCTGCCGGCCCGCTCCTGGCAGGGCTGGCAGATCCCGCTCTACGGCTCGGACGCGCATGGCGCGGCGCGCATCGAGAGCGTCGACGGCGCCGGCATCCTCGCCGGCTTCGACCGCAACCGCGAGATCGCGGTCTGCTCGGGCTTCCAGGGCGTGAACCCGCGCACGCACCGCATCGTGACGCTGGGCCGCGGCGGCTCGGACACCAGCGCCGTCGCGCTCGCCGCGGGCCTGAAGGCCGATCGCTGCGACATCTACACCGATGTCGACGGTGTCTACACCACCGATCCGCGCATCGTTCCCAAGGCGAAGCGCATGGACAAGGTCTCCTTCGAGGAAATGCTCGAAATGGCCTCGCTCGGCTCCAAGGTGCTGCAGGTGCGCTCGGTCGAGATCGCCATGACGCAGCGCGTGCCGACCTATGTGCGCTCCTCCTTCGACGACCCCGAAAACCCCAATCCTGGCACCCTCATCTGCGACGAGGACGACATCGTGGAACAGCAGATCGTCACCGGCATCGCCTTCTCCCGGGACGAAGCCCAGATCACGCTCCGGCGCGTGGCCGACAAGCCCGGCGTCGCCGCCGCGATCTTCGGCCCGCTCGCCGATGCCAACATCAATGTCGACATGATCATCCAGGTCGTCTCGGACGACCAGGCGACGACCGACATCACCTTCACCGTGCCGACCGCCGATTACGAGCGCGCCCGCACGCTGCTCGAGAGCAAGCACGATACGATCTCCTATCAGGACATCCAGGGCGCGACCGACGTGGTGAAGATCTCGGCGATCGGCATCGGCATGCGCTCGCATGCCGGCGTCGCGGCCCGCGCCTTCCGCGCTCTGGCCGAGAAGGGCATCAACATCCGCGCCATCACGACCTCCGAGATCAAGTTCTCGGTGCTGATCGATGCCGCCTATACCGAGCTCGCGGTGCGCACGCTGCACTCGCTCTACGGCCTCGACGCGGCCTGAGGCTGCGACACCGCCAATCCAAGGACGTCATGCTCGGGCTCGACCCGAGCGTCTCGGAAGAGCGCCCTATCCTGCATGCGCTTCGCCCCGGGAATGACGGAAGGCGCGAGACGCCTATTCCGCCGGATGAGGCGCGCCCGCCGGCTTGTGCTTGTTGCTGCGGAAGAGCCCGCCGAGCTTCACCAGCCCGTCCGAAAGCCTGTTCATGTAAAGGAACAGGACGGGGGTGATGAAGAGCGTCAGCACCTGGCTGATCATCAGGCCGCCGACCACCGCGATGCCGAGCGGCTGGCGCAGCTCCGCGCTGGCGCCGGCGCCGACCGCGATCGGCAGCGTGCCCATCAGCGCCGCCAGCGTCGTCATCAGGATCGGCCGGAACCGCATGACGCAGGCCCGGTGGATCGCCTCCTGCGCCGACACCCCCTCGCGCAGGAGCACCAGCGCGACGTCGATCATCATGATCGCGTTCTTCTTGACGATGCCGATCAGCATCAGCAGGCCGATGATCGCGATGACCGAGAGGTCGAGGTCGAAGAGCCTCAGCGCTCCGAGCGCGCCGATCGCCGCCGAAGGCAGGCCGGTCAGGATGGTCAGCGGGTGGATGAAGCTCTCATAGAGAATGCCGAGCACGATATAGATCGTCAGGATCGCGCCCGCGATCAGGAGGCCCTGGTTCGCCAGCGAGTCCTGGAAGACCTTGGCCGTGCCGGCGAGCGTCGTCGTGATCGATTTCGGCAGGCCGATCTGCTCCTTCAGCACGCCGATGCGGTTGACGCTGTCGCCTAGCGCGACGCCGGCCGGTAGATTGTAGGAGATCGTCACCGCCGGAAGCTGGCCAAGCTGGTTGACCGTGAGCTGGCCAGCCGTCCGCTCGATCCTGGCGAAGGCGCCGAGCGGCACGAGGGTGCCGGTCTTGGTGCGGACGCGGATCGCGTTCAGCCGCTCCGGCGTCCACTGGTCGTTGGGGTTGAACTCGACGACGACCTGATAGCTGTCGCCCGTGGTGTAGATCGTCGAGACCTGCCGGACGCCGAAGCCCGAATAGAGCGTCGAGCGCAGGATGTCCGAGCCGATGCCGAGCTGGTTGGCCTTGTCGCGGTCGATGATCACCGTCGCCTGCAGGGCGTTGTTCTGCAGGTCGGTGGTCACGTCGAGGAAGGTCGAGGGCTCGCGGCTCATGGCGTCGGCGAGGCGTAGCGCCCCGTCGTTCATCGCCTTCTGGTCGAGGCCCTGGACGACGAGCTGGTACTGGCTCTTCGAGGAGCGCGCGCCGATATTGAGGTTCTGGACCGGCGTCATATAGGTGTTGATGCCCGGCACCTGCGCGAGATCGCGCCGCAGCGACGACAGCACGACGGAGAGCTGCGGCCGCTTGTCCTGCGGCTTCAGCTCGACGAAGAGGCGCCCGGCATTGAGCGCGCCGGCATTGCCGTTGGTCGCGCCGACGCTGGACGCGACATGGGCGACATAGGGCGAATGCATGAAGATGTCGGCGACCTGCCGCTGCAGCTTCTGCATGGCGTCGAAGGACACGTCCTGCCGCGCCTCGGTCGCGACCTGAAGCTGGCCGATATCCTCCTGCGGGAAGAAGCCCTTCGGCGAGGTCTGCATCAGCCAGACCGTGCCGGCCATGGTCGCGAAGAAGGCGAGCAGCACCACCGGCTGGAAGCGCAGGCAGAAGGCGAGGCCGCGGTCATAGCCATGCAACAGCGCCTCGAAACCCTTCTCGAGCCAGCGCCCGACGGCATTCTCCTGATGATGCTCGCCATAGCCCGAGAGCAGGCGCGAGCAGAGCATCGGCGTCAGCGTCAGCGAGACGAAGGCGGAGGCCAGGATCGAGACCGTCACCACCACCGCGAACTCGTTGAAGATGCGCCCGACGACGCCGCCCATGAGCAGGACCGGAATGAAGACCGCGACCAGCGAGAGCGAGATCGAAATGATGGTGAAGCCGATCTCGCTGGCGCCCTTCAGCGAGGCATCGAAGGCGGAAAGCCCATCCTCCTCCATATGGCGGACGATGTTCTCGAGCATGACGATGGCGTCGTCGACGACGAGGCCGACCGAAAGGGTCAGGCCCAGCAGCGAGATGTTGTCGATCGAGAAGCCGAACAGATACATCGCCGCCAGCGTGGCGATGACCGAGATTGGCACCGCCACCGCCGGGATGAAGGTCGCGGCGACGCGGCGCAGGAAGACGAAGATGACCATGACGACCAACGCGACGGTGAGCAGCAGCGTGAACTGCACGTCGTCCACCGCCTGGCGGATCGAGGTCGAGCGGTCGTTCAGCAGCGAGAGCGAGGCCGCGGCCGGCAACTGCTCCTCGAAGGCCGGGATCATCGCCTTGACGCGATCGACCACCTCGACGGTGTTGGCGTCGGGCTGGCGCTGCACAGCGAGCACGATCGCCGGAACGCCGTCATAGCTGCTGCGGGTCTGGGTGTTCTCGACGGAATCGATCACCTTGGCGACGTCGCCGAGACGCACCGGCTTGCCCGAGCGGGTGGTGATGATGACGTTGGCGAACTGCGCCGCGTCGGCGAGCTGGGTATGCGCCTCGATGGTGAGCTGCTGGGCGCTGTTCTGGATGGTGCCGACCGGCGTGTTGGCGTTGGTCGCGGTGATGGCGGCCTGCAATTCGTCGAGGCCGATGCCGCGCGCGGCAAGCGCCGTCGGGTCGATCTGGATGCGGACGGCGTATTTCTGGCTGCCGAAGATCAGCACCTGCGCGACGCCATCCACCGTCGAGAGCGCGGGCGAGATCACCTGCTGGGCGAAGGCGTCGAGATCGGAGAGCGGCACGACGTCGCTCTTCAGCGCCATCAGGATGATCGGCGCGTCTGCCGGATTCACCTTGCGATAGCTCGGCGGCGTCGTCATCTCGATCGGCAACTGCTTCTGCGTGCGCGTGATCGCCGCCTGCACGTCGGCCGCGGCCGCGTCGATGTCGCGGTTCAGCACGAACTGGATCGCGATCGAGGTCGATCCTTGCGCGTTGATGGTGGAGATCGAATCGATGCCCGCGATCGTGCCGAACTGCTTGATCAGCGGCGTGGCGACGGAGGTCGCCATCGTGTCGGGCGAAGCGCCGGGCAACTGGGCCGAGACGTTGACGACCGGGAACTCGGCGCGCGGCAGCGCCGCCACCGGCAGGAAGCGATAGGCGAACGTCCCGGCCAGCACCAGCGCGACCGACATCAGGATGGTCGCGACCGGGTGCCTGATGCAGAAGGACGAGACGTTCATGAGTGCCCCTCCTGCGCGACCGGCGTGCTCACCGGCGCCTTCTCGCCGCTGGCTCCCCGCTCGCGCACCGCCGTGCCCTGCTTCAGGCGCATCTGGCCGTCGACGACGACGCGCTCGCCCGGCGCGAGGCCTTCCGTCACCGCCGTCTTGCCGCCATCGCTGAGCGCGACCTTGATCTGGCGCAGATCCACCGTCGCATTCGCCTTGGCGACGAAGACGTAGGGACCTTTCTGGCCGGTCTGCACCGCGACCGTCGGGATGACGGTGACGCCCTTCAGCGTGTCGGGGATGAACTCGACATCGACATACTGGCCCGGCCAGAGACGCAGATCGTCATTGGCGAAGGCCGCCTTGGCCGTGATCGTGCCCGAGGTGATGTCGACATTGGAATCGACGAAGTTGAGCTTGCCCACCGCCGGCTGGTCGCCGCCCTGGGGGATTTTCGCCGTGACCACGGCCGAATCCGGCGCGAGAAGCGCGGCATGCAGCGTCGGCAGCTCGCTCTCGGGCAAGGCGAAGGAGACGCGCAGCGGCTTCATCTGCGTGATCGTCAGGAGGCCGGTGCTGCTGTTGTTGCTGTTGGCGCTGACGAGATTGCCCGGCGTGACCATCACGGCGCCGACCCGCCCATCGATGGGCGCGAGGATGCGGGTATAGCTCAGCTTGAGCCTGTCGGCGTCGAGCGTCGCATGATCGGCCTGGATGTTGGCGGCCGAGCTCTTCTCGTCGGCCGTGCCCAGATCCACCTGCTGCTGGGTGCCGGCATTGCGGGCGAAAAGCTGTTTGTAGCGTTCGAGATCGGCGACGTTGCGCGTATGGGTCGCCTCGTCGCGCAGGAGCATCGCCTCGTCCTTGGCGATCTGGGCCTTGATGTCGCGGTCGTCGAGCGTGAACAGCAGGTCACCCGCCTTGACGAACTGGCCGTCGGTGACGTGCTGCGCGACGATCTGGCTGTCGATGCGCGACTTCACCGTCACGCTCGCCGGCGTCTCGACGAAGCCGATGGCGTGCTTGCGGATCGGGAAATCCGCCTGCTCCGCCACCGCCGACACCACAGACACCGCGGGGGCGCCACGCCCGGCACCGGCGGCCTGCGGCGCCTTCTCGCCCTGCGAACGCGTATACCAGACGCCCGCCGCAACAGCGGCGACCAGAACGAAGCCGACAAGAAATCCCGAACGCTTCATAGTTGCCCCACCGGCTCAGGCCATGCGACCAGCCGAAAGCGGCTGCTGCGTCTTGTCATCCGCCCGCTGGGGCCGGATCTGCTCACGGATCGCCCCGAGCGTATCGAGCGCCGACAGAATCGCGTCGTCTCCGACCGAGCCGAGCAGCTCATGCGCGATCGTGCCGCGCACCTCGTCGAGATCATCGACCAGTCGCCGGCCTGTCGGGCTGAGATAGAGGAGATAAGCCCTGCGATCGGCCGGATTTTCGCGGCGCTCGATCAAGCCCTGATGCTGCAGGCGGTCGAGCAGGCGCGCCAGCGAGATGGGCTGCAGATCCATCTGCTCGGCCAGCGCGGCCTGGTTCAGTCCTTCCTGGCGGCGCAACCGCGCCAGAACGCCCCATTGCGCCCGTGTCGTTCCGTGCTCCCGCGCACGTTGATCGACATAGGTCCTCATCAGGCGAGAGGTTTCGACAAGCTGAAACATCAGCTCCCGCCGCAGGGGGCGCTTCATGCATAGGCCTCCGTGATTGTAAGCCTGCTCATAGTAAGTCAGATTGCGGCGGTTTTATAGTCACGATTTCGCAACTGCGAGAAATTGCCCGACCATGCCAGGCGTGGCATCGGGCCGAGCCAGAAGGGCGGCCTTCGCCCGGCATGGCATCGCCCTTTGCGGGCCTCATTCGCCCCCGAACCGGGCCGGGCGCTTCTCCAGGAAGGCCGCGACCCCCTCGCGGAAATCGGCGGTGGCGGTCGATTCCGCGAAGGCGCGCTCTTCGGCCGCCAGATGGGCGGCGAGATCATGGCCGGCCGCCTCCGTCAGCAGGTGGCGGACGCGGCCATAGGCCTGCGTCGGCCCTTCTGCGAGGCGGCGGGCGAGAGCGAGCGCCTCCGCTTCCGCCTGTTCGTTGGGGACCACGCGGTTGACGAGGCCCAGCCGCAGCGCCTCGGCGGCGTCAAAAGGCTCGGCCAGCAGCGCGATCTCCTTCGCCTTGCGCAAGCCGACCAGGCGCGGCAGGCGGAAAGAGCCGCCGAGATCCGGCGTCGTGCCGAGGCGGGAATAGGCCATCGCGAAACGGGTGTTCTCGGCCGCGACGGCAAGGTCGCAGCCGAGCGCGAGGCTGAAGCCGCCACCCGCCACCGCCCCATGCAGGCAGGCGACGGAGGGCTGCGGCAGGCGATCGAGCACCAGCAGGGCCTCGTGCAGCGGCTCCATGATCGCAGGAATTGTCACGGCGGGGTCGCCGCCGGCCAGGAATTGCGAAACGTCGCCGCCGGCGCAAAAACCCTTGCCCGCACCCTTCAGCAGGATGGCTCGGCTGTCGCCGCGCGCCGCGATATCCTTCACGCGGGCAAGGAACAGCTCCGCCATCGGCGCATCGAGGGCGTTCAGCACGGCCGGGCGGTTGAGCGTCAGCACGGCGACGCCGCCATCCCGTTCGAGCAGAACAGTTTCCACGTGATCTGACATGCGATGGACTCCGTGACGGCGAGGATCGGCGGCAGGCTATCATCCCGCCGCGCCTTGGCGAGGGGTGGCCCCGCGTCGATGAGGCAGCGCATTTGCGTGAACGGCTCTGGCTTCCCGCGGCGCAGAGCTTCTAGACTACGGGCAACATCCCCTCACCCAGAGCCGACCTTCCCCATGAGCCAGCTTTTCAGCCCCTATCAGCTTGGCAATCTCGCGCTTGCCAACCGGATCGTCATCGCGCCGATGTGCCAATATTCGGCCGAAGACGGCAATGCCAGCGACTGGCACGTGATCCATCTCGGCAACCTCGCCCTCTCGGGCGCCGCCCTGCTCTTCCTCGAGGCGACGGCGGTGGAGCCGGACGGACGGATCAGCCCCTTCGATCTCGGCCTGTGGTCGGACGAGAACGAGGCCGCACTGGCGAAAGTGCTCGATTCGGCGCATCGCTGGTCGGATATGCCGATCGGCGTCCAGCTCGCCCATGCCGGCCGCAAGGCCTCTGTGGATCGTCCCTGGAAGGGCGGCCACCAGCTCGGCCTCAACGAGGGCGGCTGGACGGTGCATGCCCCCTCGGAGGTCGGCTTCGAAAGCTATCCCCGCCCGCCCCGCTCTTTGACGGGAGGCGACATCGCCCGGATCGTCGAGGCTTTCGCCGCCTCGGCGCAGCGCGCCGTGCGGCTCGGCCTCGCGGCGATCGAGCTGCATGCCGCCCATGGCTATCTGATGCACCAGTTCCTCTCGCCGCTCTCCAACCGGCGCGAGGACGAATATGGCGGCTCGCTGGAAAACCGGATGCGCTTTCCGCTCGCGGTCTTCGACGCGGTGCGGGCGGTGGTGCCGGCGGGCTACCCGGTCGGCTTCCGCATTTCCGGCACGGATTGGGTCGACGGCGGCTGGGATGTCGAGCAGAGCATCGCTTTTTCCAAGGCCGCCAAGGCTCGCGGCGCCGATTTCATCCATGTCTCCAGCGGCGGGCTCTCGGCCGCGCAGAAGATCCCGCTCGGCCCGAGCTATCAGGTGCCGCTGGCGCGAGCCGTGAAGGAAGCGACGGGCGTGAGCACCATCGCGGTCGGCCTGATCACCGAGCCCGAGCAGGCGGAGGCCATCGTCGGCACCGGCGAGGCCGACCTCGTCGGGCTGGCGCGCGGCATCCTCTACGATCCGCGCTGGCCCTGGCATGCGGCGGCGGCCCTCGGCGCCAGCGTCAAGGCGCCGAACCAGTATCTGCGCTCGCAGCCACGGCAATATTCCAAGCTGTTCGCCTGAATTCTCCAGATTCGCTCCGTCGTCATCCCGGGCGACCGCAGGGAGACCCGGGATCCAGGCCGGAACGCAACCGACGAGCGCTCAGGCATGGATCCCGGATCTGCGCTTCGCTTCGTCCGGGATGACAGCGCACAAGACACGAAAGCACAGAGCCAAACCCCATGACCGCCTATTCCGACCTCGCCGCCCATTTCGGGCGCATCAGTGCCCTCTCCAACGCCGTCGGCATCCTGCAATGGGATTCCGACGTGATGATGCCGAAGGGCGCCGCCGAGACGCGGGCCGAGAGCATGGCGCTGCTGCAGGTGCTGCGCCATGGCATGGTGACGGATGCAAGGATCGGCGACTGGCTGGCCAAGGCCGAGAGCGACGGCTCGCTCGGCGCCTGGGAAAAGGCCAATCTGCGCGAGATCCGGCGCGTCTGGACGGTCGAGACCGCCCTGCCGGCCGATCTCGTCGAGGCCTCGAGCAAGGCCGTCTCGGCTTGCGAGATGCGCTGGCGGCAGGCGCGGGCCGAGTCCGACTTCGCCGGGCTCCTGCCCTATCTCGCCGAAGTGTTGAACCTCCAGCGTCAGATCGGCCGGGCCAAGGGCGATAAGCTCGGGCTTTCACCCTATGACGCCCTGCTCAACGACTACGAGCCCGGCGGAAGCTCGGCCAAGATCGACGCGCTGTTCGACGACCTCGCCGATTTCCTGCCGGGCTTCACGCAGGAGGTCGTCGCGGTGCAGGCGCGCCGGCCGGCGCAGGAGCCGCTCGCGGGCCCCTTCGCGACAGAGACGCAGCGGGCGCTCGGCCTCAGGCTGATGGCGGCGCTCGGCTATGATTTCGAGCGCGGCCGGCTCGACATCTCGACACATCCGTTCTGCGGCGGGGCCGACAACGACGTCCGCATCACCACGCGCTACGACGAGGCCGATTTCACCAAGGCGCTGATGGGCGTGCTGCACGAGACCGGCCATGCGCTCTACGAGCAGGGCCGGCCGCAAGCGCATCTGAACCAGCCGGTCGGCGCCGCGCGCAGCATGAGCATCCATGAGAGCCAATCGCTGCTGATGGAGATGCAGGCCTGCCGCTCGCGCCAGTTCCTCGCCTTCGCCACGCCGCTGATGCGGGAGAGTTTCGGCGGCGCCGGCCCGGCCTGGGAGAACGAGGCAATGTGGCGCCGCTATACCCGCGTCGAGCCCGGCTTCATCCGCGTCGATGCCGACGAGGTGACCTATCCCGCCCATATCATCCTGCGCTACCGGCTGGAGAAGGCATTGATCGCCGACGCCATGCCGCTCGCCGAGCTGCCCGCCGCCTGGAACGACGGGATGAAATCCCTGCTCGGCGTCACCGTGCCGGACGACCGGCGCGGCTGCCTGCAGGACATCCACTGGCCCTCGGGCGGCTGGGGCTATTTCCCGACCTATTCGCTCGGCGCGATGACGGCAGCCCAGATCTTCGACGCGGCGACGCGGGCCGAGCCCGGCATCCTGCCCGGCATCGGCAAGGGCGATTTCGCACCGCTCGTCGGCTGGCTGCGGGCGAACATCCACGGCAAGGGCTCGCTGCTCCCGACCGACGCCCTGCTGACGGAAGCGACCGGGAGGCCGCTCGACGCCGCGGTGTTCAAGGCGCATCTGCGCCGCCGCTATGTCGAGGAGGTCTGAGAGCTGTACGGGGATGGCCCGCAGCGACCACCGTCATGCTCGGGCTTGACCCGAGCATCTCCTGACAAGCGGGCTCCCGAGCCTCTGCCTGCAAGAGATTCTCGGGTCTACGCTTCGCTTCGCCCGAGAATGACGGCGCGTTTTCTGAGTCTTGTCATCCGCTTATACGCGTCGGCTGAAGCGGCACGCGAATCCCTCGAAACGAAAACGGCCGGTCCTCGCGGACCGGCCGTAATCTCATCGAAAGAGCGGGCGGCTCAGCGCTCGATCATCTTGTTCCAGCGGCTGTTCCATTCCGGGCGCTTGGCGTTGATCGCGTCCCAGTCCAGCGTGACCGCTGTCTTCATGTTGATGTTGAAGACGTCGAGCTTGGCCTGGGCCTCGGGCGTCGGTGCCTTGGCGGTGGTGTTCGAGGGCACGCCGTTGCCAAAGGCCATCGCCTTGGCCTGCGCCTCGGCCGAGAGCAGATAGGCCGCAAGCTTCTGCGACAGCTCCGGCTCGGAATTGTTGGCGATGACGCATTCCGCCACCATCAGCACCACCGAACCCTCCTTCGGTTGGGCGTATTCGACCGGAATGCCCTTGTCCTTCAGCGTGGCAACGCCCGTCGGGGTCAGCGGGAAGATCGCCGCGTCGCCCGTCTGGACCATCTCCGAGATCTTGGCCGAATTCGGGATGAATTCGATGACGTTCTTGCCGATCGTGTCGCGGAATTTGGTGAAGCCGGGCTCGACATTGGCCTCGGTGCCGCCCTGGATGCGGTTGAACATCAGGAAGGCATGCAGGCCGAAGGACGAGGCGGAGGCCGACTGGAAGACGACCTTGTCCTTGAACTTGGGGTCGGCCAGATCCATCCAGGAGGTCGGCGCCGCCCAGCCTTTCTCGTCGAACATCTTCTTGTTGTAGGCGAGCCCGGTCATGCCCATGTCGATGCCGGCCGCCATGTTGTCCTTCATGACCGAGCCGGGCGCGAGCTGGCCGAGCTCCGGGCCGGGCTTCAGCTTCTCGCAGAGGCCGGCGCCGATGGCGCGGACCATGACGCCGTCATCGAGGAACATGACATGCATCTGCGGCTTGTCCTTGGCCGCGGTCGCCTTGGCGAGGATATCGGCCGAGGTGCCGGGCACGACCACGACCTTGACGTTGTTAGCCTTCTCGAAATCCGGGAAGACGCCCTGGGTATAGGTGCGCTCGAAATTGCCGCCGTTCATGCCGATATAGAGCGTCTTGCTCTGGGCGAAGGCGCTGCCGGCGGCGGCCAGCGCGACGGCGACGACAGTTCCGGCCAAAAGATTGCGACGGGTGGTCATGTTGAAGCTCCCCTGCTTTGCGGCTCTGGATGCGGACCCGCACCCGAGCCGTGGCTGGTGCGGTCGTGGTTCTCCGGCGGCACGGGCGGCCGGCTGAAGCGGGTGATGGAAAAGGCGTCGATCGGCGTAGGCGTTCGGCCGTCGCGGACGAGTTCGGCCAAAACCTCGCCGACGCCGGGCGCGATCTGGAAGCCGGCCCCGGTAAAACCGAAGGCATGGAGCAGGCCGGGCGTCGTGCCGCTGAAGCCGATCACGGGGTTGCGGTCCGGCATCGCCGCCTCCGTCCCCGACCAGAAGCGGATCGCCTGGGCGTGGCGCAGCGCCGGGAAGATTTCGGCGGTGCGATTCATGATCGCGAGCGCACCCGCGCCGCGCGGCCGCGAGAAATCGGGATCGTCGAGCGGCAGGCCGCGCTCGCCGCCGACCACGACATTGCCGCGTTCGACCTGACGGGCGTAGATGCCGCCACCCTCCATGCCGATATTCACGGTCATGACCGGGGCCAGCGGCTCGGTGACGATCATCGAAGGATAGATGCGCGAAAGCGGCACCGGCTCGCCGAAATCCGTGGCGAAACGGTCGGCCCAGGCGCCAGCGCTGTTGATGACGACGCGCGCGCTCAGGCCGATGCCCTCGCCCGCCTCCAGCGCGAAACCCTTGCCATTGCGGGTGAGGCCGGTGACCGGCGTGTTCTCCAGCACATGCGCCCCGGCACGACGCGCGGCGCTGGCGAATGCCGCCGAGACGAGGCGGGGATTGGCGTGGCCGTCGCCGGCGCAGAGCGAGGCGCCCAAAATGCTGCCGTCGATCCAGGGAAAGCGCTCGCGCAGGCCGTTATGGCCGACGAGCTCGAGATCGAGCCCCTGATCGGCGACCGCTTCGGCATAGGCTTCCAGCGCCGCCATCTCGGCTTCACTGCGGGCGAGCTTGAGATGGCCGGAGCGCAGGAACTCGCCGTCGATGCCGATCAGTTCCTTGAGGCGCGGCCAGATGGCATGGGCGCGCTGCGACAGCGGCAACTGCTCGCGCGGCCGCCCTTGCCGGCGGACGCCGCCATAGTTCACGCCGCTCGCCTGCGCGCCGCAAAAGCCCTTGTCGAGCAGGGCGACGCTGAAGCCCATGCCGCGCAGCGCCAGCGCCGCCGAGGAGCCGACCAGCCCGCCGCCGATGATCGCGACGTCGATGTCGAGATGCCGGCTCACTCTGCTGCCTCCGGCAGGTTTGCCGCGGCCTCCGGCAGATCGGCCGCCAGTTGGAGGGCGAGCGGGATCGGCTTCACCGGGGCCTGCGCCCGCAGACGGCCGACGGCATCGAGCGGCTTGGCCGTCGCGGCGGCCAGCACTTCGGCCGAGGCGGCGGAGCACATCCGGCCCTGGCAGCGGCCCATGCCGACGCGGCTCACCGCCTTCAGCCGGTTGATCTCGGAGATATCGAGACGGTTCACGGCCTCGCGGATGCTGCCGGCCGTGATCTCCTCGCAGCGGCAGAGCGTGGTCGCATCGTCGATCGTCTCTGCCCAATGGGCCGGGAAAGGAAAGGCGGTTTCGAGCGCGTCGCGCAGCTTGCCGATGCGGGCCAGCTCCGCTTCGAGCGTGACGGCACGGGCCTTGTCGATGGCGAGATCACGATCCTCCAGCAAGGCCAGTGCGGCGCGCTCGCCCGCGCGCTCGGCCGCATCGGCGCCGGCAATGCCGGCACCATCGCCGGCGAGATAGACACCCGCCACCGAGGCCCGGCCGGCGGCGTCGCGCACGGGAAGCCAGGCGCGATCACGCTGATTGAAGCGGAAGGCGCAGCCGGCGAGATCGGCGAGCTGCGTCTCGGAGCGCAAGGCGAGCCCGTAGCCGACGCCGTCGCAGGCGAGGCGCCGCTCGCGCCCACCCTCCCGCCAGATGACGCCGGAAACCCTGCCCTCGCCCTCGAAGCGCAGGCCCTCGATGCCGGAGCGGATGACGACGCCGCGCAGGCGCAGTTCGGCGACGAAGCGCGCCCCGCGCAGCACGATGCCGGGATCGAGCGGCAGGGCCTTGATGAGATTGAGCTTGGCGGAGGCCGGGGCAGCATCGAGCACGGCGGCGACTTCGACGCCCGCCTTCATGTACTGCCAGGCGACGAGATAGAGCAGCGGGCCGGAGCCGGCGAAGACGACGCGGCTGCCGATGGCGCAGCCCTGCGCCTTGAGTGCGACCTGCGAGCCACCGAGAGTAAAGACGCCGGGGAGCGTCCAGCCGGGAACAGGCAGGACGCGGTCCGTCGCGCCGGTGGCGAGCACCAGCCCGTCATAGGCGACGCGACGGGAGGTGCCGCCGACAGCGATGTCGGCCACGCCGTCACGCAAATTCCAGAGCAGCGCTTGCGGCCAGTAGTCGATGCGGCCTTCGAGCGCAGCGAAGGCGGCGTGGAGCCGTTCGGCCTTGCCGGCTTCGGAACCGTAGAGATCCTTGGTCGAGCGACCGTCCTGGACGAGGCGCTGGCGGTAGATCTGGCCGCCGCAGGCCGGCGCCTCGTCGACGACCAACGGGCACAGGCCCGCCGCGACGAGCGCCTCGGCGGCGCGGATGCCGGCGGGACCGGCACCGACGATCAGCGGCTGCGGGCGTTCGCTCATGCCACCCTCGCCGTCCCGGTGACGATGTTCATGCCGGGCTGAAGCGGTGTCGTGCAGGCGCGCAGGCGCTCGCCGGTCTCGGTCGCGACCCAGCAATCCTGGCAAGCGCCCATCTGGCAGAAGCCGGCGCGCGGCTCGCCGGTGAATTCGGTGCGGCGCAGGCTCTCGGTACGGTTCAGGATCGCGCTCAGCAGCGTGTCGCCCGCCCGGCCCTCGCAAGGCGCGCCGTCGAGCGTGAAGGCGATGACGGGATGATCCTTGCGGGCGATGCGATGCAGCAGCGGCATGATCGTCACTTCTGGCCGACGAGGATCTTGTCGAGGCCGAAGGCGCGGTCGAGCACCAGCATGGCGCCGGCGGTCAACGCGATCATCAGGGCCGACACCGCCGCCATCATCGGGTCGATCGATTCGGTCGCGTACATGTACATGCGGACCGGCAGCGTCACCGTCTGCGGCGAGGTGACGAAGATCGACATGGTCAGTTCGTCGAAGCTGTTGATGAAGGCGAGCAGCCAGCCGCCGGTGATTCCGGGCAGGATCATTGGCGCGGTGATCCGGCGGAACACGGTCCAGTGCGAGGCGCCGAGCGTCTCGGCCGCCTGCTCGGCGCTGCGGTCCATGCCGGTGAAGGCGGCCATGACGAGGCGCATCACATAGGGCGTGACGATGATGACATGGCTGGCCACCAGCCAGGCGAAGGAGCCGGTCGCGCCGATCAGCGCGAAAAGGCGCAGAAGCGCGACGCCGAGCACCAGATGCGGGATGATCAGCGGGGAAAGGAAGAGCCCGTTCAGCCAGTCGCGGCCGGGGAACCGGTAGCGGTCGATGGCGAGCGCGGCCGGCACGGCGAGCGCGACGGAAATCGTCGCGGCCAGCGTCGCCAGCCACAGGCTGTTGTAGAAGGAGGGCACGAAATCGGGATGCTGGAAGATCGCGGCGAACCAACGCAGCGAGAACGAGGTCGTCGGGATCGAGAGCGTGTTCTCGGGCGTGAAGGCGACGAGGCAGACCACGACGAGCGGCGCCAGCACGAAGGCGACGACGAGGCTATGGAAGAGGAGCGCGATGGGGCCGTTCTTGTGCATGGCGCGCGACCTCAGCCCAGAGCCCGGCGGGCGCGCGTCTCGACGAGACGGTTGTAGCCCAGCATGATGGCGAGGTTGGCGACCAGCACGATGATCGCGATCGCGGCGCCGAGCGGCCAGTTCAGCTCCGACATGTATTCGTCGTAGACGACCGTCGCCGCCATCTTGAGGCGCCGGCCGCCGAGCAGGCCGGGAATGGCGAAGGCGCTGGCCGAGAGGCCGAAGACGATCAGGCTGCCCGAGAGCATGCCGAGCGAGACCTGCGGCAGCACGATCCGGCGCAAAGCCGTGAAGCGCGAGGCGCCCAGCGTCAGGGCCGCCGCCTCGACCGCGGGATCGAGCTTCTGCAGCGCCGTCCAGACCGGGATGACCATGAAGGGCAGCATGACGTGGACGAGCGCGATCACGATCGCCGTCTCGGTGTAGAGCAATCTCACGCTGTCGAAGCCGAGCGCGCGCAGGCTCTGGTTCACCAGCCCGGTCGAGCCCAGCAGCATGCTCCAGCCGAAGGCGCGCACCACGACAGAGACCAACAGCGGTCCGATGATCACCAGCAGGAAGATCGAGCGCCAGGGATCGCCCATGCGCGAGAGCACATAAGCCTCCGGCGCGCCGATCACGGCGCAGATCAGTGTCGTGAGGAAGGCGAGCCTGAGCGTGCGCCAGAAGATCGCGAGGTAGTAGTCGTCGGTGACGACCCGGACATAATGCTCGACGGTGAAGCTGTCCTGGATGCCGGTGGTGTGATCGTAGACGTGGAAGGACAGGATCACCGTCAGGATGAGCGGCAGGATCACCAGCCCGAGGAACAGCAGCGTCGCCGGCGAGACCAGAAGCCAGGGCGTCAGCGCGCGGGACTTCATGCCGCCGCTCCCGCCGCGGCCGCCACGATCGATGCGCTTTCGGGCGGCCAGCCGAGCGAGACGAGCGCGCCCTCCGCCACCGGCTCTGCGCCCTGATTGGGCAGGGAGACGACGACGTTTCCGACCGGCGTCTCGACATTGAACAGCCAGTAGCTGCCGAGGAAGAAGCGGCTCGTGACCGTGCCATCGAACAGCCCCTGCCCGGCCGCGCCGAGCAGGATCTTCTCCGGCCGGACCGCGACGCCGATGGAGGCCCCGTCCGGCAGGCTCGCCGCCTCGGATGGAAGGCCAAGCCCCGCGGCCTCGGCCCGTCCGCCGCGCCAGACCGCCTCGATGCGGTTCATCTTGCCGACGAAGGAGGAGATGAAGGCCGTCGCCGGGCGCTCATAGAGGCGATAGGGCGCATCGATCTGGGTCATGCGGCCCTGCTCCATCACGACGACACGGTCGCTGATCGAGAGCGCCTCGGCCTGGTCATGCGTGACCATGATGGTGGTGGTGCCGACGCTGCGCTGGATGCGGCGCAATTCGAACTGCATCTCCTCGCGCAGCTTGGCGTCGAGGTTCGAGAGCGGCTCGTCGAGCAGCAGCACGGGCGGCTGGATGACGAGGGCGCGGGCAATGGCGACGCGCTGGCGCTGGCCGCCCGAAAGCTGGCGCGGATAGCGCTCGGCAAAAGAGGCGAGATGGACGAGGCCGAGCATCTCGCTGACGCGCCGGTCGCGCTCAGGCCTCGCGACCTTGCGCATCTCGAGGCCGAAGGCGACGTTCTCGGCCACCGTCATATGCGGAAAGAGCGCATAGCTCTGAAAGACGATGCCGAGGCCGCGGCGGCTCGGCTTCTCGCGGGTGATGTCGCGTCCGTCGAGGGTGATCGTGCCCTTGGTCGGCTCGACGAGGCCGGCGATCATCTGCAGCGTCGTGGTCTTGCCGCAGCCGGAAGGGCCGAGCAGCGAGACGAATTCGCCCTGGGCGACGCTGAGGTCGACATCGCGGACGGCGGTGAAGTCGCCGAAGACCTTGCTCAACGATTGCAGCGTCAGAAAGCCCATCGGCACCTCGATCGGTGGGCTTTCCCTTAGCCGGAAAGCCGGACTGCGATGCCGCTACGAAAGCGAGGCCGACACAATTTCGTCAATCTTGAATTCCGCATTAGAGAATTTTTATTGACTAAATTCCGTTATATGGAATTTTGATCCCGACCTAGGCATCTGGATTTCGATTGTGGAAGCCTCGCCCGAACCGCTTTCGTCGCTGCGCCGCGCGCTCGGCTTGCTGCGCGTCCTCGCCGATGGCGAGAGCGGCGGCATGCGGCTGAAGGACATCGCGGATGCCGCCCGCTGCGGGCAGCCGACGGCCCATCGGGCGCTGCGCGACCTGATGGCGGAGGGCTTCGTCGAGCAGGCCAGCGGCGGCAAGCGCTACCGGCTGGCACTCGACTTCTTCGTGCTGGCGGCCCGCGCCGGGCAGGCCGGCGGCTTGCGCGAACTTGCCCGCCCGACCCTGCTCAGGCTCTCGGCCACGCTCGGTGACACGATCTTCCTGCTGGTCCGCAACGGCTATGACGCGGTCTGCCTCGACCGGATCGAGGGCCCCTTCCCGATCCGCTCCTTCACCGGCGACATCGGCGGCAAGGTCCCGCTCGGCATCGGCCAGGGCAGCCTCGCCATGCTGGCGCATCTGCCGGACGCCGAGCGCGAAGCGGTGATCCGCTTCAACATGCCCCGCCTGCTCGACCGCGGCTTCATCGACGAGCCGGCGCTGCGCTGCGCGATCGAGGCGGCCAGGGCGCAAGGCTGGGTCAATCTCAACACCGGCCTCATCCCCGGCATGGCCGGCGTCGCCGTGCCGGTCTTCGACGCGCAGCGGCGCGTCGTCGCGGCGCTGAGCGTCGGCACACTGGCCGAGCGGCTGCGCGAGGACCGGCTGCCCAGCGTCGTCGCCATCCTGCGGGGCGAGGCCGACGAGCTCGGCGCCAAGCTCAACCCCTTCGACGTGACCCTGCGCTATCCCTCGCGCAGCCTGAGCACGGTCGCGGGCTGATCGGCTCCGGCTCCGAGCGCAGCCGCCATGCCGCTTTCGGGCTTGCATCGCGGCAGCGGAAGCGGGATGTCGGGGGCGACATTCCCCGCCACGGTGCTCCGCCATGACCGAAACCAAGCCCGCTCCCCGCATCGCCATCACCTATTGCTCGATGTGCAACTGGATGCTGCGCTCGGCCTGGCTCGGCCAGGAGCTGCTCTCGACCTTCGGGCAGGATCTCGGCGAGGTCGCGCTGATCCCGCGCACCGGCGGCATCTTCCAGATCACCTATGATGGCGAGCTGATCTGGGACCGCAAGACCGATGGCGGCTTCCCCGATTCCAAGGTGCTGAAGCAGCGCGTCCGCGACCGGCTCGACCCCGAGCGCAGCCTCGGCCATGTCGACGGGCATGCGATGTCGGCGGACGCCGAGAGCTGAGGCTCTCCTTTCACCAGCGACATCGCTGGTTGTCATCCCGGGCGAAGCTGCGCTGATCCGGGATGACGGCGTTCAGGAAGCGGGAGAAAGGCGCCCGCGCGTCGCCGCGACCCACGCCTTCAGCCGCGCCTCGGGATCGGCATTGAGCGTGATGTCCGTCACCGCCGCGACGATGTCGGCGCCAGCCTCGAAGACGCCCGGGGCCCGCTCCAGCGAGATGCCGCCAATGCCGACCAATGGCAGGGCGCCGATGCGGCGCTTCCATTCGCCAAGACGCTCCAGCCCCTGCGGGCCGAAACGCATCTGCTTCAGGATCGTCGGATAGACCGGCCCGAGCGCGACATAGTCCGGCTGCATATCCAGCGCACGCTCGAGTTCCGCCTCGTCATGGCTGCTGACGCCGAGCTTCAGGCCGGCTTTCCGGATCGCGCCGAGATCGGCGGTGTCGAGGTCTTCCTGTCCAAGATGCAGCCAGTCGCAACCTTCCCCGATCGCGAGCTTCCAGTAATCGTTGACGACGAGCACGCAGCCGGCCTCGGCGCAGAGCCGCTTCGCGCGAGCGATCTCGCGGGCGACCTCCGGCTCCGGCCGGTCCTTCACGCGCAGCTGCACCAGCTTCATGCCGAGCGGCAGCATCCGCGCGATCCAGTCGGCGCTGTCGAAGATCGGGTAGAATGGATCGAGCTTCATGCGGAATACGTCTTTCAGGCCAGGAAGGCTTTGCCCATGACGGGCGTGGAGGGAGCGGCCATGTCGCGCGCCTCGATCGGTTGCGCGCCGAAGGCGAGCCGGCCGGCACGGATGGCCAGCGCGAAGGCTTCCGCCATCGCGGCGGGATCGCCGGCCTTGGCGACGGCGGTGTTGAGCAGGATGCCGTCATAGCCCATCTCGATCGCCTGAGCGGCGTGGGACGGCAGGCCGATGCCGGCATCGACGACGAGCGGGATGTCCGGGAAATGCTGGCGCATGGTGCGCAAGCCATAGGGGTTGTTGAGGCCCCGGCCGGAGCCGATCGGCGCGCCCCAGGGCATCAGCACCTCGCAGCCGGCATCGAGCAGGCGTCCGCCGACGACGATGTCCTCGGTCGTGTAGGGAAAGACCTTGAAGCCGTCATCGGAAAGGATGCGGGCCGCCTCGACCAGGGCGATCACGTCCGGCTGGAGCGTATCGTCCTCGCCGATGACCTCGAGCTTGATCCAGTCCGTACCGAAGACCTCGCGCGCCATCTGGGCCGTCGTCACGGCCTCCTTCACCGAGTGGCAGCCGGCGGTGTTGGGCAGCACCTTGACGCCGAGTTCGCGGATCAGCGTCCAGAACGCCTGCCCTGCCCCGCCGCCGGCCGATTCCCGGCGCAGCGAGACGGTGACCACCTCGGCGCCCGAACGCCTGACCGCCTCGGCCAGGATGGCGGGCGACGGATATTGCGCCGTCCCGAGGAAGAGCGGATTTTGCGGCTCGAAGCCGTAGAAGGACGCCATCTCAACCTCCCTGCATCGGCGCGACGACCTCGATGCGGTCGCCATCGTTGAGCGCGGTCTCGGCGCGCTTGCGGGCCGGGACGAATTCGCCGTTCACAGCGGTGGCGACGATCCGGCCGGCATAGCCGAGCTCGGCCAGCGCCTCGGCCAGCGTCTTGCCCGCGATGTCCTGGGGCGCGCCGTTAAGCAGCAAGGTCATGCAGCATCTCCGGTCGGGATTGCGGGTTCAATACGGCATCGGCCGCCATCCGCGCCATGGCGGGGCTGAGCAGGAAGCCGTGGCGGTAGAGCCCGTTGACATGGATCACCCGGCCCCGGCGCGTCAGCCGCGGCAGGTTGTCGGGAAAGGCCGGGCGGGCATCGGTGCCGATCTCGACGATCTCAGCCTCGCCGAAGGCCGGATGCAGCGCATAGGCCGCGCCGAGCAGCTCGAGCATGGACCGGGCGGAGATGCGCCGGCGCGCGCCGCTCTCGATCATGGTCGCGCCGACCATGAAATGCCCCTCGGCGCGCGGCACGATGTAGAGCGGAATGCGTGGGTGCAGCAGCCGGACCGGACGCGACAGCGCTATCTCGTCGCTCTTCAGGATCAGCATCTCGCCCTTGACGCCGCGCAGATCGGGCAGGACGTCGCGGGCCGCAAGCCCGCGGCAATCGAGCACGATATCGGCGTCGGGCTCGGCCGGCTCGACCGGGCTCTCGAAATGGATCGTCCCGCCTTGCGCGAGAACCTTGTCACCCAGGGCCTTGATCGCCCGGCGCGGATCGAGATGCGCCTCCGCCGCGAAGAACAGCCCGCGCCCGAAGCGCCCGACGAGATCGGGCTCCAGCCGCGCGATCACCTCGCCGTCGATCTCCTCGAAATGGCTGGTGCGCTGGCCGAAGCGGCGCAGCTCCGACCGGTCCCGGCTCGGCGCGACGACGAGCGTGCCCTGTCGCACGACCTCACCCGTATGCCGCTCCCACCAGCCGGCCGCCTCCTGCCCAAGCCGCACCACCGGCTCCTCGGCGCTCTCGCCCTCGCACCAGGGCGCCAGCATGCCGCCGGCATACCAGGAGCAGGCCTCGGCGCCGATGCGCGGACCGCGCTCATGGATGACGACGGCCGCGCCCCTGTCGAGCAACTCGACGGCGCAGGCGAGGCCGACGACGCCGGCGCCGACGATCGCGACGGTGGTCTGGCTTGGCCGATGCGGCAACTGTGCCATGCGCTTCCCATGCTCCCGGGAAGGCAACGGCCGGAGGCGCGATGCAGAGAACTGCGAGCCGAGGACCGTTCCCTTCGCCGGCATTACCCGGATCAGGTACGATGGGTTGGCGTGAGCCACGCCTCTCAGCCTCTCGGCACCCCAACGGACGCGCCCAATCTAGTGAGCTGGGCCCCAGAGAGCAAGGCGAGCCGATGCATACCGGCCTTTCCGGGAGATCGCTCGGCTCGACCTCTCCCTTACCAAGGGAGTGCTCCAGTTCCTCCTGCGCAGCCATATCCCCTCCCGTGTGAAGGGAGCGACCGCCCGCCCCTGTCGACCCGGAGAATTATCCTTGGTGCAAAGTGGCCGGCGAGGCTTGTCAAACGGCGTCACGATCGGGCATAGAGCCTTGCGCTGGAGACGTGGCCGAGAGGCTGAAGGCACTCGTTTGCTAAATGAGCATACCCCACAAGGGTATCGAGGGTTCGAATCCCTCCGTCTCCGCCACCTCTATCTTATTGATCTCATTGAGAAATAACCCTCGGCCAAACCTGTCCGCGACACAGGTTTCGACACGCCATGGGGCACCTCTGGCGCCGGCCTTCGGGCTGGGTATTCCAATTCCATGTCCCGAAAGGATTCGTTGAGCGGCTGGGTGCTACCCCGTTCCGGGTTCGTCTCGGCCGCCTTCCCGGCCCTGCACGCGGAAGGCATCGTGCTGCCCTCCGATGAGACGGGTAAAAAGAAAAGGGGTCCAGCCTCGCTTCTGTCGGCTGGGTGCTCGATGTTGCAAGAGGAACTATGGCTGTAATCGTCGACAATTAATCACGAAGATGAAGCCTCGCTTCCGACTATCGCAGACCTGTGACCGTCCTGGACTTCAGTTAGGCCTGGCCCGGCACAATACCGGTCGCGCGCTCAATCCGCAGCTTCAAGAGGCGCGTTTGAGAACGCTTAAGCCCCTTATGGAAAGGTTCGATCTGAACTTCGCGAAGCGCGGCTCTGTATGCTCGAGCGACTTTCAATTCGGTCCGTATCCGCTCTGCCCAGCGCTGTCCCAGGGGGAGCGAGCGCAGCCATGCGTGATATTCCTGAGCAGCCCGATAGATCTCACGCTCTTGCGCCGCCGGCGGCAACTCCCCCCACAGCTCTGCTTCGATCTCGAACACTTGCTCTCACCGAATTAATGCGGGCGGGCAAATGGCTCCGCCAGCTAATGCCGGCGGAGCCCTGAAGCACGATAGTCAGCGGGGTTTGACGCGTTGGCCAAGAGACGAACTGAGCCATCGGGGGACGTCGTTGCCGAGCTCCGCCCCCTCGAGATTTCACGGGGGGGCAACGCCGGGAGGGCCGGCAGGGCCCTGGGGGCCGGGAGGGCCCTGAGGGCCGGCAGGGCCCTGAGGGCCTTCTGCGCCGTCCGCGCCGGCAGGGCCGGAAGGGCCTTCAGGGCCGGAAGGGCCGACAGGGCCGGAAGGGCCGGCAGGGCCAGGAGCACCGGGAGCACCAGCAGCACCAGCAGCACCGGGCGCACCGGGAGCACCGGGAGCACCGGGCGCGCCAGGCAGGCCAGCTGCCGTGTTCTGACGCGCCTTCGGCAGGTCGCCCGCATCGCGGCCGATATAGGTCGGCATATAGTCTTCGCGATCGCGCCGGATGAGGGTCTTCTCGCCGAGCCACGGCGACACGTCGTTGGTGCCACTGGAGCCGAAATAGACGCGCAAGCCCGCTAGGAAGCTGAACTCGTTTCCGGAGGAACGGCCGAAGCCGCCATCCGACTTCTTGCCATAGGCGGCGTCTGCGAACAGCGAGGCGGCGGTATTGCCGAAATTGGTGAGATACTCCGCGCCGCCCACGAGCTGGTTGCGGCCGCTGGTGTAGCGGTGGCCGATGTTCAATTTGAGGTTATCGGTCACGTACCAGGCAAGGCGCACATCATCGAAGAATCTGGTTTTGTCGTTGCTGGCCACCAGGAAGCTATTGCCGACGCCGCTATAATTGTTCCACTCGACGCCCGCGAGGCCCTCCAGAGTGAAGCGGCCGAAATAGAGCTGGCCTTCGACGCCGCCCTTGGCGTTGTACATGCCGGTATTGCCAGCGCCGGAGATATTCGCTCCCCAGCTCCCGGTGCCATACAGATAGCTGCCGTAAAGCCCAAGCGCGCCGACCCCAGGGTCGCGCCAGAACAGATGCGCCGCAGCGCCGCCCAGGGCTGTGTTGGAGGCCATGCCGCCTATGGCGTCGACCTGAAACCCGAAGGCGGAGCCAAGCGGCAATGCGAGCAGGCCACTGATCTCGCCAAATCCGGAACGGCCGTTGTAGCCGCCGCCCGCTTCGAGCCGGACATTGGTGGCGCTGACGGCCTGGGGGCCGGTTCCGCGCTGGGCGCCCGGCATAACGCCGTCGCCTTTCGTGACGAGGTGCCGCGGCTGAGGAGCACCTCTACTGCCAGACGAACCCTTCAGCCGCGAGATTTCGGCATCGGCGGCCTTCAGCTTGATTTCAAGCGACCTCTGCTTGGCCTGAAGGTCGGTGACGAGCCTGAACAATTGCTCATTGGAGACGCCTTGCGCCTGCGCTGGTGCGATCGACCAGACGGCACAGGCAATAGCCAGCGCAGAGCACCCGGCTCGCAAATTCTTCTCGCTACCGGCGATTAGAGCCGTCTTACCCTTGATGCCGTAATCGAGCATGTTCGTCCCCCTGATCGCAGTAGTCACACCGCGACCTCTGCCGGAGCGGAACACATTTCGGACGTCTGACCAGAGCAGCGACAGTATCTGCTCCCGACTCCTCTTGACGGGATGTCTATTTTAAGCCGTGCGTCGGGCACGGAAAGATTCGCGGCTTTCCGGCTCTTTCAAGGATCGGTACGAGTATCGGTCAGCGCGAACCCGGCCTTGTCCAGGCCCTCCACGATATGGGCGATCTAATCTTCCTGGAACTTGCGTCCGCGCCAATCGGCATAGAGCTCAATGGCGTACTTGACCTCAAATGGCACATAATTGGGATATTCGTCTCTTCCCTGACTCTAAATCCGAGATGTCCACGGACGTGCGTAAGCATAAAGTGCACGAAATAGTGCTTCTCATCGATGCTTGTATTTAAATAAATCTTAAAATCATCCTCGTAATCACACTTGCGATACTATTCCAGAATCGGGACGCCATATGCCATTGCAAGACGGCAGCATTCGCATGCATTCGCACGCTGGACGAGTTCGACGCCCTCTTCATAGCGCTCCATGACGGAGAGGCGATTGCCCGGCGGATCCCGGGTTCGGGGCTATGGCTCACCGCCCCGCCCGCTCGAACTCCTCGAACTTCCCCATGGCGAACAGCACGGCGCAGGGTGTGCGCCAGAGTCGAGTGCAGCGGGAACCTGCTGCCCCCCGGCGTGTTCGTCTTCACATCAGCCATATCCGGATGTGATTCGCCAATTCGGGCGCTTTGACCAGTCGGAATGGCAATCGACGCCCCTGTGAAGGAGGAGATCATGCCTGCAAAATCGGCTGCGCAGCAGAAAGCCGCCGGCGCCGCTTTGGCGGCCAAGCGCGGCGCCATGAAGAAGAGCGGGCTCAAGGGCGCATCGAAATCGATGGAGGCATCGATGAGCGAGGCCGAGCTGGAAAAGATGGCCTCGACCAAGCGCAAGGGGAAGAAGGAACACGCTTCCAAGCACTGACCGCCCAGGCGCGGAGGCCGAGCCGGGCTCCGCCAAGCAGGAGAGCCGTGATGACCGTCCGTTTCGAACCGCCCTTTCCAGAGCAGAAGCAACCGATGCCGGGCCGAACCGACGCGATGACGCCGCGGCCCGACCATGGCGAGTCGAGCTATGTCGGCTCCGGACGGCTGAAGGGCAAGCGGGCCATCATCACCGGCGGCGACAGCGGCATCGGCCGGGCCGTCGCCATCGCCTTCGCGCGGGAAGGAGCCGATCTCCTGATCTCCTATCTCAGCGAGGACGATGATGCGGCCGAGACCGCCCGCTGGATCGAGGAGGCCGGGCAGAAGGCGGTGCTGATGCCCGGAGATATCCAGCACCCCGCCCATTGCCGGGCCATCGTCGAGCGGGCGGCAGATGAGTTCGACGGGCTCGACATCCTCGTCAACAACGCCGCGCATCAGGCGAGCTTCGATGCGATCGAGGAGATTTCCGACGAGGAGTGGCAGCTCACCTTCGCCGTGAACATCCACGCGATGTTCTACCTGACCAAGGCGGCCGTGCCTCACATGAGGCCGGGCTCCTCGATCATCAACACGGCCTCGGTGAATGCGGACAAGCCGAATCCGAGCCTGCTCGCCTATGCGGCGACCAAGGGCGCCATCCAGAATTTCACCGGAGGCCTGGCGCAAATGCTCGCCGGGAAGGGCATCCGCGCCAATGCGGTGGCGCCGGGGCCGATCTGGACGCCGCTCATCCCCTCGACGCTGCCGGCGGAGAGCGTGAGCCAATTCGGCAAGCAGGTGCCGATGCAGCGCCCCGGCCAGCCGGCCGAACTCGCGACGGCCTATGTCATGCTGGCCGATCCGCTCTCCAGCTACGTCTCGGGCGCGACCATCGCCGTGACCGGCGGCCACCCGATCATCTGAGGCACATCCGAAAGACGAGGGCGAAGCCTTGGCCGGAAAGCTGCAAGCCTATCGCGCCAAGCGCGATTTCCGGAAGACGAAGGAGCCGAGCGATGCGAGCGCGGTGGCTCCCTCCAACCGCCTGCGCTTCGTCATCCAGAAGCACGACGCGACGCGGCTCCATTACGATCTCCGGCTGGAGCTGGACGGGGTGTTCAAGTCCTGGGCGGTGACCCGGGGCCCGTCGCTCGACCCTGCCGACAAGCGCCTCGCCGTCGAGGTCGAGGATCACCCGCTCGCCTATGGCGATTTCGAGGGGACGATCCCGAAAGGGCAATATGGCGGCGGCACGGTCCAGCTCTGGGATCGCGGCTACTGGGAGCCGGAAGGCAAGCTGAGCCCGCAGCGCCAGCTCGAAAAGGGCGATCTCAAATTCACGCTCGACGGCAAGCGGCTGAAGGGCAGCTTCGTTCTGGTGCGGATGAAGCATGACCGCGATGGCGGCAAGCGTACCAACTGGTTGCTGATCAAGCACCGCGACGCACATGCGGTCGACTCCGGCGGCGACGCCGTCCTGAAGGCCGAGACCTCGGTGGCCTCGGGCCGGACGATGGATGCCATCGCGGCCGGGCGTGGACGCTCGCCCAAACCTTTCCTGCTGGCCGAACAGGCCATCGATGCGGGCGCCGTCTGGGACAGCACCGAGGGATCGGCGGCGGATGCGCGCGCGGGCAAGCCGGCACGGACCGAGCCGGCCAGCCGAACTCCAAAAGCGGGGCGCACCGCTCCGGCCGCCCTGCCCGATTTCGTTCCGCCGCAGCTCTGCCAGAGCGTCGAGCGGCCGCCGGCGGGGAGCGGCTGGATCCATGAGATCAAGTTCGACGGCTATCGCATCCAGGCGCGCGTCACCGGGGGCAAGGCCACGCTGAAGACGCGCAAGGGCCTCGACTGGACGAAGAAGTTCGGCGCGGTCGCCCAAGCCTTCAAAGACCTGCCGGATTGCATCATCGATGGCGAGATCGTCGCGCTGGACGACCATGGGGCGCCGGATTTTGCTGCGCTCCAGGCAGCCCTCTCCGAGGAGAAGACCGAGAACCTCGTCTTCTTCGCCTTCGACCTGCTTTTCCTCGACGGCGAGGATTGGCGCGAGCAGCCGCTTCTCACCCGCAAGCAGCGGCTGCAGGCGCTCCTGCGCGAGGGCGCCGATGGCGTCACACTTCGCTATGTCGAGCATTTCGAGACCGGCGGCGAGGCGGTGCTGAAATCAGCCTGCCGGCTTTCACTGGAGGGCATCGTCTCGAAGCGGAGCGACGCGCCTTATGTCTCCGGCCGTAGCGACAGCTGGGCCAAGGCGAAATGCCGGGCCGGCCACGAGGTCGTCATCGGCGGCTGGGCGACGACGGCAGGCCAATTCCGCTCGCTGCTCGTCGGCATCCATCGCGGTCCGCATTTCATCTATATCGGCCGGGTTGGCACCGGCTATGGCGCGGCCAAGGTCGACGCGCTGCTGCCGCGGCTGAAGGAGCACGCAGCCAAGGCCTCGCCCTTCACCGGCAAGGGCGCACCGCGACGGGCTCCGGGTGTGCATTGGGTCGAGCCGGTCCTCGTCGCCGAGATCGAATTCGCGGGCTGGACCGGCGACGGCATGGTCCGGCAAGCCGCCTTCAAGGGGCTGCGCGAGGACAAGCCGGCGGCGGAGGTCGAGACCGAATTGCCGGCGCCGCCCACGGAAACCGCGCCGCCAAAGCCCGTATCGGGACGCGGCGGGCGGGTCGATATTCTCGGCGTGCCGCTGTCCAAGCCCGACAAGCCGCTCTGGCCGGATGCCGAGGACGGCAGGCCCGTCACGAAGCTCGACCTCGCCCGTTATTTCGAGGCCGTCGGCACCTGGCTGCTGCCGCATATCCAGGGCCGGCCGTGCTCGCTGCTGCGGGCGCCCGACGGGATCGAGGGCGAGGTGTTCTTCCAGCGCCATGCGGGCCTCGGCACATCGAACCTGTTCGAGCTGGTGAAGATCTTCGGAGACAAGAAATCCTATCTCCAGATCGACCGGATCGAGGCCCTGATCGCGACCGCCCAGATCGGCGGAATCGAACTGCATCCCTGGAATTGCCGGCCGGGCGAGCCGGAGGTGCCGGGGCGGCTGGTCTTCGATCTCGACCCGGGGCCGGGCGTTTCCTTCGATGCGGTGATCGCGGCGGCCAGGACCATGAAGGAACGGCTCGAAGCGCTCGGCCTCGTCAGCTTCTGCAAGACCACCGGCGGCAAGGGCCTCCATGTCGTGACACCGCTGGCGAAGCCCGGTCGCGGCGGCCTGGACTGGCCGGCCGCCAAGGACTTCGCCCGCCGCCTCTGCGCGGCGATCGCTGCCGATGAGCCCGAGCGCTATGTCGTCAACATGGCCAAGCGCCTGCGCAAGGGGCGGATCTTCCTCGATTATCTCCGCAACGATCGCATGGCGACGGCGGTGGCGCCGCTCTCGCCGCGCGCAAGGCCCGGCGCCCATGTCTCGATGCCGCTGACCTGGGCGCAAGTGAAGGCGGGGCTCGACCCCGCCCGCTACACGATCCGCACGGTTCCGAAGCTCCTGACCACGAGCAAGGCCTGGGACGATTACGACGAATCCGAGCGGCCTCTCGCCGAGGCGATCAGGAAGCTCGGTCGCTCCTGATGCCGGGCGGAACGGATCGGGAGACGATGCGTTTCGCGTCGGACTGGAGTGAGCAAACATGGCCCAGCGGACATTCTGGAAAGGCTATCTCAAGCTCTCGCTCGTGACCTGCCCGGTCGCGATGATGCCGGCGCATTCGGAGAGCGAGAAGGTCCGCTTTCACACGCTCAACCGCAAGACCGGGCATCGCATCCAGAGCCGCTTCGTCGACGCCGTCACCGGCAAGCCGGTCGCCGAGGACGACGAGGTCAAGGGCTATCCCAAGGGCGATGACGACTATGTCATGCTGGAGGATGACGAGCTCGACGCCGTCGCGCTGGAGAGCACGCGCACCATCGATATCGAGGTTTTCGCGCCGCGCTCTTCCGTCGGCTGGATCTGGTACGACACGCCGCATTACCTCGTGCCCGACGGCAAGATCGGCGACGAGGCCTTCTCTGTCATCCGCGAGGCGATGAAGTCGACGAAGACCGTCGGCATTTCCCGCGTCGTGCTCTATCGGCGCGAGCGGGCTGTGCTGCTGGAGCCGCGCGACAAAGGCATCGTGCTGTGGACGCTGCGCTATGGCGACGAGGTCCGCGACGAGAAGGACTATTTCGCCGATGTGAAGACAGCCAAGCCCGAGCCCGACATGCGCGCGCTCATGGAAAAGCTGATTACGTCGCGCACCAGGGACTGGTCGCCCGATCTGGTGCAGGATCCTGTCCAGGACGAATTGTTGAGCATCATCAAGGCCAAGCAGAAGGGCCGCAAGCCGGCCCGGAAAGCCGCGCCGGTGGCCAGCGAGGGCAACGTCGTCAGCATCATGGATGCGCTCAAGCGAAGCCTCGAACCGCGGAAGTGATCAGCTTGCCTTGCGCCGCGGCTCGGCTTTGGCGGGTTTGCGTTTCGCGGTCGATTTGACGCCGGATGTCTGGCCGGCCTTGGCGCTCTGCCGGAGGGCGTCGAGCAGGTTGACGACCTTCGCAGGCTCGGGGCGCTTCGCCGGCTTGAGCTTGCGCCCCTCGATCTTCGCCTTGACCAGCTCGGCCAGCGCGCTTTCGTAGCGATCGTCGAAGGCCTTGGGGTCGAAGCGGCCTGCCTTGGTGCGGATGATGTGCTCGGCGAGTTCCAGCATCTCGCCCTCGATCTTCAGCTTCGGAATGTCGTCGAAGGCGCTCTGCGCCGGCCGGACCTCATAGTCGAAATGAAGGGTCGTCGCGACCATGCCGGCCTCATGCGGGCGGATGAGAATCGATCGCATGCGCCGGAAGATCACGGTGCGCGCCAGGGCGGCCGCATCCCGGCGCGCCATGGCGTCGCGGATCAGGCCGAAGGCTTCGGCGGCGACCGGCGTGCTCGGCGTCACGTAATAGGGCCGATCGAGGTACAAATCGTCGATCTCGCCGCAAGGCAGGAAGGTCGCGACGTCGAGAACCTTGTCGCTGTCGGGAATGGCCTCGGCGATCTCCTCCGGCTCCAGGACGATGTAGTCGCCGTCGCCGCGGTCATAGCCCTTGACCTGGTCTTCCTTCTCGACCGGCTTTCCCGAGACCTCGTCGACGAACTGGCGGTGGACCCTGTTCCCGGTCTTGCGGTTCAACATATGGAAGGAGATGCGCTCACTGGTCGAGGCCGCCGTGTAGAGCGCCACCGGGCAGGTGATTTCGGCGACTTTGAAGACGCCCTTCCAGATTGCGCGCGGCGCCATGTCTCCAGCCTCGACATCAGAGCAATGATTGCGAGGAAGGAACGGCCCAGTCCGGGCGATGGTTCCGATGCCGGAGCGAGTCGATCCACCACGATCGGCTTGCCTCGGGGCCCTTGCGCCAGCGGCACCGTGCGCGTTCTGTCGCGCTCCAGGCTCGCTTTGCGAGAGGCGCTGGCCTCGCCGCTAGGGGCGGGTCGTATCGTCTCACCCGTATTCCGCCTTATTGACGCGATAGGCGCAATCGGGAATTGAACGTTATCGACCGCCTGCAAGAAGGACTGTCCATGTCGGCCCAGCGCGCCCGCTCCCCGTCGCGTTTCGCCCTGCCCGGTCTTCTGCTGTGCGCCACGGCCCTGGCCGGCTGCAACCAGGAAAAGGCGGCGCCTCCGGTGCAGCCTCAGGTCCAGGTCAGCGTCGTCGTGCTGCATCCGCAGCCGGTCGCGATCACCGCGGAACTGCCTGGACGCGTCTCGGCCAATCTCGTCGCCGAGGTCAGGCCGCAGGTCAACGGCATCATCAAATCGCGCCTCTTCAAGGAGGGCAGCGAGGTCAAGACCGGGGACGTCCTCTACGAGATCGACCCCGCGCCCTACCAGGCCACCCTCGACAGCGCGGTCGCGGCCCAGCAGAAGGCGGAAGCGGCCGTCGCCAACGCCCAGATCCGGGCCAACCGCTATCAGGAGCTGTTCCAGCGCAACGCCGGCAGCCGCCAGGACATGGACGACGCCAACGCCACGCTGGCGCAGGCCCAGGCCGATGTCGCCTCCGCCAAGGCGAATGTGGAGACCGCCCGGATCAATCTCGCCTACACGAAGGTCACGGCGCCGATCGACGGACGCATCGACAAGTCGGCGCTGACGCCCGGCGCGCTCGTCACCGCAAACCAGGCCACCGCATTGACGACGATCCGGAAGCTCGAGCCGATCAATGTCGACGTTACGCAGTCGAGCACCAACCTGCTGCGCTTCCGCGACGACATCGCTTCGGGGAAGCTGCGCTTCACGGGCCTCAACGTGGCGGTGAAGCTGAAGCTCGATACCGGCACCGAATACAACCAGTCCGGCAAGCTCGAATTCGCCGAGGCCAATATCGACCCGACGACCGGGACGTTCTCGGTGCGCGCCGAGTTCCCCAATCCCGACCGCATCCTGCTGCCGGGCATGTTCGTGCGGGCCGTGATCCAGGAAGGCGTCGCCGAGAACAGCTTCCTGCTGCCGCAGCGCGGCGTGGGCCGCAACACCAAGGGCGAGGCGACGGGCAAGTTCGTCGGGCCGGACGGCAAGGTCGAGGAGCGCGTGCTGGCCACCCGCCGCAACATCGGCAACAACTGGCTGGTGGACAGCGGCGTCAAGGACGGCGAGCAGCTCATCGTCGAGGGCGGCCAGCTCGTCCGGTCGGGCCAGACCGTGACCGTCAGCGAGGTCTCCATCGACGAAGCGACGGGTGAGCTCAAATCGGCCAACCGGCGGGCGGAAGCCAGCCCCAGCACGGTCAAGAACTGACCATGTCGCGCTTCTTCATCGAGAGGCCGATCTTCGCCTGGGTCGTCGCCATCGTGATCATGCTGGCGGGCGTGCTCGCCCTGCGGACCCTGCCGGTCTCGCAATATCCGCAGATCGCGCCGACGACCGTGCAGATCAGTGCCAATTATCCGGGCGCCGACGCCCAGACCGTCGAGAACTCGGTGACCAAGGTCATCGAGCAAGGCATGACCGGCGTCGACAACCTGCAATACATGACGGCGACCTCGACCTCGACCGGCAACGCCACGATCACGCTGACCTTCACGAACGCGGCCGATCCGGACGTGGCGCAGATGCAGGTGCAGAACAAGCTCGCGCTCGTGACGCGCCAGTTGCCCCAGGTCGTGCAGAGCACCGGCGTCACCGTCGCCAAGGCCGCGACCGGCTTCCTCATGGTCGCAGCCTTCGTCTCCAGCGACGGGCGGCTCTCGACCACGGACCTCGCCGACTATGTCGACTCGACGCTCAACGACACGCTGAAGCGCGTCGAAGGCGTCGGCACGACCCAGCTCTTCGGCGCCGGCTACGCAATGCGCATCTGGCTCGACCCCGACAAGCTGCAGAAATACGCGCTGATGCCGGGCGACGTGATCAACGCGATCCAGGCCCAGAACGTGCAGATCTCGGCCGGCCAGCTCGGCGGGCTGCCGCAGGTCAAGGGCCAGCAGCTCAACGCGACCGTGACCGCGCTCAGCCGCCTGCAGACGCCACAGCAATTCGAGAACATCATCCTCAAGAGCGGCACCTCGGGCTCGATCGTCCGGATCAACGATGTCGCGCGCGTCGAGCTCGGCGCCAAGAGCTACGACACGGTCAGCTTCTACAACGGCAAGCCGACGACCGGCCTCGCGATCAGCCTCGCCACCGGCGCGAACGCGCTCGACACGGCGGCCAAGGTCAAGGCCACCATTGAGCGGCTGGCGCCGACGCTGCCGGAGGGGGTCGAGGTCGTCTATCCCTACGACACCACGCCCTTCGTCCAGCTTTCCATCGAGAAGGTGGTGCACACGCTGTTCGAGGCGATCCTGCTCGTCTTCGTGGTGATGTTCGTCTTCCTGCAGAGCCTGCGCGCGACGGTGATCCCGATGCTCGCCGTGCCGGTCGTCCTGCTCGGCACCTTCGGCGTGCTCGCCGTCGCCGGCTATTCGGTGAACACCCTCACCATGTTCGCCATGGTGCTGGCGATCGGCCTGCTCGTCGACGACGCGATCGTCGTGGTCGAGAATGTCGAGCGCGTGATGCACGAGGAAAAGCTCGGCCCCAAGGAAGCGACGATCCGCTCGATGGGCGAGATCACCGGCGCGCTCGTCGGCATCGCCACGGTGCTCTCGGCGGTGTTCGTGCCGATGGCCTTCTTCGGCGGGTCGGTCGGCGTGATCTACCGGCAGTTCTCGGTGACGATCGTCACCGCCATGATCCTGTCGGTCCTCGTCGCCATGATCCTGACGCCGGCGCTCTGCGCCACGCTCCTCAAGGCGCCCGGCGAGCACAGCAAGACATGGGCTCCCTTCGCCTGGTTCAACCGCAATTTCGACCGCACCACCAATGGCTACCGCAACGGTGTCGGCGGGATGATCAAGCGCCCGATGCGCTTCCTGCTCGTCTTCCTGCTGATCGGCGGCGGCATGGGCTATCTGTTCGCGCGGCTGCCCAGCTCCTTCCTGCCCGACGAAGACCAGGGCGTTCTGTTCACGCTCGTGCAGCTTCCGGTCGGAGCGACGCAGGACCGGACGCTCAAGGTGCTCGACGAGGTGCGCGAGCACTACCTGACCAAGGAGAAGGATCTGGTCGAGGGCGTCCTGACGGTCGGCGGCTTCAGCTTCAGCGGCCAGGGGCAGAATGTCGGCCTCGCCTTCGTGCGGCTCAAGCCCTTCGAGCAGCGGCCCGGCAAGCAGGCGACGGCGCAGGCCATCGCCGGCCGCGCGATGGGCGCGTTCCGCACGCTGAAGGACGGCTTCGCCTTCGCGCTGGCACCGCCCGCCCTGCAGGGCTTCGGCAACACGTCGGGCTTCGATTTCTACCTGCAGGACGTCGCCGGCGCCGGCCATGAGCGGCTGATGCAGGTCCGCAACCAGCTCCTCGGCCTCGCCGGGCAGAGCAAGCTGCTCACCGGCACCCGGCCGAACGGGCAGGAGGACCAGCCGCAATACTCCGTCACCATCGACCAGGAGAAGGCGAGCGCGCTGACCCTGTCGCTCGCGGACGTCAATACGACGCTCTCGGCAGCCTGGGGTTCGGCCTATGTCAACGACTTCATCGACCGCGGCCGCGTCAAATCGGTCTATGTCCAGTCGGATGCGCCCTTCCGCATGCAGCCTCTGGATGTCGGGCGCTGGTATGTCCGCAACCAGGAGGGAGGCATGGTGCCGTTCTCGGCCTTCGCCTCCGGCCAATGGAGCTACGGCTCGCCACGCCTCGAACGCTATAACGGCGCCTCGGCGGTCGAGATCCAGGGAGCGGCCGCGGCCGGCGTCAGCTCGGGCGCGGCAATGGACGAGATCGACCGGATCGCGAGCCAGCTTCCGACCGGCTTCGGGCATGAATGGACGGGGTTGTCCTATCAGGAGCGGCTGTCGGGCAGCCAGGCCGTCGCGCTCTATGCGCTGTCGATGCTCGTCGTCTTCCTGTGCCTGGCCGCGCTCTATGAGAGCTGGTCGATTCCCTTCGCGGTGATGCTGTGCGTGCCGATCGGCATCTTCGGCGCGCTCGCGGCGGCGACGCTGTTCGGCCAGAGCAACGACGTCTACTTCAAGGTCGGCCTGCTCACCACGATCGGGCTGGCGGCGAAGAACGCCATCCTGATCGTCGAGTTCGCGATCGAGCAGGAGGCGTCCGGCAAGGGGCTGGTCGAGGCGACGCTCGAAGCGGCGCGCCAGCGCCTGCGTCCGATCCTGATGACCTCCTTCGCCTTCATCCTCGGCGTGCTGCCGCTCGCGGTTGCGACCGGCGCCGGCTCCGGCAGCCAGAACGCGATCGGCATCGGCGTGATGGGCGGCATGATCGCGGCCACGGCCATCGGCGTCTTCTTCGTGCCGTTGCTCTATGTCGCCGTGGTCCGCCTCGTCCGGCGGATGCGCGGACAGGGCAAGGATACCAAGGAAGTCGAGACGGCGGCCTGAGGCTCTGCCCTTGGTCGAAACCGCTCCGTCATTCCGGGCGCCGCGAAAGCGGAGACCCGGAATCCATCGCAGAGCGCCGTCGCCCTATGATGGATTCCGGATCGGCGCAGCTCTCGCGCCTGGTCCGGAATGACAGCGTGCATCCTGCTCTCACTTTTTGATGAGAGACGGATTCAGATTTCAGATGGAAACACTTGTGTTTCCATCTGAAATCGTCCTGCGCTCACCCCGCCGACAGCGCTCTCAGGGCGCGAAGGCGAGCGGGCGGCCCGTCTGCGGATGCTGCAGCACGGTCATCCGCACGCCGTAGATCGCCTCGAGCTCGGCGGGACGCATGATCGCGTCGGGCGCTCCGCGCGCGATCATGCGCCCCGAATGCAGGGCGACGATCTCGTCGCAATAGTTCGCCGCCATGTTGACGTCGTGCAGCACGACGACCACGCCGATATTGCGCTCCTGCGAGAGGCGCCGCACCAGCGCGAGCACCTCAATCTGATGCGCGACATCGAGCGCCGAGATCGGCTCGTCAAGCAGGAGATATTCCGCATCCTGCGCCACCAGCATGGCGAGCCAGACGCGCTGGCGCTCGCCGCCCGACAAGGTGTCGACGAGCCGGTCGGCGAAGCGCGCGACATCGGTCAGCGCCATCGCCTCCCTGACCTTCTCGCGGTCCCGCTCGCCGAACCGGCCGAGCGCACCATGCCAGGGATAGCGGCCGAGCGCGACGAGCTCCTTCACCAGCATGCCGGAGGCCGGCGGCGTCTGCTGCGGCAGATAGGCGACCTTGCGGGCGAAGGCGCGGTCGCCCCAATCCGGCAGCGCCTTGCCCTCGAAGCGGATGGTTCCGCCGGACACCGGCTGCTGGCGGGCCAGAAGCTTGAGCAGGGTCGATTTGCCCGAGCCGTTATGGCCGATGAGCCCGACGACGCGGTGGCCGGACAAGGTCAGGCTCAGCGGCTCCAGCAGCACGCGGCCGGGGATCGCGAAGCTCACCGCGTCCAGCGCAAAGAGCGGCTGCGGCACGGCCGGCTGGAGCGCGGCGGAAGGAGAGGCTGTCTCGAGCATGTGCGTCATCGTTCCTTCTGGAGCATCGGCCCGAAAACTGGCATGCGGTTTTCGAAAAAAAGCCGATGCAAAAACAAAGAGCTACAGCATCGGACTGAATACGATATTCGGTCCGATGCTGTAGGCGGTCGAACCCGGTTCAGTCGCGCTCGCGCTCGACCGCGGCGTGCCCCCGGCGCCAATACGCCGCGACGAGGTGGCGATCCCTGGCCATGCCGCGCTCCTTGCGCAGATAGGTCCTGATCGCACGGGCGGAGGCCTGCTCGCTGCCGATCAGGGCATAATGCGCCCCGCCTTGCGGCCATTCCACCGCCCGGATGGCCCGTTCGAGCAGATCGGTCGAACCCGCTTCGGCGCCGTTGCGATGCAGCCAGCGCAGATCGAGCGTGGCGGCGGAAGCGATCGGTTGCTCCTCCCGCGCATCGGCGACCTCGATACGCAAGATCGCCTTCGCACCAGCCGGCAGGCTTTCCGCGAAACGCGCGATCACCGGAAGCGCAGTTTCGTCGCCGCCGAGCAGGTAGCAATCGGCCGGGACGATCTCGCCGCCGCCCGGCCCCATCAGGCCGACGGTGTCGCCCGGCCCGGCCGTACGCGCCCAGACGGAGCCGGGCGTGTCCTCATGCAGCACGACATCGATATCGACCTCGCCGCGGGCATGGTCGAGGCTGCGGATGGTGTAGACGCGCGTCGTCAGCTCGTCCTCGCCCTTCGGCCAGAGCACGCGGCCATCGGGCGCCAGCGACGGCCAGACGGGCGCCCTGCCCTGCGGCGGGATCAGCACCCGGACATGCAGGCCGCCCGTCTCGAGCTGGCCGACATCCGCGACCGCGAGCGTGACGCGCCGCATGCGTGGGGTGACCGGGCGGCTCGCACGCACGGTCGCCTGATGGAAATACGGAATCGCGATGAGGTCGCAGCCATCGCCGCTCCAGAGGAAAGCGGGTGCCGACCCTTCAGTGCATTCGGCGATGTGTTCGGCCAGCAGGGAGCGGGCGATGAACAGGTAATTCAGCTGATCCGACGCGGCATGCAGGTGCAGCGCCTGCGCCCCGGCCTCCATCTCGACGGCGCCCATCCGGCTCTCGAAGCGGCCGCGGGGTCCGTCCCGCGTCACGGTTCCGCGCTCCGTGAGACGCTCGCAGAGACGATCCAGCAGCGCGTGCGGATCGGGCAGCGCGATCGAGGTCGATGCGGTGAAAAGGATCGTCTCAGTCATGGCTTTCCGCTCCGCGGCTCAACAGCCAGATCAGGTAGGGGCCGCCGATCAGGGCGGCGAAGAGCCCGACCGGGATCTGGTAGGGGAAGATGACGACGCGCGAGAGCCAGTCGGCCAGCACCATGACGCCTGCGCCCAGCGCCATCGCCGCGGCAAGCTGATGACGGCCCTGGGCGAAGCCGGAGAGGCGCGCCAGATGCGGCGCGACGAGGCCGATCAGGCTCAAGGGCCCGATCAGCAGCGAGGCGATGCCGGTGAGCAAGGCGGCGAAGGTCGCCAGCGTCAGCCTTCCAAGGCGGCGCGGCAGGCCGACCGCAAGGCTCACCCCCTCCCCCAGCGGCAGGATGTCGAGCCAGCGCGAGAACAGGAACAGCGGCAGGCAGAGGGCGACGCAGCTCGCGACCGCGATCCAGGCCTCGGCGGCGCCAACCCGGTTGGTCGAGCCGGACATCCAGACCAGCAGCAGGTAGCCGCGCATGTCGCCCTGAGCGAGCACCGTCGAGACGACCGCCATCGACAGCGCTCCGAGTGCGACGCCGGCCAGCAGCAGGCGCGCCGGCCCCGTCCCGGCCCGGCCGGCGATCAGCAGCATGGCGAGGAGCACGGCGAGCGAGCCGCCGCCGGCTCCGAGCGCCATCGTCCATGGCGTGACGGTGCTGCTCAGAAACAGCACCAGCGCCAGACCGACGCCGCCGCCCGCGCTGACGCCGAGCACGTCCGGCCCGGCGAGCGGATTGGCGGTGAGGCGCTGCATCAGCGTTCCCGCCGCCGCCAGCATCGCTCCGGCGAAGCCCGCGGCGACGATACGCGGCCCCCGGAACGGCAGCAGATCGGCGAAAAGCTGGCCTGTCGCGAGGCTCCAGCCATCCGGACCGCGCCCGAGCACGAGCGCGCCGAGGGTGACGATGGCCGCCACGGCCATGAGGGTGGACACGGCCAGCACGGGCCGGCGGACGCGGCTCGACTCGCGCCAGCCGGATGTCATCTGCGGCGGCACGGTCGGCGGGATGCGCCCGAGCATCCAGAGCAGCAGCGGCCCGCCGAGCAGCGCTGTTGCCGCACCGGTCGGGGCGAGATCGGCCGTGGCCGAACCGAGTATCTGCACGGCGCTGTCGGTGAAGGAGACCAGGACGGCGCCGGCCAATGGCGCCGCTATCAGGCGATCGCGCAGGCGCCGCGCCCCGAGCGCCCGCGCCAGGATCGGGGCGGCGAGTCCGACGAAACCGATGATGCCGATTTGCGCGACCACCGTCGCCGCGAGCCAGACCGCGACGACGAGGACGGCCAGCCGCGCCGCCAGCAGCGCGACGCCGAGACTGCGGGCGCTGGCATCGTCGAGCGCGAGCAGGGTCAGAGGCCGCAGCAGGGCGAAGGAAGCGGCAAAGCCGAGGAGGAGACGTGGAGCCAGCGCGAGTGGCACGTCCCAGCTCTGCTGGTTGAGCGAGCCCGCGCCCCAGATGAAGAGGGAAAAGAGATAATCGCCCTTGGCCAGCACCACGGCCGCACCCAGCGCCGCCGCCACCAGCGAAACCACCATGCCGGAGAGGATGACGGTGACCGGGTCGAGCTTGCGCCGCCAGCTCAGCGCCAGCACGAGCGCTACGGCGGCCGCCCCGCCCGCGAAGGCCGTCGCCTCGCGCGAGAAGGCGATCAGCGCCGGCGCGAAGGCCGTGGCCATGGTGAGCGCGAGCTGGGCGCCCGCGGCGAGGCCGAGCGTCGAGGGATCTGCGATGGGATTGCGCAGCACCTGCTGCAGGAGCAGGCCGGCAAGGCCCAGCGCAGCGCCGCAAAGCAGCGCCGTGACGAAGCGCGGCAGCAAGCTGTGCCAGAGCAGGATCTGCTCCAGCGGCGCGACGATGGCCGGATCGCCCGGCAGCGGCGCGCGGGTGGCGAGCACGGCGGCGAAGGGCAGTGCGACGAGCGCGAGCGCCGCCAGCGCGGCCGCGAAGGGCCGATGCAGGAAGAGCGGCCTAATCACGCTTCGCCGCTCCCGCCTGTTCGAGGGCCGCCGTCAGCAGGCGGGCGAAGCGACGCGCCGCCGGCAGACCGCCATAGGGGTCGATCGAGCCCAGCGTCAGGACGCGCCCGGCCCGGACATTCGGCAGGGCATTCCAGAAGGCGCTGCGTCCGAGCAGGCGCGAGGCATCGGCCGGCACGGGCGGGATCATCACGATCCAGGCCTCGGGCACGCGGGCGAGTTCCTCCAGCCCCACCGGCGCCATGGCGGAATAATTGGTCGGCTCGGTCCAGGCATTGGCGATGCCGAGCCGGGCCAGCACCGCGCCGAACATGCTGTCGGCGCCGAAGACGCGGAAATGGCGGGCATCGCCGAGATTGATCGGGATGACCGGCAGGCCGTCGAGCGCCTGGAGCCGCTGCCGGCAGGCATCGAGCTCGGCATGGGTCTCGGCGATATAGCGCCCGGCCCGTTCGGCGATGCCGAGGCGCTCGCCGATCGCGCGCATCATCGCCTCCGCCGCCGGGAATGGATCGACGCGCGGTGCATAGAGCGTGAAGCTCTCCACCGGCGCGATCAGGCGCAGGCGCGGCACTGAGGATTCATAGAAATGAGTGATGTAGATCAGCTCCGGCCGGGCGAGCTGCAGCACCTCGTAATTGACCGTGCCGCGCAAGCCGAGATCGGCGACGCCATCCGGCACCGGCGGCTCGACCGCGACCTCGCGGAACTGGACGAGCTCGGTCGCAGCCACCGGCGGGCGGCCGAGCGCCAGCGACGTCTCCAGCACCGCCCAGTCGATCGTCGCGACACGCAGCGGCGCCTGCCCCCGTCCCGGCGATGCCAGGCCGAGCAGCGCGGGCAGAGCTAGCATCGCGCGCCGGGTCATGCCGGCGGCTCGAATGGCCTGTTCGCTGGATAGGGTCGGCGGCAAGACGATACGTGGTCCAGTGTTCGGGAACGGCGAAGAGGCCGCGGCTTTTGCCCCGGCCTCGCATCATGCGGTATTTGGTTCATTGCATCGGCTTTTTCCGAAAACCGCATTCCACTTTTCGGGCCGATGCTCTCGCCGCGCGCGACCTACCATTTGTAGCTGGCGGAGACCGTGACGGTGCGGGCATCGCCATAGCCGCAGCCGGAATAACCCTGGCAGCTCTTCACATAGACCTTGTCGAGGAGATTGGTGACGTTCACCGCGAAGGACCAGTCGTCGATCTTGTAGCGGATCGCGGCATCGACCAGCGTCACGGCCGGCACCTTCAGCGTGTTCTCGTTGTCGGCCCAGGACTTGCCGACATAGCGCAGGCCGGCGCCGAGGCCGAGGCCCCTCAGCGGCCCCTCGGTGACGGTGTAGTCGAGCCAGCCCGAGGCGGTCACCTCCGGCACGATGAAGGGCGTCTTGCCGATATAGGCAGCGCGGGTGTCCTTCGTCGTCTTGAGGTCGAAGGCGGTGAAGCTCGCCAGCACCTTCCAGTTCTCGTCGAGATTGGCCTTGGCCTCGAGCTCGAAGCCGGTCGAGGTGACCTCGCCGAGCTGGGTCGAGGCGAAGGGGTTGAGCGCCGTCGGCGACGGGGTGACGACGTTCTGCTTCACCAGCCGGAAGACCGAGGCCGTGATCAGCGCGTCCATGAAGCCCGGCTTGTACTTCACCCCGGCCTCGTATTGGTGGCCCTTCTCCGGCTGGAACGGCGTCGCCGGACCGCCCGTCAGGTTGGGCACGGCATCGAAGACCGGGTTGAAGAAGGTCGCGGCGCTGACATAGGGCGTCAAGCCGTTGGCGAACTCATAGGCCAGGCCGGCGCGGCCGGAGAAGGCCGCCTCGTTCTTGCTGTAGCTCGGCGAGAACAGCAGGCCGGGCGCGCTGACGGATTTTTTCTTGGTGTAGTCGTAGCGGCCGTTCAGCGTGACGAGCCAGCCATCGCCGAAGCGGAGCTGATCCTGGAGGTAGAGCCCGAACTGGTGGTGGTCCAGTTCCTGGTTCAGATAGACCGAGGGCATGCCCTGCGGCGCGCCGTAGACCGGGTTGGTCACGCTGATCGGCGTGGCGCCGCCCGATGCCTGCGTCTGGTCGATGTTGAAGTATTTGTAGTCGGCGCCGAGCAGCAGCGAATGCTCGACCGGCCCGGTGCGGAAGCTCCGCTCCAGCCGGTTGTCGAGCAGGAAAGTGTTGACCTGCGTGCGCTCCTGGAAGCCGATGCGGTAGAGCTGGTAATCGGGCGCCAGCGGCTGGAAGCCGTTCCCGAACGGCGCGTCCGGCCCGGAATAACCGTAGCCATAGGGGCCGAGCTGCGAGCCGCGCATATGGCCGTAGCGGGCGTTCTGGCTGAAGGTCCAGCCATTGTCGAACTCGTGCTTGAACTCCCAGCCCAGCATGGTCTGGACGCGCTTCTGGCTGTCGATATCCGGCTCGCCGAGAAAGGCCTTGCGCGGGATGCGGCCGAAGGGCGCGTTCACCACCGTGCCGACATAGGGCAGGAAGCCGCCGCCGACATGGATCTGGTCGAGCGCCGAATAATAGCCATAGGCCGTGAAGCTGGTCGCCCCGTTCGGCTTGTAGGTGATTTGCGGCAGGATGAAGCCGCGGAAATCCTTGGCGACGTCGGTGTACTGGTCGCCGCCGGAGATGCGCCCCGTGAGGCGCGTGCTCCAGATGCCCTGCTTGTCGCTGACCCCGATGTCAATATTCGTATAGGCGTTGCCGAAATTGTTGATGCCGGTCTCGACCAGGCCGAAATTCCTCCCGTTCGGGCGCTTGCTGATCATGTTGACGATGCCGCCGGGATTGCCGCCGCCGTAGAGGACAGAGGCCGGTCCCTTCAGCACCTCCACCCGCTCGAGCATGAACGGGTCGATCTGGAAGCCGCCGAAGCCGAAGGCATAGTTCGACAGCCCGTCGAGATACATGCCGGTCTGCGTCGCCTGGAAACCGCGGATGAAGACCCAGTCGGTATCCGGGTCCGGGCCGAAGGGCTGGGCCGTGACGCCGGCGGTGTAGCGCAGGGCTTCGTCGACCTTCTGGACGTTGCGGTCCTCGAGCTCCCGCCGGCCGATCACCGAGACGGCCTGCGGGATCGCCGTGATCGGCGTATTGGTCTTCGAGCCCGTCCCCGTGCGCTGCGGCACGTAGCCGTTGACCGGACCGGTCGCGGTCTCGGCCTGGCCTTCGACCGTGATCGTGTCGAGCTGCACCGTTGCCGGCTGAGCCTGGACCTGCCGATCTTGCCGGGCCTGGGCGAAGGCCGGGCCAGCGATCGCCAGAAGCGAAGCGGCCGATCCAAGAATAAATCTAATCTTCATGCGATCAGTATAGCGCATAATTCGCTTCTACCAGAATGAGTGATGTCGTATTCGAATATTCGGTATTTAGAATAATTCAAAACGACGCTTATCTCGGGACAATTCCCCCTAACATTCACACCAACAACCGGATTGATCGTTTCTGCTATGCATTGAACGTTTTTGTTCTGTCCCGTATCATGCGGCCACGGTGTTGCATTCTCGCCACCTTTCCATCGCCCCCGACGGAAGAAGTCGATGTCGTTCCAGCCGCGCATGAATTCCGTCCGGGAGGGCATCAGCGTCATCGGCACGCTGAAATGGCGCGCCTTCAACGGTGTGATCGCCGATCTCTGGCAGGCGCGCTGCGAAAAGGGCGCGCGCGGCGAATATGTCTCGCAGCATCCGCGGCTGTTCATCGTGCTCGAGACGGAAGGCGGATCGTTCGAGACGCGGCTCTCGCCCGGCGGGCCCGGCATTGCGAGCGCACCCGGGGGATCATCGATCAGCTACATGCCGGCCGGGATGCCGGTCTGGACGCGCATCGACGAGCGGCTGCGGCTGAAGCATCTCGACCTGCATTTCGACGCGCAGGAGATCGCGGAACGGCTCGCCGAGCCGCTCGACCGGGCCATCCTCGCGCAACCCCGCATCATGTTCAGCGACGAGCGCATCATGGCGCTGGCGCGGATGATCGCAGCCGAATGCGCGGAGCCGGAGCGACGGCACGACCTCTATGGCGACGGGCTCGTGCTCGCCCTGCTGATCGATCTCTTCCAGGTCCAGCGCCGTGAGCCGCGCCGGCGCTCGTCGCTGACAGGCGAGCAATTGCGGCGCGTCACCGATTTCATCGCCGATCATTGCGGCGACAATATCCGCCTGCAGGAGCTGGCGGCGCTGGTCGACCTCTCGCAATCGCATTTCAGCCATGCCTTCAAGGCGGCGACCGGCCTGCCGCCGCACCAATGGCAATTGCAGGCGCGCGTGCGGAAGGGCCAGGAGATGCTGGCTGCCGGCGACCGCACCCTGACGGAGATCGCGGCCGAGATCGGCTTTTCCGACCAGGCGCATTTCACCCGCGTCTTCCGCCGCATCGCCGGCGAGACGCCCGCCGCCTGGCAGCGGGCGCGGCGCAGTAGCGCGGCCATCCCATTGGGCGGAGCGAGGCAGCCGGCCAAACGCAGGGAATCGGCGTAACGCGCTCCATCGCGACGGGCCTTCAACGCGAGCGCGAACCGCGGGTTTCGCCGGCAACGGACTACGACAAAAGTCTAGCCATGCGACGCAATGCCCAAGCAAGAGGCAGCTTGACGCCCCCTGGCCAGAGTTTCACTATTCCAAATTGAACGATACGTGATTGTTCGCCTGGGAGGTTGAGATGCTGCATGAGCTCTCGCGCCGCCAGTTCATGAAAGCCGCAGGAGCGGGGATCGGCGGATCTGTCGTCGCCGCGCTCGGATTCGGCGGGGCTGAGGAAGCCCTCGCCCAGGCCGTGCGACCTTTCAAGCTGACGGGCACGACTGAAACCCGAAACACCTGCCCGTACTGCTCCGTCGCCTGCGGCGTCATCATGTACGGCCTCGGCGACGGGTCCAAGAACGCCCATCCCGCGATCATCCATATCGAGGGCGACCCCGACCATCCGACCAATCGCGGCACGCTCTGCCCGAAGGGTTCCGCCCTTCTCGACTTCGTCCATTCCGAGACGCGCACCAAGGTCCCGCAATATCGGGGGCCGGGCGAGCGCGAATTCCGGCAGATCAGCTGGGGCGAGGCGCTCGACCGCATCGCGCGACTGATGAAGGACGATCGCGACAAGAACTTCATCAAGACCAATCAGGACGGCGTCACGGTCAATCGCTGGCTGACGACGGGCTTCCTGGCGGCGTCGGCGACCACCAACGAAACGGCGTTCCTGACCTACAAGGTCGTCCGAAGTCTCGGGATATTGGCGTTCGACAACCAGGCGCGCGTTTGACACGGACCGACGGTGGCCAGTCTGGCCCCAACATTCGGTCGCGGTGCGATGACCAACTCCTGGACGGACATCAAGAACACCGACCTCATCGTCGTCATGGGCGGCAACGCCGCCGAAGCGCATCCTTGCGGCTTCAAATGGGTCACTGAGGCGAAGGCCCAGCGCGGCGCCAAGCTGATCGTCGTCGATCCGCGCTTCACGCGCACGGCCTCGGTCGCGGATTTCTACGCGCCGATCCGGCAAGGCACCGACATCGCTTTCCTGCTCGGGGTGATCAAGTACTGCATCGATAACGACAAGATCCAACACGACTATGTGCGCGCCTTCACCAACGCGCCCTATATCGTGAAGGAGGGCTTCGGCTATCAGGACGGTTTGTTCACCGGCTACGACGAGGCCAAGCGCGACTATGACCGCTCGAGCTGGGAATACGAGCTCGGGCCGGACGGCTATGTCCAGATCGACGAGACGCTGCAGCATCCGCGCTGCGTCTACCAGCTCCTGAAGAAGCATATCGCGGTCTACACGCCGGAGATGGTCGAGCGCATCTGCGGCACGCCAAAGGACAAGTATCTCACGATCTGCAAGATGATCGCGGAGACCTCGGCGCGCGACAAGGTCATGACCTCGATGTACGCGCTCGGCTGGACGCAGCACTCCAAGGGCTCGCAGAACATCCGCTCCATGGCGATGCTGCAGCTCATGCTCGGCAATATCGGCATGCGCGGCGGCGGCATGAATGCGCTGCGCGGGCACTCCAACATCCAGGGGCTCACCGACATCGGCCTGATGTCGAACCTGATCCCGGGCTATCTGACGCTCGGGACCGACAAGGAGGTCGATTTTTCGACCTATATGTCGACGCGCGGCTTCAAGCCGCTCAGGCCCAACCAGATGAGCTACTGGCAGAACTACAAGAAGTTCATGGTGAGCTTCCTGAAGTCGATGTGGGGGCCGGCGGCGACGGCGGAGAACGACTTCGCCTATCAGTGGCTACCGAAGCTCGACGTGCCCGGCTACGACGTGCTGCGCACCTTCGAGCTGATGAGCCAGGGCAAGGTCAACGGCTATTTCTGCCAGGGCTTCAACCCGCTGCTCTCCTTCCCCAACCGGGGCAAGGTCACGGCCTCGCTGTCGAAGCTGAAGTTCCTCGTGGTGATGGACCCGCTGCAGACCGAGACGGCGCGGTTCTGGAAGGACGAGGGCGTCCATAACGACGTCAAGCCCGAGGACATCAAGACCGAGGTCTTCGAGCTGCCGACGAGCTGCTTCGCCGAGGACGAGGGCTCGCTGGTCAATTCCGGCCGCTGGCTGCAATGGCACTGGCCGGGCGCCGAGCCTCCGGGCGAGGCCAAGCACGACAACTGGATCATGGCGCAGCTCCATATGCGCCTGCGCGCGCTCTACCAGAAGGAGGGCGGGGCCTTCCCCGATCCGATCGTCAATCTCCACTGGCCCTATCGCGATCCGGGCGAGCCCGAGCCGGACGAGATGGCCAAGGAGATGAACGGCTATGTCGTCTCGACGGTGACCGACCCGGTCGACCCGAGCAAGGTCATCCTGGAGAAGGGCAAGCAGGTCGACACCTTCGGGCAATTGCGCGACGACGGCTCGACCGCCTGCGGCTGCTGGATCTATTCCGGCTGCTGGACCGAGAAGGGCAATATGATGGCCCGCCGGGACACCAGCGACCCCGGCAATACCGGCGCCTATTCGAACTGGGCCTTCTCCTGGCCGGCGAACCGCCGGATCCTCTACAACCGCGCCTCGGCCGATCTCGACGGCAAGGCCTGGGATCCGAAGCGCAAGCTGATCGAGTGGAACGGCACGGCCTGGGCGGGCTTCGACGTGCCGGACATCGCGCCCGGCGCCAAGCCGCAGGATGTCGGCCCCTTCATCATGAATCCGGAGGGGACCGCACGGCTCTTCGCCCGGGCGATGATGAAGGACGGCCCCTTCCCGGCCCATTACGAGCCCTTCGAGAGCCCGGTCGCCAACGTGCTCGCCCCGAAGATCCGCGGCAACCCGGCCGCGCGCATCTTCAAGGACGATCTCGCGGCGCTCGGAACCTCGGACAAGTTCCCCTATGCCGCGACCTCCTACCGCCTGACCGAGCATTTCCACTTCTGGACCAAGCATGTCTGGGTCAATGCGGTGCTGCAGCCGGAGTTCTTCGTCGAGATCAGCGAGCAGCTCGCCGCGGAGAAGAACATCCAGAAGGGCGGCTGGGTGAAGGTCTCGTCCAACCGCGGCTCGGTCTATGCCAAGGCGATGGTGACCAAGCGCATCAAGCCGCTGATCTGCGACGGCAAGACCGTCCATATCGTCGGCATCCCGCTCCATTGGGGCTTCACCGGTGCAGCGCGCAAGGGCTTCGGCCCGAACAGCCTCACCCCGTTCGTCGGCGACGCCAATATCGAGACGCCCGAGTTCAAGGCGTTCCTCGTGAATGTCGAGCCGTCGAACGGGCCGGCGACGAGCTAGGGAGGCGAAGACCATGGGATTGCAGAGCCAGGACTTCGCCCGCATCTCGGCGACCAATATGCGGCCGCCGGATGTCCGCCACGATTTCGAGGTGGCGAAGCTCATCGACGTCTCGAAATGCATCGGCTGCAAGGCATGCCAGTCGGCCTGCCTGGAATGGAACAATCTGCGCGAGGAGGTCGGCTTCAACACCGGCTCCTATGACAATCCGCACGATCTGACGCCGAACAGCTGGACGCTGATGCGGTTCACCGAATGGGAGAACCCGCAGAGCGGCAATCTCGAATGGCTGATCCGCAAGGATGGCTGCATGCATTGCGCCGATCCGGGCTGCCTCAAGGCCTGCCCCTCGCCGGGCGCGATCGTGCAGTACAACAACGGCATCGTCGATTTCGTCTCGGAGAACTGCATCGGCTGCGGCTATTGCGTGAAGGGCTGCCCCTTCAACATCCCGCGCATCAGCCAGACCGATCACAAGGCCTATAAGTGCACGCTCTGCTCGGATCGGGTCTCCGTCGGCCAGGCGCCGGCCTGCGCCAAGGCCTGCCCGACGGGGGCGATCACCTTCGGCACCAAGCAGGCGCAGCTCACCTTCGCGCAGACGCGCGTCGCGGATCTCAAGTCGCGCGGCTTCCAGAATGCCGGCATCTACGACCCGCCGGGCGTCGGCGGCACGCATGTGATGTATGTGCTCCACCATGCCGACCAGCCGCAGCTCTATGCCGGGCTGCCCAACAATCCGCGGATCAGCCAGGTCGTCGAATTGTGGAAGGGCCTGACCAAATATGCCGGCATGGCGGCGATCGGCTTCGCCGCCGCCTTCGCCTTCGTCCATGGCATCGTGGCCCGGCGCAACGATGTCAGCCGCGCCGAGGACCGCGAGGCCGAGCATGTGATCGACGAGGAGGCAGCCCGTGGTCGTCAGGCGTGAAGAGGAGCGCACGACCGTCGACCGTTATCCCGGCCGCGTGCGCGTCAATCACTGGGTCACCGCGATCTCGCTGATCCTGCTCGCTCTCAGCGGGGCGGCGCTGTTCCATCCCTCGCTGTTCTTCCTGTCGGGCCTGTTCGGCGGCGGCGCGAACACCCGCGCCCTGCATCCCTGGATCGGCGTCGTGCTGCTGGCGAGCTTCGCCATCCTCTTCGTCCAGATGGTCAGATACAATTTCTGGCAGAAGGTCGACACGCAATGGATGCGCCATATCGGCGAGGTGATGTCGGGCCATGAGGAGAACCTGCCCGAGATCGGCAAGTACAACGGCGCCCAGAAGATCGTCTTCTGGCTGATGACGCTGCTGATCCTCGTCCTGTTCGGCACGGGGATCATGATCTGGTACGAGTATTTCGGCGCGAGCTTCACCATCGAGCAGCAGCGCTTCGGCCATATCATCCACGCGCTCGCGGCGGTCGCGATGCTGCTGGTCGTCATCGTCCATATCTATGCCGGCTTCTATGTGCGCGGCACGATGGGCGCGATGACGGAGGGTAAGGTGACGGGCGGCTGGGCTTTCCGCCACCATCGGCTCTGGCTGCGCCAGGAGGCGCGCGAGGGCGTGATCGACGAACGCCAGACACCACCGCGCCGCCACACTGTCGGCCCGGCCGAGTAGCAATATCCTTGCATGCGGGGCGGCCGGGCCGCTCCGCCTCCCGTGACCCGTGCGGTTCGAGAGGACCAGAATGAGTGATGCTCCGGGCTTCGCGCCCTTCGAGGAAGTCGGCATCGCCGAGCGCGACAAGCCGCCCTTCATCCGCCTGCCCTTGCCGGAGACGCTGTTCGGGCTGCGCGCCATGCGCTTCGCAGCGCTCGCGCCCGGCCACCAGCTCGAGCCCTATCTGAGCTTCCTGGCCGCGCTGTCGAAGGCGCAGGACGAGCTCGCGCGCACCTTGCCGCCCCCTGCCCTGCCCACCTTGGGCGAGCTTCGGATGCGGGCCGCCAATGCCATGCCGCTCCTGCCCCGCGAAGATCTTGCCGACGATCCGGCCGCCTCGGCCGCGCTCGACGGGCTGGCGAAGCTGCTGGCAGGCGTCGCCATGCCGGACCTTGCCCGCGCGGCCCTCGAACGGGCCATGGCGGTCGATGACGAAGGCCGCCGCGCGATGTTCGCCGCGGTGCTGGCCGATGCGATCCCGGTCGAGGCGGTAGCCGAGCACATCTTCGCCGCCGCGGCCTTGCAGGTCGTCGCGGCCCGCTGCGTGGCGCAGCTCGACCCGCTCCTGCCGCAGCCGGTCGCGGATGGCGTCTGCCCTTGTTGCGGCGGGCCGCCGGTAACGAGTTCGATCGTCGCCGACGTCAATGTCGAGGGCGTGCGCTATGTGCAGTGCTCGCTCTGCGCGGCGCAATGGAACCATGTCCGGGTGAAATGCGTCACCTGCGGCTCGACCAAGGGCATCGCCTATCAGGCGATCGAGGGCATCGCCGACACGATCAAGGCCGAGACCTGCGACGAATGCCGGACCTATGTGAAGATCCTGAACCGCCGCAAGGATACGGAGCTGGAACCCGTCGCCGACGATATCGCGAGCCTCGGCCTCGATCTGCTGGTGACGGAGGCCGGCTGGAAACGGGCGGGGGTGAATCCGTTCCTGCTCGGCTATTGACGATCATGCGTCTCCCGGAGGGAGCCTGATGAACAGACCCGAACGCTTCCGCCCCCCTTCGGTCGACGAGATCCTGCGCAGCGGCGAAGGCGCCCTCGCCATCGCCCGCCATGGCCGCAGCGAGACGACGCAGGCCGTGCGGCAGGTGCTGGAGCGGATGCGGCAGAGCGAGACCTCTCACTCCGCCTCGGCCGAGACCATCGCGCGCATGGCGCTCGATGTGCTGGAGGAGCGCGGGCGGCCGTCGCAGCGCCCCGTCATCAACCTCACTGGCACGGTGCTGCACACCAATCTCGGCCGCGCCCTGCTGGCCGAAGAGGCGATCGAAGCCGTCGTCACCGCGATGCGTGCGCCGACCAATCTCGAATATGAGATCGAGGCCGGACAGCGCGGCGAGCGTGACGCGCATGTGCGCGGCCTGATCCGGGAATTGACCGGCGCCGAGGATGCGGTGCTGGTCAACAACAATGCCTCGGCGGTTCTGCTCGTGCTCAACACCCTCGCCCGGGATCGCGAGGCCATCGTCTCGCGCGGCGAGCTGATCGAGATCGGCGGCGCCTTCCGCATGCCGGATATCATGGGCCGCGCCGGCGCGATCCTGCGCGAGGTCGGCACCACCAATCGCACGCATCTCAAGGACTATGCCGAGGCCATCGGCCCTGAGACCGGATTGCTGCTGAAGGTGCACACCTCGAACTATGTCGTGCAGGGCTTCACGGCGGAGGTGGAGCCGGCAGAGCTGGCGAAGCTCGCTCGCACCCACGACCTGCCTTTCGTCGACGATCTCGGCTCGGGCACGCTGATCGATCTCGCCCGCTGGGGGCTGCGGCACGAAAAGACCGTGCAGGACGCGCTGAAGGGCGGGGCCGATCTCGTCACCTTTTCGGGCGACAAGCTGCTCGGGGGCCCGCAGGCCGGCATCGTTGCCGGGCGGAAGGATCTGATCGCCAGGCTCGCCAGGAATCCGCTGAAGCGCGCGCTCCGGCTCGACAAGCTCCGCCTCGCGGCGCTGGAGGCGACGCTCAGGCTCTATCGCGACCCCGACCGGCTGGCCGAGCGCCTGCCGACGCTGCGCCTGTTCACACGGAAGGCCGCGGAGCTGCGCGCGCTGGCCGAGCGGCTGCGGCCACAGGTAGCGGCCGCGCTCGGTGCCGGCTGGGAGGTCGAGACGATCGACTGCGCCAGCCAGATCGGCTCCGGCGCGTTGCCGCTGGAGACGCTGCCGAGCGCGGGGCTGGCGATCGCGCCGGCCGGCAAGGCCAGCGGCGGCGCCGTCGAGGCCTTGGCCGCCGCCTTCCGGGCCGTGCCGGTGCCGGTGATCGGGCGCATCGCACAAGGCGCGCTCGTCCTCGATCTGCGTTGCCTCGAAGACGAAGCGCTCTTCGCCGCACAGCTCGCGGCGTTGACGCCCGGAGGCGGCGATGGGCTGGCTTGATCGGCTGCGCCACAAGGACAACTCCGGCGCGGAGGATGTGGCTGCCGCCATGGCGCGCGCCACTGATGCCGTCGAGCGCGGCGACCATCGCGCCGCACTGGCGCTCTGGGGGCCGCTCGCCCATGCCGGCATCGCGCGGGCCCAGAACAATATCGGCGCCTGTTTCGCCGAAGGGCTCGGGGTGGAGCGCGATCTGGCGCTGGCGTTGCGCTGGCTGACGCTGGCCGCGAATAGCGGTGATCCGGTCGGGCAGCGCAATCTCGCAGCGCTCCATTTCAGGGGCGACGGCGTCGCGCAGAGCGATGACGAGGCGATGCGGCTCTACCGGCTGGCGGCAGAACAGGACGATGCCCCGGCGCAGGACATGCTGTCCTGGATGCTGCTCGAAAGCGGCCTGCCCGAGGCGCGGGCGGAAGCCCTGCGCTGGGCGAAAGCCGCCGCCGAGGCCGGCATCGCGACCAGCATGACCCGGCTCGGCATGATGTTCCACGACGCGCTCGGCGTGGAGCGCGATCCGGCTGCGGCCGCCGAATGGTGGCGGCGCGGCATGGCCGCCGGCGATCCCGATTCCGAAGCCATGCTTGGCGCCGCGACCCTGCTCGGCCAGGGCGTGGCTCAGGATTCCGAGCGCGCGCTTTCCCTGCTGCTCTCGGCCGAAGCCAAGGGCAGCCGTCTCGCCGCGCCCTTCATCAAGGCCGCGCGCGCCGCCTCCCCGATCGAGGCCGCGCCATGATCATCGGCACGGCCGGCCATATCGACCATGGCAAGACCTCGCTGGTGAAGCGCCTCACCGGCGTCGATACCGACCGGCTGAAGGAGGAGAAGGCGCGCGGCATCTCGATCGCGCTCGGCTTCGCCTATTGGCCGCAGGCCGACGGCTCCGTGATCGGCTTCATCGACGTTCCCGGCCATGAGAAGCTGGTCCATACGATGCTGGCCGGCGCTTCCGGCATCGACCTCATCCTGCTCGTCGTCGCGGCCGATGACGGCGTCATGCCGCAGACGCGCGAGCATGTCGCCATCGCCCGCCTGCTCGGCATCCGCGAGGCCGTGGTGGCGCTCACCAAGACCGATCTCGTCGGTGCGGAGCGGATCGCCACCGTGCGCAACGAGGTCGCCATCCTGCTCGCGGACACGCCCTTCGCCGACGCACCGCTGCTGCCGGTCTCGGCCGTGACCGGCGACGGCCTCCCGGAATTGAGCGAATTGCTCGCGGCCAAGGCACGTCAGGCGCAAGGCAGGCGGGGCGACGGCGCTTTCCGCCTCGCTGTCGATCGCTGCTTCACCTTGCAGGGCACCGGCACGGTGGTGACAGGCACGGTGCTGTCGGGCTCCGTCCACGTCGGCGACAGCGTCATCGTCTCGCCGGCCGGCCTGCCGGCGCGCATCCGCTCGATCCATGCCCAGAACCGTCCGGCCGAGACCGGCCATGCCGGCGACCGCTGTGCGCTCAACCTTGCCGGACCGGGCATCGCGAAGGAGGCGATCCGGCATGGCGACATGGTGCTGGCGCCGGTCCTGCACGCACCGGCAAGCCGCATCGACGCCGAGATCACGCTGCTCGCCTCGGAAACCAGGCCCCTCGCCATGTGGCAGCCGGTGCGCCTCCACCACGCGGCGGCGGAAGTCGGCGCCCGCATCGTGCTGCTGGGCGAGGAGATCGCGCCGGGCGCGACCGCCCCGGTCCAGCTCGTTCTCGACAGCCCGCTCGCCGCGGCGGCGCTCGACCGCTTCGTGCTGCGCGACATCTCGGCCTCGCGCAGCATCGGCGGCGGCCGCTTCCTCGACCTGCGCGCTCCGGAGCGCAGGCGCCGCAGCCCGGAGCGGCTGGCGCAGCTTGCCGCCCTCGGCCTCGCCGATCCGGCCGAGGCTTTGCGTGCGCTGCTGGGGGTCGCGCCCTACCATGTCGAGATCGACAGCTTCGTCCGCGACCGCGCGCTGGGCGCTGACGCCGCGGAGCAACTGACCGCACGGCTTCACCTCGTCAGGATCGGCGCCCTTGCGATGCTGCCCGAGCATTGGCAGGCGCTGGCTAAAGCCGTGGCCGACACGCTCGACGCCTATCACGCTGAGCATCCCGACCTGCCCGGCATGGGGCTGGAGCGTTTGCGGCTCGCTGTGGCGCCGCGCCAGCCGGCGCCCTTGTTCCGCCAGGCGCTGGCGCGGCTCACGGAGGACGGCGTGGTCGCCGCCTCCGGCTCCTGGATCAGGCGGCCGGGTCACGAAGTCCGGCTCTCGCCGGAGGACGAGACCCTGTGGGGCCGCATCGCACCGCTGATCGGCGGCGATGAGCGCTTTCGCCCGCCGCGCGTGCGCGACATCGGCCAGATGCTCGGCCGTCGCGAGGAGGAAATCCGTCGGCTGTTCCGGCTGATCGGACGGCGCGGCGACGTGCACGAAATCGCGCTCGATCACTTCTTCCAGCGCGACACGCTGGTCGAGATGGTCGGCATCGCGAGCGCGCTTGCCGCACAGCATCCGGCCGGCTTCAACGCCGCGCAATTCCGCGACAGGCTCGACAACGGCCGAAAGGTCGCTATCCAGATTCTCGAATTCTTCGACCGCCACGGCGTCACCATCCGCCGCGGCGATCTCCGGCGCATCAACCGGCAGCGGCTCGACCTGTTCGGGCCGCTGCCGGTGGCACCCGATGGAGGAGAAACGTCCCCGGTGGGGCGTCCGGACTTCAAATCCGGGAGGGGCCGTCAGACGGTCTCTGGTGGGTTCGACTCCCATTCTCTTCCGCCAGTTTTTACGGCATCGAACTGAGTTCCTGATTCAAGCCGATGTCGCAATCATTTGTTTTTATTAGATTTTCTGAGCATCGAACGTCATTGTCCGGGCAAAGATCGAGAGGCCGCATGACCGACAGCGAAGCCCCCGCCCTCGATCTGATCGCCGGCTTCGAGCACGCCGCCGAAGCCGCTGGGGAGGCTGAGGACGCCTATCGCAAGGAGGTGGCTGCACGGATCGCCGTGCTCGCTCTCGAACGCGCCACGGCCTTCCGGCGGCTCAATCTCGTGCGCGGCGCCGTCAGGGCCATCAGGGAAGCCGACGAGCCCGAGAAAGCCGTTGCACGCGCCCGCTTCGTCATCGCGCAAACGCTCGGCTGGGAGGAGATCGGGCCCCGGCAGGAGCTCGTCCTCGACCGATTGACGCCTTTTCTCGAGGCGCTACGGACCGAATTGTCGACGGAAGCCGCCTCCACCACCGAAAGCGCCGCGGAGGCGCTGCGCGGCTTCGAGGATTGGTATCGCGCCGAGATCGGCAGCGACTTCTACGCGCTGTTCGAGCGCTACATGCCGGATACGCCGCGTGTCGACTTCTAGAGGGCTCGGCACCGATTTCGATCGCTGGCTCGGCAAGCTCTTCCGCAAGGGCCCGTTCACGGCGCTGATCGTGCTCGTCAGGATCGCCCCGCCGAAGGTGGAGCCGCTGCGCTCGACCTTCGTCCATGTCGTCGGCGACGAGATCGACTGGGGCGACATCGTGCTGATGCTGCGCGGCGCGGGCACGAGCTGGGATGGCGCCGCCTTCTTCCCCACCCGCGACGCGGATGGCGGGCTCGTGCCCGACGAAACCGCCCGCGCCCGGCTGCGGGAGCTGGAAGGCGCGCTCAGGGAGAACCGGCTGGTACTGAACGAAGGCGCCTTCTTCGACGTCTGGGGCCGCAACCTCAAGGTCGAGGCGGCATGAAGCGCATCAAACCACCAGCACCCGCCCCGGCCCTGCCTCCACGGCGCCGATGATCCGCGCGGCCGGGCAGCCCGCCGCCTTGATCTGCGCGAGCACATCCCCCGCCCGTTCCGCCTTGCAGGAGACCAGCAATCCGCCGGATGTCTGCGGATCGGTGAGCAGATGCCTGCGCCACTCCGGCAGGCCGGCCGGCAGAACGACGCCCTCGCCATAGCTCGCCCAGTTGCGATGGGAGGCTCCGGTCACCCGCCCTGCCTGCACGAGCCTTTCCGCCTGCGACAGGAACGGCAGGTCGGCAAGGCGAAGCTTCAGCGTCGCGCCAGAGCCGCGCGCCATTTCCAGCCCGTGGCCCAGGATGCCGAAGCCGGTGACGTCGGTGATGGCGTGCACGTCCTCGTCCTTCGCCAATTCGGCGCCGACGCGGTTGAGCAGCGTCACCGAGGCGATCATCTCGTCATAGGCCGCCGCCGAAAGCTCGCCCTTCTTGAAGGCGGCCGAATAGATGCCGACGCCGAGCGCCTTGGTCAGGATCAGTGCGTCGCCCGGCCGCGCGCCGCTGTTGCGCCGCAGGGTCTTCGGATTGAGCAGGCCGATGACGGCAAGCCCATAGATCGGCTCGGGCGCGTCGATGGAATGGCCGCCGGCGACGGGAATGCCGGCCTCCGCACAGATCGAGGCGCCGCCCTTCAGGATCTCGCGGGTCATCTCCACCGGCAGCTTGTCGAGCGGCATTCCGAGGATGGCGAGCGCCATGATCGGCTTTCCGCCCATGGCGTAGACGTCGGAGATCGCGTTGGTCGCGGCGATGCGGCCGAAATCACGGGGATCATCGACCATCGGCATGAAGAAATCGGTCGTGGCGACGACGCAGGTCTCGTCGTCGATCTGCCAGACGGCGGCGTCGTCGCCGGTTTCGGTTCCCACCAGCAATTGTTTGTACGGCCCCGCCGCCGGGTGCTCGGCCAGCAATTGCTGGAGCACCGAAGGGGCAAGCTTGCAGCCGCAGCCGCCGCCATGGGCGAGGCTGGTCAGGCGCGGAGCGGCCGCCCGCGCCGGGGCCTCGCGCTCGATTGTCTCGCTCATCGTCTCATCTCCGGAAAGCGGCGGCCGGGCTCCCTGCCCGGCCCTCTGAATCAGGCCGTGATCTCGGCGGACCTGATCATGTATCGGAACGTGTCCGGGTCGAGGCAGTCGAGCAGCGCGCCGGCGACCTCGGCCTGCGGATACATCAGGAAGCCGACCTTGTGCCGCGAGCCCGGCAATTCGAGGTCATGCGCCATGTTGTAGCCGAGCCAGTTGCCCTCCCAGGCGCCGAACAGCGTCTCGCGCGCCGCGACCACCTTGGGGTTGTCGATGGCGTTGTTGCCGGGCGGCTCCTCCAGCACGACCTTGCGGACATCCGCGGGGTCGGTCGCGACCCAGCCATGGCCTTCGAGCCAGACCTCCGCGCGGCAATGCTGCGACTTGGTGATCGTCGCCGAGCCGGCGCCGAGGCTGGCATAGCCGAATTGCGAGGGCGCCACGCGGATGCCGTAGATGTCGCGCGCGGGAATGCCGACGGAGCGCACCAGCGCGACATAGAGGGCATTGAGATCGGCGCATTTACCGCCGAGATTGCCGGTGCGCAGCATCGAGGCGACATCGCCCGTGCCGCAGCCCCGCGTCTTCGCATCGCGGAAGGTGTTGGCCACCACCCATTCATAGATGGCGCGAGCCTTCTCGACGTCGCCGGTCTTGCCGGCCGCCGCCTTCTCGGCGGTCTCCCGGACGATACCGTCGGTCGGCATCAATTCGGTCGCCTCGAGATAGAGCTTGCGCTCGGCCTCACTGAGGGCGGGCTTGCCGCCAGCGGCGAAATCCTCCGCCCGGTCGCGCAACGAAAAGCGGCTGCGGAGCTCGACCGAAGGCGCGGCCTCACCCTCCTTGAAGACGACATGCAGCATCTGCGCGCCGTATTTCGGATCCCGCACCACCTCCACTGAGGCGGCATTGGTCGTCCAGTCGCTCTTGCCGGGCCTGATCCACTCCGGCTGATCGACGGAGGGCAGCGGAATCCAGGCCTGCGCCTTGCCCTGCCCGGCCAGGTCGAGCCGCGTCACCACTTCGAAATCCCGCCATTTGCCGGGCTTCGGCGCGAAGGCCGGAGCCTGCGCGAAAGCCTGATGCGGCATCAGCAGGGCCGCGCCGGCAGCGGCGGCCCCTGTCTTGAGCATGTCGCGGCGATTGATCATCGGATGGCTCCTCCCTCGTTTTTGTCAGCGGTTGTCCTGGACAGGTCTTGCTTGGGTCTTTCTTCCTCGGGGCGTTCTTCCGAAGGGTTCTATCCACCCGGTTTCGCGACGGCGGTGAGCGCTCGCAGAACGGCCGGGCTCGTCCAGTCGAGCGGTTCCTCCGTCTTGAACGCCGGGCGCAGTTGCCCGTCGAGCACGAAGCTCGTCGGCAGGCCGAGCACCTGCCAGCGCTTCATCGCCGCACGGTCCTCGTCGAGCAGCACCGGGAAATCGACAGGACGCGCCTTGAAGAAGCTGCGCAGCCGCGCCGGAACCTCGCCGACATTGACGGCGAGGATCGCGACGGCCGGGTCGCGACGCTGCGCCAGCGCGTTCAGCGAGGCCATCTCCTCGATGCAGGGGCCGCACCAGGTCGCGAAGAAGTGGACGATGACGGGCTCGCCGCGCATATCGGCGAGATCGAGCGCTGCCGCATCGAGGCGCGTGAGCGCCAGCTCCGGCGGAGCGGGGCTGGACCAGGGCTGGAGGTCACCGGCCTTGCCAGCGCCGGGCAGGAGAGCGAGGACCAGCCCGACCGCCAGCGCCCGAAGACGACGCTTCGGCCCCCGAACCGATCCTGATGCGCCCCGAAACTCGGGAGCAACCATGGCGAGCACGTCCGCATCCTTTCCCGCCGCTCTCCTGCCGTCAATGCGCGTTTTTGTGAGCAGCAGGCTGCCGGCCAGGAAAGCCGGCGATGAAAGATCAGCCGCATCAGCAGCCGACCCTTGCCGAAAGCGCCCGTCGGCGTCAGCATCGCGGCATGAAGCTGCTGCTCGTCCTGGGGATCGCCATCAGCTGCGGCCTGGCGATCTGGATGGCGCTGGATGGCAATGCCGTCATGGCCTTGCCTCTGGTCGTGGTCGTCGCGGCTCTGGTCAGGACCTTGGTGCGTTCTCTCAGCGGCCAGCAATTCCGGCCTGCCGATACACCGATCGAGCAGGATACGGAGGAATGAGAACCGCCGCCTTCCGCTGAGACACGTAGCACTCCCTCACGTAGACGCCGGCGTAACCACGATGCGATGACCATGCTGCCTTCGATCCTGTTCGGAGATAGTCTTCCTCAGATTGGCGGCCCCACCTCGCTCCCGAGAAAGAACATGGTTGAAACGGTGGAATTCCGGCCTTTCGACGACATCGAAACGCTGCGGAGCGACGTCCTGAAGGCCGGCGTGCTGAACGCCAAGGCGCTGCAGGCAAGCGCCGAGAACCATGTCGCGAATCTCGGCTGCGTCCTGCCGCCCTCGCCGGAGCTCGACGAGGCCTCGTTTCAGACGCTCACCAGCATCATCGCCTTCGCGCGCTTGCTCTATGGCCAGGCCCCGATCGCCGAACTGGAAGCGGCCCGGCGGCAGGCCCTGGCAAGCATCGACCGGCTGGCGCAGCTCCTCGCCCGGACGAGGCCGGAGCACGCCTGACCCGATCAGGTCGAATCAGCCGGATCGCACCTGCCTCTCCAGCATCGGCCCGACAGCGGAATCCCCTCTTCGAAACCCTCCGATGCGATGCGACATCCATCGATCACCATCGTCGCGTCCGGCAGGACGGGTGGCGATCGAGCGATGGCAGCGGCGCCATAGGCCCATAAAGTCGCCTCTTGGCGGCCTATCGCGGGACATGACGAAGCGAGTTGTAGAAAGCCGGCTGAAGTGACTGGACAGGCTTGGCGCCAGCCTCTATATCGCCCCGACCAACACGGAAGGCGCCGCGCGCCACCGGGGCGCCCAGGTAGCTCAGTTGGTAGAGCATGCGACTGAAAATCGCAGTGTCGGTGGTTCGATTCCGCCCCTGGGCACCATTCTTCCGCTAAGCGGTCGATCAGCTAGAGAAAACAGCAAGATCAAAGGCCTTAAGGTTCCCGTGCGATACCACGGGTGATCCGAATGGTCCCTTCGATGGCGCGTCCATTCAAGCATCCCAAGACGGGCGCCTATCGGTTTCCTTCCCAGAGGATGGACACCAAAATGCGCCGCCGCCGGGCTACCGGAGCGATCTACTCTCTGTCAATGATTGAGCTTGTTTTGCGGCGCCACCGAGAAGTGGCTGGGGGACTAGGATTCGAACCTAGACAACCAGAGTCAGAGTCTGGGGTCCTACCGTTAGACGATCCCCCAACGGCGCGGCCTGTGCGTTCGCGTTGGTGAGCGGCGGTCTAATCAATGCTTCTCGCCTTGGCAAGAGCAGAAATGCGCAAGAGCGGTGGAAGCTCTCATGATGTGATGACGCCGCCATGTCGCGGCGCCGTCGTCCAGCTCCCCCCTGCGCGCTCGGACGCAACGCCCTCGCCGCGCCCGCCGCCGGAACGCGCAAGCAGCAGGAACTGGCCGCGAGAGATCAGGGCCTGGTCGGATCGAAGTGCTTCGTCAGCTTGTGGCCATAGCCGCCATAGTCGCTCTGGAGCGCCTCCGTCCGCGCGGCGAAGGCCGTGACGGCTTGAGGAAAGCGCGTCTCGAACATGAAGGCGAGCGTGCCCTCGAGCTTGTGCGGCTTCAGCTCGACAGTGGAGGCCCTCTCGAAAGCGTCGACATCGGGGCCGTGCGGCAGCATCGAATTATGCAGCGAGATGCCGCCAGGCACGAAGCCACCGCCCGTCTTGGCATCATAGACGCCGTAGACCAGCCCCATGAACTCGCTCATCACGTTCATGTGGTACCAGGGCGGCCGGAAGGTGTTCTCCGCCACCAGCCAGCGATCGGAGAAGACGACGAAATCGACATTGGCGGTGCCGGGCGTCTCTGAAGGCGAGGTCAGCACCGTGAAGATCGAGGGGTCGGCGTGGTCGTAGAGCACCGGGCCGACCGGCGAGAAGCGCCTGAGATCGTATTTGTAGGGCGCGTAATTGCCGTGCCAGGCGACGACGTCGAGCGGCGAATGCGCGATATCGGCAACCCAGAGGTTGCCGCCCCATTTCACATACATCTTCGAGGGCGCGTCGCGGTCCTCATAGGCTGCGACGGGGGTGAGGAAATCGCGGGGATTGGCGAGGCAGTTCGCGCCGATCGGCCCGCGTTCCGGCAAGGTGAAGGCGCCGCCATAGTTCTCGCAGATATAGCCGCGCGCCGGGCCGTCGCGGAGCTCGACGCGGATCTTCACGCCGCGCGGGATCACCGCGATCTCGCCCGACTCGATGTCGATGATGCCGAATTCAGTCCACAGGCGTAAGGCGCCCTGCTGCGGCACGAAGAGCATCTCGCCATCGGCGTTGTAGAAGTATTCGTCCACCATCGAGCGGGTGATCAGATAGACATGCGCGCCCATGCCGCCCTGGCTGCCGGCATCGCCGGCGGTGGTCATGCTGCGGATGCCCTCGACGAAGGAGAGCGGCTCTGCGGGAATCGGGAGCGGGCTCCAGCGCAGCGGCGCGATCGGCAGGTCGACCTCGCGGGCCGGCGCGGTGCGCCAAAGCCCGGCATCGACCTTCCGGAACTTATTCCAATGGGCGACCGTCGGCCGGATGCGGTAGAGCCAGGAGCGCTCATTGGTGGTGCGCGGCGCGGTGAAGGGCGAGCCGGAGAGCTGCTCGGCATAGAGGCCATAGGCGCATTTCTGCGGCGAATTGCGCCCGAGCGGCAGGGCGCCCGGCAGCGCCTCGGTCTCGAAACCGTTGCCGAAGCCGGACATGTAACCGGCCGCGATCGCGCTCCGGAGCTTGCGGTCATTCGTCTTGCCGTCGTCTGTCTTGGCGCCGCCCGGTTTCTGAACGTTCATGATCTGGAACCTTTCCGCGGCCGCGCCCGGCCCGCGCCGGCCGCACACCAAACTGCCCTGCCCCCGCAAGCCGGCCGAAACGCGCGGCGCGCCAGGGGGCGCGGGCGCGCCGCAGGATAGTTACTTTGGTAACTGTCCATTTTGTAACTAACAAGGCATGGCCACTCTCGCGCTCGAAAGCTTCCTGCCCTATCGCCTCAACCGCCTCGCCTCGGTGGTTTCGCTGAAATTCCGCGCGGTCTACGGCCCGCATCACGATCTGACCGTGCCGGAATGGCGCGTGCTGGCGACGCTCGCGCAATTCGGGACGATGACCGCGAAGGCCATCGGTGCCCATTCGGCCATGCACAAGACCAAGGTCAGCCGGGCCGTGCGGGCGCTGGAGGAGCGGCGCTGGCTGGTGCGTAGCCGGAGCGAACTCGACCGGAGGGAAGAGGGCCTCACGCTCACGGCAGCGGGCCTGCGCAGCTATGCCGAGATCGTGCCGCGCGCACTCGCCTTCGAGGCTGCTCTTCTGGCCGAGCTCGGCCCACACGCCGCGCCCCTGCTCACGGCTCTCGAGCGGATGGAGGCCGGTCTCCTCGATGACGCGCCACGTCCCGAGCGACGGTGACGGCGGCGCTTGCCTTCCGAAGCCCCATGGAAGGCTCTTCGAGCGTTTGCTGCATTTCCGCGGAAACGCGGGTCATCCCGGATGCAGCGAAGCGGAGATCCGGGGTTCATGCCTGAGCCTTCTTTGGAAGCGCTCCGGCATGGATCCCGGGTCAGGCCCGGGATGACCGAGGTGGAGCCGTGCGAAATCGGCAGGCTCTATGCGTCGCTCAGCGTCCGCCGCACGGCGTCGCGCCAGCCGGCGACCTTGCGCGTGCGCTGGCTCGCCGCCATCGCCGGCAGGAAGCGTCGTTCCAGCCGCCAGAGATCGGCGAAGCGGTCGGGCTCGGGCAGCAGCCCGGCATCGAGCCCGGCGAGATAGGCCGCGCCCAGCGCCGTCGTCTCCAGCACGGTCGGGCGGTCAACGGGCAGGTCGAGGATGTCGGCGAGGCGCTGCATCGTCCAGTCGGAGGCGACCATGCCGCCATCGACGCGCAGGACCGAGCGGCCGCCCTGCCCGGCTTCGGGCCAGTCGGCATGCATGGCCTCGATCAGGTCGAGCGTCTGGTAGCAGACGCTTTCCAGCGTGGCGCGGGCGAATTCGCGCGGGCCCGTGCCGCGCGTCAGCCCGAACAGGGCGCCGCGCGCATTGGCATCCCAATGCGGGGCGCCGAGCCCGACGAAGGCCGGCACGAGATAGACGTCCTGCGCCGGGTCGGCCGCTTCCGCGAGCGGGCCGGTATCGCTCGCCTTCTCGATGATGCCGAGACCGTCGCGCAGCCATTGCACCGCGGCGCCCGCGATGAAGATCGAGCCTTCCAGCGCGTAGGAGCGCTTGCCGCCAAGCTGATAAGCGATGGTGCCGAGCAGCCGGTTCCTGGAGCGGACCGGCGTGTCGCCGGTGTTGAGCAGCGCGAAGCAGCCCGTGCCGTAGGTCGACTTGACCATGCCCGGATCGAAGCAGGCCTGCCCGATCGTCGCGGCCTGCTGGTCGCCGGCGATGCCGCGCACCGCAATCGGGCCGCCGAACAGCTCCGGCGCGGTGTCGCCGAAATGGGCCGCGCAATCGCGGACCTCCGGCAGGATCGCCTCGGGAATGTCGAGCAGCGCGAGCAGGTCCTTGTCCCAGACACCACGGCCGATATCGAACAGCATGGTGCGCGCCGCATTGGTCGCGTCGGTCGCATGCACCGCACCGCCCGTCAGCCGCCAGAGCAGGAAGGAATCGACGGTGCCGAAGGCGAGCTCGCCCGCTTCCGCACGGCGGCGGGCACCGGGAACATTATCGAGCAGCCAGGCGATCTTGGTGCCGGAGAAATAGGGGTCGATGCGCAGGCCGGTGCGGCTGGCGACGAGCTCCTCATGGCCGGCAGCGACGAGCTGCGCGCAGGCCTCGGCGGTGCGCCTGTCCTGCCAGACGATGGCGCGGTGGATCGCCCTGCCCGTCTGGCGGTCCCAGATCAGCGTGGTCTCGCGCTGGTTGGTGATGCCGATTCCGGCGATGTCCCGCGCGCCGAGCCCCGCCTTGGCGAGAGCCTCGCGCGCCGTCTCAAGCACGGTGTCCCAGATATCCTCCGGCTCGTGCTCGACCCAGCCGGAGGCTGGAAAATGCTGCGGGAACTCCCTTTGCGCGCTGGCCACCGGAGCGAGCGAAGCATCGAACAGGATCGCCCGCGAGGAGGTCGTGCCCTGGTCGATCGCAAGGAGATGTCTGGCGGCCATGCTCTGCTTCCTGCCCTGTCCCATGAGCATCGGACCGAAAAGCGGAATCCCCTTTCCGGAAGAAGCCGATGCGATAACCCATCCCGCGCTCTGCGGCGCAGCGGGCGGAGACTTGCCGAAGCCGCGGCTTCCGCGCAAGGGCATCGCCCGGATTTCGGTTCCCGGCCTGCCGCGCGAGGGCCTGTTTGCCAGTCCCCATGGCAAGGTTCTGCTTGGCACGTGGCTTGCGCTGTAGTTAGCTTGCTGACGAAGCAAATGGCTGCGCCTTGCGCGGCCCCTGCCGGATCGCTTCATGCGGGTGCGGCAGGTCGGGGGATTGGAATGGCGGCGGTCGAGGACCGGCAGCAGGGAGGCGTCGCATCCGCGGCGCCGCCACATCGACATGACGCCGATCCGCTCAGGGCCGGCGGCGCCGCCGTTGGTGCCACCGCCCGTCCCCATAACGGACATCGGCTCTTCCCCGCGCCCGCGACCTATGCGGCCCTCGATCTCGGCACGAATAATTGCCGGCTGCTGATCGCCCGCCCGGCCCAGCACGGTTTCCGGGTCGTCGATGCCTTCTCGCGGATCGTGCGCCTGGGCGAAGGGCTGGCGGCGAGCAGCCGCCTCGGCGATGCCGCCATGGACCGGGCCGTCGAGGCGCTGAAGATCTGCCGGGGCAAGATGGCGAATCGCGGCGTCACCCGCGCCCGGCTCGTCACCACGGAAGCCTGCCGCGCCGCCACGAACGGGCTCGACTTCGTCCGCCGCGTCGCGGCCGAGGCCGAATTGGCGCTGGAGATCATCGACCAGCGTACCGAGGCCGCCCTGGCCGTCTCGGGCTGCGCCGCGCTGGCGGACCCGGCGGCCGAAGGGGTCATCGTCTTCGACATCGGCGGCGGCTCCACCGAGATCGTCTGGCTCGGCAACCGCAGCGAGGCGCGCGACCCCGCCGCCCGCATCCGCGAATGGGCCTCGCTGCCGATCGGCGTCGTCACGGTGGCGGAACGCTATGGCGGCGTCGAGGTCAGCCGCGAGCTGTTCGAGCGCATGGTCGATGATTGCGCGCAGGCGCTCGAGCCCTTCGTGAAGCGGGCCGCGCCCGCCCGTCAGGCGCGCGCCTTCCATCTGTTGGGCACCTCCGGCACGGTCACCACCGTCGCCGGCATCCATCTCGGCCTGCTCCGCTACGACCGGCGCGAGGTCGACGGGCTGTGGATGCGCCAGGACGATATCCTCGCGGTCATCGACCGGCTGATCGCGATGGACTATGCCGCACGAGCAGCGAATGCCTGCATCGGCCGCGAGCGCGCCGATCTCGTGCTGGCCGGCTGCGCGATCTTCGAGGCGATCCGCCGCGCCTTTCCGAGCGAGCGGGTCCGGATCGCCGATCGCGGCCTGCGCGAAGGCATCCTGCTGCGGATGATGCATGAGGATCGCGCCTGGTGGCGGCGCAGATAGGCTTGGACGGCGATGAGCAGCGGAAAATCGGGAGGCGGCGCCGGTGGCAAGGCGTCGGCAGGCGCGCGCGACATGCGCGTCAAGGTCAAGAAGGCCGGCAAGCTCAAGCATTCCTCGCAGCTCTGGCTCGAGCGCCAGCTCAACGACCCTTATGTGAAGCGGGCGAGAGAGCTGGGCTATCGCTCACGCGCGGCCTTCAAGCTCGAGGAGATGGACGACCGCTACAAATTCCTCAAAACCGGCCAGCGCCTGGTCGATCTCGGCTGCGCGCCGGGCGGCTGGTGCCAGATCGCGGCCAAGCGCATCGGGTTGGAACAGGGCAAGGGCTATATCGTCGGCATCGACCTGCTGCCGGTCGACCCGATCCCGGCCGTCGACCTGATCCAGATGGATTTCATGGCCGAGGAGGCCCCGGCCCTGCTGACCGAACGGCTCGGCGGCCGGGCCGACGGCGTGATGTCGGACATGGCCGCCAACACCACCGGCCACAAGAAGACCGACCACCTCAAGATCATCGCGCTGGCCGAGGCTGCGCTCGAATTCGCGCATGACGTGCTGGCACCGGGCGGCTTCTTCCTCGCCAAGCTGTTCCAGGGTGGCGACAGCGCCGAACTGCTCGCGGGCCTGAAGCGCGACTTCACGCTCGTGCGCAACGTCAAGCCGGCGGCCAGCCGCGCCGATTCCTCGGAGCTCTACGTGCTGGCGACGGGGTACAGGCGCAAGCCGGATGCGGCCGAGACGGCCGTTTGAGAATCGACAGAGATGTCCCAGGCCGCAACCCAGCATCGCCGCATCCGAGCGCCGAGATCTCCGAGATGACCAAGACGCGTCTGGTTTCGATTCTTTCAACCCTTGCCGTTCTCGTCCTCGGATCCTTGCCTGCACAGGCCTCCGACCGGACACCCGAGCAAGTGGCGGAGCTCTATTACCGCGCCTGGCTCAACTACGACCGCGCCGCTGCCGTTCAGCTCAACACGGCGCTGCGCCCGGAAACCGGCGGACGGGATCTCGTCGATCTCGGGATGATCGCCGATCCCGTCGCATGGCAACTCAGGCGAATCGCAAGCTTGAGCGCTCGGGGAGACCCGTCGGCCCCCGAGATCAGACGGCTGATGGCGACATTCATCATCGCCGGAAGCAAACGCGTTCGCTGCCGGGCCCTCGGCCACGAAATCAGCGCCCAGCCGACGGGCGCGCGCTTTCGCGCGACCGTCAAGCTTGAATGCGCCGTGCCGGATGCCGTGGCGGGTTTGCGCCAGACGAAGGAGCACGAGCAAGGGCGGTCGAACATGGTCAATCCCTCCCCGCGCCTGCTGAAGGGCGTCATCGAGGCCTTCGAGAGAGCTCCGCTGACACGCCGGGTTTCGACGGAGATGGATGTGACCGCGGGGTCCGCGAAACAACGCTGGATGCCGGATACGAGCCACAGCGGCATGGATCAGGTGACCGGCGCCATCGCGCGCCAGATCGGGGAAGCCGGCCTCGGCCCGTAGACCGCACGTCCCGAGCCGGCCTCGCGCCCGGAAAACCACCCCAAGACGGGATATGATCGCGGCTTTGCCGAGATCGCAGCCGCTCAATCCAACGGCTTCTGCTCGGCGATCGCCTCGGCCGTCAGCTTGCGCTTGCTGACCGGCGCGTGGCCGGAGACCTCGGCGCCGGCATCGGGCGCGAGCTGCGCCATCCAGAGCGCCGAGGAGGCCGAAATCAGCCCGACGATGACGAAGGCCGGCCAGAAATCGCCGGCCGCGAGCGCCTTGCCGCCGTTGAAGGTGTTGGCCGCCTCCAGCGCGAAAGCGCCGATCGTCACGCCCATGCTGAGCGACAATTGCTGCGCGACGCTGGACAGGCTGGTCGCGCTCGACATCTCGCGGTTGGAGACGTCGGAATAGCTCAGCGCGTTGATGCCGGTGAACTGCAGCGAGCGGAAGCAGCCGCCGATCAGCAGGACCGACAGCATGATCGCGTGCGGCGTCGTCGGGGTGAAGAGGCCGGAGGCCGCGAGGAAGGCGGAGCCGACGAGCGCGTTGAAGATCAGCACGCGCCGGAAGCCGTATTGCGCCAGGATGGTCCGCGCCAGCGTCTTCATGATCATCGCGCCGGCGGCCGAGGCGAAGGTGATCAGGCCCGATTGCAGCGGATCGAGCCCGAATCCGAGCTGCAGCATCAGCGGCAGCAGGAAGGGGATCGCGCCGATGCCGGTGCGGAAGATCGAGCCGCCGACGACGCCGATGCGGAAGGTCGGGATGCGGAAGAGCGCGAGGTCGAGGACCGGATAAGGCACGCGGCGCGCATGGAACCAGTAGGCGACGAGCGCCGCCGCCCCGCCCAGCACGCAGCCATAGGAGATATATTCCGGCACCATGTGCCGGCCGCCGGTCGCCAGCCCGAGCATCAGCGCGGCGAAGCCGAAAGCCGAGAGGACGAAGCCGCGCACATCGAGCGGCGCCACGTCCTCCTCCCGGATGTCCTCGAAGAAGATGCTCGACAGCACGATGCCGATGAGGCCGATCGGGATGTTGATGAAGAAGATCCAGCGCCAATCGAAATAGGTGGTGATGAAGCCGCCGAGCGGCGGGCCGACCACGGGCCCGACCAGCGCCGGGACGGTGAGATAGGCGAGCGCGCTGACCATCTCGGCCTTGCTGACGCTGCGCAGGATGACGAGGCGCCCGACCGGCACCATCATCGCCCCGCCCATGCCCTGGATGAAGCGCGCGCCGACGAAGGCGGCGAGCGAATTCGACACCGCGCAGAGCACCGAGCCGAGCATGAAGATGCAGAGCGCCGCGCGGAACACGCTGCGGGCGCCGAACTTGTCCGCCATCCAGCCGGAGATCGGGATGAAGACCGCGAGACTGACGAGATAGGAGGTCAGCGCCAGCTTCAGCGCGATCGGATCCTCCCCCAGCGACTTCGCGATCATCGGCAGCGAGGTGGCGATGACGGTGGAGTCGGTGTTCTCCATGAACAGGGCGCAGGCGACGATCAGGGGAAGCAGTTTGGCGCGTTGCAAGGTCCGAACCTCCGCGCCGGCACGAAACCGGCGCGCTTGAAATCATAAGCTCGGCTATTAACGCGACAATTCGCCCGTGACGAGGTCGAAATCACGGTTTTGGTCGCCCCTTGCGCGCCTCCGCTATGCCCTGAGATTATAACCCGGCACCGAACACAATGCCGCCATGCGTTTTTCGCCCTGCAACAAGACCCGGCACCGCCCCACCTCAAGATTCGTTCGGCTAAGCCGAACCGTCGCGAGGGGCGCGCGTCGCTGACCTTGGAGGCTGACATGTTCGATATTTCAAGAATTTCCCCCGTTCTCCGTCGTAACCGCTCGAGCCTGCGCCTTGCGGCTCTCGGCGCGCTGGCAGGCCTGGCCTATGGCATGGCGGTGCCCGCGCCCGCTTCCGCAGCCCCCTCCGACTGGCGCGGCGGCTGCCAGGACAAGGCTGCGCCGCAGGGCTATGGCGAGATGATCCGGTATAACAACTGCGTGAGGCAGAGGGACTGCCAGCAACTCGCCAATGCGACGGGCACCACGGTCTTCGCGGCCGGTTGTTTCTGGGTCTCGCCCGAGGCGCCGGTGGCGTCCGATTTCCGCCGGCCGGCACGCTGAATCCGGCCCCGGCAAACGGCAAAGCGGCACGGCCATGCGCCGGGGCCGCTTCTGCACTGCAAAATAAATTGGCACGCGCTCTAGCGGACCAGCCGGACGCGTGCTAACGGGCCTCGTCAACTCGGCCATGGGCGCATCTGCCCGGCCCCTTAGAAAAGCCGGCTCGGCCGGCGTCGGAGTTGACGATGACGCTTTCCCTCGACGGTCTGATTCGTGACGGCCTCACCTTCGACGACGTGCTCCTGGAGCCGGGTCCGTCGGAGGTCATGCCGGCCGATGTCGACATCCGCACGCAGCTCACCCGCTCGATCTCGCTGAACCTGCCGATCATCGCCTCGGCGATGGATACGGTCACCGAGGCCCGCATGGCGATCGCCATGGCGCAGGCCGGCGGGCTTGGCGTCATCCATCGCAATCTCGAGGCCGATCAGCAGGCCGCGCAGGTCCGCCTCGTCAAGAAGTTCGAATCGGGCATGATCGCGAACCCGATCACGATCCATCCCGACGAGACGCTGGCCGATGCGCTGTCACTGATGAAGCAGAACGGCATCTCCGGCATCCCGGTCGTCGAGCGCGGGCCGCAAGGCCACAAGGGCAAGCTCGTCGGCATCCTGACCAACCGCGACGTCCGCTTCGCCGCCAACCCGGACCAGCCGGTTTCCGAGCTGATGACCAAGGAGCGGCTCATCACCGTCCGCGAAGGCGTGAACCAGGAAGAGGCGCGCCGCCTGCTCCACCAGTTCCGCATCGAGAAGCTGCTCGTCGTCGACGATCACTTTCGCTGCATCGGCCTGATCACCGTCAAGGACATGGAGAAGCAGGTCGCCCATCCCCACGCCGCGAAGGATTCGCAGGGCCGCCTGCTCGTCGCCGCCGCGACCACGACCGGCGAGCAGGGCTTCGAGCGCTCGGAGATGCTGATCGACGCCGGCGTCGACCTCATCGTCGTCGACACCGCCCACGGCCATTCGGCCAAGGTGCTCGACGCGGTCAGCCGCGTGAAGAAGCTCTCCAACGCCGTGCAGGTCATCGCCGGCAACGTCGCCACCGCCGGCGGCGCCCAGGCGCTGATCGACGCCGGCGCCGACGCGATCAAGGTCGGCATCGGGCCGGGCTCGATCTGCACCACCCGCATCGTCGCGGGCGTCGGCGTGCCCCAGCTCACCGCGATCATGGACGCGGCCTCGGCAGGCGTGAAGGCCGGCGTTCCGATCATCGCCGATGGCGGCATCAAATATTCGGGCGACCTCGCCAAGGCGCTCGCGGCCGGCGCCTCCTGCGCCATGGTCGGCTCGCTGCTCGCCGGCACCGACGAGACGCCGGGCGACACCTTCCTCTACCAGGGCCGCTCCTACAAATCCTATCGCGGCATGGGCTCGGTCGGCGCCATGGCGCGCGGATCGGCGGATCGCTACTTCCAGCAGGACATCAAGGATTCGCTGAAGCTGGTGCCCGAGGGCATCGAGGGCCAGGTCGCCTATAAGGGCCCGGTCTCGGGCGTTCTGCATCAGCTCGCCGGGGGCCTGCGCGCCGCGATGGGCTATGTCGGCGGCAAGGATCTGGCGGATTACCAGGCCAAGGCGCGATTCATCCGCATCACCAGCGCCGGCCTGCGCGAGAGCCACGTCCACGACGTGACGATCGTGCGCGAGAGCCCGAACTACCCGACCCGCTCTTGAGCCTGTCGCGCCTTCGTGCAGTCTGGCTCGCCCGGACGAGCCGGACTGCACGAAGGCGGAGAGCAACACATGGCCCTGAAGCTGGTCTACCCGGCGCTCGCGATGATCTTCTGGATCTTCGTGGTCGGCGTCATCCTGTGCGTTCGCCGCAAGAACGCCTTCACCTCGGGCGAGGTCCGGCCCGACGAGGTCTCGGTTTCGACCGAGCGCTACCCCGTCCCGGCCCGCCTCGCCTCGGCAAACTTCTCGAACCAGTTCGAGCTGCCGGTCGTCTTCTTCGCGCTGATCATGCTGGCCATCCAGGTCGCGGCGACGAGCTATGTCATGGCGGCGCTGGCCTGGATCTTCGTCGCCTCCCGCGTCGTCCACACCCTCATCCATATCGGCCCGAACCAGCTGCCGCTGCGCGGCGCGGTCTATGGCGTGGGCGCCATCGCGCTGCTGTGCATGTGGGCCGGCGTGCTGGTGGCGGTGCTCTGAGAGATGGCGTCCGGCCGTGCTGCGGCGGCCGATCCGTTAAGCATTCCCGCCATTTACCATGAATTCTTCAGGCGGCGACGTTGAGTCTTAACAAAAGGTAAACTACACAAATCGCGCGGCGGACGGTGAAACAAGCGTGGTTTGGAGTGGCGCATGTTGCGTGTCCGTGATGGGTTCGAGCAGGCTTCCGCCTGCGGCGGGCAAGCTGTTGTCGCGGCATTCCGCCAGTCGCATCCCGCCGCCCCCCTGCCCGCGCGCAAGCCGTCGCGGAGCCGGCGTCTCATCGCGATGACCGCCGCCGGCCTCGCGCTCGGCGCCGGCGGCGCGATCCTGACGGCGTCCCTGGTCCAGGCCGAGGACGATGCCGGCATCCGCTCCTTCTTCATCGAGGAAGCCGCCCGCAAGGCCCAGCGCCAGGCCGATGCCTCGCCGCAGGCGAACGCCTATGCGCCGACCGGCAATGGCTGGCGCCTGCCCCTGTTCCGGAGTGGCGCGGATGGACGGCTCGCGCAGCCCGTGCTCGACCTCAATCCGTTTCGCCGCAATGCCCGCAAGGTCGCGCAGCGGCCGAACAAACCCGCCCCCAAAATCGCCCGGACCGACACGCTGTCGGCCACGGCGAAGACCGCCCAGACGATCTGCGTCCGGCTTTGCGACGGCTTCCACGCGCCGATCGGCCAGCTGCGCGCCTCCTCCGACCTGAAGGCGCATCAGGCTCTCTGCGAGGCGATGAACCCCGGCCTGCCGGTCAAGGTCTTCACCGTCGCTGCCGGGGCTGCCTCCATCGACAATGCCGTCGCGGCCGATGGCCAGCGCTACGGCGCCCTGCCGACTGCCTACAGGCACGAGACATCCGCCAACCCCGCCTGCCGCCCCGCGATCGTGCAGGCTGGCGAGCAGCGCGTCTCGCTGCTGCGCGATATCACCTTGCGGCCCGGCGACAGTGTCGTGCTGGACGGCAAGGTCTCGACCTTCACGGGCGGATCGAGCTGGCCCTATAGCCGCCGCGACTTCCGCGATTTCCGCTCGGCCTCCGAACTCACCAAGGCCCAGCGCCGCCAGATCGACGAGCAGGTCGGCATCTCGCGGATGGAGGCGGAGGCGCGCAGCCTGCGCCGGCAGATGCGGGTTCGCGAGGCCAGCCTCGAGGGCGATACGGTGATGAGCGACGCCGTCCTGCGCGGATCGCTCGATTCCGACACGCGCGGCGCGGTGCGGATGATTCCAATTTCACGATAACGGCAGCGCGGCTCGTTCGACGAAAGCCGTACGACTAGCAGCGCCGGAAATTCGCGAAGCTTTTCCGTGTGATGCTCGCTTTCTTAGAACCAGTCAAAATAAGAACCACTCTAGAAACCGTATAAGACATTGATTTTAAAAGACTATCCTGTTGACGGAGACGTCACGGGGCCTTTATCCCTCGCCCAACGCACCGACTTGCCCAACCGAGGGAACACAAGAATGATCGGAAAGAAGCATCTTGGCCTGCTGGCCCTGTCGTCCTGCCTGCTCGGGGCGCCGGCCTTCGCCCAGAGCGTCAATCTCTACACGACGCGCGAGCCCGCCCTCCTCAACCCGGTGCTGGAAGCCTTCACCGCCGATACCGGCATCAAGGTCAACGCGGTCTTCCTGAAGGACGGCTTGCAGGAGCGCATCCGCGCCGAGGGCGCCAACAGCCCGGCCGATCTGATGCTCCTCGTCGATGTCGGCGAGATCAACGCCGCCGTCGATGCCGGCATCACCCAGCCGCTCAAATCGACGACCATCGAGAAGGTCGTGCCGGCGCAGCTTCGCCCCGACGACAACTGGGTCACGCTGACCAAGCGCGCGCGCATCGTCGTGGCCTCGAAGGAGCGCGTGGCGCAGGACGCCATCACCTATGAGGAGCTGGCGGATCCGAAGTGGAAGGGCAAGTTCTGCATCCGCGCCGGCCAGCACCCCTACAACAACGCGTTCTTCGCCGCCTATGTCGCCCATAACGGCCCGGACAAGGCCGAGGGCTATCTGAAGGCCCTGCGCGCCAACGCGGCCCGCAAGCCCGGCGGCGGCGACCGCGACGTCGCCCGCGACATCCAGTCCGGCCTCTGCGACGTGGCCATCATCAACACCTACTATATCGGCCTGATGAGCCAGGCGAAGAACGAGCAGAAGGGCTGGTTCGACGCGATCAAGCCGCTCAAGACCACCTTCGCCAATGGCGGCACGCATGTGAACGTCTCGGCCGTCGCGCTGGCGAAGAACGCGCCGAACAAGGACAACGCCGTGAAGCTCGTCGACTACATGCTCGGCGAGAAGGCCCAGGCCCTCTATGCCAACGGCAATTTCGAGTTCCCGGTCAACGCCGCCGTCACCGACAGCGCCGCCGTGAAGCTGCTCGGCCCGGTCACGCCGGACAAGCTGCCGCTCTCTGAGGTCGCCAAGCAGCGCAAATCCGCGGCCGATCTCGTCGACAAGGTCGGTTTCGACAGTTGAGCCCGGGCACGACGCTCGCGCTTTCGCGGCGGCCGCCATTCGCTTGGCGGCCGTCGACGCGTTTTGCCTTCGTCTCGCTTCTCGGCGCGGCGCTCGTGCTGATGCCGCTGGCGGCGCTGGTCGCGACCGCCCTGTCCTCGCGCGAGGCGGCCGAGATCTGGCCGCATCTTGCCGCCAATGTGCTGCCGGCCGCGCTCGGCCAGACCGCGCTGCTGCTCGCCGGCGTCGGGATCCTGTGCGCCGTGATCGGCACGGGCACCGCCTGGCTGGTGACCCAATACGAGTTCCCCGGCCGGCGCTCGCTCGAATGGCTGCTCGCCCTGCCGCTGGCGCTGCCGACCTACATCACCGCCTATATCTACGTCGAATTCCTCGGCTTCAACGGCCCGCTGCAGGCCGCGCTGCGCGCCCTGACGGGCTGGCGCTCGCTGCGCGACTACTGGTTTCCGGACCCGCGCAACCTGGCCGGCGCGGTCGTCATCATGGCGCTCGTGCTCTACCCTTATGTCTATCTGAGCACACGCGCGCTCTTCGGCATCCAGGGCGCCTCCATCGTCGAGGCGGCCCGCACGCTCGGCGCCGGCCGGGCGAGGCTGTTCTGGCGCATCGGCCTGCCGCTTGCGCGGCCGGCGCTGGCGGCCGGGCTCACCCTCGTCCTGCTCGAGACGCTGAACGACATCGGCGCGACCGAATATCTCGGCGTCCGCTCGCTGACGCTCTCGATCTACACGACCTGGCTCAATCGCGGCTCGCTGGCGGGCGCCGCCCAGATCGCCTGCGTCATGCTGCTCGTCGTCTTCGCCCTGATCGCCGTCGAGGCGAAACTGCGCGGCCAGCGCCGCTTCGCCCTCTCCGCGCGCCAGCCGCGCGCGCTTGCCCGCAAGCGGCTGCATGGCCGCGACGCCCTGTTGGCCGTGCTGGCCTGCGCGCTGCCGGTGCTGTTCGGCGCGGCGCTGCCGATCGGATATCTGCTGGTCGAGGTGCTGCAGCGTGACCTGTCGAGCCAGCTCGACACCGGCCTCCTGCGCCTGCTCGGCAACGCGCTGCTGCTTGCGGGCACGGCAGCGCTGCTGGTCGTCGGGCTCGGCATCGGGATCGTCTCCGCGGGGCGGCGTGGCCGCGAAGCCTGGCTGAAGCCGCTCGCGCGCCTTGCCGCCCTCGGTTACGCGGTTCCGGGCACGGTGCTGGCGCTCGGCCTGCTGGTGCCGCTCGCCGGCTTCGACAATGCCGTCGCCAACGCGTCGCGGCAGTTTCTCGGGCTGAATCCCGGGCTGATCCTGATCGGCTCGGGCGCGGCGCTCGTCATCGCCTATGTCGTGCGCTTCCTCGCCATCGGCATCTCCGGCGTGGAAAGCGGGCTCGCCCGCGTCTCGCCGCGCATCGACGATGCGGCGCGCGGACTCGGCGCCGGCGGCGCGGAAATCCTGCAGCGCCTGCACTGGCCCCTCGCCCGCCCCGCCATCGCCGCGGCCGCCCTGCTCGTCTTCGTCGACGGGCTCAAGGAACTCCCCGCGACGCTGCTGCTGCGGCCGCTCAACCTCGACACGCTGGCGACGGTCGTCTATGGGCACGCCTCCCGCGGCGTCTTCGAGGAAGGCGCGCTCGCGGCTTTGCTCATCATCCTCGCCGGCCTCTATCCCGCCATGATTCTGGCGAGAACCGGTGCAAACCAAAGGGGATAGCCGGCTCTGCCGGCTCGACAAGCGGCATCGATCGGCCTAAACCCTGTGCCGCCAGGGGGCTGGCTGACTTTCGGCCCGTACCGATTCGGAAGTCCATGACCAAACGCGCCGCGTTTCTCGCCTTCAGCCTCGTTGTCGCGATCGGCCTGCTCGGAGTGCAGTCCTGGAACCTCGCGCTCGGCCGGGTCGAGCGGCGCGCCATCGTGGCGATCGAGGAGCGAACCGGCTTCGTCGTCAGGTCGCTCGAGCGTGCCGAGATCGCCTTCCTGCCGCTGCCGCGCATCAGCCTGTCCAAAGTGGTCTTCTCACAGCGTGACGGCACCGTCGCCGGCGAGGCCCTCCGGGTCAGGGGCTATCTGCGCCTGCTGCCGCTGCTCACGGGCCGGCTCAGCTTCGACCGCGTCGATCTCCTCGCGCCGCAGATCGACGTCGCCGTGGCGGCCGAGAGCGACGGGCTGACCGACTGGCTGGCCCCGCCTTTGGCCGAGCTGGAGAAGCTGCGGAGCCAGGGCCGCATCGTCATCCGCTCCGGCTCCGTGTTCCTGCGCAGCGGCACCGCGATCCAGAGCATCGTGCGCGACGTCAACCTGGTCATCGACGAGCGCGAGCAGAACGAGCCCTTCAGCCTCGCCGGCTCGTTCAAATGGCGGGGGGTGCCGACCGATGTCAGCCTTCTCTGGCCGGTCGTCGGCGGCAGCGCCAAGGCCGCGCTCTCCGCCGCCTCGCCCCTGCTGAAGCTGCGCTTCGAGGGCACGCGCTCCGGCCCCGGCGAGCCGGTCGTGACGGGCATGCTCGCCCTCTCCACGCCTTCCGTCCCCGGCCTGCTCGACTGGTTCGGCGAGAAGTCGCGGCTGTCGGCCGCGCTTGGTGCCCTGACGCTCAATGCCGACCTTCAATTGAAACCGCGGGAAGCCTCGTTCAACAATGCCGTGGCAAGCCTCGACGGCGACCGCCTCGACGGCGTCGTGAAGCTGACGGATGTCGACGGCCGCTTCGCGCTGTCGGGTACGCTGGCCGGCGCCAGCCTCGACCTGGGGCGCCTGATCGACCGGCTGCCGCTGCCGGCGATCGATGCCCGCGACACCAGCCCGTTCAATCTCGACGGCTGGACGGGGCGCGACATCGATCTGCGGATCTCGGTCGATGCCGCCCGGCTGAACGGCGCCCGCCTTGCCGATGTCGCGACCTATGTCCTGGTCAAGAAGGGCCGCTTCGAGACCGGCCTCCTGCGCGCCTCGGCCTATGGCGGCACGGTCAAGGGCCGCCTCCTCGCGGTGAGCGCACCGACCGGCGTGGATGTGAAGGTCCAGGCGGGGGTCGACAAGGTCGATTTCGGCCGCGCCGCGGCGGATGTGCCCCGGCTGACGCGGCTCACCGGCACCGGCGGCTTCCAGCTCGCTCTGGACGGCGCAGGCCGGACCTTCGACGAGTTGCTCGGCTCGATGACCGGGCGCGCCGGCATCAACCTGAAGCAGGGCGAGATCGGCGGCGTCGCCCTCTCCGAGTTGCTGCGCCGGGCGGAGCGAAACCCGTCGCTTCTCCTGCGCGACTGGCGCCAGGGCAAGACGCCTTTCGACACGCTGGCCGCCAATGCCGGCATCGCCAACGGGCTGCTCGTGCTGACCGATGCGCAAGTGAGCGGATCGAATTATCGGCTCAATCTCTCCGGCAATGCCTCGCTGCGCTCGCGCCTGCTCGACATGCGCGCCACGCTCGCCTCGCTCAACGGCTCGCTCAGACTGCCGCTCCTCCTCACCGGCCCCATCGACGCCCCCGATCTCGATCTGGAGAGCGAGGCCTTCCTCAGCCCGACCGGCAGCACCGGCACCGCGGCGGTTCCGGCCTTGCTCGGGCGCTGATCGTTTCGGGGCCTCGCGCCATTCCGCCTCGCGCCGCATCGTCTTCACGCGAACCGGTATCCGCTTCGCCCGAAAAGGCTCTCGCTTTCCCCTCCCGCGAAAATCCGGTCTGATGCCGCGTGGCCTCGCGAAGGCCGCGGGAGGTGGAGGGAACGACATGCGGATAGGGATCACGGGCGCGCTTGCGCTCGCAGCGATGATGGTGACGGGAATGGCCGGGGCGCAGGAGACGATCGTCGAGAAGAAGGTCTTCGAGCTGCCGAGCTTCACGACCCAATCGGGACGCACGCTGAAGCAGGTCCGCGTCGGCTGGGAGAGCTACGGCACGCTCAATGCCGACAAATCCAACGCCGTGCTGATCTGCCACTTCTTCTCCGGCAACTCGCACGCCGCCGGCAAATACGACGCCGCGGACGCCGCGCCGGGCTATTGGGACGCGATCATCGGCCCCGGCAAGGCGATCGACACCAACACGTATTTCGTCATCGCCTCCGACACGCTGGTCAACCTCAACACCGGCGACCCGAAGACGACGACCACCGGCCCGGCCTCGATCGATCCGGATACCGGCAAGCCTTACGGCCTCAATTTCCCGATCGTCGGCATCCGCGACTTCGTCGAGGTCCAGAAAGCGCTGGTCGAAAGCCTCGGCATCAAGAAGCTCGCGCTGGTCGCCGGCCCCTCGATGGGCTCGCTCCAGACCTTCGAATGGGCGGCGAGCCATCCCGAGATGGTCGCCAAGGCGATGCCGGTGATCGGCGCGGCCGAGGCCGACGCGATGCTGATCGGCTGGCTCGACGTCTGGGCGGCGCCGATCCTGGCCGATGCCAACTGGAACAATGGCGATTATTACGGCAAGGCCCCGCCGCTCGCCGGGCTCGCCAAGGCGCTGACGGCGGTGACGCTCCATGCCAACCATCAGGACTGGGCCAACGCCACCTTCGGCCGCCGCCCGGCCAAGGAAGGCGAGAATCCGGGCAAGACGCTCGCCGACAAGTTCCAGGTCCAGAGCGTGCTCGACAATGCCGGCATGGCCCGCGCCAAGCTCTCCGACGCCAACCACTTCCTCTATCTGGTCAAGGCGAACCAGCTCTTCACCACCGGCGGCACCTCGCTGGCCGACGGCATGGCCAAGATCAGGGCGCCGATGCTCTACATCACCCAGCCGAAAGACCTCGTCTTCACGGCGGATGCGGTGGAGCGCACGCTGAAGGCCGCGAAGGATGCCGGGCGCGACATCACCCATGTCACCATCGACGGCGTTCGCGGCCATCTCGACGGCGTCATCTCGATGAAGCAGGCGGAGGGCGCGATCCGGGCCTTCCTGGAGAAGTAGGTTCGCTTGACGCGAAACACGTCATTCCGGGCTTGATCCGGAATCCATCGGAGAGCGCTCAAGCCCTGTGATGGATTCCGGATCGGCGCCGCCAAGGCGGTTTGTCCGGAATGACCACTCGCCTCCGGGCTCAGGCGGCCGGCAAACGCTTGCGCGCGATCTCGGCGTGGAAGCGCGCGCCATGGAGCAATCCCGCATCGTCGAAATCGTAATGCGGGTTGTGAAGCGGCGCGCTGTCGCCATTGCCGAGGAAGACGAAGCAGCCCGGCACATGGTCGAGAAAGCGGGCGAAATCCTCCGATCCGGTGAAGGGCTCGGACACGACCGAGGCATTCTCCGTGCCGAGCAGGCTCCTCGCCACGCCGAGGGCTTCCTCCGTCAGCGCCGGATCGTTCAGGAGCGGCACGAATTCGCGCGTATAGGTCACGGATTGCTCGACATTGTAGGCGCGCGCGATGCCGTCCGCGATCACGCGCATCTGCGCCTCGATATCGGCGCTGACGGCGGGGCTGAAGCTGCGGGCATCGCCGAGGATGCGCGCTTCCCCCGGCAAGGCGTTGCGCGTTCCGTCGGTGATCAGCTCCGTCACCGAGACCACGGCGATATCCGCCGGGCTCAGGCGTCGCGAAACGATGGTCTGCAGGCTCGTGACGAGGGCGCAGGCGGCGACGAGCGTCTCATTGCCGACATGGGGACGCGCGGCGTGGCCGCCGACGCCGCGCAGGACGATCTCGAAATTATCCTCCGCCGACATGATCGCGCCGGGGCGGGTCTGGAAGCGGCCGACGCCCAGGCCCGGCGCATTGTGCAGCCCGTAGATCTCGGTGAAGGGAAAGCGCTCCATCACGCCGTCATCGAGCATGGCCAGCGCTCCGCGCCCCCATTCCTCGGCCGGCTGGAAGATGAAGCGCACCGTGCCGTCGAAGCCGCCTTCCGCCGCCAGCAGCTTCGCGGCGCCGAGCAGCATCGCGGTATGGCCGTCATGGCCGCAGGCATGCATGACGCCGGGATTGCGCGAGCGATACGGCGCCTCGCTCTGCTCGGGGATGCGCAAGGCGTCCATATCGGCCCGGAGCGCGATCGCCCGGTTGCCGCTGCCGCGCTTCAGGGTTCCGACGACCCCTGTGCCGCCGACGCCGGCAACGACCTCGTCGAGGCCGAACTCGCGCAGTTTGGCGGCGACGAAGGCGCCGGTACGCTGCTCCTCGAAACCGAATTCCGGGTGAGCGTGCAGGTCGCGCCGCCAGGCGGTCATCTCCTGCACCAGATGGTCGAGATCGATCGTCACGGCTTGTCCCTCGCTCCAGGCGGTGCGCTTCGGTCGCGCGCCGGGACGATAGCCCAGCGCCCGCGAGAGAGGCGCTGCAATTGCCCCTTCGATCTGCAAGGTTTTTTCTCGGCCGGTTATGGTTGCATGGTCGCCTCCGGCCGCTCATCCATCCGGTGGACGATCCGGTCGATCAGCCCCCATTCCAGCCCCTCCTCCGCGGTCATGAAGCGGTCGCGGTCGAGCGTGCGCTCCACCTCCTCGTAGCTGCGCCCGCAATGCTCGGCATAGAGGCGCGTGAGGCGGCGCTTGGTCTGCTGGATCTCCTCGGCATGGATCAGGAAATCCGAGGCCTGCCCCTGGAAGCCGCCGAGCGGCTGGTGGACATGCAGGCTGGCATTGGGCAAGGCGGCGCGCTCGCCGGGCTCGCCGGCCATCAGCAGGAAGGAGCCCATCGAGCGGGCCGTGCCCATGCACAGCGTATGAACGGGCGCGCGGATGTAGCGCATCGTGTCGTACATCGCGAAGCCGCTGGTCACGACGCCGCCCGGCGAGTTGATGTAGAGATGGATCGGCCGCTTCGGATTTTCCGCCTCCAGGAACAGGAGCTGCGCGCAGACTAGCGCGCTCATGGCGTCGTTGACCTCGCCGTTGACGAAGACGATCCGCTCGCGCAGCAGCCGGGAATAGATGTCGAAAGAGCGCTCCCCGCGGCTCGATTGCTCGACGACCATAGGGACGAGTTGCATCGCTTCGCGCATCGGCGAACTCCAAAGGCTCGAAGTTGGATCGGAGGGTGGCGGGCGTCAGGCCGCGCGCAGCATCGGCGGCGCGTTGCCGTTGGCCGCCCGCGGGATCTGGCGGGTGCCGCGATCCGCAAGCTCGTGGATCACATGCAGGCGGGTTCCGCCGGCCGCGTCGAAGGCGACCCGGAACGTGACGACGCTTTCCAGGAAGGGCGGCTCGTCCTCGCGCATGCGATAGGAGATCGCCTCCCCCGGCGCGAGCACGGTCGGCTGCGGATCGGCCAGCGCCGCGCCCGGAAGCCAGGCTTCCCGGAGGGCCGGAATGCTGATCGCGCGCCAGACCTTCTCCGGCGGCTCGTCGAGCCGATATTCCAGGACGAGAGCGCCGGAGGGCCCTTCCAGATCATCTGCGCTCATTGGTCCATCTCCTTGAGCAAGCCCTTGAGAGCCTCGATGCGCTGCGGCCAGTAGGCGCGATACTTCGCCAGCCATTGCGCGATCAGCGCAAGCCCCTCGGGATCGACCTCGTAATTGACGAAGCGGCCCTGCCGCTCCTCGCGAACGAGCCCGGCACCGCGCAGGACCGAAAGATGCTGCGACATCGCCGGCTGGCTGATGGCGATGCCCTCGCGCAAGGCGCTGGCGTTCATGCCGCCCGCCGCCAGCTTCTCGAAGATCGCGCGCCGCGTCGGGTCGGCCAGCGCCTTGAAGATCTCGTTCTCGATCATGCCATAACATAAGCACACACTTATATGATTCGCAACGGGTCATGGAGAACGCCCGCGCCGAAAGCCCCGTCCAGGCTCGGCCTGCGGGGTTTCTCTGGTGGCGATCCCGAGGGGATGCGCGGGGTCCGGGCGGCGCGCGATCCTGAGCCGCGTGCCGAATGTCGATGTCGAATGTCGAAGTCGATGCGGCGCCGACCGACGCCGCCCGAACCCCGCGCGCGGCTGTCTATGAGGCCTCCCGCCAAGGCTTGAACCGGGCCTGCCTGTTCGGCCCGGCGGCGAGAAACCCCTCCGGACCAAGGCTCACCATCCGTGGCGCAAGATCCGAACACCGCATCCCGCCCGGCCGCACGATGCCTCGCGACAGCCCCCTTGGTCGGGCGGGATGGCTGGGAGGATAGGCGTGCAGCGGGTGGCGGGGATAAGTTCGGGCGGCCTGTAGATGGCGGCTGTTCGGCTATCGGTGGTTTCGGACGGACCTGAATTCTTTCAGTTCGTGCCCCTTCCAACTCCGCCTGTGACATGCACGATCATGCAGGAACACACTAGCCAGGCGATGACTTAATGATCAGGCTGTTCAGCGCACTTGCCGTTTGGTTCCTGCTGGCAAAGCCCGTCGCAGTCCAGACGCTGGATGCCGCCGATCCGTTTCGCGTTCTGCATGCAAAATTCATCACAGTTACAACGCATCTCGGCGATGGTCGGATCAAAGACCAGAAAGGCGTGCGCTTCGTCATTCAATCAGATTGGGAACATTCCGAGGCTGACAGGACGGCCTTTGTTGATTTGATCATCGCCGATCCGAGCAAATTCACGAGCGACACCGTCATCATCAAGCTAATGTCGGACGCCGATATGCTATTGCTGGTGGCTGACTTTTACAAAAGCAGTCGAGACGGTATCGTCCAGAAGCTCATGTATTTCAAGGACACCAGAAGGCATGGGTGGGAGCGTCTAATCCTGGATCAGAAAGCTGACTAGCCGACACCAACCGCCCCTACCCCGCCATCGCCGCCTTCACACCGTCGATCACGAACTGCACGGCCAGCGCCGCCAGGATCACGCCGAGCAGGCGCGTCAGCACGACATTGCCGGTGATGCCGAGCAGCTTCGAGATCGAACTGGCCGCGAGGAACACCGCCAGGCAGCACAGGATCACCAGCCCGCAGATCACCGCCAGGGTAATCAGCAGCACCGCGTCGCCATGAGCCCGGCCCGCCAGCAGGATCGTCGCGGTGAGCGCGCCCGGCCCGGCCATCAGCGGGATCGCCAGCGGGAAGGCCGCGACGTTGCGGATATGGTCCTTGGTGATCGCCGTATCGGCCGTCTGCTGCTTGCGCTCGGTGCGGCGCTCGAACACCATCTCGAAGGCGATCCAGAACAGCAGCAAACCGCCGGCGATGCGGAAGGCCGGCAACGACACGCCGAGCGCCTTGAGCACGACGTCCCCCGCCACGCCGAAGAAGCCGATGATGCAGAAGGCGATAATCGAGGCGCGCACCGCCACCTGGCGCCGCTCCGCCGCCGACATGCCGCGCGTCAGCGACAGGAAGATCGGGGCGAGACCCGGCGGATCGAGCGTCACCAGCATGGTGACGAGCGCGGCGGTGGCGAATTCGGTGAACATGGCGGCGACTTGACCACGAGTTTCGGCCCGCGTCATCCGTGAACAAAGGCGGGATTGTGGCAGGTCGCGCCGGACGCCCGAAAAACAAGCCATAACAACATGAAATCATTCATGAAATTTTTGCTTGGACAGCGTCGGCTTTTGCTGGCGCCAAGGCGCGGAATCGGGTAGCCAGAAGCCTGAAAACGACTGGAAATCGGGATATTCCCTCTTGAGCGACGACAACGACGACAAGCGCGACGACGCCCCGGGTTTCGGCGGCGACATCAAGCCGATCGCGATCACCGACGAGATGAAGAAGAGCTATCTCGATTACGCCATGAGCGTGATCGTGAGTCGCGCTCTGCCCGATGTCCGCGACGGCCTGAAGCCCGTTCATCGCCGCATCCTGTTCTCGATGCACGAGAACAAGAACCTGCCGGACCGCCCCTATACCAAATGCGCCCGCATCGTCGGCGACACGATGGGTAAATACCATCCGCACGGCAACCTCGCGGTCTATGACGCGCTGGTGCGCATGGCGCAGGATTTCTCGCTGCGCCTGCCGCTGATCGACGGCCAGGGCAATTTCGGCTCGATGGACGGCGACAGCCCCGCCGCCGACCGTTACACCGAGGCGCGCCTCGACAAGGCGGCGATGCCGCTGCTGGAAGACCTCGACCTCGACACCGTCAGCTTCCAGCCGAACTACGACGGCAAGGAACACGAGCCGACCGTCCTGCCGGCGCGCTATCCCAACCTGCTCGTCAACGGCGCCGGCGGCATCGCCGTGGGCATGGCGACCAACATCCCGCCGCATAACCTCGGCGAGGTCATCGACGCCTGCGTCGCCTATATCAACGACCCCGAGATCTCGATCGACGACCTGATCGAGATCGTTCCCGGCCCGGACTTCCCGACCGGCGCCTCGATCATGGGCCGCAGCGGCATCCATTCCGCCTACCACACCGGTCGTGGCTCGATCGTGATGCGCTCGAAGACGCATATCGAGGAGCTGCGCAAGGAGCGCGAGGCGATCATCGTCACCGAGATTCCCTATCAGGTGAACAAGGCGACGATGGTCGAGAAGATCGCCGATCTCGTGCGCGAGAAGCGCATCGAGGGCATCTCGGACCTGCGCGACGAGTCGAGCCGCGAGGGCGTGCGCGTCGTCATCGAGGTCAAGCGCGACGCGGTCGCCGACGTCGTGCTGAACCAGCTCTACCGCTTCACCCCGCTGCAGACCTCCTTCGGCGCCAATATGGTGGCGCTGAATGGCGGCCGCCCCGAGGTGCTCAACCTCAAGGACTTCATCTCGGCCTTCGTCGAGTTCCGCGAGGAGGTCGTCTCCCGGCGCACGCGCTTCCTGCTCAACAAGGCCCGCGAGCGTGCCCATGTGCTCTGCGGCCTCGCCACGGCGGTCGCGAACATCGACGAGGTCATCCGCCTGATCCGCACCGCGCCGACCCCGGCCGCGGCGCATGAATCGCTGATGGCGCGCGACTGGCCGGCCGAAGACATCGCGCCGCTGATCGCGCTGGTCGACGATCCCCGCCACCCGATGAACCCGGATGGCACCTATCGCCTCTCCGACGCGCAGGCCAAGGCGATCCTCGAATTGCGCCTCGCCCGCCTGACCGCCCTGGGCCGCGACGAGATCGGCGACGAGCTGGAAAAGCTCGCCAAGGAGATCGCGGATTATCTCGACATCCTGCGCTCGCGCGCCCGCATCCAGGAGATCGTCAAGACCGAGCTCGCCGAGGTGAGGGCCGCCTTCGCCACGCCGCGGCGCACCACCATCGAGGATTGGGGCTCCGACCTCGACGACGAGGACCTGATCGCCCGCGAGGACATGGTCGTCACCGTCTCGCATGGCGGCTACATCAAGCGCGTGCCGCTCTCGACCTACCGGGCGCAGCGGCGCGGCGGCAAGGGCCGCTCCGGCATGGCGACCAAGGACGAGGATTTCGTCGCGCGGCTGTTCGTCGCCAACACCCATACGCCGGTGCTGTTCTTCTCTTCGGAAGGCCAGGTCTACAAGGAGAAGGTCTGGCGGCTGCCGCTCTCGGCGCCGAACGCCCGCGGCAAGGCGCTGGTCAACATGCTGCCGATCGAGGCCGGCGAGCGCATCACCACGATCATGCCGCTGCCGGAGGACGAGGCGAGCTGGGAGACGCTCGACGTGATGTTCGCCACCGCCTCGGGCGGGGTGCGCCGCAACAAGCTCTCCGACTTCGTCAACGTCAATCGCGCCGGCAAGATCGCGATGAAGCTCGACGAGGGCGACCACATCGTCGACGTGCAGATCTGCACCGAGAATGACGACGTGCTGCTGACCACGGCCAACGGCCAGTGCATCCGCTTCGCGGTGCCGGAGGTGCGCGTCTTCAAGGGTCGCGACTCGACCGGCGTGCGCGGCATCAACCTGGCCAAGGACGACGAGGTCATCTCGCTGGCGATCCTGCGCCATCTCGACGCCACGCCGGACGAGCGCGCCGCCTATCTCAAGCGCGCCGCGGCCAACCGCCGTGCTCTCAACGGCGAGGCCGACGAGGCGACGGAGGCCGTTCCTGTAGCCGAGGCCGATGCCGAGGAGAGCGCCTCGGGCGATATCGAGCTCGGGCAGGAGAAATACGCCGCCATGGGCGCGGCCGAGCAGTTCATCCTGACGATCTCGGAGAGGGGCTACGGCAAGCGCACCTCCTCCTTCGAGTACCGGGTGACCGGGCGCGGCGGCAAGGGCATCGTCGCCATGGTCGTCAACGACCGCAACGGCAAGCTCGTCGCCTCCTTCCCGGCGGTGGACTCAGACCAGCTCATGCTCGTCACCGATGGCGGCCAGCTGATCCGCGTGCCGGTCGATGCCGGCCCGGACAACCGCATCCGCATCGCCGGCCGTTCGACGCAGGGCGTGACGGTGTTCAACACCGCCAAGGACGAGAAGGTCGTCTCGGTCGAGTGCATCAACGACGATGGCGAGAGCGAAGGCGACGAGGAAACCGGTGACGAAGCGCCGGGCGCGGAGCCGACGGAAGGCTGAGAAATCAGCCTTCTATGGAAACATCTGCAAGTGCTGTCTGATGTTTCCATCTCTCGCGCATGTCATCCCGGGCGACCGAAGGGAGACCCGGGAGCCATGCCCGAACGTTCTTCGGCACCGCTCCGGCATGGATCCCGGGTCGGCGCGGCTGCGCTGCTTGTCCGGGATGACGCGCGCCCGCCGGCAGCTCCATACCGAGCAGAGCCGCGAACGCGTTTGACTCCCCGAGCGCCCCGCGCTCCCATCGCTGGATGAAAGCCCGTTCCGTCCCCGTGCGCACGCCCGCCATCACGCCGGACATCATGCTGCGCGCCTATGCGGCCGGCATCTTCCCGATGGCCGAGACCGCCGACGATCCGGGCCTGTTCTGGGTCGAGCCGGAATGGCGTGGCGTCATCCCGCTCGACGGCTTCCACCTCTCCGCGCGGCTGGCACGCACCGTGCGCTCCGACCGCTTCGAGATCCGCGTCGACAGCGATTTCGCGGCGGTGATCGCCGCCTGCGCCGAGGCATTGCCGGACCGGCCGGAGACCTGGATCAACGGGCGCATCCGCGAGATCTTCGGCGCGCTCTTCGCGCTGGGCCATGCCCACACGGTCGAGTGCTGGCGCGAGGGCCGGCTCGTCGGCGGGCTTTACGGGCTGTCGATCGGCGCCGCCTTTTTCGGCGAGAGCATGTTCCACCGCGAGACCGACGCCTCCAAGGTGGCCCTCGTCCATCTCGTCGCGCGGCTGCGCCATGGCGGCTACCGCTTGCTCGACACCCAGTTCCAGACCGGCCACCTCGCCCAGTTCGGCACCATCGAGATTCCGCGGGATGCCTATCGGCTCAGGCTCGAAGAGGCCCTGCAGCAGCGCGGCAACTGGTTCGCCTGGCCGGCTGCGGCGCAGATCAGGGGAGCGGACGCGCTGGCCGTGCTGCGCGGCTGATCAGTCCGGCCGTCGCGGATCGAGCCGCTCCGCCAGCCAGACGATGACGATGGCGACGCTGACGCCCCAGCCGACCTCGAAGACGCGCGACAGCATCATCACCTGCGCGGTCGTGCCGGGATGCGGAACCAGCAGGATGATGGTGGCGGTGATGCCGGCGAGGCGTGCCGCCGTCGCGACATTGAGCAGCCAGGCCGCCAGCACCGAAAGCCCGGCCGCAATGGCATAGCTGACGATGTGCTGCCCGGTCGTCAGGACCACCGCGACGCCGATCACGCCACCGATGGCCGCGCCGACGAACTGGTCGCGGGCCGTCGTGCGGGTCGCGCCGAATTCGGTCTGGACGACAGCCATGGCGGTGATCGCGGCCCAGAAGCCTTCGCGCAGCCCCAGCGCCTGCGTCGGCAGATAGGCGGCGAGCGCCGCGACCGTCGACATCAGCGCGTGCTCGAGACCGTCCGCGAGGCGCCGCCTGACCGGGAGGCGCTTGCGCAGCTCGGCCAGATATCCGCGCAGGCGCCGGATGCGCCTGCTCTCGCGCCCCGCTCCCTTGTCGGCAGGCGCGGGCTCCACGGCTCAGCCGCCGCCGGTGGGATCGCGGCCGGGGACGGGATTGGTCGGGAAGAAGCGCTGGCTCGGCCGCTGCGGCTGCACGGGCACGCCGCGCGGCGGCTCGACATCGATGCGGCCGCCGCCCGGCGGCGGCTGGTTGACGTCGCGCGGCGGGGTCGTGCGCGGCTTACGCTGGTCGTCCGTCGGCGGAGGCGGCTCGGGCTCCTTCGGATCGACGATCACCTCGGTCCCGCCTTTGCAGTCCGTCAGCCACACGTCGTAGATCGCGTGCTCGACGCCGTGCAGGCCGGGGCTGTCGGCGAACATCCAGCCGGAGAAGATGCGGCGGTATTCGTTGTTGAAGGTGACTTCGTCGACCTCGACGAAGGCATCGGTGCGCGGTGCCTCGGTCGGCGGGCGCGTCCAGCAGACGCGCGGCGTGATCTGGAGGGCGCCGAACTGCACCGTCTCGTTGATCGAGACCTCGAAGGAGATGATGCGGCCGGTGATCTTGTCGAGGCCGGCGAAAATCGCCGTCGGGTTCTTGATGCGGTCGGCCAGCGCCGGGCCGGCGGCAACCGTCATCGTCAGAGCGCTCGCGGCGAGACCAGCCAGAATCGGGAAACGGGACAAGGACGGCATGCTGGCGCGAATCTCTCCGGCATCGCGGACATGGCGCGACGAGGCGCAGTAACACGGCGAAGGCAGCGGAAAAAGGGCGTTGCATCGGAAACCGCGCCGCCGCCCCACGCCGCCGCGCAGAAGAACCATCATGCGCGCCAAGAAGGAAGCGTGCGCCCATCAAAAAGGCCGCCCCGGCAGGAGCGGCCCGATAGCGGGAGCCTCAGCGCCTCAGCGACCCGGCGTCCAGGCCTCGTAATCCCCGGTCGCGGCCGGGCGCTCGCCCTCGGCCAGCGTCGAGCCCTGGGGCCGATAGGCCAGCGCCGTGCCGGTCCAGTTCTGCTGATGCTGCTCTTGCCACTCGCGCGGCTGGTAGCTCTCCTCGGAGGGAGCGACATCGACCGTGTGATGCAGCCAGCCATTCCAGCCGGCGGGGATGTTCGACGCCTCGATCGGGCCGTTATAGACCACCCAGCGGCGCTGGAAGCCGAGCGCCTTGTCCTTCACCCCACCCTTGGTGCGGTAATAGACATTGCCGAATTCGTCCTCGCCCACCCTCTCGCCGAAGCGCCAGGTGTGGAAGCGCGTGCCGATCGTCTGGCCGTTCCACCAGGTGAAGATCTGCAGCAGCCAGTTCTTCATCGTCCTCAGTCCATGCACTCGCGCGCTCGCAAATGCGTGCGCGTCTGTCGCGGACTTATGGCGGCAGCGCCCGCCCCTGTCCAGTCCGCAGCGACGTGGCCACCCCGCGTGACAGCATCGAAGATCACGATCAGCGTCTCGCGCTGGCCCGGCTTCAGCGTCTGGCGCCTGAGCTCGAAAACGGGGGCGACGGCAGAATCGGCGCCGGCGTTCGGGATCGGTCGGTTCATTGAAGCCCAGCCTGGGAAGACAGTGGTGGGCGCAATCTGTGCAAGCCGGCGCCTGATTCTGTCAGCCCCCGCCGGAATCATCTTGCCGGATTTTCGCCGCGATTCGGCTCGGCGACCGCCACAATCGGGCAGCCGAAATGCCCCGACTTCAAGCACTTGCGACGGTCCACGCAACCGGCATCTGCAAGACCGTTCGGACGAACGCGCATTTACGCCTCGTCAACCATGAATAGCGGGGATTTTAGGGACTGCGCTTCATGCGGCTCTGTGGCAATCTTGCCGCGCGGCGGTGATTCTTCCCGCCATTTCCAAGGCTTAGCCAGCGCCTTGAAACTTATCCCCACAACTCACACATTCATACCAGATGTCGTGTCCACAAGGATCGACCCGCACTATTCCTTGACGAGAGGGGTGCGACGGGACTAGATTTTGACTATCGCATGACGGCTGGCGGCGACGCCTCTGGAAACGGCGAGACCATAGTTTCCCAGAGTTGTCCGGGCCTGCCGCCGCATCCGCGAGAGATCGTGGAAGCGAACGGATTTGCGCGGACGGCTCTGGCCGCGACCGGGCCCACAGGCGGGACGACACCGCCAGGACCCACGGGGCATCAAACCGAGTTGGCCGACATCAGGAGCCGGTGATCAACCGGCCGCGCGGGCATCCACCCGCGGCAGATCAAGGGACGAAGATCATGCGCATCGAGCGCCGCTATACCACCGCCGGACAGTCGCCCTATGCCGCGATCCCGTTCCGATCGGCCGTCAGCGAGATCAAGAACCCGGACGGCTCCGTCGTCTTCCGGCTGGAAGGCATCGAGGTCCCCGAGACCTGGTCGCAAGTGGCGAGCGACGTGCTCGCGCAGAAATATTTCCGCAAGGCCGGCGTGCCGGCGCGCCTGAAGAAGTTCGAGGAGAACGACGTTCCCTCCTTCCTCTGGCGCTCAGTCGCCGACGAGGCCGCTCTCGCCGAATTGCCCGAGGGCGAGCGTTACGGCTCCGAAATCTCCTCCAAGCAGGTCTTCGACCGTCTCGCCGGCTGCTGGACCTATTGGGGCTGGAAGGGCGGCTATTTCTCCTCCGAGGAGGATGCCGCGGCCTTCCATGACGAGCTGCGCTTCATGCTCGCGACCCAGCGCGTCGCGCCGAACTCGCCGCAATGGTTCAACACCGGCCTGCATTGGGCCTATGGCATCGACGGCCCCAGCCAGGGCCATTTCTACGTCGACTTCAAGACCGGCAAGCTGGTGAAGTCGAAGTCGAGCTACGAGCATCCGCAGCCGCATGCCTGCTTCATCCAGGGCGTGCAGGACGACCTCGTCAACGAGGGCGGCATCATGGATCTCTGGGTCCGTGAAGCCCGCCTGTTCAAATACGGCTCCGGCACCGGCTCGAACTTCTCGATGCTGCGCGGCGAAGGCGAGAAGCTCGCCGGCGGCGGCAAGTCCTCCGGCCTGATGTCCTTCCTCAAGATCGGTGACCGCGCCGCCGGCGCGATCAAGTCGGGCGGCACCACCCGCCGCGCCGCCAAGATGGTCGTGGTCGATGCCGACCATCCGGATATCGAGGCCTATATCGACTGGAAGGTGAAGGAGGAGCAGAAGGTCGCCGCCCTCGTCACCGGCTCCAAGACCGTCAAGAAGCATATGAAGGCCGTGCTCAAGGCCTGCGTGAACTGCGAAGGCGACGGCGACAGCTGCTTCGATCCCGAGCAGAACCCGGCCCTGAAGCGCGAGATCAAGCTCGCCCGCAAGGCGCTGGTGCCGGACAACTACATCAAGCGCGTCATCCAGTTCGCCAAGCAGGGCTACAAGGACATCTCCTTCGACACCTATGACACCGATTGGGATTCCGACGCCTATCTCACCGTCTCCGGCCAGAACTCGAACAACTCGGTCTCGCTGACCGACGACTTCCTGCGCGCCGTCGAGAACGACAATGACTGGAACCTGACCGCCCGTACCACCGGCAAGGTCCACAAGACGCTGAAGGCCCGCGACCTCTGGGAGAAGATCGGCTACGCCGCCTGGGCCTCGGCCGATCCCGGCCTGCACTTCAACTCGACGATGAACGACTGGCACACCTGCCCGGCTTCCGGCCGGATCCGGGCGTCCAATCCGTGCTCGGAGTACATGTTCCTCGACGACACCGCCTGCAACCTGGCCTCGGCCAACCTGCTGCAGTTCTACGACACCGAAACCAAGAGCTTCGACGTCGCGGCCTATGAGCATCTCTGCCGGCTCTGGACCGTCGTGCTCGAGATCTCGGTGACGATGGCGCAGTTCCCGAGCCGCGAGATCGCCGAGCTCTCCTACGAGTACCGCACGCTCGGCCTCGGCTACGCCAATATCGGCGGCCTGCTGATGACCATGGGCCTCGGCTACGACTCGGACGAGGGTCGTGCGCTCGCCGGTGCGCTCACCGCGATCATGACCGGCGTCGCCTATGCGACCTCGGCCGAGATGGCCGGCGAGCTCGGCCCCTTCCCCGGCTACAAGAAGAACGCCAGCCACATGCTGCGCGTCATCCGCAACCACCGCACCGCGGCCCATGGCCTCGCCGACGGCTATGAGGGCCTGAGCGTCACCCCGGTCCCGCTCGACCACGCAACCCTCGCCCGCCTCGGCGGCTCGGCCGTCACCATGGCGGAGCGCTCCCGCATCGTCTGGGACGAGGCGCTGGAGCAAGGCAAGCGCTACGGCTATCGCAATGCCCAGGCGACCGTGATCGCACCGACTGGCACGATCGGCCTCGTCATGGATTGCGACACCACCGGCATCGAGCCCGATTTCGCGCTGGTGAAGTTCAAGAAGCTCGCCGGCGGCGGCTACTTCAAGATCATCAACCGCGCCGTTCCGGATGCGCTGCGCGCGCTCGGCTACCGCGAGGCGGATATCGCCGAGATCGAGGCCTATGCCGTCGGCCATGGCTCGATGAAGCAGGCGCCGGGCGTCAACCCCTCGACGCTGCGCGCCAAGGGCTTCACCGACGAGAAGATCGAGGCGATCGAGAAGGGCTTGAAGAGCGCCTTCGACATCAAGTTCGTCTTCAACAAGTGGACGCTGGGCGAGGATTTCCTCACCGGCACCCTCAAGGTCCCGGCCGAGAAGCTCAACGACATGTCGTTCGAGCTTCTGCCCTTCCTCGGCTTCACCAAGGCCGAGATCGAGGCCGCCAACGTCCATGTCTGCGGCGCGATGACCCTGGAAGGCGCCCCGCACCTGAAGACCGAGCACTACAACGTCTTCGATTGCGCCAATCCCTGCGGCCGCATCGGCAAGCGCTATCTCTCGGTCGAGAGCCATATCCGCATGATGGCGGCCGCCCAGCCCTTCATCTCGGGGGCGATCTCCAAGACCATCAACATGCCGAACGAGGCGACGGTCGAGGACTGCAAGAGCGCCTATATGCTCTCGTGGAAGCTGGCGCTGAAGGCGAACGCCCTCTATCGCGACGGTTCCAAGCTCTCGCAGCCGCTGAACTCGGCGCTGATCTCGGACGATGACGACGAGGCAGACGACGCGGTCGAGACGCTGGTCGCCCAGCCGATGGCGGCGCGCGCCACCCAGATCTCGGAGAAGATCGTCGAGCGCATCGTCGAGCGCATCGAGCGCAAGCGCGAGCGCGAGAAGCTACCGGATCGCCGCACCGGCTACATCCAGAAGGCCACGGTCGGCGGCCACAAGGTCTATGTCCACACCGGCGAGTATTCGGACGGGCGCCTCGGCGAGATCTTCATCGACATGCACAAGGAGGGCGCGGCCTTCCGGGCGATGATGAACAACTTCGCCATCGCGGTCTCGCTCGGCCTGCAATACGGCGTGCCGCTGGAAGAGTATGTCGAGGCCTTCACCTTCACCCGCTTCGAGCCCTCGGGCTTCGTTGCCGGCAACCAGTCGATCAAGAACGCGACCTCGATCCTCGACTACGTCTTCCGCGAGCTCGCGATCTCCTATCTCGGCCGCAACGACCTCGCCCATGTCGATCCCAGCGAGATCGGCCATGACGTGATGGGCGGCGGCGTCGGCCAGGACAAGGCGCCGGATGCGGCACCGATCACCTCGACCCCCCTCGCCTCGACCGGCTTCCGCCGCGGCAAGCCGATGAACCTGCTCGCCATCCAGGGCGGCGGCCAGGGAAGCCATGCTGCGAACGACGCGGTCGCCCGCTCGGTCGCCTCCACGACCGGCCTCGCCACCGCCGGCGCCACGGCTCTGAAGGAGGAGCCGGAAACCTATGGCGAGGCGGAAATGGCCAAGCTCGGCTTCGCCGCTCCGGCAGCCCAGCCGACGGCCTCCGAGCGGCGCGCCGAAGCGATCATGAAGGGTTATGTCGGCGACTCGTGCGGCGAATGCGGCAACTTCACCCTGGTCCGCAACGGCACCTGCCTGAAGTGCAACACGTGCGGGAGCACGACCGGCTGTAGCTAGTTACTCCGTGTATTGATTGTTGTAGGCGCTCCGGAAGTTTGGTCTGAATCCACCCAAAGTGCGCCTCGATGCACCCGGAAGTCTGCCTCACCCAAGAAAGAGCCCGCCGCTGACCAGCGGCGGGCACCAGGCCTAAAACGAACGGATTTATTAGCGCGACGATGAAGCCGATCGCCCCTCGCGGGCCGCATCAGGAGGCCGAGATGGCGAAGAACACTGGTGATGGATTTCGACGGGGAGCGGTGAACTCACGCACGCAGTTCCAGCGTGCTGATGGCCAATGGCAGAAGCGCGACGAGAGCACGGGGCACCTGATGGGCGTGAAGCAGTCGCCCGGCCCATGGAAGGGCGTGGCCAAGGAGCCGGACGGTCGAGACACCCCGAAGTCACCTGAGAACTGGGACAAGTAAGCGTCCAGTTATCGTTGCAGGCGGCCTTCTTCGCGAAGGGATGGATCATGACTGCCCATGCCTTCAGCGATAGGAAGGTGCCTTATCGCTCCGCACGCCAGATCAAAGGCACCGTTCGAGGTCTGCTCGATCGATGTGGGATGCAGGGGCTGCTTTCAATCGACATCGTTCGGCTGATCGAGGGATATCTCAAGCCCAAGCTGGAAGGCGGCCTCAAGATCGAATTGTATGATCAGGTCAAAGGCCAGCCGCCGGCTTACGTGTCGTACGGACCGCTGACGCTTCATGTGGATCGGGAGATTTGGGGAGACGCCAGGCAAGGCGAACCCGGTGCTCGATACATCCTTGCCCATGAAGTCGGTCATATCGTCATGCATAAGCATCATTACCTCGGCTATTCGTTCGGCGAGGGCTCGCAGTTGAAGGCCCCGCCGGAAGAGGAAAGGGCCGAGTGGCAGGCCGACGTCTTCGGACACTTCCTGATGGTGACGGATAACGCCTTGATCGAAGATGCTCCGCTGCTTCACAAGGCAGCGGACATAGGGGCGCCGATCTGGGTCTTGGCAAACGTTCAGCGATATGATGCCGCCCGCGACATCTTCGTCTTCATCGCCGGCCCGGCGTACGCCGGCGACCCCTGTGGTGGTTGCGGGAACTTCAGCCTTTCGCATCAGGGCGTCGAGTTGAAATGCGAGACCTGCGGGTGGAAGGTCGGCGTTTAGAGAGCCGAACCCGGTGATTCGAGCCCCAACCGAAACATGGACGCGCCAACACACCCCCGAGAACTGTCGAGCATGCTGGTTCAATTGGGGGGCAATCGCTGGCTCGACGCGTCATTCGTTGACAATGCGATCTGCCGGAGTTGCCCCGTTCCATTGCAACCCGGTATCCGGCTCATCATCAGGATATCCCAGAACAGCAGCCTGTTGATCGACGCGGTCGTCCGGCTTCTCGCGTACGGGAACCAGCTCGCCGAGCGTGGCGTGCTGGTGACGATCGACTTCGAGGGCGGCCTGGAAAAGACCATGGGCTATCTTGATCGGGTCGGCTTCTTCGATCACCTCGATGACCGCGTGACGGTCCTGCCCGCCCGCCCCGAGGTGTCTGGGGCCCTGATGTTCGGCGGCGGCAATGACGGCCTAGTGGAGATCGGAGCGGTCCGGAGCGGCATCGATCGCTTGCCGTTGCTCGATCGATTGGTGGAAGCGGTCCGCATCTCGTGTTCGGGGAGGTCGGACTTCGCCGCGTTCGAAGACGCGATGTCGACGATCCTTTCCGAGCTGATCGACAACGTCTACGAGCACGGAGGCGCGTCGGCCACGGGTCATGCAGCTCTCCAACGCTACAGTGGAAGCAAGTCCGTGCGCGTCGTGGTTTCGGATGACGGTGACGGACTGATGCAGACGATCCGCCCTGCCCTGGGTCGGCGCGATCCGCGCTTCATCTCTCTCGGGGACGCCGACCTGCTCATCGAGATGTTCAGGGACGGGCTGTCGCGCATCGACGACCGCAAGCGCGGCAACGGGCTGAAGGGATGTGCGGCGAAAGCGATACGCTTCAACGCGAAGCTCGAAGTCCGCCTGGCGAGCCAGCGTGTGTCGCTCGTTCCCGTCGACGGGAGCTATGGCAACGCTTATACGACGACCGGTCTTATGCCGCTGAAAGGCACGCACATCGCTTTTGTCCTCCCACTTGTTTAATATTGGTCACGCTGCTTAAATGATTCGGATGATCCAGGTGCCCCAATGATCCGAATAGTCGATCTCATGCCCCGCCCCGAGGGGTGGGGACGAGCGATGGGTCGAGAGGTTTTTACGAAACTCCTCGACCAAGTCGATCGCAATCCGGACCAGACCGTTTTCGCCATCTCTTTCGCTGGCGTGAAGCGCGTCGATTTCTCGTTCTCGTCGGAAACGGTCGTCGAGCTCGCGCGCCGGTTCCGGGGACGCAAGGGTTTTTATCTGCTCGACATCGGTGTTCCCGAGATAGAGGAGAACGTCGACGCCGCGGCTTTGCGGGTCGATCAGCCCCTGCTCGTTGTAGATGCAAAAGGTCAACATTTCATAGGCTTGGAGCCGACCGTTGGCACGAAGGAAGCACTAGCGATCGTTGTCGCCCGCCCCCAGGCGAGAGCATCGGACATAGCCGAGGCGATCCAGGTCTCGGTCGCCAACGCTTCCATGAAGCTGAAGCAGCTCTGGAATACGGGCTTCCTTCTCCGGAGGGAATCCGTCGCGGACACCGGCGGCGTCGAATTCGTCTACCACCGGATCGCATAACCCCTTCCCCGCAAAAGGTTAACCAGATCTTGACATCGTTGTTATGATCACCCATAAATGCAATAATTTATGCAGATTGGCGATCGAGCCAAAATCGGTGGGGAACATCATGATCGTCGATCAGCGTTCGGTTTTCCGGAAGGCCTATCTCGTCAACCTTCTCACGCGGCTTTGCGCAGAGCTCGACATTCCCGAAGGGCGCCTCCGTCAGGCGCAGGAGCGCTATGAAGGCGCCGCGGAGTGGCTCGCGGCCGGGGAACACTTCCTGCTCCGGGAGCTTTCGATCTACTTGCAAGGGTCGACCGCGCTGGGCACGTCGGTTAAGCCGATCGGGCGCAACGAGCACGATGTTGATCTCGTCGCGTTCATGCCGGCCGGCAGGACCGACCTCACTCCGGCTTTCGTCAAGGCGGTCGTCGGAGACCGCCTCAAGGCGAACGCCATCTATGCAAGGCTGCTGGAGGAGAAGTGCCGCTGCTGGCGTCTCGTCTATGCCAATGAGTTCCATCTCGACATCACCCCGGCGATCCTCAACTCGCGCTGCCGCGATGGTGGCGAATTTGTTCCGGACCGGTCGTTACGCGAGTGGAAGGGGAGCAATCCCCGCGGCTATCGCCGCGCCTTCGAGCGGCGCGCGGCCCTGGTACCTCGCTTGCGCGTCACCAGGGCCTTCGACGACTCCGCCCACGCCCGGGCGGACATCGAGCCGTTCCCGACGACGGCCAGCGGTCGCAACCTCCTGTGCAATATCGTTCAGGTCGCGAAGCGGCACCGCGACGTCCATTTCGATGGTCGCGACCCCGCCCTGACGCCGATCTCGGTGATCCTGACCACGTTGTTGGCATGGAGCTACGAGGCCTGCGTCGCGGCGGCGGTCTACGACACCGAGTTCGACCTGATGATCGCGGTCCTGCGCCGCATGCCGGACTTCATCCGGACCACGTTGCCGGACGGATCGCCCGGCTACTGGATCCCGAACGAGACGACCCTCGACGAGAACTTCGCCGAACGCTGGAACGACGACCCTCGGCGGGCGCGGGCCTTCTACACCTGGCACACCAAGGCGCTTGCCGACATGGAAGGGCTCGCGCTCACCGAGGGCACCGACCGCGTGCGGAACCATATGGAGGATGCCTTCGGCCCCCGCCCGGTGGAGCGGGCCTTCGCCACATTGGACCGGGAGGTCGCCACCGCGCGCGGCTCGGGCGTGCTGCGAGTGGCTCCGTTGGTCGGAGTGACGACCGCCCCTGCGGTTGCTGCGGCAGTCCCCGTGCGAGCCAACACGTTCTTCGGGCGGGACTGCCGTTGAGCATCCCCGTCCATCCCCGCGAGCTCACCCTGTCGCAGCAACTCGTGAACCTGCGCTCGAACCCGCTGAGCGTAGGCGACGGCGGGATTGCCGGAGGGGAATTGGTCTGGCGCTTCAGGGCCTCCCCTTCGCCCGTCTCGCGCGTCTACGATCTCCGACTGACTTATGTGGAAGCGGAAGCGCCCAAGATTTTCGTCGATGAGCCTGACCTGACATTGCTCGCGAACGGGGTTCGCATCCCGCATCTCTACTCGGAGCGCCCGGCCCGCCTCTGCCTGTACCTGCCCGAAGCCTATGAATGGCGTTCCAGCATGTTGCTCGACCGCACGATGGTGCCGTGGGCGATCCTGTGGCTCTGGTATTTCGAGGACTGGCTCGCGACTGGTGAATGGCGCGGCGGAGGGGTCCATGTGTCGGAGGGCGAGCCGGGCGTGGTTGGCCGCCATATTCGGCGGGCCCTTGTTGCGAAGCGCCGGACGGAGGCTGCATAGCTATGGCCGGAACGAAAATCGATCCGAAGGTCCAGTACGCGCTGTGGGCAAGATCGGCCGGGCGTTGCCAGTATCGTGGCTGCAACGAGAGCCAGGTCGGGGATCTGCTCGCCGGGAAGACGATGGGCAAGTTCGGCTTCGTCGCCCATGTCATCGGCGACGAACCGAAGGGCAAGACCGGCAAGGGCGGGCCGCGCTACGATCCGGTTCGTTCGGCAGCTCTCGCGGGCGACATCCGGAACCTGATGCTGCTCTGCGGCCGGCACCACAAGCTCGTGGACGTCGACGCCAAGGACGATCATCCCGAAGCGGTCCTGCTCGCCATGAAGGATGAGCATGAGCGGCGGATCGAGATCCAGACCTCGATTCTGCCTGATCGTGCCTCGCACGTGTTGAGGTTCGGTGCCAACATCGGTTCGAACCAGGCGCTGGTATCCCGGCAGGACATCTTCGATGCAATGATTCCCGAGAGGTACCCGGACAACGACGGGCGTCCCATCGACCTCGACATGCCGGGCTTTTCGTTTGAGGACACCGAGCCCGCCTATTGGCATGGACTGCAATCCAACATGCGTCGCCAGTTCGCCGATCAGGTCAGGGGACGCATCGAGCGGCAGGAGATCCGCCATCTCAGCGTGTTCGCCCTCGCCCCGATGCCGCTGCTGATCGAGCTCGGCCGGATGCTCGGCGAGATCGTCAAGGTTTCCGTCTACCAGCGACACCGCGAGCCGGAGACATGGAAGTGGCAGTCGGATAAGTCGCCCATCGAGTTCGTTATCGGTGAGCCGACCGCTGCCACAGGGACAACGGTGGCCTTGAAGCTCGGTGTCAGCGCCACCGTGAACGACGAACGCATTGAGGCGGTCCTCGGCGCAAGCATACCGATCTGGTCCGTCACGGCGGCCGCGCCCGGGAACGACGTCATGCGGCGCCCGGAGGATCTTGCCGCCTATCGGAAAAACCTCCGGGGCTTGTACGACCGCATCAAGGCCGTTCATGGCGAGAATGCCATGATTCATGTCTTTCCAGCGGTCCCTGTATCCGTTGCGGTCGAAACCGGGCGCGTGTGGACGCCCAAAGCGGACCTGCCGCTGCTGATTTATGACCAAAACCGCAAGAGCGGTGGCTTCTTTCCCGCAGTCGAGATCAGACACGTCTGAATGACGACAAGGATCGCAGTGGCTGCCTGGGAATAAGGCTCGTCCGCCAGTCTCCTGTATCGACGCTGTGACCAAAGGGTCGTCAGCCGTTTTCGGCTGAATTCGATAGGGATTCGGCAATCAACCCGCTAACCGCAGCATCATCCAAGAAGCGCTGGAGTCTCGGCAATTGGTCAGATTGCCGAATGGGCAGCGCCATCGCCTGCCGAATTTCCATGAACGGTTCTTCGATCAGCCGTAGGCCCGGATTTCGCGCGACGAACGCTGCTGCGGGTTGTCGAATTCCGGCTCCTGCCTCAAGGCCCCGCGAGAGAAAGTGAGGCAGGACCTCGGCCGAGGTCGGAACGCGCACGATCTCGGCATGCTTCAGCGTCCGCGTAAGATGCAGATCGTAGGCGGCGCCGCGCCCGACGGAAACCCGCACGCCCGCCTGGTCGACATCCCGAATGCTTTGGAACGGCGATGCCGCCGCGACCACGAACACGCCCTCGATCGTGAGGTAAGGCTCGGTGAAGGCAATCTCCGTGGCCCGCTTGGGATCGATGGCGAGGAAGGCCACGTCCCAGATATCGTCTGCCGCCGCATCGACCACCTTGCCAGCACCGTCGAACGGGATGAGGTCGAGCGCCAGCCCTTCGCGGTCGGCTAATGCCCGCGCAAGCGCTACCGTGACCCCGATCAGCTCACCGTTCGGGCGGCGCTGCGCAAGAACCGGGTTGCCCAGGTTGATAGCGGCCCGCAGCCTGCCGCTTTCAGTCAACATGTCCGCATCCGCCACTGCTCCTCACGAGGATTGCAAGCCGCTCATCATGGGAGCCTTCTCCAGAGCGGCATCGGTAAGATGGAGCTGCATCCGATCCGCGGCTCCCGTCCTGTCGCCAGCCATGAGCAACTCGATGATACCAAGGTGTTCGAGGCAGACACGGCGAGCGCGCTCGCGATCGAGCGGGCGGCCATATTCCATGAGCCGCCGCAACTGGTTCAGCCTTGCCAAGGTCTGCACGAAGAAGCGGTTTCCGGACATCGCCGCGATACCCTCGTGGAAGGACGAGTTGATCTCGAAAAGCTCGATCTGCCCGAGCCGCCGATACCCTTCCTCAAGGACGAAGGTTTGCTGGTCACGCAGCGAGCGCAGCCGGTCCATGTCGGGCGCGAACTCGGGAGATCGCATCGCCGTCGGCTCCATCATCTGGCGAAAGCGATAGTTCTCGCGATAGGCGTCGAGGGTGTCGATCAGGGGCTGGAATTCCCATCCGCGCCCCTGCCGGCGCTCAACCCAACCTTCCGAGGCCATCCTCGCCAGGATGTGGCGCAGCCGTGCCCGGGAGAGGTCATAGCGGCGGATGAGCTCGTTCTCGCTCACCACCTCTGGAAGCCTATGGTTCAAGCGGTCCATCGCGATCGCGAGATAGGTGGCCGACGCATCTTCGCCGGCTTCCGCTTCTCCCGCTGATGCCTTTTCTCGGACAGAGAGGTCCTTGAGGAAGAAGCCCTTGTTCGGCCGGCGCTCCAGGACGCCTGCCTCGGCCAGATGCGCCATCGCGGCGCGGATGGGCGTCCGGGAAGCCCCCAGCACGGGCTGCAACGAGTCCTCGGTAAGATGATGGCCGTTTTGCCAGCCCGACGACCGCGCATGCGACAAGATCTGATTGGCCAGCTTGAGCTGCAACGTGGTCGGCTGTTGTGACATTTCAGGCCCCGTTCGACGCCGGAATGGCTACCTCACCCTGCATCAAGCGCCTAGCGGTCCGGAACAGGACGGCGCTGTCAGCGGTCCACCCGCGCTCTGTCTCATGCACGACGGAGCCGACGGAAACCAGGCCGGACGGATTCGCGACGCGCACTTCACCAGCGGCATTGGCCGGCTTCGAGAGGCGGTTGGGAATCGTGCCGGCAATCTGGGTCGCCACCCCGAGATTGAGGCCGCCCGTGCCAGGGATGGCCTTGTGTGCGCGTTGCATCGAAATCATGCGTGTCGCGACATCGAACTGATCGGGCGTGAAGGCTTCTCCGTCCAGGGCCTCGAACGCCACCGGAGCGGAAACCAGCGCTATGCGCGGCGTCTGGAGACCGATAGCCTCGGGCATCGCGCCAAGGCCGGCGAGAACGCCGGCGCGGCGACGAAGAGCTTCCAGCTTGTCCATGACGCCGGGGGTGGCCTCGACCTGATCCGGGGTTTCCGCGCCGGTCAGCCCGAAAGCGGCCGCCTCGACATAGGCGATCAGGGACGTCGCATCGACGATCGAGACCTCAAAGCGGCCATCCACTCCGAGGTCGATGGTGTCGACGACATGCCCGGTGGGCAGCAATTTTCCGGTCACCGCTCCGTCGGGGTCAAGGAAATCCAGGCGAATTCGCGATCCCGGGGTCGCAACGCCCGCGATGGTGTAGTCACCCTGGGTTTCGGCCTTGCCGTCCTTCACCTGGAAACGGGAATGAATCAGCTTCCTTGTGTTGGTCTGGTGGATGCGGACCAGCGCTTCTCCATCCGTAGCCGGCACGAACCCTTCATCGACCGCGAAATGGCCGACGGCGGAAGACAGGTTGCCGCAGTTGTTGGTCCAGTCGGCCACCGGCTGATCGACGGCGATCTGGATGAAGGTGTAGTCGACATCCGCGTCGGGATGCGTCGGCGGCCCGATGATCACGGCCTTCGACAGCGAGGAGATGCCGCCGCCCATGCCGTCGAGCTGGCGGCCGTAGGGGTCGGGGCTGCCCAGAGCGGCCACGAGCATCTTGCTGACGGTGTCGCGATCCTGCGGCAGAACCTTTGCGTTGAAGAACACGCCCTTGCTCGTGCCGCCGCGGTAGAAGACCGCGGGAATGAATTGCTGGCTCATGCAGTCCTCGCGATCGGTGCGTTGGTGCCCATATACTCTCGCCAGACGAAGGGCAGGATGCCTCCGTTGCGCCAATAGGCGATGTCCTCAGGGGTATCGAGGCGAATGGTGAGAGGAATAGCGAATGCTTCCCCATTGGTCCGGGTGATACGGCAGGTCACCTGGTCACGAACGGAAAACTCGCGATCCAGACCCACGACATCATAGATCTCAGAGCCGTCGAGTTCGAGCGCTTCACGGTCGATGCCATCGGCGAACTGAAGCGGCAAGACGCCCATGCCGACGAGATTGGTGCGGTGGATCCGCTCGAACCCTTCGGCGATCACCGCCTTCACGCCGAGCAGGGCCACGCCCTTGGCAGCCCAATCGCGCGACGAGCCGCAGCCATAGTTCTTGCCTGCGATGACGACGAGCGGGGTGCCGCGATCCATATAGGCCTGGGCGGCTTCGAAGATCCGCATCTGCTCGCCATCCGGCATGACCCTGGTGAAGCCGCCTTCCACGCCGGGAACGATGCGGTTGCGCAGGCGGATGTTCGCGAAGGTGGCGCGGACGGCGACCTCGTGATTGGCCCTGCGGGTGGTGTAGTTGTTGAAGTCCGCCTTCTTCACACCATAGGACAGAAGCAGATCCGCCGACGGCGTGCCGAGGCTGATCGCACCGGACGGCGAGATGTCGTCGGTGGTGATCGAGTCGCCCAGAATGACCAGCGGGCGCGCGCCACGGATATCGAAGCCGCGCACCGGTTGCGGCGAAAGACCTTCGAAATAAGGAGGCTGGCGGACATAGGTGCTGCCCTGCTGCCACGGGAACAGCGCGGAAGGCTTGGTCACGAGCCTTGCCCAGGGCTCGCCTCCATCGAAGAGGTCGGCATATTTCTCGGCGAAGACCTCGGGCGTATAGGCCGTCGCGACCAGCGCGTCGATCTCGGCGAAGGAGGGCCAGATATCGGCGAGATAAACGTCCTTGCCGTCTGCGGCGGTTCCGATCGGCTCCCGGGTGACATCGACCGTCATCGACCCGGCAATGGCGTAGGCGACGACCAGGGCGGGGGACGCCAGATAGGCGGCACGGACATTCGGGTGGATACGCCCCTGGAAGTTCCGGTTGCCCGAGAGGACGGCCGTCGCCAGGATTTCGTTGCCTTCGATCGCGTCGGCGATCGGTTGAGGCAGCGGCCCGGACCCCCCATTGCAGGTGGTGCAGCCGAAGCCAACGACCTGGAAACCGAGCGCGTCGAGATCCCGTTGCAATCCGCAGCGCTCCAGGATTTCGGCCACCACATGGCTTCCAGGAGCGAGCGAGGTCTTCACCCAGGGCTTCGAGTTCAGCCCCAGGCGCGCGGCGTTGCGGGCGATCAGCCCCGCGGCGATCATGCCGACCGGGTTCGAGGTGTTGGTGCAACTGGTTATGGCCGCGATCGCCAGATCGCCGTCCTTGATCGAGAAGCCGCTTCCCGCGACCGGGTGGCCCTGCTGTGAGGGTTCCCGGCCGGCGATCTCCCGGCAATGCACGGCGAACGCGGTCGCGGCATCGGCAAGATCGAAGCGATCCTCGGGATTCTTGGGGCCCGCCATCGACGGGCGGATATCGGCCAGATCTATCTCGACCACGAGGTCGAAGACGGGTGCCGGGGTCGCCTCGTCCCGCCACAGCTTCTGGGCGCGGGCATAGGCCTCGACCAGGGCAATCTGGTCGGCCGGGCGGGCTGTCATTTCCAGAAAGTCGATCGAACGCCGATCGATCGGGAAATAGACGGCGGTGGCCCCGTATTCCGGCGCCATGTTCGCGATGGTTCCGCGGTCGGCGACCGAGAGCTGCTGCAAGCCGGGTCCGAAGAACTCGACGAACTCGCCGACGACACCGACCTTGCGCAGGCGCTCGGTGATGGTTAGCACGAGGTCGGTCGGCATCACGCCTTCGCGCAATCGGCCCTTGACCTCGACCCCGATGACGCGCGGCAGCGCCATCGCGACGCCCTTGCCGAGCATCACGGCCTCGGCCTCGATGCCACCGACGCCCCAGCCGAGGATGCCGAGGCCGTTGATCATCGGCGTGTGGCTATCCGTTCCGACGCAGGTATCGGGCGACGCCACCTGCATCCCCTTCAGCTCTTCCAGCCAGACGACTTGTCCGATCTTCTCGATATGGATCTGGTGCATGATGCCCTTCCCGGGCGGGACCACGCGGACGCCGTCGAAGCTTTCCGAGCACCAGCGCAGGAAGGCGAAACGCTCGGCATTCCGGCGGTACTCCATCTCCAGGTTGAGGCGGGGCGCATCGCGCGTGCCGAAGAAATCGACCTGGAGCGAATGGTCAATGACGATGTCGACGGGCACAGCCGGATTGACGACGCCGGGGTCCTTGCCCTCGCTCGCAAGCGCGTCGCGCAGTCCGGCCATGTCGACCAGCATCACTTTCGCCAAGATGTCCTGGCCGTAGATCCGCGTCGGCTTGAAGGTCAGCGCAGCGCCCACCTCGCGCGCGAGGACGGCCCGAACCTGGGCTTCGTTCGCCACACCTTCGAAGAACTGCTGCCGCAGCAGGTTTTCCAGCACGATCCGCAGCGAAAACGGCAACTGCTCGATGCCGGGATAACGAGCGATCGGCACATAGCGCGCCCTGCCGACCTCGGGCCCCAACGCGGCCAGCGTGGCTCTTTCCAACATGACGCTCCTCCGTGAACTCGCGCAGCTATTATATCTTGCATATCCAAAAAACAATAGCTACGGATATCCAAAATACAATCACTCGCCATCCAACAGGGAGGATGCGAACAATGCGCAGGACGATGCTTTCCATCGCTATGGCGGTCGGATTCGCGGGAATGGCGGTGGCGGAGCCCGCCAAGGTCATGGTTCCGGCGGGAGCAGGCGGCGGGTACGACACCACGACCCGCCTCGCGATGACCATGCTCGACAAGAGCGGTCAGTTCAAAGACGGGGCCGTGTTCACCAATAAGCCAGGCGCGGGCGGGACGCTCGGCCTCGGCGAGTTCATCCGCACCAGCAAGGGGCAGGACAACGCCCTGATGGGTATGGGCGTGATCCTGCTGGGGTCGATCATGGCGACAAAAGGTTCGCCGCAGATCGCCGAGACGACGCCGATCGCGCGGCTTACTTTCGAGTATAATGGCCTGGCGGTGCCGGCGAATTCGCCCTTCAAGACCGTGAAGGATCTCAGCGAGGCCCTGAAGGCCAATCCGGGCGCGGTGGCGTTCGGCGGCGGCTCGGCCGGCGGCGTCGATCACATCATCGCCGGGATGATCGCGAAGAATGCCGGTCTTCCGCTGCAACGGCTGAACTACATCGCCTATGGCGGCGGCGCCGAAGCAGTCACGCAGCTCGCCGGCGGCAAGATCTCCGTCCTCGTCTCGGGTGCGTCGGAGCTCAAGGGCCTGGCCGATGCCGGGCGCGTCCGGATCATCGCCGTCACCTCGGACAAGCGCCTGGCCGGTGTCGACGCCCCGACCTTGAAGGAGAGCGGCGTCGATATCGTCCTCGGCAACTGGCGCGGCATCGTCGGTGCCCCGGGCATGTCGGCCGCAGCGCGCAAGACTTGGGTCGAGCGCTTCGGAAAAGCAACGGAGAACCCGGAATGGAACGCGGAACTGGATAAGTCCGGGCTTCAGAGCGCCTATCTCGGCGGCGACGACTTCTCTGCCTTCATCGCCAGCGAGAACGCCCGGATCAAGCCGATCCTCGAGGAGCTCGGGGTTGCCAAATGACCTCGGTGGTCAAGTCCTCCCCAACGCGACGCCCGTCGCGCTGGGGTTTGCCGGCCGGTGTCCTGATCCTCGGGGCCGTCCTGCTGCATGAGGCCACGGACCTGCCGCTGGCGCAGGCTTATGCCGGGATCGGCCCCGGTTTCTTCGTCCTCGCGATCGGCCTCATCCTCACCGCCCTGGGCCTCGCCCTCGGCTATCAGGTCATGAAGGGCACCACCTTCGAGCCCGAGGAGACCGAGGGTGCCGACGTCAGCCGGCCGATGTCATGGACAGGCTTCCTGACGGCCGCGGCGGGCGTCTTTCTGCCGGTCGCCCTTGTTGGCTATGCCGGCTTCCCGATCGGCGGAGCGGTGGCCTACGCCCTGGTCACGCGCGCATACGGATCGAAGCGGCCGCTGGTCGATGTTGTCATCGGCTTCGTCGTAACGTCGATCACCTGGTTCGCCTTCACGAAGCTCGGCGTCCAGCTCGGCGCCTTCTTCCCGCCCGGAGGCTTCTGATGTCCATTTTCGATGCGCTGATGCATGGCTTCGGGGTCGCCATGCAGCCGATGAACCTCTTGTGGGCACTGGTCGGCTGTGCGCTGGGGACTGCGATCGGCGTCCTGCCCGGCATCGGACCGGCCCTCACGATCACCCTTCTCCTGCCGGTCACCGTGAGCATGTCGCCGACCGCGGCCTTCATCATCTTCGCCGGCGTGTTCTACGGCGCCATGTATGGCGGCTCCACCACCTCGATCCTGATCAACACGCCCGGCGAATCCGGCTCGATGATCACGGCGCTCGAAGGAAACAAGATGGCAAAGAACGGCCGCGGCGCTGCGGCGCTCGCGACCGCCGCCATCGGCTCTTTCGTTGCCGGAACGATCGGCACCGTGCTGCTCACGGTCGCTGCCCCGACGATCTCGGAAATCGCCTTCGTCTTCGGCCCCGCCGAGTATTTCGCGCTTGCGGTTCTGGCTTTCACCTCCGTCTCTGTCGTGCTCGGTACCTCGATCCTGCGCGGGCTGGTTTCGCTCTTCTTCGGCCTTGCGCTCGCAGTCATGGGCACCGACTATCAGGCCGGGCTGCCGCGATTGACCTTCGGCGTTCCCGAGCTGTCCGACGGTATAGGCATCACCATCGTATTGGTCGCGATGTTCGCCGTCGGCGAAATCCTCTTCGTCGCGAGCCGGCTCAGCCAGGACCCGCAGAAGCTGATCGAGGTCAACGGGCCGATCGCGATGTCGCGCGAGGATTGGCAGAGATCCTGGAAGCCCTGGCTGAGAGGGGCGGCGCTCGGTTTTCCGATCGGCGTCATGCCGGCCGGAGGATCGGAAATCCCCACGCTGCTGTCTTATACGCTCGAAAGGCGTCTGTCGAAGAAGCCAGAAGAGTTCGGGCATGGCGCGATCGAGGGCGTCGCCGGCCCGGAGGCCGCCAACAATGCGGCCGTCGCCGGCGTCATGGTCCCCCTGCTCACGCTCGGCCTGCCGACATCGGCCACCGCCGCGGTGATGCTGGCCGCCTTCCAGAACTACGGGCTCCAACCCGGGCCGACGCTGTTCACCAGCAATCCGGAATTGGTCTGGGGCGTGATCGCCTCCCTCTATATCGGCAACCTGATGCTGCTCGTCCTCAACCTGCCGATGGCGCGGGTCTGGGTGAAGCTGCTCGCCATTCCGAAACCGCATCTCTACGCCGGCATTCTGATATTTTCGCTGGTCGGCGTCTGGGGCATTTCCCAGTCCTGGGTCGAACTGCTCGCCCTCGGTCTGCTCGGCCTGGTCGGCTACGGCTTTCGCTGCTGCTCGGTTCCGATTGCGCCCGCATTGATCGGCCTCATTCTCGGCCCGATGGCCGAATTGCAGCTTCGACGCGCGCTGGCAATCGGCCAGGGCGATCCGCTGACGCTGGTCGCTTCTCCGATCGCAGCAGGTCTTCTGGTCGTCGCGGCGCTGCTGCTGCTGATCCCGCTGATTCGGTTCGTCCAAACCCGCCGCCTCGAAACCTCGACATTGCCCGCCGGCTGATTAAACCGGCATCAGAACCGTGAACGAGTAGGAAAGACGCAAATGGTCAGCGCGCACTCGAACTTCCGCGAGCAGCTCATGAAGCGCGAAGGTCTGCTCGTGCCTGGGGCGGCGAATGCTCTTGCCGCTCTCGTTATTGCGGATCTCGGCTATGAGGCGATCTATCTCTCCGGTGCAGGGCTGACGAACACGTTTCTCGGCCTGCCGGATTTGGCGTTCATTTCTCTGCCCGAGCTCGTGCAGCACACGATGGCCATCAAGGCGGCCACCGACCTCCCCCTGATCGTTGACGCGGACACCGGGTTCGGCAACGCCTTGAACGTCAGGCACACGGTTCAATCGCTGGAGCGGGCCGGAGCCGACGTCGTTCAACTGGAAGACCAAGTTTCTCCGAAGAAGTGCGGCCATTTCTCCGGAAAGGAAGTCATTCCGGCGGAGGAGATGGCGGGAAAAATCCGCGCTGCCGTCGACGCGCGCCGTTCGCGTGAGACACTCATCATGGCGCGTACCGACGCGCGGGCGGTTGAAGGATTCGAACGTGCGGTGGAGCGTGCCCAACTCTATGAACAATCCGGCGCGGATATCATTTTCGTCGAGGCTCCGGAAAGCATCCAAGAGATGGAAAGCTTGCCGCAACTGATTGCCGCGCCGCTTCTGATCAACATCGTGGTTGGTGGAAAAACCCCGGTTGTCAGCCAGGAGCGCCTCGCCCAGATGGGGTTCGCGCTGGTGCTCTATGCCAACGTAGCGTTGCAGTCCGCGATCAAAGGCATGCAATCGGCTCTCGGGCAGCTCAAGGAGCGCGGTGAACTCGATGAGACCGGTCCGGTCGCCAGCTTTCGCGAGAGGCAGCGGTTGGTCCGAAAGCCCGAGTTCGACGCGCTGGAAAAGCGGTATAGCGCCATTTAACGCAGATGGACGCTGAATGCCCCGCTGCATGTTGATCACGGCGCCCTTGGGAAGCTGGCATCCTGGGCAACACCGACGCGGAACCCCGGGATGAAAGATCGCGTTGGCGGTACATTGGGCCAACGACGGTGATCTCAGTGCCACGAGCTATTATCGAGCTGCTGAAGTTCTTCCGGGCAGCCTTGCTAGGTGGATGCGTCGTGCTGGCACCGGTAGCTGCGCAAGCCCTCACTTCCGACGAGGTGAACCGAGCGGGTCCCCCGGCCACCACGAAAAGCAAGGAGACGCGCGCCAACGCATCGATCGTCAAGGCTCAGGTCTTGCTGGCGCGTCAGGGGGTCTCGCCCGGGGAGATCGACGGACTGGACGGCGACAACTATCGGAAGGCCATCGACCAGTTCCGTCGCCGCGAAAATCTCGGAACCGGCGAGATAATCGACGCCGCGACATGGCAGGCCCTTAAAGGGGACGTCAGCTCGGACATCGTCTCGGACTACGTCGTGACGAAGGACGATATCAAAACCCGGTTCGTCCGGCGCATCCCTCACGATTACGCTCGCCAGGCCCGGATGAAGCGGCTCGGCTACAGGAACGCGCAGGAGATGTTCGCCGAACGCTTTCACATGAGCGAAGGCCTCCTCAGGGTCCTCAACCCGCGAACGCATGATTGGAAGCGTGAAGAAACGCTGCACGTCGTCTCGGTCGGTCGAACCGCTCCTTCGGACGAGGCGCGAACCGTCGAGGCCGACAAGACCAATGGCATGGTTCGAGCGCTCGATGTGACGGGAAAGGTGATCGCGATGTATCCGGCCACGATCGGCAGCGAGGATACCCCATCGCCCGAGGGCGAATATCAGGTGGTGAGGGTCGTGAAGAACCCGACCTATCACTACGATCCGGTCAAGAATTTCCAGCAGGGGAAGAACAAGCGCAAACTGGTGCTCCCCAGCGGTCCCAACAACCCGGTCGGCACGGTCTGGATCGAGCTGTCCAAGCCGACCTTCGGCATTCATGGTACGCCGGAGCCTTCGAAGATCAGCAAGGCGTCATCGCATGGCTGCGTGCGGCTCACGAATTGGGATGCCGAGGAACTGGCCCAGCTTGTCAGGCCCGGCACGACGGTCCGCTTCGTCGACTAGCCTACATAACCCGGGCTGCTGGGCTGAAGACGTGCCCGAGCCGGGGGCATCGCTCTGGACCGCAGGATCATAGGCGATGGCTGCGCGCGAGCACAACGACGTCGAAATCCGCGAAGATGGAGAGGGCCCAGGAGCGATCGTTTCCTTCCCGTTCGACGCCGCTGCCGTCGAACGCTTTCGGGACGCTTTTCCGAGAGCGCGCTGGAACGACGACCTGGCTGCTTGGCGGATCCCGGGCACGACGGCGATGCTTCGCGCGGCGCGATGGCTCGATCGTGAGCTGCCGAGCGCCTTCAGCCTCGCCGACCAGCGCGGCCGCGATTCCTTTTCGTTCGAGCCGATCGTCAGCCCTTATCTGGAGGTCGCCGATGAGATCGTCGTGCAGACCCCTTATTCACGAACCGTCGTCGAGGAGTTGCGCGCGGTTCCGTGGGCGTGGTGGAACGGAGAAGACAAGGCTTGGCACGTACCATTCCGCTCGATCGATGAACTTCGCAGGAGATGGCCGGCGATCGAGGCCGCCGCCGAACGCAGCGAGCCAGAGGCTCGAAAGCAACGGAGCGAAGCGGCGAAATCCGCGCCCGAATACGAAGACGCCAAAGCAGCGATGACTGAGCGCCGCCGCCGGCGCTATCCCGTCCCGGCGAGCGAGCAGCCGCCGCTCGACAGAGTGCTGATGTCCCATGAAGGACCGCTCGTCGTCCTTGAGGTTACCGGCGAGGTCGTTCCCGCGGAGACCGCCGCCCGGCATTACCCTTGGAGTTCCGGACAGCCCGACGATCTGGTCTGGGCATTGTGGCGTCGCCCGACGCACGACGAACTTGTAAAAACCTGGCCTGCTCGACATCCCGCCGCGGTGAGCGCCCTCCTCCGAGGATGGTGGCAACCTACGCTGGAGGAACTGCGCATCGTGCGCCGCGCGGCGAGGTCATTGGAGCGCGCTCGAGAAACGCGTCGCACGAGCCAATCTTCCCGGGACTGATTGGACACAACGAAGGAGGCACTGTGGGTGAGGCGCGCTTGACTCGTCATCCTACATGTTCTCTCTATGTTCTTCTAATCGAGGATATGATCGATGGCACCAGTCGAGGCTTCCCGCCCGCCTGAACCGGACCCGTTTGCCGTTTCCGATGCGAAGATCGATGCGGTCCTGGAGGAAGCCAGCGGAGATTCCCGGGAGGCGATCCGGACGGTCCTGCGGGATCTTGCCGTCATGGCAGCCGACGCCGATGCAGCTTCGTCGCGCGGTTTCTTGCGCGGTCGCTTTTCGGAGGGGCGGCGCCGTCCTCGCGTCGTCGACAAAACATGAAACGCAAGGGTGAGCTGTCGCCCTCGGAGGTTGACCGTCGCTGGCCTCACCAGATCGCAGTCGAGATCCCGCCGGGCCATGGGCTCGGCATTGTCCCATCGACAGGACCCCTATCCTCGCTCGCGCCACGGGGCCATGGGCAAGAGCTTTCCGTGCGCGTGGAAGGCTCGCTGATCTTCAATGATGCCGACATGACGGTGATGGCTGCACTCGATGGACGCGGGCTCGCGACCAGCTTTGAAGCCCAGGTTGCGGAGCATGTCTCGTCGGGGCGCCTGATCAGCGTGCTGGAAGATTGGTGTCCGCCCTACCCTGGCTTCTTCCTCTACTACCCGAGCCGAAGGCAGACGCCACCCGCCCTGGTCGCGTTGATCGAAGCGCTGCGCTATCGCGTCTGAGTCCATGCGGCGCCGTGGAGGCCGCGCGGGCTTTCCTGTTGCTACGTCTCGGGCTGCACCTCGGATTGGGGCAAAAGAACCTACGGCAGCTCATGGTCTGGTCGGAACGTCAGCTCCAAGACATGAAGCGCGGGGGAACTGCGCTGGAGCGACAGGGACGGAGGCTGGAAGATCCTGATACCGCGGATCAGCCTGTGGTGAAGACGACGGTCGGCATCTGCAAGGAACCGGCATTGGTGTTCACCGACCGATCGAAAGAGAGCGTGTCAGCGTTGAAGCGGCACTCGGCCGTGTCGGAGAAAGCAGTCTCGATGAAGCGCCAGTGCATTCGCATGATCCGGCGTGGGCCAGGTGGCACTGCCGAGACAGAGCATGCTGTCGGGCTGGTACTCGTGATGCAGCCGATTCCCGGTCATCGTCGTTCGCGCCTCGTGCACTCCGGCGCTCGCGACCGTGATGGTGTGGATGCCGCGGTCATCGACCATGACGAATGACAGACCGTCGGGCGTCGGACTGATATTCAGGCTCTTGATTCTGGCATCATTGGGCGCGGCGAGATAGGTTCTGCCGCCGATCTCCGCGAGCAGCGGCGATGTCGCGGCCCCTCGGGCGTTCCCATCCGCAGCGCTTCCAGACGCGCCTTCAGCAGGTCGTCCGCCGCTTCGTCACCCGGTGTCTCGAGGGCCGGAATGATGGCGGTGTAGACCTGGTCCATCAGCCGCGGGTCCCCGCGATCGTCTCCACACCCGTCATGATCATCCTCTGATCCTTCCGAAAAGATGGAAGGATCAGCCGCAGCCGATAACAGAGGCTAACCTTCAAAGCGCTAACCGCCCTCACGGGGCCAACATTGCAGGCGATCTCCCACGCCCGGCGCGTCTGTCCCAAAGCGCGTCTGCATCGATTGAACGCGCCAGAGTTACCGCGTCAGATAGCGCGAAAGCTTCGTAAAGACGACGCCCCTCTTCCGGCGGGGATTGTGTTCCCCGCCAGAACTGAGATTTGACGAGAGTGGTCTTGCTTCTCTAGCCTGGGCCATATTTGTGCCGAAGCGGGTCGCGCAATTCATCCTCCTCAGCGCATGACGAAGCCTCCGTCCACCGAGATGGATTGGCCGGTCACATAACTCGCGGCGTCGCTGCACAGCCACAGAACCGCATTCGCGATTTCCTCAGGACGACCGACGCGACCCATCGGGATCATCTTTTCCATGGCCTTGAGCGCATCACCTTGCCCCTCGGTCACCATCTGATCGGCCATCGGCGTCCAGATCAGTCCGGGGCAAATCGCGTTGACGCGGATGCCGCGCGTCCCGTATTCCAGCGCGGCGCTCTTGGTGAAGCCGAGCACGCCGTGCTTAGCGGCGTGGTAGATGCCGCGCTCGGCGCCGCCGACAAGACCTCCCAGAGATGAGCAGTTAACGATCGCGCCGCTGCCTTGCTTGCGCATCTGCTGCAACTCAAACTTCATGCAGCTCCATTCGCCGCGCAGATTGACGCCCATGACGCGGTCATAATCCTCGCGCGTGGTGTCGGCCGTCTCGGCAAGAACATTCTGGACGCCGGCATTGTTGTAGGCGGCGTCGAGCCGGCCGAACGTTTCGACCGTCTTTGCGACCATGGCTTCGACCTGAGCGTCATCGGCGACGTCGCAACGGATGGCGATGGCCTTGTAACCCTGCGCGGTCAAGTCCGCGGCCGCAGCCTCGACCGCGTCCCCGTTCCAATCCGCGAGGGCGACGGATGCCCCCGACGCTGCAAATGCCTGCGCGGTGGCCAGGCCAAGCCCAGAAGCGGCTCCCGTCACCAAAGCGACTTTGTTTTCGAATGAAATTATCATCGTTCTCTCCGATCCAGGGATTAGGCGGACTGCTGGTCGCGGCTTTTCAACACTTCGCCGACGATGGGGACGGCGGAGAAGGCGTTGGGCCAGCCGGCGTAGAAGGCCACCTGCGCGATGATTTCGCCGGCCTGTTCCTGTGTCAGGCCGTTGTCCATCGCCTTGTTGAGGTGGAAGGTGATCTGAGCGACGTGCCCCGCCGCCATCAGGCTGCTGACCGTCACGAGACTCCTGTCGCGCGGTGCGAGATCAGGACGTAGCCAAAGTTTGAGGAAGAGGACGTCCGCCGTAAGCTGAACAAGCCCGGGCGAGATCGGGCCGGTATTCTTTTCGACGTTGGCCGCGCGGGTGGCCTCGGCGGCCGCATCGAGCGGCAGGAGCTTCGGATTCGCCGGCGGAAGCTCGCCCGCGCCAATGCCGCGTTCGCCAAAGACGTCCTTGACGATGCCTATCGTGGCGCTCGCATTGCCGAGCCCGGCATAGAAAGCGAGATGCGTGACGATCTCCGAGATCTCCGCCGGCTTCAGTCCGCTGTCGAGCGCGAGCCGGAGATAGAAGGGAAGGTCGAGCGTCTGGTTGCGGGTGATCAGCACCGACAAGGTCACGATGCTGCGGTCGCGCGGCGACAATTGCGGACGCTTCCACAGATCGTCGAGAACATCGCCCTGCATGTAATCTCGCAGCGCCGGCGCGACGGACAGGACATCGTCGGAGACCAGCGTGGGTTCATTGGTGGGCATGATCTGATCCTTCATGGGCTTCGGGTGCACCGCCGCCATTCCGGCAGCGGAATGCGCGGAGCCCGGCATGCAACGGGAGGCAGCGGAGTCGGTTACCGGGTCGGCCGCGTTCGTCAGTAGGCCTGCGCGGTCGGCCGGTAGAGGATCTCGTTGATGTCGACGTCCTCGGGCTGGCTGATGGTGAAGGCCACGCAGCGTGCGAAGGAGTCCGGGGAAATCGCGACCTGGTCGTAGAGCTCGCGCACACGACCCGCGACCTCGGCATCGGTGATCGTGTTGGGAAGCTCGGTCGCCACCGCACCGGGGGAAATGATGGTGGTCCGGATATTGTAGGGCTTCACCTCCTGCCGGAGGCCTTCGGAAATCGCCCGCACGGCATGCTTGGTGGCGGAATAGACCGCGCCGCCCGGTCCGACCTTATGACCCGCGACCGAGGACACGTTGATGATGTGCCCGCTCTTCTGCGCTTTCATGTGCGGCAGTGCGGCAGCGATGCCGTACAGCACGCCCTTGATGTTGACGTCGATCATACGATCCCACTCGTCGACCTTGAGGTTCTCGAGCAGGGATTGCGGCATCAGGCCAGCATTGTTGATCAGCACGTCGACGCGGCCGTGCATCTCGACGGCGCGGGCAACGAGTTGCTCGACGTGTTCGCGATGAACCACGTCGGTTTTCAGCACGGCGCGGTCGCCGAGTGACAGTTCTGTGGCCAGCGCTTCGAGCCGGTCGATGCGCCGCGCGCCGAGGACCAGCTTGGCGCCGTCCTTGGCAAGGCGGCGAGCGGCGGCTTCGCCCAGCCCGCTGCTGGCGCCGGTGATGACGACCACCTTGTCCTTGATGTTCTCGGTCATGAGGAGATCCTTTCCTGCTCCGGTTGATGGTGAGAACGCAGCCGCAGCGCGATCGGCACGGCGCAGAGCGCAAGCAGCGCGTTGATGAGGAAGATCGACCCGAGCCCGGCCACATTGGCGACGAGACCGAGAAGCGGCGCGAGGATGCCCAGCGATAGATCGATGAAGGCACTGTAGACGCCCATCGCCAGCCCGCGCGCTTCCATCGGCGCCCGCGCGACCGCCTCCATGCCGAAGCCAGGATAGACGAGCGCGTAGCCAAAGCCGGCCAGCGCTGTGCCCACGAAGGCGAGCCAGGCGAAGGGCGAGAACCAGACCAGCGCCATGCCGACGCTATGGATGACGACGAAGATTATCGCGGTCCTGGCGCCGCCAAGGCGATCGGGTAAAGGTCCGAAGAAGACGCGGGCAACCATCAGCGCCACGGCAAATGCTGTGAAGGACAGCCAGGCGGGTTGCCAGCCGCGCTGGACAAACAGCAGCACCGCGAAAGCGGTCATCGTGCCATAGCCGATGCCCGCAAAAGCCATGCCCATACCGGGAAGCCAGACGGCCTTCAGGACCCTTGCGATGGCCTTCTCGCCCTGGGGCGCAGGTTTCACCGTCGGAATGGGCGCGACCAGCGCAAGCGTCGCCACGGCACCCGCGAACGTTGCCAACCCGATCGCGGCAAAACCCCAGTTGGCGTAGAGAAAGCTGCCCAGTGGCGCGCCTGCGGCCAGCGCGACGAACATCGCCGTGCCGATCCAAGCGATCATCTTCCCGGCATGGCCCGGGCCGGCGAGCGCCAGGCACCAGCTCTGGGCGCCGGTCATGATGAAGCTTTCCGCTCCACCAAGAAGCGCGCGTCCGGCCAGCAGGATCGCGACTGACAGGACGGGACTGGCTAAGGCGAGTAGTGAGAGAAGGTAGAACACCCCCGCAAGCGCCGCCATGATCAGCCCCGCTGTCACCGCATGTTTCGGGCCGCGCCGGTCCGAAACGCTGCCCGACCAGAAGCGCGAGATTAGGGACGCGGCGAACTGCGCACCGGAGACGAGGCCGATCATGAAAGGCCCGAAGCCGAGCTGGTCGTGGATATGCAGCGGCAGGGACGGAAGCGCGGCGCCCGTGACCAGGAACACCGTGAAGACCGAAGCCATCAGGGACAGCACAGACCTGCCGGCCGGGGAGACCGACCGTTGGGGCATCGTCATGGACATTTGTTCTTCCTCGGGCTGCGGGCCCGTCACAATCTCGGCGATATTTCTGAGGCGCTCGCGCCCTCGCCCGCCTCGAATGCGACCTCTTCCGTCATGCCGACGGCGGTGGTTCCTTTGCCGCCGCGGTCACCCTTCATGAAACGGATCGCCAAGGCACTCGGTCGCCCGCCGCTTCAAATTTGAAGCCGCTCAATAAACCGCTGCTGATATTGGGCTAATTGCGCCGCCGTGACCGCCTGAAACGCTAGTGGCGGCAGATAGGTCATACCACAATGTAGAGCACTGGCTTTCATCGGGGTGAAGACGTCTGCCAGATCGATGCCGATCCTGCCCGATTGGCCGTATGTGGAAGCGCCGCCGCCCGCGGTCGTCACCACGAGCATTTCCTTGCCCTGCCACAGTCCCGGTCCGACACTTCCCCATACGTCGTTCAGGTAAGCTTTCATCATCGGCGTGATGTTGAACCAATGGGTTGGGAATAAAAACGCGATCCGGTCATGCGCTCTGGTGATTTCGCGCTCTCTCTGCCCATCAATGGCGCGGGTGTCGAAGCCGTAGATGGTTTCCAGATTCCGCACTGTAACGCCGTCAACGCTCTCGCCGGCCTGCTGCAATCCTTTGATCATCACTGATCGCTCGGGGTATGGGTGAGATGCAATGAGAAGAGTCTTGATGCGAGTCTTGTGCGGCTTTTCGGCCTTCTGCGCCTCCGCAGCGCCGGCCGTAAGCAACCCGCTGCTGACTGTAGCAGCCAGAAGTAGGTCAGCTTTGAGGAAGTCGCGTCGATTCATTCGATGAATCCTTTACGGAAGAAGAGTCTGATCGCGGAGGCGTAGATTCCGATGCAAACGCTGCCGTTAACCGTGATATTGCTTGTCTGTGACCGGTTCGAGCCAGTCGACGACCTTGCCGTCCTGCACCTCGTTGACCGCGATATGCGTCATGGCCGTTTCAGGCGATGCGCCGTGCCAGTGCTTCTCGCCGGCGGGAAACCAGACCACGTCGCCGGGCCGGATTTCCTCGATGGGGCCGCCCCAGCGCTGCACGCGGCCGAAGCCGGAGGTCACGATGAGCGTCTGGCCAAGCGGATGCGTGTGCCACGCGGTGCGGGCGCCCGGCTCGAAAGTGACCTGCGCGCCCTGAACGCGCTCGGGCGCGTACGGATTGAGCAGCGGGTCGACGCGGACCGCGCCGGTGAACCAGTCGGTCGGACCTTTTGCCGAGGGGCGCGTGCCGGCGCGGATGATCTCCATGGGATGTGTCCAATTCCTGTTTCGCGGCGTTCTGCCAGGCGATTTCGAAATTGAATGTAGCCAACACGGGATCGTCGAATTAGATGGCGTAATCTTGATGCGGTTTTGAGCAGGATTCACAAATGCCAAAAGAACGCATCAACGATATGATCGCTTTCCTGGCGGTCGCGCGGGAGCGCAGCTTCACCAGAGCCGGTGCGAAACTCGGCGTGACGGCCTCCGCTCTCAGCCACACCATAAAGGCCCTCGAAGAACAGCTCGGCGTCAGGCTTCTAGCGCGCACGACGCGCAATGTAGCGCCGACGGAAGCGGGGGAACGCCTGATGAAGGCGATCGGCCCACATTTCGATCAAATCGAGGTGGAGATCGAGGCGCTCGGCGAATTGCGCGACAAGCCGGCCGGTACGGTGCGCATCACCTGCAACGATTACGTGATCGACACCATCTTCCGGCCGAAGCTCGGCCCCTTCCTGCGCGATTATCCCGATATCCATGTCGAGCTCGCGATCGACTACGGCTTCACCGACATCATCGAACAGCGCTTCGATGCCGGCGTCAGACTCGGCGAAGCCGTCAGCAAGGATATGATCGCCGTGCGCATCGGCCCGGACTGGCGTTTCGCCGTTGTCGGCTCGCCGTCCTATTTCGAGCGGCGCTCACCGCCTCTCACCCCGCAGGACCTCACCAACCACAATTGCATCAATCTGCGCCTGAACAGCGCCGGCGGGCTCTATGCCTGGGAATTCGAAAAGGATGGGCGCGAATTGCGCGTGCGTGTCGAAGGCCAGCTTGCCCTCAACAGCGCGGTGTCCATGCTCAATGCGGCACTGGACGGCTTCGGCCTGGGCTACGTCCCCGAGGATCTCGCCAGACCTTATATTGCCGATGGACGCCTCATCGATGTGCTGGCGGACTGGTGCCCGGTCGTTCAGGGCTATCACCTTTACTATCCGAGCCGGCGGCAGCTTTCGCCGGCTTTCGCCCTGCTGGTCGATACGTTGCGCTATCGCCGGACGGAATAGGCGTTGGAGGTGCGAGTGGAACCGGGCGCTCAACTCGCAGTAAGCCGCTGCGGACGATCTCACGATCGAGTTAGACTGAACCTCAGCGTCCGCGCGATCATTGAGATTGAGTGCCGACGCTTTCTCTCGGAGCTCGACTTATCAAGCCCGGACCTCAGCGCTGCCGCTCAGGATCTGTTTCCGTACTGAGCGGAGCCACGAGGACTTCGGCTTCGATGCGCTGATCCTTGACTGAAGGGGGTATTACATTGGAAGCGTCGGCGCGGTGACGCGCCATCGCGACAGGCGGCGCCAGTGTCCGGCATCCCGTCAAACCATAATGTCACTTGGTGCACAATTTCTGTCGCTTTTGGAACAGTGCCCCCCTGATGCCAATCCAATATTAGTCGACCAATTCAAAACGCCGGGCGCAACGCCAGCCGGAGAATTGACGAGCTAAATTGCTACCTGATGACGCATTGGAAGTCGCCGATTCAGCAACCTTCAATACGTAACGCTTTTGACTGAATATAAAATCCAAGAATAACAATATTTGCAGAGGGGAATTCTGCAATGTCTCGCATAGATGAGCGGTCGACGGCTGGCAAGCCGTTGCCCGTAGGGGAACATTTGCGCCTTCTCATCGTCGGCGCGGGTCCGGCTGGCCTGGCCGCGGCGCTTGAAGCTGCTCGGCGCGGCGTTGAAGTCGTATTGGTCGATGAACATCCCGTCGACAGCGCCCTGATGGGCCTCGACGTCCCTTTCCATTTCGGCCAACGCATGAGCGGAGCGACCCGCAACAAGACGCGCATGATGGAAGCGATCGCGGCTTCCGATGACCGGATCGCGGAAGCCTTCGAAGCCGGAGTTGACGTTCGTCTTGGCGTCTCCGCCTGGGGCCTGTTCTCCCCCAAGCCCGGCCTCCGTTGGCTGAATCGGCCGATCGTCGGTCTCAGCGATGGCGAGAGCAGTTGGTACGCTTCATTCGATGCCGCGATCCTCGCCACGGGGCGTCGCGATATCGGGCTGGCTTTCCCGGGTTGGGAACTGCCGGGCGTCATGGGCGTCACCGCAGCGCAGACGTTGCTGCAACGCTATGACGCGCTGGAGAGCCAGCGGATCGTCATCCTAGGTTCCGGCGCGGAGGCGACGAGCTTTGCGGAGGCCGCCGTAGCGGCGGGCCGTACGGTCGTTGCGATGGTCGAGGTGGCAGACGCTCCCCGTGATCCCGAAGGCTGCGAGATACTGGCTGCACAGGGCGTGTCGATCCTGACGGGAGCGATGGTGGCGCGCGCGACCGGCGGAGCGGACGGCGTCGAAGGCGTGGAGCTGAACGGAACCGAGGGCCGCCATCTTTCCTGCGACACGGTCGTGCTCGCCATCGGTACCGCACCCGTGATCGAGTTGTTCGACGTCGCCGGTGCCGAGATCGCCTTCATGGCTACGCGCGGCGGTCACGTGCCGCTGACGGACACCGAAGGCCGAACGTCCATTGCCGGGCTGTTCGCAGCCGGAGACTGCGCCGGGATCAACGGGGATAAGACCGCGGATTCCAAGATCTCCGCGGAGGAAGGCCGTCGTGCAGCCGTCGCGGCGTGCGGCGAGCTCGAAAGCGGCTCGCGCGCGCCCTGGAAGGTGATTTCGGTCGATGGCACGGCAACCGACGATGTCGAGGCCAGCCGGTCGGCGTGGATCGAAGCGGCGATGACCGTCGCGGATACCGAAACGCACATCTGCCAGTGCGAGGAAGTCAGCATCCCCGATCTTCTCGGCGTTCGACCGCCGCGTTACCTGCCGCGCGACCAGGCGCCGATGCTGGCGCGCGACCTCTCCTCTCTCGCCAATGACGGCCTCGTCCATCAGGACCAGATCAAGCGGCTGACGCGTGCGGGCATGGGACCCTGCCAAGGCCGACGTTGCCGTGAACAAGTCAGCGCGGTTCTGGCGCAGGCAACCGGGACGCCGCTCGCGAAGCTTCCACTGCCGAGCTATCGCGCGCCGGTGCGACCGCTCCCGCTCTCCGCCTTCGCGGAAGATCTCGAACCCGGTGTCGTCAGCGACAACTGGGAGGGCTGGTTCGGCATATCCGGGCAATGGGATCCGTTCTGGACGCTTTCCGAGGGCGCCAGCGCGGAGGAGCGCTCATGAACGCGACCAACGGGACCAAGGGTGCCAGCGTCATCATCGTAGGTGGGGGCGTCAGCGGCCTGAGCAGCGCCTGGTGGCTTGCCCGGGCGGGCGTCGATGTCATGGTCATCGAGAAGGGTATCGTCGGCTGGGGCGCCTCCGGGCGAAACGGCGGCGGCGCGACGCACCATCAAAGCCCCCTCTTCCTCGAGGAGCAGCGGCTGTGGCCGCAGATGGATGAGCTGCTCCGCTATCCGACCGAATTCCAGCCGAAGCGCATTCGCATCGCTTTGAGCGACCAGCAGGTCGAGGAGTTCAAGATCGGCGTCGACAATACGCGCGGTCAGGGCTTCCCCGCCGAATGGCTCGACCCGAAGCAGGTCCGCGATCTCGTTCCCCTCGCCGGAAACAATGTCGTCGGCGGCGTCTATTACGAGCGCGGCGGCCACGCGAACCCGCAACGGACCGTGCAGGCCTATGCCTGGGCCTTGCAGGATCTCGGCGGACGCATCCTGCAACATACCGCGGTCACCGGCTTTCAACGCCGGGGCGGCAAGGTCGCCGCCGTCGAAACCAACGCGGGCGTCTTCTCCTGCGACACGCTGATCCTGGCGGCCGGGCCGCAGACCGGTCGGCTCTCGGCCCTGCTCGACAGCGAAGTCCCGGTCACCGCGGCACGGGCCGAGATGATCGTCACGGAACCGCTGCCGTTGATGCCGATCGGCGGTGTCGACGGCAATCATCTCTACGGCCGCCAGACCTTACGCGGGAATCTCGCCTATGGCGGCGGGCCGCATGAATGGCTTAGGCCGGAGGATGACGCGGTCGCTGTGCGCCCCTCAAGCCCGCTCGCCCGCAACGTCGCCAAGCGCCTCGCCGAACTCTTTCCGAAGGCCGCCCATATCCGCGTAATCCGTAGTTGGGCCGGGGTCATCGAAAACACGCCAGACGGCCGCCCCGTGATCGATCGGCTCCCGACCGCCGCGAACGCGATCGTCGCGACCATGTCGAGCGTGGGCTTCGGCCTGTCACCGGCAACGGGACGCGCGATCTCGCAGCTCGTGATCGACGGCCGGTGCGACTTCGCCGACCTGTCGAGCTTTCGCTTGTCGCGCTTCGGCAACCTGAGCCCGGACTGGCGCGAAGAGCGCGGCTGGCTTCCCCCTCAAACGGAAGATGACGATGCCCGCGCGGCCTGAACCGATCGCCGATCGCTATTCGGCCTGGCGCCTGCTGAAGGAGAGCTTCTCCGGCAATCAAGGCTGGAGACCCGCCTGGCGCAAGCCCGAGCCCAAGGCTTCCTATGACGTGATCATCGTCGGCGGCGGCGGCCACGGGCTGGCGACGGCGCATTACCTCGCCAGCGTTCACGGCATTACCAATGTCGCGGTGGTCGAGAAGGGGCCGATCGGCCTCGGCAATGGCGGGCGCAACACCACGATCGTGCGCTCGAATTACGGACTGCCGAGCAATACGCGCTTCTACGAGCACTCGCTGAAGCTCTGGGAGGGCCTCGAGCAGGACCTCAACTACAACGTCATGATGAGCCAGCGCGGCGTGCTCAACCTGTTCCATTCGGACTCGCAGCGCGATGCCGCCGCCAGGCGCGGCAACTCGATGCGGCTTCAGGGCGTCGACGCGGAACTGCTGGATCGAGACGGTGTGCGCGTATACGCACCGTTCATCGAGATGGATAATCCGATGTTCCCGATCTTTGGCGGCCTGATGCAGCGGCGCGGAGGCACCGCGCGGCACGACGCGGTGATCTGGGGGTTCGCCCGGGCCGCCGACCGACGCGGCGTCGATATCATTGAGCAGTGCGAGGTTACCGGCATCCGCCGCGAAGGCGGGCGCGTCACCGGCGTCGAGACCACTCGAGGCTTCATCGGCGCCAAGAAGGTCGGCGTCGCCGTTGCCGGAAATACATCGCGCCTGGCGACTATGGCTGGCCTTAGCCTGCCGGTGGAATCGCACCTGCTGCAGGCCTTCGTCTCCGAGGCGATCAAGCCGATGATCGATGGCGTCGTGACGTTCGGCGCCGGGCACTTCTACATCAGCCAGTCGGACAAGGGCGGCCTCGTCTTCGGCGGCGACCTCGACGGCTACAATTCCTATTCCCAGCGCGGAAATCTTCCGGTGGTCGAGCACCTGCTGGGTGCGGCCGTCTCGATGATCCCTACCCTGTCCCGTCTGCGGGTGCTGCGGCAATGGGCCGGCATCATGGACATGACGATGGATTCCTCTCCCTTCATCTGCAAGACGCCGATCGACGGCCTCTATTTCAACGGCGGCTGGTGCTACGGCGGCTTCAAGGCCACCCCGGGCTCAGGCTGGTGCTTCGCCCATACAATCGCGCGGGACGAACCCCACGCCTTCAACGCCGACCTGACGATCGACCGCTTCCGCGACGGCCGCATGATCGACGAACGGGGCGCTGGCCCCAATCCCTGGGCGCAGTGAGGGGGCGGCGGCAATGCATCTTATCCCCTGCCCCTATTGCGGCGAACGCCCCCAGGAAGAGTTTCACTATCGCGGCGACGCGACGGTGCGGCGACCGGCACCGGATTCCGGTGAACAGGCCTTCTACGACTACGTCTACACGCGAGCCAACCCGCGCGGTTGGCACGATGAATGGTGGCACCACTACGCGGGCTGCCGACAGTGGATCAAGGTTCGGCGGAACACGTTGACCCATGTCGTCGCGGCTTCGGCCGGACCTGCGGATGCGCTGCCGGAGGCGACGCCATGACTTCGAAGCGCCTGCCCTCCGGCGGATCCGTCGATCGCGCCAAGACGATCCGCTTCAGCTTCGATGGTCGTAGCCTCACCGGCCACCCGGGCGACACCCTCGCCTCGGCCTTGCTCGCGAACGGCGTCAGGCTCGTCGGGCGGTCCTTCAAGTATCATCGGCCGCGCGGCATCATGACCGCGGGGCCGGAGGAGCCGAACGCACTCGTCGAACTGCGGGACGGCGCGCGGCGTGAACCGAACAGCAAGGCCACAGAGATCGAGCTGCACGACGGCCTGGTCAGCGCCAGCCAGAACCGCTGGCCCTCGCTTTCCTTCGACCTCATGGCGGTCAACGGGCTTGCCGGTTCCGTCTTCTCGGCCGGGTTCTACTACAAGACCTTCATGTGGCCGAAGAGCTTCTGGGAGAAGCTGTATGAGCCGCTGATTCGCCGCGCCGCAGGCCTCGGCCGTGCCGCATCCGAACCCGATCCCGATCACTACGAGGCGATGCACGCGCATTGCGACGTGCTCGTGGTCGGTTCGGGGGCGGCCGGTCTCGCCGCGGCACGCTCGGCCGGAGAAGCCGGAGCACGCGTGATAGTGTGCGAACGCGATTTCCTTCTCGGCGGCGGCCTCCTCCTCCTGTCCCCGGCAGATGAAGCTTGGCGGAAGGAGATGCTGGCTTCTCTTGAAGGGCTGCCGAACGTCGAGATCCTGACCCGCACCAACGTGTTCGGCTATTACGACCACAACCTGCTGGGAGCCGTGGAGCGCGTCGCGGACCACAAGGTCCAGCCCGACCCGCATGAGGTTCGCCAGCGCTATCGGACATTCCGAGCGAAGCAGGTCGTGCTGGCCACCGGCGCGAGCGAGAGACTGATCGCGCTTCCCGGGAACGATCGCCCCGGCACGATGATGGCCGGAGCGGCGCTCACCTATCTCCGCCGCTTCGGCGTAGCGCCCGGCAGAAATGCCGTCGTCTTCACGAACAACGATAGCGCCTACGAAACCGCCCTCGCCCTTGCCGAGGCGAGGACCGGAAAGGTCACGCTTGTCGACGTCCGGGCGCAGAGCTCGCTCGCCGACGCACTGACTGCGCGCGGCATCAACGTCAGGCTCGGCTGCGAGGTCACGTCCTTCGATGGCAAGACGGCGATGATCCGCCGTCGCGGCGGCGCCGGGGGCGAGAAGATCGTCGCCGACCTCCTCAGTCTCTCCGGAGGTTGGAACCCGAACGTTCAGCTTGCCAGCCAGTCCGGCGCGAAGCCCCGCTGGGACGCGACGCTGGCGAGCCATGTCCCCGGAGACCCGGTGCAGGCCGAACGGTCGGCGGGGGCGGCGAATGGCAGTTTCGGCATCGGAGCGGCCGCGCAGGAAGGCGCGAAGGCCGGGCGAGATGCGGCGGCAGCGGCCGGGTTCGAAAAGGCATCGGAGTTCGCGCTGCCCCAACCCGGTCGGGCCGAGCAGCCGATTGCTCCCTTCTGGGAGGTCGAGGGCCCCGGCAAGAGCTTCGTCGACCTGCAACACGACGTCACCGCCGCCGACATCAGGCTCGCTCATCGAGAGGGCTTCAGCCATGTCGAACATGCCAAGCGCTACACGACGCACGGCATGGCAACCGACCAGGGCAAGCTCGGCAGTCTGGTCGGATCCGCGATCCTGGCCGAGGCGCGCGGGGAAACGGTCGACGCCGTCGGCGTGCCGACGCACCGGCCCTACACCATGCCGGTCGCCTTCGGAGCGCTGGCGGGCCATGCCTCGGGCGCGCACTTCCAGCCCGTCCGCCGCACGGCATTGCATGATTGGCACCTGCGAAACGGTGCCGCGATGCAGCCGACAGGGGCCTGGATGCGCCCCTTCTTCTATCCCAAGCCCGGCGAGACCGGCTGGGATCCGATCTTCCGCGAGGCGCGCGCCGTCCGGTCGTCCGTCGGAATCTGCGACGTCTCCACCCTCGGCAAGATCGACGTCCAGGGCCCCGATGCCGCGACCTTCCTGGACCGCCTCTACATCAACACCTTCTCGACCCTGGCGGTCGGCAAATGCCGCTACGGCGTGATGCTCCGCGAGGACGGCATCGTCTTCGACGACGGCACCACATCCCGGCTCGCCGAGGACCACTTCCTGGTCACCACCACCACCGGCAATGCCGCCCCGGTGCTGGAGCATATGGAGTTCCACGCACAGACGGTCTGGCCCGAACTCGACGTCCAGTTCTGCTCGGTGACGGACCAGTGGGCGCAGATTGCTGTCGCCGGACCGAAATCCCGCGAGACGCTCGCCGCCGCCGTCGAAGGTCTCGACCTCGCCAATGAGGCCTTCCCCTTCATGAGCGCGGGTGAAGGCAAGATTTCCGGGGTCCCGGTCCGCCTGTTCCGGATCAGCTTCTCCGGCGAACTCGCCTACGAAATCGCCGTGCCGTCGGGTCGAGCCGAGACCGTCTGGGAAGCAATCCTGGCTGCGGGCAAGCGGTTCGGCATCGTGCCGTACGGGCTCGAGGCCATGAGCCTGATGCGGATCGAGAAGGGCCATGCGGCCGGGCCCGAGCTGAACGGGCAGACGACCGCCGCCGATCTCGGCATGGGCCGGATGATGAAGAAGAGTGGCGACGTGATCGGGCGCGTCCTCGCTGGTCGCCCGGGCCTTGCCGATCCCGGCCGCCCACGCCTCGTCGGCATCCGCCCGGTCGATACGAGCAAGCGCCTGCGCGGCGGCGCCCACATCGTGCGGGAGCCGAGCTCGGGAACAAGCATGGGCTGGGTCAGCAGCGTGACCCAGTCGATCGAACACAATTGCTGGATCGGCCTGGCCCTCGTCGAGAACGGCGAGTCCGTTAAAGGCCAGCGGCTCGTCGCCATCTCGCCGCTCCATGACGAGAGCGTCGAGGTGACAATCACCAGTCCCCATCATGTCGATCCGGAGAACGCTCGTGTCCGCGCTTGATCGCCGTTCGCGCTTCCCGGTCTCCCGCTCGCTCTCCGGTGGGCGAAACGGAGGAGACGCCCTCACCATCACGGAGCAGCATGCTGCGCTGGTGCAGGTCACCGCGCGCAAGGGGCGTCAGAATGACGTCTCCGCCACCCTCAGCCGGACCTTTTCGATTGAGCTACCCGCTTCCGATCGCGTCGCCAGCGGTTCGACTGGCACGGCGATCTGGGTCCAACCCGGAAGCTGGCTTATCCGGGCATCGGATGATCAGCGGGAGGAGCTGGCGGCGCGTCTCCGCCAAGCCCTCGATGGCAGCGCCGCCGTGGTCGATCAAAGCCATGGCCGAAGCGTGTTCGAGCTCAGCGGCAAGCACGCACAATCGGTGCTCGCCCGCCTGTGCCGCCTGGATCTGCACGATCGGGTGTTCCCGCCTGGGAGCAGTGCCTCGACCATCGTCGGCCATGTTTCCTGCCAGCTCTATCGCAACGAAGCGCCGGTCCCCTTTTTCAGCTTGATCGTCGGCTCGACCTTCGCCGAGTGGCTTCTCGACGAACTCCAAGGCGCGGCCGCCAGCCATGGCTGGAGCTTCCAGCCCGCGCAAAACGCTGCCGCATGATCTCTCCCACCGACAAGAACCGGAACAGCGCGCCATGACAGCTCATCGTTCCAACCGTCAGCTCGGCTTCCAGACGCGATCGATCCACGAGGGCTACGACCCGTTGTTGGAACGAGGCGCGGTCTCGCCGCCGATCTACATGACATCCACCTTCGCCTTTCCCAATGTGGCGGCGGCTGACGCGGTGGTCGCCGATGAGGCCGAGGGGTTCCTTTACGGACGCGAGCACAACCCGACGCAGCAATTGCTGGAACAGCGCGTTGCCTCGCTGGAAGGCGCGGAAGCCGGAGTCACGGCCGCATCCGGCATGGCGGCGATCAGCTCGCTCTTCCTGTCTCTACTCTCGCCGGGCGACGAGATCATCGTCCACCGAACGCTCTACAACAACACAACGGCGCTGACGGGCGAGGGTCTGCCGCGCCTTGGGATCAATGTCGTCAAGGTCGACCTTTCGTATCCCGCCAACCTGACAGCGGCCGTCACGGAGAGAACCCGGCTCGTCTACTTCGAGACTCCGATCAACCCGACTGGAGAAGTGCTTGATATCGCCGCGATCTCGGCTCTGGCGCACCAGGCCGGATTGCGGGTCGTGGTGGACTCGACCTTCGCTTCACCAGCGTTGCAGCGGCCGCTGGAGCATGGCGCGGACATCGTCGTCCATTCGCTGACCAAGTACATCAACGGGCACGGCGACCTTCTCGGCGGCATCGTGCTCGGCGATGCCGAAACCATGCACAAGGTGCGCGGGCTGGGTCTTCGTTATCTTACCGGCGCGACGCTGTCGCCGATGGCCTGCTTCCTCGTCCTGCGCGGTCTCAAGACGCTCAAGGTGCGGATGCGCCAGCACAGCGAGAATGCGCTCGCCGTGGCCCAGATGCTGGACGCCCATCCGGCCGTCCGCGTCGTCCGCTATCCATTCCTGGAGAGCACCCCCGGCTATGCGATAGCCCGCAAGCAGATGAGCGGCGGCAGCGGCATGATGTCGTTCGAGCTGCACGCCGGCTACGACGGTGCGGTGCGGATGATGGACAGGCTGAAGCTGATCGCCCGCGCCGTCAGCCTGGGCGACGTCGAGTCGCTCATCATGCACCCGGGTGGTTTGTTGCAGGCGCGACGCAAGGTCTACCCCGAAGCCCAACTCGGCACCGGCGTGACCATGGACCTGATGCGCCTGTCTATCGGCCTTGAAGATGCCGACGACCTGATCGCCGACCTCGAACAAGCACTGAGCGGAGACTGAGCCATGAACGGAGACGTCATCGGTTACGTCCTGCGCCGGATCCTGCATTCGATCCCGCTCGTCATCGGCGTCTCCATCATCGGCTTCGGCATCATGCACCTGGCGCCCGGGGGGCCGCTGGCGGTCTACACCTTGAATCCAACCATCACCGTCACGGACATCGAGCGCCTCCGCGTCGCGCTCGGCCTAGATCAGCCCATCCACCTGCAATATCTAAGCTGGGCGAAAGCGATGCTGACAGGTTCCTGGGGCGTCACCTTCTTCGGCGGCCGCCCTGTCCTCGAAGTCATCCTAGAGCGAGTGCCGGCGACGATGATCCTGATGGGCACGTCGTTGGCGCTGGCCATCGTCATTGGCACGTTGATCGGTATCCTCGGCGCGGTCAAACGCAACTCGATCTTCGATTATCTGGCGACGACGGGCGCCATGCTCGCCTTGTCCTTTCCGACCTTCTGGTTCGGCCTGATGGCCATCTATGTCTTCGCGATCCAGCTCGGCTGGCTGCCGTCCGGCGGCATGTACGAGCTTGGCGAGGAAGGTAATCCCTGGGACTTGGCGCGCCACCTCGTGTTGCCGGTCATGGTGCTGACGCTGGTCTTGCTGGCCACCTGGAGCCGCTATTCGCGCTCCAGCTTCCTTGACGTGATCCAGCAGGACTACATCCGCACCGCGCGGTCGAAGGGGCTCGGCGAGCGCCAGATTCTCTTCCGCCACGCCCTGCGCAACGCGGTGATCCCGCTCGTTGCCCTGCTCGGCGTGCAATTGCCGACCTTGTTCTCCGGCGCCCTCGTCGCGGAAACGATCTTCAGTTGGCCCGGGATGGGGCGCCTCTTCGTCGATGCGCTCAACATGAAGGAATACCCCATCCTGATGGGGATGATCATGTTCACGGCGCTCTTCGTCATCGTCGGCAATCTGATCGCGGACGTCGCCATCGCGGCGATCGATCCGCGCGTGAAATTGGCCTGAGGACGCGGACATGGCTGACATCTCCGTTTCCAACACAGTCCCCGCCCGTTCCTACGCCCAGACGATCGCGCGGCGCTTCCTATCCCATCGCCTCGCCGTCGCGGGCGCCATCATGGTCGTGTTGCTCTGCGCCTCGGCGCTGTTCGCGCAGCTCGTCTCGCCGCAGGATCCCATGCGGATCGACACCTCCCAGCGCTTTCTGCCGCCTTTCGTCTCGTGGAGCCATGTGCTGGGCACGGACGATCTTGGCCGCGACACACTGAGCCGACTGCTCTATGGCGGCCAGGTTTCGCTTGCGGTCGGCATCGTCGCGATGTTGACGACCATGGTCACGGGGACGCTGGTCGGGCTCGCTGCCGGCTACTACGGCGGGATCATCGACAACCTGCTGATGCGCCTGGTCGACACCCTGCTCTGCTTCCCGCAGGTGTTCTTGCTGCTCGTCATCGCGGCGTTCGTGCCTCCGACCATCCTGTCGATCTCGCTGATCATCGGGCTGACCTCCTGGATGGAGGTGTCGCGCATCGTTAGGGCGCAGGTCTCCTCTCTGAAGGAGATGGACTTCATCCAGGCATCTCGCGGCTTCGGCGCCTCTAACTGGCGGATCATGCTGGTCGAGCTGCTGCCGAACATCATGGCGCCGGTGCTTGTCGCCGCGACGCTCAAGGTCGCGACCGCGGTGCTGATGGAGTCCTACATCAGCTTCCTCGGCTATGGCGTCCAGCCGCCGATGGCGAGCTGGGGCAACATGCTCACCAACGCCCAGGGCTACTTCGACACCGTGCCCTTCCTGGCAATCCTCCCGGGCGTCCTGATCACCTTCACCGTCATGAGCTTCAACTTCCTGGGCGATGGCCTCCGCGACGCCATCGACGCCCGGCTGAAGATCGATCCCTGAACCAAATTCCAACCAGAAAGAGGGGAATGCGCGATGCCTACGAAGTTCTCGCCCACCCGCCGTACCGTGCTCAAGGGCGCCGCGGCATCCGGTCTGATCGTCCCGGTGACGGGCATCTATAGCCCCGCCATCGCGCAGAAGCGTGACCGCATCATTCTCGGCACCACACAGGAGCCGGTGCAGTTCAATCCGCTGCTCTATGTGAATGCCGGTGCGGAGAATATCCCGGAAGCCTGCCTGTTCGATGCGCTCTGGGACGTCAACGAAAAGGGCGAGTTCATTCCCAATCTCGCCGCACGCATCCCTACGGTCGAGAACGGGGATATCTCGGCCGACGGAAAGGTTTGGCGCATCAACCTCAAGCGCGACGTCAAATGGAGCGACGGCCAACCCTTGACGGCCAAGGACGTCGAATTCACCTACCAGACCATCATCAATCCCAAGGTCGCGGTGCGCTCGCGCAGCGGCTTCGATCTGATCAAGAACTTCAAGGTCGCTGATCCATACACCGTCGAGATCGAGCTCGAACGGCCGTTCGTGCCCTTCATGTGGGCTTGGCAGAACATGCACATCGTGCCCCACCACCTGCTGTCGAAGGAGGAGAACATCAACACCTCCGGCTTCAACGCGCAGCCTATCGGAACCGGCCCCTACCTGCTCAAGACCCGCACAGCAGGCAGCCACATGGTCTACGAGGCCAACCCGAACTATCACCGCGGCGCGCCCAAGATCCGGCAGTTCATCCACAAATTCGTGCCCGATCAGCTTGTGGCCTATGGCCAGGCCAGGACGGGCGAGATCGACTACATCGGCGTGTCCGGGGTGCCGTTCGATCGGTGGACCGAGGCCGCCAAGCTCCCCGACCGGCACTTCTTCCCGCTCGCGCAGCCCTGGGTCCAGTTCGTCTACTTCAACTGCGGCAAGCCCCAGTTCAAGGATCCCAAGGTCCGCAAGGCCCTGTACCTCGCCCTCGAGATGCAGAAGGCGATCGATGACGTGTTCTTCGGCGCCTACAAGCGCACCCTCTCCTACCTGCACACGACCCACTGGGCCTACAACCACGATCTCAAGGACTCCGGCCCCAATCCGCAGCTCGCGGCTAAGATGCTCGACGAGGCCGGCTGGAAGGTCGGTGCCGACGGCGTCCGCGAGAAGGACGGCGTCAAGATGAAGTTCTCGATGTCGACGACGGCCGGGTTCCCGGCGCGCCAGGCGACCCAAGCCATCTTCCAGCAGAACTGGAAGGCGATCGGCGTCGAGATGGAGATCAAGAACATGCCCGCCTCGGTCGTCTGGGGCGAGTACACGACCAAGTCGCAGTTCGACACGCTCCTGGTGTCGTGGGAGCCGACGGTTGGCATGGATCCCGACTACACTGCCCGGGCGCATTCGAAGATGATCCCGGCGAAGACCGGCAGCGGTTCGAATTACACCCAGTACGAGAACGCCGATGTCGACCGGCTGCTCGAGGAAGGTGTCCGCCAGACCAGCGTGGAAGAGCGCAAGAAGACCTACGCCCGCATCCAAGAGATTCTGCTGGAGGAGGTCCCGTTCGGACCCCAGGGCGGCGTTTATCAGGGTCAAATGACGCACAAGGCCCTGCAAGGCATCAAACCGAACCAGTACGTGGTCGACGCCGCCTGGAACGTCCACGAGTGGTCTTGGGGCTGATACCGGCCCCTAAGAGGCGCTGGGCTTCCCCCGAAGCCCGGCGCGCATCCGGACAGCAAGCGCCGTTACTCCCCGGCCAGCTTATCGAGGCGCGCTGAGAGCCGCTGACATCCAACAGGAGGCGATCACCCAACCGGCCACTTCGGCTGGATCGCCTTCCCATGTCCAAAAACCGTCCCGGGCGGGCTCGTCACCCGAGCTTTGTCCGCAACTCACGAGAAATCGCGATGCCGACCGATCAACATATCCTGACCCTGTCGTGCCGCAATCGACCGGGAATCGTGGCGGCGGTATCGCGTTGCCTGTTCGACCACGGCGGCAACATTCTCGGCGCCAATCAGTTCGATGACGTCGAAACCGACAAATTCTTCATGCGGGTCGTCTTCAATTTTCCCGGCGAAGGATCGCTGGGCGGGTTCTCCCGGGAGTTCTCGGAGCTCGCCGACAGCTTCGGAATGACATGGAGCGCGCGGCGGCGCGATGATCGTCAGCGGGTGCTCCTGCTCGTGTCGCGCTCCGATCACTGCCTCGTCGACCTGCTCTATCGTTGGCGTATCGGCGAACTCCCGATGGACATCGCCGGGGTCGTCTCGAACTATCCGCGAGAAACCTATCCCGATCTGGATTTCGGCGAGATCCCGTTCCACCACTTCCCCATCGCCAAGGAGACGAAGCCGGAGCAGGAGGCGCGCATCTGGGCGCTGGTCGAGCAGGAACGCGTGGATCTCGTCATCCTCGCTCGCTACATGCAGGTCCTATCGGACGAGCTCAGCGCGCGCTTGAGCCAACGGTGCATCAACATCCATCATTCGTTCCTGCCGGGGTTTAAGGGAGCGAAACCGTACCACCAGGCCCATACACGCGGCGTGAAGCTGATCGGAGCCACCGCGCACTATGTCACCGCCGACCTCGATGAAGGGCCGATCATCGAACAGGACGTCGAACGCATTTCGCATAACGACACCCCCGAGGATCTGGTCCGCAAGGGGCGCGATATCGAGCGTCGCGTGCTCTCCCGCGCCGTGGCCTGGCACTTGGACGGGCGGGTTCTTGCCAACGGCAGCAAGACCATCGTCTTCCGCGATTGATTGGCGGCCGGACTTATGCGGACGTCCATAGCAGCCGCCTGCCCAGGGGATTGATTGGGTGGCCCGGCGATCGTCAACGAATACCGGCTCGGTTGACGAGAAGGATGGTCCGGCCCGGCCACCCTCTCCCGATCCGGGCCGAACCGGCGATGAACAGGACAATTGGACTTCGCCGTTGACCTTCGATGCCATGCCCGGCCCAATTGGGACGGGCGGGCCCCTGCCCGCCCGACATTCGCCCAATGCGGTTCCCGGGTGCCCTGTGGCCACGACGTTCGGATTTCTCGTAAACGACGGCTTCCCGCTGCTGTCCTTGGCATCGTCCGTCGAGTCGCTTCGAGCCGCGAACGCCGTAACCGGAAAGGAGCTGTACCGATGGTGCTTCCTGACGACGAGCGGCCGCGACACGCTGTCGTCCTGCCGGATGCTCGTTCGACCGGATCACAACAGCTTCGAGGCCGTATCGGTCGACATCATGGTCGTATGCGCGGGTGACAGCGCGATCCATTTTCATGACGAGCGCGTGTTCGCGTTCCTCCGGCGGCTCTCCCGAAAGGGCGTGCGGATTGGCGGTCTGTCGGGCGGCACCTTCGTTCTAGCCCGGGCCGGTCTCCTGGAGGGAAAGCGCTGCACCGCTCACTGGGATCATGTTCCGGCCCTGCGCGAACAGTTCCCCAAGCTCAAGCTCAAGCAGACGCTCTTCGAATTCGACGGACAGTGCTTCACTTGCGCCGGCGGCAACGCGGCATTGGACATGATGAACGCGCTGATCGCGACGGACCACGGCCCGGCTGTCGCTCGCAATGCCAGCGAATGGCTGATCCAGACCCAGATCCGCCAGGCCGAAGACCATCAGAGGATGGGCGTTCGGGAGCGGTTCGGCCTATTCCATCCCTTGCTCATCAAGGCGCTGGACCGGATCGAGGCCACGTTGGACGAGCCCATCGAACGCGAAGCACTCGCGGATTCCGTGGGGTTGTCACTGAGGCAGTTGGAGAGGCTCTTCGCCTCCCATCTTCACATGACGATCCATCAGTACGTCGTGAAGCTTAGGATCGACCGAGCCAAGATCCTCATTCGGCAGACGTCCCTTCCGCTCGGCGAAATCGCGATTGCGTCGGGCTTCTCGAATTTCAGCCATTTCTCGCGGATCTATAAGCGGCAGATTGGAGTCTCTCCGCGAGAAACGCGCCAGAACGAAAGAGCTCCCCCGAGATAGTCCGCCGCCGAGGCTCGGCCACATCTTCCTGGCTACGAGCAATCGGAAGGCTACCCGATCACGCTTGTCGCGAGCTGAAATTCAGGATCGCTGTAGACGCCCACCACATCGCCGATCGCGCCCTCGTCGTCATAAGTGAAGGCCACCGCGCCGATTTCAATGACCTCGTCCTGGGTATGGAGCAGCCCCGTAGTTTCGGTATCCACCAGCACCACGAGGTTCGGGAACGCGCTTCGCTCCCGGGGGACGATCCGGCGGGGCGCGAGCTGCCGGAGCCACCTGAAGTGCACGCTCTCTTCCAGCCTTCGGGCAAGCTCTTCGTCATCGCCTGCTGGACGGACGATCTCGGGGCGCCACCTTCTCGGAGCTAGTCGCGGCGTCTGCCGATAGCCCGGTGCGTCGTCAAAAATATCGATCTGGGTGGATGCCATCTTCTTGCCGCGGCCCTAGCCGTTTTCTTCGCCGCCGACTGCCAGGGAGCGCGTCCTGCCGGCGCCCTCGGTCCGGCTGGCCGATCAGAATGGCGATCCCATCGTCGCGAGGGAGGTCGACGCTGAAGTGGAAGCATCGGGAAAGGCCCAAGCCACCTCTACTTCCTGCTTCAGTGCATTCGTCGGTGGTTGACGGTGAGGCAGCAACTATTCACCACGCTCCAGCAGCTCGATCCGGACGCCATCCGGCGCACGGACGAAGGCGATCAGCAGGCCCGGCCGCACTGTGGTGGGACCCGAGATGACCTCGACACCCTTGCCCGTGAGTTCGGCCAGCGCCTCGTCGAGCTTGTTGACCGTCAGCGCCAGGTGGTCAATGCCTCGCACGGGCCCTTCGGGACGGGCAAGGGCCCCGTCGCCGGCACGATCGATGAAGATCGGAAGGCCGACGAGATCAATGGTCACGCGCAACTGATCGCCGTTCTCGACGCGCGATACCTGGGACGCGCCAAAATGTGTCTCGTAGAAATCCGCCGCCGCGTCCGGATCCTCAGACCGCAGGTGAATGTGATCCCACTTCGGCTTGATCGCCATTCCGCTCTCCAGTTCATTCGACGGGACGTGCCGGTCGAAAAGGTGGCGCCCGGATCGGCAAGCCATCACGCGTGGGGCGTCTTCGTCCGAGCATAGCAATTGCCCCCAATTCACCCATAGGCGAAAGGCCCGCGGCTCCACTAGACCACATGGACTTACGCCGACCGAGGCTGATGCGTAGGCCGGGGTCGAAAGTCATGCCGCAGGGCAGCCTGCCGTGAAGACGATGGTCGGCATCCGTAACGGACCGGCATTGTGTTCACGACCGATCGAAAACGAGCGTGTCACCGTCGAAGCGGACTCAGCCATGTCCGAGAACGCAGTGTCGATGAAGCGCCAGTGCATTTGCAGGTGATCCGGCGTGGGCCAGGCGATGCTGCCAAGGTAGAGCATGGTGTTGGGCTGGTACTCGTGATGTAGCCGGTTACCGGTCAATCGTCGCGACGATCTTGGCATGGCGTGTGCGTCGCATCCTATCGCTTTCGCTGGTCGAAAAGGCCGGAACCGGCCAGGGCCGTCGCGGTACTCGGGCTGAACGCAGCGGGAATATTGTACACGAGCACGAGCCTCAGCAGCGCCTTGACGTCTACATCGTGCGGCTGCGCGGCGAGCGGTTCCGGAAAGAACAGCAGTATGTCCAATTCGCCCTGTGCGATCATCGCGCCGATCTGCTGGTCACCGCCGAGCGGCCCGCTTTTTACCAGACGGATAGCCGCCTCGGGCATCGCGACGCGCAGAAGGCCGCCGGTCGTGGCGGTGGCGACTATGCGATGTCGGCCGATGGATCTGGCGTGGCGCTCGGCCCAGGACACGAGATCCGGCTTCTTGCTGTCATGGGCCACCATACCAATCGTTAGAGTCATGTCTCAGTTCCGGAACACGCGCTTGAGTTCGTCGACCTCGGCCTGGCCAAGCAGATTGTGATTGCGCCCGGAGAGGAGCAACAGGAGCTTGGCGGTCTCCTCCAGTTCCTCCGCTGCGTAGACGGTGCTCAAGAGATCCTTCCCCGCCACGACCGGACCGTGATTGGCGAGCAGAACCGCGGCCTTCCGTCCACCGAGTTCCCTGATCATCTCGCCCATCCTCGGATCGCCGGGACGCACATAGGGCAAACGCCTGACCGCCCCGACGCGCATCACGACGTAGGGCGTCAACGAGGGAACCGCGTCTTCCTCGTCGATCCCGTTCAGGCAGGAAAGGGCAGTCGCATAGGTCGAATGAAGATGAACCACGGCCCCGGTTCCCAAGCGCGTCTCGTAGAAGGCCTTATGAAGGAATATCTCCTTGGATGGCTTGTCCCCCGAGATATGGCGCCCGTCACAGTCGATCTTGGCAATGCGATCCACTTCAAGAAAGCCAAGGCAAGAATTCGTCGGGGTGATCAGGATTCCATCGTCGACTGCGACACTGATATTGCCCGAAGACCCGACTGAGTAGCCGCGCTCGAAGAGCGAGCGGGCCAGCCTGACGAGTTCGGCACGCGTGGCGGCTTCGTTCATCACGCTGTCCCGTCAAGCGTCGCCAGCGCGCGCGCGAAGAAATCGATTTGCCCGAAGTTCCCGGATTTGAGGGCGAGCGCCAGGCGACCGTTCTGCGTCGATACAGCGGGCACTCCGGGAGCGATCTCCGGCCCGATGTTGAGGGATTCGACACCCAGAGCCGAAGCGACCGCACCGGAGGTTTCGCCGCCGGCAACGACCAGACGCCGGAGCCCTCGGGAAACGAGGGCAGTGGCAGTTTCCGCGAACAGTCGGTCGATCGCATGCGCAACGACGTCGGTTCCGAAGCGAGCCTGCAAGGCGCGCACGCCCTCGGGGGGTTGCGACGTACTGACCAGCGGCGCCCTGCCCTCGTTCCGCTCGATGAAGTCGATCACATCCGACGCGGAGACACCGCCCTCGACGATTTCGACCACGGGCAAGCGGAGCACCGGATGCGCCTTCTCGTGCTCGGCGATCTGGGCAAGCGTCGCCTGGGAGCAGCTTCCGGCGAGTATGGCTTCGCGCCCTGACACGGGCAGGAATGTCTTCTGCGCGGCCTCAACCAAACCAGCGCGGTGGAAGTTGCGCGGCAGGCCGATCGCGATGCCCGATCCGCCGGTAACGAAGGGTGCTTCAGCGCATGCCTCTCCAATCGTAAGCAGATCCGCATCGGTGAGAGCATCGACGATGACCAGCGTGTCGCCGTCGGCGGCGCACTTTGCCAACGCAACGCTCAGACCGGCGCTACCTTTCGCCACCGTGGTCCAGGGCACGAACCCAACCGACTCGCGGGACTGGGCGCGCAGCCAGCGCCGGATGTCGCTGTCCGTCATGGGGGTCAGCGGATGATGACGGAGGCTCGACTCGTTCAGCGGCACGTCGCCGACGAATAGATTTCCCATGTAGACGCTGCGCCCGGCCCCCGGGAAGGCAGGACAAGCAACCACTCCGCGAACGCCGAGCTCCGCGGCGATCGCCTCGCCGACCGGCCCGATGTTGCCTTCGGCAGTCGAGTCGAAGGTCGAACAGTACTTGAAGACGATCTGGCGACAGCCCTGCTGCCTGAGCCAGGCGAGAGCCGCGAGGGACTGCTCGACCGCTTCCGCCGCGGGGATGGAGCGGCTCTTGAGCGCTACCACGCCCGCCTGACATTCAGGCGCAGCGGGTCGCGACGGTACGCCGAGAAACTGCGTCGTAGCCAGACCGGGGGACCCGCCGCCACCTTTGGCGAGGGTATTTGCGATGTCGCTCGCGCCGGTGAAGTCGTCCGCGATGACCCCGATAAGCATGTCGCACTCGTCCGTAGGGTTAGGAAACGGGATCGGTCCTGGGGCTCAGGCCGCTCGATCCGGCTCCCGAGAAGCGACCGTCAATCCGATTACGCCATGCTTCGCGATCAACTCAGCAACGAGACCGATCTCGACCGCTGTCTCCACGAAGGCGCGGAGATAGTCGATGGCCATGCCTGATACCTTCGGAGTTCCAATCGCCTGCTGCACCGACATAAAGCGGCCCTCCAGCAGCTTCGAGCCGGGGAGCCGAGCCTCGTCCTCGATCAGCTTCTGGCGAAGCCCGGCGAGGGCATCGAGCTTGCCGTCGATGAAGAGGCTGTAGGTCTCATCGAAGCCGTTGCCCCAGATCATCTCAGCCTCGTGGACGTTCCGCTCCAACCAGAGGCCATAGGCCGTCCGGGCGGCGGCCGCGATCCGATGGCCCTTTCGATCCACCTCCGACACCTGGCTGAGTGGGGATCCCGGGGGCAGCAGATAAGTCGCCTCGATCTCGGCATAGGCGGAAGTGAAATCGATCAACGCAGCGCGTTGCGGCTCGGCTGCGACCAGACCGATGTCCCACTCGTCGCGCTCGGCCGCATCGGCGAGCTTGCCCGGGTTCTCGTAGGAGACGTACTCCAGCGGCAGATCGAGGCAGGCGGCAAGTGCGGCCGCCATGTCAGGGGAGACTCCGGCCGGGCCGCCATCCGACGACCGGCTTGAGACCAGCAGGAAGTTCGAGAGGTTGATCCCCGCCCGCAGCTTGCCATGCCGCGAGAGAGCCACGCGGACCTCCGCCGGCGCGGGGCCAAGCCTAGCCTTCAAGCCCTCCACCGTCGCGGGCATCTCAAGCCGCCTTCAAGGTCTCGGCGACGAGCTGGCCGAACCGCTTCGTGCCGGTCTTGCCGCCGAGGTCCGGGGTACGCGAGACCGGGTCGGTCAGAACCTCGTCGATCGCCTTGTCTATGGCGTGGAAGGCCTGCTCGAAAGCGGGCATACCGCGCTTCTCTCCGAGCCACTGCAACAGCATACCGCAGGACAGGATCATCGAGACCGGATTTGCCTTGTCCTGGTTCTGGATGTCGGGCGCCGAGCCGTGTTGCGCCTGGGCACAGCAATGCGTGTCGCTCGCCATCATCGACCCGGCCAAGCCGAGGCTGCCCGAGAGCTCGCTCGCCAGGTCGGAGATGATGTCACCGTAGAAATTCGTCGCGCAGATGACGTCGAACCGCTCAGGGTTACGCACCAGATGCGCGGTCGAGGCGTCGATCAGCAAGTCGTCGAGCTGAACATCCGGGAATTCCTGCGCCACCTTGCGGACCTCGCGCAAGAAGAGGCCATCCGTCTGATGGAAGCTGTTGGCCTTGTGCACGGCCGTGACTTTCTTGCGGCGCTTGGCCGCCAGCTCGAACGCCCGGCGGGCGATCCTGTTCGAGCAATGGGCAGTGATCTTGCGAAGCGAGATCGCCATGTCCGGCGACGGCATGAGCTCGGCCCAGCCCAGATGCATATTGCGGTCGGGATAGAAGCCTTCGGTGGCCTCACGCATGATGACGAGGTCCATCGTCTTGCCCGGCTTCATGTTGGATTCGATGAAGGGGCGCGTGCGTGCCGGGCGAACGTTGGCGTAAAGGTCGAGCCCGATCCGGAAGCCCGCCGAGACGTTGCGACCACCCTTCTCCGGCGCCGGATAATCAGCATGGGACTGGGTGCCAAGGATTACCCCGTCGTAATCGGCCCGGGCCCTGTCCAGCACGCTTTCGCGCAGCGTGGTACCGTGCTTCTCGAGGCTCTTGAACCCGACATCGTCGTAATCGAAGGCAAGGCCGAGGCCGAACTTGTCGCTGGCGACCTCGAGAACGTCGATCGATGCCGCAACGATTTCGGGACCGATACCGTCGCAGGGCAGAACGAGAATCTTCATGATGCTTCCTCAATTTCCGGCTCAGGCCTTTGAATTGGCTATTGCATCGTATAAAACCAAACATCGGTCAAGGTGGCTTTAGCCAATTGGGATCGCTATTAGACTCACACATCCAGCATCACGGTCACACGCCCCGCGCATGGCAAGCAGCCCCCTCGCTCTTCGTATCGCCAACGACATCGTCGCCCAGATCGGCATGGGCGAGCTCGAACCCGGCTCACATCTGGCGACCGAGGCGCTGGCTGCACGCTTCGAAGTCTCGCGCTCCCCTGTTCGGGAAGCGCTATCGATTCTGTCCAGCAAAGGGCTGATCGAAAGCCGCCGGAATCGTGGTTTCTTCGTTCTTCCGCCCCCCTCTGGAAACGGCGCGAACGCGATCGAGCCACTGGTTCCGGCTGTCGATGAGCCCTATTACCTTTTCGCAGAGGATTGGCTGCACGACAGGATCAGCGCAGACCAGACAGAGCAGGCAATCCGGGATCGGTACGGCCTTTCGCGTGCCCAGGCCCAGGAACTTCTGCTGAGAGCTGCGAGAGAAGGATGGGCCGAGCCCAAGCCAGGCTACGGCTGGAAGCTGCGTCAGGTCGCCAAGACAGCCGAAGCCTTTGAAGCGATCTACCGGTTTCGTGCCGTCATCGAACCCGCTGCGCTACTGGAGCCGACCTTCTGCTTCGACAAGCGCTCAGCCGCGGCGCTCCGGAAGACCCAGGAGCGACTTGCATCCGGCAAGCTCGAAGGCATGGCCCCGGCAGCGATGACCGCGGCAGGGGCCGAGTTTCACGAGGCGATCATCCGGATGTCGAACAATCCGATGTTCTTCCAGGCCTTGGAACGGGCAAACCAGTTGCGCCGCCTGGCGGAGTATCGCCTGAAAGTCGATCCTAAGCGCATCTCGCTGCAAAGCCTCGAGCACCTTCAGATCCTCGACCTCCTTGCCAGGGGCGACAATCTTGAAGCCGCGCATCTGATGCGGCGACACCTGAGCGGGGCCCTGGCATCCAAGTCGCCGGTCATTCACCCGCGGCACGAGTCGATTTAGAGCCTACCCCGCCTTCCTCCCGCCCCCATACGCCCCGGTTTCCGGGGTCAGACGAACTATACACAAAGTCAGTTGGTTTTATATATTGCTAAAACCAATCTTGCTGCTAAGTTGCCCGGATAACAACAACCATTCGGGAGGCTTCAGTATGATCAATCGTCGCCAATTCGTTCTCGGCTCCGCGGCTGGCGTTAGCGCATTGAGCTTCGGGTTTCCCGCCGGGGCGCAAACGATCCCCGCCGGCTATCCGGCCGATTACAAGGACATCGTCGAGAAGGCGCGCGCCGAGGGCGCGGTGTCGATCTACACGTCGACGGATGATGTGCAGGGGCGCCCGCTGGTCGAGGCCTTCAAGTCCGCCTTCCCCGGCATCCGCGTCGACTACAACGACATCGGCACCAACGGCGCCTACAACCGCGTCATCTCCGAAGCCGCCGCCAAGCAGGTCGGCTCTGACGTCGTCTGGACGTCGGCGATGGATCTCCAGATGGTGCTCGTGCAGCGTGGTCTGGCCGAAGCCTACAAGTCTCCGGAGACCAAGAATCTCCCGAACTGGGCGAACTTCAACGACACGCTCTACGGCACGACGGCCGAGCCGGTCGGGATCCTCTATAACAAGGCGCAGACGGCATCGCTGAAATTGCCGAAGACGCGCGTCGAGTTGCTCGCCTTCATGAAGGACAACAAGGACGCGCTGAAGGGCAAGCTCGCGACCTTCGATCCCGAGAAGAGCGGGACCGGGTTCCTGTTCTTCAACAACGACGCGAAGACGCGGTCCGACACGTTCGATCTCGTCCGGGCCTTCGGCGCCGCCGACGGCAAGATCTACGGTAGCTCGGGCGCGATGCGCGAGAAGATCGTCTCCGGCGAGCACGTCTTCGCCTTCAACATCATCGCCTCCTACGCGATCGAATGGGCGGCCAAGAATCCGGCGCTCGGCTACATCCTGACCTCGGACTACACGGCAGCCTTCTCGCGCGTGGCGAATATCTCGAAGGGCGCTCCCCATCCCAACGCGGCCCGCGTCTTCCTTGACTTCCTTCTCTCGCCCGCCGGGCAGTCCGCGCTGGCGGCCAACGGGGCTCCGTCGATTCGTACCGACGTCACAAACGGCATCAACCTCGCCAAACTCAACGAGATGGCGAACGGCAATCTGAAGCCAATCCCGATCACGACCGCCTTGCTGGAAGCCACGGAGCCGAAGAACCGCGCTGAGTTCTTCCGCCGCTGGAAAGAGGCGCTGCGCGGCTGAGCCGCGCAGTTCCCGGAGCCGCCATCATGTCTCTCGCAGTTCAAGCACCTCGCTACAGGGCCACCGTCATCCTGGCCCTGTTCGCGATGGTCGCGGCTCCGGCCGTCCTGATCATCTACCAGAGCTTCCTGAATGCGCCGTTCTTCGACGAAGCCGCCCGGCCGAGTCTCGAAGCCTACGAGTTCATCCTCACCGATCCCGAGTTCTACCGGGCGCTCTGGACGACCACGCTCTACGCCTTTGGCATGGTGCTCGTCGCCGTGCCGCTGGGCGGAATCCTGGCCTTCCTGATCACGCGGACGGATCTGAAGGGGCGCGGCTGGCTCGAGCCTCTCGTGCTCGTGCCGATGTTTCTGTCCTCAATCGTGCTCGCCTTCGGCTACACGGTCGCGATCGGACCGTCCGGCTTCGTCACGATCGCGTTCAAGAGCATCTTTGGATCGGCGCCGTGGAGCATCTACACGCTGCCGGGCATCATCCTGATCGGCGGCCTCAGCCACGTCCCGACCGTCTATCTCTATGTCGCCTCAGCTATGCGGCGGCTCCCCAGCGATCTCGAGGAAGCCGCACGCACGGCGGGCGCTAGCGTCTGGCGCGTCTCGCTCGATGTCACCCTGCCGATGGTTCTGCCGGCGCTGGTCTTCAGCGCGGCGCTGAACCTGCTGCTGGGCTTCGAGACCTTCGGTATCCCACTCGTCCTCGGCGATCCCAACGGCATTCTCGTGCTCACGACCTATATCTACAAGGTCAACACGATCTTCGGTGCGCCGACCTACCAGGTGATGGCAGCGGTCACCGTCTTCCTGATCCTTATCACGCTGCCGCTCGTCTTCATCCAGCGCCGGCTGCTGCGTCATGCGCGTCGTTTCGCGGCCGTCGGTGGCAAGGGTGCGCGCACCAACCTGCTGAAACTCGGTCGCGCCGGACAGATCATCGCACTCTCGATCATCGGTATCTGGCTGATCGTCTCGGTCTTCCTCCCCGTCGGCGGTGTGATCCTGCGTGCCTTCGTCGAGAATTGGGGTGAAGGCATCCGCATCACCGAGCAACTGACGCTCGATAACTTCAGGCGCATCTTCGAGCTGCCGAGCCTCTCGCGCGGCATCATCAACACGATCCTGCTCGCAGCGTTCGGCGGGGCCGTTGCCGTCGGCTTCTATCTGATGGTGGGCCTTGCAGGTCACCGCAATCACGGTAAGACCGGCACGCTGCTGGATTATTCCGTCCTGATCCCGCGCGCCTTGCCGGGACTGATCGTCGGCCTCGCCTTCTTCTGGCTGTTCCTTTTCGTGCCGTTCCTCGTGCCGCTGCGCACGACGCTGTTCAGCCTGCTGATCGCCTACATCATCGTCGGCTTGTCCTACGGGCTGCGCATCATCCAGGCGACACTCTTGCAGGTCGCTCCCGAACTCGAGGAGTCGGCGCGTACCGCCGGCGCCACCACCTTCAGGACCTGGCGCGACGTGGTGATCCCGCTGGTCAGGCCCGGTCTCGCCGGGGCCTGGGCGATGATCATGATCGTCTTCCTCCGGGAGTACGCCACCGGCGTCTACCTGATGAGCTCCGGGACCGAGGTCATCGGCTCTCTGATGGTCTCCCTTCTGACCTCCGGCGCGATGGACCAGATCGCCGCGCTCTCCTTCATCTCGATTCTGCTGACCGCGGTCGGGCTCACGCTCGCCCTGCGCCTCGGAGCCAAGATCCATGACTGATCTCGTTGTCGACAACGTCCAAAAATGGCTGGGCGGCCTTCAAATCCTCTCCGGCGCCAGCTTCACCGCACAGAAGGGCCGCATCGTCGCGCTGCTCGGCGCCTCCGGTAGCGGCAAGACTACGCTGCTGCGTTGCATCGCCGGCCTTGAACAGCCGGAAATCGGGCGGATCGCGATCGGCGGCACACCCGTTCTGGACGACAAGGCGGGCGTCGCCCTGCCCCCGGAGCAACGGAAGATCGGGCTGGTGTTCCAATCCTATGCCCTATGGCCGCACCGATCCGTATTCGACAACGTCGCCTATGGACTGAAGCTCCGCAATCTGCCTCAGAGCGAGATCAAGACGAAGGTTGAGGCCATCCTCGACAAACTCGGGCTTGCCCATCTTGCCGCGCGCTATCCAGACCAGCTCTCCGGCGGACAGCAGCAGCGTGTCGCGATCTGCCGGGCTCTCGTCTACGAACCCAAGGTCCTGCTGCTCGACGAGCCGCTCTCCAATCTCGATGCCAAACTGCGCGAGGAAGCGCGGTTCTGGATCCGCAAGCTGATCCTAGAGCTGGAAATCTGCGCGATCATGGTGACGCATGATCAGGCTGAGGCTCTTGCCATTGCCGACCAAGTGCTACTCCTGAAGGGTGGGAGCATCGTGCAGTCTGGCAGCCCGCGCGAAATCTATGGCAAGCCGGAGACGTTCTACGCCGCCGATTTCATGGGTGCGAATAACGTCCTCGCAGGCAAGCTTGTCCGCGACGCCGGCGAGCCCGATGCGATCGACTGTGCCGGGCTGTCCCTTGCAGGCATCTGGAAAGACAGGGAGCCCCCGGTCGATCCTGCCTCGGTTAAAGCCGTCATCAGGATGGAGGCGATCTCGGTCACGGCGGATGCCGTTCCGGACAGTGCTCCGTTCGATGTCGAGGGCTGCATCTATCTCGGCGAGAAATGGGAGTACCGCCTGAAGCGCGGCGACCTGCGCCTGCGTGCCCAGGGCCATGACGAACTCCCCGGTCCGGTCGCCCACTGCCGGATTCCGGCCTCGGCAACCTGGCTGTTCAACCCGTGAAGTTGGTTCGATGACCAAGCGCACCCGTATCGCCCTGATCCACGCCACCCCGGTGGCGGTCGATCCTATCGCGCAGTCGTTCCGAGACCTCTGGCCGGAAGCAGAGCCGCTCGGCGTCCTCGACGACGGGCTGGCCATCGATCGCGCCGCGGCAGGAGCACTGACCGACGAACTATCCGACCGCATCGGCGCGCTCGCCGCCTATGGCGCTTCGACCGGTGCAAGGGCGATCCTCTTCACCTGCTCGGCCTTCGGCGCGGCGATTGAGGCTGCGGCACGGGTACTACCGATCCCGGTACTCAAACCGAATGAGGCGATGTTCGAGGAGGCACTCGGCATCGGCGACGACATCGGCATGGTCGCGACCTTCGGACCCGCGGTCGCCGGGATGGAGGAGGAGTTCGTCGAGGAGGCTAAGCGGATCAGGCCGACCGCCCGGATCAGGACGCACCTAGCCCCCGGAGCGATCGAGGCTCTGCGCGGCGGTGACGCGGAAACGCACAACCGCCGGGTCGCCGAAGGAGTGACCGAGCTCGGCGAATGTCACGCCATCCTGCTCGCGCACTTCTCGACCTCAAGGGCACTGTCGGCGTGCAAGGCCGCGACCTCCCGTCCCGTCCTGTCATCGCCAGATGCCGCTGTCCGGAAGCTCCGGCGCCTGCTGGAGAACTGAACAACGAAGCTCGCGAAGTCGAGCCATAACCAGGGAGGCCCAGATGACAAAGACGGTGGTCGGAGCCAAGGCAATCCTTGCGGGTATCCTGTTATGCGCAGGACTCGCACCTACCCGTGCACAGACCTTCCCGGAGCGGCCGATCACGATGATCGTCCCGTTCGCGGCTGGTGGCGCTGCCGATGCAACTGGTCGGATCCTCGCGGAGGGCATGGGCAAGGCGCTCGGCAAGGCCGTCATCATCGAGAATGCCGGCGGCGCGGGCGGAGCAACCGGCACGGCTCGCGTCAAGAATGCCCAGCCTGACGGATATACCATTGGATTGGGGCACACGGGCACACTCGCCGCGGCGGTAACCGTGATGCCAAAACTGCCACATAACCCGCGGTCGGATTTCGCATACCTCGGCATCGTTGCGGCGACCCCGAACATCATCTTCGTTCGCAAGGACTTCCCTGCGAACGAACTGAAAGAATTCATCGCTGTCGCCAAGCAGAAGAAGGATCTGTTGACCTTTGGCCATTCCGGAAACGGAGCAGCCTCTCACATGACGTGCCTTCAGTTTTTTGGCTTGATCCAGGCACCTCCAACCTATGTGCCTTATCGTGGTTTCGGCCAGACGATCAACGACATCATTGCAGGCAAGATCGACGGGTCTTGCGATCTGGTCGCTTCGGTTGCCGGGCAGGTACAGTCGGGGCTGGCGAAAGCCTTCGTGGTGGCCGCGAAGGATCGCTCACCGACACTACCTGAAGTTCCGACGGCTGCGGAAGCAGGCCTCCCTGAATTCGTGTCGGAGACCTGGACCGGGCTCTTCGCACCGAAGAATACGCCCAAGCCGATCCTGGATATCCTCGAGAAGGCCATCGCAACCGCGCTTAACGAGCCCGAGGTAGCGAAGCGGCTAGCCACCATCGGTGCGCGCGTACCGAGTATGGACGAGCGCGGGGGTGGAACCATGCAGAAGCTCGTGAACGCCGAGATCGAGCGCTGGGCCGATATCCTCAACAAGGCGGGCTTCAAGCCCGAATAGGCGACGTGGACGACAAAGAACACCAACGCTGGACGCCGTTCGAGGTCGGAGGTGAAACCATCCTCCGCCTCGATATCGCGTCGTTGATCGGACCGGATTACCGCAGGCTGCCGCATGTGCTGCGCATTCTGTTCGAAAACGCGATACGAACCGCGGCCGTGGCAGAAACTCGGCACCTGCCGCAGGTCTTCCGGGATTGGCTCGCCGATGGCACGAGCCTCGCCGAGATTCCGTTCCTTCCGAACCGCATCATGATGCATGATACGACCTGCGGCCCCGCACTCGTCGACATCGCCGCGATGCGTGACGTCCTGAGCGAACACGGCCGCGACCCCGACCTGCTGATGCCCCGGATTCCGGTCGACGTCTCGACCGATCATTCCTCGGGCGTGGACTTCTTCGGCCGCGCCGACGCCTTCCGGAGAAATCTGGAGAAGGAGTTCGGGCGCAACGCGGAACGCTATCGGCTCATGAAATGGGCATCGGCAGCCATGCCGGGAATCCGCGTCCATCCGCCAGGCTCCGGCATCATGCACACGATCAATCTGGAGCGCCTTTCGCGCGTGGTCGTCCGTGAGATACGCGACGGCCGGCACTACGCGTTTCCCGACGCGCTGATCGGAACCGACAGCCACACCCCAACCGTCAATGGCCTCGGTGTCCTTGGCTGGGGCGTCGGCGGCCTCGAAGCCGAGGGCGCGCTTTTCGGCGTCCCAGTAGTGCTGCGCATCCCGGACGTGATCGGCGTGCGGCTGATCGGACGGCTGCGTAACGGCGCGATGGCCACGGACCTGGCGTTGGAGGCGACACGTGCCCTGCGCGAGATCGGCGTGACCGGCGACTTCGTCGAGTTTCACGGTCCCGGCGTCGCCACGCTCTCGGTCGGCGAACGCGCCGCCATCGCCAACATGGCGCCGGAATACGGTGCCTCGACGGGATACTTCCCGATCGACGCGGCCTCGCTGGCCTATCTCGCCAAGATCGGCCGCTCGGCGGCCGAGTGTCGGCTGGTAGAAACCTACGCCAAGGCAGCGGGGCTCTGGTTCGATCCGGACGACGTGATCCGCTTCACCCGAAGCATCACGATCGACCTCGACGCCATCGGGCCGAGCGTTGCCGGGCCTCGCCGTCCTCAGGACCGCCTACCAGCGGGCGGGACACGTGGCTGCTTCATCCCACCCTTGGCCACCGGCGCCGATCCGGTGCCGGACGGCGCGGTCGTCATCGCCGCCATTACGAGCTGCACCAACACCTCCGATGCCAGCATGCTGGCGGCCGCGGGCATCCTCGCCCGCAAGGCCCGGGCACTGGGGCTTCGACCCAAGGCCTACGTTAAGACATCGCTGGCGCCGGGGTCGCCGACGGCCGAGCGCTTCCTGCGCCGAGCCGGGTTGATGTCGGACCTCGAGGCACTCGGCTTCGGCATCGTGGGCTATGGCTGCACAACCTGCATCGGCAATTCCGGCGCCCTGCCGGATATGGTGCGGGCCGAACTCGGGCGCCCCGGCTTCCGCCCGGTCGCCGTTCTGTCCGGCAACCGCAACTTCCCGGGACGCGTCCATCCGGACCTCGAATATGGCTTCCTTGCTTCGCCCCCGCTCGTGATCGCCTTCGCGCTCGCCGGGACAGTGAACATCGAGATCACGCACGATCCGATCGGTGTTGCGGCCGATGGCGTACCCGTAATGCTTCACGACATCTGGCCAACAGGTGCGGAGATCGACGCTGCTGTAGCAGGCGGCTGGGACATCGGCGATTTCGACTCCGCCTATCGCGAGGCAGCGACACGCCCTCTTTGGGTCGATCTCGATGCGCCCAAGGGTCCGCGCTTCCCCTGGGATCAGGCGTCCACCTATTTGCGTAGGCCCCCGTTCGTGCGTCCGACGGGACTGCCACCGTCCGAGGGGCCAGCCCGCGCCCTGCTCGTACTCGGCGATGACGTCACGACCGACCACATCTCGCCCGCCAACCAGATCCGGCCGGGCAGTGCCGCGGGCCGCTACATCATCGAACGCGGCGGCGATCCGGCCGATCTCAACGTCTACGCCTCGCGGCGCGGCAATTTCGAGGTGATGGTACGCGGCGCCTTCACCAACCGCCTCGCGATCAATTGGCTCGTCCCGGACGCACCCGCCGGTATGACGCGACACGAGCCATCGGGCGATGTCGTACCGTTGACCGAAGCTGCCGAGCGCTACCGCCGAGAGGGCGCGCCGCTGCTTCTCTTCGCCGGGGACCGCTACGGAATGGGTTCGTCGCGTGACTGGGCAGCGAAGGCTGTGGCCCTGCTGGGCGTGCGAGCGGTCATCGCGTCGAGCATCGAGCGCATACACCGCACGAATCTGATTGGAATGGGCGTGCTGCCCCTCCTGCTGCCACAGGGTGTTTCTCCGAGCTCGCTCGAAATTGCGTCGACGGACGTTTTCGAGATCGACCTGTCTCCGGACGGGTTGACCCCACGCTGCGACGTGCCGTTCGCCATCGTGAGGGTAGACAGCCGCAAGGAGCGCTTCGTTTTGCGAGCCGGGATCGAGACCTCCCTCGAGGTCGCCCTCCTCAAGTCCGGCGGATTGATCCCGCACGTTCTGTCGGGACTGCTGGACGAGCCAGAGCTGGCGAAGGGAGCGGCATGAACATGGTGATGACCCTGCCCGAGGGTGCCTGCGATTGCCATGTCCACGTCTTCGGTCCGCCGGAGCGCTATCCCTTCGCTCCGGATCGGGTCTACACCCCCGGCGCGGCGAACGAGGAGATGCTGCTGAGTCTGCATCGCCGCCTCGGCATGGATCGGGTGGTGCTGGTCCAGCCCAGCCCCTACGGCTTCGACAACGCCCGCATGCTGGCTGCCCTCAACCGCCTGGGCGAGCGCGCCCGCGCCGTGGCGGTCTTGTCCCCCGACGCCCCGGAACGGGAACTGACTGCGATGAAGGCGACAGGCGTCTCCGGCCTGCGCCTCAACGTCGACACCGGGGGGATCGTCGATCCGGACGCCATCTGGGCAGCGCTCGCCACCGAATCCGAACGCTGCGCGCGCGTGGGCTGGCATACGCAGATCCTGACCCGCCTGTCCGTGATCGACACGCTTGAGGCCCGCATGGTCACCCTGCCCGCGCCCCTCGTCGTCGATCATTTCGGGCGCCCGGATATCGACGGCCCCATCGATCAGCCCGGCTTCCCGGCCCTGTTGCGCCTGCTCGGCACCGGCAAGGTCTGGGTCAAGCTGTCCTCGATCGGACGCCTGTGCGGGCCGCGACCGCAGGGTCAGATCGCCCCCTTTATCCGGGCGCTGGTCGGCACCCGGCCCGACCGCCTGGTCTGGGGTTCGGACTGGCCGCATACCGGCGGAGGCCGCGGCAACCGGTCGATCGATAAAATTGAGCCGTTCTCAGAGGTCGACGACCAGGCCTCGCTGGCAGCCCTGTCGAACGCGATCGGCGATCGCGCTACGCTCCACCGCATCCTCGTCGACAATCCCGCGCGACTTTACGGATTCCAGCTATGACCAGGCCATTCGACACGCCGCCCGAGCTCGCCAGCGCCAATCTCGACCTCGTCATCTGCGGTTTCCCCGGCAAGTCCGCCTGCCATGGCGGCCTCGGCTGGAGCACCGTGGCTCTCCTCAGGCATGGCGAACGGATTGCGCTGGTCGACGCCGGCAATTTCGGGATGCGCAAGCTGATCCTCGAACAGCTCGGCCAGCGCGGGCTGAAACCCGCCCAGGTCACCGACCTGCTGCTGACGCATTCGCACTACGACCACTCGGTGAACTGGACGCTGTTCCGGGATGCTCGGATCGTGGTCGGCGCCGTCGAGCTGGCCTGGGCTCTCGACGAACCCTGGGGCGAGACCCCTGTTCCGGAGCTCTACGTGCGCGCGCTCAACGATTGGCCGACCTGCGAGAAGGTCGCCGACGGCGCCGAGGTGTTCCCAGGCATGACCGCGCATCTAGCGCCAGGTCATACGCCCGGTTGCCTGGTTTTCCATTGGCGGACGCCGACGCGCGACATCATCTTCACCGGGGATGCCGCCAAGAACCGGGCTGAGCTCGTCTCGGGCGACACCGACATGACGTACAACGCCGCGATCAGTCGCGCCTCGATCGAGATGATCAAGGAGCGCTGGCGAGCCCGTCCCGGCACCGTCGTCATTCCCGGGCATGACCTGCCGATGGTTCTCGTCGACGGAAAGCCGCAATACCTCGGCAAGCGCAAGGCCGCGATCCGGGCCTGGTTCGGCGACAACATGACGACGCTGACCGAGCTGGATCTGGCGGCCACCGGAACTGGTTGAAGTCGAACCACTTCGGCAGCAGCATTACTATACGCGCAGAGCTGCCAAAGCCGGTTGCATCGGTTTCTCCAATCACCTCCATCGACCGCTCCCTTCGATGGATAAGCCTTGTCCTCTTGCGTCACCGGCGCAACTCGAACGGCATGACCAACGTTCTGAGCCAGGCCACTAGCTGGGACTGAGAGTCGCAGCGCGACATAATTTGGGGGAAGATTCAGTAATCGCCGCGACGATTTCCGCCCGCCTCTGGCAACGATCCTCAGGATCGGAAGTCAGCCCGCCGCGGCAGCTTCCCGGAAGCGGTTGACGAAATCTTCAAGAGTGGCGCGATCCGTGTCCGAGATCGCCCAGTAAGTGAATGCCCCGTCGGCCCAGCGGATCAGGGAAAAGCCGCCGGCGGCCCGCTCGGCCCCAGCCGGTATGGAGGCGGTTCTGCCGTCCTGTGGTGCGGCCACGAGGGTGATCAGATGCTCACGATGCTTGTAGACGAGAGCCGGAACCGGCTTGTCCGCGATCACCTCGACACGGCCGCCCAGGAGCGAAAAGCCATCCTTTGCGAGGTCGGGCGCTGCGGGCGACAGGCCGATGCGGGCGTCGAGCCAAGGCTTGACCGTATGTCGGTCCGACGAGGCGACATCCACCGGGCTTGCGGCCAGCAGGCTGCGGCGATGGCTGCTGGCGACGGCGGCAGCGAAGCTGTCCGGCGCGTTGCGTGTCATCGCCCATTGGGTCAGCCCGCTCGTCAGAACAGCGGTGACGAGGATCGAGGCCGCCATGGCGCGCCAGCCAAGCCAAGCGGAGTGGGCAGATGCTGGCCGTGCCGCCGCCTGGGGGGCAACGCCCAGCGCAGCGATGCGGGCCTGGAACGCATCGCTAACGTCGGGGCGAGGCAGGTTGCGAACGGCAGTTTGCAGGGCGGCAATGCGAGCGTGCTCGGCCGCGAGCGCCGGATCTTCCACCAGTCGTCGCTCCAGAGCCAAGGTCGTGGCGGCATCGAGCTCGCCATCGACCAGGGCATGAAGCAGCAACTGAAGGTCCGCAGGATCCGACGGCAATTCCATATTTTTTCTCATCGGCTCCCCCCGAGCTGCGCCGCAAGCAGTGCGCGCGCCCGCGACAGCCGCGACATCACGGTGCCCAGCGGCACATGGAGCATCGTCGCGATCTCCCGGTAGCCGAGGCCGTTGACGTCCCGCAGCACGAGAACCTCGCGAAACGGGTGCGGCAGCAGCGTGATCGCAGTTTCAAGCGCGGCCGCGTCCGCCTTGGCGATCAAGGCCGCCTCCGGCGTGCCGGCATCCGTGTCGGCGTCGGCGGCCAATGCGTCGAGATCGGCGAGGTCGCCGACGGCGACGATGCGGCGCGGGTGATTTCGCGCGAGCCAGGCATAGGAGGCATTGCGCACGATCGTCAGCAGCCAGGCGCGCGCATTGCCGCCCGCATAGGTCGCCAGTCCCTTATAGGCCTTCAGGCAAGCCTCCTGAACCACGTCCTCAGCGTCATCGGCATTGCCGGTCAACCAGCGGGCAAGCGCCAGCGCATCGGAGAGATGGGGAAGAACCACCTCGCTGAAGCGTTCCGCCGAGGTCTTGCCGGTCAACACCGCGACATCATCCGCTTCTCCGGGCACAACGCATCTCACGGAGTGACGGTGATGGTACCTTGCATATGCGGATGAAGCGCGCAGAAATACGGAAAATCACCCGGTTTCGTGAAGGTAAAGACGTAGGAATCCCCGGTGTCGAGCGCCTTGGACCGGAAGGAGCCGTCATTCGCCACGACGACATGGGGAATGTCGTCGTCGTTCTGGAAGGTCACAGTCGCTCCGGCCTTCACCGTGAGCACCTTGGGGGCAAAGGTGAAGTTGTCGATCTTGACGCGCGCGGCATCCGCGGCCCGCAAAGGGGCCTGCGCCATAGCGACGATGCCGAGACAGACAAGGGCGCAGGCAAGCGGTCGTGGGCTGACGTTTATGCGGATCATGGGAGGCATCCTTCTATGCACCGCGCGGTTCAGGGGCCTGCGAGGGTGCTGTCGATGATCGCAAGCTCCTCCTTGCCTCGCTTCACCGCGACCTGGGTGATGCCGAGAAGAGAGCGCAACTGGCCGGCCGGCACGGTCATCGGTCCCGGTGATGGCGCGGTGCCGGGTGCGGGCTGCGGGAAAGCCGTCGAAAGGGCCGTGTGGAAAGTGACGTTGCCCTCCACCTTCTGCATGATCTGGTGAATGTGGCCGTTGAGCACGGTGACCGAGCCGAAGCGCTTGAGCAGAGCCAATGCCTGCGCCGCATCGTCGGTGCCCCAGCCCCATTCCGGGTAGATCGCCCAGAGCGGGATATGGGCGAAGACGACGATCGGCGTCGAGGCGCCGACGGCTTTGAGGTCGTCGGCCAGCCAAGCGAGCTGGTCTGCCCCGAGATTGCCGAGGCCCCCGGCCTTGAGATTGACGACATTGACCAGGCCGATGAAATGCACGCCGTTCTGGTCGAAGGAATACCAGCCGGCGCCCTTGGTACCCGCGCCGTAGCGGTCGAGATAGGCGCGCCCGTTGTTCTCGTCGATGATATCGTGCTCTCCGGGCACATAGTGCACGTCGTACCCGGCGCCGCCGATGATCTGCCCGGCTGTGTCGAACTGCGCAGCCGTGGACAGATGGGTGATGTCGCCGGTGTGGATCATGAAGGAGGGCTTTTCGGGCAAGGCTCGCACCTTGCCGACGGCTTCCTTCAACGTGTCGATGGCGTGCGGGTTAGCTGCCTTGTCGAAACCGATATGGCTGTCCGAGATCTGCAGGAACGTGAACCCCGTCGCCGCCTCGGCTGCGCTGGCCTCGCCAAGCAGGCCGAGCGACACGGGCACGCCGCCCGAAACCGTCCAGAGGACGCCGGTACCCGCCCAGATCATGCACTCGAGGGCGTGCCGGCGGCCGATATGCTCGTCATCGTTACCGTGCTGGGTCATGTCGATCTCCTGCGTCGCCGCCAGTGGCAGATGCTGAGGAGATCGGCAGAGCGGCGGGTTTATTCCCGTCCGTGCCGCATCACATGTTCACAGGGGCGTGATGAGGTCAGCTTGCTCTCGGTCGTGTCGTTGTGGCGTTGCGGAAGTCCGTTCCTGGGCGCTGCGCCGGTTTCCGCTTTTGAAAACAATGAACTTGGCGCTGGGCTGAATGATTGAACCTCAGAGCCGGAGCTGCCTCTCGAAGAAATTCTTCTGGCGTTTGCGCGCTGCCGCGGGTTGGCCCCGGCCGCCTGCGTCTGCCCGGTTTTAGCCCTTGGCTGACATCTAGAATGTCCGTTATCAGGTGGTCCATCCGATCCATGGTTGCGACTGCGTGAGCGTTGCCTTGCGATTGGGCTACGGTCCGCGCGAGCATCGACATTAGACTTCTGGTCTCTCAAGAATCCGGCATGCGAATTCGTCAAGCTGCACGGACCATCGCGCGCGGGCTGGCCACATGCTCTTTGAGCACCGTTTCCAAGGAATCGACCTCCTGAAGCCGCACATCGTAGCTCCACAGATCCGCGATAGACTGTAGCACCTGCGCAGCGGCCTTATCCTGGAGCAGGCAGCCGTTCACGACGCTGTGGCGCAGGAGCAGGCGCCGATCGCCGGCGAGGTCGACATCGACGATCTCAATATTGGGATCGGTCCAGCTGACATCGTATTCGCGGGCGAGCTGGCGCCGAATGCGGCGATAGCCGCGCTCGTCATGGATCGCCGAGATCACCACGCCCTCGGTTTGAGCCGGGTCGTCGCAGAGGCTGAACACCCGCATCTGCCGCATTAAATGCGGGCTGAGGAACTGGCTGATGAAGCTCTCGTCGCGGTAGTTTGCCCAGACGTCGCGCAGGACGGCCATCGCGTCGCCGCTCCCGGCAATCTCCGGAAACCACTCGCGATCCTCCTGCTCGGGCGCGGTGACGATCCTCTCGATGTCCTGCATCATCGCGAAGCCGAGCGCGTAGGGGTTGAAGCCCGGGAATCTCGGATCGTCATAGGCCGGCTGGAACACGACGTTGGAATGCGACCTGAGGAACTCGAGGAAGTTCCCGTCGCTGATTGCCCCGAGCTCATGGAGCCGCGTCATGATGCGGTAGTGGACATAGGTCGCGGTGCCCTCGTTCATCACCTTGGTTTGGCGCTGAGGGTGAAAATACTGCGCGATTTGGCGAACGATCCGCAGGATTTCGCGCTGCCAAGCATGCAGCCGCGGAGCCGATTTTTCTAGGAAGTACAGAAGGTTATCCTGCGGCAGGCCGAGCGCGGTGCGCCGTCGCTCGAGACTGATATTGGAGATGCTCTTGCTCGGGCCCGCCGGCACGGTACGCCAGAGGTCGTTGAAGATCTGCTCCTCATGGGCGCGGCGGTCCCGCTCGCGCTGTTCCTCTTGGCGCAGGTCGAGCTTGCTCTTGCCGGGATGGCGGTGGACGCCGTGGGACATCAGGGCATGGGCCGCGTCCAGCGTCCGCTCGACGGCGACCTGACCGTAGCGCTCCTCGCAACGCGCGATATAGCCTTTGGCGAAGTCGAGATAGTCGAGAATGCCCTCGGCGTCGGTCCAGGTCTTGAACAGGTAGTTGTTCTTGAAGAAGTGGTTATGGCCGAAGGCGGCATGCGCGATGACGAGCGTCTGCATCGTCGCCGTGTTCTCCTCCATCAGGTAGGAGACGCAGGGCGAACTGTTGATAACGATCTCGTAGGCGAGATCCCTCAGTCCCTTGCGGTACAACGCCTCGTGATGGGCGAAATGTTTGCCGAACGACCAGTGCTTGTAGAACAGCGGCATGCCGGTCGACGAATAGGCGTCGAGCATCTGCTCGGCCGTAATCACCTCGATCTGGTTGGGGTAGACGTCGAGGCCGAGCTCGCCGAGCGCGATCTGCTCGCAGGCGTCGTGGATGCGCTGCAGCGTGGCGAAGTTCCAGTCCGCCCCGTCGAAGAGCCGCTCCATCGGGGCAACGCTCATGACGCGACCCTTTCGCGTCCCTGGCCGCGTTGAAAGAGCTCGCGAAAGACCGGGAAGATCTCGCCGCGATGGCCGACCCTGCGGATCGAGAGCGGCGCGCCCTCCGTGCGCAGCTTGTCGTAGAGCTTCCACAAGGCAGATTGGGACGAAGACCCGCGATCGGCGTCGCCGACCTCCAGATAGGCGAAATACTGGCTGACCGGCAGGATCGCCTCCGTCAGCAAGCGCTCGGTGGCCGCCTCGTCTGAATAGGAATTGTCGCCGTCCGAGGCCTGGGCGGCGTAGATGTTCCAGTCCTCCGGCGAATAGCGCTTCGCGATGACCGAGCGCATCGCCTCGAGCGCGCTCGATACCAGCGTCCCGCCCGTCGCGGGGCTGTGGAAGAAGGTCTCCTCATCCACCTCCTCGGCCCGGTCCGTGTGACGGATGAAGACGAGCTCGACATGGCGGTAACGCCGCGACAAGAAGATATAGAGCAGCATGTAGAACCGCTTGGCGAGGTCCTTCATGTGCTCCGTCATGGAGCTGGACACATCCATCAGGCAAAACATCACGGCCTGCGCGACCGGCTTCGGCTCGTTCTCGTAGCGGCGGTAGCGGACATCGACGGGGTCGATATAGGGAATGCGCCGCACCTTGGCTTCGAGCGCCTTGACCTTGTCTTCGAGCACCAGGCGCAACCCGTCCTCTTCACAGGCGGCGATCTCCGCCTCCAGCCGCGCGATCGCCTCGGGGTTCGGGCGGCGAAGCGCCATCCGGCGCATCATCGCAAGCCGCGTCGTGCGGTTGACCGCGATATTGGCCGGCGAGCCCGAGACCGAGTAGCCGGCGCGAACGGGGCTTTCATGCTCGGTCTCGGTGAGCCGCCGCTTGGCCAGGTCGGGCAGCTCCAGGTCGTCGAGGAAGACGTTGAGGAACTCCTCTCGGGTCAGGACGAAGCGGAACGCATCCTCGCCGTCGCCCTCGCCGGCTTTCTCCGGTGTGCCCCCGCCGCCGCCGCCCGAGCGCGGCAGCACATCGCCTTCGATGAAGGTCTTGTTGCCGGGCAGCACACGGTCATGCGTGCCCCCGCTCCCCCGACGAAGGCTTGGCTCCTCCATCCCGTCCAGCGGGATGCTGACTTCTCCGCCGTCCAGCACGTCCCGGATATTGCGGCTCTGCAGCGACTGCTTCACCGCCTGTTGTACGACGCCCTTGGCCCGGCGCAGAAAACGCTGACGATTCTCGAGAGCCTTGCCGCGTGGGTTCAGGCGTCGGTCGACAATGTTCATGATGGCTCCCGCGCCTGGCTCAGCCAGCCTGCTTCACGCGCATGTACCATTCGATCAAACGCCGGACCTGGCGTTCGGTATAACCACGCTCCACCATGCGCGAGACGAACTCGCCATGTTTCTTCTCGCTCTCGCCGTCCTTCTTCGAGCCGAAGGAGATGACCGGCAGCAGGTCCTCGACCTGTGAGAACATCCGCTTCTCGATGACTTCGCGGATCTTCTCATAGCCGGTCCAGGATGGATTCTTGCCGCCATTGCTCGCCCGCGAGCGCAGGCAGAACTTGACGATCTCGTTGCGGAAATCCTTCGGATTGGCGATTCCCGCCGGCTTCTCGATCTTGGTCAGCTCCTGGTTGAGGAGTTCGCGGTCGAGCAACTGGCCGGTGTCGGAATCCTTGAAGTCGACATCCTCGATCCAGGCGTCGGCATAGTCGACATAGCGGTCGAACAGGTTCTGCCCGTAATCCGCATAGGATTCGAGATAGGCTTTCTGAACCTCGTGCCCGATGAACTCCGCATAGCGCGGAGCAAGCTCGGCCTTGATGAATTCGAGATAGCGCTTCTCGGTCTCGTCGGGCAGCTGCTCGCGGCGGATGGCCTGTTCCAGCACATACATCAGATGCACCGGGTCGGCGCCGAGCTCGATCGTGTCGTGGTTGAAGGTTGCCGCCAGGACCTTGAAGGCAAAGCGCGTCGAGATGCCGTCCATGCCTTCGTCCATGCCGGCGGCGTCACGATATTCCTGGACGCTGCGGGCTTTCGGGTCGGTCTCCCGCAGGCTCTCGCCATCATAGGCGCGCATCTTGGCGAACAAGGTCGAGTTCTCGTGGTTGCGCAGCCGCGAGAGAACCGAGAACCGCGCGAGCATCGAGAGAGTTCCTGGCGCGCAAGGCGCTTTGCTGAGCGCCGAGCCCTCGATCAGCTTCTCATAGATCTTCTGCTCTTCGGTCGGCCGCAGGCAGTAGGGCACCTTGATGACGCAGATCCGGTCGATGAAGGCCTCGTTGTTCTTGTTGCTCTTGAAGCTCTGCCACTCCGCCTCGTTGGAGTGGGCAAGGATGACGCCGGAGAAGGGAATGGCGCCGATGTTCTCGGTGCCGATGTAGTTGCCCTCCTGCGTCGCCGTCAGCAGGGGATGCAGCATCTTGATCGGCGCCTTGAACATCTCGACGAATTCGAGAACGCCCTGGTTGGCGCGGTTGAGGCCGCCCGAATAGCTGTAGGCGTCGGGGTCGTTCTGGGAGAAGTTCTCGAGCTTGCGGATGTCGACCTTGCCGACGAGCGACGAGATGTCCTGGTTGTTCTCGTCGCCGGGCTCGGTCTTGGCGATGGCGATCTGGCGCAGGCGCGAGGGCTGCAGCTTGACGACCTGGAAGCGGGAAATATCGCCGCCGAACGTCTCGAGCCGCTTCAGGCACCAGGGGCTCATCAGGCCCGTCAATCGCCGCTGCGGAATGCCGTAGCGCTGTTCGAGGATGGGTCCCATCGTCCCGGGATCGAAGAGGTTCAGGGGACTTTCGAAGACCGGGCTGATCTCGTCGCCGGCCTTCAGGACGTAGATGGGGTGGACCTCCATCAAGGACTTGAGCCGTTCGGCGAGGGACGACTTGCCGCCGCCGACCGGGCCGAGCAGATAGAGGATCTGCTTGCGCTCCTCCAGGCCCTGCGCGGCGTGACGGAAGAAGGAGACGATACGCTCGATCGTCTCTTCCATGCCGTAGAAGCCGGCAAAGGCCGGATAGGTCCGGATGGTTCGGTTCAAAAAAATACGGCCAAGGCGAGGATCCTTGGCCGTGTCGATCATCTGAGGCTCGCCAATGGCCGCCAGCAGGCGTTCCGCTGCGTTAGCGTATAGCATCGGATCGCCTCTGCAGGCTTCCAAGTAGTCGGCGATCGGCATGTCCGTTTCGCGGCGCGCCTCGTAGGAGCGAGCGAAGGCGTTGAACAAAGAGTCGTTGTACATGAGCCCTCTGCATATGGTTATGCCGTGGCTCGACGCAGGCATCAGAGAATCGGCTACGCCCATCGTCGAAACACGGCGCACGTCAACTGCGAATCAGCATCTGCTATTGATCGACAGGATGCGCTCAAGCGCGGCTCTCGCAATGTGCAAAAGTGGGCACTCACCGTTTTGTGCGGCGCATCTGCGAACAAATTGTGCTGAACGTCCAAGTGGCGTGGGTGCCTTCGCAGCGCAGCCAAGGCGCCAGCCGTGTGTATTCGTGCGGTGTCCGTCAATGGGATGGAACGCACCGAACGCCTTCAATTTGTGCTGGCCGTAATGTCGGCCGGGCTGTAGCCCTCCATTCAGATGGTCGAATGGTTACGACATTTTTCGTGACCTCACGCTGCCGGAGGTGGGCGCCTAAGCTTACGACATGGCCGTTCGGCGTTTGTCGTGACAGGAGCGGTGACCATCCGCTCGCACGCGGAAGGCGCGGTGAGCGCCTATACTTATCGGTCCACACACGCTTGAGCGACGTGTTCAGCAGTCGGGACGTAGCGCATCCCGTCCTTGCCATCGGTGTGGTTGCGGGGAGATCTCTCGATCGGGTGCAATAAATGCTATTCTCAGCAAGCTTTCCGCAAAGCCAGCAGTGAGATGCCGAATGACGGACATCGGACGTCGTCAATTCGTTCGCGATGGTCTCGTTTTCGCGGCAACCGCCGGGGTGTCGGCAGCGCCTTCCGTGGCGCGGGATACTGGGAGTACGACGCGGATCGCCTGGCTCGCCGGAAACGCGGGCCCGCTGCCGACGCCGGCTTATCTCGAGGCCTTGCGGACAGGGCTGGGCAGCTGGAACTGGGTGGAGGGGCGGAACCTCACGATCGATGCCCGATGGGGAGAGCCTGCCAGCGCCGAGCGTTTGGCGTCCGAGCTGCTCGCGCTGCGGCCGAACGTCCTTGTGGCTCAAGGTGCGATGGTCCTCGGTGCCCGCAATCTCAAAACCCAGATTCCGATCGTGTTCGGCTTCAGCGGCGACCCTGTCGAGGCAAAGCTCGTGACGAGCTTTTCGCGCCCTGGCGGAAATCTGACGGGCATCGCGATGCAAAGCCTCGACCTGATCGGCAAGAGGCTCGAATTGTTGAAGGAGATCATGCCGTCCCTCGCGCGCGTCGCGATACTGGCCAACCCGGCCCATCCCGGCGAACAGCTGGAACTACAGGCATCGCGCCGGGCGGCGGAGAAGCTGGGCATCACGGTCAGCTACTTCGCGGTATCATCCGCCAGGGACTTCGCGACGGCCTGGCCCGCCCTGCTCCAGGCCCACGCCGAGGCCATCGTGGCGTTTCCCGACGCGCTCATCATGAGCCAGGCTCGTGCCATCGCCATCTTCGCCAAGCAGAACGGGATTCCCGCCGTCTCCGGATGGTCCGAATTCGCCGACGAAGGCAACCTGCTCACCTATGGTCCGAACCTGCGTGCCACCTGGGAGCAAGCCGCCGGCTTCGTTGATCGCATCCTGCGCGGGGCCCGTCCGGCGGAGCTGCCGGTAGAACAGCCTTCCAGTTTTGAGCTCGTGGTCAATCAGCGTACCGCGACCGAGCTTGGTCTGACGTTGCCGGCCGCCATATCGATGCGCACCGACCGGATGATCAGGTGACGCCTGTGGAGATGCACCCGATCGACCGTCGGCTAAACAGCATTGAGAATATTGATCGAAAGCAGTCCAGCTGCTGAGATCAAGACGAAGCCAGCGACTTTATCCATGTTCTTGCGGCAAGTCGGGTGGTTGAAGTGGCGAGATAGACCCATCCCAGCCAAACTCCAGCCATAAAATTTGATCGCTGAAGCAGAGAGGAATCCAACCGCGAACCCTGTTTGCGCCCCGCTGGCATAACTGGACGAGAAAACGCCGACGAGAAACATCGCCTCAAGCCAGGCCAATGGGTTCAGCCAAGTGACGGCAAGCATCAATCCAATGGCGCGCAACCGAGAGCCGCAGACTTCCGTGGCCGCCTCGGCCTTGGATGCCCGATTGGCGTTGAGCAGTACGCGCACGCCCCACCATGCCAGAAATCCGGCGCAGCCCGCCTGCAGCGTTCCGGAAATTGTCGGATGCTGCACCAGCAACGTGCCAAGGCCGCCAATTCCCATAGCTACCAATGCGATCTCGGAAACGTAGCCGGTTGAGGCGACGGCCAGCGGATGGCTGCGCATCATGCCCGCCCTGATGAGCATGAGGTTCTGAGGGCCAAGCGAAAAGATCAGCCCAAGTCCGAACACGAAGCCGGACGCGGTCGCCGGAGAGAACAGGAGATCAGCGCTCATCGTTCAAACTCCATAGGGGCCAGCGAATACGCGCTATCGGGAACAGGAGCAGGTACGCGCGTGGAAGATATGAGGGCATGCGCCAGACGTTGGCCGTTTGCGCCTCTGGCTTCCTCGTTCACGCTCTACTTGCCGGAGCGGAGGCTACAGGGTTGCGCAGAACACGCTTACGCCCGCTCGGGCAGGCTCGGCATGCCCCGTACGACCTCGTGGCGAAGGCAGCGACAAGCCTCGACCGCCCGTCGCCGCCATCGTCAGCGAGCCCTTAAAGGGGTTCCAGGCCGTGCTTGCTCAAGGCGTCTTTCGCCTCGGTTGCGGCAAGCGCCAGGATCAAGGCGCGGGCAAGATCGGGGCGCCGGCTGCTCTTGTGCAGGCCAGCCGACCAGACGGTGTAGTTCTGGATATCTGCCGGCAGCGGGCCAAGATAGACGATGCCCTTGGCGTGGAGCAGTTCGCTGACCTGCTGAAATCCCAGCTGGGCGCCGCCGCTCGTCAGCAGGTCGCCGATCTGCGCTCCCGACGGGGGCTGCCTGATCTTGTGCTTGATCTTCTCGGCGACGCCGAGCCGCTCGAAGAGCTGCTCGAAATAGCGTCCGCTGGCGCCAGACGAAATTGCGATGGTTTCTGCTTTGAGCAAGGCCTGCCGAACGCCGTCGACGGTCGACATGTCCGGCCGGGGGGCATCGGCGCGGATGGCGGCTGCGACGGCGGAGCGGGAGAAGTCGGTCTTGCTCTCGGCTGCCACCTTCTCGGCGGAGACCATGCGATCGATCGCCTGCGACGTGGTCACGACGATGTCGAATTCCTCGCCGTCGGCGATGCGCTTCGTGATCGCCTCCGAGCCACCCCAGGTGAATATCACCTTGTGACCGGTGTCCTTGGCAAATCGGGACCCGATCTCCAGAACCGCTTCCTTGACCGCGTTTGGCGCGACGACTTTGATGTCCGCAGCATGTGCCGATAGGCCGAGGCCCGATGCCAGGGCGGCGACCAAGCACCGACGAAGCATCGCATTTCCGTCGAGGAGCAAGCTGAACATATCGACCTCCGGTATTGTCAGGGTCCTCGACCATGCTCGCCTCGGCGAGGTCCCAACAATCATCCATCCGTCCCGGAGCAGCCGGTCCTTTCGTACTGGTCCTTATGGTCCGGGCTGCTTGCAGCGGCGTATCCGGGCTATCATCGGGGCGATGGAAAGACGCGCTCCGTTGAACCTCGGCAATCTTGTCCGCAGGGTGCTGCCGCGCTCCCTGCTGGGCAAATACATTGCCTCGTTTGTCGCGGCCGTCGGCGTCCCGCTCATCGGCTACACGGTCGCGGACATCTGGCTCGCTTCGACCGAGCATCGCAACGCTCTGATCCAGATCCAGCGAGCCAACGCCGAAAACGCGGCGTTCCGGATCAGTCAGTTCATCCGGGACATAGAGGGTCAGTTGCGCTGGATGACGCATCTTTCGTGGGAGGAAAGCGACGGAAAGCAGCAACGCATCGATGCGCTGCGCCTCCTGCGGCAGGTTCCCGCCATCGTGGATCTCGCCTTGATGGATGAAAAAGGGCGGGAGCGCCTCTTCGTATCGCGCGTCAGCCTGGACCGCATCTCGACTTTGGCGGACAGATCCGGCGAGGTCGCCTTTCGCGATGCCACGAGCATGGGGGTCCACTACGGAATCGTCTATTTCCAGCGCGACAGCGAACCGTTCATGACGATTGCCCTCTCCGGAGCGCGTCGCGATAGCGGAATCGTCATGGCCGAGGTGAATCTCAAGCTCGCGCGGGACATCGTCTCCAGGATCCGTGTGGGACGCGAAGGCCAGGCCTACGCGATCGACCGCAACGGACGGCTCATCGTCCATCCCGATGCGAGCCTCGTTCTCAGGAATACCGATCTTTCGGCCACGATCCGTTCGATCGACGCCGATCCTGGCGCCGCCCTCCACCGCATCGACGGTCTTACGGGGCAGCCTGCACTGCTGGCGCAGGTCATGGTTCCACCGCTGGACTGGCGCGTCCTCGTCGAGTTGCCGATCGCCGAAGCCAACCAACCGCTGTGGCGAGCCCTGGAGCGATCGCTCGCCATCGCGCTGATCAGCCTGCTTGTCGCGGTGGCCATCGCGGTCGCTTTTTCGTGGCGGATGGCCCGTCCGATCCGTTTGCTGATGACGGGAGCGGCGCGGATCGGAGCCGGTCACCTCGATCATCGGATCATGATCGATACCTCAGACGAGATCGCGCAACTCGGCCGCCAGTTCAACACGATGACGGCCGAGCTGCAGGGCTCCTATGCGACGCTGGAGCGCAAGGTTGCCGAGCGGACCCAGGAGTTGACCGAGGCCAGCAGTGCCAAGTCGCGCTTCCTCGCCGCGGCCAGCCACGACCTGAGGCAACCCCTGCATGCGCTGAACCTGATGGTGGCGCAGTTGCGAGCCGAGACATCACCTGTCGAACGTGAACGTCTGGCACACAGGATCGAGCAGGCAGTGGCGTCGATCAACGGCCTTTTCGACGATCTCCTTGATATCTCCCGGATCGATTCCGGTGTGGTCCGCGCGGAGATATCGGCCTTTCCGATCCAGGCCGTCCTCGACCGCGTCGAGACCGCCTTTGCAGCCGAAGCGCAGGCGAAGGGACTACGCTTCAGCTGTCGGCCAAGTGAGCTCTGGGTGCGGAGCGATCCGGTTCTCCTGCAACGCATCCTCGGCAATCTCGTCGGCAACGCCTTGCGCTACACGAGACAGGGCGGCGTCCTCGTCTTGTGTCGCCGGCGCGGGGGGACGATCAGGATCGAGGTCTGGGATACCGGAATCGGCATCCCGCAGGACAAGTACCGGGAGATTTTCTCGGAGTTCTATCAGCTGGCGCCCGTTGGCGCGCTGCGCGGCGAGGGACTGGGGCTGGGCTTGGCGATCGTGACCCGGCTATGCCAACTCCTGGACCATACGATCGACGTCGTCTCGCGCGTTGGAAGAGGCTCGCGCTTTTCCGTCTGCGTTCCGGCTGCCATGGCCGAAGCTGGCGCATCGTCATTGGCCGAGGCGCCTGAGGCATGGGACGATCCATTGCAGGGCGCACGCATCCTGATCGTCGACAATGACGCCGACGTGCTCCAGGGAACCGCCGGGTTGCTGGGCCTATGGGGCAGTCAAACGGTGACTGCGCAAAACCGCAACCAAGCCCTCGAGCGTCTTGGAAACGTCGCCCCCGACCTGATGATCGCCGACGTGCATCTCGATGAGGGCGAGGACGGCGTGCAGTTGGTGGAAGCGCTCAGGGAGCGGTTCATGGTCGCGTTCCCGGCGCTGATCATCTCGGGCGATGTCTCCAAGAGCACGCGTGAGCGCATCTTGGCCCAGGGCCTGCCGATGCTTGAAAAGCCAGTGGCACCCGCCAGGCTTCGTGCCGCCGCGACCCGCCTGCTGAGGTCCGCTACCCGGCCGCAGGCTTCGACCAGCCGAGGCGAGTGACAGCGAGCACGGCCTCGGTGCGGCTGCCTACACCGAGCGTCTTCAGGATCGACGAGATGTGATTTTTGACCGTCGGCTCGGCGAGCCCGAGTGCCCTGCAGATGAGCTTGTTGTTCTTGCCTTCCATAAGCAGCGCGAGCACGTCGAGTTGCCGGTCGGTGAGACCAAGAGACTGCAGGGTGGGCGTCACGGTCGAGCCGCTGCCAGCGGCGAGCGCTGCGGTCTGCTCGGGATGCAGCACCGCGGGCGGGACATAGACGCCGCCCGCCAGGACGAGCGAGAGCGCTCCGATCAGGACTTCGCGCGTCTCGGTCTTCGGGATGAAACCCTGGGCCCCGAGCGCCAGTGCATCACGGATCGTGGACTGCTCCCGATCTCCCGAGATCAGGACGACAGCGACGGTCGGGTGCCGTTCCACCAAGGTCGCCAACAGCGACAGCCCGTTCTGATCGGGCAGATGAAGATCCAGCAGCACAAGATCGATGTCATCATCCTGTTCGAGCGTCGCCAGCGCTGCCGCGGCGTCAGACGCTTCCAGCACGATGCAATCGGACCGGACCACCTGCAACACGCTGCGCATGGCTTCGCGGATCAGCGCATGGTCATCGACGACGAGAAACTTCATGCGGGGCCGAGACTGACATCCAAGAACCGGCGACGATGTTGCCGCACGGCAACCTAACATGGATCATTCGTCGAAGAAGATGTCCGGTGTGAGCGGCATCACCGCCAAGCGCCCCGGGCGGCCGCAGGGCCGGGGAAAGACAATCTCGGACCGACGCGGGCGGGCATGCGCACGGCCTCTATCCGTCAGGCCGGTCGGAGCTTCCGATTTAGTAAGGGGCGGAAGCGGCCGGGTCGGTCCCGAACGTCCGTTTGCTGACGAGATCCCAAGTTCCGCTTCTGGCGCAACTCGCCCGGACGAGCGACCGACGATTTTGGCCCGTTGCGGACATTGCGAACGTCCGCTTCGCGGCGGCAAGCTCGACGATCCGCGGTGCGACCCAAAGTATCCGTTGCAAAATCCGCTGCCGTCAGATCATCCCTTGCGCAGGCGATTCAGTCATGGTCCAGCCGCGGAGGCTGGGCGGAAGCGACCTGGGCGCGAGCGACGGCATAGGCTGCGCGCAGGCAGATATCCTCGCGCCAGGGCGCCGCGATGAGCTGAACGCCGATCGGCAATAAGCCCCCGAAGACGGGCACGGCCGCCACCGGCAGCCCGACGCAGGAGATCGGCTGCGTGAACAATCCGATATTGCGGTCCCAATCTCGGTTTCGCTGGCCTTTTGCACTCTCTGTACGGCATCGAACAATCGATGGGAGCGCAGGAACGCGCGCTGCGCAGCCCGGTTGGGCGGAGACACGCAACGCCAGATCAGGAGATGATGATGGGTTGGTTTTCCAAGGACATCGCCACGATGGATGATCTCTTCGTCCATACGCTTCGGGACGTCTACTATGCCGAACATCAGATCAGGAAGTCGCTTCCCGACATGATCGAGAAGGCGACAAGCCCAGAGCTGAAAAGCGGGTTCGAGATGCATCTTCGCCAGACCGACGGCCATATCGATCGTCTGAAGCAGGTCTTCCGGCTGCACGGCGTCGAGGAGAAGGGCATCACCTGCCCCGCAATCGACGGCATCCTCGAGGAGGCGAGCGATATCGCCGGCGACGTGGCCGACAAGCAGGTCCTGGATGCCGCGCTGATCGCCGCTGCCCAAGCCGTCGAGCACTACGAGATCACGCGCTACGGCACCCTCGTCGCCTGGGCCAAGCAACTCGGCCGCGACGATTGCGCTTCCCTGCTGCAGCAGACCCTCGAGGAGGAGGATGCAACCGACCAGAAGCTGTCGAAACTTGCGCTCAGTGGGATCAATCGAAAAGCGGCCTGAGGGATCCTGCTGCAATGACGCCACTGTACGGTCCGTACAGTGGCGGAACGACTTGAGCGCTCGATCGTTTTGAGGCTGATGTCGGAAAGGCCCGAATTTTTCTTGCGGAAGCTCAGCCTTGGTATCGAGCTGTCGCCGGAGGACAGGGCAATGCTCGCCGGGCTTTGCGAGACGCTCGGTAAGACTGGCAGCTATTCGCCGGCGCCCGCCGCCGGCTTGTCGTCCGGCTTCACACGCGGTTTGTCGGCATCGCCAGTATCCTTTTCGGGATCGGGATTGATCGAGACCCTCGGGGTCGCCTCCGTCCCCGGATCGCCCTGGATCGATTTCACGCGCTGCTGTTCTTCAGGGCTGAGCTTGTTGCCTTGGCCGTCTCGCATGGGTGCCTCCTGTCTGGAATGCCCCCCAAAGGAGAACGGGCCTCCATCACGGGAGTTCCAGCCCGCTCACGACTCGACACGGGATGGCCGGGTACGCCCGTCAGGAACCAATCCGCTGCGACGGCTGTTTGCCTGTCACTTTCGCTCATCAGCAGGAGGGGCTCATGGACAGTATCATTTATCTCGTCGGTCTCGTGGTGGTCATCATGGCCATCCTGTCGTTCCTCGGTCTTCGATAGGAGTTCGCCATGTCCATGTCTGGAACGGACGTCGTCGTCGCTCCCGTGACCGTCAACAAGGAGAACCGCTCCTATGTGCAATGGGGACCGATCATCGGCGGCGCGGTGATCGCGACCGCCATCTCAACCATCATGACGGTCTTCGGCTCGGCGATCGGCCTGTCGATGGTCTCAGCCGATTTCGAAAGGAGCTCCAGCGCCACGGCGCTGGCAATCGCCGGCGCCCTCTGGGCGCTCTGGGTCATGGCCTCCGCCACGATGGCCGGCGGCTATCTTGCAGGCCGCATGCGCCAGCCGAGCTTCGATGCCAATGGCGAGGAGCGCAGGGTGCGCGATGCAATCCATGGCCTCCTCGTCTGGGCGACCGGAGCGCTCCTGATCACCATCGTCGCGACGTCATCGCTGTTCGGCGCGGCGAAGACGGCCGCCAACGGTGTCGCGAACGCCGGCTCGGGCGTGGCGTCGCTGGTGTCGCAGAATGCCGACCCGCTCGCGATGGCGCTCGACAACGTCATGCGCGCCAACGGCCAGCAGCCGCCAACCGCCCAGGAACGCGACGAGGCCTCCCGGATCTTCGT
>NZ_JQJJ01000013.1 GCF_000745475.1 Allobosea sp. UNC402CLCol
TGGGTATCAGGCCGCTTCCATTGAGCCAGGATGCGGCGCGGAGGGATTGAGCCACCCTCCGCACGCCCCGTGGCGCTCCGCTTATCGGCGTTCTTAAGTCTCCGGGCCGCGCTTACCGGGCCTGCAGCCATCCTTCGCCGCGAGCCCTTTCGACGCCAGTTCGGCTCAGCGCCTTGTCGCGTCTACTCGGGCATGGGACGAAGGCGTGATGCCATCGGCCGTTCCCAGCGAGCTCCTCGCACAGGGATCGTAGTGTCCCCAGGGCGGTGCCCCGAAGCCTCCCGGGAGTGGATCGTGACTCCACCCGCAGGCGCCGCCCCCGCCCCGCCAACGGCATACCTCCGGATGGCTGCCCCTCGGGGACGAGGTGGGGTGAGGATAGGCGCGGGACGCGAGGGCGGGGATAAGTTTTGGCGAGCCGCGACGCCTCTTCGCCTCTTCCCTTCTCCCCCTGCGGGAGAAGGGTTCCCCGCGCCCTCCATCGGCCGCGCAAGACGGGGATGCGCGGCACAAGGCCGAGCCTGACGGCGGGCCGGGTTCGACTCCACGCCGGGATGGCGGCATGGCATAAGCGCTCTCTCAAGGAGCCAGCATGCCAATTCGCCCCGAACAGCCCGCGGACGCAGCCGCCATCCGCGCCCTGACCACCGAAGCCTTCGCGGCGGCGCCGCATAGCAGCGGCACCGAAGCGGCCATCATCGACGGCTTGCGCGCGGCCGGCGCGCTGACGCTCTCGCTTGTCGCCGTCGAGGACGACGAGATCGTCGGCCATGTCGCCTTCTCGCCGGTGACGATCGACGGGACGGAGCGTGGCTGGTTCGGGCTCGGGCCGGTCTCGGTGCGGCCGGGCCGGCAGCGCAGCGGTGTCGGCTCGGAGCTGATCCGCGAGGGCTTGCAGCGCCTGCGCGAGATCGGCGCCGGCGGCTGCGTGTTGCTCGGCGACCCCGGCTATTACGGCCGCTTCGGTTTTGCCGCCGATCCGGCGCTGGTGCTGGAGGGCGTGCCGCCGGAATATTTCATGCGCCTCGCCTTCGGGGCCGGGGTGCCGGCCGGCACGGTGCGCTATCACGCGGCTTTCGACGGCGCCTGAGGCTCAGGAGCGATAGGGCTGCCGAACCGCTACGCCTTTCCTTCTCCCGGCTGGGAGAAGGTGGCGCGGAGCGCCGGATGAGGGTGTGCGTTTTCTGAAGAAGGCTCAACGGCTCCGTTGCGGCTAGACGATCAGCGGCGGTCCCTCACCCCTGCCCCTCTCCCATCCGGGAGAGGGGTTCTCCGCGGCTCACTTCATCGCCCGGAAGGTGACCAGCACGGCCAGCACCGCCGCATAGCTCTGATGCGTGGTGCCGAGCCCAAGCTCATCGCGCGCATCGAGCAGGAAGCGCTCGAAATCGCGCGAGGCGTGGACGAAGGTGGAGGGTACGGTCATGGCGGCTGAAGACGGCCTACACGATACGGTCAAATGTTAGCGCATACGCGCCTCTTGCGAGCTTTGCCTGGAAGATGGCCACGTCTTCATTCAAGGATTGCGCGGCGCCAATAACTTCATCACGACATTCAAATTCAAACCGATGACCTAGGTACAATTCCACCAGCTCTTGAGGATGAAACGGCAAGAAAGTCGCTGATTTCCCCTCTGGAACGAACGACGGAACGACAAGGCGTAACTCTTCTTCGTAAGCCCATTCGGGGCTCTTTGTTGCAGTCAGATACCGATTGAAAGCCCGCATATCCTCCAACTTGGGACGAGCGCCCTTGAGCGGATCGACCGGGTCGTAAAAGCTGGGTCGAACAGCGCTATAGGCAACGGGTTCAAGCAAACACAAAAACGAGTCCGCAGCAGAATCCGGCTTGAAGCCAAGCACAACCCCTCGATGCTGGTCGGCATAATGCGCCCACATAAGAAGATTGTCTTTGCGACGCGTTGCGCAAAAAATCCCGCTATCGCGAAATTGCGCAACTAAAGCCGCCCGTCGGCCCTCCAACGCATTAAGCTCAGCCTTTAACTGCGGACACGAGTCTTCGAAATCTGGTGAGGCAACCAGCGCAAACAACTCGGCACGTTGTTTCTGAGTGCCAGCCCTCATCATCGACGATACCGCCGCCACTTCCTCAAATGGCAATCCTAAGCGGCGAGAAAGTGCGGCAGGATCATTTTCGATCATGTCAACGATGGTAAGAGCAGCATCTCGATGCTGCTCTTTCAATGAGCTATCAAATAGGTCGTCTATATACGCATCAAAAGGGTCGTTCATTTCGGTTGGCCTGCCGAAACGCAGAGAACGATTCCTAATGATCAATTTAGCCGATGCATGGCTCGTGTACTTATAAACGACAGGGAACTCACTCAGCGGCATCGCATCCCCCGAACGCAATTGACTAGGAACGTCGCCGCCGCCGCTCCCCCGCCCCTTTCGGCCGCGATTCCGGCACCGGACCCATCTCGTCCAGGGTCGGCTTCCGCACCCGCGAGGTGCCCGTCAGCAACGGGTTCGGCTTCTCGCCAGACTTGGGCTTGCCCTCGCCGCCGCCGAGATTATGCGGGCCCATATCCGCGTCCGTGGGTTTGCGGGCGCGGGTCGGCGGCAGGTTGGCGCTGGAGCCGTAAGAGCGCTCGCCCTTGTACTTGCCGGCGGAGGCCTCGACATCGCCCTGCCGGGCGAGCGGATCGTCCGCGATCGCCAGCTCCGTCGCCTGCAGGCGCTTGATTTCGTCGCGCAGGCGGGCCGCCGTCTCGAATTCGAGATCGGCCGCGGCCTCGCGCATGCGCTTCTCGAGATCGGCGATCGCGGCCTTGAGGTTGTGGCCCGAGGCCGGCGCCACCAGCCCCTTGTCGACCGTGACATGGTCGCGCTCATAGACCGAGCCGAGAATGTCGCCGATGGCGCGCTTGATCGTCTGCGGCGTGATGCCGTGCTCGGCATTGTAGGCGAGCTGCTTCTCGCGGCGGCGGTTGGTCTCGGCCAGCGCCCGCTCCATCGAGCCGGTGACGTGGTCGGCATAGAGGATGACCTTGCCGTCGACGTTTCGGGCGGCGCGGCCGATGGTCTGGATCAGCGAGGTCTCGGAGCGCAGGAAGCCCTCCTTGTCGGCGTCGAGAATGGCGACGAAGCCGCATTCGGGGATGTCGAGGCCCTCGCGCAGCAGGTTGATGCCGACCAGCACGTCAAAGGTGCCGAGCCTGAGGTCGCGCAGGATCTCGATGCGCTCGATCGTGTCGATGTCCGAGTGCATGTAGCGCACGCGCACGCCGTTCTCGTGCAGGTATTCGGTCAAATCCTCGGCCATGCGCTTGGTCAGCACGGTGACGAGGGTGCGGTAGCCCTTCTCGGTGACCTCCTTGATCTCGTCCAGGAGGTCCGCGACCTGATGTTTTGCGGGCCGGATCTCGACCGGCGGGTCGATCAGGCCGGTCGGGCGGATGACCTGCTCGGTGAAGACGCCGCCGGTCTGCTCCATCTCCCAGCCGCCGGGGGTGGCCGAGACATGCACCGATTGCGGCCGCATCGCGTCCCATTCCTCGAAGCGCAGCGGCCGGTTGTCCATGCAGGAGGGCAAGCGGAAGCCGTATTCGGCCAAAGTCGCCTTGCGGCGGAAGTCGCCCCGGTACATGCCGCCGATCTGCGGCACGGTGACGTGGCTCTCGTCGGTGAAGACCAGCGCGTTGTCGGGCAGGTATTCGAACAGGGTCGGCGGCGGCTCGCCCGGCTTGCGGCCGGTGAGATAGCGCGAATAGTTCTCGATGCCGTTGCAGGAGCCGGTGGCCTCGATCATCTCGATGTCGAAGGTGCAGCGCTGGTCGAGCCGCTGCGCCTCCAGATAGCGGCCCATGCGGTTGAGCTCGTCGAGGCGGGCCTTGAGCTCCTCCTTGATCGACTTCACCGCCTGGGTCAGCGTCGGGCGCGGCGTGGTGTAGTGCGAATTGCCGTAGACCTTGATGAATTCGAGCTCGCCGGTCTTCTGGCCGGTCAGCGGATCGAACTCGGAGATCGACTCGACCTCGTCGCCGAACAGGCCGATGCGCCAGGCGCGGTCCTCATAGTGGGCCGGGTAGAGCTCGATCACGTCGCCGCGGACGCGGAAGGTGCCGCGGGCGAAGTCGTGCTGCGTGCGCTTGTACTGGAGCGCGACGAGATCGGCGATGAGCTGGCGCTGCTCGATGCGCTCGCCGAGCTTCACCGAGAAGGTCATCGCCGTATAGGTCTCGACCGAGCCGATACCGTAGATGCAGGAGACCGAGGCGACGATGATCACGTCGTCGCGTTCGAGCAAAGAGCGCGTCGCCGAATGGCGCATGCGGTCGATCTGCTCGTTGATCGAGGATTCCTTCTCGATATAGGTGTCCGAGCGCGGGACATAGGCCTCCGGCTGGTAGTAGTCGTAATAGGAGACGAAGTACTCGACCGCATTGTCGGGGAAGAAGCTCTTGAACTCCCCGTAAAGCTGCGCGGCCAGCGTCTTGTTCGGCGCCAGGATCAGCGCCGGGCGCTGCGTCTCCTCGATCACCTTGGCCATGGTGAAGGTCTTGCCCGAGCCGGTGACGCCGAGCAGCACCTGGTCGCGCTCCTGCCGGCGGATGCCGTCGACGAGATCGGCGATCGCGGTCGGCTGGTCGCCCGAGGGGGAGAACTCCGACTTCATCTGGAAGCGGATGCCGCCTTCCGATTTCTCGGGGCGCTCCGGCCGGTGCGGCGTCCAGGGCTTGCCGGGCTGGATGAAGGGGCTGCCGGTCTCCAAGAGATGCTGGAGCGAGCTCGCCGTCGCGGCCGCTGCGCCCTCGGCGCCGATGAAGGCGCCATCCGCCTTCTTGGAGAGCTTGCGCTTGGGCCTCTCCTCGCCGCCCGGCCGCTCCGTGGCATAGCTCGGCTTCGCCTCGTAGCCGGCCTGCGGCCTGTCGCTGAAGCCGGAGGCGCCGCCCGGCACCGCCGTGCCGCGGTTGATCGCGGGGTTGAGCAGATCGGCGAGATAACCCTCGAGCGGCTTCAGCTCGGGCTTGGTCGCCTTGGAATTCGGCGTGCGGGCCGAGGACGGCTTCTTCGCCGCCTTCGGCCTGGTCGCGGTGGTGTCGGAGCTTTTCGGCATGGCCGCAATATGGGGCGGAACCGCCGCGGATGCGAGGGGGCGCAGCGCCCGGCTGGCATGATTGGTGACAGGAGTTGACAGGACAAAAAACTGCAACTTATAGTTGTATAGATGCGGCATCCGCAATCAGGGGGCCGTTACGATGCCGGGGAGCAGACCCGAGCCGGCGGAGGATGAGGTCGAAGCCTTCATCGCCCGCTGGCGCATGTCGGAAGGGGCCGAGCGCGCGGCCTATGCGCAGTTCCTGAGCGAATTGTGCCCTCTGATCGGCGTCGAGGCGCCGCAGCCGCCAACCAGCGACGCCGACGCGGTGGCCTATCGCTTCGAGTACCCCGTGCGCTTTCCCGACGGGCAGGGCGGACACACGACCGGGCGGATCGATCTCTACAAGAAGAGCGCCTTCGTCCTGGAGGCGAAGCAGAGCCGATTGAAGGGCAGGCCGAAAGCGCTGCTGCTGGTCGGCGACGACGAAGGCGTCGAAGTGGCTTCCGCCAACACGCGCGGCCGCCGCGGTCCGGAACTCGGGCGCGACCTGTTCATGCTCAACGCCCGCAATCAGGGCGAGCGCTACGCCAAGGCCGTGCCGGCGAGCCATGGCTGGCCGCCCTTCCTGATCGTCTGCGATGTCGGCCATTGCTTCGAGCTCTATGCGGACTTCTCCAGCCTCGGGAAAAACTACGCCCAGTTTCCCGACCGGCACCGCTTCCGCATCTATCTGGAAGATTTGAGGGACCCGCAGATCCGGGATCTGATGAGACGGGTCTGGGAAGACCCGCTCTCGCTCGACCCTGCGCGCCGGGCGGCCATCGCGACACGACAGATCGCGGAGCGGCTCGCGGTCGTCTCCAAGGCCCTGGAACAGCGGCATGATCCGGAATTCGTCGCGCTCTTCCTGATGCGCTGCATCTTCATCATGTTCGCGGAGGATGTCCGGCTCATTCCCGCCGACAGCTTCAAGCGGTTGTTGCGCGAATGCCTGGACTCACCGAAAAGCTTCAAGCCGCTCCTCGAAGAGCTCTGGCGAACGATGGACCGTGGCGGCTTTTCCGCTGCGGTCCGTGCCGAGATCAAATGCTTCAACGGCCGCATGTTCGCCGATCCGCAGGTGTTCGGCCTCGGCCGTGACGGCATCGCCGAATTGCTGGCCGCCGCGGAGCACGACTGGAGCCTGGTGGAGCCGTCGATCTTCGGCGGTCTGCTGGAACAGGCGCTCAACCCGGCCGAGCGCGCGCGCCTGGGCGCACACTACACGCCGCGCAGCTATGTGGAGCTGCTGGTCATCGAGACCGTGATCGTGCCGTTGCGCGAGGAGTGGCGCGCGGTCGTCGGAGCGGCGCAGCAAGCGCGCGATGCCGGGCAGAAGAACCTCGCCCTCAATCATATGAAAGCCTTTCACAGCCGGCTTTGCGCGATACGCATCCTCGACCCGGCCTGCGGAACCGGCAATTTCCTGCATGTCGCGCAGGACCTGATGAAGCGGCTGGAAGGCGAGGTGCTGGAAGCGGCCGCCGAACTCGGCGCGGCGGAACATCTCGGCGGATTCGGCGCGCGGGGCGTCGGTCCATGGCAGTTCTTCGGTCTCGACGCGAATTCCCGCGCTGCCGCCATCGCCGATCTGATGCTGTGGATCGGCTATCTGCAATGGCATCTGCGCACCCGAGCCTATGCGCCGCAAGAACCGATCCTGAAGAAGCTCGAGCAGATCCGGACCTGCGACGCCTTGATCTCATGGGCGAAATGGCCGGTTCCGGCGACCCTGCTGGGCCGGGCGGTGGCTCCGCCCGATGTGCACCTCGCGCCCTGGCCGGAGGTCGATTTCATCGTCGGCAATCCCCCTTTCATCGGCGGCAAGGATCTGCGTCGCCGGCTGGGCGACGGATATGTCGCGGGCCTGCGCCAAATCTATCCCCATATCAACGAGAGCGCCGATTTCGTGATGTATTGGGTGGATCGCGCCGCGACCGCGGCGACCCGGCCGGGAGCCCGGCTGCGCCGATTCGGCTTCGTCACCACCAATTCCATCGCACAGGTCTTCCAGAGGCGCGTCCTCGAACGGCATCTTATCGCCGAGCGCCCGATCTCGCTCGTCATGGCGATTGCCGATCATCCCTGGACCAAGGCGGGAAAGGATACCGCCGCCGTTCGCATTGCGATGACCGTGGTCGAGGCCGGGCGGCATGACGGCCGATTGCTCGAGCTGGTCTCGGAAGCGGGGCTCGATACGGACCAACCGCAAATCGAGCTAGCCGAGCGACAGGGGCGGATCAATGCGGATCTGACGATCGGCGCCGATCTCACCAAGACAAACGCCTTGCGCGCCAATCACGGGTTGTGCTCACCGGGCGTGAAGCTGCACGGCGCCGGGTTCATCGTGACGCCGGAGGAGGCCGGGGCGCTCGGGCTGGGCCGCCGCAGCGGTCTGACAGAGCATATCCGCGCTTACCGCAACGGCCGCGACCTGACCGCAAGGCCGCGCAATGCGATGGTGATCGACCTTTTCGGGCTCCCCTTGGAAACAGCTCGGGAGCGTTTTCCGGAGGTTTATCAGCATCTGAAACTGACCGTGCGCCAGGAGCGCGATGCACAGTTCCGACGCTCCCCCACGAAGGACGCCGCCGAATACCTCGATCACTGGTGGCTGTTCGGGAAGCCCCGGCAGCTCTTGCGCCCCGCCCTCGCGCAGCTCCAGCGCTACATCGCCACCGTCGAGACCGCGAAGCACCGCGTCTTCCAGTTCCTCGACGGGTCGATCCTTCCCGACAACATGCTGGTCGCGGTCGCGCTGTCGGATGCCTTCCATCTCGGCGTGCTGTCTTCGCGCTTCCACGTCTCCTGGGCCTTGCGCGCCGGCGGCCGGCTCGGCATCGGCAACGACCCACGCTACTCGAAATCGCGCTGCTTTGACCCGTTTCCCTTCCCGGAGGCCAGCGAAGCCCAAAAGGAGGCGATCCGGCTGCCGGCCGAGGCGCTGGACGCGCTGCGCAAGCAGGTTCTGGCCGAGCATCCCGACCTCACCCTGACCAAGCTCTACAATGTCCGCGAGGCGATCCGCACGGGTTGTGCGCTGAACGCGGCCGAGACCAGTGTCCGCGATCGCGGCCTGGCGCTGATCCTCGACGAGCATCACCTGGCCGTCGATGCTGCCGTGGCCGCCGCCTATGGCTGGCCTGTCGATCTCGCCGAGGAGGAGGTGCTGGCGCGGCTCGCGACGCTCAACCAGCAGCGCGCGCAGGAGGAGAAGCGCGGCCATGTCCACTGGCTGCGACCCGACTATCAGCGCCCGCGCCATGGCGACACGGACAGGGGCGGGGAGCAGCTCGAGGCGGAGGTGCTGGTCGCCGCGCGTCCCGCCGCGACGAAACCGACCTTTCCGGCCGATGCCGTCGAGCGCGTCGCGGCGGTGCTCGCCATGCTGGGCGGCACCGCGATCCCGCTCGATGCGGCAGCCATCGCCGGGCAGTTCCGGCAGGGGCGCCGGGTCGAACGCGCCGTGCGCGAGATCCTCGTCTCGCTCGCCCGTGTCGGGGAAATCTCGACCGTCGACAGCGGCATCCGCTTCGCGCGCCGGCTGACCGCCACGGGGTGACGGGCGCGACCTCGTTCAGCGCTGCCCGAGCCACGCTTCCAAGCCGGCGGCGGCGGCAACGCCCGTCGCGAGGCTTGCCTGCAGCAGGTAGCCGCCGGTCGGCGCCTCCCAGTCCAGCATCTCGCCGGCGACGAAGACGCCCGGCAAGCGCTTCAGCATGAAGCCGGCATCGAGCTCGCCATGGGCGATGCCGCCGGCGGTCGAGATGGCGCGGGCGATCGGCATCGGCGCGGCGAGGCGCAGCGGAGCATCCTTGATGAGCAGCGCCAGGGCTTCGGGCTCGGCCGGCATGGCGGCGCCCGTGACCTCGCGCAGCAGCGCCACGGCGACGGGCGAAAGCCCGGCGGCCTTGCGCAGATGGTTGCTCAGCGTCTCGCCCTTGCGGCGCTTCGTCAGGCGCGCAGCGAGCGCCTCGGCGGACAAATCCGGCCTCAGATCGAGCCGGAGCGTCGCCGCGCCATCGCGCCGAACGGCCTCGCGCAGCGGCGCCGAGAGAGCATAGACCAGGCCGCCCTCGATGCCATCGGCGTCGATCATGGCCTCGCCCGCCGCCACCTCATCGCCGAAGCGCGCCACGATCCGCTTCAGCGGCGTGCCGGCGAAACGCGCGCGCATCGTCTGCGACCAGGCGACGGTGAAACCGGCATTGGCGGGCCGGAGCGGCGACACCGCGATCTCCCGGGCGGCGAGCAGCGGCACCCAGCCGCCATCGGAGCCGAGACGCGGCCAGCTCGCGCCGCCCAGCGCGAGCAAGGCGGCCGCGGGATGGACGGTTTCGGTTTCGCCGGAAGCGAGCCGGAAGGTCAGGGCACCGGCAGCGTCCCAGCCGGTCCAGAGCCGCCCGGCCGCCAGCCCGACGCCCAGCCCTTCGAGACGCCGCAGCCAGGCGCGCAGCAGCGGCGAGGCCTTCATCGCACGGGGAAAGATGCGCCCACTCGATCCGGCGAAGGTCTCCGCGCCGAGCCCATCGGCCCAGTCGCGCAGGGCTTGCGGCGGAAAGGCGCGGATGGCCGGCTCCAGCCAGCCCTTCGCCTCGCGATAGCGGCCGAGGACGGCATCGAGCGGCTCGGAGTGGGTCAGGTTCAATCCGCCCCGGCCTGCCAGCAGGAATTTGCGCGCCGGCGAGGCCATGCGCTCGTAGATCGTGACGCGATGCCCGGCCTGCGCCAGCCGCTCGGCCGCGATCAATCCGGCCGGGCCGGCGCCGATGATGGCGATATTCTGTGCTGACATGTCCCGGGCTTGCTCGCATTGCGCTTCACTCGCAATGACGGCTTAGACTGGGGGCTCCCGCGAGGGAACCTCATTCGCGACCCAGCCGGATCCTGCCATGCCTACGCTTGCCGCCTATATCGGCGCCGCGCTCTTCGAGATCGCCGGCTGCTTCGCCTTCTGGGGCTGGATGCGGCTCGGCAAGCCGGTCTGGTGGCTGCTGCCGGGGCTCGTCTCGCTCGGGCTCTTCGCCTGGCTGCTGACGCTGGTGGAAAGCGCCGCGGCCGGGCGCGCCTACGCCGCCTATGGCGGGATCTATATCGTCGCCTCGCTCGGCTGGCTCTGGGCGATTGAGGGTTTGAGGCCGGACCGGTGGGACGTGACGGGCGGCATCATCTGCCTCGCGGGCGCTGCGATCATCCTGGCGGCGCCGCGTTAGGCAGGCATGAACGCCATTCTCGGGCGAAGCGGCGCTTCGACCCGAGAATCTCATGCAAGAAGAGGAGCCCTTCCGTCCAAAGATGCTCGGGTCAAGCCCGAGCATGACGGCGGGACGGGCCACCTCCCGATCGAAACGCCCGATACTCACCCGCCCGAATGCGGGGCGGGGATGAGCGTGGCCGGCGTCTCGCGATTGCGCGCCGCTTCCTTGGTCTCGCGCAGGCGGCTCTCGCGCAACTCGTTGGCGCTCTCCAGGATCGGGTAAGCGATCGAGACGATGTGGCCGTGGATGCGCTTGAGGTCGCGGATGATGTCGAGATGGATCGCGCTGGTCTCGATCGATTCCGGCCGGCCCGAGCGCAGGCGCTGGAAATGGCTGTCGGTGGCGCGCCGCTCGGCCTCGCGCATCGCCGCCTTGTCGGCGAAGAGCTGGCGGGCGAGCACGAGGTCGCGCGTCGCGAAGACGTTGAGCGCCAGCGCCAGCGCCGAGGCGACGCGGTGATGGAACTCGCGGATCTCGGCCAGCCCCTCGGGCGAGAAGGAGTAGCGCTTGCGGATCTTCTTCTCGGCGAGCTCGCGCAGGTTCTTGTCGATGACGTCGCCGATATGCTCGAGATTGGTGATCAGCGTGACGATCTCGAACAGGCGGCGGCTTTCCTCGTCGGTCAGCTCGTTGCGCGAGACCTTGACCAGATAGAGCTTGATCGACTCATGGATGGTGTCGACGCCGTCATCGGCCCGGGCGATGGCGCGGGAGAGCTTGAGTTCGTCCTTCTCCAGCAGCGTCATGGTGTCGCGCAGCATCGACTCGACCCGGTCACCGAGGCGCAGCGCCTCGCGCATCGCGCCGCCGAGCGCCTCGGTCGGGCTGTCCAGCGCATTGGGGTCGAGATAGCGCGGCGTCACCGCCTCGCCCTTCTCCTCCTTGCCGGGCATGAAGCGCTCGACCAGCCCCGAGATGGGCTTGACGAAGGGCAGGAAGATCAGCGCGCCGACGAAGTTCAGCGCGACATGGAACTCGATGGCGAGGCGCGAGCCCGACGGAGACAGGCCGAGCAGCCAGCCCGAGAGCGGGCCGACGAAGGGCAGCACGGCGAGCGCCAGCAGGAGCCGGGTCAGCAGGTTGCCGACGGCGGCGCGACGCTGGGCGGCCGGCGCGCCAAGCTGGTCCAGCACCGGGATCAGCGCATTGCCGAGATTGGCGCCGATGACCAGCGTCAGCGCGGTTGCCGGCGGGAACAGGCCCGAGGCGGCGAAGGTCGCGATCATCAGGATGACCGCGATGCTGGAATGGACCAGCCAGGTCGCGGCGATGGCGACGAGCATACCGAGCAGCGGCTCGGAACCGATGGCCCCGAGGACGACGCGGAAGGTCGGCGACCGGGCGAGCGGCGCGGCGGCGGCGTTGAGCTCGATCAGCGCCAGCAGGATGAGGCCGATCCCGACGAGGACGCGGCCGATATTGCGCGGCCGTTCCATCGCCTCGCTGGAGAGATACATCGCGACGCCGATGGCGACGCAGAGCCCCCAGAGCCAGCCCAGATCCATCGAGATCACGAAAGCGGCGAGCGCCGTGCCGAGATTGGCGCCGAGAAGGACGGCGAGCGCCATCGCCGGCACGATCAGCGCCTGCCCAGCAAAGGAGGAGACCAGCAGCGTCGTCGCGGTCGAGCTCTGCAGCACCATGGTCACGGCGATGCCGCTGCCGAAGGCGGCGAAGCGATTGCGCGTGAAACTCTGCAACGCATGCCTGAGCTGCGAGCCGAAGGCGCGCATCGCGCCCGTTCGGACCAATCTGACCGCCCAGATCAGCAGCGCGACGCCGCCGGCCAGATGGATCAGGATGGTGGTTGCGCTCTCGCTCGCGTTCATTTCGGTGCGGTCTTTCTCCGGTTTGGGATTGAAATATCTGCCGAATCTATCAATTTTTGATTAGCCGGCCAACTGATATCTCGCAAAAAAGTGCCCATAATGAGATCACCGGAATTGTGATCCGGGCAGGCGAAATCCGGGCTTTCGGCGGCGGAATCAGGCTGGTGGGATCAGCGTCACCCCCGACTCGGCAAAGGAGACCGCGACGGGCGCTCCCGGTTCCAGCATCGTGCGGGCGCCATACTGGACGACGAACAGCTCGCCGATTTCGGTTTCGACCATGACGTCGAGGTGATTGCCGAGATAGGCGCATTTGCTGATCTTGCCCGGCAGCGAGGCCGGGCCTGCGGTGCCGGACAGCAGCAGCGCCTCGGGGCGGATCGCGACCTTGGCCGGGCCGGGGCCGAGATCGCGGGCGGGCAGCGAAATCATGGCGGAGCCGATCGCGACCTCGGCGCGGCCGCCCGCCACGGATTTCACGGTCACCCCGACCAGATTGGCGTCGCCGATGAAATCCGCGACGAAGGCATTGGCCGGCTGCTCATAGAGCTCGCGCGGCGCGCCTTCCTGCGCGATCCGCGAATTCGACATCACGATGATGCGGTCGGAGACCGCCAGCGCCTCCTCCTGGTCATGGGTGACATAGGCGACGGTCAGGTTGAGGTCCTGCTGCAGTTCGCGGATCTCCTCGCGGACGCGGCGGCGCAGCTTGGCGTCGAGATTGGAGAGCGGCTCGTCGAAGAGCAGCACCTGCGGCTCCAGCACGAGGGCGCGGGCGACCGCGACGCGCTGCTGCTGGCCGCCGGAGAGCTCGGAGGGATAGCGGTTTTCGAAGCCCTTCAGGCCGACCAGCGCCAGCTTCTCCAGCGCCATCTGCTTCGCCTGCTCCTTGCCGAGCCCCTTCACGGTGGGGCCATAGGCGGCGTTCTCGAGCACGCTCATATGCGGGAACAGCGCATAGGACTGGAAGACCATCGAGACGTCGCGGTCGGCGGCCGAGAGCTTGGTGACGTCCTTGCCGCCGATCAGGATCTGGCCCTCGCTGGCGATCTCGAGGCCCGCGATCATGCGCAAGGTCGTGGTCTTGCCGCAGCCGGAGGGGCCGAGCAGCGTGACGAGCTTGCCGGCTTCGATGGTGAAATTGACGTTGTCGACCGCCGTCACGGCGCCGTAGCGCATCGAGACATTGCGGAATTCAACGGAAGCGGGGCCGGCCTTCGTCAACTTGCTGCTCCCTGGGTGATGGGGTTGGAGACCGAGCTGGACAGCGCGACGATCTTGCGCCGGCCGAGCTTGCGCTCGCCGACGAGGAACTGGATCAGCGCGATGCCAAAGGCCATGAAAAGGATGAGCGCCGAGGAATAGGCGATGGCGAGGCCGAACTCGCCGGCCTCGACGCGCCCGACGATATAGGCGGTAGAGAGGTTGTACTCGGCCGAGACGAGGAAGATCACGGCGCTGACCGCCGTCATCGAGCGCACGAAGCTGTAGACCAAGGCGGAAACCAGCGCCGGCTTCAGCAGCGGCAGCACGACGCGCCAGAGCGTCGTGAAGCTGCGGGCGCGCAAGGTGGTCGAGGCCTCGTCCAGGCTCTTGTCGATCTGCGACAGGCCGGCGATGCCGGAGCGCACGCCGACCGGCATGTTGCGGAAGACGAAGGCGATGATGAGGATCAGGCCGGTGCCGGTGATCTCGATCGGTGGCACGTTAAAGGCGAGGATATAGGCGACGCCGAGCACCGTGCCGGGAATGGCGAAGGAGAGCATCGTCGCGAATTCGAGTGCGCCGCGCCCGCGGAAGCGCTGCCGCGTCAGCAGATAGGCGGTGAGCAGCCCGATCAGCGCCGTCAGCGGCGCCGAGATCGCCGCGACCTTCACCGTGGTGAAGAAGGAGGACCAGGCCGAGCCCTCGAAGAAGATGCCGTTGCTGAAGTCGATGGCGAAGCCGGTGCGGTAATGCTCCAGCGTCGGGGTGAAGTCGCGGCCCATATTGCGAACGAAGCCGCCGATCAGGATGACCACATAGATGACGACGGTGAGCGCGACCCAGGGCACGATCGCCGCCGTGGCGAGCCAGGAGACGCGGCGCGGCAGCGGGGTCGGCAGGCCGGCATCGCCCTTGCCGGTGACGGTGGTGTAGGATTTGTCGCCGAGCCAACGCTGCTGCACCCAGAAGGCACCAAGCGTGAAGGCGAGCAGGATGATGGCGAGCACCGCCGCCTGCCCCTGATTGTAGGAGGCGCCGACCACCGCGAAGAAGATCTTGGTCGAGAGCACCTCGAAATTGCCGCCGAGCACCAGCGGATTGCCGAAATCGGCCATGCTCTCGACGAAGCCGAGCAGGAAGGCATTGGCGATGCCCGGCCTGAGCAGCGGCCAGGTCACCGTGCGGAAGGTCTGCCAGCGCTTGGCGCCGAGCGTCTGCGAGGCTTCCTCCAGGCTCGGGCTGATGCCCTGCACCACGCCGATCAGCACGAGGAAGGCGATCGGCGCGAAGGCCAGCACCTGCGCCAGCAGCACGCCGGGCAGACCGTAGAGCCAGCGCGAGCGGGGAACCCCGAACCATTCATAGAGCAGGGTCGAGGCCGCGCCGGCGCGGCCGAAGAGCAGGATCAGCGCGAGGCCGATGACGAAGGGCGGGGTGATGATCGGCAGCACCGTCAGCGCCCGCATGATGCGCTTGCCGGGCATGCCGGTGCGCAGGATCAAAAGCGCGCAGGCCAAGCCCAGCAAGGTGGTGATGACGCCGCAGAGCACGGCGAGGACCAGCGTGTTCCAGGCGACGCCGCAATTGGTGTTGCTGGTGACGCAGCCGAGCCCCCAGATCGAGGCATCGAGGAAGCGCGCGAGGAAGGCGGCGGGCGCGAAAGTGCCGTCCGCTTCGATCAGTGCGCTCTTCAGGATGATCCAGACCGGGAAGAAGATGAACAGGCCGATCAGCAGGATGACGATGCCGATCGAGGAGGTCGTGAAGAGGTCGCCGCGGCAAATCCCGCGATAGGCGAGCCCGTGGCAGAGCAGCAGCAGCAATGCGAGCAGCGTCAGGAAGCCGCCGCCGCCCATGCCGCGCTGGGCCGCGCCCGCTCCGCCCAACAGAGCGGCGAGCCAGGGAATGCCCTGGTCCTTGAGCACGATGGCGAAGGCCTGGGCGAAGAACAGGAGCATGCCGAGCAGGCCCGCCCCGATCAGCACCTTCGCCGCCCGTCCACGGTCGGCGCTGCCCATGAAGGCGGTCGCGACCGCAAGGGCGATGCCCACCGGCAGGAGCCAGGGCGCCTGTCCCGAGAGCGCGAGCGCCAGCGCGCTGCCGGCCTTGCCGAACGGATATCCCGCAAGCCAGCCGAGATCGGTCAGGCCCATGCCCTCGACGAGATACCAGGGCATCAGCGCATAGCCGATCCAGCCGATCAGCAGCACGAGTCGCGTCGCCGGTGCCATCCTTGCCCTGTCCCTCACTGCTTATTGCGGCCTAGCCGATTGTCTCGGTCTTGGCGGCCTTGGAACTTGTTCCGCGCTGGAACCACCTCGTCATCCCGGGCTTGACCCGGAATCCATCGAAGGGCGCAAGCGCTCTAGGGTGGATCCCGGATCTCCGCTTCGCTGCGTCCGGGATGACGTCGTGGTTCGGGAGGAAAGCCGTGCAGGCTTTCGCCTTACTTGGGCAGCCTTACTTCGGCAGCGCCTTCACTTCCTTGTCCCACTTCGCGAGCAGGCGGTTGCGCTCGGCCGAGGAGCCGTATTTCACGAAGTCGTAGTTGATGAGCTTCATCTCGCTCATCTTCGGGGCCTGGGCCGGCACCGGCGCGTTCTTGTTCGACGGCACCTGATAGGACTTCGCGGGAGCGCCGAGCGCCTGGGCGGCCGGGGTCAGAGCCCAGTCGTAGAACTTCTTGGCGTTGTCGAGGTTGCGCGCGCCCTTGACGATCGACATCGAGCCGATCTCGTAGCCCGTGCCCTCACAAGGCGCGACCGGCTTGATCGGGTCGCCCTGCACGGCGAAGACCACCGCGTCATGGATGAAGACGATGCCGACCGCCGTCTCGCCGAGGCTCGCGGCCTTGGCCGGCGCCGCGCCTGACTTGGTGTACTGGCTGACGTTCTTGTGCAGGGCCTTGAGGTAGTCGAAGCCCTTCTCCTCGCCCATGAGCTGAACGACGGTGGCGAGCAGGTTATAGGCCGTGCCCGAGGAGTTGGGATCGGCGACCTGGACGTCGTCCTTGAGCTTGGCGTTGAGCAGATCGGCCCAGCATTTCGGCTCGGGGATGCCCTTCGCCTTGATCTGCTCGGTGTTGTAGCCGAAGCCGAGCGCGCCGGCATAGATGCCGATGGTGCGCTTGTTCGCGGCCTTCCACTGATTCAGTGCCCAGTCGTTGAGGTCCTTATTCGCGGGCGATTCGTATTCGGTCGTCAGCCCTTCCTCGGCGGCCTGCAGATGCGGGTCGCCGGTGCCGCCCCACCAGATGTCGCCGCGCGGATTCGAGGACTCGGCCTTGAGCTGGGCATAGATCTCGCCCGCCGATTTGCGGGTCATCGCGACCTTGATGCCGGTCTCCTTCTCGAAGGCGGTCGACATGGCGCGGCACCATTCCTCCTGGACGCCGCAATACATGACGAGCGACCCCTGAGCGCGGGCCGGTGTCGCGGCAAAGGCCGCGGTGGCGATGGCGGCGAAAAGCCCCGCCTTGAGCCAGGATTTCGACTGCATGATAACCTCCCTGATTGTGTGGACCGGCCTCTTACGTCCGGTTTTTGTGATTGTCGTGAAAGTGAAACGACTTGGCCGAAAAGGTCAACGATATAGCGTGCCGGCTAAACGATCCCGGTGATCTCCTTCAGAGCCGGTGCCAGAGCCGGCGTGCAGCACAGGATCGGATTGCCCTTGGCGATGCCTTCGCCGGCGAAGAAGTCATTGATATGGGCGCCGGCCTCCGAGGCGATGACGATGCCGGCCGCGACGTCCCAGGCGTTGATGTGCAATTCGGCATAGGCGTCGCTGCTGCCGTTCGCGACATGGCAGAGGCCGAGCGTGCCCGAGCCGCCGCGCCGGACCGCCGCACCCGCCGCATAGCTGCGGCCGATGGTCTCGACATAGCGCTGCGCCGGGATACGGGTCGACCATCCCAGCTCGACCGAGGCGCGGGCGATGTCCGCACCGCCCGAGACCTTGATCGCATCGCCGTTGAGGGTCGCCCCGGCGCCGCGCCGGGCCGCATAGACCTCGCCCAGCGCCGGTGCGGCGACGACACCGATCTCCGGCACCCGATCCGCCAGAAAGCCGATCGAGATGCACCAATTGCGGTCGCCATGGGCGAAATTTGCGGTGCCGTCGATCGGATCGAGAATCCAGACCGCGTCGGAGGCCTCGCCGCCGCCCTCCTCGCCGATGACGGAATCGTTCGGGAAGAGCGCGGAGAGGCGCTGGCGCAGGAAATCCTCGACCTTGCCGTCGGCGATGGTCAGCCAGTCCTGCGCGCCCTTCATGGTGGTGCCGAGCGATTCACGCTTGCTGAAATAGCCCAGCGCCAGATGGCTCGCCTCGGCCGCGAGGCCGAGCGCCGCGTAATAGCGCAGATCGCGTTCCGCCGGGGTCATCAGTTCGCTCCCAGATCGACGCGGACGGGCTTGCCGGTCTGCGCCGACTCGGTCGCGGCATCGGCGAGGATCTGCGCCTTCAAGCCATCGAGGCCGGTCGGAGACGGCGCGGCCTTGCCGTTGCAGGCAGCGATGAAGGCGTCGAGCTCGGCGCGATAGGCCGCGGCATAGCGCTCCAGGAAGAAGTTCTGCACCGGATCGGCGCGGAAACCCTGCCCGGTCGCGATCTCGACGGTGGTCTCGTGGATGTTGCCGGCGCGCAGCATGCCCTGCGAGCCGTGGACCTCGATGCGCTGGTCATAGCCGTAGGTGGCGCGGCGCGAGTTCGAGATCTGGGCGATCTTGCCCGAGGCCGTCTTCATGACAACGGCGGCGGTGTCGACATCGCCGGCCTCGCCGATCGCCTTGTCGACCAAGGCCGAGCCGAGCGCGAAGACCTCGACCGGCTCCTCGGCCAGGAGGAAGCGCGCCATGTCGAAATCATGGATCATCATGTCGCGGAAGAGCCCGCCCGAGCGCTTGACGTAATCGACCGGCGGCGGCGAAGGATCGCGCGAGATCACCGTGACGATCTCGATGGCGCCGGCCTCGCCCGCGCGCAGGCGCTTCTCCAGCGCCGCAAAGTTCGGATCGAAGCGGCGGTTGAAGCCGATCATCAGCGGCTTGCCGGATTTTTCGACCGTGGCGAGGCAGCGGCGGATGCGGGCGGCGTCGAGATCGACCGGCTTCTCGCAGAACACGGCCTTGCCGGCTGCGACCGCCTGCTCGATCAGGTCGGCATGGGTGTCGGTCGGGGTGCAGATCAGCACGGCGTCGATCGCCGGATCGGCGAGAATCGCCTCGGTGCTCGCAACCTTCGCGCCGGTGGCGGCAGCGAGCGAGGCGGCGGCCTCCGGCATCGCGTCGGTGACGGCGACAAGCTCGGCATCGCCGCGCGCGGCGACGTTCAGCCCGTGAATGCGCCCGATGCGGCCGGCGCCCAGCAATCCGATCTTCATGGTGTCTTCAAGTCCCGTCATCGTTTCCGCAGCCGTCCTGCAGCGATCCGCCCCGGAGCGCTAGTCATGCGCGCCGAGAATATTCTGGTCGAAATCGATATTGGCTCCGGTCATCAGCCCGGATTCGTCGGAAGCGAGATAGGCCACCGCCTTGGCGACCTCGCGCGGATCGATCAGCCGGCCGAAAGGCTGGGAGGCCGAAGCTTCCTCCAGCCAGCCATCCTTGGCGTCGTGGCGCAGCTTCATGATCGCGTCCTCGCCCGGCGTCGCCATCCAGCCGATATTGAGGCCGTTGCAGCGAATGCGGTGCTTGATGAGGCCGTAGGCGACGTTCTTCGTCAGCACGCCAAGCGCGCCCTTGGAGACGCTGTAGGCGGAGAGGAAGGGCTGGCCGCCATGGGCCGACATCGACTGGATGTTGACGATCGCGCCCGCAATGCCCTGCCGGCGCATCAACCCGGCCGCATCCTGGATCAGGAAGAAGGGCGCCCGCAGATTGACCGCCATGATGCGCTCATAGAGCGCGGGCTCGGTGTCGAAGATCGTGCCGCGATCGGTGTCGCCGGCGGCGTTGACGAGAATGTCGAGCCGCCCGAAGGCCTTTTCCGCCGCCGGGACGATCTGCCTGACGGCGTCGAGATCGGCGAGATCGACACGGTGGAAGAGCGCCTCGCAGCCCGCCGCGCGCAGGCTCGCGGCGACCGCCTCGCCGCGCGCGGCATTGCGCCCGGTCAACAGGATGGCGCGGAGGCCGCGGCCGGCGAATTCATGGGCGATCGTCTCGCCGAGCCCCTGGCTGGCGCCGGTGACGATCGCGACCCGGCCCTCGAGGCTGCGGCTGAAACTTACGGCTTGCGGCACCTGCGCCGGCTCCCTGAAAACGGCAGAAATTTTTTAGTTCCACTTTTGTTGGAATAAACATTCCATTTTCGGAGAGGCCAAGTCAAGACGACCCGGAGGCCGGCGCTTGACAAGATCGGCCCGACGCGGTGTTGCAGAGGTGCGGCCATGGCACGGTCGCACTGGAACGGTTCCCCACGCCCATGACGGCACCAGCCCCGACGAGCCCGGCCAGAGCCGGCACCCGCCCGGCCAACGGCCGAGGTTGACGGCAGCGCGTCGCGCGCCGCCCGTCCCATCGCCATCCCCCGTCATTCCTGCCGAAGGGCCGCCGAACCGGCGGCATCAGCCATGCTCGAACACATCTCCATCCTCACCCTGTCCTGCCCCAACCGGCCCGGCATCGTCGCGGCGGTCTCGACGCTGCTGTTCGAGGCCGGCTGCAATATCCTCGACGCCCAACAGTTCGACGACACCGAGACCGGGCGCTTCTTCATGCGCGTCGTCTTCAACCGGCTGGAAGGCAGCCAGCCGCACGAAGCCATCGCGGCCGCCGTCGACGGGCTCGCCGAACGCTTTGCGATGCAAGCCAGCCTGCGCGAGGTCGGGCGGAAGAAGCGCGTGATGCTGCTGGTCTCGAAATTCGACCATTGCCTGGCCGACCTGCTCTATCGCTGGCGCATCGGCGAACTGCCGATGGAGATCACCGGCATCGTCTCGAACCATGCGCGCGAGCATATCGCCTCGACCGATCTCGGGACGCTGCCGTTCCACCACATGCCGGTGACGCGCCAGAGCAAGATGGAGCAGGAGGCGGAGATCTGGCGCCTGATCCAGGAGACGAAGACCGACCTCGTCGTCCTCGCCCGCTACATGCAGATCCTGTCCGATGGATTTTCAGCCAAGCTCGCCGGCCGCTGCATCAATATCCATCACTCGTTCCTGCCCGGCTTCAAGGGCGCCAAGCCCTATCACCAGGCCCATGAACGCGGGGTCAAGCTGATCGGCGCCACCGCGCATTACGTCACGCCCGATCTCGACGAAGGCCCTATCATCGAGCAGGACGTCGAGCGCATCTCGCACCGCGACACGCCGGAAGACCTCGTCCGCAAGGGGCGCGACATCGAGCGCCGCGTCCTGGCCCGGGCGGTTCTCAACCATCTGGAAGATCGCGTGCTCCTCAACGGGCAAAAAACTGTCGTCTTCACCGACTGATTCGCACAAAATTGCACAACCGGCGCGGTTCGGCGAAAAAACTCCCGTAGCCCGGGAATGTCAGCCGGCTAGCGCGGGCAAATCCGGAATTTGCACCGCGCTGCACAGTTGACGCTTTCGTTGGCACATGCCTTGCTGAGGCCGCAACCATAACAATGGCGCCAGAGCGCCGGGGATGCTTTTTGTTTTTTTTAAGGTGGAGGCAATCCGATGAAAGACCAGGAAATCCGCGGCCTGATCGCGGATGTGAAGGAAGGCACGCTGTCGCGACGCTCCTTCATCCAGAAAATGGCGGCAGTCGGCATCGCCGCTCCGATCGCGAGCCAAATTCTCGTCTGGAACGACGTGGCGATGGCGAATGCCACGCTCGAATACAAGCCGACCAAGGCCGGCGGCGGCGGACCGCTCAAGATCCTGCTCTGGCAGGCGCCGACCCTGCTGAACCCGCATTTTGCCTCGGGCACCAAGGACCAGATCGCCTCGCGCATCTTCTATGAGCCGCTCGCCGGCTGGGACAAGGAAGGCAACCTCATCCCCTGCCTCGCCGCCGAGGTGCCGACGAAGGCGAATGGCGGCCTCTCGGCCGACGGCCTGAGCGTCACCTGGAAGCTAAAGCCCGGCGTGAAATGGCATGACGGCAAGCCGTTCACGGCCGACGACGTCGTCTTCACCTGGGAATACGCCAAGGAGCCGGCGACCGCCGCCTACACCACGGGCTCCTACACCAACATCAAGGTCGAGAAGGTCGACGATCTCACGGTCAAGGTGATCTTCCAGCAGCCGACGCCGTTCTGGGCCGACCCCTTCGTCGGCACCGTCGGCCAGATCCTGCCGAAGCACCGCTTCGGCGATTATGTCGGCGCCAAGTCGCGCGAGGCGCCGGACAACCTGAAGCCCATCGGCACCGGCCCCTACAAGTTCGTCGACTTCAAGCCGGGCGACGTGCTGACCGGCGAGCGCAACCCCGACTACCACATCAAGAACCAGCCCGCCTTCGACACGCTCGAGGTCAAGGGCGGCGGTGACGCGGTCTCGGCGGCGCGCGCCGTGCTGCAGACCGGCGAATACGACTATGCCTGGAACCTGCAGGTCGAGGACGAGGTCCTCAAGCGCATGGAGACCGGCGGACGCGGCAAGGTCAGCACGGTTCCCTCGGGCGATATCGAGTTCATCATCCTGAACCCGACCGATCCGTGGACCGAGGTCGACGGCGAGCGCTCGAGCGTCAAGACCAAGCACCCGACGCTGAGCGATCCGAAGGTGCGCGAGGCGATCAACCTGCTGATCGACCGCGACTCGGTCCAGAAGTTCATCTATGGCCGCGGCGGCATCGCGACCGCGAGCTTCGTCAACGAGCCCAAGCAGTTCAAGTCGACCAAGCTCAAATACGAGTTCAACATCGACAAGGCCAACAAGATCCTCGACGAGGCCGGCTGGAAGAAGGGCTCCGACGGCATCCGCGAAAAGGACGGCAAGAAGCTCAAATACGTCTTCCAGACCTCGATCAACGCCCCGCGCCAGAAGACCCAGGCCATCATCAAGCAAGCTTGCCAGCGCGCCGGCATCGATCTGGAGCTGAAGTCGGTCACGGCCTCGGTGTTCTTCTCCTCGGACGTCGCCAACCCCGACACCTACACCAAGCTCTATGTCGACATGGAGATGTACACGACCACGCAGCCGCAGCCCGATCCGGAGCGCTTCCTCAACCAGTTCGTCTCCTGGGAGATCGCCAACAAGGAGAACAAGTGGCTGGGCCGCAACGTCTCGCGCTACTCGGATCCGGCTGCCGACGAGGCCTACAAGGCCGCTCAGAAGGAGCTCGACCCGGCCAAGCGCGCCGCGTTGCTGATCAAGGTCAACGAGATCTTCTGCGAAGCCAACATCATCCTGCCGCTGCTCTCGCGCACCCGCGTCGCCGCGGCGGCGAACAACGTCATGCACGACCATTCCGGCTGGGACGTCGATACCTGGAACATTGCGGCCTGGTATCGCAGCTGAGCTTGAAAACGCCCTTCACGCAGTCTTTCGCTGTGTGAAGGGCGACTGCATCGGCTTGCCCCTCCTGTGCCAAAAGTGCAGGAGGGCTTGCCGATTGCTACCGGCGTTCAGTCCGCGGCCCGGCCGCGCACGCAAAGAGAAACAAACTTCATGGCGACATATCTGATACGGCGGCTTCTTATCGCCATTCCAAGCCTGCTCGGCATCAGCCTGATCCTGTTCACGGTCCTGGCGCTCGCGCCGGGCGATCCTTTCTCGGAGATGGCGACGAATCCGAACGTGCCGCCTGAGGTGCGCGAGGCCATCCGCGCCAGCTTCGGCCTCAACGACCCGATTTTCGTGCGCTATCTGCGCTGGCTCTCCGCCATGGCCCAGGGCGACTGGGGCTTCTCCTTCGCCAGCCGCATCAATGTCGACCAGCTCATCCTGCAGCGCCTGCCGACCACGCTGTTCGTCGTCGGCTCCTCGCAGATCCTGGCGCTGTGCGTCGCGCTGCCCGTCGGCATCTACGCCGCGACGCGGCCCTATTCCGTCTTCGACCAGATCGCCAACACGCTGGCCTTCATCGGCTTCTCGCTGCCGACCTTCTTCACCGGCCTGCTCTTCATCCTGCTGTTCTCGGTGACGCTCGACTGGTTTCCCTTCGTCTACCGCTCCGACATCGCCGCGACCGGCTGGCGCTGGTATTGGGAGATGTTCCGCCAGGCGATCATGCCGATCACCGTGCTCGGCCTGTTCCAGGCAGCGTCCTATACGCGCTATGTGCGTTCCTCGGTGCTCGACGTGATCCGGCTCGACTATGTCACGACGGCCCGCGCCAAGGGCCTCAGCGAGCGCAAGGTCACGCTGCGCCACATCACGCGCAACGCGCTGATCCCGGTGGTGACGCTGGTCGCGCTGCAGATGCCCGCCGTGTTCGGCGGCGCGCTCGTGACCGAGCAGATCTTTCGCGTGCCGGGCATCGGCTCGCTGCTGATCGACGCAATCCTCGCCAACGACACCCCAGTCATCATGGCCGTGACCTTCGTGTTCGCCTGCCTGGTGGTCCTGTTCAACCTCATTGCGGATGTTCTTTATGGCTGGCTCGACCCTCGCATCTCCTTCAGCTGAACCGGCCGTGGCGGCGCGCGCTACCACGGCGGCGGTTTCGCCGGGGCGCGAGACCTGGCGGCGCTTCAAGCGCCACCGCCTCGCCGTGGTCAGCAGCTTCATCCTCGGCTTCCTGATCCTCGGCGTGGTCGTCGGCCCCTGGCTGTGGCCGGTCGCGATCAACGACATCGACTTCACGGCGCAATTGCAGGGACCGTCCTTCGCTCACCCGCTCGGGACCGACGATCTCGGCCAGGATATCCTGGCGCGCATGATGTATGGCGGGCGCATCTCGCTCTCCGTGGGTCTCGCGGCCATGGTGGTGGCGACCTTCGTCGGTGTGATCATCGGCGCGCTCGCCGGCATGTCGCGCAAGGTCGCCGATCCCGTCCTGATGTGGGTGACGGACCTGTTCCTGTCGCTGCCGCAGCTGCCCCTGCTGCTGCTGGTGATCTATCTCTTCCGCGAGCAGCTCAAGGCGCTCTTCGGTGTCGAGGGCGGCGTCTTCGTGCTGATCGTCGTCGTCATCGGCGGCCTGCGCTGGATGCCTGTTGCCCGGCTGGTGCGGGCGCAGTTCCTGTCGCTGCGCGAGAAGGAATTCGTCGAGGCGGCCCGCGCCCAGGGCGCGACCAAGCTCAGGCAGATGTTCGCCCATATCCTGCCCAACGCGCTCGGGCCCGTCATCGTCGCGGCGACGATCGAGGTCTCCGCGGCGATCATCGCCGAATCGACGCTCTCCTTCCTCGGGCTGGGCTTCCCGCCGGACATCCCGACCTGGGGGCGCCTGCTGTTCGACGCCAAGGACCACCTCGATTCCGCGCCGCACTGGGCGCTGTTCCCCGGTGCCGCGATCTTCCTCACCGTGTTGTCGATCAACTTCATCGGCGACGGCCTGCGTGACGCTCTCGACCCGCGCCGCGTGATCTGATCCAGAGAAGGACCTGACATGACCTCCCCGATCCTCTCCGTTTCCAACCTGACCACCTCCTTCCGCGTGGAGGGACAGTGGAAGTCGGTCGTCCGCAACATCTCCTTCGACATCAAGCCGAAGGAGACCCTGGCGGTGGTCGGCGAGTCCGGCTCCGGCAAGAGCGTCACCGCGCTCTCGATCATGCGGCTGACCCCGCCCGGCTCGAGCAAGATCGAAGGCTCGATCAAGCTCAACGGCAAGGAGCTTCTGACGCTGCCCGACGCGGATATGCGCCATATCCGCGGCAACGAGATCGCGATGATCTTCCAGGAGCCGATGACCTCGCTGAACCCGGTGCTGACCATCGGCTTCCAGATCGCCGAGGCGCTGATCCTGCATCGCGGCCTGTCGCGCTCCGAGGCCGAGGCCGAGACGATCCGCCTGCTGGAGAAGGTCCGCATCCCCGCCGCGAAGTCGCGCTTCCACGAATATCCGCACCGCTTCTCGGGCGGCATGCGCCAGCGCGTGATGATCGCGATGGCGCTGGCCTGCAAGCCGAAGCTGCTGATCGCCGACGAGCCGACGACCGCGCTCGACGTGACCATCCAGGCGCAGATCCTGGAGCTGATCAAGACGCTGCAGGACGAGGAGGGCATGTCCGTCCTCTTCATCACCCACGACATGGGCGTCGTCGCCGAAATCGCCGACCGCACCGTCGTCATGTACAATGGCGACGAGATCGAGACCGGCCCGACCGAGGACATCTTCGCCCGGCCGCAGAAGCCCTACACCAAGTCGCTGCTTTCGGCCGTGCCGAAGCTCGGCTCGATGATCGGCAAGGCCCGGCCGATGCGCTTCCCCGTCGTCGACCGCGCCACCGGCGAATCCGACGTGCCGACCGAGACGCCCGATACCGTCCAGGCGGCCGAGCGTCCCGTCCTCGAAGTCGCCGGCCTCACCACCCGCTTCGAGATCCGCGGCGGCCTGCTCTCCTCGGTCAAGGGCCGGGTGCATGCGGTCGAGAACGTCTCCTTCAGCCTGAAGGCCGGCGAGACGCTGGCGCTGGTCGGCGAATCCGGCTGCGGCAAGTCGACCACCGGCCGCTCGGTGATGCGCCTGATCGAGCCGCTCACCGGCTCGGTGCTGCTCGACGGCGTCGACGTGCTGAAGCTCAACCAGCATGACCTGCGCGAGCAGCGCAAGCGCATGCAGATGATCTTCCAGGACCCCTTCGCCTCGCTCAATCCGCGCATGAATGTCGGGACCGCGATCGCCGAGCCGCTGCTGATCAACAACCTTGCCAGCCGCTCGGAGGCGCGCGACAAGGTGGCGGACCTGCTCAAGCGCGTCGGCCTCTCGCCCGACATGGCCAACCGCTTCCCGCACGAGTTCTCGGGCGGCCAGCGCCAGCGCATCTGCATCGCCCGCGCGCTCGCGGTCGAGCCGCGCCTGATCGTGGCCGACGAGGCGGTCTCGGCGCTCGACGTCTCGGTGAAGGCGCAGGTGGTCAACCTGATGCTCGACCTGCAGGCGCGCATGGGGCTGGGCTATCTCTTCATCTCGCACGACATGGCGGTGGTGGAGCGCGTCAGCCATCGCGTGGCGGTGATGTATCTCGGCGAGATCGTCGAGATCGGCCCGCGCGTCTCGATCTTCGAGAACCCGCAGCACCCCTACACCAAGCGCCTGCTGGCCGCCGTGCCGGTCGCCGATCCGGCCCGTCGCCTGATCAAGCGCCCGGTCTCGAACGACGAGATCAAGAGCCCGGTCCGCGCCCCCGACTACGAGCCGCCGGTGCGCCAGTACCGCGAGGTCTCGCCCGGCCATGCCGTGATGATCTGGGGCGAGGAATGGGAGAAGAAGGACCCGGCCGCGATCGCGGCCTGAGCCCTTCCAAGATCGAGACGATCAGCCCGCGGCGCGAGCCGCGGGTTTTTTGTTGGGGTGTGGCCGCTGCTTCAGCGGTCCTCGATTGGCCCTAATGCTTTGGCGGCTCAGCCTCTCCGACGCGATCCGCGATCGCCATGAGCAGCATCGTCAGCGCAAAGCCCAACATGATGGCGATGAGCCATCCGAGCTTCGTACTATCCGCGCTGTTCTCGATATCCAGGAACCACTCCAGAACGTTCACCGCCGCGATGGCGACGATGGATGCAAGCAGCCTTTGCTTCAGACCCGAAAACCCCACATTTGCCAGGCTGGTTGGCCAGGCCGGGCGTTGCTGGACGTCGATCGGCGCCAAGAAATTCTCGTAGCTCGAGCAGATCACGATGACGATCAGATTTGCCGTCAAGGCAATGTCGACGAGCTTCAAGCTGCCGACAATGATTTCGGACGGATCGGACATCCGGGCGCTCGTGAAAAAATCGAACAGCTTCAGCGCGAAATTGAAGAGCAGCGCCGCGAGGGTGAGGATCAGGCCAAGGAGAAAGGGCGCCAGGAACCAACGGGAATTTGCGATGATGGCTTCAAGCGTCAAGCGCAAGCGATTCATGACGAACTCCCTGTGGCTTCTGCCCCCGGGCGAACATTGTGAAAGCTGAATTTGCCAGAATGGCTCGGTCACGCCAATCGGAAGGTGTTGCCGAAGCGCCCTGCATCGGCTCCGCAAACACGCGCAAGCGGGCCAATCGTTCGACCCAATGAAACGGAACGATCGCAACAATGCGATAGACAGCATAATTCTTCTCCGATTAGGTCCGCGGAGAAGAAGGTTCTCCCATGGCCGATATGCGCTCCGTCACTCCGTTGCCCGCGCCCTCCCCTTCAGCGCTGAGGGGCCTGGGGCGAATCCTGCCCGGCCTGGGGCTCTGCGCCGGCATCAGCGCGATCGCCTTCGCGCTGGAGCATCTCGAGGCCTTCGCCACGGGCCGCGCCTGGCTTGAAGCCCTGGTGCTGGCCATCCTGATCGGCACCGCTGTCCGCACGATCTGGACGCCCTCCGAAATGTGGCGCGCGGGCATCGCCTTCTCGGCGAAGACCGTTCTGGAAATCGCCATCGTGCTGCTCGGCGCGTCCTTGAATGTCGCGATGATCATCGCCGCCGGACCGGCGTTGATTGCCGGCATCGCGGCGGTGGTGTCGGTCGCGCTCGTCGTCAGCTTCCTGCTCGGCCGGGCGCTGGGGCTGCCGAAGCGCATGGCCGTCCTCGTCGCCTGCGGCAATTCGATCTGCGGCAACTCGGCCATCGCCGCCGTCGCGCCGGTCATCGGCGCTGACGGCAAGGATGTGGCCGCCTCCATCGCCTTCACCGCGGTGCTGGGCGTTCTGGTCGTGCTCGGCCTGCCCCTTCTCGTCCCGCTTCTGAGCCTGTCCGAGACCCAATACGGCGTTCTCGCCGGGTTGACGGTCTACGCCGTCCCTCAGGTTCTTGCCGCCACCGCGCCGGTCGCGGCCGCCAGCGTGCAGATCGGGACTCTCGTCAAGCTCGTCCGCGTCCTCATGCTGGGGCCCGTCGTGCTCGCGCTCTCCATCCTGGGCCACAGGCTGCGGGACGATGTCGGCGCGGCCGGCACAGGCGGCGTCAAGCCGGCGTCGCAACGCGTGGCCTTCAATAAACTTGTGCCGTGGTTCATCATCGCCTTCCTGGGGATGGCGGCGCTGCGTACGCATGGCTTCATCCCGGAAGTCGCGCTCACACCCATCGCCACGACCGCGACCATCCTCACCATCATCTCGATGGCGGCCCTGGGTCTCGGGGTCGATATCCGCGTCGTTGCCAGAGCCGGCGGGCGGGTCACCGCCGCCGTCACCCTTTCCCTGCTTGCCTTGGCGGCTGTCAGCCTCGGCCTCATCCGAGTGCTCGGCGTCAGCTGAGCGCCCCGCCGCCGAACCAAGGGCGTGCGGGCGATCCGCTCCGATCGCCGCTGCTTCGCTCAGTCCGGGATGCGCGCCCAATCGGCCAGCCACGGCGCCGCCGAAGCATCGCTCGGCGCACGCCAGTCCCCACGCGGTGAGAGCGAGCCGCCCGACGAGACCTTCGGGCCGTTCGGCATGGCCGAGCGCTTGAACTGGCTCGTCTCGAAGAAGCGCCGGATGAAGACGCCGAGCCAGCGCTTGATCACCGGCAGGTCGTAGGCGACGCGCTTGCCTTCCTCCATATTGGGCGGCCAGGCGCCCTTGGCGGCATCGCGCCAGGCATGTTCGGCAAGGAAGGCGATCTTGCTCGGCCTGAAGCCGTAGCGCGTCGTGTAGAACAGGTTGAAATCCTGCAGCGCATAAGGGCCGACAAAATCCTCGGTCTTCTGCGCCGGCTTGTCGCCATCACCGGGCACCAGCTCGGGCGAGATCTCGGTGGCGAGGATGTCGAGCATCACATCCGAAGCCTCCGCGCCGAAGCGGCCGGACTGCGCCACCCAGCGGATCAGATGCTGAATCAGCGTCTTCGGCACCGAGCCGTTGACGTTGTAATGCGACATCTGATCGCCGACGCCATAGGTGCACCAGCCGAGCGCCAATTCCGACAAATCACCGGTGCCCATCACCAGCGCATTGTGCCGGTTGGCGAGGCGGAAGAGCACCGAGGTGCGCGCCCCGGCCTGCACATTTTCAAACGTGATATCGTAGACGGGCTCGCCCGCGGCGAAGGGGTGGCCGATATCGACCAGCATCTGCCGGCAGGCCGGCGTCATGTCGATCTCCTCGGCGCTGACGCCGAGCGACCGCATCAGGCGCCAGGCATTGTCCTTGGTGCCCTGGCTGGTGGCGAAAGCCGGCAGCGTATAGGCGAGGATGTTCTCGCGCGGCAGCCCGAGCGCATCGAAGGTATGGGCCGCGACGATCAGCGCCTGCGTCGAGTCGAGGCCGCCGGAGACGCCGATCACCACCTTGTCGATCCGCGTGCTTTCCAGCCGCTTGCGCAGGCCATGCGACTGGATGTTGTAGGCCTCGAAGCAGAGCTCGTTCAGCCGCGCATCGTCGCTCGGCACGAAGGGAAAGCGTTCCACGGCGCGGGCAAGGCCGAGATCGCTCTCCCGGTCCGGTTCCAGCGCGAAGTCGATGCGGCGGAAGGCGAGCTTCTCGCGGTGAACGTCGATGCTGTCGCCAAAGGTGTTCTGGCGAATGCGGTCCATCGCCAGCCGCTCGAGGTCGATATCGGCGAGGATAAGCTCCGGCTCGGCGGCGAAGCGCTCGGCTTCGGCCAGCAGCGCGCCGTTCTCGTAGATCATCGCCTGCCCGTCCCAGGCGAGATCGGTGGTCGACTCGCCCGTGCCGGCGGCGGAATAGGCATAGGCCGCGATGCAGCGCCCCGAATGGGCCTTGCAAAGCGCATGGCGCCAGTCGGATTTACCGATGGTGACGTTGCTGGCCGAGAGGTTCAGCAGCACGGTCGCGCCGGCGAGCGCGCCGAAGGACGAGGGCGGGATCGGCGTCCAGACATCCTCGCAGATCTCCATATGGACGATGAAATCCGGGACATCGCTCGCCGCCAGCAGAATATCGGTGCCGAAAGGCACCTCCTGGCCGCAGAGGTCGATATAGAGGGCCCCTGCCCGCTCGCCCGAGGCGAACTGGCGCCGCTCGTAGAACTCGCGATAGTTCGGCAGATAGGTCTTCGGCACCACGGCGAGGATGCGGCCGCGATGGATCGCGACGGCGCAATTGAACAGCCGCCCCTCGACCCGCAGCGGCGCGCCGACGACCGCGACGCAACGCAGGCTGCGGCTCTCCTCGACAAGGCGCGCCAGCGCCGCGCTCACCGCGTCGAGCAGCGCGTTCTGCTGCAGGAGGTCGTCGATCGCATAGGCGCTGATGCCGAGCTCCGGGAACAGGCAGAGCGAGGCGCCGCCTTCATCGGCCCGGCGCAGCAGCTTCACCGTCTCCGCGACGTTGAAGGCCGGATCCGCCACCTTCAGCCGCGGCGCGGCGCAGGCGAGGCGAACCAGGCCGTGCTCGTGGATATTCGCGAAACTCATCGAGACTCCGTTGGGCTCGGACACCGAAGACGCGGCACATCGCTTATCGCGCAGACGGCCTGTGCGGAGCAAGGCGGCCCCGGTCATGGCTGCCGCGACGCGCGGTCAGATGCCCGCAGTGGCTGCCTTCGATTCGCGCGACGCGATGCGGCTCGAACTGGGCCCGCCTCCCGGCTCAGACGCGGTAGAAATCGCGAAACCAGGCGACGAAGCGGGGAATGCCGACCTCGATCGGCGTATCCGGCCGGAAATCGACCGTAGCGGCCAAATCGGCCACATCGGCATAGGTCGCCGGCACGTCGCCGGGCTGCGCGGGCAGGTGACGCCTGATCGCCTTACGCCCGCAGGCGGCTTCAACCACGTCGATGAAGTGCGAGAGCGCCACCGGAGTGTGGTTGCCGATGTTGTAGATGCGCCATGGCGCCGTGGATGTCGCCGGATCGGGGCGCCCGGGGTCGAAAGCCGGGTTCGCCGCCGCGGGCTGCGCGGCAAGGCGCACGATCGCTTCGCAGATATCATCGACATAGGTGAAGTCGCGGCTCATCTGCGCTTCGGCATAGACGTCGATCGGTCTGCCCTCGAGGATCGCCTTGGTGAATTTGAAATACGCCATGTCCGGCCTGCCCCAGGGCCCGTAGACCGTGAAGAACCGCAGCCCCGTCATCGGAATCCCGTAGAGATGGGCATAGGAATGCGCCATCAGCTCGTTCGCCCGCTTGGTCGCGGCGTAAAGGGAAACCGGATGGTCGGCGCCGTCATGCTCGCTGAACGGCACCTTCGCATTCGCGCCATAGACGGAGCTCGAGGAGGCATAGACGAGATGGCCGACGGCATGCCGGCGGCTCGCCTCCAGCACCGAGAGAAAACCGTCGAGATTGGCGCTGGCATAGGCGCGCGGATTTTCAAGCGAGTAGCGGACACCCGCCTGCGCCGCCAGATGGATGATCGCATCGGGGCGGAATGCACCGATCGCCGCATCGAAGGCGTCATGATCGGCGATGTCGATCTGCTCGAAGGAAAAGCCGTTGCGGCCCAGCAGCCGAGCGAGGCGCGCCTGCTTCAACGCCGGGTCATAGTAGGGGACGAGCGCATCGACGCCCATGACCTCGGCGCCACGCTCCAGCAGCGCCTCCGCGACATGAAGGCCGATAAAGCCCGCGGCTCCCGTCACGACGACACGGTTCAACGACAGGCTGTGATTCAATGGGTCACCCATGACAAGACATCGCAACTCCTCTCATCGCAACGAGTCGGGGCCGGTGGCAAGAGGCCGGAAGGAAAACAATCCTGCCTCAAGCCGGTCGGGCAGCATCCGGACGCGCGCGGCACCAAGCAACGCGTTCTGCTGCAGCAGGTCGATCGGATAAGCGCTGCTGCAGAGCTCCGGGAAAAGGCCAAGCGAGGCGCCGCCCTCGTTCGCTGAAGCGGCTCAAGGTGCCGCAGGTCCGAGCGATGAAATGCCGCCGAAAACGAGAGCGACAAACTCCGCAGCGAAAGCACCTCAGGTTGACATCGTTCCAACCGAACAGCAAAGCCTCCCTTGAATCCTGCTTTCGCGCCGTGAGCGCCCATCCAGCGGAAGGCCGCTCATGTCAGCTTCAGCGCCCCCTTGCTCCGTCACCGATTCCGGCCTTTCCGATCAACTCGCGCGCATCGCCGGGAAGGACTACCGAATCGGCATCATCGGCCTCGGCTATGTCGGCCTCCCGCTGGCGATGACGGCCTGCAAGGCCGGTTTCAAGGTTCTCGGCTTCGACATCGACGCCAAGCGCGTCGTGCAGATCAATCGCGGCGAGAGCTTCATCAAGCACATCCCGACCGAGGCGATCGACGCCGCGATCAAGGACGAACGCTTCCGGGCCACGACCGATTTCGACGAGCTACGCGAGGTCGATGCCATCATCATCGCCGTGCCGACGCCACTGACCAAGCATCGCGAGCCGGATCTGAGCTATGTCGAGGCAACGGCCCGGGCGATCGCACCGCGCTTGCGGAAGGGTCATCTCGTTGTACTGGAATCGACGACCTGGCCCGGGACGACCGACGAGGTCATGCGCCCGATCTTCGAGGCGACCGGCCTGAAGAGCGGCGTCGACTTCTACCTCGCCTTCTCGCCCGAGCGCGAAGATCCCGGCAATCCGGATTTCGACACCTCGACCATCCCGAAGGTCGTCGGCGGCGACGGAGCCGATGCGCTGGCGCTGGCGAATGCGGTCTACAGCGCGCTGGTCGTCAAGACCGTTCCCGTATCGAGCCCCAGGACGGCCGAGGCCGTCAAGCTTACCGAAAACATCTTCCGCGCCGTCAACATCGCACTCGTGAATGAGCTCAAGGTCGTCTACAGCAAAATGGGTATCGATGTCTGGGAGGTGATCGACGCCGCCAAGACGAAGCCCTTCGGCTTCATGCCCTTCTATCCCGGGCCGGGACTGGGCGGTCATTGCATCCCGATCGACCCGTTCTACCTGACCTGGAAGGCGCGCGAGTTCGATGTCACCGCCCGCTTCATCGAGCTCGCCGGTCAGATCAACACGGCGATGCCGCATTGGGTGGTGGACCGCGTCGCCGAGGCGCTGGACCGCCGGCAAGGCCGTGGACTGAGCAGTGCGCGCATTCTTGTCATGGGCATCGCCTATAAGAAGAATATCGAGGACACGCGCGAAAGTCCCGCCCTGAAGCTTATCGAGCTTTTAGAAGAACGCGGCGCGGCAGCCGATTATCACGACCCGTATGTTCCGGAGCTGCCACCAACCCGCAAGCACGGCAACCTTGCAGGGCGCAGCTCGGTTCCTCTGACGGCCGACGTTGTGGCGAGCTATGACGCCGTGCTGATCGCAACCGATCACGATGCGATCGACTATCGGGCTCTGGCAGAGGCCGCCCGCCTCGTCGTCGACACCCGCAATGCCTGTGCGAAAGCCGGGCTGGGCGGCGACAACATCGTCAAAGCGTGAAGCGGCGGCAGCGATCCCGCTTCCGCTCTCCAAGATGCGTGTGAATCACCCAGCATATGGAACGTATCTCGACATATTTCCTGCGGCCCCGGCGCGACGACCGAAAGCCGCAAGCGGCTTGACACTGCCTGAAGAGGCTGCTTCTTGCCGGATCGACTTGAAATTGGACGGCTTTTCGTCTCGGAGTTCTGTAACGTGTCTCTGAAATTTCTCGTGACGGGCGGCGCCGGCTTCATCGGTTCGGCGGTCGTGCGGAAACTGATCAAGGAGACCGGACATCAGGTCTGCGTGGTCGATAAGCTGACCTATGCCGGCAATCTGGCCTCGCTGGAGCCTGTTGCGGGCAACAACCGCTATCGCTTCGAGCAGGCGGATATCGGCGACGCTGAGCGGATGAAGGCGATCTTCGCCGATTTCGCTCCCGACGTGGTGATGCATCTCGCGGCTGAGAGCCATGTCGATCGCTCGATCGACGGGCCGGCCGCCTTTATCGAGACCAATATCGTCGGCACCTTCACCCTGCTGCAGGAGGCGCTGCGGCATTTCCGCGGCCTGGATGAGTCCGGCAAGGCGCGCTTCCGCTTCCACCATATCTCGACCGACGAGGTCTTCGGCTCGCTGGGCGACGAGGGCTTCTTCAGGGAAGACACCGCCTATCAGCCGAACTCGCCTTACTCCGCCTCCAAGGCGGCCTCCGACCATCTCGTGCGCGCCTGGCACCACACCTACGGCTTGCCGGTGGTGATGACCAACTGCTCGAACAATTACGGGCCCTATCACTTCCCCGAGAAGCTGATCCCGCTGATGATCATCAACGCGCTGGAGGGCAAGCCGCTGCCGGTTTATGGCAACGGCCAGAACGTCCGTGACTGGCTCTATGTCGACGATCACGCCGACGCCCTGCTGACGGTGGCCACAACCGGAACGCTCGGCGAGAGCTATAATATCGGCGGCCATAACGAGAAGGCCAATATCGAGGTGGTGAAGGCGATCTGCGCGATCCTCGACGAGCTCAAACCCGATCCAAAAGGACCGCGCGAGCGCCTGATCTCCTATGTCACCGACCGGCCGGGCCATGATGCCCGCTATGCGATCGACGCCGGCAAGATCGGCCGCGAGCTCGGCTGGACGCCGAAGGAGACCTTCGAGACGGGCTTGCGCCGCACGGTCGAATGGTATCTGGCCAATCCGCAATGGTGGGGCGATATCCGTTCCGGCATCTATCGCGGCGAGCGCCTCGGCGCGGCCTGAGCGGGAGACGGAAGCGATGCTGAGCGTCGAGGACATGGCGATCCCTGCCGTCAAGATGATCACGCCGAAGAAGTTCGGCGATCATCGCGGCTTCTTCTCGGAAACCTGGAGCCGCAAGGCGTTCGCCGAGGCCGGGCTCGATCTCAATTTCGTCCAAGACAATCAGTCGCTCTCGGCGCCGGTCGGCACGCTGCGCGGTCTGCATTTCCAGTCGCCGCCTTTCGCCCAGGACAAGCTGGTCAGGGTGACGCGCGGGCGCATCCTCGACGTGGCCGTCGACATCCGCGCCTCCTCGCCCACATTCGGCAAGCACGTCGCGGTTGAGCTCTCGGCCGAGAACTGGAGGCAGCTCCTGGTGCCGGTCGGTTTCGCGCATGGCTTCGTCACGCTCGAGCCGGATACCGAGGTGCTCTACAAGGTTACCGCCCCCTACGCGCCTGAAAACGACCACGGCCTCGCCTTCGACGACCCGGCGCTGGGCATCGACTGGCGCCTGCCGGCCGACAAACTCACCCTCTCCGACAAGGACCGCAAGCATCCGCGCCTCGCTGAGATGCTGCGCTTTTTCGAATGATGGGCCTGCGCATCGCCGTCACCGGCTGGACCGGCCAGGTCGTCCGCGCCATGCTGGAGCGTGTGCCGGCAGGTGTCGAGGTCATCGCACTGCGCCGCCCGGAGCTTGATCTCGCCGATCACCGGACGATCGCGCCGGCTCTGCGCTCGGCCAGGCCCGATGTCATCGTCAATGCAGCGGCCTATACGGCCGTGGATCAGGCCGAGAGCGAGCCTGAGCTCGCCATGCGCATCAACGGGGGAGCGGCCGGCGAAGCGGCGCGCGCCGCCGCCGCCCTCGGCATTCCCGTCATCCAGCTCTCGACCGACTACGTCTTCGACGGGACGCTCGATCGACCCTATCGCGAGGACGATGTGACCGGCCCGATCTCGGCCTATGGCGCGAGCAAGCTCGCCGGTGAGCAGGCCGTCGCCGCTGCGACAGCGAACCATGCCGTTCTGCGTACGGCCTGGATCTACAGCCCCTTCGGCAAGAACTTCGTGAAGACCATGCTGCGCCTGGCCGAGACGCGCGACGAGGTCGGCGTCGTCGCCGATCAGCAGGGCTGCCCGACCAGCGCGCTCGACATCGCCGATGCGATCTTCGCGGTGGCGCGCAATCTTGTTGCCCGCCCCCAGGACGATACGCTGCGGGGCGTCTTCCATATGAGCGCCCCAGGCGAGGCCGTATGGGCCGATGTTGCCGAAGCGATCTTCGCTGAACGCGAGCGCCTTGGCGGCAAGCCGGTCGCGGTCAAGCGCATTGCGACGGCCGATTATCCGACTCCGGCGCGACGTCCGACCAATTCGCGGCTCAACTGCAGCAAACTCGCCGCGCGACACGGCGTTGTGCTTCCCGCGTGGCGTGCTTCACTGGCGACCTGCGTCGAGCGGCTTCTCAAGGATCAGGGGTAAACGATGAAGGGCATCATCCTCGCGGGCGGCTCCGGCACCCGGCTCCACCCGATGACGCTGGCGATGTCGAAGCAGCTTCTGCCGGTCTACGACAAGCCGATGATCTATTATCCGCTCTCGACGCTGATGCTCGCCGGCATCCGCGAGGTGCTGATCATCTCGACCCCGCATGATCTGCCGAACTTCAAGCGCCTGCTCGGCGACGGCTCGAACTGGGGCATGAGTCTTTCCTACGCCGAGCAGCCGCATCCGGGTGGGCTGGCGCAAGCCTATCTCATCGGCGCCGAGTTCGTCGCCGGCCAGCCCTCGGTGCTGATCCTCGGCGACAACCTGTTCTACGGCCACACCCTGCCGGAAATGATGGCCTCGGCCTCGGCGCGGGGCAAGGGCGCAAGCGTGTTCGCCTATCATGTCCGCGATCCCGAGCGTTACGGCGTGGTGGAGTTCGACGCCACCGGCAAGGCGATCTCGATCGAGGAGAAGCCCAAGGCGCCGAAATCGAGCTGGGCTGTGACGGGGCTGTATTTCTACGACGAAACGGTCGTCGACATCGCCGCCAACCTCAAGCCTTCCGCTCGCGGCGAGTTCGAGATCACCGACGTCAACCGCGTCTATCTCGAGCGCGGCGAGCTGTCCGTCGAATGCATGGGCCGCGGCTTCGCCTGGCTCGACACGGGAACGCCCGACAGCCTGCTGGAAGCCGGCGGGTTCGTGCGCACGCTGGAGAGCCGACAGGGCCTGCGCATCGCCTGCCCCGAAGAGATCGCCGCGAGACAAGGCTGGATTTCGGCGAAGCAACTCGCCGCGCTCGGGGAGACTCTCAGGAAGGGCGACTATGGGCAATATCTGCTCAAGGTCGCGAACGATTTCGGTTTCTGAAGACGCGAAAAGCCGGCCGTCGAAGCGAGAGCTACGGCAGCACCCGCCCCCGCAGGTCGCGGACCACGTAACCCCGCGCCCATGCTGCAATGGTGAAGCACCGCTCGATGGCATGGTGAAGCGTGCCGTCGAGTTGGCGGGCTTCCGGCTCGAAATCTTCGGAGGTCAGGTCGAGCTCGCGCAGTGCGACCAGAGCCGCCGGGCGAAACCAGAACATCGAACCCTCGAAAAATCCGAGACGCGTGACGCCGTCGGCTCCCATTCGCGCCGCGATCGCGCACACGCGGGCTTCGTTCTTCATCCAGTACGACCGGCCTGTTCGATAGCAGAAGCGCCAGCCAACGATACCCGTCGCAGGGTTTTCGAACGCGGCCAGCACCTTCGTTGCCACGCTGGGCTCACCGCAGAGCATCGCGAAAAGCAGTTTGCGGCGCGTCTCGCCGTCGATGAGATGCGGGCTGCGCTTCGTATGTAGCTTGAGAACCGCATCGTACCCATCTAGCGCACCGGAAGACAAAACGCCCATAAAAGGCGCGATGTCGCGTCCCCGATTCTCGTAAGGGTGGAGGTGCACATTCGCCAGCCCGGCGACGCGACTGGCGACACTGTCGATCCGGTCCGTCGGGACGGTCAAGTGCAGGGGGACCGAGCCCGGGATACTTTTGCGGCACGCTAGAATTTCGTTCAGCAAATCGACGTAATAGACGTGGGCGATGACGGCTGCGCGAACATCAGGGACCGGGTTGCCTGTGACCTTGGCCGAGAGCGTGCGCCTGATGCGTTGACCAACATCCGAAACGAACAGAGACCCTATCGTGGCGGTCGCAACCTTCTCGACGACGTGACGCGCGAAAGCAGCAGAAAACTTTCTCGCTATTGTCAAGAATAGAACCTCACCGCCATAGTCTAACAGCCGCACGCTTTGCGGTTCGACGTTGCTCGTTCACGAACCGACAATAGCGATGCCGATACGTCATCAAGACTACCAGACTGCCCCTCCCGCGTGATAACCGCCCTTCGGGTGACCGTCAATCGACAGCGTGGGCAGCGGAATGAATGCATCAGGGAGCGCGGGACAGGGCGTGCACGGAAACCGCGGGAGTCCTGCAAGTCGCAGGCGCGACGGCATCGAAGCGCGCGGCCTCCTGGTCGGATACCGCGTCATTCAGGATGACGATGTGCGTCGCGCCCGAGTCCAGCAGGTTCCGGCGATAGTCCGAAGCGGACAGCTCGCCGCCTCGAAACAACCTCTCGATATGCGTCACGCGCTGAAGTTCGGGCGTGTCGCGGTTTCCATAGCCGTCAAAGATACGCGCCTTGTAGGGCAGCATCAGAAGCATGTGGTCGATTCGCGCGTTGATCCAGTCGAGATGACCGCCGTTCGCCAGGGGCACGACGCTGGCTACATCTCCGCTGCCAAGCTTTTTTAGACAGGCGTCGGCGCGCAGGATCCGGGCCTCCTTCGCGATCAGATCCGCCCGCGGAATCTGGAACACGCAGAAGACCAGCGCCAGGGCCAACATCTTCCCGCGAATCGACGCGTTGGAAACACCCATAGCGAACACCAACGCGAAATGGAGCGTGAAGAAGATCGAAAAGCGCCCAGGAGCACGGATCACGCGCAGGGCCGGTATGTGCTTCTGCAAAACTCCGACCGGGCTGATGATGCGATGGCCAAAGATCTCGACATAGGGTCCAAGCGAAAGGCCCCAGGCGATGACGAAGACCAGGCCAGCAAAGCCGAGGAGGCGCAACCGTCGCTGAGCCGTCGCGTCGTCGGCTCGCGCGAGAGCCCGGAAGACGATTACCGTGGCGGCCAGCAGGCAGATGATGCTGACGGCGCCGGGCGAGTAGCTGCGCTCCGAATCACCCGGCTCCAGGCTGAGATTGGGATAAAGGAAGTTTACGGGCGTCAGCAGGAAGAAAGACGACAGCCGGGCCGCGTAGAACTGGACTTCCGGCAGCGGGATCGGCGCGAAGCCCTTCTGCAGCCTGACATAGGGGACCATGAGTATTGCCATTGCGAGCCCGAACAGGCCGGCGGCGGCCACGTCTTTGCGGGTGATGGCCTTTGGCAGCGCGAGCAGGCGCCGCCAATAGATGGCTCCCAGCGGCAGGAGCAGGAACGCCAGCATGAAGGGCAAGTACATGGCGATCGCCGTGCCGAACCCGGTGGTTAGGAACAATTCGGGGTAGAGCCCACGCTCGTCCAAGAGCAGGATGCGAGCGATCAGGAGCATGACGACCGGGGCGAAAAGCAGGCCGAAGAGCTGGAAATGCCCCATAACCGCGAACATCGGGAAGCTCGAGAGCGCCACGACCGTCGCCAGCACCCGCGCCAGCGGCGCGAGATCCAGCGCCTTCAGCTGACGATCCACCAGCACGGCGGCAATGGCCAAGACCGTTATCAGGGTCAGATTGAGCGCGACGATCTCGCTGACGCCGATGCGCCACAGCGTATAGATTGGCGCCATGCCGATCAGCGAGTCCGAGAAGGCGAGCGAGTTCTTATAGGGAAAAAACTGGATCGACTGGAAATAGCTCGCGACCTCTACCCGCAGCAGCTTCTGGCGTCCATGTTCGAGAATCCAGAGTATCAGGCGTCCATCGAACGGGTCGCGCCAAAACGAGCCGAGCGAGAAAAGCAGCCCCTGGAAGTATAACCCAATGACGAGGGCTGCACTCACGAGCCCGGTCCAAAGCGCGTCGAAGCCTGCGCGCAGTCCACCGGGTGCTGCCTTTGGAGCGGCCATCATGTGCGTTTCGCCGTTTCGGCGAGGTAGCTCTGGAAACGCGTGTCGTTCCCGGCGCGGAACGCACGGGCCGACGCAGCCACAGCCTCGTGGTTGATTGCGGCCGCTTTCTGCATTGCGCTGCGAAGCACGACCACGAACTCATCAAAGTCACGATAGGTGTCGCCGGCCGCGAGATCCTTGACCAGATCAGCCGGCCCGCCCTTGGCGTAGACGACGGGCCAGGCGCCGAACAGGCAGGCCTCCAGCGGCGCGATCCCGAAATGCTCGTGGTATTCGGGCTTGTCTTCGGGTTGGCCGAGCCCGGCCGCATGGATATAGATGGCGGAATTGGCGAGCAGGTCGTTGACCATCGCCCGCGGGCAGTTCGGCAAGAGCTCGATCCGGGGATCGCCTTCGGCCATCTGCGTGATCCGCGCCAGATAGGTTGCATCGCGCGCATCGCGGTGATCGAAGCCGCCGACGAGGCATAGCCGCCAGTCGGCATAGTCCGGGTCCCCCGCCGTCGCGCGGAAGGCCTCGATGATGCTGTGCTGGTTCTTGCCATGCCCTCGATTGGTGATCCGACCGATCGACAGAGCTAGTTTCTCCTTCTTCGCATAGACGGAGGGCGCGGGAACCGCGACCGAAAAGGTCGGGCAGACGACCAAGCCGCGGTTCGGGCCCCATAAGCGTTCGGCCCAGCTCTGCGTAAAGCGGGAGTTATGCAGGAAGACGTAGTCCTTCAGCATCGCCTTCCTGATTTCCTGGTGCGGAAAGCTGACGATGTAGAAGGATTGCTTCGCCAGTGAGCCGAGATTCGAGCGAAAGGTGGAGTTGACGAAGATGTCGAACCGCGCGGTGAACTCCCGCGTCATGGTGGAGATGACGAGCTTCCGACACCGTTCGAGGTCGTAGCCGAAGCGACGGCCGAGTTCGTCGATATCGAAATCCGATTCGGAGATCAGGAAGATCTCGTCCTCCGGCCTGGCGGTGGCGAGCGTCAAGCCGAGCGCATGAGCCTCACCGCCCCCCATCGTATTCCAGTACGAGTTGTACAGTCCTATCGTCCGGCCTCCCGCCTCATGCTGGCCGATCATCGCATCGTAAGTCTTAAGCGTCTCGGCAAGCCCGGAAGGGACAGCACTGTATCGGTCGGTTTTTCCGAGAAAGGAGGCGAGCTGTTCCTTCGCTCCTTTCGTGCCGCGATAAAATTCGTAGATCAGGCGCGAGCGCTGGACCAAGGTGGTCCAGAGCGGAGAGCCCTCGGACGAACTGACCGAATGCTTGTGATACGCGATCGCGCGAGGGCTATAATGCACCCGATAGCCGAGAGAGCTGCAGTGGTGCGAGAGCTCTGAATCCTCGTAATATGCGAAGAATTCCGGCCTGAAAATCGGACGGCCGACCAGTGCGGCACGGCGTATGAGGGCGACGCATCCGCAAAAAGCCGCGACCTTGCCGCGTGTATCGTACCGAAAATCATCCTCTTCGCCGAAGCCGATATCGAATGGCCCTTCTCGGCGCAATCCGGTGCCCGCGTTGTTGATGACCCACCCGGCGCCCGGATGATCCTGCGACCGCAGGCACAGCACGAGTGGTATACCCCCTTCACTAGGCTGATGAACCGAGGCGCCCACTGCCGTTGTGAACGTCTTGATTGCGCTCGAACCGATCGCCCTGAGAGTCACACAGGATTCGTCCATCGGAAGCCGCAGGACGACGGCATGCTTGGCAACGCCATCGCGACGGTCTTCGACCCGCGACTCGATCGAGGCTCCATCGACACGGCCCTGGCGAATGAAGAGCTTCTTGTAGTTGAGCTGGCTCTCAAGTTCCGCGCTGGAGATCGAGAATGCAGCGTCGCTCTCCAGATGGACATCGACGAAACGTGTCCAGAAACGCGTCTTCGGAGCTGCGACCGCAACGTTGCCGTCCAACCTGAAGGCGCAGAGCAATTCGAACAGACACTCGTCATCAAGCCGGGCGTCGGGGTTTACAAGAGCGATGAGCTCGCCGCGCGAAGCCTCCAAACCGACGTTGTTGCCAGCCGCGAACCCGACATTTCCCGGCGCACGCAGCCATCTTGCTTCGGGAACGATCGACTCGACCAGGCCTCTGGTGTCGCTCGTCCCATTTTCGACGACGATGATCTCGAGCTTCGGATAACTCTGCTGCTTGATGGATGAAAGACAGGCCGGCAGATCTTCTTGCGAATTATACGAGACCACGATGACCGAGATCAGCGGGTCATGCGTCAGGAGGCCGAACTTCGGCGGCCGCGCGAGAGCCCGCAGATATAAGAAGGCGAGCGCCTTTTTGAACGCGAACCAAAGCCCATTGCGCCGCAGCTCGATCACGAATTGGCGGATGTAGACGTTCATGAGTCCTCAACTCGGGAGCGCGCCGAACGGGGCAAGCCCGGCCAGTGGCATCAACTCGGCAAAGCGGAGCTGAAACCGCAATAGAGGTCAGCCCTGCTTCAGGAGATTATCGAAATAGGCGATAGCCTTGATCAACCCCTGGCGCAGAGGAACCTGCGGCTGCCAATCCAGGACTTGCCGAGCCTTGGTGATGTCGGGCCGGCGCTGCTTGGGGTCATCCTGCGGAAGCGGTTTTGTCACGATCCGGGAACTCGAGCCTGTCAGCTCGATCACCAATTCCGCCAGCTCGCGAATAGTGAACTCGCCGGGGTTACCGAGATTGATCGGTCCCGTGATGTCGTCGGCGGAATCCATCATCTTGACAAACCCATCGATGAGGTCGTCGACATAGCAGAAGGAGCGGGTCTGGCTTCCTTCACCGTAGACGGCGATGTCCTCCCCCCGCAGGGCCTGAACGATGAAGTTCGAGACGACACGCCCGTCGTTGGGGTGCATGCGCGGGCCGTAGGTGTTGAAAATGCGCACCACCTTGATTCGCATCTGATGCTGGCGATGGTAGTCGAAGAAGAGCGTCTCCGCGCAGCGCTTGCCCTCGTCGTAGCAGGAGCGGTAGCCAATCGGATTGACGTTGCCCCAATATTCTTCCGGCTGCGGGTGAACGGTTGGATCGCCATATACTTCAGAGGTGGAGGCCTGGAATATCTTGGCCTTCACCCGGCGGGCAAGGCCGAGCATGTTGATGGCGCCGTGCACACTGGTCTTCGTGGTCTGCACCGGGTCGAACTGGTAGTGGATCGGCGAGGCCGGGCAGGCGAGATTGTAGATCTCGTCGCACTCGATATAGAGCGGCACGGTGACGTCATGGCGCATCAATTCGAAACGCTTGTCGTCCAGCAGATGCGCGACGTTCTTCCTGCTGCCCGTGAAGAAATTGTCGAGACAGATCACCTCCTGGCCGGCCTCCAGAAGCCTTTCACAGAGATACGAGCCGAGGAATCCGGCGCCGCCTGTCACGAGCACGCGCTTGGTCGTATGGTACATCGGTCGAACTGCCCTCGCTTCGCCCAAGGTGCGTTCACGCATGGGCGACCTTTGAGCGGCTAGTGCGATGAGTGCTTCGTAAAAGTCAATCTTTCGGACCGAAATCATTGGCTTCACTCGCCCGGACCGGGAGAGGCCGCCTGATCATTGGCACCTGGTTTTCACATCCGAAGGCTTGCCCTAAGAGGCGCTCGACACCGTCGCAACCCCGGTGACCGGGATAGGACAGGCTATGCAAAAGGCATTCGCGGCTCTCGCCCTGGTAGGCGCCTACCTCGCGGCCTTCCTACTGCTGAACGGCATCCACTTCCGGTTCTTCCCGGTCGGCGTCGTTCTCTACTCGACCGTGATGGATGCACTCTTGACCGGCGCGATCTTTCTGGGGCTCGTCATTCTGCTTCGCCGCAAACTGCCGTTGAACGGCTTGGAGACAACGCTGTGCGTCGTGCTCGGGCTGTCGCTTGCAGGCGGGTATGCCATCAGCGTGCCGACCGTCATCGACCGCTCGCTGTCGATGTACATCCTGGAGAAGCTCGCCCAGCGCGGCGGCGCGATCCGGGAAGACGCCTTCCCGGGCATCTTCGTCAACGAGTATATGAAGGAACACCGGCTGGTCGACATCCGTCTGACCGAACAGCTGGAATCCGGCACGATCACCATCCACGGGGGATGCGTCGAGCTGACCGAGCGCGGCCGTCTCATTGCGGAGGTGACGCGGTTCTACCGGACGACGTTCCTACCGAAGCATCGCAAGATCATGGGCGTCTATACCGACGACCTGACGGACCCGTTCCGCAACTCGGCACCTGCGAACTACGCCTGCGTTCCGGGAGCGTTCGCAGGGCCGGCGAAGACGAAATAGCGATTGCCCAGATAACTCATGGCCGCCGCGATACCCGTCGACAGGATGAAGCCCCAGCCATAGGGAAGCCCAAGCCTGTCGCTCCACATCGCCAGGAAGCCGGCGTAGAAGACGGCGAGCGCAGCGTAGAGGGTCAGGAAGCGTAGCAGCGTCGCCTTTGCCGAAGCGGTGGATGGGAAAACCACCAGCCGGTTACCGAGATAAGAGGCCGTGATGCCAACGATGCTGGCGAGGCCATTCGCCAGGCCGGCGGAAGGCACCCTCGCCACCTCGAGCAGCAACAGGAGCGTAGCGTAATGCACGCCTGTCGCCGCAAGCCCATTCACGACGAAAAGCGCGATCGTGCGCGCGCCGCTGGCTCGACCATCCGCCGATGACGCAGTCACGCCCCACCGACAGGGGCAGTCGGCTCAACGCGCTCGATTATGAGATCGAGGTCAGCACGCCTGAGAGGTGCCGCCCCCTTGACGATTCCTGAGACCATCAACGTCACGAAGCTCAGGATACCGGCCTGGAGCAGGATAATGACGAGAATCCCAAAGGCCGTCGAGAACCAGCCCGGCGTGGCCCAGCCTATCAGTTTCAGCAGGGTCGCCACGCCCAGCAGCAAGGACGCCATCACGATCATCGCGACACACAGCACGCCGACGCGCACCAGCACGTCCTCGGCGAACACCATGATCGAGCGCATGCCGTGCAAGGCGAGCGAGACGAAATTCATCCGCGAAACGCCGAAGTAGCGCTTTCCGCGATCCGTGGGGACAGGGCGCATGCGCAGCCGCGAGACCATGACGGCCGCAGGGAAATGAACCCAGGTTTCCTGCATCGCGGCCATCCGGCTGGCGGCCTTTCCCGTCATCGCCATGAAGTTTCCAAAGCGGATTCCACGCCCAGTCAGGAATTTGAACAGGCGACGGTAGACCGCATAGAACGCACGAAACTGCAGGCTCTCCGAGCGCTGCCGGCGCTTTGCAACGACGACGTCGACCTTCGGGTCCGCGAGTGCAGCGAGAAGCTCGGGCACCGCGGCCGGAACGTCCTCGCCATCGGAGTCCATCACCACCAACATCTCCGGATGGAGCGTGGTGGCCACGTGGGCGATGCCTGCCGCAATAGCGCGCTGATGGCCCATATTGCGCGCGAGGTGCACCACCTCGCCCTCGAGCCCGGCGGCGGCGATGTCGGCGGCCCCCATGACATCGTTGAGCGAACCATCCTCAACCGCGACAATAAACGGCTTTACGGGGCAGGTGGTAGAGAGATCGGCGATCAGTTGCCGCGCACTCGCCCGGTCCTCGAAGACCGGCATGAGGATGACGAGCGGAAGCGGGGAGCGGTCGAGCATTACGATGTCCAAAACGGCACGACGCGATATCATGAGGCAGGTAGAGAGCAAAACGCCCCGCCATTTCAATGTGGCACTCAGGACCGTTCCGAGGCCATTTGTCCACGAAATCCGTCCAGCACATCGGCGAGCGTCCTGTGCCAAGCGATCTTCGGTTCCCAGCCCAGAACCTCCCTGGCGAGGGCGCTGCTACCGGAAACGACCGGCACTTCGTTGGGACGCAGGCGAGCGGGATCGACCCTCACCTCGATCGCGAGGTTCGACAGCGCGAGAAGGTCATCAAGCACATCACCTATGCGGCGTGGCTGGCCAGAACTGACATTGAAGACAGCACCGGACGCGCAGGCGCCCCCGAGAAGCACCGCTTCATAAGCGGCGATCACGTCGCGCACGTCCAGAAAGTCGCGTTGGGCGTCGAGGTTTCCGACGTCGATCACAGGCGGCGCCATTCCAGCCTCGATCCTGGCGATCTGCGCGGCAAAAGCGGGCACGACGAAATCGGCGCCCTGGCCCGGGCCCGTGTGATTGAACGGCCGGAACCGAACCGTCTTCAAACCATCGTAGGCCATCTGGCCTAGCGCAAGGTCGGCGGCGGCCTTGGTCGCAGCATAAAGATTGCGAGGCAGCAACGGCGCACGCTCATCGAGGGGCAAAGCCGACTGATTGAAGGCCTCTCCATAGGCTTCCGACGTGCCCGCGAAAACGAGGATGGCATCCGAAGCGTGCTTCAGCAGCGCGTCGGCCAGGTTCAGCGTCCCGTACAGATTGACGTCCCAGGCGCGGCGCGGGTTCTGCCTAGCGAGATGGAAGCTCGAGACAGCAGCCAGATGCATGACGCAGCTCGGCGCGACCGACCGGAGCGTATCCTCCACGGCTTTGGCATCGGTCACGTCCAGGGCCAGCGGCACGATCGCGCCGCCATCGCCCTCATGTCCCGCGGCGAACAAGGTAGATCCCGCAGGGAGTTTCGCCGCGAGTTGCCGCACCAACAGCGAGCCGACGAACCCGCCAGCTCCGGTCACCAGGATACGGGACGCGGATGCCGTCACTGCCGGGTGGCGCCCTGGGCGCGCAGGCGGGCCAGATCGGCCTCGACCATTTCCTGGATCATCGCCTCCAGCGGCGTGGTCGCTTCCCAGCCGAGCTTCGCCTTTGCCTTGGACGCGTCACCGAGGAGGATCTCAACCTCGGCCGGCCGGAACAGGTCCGGATCGATCATCAGGTGCCTGTCGATATCCAGATCGAGATGGGAAAATGCGATCTGGCACATATCGCGCACCGTCACCGTCCGGCCGGTCGCGACGACGTAATCGTCGGGTGTGTCCTGCTGAAGCATCAGCCACATCGCCCGGACGTAGTCGCGCGCATGGCCCCAGTCACGCTTTGCATCGATGTTGCCGAGGCGCAGTTCAGAAGACAGACCGAGCTTGATGCGGGCCACACCGTCCGTCACCTTTCGCGTCACGAACTCGATGCCGCGCAACGGCGATTCATGATTGAACAGAATGCCGCTCGATGCGTGCAGCCCGAAGCTTTCCCGGTAGTTCACCGTCATCCAGTGGCCGAAGAGCTTGGCCACCGCGTAGGGCGAGCGCGGGTAGAAGGGTGTCGTCTCGGTCTGCACGGGCTCCTGGATCAGCCCGTACATCTCCGAGGAGGACGCTTGATAGAAGCGGGCGGCCGGACAGGTCAGCCGGATGGCCTCAAGTACGTTGACGACTCCCAGCCCAGTGATGTTTCCGGTCAAGAGAGGCTGCTGCCAGGACGATTTGACGAAAGATTGCGCGGCCAGATTGTAGACCTCGTCGGGCTCCACCTCGCGCAGAATGCGGATGATGCTCGACAGGTCCGACAGGTTCCCGTCATGGAGCCGTACCTGCTTGTCGATGCCGAGCCATCGCAGCCTGACATCGTTGACGTCGGCTGTGCTAGACCGGCGAACCATCCCGTGAACCGCATATCCCTTGCTCAGAAGGAACTGCGCAAGATATGCGCCGTCCTGTCCGGTCACGCCGGTAATCAACGCCTTTTTCATGAAGAACCTTGTCTGTGGCGCGATGCCACCAATGGTGGCCTCTATAGAAAGGTTTTGCAGACGGGTCAAAAGCCCGGCGAGCGTGTTGCAGACGACCGGCTAGCCGATATCACTGGAAGACGGGTTTGACAGGTACCGGCCTAGCCGATCAGCCATAGCCATCATCGTCAGCGTATGTGGCTTGGCGGACAATTCTGGAAACGTTGCCGCGTCCGCAACGAACATGCCGGGTAGTCCGCTGATCTCCCCGAAGGCTGATGTCGTGCCAGGCTCAGGATTACGACGCATCGGCAACGTCCCGGCGTAGTGAATGTCCGAACCTAACTGCCCCACTAAAAAGCTGCCGGGCATGACGATAAATCCCATGCGTCTGGCCGCCTTGCGCCAGTCCCTGCCTATATCGGCAATTGCCTCCGGCAGTTCTGCGGCAGCACGTCCGGTGATGCGGAGCACGCCGCCCCGTGTCAATTCGGCGCTGTGTCGCGTCAGGCTCGCCGGAAGGAAGACGTTGCCTACGAGCGTCGATGTATTCAGCACCCTCCAAATTGACCGCGCAACAGAGCGCGATGCGGGAATGTGCTTTATGAACTCGAAGGCTGGCAAATGCTGCGCCGAGAACAGGGCGCCGTGGGAGAGACGCCCTGACGCTGGTCGATGCGAGAATGACAGTTGCGCGAACGCCGGCCCGGCAACGGGCGCCCGACCCGGCATACCCATTCGCAGGAGCAAAAACGCAGCGGTCGGATTTGACAAGACTCGCCGCGGCCTCTCAATGTAACTTAGCGTGCGCCAAGCGATCGCAGTCGTGGCCAATGTACCGGCGGCGAGGACCAAACGGCGGGCCTCGATACTTGCCAGCGCGCCGCTTTTCCTTTCGAAGCCGTGGATACGCCACCCCATCGGGATCTTTTCGGCATGGTTGGCTACGAAACCAGTTCGATATCCGGCGCCTGCGCGCATCAGGCTGGGCTGTTCCTGGGATGAGGAATAGAGCGCGCGACGCGCACAGCCCCAGAGGCAGAGCCCGGATCGATCGCAAGCACGTCGATCCCCCCGATCGGATGAGATAAGAGCCATACGCGCCCGCCCCAGACGCAGAACGTGCTGCGTCTTGTCCGAACGCAGCCCCTCGTAGCCCCGCATCAGTTCCTGCGCGTTGTGTTCCAAAGCCGGCGCCGGCTCCGCCCATTCGTCCAAGCCAAAATAGCCGCTGAGGTCGTCGTCGGCGCGACCAGAGAGACCGATGCGTCTACTCACGGCAGCGAAAGATTCGTCCAGCTCGCGATGCGGAAACGGAAACGCAGCCATCTCATCGCGATCATACCGGGCGACGCCGCAGCCCCAGGCGTTCGACAATCCGCCGCTCGCCAGAGAGCCGACCGCAGCGAAATTCTCCGTTTCGATCTTGTTGGCCGCAGCGAAACCCGCGAAGGTTGGCCGCAGTGTCGGGACACGCAGCTTGGGGGAAGTCGCGGCTCCATCGACCCATGAGCTCAGATCTCCGCCGAACATCCACTCCCGCTGATGGCGGTCGTGTCGGCGCAGGTCGAAATACTCCCCCTCAGGCGGAGCCTGGACCGTTCCCTCGGACGCATCGACCAATAGCACCGATCGGCCCGCCTGGACCAGCGGCCAAGCCGTCGACACGCCTGCTGGGCCTGTGCCGATGATCACGACGTCATACACCATGACGCGACTCCCCGATCGCGCGGGGCCTCAAACGGTCGAGCCAGCGCCCCGCGACTGCGTCGAGGACGCGGCTTACCCCCTCGAACGGGAGCGACAACGCCAGTTGCGCGAACTGAGCCGCGCGCGTTTTTCCATCCGCCGACAGCAGATAAGCGTCAGCTTGCATCGGCGAGCTTTCGCTGAGCAGCAAAGCGAGATCGATCCGGCGTGAAAGAGCATCACCCCGGCCGGCGCGGCGACGCGCGCTTGGCTGATCGAACAGCGCAAGGCTCGCGGGGATCAAGCGCGTCAGGCGGGAAAGCTTGAGGGAACCGCTACCGTCGACCGACGGAAGCGAGCGCACGTAACTGCGGAGAAGCAAGTTATCGGGTTTCTTGCCTGTCGCGTAGCGAAGCAGAATCGCGGCCTCCCGGAGCAGGTTCCTGTCGCAGCCCGCCCTCTGTCCTGCCCCTTCTGGAAAGCGTCGATAGTGCGGAACCAAGTCTGCCATGTCGGCAGCGCTATCGAGCCGCGGGAGCTCGTTCAGGGACTCGAGCCGCCTCAGAAAGGTTGGCCGAACGCCCAACTTTCCAACGCATCGCAGAGACCACAAAAGCGGCGCCAGAGGGATGGGCAACCTCGGAAGGCGGCGTCCGAAGCGGACCTTGGCTACGCCTTGGATGAAACTGGAGAAAGCAATAGGCCGCGGATCCGCTACCGCGTAGATGCGCGGTTCCGGCCGCTCTCGGCAGACCAATACCGCCAGAGCCTCCGCGAGATCATCGACATGAATAGGCTGGACCCCGGGCTCCCGCCTGAAGCTGGGGATCGCCGGAGCGCGGCGGGCGATAGCGACCAGCGTGCCCCATAGCGCCTTCGGCGGGCCGCCATAGACCTGGCCCGGTCTGACGACGGCTCCGTTCCGCTCCAGCACGAACTGCTCGGCCAGAGCCTTCAGGCGACCGTATCCCGTGGGAGCATCCAGCCTGGCCGTCTGGCTGGAGACGAAAACCAACCGGGCGGATGCTTCGTCCGCAGCTGCAGCCAGACGGCGAAGCGCTGCGATTTCGGCGTCGATATCAGGTTCGGCGCCGCGCGATGTTTCGGTCGCGGCGTGGATAACGACATCCACGCCGGCCAGCAGCCCGGGCGCGAGCTCGCCGCGCAAATCATAAGCGACGAACCGAACACCGGGGACCGTGGTTTCGCGACGCGACAGGGCCAGAACAAGCAGCCCGCGCCGTACCAGAGCACGGCACACCGCCTCACCGATATAGCCGCTGGCGCCGGTGACCGCGACTGTTCTGACGGGCTTCACGCGCTCAGTTCTCCCGCCTCGGCTGGGCACTTCGGAAGACGACCCATTTCGACAGGGAGAAACTGACAGCGATCAGAATCACGTCGGCCGCAATCTTGGCCACGACCAGCGATGTCATCGCGTGCAGAAACAAGACCAGAAGCGCCGAGGATGCCAAGCTGTTCGCGGCCAGCAGCAGGACGTATCGCAGCGCCTGCCCCCCCACTCCCGCTTCGGCGGCTCCGCCGAAGGTGACGTAACGGTGCGTGCAGAAGGCGAAGCACCCCGCAACCCCCTTCGCGCAAATGTTCGCAGGGAGCGGCGCCGTCCCGAGGCGCTCCACAAGCAAGGCGAAGGTCCCGATATCCAGCCCGTAGGCGATCAGCTGAACAAGGACATAAAGTGTGGCGGCTCTCATGCGTCCGCCTAGCGCTTGCGTAGGACGATGACGTGATGCAGCGCCAGGGCGCGATTGAGAGGACCCAGAAGAGTTTCCAACCCTTTCAACGGCGTGGTGAAGGCATCAGGCACGAGTTGGCGAAAATTGAGCCCCCCCGACAGCAGATAACGAAGATGGTTCGCGACCGGCGCCAGATGCACGATTTCGAGTTGAGGGAAAAGGCGCTCGAAACGCGCCCGGTCTCGCTCGAAGACGATGTAGCTCAACGCCTGATTGGCGCCGCTCATCGCGCCGCTGCCGCTCGTCGTCCAGCCCTGTGCCGTCTTGTCATAGTCCTCGCTGGCGAACAGCCGCTTGAAGAGGATGGTCGCGACAGGGCTCCAATAGGGCTCAACCAAAACGGTGCCGCCGCCGGGCGGACAGACTCGCGAAAGTTCGGAAAAAAAAGCCTCGGGATCGGGCAGGTGATGGAAGCAATGCTGGCCGAAAATCGTCCTGACACTTCCGTCGGGAAAATCCAACGCCTGAGCATCGACGACCCGATCGAGATGAGGAGCGGGCACGACATCGGTCGCAAGCACATCCGGATCGCTTTCGCGAATTGGCCAGGCGCCCGCACCAATCTCGAGGCGAACGCCCGTGGTAGGCAGATACTTCGCTTCCAGCGAGAGCATTAGCCGGTGGATCTCGGTGAAAACCTCGCGGATCATCGGCTTACGGTCGATGATCGCACGATGCACCTGCATGCGCTCTATTCCGTCGACATCGACACCGGCCAAGGCCGGCTCGCGCAGAAGATCGGCAAGACCCATTATACAGACGACCTTATCAGGAGATGCTTGAGCGCGGCGCGTTGATGAACCCAGGTCCATCGAGCGTCAAGGAACAACAGTCTCATACAGTGTGACGGAGCCGATGGTAGCAATTTTGCGGCCCAGCCGAGCGACCTCGGCATCCAGCAAGGCATGGAACGGGTAGCTCGGTTCGGGCGGCGAGCGATGGACAATGTAGGTCGGCTTCACCCTGCGAAGATAGGCCTCCACATCGGCGCCCGATTTGGCCGCAGCGCCGTATCTGGAGAAGTCCTCGCTGTACCACGATGTGTAGAGCGCGGTGCCTTCGAGAGGAGCGGCCGAGCTCACGCCGCTCAGCAATACGCGCGCGCTGCGCCCCTGCAGCTGATTGACGATCCTGAAGAGTGACTTCTCCGGGACGAAAGCCTGCTCGTATCGTCTCGCCTTCTGTCCGTCGAAAATCATGCTGAAGTCATAATTCGCCATGATCCAGCCGCCCGCGTTGAGCTTGTAGACGTTCAGCCCGATCACAACGAATGCGGCAAGGCTGAAGATCACAGCCCTCCGACGATCTGCTAGATACCATGACGCCAGCAGGCCGATGAAGAAAAACGCGATTGGCAGCGTCGGATAGAAATAGCGCAGATACTGGGTGCTCGACCCGATCGCGAAGATGAAGCCCGCGAAGACGAGAGCGAGCAGACGAAGCCCCTGGGGGCCGACGACGACGACGGCCAGCGCCGCTGGCAGGAACGCCGCAAGACTGAAACCCATGGCGCCATTGTAAGCTTCCAGGAATCGATCCGAGTGGAACGTCGCCTGGTAGAGCAGCTCCAGGTTGAAGCGACCAATCCAGCGTCCGTCCACGAACTGGACCGGCGGGTAGAGCGGCGATTTGAAAACGTTGTTGAAGAAGGGGAACACCGGGTTCCCGGTGATCCAATAGGCGTAGGCGTAGGACGACAGGGCCACTGAGCCCATCACGACGAGGCAGACCGCGAGCCTGGCCAATTCGGCGGGCCGCCGGCGGGTCGAGAGATAGAAGCCGACGGCGAGCGACCCCAGCATGACCGACGCAATCGCCCCATGGACCTTGGTGAGCGTCGCCGCCGCCAGCAGCAACAGGATCGCAGCGATCTCGCACAGGCTGACGCCACGGCCCCGCTCGAACAGGATCACGGCAGCGGCCGTGATCCACATCGTCAGCGGATTCTCGATGAAGCTGGATGCCGTCTCGACGAGCGTCAGCGGCATCGACGCATAAAGCAGAGCGGCGATCAGTCCGGATGGCTTGCCGTAACGCCGGGTGACCGAGCCGCCTATCAGCGCCGCGATGACCAGGAACGTGACGTAGTTCAGCAGTTTGACCGCAGGCTCGCCCGCGAAGAGATAGACGTGCGCATAAAGGAAATCCGCGGCGAGCGGAATGACCGCGAACACGAACAGCCCCGGATCGTAAGCCCATTCTCCATGCGCCGCGATATAAGAGGCGACGTAGAGATGCACCGCCAGCGCGTCGTGATAGCGCTCAGGTAAAGCGGCATGCAGCATGAAGAACACGAGCAGCGCTACGGCCATCATTCGCCAGATGAGGGGCCCCCTCGCCAGCGGTGGTCCCGGCTGAGACAAAGCCAGGCGATCGGCACTCAATCGTGCCCTTACGTCAGACCGCAGCAACGGCGTGGCCAGCAGCGCCAGAACAGCGAGATGAACCAGCGGAAAGTTGACGCGGATCGGGCTGAGCAGTGTCAGAATGATCGTTGCGACCGCCAGTCCCAGGCTCAGCCGCACTGCGACGGGAGAAACCGGCGCATCCGGATGGCAGCCCTCCAGAAGCGCCGTGCCACAGACCAACGCGGCGACGACCAGCAAGGCTACCGCTGCGCCGGCTGCCGGCCCGAACACACCGCCACACAGGAACAGCAAGCCCGCGGCGATGAACACGTCCTGGTTCAGACCCGCATGCCTCTGAAGGCGCATCGCCATCAGAGTGGCCGCCACACTGACGCCCACAACAAGTTCCAGCGATCTCACTGTCGCTGCCGACCAACCGGTCGGGACGAGAACATCACTCGTCGCCAACCCCAGGCCAACCAGCCCCATGGACACGAGCAGAACGATGTCGATCAGCAACAGGCGGGCCCAAGGGCGCGAGACGGCCGGCATCGAGTGTTTCCGCGGGTGAGAAGGATGAGCTCTTATTCGCAGCACCGCTAACGGCTCGCAGGCCGATATGGCAAGCACCGTTTTCGATCCGGTCACCTGCTCTGGCCACCGCATCGAGCCAGCCCGCGCATCCTCCCCTGGAAGCCGCGCAATCACCGATGGCTTGCGAGGCCTCCATTGCGCCGCTCATCATCTTGCCTTCGAGGAGCATTTCAGATCATTGGCGATCGGGCTGGCTCTCCGCGGGATTCGCGATCGAGTCTGCGCACCGACAAGATGCTGTCACCGAAGAGGACACCCAGAGCCGCTTTCCGCCCTGTGACGTATCGCAAGGTTTGGTTTGGTACTCGGCATGGAGGAAGGCAGGATGACGGCAATGCGGACATCGACCCAACCCAGCACCCCTGACGCTGCCTGATCAGGACGCAAAAGCATGTCGTTTGGTTCGCCCGTTTTTCTTTTCTTCTTCCTGCCGCTGTTCTTCACAATTTATTTCGCCACGCCGTATCGCCTGCGCAACGTCGTATTGCTTCTCGCCAGCCTGATCTTCTACTGGTCTGATGCAGGTAATCTGTGCTGGATTCTCATCGCATCCGTCGTCCTCAACCAGGTCTTGGCTGTTGGGATCGTGCGCATGCACAATGAACGGCGGCGGCTCACGCTTCTCTCCGTGGGAGTCGGCCTCAATCTGCTGCCGCTGATCTACTATAAATACTGGGTATTCCTGCATGAATCTATGCCCGGATCCGTATCCGCATTCTTCGACGGCCTCGGCATCCCTTCGACAGGCATCCTGCTGCCGGCCGGCATCTCTTTCTTCACCTTCCAGGGCATCTCCTACATCGTCGATGCCTATCGGGCGGATGTGCGGCCGACACAGAACATCATCGATTTCGGCATGTATCATACCCTGTTCCCGCAGCTGATCGCCGGGCCGATCGTGCGGTACGCCGAAGTGCATCAATCGATCCGGCACCGGCGGAGCACCCTCGCCGACATCCATACCGGTGTCGTGCTGTTCTGTTTGGGGCTGGGGTGCAAGATCATCATCGCCGACAGTGCCGGCGTCGTCGCAGACCGAATTTTCGCACTGCCGGTGGCTGCCCTCTCAGCCGCCGATGCCTGGCTCGGGATCGGCGCGTATACGCTCCAGATCTTCTTCGACTTTTCCGGTTATTCGACGATGGCGATCGGACTCGGCCGCGCTCTGGGATTCCATTTCCCGCAAAATTTCGACCAGCCTTATCGCTCGCAGAACATCACCGAGTTCTGGCGTCGCTGGCACATGACGCTGTCACGCTGGTTCCGCGACTATCTGTACATCCCGCTTGGAGGCAACCGGGCCGGCCCGCTGCGAACCTACCTCAATCTGACGCTCGTCTTCGCCTTGTGCGGCCTGTGGCACGGCGCCTCAGTGACCTTTCTCGTCTGGGGCCTTTGGCACGGCCTGCTGCTCGTGATCGAACGTGTCCTCTCGCACCAGTGGCGGTGGCGTCCGTCCGGCCTGCCGGGCTGGGCAGCGACCCTCTTGCTCGTCATGATCGGCTGGGTCTTTTTTCGATCATCGACGCTGGAAGGGGCGTTTTCCTATCTCCATGCCATGGTCAGTGGCGGCCTGAGCCTCAGCGACGCCGTCTTGCTGTCGATGACGCCCAACCGGATCACCTTCCTAGGCGTCGGCACCTTCGTCGCGCTATCCGCATTCAACGTCGCGCGCCTCGATTTCGACGATCGCGCCAGGCCAATGGTCTTGATCACGGCCAATGTCGGGGCGCTCGCCGCGTTCATCTACTCGCTTTCTCTCATCGCGACGAACGGCTTCAATCCGTTCATTTATTTCCGGTTCTGAGGGGACGCGATGCTGATCCGCTCGAGTTTCATTCTGATCTTCGCCTTGTTGAGCTTCGCGCCCATGGCGCAAATGCTCACCAAGATCCTTCCTGAGAAGCCGCTGATCGAGAATCGCGCGCTCGCCGCATGGCCCAAGCCGGCCGAGGCCTCCCACAGTTTCGTGAAGGCTGCCGGGGACTGGTTCAATGACAACTTCGGCATCAGGGGTCTGCTGGTGCGGCTCAAGACACAGATCGACTACTCGGTGTTCCGAACCTCTGACCGCGTCCATATCGGGCGCGACGGATGGCTCTTCTACCGCAGTGTCCTCGACGTCGAGCGGCCGAATGTCGAAACCTATCTGAGCCACAACGAGACGGCAGTGCGCGACGGCATTATCGCGCTGTCGGCCGCGCTGAAGCGCCACGGCATCCAAACGATCTTCGTGATGAACGAGATGGCGGATCGCTTTTATCCCGACAAAGTGCCGCATTCGGCTTTGCCTGCCCCTACGCCCCCCCGGGTCAGACAACTTACCAACGAGTTGGCTAAGTCCGACGCGCTCTCGGTCGTCGACGCCACCGCGATCCTGGCCGAGGCCGCCAAATCAAGGCAAGTGTTTCACAAGACCGATTTTCATTGGAACGATACCGGGGCTTTCGAAGTCGCGCAGCGGATCGTCGCTCTCGCCAGCGCGAAGGAAGGCCGCCCACAGACGATCTGGTCGCATCCGCTGGACATTGGAACACAGCGGTTCAGCGGCGGCATCGCTACGTTCATGCCCCTGCTGCTGAAGTCACCGCACGAAGACATGCTCGTCGTCAAGCCGAGCTGGCAGACGCCTCCTGACTTCCGGCAAGACAACGCCCGCGGCATCTTCGAGTTCAGCACGCATTTCCCACAGACCGGTCCGTCTTTGCTGAAACCGCTGACCATTCTTGGCGACAGCTACGCGGACGGGCTTACTCGCTCTGGAATGTATCTCTATTTTTCTGATTATTATCGCATTCGCTGGAATCTCGTCCCAAAGCTCAGCGTGTTCACCCGCGATCTGCCACTCGAGACCAGGCATGTCGTCATCCAGATGATCGAGGTGCAATACGGTGCCATGGTCGCATTTGCGGATAAGGCGGACATAGCCGCGGCCGTGCGGACGATCGACGAGCGGTTCGCCGGCAGCCGGTAAGATCTCCGCTCAAATCATTCGTCGAAGGCGCCGTTGATAGCGCTTTTCGGCGCTGCGCTGCCTTCTTTGGAATTCGATGCCGGAGTGCAATCAGGAGCTGGCAACGGCCTCAAGCTTGACCCCCATATCGGGCAAACCTACCAAGCCACGATGGCCGTGACGCACGTAGGATTTGAAGATCAATGCGTCATTCACCCAATGGTGCTGGACATGGCTCGTCTGCGAGCCATCCGCCACGGCCACACAGACGCTGTAATCGCCGTTCATCAGATACGGCATCTTGAAGTCAAACCGTGCGCGAAGGGTCTGCCCTGCCGAAACCGCCTGATGATCGCCTTCGTAGCTCAGATAGGTGTTCTCGCCGATCAGATTTTGGCCGAGCCGATCGCGAATATAGAAGCCCACGATCGGGCTCGACATGTCGGCGATCGCTTTGACCAAAATTACCAGAGTGACATTTTCACCTCCCTCGACACCCAGGACAGGATGTCCGGCGGCATCCAGGAGAACGACGTTGCGGATTTCGGCTCCGCCCGCGCCGAAGGATGTCGCCCCTTCGTGATGCGCGTAGGATACCTCGCCGATCTTCTCGATCGCGCCGTCGATGTCACCGGGTGACGGCTTCTGCCCTTCAGGCTCTTTTCGCAAAGCCGACGCCGGTCCCTGCGCGGTCTCGTACAATTTGGCGAGGTAGCCGTCGGAAACCTCTTTCGGCGTGCCGTCCTGGACCAGTGTGCCGCCATCAAGCCAGATGGCGCGATCGCACAAGGACAACACCGCCGCGCTGTCGTGGCTGACGAAGAGCAACGTTCCCCGCTTCGTGAAGTCCCGCAGGAAGCGCATGCATTTCTGGACGAAGAAGGCGTCTCCGACAGCGAGAGCCTCATCGATGATCAGGATATCGGCATCAACATGGGCGATCACGGCGAAGGCCAGCCGCACCGTCATGCCACTGGAATAAGTCTTGACCGGCTGATCGATGAAATCCCCGAGGCCTGCGAACTCGGCCACAGCCGGAAAGCGCTCCTCGATCTCGGCATCTGTTAGCCCGAGGATCGAGGCATTGAGCTGGACGTTTTCGCGGCCGGTGAATTCCGGATTGAAGCCGGCCCCTAGCTCCAACAGTGCGGCGACCCTGCCGCGGGTTGCGATATGTCCGACGGTCGGCGTCAGAGTGCCACAGATCATTTGCAGAAGCGTCGACTTGCCGGCACCGTTGCGTCCGATGATGCCGACCGTTTCACCGCGCCGGATCTCGAAACCTACATCGCGAAGTGCCCAAAACTCCCGGAAATATTTCGGGACCGGCCGGCCCAGCATCCGGGCTGCCCCACCAAACAGCGCCTGTTTAAGGCGATCCTCGGGCTTGTCGTAGACGAGATAACACTTACCCGCGTTCGTAACCGAAATCGCGATATCAGAGGACATCGGCGAACCCTTTGCGAATGCGCTGGAACCATGCGAATCCGAGGACCGCGACGGCCCAGCTCACAACGGAATAAAGCGCCAACCCGCTCCATGACGGCATCTTCCCCCAGATCAGGACATCCCGCGCCTGCTCGACGGGGAAGGTGATCGGGTTGAGCATCAGGAAGATTCGATAAGACTCCGGGATCGCCGACAACGGATAAAAAACCGGTGACAGAAACAGCAGGGCCGTCACCAACAAGCCGATCATCTGACCGATGTCGCGCAAAAAGACGCCCAGCGCCGCGAGGAACCAGCTCAGTCCCAATGTCATCAGCAGGAATGGAGCCAGCACCAAGGGGATCAGGATGATCGTCCAATGAAACGCATTCCCGGCGATCAGCATCGCGAAGAACAACACCACGAAGCTGACGAGGCTATGGAACAGCGCCGATCCCATCGCAACGACGGGCAAGATCTCGATCGGAAAGATGACCTTCTTCACAAAAGTGGCGTGGCTGACGATCAGTCCGGGGGCACGCCCGATGCATTCCGCGAAGATCCCCTGCACGATCAGGCCAACGAAGAGCACAACCGCGAAGCTGACTCCGGCGATCTCGTTCTGAGCCGTCCAGCGCGCCTTGAACACCACCGAAAACACGAAAGTGTAGACGAGAAGCATGGCCATGGGCTGCACGAGCGACCAAGATAAGCCACCGATCGATCCGCGATAGCGCCCGACGACCTCCCGTCCCACGAACCTCCGAACGAGTTGCCGGTGGGACCAAGCATTCTTGAAGGGAGCGAGCGCAAGCCACCCATTCTTGAAGCTGTCAGCCATAGCACCGGAACCCATTGGTCAAACGCGGCACCGAGGCAACCGCCAGCATCCGCCCTCCAGCATGGTCCGGAACCGGCGCTGCCGGCGACCTGTTCCGTCCTGCAGGCGGGCGAACGCTTAAGCGCTATTGCGCGGTCCGTCCAGCCTCGATCGTGAGGCCTCCGAATGCACACCCTCACGCCGATCCATCCTATCGCGAAGGCTGTGACGGCCCTCACTCAGGCGTCGACAGCCCGATCAGGATTGAGGAGGCCGGTGCAGGTAGCGCGCGATTGCCCGGGTCGGCTCGGCATTGATGTCATAGGCCAGCGCAGAGAGCAGCAATTGCAGCCCGATGGTGACATTGATCGCCGACATCATGATGATGCCAAGAGCGGTCGGCGCGCCTGTCATGAACGCCCGGACCAAATAGATGGATCCCAGCGCAATGCCGAAACTGAACATCAGCGCCCCGAAAATTGTCCAGATCGTTGCAATGTTAAAATCTCGAAGAATATACTGGTAGAAAAATCGCGAGCAGAAATTGGTAAGATGCTTACGCAGGAATGGAAATAACACCTTCCTGGCACTTAGATTGCTAATCTCTTCACCGTAGCGGGCCGGAATTGGAACATCAGCAATCACAGCGCGAATCAGGCCAAGTTGAAATATAAGGTCCGACTCGAAGAAGAAACGACGATCGATCTTCTCAAAATCGGTCTTGTCCACAACCCTAGAATTCAAGCACGTATAGCCGTTCGTCGGATCCATCAACTTCCAATAACCAGATGACATCTTGTTGAGGAACGACAGCATCGCGTTCCCGAAGATCCGGATTTTCGGCATCTGCCTCAGGTAATGCGGGGCATGGAAGCGGTTGCCCTTGGCATAGTCGGCGTCTCCGACCACAACGGGCGCCGTCAGCACATCCAGGAAGTCGGGGTCCATCTGGTCGTCGCCGTCCATCTTGACGAGCAGGTCGTAGGCCGGCGCGGCGGCACGATACCCAGTCATCATCGCGCCCCCAACGCCCTGATTGACCTCATGTGTGATTACCGTGACGTTGGTGTCTGGGAAGCGCTCGGCGACCAGCGCGCCGCTCTCCTCGGGGCATTTGTCATCGACCACGAACACATGGTCGACCTTATCCTTCACATTTCGGACCACCGTCTCGATATGCGCGCGCACGCGGTAACAGGGGATGATGACGGCGACCGTCGGCCGCGCGGATATCGGCGCGCTGGGGGCATCGCCATAGCCTTTGCGCGTCTCACCGATCTCCATCTCAGGTCCATTCCCATTCCAGCAGCGCCAATGCGCCTTGCCCCAACGCATTCAACATCGATCGAGCCGGTCAGCCAGCCTTCGCCGCTTCTGCGGCTTCGAGGGAGGCCACGACCGAGGCACGCATAGCCGCCCGCGAATAAAACTGCTGCGCGAAGGCCATCTGTCCATGCGAGCGCGCAAGCCAAGCCTCGTCGTCGCTCATCAGGACGCTCAATGCCGCCGCCAGGTCGGTGGCGCTGTCGCAGACGGTCACGACCTGTTCGAGCCCGATGATCCCCTGCGCGCCGACGGACGTGGTCACCAGCGGCAGACCACGGCTCAGCGCCTCGATCACCTTGCCTTTGACCCCTGCGCCGAAGCGCAGGGGTACCACGGCGGCCCGGTGGCTGTCGTAGAGCTCGGCCAGCCGCTCGTCGGAGATATACCCCGTCACCTCGACCCTCTCGCCTCGCAGGGCCTTGACGGCCTCGGTCGGGTTCGAGCCAGCCAAAGTGACCTTGATCGGCCCCACGAGTTGCTCCAGCCGCGGGACGATCTCGGTAACCAGGAACTGAGCCGCATCGACATTGGGAGTGTGTGCGAAGCCAGCGACGAAGAGCAGATCCCGCTCCTTCGGTGCGGCCGATCGCGGAGAGGACGGGGCGAAATAGAAAGGTACGATCCCGCGCGCAAGGACCTGCGGCGCAGCCTTGCGAACCGTCACAGCCTCCTCTTCCGAGGGATAGATCACGACGTCGAAATTGCGCCAGACCGACCTTTCGAGGTGTTCCATCAGATCAGCATCGGCAGCCAGCTGATTGTCGCCGGATTGTGACGCCTGCATCCGCATCCGCATGTAATGCAGGTCGACGCCGTAATAGCTGCGCACTGCCGTCGTCCGGCGCATGAGCTGCGGAATGACGTCAGCGGCGATCTCCGGGCGGACGGCCATGACATGGTCGAGATGCGGGCCATTGGACCGCATCCAGCTGTCGAAATCGTGGGGGCAACGCCCGTCGAGCACCTCGATGCCGGCATGTTCGAGCGCCGAGGCATAAAACGGATCATGCGAGCGATTATGAGGCCAGAATTTTACACTCCAGCCTGCATCCACGAGACTTTCCATGATGCCCATCACGCTGCGGGAGCCTGCATCACGATCGGGCTCGGGCGTGTAATGATCGATCACGAGAATGGCCTTGCGGCGCCGACCATGGTCACGGGCCCGCTGCAGCAGTCGCGAATGTTTGAAGTGGTCGCGATCCAGAACCTCGGCCCAGCGCTCGCGCATCCGTTCCCTGTTGACGACCTGATGCGCCTTCCCGCCGCTTGCCGTGTCCGTGCCATGGGACATGCCCTCCAGATGCGCGACCACGGAGCGAGGCTCATAGAAGACCTTCAGTCCCTTTTGCCGAACCCTGAAGGCCAGATCGACATCCTCGTAATAGGCCGGCAGAAAATACTCGTCGAAGCCACCCAATTCGGTGAACAGATCCCGGCGTATCATCAGAGAGGCGCCGGAACAGTAGTCGACCTCGCGCAGATAATTGAACTGCGGCAGGTTGGGATCTTCGCCGCGCCCGTAATTCCAACCGGAAGCGTCGCTCCAGATGATGCCGCCGGCCTCCTGCAACTTTCCGTTCGGATAAACCAGTTTCGACCCGGCCATACCGATGTCGGGACGCGCATCAAGCAGGCGCACGAGCGCGTCGATCGCATCCGGCGCCAGCAGGGTGTCGTTGTTCAGCAGATAGATGTACCGACCTCTGGCCAGAGAAGCGGCATGGTTGCAAGTGCGCAGGAAGCCCAAATTCGTTTCGTTCCGGATGAAGCGCACGCCAGGGATCTGCCCGAGCCGTCCCATCTCCTCCTTTTTTGGATACGCATCATCGACGACCAGCACCTCGATCGCGCTCGCAGGGGCTGTTCGAACGATCGATCGCAGGCAATCCAAGGTCATATCGAGATTGCCATAGGTGGCGATGATGACCGACACCGCAGGATCCGGGCTCTCTGGAACCGTGAATGAACCGATCCGCCTGCTGGACCTGTTGGCCAGCGCAGTTCGAAGCTGACCGAGCCGAGACTTTGCGAGGCCGCGCAGCCGCTGTTCGCCGCGACGTGCAACCCTCAACGGAAGGGTAATGCGCCAACTGAGCGACTCGGTAAGCACCTCGAGTCGGCTGTTGCGCTTCCGGACGGCGTCGATCTCCTGCCGCAGCAAGTCCGCCTCCGCCGCGGCTCCCCTAGCCTCATCCCAGAGCCGGCCGCGAAGGGCGATGAAATCGCCGATCTCAGCATTCTGCTTCGTCATGGCGGCTGTCTGCTGAGTGACGACATCGAAAAGGTGGTCGTATTCCTGCTGGAGCCGCGCGATGGCTCCATTCAGCATCAACTCAGTTCCCCGCCCGCTGCAGGCCAGACCGAGCCGTTCAAAAAAGAGTTCGATGTCACTCCAAGCGCTCTCGTCGGCATCGAAAAAGCTCTTCATACCCTCGGCCATCTCGGCGCCGTAAGCGAGCACGCCCAGACCATGGCCGTGACGGAATTCCTGTGTTGGATATTCCGCGCTCAGTTCCGCCCAATATTTCCAGACGCCGAAATCGCCCTCGCGGACCTGGGTGTCGTGGAACAGGACGACCGCCCGTTTGCTGAGCTTGCTCCTCCAGGTCTCGAAATCGTTCCGGACGGCCTCGTAGGTATGCAGGCCGTCGATATGCAGGAGGTCGATCGAGCCGTCGGCGAACTGCGTGACGGCGTCTTCGAACCGCGCTCGGACCAGTGTCGAGAAGGCGGCGAAATGCTCCTGATTGTAGCTCGACACCTCCTTGTAGATGGCATCGTCGTAATTGCCCGCGTGCTCGTCGCCCTGCCAAGTATCGACGGCGAAGCATCGCGTCGGAAGGCGAAGGCTCTTCACCGCCTGACAGAACGCGCTGTAGGAATCAGCCTTGTGTGTGCCCAGTTCGACGAGAGCGGCCGGCTTCAGCGCCCCGATGAGGAAAAAGGCGAACGGGATATGCGACTGCCAGGAAGGCACATCGGTCACTCGTTCGGGCCGAGCGAAAACATGAGCGCCGATCAGGCCGTCGACGTTCGTCTTGAATGCATCCTGCATCGCTGGTCCTAGAAATCACCATCTCTACCGGCCGGAGCGATGCCCATTTAGCACACCTCCCGGGTTTTATCGGGCGTTCATTGCGAAGGCAGCTGGCATGCCAGCGCCTCGCTGCCCACACAGTCAGAGCCCGACCGTTTTCCCGCGTCCGATCTATCGGGGCCCGATTGCCGAGGAAAGGCCCTACTTGTCAACTTCGGCGAAGCCGACAGAAAGAGGACGTCAGCTGCCCCAGCTGTTCGGCACCGGTCGCCGTCGTCACGAGCCCCATATGAACCGATAGCCCGAACTCTTGAGACGATCGCCCCGGTAGACCCACGCCATGCCGTAGCCGCGATACCGGATCACAAAATCCGGCGGGATTGTTGGAAGCGTCTTCAGCAATCCCCCGGCGACAAGTTGTCGGTTCAGGACATAATAGTTTCCGGGGTTGGGCGACCAGGCATCGTCCATGAAGAAGCCTCCGCCGTCTTGCTTGACAAGCGAGCTCGAGCCGGCGAACCACCTGCTGTTATAGGCGGGCCGGACGACAATGTCCTTGCAGGCCACCCCGGCAAGCGAGCCCTGCCGCGCACATTCCTTCTCGATGAATTTGCCGGCAAGAATCGTCTCCTCTCCCCAGCCTGTCCAGGAAAAATTCAGATGGCCCGCCAGTGCCCGATCAGCGTCATGATAGTCGATCGTCACCGGCCTAAATGCAGCGTAGAGGGGCCGAAACGGAACGATTTCAGCGATGATCAGCGTGAGGCCAGCGGGAAGCGCAAGCGAGGTCCAGCGGTGCTTGTGTACCAGCGGTAACCAGACACCAACACCGCGCACCACGATCACGAGCGTGGCAAGGACGATGGGCAGATTGAGATAGCGATTGAAAGTGGGAGTGTTCAGCAAAGCCAGCAGGCCAGGCGTCACGATGGCGATACCGAAGAGAAGATCGAAGAACGGCGCCGATCGCGGCCGCCATGCCAGCTTCAATGCCGTGACGCCCGCAACGACGACCAGGACCGTGGGGAACGCAGCGACAAAAACGCCGTAAGCGAAGCCGATCGCTGCGACCCGATGCGCGGCCGTACTAAAAGTCGCGAAATGAAGCTGCACTCCGTTCATCACACCGATGCTCATCACCGATGGATCGAGGGGGACGAACGGCGCCCAGAACGGCGTGACGAAGGCCAGCCCCAGAGCGCCGCAGATCGCCACGAGGAGAACACCGACCGGAAACACCAAAGCCGATAACCGTGGGAGCCAATGCGGGAACACCATGCGCTGGCGCCACGCCGCGACGGTCAGGGCTGCCGCCAGCGGCAGCAAGGCGAAGGTCAGCGCCGCCGCGATCCAGGCATAGCGAAAGCGTGCGCCCGGAGCGGCCAGTTCATTGCCGATACCAAAGACGAAGCGCAGAGGCGCATAGATCCAGACTGTCAGCAGCTCCATGAAGAGCGGCACGGTATTGAGCAGCGACTGAAGCGCCGGGTCGCCCAGAAGGCTGATTGCGGCGATGGCGTAGGATGCCAGGCTGACGGCGAGCGCTAACGTCATGGCGTTGATCGTGGCTAGCGCGGCAGTCCCGACGGGACGGTGCTGGGCTACGCGGCCCTTCAGCACGCCGACGACGAAGCATAACACCAGCAGGATCAGCGACGCATTCAGCTTCTCCTGCGCAGCCAGCGCGGCGACCAGAAGCCCTGCACTAAACAGCCGCGAACGGCCCTCAAAGTGGGCGCGCGCGACAAGCAAAATGGCGGTGATGCTGCCGAACAACGAGATCGCATCGTAGTTCAGGGTCTTCAGGGCGAGATTGTCGACAGGCAGGAGAAGCAGCGTCCCTGCAAGCGCCAGAGCGAGCCAAAGACGATCTCCGGGCGGCCATGGCACGAGTGCAACCAGATTTCTGATCAGGCAAGCGACGATGCCGATGCCCACCAACCAATGGAATGCCTTCAGCGAGGCATCAATCGTGGCGGGAGCGGCCGAAAACGCCAGAAGAATCCGGGTCAGCGGAATCCAGATGAGATTGGCGGTGTGGGATGCGCCTTGGGACCAATTCGATACGATGTTGCGGTCGGCCGGATTACGCAGCACATCGCCGAACGCCGCCTCATCCAGCGTCATGAACTGCGTCACCTCGCTGACCGACAGCAGCAGAGCCAACACGACGACGACACAGGCCAGCACGATTTCTGACCGTGACCATGTGTATCCGCGATCGCGACCTGCGACATCGCCTGCGATGCGGGTGCGCGCCACGAACACGGCCAACGCCACGACGAGCAGCGCGAGCGCCGTTTCGAGCAGGTTGATTTCGGTCAGGAACTTCAACGTCTTCAGCCTATATCCATCGATCGCTCCTGTGTCGCACTCGACACATGAAGCTCTGCCAGCAAAAAAGACGTCCGCTGCGCGCCACGGCGAGACAGTTCCCGACCCATCGTCATAAGGTCCCTGCCGCCCCGACCCTGCTCACAACGGCCTGATAGACATTCGGGCTTACCCTTGGCAATTCATCCCTCCTGCCAGCCGGCGTTCGCATCGAATGGGTCGGAGCTTGCGTTATCAACCTTGTCGAACCGCTTCGCCGCAGTTGAGACGAGACGCGTTCGGGGTTTCGCGCTAAAGGCTTCGGCAGGGCAATCGCAGGTGCGGGACGATCGATGAACTTCAAAACCCGCTGGCACAAGGCATGCTCGGACACCATCGGTACCTCCATGTTCTGGCGGATCGCAGTGGACCATCGCTCACTGGCTGATGAGGTTCTGCCGCTGATAAAGATCTACACGAAAGGCATCGTGCTCGACGCAGGCGCAGGCCGCATGGCCTGGCGGTCAAGTTTGCAGCCGTTGGCGACCCGCTACCTCTCGACCGACTACGTCGTCGAACATTCGGAACTGTCGTTCTGTGCGGACCTTCAGGGCGGAGTGCCACTGGGCGATCAGACCGTCGACACGGTGTTCTGCTGCTCCGTCATGGAACATACTCCCGAACCGTGGCGGGTTCTCCCTGAATTGCACCGCATCCTGCGGCCCGGCGGGCACATTATCCTGTCGGTTCCCTTCATGTATTACCTGCATGGTTGGCCGCATGATTATTTTCGCTTCACGCGTTTCGGCCTGACACGTCTCGCGGAACAGGCGGGACTGCGCGTCGTCACACAGGTCAATGGCGGAGGCTTTGTGCGCATGGCGTGCCAAACGATCTCGATGGCGATCACTGCGGTGGTGTGGACGCCGGCAGCGCCCTGGCTGTCGACGGTCCCGACCAGCCTGCTCTATCGGATCGGACGGTTCTTCGATCGGTTCGACGGCAACGGCCTGTTTTCGCAGAACATCCATATCGTCATGACTCGCGATTGAACAGGACATCGATGGCGGCGCTGAAGGGAGCGGTTACTGTGGCACTCGAACGCTCGGAACGGGACTCTTTGCCGCGAACGTCCCTTTTTGTTGCAGGTCTCAAAGGCCTTAACCTGCTTCGAAATCTGATCGTCGATGTGGAGATCGACCTCGTCTGTTCTTATGAAAGCAAGGGGACGCTCTGCGATTCATACGAAAAAATACAAGATCTCTGCAGGTCTCACGGTGCGCGGTTCGTCGCAAGGAGCGACCTCCAACCCTCTATGCTCGAAGGATCGGAGTTGATCTTTTGCGCGGGATGGCAGTTCCTGATGCTGGATCTCGATGATCGCTACATCGTCTTCCACGACTCCCTGCTACCACGATATCGGGGTTTTGCTCCGACTGTCGCTGCCCTGATCGCCGGCGACACACAACTCGGCGTATCTGCATTCCGGCCCGAGCCTGGTGTCGACACTGGCGCGATCCTCGGTCAGGAAGCGCTCCAGATCACGTATCCCGCGACGATCCGCGATGTGTATCGTCGTCTGGGCGATGCCTACGGAGCCTTGGCGCGCCGGCTGGTCGCCACTGCGAAAACGGGCTCGCTTGCAGGCACCAAGCAGGTCGAGGCCGAGGCGACCTATTCGCTCTGGCGCGATGAGAGCGACTATGAGGTCGACTGGACCCAGTCCGCTGCGCAGATCCGCCGCCTCATCGATGCGGTCGGCTGGCCGTACATGGGCGCAAAAACACGCTATCTCGGCGAAGATATTCGGATCGAGCAGGCGGAGGAGCTGCCGGATCTCACGTTTGTCAACCGCCAGCCCGGCAAACTATGGGTGATCGGACCGACACGCGACACCGCCGACGTCGTCTGCGGCAGCGGTCTCCTTCGGATCACCAAAGCCACCTTCGCCGACGGCCGTCACGTCATCTTCTCGTCGTTGCGGCAACGGCTTGGACGATAGGTTGACGCTTACGATCTCAGGACGCGCTTGACGACGTCTGCGACCTCGTCGATGCCGTCACCCAGACCGACCCAGAGCGGCAGCCGCACGAGCCGCGCGCTGAGATCGTCCGTTCTAGCAAGGTCCCCGACAGCGCGGCCGAACCGTCTGCCGGCGGGAGCGCTGTGCAATGGGATGTAATGGAAAACGGCGTTGATCCCCTCGGCACGCAGCGCCGAGATCAAGGCGTCCCGCTTCGCCTGGTCCGGTAGTAGCAGATAGTAGATATGCCCATTGGCGGTGACGTTGTCGGGAACGACCGGCCGGCGCAGCAGACCATCCCGCTCCACTTCAACGAAATGCTCGTGATAGCGATTCCACAGCGAAAGTCGTTGCGCAGTGAGATCGTCGGCGATCTCCAGCTGCGACCAGAGGAAGGCGCTGATGAGCTCGCTCGGGAGATAGCTCGAACCCAAATCGACCCAAGTGTATTTCTGAATCTCGCCCCGAGCGAAGGCGGTCCTGTTTGTACCTTTCTCGCGGATGATTTCGGCCTTCTCGATGACGGCGGGATCGTTAATCAGTAGCGCCCCACCCTCGCCGGCGATGATATTCTTTGTCTCGTGGAAACTTAGCGCGGCGGTCTGTCCGATCGAGCCGAGAGGCCGACCCTTGTAACTTGATTGAATGGCCTGGGCCGCGTCCTCGATCACCGCGATTCCGTGTCGGTTGGCGATCGCCATGATCGCATCCATCTCGCAGGCGACGCCGGCGTAATGCACGACCATGATCGCGCGGGTCTTCGGCGTGACCGCGGCCTCGATCAGGCGCTCGTCGATGTTTAGCGTGTCCTCGCGGATATCGACGAAAACCGGAATAGCTCCCCGGAGCACCATCGCGTTCGCGGACGAGCTGAACGTGAAGGACGGCATGATGACCTCGTCGCCCGCCTTCAGCCCGGCGAGGATCGCCGCCATGTCCAATGCAGAGGTACCCGACGTCGTCAGCAGCGCCTTGCCGACGCAGATCCGGCTTTCCAGCCATTCATGGCATTGCCTTGTGAAACGCCCGTCGCCCGAAAGATGTCCCTCTCCGCAGGCTTCGCTCAGGTACTTGACGGCCCGGGCGCCCGCCAGCGGACGATTGAACGGAATCCTGTATGCCATCGTCCTGTCACCGTTGCCCTGAGGAGGTCGCAGAAATTAGACGCTGCGTCGGCCGAGATATCAGCTGCCGCGTCGCCTGTCGGATCCGGCCGGACAATGTCGCAAACACGGTCATAATGCCAGCGCGCAGGTCATGATCGGCGACCGTTTGCTTGCATGCATTGACACGGTTACGCCCGTTCTCCAGAAGATGCCGCCGTTCCTTCAGCCAACCACTCGAGAGCCTACGCCCGATGGCCACCGAAGAGCCGACTTGGCGTCAGGATCGTTCGACAGCGAACCGCCGGCGCTTCGAGATCGGGTTTTTCATCGCCGGGACGATCTTCGCGTTCTTTTATTATCGCGATGCATACCGGCTCGGCTTCGATTGGGGCGATATGGGCTCCTACGCCCTCTACGTCCACGAGTTGATGCAGGGAGCCAAGTTCGGCGACGCCGTAGGCTATGGACCGCTCTGGTACTTTCTCGGCGTCGGCGTCTTCCGGATCTGGGGCGTCGATTTCGACGCGCTGCTGGCGGTGCTCCAAGTCATCATCTTTGCGTCCGCTGTCCTGATCTGGCTGGCCGTGCGGAAAGCGACCGGCAGCGTGACTGCCGCGACCGTCGTTTTCGGCTGCATCTTGTGCGTTCCGCCCTTCCACGCATCGACGATGCGGATGGTAAGCTTGGCTCTGTTCGCTTACCCGCTGATCTGCCTGGCGAAAGCCCGGCCCGGCCGAGAGCTGCGCCACCTGATCGCGACATCGGCAGCCATCGGCGTCAATTTCGCGATGCGGCCGGACTTCGGATATCTCTACAGTGCGGCGCTCGGCATCTTGTTGCTCTTGCGTGCCTGTCAGCAGCAGGACGAGCAAGCGCCGAAGCGGGGACAGGCTGGGCGCGTGGCCTCGCTGTCGCGGAACATCTTCATCAGTGCGGCCACCATCCTGCTGACATTGACGCCGGTCATCATCCACGCCGCGATGACGGGATATCTCCCGGCGCTTCTGACGGATCTGCTGAGCTACCCCGCAAGGCTTCTGTTCTTCCTGCGCAAGGCCGGGGGCGTCGGAGACCTTGTCCAGCAGACGACGACCACGGCGTCGTTCCTTCGGATCCTGCCGGTCTCTGCTCTGGTGACTGGATCGGTCCCGGAAAAGGTCTTCGCATTCCTGATCCATTCGACCATCGTGGTCATGGCTCTTTATGGAATGGTCCTGCTCCACCGGCTCGTCTTTGTCCGCCCGTTTGCGGCCATGGAAACCCAGCTTGGTCTCGCCGTCCTGATGATCGCGGCCATTCAGTGGCCCGGCTTCGCCCTGTTCCGGCCGGACTGGATCCACTTCATCAGTTTCATGCATGGCTACCTCATTCTCGCTGGATGCCTCGTCGTTTGGCTGGCGCACGGATGGCGGGGGCGATCGATCATTGCGAAGGCGATCAGGACGGCCGGTCTCGCCGTGCTGGCGGCGCAGATGGGCCTCTTCGTCGGCTACGGCGTTTTTGTCGACCCCAATGGTTGGGGGGCCAAGCAGGCCAGGCGTGGCGCGGTTTTCTCAGCCCGCAACGGCATCGCGCAATTTGTCTCGCCGGACGAAAAGGAGCTGTTCGACAACATCGCGACGCTGATCGAGCATAGCTCGAAAGAGGGCGACCGGATCGTCTGCGTGCCCTATTGCGCTGGCTTCGCTTTCATGACGGGCCGTCGGATTCTGTTCAAGGAACACTACGTCGATGACGGCACTCCCCTGCTCTATCCGGGCTGGGTCGATCGAGCGGTTGCCCTCACGCGGGATGCCAAGCCTCCTGTCGTGATCGTGCTGGACTGGGCCCCGAACGGATCGCAGGCGTCGCGTTTCGACCACTGGGCATCCCGTTACATGGATTACATCCGTCAGACCTATCCGCGCTCTGTCCCAATTGGCATCGGCACGGCTTGGCTTCGCGATCCGGGCCCAGTGATATCGAACCGTGTCGAGACGGTCTTGGCCTATGGCCCCGCGAGCACCCGCCAGGGCGCGCTTTTCAATGTCCAGGCCAGCGGTGAATCAGCCTTGTGGATGAAGCTTTCAGCAGCTGCTGGCGTCGGCGCATCCGTGATGCTGGACGACCAGCCGCTCAAAACGGTGGTGAATGGTGCGGTCGTGACCGCGTTGGTCCCTACCCATCAGCTCAGCAAGCCGGGACGCCGCTGGCTCAAAGTGACGAATCCAGCCACTGGTTTGACGACCACGCCAGTGCCCTTCGATATCGTCGCCACTCTACCTTGACGACAGGAGTTCGGTATCGCCAGCAATATCCTGGCCAGTGCGAACCGCGGCAAAAATCGAAGAGATGCATCGACAAGGCTCGCCGCTAGGATTACTGAGCGTCGCCCGGACCTATGGCAGCCAGGCCGGCGTCCGGCTGCCCGTGGCGGTCGACTGGCTTGGGTGACGCCTTCGGCCATCCGCGCTACTCCGGCGGAGTGCCAAGACTGCGATGGATGTCGCAGCGACCTAACGAATGAGGAAGCCTCGATGGCCACTGCGGTTCCGGATGTCTTCGTAAAGGACATCGAGACGTTTCTCCACGAAACGCATGTCTCCAACTTCTGCAAGACCCCGATCGATCGCCTCGCCCGCGAATTCCTCTCCGTCGAGCGGAGCCAGGAACAGGTTCGCGAATTGAGTCGTTTCGCCCCGATCTCGTCCACTTCTCGCGTGCTTGAGGTAGGGTCTGGTTTCGGCACCTTCGTGTATCATTGCCGCGTCAACGACATTTGCGATTGTCATGGCCTTGAGCCGGGTCTGCCGCCCTACGCGGCCACGCTGGACATCTCCCGCCGGCTGCTCGCCTCAGCCGGCGTTCCCGCCTCGGTAATCGAGGAGGGCATCGGCGAGTCGATGCCTTATGCCGACGCCAGCTTTGATGCGATCTATTCGGTCTCCTGCCTCGAACATACGCAGGACCCGAAGGCCGTCCTGTCGGAGATCGCGCGCGTCCTTAAGCCCGGCGGCGTCGCTGTGATCAATTTCCCGAACTACGGCTCCTGGTGGGAAGGCCACTACAACTTCTTCATGATCCCCCACACGCCGAAGTGGTTGTTCAAGATCATCGCGCGCCTTCGCGGCCGTTCGCCCGACTTCGCCGATACGCTTCAGTTCATCACTTATGGAAAATTGATGGGCTGGCTGGCGCCGCTCAGCGACAAGGTCGAAATCGTCTCAACCGGCCAGGAGATATTCAAGGAGCGCGTCACCGGGCTGCAGTTCTCAGAATGGAACGGGCTGGGAGCCGTCAAGCAGGGGGTTCGCCTGCTGAAGGCGATGCATCTCGATCAACTGTTGATCAAGATCGGGACTGACCTGCACTGGGAAACGCCTTTCGTTCTCGTGCTAAGGCGCAAGGGCTGACCGCCAGCTCTCGTGTTTGCGCGCGCTCCCAAGGCGCCGGATCATCATAAGTCAATGCGCCTGATACGAAGCCCTGCTTTCAAGATCGTCGTTACGCTCGCTCTCCTTGGGCTGATCGCCTTGAAGGTCGATGTGGCAGAGGCGGGACGGCGGCTGCTATCGCTCCCGCCCTCACTGGCGGTCGCAGTGACGAGCGTCTCGTTCTTCGCCTTGCTCGTCCAAGCCTGGAAGACCAAGATTCTCCTGCGGGAAAAGACCGTCGCCGCCATCCTGCGTGTGAGCATCATCTCGCAGGTCTACAGCGTGCTGTTCTTCGGACAGCTCGGCGGCGATATTGCGAAGGCGGGTCATCTCATTCGCACGGCGGGCGAATTGCACCGGATCGTGGCCGCCGTCCTGTTCGACCGCCTCACCGGGCTGTGCGGGCTGCTGCTGATCGGGCTAGTCGGGTTTCTGGCCAACACGCAATATTTCGACCCCGCCATCGCCTCCTCGCTGGCCGTCATTATGGCAGCCTTGCTTGCGGCGCTGCTGGCCCTGTTCGCGCCGATCGATGCGCCTATCGCGCGTCTCATCTCGTGGCTCCCCAAGCGCGTCAGGCAGCACCTTCTCGACACGCTGCGGGCCACGCGCGTGTTTGCATCGGACCCGTGGACGTTGCTCGCCTCGATCGCGATGGGCGCAGTGTTCCAGGGCATCGTCGTGATCAATTGCGCATGGCTCGGCAGCGGACTGGGGATCGAATTGCCCTTGTCGACATGGGCGGTCGTCATCTGCGTGATGTCATTGGTCCTGCTCCTGCCTGTCTCGATAGGCGGCATCGGACTGCGCGACGTCACCCTGGTCGGTCTGATGGCCGGCTGCGGCGTCGCCGGAGATCTGGCTCTTGCGCTATCCCTCGCACTGCTGGGAATTCAGCTTGTCATGGTAGCGGTTGGCGGCATCCTGATGCTCCTGCCCCAGCCGGGCCCTCCGTCCGTGTAACAGGCCTCGATGCTCGGACCCTGGTATCGGCTCAAGCGGGCTGCTTCCTTGCAATGAACGGGCCTGTCCTCTACTAGCTCCCATTATGCAGAAAGAGCCGATTTCCCATCAACTTGCCGCGTCCCAGGCAGGTTCTCCGCCAGCGCCCCGGGGCGAAACGACGCTGTCGACGATTTCTGTCGTGATCCCGATGTACAACGAGGCGGAAAGCGTGGACGCATTGTGCGACCAACTGCGCTCTGCTTTATCGTCGGCCCCGTGGAGCTGGGAGGTCGTCTTTGTCAACGACGGCAGCACCGACGAGACGGCCCTGCGGTTAATCGACCAGGTCAAGCGTTTCCCGGACAAGTTCCGCTTCGTCGATCTCCAACGCAATTTCGGCCAGACGGCCGCGTTGATGGCGGGCATCGACCATGCGCGCGGCGATATCATCGTTCCGATGGACGGCGATCTTCAGAACGATCCCAAGGATATCGCCCGCCTCGTCGCCAAGATCGGCGAAGGGTTCGACGTGGTATCGGGATGGCGCCGCGATCGTCAGGACGCCAATGTCCGCCGCGTCCTGCCGAGCCGGATCGCCAACAAGCTGATCTCGGTGATCTCCGGCGTGCATCTACATGACTATGGCTGCTCGCTGAAGGCCTATCGACGCGATGTGCTGGTGGGCTTCCGGCTCTATGGCGAAATGCACCGCTTCGTGCCGATCTTCGCGCGGTGGCAGGGTGCCAAGATCACGGAAATGGTGGTCGACCACCACCCGCGTAAATTTGGTATCTCTAAATACGGCCTCGAGCGGATCTTCAAGGTCCTGCTGGACCTGCTGCTGGTCAAGTTCCTCACGCAATACGACACCAAGCCCATCTACGTCTTCGGCGGCGTGGGAGCGATGTTCTTCGGTTTAAGCGGGATAGGCGCCATCTATGCGATCTGGCTGAAGCTGTTCAGCAACACGTCGTTCATCCAAACGCCGCTGCCGCTCATGGTCATGTTCGGCGCCATGACGGGAACCATGTGCATTCTGCTCGGCCTGCTGGCCGAGGTTCTCGTGCGAATCTATTTCGAATCCCAGGGCAAGACGCAATATGCGGTGCGCAGCGTCATTGGCGGCGAGGAGGTGCCCCTCACCTCGGACGGTCAAAGGACGGCCTGAATGTGCGGCATCGCGGGCTTCGTGGGGCGCGGGGATGAGACTGTCCTGAAAGCGATGACCGACTGCCTGGCCCATCGGGGGCCAGACGGCGAAGGCCACTTCATCGACTGGGACACAGCGGTTTTTCTCGGCCATCGCCGGCTTGCCGTCATCGACATCGCACTCGGCCAGCAGCCGATGTGGAACGAAGACGGTCAGGTCGGCATCGTCTTCAACGGCATGATCTACAATCACGCCGCTCTGCGAACGGAACTCATCGCCTGCGGGCACGTCTTCCGGAGCCATCACAGCGATACGGAAGTCCTGGTGCATGGCTGGGAGGAGTGGGGTCTCGGCCTGCTCGAACGGCTCAACGGCATGTTCGCCTTCGCCATCCTCGACCGGAGGCATGCGCGCTTGATCTTGGCTCGCGACCGGTTCGGCGAGAAGCCGCTATTCTATGCCGATGGCGCTGGCGGAACGGTCTTCGCATCCGAACTGTCCGCGATCCTGGAGCATCCGGACTATGCCGGCGCGACGATGGATCCTTCGGCCATCCGCAAATATCTCGCCTATGGCTTCTTCCCCGCCCCGCTGACGCCCTATAGGGCGATCGCGAAGCTCCCTCAAGGCCATGCGCTCGAAATCGATCTCAAGACGAGCGAAACGCGGCTTCACTGCTACTGGCGCTTTGCCATCGAGACCGGTGCAGAACCCTCAGGAAGCCCTGAAAGCTGGGCTGAAGAGCTGGACAGCCTGTTGACCGAGGCCGTCTTTTTGAGGCTCGACAGCGACCGGCCCCTGGGCATCTTTCTGTCGGGGGGCCTCGATAGCAGCACCATTCTCAGTCACGCTGCACAGCTGCGACCACCCGAAAGCATCGAAAGCTTCGCTATCGGCTTCAATGAGGACAGCTTCGACGAATCCGTTTACGCGACGCAGATGGCGTCCCATGTCGGCTCTCGCCATCGCATGGAAATGTGCGATCTCGACACAGTCCGCGCGCTTCTGAGCCAGCTTCCGGCGATCATCGACGAGCCCTTGGGGGATAGCTCGATCCTCCCGACCTATCTTCTGTGCAAATTTGCGAGAAGGCACGTCACGGTCGCCCTGTCGGGCGACGGCGGAGACGAGCTTTTCGCAGGCTACGACCCGTTCAAAGTCCTTGCCAAGGCGAAGCTCTACAACCAGTTCGTCCCGAAACCCGTCCATGGCGTCATTGCGGCTATCGCTGCGCGAATGCCGCCATCGGATAGGAACATGAGCTTCGATTTCAAGCTCAATCGCGGGCTGCGCGGTCTGGGGATGAGACCTGCCCTGTGGAATCCGATCTGGCTCGGCCCGGCTTCGCCGTCCGATATCGCCGCGCTGATGTCCGAGCCCGTCGACGTGGAAGACCTCTACAGCGAGGCCGTTACAGCGTGGGATTCCTCTGCAAGTACAGATATCGTCGACCGCACGCTCGAATTCTACACGAACTTCTATCTCGCCGACGATATCATGGTCAAAAGCGACAGAGCCGGGATGCGAAACGGCCTCGAAGTACGCGCTCCCTTTCTCGATAATCACGTCGTGGACTTCGCCCGGCGCCTGCCCGCTTCGGCCAAGCTGAGATCGGGCAAGACGAAATGGGTCTTACGGCAATCGGCTGATCGTCGGCTTCCATCGGATCTTCTGAGGCGAAGGAAGAAGGGCTTCGGCATTCCCCTGTCCCGCTGGCTTCGCGAGATGCCCGAATCCGTGATCGGTAAACCGGCCATGCTCGATGCCGGCGCGCTCCACCGGTTCTGGCAAGAACATCATAACCGGAAGCGCGATCATCGCGGCGCGCTTTGGTGCGCGCTGACATTAAGCTGACCGACGCTCCGCCGCGCCGGAACGATGCGGTCCCGCCCGACGTCCACCCTTCACCAGAGCATTGATCCTTGGAACCCAGTTCGGAAAAGAGCGTCTGCTTTATCCTCGACCATCTCGGAGTAGGCGGCGTGCAGGAGTTCATTCTGAACTTCTGCAAATTCATGCGTGGCAAAAACCGGGTGACGGTTGTGTCGATCTTCGGCAACGACATCTACTCCGACCGGCTCAGAGCCGCAGGCGCAGAGGTCGTCATGCTGACCGACCGCCGCTATAGCTACGCCGCCGTGCTCGACCCGCGGTCGTTCAGCGCCTTTTTCAGTTTCTATCGTGCGAATGCTTCGCGCTTCGATAGGATCCATCTCAAGCTTTTCGCGACCTTCGCCTACGCATCGCTGATGGGCGAATGGCGCTCGCCGAAAGTGAGCGCAGGGCTGGATTGCAATCGAAGCCAGCTTCCATTTCCGATCCAGGCGCTCTTCTGGATATTTGGGCGCTTCTATCGGCGCTTTTATCTCAGCAAGCTTCTGTGGAGCGATTATTCCGCCTTTGGCCTCAGGCCCGATCAGCTGCTGGATCAGCAATACCCGGTCACGGAGCGCAGCAGTAACACACCTCGCCATTACCCGGCTTCGTTTGCTTTCCTCTCTGTCGGGCGCGGCATTCCGCAAAAAGGACATGCCGAAGCGGTCGCACTGTTCATGGAACTGAAGCGCCGGCTGAACGGAGACGTCAGCCTGACCATCATCGGCGAGGGCCCGGCCATAGATGCGCTAAAGGAACGATATCCGCCGGGACAAGGCGAGATGATCAGCTTTCCCGGCTCCGTGGACGACTATGACGATTGGCTCATCGGCGCGACGGGGATCATTCGCATGGCCTTCGGCGAAGATACAAACTCGGTCATTCGGGAAGGGGTTCTGGCGGGCAAGGTCGTAGCGACCACACTGGAAGGGCCCGGTTGCAGGGACCTCGCCGAGAAGGGCCTCGTGATCGCGATCGATCGCGAAGACTTGGCCGGCAGCGCCGCTAGGCTGGCAGAGGCTGCAACCACCAGCACCGAAAGTAAACGTGAATATCTGAAAAGATCAGCTCTGCTGATCTGGCATGATGATGAAGCCTATAAGATGTATGATTAATTATTATTAAATACAAATTACTATAAAATTATATTTTATTTGATTTAATTTGTAAATTTGATATACTTTGTGCGATTTTTAATTTCATTAAATCTGCATTCAATTTCAATGCCTGCGTCCGAAACCTTAGATCGCAGATCGAATAATTCCGATTTCTTTTGGGCGGGATGCTAGCCAGGCTGCGCGTTCACAGACCTGGACCGCGTAGGGCGTTGGCGTCGCAGGCTCTGCCGGCCATAAGCATCGCGCCGGGAGGGAGGTGGCCGATCAGCTCAGCAGCGCTGGCGATGTCGCTTGCTAGCCCCGCCGTCAACCTGAGATGGATTGGGCGCACTTGCTTATCGACGAGGGCATGGATTGAGGTGGTAAGCATGCCTCGCGAGCGACCGAGACAACGATCTCGACGCCACTTTTTCCGATCGCACCCTGTTAGTCGACATGCACGACCGAGGAATCGATCATCTGGACGTAGCCGTCGTAAATCTTTGTGATCACGTCAATAAGCCCAACCCAGACGCAAGCTTTGCGCCAGCGGTTGAGCGATTTTAGATCTTCGCCGGTGGGCCGTAGCCCGCAGAAACATCCGCCAGATCTGAGACCCTGATGGAGGCCGGCATGCTCGACGCACAGCGCAACCAGGCGCTGCGCCAGATCATGGTCGGCTGCATGGCCGGTCGCGGCTACAGCATGACCCCGGTCACGGTTCAGCCGTAAGCGGGGTCATGCCCGTCACGGATCAAGGAGGGGACGGGATTTCGGGCGCACGATCCGCTGCTGCCGCTCCCGGATCACCGGGGTCTTCGCCGTCAGATATTTGAGCGCCTGGCTCGTCGCGTCCACCTGATCGTCATGGCGCGACAGCGGGAACGCCAGAAGCTCGGCGAGATAGTCGCTCTGCCACGTCGCTTCGCGCGGCAAGATCACCTGCCCCGCTTCGAAGCGGGCAGCCTGCGCCATCAGCCGAGCGGTCTTCTCGATCCGCGATTGCTGCAGGAGCGGGTAAAGCGCGCCGCTCTTGCGCTGATCCTGGGGGAGCGCCCGTCCAAGCTCTGTGTCCTCAATCAGGGTGGCATCGACCGCATGGGTCTTGGCGAGCCCGATCATCTTGCGCCGCAGCTCCGGCGCCTCCCAGCGCCCGCGATCCACATCTATCAGATAATAGCGCTGCCCCATCGCACCCCAGACCATCCCACCCGACCAGTCCGAATGCTCAGCATGGGTCGAGGCGGTATCCCAGGATGCGATTGTGAGGTCGAAGGCGTCCGGGCACTCCTGCGCATAGCGCAACCCGTCGCGCTTGATGGTTTGCCCCTCGGCCGGCAACGGGTTCTGCTGATACTGAGCCGAGAAATTGAGCGAGCCGAGATTACGCTTGGCCGCCTCCAGCCATTCGATCGTATCGCGACCCGGGTGCAGCACCTCGCCGGCGGGGCGGTGGTACATAGCCTCGGCCCCATCCCCGATCCGGCAGCAGGCGTCGTCCGGTGCGATCGCTGGGATCGACAACACCTCCCACTCCTCCTTCTCCAACACATGGCCGACGAGATCATCCTCATGCAGCCGCTGCATCACGATGATGATCGCTCCGTTCAGTTTGTCGTTCAGGCGCGAGTAGAGCGTGCTGTCATAGAACTCGTGCGCGCGCCTGCGTGCGACCGCCGAGGTTGCGCCTCCAGCCCATTGATCGGATCGTCGATGATGATGAGATCGGCGCCGCGGCCAAGCACCGAGCCGCCGACAGAAGAGGCGAAGCGACAGCCCTGAGCCATGGTCTTGATCTCATGGCCGCGATTGGCCGCGATCGCAAAGTGCGGGAACGCGCGGCGATACCAGCCCGACAAGACCACGCTGCGGAACCCCGCAGCGCGAGTGAGCGACAACTCCTGCGCATAGCTGATTGCCATGATCCGCTTATGCGGATCGATCTCCATCAGGAAGCCGCGGCGCCTGGTCTTGTGCGCCGCAATCAGCGTCGTGCCCGAGCCACCGAAGGGGTCGAGGATGATCCCCTTCGGCTTCGAACAATCCTTGATCGCGTCCATCACCAGCGCGCAGGGCTTGACCGTCGGGTGGCTGGTCAGCTCCGTCATCCGCCCCTTCCGGAAGCCGTTGACGCCGGGATAGCTCCACAGCGTCGTGCGGTAGCGGCCGTGACGGCCGAACTCGATGTTGTTGATGTGGGACGCCTTCCTCTTCTTCCACAACGGGATGAGCTCGGTCTGGCTGCGATACAGCGAGCCGAGCCCACCCATGGTCTTGTCCCAGGTGATCACGCCCTTAAGCTCGTCGAACACCGCAAAGCCGGCGTTGAGCATCTCATGCAGGTGCGGACCGTCGATGCAGGCGAAGATTAACGCCCCATCCTGCGACGATGTCGCGATCGGGGTGAATATCTCCTGCAGGAAGGCGGTGAACTCCGCCTTGGTCATCTCGCCCGCCGCCATCGCGAACTCGCGGTGCTTGATCTTGCCGTGGCCGCTGATGGGGACGTTGTAGGGCGGGTCGGTGAAGACCATCTGGGCCTGCCCTTCCCCCATCAGCACGACATAGGCCTCCCGATGGCGGGCATCGCCGCACAGAATGCGATGCTCGCCGAGCAGCCACAGATCGCCTCGGCGGCCAACGGCCGTGGCCGCCAGCTCCGGCAGTGCGTCGGCCGGATCCGCCTTCGCCTGCGACGGCGCTCCACCATCCGGGATCACGTCGATCTGCCCGGTCTCGAAGCCGGTGAACTCCACCGCGGATTCGACTTCGATCAGCGCGCCCAGCTCGAGCTTCAGGATCTCCTCGTCCCAGCCGGAGAGCTCCGCCAGACGGTTGTCCGCCAGGCGCAGCGCTCGGATCTCGCTCAGGTCGAGGTGGTCCAGGCAAACGACCGGCGCCTGCTTGATTCCCAGGAGCTTGGCCGCCTCGTAGCGACCGTGGCCGGCGACGATCTCACCGGCCTTGCAATCATGACCGGCGTCACGAAACCGAACGCCTTGATGCTCTCCGCGACCATGTGGATCTGCTTGCGCGAATGCGTGCGCGCGTTGCGCGGCGACCGCGTCAGCTGCGCGAGCGCCTTCATCACGGTCTGCGGCGCGAAACACGCCGCTGCCTGTTCGAGGATCGGGGCGTCGGCAACGCTACCGCGACGCTGGCGCGTCCGCACGCGCGGGTTGGGGATTCGGAGGACATTGCGATCGTTCCTTTTGCAAGGAGACGACCAGAGCAAGCGAGCACCCGCGGCAAAACGCGCGCCACCGCATCGCTGCCGAAGGAGCTGGTCTTACCTAACGAGGGCTGCTCACCTAAAGTGAAATGCCTCAATCTGGATGCCGGGACTCGAACTGATCGGTCTCGGCCAATGCCGACGATCATGCGCCAGCGCCAATCTCACAGCGCCTTCAGAGCGCAAATTCAAGGACTTAAGTCCTGAAAATCAGGAACATATACTGCCCTTGTCCGCTCAAGGGCACTCTGCCGCCTGACTCGCACGCCCTTCTGCCCGCTCGGCACCGGCGCAACCTCCCTGCCGGTGTGAGAGAAATTCCCAGCCATCTCAAAAGCAGCTCCCAGCACCTCGTCAGCGGAAATCCCTGCTGCCACAAGCGTCCTATCGCCTACAGTACCTTGAAAATCCTCAGGTTTGGCCAACCCTGGACAACCGAAGAGCCAGTTCTTTTCACGGATTTCCCTGATAATTCCCTCATACAAGGGAATTCTGAAGTATCGAGCTTTAGCTAGAGGATATTCTTTATTCGCGGCGCCGCTAGTCCGTTCGCCAAGGCTTGTGTCGGTTCCGGAGATTTACTAGAGACCCGACAGCGGGCGCCATACGGCCTATCCCATCCCCTCTGGCGCAGGACCAAGCCGCCCCTTTAGGCCGTCGCGCAGGCCGGCTTGGATAGGGCGCAGGGCACCCCGGGGGCCTTTCAGGGCGAGCAGGCCAACCTGCGCCGCCAGCCCGACGCAGGACTTGATCCGCCAGAACAGCGGCACATGCCGCAGCCTTGCCGTGGCGATCACATTGCGCGCGTAATAATAATTCCGGATCGGAGCGTGGCGCAGGATCTGAGGCTTGCCGAGCTCGGCTTCGCTCACCGCCTCGCCCCAGCGATGCGGCATGGCGAGAGACGTGACGACATAGGAGGCCCAGCCTTTGCTCCAGGCCCGGAAGCCCCATTCCACATCCAGACCCGCGATGAAGAAATCGTCCCTGAAAGGCCCGATCTCCCGGTAAGCGGCCAGATTCAGCAACGAGCCCGAGGTCGGGGCGAAATCCACCGTGGCCAGACCATCGGGCTGCGGCTCGCCGCGCCATTCATAGCGGATCGGCTTGTAGAAGCCCTCCTCCGGCGGCACCAGGCGCGGCGCGAGAATGGCGATCCTCTCCCCCGCCAACTCCAACGCCAGCGCGCGGCTGGCGAGCGCCGCGAGGATATCCGCCGTCGGCTCACTATCCTGATCGAGCAGGAGCACATGGGCGAAACCCGCCGCAGCCGCCGCATCGAGCACGGCATTGAGGCCGCGCCCGAGACCGACATTGTCGGGGCTCTCCATCAGGCGCAGGTCGGCCGGAGCGAGAGCGGCAAGGGCGTCGGCCTCGACCGGGCCATTGGCGAAAGCGAAGAGCGGGATGCCCCGCAGCCCTTCGGCCTGCCGCGCCAGCAATGCGGGATCCGGCCGGTACAGCACCACAGCCGCACAGGCTGCCTTGCTTGGCGTCTGTCCCTCCAGTGCCGTCATGGCGCGCGCAATCCTCGTTGAATCGCGGACCTTTAAGCCTTGGCCTCCGCCCGATCAACTCTTGGCGCATACCATCTCCCGAAGCTGATTGCTCCGGCGTCTTGGCGCGTCAGGATCAAAGGTTTTTTGCCTTCGGACACGGAGCGCCAAGCCAACCCGACCATCTGCGGCGACCGCTTCGAGCAAATTTCCCTGCAACTTCTCTGATCGCTGCGAATTTGGCGATCTGCCCCAGCCTCGCGCGCCAGCGACGCCTCGTGCCAGAACAACGGCCCTCCTGGACCTGGCCGCCGAAAGCCCCCACCACGATGAGACGCCGATCGAGCGCATCCTTATCCCCCGGCCGGTGTGCAGATCCGCGCACTGTCGCGCCAGTTTGACCTGTGCCAAGCTGCTCTTCTGCCAGGAAACTGGCCGCTTTCGTCGATCACGCCTTGGAAGCCCCATGCCCGATATGCCTTCCACCGATCGCCGCCTGATCGGCACTTTCGATTATGTCGTCATCGGTGCAGGCTCGGCCGGCTGCGTCGTCGCCAACCGGCTGGCGGCCGACCCGAAACAGAAAGTCATGGTGCTGGAGGCCGGCGGCAAGGATGACTGGATCTGGTTCCACATTCCGGTCGGCTATCTCTTCGCCATCGGCAATCCGCGCGCCGACTGGATGTTCCAGACCGAGCCGCAGGCCGGGCTCGGCGGCCGGGTGCTGGCCTATCCGCGCGGCAAGGTCGTCGGCGGCTCCTCCGCGATCAACGCCATGGTCTATATGCGCGGCCAGGCGGCCGATTACGATGGCTGGCGCCAGCGCGGCCTCTCCGGCTGGGGCTGGGACGATGTGCTGCCCTATTTCCTCAGACATGAGGACCATATCGCGCCGCCTCCCGGCGGGCTGCACAGGGCCGGCGGAGAATGGCGCGTCGAGCATCCGCGGGTGCGCTGGGCGATCCTCGACGCCATCCGCGACGCGGCCGAGGCGGCCGGCATCGCCAAGATCCCGGATTTCAACACCGGCGACAATGAAGGCTCCTCCTATTTCCAGGTGAACCAGCGGCGCGGGCGGCGCCTGAGCGCCTTCAACGCTTTCTTGAGGCCGCTGCTCGACCAGCGCGACCGCAGCAATCTGCGGCTGGAGACGCGGGTGCATGTCGAGCGCATCGTCTTCGAGGAGGGCCGCGCGACCGCCGTCGAATTCACCCATGGCGCGGGCACGTCGAGCGCGGAGAAGCTCAGGGTGGAGGTGCGCGGCGAGGTGGTGCTGTCGGCCGGCGCCGTTGCCTCCCCGCTCCTGCTCGAACGCTCCGGCATCGGCGGCGGCGCCCATCTCCAGTCGCTCGGGATCGAGACGCTGGTCGACGCGCCCGGCGTCGGCACGAACCTGCAGGACCATCTGCAGATCCGGCCGGTCTACAAGGTCCATGGCGTCAAGACGTTGAACAGCGACTATGCGAGGCTCTGGCGCCGGCCGCTGATGGCGCTGGAATGGGCGGCGCTGCGCACCGGCCCCCTGACCATGGCGCCCTCGCAGGTCGGCGCCTTCGCCAAATCCTCGCCGGACTACGCGACGGCGAATCTGCAATATCATTTCCAGCCGCTGTCGCTGGATAGCTGGGGATCGGGCCTGCATCCCTTCGACGCCTTCACGGCGAGCGTCTGCAATCTCAGGCCGTCGAGCCGGGGCAGCGTGCATCTGCGTTCGGCCGATCCCTATGACGGACCGGTCATTTCCCCGAACTATCTCGATACGGAGGAGGATCGGCAGGTCGCGATCGATGCGCTGAAGCTGACGCGGCGGATCGTGGCGCAGGCGCCGCTCGCCCGCTTCCGGCCGGAGGAATATCTGCCGGGCGCGGCCGCCGATTCCGACGCGGCGCTGCTGGAGGCCGCCGGCAAGCTCGGCACGACGATCTTCCATCCCGTCGGCACGGCGAAGATGGGCCGCGCCGACGATCCCCTCGCCGTGCTGGACGAAAGGCTCAAGGTGCGCGGCGTGAGCGGGCTGCGCGTCATCGATGCCTCGGTGATGCCGGCCATCACCTCGGGCAACACCGCCAACCCGACCATGATGATCGCCGAGAAGGGCGCGGCGATGCTCAAGGAGGATGCGCGCCGCTGAGCGGGGCATGTCCTGGATGCGCCGCGCCGCAGGCTTTGAAACGCCATAAATTCAGGCTTATGAATCCGGCTGCGATGTCCGATCCGTTTTCGCCTCCGCCCGCCCCGAAGCGCGGCCCGCTCAAGCGCGGGCTGCTCGCGGTGCTGCGCGCGATCCTCGTCGTCTTCATCGTCCTCGACGAGCTGCTGCGGCCGCTCTACCGACCACTGATCCGCCGGCTTGCCGATTTGCGCGTCGTGCAAAAGCTGGAGGAGAAAGTCGCCGCCCTGCCGCGCCCGCTCGTGCTGCTGGCGCTGGCGATCCCCTTCGCGATCGCCGAACCGCTGAAGATTTTCGGCCTGCTGCTGTTCGCGCGCGGACAGTTCTGGCCCGGGCTCGTCGTGACCGCCTTCGCGCATCTGATGAGCTTCGTCCTGGTCGAGCGCATCTATGAGGCCGGGCGCGAGAAGCTGCTGAGCTATCGCTGGTTCGCCTGGATCATGGCGCAGGTGGTGCGGGTGCGCGACACCGTGCTCGGCTGGGTCAGGGAGACCTCAGCCTATGGCTTCGCCATGCGGACGCGCGACGCCGCGCGCCGCTGGTGGCGCACCATGCTGGCCTGAAGGTTTACGCCGCGCGGCTGCGGGCGAGCACGAAGAGGGCCGCCGCCGCCAGGGCGGACAGCACGATCAGCACCAGCGTCGAGACCGTGACGCCGCCGCGTTCCAGCGCGACGGCGAAGACGAGCGGCGCCGCCGCCTTGATGACGAGGCCGGGCGCCGCGAGCTTGCCCATCGTCGCACCGAAGCCGACCGGCCCGAAAAGCTGGAGCGGCACCGTGCCGCGCACGATCGAGCCCAGCCCCATGCTGATGCCGAAGGCGACCGCAAAGAGGCCGGCGACCACCGGCAATGCGCCCCCGATCAACAGGAGCGCGAGGCCGAGCGGCATCAGGCAGGCCGAGACCCAGGCCGTGGTCACCGGCGGCACGGCCTTCCCGAACAGCATCTCAACGAGGCGCCCCGCAACCTGGGACGGCCCGAGCATCGTGCCGATGCCCACCGCCACGGCCGCGCTGAGCCCGAAACCGCGCAGCAGCGCCAGCAGATGCACGGCCATGGCGGAGACGACGAAGCCCTGCAGCGAGAAGGCGAGCGCCAGCAGCAGGAAAGCGCGACGGCGCGCCTCGCCCCCGAGATAGGCCGGCGCCGCGATCGCGCCGGCATCGTCCGGGATCGCCGCAGGCTGGGTGGCCGCACGGCGGACCCGGCCGGGCAGGAAGGCGAGATGCAGCGGCGCGCAGATGACGAGCTGCGACAGGCCGTAGAGCCGGTAGACGCCGCGCCAGTCGAGGATGGCGAGCAGGGTGCTGGTCAGAGGCCAGAACAGGGTCGAGGCGAAGCCGGCGATCAGGGTGAGCTGGCTGATCGCGCGGCGCGCCCGGTCGCCACGCGCCTGACTCAGCGCCGTGAAGGCGGCATCGTAGAACACCGCGGTCGTGACCGCCTGGAGCACCACCATCGCCGCGACATAGCTGACGATGCCGCGCACCTCGGCGAGCGCCATCAGAGAAAGCCCGGCCAGGACGGAGCCCAGCGTCATCACCAGCCGGGTGCCGTAGCGGTCGATCAGGCTCCCCGTCACCGGTGCGACCGCGCCGCCCAGCAGCAGGCCGACGGCGAAACCGCCGAAGGTCCATTCCGGCGCCCAGCCGAATTCGGCGGTGATACGCGGCGCGAGCACGGTGAAGGCGTAATAGAGCGCGCCATAGCCGAAGATCTGGGTGACGCCGAGCGCAGGGATCAGCGCCGGCCCGCCCGGCCGGAAGAGATGCGGCGGCACGCCGCGATCCTCCCTAGACGACCTGGTTGCGCAGGCTCTGCTCGCCGCGCGCCAGCCTGTCGAGATTGTCGAGGAGCATGTCGACGACATTGCGCTCGTAGAGCCGCGTCTCGCCGGCGCTGTGCGGCGTGACGATCACCTGCGGCAGGCGCCAGAAGGGCGAGGCGGCCGGCAGGGGCTCCTCATGGAAGCAGTCGAGCCCAGCGCCGGCGATCTGGCCGCCCGCCAGCGCGCCGAGCAGGGCCGCCTCGTCGACGACCTTGCCGCGCGCGACATTGATGAGGAAGGCCGAAGGCTTCATCGCACCGAGGATGCGGGCGTCGATCAGCCCCTCGGTCTCGGGGGTGAGCGGGCAGGTCAGGGCGACGAAATCGGCCTCCGCCACGACCTCGGCGAGGCGGTCGGGCTTGACGATCGCATGGACATGCGGATGCGCCTCCGGATTGCGGCGCACGCCGATGACGCGCATGTCGAAGGCGCAGGCCAGCTTCGCGAGTCTCAAGCCGATGCGGCCGAGGCCGACGATCACCAGCGTCTTGCCGCCGAGCTCGTCCTCGCGCCGGGCGCGGTCACCGATCATCGGGCGCCAACGCTGCGCCATCTGGTTGTCGCGGGCGAAATGGATCTGGCGCGCCAGAGCCAGGATCAGCGAGATCGCATGCTCGGCGACGGCGCGCTCATTGCTGCCCTGGGCGCTCGCGAGCCGGACCCCGGCCGCCGCCAGCGCCGCCTTGTCGAACTGGTCGGTGCCGGCGCTGACCGACTGGATGAAACGCAGTTTCGGCAGGCGCGGCAGGAGGTCGTTGCGCCAGAGGCCCGAGACGACCAGTACATCGGCTTCCGGCGCCCGCTCGCGCAGATCGTCGAGGGTGCGCACCTCGAAATGCTTTGCGTCGCGTCCGCGCGTCAGGAACTCGTCCTGCAACTGATAGGCGGCGTGGGCGAAGCCGATCGTCAGCTCGCTCTCCGCTGGCAACAACGTCATCTGTTCCATTCCTCCCGAATCCGCATTTTGGGCGACGTTAGACGGCGCGCCGGCCGCTGTCCCCGCGCCCACCGCATGCAAGCTTCACGCTGACGGCGATGCCTGCCGGACATCGGCGGCCAGCGCCTGCTGCAAGCGCGACCAGGCAGCGTCATCGCCCGGCAGACCGAAGCGCAAACGATCCGGCGCATTCTGGAAGCGGCGAACATAGATTCCGTGGCGGCCGAGGCGGGCGAAGAGTGCTGGTGCTGCCGGCGTTTCGAGCAAACGGAACAGGCTCGTGCCGCCGACGATGCGGCCACGCGGCGCGAGCAGCGCATCGAGGCGCGCAGCGTCCCGCGCCCGCGCTTCACCGGCATCGGCGAGCCAGGCGGCATCCGCCAAGGCCCGCGCGCCGAGATGCAGAGCCGGGCCGGCGACCGACCAGGGTCCGAGCGCCGCCGCGAGCCGTGCCATCAGATCGGGCGCACCAATGGCGAAGCCGAGGCGCAGACCGGCCAAGCCATAGGTCTTGCCGAAGGAGCGCAGCACCACCACACCGGCCGGCAGATCCGGCACGATGCTCGTCTCCGGCGTGAAATCGGCGAAGGCTTCGTCGACGACGAGCAGGCCGCCGCGGGCAGCGCAGCGCGCCGCAAGCTCCGCGATTTCCGCCCGCGCGAGCAGCCGCCCGTCGGGGTTGTTGGGATTGACCACGACGAAGGTCGCCGCCGCCTCTTCGGGTCTCGCCGCTTCGGTGACGATATAGCCTGCCTTGCGCCAGGCATGGGCATGCTCCGCATAGGTCGGGCCGAGGATGGCGACGGGCCCTGCCGGCGCCAGACGAGGCAGCAACTCGATCAGGATCTGCGTGCCGGGCGCGGCGACGATGCCGGCATCGCCCGGCACCCGATAGGCGGCGCGGGCAGCGGCGAGGAGCGCGGCCTCGTCATCGGCGCCCGGCAGGCGCGTCCACAGGCTTAACGGCAGCTCCGGAAGCGGATAGGGGATCGGATTGATCCCGGTGGAAAGATCGATCCAGGGCTGCGGCGCATCCGGAAAGAGCGCGCAGGCCGTGGCGAGATCGCCGCCATGCCAGATGCCGTCCTCAGCCAAGTCTCCAGCCCCAATCGCGCCCGCGCCCCGCATGAACCTCTCCGCCAGCCTGCCGCTGCTCGTGCTTGCCCTCGCGATCGAGGCGGCCTTCGGCTATCCCTCGCGCTTCTATGCCGCAATCGGCCATCCCGTCACCTGGATCGGACGATGGATCGGCATGCTTGATCGAGTGCTGAATCGCGAGGCCGCCTCCTTCGTCACACGCAAGGCCATGGGCGCGCTGGCGCTGGCCCTGCTTCTCGCCGTCATCATCGCCTTGTCCGCACTGGCCCAGCGCCTGTGCCTCTCCTTCGGACTGCTCGGCCTGATCCCGCTCGCGCTCCTCGCCTCGACGCTCATCGCCCAGCGCAGCCTCCACGAACATGTCGCTCGTGTTGCCGAAGGGCTGGAGCGCGAGGGGCTGGACGGCGGCCGTCGAGCCGTCGCGATGATCGTCGGGCGCAATCCGCAGACGCTGGACGAGGCAGGCGTGGCGCGCGCGGCGATCGAGAGCCTCGCCGAGAATTTTTCCGACGGCATCGTCGCGCCGGCCTTCTGGCTCGGCGCGGGCGGATTGCCGGGCATCGCCGCCTACAAGGCGATCAACACCGCCGATTCGATGATCGGCCATCGCACACCGCGCCATCTCGCCTTCGGTTGGGCGGCGGCCCGGCTCGACGACCTCGTCAACCTGCCGGCCTCGCGATTGACCGCAGTGCTGCTGATCGCCTCCGCCGCTCTCGACCGGACAGCCGATGCCCGCAATGCCTGGCGGGCCGTGCGGCGCGACGCGGGCAAGCACCGCTCGCCCAATGCCGGCTGGCCGGAGGCGGCCATGGCGGGAGCGCTGGGCCTGCGCCTCGCCGGGCCGCGCGTCTATGGCGAGACCCGCGTCGAGGATCACTGGATGGCCGATGGCCGGGCCGAAGCGAATGCGGCCGATATCAGGCGAGCGCTTACACTCTACCGGCGCTCCTGCGGCCTGCTCTGGGTGTTTGCAGCGCTGCTCGCGGCAACAGCCATCCTGTGACCGCCTAGTTGGGAACGGGCACGGCTCTCCCTGCGATCGCCTGCAGAGCGGCGCCCTGCGGCAGCGAGCCGAAATGTCCCGACCAGCCGCCGGCCAGCCGCGAGGCAACGAAGGCGTCGGCGACCGCATGCGGCGCGTGGCGGATCAAGAGCGAGGCCGACAGGGCCAGCGCCATCCGCTCGACGAAGCGTCGCGCCAGATGCTCGTGCCTGAGCACATCGACGAGATCGGTCTCCAGCTCGGTCAGGAAGGCGTCGTAGCGCGGATCGTTGCCGCGGGCGGCGCGCAATTCGTCGAGCAGGGCCGGCACGCAATCGGGATAGCGGCGGATCGAGCGGAGCACGTCGAGGCAGACGACATTGCCCGTGCCTTCCCAGATGCCGTTGAGCGGCGCCTCGCGATAGAGCCGCGCCATCAGATGGTCCTCGATGAAGCCGTTGCCGCCATGACATTCCAGCGCCTCGGCGACGACCGGCGTGACGCGCCTGCAATTCCAGTATTTCGCGATCGGCGCGCCGATGCGGCCGAGCAGCTTCTCAGCCTCGCTCTCACCTTCGCGATCGAGCGCATGGACGAAGCGGAAGGCGAGCCAGGCGGAGGCCTCGGCCTCCAGAGCGAGATCGGCGATGACATTCGCCATGATCGGCTGGTCGATCAGTGCCTTCTGGAAGGCGCGGCGATGGGCCGTGTGATGCGCGGCTTGCGCCACCGCATGGCGCATCAACCCGGCCGAGCCGACGGCGAAATCGAGGCGGGTATAGTGGTTCATCTCCAGCCCGGCGCGGATGCCGTGACCGGGCTCCCCGATGAGATGGGCGATCACGCCGCGGAACTCGACCTCGGAGGAGGCATTCGACTTGTTGCCGCACTTGTCCTTGAGCCGCTGGATCTGCAGGCGGTTGCGCGAGCCATCCGGCAGCCAGCCCGGCACGACGAAGCAGGAGACGCCCTCCTCCGTCCGCGCGAGCGTCAGGAACACGTCGGAATGCGGGACGGAGAAGAACCATTTATGGCCGGTGAGGGAATACGTTCCATCGGCATTGCGCGTCGCCACGGTTTGGGTCTGGCGGAGATCCGAGCCGCCCTGCTTCTCGGTCATCGCCATGCCGACCGTGCCGCCGCGCTTCTGCGTGGCCGGCAGGGGGCGCGGGTCGTACTCCGACGAGGTGACCAGCCGGCCGAACTCGGCCCAGCGCGCGGAATCGCGCCGCAGGACGGGGATCGCCGAGTAGGTCATGCCGAGCGGGCAGCAGATGCCGTTCTCGCCCTGGTTCCAGAGATAGGACACCGCCGCGCGCGCCACCTGCGCGCCAGGGCGCGGCTTCGTCCAGCACAGCGCATGGAACTCGTCGCGCATGGCGAGCCCCATCAATTCGTGCCAGGCCGGATGGAACTCGATCTGATCCACGCGGCGGCCCCAGCGATCATGCGTGCGCAATTCCGGCAGGCTGCGATTGGCCTGCCGCGCCAGGTCCTGCACCGCTTGCGACCCGACATGGCCACCGACCACGCCCGCCTGCTCGCGGAACCAGCCCGCGCCGAAGGCATCGAGGATGCGCCCAAGCGCCGGGTCGGCGGCATAGGCGTCATAATCCGCCAGCGCGGGTGCCTGGTTCAGCACCTCATGGGTGTCGTAGCCGTAAGCATCGAGCGTGGTCATGCGGCCTGTCCTTCACGGGAGATCAGCGCGGCGAGGGAAAGATCGGCGAGCGCAGCGGCAATCTCGCGGCCACGCTCGGGACTGATCGAGCGTTCCGGCGAGAGCGGGCCGATCAGCGCCTCCATGAAGCCGCCGACGATCATCGCGGCGGCGGCATCCGAATCGACGGTACGGAAGACGGCCTGTCTCCCGCCTTCGACGACGAGCGCGCGAAAAATGCCGGCGATCTCGCGGCGATAGTCAAGCCGTGTCGCGTCGACCGCTGGGTCGGCGGGCTCGGCGATCATCGACCAGGCGAGGCGGCGATTGGCGAAGGCGCGCCGGGCGAAAGCCTCGACCGCGGCGGTCAGGCGCTCGGTGACGGGAGCATCGCTCGCGGCGATCTCGCGCAGCACGGCGAGCTCGCGCGTCGAGACGATAGCGACGATCTCGGCCATCAGCTCGGCCTTGGAGGAGAAATAGGAATAGACGCTGCCGGTCGAGACGCCGCTGGCGGAGGCCACCGCGGCGATCGAGGTCTCGTGGAAGCCGATTTCGGAGACGATCCCGCGCGCGGCAGAGAGAATCGCCTCCCGCTTCCCGGCCTTGCGCGGTTGCTTTGGCGTTCCGTCGGCCATGCGGGCTCCGAATTGAACTTGAATTCAGATTCAATTTGAGAGCGAATGCCGCCCTCGTCAAGGGGCTCGGGAACTCCTCTCCCGGAAAGGAGAGGAGTAGGGGTAAGGTGTTCCGAGCGAAAACGTCGGCTTGAACCCGACCCGCCGGGAGCCCTCAAGGAACTGGTCCGACCGCTCACACCTCGCCCTGCCCTCTCCTTCCAGGAGAGGGATCCTCGCGCCTCGACCGGGGCCTCCGAAGTCACGTCCCAGAAAGACGACGCTTCCGGCTTCCCGTGCCAACCTGCGAGGCAACCTTAGAACTCGATGCCTTCCTGCGCCTTCACCCCGGCGGCGAAGTGGTGCTTCACCAGCGTCATCTCGGTGACGAGATCGGCGGCCTCGATCAGTTCAGGCTTGGCGTTGCGGCCGGTGACGACGATGTGCAGGTCGGGGCGGCGGGAGCGGAGCACCTCGACCACCTCGGCGAGCGGCAGATAGTCGTAACGCAGGGCGATGTTGAGCTCGTCGAGCACCAGCAATCTGATCTCGGGATCGGCCATCAACTCCCTGGCCTTGACGAAGGCGCGCTCGGCGGCGGCGATGTCGCGGGCTTTGTCCTGCGTCTCCCAGGTGAAGCCCTCGCCCATGCTGTGCCAGCTCACCTGATCGCCGAAGGCTTCGAGCGCCCGGCGCTCGCCGGTCGACCAGGCGCCCTTGATGAACTGCACCACGCCGATGCGCCAGCCATGGCCGAGCGCGCGCAGGATCAGGCCGAAAGCCGCCGTCGACTTGCCCTTGCCGGGGCCGGTGTTGACGATCAGGAGCCCCTTCTCGAGCGTCTTGGAGGCGACCTCGGCGTCCTGCACCGCCTTGCGCTTCTCCATCTTCGCCTTGTGGCGGGCGGCGTCTTCGCTGTCGGTCATCTTTTCATCCGCATCATTTCACGCGCATCGGCAATCCGGCGACCATGAAGACCACGCTGGCAGCGCGCGCCGCAAGCGCCTGATGCAGCCGCCCGGCCTCGTCGCGGAAGCGGCGGGCGAGCGCGTTCTCCGGCACGATGCCGAGGCCGACCTCGTTGCCGACCAGCACGAGCGGGGCGGAGGCGCGCTCGCAGGCAGCGATGAGGGCTTCGCGGGCGGCGGCCGTGTCACGCTCGGCGAGGATGAGGTTGGTCAGCCACAGCGTCAGGCAATCGACCAGGATCGGACGGCCCGCCGGCTGGGCGGCGATGGCCTCGGCCAGATCGAGCGGTGCATCGACCGTCTGCCAGCCGGCGGGCCGGCGGGCGCGATGCTCGGCGATCCGATCGCGCATCTCGTCGTCATAGGCCTGCGCGGTGGCGATATAGGTCCAGGGCGCGGGCAACGCCTCGATCAGCGACTCGGCATGGCGGCTCTTGCCGGAGCGGGCGCCGCCGAGGACGAGGGTGAGATGGGGGATTTCTTTCTGCATCGCATCGGCCGCTGGTTTCACGAGCCCTCATCCTGAGGAGCCGCGTGAGCGGCGTCTCGAAGGATGTTCCAGAAAGCTCCGGAACCATCTGGAGCATCCTTCGAGACGCGCCTGCGGCGCTGCTCAGGATGAGGGCTCGCGGATGACACGTCCTTTGCATTGCACAGCGTCACCGCGAAGGCTAATGATCGTCGCTGACGGTGCCTCCGCGAGGAGGTGAAAAGGGAACGCGGTGCGAGACCGCGGCTGCCCCCGCAACTGTAAGCGGATGTCCTTCGCCATCGGCCACTGGAGCGCACGCTCCGGGAAGGCGGCACAAGGGCGCCAAATCCGCGAGCCAGGAGACCTGCCGTCGACCCGCAACGATCCAACCGGCTGCCGGCGGGGCGGCTACGGAGAACAGTCATGAATACCGTTTCGGTTTCCACCTCGCAGATCAGCGTCTCGGAGCGGGTGAAGGCAGTCGCCGCCGCCCTCATCGTCGGAATCGCATTGGTCTATACGACCGGTTTCGCGGCCTCGACGAATGTCCACAACGCCGCGCACGACACCCGCCACGGCCTCGCCTTTCCCTGCCACTGAGGGAAAGCCATCATGGTCACGCGTGTTCTCACGGTCAGCATTCTGGCCGGGCTCCTGGCTGGCTTGATCGTCGCCGCCCTGCAGCATGTCACCACCACCCCGCTGATCCTCAAGGCGGAAACCTATGAAAACGCCATGCGCGACGGAGCGGGAGCGCATCTCGCCTTCGCGCAGGGCGAAGCTCGCATCATTCTCGCCCATGGCGGCGCCGATCACGCCGAAGGGGCGGAGCATGACGAATGGAAGCCGCAAGACGGCACTCAGCGCATGCTCTTCACCAGCGTCACCACCATCGGCACCGCGATCGGCTTCGCGGCGCTGCTGCTGGCCGGCATGCTCGCGGCGGGCGACAGCATCGACCCGCGCCGCGCGCTGATCTGGGGCGCCTGCGGCTTCCTCGCTTTCGGCCTCGCGCCGGGAATGGGGCTCGCTCCGGAACTGCCGGGAGCCGCCTCGGCCGCCCTGCAGGCGCGCCAGCTCTGGTGGCTCGCGACCGCCATCTCCACCGCGATCGGGCTGTTCCTGTTCCTGCGCTACGAGGCGCCCTGGCTCAAGCTCCTGGCCGTCGTCGTGATCCTGCTGCCGCATCTCGTCGGGGCGCCGCATGCGCCGACGCCGGAGAGCAAGGTGCCGGCCGAGCTCGCGGCGCATTTCACCTCGCTCTCGCTCGGCATCCAGGCCGCGCTCTGGCTGGTCACCGCCTTCATGGTCGGCACGCTCTGGCCCTGGATGAGCCGCCGCGCGGCTGCGGCCTGAGGATAGCGGCGCCTTCGGGCGCCGCGCGAAAGGCAAACCAGATGTCCGAGGGTGACCTCACCATCCATGTCTGCACGGCCTGCCGACGGGCTCGCGCCGACCTCCCCGATGGTTACGACCAGCCGGGACTGGCGCTGGCCCAGCGCCTCGCCGCGCAGCTTGCAGCCAAGGGCAGCACGATCCCCGTGCTGCCCGTCGAATGCCTCGCCGTCTGCAAGCGGCCCTGCACCATCGCGCTCAGCGCCGACGGCAAATGGACCTATCTGATCGGCGACCTCGACACCGACACCCATCTCGACGAGATCGTCGGCGCGGCGGAGGCCTATGCCGCCAGCGCCAACGGCATCGTTCCCTGGAAAGAACGACCGCAGTCCTTCCGCAAGGGCGTGGTCGCGCGCGTGCCGCCTTTGCCGGCGCGCCAGCAAGGATGACATCATGAACGCTCCGCAGAATACGAACCTGGGCAAGGTCCCTTGCACCATCATCACCGGCTTCCTCGGCGCCGGGAAGACGACGCTGGTGCGCCACCTCCTCGAAAACGCGCAGGGCAAGAAGCTCGCCGTGCTCGTCAACGAATTCGGCGATCTCGGCTTCGACGGCGAATTCCTGAAGGGCTGCGGCATCGCCGGCTGCAGCGACGAGGACGTGGTCGAGCTGCCCAATGGCTGCATCTGCTGCACCGTCGCCGACGATTTCGTGCCGGCGCTGGAGAAGCTGCTGAATCGGCCGAACCCGCCCGAGCATATCCTGATCGAGACCTCCGGCCTCGCCCTGCCGAAGCCGCTCGTCACCGCCTTCAACTGGCCGGCGATCCGCTCGCGCGTCACGGTCGACGGCGTCATCGCCGTGGTCGACGGGCCGGCGGTGGCCGAGGGCCAGTTCGCCGATGATCCGGAGGCGCTCGCGGCGCAGAAGGCCGCCGATGCGTCGGTCGAGCACGACAACCCGCTGGAAGAGGTGTTCGAGGACCAGATCCTCTGCGCGGATCTCATCCTGCTCAACAAGAGCGACCTCGTCGACGAGGCCGGCCGCGCGCGCGTTAAGGCCGAGATCGCCGAGCATCTGCCCAAGGCAATCAAGATCGTCGAGACCTCCCATGGCAAGGTCGAGCCGGCGCTGATCGTCGGCCTCGGTGCCGCGGCCGAAAGCGACCTCGCCGCCCGCCCCTCGCATCATGGCGAGGGCGAGCACGATCACGACCATGACGATTTCGACTCGGTCGCCGTGCCGCTGCCGGCCGGCTTGTCCCCCGAGGAGCTCACGGCGCGCGTCGCCAGGGCCGCCGAGGCCGAGGGCGTGCTGCGGCTCAAGGGCTTCACCGCCGTGCCGGGCAAGCCGATGCGGCTCGTCGTGCAGGGCGTCGGCCGCCGCGTCGGCCATCATTTCGACCGGCCCTGGGCAACGAGCGAAGCCCGCGACGGGCGCCTCACCGTGATCGGGCTCAAGGGCTTCGATCTCAAGGCCGTGGAAGCGGCTCTCGCGGGGGCGTAACATCGGCCGATGCATCTTCTCCCGACCAGCGAGATCCGGCTCGACGACGGCGAAGACGCCGTCGATCTCGCCCTGCCGCCGGGAGATGTGCTCGTCCTGTCCTTCACCGACAGCGACCTCTCGGCGCTGGCGGCGGCGGCGGGTGGCAGCAGCCTGTTGGTGCGCCTCGCGCCGCTTCGGCGCTTGAAGCATCCGCTTTCGGTGGACTTCCTGATCGAGAAGACGGCGCAGCAGTGTCGCTTCGTGCTGCTGCGCTGCCTCGGCGGCCTCGACTACTGGCGCTACGGCATCGAGCAGTTCGGCATCGCCTGCCGCGAACGGGGCATTCCGCTCGCGATCCTGCCCGGCGACGAGCGCGACGATCCGAGGCTCGGCGAACATGCGACGGTGCCGGCGGAGCTTGCGGCGGAACTGCTGGCCTATTTCCAGGCGGGCGGCGGCGCCGAGAACATGCGGCGGATGCTGGCGCGGATTTCCGCATATGTGACAGAGGTTCAACCCTCATCCGGCCCGGCTTCGCCGGGCCACCTTCTCCCCCGAGCGGAGAAGGACGAGACGGATATCACCGCATCCTTCTCCGCTCGGGGGAGAAGGTGCCGGCAGGCGGATGAGGGCCGGCGCGACGCGACCGATCTTGCGCCTTTTCCTCTCCCAGCTTTCTTCGCGCTCGATGGCGACGGCCTTCCTCTGCCCTGGCGAGACGCCCTTACCGCCCTGCCGGCAGACAAGCCGCTCGTCCCGATCCTGCTCTACCGCTCCGGCGTCGCGGCCGGCGACACGGCCATGGCCGAGGCGATGACCGCCGCCCTCGCCGCCCGCGGCCTCGCGCCCCTGCCCCTGGCCCTGACCAGCCTGAAGGACCCGGCTGTCACGGCGGAGCTCGCAGCGCTGATCGCGACCCGCAGACCCGAACTGATCGTCACCACCACCGCCTTCTCTGCTCGCGAAGGCACCGATTTCGTGCTCGACGCCGCCAATTGCCCGATCCTGCAGGCCATGCCCGTCGGCAGTCCGCGCGAGGCCTGGGACGCCTCGCCGCGCGGCCTTTCCGCCGCCGATCTCGCCATGCAGGTGGCGCTGCCGGAATTCGACGGACGCATCGGCGCCATTCCGGTCGCCTTCAAGGCGGAGGAGAATGACCCGGCGACCGGACTTACCATCCGCCGGCTGGTGCCGGATGCCGAGGGCATCGCCGCGCTGGCCGATCTCGCGGCCGGCTGGATCGCTCTCGCACTGAAGCCTGCAGCGGAGCGCCGGCTGGCGCTGGTGATGTCGGACTATCCCGCGCGCGGCGGCCGGGCCGGCTTCGCCGTCGGGCTCGACACGCCGGCGAGCGTGACGGCGATCCGGGAATTGCTGGCCGAGGCGGGATATGAGGTTGGACCGTTATCCTCCACCGTCATCCCGGGCGACCAAACGGAAACCCGGGATCCATGCCTGAACCTTTCCGAGCGACGTTCCGGCATGGATCCCGGATCGACGCCGCTGACGCGTCTTGTCCGGGATGACAGCGCAGATATGAATGAGGGGGCTAGCTTGATGGCAGCCCTCACCACCGGGGCTGCCGAGCTGAGCATTCCGCTCACAGCCTATAGCGACTGGCTCGCCGCGATCCCTGCCCCCGCCCGCGAAACACTCCTCGCCGCCCATGGCGCGCCTGAGGCCGATCCAGCCTGCCGCGACGGCGCCTTCCATTTCCGCGCCGTCCGCCATGGCAACCTCATCGTCGCCCTGCAACCGGCTCGCGATGCGACGCCCGACCGCAAGGCTGTTTATCACGACCCCGACGCGCCGCCCGGTCACGGCTATCTCGCCTTCTACCTTGCGTTGCGCCAGTCCGAAGCCATCGACGCGCTGATCCATCTCGGCACGCACGGCACGACGGAATGGCTACCGGGCAAGGCGGTGGCGCTCTCGGCCGGCTGCTGGCCACGCCTCGCTGTCGGCGGGCTGCCGGTGATCTACCCTTATGTTGTCGACGATCCCGGCGAAGCAGCGCCCGCCAAGCGGCGGCTCTCAGCCCTTACGCTCGGCCATCTGCCGCCGCCGCTGGCCGAGACGGAAGCCGCCGGCGAAACCGCACTGCTGCGCGACCTCGTCGAGGAGTTCTCGCAGGCGCAGGTGCTGGATCCGCGCCGCGCCGACGTCGTCGCCGCGGAAATCCGGGCGCGGGCCGAAGCGAGTGGGCTCGCGGCCTCCTGCGGCGTCGCGCCGGACATGTCGATGAGCGAGGCGTTGACGCGGCTCGACGCGCATCTCTGTGACATCGCCGAACTGCCCTTCCGCGATGGCCTGCATATCTTCGGCCATTCCGACGCCGACCCGGCCTCCGCCCGCAACGAGCGCGAAAACCTGCTCGCCGCGCTCGACGGCCGCTTCGTCCCGCCCGGCCCAGCCGGCTCGCCGCATCGCGGACGTCCGGACGTGCTGCCGACCGGGCGCAATCTCTCGACGCTCGACCCCCGCGCGATCCCGACGCGGGCGGCGGCCCGACTGGGCCAGCTCGCGGCGCAAGCGGTGGTGTCGCGCCACCTGCAGGATCACGGCGACTATCCCCGCCGGATCGTCATGGACCTTTGGGCCTCGCCGACGCTGCGCTCGGGCGGCGAGGACATCGCCCATGCGCTGGCGCTGATGGGCGTCGAGCCCCTCTGGGACTCGGCCTCGTCCCGCGTCACCGGCTTCAGCATCATCCCGCAGCCGAAGCTGGCCTTCCCGCGCCTCGACGTGACCGTACGGATTTCCGGCACCTTCCGCGACACCTTTCCGGGGCAGATCGCGCTGATCGACCAGGCGGCGCACGCAGTCGCGGCGCTCGACGAGCCGAATGACTGGAACGAGCCCGCCGCGGCCCGTCGTCGCGGCGAGCATGGCGGCCGCATCTTCGGCGCCGCGCCCGGCCGCTATGGCGCGGCCATGGCCGACCGCGCACTCGACGGCGACTGGACCGAGCGAGCAGAGCTCGGCGCCGCCTATCTCGCCGCTTCCGACCATGCCTATGGCGGCCCGGAAGGCGCGGCCACAGCCGATGCCGGCTTTGCCGGGCGCATCAAGGCTTCCGACGCGTTCATCCATGTCAGCGACACCGCCGGACGCGACATCCTCGAAGCCAGCAGCGCGGCCGACGTGATCGGCGGGCTCGCGGCGGCGGCGAAGGCGCTCGGCGCCGATCCGGCGCTCTACAGCCTCGACAGTTCCAACCCGGAAGCGCCGAAGGCACGCACATTGGCCGAGGATATCGGCCGCATCGTCCATGGCCGCCTGACCCATCCGCGCTGGATCGCCGGGCAGCTCGCCCATGGCTGGCGCGGCGCGGCAGAACTCGCGGAGGCTGTCGATACGCTCTTCGTCTTCGCGGCGAGCACCGATGCTGTCGCGGATGGGCTATTCGATGCGGTGTTCCAGGCCTATTGCGCCGATCCACAGGTCTGGGCGGCGCTCGAAGCCAACAATGCGCCGGCTGCCGCCTCGATCCGGTCCCGGCTCGCCGATGCCGCACGGCGCGGACTCTGGACGAGCCGGCGCAACTCGGTCGGCGCCTTCCTGGCGCGGGAGGCCGCAGAATGAGCGCGCTGTCCCGAAAGGAATCGCTGGCGTCGGCGGAAGCGCTGAGGCGCGGCTGGTGCCCGAGCACGTTGAAGCCGATGGAGACCGGCGATGGCTGGCTGGTGCGCCTGCATCCGCCTGGGGCAAGGCTGACTCCCATGCAATTGCGACAGATTGCGGCTCTGGCCGGCGAGCATGGCAATGGGCTGATCGAGATCTCGGCGCGCGCCAATCTGCAGATCCGCGGCGTGAAGCCCGAGAGACACCCGGCGCTGGTCGAGCGACTGCTGGCGGAGCGTCTCGTCGATGAACATGACGGCGACGGGCCGCAGCGGCTGACACTGGTTTCGCCGCTGGCGGGATTCAACGAGGCCGTCCTGCTCGGGCTCGACCCGAGCATCTCTTCGACGCGTTTCTCGGCTCGGCGCCACGCGCCGCCCGAGAATGACGGCCGGGGCTTGGTCGATGCCTTCGCGCTGGCCGAGCAGATCGAAGGGCAGGCCCGCGCGATTCCAGGCCTGCCGGCCAAGCTCTGCGTCATCGTCGACGATGGCGGCCCCCAAGCGCTGGATGGGTTCGCTTGTGATATCCGGCTCGTCGGCATCGGAGCCGGGCGTGTGGCGCTGGGCCTTGCCGATCGTCTCTGGCGCGGCCCGATCCCCGGCGATGACGCTGCCGCAGCGGTTGAAACCATCCTGGACCGCTTTGCGAAGCTGCGAAGCGCGGCGCCCGACCGCGTCCGCCGCCTGCGCGATCTGTTGCCTGAAGCCCTGGCCGGCCTCACCGCCTTGCCCGACATCACCGCGCCGATGCGACGCCCTCCGCCCCGGCGCGCCGGGCTGTTCAAGCTGGCGGAGAAGCGTTTCGCGGCGCTCATCGGCCTGCCCTTCGGCCGCTGCGATGCGGCGGCGCTCGACAAGCTCGGCGCGGGCACCGAGGCGAGCCTGGCCGATATCCGGCTTTCGCCCTGGCGGGGGCTCGCCTTCCGCAATCTCGACCGCAGGGAAGCCGTGAACCTGCTCGCACTGGCAGGTGATCTCGGGCTGATCACGCGCGACGACGATCCGCGCCTCTCGGTGCAGGCCTGCGCCGGCAGCCCCGCCTGCTCGCGTGCAGAGGCACCGACCATGGCGGATGCGGCCGTTCTCGCCGACGCGGCCGCCGGCCTCCTTGCGCAGGGCGTGACCCTGCATGTCTCCGGCTGCGTCAAGGCCTGCGCCCATCCCGCTGCCGCCGACCTCACGCTGGTCGGGCGACGGGGCGAATATGATGTCGTGCTCGGCGGCACGACGCGGGACAAGCCGCTTGCGACGCTTGACCTTTCGGCGCTGCTCACGCGATTGCAGCCGGGACAAGAGATTCACGCGCGCCTGACCGAGGCCGCGCGTTCAACAGGACCGCGCGGTTGAGCAGGGCATACGATTATATTCAGGACGGGGCGGCGATCTACGAACGCTCCTTCGCCATCATCCGCGCCGAGGCTGATCTCGCCCGCTTCGGCGGAGCGGCCGAGCGCGTCGTGGTGCGCATGATCCATGCCTGCGGCATGACCGATCTGCCTGATGACGTCGAGATGTCGGCGGATTTCGCCGCGGCTGCGCAAAGCGCTCTCAGGGCCGGCGCGCCGATCCTTTGCGACGCGAAGATGGTCGCCAATGGCGTGACGCGCGCGCGGCTGCCGGCTGGCAACGAAGTGCTCTGCACGCTTGACGATCCGCAGGTTCCGGCTCTTGCCGCCGGGATGGGCACGACCCGCTCCGCCGCCGCGATGGAGCTGTGGAAGCCCCGGCTCGCCGGCTCGATCGTCGTGATCGGCAATGCGCCGACCTCGCTGTTCCGCCTTCTGGAAATGCTCGATGCCGGTGCGCCGAGGCCTGCGGCCGTGATCGGCATTCCTGTCGGCTTTGTCGGCGCGGCGGAATCGAAGGAAGCGCTGGCCAAGGACGGCCGCGTGCCCTTCGTCGTGGTGCATGGGCGGCGCGGCGGCTCGGCGATGGCGGCGGCAGCCGTCAATGCGCTGGCGCAGGACAAGGAATAGCCAGGTGAGCGGGACAGTGAAGAGCCTGCTCTACGGCGTCGGCCTCGGGCCGGGCGCACCGGATCTGATGACGGTCAGGGCCCGCGAGATCATCCTCTCGGCCGACCGGCTCGTGCATTTCTGCAAGCGCGGCCGGCGCGGCAATGCCCGCGGCACGGCCGACGCGATCATCGCGCCCGATCCGGCCCGCGAGATCGAGCTCGCCTTTCCGGTGACGATCGAGGCCAATGTCGGCGAGCCCGATTATGACGGACCGATCGCCGCCTTCTACGAGGAGGCGGCCGAGCGCCTCGCGGCGGAGCTGCAGGCCGGGCGGACGCTCGCCGTGCTCTGCGACGGCGACCCGTTCTTCTACGGCTCCTTCATGCATCTGTGGCGGCGGCTCTCCCCGCGCTTCCCGACCGAGATCGTGCCCGGCGTCACCGGCATGACCGGCGCCTGGGGCGAGGCCGGTGCGCCGATCACCTGGGGCGACGACGTCATGACCGTGCTGCCCGGCACGCTGCCGGAGGCGGAGCTGGCGCGCCGCCTCGCCGATACCGACGCCGCCGTGATCATGAAGCTCGGCCGCAACCTGCCGAAGGTGCGCCGGGCGCTTGTGGCCGCCGGGCTGGAAGGGCGCGCGATCTATGTCGAGCGCGCGACCATGGCGCGGCAGGTGGTGGCGCGGCTTACCGACAAGGTCGATGACGAGGCTCCCTATTTCGCGATGGTGCTGGTGCCCGGCGAAGGGCGACGCCTGTGACCGGCTCCCTCACCATCGTCGGCCTCGGCCCGGGCACGGCGGAGTGGATCACGCCGGCCGCGCAGGCGGCGCTCGATGCCGCGACCGACATCGTCGGCTACGGCCCCTATGTCGACCGGGTGCCGGAGCGGGAGGGACTGACCAAGCACGCCTCCGACAACCGCGTCGAGGTCGAACGGGCCTCCCATGCGCTGCGGCTGGCGGCGGAGGGCCGCAAGGTCGCAGTCGTCTCAGGCGGCGATCCCGGCGTCTTCGCCATGGCGGCGGCAGTGTTCGAGGCGCTTGAGGCCGGCCCCGCCGAATGGCGTGCACTTCCGATCACGGTGGAACCCGGCATCACCGCGATGCTGGCAGCGGCTGCGAAGGTCGGGGCCCCGCTCGGCGGCGATTTCTGCGCTATCTCGCTCTCGGACAATCTCAAGCCCTGGGACGTCGTGACGGCACGGCTCGGAGCCGCACTCGCGGCCGATTTCGTGATCTGCCTCTACAATCCGATCTCGAAGGCGCGGCCCTGGCAGCTCGGCAAGGCGCTGGAGCTGGCGGCAACGCATCGCGACGCGGCGACGCCGGTGCTCTTCGCCCGCGCGGTCGGGCGGCCGGACGAGAGCCTGCGCATCTTGACGCTGGCCGAAGCTATCGCGGCCGCGGGCACGGCCGATATGGCGACCCTGGTGATGATCGGCGCGTCCAGCACGCGGTTGATCGCGCGCGAGGGCGGAGCCCCTTACGTCTACACGCCGCGCTCGGTGACGAAGAGCCCCTGCGTCACTAGCCAGGGCAGGACCTGATCGATATGATCGACGGTCTCGACATCGGGCTTGGGTGGGCGCTCAACCATCACCACCGGCAGGGAGAGCCGGCGCGCGGCCGTGAGCTTGCCGACGGTCGCCGGCCCGCCCGAATTCTTGCTGACCAGGACCTCGACGCCTTCGCGGCGCATCAGATCCTCCTCGTCGTCGGCATCGAAGGGACCGCGCTGCTGGATGACGTCGACATGTGGCACCGGCAAGCGGTCGCCGATCGGCTCGATGGCGCGCACCAGATAGCGATGCTGCGGCGCATCGGCGAAGGCTGGCAATTCGAGGCGGCCGACGGTCAGGAAGACCCGCCGGGGTTCACGTCCCAGCGCCTGGACCGCCGCCTCGATGTCCGGCACGGACTTCCAGCGGTCGCCGTCGCGCGGTTTCCAGGAATCGCGCCGGATCGCCAGCAGCGGCACGCCTTCCGCCTTGCAGGCATGCTCGGCATGGAAGGGCATGATCGCAGCGAAGGGATGGGTCGCATCGACGACGGCGACGATGCCCTCCTCGACGAGGTAGCGCCTGAGACCCTCGATGCCGCCGAAGCCGCCGATCCGCACCGGCAGATTCGTCGGCCGGGGATCGACGGTATGCCCCGCCAGCGAGATAATGGCACGAATTTCGGGAGCCTGATCAGCCAGAAGCTGGTCAAGCGCAGCAGCTTCGCTCGTTCCGCCAAGGATGAGGACGGTCATGCCGGCAGTCTTACGTGAATCGGTTATTCTGTCGAGCCGCCCGGCTTCGCCCTGGCTCTCGCTGATCGGCCTCGGGGAAGATGGCGCCGCCGGACTCTGCCGAGAAGCGCTCGCGGCGCTGAACGAAGCCGAGATCGTCTTCGGCGGCGAGCGGCATATCGCGCTGGTCGGCTCCGTCCCCGGCGAGCTTCGCTCCTGGCCGCAGCCCTTCCGCAACGCCCTGCCGCAGATTCTGAAGGAGCGCGGCCGCAAGGTCTGCGTGCTCGCGACGAGCGACCCGTTCCATTACGGCATCGGCAACAGCCTGAGCCGGGCGATCCCGCCCGAGGAGATACGGATCATCCCGCAGCTCTCCTCCTTCTCGATGGCCTGCACGCGGATGCGCTGGCCGCAGGAGGAATGCGCGCTGGTCTCGCTGCATGGCCGCACGCTCTACCGGATCGTGCCGCATCTGCAGCCTGATGCCCGCATCCTCGCTTTGTCCTGGGACGAGACGACGCCGCGCGCCGTCGCCGAACTGATGACCGCGCGCGGCATGGGCGCAAGCCGTATCGTGGTAATGGAATCGCTCGGCGGCCCGCAGGAGCGCATCCGCGAATGCCGCGCCGATGCTTTCGCGCTCGACGATATCGTGCCGCTCAACCTGATCGCGGTCGAGGTCGCGGCCACCCGTGACTCGCGCATCCTCCCGCTGACGCCGGGGCTCGACGAGGAATGGTTCGCCCATGACGGGCAGATCACCAAATCGGAGATTCGCGCCATCACGCTGTCGGCACTGGCGCCGCGCGCGGGCGAATTGCTCTGGGATGTCGGGGCCGGGTCGGGCTCGGTCGCCGTCGAATGGTGCCAGCGCCACACCCGCAACCGGGCCATCGCCTTCGAGGCCCGCAGCGAGCGGGCCGAGCGGATCGCCCGCAACCGGCTCGAGCTCGGCGGGCTTACCGTCGAAGTGGTGGGTGCGGCGCCGGCCGGCTTCGTCGGACAGGAGGCGCCGGACGCCGTCTTCATCGGCGGCGGCCTGACGGAGGAGGGGTTGTTCGAGGCCGCCTGGGCGGCGCTCAAGCCGGGCGGCCGGCTCGTCGCCAATGTCGTCACCCTCGAGGGCGAGGCGAAGCTCGCCGCGCTCCATGCCGAACATGGCGGCTCGCTCAGGCGCATCTCGATCGACCGGCTGGCGCCGGTCGGCGGCAAGCATGGCTGGCGCCCGGCGATGCCGGTGACGCAGTGGCGGATCGAGAAGCCTTGAAGGCCGCTTCGCGTTCCCCCTCCTCCATCGTCATTCCGGACAAGCCGCAAAGCGGCGCCGATCCGGAATCCATCGGAGGGCTCGGCGTTCTACGATGGATTCCAGGTCTCCGCTTCGCTGCGCCCGGAATGACGGCGCGGGTCGAACGGAGTGCGCAACCATGACCGCCCGCCTCGTCGCCGGCATCGGCATCAGGCCCGGCACGGAGGCTGCCGACATCCTCGCCTGCCTCGACGAGGCTCTGGCGATCGCCGGGCTTTCCGGCGTGGCGACGCCGCGCTTCGCCACGCTGGCGAGCCGCGCCGCTGAGGCCGGCATGGTCGCGGCCGCCGCCGATCGTTCGGCCGAGCTCGTCGCCATCCCCGACGAGGCGCTGAAGGGATACGAAGCCGCCTGCGCCACGCGCTCGACCCGCATCGCCTCGCTCTACGGCGTCGGCTCGGTGGCGGAGGCCGCCGCGCTCGCCGGCGCCGGGCCGGGCGGCACGCTGGTGCAGCCGCGCATCGCGACCGGGCGCGTCACCTGCGCGCTCGCCAGGACAGCACCATGAAACCGCTCCGCGCATGACCATCCATTTCATCGGTGCCGGCCCCGGCGCGCCCGACCTCATCACCTTGCGCGGGCGCGATCTCATCGCGGCTGCACCCGTCTGCCTCTATGCGGGCTCGCTGATCCCGCAGGCCATGCTCGGCTGGTGCCCGCCCGGTGCGCGCATCATCGACACCGCCCCGCTCGATCTCGACGCCATCATTGCCGAGATGGAAGCTGCGCATCAGGCCGGGCAGGACGTCGCGCGCCTGCATTCCGGCGATCTCTCGATCTGGAGTGCCTGCGGCGAGCAGATGCGCCGGCTCGATGCGCTGGGGATTCCCTATACGGTGACGCCGGGCGTGCCGGCCTTCGCTGCCGCGGCCGCCGCGCTGAAACGCGAATTGACGCTGCCGGGCGTGGCACAATCGCTGGTGCTGACGCGCACCTCCGGCCGCGCCTCTTCCATGCCGGAAAAGGAGACGCTCGCGACCTTCGCGGCTTCGGGCGCGACGCTCGCCATCCATCTCTCGATCCATGTGATCGAGCAGGTCGTGGCGGAGCTGACGCCCTTCTATGGCTCGGATTGCCCCGTCGCCGTGGTGTTCCGGGCGACATGGCCGGACGAGACGGTGCTCAGCGGCTCGCTTGCGACCATCGCCGCGCAGGTGAGGGCGGGCGCGCTGGAGCGCACGGCGCTGATCCTGGTCGGGCCGGCGCTGGCCGCCGACGATTTCGCCGAGAGCGCGCTTTATTCAGCCGGCTACGATCGCCGCTTCCGGCCGGGGGGTGGCACGTGATCGCGCGCGGGCTTCTCATCGCCGCGCCGCGCTCCGGCTCCGGCAAGACGACGATCACGCTCGGGCTGCAACGCGCGCTCGTGCGGCGCGGACTCACGGTACGCGGGCTGAAATGCGGGCCGGATTATATCGATCCCGCCTTCCACGCCGCGGCGACGGGCGCAGCGAGCGCCAATCTCGACAGCTACGCGATGTCGGACGGGCTGCTCGGGCACATAGCGGGCGAGGCGGCGGATGGCGCCGACATCGTCATCGCCGAAGGCTCGATGGGGCTGTTCGACGCCGTGCCGGGCGCGGCCGGCCATACCGGCGCCAGCGCCGACATCGCCGCGCTGCTGGGCTGGCCGGTCGTGCTCGTCATCGACGTCTCCGGGCAGGCGCAATCGGCGGCGGCCGTCGCGCTCGGCTGCAAGGTTTACGACCCCCGCATCCGTGTCGCCGGCGTCATCCTCAACAAGGTCGCGAGCGCCCGGCACGAGCGATTGGTGCGGCAGGGTATGGAGCTGATCGGCCTGCCCGTGCTGGGCGCGCTGCCGCGCGAGGCGAGCCTGATCCTGCCCGAGCGCCATCTCGGGCTGGTGCAGGCCGGCGAGACGGCCGATCTGCATGCCAGGCTCGACGCCCTGGCCGAAGCCGTGTCCGCCGCCGTCGATCTCGAGGCCGTCATCGCGGCCGCCGGTGAAACGCGGCTGCCTTCGACGGAGACGGCGACACCGCCGCTGCCTCCGCCCGGCCGACGCATCGCGATCGCGCGCGATGCCGCCTTCTCCTTCGTCTATCCGCATGTCGAGGCGGGCTGGCGCGCGGCGGGCGCCGAGATCGTTCCCTTCTCGCCGCTGAGAGACGAGCCGCCGCCGGAGGATTGCGATGCCTGCTGGCTGCCGGGCGGCTATCCCGAACTCCATGCCGGCACGCTCGCTGCCGCCGGCCGCTTCCTCGGAGGCTTGCGCCGCTTCGCCGAAACCCGCCCGGTCCATGGCGAATGCGGCGGCTACATGGTGCTGGGACGCAAGCTCACCGACGCCGACGGGGTGACGCACGCCATGGCGGGGCTGCTCTCGGTCGAGACCTCCTTCGCGAAGCGGAAGATGAATCTCGGCTATCGCCGCGCGGTGCTGGAGGCGGATGGTCGGCTCGGCCCGGCCGGCACGGCGCTGACGGGGCACGAATTCCACTATGCAAGCATCGTCACGCAAGGCGAGGACCGGCCCTTCGCCACCGTCCGCGACCCGCACGGCTCGCCTCCCGCCGTCGCGGGAAGCCGCCGTGGCCTGGTGACGGGTTCGTTCTTTCACGCCATCGCGACGGCGGAATCGGCGTGAGCGGCCCCCCAGCCTTCGACACGGGCTTCGCGCAGCAATTTGCGGAGCTGCTGCGCTGGCGGCGCGATGTGCGACGGTTCAGACGGGACCCGGTTCCCGCCGGGCTGATCGACGATCTGCTCGCGCAGACGCAGCTTTCGCCCTCGGTCGGGCATTCGCAGCCCTGGCGCTGGCTCGCCGTCACGGGGGCAGCCCAACGCGAGGCGGTGCAGGCGAGCTTCCGCCGCTGCAACGCCGAGGCGCTGGCCGCCTATGAAGGCGAGCGGGCCGCTCTCTATGCCCGGCTCAAGCTCGAGGGTCTGCGCGAGGCCCCCGTGCAGTTCGCCGTGTTCTGCGACCACGGCACGCAACGCGGCCACGGCCTCGGCCGGCAGACCATGCCGGAAATGCTGGATTATTCGGTCGTCGCGGCGATCACGCAGTTCTGGCTGGCGGCGCGCATCCACGGCCTCGGCGTCGGCTGGGTCTCGATCCTCGAACCCGCCGAGATCGCTGCCTCGCTGGGCGCGCCGCCGGAGTGGAAGCTGATCGCCTATCTCTGCATCGGCTGGCCGGAAGAGGAATGCGCCGTGCCGGAACTGGTCAAGGCGGGCTGGGAAACCGGGCGATAAGCCAGGACCACACGGGCGGAGCCCGAGGCGATCGGCGCGCGTCCCGAACCCGTCGATAAAGCGTCGCCCCCGGCCGGCCTACATAACAAAGAGCCGGCCCAAGGGCCGGCTCTTCATGTCCTGCTCAATCCCGTGCCTCAGCGGCCGCGCAGGATGCCGCCCATGATGGCGCCGCCGAGGATCGAGCCGAAGGCGGCCGCACCAGCTGAATCGCCCGTCGCGTCGCCGCGCTGCCGCACCCGGCCCTGATAGCCAGTACTGGTGGTGCCGGCGCGCGGGGTGCCGGAGCTGGCAACGCCGCGCTCGCGAGCGAGGTCGCGCTGATACATCTCGTCACCTTCATAGGTGATCTTGCGGGTGGCCGCCGTGCCGCCCTTGCGCTCGACCGTCCTGCTCTTCTTCTCGGTGGCAGCCTTCGCTTCATCCGCGAGCAGGCGCTGGTAGGCGGGCTCGCTCTGCGCGCGCAGCGCCGTCGCCTGCAAGGCCGTGAGGAAGCCGGTCTCCGGCACGCTGCGCGACTTCTGCCAGTCCTGGATCGCCTTGCGCTGGCCCGGCCCGAAATTCGCGGCGAGCTTGCCGGGCTGGAAGCCGGCGACGCGCAGGCGGGTCTGCAGCTCGCGCCGGCCCTTCGCGTCGAGCTTCATCGCAGCCTCGGTCTGGGCAGTGCCGATCTCCTTCTTCAGCGCCTCATCGGTCACGGCGGGAGCAGCAGCAGCGGCGGCCGTCGCGGCATTGGCCGGCGGCGTCGCCGCCTCCAGGCTCGCGAGCCGGTTGCGCGCGAAGGTGGCGAACTGGCCGGAGGGGAAGGCGTCGAGATAGGCGCGATAGTCGGCCGCGGAATTGCCGCGCTCCGCCACTTCCCAAGTCTTGATATCGATCTGGCCGCGGTCGAAGACCGGTGCCGCCGGCATGGTCGGCGCGGGCACCGCCGCATTGATCGCCTTGGCCGCGTCGGCGCTGCCGCCGGCCACGTCGGTCGCGGAGGCCGCGGCCAGCTTCAGCGTCGGGTTCAGCTTGAACTCACCGATGATCGAGGAATTGGTCCAGGGCTTCTGCTTCTTGCCCGTCGATTCCCAGACATCCGCGCGGACGCGGTCCATCACCGTGGTGATCGACACTTCGGGCGTCTCGATATGCTTCAGCAGCGCATCGGTGAAGGGGCTGTGCCCGTCCTTCTCACCGTCGAGCGCGGTCGCGCGCGGATCGGTGGCGAAGGCGATCAGGATGCCGGAGGCGGACTGCGTCTCGATCGGCGTCAGGCCACGGGTCACGGCGCGCGACCTGGCGGCAAGCTGGGACGCGAAAGGATTGTCGCGGCAGGCATCGAGGATGACGATGTTGACCCGCTCGTCACGCTGCATCTGGCGCAGGATGAGCTGGATATTGACGGCACGGAAATCGAGATCGGCCTCCGAACGCAGCGAGGCATCGACCGGAATGAGGTAGTTCTCATCGCCCACGGCGATGCCGTGACCGGCATAATAGACCAGCCCGGCCTTGGCGCCGTCGAGCCTCTGGGCGAACTGACGCACCAGATTGGTCATGTCGTCCATCTTGAGGTCGTAGCCCTCGACCACCTCGAAGCCGAGACGCTTGAGCGCCGCCGAGACGCCCTTGGCATCGCGCATCGGGTTGGCCAGCGGCGGCACCGCCGAATAGGCGCTGTTGCCGATGACGAGCGCGACGCGGCGCTCGGGAACGGCGGCATGGGCTGCCGGGGCAAGCGCCACAGCACAGAGCACCAGCGCAAAGGCCACGGCCATTCGGGCACGGAACACCGAAATGCGAGTCGCGACGCTCACGACAACCTCCCAGCTCAATCATGCGCGCATCGCGGCCATCTGTGGCCATTCGCGCGACGGGACACGCCTAAAATATCAAAATAGCGGTGATCGAAGGCAGCCACATTTCTACCGCAATCACCCCGACCGGTAAACCAGCTTTCCCTTGGTCGCAGCCCATCCGCGATGGGTTCAAAGCGATGCCGGCCAACCACCCGGGAAATCGCGCGCAGCCTGCGCGTGCGGGCGCGCACCGCGCATCCTTCATTCGCATGACAAGGGCGGCATAAGACAAAGGGATGAGATCAGGCGCCAGACGGCGTCCAGGGCGGGAGCGAACGTTGACTTATGCCTGGAGCGCGGTGCAGCATGACATGCAAGGGGAAACGATAAACCAAGAAAGACAAAGCTGATGAAGGTCAGTATTCCGCATGCCTGAAGATATTATTTTGTCGACTTCAGGTTTGACCAAGGAATTCGCCGGCTTTACGGCGGTCAGCGGCGTCGACCTCAAGGTCAAGCGCGGCTCGATTCATGCGCTGATCGGGCCGAACGGAGCGGGCAAGACGACCTGTTTCAACCTGCTGACCAAGTTCCTCCCGCCGACGCGCGGGACGATCGTCTATAACGGTCGCGACATCACCGGCGAGAAGCCGGCCGAGATCGCCCGGCTTGGCCTCGTTCGCTCCTTCCAGATCTCGGCCGTTTTTCCGCAGCTCTCCGTCCTGACCAATGTCCGCATCGCGCTGCAGCGCAAGCGCGGCGACTCCTTCGATTTCTGGCGCTCGGAGCGCAGCCTGAAGAACCTCGACGCCGAGGCGCGACGGCTGGTCGAGGCGGTCGGCCTCTCCCCCTTCCTCGAACTGACCGCAGGCGAACTCTCCTATGGGCGCAAGCGGGCGCTGGAGATCGCGACGACGCTGGCGCTCGAACCCGAGATGCTGCTGCTCGACGAGCCGATGGCCGGCATGGGACGCGAGGACATCGAGCGGATCGAGGCGCTGATCCGCAAGGTCTCGGCCGAGCGCACCATTCTGATGGTCGAGCACAATCTCTCGGTCGTCGCCTCGCTCTGCGACCGCATCACCGTGCTGGCGCGCGGGCAGGTTCTGGCCGAGGGCGACTACGCCACCGTCTCGAAGGATCCGCGCGTGGTCGAGGCCTATATCGGCTCGGGAGGCGGACATGGCCATCACTGAAGCCGCCCGTGCTCCGGCCGCCACGGCCGGCACCGCGCCCTTGCTGAAGGTGCGCGGGCTCGAGGCCTGGTACGGCGAATCCCATGTGCTGCATGGCATCGACCTCGACGTCGCGCCGGGCGAGGTGGTGACGCTGCTCGGCCGCAACGGCGCCGGCAAGACCACGACGCTGAAATCGATCATGGGCGTCATCGGCAAGCGCAAGGGCTCGGTCGTGCTGGAGGGCAAGGAGACGATCGACCTGCCCTCGCGCGCCATCGCCCGGCTCGGCATCGGCTTCGTGCCGGAGGAGCGCGGCATCTATGCCTCGCTCTCGGTCGAGGAGAACCTGATGCTGCCGCCGCAGGTGCGCCCCGGCGGGCTGTCGCTGGAGCGCATCTTCACGCTGTTCCCCAACATCAAGGAGCGGCTGAAGAGCCAGGGCACCAAGCTCTCGGGCGGCGAACAGCAGATGCTGGCGATCGGGCGCATCCTGCGCACCGGCGCCCATCTCCTCCTGCTCGACGAGCCGACCGAGGGCCTCGCGCCGGTGATCATCGAGCAGATCGGCCGCACCATCGCGGAGCTGAAGCAGGAAGGCTTCACCATCATCCTGGTCGAGCAGAATTTCCGCTTCGCCCAGACGGTCGCAGACCGGCACTATGTCGTCGAGCAGGGCAAGGTCATCGACATGATCCCCAATGCCGAGCTCGACGCCAATATCGACAAGCTCCACCGCTATCTCGGGGTCTGACCCGCTCAGCGCCCCGCAATCAGAAAAGCGCCGGGAAACGCCGGCATCCACCTCAGGGAGAACGATGATGAAGCTGAAGACCTTCCTCGCGACGAGCGCGCTCGCGGTCCTATTGGCAAGCCCGGCCTTCGCCCAGCAGATCTCGGTCAAGGCCGGCGTGCTGAACGACCGCTCGGGCCTCTATGCCGACCTCGCCGGCGAGGGCTCCGTCGTCGCCGCCCGCATGGCGGTCGAGGACTTCAAGGCGGCCGAGAAGGGCATCAAGGTCGAGATCGTCTCGGCCGACCACCAGAACAAGCCGGATGTCGGCTCGACCATCGCGCGGCAATGGTACGATCAGGACGGCGTCGACCTGATCCTCGACGTGCCGACCTCCTCGGTCGCGCTCGCCGTCAGCCAGATCACCAAGGAAAAGAACAAGATCAACATCAACTCCGGCGCCGGCTCCTCGGACCTGACCGGCAAGGCCTGCAACGCCAACACCATCCACTGGACCTATGACACCTACGCGCTGGCGCAGGGCACCGGCGGCGCCATGGTGAAGGCCGGTGGCGACAGCTGGTTCTTCCTGACCGCCGACTACGCCTTCGGCCATGCGCTGGAGCGCGACGCGACCGCGACCATCACCAAGGCCGGCGGCAAGGTGCTGGGCTCGGTCAAGACGCCGTTCCCGGGCACCGACTTCTCGTCCTTCCTGCTGCAGGCGCAGGCCTCGAAGGCCAAGGTGATCGGGCTCGCCAATGCCGGCAGCGACACCACCAACGCGATCAAGCAGGCGGGCGAGTTCGGCATCGTCGCCGGCGGCCAGAAGCTCGCAGGGCTCCTCGTCTTCATCAGCGACGTCCATGCGCTCGGCCTGCAGGCGGCGCAGGGGCTGGTCCTGACCGAATCCTTCTACTGGGACCGCGACGACCAGACCCGCGCCTGGTCGCAGCGCTTCGCCAAGCTCAATGGCGGCAAGATGCCGACCATGGTGCAGGCGGGCGTCTATGCCGGCCTGCTGCACTATCTCAAGGCGGTCGAGGCCACCAAGAGCAAGGACACGGCGACCCTCATGGCCAAGATGAAGGAAATGCCGACGGACGACCCGCTCTTCGGCAAGGGTTCGATCCGCCCGAACGGCCGCAAGATGCACGACATGTATCTCTACGAGGTCAAGAAGCCGTCCGAGTCGAAGGGCCCGTGGGACTACTACAAGCAGATCTCCGTGCTGCCAGCCGAGCAGGCCTTCCAGCCGCTGGCCGAGACCGGCTGCTCGCTCATCAAGTAACACGCGCTTCCGGTCCCTCCACCGTCATCCCGGGCGCCCGCAGGGCGACCCGGATTCATCGGAAGGCTCCGGAACTCGACGATGGATCCCGGCTCTGCGCTTCGCTTGGCCGGGATCACGAAGAGGTTCGAGAGCCCACCCACAAGATGATCTGAGCCACGCATGTTCGAGCTTCTCGGAATCCCGCCACAAGCCTTGTTCGGCCAGGTCCTGCTCGGCCTGATCAACGGCTCGTTCTATGCGATCCTCAGCCTCGGGCTCGCGGTGATCTTCGGGCTGCTCAACATCATCAACTTCACCCATGGCGCGCAGTACATGATGGGCGCCTTCGTGGCTTGGATGGCGCTGAACTATCTCGGGCTGAACTACTGGGTCGCGCTGCTGCTGGCGCCGATCGTGGTCGGCGCCATCGGGGTCCTGATCGAGCGGCTGCTGCTCAAACGCATCGCCCATCTCGACCATCTCTATGGGCTCCTGCTCACCTTCGGCCTGGCGCTGATCATCCAGGGCCTGTTCCGCAATTATTACGGCTCGTCCGGACTGCCCTATGGCATCCCGCCGCAGCTTTCGGGCGGTCAGAATCTCGGCTTCATGTTCCTGCCGAACTACCGGGCCTGGGTGATCGTCGCCTCGCTCACCGTCTGCATCGGCACCTGGTTCCTGATCGAGAAGACCAAGCTCGGCGCCTATTTGCGCGCCGCAACCGAGAACCCGACCCTGACCCAGGCCTTCGGCATCAACGTGCCGCTGCTGGTGACGCTGACCTACGGGTTCGGCGTCGCGCTCGCGGCCTTCGCCGGCGTGCTCGCCGCGCCGATCTACTCGGTCAATCCGAATATGGGCGGCGACCTGATCATCGTCGTCTTCGCGGTGGTGGTGATCGGCGGCATGGGCTCGATCATGGGCGCCATCGTCACCGGCTTCTCGCTCGGCCTGATCGAGGGCCTGACCAAGGTGTTCTATCCGGAGGGCGCCGCGACCGTGATCTTCGTCATCATGGTGCTGGTGCTGCTGGTGAAGCCCGCCGGCCTGTTCGGCCGCCCGGCCTGACGCGAGAAGGACAACGACATGACCGATCTCGCCACCACCGAAGCTGCCAGCGGCGTCGCGCTCGCCGAGACCGACGACAGCACCGCGAAGCTGCACCGCAACCTGTTCATCGCCATCGCGGCGCTGCTCGTGGTCGCGCCCTTCGTCGCCTATCCCGTCTTCGTGATGAAGGTGCTCTGCTTCGCGCTGTTCGCACTCGCCTTCAACCTGCTGCTCGGCTATGGCGGCCTGCTTTCCTTCGGCCACGCCGCCTATTTCGGCATGGCGAGCTATGTCTGCGCCTACACCGCCAAGAACTGGGGCCTCACGCCGGAGCTCGCGATCCTGCTCGGCACGGCGGTCGCGGCCGTGCTCGGGACCGTCTTCGGGGCGCTCGCCATCCGCCGCCAGGGCATCTATTTCGCGATGATCACGCTGGCGCTGGCGCAGATGGTGTTCTTCTTCTCGCTGCAGACGCCGCGCTTCACCGGCGGCGAGGACGGTATCCAGGCCGTGCCGCGCGGCAAGTTCCTCGGGCTGATCAGCCTGGAGGACGACCGCGCGCTCTACTGGCTGGTGGCAGCGATCTTCCTTGGCGGGGTGCTGATGATCTACCGCATCATCCACTCGCCCTTCGGCCAGGTCTGCAAGGCGATCCGCGACAACGAGCCCCGCGCCATCTCGCTCGGCTACCGCGCCAACCAGTACAAGCTGATGGTCTTCGTGCTCTCGGCCACGCTCGCGGGGCTTGCCGGCGCGACCAAGGCGATCGTCTTCCAGCTGGCGTCGCTCACCGACGTCTACTGGACGATGTCCGGCGAGGTCGTGCTGATGACGCTGGTCGGGGGGCTCGGTACCGTCTTCGGCCCGATCGCCGGCGCGGTCGTCATCGTCGCCATGCAGAACTACCTCGCCAGCCTCGGCTCCTGGGTTCTCGTGGTCCAGGGCGGCATCTTCGTGCTCTGCGTCCTGCTCTTCCGCGAGGGCATCGTCGGCCTCGTCGCGAAATGGATCAAGAAGCCGCTGTGACGCTCGAGAGCGGCGGGATCAGCGGATCAGCTGCGAGATCGCCCTGAACTGCGGATGCTCGGCGCTCCGCAGCCATTCGAACAGCACCATCTCGGTGGTGACGATCTCCGCCCCATGCGCCGCGAGGCGGCGGATCGCGACAGCATGCGAGTCCGGCGCGCGGGAGCCGACGGCATCCTCCACCACCACGACGCGGCGACGATGCTCGAGCAGGGTGATGGCCGTCTGGGCGACGCAGACATGCGCCTCGCAGCCGCAGATGAGGATGTCCCTGTCGCCGCCCAGGACTTCGAGAACGGCGGGCTCGGCGCAGGCGTCGAAGCTCGTCTTGGCGATGGCAGGGGCGGCTCCGGCGAGTTCCGGAACGGTCGGGCCGAGCTTGGACGGGCTCTGTTCCGTGACGATCACGGGAATGTCGAGCAGGCGTGTCGCTTCGACGAGGCGGACCGCATTGGCCAGGACCCGTCCTCCGTCATGGATCGCCGGCACCAGCCGGGCCTGCAGATCGATGACCAGCAGCACGGCGTTCCCTGCATTCATGAGCGGCATCGGTCCGGTTCCCTGCGACAAGTGCGCCATAGGCATCTCACCCGGCAACGACCGTCAAGCCGGCAGAGCGTCGCTTCCGGCTTGACAGGAATCGTTGATATCAACAGAAAAGGATCATGACCGAACCACGAAGCGTCCCCTTCGAGACGACCCTGCTTGTCCGCGACTGTTGCCTGTGCCTGCATGTGCAGCGTGCGGCCCGCGCATTGGCGCGCCGCTTCGACGAGGCGCTGCGGCCGCTCGGGCTGACAAACGGGCAATTCTCGCTGCTGATGTCGCTGAACCGGCCCGAACCGCCCTCGCTCAAGCCGGTGGCGGAACTGCTGGCCATGGATCGCACCACGCTCACCGCAGCCCTGAAGCCGCTGGAGCGGCGCGGGCTCGTCAGCATCGCGGCCGATCCGCGTGACCGGCGCAGCCGGCGGCTCTCGCTGACCCCGGCGGGCCTCGCGCTGCTGTCCGAGGCGGTGCCGATCTGGCAGCGGACCCATGAGATCGTCGATGCCCAGCTCAACGACCCGCCTCGTCTCCGGCGGGAACTCGGCCGCATCGTCTGACGTCAACCCCGTCGCTTTCACCGAAGGAACACCCATGGCCCAAATGATCTTCGTCAACCTGCCGGTGAAGGACCTGCCCCGGTCGATCGCCTTCTTCGAGGCGCTCGGCTTCTCCTTCAATCCGCAATTCACCGACGATACCGCCGCATGCATGGTGATCAGCGACACCATCTTCGCGATGCTGCTGACCCACGCGAAATTCGAAAGCTTCTCGCCGAAGCCCATCGCCGACACCAATGAGAGCATCGAGGTCTTGACCTGCCTGTCGCGGGAGAGCCGGACGGATGTTGACGCGATCGTGAAGGCCGCCGTCGCCGCCGGTGGCTCGACCTACAACGCGCCGCAGGACCATGGCTTCATGTATGGTCACGGCTTCCGCGACCTCGACGGCCATGTCTGGGAAGTGATGTGGATGGACCCGGCTGCCGTCCAGGGTTGAGCCGACCCGTCTCCACCGCAGAGCCGACCCCACGCCCCGCTCCTAGCGCATGATGCGTCGTGGAATTAACCTGTGGCCATTCCCCAGATGCAAGTTTGGCTGCAGGCTCCATGGACAAGCGGGTCGAGACACAGGCGCATGCCGCGCCGCTGACGCATGCGGATATCCGCTCGATCCTGATCGGCGTCATGGTTGCGATGTTCCTGGCCGCGCTCGACCAGACCATCGTCGCGACCGCGCTGCCGACGATCGGGCGCGAGCTCGGCGACGTCACCCATCTGCCCTGGATCGTCACCGCCTATCTCCTGGCCTCGACCGCGGTCACGCCGCTCTACGGCAAGCTCGCCGACATCCATGGGCGGCGCGTCGTGCTGCTCTCCGGCATCGTCGTCTTCGTGATCGGCTCGGTCGCCTGCGCGCTGGCGCCCAATCTCTGGCTGCTGATCGTCGCCCGTTTCGTACAAGGGCTGGGCGGCGGCGGCCTGATCGCGCTGGCGCAGACCATCGTCGGCGACATGGTGCCGCCACGGGAGCGGGGCCGCTATCAGGTCTATTTCGCCAGCGTCTTCCTGTCCTCCTCGCTGATCGGCCCGGTGCTGGGTGGTGTGCTGGCCGAGAAGCTGCACTGGTCCGTGATCTTCTGGATCAACGTTCCGCTCGGCTTCGGCGCCTATTGGATGTCGAGCGCGGCGCTGAAGCGCCTGCCGCGGCATGAAAGGCCGCACAAGCTCGACGTTCTCGGCGCCATGCTGATGACGGCGGGAACGCTCTCGCTGCTGCTGGCCCTGTCCTCCGGCGGCACGGCCTATCCGTGGCGCTCGGCGCCGATCGCGGGGCTCATCGCGGCCACGCTGGTGTTGTGGAGCCTGTTCGCCTGGCGCCAGCGCACGGCCAGCGAGCCCCTGATCCCGCTCGACATCATGACCAACCGGGTGGTGCGCGCCGGCACGGTCGCTGCCGGCTTCGGCATGGGCACCTTCATCGGCCTGACCATCTATCTGCCGCTCTATTTCGAGACGGTGATGGGGCTGAGCGCGACCTATTCCGGGCTCGGCCTGTTGCCGCTGACCTGCGGCACGGTGATCGGCGCCACCGCCTCCGGGCGCGCGATGACGAAGCTCACCCACTACAAGCGCGTGCCCATGGTCGGGCTCGCCGTCGCGGCCGTGGGGACCGCGGTGATGGCCGTGTTTTCCGGCCGGATCCCGCTGGTGCCGTTCTGCATGATCCTGGCGATCGTCAGCCTCGGGCTCGGCACGCTGCTGCCCGTCGCGACGGTCTCGATCCAGAACGCCGTCAGGCCGCATCAGCTCGGCACGGTGACGGGCGTGGCGAATTTCTTCCGGCAGATCGGCGGCGCGCTGATCGTCGCCGCCCTGGGCGCCATCGTACTCGGCGGCGTCGGCGGCGAGACGGCCCAGCTCTCGCCCGAAGCGCTGAAACTCGGCACCGTCGATCGCGACATGATGGTGACGCTGTTCCGCTACGTCTTCGGCGCGGCCTTCCTCGGCTTCGCGCTGGCCTTCGCTTTCATCACCTGGATGGAGGAATTGCCGCTGCGCGGCGGGGCGGCCGAGGCTGCGACGGCCGCCGCGGCGATGGAGTGACGGAACCGGGCCGGCGGCGGCGCGTTTCCATCTGCCTGTCATCTGCCCGAGGCAGGCTCACCGCCTTTGCAGCAGGAGCGCCGCCATGTCCGATCTCGTCGTCATCGTCTATCCGACCGAGGCCCGCGCCGAGGAGATGCGCCAGAAGCTCATCGGCCTGCAGAAGGAATATCTGATCGAGATCGGCGACGCCGCCATCGCGGTGATGCATGAAGACGGCAAGGTGAAGCTCAACCAGCTGCTCAACACCACGGCGCTCGGCGCGGTCTCCGGCTCGTTCTGGGGGCTGCTGATCGGTGCGATCTTCCTGATGCCGCTCTTCGGCGCCGCGCTCGGCGCGGCCTCCGGCGCACTCGGCGGCGCGCTGACCGATTACGGCATCGACGACAAGTTCATGAAGGACCTCGCCGGCAGCCTGCAGCCCGGCAATGCGGCGCTGTTCGTGCTGGTCAAGAAGGTGACCGGCGACAAGGTGCTGGAGGCGATCCGCGGCACCGGCGGCACCGTGCTCAAGACCTCGCTCGACCGCTCGCAGGAGCAGAAGCTGCGCGACGCGCTGGCCGATGCCCACGCGACCATGCCGCCGGCAGCCGACGCCGCGCCGGCGCCGCAGGGAACCGGCGCTCCCTCGCCCGTGGGCTGAGCGATCACCTTCCCGTCATGCTCGGGCTCGACCCGAGCAACTCCTGCCGGAGATTCCCGGGTCGAAGCTGCGCTTCGCCCGAGAATGACGGTACGCGTTCTCAGTCCCTGAGCAACTCGTTGATGCCGGTCTTGGAGCGCGTCTGCGCGTCGACCGTCTTGACGATGACGGCGCAGGACAGCGCCGGGCCCGGCGTGCCGTCAGGGAAGGGCTTGCCCGGCAGCGAGCCCGGCACGACCACCGAATAGGGCGGCACCTTGCCGATATGAACCTGGCCGGTGGCGCGGTCGACGATCTTGGTCGAGGCCGAGATGAAGACGCCCATCGAGAGCACCGAGCCCTCGCCGACGATCACGCCCTCGACGACCTCGGAGCGGGCGCCGATGAAGCAGTTGTCCTCGATGATGGTCGGGTTGGCCTGCAGCGGCTCGAGCACGCCGCCGATGCCGACGCCGCCCGAGAGATGCACATTCTTGCCGATCTGGGCGCAGGAACCGACCGTCGCCCAGGTGTCGACCATGGTGCCGCTGTCGACATAGGCGCCGATGTTCACGAAGGACGGCATCAGCACGACGTTCGGCGCGATGTAGGAGCCCTTGCGCGCGGCGGCCGGCGGCACGACCCGGAAGCCGGCGGCGCGGAAGCGGTTCTCGCCCCAGCCCTCGAACTTCGACGGCACCTTGTCCCAGAACACGCCCTCGCCCGGGCCGTTGGCGATGATCATGTTGTCGGTGAGGCGGAAGGAGAGCAGCACCGCCTTCTTCAGCCACTGATGGACGATCCAATCCGCGCCTTGCTTTTCCGCGACGCGGGCCTCGCCCGCATCGAGCATCTCGATCGCCCGCTCGACCGCCTCGCGCACGGCGCCCTTGGTCGAGATGCCGATCTCGGCCCGGTTCTCCCAGGCGGCGTCGATGATGGCGGCGAGATCGGCGAGGGACATGGGACACGGCTCCGGCGCTTGAAGGACGGCCGGAGCGATGGCGGATGAGCGCGCGTCCGTCAAGCCGCAGCGCGACGGCGCAGCAGATAGGTGTCCATGATCCAGCCATGGCGGGCGCGGGCCTCGGCCCTGACACGGGTGATTTCGGCGAGGGTCTCCCCAAGCGGCCCGGCGAGCAGGATCTCGTCGGCCGTGCCGAGATAGGCCCCCCAGAAGATGTCGAGCCCGTCGGGAGCGATCTTGGCGAAGGCCTGTTCCCCGTCGAGCATCACCACGACGCTGTCCTGATCGACGGGGAAGCCCACTGCCAGCCGCCGGCCGGTCGTGATCAGGATCGGCGCGCCGATGGTGTTCAACGGAATGCGGTGGCGGGCGGCCAGCACCTGGACGCTGCTGATGCCGGGATAGACCTGCCAGTCGAGATCGAGGCCGGAAGCCGCGACCCGCTCCATGATGCGCAGCGTCGAGTCGTAGAGCGCCGGATCGCCCCAGACGAGCAGTGCGCCGGTCTCGCCCTCGGCCAGTTCGCTCTCGAACAAGCCCCGGTAGCTGGCCGCGATGCGCGCATGCCAATCGTCGACCACGCCCTGGTAGTCGTCGCCGGCTTCGGCCCGCCTTGGAATGGTAACCGGCACGCTGCGATAGCCGGGCTTGCGGATGAAACGCGCGCAAATGGCCTCGCGCAGGTGGCGCAGCGCCGCCTTCTCCTCGCCCTTGTCGGGAATGAACAGCACATCGGCGCGGTTGAGCGCTTCGATCGCCTCGATCGTGACGTGGTCGGGATTGCCGGCTCCGATGCCGATGACGAGGATGTTGCGCATGCTGCTCCGAAGGCTCGCAGCGACTTACCATGAGCCCGGCCCGAAATGCGAGATCAGGCCCGGCCGGCCACCGCCATCCGCGCGAGGTCCGGATGCCGCGACAGCGCCGCGCCGCGCTTCAGCGCCCCCTCAAGCGCCTCCAGATCCGCCGCAGGACATGGCTGCCAGCCACAAGGGCACGGCCGATTGCCGCAATGAGCATCCGCCACCTCCCTGTAGATCGATCCCAGCGCCTCCGCCGTCAGTTCGACCAGCGCCAGAGGCGGCAGCCGGGTCCCCTGCAGCGCGGCGCAGAACGCCGCCATCATCGCCTCGCGGATGTCGCGCCCTGCCGCTTCGAGCATCTCGCCGTCCGACAGATCAGGCGGCACGGTCGATGCCCCGCATCGCCGCGGGACGATGGGGCGGCGGCGGCCCCTGCTCGGGCAAGGCGACAGCGAGCAGGTCGACAAGGCGCCGCATGCGCGCCGGCAAGGCGGTATGGGTGGAGAAATCGGCCGGCCCTTTGGCCAGGGCGAATGCGCGGCGCAGTTCCGGCCGGCTCGCGCCGGTGCGGACCACCTCCCGCATGATGATCTCGTCGATTCGGCCGATGACGGCCGCGACATCTGCTTCGGTGATGCCGGTCATGCTGGCACTTCCCTCCGTCGATTCCTTCAGCGGAAGGAGACATAGGTGAGCAGCGCGATTCGTTCAAGTCGTTGTTTTTATTGAATAAATATAATGATTCGAATGTAAACGCACCCTTGTCGCCGATGCGCGTGACCAGATCATGACCGCCGGCGCCGCACGATCTCCAGCGGCGCGCCATGGCTCGCCCGCCGGTCGAGAGCGATGTCCTCGGCCCCGAAGAAGGACAGCGCGCAGATGCCCTGGCCGCGCGCCGCCAGATGCGACGAAGGCGCCTGGCCTCCGTCGCGGGGCGCGACGATGGACAATATCTGCTCGCCGATGCGGAACTGCGCGAGGCCGAAGCCGAGCCCCGGCACGGTGCCGACCGCGACAGGCTCTTGCCTGAGCAAGGCGCGGTAGCGCGCCGTCGCGGCAGCCAAATCGCGCACGGCCACAGTTACGGCCGCCACGCCGGTCACACCGTTGGCATGGATGCGCGGCGCCCCTTCCGGCACACGCAGATGGCGCGGGGTGGTGTCCTCGACCAGAAACGGGATATCCGGCTCCAGCGGGCGCGCCGAACGCCAGGCGATGCGGCTGCCGTCGGGCTGGAGCCGGCTGCCGTCGATCGGGCCCTCCAGCTCGATGCCGGCGGCACGCTGGCGCGCGATGTCCGCTTCGAAATCATCCGGAAGCAAGGCGTAATCGACGAAGCCGGGGCCGGCCGCCCGGAACACCTCCCACCAACGGAAATCCGGAACCGGGGTCGGGAAGGCGATGATCTCGAGATAGGCGCCATCCGCCAGCACCACGAGCGCATTGCGCGAGCCGCGCGGATGCTCGCCGCCGGGAAGAACCGTGAAGCCCAGCGCTTCATAATCCCGCGTCGCCTGGTCGAGATCGGCGACGGCGATGACGATATGGTCGATGGTGAAGGGCATGGCCGGTCCTGCTCAGGCATGGCTCGCGATGGCTTCGACGGCCCCCGCGCCGCCAGATCGCCCGAAAGGGCCGGCTTCGGCAAGCGGCCTGCCGGCAAGGCTGGGCCTCGCGCAGCGCCTGTGCGGCCATACGGATTCCCAGCGGCCGGCGATTGCCTTATCGACAGGGACAGGCCGCCGGCGGAGAAGAACCATGAGCGACACCCACGAGATTGCCTCCGGCGGCCTGAAGGCGACGATCCGCGCGCAAGGCGGTGAAGTCATCGCGTTTTCGGATGCGGATGGCCCGCTGCTCTGGCATGGCGGGCCGGAATGGCCGCGCCATGCGCCGGTGCTCTTTCCCATCGTCGGACGATTGGCGGAGGACACGCTGATCCATCAGGGCCGCGCCTACCACCTGACTCAGCACGGCTTCGCCCGCGACAGCCTGTTCGCATGGGTCGAGCGCAGCGAAAGCCGCGCCGTGCTGGAATTGCGGGAGAGCGAGGCGACGCTCGCAATCTATCCGTTCCGCTTCGTGCTGCGGATGACCTACGAGATCGCGGATGGCGCGCTGTCGGTGACGACGCATGTCACAAATCCAGCGCAGACCGCATTGATCTGCGGCGTCGGCGCCCACCCGGCTTTCCTCTGGCCCCTGGCCGGGGGCGTTCCGAAGGAGCGGCACAGGCTGAGTTTCCCGCAAGCCGAACCCGGCCCCGGCTTCGGCGTCGCGGGTGGATTGCTCGGCCCGGCGCTGCCGCTGCCTTTCGCCGGGCGGGAGCTCGAACTGACCGAGGGGCTTTTCGCCAATGACGCCATCGTCATTGCGGATGTCGCCAATCACGCCGTACGTTTCGCCGCTCTCGACGAAGCCGGGCGCGAGGTCCGGGCACTGAGCGTGAGCTGGGAAGGCTACAAGGACCTCGGCATCTGGTCGAAGCCGACGGGCGCGCCCTTCCTTTGCATCGAGCCCTGGTTCAGCATGGCGAGCCCAATCGGCTGGCAGGGCGAATTCGCGGACAAGCCGGGCGTGCTCAAGCTCGCACCCGGCGAAAGCCGCGATTTCGTCTGGCGGGCCGAGCCGCATTTCATTCCGACGCGCTCGCCAAGATAGAGCGCGGCCTCACTTCTTCTCGATGTTCCAGAACAGCATGACCGGCGCCGCCAGCACACCGCTGATATTGCTGCGGCGGGCATAGGGCTGATCGAACTGCCCGAGCACGCGGTAAGGCTGCACCTCCGCCAGCCGCTTGTGCAGCGCCTCGAGCGCAAGCTGCCGGCTGGCATCGTCGGGCGCATCGACGAAGGCGCCGCGCAGCTTCTCGGCCTCGGCATCGCAAGGCCAGCCGGCCCAGGCGCGCTCGCAGGCCATGTTGGTGCCGATATTGGTCAGCGGCGACTGCATGGTCGCGCCGGAGGCATAGGTGACGAAGAGGTTCCAGCCGCCCTGATCCGGCGGGCTCTTGTTCTGCTGGCGGGTGGTGACGGCGCCCCAATCGGCGAACTGGACCTCGACATTGAAGCCGACCTTCTTCAGCGAATCGGCCGCGACCTCGGCCATGCGGCCGATCGGCGCGATGTCATTGCTGGTCGAGAGCACCAGCTTCTCGCCCTTGTAGCCGCTTTCCTTCAGGAGCTGGCGCGCCTTCTCGAGATCGGGCTTGGCATAGGCTTCAGTCCCGATTTCGGTGCCGTTCGGGCTGCCGCAGACGAAATAGGCGTTGCAGCGCTTCCACCATTCCTCATCCCCGAAGCCGGCGGCAAGGAAATCGGCCTGGTCCGTGGCATAGGCGAGCGCGAGCCGGGCCTTGGGATTGTCGAAGGGCGGATAGAGATGGTTCGGCCGCAGCATCACCTGATTGGCGAGGTTGGAATAGCGCTCGACCTTAACGTCGCGATTGGAAGTGATCGTCGGGATCAGGTCCTGGCTCGGCTGCTCCCAGATGTCGATCTCGCCGGTCTGGAGTGCGGCCGCAGCGGTCGCGGCATCCGGCATGATCAGCCATTCGACGCGATCGACCTTGACGACCCGCCCGCCCGCGAGCCCGTCGGCCGGCTCGGAGCGCGGCACGTAATCGGAGTTGCGGTCGTAGACGATCTTCGAGCCGCTGCGCCATTCCGCGCGATTGAAGGTGAAGGGGCCTGAGCCGATCGCCTCGGTGATCGGTTTCATCGGGTCGCTCTTGGCATCGGCCTCGCGCATGATCACCGGGATCTGGCCGACAGCGGAGCCGAGCGCGAAGGGCACCAGCGCGAGCGGGCGCTTGAGCTTCAGCTTGAAGGTCCTGGCGTCGACCGCCTCCATGCCTTCGGTATATTCGGCGAGCTTGCCGCCGATGGTGTCGCGCTTCATCCAGCGCGCGAGCGAGGCGATGACGTCCTTCGTCGTCACCGGCTGGCCGTCATGGAATTTGAGGCCGGGCCGCAGGGTGAACGACCAGGTCAGCTTGTCCGGCGAGGTCTCGAAGCTCTCGACCATCTGCGGCTTGGGCTGGAGGTTCGAATCCCAGGCGAAGAGCGTCTCGTAGATCATCAGCCCGTGCATGCGGGTGATGACGATCGAGGCTGCGACCGGATCGAGCGTCTTGAGGTCGGCATGGGGCGCGACGCGCAGCACGCGGTTCGGCGCCGGCTGCGTCTGTGCCCGGGCGGCTAGGGGCAGCAGGGCCGTCGCCGCCAGGGCAAGAGCCGTTGCAAGGCGGGTTAGACGCATCGGAAACCTCCTCCAGTCTTCGTCAGGCCGGCGCCTCCCCCTCAGGAGCGCCTAGCCGACACGCTCCATCTGCAAGATCCTCGCCCGGTGGCCGGCGACCCGCAAACCGCCGGTACTGTCGAGCCAGAGGCAAGGTCGCGCCCGCCAGGGTCCGTGCGCGAGATCGGCCAGCGCCCGGCCGTTGGGCAGCGGCGTCAGCCGGGTCGCGGTGCCGCCGGCCGGCCAGGGCCATAGCGCGGTGCCATCTGGCCGGATCGCGATCTCCGTGCCGAAATGCGGATCGCGCCAGCGGCCGATCAATCGCGCGTCGAACGGCGTGTCGGCGGGCACGCGTCGCAGCGAACGCCGGACGCCGCCGATCAGGCCGGCGAGGCCGTCCGCCCCCTCCCGCCGCAGGCGGATGTCGAGATAGGCCGGCAGGCTGCGCAGGCCGCCCTCGCCATCGGCGACGAGACGCTCATAACCGCCCATGAAGCTGATCGAATCGGCGGTCAGCTCGGCCCAGAACGGGCCCTCCTCGCTGGCGAAGAGCCCCACAGGAGCCTCTGCCGCAGCCGGCAGCGGCTCTCCCAGCAAGGCCGCCAGCACCGTCAGCGCCGGCCAGAGCGCCTCCTCCTCGCGATTGGTCAGCACGACCACGCCGACGCCGAGCGCGAGCGCCATCAGGGCGTGGTTGCGATAGCCCGGCAGGGAGCCGCCATGGCCGACAACGTCGATGCCGCCGAGACGGCTGCAGACCAGCCCGAGCCGGTAGACGCTCTCGCTGCCATCCCCGAAATGGCGCGGCGCCGTCAGCCGCTCCCGCATGCCGGCGAGCGGACCGCGGCCGGCGAGCAAAGCCGAAAACCAGCCGGCGAGGTCGGCGGCCGAGCCGGCGATGCCGCCGGAGGCGGAGAAATGGAAGCCGTAATGGCCACGCCGCCAGGCCGCGCCATCGCGCCAATAGCCGGTGGCGAGGCCGGGCACGATCTCGGCTCCGTCATAGGGCAGGCGGAAGGAGAGCCCGAATTCGCCCGACAGCGCGGCGACGGTCTCGCCATAGGGCTTGCCGGTCAGCTTCTCGAGGATGCGCTGCCCCAGCCGCCAGCCGGTGTTGGAATAGGCCATCTCCGTGCCCGCTGGCGCACTCAGCGACGGGAAGCGGCAGGCGAGCGCGTAGATCTCGTCGGCGCTCAAGGTCGCCGTGTAGGGCGCGCCTTGCTGCCAGAAGGCCTCCATCATGTCCGGCAGGCCGCCGGTCATGTCGAGGGCGCGGCCGAGCTCGACCTCAGCCAAGGGCGCCGGCAGTTCGGGCAGCCAGCGGCCGAGCGGGGCGTCGAGCGGAACGCTCTCGCGCAGCAGCGCCACGGCCAGCACATGCTTGCTGATCGAGGCGAAGCGGTTCGGCGTGGCGGGCGTGAAGGGCAGGCCGTGCTCGATGCTGGCGAACCCGCCGGCAAACGCCTCGCGAACCCCGTCGCGGTCGAAGAGCACGACGGCGCCACCCGGCCCGGCGTCCCGATCCCAGGTGGCGGCGATGTCGGCCGCGCGCGCGGCGGCCTCTGTCCAATGCGCTGCCATGACTTAGGCCGGCTGCGCTTCGCCGAGGAGATTGCGCAGCGCCCGCATGAAGACGCGCGCGCCGGTGCCGATGGCGTCGTCCGGGAAGTCGAAATCCGGATTGTGCAGATGGGCGGTATCGCCCGAACCGAGCAGGAACATCGCCGATTTCGCACCACGGCCGAACAGGCCGAAATCCTCCGAGCCACGCGACGGCTTGGTCGGCCCGTGCGGGATGTTCTCCTCGTCCATCGCCCGGCGCAGCATGGCGACGGCCTCCGGCTCGTTCTCGCAATGGTGGAAGATGTCGTGATAGCTCATCTCCACCGTCAGCCGGCTCGCCTCCGCCGCCTCGCGCGCCAGCGCTTCCGCCGCCGCGCAGAGCGCGCCCATCTGCGCGTCGTTGACGGTGCGAAGCGTCGCCCAGAGCTCGCCATGGCCGGGCGCGATGCCGAAGGCCGGCTCGCCGATCTCGACATGGGTGACGGTGACCAGACGGAAATGCTCGTCGAGCGGGCCGCCCGGCCCAAGCGCCGTCAGGGCGGGGATCAGCGTCGCGATCGCGGGCGCGGGCGAGCGGCCATGCTCCGGCGTCGAGGCATGCGAGGTCTCGCCGGTGAGCACGATCCTGATGCCCCGCGAGGCGCAGTTCGCCGCGCCTTCCGAGATGCGGGCATGGCCGACCGGCACGCCCGGGCGGTTATGCAGGGAAAAAGCGTAATCGGGGGCGATCGCGGCGAATTTCGGATCGGCGATGACGGCGGCCGCTCCCGCACCGGTCTCCTCCGCCGGCTGGAACAGCAGGATGGCGCGGCCGCGCCTGGGCGGATTGCGGTGGAGCCCGCGCGCCAGCCCGGCCAGGATGGTCATATGGCCGTCATGGCCGCAGAGATGGCCCTTGCCGGGGATTTCAGAGCGATAATCGCTGCTGGAGAGTTCCTCGATCGGCAGCGCGTCGAGCTCGGCGCGGATCATCACCGTCGGTCCGGGCTCGGCGCCCTCGTAGATCGCCGCGACGCCATGGCCGCCGAGGCCCGTGACGATGCGGTCCGGCTGCGTCGGCTCGATGAAGGCGACGATGGTGGCGGCGGTCTCGCGTTCCTCGCCGGAGATCTCGGGCCGGCGATGCAGCCGATGCCTGAGATCGACCAGATCGACCATGTCGCTGTTGCTCAGGAACATCCGCAAACCTCCCACGGCCAGCCGGCGATTCAGCCGGCTCTTTCCATCAGAGGTTCGACAATTCTGACGCCCCGGCAAGCCTCACAGAGGCCGGGGCGCCATGCAGCGACGGTTCAGTTGCCGAGCTCGGCCTCGATCTCGGCGTCGAACGCCTCGGCCAGCATGGTGCGGCAGGCTTCGGCCTGCTGGCGGGCGGAATCGAGGGCGATGTGGGGCATGATCTCGGCGAGGTCGCGCAGAGCGAAATCAACCGCCGACAACAGGCCCAGGACGGGCTGCCCGGCCGGGGCGGGCTGTGGCGGACGACGGAACGCGATGACCTGACCCATAAGCATACTCACACTGAAAGCGAATCGGCGCCCAGTGTGCGGGCACAATTTTCAGAAAGTGGTTAACGGCGGAAAGAGGGCTGGCGAAGCCTGCCCGCGACGCCTCAACCGAAGCCGTGCAGCCCCGCCCCATGGCGCTTGAGCCAGGCCTCGGCCTCCTCCGTGCGCGGGCAGAGCTTGTGCGTCAGCGCCCAGAAGCGGTGCGAGTGGTTCATCTCCTTGAGATGGGCGACCTCATGGGCGGCGAGATAGTCGAGCACGAAGGCCGGGGCGAGGATCAGCCGCCAGGAAAAATTCAAGTGCCCCTGCGCGGAGCAGGAGCCCCAGCGGCTCGTGGTGTCGCGAATCGTGATCTTGCGAGCGGGAATGCCGAGATTGGCGGTGTGGCGGCGCACCGCCTTCTCGAGATCCTCGAGCGCGAGGCGCCTGAGGAAATCCTTGACCCGGCGCGGGACATGGGCGCCCTCGCCCGCCACCGCGACGATCGGCGCGCCATCCCTGTCCGTCGTCGCCTGCGTCACGCCCCGCGCCTTCGACCAGTGGACGATGCGATGCGGCACGCCGCGCAGCGGAATCACCTGCCCGGGCTCGAAAGGCACGGCGAGGGGGCGCTTGGCGATGCGGGCCGCGATCCAGCCGCCATGATTCTCGGCGAACGCCCGGCCGGCGGCGAAATCGGCCCGTTCCGGCAAGGTCAGGGTGACCTCGCCCGTCGCCTGCGAGACGCGCAGGGTCATGCGCCGCGCATTGGCGCGCCGCTTCACCAGCACGGGAAAACGCTGGCCGGCATGGACCACGTCGATGCGGTCCGGGTCGGGCTGGCGCTTGAACAGGGAGATGCGCATGCGCGGTGATTGTGCGGGATTCGCGGGCGATGCGGAAGAGGCTGCGCGCCGCAGCCTCCGTCAGCCGGGAAGGCTCAGCCCGCGATCTTCAACGCCTTGCGCTGCTCGCCGGCGCTCTCGTCGCGGCGGTCCTTGGCGGCCTCCATGTCGAGGCTGACCATGAAATCGGAGATGCGCGGCTGGATCTCGGCACGGAAGCGCGAGCCGTTGAAGACGCCGTAATGGCCGACCTTGGGCTGGAGATAGTGGACCCGCTTCGCGTCGGGAATATTGACGCAGAGATCATGTGCCGCCTTGGTCTGGCCGACGCCGGAGATGTCGTCCAGCTCGCCTTCGACGGTCATCAGCGCGACGCGGCGGACGGCCGTGAGGTCGACCGGCTTGTCGCGATGCATCATCTCGCCCTTCGGCAAGGCGTGCTTGACGAAGACGGTGTCGACCGTCTGCAGGTAGAATTCCGCCGTCAGATCCATGACCGCGAGATACTCGTCGTAGAAATCGCGGTGCTTCTCGGCGGAATCGCCGTCGCCGGAAACGAGATGCTTGAACATGTCGTAATGGGCGGTGACGTGGCGGTCGATGTTCATCGCCATGAAGCCCGACAGCTGCATGAAGCCGGGATAGACCTGCCGGAACGCGCCCATATGCGGGAACGGCACGGTGGTGATGCAGTTGCGCCGGAACCAGTCGGTGCCGCGCTCCATGGCCAGCTGGTTGACCGCGGTGGGCGAGCGGCGGGTGTCGATCGGCCCGCCCATCAGCGTCATCGAGCGCGGCGCGCCGTTGTCGCCCTCGGCCTCCATCCGCGCGACCGCAGCAATAACCGGCACCGAAGGCTGGCAGATCGCCATGACATGCGTGTCGGGGCCGAGCTTGTGCACCATGTCGATGACGTAATCGATGTAGTCATCGAGATCGAAGCGGCCTTCCGAGAGCGGCACGAGGCGGGCATCGGCCCAATCGGTGATGTAGACCTCGTGGCCGGGCAGGAAGGCCTCGACCGTGCCGCGCAGCAGCGTGGCATAGTGACCGGACATCGGCGCGACGATCAGCACCTTGGGCTGCGGCTTGCGGCGGCCGGGAATCTTGCGGTCGAAATAGACGAGCTTGCAGAAGGGCCGTTCCCAGACGACGCGCTCCTCGACCGGAACCTTGACGCCGTTGATCGTCGTCTCGTCGAGGCCGAAGGCCGGCTTGCCGTAGCGGCGGGTCATGCGCTCGAACAATTCGCAGGACGCAGCGACGCTGCGGCCCATCGGCGTATAGGTCAGCGGATTGGCGGGGTTCTTGAACGCCAATTGCATCGCGTCCGAGACGCCGCGCATCGGGCTCACCAGCATGTGAACCGCTTCATAGGCATGATAGGCAAACGACATGGCGGCCCCGTACATGCGATTTTGACGTCCTTCCGGCGGCGCAGCAAAACGATGATGCGTCGCAACAACGCACCTTACGTTGATTTTGTTCTCATTCAACCCGGCTAAAGGCTAAGATTCTCTGACATGTGGATGGCCAATGGCAGGAACCTCGCTCCGCAGCAGTTCGGACGGAGCCAGGACGGCAGCAATCGCAAGGTGTTGAACGGGGTGTCGAACGCGGTCTTAGGCGAGATTTTGGGCAAGGTCTTGAGCAAGGTCTTGAGCAAGGTCCTGGGCAAGGTTCTGGAACAGTGACGGCCTCCGACCTGACGACGCCCGCCCTGATGCGCTCCAACCGGCATCTGCGGCTCGACACGCTGGTGCGCCTGCGCTGGCTCGCCATCGCCGGGCAGAGCGTCGCCGTCGCCGGCGTCCATTTCGGCCTCGGCTTTCTCCTGCCCTTCGGCTGGTGCTTCGGCGTCATCGCGATCTCGGCCTGGCTCAACATCGCGCTGCGCGTGCGTTTTCCGCTGAGCCACCGGCTGAGGGACGCCCCGGCAACCGCGCTGCTGGCCTTCGACATCGTCCAGCTCGCGGCGCTGCTCTACCTGACCGGCGGGCTGCAGAACCCCTTCGCCATCCTCTTCCTGGCGCCGGTGCTGATCTCGGCGACCGCCTTGCCGCCGCAGCGCACGCTGGTGCTCGGCCTGCTCGCCGCGGCGCTGGCGACCGTGCTCAGCCGCTTCCACCTGCCCTTGCCCTGGGCCGGGCCGGACCGGCCGACCCTGCCGCCCTATTACCAGCTCGGGAACTGGGCCGCGCTGGTGCTGGGCCTCGCCTTCACCGGCATCTATGCCTGGCGCGTCGCCAAGGAGGCGCGCGACCTCTCCGATGCGCTGGCGGCGACCGAGCTCGTGCTGGCGCGCGAGCAGCATCTCTCGCAGCTCGACGGGCTCGCCGCCGCTGCCGCGCATGAGCTCGGCACGCCGCTCGGCACCATCGCGCTCGTCGCCCGCGAGCTGACGCGCCTCGCCCCGCCCGACGGGGAGATGGCCGAGGACATCGCGCTGCTGCGCGAGCAGGTCGAGCGTTGCCGCGGCATCCTCGCCAAGCTCTCCAGCCTGCAGGACGAAGATGCCGGCCCGCTCGACAGGCTGACGCTGCGCCTGCTGATCGAGGAAACGGCCGGGCCGCAGCGACCCTTCGGCGTGCCCTTCGAGATCACCATGCAAGGCGAGAAGCCGGAGCCCGTCTGTCGACGCAATCCCGGCATGATCTACGGCCTCGGCAACATCGTCGACAACGCCGTCGATTTCGCGCGCGCGGCCGTGACGATCCGTGCCTCCTGGACCGCAAGCCATGTCACGCTGACCATCGCCGATGACGGGCCGGGCTTTCCGCCCGACGTGCTGATGCGGGCGGGCGAGCCCTATCTCTCGCGCGGGACTGCGGAGAACCGCGCCGGCGGCGGGCTCGGCCTCGGGCTCTTCATCGCCAAGACGCTGCTCGAACGCGGCGGCGCCTCGATCGAATTCTCGAACCGGCCGGCGCCGGAGAGCGGCGCCTCGATCCGGATCGACTGGCCCCGCGACATCTTCGAAGCCGACCTTCCGGCCTTCGGGGGTACCGCAGCCCCGCCATCCGCACTACATGAGAGGGGTTGAGCGCGGGGCCAAAGCCCTGCGAACAACCGAAACGATCCCAAAACCCGCGCAACCGCAGCGCGCATGGACAAGCGGCAAGGAGACCAGAATGCAGGATACCCAGAGCGAGATCGACAGGCCCGGAACCGGCGCCGACATGTCCCTGCTGCTGGTCGACGACGACAAGCCGTTCCTGACCCGCCTCGCCCGCGCCATGGAAGGCCGCGGCTATATCGTGCGTATCGCCGACAGCGTCGCGGCCGGCCTCGCCGCCGTGGAAGAGGCGGCACCCGCCTTCGCGGTGATCGATCTCAGGCTCGGCGACGGCAACGGGCTCGACGTGATCGCCCGGCTGAAGGAGCGCCGCCCGGATGCGCGCGGCGTCGTCCTGACCGGCTACGGCAATATCGCGACGGCGGTCAGCGCCGTGAAACTCGGCGCCTTCGACTTCCTCGCCAAGCCGGCCGATGCCGATGAAATTCACGCCGCGCTGGCCGCCGCCCGCGACGCCCGCCCCTCGCCGCCGGAAAATCCGATGTCGGCAGACCGGGTGCGCTGGGAGCATATCCAGCGCGTCTATGAGCTCTGCAACCGCAACGTCTCCGAGACGGCGCGTCGCCTCGGCATGCACCGGCGCACCTTGCAGCGCATCCTCGCCAAGCGCGCACCACGCTGACGCCAGGCAGATAACGAAAACCCCGCCGGATCACGATCCGGCGGGGTTTTGCTTTCCGAAGCGTCTTCTTCAGGCGCAGACCGTCCGCGCGGCCTTCCGATCCAACGTCAGCGCGACCGCCGCCAGCCCCAGCGCCGCGAGCGGCACCAGCGCGGCGACCGGCGCGATCGCGCCAAGGCCGGGGCCATGCGAGATCACCAGCCCGCCGAGCCAGGCGCCCAGCGCATTCCCGAGATTGAAGGCGGCGATGTTCAGGCTGGACGCAAGGCCCTGGCCGGCGCCGCCCGCCTGCTGCAGCACCCACATCTGCAGCGGAGCCACCGTGGCGAAGGCCGCCGCACCCAGCACGAAGGCAGCGATCACCGCGCCGGTCTGGCTGTGGAAGGCGAAGCCCGACGCGAACATCGCCACGGTCATCAAGGCGAGGGAACCGATCAGCGCCGGCGCCAGGCTCCGGTCGGCCCAGCGGCCGCCGAGCAGGTTGCCGACGACGAGGCCGCCGCCGAAGACGAGCAGCACCGGCGAGACAGCCGCCTCGCTGAAGCCGGCGAGCTGGACGAGGATCGGCTGGATGAAGGTGAAGATCGCGAAGATGCCGCCGAAGCCGAGCACGGTCATGACGAGGCCGAGCTGGACCTGGGGCCGCGCCAGCACCTTCAGCTCCTCGGCGAGCGGCCCCGGGACGACGCGCTCCTTGTCGGCGGGGACGAAGGCCGCCAGCACGAGGAAAGCCAGGATGCCGATGGCGGTGACCGCCCAGAAGGTCGAGCGCCAGCCGAAGGCGAGGCCGAGCCAGGAGCCGAAGGGCACACCGAGCAGGGTCGCAAGCGTCAGGCCGGTGAACATGATCGCGATGGCGGAGGCCTTGCGCTCGGGCGCGACGAGGCTCGTCGCCACCAGCGAGCCGACGCCGAAGAACGTGCCATGCGCCAGCGCGGTCACGATGCGCGCCGTCATCAGCCAGGCGAAGCTCGGCGCCAGGGCGGCTGCGAGATTGCCGAGGGTGAAGATCGCCATCAGCACGAGCAGCGTCGTCTTGCGCGGCAGACCGCGCGTCGCGATGGTCAGGATGGGCGCGCCGACGAAGACGCCGAGCGCATAGCCGGTCATCAGCAGGCCGGCGACGGGGATGGACACGCCGAGATCGCCCGAGACCTGCAGCAGCAGGCCCATGATCACGAACTCGGTGACGCCGATGCCGAAGGCACCGACGGTCAGGGCATAAAGGGCAACGGGCATGGAAGCCTCCGGATGCGAAATTTGTCCCGGAGATAGCCCCTGAAGCGGCTGTGAATTAGTATGAGGGGCGGATCATCATCTGTGAGATGAATTCACGACAGGGCACCCGGCTACACGGAACGCTGCCGTCTCCGACGCTCAGCCCGCGCCGGGCGGGTCCTCGAGCAGCGCCAGACGCCCCGCCGCCAGCTTCGCGAAGGCGATGGTCAGCATCTTGCGACGCACCGGCGCGAGCGGATGGCGCGGCGGCTCGCGCAGCAATTCGCCGCCATAGGCGTCCGCGACGATCAGCCCGACATCATCAGGCAGGATCTCGCGCGGGAATTCCGGCGCCACGGCGAAGAGGAAACCGTCGCAATAGTCGCGGTAATCCGGCCATTTGCCGTCGACCCGGTAATCGGCGAGCCCGGACTTGACCTCGACCACCCAAAGCTCGCCCGCGGGCGACAGCGCGACGATGTCGCCGCGCCGGCCATTGGCGAAGGTCATCTCCTTGACGATGGCATGGCCGCGCTCGCGCAGATGCCGGCTGGCGCCCCGGCAGACGGCGCGAGTGATATCCGGCCGCGCCGGCGGCGGGTTGAGAATGGCGTCGGTGATGGACATGGCCCATGTTCTCTCTTTGTTTCCAAAAAGGCAACCCGCGAAACTGCTTGACGGGATATCGGCCTGAGCCAGGCGGCCCAACGCATCGAGGTGCGTGCATGCCGAACGGGAGAACCCGTCGTTACGGCTAGTCTCCCGGACCCACCCCGGCCTATAAGGGCTCAAAATACGATAAGCGGAAACGTCTCGATGGATGCTCACGGCGCAAGCCTGCCGATTTCGGCGGATGTTTCCGCGACCGCGCTTGGGCGCGCTGCCGCCCCTGTCGAGCGGGTGCTTGGCCTGCTGGTCGAGACGATCGCGGCGATTCTGGTCGTCGTCGAGATCTCGCTGCTCGGCGCCGGCGTTCTGGCGCGTTACGTCTTCCACGCACCGCTAGTGTGGTCCGACGAGCTCGCCTCGATCCTGTTCCTGTGGCTGTCGATGCTCGGCGCGGTGATCGCGCTCAGGCGCGGCGAGCATATGCGGATGACCGGGCTCGTCAGCCGCGTCTCGCCCGGCACCCGTGCGGTGCTCGAGGCGCTCGCCGTCACCGCCGCGATCGCCTTCCTGCTGATGATCCTGCCGCATGCGCTGGAATACGCGGAGGAAGAGAACTTCATCGTCACGCCGGCGCTGGGGATCTCCAATGCCTGGCGCGCAGGCGCGCTCCCCATCGGCATCGCCCTGATGCTCGTCGTCGCCTGCTTGCGCCTCGTCCGCTTCGGCTCATGGAAGCCGGTGCTGCTGGCGGGCGCCGTCACGCTCGCGCTCGTCGTCCTGTTCTGGCTCGCCGGCCCAATGCTGAAGCCGCTCGGCAAGCTCAACCTGATCGTCTTCTTCGTCGGGGTCGTCGCTCTCAACGTCTTCTCCGGCGTGCCGATCGCGTTTTCCTTCGCCCTCGCCACCTTCGGCTATCTCGCCTGCACGACCTCGACACCGATGCTCGTCATGGTCGGGCGGCTCGACGAGGGCATGAGCCATCTCATCCTGCTCGCCGTCCCGCTCTTCATCTTCCTCGGCGCCCTGATCGAGATGACCGGCATGGCGCGCGCCATGATCCAGTTCCTCGCCTCGCTGCTCGGCCATGTCCGCGGCGGGCTGTCCTATGTGCTGATCGGCGCGATGTATCTGGTCTCCGGCATCTCCGGCTCGAAGATCGCCGATATGGCCGCGATCGCCCCGGTGCTCTTCCCGGAAATGCAGAAGCGCGGCGCCAAGCCCGGCGACCTCGTCGCGCTGCTCTCCGCCACCGGCGCCCAGACCGAGACGATCCCGCCTTCGATCGTGCTGATCACCATCGGCTCGGTCACCGGCGTCTCGATCGCCGCGCTGTTCACCGGCGGCATGCTGCCCGCCGTCGTGCTCGGTGCTGCGCTCTGCGTCGTCGTCTGGTGGCGCTGCAGGGGCGAGGATCTCAGCAACGTCACGCGCTTCTCCCGCCGCGAGATCGCCAAGCTCGCCCTGATCGCCGCACCCGCCATCGCGCTGCCCTTCGTCATCCGCGCCGCGGTCGTCGAAGGCGTCGCCACGGCGACGGAGGTTTCGACCATCGGTATCGCCTATGCGATTCTGGCGGGCCTCCTGCTTTACCGCCAGTTCGACTGGCGGCGCCTGCCGAAGATGCTGGTCGAGACCGCTTCCCTCACCGGCGCGATCATCTTCATCATCGGCTGCGCTACCGCCATGGCCTGGGGCCTGACCCAGTCCGGCTTTTCGCGCGACCTCGCCCAGGCCATGGCCGCCGTGCCGGGCGGAAGCTGGGGCTTCCTCGGCATCTCGATCGTCGCCTTCACCGTCCTCGGCTCGGTGCTGGAAGGCATCCCGGCGATCGTGCTGTTCGGGCCGCTCGTCTTCCCCATCGCCCACCAGCTCGGCGTGCACGAGGTCCATTATGCCATGGTCGTGATCTTCGCGATGGGCATCGGCCTTTTCGCCCCGCCCTTCGGCGTCGGCTATTACGGCGCCTGCGCCATCTCGAAGATCAACCCCGACGATGGCCTCAAATACATCTGGGCCTATATCGCGGCCCTTCTCATCGGGCTGCTGATCGTCGCAGCGGTCCCGTGGATATCGATCGGCTTCCTCAGGAGTTGAGGCTGCCGGTCAGACGACGATGTCGCGCTCCGGCACGGGCTCGCCGCGCGAGACATGCACCATGTTGGCGAACATGCGCTTGACCGTCGGCGCGAAGTTGTCGGCCGCCATGGCGGCGAGATGCGGCGTCACCACGATATTGTCGAGGGTCAGCAACTCGCTGTCCGGCGGCAGCGGCTCGACCGAATAGACGTCCATCGCGGCGCCCGCGATCTCCCGCGCCCGCAGCGCCGTGACCAGATCGGCTTCGTTGACCACCCCGCCGCGGGCGACGTTGACCAGCACCGCCGTCTTCTTCATCGCCTTGAGGGCGGCAGAATCGATCAGGTTCGTGGTTTCCGGCGTCAGCGGGCAGTGCAGCGAGACGACATCGGCCTCCGCCAGGATCTGCGCCAGCGAGGCGTGGCTGACACCGAGCTCGGCCTCCTCAGCTGCGCTGAGCGGCGTGCGCTTGCTGTAGAGGATCTTGCAGCCGAAGCCCTTGAGCAGCTTGGCGACGTTCTTGCCGATGGCGCCGAAGCCGACGATGCCGACCGTCTTGCCGGAGAGCATGTAGGTGTCGCCGGGCAGCTTGCCGGTCGCCCAATGGCCCTTCTTCAGCTCCTCATGGCCATAGGCGATGAAGCGCAGCGAGGACAGCATCAGCCCGAGCGCGAATTCGGCGACCGGAACGGCGTTGGAGCCGGTGGTGCGCGCGACCCTGATGCCGAGCTCCTTCGCAGCGGCAATGTCGATGTTGTCGTAGCCGACGCCCCATTTGTGCAGGAGCTTCAGCTTCCTGCCCGCCGCCAGCACCTCGCGCGAGACGCCGACCTGCCCGGAGATGGCATAGTCGGCCTCGGCGATGATCTCCTTCATATGCTCATCGCCGCGCGCCGTGCCATGGGTCAGGACGAAGCCCGGCGGCAGGAGCGCGCGCAGGCGGTCGGCGCGCTCCGGCGTGGTCATATCGAGCAGGACGATGGTCTCAGACATCATGGGATTCCGGTCTTGAAGGCGAAGGTGTCGTGTGGAGGCTTCGGGACGAGGCGGCTCAGCCGTTCTGGGCCAGCGCGTCGAGCACCATCTTGGTGGCGCCGGAGATGTCGCCGAGCTTCTCGCCGGCCTTGACGCGGTTTTGCGTCTTCTCGCCACGCTCCTGCCGGGCGATGGCCGCGTCGGCAATCGCCTCGGCCTCCTCGCGGGGCAGCACCAGCACGCCGGATTCGTCGGCCAGGATGACGTCACCTGCCTTCACCGGCACATTGCCGCAGGAGATGGGATGGTTGAGCGTGCCGCCGAGATTGTAGAGGCGGGTGGTGATCGGCGACATGCCGCGGCACCACATCGGGAAATCGGAATCCTGGATCTCGGTCAGATCGGTGCAGGGGCCGTCGACGATGCCGCCAAGCGCGCCGGCCGCCTTGGCCGCGACGGTGACGCCGCCGCCCCAGCAGGCGTGCTTGTCGTCACCCAGGCGGTCGACAACGAGGATGTCGCCCGGCCGGAGCAGCCCGAGCGCGTGATGCAGCAAAGTCGAATCCTGGCCGGGAATGGCGAGCGTCACCGCCGCGCCGGCGATGCGCTTCGTGCGCAGCAACGGCTGGATGCCGCGATCCATGAAGCCCCAATGCTGGGAGTGGCCGACGGTCGCGGTCTCGACCTTGAGCAGCTTCTCCACGAGCGCGGCCGGAAGCTGCTCGGGCATGGGGGCGATGCGGTAATCGGGCATGGTGTCTTCTCCTGAGGCATGACGCCGAAAAGTGGGGACCGGTTTTCGGACGACATGATGCTTCCAAGCTATCGTCCGACGGCGCGGGCGACGCCGACAAGGCGTTCGACCGCGACGACGACGATCAGCGTGGCGATGATGAGAACGACCGAAAGCGCCGCGATCAGCGGGTCGGTGCGGCCTTCGACATAGCGCACCATCTCGACCGGCAGGGTCGAGGCGCGCGGGCCGGCGATGAAGAGCGAGATCACCGTCTCGTCGAAGGAGAGCAGGAAGGACAGGCAGGCGCAAGCGATCAGCCCCGGCGCCGCCAGCGGCAGCGTCACGCGCCGCACCACACGCCAGGGCGTGGCGCCGAGCGTTGCGGCGGCGGCCTCGATGTCGTGCGGGAGGTTCGCAAGCGCCGTCGCCATCATCCGGATGACGAAGGGCACCGTCACCGTCATATGGCCGAGGACGAGGCCGGGCAGCGTCGCGGTGAGCCGGAGCGGCGTGAAGAACAGCAGCAATGCGAGGCCGGTGATCAGCGTCGGCAGCAGCAGCGGCGCAAGGAAGAAGCCGGTCAGCGCGTCCTTGCCCCGGAACTCGCCCTTGGCCAGTGCCAGCGCGGCGGGCACGCCGACGAGGAGCGAGCACAGCGTCACCACGCTCGCGACCTGCACGCTCAAGCCAAGCGCCGACAGCAGCGGAGCGTTCCCGGCGAGCGCCTGGAACCAGCGCAGCGAGTAGCCGGAAGGCGGGAACAGGATGAAGTTATCCGCCGAGAAGGCGAGCGTGAAGACCACGACGATCGGCGCCAGGATCAGCGCATAGACGAGTGCCGCGATGCCGGAGAGGACGGGGCCGGCGCCGTTCATCGCCTCAGCCTCCGGGCCAGCAGGTTGGAGAAGGCGAGCAGCACCAGCAGGAGCACGAGCGTGTAGAGCGCGAGCACCGCGGCCGCCGGCCAGTTGGTGTTGGTCGTCGCCTGCTCGAAGATTTCGGTCGCCAGCACGAAGACACGCCCGCCGCCGAGCAGTTTCGGCGTGATATAGGCCGACATCGAGAGGACGAAGCCGAGCCCCGCCGCCAGCACGATGGCGGGCAGGCTGAGCGGCAGCGTGACGCGCAGGAAGGTTCGGAACGGCGAAGCACCGAGCGAGCGCGACGCCTCCTCCAGCGTCCGGTCGAGCTGGCCGAAGCCGGCGAGCAAGGCGAGGATCATGTAGGGCATGATGCTCTCGGCCAGGCCGATGGTGACACCGGTCCAGTTGAAGACGAGCTTCAGCGGCGCCGAGATCAGACCAAGCCATTGCAGCAGGCCGTTGACCAGCCCGCGATCGCCGAGAATGGCGAGCCAGCCGAAGACGCGCACGACACCGGAGATCAGCATCGGCAGGATGGCGATCACGGCCAGGACGCCGCGCCAGCGCGAGGTCGTGCGGAACAGGAAGAGCGAGAGCGGATAGGCCAAGGCCAGCGCGATCGCCGTCGCGACGAGCGAGAGCCAGATCGAGTTCCAGGTCAATTCGAAGGTGAAGCCGTCGGCGAAGGTGTCGGCGGCCGTCTTCAGCGACCAGGCCGCGACCAGCGCGCCGGTCGGGCCGACTTCGTTGAAGGCGTTGCGCAGCAGGAGCAGGGTCGGCCAGGCATAGATGGCCAGCACGAAGAGTCCGGCCGGTACCAGCAGCAGCCGCAGTCGGCGCGTCGCGCTCATGGCGCCTCGCGCGGGAAGGGCAGGCTGTCCTGCGCCCGCCAGATAACCGCGACCTCGGCGCCCTCAGCCAGCGCCGGGCTGCCCGACGGCATCTCGACCGTCAATTGCCCGCCCGCGCCCTCAACCAGCACCTCGACATGGTCGCCGACGAAGACGCTGCGCAGGATGCGCCCGCTCACCCGGACAGTCTCCGCGCCGACCGCCTCCGAAAGGGGAACGATACGCATGCGCTGCGGCCGCACGAAGACGTCGAATTCCCCGCTGGCGGGAGCGGTGACGGGCTGCGGTTCGTTCCAGAGCAGGACCTTGCCGTCTGGACCGCGCGTCGCCGGCAGGGCGTTGGCGCGTCCGACGAATTCGGCCACGAAGCGGGTCGCCGGGCGCTCGTAGATATCCTCGGCCGTGCCGATCTGGGCGATGCGGCCGCGATGCATCACGGCGATACGATCGCACATGGTCAAGGCCTCGACCTGATCATGCGTGACGAAGAGCGTGGTGATGCCGAGCGAGCGCTGGATCGAACGAATCTCGTGGCGCATCGCGTCGCGCAGCTTGGCGTCGAGGTTGGAGAGGGATTCGTCGAGCAGCAGCACGGAAGGGTGGATCACCAGCGCGCGAGCCAGCGCCACGCGCTGCTGCTGCCCGCCCGAGAGTTCGCGCGGGCGGCGCTGGTCGAGCCCCGCGAGACGGACGAGCGCCAGCGCGTCCTCGACCTGCCGCGCGATCTCGGCCTTCGGCCGGCGACGCTCTTCCAGCCCGAAGGCGACGTTCCCAGCCACGCTCAGATGCGGAAACAGCGCATAGGACTGGAAGACATAGCCCATATTGCGCTTATGAGCCGGCAAATTGGTCATCGCGATGCCATCGACACGGATTGCGCCGCGATCGGGCTCGACGAGCCCCGCCAGCATCCGCAAGGTCGTCGTCTTGCCGCAGCCGGAGGGGCCGAGCAGCGCGACCGCCTCGCCCTTCTCCACGGCGAGCGAGACGTCGTCGACTGCGACAGAGGCGCCATAGCGCTTCTGCAGCCCAGCAAGTTCGAGATAGCTCATCGTCGCTTACCCGTTGCCCGCTCAGCGCGCCGCCGCGATGACCTCGCGCCGCCAGCGATTGTTCCACTGGTCGCGCACCTTGAGGATGTCGTTCCAGTCGAGCGGGATCATGGTGGAGCGGCTTTCGGGCGCGGCGGCGGTGCGCGCGACGGCCTTGGCGTCGATCTGGGCCTTGGCGTTGGTCGGCGCGTAGAACATGCGCTCGGTGAAGGCCTTCTGCGCCGGCTGGGAGAGGGCGTGTCTGACGAAGGCGGCAGCGGCGGCGCGGTTCTTCGAGCCGGCGCTGAGGTTGATGGTGTTGATCTGGAAGACCGAGCCCTCGGGCGGCAGCAGCGTGCGGATCTTGCCGTTCGACTGATCGCCATAGAGCTGCGAGCGGGCGTTCCAGCCGGTCGCGACCTTGACGACGCCGTTCAGGATCAGCGAGTAGCCGTCCGGATTGGGCTCGAAGGTGTTGACCGAGGGGGCGAGCTCCCTGAGTTTCTTCATCGCGGCGTCGATCGATTTGCGATAGTCGCCGCCTTCCATCTTCTCGACCATGGCGGTCAGGGCCAGGCCCTGGATGTTCGGCGGGGCCGAAAGGGCGATCTGGCCCTTCAGATCCGGGCGCCAGAGATCGGCGAGTTTAGCGAGTGGCGGGGTCAGCGCCGCATCATAGACCAGCACGAGATGGTCGAAGGTCACGGCCGGACCGAACTCGCCACCGGCCTTGCGCGCCTCCGGCAGCAATTCGTCGAGCACCGGGAACTCGGCCGGGGTCAGCTTCTCGAACAGGCCCTCGAGATTGCCGATGCTGGAGGTGGTGACGTCCATGATCGAGACGTCGATCTGCGGGTCGGCCTTCTGCGCGCGGATGGTGCCGACCATCTGGGCCGAGGTGCCGCCAGGCACGAAATTCACCTTCACGCCGGGATTGGCCGCGATGAAGGGCTCGATCACCGCCTTGGTGTAGTTGTCCTGGAAGATGCCGGAATAGGATTGCAGGGTGATCTGACCGCTGAGGCCCTGCGCGCGCAGAACGGCCGGCATGGCGATGGTCGCAAGACCCGTCTTGAGGATGAGGCGGCGTGTCGGCATGGGGACCTCCTGCAACTGGCGAGTGCGAACGCTGGGCATGGGCGAGCCTGCCGCGGGCGACCGCGGCAGGCGGAATCGTCAGGCCGAGACCTTGCTGGCGAAATGCGCGATGAAACGGGCGCAGATATCGGTCAGCTTCTCGGTGAGGGCAGCGCCCGTCTCGGCCGAGCACAGGCGCGGGTCGCCTTTGGCCACGCCGAGATTGTAGACCTCGTCGTATTCGTTGGGCATCGCGACCTCATGGCCCTCGAAGCTCGCCGTGCCGAGGCCGGTGAACTGCAGATCGAGAACCGGGTCCTTCTTCAGCGGCTTGCCCTCCGGGATCAGGTCCTTGCGGATCAGCTCGGGGAAGAGGTGCAGGCCGATCGAGGTCAGCGGATCGGAGCCGTGTCCGGCGACCGCCGCCGCCTTGTCGGCGCCGCCGAGGATGCCGGGCAGGAGGCCGTAGCCGATGCGCCAGAGATAAAGGCTCGGCAGCACGATCTGCTCGCGCAGATAGAGCTCGCGCGCGACCTCGGCGATCGGCCCGACATTGCCGCCATGGCCGTTGATGACGATGATCCGCGTCAGGCCGTTGCGGTGCAGCGACTCGACCATCTCGGCGATGACCTGTGTCAGCGTCGCCTGCGAGATGGCGATGCCTCCGGTCATGGCGCCGAACCAGTCGGCCCCGCCGAAGGGCAGGACGGGCGCCACCAGCGTGCGCGTACCGGCCTTGGTGGCGCGGATGGCGGCGAGCTCGGCGATCTTCTCGGCGAGAAGATAGTCGCCCATCGGCGCGTGCGGGCCCTGATCCTCATGGCTGCCCATCGGCAGCAGGATGACCGGGTTCGCTTCGAGAATCTGGCGGGCCTCCCCGCCCGTGATCGTCCCCATGTGAACGAGGGGATCTGTCTTGGCGGCCATGGCTTCGTCCTTCCTTCAGGCTTGATCTTGATAGAGCGGTGAGATCAGTGCTCCGCCGTGCGCGGATCGAGCAGATCGCGCAAGGCGTCGCAAAGCAGGTTCATGGCGAGGATGGTCAGCGTCAGCGCGGCGCAGGGCCAGAGCAGCAGCAGCGGGGCCTGCTCCATCGTCGCCCGCGCGCCGCGGATCATCAGACCCCAGGAGGGCGATGGCGGCACGACGCCGAGGCCCAGGAAGGACAGGCCGCTCTCGATCACCACCGCCGCCGCGACCGCTAATGAGAACTGCACGAGCAGCGGGCCGGCAATGTTCGGCAGCACGGTGCGGAACAGCAGATGCGTGGAGGTGGCGCCGAGCGCACGCGTCGCCTCGACATAGTCGCGGCCCTTCACTGCCAGCACCTCGGCATAGGTCACGCGGGCGAAGCCCGGCACGTAGAGCACCGAGAGCACGAGCAGCAGCGTGCCTGCGCCCGGTCCGAGCAGCGTGACCACCAGCAGCGCCAGCAGCACCGGCGGAAAGCACATGATGATCTCGACGCTGCGCACGGTCAGGAAGGCGCCCCAGCTCCGGGTCCAGCCGCCGATCAGGCCGAGCGTGACCCCGAAGAGGCCGGCGACAACAGCCGAGGCGAAGGCGACGGAGAGGCTGGTGCGCGCGCCCCAGATCAACCGCGAGAGCACGTCGCGGCCAAACTCGTCCCGGCCCAGCCAGGAGCCCGACATCGGGCCGGCGAGGCGCTGGGCGACATCCTGCCGGATCGGGTCCGGCAGCGGCAGGAGCGGGGCAGCGAGCGCGACGAGCACGATCAGGCTGACGACGCCGGCGGGCAGGATGAGGCGCCTCAGGCCCTTGGCGCGTGCGAGCCTCATGCCTGCACCCGCGGGTCGATCGCCGCATGGAGGAGCTCGACGGCGAGGTTGATCAGCAGGAACAGCACGGAGATCGTCAGGATGATGCCAACCACCATCGGGTAGTCGCGCCCCTCGACCGCCCGCAGCAGCGGCGTGGAGAGCCCCGGCCAGTTGAAGACATATTCGACCAGCACGGTACCGCCGAGCAGCGTGCCCATCTGCAGGCCGAGCACGGTGACGACCGGGTTCAGGGCGTTGCGCAGGACATGCACCACGAGGACGCGGCGGGGCGACAGTCCCTTGGCGCGAGCGGTGCGGACATAGTCATGGGCGAGCGCATCGAGCGTCGCCGCGCGCGTCATGCGAAACAGCACCGCCGCCAGGCCTTTCGCGATCGCGATGGCGGGCAGCGTCAGCAGCTTGAGATGCTGTGCCGGGTCCTGGGCCAAGGGAACATAGCCGCCCGCCGGCATGAGTCGGAGCGTCTGCGCCAGCAGCAGCACCAGCAGCGTACCGACGACGAAGACCGGCACGGCGAGCAGCAGCGCCGTGATCCAGGACGCCGCGCGGTCGAAGGCTCCGCCGCGATGGACAGCCGCATAGACCCCAGCCGGCACGCCGAAGATAACGGCGATGACGGTGCCGGCGAGGATCAGTTCTAGCGTGCGCGGCAGCCGCAGCCCGATCTCCTGCAGCACGGGGTAGTCATCGACGAGGGAGTTTCCGAGATCGCCGCGCAGCAGACCCGCGAGGAAGTTCCCGTATTGCGTGAGCAGCGGCAGGTCGAGGCCGAGCTTCTCGCGCAATTCCGCGACGGAGGCCGGATCGGGCGCCGCGCCCGAGGTCGAGAGCAGGAGCTCTGCCGGATCGCCCGGCACCATGTGCAGTGCCAGGAAGACGATGGTCGCGACCACCCAGGCCATCGCCAGCGTCAGCAGGACCCGCCGTGTCAGCCAGGCCGTGCTCATCCGAAATAGGTCTGCTCGAGCATGTTGCCGGAGGAGTTCGTCAGGGCGCCGGGCAGGTTGACGAAGCCCATCACGTTCTTGTCCATGCCATAGCCCTGCTGGCGCCAGGCGAGGCCGACCAGCGGCACCTCCTCCAAGGCGGCGGCCTGCATCTCCTTGTAGATCGCGACGCGCTTGGCCTGGTCGAACTCGGCCCGGCCCCGCGCGAGGGCCGCGATGGTGCGGGGCGCATCGACCTTGAACGAGCGGCCATGCGCCGGCGACAGCGTGGTGTCGAGCACCACCGTCAGCCCGTCCGGATCGTTGTTGTCGGAGGAGACGCCGTGGATCGCCATGTCGTACTGGCCGCGCATGCCGCGGCTGACGCGGGTCGACCAGTCCGGCAATTGCAATTCGCACTGGATGCCGACCGCTGCCAGATGCTGCTGGACGATCTCGGCGGTGTCCTTGTGCATGCCGAACTGGGCGGTCGACAGCAGCGTCGTCTGGAAGCCGTTGGCGAAGCCGGCCTCGGCCAGCAACGCCTTGGAGCGGGCCGGATCGTAGTTCCAGCCATGGGCGAGCTTGTCGTCGTACCAGGGTGTGCCCTCGACGATCGGCAGGCCTTCGAGCGGCTTGCCGCGGCCGAAGAAGGCAGCCTTGACGATGTCCTCGCGGCGCACGGCATGGGCGACGGCGCGGCGCACGCGCGGGTCGTTGAAGGGCGGCTTGGTGCCGTTGAAGAGCACGTCCATGAACGGCCCTTCCTGGTTGTCGAGCTTGAGGCGCGGATCGGCCTCCACCGCCGCCATCGACTGCCAGGGCACGTATTCGATCATGTCGACATCGCCGGACATCAACGCCGCGTTGCGCAGGTTCTCGTCGGCATAGACGACGAACTTGATGCCCTTGAGCTTGGGGAAACCCGGCTTGTAGAACTTGTCGAAGGCCGCGAGGTCGAGCGAGGTGCCGCGCTCCTGCCCGACCAGCCGGAAGGGGCCGGCGCCGATCGGCTCGTTCGCCGTCGATTTCCGCGAGAGGATGAAGGTGTTGTAGTTGCCGAACCAGCTCGGCAGCGTCACCAGCGGCTCCTTGGTGACGAGACGGACCGTCGCCGGATCGGGAATCTCGACGCGCTCGATGCTCTGGAACTGGGCGCGCATATAGGCGGTCGATTTCTCGCCGGCGATCTGCTCGATCGACCATTTGACGTCGTCGGCGGTGACCGGGTCGCCGTTCTGGAAGACGCAGCCCGGGCGGAGCTTGAAGACCCAGGCCCCCTCGGCGTCACGCGACCAGGATTCTGCGAGCTCGCCGCGCAATTCCCCGTCCGGCCCGTAGGAGACAAGGCTGCGATGGATCAGCATCTTGACCGTGCCGGCCGAGGCGCCGGTCGAGACCCAGGGCTGGAGATTGGGCGGAAAGGCGGAAAGGCCGTAGCGGATGATGCCGTTCGCGCGCTGGGCCTGCGCGGACTGCCTGAACAGGGGCGAAACCAGTACCGGAGCGGCAAGACCGGCACCCAAGAGAGAACGGCGGGAGATGCTCATCGGCTGATCCTCTGCTCTGGCTGGCGCGCGTGCTTGCTGATCTCCGCGTCAGCCTGCGATGTGCAATAGCCATGCCGTGCCCGGCCGACGACAGCCGCGCGAATGCGGCGCCCGACAGGCCAAAACAGCATGAATCACAGTCGGCAGGTGCACGGCTTAACGTTCCCCGGCGCAGGTCGCGCGCCACCAATAGGACGCACCCCTCGCTTCTGATGCATCACGTATACGTGGCGGATTTTTTGATGTCCACAGTCAACTCGGCATGGCATCATATCGAAAAGGAATGCACTTTTCGGGATGATACGCTCATGGCGATGATCGAGCTTCAGGACGAGCCCGCCGAGGAGCGCGGCCGGCCGACGCGCGAGCGGGTCTATCTCTACGTCCGCGAGCAGATCCTGCGCGGCCGCTTCGTGGGGGGCTCCTTCGTCGAGGAAGAGCAGATCTCTTCCGCGCTGGGCGTCTCGCGCACGCCGGTGCGCGAAGCCTTCCACCGGCTCGAGGCCGAACGCTTCATCGATCTGCTGCCGCGCCGCGGCGCGCTGGTGCGGCAGGTGACGGCGCAGGAGCTCATCGATCTCTACGAAGCCCGGCGGATGATCGAGAGCCACGCCATCAGCCGGATCTGCCGTGAGGAGATCCCGCTGCCCGCCGAAATGGGCACCATCCTCGCGCAGCTCGACGAGCGGCCGGAGGGCGACTATTTCGGCCGGATCGAGCTCAACCGGAACTTCCATTTCGCCATGGTCGCCGCTGTCGGCAATGTCGTGCTGTCCGAGCTCTACCAGTCGCTCGGGGCGCGCCAGCAGCGCGTCGCGATGACGGCGATCAGCACGGATCCGAGCCGGATCGCGCGCATCCGCAAGGAACATCACGCGCTCATCGAGGCGCTGAGCGAGTATGACGAGGCGAAGGCGCTCGGCATCCTCGAGCAGCATCTGCGGCCCATCATGGGCGTGTTGTCCCAGCTTCCGAACCGGACCGCGCCGGAATCGCCCTGACCGGCGCGGAGCGCCGATGCTCAAGAGGTCGCCCGGCCACCCGACAGGTCGAAGACGCCTTCCGGCGCTGTGGCGTGATCAAGTACTAGGACAGCCATCAGAGCGACGAGACGAGGTGGCCGCCATCGACCTCCACGGTCGAGCCGGTGATGTAGCTGCCGGCTTGCGAGGCGAGCAGGAGCAGCGCCCCGTCGAGCTCCTCGGGCCGGCCCAATCGCCGCTGCGGGATGCGGCGGATCAGGTTCTGGCCGGGCTCGCTGGCGAAGAAATCGCGATTGATGTCGGTCTCGATATAGCCGGGGCAGAGCGCATTGACCCGGATGCCGTCACGGGCCCATTCCAGCGCCAGCGCCCTGGTGAGCTGGATCACGCCCGCCTTGGAGGCGGCATAGGCGCTGACGCCACCGGCGACGCGATGGCCGAGGATCGAGGCGATGTTCACGATCGCCCCGCCCCGGCCGGAGGCGCGCATGCCGCGCGCGACCGCCTGCGCCACCACGAAGACGCCCTTGAGATTGGTGTCGAGGACGCGGTCCCATTCCTCCTCGCCCAGTTCGGCGGCCGGCGCGGCGCCGCTGATTCCGGCATTGTTGATCAGGATGTCGAAGGAATGGCCTTCCAGCGCTGTCCGGACGGAGCGCGCATCGGCAACGTCGAGCGCGAGGCCCTGCGCCTCCCCGCCGGCATCAGCGATCTCCGCGCAGGCACAGTCGAGGGCAGCCTTGCGCCGAGCCGCCAGCGTCACGGCGACACCATAGCGCGCGAGCAGCCGCGCAAAATGAAGGCCGAGACCGCCGGAAGCTCCGGTCACGAGCGCGGTCTTGCCGGACAGGTCGCCGAAGAGAAGGACAGGTTCGCTCTCGCTCATCGGTCAACCTTCGGACGAGCAGAGCCGAGGATCAAGCGGCGGCGTTGCCGATAATATACCCGGATAAATTTCTTGCCCTATTAACATCCGGGTTATATTATGCATCCCGATCCCTCGACGAGGCCGGCCATGCGCAGTGAAGAGAAGAAGGCGGCCGTTGCCGCCTACAAGGAACGCAAGACGGCGGCGGGCATCTATCTGCTGCGCTGCGAGCCGAGCGGCCAGCGCTGGGTCGGCCGCGCGACCGATCTCGGCAGCATCGAGAACCGGCTGCGCTTCACCTTGCGCCACCGCAGCCATACCCATCGCGGGCTGCAGGCCGCCTGGGACGCGCATGGGCCGGAGGCCTTCCGGCTGGAGGAGCTGGAGCGGCTCGACGAGGAGAGTCTCGCCTATGTGCGCGACCGCCTTCTCAAGGAACGGTTCGGCCATTGGCTGGCGAAGCTCGGTGCCGAGGCGATCTGACATCCAGCCTGGATCGGTGGCGTTCCGGTATGGATCCCGGATCAATCCCGGGATGACAGTTCGGTTCCCGTGTGAAATCGATGCAATCTCAAAAGCAAAAGGGCTCCGGAGCGCCTCTGCTCTGGAGCCCTCATGCCGCATCGCAGCTTGCCCGGGAGGACCCCTCCCGGTCATCCGCCGCTCCGATCTGCGCTCAGAACGGCGAATCGGGGAAATAGAACTCGCTCGCATTCTCCTTGGTGACGAGCGTCGCGTCCAGAATGTAGCGGCCGCGCACCGGCACCTTGTCGTAGAAATTCGCGACGGTGAGCTCGAGTGCCGTCGCGATCATCGCCGGCGGGTAGAGCACGTTGACGGGGATCATCTTGTCGCCGTCGGCGACGCGCTTGATCATCTCCTTCATGCCGGCGCCGCCGATGACCATCTTGACGTCGGTGCGCTTGGCCTGGGAGATCGCCTCGAGCACGCCGACCGCCATGTCGTCGTCCTGGCACCAGACGGCGTCGATCTTCGGATATTTGGTCAGATAGTCCTGCATCACCTTGAAGGCGTCGTCGCGCGACCAGTTGCCGAACTGCTTCTCCAGCACCTTGATGCCGCTGCCGGCGATGGCCGCGTCGAAGCCCTTCTGGCGCTCCTCGTCGATGACGATCGGCAGGCCGCGAATGACGACGATGTCGCCCTTGCCGAGCTTCTCCTTGAGATAGAGGCCGGCGACGCGGCCGAGCTCGGGATTGTTGCCGGCGACATAGAGGTCCTGGATCGTCGGATCCGTCAGCGCCCGGTCGACCACCGTGACGAAGACACCCTTCTTCTTCACCGCCCGGATCGGGTCGGTGAGCTCGTCGGAATTGTGCGGCAGGGTGACGAGCGCGTCGATCTTCTGCGTCGTCAGGTCTTCCAGCGCATTGGCCTGGGAGGCGCCGTTCGGCGAGGTTTTCACGATGATCTTGAGGCCGGGATGATTGGCCTGGAGGATCTTGGCGGCGCGCTCGGCGTGATAGACCACGCCGCCGGTCCAGCCATGGTCGGCGGCCGGAATCGACACCGCGATGGTGACGTTCTTCTGCTGTGCCTGGGCAAGCGTCGCCGTGAGGGCGGCGGCCGCGAGGCCCATCATGATCCTGCGCATTGTCTCACTCCCTTGCTTCTTGTGGTTATCGGGTTCGGGCCTTTGGATCGGAACCGGCGGGAGCCCTGTGCCGCCGGCCGTGTCGGAATGCGGGCGTCAGCTCCTCCGCATCAGCGATTTCTGGACGAGCATGGCGATGACGATGATCACGCCCTGGACGGCGCCGATCAGGTATTCGCTGACCAGGCTCGACAGCACCATGATGTTGCCGACGACCTCGAGCATGAAAGCGCCGCAGATCGTGCCCCAGATCCGGCCGACGCCACCGCGCAGCGCCGTGCCGCCGATGACGACAGCCGTGATCGCCTGCAATTCCCAGAGCAGGCCGGTCGTCGCGGTCGCCGCGCCCAGCCGGGGCACATAGACGATCACCGCGATGGCGACGCAGACGCCCTGGATGACATAGGTCAGCGCCCGCACCCGCCCGACATGGACGCCGGAATAGCGCGCGACATCCTCGTTCGAGCCGACCGCGATGACATGGCGGCCGAAGGCCGTGCGGTAGAGGATGAAGGCGCCGACGAGCCCGACCACCGCCATGATCAGGACCGGCACCGGCAGGCCGAAGACGGTACCGGTATAGATCGGCCGCAGCAGCCCGCGGACGTCCGGGGATTTGACCGCGATCGAGCCGCCATCGGCGAGCCAGGTCGTGACCGAGCGGAAGATCGCCATGGTACCGAGCGTGACGATGAAGGGTTCTATCCGCCCGAGCACCGTCACCGCGCCGTTGGCGAGGCCCGCCAGGCCGCCGACGAGGATCGCGACGCCCATCGCCGCGCCGATCAGCAGCGTGCCACCATCGAGCCCGCCGCCGTTCAGGAACAGGATCATGATGCCGGCGACCAGCGCCGCCGACGAGCCGACGGAGAGATCGAGCCCGCCGGCCGAGATCACGAAGGTCGCGCCCACCGCGATGATCGCGATGAAGGAGGAGCGCGTCAGCACGTTCATCAGGTTGTTTGTCGTGAGGAAATTCGGGTTGAGCAGCGCGCCGAGCAGGAACAGCGCCGCGAGCGCGATGAAGGGCGCGACCGCCGCCATGTCGATCTCGCCGAAGAAGCGGGCCAGGCCGCTGCGGCCGCCATCCTTGTCGAGGTCGAGTGGCCGGGCTTCGTCGGTCATGGCTGGGCTGCCCTCATGGATGCGTCACCCGCCATGGCGCTGACGCCGGTGGCATGGACGACGATTTCGTCCTCGGTCATCGCCTCGCCCGCGACCTCGCCGACGAGGCGGCCGGCGCGCATCACCAGGATGCGATGGCAGATGCCGATCAGTTCCTGCATCTCCGAGGAGATGACGATGACCGCCTTCCCCTCCGCCGCCAGCTTCGCGATGAAGCGATAGATCTGCTGCTTGGTGCCGATGTCGATGCCGCGCGTCGGCTCGTCGATGATGACGATCTCGGGCGCGAGCAGCATCATCTTGGCGAGCAGCAGCTTCTGCTGGTTGCCGCCCGAAAGCTGGCCGGCGAGCATCTCCTTGCGCCTCGCCCGGATATCGAAGGCACCGATGGCGGCGTCGAGCTCGCGCTCTTCGGCCTGCCGGTCGATGAAGCCATGGCGCAGGAAGCGGCGCAGCGCCGCGAGCGTCAGGTTGACCCGCAGGTTCTGGCCGAGCAGCAGGCCCTTTCCCTTCCGGTCCTCGCTCAGATAGACGATTCCGGCCTGCATGCTCTCGCGCACCGATCCCAGGCGGATCGGCCTGCCTTCAACCGAGACCGCGCCGTGAGCGGGACGCAAGCCGGTGACGCCCTCGATCAGCTCGGTGCGGCCGGCGCCGATCAACCCGGCGAAGCCGAGGATCTCGCCCTTGCGCAAGGTGAAGGAGATATCGGCCGCGAAGCCCGGCACGGAGAGATCGCGAACCTCCAGGGCGATAGCGCCGGGCGGCGCCTCGCTGCGCTGGGGATAGAGCTGCGCCATGTCGCGCCCGACCATCAACCGGGCCATCTCGACGGGCGAGAGGGTGTCCGCGTCGCGCGTCGCGATCAGCCGGCCATCGCGCAGCACGGTGATGCGGTCGGCGATGGCGGCGACCTCGGGCAGGCGATGGGAGATGTAGAGGATGGCGACGCCGCGCGCCTTCAGAGCGCGGATGACCTTGAGCAGCGCCTCGGTCTCGATGGGGGTCAGCGACGCCGTCGGCTCGTCGAAGATGACGACGCGGTGCGGCACAGCCAAGGCGCGGGCGATCTGAACGAGCTGGCGCCGGGCGATGGAGAGGCGGGACACCAGCGCCCTCGGGTCGATGTCGACGCCGAGCTGGCGCAGCGCCGCGGCGGCCTGCGCATTCATGGCGCGGTCGTCGACCATCAGGCCGCGCTTCAATTCGCGGCCGAGAAAGATGTTCTGCGCCACGGTGAGATGCGGCGCGAGCAGGATTTCCTGATGCACCAGCACGATGCCGCGGCTCTCGGCATCGACGGGGCCGGCGAAATGCACGGCCTCGCCGTCGATCTCAATCGCCCCGCGCGTCGGCGCGAGATGGCCGGAAATCAGCTTCATCAGCGTCGATTTGCCGGCTCCGTTTTCGCCGATGACGGCATGGACCTCGCCGGCCGCCAGCGCGAGCCCGACATCGGTCAGCACCTCGACCGGGCCGAAGGCCTTGGCGACGCCCCGCGCCGCCAGCACGGGCGGGCTGGCGCCCGGCGGTGCGCCACCGTGATGGATCAGAGGCTCGTCCATCGCCCGCCCGCCCTGGAGGAGGCGACCGCCGCCTCGATGAAGGCCATGCCGGCAAGCCCGTCCTCGACCGTCGGATAGGTCACGGCCGGATCGGGCTTGGCGCCGCCACGCGCGGCGATGATCGCGTTGGCCGCTTCGCTGTAGATCGTCGCGAAGCCTTCGAGATAACCCTCGGGGTGGCCGCTCGGGATACGCGTCACCCGCGCGGCTTCGGAGAGGGCGCCGGCGCCGCCGCGCGTCAGCAGGCGCTTGGGCTCGCCGAAGGGCGTGAACCAGAGCTGGTTCGGGTTCTCCTGCGCCCATTCGAGGCCGCCCTTGCTGCCATAGACGCGCAGCTTCAGCCCGTTCTCGTTGCCGGGCGCGACCTGGCTCGCCCAGAGCGCGCCCTTGGCGCCGCCCTCGAAGCGCAAGAGGATCTGGACATCGTCATCGAGCGCGCGCCCCTCGACGAAGCTCGTCAGCTCCGCGCAGAGCTCCTTGAGCTTCAGGCCGGTGACGAAGCTCGCGAGATTATAGGCGTGGGTGCCGATATCGCCGAGCGCGCCACCAGCGCCGGCCTGTTTCGGATCGGTGCGCCAGGCGGCCTGCTTCTGGCCGGTCGCCTCGGTCTTCTCGGTCAGCCAGTCCTGGGCGTATTCGACCTGGACCAGACGGAGCGTGCCGAGCGCGCCACTCGCGACCAGCGCGCGCGCCTGCCGCACCAGCGGATAGCCGGTGTAGTTATGCGTGACAATGAAGAGCCTGCCGCTCTCGCGCACAAGGGCGGCGAGATCGCGCGCCTCCGCCAGCGTCGTCGTCAGCGGCTTGTCGCAGATGACATGGATGCCGGCCTTCAGGAAGGCACGCGCAACCGGCGCGTGCATGTGATTGGGCGTGACGATCGAGACGGCCTCGATGCCGTCCGGCCGCGCCGCCTCGGCCGTGGCCATCTCCTCATAGGAACCATAGGCGCGCTCTTCCGCGAGGCCGAGCTCGCGCGCCGAGGCCTTCGCCAGCTCCGGCTCCGAGGAGAGCGCCCCGGCAACCAGCTCATAGCGGTCGTCGAGCCTTGCGGCGATGCGATGCACCCCGCCGATGAAAGCGCCCTGCCCGCCGCCGACCATGCCGAGGCGGATGCGGTGGCCGTGGCCCGTCTGCCTGCCTGCTTCGATGACCATGCGCGCCTCCTCAGCCGATGCCCAGCAGGCGGCGATTAGCGGCCTCGTCGGTGCCGGCACCGGCGAAATCGTCGAAGGCGCGCTCGGTGACGCGGATGATGTGGCTGCGGATGAACTCCGAACCCTCGCGCGCGCCGTCCTCCGGGTGCTTCAGCGCGCATTCCCATTCGAGCACGGCCCAGCCGGCGAAGTCGTTCGCCGCCATCTTCGAGAAGATCGACCCGAAATCGACCTGCCCGTCGCCGAGCGAGCGGAAGCGCCCCGCCCGGTCGACCCAGTTGGCATAGCCGGAATAGACGCCCTGGCGGCCGGTCGGGTTGAACTCGGCATCCTTCACGTGGAAGGCCTTGATGCGCTCGCGGTAGATATCGATGAAGGCGAGATAGTCGAGCTGCTGCAGCACGAAATGGCTGGGGTCGTAGAGGATGTTGGCGCGGGGATGCTGCCCGACATGGTCGAGGAACATCTCGAAGGTCGTGCCGTCGAACAGGTCCTCGCCCGGATGCAGTTCGAAGCAGGCATCGACGCCGTTCTCGTCGAAGACATCGAGGATCGGCCGCCAGCGCTTGCCGAGTTCGGCGAAGGCCGTCTCGATCAGCCCGGCCGGGCGCTGCGGGAAAGGGTAGAGGAAGGGCCAGGCGAGCGCGCCGGAGAAGGTCGCATGGGCGTCGAGGCCGAGATGGCGCGAGGCGCGGGCGGCGCGCTTCAACTGGTCGACCGCCCAGGCCTGCCGCACCTTGGGATTGCCGCGCACCTCCGGGGCCGCAAAACCGTCGAGCATTTCGTCATAGACCGGATGGGCGGCGACGAGCTGGCCCTGCAGATGGGTCGAAAGCTCGGTGATGGCCAAGCCGTGGGAGCGGGCGATGCCGGCGATCTCGTCGCAATAATCCTTGGAGTCCGAAGCCTTCTTCAGATCGAAGAGGCGCCCGTCCCAGCTCGGGATCTGCACGCCCTCATAGCCGAGCGATCCGGCCCAGGCGCAGATCGCCTCGAACGAGTCGAACGGAGCGGCGTCGCCCGCGAACTGGGCGAGAAAAATCGCCGGTCCCTTGATCGTTTTCATCCCTCGTCTCCTCCCGTCGGCCTTTCGGAAACTGCCGTTCCGCTCAGCCGTCCATCGTCTGCCCGCCTCTCGGTCTTATCGCCGGCTTTGCGGTGCGTACCTCAGATTGCCATGCTCAAGGCAAGTTGTCTCGCAAAAACACGTCAATGCGGATTCGCTCCTGCCCCGGCACGATCGGCGCGCCTTCGCGGGCCGATTGCAGCACGCGCGCGACGCTGCGGGCCATGTGGCCGGCATCCTGATTGATGATGGCGTCGATGGTGCCGCGCACCAGATGGCGCCGTGCGAGCGGCGTCAATTCATGGGCGATGAAGACGACCTCCCGCGCCCGGCCCGAGGCTTCGAGCGCGGCGACGACGCCGGACTGGCCGCCGCCGGCGCTGTAGATCGCGACGAGATCGGGATGGTCGGCCAGTAGGGCGCGGGCGGCGCTTTCGACGCGACTATTGTCGTCTCGCCCTTCGCGCAGCGGCAGCACCTGCAGATTCGGATATTCGCGGGCGATGACCTGCTCGAAGCCATATTGCCGCTCGATATGGTCGCGGAGCGCCAGCGAGCCGGCGATCAGCCCGACCTTGCCCGACCCATGCACGAAACGGCCGATCAGATTGGCGGCGGTGCGCCCGGCCGCGACATTGTCGATGCCGACGAAATGGCTGCGCCGGCTCGACGGCAGATCGGAAACCAGCGTCAGCACCGTGACACCGGCCGCGACCAGATTGTTGATCGCCTCGACGACGGCGGGATGATCGAGCGCCACCACGGCAAGACCGTCGATCGTCGCGGGCAATTCCTCGATGGCGGCGGCCAGCAGGGGGCCGTCGAAGACGTCGACCTGCTGCACGGAGAGCTTGATCCGCTCATGCCGCAGCCGCGCGCCAGTCTCGCGCAACTCGCCCTCCAACATCTTCATGAAGTCGTTTTCGCCGGTGGGCAGGATGATCCGGAAATCGTAGTCGCGGCCGCGCGCCAGCCGCGAGGCGTGGCGATCCGGATGAAAATCGAGCGCCTTCACCGCCGCCTGGACGCGCTCGACGGTGCGGGCATGGACGCCGGAGCGGCCGTTCATCACGCGGTCGACCGTGGCGAGGCTGACCCCTGCCTCGCTCGCGACATCCTGCAGCGTGGTCCGCGCCATGCGCCACCCTCCCCTTCCCAAAGCGATAAAGACGGGATTAGATGTGCGCAACTCAAAATGATGGGTCACACCTGAAATATCGAGGCATTTCTCCAGGCCTCGCAGGTGAAGGCCCGAGCTTCCAAGCCGAGGGAACGCCATGAGCTATTTCGCCGATCTGCCCGCGATCCGTTTCGAGGGACCGGAGAGCCGCAACCCACTGGCCTATCGCTACTACGAGCCCGATCGCCTCGTGCTGGGTCAGCCGATGGCGGAGATCCTGCGCCCTTGCGTGGCCTACTGGCACAGCTTCTGCTGGCCCGGCAGCGACGTCTTCGGCAGCGGCACCTTCGAACGGCCTTGGCTCGGCGGGCCCGATGCCCTCGCCATGGCGGAGGCGAAGGCCGATGCCGCCTTCGACTTCTTCGCCAAGCTTGGCGCACCCTATTTCGCCTTCCACGATGTCGACGCCGTGCCGCTGGGGCGCAGCATCCGCGAAGGCTGGTCCAATCTCGATGCCATCGCCGACCGCTTTGCCGGGCATATGGAGCGGACGGGGGTGAAACTGCTCTGGGGCACGGCCAATCTGTTCTCGCATCCGCGCTATGCCGCGGGCGCCGCGACCAATCCCGACCCGCATATCTTCGCACATGCCGCCGCGCAGGTGCGCGCCGTGCTCGATGTGACGAAGCGGCTCGGCGGCACGAACTACGTGCTCTGGGGCGGACGCGAGGGTTATGAGACGCTGCTCAACACCGATCTGAAGCGCGAACTCGACCAGCTCGGCCGCTTCCTCGCGCTGGTCGTCGAGCACAAGCACAGGATCGGCTTCACCGGCACGATCCTGATCGAGCCCAAGCCCTGCGAGCCGACCAAGCACCAATATGATTTCGACGCCGCGACGGTGCACGGCTTCCTCTCGCGCTACGATCTCGTCGGCGAGGTGAAGCTCAACATCGAGGCCAACCACGCGACGCTCGCCGGCCACAGCTTCGAGCATGAGATCGCCTATGCGCTGGCGCATGACCTGCTCGGCAGTCTCGACATCAATCGCGGCGACCCGCAGAACGGCTGGGACACCGACCAGTTCCCGAACGATCTCAACGAGATGACGCTGGTGCTCTACCGCATCCTGCAGGCGGGGGGCTTGAAGACCGGCGGCTTCAATTTCGACGCCAAGGTGCGGCGCCAGTCGATCGATGCCATCGACCTGCTGCATGCCCATGTCGGCGGGTTCGATCTGCTGGCGCGAGCGCTGCTCAACGCCGAGAAGCTGATCGCGGATAGCAGCCTCGCCGATTTCGTCTCGCGCCGCTATGCCGGCTGGGACGGCGGCTTCGGACAGGACATCCTCGCCGGGCGGCTCTCGCTCGCGGAGATCGCCGAGAAGGCGGCTGCCGGACCGGAGCCGCATCCCGTGTCGGGGCGGCAGGAGATGCTGGAGAACCTCGTGCAGCGCTTCATCTGAGGCGCGGCGATGTTCCTGGGCATCGATCTCGGCACCTCCTCGCTCAAGGCCGTCCTGGTCGACACGGACGAGCGCGTCGTCGCGGAGGCGAGCGAGCCGCTCACTGTCTCGCGGCCGCAGCCGCTCTGGTCCGAACAGAGCCCCGAGGATTGGTGGCAGGCGCTAGACCGAGTGCTCAGGCGGCTCAAGGCTGAACGGCCGGCGGAGATGGCGGGAGCGCGCGGTCTCGGCCTCAGCGGCCAGATGCATGGCGCGGTGCTGCTCGATGCGCAGGACCGGGTCCTGCGCCCGGCCATTCTCTGGAATGACGGGCGCAGCGGCGCCGAGTGCCGGTTGCTGGAGGAGCGCGAACCGCGCTCACGCGCGATCACCGGCAACCTCGCCATGCCCGGCTTCACCGCGCCGAAGCTGGTCTGGGTGCAGCGGCACGAGCCCGAGATTTTCGCCGGCATCGCCAAGGTGCTGCTGCCGAAGGATTATCTGCGGCTGCGCCTGACCGGCGAGCCGATCTCCGACATGTCGGACAGCGCCGGCACGCTCTGGCTCGACGTGGCGGCACGGCGCTGGTCGCAAGCGATGCTCGACGCGACCGGGCTCTCCAAGACGGCGATGCCGCGCCTCGTCGAGGGCAGCGAGCCCGGCGGCGTACTGCGCGATACGCTCGCAACAGAATGGGGGCTGCCTAAGGGCGTCGTTGTCGCGGGCGGGGCGGGCGACAATGCGGCCGGCGCTGTCGGCATCGGCGCGATCACGCCGGGGCAAGGCTTCCTCTCGCTCGGCACGTCCGGCGTGATCTTCACGACCAGCGCCGCCTACTCGGCCAATCCCACACAGGCGGTGCACAGCTTCTGCCATGCCCTGCCTGGCCTCTGGCACCAGATGGCGGTGATGCTGAGCGCCGCTTCGAGCCTGAGCTGGGTCAGCGGCGTGACCGGCACGACGGAAGCGGCGCTGCTGGATGAGATTGCCAACGAGACCGACCGGCCGGGCGAGGTCGTCTTCCTGCCCTATCTCTCCGGCGAGCGGACGCCGCACAACGACCCGCAGGCGACCGGGCTCTTCGCCGGGCTGACCCATGGCACGCGGCGCAGCGATCTCGGCCGGGCCGTGCTGGAGGGCGTCGGCTTCAGCTTCGCCGACGGGCTCGCCGCCCTCGAGGCAGTGGGGCCGCGCATCGAGACGCTGAGCGTGATCGGCGGCGGGGCGCGCTCGGCGCTCTGGGGCGAGATTCTGGCTGCGATCCTCGACCGGCCGCTGGAATACCGCGCCGGCGGCGAAAGAGGCGGTGCCTTCGGGGCGGCGCGATTGGCGCGGCTTGCCGTCACCGGCGAGGCGCCGGAGGCGCTATGCAAGCCGCCGGCGCTGGAGAGGGTGGTCACGCCGCGCGCCGAGTGGCGCGAGGCTTATCAGCGGCTTTATGCGCGCTATCGCGCGGCCTATCGCCGGGAAGGAAACGCCTGACTTCCGATTGGCCTCGGAACCGCCGCGTCATCCCGGGCTTGACCCGGGATCCATGCCAAAGCGCCGAACGGAAGCGCTCCGACATCGATCCCGGATCTCCGCTTCGCTGCGTCCGGGATGACGGTCGAGTTTTTGCTGGGAACGGCGAGCGCTACGCGCTCAATCGTCCATCTTGAGGGCGGCGATGAAGGCTTCCTGCGGGATTTCGACCTTGCCGAACTGCCGCATCTTCTTCTTGCCCTCCTTCTGCTTCTCCAGAAGCTTGCGCTTGCGGGTGGCGTCGCCGCCATAGCATTTGGCGGTGACGTCCTTGCGCAGCGCGCGGATGGTCTCGCGGGCAATGATCTTGCCGCCGATCGCCGCCTGCACCGGAATCTGGAACATATGCGGCGGGATCAGCTCCTTGAGCTTCTCGCACATGGCGCGGCCGCGCGCATCGGCGCGCGAGCGATGGACCAGCATCGAGAGCGCATCGACAGGCTCGGCATTGACCAGGATCGACATGCGCACGAGGTCGCCCTCGCGATAGTCGGTGATGGCGTAGTCGAAGGAGGCATAGCCCTTCGAGATCGACTTCAAGCGGTCGTAGAAGTCGAAGACGACCTCGTTCAGCGGCAGGTCGTAGACCACCTTGGCGCGCGAGCCGACATAGGAGAGGTCGGTCTGGATGCCGCGGCGATCCTGACAGAGCTTCAGCACCGAGCCGAGATATTCGTCGGGCGTGAAGATCGTCGCCTTGATCCAGGGCTCCTCGATGAATTCGATCTTCATCACGTCCGGCATGTCGGCCGGGTTGTGGAGCTCGATCGACGTGCCGTCGCGCAGCTTCAGGCGATAGACGACCGATGGCGCCGTCGAGATCAGGTTGAGGTTGAACTCGCGTTCGAGCCGCTCCTGGATGATCTCCAGATGCAGCAGCCCGAGGAAGCCGCAGCGGAAGCCGAAGCCGAGCGCGGCGGAGGTTTCCATCTCGTAGGAGAACGAGGCGTCGTTCAGGCGCAACCGGCTCATGGCGGCGCGCAGCACCTCGAAATCGGCGGCATCGACCGGGAAGATGCCGCAGAACACTACCGGCTGCACCGGCTTGAAGCCCGGCAGCGGCTCGGCGATCGGCCGCTTGTCGTCGGTGATGGTGTCGCCGACGGCGGTGTCCGCGACTTCCTTGATCGAGGCGGTGAAGAAGCCAACCTCGCCAGGGCCGAGTTCCTTGACCTCCAGCATCTTCGGCTTGAACACGCCGACGCGGTCGACGCCGTAGGACGCCTTGGCCCGCATCATGCGGATGGTCATGTTCTTCTTGAGCACGCCGTCGATGACGCGCACGAGAACGACGACGCCGAGATAGGCGTCATACCACGAATCGACCAGCAGGCATTTCAGCGGCGCGTCGGGGTCGCCCTTCGGGGCGGGCAGCTTCTGGACAATGGCTTCCAGCACGCCCTCGATGTTGAGCCCGGTCTTGGCCGAGATCGGCACGGCTTCCGAAGCATCGAGCCCGATCACGTCCTCGATCTGCTGCTTGATCCGCTCCGGCTCGGCGGCGGGCAGGTCGATCTTGTTGAGGACGGTGACGATCTCGTGGTTGGCGTCGAGCGCCTGATAGACATTGGCGAGCGTCTGCGCCTCGACGCCCTGCGAGGCGTCGACCACCAGCAGCGAGCCCTCGCAGGCCGCCAGCGAGCGCGAGACCTCATAGGCGAAATCGACATGGCCGGGGGTATCCATCAGGTTCAGGATGTAGGTCTTGCCATCCTTCGCCTGATAGTCGAGCCGCACCGTCTGCGCCTTGATGGTGATGCCGCGCTCCTTCTCGATATCCATCGAGTCGAGGATCTGCTCGCTCATGTCGCGTGCGGCGACCGTGCCGGTCTGCTGGATCAGCCGGTCAGCCAGCGTCGACTTGCCGTGGTCGATATGGGCCACGATCGAGAAGTTGCGGATGTTGTCGATGGTACGGGTGCTCATGCGCGCGCCATAGCAGTGAAGCCGCGTTGCGCCAAGCGGTTGCGCGATTCAGGCGGCATCAAAGCCATGTGCTGGCGCGAGAACCACACCGGTCATCCCGGACAAGCCGCAAAGCGGCGCCGATCCGGGATCCATCCCTGAACCGTCATCGGAAACGCCCCGGCATGGACCCCGGGTCTCCCTTCGGTCGCCCGGGATGACGGCGGAGGTTTTGGAGGCTTACGAAAGCATCTTGCCAATTCCAATATATAAGAATTATTCTCACATTCATGGAATTCGAGAGCGACACCGATATCGACCGCCGGCTGGGTGAACGGCTCAAGGCCGCCCGGCAGCGCCACGGCCTGACGCTGGACGAGCTTGCCCAGCGCACCGGCGTCAGCCGCGCCATGATTTCGCGGATCGAGCGCGGCGAATCGAGTCCGACCGCGACGGTGCTGGTCCGGCTCGGCTCCGGGCTCGGGCTGTCGCTCTCCGCCCTGCTGGAGGAGGAGGCCGGCACCGGGCCGCTGTCGCGCCGCGCGTCGCAACCGGTCTGGCGCGATCCGGCAAGCGGCTATCTGCGCCGCAACGTCTCGCCGCGCGGAACCGGCTCCAGCTTCGAGATCGTCGAGGTGGAATTGCCGGGGGGTGCTGAGGTCCGGCTCGACAGCGCTGCCGGCGCGCCGACGCTGGACCAGCAGATCTGGGTGCTGCGCGGCCGGCTCGACCTGACGGTCGAAGGCACAAGTCACACTCTCGCCGAAGGCGATTGCCTGCAGATGCATCTGCGCGGCCCGATCACCTACCGCAATCCGGGCGCCGACCCCGTGCGCTACGCCGTCATCCTCACCGCGGGCAGCGGTACTTTTCCGGGACATGCCGCATGAACGCTCTCCCCACGACCACCGACATCGCCATCGACATCCTCGACGCTCCGGCTGCTGGGGCCGCCTTGCCGGCGCTGGCCGAGATTCTGCGCGACTGCGTCGCCAACGGCGCCTCGGTCGGCTTCATGGCGTGGAATACGGCCGCCGATTACGAGCGCTTCTGGCGCGATGTCGCGGCTGGCGTCGCGGGAGGACAGATCGTGCTGTTCGTCGCCCGCAATGCGGACGGCATCGTCGGGACGGCTCAGCTTCATCTGATCGGCAAGCCGAACCAGCCGCATCGCGCCGAGATCGCCAAGGTGCTGGTGCATTCCCGCGCGCGCCGGCAGGGGATCGGCGAGGCGCTGATGAGCCGGGCCGAGGCCATCGCCCGAGAAAGGGGACGCGACCTGCTGGTGCTCGACACGGATGAGAACGGTGCCGCGCGAAGGCTCTACAACCGGCTGGGCTGGACGGAGCTCGGCACCATCCCGCGCTTCGCGCTGATGCCGGACGGGGCCGAATGCGGCTCGACGTTTTTCTACAAGGATCTCGTCTGAGGACAGGCGTCATGCTCGGGCTCGACCCGAGCATCTCACGCCGGAAGAGGCTCCGGCGTCCTCTGGGAGAGTTTCTCGGGTCGCCGCTGCGCGCGCCCGAGAATGAAAGGCGGTCGCTCGGGCTGCCTCAGCCTTCCTTGGCCTCGCCGCGCACATAAGGCTCGACCGGGCCCTTGAGGGTGATCGTCATCGGCCGGCCGAAGCGATCCTTGGCGGCGCCGGCCGCGACCTTCACCCAGCCTTCCGAGACGCAATACTCCTCGACATTGGTCTTCTCGACGCCCTTGAAGCGAATGCCGATGTCGCGTGCCAGCACGTCGGCATCATAGAAGGGGCTGTCCGGATTGACGGAGAGACGGTCGGGAAGCTGGTCGGACATGGCGGAACCTGCAATGCGGAAACGGTTGCTTTCCGCGCTCGATAGCCGCTTCCGCCCTCAAAGCCAACTCAGCGCTTCGCCCGGCCGCCCGCCTGCTCGATCAATTCAGCCACGGCTGCCTGTCCCCTCGCGCGAGCATGGGCAAGCGGCGTCAGGCCGTCGCGATCGGCGAGGTTCGGATCGGCGCCTGCGGCGAGGACGAGCCTCGCCACCTCCTGATGGCGCGGGCCGCCATCGCCGAGGATCACGATTTCCAAAAGGCAGGTCCAGCCGAGATCGTTGACGTGATTGACGTCGATGCCGCTGGTTAGGAGCAGCTTCACCGTCTCGACATGGGCGCGCTCGCAGGCCGGGATCAGCGCATTGCCGCCATAGCGGTTGCGCAAGCGCAGATCGGGCTTCAGCGGCAACATCGCCGCGATGATGTCCGTGCGGCCGGAGGCACCGGCGAGCAGCCAGGGCGTGTCGCGGTTGGCGGCCTGCGTGTTGGGGCTCGCACCGGCGGCGAGCAGGGCCCTGGCCATTTCGACATGGTTGCCGGCGACAGCGAGGAGGAGCGCCGTGCGGCCTTGCGAGTCGCGCATTTCGAGATCGGCTCCCTTCGCGATCAGGGCCTTCACCTCGGCCGTTCTTCCGGATTCGGCAGCGGCGAGCAGATCGGAGGCGGCATGAGCGGCAGCGGTCGTCATCAGGCAAGCTCCAAGGGCTAAAGCCCGCAGCCAGCGCGTCACCGGCTGCCGTCCAGCAGGCGGCCGACGACCTTGGCGGTATAGTCGACCATCGGGACGATGCGGGCATAATTCAGCCGCGTCGGGCCGATGATGCCGACGACGCCGACGATGCGCTGCTCGGCATCGCGGAAGGGCGCCGCCACCATCGAGGAACCGGACATCGAGAACAGCTTGTTCTCCGAGCCGATGAAGATGCGGACGCCGTCGCCTTCCTCGGCGCGAGAGAGCAGATCGATCACGTCGGTCTGGGTCTCGAGATCGCCGAAGAGCATGCGGATGCGCTCCAGATCCTCCTGCGCCCTGAGATCGTCGAGCAGATTGGCCTGGCCGCGCACGATCAGGTGGCGATCGCCGCTCGGGCCCGAGGAGGTGGCGATGCCGCTTTCGACGAGGCGGGCGGTGAGCGCGTCGAGCTCACGCTCCATCAGCGCGCGCTGCGCCCCGATCTCGCCACGCACTTCGCCGAGCGTCTTGCCGAGGATGCGGGCGTTGAGGAAGTTCGCGGCTTCCGTCAGGGCCGAGGCGGGCAGGCCCGGCGGCAAGGCGAGCAGGCGGTTTTCGACCGCGCCGTCTTCCGAAACCAGCACCACCAGGGCACGGGCAGGATCGAGCCGGACGAATTCGATGTGCTTCAGCCGCGGATCGGCCTTGGTGGTGACGACGACGCCGGCGCCGCGCGAGAGGCCTGACAGCAGCGCGGACGCCTCCGTCAGTGTCTGGTCGAGGCTGTGATGGCTCGCCGCCGCCCGGATCTGGGCCTCGATCCGCTTGCGCTCGTCGGATGTGAGGTTGCCGACCTCCATCATCGCATCGACGAAGAAGCGCAGCCCCCGTTCGGTGGGCAGGCGCCCCGCCGAGGTGTGCGGCGCATAGATCAGCCCGGCAAGCTCGAGATCGGTCATGACGTTGCGCACCGTCGCGGGCGAGAGCGCCATCGGCAGCAGGCGGGCGATGTTGCGGGAGCCGAGCGGCTCGCCGGTCGTCAGGTAGCCGTCGACGATCTGGCGAAAGATCTCGCGCGAGCGCTGGTCGATCTCGACCAGGCTGCTCGTCGTCTCCGGGCGGGTTGTATGAGCGCTCATGAACCTCGGCTGCGAAATCGCGCACGTGCCCTATTGTCGGCATGGCGGGCGCGCGGATCAAGAGGGCTATATGGCTCGCCCTGCCTTGCCCGGTGACGTGGGAGAGCCTACAAGCCGCCTCTCCCCGCAAGACAGGATCATTTCATGCGACCCTCCAAACGCGCCGCCGACGAGATGCGCAAGGTCACGCTCGAACGCGGCGTGGTGCGCTATGCCGAGGGTTCCTGCATGGTGACGTTCGGCGAGACCAAGGTGCTTTGCGCCGCGACCGTCGAGGAAAAGGGTCCGCCCTGGCTGCGCGGCACCGGCAAGGGCTGGGTCACCGCCGAATATTCGATGCTGCCGCGCGCCACGCATGAGCGCACGCGCCGCGAGGTCACCTCCGGCAAGCCCTCCGGCCGTACCCAGGAAATCCAGCGCCTCGTCGGCCGTTCGCTCCGCGCCGTGGTCGACCTGACCGCGATCGGCGAGCGCCAGATCGTCGTCGATTGCGACGTAATCCAGGCCGATGGCGGCACCCGCACGGCCTCGATCACCGGCGCCTGGGTCGCGCTGCACGATGCGCTGAAGTGGATGGAAGGCCGCAACCTGCTCAAGGGCACCAATCCGCTGAAGGACCATGTCGCCGCCGTCTCCTGCGGTATCGTCGCCGGGCAGCCCGTGATCGATCTCGACTATGTCGAGGATTCCGGCGCGCAGACCGACGCGAATTTCGTCATCACCGGCTCCGGCGGCCTCGTCGAGGTGCAGGGCACGGCCGAGGGGGCGCCATTCTCGGAAGAGGAGCTGCTTTCGCTGCTCAAGCTCGCCAAGGGCGGCGTTTCCAAGCTCGTCGCGCTGCAGAAGGCCGCGGTGGCCTGACGATGACCACCCACCGCCTCCTCACCGGCAAGGTCGTGATCGCGACCCATAACCAGGGCAAGCTGCGCGAAATGCGCGACTTGCTGGCGCCTTACGGCATCGAACTGGTCTCGGCCGGGGAGCTCGGCCTGCCCGAGCCGGTCGAGGATGGCTACATGTTCTCGGAGAATGCGGCGATCAAGGCGGTCGCCGCGACCAAGGCGAGTGGATTGCCCGCGCTCTCCGACGATTCCGGCGTCTGCATCGACGCGCTCGACGGCGCGCCCGGGCTGTTCTCGGCCAACTGGGCCGGGCCGGGCAAGGATTTCGCCCCGGCGATCGCCCGCGTCCAGATGGAACTCGCCAAGCGCGGCGCCCATGCGCCCGAGCAGCGCAAGGCGCATTTCGTCTCGGCGCTGGTCATCGCCTGGCCGGACGGGCACCAGGAATTGTTCGAGGGCCGCGTCTACGGCACGATCACCGAGCGGATCCGGGGCGCGGGCGGCTTCGGCTACGATCCGATCTTCCTGCCGGATGGCCATGACAAGACCTTCGGCGAGATGACGGCTGAGGAGAAGCACGGCATCCCGGCCGACGGTTCGCCCGGCCTGTCGCACCGCGCGCGCGCCTTCCATGCGCTCGCCGCCGCCTGCCTGAGGAAGCCGGCGTGAGCGCCGGGGCCGCCCTTTCCCAGCGGCCACCGCTCCTGCATCCGACTGCGGATGCGGGCTTCGCCGTCTATGTGCACTGGCCCTTCTGCCTGGCGAAGTGCCCCTATTGCGACTTCAACAGCCATGTCCGGCTGCAGCCACCCGACCAAGCCCGCTACATCGCCGCCTTCCGTCGCGAGATCGCGCATCGGGCCGCGCTGGTGCCGGGCCGCACGGTGTCCTCGATCTTCTTCGGCGGCGGCACGCCCTCGCTGATGGAGGGGCGCACCGTCGGCGCGATCCTCGACGCCATCGGCGAGCATTGGGCGGTCGATTCCAACTGCGAAGTGTCCCTCGAAGCCAATCCGACCAGCGTCGAGGCCGGGCGCTTCCGCGATTTCCGGGCGGCCGGCGTCAACCGCGTCTCGCTCGGCGTGCAGGCGTTGAACGATGCCGATCTCAAAGCGCTCGGCCGGATGCATTCGGCTGAGGAAGCGCTGGCGGCGGTGGCGATCGCGCGCCAATATTTCGAGCGCTATTCCTTCGACCTGATCTATGCCCGCTCGCCCTTGCAGACTCCGGCCCTTTGGCGCGCCGAGCTGGAGCTGGCGATCAGCCATGCGGCCGAGCATCTCTCGCTCTACCAGCTCACCATCGAGCCCGGCACGGCGTTCGAACGATTGTTCCGGGCCGGCAAGCTCGCCATTCCCGACCACGATGCCGGCGCGGCGCTCTACGAGACGACGCAGGAGATCACGGCCAGGCACGGACTGCCGGTCTATGAAATCTCGAACCATGCGCGGCCGGGCGCCGAGTGCCGGCACAACCTTGTCTACTGGCACTATGGCGAATACGCCGGCATCGGCCCCGGCGCCCATGGCAGGCTGGTGACGGCGGAAGGCCGCATGGCGCATTCGACCGAGAAGCGGCCGGAAATCTGGCTTGAACGGGTCGAGGCCGAAGGCCATGCGCTGGTCGAGGACGAGCGCTTGAGCGAAGAGGCGCAGGGTGACGAATACCTGCTGATGGGACTTCGCCTCGTCGAGGGGATCGATCCCACAGTGTTCAAGGCGCTGTCAGGGCGCGAACTCAACGCCAAGCGCATCGCCAGCCTGATCGACGAGAAGCTGCTGATGCACCGGCAAGGCGGCCGGCTTGCGGCAACGCCGGACGGTGCATTGCTGCTCGATGCGCTGGTGGCCGATCTGGCGGCCTAAAACAGGGCATCATTCTCGGGCGGAGCGCAGCGCAGACCCGAGAAGCTCTGGCAGGACGAGACTCCGGAAGCTCCGCGTCATGAGATGCTCGGGTCAAGCCTGAGCATGACGGCTGTGCCGTGCTCAGTCCTTCCCCAGCCGCACGCCCGTCTTCGGATCGAAGACATGGACCTTGCCGGGATCGACCGTGATCCAGAGTCGGCCTTCCTGCGCCGGGACGTCGCCCGTCGCCGCCTGCATCACGAAGGGCTGGCCTGCGAGCTTGCCGTGGAAGAGCTGGGTCGCACCGAGCTCCTCGATGAACTCGACGTCGAAGGGCAGCGAACCGGCATCATCGTCGGAGACGATCTCGATATCCTCCGGCCGCAGGCCGACCTCGACAGGCATCTGCGGCGGCAGGTCGTCGCGCAAATCATGCACCTGCAACACCGTGTCGCCCAGCGCGACGATGCCGTGGCCGTCGACGAGGCCCGGCAGGATGTTCATCGGCGGCGAGCCGATGAAGGTGGCGACGAACTTGCTCGCCGGCTTGCGATAGACATCCGCCGGCACGCCGATCTGCTCGACCCGGCCGGCATTCATCACCACGAGCTTGTCGGAGAGCGTCATCGCCTCGACCTGGTCGTGGGTGACGTAGATCGAGGTCACGCCGAGCGCGCGCTGCAGCTTCTTGATCTCGACGCGCATCTGCACGCGCAACTTGGCGTCGAGGTTGGAAAGCGGTTCGTCGAAGAGGAAGACCTGCGGCTTGCGCACGATGGCGCGGCCCATGGCGACGCGCTGGCGCTGGCCGCCGGAGAGCTGGCGCGGCCGGCGCTCGAGGAAGGGCTCGATCGCGAGGATGCGCGCGGCTTCCCGCACGCGCTTGTCGATCTCGTCCTTCGGCGTGCCGCGGTTGCGCAGGCCGTAGGCCATGTTGTCGTAGATGTTCATATGCGGGTAGAGCGCATAGTTCTGGAACACCATGGCGATGTCGCGGTCGGCCGGCTCGATCTGGTTGACGACGCGCTCGCCGATCGCGACCTCGCCCGACGAGATCGTCTCCAGCCCGGCGACCATGCGCAGGAGCGTGGACTTGCCGCAGCCGGAGGGGCCGACGAGCACGCAGAAGCCGCCATCGGGGATGTCGAAGGAGACGCCCTTCACGGCCTCCACGCCGCCGGCATAGACCTTCTTGACGTTGCTGAGAGTGACCTGAGCCATTCGCGGATTACTTCTCGGTTTCCACGAGGCCCTTCACGAAGAGCCTCTGCATGGCGATGACGACGAAGACGGGCGGCAGCATCGCCAGCATGGCGGTGGCCATGGCGAGCTGCCACTCCGTCAGGGCGTCGGCGGTGACGATCATCTTCTTGATGGCGATGACGATGGTCTGCATCGAGTCCTTCGTCGTCACCAGAAGCGGCCAGAGATACTGGTTCCAGCCATAGATGAACTGGATGACGAAGAGCGCCGCGATCGTGGTGATCGAGAGCGGCAGCAGCGTGTCCTTGAAGAACTTGAAGGGGCCCGCGCCGTCGATCTTGGAGGCTTCGAGCAATTCGTCGGGAATCGTCATGAAGAACTGACGGAAGAGCAGCGTGCCGGTCGCAGAAGCGATCAGCGGGATGGCGAGGCCCTGATAGGTGTCGAGCATGTTCAGATCGGAGACGATCTTGAAGGTCGGGAAGATGCGGACCTCGACCGGCAGCATCAGCGTGACGAAGATGATCCAGAACGCCGTCATCCGGAACGGGAAGCGGTAATAAACCACCGCATAGGCCGAGAGCACGGAGATGAAGATCTTCCCCAGCGCGATCGCCATCGCCATGATGAAGGAGTTCAGCAGCATGTGCACCACCGGCTCGCGCGTCGTGCTGGACGTGCCGATGAACAGGATGCGGTTGTAGTTCTCAAAGAAATAGGGCCCGGGATAGAGCGGCATATGGCCGTTGATCACGGTCGCCGCGTCCCAGGTCGAGGCGACGAAGGTCAGCCAGACCGGAAAGGCGACGATCAGCACACCGATCGTCAGGATGATGTAGGCGAGCATGTCGCCCAAGCGGCGGTCCTCGACCATCAGGCGGCCCTCCCCATCTCGCGCAAGAGCCCGGCCAGCGCCTCGGCGCAGGCATCGAGGCAGGCCCGGCCCTTTTCCACGCTCGCACGGCGGGCATCGCCGATCACGCCGGTCTCGGTCATCTCACGGAAAGAACGGTGCCGCGAGACGGTCGCCCGACCGGGCGCGCCGTCTCGCGCGCCGAAAGCTTCAGTCAGGCGCGGTTCGCGGACCGAGCCTGGCGCCAGCACCATCATCATCGAGGTCTCGACCTCGCAGGCGTGCTGCACCCCCTGCTGGTCTTCCAGCAGCGACGGGAGCGCGTCCTGCGCCAGCAGGAAATAGGTTGTCGCCTCGACATGCAGCCGCGTCTCGCGGGCGAAGTCGGGCAGGAAGGCGGTGAGCGCGGCGATGTTGCCGCCATGGCCGTTGACGATCAGCACGCGGTGGAAGCCATGGCGCTCGATGCTCTTCAGCAGCGAAAGGAGCACCGCGCGATAGGTCGGGATGTCGAAGGTGAAGGTGCCGCCGAAGGCCATGTGGTGCTCGGCCATGCCGCACCAGAGCGTCGGCGCGACGACGAGCTCGACATCATCAGCGCGCTCGGCCGCCGCCTTGCAGACGCCGCCGCAGAGCACCGTGTCGACGCCGACGGGCAGATGCGGGCCGTGCTGCTCGATCGAGGCGACCGGCAGGATGACGACGGCATCCACCGCCGCCTTCGCCCGCAACTCCTCCGCGGTCAGGTCCATCCAGAGCACGGAGGCCATCAGTAGCTCACCTTGCGCTCGATGAACTTGAACTGGACCGCCGTCATCGCGATGACCATGACCAGCAGCACCACGGACTGCGCCGCCGAACCGCCGAGATTGGAGCCGCCCTTGCCGTCGGCGAAGACCTTGTAGACCAGCGTCTCGGTCGCGCCCGAGGGGCCGCCGCCGGTGACGGAGTCGATGATGCCGAAGGTGTCGAAGAAGACGTAGACGATGTTGACCGTGAGCAGGAAGAAGGTCGTCGGCGAGAGCAGCGGGAAGACGATGGTCCAGAAGCGGCGCATCGGCTTGGCGCCGTCGATCACCGCCGCCTCGATCACGCTCTTCGGGATCGACTGAAGGCCGGCGAGGAAGAACAGGAAATTGTAGCTGATTTGCTTCCAGGTGGCGGCCAGGATCACCAGCAGCATGGCGTGGTTGCCGTTGAGCCGCGGATTCCACGCAATGCCCAGGGATTGCAGGCCGCGCCCGAGCATGCCGAGCGAGGGATCGAACATGAAGAGCCAGAGCACGCCGGCGATGGCGGGCGCCACCGCATAGGGCCAGATCAGCAGGGTCTTGTAGATTTCGGCGCCGCGGATCTGCCGGTCGGCCATGACGGCGAAAAGAAGGGCGATCGACAGCGAGAACACGCAGACGAAGGTCGAGAAGATGAGCGTGTTGAAGAAGGCCCGGAGGTAGCCGGGGTCGGCGAAGAGGGTCTGGTAGTTCTCGAACCAGACGAATTGCGTCGCGGTGCCGAAGGCGTCCTCGAGCAGGAAGCTCTGCCAGACCGCCTGGGTCGCCGGCCAGTAGAAGAACACGATGGTGATCGCGAGCTGCGGCAGAAGCAGCAGGAAGGGGATCGTCAGCCCCTTGAAGTATGCGTTCTTCTGCATCGGCTTCCCTGGAACGAGACGGCCATCCCGGACGGAATCGGTCCGGGATGGCCTTGGATGTGCAAGCGCAGACCGCTCAGCGGGCCGCGGTCCGCTCGAACTGGCGCAGCATCTGGTTGCCGCGTTCGGCAGCCGCGTCAAGCGCCGCCTGCGGCGACTTCTGACCGTTCAGCGCCGCCTCCAGCTCCTCCGACCAGATGTCGCGGATCTGGACGAGGCTGCCATAGCGCAGGCCCTTCGAGTTGTCGGTCGGGGTCTTGTTGGTCAGCTCGAGGATCGGGGTCTCGAGATAGGGCTTGTCCTTGTAGAAGCCGGACGCCTTGACCTTCTCATAAGCGGCCTTGGTGATCGGCAGATAGCCCGACTCGGTGTGCAGCTTCGCCTGGCGGTCGACGTCGGAGAGGAAGGTGAAGAACTTGGCGACGCCCTTGTACTCGTTCGCCGACTTTCCGCCCATCACCCACAGCGAGGCGCCGCCGATGATCGAGTTCTGCGGCGCGCCCTGCACGTCGGGATAGTACGGCATCGGGGCGTTGCCCCAGTCGAACTTCGCATTGGCGACGACGTTGCCATAGAAGCCCGAGGAGGTCAGGAAGATCGGGCATTCGCCCGAGGTGAAGCGGCCTTCGCCATTGTTGGTGCGGCCGGAATAGTCATAGGTCTTGTCCTTCTGCAGCTCGACCAGATTGGTCCAGTGCTTGAGGAAGATCGGGTCCTTGTTGAAGGTCATCACCGCATCGGTGCCGGCCATGCCGTTGACCTTGGTCGACAGCGCAATGTTATGCCAGGCGCCGAACTGCTCGATATTGGCCCAGGTCGCCCAGGCGTTCGAGAAGCCGCATTTGTCGTAGCCGGCGGCCTTGAGCTTCTTGGCGTCCGCGAACACCTCCGGCCAGGTCTTCGGCGGCTTGGCGGGGTCGAGGCCGGCCTTCTTGAAGGCGTCCTTGTTGTACCACATCACCATCGAGGACGAGTTGAACGGCATCGAGAGCATCTCGCCCTTCGCCGTCGAATAGTAGCCGCTGATCGCCGGGAGATAGGCGTTCGGATCGAATTTTTCGCCGGCTTCCTTCATCATCTCATGGACCGGCTTGATCGCGCCCTTGGCCGACATCATCGTGCCGGTGCCGACCTCGAAGACCTGCAGGATGTGCGGCGCCTGGCCGGCACGGAAGGCGGCGATGCCGGCGTTCAACGCGTCGGGATAGGAGCCCTTATAGGCCGGAACGACCTTGTATTCCTTCTGCGAGGCATTGAAATCATTGGCGAGCTTGACGACGACGTCGTTGTTGGCGCCGGTCAGCGCGTGCCACCACTGGATCTCGGTCTGGGCGAAAGCCGGCGAAGCACCGGCGAGCGCGAACGCCGCCGCGCTTATCAGGATACGGGATTTGATGCTCATGGGTCGATCTCCCTTCCGCGGGCGGACCCCGCCGCGGTTCTTGTCGTTGGTGCGCAAGCTAGCATGAAGCGCGGGCGACATTTCAATGACAAATCGATGACGCCCGGCGCAATCCACCTATGGTCGCGAACCGGCTTGCGCATTTGCGCATAAGCGGCTGTTCTCCGGCTCCCGAACGATTTCTCTCCTGGACGACGCCATGCCCGATCTCGACCTCTCCGTCGCAGCGACCCTGCCGCAGGATGCCGCAACCGCCGTCCTGGCCGGCCGGGTCTGGCGGCCCGATCTCGGCGGCCCGGCGGTGGTCACCGTCCGCAACGGGCGGGTGATCGACGTCAGCGCCCATTTCCCGACCAGCCGCGATCTATGCGAATCGACCGATCCCGCCAAGGCGCTGCGCGCGGTCGAGGGCGAGGCGATCGCCTCGCTCGCCGACATCCTGGCGAACACGCCCGTGGATAGGCGCGACCCCTCGAAGCCCTGGTTGCTCTCGCCGCTCGACCTGCAGGCGGTCAAGGCCGCCGGCGTCACCTTCGCCGTCTCGATGCTGGAGCGCGTGATCGAGGAGAAGGCCCGCGGCAACCCGGCCGCCGCTGCGACGATCCGCGAGGAGATCGGCAAGCTCATCGGCGACGACCTGTCCAAGCTGAAGCCCGGCTCGCCCGAGGCGATGCATCTCAAGGAGGTGCTGATCAAGCAGGGCGCCTGGAGCCAGTATCTCGAGGTCGGCATCGGTCCGGACGCCGAGATCTTCACCAAGGCGCCGGCGATGTCGACCGTCGGGACCGGCGTCGATGCCGGCCTGCATCCGGCCTCGAGCTGGAACAATCCGGAGCCGGAGATCGTGCTGATCGTCGCCTCGACCGGCACGATCGTCGGCGCGACGCTCGGCAACGACGTCAATCTGCGCGATGTCGAGGGCCGCTCGGCGCTGCTGCTCGGCAAGGCCAAGGACAACAATGCCGCGGCCGCGGTCGGCCCCTTCATCCGCTTCTTTGACGCGGGCTTCACGCTCGACCACGTCCGCAGGACGACCGTGACGCTGACCGTCGCGGGCGAGGACGGCTTCACGCTCGAAGGCTCCTCCTCGATCGCCAAGATCAGCCGCGACCCGGCCGATCTTGCCGCGCAGATGATCGGCCCGCATCACCAGTATCCGGACGGGGCGGCGCTCTATCTCGGCACCATGTTCGCGCCGATCAAGGATCGCGGTGCGCCGGGCGGCGGCTTCACCCATAAATACGGGGATATCGTCACCATCGCGGCGCCCGAACTCGGCAGCCTCGTCAACCGGATGAAGCGCACGGATGAATGCGAGCCCTGGACCTATGGCGCCTCGCATCTGATGCGGCACCTTGCCAGGCGCGGGCTGCTCTGAGCGGAGCCGCAGGGGCGGCGTTTGCCGCCCCTCTCGGCATCAGTGCGGGGCTCGGAAATTCAGCACGATCGTGCGCCAGCGCTCGTAGTGTTTCTGCTCCTGCGCGAGTGCTGCGAAAGGCGCGCAGCGCTTCACTGCGCGCAGGGCGCTGTCCGCGAGCGTCCGGAAGGCCGGATCGTCCCTTGCATCGAGCACGACCGGATCGCCGTCGAGTGAACCGTCGGGGCGCAGCGCGATGCGAAGCCTCACCGCCCCGATGTCCTGCGCCGCCAGCGGCGGCAGCCAACAGGCGGCGATCAGCCCATGCAGTTGCCGGGCGAGCCTGGCATCGAAGGCCCTGCCGGCACCATCGTCACGCTCGCGGCGGACCAGCGCTTCGGCCTGTCCCGCGAGCAGCGGGAGCATGGCCAGGGACAGGAAAAGCGGGTTGGGGCGGTGCCGTGCCATGCCGCCAATCTGGCAGCCGTCGCACCGAGTCGGCAATCGCGTCAGCTTGCTGGTAAGGTTTTTCTGCCAGACAGCACGCTCGACCAGGAGGGTTGGCGGTGGCGGCGGGCGACATCAGCACAGGGCTCCCCCAAGGCGAGCGCGACAGCCTCGCCGCGCGCCTGTTGCGCACGCCTCTCCTCTGGATGGCCGCGTTCCTCATCGCGGCCATCGCCGCGCTGAGCCTGCCGCTCCGACTGCCGCTCGGTCCCAACGCCTGGGACACGGTCGTCTATCTCGACGCGATCCAGCGCATCCATGTCGGGCAGGCGCCGGGGCTGGACTTCTTCGCGCCGGTCGGGCCGCTCGGCTATTATCTCGCCGCGGGGCTCGACGCGCTCTTTCCGGCCGCGCAGCCGATGCTGCTGGTCAACTGGGCGCTGCTGCCGGTGCTGCTGCCGCTCGCCGCGCTGCTGATGGCCGATCTCGCGCCAAGGGCGCGCGGACAGGCGCTCGCACTGCTGCTACCCCTGCTGCTGTTCGCCGCGCTGCCGATCAACCTGCACGCGCTCTACCCGTCGCCCGGCTTCGACGGCTACGGCTATTACAACCGCCATGTCAGCCTGCTGCTCTACCTGCTGATCGCGACGCTGCTCTTCGCGCGCCATCGCGCCTTGCGGATCGGCCTCGTCGCCGCGCTGATGCTGAGCCTCTTCCTTGTGAAGATCACCGGCGCGGTGACGGGCACGCTCATCGTCGGCTATGCGCTGGTCGCCGGGCGGATGCGCCTGCTCGACGTCGCCATCGCCGCCGGCCTCGTCATCGCGGCACTGGCCGGGCTCGAGCTGGCGACGGGCATCGTCTCGGCCTATCTCGCCGACATCCTGCAATTGCTCGGCCTCAACACCGGCGCGCTGTTGCCGCGCTTCCTCACCGTCGCCTCGGTCAAGTTCAACGTGGTCGGCCCGGTGCTGCTGCTGCTCGGAGCGCTCGCCCTCGCATCCTGGCGGAGCGGCCTGCCTACCTCCCTCGCCGGCTGGCGGGCGCTGGCCAACAGCCCCCTCGGCTGGCTCGCAGCGGGATTCGCGGCGCTGACCTTCTTCGAGACGCAGAATACCGGCTCGCTCGAATTCATCGGGCTCTGGCCGATCCTGCTCACCCTGCTCCGCGACTGGTGGCAGCGCCGCGACGACCCGATGCGCCCGCTGGTTCTGGTGCTGGCGCTCGCCGTGAGCCTGCCGACGGCGGTGATCTATATCGAGCGCAGCATGCGGGCCCTGCTGGGCGCGCCGAGCTATGCCGCGCTCGACCTGCCCGAACTCGGCCCGCTCGGACGCGTCAGCGTGAAGCCGGACATCAAGGCGCGAGCCGCCGCGATGCTCGATCATTATGCGACCCATCAGGCGACCTATGACGATCTTGTCCGGCGCGACCTGCCGCCGTCCTATATCCTCTATTCCGAGATCGATTATCAGGCGAGCTGGCTGCTGGAAGTGCAGCAGGCCGTGCGCGCCATCCGGAACTGGGAGGCGGCGAACCGGCGCAAGCTCAACGGCTTCTTCACTCTCGATTTCGTCGATCCGATGAACCGCCTGCTCGACCGCACGCCGCCGCGCGCCGTGCCGGTCGGTGCCGATCCCGGTCGCAGCACGCCCGAACTCGACTCCGATACGCTCGCGGAACTCGCACGCACGGACGCCATCCTGGCGCCGAAATGCCCGCCGACCACGGCCCGCGCCATGCTGCGCGAGCATTTCGGCAAGGCGCTCGAAGGGCGCGAACGCATCGCGCTCGCGCCCTGCTGGGACATGTATCTGCGCCCGTAGCGCGGCTCAGCCGGCGGCGGCCTGTCCTGCCTCCCAGCCGAGGATGGCGCGCTTGCGCGTCAGGCCCCAGTGATAGCCGGTGAGCGCACCGGACTTGCCGATGACGCGGTGGCAAGGCACGACGAAGGAAATCGGGTTCTTGCCGACCGCCATGCCGACGGCACGCGCCGCGCTCGGTTTGCCGATATGGCTGGCGACGTCGCCATAGGTGGTGGCGCGGCCGACCGGGATCCTGAGCAGCGTCTCCCAGACCCGCACCTCGAAATCCGTGCCGATCAGCACGACGCGTAGCGGCGTCTCGGCCGCCCAGGCCTTGGGATCGAAGATGCGGCCGGCATAGGGCGCCGTCAGCGCGGGGTCGTAATGGTAATCGGCATGGGGCCAGCGCCGCATCATGTCGGCCAGAGCCTCGGCCCGGCCGCCGACGACCTTGCCGCCGTCGACGCTGTTGGAGACCCAACCCAGACCCGCAAGGCCGCGATCCGTGACCACGATCAGCGCTTCGCCGAAGGGCGAGGCATGGAAGCCGTAGGACAGCTTCAGCCCGTCGCCGCCGAGCTTCCACTCGCCGGGCGACATCGCCTCATGGGTGACGAAGAGATCGTGCAGCCGGCCGGGACCGGAGAGCCCGACTTCCAGCGCCGTGTCGAGGACGCTGGCGGAGGAGGCGAGCAGGCCCTTGGCATGGTCGAGCGTGATCGCCTGCAAAAAGGCCTTGGGGGTGAGCCCGCACCAGCGCCGGAAGAGATGGTGGACATCGGTCGGCGTTGCGCCCGCCGCATCCGCGATCGCCTCGATCGTCGGCTGCTCGCGCCAGTTATGGGTGATGAAGGAAAGGATGCGCCGGACGGTGTCGTAGTCCGAGCCCGGTGCCGCGGCGGGGAAATCCGCCTCGTTGGGCATGGCTTCAGCGGCGCGGGACAGCACCGCATTGGAGAAGCGCGTCGGGGTCATCGCCGTTTTCATCGGGGCCTGGGCGTTCATGGCTAAATCCTCGCATCTGTCATTATGATGCGAATCTAGGGCGCCAACCATGCCGCTCCCACCCGAAAGCTGACAAGCTCCGGCAGCCGAACCTCACCGAGGCGGATCATAATCCGGCCCGCGCCGCGCCCGCGCCAGCGCCGCACCGAGCGCATCGGCGAAGCCCGCCCGCTCCTGCGGCGAGAGCGCGGCGGCGACCGGGACGCTGCGCCCGCGCGAGACGAGAGTGAGGCCGAGCAGGCCGTAATCCTCGTCGGCCTGTTTCTCGAGCCGCGTCCAGGCCGGGTTGGAGCGCCAGACCGCCTCGCGGCCATGATGCGAGACCTTGCGCAGGAAGACCTCGAGCGGCGTCACGACGATGCGCTCGAAGGCGCGGGCATGACGGAAATTGACGTGGAAGGCGATGAACAGCGCGAGAACGTCGATACCGAAGAAGCCGGCGACCGGCCAGGCGCCGAGCACGACGAAGGGAATCGAGGAGACCACACTCGCCAGACAGACCAGCGTCATCACGATGCGGAAGCCGTGCTGGCCGAGCGAGCGATGCGGCGTGATGGTCGCGTCGAAGACCGGGCGCCGGGCGGCGTCGCGGCTGTCGTCGACGAGGCTCTTGTCGAGGTCCATCGGCGGATTATAACGCGGGCATGGATCAGCAGAACAGGCCCTTGCGCAAGGCCGCGCCCGCAAAGCGCATCACGTTACCGCGCGCCCGAAAGCCGGCCGAGATCCGCGAGATCTTCGAGCGTTTCCGGGCGGCCAATCCCGAGCCCAAGGGCGAGCTGGAATCGGTGAACGCCTTCACGCTGCTGGTCGCGGTGGTGCTCTCGGCACAGGCGACCGACGCCGGCGTCAACAAGGCGACGCGCAAGCTCTTCGCCATCGCCGACACGCCGGAAAAGATGCTGGCGCTGGGCGAGGAGACGGTGCGCGAGCATATCCGGACGATCGGGCTCTATCGCAACAAGGCGAAGAACGTGATCGCGCTCAGCGAGAAGCTGATCGCCGAATTCGGCGGCGAGGTGCCGACCACGCGCGAGGCGCTCGAAAGCCTGCCCGGCGTCGGCCGCAAGACGGCCAATGTGGTGCTCAACATCGCCTTCGGCGAGACCACCCATGCCGTCGACACCCATGTCTTCCGCGTCGCCAACCGGCTGCGGATCGCGCCGGGAAAGAACGTGCTGCAGGTCGAGCTCGGGCTGGAGAAGGCGGTGCCGCCGGAATTCGGCCGCCACGCCCATCACTGGCTGATCCTGCACGGGCGCTACACCTGCAAGGCGCTGAGGCCCGAATGCGGACGCTGCATCCAGAACGACCTCTGCGATTCCGCGGACAAGCGCGTCATCTGACGCTTCGTCAGACCTCCCTTAGTCTGCTTGACAGCCCATCGGTGCTGGGCTGAGCTTCATGGGCCGGACGCCCTGGAGGCTCGGAGAAGCCTGAGAGTCTGCGGCAGAGGAAGCTCAGGAGGTCAGTGATGAAGCGTTTCGTCCTTGCGGCGAGCATCGCCGTTGCCGCCATGTCCATTCACGCAGGCGCCTTTGCGCAATCGAAAGGCCCCGTCATCGGGGTCAGCTGGTCGAATTTCCAGGAAGAACGTTGGAAGACCGACGAAGCCGCGATCAAGGCCGCGATCGAGAAGGTCGGCGGCACCTATCTTTCCGCCGACGCGCAATCCTCCCCCGCCAAGCAGCTCACCGATGTCGAGAGCCTGATTTCCCGCGGCGCCAAGGCGCTGATCATTCTGGCGCAGGACGCGCAGGCCATCCGTCCCGCCGTCGAGAAGGCGGTGAACGAGGGCATCAGCGTCGTCGGCTATGACCGGCTGATCGAGATCCCGCAGGTCTTCTACCTGACCTTCGACAATGTCGAGGTCGGCCGGATGATGGCGCGCGAGATCCAGAAGGCGAAGCCCGCGGGCAATTACGTCTTCATCAAGGGCTCGAGCCAGGACCCGAATGCCGGCTTCCTCTACCAGGGCTCGGTCGAGGTGCTGAAGCCCGCCATCGATAGCGGCAAGATCAAGAATGTCGGCGAAGCCTTCACCGATGGCTGGCTGCCCGCCAATGCCCAGCGCAACATGGAGCAGATCCTGACGCGCAACCAGAACAAGGTCGATGCCGTGATCGCCGCCAATGACGGCACGGCCGGCGGCGCCATCGCGGCGATGGACGCGCAAGGGCTCGCCGGCTCGGTGCCGGTCTCCGGCCAGGATGCGGATCGCGCCGCGCTCAACCGTGTCGCTTTGGGCACCCAGACCGTGACGATCTGGAAGGATGCGCGCGAGCTTGGCCGCAACGCCGCCGAGATTGCAATCAAGCTCGCCGGCGGCAGCAAGCTTTCCGAGATTCCGAAATCGATGAGCTGGGACCAGGGACCGTCCAAGCAGAAGATGACCGCGCTGTTCCTGACGCCCGTGCCGGTGACGAAGGAAAACCTCAACGTCGTGATCGACGCCGGCTGGGCGCCGAAATCCGCGGTCTGCCAGGGCGTCGCGCCCGGCAAGGTCAAGGCCTGTGACTGAAGCCACCCCGGCGCCGGCAAACCCGGCGCAGGAGCGCCGCAGCCTCGCCGACCATCTGCGCGAGATCGAGTTCGATCCGCGCATGATCGGCATGGTCGCGGCGCTCGCCGTGATCTGGCTCGGCTTCGACTGGCTCTCGGACGGCGCCTTCCTGACCGCGCGCAATCTCTGGAATCTCCTGGTCCAGACCTCCTCCATCGCCGTGATGGCCTGCGGCATGGTGCTGGTCATCGTGACCCGCAATATCGACCTCTCGGTCGGCTCCATGCTCGGCTTCGTCAGCATGGTGGTCGGGCTGGTGCAGGTCAGGCTCCTGCCCGGCCTCTGGGGCTTCGAGCATCCGCTGACCTGGCTGGTCAGCCTGATCGTCGCCATCTGCCTCGGCGGCATGGTCGGGCTGCTGCAGGGAGCGCTGATCGCCTATCTCGCCATCCCCTCCTTCATCGTGACGCTGGGCGGGCTGCTGATCTGGCGCGGCGCGGCCTGGTGGGTGACACAGGGGCAGACCATCGCGCCGATGGATTCGCGCTTCCGCCCGCTCGGCGGCGGCGTCGAGGGCGCCATCGGCACCAGCGCCTCCTGGGCGATCGGCATCCTGGCCTGCATCGCGATCTGCGTCGCCGCCGCGCTGATCCGGCGCCGGCGCAAGCGCTTCGGCTTCACGCTGCGCCCGCTCTGGGCGGAAGCCCTGATCGCCGCCCTCGGCTGCGGCGCGGTGATCGCGACCGTGACGATGGCGAATTCCTACGCGCTGCCGGCGGGCATCGCGCGCCGCCTCGTCGAGGCGAAGGGCGGCATCTGGCCTGAGGGCGGACTCACCATCGGCCATGGTCTCGCCGTGCCGGTGCTGGTCGCGCTCGGCGTCGGCATCGCCATGACCTTCGTCGCCAACCGTCTGCGCTTCGGCCGCTACGTCTTCGCCATCGGCGGCAATCCGGAGGCGGCGCAGCTTTCGGGCGTGAACACCCGCAAGGTGCTGATGCTGGTCTTCGGCCTGATGGGCGCGCTGGTCGGCATCTCCGCCTGCATTTCCACGGCCCGGCTGAACGCCGCGACAAATGCCGCCGGCTCGCTCGACGAGCTCTATGTCATCGCCGCGGCGGTGATCGGTGGCACCTCGCTCGCCGGCGGCGTCGGCACCATCGTCGGCGCGATGCTCGGCGCGCTGGTGATGCAGTCGCTGCAATCCGGCATGGTGCTGATCGGCGTTGACGCGCCCTTGCAGAACATCGTCGTCGGCATCGTCCTGGTCATCGCGGTCTGGCTCGACGGGCTCTATCGCAAGCGTTTGGGGTGAGGAGGCGCCGATGAGCATCGCAGAGCCGGCCGATCTCGCCCAGACCCATCCCGGCCAGGGAACCCCGCTGATCGAGATGCGCGACATCTCGATCGCCTTCGGCGGCATCAAGGCGGTCGACGGCGCCAGCATCGACCTGATGCCGGGCGAGGTCGTCGGGCTGCTCGGCCATAACGGCGCCGGCAAGTCGACGCTGATCAAGATCCTCTCCGGCGCCTACCGGGCCGATGCCGGAACGATCCGGGTGAATGGCGAGGAGGTGACGGTCGCGAGCCCGCGTGACGCCAAGCGCTACGGCATCGAGACGATCTACCAGACGCTGGCGCTCGCCGACAATGTCGACGCCGCCGCCAATATCTTCCTCGGCCGGGAATTGCTGACCGGCTGGGGCACGCTCGACGATGCGACGATGGAATCCGAAACCCGCAAGGTGATGGGCCGGCTCAACCCGCATTTCCGCCGGTTCAAGGAGCCGGTGAAGGCGCTTTCCGGCGGCCAGCGCCAATCGGTCGCGATTGCCCGCGCGATCTATTTCAACGCCCGTGTGCTGATCATGGACGAGCCCACCGCCGCGCTCGGCCCGGCCGAGACGAAGCAGGTGGCCGAGCTGATCCTGCAGCTCAAGAAACAGGGCATCGGCATCTTCCTGATCAGCCACGATCTGCACGATGTCTTCGATCTCGCCGACCGGGTCACGGTGATGAAGAACGGCAAGGTGGTCGGCACGGCCCGTACCGCCGACGTCACCCAGGACGAGGTGCTGGGCATGATCATCTCGGGCAAATGCCCGCCGGCGGCAGTGGCCGGCCCCGGCGCGCTGCGGAATTAGACCGCGCCGGGACCGGCATCCACTAAGGGAGCACGAAGCTCCTCAGGCCGTTGCGTGCGGCTCGTGATGGTAATCCCAGACCGCCCAGGCCGAAACCGCCGCGGTCAGCAGACCGAGGACGATATGGGTCCGGAAGGCGGCGGGATTGCCGGTGAAGCCGAGCATCCAGGGCGAGGCCACCAGCCAGAGCCCGAGCGCCAGGTTCAGCCATTCCTCCCACTCCGCGAAGGCCGTCAGCGCGGCGACCGCGACCAGAGCGAGCACCACGGCGACGATCCAGGCATTGCGCGTCGGCATGAAGTCGCCGACGAAGCCCATGAACCAGGGTGAGAAGAACAGCAGCGCGGCAAGGATCAGGTTTAGCCAGTCCTGCGACCGTCTGATGTTCGTATTCGCGGTCAACATGATCACCTCCATCGGTGAAGATCATCCAACCACTACGCCTCGCGCACGAGGCGCTTGGTCGATTTTATTATACGCCGAGCCGGCAATATTTCAAGAACAGACGAGGAACGACCGCGCCGACCCCGCGCACTGCGGTGCCGGCGCGGGCACGATCTCACTTCGCGTCGAGCAGGTCCTTCACCGACAGCAGGACGAGTTCGTTGTCGTCGGCCTTCTTCGGGTCGCGCGAGGAGGAGAAGGGCAGGTTGTTGTCGTTGCCGACGACGATCACGCCATTCGCCCGGTCGACCACGTCGACGTTCTCGATGGTGAAGAACGGGAAGGTGAAGACACCGTCCTTCGTGCCCTGCTTCGCCTTGCCGTCGGGATCGGCGATCTTCATCAGGTCGATATAGCCGATACGGCGCACGGGCTTGCCGACATTGGCGTCGGTCATCTCGATCTTGACGATCCGCTTGTGCTTGGCGATGTCGTGGAAGCAGTCCGGGCCGCGGCTTCCCGGCGCGCAGGCCTTGTCGGCGGTGCCCTCGCCGTTGTCGCGCTCGATGATCAGGCCCGTCGTAGCATCGATCATGTTGAAGTCGCCGATGGCGAGGCCCTTGGCTTCGAGCGGGAAGAACCAGGAACGGCCGGTCCACTTCTCGTTCTGGACGTCGAATTCGAGGATGCGGAGGACTTCCTTGCCGTCGACTTCCTCGTTGCCTTTGGTTTCCGCGTTCCAGAGCGGGCCTTCGAGCAGCGGGTAGAGGAAGCGGCCATCCGGCGACTGGGCCATGCCCTCGAAGCCCTTCGAGCGGCGGACATTGAACTCGACCGGCAGGTTCGGCGCGGCCGGGGTGGTGACGGCGTAGTGATCGGGCGAGCGGGCCGGCTTGCCGTCGACCAGCGTCTCGAACACGGCCTCGACCTTGCCATTGGCGTCGACGCGGATGAGATAGGGGCCGAACTCCTCGCCGATCCAGTATTTGCCACCGATCGGCTGGATCGATTCCGGATCGAAATCGGCGCCGGTCAGGTAGCGCTTCTCGGTGCCCTCATGGACGATGCGGAAGGGGACCTTCTTGTCCGGGTCGTGCAGGAAGGTGCTCGAGACACGTTCGAGCGCGCCCTTGCCGAAATCGGCCTTCAGGCGATGGAAGAACAGCATCGCGTCGGGCGAGTTCACCTTGGCGCCGAAGCCGTTATCGGTCAGCACGAGGAACTCGTTGTTGCCCAGCGAACGGATGCCGGAGAAGCCCTGGACCGGCTGGCCGGCGAAGGGGGTCGAGAGCCCCGTCGGGCGCCCGCCCGAGGTGCCCATCACCGTGCTGACGGCCTCGACGCGCTTGCCCGGCGTGACGAACTTGCCGGAAACCTTGAGATCGGCCGGCGCATCGGCGGGGGCGGGGATGATCGTCTCGGCCGGCAGCAGCGCCTGGCTCAGAAGCTTCGCGGGAAATTCCTTCGGAGACTCCTGCGCTCCGGCGAGCATGGTGGACGACAGAAGCAGGATAATGGCGAGCGACGAGCGCATGAAATTCTCCGGGCTGAAAAGGACCAGCCGGCTTCGCGCGCCCGGATGGCACCCCGACAACAACGGGGTGACGGTTCGGTGAAGGCGCCAGATGGCGCTACGGCATCGGCCGCTTCCGAAAACCGGATTCGACTTTTCGGGCCAGTGCTCAGTAGCCCCGGGCCGGATCGACGGCATGCAGCAACGGCTCGCCCGCCTCCAGCCGCCTGATCTGTGCCGCGACCAGCGTGGCGATCGCCTCCGGCTCGGACATCGCGGCATTATGCGGGGTGACGGTCACGCCCGGATGGCTCCACAGCGGCGACTCCACCGGCAGCGGCTCGGTCTCGAAGACGTCGAGCGTCGCACCCTTGAGCGTGCCGGCATCGAGCGCGGCGATGATGTCATCGGCAACCTGAAGGCCGCCGCGGCCCGGATTGATCAGGAAGGGCCCGCCGAGCCGGCCGTCCTGCGCGAGCCCCGCAAAAAGCCCGGCGTTGAGGATGCCGCGCGTCTCGGGCGTCAACGGCACCAGGCTGACGAGGATGTCGGTCCGCGCCAGGAAATCCTTCATGCCGTCCTCGCCGAAGAAGGTCTGCAGCCCCTCGACGCTCTTCGGCGAGCGGCTCCAGCCGGCCACGTCGAAGCCGATGACCTTGAGCTTGGCCACGGCATCGAGGCCGAGCTCGCCGAGCCCCATGATGCCGACACGGACGGAACGGGCCGCCGGCTGGTTGCGGTCGTCTTCCCAGAGCTTCGCCTGCTGCTGGCGCATGTAGCGATGCTGCTGGCGCAGATACATCAGGCAATGCAGCACGACATATTCGCTCATCCGCGTCGTCAGGTCGGGGTCGACCACGCGCGCGATCGGCACCTCCGGCAATTTGTCGTCGGCGAAGAGGAAATCGACGCCGGCACCGAGCGAGAAGATCGCCGCGAGGTTCGGCAGGCCGGTCAGGCTGCCGGCCGGATGCTTCCAGCTCGCGACATAATGCACGGCCCGGCGGTCGAAGGGCTCGCCCGGCACCACGATCGGCATCTCCGGCAGCAGCGCCTGGAAGCGCGCCCGCCAGTCCTCGACATGCCAGCCCGTCATGGCCAGAAGCAAACTCATGCCCGTGTTCTCTCCGTGATCCGTCCGGCGACCAGTTCGCCCTGCGCCGCACCCTCTCCGATCCGATAGGCCTTGCGCAAGCGTTCGCTTGCCGCAAGGAAAGCGTCCTCGCCGCGCGCATGGACGATGGCGAGCGGACGGTCCGGCCCGAGCGTCGCGCCGATGCCGGCCATATCGGTGAGGCCGACCGCGTGGTCGATGCCGTCCTGCGGCCGCAACCGGCCGCCGCCCAGCGCCACGACCGCGAGGCCGACGGCGCGGGTATCGATGCCCGAGACCGTCCCGGCCGTCTCGGCGAAGACCGGCTTCACGACCGGCGCCGCGGCGAGATGCTTTGCCGGCGCTTCGAGCAGATCGGCAGGGCCGCCCAGCGCCACCACCATCCTGGCGAAGCGCTCGGCGGCCGCGCCCGAGGCGAAAGCATCCTCGATCCTGCCACGCGCTTCGTCGAGGTTCGCCGCCAGACGGCCGAGCAGCAGCATCTCGGCGCCGAGCGCGACCGTGACCTCGTGGAAGCGCGGCTCGCGCCGGCGACCGGTCAGATGGTCGAGCGCATAGGCAACCTCGAGCGCATTGCCGGCGGCGCTGGCGAGCGGCTCGTCCATATCGGTCAGCAGCGCCGTGGTCGGCAGACCGGAATCATTGGCGACGCCGACGAGCGCCTGCGCCAGGGCGCGCGCCTTCGCGGGTTCCGACAGGAAGGCGCCGGAGCCGAACTTCACGTCCATGGCGAGGCCGTGCAGGCCAGCGGCGAGTTTCTTCGACAGAATCGAGGCCGTGATCAGCGGCAGCGATTCCACCGTCGCGGTGACGTCCCGGATGGCGTAGAGGCGCTTGTCGGCCGGAGCGAGATCGGCGGTCTGGCCGATGATGGCGCAGCCGGCCTCGCGCACCACCTTGCGGAAGAGATCGATGCCCGGCTGCGTCACATAGCCCGGCACGGCATCGAGCTTGTCGAGCGTGCCGCCGGTATGGCCGAGGCCGCGGCCGGAGATCATCGGGACATAGCCGCCGCAGGCCGCAACCGCCGCCGCCAGCGGCAGGCTCACCGTATCGCCGACGCCGCCGGTCGAGTGCTTGTCGAGGGCGGGGCCCGGCAGGTCGTTCCAGTTCAGCACCGTGCCGGAATCGCGCATGGCGAGCGTCAGCGCCACGCGCTCCTTCTCGGTCATGTCGTTGAAGAACACGGCCATGGCGAAGGCCGCCGCCTGCCCCTCGCTGACCGAGCCGTCGGTCAGCCCGGCGACGATCTGGCGGATATCGGCATCGGGCACTTCATGGCCGTCGCGCTTGGCCGCGATGATCTCCTGCGTCAGCCGCATCAGTAAGTCCCCGGTGCGGCCTCACCGGCCGCGGCGCCGCCGATCGCCGCGAGCAAGGCGCCATGCAGGCCGCTCGCGCCGAAGCGGAAGGTTCGCGGCGTCGCCCAGTCCGGCCCCATGATCGCATCGGCGAGGTCGAGATAGCCCTTGGCGTCGGCGAGTGTGCGGATGCCGCCGGAGGGTTTCAGCCCGACCGGCCGGCCGGCCATGGCGATGACGTTGAGCATGACGCGCGCGGCGGGGATGCTCGCCGAACGGGCGGTCTTGCCGGTCGATGTCTTGATGAAGTCCGCGCCCCAGGCGATGGCGAGCTCGGCCGCCGTCCTGACCTTTTCGAGATCGGGATATTCCCCGGTCTCAAGGATGACCTTCATCAGCCTGTCGCCGCAGCGCATCCTGACATTGCGAAGCATCGCGGTCGCCGCCGTCGTATGGCCGGCGAGCACGGCCTGCCAGGGCAGGACGAGGTCGATCTCGTCGGCGCCGGCCTCCAGCGCCTCCTCGGTCTCGCGGATGACCGGCGCGATCGGCGTCCCGCCCTCCGGGAAATTGACGACCGTCGCGATCCGCACCGGACCGTCGCCCAAGGCCTCGCGCGCCGTCGCGACGGAGCGCGGCCAGAGGCAGACCGCCGCGACCGGAACCGGCCCGGAGACGGCGCGGCGGCAGAGATCGCGGGCGCCGTCCTCGGTGGCGTCGTCGGCGAGGTCGGTCAGGTCGAGCAGCGCGAGCGCGCGTCTGGCGAAAGCGTCGTCCGACATCGTTCAAAGCTCCGACAGGAAGGCGCGCAGCAGGCGGCGCAGCGAGCGCGAGGCCACGGCGGCGACATCGCGCGTCTCGCCGTGGTGAGGGGCGCCACCATGGAGGCCGGCGCCCATATTGGTGACGATGGACAGGCCGGCGACGCGGAGATCGTAGCGCCGCGCCAGGATGACTTCCGGCACGGTCGACATGCCGACGAGATCGGCGCCGAGCGTCTTCGCCATGCGGATTTCCGCCGGCGTCTCGAAGCTCGGCCCCGAGAACCACATGTAGACGCCCTCGCCCAACGGCACGATCGCGTTCGCCGCGGCGCGCTTCAGCCGCCCGCGCAGCAACGGATCATACGCATCGACCATCGGCACGAAGCGGCCGTCCCCCCGGTCGCCTACCAGCGGATTGGGGCCGTTGAGGTTGATGTGGTCGGTGATGAGCGCAAGGCTGCCCGGCCCCATCGACGGCGAAAGCGAGCCGGCCGCATTGGTCAGGATCAGCGGCGGCGAGCCGAAGGCGGTGAGCAGGCCGAGCGGCACGCGCATCACCGCGGAATCGCCGCCTTCGTAATAATGGGCGCGGCCCTGATAGATCAGCACCTTGCGGTCGAACAGCGTGCCGTAGCAGAGCTGGCGGGCGTGGCCGGACACCTCGCCATGCGGAAAGCCCGGAATATCGGCATAGGGAATCGTGACGGCGTCCTGCACATCGTCGACGATCGAGCCGAGCCCGGTGCCGAGCACCAGGGCGCATTCGATCGGGCCGTCGATCCCCCTGTCGATCAACACCGATGCCGCTTCGTCGAAAGCCGGATCGACCGCCATGCAAACCCTCTCCCGGCCGTCCGTGCGGCCGCCGCAAATCACCGCGGCAAATTGGCCGGTCCGAAGGACGCTGGCAACAACTGCTCCAGCGTGAAACGCGCGCGGATGCCTTCGGGTCCGGCGATGGCGACCGGAGTCTCAGGGCTCGCGAATTCGCGGATGCGCTGGCGGCAAGCACCGCAGGGCGTGACCAGCTCGTCCCCCTCGCCAAAGACGAGGATGGCGCGGATCGCCGTGCCGCCGGCCGCGATCATCGCGGCGATGGCGCCGGCCTCGGCGCAGGTCCCGACCGGATAGGCGGCGTTCTCGACATTGCAGCCGGCATGGACCGTGCCGTCATCGGCCAGCAGCGCCGCCCCGACCTTGAAGCGCGAATAGGGCGCGTAGGCGCGCGGCTGGAGGCGGGAAGCGGCTGTAAAGAGCGCGTCGAAATCGGGATCGGCGGCCAAGTCAGCGGTCCTTCATGTCAGCGTTCCTTGACATAGGGTATCCCGGAAGCCTTTGGCGGTGTCGCGCGGCCGATGAAGCCGGCGAGCAGGATGATGGTCATCAGATAGGGCAAAGCCTGGATCGCCTCCACCGGAACCAGCCCGATGCCCGGCAGCGTCACGCCCTGAAGCCTGATCGCGACCGCATCGAGCAGTCCGAAGAGCAGGCAGGCGCCGAGCGCCGGCCAGGGCCGCCAATTGGCGAAGATCACGGCTGCGAGCGCAATGAAGCCGCGCCCCGCCGTCATCTGCGGCAGGAAGCCGGCCGATTGCGCCACAGCAAGATAAGTGCCGCCGATGCCGCAGAGCAGCCCGCAGGTCGCGACCGCCGCATAACGCAGGCCGGCCACCGAGATGCCGGCCGTATCGACGGCGGCGGGGTTCTCGCCGACGGCGCGGATGCGCAGGCCGAAGCGGCTGCGCCTCAGCACAAGCGCGGTGGCCAGCACGCAGAGAAAGGCGAGATAGGCCGGCGCGGCATGGCCGGAAACCACCTCGTCATAGAGCAGGCCGAGCACCGGCACATGCTCGCGCGCCCATGGGCCGAAGGGCAGCGACAATTCTCCGAAGCGGGCGGCTCCTTCGAGCGGCGGCGTGCGCCCGCCCTGCCCGTACCAGGCATTGCCGAGGACGACGGTGAGCCCCGCCGCCAGCATGTTGATCGCAACGCCGGAGACGATCTGGTTGCCGCGCCAGGTGATGGCGGCGAAGCCATGCAGCAGCGCCAGCAGGACCGAGGCAAGAATGCCGGCGCCCAGGCCGGCCCAGGCCGAGCCGGTGGCGAGGGCCGCGACCGCAGCGGCGAAGGCGGCGATCAGCATCTTGCCTTCGAGGCCGATATCGACGACGCCGGCCTTCTCCGACCAGAGCCCGGCAAGCGCCGCGCAGATCAGCGGGATCGAGAGCCGGACCATCGAATCGAGCACCACGGCAAGGGTCTGGAGCCACTCCATCAGCCGGCTGCCCCGCGGCCGAGCGCCGTCGCCACCAGCCGGCGGAACAACCCGTCGAGGGCTCCGGCGAAGAGGATGAGCACGCCGCCGATCACCACCACCATGTCGCGGGTGATCGCCGGCTTGTCGAAGGAAAGCTCTGCCCCGCCCTGGTAGAGCACGCCGAAAAGCAGTGCCGCCAGGCCCACGCCGACCGGATGGCCGCGCCCCATCAGCGCGACGGCGATGCCGACGAAGCCGTAGCCGGCGGTGAAATCGAGCACCAGCCGGTGCTGCACGCCGAGCGCCTCATTGACCGCGAGTCCGCCGGCGAGCGCGCCCGAGATCGCCATGGCGATCATGGTGACCGCGGCGGGCGAGATCCCCGCATAAGCGGCGGCGCGGGGATTGGCCCCGACGGTGCGGATCGCATAGCCCAGCCGCGTGCGCCAGATCAGCAACCAGACCGCGACCAGCGCCATCAGGGCGAGCAGGAAGGCGCTGTTGAGCGGGGTCGAGGGCAGCTTGATTCCGAACGGTGCGAGGAGCTGGTGCATCGGCGTCAGCACGGCCTGTGCCGGGAAATCCGCTGTCTCGGGCTGCATCGAGCCGATCTTGCCGATCACTTCGCGCAGCAGATAGACGATCAGCGTCGCGGCGACGAAGTTCAGCATGATCGTGGTGATGACGACATGGCTGCCGCGCTTCGCCTGCAGCCAGCCGGGGATGAAGGCGTAGGCCGCGCCGCCCGCAGCCGCCGCGAGGATGGCGAGCGGCGCGGCGAGGAAGCCCGCCACGGAGAGGAAACCCGGCATGGCCGAGAGCGCCCCGCAGGCCAGCGCCGCGCAGATGCCGGCGACGGTCGCCTGCCCCTCGCCACCGATATTGAACAGCCCGGCATGGAAGGCGACCGCGACGGCGAGCCCCGTGAAGATGAAATTCGTCGCGTAATAGAGCGTGAAGCCGATACCTTCCGCGCTGCCGAGCGCGCCGCGCAGCAGCAGCGCCGTCGCCTCCAGCGGGTTCTCCCCGATGCCGAGGACGACGAGGCCGGCGACCAGTAGGGCCGCCGCCACCGAGACGAGCGGCACCAGCGCAGTATCGGCCCAGCGCGGCAGTTCGAGCGGGGCGGCGCTCATGCGGCTTCGTCCGTGACGCCGGCCATCAGCAGGCCGAGATCGCGCTCATCCGCCGCTTCTGCTGCGCGTTCTCCCGTGATCCGGCCGCCGCAGAGGGCGATGATTCGGTCCGAGAGCGCCATCACCTCCTCGAGCTCGACCGAAACCAGCAGGATCGCGACGCCGGCATCGCGCAATTCGATCAGCCTGCGGTGGATGAACTCGATCGCGCCGATATCGACGCCGCGCGTCGGCTGGCCGACGAGCAGCACCTTCGGATGCCGCTCGATCTCGCGGGCGAGCACGATCTTCTGCTGGTTGCCGCCGGAAAATTTCGCAGTCTTCAGGGCGGGATCGGGCGGGCGCACGTCATAGGCCGCGAAGGCCGTCAGCGCATGCGCCTCGATCTGCGACGGCGACAGGAAGGGCCCGGCCCGAAAGGCCGGATCGCCCTGATAGCCGAGGATCGCGTTCTCCGCCGCGCTGAAGGCGGTGACGAGGCCGCTGCGATGGCGATCCTCCGGGATATGCATGAGACCGCGCTCGCGCAGCCGCGCCGGATGACGATCCGCCGCCGCGAGGATCTGGCCGCCCAGGCGGATGACGCCGCGCGTGGGCTGGACCAGCCCGGCGAGCACCTCCAGCAACTCGCTCTGGCCGTTGCCGGCGACGCCGGCGATGCCCACGATCTCGCCGGCATGGAGGGTCAGGCTCACATCCCGCAGCGTCTCGGTGCCGCGCGCGTCGCGGCAGGACAGGCCGACCGCTTCGAGAACGGCAGCGCCGCGCTCGCGCGGCGGCTTCTCGACGCGCAGCAGCACGCGCCGGCCGACCATCGCCTCGGCCAGCGCCGGCGGCGAAGTTTCCGCCGTCCGGAACCCGGCGACCATCTCGCCGCGCCGCATCACCGAAACCGTATCGGTGGCGTCCATGACCTCGCGCAGCTTGTGGGTGATCAGGATCACCGTCTTGCCCTGCGCCTTCAGCGCCCGGAGCAGGGCGAAGAGCTGGTCGGCCTCGGCTGGGGTCAGCACGGCGGTCGGCTCGTCGAGGATCAGGATCTGCGCCCCGCGATAGAGCGCCTTCAGGATCTCGACGCGCTGCTGCAGGCCGACGGACAAATCGCCGACCGTGGCATCGGGGTCGATCGCGAGCCCGTATTCGCGCGACAGGCGGGCCAGTTCCGCCCGCGCCTTCGCCAGCCCGCCCTTGAGGCTGGCCCCGCCCTCGGCGCCGAGCACGACGTTGTCGACGACGCTCAGCGTCTCGACCAGCATGAAATGCTGATGGACCATGCCGATGCCGGCCGCGATCGCATCGGCGGGGGAGCGGATGCGACGCGGCTCGCCCGCGATCCTGATCTCGCCGGCATCGGCCTCGTAGAAGCCGTAGAGGATCGACATCAGCGTCGATTTTCCGGCGCCGTTCTCGCCGACGATGCCGTGGATCGAGCCGGCCGCGACCGCAAGCGAAACGTCCCGGTTCGCCGCGACCGCGCCGAAGCGCTTGGAGATGCCGACGAGCTCGATCGCGGGAGGGGAAGGCACGAGGCTCAAGAGCGCGGCCCGCGCCTCACATCGTGCATTTCTGGTCGGACATGTAGTCGTGGACCTGGACCGTTCCGGCAATGATGGCGGCCTTGGCCTTCTCGGCGGCGGCCTTCATCTCGGGCGTGATCAGCGCCTTGTTGTTGTCGTCGAGCGCCCAGTCGATGCCGCCTTCCTTGAGGCCGAGCACGGAGATGCCGGGCTTCCAGGAGCCGTCGCGCGCCGCCATGAAGGAGTTGTAGGCGGCAACGTCGACGCGCTTGAGCATCGAGGTCAGGATCTTGCCGGGATGCAGCGCGTTCTGGTTGGAATCGACGCCGATGCCGAGCTTGCCGGCATCGGTCACGGCCCGGAGCACGCCGATGCCGGTGCCGCCGGCGGCGTGGTAGACGACGTCGGCGCCGCGGTCGATCTGCGACTTGGCGAGCTCGCCGCCCTTCACCGGGTCGTTCCAGGCCGATGGCGTCGAGCCGGTCATGTTCTGGAAGATCTCGGCGCCGGGCTTGGCCGCCTTGACGCCCTGGATGTAGCCGCAGGCGAATTTGCGGATGAGCGGGATGTCCATGCCGCCGACGAAGCCGAGCTTGTCGGTCTTCGAGGCCATCGCCCCGAGCAGGCCGACGAGATAGGAGCCCTCATGCTCCTTGAAGACGATCGACTGCACGTTGGGCAGCTCGACCACCATGTCGATGATGGTGAATTTCAGGTCCGGGAACTCTGCCGCGACCTTCTGCAGCGCGGTCGCCTGCGAGAAGCCCACCGCGATGATCGGCGAATTGCCGTCGCGGGCGAAGCGGCGCAGGGCCTGCTCGATCTGCGCATCGTTCGTCGGCTCGAAATCGCGGAACTCGACGCCGGTTTCCTTCTTGAACTTGTCGGCGCCGATGAAGACGCCCTCGTTGAAGGATTTGTCGAACTTGCCGCCCTTGTCGTAGACGATCGCCGGCTTGATCGGCTGCTGCGCGAAAGCCGCCGCCGAAAACACCATGCCGGCCAGCGCCGCCGCGAAAGAACCCAAACGCATCGCATATCCCCTGTTGAAGCCGGGTGCCGTTAGCCGGCCCTCGATGGTGCCACGATGACATGGCTCGGCGGCGCGGCCAAGCTGGCGATGAGGTCAACTCTTTCGCAGGCGCGGCAACGCGATGCGATTGCCGAAGAAGGCCATCCGGTCCTATCCTGTGGGATGATGCTGAACGACGACGAGATCGAGCGCTATGCGCGCCATATCGTCCTGCCGGAGATCGGCGGGCCGGGGCAGCAGAAGCTGAAGAACGCCCGCGTGCTGGTCGTCGGCGCCGGCGGGCTCGGCGCGCCGCTGATCCAGTATCTGGCCGCGGCCGGCATCGGCAAGATCGGCATCGTCGACGACGACGTGGTCTCGCTCTCGAACCTACAGCGCCAGACCATCTTCACCACCGACGACATCGGCAAGCGCAAGGCCGTGGCGGCCGCGAACTTCATCCGCCGGCTCAACCCGAATGTCGTGGTCGAGGAACATGTCACCCGCATCGACCCGCACAATGCCCGCGCGATGATCGCCTTCTACGATGTCGTCGCCGAGGGTTCGGACAGTTTCGCCACGCGCTATGCCGTCTCCGACGCCTGTTTCCACGAGCACAGGCCGGTGGTGATGGGCGCGCTCGGCCGCTTCGACGGCTCGCTGACCACGATCCGTGCCCATGAAACCGGGCCGGACGGGCGGCCGAACCCGACCTGGCGCTGCCTCTTCCCGGATGCGCCGCCGCCGGGCTCGATCCCGACCTGCGCGGAGGCCGGCGTGCTGGGCGCGCTGCCCGGCATCATCGGCTCGCTGATGGCGCTGGAGGTCGTGCGTGCCGTCACCGGCTTCGGCGAGCCGCTGGTCGGCAAGCTCCTGCTGGTCGATTCGCTGACGATGCGCTTCGAGACGCTGCGTTATGGCTGGGACGAGACGAACCCGCTGAACGGGACGAACGTCGCGGCCTGAACGCCATCGATTAACGGCGCCGATCCGGGATCCATTCCGGAGCGCTTCCGGCCGAGGTTCAGATATGGATCCCGGGTCTGCGCTTCGCTTCGCCCGGGATGACCATGTCAGAGGTCTAAGGGAACCTCTCAGCGTTTCGCTTCGATCACATCCCAGAGCTGCGCCGCCAGATCCGGCCCGCCCAGCTTCTTGATGGCGCGCACGCCGGTCGGCGCGGTGACGTTGATCTCGGTGAGCTTGCCGTGGATCACGTCGATGCCGACCAGCAGCAGGCCGCGCCGGCTGAGCTCGGGGCCGATCGCCTCGCAGATCGCGAGCTCCTGCTTCGACAGATCGGTCGGCCGCGCCGCGCCGCCGCGCACCATGTTGGCGCGGAGATCGCCGACCGCCGGCACGCGGTTGACCGCGCCCGCCGCCTTGCCGTCGATCAAGATGATGCGCTTGTCACCCTCGGTGACCTCCTTGATGAAGCCCTGCACCACCCAGGGCTCACGGAAGAGATTGCTGAACAGGTCGAAGAGCGAGCCGAAATTCGGATCGCCCTTGCCCGTCTTGAACACGGTCGCGCCGCCATGGCCGTAGAGCGGCTTCATGACGATCTCGCCGTATTCGTCGCGGAAGGCCTCGATCTCGGCCCTGTCGCGGGTGATCAGCGTCGGCGGCATCAGCTCGGGGAAATGGGTGACGAAGATCTTCTCGGGCGCGTTGCGCACCTCGGCCGGGTTGTTGACCACCAGTGTTTTGGGGTGGATGCGCTCCAGCATATGGGTGGTGGTGACATAGGCCATGTCGAAGGGCGGGTCCTGTCTGAGCAGCACGACGTCGAGCTGGGAAAGGTCGACCTTCTCCTCGGCCCCCAGAGTGAAATGATCGCCCTCGACGTCGCGCACCGTGACCGGGCGGATCGGCGCCGTGACCTTGCCGTCGCGCAGCGAGAGCTTGTCGGGGGTGTAGGTGTAGAGCGTGTGGCCGCGCGCCTGCGCTTCCAGCATCAGGGCGAAGCCGGTATCGCCGGCGATCCGGATGCGCTCGATCGGGTCCATCTGGATGGCGACGGAGAGAGTCATGGGCGGGCTTCCTGTTGCGGCCCGTTCTTATCGGGCTGCCGGTCGGGTTCCTGCAAGTAGGTGGCCCTGCGTCACAGGACAAGCGCGAAGGCGGCCGGCACATGGCGCGGCCAGCGCCAGGGCGCCAGGAACACCGCATCGGCCCTGAGATCGTAGCCCAGCGCCCAGGGGTTGCGGGCGAGCCATTGCCGGACGCGCCGTTCGACGAGGCGCTGCTTTTCCGTTGTCACGGCCGTGAGCGCATCCTCGATTCGGCCGCGCGCCTTGACCTCGACGAAAGCGACGGTGCGCCCGCGCCGCATGACGATATCGATCTCGCCGCCCTTGCCGCCGAAACGCCGCTCCAGCAGCCAATAGCCCTTCGCCATCAGCCAGAGGATAGCGAGCCATTCCGCCCGACGGCCCGAAAGGCCGGAACGCCGCGCCCGGCGGCTGCGCAATGCCGAGCGCGTCACCGGTTCTGTCACGGATCGTCGCGGGTGAGTTCGAGGGCGCGCGCATAGACCTTGCGCCGCGGCTGGCCCAGCTCGGCCGCGACCTGCGCCACCGCCTCCTTGAGCGAGACCTTCGCCAGCGCCACGCGCAGCCGCTCATCGATCGCCTCATCGGTGGGAACGAGATCGACGGCGCCTGGCGGGCCGATGATGACGACGATCTCGCCGCGCGCCTCCTCCTGCGTCTCGTAATGCGCGGCCAGCTCGGGGAGGGTGCCGCGCCTGACCGTCTCGTAGAACTTCGTCAGTTCGCGCGCGACAGCGCCCGGCCTTGGGCCCAGCACAGCGGCGGCATCAGCCAGCATCTCGGCGAGGCGGCGGGGCGATTCGAAGAAGACCAGCGTGCCGGGAATGGCGGCGAGCTCGGTCAGCCGGGTGCGGCGCCCTCCCGATTTGGGAGGCAGAAAGCCCTCGAAGAAGAAGCGGTCCGTCGGGAGCCCGGCGAGCACCAGCGCCGCCAGCACGGCGGAGGGGCCGGGAATACCCGTAACCGGCAGGCCTTCCGCCACCAGTTCGGCCACGAGCTTGTAGCCGGGATCGGAAACGAGCGGCGTCCCGGCATCCGAGATCAAAGCGAGCTTGCCGCCTTCGCGCAGCTTCGCCAGCACCTTCGGGCGCATCTGCGCGGCGTTGTGCTCGTGATAGGGCAGGAGCGGCGTCGAGATGCCGTAATGCGCCAGCAGCGTCTTCGAGGTGCGGGTGTCCTCGGCCAGGACCGCATCGGCGGCGGCGAGCGTCGCGAGCGCCCGGAAGGAGATGTCGCGCAGGTTTCCGATCGGCGTGGCGACGATGTGCAGCCCCGGTGACAGCGGCTCGGCCTCGGCCTTGAGACCGAAGGCGGTGTAGCTGGCGGGGCGGGGCGGAGCGGCGTTCGACATGGCCGCAAGCTGCCACAGCGCCCCCGGCCGCGCCATGGCGTGCGTGCGACGGGCCCGATGCAACCCATAGTTAACAACTTGAAAATAGCATGTGGCACTGGCACGAGAGTCCCGCGGGGGGACTGTATCACCGGGCAAGGCTTTGCCGGCCCGGTCACGACTGGAGATCGCCCGTGTTGCACCATCGGCACTTCGTACCGGTTCTGCGGTTCAAGGCGGGCGCGCTGGCCGTCTCCCTGTCCTTGCTGCTCGCGAGCTGCAGCGGTGGCCCCGCCGGCCTGCCGGGCTTCGACGGCCCCGCCTCAACGGAACCGGCCGCGCCAAGCGGCCAGACCATCGGCACCGGCAAGGTCAAGGTCGGCCTCATCCTGCCGCTCGGCGCCGAAGGCCAGGGCGGCGTGGTCGGCAATTCACTCAAGAACGCCGCCGAGATGGCCCTGGCCGAATTCCCCAACGCGGACCTGACGCTGCTGGTCAAGGACGACCGCGGCACGCCGGAAGGCGCGCGCGCCGCGGCGCAGGAAGCGATCTCGGAAGGCGCCGAACTCATCATCGGGCCGCTCTTCGCCCCGACCGTGCAGGCGGCGGGACAGGTGGCGCGGGCGGCCAACCGGCCGGTCATCGCCTTCTCCAGCGATTCCAACGTCGCCTCGCGCGGCGTCTACCTGCTCTCCTTCCCGCCCGAGAACGACGTCAACCGCGTCATCGCCTATGCCGCGCAGCAGGGCCGCAAATCCTTCGCCGCGCTGCTGCCCGACACCGCCTATGGCAAGGTCGTCGAGGCCGCCTTCCAGCAGGCGGTGGCGGCACGCGGCGCCCGCGTCGCGGCGATCGAGCATTTCGGCTCCGACCCGGCCGCGATGCGCACAGCCGTCCAGCGCCTGATGCCCTCGCTGCAGCAGGCAGATGCGCTCTTCGTTCCGGCCGCGGCCGATGCGATGCCGGCGCTCGGGCAGGCGCTGCAGCAGGCCGGCTTCGACCCGCGCAAGGTGAAGCCCCTCGGCACCGGCGTCTGGAACGACAGCGGCATCGCACAGGTGCAGGCGATCCAGGGCGGCTGGTTCGCCTCGCCCGACACGGCCGGGTTCAACGCCTTCGCGGGACGCTACCAGCAGCGCTTCAACAGCAGCCCGACCCGCACCGCGACCCTCTCCTACGACGCGGTTTCGCTGGCGGCGGCACTGGCGCGCACGCAAGGCTCGCAGCGCTTCTCCGAGGCGGTGCTGACCAATGCCTCGGGCTTCGCGGGAGCCGACGGCGTCTTCCGCTTCCGGCCGGACGGGCAGGTCGAGCGCGGGCTCGCGGTGCTCGAACTGCGCAACGGCCAGATCGTCACGATCAACGCCGCGCCGCGCGATCTCGGCCCGCGTTCGCAGTAGCGCTGCCGTACCGACAAAAAGGCCGGGCAAATGCCCGGCCTTTTGCATTTGAGCGCTGACAGAGCTCAGCTCGCCGGCGCGTATTTCACCGCGCAGCCATAAGCCTTGGTGCTGGCCTCGGAGACCGGCTTGCCGGCCTTCAGCTCGGCGACCGCCTGCCGAACATAGCTCTTCGCGCCATTGAGGCTCGCGGGGTTCGAGGACGGCTTGTCGTCGATCGCACCCATATAGGCGAGCGTGCCCTTGGGATCGATGATGTACATGTGCGGCGTGGTCTGGGCGCCATAAGCGCGCGCCACCTGGCTCTTCGGGTCGAGCAGGATGCCGGCGGGGGCGGCGTCGCGCTGGACGGTCAGCTCCTTCGCCTTCGCCGCCTCGACATAGCCCTGCTCGCCGGGCGGCGAGGAGATCACCGAGAGCCAGACGATGCCCTCCTTGGCCATGTCCTTCTGCAACGTCTGCATGGTGGCGCTGTTGTAGTGCTTGCGGACATAGGGGCAGTCGTGATTGGTCCATTCGAGGATCACGGTCTTGCCGGCGAATTCCTGGAGATTGCGGGTCTTGCCCTCGATATCGACCGCCTGGAAGGCCGGCGCGGGCTGGCCGACGCGGGCGGCGCCTTCAGCGAAGGCCGCACCGGTCGTGAGCGAAAACCCGGCAAGAGCGAGGCCGGCGATGAAAGTCTGTCTGGTCAGGCTTTTCATGTCTGTCTCCCTGGTTGGAATCTACGGCGTGTTGGCCGCGGTCTTATCCCGGCCCGCCGCGCGTTCGGCGGCCGCGATCACGGCATCCGGCGTCAGGAGCTGCGGCAGGATCTCGGCCTGCCCGTCCTTGCGCGCCGGATAGAACAGGTAGAGCGGCACGCCGGCGCGTCCCTGCTCGGCCAGCGCCTGGGCGATGCGGGAATCGCGGTTGGTCCAGTCCGCCTTGAGATAGGTGACGCCGAGCCTGGCAAAAGCATCCTTCACCTCCTGCCGCGAGAGAGCGACGCGTTCATTGGCGAGGCAGGTGATGCACCAGGCGGCGGTGAAGTTGACGAAGACCGGCTTGCCCTGCCCCTGCAGCGTGGCGACGCGCTCAGGGCTCCAGGCCTGGATATCCCCGGCCCGCGCCTCCGCATTGGTGCCCGGCACGGCGTTCTCGACGGTGAACCAGCCGGCGCCGAGCGCGACCAGCACGGCCAGCACAGTCCCGAAGGCGCGGCGCGGCAGGGAGCCACGGGTGACGCCGACGAGCCAGACGACGAAACCCGCCGCCAGCACGGCGACCAGCGCCGCCAGCACGCCCTGCGGGCCGGTCTGGACCGAAGCGACCCAGATCAGCCAGATCGCGGTCGCGAACATCGGGAAGGCGAAGGCCTGCTTCAGCACCAGCATCCAGCGGCCGGGCTTCGGCAGCAGCCTGAGCAGGCCCGGCGCGAAGGAGAGCGCCACCACCGGCAGAGCGAAGCCGAGGGCCAGCGCCATGAAGACCGAGAGCGCGAGCGCCGGCGGTTGCGTTACCGCATAGCCCATCGCCGCGCCCATGAAGGGCGCCGTGCAGGGCGTGGCGACGACGACGGCGAGCACGCCGGTCATGAAGGCGCCGAGGCGTCCGCCCCGGCTGGCGAGCCCGTCACCGAGGCCAACCACCGCGCCGCCGATCTCGAAGGCGCCGATCAGGTTGAGCCCGATCAGCACCATCACCACGGCAAGCGCGATCACCAGCAGCGGCGACTGGAGCTGGAAACCCCAGCCGACGCTACCGCCGAGCGCACTCAGCGCAATGACAGCTCCGGCCAGCACCAGGAAGGTCAGCAGCACGCCGCAGAGGAAGATCAGGCCCTGCTCACGCGTCTCAGTGCGGCTGCGATGCGCCGTCTGAGCGAAGCCAAGCGCCTTGATGAACAGCACCGGCAGCACGCAGGGCATCAGGTTGAGGATGAGCCCGCCGGCGAAGGCGAAGGCCAGCGCGGCGAGCAGCGTGAGGTCGGCGCCTTCCGCCGGGACGGGAATCCGCACGACCGCCGGGCGGGGCGCGTTGGAACCGGTCTCGGCCGCTTTGGAGACCAGTGCCGGATCGGCATCGGCCACCAGCGTCAGCGCACGCGGCACGCCATCCTGCCTGAAGGTCAGGACGCCGGAGATATCAGGCTGCTCCAGCTTGAAGGCACTGGAGCGGGTCAGCGTCAGGCCCGGCACATCGCCGGCTTTCATGGGCTGGTCGGCGGCGTGCTCGATCAGCGTGTCGGAGATCGGAAAGAAGCGCAGATCGCTCGCGCCGGCCGGAAGGCCGGGCAGTGCCAAGGCGAGGTTGTCGCCATCGGCACTCAGCCTGCCACGGAAGCCGGCCGGCTTCGGCAGGGCGGCGAGCGCGGCATCGATGCGCTGCTGCGCCGCCTCATCGACTGCGCTTGCCGCGCCGACGGCCAGGTCGAGCGTGAAGCTGCCTTCCTCGGGAATGCAGATCTTTTCGCAGACCAGCCAGGTCGCGTTCGCCTTGAGCGAAAAGGTCTCGCCGGGCCTGGCATCGGCCGGCACGGTGATCTCGACCGGCAGCAGGACCTCGCCCTCGAAGCCGAAATTCACCAGCGGCTCGACGCGGATGGCACGCGGCGCCGGCCAGGCGATGTCTCCGGCCTTCGCGCCGGCCGGCAGATCCCACTGAATCTGCGTCGGCTCGCCGGAATCGCCGGGGTTCAGCCAATAGGTATGCCAGTGCGGGGCGAGCTTCTGGGTCAGCGCCACGTGGAAGTGCTCGCCGGGCGCGACCGTGTCGCGGCTCGACAGCAGCGTGGCGGTGACCCGCTGGGAGGTGACGGCCGCCGATTCGGCGGCAAGCGCCGCGCCCGGCAACGCCAGCCCCAGGGCCAGCAGGGCGCCGGTCAGAAGCCGCCGGGCCGAAACGCCGCGCGCCCTGTCAGGTCTTTCGGAATACGGCGCCATCATCCCACTTCTGTCTGATATCATCGGACCCAGATGCCTCAAACGACCCGTTCATGCCAATGACAAGGCGGTGAGGCAGTGTCTCGGGCGATCCTGCGCCATCGCGCCGCCGCCCGCAGCGCGCCATGATGTCGCCGCGCACCGCTCCTTATCTCCCGCCTCCGCTGAAATCGCGAGATCCGAGACCATGACGATCCACCCCGCCCTCATCGCCGCCAATACGGCCGTCATCACCGGCGGCGCCTCCGGCATCGGCTTCGCCGCCGCCCGCGCCTTCGCCGGCCTCGGCATGAGGGTCGCCATCGCCGACAGCGACGAGGAAGGGCTGAAGGCCGCCGGGCAGGTGCTCGCCACGCTGGTCGGCGAGCACAACGTGCTGGCGGTCGCGACCGATGTCTCGCATCGCGAGGAGGTCGCGGCGCTGCAGGAGAAGGTGCTCGCTCGCTTCGGGCGCGTGCATGTGCTGATGAACAATGCCGGGATGCAGCAGGGCAGCGGCATTTTCGGCCCGGCTGAGACGTGGGAGCGCACCCTCGCGGTCAATCTCGGCGGCATCGTCAACGGCACGCAGATCTTCGGACCGGGCATGGTCGCCCATGGTGCGCCGGCGCTGATCGTCAACACCGGCTCGAAGCAGGGCATCACCACGCCGCCGGGCAACCCGGCCTACAATGTCTCGAAGGCCGGCGTGAAGGTCTTCACCGAGGCGCTGGCGCATGAACTCCGCAACACCGAAGGCTGCAAGGTCAGCGCCCATCTGCTGATCCCCGGCTTCGTCTTCACGCCGCTGACGGCGCGCGGGCGCGTCGAGAAGCCGGAGGGTGCCTGGACACCGGAGCAGACCGTCGATTTCATGCTGGAGCGGCTGAAGGCCGGCGACTTCTACATCCTCTGCCCGGATGACGAGACGACGCGCACCCTCGACGAGAAGCGCATGGCATGGGCGATGGGCGACATCATCGAGAACCGCCCGCCGCTCTCGCGCTGGCACAAGGATTATGGCGAGGCGTTCAAAGCCTTCGTCGCAAAGACCTAGATCGCCGCGCCATCCGTCACGATGTCGGCGCCGAGCCCTTGCCGGACAGCGCGGACGATCTCGGCCTCCGCCGCCGCGCCACGCCTGCGCGGACGAGCGGCATCGATGCGGTGCTCGGCGATGATCTGGCCGGGCGCGCCCGAGAGGATCACGACACGGTCGGCGAGATAGGCGGCCTCGTCGATGTCATGGGTGACGAAGAGCACGGTCTTGCCGGTGCGCTGCCAGACGCGGATCAATTCGTCCTGCAGGTTCTCGCGCGTCAGGGCGTCGAGCGCCGAGAAGGGCTCGTCCATCAGCAGGATCTCGGGCTCGACCGCGAGCGCACGCGCCAGCGAGACGCGCTGGCGCTGGCCGCCGGAGAGCTGATGCGGCCAGCGTTGCGCGAGCCCGCCCAACCCGACGAGATCGAGCATCTCCTGCGCCTTCTTCAGGCGCTCGCCGCGCGATGTCCGGCCTTCGAGGCCGAAGCCGACATTCGAGATCACCTTGCGCCAGGGCAGCAGCCGCGAATCCTGGAAGACCAGGGCGACAGGGCGACGCGCATTGTCCTTCGCGTGGATGACGACCTCGCCGCCGCTCGGCTTCGCAAGGCCCGCGATGACGCGCAACAGGGTGGACTTGCCGACGCCGGAGGGGCCGACAATGGCGAGGAACTCGCCGCGCCCGACCTTAAGGTCGAGCTTGCGCAGCACTTCGGTCTGTTCGCCGTCGCGGGTGAAGGTCAGCGACAGGCCCTTGATCTCGATCACGCTCTTCTCGATCACGCTTTCCAACGCAGCACCCATCTCTGGAAGGCGACGAAGGCCGTGTCGAGCAGCCCGTAGAGCGCCGCCATCGTCAGCATGTAGACCACGACGATGTCGGTCGCGAGCAGGCTGGACGCCTGCATCATGCGCTGGCCGACGCCGGCGACACCGAAGATCTCGGCCGCGACCACCGCCATCCAGGCCTGGCCGAGCGCCGTGCGAAAACCGACGAGGATGCCCGGCATCGCCGCCGGCAGCAGGATCTTGAACAGGCGCTGCCAGGGCGAGCGGAAGCCGAAGGCGTCGGCGACCTCGACGAGGTCGCGGTCGACACCGCGGATCGCGCCCTGCGCCGCGAAGAAGCTGATCCAGAACACGCCGATGGCGATGATGAAGACCGCCGCGCCCGGTGTGACGCCGAACCAGATGATGGCGAAGGGCACCCAGGCGAGGCCGGGCACGGGCCGCAGCACGCGCACGACCCAGGCCGTCGCCTCCTCGGCAATCCGCGACATGCCGACGAGCACGCCGAGCGCGATGCCGAGGCCGGCGCCGACGAAGAGGCCGACGAAATAATGCCAGAGCGAGCCGAGGATCGCCGCGAGCCAGGCGCCCGAGGACACCTCGCGCATGAAGGCCTTGGGCAGCGCGCTCGGCGGCGGCAGGAAGGCGGGGTTCACCCAGCCGAAATAGGGCACCGCCTCCCAGATCAGCAGGAAGGCGATCAGGCCCAGAAGGGCAAGGGCCGGAGCCCGAAGTCTCTTCACAGTGGTCAGCCGCCCGCCTTGATCGCGCGCTCGTAGTACTGGGTCTCGAACAATCCGTCGAACGGCAATTCCTTGTCGAGCGAGCCGAGCTTGACCTGATAGGCCTGCATGGCGCGCGCGGGCTCGATGATCTTGCGCGGATCGATCTCGAAGACGCTTGCCGGCGAGCCCAGCGCCTTCCGGATCAGCTCGGGATCGACGATGCCCTTGCCGAGCGCGGCGCCGACATGCGGCGCGGCTTTGGCCGGGTCGGCCTTGATCAGCGCCGCCGCCTTGACGAGGCTTGAGACGAGGTTCTGGACGGCGTCGGGGTTCTTGGTGGCGAAGGCGCCGGAGACGGCGACGACCGTGCCCGGCTGGCCCGGGAAGACCTCCTCGCCGCCGGCAACCAGCTTGATCGCGCTGTTGCGGCTCTGGAGGATGGTCAGCGCCGGTTCGCGCACGCTGCCGCCGTCGACCGCGCCGGCCAGGATCGCCTGCTGGGTCGCGTCGATGCCCATCGGCACGATCTCGACATCGGCCTTGTCGACCTTCGCGACCTCCCAGAGCCAGTATTGCAGCGTGGTGTTGGGCACCGAGCCGGCCGGCTGGGTGGCGAGGCGGGCCGGCTTGCCATTTGCCGCCTTGAACGCCTTGAAGGCGGCCGCAGCCGCGGTGCCGGCCGTGAAGAACTTCGACAGCGACGGCGCGGCGACGACGACATTCTCGCCGATGGCGGTCGAGGCGACGACGCGGACATCGATGCCGCGCGAGCGAGCGACGGCCAGCGGGGCCACGCCGGCGACGTAGATGTCGAGCGTGCCCGAGGCGAGCGCCTGGATCATGTTCGGGCCGGATTCGAAGACGGTGACCGCGCTTTCGAGGCCGCCCTGCTTCAACCAGCCCTCGCCATTGGCGACGAAGAAGGGCGCGGTGCCGACGACCGGGATGTAACCGACCCGTGCCGTGACGGCCTGGGCACGAGCCGCGCCGGCGAACGGGGCCGCCGCTGCCAGGGTCGCACCCGCGATGAGAAACTGGCGGCGATCCATCGTTCAAATCCTCTCGCAAGACGGCGCCAAAACAGCACCCATTGACAGATGGAGAAAAGGATTTTCTATCTGGATGCAAGTGATCGACATCAAAAAGAAACTTATTCTCTTATGATCGCGATCAACGGAACGAATTTTCTCCTATGACGGATTTCAGAGAATGGATGCCATCGACCGCAAGATCCTGACCGTGCTGCAGAACGACGCCAACATCTCGATCGCCGATCTGGCGGATCGGGTCGGGCTCTCGCAGACCCCATGCTGGAAGCGCATCCAGAAGCTCGAACAGGCGGGCGTCATCCTGAAGCGCGTCGCGCTGGTTTCGCCGGAAAAGATCGGGCTCGGGCTCACCGTCTTCGTGCAGATCGAGACGGCCGACCATTCCGGCCCCTGGCTCGACAAGTTCGCGCAGACGGCCGCCGCCATGCCGGAGGTGATGGAATTCTACCGGATGGCGGGGGATGTCGACTACATGCTGCGCGTCGTCGTCGCCGACATGGCCGCCTATGACACCTTCTACAAGAAGCTGATCGAGACGATCCCGCTCAAGAACGTCACCTCGCGCTTCGCCATGGAACGGATCAAGGCGACGACCGCCTACAAGGTGCCGGACCTGCCGCGCCCATGAGCGGCACGGGCCGGCCTCGCCGGCGCATGACAGGCCGGCGTCGCGGATGCTAGGAAGCAGCCCGACGCCCGCGCTGCCCGAGGAGCCGCCTTGTCCGCATCCCGCTCCGTTCTCCTGATCATCGGCGGCGGCATCGCCGCCTACAAGGTGCTCGAAGTCATCCGCCGGCTGAAGGATCGCGGCATCGCCTCGCGCTGCATCCTGACCAAGGCGGGCGAGCAGTTCGTCACGCCGCTCGCGGTGTCGTCGCTGGCGGGCGAGCGCTGCTTCACCGATCTGTTCTCGCTGACGGACGAGGCCGATATCGGCCATATCCAGCTCTCGCGCTCGACCGATCTCGTGGTGGTGGCGCCGGCGACCGCCGATCTCATCGCCAAGATGGCGAATGGCCATGCCGACGACCTCGCCTCGACCGCCCTGCTCGCCACCGACAAACGCGTGCTGATCGCGCCCGCGATGAACCCGCGCATGTGGCAGCACCCGGCGACGCGGCGGAACATGGCGCAGCTCGAAAAGGATGGCATCCTCGTCGTCGGGCCTAATAGCGGCGCCATGGCCGAGCGCGGCGAGAGCGGGCCGGGCCGCATGGCCGAGCCGCCGGAAATCCTGGCCGCGATCGAGCTCGCGCTCGCCGGAGAGAAGCCCTCGGCCCGCGCCATCGGCTTCCTCGGCCGGCTGCCCGGCGGCGACCATGCTCCGGCCGCCGGCTCGCTCGCCGGCAAGCATGTCCTGATCACCTCGGGGCCGACGCATGAGCCGATCGACCCGGTGCGCTACATCGCCAACCGCTCCTCCGGGAAGCAGGGCCACGCCATCGCGGCGGCGGCGGCCGCCGCCGGGGCCCGCGTGACGCTGGTCAGCGGGCCGGTCACGCTGCCCGATCCAGCCGGGGTCGAGACCATCCATGTCGAATCCGCCCGGCAGATGCTGGCGGCCGTCGAGGCGGCGCTGCCGGCCGATCTTGCGATCTTCGCCGCTGCCGTCGCGGATTGGCGCGTGGCCGACGCCGCATCGGAGAAGATGAAGAAGGACGGCGGAGCCCTGCCGCCGCTCTCGCTGGTCGAGAACCCCGACATCCTCGCCACCGTCGCGCATCGCCCGAACGGGCGGCCGGGCTTCGTCGTCGGCTTCGCGGCCGAGACGCAGCACGTCATCGACTACGCCAGGGTCAAGCTCGCCAAGAAGGGCTGCGACCTGATCGTCGCCAACGATGTTGGCGGTACGGGCGTGATGGGCGGCGACGCCAATACCGTGCATCTCGTGACAGTCGATGGCGTCGAGACCTGGCCGACCCTGCCCAAGGAAGAGGTCGCGAGCCGCCTCATCGCCCATCTCGCCCAGAAGCTCGCCGCCGCGAAGGCAGACTGAGCTCCAAGGGGCGCGCTAGATCACTGGCGCTGCTCCGCCCGGTCGCGCGCCCGCGCCTCGGCGCTGCGCTCCGAAGGCGGGCCGTAGCCGCCGGCGCCGGGCGTGATGATCTCGACGATCTGGCCCTTTTCCAGCGCGCCGTCGCCCTTGAAGAAGGGCACGACGCCCTCGCTGAAGGCGAAGGAGCCGCCCTGCCCCTCGCCGCCGCCGGCCAGTCCCCAGGGGCGCGAGGTCAGGCGCGAATTGTCGACGTTGAGCCGGCACGGCGCCTCCGCCCGGTAGACGCGGCGCAGGCCCATGCCACCGCGCTGGCGGCCGTCCCCGCCCGAGCCGTCGACCAGTTCGTAGCGCAGCAGCGTCAGCGGATATTCGAGTTCCAGCGCCTCGACCGGCAGGTTCGAGGTGTTGGTCATGTGGACATGGACGCCGTGGAGCCCGTCCTTGTTGGTGCGGGCGCCGGAACCGCCGCCGATCGTCTCCAGATAGACCCAGAGCTCGCCGCTGCCCGGCTGCTCCCCGGCAAAGGTCGCCGAGGCGACCGCGCCCGAACAGGCCGCGATCACACGGTCCGGCACGGCCTGCGCAAGGGCGCCATGGATCAGGTCGACGACGCGCTGGCAGGCGGCGATGCGGCCGTTGACGGCGGCGGGATGCACGCAGTTCAACACCGTGCCTTCGGTCGCGGTGACGGTGAGCGGCCGCGCTAGACCGGCATTGGGCGGAATGGTCGGGTCAGCCACGGTCTTGACCGCGTAATATACGGTCGAAAGCAGCGCGGTGTAGACCATGTTGAAGCCCGCCCGCATCTGCGGCGGCGAGTCGAAGGCCAGCCGCATCTCCTCGCCCGCGACGGTGATCGCGACCGAGAAGGTCAGGGCCTCGTCGATCTCGGGATTGTCGAAGGAATCCGAGAAGCGATAGGTGCCGTCGGGGATCGAGGCGATGCCGGCGCGCATCTTGCGCTCGGCATAGTCCTGTAGTGCCTTGCCGGCGGCGAGCACGGTGTCGCGGCCGTATTTGTCGCAAAGCGCGCGCAAGCGCTCGACCCCGAGTCGGTTCGCCGCCATCTGGGCGCGCAGGTCGGAGAGGCGCTCGCGCGGGACCTGGCAGTTGAGCAGGATGAGTTCCTGCACGTCCTTCATCAACACGCCGCCGTCATAGAGGCGGATCGGTGGGATGCGCAGGCCCTCCTGGTAGATATGGGCGTGGCCGCGATCGGCGAAATCGGAATGGTGCGCGGTGTTGACCGCCCAGGCGATCATCACGCCCTCGTGGAAGACCGGCTCGGCGAGCACGATATCAGGCAGATGGGTGCCGCCGCCCTCATAGGCGTCGTTGCCGATGAAGACATCACCCGGCTTCATATCCGCGACGGAGTGGCGCTTCAGGATATGCGGGATGATGCCGATGAAGGAGCCGAGGTGCATCGGGATATGCTCGGCCTGGCAGAGCGTCTGGCCCCCGACGTCGAAGAGCGCGGTCGAGCAGTCGCGGCGCTCCTTGATGTTGGTCGAGTAGCTCGCCTTGACCAGCGCCTCACCCATCTCCTCGGCGATCGAGGCGAAGGAAGAGCCGATGACCTCGACGGTGATCGGGTCGACGCTGACGGATGCAGTCGCGGTCATCACGGCATCTCCAGGATCAGGTTGAGATAGGGCTCGACGGTGGCGGTCATGCCCGGCAGCAGCACGGTGGTGGAATCCATCTGCTCGACGATGGCCGGGCCGGTGAAACGGTTGCCGGACTTCAGCTTGTCGCGGTCGTAGATCGGGCAGGCGACGAAGCCGCCGGCCTCGGGGAACCAGACCTCGCGGCTGCCGATCACGGCGTGGGAGGCATCCGGGCCGGCATCGCGCTCCGGCCGGAAGGCGGCCTTGGGCACGAGGCCGACCGCCTCGACGCGATAGGTCACGAGCTGGACCGCCTCGCCTTCCGCGACGAAGCCGTAGAGTCTCTTATGGGCTGCGGCGAAACCTTCAGCCAGTGCGGCGATGGTCGCGGGCGTGATCGGCCCGTCCGGCACGTCGATGGCGAGCTCGTAGTTCTGGCCGTGATAGCGCAGGTCGGCGGTCCGCTTCAGCCGGCGATCGGCCGAGGCGACGCCTTCCTCCGCGAACCAGTGATCGGCCTGTTCCTGCAGGGCGACGAAGATCTCGGCCATGTCTGGGACCAGCGCCTCGGATAGCGTCGCCAATCGCGTCGTCGCGAAATTGGCGCGCAGGTCGGTCAGAAGCAGGCCGAGCGCGCAGCCGATGCCGGGATTGCGGGGCACGACGATGCGCTTCATGTCGAGCTCACGCGCGAGCCTCGCGGCATGCAGTGGCCCGGCCCCGCCGAAGGCGACCAGCGCGTAATCGCGCGGATCATGCCCGCGCTGGACGCTGATGACGCGGATCGCCTTCGCCATGTTGGCGGTGACGACCGAGATGATGCCCTGCGCCGTCGCCATCAGGTCGAGGCCGAGTTCGTCCGCCAAGCGGCCGATCGCCTGTTTCGACAGCGATTGGTCGATCGGCATGCGGCCGCCGAGCAGATGCGTCGAATTCAGGGTCTGGAGCACGACATTGGCGTCGGTGACGGCCGGCTCGGTCGCGCCGCGGCCGTAGCAGACGGGGCCGGGATCGGCGCCGGCCGAGCGTGGCCCGACCTTGAGCAAGCCGCCGGAATCGATCGCCGCGAGCGAGCCACCGCCGGCACCGACCGTGTGGATGTCGAGCATCGGCGCCTTGATCGGGTAGCCGTGGACATTGGCCTCGGAAGCGAGCTTGGCCTCGCCGTTGCTGAGCAGGGCGACGTCGGAAGAGGTGCCGCCCATGTCGAAGGTGATGAGGCTGGGTATGCCGATCATCGCGCCGATCGCCTGCGCCGCGACGACGCCGGTCGAAGGGCCGGAAAGCACCGTGCGCACCGGCAGGCGCGCCGCCATGTCGAAGCCGATGACGCCGCCATTCGACTGCGTCAGATGCGGCACAGCCTTCAGGCCGAGTTCTTTCAAACGGTCGGCGAGGCGGCGGATATAGCCCTGCATGACCGGGCCGAGATAGGCGTTCACCACCGCAGTCGAGATGCGCTCGTACTCGCGGAATTCCGGCGCGACCTCGTGCGAGGCGCAGATGAAGGCCTCGGGGAATTCCTCGGTGACGATGCGCTTGGCCGCTTCCTCATGCTCTGGCCGGACGAAGCCGTAGAGGAAGCCGATGGCCACCGCCTTGACGCCCTCCGCCTTCAGCGCCCGCGCCGCGTGCCGCACGGCATCCTCGTCGAGCGGCGTCTCGACTGAGCCGTCATGGCGGACGCGTTCTGCCACGCCGAAACGCAGATCGCGGGTGACGAGCGGTGGGGCCTTGTCGGCCTGGAGATCGTAGAGGTCCGGCCGCTTCTGCCGGCCGATCTCGATCAGATCGCGGAAGCCTTCGGTGGTGACGAGGCCCGTCTTCACGCCGCGATGCTGGATCAGGGCGTTGGTGCCGACCGTCGTGCCATGGCCGAAATAGGCGATGTCGGCGGGGCTGGCGCCGACGCGCTCGACGCCTTCCTGCGTGCCGCGCGCGATAGCGCGGGAGGGATCGTCAGGGGTCGAGGGCACCTTCCACACCGCGACCATGCCGGTCGCGTCGTCGAACAGGCAGACATCGGTGAATGTGCCCCCGGAATCGATCCCGATCCGCCACGCCATCTCTGTCGTCCTCCCTTATATCGCCGTCGTCTCGGCGGGCGTCCACGCCACGCCATGGCCGAAACCGCCCTGATAGCCGCAGACCTGCGCCGCCCGTTCCGCCCCGGCCGTCAGGGCGGCGGCGATGCCGGCTCCGTCGAGTATGGCGAGCAGGCAAGCGGCGATGAAACCGTCACCGGCGCCGAGCGTATCCACCACGATTGCAGGGCTGGCCGGCTGCTCGTGGAAGCTGCCGGCCATGAGCGCCAGCGCACCCTTCACGCCGCGCGTCGCCACGACCATGCCCGCACCCCAGCCGATGCAGCGCTCCAGCAGGACGCGGCACTCGGCGTCCGAGGCGGAAGGATGCGAGAGGAAAGCGATATCGACGGCCGGCAGCGTCGCGGCGAGGTTCGCGTCGGTCCAGCGCTCGGAAAAATCGTAGGACAGGCGCCGGGCCGCGCCGCGGACGACCGGCAAGGCGTCGCCGAGCTCGCTGTAGATGCTGGAATGGACGAGGTCGAAGCCGGCGATATAGGCGCGGTCCTCGGCGTCGAACGTTCCCCATTCGCCGCGCACGCCACGCTCGGAACGCAGGAAGCGCCGGTCCTGCCCGTCATGGCCGATGAAGGCGCGGGCGTTCGGGCCAAGCCTGATCCGGCAGCGCGTGGCATCGACGCCTTCCCGCCTCAGCGCGTCGCTCAGAAGCATGCCGGCCTCGTCCGAACCGATGCAGCCGAGATAACCCGTCTCGGCCCCGAGCCGCCTTGCCTGCACCGCAACGTTGACCGCGTTGCCGCCGGGGAACTGGAGGCCGCGATCGACATAGGTGTCGACGGTGTTGTCGCCCAGTCCCAGAAGCCTCTGCGCCATCGCGGCAACTCCCCCGGATCAGTATGCCACCTTCCACATGTAGCGGCGGGTGGTCAGGGGCTGGTTCCGCAGCACCGAGAGATGCGCCGAGAAGCGTTTGAGTGCCGCCTGGAGGATGTAGGGTGCGACGATCGGGCGGATGTCCGGGTCGACACCCACCATCGCGAAAGCGTGGGAATCGTAGTTCATCACGCGCCCGGCATAGGTGTCGCAGAACTTCACGACCCGCTCCATCAGGGGCCGGCTCGGATCCTCGCCGGTGATCAGGATCAGCGGCGTCTGCTTGTCGACGATCTCGAAGGGGCCGTGGAAGAACTCGGCCGCCTCGATCGGGTAGCTGTGCAACCAGAGCATCTCCATGAGGATGCAGACGCCGAAGACATAGGCCGTGGTGAAGCCCGGCCCCGAGGCGACATGGTAGATGCGATCGTCGCCCGCATAGGTGGCGGCATCGGCGGCTGCGCGGGCCTCGTTCTGCTCGGCCGCATCGCACATCGCCGCGGGGAGCGCGTCGAGCGAGGCCAACAGTTTCGCGCCGAGCGGCCAGCCTTCCTTGGCCGCCATCAGCCCGCCGATCAGCGCCTGCATCAGCATGAACATCGCCGCGAAGGATTCGCTGGTGTCGCCGACGAGGAAATGCCGCGGCACGGCCTGCGCCAGCGGTTTCTCGCCATATTGGCTGAAGGCGACGACCTGGCAGGGCCTGTCCTTGAGAAAATGCGCGGCGGCGACCGTCTCCGGCGTCGTGCCGGATTTCGAGGCGAGCACGACCAGCGTGCGCTCGTTCAAGCGCGGCGGGTCGATCGCCATGAACTCGGCCGGAAAATAGCGCCTGATCTCGATGCCCGGCGAAGAGCGCTCGAGCCAGTATTGGATGCCGAGCATCGCCCGGTTCGCCGAGCCGCAGGCGACCATGTAGACGCGGTCGATCTGCGGAGCGAGCTCCTGTCCGAGCGCGAAAGCCGCCGGTAGCGCCGCGCGCGTCGGCTCCAGCCCGGACAGGATTGCGCCGCGGTCGAAGGCGATGGACATGGAAGGCTCCGGACGGGCTTTCAAAGGGCGATGGAATTGGTATACACCAATTCCATATACCAATGACTGTCAAGCCTATTCCAGTTTCGGTGCACGCGCCCTTCGGACAGTAGCCATCCGCAGGTTTTTCGCCTTAAACACGAAGGAAGCGGCCTCGGCTGCCGTCGACGGGGCCCACGGTCGCCGAGAGAGACGCAACGCATAGAGATGCAGGGCATGTCCAAGCCGCTGAAGCGGGTGAAACCGATCTATGTCGAGGCCCAGGACTATATCCTCGACCTCATTGGCGGGCCGGATTACGGGCCCGGCGACCGGATTCCCTCGGAACGGACGCTCGCCGACACGCTCGGCATCAACCGCATGACGGTGCGCAAGGCGATCGACCGGCTGGTCGAGCGCAACGTGCTGGAGCGCAACGGCACCAGCGGCACGCGCATCCCGCTGGTCCAGGTGTCGCGGCCGATCGATGCGCCGGCCTCGCTGGGCATCACCCGCATCATCCGCAATGCCGGCGGCGAGCCCGGCAGCAAATTGCTGCATTTCGGCGAGGAAGGCGCGAGCGAGAGCGTCGCCCGGCGTCTCGAGGTGCCGCCGGGCAGCGAGCTCATCATGGCGCGCCGCCTGCGCAGCGTGAACGACGAGGCCTTCTGCATCGAGACGAGCTATCTGCCGGCGCAACGCGTCCCGGGCCTCACGGCCGAGGATCTGCTCGGCGGCCAATCGCTCTACGAGCTGCTGCGGCAGCGCTACGGCATCGAGATCAGCATCCGCGACCGCGAGATCAGCGTCGGGACGGCAACCGAGCGGGAAGCCCAGCTTCTCGCGCTGGCGCCGGGCTCGCCGACGCTCGTGCTGCGGATCGTGGCGCGCGACGGCGACGGCCGGCCGATCGAATATATGCGGTCCATCAACCACCCCCACCACGTCGTCTTTCGCAGCGCGGCGCCATCCGCGCAGACGTGATCGCAGCCCCGGTCCGGCCGCGGACGGCCGGTCAAGGCGCCTCCTCCTTCCTGCCGCCGGAGCCTTCGTGATGGGCATCACCATCGAGACCATAGAGCCGGACCCGTCCCTCCCCGCCGCCAGCGACGTCGTCGTCATCGGCGGCGGCATCATCGGCATCACCACCGCGCTCTTCCTGGCGCGCGAGGGCATCTCGGTCACCGTCTGCGAGAAGGGCGAGGTCGGCCACGAGCAATCCGGCCGCAACTGGGGCTGGGTGCGCATCATGGGGCGCGACCCCGGCGAGATCCCGCTCGGCCTTGAAAGCATGCGGCTCTGGTCGGAGATGGACCGGCTGGTCGGGGGCGATACCGGCTTCACCCGCTCCGGCATCGTCTATGTCGCCGACACGCCCGCCAAGCTCGCCGAGCACGAAGCCTGGCTCGACCACGCCAAATCCTATCAGCTCGACTCGCGCCTGCTCAGCACGCGCGAGATCGACGCCGTGCTGCCGGGCGGCAAGCGCGCCTTCGCCGGAGCGCTGTTCACCCCGAGCGATGCGCGGGCCGAGCCGCAGAAGGCCGTTCCGGCCATGGCCCGGGCGCTGCGCCGCCATGGCGGCACCGTGCTGACACGCTGCGCGGTGCGCGGCATCGAGACGGCGGCGGGCCGCGTCAGTGGGGTCGTCACCGAGCGCGGCCCGATCGCCTGCCAGCGCGTCGTGCTGGCCGGCGGCGCCTGGTCGCGGCTCTTCCTCGGCAATCTCGGCATCGACCTGCCCGCTCTCAAGATCCTGGGTTCGGTGTTCCGGACCGAGCCTCTGGACGGTCCCCCCGTCCACGCCGTCGGCGCCTCCGATTTCGCCTTCCGCAAACGGCAAGACGGCGGCTACACCATCGCCCATCGCGGCGCGAGCGTGGCCGAGATCGTGCCGGACAGCTTCCGGCTGCTCTTCGATTTCCTGCCCTCGCTGGTCAAGCAGCGCCATGAATTGCGGCTCAGTCTCGGCCATCGTTTCCCCGACGAAGCCCGCACGCCGCGGCGCTGGTCGCTCGACGCGGAAACGCCCTTCGAGCGCATGCGCATCCTCGATCCCAAACCCTCCGAAGCCATTCTGCAGGAGGCGCAACGCAACCTGACCGCCGCTTTCCCCGCCTTCGCCGGCCTGAAGGTGAAGGAGAGCTGGGGCGGGCTGATCGACGCGACGCCCGATGGCGTGCCGGTGATCGGCGAGGTGCCGCGGCTACCCGGCTTCTTCATCGCCAGCGGCTTTTCGGGCCATGGCTTCGGCATCGGCCCCGGCGCGGGCCGGCTCACCGCCGACCTGGTCAGCGACCGCACGCCGATGATCGATCCGAAACCCTTCCGGCTGGAGCGGTTTTCACGGCTGGAGCGGACGACGCGGGTGGGGTGAGCGAAGGGCGCTGGGGACGCGGCGTCATTCCGGACAAGCCGCGTCAGCGGCGCCGATCCGGAATCCATCGTAGAACGAAGCGCGCTACGATGGATTTCGGGTCAAGCCCGGAACGACGGCGTGTTTCCATTGAAATGCGGTGCGCCGCAGCGCTTCACGCCAGCGCGGCCTCGTCGAGCGAATAGGCGGAGAAGAAATTCGTTCCGCCGGGATAGCATTTGAAGCCGCTGAGGCCCTTCACCATCGCATAGCCCTGCGAGCGCCAGGCGAGGCCGACGAGCGGCGCCTGTTCCAGGGCGGACTTCTCCAGCTCGGCATAGATCGCCTTGCGCTTGGCGGGATCGAACTCGGCGCGTCCCTTGGCGAAGAGAGCGTGGATCTCGGGGGTCGGGATCTGCCAGCTCCGCGCCATGTTGGCCGGCAGGTCACCGTCGATCAGTGGCGCGAGCCCATCGGGATCGTTGTTGTCAGCCGTCGTGCCCTGCACCATGAAATCATAGCGGCCCTTGCCCGCCAGATCGACGCGCGCCGCCCAATCGGGCAGATTGAGGTTTGCCTGAATGCCGATCTCGGCGAGATTGGCCTGCACGACCTCGGCCGTCGATTTGTGCATGCCATATTGCGCCGTCGAGAGCAGCGTGCAGGAAAAGCCGTTCGGCACCCCGGCCTCGGCCATCAGCCTCTTCGCCTTGGTCGGGTCGTAGTTCCAGTATTCTGAGCGGGCCTTGTCGAAATAGGGGCTGCTCGACGGGATCGGAATGCCCTCGAGCTTGCTGCCCCGGCCGAAAAAGGCGGCCTGGACGATATCCTCGCGGCGGATGGCATGGGCGACCGCCTGGCGCAACCGCACATCCTTGAACGGGCCGGCGCCGCCGTTGAAGTTCAGCCCCATGAAAGGACCGTCGACGGCAACGAGCCGCAGGCGCGGATCCTTCTCGATCGTCCCCATGGACTGCCAGGGCACATATTCGATGAGGTCGATATCGCCCGCCTGCAGCGCCGCGACGCGCAGGTTCTCGTCGGCATAGGCGACGAGCTTGATGCCATCGAGCTTCGGCTGGCCCGGCTTGTAGTATTTGTCGAACTTCACGACCTCGATCGAAGCGCCACGCTCCTGTGCCTTGATCATGAAGGGCCCCGCGCCGACGCCGAGACCCGCACGCCCCTCGATCGAATCCTTGGCGATGATCGGCACATGGGGGCTGGCGAGCCAGATCGGCAGCGTCACGGTCGGCTGCTTCATGACGATGCGGACGGTGCGGGCATCGGGCGTCTCGATGCGCTCGACGCCGCCGAACTCGGCCTTCATGAAGGCCGTCGAATTAGGCGCCGCGATCTGCTCCAGCGTCCATTTCACATCCTCGGAGGTGACCGGCTTGCCGTTCTGGAAGCTCGCCTGGCGCAGCTTGAAGACCCAGCCGGTCTCGCCCTCGCGCTCCCAGCTTTCGGCGAGCTCCGGCCTGACCTCCCCCTTCTCGTCGAAGCCGGTCAGGCCGCGGAAGATCAGCAGCTTGACGGTCAGCGCCGCCGTACCGGTATGGAGCCAGGGCTGCAGACTGGGCGGAAAGCTCGACAGGCCGAAGCGCAGCACCTTGCCGGCAGCCTGGGCATGGGCTCGCAATCCCAGAAGAGGCAAGGCGACACCGGCGGCGAGCAGATTGCGGCGGGAGATCGAGACCATCGCATACCCCTCTCTGTTCTGGCGGCTTGATCAGCCGAAAGCGCAGAATGATTTGGTATATACCAGCTTGTCAATGTGACTCGACCCGGCGCCGAAAGACGCGACAAGGCATAAGACACGCAGGGCGCGAACAGCCTGGATCACTCCCGCAAGCAGCGTATCCCGGTATCTTTTTTGCGCGGTCGACCTATTGTCAGGAAGATCGTTCCACGCCAGCCACTTCCATGGCATCGCTCTCGCCGGGCATCCCCATCCTTGACAGCCCAAAACAACTCGAATGGTATACACCAATTCCCGCAAGGGGATGCTGCCGGTCGGGACGCCCGGCAACGCAGGCCGCGCCTCCGGAGACTGCCATGAGCGAGATCGTCAAAGTCAAATCCGGCAGCAAATACGAGACGCTGAACAGCTATTCGCGCGTCGTCGTCGCCGGGGACATGATCTTCGTCTCGAACACCGCCGGACGGAACTACAAGACCCGTGCCATCGCCTCCGACGCCGGGGGCCAGGCCGAGCAGGCCTTCCGCAATATCGAGGGCGCGCTCGCCGCCGTCGGCGCATCGTTGAAGGATGTCGTCGCGGTCAAGGTCTTCGTACCGGATATCGCCGATATGGAGGCGGTCAACGCGGTCGTCGGCCGCAAGTTCAGGGGCATCGACCCCGCCAACACCACGACCTGCACGCCGCTCGGCCAGCCCGAGCTCAAGGTCGAGTTCGAGGTGACGGCCTATAAGCGGCGCGATCCGGACAAGCCCGAACAGCGCATCAGCGTCGACCTCTCCTGAGGACCACGCCACCATGCCGGACGTCCTCATCGTCGGAGGCGGAATCAGCGGCGTTTCGGCCGCCTATGAGATCGCGCGGGCCGGCCATTCCGTGACGCTGTTTGAGGCGCGCAATCTCGCGGCGATGGCGTCGGGCTGGACGCTCGGCGGCGTCCGCCAATCAGGGCGCGATCCCGCAGAATTGCCGCTGGCGAAGGCGGCCGTCGAGCGCTGGGGCGGGCTCGACGAAGAACTCGGCGCACCGACCGGCTATCGCCGCCACGGCAATCTGCGGCTGGCGCGGACAGAAGCGGAAGTCGCCGTCATCCGCGAGTTGGTCGCGCAGCAGAGCAAGCTCGGCCTCGCCATCGAATACCTGCCGGACAATGCGGCGATCCGGGCCATGGCCCCGGCGATCGGGCCCGGCATCCTCGCCGCCTCCTTCTGCCCCGGCGACGGCCATGCCGATCCGGTGCCCGCCGTGCGAGCCTATGCCGAGGCTGCCCGCCGGCATGGCGCCGTGATCCGCGAAGGTGTGCCGGTTCGCGCCTTGGTCCGCTCGGGCGAGCGGATCACCGGGGTCGAGACGTCGAGCGGCGAAACCATCGCGGCCGACCGCGTCATCCTGGCGACCGGCATCCATTCCCCCGAACTGCTGGCGCCGCTCGGCCTCTCCCTGCCGCTGACCATCAGGCTGGTCTGCGTCATGCAGAGCGTGCCGCTGCCGCCGCTGCTCGCGCCGGTCTTCGGCGTCGCCAATGCCGATGCAGCCGGGCGGCAGGAGATCGACGGGCGCCTGCGCGTCACCACCGGCATCGGCGATTGGCCGCATGATCCACGCGGCTGGACGGAGGCGCTGCTCGCCCCGCGCAGCCGCGATGTCGCAGCGTTGATCGCGCGCACGACGCTGGTCCTGCCGGCGCTGGCTGATGCCGGCATCGCCCGGCTCTGGGGCGGATTGATCGATCTGACGCCGGACGCCCTGCCCGCGATCGATGCCGAGACCGGAATCGACGGGCTCGTCGTCGCCGCAGGATTTTCCGGGCATGGCTTCGGCATCGGCCCCGTCACCGGCGAGATCCTGGCCGACCTCGCCCTGGGACGGCGACCGCGCTTCGATCTTTCGCCCTTCCGGCTGAACCGCTTCGCCGAGGGCACCCGACCGGCCGCCGAACTCACCTTGCACGGATAGGACATCGCCCCGCCATGCTACCCCCCGATGGACGCGTCATCCTGATCTCCGGTGCCAATCGCGGCATCGGCCGCGCTGTCGCCGAGCTTCTGCATGGGGAAGGCTACAGCCTCAGCCTGGGCGGGCGCGATCTCGCTTCGCTGCGGGCGATGAGCGCCGATTGGGACCCGTCGCGGGTCCATGTCGCCCGTTACGATGCCGGCGACTGGGCGAGCCATCGCGCCTGGGTCGATGCCGCGGCCGAGCGCTTCGGCAGGATCGACGGGCTCGTCAACAATGCCGGCATGCACAGCGCCATGACCCTGCGCGCGCCTGACGAAGCCACGCTCGACGCGATCTGGGCGGCGAACTGCAAGGGGCCGCTCAATCTGATCCACTGCGCCCTGCCGCATCTCGAAGCCTGCGGCGCCGGGCGAATCGTCAATGTCGCCTCGCTCTCGGGCAAGCGGGTGCGCAACGACCATGTCGCCTACAACATGACCAAGCATGCGATGATCGCGCTCAACCATGCGGCGCGGCGCATCGCCTGGGACAAGGGCGTGCGCGCGACGGCGCTCTGCCCCTCCTTCGTGCGCACCGACATGACCGCGTCGAGCACAGCGTTGCCGCCAGAGGCGATGACCCAGCCGGCCGATCTCGCCGAACTGGTTGCCACCGTGCTGGCACTGCCCAACAATGCGACCGTCGCGGAATTGCTCGTCAACTGCAGGCTGGAGGACACGCTTTAAGCGGCTCGGGCCGGAACCGGGGTGGAGATAGCTCCCCCGGACAGGCCGATGCCGGATCACGAAGACCCGTATTCAACGACAAAAGCAGGGGAAAATCATGAAGAGACCCGTCTCGATCCTCGCCGCCGCGTTGGCCGGCGCGCTGATGGCCAGCCCGGCCCTCGCGCAGAAGACCGTGCTCACCGTCGGCATGCAAAGCTCCGACGCCGGCGTGCTCGACCCGCACCTGAATTCCGGCACGCCCGGCAAGGCGATGCTGCAATGGATGTTCAACGGGCTCGTCCGCATCAAGCCCGGCGAGCTTTCGCCCGAATTCATGGAGCCCGATCTCGCCGAGAGCTGGACCTCGTCCACCGACGGCAAGGAATGGACCTTCAAGCTGCGCCAGGGCGTGCAGTGCCACCACGGCTATGGCGAGTTCACCGCGGAGGACGCGGTCTATTCGCTGAAGCGCGCTTCCTCAAAGGACAGCTCCGCCTTCTCGTCGGACTACAGCGCGGTGCAGTCGATCGAGGCTCCGGACAAGTACACCGTCAAGATCGCGCTGAAGGAGCCGATCCCGAGCCTGCTCGGCATCGTCATGAACTACCATGGCGGCAACATGGTCTGTAAGAAGGCCGCCGAAGAGCTGGGCAAAGAGGGCTTCGCCAAGAAGCCGGTCGGCACCGGCCCGTTCATGTTCCAGGAATATGTGCCGCAGCAATATGCCAAGCTCGTCGCCAACCCGAACTATTTCCGCGGCAAGCCGAAGCTGACCGAGATCCTCTACCGCTTCATCCCCTCGGATTCCTCCCGCGATCTCGCCTTCCAGTCCGGCGAGCTCGACATGATGCTGGGCCGGCAGGAGCAGGCCTGGGTCGACCGCATGAACGCCATTCCCGGCGTCAAGGTCGTGGCCATGGGACCGGCGGAAATGTCGGTGCTGCACCTCAATCAGAGCCAGCCGCCGCTCGACAACCTCAAGGTCCGGCAGGCCATCGCCTATGCCATCGACCGCAATGCGATCTGGCAGTTCCGCGGCAAGAACATCTCGCGCCCGGCCGTCTCGGTCGTGCCCTCCGGCTATCTCGGTACCGACGAGAAGGCGCCGCTCCCGCCCTACGATCTCGCCAAGGCGAAGGCACTGCTGACCGAGGCCGGCTTTCCGAACGGCATCACCATCAAGGCGATCAACACCACTCTGCCCTCGATGCTCAGCTTCACCGAAGCGGTGCAGGCCCTGCTGAAGCGCGCCGGCATCACGCTGGAGATCCAGCCGGTGGAGCACGCGACCTTCCACCAGCAGATCCGGCAGGATCTCTCGCAGATCGTGCATTTCCAGGCGGCGCGCTTCCCGGTGGCCGATGTCTATCTCTCGCAGTTCTTCCATTCGCGGGCGATCGTGAAGACGCCGACGGCGGTGACGAACTTCTCGCATTGCAAGGTGGCCGATGCCGAGATCGACGCGGCGCGCTCCGAGACCGACAAGGCCAAGCAGCTCGCTTTGTGGAAGACGGCGCAGGAGAAGATCATCGCCGAGGTCTGCGCGATTCCCGTCAACGAGATGATGCAGCTCTGGGCCTACAAGGACAGCCTCGACCTCGGCTACGAGCTCAAGGCCTCGCTCAATCTCGGCCCGCCGGTGCTGGAGACGACGCACTTCACGAAGTGAGTTAATCCGACACCCGTCATTGCGAGCACAGCGAAGCAATCCAGGAGACGTAGAGCTCCACGCCCCCTTGGATTGCTTCGTCGGCTTCGCCTCCTCGCAATGACGCGTAGCTTCCGCGAGAGGTGCCCGGGTCAGGCCCGGGCATGACGGCCCGACCCAGGCGGCACGCTGCAGCTCCCTCCTCCAACCCGGCGGCATCATGAGCGCCTTCCTCGTCAAACGCCTCGGCTTCGCCATCGTCACATTGTGGGCGGTGCTGTCGCTGGTCTTCGTCGTCGTGCGCATCGTGCCCGGCGATCCCGCGCAGGTGATCCTCGGCGACCAGGCCGACGCCACGGCCATCGCCGCGATGCGCACGCGGCTCGGCCTCGATGCCTCGATGGGCGAGCAGTATGTCAGCTTCCTCGCCGGCGCGGTGCGCGGCGATTGGGGCGTGTCGCTCGTCACCGGCCGGCCGGTGATCCAGGAGGTGCTCGCCGTCCTGCCTTGGACGATCGAACTCACTATCGTCTCGCTGGCGATCGGCATCGTCATTGGCGTGCCGCTCGGCGTCTGGGCCGCCGTCAACCGCAACCGCATGCCGGACTATGTCACCCGCATCGCCTCGCTGCTCGGGCTTTCCTTCCCGCCCTTCGTCTCGGCGATCATCCTGCTGATCGTCTTTGCGATCATGCTGCGCTGGTTCCCGGTGATCTCGGCCGGCAGCGGCTCGTTCTCGGCGTGGTTCCAGTCGATGGCGCTGCCGGCGCTCAATCTCGGATTGATCATGGCGGCCTACATCACCCGCGTCGCCCGCTCGGCCATGCTGGAGGTGATGCAGGAGGATTACGTTCGCAGTGCCCGCGCCAAGGGCGTGCCTTGGCGGGTAGTGATCTGGCGGCATGCGCTGCGCAACGCGCTGATCCCGATCATCACCATCGTCGGGCTCTATCTCGGCATCCTCATCGGCAATTCGGTGCTGACCGAGATCGTCTTCAACCGGCCGGGCCTCGGCAAGCTGATCGTCGGTGCGCTGAACCAGCGCGACTACACCATGCTGCAGGGCATGATGGTGATCTACACGCTGATCGTCGTGCTCGTGAACATCGCGACCGACATCACCTACGCCCTCGTCGACCCCCGGGTGAAGCTGTCATGAGCACCTCCGTCCATGATGCCGCCCCCGTCGCCCCGCCGCGCCTGCGCTGGCTGAAGGCGACGATCGGCGCCTTCAATGCCAACAAGACCTCCTGGGTCGGGCTCGCCATCGTCGTCGCGGTGATCCTGGCGGCGGTGCTCGCGCCCGTCATCGCGCCGCATGACCCGCTGGAGCAGAACATCCTGTCGCGGCTCCAGCCGCCGCATGACGACTTCTATCTCGGCACCGATTATTTCGGCCGCGATATCCTCTCGCGGCTGCTCTACGGCGCCCGCATCTCGCTGGTGATCGGCATCGCCTCGACCGTGATCGCCATGGTCGTCGGCTCTCTGATCGGCTTGCTCGCCGGCTACTATGGCGGCCGCTTCGACGTCGTCGTGATGCAGGCGATGGACATCCTCCTCGCCTTCCCCTCGCTGATCCTGGGCCTGATCCTCGTGGCGATGCTCGGCCCCTCGGTGGAGAACATCACCATCGCGATCGCGCTGACCTCGATCCCCTCCTTCGCCCGGATCGCGCGGGCGCCGACGATCACGGTCAAGGAGCGCGACTATATCGGCGCCGGCCGGGCGCTCGCCTTCTCCGACGCACGGATCATGGCCGGGCATATCCTGCCCAATATCTTCCCGGAAATCCTGGTGATGGCCTCGCTCTGGCTCGCCAACGCCATCCGCACGGAAGCCTCGCTCGCCTTCATCGGGCTTGGCGTCAAGCCGCCGATCGCGACCTGGGGCGGCATGATCCGCGAGGGTTTCGAGAACATCCTCGACAGCTACTGGCTGGTGCTGGCTCCGTCGCTCGCGATCCTCGTCGTCGTCTTCGCGCTCAACGTCCTCGGCGATGGCCTGCGCGACGCCATCGACCCCAAGCTGAAGGGCGAGCGATGAGCGGCCCCGTCCTCTCCGTCGAGAACCTCCAGACCGCCTTCCGCGTCGGCGGGGAATGGCGCTGGGCCGTCGAGGACCTGAGCTTCGACGTAGCCCCCGGCGAGACCGTCGCCATTGTCGGCGAATCCGGCTCGGGCAAGAGCGTGACTGCGCTTTCGATCATGCGGCTGGTCTCATCGGCCAATGGCCGCATCCAGGGCAGGATCGCGCTGGAGGGCCGCGACCTGCTCGCGCTCAGCGAGGAGGAGATGCGCAAGGTCCGCGGCAACGACGTCGCGATGATCTTCCAGGAGCCGATGACGAGCCTGAACCCGGTGCTGACCGTCGGCTTCCAGATCGCCGAGGCGCTGCGCTACCATCGCGGCCTCGATGCCGGCGCGGCCAAGGCCGAAGCGCTGCGCATGCTCGACAAGGTGCGCATCCCCTCGGCGAAGAGCCGCTTCGACAATTACCCGCACCAGCTCTCCGGCGGCATGCGGCAGCGCGTGATGATCGCGACCGCGCTCGCCTGCAAACCCAAGCTCCTGATCGCCGACGAACCGACGACGGCGCTCGACGTGACGATCCAGGCGCAGATCCTTGAGCTGATCAAGACGCTGCAGGACGAGGAGCAGATGTCGGTGCTCTTCATCACCCATGACATGGGCGTCGTCGCCGAGATCGCCGACCGCGTCGTGGTGATGTGGAAGGGTAAGAAGCTGGAGGACGCGCCGGCCTCACAGGTCTTCAATAATCCTGTCCACGGCTACACCAAGGCGCTGCTCGCGGCGGTGCCCAAGCTCGGCGACATGACCGGCCATGGCCGTCCGCTGCGCTTTCCGCGCATCGACCCCGATAACGGCAAGGTCGAGGGCAAGCCGGTCGAGCAGCCCGACACGGTCGCGGCGACCGAGCCGCCTTTGCTCGAAGTCTCCGGACTGACGACCCGCTTCGGCATCCGCGGCGGCCTGCTCGGCCGCTTGCGGGGTCAAGTCCATGCGGTCGAAGACGTCAGTTTCAGCCTGCGGCGCGGCGAGACGCTGGCGCTGGTCGGCGAATCCGGCTGCGGCAAGTCGACGACGGGGCGCTCGATCCTGCGGCTGGTCGAGCCCTCCTTCGGCACCGTCCGCTTCGGCGGGCGCGACGTCACCGGGCTCGGCAAAAGCGAATTGCGCGATGTCCGCCGCGAGATGCAGATGATCTTCCAGGATCCTTTCGCCAGCCTCAATCCACGCAAGAGCGTCGGCAGCGCCTTGGCCGAGCCGATCCTGGTGCACGGGCTCGCCAAGGGAAACGAAGCACGCGAGCGCGTCGCCGAACTCCTGCGCAAGGTCGGGCTCGCCCCCGAGATGCATGTGCGCTTTCCGCATGAATTCTCTGGCGGCCAGCGCCAGCGCATCGCGATCGCCCGGGCGCTGGCGCTCTCGCCCAAGCTCGTGGTGGCGGACGAGGCGGTCTCGGCGCTCGACGTTTCCGTGAAGGCGCAGGTGCTGAACCTGATGCTCGACCTGCAGGCAGAACTCGGCCTCGCCTATCTCTTCATCTCGCACGACATGGCGGTGGTCGAACGCGTCAGCCATCGTGTCGCGGTGATGTATCTCGGAGAGATCGTCGAGATCGGCCCGCGCGAGGCGGTGTTCTCTGACCCGCGCCACCCTTATACGCGCAAGCTGCTGGCAGCGGTCCCCGTTCCCGATCCGCGCCGCCGCGCGCTACGCCGTGAACTCGCGGTCGACGAGTTGCCGAGCCCGATCCGCAAGCTCGACTGGCAGGCGGTGCCGACGGCGTTGGTGGAGGTCGCTCCCGGCCATTTCATCCGCCAGCCCGTCGATGCGAGGGCATAGCGCCGGTCAACCCGGCGCAGCTCCGCGGCCCACACGGTCCCATTCCGCTAGGGCCAGCACGAGATGATACAGCACGCGCACCGGGATCACGGTCTGTGCGGGCGCCCCGCTTCTTGTGACCTGATTGAACCAGAGCCCCGTATCGGGCGCGACGAAAGTGCTGAACAGACCGTCGAGATGGGGTTCGAAGCGCCGGGCCGCGTCGTCATCGCCGAGCAATTCGATCCGGGCCAGAAACGCCTTGATCGCCTCGGTCTGCGGCCAGAGCAGCTTCGTCGGCGCAACGAGCTTTCCGGTCCGGTCGACACCGTCGAAGGCCGCGACGGGCCCCGCAACGCCATCATCCAGGCCGTGACGGATGGCGAAGGCGTAGAGCCTGTCCGCGAGGTCGCGCGCCGCCACATCGCCGGTGAGCCGCCAGTGATGCAGCAGCAGCCAGGTCCATTCGAAATGATGCCCCGGCTCGCGCAAGGCGCCGGCGGCGCCGGGGACCGGTTGCCAGTCCTGCGTGAAATATTCGCCCAGCGAGCCGGTCTCGGTGTCGACCATGCGCTCGCGGGCCAGTCGGACGATATCGCCGGCGCGGTCGAGCCAGCGCTTCTCGCCCGTGGCCTCGGCAAGCGCGTGGAAGGCTTCGAGCAGATGCATATGCGGGTTCTGTCGGCGGGGCAGCGTGCCGAGCGTGTCCTCGGCGAAGCCGCCCTCCGGATGCGACATCTCGCGCTCGATGAAGCCGATGACCTCGTCCGCGATGGCGAGCGCCTGCCCGTCCCGCGTCGCCCGATGAAACCAGGCCATGGCGAAGAGGACGAAAGCCAGATCGTAGAGATCGGTGCGGGCGTCGACCGGCGTGCCGTCCTCGCCGACGACATGGCGGAACCGGCCCTGCCCGTCGCGGCAGCGATCACGCAGGAACGCAAAACCGTGCTGCGCGGCGGCGAGCGCCGGACCGGAAGGGTCGAGCAGATGCGCATGGCTGAACACATAGGTCAGCCGGGCCGTGACCAGCGTCGTCCTGACCGCGCCGGCATCGTGCCTCGCCTGCGCCGGATCGAAATGCTCGACGAAGCCCGGGCGGCCCGGCTGCAGGGCCCGCTCGATCCAGCCGGGGATCAGAACCTGCGCCAGCCAGTCCCGCGGCGAGCCGATGGTCGCTTCCAACGCTTCGATGCGCTTCATCGATCGATATCCTCCCCGAGGAACGCCGGGGCCGGGCCGCGCGCGGCCGGTCCCCTCTCCTCGTTCGGGCACGAGCCCGATTCAGGGCAGCCCCGTCAAGGCGCCTTCTGAGCGGCCCCATTCCCCGGCCTGCAGATGGGTCGGGCGCGGGCATGTCGGGAGCTCAGGCAGCGGCCGGAATGGGAGTTGAACAGCGCCCTGCATGCGGCCTAGAACGGGGCGTCCGCGACGCGAGGGGTCATCTTGAGCACACTGCACGACAGCCCCCGCTTCGAGATGATGGTCCTCGACGACCGGATCTTCGATTGGGGCCTCCCGACATATCAAACGGACATGTCGGCCGGCATCGACCTTTTCGCCTGCATCGACGAACCGCTCGATCTTCAGCCGCAAGCCGACGCGGTCCTGATTCCATCGGGCATCGCGATCCAGATGAACGATCCCAACGTCGCCGCCTTCCTGCTCGCGAGGTCTGGGCTGGGCCACAAGAAGGGCCTCATCCTCGGCCAAAGCGTCGGGACGATCGACGCGGATTACCAGAACCAGATCTTCATCAGCGCCTGGCTGAGAACGCCGCCGGGGAGCGCGCCACTTCGAATAACCCCCGGCGACAGAATCGCGCAGCTCGTCTTCCTGCCCATCCTGCGGCCAACCTTCGAAGTCGTCGAAGCCTTCTCGGCTTCCACGAAAAGAGGCGGCGGCGGCTTCGGCTCGACGGGCATCGCCGGCGGCGAGGCTCCGGGAGGCCGGTCATGATGCTCCTCTCCCGCCGCAGCCTTCTCGCCATCGCCGCGGTGGTCGACATCGCACTGCATGCGCGGCCCTCGCCGGTGGCGGCGAAGCTGCTCGCCGCGCGGCACGCCTTGCCGCCGCGCCATCTCGAGACGCTGCTGCAGGCGCTGGTGCGCGCCGGAATCCTCAAAGGCGTGCGCGGCCCGCGCGGCGGCTACGAGCTGGCACGCGAGCGCCGCAGGATCACGGCCGGAGACATCGTGCGCGCCGCGATGGAGGACGATGGCGAGGATGCGCTCGGCCCGATGCCGCATTCGGCCCTGATCGACGATGTGATCGCGCCCCAGGTCGAGGCCGCCTCAGCCGCCTTCCTGTCGTCACTGGAGGAGGTCACTGTGGAAGAGTTCTGCCGGCGCGCTTTGGACCGGGCGGCGGCCGCGGATGGCAGGTCCCACCCCGATTTCACAATATAAAGATGTGATTTATCTCTTTCTTCGACAGAACGTGTGAATTACGTTAGCTTCACCGGCCAAACGGCCCGATCCCAAAACGGCCCGACCCAAGGAGTCTCCCATGGCTGAAGCAGCGCAGAAATCCTCGACGCCCCCCGCCAAGGCCCCCGGTCGCGGCCGGATCTACAACTCGATCACCGACACCATCGGCGACACGCCGCTCGTCAAGCTGAACCGGCTTCCGGCCGAGCGCGGCGTCAAGGCGACGATCCTGGCCAAGCTCGAATTCTTCAACCCGATCTCGAGCGTCAAGGACCGCATCGGCGTCAACATGATCGATGCGCTGGAAGCCTCCGGCGCGCTCAAGCCCGGCGGCACGCTGATCGAGCCGACCTCCGGCAATACCGGCATCGCGCTCGCCTTCGTCGCCGCCGCGCGCGGTTATCGGCTCATCCTCGTCATGCCCGAGACGATGTCGCTGGAGCGGCGCAAGATGCTCGCCTTGCTCGGCGCCGAGCTCGTCCTGACGCCCGGCCCCGGCGGCATGCGCGGCGCCGTCGCCAAGGCCGAGGAGCTGAAGAGCGAGATTCCGGGCTCGATCATCCCGCAGCAGTTCGAGAACCCGCACAACCCCGAGATCCACCGCAAGACGACGGCCGAGGAGATCTGGAACGACACGAACGGCCAGGTCGACATCGTCATTTCCGGCGTCGGCACCGGCGGCACCATCACCGGCGTCGGCCAGGTGCTCAAGGCGCGCAAGCCGGGCGTGAAGATGGTCGCGGTCGAGCCCGAGGATTCGCCCGTCCTCTCCGGCGGCCAGCCCGGCCCGCACAAGATCCAGGGCATCGGCGCCGGCTTCGTGCCCGGCGTGCTCGACCGCGCCGTGATCGACGAGGTCGTCACCGTCGGCAACCAGACGGCCTTCGAGACGGCCCGCGCGCTCGCCAAGAGCGAGGGCATCCCGGCCGGCATCTCGTCGGGTGCGGCGGTCGCGGCGGCGCTGGAAGTCGGGGCGCGGCCGGAGAATGCCGGCAAGACCATCGTCGTGATCATCCCCTCCTTCGCCGAGCGCTACATCTCCAGCGCCCTGTTCGAGGGTCTGTGAGCGAAGGCAGCGTCCATATCGTCCGGCTGGCGGAAAGCCTGCCGGACGAGTTCGAGGCGCTGCGCAGCGAGGCGAGCGCCGAGAGCTTCGCTTTCATCGAGGGGCTGCGCGCGGAGTGGCTGTCCGGGCAATATAGCGGCGATGACGACCGCTTCGCCGCCTTCGCGGCTTACCGCGAGGGAGAGCTCGCCGGTATCGGCGCGGTGACGCCGGACCCTTACGACCCGGCGCCCGATCTGCTGCGGGTGCGGCATGTCTATGTCCGGCCGCTGCATCGCGCGGCCGGTGTCGGCCGGGTGCTCGCCACGGCCCTGATCCAGCAGGGGCTGGAGCTGGCGCCGCGGCTTTCGCTGCGGGCGGCCGATCCACGCGCCGCGGCCTTCTGGGAAGCGAACGGCTTCACGCCCGATAACGGCGGCACGCGCCGCTCGCATCTCCTGACGCGCTGAGCCGGCTCAGCGCGTCAGCACGAGCCGATTGCCCCAGGGGTCGGCGATGGACGGCACCCCGTCAGCCTCTTCGCCACCGGCCGCGATGATGCGCTCCCGCATGGCCGCGAAATCGGCCGTGTCGCGCGCCACGATCTCGAAACGGTCGAGCCCGGCCTCGCCGACGCCGCGAAGGCCGGCGCCACGGCTGCCCCAGATATTGCCGGCGATGTGATGGTGGTAGCCGCCGCTGGCGAGGAAGCTCGCGCCCGGATAATGCACCATCACATCGAAGCCGAGCAGGCCGTGATAGAACGCCTCGGCGGCGGCCGTGTCGCCGACGCGCAGATGGATGTGCCCCATGCCCGTCCCCTCCGGCATGCCGGCATAGGCGCCGGTTGCCGCCTCGGCCAGCAAACGGTCGAGATCGAGCCGCTCGGTCGCCATGGCGATGCCGCCACCCGGCTTGCGCGGCCATTCCTGGCGCTGGCGGTCGCGATAGATCTCGATGCCGTTGCCTTCCGGGTCGGAGAGATAGAGCGCTTCGCTGACGAGATGGTCGGAGGCGCCTTCGAGCCGGATGCCGGTCGTGGCGGCATGGCGCAGCCAGTTGGCGAGATCGCGCCGCGACGGCAGCAGGATCGCGAGATGGAAGAGCCCGGCGGCGGAGGTCGGCTGCGCGGCGCCTTCGATCAGGCGGACCAGAACGGCTTCGCCAGCGCCGAGTTCGGCGAGGCCGGGAGCTTCCCGCAGAAGCTTCAAGCCGATGGCATCGCGATAATAGGCCGTGAGCTTCGGCAGATCGCGGGCCCGCAAGGTCACCGCGCCGATGTGATAGGGTGCGTCGTGAGCTTCGAGCCGCGTGGCCGCTCCCGCCTTGTCCTGAACTGCGAGCATGTCGTTGTCCTTCCTTGCGCGGCCAGGCCACGCTTCCAGGGAAGATGGTCCTTCGCGGCGCATTTGTCGCCATTCCGGTCGGCAAATGCGGGATTGCACCACCGCAATGACGAGACCGGTGAGAATGCGGATCTCAGGCCGGGCGCGGGCGGTCGATGGCAAAATGGCGAAACCAGCGTTCCTCCCCGCCGCGCAGCAATCCGCCGAGCAGCCTCGAAGCGAGGAAGCTGAAGGTGATGCCGTTGCCGCCATAGCCATAGGCGGCGAACAGGCGTGGCCCGCCGGGCACGCGCCCGATCAGCGGCAAGCCGTCCGCCGTCTGCCCGAAGGCGCCGGACCAGGCAAAGTCCACATCGAGCCGCGCCTGCGGCAGCAAGGCATGAAGGCGGGCGCGAAGGGCCTCGGTCTTGGCCGGGTCGAGCTTTTCGCGGCGGTCGGGATCGGCGAAGTCCTCATCCTCTCCACCGAAGACGATGCGTCCCTCCAGGGTCGTGCGGCAGTAGGAATAATCTTCCGAAGCCTCCCAGACGAGAGCCGGCCCCGGCCAGAGCGCCTGCGGCGACTGCGGAACCGTTGCGATCGCCCAGCTCGAGGCGGTGCTGTGCAGATCGTCGTTCACGCAATCGGGCATGACGTAACCCGTCGCGAGCACGACATGGGCGGCCTCCACGGTGGCGCCGCCGGAGAGCGAGATCGCCACCGACCGGCCGGCATCGTCGTAAGCAACGGCTTCGTCGCGGATCATGCGCGCACCGGCCCGCGCCGCCGCCGCGAGCAGACCATGGCAGAGGCAAAGCGGGTCGGCCTCGGCCGAACCGGGCGATACGATCGCGGCGGCGCGGTCGAAGCCGAACGCGTTCAGCAGCGCCGCATGCTCGACGAAGCTGCCCGGCAACCCGGCCCTCTCGCGCAGAGTGGCTTCATCGCGCAGCTCGCGCGGCCCGACATTGCCTGCCGCCAGATAGATCGAATCGCGCCGGGCGAAGCTGCAGGGCAGGGCCAGCTTCTCGACGAGGCTCCCCAGTCCCGCCACGGCCCTGAAGCTCAACTGATAGATCTCGGCCGCCCGCTCGAAGCCGTAGAGCGCGGCGAGCTCGCGCAAGGACAGATCGATTTCCCATTGCAGCATCGCCGTCGAAGCCGCCGTGCTGCCGAACCCTCCGCGTTCCCGATCGATCACCACGACATCGAGCCCGATCGCGGTGAGATGCTCGGCGAGGAAGGCGCCGGTGATGCCGGCACCGACGATGGCGACGTCGCAGCGCATGTCACGCTCGAGCGGGCGCCCCTGCGGGCGCTGCAAGGCCGGGCGCCAGGGGCCGGTGCCACTGCGCAGATCCTCATGGCGGGTCGTTTCCGGATCGAGCATCCCTCAGCCGGCCCGTGGCGGGCCGACCCGGTCGGCCATCGTCGCGCCGCGCTCGCCGAGCGGCTTCGCCCGACCTGCGGTGGTGTCATGCGCGGTCTGGTGTTCCAGCTCGGCGTTGAGCTCGGCGCCGGCCAGCACGATCGTCGCCGAGAGCCAGAGCCAGGTCATGAAGACGACGACGGTCGCGAGCGAACCATAGGCCGCCGTGTAGTTGCCGAGCGTGCTGACATACCAGGAGAAGGCATAGGAGGCCGCGGCCCAGAGCAGCGCGGCAGCGACGGCGCCCGGCATCACCCAGACGAAGCGCATGCGCTCGCGGCTCGGACCGATCCAGTACAGGCAAGCGATCGAGAGAATCGCGACGACGAGGAAGATGGGCCAGCGCACCAGCCGGATCAGCCGCTCCAGCTCGGAATGGAACGGGAAGAGCGCGGTGACCACCGGCAAGCTCGCGATGATGACCAGCACCGAGGCGAGCAGGACGATGCCGCTCACCGTGGTGAAAAGCGAGACGGCGTTGAGCTTGAGGAAGCTGCGCTTCTCCTGCTCGCGATAGATGATGTTGAGCGCGTCGAAGATCGCCTTCACCGCCGCATTGGCCGACCAGGTCGCGACCAGAAAGCTGATCACGAAGGTCAGCGAGAGCGAAAAGCCGGACTGGCCCGAAAGCCGCATCGCCTGCTCGTGAATGAGCTCGCGCGCGGCTTGCGGAAACATGGCCGTGATCGCGTCGAGCTGGCCGGCGATCGTCGCCGGGTCGGTGAAATAGCGATAGATCGTGACCAGCAGCGAGAGCGCCGGCACCAGCGAGAGCAGGGTGAAGAAGGCGACGGCGCCGGCCAGCGAGGTCAGCCGGTTGTCGCCGACATTGCCGACGAAGCGCAGCAGCACATCCTTCCAGCCGAGCCAGGTCATCTGCAGCGGTGTCCGCGCCAGCCGGCCGCGCGCCGCCTCCCGCCTGCGGCGGACGCGACGGCTGGAGACGACCCCCGAGAGATAGCCGAGCGCGACGCCGATGCCCGCCGCGCCGGTGATCCGCTTCAGGAAAGCCATCTCGGGGTCCGGTCTCCGTTACGAAGAGTCTTCTGTCCTGCCGCATCGTCTTCACGCGAACCGGCGTCCGCTTCGCCGAAAATGCTCCGGGCCCAGCTTGCGGGCAACAGGCCCGGCCCGCAATTGTTCCCTGAAGGGCGGGCGAGAAGGCCGCCTTAGCCGATTGTTAACCTTAATGCTTCGTTATCGGCCGGCGCCGCCCTCGATGGGCCGGCGCTTGCGATTCAACGGAAGCCCGATGACGAAGCTGCTCAAAGCCGGCCTGACGAGCCTCGCGATCCTGCTCTCGGGAGCGGCCGGCGCGGCCGATCTGCGTGGCGTCGCGCTGCCGCCGGCGCCGGAGCTGCCGGCCTTCTATTCCTGGACCGGCCTCTATGCCGGCCTGCAGGGCGGATATTCCTGGGGCAGCAACCGCGTCCGCATCGGCGGGCCCGTCGGCCCCTTCGCGCCGACGAGCTTCCGGACCGACGATGATTCCGCCTTCGGCGGCGCCCATGCCGGCTTCAACTACCAGTTCGGCAGCGTCGTGCTCGGCATCGAGGGCGACATCGAGGCGCTCAACAGCCGCAGCCGCTTCGACGGCGTCGGCATCGCCGCGCGCACCGACCAGAACTGGCAGGGCTCGGCGCGGGCCCGTATCGGCTACGCCTTCGACCGGCTGATGATCTACGCCACCGGCGGCGCCTCCTTCAGCGAATTCGAACGCCGCGTCTTCGACCCGGCCGGCTTCGGGGAGCGGCTGAGCAGCACGCGGACCGGCTGGAATGTCGGCGCCGGCGTGAACTTCGCCTTCACCGACAACCTGATCCTCGGCGCCGAATACCGCTACACCGATTTCGGCAAGAACCGCTTCGCGACCTCGGGCGCCCTGCCCGGCCTGAGCGGCGAGCAGGAGCTGACCACGCACAGCGCCCGCGCCAGCATCGCCTACAAGTTCTGAGCGTCCCCAACACGTCATTCCGGACAAGCGGCGAAGCAGCGCCGATCCGGAATGACATGTGGTGCGGATCTGCTCAAAACCCCGTGCGCTGGCGGATGGCGGCGGCCAATGTGCCGTCGTCGAGATAGTCGAGCTCGCCGCCGACCGGCACGCCATGGGCGAGCTTCGTCACCTTGACCGGCAGATGCGCCATGAGATCGGTGATGAAATGCGCCGTGGTCTGGCCGTCGACCGTGGCGTTGAGCGCGAGGATGACCTCCTTCACCGCCGGATCGGAGGCGCGTGCCACCAGCGCGTCGAGTGAGAGATGCTCCGGCCTGACGCCATCGAGCGCCGAGAGCACGCCGCCCAGCACATGATAGCGGCCCGAGACCGCGCCCGAGCGCTCCAGCGCCCAGAGGTCCGAGATATCGGCGACGACGACGATCAGGCTGTCGTCGCGGCGCGGATCGCTGCAGAGCCCGCAAGGGTCCCTGGTATCGACATTGCCGCAGGTCGAGCAGACGACGATGCGTTCGCGCGCCACCGCCATCGCCTCGGAGAGCGGGCCGAGCAATTGCTCGCGCTTCTTGACCAGATGCAGCGCCGCGCGCCGGGCCGAGCGCGGCCCAAGCCCCGGCAGCTTGGCCAGAAGCTGGATCAGCCTTTCGATCTCGGGACCGGCAATGGCGCGGGACATGCTGCTTCTCAGAAGAAGGGAGGCGTCATCCCGGGCGACCGCAGGGAGACCCGGGATTCATGCCGGAACGGTTCAGGCATGGATCCCGGCTCCGCGTTTCGCTTCGGCCGGGATGACCCGTGCGGATATGAAATCAGAACAGCTTCATGCCCGGCGGGATCGGCAGGCCCTTGGTGACCTCGGCCATGCGCTCCTGCATGACGCGCTCGGCGCGGCCGCGGGCATCGCCGGCTGCCGCGACGATCAAATCCTCCAGGATCTCGCGCTCGTCCGGCACCATCAGGCTGGGGTCGATCTTCACGCTCCTGAGCGCGCCCTTGGCCGTCATCGTCACCGTGACCATGCCGCCCCCCGCAGCGCCCTCGACCTCGATGGTCTCGAGCTCGGCCTGCATGTCGGCCATCTTCTGCTGCATCTGCTGAGCCTGCTTCATCAGACCCATCATGTCGCGCATCGGAAATCCTCCTCGGGAAACTGCAAACGATCGTGATCAGAAGTCGATGCCGTCGAAATCCGGCTCGGCATCGTCGAAGAGCGGTTCGGCATCGGGCAGGTATTCGTCGCCGGCCGGCGCTGCGGCATTCTCGGCCGCCTCGACGGCGCGCGGATCGCGGACATCGACGATGCGCGCGCCGGGAAAGCGCTCCAGCACCGCCTTGACGGAGGGATGCGCGGCAGCATCGCTCTCGCGCTGATCCTTGGCGGCGATGGCTTGCTCGCGCATCGTCGCGCCGCCCTCGGCGTTGACGACCGCGACCATCCAGGTCTGGCCGGTCCATTCCTTGAGCTTGCGCGAGAGATCCTGCGCCAGCGTGCGCGAGGCGCCCTCGACCAGCGAGAACTCGATGCGGCCGGGCTCGAAGCGCACCGGGCGGATATCGCGCTCGAGCGCGATCTTCAGGGTGATCTCGCGATGCTGGGAGGCCAGCGCCACCACATCCTCGATCGAGGCGACGATCGCCTGCGGGGCCGCAACGGCGCGCGGTGCGGCGACAGGCGCCGGATTGGCGCTGGCGAGGATCGGGCGCGCGGCCAGCGCGGTGTTGCCGCCGCCGGAGGGCGGACGCGGCGCGCCGCCACCATGGCCGTTTCCTTGGCCATTGCCGCCGGGGATGGCGCCCGCGCCGTCGCGCAGCATCTTCAAGGCTTCGTCCGGCGTCGGCAGGTCGGCGGCATGGGCGAGGCGCACCAGGACCATTTCCGCTGCCATTACCGGCCGGTCGGCCTGCTTCACCTCGGCAATGCCCTTGAGCAGCATCTGCCAGGTGCGGGCGAGCACGCGCAGCGAGAGGCGCTGGGCGAAGTCGCCGCCGCGCACGCGCTCGGCCTGGGCGAGCGTCGCGTCCTTGACGGCGTCCGGCACGAGCTTGAGGCGGGTGACGAGATGGGTGAATTCGGCGAGGTCGTTCAACACCACGACCGGATCGGCGCCGGCATCGTATTGCGCGCGCAATTCGCCGAGCGCAGCGGCGATGTCGCCCTTCATCACCGACTCGAACAGATCGATGACGCGCGCCCGATCGGCGAGGCCGAGCATGGAACGGATGTCGTCGAGCGTGATTCGTCCGGCCGCATGGGCGATGGCCTGGTCGAGGATCGAGAGCGAATCGCGCACCGAGCCCTCGGCGGCGCGGGCGACGGCGGCAAGCGCCTCATCCTCGGCCTCGACACTCTCGGTACGGCAGATGCCGGAGAGGTGGTTCACCAGCACGTCGGATTCGACACGGCGCAGATCGAAGCGCTGGCAGCGCGACAGCACGGTGATCGGCACCTTGCGGATCTCGGTGGTCGCGAAGATGAATTTCGCGTGGGCCGGCGGCTCCTCCAGCGTCTTGAGGAGCGCGTTGAAGGCGGCCGTCGACATCATATGGACTTCGTCGATGATGTAGACCTTGTAGCGGCCGGAGACCGGCGCGTACTGGATGCCCTCGATGAGCTGGCGGACATTCTCGACGCCGTTGTTCGAGGCGGCATCGAGCTCCATCACGTCGATGTGCCGGCCCTCGATGATGTCGCGGCAATGGATGCCGAACTCGCGCAGATCGGTGGTCGGCGCGCCGCCGCCATCGGCCGTCTGGAAGTTGAGGGCGCGGGCGAGGATGCGGGCGGTCGTGGTCTTGCCGACGCCGCGCACCCCGGTCAGCATCCAGGCCTGCGGAATGCGCCCCGCCGCGAAGGCGTTGGTCAGGGTGCGCACCATCGCATCCTGGCCGATCAAATCGCCGAAATGGGCCGGGCGGTATTTGCGGGCCAGCACGCGATAGGGCGTCGGCGCCACGACGGCCGGCACAGGCGCGGGGTCGAAGCCGGCGAAGCCCGGCTCGTCTGCGGTGGCGGCGTCGATCTCGTCGGTCATGAAAACTGGTTTCGCCAATCGGGAGGCGAGGGTCAATGCCGCCGCGGGCCAGAAGGCCCGGTTACACGCGACTCGCATGAGGTGGGAGGCTGGACGAAGACCCGTTCGGTCTCGTTAGGGCTGCTTCCTTCCGGACCTGACCCGGTTGGCGAGTGAGACGTCCCTCGCCAACCTCCCGGGCGCTATATCGGGGATGTCCGTGCGAAGCGCAAGCCTGCCGGCGAGAGATCCGCGACCTCAGGACCGCTTCGCCGCCTCGGGCGGGCGGTTTTCCTCCTGCGCCGCGAAGACGTTATGCGCATAGGCGTCGAGAATCGCTTCCGAGCGCTGGAGGCGCTCGGCCGCCTCCCCGGCACGGGGGGCGCCGTAGAAATCGAGCTTGCGGATCTTCTCGATCCAGTTGCGGAATTTCATCAGCTCCTGCTCGTTCTCCTCGAGCTCGGCGAAGGTGAAATGCGCGTTGCGCGTCTCGTCGTCGATCTCGGCCTCGAAGGCGAGGCATTTCTCGATGAACTCCTTGTACTCGTCGTCACGGTCGGCATTGAAGCGCGCGACGACCTTCTCCTGCTGCTTCTGGTCGAGGCCGACCGTCGCCAGCAGCAGCGCCTCGCCCTCGGCCTCGGCGATCTCGTTCTCGAGCATCTTGAGCCGCCGCAGATGGTCGTCCGTCTTGGGCAGCAGGCAGACGCCGCCCTGCAGATAGACCGCGCCCATGCCCTTGAGCTTGCGCCAGATCGAGACGCGCTTGCGCGCCGGCTCGGCCGGAACCTTGTAGGTCAGCAGCAACCATTCGAGCGACGCCATGGAACTCCTTGAATGTTACCATCGTTACAAATATGATAGCATCAAAGTCGTTTGATGCTGCTGCCATCGTGACAGCAAAAGCTGCCGCTGTCGCCTGCAAGCTCGATCGTTCACGCGAGGTTTCCCGTGACCTGGACCATGGCTGCCCCGGCTCTCTCCGCCGCCTTCCTCGCCTCGCTGGTCGAGGTCGTCGAGGCCTTCACCATCGTGCTGGCCGTCGGCACCGTGCGCGGCTGGCGGCCGGCGCTGATCGGCACGGGCTGCGCGCTCGGGGCCCTCGCCCTGCTGGTATTGCTGCTCGGCCCGGCCCTGACGCTGATCCCGCTGCAGGCCCTGCAGCTCGTCATCGGCGTGCTGCTGATGATGTTCGGCCTGCGCTGGCTCAGAAAGGCCATCCTGCGGGCCGCCGGCTTCATCGCGCTCCATGACGAGGAGGCGGCTTTCGCCAAGGAAACCGGGGCCTTGCAAGCCGGCGACAGCGGAACGGCGAGCCGCCGCGACTGGCTGGCCGGGCTCACCGCCTTCAAGGCGGTGATGCTCGAAGGCATCGAGGTCGTCTTCATCGTCTTGGCCGTCGGCGCCGGCCGGGGCCTGCTCTGGCCCGCCAGTCTCGGAGCCCTGGCGGCCTGCGCGCTCGTGCTGGCGCTCGGCCTCATCCTGCGCAAGCCGCTGGCCCGCGTTCCCGAGAACACCCTGAAATTCGCGGTCGGCGTGATGATCTCGGCCTTCGGCATCTATTGGACGGGCGAGGGCCTCGGCGTGAGCTGGCCCGGCGCCGATCTGGCAATCCTCGCGCTGGCGGCGCTGCTGCTTGCCAGCGCGCTCACCCTCGTCGCGGCCTTTCGCAAGCGCTCCGTGGAGATGACGGCATGAAAACCATCGCCATGATCCTGCGCGAAATTGCCGCGCTGTTCGTCGATGACGGGCGGCTCGCGCTCGCCATTCTCGCGCTGGTCGCGTTCTGCGCCGTGCTGGCGTTCGGCCTGCACGGCCCCGCGTCCGGGATCGCCGGGGCGCTGACCGCAGGCTCGATCGTGATCCTGGCGTTCAGCGTCCGGCAGGGCGCGAGGCGCAAACCCCATTGAATGATCCGCGAAGCTCGCAGACAGCCGTTTCACGGATCATTCGGCATTGACTCGGTGTCGCCCATCCGTCATAAGCCCGCGACCTGCGCAGCCTCAGGGCGGCGCCGAACCCTATTGCATGACAGGCTCGATCGGCCACGCTTTCCCCGGAAAGCCGCAGTCGTCGCGCTGACCAAGGCCCCCGGAGACGGACCGTGAAGAGAACCTATCAACCCAGCAAGCTGGTTCGCAAGCGCCGCCACGGCTATCGCGCCCGCATGGCGACCAAGGGTGGCCGCAAGGTCATCGCCGCCCGCCGCGCGCATGGCCGCAAGCGCCTGTCGGCCTGACGACAGCGGCGCGTGACGATCACGCGCCCGTTCCGGAAGACTGGCCAACCGCCATGCGCCTCGCCCGTCTGACGCAACGCAAGGAATTTCTCGCGGCGGCCGAGCACGGCCGCCGTTTTCGTTCGTCCGTCTTCACCGTGCAGGTGCGCGACGCCGCGGCTGAGGATGGACGGGACGGCAAAGCGGCCCGCGGCCTGCGCCTCGGCCTCACCGCCTCGCGCAAGACCGGCAATGCCGTGAAGCGCAACCGGATCCGCCGCCGCCTGCGCGCAGCTGCGGCAAAAGCGCTCGCCGCACAGACCGACCGCCCCTGCGACGTCGTGATTATCGCCCGCGCCGAGGTGCTCGGCGCCGATTTCGGGCATCTGGTCGCCGATCTTTCTATTGCCATCGACAGGGCAAGGCCGCAAAAGCCGCAGGCCGACCGGCGCCGTGCAGGCACTGCGCGCGGCACGCCGCCTTCGTCTTCCGTTTCTTCCGCCTGAACCAGCCGGACCCGAGCGAGACCCGTTTCCGATCATGATGAAAGAAGACAACCGCAATCTGCTTCTCGCGATCGTCCTGTCCGTGGTCATCCTGCTTGGCTGGCAGTTCTTCTATGCCAAGCCGCAGATGGACAGGCAGCAGGAGATCGCCCGGCAGAACCAGCAGACGCAGAGCCAGTCCGCTCCGGCCGGCGCCGCCAATCCCGCCGCGACCGCAGCGCCCCCCGGCTCGGCCGCTCCCGGCACGGTGCCCGGCGCCGCCGGGACGCAGATCGCCGGCACGCGCGAGCAGGCGCTCGCCGCGAGCCCGCGCATCAAGATCGACACGCCGAAGATCGCCGGTTCGATTTCGCTCGCGGGCGGGCGCATCGACGACGTCTCGCTCAAGGCCTATCACGAGACGGTCGACCCCAAGAGCCCGATCATCGTCCTGCTCTCGCCGGCCGGCGGCCCCGACGCCTATTATTCGGATTTCGGCTGGGTCGCGGCGCCCGGCAGCAATGTCACCGTTCCGAATGCCAAGACCGTCTGGACGGCCGACAACCAGACGCTGACCCCGGCCAAGCCGGTGACGCTCTCCTGGGACAACGGCCAGGGCCTGACCTTCAAGCGCATCCTCAGCGTCGACGACAACGCCATTTTCACGATCCGCGACGAGGTCGAGAACAAGGGCTCGGCGGCAGCCACCCTCTTTCCCTACGGACAGGTCGTCCGGCAGGGCAAGCCGCACACGCTCGGCTATTACGTGCTGCATGAGGGCCTCGTCGGCTATCTCGGCGAGCAGAACGGCCTGCAGGAATGGACCTACGACAAGCTCGACAAGGAGCCGGCGCTGGCGCCCGGCACCGTCGGCCGGACCTGGAAGGATGCTGTCGGCGGCTGGGTCGGCATCACCGACAAGTACTGGGCCGCGACCGTCATCCCGGACCAGCAGCGCAAATATGAAGGCCGCTTCTCCTCGGTCCAGACCGGCACGGAACGGACCTATCAGGCCGATTTCCTCGGCGAAGGCGTCACTGTCGCCCCCGGCGCCTCGACCGCCTCGCAGTCCCGGCTCTTCGCCGGCGCCAAGGAGGTCGCGGCGATCAACGGCTATGAGGAAAGCCAGCAGATCAAGCGCTTCGACCTGCTGATCGACTGGGGCTGGTTCTATTTCTTCACCAAGCCGCTCTTCGTCGTGCTCGACTGGATCTACAAGCATGTCGGCAATTTCGGCGTGGCGATCCTGATCGTCACGGTGCTGCTCAAGACGCTGTTCTTCCCGCTCGCCAACAAGTCCTACGCCTCGATGGCGAAGATGAAGGCGATGCAGCCGGAGATGACGGCGATCCGCGAACGCTACGCGGACGACAAGATGAAGCAGCAGCAGGCTCTGATGGAGCTCTACAAGACGCAGAAGATCAACCCGGTCGCCGGCTGCTGGCCGGTGCTGCTGCAGATCCCGGTGTTCTTCGCGCTCTACAAGATCCTGTTCATCACCATCGAGATGCGGCACGCGCCGTTCTTCGGCTGGATCCACGACCTCGCGGCGCCGGACCCGACCAACCTGTTCAACCTGTTCGGCGCCCTGCCGTTCACGCCGCCCGCCATGCTGCATCTCGGCCTGTGGCCGATCATCATGGGCATCACGATGTTCATCCAGATGAAGATGAACCCGGAGCCGCCGGACCCGGTGCAGAAGATGATGTTCACCTGGATGCCGGTGTTCTTCACCTTCCTGCTCGGCTCGTTCCCGGCCGGCCTGGTGATCTACTGGAGCTGGAACAACCTGCTCTCGGTGACCCAGCAGGGCTTCATCATGCGCAAGAACGGGGTGAAGATCGAGTTATTCGACAACCTCAAGGGCATGTTCGGCAAGAAGCCGGCGACCACACCCGCCGTGCCCGCACCGCCAAAGCCCGCCAACGGCAACAAGAAGTGAGACAACGAAGGGCGGGTTTCCCGCCCTTCGCCTTTTTCGGCGAGCCCGCGCGATGCCTCTGCCCGATCCGACCACGCGCCACCCCATCCCCGGCTGGAAGGGCACGGCCTTCCTGAAAGCGATCGTCGACCATCCGCTGATCGCGGTCGGCGACTACAGCTATTACGACGACTCGCGCGGGCCGGAGCATTTCGTCGCCCGCTGCGTGCGCTACCATTTCGACTTCATCGGCGACCGGCTGATCATCGGGAAATTCGTGGCCATCGCCCAGGCCGCGCAGTTCATCATGAACGGCGCCAACCATCCGCTCGGCGGCTTCTCGACCTTCCCCTTCCAGATGTTCGGCCTCGGCGATCCCGCGGCGCTGAAGCGTCCCGGCCCCAATAGTCGCGGCGACATGGTGATCGGCAACGATGTCTGGATCGGTCGCGAGGCCGTGATCATGCCCGGCGTCACCATCGGGGACGGCGCGATCATCGGCACGCGGGCGCAGGTGACGAAGGACGTACCTGATTATGCGGTCGTCGCCGGCAATCCCGCAGCAATCGTCAAGATGCGCTTTCCGCCCGAGATCGTCGCGGAACTGCTGACGATCCGCTGGTGGGACTGGGATGCGGCGAAGATCGGCCGCAACGTCGACGCAATCCAGGGCGCGGACATCGACGCGCTGCGCGCGGCCGTGTAGGCAGGGGCCATGACATCCAGCACGACCAAGCCGTTCGCCGCGGACGAGATCGAATCCGCCCGCAAGCTCTTCGAGGGCCCGTGGGACTTCGTCTGGGCCTCGACCAAGATCGACGACCTGCCGCCGATGGTGGGGCAGGAGATCGCCTTCGCCGGCCGCTCCAATGTCGGCAAATCGAGCCTGATCAACGCGCTGACGCGGCGCAACGCGCTGGCGCGCACCTCGCATACGCCGGGCCGGACGCAGCAGCTCAACTTCTTCCGCCAGGTCGATCATGACGAGCGGCTGACCATCGTCGACATGCCCGGCTATGGCTATGCCGCCGTCGGCAAGGAGAAGGTCGCGGCCTGGACCCGGCTGATCCACGACTATCTGCGCGGACGCTCGAACCTAATGCGCGTCTATGTGCTGATCGACGCCCGCCACGGCATCAAGGATGTCGACGGCGCCGTGCTTGAGACGCTCGACAAGGCCGCCGTGTCCTATCAGGTCGTGCTGACCAAGGGCGATGCGCTGAAGCCCGCCGAGCAGCAGTTCATGGCGGAAGCGACCTATGACGAGATCAAGCGCCGCCCCGCCGCCTATCCCGAGGTGCTGCTGACCTCGAGCGAAAAGGGGCTCGGCATTCCCGAATTGCGCGCCACCATCGCGCGCGTGCTGTCAGAGCGGACATAGGCCGGGTCGAGCTCCGCCGAAGAAGCCGTCGGAGGGTCGATGTTCACATCCGTTTCGGACAGCGCCGCAGCCGCCGATGGCGGCTCGCTCGCCCTTTTCGTCGAACGGCTGGACGGGGCTTTGGAGACATTCGTCATCGATCGCTCGATCGCGAGCCGCGGCTCGGCAAGCTACAACAAAGTCTCCTCCAGCTTGCGGACGCTCTCGCCGGAGGGTTATCCGGCCATTGCCGATGCGCTCGAGCCCCTGCTGCCGGAAACGCCGAGCATCCACCCGCTGGCGGAATTCATCAGGACCTTGCGCGCGCAGAGCTGACGGACGGGTCGCAGCGCTTCACCATGTCGCGCGGCATCGGAGCCAAAGCCGATGGATCGCTGCCGGCCGATGCGCCATGACAGCAGCCGAGCGAACCGACGACAGCGAGTCCCGATGACCGCCACGCGCATTCACCTCTTCCTCGCCGCCCTGATGGGGGTCGCCGGCGTGGCGCTGCTCGCCGCCGCCGCGCACATCACCGGCACGGCCAATGTCCAGACCGCCGGGCAGATCCTGCTGTTCCACGCTCCCATCGTGTTCGGAGCGACGGTTGCCCGCAAGGGCGGCTATCTCCATGACGCGCTCGCCCGGATCGCGCTGTCGGCCTTGATCCTGGGCGCCACTCTCTTCGCGGCCGATCTGGCGCGCCGCGGCTTCACCAACGAGGCGCTGTTCCCGCGCGCCGCGCCGATCGGCGGCTGGTTCATGCTGGGCGGCTGGCTCGGGCTTGCCGTCGCGACCGTGATGGCGAAGCGCGACTGAACGACATCAAGCATCCTTCCGCCGCCGGGAAACTTCGGGTAGAAGCGCGCCGCACCTTCCTCGCGGCCGTGCGGAGCCTGCCCGAATGACCGACCACCCCCTTCTGACGCCGTCGCAATCCGCCGAGCTGCTCGTACAGGCGCTGCCGCATATGCAGCGCTACGACCAGGAGGTCATCGTCATCAAATATGGCGGCAACGCCATGGGCGACGCCGCCACTGCCGAGGATTTCGCCGAGGACATCGTGCTGCTCGAGCAGTCCGGCCTGAAGCCCGTCGTCTGCCATGGCGGCGGGCCGCAGATCGCGGCGATGCTGAAGAAGCTCGGCATCCAGTCCGAGTTCAGGCAGGGCCTGCGCGTCACCGACGAGGCCACGGTCGAGGTCGTCGAGATGGTCTTGGCCGGCTCGGTCAACAAGGAGATCGTCGGCTACATCACCCGTGAGGGCGGGCGCGCCATCGGGCTCTGCGGCAAGGACGGCAACATGGTCACCGCCCGCAAGGTGACCCGCACCATCGTCGATCCGGATTCCAAGATCGAGGAGGTGCTCGACCTCGGCTTCGTCGGCGAGCCCGAGAAGGTCAACACGACCGTGCTCGACGCGGTGCTGAAGGCCGAGCTGATCCCGGTTCTGGCGCCGGTCTGCGCCGCCGCCGACGGGCAGACCTATAACGTCAACGCCGATACCTTCGCCGGCGCCATTGCGGGGGCGCTCAATGCCAAGCGCCTGCTGCTGCTCACCGACGTGCCCGGCGTCCTCAACAAGGACAAGCAGCTCATTCCGGAGCTGACGGTCGAGGAATGCCGCCATCTGATCGCGGACGGCACGATCTCGGGCGGCATGATCCCGAAGATCGAGACCTGCATCTACGCGCTGGAAAAGGGCGTCGAGGCCGTGGTCATCCTCGACGGCAAGGTGCCGCATGCGGCGCTGATCGAGCTCTTCACCGACACCGGCGCCGGCACGATCATCCGGCGGTGACGTCACGACTCCAGCCCGTCATTCCGGGCGGAGCGCAGCGGAGACCCGGAATCCATCGTAGAGCACCGAGCCTTATGATGGATTCCGGATCAGCGCCGCTACCGCGGCTTGTCCGGAATGATGGGGTGGAGGGTGTCGAGCGCGCCCGCGATTAAGCCTTGGCCAAGGACTTGCAGCGCAGACTCCGGCTCGCCACATCTCGGAGTCCGATGAAAACACTTCCTGACATCCCGGTCGCGACCCCGCCCCTGACGGCGGAAGGCTTCGCGCATGTCGATCACTGGGTCTTCGACCTCGACAACACGCTCTATTCGCACGAGGCCAAGGTCTGGCCGCAGGTCGACGAGCGCATCACCCTGTTCCTGGCGGAGCTGTTCGGCCTCGACGGCCTTTCGTCACGGGCCCTGCAGAAATACTACTACCAGCGCTACGGCACGACGCTGAAGGGGCTGATGGAGGAGCATGGCGTCGATCCCGACGACTTCCTCGACTTCGCCCACCAGATCGACCTGTCGCTGCTCGACCCCAACCCGGAACTGGGCGAGGCCATCGCCGCTCTGCCCGGCCGCAAGCTGATCCTGACCAATGGCTCGCGCGGCCATGCCGAGAACGTCGCCGGCAAGCTCGGCATCCTCCACCATTTCGAGGATATCTTCGACATCGTGCAGGCCGGCTTCCTGCCCAAGCCCGAACGCGCGACCTATGAGAATTTCCTGGCCAAGCACTCCGTCGATCCCGGGCGGGCGGCGATGTTCGAGGACATCGAGAAGAATCTCGTCGTCCCGAGCGCGCTCGGCATGAAGACCGTGCTGATCGTGCCGCGGACGCCCGACCCCTTCCGCGAGGCCTGGGAGCAGGTCGCGGTCGAAGCCGGCCATGTCCACCATGTCACGACGGATCTCGCCGGCTTCCTCAAGCCGCTCGGACGGCCTGCCGAACGCAGGAGCTGAACCCGGCGGAAGGATTGCCGCGCCGCGCGTTTCCCGAAAAGGAATTTCTGTTCTTCTTTACGAACAGAAGGGAAGCTGCTACTGGCTCTGTCCGTTATAAAGAACGGATTGAGGCTGATCATGTCGACATCGGACAACGCCGCAGCGAAGCTGCATCCCGAGACGCGTCTGGTCCATGCCGGCACCATGCGCTCGCAGTTCGGCGAGACCTCCGAGGCGCTGTTCCTGACGCAGGGCCATGTCTATGACAGCGCCGAGCAATGCGAGGCGCGCTTCCTGAACAAGGATCCGGGCTTCCAATATGCCCGCTTCTCCAATCCCACCGTCGCGATGCTGGAAGGCCGCATGGCGGCCTTCGAGGGCGCCGAAGCCTGCCGTGCCACCGCGACCGGCATGGCCGCGGTCACCGCCGCCGTGATGGCGCAGGTGCGCGCCGGCGACCATGTCGTGGCGGCGCGCGCGCTCTTCGGCTCCTGTCGCTACGTCGTCGAGGACCATCTGCCGCGCTACGGCGTCGCGTCGACGCTGGTCGACGGCACCGATCTCGAGGCCTGGCGCAAGGCGATCCGGCCGAACACCAAAGTCCTCTTCCTTGAAAGTCCGTCGAATCCGACGCTGGAGATCATCGACATCGCCGCCGTCGCCGAGATCGCGAAGGCAGCGGGCGCGACGCTCGTCGTCGACAACGTCTTCGCCACGCCGCTCTTCCAGCGCCCGCTCGAGCTCGGCGCCGATCTCGTCGTCTATTCCGCCACCAAGCATATCGACGGGCAGGGGCGCTGCCTCGGCGGCCTGATCGTCGGCTCGAAGGCGCTGATCGAAGGCGATATCCAGACCTTCCTGCGCCAGACCGGCCCGGCGATCTCGCCTTTCAACGCCTGGGTGATGCTGAAGGCGCTGGAGACGCTGCCGCTGCGCGTTGCCAAGCAGGCGGAGAATGCGACCAAGGTCGCGGATTGGCTCGCCGCTCACGCGAAGCCCTCAAAGGTCATCTTCTGCGGCCATGACAGCCATCCGCAGGCCGCGGTCATCGCACGCCAGATGAGCGGCCCCTCGACGCTGATCGCCTTCGAGGTGCCCGGCGGCAAGGACGCCGCCTACCGCCTGCTCAACGCCTGCAAGCTGATCCGCATCTCGAACAATCTCGGTGACGCCAAGAGCCTGATCGTCCATCCCGCGACGACGACGCACCAGCGCTTCAGCCCGGAAGTCCGGGCCGATATGGGCGTCACCGACGGCATGATCCGTCTCTCGATCGGGCTGGAGCACGCCGACGACCTGATCGCCGATCTGGAGCAGGCGCTGGCAAAGGTGTGAGACGCCAGCCGTCATTCTCGGGCGAAGCGCAGCGCAGACCCGAGAATCTCTGGAAGGACGCAGCGCAGGAGCCTCATCCGTCACGAGATGCTCGGGTCAAGCCCGAGCATGACGGTGGTTTGAACCGGCGTCATGCGGGCCCCTGTGGCCATCCCCGCTTGCCCCTGCTAAAGCGAAGCCGTTTTCCAGCCTGCCCTGAGAGGCCAGCATGCGTTCGGGCGAAGTGAAGCGTCGCACCAACGAGACCGATATCGCGGTCTCGCTCACGATCGACGGGACCGGCAAGGCCGAGATCGCCACCGGCGTCGGCTTCTTCGACCATATGCTCGACCTGTTCGCCCGCCATTCGCTGATCGACCTCAAGGTCAAGGTGAAGGGCGACACCCATATCGACGACCACCATTCGGTCGAGGATGCCGGTATCGCGCTCGGCGAGGCTCTCAGGCAGGCGCTCGGCGACAAGAAGGGCATCCGCCGCTATGCCGATGTCCACCTGCCGATGGACGAGACGCTGACCCGCGTCGCGCTCGATGTCTCCGGCCGGCCGTTCCTGGTGTTCCGCACCGAGTTCAAGGCGCAGAAGATCGGAACCTTCGACACCGAGCTGGTGCGCGAATTCTTCCAGGCCTTCGCGATGAATGCCGGCATCACGCTGCATGTCGAGACGCTCTATGGCGACAATGCCCACCATATCGCCGAGAGCTGCTTCAAGGGGCTGGCGCGGGCGCTGAGGCAGGCGCTCGAGGTCGATCCGCGCGAAGGCGGCCGCGTGCCCTCGACCAAGGGCGCGCTCTGAGGAGGCGAGGATGGCATTCTACACGGTGATGACGCCGCCCTCGGCCGAAGGCGGCGAGAGCGAAGCGGTCGAGCGGGCACGCCTCGTTCCCGACAGCTTCTCCTGGGGCGCGTTCCTGCTTCACGGGCTCTGGCTGCTCGGCCAACGGCTCTGGCTGGCGACATTGCTGCTCGTGTTGGCCTGGGCTGCGATCTTCTTTCTCCAGACGCGCTTCGGCTTCCACCCGACCGCGCTCGGGCTGATCTACTGGACGATCGCGTTCTTCCTCGGCGTCGAGGGGCGCAATCTCGTCATCCGCAAGCTCACCCGCAAGGGCTGGCGCCTGGCGGATGTCGTCGAGGCGCGCTCACTGGCCGAGGCCGAGCGCCGCTATTTCGAACGCGCGCTCGGCGACGAGCCCGTCGCGCCGCGGATCGTAACCGCAACGCCCGCCACGGCAGCACGACCGAGCGGCGCGCTGCCGATCATCGGCCTCTTCCCGGAGGCGCAGGGACGATGAGCCAGTCCGTCGCGATCATCGATTACGGCTCGGGCAATCTGCACTCGGCCGCCAAGGCGTTCGAGCGGGCCGCCAACGAGGCCGGCATCCCTTCGACCATCCACGTCACCAGCAACACCGATGTCGTGCGTGCGGCCGACCGCATCGTGCTGCCGGGCGTCGGAGCCTTCGCCGATTGCCGACGCGGGCTCGACGCCGTTCCCGGCATGGTCGAGACGCTGGAAGAGGTGGTGCGGGGCAAGGGCCGACCCTTCCTCGGCATTTGCGTCGGCATGCAGCTCCTCGCCTCGCGCGGGCTCGAATACACGATAACCGAGGGGCTCGGCTGGATTCCGGGCGATGTCGCCCTGATCAAGCCGCGCGACGAGAGCCTCAAGATCCCGCATATGGGCTGGAACACGCTGCACCGGCAGAACGAGCACCCGCTGCTCGCCGGCATCGAGACCGGCCCGCAGGGACTGCACGCCTATTTCGTCCATTCCTATGCCCTGACGCCGGAACGGGCGCAGGACGTGGTCGCACTGACCGACCATGGCGGCCCGGTGACTGCAATGGTTGCGCATGGCAACGTCGCGGGCACGCAGTTCCACCCCGAGAAGAGCCAGGCGCTCGGCCTCAAGCTCATCGCCAATTTCCTGAGCTGGAAGCCGTGATCCTCTTTCCCGCGATCGATCTCAAGGAAGGCCGCTGCGTCCGCCTGAAGCAGGGCGACATGGCGCAGGCCACGATCTTCAACGACGATCCGGCCGCGCAGGCTGCGACCTTCGAGGCCCAGGGCTTCCAGTGGCTGCATGTCGTCGATCTCGACGGCGCCTTCGCCGGCAAGCCGATGAACGCGGCGGCGGTCGAAGCCATCCTGAAGCGCGTCGCCTTTCCCGTGCAGCTCGGCGGCGGCATTCGTGACATGAAGACGGTCGCCGGCTGGCTCGACAAGGGCATCGCCCGAGTCATCATCGGCACGGCGGCGGTGCGCGATCCCGGTTTCGTGCGCGAGGCGGCGAAGGCCTTTCCGGGCCAGGTCGCGGTCGGCATCGACGCGCGCGACGGCTTCGTGGCCGTGGAAGGCTGGGCCGAGACCTCGACATTGGCGGCGGCCGATCTCGGCAAGCGCTTCGAGGATGCCGGCGTGGCCGCGATCGTCTACACCGACATCGCCCGCGACGGTATGCTCCAGGGCATCAACTGGGACGGCACGATCGCGCTGGCGAAGGCGGTTTCGATCCCGGTGATCGCCTCGGGCGGCCTGGCCTCCATGGCCGATATCGAGCGCCTTTGCGCTGATGACGCCTCGATCCTCGAAGGCGCGATCACGGGCAGGGCCCTCTATGACGGTCGGATCGATCCGACGGCAGCACTCGACCGGCTGGCCCGGGCCGCCTGAGCCTCAGATCAGCTTCACCTTGCCGGTGGCGAGGTCGTAGACGCCGCCGACGACCGTCAGCTTCTTCTCGGCGACGCGCTGGGCGAGGATCGGAGCCGCCGTCTTCAGCCGCTCGACATTGAGCCGGACATTCGCCTCCGTCGCCGCTTCCAGCATATCGGCGGCGCCGGCTTTCTGCACCTCGACGACGGCAGGCCGGATCGCATTGACCAAGGCAGGCAGGTGGCCGGGCAATTGCGTCCCGTTCTTCACTGCATCGATGGTCGCGGAAATCGCGCCGCAGCGCGTATGCCCGAGCACCAGGATCAAGGGCGACTGCAGGACGGCCGCGCCGAATTCGAGGCTCGCCAGCCCATCCTCGTTGACGAAATTCCCCGCAACCCGGACGACGAAGAGATCGCCGGCGCTCTGGTCGAAGGTCAGCTCGGGAGCAAGGCGCGAATCGGCACAGCCGACGATCGAGGCGAAGGGATGCTGCGAACTGGCGCGGGCCGCGCGTCCAGCCGAGAAATCCCGATGCCGCGGCTTGTTGGCCACGTAGCGGGCATTGCCCGCCATCAGCCGCTTCAACGCCTCTTCCCCGGTCGGCACATCCGCCGGGCTCGCGGTCTGCGCGGAGGCCGTCGAGACGCCGCCGGCCATCCCGCCCGCGAGCGCAAGCGCGGCGCCCAGACCGAGGAGGGAGCGACGCGACGGGCGCGGCAACGGATGACGAGCGACGCAATTCTCGCACATGGCAGCATTCCCCCCGGAAAGCCGGCGGAGCCTTCCGCCTTGCGCGGCCACCGTATCGACAAGTGATGAAGAATGACTATCGGGGCGGACATCGAGCGCGCCCCCGCCCGATCAGCTCCGACCGGGTCGCGCGGTCACCGCGCCGCCGGTTCCAGCCCCGGCAGCGCGACGAACATCCTCAGCGCACGAACTGGTCGTAGATCTTGGCGAACTCGCCCGTCGCCTTGGCGAGATGCAGCCACTGGTCGACGAAGGCCTTGAAGGTCGCGTCGCCGCGCGGGAGCATGTAGCCCATCTCGCCATATTGCAGCGGCTCGTCCGGATTGACGGCGCAGAGGCCGGGCTTGGCCTTCTCCTGCACCTTCACCTCGATCGATTCGGCGATCATCAGGTCGGCCTTGCCGGCGAGGATCTGGTCGAAGATCGTGACGTTGTCGGGGAAGACCTCGATCTTGGCCTGCTTGAAATTGGCGCGCACGAAACGCTCATTGGTGCCGCCGGGATTGACGATGACGCGCGTCTCCGGCTTGTCGATGGCCGCGACCGTCTGGAACTTGTCCTTGTCGGCGCAGCGCACGATCGGCGCCTTGCCGTTGACGAGATAGGGCGCGGAGAAGAACACCTTCTTCTGCCGGTCGAGCGTCACCGAGATGCCGCCCATCGCGACGTCGCATTTGCCCGAGCCCATGTCGGTCAGCAGATCGGCCCATTTCGTCTGGACGAACTTGGCCTCGACGCCGAGCGCCTTAGCGAGCGATTTCGCCAGATCGATGTCGATGCCCTCGAAGCTGCCGTCCTTGGCCAGGGTGAAGGGCTTGTAGTCGCCGGTGGTGCAGATTTGCAGGCTGCCTCGGCTCTGCACGGTGTCGAGCAGGCTCGCGGGCGTCTGCGCGTGGACGGCGCCGGCCAGCGTCAGGCCGAAGGACAAGGCCGGCAGCAGCAGGCCGGGGCGGAGCAGGGAGAACAGGCGCATGATCGGATGACCTCGGAGCTGTCGAAACCGCAGGCCAAGCAAGGAACGTGCGCGACGGACTGTCAACCGGCGCCGCAATGGTTTAGAGGAGCCGGTTTCCGGCGGCTTTTTTTCAACGGCCTGGGCCCTGTCGACGATGACCTTGAAGACCCGCATCATTCCCTGCCTCGACGTCAAGGACGGCCGCGTCGTCAAGGGCGTCAAGTTCGTCGACCTGGTCGATGCCGGCGATCCCGTCGAGGCCGCCAAGGCCTATGACGCGGCCGGCGCGGACGAGCTCTGCTTCCTCGACATCACCGCAAGCCATGAGGATCGCGGCATCCTGTTCGACGTGGTGACGCGCACGGCTGAAGCCTGCTTCATGCCGCTCACCGTCGGCGGCGGGGTGCGCAAGGTCGAAGATATCCGCGCGCTGCTGCTGGCCGGCGCCGACAAGGTCTCGATCAACACCGCCGCCGTCACCAACCGGCTCTTCGTCAAGGAAGCGGCGGAGAAGTTCGGCGCCCAGTGCATCACGGTCGCGATCGACGCCAAGCAGGTCTCGCCCGGCCGCTGGGAGATCTTCACCCATGGCGGGCGCAACGCCACCGGCATCGAGGCCGTCGCCTTCGCGCGCGAGGTCGTCTCGCTGGGCGCGGGCGAATTGCTGGTGACCTCGATGGACAAGGACGGCACCAAGTCCGGCTATGATCTCGGCCTGACGCGCGCCATCTCGGATGCGGTCTCCGTGCCGGTGATCGCCTCGGGCGGTGTCGGCGACCTCGACGATCTCGTCGCCGGCGTCAGCGAAGGCCATGCCTCAGCCGTGCTCGCCGCCTCGATCTTCCATTTCGGCACCTACACGATCGGTCAGGCCAAGGCGCATATGGCGGAAGCGGGCCTCAGGATGAGGCTCGATTGACATGACCGGCTTCACCCTCGCCGATCTCGAAGCCCGCATCGCCGAACGCGCCAGCGCCTCGCCCGAGGAATCCTGGACGGCAAAGCTCATCGCCGCCGGTCCTGAGCGTGCCGCCAAGAAGTTCGGGGAGGAGGCGGTCGAGGCCGTCATCGCGGCCGTGAAGGGCGATCGCGCAGAGCTGATCGCCGAAAGCGCCGACGTGCTGTATCATCTTTTGGTCGTGCTCAAGAGCCGCGATATTGCATTGCAAGACGTCTTGAGCCAGCTTGAAGCCCGTACGGCCCGGTCCGGACTGGCGGAGAAGGCGGCCAGATCCGGTTGAGTAGCGTCGAAGACCCGGCGAGGATGATCCCCCTTTGAACCTCGAATCCTGGATTGCGGGTCGCGTCATGGACCAGCGCCTCATCTCGACCCCGCCGGAACGCGACCTCGTCTCGCCCTATCGCATCTTCTCGCGCGACGAGTGGGCGCATCTGCGCGCCGATCAGCCGCTGACGCTCTCGGTCGACGACCTGACCAAGCTGCAATCGCTCAACGATCCGATCTCGCTCGACGAGATTGTCGCGATCTACCTGCCGCTGTCGCGCATGCTCTCGCTCTATGTCGCGGCGACGCAGGGGCTGTTCAAGGCGACACAGCGCTTCCTGCTGGCCGAATCCGAGCCCAAGGTGCCCTATATCATCGGGGTCGCCGGCTCGGTCGCAGTCGGCAAGTCGACCACGGCGCGCGTGCTCAAGGCCCTGCTCTCGCGCTGGCCCAATACGCCGAAGGTCGAGCTCGTCACCACCGACGGCTTCCTGCTTCCCAACGCCGAGCTGGAACGGCGCGGGCTGATGCAGCGCAAGGGCTTCCCGGAGAGCTATGACGGCCAGGCGATCCTGCGCTTCCTCTCCGATGTGAAGGCGGGCAAGCCGCAAGTGTCGGCGCCGGTCTATTCGCACCTCGTCTACGACGTCGTGCCGGGCGAGACGGTGACGGTCGAGCGGCCGGACATCCTGATCCTCGAGGGGCTGAACGTGCTGCAGCCGAGCCGCATGCCGAAGGACGGCACGGTGATCCCCTTCGTCTCGGATTATTTCGACTTCTCGGTCTATCTCGACGCCGACGAGAACGATCTGCACCGCTGGTACGTCAACCGCTTCATGACGCTGCGCCACACCGCCTTCCGCGATCCGCGCTCCTTCTTCCGCAAATATGCCGAGATCGCGGAGGAGGAAGCCCTCTCCATCGCCGAGAAGCTCTGGACCGGCATCAACCTGCCGAACCTGCAGGAGAACATCCTGCCGACGCGCCAGCGCGCCAGCCTGATCCTGACCAAAGGCGCGAGCCACCGCATCCAGCAGGTCGCCCTGCGGCGGCTGTAGAATCCAGCCGCGATGTCGTTCCCGCCCCGGCCCGCCCTCTCCGGCTCCGCATCTTGATGGAAGCCTTCTGGTCGCTCGCCGGCATGGCGAGCGCGGCCTTCATTGCCGCGACCCTGCTGCCGGCGCAGTCGGAAGCCGTCTTCGTCGGGCTGCTGGCGGCGAAGAGCGTCGATCCGCTCGCACTCTTCCTGACGGCGAGCCTGGCGAATACCGCCGGCTCGCTCCTCAACTGGTGGCTTGGCCGGCTCATCGCACAGCGCGGCGTCGAGGCGCTGCCGGTGCGATTGCGGCCCGACCCGGCCCGCCTCGCCAAGGCACAGGGCTGGTTCGAGCGCTTCGGCTGGCCCTCGCTGCTCTTCGCCTGGCTGCCGATCGTCGGCGACCCGCTGACCTTCGTCGCGGGCACGCTGAACTTCCCGCTCGGGCGCTTCATCCTGCTGGTGCTGGTCGGCAAGGCGGCGCGCTATGCGATGCTCTGGGCAGGCTGGACGAGCCTCGCCTGAAGCGTTTTGGCGCGAGGCGGATGCCGGTTCGCGCGAAGAAAGCGCTCCTGCATCCTTGGCAATTGCGAAACCGGGCCGGCCGGGCTACCAGCGAAGCTATCCGTTCAAGGAGATTTGACGATGAGCATCCAGCGTATCCAGCCCGGTCCCCGTATGTCCAAGGCCGTCGTGCACGGCGATACCGTCTATCTGGCCGGCCAGGTCGCTGGCGCCGCAGCGGGCAAGAGCGTGGCGGAGCAGACGGCCGACATCCTCGGCATCATCGACGGCCTGCTGGCCGAGGCTGGCACGGACAAGTCGAAGCTGCTGATGGTCAATATCTGGCTCGCCGACATGTCGACCTTCGCCGAGATGAACGCCGTCTGGGACAAGTGGGTCGTCGCGGGCGCCACGCCGGGCCGCGCCACGGTCGAGGCCAAGCTCGCCGCGCCGCAGTTCACGGTCGAGATCGCGGTCATCGCCGCGAAGTGAGATTGGACGCCCCCGGGCCGGCCGCGGAAGCCGCTTCCGGCCCGGGGACATGCATCGCCGCCATGAGCCCAGCGGGAGCATGGCGGTAGCCCTGGCGGGAGGCGGCTATCGGCCGTTTGGACGAGATCACACCGCTTCTGGCCCGGGTCGCCGGACGCCACGGATTGCCGCCGGTCGCGCTGGCCGCGATGGTCGGCGACTGGCTCACCGATGCCGGCAAGGCCTTGCCGAACGAGACGCTGCTCGACCGCAAGGCCCAGGACTTTCTTGCCTTGGCCCGTCGCCTGACATCGCCGCTCGACGATGCGGAGATCCGGCGGCTGCGCGCCGAAGCGGCGGCCGCCATCGCCGCCGGCCGGCTCGCCGAAGCCGACAAGGCTCTGGCGAAGGCCGAACTCCATCTGATCGGAAAAGTCACCGACCTCACCGCCCTGTCGGCGGGAAGCCGGGTGCGGATCGGCGAAAACCGGGCCGACCGCGCAGCACTCAGCTTCCTGCGCGCCGCGCCGGAAAGCTACCGCGAAGCAGCGGCGCGCTATGGCGAGGCTTCAGCGCTGATCGGGCTCGTCGATATCGAACACAGCCGCCGGGCCGCGCTCGACCAAGCCAGCGCGCTCGTCCGCATCAGCGAGGATTTCGGCGGCCGCGAGGGCTATGACGCCGCCGCGGCAGTGCTGCGTCGCCAGATCGAAGGGCTGGACAGCCTGGAAGATACCACCGCCTTCGCCGAAGCCGAGGAAGCGCTGGCCGGCGCCCTCGAAGGGCTTGCGCAGGTCACGGATGAGAAGTCGCTTCGCAGCGAGGCCCTGGCGCATTGCCGGCGCGCGCTGGAACATCTCCAGCGCGACGAAGCTCCGCTGCTCTGGCGCGCGCTGAAGCTCCGCTTCGGCCGGCTCGCGCTCATTCTCGGCAAGAGACAACAGGACGAGGCCCTGCTGGAAGAGGCGATTTCCGCCTTCGCGACCGTGCTTGCCGCCTGGGACCGCAGCAGCGACGAGACGCGCTGGCTCGAGGCCGAGCACATGATCGCGCGCGCACGCGCGGTGCTCGGCAGCCACCGCAACGATCTGGCCCTGCTGGAGCGCGCCTTCAACAGCCTCACCCGGGTCGCTGCGGCCGTCGACCGCGAAAAGGAGCCGCTGCGCTGGGCCGAACTTCAAGACCAGATGGGCAGCGTTCTCGGCGCCATGGCCGAACGCTACACCGAACCGGTGGTGATCGAGGAGGCCATTGCGACATTTGCGGCCGCGCTGGAAGAGCGCCGACGCGAGACCGTGCCGCTGCTCTGGGCTCAGACGCGCGCGGCCCAGGCCGAGGCCATGCTCCAGCTCGCACGCCGCGGCAAGGACAAGGACCTCGCCCAAAAAGCTCTGGCGCAGCTGGTCGAGGCCGTGGAAACCGCGCGCAAGGCCGACCCCGGCGCAGCCGCGGGTCTCCAGCAACGCCTGGCCGCGGCTGGAGAGCTGGCGACGCGCCTGCTCTCGGAATAGTCCCGAATCAGCCGCGCGGGCTCCGCTCCGCGAGCCGCTCCAGCGCCGCGTCGAGCGTCGCATCGCGCTTGGCGAAGCAGAAACGCACGACATTCTTCACCGCCCCCTCCGCATAGAAGGCGCTGACGGGGATGGCGGCGACGCCGTTCTCCGTGACGAGACGGCGGCAGAAATCGACATCGTCGCGCTCGCCTAGCGGCGCGATATCGAGATTGAGGAAATAGGTGCCCGCGCTCGGCAGCACCTGGAATCCCAGGTCGCGAAGCCCCGTGGCGAAGCGGTCGCGCGAGCGCTGGAAATCCGCCCGCATCCCTTCGAAATAGCCGTCTTCCTTGCCAAGCCCGTAGGCGACCGCGGCCTGCAGGTTCGGCGGGGTGGTGAAGGTGATGTATTGATGCGCCTTGGCCAGCACCCGCATGATCGCGGGCGCCGCCATGACCAGCCCGACCTTCCAGCCCGTCAACGAGAAGATCTTGCCGGCCGACGAGATCTTGACGGTGCGCTCGCGCATATCGGGCCGCCCCAGCACCGGCACATGGCGGTGGCCGTCGAAGACGACATGCTCCCAGACCTCGTCGCAGACCGCGATCGCATCATAGCGGTTGCAGAAGGCGGCGAGCAGGTCGAGATCGGCCTCGCTGAAGATCGTCGCCGTCGGGTTGAGCGGGTTGTTGAACAACACGACGCGCGTCTTCGGGGAGAAGGCTTTCGCCAGCGCCTCCTCGGTCAGGCCGAAATGAGGCGGCGTCAGCGTCACGAATTTCGGGATGCCGCCGGCGCGGCGCACCAGCGGCACATAGGCGTCGTACATCGGCTCGAACAGCACGACCTCGTCGCCCGGCGTCACCAGCGCCATCAGCGCCCCGGCGATGGCCTCGGTCGCGCCGGAGGTCACCATGATCTCGCTGTCGGGATCGAGATCGAGCCCCTGCCAATGCTTGTAGTGAACAGCCACCGCCTGCCGCAGTTCCGGCAGGCCCATCATCGGCGGATACTGATTCCAGCCATCGATCACCGCCTCGGCCGCCTTGCGCCGGACATCCTCCGGCCCGGGATCATCCGGAAAGCCCTGCCCGAGATTCACCGCGCCGGTCTCGCGCGCGAGCTGGGACATGACCTCGAAGACACTGGTCTGAAGGGCGGAAAAGATCGGATTCATCGGGATTTCGGCGTCCGGCAGGCTTTTGCTGGGCCCGGCTCTACCATGCCGTGGGAACGTGTGCATCCCCGTTCGGGGTCGTCGTTCCGGCGCCTGAAAATATCGAATGATGAATGTTGACATTCATCACCGGTCAGTGTCTATTCACTTTCAGCCGGTCTACGGCGGACGCCCGTTGCGACTTCGCCCCTTTGGCGCAGCAGGATGCCGCAGTAGGCCGGCGAATTATGTCAGGGGCCTCGCGACATCTGGCCCGTCGGCGCAAACGCCCTGCTTTGATCGCAAAGCCTCTCCCTTTCCCTCGCAGATGATCTAAGCAGGCGCATGGACCGCGCCCGCACGCCCGCCATCATGATTCTCGGCACCGGCTCGAATGTCGGCAAGTCGCTGATCGTCGCCGGCTTGTGCCGGCTCTTCGCCGATCGCGGGCTGCGGGTGCGCCCGTTCAAGCCGCAGAACATGTCCAACAATGCCGCCGCCACCGCCGAAGGCGAGATCGGCCGGGCGCAGGCGCTGCAGGCGCGGGCCGCGCGGGTCGCGCCGCATCCCGACATGAACCCGGTCCTGCTGAAGCCCGAGGGCGAGCAGGGCAGCCAGATCATCCTGCAGGGCCGCGTCGCCGGTCGCCTCGCCTCGCGCGACTTCGCCCGGCGCGGCGATTTCCTGCCGCAGGTCCTGCAAAGCTACGAGCGGCTCTGCGCCGACGCCGATCTCGTCATCGTCGAGGGCGCCGGCTCGGCCGCGGAAACCAATCTGCGCGCCCGCGACATCGCCAATCTGGGCTTCGCCCGCGCCGCGGACGTGCCTGCCATCCTGATCGGGGACATCGACCGCGGCGGCGTGATCGCCAGCCTCGTCGGCAGCCATGCGGTGCTCGACCCCGCCGACCGGGCGATGATCCGCGGCTTCGCCGTCAATCGTTTCCGCGGCGCGGTCGAATTGTTCCGGCCGGGCGTCGAGACCATCGCCACAGCCACCGGCTGGCCCTGCCTCGGCGTGGTGCCCTGGTTCGCGGCGGCGCACCGGCTGCCGGCTGAGGACGGCCTCGATCTGCGTTCCGAGCGCAAACCCGGTGCCCGCATCCGCATCGCCGTGCCCATCCTGCCCGGCATCGCCAATTTCGACGATCTCGATCCGCTCAAGCTCGAAGCGGAGGTCGATCTGGTGCTGGTGCCACCGGGACAGCCCCTGCCGATCGCCGATGTGGTGATCCTGCCCGGTTCCAAGACGACGCTGCGGGACCTCGCCGCGCTGCGCGCCGAAGGCTGGGACATCGACATCCTGGCGCATCGCCGTCGCGGCGGGCATGTGCTCGGGCTCTGCGGCGGCTACCAGATGCTGGGGCGCGTCGTCCGCGACCCGTCGGGCATCGAGGGGCCGGCCGGAGAGGCGCCCGGCCTCGGGCTGCTCGATGTCGAGACGGTGCTCGACGCCGCCAAGACGGTGCGCGAGACCCGCTTCACCCATGCGGCCAGCGCGGCGCAGGGACGCGCCTACGAAATCCATCTCGGCCGGACCGAAGGCCCCGACACCCGGCGCGCGCCCTTCGCGGTCGATGGCCGGGCCGAGGGCGCAGCCAGCCCGGACGGCCGCGTCGCCGGCACCTATCTTCATGGCGCCTTCGCGTCGGATGCGATGCGGGCGGCCTGGCTCGGCGCGATCGGCGGCGGCACGCAAGGCTCGGATGTCCGGTTCGACGTGCTCATCGAGCAGACCCTCGACGATCTCGCCGCCCATCTCGCGGGGCATCTCGATGTCGAAGCCTTGCTGGAGATCGCGCGCCGGCACCGGGACGCTGCGATTTGAGCGAGGATCCTGTTCCTGCCCCGTTGAGGAGAAGCATCCATCCCGCCGAAATCGCACGTCCCGCGCGCCGCGCGGAACTTATTGGGCCGCGCGCGATTGTTGCCACATGGGAGAAAAACTTTTATTCGCCATAGCGTTGACGAATGACGAAATTCGTCATAGCGATCAATACTCACCGCCTACACTAGAAAGCAAACAAAGCGGCCGCGCCGTGACCCACGCCGAACGCGATACCAGGCAGACCATCGTCGACACCGCCGAGCGCTTCTTTCGCGACATCGGCTACCAGAAGACGACCGTTGCGGACATCGCCAAGTCCCTGCGGATGAGTCCTGCCAATGTCTACCGCTTCTTCGACTCCAAGAAGTCGATCAACGAGGCGGTGCTGGAGCGCTACAAGCGCGAGCAGGAAGAGGCGATGATCGTCATCGCCGGTCAGGACCGGCCGGCCGCTGACAGGTTGCGCGATATCTTGGAGACCTCGTTCCGGCTCAATGTCGCTCGCTTCGCCGGCCATGTGCGGATGCAGGAGATGGTCTGCGCGGCGATGGAGGAAAGCTGGGACGCGATCATCGCCCATATCGAGCGCTTCGATGCCGTGCTGCGCCGCGTGGTGGTGGATGGCATCGCCAATGGTGAGTTCCGCGACATCGACCCGGTCCAGGCGACCGGCTGCATCCGCACGGCGATGACCCGCTTCATGCACCCGCTGCTCATCAACCAGTTCGAATGTCTGCCGGGCCCCTCGGCCGACGAGATGATCTCCTTCGTCTTGAGCGGGCTCGAAGCCCGACCGCCACGAGGCTGACCCGTTTTAGACCGGCTCGCGCGTTGACAAGCCGCCGAGGGAGCGGGATACCCCCGCTGACATGGCCATCCTGCCCAAACAGAACCTGAAGAAGTCCGCCATCGTCCTGCACGATCTGGTGATGACGGCGCTGGCGATCTGGCTCGTCTTCGTCGTGCGCTTCGAGGGCCGCCAGCTCACCGAGCATCTGCGCTATCTGCCGCGCTTCCTGCCCTTCTTCGTCGCCTATGCCGGGCTGGTCTACTGGTTCTTCTCGCTCTACCGCTCGAAATGGCGCTTCGCCTCGCTGCCGGACCTCTCCAACATCGTGAAGGCCGTCTCGGTCCTGACGGTGACGCTGCTTGCGGTCGATTATCTCCTCGTCGCCCCGGATTTCTACGGCGCCTTCTATTTCGGCAAGATCTCGATCGCGCTCTACTGGCTGGTCCAGATCGCCCTGCTCGGCGGCCCGCGCCTGGCCTATCGCTACTTCAAATATGCCCGCGGCCGGACCAATGCCGAGCGCGAGGCGGTGCTGCCGGCCCTGCTGCTCGGCCGCGGCGTCGAGGTCGAGATGGTGATCCGGGCCATGGAAGCCGGGACGATGCGCCGGCTGCGCCCCGCCGGCATCCTCTCGCCGCGTCACGACGATCTCGGCCAGTCGATCCGTGGCGTGCCGGTGCTCGGCCTGCTCTCGGAGATCGGGACGGTCGCGGGCGAGGCGGCGGACCGTGGCGAGGGCTATCGCCGCATCGTCGCGACGCCCTCCGCATTGGTGCCCGAGGCCCATCCGGAGAAATGGCTCAGCCAGACGCGCCGGCTCGCCGTGCCGATCTCCCGGATCGACGCCTCCGGCGAAGGCACGCGCGACACCGACGTCGCGCCGCTGGAGATCGAGGATCTGCTGGTGCGCTCGACGGTGACCATCGACCGTGGGCGCCTCGGCGCCTTCCTGAAAGGCAAGCGCGTCATCGTCACCGGCGGCGGCGGCTCGATCGGCTCCGAGATTTGCCTGCGCTGCGCCGCCTTCGGCGCCGCCGAGCTGCTGGTGGTCGAGAGCTCCGAGCCCGCCCTGTTCCAGATCACCGAGCTGCTCGCCGTGCAGGAGCGCGACACGGTCGTCTCCGGCGTGCTCGCCGATGTCCGCGACCGCGAGCGCATCATGCCGCTCTTCGCCGGTTTCCAACCCGACATCGTCGTCCATGCCGCCGCGCTGAAGCATGTGCCCTATCTCGAGGCCGACTGGAGCGAGGGCATCAAGACCAATATCTTCGGCTCGGTGAACGTCGCCGACGCGGCGATCGCCGCCGGAGCGAAGACCTTCGTGATGATCTCGACCGACAAGGCGATCGAGCCCGTCTCGATGCTGGGGGCGACGAAGCGCTTCGCCGAGATGTATGCGCAGTCGCGCGATGCCGAGTTCGTCGCGGCCGCCTCGGGCGTGCGCCTGGTCGCGGTGCGCTTTGGCAATGTGCTGGGATCGGCCGGCTCGGTCGTGCCGAAGTTCAAGGCGCAGATCGCGCGCGGCGGGCCAGTCACGGTCACCAGCCCCGACATGATCCGCTATTTCATGACAATCCGCGAAGCCTGCGATCTCGTGCTGACGGCAGCGTCCCATACCGGGGCCGAGGATACCGATTCCGAGCGGGCCGCCGTCTATGTGCTCAAGATGGGCCAGCCCGTGCGGATCATGGACCTGGCCGAGCGGATGATCCGGCTGGCGGGCTACGAGCCCGGCGAGGATATCGAGATCGTCGTCAGCGGCGTGCGGCCGGGCGAGCGGCTCAACGAGATCCTTTTCGCCCGCGACGAGCCCATGGCCGAGACCGGCCTCGACGGGGTGATGGCCGCCAAGCCCAGCTTCGCCGGGCGGGCGAAGATCCAGAGCTGGCTCGCGCAACTGGACGAAGCCATCAAGGCGAATGACCGCGCCGCCGCCAACGCCGTGCTCGACGAGGCGATCCCGGATTTCAGCCGGCGCGAGCAGAGCCCGCCAGCCGCGCCAGCGCCGCCCCGGTCTCTACCGGCGGCCGCCATCCAGCGCTGAGCAGGCCTTCGGGGCGCGCCACGAGGCTGCCCGCGAGCTTGAGGAAGGTCTCCTCCCGCCCCGCCAGCCGCGCCGCCAGCCACAGCCAGCCTTCCGGCACCGGCAGCAAGCCGGATCCACGGCCGAGGCCGCTGCGCAAGGCCGTGAGCATCCCGGCGACGCTGACCGGCTCCGGATCGGCGACGATGTAGCTCCGCCGGGGCGGGCAAGCCGGTGTCAGGGCGAAGCGGATGGCCTCAGCGAGGTTCTCGACGGCGAGCAGCGAGCGCGGTGCCTGAAGCCCGCCGAGCGGCAGGGGCAGCGGCAGCCTCGCCAGCTTCAGCAGGGCCGCCATATTGGCCTTGACGCCCGGCCCGTAGATCAGCACCGGGCGCAAGGCGACCCAGTCGAGAGCGAGCGCCGCGAGGCCCTGCTCCGCAGCCAGCTTGGAGCGGCCATAGGCATCGTCGGGAGCGGGCGCCGCATCCTCGGTCAGCGGAGGCCCGTCGAAGGCACCCGACAGCGCCTTGATCGAGGAGAGATAGACGAAGCGGCGCACCCCCGCCGTAACCGCCGCCTGCGCCAGCTCCAGCGTCGCCTGGGTGTTGATGCGCTGGTAGAGCGCCTCGTCGAGCCCCGGCCCGGCATGGGCGAGACCCGCCATATGCACGACATGGTCGACGCCGCGCAGCGCCTCGCTCCAATCCAGCGGTTGGGCGAGATCGCCGATCTTAACCGTCTCGACGCCGGCAGGCACCGGGACCGGCCGCCGCAATGCGAGCCGCAGGCGCCAGCCCGCACCCGTCAGCGCCGCCACGACATGCGGCCCGACAAAGCCGCTGGCACCGGTGAGGAGGACGGTTCCCTCAGCCATGGCCAGCCCGTGGCGTCGCGAAGGCACGTAACAGCAGGCCCGTCAGCATGGCCGCCAATGCCAGGCACGCGCCTTGAACCCAGAGACCCGGCCAAGCGATCGACAGTCCCGCCAACGCCGCCAGGACGATGTTCAGCAACGCGACCCGTCCGACGACGCCGCGGACGCTGAAGCCGTTGACGGTGGCCTGTTGGTAGAAATGCGAGCGATGCGCTTCCCACACCTTCTCGCCGCCGGCGAGGCGCCGCAGCAGCGTGATGGTGGAATCGGCGACATGATAGAGCGGCAGGATGAGCGCCGCCGCGAAGGCGCCCGTCCCGGCGAGACGATAGAGCAGATAAGCGGTCAGCAAGCCGATCGGCAGCGAGCCGACGTCCCCGAGAAAGAGCTTCGCCACCGGCCGGTTGAAGGGCGCGAAGCCGATGAGCCCGCCGCAGAGGGCAGCCGCGAGCCAGCCCGTGGCGGGATCGATCACGCCCGCATTGCCGGCCAATGCGAGGGCCGCCGCAAGCGGCACGATGCCGGCGACGGTGATCCAGTCGAGCCCATCCATGAAGTTGACGAGATTGACGAACCAGATGCCGGCGACAAGCGCCAAGGCCCGCTCGACGGCGAGCGGGAGGAATTCCGGGAACAACCGCAGTTCCGGCGCGGCCCGAAACAGCACGAAGCCGACGCAGGCCGCCTGCAGCGCCAATCGCAGGCTCGCCCGCAGAGGCCGGATATCGTCCCAGGCGCCGACCACGGCGAGCACCGTCGCTCCCGTTGCGACGACGAGCAGCGCACGCCCGGCTTCGGCCTCGACGGGGCTCAGGCCGAAAGCCAGCGCGATGGCCAGGAACGCGCCGGCGAGCACGGCAATGCCGCCGCCCTGCGGTGTCGGCACCGTGTGGCTCGAGCGGGCGTTGGGGCGCGCCAGCGCGTAGCGTTGCAGCAGCGGACGCAGCAGCACGCAGAGCAGCGCCGCCGCTAGCGCGGCGGCGACAGAGATCGCGAAGGGGACGAGCACGATAGCCAAGGTGGCCGCACCATAATCGAGGCGGCCCAAAAACCTAGAGGCTATCGCGCAGTGCCCTTGCTGGAACGTGCCGTGTTTTCACAAAAAGCAGCGTCACCCCGGACGCAGCGAAGCGGAGATCCGGAATCCATGTCTGAGCCTTGATCGGAAGCGCTCCGGCATGGATCCCGGGTCAAATCCGGGATGACCACCGCGTGGCTCCGTCCAAATCAACGGGCTCTACTGCTTGAAGCCAATCAGGACACCGTCGGCCCCGAGCGAGAGCTGCAAGCCCTGCCGGCGCGTGGCGAGGCGCAGGGTCACGCCCTTGTCGTTGCGCAGCCAGACCGTGCCGCGGCCCTGGTCGCCGACGGCCCACCCCTCCTTGAGCTGGACATAGGCCCCGGCGAAGTCGCCGACCCGCTGCAGCCCGTAGACGGTGCCCGAGGCGGTCGTCTTGGAGGCGCCGACCGTGCCGACGCCGAGGCCGCCGACCGTGATCGGATAGGAGCGGCCATGATAGCGCAGCGTGCCGCCACCGGCCTCGCCGCCGGCGATGAAGCCGGCCTGCACCTGCTCGATCCGCACCGTGCCGGTCGAGGGACCGAGATTGCGCTGCTGCGCCAGTGCCGGCGTGGCCAGCATCATCATGGCGGCCAAGGAAACTGCTGTCTGTCTGATCATCGTCATCGTCCTATTCCGCGCGCCGGTAGCAGCGCCGACGACTCAACGCGCGAGCGGGCATTTCGATCCCATGCCGACAAATCGATGCGTGGAGATCCCATCCGCGGAGCGACGGAAGGCACGGCGCCATCGGGCCTGAGGCCCCGTCGCGGCATGGATTTACGGTTTCTTAACCACGTCGTCCTCCCCTTGACCTGTCCGGCGGGGCTTCTGGGGGCTCGGAAAGGACGATCAAATGCACGACCTCGAACATGAGCAGGCCGTCATGGACCAACTCGTCGGCTTGCCGGTTGCGGAGGTGGAAAGGGATCTGATTCTGGCGACCTTGCGGGAAACGGATGGGAACAGGACCCATGCCGCGAATCTGCTCGGCATCGCCATCCGCACCTTGCGCAACAAGATCAACCTCTACGCCGCCGAAGGCTACGACGTGCCGGAACCGCCGCAGGGTGCGGCCTCGTAACGGCGCCGCCGCGCCTTTCCGTCAGCTTCCCTCCAGCAGCATGGCATAGATGTCTTCGCTGCTCGCGGCGCCGCGAATCCGATCGCAAGCCTCCGGCGAGCGCAGCCGCCGCGCGATGCAGGCGAGCGCGTCGATCCGCCCCTTGCCGCCGTTCTCGGGCGTCAGCACGAGGCAGACGAGATCGACCGGCCTGCCGTCGATCGCCTCATAGGCGACCGGCCGTTCGAGACGCGCCAGCAGGCCGAAAGGCTTCTCCAGCCCGGGAACGGGCGCATGCGGCATGGCGACCCCGCCGCCGACCCCGGTCGATCCGAGAGCCTCGCGCCGGATCAGCGCATCGAGAATGGCGGCCGGCGGCAGCGCGAGCTGTTCGGCGGCCGTTCGCGCGAGCGCCTGCAGCAGCGCGCCCTTCGAGCGCGCCGAAAGCGCGATGATGGAGCGTGGGAGGATGATGTCGGACGGGGTCATGCTTTGGTCTTCGTCACGTTCGGGCGGGCCGGAGGCCGGCTCACTCCGCCTCGCGCAGGCGATAGCCGACGCCGGTTTCGGTGGTGATGTATTGCGGCTGGTCGGGGGCGCGCTCGATCTTCTGTCTGAGCTGCCGGACATAGACCCGCAGATACTGCACGTCGGCCGAAGCGCCCCAGACCTGCTTCATCAGATATTGGTGGGTCAGCACCTTGCCGGCATGCTGCACGAGGATGCGCAGGATATCGTATTCCTTCGGCGAGAGCTTCACTTCCCTATCGCCCAGCCGGACGATGCGCTTGACCAGATCGACCGAGAGCTCGCCGGTCTGGAAGATCGGCTTCTCGCCCTGCTGCTGCAGCTTGTGACGCAGCGCGACCCGCAACCGCGCCGCGAGCTCCTTCATGCCGAAAGGCTTGGTGACGTAGTCGTCGGCTCCGTTCTCGAGCGCCTCGACGATGCCGGCCTCGTCGGTGCGGCTCGACAGGATCACGATCGGCAGCGCCAGCGCCTCCTCCCGCCATTTCCGCAGCAGCTCCTGGCCGGGCATGTCCGGCAGGCCGAGATCGAGGATGACGAGATCGGGCAATTGCTCCGCGATCCGCTCGATCGCCTCGCGCGCCGTGGCGGCCTCGCGGATGGCATAGCCCTCGGTCGAGAGGCCGACGCGCAGCAGGCGGCGGATCGCCGGCTCGTCGTCGACGACCAGAACCTCGATATCCGATGTCGTCATGTCAGCGGCTCCAACCTGTCCTGCCGCGCCTCGCTGGGCATCCGGATCGTGAAGACCGCGCCCGTGCGGTCCTGCCGGTTGCCGGCCTTGATCGTGCCACCCATCGCCTCGACGAAACCGCGGCAGATGGAGAGGCCGAGCCCGGTGCCGGCGCGAACCTGGTCGCCCTTCCTGACCCGGTAGAAGCTGTCGAAGACGCGCTCCAGATCGGCGGGCGGCAGGCCCGGGCCTTCGTCGGCGACCTCGATGGCGACCGCGCCGTCATCCAGCCGGGCGCTGATCGCGATCGTACTGCCGGCCGGCGCGTATTTGGCGGCGTTGTCGACGAGGTTGAACAGCACCTGCTCGAACAGCACGGGATCGAGCCTGAGCATCGGCAAATCTTCGGGAAGCCCGGTCTCGACGCGATGGCCGGCGGTGATCTTCGCGGCGCGGCGCAGCGCGCTGCCGACCACCTCGGCCACATCCACCGGCGCCGCATTCGGCTCCATCGCGCCGGATTCGATCTTGGTCATGTCGAGCAGATTGGCGATGAAGCGGTTGAGACGTTCGGATTCGTCGATCACGGTCGCGAGCAGGGCCGCGCGGTCGTCCTCCGGCAAGGCGTTGCGATAGTCGCGCAAGGTGCCGGCGGCGCCCATGATCGAGGCCAGCGGCGTCTTGAGATCGTGCGAGATCGAGGTCAACAGCGCCGAGCGCAGGCGGTCGGCCTCGGCTGCGAGCCTGGCCCGGTCGACATCGGCGACGAGCTGGATGCGCTCGATGGCGACGGCTGCCTGATCGGCCAGCGCATCGAGCAGGCGCTGCTGCTCGGGCGTCAGCAGCGGGCCTTCCCGGTCGTCGTCGAGGCCGATCACGCCGACAGCGGTCCGCCCCGTGCGCAACGGCAGATAGAAGCGCTTCGCGCCGGGCAGCGTATCGGCGCCGCGCCCGGCCGGACGGTTATGCTCCCAGGCCCAGCGCGCCGCGGCGATATCGGCATCGACCAGCGTGTCGTCGGGCGGATAGCCGGCGCGGACCGCGAGAGAGCCCTCCTCGGGCATGAGGATCACGACGCGCACCCGCAGCATCGAGGCGATCTGGAAGGCGCTCGCCCAGAGCACGTCGTCGAGCGTGCCCGTGCCGGCGAGCTTCTTGGAGAAGAGATAGAGATCCTCCGTGGTGCGGGCGCGCTGGCGGGCGGCATCGGCCTGGCGCTGGACGCGCGCGGTGAGGTTGCTGGCGATCACCGCGACGAGCAGGAAGAAGGCCAGCGCGACCGCGTTCTCCGGGTCGTTGATCGTCAGGGTGTAGAGCGGGGGGATGAAGAAGAAATTCAGCGCCAGCGCGCTCAGGACCGAAGCGAGGAGCGCCGGCCAGAAGCCGCCGGTGACGGCCGAGATCAGCACGCTCATCAAGAAGACCAGCGCGATATTGCGAAGGTCCATGACCTGGCTGAGCAGTTCGGCGACGCCGAGCGCGATCGCAACCGAGACGAGCACGCCGAGATAGGGCCGCAGGCTGAACGGGCGCGGGCCGTCGGCTGCGAGCGGGCGGGCGTCCTTCTCGCCTTCCGCGACCGAGACGACATGCACGCTGATGTCGCCGGCGCGGCGGATCAGGTCATGCGAGACCGAGCCGCTGAACAGCTCGCGCCAGCGCGGCTTGGCCGGCTTGCCGACGACGATCTGCGTGACGTTGTTCGCCGCCGCATGGCGAATGATCTCGCCGGCAACGTCCTGTCCCGGCAGGGTGACCGCCTCGCCGCCGAGCTGCTCGGCGAGCCGCAACGCGCCGGCCACACGCGTCTTGGCCGCTTCCGTCAGCGCGGCGGCGCGCGGCGTCTCGACATAGAGCGCGCTCCAGGGCGCGCGCAGCCGGTCGGCCTGGCGCTTGGCGAGGCGGACCAGGGCAGCGGAGCCGGCACCGTCATCGATGCAGACGAGGATGCGGTCCCCTGCCGCCCAGGGGCCGGGGATCGCGTGCCTCTGCATATGGCTGAGCAGTTGCTCGTCGACCCGTTGCGCCGTGCGGCGCAACGCCAATTCGCGCAGGGCCGTCAGGTTACCGGGCGAGAAGTAGTTCTCGATGGCGCGCCGAGCCGTATTGCCGAGATAGACCTTGCCCTCCTGGAGCCGCCTGATCAGGTCGGCCGGGGTCAGGTCGATGACCTCGATGTCGTCGGCGCGGTCGAGAACCGAATCCGGCACGGTTTCGCGCACCCGGATGCGGGTGATCTGCGCGACCACGTCGTTCAGGCTCTCGACATGCTGGATGTTCAGCGTGGTGTAGACGTCGATGCCCTGCGAGAGCAGTTCCTCGACATCGAGATGGCGCTTCGGATGGCGGCTGCCGGGGACATTGGTGTGTGCGAGCTCGTCGACCAGCACGAGCGCCGGCCGCCGGGCCAGGATGGCATCGAGATCCATCTCCTCCAGCTCGCGGTCCTTGTAGTCGACGCTCCGGCGCGGGACGATCTCGAAGCCGTCAACCAGCCCTTGCGTCTCCTTGCGGCCATGGGTTTCGACGATGCCGATGACGACATCGATGCCCTCGGCCTTCCGGGCCCTGCCGGAGGTCAGCATCTCATAGGTCTTGCCGACGCCCGGCGCCGCGCCGAGGAAGATCTTCAGGCGGCCGCGCCCCTCCCGCCGGGCGCTTTCGAGCAGCGCCTCGGGCGAGGGCCTGGCCCTGATCTCGCGATGATTCTCGGCGGTTGGCATGTCGGTATCGCGGGGCAATGGCGGATCGGGAGCCGCCATTGCCTTTGTGTCAGCGCGAAGCGGCGCCGTCGAGGGCGAGGTTGAGCGCGAGCACGTTGACGACGGGCTCGCCGAGGAAGCCGAGCTTGCGCGGCTCGACATGGGCGTCGACCAGCGCCTTGATGCCCGCAGGGTCGGCATTGCGCGCCTTGGCGACGCGCGCGACCTGGAAATAGGCGGCCTGCGGCGAGATATGCGGGTCGAGCCCGCTGCCCGAGGTCGTCACCAGATCCATCGGCACCGGCGCGCCGGGATTCTCGGCCTTGAGCTTCTCGGCATCCGCCTTGATGCGCTCGACCAGCTTCTGGCTGGTCGGGCCGAGATTGGAACCGCCGGAGCTCGCGGCATTATAGGGCGCGTCGATGGTCTTCGTGCTGTCGGCCGGATCGGTCGCGACCGTCGCCGAGGGGCGGCCGTGGAAATAGCGCTCGCCGGTGAAATTCTGGCCGATCAGGCTGGAGCCGATGATCTTGCCGTCCTTCTCGATCAGGCTGCCATTGGCCTGGCGTGGGAAGACGATCTGGGCGATGCCGGTCATCGCCAGCGGGTAGACGAGGCCGGTGATCGCCGTGAGGGCGAGGATCATCACCAGAGCGGGGCGGATCTGCTTGAGCATGGTGGCGGCTCCTTAGACGAGGTGCAGCGCGGTCACGGCCATGTCGATGGCCTTGATACCGATGAAGGGCACGACGAGCCCGCCGAGCCCGTAGACGAGCAGGTTGCGGCTAAGCAAAGCGCCGGCGCCGACGGCCCGGTACTTCACGCCCTTCAGCGCGAGCGGGATCAGCGCGACGATGATCAGCGCGTTGAAGATGATGGCCGACAGGATGGCGCTCTGCGGCGTCTGCAAACCCATGATGTTGAGCGCGCCGAGCTGCGGGTAGAAGGCCAGGAACATCGCCGGGATGATGGCGAAGTACTTGGCGACGTCGTTGGCGATCGAGAAGGTTGTCAGGGCGCCGCGCGTCATCAGGAGCTGCTTGCCGATCTCGACGATCTCGATGAGCTTGGTCGGGTCCGAGTCGAGATCGACCATGTTGCCAGCCTCGCGCGCCGCGACCGTGCCGGTGTTCATGGCGACGCCGACATCGGCCTGCGCCAGCGCCGGCGCATCGTTGGTGCCGTCGCCGCACATGGCGACGAGCTTGCCCTTGGCCTGCTCCTCGCGGATCAAAGTGAGCTTGTTCTCCGGCGTGGCCTGGGCGAGGAAATCGTCGACGCCGGCCTCGGCCGCGATGGCGGCGGCGGTCATCGGATTGTCGCCAGTGATCATCACGGTGCGGATGCCCATGCGGCGCAGTTCCGCGAAGCGCTCGCGGACGCCGCCCTTGACGATGTCCTTGAGGTGGATGACGCCGAGCAGGCGCCCATCCTTCGCCACGGCGAGCGGCGTGCCGCCGGCCTTGGCGATCTCGGCGGCACTGGCCTGGACCTCGCGCACCACGCCGGCCGCGGGGCGTGCCCCTATAGCGCCGGCCTCGACATGGTTCAGCACGGCATCGACGGCGCCCTTGCGGATCTGCGAGCCTTCGAGATCGACGCCGCTCATCCGGCTCTGCGCGGTAAAGGGCACGAAGCTGGCATGGAGGGCGCCCATGTCACGGGCGCGGATGCCGTATTTCTCCTTGGCGAGCACGACGATCGAGCGGCCCTCCGGCGTCTCGTCGGCGAGCGAGGCGATCTGGGCAGCGTCCGCAAGCTCCTGCTCGCTGACGCCGGAGACCGGCTTGAACTCCGTCGCCTGGCGGTTGCCGAGCGTGATCGTGCCGGTCTTGTCGAGCAGAAGCGTGTCGACGTCGCCGGCGGCCTCGACGGCGCGGCCGGACATGGCGAGCACGTTGAAGCGCACCAGCCGGTCCATGCCGGCGATGCCGATGGCCGAGAGCAGCGCCCCGATGGTAGTCGGGATCAGCGTCACGAACAGCGCGACCAGCACCACGACCGGGATATAGCCCCCGGCATAGGCGGCGAAGCTCGGGATCGTCGCGGTGGCGAGCACGAAGATCAGCGTCATGCCGGCGAGCAGGATGTTGAGCGCGATCTCGTTGGGCGTCTTCTGGCGCTCGGCGCCTTCGACCAGCGCGATCATGCGATCGATGAAGGTCGAGCCGGCGGCCGCGGTGATGCGCACGCGGATCCAGTCGGAGAGCACCTGCGTGCCGCCGGTCACGGCGGAGCGGTCGCCGCCGGATTCGCGGATGACGGGCGCGGATTCGCCGGTGATCGCGGCCTCGTTCACCGAGGCGACGCCCTCAATGACCTCGCCATCCGAGGGGATGATGTCGCCGGCCTCGACCAGCACGACATCGCCGACCTTGAGCGAGGTGCCGGGCACGAGCCGGAACTGGCTGCGATCCTCGCCCGAAAGCAGCTTGGCCTGCGTTTCCGCGCGGGTCTTGCGCAACGAATCCGCCTGCGCCTTGCCTCGCCCTTCCGCGACCGCTTCCGCGAAATTGGCGAAGAGCACGGTGAACCACAGCCAGATCACGATCTGGAAGGAAAAGCCGAGATGGCTGCCGCCGGTGACGAGGTCCCGGAGGAAAAGGATGGTGGTGAGCAGCGACACCACGGCGACGACGAACATCACCGGATTGCGGGCGAGGCTGCGCGGATCGAGCTTGCGGAGGGCGTCGCCCAGCGCCGGCACGAGGATGCGGGCGTCGATCAGGCTCGCGGATTTGGACTGGCTCATGAGAGACTCCAGCGAAGAAGGGGCTGCCGGTTAGGCGCCGGCAAGCAGCGCGGCCAGCGCCCGGGCGACCAGCACGAAGAGCGCGAGCCCGGCCGTGACGGCGAGGATGAGGGTGGAAGGGCGTGGCCCTGCCTTGCCGGCTCCCGCGCCGTCGGCACGGTGGGGCGGCAGGGCATCACGGCGCAGATTGCGAAGACAGCTCGACATGGCAGCCTCCTCAGAAGCTCTGCCCGGCGAGCATCGCCAGATGCTCGACGATCGGGCCGACCGCCAGCGCCGGGAAGAAGGTCAGGCCGCCGACGATCACGATGACGCCGACGAGGAGCCCGACGAAGAGCGGGCCGTCCGTCGGGAAGGTGCCGGCGGAGGCGGGCACCGACTTCTTCGCGGCGAGCGAGCCGGCGATGGCGAGCGCCGGGACGATGACCAGGAAGCGCCCGACCAGCATGGTGATGCCCAGGGTGAGGTTGTACCAGAGCGTGTTGGCCGAGAGGCTGGCGAAGGCCGAGCCGTTGTTCGCCGCCGCCGAGGTGTAGGCGTAAAGGATCTCGGAGAAGCCGTGCGGCCCGCTATTGCCGACGCTGGCGACGGCGCCCGGCAACACCGCGGAGATGGCGGTGAAGGTCAGCATGCCAGCCGGCAGGCACAGCACGGCGAGCATCGCCATCTTGACCTCCTTGGCCTCGATCTTCTTGCCGAGATATTCCGGCGTGCGGCCGACCATCAGCCCGGCGACGAAGATCGCCAGCACGACGAAGAGCACGATGCCGTAGAAGCCGGCGCCGACGCCACCGACGATGACCTCGCCGAGCTCCATGTTGATCAGCGGGATCAGGCCGCCGAGCGCGGTGAAGCTGCCATGCATGGCATTGACCGCGCCGCAGGAGGCCGCGGTGGTGACGACCGCGAAGAGCGCCGAGAGCGGAATGCCGAAGCGGATTTCCTTGCCCTCGAGATTGCCGCCCTGCAGGCCGAGCGCCTGGACGAGCGGGTTGCCGGCGGCCTCGGCCCAGTAGCAGACGATGACGCCAGCGATGAACAGCGTGCCCATCGCGGCGAGGATCGCCCAGCCCTGGCGCTCATTGCCGACCATGCGGCCGAAGACATTGGTGAGGGCCGCGCCGATCGCGAAGATCGAGACCATCTGGAGCATGTTCGAGATGGCGTCGGGATTCTCGAAGGGATGGGCGGCATTGGCGTTGAAGAAGCCGCCGCCATTGGTGCCGAGCATCTTGATCGCGACCTGCGAGGCGACGGGGCCGCGCGCGATCGTCTGCTGCGCGCCTTCGAGCGTCGTCGCCGTGACGGCGGCGTCGAGTGTCTGAGGCATGCCCAGCGCGACATAGGCCAGCGTCAGCACCACGCAGAGCGGCAGGAGGACGTAGAGGATGGCGCGGGTCAGATCGACCCAGAAGCTGCCGACCGTCTTGGCCGAGGCGCGGGCGAAGCCGCGAATCAGCGCCACCGCGATCGCGATGCCGGTCGCCGCCGAAACGAAGTTCTGCACGGTGAGGCCGAGCATCTGCGTCAGATAGGACATCGTGCTCTCGCCGCCGTAGTTCTGCCAGTTCGTGTTGGTCACGAAGCTCACGGCGGTGTTGAAGGCGAGATCGGGGGCGACCGTCGCCATGCCGTCCGGGTTCAGCGGCAACCCAGCCTGGACGCGCTGCAGCCCGTAGAGCAGCAACAGGCCGGCGAGGTTGAACAGCAGCAGCGCGACGGCGTAGCCGCTCCAATGCTGCTCCTCGCGCCCATGCGTGCCGGCCAAGGCATAAAGCCCGCGTTCGACCGGCGCGAACAGCGGCGAGAGGACAGTGCGCTCGCCGTTGAAGACGCGCGTCATATAGCCGCCGAGCGGCTTGGTCAGCGCGACGACGAGCGCGCAGAAGACGAGGATCTGGATCCAGCCGTAGAGAGTCATGGCAAAAGCTTCCGGTGGCGCCGAGCGCGGTCAGAACCGCTCGGGGCGGAGCAGCGCATAGGTGAGGTAGACCAGCAGAATCGCGGTCACGGCCCCACCGAGGAGGTAGTCGAGGATCATGGCGCGGTTCCCCGACTCAAAGTGCGTCGCAGGCGGCGACATAGGCGAGGGAGGCGGCGAAGAAGGCCAGGCCCAGCCCGATCATGACGATATCCATTGCCGTGGTCCCTTTGGCCGAGGCATTGCGGGCGAACCCCGGCTGCCGCCGCGCCTGCTTTCCAGCGGAAAGGGGCGTGGGCAGACGGATCGACCGTGCAGGGGATTATCGTGAGGCCGGCATAGCCGTTCGAGACGGGCGGGCGCGTCTCAATATAGGAATCTTATAGGAATTCCGCGGCTCGCCATGCGCAAGAGGCCCGCCGGGCGCCGGCATCGGCCGATACGTCCCGAGCCGGGCACGATCGTCCGCGTGGAGCAGACCCTCCGCATCATCCCTATCGAAAGGCGATGCGCGCGGTATGATGAGCGCCATCTGTCGCACGATCCCAGACAGTCCCTTGCGAGGCGGTGCAACATGAAGAAGCTTTTCGCAGTCGCGTGCTGCCTGCTCCTGACGGGGTGCGGAGGGTTCGTGTTCCCCGGCCCGGAGCAGAGCGCTCCGATGGAGTGGGGAGGCCAACCCCAGGTGCCTCAAGGCGCCAACGACTTTCAGCCATCCCGTGCCGACAATCAGATGACCTCGTCCTGCACGATGAGGGGGCAGGGCGTCGTTTGCAGGTGAGGCGCCTGCGAAACCGTCGCGGGGCAATGATGCCGCGACCGCGCAGACGGGTCGATACCGCCGCGGAGCTGGGCCTTGGCCGAATCACGCTTGGCGCGAGCGCTCTTCAGGCCGATCTAGGATAGGGACGATCGTCCTGGCTCCCAGTGGCGGCCTGCGAACGCTCCTGACACGAGGACAGCAAAAAACCGGCCTTTGCGGGGCCGGTTGCGGTGATCTGCGGTCTTCCGTGAAGGAGGAGATGGTGGAGCCAGGCGGAATCGAACCGCCGACCTCTTGAATGCCATTCAAGCGCTCTCCCAACTGAGCTATGGCCCCACACGAGACGACCGAGTTGGGATCGGCCGTCAATCGGACTTTATTCAAACCGCCTCGGCGGTTCCGTCCGGGCCGCCTGCCGGCGACGCAGCGCTCTATAGGCGGCCCGGGCTGAAGACACAAGCGCCTAATGTCGCCTTGCCGTCATCTTTTTTGAAGGCTGTGGATCAGTTGTCCTCGTCGCCCTCGATGTCGCCGTCGATCAGATCGGAAACATCGTCGTCGCCTTCCTCGTCCTCTTCCAGGAAGGTGTCGTCATCGTCGTCGGCGACGATGTCGTCCTCGACCTCGATGTCATCCTCGCTGGTGACGACGACGTCCTTCTCGCTCGCCTCGGCGTCGGCATCCTCGAGCGAGACGAGCTCGACCGCGCCATCGGCGACCTCGACCTCGTCCTCATCCTCTGCCGGCTTCGCCGCCACGGCCGCAGCCGCCTTGGCCTGCGGCTCGAACATCGCGCGCGGATACGCCTGCCCGGTATAGGGGGAGACGATAGGGTCCTTGTTCAAATCGTAGAACTTGCGACCCGTGACCGGGCAAACGCGCTTCGTTCCGAGTTCCGGTTTCGCCACTGCGTCGGACCTTCAACCATCATGTTCTGAAAAGCAGGCGCGTCCGTTAATCGGGGCGGACGGCGCTGTCAAATGCTGATTTGCGCGATGTGATCACCCCGCGCAAGTCCAATGCGTTTTCCAGAGCCCCTGCGCGCGCCCCGGACGCGCGCATTGGCGCGGCTCGCACGGGCATGCTAGGGCGGGCGCGCAGCTCGTTTGGCCCAAAGCGCAGAGATTCCGACCCCGTGTCCCACGACCATGACCCCGTCCCCGTCACCGCCCGCGCTGGGGGCCCGCTCAAGGGCCGCGTCCGCGTGCCCGGCGACAAATCGATTTCCCACCGGGCGATGATCTTCGGCCTCCTGGCCATCGGCGAGACGAAGGTGAGCGGCCTGCTCGAAGGCGAGGATGTGATGCGCACCGCCGCCGCCGCGCGCGCGCTCGGCGCCGTCGTCCACCATGACGGGCCGGGCGCCTGGCGCGTGCAGGGTGTCGGCGTCGGCGGCCTGCACCAGCCGGCGGATATCCTCGATTTCGGCAATGCCGGCACCGGCTCGCGCCTGATGATGGGCGTCTGCGGCTCGCATCCGATCACCACGACCTTCGACGGCGACGCCTCGCTGCGCAAGCGGCCGATGCGGCGCATCCTCGACCCGCTCGAGCAGATGGGCACCGTCGTCGTCTCGCAGCAGGAGGGCGGCCGCGTGCCGCTGACCCTGCGCGGCCCGAAGGAGGCGATCCCGATCGTCTACGCTCCCCCGGTCGCCTCGGCGCAGATCAAATCGGCAGTGCTGCTCGCGGCGCTTGCCGCGCCCGGCGAGACCACGGTGATCGAGGCGGAGGCGACGCGCGACCACACCGAGAAGATGCTGGCCCATTTCGGCGCCGAGATCACGGTGACGCCGGAAGGCGCGCATGGCAGGCGCATCGTGCTGAAGGGCCAGCCCGAATTGCAGGCGGCGCCGATCGTCGTGCCGGCCGACCCCTCCTCCGCCGCCTTCCCGCTGGTGGCGGGGCTGATCGTGCCCGGCTCCGACATCCTGCTCGAAAGCGTGATGACCAATCCGCTGCGCTCCGGCCTGCTGACGACGCTGATCGAGATGGGCGCCGACATCACGGTCGAGCGCGAGGCCAATGAAGGCGGCGAGACCGTCGCAGACCTGCGCGTGCGCGGCTCGCAGCTCAAGGGCGTGACGGTGCCGCCGGAACGCGCGCCTTCGATGATCGACGAATATCCGGTGCTGGCGGTCGCAGCCGCCTTCGCCACCGGCACGACGCGGATGCGCGGCCTGCAGGAATTGCGCGTGAAGGAATCCGACCGCCTCGCCGCAGTCGAGGCCGGGCTGAAGGCTGCCGGCGTGACCTGCTGGATCGAGGGCGACGATCTGATCGTCGAGGGCTCGGGCGGCGCGCCCGTGCGCGGCGGCGGGCCGATCGCGACCCATCTCGACCACCGCATCGCGATGAGCTTCCTGGTGATGGGCCTTGCGACCCAGAATCCCGTCGTGGTCGATGACGGTCTGATGATCGCGACGAGCTTCCCGAGCTTCACCGCTCTGATGAACGGTCTCGGAGGCCGGATCGGATGAAGCCAGCCACGGGCGACCTCGTCATCGCCGTGGACGGCCCCGCCGCATCGGGCAAGGGCACGCTGGCGAAGCGGCTCGCCGCCCATTACGGCCTGCCCTGCCTCGACACCGGCCTGCTCTACCGCATGGTGGCGCGCGCCATGCTCGATGCCGGACACGACATCCATGACGCGGCGGCGGCCGAGCACCTCGTCGGCAGCTTCGACGAGACCGGTTTTCCGGAGGAGCGCCTGCGCGGCGGCGAGATCGGCGAGGCGGCTTCCGTCGTCGCGGCGATGCCGGCGGTGCGGGCGGGGCTGCTCGCCCGGCAGCGGCGCTTCGCCGCGCAGCCGGGCGGAGCCGTGCTCGACGGGCGCGACATCGGCACGGTGATCTGCCCGGACGCTCCCGCCAAGCTCTTCGTCACCGCGACGCCGGAGGTGCGCGCGGCGCGGCGCCACAAGGAGCTCCTCGGCCGGGGCGAGGATGTCGCCTTCGAGAGCATCCTCGCCGATATCCGCCGGCGCGATGCGCGCGATTCGGGCCGCAGCGACGCGCCGCTGAAGGCGGCCGAGGACGCGATCATTCTCGACACCTCGGCGCTGAGCGTCGAGGAGGTGGTCGCCGCCGCCATCGGCATCGTCGAGCGGCGACGCGCGGCCTGAGGCGCTTTCCCGCTCGTTCTCGCGAGATTGCTATCTAAACAGGCCTGAAAGCCGGCTTTTCAGCCTTGGCCTCGTCGAGAAGCCGGCGCACACTCACCACCGCGACGGGATGGCGGAGGTGGCGATGCGGCGCTGGCTGTACGGTCTCTCAGGTCTGGCTGCGGCGGCGCTGTGGAGCCAGGCCGCGCCGAATGCGCAGCCGGCAAATGCGCCGCCCGAGGAGGTCGACGTCGCGCTCGTGCTGGCGGTCGACATTTCCTATTCGATGGATCTCGACGAGCTCGCCTTGCAGCGCAACGGCTATATCGAGGCCTTCCGCTCCAAGCCGCTGCAGGACGCCATCAGCAATGGCGCGATCGGCAAGATCGCCGTGACCTATTTCGAATGGGCCGGCGGCAATTTCCAGCACATCGTGCGGCCCTGGAAGATCATCGACGGCCCGGCCGCCGCCAATGCCTTCGCGGAGGAGCTCGGCGAGGCGCCGACGCGGCGCGGCCGGCGCACCTCGATCTCGGGGGCGATCGATCTCGGCGTGCAACTGCTCGAACAGTCCAACGTCACGGCGATGCGCCGCGTCATCGACATCTCCGGCGACGGCGCCAACAATGACGGGCGCCCCGTCACCGCCGCGCGCGACGAGGCAGGCGCCAAGGGCATCGCCATCAACGGCCTGCCGGTGATGCTGAAACAGGCGGGCTATTTCGACATCGACAATCTCGACGTCTACTACAAGGACTGCGTCGTCACCGGCATCGGCGCCTTCGTCATCCCGATCCGCGAGAAGCACCAGTTCGTCGAGGCGACGCGCACCAAGCTCCTGCGCGAGATCGCTGCCGTGCCGCCGGATGCAACGGTCCAGAAGGCGCAGGCCGGCGACCCGTCGACCTGCCTTGCCGGGGAACGGCAATGGCGCGACCGGATGGGAAATTGAGGGTAGGTCTCAGGTCCCCCGTGGCTTCGCCCGCGTCGTCGGCAAGGCGGCGGCGGGGTCGTCGGGCCAGAGATGGCGGGGATAGCGGCCCTTCATCTCCGATTTCACCGCCGCCCATGAGCCGCGCCAGAAACCGGGCAGGTCGCGCGTCACCTGGATCGGCCGATGCGCGGGCGAAAGCAATTCGAGGACCAGCGGCACGCGCCCGCCGGCCAGCGCCGGATGGCTCGCCAGCCCATAGAGCTCCTGAACGCGCACTGAAATCGTCGGCCCGGCCTCGGCCGCGTAGTCCACGGCGAAAGAGGAGCCGGTCGGGGCGGTGAAATGCGTCGGCGCCTCGGCATCGAGCCGGCGCTTCAGCTCCCAGGGGACGAGGCCCGCCAGCGCCGAATCGAGATCGGCCGGCTGGATCGCCGCGAGCGAGGCGCGGCCGAGGATATGCGGCGCGAGCCAGTCTTCGGGATTCTGCGCGAGCCCTTCGTCGGAGAGATCGGGCCAGCCCTGCTCGGCTTCGGCCTTGCGCAGGAAGGCGACACGCTCGCGCAACTGATTCTGCCCCTTCGTCCAGGGCAGCAGGCCGATGCCCAGCGCGGCGATGCCTTTCGCCAGCGCCCCAGCATTCTCAAGCGTCCCGGCGACGGGCAAGGGGCGTTCCGCCAAAGCGAGTGCGCCGTAACGGCGCACCGCTCGTACCCGCAAGGCGCGGGCGGCCCGGTCGAAGCTCGCCTCCTCGCGCTCGGTGATGGCGTAGGGCGCGAGGCCATGGCCGACGAGCATGCCGATTTCCGCTTCGCTGATCGCTGCGGCGGCCATGATCCGGGCCTGCTGCGCCGACCCCGTCATCTCCGCGACGACGATGTAAGGTTCGCGCGCCAGGCGCTGCGATGCTTCGAGCGCGCCGCCGCGGCCATTGGCGAGGAGATACTGGCCGGAGCCCGGCGCACGCGCCTTGGCGACCCGGTCGGGATAGGCGAAGGCGAGCAGGAGGCCGGGCGAGAGCGGCTCGCCCGCCGCAGCCCCGTCTGTCCGGGCATGGCGTTCGGCGGTGCGGGCCCAGCCCTCCGCCAGACGGCGCATATCGCCGGCCCGGCCGCCGCGCTCGCGGGACAAGCGCTCCAGCCGCTCGGCCAGATCGATCGCATCGCCGCCAAGGCCGCGCTCGACCAGCACGGCGGCGAGATCGGCGGCGGCGCCGGCTTGCCCGAAGCGGGCGGCGGCCATGACCATACGCGCGAGGCGGGGCGGCAAGGGCAGGGCCTGCAAGGCGCGACCGTCCGGCGTGATGCGCCCATCCGCATCGAGCGCGCCGACCGCCTCCAGAAGACCGCGCGCCTCCTTGAGGGCGGGCGCGGGCGGCGGATCGAGGAAGGCCAGCGTCGTCGGGTCGGCGACGCCCCAGGCGGCGCAGTCGAGCAACAACGGGCTCAGATCGGCGGACAGGATTTCAGGCCGGGCGAAGGGTTCGAGCGCGCCCGTCGCGGCCTCCTCCCAGAGCCGGTAGCAGATTCCCGGCTCTGTGCGGCCGGCGCGGCCACGGCGCTGGTCAGCGGCAGCGCGGCTGACGCGGCGCGTCTCCAGTCGCGTCACGCCGATATCGGGCTCGTAGACGGGCACGCGGGCGAGGCCGGAATCGATCACGACGCGTACGCCCTCGATGGTCAGCGACGTCTCGGCGATCGCCGTGGCGAGCACGACCTTGCGCCTGCCCGCAGGCGCCGGCAGCACGGCCCGGTCCTGCTCGCGCTGGTCAAGCGCGCCATAGAGCGGAGCGATCTCGACAGCTGGATCGCGCAGCCTTTCGCGCAGGCGCTCCTCGACGCGGCGGATCTCGCCCTGCCCCGGCAGGAAGACGAGCTGCGAGCCGGGTTGCTCGTTCAGCGCCAGCAGCACGGTTTCGGTAACCTGATCCTCGATGCGCTTCAGCGGATCGCGGCCGCGATAGCGCGTCTCGACAGGATAGGCGCGGCCCTCGCTCTCGATCACCGGCGCATCGCCGAGCAGCCTCGCGACGCGGGCGCCGTCGAGCGTCGCGGACATGACGAGGATGCGCAGATCCTCGCGCAGGCCGCCCTGGGCGTCGAGCGCCAGCGCCAGGCCGAAATCGGCGTCGAGCGAACGCTCGTGGAATTCGTCGAAGAGCACGGCCGCGACGCCGTCCAGCGCGGGATCATCGAGGATCATCCGGGCGAAGACGCCCTCGGTCACGACCTCGATGCGCGTCTTCGGACCGATCCTAGAGCCGAGGCGCACGCGCAGACCGACCGTCTCGCCGACCTGCTCGCCGAGCGTCTGGGCCATCCGGTTCGCCGCGCCGCGCGCCGCCAGACGGCGCGGTTCGAGCAGGATGAGCTTGCCGCCTTTCGTCCAGGGTTCGTCCAGCAGGGCGAGCGGCACGCGCGTGGTCTTGCCGGCGCCGGGCGGAGCGACCAGCACGGCATTCGGCCGTGCGCGCAAGGATGCGGCGAGGTCGTCGAGGACGGCATCGATGGGCAGGGCTTGATCGAAGGCGCGCATGTCCGGCCGATGTGGCGCAGCCGCGGCCCGCACGCAAGCGGATCGCAGCTTCCGGCCCGCAGGATCAATCCGCAGCACGGTCCTGACGGCGCGCGAAGAAGCTCACCATGGTCTCGACGAGCTCGCGCGGACGTTCTTCCGGCACATAATGCCCGCAATCCTTGATGATGGCACCCTCGGGCTCCGTCGCGACGCGTTTCATCGTGTTCAGGGCTGCCTCGCCATAGCCATGGTCGCCACCCACGGCCAGCACCGGACAGAGCAGGGGCGATGCGCCGAGCCTGAGATTGTCGTCCCGGTCCTGGGGGATCAAGGCGCGGTAATGCGCGAACATTCCCCGAAGGCCACCCGGCGCGGCCGCCGCGCGGGCGTAATGGCCGATATCCTCCTCGGTGATGCTCGTCGGATCGAAAGTGCCCACGTTCTCGCGGCGGATCATCGCCTTGATGAAGAGATGCTCCCGGCCGCGCACGAGTTCCTCGGCAATGTCCCCGGCGCGGTTGAAACCAAAATGCCAGCTTCCGCCATTTGCCACATCCATCGCCCGTTCCTGCCCGAAGCCGGGCAGGCCCGATTCGATGAAGACGAGCCCGCGCGTCCGCCGGGGCCAGTTGGCCGCGAGCGGATAGGCGACCTGGCCGCCGAGATCGTGACCGACGATCCAGGCCGTCGCGATGCCGAGACGATCGAACATCGCCACCAGGTCACTCGCCACGACCAGCTTGGAATGAATGCCTTCCGGCTTGCTGCTGTCACCGAAACCACGCAGATCCGGAGCAATGACGCGAAACCCCGCTGCCGCAAGCAGGGGAATGACCTTGCGCCAGGCGTGGGAGGTCTGCGGCCAACCATGCAACAGCAGCACGGTCTCCCCGTGCTCGGGCCCGGCGAAAACCGCATGCAGACGTAAGTCCGCCGCGATGCGGATGGTGCGATGTTCGAGCATGATGGAAACGACGTGATCCGGCCTTGTGGCGCCCTCCCCCAAGCGATCATGCGCGCCAGCCGAAAGCAAGGCTGCGCCCCCGGATCCGGCATGCGGCGAGGTGAGGGCGAGAGAGCCACTCGCCAGCCCGCGCGCGTCATGCTAACCGCTGACCTCATGACTGAGACCGGCCAGACCCGCATCCAGAACCGCTTCCAGACCTGCGCCCGCGAGGGGCGGGCTGCGCTCGTGACCTTCGTCACGGCAGGCGACCCCGATTTCGAGACCGCGAGCGCCATTCTCGCCGCCCTCCCCGCGGCCGGCGCCGATGTGATCGAGCTCGGCGTGCCCTTCACGGATCCGATGGCGGACGGCGTGCCGGTCCAGCTCGCCGGGCAGCGCGCGCTCAAGGCCGGGCAGACCTTGCGCAAGACGCTCGCCATGGTCGAGAGCTTCCGCAAGGCCGGCCATGACACGCCGATCGTGCTGATGGGCTACTACAATCCGATCTGGGTCTATGGCGTCGAGGCCTTCCTGGCCGAGGCGCGCCGTGTCGGTGTCGACGGGCTGATCGTGGTCGACCTGCCGCCGGAGGAGGATTCCGAGCTCTGCCTGCCGGCGCTCAAGGCCGGCGTCTCCTTCATCCGCCTGGCCACGCCGACGACCGACGACAAGCGCCTGCCCAAGGTGCTGCAGAACACTTCGGGCTTCGTCTACTACGTCTCGATGACCGGCGTGACCGGCGGCGCCATCGCCGATTACGGCGCGGTGGGCGATGCCGTCACCCGCATCAAGCGCCACACCGGCCTGCCCGTCGCGGTCGGCTTCGGCGTGAAGACCGCGACTGACGCCGCCACCATCGCCAAGAGCGCGGACGGCGTCGTCGTCGGTTCGGCGCTTGTGGAGCGCGTCCGACTTTCGCTCGACGCCGAGGGCAAGGCCACGGAAAAGACCGTTTCGGCTGTCACCTCGCTGGTCGCCGAACTCGCGCAAGGCGTGCGCTCGGTGGCGAAGGCCGCGTGAACGGGCTTGCACGCCGGGCCTTTGCCGGCGAAAAGCCAATCCCCATCTCTCGCCTGACGGCGCATGCCGCCGAAGGCCCATCAGGGATGATCCGATGAACTGGATTTCCGAAGTCGTCCGGCCGCGCATCAAGACGCTGTTCAAGCGCGAGACACCGGAGAATCTCTGGATCAAATGCCCGGATTCCGGGCAGATGGTCTTCCATAAGGATGTCGAGGCCAATGGCTACGTCATCCCCGGCTCCGAGCATCATATGCGCGTCACCGCGCCGGAGCGGCTGCGGCTGACCTTCGACGAAGGCAAGTGGCTCGACGTCGCGCTGCCTGAGGTCGCGATCGACCCGCTCAAGTTCCGCGACGAGAAGCGCTATGTCGACCGGCTGAAGGATGCCCGCGCCAAGACCGGCGCACAGGACGCCTTCAAGGTCGGCTATGGCCGGGTCAAGGGCCTGCCGATGACCATCGCCGCGCAGGATTTCCACTTCATGGGCGGTTCGCTCGGTATGGCGGCCGGCGAGGCCTTCATCAAGGGCGCAGAGACGGCCCTTGAGAAGAAGACGCCCTATGTCGTCTTCGCGGCTTCCGGCGGAGCGCGCATGCAGGAAGGCATCCTCTCGCTGATGCAATTGCCGCGCACCACCGTTGCGATCCGGCGCCTGCGCGCGGCAGGCCTGCCCTATTTCGTGGTGCTGACCAATCCGACCACCGGCGGCGTCACCGCCTCCTACGCGATGCTCGGCGATATCCACATCGCGGAGCCCGGCGCGCTGATCGGCTTCGCCGGGCCGCGCGTGATCGAGCAGACGATCCGCGAAAAGCTGCCGGACGGCTTCCAGCGCTCGGAATATCTCAAGGACCACGGCATGGTCGACATGGTCGTGCATCGCCGCGACCTGCCGGAGACGCTCTCGCGCCTCGGCCGCCTGCTGATGAAGCAGCCCGCGGGCGAAGCCGGCAAAGCTGCACCGGCTCTGCCGCCGCAGCCGGTCGCCGAGGCGGTCTGAGGCTCGTTCGACCAAGGGCGCGCGCATCATGGGGTCTTCCGACACGCTGCTCGCGCGCTTCATGGCGCTGCATCCCAAGCTGATCGACCTTTCGCTCGGCCGCATCCTCACCCTGCTGGAACGGCTGGGCGATCCCCAGAAAAAGCTGCCGCCGGTGATCCATGTCGCCGGCACCAACGGCAAGGGCTCGACCATCGCCTTCATGCGGGCGATCCTCGAGGCGGCGGGCCTGTCGGTGCATGTCTACATCTCGCCGCATCTGGTGCGCTTCCATGAGCGCATCCGGCTGGGCGCGCCCGGCGGCGGGCGCTTCGTGGAAGAGAACACGCTGGTCGAGGCGCTGGAGCGCTGCGAGGCCGTCAATGCCGGCGATCCCATCACCTTCTTCGAGATGACGACGGCCGCGGGGCTGCTGCTCTTCGCCGAACATCCGGCCGACGTGCTGCTGCTGGAGGTCGGACTCGGCGGTCGCTTCGACGCCACCAACGTCATCGCCCACCCGGCCTGCACGGTGGTGACGCCAGTCTCGCTCGACCATTCCGAATATCTCGGCGACACCGTGACCAAGATCGCGGGCGAGAAGGCCGGCATCTTCAAGCGCGGCGCCCCGGCCGTGATCGCGCCGCAGGAGCCCGAGCCGACCGCGGTTCTCGAAGCCGCCGCCGAACGGGCCGGCGCCTCGAAGATCCTGATCGGCGCGCAGGACTTCAACGTCCACGAAGCCGGCGGGCGACTGGTCTACGAGGATCAGGACGGTCTGCTCGACCTGCCGCTGCCGCGTCTCGCCGGGCGCCACCAGCACATCAATGCCGGCACGGCGATCGCGGCCCTGCGCGCCGCCGGCTATGGCGGGCTGCCCACACGCGCCTTCGAGGACGGCATGCGCAACGCCGACTGGCCGGCGCGCTTGCAGCGGCTGGCACGGGGACATCTCGCCGCGCTGGTGCCGGAACGCGCCGAGCTCTGGCTCGATGGCGGACACAATCCCGATGGCGGGCGCGTGCTGGCGCAGGCCATGGCCGATCTCGCCGACCGCAACCCGGCGCCGCTGGTGATGATCGCGGGCCTGCTCTCGACCAAGGACGCCGCTGCCACGCTCGGCCATTTCAAGGGCCTGGCCCAGATGCTCTACGCCGTGCCGATCCAGAACTCGCTCGCCGCCCGCCCGGCCGAGGAGGTCGCGGAGGCCGCGCGCGGCGCGGGCCTGCCGGCCGAGACCGCCAGCTCCGTCGAGCAGGCGCTGCGAACGATCGCCGCCGGCGATTGGCCCGCGCCGCCGCGCATCCTGATCTGCGGCTCGCTCTATCTGGCCGGCGAGGTGCTTTCGGCCAATGGCACGCTGCCAGCTTGAGCCGCCACAGGGGAAGGTCGGCCCTGCACTGCCGCTGAGGAAACATCCATGCCCATTCCCGGTCTGACGATCCTGGCCGCGACATTTCTCTGCGGCCTGCTCGGCGGTTGCGTCACCTCCGGCGGCACGACCGCGTCCGAGGAAGGCGCCGAACGCGTGGCGGCCGGCAAGCCGACCTTCCTGCGGCAGACCTATATGACGATGGACGAGCACTGCCGACCGGTGAAGCGCCCGTCCGGCGTGCTGACCGAGCCGCCCGTTCACGGCAAGGTCCGGATGGCGACGAAAAACGCCAAGGCCGAATACGGGCCGGGAGACCATCAGCACTGCGACGGCAAGCTCGGCCCCTCGCTCGCCTTCGAGTACACGGGACGGCCGGGTTATCGCGGCCCGGACAGCTTCGGCGTACGCGTGCGCTACAATGACGGCGAGATCCGCCAGGCGCGGTTCAAGGTCGAGGTCTACTGAACAGCGAAAGGCGGTCCCCCATGCAGCGCAGCTTCGGAGCCGGCGGACCGGCCGTTTCCACCATTGGCCAGGGCAGCTGGTATATCGAGCAGGGTGACCGGCGCGCGGCCATCGCGGCGCTCAGGCGCGGGCTCGATCTCGGGCTGAGCCATATCGACACCGCCGAAATGTATGGCGACGGCCGTTCCGAGGCGATCATCGGCGAGGCCATCGCCGGGCGGCGCGATGAGGTCTTCCTCGTCTCGAAGGTGCTGCCGCACAACGCCTCGCGGCAGGGCGTGCGCGCCGCCTGCGAGCGCTCGCTGCAACATCTGAAGACCGACCGGCTCGACTGCTACCTGCTGCACTGGCGCGGGCCGCATCCCCTGGCGGAGACCTTCGCTGCCTTCGAGGCGCTGAAGCAGGAGGGCAAGATCCTGTCCTGGGGTGTCAGCAATTTCGACGAGGACGATCTCGACGAGGCGCTGGCCGCCGCCGGCAAGGGCAAGATCGCCTGCAACCAGGTGCTCTATTACCTGCGCGAGCGCGCCATCGAGCACGCCGTCATTCCGTGGTGCGAGCGGCACGGCGTCGCCGTCACCGCCTACAGCCCCTTCGGCCATCACGACTTTCCGGAACCGGGCAGCGCGCAGGGCAAGGTGCTGGCCGAGATCGCGCAAGCGCATGGCGCAACGCCCCGGCAAGTCGCGCTCGCCTTCCTGACGCGAAGGCCCGCCGTCTTCGCCATCCCGAAGGCCGGCAGCGTCGCCCATGTCGAGGACAATGCCGGCGCGCTGAATCTCACCCTGTCGGAAAGCGACGTCGCCCGGATCGATGCCGCCTTCCCGCGCGGGCGCAAACCATCCTCGTTGCCGATGATCTGAGGGCGCTGGAAACCACGATCCGCCTTATCGCTTTACAGGCCTGCCTGCCCGCGCTTTCCTAGAGTCAAGGGCAAGGCCGTCACAGAGCCCGCGAACGCCCGCTCGACAGTTGTTGCGTTTTCGGAGTCTCGGCCATGCGTCGCTTTCTCGGCATTCTTGCCGTTCTGTTCCTGTCCGTTTTCGGTGCCGCCAAAGCCCAGGCCGGCGTCGATGTGAAGGTCGACATCGCCGCGCAGCGGATGACGGTGACCGCTCCCAATGGCGAGACCTATGACTGGAAGATCTCGTCAGGGCGAACCGGCTTCCGCTCGCCGAACGGCGTCTACCGGCCGACGCGCCTCGAAAAGAACTGGTACTCGCGCAAATATGGCGGCGCGATGCCCCATGCCGTGTTCTTCCGCGGCGGCTATGCCATCCACGGCACGACCTCGATCGCCGCGCTCGGCCGCCCGGCCTCGCATGGCTGCATCCGGCTGCATCCGGCCAACGCCGCGAAGCTCTTCGCGCTGGTGAAGAAATACGGCGCGAGCCAGACGCGCATCGCGCTCAACGGCGCCGCGCCCGACAATCTCTCGCGCTTCGCCAAGGCCTCCACGCACAAGGCCAAGGCCGCCCATGTCGCCAAGCTCGGCGGCAGCAAGGCGAAGGTCGCCAAGGCCAAGACGCAGCGCAGCCCGGCCGTTGCCACGGCGCGGCAGGGCGGGAGCCATGGCTGGGAAGCGGCACGCGGCCAGATCATGCTGCGGCCCGCCATCCCCGCCGACGCCTATGGCTATCAGCCCTATTATCCGAGCGGCTACGGTTACGGCTGGCGTTGAGGCGCAAGCGCCTCGGGCGCGATCCTCAGCCAGCCTTCCAGCGTCTCGCCCGGCTGAAGTCGCTTCAGCGGCGCAGCAGTGCGGGCCGCCGGCTCGCTCGGCGCGCCGATGGCGTGGCTCTGCGGCTCGACGCAGAGGAAATCCGCGCCCGCCGGGGCCCAGACCACCGGGCAGTTCAGGCTCTCGCTCGCGGTCAGCGTGACCGCGAGGCCGGTCGAGGGCGTCTCGATCCGCGCCGTCCCGTCCCAGTCGAGAAAGCTCCAGGCGGTGACGTCGTCGCGGCGAAAGGGTTTTGGCGCGACATAGGGTCCGCCATCATCGAAACTCTGCTGCCCGGTCGCGCGGAAGGCTTCGCCGAAGACGAGAGCGCCGGCGGCCCGCATGACGAGGCGCGTATCCGCGGCGCAGGGAAACCAGGGATGGTGCCCGATTCCGTAAGGGAGTGCCGTGTCCGCCTCGTTCTCGATCGACAGGCGAATGGTCATACCGTCCTGGCCGAGCGCAATCTCCTGCCGGGCCCGGTAACGATAGGGGTCGGGGCCGTCGGTGCGGCGGTGTTCGAGCACGGTATGGCTGCGGTCATACCGCAGCACCTGCCAGTTCGCCTGCCAGCCGAAGCCGTGGATCGTACCGCCGCCGCCCGGATCGTTGGACGGGACGAGGAAACGCCGCTCGCCATCGTCGACCACGCTCCCGAAGGCGCGATTGGCGAAGGGCAGTAACGCCCATGTTCCGCAGAAGATGGGCGAGGCCGTCGAAAGCGGTTCGTCGCCGGACGGCTTCAGCAGAGCGTGCAGGCGCCCGTCCGGCCCAAGCCAGTCGAGACGGGAGACGATGCCGCCCGCCTCCGGAACGATCATGGCCTTCAGGCCGGCGGCTTCGAGCTCGAGCATCGGGATGTCCAGAATCAGGGAATGCGCGATGGAGATTCGCGCCATGGCGATCGGCATACAAGTCTCGCCATGGGGCTCTTGACCGGGCCTCGCGCCGCGAGGACATTGCGCTCCCTTCTGGAGCCTGCCATGCCCAAACCACTGATCGCGCTCGACTGGGGCACAACCCGCGCGCGCGCCTTCCTGATCTCCGAAGCCGGTGAGGTCGCGATGCGGCGCATGGCCGATCAGGGCATCCAGTCCGTGCCGGCAGGTGGCTATCCGGCGGCTTTCGAGGCGCTCGCGGGCGATCTCCGGCGCGCCGCACCCGAGGCGGCGATCGTGCTGGCCGGCATGGTCGGCAGCCGCAATGGCTGGGTCGAAGCGCCCTATGTCGCCTGCCCGGCCTCGCCTGACGCGATCGCCGCCGCCGGCATCGCCGTGGAACTCACCGCGGGCAACCATGCGACGATCCTGCCGGGGCTGAGCTGCGACGATGGCAGCTTCGACGTGATGCGCGGCGAGGAGACGCTGGTCGTCGGGCTCGGTCTCACGGACGGGCTTGCCTGCCTGCCGGGAACCCATTCGAAATGGGCGGAGGTCAAGGGCGGGCGGATCACGCGTTTCGCCAGCTTCATGACCGGCGAGATCTATGGGCTGCTGCGCAACCAGTCGATCCTCGCGCGGCTTGCCGAGGAGCCCGCCGGTGACGACGCCAACAGCGGCGCCGCACGCGGCTTTGCTGCGGCGAAGCGCCCCGCCGGCCTGCTCAACGCCGCCTTCGGCGCCCGGACCGAGGTGCTCGCCGGCCGGATGAAGGGCGGCGAGGTCGGGCCTTTCCTCTCCTCGCTGCTGGTGGCGCAGGAGATCGCCGGGGCGCAGGCGCTGTTCGGCCGGACGGGTCACATCCAGCTCGTCGCCGACGGCGTCATGGCGGAGAGCTATGGCGCCGGGCTCGCGGCGGCGGGCATCGCGGCCGTCGTCACGACGCCGGAAGCCGCCTTCGTCGCCGGCGTGCGGCGCCTCGCAGCGGGCCTCACCCGATGATCCTCGTCTTCGGTTCGATCAATATCGATCTGGTCACCCCGGTCGAGCGCCTGCCCGGCGCCGGTGAGACGGTGCTCGGGCCGGATTACGCGGTCCACCCCGGCGGCAAGGGCGCCAACCAGGCGCTGGCAGCGCGGCGTGCCGGCGCCGCCGTCACCATGGTCGGAGCGACCGGCCGGGACGGCTTCGGCGAAACGGCCCTGTCGCTGCTGGCCGCCGACGGCGTCGACCTCGCTTATGTCGCGCAGGTCGATGCGCCGACCGGCGCGGCCTTCATCGCCATCGACAGCGAGGGCGCCAACCAGATCATCGTCGCCGCGGGCGCCAATGCGCAGGCCAGCCCCGACGCCCTGAGACAGATGACCCTGGGGTCCGAGGACATCCTGCTGCTGCAGCGGGAGGTGCCGGAGGATGGCTGCCTCGAGGCCGCGCGGCTGATGAAGCACGCGGGTGGCCGCGTCATCCTCAACCTCGCGCCGGCCGGGGCTCCCGCGCCGGCGCTGCTCGACCTCGTCGACATCCTGATCGTCAACGAGCATGAAGCGCTCGTCCTCGCGCAGTCCCTCGGCTGGCCCGAACGCGACCCCGACGCCATCGCCCAGCGCCTCGATGCCGAACGCGGCATCATCGGCATCGCCACCTTGGGCGCGGCCGGCGTCGTCGGCTGGCAAAGCGGGGTGCGGCGGCGCCTCGAAGCACCCCGCGTCACGGTCGTCGACACGGTCGCCGCGGGGGACAGCTTCACCGGCGCCTTCGCCGCCGCGCTGGCGGCCGGCTATGGCCTCTCGGGCGCGCTGCAGCGCGGGCTGGCGGCCGGGTCGCTCGCCTGCACGCGGGCCGGCGCGCAGCCGAGCATCCCGCGCGCCGAGGAGATCGCCACGCTCGTCGGGCAGTCCTTTCTATGAATGCGGTAAGCCCGGGTTAAGCCTGACGGCGACAAAGGCGCGCTCCATTCGCGATTTCCGCCGATTTCGCGGCTCGCCGTTCACGCTTCGTCAGGCTTGACGGCGTGATGCTCCGCCCCGAGCAGTGCCGCCGCCCCATGTCGCGGGAGACCCTGCTTGCGAGAAGCGGAGCGAGGAGCCGTGGCGAATCCGTCGAGCTGGGCTTTGGGCGTGGCAGCAACCGCCATCGGCGTCGCGCTATCCTATACGCAATGGCTCGCCCCCAAGGTCGAGGCCGAGGTTCCCGCAGCGGCAACCGCTTCGCGCGCCGCGGCACCGCGCGGACCGACGACACTCGCCGTCGCCGCCGATTATCGCGGCCACTACATCGTCCATCCGACGATCGACAACTACCGGGTCAAGATGATGGTCGATACGGGGGCCAGCATCGTCGCGCTCACGGCCGACGATGCCCGGGCTCTCGGGATCAAGCCCGACAGGCAGGGGCGGCGCATGATGCTGAACACCGCCAATGGCGCGGTGGCCGCGACCAGCACCATGCTGCGGGAAATCCGGCTCGGCGAGATCATCGTCCGCAATGTCGAGGCGGTGGTGATGCCGCCCGGAGCGCTCTCGATGAGCCTGCTCGGGAACTCCTTCCTCGGCAAGCTGCAAGGCTATGAGGTCCAGACCGGGCGGATGGTGCTGCGCGGCTGATTATCTCGCCGCGACGGTTCGCAAGGCGCCCCGCGCGCCGAAGAGGCGGCGGTAATCGGCATTCGCCAAAAGCTGCCCGCGGCCGAGCCCGGACAGGAAATCGACCTCGTCCGCTTTCAGCGACAGCTTGTAGCTGAGTTGAAGGATACGGGCTTTCTCCGCCGCGTCCCGCACATCCGCCAGCGACAGCCGCACCACCGTGACATCCAGCCTGTCGCAATCCCGCTCCGCGTCCTTGCCGCCGCAACGCCACCGTATCAATCGCTCGCGCCAAAGCCCGGCTTCGTGCTCGAGCATGTCGAGACCGGTACGGCTCCCCGTGTCGATCATCGCATCGATCGAGGCGGTGATCGTGTCCACAGCGCCGGGCCCTTCCACAGTCTTCGAGAGGTCGCCGCCGATGCGTAGCGACGCGTCGGCGACAATGAGGATGACGCGCCGGAGGTGGCGGGCCGCGCCGGCACGCAAAGGGGCCGGAGTGGGCCGGTTCATGGCCCTGACGAGGTTGTGGACCGCGAGATTATCGACCAGGCCGCCATCGAGCAGCTTGAGATAGCGCAGATCCGCTTCGGTTTCGTAGCGCTTCTGCGATTCCTCGACATGGCGGGCGAGGGCCGACCTTCCGGGCGTCGCTGCTTTTCGGGCCGAAAGCGGACAGTCCGGACTGAAATTCTCCAGAACGACCGGCGCGAACAGGACCGGCACCGCGGAAGAGGCGGCGACGGCATGGGCCAGCGGAAAGCTGTCATAGTCGCTGCAGATCGCCCGGAAGCTTGCGCGATCGAACGCGAAAGGCGCGCGGTTGTAGAGATCGGTCGCGTGCAGCAGGAGGCGGGGGCCCTTGCCACGGTCGAGGCTCCCCAAGGTCGCGCCGTGATAGAGGTGCGTGTCGAGCCAGGCCCCGAAGCCGGTCAGATCGTTGACGCCGCCGCGATAGCCGCGCAGCAGATTGACCGGTGTGATCGCCGTCCGCAGGGCCGCCTCGGGATCCTGGTCGAGATAGTCCCGCCTGAAGGCGCCGAGCCCCGCCGGGCCGTACAAGGCGAAATGAGCGGCGAGGATGCCGCCGCCGGAAACGCCGGCCACCGCCGCGACCTGATCCGCCAGCGTCAGCGCCGTTCCGTCGCGCGCGGGCTGCTCCGCCAGGGCCGACAGCACGCCATAGCCGAAGGCGGCCGAACGCGCTCCGCCCCCGGAGAAAGCCAGAATGATCGCGGTCGATCCCGTCTCGTCCGGGAAAGAGGACGTGTGGAGCGACGCCGTCGTTTCCGCCAGCGGCAGATTGGAGGGCTGGTTCGACGGGCTCGCGCAGGCACAGAGGCCGAGCGCGAGCATCATCATCGTGACGCGAGCGCATTTTCGAGCAAAGCGGGCCCCGGCTTGCTCGACGAACATGCGATGGAACAGGGCGAGGGAGCGTTCCCGCGTTTCGGAAACATGCGGAATGTCTCCGGAGGCGAGAGGGCATTGCTTTCGCGTGTTGTCGGCGCCCGGTCGCCTGAGCGATCTTGAAACCATGTCGCGTGCCATCTCCGCCGCGACAGGTCCTCATCGTCGGGATTGCGCGGGCGATCCGGCATCGCCTGCGTCGATTATCCCAGCATTATCCACGTCGGCCCGGCAGCCCGGCACATGGTCGTCAGCAAGCAGGTCGGGGCAGGCTCAGGCGAAAGCAGGCCCCGAGCGGGCGATCCAGCACGGCCACGGACCCGCCATGGAGCCGGGCGATTTCCTGCACCAGATGCAGGCCGAGGCCAGCGCCGCGATCCCGCGGCGCCATGCGCGAGAACGGCTCGAAGATGCGCTCCCGCTCTTCGGCAGGGATACCCGATCCTTCATCGGTGACATCGACCGTGCGTTCGTGGCCGACGCGGATGGTGATCGTCCCGCGTCGCCCGCCATGCTGGATGGCGTTCTGCACCAGATTGGCCAGAGCCCGCTCGAGCGCGGCCCGATCGCCAAAGACGTCAACAGGTTCGGCCTCCGCCTCGAAAGCCAGTTCGTAGCCCCCGGCGATGGCGAGAGGAGCCAGATCGACTGCGACGCGCCGCCCCAGCGCGACGAGATCGAGCGCGGCGAAGACCTCCCGATCCCGCTCCAGCCGCTGCAGATCAAGCAATTGCTCGGCCATGACGGCAAGCCGCGCGACATCCTCCAACAGCCGCACACGCTGCGGCTTGTCCTCGAGCGTTTCCAACCGCGTCTGCAGGATCGCGATGGGCGTTCGCAATTCGTGAGCCGCGTCGGCGAGGAAGCGCTTGCGCCGGGCATGGCCCTCGTCGAGCCGTTGCAAGGCGCGATTGACCGCGTCGACCAGCGGCGTCACCTCGCTCGGGGTGAAGGTGGCGGTGAGCCGCGCGCCCTGACGGTCGAGGTCGATCTGCTCCGCTTCCCCGGCGACGGCCTCGAGCCCCCCGAGCGCGCGGCTGACAACCGCCGGCGTCCCCACGACGGTGGCGAGCGCCATAACCGCAAGCGCCGGCAGGACGAAGCTCGCGAAGACGATCAGGACGGCCTGTATCAGCCAGCCCAGCGGCGCTTCGGCCCCGGGCCCGGTCACGACCTGGATCTCGCCCGCAGCACTCGCGATCCAGCGCATCTGGGCGTTGGCCCGCGGCGGATCCCCCAGGTTCCAGCCCAGACGTGCATTGCCGACATCGTCCAGGCCATTGCCCATGCGCGCGAAATGAGGCGGCGGCGCGCCCTCGGTCAGCTTATGTCCCTGCCGATCGCGCACGATGAACCAGAGGTCGGGCACGGTGGAACGCAACCGCTCGAGCTCCGGCGTCGCCTGCAATGCGAGACCACCATCGGCACCGCGCACGACCGCGGTCTTCAAGGCATCGATGGTGACATCCTCTGATTCGAAATTGAACAGATGACCGCCGAAATAGAGCGCCCCGACGATCAGCAGCACGAGAAGCGACAAAAGCGCCGCCTGGAGGGCGAGCAGGCGCCGGACAAGCCGCCATTTCAAGGAATATGAAGGAGGGACGGGCCGGATCATGCCGCCCGCTTCAGCAGATATCCGATGCCGCGAATGCCGTGGATTTCCAGCTTCGCCCCGGCCTTCGCCAATTTGTGCCGGAGACGCGAGACATGCATGTCGAGGGCATTCGACTGAATCTCGTCATCGAAGCCATAGACGGCCTCTTCCAGGGCGGAGCGCTGGACGGTTCGTCCATGCCGGCGCAACAGCGTTTCGAGCACCAGCAATTCGCGACGCGGCAGCTCGAGCACGCGCCCCTCGACGGTGGCGCAGCGATGGCGCCAATCGAATTCGAGGCCGCCGATGCGCAGGATGTCCGGCGCCAGATCATGAGGCCGGCGCAGCACGGCACGCAGCCGCGCCAGGAGCTCCTCGACCGCGAAGGGCTTGGCCAGATAATCATCCGCCCCGACGTCGAGGCCCCTGATCCGCTCGCCGAGCTCGCCGCGCGCGGTGAGTACGATGACGGGTGCCGTCGATTTTCGGGCGCGCAGGCTGGCCAGCAGCGTCAGACCGTCACCATCGGGCAGGTTGCGATCGAGCAGCACCGCGCTGTGGACGCTCGCCGCGACCGCCTCCTCGCCTTCGGCCAAGGTCGACGCATGGTCCACCACCATGCCGTTCTGGCCGAGGGCGGCCCGCAGCGCCGCCGCCATCTCAGGCTCGTCCTCGACAAGGAGAATACGCATCGATGCGGCCCGGTTGCTACGCTGCGACGCAGCGGTCGCATGTCCAGTCCAGGCCGTAAAGTACCCTCGGCACCTGCCTTCGCTGGCCTGCGGCGCCGCGAAGCGCCCTCAGAAGTCCGGGCAGGGAAGCGTCCCGGTGCGGACGACCTGCTCGATGCTGGCTGAGCCGACCGCCTGGCCCGAGCGCGGGCGCGTATAGATCGGATCACCGCCGAGCGTGAAGGTGCCGGTCAGGACATTGCCGAACATCGGCGTGTATGTGTAGCTAGCCTTCGCCATGATCACCGAGGTGCTGGGCACGCGAATGCTGTCCGGCAATGGCACCGTCGTTCCGCGCGCGAGCGCCTGGCCGTTGGGCGGCGCGTTGCTCCAGCAGACCTTGGCGATGCCCTCGGCGTCGATGACGACGCTGGAGATGACCATGCTGATGTTCGCGGAGTCGAACGGCATCAGCACGGCCTGAGCTGCCTTGAAGATATTATCGATCTCGGCGGGGGGGAGCGGTGAGTGCCGCGCGCTCAGGTCGGCCAGGGCAAGGGTCAACTGCGTCACCTTGCGATTGGCCATCACCATCTGCGCGACATCGACGGTTCCGCAATAGGCCACCAGCATCACCGGCAGCGCCACGGCGAATTCGACCAGCGCGAATCCTTCCGTATCGCGCCGAAAACGGCACCAACTCCGCGCTTTCGAAGATGTCGTCACGTGAAAGGCTCCGCCCGGAAGGTCGTCGTCGCCACCAGCGCGCGGTGGCCCGCGCCGAGATTGGCCAGCGACGTCGAGGCCCAGGCCGTCAGGAAAAGGCGATAATCGAGCACGGCACGGGCCACGATGATCTGGCCGGGCTGCGGCTGATTATAGGAAAAGCCGTTGGTGTTCAGCACGCCATTGGCGGCGGGGTTGGTCGTGCCGGAGTTCGCGTCGGCGAAGTTCGTGTAGACCTTGATGTCGATGAACAGCTTGGAGCAATCGATCAGGCCCATCGGCGCCAGGGCGCAGATGTCGTTGCGGAAGGCTTGGGCGTTCACGGTCGGATTTGCCGAGATATAGCGTTTCGTCGCCTCGCCTGTGAGCAGGCGACGCGAGGCCTGGGACAGCGATTCCTCCAGCACCTGGTTCGTCCAGAACATCAGTGCCGTTTCGATGATCGCAAAGAGCAGGCCGAAGAATGGCAGCGCGACGATGCCGAACTCGATGGCGGCGGCGCCGTCCTGCGCGCGCCGGAACCTCCCGATCAGCCACATCCTGCCGCGCCCGCGGGGCCCATCGTCACCGGCATCAAAAGGAAGAGACGTCATCCGATCCGCAACCCGCTGCTGCTCTCGAGCCCTCGCCCGATGCGGACGTCTTACAGCCAAAGAATTTCGGATCGGTTAGAGCCCGACAAGCTTCCTCGAAAGCAGCAGGAAGACTTCGTTTACCAATGGCGGTCGGCCCCGCCGGCCGCTCATTGCGCAGGCGCGCCGCTGCGGCCCGTGGCCAGCGCGTTGCGGCTCGACGTCTGCGCCCCGGCCTCGCCGAAATATTTCGGCGCATCGCCGAGCTGCACCGATGGCTGGCACTCCGGCGTGCAGGAGTAGCTCTCGCGATCCATGCCGCGCTGGACGGTCAGTACGGAATCGGAAGCCGCGCTCACGCGCACGAGCGATTCCGCGAGAAGGGAGCCGCCGGCATCGAGCGCGATGAGATTGGTGACCCCGAAGCTCTTGCCGGTCACGACCATCACCCCGTTGCGCTGAACGGCGACATCGGCAATCGCCGGATTTCCGACGATGACGGTCTGCGCCCTTTCCGGCAGGCGGACGACCTTGGCATGGTCGACCAGCACCACGACGCTTTCCAATGTCACGGATTGCGGCGCCGCGAGCGCGGCCTGAACCGACAGAAACGGCACAAGCAGCAGGCCTGCGAGGGTTCGGCACATGCGGGAACGATGTCCTGCCGAACTCCGGAGAGTGAACATGGGCGGCGCCTCGAAGTTTGCGACCCGGCCAGCAAAGCGCAAAATGATGAACCAAACCCTAAACCTCGCTGGCGCAACGTTCTTTCGAGCGCCCGCCGGCCTTGACTGAGAGGAAGAAGTCGCGAGAGGCTTCCCTTCACGGTGCATTTCCGTGATTCAACTCCGTTCTCGAAAATCCTTAAATTGAATATTTACCGAATTCGATTTCGGTTTATTCAAATATAATTACGGATCTGTGGTATTTTAGCTTGTAAATTGCACGTTAACCATGGAACAATTGCTTTTTATCCGAATCGAATTCTTCGTTCCGTTTAACAGTTCGGCAAGATGCTCCCGCTAACGTCGTTCCTGTCGCTGACCGAAGCCAGCTAGAGCGAAGGCAGCCGTCAAACCGTGGTAAGAGGAGTTCTCACATGACCAATGTTTTCGCTCGCTTCGTCAAGGACGAGTCCGGCGCCACCGCCATCGAATACGGCCTGATCGCCGCCCTCGTCGCCGTTGCCGCCATCACCGCGATGACCACCGTCGGTAAAAATCTGGTTGCCACCTTCCAGAAGGTCGCCGACAACCTGACGGCGGCGCAGTAATTCAAATCCGATATTTGGGAAAGCCCCGGCAATCCGGGGCTTTCTCTGTTTAAATCGTCGCCGGATATCATTTTTTAGCTTAGCGGGGCGCGAATATTGCGCCTCCGTCAGGCCACAAGGTAAGCTGCCATGCTGCTTTCACAGATTGTGCTGCTCGGCCTCTTTCCATTCGCTATGGCCTATGCTGCTTCCAGCGATCTCGTTTCGATGACGATTTCGAACCGCCTTTGCTTGGCACTCCTGGTTGGTTTCGCGCTTTGCGCGACTCTACTTCACCTCAACATGTCCCAAATCGGCTGGCATCTGGCCGCAGGGGTGCTGGTCCTGTCAGTCGCTTTCGGATTCTTCGCCATGGGCTGGATCGGCGGGGGCGATGCCAAATTCGCGGCCACGACAGCCCTATGGTTCGGTTTCGATCGTTTGATGGACTATCTGACGCTCGCCGGTATCCTCGGCGGCGTATTGACCATCCTGATTCTAATGGTCCGCTCGAGGCCGCTGCCAGCTCCAGCGGCAAGCTGGGGCTGGGCCAAGCGCCTGCATGCACCCAATGAGGGCGTCCCCTACGGAATAGCGCTCGCCTTCGCCGCACTTATCGTACTGCCCGAGACCACGATCTGGCGGGCCGCCATTGGCCTGTGACGGCAGCCTCCTGCCGTAGCGGCATTGAGATCGAAGCGTATACGCCTCATTAACTATAAATTGACGTTTCCCGAAGACGATCCGGGTCAAGGGCCAGCTTCGATTGGCCGAGGATCCAACGTCAATGAGCCCCGCCCGCATCATCATTCTCGTCGTCGCGCTGGCCGCCGGTCTGGGCGCCGCGCTCCTCGTCCAAAAGCCCTCGCAAGCGCCTGCTCCCATCGCCAAGGTCGAGCCGGCGCCGACCGTGCCCGTGCTGGTGGCCGCAGCGGACATCCCGATCGGTAACACCGTCTCCCAGAACGACCTGCGCTGGCTCGACTGGCCGCTCGCCAGCGTGCCGGCCGGCGTCATTCGCAAGGACGAGACTCCGGAAGCCGAGAAGGAGATCATCGGGCAGCTCGCGCGCTATGCCGTCCTCGCTGCCGAACCGATCCGTCGCGAGAAGCTCATCAGGACCGACGGAACCGGCTTCCTTTCAGCCGTCCTCCCCACGGGCATGCGCGCGATCGCGATCTCGACCGACAGCCGCGGCGCCAGCACGGCCGGCGGCTTCATCCTGCCGAACGACCGTGTCGACGTGATCTGCACCTGGAAGGGTGAATCGGCCAACGGGCGCGGCGCCGAGGCGTTCGTCAGCGAAACCCTGCTGCGGAACATCCGCGTCCTCGCCATCGGCCAGAACGTGCAGGAACGCAACGGCGAGAAAGTGGTCGTCGGCGAGACCGCCACCCTCGAGGTCGACCCCGGACAGGTCGAGACCCTGATCCAAGGCCAGAAGACCGGAACGCTCTCACTGGCCCTGCGCAGCCTGAAGGACGCCGGCGACAACGCTTCGCAGCCTGCCCGCAACAACGACAATGCGATGACCCTGGTGCGCTACGGCATCACCACCAAGAGCGTGAAGCCATGATCCGACCGCCTGCCCGCCTAACCTCCGCCAGCCTCGCCGCCGCGCTTCTGCTGTCGGCTTCGCATGCCTTCGCGCAGGCGACCGGGCCGGCGCCCGTCCTGAATGTCGGCACCAGCGAATACGCGCTCTCGCGCAAGCTCGACCTCTCGATCGGCCGGTCGCTCGTCGTGGAACTGCCGCGGGACGCCAAGGAGGTCTTCGTCGCCAACCCGAAGGTCGCCAACGCCGTGGTCCGGACGGCGCGCAAGCTCTTCGTCATCGGCATCGCCGATGGCGCGACCTCGATGTTCGTGATGGACAGCGAGGGGCGCCAGATCACCGCGCTCGAGATCAATGTCGGTCGCGACCTGAACGTCCTGCGCCAGACGCTGCGGACCGCTCTGCCGAACTCGCAGATCGAGATCAAGCCGGCCGGCGACTCGATCCTGCTGATCGGCACGGTGCCCAACGCCTCGGAGGCGACCCAGGCCGTCGACATCGCCAACGCCTTCGTCGGTGTCTCCGACAAGTCGGATAAGAAGGGGACGGTGATCAACTCGCTGACGATCCGGGATCGCGACCAGGTCATGGTCAAGGTCGTGGTGTCCGAGGTGCAGCGCAAGGCGATCAAGCAGCTCGGCATCAACTCCACCGGCGAATGGAAGCTCGGCAATTTCTCCGTCACGCCCTCGATCGACAATCCGCTGCCGATCCAGCCGCAGGCCCTCTCCGCCACGGCGATCACGGCCGGCCTCGGCAACGCCAAGAACTTCACGCTGCGCGCGCTGGAGCGCGCCGGCATGGCCCGCGTCCTGGCCGAGCCGACGGTCACCGCGATCTCGGGCGAGACGGCGAAGTTCACGGCCGGCGGCGAGGTTCCGATCCCGAAGGGGCAGAGCTGCTCCTATGATACCTTCAACCGGCAGACCTGCACGGTACAGATCGAGTACCGGCCGATCGGCGTCACGCTGAACTTCACGCCGATCGTCCTGTCGGACAACAAGATCAGCATGCGGATCGCTACCGAGGTCACCGAACTCGACTTCGAGAACCAGTTCCGCATCAGCGAATCGAACCAGTCCGGCCTGAACGCGCCCGGTTTTCGGGTGCGCAAGTCCGACACGACCGTCGAGCTGCCCTCCGGCGGCACGCTGGCCACGGCCGGCCTGATCCAGCGCATCTCGAAACAATCCCTCAACGGCCTGCCCGGCCTGATGAACCTGCCGGTCATCGGCACGCTGTTCCGCTCGCGCGACTACCAGCGCGAGGAGACCGAGCTGATGATCACGGCGACGCCCTACATCGCCAAGCCGATGCAGCCGACCCAGGTCCAGCGCCCCGATGACGGCTTCGTCGAATCCCACGATGCCCAGGCGATCCTGCTCGGGCGTCTCAACAAGATCTATGGCAGCGGCGGCGGCGCAGTTCCCCAGGCCTATCGGGGCCGGGTGGGCTTCATCGCCGACTGAGCGCGTCACAAGAAGTGGATGGCCTGACGATGACCGCACGCTCCCGATCCAGCTCCCCGCCCTCCGCGCGGATGGTCGCCGCTCTTCTCGTCACCGGCGCGCTGGCGGCCGGATGCGCCGGCAAGGCTGAAACAACTGCCTCGCTCGCCCCCATCGACGTGCGCGAAAGACATCCCATCGTGCTGAAGGACGCTCCCCGCTCCCTCGACGTCTTCGTCGGCCGTTCGGGCGCTGCGCTCGACCACCGCCAGAGCGAGGACGTCGTCGATTTCGCCCGCGAATATCGCCGCTCCGGACGGGGCGGAATGGTCGCCGAGGTTCCGACGGGCGATCGGCGCGACCTCGCGGCCCGCGACACGCTGGGCGGCATCCGCGCGGCGCTGGCGCGCGGCGGCGTCTCGCCCGGTGCGCTCTCCGTGCGGACCTATCCGGTCCGGGATCCCGGCCTGGCCTCGCCGATCCGGCTGACCTTCGCCTCGCTGCAGGCGACGCTGCCGCATGAATGCGGGCAATGGCCGACCGATCTCGGCAGCTCGGACTTCAAGTTCTCCGCCTCCAACGAGCCCTACTGGAACTTCGGCTGCTCGACGCAGGCGACGCTCGCCGCGCAGGTCGCGGATCCGATCGATCTCGTGCGCTCTCGCAACGAGGGCCGGCCGGACATCGTCAAGCGCATGGGCGCCATCGCCAAGATCCGCGAAGGCAAGGATCCGTCGACGGAGTACCGGTCGACGACGCCGCAGATCAACTCCGCGGTCGGAGGCGGGACATGACGTTTCCCGAATCGGGCGAAATCCAGCCGGGCGTGCCCGGCGGCGAGGAGATCGTGGCGCCGCTGCCGCGCATCACACTTCAGGCCTTCTGCGAAACGCCGGCGGTGGCCGCCGCCATGCAGGGGGTCGTGGCGGACCGGCGCATGGACAAGGCCCATGCCCGCATCCAGATGGGCGGCCCCGCTGCGGCGGTGGAAGCCTTCCGCGCCGCGCCCACGCCCAATGTCATCGTGCTCGAAACCGTCTCCGATCCGGCGACGCTGGTCGCCAATCTCGACGCGCTGTCGGAGAGCTGCGATGCCGGCACCAAGGTGGTCGTCATCGGCCATGTCAACGACGTCCAGCTCTATCGCGACCTGATCCGTCGCGGCGTCAGCGAGTATCTCATCGCGCCGCTCGAAACGCTCGACGTGCTGCGCACCCTGTCGGAGCTCTATATCGCGCCGGAGGCCCGCCATCTCGGGCGCGTCATCGCCGTGACCGGCGCCAAGGGCGGCGTCGGCGCTTCGACGGTCGCCCACAACATCTCCTGGGCGATCGCCCGCAGCCTCGACGCCTCGACCGTCATCGTCGATCTCGACATCGCCTTCGGGACGGCCGGCCTCAACTTCAACCAGGATCCGCCGCAAGGCATCGCCGAGGCGGTCTTCGCTCCCGAGCGCCTCGACGCCAATATGCTCGACCGGCTGCTCTCGCGCTGCAGCGACAACCTCGCGCTGCTCGCGGCGCCGGCGATGCTCGACCGGACCGTCGATCTCGGCGAGGATGCGCTCGAGCAACTGCTCGACCTGCTGCGCGCGAGCGTGCCCTACATCGTGCTCGACGTTCCACACCAATGGGGCGCCTGGGTAAAGCGCACCTTGCTGGGCGCGGACGAAATCGTGATCGTGGCGGAGCCTGAGCTCGCCTCGCTGCGCAACGCCAAGAACTTCATCGACCTCGCCCGCGCCGCGCGCCCCAACGACAACGGTGCCAGGCTGGTGCTCAACCAGATCGGGATGCCGAAGCGGCCGGAGATCGCCGCCGCCGAATTCGCCAAGACCCTCGGCGTCGAGGTGCTGTCGACGATCCCCTTCGATGCCCAGCTCTTCGGAACGGCCGCGAACAACGGCCAGATGATCGCGGAGGTGCAGGCCGGCAGCAAGGCGAACGAGGCCTTTACTCAGATCGCCAGCGCGCTCACCGGGCGTGGCGAGGCAAGGCGCAGCAGGCGCAGCCTGCTCGAGCCGCTGGTCTCCAAGCTGAAGCGCCGCAAAGCCTCATGACGCGCCGCGGCCTCCCAGATTTCGACGTCATCGCGGCGCCGGGCGCCGTGAGCGCCTGCGCCGGAGACGATTGAGATGTTCGGCAAGCGATCCGCAGGCGCTGCGACCGCGCCGGTCCTGGCCCCAAGAGCTCCTGCCGCCGCCACGGCGCCACGCAAGCCCGAGCCGATCGCGGCCCTGTCGGAGGACCGCAAGGTCGCGGCCCAGGAGACGCCGCGCTCCGAAGAATACTACCAGATGAAGAGCATGATCTTCGGGGCGCTGATCGAGGCCATCGATCTGTCGCAGCTCGCGAAGCTCGATGCCGAATCGGCGCGGGAGGAAATCCGCGACATCATCAACGAGATCATCTCGCTGAAGAACGTCGTGCTCTCGATCGCCGAGCAGGAGGAACTGCTCGACGACATCTGCAACGACGTGCTCGGCTACGGCCCTCTGGAGCCGCTGCTGGCGCGCGACGACATCGCCGACATCATGGTCAACGGCGCATCCCGCACCTTCATCGAGACCGGCGGCAAGATCCAGCTCACCAATATCCGCTTCCGCGACAACGCGCAGTTGATGAACATCTGCCAGCGCATCGTCAGCCAGGTTGGCCGGCGCGTCGACGAGAGCTCGCCGATCTGCGACGCGCGCCTCGCCGACGGCTCCCGCGTCAACGTCATCGCGCCCCCCCTGGCCATCGACGGGCCCGCGCTCACCATCCGCAAGTTCAGGAAGGACAAGCTGACGCTCGACCAGATCACCAAGTTCGGCGCAATCTCGCCGCCGGGCGCGGAGATCCTGAAGATCATGGGCAAGGTCCGCTGCAACATCGTCATCTCCGGCGGCACGGGCTCCGGCAAGACGACGCTGCTGAACTGCCTGACCAACTATATCGAGCATGACGAGCGCGTCATCACCTGCGAGGACGCCGCCGAGCTTCAGCTCCAGCAGCCCCATGTCGTGCGCCTCGAAACCCGCCCGCCCAATCTCGAAGGCACCGGCGCGGTAACGATGCGCGATCTCGTGAAGAACTGCCTGCGCATGCGCCCCGAGCGCATCATCGTCGGCGAGGTGCGCGGGCCTGAGGCCTTCGACCTGCTGCAGGCGATGAACACCGGCCATGACGGCTCGATGGGAACGCTGCATGCCAACACGCCGCGCGAGTGCCTGAGCCGTATCGAATCGATGATCACCATGGGCGGCTTCTCGCTGCCCTCGAAGACGTTGCGCGAGATGATCTGCTCCTCGATCGACGTGATCATCCAGGCCCAGCGCATGCGCGACGGCTCGCGCCGCATCACCCACATCACCGAGGTGATGGGCATGGAAGGCGAGGTCATCATCACCCAGGACCTGATGACCTACGAGATTCTCGGCGAGGACGCCGCCGGAAAGCTGATCGGGCGCCACCGCTCGACCGGCGTCGGGCGACCCCGTTTCTGGGAGCGCGCCCGCTATTTCGGGGAAGAGCAGCGCCTGGCCGCCGCCCTCGACCAGCTCGAACAGATGAATGAGGGCCATGTCACCTGATCGCAGCAGCCCCGGCAGGATGGGCAGGCCATGAACACGAGCGTCCTCGCCGTCGCCGCTCTGGCCATGCTCGCGGTCGGCGGCGTGTTCTACGCGCTGTTCTACCCGATGCTCAGCGGCGAGAAGCGCGCCGAGAAGCGACGCAAGGAGTTCGCGACCCCGGTCGCGGCGCGCGGCATGGACCGGGAGACCCAGGCGCGGATGAAGCGCGGCCAGATCGCGCAGAGCCTGAAAGAGATCGAGAACCGGGAAAACGCTCGCAATAAGGTCACGCTCGAAACCCGCATCGCCCAGGCCGGCCTGACCTGGTCGCGGAAGAAATACTACGTCGTCAGCGCAGCCTGCGCGGCGGGGCTGGGTTTCCTGCTGTTCATCGCCAGCGGCAACCCGGTCCTCGGCGTCGTCGGCCTCTTCATCGGCGGTTTCGGCCTGCCGGTCTGGTTCCTCAAACGCTGTAAGGTCCGGCGGCTCAAGAAGTTCGGGATGGAGTTCCCCGATGCCATCGACGTGATCGTGCGCGGCATCAAGGCCGGGTTGCCGGTCAATGACTGCCTGCGCATCATCGCCAGCGAGGCGGCCGAGCCGGTGCGCGGCGAGTTCCGCCAGATCATCGAGGCGCAGGCGCTCGGCCTTCCGCTCTCGGAAGCGACGGTGAAACTGTTCGAGCGGATGCCCTGCGCCGAGGCGAATTTCTTCGGCATCGTCATCGCGATCCAGCAAAAGACGGGCGGCAACCTGTCCGAGACCCTCGGCAATCTCTCGCGCGTGCTGCGCGAGCGCCGTAAAATGCGCGACAAGATCCAGGCGGTGTCGATGGAGGCCAAGGCATCGGCGGCGATCATCGGGTCGCTGCCGCCTGTGGTCGCCGGGCTCGTCTACCTGACGACACCGAAATACATCGAGTTACTCTGGCTGACCCAGGTCGGCAAATTCGCGCTGGTCGCCAGCGGCATCTGGATGCTCATCGGCGTGCTGGTGATGCGCAAGATGATCAATTTCGACATCTGAGGCGATGCGATGCTGTCCCTGATCATCGCCAAAGTCACCGATCCGCAGTTCCTGCTGGCCTTGCTGGCCGCCGTCGCGGCGGCGGCCACGGTGCTGACCATCGCGATCCCGCTGACCGAGGGCAACAGCCTGCAGAAGCGGATGAAGAACGTCGCGACCGAACGGGACAAGATCCGCGCGCGCGAACGCGAGAGGCTGAACCGCCTAGGCGAGAAGGTGAGCCTGCGCCAGGAACCCAAGGCCTATATGCGACGCATCGTCGAACAGTTCAAACTGGGCGACTGGCTCGGCACCGAGACTGCCAAGCGGCAGCTCTCGATGGCGGGCTACAGGGGTCCGCAGGCGGAGATCGGCTTCCTGTTCTTCCGGCTTGCCGTCCCGGTCGGCCTCTTCCTGTTCACCCTCCTCTACGTCTTCGTGCTCAACGATTTCGGCCAGCCTTTCATGGTCCGGTGCGGCATCGCCATCGCAGCCGCCTATCTCGGCATCAAGGCTCCCGAGCTGTTCCTGTCCAACCAGATCAGCAAGCGCCAGGCCTCGATGCGCCAGGCCTTTCCCGATGCCCTCGACCTGCTGCTGATCTGCGTCGAATCCGGCATGTCGATCGAGCTCGCCTTCCGCAAGGTCTCGACCGAGATCGGCAGCCAGTCCGTGGCGCTGGCCGAGGAATTCGCGCTGTGCACGGCCGAGCTCTCCTATCTCGCCGAACGCAGGCTCGCCTATGAGAACCTGGCGCTGCGAACCGGGCTCGAAGGCGTCAAATCCGTCTCGACCGCCCTGATCCAGGCGGAGCGCTACGGCACGCCGCTCGGCACGGCGCTCAGGACGCTCGCTCAGGAAAGCCGGGACCAGCGCATGAACGCCGCCGAGAAGAAGGCCGCCGCGCTGCCACCGAAGCTCACCGTTCCGATGATCCTGTTCTTCCTGCCGGTGCTGTTCGTCATCATCATGACGCCGGCGCTGGTGCAGGTCTTCAAGTGGCAGTAAGCGCGCCGAGTGTAGGATCTCACTGAAAATGAGCCTGTCTCATTTAACCTGAGCCTGACAGTGGCTCATCTCAGCGCGATATGCACAGGACAAATATGGAATTCCCTTTGCAATTCAAAGTTTTAAATAAAATCGAATTGCCCAAACTTTCTATGCAATCCATTGAACCCGTTGCCACAGGTGCTTGCAGACCCGTCCTTTTGCGTAGCCCGCAGCACGACACTGTTGTGATGGGATGGCGCGAGAAGCGCCGCATTATTCCAATCACGCGGCTCTTCTAGGAACGCGGAATGACTGGCGCAGCGAGGCGCAAATTGGCGCAGAAATTCGAACAGTTTAGCACTGCTGCGTATCGGAATGATGGGATCGCGACGGATGTAGGACTACGACCGAGCTGTTGAAGAGCGAGGCATAGTGTTACCGCGATTGTAGGAAAAGTTCCGCAGTCTGACATGCGACGCCCGGCCAAGTCGGGCTTCGCTCCGTTCCGGCAGTCCGGGGGGTCTGTCGACGCGAGCATTCAGCCCGATCTGTGCATGAGCGCCAATTAGCTGAGAACCTCGGGGAAACCGTATGCTCCTTTAGCGTACGATTTCGCACTGCTCTTGTTCCGACCCCTGGCTGTTGCGGCTCTGCTCCTGTGGTGGCTAAGGCCGAGCGTTACCCTCTGACGTTGGTAACGTGCCCTCCAGACACCGCTTACTCCTCTTCGCCAGGCCGGGTGGGAGCTGCTACGGGACGTAGGTCCGCTTTGCCATGGCGAGCGAACCATCGATCTCAGGATTTCAGCCGAGGGGCGCAGGCAAATCGATATTGCCTAGCTTGGAATGGCTCGCCCCTCTCAGCGCCGGCTGGCGGCTTGCTCGGCTGCGCGCTGCCGTGGCCGGACGATCGCCCAGGAGCCGATGAGCACGATGACCTCCGAGAGCGCGCCGCCGAGCAGGGCCCAGGACGGCGGGACGGTCAGCAGCAGCACGAAGACGAGCAGCAAGCCGGCAGCGGCGGCGATGGCCGAAAGAATGGCGATGGAGCGGTAGTCCTGCGCGATCTCCAGCCAGATGCGCGGCATGACATAGAGCATCGGCAGGCTGCTCATCACCCAGGCCAGGACGGAGATTTTGAAGAAGCGCGTGCCTTCGAGGCTGTCGGGCTCGATGAAGGGCAGGGCGATCAGGACGACGATGCCGTAGAGGATGCCGAGGCAGGCGAGCGGCAGGGGCCAGCGCCGCAGCCGCTGCCCGACCTTGGCGAAATCGCGATGCGCCATGAGCTTTGAGAGCTCGGGATGCATCATGTTGGCGAAGGCGGTGGAGACGATACGCAGCGGCACGAAATTGACCAGCGCCGCCGCGATCGGAGCATAGGCCGCGGGCCCCGCCATCGCCGCGACCATCAAGGCCATGCCCTGGCCCTGGAGGTTGGTGATCGTTACACTCAGCACCGACCATTTGAGCTCGCGCCAGAGCTTGCGGTAGCGCCGCCAGACATGCCGGCCGAAATTGATCCGCAGGGGGCGCCGGCGCGACAGGATCAGCAGCACCGCGATGCCGAGCGCGTTGGCTGCCGTCATCACCGCGAAAGTGTGCTGGAGGATATGGGTGCCGTCCCAGATCACCCAGGCGGTACCCGCGGCGCCGCAGAGGGTGAAGGTGAAATCGCTGAGGCTCACCAGCATCTGGCGATTGCGGGCAAACAGGACCGTGCGGACATGCGCCCGCATCGACCACAGCCCGATGAAGGCCCCGCCGAACAGCGCGCCCTCGTCGAGCCAGACGCCGAGGACGCCGGTGACGACCAGGCCGAGCAGCAGCGACAGCAGCATCGCAGCCGAACCGAAGCTGACCTCATAGGCGCCGGCCGCGCCGGAGCCGCGACTCTGGGCGATCGCGATGCTGGCAGGCAGCGCCGTGAAGGCACGGATATAGGTCAGGCCAAGGCCGCCGACGACCATCACCAGGGCGAAGATGCCGTAGTCGCGGGCCGATACGGAATGCAGCAGCGCGATGTTGAGGCCGAGATGGAAGGCGCTCTGCATCGCCTCGCCGCCGACCATGACGACGAGTCGCAGCACGATATGGCGGAGGGCCTGGAGGTTCATCGCGGGCGGCTCGAGCCCTGGCGAAGCATGTCGGCGGCCACCGCTGCGATCGCCTGTGCCACGGCCTGCTCGCTGAACAGGGCGTTGAAGCGTTCGCGACCGGCCTGCGCCATCGGGGCGAGAGCCTTCGGATGGCTGACGATGCCGGCGAGAGCCTGTGCCAGCGCGTCGGCATCCCCCGGCGGCAGGAGGCGGCCGGTTACGCCGTCAGCCACGACCTCGCGCAGCCCGCCGATGGCCGAGGCGAGCGGCGGGCGGCCGAAGGCCATCGCCTCGATCGCGACGCGGCCGAGCGATTCCGGGCGGCGCGACGGCACGGCGACGACATCCGCCCAGCGATAGAGCGGGGTCGGATCGTCGAGGAAGGGCTCGACGCTGACATGGGACGCGAGGCCGGCGCTGGTCACGGCTTCGCGCAGAGCAATTTCGAGGCCGGGATCCTCGAAGGCGCTGCCGACGATGCGGGTCTCGATGCGGTCGCGGATCTCCGGCGGCAGGGATGCCAGCGCGGCGAGCAGCACCTCCTGCCCCTTGATGCGGTTGATCCGGCCGAGCATCAGCACGCGCAAGGCGCGCTGCCCGTCATAGTCGGTCGGTGCCCAGTCGGCAGGGCCGGCGACGCCGTTATAGATGACGTCGGAGGGGATACCGGGCGGAGCCTCGAAGGCCTTGCGCGTCGCACGGGAGTTGAAGATCAGGCGGGCGCGACCCCAGAGGATCAGCCGCCGCAGCAGCGTGCGGGTCGCGCCTTCCGGGATCTCGTGGATGTGCTGGAGTGCCTTGCCCGGAAAGAACCGGGCGGCCAGCACATGGTCCACGATGACCGAGGTGTTGATGTAGACGAGGTCCGAGCGCCTGAAGCGGCGGGCAGCCCGGAAGATGGCGCGGGGCAGGGCGATCGGCGCGGTCGCGACCAGCCGCGGCAGGTCCTTGCGGCGGAGCACCCAGAGCGGCTCGACGACGATCCGGCTCGCGTTGCCTTCGAGCAGCCGGCGGATCGGCCCATCGCGCGGCAGCACGACTTCGATCTCAGCCGAGGGGTAGGCCTGGCGCAGCGCCGCGACGCTTTCGGCGAAGCTGCGGTCCGAGCCGTAGAGTTCGTACCCTTGATGTATGCAGGCGATACGGAGCGTCACGATCCAATTCCGTTCGAGGCCGCGTCGGTCCGTTCTGGACAAGGTCGCAATCCGGGAAAGCCCGTCCTAACCATTCTGGATGAAAGGAAGATAAATCACGGAAATTCAAGGCATAATGAAACTGCGACGCTTTGCCTGCGCCGGTGCGTGGGTCGGTTTGGACAGATTGAAAATGGACACTCCTCCCACCCTGCTGATCCTTGGAACACGCGGGATTCCGGCAGCGCATGGCGGTTTTGAGACCTTTGCGGAGAAACTTGCTCTGTTTCTCGTCGAGCGCGGCTGGCGCGTGGGCGTCTACTGCCAGGACGAGGTTCCGACCGTCACGCAACGGTTTCGCAGCGAGATGTGGCGCGGCATCGAGCTGATCCGGACGCAGGTCGCATCGGACGGACCGAAGGCGACGCTCGAATTCGACTGGCATTGCGTGCGGGATGCGGCACGACGCGACGCGGTGAGCCTGGTGCTCGGCTATAACGGGGCGGTCTTCTTGCCCTATCTCCGGCTGGCCGGGCGCAAGATCTTCACCAACATGGACGGCATCGAATGGCGCCGGCCGAAATGGTCCTTTCCGGTCCGCGCCTGGTTCTGGCTCAACGAATGGATCGCGGCCTGGTCGTCCAACCGGCTGGTGGCCGACCATCCCATCATCGCCGACCATCTGGCAACGCGGCGCCCGCGCTCGGCGACAGCCATGATCCCTTATGGCGGCGTGCCGATCCCGGCGGCATCGATGGCTCCCCTGGCGAAGCTCGGTCTCGAAAGCGGCCGCTATCTCGTCTCGATCGCCCGGATCGAGCCGGACAATTCGATCCTGACGCTGGTCGAGGCGTTCTCGCGCGAGCCGCGCGGCATGAAGCTCGTGGTCCTCGGCACGTTCTCGGACAAGATCGCGTATCACCGCGAGGTCATGGCCGCGACCGGGCCAGAGGTGCTGACGCCCGGCGGGATCTATGATGCCAGCATCGTGCAGGCGCTGCGCTTCCACGCACGCGCCTATATGCATGGCCATACGGTCGGCGGCACCAACCCGTCGCTGGTCGAGGCGCTCTGGGCCGGCAACCCGGTCATCGCGCATGACAATCCCTATAATCGCTGGACGGCGGGCGAGGCCGGGCTTTTCTTCAAGGATGAGGCCAGCTGCTCCGAGGCGATCGGCAGGCTGATCGCCGACGACATTCTCGCCGGGCGTCTGAAGAAGGCGGCCTTGTCGCGGGCGCAGGAAAAGTTCAAGTGGCAGGCCGTGCTCGAACATTACGAGCGCGAGGCGCTGGCCTTGACGGGTGGGGCCGCGGCACCCGAACTGGCTGCCGTCAAGCTGGCCGACAAGAGTTCCGGATGAGCTTCAGCCGCCGGGCCGTCCTGGCGGGAGGCGTCGGGGCAACGCTGCTCGGCGCGAGACCGGCGCAGGCCGTACAGCCGCTCGTTCTTCGGCGCGGGATCAATCTATGGCCGTGGTTCTCGCTGACGCGGGAATTTCCGGCGCCGCGCACCGATTACGATTGGCCACCCTTCCAGCTCGATCGTCCCGTTCCGACGGCGCGCGACCTCGGCCGGTTGCGCCGGACAGGCTTCGATTTCGTGCGCATCCCCGTCGATCCCGGGCCGATCCTGGCCGCTGCGCCGCGCGAGCGGGCGATCCTGCTGGATCAGGTCATGGCGGCGGTCGCATCGGCGCTCGGCCAAGGTTTCACCGTCGTCCTCAATCTCCATGCCAATGCGGCCACGCATCACTGGACGCCGACACATCTCTTCGGCAGCGAGGCCGCGCCGGGCCTCCCGGCCTATCTCGCATTGGTTGCGGAACTGGCGAGGCGGCTCGTGCGGCTGGGGCCGGATCGTGTCGCGCTCGAACCCGTCAACGAGCCGTTCCAGGCTTGCGGCGCAGCCGAATGGGATCGGCTCCAGCGACGCATGCTCGGCGCCGCGCGCAGCGCCGCTCCCGATCTCACCCTGGTCGCGACGGGGGCTTGCGGCAGCATGATCGCCGGGCTGGAGCCGTTGAAGGCGAGCGCGCTCGCCGCCTTCGAGCCGCTGCTCTTCACCTTCCATTTCTACGAGCCCTACCTGTTCTCGCATCAGGGCGCGAAATGGATGAGCGAGCCGTTCTATCCCGCGCTCAACGCGGTGCCCTGGCCCGCGTCGCGCGGCACGCTGGAGACGACGCTTGCTGCCGTCCGCGCCCGGATGGCGGAGCTCGGCCAGCCGGCATCGGGGAGCGGCGCCGCGACCTATCGGGAGACCGAGCGGGTGCTGAAGGAGTATTTCGACGCCCGGCCGGACCGCCCCTTCATCGAGGGTTATCTGCGCCAGGTCGGGGCCTGGGCGCAGCGCGAAAGCGTCGCGCCCGGCCGCGTCCTGATGGGCGAATTCGGGGCGGTCCGGACAGGCGCGGGCATCGCCGCATCGGCTCCCGCCGACCGCGCACGCTATGTCAGGGATGTTCGAACGAGCGCCGAAGCGCTCGGTTTTCCCTGGGCATTCTGGAACCTGTTCGACAGCCTGGGGCTGCTGGTCGACGATGTCAGCCGGCAGCTCGACCCGGCCATGATCGAGGCGCTCGGGCTGAAGATGCCAGGCTGAGCGGCGCTGCCTTGGTCTGCCGCTCCGGGCGATAGAGGCAGAGCACCACGATCGCGAACTTGGCGGGCAGGTTCGTCTTCGTCGCGATGCTCTCCGAGCCGTTCAGGAGGACGATCCAGACGAGCATCGGTAGCCAGACACCGCCCGCCCGCCCGATCCGCGCGAGCTCGTACATGAACAGGCCGAAGGCCACGGTCACCAGCGCGGTGACGATCGCGCCCTGGTAGAGCGTCATGCGGATGAAGGGGTTCTCGATGCCCCATTCCAGGCCGTTGACGCGCCGGAGCGTGTCGACGAGGTCGTTGTCGGGACCGAAGACGAGATCGCCCAGCGAGAACATGCCGAGCAGGTCGAGCATCTCCTTGCGCGCGTTGGCGCTGCCGCCATCGGAGACGAAGCGCGTCGCGAGGTCGTCGAAGAAGCCGATGGTCGCCAATCCGCCGATCGCGACCGGCAGCAGCGCCGCCAGCAGGCAGGCGATCGCGGCGCCGACGAGCGAGACCCGCCCGCCGCGCAACGAGGCGAACAGCATGGCGACGCCGTAGCAGAGGCCGAGCGCCAGCGAGACCAGCAGCGCCGTCCGGCCACCGAAGACGACGAGGGCGGCGCTCTGCAAGGCGATCAGCGTGCCGCGCACGGCCGGCGAGAGCGGGCGGGAGCCGCTGATCAACGCCATCAGATAGCACGCGGTGATCATGGCATTGGCCAGCGGATGGCCGTGCAGCGCGGCGGAGCGCGTGTCGGTCTCGAAGGCGATACCGTCGAAGCGGTAGGGGAAGAAGCGGGTCTGGGTGACGAATTCGACGAGCGCGAGCAGGGCGTTCAGCGTCATCACGACATGCAGCAGCGTGGTCAGTGTCGCCATGGTCTCGTCATCGGCGTCGGCGAGCAGGAAGACCAGCAAGCAGGCGGCGACATAGGTGTCGACCATGCCGCCGATGCCGGCGCCGCCGCGCAGGATGGTCACGACGATCACGGCGATGGTGACGACCAGCATCAGGAGCGTCGCCGGCCGGGCGCTGGCGAGGTGGATGGCGCGGCTGACCGGATCGCCGCTGGCGAGCACGCTCCAGCAGAAGAACAGAACGACCATATAGGTCGAGGGATGGATCTTGGTTGCGGCCGAGCCGGCGAGGCCGTCGTAATTGTAGCCGACGAGCCAGAGCATGCCACCGGAGATGCAGAACAGCACGAGCACCGTGGCGACGAGGCCGATGCGGCTGATCCTGTCGAGCCGGGCCCAGCCCGGTGCCGCCCGCAGCCCGGCGGCACGCATGAGGAGATTTTGTTGCATTTTCTTCACGCGAACCGGTGTCCACTTCGCTTGAAAATGCTCTAGCCGCGCCCGCCGGGATCGACGAGGATCGTGGCCGTGATCGAGCGGCCCATGATGCGCGCGGCCTCCATGGCCTGGACGATGTCCTGCTGGCGCGTGCCGTAGAGGCGTGCGACCAGCACGATCTCCTCGACCATGCCGACGAGCGGAGCGATCCTGACATTGCGGCCGAGCGCGCCGCCATCCATCACGACGAGGTCGAAATGCCGGCTGGCATCGGCGAGCATCCGCGCCGCGAAGGTCCGGCCGACATGCTTCTGCGGCGGGGCCTTGCGGCGCCCGCCGGACATCATCGCGACATCCTTGCTGGCGCCAAAATGGATCGATGACTCCAGGCTGCTTTCGCCGCGCAGCAGGTCCATCAGGCCGAGGCCGGTTTCCTCTGGCTCCTTTTCCAAATCGGCATCGATCAGCAGGACGCGCTCGCCCTGCCCGAGGGCTGCTTCGGCAAGCTGGTCCGTCACACGCTCGCGATCGACAGCGTCGCTTTCGACCGAGGTCAGGAGCAGGCTGCGCGCCGCAGCGGCAGCCGCTTCCGACGTATTGAACAGTCTGAGCAGGGCAAGCCCGGCCTCGCCATCGGGCCCGGACGGCGCGGGCGGCACCTTGCGCAGGCGCCAGCGCTGCTTCGCGGCGGGCTTGCCGGGGCGCAGCACGGCTATGACCGGCGCGCCCACCAGCGCCTCGGCCTGGGCGCGGGAGATGAGATGGGGCGCGGCATATTCGCGAATCAAGGCCAGGCCTGCGCCAAGTCCGAGCCCGAGCATTCCGGCTGCGGCGACGAGCGGCAGGGTCGGCGGCCAGCTCGCCTGCTGCGGCGCCTGGGCGCGGCTGATGATACGGGCATTGGTGGTGTCGAGATTGGCCTGCTCGCGCGTTTCCTGCGCGCGCAGCAGGAAATTGGCATAGACGGTGCGGGCAGCCTCCAGGTCGCGCTGAAGATCGCGCAGCCGGACCGAAGCCTGGTCCGCTCCCTGTGTCTGCTGTGTCAGGGCTTCCAGCTTGCTGACGAGGAGCTTCTCGTTGCCCTGCGCGCGCTCGTAATCGGTGCGGACGGATTGTTCGACGCGGGTGATCTCGGTCGCGATCATCCGGCGGATGGTGACGAGCTGGCTCTGGGCCGCCCCGATCGAGGGGTGGCGCGGGCCAAGCTGGCTCTGCAGGTCTGCACCGCGCAGGACGAGCGCCGCCTCCTGCTCGCGCAGTTTGGCGATGACGGGTGACTGGATGGCCTCGGTCGAGTTGCCGGCGAGGCTGCCGCCACGGTGCTGCTGGGCGATCTGCTCGACCTGGGACTTGAGCGCAGCCGTCCGGGCCTGCGCCGCCGAAAGCTGATTGCTGATTTCGCCGAGTTGCTGGTCGCTGATCAACCGGCCTGAGGAGGCGACGAGATTGTTTTCCGCACGGTAGCGTTCGACGGCGTTCTCGGCCTTCTCGACGCGCTTGCGCTGTTCGGCGAGCCGGGCAGTCAGGGAGTCGGCTGCCTCGGTGGCCGCCTTGCTGCGGGCGTCAGCCTGGTCGGCGAGATAGGCTTCGGCGATGGCATTGGCGAGCTTCGCGGATTTCTCCGCGTCCTTCGTCGTCACGACGACGTCGACGACGAAGACCTTGTCGGCGCGCCGCACCGAGAACTTGCGGCGCAGGTTGGCGAGCGCCCGCGCCTCCGCGGGCGTCAGGCTGCCATCGGCGTTCGGCGGGTCGGCCGCGACCCGGCCGAGCAGACGCGACAGCAGGCCCTGGCCGTTGAACTCGCTGTCCTCGGCGAGCTTGGTCGTGCGGATCGCGCGCATCAGCACGCTGGTGGACTGGATGACGCTGGCCTGGCTCTCGACCTGCGCAAGCCCGCCATCCGGCGAGACGGAGCTCGGATTGACGTCGTTGCTGACGACGTTGCGGTCGCGCGGGTCGATCAGGAGCTGGGCTGATGCCGTGTAGAGGGGCGAAGTCACGACGCCATAGGCCAGTGTCAGGCCTGCGAGCAGGCCGGCAATGGCCAGAATCATGAAACGGCGGTGCCAGAGGATGCGCCAGAGCTCGGAGATCTCGACAGCGCCATCCTGACGCCGGCGATAAGCCTCCCGAGGAGCCGGCTGCACCGCTTCCTCCTGCCGATGATCGGTCGCAGCCAGGCTGGCCATTCCTCTACTCTACCAACACAACAACGCCGGCACCGCGGCCTTTCCCGATCGCGATACCGCTGGGGACAATGGCATCGAGTCCTTAACAAGCCCCGCTCTACCCCCGCGCCACTGCGCCGGCAGGGCTAACGAAATCGAAATCCCGACATGGCAGGCTACCCTCCGCTCGCGGGCCGCCTGGTGCACGCAGCCGCGTGGGATGGGGCATGCGACTGAGGTTGACTATCGGTGCTTCGCCGTTGCGGCGATGGCATCTCCTGCTGATCGATCGCCTGCGGAGCCTTCCGGGCCTCGACCTGTCGCTTTGCCTGCCGGAGAGAGCTCCTGTCGACCGGAGCGGGCTCGGCCCTCTGTTTCGCGTCGAGGGCCTGCTCCATGGCTTGCGCCCCGACAGCCTGTTCGCCGTGGCTGAGCCCGGCGATGCGGCCGTTCCGATCAGCCGGCAGGCCGGCCCCGTCGATCTGGTTCTCGATCTCGGGGACGGGAGCGCGGCGGAAGTCGGGCGGCGCTGGAGCCTGCATTTCGACGGCAAGGCGGGAGAAGATGCTCTGGTCGCCGCCCTGCTCGGCGGCGGGCTTCCCCTCGTCGAGCTCAGGGAAAGCGGCGATGTCGTCGCCGCGGGCCGGCCGGGCTCTGAAAACGGTCGCATCCTCCTGGCGAAGCTGGACGATATCCTTGCCCGGATCGTGACGCTGATCCTCGCGGCCATGGCCGGCGGGCGATTGCGCGTTCCGGTTCTGCCTGCGACCGAGACGGGGCCGCCGACGACGCCCGCCGGCATCGCGAAGACGGTCGTCAAGGCCGGGATCGGGAAGGCAATCGAGCTGGTCTACCGGACGGGCTTCCACGCGCCGCATTGGCGGGTCGGCTGGCGCAAGCTCCACGGGCCTGACCTGTTCACCCTGCAGCGGCATCCGGATAGCGGCTGGACCGACCTGCCGGATGACGGCACCCGCTTCTATGCCGACCCCTTTCCGATCCTGCACAAGGGCAAGCTCACGCTCTTCGTCGAGGATTTCGCCCATGCGGCCGGCAAGGGCATCATCTCGGCGGTGGAATTCGGGTCGGACGGACCGCTGGGCCGGCCCGAACCCGTGTTCGAGCAGCCGGGCCACCTGTCCTATCCGTTCGTCTTCGCCCGCGACGGCGAGGTCTGGATGATCCCGGAAAGCTGCAGCGCGGCGCGGGTCGATCTCTTCCGCGCCACGGCTTTTCCGGGTGGCTGGGTGAAGGAGGCGACCCTGATCGAGGGGGTGGTCGCGAGCGACGCCACCCTCATCGAGCAGGACGGGCGGTGGTGGCTGTTCGCGACGGTGCGCGACGGCGGCGGCTCGTTCTCGGACGCGCTGCACCTGTGGTCGGCGCCGGATTTCCGCGGGCCGTGGAAGCCGCATCCGCGCAACCCCGTGCTGATCGACATCGCCTCGGCTCGGCCTGCGGGGCGGATGGTGCTGCGCGACGGGCAGTTGCTGCGGCCGGTGCAGGATTGCCGTCAGGGGTACGGCAAGGCGCTCGGCATCGCCCGCGTGACCCAGCTCGACGACACGGGTTTCGCGCAGGAGGTCGAGACCATTCTGGAGGCGGGAGGGCCGCTCTGGCCCGGCCGCCGCCTGCACAGCCTGAACAGCGCAGGGGGATTCGAGTTTATCGATGGCTCGGCGATGGTTCGGCGGAATCCCCTGGCGCGCCGGCAGCCGCCGGGCGCGAGCGCCAGTTCCTGATAGCGTGGCCGGCGCTGTCGGCGAGCATCGCCAGCCGGCCCACCACCGTGCGCGCGCCCGTCACCGATTCCAGCGTCGCGGATTCCGTCGCGAAGCGCCGCTTGAAATCCTCGCCGCCGCACATGAAGTCGACCATCTCCAGCCCCTGGTCGATCGACCACTGGATGTAATCCATCATCAGGACCATGCCGGGCGAGGCACGCTCGAATTCCGGGTCGTAGGTGGTGATGAAGGCCATCATCCGCCGGCGCTGGACGACATTGATCGAGACGGCGACGATCGCGCCGGCCAGTTCGAGCACGAAGACATGGAGGATGCCGAGGCGCCGCATCACGTCGACCAGCGCCGCGAGCGCAGGCGCGCCCTCGTCGAACAGGTCGGAGGCGCGGCCATGCCGCTCCAGCCATTTGCGCTTGAGCGCGGCGACACGGGTGAGCACCGGCTCCAACGGCTCGTCGGGTCCCATCAGGCGGAAGCGGAGCTCGCCGCCTTCCTCCATGAATTTGCGGCCGCGCCGGTAATTCTGCCGAGTCTTCTTCGACTGAGTCTCGAACCAGTCCCCGCCACGCTGCCAGGGCCCCGCCACGCGATAGCTGATCTCGCTGCGGTGGTTCGGGCGCAAGGTGCCGGCCGTGAGGTCCTGCGCGATGATACTCCGGATCTCGGCGTCGGGCAGGAGCCGGTTGAGGTAGAGCATGTCGAAGCCGCCAGCCGCGGCGATCTCCCACCACAGGGCGCTGACGGCATCGCGGTTCCGGTCAGGCGCCAGGAGCGCATCGCCATAGTCGCTATGTTCCTTGGCGGCCCATTCGAGCACGGTGACGCCGCGGCGGCGGATCGTGGCGAAGGGCAGGGCAGCTTCGAGCGCGGCGCCGTTCCAGACCAGCCCGATCAGCAGGTCGCGATCGTCGCGGCGCGTCGCGGTGCGCCACCAGGCGTCGATCCAGGCATGGCTCTGGAAGACGAGCCCATCGGCGCGCCGCCACAGGTCGTTCCAGGCCGGCGCGAGTGCCGCGAGCCGCTCGTAGGAGGTGACGATCTCCAGTTCGCGGCCGGCTGCTGCGGGAACTCGCGTCGGGCCGGTCACGACTGGGTTTCCTCGATCTCCTGGGCCGTCTGGCGGGCCGCGCGGGGGCGCAGGCGCAGCTTGATCTGGCGCCACATCCGCTTCAGCGGCATGAGATAAAGGCCCGAAAGCGACTGGTAGTCGCGGACATTGCGCTCCATCAGCCCGAACTTGAAGTCCTCGTCCGGCTTCGGCACGCAGAGCGTCCCGAAGAAGCGATCCCAGAACGAGAAGAGCAGGCCGAAATTCTTGTCGTAGTGGCGCGGGTCGACGCTGTGGTGCAACTGGTGCCAGTGCGGGCAGAGCACGACATTGTTGAGCGGCCCGAACGAAATCTTGAAATGCGTGTGCCTGACGAAATCCATCATCAGGATATTGCGCATCACATAGACGTTGATGCCGAAGACGGTGAGCTCGACGAGGTTGAGCGAGACAAGCGACCAGATGCCGAAGCAGATGCCGGGAATGACCCCGTCCCAGGCGCGGTTCATCAGTTCGTCCAGCGGATGGACGCGGTCCTTGGTGATGCCGACCATGACCTCGGCGGAGTGATGGACCTTGTGCAGCTCCCACAGGATCGGGAAGCGATGCTGCGCGACATGGTACAGGTAATAGGAGATGTCGTAGGCGAGCAGCATCGTCACGGTGAAGATCACCGTGGTGAGCGGGCCGGCCGGGCCGGGGATAAGGGGCGGATCGATGTGGAAGAGCGTCGCCAGCACCCGGTTGGTCGCATAGCCGACCGCGACGACGAAGGTGATCCCCGCCGGCAGCATCAGGAAGGGCATGATCGCCTTGCGCGTGACCCAGAACAGCAGGTCCGCCTTCGCCGAAGGATGCATGATGATCTCATGCGGGAACACGAAATCGAAGAACTCGCGGAAGCTGCGCTCCTTCGTCGTCCTGAGATAGGCGACCAGCGCGCTGACGAGCGCCGTCAGCAGGAGCATTCCGGTCGCGATCAGGCTCGTCGCCGAGATCTTGTCGAGGATCTTGCCGACGAAGTCGGTCATTTGCGCAAACATCGGCATCTCAATCATCGATGCGGGGCCACATCTTTGGCACGCAGGTGATTAAGGCTTCGGCCGATGCGATGAAAGACCGTTGCTCAGGGTTAAGCCATTTCTGGTTAAGCCCGGGCGACCGCACTCGCAGAATAAAGAGGCGGCCCTGCGGCCGCCTTTTAAAATCTGCACAGCCTCACCTTGAGTGAGACGAATTCCGCACAGGCTCAGCTTAAGTGAGATAGGCCTTGAGCTTCTATGAGATTTGGGGCGGGGATAGCCGTCTCCAGGCTCATTTTGAATGAGATCTTACAGTAGGCGCGCCGGGCGCCAGGCAAGACGCACGCCAGAGCGAATTGTCGCTTGTCTCGCATGGTTACTCAGCCGCGTGCGCATAGGCGAGTGGCGAAGTCTCGGCGCTCGGCCCGGCCTCGACCTCATGGGCGGTCGCGACCGTCGGCTTGATCCGGAACCACGCAGCATAAAGCGCCGGCAGGAAGAGCAGGATCAGCACCGTCCCGACCGCCGTGCCGCCGATAAGCGTATAGGCCATCGAACCCCAGAAGACGGAGTGGGTCAGCGGGATAAAGGCCAGGACCGCGGCGAGCGCCGTCAGGATGACCGGCCGCGTGCGCTGAACCGTCGCTTCGATGACGGCATGATAGTCGTCCAGACCCGCGATCTGGTTCTCCTTGATCTGGTCGGTCAGGATCAAGGTGTTGCGCATCAGGATGCCCGCCAGCCCGATGAGGCCCAGGATCGCGTTGAAGCCGAAGGGCTGGTTGAAGGCCAGCAGCGTCGGCACCACGCCGATCAGGCCGAGCGGGGCGGTGAACAGCACCATCGTCATCATCGAGAACGACCGCACCTGGACCATGACGACGATCAGGGTCACGGCGATCATCAGCGGAAAAATCTTGCCGAGAGCATCGTTCGCCTTGGCTGCCTCCTCGATCGAGCCGCCCATGTCGATGCGATAGCCGGCCGGCAGCGCGTCGATCAGCGGCTGGAGCGCGGCCCGCACCTGCTTGGAGACCTCCGGAGGCTGCGTCGCCTCGTTAACTTCCGAGCGGATCGTGATCGTCGGCATCCGATCGCGCCGCTTCAGCACCGGCTCCTCGTAGCGGATCTCGGAGTGTCCGATCTGGTCGAGGGGGATCTGCCGCCCGTCCCGACTCATCAGGGAGAAGTCGGCGAGACGCGTCGGGTCGAGACGTTCGGCGCCGGCGCTGCGGGCGATGACCGGCACGTTGCGGATGTCTTCCCGGACCTGCGTGACCGGCACCCCGCTCAGCAGAAACTGGAGCTGCTGGCCGACCTGCGCCGGCGACAGGCCGATCAGGTTGAGGCGGTCCTGGTCCGGCACGAAGCGCAGGACCGGCGTGCGGTTGCCCCAGTCGCGGTTGGCTTCCCGAACATCGGGGATGCCCCGCATGACCTGCAGGGCCTGTTCGGAGATCTTGTAGAGTTCAGCCGGGTCGGGACCGACGATGCGGAACTCGACGGGGAATACCGAGGGAGGCCCGAAGACGAATTGCGTGGCGCGGACATAGGCCTCGGGCGCGAGCCCGTTCGAGATCTCCTCTCGCAGCCGAAGCTTGAGCTCTTCACGCGCATGGGCGTCCGGCGTCAGCACGACGATCTTGGCGAAAGCCGGATCCGGCAGCTCCGGCGAAAGCGCGAGGAAGAAGCGCGGCGCGCCCTGACCGACATAGCTGGTGACGATCTTGGCTTCGGGCTGCCGTTCGAGCCAGCGCTCGACCTTTTGGACTGCGGCGGTCGTGGTCTCGATGCTGCTGCCTTCCGGCAGGCGGATTTCGACGAGCACCTCGGGCCGGTCGGAGGTGGGGAAGAACTGCTGCTTCAGCCCGCCCATGCCGACGCCGGAGAGAGCGAAGGCGATGCCGACGATCGCGCAGGTCAGGAACTTGTGGTCGACCGCGAAGGTGATGAGCCGCCGCAGACGCCGATAGTTCGGCGTGTCGTAGATCCCGTGCGTACCGCCTTCGATCGGCTTGATCTCCGGCAGCATCTTGACGCCGAGATAGGGCGTGAACACCACCGCCACGATCCAGGACACGATCAGCGCAAAGCCGACCACCCAGAAGATGTTGCCGGCGTATTCGCCGGCCGTGGAAGAGGCGAAGCCGACGGGCAGGAAGCCGGCGATCGTCACCAGCGTGCCCGAGAGCATGGGCGCGGCAGTATGGCTCCAGGCATAGGCGGCCGCCTTGATGCGGTCCATGCCCTCTTCCATCTTCACGACCATGACCTCGATGGCGATGATGGCGTCGTCGACGAGGAGGCCGAGCGCCAGGATCAGCGCGCCGAGCGTGATCCGGTCGAAGAACCGGCCGGTCTCCAGCATGATGAAGAAGACGGCCGCGAGCGTGATGGGGATCGCCGCTGCAACCACGATCCCGACGCGCCAGCCGAGGCTGAGCAGGCTGACGAGCAGCACCACGCCGAGCGCCATCGCGAACTTCATCATGAATTCGTCGACGGACGCGGCGATGTTGACCGCCTGGTCCGTTACCTTTTCGAGCGACATGCCGAGCGGCAATGTCCGGCCGATCGCGGCGGTCTTGTTCTCGAGATCCTTCCCGAGCGTCAGCCCGTTCCAGCCGTCCTGCATCACTGCGGCGAGCATGAGACTGGGCTCGCCCTGATGCCGGATGATGAAGCTCGGCGGGTCCTCGTAGCCGCGGCGGACATCGGCGATGTCGGACAGCTTGAGGGTCCGGCCTCCGGCGACGATCGGCGTGTCGGCGATGGCCTGGACGCCCTCATAGGCACCGTCGACCCGGATGAAGACGCGCGGGCCCTTGGTGTCGACCGAGCCCGCCGCCGTGACCGTATTCTGACGCTGCAGGGCGGTGACGATGTCCTGGGCGGAAACGCCCAGCGTCGCGAGCTTCGCATAGGAAAACTCGACGAAGATCTGCTGGGGGCGCTCGCCAAGGATGTTGACCTTCTTGACGCCGGGAACGTGCAGGAGATCCTGCCGAATGGTTTCGGCTTGCCGCGCCAGCTCCCGCATGGGCAGACCCTGCGCCTTCAGCGCATAGAGCGCGAAGCTGACGTCGGAATACTCGTCGTTGACGAAGGGACCGAGCACGCCGGGCGGCAGGTTGCGCGCCTCGTCGGCGAGCTTCTTCCTCGCCTGATAGAACTCCTCCTGCACCTTGGAAGGCGGCGTGGCGTCCTTCAGGTTGACCGTGAGGTAGGCATAGCCCGGTCGTGTCGTCGTCTCGACGCGGTCGTACCAGGCGAGCTCCTGCAGCCGCTTCTCCAGCGGCTCGGCGACGAGGTCCTGCATCTCGCGGGCCGTCGCGCCAGGCCAGACGGAGGTGACCGTCAGCGTCTTGATGGTGAAGCTCGGATCCTCGGCACGTCCGAGCTTGACGAAGGCGTAGGCGCCGGCCGCGACGAGCAGGAGGATCGTGAAGAGGGTGACGGCGCGTTCGCGGACCGCGATGGCCGAGAGATTGAAGCTCATCGCGAGGCCGCCTTGACGTTCGAGGAAGTCCGGACCGGCTGGCCTTCGCGCAGGAGATGCGCCCCGAGCGACACGATCTGGCGGCCGGCCTGCAGCCCCGAGACGACCGCCGTTTCGCTTGTGACGCGAACGAGACGCACGGGTTGGAACGTCACGGCGGAGCCCGCATCGTCGAGAAGCCAGACGCCGGTCTTCTGTCCGTCGTCGAGAACTGCTCCGAGCGGAATCTCCGTCTCGGCGTCAGTCGCTATATCGGACAAGCGGACCGTAACGGTCGCGCCCAAAGGCGCCAGCGCAGCCTCGCTTTCGAGGACGTAGCGAGCCTCATAGGTCCGGGTCTGCGGATCGGCCGAGTCGGATAGCTGGCGCAGAGTGGCGCGGAAGCTGCGCCCCGCGACGCCGTAGAGCGTCGCCTGCGCGGCGGAGCCGATCGGGGGCCTGACCGTTTCGGGCAGGACCACCAACGCCTCTCGCGGACCCGTCTGCGCGAGCCGGGCGACCACCTGCCCTGCCGCGACGACCTGCCCGGGCTCCGCCAGGGTCTCGACGATGATCCCGTCCGCGTCGGCGACCAGTACGGCATAGTTGAGTTCGTTTTCCGCGACATTCGCCTCAGCTTCTGCCGCGGCGGCCTGGGCCTTGGCGGTGTCGAGCGCGGCCTTCGCCTGCTCGTAGCGCTGGGGGCTGGCGGCGAACCCGTTCTTCACGAGCACCGCGTAGCGCGCCTCGTCGGCCGTCGCCTGCGTCAGCACGGCCCGGGCGGCGATGGCCGCGTTGCGCTTGGCGGTGAGCGCCAACCGCAGATCGGTCTCGTCAACCCGCAGCAGCGGCTGTCCCGCCTTCACGGACTGGCCGATATTGACCAGCCGTTCGACGACCTTGCCCGGGACGCGAAAGCCGAGATTGCTCTGGACGCGTGCCGCAATGACGCCCGTAAAGCGCCGGTCGGCGCCTGTGACCGGGCTTGCCGTCGACACGCGCACGATCGGCGGTTCCTGCCGGGAGTCGACAGCCGCCAAAGGAGCGGCTTTGTGCCCGATCAGCATAACGGCGCCCCCGATCCCGGCGGCGACCACGATGCCCCCGACTGCGAGCAGGGCGAACCGGGATTTCCTTGTCATGATGCTTACCAAATAGATTGCGTCCGACATCTATGGCGGTTATAGAGTGTGAACGCAATCTAATTTTTTGGAGCACGGCATGCGGGTCTCCCGAGAGCAAGCGGCACAGAACAGGGAGCGGGTGATCGAGACGGCGAGCCGGCTCTTTCGCGAGCACGGCTTCGACGGCATTGGCCTCAAGGACCTGATGGCCGGAGCCGGCCTGACGCAGGGCGGCTTCTACAAGCAGTTCGCCTCGAAGGATGAATTGACAGCGCTGGCATCGCGGCGAGCGATCGCCAGTTCGGCCGAGCGCTGGTCGTCCGCAGCCGCCTCTCGCCCGGGAGACCCGCTCTCGGCCGTGGCGGAGTTCTACCTCAGCCCGGAGCACGTCGCGGAGCGCGCCGAAGGATGCGCGTTCGTCGCGCTCGCATCCGACGCGGCCCGGCAGGGCCCGGAGGTGAAGGCCGAGTTCGAAGCCGGCATCCGCGCGAACCTCGACATGATCGCAAGCCTGTCCGGTGAGGAGAACAGCGATGCGCTTCTGGCAAAACTGTCGATGATGGTCGGTGCGGTCCTGCTGTCGAGGACGGTCAACGACGAAACGCTGGCGCGCCGGATCCTGAACGCAGCCGGCTCCCAGTTTGACGGCCATACGAAAACGACCAAAGACGCGCAGTAAGCGCAGCAGAAACCGCGCTCAACGGACCGCATCGGGCCTCAATCCGCTTCGATCCGAGGTCCACGTCGTCAGTGGCCCCATCGTCCTGCTTCCCGCGGATCCAGCCGCCCTCGGCACGCTGGCGGGCCTGCCAGTCCGCCATGCCGCGCCAGGTACCGTGCGACTTCGCCACCACCGGTATAGCAGATATCGCCGAACGGTTTTCCCAATCGGACGGCGTACATGGGGTGTCGGTGTGGAGCAGAAGCGATTGATCCTCGATGCGGATCGCTCGTAAGATTGCAACCGGATACAGCATAGACCGCAAGGACTATGCCGACGCCTCCGGTCGGCCGGGGCATCGGCAAAAGCAGAGCTGCTTTTTCGACACTGGTCGGGCTCGGTTTGCAGATCTTCCGTCGACTCGGGCTGAATTATCGCACACAGGCAGCGGTCAAATCGGCAATCTCATGAGGCCACTCCACAAATATTCGCTCGATGGAGACGATGGCCTCTTGCCATGCGGGGCCACGAACAGCCGCATCTGAAAGGCAGCGTCATGGGACTTCGCTTCATCTTCATGCTGACGCGCAACGACCGCACGGTCGAGGACGCCGCGCAGCAGCTGCAGACTGCGCTCAGCCTCGGCGTCCGCCATATCGGCTTCAAGGATATCGGTCTCCCGATCTCGCAGCTCAAGGCACTGAACGCTGCGATCAAGGCGGGGGGAGCGACCTCCTATCTCGAGGTCGTCTCGCTCGACCGCGACAGCGAGACCGCATCGGCCAGGGCCGCCCTCGACATCGGTGTCGACATGCTGCTCGGCGGCACCCACGCCGAGGATGTGCTGCCGATCATTGCAGGCTCGTCGATCCAATACTGCCCCTTCCCTGGGCGCATCGTCGGCCACCCAAGCGTGCTGGAAGGCAGCATCGAGGAGATCGTCGACAGCGCGAGGTCGCTCGCCGCGCGCGACGGCGTGCATGGGCTCGATCTCCTCGCCTATCGCTCCAAGGGCGACGTTCCAGCCCTGATGATGGCGGTCTGTAAGGCGGTCTCGAAGCCGGTCTACATCGCCGGATCGATTGACACGCCCGAGCGCATCGCCATCGTGAAGGAGGCTGGTGCAGCCGGCTTCACCATCGGCACTGCCGCTCTTGACGGCAAGTACCCCGCCGGCAGCAAGAGCGTGCCCGACCAGCTCTCCGCCATCATCCGCGACGTCGCGCGGCTGAACAACCATCTCTCGCCGTTCAGCAAGAACAACCTCGCCGCCTCCTTCGCGGGGTTGCCGACCTCCGGCGAGGCCGTCGTCCCCGGCCGCATCAACGGAATGGCGATCAAGCTCGTCCGCATCGAGTCCCCCTCGGCCTGGCGCTTCGAGCTGAACGACGACAAGCTCGTCTTCGTGCACAGGGGCACCCTGCTCATGGAGTTCCGCGATCGCGAGGAAACCGTGCGCGAAGGCGAGTTCATCGTAATTCCGCACGGCGTCGAGCATCGGCCGGCTGCGTCCGCGGGCTCCTGCGAGGCCGTGGTCATCGCGCCGGCTTGAGGCCCGCCGAGGCGTTGGACGACCGCGATTGGCATACCCGCCTCGCGGAGGTCGCTTTTATGATCGCGTGACCGAAGGCGCGGTCCTTGACCTAAGCGAAACCCGAAAGCTCATGGGCGATATAGGGCTCCTCCAGGGCGGCGATCTCCGTTTCGGAGAGCCTCAAAGGCAGCGCCGCCAGCGCATCGTCGAGCTGCGCCATCTTGGTGGCACCGATCAGAGGCGCCGTGACGCCGTTCTTGTGCAGCAGCCAGGCCAGCGCGATCTGGGCGCGCGGAACCCCGCGCTGTTCTGCGATGTCCCCCACCCGGTCGACCACGGCGCGGTCGGCGCTCTTTGACTTGTCGTAAAAGCCCTTGCCGACCTCATCGGCCGCGGCACGCGCCGTCGCCGGCTCGTCCTGCCAGGGCCGCGTCAGCCGGCCGCGCGCCAGCGGCGACCACGGCACCACGCCGATGCCCTCGGAACGGCAGAGCGGCAGCATCTCGCGCTCCTCCTCGCGGTAGAGGAGGTTCAGATGGTTCTGCATCGAAACGAACGGCGCCCAGCCATGCTGGCGCTGCAAGCCCAACGCCTTCATGAATTGCCAGGCATGCATGGAGGACGCGCCGAGATAGCGCGCCTTGCCCGCCTTTACGACGTCGCTCAGCGCCTCCAGCGTCTCCTCGATCGGCGTCTCATAATCCCAGCGATGGATCTGGTAGAGATCGACATAGTCGGTGCCGAGGCGCTTCAGGCTGGCGTCGATCTCGGAGAAGATCGCCTTGCGCGATAGGCCCTGGCCGTTCGCGTCGGGACGCATCCGGCCATAGACCTTGGTGGCGATGACGACCGCCTCACGCGTCGTGAAGTCGCGGATGGCGCGGCCGAGCACCTCCTCGCTGGCGCCGTCCGAATAGACATTCGCCGTGTCGAAGAAGTTGATGCCGGCTTCCAGCGCCTTGCGGATGAAGGGGCGCCCCTCCTCCTCACCCATCACCCAGCTATGATTGCCGCGGGTCGGGTCGCCATAGCTCATGCAGCCCAGGGCGATGCGCGATACTTTGAGGCCGCTGCGGCCGAGATTGCGATAGTCCATGATGTCCTCGGAACGGATCGAAGGCCGGTTCAGTCGGTGAAGATCGCGCTGTCCATGAGCTGCGGATCGCGGGGAATGAGCGGCATGAAGTCCATCCGCTCGAGGATGTCGCGGCGGATATCGACGCCGGGCGCGACTTCGCTCAGGACGAGCCCCTCGTTTTCGAGGTTGAAGACAGCCCGCTCCGTCACGAACACCGCCTTGTGGCCGCGCTTCAGCGCCTGTTTGCCGGAATAGGTGATCTGCTCGACCTTGCCGACAAGCTTTCGCACATGGCCGTGCTGTGCAATCGTCAGCTTGCCGTCGCCGAGCTGAAGCTTGCTGCCCTTGGTATCGAAGGTTCCGCAGAACACGACCTTCTTCGCGTTCTGCGCGATGTCCATGAAGCCGCCGGGCCCGACCGTCAGCCCGCCGAGCTTGGAGACGTTGACGTCACCCGCCTCGTCGAGCTCGCCGAAGCCGAGGAAGGCCGTGTCGAGCCCGCCGCCGGCATAGAAGTCGAACTGCGAGGGGCCGTCGATCATGGCCGAGGCGCTGCGCGCGAAGCCGAAGAGCAGGCCCACGAGCAGCGAGCCGCCATAGGTGCCGTGCTCTATCGTCTGGTAGTAGCGCCCGACTTCGCCGCGCTCCGCCACCATCTTGGCGACGCCCTCGCCGATGCCGACGCCGAAATTGATGACGTCGCCCTCGGTCAATTCCTGGTAGGCGCGCCGGGCGATCAGCGAACGAATGTTGAGCGGCTCAGGCGGATCGAGCGGGGTGGGCCCGCGGCGCTCGCCGGAGATCAGCGGATCATAGGGCAGGTCGTAGCTCATGCGCTGGTCGGGATCGACCACCACCGCGTCGACGATGGCGCCGGGAACCCGGACCGACCGCGCCGGCAGCGAGTTGACGTCGACGGCCGTGCGGACCTGCGCGATGACGATGCCACCGGAATTATGCGCCGCGAGGGCAGCCGCATAGACATCGACATTCGCGGCCTCCTGATCGAGGCTGATATTGCCGTCGGCATCGCCGAAGGAGCCGCGGATGATCGCAACATTGATCGGGAAGGATTTGTACCAGAGCAGCTCCTGCCCGCCGAGATTGACGACCTCGACCAGATCCTCCTTGGCCGAGGCGTTCATCTTGCCGCCCTGGTGCCGCGGATCGACGAAGGTGCCGAGGCCAACATGGGTGAACAGGCCCGGCCGCTGCCCGCCGATCTCGCGATAGAGCTGCATCACGCAGCCGCTCGGCAGGACATAGGCCTCGATCTTTTCGTCGCGCGCCATCTCCTGCATCTTCGGCGACCAGACCCAGTGGCCGCCGATGACGCGCTTGACCAAGCCCTCATGCGCGAAGTGGTTCATCCCCTCGCTCTTCTTGTCACCGATCCCGAGCGCATGGAGCACGGTGAGCTGGCGCGGATAGCCGGTCGAGAGGAAGCGGCGCGAGACCGCGCGGAAGGTATGCGTCGCCTCCATCAGGCCGCCGCCGCCGCCGACCAGCGCGACGGTGTCGCCATCCTTGATCAGCCCGACGGCCTGATCGGCGCTCATGAACTTGTTGCGGGCCATCAGTTGGCCTCCGCCTGGCCTGCGTCAGGCTTGCGCGGCACCATCAGCCGGTGCTCGCCCTCCTGCACCACCTCGCCATGCTGGTTGAGGAGCGCGATGGCGATGGTCAGGATACCCATGTCGCTGCGGCTCTTCGGAATGCGCATATCGGCGACGCGGAACTTCACCTGCAAGGTGTCGCCGATCCGGATCGGCTTCTTGAAGTTCCAGCTCCAGCCGAGCGCGATGCCGTCATGGAAGAAGCCGGACTGCACCTTCATGCCGTCGGTCAGCGACAAGCCCATCAGCCCATGGGCGATGCGTCCGCCGAACACCGTCGACTGGGCATAAACCTCGTCCATATGGATCGGCGAGAAGTCGCCGGCGACGCCGGCATAGGCCAGGACATGGCCCTCGGTGACGGTGACGCGCGGCGTCAGGCGTTCGTCGCCGATCTGGATCTCTTCGTAGAACTTGCCCGGAAGCATGATGGGTCCCTTTGGAAAACGTCTGCGGCGATGGGCGCTGCCCGCGCGGCTTGCGATGCGTCAGTGCAGGAGCTGCCCGAGGAAGGCTTGCGTCCGGGGATTCTGCGGGTTCGCGAAGAAGGGCTCAGGCTTGCCCATCTCGACGATCTGTCCGGCATCCATGAAGATCACGCGGTCGGCGACCTTGCGGGCGAAGCCCATCTCGTGGGTGACGCAGAGCATCGTCATGCCGTCCTCGGCGAGGCCGACCATGGTGTCGAGCACCTCCTTGACCATCTCGGGGTCGAGCGCCGAGGTCGGCTCGTCGAACAGCATGATCTTCGGCGTCATGCAGAGCGCGCGGGCAATCGCGACGCGCTGCTGCTGGCCTCCGGAGAGCTGGGCGGGATATTTCAGCGCCTGGTCGGCGATCCGCACGCGGGCGAGAAAGCGCATCGCCAGCTCCTGCGCCTCCTTCTTCCGTGTGCCGCGCACCTTCATCGGCGCCAGCATGCAGTTCTCCATCACCGTGAGATGGGGAAAGAGGTTGAACTGCTGGAACACCATGCCGACTTCGGCGCGCACGGTGTCGATGTTCTTCTGCCCGGCGCCGAGATCGTATCCGTCGACGACGAGGCGTCCTTCCTGATAGCGCTCGAGGCTGTTGACGCAGCGGATCAGCGTCGATTTGCCGGAGCCCGACGGCCCGCAGATGACGATCCGCTCACCGCGCGCAACGGTCAGCGCGATGTCCTGCAGGACCTGGAAGGTGCCGAACCATTTCCGCAGGCCCGCGATCTCGATGATCGGGGCGTCGGCGGATGCGCTCGCGCGGCTTCGTTGATCGGGATTGACTGACATGGTCTTGCTCATTCCGGAGAGTGGCGGGCGGCGGGGACGCCGCCCGCGCGCGGTCACTGCACCATCGAAACCGGGAGCGCGGCTTCGCCCTCGCCCGTCTTCGGCATCTCGGCGAGCTCACCACCGATCCACTTCTTGTAGAGCGCCGGCAACTCGCCGCTCGCCAGCTTCCGGGCGACGAAATCGCTGAGATAATCGGCCCATTCGCGCGAGCCGGGCCGTACCGCGAAGGCGTTATAGGCGCGCGCCACGATGAACTTCTGCTCGAACTTGCCGGGACCGGCCACCTGGGCGATGTTCGGAACCTGGGTCGCGGCGCCACCGATCATGTCGACCTGTCCCGCGATCAGCGCCTGCACGGTCGCAGCGTCGTCGTCGAAGCGCTGGATGGTGGCACCCGCCGGCGCCGCCTTGGTGATGGCGATGTCCTGCGGCGTGCCGCGCGGAACACCGACCCGGACGCCTTTCAGATCGTTCCAGCCTTTGATGTTGGCCGAGGCCTTGCCGATATAGATCGTGTCGTTGGTGGTGTAGGGCCGCGAGAACAGCACGACCTTCTGCCGGTCGGCGAAGATGCCCATCACCGCCGCCAGCACGTCGACCTGCCCGGTCAGCAGCGCGGCGACGCGGTTGCTCGACGTGACCGGCGTGACCTCGGCCTTCACGCCGAGATCCTTCGCCAGCATCTCGCCGAGCTCGATGTCGAAGCCCGTCAGCTTGCCGGAAGCATCACTGAAGCCCCAGGGCACCTGGGAGACCTGCGAGCCGATCTTGAGCACGCCGCCCTTCTTGATCGACTCCACCGTCTGCGCCGCAGCGGCTCCGGCCATCGCGGATGCGGCTGCCAGCACGATGGCCGAAGCCAGCGCCGTACGCCGGAACGTCTGAATCCAGTTCATGGGTGTTTCCTCCGGTTGATGTTGTTTTCAGGGGTCGTCAGGTCTTCACGGCGAAGCGCTTCTCGAGGCGCATGCTCAGGCGTGAAAGCGGGAAGCAGAGGACGAAGTAGACGATCGCCGCGCAGCCATAGGCGAGCAGCGGCTTGTAGGTCGCGCTGGCGATGATCTGGGCGGCGCGGGACAATTCGACGAAGCCGATGATCGCGGCGAGCGAAGTGCCCTTGATGAGCTGCACCATGAAGCCGACGGTCGGCGCGACGGAGATCCGCATCGCCTGCGGCAGCACGACGTTGCGCATGCGGGAGGCATAGCTCAGGCCCAGAGCATAGGCGGCCTCGGTCTGCCCGCGTGGCACGGCCTGGATGCTGCCGCGCCAGATCTCTCCGAGGAAGGCGCTGGCATGCAGCGTGAAGCCGATGGCGACGGCGATCCAGGGGTTCACCTTGTAGCCGAGCACCGGCAACCCGTAGAACACGAGGAAGAGCTGCATCAGCAGCGGCGTTCCCTGGAAGAAATCGATATAGAAGCCGGCGCAGCGCTGCAGCCATGTCCGTTCCGAAGTGCGCATCAGCGCGACCGCGAGCCCGACGACACCGCCGCCGACGAAGGCGATCAGGGAGAGAAGGATCGTCGCCTGCACACCCGAGAGGATGGCGAGCGCTTCCGGCAGACCGAATTGCCTGATCATGGCGCCCTCACTTCACCGGATAGGAGAAATAGACGCGGTCGATCAGCTTGAACAAAGTCGCGAAGCCGAACGACATCGTCAGGTAGAGGATCGTCGCGACGATGTAGATCTCGAAGCTGCGGAAGGTCAGCGTATCGATCGACTGGGCGATCGAGGTCAGCTCCTCCGCCGAGATCGAGGAGACGATGCTGGTCGTCAGCAGCGTCAGCACGAACTGGCCGGACAGAGCCGGGAAGATGATCCGCAGCGCCGGCTTCAGGACGATGTGGCGGAAGATCTGCAGCGGCTTGAGGCCGAGCGCCGTGCCGGCCTCGTACTGGCCGCGCGCGATCGCGTCGATGCCGCCGCGGATGACCTCCGCCGAGAAGGCCCCGCAGTTGAGGCTCAGCGCCAGGATGGCGGCGCTCCAGGGCTGGAAGCTGATGCCGAGCGCCGGCAGGCCGAAGAAGATGAAGAAGACCTGCACCAGGAACGGCGTGTTCCGGATGATCTCGACATAGGTGCCGGCCGCGATCCGTGCCGTCGTGAACCGGCTTCGCTTGGCAAGCGCCGTCAGGATGCCGATCGTAAGCCCGGCCGAGATCGAGATCGCCGAGAGCAGGATCGTCAGCCAGCAGCCGCGCAGCAGCTGCTCCCAGTAGGGAAGCAGGACCGAGAAATCGAACTGATACGTCAAGGTTTCCTCCAGGCGCCCCGGTCTTTCGCCGGGGTCGGTGTCTCAGGGGATGCGGAAGAACTCCCGGTAGAGGGGAATCTGCTCGTTCAGCATCGGAAGTCCGGGATGCGTTCGCAGGCCGCGCGCAGCAGCCTCGCGCAGCAGCCGCGTCTGCGCCGGCTTCATGATGATGTCGGCGACGATGGCTTCGGCGCGCAGGCCATCCAGCGCGAAGGGCAGCGGATCATCCTCGCGCAAACCCAGCGGCGTGGCGTTCACCACCACGTCGCTCGCCGGATCGAGAGAGCTTGCGGCCCGCGCAAGACCCGGCCAGCGCTCGCCAAGACGGCCCGCGAGCGCTTCTGCCCGCACCGGATCGATATCGACGACCGACACTGTCGATGCCCCCGCCTGCAGGACCGCGGCGGCGATCGCGACGCCCGCCCCTCCCGCGCCGACGAGGGTGAGGCGCTTGCCCGCGATGGCGTGGCCGGCGCCGAGAAGACCCCGCACAAAGCCCGCACCGTCGAAATTGTCGCCAGACCAACTGCCGTCTGCCTCGCGCCGCATCGCATTGACGGACCCCGCCAGCCGCGCGGCCTCGCTGAGCCGATCCGCGTGACGGCAGACCGCGAGCTTGTGCGGCACCGTGACGAGGAAGCCGTCGAGATTGCCGATCCGCTTCAGGCCTTCGACGACGGCAGCCAGATCGCCGGGCGACACCTCCACCGGAATCAGTGCGGCATCCACGCCACGCTCGCGGAAGAGCCGGTTCATCATGGCCGGCGCCATGACCTGCGCCACCGGGTCGCCGAGCACGGCGAAGAGGCGCGTGCGACCGGTGATCGACTCCACGGCTGGAGCATCGCGCTTGTCGTTGACGAAGGAGGCTACCGCCACGGATCGGGCCCGTTCGATAAAGTGGAACTGGTTCCATAAATATCATAGTTCCACTGCGGTCAAGAGAAGTGACACTGCGTTCCAATTTGAATAAGCTTCCAATTGGAATGGAGGTGCCATGGATCGGGCGATCGCGATAATCGAGATGCTGTCGCGCCACGCCGGCGGCCTGCCGCTGATGGCGATCGCCGACGCATTGGCGATCCCCCGCAGTGCGACGCATAGGCTGCTCGCCGATCTCAAGGACGAAGGCTATGTCCGCCAGGAGTTCGAGGGCGGGGCCTATCGGCTGACGGCCAAGATCGTCGCGCTCGGCTTCAGCCACCTGGCTTCCGCCGGGGTGACCACCCGGATCCAGCCGCTTCTCGACCAACTCGCCGACAAGACCGGCGAGCTGGTGACGCTGGCCGTGATCCACGACGAGAAACTGATCCGCGTCGCGAAGGCGCAAGGTGCGCGGCGCGGGCTGCTCTACAACCCCGATGAAGGCGCCGAGGTCTATCTGGCCGCGACCTCGAACGGCCATGCCTGGTTGTCCTGCCTGGACGAGGACGAGGCGCTGCAATTGGCGGCCCGGCAGGGCCTGAAGCGCGAGGGATACGGCCCCAATGCGCCGCGGACGATGCGCGAGCTGCTGGGTTTCGTCGAGACCGCGCGGGAACTGGGCTACGCCAAGATCTTCGAGACCTACGAGCCAGGAACCGCGGCCATCGCCGTCGCGGCTTTCAGCGAGCGCTCGAAACGCCCGATCGGCACGATCAGCGTTGCCGGCCCCGTCATCCGCATGACGAGCGAAGCGATGGATCGCATCCTGCCGCCGCTGCGCGAAACGGCGGAGGCGATCGCCAAGGCCAGCGAGGAACTGCCCTTGTTCCCCGGGACGGCGCACTGACATGTCCAGTCGAATCCGGGCTCTCGGCATGCTTGAAACATTGGCGCAGTATCCGAACGGCCTTGCCCCGCGCGAACTGGCGCAACTGCTGAAGATTCCACAGGCCGCAGCCGAGCGGACGGTTCAGGGGCTCGTCGAAGGCGGCTTCGTCTTCCGCTCGCCCGATGGCGCGGTGCGCCTCAGCGTCAAGCTCGCGGCGCTGGGGCTCGCCTATCTCGGAACCAGCGGCATCACCGACCTCGTCCAGCCCATTCTCGACGACCTCGCCAAGCGAACGGGGGAATTGGTGAGGCTCGCGGTCGTCGAAAGCGACCATCTGACCTGGGTCGCCAAATCCCAGAGCGCGCAAAGCGGACTGTTCTACGTCCCCCATACCGAGACCGAAGTCTATCTTGCCGCCACCGCGAACGGGCAGGCCTGGCTCGCGAGCCTCGACGATGCGCAGCTGCGGATGGTGGTCGAAAGACAAGGCTTGCATCGACCGGATCTGGGGCCCAACGCGCCGCGCACGATCGATCAGCTGCTCGAGCAGATCGAGCAGACGCGCAGGCTCGGCTACGCCTGCGTGACCGAGGCCTACGAGGTCGGCACATCAGCCATGGCCACCGCGATCCGCAAGCGCGGCGTCGGGCATCCGGTCGGAACGATCAGCGTAGCAGGCCCGACGATCCGGATGACCCGGGAACGGATGGCCGAGATTGCCCCCTGGCTGCAGGCGAGCGCCAACGAACTCGGCGCGGCGGCGGCTTCATCACCCTTGTTCAGTCTTCATTAGCTGGCCCTGATCGGGCCACGCTCGTAGCCGGCCGATCGCCGGCGTCCTCCTCGACGGGTCAGCCTTGATCCTGTGTGCTGGCCGCGCCCGGCCCTCGCGCCAAGGGCGGCTTCGGCGCCGGTTGCACGCGGGCTTTTCCCTTCAGCAGATCCCAGCTGTTCTGCTGGCTGACGCTGCGCTTGAGATAGGCGATGGCCGCCGCCGCTTCCGCCGGGCTCTGGTCCTGGCGAGCGAGCGTCTCCGCCTCGCCGAAGCGGCCCTGCAGCCCGAGGACGAGAACCAGATTCTGGCGGACGCGCACATCGGCCGCGGGCGTAGCCGCCGCCTCGCGCAGGACGCGCTCCGCCTCCGGCAGGTTCCGCGACAGCGCCAGCGAGAGGCCGAGATTGGACATCACCGTCGGCTCGTTCGGCACGAGCTTCAATGCGGTCTGGTAGAGCTGCTGCGCCCGGTCGTGCTCGCCGAGCTGGTCGGCGACGGTGCCCTGGGCCGAGAGGATGCGCCAATCCGGCCGCTCCGGCGAATGCGCGCGGGAGAGCACTTCGTCGGCCTCGCGCAGGCGGCCATTGTCGGCGAGCGAACGGCCATAGGCCCCGAGCAGTTCGCGATCGTCCTGATGCACGAGCACCGCGTTCTGGAGAACGGCGAGGGCCTGTGCATGTTGTTCGGAGGCGCGCAAGGCACGGGCATAGTAGAACGCCGCGTCACGGTCCTTCGGATTGGCGTCGTAGCGCCTGGCCCAGCTATCGCGCTCGGCCTGCCAGTCGGAGGCCGTGCGCGGCTGAGCCGGCTGGCTGCGGCCGATCGAGCCGGTGATGTCGCCGGGGCCGCCGCGGCTCTGGCAGCCGGCGAGCGCCAGCGCCGCAAGGCCAACGGCGAAACCGAGACCGGCACGCCGGCGACGCGGGAACGGAGGGCGGGAAGCGGGCTGTGTTTGCGACATGGGCCGGATAGCCTCGCGGACTTACGTCCTGATGGGTTCGTCTGGTCGCTCCGGTGATAAAGCGTTAACCCTAATGCATTGTTAACCAGCCGCTCCCACCGCCCCGAAACCGGTTCCCGCCCGTGCACAGCCTCCTGACCTCCGCCGCCGCCGCCGCGATCCCCGTTCATGCCGTTTCCGCGCCGGGCTGGCCCGATCTTCAGGAACGCCTGACATCCGAGCAGCGCAGCTTCACGCTGGCGCAGGGCTTCACGGCGCGGACGGGGCAGCATTGCTTCCTGCCGGATGCCCAAGGGCGGCTCGCCGCCGTGCTGCTCGGCCTCGACAGGCCGGGCCGCAACCGCGATCCCTTCGCGCCCGCGCGGCTGGCGGCGCAATTGCCGGCGGGGGACTATGCGCTCGCGGGAGAGATCGACGATCCCGACCTGGCCACGCTCGGCTGGCTGCTGCAGGGCTACCGTTTCGACCGCTACCGCAAGCCTGCGCCGGCGAAGGCCCGGCTCGTCCTGCCCGCGGGCGTGGACGGGGCGGAGATCAGCCTGATCGCGGAATCGGCGATGCTGGCGCGCGACCTCGTCAACACGCCGGCCAACGACATGGGCCCCGACGAGATCGAGGCGGCGATCCAGGTGCTCGCGGCCGAATGCGGCGCGAGCGTCATCAGCATCGCCGGCGACGAGTTGATCGCCGAGAACCTGCCGATGATCCATGCGGTCGGCCGGGCCTCGCCACGGGCGCCGCGCCTCATCGATCTGGTCTGGGGCGATCCGGCCCATCCGAAGGTCACGCTCGTCGGCAAGGGCGTCGCCTTCGACACCGGCGGGCTCGACATCAAGCCCGCGGCCGCCATGCTGCTGATGAAGAAGGATATGGGCGGCGCGGCGGCCGCGATCGCCGCCGCCCGGATGATCATGCTGGCGAAGCTGCCGGTGCGCCTGCGATTGCTGGTGCCGGCGGTCGAGAACGCGATCTCCGGCTCGGCCTTTCGCCCCGGCGATATCCTGCCGAGCCGCAAGGGCCTCACCGTCGAGATCGGCAACACCGATGCGGAGGGGCGGCTGATCCTCGCCGATGCACTGGCGCTCGCCGACGAGGAGGCGCCGGAGCTGCTGATCGACTTTGCCACGCTGACCGGCGCGGCCCGCACGGCGCTGGGGCCGGAATTGCCGCCCTTCTACACGCATGACGAAGGGCTCGCCGCCGAGATCGCGCGGATCGGCCTCGCGGTGAACGATCCGGTCTGGCGACTGCCGCTCTGGGCTCCCTATGACCGCATGCTCGATTCCAAGATCGCCGATGTGAACCATGTTTCGAGCGGCGGCATGGCCGGCTCCATCACGGCGGCGCTCTTCCTCAACCGCTTCGTCGAACGCACGCAGTCCTACGCCCATTTCGACATCTATGGCTGGAACCCCACAACCAAACCAGGCCGCCCGGAAGGCGGCGAATGCCAGGCGGCGCGATTGAGCTATGCGCTGGCGAAGCAACTCTACCCGGCCGGTTAAGGCTGATCGGCGAAGCCGATTGCGCCTTTCCTCCTGCAGGATAATGATACGGGTCCGTAACGATCTGGAACCCCGTCCACATGCCGTTGGAGATCAGGCCCTCGCAGGCACTCAGGCTCTGGCGGCAGGTGCATCTCGATCTGGTGCGGGACGGGCAGGCCGATCTCTCGGCCCGCCAGACCGCGATCCTGCTCACGGTCTATCTCGAATTGCCGCCGCATACGGTCAGGGGGCTGGCGAGGCAGCTCGGCGTGACCAAGCCGGTCATCACCCGCGCGCTCGACACGCTCGGCAAGCTCGGCCTGCTCACCCGCAAGCGCGACGAGGAAGACCGGCGCAATGTCGTGATCCAGCGCACCGTCGCAGGGGCGCTGGCCGTGGAGCGGCTGGGAGACCTCGTCACCGAGCATGCGAAGGAGATCGGGGCGAGTTGAGACCTCCTCCCCACAATGACGATCTCGTCCGACATGCTCTAGGGTGCCGCCATGACCGTGATTCTCGACCGTCGCATCACCGCCTTCCGCCCCGATCTCGCCGCCAGCCATCTGCGCGGGCAGGTCAAGGCGCCGGCCTTCGCCGAGCCGCAGCCGATGCGCGTGGTCGCAGCCTCCGCGCCGCTGCGGCGCGAACCGCGACCGGACGCGGCCCTCGATACCGAAGCGCTCGCGGGCGAGCTGGTGCAGGTCTATGAGCGTTATGAAGGCTGGGCCTGGGTTCAGCTCGCAGGCGATGGCTATGTCGGCTATCTGCCGGATGATTGCCTGCGAGCCGATGCTCCGGCTCCGACGCATCGCGTCAGCGCGCTCAGGACCTTCGTCTATCCCGGTCCCTCGATCAAATTGCCGCCGCTCGCGGTGCTCTCGCTCAACGCCGCCGTCACGGTGGCAGGAGAAACGGGCGATTTCGCTGTCCTCAGCGATGGCGGCCATGTCTTCCTGAAGCATCTCGCCACGCTCGACCGCTTCGAGCCCGATTACGCTGGGGTCGCCGAGCGTTTCCTCGGCGTGCCCTATCTCTGGGGCGGCAAGACCAGCCTCGGGCTCGACTGCTCCGGGCTGACGCAGCTTGCGCTCGCAGCCGCCGGCATCGCCGCGCCGCGCGATTCCGACATGCAGGAGGCCGGGCTCGGCACGGCCGTCGCCTTCGACGAGAGCCTCTCCGGGCTCAAACGCGGCGACCTGGTCTTCTGGAAGGGCCATGTCGGCATCCTGACCGCTCCCGACACGCTGCTGCACGCTAATGGCTATACGATGGACGTGCATCGCGAGCCGCTGCGCGAGGCGCGCGACCGCATCCGCGACAAGAGCTTCGGCGCGATCACCAGCATCAAGCGGCTGGGATAGAGCTTCAGGCCAGCCCCTTCAGCCGATAGAGCGCTTCCAGCGCCTCGCGCGGGGTCATCTCGTCCGGCTCGATCCCCGCCAGCTCCTCGCGCAAGCCGTCGGGCTGATCTTCCGTGACCACGGCCGTCGGGCGCCGGAGCGGCGCGGCGAAGAGCGGGAGGTCGTCGACCAGCGAAGCGACCGGCTTCTCACGCTCGGTCTTCTCCAGCTCGCCGAGAATGGCGCGGGCGCGCTCGACCACCGCCGGCGGCAGGCCGGCGAGCTTGGCGACCTGGATGCCGTAGGAGCGATCGGCCGCGCCCGGCACAACCTCATGCAGGAAGACGACCTCGCCCTTCCATTCGGTGACGCGCACGGTCGCGTTGGCGACGCGGTCGAGCCGGTCTCCCAATGCCGTCAGCTCGTGATAATGCGTCGCGAACAGGCTGCGGCAGCGATTGACCTCATGCAGATGCTCGATCGCCGCCCAGGCGATGGAGAGGCCGTCGAAGGTCGCGGTGCCCCGCCCGATCTCGTCGAGGATGACGAGCGCGCGCGGACCGGCCTGATTCAGGATCGCGGCGGTCTCGACCATCTCGACCATGAAGGTCGAACGGCCACGCGCCAGATCGTCGGCGGCGCCGACGCGCGAGAACAGACGGTCGACGATGCCGATATGGGCTTTTGCCGCCGGCACGAAGGAGCCCATCTGCGCGAGAACCGCGATCAGGGCGTTCTGGCGCAGGAAGGTCGACTTACCGGCCATATTCGGACCGGTGATCAGGCAGATGCGCCCGCCAGTCACCTCGGTGCCGGGCGGTGACAATTCGGTATCGTTGGCGACAAAGGGCTTTCCGTCGCGCTTCAGCGCGGCTTCGACCACCGGATGGCGGCCGCGCTCGATGGAGAAGGCCGCGCCCGCATCGACGATGGGTCGGCTCCAGCCCTTGCGGGCGGCGAGATCGGCCAGCGCCGCGACGACGTCGAGCGCCGCCAGCGCCAGGGCGGCGGCCTTGATCGGCTCGGCCTGGGCGAGAACGGCTTCGCTGAGCGCCGCAAAGATCGCGAGTTCGAGCTTCAGCGCGCGGTCGGCGGCGGAAGCGATCTTGGCTTCGAGCTCGCCGAGCTCGACCGAAGAGAAGCGCATCGCGTCGGACATGGTCTGGCGATGCACGAAGGTCGCGCGCCAGGGATCGCGCAGGAACTCCTCGCCGGCCGCCTGCGGCACCTCGACGAAATAGCCGAGCATCGCGTTGTGCTTGATGCGCAGGGTGCGGCAGCCGGTCTCTGTGGCGTAGCGCGCCTGGAGCTGGGCGATGACCTTGCGCGAATCGACCTGCAGCAGGCGCAATTCGTCCAGCGCCGCATCGTAGCCCTCGCGCACGAAGCGGCCGTCGCGGCGGTTGAGCGGTAGCTCCTCGGCAAGCGCCTCGGTCAGACGCAGGGGCAGATCGGGGTCGGTCTCGCCGAGCGCCCGGATGGCGCGCGCGAGTTCGTCCGGCAGGTCGCCGCGGCGAAGGAGCAGGGCCGCGACGTCGCGCGCCGCGGTCAGGCCGCCCCCGAGCGCGGCCAGATCGCGCGGACCGCCCCGGTCGAGCGAGAGCCGCGCCAGCGCGCGCGCCACATCCGGCACCTTTTCCAAAGCCCGCCGCAGATCCTCGCGCAACGCGCCATCCGCGACCAGCAGCTCCACGGCGTCATGGCGCGCGGCGATCGCGTCCTGCTCGGTCAACGGTCCGGCGAGCCATTCGGCCAGCAGGCGGGCGCCACCCGGCGTCACGGTGCGGTCGATCGCGGCGAGCAGGCTGCCCTGGCGCTCGCCGCCCAAAGTGCGGGTCAGCTCCAGATTGGCGCGGGTCGCCGCGTCGATCAGCATCGTCGCCGAGCCGGAATCGCGCACCGGGGCGGAGAGCGGCGGGCGGGCACCGAGCTGGGTGCGCTCGACATAGGCCAAGGCCGCGCCGGCGGCCGCGATCTCGGCACGACTGAAGCTGCCGAAGGCGTCGAGCGTCGCGACGCCGAAGAATTCCTTGAGGCGGCGCTCGGCGGAAGCCGCATCGAGCCCGTCCCGGGCAAGCGGCGTCACCGGCACTGCGATCTCGCGCCAGAACTCCTTCAGCTCGGGATCGTCATGGATCGCATCGGGGCAGACGATCTCGCGCGGCTCCAGACGCGAGAACTCGATGGAGAGCCGGTCCTGCGGCGTCTCCATCACGGTGAAGCGGCCGGTCGAGATGTCGATGGCGGCGACGCCGTAGAGGGCGGCGGCCTCGCCGGTCTTGCGGCGCGCCACGGCAACGAACAGGCTGGCACGGCCGGGCTCGAGCAGGCGCTCCTCGGTGATGGTGCCGGGCGTGACGAGGCGCACGACATCGCGCTTCACCACCGATTTGTTGCCGCGCTTCCTGGCTTCGGCCGGATCCTCGGTCTGCTCGCAGACGGCGACGCGATGGCCGGCGGCGATCAGCCGCTGGAGATAGTCGTCGGCGCGGTCCACGGGGACGCCGCACATCGGGATGTCGTCGCCCTGGTGCTTGCCGCGCTTGGTCAGGACGATGCCGAGCGTGCGCGAGGCAATTTCCGCGTCCCGGAAGAACAATTCGTAGAAATCGCCCATCCGGTAGAACAGCAGGCAGTCCGGATTCGCGGCCTTGATCTCGACATACTGCGCCATCATCGGCGTGACGCGCTCGGGCGCAGCCTCGGCCGGGGCGGCGGAACGGGTGGCTTCGCTGGGAGGGCTGTGACGCATGGGCCGCGCAAGCTAGCAAAATGCGCGGCCAAGGCCATCCGTTAGGACGGCTTTCAACAATTGAAAGCAGGGTGGCTCCATCGTTTCCGGCGGAAGGCCGCCCGCTTGCTGATCAATCTCGTCCAGAGCCTGTTCTTCCTGCTGTTCGCCGGGCTGGTGCTGACAGTGATCGCTCCCTGGTTCGCCGGGCGGAGCTGGCTGCGCTCCTGCGTCGTCGGCCTGCTCTTCGCGGGCGGCGCGCTGGTCAGCATGGCCAACCCGGTCACGCTCCAGCCGGGGCTGGTGGTCGATTCGCGCAACACCTTCGCCATTCTGGCAGGCCCGATTGGCGGCCCATGGGCCTCGGTGCTGACCGCAGTGCCCCTCGTCATCGCGCGCTACCTGACGGGCGGCGTCGGCGTCACCACCGGCATCAGCGGCATCGTGATGCGCATGCTGATCGGCATCGCCTTCGCGATCTGGCTGGCACGGCGCAGGCGCCCGCTGATGGCGCGCGACCTGATCCTGCTATGTTCGCTCGATGCCGTCTGCCTGCTCGCCTCCGTGCCCCTCATCCCGGGCGAGGCGGGAGAGCGCTTCCTGCGCGAGGCCGTGCCGGCCATGATCCTGGTCAGCACGGTCGGCATCATCCTCACCGGCATCGTCGTCATCCACGACAATGATCGCCGCGAAACCGCCTATCGGCTGCGGACGCTGATCCGGCGCGCGCCCGGCACGCTCTACCAGTGCATCCTGAAGCCGGACGGCCGGCTGTTCTATCAGTTCGCCTCCTTTGCCATCGACAAGGCCCTCGGCATCACGCGGGAGGAGGTCGAACGCGATCCGGAGGTCTGGCTCGGCAAGATGTTCGCCGAGGACCGCGCCCGCTTCGACGGCCAGCGCCGCGAGGACATGACCGATGACGGGGTCTGGCGCTTCGAGGGGCGCTATCACGCCCCCGATGGCGGCACGGTCTGGCTGCGCAGCGAATCGACGCGCCGCCGACTCCCCGACGGAACCTATGTCTGGGACGGCATCCTGCTCGACGTCACCGCCGAGAAGACGCTGGTGACGCGCCGCGACGAGATCGAAGCGCTGCGCCGGACCGCGCTCGACGAGCTCGCCGGCGACCTCGAACGCACGGTCGGCAGGGCGCTGGGCGATGTCAGCGAGGCGATCCACGACATGCATCAGGCCGCCGGCCAGATGGTCGACAGCGCCAACAAGACCACCCACCGCGCCGACGGCGTGACGCAGGAGGCGGGCACGGCCTCCCTGCGCGTCGGCAGCGTGGCGCGGGCGGCCGAGGAGATCGAGGCCTCGATCCGCGAACTGACCCGCCAGACCGGCCATGCCGACGAGACGGTGCGCGCCGCCGCCAGCTATGTCCGCAGCACGCGCCAGGACGTGGCCGGCCTCGCGGAAGCCGCCGACAAGGTCCGCGCCGTGCTCGACTTCATCGAGGAGATCGCGGCCCGCACCAATCTGCTCGCGCTCAACGCCACGATCGAGGCGGCCCGTGCCGGAGCGGCCGGTCGCGGCTTCGCGGTGGTCGCAAGCGAGGTGAAGACGCTGGCCGAGCAGACGCAGAAGGCGACGCGCGACATCGCCGCGACGCTGGGCGAGATCCGCCACGCCGCCGCCACGACCTTCGAAGCCGTGGTCCATATCCAGGATACGATGACGACGATCGAGGAAACCTCCGGCGCCATCGCCAGCGTGGTCAATCGCCAGGCCGACATCGCGACCGGCATCGCGGCCGACGCCCAGGCCGTCGCCGCGAGCGCGAACACCGTCAGCGCCAATATCGGCGCCGTGGGAACCGAGGCGCGCGTTACGGGCGACGCCGCCATCCGGGTCGCCGCCGCCGCGCGCAAGGTCGACGAGCAGACCGAGGCGCTCGACCGCTATGTCGGCGAATTCGCGCGGCGCGTCCGCAGCAGGCTCTGACCCCTCCGCGATTTTATCCATTCCGGCATGGGTATTGTCGAACGGCGCTGCTTGTGGTGCGGCGGCGCGCTGCCCTATGGTCTCGGCCCCCGAGGAAACGCTCAAGAACAAAGACGCCTTTCATGACCGACCGACCGACGAAGCGCTCACGCCCGACCTTCACCGACCAGGAGGCGCTGCTGTTCCACTCGCAAGGGCGGCCCGGCAAGCTCGAAATCGTTCCCACCAAGCCGATGGCGACGCAGCGCGACCTCTCGCTCGCCTATTCGCCGGGCGTGGCCGTGCCGGTGCTGGCGATCGCGGAAGACCCGTCGCGCGCCTATGACTACACGACCCGCTCGAACCTCGTCGCGGTGATCTCGAACGGCACGGCCATCCTCGGCCTCGGCAATCTCGGGGCGCTCGCCTCGAAGCCGGTGATGGAGGGCAAATCCGTCCTGTTCAAGCGCTTCGCCGATGTCGACTCGATCGATCTCGAGGTCGATACCGAGGATCCGGACAAGTTCATCGACGCGGTGCGCTATCTCGGCCCCTCCTTCGGCGGCATCAATCTCGAGGACATCAAGGCCCCCGAGTGCTTCATCATCGAGCAGCGCCTGCGCGAATTGATGGACATCCCGGTCTTCCATGACGACCAGCACGGCACCGCGATCATCGCCGCCGCCGGCCTGATCAACGCGCTCGACCTGACCGGGCGCGACATCACCTCGGCGAAGCTCGTGATCAACGGCGCGGGCGCTGCCGCCATCGCCTGCATCGAGCTCCTGAAGGCGATGGGCTTCAAGCCCGACAACGTCATCCTCTGCGACACCAAGGGCGTGATCTATCAGGGCCGCACCGAGGGCATGAACCAGTGGAAATCGGCCCATGCCGCCGTCACCGACCGGCGCACGCTGGCGCAGGCGATGGAGGGGGCGGACGCCTTCTTCGGCCTGTCGCAGAAGGGCGCGGTGACGCCGGAGATGGTCGCCTCGATGGCGCCGAACCCGATCATCTTCGCCATGGCCAACCCCGATCCGGAAATCACGCCGGAGGAGGTCCATGCCATCCGCGACGACGCGATCATGGCGACAGGCCGCTCGGACTATCCCAATCAGGTCAACAATGTCCTCGGCTTCCCCTTCATCTTCCGGGGCGCGCTCGACGTGCGCGCCACCACCATCAACATGGAGATGAAGATCGCCGCCGCCGAGTCGCTGGCGGCGCTCGCCCGCGAGGACGTGCCCGACGAGGTCGCCGCCGCCTATCAGGGCACCCGCCCGCGCTACGGCAAGGATTACATCATCCCGGTGCCGTTCGATCCGCGGCTGATCCATGTCGTGCCGATGGCGGTCGCGAAGGCCGCGATGGATTCCGGCGTCGCCGGCAAGCCGATCGTCGACACCAAGGCCTACAAGGCCCAGCTCTCGGCCCGTCGCGACCCGATCGCGGGCACGCTGAACGGCATCTTCGAGCGTGTCCGGCGCTATCCGAAACGCGTGGTCTTCGCCGAGGGCGAGGAGGAGCAGGTCATCCGCGCCGCCGCCTCCTTCGTCAATCAGGGGCTCGGCCAGGCTATCCTGGTCGGCCGCGACGAGCGCATCTACGAGACGGCGACCTTCCTCGGCGTCGATCTCGAAGGCAAGGGCATCGAGGTCCAGAATGCGCGGCTCTCGCACCGCAATTCGGCCTATGCGCAATATCTTTACGAGCGTCTGCAGCGCGAAGGCTATCTCTTCCGCGACTGCCAGCGCCTGATCAATCAGGACCGCAACCATTTCGCCGCCGCGATGGTAGCGCTCGGGGATGCCGATGCGATGGTGACGGGCGTGACCCGGAACTATTCGATCGCGCTCGACGAGGTCCGCCGCGTCATCGACGAGAAACCCGGCCATCGGCTGATCGGCGTCTCGGTGGTGATCTCGCGCGAGCGCACCGTGCTCGTCGCCGACACCGCGATCACCGAGATGCCGACGGCGCAGGAGCTGGCCGAGATCGCGATCGAGGCCGCCGGCGTCGGCCGGCGGCTCGGCTACGAGCCTCGGGTCGCGATGCTCGCCTTCTCGACCTTCGGCCATCCGGCCGGCGAACGCTCCGAGAAGGTGCGCGAGGCCGTGAAGATCCTCGACGGCCAGCGCGTCGATTTCGAATATGACGGCGAAATGGCCGCCGATGTCGCGCTCAACCGCGAGATCATGAGCCAGTATCCGTTCTGCCGCCTCTCCGGGCCGGCGAATGTGCTGGTGATGCCGGCCTTCCACTCCGCCTCGATCTCGACCAAGCTGCTGCAGGAGCTCGGCGGGGCGACTGTGATCGGCCCGCTGATCGTCGGCCTCGACAAGCCGGTGCAGATCGTGCCGCTCGGCGCCAAGGATTCCGACATCGTCAACATGGCCGCGCTCGCCGCCTTCAATATCGGCGGCTGAGGCCCAACGCATGGGGCGGGCCGGCGCCCGCCTCATGCGCTCCATTCGCTTCGACGGCTTGTGCATCGCCGTCGAAGCGCTATGTCTCGGGCCGGGACGCCATCGGCGACCTCGCTTCCGCAACCGCGCCGCCTTCCCCGCCGGCGGCGCGCAACCGACCAAGAGAGCGTATGTCCTTCGGCCCGCATGAGCCAGGAATGCACCTGCGCAGGCGCAGCCGCTGGTGGTGGCTCGGGCCGCTGGCGAGCATCCTGATCTTCGGCGCCTCGCTCGCGGTTCTCTGGCACATCATCGGCCAGATGAATCCGGGCGATCTCGCCGCGGCCTTCTCCAACGCCAGCCCGCGCCAGCTCGGCCTCGCCGCCTGTTTCACGGCGCTGAGCTATCTGCTGCTCACCGGCTACGACGCCCTGGCGCTGCGCCGGCTGGGCTTGTCGATCCCCTACCGAACCACCGCGCTGGCCTCCTTCACCAGCTACTCGGTGTCCTTCACGCTCGGCTTCCCGATCGTGACCGGCGGCACGGTGCGCTACTGGATCTATGCGCCCAAGGGCGTGCGCGCCTCGGAAGTCGCGAGCCTGACCGTGATCGCAGGGCTCACCTTCTGGCTCGGCCTCGGCGCCATCCTCAGCGTCAGCCTGTTCTATTCGGCCGATTCGGTCGCGATGCTGGCGCGCACCTCGCCGCTTGTCGTCCAGGCGGTGGGCGGGCTGATCTCGGCCGGCATCCTCGGCTATCTCGTCTGGGTCGCGACCGATGAGCGGACGCTGCGGGTCAAGGGCTGGAACCTGCACCTGCCCGGCCTCGGCACGACGCTCGGCCAGATGGCGCTCGGCGCCAGCGAGGTCTGCGCCGCCGCCGCCGTGCTCTTCGTGCTGCTGCCGGGCGGCTACAATCTCGACTACCCGACCTTCCTCGCCGCCTATATCTTCGGCTGCCTGATCGGCATCGCCAGCCATTCGCCGGGCGGGCTGGGCGTGTTCGAGGCGACGATGCTCGTCGCGCTCAACCGGTTGCCCTTCGAATATGTGCTGGGCGCGCTCTTGCTGTTCCGGGTGATCTACTACCTGCTGCCCTTCATCCTCGCGCTGGTGCTGCTGGCGCTCAACGAGATGATCCGCCGCATCCGGCGCCGCGAGCGCTGAGATCTATTTCATCGCGATGATGATCAGCATGAAGGCCAGAATCAGCAGGAGCTGCTTGAGGCTCCAGTTGATGCGGCGGAGCTGGTCGGCGCTGTCATCCAGATGGGGGTCCTCCGACTCGGCGTGATCGAGCGGAGCCGTCGGTTCCGATCCGGCCGGATCAGGCGCCTCGGCCGCGGCGGCCTGGCACCACTCGATGCTTTCGATGAAGCCACGGGCGGGCGCGCTGCCCTGCCCATCCGCCGCCGGCCCCAGATACCAGTCGACCGGCTGCCCCGCCGGGGTGTCGCGGTCCTCCTCGCGAATCCAGAGGCTGGTCGTCGCCTCCAGCGAGAGCTCCTGCGCGAGGCCGCTCAAGATGTCGGCTTTCAGGGCCTCGAAGACGGAGGGCGCGAGAAAGCCCTCGGCGAAAGGCTCGGCCTCGCCGTTCTCGTCGCGATAGCCGAGCAGCAGCAGGAGCCGCGCCGCCTCGCTCGAGGTCGCAAGCGGTCGCAGCGTCAGGCGCAGCCGGCCCGCCGCTCCATCCAGCCCGGCTCGGCGCAGCGCGCCCCCGACGATCCGCGCCTCCGCCTCGAGCCGCTGCACATCCTCGAGCCGCCCGTCGCGGCTGGCATAGCCACGGATGACGCGCAGCGCCGCTGCATCGAGCCGGAAACGGCGCGCCGCACCCTGCTGATACCGATGCGGCAGCCCGTCGATCGTCATCCATCCATCGCTGACGGAGACGCTGGGTATTGGCTGTGATTCGTTCATGCTCCCGCCCTGCTTCGCGCGCAGACTAACAGTTCGGCACCGGCGCGTCAGGCACGCTCCTGACAGGAGCGTGTCACTATCGCAGGATAGAAGCCGCGCGATCTCTCAGGAGCGGAACCCATGTCCGACGAACTCGTGCTCTACACCAACCCGATGTCGCGCGGCCGGATCGCGCGCTGGATGATGGAGGAGCTCGGCCAGCCCTACCGTGCCGAGATCGTCGGCTTCGGCGGGCCGATGAAGGGCGCCGCCTACAAGGCGATCAATCCGATGGGCAAGGTGCCGGCCCTGGTGCACGGCGCGACGGTCGTCACCGAATGCGCCGCGATCTGCGCCTATCTCGCCGACGCCTTCCCGCAGGCGGGGCTTGCGCCCGCGCCCGGCGACCATCGGCGCGGACCGTATTACCGCTGGATGTTCTTCGCCGCCGGGCCGGTCGAGGCTGCCGTGACCAACAAGGCCTTCGGGCTGGAAGCTCCGCCCGAACGGGCAAGATCGGTCGGTTACGGCACCTATGCCGATGCGATGGACACGCTCGAATACGCGGTCTCGCAAAGCGAATATATCGCTGGCGACCGCTTCAGCGCGGCGGATGTCTATGTCGGCTCGCAGGTCCTGTGGGGGTTGCAGTTCGGCACGATGGAGAAGCGCCCCGCCTTCGAAGCCTATGGCGCGCGGCTCGCCGCACGGCCGGCGGCCCTGCGGGCCAAGCAGATCGACGACGAGCTGATGGCGCAGATGCAGAAGGCCGGATGACGCCCGGCCTCGCGCCCAGCGCATGGCGCGCCGCCGACATCGCGGGTTGCCGCGTCTTGCCGGCCGATTTACACGGTGAAGGCAAGCTGGGCAGCTTGCCTTTGCGCGCCATTTTGCGCGCCTACCTCGCAGTTTCGCCATGAACGACATGACAGCCATCGTCCGGCCGCGCCACGGCATGGGCTTTTATCCTTTCGTAGGGCTGACCGCCGCGCTGATGGCGACGAACGCGCTCGCGATCGATTCCATGCTGCCGGCCCTGCCGGAGATGGCCGAGGCGCTCGGCATCGCCGCGGCCAATCAGCGGCAATGGATCATCACGGCCTATCTGCTCGGCTTCGGCGTCTCGCAGATCTTCTACGGCACGATCTCCGACCGCTACGGACGGCGGCCGGTGCTGTTGTTCGGGCTCAGCGTCTATGTGCTGGCGAGCATCGGCGCGGCCCTGTCCGGCTCCTTCGAAGCGATGATGATCGCCCGGGTGGTGCAGGGCATCGGGGCGGCCGCGACGCGCGTCCTCACCGTCTCGATCGTGCGCGACTGCTATTCCGGCCGCGACATGGCGCGGGTGATGTCGCTGGCGCTGATCGTCTTCCTGGCCGTGCCGATTCTCGCCCCCTCGATCGGCCAGGCGATCCTGCTGGTGGCGCCCTGGCGCTGGATCTTCGGCATCCTGACGGCGTTCGGCGCCGCGGTGATGATCTGGGTGATGTTCAAGCTGCCCGAGACGCAGCACCCGGAGGACCGCAAGCCGATCGACGTCGCCAATGTCTCGGCCGCCTTCCGCACCACCCTCACGAGCCGCATCGGCGTCGGCTACATGCTGGCCATGGCCTTCGTGCTCGGTGGGCTGTTCGGCTTCATCAACTCGGCGCAGCAGGTCTTCGTCGACGTCTTCAACGTGCCCCACCTCTTCACGATCGTCTTCGCGGGGATCGCGCTGTTCATGGCCGCTGCCTCGCTGCTGAACTCGCGCATCGTCGGGCGGCTCGGCATGCGCCGCGTCTCGCATGGCGCGCTGATCGGCTACATCCTCTTCACTGGAACCCATGCGCTGGTCGCGCTCTCGGGCCATGAGACGCTGCTGCTGTTCGCGCTCTTCCAGGGCGGCGCCATGTTCTGCTTCGGCCTGATCGGCCCGAATTTCGGCGCACTCGCCATGGACCCGCTCGGCCATGTCGCCGGCACGGCTTCCTCGGTCCAGGGTTTCGTGACCACGGTGGTCGGCGCGCTGCTCGGCTTCTATATCGGCCAGCATTTCGACGGCACGGTCGTGCCGATCACGCTCGGCTTCTTCCTGTGCGGGCTGGTCGCGCTCGGCATCGTGCTGATCGTCGAGAAGGGCCGGCTCTTCCATCCGGCGCCCGGGCGCTCCTGAGGCGCCTCCCCTTCGTTCCGCCGCCATAGGCGACGGACAGGCCCGGAATCCTAGCAATCGAATCCGTGCGATCGAGATTCGCCGTGGCTTGGGAAACGATGCCGCCGCCGCCCGTCTTCCCGTAGTCGTTGGTCGCTAGATCGCCATGCGCCCTTATCAGGCGCAAACTGGCGATCTATCCTGTTGTTTCAGCGCCGGATGTCTCCGGAAAGCGGATTGCGCTTTCCGGTCCGCCGCTTCAGGCTACCTTCAGATTGACCGCCGAGCTCTTGCCGGTCTTGCGATCGGGCTCGAGATCATAGCTGATCTTCTGCCCCTCGTTCAGACCGCGCAGGCCCGAGCGCTCGACAGCGCTGATATGAACGAAGATGTCGCCGCCGCCCTGATCAGGGGTGATGAAGCCGTAACCCTTCGTCTCGTTGAACCATTTGACGGTTCCCGTGCTCACGTGTGTTCCCTTCCTATACGCGTCAGCCGGATCGACCCGGCGCGACACTGTAGGGGGCATTTCGCCGAGGTTGCAACGACGCGGTGCACAAAACCTTGCCGCGAGAGCGAAAAGCCCCTCGATCTTTAGGCGCAATGCCTCCCGCGCAGGCCCGTTCCCGGAACGGGAGCCCTTGCGGCAACGCGGCCGCTCCCGCATGAACGGCGCGGAGATAATCGAGAGGGAGACATCCGATGAGCAACTATGTGATCGACCCGCCGGCGATCACCGCCGTGCCGGTTGCCGGCGGCGGCTCCTTCCCGGTCCGCCGCGTCTTCTGCGTCGGGCGCAATTATGCCGAGCACACCCGCGAGATGGGCGGCGACCCCGACCGCGAGGAGCCGTTCTTCTTCACCAAGCCCGCCGACGCGCTGCTGATCAACGGCGCCGACATGCCCTATCCGACGAAGACCGGGGATCTCCACCACGAGATGGAGCTCGTCGTCGCGATCGGCACCGGCGGCAAGGACATCCCCGAATCCGAGGCGCTCGCCCATGTCTACGGCTACGCCGCCGGGCTCGACATGACGCGGCGCGACCTGCAGAACGCTGCGAAGAAGACCGGGCGCCCCTGGGACATGAGCAAGGGCTTCGACCTGTCCGGCCCGGTCGGCGAGATCGTGCCGGCAAGCCAGGCCGGCCATCCCAGCGCCGGCAAGATCGCGCTCACCGTCAATGGCGTCGTGCGCCAGAGCTCCGATCTCGCCAAGCAGATCTGGAACGTCGAGGAGACGATCGCCTATCTCTCCGGCCTCGTCGAGCTCAAGCCCGGCGACCTGATCTTCACCGGCACGCCCGAGGGTGTGGCCGCGGTCGCCAAGGGCGACGTGCTCGAAGGCGAGATCGCCGGCGTCGGCACCGTCCGCACCCGCATCGTCTGATCACACGCGCAGGACGAGGAACCATCATGCCGCTGACCTCCGACGCCTCGGGCGTCTTCCCGATCGCGCCGACCCCGTTCAACCCGGATGGCAGCATCGACTGGGCCTCGGCCGACCGGCTGTTCCAGTTCTATCACGACATCGGCTCGGACGGCGTCACCGTGCTCGGCATCATGGGCGAGGCGCCCAAGCTCGAGCCGGAGGAATCGGTCGAGCTGGTCAAGCGTTGCGTCGCCAGGATGGGCGGCAAGCCGATCATCGTCGGCGTCTCGGCACCGGGCTTCGCGGCAATGCGCTCGCTCGCCCGGCAGGTGATGGATCTCGGCGCCGGCGGCGTGATGATCGCCCCGCCGCCTTCTCTGCGCACCGACGACCAGATCACCGGCTATTACGCGCAGGCCGTCGAGGCGATCGGGACCGACATCCCCTTCGTCATCCAGGACTATCCGCTGACGCTCTCGGTGGTGATGACGCCGGCGGTGATCCGCAAGATCGTCATGGACAATCCCTCCTGCGTGATGCTGAAGCACGAGGACTGGCCGGGGCTGGAGAAGATCTCGACGCTGCGCAAATTCCAGAAAGAGGGATCGCTGCGGCCGATCTCGATCGTGACCGGCAATGGCGGCCTCTTCCTCGATTTCGAGATGGAGCGCGGCGCCGATGGCGCCAATACCGGCTATGCCTTCCCGGAATTGCTGATCGACGTGGTCAGGCTGCAGAAGGCCGGCCAGCGCGATGCGGCGCATGACATCTTCGACCTGCACCTGCCGCTGATGCGCTACGAGCAGCAGCAGGGCGTCGGCCTGGCCGTGCGCAAATATGTGATGGCCAAGCGCGGCATCCTGGCCCATGACGCCCAGCGCAAGCCGGGCTCCGCCTTGAGCGCAGCGGCAAAGGCCGAGGTCGACTATCTGCTGGCCCGGATCGCCAAGCACGACCCGCGCGCGAAGATCTGAGACGACAGCGTCATTCTCGGGCGCCGCGCCGCGGCGACCCGAGACTCTCGTCGGGGAGATGCCCGGATCGAGCCCGGGCATCTCCCCTGAAGCTTGACTCAGTGCCCCTTGTGCTCGCCCTCGCCGCCCTTGGCGGCGATCGAATCCACCTTGAACTCGACATCGACCGTGCCGGCCTTCTCGAAGGTCAGCGAACCCTTCATCATCTCGCCCTGCTTCAGCGGCTGCTTCAGCTCCATGAACATGATGTGGTAGCCGCCGGGCTTGAACTCGACCTTGCCGCCGGCCGGCACCTCGATGCCGTTCTCCAGCGGGCGCATGGTCATGATGCCGTCCTTGGTCGCCATCTCGTGCATTTCGGCGCGCGCGGCGAAGGGAACCGCGATCGAGACCAGCCGGTCCGGCGTCGTCCCGGTATTTTCGAGGGTGAGGTAGCCGCCGCCGACCTTGGCGCCAGCCGGCGTGGCACGCGACCAGGGATGGCCGATCTTGAGCGGCCCGACCTTGAAGTCATGGGCGGAGGCGAAACCGGCCGAGAGCGCCAGCATGGCGGCGGCGAGGGAAAGCGAGAGCTTCATCGGAATGGTCCTGCGGAACGGCGGCCGGCGCGACAGCGCTTTCGGCGGCACTTCGGCATCAAAGGGAATCACGAAAAGAAAAGACGTGCCGCTCAGATGGCAGGCGGCGCACGCGACGGCGGCAGGCCGGTCGCGGCGACGGAGAGCTGACCCTCATCCCATTGCCGCGAAAGCACCTGACGGACACCCGGGCGCGCAACGAGAAGCGTCGCGAGCACGGGAGGGGCGCCGAGAACGGGATTATGCGGACAGCCCTTGCAATGGGCGAGATCGCCGAGCGGCGCCGCGGGGATCTCCGAACGGCCATCCGGCGCCGGCACGCCCGAGCAGAGCAGAACGCCGCCGGGCAGCCCTAACGCGACGGAAGGCGTCGGCGCCAGAGCGAGCGCCAGCACCGTCAGCGCATAGGCGGCAGCGAACCACGCCCCGAGAACGGAGCGGCGCAGCCGTTGGAAAAGGTGGGCACGGGCCGGCATGCGGCATCCATGGCGCCCGTTCGAGGTTGTGGTCAAGCCCACCTCTTGCCGCAGCGCGCCTGCCCCGGCAGCGTTCGCCCTCTCGTCGCGGAGAAGATTATTCTCCGACGGCTCGTTTCTTTAAAAGAACGGAGCGATTGACAAACAGGACTTCCTGAACCAGATTGACGGTGCTTCCGGCGTGCCGGGAGCCGCGGAGATTTGAGCAGCAGCTTGCGCCGCGTCACCAAACGCTAAAGCGCCACGACTGGGTCGTGGGCTCCAGACCGAGGAGACTGACATGACCGACGCGAACGACCTCCGGAACCGACCGCGCTTCCGTTCCCCGCTCTGCCGCTGTCGACGCTGAGACCATCGGGCGCCTCAAGCCCCTTCGTTCCATCGTCACCTTCAACGCCGCAACGCGGCCCGAGAGCAGAGCCATGTCCCTTCCATTGCCATCCGCCGGCCGGCACAGCCCGGCCCAGCAAGCCTATGTCATCGAGGTCGGCGAGACGCAGGCCGGCCTCGTCAACCGGCGCGCCGATGAGCGCTTCTTCACCTTCATCGCGGCGAGCGCCGCCTTCCGCGCCCTCGACGGCCACCGCTTCGCCACCCCCGGCGCCGCGGAACTGGCCGCGCGCATGCTGGCCGGGCCCCGCCGGGGTACGCCGGCCCTCCGCCTGGCGTCGTAACGGCCATGCGGATTGTCTTCTCCCTGTGGCAGGCGCTCAGTGCCTGGTTCCGCCGGGCGGTTCCGGAAACGGGGCCGGCCGGCAATGAGGATCAGCGTTGCTCGGTGCAGGCCGTGACGCTGGAACAGCTCGGCATCAGCCACTGGTCCTGCCATCCGCATTTCTGAGGACATGATGAACGCCCCCGTCAAACCCGATGCTCTGGGCATCGGCGCACGGCCTTTTGCCGTTCCCGATCCGATCATCCGTTTCGAGCAGGTCGGCAAGACCTATGCCGGCCGCAGCCGGCAGCAGGCCGTGGCCGCATTGTCGGGCATCGACCTCACCGTGCCGGCCGGCGCCATCGTCGGCGTCATCGGCCGCTCCGGCGCCGGCAAATCGACACTGATCCGGCTCGTCAACGGGCTGGAGCGCGCCACCGCCGGCCGGATCCTGATCGAGGGCGAGGATGTGACCGCGCTGAACGAGGCCGGATGGCGTCGCCGCCGGCGCGAGATCGGCATGATCTTCCAGCACTTCAACCTGCTGTCCTCGCGCACGGTGTTCGACAATGTCGCCCTGCCGCTGGAGATCGCCGGCACGCCGAAGGCGACCATCGCCAGCAAGGTCGAGAAGCTGCTGGCGCTGGTTGGGCTCGCCGACAAGAGCGGGCGCTACCCGGCCGAGCTCTCCGGCGGGCAGAAGCAGCGCGTCGGCATTGCCCGCGCGCTCGCGACCGACCCGAAGCTGCTGCTCTGCGACGAGGCGACCTCGGCGCTCGATCCCGAGACGACGCAATCGATCCTCGCGCTGCTGCGGCAGGTCAATCGCGAGCTCGGCATCACCATCCTGCTGATCACCCACGAGATCCCGGTGATCAAGGAAATCTGCGACCGCGTCGCGGTGATCGAGGGCGGCCGGATCGTCGAGGAGGGCGAGACCTTCGCCGTCTTCACCAACCCGCAGCATCCGACGACGGCGCGCTTCGTCGAGGCCGTCACCGGCGTCGAGGTTCCCGCCCATCTCGCGGATCGCATCCGGCCGGAGGCCCGTCCCGGCTCCGAGATCGTGCTGCGCATCACCTTCACCGGCGAGAACGCCACCGCCCCCGTCATCAGCCGGCTGAGCTCGGTGGTCGGGGTTGACGTCAACATCCTGGCCGGGCGGATCGACGCCATCGCCGGCAAGCCTTTCGGCAGCCTGCTCGTCTCGGTGCCGTCGCGCATCCCGGAGAGCGAGGCCGTGCTCGGCGCGCTCCGGAATCTCGGTCTCAAGGCGGAGGTGATCGGCCATGTCTCCTGAAATCCTGCGCCTGATCGGGCAGGCGACGCTCGACACGCTGAGCATGGTCGCCGTCGCCGCCGGCATCGGCACGCTGCTCGGCCTGCCGCTCGGCGTCTTCCTCGCCACCAGCAAGCGCGGCGAGCTCTTCGCGGCGCCGGCCCTCAACGCCGCGCTCGGCGTGCTGGTCAACGCCACGCGCTCGACGCCCTTCATCATCCTCGTGGTCGCGATCATCCCGTTCACGCGGCTGATCGCCGGCACCTCGATCGGCACCACGGCGGCGATCGTGCCGCTGACGGTCGCATCCGTGCCCTTCATCGCGCGGTTGATCGAAGGCGCGGTGCGCGAGGTCGACCAGGGGCTGGTCGAGGCGGCGCGCGCCATGGGGGCGACGCCCCTCCAGATCGTCAGAAAGGTGCTGGTGCCGGAGGCGCTGCCCGCCATCGTGCTCGGCCTGACGCTGGCCATCGTCAGCCTGATCGGCTTCTCGGCCATGGTCGGCGCGGTCGGCGGCGGCGGGCTCGGCGATCTCGGCATCCGCTACGGCTACCAGCGCTTCATGCCCGAGGTGATGGCGACCGTCGTCGCCGTGCTCATCGTCCTCGTCCAGTTCGTGCAGAGCTTCGGCGACCGCCTGGCGCGCCGCCTCAACAAGCGCCTGCGCCAGGGCTGATCACCGCCAAGCCTGATTCCAGCCATCCCGTCTTCCATCCAAAGGACCATCGACCATGACGATCTCCCTCACCCGCCGCCTCACGCTCGCCGCCGGCCTCGCTTTGGCGCTCGGCCCAGCCGTGCCCGCGCTCGCCCAGCAGAATCAGGTCGTCCGCATCGGCGTCTCGCCCGGCCCCCATGCCGAGATCCTGGAGAAGGTGAAGCCGCTGCTGGCCAAGCAGGGCGTCGAGCTCAAGATCATCGAGTTCTCCGACTACGTCGTGCCGAACCAGGCGCTCGACGCCGGCGAGCTGGAGGCCAATTCCTTCCAGAACCAGCCCTATCTCGACAATCAGGTGAAGGATCGCGGCTTCAAGATCGAGACGGTCGGGCTGACGGTGAACTTCCCGCTCGGCATCTACTCGTCGAAATACAAGAGCTGGAGCGAGGTGCCGGACGGCGCGAGCGTCGCGATCCAGAACGACCCGACCAATGGCGGCCGCTCGCTGCTGCTGCTGCAGGACAAGGGCATCATCAAGCTGAAGGACGGCGTCGGCTTCAAGCCGACCGTCGCCGACATCACCGCCAATCCGAAGAAGCTCAAGATCATCGAGATCGAGGCCGCCCAGACGCCGCGCTCGCTCGATGACGTCGCCGCCGCCGCGATCAACACCAACTACGCCGTCGACGCCAAGATCGACCCGGCCTCCGCCATCCTGCGCGAGGACGCCAAGGGTCCCTATGTCAACGTCATCGCCGTGCGCAGCGCCGACAAGGACAAGCCCTGGGTCAAGACCCTGCTCGGCGCCTACCACACGCCCGAGATCAAGGCTTTCGTCGCCGAGCGCTTCAAGGGCGCCGTCCTCGCCGGCTGGTAACCCTCTCCTCCCACCTGGCTTTTCGATCATCAGCCAGGCACCTGCCCGGATGCTCACGCATCCGGGCTTTTTTGTTTCTGGGACCGGAACCGTCTTTCCGGGGCAAGCCCGCAGCGCTTGAGCCCGGAACCCATGACCACGACCGAATTCGGAAGGACGTCATGCTCGCCCTTGTCGAGCATCCACGTCTTGAACTCCGCCTTCGCCGAACGGAGACGTGGATAGTCGGGACAAGCCCGACCATGACGCCAGGCATCTCGGTTCTGGGTTCCGGGCTCGGTCCTACGGGCCGCCCCGGAATGACGGCGCGGTTCCGGCTTACCGAGGCAGCGGCCCGAAAACGAAGAACTGGGTCTCGCCGGAGGAATCCTCGACGCCGTCATTGTCGGTCACGACGAAGAGGTGGCCAGCCTTGTCCACCGCCATGCCCTCGACCTTGTCGAGGCCGTAGCCGCCGGCCTTCATCAGATCCGGCGTCAGGTCACGCAGCAGGGTCTTGGTCACGGCCGGGATCTCGCTCGCGCCGATCGCGGCGGGTTTGAGCCCCTTCACCGAGAAGGTCTGGATCGTCTTGAAGGCCTGAGCGCCGAAGGCATTGTCGCGCTCGAGCACGGCGAAGCGGTCGTCGCCGAGCGCGACGAGCTCGGAGAGGCCCATCCAGTGCCCCTTCGCCGGCTGGCTCAGCGGATAATGCAGCACGCCCCATTCCTTGGTGGCGGGCTTGTAGGACAGGATCTTGGTCTTGCCCTTCGGATCGTCCTGCCATTCGCGCTGCACGGCGAGCCAGACGGTCTCGTCCCCGCCAGTACCAGTCACGGCCACGCCCTCGAAGCCGAAGCGCACGGCGTGCTTCGCCAGCGCCTCCGGCAGGCGGATCTCCTCCTCGACCTCGCCCTTGGCCGAGACGCGCAGGAGCAGGTCAGGCAGAACAGCATCCTTCTTCTCCGGATTGCCCTCGGAAGCGAGCCAGAAGCCGCCGCCCGCGCGCGTCGCGATGCCTTCGAGATCGTAGGAGGCGGGCTTGCCGTCCTTCGTCACCGTGATCGCGCCGGTGATGCGGGCCGGCTTCGCCGTGGCGTCGATCTCCAGGATGCGCGAGGGCGTATAGGCGCTGTCGGTGATCGAGAAGAGCTTGCCGGGCTCATCGGCACGGGCCGCAAGGCCGGAGAGGGCACCCCAGCCGATCGGCAGGCCGTTCTCGTTTTCCGAACGGATGGTCGGATAAGCAGCGACCTGCTCGGCGCGGCGGTAGATCATCACGGCCGAGCGCGCGCCGCCCTTCTCGCCGACATCGGTTTCCGAGGCCGAGACGAAGAGGTCGCGCTGCGGGATGGCGAGCAGCCCCTCCGGGCCGATGCCGGTCGGCAGCGCCTGCAAATAGCGCGGCGCCTTGCCCGGACCCTCGTCCTTGTAGACCAGCACCAGCGAGGCGCGCTCCAGCCCGACGAAGATCAGCCGGTCGTTGCCATAGGTCGCGACCTCGATGCCCTCGGGCTCGCTGCCCTTGGCGGCCGAGCGCCGCTCCGGATAATGGCCCAGCCGCATGGCGAGGTGGTCGACATCCGAGCCGGAGTCGAACTCGATCGTGCCGTCCTTGCGGAAGATCGAGAAGCCGCGCGAGCCGCCCTTCCAGTCGCCTTCATTGGCGGTGACGAAGCGGTCATTGTCGATCCAGCGCACGGCGTCGGGCTCGCGCGGCACGTCCTTCAGCTCCTCGGTGGGGCTGATCTTGCCGTCGCGGGTCTTGTCGATGTTCTTCAGATCGACCGTTCCGGCCGAGAAATGCGTCACCACCTTGCCGGTCTTGCTGTCGACGATGATGAGGTGATTGTTCTCCTGCAGCGTCACCACGACGAGGCCGTCCTGGTTGACGTCGACGAATTCCGGCTCCGGGTCCGTCGGCTCGACGGTGGCGAGGCCGGTGAGGTCGACGACCTGGCGCGAGGCGCAGTCGATGGCGCCGTCCTTGATGCCGATCAGCGTCACGTTGCCGGCAGGAAGCTGCGGCAGGGCGCCCTTGTTGAGCTTCTCGTCGCGCTCGTTCTCGATGGCGATGACGATCTTGCCCTTGTCCTTGGTCAGGGTCACCGAATCCGGCTGGCCGCCGAGGTCGCATGTCGCCACGACCTGCTTGGTCTTGAGATCGACGGTGGCGAGATGGCCGGCCGGCTCCTTGAAATTGTCGCCGGAGGTGACGACGGCGACGAAGGCCTTGTCGCCAAGGACGGTCACCGAGGTCGATTCGCCCTCGAGCGGCACGAAGCCGGCCGGCTTCGGGTTGGCGGGATCGGCGATGTCGATGATGCCGAGCGCCTTCTGCTCCGCGTCGGTATAGGCGAGCAGCATGCCGTCCTCGCTGGCGGCGATGATCTCCGAGACGGTCTTCTTGCTGCGATCACGATCGGCCGGGAGGTTGTCCGGCACCGAGAAGGTCGCGATGCGGTTGAACAGCGGCTCCGCGCCGGCGGTGCCGGCGAGAAGCAACGAAGCGAGAGCCGCGAGGGCGAGGGGCTGGCGCATGGGTCGGGTCCGCTGGCTGAAGGAGAAACCCGTCGGCTAGAGAGCCTATGCGACAGCCACGTGACAGTCCTCAGGCCGGAATCATCGGGGCTGGAGCCTCAGTGGAACGCTTCAGGCCGACGACCTCCAGCTCCGTCACGACCGCCACGGCAAGCGCCTGCCCCAGGACGAAGGCGATGCCGAGCGAAGACGGCGCGAACCAGCCCATGAGCAGGATCAGGACGCTGTCGGTGATCCAGAGCAGATTGACCGCCACGACGAGATAGACCGCCCGGCGCGGCAGCGTCTCGCGGCTGGCGAACAAGGCGAGCAGGGCCGCGCAGGGCAAGAGGACCAGCCCCGCACCGCGCAGGAAGCCCGGCGGAAAGCCAAGCGGGCCGGCAAGCGCGCCGGCGGCGCCGGCGAGCACGAGGCCCATGCCGGCACATGCGGCGGCATCGAGGGCCAGGGCGTTGCGCAGGAAGCGCGAGGAGCGGATCGTCGACATGGCAGTCTCCTTCTCGTCTGGGGCCGAATGCCCGTTGCGATGGGGGGGATGCTGGCGCCATCGCGTCGGCCCGTCGATTAAGCGGGAGGTAATTGGAACCGGCCGGCCGCCCGGCTAGCTTGTTGGCATGACGACACATCACGCTCCGCCCATCGGCTCGCTGCTGCGCGACTGGCGCCAGCTTCGCCGCTTCAGCCAACTCGATCTCGCGCTGGAAGCCGAGATCTCCCAGAAGCATCTGAGTTTCATCGAAAGCGGCCGCGCCCGGCCAAGCCGCGAGATGGTGCTGCTGCTGGCTGAACACCTCACTGTCCCGCTGCGCGAGCGCAACGCCCTGCTGCTGGCGGCCGGCTATGCCCCGGTCTACCGCGAGCGGTCGCTGGAGGATCCTTCCTTGCAGGCCGCCCGCACGGCGATCGACCTCATCCTGAAAGGCCACGAGCCCTATCCGGCGCTCGCGGTCGACCGGCACTGGAGCCTGCTCGCCGCCAACAACGCCGTGGCCGGCTTCCTCGGCCTTGTCGCGGAGGCGGAGCTGCTGAAGCCGCCCATCAATGTCCTCAGGCTTTCGCTGCATCCGGGCGGGCTCGCAGCCTTCATCGTCAACTTCGCGGAATGGAAGGGGCATCTGCTCGCAAGGCTGCGCCAGCAGGTCCGGGCGACGGCGGATACGCAACTCGGCGCCTTGCTCACCGAGCTCTCGGCCTATCCCGATCCGAAAGGCTCTGCGCCGCCCCAGCACGATGCGGGCACCGAGCCCGCCATCGCCGTGCCGCTCAAGCTCAGGCTCGGCGACGCCACGCTGTCGCTGATCTCGACGACCACAGTGTTCGGCACGCCGGTCGACGTGACCCTATCGGAGCTTGCCCTGGAAACCTTCTTCCCGGCCGACCCGGCGACCGCCGAGGCCTTGCGCGTGCTGGCGGCGACGGGCGCGGGACGCGCTTGAGAACCGGACCGGAACCTTTCGCGGCAAGCTCGGTTGCCTATGCGAAGGCCGCGCGAGCGGCATCGACATCGAAAGGATCCCACGCCATGGGCAGCACGACCGACAAGATCAAGGGCCTGGCCAACGAGGCCGCCGGCAACATCAAGCAGGCCGCCGGCAAGGCGGTGAACAAGCCGGAATGGGAAGCCGAGGGCAAGGCCCAGGAGCTCAAGGGCGAGGCCCAGCAGGCGATCGGCAAGGGCAAGGACGCGATCAAGAAGGTCGTCGACAAGGCTTGAGGCGCAAGCCCGCAGAAACGGAAAGGGCCGCCCTCGGGGCGGCCCTTTTTCTTGCTTTGCTCCGGCGCGGCTCAGGCCGTGCCGCCGAGCCCGCCGAGGAAATCCTTGACCCGGCCGAAGAAGCCGGCGGTCTCCGGATGGTTGTTGTGCGAGCTCTCGCGCTCGAACTCCTCGAGCAGTTCGCGCTGGCGCGCCGTCAGCTTCTGCGGGGTCTCGATCACGACCTGGATGTAGAGATCGCCGACCTCGCGCGAGCGCAGCACGCTCATGCCCTTGCCCTTGAGGCGGAACTGCTTGCCGGTCTGCGTGCCCTCCGGGACCTTCACCCGGGCCTGCTCGCCAGACAGCGTCGGCACCTCGATCTCGCCGCCGAGCGCGGCCGAGACCAGGCCGATCGGCACGCGGCAGAACAGATCAGCACCGTCGCGCTGGAAGATCGCGTGCGGCTTGATCGACAGGAAGATGTAGAGATCGCCCGCAGGGCCGCCGCGCAGGCCGGCCTCGCCCTCGCCGGCCAAGCGAATGCGCGTGCCGTCCTCGACGCCGGCGGGGATGTTGACCGAAAGCGTGCGCTCCCGCGTGACCCGGCCCGAGCCCTGGCAATTCTTGCAAGGGTCGTCGATGACCTCGCCCCGGCCATTGCAGGTCGGGCATGTCCGCTCGACCGAGAAGAAGCCTTGATTGGCGCGCACGCGGCCATGGCCGCCGCAGGTCGGGCACTGACGCGACTTCGAGCCGGGCTTGGCGCCGCTGCCGGTGCAGGCCTCGCAGGAAACCGAGGTCGGCACGCGGATCGAGGCGTTCTTGCCGGTGAAGGCGTCCTCCAGCCCGATCTCGAGGTTGTAACGCAGATCGGCGCCACGCTCGCGGGCATTGGCTCCCCGCGGCCCGCCGCGACGGGCGTCGCCGAAGAAGGAATCGAAGATATCCGACATGAAGTCGGAAAAATCGGCCCCGCCGGCGGCTCCGCCGCCATTCTCGAAAGCCTGATGGCCGAAGCGGTCATAGGCTGCGCGCTTCTGGCCGTCGGAGAGGACCTGATAGGCCTCGTTGATTTCCTTGAACTTGATCTCGGCTTCATGGTCGCCGGGATTCTTGTCCGGATGATGCTGCATCGCGAGCTTGCGGAAGGAGCCCTTGAGCTCGACATCCGTCACGGTCCGGCTGACGCCGAGGATCTCGTAGTAATCGCGCTTCGACATCGAAACGTTCTGTCCCTGTGGTCCCGACGCAAGACGGCCGGACTCGAAAGCCCGGCCATCCGCGCGTCAAGCGTCGTCAGTTGGCCTCAACGCCATTCCCGAACGTGGTGGCCGGGTCAAGCCCGGCCATGACGTCGTCATCCCGAGCGCGCGGTTACGCGCTCTTCTTCTTGTCGTCCGAGACATCCTTGAAGTCGGCGTCGATGACGTCGTCCTTCTTGGCTTCCTCGTGATGCTCGCCCTCGGCGGCAGCGCCTTCGGCCTGGCTGGCCGCATACATCGCCTCGCCGAGCTTCATCGAAGCCTGCATCACCTCGTTGGTGCGGGCCTTGATCGCTTCGGCGTCCTCGCCCGTGAGCGCGGTCTTGAGCGCCTCGACCGCCGTCTCGATCGCCGACTTGTCGGCTTCCGAAACCTTGTCGCCGAAGTCCTTCAGCGACTTCTCGGTCGAATGCACCAGGCTCTCGCCCTGGTTCTTGGCCTCGACGAGCTCGCGGCGCTTCTTGTCCTCGGCGGCATTCGCCTCGGCATCCTTCACCATCTTCTGGATATCGGCCTCGCTGAGACCGCCGGAAGCCTGGATCTTGATCTGCTGCTCCTTGTTGGTGGCCTTGTCCTTCGCCGTCACGGACACGATGCCGTTGGCGTCGATGTCGAAGGTCACCTCGATCTGCGGCATGCCGCGCGGGGCCGGCGGAATGCCCATCAGGTCGAACTGGCCGAGCAGCTTGTTGTCGGCCGCCATCTCGCGCTCGCCCTGGAAGACCCGGATCGTCACCGCGTTCTGGTTGTCCTCGGCGGTGGAGAAGACCTGGCTCTTCTTGGTCGGGATCGTGGTGTTGCGGTCGATAAGACGCGTAAAGACTCCACCCAGCGTCTCGATGCCGAGCGAGAGCGGGGTCACGTCGAGCAGCAGCACGTCCTTGACGTCGCCCTGCAGCACGCCGGCCTGGATCGCGGCGCCGATGGCGACGACCTCGTCAGGGTTCACACCCTTATGCGGCTCCTTGCCGAAGAACTGCTTCACGACCTCCTGCACCTTCGGCATGCGGGTCATGCCGCCGACGAGGACGACCTCGTCGATCTGGCCCGCCGAGAGGCCGGCATCCTTGAGCGCCTTCTTGCAGGGCTCGATGGTGCGCTGGATCAGGTCGTCGACCAGGCTCTCGAACTTGGCGCGCGAAAGCTTGATGGCGAGGTGCTTGGGACCGGAGGCATCCGCCGTGATGTAGGGCAGGTTGATTTCGGTCTGCGCGGCGCTCGACAGTTCGATCTTGGCCTTCTCGGCCGCTTCCTTCAGGCGCTGGAGGGCGAGCTTGTCCTTCTTCAGGTCGATGCCCTGCTCGCGCTTGAACTCGTCCGCGAGATACTCGACGAGGCGCATGTCGAAATCCTCGCCGCCGAGGAAGGTGTCGCCGTTGGTCGACTTCACCTCGAAGACGCCGTCGCCGATCTCGAGGATCGAGACGTCGAAGGTGCCGCCGCCGAGGTCATAGACCGCGATGGTGCCGGACGACTTCTTCTCGAGACCATAGGCCAGCGCGGCCGCAGTCGGCTCGTTGATGATGCGCAGAACCTCAAGGCCGGCGATCTTGCCGGCATCCTTGGTCGCCTGGCGCTGGGCGTCGTTGAAATAGGCGGGAACCGTGATGACGGCCTGGGTGACGGGCTGGCCGAGATAGGCCTCCGCCGTTTCCTTCATCTTGGTCAGCGTGAAGGCCGAGATCTGCGACGGCGAATATTCCTTGCCGTCGGCCGAGACCCAGGCGTCGCCGTTCGGGGCCTTGACGATCTTGTAGGGGACCAGCTTGAGATCCTTCTGCGTCATCGGATCGTCGTAGGTCCGGCCGATGAGGCGCTTGATCGCAAAGAAGGTGCGCTCCGGATTGGTGACGGCCTGCCGCTTCGCGGGCTGGCCGACAAGGCGTTCGCCGTCATCCGTGATGGCGACGATGGAGGGCGTGGTGCGCGCGCCTTCCGAATTCTCGATGACCTTCGGTGTAGAGCCTTCCATCACTGCGACGCAGCTATTGGTCGTGCCAAGGTCGATACCGATGACTTTACCCATGGATGGGATCCCTTTCGACTGAGCAGATCGCCGACCTGCGACGCGTTCACGCCGCCTGCCGGCCCATGGACCGGCTCGCACCCGCTTCAGCGGCGAACGACCCGGCATTCCACGTTTGACGGTGGTGAAACCGCCCCTTGGGCGCGTATATAGTGAGGGTGTTCCCGCCCTTGCAAGACAGGCGAGCCGATTAAGAATCGGGGATTACACATTCCCGAGTATGCGGCGGGACTTGCCCTAACGTTATCTTTGCGGCGCTTTCCCGGCCGAGTGTGGCCTTTGCGTCCTTGCGCACGCCAAAAGCACGGCTCATTCAAAAGGGCCGTTTGGCTTGACATGAACCCGATGAAAGCACGCAAGCGCATCGTCCTCGGCCTCGCAGCGCTGCTTCAGGCAGCCGCCGGCACCGCCGCATGGGCGCAGCCGCTGCAACTGCCGGGCGCCCAGCCCTTCAACGCTCCGGGAACCCACCAGGCCGCTCCGCCGGCGGCGGGCGCGCCTGCGGCGCCGCGCCAGCAGAGCCTGCCGGCCCTCAAGATCGCGGGCGAGGAGGCGATCCTCGGCAAGACCCTGCATCTGAACGGCCACCATGGTACCGCCGTCTTCGAGAAGCTCGGCGGCGGCTACGGGCTGAAGCTCAATCTCGACGGCTATCAGGCCGCCAATCTGGTCGAACCCTGCGCCGTTTCCTTCGGCGATGCGCCCCTTCCCGTCACCCCCCTTGGCAAGCCGGCGGGCCTGCCGCGCTACAGGCTGGAGGCGCCGATCTGCCCGATCGTCTTCGACGTGCTCGACGGCGCCCTGCTGGTGACGGAGCCAGCCGCGCCCTGCATCGTCGAAGCCGCGCAATGCCGGATCGATCCACGGGGGCTCTGGGGGCCGGATCAGGGTGTCGTCGCGAGCCAGGCCAAGGCGATCGAACGTGCGCGCGGCGCGGCCGAGCGCGCACTGCGCGACGGCTACCGGACGCTGACGGCGAAGGCGAACGCGGTCGACCAGCGGACGCTTGCCCGTGAGCAGGCCGGCTTCTCGGGCGAGCGCGAGATGATCTGCCGCGATTTCCAGCGCGAGGGCCAATACGGCTTCTGCGCCGCGCGGGTCACGGAGGCGCGCGCGGCCGAGCTGCGGGCGAGGCTCGGGCTCGGCACCGAGCCGAAGCAGGCGGCCAAGCCGAAACCGCGCCCGGCGGCACCGAAGCCCGCGCCGCTCCCGCTTACGCCCACGCAGTAGCGATTTCTCGGTCCGCGACAGCCGGCGGGTTATTCCGGCCGCCCGAAGGCCGCAACGCGAGCCGCGTCGCGACCTCCGGAGGCTCTGTTCACTCCGCCGCGGGGAGGTAGATGCTGCCGCCCTTGTCGAGGAACTCCTTCGACTTGGCCGCCATGCCTTCATCCGCGAGCGCTTCGAGCGCCTTGCGCTCGTTCTCGCCCATCGCCAGAACCTCGGCGCGCAGATCCTGCGTGATCTTCATCGAGCAGAATTTGGGCCCGCACATCGAGCAGAAATGCGCGACCTTGTGGGCGTCCTTCGGCAAGGTCTCGTCGTGGAACTCGCGCGCCGTGTCGGGGTCGAGCGCCAGGTTGAACTGGTCCTCCCAACGGAAATCGAAGCGGGCGCGGGAGACCGCGTCGTCCCGGATCTTCGCGGCCGGATGGCCCTTGGCGAGGTCGGCGGCATGGGCCGCGATGCGATAGGTGATGACGCCGGTCTTGACGTCGTCGCGGTTCGGCAGGCCCAGATGCTCCTTCGGCGTGACGTAGCAGAGCATGGCGCAGCCATACCAACCGATCATCGCAGCCCCGATGCCCGAGGTGATGTGGTCGTAGCCCGGCGCGATGTCGGTGGTCAGCGGTCCGAGCGTATAGAAGGGCGCCTCGCCGCATTCGCGCAGCTGCTTGTCCATGTTCTCCTTGATCTTGTGCATCGGCACATGGCCGGGGCCCTCGATCATCACCTGGCAGCCCTTCTTCCAGGCGACCTGGGTCAGCTCGCCCAGCGTCTCCAGCTCGGCGAACTGGGCGCGGTCATTGGCGTCGGCGATCGAGCCCGGACGCAGGCCATCGCCCAGCGAGAAGGAGACGTCGTATTTGCGCATGATGTCGCAAATCTCGTCGAAGCGCTCGTAGAGGAAGCTCTCCTTGTGATGCGCCAGGCACCAGCGCGCCATGATCGAGCCGCCACGCGAAACGATGCCGGTGACTCGCGATGCCGTGAGCGGAACATAGGGAAGTCTGACGCCGGCATGGATGGTGAAGTAATCGACGCCCTGCTCGGCCTGCTCGATGAGGGTGTCCTTGAACACCTCCCAGTCGAGCTTGATCGGATCGCCGCCGACCTTCTCCAGCGCCTGGTAGATCGGCACCGTGCCGATCGGCACCGGCGAGTTTCTGAGGATCCAGGAGCGGATGTTGTGGATGTTGCGGCCGGTGGAGAGGTCCATCACGGTGTCGGCGCCCCAGCGGATCGCCCAGACCAGCTTCTCGACCTCCTCGGCGGCGCCGGAGGTCACGGCCGAATTGCCGATATTGGCGTTGATCTTGACCAGGAAATTGCGGCCGATCGCCATCGGCTCCAGCTCGGGATGGTTGATGTTGGCCGGGATGATGGCGCGGCCGCGGGCGATCTCCTCGCGGACGAATTCGGGCGTGACGAATTCCGGCACGCTGGCACCGAAGCTCTCGCCATCGGCGTGGCGCTCGCGGGCGCCTTCCATCATCGCGGCACGGCCGAGATTCTCGCGATGCGCGACATAGATCATCTCGGGCGTGATGATGCCGGCCTTGGCGAATTCGTACTGCGTCGCCATCTGGCCGGGCTTCGCCTCGAGGATCGGGCGCTCAGCCGGGCAGGCCGGAACCAGCTGCGCTTCGCTGATATGGCCGTTATCGGCGGCGGTGACCGCGCGCCCGGCGACCCGCTCGAAGCCGCGGGCGTCGAGCCAGGCACGACGCGGCTGGGGCAGGCCCGCATCGAGGTCGATCTTCGCGTCGGTCTCGGTAAAGGGGCCGGACGGGTCGTAGATCCGCACCGGCGGTTCGGCGTCCGTGGTGAGCTGCACCTCACGGAACGGCACCCGGATCGAGCCATCCTCGGGTGTCGGCACATAGATCTTGCGCGAGCCGATGATTGGCCCCGTGGTCACGCTTTGCGGCGCGGTCTTGACGCTGTTCTTCTGCGGCTTGGTATGGGCGTTCATGCGGGATCTCCTCCTTGGTCCAAGGTTCAGGAGATCCGGGTTTGGAAGCGGTCCAGTCGCTGTCTGCGGATAAGGTACGGCCCGACCCGCGTTCCAGTCCCTCCGCCGGTATGACCCGGATCAGGTTCGACGGGTTCGGCCTCATCAGCCATCTCAGCCCTTGCGAGCACCCCTCGGAACGATTCCAAGGTTAGGGCTTCGACCGGGGAGACGCAACCGGCAAAGGAAAGCCGGCACGCAGGGGCCGGCATGCAAAAAACGTCAGGCCGTGCGATCGACCTGCAGGCCCTGGCCTGCGGGGAGGACGGCCTTCGCCTGCTCAGCGCCCTGCTCGAGCATGGCGACCACGCCGCGCTCGGCCTCGGCATTCTGCCGCAGCATCTCGGTGCCGAGGGCCTGCTGCGTCGAGGCTGACTGCATCGAGACGAGGCTTTGGGCGATGGCGGCAACGTCACTCATGCGGCGATGCTTAGGCCGCAAGCGTTGAACAATCCTGAACGCCTCTCAGGGCGCAATGATCGAAGGCACGCCGCGCGGCATCGGCAGATCGCGATTGGCCTCCTGCGCCGCGCGTCCGTCCTGCGCCACGCGCCCGTATTGATGGAACAGCCCTCGCTCCTCGGACCGCAAGCGGGAAACCTCCCCCGGTTGCGGGGCGATCGGCACGCCGGGCGCCCGCTGCTTGACCGCAGGGCTGGGCGACGAGGTGCTCTGGGCCTGCGCGGCCGGCGCCAGAAGTGATCCGGCCAGAACCAGACATGCCAGCATCAAGGAGAGCTTCTTCATGGCTTCATCTCCCTTCGGACTACTCCTCCGGAAGATAGAACTGGCGAAACGAAGCAGCGGTTCCTTGCTTCCGACGAAGAGCGGGGCTGCACTTTGTGCAGCCCCGCTCTGTGCGATAGCGGCGTTTCGACGCCGCGCCGATCAGCGACTCTGGCCCGTCAGCAGCGGCGTGATGCGCCTAAGCGTGACGCGCCGGTTCTCGCGCGAGGCAGCTTGCGTCTGCACCTTCAGATACTGCTCGCCATAGCCCTGGGTCGTCAGGTTCTCGGGCGGGATCTGGAAGTCGCGCGTCAGGATCTCGGCGACGGACTGGGCCCGGCGGTCGGAGAGCGAGAGGTTGTCGATGTCGGAACCCACGGCATCGGTATGGCCCTCGACGAGGAAGACCTCGTTCGGCGAGCCCTGCAGCACACGCCGCACCGAATCCGCGATCACCGCGAGGCGCTGCGCCTGGTCGGCCGTGACCTGCCAGGAGCCCGTCTCGAAGTTGATCGTGTCGATATCGACGCTGCGCATGCGGGCACGCAGGTCGGGCGAGTAGCGGACCTCGTCCAGCGTGTAGCGACGCGGGATCGCGGCGATCGGCGGGGCCATGATCGTCTCGTAGATCAGGCTCTCATCGGCCTGGTCCGCATTGACGATATAGCGCTCGCGCGGGATCGGCAGCGGCGGCGGGGGCAGCACCACGACATCGTCGGCAAAGCGCCCCGGACGGTCCCGCAGCGTGTTGTCGATGATGATCACCTCGCGATCGTCGCGGCCGATGCGGCTGCGGCGGATCAGCCGGCCCTCCTCGTCGGTGACGGTGACGATGCGCGTTCCGTCGGGCCGCTCGAAGACGGTGCGCGTCTCGCCGTCGCGGCGCTCGGCGCGGCCCTGCCAGCCGAGATCCCGGAAGCGCTGGTCCTCGTCGCGGCGGATGATGGCGCGGCCGTCATCGTCGCGGATGATCGTGCGGCCGGGTTCACGGATGATGGTGAGGTCACCTTCGCGCTGCTCCTGCCGTTCCCTGCGGATGTCATCGAAGCGCTCGGCGCCCTGGGTCGCCATGATACCGCCGATGACGCCGGCCCCGAGGCCGATCGCCCCGGCGACGCCGGGCGAAATGCCGCCGCGACGCCCCTCGCGCTGGGGCGGCTGACCGGGAAGTTGGCCGGGAAGACCTGCCGGCGGCTGCCCCTGCACGGCGCCAGGTGCAGGCGGGGCGACGCCGGGACGGCCGGGCGCGGCGGCACCGGGCGCAGCTCCGGGCGGCACAGCCGGGTTCGGCTGGCCCTGAACCGGGGCCGCAGCAGGAGGAACCGCACCCGGTTGAGCCGGGGTCGAGGGCTGGCCGGGAACGGCGGGCGGAATCGGCGGCACGGGCCGCTGATCGGGGCGGATGCCGGGCTGGGTTGCGCCGGGCGTAGCGGCGTTCGGCTGTGTCGGCGCTCCCAGAGGCGGCAGGGGACGCTGCGTCGGCTGCGCGCCGGGTTGCGGCGCAGGCGCAATCGCGCCGGGGGCAGCCGGACGCTGATCCGGCCTGAGGCCGGGCTGGGGCGCGCCCGGCGTCGCCGCGTTGGGCTGGGCCGGAGCCGTCGGCGCGGGCGGAGGCACGGGCCGCTGCACGGGCGCTCCCGGCGGCGGCAGGGGTCGCTGTGAGGGCTGCGCGCCGGATTGCGGGGTGGATGGGATCGCACCGGGCGCAGCCGGGCGCTGATCCGGCCTGAGGCCGGGCTGGGGCGCACCGGGCGAAGCCGCGTTGGGCTGAGCCGGAGCCGTCGGTGCCGCGGGAGGCACGGGTCGCTGGGTCGGCTGAGCGCCGGTCTGCGGCGCAGGCGGAACGGCCGGACGCTGCACCGGGGGCACGCCGGGCTGTGCTGCCGGCGGCGGCACGGGCGCAGGCCGCGACGGCGCAGGCGCGGCAGGCGGCGCGAGGCGTTCCTGAGGAGCCGGCGCAGCGCTCGGCGGCGCCGGGCGCTCGGGCCGGGGCTGCAGGGCCGGCGGCGCAGGCCGTGGCTGGCTCTGCGGCGGAGGCGGCGGGGCGGTCCGCTCGGCCGGTGCCGGCGCGGCAGGCATGGGCGGGCGGGGCGCTGCGGGGGCGCGCTCGCCGGGAGGTTGTCCCGGCTGTCCCGGGCGGCCGGGCTGGCCGGGTTGACCGCCCGCTCCGGCACGCCCCGGCTGGCCGCCGGCTCCTGGATGCCCCGGCTGACCGGGTTGGCCGGGCTGGCCTCCTCCGGGGCCGGGCTGGCGCTCACGCTGGCCGCGGCCACGATCGTCGTCGCCTCCCGGCGCCTGGGCGAGCTGGACGCCCAACGGCGCGAAGGCCTGCCCCGCCTGGGAGAGGATAAGGGCCGGCAGGACCGTTCCGACCAGCAGCAAGCGTTTCGTGCGCATCGCGATTCCCGTCATTCGTTCAACCTGCGCGGTATCAGGGCCCTTGCGGCCTGAACCGGCGATGAAGCGAAAACGGCGGGAATCGGGCAGCGGTTCCACCGCCCGAGCGGGTCAGATGCCGGCCTCGTCCTTCACATAGGCCGCGATCTCGGCATGGGTCGCGAACCAGCAATCGCCCTTGGCCTTGGCGAGGCGAACCAGCTCCTCGAGGATCCAGAAGCGCGAGCGGTAGGTGATGACATGCGGGTGCATGGTCAGCAGGAAGAGCCCGCCCTCGGCATAGGCGCCCTCGAATTCGCGGCGGAAGATGTCGAAGACCGCTTCCGGCGGCGTATAGGGTCGGAGCGCCTGGAAGCGGTTCATGCTGAGATAGGGCGCGTCGTCGCGGATCCACTCGACGGGCAGTTCGACGATGCCGGTCGGCTCGCCCTTCTCGACGATCTCATAGGGGTCGTCATCGGCGAAGAGCGAGGAATCGTAGAGCAGGCCGAGCTCGCGCTCGATCGAGAGCGTCACGTCGGAAAAGTCCCAGGACGGCGTGCGCATGCCCACCGGGCGGACGCCGGTGACCTTCTCCAGCGTATCGGCCGAGCGCAGGTGCAGTTCGCGCTCGTGGGCGGGCGGAACCGCCGTATTGACCTCGTGAATCCAGCCGTGGAGGCCGATCTCATGGCCCTCGCCGATGATGCGGCGCTGCTCTTCCGGGTAGAGCAAGGCGGTGACGGCGGGCACGAAGAAGCTCGCCTTGATGTCCTGACGCTTCAGCAGATCGAGGATCTTCGGCACGCCGACACGGTTGCCGTACTGGCCCCAGGAAAGCCGCCCGACCGACTTGCCGCCGTCGCGCAGTTCGTTGGTCTCGTGGTCGACGTCGAAGGAGAGCGCGACCGCGCAGCGGGCGCCGTTCTTCCACTTCGCGGGCTTCAGATTCCGGCCGGCGCGAACCTGCTCGACCTTGCCGCGCCAGACCTCTTCCGGCCATTGCCAGGGCAGGAGTTCTTCGGACTGGCTCGTCATGGTCGCTCTCCTCAGGTCGTCACGGCGCCCGGTAATACCGGCACGGCGGCGAGCAGGCGCTTGGTGTAGTCGTGCTGCGGATGGTCGTAGACCTCGCCCGCCGGGCCGCTCTCGACGATCTTGCCGCGATACATGATCGCGACGCGGTCGCAGAGATGGCGGACGACCGAGAGGTCATGCGAGATGAAGATCAGCGTGAGATCGAGCTCCTGCCGCAGGCGGATCAGCAGGTTGATGATCTGCGCCTGAATGGAGACGTCGAGCGAGGCGACCGGCTCGTCGCAGACCACGACATCGGGCTGCATGGCGAGCGCGCGGGCAATGGCGACGCGCTGGCGCTGGCCGCCGGAGAACTGGTGCGGGTAGCGGTCCGCGAAATCGGGGTTGAGCCCGACCGCCGCCAGCCATTGCCGGACGTAAGTCTTCGCCTCGCCGCTTTTGATGAGGCCGTGCGCCAGCGGACCTTCCGCGATGCTGTCACCCACCCTCATGCGGGGGTTAAGCGAGGCGAAGGGGTCCTGGAAGATCGTCTGGACGCGCGTCGTGACCTTGTGCGGATGGTCGCCCGCGCTCATCACCGGCGCATCGTCGATGCGCACGAAACCACTGTCCGGCGCATAGATGCCGGCCGCGACGCGTCCGAGCGTCGATTTGCCCGAGCCGGATTCGCCGACGAGACCGAGCGCCTCGCCGCGCTTCAGCACCAGCGTGACGTCGTCGACGGCCTGCACAGCGGCCGGTGCCTTCGACAGGCCGGCCTTCTGCGCGAGCTTGCGGAACAGGCCGGGCGTCTGGGCAAAGCGCTTGGCGACATGCTCGATGCGGACGTAATGCACGGCGTCGCCGGTTTGCGGCGCGGTCTCCTTCGCGACACGTGGCGGCGGAGCAGCCTCCGCGCCGGCGCCGCCAGCCAGCAGCGTTCCGGGCTCGGAGCGGGAGGGCAGCGCATCGAGCAAGCCCCGCGTATAAGGATGCTGCGGATGGGTCAGGACATCGAGCGTCGGCCCGGCCTCGACGATCTTGCCGTAGCGCATGACGCAGACATGGTCGGCGAGCGAGGCGACGACGGCGAGGTCGTGGCTGATCCAGATCAGCGCCGTGCCGAGCTCGGCGACGAGCTCCTTCATCTCGACGAGAATCTCGGCCTGGACGGAGACATCGAGCGCGGTCGTCGGCTCGTCGCAGATGATCAGCTTCGGCCGATGCAACAGGGCAATCGCGATGGCAACGCGCTGGCGCATGCCGCCCGAGAACTGGTGCGGGTAGAAATCGACCTTGCTCTCGGGGTCGGGAATGCGGACCTGCGCCAAGGCTGCGACGGCGCGGCGGCGGGCCTCGGCGCCGGAGACCGTTTCATGCGCTTCCAGTGCGAGCCTGATCTGCGTGCCGATGGTCAGCATCGGGTTCAGCGTCATCATCGGGTCCTGGAAGACCATCGAGATCTGCTTGCCGCGGATTTTTCGCAGTTCCGCCGAAGGCAAGCCGACGAGTTCGCGCTCCTCCAGCTTCACCGACGAGCCGGTTTCAACGCGGCCAGGCGCGTCGATCAGCCCGATGATCGAGAAGCCGGTGATGCTCTTGCCCGAGCCGGACTCGCCGACGAGCCCCATCACCTCGCCGCGCTTCAGCGCAAAGGAGACGCCGTCGACGGCCTTCACCACGCCGTTGCGGGTGTGGAAATGGGTGGCGAGGTCGGTGACCTGAAGGAGAGGCGCGTCGCTCATCGCTTCAGCCTCGGATTGACCTGGTCGCGGATGCGGTCGCCGACGAGATTGATCGCAACGATCAGCACGATGAGCGCGATGCCGGGATAGATCGAGATCCAATAGCGGCCGGACAGCATGTACTGGAAGCCGTTCGAGATCAGCATGCCAAGCGAGGGCTCCGTCACCGGCAGGCCGACGCCGAGGAAGGAGAGCGTCGCCTCCAGCGCGATGGCATTGGCCACTTGCACGGTCGCGACGACGATCAAGGGCGGCAGGCAGTTCGGGAAGATATGGCGCAGCACCACGCGCCAGCCGGGCAGGGGCGTCGAGAGCACCGCCTCGACATAGTCCTTGCCGCGCTCGGCCGAGGCCGCGCCATGGGCGGTGCGGGCGAAATAGGCGTATTGCGCGCAGGCCAGCGCCGCGATGAGCTGGAGCTTGCCCTGGCCCAGCAGCGCCGAAAGCACGAGCGCCAGCAGGATCGCCGGGAAGGCGAGCTGCAGGTCGATGACGCGCATGATGAAGGCTTCCCAGCGCCCGCCGATATAGGCCGCGCCGATGCCGAGCGCGACGCCGAGCGTGAAGGCGAGCGCGCCCGCCACCAGCCCCATCTCCAGCGAGATCCGCAGGCCGTAGAGGATGGCCGAGAGGAGATCGCGCCCCTGCGCATCCGTGCCGAGCCAATGGGTATAGCCGCCCTCGCCGACGAAACCCGGCGGACGGCGCGCATCGGAAAGCGAGAGATTGGCGAGGTCGTAAGGGTCCTGCGGCGCGACGAGCGGTGCCAGCAAGGCGATGCCGATCATCAGCACGACCACGGCGAGCGCCACGACCGCGACCTTGCTCTCGCGGAACTCGGCCCAGAAGCGGGCTGCTGGAGAAGCATCGGTCATCGCGCGCCCCCCTTCCTGAGTCGCGGATCGAGCCCGACATAGGCGAGGTCGACGAGGAAGTTGATGGTGATGAAGACGAAGGCGACGAGCATGAGATAGGCGACCATCACCGGCCGGTCGAGCGACTGGATCGAATCGATGATCAGCTTGCCGATGCCCGGCCAGGAGAAGATCGTCTCGGTGACAACGGCGAAAGCCAGAGTCGAGCCGAATTCGAGGCCGAAGACGGTGACCAGCGGGATCGCGATCAGCCGCAGCACATGGCGGCGCAGCACGGTCCACTCGGACAAGCCGGCTGCTCGGGCGAATTTCACGGTGTCGGAGAGCATGGTCTCGCGCGTTCCGGCCCGGGCGAGGCGCGTCATCAGGGCGAGCTTGAAGAGGGCGAGGTTCAGCGCCGGCAGCAGGAGGTGGCTCAAGCCGTTCAAGGTGAGGAAGCTCCACTCGACGCCGAAGACGGAAACGGTATCGCCGCGCCCGCCGGCCGGCAGCCATTGCAGTTCGACGGCGAAGGCCATGATCAGCACGAGGCCGATCCAGAAGGTCGGCACCGAGAAGCCGAGGATCGAGACCGTCATGATTAGCCGGGAGGCGAAGCTGTCTGGTCTGTAGCCCGCATAGATGCCGGCGGGGATGCCGATCAGCGCCGCGCCGCAGACCGCAGCCAGCGTCAGTTCCAGCGTCGCCGGCAGGCGCGACAGGATGAGATCCATCACCGGCATGCCGAAGACAAAGGAGCGGCCGAAATCGCCGTGCAGCACGCGGCCGAGGAAGGTGAGGTACTGCTCCCAAAGCGGCCGGTCGAGCCCGTAATGCGCGATGGTCTGGAGCCGGAGCTCCTGGCTGACATCGGGGCCGATCAGGACATCGATGGGATTGCCGATCGCGTAGACGCCGACGAAGACCAGCACCGACATGACGAGCATGACGACGAGGGCCTGAGCCAGGCGGGAGGCGATGTGGCCTAGCATCCGTGAAGCCTTCGGCGCGACGTCACGGCCAGTTCTCCACCATCGCTGCACGGGTCTCCTCGACGCCGACCTGCCAGAGCTCCAGCATTTCCTCGTCCGGCCGCTGGTAAAGGCCGTGGAAATTGCCGTCTCCGAGGATCTCGCGCCGCTTCGCCGGGCTGGCGGCCTGATATTCGGCGGCGTTGAAGGGCGGCTTCAGCGTATCGGGCATGGCCACGCCCGCAAGCCGCGTCCAGGGGAAGTTCTCCATCCAGGAGGCGTGCGAGGCGGCCGGGTCGACCGCCTTGACCGCCGCCTGGAATTGCGGCGCCGCCCACCAATTATGCAGGCGGATGCTCGCATCCGGGTGACGATCGAGCCATTCGGTGGCGAAGTTCTGGGCCGGCGAATTGCCGCCATGGCCGTTGACCAGCACGATCCGGCGAAAGCCCGAGCGGTAGAAGCCGTCGAAGATGTCGCCCAGCAGGACCGCATAAGTGCTCAGCTTCAGCGAGATGCTGCCGGGGAAATCCAAGAATCCCGGCGTCAGGCCATAGGCGAGCACGGGAAAGACGGGAATGCCGAGCGGCTCGGCCGCCTCCTGTGCCACGCGCTCGGACAGGATCACATCGGTCGCGAGGCTGAGATAGGCGTGCTGCTCGACGCTGCCGAGGGGCAGGACGCAGCGATCGTCGCGGCGCGCCTGCGCCTCGATCTGCATCCAGTTCATCTCGGCAACCAGCACGGTGCGTTCCTTGCTTGGGTCATTGGAGCGACGGACAAACTACTAATGCGATAGACTAAATGGATTGCGATGGCGCGATCCCGGCACTACCCTTGACTCCGTCCCAAGATACGGTCAAGTTCCATCTGGAACTAATTTGACCGAAGAGACAGCCGTCATGAGCCGCTCTCCGAGCCCCCTTTCGCCTGTCGATCCCGCACGCGAAGCGGCGCTGGGCGCGCTCGATCCCTTGATCGTGACCAAGCTCTGGGAAAACCCCTGCTGGCTGTCCTTCCGGCTGAACTTCGTCGCCTTCCGCTTCAACGACCCGGTCTATCGCTGGATCGAGACCCGCTACGGCCTGGTCCGGCCGGATTTCGTCGCGCTCTATGCGGTCGGCCTCAAGGAGGGCGTGGCGGCGAAGAACATCGTCGCCTCGGCCGGCCTGCCGAAGAACACGCTCTCGCGCGCGATCCAGAAGCTGCTGCAGCGGCGCCTCCTGAAGCGCGAGAGCGACCCGGCCGATCTGCGCAGCTACGTGCTGCATCTGACGCCGGCCGGGCGCAAGATCTTCGACGAGACCATGCCGCTGATGGTGGAGCAGCAGCAGGCCATGCTCGCCTGCCTCAGCTCCGAAGAGCAGCGCCAGCTCCGCACGCTGATGGACAAGCTCGTCATCGCCTCGCCCGACTGGCCGCAAGAACTCTAGACGACATCAACGCCAACAACAGGGGATCCATGATGAATCTGGCACGCAGCTTTCGTCTCGCCGCCTTCGCCGCCCTGCTCGGCGCCACCGTCTCGACCGGCGCGCTGGCCCAGACGCTGACGATCGGCGTCCGCGCCGGCCCGGAATCGATCGACCCGCACTTCACCGCGACCGGCACCCATGCCGAGGCCCTGAAGCAGGTCTTCGACACGCTGATCTGGTCGGGCGACAAGCTCCAGCTCGAACCGCGGCTCGCCACGAGCTGGAAGGCGATCGAGCCCAATGTCTGGGAGTTCAAGCTGCGGCCCGGCGTCAAGTTCCATGACGGCTCGGACTTCACGGCGGAGGACGTGAAGTTCTCGATCGAGCGCATTCCGGTCGTCGCCGGCCCGAACCCGACGACGATCTATGTCCGCCGCGTCAAGGAGGTGAAGATCGTCGATCCGCTGACGGTGCAGGTCGTCACCGACGGGCCCGCGCCGAACCTGCCGAACGACTTCATCCGCCTCTTCATCGTCTCGCACAAAGCGGCCGCCGGCCTGACCAAGGACAATGCCAACGAGGCGTTCAACTCCGGCAAGGCCGCGATCGGCACCGGCCCCTATAAATTCGTGTCCTGGACGCCGAAGGACCAGCTCGTGCTCGAGCGCTTCGACGGCTATTGGGGCCCGAAGGAGCCCTGGGCCAAGGTCGTGCGCAAGGAACTGCCGAACGACGCCGCCCGCGTCGCGCAGCTCAAGGCGGGCCAGGTCGACATCATCGTGCGCGCGCCGGCTTCCGACGTGCCGACGCTCAAGCGCGACCCGAAGCTCACCGTCACCACCATCGAAAGCGTCTATCTCTTCAACATGGAGCTCGACATGCGGGACAAGTCCCCGCAGGTCAGCGCCAAGGACGGCTCGCCCCTGCCGAAGAACCCGATGCAGGACGTCCGGGTGCGCGAGGCGATCGACCTCGCCATCGACCGGCCGGCGCTCGCCGAGATCGCCATGGAAGGGCTGGGCGCCCCGGCCAACCAGCTGGTGACGCCGACCATCGCCGGCTTCAACAAGGAGCTGCCGGCGCTGAAGCCCGACCTCGCCAAAGCGAAGAAGCTGATGGAGGAGGCCGGCTACCCCAACGGCTTCAAGGTCACCTTCTCCTTCACCAATGACCGCCTGCCCGGCGACCGGCAGGTCGGCACCTCGATCGCCCAGATGCTGGCGCGCATCGGCATCGAGGTGAACGCCAATGCCCAGCCCGGCGCCGTCTTCTTCCCGGCCCGCCTGCGCGGGGATTTCTCGATGGCGATGTCCGGCTGGGGCACGCTGACGGGCGAGGCCAACTACACCCTGTCCTCGCTGGTGCATTCGAACGACCCGGCCAAGAAGCTCGGTGCCTTCAACGTCCAGAACTACGCCAACCCGCAGGTCGACAAGCTGATCGAGGACGCGGCCATCGAGATGGACGAGGCCAAGCGCAACAAGATGCTCTCGGATGTCGCCGCGATCGTCGCCAAGGACCGGCCGCGCCTGCCGATCACCGCCGTCGGCTCGGCCTGGGCGATGCAGAAGGACAAGGTCACCATCGCGCCGCGCGTCGACGAGGACACGCTGGCGATGGACATCAAGCCTGTTAAGAAGTGACCCTTCGCCTCCGCCTCCCGGCCGGCCCCGTGCCGGCCGGGACGGACCAGATCACTTCGACGGAATTTCTTTCATGACACTTGCTCTCGCCATCCACGGCGGCTGCGGCACCTTGCCGAAGGCCGAGATGACCGAAGCCGAATGGGCGCAGGCCCGCTCCGACCTCGCCGGCGCGTTGCGCGCCGGCTGGACCATCCTCGCCAAGGGTGGGCCGGCGGTGGACGCCGTCGAGGCCGCCGTGCGCGTCATGGAGGATTCGCCGCATTTCAATGCCGGCCACGGCGCCGCCTTCAACGCCGATGGCGAGCATGAGCTCGACGCCTCGATCATGGATGGGGCGACGCTCGCTGCCGGCGCGATCTGCGCCGCCAAGCACATCCGCAATCCGATCGTCGCGGCCAAGGCGCTGATGTTGCGCGGCGATCCGCTGCTGCTGGCCGGTCCGGCCGCCGACGTCTTCGCCGAGCATGAGGGCGTCGACACCGTCCCCAACGAATATTTCTCGACCGAGCGGCGACGTAAGAACCTCGCCTCGATGAAGATCCGCGAAATCGTCGGCACGGCTTCCGAAGCCAGCGAGGCCGAGAAGCACGGCACGGTCGGCGCCGTCGCCTGCGACGCGCAGGGCCACCTCGCCGCCGCGACCTCGACCGGCGGCTACACCAACAAGCCGGCCGGGCGCGTCGGCGATTCGCCGATCATCGGCGCCGGCACCTATGCCCGCGACGGGCGCTGCGCCGTCTCCGGCACCGGCAAGGGCGAGTATTTCATCCGCTATTGCGTCGGCCACGAGATCGCGTCGCTGATCGCCTATAAGGGCCTCACGCTGGATCAGGCGACGCAGGAGGTTCTGGGCGAGCTTTCCGACCACAAGATCGGCGCCGGGCTGGTGGCTGTCGGCGCCGACGGCACGATCGTCGCGCCCTACAACACTGAAGGCATGTATCGCGGCTGGGTGACGCCGGACGGGCTTTTGCACGTCGCCACCCATGGCGATGTCGAGATGGTCGGGCAGGCCTGATGAGCCGGCGCGGATGAGCGAACCGATCCTGATCTGGGGCGCCGGCGCGATCGGCGGGACGCTCGGCGCCTATTGGGCGCGGGCCGGCGTGCCTGTGCTCCTCGTCGATGTCGTACCCGGCCATGTCGAGGCCTGCCGCGCGCAGGGGCTCGCCATCTCCGGACCGGTCGAGGATTTCCGGCAGGTCGTGCCGGCCGTGACGCCGCAGGAGCTGGACGGCCGCTATCGGCGCATCGTGCTCGCCGTGAAGGCCGGAGCGACCGAGGCCGCGCTCGCCGCGCTGAAGCCGCATCTGGCCGAGGACGGTTTCGTGCTCTCCGCCCAGAACGGGCTCAACGAGCTCGCCATCGCCAGGGCGGTCGGCGAGCGGCGCACGCTCGGCTGCTTCGTCAATTTCGGGGCCGACTGGCTGGGCGACGGCGAGATCCTCTACGGCAATCGCGGTGCCGTGGTCGTCGGCGAGATCGACGGCTCCGTCAGCGAACGGGCGGCCGAGATGCATCGCCTGCTCAGCCTGTTCGAGCCGGATTCGATCCTGACCGATAACATCTGGGGCTATCTCTGGGGCAAGCTCGCCTATGGCGCGATGCTGTTCGCCACGGCCCTGACCGACGATTCGATGTCGGCGAACTTCGCCGACCCGCAGCGCCTGCCGGTCTGGCTCGCGCTCGGCCGCGAGGTCGGCGCGGTGGCGAGCAAGCGCGGCATCACCTCGCTCGGCTTCGGCGAATTCGACCCGATGGTGTTCGCGCCGGGCGCGCCCGAGGGGCCGCAGGTCGCGACGATCGCATGGCTCGCCGACTACACCTCGCGGACGGCCAAGACCCATTCCGGCATCTGGCGCGACCTTGCGGTGCGCAAGCGCAGGACCGAGGTCGATCCGCAGATCGGCATCATCGCCACGCTCGGACGCGAGGCCGGCGTCGCGACGCCGGCGCTGGAGACCCTGGTCTCGCTCATCCACGACATCGAGGAAGGCCGCCGCCCGATGGCCTTCGAGACGCTGAAGGTGCTGATCGACCGATGCAAATCCGTTTCGACGGCCGCGTAGCCCTCGTCACCGGTGCCGCCCAGGGCATCGGGCGCGCCATTGCCACGGCGCTGGCAGAGGCCGGCGCGCGCGTCCATCTCGCCGACATCGATGCGGATGGCGTCAAAGAGACCGCCCGGAGCCTCGGCGCGACCGCCCATGCCGTCGATCTCGGCTCGCCCGAGGCGGCGCAGGCTCTGGTCCTTAGCATCGCCTCCGCGGATGACGGGCTCGATCTCCTGGTCCATGCCGCCGGCGGCGTGCGCGGGCAGGTCGGCCGGCCGATCGAGGACATCTCGGAAGAGGATTGGCGCGCCATCTTCGCCGCCAATGTCGATGCCGCCTTCTTCCTGGCGCAAGCCGCGGCTCCGGTGATGCGACGGGCCGGCTATGGCCGCATCGTCACGATCTCGTCGGGCGCGGGCCTGCGCCCGAGCCTCACCGGCATTCAGGCTTATGCCAGCGCCAAGCACGCTCTGGTCGGGCTGACCAGGCAGCTCGCCTGGGAGTTCGGCCCGCATGGCATCACGGTGAATTCGGTGGCGCCCGGCTTCGTCCGCTCCAATCCCGCGACCGAGCGGCAATGGGAGGCGTACGGGCCGGAAGGGCAGAAGCGGCTGGTCGAGAGCATCCACACCCGCCGGCTCGGCACGCCGCAGGACATCGCCAACGCGACGCTGTTCTTCCTGAGCGAGCAGGCCGGCTGGATCAGCGGACAGGTGCTCTCGGTCGACGGCGGGCGCTCGTAGAGGCGGCTCGGAAACACGCCGTCATCCCGGACAAGCGGCGAAGCCGCGCAGATCCGGGATCCATCACAGAGCGCAGAGCCTTACGATGGATCCCGGGTCAAGCCCGGGATGACAGCGTGTTTCCTCAGGAAACCGGCAGCGTCAACCGCAATTCGCCTGATCCGCCGGCATCTCCGCCCCGACCATCCAGCTCGTGCCGAACCGGTCGGTCAGCATGCCGAAGCGCGGCGACCAGAAGGTCTCGGCCATCGGCATGGTGACCTTGGCGCCACCTTCGGAGAGCCCTGCGAAGATGCGTTCCGCCTCCTCCGGCGTCTTGACCCCAACGCTGACAGAGACCGAGCGCATCGGGCCGTCGCTGCGATCCGGCGGCGCGTCCGAGGCCATCAGCATCTGGCCGTCGATCTCGAGGCAGGCGTGCAGGATCTTGTCGCGCCATTCGGGCGGGACGTGCTCCTCGGCCGGCGTGCCCTTGTGGTCCATCATGGCCAGCATCTTGCCGCCGAGCACCTTCTCGTAGTGGGTGAAGGCCTCGCGGCAATTGCCGCCGAACATCAGATAGGTCGAGAGTTTCATCGTCGTCTCCTCCTTTGATTATCGCGTATCGGCGGCGTTCAGGCCCTGCGGCGACAGGCTTCAGGCGGGCCGCTCGGCGGCCGCCTTCATCGCTGCCAGACCGGATTCGAAATCGCCGCCGACCATGCGGTCCATATCCATGAAGACATGCATGATCTTGCCGATGAAGGGCGTCGGGCCGGTCATGGTCCAGGTGACATTCGTCGCGGAGCCCTGCGGGGCGAGAGCGAAGACGACGTCGTTATGCGCCTCGAATGGCTTGAGAAAATCGAGCTTGAGCGCGATCCTGGCGGGCGGGTTGGCCTCGAGGATGCGCATGCCGCCCTCACCGACATTCTTGTCGCCGGCCCAGGCATAGGTCGCGCCGACCCCGCTTTCCGGCCCGCCATAGCTGCGCGTCATGGCGGGATCCTTCTTCTCCCAGGGCGACCAGGCGCCCCAGGCCTTGAAATCGGCGATGAGCGGATAGATCCGCTCCGGCGGCGCATTGATCGTGGCCGTGCGCGTGACCTGGAAGGTGTCGGGCTTGCGGGCGGCAAGGATCAGCACCACCGCGACGGCGATCACGACGAGGCCGAGCAGGCTGAGGAGAGCTGTCTTGAGCATGACGAGAAGCCTTTTGATCCAATTGAAGAGATCTGGACGTCAAACGCCCGGTTCCCCCGGCGGTTTCGCCTTGATCGCGCGCAGGACCTCGTCCAGCCGCCCCAGGCTCTGGTCCCAGAAACGGCTGTAATGCTCCAGCCATTCCGAGACGTCCTGCAACGGGCCGGGATCGAGCCGGCAGGGTCGCCACTGCGCCTCCCGCCCTCGCGTGATCAGCCCGGCCCGCTCCAGCACCTTCAGATGCTTGGAGACGGCCGGCAGGCTCATCGCGAAGGGCTCGGCCAGCTCCTTCACCGAGCTCTCGCCCTCCGACAGCCGGGCCAGGATGGCGCGGCGCGTCGGGTCGGCGAGGGCGGCGAAGGTCAGGCTGAGCGGGTCCGCCGACATCTATGAAACCAATCAGTTAATTAACTGATTGGTTTAGTAATGCCGAATTCCACCCGCGTCAAGCCGTCCTTTCCCCCAATCTGGCGGGGCGGACCGCCGGTTGTTGTCAGGACCGAGGGCGCATGGTTAGAACCGACGGGAGAGAAGGATGCCGCCGCCCATGAGCTTCGAGACCGCCGCGACGCCCGAAGCCGCCATCGACCGCCTCGAACGGCTCTATGAGGAGGCGCGCGGCGCGCTGCGCAGCGATCTCCAGCGCTTCTTCGAGACCGGAGAGCCGCCGACCCCGGAGCAGCGGGAGCGCTATCGCTACCCCATGCTGCGGGTGAGCTACGAGCCGTCCAAGCTGCCGGCGGCGACGCGGCGCGGCTACGCCAAATTCGCCGCGCCGGGCATCTACTCGACGACGGTGACCCAGCCGGCCGAGTTCAGGAGCTATCTGCTCGACCAGCTCAAGCCGCTCGTCGCCGAATACGGCGCGATGATCGAGACCGGCATCAGCCAGCAGGAAATCCCCTATCCCTATGCGCTCGAAGGTGGCGACGAGCTGGGGCGCGGCAAGATCACCGCCGCCGAGCTCGCGCGCTATTTCCCGACCCCGCTGCTCGCGCTGGTCGGGGACGAGATCGCCGACGGCACCTTCGACATCGTCGAGGGCGAGCCGCGGCCGCTTTCGCTCTTCGACGCGGTGCGCGTCGACTATTCGCTGCGCCGGCTGGTGCATTACACCGGCACCGACTGGCGGGCGGTGCAGCCCTGGGTGCTGCTGACCAACTACCATCGCTATGTCGACCAGTTCGTCCGGTTGGGCCTGGCCGAGATCGAGGCCGGCACGGCCGAGGCGCTGGTCGCGCCCGGCGGCATCCGCATCGACCGCGACGGCGTCGACGTCTCGGCGGCCGAGCGGGTGATGTCGGCGCCCTGGCACCGCTTCCAGATGCCGGCCTATCACCTGATCCGGAAGGATGGCGACGGCGTCACCCTGGTCAATATCGGCGTCGGCCCGTCCAATGCGAAGAACATCACCGACCATCTGGCGGTGCTGCGCCCCAATTGCTGGCTGATGGTCGGCCATTGCGGCGGCCTGCGCCAGACGCAGATCATCGGCGACTACGTCCTCGCCCATGCCTATCTCCGGCAGGACGGCATTCTGGACGAGCTGGTGCCGCCGGACATCCCGATCCCGGCCCTGGCCGAGGTGCAGGTCGCGCTGCAGCAGGCCGCGGCCGACATCACCGGCGAGAAGGGCGATACGTTGAAGCAGCGGCTGCGCACCGGCACCGTCGTGACGCAGGACGACCGCAACTGGGAGCTGCGCTGGACCAAGGAGCGCCGCCGCATCAACCTGTCGCGCGCCATCGCCGTCGACATGGAATCGGGCACCATCGCAGCGCAGGGCTATCGCTTGCGGGTGCCCTACGGCACGCTGCTCTGCGTCTCCGACAAGCCGCTGCATGGCGAGATCAAGCTGCCCGGCGCCGCCAACGCCTTCTACGAACGGGCGGTGGGCGAGCATCTGCGGATCGGACTCGACGCGCTGAAGAAGCTCAAGGAGACCGGCTCGGCGATCCATTCGCGCAAGCTCAGGAGCTTTGACGAGCCGCCGTTTCGGTAACTTAGAGAGGCGCGTCATGCTCGGGCTTGACCCGAGCATCTCAGGACGGAAAGGCGCCTCTTCCTGCGAGAGATTCTCGGGTCGAAGCTGTGCTTCGCCCGAGAATGACGGCTGAGGCTTGACCTAGCCGAACACGCCGTAGGCGACCAGTGCCGCGATCACCCAGAGCGCCGCCGTGCCCCAGCGATTGCGCTGCGCCTCGGCTCGGCCGATGGCGGCGACGCTGCGCTCGTCGAGCGCAAAGCCGTGGCGCGAGGCGTCCTCGAGCTGGCCCAGGATGCGCTCGGCCCGAACGACCGTGTCGGGCAGCGCCGCCAGCGAGCCGAGCAGGGAGCGGGCGCCGCGCCCGGCCTCCTCCAGCTTGCCGATCGGCCCGAGATTATGGGTGATCCAGCTGCGCACGACGGGGTCGGCCGTGCCCCACATATCGAGATGCGGATCGAGCGAGCGCGCCACGCCCTCGACCACCACCATGGTCTTCTGCAGCATGACGAGCTCGGTGCGCGTCGCCATGTCGAACATGCCGGTGATCTCGAAGAGCAGGGTCAGGACCTTGGCCATCGAGATCTGGTCGGCGCGCTTGTCGTGGATCGGCTCGCCGACGGCGCGGATCGCCTGGGCGAAATCCGCGACATCGTGATGGGCGGGGACATAGCCCGCCTCGAAATGCACCTGCGCGACGCGCGTGTAGTCGCGGGTGATGAAGCCGAGCAGGATTTCCGCGAGGAAGCGCCGCTCCTTCAGGCCGAGCCGACCCATGATGCCGCCATCGACCGCGACGAGGCGCCCCTCCGCATCGACGAACAGGTTTCCGGGATGCATGTCGGCATGGAAGAAGCCGTCGCGGATCGCATGCTTCAGGAAGGACTGGATGATCTTGCGGGCCAGCTCCGGCAGGTCGTGGCCGGCGGCGCGCAGGCCCTCGACATCGGAGAGGCGGACGCCGTCGATCCATTCGTCGACCAGCATCTCGCGCGCGGTGAGCTGCCAATCCGGCTCCGGCACGCGGAAATCGGTGTCTTCCTTGGTATTCTCGGCGAATTCGGAGAGGGCGGCGGCCTCGAGCCTGAGGTCCATCTCCATCGCGACGGAGCGCGCCAGGGTCTCGACCACGCCGGTGAAGCGCAGACGGCGCGCCTCGGCCGAACGCATCTCGGCCATCTCGGCGCCGAAGCGCATCGCGGCGAGATCGCGGTTGAAGCGGTCGCGGATGCCCGGCCGCAGGATCTTCACCGCCACCTCGCGGCCATCCTTCAGCCGGGCGCGGTGGACCTGAGCGATCGAGGCAGCCGCGACCGGCTCGCTGAACTCGGGAAACAGCGTCTCCAGCGGCACGCCATGCGCAGCCTCGACGATGGCGCGCGCCTCCGCCATCGAAAAGGCCGGCATCCGGTCCTGCAGGGCGGACAGATCCTCGGCGATCTTCATGCCGACGACGTCCGGCCGGGTCGCCAGGAACTGGCCGAACTTGACGTAGGAGGGGCCGAGCCGCGTCAGCGCCGCCGCGAGGCGGGTCGCGGAAGAACCGGCGCCGCGCCGCTCGATCAGCCGGCCGACACGGATCAGGCCTCGTGCCAGCGGCGGCAGCACGGAGGGGTCGACGAGCGCCAGCGCACCCTCGCGCGCCAGCACGAAGCCGACGCGCACGCCGCGCAGCATGTGGAAGAAGGAGGAGATCATGCCGCCGCAGCCAGCATCACAGCTTCCAGCCGGAATGCAGCGCCACGACGCCGCCGGTCATCGGCGTGAATTTCGCGCGGCGGAAGCCAGCATCCTCGATCATCCCCGCGAAGGCCTGTGGCTTCGGGAACTTGCGGATCGATTCGACGAGGTACTGGTAGGGCTCGGCCTCGCCGGTGACCATGCGGCCCATCGGCGGGATCACCCTGAAGGAATAGGTCTCGTAGATCTTGTCGAGCAGGGGCACGTCGACATGGCTGAATTCGAGGCAGAGGAAGCGCCCGCCGCGCTTCAGCACGCGATAGGCCTCGGCCAAGGCCTTGTCGATGCGCGGCACGTTCCGGATGCCGAAGGCGATGGTGTAGCAATCAAAATGGTTGTCGGGCAGGCCGAGTTCCTCGGCATTGCCCTGGACGAAGCGGATGCGATCATTATCCGGGAAGCGCTTCTCGCCCCGCTCGCGCCCGACGCGCAGCATGTCGGCATTGATGTCGAGCACGGTGACATCGGTCTCAGGGCCGCCGGCCTCCAGCACCGAGAAGGCGACGTCGCCCGTGCCGCCGGCCACGTCGAGATGATGGAAGGCACGATCCTTCGGTGGGTTGATCGCGGTCAGCAGCGCGCTCTTCCAGGCCCGGTGCAGGCCGCCCGACATCATGTCGTTCATCAGGTCGTAGCGGTCTGCGACCTTGTGGAAGACGTCGTCGACCTTGGCCTGCTTCTCGGCGAGCTTCACCGTCTCGAAGCCGAAATGGGTGGTGTCGGAAGCTGCTGTCACGGTCGGGCCGGCCTTGTGCAAATCTGTCTTGTATTCGCCTGAGCCGATCAATAGCCAAAGGCGGCGGGCTTGTCGCGGGCCCTCTCGACGCAGGCTTTATTTGAGGTCGCTGATATGCCGGAGCTACCCGAGGTCGAAACCGTCCGGCGCGGGCTGGAGCCCGCCTTGCTGGGCGAGCGCTTCGCACGCGTCGAGCTGCGCCGGCCGAACCTGCGCTTTCCGCTGCCCGATCATTTTTCCGAGCGGCTGACCGGCCGGCGCATCGAGGCGCTGTCGCGCCGCGCGAAATATCTCATTGCCGATCTCGACGACGGCCAGGCGCTCGTCATGCATCTGGGCATGAGCGGGCGCTTCATCGTCGAGGCGCCGGGCACGCCCCCGACCGAGCCGGGCTCCTATTATAACGAGATCGGTCGGCACCTGATCCACGACCATGTCGTGTTCGAGATGGGGACGGGCGCGCGCGTCACCTATAATGACGTGCGCCGCTTCGGCTTCATGGATCTCGTTCCCCGCGCCGAACTGGCGACATCGAAGCATTTCGCCGGGATGGGCATCGAGCCGCTCGGCAACGAACTCTCCGGCGAGACGCTGGCGAAGCTGTTCGCGGGGAAGTTCGCGCCCTTGAAGGCCGCGCTGCTCGACCAGCGGCTCGTGGCGGGCCTCGGCAATATCTATGTCTGCGAGGCGCTGTTCCGGGCCGGGCTCCATCCAGAGGCGGAAGCCGGAACGATCGCGACGCCGACGGGGCGGCCGCGCGAGAAGGCGCATGAGCTCGCCCGCATCATCCGCGAGGTGCTGGAGGAGGCCGTCGCGGCCGGGGGCTCGACGCTCCGCGACTTCGCCCATGCCGACGGCTCGCTCGGCTATTTCCAGCACCGTTTCAAGGTCTATGACCGCGAGGGCGAGACCTGCGTCACGCCCGGCTGCGGCAAGCTGGTGAAGCGCCTAGTGCAGTCGGGCCGCTCGACGTTTTATTGCGAGAGCTGCCAGCCGAGGCGGTAGAGACACGCGTCATTCTCGGGCTTGACTCGAGAATCTCCGGCCGGAAGTGACACTGGAGCCTCCTCTTGCACGAGATGCTCGGGTCAAGCCCGAGCATGACGCGCTGGGGGAGACAGCGAATGCGCGGATGTGCGCAACGCGCATGGACCGCTCTCGCGCCGCTCGCTAAAGCTGGCGGAGCAGGACCATCCGGGAGGCCGCCATGGCTTATGAGACCATTCTCGTCGAGACGAAGGGCAAGGTCGGGCTGATCACGCTCAACCGACCGCAGGCGCTGAACGCGCTGAACGGCCAGCTCATCGACGATATCAATGCGGCGCTCGACGGCTTCGGCCGGGATGACGGCATCGGCTGCATCGTCATGACCGGCTCGGAAAAGGCCTTCGCTGCCGGCGCCGACATCAAGGAGATGCATGGCCGCACCTTCCCGGGCACCTATCTCGACGACAAGTTCGAGGACTGGGACCGGATCGGCCGGCGCAAGAAGCCGATCATCGCGGCGGTCGCGGGCTTCGCGCTGGGCGGCGGCTGCGAGCTTGCCATGATGTGCGACTTCATCATCGCGGCGGATAACGCGAAGTTCGGCCAGCCCGAGATCAATCTTGGCGTCATCCCCGGCGCCGGCGGCACGCAGCGCCTGACAAGGGCGGTGGGCAAGGCCAAGGCGATGGACCTGATCCTCACCGGCCGGATGATGAATGCCGAGGAAGCCGAGCGCTCCGGACTCGTCGCGCGCGTCGTGCCGCTCGCCGACCTGCTGACCGAGACGCTGAAGGCGGCCGAGGCGATCGCCACGAAGTCGCTGCCCTCCGTGCTGATGGCGAAGGAGGCGGTCGAGCGCGCTTTCGAGGTAACCCTTCAGGAGGGGTTGCGCTTCGAGCGCCGCGTCTTCTCCTCGCTCTTCGCCACCGCCGACCAGAAGGAAGGCATGTCCGCCTTCGCCGAGAAGCGGAAGCCGGATTTCAGGAACGCCTGAGCAACCGGCCATCGCCTGCCGCATGGCGGCGTCGAGCGGCCCCGCCTTGATGGACCGGCGCTCCTGCTGGCAGATAGCACACGTCTTTCGCCAGCAGGATTTCCCGCCATGAACGCCCAGACCGGACCGTCCCTCCCGACCTATGCCGATGTCGAGGCGGCGGCCGAGCGGCTGAAGGGCATCGCCCACCACACGCCGGCGATGAGCTCCGCCACCGCCAACCGGCGGACGAATGCGAGCCTGGTCTTCAAGCCCGAGAATTTGCAGCGCATGGGCGCCTTCAAGTTCCGCGGCGGCTACAACGCCATCGCCTCGCTCTCACCCGCGCAGAAGAAGGCCGGCGTCGTCACCTTCTCCTCCGGCAACCATGCCCAGGCCATCGCCTATGCGGGCCAGCTCTTGGGCGTGCCGACCACGATCATCATGCCGAACGACGCGCCAGCCGCGAAGGTGGCGGCAACGGAGGGCTATGGCGGGCAGGTCGTGCGCTATGACCGCTATACGCAGGATCGGCTCGCCATCGGGGATCGCCTCGCCAGCGAGCGCGGGCTGACGATCATCCCCCCTTACGACCATCCCCATGTCATCGCCGGCCAGGGCACGGCGACGAAGGAGCTGATCGAGGATGCCGGCCCCTTCGACATCCTGATCGTGCCGCTCGGCGGCGGCGGGCTGCTCGCCGGCGCGGCGCTCGCGGCGAAGGCGCTCAATCCGGGCTGCCGGATCTTCGGCGTCGAGCCGGAGGCCGGCAATGACGGGCAGCAGTCGCTGCGCAAGGGCGAGATCGTGAAGATCGGCGTGCCCAAGACGATCGCGGACGGGGCGCAGACCGCCTTCCTCGGCGATCTCACCTTCCCGATCATCCAGCGCGACGTCGAGGACATCGTCACGGTCAGCGACGCGGCGCTGATCGACGCGATGCGCTTCTTCGCGGAGCGCATGAAGCTCGTCGTCGAGCCGACCGGCTGCCTCGCTGCGGCGGCGGCCTTCACCGGCGCCGTGCCCGTCGAAGGGCGGCGCGTCGGCGTCATTCTCTCCGGTGGCAATGTCGATCTGGCGAGCTTCGCCCGCTTCATCGCGCCGTCAGTGTGAGCCTCATGGTAAAGCTCACGCGGATTCCGCGTTGACGGCGGCCGCGCGAGCGATTATAGCCCCACCACTCGCGGCGGCCCGCGCAAGCTCGGCCGCCGCTCACGTGTTTCCAGCAAGGTAGCGGTCAGAACCGCCGGCTCAACGCCAGGCGACGGACCGTGATGAAGACGAGGACGTTTGGATGGCCAATACGACGTCGGCCAAGAAGGCCACGCGCAAGATCGCGCGGCGCACCGAGGTCAACAAGAACCGCCGCTCGCGCATGCGCACCTTCCTGCGCAAGGTCGAAGAGGCGATCGCCACGGGCAACAAGGCCGCCGCGGCCGAGGCGCTCAAGGCTGCCCAGCCCGAGATCATGCGCGCCGCGCAGAAGGGCGTGGTTCACAAGAACACCGCCTCGCGCAAGGTTTCGCGTCTCGCCCATCGCATCGGCGCGCTGGCCTCCTGAGCCACCTTCGCGGGCCGCATCGCATCGTTTAAAAGCCCGGCTCGACGCCGGGCTTTTTTGTTGGCTTCAAGGCCCCCTGTTGCCGCCTCGCCACGCGCCGCCACGGAAGAAAAAAATCGTTACGGCAAGCCGATTCGGCAATCTTTCCACGGCTTTACGGACTTGACTCTCCGGGCGCTTTCGGGGCGCGGAATCGCTGCTTCAGCGAGAGTCTGCCGCACATGGAAAGTCATTATTTTTCATCACCTTAGCGGGCAAAGGATTTTGAGGTGAGAGAATCGCGGCGACTCCAAGGCACCCATTCGCCCCTTTGAAAAAAAAGATTCGGCCGCCGCGAGCGCGCCCGCTGTAAAGAAAAGATTAAGTTCCCCAACCAATTGCAGCCCCCCGACCCCGTTCGATCCGGGGGGCGGAAGCCACCTCGCTCCGAAGCCGGCTGAAAGGGATATTGCAGCCCGTCGAGCGCGCCCTGTAAGGTCACTTCATCGCCGGGCGGACAGCAATGAACGCGGTGGCGGTTTCCATAGATTATCGGTGTTTTGGCTCGCGACCAGGGAGGTTGGAGAATGCGGCTCTTTGTCTTCTGTATTGAGATGAAGCGCGGCTCCAGCCAGCGGCGAGCCTTCCAAGCGTAATCGACAGAACCGGGATTTCCTGACCTGTCGGGCGGATGCGCCTGCCGGGCCGGGATCCTTTTTAACCGGACAACAGCGCCGGGAAGGCGGTTGCCTCTGCAATCGCCCCTCCGAAGGCGTGTTCAATTTTGAAGCAAATGGGGCCATTGATGTTCGAGCGGCAGCAAATCGGAGATACGGTCGAGGCAGCGTCGGTGGTGGTGACAATGGCGGTCGAGGAGACTGCTCCGGTCGGAGCAGAGGACGCGTCGCTCCAGGACGCCTGGGAGCGTGTGCGCCGGCGCCTGCGTGCCGAACTCGGCGAGGATGTCTTCTCGAGCTGGTTCGCCCGGCTCGAAATCGCCGGCATCGTGGGGGGCATCGCCTATCTCACCGTCCCGACTCGCTTCCTGAAAAGCTGGCTCGAGGCCCATTACGCCGAGCGGCTGCGGGTGAACTGCATCGCCGAGCTGCCGGCGCCGAAGGGCGTGCTGCTCTCGGTCCGCCAGGCTTCACGCGACACCACGCCGGCGCCGCTGGCGGAAGCCGTGATGCGCAGCCGCCCCGCCTCTTCGACGACACCGGTCCCGGCCGAGGCGGCCAAGCCCGGCGCGGCGACCGCCCAGTCCGGCGAACCCGAGCTGGTCGATGTCTGCGGCACGACGCTCGACAGGCGGATGAGCTTCCAGAACTTCGTCGTCGGCAAGTCGAACCAGCTCTCCTTCGCCGCGGCCGAGCGCATCGCGGCGGCGCCGGCCGGACAGAGCCCTTACAACCCGCTCTATCTCCATGCCGGTGTCGGCCTGGGCAAGACGCATCTGCTGCAGGCCATCGCGCAGGAAGCCAGGCGGCTGGGCAAGCGCGTCGCCTATTTCACGGCGGACCGCTTCATGTACGGCTTCGTCGCGGCGCTGAAATCGCAGACGGCGCTGGCCTTCAAGGAGAAGCTGCGCGGCATCGACCTGCTCGTCGTCGACGACGTGCAGTTCATCCAGGGCAAGTCGATCCAGCAGGAGTTCGGCCACACGATCAACGCGCTGCTCGATGCGGGCAAGCAGATCGTCGTCGCCGGCGACCGCCTTGCCGGCGAGCTCGAGGCCCTCGACGAGCGCATCCGTTCGCGGCTGGGCGGCGGTCTGGTTGTCGAAGTGGGCGAACTCGACGAAGCCTTGCGCGCCAAGATCCTGGCGACCCGGCTGGAAGCGCTGCAGAGCGCCCATCCCAACTTCCAGGTCAGCCCGGATGTGGTGGCCTATGTCGCCCGCGTCGTCGCCACCAATGGCCGCGATCTCGACGGCGCTGCCAACCGGCTGCTCGCCCATGCGACGCTGTCCGGCCAGTTCGTGACGCTGGAGACGGCGGAGGCGGCCATCCGCGACCTCGTGCGGACGCGCGAGCCGCGCCGGGTCAAGATCGAGGACATCCAGAAGCTGGTCGCGACGCGCTACAATGTCAGCCGCGCCGATATCCTCTCCGAGCGCCGCACGGCCGCGGTCGTGAAGCCGCGCCAGATCGCGATGTATCTGTCGAAGGCGCTGACCCCGCGTTCGCTGCCCGAGATCGGCCGGCGCTTCGGCGGGCGCGATCACACCACGGTGCTGCATGCCGTGCGCAAGATCGAGAAGGCGATCAGCGAGGACCGCTCGCTGCATGAGGAGGTCGATCTCCTGAAGCGCATGCTGCAGGAGTGAGGGAGCGGCCGCTCGCGCCTGTCCTGCCAAATGGTTGTGGTTGCCGGGATGCGCGGCCCTTGCGCGCCCGGCTGCTGTCCGGCAATGTCGCTGGCCATTCATTCGGGCCCGGGCCGTCATGCCTGGGCGGCTAGCGTCAGAAGACTAGACAATCATGAAGGTCACGGTCGAACGTTCCACGCTGCTCAAATCGCTCGGCCACGTGCATCGCGTGGTGGAGCGCCGCAACACCATCCCGATCCTGTCGAACCTGCTGCTCAGCGCCACTGATGGAGGCCTGCGCCTCAAGGCGACCGATCTCGACATCGAGGTGGTGGAGACGATTCCGGCCGATGTCACCGAGTCCGGCGCGACGACCGTGCCGGCGCACACCCTCTATGACATCGTCCGCAAGCTGTCGGACGGCGCGCAGGTCTCGCTGGAGACCACCGGCGACACCGGCCTCGTGCTGCGCTCGGGCCGCTCGCGCTTCCAGCTCCAGACCTTGCCGGAAAGCGATTTCCCGGACATCACCGCCGGCGAGATGGCGCATCGCTTCGTGCTGCCGGCCGGCGAGCTCAAGCGCCTGATCGACAAGACCCAGTTCGCGATCTCGACCGAGGAAACGCGCTACTATCTCAACGGCATTTATCTCCACACCATCGATGTCGATGGCCGCCCGGTGCTGCGCGCCGTCGCGACCGACGGGCACCGGCTCGCCCGGGTCGACACCGCCGCCCCGCAGGGCTCGGCCGGCATGCCCGGCGTGATCGTGCCGCGCAAGGCCGTGGCCGAGATCCAGAAGCTGCTGGAGGATGGCGAGAGCGAGGTCGCGGTCGAGCTTTCCGGCTCGAAGATCCGCATCGCCGCCGCCGATGTCGTGCTGACGTCGAAGCTGATCGACGGCACCTTCCCCGACTATCAGCGCGTCATCCCCTCCGGCAACGACAAGCGGCTGACGGTGGACAGGGGCGATTTCGCCGCTTCCGTCGACCGCGTCTCGACGATCTCCTCCGAGCGCGGCCGGGCCGTGAAGCTCTCGATGGCGGACGGGCGCATGACGCTCTCCGTCACCAACCCGGATTCCGGCTCGGCGACCGAGGAGATCGAGGTCGATTACGAGGCGAGCCCGCTCGATATCGGCTTCAACGCCCGCTACCTGATGGACATCGCCGCCCAGCTCGACGGCGACACGGCGCTGCTGAAGCTCGCCGACCCGGGTTCGCCGACCGTGATCCAGGACCGCGAAGGCGCCTCCGCGCTCTATGTGCTGATGCCGATGCGCGTGTGAAGGGCTTTCGGCCGTGACGGCCGTTACGCGCCTGATCCTGCAGGATTTCCGTTCCTACGAGGCCCTCGATCTCCCGGTCGAGGGTCAAATCGTTGCGCTGATCGGCGAGAACGGTGCCGGCAAGACCAATATCCTCGAAGCGCTCTCGCTCTTCGCGCCCGGCCGTGGCCTGCGCCGGGCCGAGCTGCCCGGCATGGCGCGCCAGGGCGGCGACGGCAGCTTCGCCGCGTCCATCACCTTGGCCGATGAGGCCGGCCGGCTTGGTATCGGGCTCGGACCACTCGATGCGGAAGGGCGCCGCCCGCGCATCGCCCGCATCGACGGCACGACCGCCGGCTCGGCGCTGGCCTTCAGCGAATATCTGCGGCTGGTCTGGCTGACGCCCGATCTCGACGGGCTGTTCCGCGGCGCCGCCGGCGACCGGCGCCGTTTCCTCGACCGTCTCGTGCTGGCGATCGATCCCGGCCATGCGACCCGCTCGAACGCGCTGGAGCGGGCTCTGCGCTCGCGCAACCGTATCCTGGAAGAGAGCCCCAATCAGGGACAATGGCTCGACGCCGTCGAGCGCGAGGTCGCCGAACTCGGCGTCGCGGTCGCCGCCGCCCGGGCCGAGACGGTGGCGCGGCTCTCCGCCATCATCGCCGAGACGCGAGACGAGGCCTCGCCCTTCCCTTTCGCGGATATCGAGCTCTCCGGCGAGATCGACGCGCTGGTCGCGCGCCTGCCGGCCGTCGACGCGGAGGACGCCTATCGCGACCTGCTGCGTCAGGGCCGCCACCGCGACCGTGCCGCCGGGCGCACGCTCGCGGGGCCGCAAGCCTCCGATCTCGAGGTCCGGCACGGGCCGAAGGATATTCCAGCCGGCCAGGGTTCGACCGGCGAGCAGAAAGCGCTGCTGATCGGGCTCGTGCTCGCCCATGCCAGGCTGGTCGCCGCGATGAGCGGCATCGCGCCGCTGGTCCTGCTCGACGAGATTGCCGCCCATCTCGATCCGCGCCGCCGCGCGGCGCTCTACGGCGGGCTGACCGGGCTCGGCTGCCAGGTCTGGATGACCGGTGCCGACGCTGCCTTGTTCGGCGATTTGCCGGCCGGCGCGCAGCGCTTTTCGGTGACGCCGGGGCGGATCGATCCGCTCGATTGATCGGTCAGGCCACGGCTTGCGATGGGACGCTTCGTCAGGTTCCTGCTAATCTCGCGGGCAGTCTCGGAGGCTTTCCATGGACATCTCCAGCCTTGCCCTGTTCGCCAGCGTGTATTTCCTCGCCGTCGCCTCGCCCGGCCCCGCCATCGCGGCGCTGGTCGCGCGCTCGCTGTCATCGGGCTTCCGGCGCTCCTTGCCGTTCCTCGCCGGCATCGTCGCGGGCGATCTCGTCTGGTTCGCACTGACCGCGCTGGGCTTGAGCGTGCTGATGCAGAGCTTCCACGGCGTCTTCGTCGCGATCAAATATGCCGGCTGCGCCTATCTGCTCTACCTCGCCTACAAGGCCTGGACGGCGCCGGCCGAAGCACCGAAGCCCTCCGCTGCCGCCCGCGGCGAGGGTGCGCGCCTGTTCCTCGGCGGCATTGCGCTGACGCTCGGCAATCCCAAGGTCATGGTCTTCTTCCTGTCGATCCTGCCGCTGGTGATCGACCTCAACGCGATGAGCACGCTGGCCTTCGTCGAAGTCGCCGCGCTGATCGCCCCGATCATCACGGGGACGCTGATGGCCTATGCCTATGCGGCCGACCGGGCCCGGCGCCTCGTCGCCAGCCCGCGCGCGATGCGCTGGATCAACCGGACGACCGGCGGCGTGATGGCCGGCGCAGCCGCCACGATCGCAACGCGGAGCTGATCGGCTTGGCTCTGGCAGCCGGCCTCATCGATCTCGGCTTCGCGCTGTTTCATGCCGCGTTCCGGCGTCTGTTCGGCTGGCCGGAGCGTTTGACGCCATCCGGCGGCCTGAACACGGCGATCACGCAGACGCTCAACGCGATGCTGACCTTCGTCTTCCTCGCCTATGGCGCGACCTTGATCTGGCTGGCCGGGCAAGGCCGCGTCCACCCTGTGCTGCCGCTCGTGGGCGCCGCCTTCTGGGGCCTGCGGCTGACGCTGCAATTCATCTGGTTCGACCTCAAACCCTGGCCGTCGAAGTTGATCACGGCGGTTTTTGCTCTGGCGATCGCGATCCACCTGCTGGCCGTCAAAGTCTGAGAGCCATCCAAGCTTTACGCCGTCATCCCGGACGAAGCCCTCGGGTCCGATCTTCGATCGGCCCAAGGCTAAACTCCGCGGAGATCCGGGATCCATCGTAAAGCGCGGCGCCTTTCGATGGATCCCGGGTCAAGCCTGGGATGACGGTGGTGGCTCCGAAGGATACCGACACAGGCTTTCGGCTCGAAAGGCTGGCCAAGCGCGCCCGGCTGCGGCACATCCCTTGTCCATGTCGCCATCCCGCGAATCAGACGCCCGCGCGATCCTCAAATCCGTCTGGGGCTACGATGATTTCCGCCCCGGCCAGTGGGAGGTGATCGCAGCCGCGCTCAACGGCGAAGACGTCTTCGCGGTGATGCCCACGGGCTCCGGCAAGTCGATGTGCTACCAATTGCCGGCGCTGGTCGCGGGCGGCTTGACGCTGGTCGTCTCGCCCTTGATCGCCCTGATGCGCGACCAGGTCGGCCAGCTCGTGCGAGCCGGCGTATCGGCCGCCTCGCTCAACTCAATGAACAGCGAGAGCGAGGCCAGCGAGGCCTGGGACAAGCTCAATTCCGGCGATCTCCGGCTGCTCTTCGTCTCGCCCGAACGCTTGGCCGGCGAGGGACTGGTCACCCGCCTGAAGCGGCTCGGTGTGACTCGGCTCGCCATCGATGAGGCGCATTGCGTCTCGCAATGGGGCCATGATTTCCGCCCGGAATATCGCCTGCTCGCCAAGACGCGCGAGGCGCTGGGCGGCGTGCCGGTGACGGCGCTGACCGCCACCGCCGACCGGCAGACCCAGGCCGATATCGCCCAGCAACTCTTCCCGCAGCCGCCGCGCATGGTGGTGCATTCCTTCGACCGGCCGAACCTGAAACTCGCCTTCGCGCCGAAGGAGCAGCCGCGCCGGCAGATCGACGACTTCCTGCGCCGGCACCGCAACGGCTCCGGCATCGTCTACTGCTCCTCGCGCAGCAAGACCGAGCGTCTCGCCACGGCGCTCAGCGAAAAGGGCTGGAATGCCCTGCCCTACCATGCCGGGCTCGAACAGGAGACGCGCAACCGTAACCAGGACATCTTCCTGCAGGAGGACGGCGTCGTCGTCTGCGCCACCATCGCCTTCGGCATGGGCATCAACAAGCCGGATGTGCGCTTCGTCGTCCATGCCGATATGCCGGGCTCGATCGAGGGCTATTACCAGGAGATCGGCCGCGCCGGGCGCGACGGCCTGCCGGCGGATACGCTGACGCTCTATGGCGTCGACGACATGTCTCTGAGGCGCCGCCAGATCGACGAGAAGCAGATCGACGACGAGCGCCGGCGCATCGAGCACAAGCGCCTCAACGCGATGATCGATCTCTGCGAGAACGCGCTCTGCCGGCGCAGCGCCTTGCTGGCCTATTTCGGCGAGGAGACGCCGCCTTGCCGGCATGGCAACGCGCCGTTCCGCTGCGATCTCTGCGGCGCCGAGGCGCCCGCACTGCAGGATGCGACGCTCGATGCGCGCAAGCTGCTCTCGGCCGTGATCCGTTCCGGCGAGCGCTTCGGCGCCGGCCATCTCGCCGATATCCTGACGGGCACGACGACCGAGGTCATCCGCCGCCAGAACCATGACGGGCTGAAGACCTTCGGCGTCGGCGCCGACAAGCCCAAGGCCGCCTGGATGGGGCTGACGCGCAAGCTCTTCGCCGCCGGGGCGCTGGCCGAAGCCAGCGCCGAACATGGCGGCTTCAAGCTGACGCCGAAGGGCGAGGACATCCTGTTCGGCCGAGAGGAGATCGCGCTCCGGGCCGACCCGTTCGCCGAGCGACGCTCCCGCCGCTCGGAGCGCGACGCGGCCCGCGCCGACGGGCTCGACGAGGGCACGGCCGGCCTGTTCGAGCATCTGCGTAAGCTCAGGCTCCAGATCGCCCGCGAGGAGGGCGTGGCGGCCTATATCATCTTCACCGACCGGACCCTGATCGCGATGGCGCGCGAGCGGCCGCTGGGCCTGGACGAGATGCGGGCGATCGAGGGCGTCGGCGAGCGCAAGCTCGCGCAATATGGCGAGGCCTTCGTCGAGGCGATTTCGGAGTTTCGAGGCTAAGGCTCACCCTGTCCGTCGTCATTCCGGGCGCAGCGAAGCGGAGACCCGGAATCCATCGTCGAACGCCGGAGCCCTCCGATGGATTCCGGATCGGCGCCGCTTCGCGGCTTGTCCGGAATGACGAGGCAGGCGAACCAAACCGCCCCTCCACGCACACGCACGCGTAGGCGCGTGAAAAAGCCATCGTCTGCCCCTATATTGTCGTTTCGAATCAGGATCATCGCGGGCGCTCGCTCGCCCGCTCAGGGACCATTTCATGACCGATGCCGCGCTCAGCGCCCAGCCCGACGACTACGGCGCCGATTCCATCAAGGTTCTCAAGGGCTTGGATGCCGTTCGCAAGCGGCCTGGCATGTATATCGGCGACACCGATGACGGCTCGGGCCTGCATCACATGGTCTACGAGGTCGTCGACAACGCCATCGACGAGGCGCTGGCGGGTCATGCTAACCTCGTCACGGTGACGCTGAATGCCGACGGCTCGGTCACGGTCAGCGACAATGGGCGCGGCATCCCCACCGATATCCACAGCGAGGAAGGCATTTCGGCCGCCGAGGTCATCATGACCCAGCTCCATGCCGGCGGTAAGTTCGACCAGAACTCCTACAAGGTCTCGGGCGGCCTGCACGGCGTCGGCGTCTCCGTCGTCAACGCGCTCTCGGTTTCGCTCAAGCTGCGCATCTGGCGCGGCGGGCACGAGCACTACATGGAGTTCCGCCATGGCGACGCAGTGGCGCCGCTTGCGGTCGTTGGCCCGCAGGGCGACAAGCGCGGCACCGAGGTGACCTTCCTGCCGTCGCAAGAGACCTTCACCATGGTGGAGTTCGACTACAAGACGCTGGAACACCGCCTGCGCGAGCTCGCCTTCCTGAACTCGGGCGTGCGCATCGTCCTGACCGATGCGCGCCATGCCGAGATCGTGCGCGAGGAGCTGATGTACGACGGCGGCGTCGAGGCCTTCGTGCGCTATCTCGACCGCGCCAAGTCGTCGGTGATCGACAAGCCGATCATGCTGACCTCGGAGAAGGACGGCATCACCGTCGACGTCGCGCTGTGGTGGAACGACAGCTACCACGAGAACGTGCTCTGCTTCACCAACAACATCCCGCAGCGCGACGGCGGCACCCATCTTGCCGGCTTTCGCGCCGCGCTGACGCGCCAGATCACCGGCTATGCCGAAAGCTCCGGCATCTCCAAGAAGGAGAAGGTCTCGCTCACCGGCGACGATTGCCGCGAGGGCCTGACCGCGATCGTCTCGGTCAAGGTTCCCGACCCGAAATTCTCCTCGCAGACCAAGGACAAGCTGGTTTCCTCGGAAGTCCGCCCGGTCGTCGAGAATGTGGTCAATCAGGCTCTCTCGGAGTGGCTCGAAGAGCATCCGGGCGAGGCCAAGACCATCGTCGGCAAGGTGGCGGAAGCCGCTGCCGCCCGCGAGGCCGCCCGCAAGGCGCGCGACCTCACCCGCCGCAAGGGCGCGCTCGATATCGCCTCGCTCCCGGGCAAATTGGCTGATTGCCAGGAGAGGGATCCCGCCAAATCCGAACTCTTCATCGTCGAGGGTGACTCGGCCGGCGGCTCCGCCAAGCAGGGCCGCGCCCGCGAATACCAGGCCGTGCTGCCGCTGCGCGGCAAGATCCTGAACGTCGAGCGCGCGCGCTTCGACAAGATGCTCTCGTCGGATCAGGTCGGCACGCTGATCACGGCGCTGGGCGCCGGCATCGGCCGCGCCGATGCCGAGCAGGGCGGCTTCAACCTGGCGAAGCTGCGCTACCACAAGATCATCATCATGACCGACGCCGACGTCGACGGCGCCCATATCCGTACGCTGCTCTTGACCTTCTTCTACCGGCAGATGCCGGAACTGATCGATGCCGGCCATCTCTTCATCGCCCAACCGCCGCTCTACAAGGCGGCGCGCGGCAAGAGCCATGTCTATCTCAAGGACGAGCGGGCGCTGGAGGAGTACCTGATCGATTCGACGCTGGACGGCGCGACCTTCCGCACCAGCGAGGGCGTGGAACGGGCCGGCGCCGATCTCAGGGTGCTGATCGAGGAAGCCCGCAACGTCCGCAACGCGCTGGGCCAGCTTCATTCCCGCTATGACCGGCGCATCGTCGAGCAGATGGCGATCGCCGGCGTGCTGCATCCGGTGAGCGAGGAGAACGAGGCTCAGGCGAACGAGGCGGCAGCCTCTGTCGCGCGCCGCCTCGATGCGATCTCGGACGAGCTGGAGCGCGGCTGGGAAGGCAAGGTGAGCGAAGGCGGCTTCGTGTTCTCGCGCATGATCCGCGGCGTGAAGCAGGCGGCGACCATTGACGCAGGCCTCCTCGCCAGTGCGGAAGCCCGCAAGCTCGATGCCGCGGCGGGTTCCCTGCAGGAAGCCTATGCCAAGCCGGCAATGCTCACCCGCAAGGGCGATTCCTTCCCGATCAACGGCCCCACCGACCTGTTCGATGCGGTCTCGACCATCGGCAAGAAGGGCGTCGCGCTGCAGCGCTACAAAGGACTGGGCGAGATGAACCCCGACCAGCTCTGGGAGACGACGCTCGATCGCGACGTGCGCACGCTGCTGCGCGTCAAGAACGACCAGAACGACGAGGCCGACGACCTCTTCGTCAAGCTGATGGGCGACGTCGTCGAGCCGCGGCGCGAATTCATCCAGACCAACGCGCTGAACGCAACCGTCGACATCTGATCCCACAGCAACGGCCTGCGTCACCGGAGCGCTTTCGGCGCTCCGGCTTCGGCGTTATGGTCCGGTCATGGCCCAGACGGAGCAACAACCCGGTGTCGAGAGCGGCCCGCCCGGCCGGGCTGGCATCCTGCTGCTCGCCGGCGGGGCTCTCGCTCTGGTTCTGACCGGCCTGCTGCTGTGGTGGCGCGAGGGCAGCCGGCTGTTCACCGACGGTCTGATCGCCGCCATCGTCGCCTGCTTCTAGCGGTCTCCAGCTTCTCTTCGGGACATCACCGTGAATCGCCGCCTCATCCTGCCCCTCGTCGTCTTCCTCGCCGGCGCGCTCGCGCTCGCCGCAGCGGCGATCCTCACCTTCTCCCCCGGTGGCCGGACGACGGGGAGCGGGACGGCCAGCGTCGGCGGCCCCTTCACCCTGACCACGCAGGACGGCAAGCCGCTCTCCGATACGGATCTGCGCGGCTCGCCCTTCCTGGTCTTCTTCGGCTTCACCCATTGCCCCGATGTCTGCCCGACCAAGCTCTTCGAGATCTCCGAAGCGCTGCGCGCCGCCGGCGAAAGCGACAAGGCCAAGAACCTGAAGGCGCTGTTCGTGACCGTCGATCCCGAGCGCGACACGCCGGAGGTGATGAAGAGCTATCTCAGCTCCTTCGATCCGCGCATCATCGGCCTCACCGGCGATCGCGCGGCGATCGATGCGACGATCAAGGCTTATCGCGCTTATGCGAAGAAGACGCCGCTCAAGGATGGCGACTACACGATGGACCATACCGCGCTGGTCTATCTGATGGGCAAGGATGGCAGCTTCGTCGGCGCCTTCAATATCGAACAGGCACCGGCGCAGGCGGCGACGGAGTGGCTTCGCCAGAGCTGACGGCCTCGGCCGGCGGCGTCCGCCGGCGCGCCAGCCCGTGCTCCGTCTTGTTCCAGGCGAAGCGCCGGGCGAAGTATTCGTAAAAGGCCATCCAGGCCGCGACCGAGACCAGCCCGTAATAGAGCGGCAGCAACGGCAGCAGCCATAACAGGCTCGGGTCGCGCCGGCGCAGCGCGCCGATGGCCGGTGGCAGGAACAGCGAGAGCGTGCCGAAGAGCCAGATCGACAGCGCAAAGGCCGATGTCACGGTGGTCAGCGCGCTCGCCGGGTCGAAGAGCGAGCCCTCCCAATAGGCGATGAGCGTCGCGACCGCGAAAACGGGATAGCCGAGCGCCGTCACGATCGTGCCCAGCGCCAGCGACGCGAAGGCGAAGGTCGCGGCGAAGCCGGCCTCGCGCAGCAGTTTCAACGGCGCGCGCGAATGCGTCACCGCCGTCTGCATGTAGCCCTTGATCCAGCGTGAACGCTGGCTGAGCCAGGCCTTGACCGTGACCGGGGCCTCCTCGCGCGTATCCGACGGCAGATCGCCGATACGGTAGCCGGCCCTGGCCAGCCGAACCGCGAGATCGGCATCCTCGGTGACGTTCCAGGCGTCCCAGCCGCCCAGCGCCCGAAGCACATCAGTCCGGAAATGATTGGAGGTGCCGCCCAGCATGATCGGCAACCGGGCGCGCAGCAGCCCGGGATTGAGCACCTCGAAAAGCCCTGCATATTCCAACGCGAACAAGGCCGGCAGCAGGCCCTCCTCGGCATGGTCGATCACCAGCCGTGCCTGGAGGCAGGCGAGATCGTCGGAAGCGCGATGGAAGCGTGCTGCCGCCAGCCGCAATTGCTGGGGATCGGGAATGTCCTCGGCGTCGAAGATGGTGAAGAGGCTCCCGCGCGCCTCGAGCAATGCGAGGTTCAGCGCCCGCGGCTTCGTCCGGGGCTGGCCGGGCGGCACGATCGTGACGGTGACATGCGCCGGCAGGGACATCGGCGCGAGCGCCGCCCGCATGCCGGCATCTTCAGCTTCGACCAGCAGGCGAATGTCCAGCTTGGCCGGTGGGTAGTCCAGCTCCGACAGCGCCCGGAGCATCTGCCGCAGCACCGCCTCCTCCCGGTACATCGGCACGGCGACGGTGTAGACCGGCAAACGGCTGTCATCGAGGCGCCAGCGCTGGGTGCGCCAGAGATCGGGGGAGGTGCGCTCGATCGAGGCCGCAAGCCTGAGCAGGATGAGCCCCAGAAACAGCGGCCCGAGCAGCAGGGCAAGCGCGAAGAAGCTCTCCAGCGGCGCGAAGATGCCCCCGAGCGTTGCCGTCGCGAGGCCGATGCCGGTCGCGGCGACCTGGCCGCGGCTGGCGCCGGTGCGGGCGCTGTCACGCGCAAGGCCCGGCTCGTCGAGCCCGGCAGCAGATCGGGCCAGCCCTTCGCCATTGGCCTCCCGCAGGCGGTCCGCGAAGCGACGGGGCGTGGTGACCGCGACATCGTCGCGGTGGCGCGGCCCGGCCGAGATCATATGGCGCAGGGCGGCGCCTTCGGGCGCGAGCAGGAAGCGCAAGCGCGGGTTCACCCGTCCCGCCAAAGGAGCGATGCCGCCGCGCAGGATCGCCTCATGCCGGCCACCGGACGGGAGATCGAAGGCGTCGGTATGGAAAGGCAGGCCGAGCTCGGCAGCGAGCGCCCGATAATAGCTCTCCTGATCGATCAACCCGAGCGCGAAAACCTCGCGCACCGCGTCGGTGCCGTAGCGCCGCGCGCGACGCGCGGCAAGGGCAAGGCCGGCCGGCACGACGCCGTGGCGGGGGAGAAAAGCGATCTCGACGGGCAAATCGGCGAAGCCGCGCCCCTGCGGATCGACAACATCGCCCCGACCGTCGCCCCCCACGGTCCAATCCCGTCCGACGCCACGCCAGCCGGGCGCCCAGCACGCCCGGCAAACCTATGGTTGCGGTTTCAGGCGCGCGAGTCGAGTCGCGAAGTCGTACGACTTTCGGAATTTCCGGGCCGACGGGCGTGCCGTCAGCGCCCCGCCAGGATCTCCGCGACCTGCGGGATGTCCTTGTCGCCGCGGCCGGAGAGGCTGACCACCATCAGATGGTCCTTCGGCTTCTGCGGGGCGAGTTCAGCGACGCGCGCCAGCGCATGCGCGCTTTCGAGCGCGGGAATGATGCCTTCCAGCCGCGAGAGAAGCTGGAAGGCTTCCAGTGCCTCTTCGTCGGTGGCCGAGAGGTATTTCACCCGGCCGACATCGTGCAGCCAGGAATGCTCCGGCCCGATGCCGGGATAGTCGAGCCCGGCCGAGATCGAATGGGCGTCCTTGATCTGCCCGTCGTCGTCCATCAGCAGGAAGGTGCGGTTGCCGTGCAGCACGCCGGGGCGTCCGCCGGTGAGCGAGGCGGCATGCAGGCCGCTCGGGATGCCGTGGCCAGCGGCCTCGACGCCGTAGATCTCGACGCTGGAATCGTCGAGGAAGGGGTGGAACAGCCCCATCGCGTTCGAGCCGCCGCCGATGCAGGCGATCAGCGAATCCGGCAGGCGGCCTTCGGCTTCCTGCATCTGCTCGCGGGTCTCCTTGCCGATGATCGACTGGAAATCGCGCACCATCGCCGGATAGGGATGGGGCCCGGCCACCGTGCCGATGCAGTAGAAGGTCGTCGCGACATTGGTCACCCAGTCGCGCAGCGCCTCGTTCATGGCGTCCTTCAGCGTCTTCGTGCCGGATTCGACCGGCACGACGGTGGCACCGAGCATCTGCATGCGGAAGACGTTCGGCGCCTGACGGGCGACGTCGACCGCGCCCATATAGACGATGCATTCGAGCCCGTAGCGGGCGCAGAGCGTCGCGGTCGCGACGCCGTGCTGGCCGGCGCCGGTCTCGGCGATGATGCGCTTCTTGCCCATGCGCCGCGCCAGCAGGATCTGGCCGAGCACGTTGTTCACCTTGTGGGAGCCGGTATGGTTCAGCTCCTCGCGCTTCAGATAGATCTTGGCGCCATCGAAATGCTCGGTCAGGCGCTCGGCGAAATAGAGCGGCGAGGGCCGGCCGACATAGTGCTTCAACCCATAGGCCATCTCGGCATGATAGGCGGGATCGGCCTTGGCGGCGTTGTAGGCTTCCTCCAGCTCGAGGATCAGCGGCATCAGCGTCTCGGCGACGAAGCGGCCGCCGAACATCCCGAAGCGGCCGTTCTCGTCCGGGCCGTTGCGGTAGCTGTTCGGGCTGGAGGGGGCGTTCATGCCGTCAAACCTTCCTGCATTGCCGCCGCGGCCTTGCGGGCCGATGCGATGAATTCCGCGATCCGGGCCGGATCCTTGACGCCCGGCGCGCGCTCGACGCCGCTTGATACGTCAACGCCGGCCGGCCGGGTCACCCGGATCGCCTCCGCGACATTCGCCGGATCGAGCCCGCCCGATAGCATGAAGCGCAGCGCAGGGTCGAGGCCGGTCAGCAATGTCCAGTCGAAGGCGCGGCCATGCCCGCCGGGGAAGGCGGCGTCCTTCGGCGGCTTGGCATCGAGCAGGATGCGATCGACCACGGCCGCATAGCGCGGGACGCGATCCAGATCGGCCGCCGTCGCGACGCCGAGCGCCTTCATCACCGGCCTGCCGCTCGCCGAGGCGATGGCCGCGGCGAGCTCCGGCGATTCCGAGCCATGCAATTGCAGCCGGTCCGGCTTCAGCAATTCCACCAGATCGGCCGCGCGCTTTTCGTCCCAATCGACGATCAGCGCGACGATTTCCGCCTTGCCGCGCGCCTGTGCGGCGAGTTCCGCAGCGCGTTCCGGCGTGACGAAGCGCGGGCTCTTCGGATGGAAGACGAAGCCGATCATGTCGGCGCCGCCGCTGAGCGCCGCGTCCAGCGTCTCGGGAGTCGAGAGGCCGCAGATCTTGATCGTTAAGGCTGCGTTTACCATCGTTCCGTCTTAGCGCCGGTTTGAAAGCCTTCACGCTGAGGGCTTCGATTGCCGGACGGGCATCTAGCATAGTCGCGTCATCTGCGCAGTGGGCCGATTCCATGCCACACTTGCGACATGGTGGCGAAGGAAGCGATGCTGTAACGGGGCGAAGACAAGGGGCGTAGCCGGTTTCGCGATGCGGTGGAGCGTATTGACCATTGCGGCGGCCCTGCTCGCCATCCTCGGCGTCACCGCCGCAGCCCTCTATATCTATAGCCAACCGCGCACGCTGCGCCTCGCAGTGGGGCCGCTCGGCTCGGAGGATGCGCGCATGGCCGCCGCCTTCGTGCAGGGGCTCAACCGGGATAAGGCCGATGTCCGCATCCGCCTCCTCCTGACCGAGGGGGCCGAGGACAGCGCGAAGCGGATCGATGCCGGCGAAGCCGACCTCGCCTTGCTTCGGGCCGATATCGCCATGCCCTCGACGGCCGACACCGTGCTCATCACCCGCCGGACCTTTCCCTTCATCATCACGACGAAGGAGACCGCGATCGGCCGCATCGCCGATCTGCGCGGCCGCAGGATCGGTGTCGGACGCAATCCGGCCGGCAATATCGTGCTGCTGAAGCGGGTGCTGGCGCAGTACGAGGTGAGGCCGGAAGAGGTCGAGATCGTCGGGCTGACACAGGACGAGATCGTCACCGCGGCGAAGGACAGGCGCATCGACGCCTTCTTCTCGATCAATGCGGTCGGCTCCCACACCAACAATGACGGCTTGCGCCGGCTGCGCGAGGCCTGGGGCGAGGATCCGGTGCTGATCCCGATCCGCGAAGCCGATGCGCTCGCGGCTCATTACCGCGCGATCGAGACCGGCGAGATCGTGCGCGGCGCGCTGGGCGGCGACCCGCCGCGCCCGGCCGAGAGCCTGCAGACCATCGCAATCACCTCGCGCCTCGTCGCCGCCCAGAGCCTCGACGACACGCTCGTCGGCAACCTGACCAAGGATATCCTCGCGCTCAGGCTCACGCTGGCGAGCGAGCTGCCCGCGATCCAGGCGCTGGAGACGCCCTCGACCGACAAGGATGCGCCGCTGCCGGTCCATACCGGCGCCGCCGCCTATATCGATGGCGAGCAGGAGAGCTTCTTCGACCGCTATGGCGACTGGTTCTATATCGGCGCGATGGCGCTGTCGGCGCTCGGCACCGGCGCGGCCACGATCCTCGGCCGCGAGGGCGCCACCCGCCGCCGCCGCGCCATGGCCGGCCTCGACACATTGCTGGAGCTGCTCGGCACCATCCGCTCCTGCGAGGACGAGGCGGAACTGGCCCGGCTCGGCCGCGAGGCGGACATGGTCCTGACCCGCGTGCTCGCCGATTATGCCAAGGGCGATCTCGATGCGGCCGCGCTCGCGGCCTACCGCCTCGCCATCGATCAGGTCGGCCGGGCCGTCGCCGAGCGGCAGCGGGCACTGGCCGAAGGTTGAGCCCGTTCACCTTTCGGCACCGGCTGCGGTTGCCGAAACGGCCGCCAACGTTTATGTGCAGCGCAACGAATTCCAGATTCACGTGAAACGGGCTGCGCCGGCAGGGCTTTGAACCTGACCGGCTCGTGGCCTTGAAAGCAAGGCCCTATCCGCATGTCCATGCGCAACATCGCCATCATCGCGCACGTCGACCATGGCAAGACCACGCTCGTCGACAAGCTGCTGCAGCAGTCCGGCACCTACCGCGACAACCAGCGCGTCATCGAGCGCGTGATGGATTCCAACGACCTCGAGAAGGAGCGCGGCATCACCATCCTGGCCAAGGCGACCTCGGTCGTCTGGAAGGACACGCGCATCAACATTGTCGACACCCCCGGCCACGCCGATTTCGGCGGCGAGGTCGAGCGCATCCTGAACATGGTCGATTCGGCCATCGTGCTGGTCGACGCGGCCGAGGGCCCGATGCCGCAGACCAAGTTCGTGGTCTCCAAGGCGCTGAAGCTCGGCCTCAAGCCCATCGTGGCGATCAACAAGGTCGACAAGCCCGACGCCCGCACCACCGAAGTCATCAATGAGGTCTTCGATCTCTTCGCCGCGCTCGACGCGACCGACGAGCAGCTCGACTTCCCGATCCTCTACGGTTCGGGCAAGCAGGGCTGGATGGCGCATGATCCGGCCGGCCCGCAGGACCAGGGCCTGGCCCCGATGTACGACCTGATCCTCTCGCATGTGCCCGAGCCGCGCGTCGAGGAAGGCCCGTTCCGGATGATCGGCACGCTGCTGGAGGCCAACCCCTATCTCGGCCGCATCATCACCGGCCGCGTGGTCTCCGGCACGGCCAAGCCGAACCAGCAGATCAAGGTGCTCTCGGGCGACGGCTCCACCGTCGAGACCGGCCGCATCACCAAGATCCTCGCCTTCCGCGGCCTCGAGCGCACGCCGATCGAGGAAGCGATTCCGGGCGACATCGTCTCGATCGCGGGCCTGGTGAAGGGCTCGGTCGCCGACACCTTCTGCGACCCCTCCGTCACCGAGCCGATCGAGGCCCAGCCGATCGACCCGCCGACGGTGTCGATGACCTTCATGGTCAACGACTCGCCGCTCGCCGGCACCGAGGGCGACAAGGTCACCACCCGCGTCATCCGCGACCGCCTGCTCAAGGAGGCCGAGGGCAATGTCGCGCTGAAGATCGAGGAAGCCTCCGACAAGGACAGCTACATCGTCTCCGGCCGCGGTGAATTGCAGCTCGCGATCCTGATCGAGACGATGCGCCGCGAGGGCTTCGAGCTCGGCGTCTCGCGTCCCCGCGTCGTGCTCAAGCGCGACGAGAGCGGCCAGCTCCTGGAGCCGATCGAGGAGGTCATCATCGACGTCGACGAGGAGCATTCCGGCGTCGTCGTACAGAAGATGTCGGAGCGCAAGGCCGACATGCTGGAGATGCGTCCCTCCGGCGGCAATCGCCTGCGCCTGATGTTCCATGCCCCGACGCGCGGCCTGATCGGCTATCAGGGCGAGCTCCTGACCGACACGCGTGGCACGGCGATCATGAACCGCCTGTTCCATGACTACCTGCCCTACAAGGGCGAGATCGGCGGGCGCCGCAACGGCGTGCTGATCGCGATGGAGACCGGCGAGGCCGTCGCCTACGCGCTGTGGAACCTCGAAGATCGCGGCCCGATGATGATCGAGCCCGGCTGGAAGGTCTATCAGGGCATGATCGTCGGCGAGCACACCCGCGAGAACGACCTCGAGGTGAACGTGCTCAAGGGCAAGAAGCTCACCAACATCCGCACGACGTCGAAGGACGAGGCCGTGCGCCTGACGCCGCCGATCCGCATGACGCTGGAGCGCTCGCTGGCCTGGATCGACGACGACGAGCTCGTCGAGGTCACGCCGAAGTCGATCCGCCTGCGCAAGGCCATCCTCGACCCCAACGAGCGCAAGCGCTCGCAGAAGATGAAGGCCGAAGTGGCCTGATCGGCAATGCCCGGGTCCTGACCCGGGCATTTTTTTGATCTGAAGCCGGGTCTGCGCTCAGCGCAGCCCGAAGATGACGCACCGGGCGATTGCCCTCGCGCACGCGCTCTGGTCCTCTGCGCGCCTCTAGATCATCGCGCGTCCGACCGGACGCGGTCACGGTGATCTATCACGGTGTTATCGCATCGGATTTTTCCGAAAAGTGGAGCCCGCTTTTCGGTCCGATGCGAAAGGGGAAGGACCATCGCCATGCAGTTCCGCAATCTCGGCCGCTCGGGCCTGCGCGTCTCGCTCGTCGGCCTCGGCTGCAACAATTTCGGCGGCCGCATCGATCTCGAGGCGACGCGCAAGGTCGTCGATGCCGCCATCGAGCACGGCATCACGCTGTTCGACACGGCCGACATCTATGGCGAGAAGGGCGGTTCGGAGACCGCGCTCGGCCAGGTGCTGGGCGCGCGCCGCAAGGACATCGTGCTCGCCTCCAAATTCGGCATGAAGATGTTCCATGGCGGCGAGGGCGGCTCTCGCCGCTACATCATGACCGCCGTCGAAGAGTCGCTGCAGCGGCTGAAGACCGACTGGATCGATCTCTACCAGTTCCACAAGCCCGACCCGCTGACGCCGATCGACGAGACGCTGCGCGCGCTGGAAGACCTCGTGACCCAGGGTAAGGTCCGCTATATCGGCTGCTCCAACATGGTCGCCTGGCAGGTGGCCGATGCGCAATGGACGGCGCGCGATCTCGGCCTCACCGGCTTCGCCTCGGCGCAGGACGAGTACAGCCTGCTGAAGCGCGGCGCCGAGCAGGATCTGATCCCGGCGATCGCCCATTACGGCATGGGTCTGCTGCCCTATTTCCCGCTCGCCAATGGCGCGCTCACCGGCAAGTACAAACGCGGCGCGGCGATGCCGGAAGGCGCGCGGCTGACCAAGCTGCCGGAGCGCGCCGGCCAGATCTTCAGCGAGGAGAACTGGCGCAAGATCGAGGGGTTGACCGCCTTCGCCGAGCAGCGCGGCCACAGCCTCGTCGAGCTCGCCTTCTCCTGGCTGGCGGCGCAACCGGTCGTCTCCAGCGTCATCGCCGGCGCGACCAAGCCGGAGCAGATCGCGGCCAATGTGAAGGCGGCCGACTGGGCCCTGACGGCGGGAGAGCTGGCTGAGATCGATGAGATCGTGAAGTAGGCCCGGAAACGCAACGCGAACCGCTCTCCTGTAAGGAGAGGGGCAGGGGTGAGGTGTAGGCCGTTTGACCAGTGGGGCGCCCAGCCTTCCCCGCAGCAGCGGCCACCTTACGGAAGCCCGTCCAACGGCCTTCCCCTCACCCTGCCCTCTCCCTCGGGGAGAGGGGCCCGCGCCTTCTTCGGGAAGCGCAGGCGCCATTCCTGACAGCTTCGTGCATCCCGTCGCGCCATCGCCATGGACCGCCCGCGCGCGCCCGCTTATGGTCCGCGCCATGAGCGATAAAGCCACGACCGCCCCCGCCCTGAAGCCCGGCGACCACCTCTTCCTGGTCGACGGCTCGAACTTCATTTTCCGGGCCTATTTCCAGTCGATCAACCAGGACCGGAAATACAATGCCCGTTCTGACGGCTTGCCGTCCGGAGCGGTCCGGCTCTTCGCCACCAAGCTCTTTCAGTTCGTGCGCGAGGGCGTGCTCGGCGTCAGGCCGACCCATCTCGCCATCGTCTTCGACAAGTCGGAGAACTCGTTCCGCAAGGCGATCTACCCGGCCTACAAGGGCAACCGCTCGGAGCCGCCGGCCGATCTCATTCCCCAGTTCCCGCTGATGCGCGAGGCGGTGCGCGCCTTCGGACTGATCCCGGTCGAGCAGGATGTCTACGAGGCCGACGACCTGATCGCGACCTATGCGAAGCAGGCGCGCGAGGCCGGCGCCGATGTGCTGATCGTCTCCGCCGACAAGGACCTGATGCAGCTCGTGCGGCCGGGTGTCGCCATGTACGACCCCGCCTCGGGCGACCAGAAGAAGGGCGCGGGCTTCCGCGCCGAGCGTCGCATCAGCGAGCCGGAGGTCGTCGAGTATTTCGGCGTCACGCCCGACAAGGTCACCGATGTGCAGGCGCTCGCGGGCGATGCCACCGACAACGTGCCGGGCGCGCCCGGCATCGGCATCAAGACGGCGGCCCAACTCATCGGCGAATATGGCGATCTCGAAACCCTGCTGGCGCGCGCCGGCGAGATCAAGCAGCCGAAGCGCCGGGAGACGCTGACCAATCCCGAGGTCGTCGAGAAGGTCCGGATCTCGCACAAGCTCGTCACGCTCGTGGACGACGTGAAGGTCGAGACGCCGCTGGAGACCCTGACGCTCGATCAGCCGGACCCGGCCAAGCTCATCGCCTTCCTCAAGGCGATGGAATTCACCACCATCACCAAGCGCGTCGCCGAGGCCTATGAGGCGGATGTCGGCGCCGTCGATGCCGATCCGGCGCTCGCTCCCGGCGGTTCGCGCGCGGCCGAGCTCAAGGCGCTCTATGCCGGCGCCGATGTCATCGAGGACGCGGTTTCCGACGTGACGCTGGCCGCCCCGTCAGCCTCGGCCACTCTGCCCGAAGCGACCGGCGGCGAAGCCGGCTGGATGAAGCCCGCCGATCTCGCTGCATCTCGCAAGAACGAGGCGATCGCGGGCAAGATCGACCGCTCCACATATGAATGCGTGCGCACACTCGCCGATCTCGAACGCTGGATCGGCTGGGCTTATGAGGCCGGCCATGTCGCTCTCGACACCGAGACGAACTCGCTCGATGCGATGCAGGCCGATCTCGTCGGCATCTCGCTCGCGGTCGCGCCCGGCCGCGCCTGCTATATCCCGCTGCAGCATCGTGCCGGCGATGGCGGGCTCTTCGATGAAGGTCTGCTGCCCGAGCAGATTCCGCTGGCGCAGGCCGTGGCGGCGCTGAAGCCCCTGCTGGCCGACAAAAGCGTGCTCAAGATCGGCCAGAACCTCAAATACGACCTGCTGGTTCTGGAACGCCACGGCCTCACCGTGTCCGCGATCGAGGACACGATGCTGATCTCCTATGCGCTCGATGCCGGCAGCAACAGCCACGGCATGGACCGGCTCTCCGAGCTCCATCTCGGCCATGAGACGATTCCGTATGCGCAGGTCGCCGGCAGCGGCAAGTCGCAGATCACCTTCGACAAGGTGCCGCTCGACAAGGCGACCGACTACGCCGCCGAGGATGCCGACGTCACGCTCAGGCTCTGGCTCGCGCTGAAGCCACGGCTTGCCGCCGAGAAGAAGACCGCCGTCTATGAGGTTCTGGAACGGCCGATGGTCGCCGTGCTCGCCGCGATGGAGACGCGCGGCATCGCCATCGACCGGCAGATCCTCTCCCGCCTCTCCGGCGATTTCGCGCAGGGGCTGGCGCGGCTGGAGGACGAGATCTACGAGCTCGCCGGCGAGAAGTTCACCATCGGCAGCCCGAAGCAGCTCGGCGACATCCTGTTCGGCAAGATGGGGCTGGCAGGAGCCAAGAAGACCGCGACCGGCCAATGGGCGACGGGCGCCGGCGTGCTCGAAGACCTCGCGGAGCAGGGCCATCCGCTGCCCTCCAAGATTCTGGAGTGGCGCCAGCTTGCCAAGCTGAAATCGACCTATACGGACTCGCTACCCGCCTATGTGAACCCTCAGACCAACCGGGTCCACACCTCCTATGCGCTGGCGGCGACGACGACGGGTCGGCTCTCCTCCTCCGAGCCCAATCTGCAGAACATCCCGATCCGCACCGAGGCCGGGCGCAAGATCAGGACGGCCTTCATTCCGGAAAAGGGCTTCAAGCTGGTCTCGGCCGATTACAGCCAGATCGAACTACGCCTGCTCGCCCATATCGCCGAAATTCCGCAGCTCCGGCAGGCTTTCGCGGATGGCATCGACATCCATGCGATGACGGCCTCCGAGATGTTCGGCGTTCCCGTCCAGGGCATGCCGAGCGAGGTGCGCCGCCGCGCCAAGGCGATCAATTTCGGCATCATCTACGGCATCTCGGCCTTCGGGCTGGCCAACCAGCTCGGCATCGGCCGCGAGGAGGCCAGCGCATATATCCGCAAGTATTTCGAGCGCTTCCCCGGCATCCGCGACTATATGGACCAGACCAAGACCCATGTGCGTGCCCATGGCCAGGTCACCACGATCTTCGGCCGCGTCTGCCATTTCCCGGCGGTGGCCTCGAAGAACCCGTCCGAGCGCGCCTTCGTCGAGCGCCAGGCGATCAACGCCCCGATCCAGGGCTCGGCCGCCGACATCATCCGCCGGGCCATGACCCGCATGGACGCGGCGCTCGCCGCCCAGCGGCTCAATGCCCGCATGCTGTTGCAGGTCCATGACGAGCTCGTCTTCGAGGTTCCCGACGAGGAGGTCGAGAAGACGCTGCCGGTGATCGAGAGGGTGATGATCGAGGCTCCGCATCCGGCCGTACAGCTCAGGGTGCCGCTCGCCGTCGAGGCCCGCGCCGCCGGCAACTGGGACGAGGCGCACTGAAGCCTCGCCCCGTCGCCGGCTGCGGAACAGAAGCAGGTCCGCCCGCGTTGGCGCCCTGAGAGAGACCCGCATCAGGCGGGTCTCTTGCGGCCAACGTCCAGTCCGGACACCATTGGTCTTCACGGCATCGAGCGACAGGAAACCAGCGTCATGGCAAGAACGACATCTCCGAAACGTTCGGCGGCCGCGGCCGTCAAGGACGCCAAGGCCGGGATCGAAGCCGGCACCGAGGATGTCGCGCAGAAAGCGCGCCGCGCCGGTGCCCGTGCCAAGCGTCAGGCGAGCGCGCTCGAGGAGACCCTGACCCGCAGCGCCGAGGATATCGCCGCAACCGTCAGCGACCGGCTGCGCTCCGTCGGCGTCGATACCGACCGGATGGTCGACGTCGCCAAGGAACAGGCGACAGAATTGCAGAAGCTGGTCGAGGACGAGATTCGCGAGCGGCCCCTGCGGGCGCTCGGGCTGGCGGCCGCCGTCGGCCTCTTCGTCGGCTACCTTTCGGCGCGATAGCCGATGTTCGGGGGGCTCGGTTCCTTCATCGCTTCGGAAGTCTCCGGAACGGTGAAACGCAACGCCACGGTCTTCGGCCTGTTCGCCTTCGCGGCCCTGTTGCTGCTCTGCGCCGGAGGCTACGCGCTCAATGCGCTGCACATCGTTCTGACGGAGCGCTATGGCGCGGTCGCGGCAAGCCTGTGGATCGCGGGCGGCCTCGCGATCTCGGCGCTGATCGCCTTCGGCATCGCGCTCTTCGTCAGGAACCGCCCGCGCCCGCAGCGCCCGATCGCCGCCACCGCGGCCTTCGCCGCCGCTCCGCTGGCCGCCAAGATGCTGACCTCGCGGACCGGATGGCGCATCGCGGCCCTGGCTGGAATCGCGGTGCTGGGCACCGTCCTCGGCCGGCAGCTTTTTTCGGGCGGTGACGGCGAGGACACGGATGAGGCCTGAAGCGCCTCACCCCGCGCGGGTGGACGGAGGCTGTCTTTTTACATAGGGATACGGGTATGCGTCCTGTAACAGGACAGGCATGTCTGATCTCGTGAGGCCCCGGAACCGCTTGCCGCTCCCCGCCTTTCCCCTGCTCGGCGCGCGGCTGCGCTCAGCAACGATCACGATCGGCGCGATCGGCGTCGTCGCCATCGCGATCGTTCTGGCGGCCTGGATCAATCTGCAGGCGCGCCACGCCGCGGACCAGGTTTCGCACGCGATCGAGATCCGGGAACGGGCGGAACGCTTCCTCGGCCGGCTCCGCGATGCCGAAACCGGCCAGCGCGGCTATCTGCTGACCGGTCAGGCCGCCTATCTCGAACCCTTCACCGAAGGCAGTGCGACGGCCGGTCCGGAGCTCGACGTGCTCGAGGCGCTGGTCGATGCCGACCCTGCCCAGAAGCAGCGCGTGGCCAGCCTGCGCGAGACCATGCGGCTCAAGCTCACCGAGCTGAACAGGACGATCGAACTCACGCGCAACGGGCGCCGCGAGGAGGCCGTCGCCATGATGCGCGACGGGCCCGGCATCGCCACGATGGACAAGCTGCGCGACGCGGTCCAGGAAATCCAGCAGACGGAGAACATCCGCCTGCGCTCGCTCTACCGCAGCGAGGAACGGCGACGCCTTTGGGGAAGCACCGGCATCGTCGTCGCCCTTGCCGGGCTGGCCTTCGCCGCCTGGCAACTCCTGCGCAGGCGCCAGCGTCGCAGCACGGAGCTGGCGGTCAGCAATGCCGAGCTCGAGCAGATGGTCAACGATCGGACCCGTGAGCTCGAAGGCGAGCGCCTGCGCATCGAGGCGCTGCTGCGTGACGTCAATCACCGCGTCGGCAACAACCTCGCCATGGTCTCCGCATTGCTGAACGTGCAAAGCCGGCAGACGCGCGAGCCTGCGGTCAAGGCGGCGCTGGGGCAGGCGCAGTCCCGCATCCAGGCGATCGCCGCCGGGCAAAGGCGGCTGCGCTTGGACATCGAGACCGATGCCATCGAGGCGCGTCCTTACATGGAGGACCTGCTCGCCGAGATCGGCAAATCGGCCGAGGGACGGCCGATCACGATCGAGCTCGACATGGATTCGATTCGGCTGCCTGGCCGCGATGCGGTGTCCTATGTCGTCATCGTCAATGAGCTCGTCACCAACGCGATCAAGCACGCCTTTCCGGACAACATGGCCGGGCGGATCGCGATCCGCCTCGAACGCGCCGAGCAGGACGGCGAGCCCGCCCTGTCACTGTCGATCGAGGATGACGGCATCGGCATGCCGGCGGAGAACCACAGCAAGGGGCTCGGCCAGACCGTGATCGCGAGCCTGCTGCGCAGCATGCGGGCGACGATGACGACGCTGCCGCTTCACCCCGGCGCCGACCGCCCGGGAACTCGTGTCACCGTGATTTTCCCGAAGCGCGACGGCGCCTGACCTCTGGGGGCAGGCGGATCAGGCGATGCTTTCGGGAACGATGCCCCCGATCGCCGCCATGACGAAAGCCACGACCTCGCGCGTCGAGAAGGGCTTGCGCAGGAAGCGAGCCTGCCGCAGCGGCTTGGGCACCTCCTGCGGCGCCGAGCCGGACACGAAGGCGAAGGGAATGCCGGTCTTGCGCAGCGTGTCCGCGACTTCGAAGGTCTTGCCGTCGACGACGTCGATGTCGAGCAGGGCGCAGGAGAGCTGCCCGGCTGCAGCCCGCCAGGCCTGAGCGACGGATTCGACGACGATGAGCTCGGCCGCCTCGCCGAGCTGCTCCGCCACCGCCATTTCGATGTCCATGGCGATGAACGGGTCGTCTTCGACAATCAGAACGCGAACAGCAGCCATTGAAACGGCTTTCTCACTCACTTCAACCTGTTACCCCCAACGTAACAGGGGTCACGATGTTCCTGCCTCCAACGCGCCGCGGCCAGGATTACATCCGTTTTGACTCAATTCTGTCGGATCACGGTTAGCAAAGGGTAAGCGCCCCCCTCCCACGCGATCAGCGCCGGCGCCCGGTACCGGAGCTCGCGAGCGTCAACTCGAATTGCGTGACGCCACCGGCGGCATTGAAGCCGCGCGTCGTCTGAATCGCACGCGGCTGCAAGCTGACCTTGTCATCCTCGCCGCCGATCAAGGGCGATGAGGCGGCACCGCTTGCGGGCGCGGCGGCGGCCGTCTGCGCCGTGTAGCGGCCGTTCAGCGCGCCGAGCGGAGCGCGCGCATAAGGGCCGTAGACATGCCAGGACATCGTCGTGGGGCGGATCGAGCCGAGATCGAGGCCGAACTGGCGGACGATGCCGGTATAGTACTGCATCGGCCCTCGCCTCGGCCTGAAACGGCATTCGAGCGGCTTTTGCGTCTTCACGGCCGCCCCGAAGCTCGCCCCGACCGTACAGGACAGCCGCCCGGTCGGAGGCCCCGACTGCGCCCGCGCCGGGACCGGGCCGAACAGGCAGGCGAGCGCGGCCGCGGCGCCGAAGCATGACGTGTAGTGCCGAATGCTCATCTTGAAAGCTCCCGCCAGAGGACTCACCGCCCGGATCGCACTGCAATCTGGGTGATCATGCATTCCCTATCAATATGCGAAGACGGATGCACCGTTCGGGTCGATTTCGACACGATCGGGTCCGGCTTCGGGTGACCCAACGAAACGCCTCAAGATGCCCACAGTTCCGGCATAATGGAACCACCGAGAGCCTGTTGCGTTGCGGCTTCATCCTGGCATGGGAATGTCGATGTCCGTGAGTCGCCTGCGTGGGAAAACCCCGACACCCCCGGAGCCGACCGCCGGAGCGGATCTGCTCGTGCCGCCGTTCTGGGAGCTCGAGGATCTGCTCGCCGACGGGCTCGCATGCGAGGCGGCCCTTCAGGTGATGGCCGCCCGCCGCGCCGCGCTGAGGCTGGTCGACGGCTCGGAGCCTGAGGCCGACCCGGCCAGTGAGCTCGCCGCCCGCCGCTTCAAGCTGATCTTCTGAGCGCAAGACGACCGCGAACCTATTGGCAGAAGCGCGAGGCATGCGTGCGGCGCTCCTGAATGTCGATGTGCAGATGGTCGGCGTGGGCGGCATCCGCGCCGGGCCCCAGCGCCGTCATGAACGCGCCGCAGGCCGATTGGCGCACGGCCGTCAGGAACCGGTTCTGAGCCAGGCCGGCCGGCTTCTCCACCGAAACCTGCGTCGCGGCTTTCCCCTCGCCGAGGTGGAACGCGAAGATGTCGAGCGCCTTGCCCGTGGCATGCTCGCTGACGGGCCCGGCCGAGGCGCGGTTGCGTCGCCGGCATTCATGCCCGCCGCCGACGCGCAATTCGGTGAGATCGCTGTCGAAATGTCCCCGTGCCAGCGGCCGGACGCTATCGTCGAGCCAGCCCGCGACGGTCTTCGCCATGACGCAGCTCAGCGTCACCGGCGGCGCGAAGGTGACGGTGCCCGCGCCCGCCGTCCCGGTTGCGCGGAGGGCAAGTGCCTTCACGATGACGGGCTCGTCGACGCGGCAGGCGGGATCGCCTTGCGCGAGCTTCGGATCGGCGGCCTCGACGCTGTTGCCCGGGATTGCCTTGAGAGCCGCCAGGCAGGACGCTTCCCCGCCTGCGGGTAACGTTTTCGCCTGCTCGCTGGCAGGCGGGGCTGCGCCCACCGGCGCCGCGGCAGGCCGCATCCCGAGCTGTTCAGTCGAAGGGCCAAGCTCGGCCGGCCGGACCGGCGGAAGCGCGCGCGAAAACGCCCCGCCGTCCTTCCGCGACGCCTGCGCGGCGGCAGGGGCGTCGGAAAGAAGCGGCAAGCCGCAACAGAGAGCCAATGCCACAGCGAGGCTGCGAGCGGGCCGGATCAGCCGTCGAGGGCCGAAGCGCTGGCCACCGCAATGCTGGTCAATGCCGCGAGCGCCAGCGAGAGAATCTCGTTGCTGATCGCTCCGGGCTGCACCGTTCCGGAAAACAACGCAGCCGCGACCGTCGCCGCGCCCCCTGCTGCAACCACGAAGGTCGTTGCCATGGCCCACACCCTCCCCAACTGCAAACCAACCCGACATCAAGTCGCGAACGCAGCGTGACGAGGCTTGTTCCGCAGCGTGCGCCAAAAGCAAGGCCCGCAGCGAAGGCGAGCCCGATTATCCTTCACAGATCCTTCACGCCGCCTTCCGGCCGGCCCGGCGATCGAAGAACAGCGCCTGGCTGATCGCAGCCTTCACCGCCTCGGGCTGGAACGGCTTGGTGATGAGGAAGGCCGGCTCCGGCCTGTCGCCCGTCAAAAGCCGCTCCGGATAGGCGGTGATGAAGATCACCGGCACGTCAATCGAGGTCAAGATCTCGTTAACGGCGTCGAGACCGGAGCTGCCATCGGCCAGCTGAATATCGGCGAGCACGAGCCCGGGGCGCTTCTTGGCGACCAGAGCGATCGCCTCGCGCTGGGTGCGCGCAATGCCGGTGACGCTGTGGCCGAGCTCCTCGACCATCGTCTCGATGTCGAGCGCGATGATCGGCTCGTCCTCGATGATCAGGACATCGGTCGCGACCTGCTCGGCGATTTCCTGGCCCGCGATCTGAACCAGCGCGGCGGCGTCCGGGGACGAGATCTCCATGATCGCCGCAACCTCCTCGATCGAGAAGCCCTCCACGGTCCGCAGCAGGAAGGCCTGGCGCGGACGCGGCGTCAGTGCCTCGAGATTGCGCTCGGCCGGCGAATTACCGAGCTCGACAACCGTCTCGCGCGTGTCGATTCCGACCGAGGACCAGAGCTTGAGGAAGGTCCGGTAGAGCCCGATGCGCGGGTCCAGGTCACGGGGAAAGCTGGAGGGGTCGGCGATGAGCGCTTCCAGCATGGCGACGACATGCGCGTCGCCGCTGGTCTGCGTGCCGCTCAACGCGCGAGCGAAGCGGCGCAGGTAAGGAAGATAAGGCGCAATTTCCTTGGCTATCGTCATCAAACCGTCCTTTTTATTGTGCGCGGATAATGACTTAGGTACCGCAGGAGACAAGCAATTTATTTTTTTGGAAAGTGGGAACCTTTCAAGAGGGAGGCTGTTATTAGGGCGCATTGGTGTCGCCGTCGCCGCCCGAGGCTGGTTCCGCCATGATCGGAAGTTACATGCGGGACCTGCTGGAAAAGCAGGCCTGGTCTCGGCGCGAGGGCTGATATGACGAATCTGGATGCTGCAATGCCTGATCCCGGAGGCGACAACGACGATCTCGACATGGTTCTCGATCCCAGGGTCCAGGAATCCATCGGCCGCTCGCTGAAGGCGCATTACGACGACATCGTGAACGCGCCGATACCCGACAAGTTTCTCGTGCTGCTGGCGCAGCTGGAGGCGACGGAGCAGCGCGCAGGCGGAGCGTCGTCCCATGAGTGCCAATGACTGCAAGGCGAGCGACTTCAAGGCCAATGAGTTCAAGGACGGCCTGATCAAGGAGATTCCGAATCTCCGCGCCTTCGCCGCCTCTCTCTCCGGCTCGATGCAGCTCGCCGACGATCTGGTTCAGGACACGCTGCTCAAGGCCTGGGGCAATTCCGAGAAGTTCGAGCCGGGAACGAGCCTGCGCGCCTGGCTCTTCACCATCCTGCGCAACACCTATTATTCGCTCTACCGCAAGCGCGGCCGCGAGGTGCAGGACAGCGAAGGCACCTATGCCGAGCGTCTGGCGACGCATGGCAACCAGGAAAGCCATCTCGATCTCGCCGACTTCCGCAAGGCGCTGGCCAAGTTGCCCGAGGAGCAGCGCGAGGTGCTGATCATGGTCGGCGCGACCGGGCTCTCCTATGAGGAGGCGGCGGAGATCTGCGGCGTCGCGATCGGAACCATCAAGAGCCGCGTCAATCGTGCCCGCACCAAGCTCGCCGAACTCCTCTCCATTGGCAGCGTCGACGATCTCGGACCGGATCGGACCAGCGCGGCCGCCATGCAAAGGGCGGGCTCCGAACCAGTCGGCTCCTGAATGCGCCTGACGCGATTCAGCACTGTCCGGGGGCGCTTGCTGGCGCTGCTGATCGCGATCGCGCTTCCGATCGGCTGCGTTACCGCCCTGGCTGCCGCCACGGCCTATCGCACCATCACCGGCGCCATCGAGACCGCGCAGGTCCGGGCGGCCGACGAGTTCGCCATTCGCACGCGGATCTGGTATCGCGGCGCCCTGCGCTCGCTCCTGTCCTTCGGCACGGCCACGGCCGAAGCCGGGCTTTCGCCCGAGCTTTGCAGGGAGGCCGGCCTCAAGATGCTCGCCCAGGTCCGCGGCTTCTCCGCCGTGCTGGTGCGCGGCGCCGACGGGCAGCTTTGCACCGCAGCGCTCGATGCCGGCATCGATGCGCAAACGCTGGATCGAACGGCGACGCGCCTGCGCGACCTTCCCGCCGTGGCGCCCTGGAGCGGCATCGATCTCGGCAAGTCGCATTACGACCAGGCCACGATCGGCAACCGGCGCTATCTCACCGTGCATACCGAAAATCCGACGGCATCCGGAGCGGGTCTGCGCGAGGCTCTGCTGCTGATCGAGCCCGAGGTGCTGGAGAACGTCTTCGACCTCGGCGAGGGCGGCACGGACATGGATGTCGCGCTCGTCTCGCAAGGCAGCGGCGTGGTCGCCAGCCGCGGCGACGGCGAGGCTCTGGGCTGGCTGCCGCGCGACGCCCGTCTCCCGCAGGCGCTTGAGCGCTGGCGCGCGCCGAGCCGCCAGGGCGACGAACGCGTCTATGTCGCGCGCATGGTCGCCGAACCCGATTTCTACGTCGTCGCCTCCTTCGACGATTCGCGCGAGCAGGGCGCGCGCATCCAGTTCGCGGTGCTCCTGCTCGCGCCGTTGCTGACATTGACCTTGCTGTGCATCGTCTATCTGCGCGCCATCGACCGGCACTGCGTGCGCTGGCTGCGCAGCATCGAGGCGGCGGCCCGCTCCCGTGCGACCGCGCGACGGGCGGCGCGTGCGGCCGTCGCCGACGACATGCCGAGCGACATCCGCAGCGTCGCCGAAGCCTTCAACATGATGGTGGACGAGCAGGAGGTGCGGCAGCGGCGCCTGCAGACCGCCCTCGACGACAACCGCTTCCTGGTGCGCGAACTGCACCATCGGGTGAAGAACAGCCTCCAGGTGGTGCAGAGCTATATCGGGCTGACCAAGCGCGACTATCGCGACGAGGCCAGGCTCGCCTTGGCCGACGCGGAATGCCGCGTCCACGTCCTGTCCGCAGCCTATCGCTTCACCCTCGCGGATGGCGAGATGCAACCGGTCCGGGTCGACCTGTTCCTCGAGGACGTCGTCACGATGATCTCGAACCTGATCCGCCGGCGCGATCAGTGGATCTCGGGCCGGATCGAGACAGCCGCGACCTTGTCGGTCGATCGCATCATCCCTCTCGGCTTTCTCGTCGCCGACGTCGCCTCACGCGTGCTGCGCAGCACGCCCGGGGTGCGGATCACGCTGACGGTCCACGATCTCGACGACACGACGATCGAGGTCGCGATCGAGGCCGACCGCGAGATCGTGCATCAGGAGCCACCGCGCCTGTTCGCCGGCCTGCTCGCGCAGATCGAGGCGGTTCAGTCCGGACCGCCGGAGGGGCGCAATCTCGGGCGTTGGCGAGTCAGCCATAAGGGCTGAGATCGCTGCGCGGGCGGGTCTCCAGCGCGTCGGTCAGCAGGGCTTTTCCAGCGGAGCCTCAACCGGCTCGATCAGGACGCCGACGCTCAACCCCAGGAAGGCGCCCGGCGGCCCCGTGAAGCTGCCGGCGATCGGCGATGCGTCCTCGGGGACACGCGCCACCGCGATGCGCAGAAGCTGCCGATCGGCGACGAGATCATTGGTCGGATCGAACTCGACCCAGCCATCGCCGGGGATGAAGACATCCGCCCAGGCATGCGTCAAGCCGACAGGCGAGATGAGCCCGGCCGCGTCCGGCGTCTGATCCTGGATATAACCGGTGACGAAGCGCGCCGCGAAACCCATGCGGCGCGCCAGCTCGATGAACAGCCAGGCGTAGTCGCGGCAGGAGCCGCTGCCGAGCAGCAGCGTGTCGGCCGGATGCTGGGTACCCTCGTCGTAGCGGACGGCGTAGCTCAGCCCGGCATGGATCGCATGGGCGAGATCACGCAGGAGATGGCCCGAACCCGGGCCGAACCCGGCACGGAAATCGGCGAGCCAGCGCTCGATCACGCCGTCGGGATCGGCCGCGGCGAGGTGGAGATAGGGCTGCAGGACCATGCGTTCGCCGTCGCTGTAGACGACACCGGTCAAGGCCGCGCCCGGTGCGAGCCTGCTGCGCGGCAGCGCCGAACCGAAGCGCTCGAGCATCAATTCGCTGACGATCTCGAGCGTGTCGTGGGGTTCCGCGAATGTCGCGACGGCGACCGGGTTGCCATAGGCATCGTGCATCCAGCGCAGCATCGCAGGAGGCGAGATCGCCAGGGCGGTATCGACCAGCCGCAGATCAAAGCTGTCGCGCGGCCTGAGCATCAGCCGATGCGGGCCGAAGCTGACCGGCTCGGCATAGCGGTAGGTCGTTGCATGGCGGACACGCAGATGCATCGGTTCCCCTGTCGGCGCCCTTCACCCGCAAAAAACAAGCCGCCCCAGGGCGGCTTTGAAGTGCGGCGCGAGGATGCGCTGCGGGCTCAACGCGGAAAAGCGTGATTGGTTCCGCTGCTCCTGGAGCATTTTCGAGCGAAGTGGACACCGGTTTGCGTGAAGAAAATGCGATAAAACAAGGAGATCGGAGAAGCGCGGAAATGCTCTAGCGCAGGATCAGGGCGCGGACGCCATCCGCCATCGCCTGCTTCGACGGCGCCGGGATGCTGCGGCGGGCGGCGCTCTCGCTGCGGTCCGCCCGATCGACGGCGGCGAAGCGGGCTTCACCCGGCTGCGCATGACCACGCAAGGCGGCAACGGTGGTCGAGCTCTGGTCGGTCGGCATCTGCAAGCCGGCGCCGAAGCTCAGGCCGGTCACCACGGCCGCCATGCAGCCGAAAAAGAACAAGGCGCGCTTGGCGGGGGCCAGGCTGTCGTTCAGCATCTTCGTCTCCCAACGCCTGCGCCAGCCCGGATGGGCCGGCTGTTACGAGATAGAAACGCGGCCGGACGGTTTCCGGTTCCCCGGGACGGGACGACGAAGGCAAAAGCTGGTCGAAACCGGCCCTCGTGGAACGCCGAACGGCTTCCCGGCGTTATTCGGCCGCCGGCGCAATCTTCCGCCGCGAGGGGGGAACAGATTCAATGATGAACCTCAATTCGAGGCCGGGCCGCATCGGCACGCCCTGCCTTGCCTGTCCTTTGCGCATGAAGCCCGCCTTCGAGGACAAGACCGATGACGAGATCCGTTTCATCCAGGCGATGAAGACCGATCACCGCAGCCTGAAGGCGGGGAGCGACATCATTAGCCCGGACCAGGAAAGCGCCGAGCTCTACACGCTCTTCTCGGGCTGGGCCTTCCGCTACAAATCCCTGCCGGACGGGCGCCGCCAGATCCTCAACTTTCTCCTGCCCGGCGACATCGTCGGCCTGCAGGCCTCCCTGCTCGCCGCGGCCCAGCACGGCATCGAAGCGCTCACCGATGTCGAACTCTGCGTTTTCCCGCGCAAACGGATCTGGGACCTGTTCGTGCGGATGCCCAATCTCGCCTATGAGCTCGCCTGGCTCGGCTCCCGCGAGGAGTCCATGATCGACGACAACCTGACCTCGGTGGGCCAGCGCAATGCCAGCGAGCGTATCGCGGCCCTCGTCATCACGCTCTATCGCCGCGCCGATGCGCTCGGGCTGGTCAGCGACAGCAGCTTCGACTTTCCCCTGTCGCAGCAACAGCTTGCCGATGCGCTTGGCCTCTCCCTGGTCCATACCAGCAAGACATGGTCGAAACTGCGCAAGGCGGGGCTGTTCACCATTTCCGGCGGACGGCTGACCCTGCTGAATCCGCGCCTCACCGCCCGCATGGCCGCTGTCTACGAGCAGAGCAAAGCGCCGCGGCCGCTGATCTGACGCCATTTCGTGGCCAACGGCCGAGATGGGGCTTGGCGAGAGGCCAGACTTGACCCCATATGCCGGGTGGGTAACGTTCCGCAGCGCTTGAAGGCGAAGTTCGGGGCGCGCAAGGGGTATCATGTCTTCGACGATCAGACATCGTCCGCCGCGCGCGGGCTCGATCGCGGCCCGGCTCGGCCAGTCGCGCGTCGCCAGCCGGCTCGAAGGCGAGGTGCGCGTCACCGCGGCCGATCTGGTCGATTGCGTGGCCGAGGCCAGGCTCAAGGTCGCGGCCGTCCGCTACAAGGTCGAAGGCGAGGTCCGCAACAAGGCGGAGAAGCTCAAGAGCCGCGTCAGCGTGGCCGCGGAGAAGCTGGGCGACGAGGCGCGCTTCATCAAATCCTGGATCGACGATCCGCTGCGGACCGGCTCGGTAACCCCCTCGAGCCCGGCCCTGGCGCGGCGCATGGCGTCCTATGTCGATCCGGAGCAGCCCGGCCCCGTCATCGAGATCGGCCCTGGTACCGGTCCCGTGACCGAAGCCCTGATCGAGCGCGGCGTCGACGAGGAGCGTCTCATCCTCGTGGAATACAGCCCCGAATTCTGCGAATTGCTGCGCAAGCGCTTCCCGCGGGCCACCGTCGTCCAGGGCGATGCCTACGCCCTCTCGACAACGCTGGCGGGGCACCTGACCGAGAAGGCCGCCGCCCTGGTCTCGAGCCTGCCCCTGTTCAACCGCCCGCCCCCGAGCCGGACGGCGCTGGCGAAGGAGGCGTTCCCGTTGATGGTCGAAGGCGCGCCCTTCATCCAGTTCACCTATTCGGTGATCTCGCCGATCCCGCGCAAGGGCTCCGGCCTGAAGGCCTTCGTCTCCGATTGGGTCCTGCGCAACATTCCGCCGGCGCGGGTCTGGGTCTACCGCGAAGCGAGCTGAGCCCCGTCGGATCCGGTTGCGGGCCATGCAAATAATGCGGGCCAGCCGAACCGAATCGTAACCGCTCGACGTTAGACAGCCTGTTGGAACGGGCGTTGCATCGGACCTGTTCGCAGCGAGGACTTCGACCGGCCCCATGAGCGGTGCAGCCCTGCGTTACACTCTGCCGCGCTGGCGCGTGACGCGCTGGCTCGCCGATGCCGGCCCGGACGTTCCTGCCGAGATCAGGACCGCACTGATCGCCAGCCTGTTCGGCACGCTGCCGATCTTCGTCGGCGGCGTCATCAACTCGCTCGCTGTTTCCTTCCTGATCGCCTGGCGCATCCCGACCCTGCCGTTCCAGCTCTGGTGCGTCTTCGAGGTGCTGTGCTGCCTCGCCCGGCTCTTCGTGCTCATCAACGCCCGCCGCAGGGCGGAACGCGGCGAGCCGACCTGGACGGACACCTATCTCCTGCTCGGCGTGGCCTGGGCGGCCGGCATCGGGGCCGGCACCTTTCTGAGCCTGACGAGCGGCGACTGGGTCGTCGCCACACTCGCCTGCCTGTCGGCGGCCGCCATGGTCGGCGGCATCTGCTTCCGGAATTTCGGAGCGCCGCGCATGGCGGGCGTGATGATCGGGCTGACGCTGGGACCATGCTGCTTCGCGACGCTGTTCGCCGGCGAGCCGATCATGCTCATCACCTTCATGCAGATCCCGCTCTATCTCTTCAGCATGACGGTCGCGGCCTACAAGCTGAACGGGATGCTGATCTCGACGATGCGGGCCGAGCGCGAGAACGCCTTCCACGCCCGTCACGACATGCTGACCGGCCTGTCGAACCGGGCCGGGCTGACACGTGCCTTCGAGACCCGCTTCGGCAGCGCCTCCGCCCCGCACGGCCTGGCGTTGATCTATCTCGATCTCGACGGCTTCAAATCCGTGAACGATACCCACGGCCACCCGGCCGGCGACGCGCTGCTGCAGCTCGTCGCCGAGCGATTGCGCGGCCTCGTGCGCAGCTCCGACCTTGCCGCGCGGATCGGCGGCGACGAATTCGTCGTCCTGTCCGAGCAGACCGAACGGGTGCAGCTGCAGCGCATCGGCGAGCGCCTCGTCGCGGAGATCTCCGAGCCCTACGAGCTCGACAGCGGCCACCGGCTGCATATCGGCGCCTCGGTCGGCATTGCGCTGGCCCCTGAGCACGGAACCGACATGAACGCCCTGATGGTGGCGGCCGACGCAGCGCTCTACCAGGCGAAGTCGCGCGGAAAATCGCTTTGCGTCATCGCCAGCCAGCGCGCCGTCATCGACGGGCAGGGCGCCGGCAACCGCCCTCTCCTGCACTAAGGGAGAACCGGTTTTTCGCAGGAATCCTGCTGCGACTCCTCGGCGAGAGACGGATTCAGATTTCAGATGGCATCATCCGGCTCCAAGGGCGAAGAGGCGGCATCGCCCCCGCCTCGCTTGACCTGAGCGCGTGCATCGGGCTTGCCTCATTGCGACAGAAGGGCAGGAGGGGAAGCTTGGCCGATCTCGCGCGCCTCGTGCAGGACATCGCGACGGAGATGCGCGACGCGAGCGACCGCGGCGAGGTCGCGAGCTATATCCCGCCGCTCGCCCGCGTCGATCCCCGCCAGTTCGGACTCTGCGTCGTGACCGCCGAGGGTGCCGTCCACAGCGCCGGCGAAAGCGAGGAGCCCTTCTCGATCCAGAGCATCTCCAAGGTGTTCGCGCTGACACAGGCGCTGGGCAAGGTCGGCGACACGCTCTGGCGCCGTGTCGGGCGCGAACCCTCGGGCACGCCGTTCAACTCGATCGTGCAGCTCGAGCGCGAGCAGGGCATCCCGCGCAACCCCTTCATCAATGCCGGCGCGCTGGTGGTCTCCGACATCAATCTCGCCGGGCACGCACCGCGCGAGGCGATCGGCGAATTGCTGCGCTTCACGCGCTATCTTGCCGATGACGACGGCATCATCATCGACGAGGCGGTGGCGCGGGCCGAACAGGCGACCGGCTTCCGCAACATCGCACTCGCCAACTACATGAAGGCGTTCGGCAACATCCACCATGCGCCGGAGCTGACGCTCGGCGTCTATTTCCACCAATGCGCCATCGCCATGAGCTGCCGCCAGCTCGCCATGGCCGGGCGCTTCCTGATGCATGGCGGGCTGCATCTGCCGGGCGGGCCGCGGGTCGTCTCGGCCCAACGGGCACGGCGCATCAACGCGCTGATGCTGACCTGCGGCCATTACGATGCCTCGGGCGATTTCGCCTTTCGCGTCGGATTGCCCGGAAAATCCGGCGTCGGCGGCGGCATCCTCGCCATCGCTCCAGGCAAGGCCGCGATCGCGGCCTGGTCGCCGGGCCTCAACGCCAACGGCAATTCCATGCTGGGAACGCTCGCGCTGGAGCGGCTCGCCGAGGCGACCGGCTGGTCGGTCTTCAACCCGGGCTGAGGGCGAAGGCCACGCCGGCAAGCGCAGGTCTCGCGGCAGGCCGCCACAACATGCTGAAGCTTCGAGGGACATTGGAGCGGGCGATCGGGATCGAACCGACGACATTCAGCTTGGGAAGCTGACGTTCTACCACTGAACTACGCCCGCATGCCGCGCGGACTGCAAAGCAGCGCCGTGGCAGGCGCAGTTTCATAGCGGCTCCGCGAGCAGGTGTCATCCGGGAATTTCCGGGAGAAGCTCAGCCCTTGAAATGCTTCGAGAGCTTGAGGGCCTGGCCCTGATAGTTCGAGCTCAACCCGGCGCCGTAAAGCGCGGCCGGTCGGGCCGCCATCGTCTCGTAGACCAGCCGGCCGACGATCTGGCCGTCCTCGATGATGAAAGGCACGTCGCGGGAGCGCACCTCGAGCACGGCTCGCGCGCCTTGGCCGCCAGCAGCGCTGTGGCCGAAGCCGGGGTCGAAGAAGCCCGCATAGTGGACGCGAAACTCGCCCACCAGCGCGTCGAAGGGGGTCATCTCGGCCGCGTAATCCGGCGGGACATGCACCGCCTCCTTCGAGGCGAGGATATAGAACTGGCCGGGATCGAGGATCAGGCTGCGCGAACCGTCATCGGGGATCGGCTCCCAGAAATCGGCGGCGCGATAGGCCCCTACCCGGTCGACATCGATCAACGCGGTGTAGTGCTTGCCGCGATAGCCGAGCAGGCCATCGAAGCCGGAGAGGTCGACGCTGACGGCGACGCCGCCCTGGAAGGACGGCTCGGCGGCGCTGACCAGCGTCTCGCGGGCATGGACCTCCTGCAGCGCCCGGTCGTCGAGGCGGGCCTCGCCGGTCCGGAAGCGGATCTGCGAGAGCCGCGAGCCCGAGCGCACCAGCACCGGGAAGGTGCGCGGCGAGATCTCGATGAAGAGCGGGCCCTCATAGCCGTCCTCGACGAGGTCGAACTCGCGGGCCCTGTCGGTGATGACGCGGGTGAAGACGTCGAGCCGGCCGGTCGAGCTCTTGGGGTTGGCCGCGGCGCGCAGGCCCTTCGGCAGCCGCAAACCCTCCATCAGCTCGGCGATGTAGACACAGTCGGTCTCCAGCACAGCGCCGCGCGTCAGGTCGATCTCGTGCAGAGAGAGCTCGTCGATGCGGCCACGCACCGTGCGGTCCGGGCCGGGCAGGAAGCTGGCGCGCACGCGATAGGCGCGCTCGCCCAGGCGCAGGTCGAGGCTTGCCGGCTGCACCTGCCCTTCGGCCGGCGGATGGGCGAGCCGGATCACGCCCTGCTCGATGAAGGCGCGGATGGAGCTGTCGGGCTGGATTCCGGGCTTGAAGGGCAGCATGCGAGGTCCGCGAGGATAATCGGTTAGGGCTAGCGAAGGCGCGGGCGCAGGCCAAGCCGAATGCGCAGCTTTCGCCGCGTTGTCCACGCCTGCATGCATGCCGGCGGCATTGACGCTGCCGCCAGCCGGTTCATAACAGCACGGCGGCAGCTAGGCCCGCGGCCCTGGAGGCGCGGCGTTCTCGAAGTCCGGCGTCTTTGAAGTTCGGAGTCATTTTGGTTCGGAGTCCTGGCAATGTATCAGGCGCAGACGCATGGCGTGCGTGTGACCGCGGTGCCGAAATTCATGGAGGCGGAATCATCGCCGCCGCAAGGCCGCTATTTCTGGGCCTATTCGATCGAGATCGCCAATCTCTCGACACAGACCGTGCAATTGCTGACGCGCCACTGGCTCATCACCGACGGGCATGGCGAAGTCCATGAGGTGCGCGGCGACGGCGTCGTCGGCCGGCAGCCGGTGCTGGGGCCGGGCGAAAGCTTCAGCTATACCTCGGGCTGCCCCTTGGCGACGCCGGACGGCTCGATGCACGGTTTCTACGCCATGCTCGGCGAGAACGGCGAGATCTTCGATGTCGAGGTGCCGCTGTTTCCGCTCGATTCCCCCCATGTGAAGAAGGTTCTGCATTGACCGCCCATCCGCCCGCCGGGCAGCGCTACACGCCGCTCGAGATGCTCGCCCGCCTCGTCGCCTTCGATACGGTGAGCCATAAATCCAATCTGCCGCTGATCGATTTCGTCGAGGACTATCTCGCCGGCTGGGGCGTCGCCTCCACACGCTTCCCCAACGCCGCCGGCGACAAGGCGGCGCTCTTCGCCACGCTCGGGCCGCAGGACCGGGGCGGCATCGTACTCTCGGGCCATACCGATGTCGTGCCGGTCGAGGGGCAGGCCTGGAGCCGCGATCCCTTCACGCTGCATGTGGAGGGCGCGCGCGCCTATGGGCGCGGCGCCGTCGACATGAAGGGTTTCGTCGCGCTCGCGCTGGCGCTGGTGCCGGATTTTCTGGCGGCCGGGCTCAGGACGCCGATCCACCTGTTCTTCTCCTACGACGAGGAGGTGACCTGCCTCGGCGTCATCGACGGCATCGCCGCGATGGGCAGGACGCTGCCCCGGCCGCTCGCGGTCATCGTCGGCGAGCCGACATCGCTCGACATCGCCGACGCGCATAAGGGCATCCGCACCTTCCTGACGTCGATCACGGGCTTCGCGGCGCATTCCTCCAAGCCGCAGCTCGGCGCCAGCGCCGTCCATGCCGGCGCCTTGCTGGCAGCCGAGCTCGACCGGATGCAGGAGGAGGCCAAGGAGCGGCCCGACGGGAGCGGCCGCTTCGACCCGCCCTATGACACCGTCCATGTCGGCAAGTTCCATGGCGGCATCGCCCGCAACATCCTCGCCGACAAGGCGGAGCTGTCCTGGGAAATCCGCACCCTGCCGGGCTCCGACCCGGAGGCCGGACCGGCGCGCTTCGGCCGCCTGTCGGAAACGGTGCTGGCGCGGATGCGGAAGACGGCGCCGTCCTCGACCATCGAGACGGTGATGACCTCGGATGTGCCGGGCCTCGCGCCCGATCCCGGCTCGGAAGCGGAGCGGCTCGCCATGCGCCTCTCCGGCCGCAACCACACCATCGCCGTCGCCTATGCGACCGAAGCGGGGCATTTCCAGCGCGCTGGCCTGCCGACCGTGGTCTGCGGTCCCGGCTCGATCGACCAGGCGCATCAGCCGGACGAGTACATCACGCTGGAGCAGCTCCAGGCCGGCGAGGCCTTCATGCGCAAGCTGATGGCGGAGTGCAAAGCGGGGTAATCGCGGGCGTCATGCTCGGGCTTGCCCCGAGCATCTCGTGACGCGAGGGCTTTGCCGTCTCATTCGGCAATGAGATTCCCGGGTCGCCGCCTCGCGGCACCCGGGAATGACGACAGCCTTCAAAGTCCCGACGTCACCCCCTGCTCGACCTCCGACGGCTCGAAGGAATAACGCCGCGAGCAGAACTCGCAGGTGACGCCGAGCTTGCCGTCATCGGCGATCATGGCGCGGCGATCCTCGGGCGAGAAGCCGCGCAGCATCGAGAGCACGCGCTCGCGCGAGCAGCGGCAGGCCTCGTGCACGACAACCGGCTCGAAGACGCGGGCGCCGCGCTCATGGAACAGGCGATAGAGCAGGCGCTCGCTCGCCAGCGTTGGGTCCAGCAGTTCGTGGTCCTCGACCGTCTCGACCAGCGAGCGCGCCTCCATCCAGGCATCGTCACTGACGCCGTCGGGGTCGTTGCCGGCCAGGATCTCGTGGCCCTCGGGCACGTCGCCGGGATGGATGTCGGCCGCGCGCAGGCGTTCGGGCGAATGCGGCATGAACTGGACGAGGATGCCGCCGGCGCGCCAATGCGACCGCCCTCCGGTCGTGACGGTGCCGACGGCGAGCCGAACTCGCGTCGGGATCTGCTCCGACTGGCGGAAGTACTGGTGCGCCGCCTCTTCCAGGCTCTGCCGCGTCAGGGGCACGATGCCCTGATAACGCGTCGTCGCCGAGCCCTGGTCGATGGTCATCGCAAGATGACCTTCGCCGAGCAGATCGCCGGTCGAGAGCTTGTCCAGCGCGACCGCCTCGACGAGCTTCGCCTCGTCGATATGGGCGACGGCGCGGAAATTGTCAGGGGCAGTGAAGTCGACCACCATCATCGGGATGGCGCCATCGCTCTTGGTCTGGAGCTGGAAGCGCCCCTCGAACTTCAGCGCCGTGCCCAGCAGCACGGTGAGCGCCGCCGCCTCGCCGAGCACGCGGGAGACGGGCTCGGGATAGTCATGGCGCGCGAGGACGGTGTCGATCGACGCGCCCAGCCGCACGACGCGGCCGCGCACGTCGAGATCGGGGACGGCGAAGGGCAGGACGCTGTCGTCGAACCCGGCCGTGACGTCGGCGGCCATCAGGCCGCGACCCCGCCGAAGCACCAGGCGAGGATGCCTTTCTGCGCATGCAGCCGGTTCTCGGCCTCGTCGAAGACGGCCGATTGCGGGCCGTCCATGATCTGGTCGGTGACCTCCTCGCCGCGCGAGGCCGGCAGGCAATGCATGAAGATCGCCTCCTTCTCGGCGCGCTCCATCAGCCTGTCATCGACCTGGTAGGGCCGCAGAAGGTTGTGGCGGGTGCCTTCCTCGTCGCCCATCGAGACCCAGCAATCGGTAATGACGCAATCGGCGCCCTCGACCGCCGCCTCGGGATGGGTGGTCAGCGAGAGCTTCGCACCCTGCTTCTTCGCCCAGGCGACCAGGGCCGGTGGGGGCGCCAGCTCCTCGGGCGTGGCGATGGCGAGCTCGAAATCGAGCCGGCCGGCGGCATGGATCCAGGAGGTCAGCACGTTGTTGGTGTCGCCGGTCCAGGCGATGCGCTTCCCCTTGATCGAGCCCTTGCGCTCCTCGAAGGTCATGACATCGGCCATGACCTGGCAGGGATGCTGGCGCTTGGTCAGGCCGTTGATGACCGGGACCGAGGCGTATTTCGCCATCTCGACCACGGCATCATGGTCGAGCATGCGGATCATGATCGCATCGACATAGCGCGACAGCACGCGGGCGGTGTCGGCGATGGTCTCGCGCTCTCCGAGTTCGATCTCCCGGCCGGTCACCATCATCGGCGAGCCGCCGAGTTCCCGGATGCCGACATCGAAGGAGACGCGGGTCCGCAGCGAGGGCTGCTCGAAGATCATGGCGATGACCTTGCCTTCGAGCAGGCGGTCCCCCGCGGCGGCAGGGGTGCGGCGTCGCGCCTTGATCTCCTCGCCGGCGCGCAGGATCGAGCGCAGCTCGCTGCCGGAGAAATCGGAAAGGTCGAGGAAATGGCGCGTCACGGGCGCTTCCTTCGCTTCGCTGGATGGGATCGGTTGAACTTACTCTGCCGCAGGGCGCTTCAGCGTCGCCTCGACGGCGCTCGCCGCCTTGTCGAGCCGCGAGACCGCCTCGGCGACATCCGCCTCGGTGATGATCAGCGGCGGCAGCAGGCGCACGACATTGTCACCGGCGCCGACGACAAGGAGACCCTGGGCACGGGCCTCGTTGACGAAGTCGGTGTTGAGCGTGTGGAGCTTGAGGCCGAGCATCAGCCCCTCGCCGCGGATCTCGGCGATGATGTCGGGATGCCTGTCCTTGAGCTCGGCCAGCGACTGCTTCAGCCGAAGCGCGATCTGGCCGACATTCTCGATGAAGCCCGGCGCCAGCACCACGTCGAGCACGGCATTGCCGACCGCCATGGCGAGCGGATTGCCGCCGAAGGTGGTGCCGTGCGTGCCGAGCGTCATGCCCGAGGCCGCTTCCTCGGTCGCGAGGCAGGCGCCCATCGGGAAGCCGCCGCCGATGCCCTTGGCGATCGACATGATGTCCGGCGTCACGCCGTAATGCTCATGGGCGAAGAACTTGCCGGTGCGGCCGACGCCGGTCTGGATCTCGTCGAAGATCAGCAGCAGGCCCTGTTCGTCGCAGATCTGGCGCAGCAGCTTGAGGAAGCGCGAGGGCACCGAGCGCAGGCCGCCTTCGCCCTGGATCGGCTCGATCATCAGCGCGGCGGTCTCGGACGTGATCGCGGCGCGCAGCGCCTTCTCGTCGTCGAAGGGCACCTGGTCGAAGCCGTCGACCTTGGGGCCGAAGCCGTCAATGTATTTCTGCTGGCCGCCGGCGGCGATGGTCGCCAGCGTGCGGCCATGGAAGGCGCCCTCGAAGGTGACGATGTGGTAGCGCTCGGGATGGCCCTTCGCGGCATGGTATTTCCGCGCCATCTTGATGGCGCACTCATTGGCCTCGGCCCCCGAATTGGTGAAGAACACCCGCTCGGCGAAGGTTGCCTCGCAGAGCCGGCGGGCGAGGCGCTCGCCTTCCGGCGCCGCATAGAGGTTCGAGGTGTGCCAGATCTTGCCGGCCTGCTCGGTCAAAGTCTTGACCAGATGCGGATGGGCGTGGCCGAGCGCATTGACGGCGATGCCGGCGCCGAAATCGAGATAGCGCGTGCCGTCGGCGGTGATCGCCCAGGGCCCCTCACCGCGCTCGAAGGCGACGGGAGCGCGGGCATAGGTCGGCACGAGCACGGACTGGCTGGCGGAAACGGGGGCGGGAGCCATGAGGCAAAATCCTCGCGAGGGGGACGGATGAGAACGGATTGGCGCTGGGGTCGAGAACGCGATCCGGGTGAGATGCCGCAGCATGCGGCCAAGTTGCGACCCGGCGACGACGTTATCGTCGCAGCCAGTTCCTGACCTCTCGTCGCGCCGTCATCCGCATCGTTCGGGGCCTTGATCCGCAAAACATAAGCGCCGCCCGAGCGGGCGGCGTCACCTTGTGGATAAATATGCTTAAGGCAGCCGGCACTGTCAATTCCATGCCGCCGATTCCCTTGCCGGCTCTGCCGTGACGGCAGTGTTGCCGAAAAGATTCGCTTGACCCGCCAATCGCGAATCGCCTGGGGAAAAGCCCAATTCGGATTCGGCGACTCTTGTCCGCGAGTCACCGCCCCTTGTATGGTCTCATTCGTCAGATACGACATTTCGTGCGGCGTCCCCAGTCCCGTCTGTTGCGGAAGCAACGGTTTTTGTCTCAGCGACAGAAGCCGCCGGTTCCGGATTCCGCCACGAAGCACCCTTAAGGGCGGCACCGCGAGGGGCCGGCCGGACAAGACAGGTGATGCGGATGAACGAAGCCGGAGCATGGACCGACGAGCGGGTCGAACTGCTCAAGAAGCTCTGGAGCGACGGTCTGAGCGCAAGCCAGATCGCCGCCGAGCTCGGAAACGTCACGCGCAACGCGGTGATCGGCAAGGTGCACCGGCTCGGCCTGTCGGGCCGTGCCAAGAGCGCCGCTGCGCCGGCCACGCCGCGCAATGCCGCCCCGCGCAAGGCCCCGGCACGGGCGCCGAGCCATCCGATGAACAACGCCGCCGGCGCCACCCGCGGCACCCATGCGCTCGCTCCGCATTTCGCGACGCAGCCAGAGGCCGATATCGAGGCCGAGCAGGCGCCGCGGCCGTCCGAGGACGTGGTGATCCCGTTCTCGGAGCGGGTCACCATCATGGAACTGCGCGAATATATGTGCCGCTGGCCGATGGGCGACCCGACAACGCCGGAATTCCGCTTCTGCGGCGCGCGCTCGCAGACCGGCATGCCCTATTGCAGCCACCACGCCCGCATTGCCTACCAGCCCGCTGCCGACCGCCGGCGCGACCGGAGCAAGGTGCGAGCCTGATCAGGCTGATGGCTTTGAAATAAGAAAACCGGCCGAAAGGCCGGTTTTTTGTTGGCTGGTCGAAAGCTTGCGTCATGCTCGGGCTTGACCCGAGCATCTCATGACGAGGAAGCTCCAGAGCCTTCTCTTGAACGAGATCCCGGGCCTGCGCTTCGCTCCGCCCGAGAATGACGGCAAGCGGCCTCCTTACAACCTGCGCCGCTTCTCCAGCGAGCGGCTCCAGCGCGAGAGGGCGAAGCAGATCAGCCAGTAGATCGCGCCCGAGAAGGCATAGGCCTCCATGTTCATGCCGACCCAGTTGGGATCGGCGAGCGAGGCCTGGGCGATGCCGAGCAGGTCGAGGATCGAGACGACCAGCACCAGCGTCGTGTTCTTGATCAGGGCGATGAACTCGTTGGTCATCGCCGGCAGCGAGATACGCAGCGCCTGCGGCAGGACGATCAGCCCCGTCGCCTTCCAATAGGTCAGTCCGAGCGCCGTCGCCGCCTCGCGTTGGCCCTTGGGCAGCGCCTGCAGGCCACCACGCACGGCCTCGGCCATATAGGCGGCAATGACGAAGCCGAGCCCGATCACGGCGCGCGCCAGCCGGTCGATATCGATGCCGCCCGGCATGATCAGCGGCAGCAGCAGCGAAGCCAGGAAGATCACCGCGATGATCGGCACCCCGCGCCAGAACTCGATGAAGATGACGCTGATCAACCGGATGACGCGCAGCCCCGATTGCCGCCCGAGCGCGAAGAGGATGCCGAGCGGGATCGCGATCAGACTCGCATAGACCGAGATGAACAGGGTGAGCATCAGCCCGCCCCAGTCGCGCGTCTCGACATGGCGCAGGCCGAAGCCGCCGGAGAGCAGCCAGATGCCGAGCGGCGGCAGCAGGACGAGCATGGCGACGCCGAGCTTCAACTTCAGCCGCTGCGGCGCGAAGACGACCCCCGCGACGCCGAGCACGAAGGCGATGCCGGCGATATCGACGCGCCAGCGCTGGTCGGCGGGATAGAGCCCATACATGAACTGGCCGAAGCGGGCGCGGATGAAGACCCAGCAGGCCCCGCCCGCGGTGCAGTCGGCGCGGGTCGTGCCGCGCCAGCTCGCATCGATCAGCGCCCAGCGGATCAGCGGCACCGCGACCCAGGCGATGGCGAGCGCCAGCACCACCGTGACGAAGGCGGTGAAGGGCGTGCCGAACAGGCGCTCGCGCCAGAGCGAGAGCGACGAGGCGCTCCGGGGGGAAGCCAGGCCGCTCATCGCGTCACCAGAGCGATGCGGGCGTTGTACCAGTTCATGATCGCCGAAACCGCAAGCCCGATGACGAGATAGACCGCGAGCGTCATGGCGATGATCTCGATCGCCTGGCCGGTGTTGTTCAGCGCCGAGCCCATGAACAGGCTGACCAGATCGGGATAGGCGATGGCCGCGCCGAAGGAGGAGTTCTTCAGCACGTTGAGATACTGGTTGGTCAAGGGCGGGATCATCACCCGCAGCGCCTGCGGGATGGTCACGAGCCGCAGGATCTGGCCGGAGCGCAGGCCGAGCGCCGAACCCGCCTCGGTCTGGCCATGCGAGACCGACTGGATGCCGCCGCGCACGATCTCGGCGATGAAGCCGGCGGTATAGGTGACGAGCGCCGCCAGCAGCGCGACGAATTCAGGGATGACTGCGAAGCCACCGCGATAATTGAAGCCGCGCAGCACCGGCACGTCCCAACGCGTCGCCAGCACGGCCCAGGTCAAGGCCAGCACCGGCACCGCGAGCAGCAGGGCGAGCCCGACGCGTAGCGTCGGCGCGTGGAGCCCGGTCCGCTCCTGGCGCTTGCGGGCCCAGACATGGAAAGCGGCGTAAGCCAGGACGCTGGCGAGGATGATCAGGCCGGCGATGCGCAGGTTGCCCATGGCATCCGGCAGGGGGATGGTGAGGCCGCGATTGTTGAGGAAGGCGACGCCGAACAGTCCGATGCTCTGGCGCGGCGCCGGCAAGGCGGCGATGACGCCGAAATACCAGAACAGCACGAAGAACAGCAGCGGGATGTTGCGGACGAACTCGATATAGGCGCCGGCGATGGTCGAGAGCAGCCAGTGCGAGGAGAGCCGGGCGATGCCGACGACGAAGCCGAGCGCGGTGGCGAGAATGATCGCGATCACCGTCACCAGCATGGTGTTGGCGACGCCGACCCAGAACAGGCCGAGGATGTTGTCGGCTTGGGTGTAGCCGGTGAGGACGAAGGGCACCTCGATGCCAGAGGTGCGCCAGAGGAAGCCGAAGCCCGAGGCGATGCCGGCCTTGACCATGTTCTCCGAGGCGTTGCGCACGAAGAAGATGGTCAGGCCGACGAGCAGGACCACGACGACGATCTGATAGAGCCAGTCGCGGACGCGCTTGTCGTTGATGAGGGAGAGGGCTTTGGTCAAGAAGTCTAGATCCTGATATTTAACAATAGCCGGGGTTAAACTCGAAAATTTATCCGACAGGAATACTTATAAATACAAAAACTAACCTCTTATCACGGCCATTCGGCAATAAAATCCTTAGCTAGGTAGGGTTGTATTTTATCCCATTCGCTGAGCACCCGCGCACAAAGTTCCGGGTCAGTATGCCAGAGCGCATTGGGTGTTTCGTAGTGATTTACGACAACGAGCATTTTTTCAGGCTCCCGCCAGTGGCGATGAAGTGTCATCGGATATCGGCGCGAAGTCCAGAGATTGCCAAGGCAAATTACAGTGCGGATATTGTCGAGGCCGAGGTGTTCGGCAATGATCGGCAATGAGAATATGACGTTCTCACCAGTGTTTGTCGCCTTGTGCTCCTCAAGGATCGAAGCAGCAGGCACCCCGAGCGACACAAGCCCCGCCTTGATAATTTGACACTCGGTCATGTCGGAGCCTGGCGTAAGGCCGCCACTGACGATGAGCCAACGGCAATATCCATCACGCCAAAGATGATAAGCAGCATCGATGCGCTCTTTAACGCCGTCGCGCGTTCCAAACACGAACAACAGGTCGGCCGGTTTGAGCCCCGTGGTTAGGAGATGCTCACTGTTGATCCGTGCGATTTCAGTTGAATTCGGTATTCGGCTGATCATGCCCAAATATCCAAATCACATAGGTTTTGCTGTCCCAAACACGCCATTCAGTTGAACGTCGAGCGCCAAGCACCTCTGTGGTGCTTGGCGCTCTGGCATGGGTCCCGGATCGGCGCGGCTGACGCCGCTTGTCCGGGATGACGCGCTGGCGGGGTCGCTAGGCGTCCGCTCTCACTGGAAGGGCGGGGTGAACAGCAGGCCGCCCTTGGTCCAGAGCTGGTTCTGGCCGCGCTCGAGCTTCAGCGGCGACCCCATGCCGACGGTGCGCTCATAGCTCTCGCCGTAATTCCCGACCTGCTTGATGGCGTTGTACATCCAGTCGTTCGGGAGCCCCATCATCTCGCCGAAGCCGCCCTCGGCGCCGAGCAGGCGGCGGACCTCGGAATTCTTCGAGCTCGCCTTCATCTCGTCGACGTTCTTGGAGGTGACGCCGAGCGCTTCGGCCGCGATGGTGCCGTTCAGCACCCAGCGCACGATGAGCTGCCAGCGCTCGTCGCCCCAGCGCGTCACCGGCCCCTGCGGGTCGTTCGAGATCGGCTTGGTCAGGATGATGTGATCGTCGGGGACCTTGAGCTTGATGCGCTGGCCGGCGAGCGCGCCGACACCGGCGGTGTAGGCGTCGCAGCGCCCGGCGTCATAGGCGGCGATGGCGTCGTCGTTCTTCTGGAAATTGGTGATGGTGACCTTGAGGTTGCGCTCGCGGAACCAATCGGCGGCGTTCTTCTCCTCGGTCGAGCCGGCGGCGACGCAGACCGAGGCGCCGTCGAGGCCCTCGGCCTCCTTCACATTCGCCGATTTGCGGACGATGAAGGTCTGGCCCTCATAGAAATTGATGCCCTGGAAATTCAGGCCGAGCGTGGCGTTGCGCGAGAAGGTGATGGTCGAGTTGCGCGCGAGCACGTCGACCTGGCCCGATTGCAGGATCGGCCAGCGCTGCTGCACCGAGGTCGGCGTGAACTTGACCTTGGTCGCGTCGCCCAGGATGGCGGCCGCGAGCGAGCGGCAATAATCCACGTCGAGGCCGGTCCACTCGCCCTTGTCATTGGCGAAGGAGAAGCCCGGCAGGCCGAGATGCACGCCGCATTCGAGATTGCCGCGCGCCTTCACGGCATCGAGTGTGGGGCTCGGCGCCAGCTGCTGAGCGCTCGCCAGCGAAACCCCGGCGGCGAGAAAGGCAGCCGCACCCAAAATCCTGATCGTCATATCGTCTCCCCGAAGCCGTGAGCGGCTTTCTGCATTGAGGCCGGGACTATGCAACAGATGGACCGCAAGCGGTACCCGACGAAGTGAGCATTCCTGCCGGGAGGCGTCAGTCAGTTGCCGAACACCGTGTTGAGCTGGGCGCCGACCATGATGAAGGTGGTGCGCTTCGACATCTCCTTCAGATAGACCGCCCCGATATAGGTCATCGCCGAGCGCACCCCGCCCATGATCTCCTGCATCGTGCCCTCGACCGGGCCACGATAGGGCACCTCGACGGTCTTGCCCTCGGACGCCCGGTATTTGGCGACGCCGCCGGAATATTTGTGCATCGCCGTGTCGGAGGACATGCCGTAGAAGACCATCGCGACCGGCACCTTCTCGCCGTCGCGCTCCTCGTAGCGGATCTCGCCCTCGCATTCGTCATGGCCGGCGAGCATGCCGCCCATCATCACGAAATCGGCGCCGCCGCCATAAGCCTTGGCGACATCGCCCGGCACGGTCAGGCCGCCATCGCCGCAGACCAGGCCTTTCAGCCCATGGGCCGCATCGGCGCATTCGATGATGGCCGAGAGCTGCGGATAGCCGACGCCGGTCATCTTGCGGGTGGTGCAGACCGAGCCCGGCCCGATGCCGACCTTGACGATGTCGGCGCCGGCCAGGATCAGCGCCTCGGTCATGTCGCCGGTGACGACGTTGCCGGCCATGATCGCCGCGTCAGGGAAGGCAGCGCGCGTCGCCTTGACCGTATCGACGAATTTCTCCGTATAGCCATTGGCGACGTCCAGGCAGATCTTGGAGATCGGCGACTGGGCGTGGACGGCCTTGAGCTTGTCGTGATCGGCCTCGGTGGTGCCGAGCGAATAGAAGGCATTGGCCGATTCAGGTTCGCGGAAGAAGGCGATCAGGGCCTCGGCATCGTAGTGTTTGTGCAGGGCGACCATGGCGCCGTGCTTCCGCAGCGCCCGCGCCATTGCCATGGTGCCGACCACATCCATATTGGCCGCGATCAGCGGGAAGCCCTTCCATTCCGCGCCTGTGTGCGGGAAGCGGAAACTGCGTTCGACATCGACATGGGCGCGGCTGCCCAGCGTCGAGCGCTTGGGACGGATCAGCACGTCGCGGAAGTCGAGCTTGGGATCGTTTTCGATGCGCATGGGCCGGCCTCGGGCTGGGCGATGGTCCGCGCACGCTGGCAGGCGTGCGCCGATTCATAGCCCCGGACGGTCGCTGGAGGCAAATCGGCGGATGGACCTCAACGCGCCGCGGCGGCGAGGCCTTGCGCGAGGCCGGCGGCGAGCGCCGCCCGCTGGCGCGTCAGGAAAGCCTCGCCATCGATGCGCTGCGCGTCGCCGGCCCTGATCACGGCCAGCCGCTCCGCGAGCGCGCGGGCGAAGTCCGGCGCGCCGTCGGCCAGCGTGAAGTTAGCCGGCAATTCGGTGAAGCCGCGACCGGACAAGGTGGTGGCGACGGCCGGCAGGCCGAGCTGCATCGCCTCGATGGTCTTGAGCTGCACGCCCGTGCCGGCCCGGCTCGACAGCGCCACGATGCGGCAGGAGCGCAGGAACGCGTCGGCGGCCGGGACGCGGCCGACCAGCGTGACATTGAGCGGCATGCGCAGCTCGGAGGGGACGCGGCCGGCGACAGCGATCCGCAGATCGTCCGGCAGCAGCGGGCAGACCTCCTGCAGGAACCATTCGAGGCCGACCCGGTTCGGCAGCCAGGTCCAGGTGCCGATCAGCCCGATATCGAAGCTCGCAGGCGCGTCCTGCCCCGCCACGATCGCGGGCGGCGCCGTGCCGGAGACCAGAGGCAACACGGCGGACTTGTCCCGGGCCTCCGCGCCCATCGCCCGCCGATCCTCCTCGGCAAGGGTCCAGACGAAGCGCGACTGCCGCCAGAGCCGGCGTTCGATGGCCTCCAGCAGCCGGGCCTCGCGGGCGAAGAGCCGGCGGAGCAGGACATTGCCGGCGTTTTCGGCATTCTGCCGGGCCGAGGCGTGCTCGATATTGTGCTCGACCAGCACGCAGGGCGCGATCTCCAGCAGTTCCGGGAAAGCGCCGGGCAGCATCACCGAGTTGAGGATGAGCGCATCGAAGGGTCCCTGCGCCCGCACCGCCTCGACCAGCCGGCCGGCGCCCGCGAGCCTCAGCTTGGCGCAGGCGACCGGCAGGCCGAAGCGAAAAGCGGCCGCGATCCAGCGCAGTTGCCGCCCGGTCGAGGCGACCGCATTCTCGATGTCGATCTCGGCCACGACAACGGCCTGCTCGGGATCGGCCGGCGTTTCGCCATGGCGCGTGAAGCCGATGGCCGTCACGTCATGGCCGGCGGCGCGCAGCGCCGAGAGGATCGCGGCATTGGCGATCTCAAAACCCGTATCCGGCCGGGCAACCGGAATGAGCGAAGTCAGAAAGGCGAGGCGCAAGGAAAGCGGGTCCGCGGCAAGATGTCTTTCAGTCGGCCGATTGCCGCGGCAGGTCAAGCCGCCCCGTCTGCTATGCTCAACGAGGCTTTGCCGGAAAAGGCCGGTGGATCGCGCTTTGCGAACACCGAACCTTAAGCCGGTCGGATCTATGAGGTTCGCCATGGTTGCGGCTGAATCGACAAAACAGACCGATGCCGGCGCGCGGGGCGATGCCTCGCCGCTGCGCTTCGCGACGCCCGAGAGCTTCGGCGTGGTGGCGCAATCGCCGCCCGAGATGCTGGCCGGCGTTGCGAGCGTCGTCTGCGTGCCGACCTTCAGGCGCCCCGACATGCTGGAGGCGACCTTGCGCTCGCTGGCGGCGCAGACCGGCGGGCATGATTTCGCGGTGATCGTCGTCGAGAACGAGGGCCAGGAACAGGCCGGCGCGCAGCGCGCGAAGACCCTGCTCGAAGCCAGGCTGTTCAAGGGCCTCGTCATCGTCGAGCCGCGCCAGGGCAACTGCAAGGCCTATAACGCCGCCTGGCGCTGCGCGCTGACACGCTTTCCGGCCCTGCAGCAGGTGCTGGGGATCGACGACGACGAGGAGGCCGAGCCCGGCTGGCTCGACGCCTTCCTCAAGGCGGCGGCGACCACCCCGGCCGAGCTCTTCGGCGGCTCGGTGGCACCGGTCTTCGCCGACCGCTCGCGGGCCTGGCTCGCGGCGCATCCGGTCTTCCGCTCGCATTATGCGGCCTCCGGCCCGGTGCCGATGCTCTATTCGAGCGCGAACTACCTGATCCGGCGGGAGGTGCTGGAACGGCTGGGCTTCCCCTTCCTCGACGAGAGCTTCGACTTCACCGGCGGCGGCGACACGGATTTCTTCACCCGCGCCAGGGCTGCCGGATTCCGCTTCTGGTGGGTGCAGGAGGCGGCGCAGCGCGAGACGATGCCGCAGCGCCGCACCGAATTCGGCTGGATCGCCGCGCGCGGCCTGCGCAACGGCGCGATCTCGGCCACGATCGCGCGGCGGCAGAATCCAGGCCCCGCGGGCCGGCTCAAGGTGCTGGCGAAATCGCTCGCGCTGCTCGCCGCTTCCGTGCCGCGCGGCATCGCACTCGGCTTGAAGAGCCGCTCGGGAACGATCGGGCTCTACCACACCCAGGTCGCGCTCGGCCGGCTGATGTCGGAATTCGGCGTCGCCAACGAGCAGTATCGCAAGCCGGAGAAGAACTGAGGCCGGTCGAGCGGGGTCAAGCCCGGGATGACCGCGTGGTTCCGTACAAAATCAGCATGCTCTGGATGAGGGCCTGGGGAGTCCGAACCGGCTCCGGGCCGCCAGCAGGTGCCGCCTCAGCTCTCGTTCACGACGAGGCCGCGCAGCTTGTTGGCGTTGACGCCGAGCTGCGCCTTCAGGCGCTCGATATCGGCATCCGACAGCTTGGCCTGGCGTGAGACTACGAGGATGTCGTCCACCACCTCGGCAAAGCGCCGCGCCAGCGCGCTGCCGGCCGTGGCATCGACGATGACCGGTCCGAAACGCTGCGCTGCGCCGAATAGGCCGTTTTCCAGCGAGCCCGTCGCGGGCAGGCCCGGCCGGTTCGAGCGCGGCAGGAAGGCGAGATCGCTGCCTTCATCCTTCAGGATCGCGCGGGCAAGCGTGCGGCTGCCGCCGATCACCTCTTCCAGACCGGCCGACGCATCGGGCGCGAAGATCCGCGTCAGGGCGAGAGCGCCGTCGGCGGCATCGACGAGCAGCGCCGGCTGGCCGGCCAGAGCGGCATCGAGCGCGAGATTGAGGGCGAGCGTCGTCGCGCCCACCTGCGGCTGCAGGCCGAGCACCAGGATGCGCCGGCGCGGATTGTCGCCGGCGCCATGAACCAGTTCGGCCCTGACAGCGGCGACGGCCATGGCAAAGCTCGCCTGCGGCTTGTCGATGACATCGACGAGATGCGCCTTGGCCTGGAAGACCGAGCGCGCGGCCTCGAGCTCGCGGCGCCAGCGCCGGTTACGCACCGCCGGAATCTTGCCGAGCGGCGTCAGGACCAGCGGCGGCGACGGCTTTTCCGGCTTCCGGTCCGGCTGACCGCCCGGAATCGCGATGAGGCGGCGCCAGCCCGCCTTGTCGCCGGCCGGGGGAGGCGTCTGGACAGCGGCGGTGCTCACCGGCGGCGAAGCGGGTTCGGGCGGCTCGGGCACGGGTGCCGCGACCGGCTGCGGCTGCGGAGGCGGAGGAGGTGCCAGAATCACGGCTTCGGACGGCGGTGCCGGTTGGGCCGTGGCAGGCGGTGCCGGCTCCTCGGCTTCAGGCTCGACCGGGCGCGGCTTGCGCCGCCAGAGGGGTCTGCGGGCCGACGGGGCCTTCTCCTCCGGCACCGGGCGGGGCACCGCGAACAATGCGAGAGCCAGCGCCAGCAACGCTCCCGCGCCGCCGCCGCCGAAAGCGCCGAGTAGCGCAATGCTGCGGCGGCTGACGCCGCTCTTCTCCAGCGGCGGCATGGCCGGGCTGATGACGCGGGCATTGGTCGTGTCGATGCCGCCGAGCTCCCCGGTTTCGCGGGCTCGCTTCAGGAAGGCGTCGTAGATCGCGCGGGAGGATTCGACCTCGCGTTCGAGCTCGCGCAATTCGACCGAGGCGCGGCCGGCGGCGTATTGCGCCGTGGTGAGCTGGTCGACGCGGCGCGAGAGCTGGCGCTCGGCCTCGGCGGCGCGGTCATATTCCGCCTTGGCAGCGCGGGCGATGCGGCTGAGCTCGTCGGCGATCTGGCGGCGGGAATCGGTCACCTGGGCGCGGGCGGCCGTCAGGGCCGGATGGCGCGCGCCGAGCGAGGCGACGAGATCGGCCTCCTTGCTGAGTGCCGCGCCGAGCTGGGCGCGCAGCGCCGTCATCGTGTTGGAGGCGACGGCCTCCGGGATCGCGCCAGCCTCGACGTTGGAGGCGCGGGTCGCGGTGATCTGGTCGTATTTCGCCTTGGCCTCGGTGGTGCGCTGGCGGGCGGCGACGAGCTGGGTGGCGTTGAGCGAGAGCTGTTCCTCGCTCAGCGACTTGTTGCTGCCGAGCCCGACGATGTTGTGGGCTTCCTTGTAGGCCTCGGCCTTGTCCTCGGCGACGCGCAGGCGGCCGCGCAATTCCTCGAGCCGCGCGGTCAGGGCAGACGTGGCGCGCCGGGCTGCATCGACGCGGACCTGCGCCTGGTCCTCCAGATAGGCTTCGGCGAGGGCATTGGCGATCTGCGCGGCCTTGTCCGGGTCGCCGGCCGTGGCGGAGATGTCGATGACGAAGGTGCGCTCGCCGCGACGCACGGCGACGCTCTTGTCGAGCGCGGCCAGCGCATAGAGCATGGCGTTGCGATCGGTCGTCGCCTTGTCGGGGCCGAACAGGCCGGAGAGGAGGCCACCACGGGCCGGGCCGCCATAATCGGGATCCTTGTCGAGCCCGAGCTTCTCGATCACCCGCGACTTGATGCTGTCCGACGCGATGACGCGTGCCTGGCTTTCGAGATAGCTGAGAATCGAGGTCGGGTCGCTGCCGACGGTGTTCGGGGAGACGTCGTTCTGGAGCACGCGCAGATCGCGCGGGTCGATGAAGAGCTGCGCCGTCGAGGTGTATTTCGGCGCGATCAGCAGGCTCGCCAGGACGGCAAGGCCGAAGCCGACGAGCGCGCAGATCAGGATCAGCCCCTTGCGGCGCCAGAGCGTCGCGACGATCCAGAGCGGATCGGCGAGGCGGCCGATCTCGACCGGGCGCGCCGTTTCCGGCGGAGCGTCGCGATCGGCTCCTTCCAGTCGATCCTTGTCGGCCGTTTCGGTGGTGAACATGACGCTACGCTTCACTTTCCGAACTCACCCCGTGCCGCGCCGATAGCGCTCGAGCACTGCCATCATTGGCTTCGGCCGGTAATCCGCATCGAGCGGCAGGGGCCTCGCCTTGGCGTCGTCCTTGCGCGGGAAGGTCTCGCCCACCCAGGAATAGCGATCGGTCAACCCCCAGGTGACGATCGCCTTCGGCCGCTTCGCGGAAACGACGGCATTCAGGAAGGTCGAGACCAGCGCCGCGGAATGCTTGTCGCGGAGCGCGGCATCGGCCGGCATCTTCCAGTCGATCACGTCGAGTTCGGTGATCTCGACATCGAGGCCGAGCCCGTCGAGATCGCGCATGAAGCGCTGCAACCCGTCGGTATCGATCTGCTTCTCGGCATAGAGATGCGCCTGCATGCCGACGCCATGGATCGGGATGCCCTTGTCCTTGAGGCGTCGGCAGATGTCGAGCGCGACCTTGCGGCGGGCGGCGGCGCCGGGGTCCCGCTCCTCGAAATGGAAATCGTTGAGCACGAGGCGCGCCTTCGGATCGGTGCGGGCGGCCGTGCGGAAGGCGATCTCGACATGCTCCGGCCCGAGCAGGCGCTGCCAGACCGTGTCGCGCCAGGGGCCGCCGGAGGTGGGATCGTATTTGATGACCTCGTTCACCACGTCCCAGGTTGCGATGCGGCCCTTGTAGTGGTCGACCACCACCTCGATGTGGTTGACGAGCTCGCGCTCGGCCTCGGCGCGGGTCTTCATCTCCTTGACCCAGGGGGGCAGGGCCTCGCCCCAGAGCAGGGTGTGGCCGCGCAGCGCCTTGCGGTTGGCCTCGGCGAAGGCGACGAGCTCGTCGGCACCGGAAAAATCGAAGCGCGCGCGGTCATGGCGCAGCGCCTCCCATTTCAGGTCGTTCATGGGCACGACGACGTCGCAATAGCGCTTCAGCGCCTCGCGATAGCGCGGATCGCTTCGGAAAGCGCCGATCTCCGCGGCCGAACCCATGGCAATCGGGCGCGCGGCCGCCTGCCCCGGGGCGGAGCCGAGCATGGCGACGGCCGCGGAAACGGCGCCCGCACGCAGCGCAGCGCGGCGCGTGAGCGCGAGATCGTCCCGGTCCGGTTCGGCTTCCTGCATGAAGTTGGTGCGCTTCCGTTTCGTTTAGGGTCGCTCAACGCCTCTCGGCTAAGTGAATTCCATCATCCGCGCGATGGCAGGCATCGGCCGGGCCAGCGTCCCCGAGTACCGTCCATGTTACCGAGCCGTGCCACCACCCTCTCCTATCTCACCATCCTGAGCGGCTCGGCCGGCCGGCTCGTCATCTCCCTTGTCTACTTCCTTATCGTTGCGAATACGTTGACCTTGGGCGAGTTCGGCCTTTTCGCCACAGCCTCCTCGACCGGGCTCATCCTCTCGCGCCTGCTCGCCTTCGGTTTCGTCTCGCCGCTCTACCGGGTGGCGACCGTCAAGCCGCGCCTGCTCGGCGCCTATCTGGCGGGCTTCGCGGGCTTGAGCCTCGCCTCGCTGCCGCTGATCGCCGCCATCTCGGCCGGCGCCTACTGGCTGCTCTTCGCCGACCGGCTGGCTGGGCTGCCCTTCGCCCTGATCATCGTGGCGGAGGTGCTGTGCTGGCGGCCGGTCGAGGTCGTCGCCATCGTCAATAACGGGCTCAGGCGCTTCCGGCAGGCGGCGCTGCTCGTGATCATCGGCTCGTCGCTGCGGACGCTGGCCGCGCTGCTCTTCATCGCCTTCGGCCATCGCAGCCTCGAGATCTGGGCCGGCGCTTATCTGGCCGCCACCTTCCTGAGCCTCGTCGTCGCGCTCGCCGCCTTCCTGCCGCCGGCGCGCTGGCGCTTCGTGCGGGCGCTCTATCCGCGGCGCATGGCGGATGCCGTCTTCGCCGGGGCGGCCGACATCGTCTTCTACGTCCAGTCGGAGCTGGACAAGCTCCTGGTGCTCGGCCTGGCGGGCGAGCGGACCGCGGGGCTCTACGCCATCGCGCTCCGGGTGATCGACCTCACCGCCATGCCGGTGCGCAGCTTCAACCAGATGCTGGTGCAGAAGATCATGCAGGATCGCGGGCTCGGCGGAGGGCGGCGCCTCGCCGCCTTCGAGACCGGCATCGCGCTGGTCTCGATCGCCGGCCTCGTCGCCGTCATCGTCGCACTGAAGCCTTTTCCGGGGCTGCTCGGCCGCAATGTCTCGGAAGCCGCTTATCTCTTCGCGCCGATGCTGCTGGTGCCGGCCTTCCGCAACCTCGTCGAATACCATGCCGAGCTGCTCTATGCGCGCGAGCGCACCGGCTCGCGCATTGTGCTGCTGTGCCTGCTGACCGCGCTGAAGGCAGGGCTGATCTCGCTGGTGATGACCCGCTTCGCCGCAGGCGAGGCCTGGGCGAGCTGGATGAACCTCGTCTTCGGGCTGGTCTATCTGGTCTCCGCGAGCTTCACCTACCGGCTGCTGGCGCGCGGCGGCTACAAGCAGCGTTGAGCCTCAGGGCGAGGCCTGCCTCTCGAACAGCGCCCGGACCTTGTCGAGCGGCTGGCCGATGAAGGACTGCACGCCGACCGCGACCTGCCAGGGCTCCAGCACCTCCTCGAAGGTCTTCAGCAGGTCGAGACCGGCGACATCCTCGGGGAACCAGTAGACCTTGCAGAGCTCGCGCGGATCGGGCCAGTGCCGCGCGGCCTCGAGCCCGAGGACGCGTTCGACGTAGTAGCCGTAGATCATGTATTCGGAGAATTGCCGGTCCCGCGCGATGGCGGAGACCCAGTCGCGGCCGCTCATCTTCTCAATATGCGCGAGCAGTCCGAGTACGTGGTCGCGGCGCCAGCTCACCATGTTGTTGATGTAGTCCGGCCCCGGATAGGACGGCGCGCCGAGCCCGAGCAGAGACGAGGCGTTCTCGCACCAGGGCCGATGGCGCGCCATATCGGCCGCGATCGCCGCGGGCTTGCGATAGAGCCTGACGGCGCCGTCCCGCTCGAGATCGGCGAGATCGAAGGGCCGCAGGAACAGCATGTCGGAATCGGCGAAGAGGATGACGTCCTCCCCGGCGACCGTGGCGACCGCGAATTTGCGCAGTTGCTGGGCGTGCCAGCCGCGCAGCGGCGGGAGGCCCCGCGCCAGCGCGCGCATGCCGGTCCAGACCCGACGCCGGCCGAGGCTCAGCGGGTCCGGCCTGGGCTTCAGCCAGGACGGCAGGAGCTGCGATTCAGGGAGGATGCGCCGCTTCGGTCCTTCGAGGTCGCGAAACAGCGGAACGTCGCGATCCTCGACCAGGAGGTAGTGGACGCCATGACCGGTGACGAAGCGATCGATGCTGGCGCAGAGCAGGCGGCAACGATCGACGTCGCCCCTGTAGCTCGGCGTCGCCAGGGCATAGCTGAAGGTCACGGGCGTCAGCCGGCCTGCCGGCCGCTAGCGAGATATTGCCGCGCCACCCGCATCAGGAAGGCCGGATTGCCGAGCACATAGCGGCGCCAGAGCCGGCTCGGCTCGAGCCAGAGCCGGTAGATCCATTCGAGGCGCGCCTTGCGGATCGCCTCCGGGGCACGCTGCACCTCGCCCGCGAAGAAATCGAACAGAGCCCCCACGCCGGCGGCGACCGCGCAATGCTGGGTGCTCAGCTTCTCGGCGATGAAGCGCTCCTGCATCGGGTTGCCCATCGCGACCAGCAGCAGATCTGGCCGCTCGGCCTTGAGCCCGTCGAGCAGCCGCGCTTCCTCCTCCGGGGCGTAGTAGCCATGCGAGACCACCTTGAAGCGATGCTGCGGATAGCGCCGGGCCAGATTCTCGACCGCGCGGTCGGCCACGCCGGGGCGGCCGCCGAGCAAGGACACGCGAAGCGGCCGCAACTGCGCACCGAAGAAGGCCGGGAGGAAATCCGTGCCGTTCAGATTGGCCGGGAAAGGCTTGCCGTAGAGCAGCGAGCTCCCGAGATCGACGCCGATGCCGTCCGCGAGGACGAGAAAGGTCGAAAGGCTGCGCTGCAGAGCCAGGTCGCCGGCGGCGACATTGACGAGATTGGCGTTGCAGAAGGCGAGCTTGACATGGCCGCCTTCGACGATGGCCTCGCGCAGCTCGGCGATCGCGGTATCGCGGGTCACCACGGCGATGCCGATGCCGCCGATATCGCGCTTGCCATAGCCTTGGCGCCGGCGGGGCTCGGCCTCGTTCGCGAGGGGCATAGAAAGCGCTGCAGGCACGGTCGTTTTCGATCCTGAGAACTGAGGCAGGCTCATGATGACGGGATGTGAAGGCGGAACCAGCACTCAGGTCAAGGCGAAGTCAAGCGAAAGGTGAACGCCGCCTTCACGCAATCCCGGAGAAAGAACTAACGGCGATCCCGCAGCAAAACCAATGACTTGTTCCGAACCGAGACGAAAGCCTACAAGACTGTCGCTTCCGTTGCGTCGGCGCCGGCCGCATCTGTTGCAGGGTGGGACGAACAGACCTCTGTCGTACCGTTTCGGAACGTCGGACGGGCAGTTTCAACTGCGGCAAAACGAGGTGAATGATTAACAGATTGCATAGCGGCCACGCGACGGCTGCAAGCCTGCAGCTTGGCTCTGGCTCGCCGCTCCCTCGCTCGCTAGGCTGGCTGGCAACGAATCCGGGGAGGCTGAGCGAATGAACCAAATCGATTTAAGGAAGCGCGTCGCCATCGTGACGGGAGGCGCGCAGGGGATCGGCCGCGCCGTGGCCGAGCGTTTCGCCGCAAGCGGTGCGACCGTCGCGATCTGGGATGTCGATGGCGGCCTCGCCGCGAAGACCGCCGCCGAAATCGGCCATGGCGCGACGGGCAGCGCGGTCGATGTCACCGACGCCGACGCCGTCCAGGCCGCGAGCGATGCGCTCGAAGCCAGACATGGCAGCGTCGACATCCTCGTCACCAGCGCCGGGATCGCCGGGCCGAACCACAAGACCTGGGATTATCCGCTCGAGGACTGGGCGCGGGTGATGCGGCTCAACCTCGACGGCACGCTGCATTGCTGCCGTTCCGTGATCCCGGGCATGATCAAGCGCAATTATGGGCGCATCGTCCTCGTCGCCTCGATCGCAGGCAAGGAAGGCAACCCCAACGCCTCGGCCTATTCGGCATCGAAGGCGGCGGTGATCGCGCTGACCAAGTCGCTCGGCAAGGAACTCGCCGACAAGGACATCGCCGTGAACTGCATCACGCCTGCGGCGGCGCGCACGCGCATCTTCGACCAGATGAGCGACGAGCATATCGGCTACATGCTCGCGAAGATTCCACGCGGGCGCTTCCTGCTGCCGGAGGAGGTCGCCTCCATGGTCGCCTTCCTCGCCTCGGCCGAGAACAGCTTCACCACGGCCGGCGTCTTCGACCTCTCCGGCGGACGGGCGACGTATTGAAGCTCGCTTCGCTTCGCGAGAACCACGCCGTCATGCTCGGGCTTGACCCGAGCATCTCAGGACCGAAGAGCGTCCTATGCGGCTCGCGATTCTCGGGGCAAGCCCGAGAATGACGCTCTGCACGGCATCGACATACCGGAGAAGCAGCTTTGCCAAAAAGCGGTTCCCGCTTTCCGGCCTCCTGCTCTAGGGTCTGGGCTCACGATCGACGGACTTATGACCTGGCGCCCATGACGCAGACGCTTCCCTCCGCCGCCGTCCTCGGCGCCCGTGCCTTCGCCGCGCTTTCCGGCCTGAACCGCTTCTCCGACGAGCCGGGCAAGCTGACGCGGCTCTATCTCTCGCCGGCGCACAGGCAGGCGGCCGAATGGGTCAAGGGCGCGATGGAGGTGGCGGGGCTTTCCGCCTTCATCGACGCGGCCGGCTCGGTGCAGGGCCGGCGCGAGGGCACGGTGCCGGGCGCGCCCGCCGTGCTGATCGGCTCCCATATCGATACGGTGAAGGATGGCGGGCGCTTCGACGGCAATCTCGGCGTCGTCGCCGGCATCCTCGCGGCGCAGGCGCTGCGCGATGCCGGGATCGGCCTGCCCTTCCCGATCGAGGTCGTCGCCTTCGGCGATGAGGAGAATGTCCGCTTTCCGACGCATCTCTCCACCTCCGAGGCGCTGGCCGGTCATTACGATCCGGCCTGGCTCGAGGCGCGCGACAGCGAGGGCGTGAGGCTCTCCGACGCGCTCGTCGCCTTCGGCGGCAATCCGGCCGGCATCGCCGCGCTCGCGCGCAAGCCTGGCACGGTACAGGCCTATCTCGAAGTGCATATCGAGCAGGGGCCGGTGCTGGAGGCCGAGAACGAGCCCGTCGGCATCGTCACCGCCATCAACGCCCAGAGCCGGGCGCGCGTGCGCGTCACCGGCGAGGCAGGGCATGCCGGCACCGTGCCGATGGCCCTGCGCAAGGATGCCCTGACCGCCGCCGCCGAGATGGCGCTGGCGCTGGAAGAGATCGCCGCGGCGCATGAGCTCGCCGTCGGCACGGTCGGCGTGCTCAGCCCCGAGCCCGGCGCGACCAATGTCGTGCCCGGCGCCGCCGAATTCACCATCGACTACCGTGCGCCCCGGAACGAGACGCTGGCCGCGATGGAGGCGGCGATCCGCAACCGCTTCGGCGCCATCGCGGCGCGGCGCGGCGTCGGGCTGGAGATCGTGCCCTATGCGAAAGCCGAGGCCGTCCCGATGGACCCGCAGCTGCAGGACGCTTTCGCCGCCGGCATGGCGCGGGCCGGCAGCAACCTCTCCGCCCGGCGACTGCCCTCCGGCGCGGGACATGACGCGATGGCGATGGCGGCGATCGCTCCGGTCGCCATGCTGTTCGTGCGCAATGAGAAGGGCATCAGCCACTCGCCGCGCGAGAACATGACCGAGGCCGATGCCGGCACCGCCATCAAGGTCCTGCTCGAAACGCTGCTGGAACTGGCCGAACGTTCGAAATAGAAGGATTCCAGCCGCGACACCGCGCGCCATTCCGCCGCGACCCCAAAAGGCCTAGGAGAGGCGCGCCGCAGGAGGCTGGCCATGGATTTCGAGAGTTTCTTCCGCAGCGAGCTCGACGGGCTGCGACGCGAGGGCCGCTACCGGGTCTTCGCCGATCTGGAGCGTCAGGTCGGACGTTTTCCGACCGCGACCTATCACGGCGAGAGCGGCCCGCGCGACGTCACCGTCTGGTGCTCGAACGACTATCTCGGCATGGGTCAGCATCCGAAGGTGCTCGCCGCGATGCATCAGGCGCTCGACGGTTCGGGCGCCGGCGCCGGCGGCACGCGCAATATCGGCGGCACCAACCACTACCATGTCCTGCTGGAGCGCGAGCTTGCCGATCTCCACGGCAAGGAAGCGGCGCTGATCTTCAATTCCGGCTATATGGCGAACTGGGCCGCGCTCTCGACGCTGGCCGCGCGCATCCCCGGCTGCATCGTCCTGACCGACGCGCTGAACCATGCCTCGATGATCGAGGGCATCCGGCATTCGCGCGTCGAGAAGCACATCTTCGCCCATAACGACCCGACCGATCTGCGCCGCAAGCTCGCCGCGCTCGATCCGAGCAGGCCGAAGCTGATCGCCTTCGAGTCGGTCTATTCGATGGATGGCGACATCGCGCCGATCGCGGAGTTCTGCGACATCGCCGAGGAGTTCGGCGCCATGACCTATTGCGACGAGGTCCATGCTGTCGGGCTCTACGGGCCGCGTGGCGGCGGCGTCTCGGAGCGCGAGGGGCTGACCGACCGGCTCACCCTGATCCAGGGCACGCTGGCGAAAGCCTATGGCGTGATCGGCGGCTATGTCGCCGGCTCCGCGGCGCTGTGCGACTTCATCCGCAGCTTCGCCTCCGGCTTCATCTTCTCGAGCTCGCTGCCGCCGGCGGTGGCGGCCGGCGCGATCGCCGCGATCGCGCATCTCAAGGAGAGCCCGGCCGAGCGCGAGCGCCAGCAGGACCGGGTGCAGGCGCTGCGGCGCAAGCTCGACGCAGTCGGCATTCCGCATCTGGAGAACCCCAGCCATATCGTCCCGGTGATGGTCGGCGAGGCGAAGGCCTGCAAGGCGATCAGCGACGAATTGCTGGCGCGCTTCGACATCTATGTCCAGCCGATCAACTATCCGACCGTGCCGCGCGGCACGGAACGGCTCAGGATCACGCCTTCGCCCTTCCATTCGGATGCGGATATCGACCGTCTGGTCGCGGCGCTCGGCCAGATCTGGGCGCGGGACGGGCTGAAGCGGGCGGCCTGAGGCCGGTCAGCCGCGCTTGGCCACGATCATCAGGGTCGCCGAGAGCAACCCGAAGACCGTGGCGAGGCCAGCAAGGATCAGGGTTCCCAGCCACAGGGACAGAAAACCCTCGATCTCGGCCTTGTCCGGCGTTGCTGCGTCGTAGAGCACGATCACCTGATCGCCCCTGCGATAGGCCGGTGGGCTCGTGCCCCATGAGGTCACGAAGGTGACGGCCTGTCCCTGCGCCGTCTGAAAGCTCACGACCGGGCGGTAGGTCGAGTTCCCACCGCCGTGCCGGAGTTCGACTACGGTTCCTGAGGCGCGCTCGGCACGCGCTAGCAGCTTCTGGTTATGGCTGTAGGTGAAATAGCAGGCCGTCGCGAGAATGACGGCAACGACCCCGAAAACGCAGCCGATGCGCCAGAACAGGAGCCTGCCATCCTGGGCAAGGCCCCCGAACCGTTGCTTCCTGCGGCTTTCGCCCATCCGCCTTCAGAGATTGAAGACGCGGTGGGGGACGAACTCGCCGTTGTCGATCGAGCCGGTCGCGATCAGCGTGCCGGCGCAGGTCGCATAGGCCGCCTCGGCCGCGATCGGCGCTCCGGCGCCACGCAGCAGGGCGCTCTGGCCGCGCTTGAGGCGGGTCGCGGCGTCGCGATGGATCACGACCTCGGGAATTAGCGTCAGCGCGGCCTTGACCGGCTTCAGCGCCGCGGCTGCGCTCTCCGGGCTCTCGCGCAGGGTCTCGACGGCGGCTGCATCCGCCACGGCGAAGGGGCCGACGCGGGTGCGGCGCAGATGCGCGACATGGCCGAGGCAACCCAGCGCGAGCCCGAGATCGCGAGCGATGGCGCGGACATAGGTGCCCTTGCCGCATTCGGCCTCGAAAGTGGTGGTCGCGCCGTCATGGCTGACGATGGAGAGTGCGTCGATCTCGACCGGGCGGGCCTGCAGCTCGACATCCTCGCCATCGCGGGCGAGGTCGTAGGCGCGCTCGCCGGCGATCTTGATCGCCGAGAATTTCGGCGGCGTCTGCATGATCGTGCCGGTGAAGCGCGGCAGCAGGGCCGCGATGGCGGCTTCGTCCGGCCGCTTGTCCGAGGTGGCGATGACGCTGCCCTCGGTATCGTCGGTATTGGTCTGCGTGCCCCAGGCGACGGTGAACTGATAGGCCTTGCGGCCATCCATCACGAAGGGGACCGTCTTGGTCGCCTCGCCCAGCGCGATCGGCAGCAGACCTGAGGCGAGCGGATCGAGCGTGCCGGCATGGCCGGCCTTCTTCGCCGAAAAGGCGCGCTTCACGACGCTGACCGCATGGGTCGAGGTCATGCCGACCGGCTTGTCGAGGACGACCCAGCCATGGACGTCGCGCTTCTTCGGGCGCGGCACCGGGGCGGCGTCCTGGCCCGGGGCGATCTCGGATGGGTTCTCAGCGGTCATCGTCACGGCGGTCGTTTTCGGGGGCTTGGTCTTCGTGGTCCTGGTCGATCTTCAGGCGCTCCACCAGCGTGTCGCGGCGCACCTGCTCGGTATCGAGCAGCGCGTCGATGCGCTCGGCCTCGGCGAAGCTCTCATCGGCGCGGAAGCGGATATCCGGCGCGTATTTCAGGTTCACGCGATGGGCGATCTCGCCGCGCATATAGCGCTTATTGGCTTCGAGCGCCTTGAGCACCGGCTTAACATCCTGCCCACCGAGCGGCATGATGTAGGCCGTGGCGAGCTTGAGATCCGGCGAGAGACGGACTTCGGGAACGGTGATGACGTGTTTCGCCAGTACATCGTCATGGATGTCGCCACGCGCGAGCATCTCAGCCAGCGCATGGCGAATAAGCTCGCCGACGCGCAATTGCCGCTGCGACGGACCGGAGGGTTTTGCAGGTTTGGCCATGGTTCTCGTTCTCCGGGATCGGACCGGATCAAACGTCACGGCCGGGTCTGACCCGACCGTCTCTTCAAAGATGAGGCGCTGGACGCGCTCTTCTCGTCACGAGATGGCCGGACCAAGCCCGGCCATGACGCGCTGTTTCAGGAAGCGCCGCCTCAGAGGGTGCGCTTGATTTCCTCGACGCGGTAGCACTCGATCACGTCGCCAGGGCGCATGTCCTGGTAGTTCTCGAAGGACATGCCGCATTCCTGGCCAGCCACGACTTCCTTGGCGTCGTCCTTGAAGCGCTTGAGCTGGGCGAGCTTGCCTTCGTGGACCACGACGTTGTCGCGGATCAGGCGGACATTGGCGCCGCGCTCGATCGTGCCGTCGGTAACGCGGCAGCCGGCGATCTTGCCGACCTTCGAGACGTTGAAGATCTCGAGGATCGTCGCATTGCCGAGCATGGTCTCGCGCAGGGTCGGCGCCAGCAGGCCCGACATCGCATCCTTCACGTCATCCATGAGGTTATAGATGATGTTGTAGTAGCGGATTTCGACGCCGGCCCGCTCCGCCGCCTCGCGCGCTTCCTTGTGCGCGCGGACGTTGAAGCCGACCACGACCGCGCCCGAAGCCTGGGCGAGCGTGACGTCCGACTCGGTGATGGCGCCGACGCCCGAGGACAGGACGCGAGCCCGCACCTCGTCGTTGCCGACCTTCTCGAGCGCTCCGACGATGGCCTCGACCGAGCCCTGCACGTCGCCCTTGACGACGAGCGGGAACTCCTTGCGGCCGGCGCCTTCCTTCAGATCGCGCATCATGTCGGCGAGCGAGCGACCAGCGCCGGAGGCAGCGCCACGGGCCGCAAGACGATCGCGGCGCTGACGCTCGCGATACTCGGTGACCTCGCGGGCACGCGCTTCCGACTCGACCACCGCGACGCGGTCGCCGGCCTCGGGCGTGCCGTTGAAGCCGAGCACCTCGACCGGCATGGAGGGCGGAGCCTCCTTCACCTGCGCGCCGGTGTCGGCGATCAGGGCGCGAACGCGGCCCCATTCGGCACCCGCCACGATGATGTCGCCGGTGCGCAAAGTGCCGCGCTGGACGAGGACGGTCGCGACCGGGCCGCGGCCGCGATCGAGCTTGGCCTCGATGACCGTGCCTTCGGCAGCGCGGTCGGGATTGGCCTTGAGATCGAGCACCTCGGCCTGCAGCGCGATCGCCTCGAGCAGCTTGTCGAGGTTGTGGCCGGTCTTGGCGGAAACCTCGACCTCGAGGGTCTCGCCGCCCAGCGTCTCGACCTGGATCTCGTATTGCAGCAATTCGGCCCGGACACGATCGGGGTTGGCGTCGGCCTTGTCGACCTTGTTGATCGCCACGATCAGCGGCACGCCGGCCGCCTTGGCGTGATGGATGGCCTCGGCCGTCTGCGGCATGACGCCGTCATCGGCCGCGACGACCAGGACGACGATATCCGTCACCTTGGCGCCGCGGGCGCGCATCGCCGTGAAGGCGGCGTGGCCGGGGGTGTCGATGAAGGTCACCTGGCTGCCGAGCGGCGTCGTCACCTGATAGGCGCCGATATGCTGGGTGATGCCGCCGGCCTCGCCGGTGACGACCTTGGTCTTGCGGATCGCGTCGAGCAGCGAGGTCTTGCCGTGGTCGACATGGCCCATGATCGTCACGACAGCCGGGCGGGCCTCCAGGGCCTCGTCGGTGTCCGGCGTATCGAACAGGCCTTCCTCAACGTCGGATTCGGCGACGCGCTTGACCGTGTGGCCCATCTCCTCGGCGATGAGCTGAGCGGTGTCGGCGTCGATCACGTCGGTGATCTTGTGCATCGCGCCCTGCTTCATCAGCAGGCGGATGACGTCGACGCCGCGTTCCGTCATGCGGTTCGCGAGTTCCTGGATGGTGATCGTCTCGGGGATGATCACCTCGCGCATCACGCGCTCTTTCTGAGCGTCGGAGGCGCGGTGGCCGGTCATGCGCTGCACGCGGCGACGGAACGAGGCGACCGAGCGTGTCCGCTCGTCCTCGCTCCCGGTCGCGGTCGACAGCGTCAGGCGGCCGCGCGGCCGGTCATTGCTGACCTTGGGCGTCTTGGGCGCCGCCGGAGCGGGACCGCGGCCAGGCCCCGCACCCAGGCCGGGACGGCGGAACGCGGCCTTGACGTCGACATCATCAGAGCGATTGCGCGTGGTGTTGGCCGAGGGAGCCTGGCGCACGGGGCGGGCGACCGCGGGCTCGGCCGGAGCCGAAGCATCCATGCGCGGCGCACGGGGCGCATCAGAACGCGGCGGACGCGAATCCAGCCGCGGCGGGCGCGCGCCGGTGTCGCGCATCGGCGGACGCGGCGTGAACTCGCGCGGGCCGGACGGGGCCGGGCGGCCATAATACTGGGTCGGCTGGGGGGCCGGAGCTTGGTCCGGCGACGGGGCGGACTCACGCGGCTGCTGCGCGGGTGGCGGCGAAGCCGGGCGGGCGACCTGCTCGTCGCGCTGGCGCACGACGGTCTCGGCGCGGCGCTTCTGCTCGTCCTCGTGACGGCGGCGCTCCTCTTCCTGGCGCTGGCGAGCCAGGGCGGCCTCGCGTTCCTGGCGTTCGCGCTCGGCGGCCTGGGCGCGCTGGCGGGCTTCCTCTTCGGCGGCGCGACGAGCTTCCGCTTCGGAGCTGCGGGCCTCGGCCAGAGCGCGCTGGCGGGCATCCTTCTCCTCGTCGGAGAGGGTGCGCAGCAGCATGCTGCCGGCCGGACGCTGCGGCGCGGGCGCCTGAGGGGCGGGGCGCGGGGCGGACTGGGCCGGCGCCGGCTGCGGCGGACGCGGCGGGACGGGCTCCTTGACCTCGTGCCCCGGGACGCGGCGCTTGACCTCCACGACCACCTGCTTCGTGCGCCCATGCGAGAAGCTCTGCCGAACAGTGCTCTGCTCGACAGGTCGCTTCAACGACAGGGTCTTGGGCGGGTTGACGCTGAGAGTCTTGTCGCCCGGGGTCTTGCTATCGGTCATTCCGCGTTCGGTCCTGCCGGTTCGGTCGTGTCTTCGGGTTCATTCTGGTCGGATGCGGCGGTATCGTCCGTCCGGTACCGGACGAGCCGACGCCAGCGGGAGAGGACACCCTCCGCCGCCGGACCCGGAGCAAGCGCGGCATGTATCACATGTGCCCGCCCCAACGCCAATTCCAAATCCGCCGCCGTGAAAATCGCGACGACGGGCAGTCTGCGGGCCTTGAGGCCCTCGTTCTCGCGGGCCGCCTCGGCCCGCCGGATGGCCTGGCCGATCTTGCGCTTGCCGTCCTCGGCGCCATCGCTCGCCGCGATGACGGCGAGGCAGCGCCCGGTTTCGACCAGCGCCTCGACCTTGCCGAAGCCGGCGACGACGAGGCCCGCCTTGTTCGCCATCGACAACGCCTGCTGCACGTCCCGCAGCATCAGCGCGTCGATCATCTCCGGAAGGTCGGCGGGAACCGCGACCTTCGTCTTCAACGAGCGCTCGAACGCCTTGCGCCGGATCGCCTCGGTCACGGCCTTGCGACTGAGGCTCGCCCAGACACCGCGCCCGGGCAGCTTGCGCCGCAAATCCGGCACCAACGTCCCGTCAGGGCCGGCGACGAAGCGGATCAGATCGTCGGGCGCCTTCACCGCACGGGTGAGGACGCAACTGCGCTCCGATCCTTCCTTCAGCGTCGCCGCCTTCATCGCGGGCGCTCCGCTCAGGCTTCGGCGGCCTCGTCGGCTTCTGCCTCGGGCTCCTCCGCCGGAGCCTCGACCCAACCCGCATGAACGCGTGCGGCCATGATGATGGCTTCCGCATCCTGCCGGGAGAGATCGAAGCCGTCGAGATAGCCGGCATGACGGGTCGATTCACCGTCCTTGCGCTCGGTCCAGCCGGTGAGGTCGTCCGTGGCGCAGCCCGCGAGATCCTCGACGGTCTTCACGTCGTTCTCGCCGAGCGCCACCATCATGGAGGTGGTGATGCCCTCGACCTCGCGCAAGGCGTCCTCGACGCCAAGCGCACGGCGCTTCTCGTCGAATTCAGCCTCGACGGCGGCGAGGTGCTCCAAAGCCCGGTTCTGAATCTCGGAGGCGGTGTCCTCGTCGAAGCCCTCGATCGAGGCGAGCTCAGAGAGCTCGACATAGGCGAGCTCCTCGACATTGCGGAAGCCTTCGGACGCCAGGAGCTGGCCGACCGTCTCGTCGACGTTCAGCGCGTTCATGAAGATCTCGGTGCGCTGCACGAATTCCTTCTGGCGGCGCTCCGACTCCTCAGCTTCAGTGAGGATGTCGATGTCCCAGCCGGTGAGCTGCGAGGCGAGGCGGACATTCTGGCCGCGGCGGCCGATGGCGAGCGAGAGCTGCTCGTCGGGCACCACCACCTCGATCTTGTCGGCTTCCTCGTCGAGCACGACCTTGGCGACTTCCGCCGGCTGCAGCGCGTTGACGACGAAGGTCGCGACATCAGGCGACCACGGGATGATGTCGATCTTCTCGCCCTGGAGTTCGCCGACGACGGCCTGGACACGCGAGCCGCGCATACCGACGCAGGCGCCGACCGGGTCGATCGAGGAATCGCGGCTGATCACGGCGATCTTGGCGCGCGAGCCCGGATCGCGGGCGACGGCCTTGACCTCGACGATGCCGTCATAGATCTCCGGCACTTCCTGGCCGAAGAGCTTGGCCATGAACTGCGGATGGGTGCGCGACAGGAAGATCTGCGGGCCACGCGGCTCGCGGCGCACGTCGTAGACATAGGCGCGGGCACGGTCGCCGACCTTGAAGGTCTCGCGCGGGATCATCTCGTCACGGCGGATGATCGCCTCGCCGCGGCCGAGATCGACGAAGACGTTGCCGTATTCGACGCGCTTGACCGCGCCGTTGACGATCTCGCCGATGCGATCCTTGTACTCGTCGTACTGGCGGTCGCGCTCGGCCTCGCGCACCTTCTGGACGATGACCTGCTTGGCCGACTGGGCGGCGATGCGGCCGAAATCGAAGGGCGGCAGCGGATCGGCGATGACGTCGCCGACCTGGGCGGCCGGGTTATGCCGCTTGGCCTCGTCGACGGTGATCTCGATCGCCGGGTTCTCGACGGTCTCGACGACCTGGAGATGGCGGGCGAGGCGCAGTTCGCCGGTCTTGGTGTTGATCTCGGCATGGACGTCGGTCTCGGCGCCGTAGCGCGAGCGGGCCGCACGGGCGATCGCGTCCTCCATCGCGTCGAGCACGATCTGCCGGTCGATCGATTTCTCGCGGGCGACCGCATCCGCGATCTGCAGCCATTCGAGCCTGTTGGCGGCGACCACCATGGCGCTCACTCCTCTTCCGTATCTGTTTCGTGCGGAGCCGGTCCGCGCTTCTTGCCCGGACGCGGGCCGAGCGATTTTCCATGGCCCTTCTTCGGGCCGGCGACTTCGTCGGGTGCCGGCATCTCGGGCGGCAGGCCCGATTTGCCGCGACGCAGCGACTCGGTGACCAAAGCGTCGGTCAGCACGAGACGCGCATCCGCGATCAATCGCATCGGGATGGCGACGTCGCGCTCCTCGTCGCTCCTGGCATCGTCGCGGGCCAGCAGCGCATCCGTGCCGGAAACCCCGCGCAGGATGCCGCGGAAACGCTTGCGGTTGGCGACCAGCTCGCTCGTGTCGATCTTGGCGAGGTGCCCGGCCCAGCGCTCGAAATCGCTCGCGCGCACCAGCGGGCGGTCGATCCCCGGCGAGGAGACCTCGAGATAATACGCCGCCTGGATGGGATCGTCGACATCCAGCACCGGCGAGACGGCCTGGCTGATTTCCTCGCAGCCCTCGACCGTCATCGAGCCATCCGGCCGCTCGGCCATGATCTGGACGGTGCAGCCATTCTGCGCGGTCACGCGCACACGCACCAGCCGGTAACCGAGATCGACGATCGCCGGCTCGATGATCATGGCAACGCGCGCCGCCACGCCGCTCTCGACGACGAGGCGCGGCTCCTGAGCGGATGATGCTGTCGGTTCGCTTGTCGGTTCGTTCATGCCCCGGGCCGTCCCGTCTGCCTGGCGGGTCGCGGCCAATAAAAAAGAGCGGGCCGGCCGGCCCGCTCTTGATCACCGGCGTTAACCGATACCAGAGCTGTTGGCCGCTATGTAGTCCGCCTTGCGGCAAGATGCAAGCGTGGCCGCGGCCGCGCCAGAAGGGCCGAGATTTGCCCTTTCCCGCTAACCCGTTGGTCATCCTTGCGTGTCACCTTCACGGTGAAACCCTGCGCGAGGACACGGGATGAGTGCGGTCGGCACGATGCTGCGAGACCTGGAATCGACGATACAGCGTGGCTCCGGCCACGAGCGTGCCGAGATCCTCGCCCGGTTGACGGATCTGTTCCTCGCCACCGCCATCCACATGGACGAAGAGCAGGTCGGCGTCTTCGACGTAGTGATCGGGCGGTTGTCGCGCGTCATCGAGCTCCATGCCCGCATCGAGCTGGCGGAGCGGCTGGCATCGATCCCGAACGCGCCGAACGGCGTCATCCACCAGCTCGCCCTCGACGAAATCGCCGTCGCGCGTCCGGTCCTCATTCAATCGCCGCGGCTCAGCGACCAGGATCTGGTCGCGATCTCGGCGGCGAAGGGCCGGGACCATATGCTCGCCATCACCGAACGGCCCAATCTCGGCGAGCCCGTCACCGATTTCCTGATCCTGCGCGGCGGCCGCGTGGTGACGCATGCCGTCGCCTCCAACCAGACCGCGCGCTTCTCGCGGCACGGCATGGGCGTGCTGGTGATGCGGGCGGTGCAGGACGACGCCTTGCAGGCGACGCTGGGCATGCGCCGCGACATCCCCACCGAATTGTCCGAGCAACTGATCCGGGCGGCCAAGAACTCCGCCCGCAAGCGCCTCAACGAGAGCCTCGCCCTGGCGCTGGTCGACGAGATCGACGACGCCGTGGAGCGGGGCGCCGAAGCGCTCGTCGCCGACGGTCAGATGCCTAGCGAGCTCGGCCCGATCAGCGCCGCCCTGACGGAGATCAAGGAGCTGAACGAGGCCGGCCAGCTCGACGAGGCCAAGGTGCGCGCCCTGGCCCAGAGCGGGGCGACCGAGCATGCGACCTGCGCGCTCGCCGTCCTGGCGCAGCTCAGCCTGCCGGCGGCCGAGCAGATCATCCTCGGCTCCGACCGCGAGGCCGTGCTGCTCGTCGCACGCGGGCTCGGCTGGTCCTGGGAGACGACGGCGGCGCTGATCTCGCTGCGCAAGGACCTCGGCAAGTCGGAAGCCGCCATCGAGCGGGCCCGCGACAGCTTCCGCAACCTCGCCCAGAGCACGGCCCAGCGCGTGCTGGGCTTCCTCAGGATGCGCGACGCAAGGCCGTGAGATAGCTGGACACGCGGCCTTCCCTGACCGCCTTCGCCTCGTAGCGCGTGCGGATCCAGCCGGGATAAGGCCGGCGCCAATCCTCGGCGCGCTCGTCCGTCCAGTCGAAATCCGGCGAGGCGAGCAGGCGCGTCAGCGTCCAGCCGACATAGTCGTCGATATCGCTGGCGAAGCGGAAACGACCGCCGGCCTTAAGTGCGCGAGCGAACAAGCCAAGCGTGTGCTCCGAGACGAAGCGGCGCTTGCGCTGGCGGCGCTTCGGCCAGGGATCGGGATAGAGCAGGTCTATGGCGTCGAGGCTACCGGCCGGGAAGCGCGGCAGCAGCAACGCGGCATCGTCGTCCCAGACGCGGATATTGGTCAGGCCCTCGCGCTCGGCGACCGCCAGGAACTTGGCCATGCCGTTGATGAAGGGCTCGACGCCGATGAAACCGATCTGCGGGCTCTCGCGCATCCGCATCAGCAGATGCTCGCCCCCGCCGAAGCCGATCTCGAGCCGCACCGCCTCGACCGGATGCGGAAACAGCGCCTTGAGGTCGGCGATCTCGCCTTCCGGCAGGCGCAGACGCGGCAAAGTCTCTTCGATCAGCAAGCTCTGGCCATCGCGCAAGGCCTTGCCCTTGCGGCGGCCGTAGAAGGCACGTTCGTCATGATCGGAGTCGTAGGTCATGATCGTCTTCGTATCGCTTTGTCCGATGGAGCCGTCATTCCGGACGCAGCGAAGCGGAGATCCGGAATCCATCACAGAGCTGCGGAGCCTTACGATGGAGCCCGGGTCGGGCCCGGGATGACGGGGGTGTTTCAGCGACCTTATCCGTCAAGTCAAAGAAAAAAGGCCGGGTGAACCCCGGCCTTTCCATTCCTGACCCGGGGGTCAATCTCAGGCGACGGCCTTCTTCAGTGCGTCGACGAGATCGGTCTTCTCCCAGGAGAAGCTGCCGTCGCGGCCGGCCTTGCGGCCGAAATGGCCATAGGCCGAGGTCTTGGCATAGATCGGCTTGTTGAGGCCGAGATGGTTGCGGATGCCGTTCGGCGACAGGTCGACCAGCTTGCCGAGCACGTCCTCGAGCTTGGCTTCGTCGACCTTGCCGGTGCCGTGCAGGTCGACATAGATCGACAGCGGCTTGGCGACGCCGATGGCGTAGGAGAGCTGGATCGTGGCGCGGTCGGCCAGCTTGGCCGCGACGACGTTCTTGGCGAGATAGCGCGCCGCATAGGCGGCCGAGCGGTCGACCTTGGTCGGGTCCTTGCCCGAGAAGGCGCCGCCGCCATGGGGAGCCGCGCCGCCATAGGTGTCGACGATAATCTTGCGGCCGGTCAGGCCGGCGTCGCCGTCCGGGCCGCCGATGACGAACTTGCCGGTCGGGTTGATGTGCCAGACCGTGTCCTTCGAGATCCAGCCATCCGGCAGCGCCTGACGGATATAGGGCTCGACGATCTTGCGGACATCGGCTGAGGACAGGCTTTCGTCGAGATGCTGGGTCGAGAGCACGATCTGGGTGACGCCGACCGGCTTGCCGTTCTCGTACTTGACGGTGACCTGGCTCTTGGCGTCGGGGCCGAGCTTGGCGGCGTCGCCCTCGCCCTTCTTGCGGGCGAGCGTCAGCGTCTCCAGGATCTTGTGGGCGTAGTAGATCGGGGCGGGCAGCAGTTCAGGCGTCTCGCGGCTGGCATAGCCGAACATGATGCCCTGGTCGCCGGCACCGACATCCTTGTTGCCGGACTCGTCAACGCCCTGGGCGATGTCGGCCGATTGCGGGTGCAGCAGCACGTCGATCTTGCAGGTCTTCCAGTGGAAGCCGGCCTGCTCGTAGCCGATGTTGCGGATCGCCTTGCGGGCCGCCGACTTCACCTTCGACTTGATCTGCTTCTCGTCGAGATGGGTGCGGACCTCGCCGGCGATGACGACACGGTTCGTCGTCGCCAGCGTCTCGGCCGCGACGCGGACCTTGGACGGCTCATAGCCGGCCTTCACCGCCTCCTTGAAGAACAGATCGACGATCTCGTCCGAGATGCGGTCGCAGACCTTGTCGGGGTGGCCTTCCGAGACCGATTCGCTGGTGAACAGGTAATTCTGGCGTGACACGGTCGCGGCTTCCCTTGAATCTGGGCACGATGAAAGCGCCTGGCGCGGCATGCGCCAGCATGGAAAACGCCCCGTCAATGCAGCCGGACGCGTTCGCCGTCAAGCGCTATAATTCGTTTATCGGGAAGATCGTTCGACAGGTCGAACAAAACGACGCGAAAACTAGACCTTTTCGCTGTCTTCCTCGGCCAGGGCCTCGACCAGATCGATGACACGGCGGCGGACCCGACTATTCTTGATGCGGGTGAAGGCCTTGGTGAGCTGCACGCCTTCGCTGGTCGACAGGAAATCCGAAATATAGGTCGTCGCCGCGGAATCGGAAAAGCCGCCGGCCGGCATATCGCCGCTCGGCGCTCCGTCGAAGAAGAAGGCTACCGGCACATCGAGCATCTTGGCGATCTGCTGCAGGCGGCTCGCGCTGATGCGATTCGAGCCCTTCTCGTATTTCTGGACCTGCTGGAACGTCAGCCCCAAGGCCTCGCCCAGCCTCTCCTGGCTGATCCCGGCAAGCATGCGTCGCATCCGAACCCGGCTGCCTACATGGCGGTCGATCGGATTGGGTACCTTCTTGATCATCATTCAACCTGTCCTAGCATCATTGTCTTGGCCAGGAGCCGCATTCCTGGTCGGCGCGGAGGTCGTGATGTATTACAAGCCAGCGATCCGGTCCACTGGTCTCGAAAAAGTTAATGTTAGGCCCTCAGACCCGCAAAATCCGGGCCAGAGCGAGGAAAAGGGCCAAGAGTCCGGCGAAGACCAGATCGCCCCATCGCGCATAGAATGTCGGGGCGCCTGAGCGCGGCAGGCCAGCATCCAGCACGCCTTCGCTGCCGAGCGGCAGGCTGGCGACGACGCGGCCATAGGCGTCGACGACACCGGAAATGCCGGTGTTGGCGACGCGGACGAGCGGCAGGCCTTCCTCGATGCTGCGCAGCCGCGCCTGGGCGAAGTGCTGATAGGGACCGCTGGTCTGGCCGAACCAGCCATCATTGGTGAGGTTCAGGAAAAAGGCCGGGCGCGGCCCCCGCGGCACAACCGCGCCGGGAAAGACGGCCTCGTAGCAGATCAATGGCGCCGCGGTCGGCAGCCCCTTGATCGCCAGAGGCAAATGCATGCTTCCCGCCGAAAATCCTCCGGGAACCGAGACGAACTGCGACAGGCCGACGGCGCGGATCAGCGTGCCGAGGATCGGCGGCAGATATTCGCCGAAGGGCACGAGATGGACCTTGTCGTAGCTCGCGACGATGGCGCCCTCGTCGTTCACGACCTGAATGGAATTGTAGATCGGCGGCCGGCCCTCGCCCGGCAGAATCTCCCCGGCCCTTGCCGCGCCGGTGATCAGCGTCACGTCCGGCGGCAGGGCGGCCGCGATGCGCGCGAGCGCTTGCGGGGTGCGCCCGAGCAGGAAGGGGAAGGCGGATTCCGGCCAGATCACATGGGTGACGTTCTGGAGGCCCGGCGTCTGCGGACTCGTCGCCCGGTCGCTGAGCTCGAGATAGTGGTCGAGGATCGCCGCGCCGTTATTGCCGTTGAACTTGGCGTCCTGCGGCAGGTTCGGCTGCATCAGCCGCAATTTGACGCCGGCGACCAGCGGCGAGGGGCCGGGCGGCATGCGCCAGACGCCATAGGCGAAGAAGGCCGCGAGAGCGGCCAACGCCAATAGCGACGGCGCCCAGCGCCCGGACGGGCCCGCCGCGGTGCCCAGCGTCGCGGGTGCCGCGCCGATTGCCACGGCGAAGAGCGTGAGCCCATAGAGCCCGAAGAGCGAAGCGACCTGCGCGAGATGGATCTCGCCGGCCAGCATCATGCCGTAGACGTTCCAGGGGAAGCCGGTCAGCACATGGCCACGCAGCCACTCGCTGATCCCCAGCATCGCGGCGAGGACAAGGATGCGGCCCGCGCCCTTCGGCCAGAACAGCCGCGCCGCGCCGAAGGCAAAAGCCGGAAATACCGCGAGGAAAGCCGGCAGCGCGACGACGCCGAGCGGCATCGCCCAGGCAAACTTGTCGGCCTCGACCAGAAAGGCAGCGCCGAGCCACCACAACCCGGCGACGAAGAAGCCGAAGCCCCACCACCACCCGGCCACGAAAGCGGAGCGGAAGCGTTGCCAGCGCGTCGTCCCGACCGCGCCGTCCATCAGCCAGATGGCAAAGGTCATCGGCAGGACGACGAGCGGCCACAGATCCAGCGGCGGCAAGGCGAGCGCGCCGCTGGCGCCAGCGGCAAAGGCGATGAGCCGCCTGCGCCATCCCCAGGCCAGGATGACGGCCTCCGCGACCCCAGTGATCGGCATCAGCCGGGCTCCATCGCCGCTTCTTCAGGCGCCGTCCGGTCGCGGCGACGGATGGTCAGGCGCTTCACGCGGCGCTGATCGGAATCGAGGACCTCGAAGGACAGGCCCTCGGGTCCGTCGACGATCTCGCCCTGCGCCGGAACGCGGCCGGCGAGCGTGACGATCAGCCCACCCAGCGTGTCGATATCGTCGGCGACCTCGTTGCCGGAAAGATCGACCCCTGTCGCCTGCTTGAGTTCGTCGAGGGTGGCGCGTGCATCGGCCGTGAAGCAGTCGTCGCCGGCCGGCGTGATCGGCGCCTCCTCCATGTCGTGCTCGTCCTCGATATCGCCGACGACGATCTCGATCAGGTCTTCGATCGAGACGAGCCCGTCCGTGCCGCCATATTCGTCGATCACGAGGGCAATATGGGTGCGGGTCGCCTGCATGCGGACGAGCAGGTCCACCGCCGGCATCGACGGCGGAACGTAGAGGACGGGGCGCAGCAGCTTCGTGGCTGCGAGCGGGGTGGACAGATCGACCGCCGCCAGATCGTGCGGAGCCGTCCCCGCCTCATCGGCATCGGCGCCGACCATGCCCGCAGGATGGGCCTTCTCGGCGATGTATTCGAGGAAATCGCGGATATGGACCATGCCGCGGGGATCATCGAGCGAATCGTCGAAGACCGGCAGGCGCGAATGGCCGGCCGTGCGGAAATGGGCGAGGAGCTGGTCGAGCGTGACATCGGCCGGCACGGCAACGATGTCGGCTCGGGGTATCATGACATCGCTGACGCGGCGCTCGCGCAGGCCCAGCACATTGGTGAGCATGGCGCGCTCCTGCGCCGAGAGGTCGGCCAATTCGCCATTCGCCTCAGCCAGCGCCTCGACGATCTCCTCCCGCGCCGTGCCGCCGCCGCGCAATCCGAGCCGGTCGAGGAACTGGCCGAGCCAGTGGCCGAGGCCCCGGCCGGCGGTTTCGTTCTGGGATTGTCGACTGTCGTCGCTCATGGCCGTGAATGTTCTGAGAAAGACGGGGCCGGCTCGGTCACGAGCTCGGCATCGGCGTAAGGGTCGGCAATGCCGAGACGCGCGAGCGCCTCGACCTCGAGCGCTTCCATGCGGCGCGCCTCGGCCTCGGTCTCGTGATCCTCGCCGAGCAGGTGCAGCAGCCCGTGGATGACGAGATGGCGGAAATGGTCGGGAAAGCTCTTGCCCTCGGCTTCGGCCTCGCGCGCTACGGTCTCGTAGGCGACGACGATGTCGCCGAGCAGCGGGCTGGTCGCGATGCGCTCCGGCGGCGCGGCCGGGAAGGAGAGCACGTTGGTCGCCTTGTCAAAGCCGCGCCAGTCGCGGTTGACGAGGCGGACGCGCCGGTCATCGGTCAGGAGCAGGCTGAGCTCGGCCCCGTCCAGGGGCCGGCGCGGCGCAACGGCCAGCCCCGCACGAAGCGCCTCACCGGCGATGGCGCGCAAGGCTGCGAGATTGCCCAGCTCACGCCAGCGGCGCGACTCGGCACGGATATCGAGAACCAGAGCCGGAAGGCTCTCCGCGGGCGGCGCCGAACGCCGCGCGCGAGGTCGATCCTTCATCGCGGCCGCTCCCGCGCCAACATCCGCTTCAATCCCTCACTGTCGCCCTCGCGATGCGCCTCGGGAGCCGCTGCGGAATTGCGCATCGCCTCCTCGCGCTCCTCGCGTTCGCGCCTCGCCGACGCCTCATAGGCCATCACGATGCGGCGCACCAGATCGTGGCGGACGACATCGCCCTCCTCGAAGCGGGCATAGCCGATGCCCTCTACGTCCTTGAGCAGCTTCGCCGCCTCGACGAGGCCGGAGCGCTGGCCGGGCGGCAGGTCGATCTGCGAGGGATCGCCGGTGATGATCATGCGCGAGCCCTCGCCCAGGCGGGTGAGGAACATCTTCATCTGCATCGAGGTGGCGTTCTGCGCCTCGTCGAGCAGCACGACGGCGTTGGTCAGGGTCCGGCCGCGCATGAAGGCGAGCGGCGCGATCTCGATCATGCCGGTCTGCAGGCCGCGCTCGACATGGCGCGCCTCCATGAAGTCGTTGAGCGCGTCGTAGATCGGCCGCAGATAGGGATCGACCTTCTCGCGCATGTCGCCGGGCAGGAAGCCGAGGCGCTCGCCCGCCTCGACGGCCGGGCGCGACAGGATCATCCGCTCGACCACGCCCTGCTCGATCAGCGAGACGGCATGCCCGACCGCGAGCCAGGTCTTGCCGGTGCCGGCCGGCCCCTCGGCGAGAACGAGCTCGTGGCGCTTGAGCTGGCGCAGATAGGCGTCCTGCGCCGCGTTGCGGGCTCTTACAGGGCCCCGCTTCCTGGTAACGATCGCGTCGAAGGAGGCCTTGCCGGTGTCCGCCGTCGGGAAGAGCGAGCGCTGGACGTTGCTCTCCTCGATCGCACCGTCGACATCGCCGAGCGTCACCGCCGCGCCGGCCTTGGCGCGGGCATAGAGCGTCTTCAGCACGCGGACAGCCTGCTCGGCCGTCTCGCGCGGTCCCTTCGCCGTGACATGGTTGCCATTGGGATTGACGACGACGCCGAGCCGCCGCTCGAGATGAGCGAGGTTCTGGTCGTACTGGCCGAAGACCAGGCTGGCGAGGCGATTGTCTTCGAAACTCAACGTCACCTCGGTCGCCGGCAGGCCCTCGCGGGCGAGGCTCTCCCCGCGCGCCGGCGCGATCTCGCGCCGCGGGGTCCGGTCGGGTTTCGGCGTCATCGAATCAGCCTGTGCCAAATGCGTCATCTCCCTGACGGTTATTCCGGCCGGACAGGAACGACCGGCCCGGTCGTCTCACAGCATATCCGAACGCAACAATTTCAGCCTGATGACAGGGTGTGCTCAACCCGCAGATGGGGGCGAGAGGGCGCGCGCTCAAGCGGCCATTTCCTTTCGCGAACCTGCCCCGGCCTCAAATTTGTGGCCGAAGAGCGAATTGGTGCTGGTGCGCTCGATCACCACCCGCACGATATCCCCGATCTGATTCGTCTCGCTGTCGATCTGCACAGCCTGCAGATAGGGCGACTTGCCGGCAAGCTGTCCCGGGTAGCGCCCGGCGCGTTCCAGCAACACATCCACAGCCCGTCCGACCATCGCGGCGTTGAAGGCCTGGCGATGATGCTCGATGCGTTCCTGCAATCGATAGAGCCGCTCGTCCATGACGGCGCGCGGAATCTGCCCGTCGAGATCGGCGGCAGGCGTGCCGGGACGCGACGAATATTTGAAGGAATAGCTCGAGGCGAAGCCGATCTCGTCGACGAGGCGGATCGTGTCCTCGAAATCGGCATCGGTCTCACCGGGAAAGCCGACGATGAAGTCGGAGGAGAGCGCGATGTCCGGGCGTGCCGTGCGGATGCGCTCGATCAGGCGGCGATACTCGTCGCCGGTGTGCTTGCGGTTCATCGCCGCGAGGATGCGGTCCGAGCCCGCCTGCACCGGCAGGTGCAGGAAAGGCATCACCTGGGGCAGGTCGCGATGGGCGGCGATGAGATCGTCGTCCATGTCCCGGGGGTGGCTGGTGGTATAGCGGATGCGGGCGATGCCCGGCACCTCGGCGACGCGATGCATCAATCGCGCGAGGCCCCAGACGGCGCCGTCCGGGCCTTCGCCGTGATAGGCGTTGACGTTCTGGCCGATCAAAGTGACGTCGCGCACGCCGGCTTCCGCCAGCCGCTCGACCTCTGCCACCACCTGCGCCACCGGCCGCGAGAACTCGGCGCCGCGCGTATAGGGCACGACGCAGAAAGCGCAGAACTTGTCGCAGCCTTCCTGCACCGTGACGAAAGCGGACACTCCGCGCGCGCGAATGACCTGAGGCTTGGGCGCCGGCAGGAAGCCGAACTTGTCCTCGATGGGGAGATCGGTATCGACGACGCGCTTGCCCGCCGCCTCGGCCAGAAGCTCGGGCAGGCGGTGATAGGCCTGCGGGCCGACGACGAGGTCGACCGCCGGCTGGCGGCGCTGGATCTCGCCGCCCTCGGCCTGGGCGACGCAGCCGGCGACGACGATCTTCGTCTCCTGGCCCTCGGCCTTCTGGGCGGTCTTGATATCGCGCAGCTTGCCGAGCTCGGTATAGACCTTCTGCACGGCACGGTCGCGGATATGGCAGGTGTTGAGCAGGATCAGATCCGCGCCTTCCGGCGTCGCCGTCTCCTCATAGCCCTGCTCGCCCAGGATATCGGCCATGCGCTGCCCGTCATAGACGTTCATCTGGCAGCCGAAGGACTTGATGTGGACTTTCTTCATCGTCGCGGTCGGGATCTCCAAACCGTCTCCTTACTCCGGTTCGCGCGGCTTGAAAATCACCGCCATGCCGCAGCAGACGTAAAGCAAGCGGCGGGCCAGGGCTTCCTTACCCGGCGGGACGGCCGGTCACGGCTTCGCGGCGGGCGGCGCGCACCGTCGCCTCCGCCAGCCGCGTCGCCTCCTTGCGCGAGGTCGCCCGGCCCATCACGATCGGCGCGCCCCAGACCAGTTCGACATCGACCTTTCCGCAGGCGAGCACATGCCTGAGATGCGGCACGAGCTCGGTATCGCCATACCAGGCGAGCGCGCCGCGCTCGATGCGCCCGCCGGGCAGGCCCTGCCAGCCGGTATAGGTGACGGCCAGCGGATAGACCGTCACGTCGCTTTCCGTGTCGCCCATCGCCTGATGGGCGGCGCCGAGCAGCGAGGAGCGGAAGGGCAGAATGCGCGTTCCGTCCCCGGTCGTGCCCTCGGCGAAGAGGACGATATCCTCCCCCGCCGCGATGCGCGCGCCCATCGCCGCGGCGACGCCGGCCGTGGCGCTGCGGCGCTGGCGGTCGATGAAGACCGTATGCTGGAGCTTCGCCAGGAAGCCGATGACGGGCCAGCTCGCGACCTCGCTCTTGGCGACGAAGGCGAGTTTCTGCTCGGCCCCGAGCACGCAGATATCGAGCCAGGAAACATGGTTGGCGACGATCAGCGCGCCCGCCCCGGGCGATGGCGGCGTGCCCCTGACCCGGCGGCGCACGCCGAGGCAGAAGCAGACGAGCCGATGGAAGCGCAGCGGCAGGACGCCGGCCTGCGCCGGCCATGCGCGGAGGACCACGAGCTGCAACGGCACCAAAGCGAGCGTGCCGAGCCCGAGCAGCGCAAGGCGAAGCAGGGCGCCTGCGGATAGTCCGTTCATGCGCGAGCGGTTCCGGTCATCGGCGTCGGGTCGGTCCTGATGGGATGCAAGGGCTTCTCATCGCCCGATTGCGGGCGGATGTCACGCGAGATCGAGCCGCATCGCGATCGCGGTGGCGCGCGAGCCGTCGGGCTTGGGGTAGTAGCCCTTGCGGCGGCCGACCTCGCGGAAGCCGAAATGGCGATAGAGCCGCTCCGCCGGCTCGTTGCCCTCCTCGACCTCGAGGAAAACCTGCGTGATGCCCTCGCTCGCCAGATGGGCGAGATGGACGGCGAGCAGGGTGCGGCCGAGCCCGTCCCGTCGCCGCGCCGGAGAAACGACGATGCTGAGGATCTCGGCCTCGTCCGCCGCCTTGCGCGACATCACGAAACCATCCGGGCTATGGCCGCCGCCGCTGAAGACGCCATCGGCCACGACACCCGAATCGGCAATCAGCGCGGCGCATTCGGAAGGCTCCCAGCCGCGTGCGAAGCCGCCCAGATGATGCAGCGACGCGACCTGCCGCGCATGGGCGACATCGAGGCGCCCCGTCCGCGCGGGAGCCGAACCGGGATGAAGGAGCCTGCGCAACCAATCCATGCCGCTTGTTCGCACAGCCTGCCCCAAGGTCAACCCCGATCTGGCGAATGGCCTCACCGGCGCGGCAGCCGCGCCTTGTCCTGCGGGGTCGTTTCCGGCGCCTTGAGATAAAGCGGGCGCGGCGGAGCCGTCTCGGGATCGGCGATCAGGCCGAGCCGCGCCACCCAGGCGATATCGGGCGCCCTGGCGCTGTCGACCACGACGGCGTCGAGGCCGATCGCCCAGGCCTCGTTCGCCACCGCCAGCGCCGAGGAACCGACCAGGCTGACCGGGCCGGCGCCGATGGCGCGCGCCGCATCGCGATAGCTGACCTGCCGCAGCGAGACCAGCGGCTTGCCTTCCGCGCTCAGCGCCTGAAACCAGACCTGCCCGTGCCTGGCATCGAGCGCGGCGGCGATGACGCGGCCAGGCTCGCGGCCGATCAATGGCGCGGCGCAGGCCGCGACGGTGGTGACGCCCACTGACGGGATGCCGGCCGCGAAGGCGATGGCACGCGCGGCGCTGACGCCGACCCTCAGGCCGGTATAGCTGCCAGGGCCAACGGTGACGGCGACACGGTCGAGCGAGGAGAAGCCCCCCTCCACCGCGTTCATCACCCGCTCGACCAGCGGCATCAGCGCCTCGGCATGGCCACGATCCATGGCGAGCTGCTCGCTGGCCAGCGGCTGCGCCTCACCGGCGTCGAGCACGCAAGCCGAGCAGGCGCCGAGCGCCGTGTCGATCGCGAGGATGCGCATCAGGGCCTCGATCCGGGGAGGCGATCCCGCGCTTCTTCGTTCACGACCAGGCTTCGCACGACCACGCGTTGCGCTCCGATATCAAACCGCCTCGACCCCGCGCACTTCCGGCAGGAAGTGGTGCAGCAGGTTCTGGATGCCGTGCTTCAGCGTCGCGGTCGATGAGGGGCAGCCCGAGCAGGCGCCCTTCATGACGAGATAGACCGTGCCGTCGCGATAGCCGCGGAAGGTAATGTCGCCGCCGTCGCCGGCCACCGCCGGGCGGATGCGCGTCTCGAGCAGGTCCTTGATCGTCTCGACCGTCTGCGCGTCTTCTTCGGCGAAAAACTCGCCCTCCTCGATCACATCGGCGGCCGAGCCCTCCGACAGCACCGGGGCGCCCGACATGAAATGCTCCATGATGGCGCCGAGAATCGCGGGCTTCAGATGCGGCCACTCGCCGTCCGACTTGGTGACGGTGATGAAATCGGAGCCGAGGAACACGCCCGACACGCCGGACACGCCGAACAGGCGCTGCGCCAGCGGCGAGCGCTCGGCCTCGGCCGGTTCGCGCATATCGAGCGTGCCGGCGCCCATGACGATGCGGCCGGGCAGGAATTTAAGGGTCGCCGGATTCGGCGTCGCTTCGGTCTGGATGAACATGGATACCTCCGGTACCGGCGATTCAAGGTCGCCGTTCCTGGCTCCGATATAGGCCGATGGATGGAATCATTCCAGCCGGGTCGGTCAATGCCGACGTCGGTTCACGCCAACGCGTCGATCTCCTCGTCCTCCAGATGGCCGGGGACGATGGCGACGGGGATCGGGAAGCTCGCGGAGGACTTGCCGGCGAGCGCGCTGACGAGCGGTCCGGGCCCCTCGCGGCCGGTGCCGGCAGCCAGCACGAGAAGGGAAATGTCCTCATCCTCCTCGATCAGCTTGACGAGCTCATCGGCCTTGTCGCCGGTGCGTACGACCTTCTCGGGCTCCAGGCCGGCGAGCGCGCGCACGGCCGCGGCGGCCGTATCGAGACGCTTCTCGGCTTCCGCCTCGGCCTCCGCCTGCATCGCCTCGCCGACGCCCAGCCAGGTCTCGTGCTCGGGCGGCGTGGCGACGCCGAGCAGGACGATGGACGCGCCGACGCGGGCGCAGCGGCGCGCCGCGAAACGCAGCGCCTTGGCGCATTCCTCGGTGTCGTCGACCACGGCGAGGAATTTCGGGCGATGGCCCGTCTCGTAGGACCGGCGTCTCTTGACCATGGATATCCCTGTCGCCGCCTCAGGAGGCGGCATGGTGGCCCGCGCCGGCAGCCCGGCGCAAGCCCCTCGCCCGGAACCGGGCTTTCCAGATGGCGCTCAGCTCCGGACGAAGCCGATGATGTCCTTGACCTCGCGCAGGATCGGCGCCGCGATGGCGTCGGCCCGCTTCGCGCCCTCACCGAGGATGGTGTCGATATGCCTGGGATCCGCGAGCAGGCGGCGCATCTCGCCGGCGATCGGGCTGAGCTTCTCGACCGCGAGGTCGACCAGCGCTGCCTTGAAGCCGGAGAACTGGCTGCCGCCGAACTCCCTCAGCACCTCGCCCTTCGCCACGCCCGAGAGGCCGGCATAGATGCCGACGAGGTTCTCGGCTTCCGCGCGACCCTCCAGCCCCTTCTCCTCGGAGGGAAGCGGCTCGGGGTCAGTCTTCGCCTTGCGGATCTTCTGGGCGATGGCGTCGGCATCATCCGTCAGATTGATGCGCGAATAGTCGGAAGCGTCCGATTTCGACATCTTCTTGGTGCCGTCGCGCAGGCTCATCACCCGCTGGGCGGGGCCCATGATCATCGGCTCGGGCAGCGGGAAGAAGCCGAGATCGCCGGTAGCGAGGCCGAGTTCCGCGATCTGCGGGGCGAAGTCGTTGTTGAACTTCTGGGCAATGTCGCGGGTGAGCTCCAGATGCTGCTTCTGGTCCTCGCCGACGGGCACATGCGTCGCCTTGTAGAGCAGGATGTCGGCCGCCATCAGGCTCGGATAAGCGTAGAGGCCCAGCGAGGCGTTCTCGCGGTCCTTGCCCGCCTTCTCCTTGAACTGGGTCATGCGGTTCATCCAGCCCAGCCGCGCGATGCAGTTGCAGATCCAGGCGAGCTCGGCATGGCCCGAGACCTGGCTCTGGTTGAAGATGACGCTCTTCTGCGGATCGACGCCGGCTGCGATATAGGCGGCCGTGACCTCGCGGATGGCGCGCTTCAGGTCGGCGGGGTCCTGCCACATCGTGATCGCGTGCATGTCGACGACGCAATAGATGCACTCATGCGTCTCCTGCATCGCCACCCAGTTGGTCAGCGCGCCGAGATAATTGCCGAGATGCAGCGTCGAGGTCGGCTGCATGCCTGAGAATACGCGCTGGTGAAAACCCGACATGGGGCACTCCGTCGTCACGATGGAGGGAGGAAGCGGCGCTTCTGGCTCAAGCCCGCCGCTTGCGCAAGGGGAGAGCGCCGAAGGCACCCAACAGCCCGCCGACGGTGCCATAGACGACGACCCCGCCGAGGCAGAGCAGCACCAGCGCCCCGGCGCGGTACAGGATGGGCTGGTCGAGGGCGAGCGGCGCCGCCAGGGCCTTCAGCAGCAGCGGCAGGGCTCCCAGCATGATCGCGCTCGCGGCGAGGCTGGCGGCGATGGGCCGCAGATTGCTCGCGCTCGGCCGCCAGATGCCGTCCCGGATCAGCGTGGCGCCCAGCATCACGGCCTGCACGGCGAAGGCGAGCGTCGCGGCGAAAGCCGCCATCCGGGCCGCGTTGTCGCCATCGGCCAGCCCGAGGCCGACGAGCGCCGCCACCAGCACCGCAAGGCAGCCCGACAGCAGCGGCAGACGCGGCCGACGACGGGCGAAATAGACCTGGCCGAAGACCTTCGCCGCGATGGCGAAGGGCAGGCCGTAGCCGAAGGCAGCGAGCGCGCCGGCCGTCCGCGCGCGGTCGGCAGCCTCGAAGCGGCCATGCTCGAACAGCACCGAGACGATCGGATCGGCCAGCGCGACCAGCGCGGCACCGGCCGGCAGCGCCAGCGCCAGGCCCAGCGCCAGGGACTGTCCCAGCATCGCATCCGGCCCGTCCCGCCCGGCGGCATCCGCCATATCGGAGAGGACGACCGTCCCCATCGCCACGCCGACGAAGCCGAGCGGCAACTGGAAGACGCGATCGGCATAGTAGAGCGCCGCGACGGCGCCGGGCGCGATCGAGGCGATCTGGGTCGCGACCAGCAGCACGAGCTGCGCCGCCGAGGCCGCAAGCAGGGTCGCGCCGCCAGTACGCAGGAGGCGCGTCATATCCGAGGACCAGCGCAGCGCCGGGCGCGGCAGGCCAAGCCCGCGCGACGCGAGCAGGATCATGGCCAGATGCGCCAGACCGGTGAGGCTGACGCCGATGGCGAGCCACTGCGCCGCGCGCTCCGGCGCCGTGCCGTAGACATGCAGCACCAGCAGCAACCCAAGCAGGATCGCGTTCATCAGCGCCGGTGCCAGTGCCGCGACGGCGAAACGCTTTTCGGCGTTGAGCAGCGCCGCCAGCAGCGCCGCCAACGTGGTCAGCAGCAGAAAGGGCAGCATCAGCCGGGTGTAATAGGCGGCAAAGGCCAGCGTCGCCGGCTCCTCGGCGAAGCCCCCGGCGAGACCGAGCACCAGCCAGGGCGCGAAGAGTTCTCCCACCGCGACCAGAACCAGGAGCAGGAAGGCGAGATTGCCGGTGGCCTCGGCCGCGAAGCGGCGCGCCTCCTGCGGGCCGCGCTCGCGCGCGATACCGAGATAAAGCGGCACGAAGGGTGCGTTGAGCCCACCTTCTCCGAGCACGCGGCGGACCAGATTGGGCAGGCGCAGCGCCGCCAGATAGGCATCCGCCACCGGTCCGCCGCCGAGCAGGCGCGCGATCAGCACGTCGCGGGCGAAGCCGAGCAGTCGCGATGCGACGGTCGCCGCGCCGACGACGGCGGAATCGCGGGCGAGGCGGGAGGGCGGTTTCGACGCCGGCGCCCCCGGATCGGCCATCAGAGAATGAACCGGCTCAGATCGGCATTCTTCGCGAGATCCCCAATGCGCGCCTCGACATAGGCCGCGTCGATCGTCACCGCCTCGCCCGAGCGGTCCGGGGCGGTGAAGGAGATCTCGTCGAGGATGCGCTCGATCACGGTCTGGAGCCGGCGGGCGCCGATGTTCTCGACCGTGGAATTCACATCGACGGCGATGCGGGCGATGGCGTCGATCGCATCCGGCGTGAAGTCGATCGCGACCTCCTCGGTCGCCATCAGCGCCACCGATTGCTTGATCAGGCTCGCCTCGGTCTCGGTCAGGATGCGCTTGAAGTCCTCGACGTCGAGCGGGTTGAGCTCGACGCGAATCGGCAGGCGGCCTTGCAGCTCCGGCAGCAGATCGGAGGGGCGCGAGACATGGAAGGCGCCGGAGGCGATGAAGAGGATGTGGTCGCTCTTCACCGCGCCGTGCTTGGTCGCGACAGTCGTGCCCTCGATCAGCGGCAGCAGGTCGCGCTGCACGCCCTCGCGCGAGACATCGGCGCCGCCCTTGCCCTCGCGGGCGCAGATCTTGTCGATCTCGTCGAGGAAGACGATGCCGTTGTTCTCGACCTCGCGGATCGCCGCCTGGACGATGGCCTCCTGGTCGATCAGCTTGTCGCTCTCCTCGGCCAGCAGCGGGCCATAGGCGTCCTTGACCAGCATGCGCCTTGGCTTGCCCTTCTGGCCGAAAGCCTTGCCGAACATGTCGGAGAGATTGATCGCGCCGATCGAGGCGCCGGGCATGCCTGGCAATTCGAACATCGGCGTGGCGGAACCGGCGCCCGCCGCAACCTCGACCTCGATCTCCTTGTCGTCGAGCTCGTTGTCGCGCAGCTTGCGGCGGAAGGAATCGCGCGTCGCCTGGCTGGAGGTCGCCCCGACGAGCGCGTCGAGCACGCGTTCCTCCGCCGCGACATGGGCCTTGGCCTGGACGTCCTTGCGCCGGCTCTCGCGCACCAGCGCGATCGCGATCTCGAGCAGGTCGCGCACGATCGATTCGACGTCGCGGCCGACATAGCCGACCTCGGTGAACTTGGTCGCCTCGACCTTGAGGAAGGGCGCGTTGGCGAGCTTGGCGAGGCGGCGGGCGATCTCGGTCTTGCCGCAGCCGGTCGGCCCGATCATCAGGATGTTCTTCGGCGAGACCTCCTCGCGCAGCGGCCCTTCGAGCTGCTGGCGGCGCCAGCGGTTGCGCAGCGCAATCGCGACGGCGCGCTTGGCATCCTTCTGGCCGACGATGAAGCGGTCGAGCTCCGAGACGATCTCACGGGGGGAAAAGCTGGTCATTGCGGTGTTGTATCCGGATGAATTGACCCGAGATGCGCGTTATCGGCGCATATCAGGCTGCTTCGAGCGTCTCGATGACGAGGGAATGGTTGGTGTAGACGCAGATGTCGCCGGCGATCTTCATCGCCTTGCGCACGATCGTCTCGGCATCGGGCTCGATATCGATCAGGGCGCGCGCGGCCGAAAGCGCATAATTGCCGCCGGAGCCGATCGCCATCACCGCGCCGTGCTCGCTCGCCTCGGGCTCGAGCACGTCGCCCGTGCCGGAGATCAGCAGCGAGACCTCCTTGTCGGCGACGAGCAGCATCGCCTCGAGCCGGCGCAGATAGCGGTCGGTACGCCAATCCTTGGCGAGCTCGACGCAGGCGCGCAGCAATTGCGTCGGATATTGCTCGAGCTTGCTCTCCAGCCGCTCGAACAGGGTGAAGGCATCGGCGGTGGCGCCGGCGAAGCCGGCGATCACCTGGCCCTTGGCGAGGCGGCGAACTTTCTTCGCATTGCCCTTCATGATGGTCTGGCCAAGCGAGACCTGGCCATCGCCGCCGATGACGACGCGGCCGCCCTTGCGCACCATCAGGATGGTGGTGGCGTGCATGACGGGAGCATTGCTGGATTCGGACATGAGGAACTGTGACCGGAGATGGGGCTGCGGAAGACGCAACATGTTCAGGCAGAGCCACACTATCAAGAGGGGGCGCTTTTCGGCAGGGCGCAGAGCCCGTGCGCCAACGAGGTCAGGCGGCGAGCGTCGAGACTGAAGGGTCCGCGATTCCCCGAAGGTCGCGGCCTGTCGAATAGTTCAAGTGTAAACCTGCCGATCTCTGTACGAATTTCCTATTCCCAGCAGGATGACTCTTCGGCATCCAGGGATAATCGCGTCAGTATTCTAGGTCAGCAGTGCATCTATCTCTTAATCAGTTTTTTATCGTTGGCGACGGATGGTCGGCTTGTTGAAGCGGTTTCCTCGTTCGGGAAGCTGCCCCGGGGCCATCATCATGAAATCAATCCGCCTGAAAATTCTCGCCATGCTCGCTATCGTTGTGGGCGGGGCCGTTATTTCCGCGATCATCAGTCTCTACGGTCTGCACAAGGCGGATGACCTCAATACGCGTGCCGAAATCCAGGGCAATGTCGCGCTGCTGACGCAGCGGATCAACGGCGTCGTCACCGCCGTGGTGATGGAGTCGCGCGGCATCTACATGTCGAAGACCCCGCAGGAGGCCGATACCTACGCCAAGGGGATCGACGACCGCATCCCGACGCTGCGCAAATTCGTCGCCGATCTGGAGAAGATCGCTCCTGTCGAAGAGCGGGCCACGGTCGCGCAGATCGCCAAATCCGTCGAGGAGTTCATCGCCTTCCGCACCGAAACCGCCCGGCTCGGACGCCAGGTTTCGGCGGAGGCCGCCAATGCCCAGGGCAACAACGAAGCCAATCGCGCCAATCGCAAGGCCTTGAACGATCTGCTGATCAGCTTCAGCCAGCGCGTCGAACAGGCCGGCATCGTCGTCGGCGACGAGGCGACGGCCTTCACCCGCCAGATCCAATGGCTCTTGCCGCTGATGCTGCTGGCGACGCTGGTGGTCTCCATCGGCTTCGCGCTGGTCTTCGCCCAGCGCTCGATCACTCGCCCGATCCTCGACCTCAGCAAGGTTATGGAGACGCTCACCGCCGGCGATACCAGCGTCGACGTCCCTCACACCGGCCGTCCCGACGAGATCGGCGCCATGGCCCGCGCAGTGTCCGTGCTGCGCCAGAGCACCGAGCAGGTCGCGCTGCTGCAGGAGCAGGAGCGTGCCGCCGCCGCCGCGCGGCTGGCGCGGGCGCAGTCGATGGAGGCGGTGGTGTCGGATGTCGGCGAGGTGGTCGCGGCGGCGGCGGCCGGCGATTTCTCGGCCCGCCTCCAGATCGACGATGCCGACGAGCAGATGCAGCGGCTGGTCGCCGGCATCAACGAGATCAACAGCGTGGTCGACGGAGCGACGACGGAGTTCGCCGGGGTTCTGCAGGCTGTGGCCGGCGGCGACCTGACGCGTCAGGTCGAGGGCGGCTATCGCGGCCGCTTCGCCGATCTCCAGGGCGCGATCAACGAGACGGTCGAGCGCCTCTCGGCCACGGTCGCGACGATCCAGACGACCTCGGCCGATGTCGGGCTCGCCGCCCGCGAGATCAACATGGGCGCCGACGATCTCTCCAAGCGCACCGAGGAACAGGCCTCCTCGCTGGAAGAGACCGCCGCGACCACCGAGGAGCTCGCCGCGTCCGTCAAGGCCTCGGCCCAGGCCTCGAAGGATGCCGCCCGCATCGCCGACGAGGCGATGCAGGCCGCCCAGTCCGGCGGCGCCATCGCCGGCCAGGCGGTCGAGGCCATGGCCCGCATCGAGAGCGCCTCGCAGAAGATCTCCGACATCATCCGCGTCATCGACGACATCGCCTTCCAGACCAATCTGCTCGCGCTCAACGCCGCGGTCGAGGCGGCCCGCGCCGGCGAGGCCGGCAAGGGCTTCGCCGTCGTCGCCTCCGAAGTGCGCACCCTGGCGCAGCGCTCGGGCGAGGCGGCCAAGGACATCTCCGGGCTGATCTCCTCCTCCAATGACGAGGTCGGCGCCGGGGTGAAGCTGGTGCGCCAGGCCGGCGACCAGCTGGCCCGCATCCTCGAAGCCTCGCGCAAGGTCGCCGCCACCATCGCCGACATCTCGGCGGCGGCGGGCGAGCAGGCCAACGGCATCGACGAGATGAGCCAGGCGGTGGCGCATCTCGACGAGATGACACAGGCCAATGCGGCGCTGGCCGAGCAGAGCGCGGCCTCGGCCGGCTCGCTCTCGGGCCGGATCGGCCAGCTCAACGACCTCGTCGCGACCTTCCGCACCGGCCGCGA
>NZ_JQJJ01000014.1 GCF_000745475.1 Allobosea sp. UNC402CLCol
AGCTCGTCGAGATGGAGATCCGCGAGCTCCTCTCGAAGTACGACTTCCCCGGCGACGACATTCCGATCACCAAGGGCTCGGCCAAGGCCGCTCTCGACAACGTCACGCCGGAAATCGGCCATGACGCGGTGATCGCGCTGATGAAGACGGTCGACGACTACATCCCGCAGCCGGAGCGCCCGATCGACCAGCCGTTCCTGATGCCGGTCGAAGACGTGTTCTCGATCTCGGGCCGCGGCACGGTGGTGACCGGCCGCGTCGAGCGCGGCATCGTCAAGGTCGGCGAGGAAATCGAGATCGTCGGCCTGAAGGACACCGTGAAGACGACGGTGACGGGCGTCGAGATGTTCCGCAAGCTGCTCGACCAGGGCCAGGCGGGCGACAACATCGGCGCGCTGCTGCGCGGCACGAAGCGTGAGGACGTCGAGCGCGGCCAGGTGCTGTGCAAGCCGGGCTCGGTGAAGCCGCACACGAAGTTCAAGGCCGAGGCCTACATCCTGACGAAGGAAGAGGGTGGCCGTCACACGCCGTTCTTCACCAACTACCGCCCGCAGTTCTACTTCCGCACGACGGACGTGACCGGCGTGGTGACGCTGCCCGAGGGCACGGAGATGGTGATGCCGGGCGACAACATCTCGATGGAGGTGACGCTGATCGCCCCGATCGCGATGGAAGAGAAGCTGCGCTTCGCCATCCGCGAAGGCGGTCGTACCGTCGGCGCCGGCGTCGTCGCCTCGATCATCGCGTAACGCGTTTTCGTGAGGGGCGAGGGCCCTTCGGGCCTTCGCCTTTTCACGTCACGGAGAACAAAGACCATGAACGGTCAGAACATTCGGATCCGCCTCAAGGCGTTCGATCACCGTGTCCTCGATGCTTCGACGCGCGAGATCGTGTCGACTGCAAAGCGGACGGGCGCCCAGGTTCGCGGGCCGATCCCGCTGCCCACGCTCATCGAGAAGTTCACGGTCAACCGCTCGCCGCACATCGACAAGAAGTCGCGCGAGCAGTTCGAGATGCGGACCCACAAGCGGGTTCTCGATATCGTCGATCCGACCCCCCAGACGGTCGACGCCCTCATGAAGCTCGATCTCGCCGCCGGCGTCGACGTCGAAATCAAGCTCTGATCCGATTAAACGGGTCCTCTGTTTCCGGTATCCCCGGATGGACATGACCCCAAGGGAAGGTATGCACCGATGCGTTCCGGTGTGATTGCACAGAAAGTCGGGATGACCCGCATCTTCACCGATGCCGGGGAGCACATTCCGGTCACCGTGCTGAAGCTCGACAACTGCCAGGTCGTCGCGCATCGCACGATCGAGAAGAACGGCTATGTCGCCGTGCAGCTCGGGTCGGGCTTGGCCAAGGTCAAGAACGTCTCGAAGGCGCAGCGCGGCCACTTTGCCGTCGCCAAGGTCGAGCCGAAGCAGAAGATCGTCGAGTTCCGCGTCAGCAATGACGCGCTGATCCCGGTCGGCGCCGAGCTGACCGCCGACCACTTCGTCGTCGGCCAGTTCGTCGACGTCTCCGGCACCACCACCGGCAAGGGCTTCGCCGGCGGCATGAAGCGCTGGAACTTCGGCGGCCTGCGCGCCACGCACGGCGTCTCGGTCTCGCATCGTTCGATCGGTTCGACCGGTGGTCGCCAGGATCCGGGCAAGACCTTCAAGAACAAGAAGATGCCGGGCCATCTCGGCGCCGAGCGTGTCACCACGCAGAACCTGCGCGTCGTCCAGACGGATGCCGAGCGCGGCCTGATCCTCGTCGAGGGCGCCGTTCCCGGCGTCGCCGGCGGCTGGATCCATGTCCGTGACGCCGTCAAGCGCGCCCTGCCGAAGGATGCGCCGCTGCCGGGCAAGTTCAAGGTTTCCGGCGAGGCCAAGGCGGAAGAGGCTCCTGCGGCCCAGGCTGAGGAGAACGCGTGATGAAACTCGATATCACCACTCTTGAGGGCAAGGCGGCCGGTTCGGTCGAGCTCTCCGACGCCGTGTTCGGCCTCGAGCCGCGCGCCGACCTGCTCGCCCGCATGGTGCGCTACCAGCTCGCCAAGCGCCGCGCTGGCACGCACAAGTCAAAGGGCCGCTCGGAAGTCGATCGCACCCGCAAGAAGATCTACAAGCAGAAGGGCACCGGCGGCGCTCGCCACGGCGCGGCTTCGGCTCCGCAGTTCCGCGGCGGCGGCAAGGCTTTCGGTCCGGTCGTGCGCGACCATGGCCACGAGCTGCCGAAGAAGGTCCGCGCGCTGGCCCTGCGCCATGCGCTCTCGGCCAAGGCGAAGGATGCCGGCATCATCGTCATCGACGATGCCACGCTCTCCGAGCCGAAGACCAAGGTGCTGCTCGGCCATTTCGGCAAGCTCGACCTGTCGAGCGCGCTGATCATCGGCGGCGCCGAAATCGATACGAACTTCGGCCTGGCCGCTCGCTCGATCCCGAATGTCGACGTGCTGCCGGTCCAGGGCATCAACGTCTATGACATCCTGCGTCGCGACAAGCTCGTCCTGACGCGCGCGGCTGTCGATGCGCTGGAGGCGCGCTTCAAATGAGCCAGTCCGGCAAGAACCTCGACCCGCGCCACTACGATGTGATCGTGGCGCCGGTCATCACCGAGAAGGCGACCATGCTCTCGGAGCACAACAAGGTCGTGTTCAAGGTCGCCAAGACCGCGACGAAGCCGCAGATCAAGGCCGCTGTCGAGAAGCTGTTCGACGTCAAGGTGAAGAGCGTCAACACGATCGTCACCGAAGGCAAGCTCAAGGTCTTCCGGGGCCGGCTCGGCCAGCGCTCGGACGTCAAGAAAGCGGTCGTGACCCTCGAAGAGGGCCACTCGATCGACGTGACCACGGGCCTGTGAGGGAAGCATCATGGCTTTGAAGAACTTCAAGCCGATCACGCCGAGCCTTCGCCAGCTCGTGATCGTCGACCGCAGCGAGCTCTACAAGGGCAAGCCGGTCAAGAAGCTGACCGAGGGCAAGTCGTCCTCGGGCGGCCGCAACAACCTCGGCCGCATCACCGTCCGCTTCCGCGGCGGTGGCCACAAGCGCACGCTGCGCCTGCTCGACTTCAAGCGTCGTGGCAAGGCCGGCATCCCGGCGACCGTGGACCGGATCGAGTACGATCCGAACCGTACGGCGTTCATCGCCCTGATCACCTATCAGGACGGCGAGCAGGCCTACATCCTGGCGCCGCAGCGCCTGGCTGTCGGCGACACGGTCGTCGCGGGTGACAATGTCGACGTGAAGCCCGGCAACGCGGCCCCGATGGGCTCGCTGCCGATCGGCACGATCGTCCACAATGTCGAGCTGAAGATCGGCAAGGGCGGCGCTCTGGCGCGGTCTGCGGGTAACTACGCCCAGATCGTCGGTCGCGACCAGGGCTATGTCATCGTCCGCCTGAACTCGGGCGAGCAGCGCCTGATCTCGGGTCTGTGCTACGCCACGGTCGGCGCGGTTTCGAACCCGGATCACATGAACCGCAACGACGGCAAGGCGGGTCGCTCGCGCTGGCTCGGCCGCCGTCCGCATAACCGCGGCGTCTCGATGAACCCGGTCGACCATCCGCATGGCGGTGGTGAAGGCCGCACCTCCGGTGGCCGTCATCCGGTCACGCCGTGGGGTCTGCCGACCAAGGGTAAGAAGACCCGCTCGAACAAGCGGACCGATACGTTCATCGTGTCGAGCCGTCACGCCCGCAAGAAGAAGAACTGAGGTCCGTCATGGCGCGTTCGCTTTGGAAAGGTCCGTTTGTCGACGGATACCTCCTGAAGAAGGCCGAGGTCGCCAGGACCTCGGCTCGTAGTGAAGTCATCAAGATCTGGAGCCGCCGCTCCACGATCCTGCCGCAGTTCGTCGGTCTGACGTTCGGCGTCTACAACGGCCAGAAGCATGTGCCGGTGTCCGTGTCCGAGGAGATGGTGGGCCACAAGTTCGGCGAGTTCTCGCCGACGCGCACCTTCCACGGCCATGCCGCCGACAAGAAGGCGAAGAGGAAGTAAGCCATGGGTAAAGCATCCGCCCCCCGTGCGCTGCCCGAGAACGAAGCGCTTGCGGTCGCCCGCAACCTGCGCGTCTCGCCGCAGAAGCTGAACCTCGTCGCTCAGCTCATCCGTGGCAAGAAGGTCGCGACGGCGCTCGCCGATCTCGAGTTCTCGCGCAAGCGCATCGCGAACGACGTTCGCAAGTGCCTGCAGAGCGCGATCGCCAACGCCGAGAACAACCATGATCTCGACGTCGACGATCTCGTCGTCGCCCAGGCGTTCGTCGGCAAGGCGCTCGTCATGAAGCGTTTCCATGCCCGCGCCCGCGGCCGTGGCGCCCGTATCATGAAGCCGTTCTCGAACATCACGATCGTGGTGCGCGAGCAGGCTGCTGCGCAGGCCTGAGGAGAGAACGATGGGTCAGAAAATCAATCCGATCGGCCTTCGCCTCGGCATCAACCGTACCTGGGACTCGCGTTGGTTCGCCAACAAGGGCGAGTACGGCAAGCTGCTGCATGAAGACATGGCCATCCGCGCCGCGCTCATGAAGCTGCTGAAGCAGGCTGCCGTCTCGAAGATCATCATCGAGCGTCCGCACAAGAAGTGCCGCGTCACCATCCACTCGGCGCGTCCGGGCGTGGTGATCGGCAAGAAGGGTGCCGACATCGAGAAGCTCCGCAAGGAGGTCTCGAAGCTCACCAAGGCCGACGTGACGATCAACATCGTCGAGGTGCGCAAGCCCGAGATCGACGCGACGCTCGTCGCCGACTCGATCGCCCAGCAGCTCGAGCGTCGTGTCGCCTTCCGTCGTGCCATGAAGCGCGCCGTGCAGTCGGCGATGCGTCTGGGCGCCGAGGGCATCCGCATCAACTGCTCGGGCCGTCTCGGCGGCGCCGAGATCGCCCGCCTCGAATGGTACCGTGAGGGCCGCGTGCCGCTGCATACGCTGCGCGCCGATGTCGATTACGGCGTCGCCACCGCCTTCACGACCTACGGGACGTGCGGCATCAAGGTCTGGATCTTCAAGGGCGAGATCCTGGAACATGACCCGATGGCCCAGGACAAGCGCCTTTCCGACGAGGGCAGCCGTTCCGGCGGCCGTGACCGCGATCACCGCGATCGCGATCGTCGCGAGCAGGCTGCGTAAGGCTGATCGAGAAGAGCCATGCTGCAACCAAAACGCACCAAGTTCCGCAAGCAGTTCAAGGGACGCATCTCCGGCGTCGCCAAGGGCGGCACGGACCTCAACTTCGGCCAGTTCGGCCTGAAGGCCCAGGAGCCCGAGCGCGTCACCGCCCGGCAGATCGAGGCGGCCCGCCGCGCGATCACCCGCGCCATGAAGCGCGTCGGCCGTGTCTGGATCCGCATCTTCCCGGACGTGCCGGTTTCCAAGAAGCCGACCGAAGTCCGCATGGGTAAGGGCAAGGGTTCGCCCGAATTCTGGGCGGCCAAGGTCAAGCCGGGCCGGATCATGTTCGAGCTCGACGGCGTGTCCGAGGAGATCGCCCGCGAGGCGCTCCGTCTCGGCGCCGCCAAGCTGCCGATCAAGACCCGCTTCATCCAGCGCATCGCCGAGTAAGGGAGGCTGACATGAAAATCACCAAGCGTCTGTCCGACCTCACGGTCATGAGCACGGACCAGCTCCAGGATGAGCTGCTCAAGCTGAAGAAGGAGCAGTTCAACCTGCGCTTCCAGAAGGCGACCGGGCAGCTCGAGAACACCGCGCGTGTCACCGAACTGCGCAAGGACATCGCCCGCATCAAGACGCTGCAGCGGTCGAAGACCGTCGCAGCGAGCGCGTGAGGAGAGAATCATGCCTAAGCGCGTACTGCAGGGCGTCGTCGTCAGCGACAAGCAGAACAAAACTGTTGTGGTGAAGGTCGAGCGGCGCTATACGCACCCGCTCCTCAAGAAGACGGTTCGCCGCACCAAGAACTATCACGCCCACAACGAGGCGGGTTCGTTCAAGATCGGCGACACGGTGTGGATCGAGGAGTCCAAGCCGATTTCCAAGCTGAAAAGCTGGGTTGTGCTCGAAGGCGCCCCCAAGGCGTGAGTCGAGCCGGCTTCGCCCGGCCCCGAATCAGGGGCAGGGCGGGGCAGGAAAGAAGCCGGACATGTTTTTCCGCAAAGGTGGAAACCACTTTTGCGGACCGTGTTTGTTTTGAGGCCAGGGGGCGATCGACCCCCGTCAGTCGTAGTCCCCGCCAGCGCTGATGCTGGCCGGGAAACCGCGCTGATACACAGATTGGAAGGATCAAGGCCATGATCCAGGTGCAGACGAATCTCGACGTCGCCGACAATTCGGGCGCCCGTCGCGTGATGTGCATCAAGGTTCTCGGCGGGTCGAAGCGGCGCTATGCCCGCATCGGCGACATCATCGTCGTCTCGATCAAGGAAGCCATTCCGCGCGGTCGCGTGAAGAAGGGCGACGTCATGAAGGCGGTCGTCGTTCGCACTGCCAAGGACGTCAAGCGCCAGGACGGTTCGGTGATCCGCTTCGACCGCAATGCGGCCGTGCTGATCAACAACCAGAAGGAGCCCGTCGGCACGCGTATCTTCGGACCGGTTCCGCGCGAGCTGCGCGCCAAGAACCACATGAAGATCATCTCGCTGGCGCCGGAGGTGCTGTGATGGCTGCGAAGATCAAGAAGGGCGACAAGGTCGTCGTGCTCGCTGGTCGTGACAAGGGCAAGACCGGCGAAGTGCTGCAGGTCATGCCGAAGGATGCTCGCGCCGTCGTGCGTGGCGTCAATCTCGTCAAGCGCCACACCAAGCAGTCGCAGACGTCCGAGGGCGGCATCATTTCGAAAGAGGCCACCATCGACCTGTCGAACATCGCTGTCGCCGATCCGAAGGACGGCAAGGCGACCCGCGTTGGTTTCAAGGTGCTCGAAGACGGCCGCAAGGTCCGTTTCGCCAAGCGTTCGGGGGATCTGATCGATGGCTGAGGCTCAGCAGGCGGCTCTCTCGCCGCGCATGAAGAAGCATTACGAGGACGTCGTCCGTCCCGCGATGATCGCCGAATTCGGCTACAAGAACGTCATGGAAGTGCCGACCATCGAGAAGGTCGTCATCAACATGGGCGTTGGTGAAGCCACGGCCGACCGCAAGAAGGTCGACAACGCTGCGGGCGATCTCGCCCTCATCGCCGGCCAGAAGCCGGTCATCACCAAGTCCCGCCTCGCCATCGCCGGCTTCAAGCTGCGCGAGAACATGGCGGTTGGCTGCAAGGTCACGCTGCGCAAGACCAAGATGTTCGAGTTCGTCGACCGGCTCGTCACCATCGCCTTGCCGCGCGTGCGCGACTTCCGGGGCCTGAACCCGAAGTCGTTCGACGGGCGCGGCAATTTCGCGCTCGGGATCAAGGAGCACATCGTGTTCCCCGAGATCAACTACGACAAGGTCGACCAGGTCTGGGGCATGGACGTGATCGTCTGCACGACTGCGAAGTCGGATGACGAGGCACGCGCTCTGCTCAAGCACTTCAACTTCCCGTTCCGGCAGTGAACTGACCGTTCAAACGCGGAAACCAGGAGAGATCGATGGCTAAGAAAAGCTCCGTCGAGAACAACGAGCGTCGCAGGAAGCTGGTGAAGAAATTCGCCGGCCGCCGGGCTCGTCTTCTCGCGATCGCCAATGACGACAACCAGCCGATGGACGAGCGCTTCCTCGCCCGCCTGAAGCTTGCCGAACTGCCGCGCAACTCGGCGAAGAACCGCATCCGCAATCGCTGCGAGGTGACGGGCCGTCCGCGCGCCTTCTATCGCAAAGTCAAGATGTCGCGTGTCGCGCTGCGTGAACTCGGCAACAAGGGGCTGGTTCCTGGCCTCGTGAAGTCGAGCTGGTGAGGAGGACAGGACAATGACAATCATTGATCCGCTCGGCGATCTGCTGACCCGCATCCGCAATGCGCAGATGCGTCGCAAGACCCGCGTGTCCACCCCCGGCTCGAAGCTGCGGGCCCGCGTTCTGGACGTGCTCCAGACCGAAGGCTACATCCGCGGCTACTCGACGACCGAGTTCGGCAACGGCCGGACCGAGTTCGACATCGAGCTGAAGTATCACGAGGGCCAGCCGGTCATCCGGTCGATCTCGCGTGTCTCGAAGCCCGGCCGCCGCGTCTATTCGTCGGTCGAGACCATGCCGCGCGTGGCCGACGGCCTCGGCGTGACGATCGTCTCGACGCCGAAGGGTGTGATGGCCGATCATGTGGCCCGCGAGCAGAACGTGGGCGGCGAAGTGCTCTGCCGGGTCTTCTGACCCGACAGGCGCCGCTCATCTTCAGGAGAGATCCAATGTCTCGTATCGGAAAGAAGCCGGTTTCGGTTCCCGCGGGCGTCACCGCCTCGGTCACCGGCCAGCTCGTCAAGGTCAAGGGCTCGAAGGGCGAGCTCTCCTTCGAGGTTCCCGAGGACGTCTCGGTTGCCATGGAGAACGGCTCGATCGCGGTTCAGCCGCGCTCGCAGTCGAAGCGCGCCCGCGCGCTCTGGGGCACCTCGCGTGCCCGCATCAACAACCTCGTGATCGGCACCACCGCCGGCTTCGAGAAGCGCCTCGAGATCAACGGCGTCGGCTACAAGGCCGCTGTCGCTGGCAAGGTGCTGAAGCTGTCGCTCGGCTACAGCCACGACATCGACTATGAAATCCCGGCCGGTGTCGCGATCACGACGCCGAAGCCGACCGAGATCGTCGTCGTCGGTATCGACAAGCAGGTCGTCGGCCAGACCGCCGCGGAAATCCGCGACTATCGCGGCCCCGAGCCCTATAAGGGCAAGGGCGTCAAGTACGCCGGCGAGTTCATCTTCCGCAAGGAAGGCAAGAAGAAGTAAGGACGCCAGCCATGAGCAAGCAGAACGATGTGACTGCGCGCCGCAAGGCCCGCGTCCGCCGCGCGATCAAGGCGGTCGCCAATGGCCGCCCGCGCCTCTCGGTGCACCGCACCGGCAAGCAGATCTACGCCCAGGTCATCGACGACGTGAAGGGGGTCACCCTCGCTTCCGCCTCGTCGATGGACAAGGACGTGCGTGCCCAGATCAAGTCCGGCGCCAATGTCGAGGCGGCTGGCCAGATCGGCAAGCTCGTCGCCGAGCGTGCGGTCAAGGCCGGCGTGACGGACGTGGTCTTCGACCGCGGTCCCTATATGTACCATGGCCGTGTCAAGGCCCTGGCCGAGGCGGCCCGCGAGGGCGGCCTCAGCTTCTGAGGATACCGGGTTTCGCCGGGACGGCGCTCGCGCGTCGTCCCGGCGGCACTCGTTTTCAGGCTTCCCGCGGCAATGAGGCTCGCGGGGATTTGCTCGAGCGAGCGGCGAGGCTTCGAGCTTTGACCGCGCAAGTAAGAGGTAGAGATGGCTAGAGAGCCGCGTGAGCGTCGGGATAGCGAAGATTCCGAATTCGTGGATAAGCTCGTCCACATCAACCGCGTCGCCAAGGTGGTGAAGGGTGGTCGTCGCTTCGGCTTCGCCGCACTCGTCGTCGTCGGTGACCAGAAGGGCCGCGTCGGCTTCGGCCACGGCAAGGCCCGTGAAGTTCCCGAGGCGATCCGCAAGGCGACGGAAGCCGCCAAGCGCGGTCTCGTCCGCATCCCGCTGCGCGAGGGCCGTACCCTCCATCACGACGTGCAGGGCCGCCACGGCGCCGGCAAGGTCGTGTTGCGCGCGGCTCCGGCCGGTACCGGCATCATCGCCGGCGGCCCGATGCGCGCCGTCTTCGAGGCGGTCGGCATGCAGGACGTCGTGTCGAAGTCGCTCGGCTCCTCCAACCCGTACAACCTCGTGCGCGCCACCTTCGACGCGCTGAAGAACGAGGACAGCCCGCGCTCGGTCGCGGCCCGTCGCTCGCTCAAGGTTTCGGCCCTGCAGACCCGTCGCCGCGATGCCGGCACGGATGCGGCCGCGGAAGCGTGAGGAGGGTTCGATGGCAAAGGCTGAGAAGACTCTCATCGTCGAGCAGATCGGTTCCCCGATCCGCCGCGACGCCACCCAGCGCCAGACCCTGATCGGTCTCGGCCTGAACAAGATCCGCCGCCGCTCGACCCTCCAGGACACCCCCGCGGTGCGTGGCATGGTCGAGAAGGTCAAGCACCTCGTGCGCGTCGTCGACGCGAATTGAGGAGGGCGACACATGAAACTCAACGAGATTCGTGACAACGAAGGCGCGGCCAAGTCGCGCATCCGCGTCGGCCGCGGCATCGGCTCCGGCAAGGGCAAGACCGGCGGGCGTGGCGTCAAGGGCCAGAAGGCTCGCGCCGGCGTGGCGGTCAAGGGCTTCGAAGGCGGCCAGATGCCGCTGTATCGTCGCCTGCCGAAGCGCGGCTTCACCAACCTCTTCGCCAAGGATCTGAACGAGGTGAACCTCGGTCGCATCCAGCAGGCTGTCGAGGCGGGCAAGCTCGACGCCAAGGGCGCGGTGACCATCGAGGCGCTCGTCGCCGCGGGCGTCATCACCCGCCAGGCCAAGGACGGCGTCAAGATCCTGGGCGTCGGCGAGCTCAAGACCAAGCTCGCTTTCGAGGTTGCCGGCGCGTCCAAGTCGGCCGTCGCCGCGATCGAGAAGGCCGGCGGTTCGATCAAGATTCTGGCCGCCGCTTCACAGGCGTGATCCGAACGACTACATGACGTTTGCGAACGGCGGCCGGGCCATGCGCCTTGGCCGCCGTTCGACTGTTTGACGCACAGTGCGCCCCTGGAAAACGCTCCGCGATTTCAGCCGACGGCGTGCTTCAATATCGACTGAGACCCAGGGATCCGGCGCATGGCATCGGCGGCTGAACAGCTAGCGGCAAACCTCAACTTCGGGGCGCTCGCCAAGGCGGACGAACTCAAGAAGCGAATCTGGTTCACGCTGGGCGCGCTGATCGTCTACCGGCTCGGCACCTATGTCCCGCTGCCCGGCATGAACCCGGATGCGGTGGCCGACCTCTTCCGGCAGCAGACCCAGTCCGGCGTGCTCGGGCTGTTCAACATGTTTTCGGGCGGCGCCGTCGGCCGGCTCGCGATCTTCGCGCTGGCGATCATGCCGTACATCTCGGCCTCGATCATCGTCCAGCTGCTCTCCAGCGTCATCCCGACCTTCGAGGCGCTGAAGAAGGAAGGCGAGCAGGGCCGCAAGATCCTCAACCAGTATACGCGCTATCTCACGCTGGTGCTGGCCGTGTTCCAGGCCTATGCGATCGGCGTGGGTCTTCAAGGTTCGGGTAACCTTGTGCTCGAACCGGGACCGTTCTTCCTGCTCTCGACCACGATCACCCTGGTCGGCGGCACGATGTTCCTGCTCTGGCTCGGCGAGCAGATTACCAGCCGCGGCATCGGCAACGGCACGTCGATGATCATCTTCTCGGGCATCATCGCCGAATTCCCGGCGCAGCTCGCCCAGACCCTCGAACTCGGCCGCCAGGGCGCGATCTCGACCGGGCTGCTGCTCGGCATCCTGGTGATGGCGATCTGCGTCATCGCCTTCTGCGTCTTCATGGAGCGCGCCCAGCGGCGCCTGCTGATCAATTATCCGAAGCGCCAGGTCGGCAACCGCATGTATGAGGGCCAGACCTCGTTCCTGCCGCTGAAGCTCAACACCTCGGGCGTCATCCCGCCGATCTTCGCCTCGTCGCTGCTGCTGCTGCCGACGACGATCGCCAGCTTCTCGCAGGCGCAGGGCGGCACCGGCTTCGTCTCGACGATCTCGACCTATCTCGCCCATGGCCGGCCGCTGTTCATGGTGCTCTATGTCGCGCTGATCATCTTCTTCTGCTTCTTCTACACCGCGATCGTGTTCAATCCGGTCGAGACGGCGGACAATCTCAAGAAGCATGGCGGCTTCATGCCGGGCATTCGGCCGGGCGAGCGCACCGCCGAGCATATCGACCGAGTGCTGACGCGCATCACGGTTCTGGGTGCGGGCTATCTGACCATTGTCTGCCTTATCCCCGAGTTCATGATCACCTATGCTCAGATCCCGATCATCCTTTTGGGCGGCACCTCGCTGCTCATCGTGGTGACGACGACGATGGATACCGTGGCGCAGATTCACGGACATCTGCTGGCCCATCAGTATGAGGGGCTGGTCAAGAAGGCCAAGTTGCGAGGAGCGAGGCGCTAAATGCGGTTGATTTTCCTGGGGCCGCCGGGGGCGGGCAAGGGCACTCAGGCGGCGCGCATCGTCGCGAAGCATGGCATTCCGCAACTCTCGACCGGCGACATGTTGCGCGCCGCGGTGGCTGCGGGAACGCCTGTCGGCCAGAAGGCCAAGGCGGTGATGGATGCCGGCGGCCTCGTTTCGGACGAGATCGTGATTGGCATCGTCGCCGACCGCATCGAGGAGCCGGATGCGAAGACGGGCTTCATCCTCGACGGCTTTCCGCGCACGCTGGCGCAGGCCGAGGCGCTCGACGAGATGCTCGCGGGCAAGGGGCTGAAGCTCGACGCCGTGCTCGAGCTCAAGGTCGACCAGACGAAGCTGGTCGATCGGATCGTCCGCCGCGCCGAGGAGGCGAGGGCGGCCGGGCAGCCGGTGCGCAAGGATGACGATCCGGAGGTCTTCAAGACCCGGCTCGAAGCCTATAACCGCGATACTGCGGTGGTCGCTCCCTATTACGAGAAGCGCGGCCAGCTCACGCCGATCGACGGCATGCAAGCCATCGACGATGTTTCGGCGGCGATCGAGAGTGCGCTCTCGGAGACGGTGCGGAGCTGAAGGCCAGGCGCGATCACCGGCGCTTGGCATGAATCTTGGTTGGCGCAGGTTGACTCTTGCGCCATGAGTCGCTAACGACCCGCCATCCGGTTTCATGAGAGCGATGCCGTTACCTTCGCGAGAAGGGGCGACGTCGCATTCTCGCGTGGAACCGTTCAACGTCCTGCATGGGCCGGCCTCCACCGGACGCGGGGCTTCTTTCACAGGCCGCGGGGCCATCGGGTTCCCGGCAGATATGGAGAAGAGACCATGGCTCGTATCGCGGGCGTTAACATTCCCACCGGCAAGCGCGTCGTCATCGGCTTGCAGTACATCCATGGCATCGGCGCCGCCAAGGCCAAGGAAATCTGCGCGAAGGTCGGCATCGCCGACGAGCGTCGCGTCAACCAGCTGACCGACGCCGAAGTGCTTCAGATCCGCGAGGCGATCGATCGCGACTACCTCGTCGAGGGCGATCTGCGCCGCGAAGTCTCGATGAACATCAAGCGCCTGATGGACCTCGGCTGCTACCGCGGCCTGCGCCATCGCCGCTCGCTGCCGGTCCGCGGCCAGCGCACGCATACCAACGCCCGCACCCGCAAGGGCAAGGCGAAGCCGATCGCCGGCAAGAAGAAGTGATGTTCGGCTGAGCCGAACGTCGTCCTCGGGCTTGCTCCGAGGATCGTGTGACGAGGGCGCCTTTTGGCGCCTTCTCCTGCCAGAGATGCCCGGATCAAATCCGGGCATGACGGCGGGAAGACCTCTCCCCAGCGCCTGGAATGACGGGCGCGCCTGAAGGATGAAAGAAAGAGAACCATGGCCAAGGAAGCCACCCGCGTCCGTCGTCGCGAACGCAAGAACATCGTCTCCGGCGTCGCGCATGTGAACGCCTCGTTCAACAACACCATGATCACCATCACCGACGCGCAGGGCAACACGATCTCGTGGTCGTCGGCCGGCACGATGGGCTTCAAGGGTTCGCGGAAGTCGACCCCCTATGCTGCGCAGGTCGCGGCCGAGGACGCCGCCCGCAAGGCTGCCGAGCATGGCATGCGCACCCTCGAGGTCGAGGTGACGGGTCCGGGTTCGGGCCGTGAGTCGGCGCTGCGCGCGCTGCAGGCCGCGGGCTTCACCGTGACCTCGATCCGCGACGTGACTCCGATCCCGCACAATGGCTGCCGGCCGCGCAAGCGCCGTCGCGTCTGACGCGAAGTCCATTGCAAGAGGCGCCCGCAGGGGCGGGCGCCTGTCCGGGGCGGCGGTGGCCGCCAGATGAATTCAGCACCAGGAGTGCGGTCGTGATCAGCAAGAACTGGCAGGATCTTTCCAAGCCGAACAAGCTCGAAGTGAAGGTCGGAGACGACCCGAAGCGTCAGGCCACCGTGATCGCGCGTCCGCTCGAGCGCGGCTTCGGCATGACGCTCGGCAATGCGCTCCGTCGCGTGCTGCTGTCGTCGCTCCAGGGCGCGGCGGTGACCGCCGTCCAGATCGACGGCGTTCTGCACGAGTTCTCTTCGATTCCGGGCGTCCGCGAGGACGTCACCGACATCGTCCTGAACATCAAGGCCATCGCCATCAAGATGCAGGGCGAGGGTCCCAAGCGCATGACCCTGCGCAAGTCGGGCCCGGGCACCGTCACCGCCGGTGACATCAACACCATCGGCGACGTCTCGATCCTCAACCCCGAGCTCGTGCTCTGCACCCTCGACGAGGGCGCCGAGATCCGCATGGAGTTCACGGTCAACACCGGCAAGGGCTATGTCCCGGCCGAGCAGAATCGCCCCGAGGACGCGCCGATCGGCCTGATCCCGGTCGACAGCCTGTACTCGCCGGTCAAGAAGGTCTCCTACCGCGTCGAGAACACCCGCGAGGGCCAGAACCTCGACAAGGATTCGCTGACGCTGGCGATCGAGACCAACGGCTCGGTCAGCCCCGAGGACGCGCTGGCGCTCGCCGCCCGCATCCTGCAGGATCAGCTCGCCGTCTTCATCACCTTCGAGGAGCCGCGCAAGGAAGAGGCCGTCTCGACCGCGCCGCAGCTGCCCTTCAACCCGGCGCTGCTCAAGAAGGTCGACGAGCTCGAGCTTTCGGTGCGTTCGGCCAACTGCCTCAAGAACGACAACATCGTCTATATCGGCGACCTCATCCAGAAGTCGGAGGGCGAGATGCTGCGCACCCCGAACTTCGGTCGCAAGTCGCTGAACGAGATCAAGGAAGTGCTGGCGACCATGGGCCTGCACCTGGGCATGGACGTCCAGGGCTGGCCGCCGGAGAACATCGAAGAGCTCGCCAAGCGCTTCGAAGAGCACTACTGAGTTTCAACCGGCGTGGGAGGCATCCCGCGCCAACCCCGCCCGGCTATTCCCAGCCGGAGCATAACGAACGGCCGTACCGTGGCACGGCGGCCGTAAGCAACGAAGGAGCCAAACAATGCGTCACGGATTTCGCGGTCGCCGTTTCAACCGCACGGCCGAGCATCGCCAGGCGATGTTCGCCAATATGGCCCAGGCCCTGATCAAGCACGAGCAGATCACCACCACCCTGCCGAAGGCGAAGGATCTGCGCCCGGTCGTCGAGAAGCTGATCACGCTCGGCAAGCGCGGCGACCTGCATGCTCGTCGTCAGGCGATCGCCCAGATCAAGGACATCGCGCTGGTCGGCAAGCTCTTCGCGGTGCTCGGCCCGCGCTACAAGGAGCGCAATGGCGGCTATCTGCGCATCATGAAGGCGGGCTTCCGCTTCGGCGACAACGCCCCGCTCGCGATCATCGAGTTCGTCGACCGCGACGTCGAGGCCAAGGGCAAGGACTCCGGTCCGGTGTTCACGGCTGAAGACGAAGCGGCCTGATCGGCCGAATCATCGATTTGAAAGGGGCGGTCTTCGGGCCGCCCTTTTTTATTCGCCGGACTTCGTTCTGATGCGCGAGTCGTGGGAGCTTGCTGCGGTCTCTGAGACAGAGAGGCTTGGAAAGCCGGCTGCCGGGGTGCTGGCTCTCAGTCCGGCCGCCGCGCCAGCTCCCCGGCGAGGTCGAGCAGCGCGTCGACAGGCTGGGTTGGCAGATCGGTTTCCGGCGTCACGCCATAGAGCCCGAAGATGAACTGCGTGGTCTCGTCATGCTCGGCCACGCCCATCGTCCAGCCGGCGAAAAGACGTTCCGCGACGGGCGCTCGAGAGAGAACCTGCAGGCCAGTATGGCGCGGGTCCGCTTCGATCCGGGCATAGGTTTCACTGAGGCGAGCAGCCTCGCCTTCCAGCACCTGCGCGAAGGCGCCGCGCGTGGCGAGCAGGAAGCCGGTGATGTCGTTTGCTTCGTTGAAGCGGCGAGCGCTCGACAGAATTCCGCCCAGTTCCTCGCGTCGGTTTGAATCGTCGAGCAGGCTGTGGCTGGCATAAACAAGCCGGATCAGGCTCATGAGTTTTCCCTGGTGGCTTGCGAAGCCGCATGAGTTGCACGACATGTCGGTGAGGAACTGCGAGCGTCGAGACGGGTATAATGAAGGATGCCCGGCTGGCCGCTGCAACTCCGATTTTGGCAGGCGGCTTTTGTTTTACGACGAGGACAGCATGATCGAACGCTTCTCAGGACATCGCAGGAGGCTGGCCGCCGCCGCGTTCGCATGTGCGCTGGGTGCCGCCGTCTCGCCCTGGCCGGCGCTCGGCCAGGCGCGGCAGGTGCCCGAGGCGCGCGAGCAGATCACGCTCTCCTTCGCGCCGCTGGTGAAGCGAACCGCCGCCTCCGTGGTCAACGTCTATGGCGCCCGCGTCGAGAAGCGGCCGCAGAACCCGTTCATGGACGATCCGTTCTTCCGCCGCTTCTTCGGCGATGGCGGCTTCGGCGTGCCGCGCGAGCAGGTGCAGCGCTCGCTCGGCTCCGGCGTCATCGTCGATGCGCAGGCCGGGCTCGTGGTGACGAACAACCACGTCATCGAGAACATGAGCGAGGTCAAGGTCGCCTTCGCCGACAAGCGCGAGGTCGAGGCCAAGATCCTGCTGCGCGACGCGCGCACCGACCTTGCCGTGCTCAAGGTCGCGGATACCAAGAACCTCGCCGCGATCGAGCTGGCCGATACCGATGAACTGCAGGTCGGCGACATCGTGCTCGCCATGGGCAATCCCTTCGGCGTCGGCCAGACCGTGACGCAAGGCATCGTCTCGGCGCTCGCGCGCACGCAGATCGGCGTCGGCGATGCCCAGTCCTTCATCCAGACCGATGCGGCGATCAATCCGGGCAATTCCGGCGGCGCGCTGATCGACATGAAGGGCCGGGTGGTCGGCATCAACACGGCGATCTATTCGCGCTCGGGCGGCAGTGTCGGCATCGGCTTCGCCATTCCTTCCGCGATGGTCCGCCTCGTCGTCGATAGCGCCAAGGCCGGTGCCACCACGGTCAAGCGCCCGTGGTTCGGCGCGCGCCTGCAGGCGCTGACGACCGATGTCGCCGACGGGCTCGGCCTCGACCGGCCGGCGGGCTCCGTCGTGGCCAGCGTGGTGGAGAAGGGGCCGGCGGACCTGGCGGGCCTGCGCCGCTCCGACGTCATTCTCTCCGTCGACGGGGCAGCGGTCGACGATCCCGAGGCGTTCGGCTACCGCTTCGCGACACGGCCGATCGGCGGCACGACCATGCTGACCGTGCTGCGCGGCGGCAACCGTATCTCGATTCCGGTCAAGCTCGTGGCGGCGCCGGAAAGCCGCCCGCGCGACGCGGTCAAGCTCACCAGCCGCTCGCCGCTGGCGGGGCTGACGGTGATGAATCTTTCGCCGGCCGTCGCGGAAGAGCTCTCGATGGAAACCGCGAATGAGGGCGTCGTCGTCGGCGAGGTCGAGGAGGGCAGCGCGGGCGCCAATATCGGCTTCCAGAAGGGCGACATCATCATGGCGCTCAACGGCGAGCGGATGGCGACCTCGCGCGATGTCGAGACCATCCTCAAGGATCGCCGGCGCGCCTGGGAGGTGACGATCTCGCGCAAGGGCCAGACGATCACCTCGGTCTTCCCCGGGTGAGCGACCTGTTCTCGGCCTCCGGCCTCGACAAGGCGGGGCCGCGCCCGCTCGCCGACCGCCTGCGGCCGACCACGCTCGCCGAGGTGGCCGGGCAGGAGCATCTGACCGGCCCTGACGGCGCGCTGACGCGGCTCGTCGCCTCCGGCACGGTCGGTAGCCTGATCTTCTGGGGGCCGCCCGGCACCGGCAAGACCACGGTGGCGCGGCTGCTCGCCGGGCTCGTCGATCTCGGCTTCGAGCAGATCAGCGCGATCTTCTCAGGGGTCGCCGACCTGAAGAGGGTGTTCGAGGCGGCACGCGGCCGGCGGCTCGGCGGCAAGGGCACGCTGCTCTTCGTCGACGAGATTCATCGCTTCAACCGCGCCCAGCTCGACGCCTTCCTGCCGGTGATGGAGGACGGAACGATCACGCTGATCGGCGCGACGACCGAGAACCCGTCCTTCGCGCTCAATGCGGCCTTGCTCTCGCGGGCGCGCGTCCTGACCTTCAAGGCGCTCGACGAGGGTTCGCTGCTCTTCCTGCTCGGCCGGGCCGAGGTGCTGGAGAACCGGGAGCTGCCGCTGACGCCGGAGGCGCGGCTGGCACTGGCCCGTTTCGCCGATGGCGACGGGCGCGCCGTGCTGACCCTGGCGGAGGAGATCTGGCGGGCGGCGAAGCCCGGCGAAATCCTCGACGAGCATGGGCTGTCGGAGGTGATCCAGCGCCGCGCGCCGATCTACGACAAGGCGCAGGACGGCCACTACAACCTGATCTCGGCCCTGCACAAGACGATCCGCGGCTCCGATCCCGACGCGGCGCTGTATTATTTCGCCCGTATGCTCGATGCCGGTGAGGATCCGCGCTTCCTGGCGCGTCGTCTGGTCCGGATGGCGGTGGAGGATATCGGGCTTGCCGATCCGCAGGCGCTCCTCCATGCGCGGGCGGCTGCCGAAACCTACGAGCAGCTCGGCACGCCGGAAGGCGAGCTCGCGCTGGCCAATTGCGTGATCTATCTCGCCACGGCGCCGAAATCGAACGCCGCCTACACCGCCTACAAGGCGGCGGTGCGGGTGGCGAAGGAGCGGGGATCGCTGATGCCGCCGAAAACCATCCTCAACGCGCCGACCCGGCTGATGCGTGAGGAGGGCTATGGCGCCGATTACGCCTATGACCACGACCAGCCGGACGCCTTCTCGGGACAGAACTACTGGCCCGACGCGCTCGGCCGCCAGCATTTCTACGACCCGCCGGAGCGCGGCTTCGAGCGCGAAATCCGCAAGCGGCTGGAATACTGGGAGAAGCGGCGTCAGGAGCGGGGCAGTTAGAGCGAGGCATCGAGGCGGCGGTCGCTTGTCTTTCACGGCCACCTGATCCAGATGAGGTCATCCGCCGCTTCTGCGGATGGCATCCGACGGATCTCGACGATGGTTCTGCTGGCACGCCTGCTGCTTTTCGTTCCCTCGGTGATCGCGGGCTGGTTCGTCTTGCGGGAGGACGTCTCCTACTGGATCATCGCCTTCGCGATCGCGCTGGTCTTCATCGTCCTGACCATTGCCTTCGAGCTCTATGCCCTGCCGCTGCTGCGGGCGCGTCTGAAGCGCTGAGGGCGCAAGGGCCCGCTTGGATACGCCCCAAGCCCTCATCCCGAGGAGCCATTCCGGAGGGAAGGGCGTCTCGGAGGATGATCCAGCAGGCTCCGGAGACATCTGAAGCATCCTTCGAGACGCGCCTGCGGCGCTCCTCAGGATGAGGGCTCACATCTCCAAACAGGCTCCAGAGAAATCAGCTCCGGCAATAGAACGGCAGGAACGTGCCGGACATGCCCCGATTCATCGCCATCAGCGTCAGCGTGTTGGCGAGAGCCACTTCCTCCTTGCTGCGCGCGCAGACCTCGGCGCGGGCCTGGCAGTTTGCTGCGAGGAAAGCATCGTGGCTGGCAAGGAAATCCGGGCTCAGCCCGGACTTGCCTTGTCGATTCAAGGCCTGCTCGTAAGCCGTTCTGTAGCGGTTGCATTTTTCGGTCGGCCAGTCCGGCGCCCGGCCTTGCTGGGCCTCTGTGGCAGAGCCGGCCATGGTGAGGGCCGATGCGAAGGCGAAGCCGAGCCACACCCGCAAAACCCCGTTCATTGCCATATCCGTCTTCCCTTTATCCGTCGGCCGACCTGCTTCGCCAAGGCGCGGAACAGAGCGGGCGATTGCGGCGGAATTTGTTTAGGCGCCGATCGTCTCTGGCGCATCTCTTGCTGGCGATCTGCGGTGACGCCACGATCATCGCGAGGGGAGAATGAGATGGACAGACGCCGGTTTCTCAAGGGTTCGGCTGCCGCGACGGCCTTGCTGCCGATGCCGCGACTGGCGCGCGCCCAAGGCGCGAAGACGCTGCGCTTCGTGCCCTATTCGGATGTCGCGATCATCGACCCGATCTGGACGACGGGCTATTCGACCCGCACCCATGCGCTGCTCGTCTGGGACACGCTCTATGGCCTTGACGAGACGCTGCAACCGCAGCCGCAGATGGTCGAGGGGCATGTCGTTGCGGAAGACGGCAAACGCTGGACGCTGACGCTGAGGCCCGGCCTCGTCTTCCATGACGGCAGCAAGGTCCTGGCGCGCGACGCGGTCGCGTCGATCAAGCGCTGGGGCGCACGCGACGCCTTCGGCCAGTCGCTGATGGCGGCGACCGACGAGATCTCGGCGCCCGACGACCGCACCATCGTGTTTCGGCTGAACAGGCCATTCCCGAACCTGCCTGCGGCATTGGCACGGCCGAGTGCTCTTGTCGCCGCGATCATGCCCGAATATCTGGCGCAAACCGATCCGTTCAAGCAGATCCCCGAGGCGGTCGGCTCCGGGCCGTTCCGCTATGTGAAGGAAGAGCGCGTGCCCGGTGCCCGGCACGTCTATGCGCGCCACGAGGGCTATGTGCCCCACGCGGACGGCAAGCCGAGCTTCACCGCCGGGCCGCGCATCGCCTATCTCGACCGCGTCGAGTTCGTCGTCATGCCCGATCCCGCGACGGCGATCAGCGCCCTGCAGGCCGGCGAGATCGACTGGGTTGAGCAGCCCTTGATCGATATGCTGCCGATCCTGCGCAAGGACCCGAACATCGTCGTCGAGGTCAAGGACCCGACGGGCATGGCCGGGCAGATCCGGCTCAACCATCTCCAGCCGCCTTTCAACAACCCTGCCATCCGGCGAGTGATCCTGAAGGCGCTGGATCAGGAAGCCTGCATGGATGCCGTCTGCGGCGGCGATCCTGCGGTGAAGCGCGCGACGATGGGCTTCTTTCCCTCGGGCTCGCCGATGGCGTCCGACGCCGGCATCGGCGCGCTGGCGGCGGCGAAGGACCATGCGGCGCTGAAGCGCGAGCTTTCCGAAGCGGGCTACAAGGGCGAGCGCATCGTCTTCCTGTCCGGGCAGGACGTGCCGCGCATCTCGCAGGTGGCGGAAGTCGCCGCCGACATGCTGCGGCGGATCGGCGCCAATGTCGATTTCGTCGCGGCCGATTGGGGCACCGTCCTGCAGCGCATCACCAAGCGCGATCCCGTCGAGGCGGGCGGCTGGAGTTGCTACGTCACCTATTGGTCGGGGCTCGATCTCGGCTCGCCCGCGACCAACTCGCCGCTGCGCGGCAACGGCGTCAAGGCAGGCCCCGGCTGGCCCACCAGCCCCGAGATCGAAGCCTTGCGCGCGCAATGGCTCGAGACGCCCGATCTCGCCGGGCAGAAGGCGATCGCGGAGAAAATTCAGCTCCAGGCGATGCAGGACGTGCCTTACGTTCCGGCCGGGCAATATTTCCAGCCGGTTGCCTATCGAAAGGGCATTACGGGCATGCTGAACGGCGTGCCGGTTTTCACCAATATCAGGAAGGGGTGAGCCGCCGGGACCGCCGAGCCCCTGTCCGCTCCGGAATTTGTTTGTGCCGGCTCGTGGCGCTGGCTATTGCTCACCCATGCAACAGCACATTCTTCAAAGCCGCGGCCGGTGCCGCTCCGGAGGCCGTTCATGAAATCCGGTGGCAAGGGAGCCGGCGGCGGCAGGGGCGGCAGGCCCGGCGCTGGTTCCGCGAAAGGCAAGCGCCCCAGTCATGACGCGCGTCGCCGCGCCGCTGCCCGACCGAAGGCGGAGGGCGGCGAGCCCATGGCGCGGGCATCGCGCCCGGCTGCGAAACCCGAGGCGCCGAAGCGCACGCGCGCCGAGGTGAAGGCCGAGACGGCCCAGGTTCTCTCCACCGGCGTCCAGCAACTCGTGGTGACGCCGGACGAGAACGAGATGCGGATCGACCGCTTCCTCGAGACGCGCTTCCCGCAACTCTCCTTCAGCCATATTCAGCGCATCGTCCGCAAGGGCGAGCTGCGCGTCGACGGCAAGCGCGCCGACAGCAAGGACCGGCTCAGCGAAGGCCAGACCGTGCGGATTCCGCCGCTCAAGCTGGAGCAGCAGGCGGAGCGCCCGCGCTCGGCCAAGGCCGATGCCGACACGATCGGCTTCCTGCATTCGATCACGCTCTATGAGGACGACGACGTCATGGTCCTCAACAAGCCGGCGGGGCTCGCCGTGCAGGGCGGCTCGGGCACGACGCGGCATGTCGACGGCATGCTCGCCGCCCTGACCGACAAGGACGGCCAGAAGCCACGCCTCGTCCATCGGCTCGACAAGGACACGGCCGGCTGCCTCGTCATCGCCAAGTCGCGCTTCGCCGCCGCGACGCTCGCCAAGACCTTCCGGTCACGCTCGGCCCGCAAGGTCTACTGGGCGCTCGTGGCGGGCGTGCCACGCGTCAAGCAGGGCCGCATCTCGACCTATCTGGCCCGCGAGGAGGCCTATGACGGCGACCAGCGGATGGCTGTCGCCAAGCATGGCGAGGACGGCGCGATGCATGCCGTGACCTATTACGCCATCGTCGAGACGGCGGCGCAGAAGCTCGGCTGGCTTTCGCTGAAGCCGGTGACCGGCCGCACCCACCAGCTGCGCGCCCATGCCGCCCATATCGGCCATCCCATCGTCGGCGATCCGAAATATTTCAACATCCAGAACTGGGAGCTGCCTGGCGGCATCCAGAACAAGCTGCATCTGCTGGCGCGGCGGATCGTGTTGCCGCATCCGCGCGGCAAGGGCACGATCGACGTCAGCGCGCCGCTGCCGCCGCATATGCGACAGAGCTGGAATCTGCTCGGCTTCGACGATGCGCCCTACGATCCGATCGTCGAGGCCCCGGACGAATAGGGCACTCCTTTCCCGGAAAGGGAGGAGAACAGTTGCGGAACGGATCGATTTCTGTTCTAACTATGTTCTCTTTTGGGGAAGGGGGCTTGTCCATGCGTTTGATCGTGATCGTTTCCGCTATGGTTCTGGGGCTTTCGGCTGCCGCGCAGGCCCAGACCGCGCCGATGAAACCTGCGGCGCCGGCTGTCGCGGCATCTTCAGACGAGCCCGTGCCACGGGCCGAGCGCGCCAAGGCGCGGCAGGATTGCGTTGCCGAGAACGTCGCGCTGTCGGGAGATGATCTGCGCGCGGCGATGCGGCTGTGCATGCAGGGCAAGTTTCCGGGCGTGCAGCTCTATGCGCAGGACGGCGTGACGCGGGACGGCAAGCCGACCGCGGTCGCGGCCCGAGCCGCCTGCAAGGACGAGGTCGATGCGCGCAAGCTGGCAGGTTCGGAGCGGATCGCGGCGCTGACCGCCTGCTTCAACGCCAAGCGCCCCGACCTCGCGCAGCGGGCCGAATGCCGCAAGGAGGCGCGCGCCAAGGGGCTCGACGGGGCCGATCTGCGCAAGGCGATTGACGCCTGCGCCCGCGAGGCCAGGGGTTGAGAGGCTACCGGCGGGATGGCGGCTATGACCGACGGGTCATAGCCTGGCATCTCGATACGCGTTAAAGCGCCCGCATGGATCTCATCATCTTCGATCTCGACGGCACGCTGATCAATTCCGAGGCGATTCTTCTCGGCGCGCAATACGAGACCTTCAAGCGCTGCGGCCGGGTGCATCCCGGCCGTGAAGCCGGGCTCGGCATCGTCGGATTGACGCTGGACATCGCGCTGGCGCGCCTCGCAGGGATCGACAGGCCGGACGACTTGCTGACGCAGACCTATCGCGAGGTCTTCGGCGCCATGCGCCTGCAGGCGCAGACCGATCCGTCGCTGGACGAGCCGCTCTTTCCCGGCGTCGCGGAAACGCTGGCGCGACTCAAGGCCGTGCCGGGCCTCAAGCTCGGCATCGCCACGGGCAAGTCGCGCAAAGGTGCCGAATTCATCGTTGCGCGTCATGGCTGGCAGGGGTTGTTCGATACCGTTCAGTCGGCCGACGATGCGCCCTCGAAGCCCCATCCCGGCATGATCCTGAACGCCATGGCCGAGACGAGCGCCGCGGCCGGGCGCACCGCGATGGTCGGCGACAGCTCCTTCGATATCGAGATGGCGGTGGCGGCCGGCGTCGTTCCCGTCGCCGTCTCATGGGGGTTCCAGCCGGTCGAGAGCCTCATTGCGCTTGGGGCGAGACATGCCTTGCGCGAGATCACCGAACTGCCCGCTGCGCTGGGCCTGGCGCAGGCCGCCGTCGCGTAAGAGAGGCGAGCTTGAGAGCGGTGCTCCCTCACCGGGGCTGAAAGTGCCCCGGCTCGAACGACGTGCGTTTCGGCCGGCGGGATGGTCCGCTGGTCGCTATGTCAGCGGCCGCTGGTAACATCCTCGCAACCACATCGACTCAGCCTCGTTTAACCTGAATAATCGTTCAGATTTGCGCGTTAACCACCTGCTTCCCGACCCCGGCGCATGGTGTTCCCACAGCAGGAACGTACCGGCACAAAACAACGCCGGACAGGGGTTCAGACATGATCGGACATGAGCTTCGTGAATTCGTCGATCGCGCGATGGATCGTCGCGCGATCAACGATCAAGACGTCAAGATGCTTCAGCGCGAAATCTTGATCGACATCGTCCTGACGCGCGACATCATAGATGTCCTGGTCGCTCTCGACCGGGCGGTGGCGAAGAGCTGCGCGGCCTTTGCAGATTATCTGGTCGCGCTCACCGTCGACTTCGCCGTCTGGGAAAACCGCCCGACCGGCGTCATCGACCGCGACAAGGCACATTGGCTGGCAACGACGCTCTCGGCCGGCGAGGGGCCGACCGCGACCGCCCAGCGCATCGCCTTCGAGATCGTCCGCGAGGCGGAGCATTGCGACGAGCTGCTTTTGTCCTTCGCCTTCGCCAAGGGGGCCGCCAAGAACATGGCCAAGAGCACCGGCGCGGCCCATCGGGTCGTGCTGGCGAGCTGACTGCGCATCTTCGCACATCGGGTTTGTATCGATCGCCCCCGCATCCGGCCGGATACGGGGGCGATCGATTTTCCGGCTATGGTATCGGTTCAATGCCATAGCCGACTTTCGCATCGGTGGACGCCGGTTGCGGCGTCCCATACACCCCGGCTATTGCAGGTACGTCTGAAGCCGGGAGTGGCCACGCATGTTCACGAAGATCCTGATCGCGAACCGTGGCGAGATCGCCTGTCGTGTGATCAAGACGGCGCGACGCATGGGCATCAAGACGGTGGCCGTCTATTCCGATGCGGATCGCGATGCGCTGCATGTCGAGATGGCCGATGAGGCCGTGCATATCGGCGCGGCGCCCGCTGCCCAGTCCTATCTGCTGATCGACAAGATCATCGATGCCTGCAAGCAGACGGGCGCGCAGGCCGTGCATCCCGGTTACGGCTTCCTGTCCGAGCGCGAAGCCTTCGCCCAGGCGCTGAAGGATAACGGCATCGTCTTCATCGGGCCCAATCCCGGGGCGATCGCCGCGATGGGCGACAAGATCGAATCGAAGAAGGCGGCGGCTGCCGCGAAGGTCTCCACCGTTCCAGGCTTCCTCGGCATCATCGAGAGCCCCGAGCATGCGGTGACCATCGCCGACGAGATCGGCTATCCCGTGATGATCAAGGCCTCGGCCGGCGGTGGCGGCAAGGGCATGCGCATCGCCCATTCCTCGGGCGAGGTGGCGGAGGGCTTCGCCCGCGCCAAGTCGGAAGCCGCGTCCTCCTTCGGCGACGACCGCGTCTTCGTCGAGAAGTTCATCGTCGATCCCCGCCATATCGAGATCCAGGTGCTCGGCGACAAGCATGGCAACGTCATCTATCTCGGCGAGCGCGAATGCTCGATCCAGCGCCGCAACCAGAAGGTGCTGGAGGAGGCGCCGTCGCCGCTGCTCGACGAAGCCACCCGCAAGAAGATGGGCGAGCAGGCGGTCGCGCTGGCCAAGGCGGTGAACTACGACTCGGCCGGCACGGTCGAGTTCGTCGCCGGGCAGGACAAGTCCTTCTACTTCCTCGAGATGAACACCCGCCTTCAGGTCGAACATCCCGTCACCGAGATGGTCACCGGCATCGACCTCGTCGAGCAGATGATCCGCGTCGCTTATGGTGAGAAGCTCGCGATCGCGCAGGCGGATGTGAAGCTCGACGGCTGGGCGGTCGAATCCAGAGTCTATGCCGAGGATCCGACCCGCAACTTCCTGCCCTCGACCGGCCGGCTCGTGACCTATCGGCCGCCGAGCGAAGGGCCGGACGGCGAGGCGACGGTCCGGAACGACACCGGCGTCTTCGAGGGCGGCGAGATCTCGATCTATTACGATCCGATGATCGCGAAGCTGGTGACGCATGCGCCGACGCGCGAGGCGGCGATCAAGGCTCAAGGCCGCGCGCTCGATGCCTTCGCCATCGACGGCATCCGCCACAACATCCCCTTCGTCGCGGCGGTGATGCAGCATCCGCGCTGGATCGCCGGCAACCTCTCGACCGGCTTCATCGCCGAGGAGTTTCCGGAAGGCTTCTCGCTGCCGGCGCCGAAGGGAGAGACGGCTTTGCGCATGGCGGCGATCGCGATCGCCTGCGACCACAAGCTCAACCAGCGCAAGCGAAACGTCTCGGCGCAGATGGAAGGCTGGCGCAAGGTCGCCTTCGACCGGCAGCGCATCGTCCAGCTCGGGGCTGAGCGCTTCGAGGGCGAGGTGATCGAGCAGGGTGAGGCGGTGGTCATCGCCTTCCCGGGCCGCAGCGTCAGCGTCGTCAGTGGCTGGGTGCCGGGCGAGCCGGTCTGGCACGGCACGCTCGACGGGGTGAAGGTCGCGGCGCAGATCCGGCCGATCCTCAACGGCGTCGCGCTCGGCCATGCCGGCGCCTATGCCGACGCTCATGTCTATACGCCGCGCGAGGCGGAGCTCGCCGCGCTGATGCCGGAAAAGGTCGCGGCCGATACGGGCAAGGTCCTGCTCTGCCCGATGCCGGGGCTGGTCAAGTCGATCGCGGTGACGGTCGGGCAGGAGGTCAAGGCGGGCGAGCCGCTCGCCATGGTCGAGGCGATGAAGATGGAGAACGTGCTGCGCGCCGAAAAGGACGCCACCATCGCCAAGATCCTGGCGAAGGAGGGAGATTCGCTCGCCGTCGATGCCGTCATCATGGAATTCGCCTGAGAGGGCCGGGCATGCTGAAGATCTGGGGGCGTTTGAGTTCGATAAACGTCCAGAAGGTCGTCTGGGCGGCCGGGGAGGTCGGGCAGGCTTTCGAGCGCGTCGATGTCGGCGGGCCCTTCGGCGGGCTCGATACGCCGGAATTTCGCGCGATGAACCCGAACAAGCAGATTCCCGTGCTGGAGGATGGCGCCTTTCGTCTGTGGGAGTCGAACAGCATCGTGCGCTATCTGGCAGCACGCTATGGCGCCTCCACCTTGTGGGAGGAGGAGCCGGCGCGGCGGGCCGAAGCCGAACGCTGGATGGACTGGATGCTCTCCGAGTTGCAGCCGGCGCTGGCGCCGGTGCTTTGGGGCGTGGTGCGCAAGGTGCCGGGCTATACCGAGCCCAAGGTGATTACCGAGGGCATGAAGCGGGCCGAGGCGCTGATGGCGATCATCGAGGACCAGTTGGCGGAGCGGCCTTTCCTGGCGGGCGAGCGCATCAGTGTGGCGGACATCACTGTCGGCTGTGGCGCACATCGCTGGCTCAACATACCGGTCGAGCGCGTGGAGCGGCCGGCGGTGCGGCGCTGGTACGAGACGATTTTCGCGCGGCCGGCGGCCAAGGCCGCGTTGCCGTTGCCGATTGCGTGAGGACGCGCCTGGCGGCTTGATCGCAAGGCGGCGGCTGGCATGATGCGGGGATGATCCGTTCCTTCGCCGCGCTTTGCATCCTGACTTCCCTCTCCGTGCCGGCGCTGGCGCAGGATTCGACGCCGGCACCGGCCGCTCCTGCGGATCGGACCCAGCTCGCCGCATGCCTGCGGGACAATGGCGCATCGCCGGCAGCCTGCATCGGCGCTGTCGCGGTGCCTTGCGTCCGTGCCGCCAGCAGCGACTCACGTGGGGCGGAGGCCGGATGCGCTCGTCGCGAGGAGGTGGCCTGGCGCGAGCGGCTGGGCCTCGCTTTGCAGATGGCGTCGCGTCCGCTCGATGCCGGCCAGCGCAGCCGGCTCGCGGCGTTGCAACTGACCTGGGAAAGCTATGTCGCGCAGAAATGCGCGCTCTACGGCGCTGGCCAGCGCGACGGCCTCCAGCCCGGCCGGCAGGCCGGCTGCGAATTACGTGAGGTGGCCGAGCGCGCGATCGAGGTGGCGAAGTCGCTGCCTCGGACGCCGTCGCGGCGCCCGCAGAGTCCCCCGCAGATCATTCGCTGAAGAGAGCAGCTTTAGAAAGCTGTCAGCATTCGGCGGCTATAGCGGGTGAGCGATCTTCCTCTCGATCCGGGCCAGCGATGTTCTTCGTCCTTTCCAAGATTGTCTGGTTCCTGTTCTCGCCGGTCAATTTCGTCATCCTGCTGGCCGGACTTGCGGCGCTCCTCGCTTTCACCCGCTTCGCGCGGCCCGCGCGCTGGCTCGGGCTGTTTGCGGTGATCATGCTCGGGCTGATGGCGTTCAGCCCGCTGCCGCGTGCGGTCATCCGCCCGCTGGAGGACCGGTTTCCGCAGCAGGACGCGGCGAAGGGGCCGGTGACCGGCATCGTCGTGCTCGGCGGGGCGATCGGGTTGGCGCGCGGCGACGTGGTGCTCAATGCTTCGGCCTCGCGGATGACGAAGGCGGTGGAGCTGGCGCGCCTGCACCCGCAGGCCAAGATCGTCTTCGCGGGCGGCGCCGCCAATCTGATCTCGGAGGCGACGGTGACCGAGGCTGATGGCGCCAAGCGTTTGATGGAGGGGCTCGGACTGGAACCGGGCCGGCTCATCCTGGAGGACAAATCGCGCAACACCCTCGAAAACGCGGTCTTCACGCGCCGCCTCGTCGATCCCAAGCCCGGCGAGCGCTGGCTGCTGGTGACCTCGGCCTGGCACATGCCGCGCGCGATGGGCGTCTTCCGCAAGGCAGGCTTCGCGGTCGAGGCCTTCCCGGTCGACTACTGGTCGCGCGGCAAGCCGGATGATTTCACCCAGCCCTATAGCCGCGCGCCGCGCGCGCTCGAGATCGCCGATAACGGCTTCAAGGAATGGGTCGGCCTCGTCGCCTATCGTCTCGCCGGCTATACGGACACGCTGTTTCCCGGCCCCTGAATCGTCAGGGCGTGTCGGGCAAGGAGAGCCGGTAGACGCCGCGGAAATCGTCGGGATCGACCGGGCGGCCCTTGCGGGTGATGACGAGCCGGCCTTCCTTCATCAGCTTCACCGCGGCGCGGCGCAGAGGCTGCATCAGCGGGCCCCAGCCATCGGGATGGTCGCCGCCGATCGCGCGGGCGACATCCATCGGCGCGAGCGTGCGGCCGGGCTCCTGCCGCGCCAGCAGATCGAGGATCGTCGTTTCGAGCGTCGCCTGGTCGGCCATCAAGGATCCTCGGGGTAGCGGAAGACGCGGGCGGCGTCGGAAGCGTATTGGCGCCGGTACATTGCCACCAGCACGGAGCCGGTGAAGATGAGGAAGGTGATCGGCCCGAGGAACCAGCCGAGATAGGCCAGCGCGAAGAAGAAGGCGCGTTGGCCGCGATTGAAATGACGCCCGGCCGCGACGTTCATCTCGATCGTCTCGTGCACGGCGTTGCGGGCCTCCTTCTCGTCGTGATTGCGCGCGGAGGGCAGCGCGCCGACGAGGATCACGCAATAGTTGAACAGCCGATAGGCCCAGGCGAACTTGAAGAAGGCGTAGCCGAAGATGATGGCGAGCCCGATCACCTTCAGCTCCCAGGCCGCACGCTGGGTCATCGGGACGAAGGGCAGGTCGCCGAAGATCGCGACGACACGGTCGGTCGATTGCAGCAAGGCGAGCGTGCCGCCGATCGCGATCAGCGAGGTCGAGGCGAAGAAGGCCGTGCCGTTCTGCAGGCCGTTCATGACCTGGGTGTCGACGATCCGGTTGTCGCGCATCATCGCCTCGCGCACCCAGCGGGCGCGGCGCTGGTTCATGCGCATGTTCAGGCTCTTGGGCGCATGCGGGCCGAGCTCGACGGCATAATGGTAGCCGATCCAGGACGCGGCGTAGAAGGCCAGCGCGAACAGATCGAAGGGGGTGAAACCGAACATGGCGCCGCTCTGCCATTTCTCTTGCTGCCGAGGCAAGCAGCTTGCTTCGCGGCGCCGGTGGCAGCAAGAGAGGGCGATGTCATTGATGCTGCGCGGGCTGTCGTCACGCCGCGCCCGCAGACCCTAAGAGACGAGGCCATGCCGCAGGTGATCACGAAGGGCTACAAGGCGCTGCTCGCCGAGGCCGGGCAGGCGGTCGAGACGCTCTCCGTCGAAGAGGCGCGGGCGCTGCACGGCCGGGACGATGTCGTCTTCGTCGACCTGCGCGATCCGCGCGAGCTCGAGCGGGAAGGGCGTATGCCCGGAGCCTTCCACTGCCCGCGCGGCATGCTGGAATTCTGGATCGATCCGGAAAGCCCCTATGCCAAGCCGGTGTTCCAGGAGGACAAGCGTTTCGTCTTCTTCTGCGCCGGCGGCTGGCGCTCGGCGCTCGCGGCGAGGACGGCGCAGGAGATGGGGCTGAAGCCGGTCGCGCATATCGATGGCGGTTTCGGGGCCTGGAAGAAGGCCGGCGCAGCCGTCGAAGCCGCCCCAGCGGCCAAGGCTTGAGACCGACGCCTTGTCCCATATCGTCATCGTCCTGCTGGTTGCCGCCTTCATCTTCCGCAAGCCGCTCGGGCGACTGCTCGCCCGGCAGTTTCCGAATCGCGCCAAGCGCCAGCAGGTGCTGGCCACGATCATCGCCGCCTTCGTGCTGGTGATCGCGCTGCGAGTGCTGGCGCTGTTCTGGTAGCGGTCTATCCCGATTTGAAATGGCGGAGGGCGACCTGTGCGACCGGCGCATGGGAGGGTGGCTTGCGTTCTGCCCACGGATCAGGCATTTTGGTTCTCCGGCTCCAACACGAACAAGGGAGGACTGAATGAAATTCATGATCATCGTCGCTCCCGAGCGACCAAACCGGCACTAGGTCGGTCTCGCACGAGGCCCGCCTGCCGCGGCCTCCCAGAGCCTTTTTCAAACCTTTTCCCTTTTTCTGGAGACTGGCGTCCCGTCGTCGTCTCCACCTTGATTCGGAGTCGGCTGCCGTCCTGGCGCCGAATGACGCTATGTCTCTCGATACTCAAACCGGGCGGCGGGAGCCGTTCCGGGCCGTTCTCGGCTTCACTTTCAGTCACTGGGCACGCCTGCCCGGCCAGGTCGCCTGGGTTGCGGGCGTCACCATCGTGTCCACGCTCGCGGAGCTGTTCACGCCGGTCTATGCCGGTCGGCTCGTCGATGCGGTCGCCAGCGGCGTCGGCAGCGCGGATGCGGCGCTATGGGCGCTGGGCGCGATGATGGCGCTCGCCGCGATCACCGTGCTCGGGCGGCATTTCGCCTTTACCGGGATCACGATCATGACCCTGCGCACGATGAGCAACGTGGCGCAGGAAGCGTTCGCGCGGCTGCAGCGCTTCTCCACCGACTGGCATGCGAACAACTTCGCCGGCTCGACGGTGCGCAAGATCACGCGCGGCATGTGGGCGCTCGACCTGATGACCGACACGATCCTGATCGCGTTGCTGCCTTCGCTCGTCATCCTGCTCGGCATGACGGCGCTGCTGGCCTGGCACTGGCCGGTGATGGGCCTCGTCGTGGCGCTGGGTGCGCTCGCCTATATCGGGCTGACGCTGGTGCTGTCGCTACGCTTCGTCGCGCCGGCGGCGCGGCTTGGCAATGCCTGGGACACCCGCCTCGGCGGCTCCCTGGCCGATGCCATCACCTGCAACCCGGTGGTGAAGGCCTATGGCGCGGAGGCGCGCGAGGATCTGCGGCTCGCGACCGTCGTGGCGAAGTGGAGCCTGAGGACGCGGCGCGCCTGGCTGCGTGGCACCTGGGCCGGCACCGGCCAGCTGGTGGTGCTGCTCTTCCTGCGGGCGGCGGTGATCGGCCTCGTGATCTGGCTGTGGCTGAACGGGCAGGCGAGCACGGGCGATGTCGCCTTCGTTCTCACGGCCTATGCAGTGGTGCACGGCTATCTGCGCGATGTCGGCCAGCACATCCACAACCTCCAGCGCTCGGTCAACGACATGGAGGAGCTCGTCTGGATGCACGACCTTCCTTATGGCGTGCCGGACCGGAAGGGGGCGGTGGCGATGGGGGTGACGGCGGGCGAGATCGCCTTCGAGGACGTGACCTTCCACTATGGCGGCCATCACGACCCGCTCTACCGCGACTTCTCGCTGACCATCCGTGGCGGCGAGAAGGTCGGTCTCGTCGGCCGCTCGGGCTCCGGCAAGACGACCTTCGTCAAGCTGGTGCAGCGGCTCTACGACGTCACGGCGGGCCGCATCGCGATCGACGGGCAGGACATCGCGAGCGTCACGCAGGAGAGCCTGCGCCGGCAGATCGCGATCGTGCAGCAGGAGCCGGTGCTGTTCCACCGTTCGCTGGCCGAGAACATCGCCTATGGCCGGCCCGGCGCCTCGCAGGCCCAGATCGAGCAGGCGGCGCAGCTTGCCAACGCGCATGACTTCATCATGCGCCTGCCCAAGGGCTACGCCACGCTGGTCGGCGAGCGCGGCATCAAGCTTTCGGGCGGCGAGCGCCAGCGCGTCGCGCTGGCCCGCGCCTTCCTGGCCGATGCGCCGATCCTGATCCTGGACGAGGCGACCTCGAGCCTCGATTCGGAATCGGAGGCGCTGATCCAGCAGGCGATCGAACGCCTGATGGAGGGCCGCACCACGATCGTGATCGCGCATCGTCTCTCGACGGTCAGGGCGATGGACCGCATCCTGGTCTTCGATCGCGGCCAGGTGGTCGAGGAGGGGCCGCACGAGGCCCTGCTGACTCGCGAGGACGGCGCCTATCGCGCGCTGTTCGAGAAGCAGGTCAGCGAACTGGCCAAGGGGCTGGCGGCGTAAGCCGTCAGCCTGCTCCGAGACTGAAAGGGCCGCGCGAGCGGCCCTTTCGTTTTGCCGACGGGCTTATCTGGGGTCTCGCGCGATGCTGTGCGGGGAGCTGCAGGCGGGTGCCGAGCTTCGATCGGGCTAGGGTGCCAGAGTCTTCCGCAACGTTGCGACATCCTTCGCCTCGACGGGCGCTGCAGCATTGCCCCAGCTGTTTCGGACATAGGTGAGAACCGCCGCAATCTCCTGGTCGCCGAGATTCCAGGCGAAGGAGGGCATCGCGGGACCTGTCGGAACGGCCTCTGTGGCGCCGGCCCGGCTTCCCGCGAGCACGACGCGTATGAGCGAGGTCGGATCGCCCGCATTGACGAGCGGCGCCTCTGCCAGACGCGGAAAGAGCTTCGGCACGCCGGCTCCGTTCGACAGATGGCAGCCCATGCAGCGGTCTGCGAAGATTGCCTGCCCGGCTATCATCAGCTTGTCGCCGGCGGGCAGCGGTGAAGGCGCCTTCGCCTCGCCATTGCGGCCAGCCTTGAGATAGACCGCCACGGCCTTCAGATCCGCGTCCGTCCAGTGCTGCGACGATTTCTCGACCAGCTCGGCCATGGGGCCCGACGCGATGTCGAAGCGGTTGGCGCCCGTCTTCAGATACTGGACGATCTCGTCCTCGCTCCAGGCGCCGATGCCCTTATGCGGGTCGGCGGTGATGTTGGGCGCGAACCAGCCCTGCAGCGTCGCGCCTTCGAGGAACTGGCTGTTCTTGTCGCCGCCGATCAGGTTCTTGGGCGTATGGCAGGTGCCGCAATGGCCCAGCCCCTCGACGATATAGGCGCCGCGGTTCCAGTCGGGCGACTTCGCCGGATCGGCCTTGAACTCGCCTTGGGTGAAGTTGAGCAGGTTCCAGCCGATCAGGCTGGCGCGGATGTTGAACGGAAACGGCAGCTGGTTCGGCTCGACCTTGTTCTTCACCGGCTCCAGCGTCTGCAGATAGGCCCAGATCGCCGCGTTATCCTGCGCGGTCACCTTGGTGTAGGCGGTGAAGGGCATGGCGCCATAAAGGTGATAGCCGCCCTTGCCGATGCCCCTCGACATCACGCTCTGGAAATCCTGGAGCGACATGCGCCCGACACCGGTCTCGGGATCGGGCGTGATGTTGGGGGCGACGAGATCGCCGAAGGGCGTCTGCAGCACGACCCCGCCGGCGAAAGGCGGCAAGCCCGGTGCGGTATGGCAAGCCGCGCAGTCTCCCAGGACTGCGAGGTAGCGCCCCTTCTCGACCTGCGAGAAGGCGGCGTCGCCGGTGACCTGCGCGCCGACCGGAATGGCGGCGGTCATGAAGGCGGCGAAGGCGGCCCTGCCGAGCCGTTTGGAAAGGAGCATCCTCATGCGCTCACCAACGGGCCGGGGTTCTTGAGATAGAGCCGGCGGATGGCGTCGGCCGCCTTGAAGGCGAGCGCGCCGACGGTTCCCGTCGGGTTGTAGCCGGGGTTCTGCGGGAAGGCCGAGGCGCCGACCACGAAGAGGTTGGGCACATCCCAGCTCTGCAGGTATTTGTTGACCGCGCTCGTCTTGGGGTCCGCGCCCATGACGAAGCCGCCGACCACATGCGAGGATTGATAGGGGCCGGTGTTCCAGTGCCCGGTCATTGGATGGGGCACGAACTGGCGCGGGTTCATCGCCTTGGCGATGCCGGCGACCTTCTCGGTGCAGTATTGTGACATCTTCAGGTCGTTCTGCGCGAAATCGAAGGTGATGCGCAGCAGCGGCCGCCCGAGCCGGTCGGTATAGGTCGGGTCGAGCGAGAGGTAGTTGGTGCGCGTCGCATAGCTCGACGCCTCGCAGCCGATCGACATGGAACTGAGGTAGTTCTTGACCGTCTGGCGCTTCCACTCCGAGCCCCAGAGCGGTGTGCCGGGCGGTGTCGGCCGGTAGCCGATCGGGGCCGCGCCGATCGGCGTGACGCGGATGCTGCCACCGCCGAAGAAGCCCAGGCCGGAATGGTCGAAATTGTCGTTGTTGAAATCGTCGATCCCCATGCCGAGCGCGCCGGCGCCGATGAAGGGGTTGAAGTTCTTGTCGTCGAAGAAGAGCTGGACGCTGTTGGCGGTCTGATAGGCGTAGTTGCGCCCGGTCGTGCCCGTCTGGGTTTCGGGGTCATAGGGCGTGCCCACGCCCGAGAGCAGCATCAGCCGCACATTCTCGAAGGTGAAGGCGGTGACGATGACGAGGTCGGCCGGCTGTTCCCATTCCTTGCCCGAGGTGTCGATATAGACGACGCCGGTGGCGCGCTTGCCGGTGGCGTCGAGCGTGACCCTCAGCACCTCGGAATTGGTCTGCGCCCGGAAATTGGACTTTCGCACCAGCACCGGCAGGACGGTGGTGATCGCGCTTGCCTTGGAGTAGTTGGCGCAGCCGTAATTCGTGCAGAAGCCGCAGAAGGTGCAGGGCCCCATCGTGACGCCGAGCGGGTTCGTATAGGCCTCGGAGATCAGCGCCGAGGGAACAGGGAAGGGCTTGTAGCCGAGCTCCTTCGCGGCCTGCGCGAACAGGGTCGGCCCATAGGGCTGGCGCATCGGGCCGGTCGGGTATTCTTCCGAGCGTGGCCCCTCGAACGGGTTGCCGCCCTCGCGGATCTGCCCCTTGAGGTTGCCGGCCCGGCCGGAGAGCCCGGCAAGCCGGTCGAACGCCGTGTAGAACGGCTCCATCTCGCTCCAATCCGTGCCCCAGTCCTGCAAGGTGAGCTCGGCCGGGATGGCGCCTGCGCCATATTTCTCGGTGAGATGGGATTTGAGCCGGAACTCCTCCGGCTGGAAGCGGAAGGTGATGCCGGCCCAGTGGTTGCCGGCGCCGCCCGTGCCGTTGCCGGGATGGAACGAGCCCCAGCTGCGCATCGGCAGCGCCGTCTGGGACGGGTTGTTGCGGGCCGTGACGGTGTTCTGCGCGGTCTGGAGCATCAGCTCCTGGCGCTGGCTATAGCGCAGCTCGTCAGGGGCGGAGGCGATGTTGAAGTCGCGTGCCGTCTCGCGCCAGGGGCCGCGCTCGAAGGCGACGACCGAGAGCCCCTGGTCCGTCAGTTCATTGGCGATGATCGATCCCGCCCAGCCGAGGCCGACCACCACCACATCCGTCGCGGGCAGTTTCGTGGCCATGGCTCAATCCTTCACGCGCCATTCGGACCGCCCGGCGATGCTAAGCGGGGGCAAATCGAGCTTCTGGTTATGCTTGTCGATGTAGTCGCGGTAATCGTAGCGCGCGCCGGGAAAGCCGAGCATCCGCCACGACACCATCTCCTTGTTGCCGCCATAGATCGGGTCGGCGAAAAAGCCTTCCATGGTGTTCTGCAGGAGGAGCGCGAAGAAGGCCTTGGCGTCGACATCTTTCAGCGTGATCGCGCCGGTCTGAAGCTGGGTCAGGACCTGGTCGCGCTGCTCGGGCGGCAGATCGGCGAAGGCCTTCTGATAGGTTTCGCGGCAATGTGCCTGAAGGCCCGCGAGCCCCAGCCGGTAGCGCTGACGCGGGTCGAGCGGGAACTGGTCGCCCTGTTCGGGCGTGCCGGGCTGGAACGGCCCCTTCATGTAGAGCCGCTCGGAGGAGCCATAGCTGCCGGCGAGCTGCCGGTCGATGAACTCGACGCAACCGGCATCCTTGCCGCTGATGCTCAATTCGTCAGCCGGGATCAGGCGCTCGGTGATCGCGCCGACCATGCGGACTTCATCGAGGGTCAGGAAATACCAGGTGCCTGAGCCCAGCGTCTGCGGCGGGCTTGCGTCGAAGGGCTTCCAGGCTGGGCTGCCCGCGATTGTCTCGCCAAGGCCTCGCCCGGTCGAGCAGAGAAACAGGGCGATCGCCGTCGAAGAGAGGAACTGCCGGCGGTTGGGCCGCGTGGTTTTGGTGGAGAGCATCGCCTACCAACCGTTCTCTTGCGGGCTCAGCTTTCGTAGCGAGCCGCCCAGCCAACCTATACTGCGACAAATTCGAATAAGAGCCCCGTTTACAGCATCAGCCATGCGCTGGCCGCATGACGCCGGCCTCAACCTCTTCGCGGAGATCGGCCGTGTGAGCGCTTGCCGATGGTCTGTTGGCGGTTCTAAGCCGGTATGATCTGCTCGGTGAAGGTCTCGGGCTGCGCCGTCGAAATACGCCAGTCGAGCTCTTCGCCAAAAAGTTCTGCGGCGAGGCTGCAATCGAGGGCGCTGTAATGTGGACGGGGGGCGCCGCCACCGAATTCTGCCATGGGCACCCGCAGCAATTTTGGCGTTTTCCTTCCCGCTTGCCGAAGAGATTCGAACGCCGAGGCGACCCAATCGGCGCGCGACACCGGCGGCGATCCGGCCAGATGGAGCATCTGCGGAATGACTTCGCCTGCGTTCATGCGCTCAGACAGCGCCAATAGTCTCTTGGCAAGCTGGCGGATCGGGGTCGGGGAACCTGTCTGGTCATGCGCCACTTTCACCGTGTCGGCATCGGCCCGAAGCAGGTTCGCGATGAAGTCTTTGCCGTCTCCGAAGAGCCACGCGACGCGCGCGATACAAACCCTGCTGCCGACGGCTAGAACATTGCGCTCGCCTTCCGCTTTCAGGCGGCCATAGCTGTTGAGGGGCGAGACCGGATCCGACTCGCGCCACGGTCGGAGGGTTTCGGCCCCGAACACATAGTCGGTCGAGATATGGATCAAAGGCGTTCCCAGCCGGGCGCAGGCCTGGGCGATATACCCCGGCGCGGTGGCATTGACGGAACGCGCGCGCTCCGGGGCGGTATCGGAGGCCTCCACGCTGCTGAGCGCTGCAGCATTGATCACAACATCTGGACGCAATCGATCAAGTGTGGACCGGATGGAAGCGGCATTGGTGATGTCGAGTTCCGCGCTCGAAAGCGTGCGAACGTTTGAGCCGCCCGTTCGCGCCAACGCGCGTGCCAGTCGCCCATTACCGCCAGTGACAAGCACTCTGATGCGCACAAGTCGCTCCCGCTTCCGGTTCTCCGCTGCGCAAATTCTACACGACCGTCAGCAGGTGTCCGCACCTCACCCGAGCGCGCCGTTGGCCGAATGGCGAAGCCGCAACGTGGTTCGAGGATGATCGGCACGGGATCAGGCGGTTAAGCCTTTGAGATCGTGACACGAACCTTCAAGCAAAGAAGCATTTGCCACCGTCGGTTCACGTAAAACTATTCCAGATCGTCATAACAACGCATTCCAAATGCATTGGCCAGCGATGGTTCGGGCGTGCCATCCTCCGGTCGCATGGGGAGCGTCGCGGCGCTCCCGTGCAGCGGAGTCCGATGTGCCTGACGACGAGAGCGCTCTCTATCCCGTGGTCGAGCCTTACCGCTCGCTGCGTCTCCCGGTCGGTGACGGCCACGCGTTGCAGGTCGAATTGAGCGGCAATCCCGAGGGAATTCCCGTCGTCTTCCTGCATGGCGGCCCCGGCGCGGGCACCAAGCCGGCCCAGCGCCAGACCTTCGATCCGGCGGCCTTCCACCTCGTGACCTTCGACCAGCGCGGGGCAGGGCGCTCCAGCCCTTCGGCGGAACTCGCAGGCAATACCACGCAGGCGCTGATCGCCGATCTCGAACGAATCCGGGAGCATCTCGGCATCGAGCGCTGGCTCGTCACGGGCGGATCCTGGGGCAGTTGCCTCGGTCTCGCCTATGGACAGGCCCACCCCGAGCGCTGCCTCGGCTTCCGCCTGCACGGCATCTTCATGGCCGAGCGCGCCGAGATCGACTGGTGGTTTCATGGCTCGCGCACGATCTTCCCGGACCATTGGGAGACCTTCGCCAATTTCGTGCCGGAGGCGGAGCGCGGCGACCTGCTCGGCGCCTATTACCGCCGGCTCACCGGGCCTGATCGCGAGCAGCAACTGGCGGCGGCTGTCGCCTTGCGCACCTTCTCGGGCAAGACGCAGACCTTCCTGCCCGATGCCGAGCATGTCGCGGCCCTGACCGAGCCGGATGCCGCGCTCGCGCTCGCCCGCATCTTCACGCATTACTGCGTCAACGGCGCCTTCCTCCAGCCGGGACAGTTGGTGCGCGACGTCTCGCGCATCCGGCATCTGCCGGCCGAGATCGTGCAGGGGCGCTACGATATCGTGACGCCGATGTGCACGGCCTGGCGCCTGAAGACGGCCTGGCCCGAGGCGCGCTTTACCATCGTGACCGAGGCCAACCACGCGGCGACGCCGAGCGCCCCGGCCCTGTCGCTGGCTTTGCGTGATGCGACCGATCGCCTACGCGACTCCATGCCGGCCCTCGCGGCCTGAAGGAACGACCATGTACGAAGCCGCCAGCCAGATCCGCCTGGGTATCGAGCCTTATCTCGAAATCCGCAGCGCCAAGAGCCCGGCCGTCGCGCCGGATGGCGAGCTTCTCGCCTATCTCAGCGACGAGAGCGGCACGCACCAGATCTGGCTCCGGCCGCTTGCCGGCGGGGCGCCCTGGCGCCTGACCGACATGCCGGAGCCGGTCGGTTCGATCGCCTTCAACCCGAAGAGCCGCGACCTGCTCTTCACCATGGATTGCGGCGGCGACGAGCGGCACCAGCTCTGGCTCATACCGGACGCCTCCGGCGTGCCGCAGTCGCTGACCGACGATCCGACGGTGGTGCATGTCTGGGGTTGCTGGGCGCCGGACGGGCAGCGCATCGCCTTCGCCTCGAACGCGCGCGACCGCGAGCATATGGACATCTATGTGATGGACATGGCGACGCGGGCGGCGCGGCGTGTCTTCGAGGGCAGCGGCTATCGCGAGGCCGTCGCCTTCTTCCCGGATGGGCGCTCGCTTCTGGTGGCCGACGCCACCCATGCGATGAACGATCAAGACCTCTACCGGCTCGATCTCGAAAGCGGCGCGCGCGAGGCGCTGCTGCTGCATGAGGGCCGCGCCCGCTATGCCGCCAGCCGGATGAAGAAGGACGGCAGCGGCTTCTTCACGATCACCGACCAGGGCCGGGAATTTCTTAGCGTCGCCTTCCGTTCGGCGGCCGATGGCGCGCTGAACTGGATCGTCGAGCGCGACGGGCAGGATATCGAGGCGGTGGCGCTTGCGCCGGATCAGAACCGTCTGGCCTATGTCGCGAATGATCGCGGCTGGAACCGCATCTTCGTGCGCGATATCGCTGATGGGGTCGAGTTCGAGGTCGAGGGATTTCCTGCCGGTTCGATCGGCTCCGTCGCCTGGCTGCCGGATGGCTCGGGGCTAGTTTTTCCCCTCGACGGATCGACCTCGTCGCCGGATATCTGGCGCTTCGATAGTGCGACCAAGCAGGTCAAGCGCCTGACGGATGCCTCGAAGGCGGGGATCGATCCGGCCGGTTTCGTCGAGCCGACGGTCGCGACTACGAAAAGCTTCGACGGGCTCGAAGTGCCGTTCTTCGTCTACCGGCCGCGCGGCAAGGCGCCCGAGGGCGGCTATCCTGCCGTCGTCGTGGTCCATGGCGGGCCGGAGGCGCAGTGGACCCCGATCTTCCGGGCCGACCTGCAGTTCTTCCTGAGCCAGGGCATCATGGTGATCGCGCCGAACGTGCGCGGCTCGACCGGCTATGGCCGCAGCTACCACCATCTCGACGACAAGCATCTGCGCATGGACAGCGTCGCCGACCTCAAGGCGGTCCGGCTCTGGCTGCGCGAGCAATCCGACGTGAACGATGACCGCGTGGCGGTCTATGGCCGCTCCTATGGCGGCTTCATGGTGCTGGCGGCGCTGACCGAGCAGCCCGAACTCTGGAAGGTCGGCATCGAGTTCTACGGCATCGCCAATTTCCTGACGCTGCTGCAGACGACCGGGCCGTGGCGGCGATATCTGCGCGCCGTCGAATATGGCGATCCGGTCGCCGACCGCGAGAACCTGATCCGCTTTTCGCCGATCCATAAGCTCGATCGCATCCGCGTGCCGCTGTTCATCGCGCAGGGCTTCGACGACCCCCGCGTGCCGCCGGGCGAAAGCGAGATGGTCTATTCGGTGCTGCGCGGTCTCGGCCGGCGAGTCGAGTATCTGCGCATCCCGCATGAGGGCCATGGCTTCGCCCGGATCGAGAACCGGCGCACCGTCTTCGGCGGGGTGGCCCGTTTCCTGCGAGAGCATCTGTAGAAAGGATACCAGCCATGCAGAATTCCGAAATCATCTGGGAGCTGGTCGATGCCAAGCGGCAGCCTTTCGAGGCACTGAGCGACCGCGTCTGGGGCATGCCCGAGATCGCCTATACCGAGTACCGCTCGGTCGGCGAGCATATCGCGATGCTCAAGGAGCAGGGTTTTCGCATCACCGAAAACGTCGCGGGCATTCCGACCGCGGTGATGGGCGAGGCGGGCGAGGGCGGCCCGGTCATCGCGATCCTCGGCGAATACGACGCGCTGCCCGGCCTGAGCCAGGAGGCCAATATCGCCGAGCCGAAGCCGGTCGAGGCCGGCGGCCATGGTCATGGCTGCGGCCATAACATGCTGGGCTCGGCTGCGCTGCTGGCGGCGACCGCGGTGAAGGACTGGCTCGCCAGGACCGGCCGGCCGGGGCGCGTGCGCTATTTCGGCTGCCCGGCGGAAGAGGGCGGCGCGGCCAAGGCCTTCATGGTGCGTGCGGGTGCCTTCGACGATGTCGATGTCGCGATATCCTGGCACCCGGCCTCGATGACCAAGGTCGACGATGCCTTGTCGCTCGCCAACACCCGGATGGATTTCCAGTTCACCGGCCGCGCCTCGCATGCGGCGGCCGCGCCGCATCTCGGCCGCTCGGCGCTCGATGCGGTCGAGTTGATGAATGTCGGCGTCAACTACATGCGCGAGCATATGCCGTCCGATGCCCGCATCCACTATGCCTATCTCGATGCCGGCGGCATTGCGCCCAACGTCGTGCAGGCCTCGGCCAAGGTGCGCTACGCCATCCGCGCGCGTGATCTCGCCGGCATGCTGGAACTCAACGAGCGCGTGAAGAAGATCGCCGAGGGCGCGGCGCTGATGACCGAGACTACGGTCTCGATCTCGATCATGAGCGCGGTCTCCAACATGCTCGGCAATACGCCGCTGGAAGACGCGATGTTCAAGAACATCGACCGGCTCGGCCCAGTGCCCTTCGACGCGGCGGACAAGGCCTATGCGGCCAAGATCCAGGCGACGCTAGGGCCGGCCGACATCCTCAACGATTATCGCAAGACCGGGATCGCGCCGCGCGAGAACACGCCGCTCTGCGATTTCGTCGTGCCGCAGGGCACGCGCGGCGTGCCGATGATCGGCTCGACCGATGTCGCCGATGTCAGCTGGAAGGTGCCGACCATCCAGGCGCGGGTTGCGACGCATGCGATCGGCACGCCCGGCCATTCCTGGCAGATCACGGCGCAGGGCAAGGCGCCGGCGGCGCACAAGGGCATGGTCCATGCCGCCAAGATCATGGCGGCGACCGCGGTCGACGTGATCAGCGACGAGACGCTGCTGGCGCGCGCCAAGAAGGACCATCAGGAGCGGGTGACGCGGACGCCCTATGTCTGCCCGATCCCGGCCGATGTGAAGCCGCCGATCAAGCCGCGGCCTGCTGCTGCCGCCTGAGTCGGCGCTACCTCGGGAGCAACCGCAAGGCTGCTCCCGGACGACATATGCGTTTCCAATCAAACAATAATCAAAGAGCGGGATCGAGATCATGACCAACCGAAACGACGAGATCGTAATCAAGCGACGCCTCGCCGGACGCGAGCTGCTTTCCGCCGCGGCAGTCGCCGCCCTTTGCGCCGGCGCGGGAGTGGCCGTTGCTGCGACGCCGAAGAACGCGCTGGTGATGGCGTGGAACGTCGACGCGATCAGCACATTCGACCCCGCCCAGGTTGGCGAGGTCGTCACCAACGAGATCCTGCAGAACACCTGCGATACGCTGGCCGATTTCGACCCGGCCGACGAGCGCAAGGTCGTGCCGAGCTTCGCCTCGCGCTGGGACGTCTCGCCGGACCGCAAGGAGATCACCTTCCACCTGCAGAAGGGCGCGAAATTCCCCTCCGGCAACCCCGTCACGGCCGAGGATGTGGCCTGGTCGCTGCACCGCGTCGTCAAGCTCAATTTCGGCAACGCGGCGACGCTGACCGAGTTCGGCTTCACCAAGGACAATGTCGAGCAGACCATCGTCGCGGGCCCGAACGACACGCTCGTCTTCAAGCTCGACAAGCCCTATCCGACGACGCTTGTGCTGCAGTCGATCGCGGCCAACCGGGTGTCCATGGTGATGGACAAGAAGACCCTGATGGCGAACGAACAGGGCGGCGATCTCGGCAACAAATATCTGGCGACGCGCACGGCCTGCGTCGGCCCCTACAAGCTGACGCGCTGGAATGCCGGCGAGTCGATCGTGCTCGAAGCCAATGATGGCTATTGGGGCAAGGCGCCTGCACTCAAGCGCGTGCTGATCCGCCATGTCGCGGAGCCCGGCACCCAGCGCCTGCTGCTGAGCCAGGGCGATGTCGACGTGGCGCGCGACCTGACCCCGGAGGACCTGAAGGACCTCGAAGGCTCCAAGGACGTCTCCATCGTCAAGGTACTGAAGCCGCAGCTCTTCTTCTGGACCTTCAACGTCGCCGACGGGCCTTTCTCCAAGGAGAAGGTGCGCCTCGCGATGCGATACCTGATCGATTATGACGGCCTCGGCAAGACGATCATGACCTATCTGGGCGTGCCGCGCGCCAGCTTCGCTCAGCTCGGCGCCGTCGGTGCGCTCGACGCGAAGGAAGGCCAGCCCTTCAAGCTTGACCTCGACAAGGCCAAGCAGTTGCTCACGGAGGCGGGCTATCCGACTGGGTTCGAGGCGAGCCTGATCTTCGGAACGTTGCCGCATTCGGCGCCGCTGGCGCAGAGTGTCCAGCAGAATGCCGCCAAGATCGGGGTCAAACTCTCGCTCGAGCGCATGGCCAATGCCCAGCTCTTCAGTAAGGTACGCGGGCGGGAGTTCCAGTCGGCGATGATGGCATGGCAGACTGGCGTTCCGGATGCGCATGGCAACGCATCCCGCCTCGTCTACAATCCCGACAACAGGGCCGAGGCGAAACAGACGCAGTATCCGAGCTGGCGCGCTTCGTTCCAGGACAAGGAGCTAAATGCCAAGGTCGATGCGGCGCTGCTTGAAGGCGATCCGATCAAGCGCGACGCGCTCTACGCCGAGATCCAGAAGGAGACGATGGCCAAAGGACCGATGGCCATCATGTTCCAGATGAACAACGTCGCCGGCGTCCGCAAGGATCTCAAATCCTGGACCTGGAACGGCTTCAGAACCTATTACGAGCTGGCGACCAAGTAAGGCCGCCGCGATGTCCCGGACCGCCATCGCGGCGTCCGGCCCGAGCTCTGAGCCGGTGCGGATTCTTCCGTCCTGGCTCAAGATCTCCGGCCGGATCCTCGCATCCTTCACTGTTACCCTGCTCGGGCTGGCGGCGCTGACCTTCTTCATCGGCCGCCTGCTGCCGCTCGATCCCGTCGTCGCCGTGCTCGGCGACAACGTGACCCAGGAAGCCTATCAGGCGATGTACAAGCAGCTCGGTCTCGACCAGCCGCTTTATGTCCAGTTCGGCCGCTATATCTGGGGCGTGCTGCATCTCGATTTCGGGATGGCGCTGACGACCGGCAAGCCGGTGATGGCCGATATCGCCCGCGTCTTCCCGGCGACGATCGAGCTCGCCAGCGTCGCGATCGTCATCGGAACCAGCCTGGGCATCCCGCTCGGCGTGCTCTCGGCGATGTATCGTGGATCGTGGCTCGACCAGATCGTCCGAGTCGTCGGGCTGATCGGCTATTCCGCGCCGAATTTCTGGCTCGGCCTGATGGGGCTGGTGCTGTTCTACGCGACGCTGGGCTGGGTCGGCGGCCCCGGTCGCATCGACTTCACCTACGAGTTCGACCTCGAGCCGGTCACCGGCTTCCTGCTGATCGACAGCCTGCTTGCCGGCAACTGGGAGATGTTCGGCAATGCCGTCTCGCACATCATCCTGCCGGCCTCGATCCTGGCCTTCAGCTCGCTCGCCTATATCAGCCGCATGACCCGCAGCTTCATGATGGAGCAGCTCAGTCAGGAATACGTCGTGACGGCGCGCGTGAAAGGCCTGTCCTGGGCACGCACGGTCTGGGGCCACGCCTTCCGCAACATCGCCGTGCAGGTGGTGACGGTGGTGGCGCTGTCCTACGCCTTCCTGCTCGAAGGCGCGGTGCTGACCGAGACGGTCTTCGCCTGGCCGGGCTTCGGCCGCTACCTGACCAATGCGCTGCTCGCCGGCGACATGAACGCGGTCGTCGGCTGCACGCTCCTGGTCGGCGTCATCTTCGTCACGCTCAACCTGTTGTGCGACCTGCTCTACCGGGTCTTCGACCCGCGGACCCGCTGAGGCATGGCCATGACACCACAATCCATCGACCAGGCCGGCGGGCGGGGCCTCAAGGCCTGGCTCGCGGCGCCCGTTCCGTCCTCGCCCTTCCAGGCGCGGATGCAGCAATTGTCGCTGAAATGGTGGCGGCTCAGGGCCAACCCTGCCGCTATGTTCGGCCTCGCTGTCATCGTTCTGATTGTGCTGGTGGCGCTGTTCGCGCCCCTCGTCGCGACCCACGACATCTACGCGCAGGACCTGACCAAGCGCCTGCAACGGCCTTCGGTTGCGCATTGGTTCGGCACCGACGAGCTCGGCCGCGACATCTTCAGCCGGTTGGTCTTCGGCGCGCGGATCACGCTCTACATCGCCCTGCTGACGGCTGTGATCGCCGCGCCGCTCGGGCTGATCGTCGGCACCACCTCCGGCTATCTCGGGGGCTGGGTCGATACCGTGCTGATGCGCATCGTCGACATCTTCCTGGCCTTCCCGAGCCTGGTGCTGGCGCTGGCCTTCGTCGCGGCGCTCGGGCCCGGCATCGACCATGCGATCATCGCGATCGCACTCGCCGCCTGGCCGCCGATCGCGCGATTGGCACGGGCCGAGACACTGTCGATCCGCAAATCCGACTATATCGCGGCGGTGCGGCTCCAGGGCGCCTCGCCGCTCCGGATCATCCTCGGCCATGTCGTGCCGATGTGCATTCCCTCCGTCGTGGTGCGCATCACGCTGAGCATGGCGTCGATCATCCTGACGGCGGCCGGCCTCGGCTTCCTCGGACTGGGTGCGCAGCCGCCGAGCCCGGAATGGGGTGCGATGCTCGCGTCGGGCCGCGAGTTCATCCTGACCAATGGCTGGATCGCCGGCATCCCCGGCCTCGCCATCCTCGTCACCAGCCTGGCCTTCAACCTGTTCGGAGACGGCCTGCGCGACATCCTGGATCCGCGTCATGGATAAGCCGCTGCTCGAGGTCGAGGACCTCTCCGTCACCTTCAAGGGCGCGCATCGCTCGGTGCAGGCGGTGCGCGGCATCTCCTTCAGTGTCGGCCGCGAGAAGGTCGGCATCGTCGGCGAATCCGGCTCCGGCAAGTCGCTGACCGGGCGCACGATCCTGAAGCTGACGCCGAAGGCAGCGACCATCTCCGCCAGGAAGCTCTCCTTCGACGGGATCGACCTGCTCGCGGCCAGCGAACGCCAGATGCGGACGATCCGCGGCAACCGCATCTCGATGATCCTGCAGGACCCGAAATTCTCACTCAATCCGCTGATGCGGGTCGGCGAGCAGATCACCGAGGCCTACCGGCTGCACCACAAGGTCGGCGGCAAGGAGGCGGAAGCCAAAGCGCTCGCCATGCTGGAGGCGGTGAAGATCCGCGACCCCGCCCGCGTCTTCAAGCTCTTCCCGCACGAGGTCTCGGGCGGCATGGGCCAGCGCATCATGATCGCGATGATGCTGATCCCGGAACCGGACCTGATCATCGCGGACGAGCCGACCTCGGCGCTCGACGTCACGATCCGGCGGCAGGTTCTGAGCATCCTCGACGAGCTGGTGACGCGGCGCGGCGCCGGGCTGATCTTCATCAGCCACGACCTCAATCTGGTGGCGGATTTCTGCGACCGCGTGCTGGTGATGTATGCCGGCCGGATCATGGAGGACATCCCGGCGCGGGAACTGCGCAATGCCCGCCATCCCTATACGCGCGCGCTGCTCGACAGCCTGCCGCGCCTCGACCGGCAGGCCGACATGCTGCAGGTGCCGAGCCGCGACCCGGCCTGGCTGGACGGGCCGACCTTGCAGAGCGGGAGCCGGGCATGAGCGCTGTCGACACGACTCCGGCGGCTAACCGCCCGGCTGCGCTGACGGTCAACCATCTCTCGGTCCTCTTCGGCCGTGGGACCTCGGCTCTGAAGGCCGTGGACGATGTCTCCTTCACGCTCGGCCATGGCGAAGCCTTCGGGCTGATCGGCGAATCCGGCTGCGGCAAGTCGACCGTGCTGCGCGCGCTCGCCGGGCTCAACAGCGAGTATGGCGGCACGATCAGCTTCCAGGATCGCGAGGTGCCGCATAAGCGCGACAAGGCTTTCTTCCGGCGCGTGCAGATGGTGTTCCAGGATCCCTATTCCTCGCTGCATCCGCGCAAGATGGTGCAGAACGTGCTGGCCGAGCCGCTGAAGATCCATGGCTTCGACCGGCCTCAGGAGCGCATCGACGAGATCCTGACCGCCGTCGGCCTCGGGCCGTCCTTCCGCTACCGCTTCCCGCACGAGCTCTCGGGTGGGCAGCGCCAGCGCGTGGCGATCGCGCGTGCGCTCATCATCGAGCCGGAGCTGCTGCTGCTGGACGAGCCGACCTCGGCGCTGGACGTCTCCGTGCAGGCCGAAATCCTCAACCTGCTGAAGCAGCTCCGCCGGGACCGCGACCTGACCTATCTGATGGTCAGCCACGATCTCGCGGTGGTGACGCATCTCTGCGAGCGGGTCGCGATGATGAGCGAGGGGCGCATCCTCGAGGAGATGAGCGCGGGGGATGTCAGGGCCGGCCGGGCGCATGAGCCCTATACGCGCGAGTTCCTCGAAGCGAGCGTCGGCTATCGCCCGATCGCGTGAGCGGCCGGGCTGCGGAGGATCAGATGATGGACGAGACAGTGATGAGGGGCGAAGCCTTGCGTGCGGAGCATTGGCCGGTGAACGGTTGGGAGAGCGTCGCGCCCTAAGCAGCCGCCTGGTCGCGCGAGGGGCTCGACCAGGCCTGGCGCTTCGCCGACACCATCTCGACGGCGACGCTGATGATCGTGCAGGGCGGGCGCGTGGTGGCGAGCCGCGGCGATCTCGCCCATCGCTACCAGTGCCATTCCGTCCGCAAGAGCTTCCTCAGCGCCCTGATCGGCATCCATGAGGAAGAAGGCCGGATCGACCTGTCGCGCACGCTCGCCGATCTCGGCATCGACGACAAGGAAGGCCTCAGCGAGCGCGAGAAGGCGGCGACGATCTATGATCTGCTGACGGCGCGCTCGGGCATCTTCCACCCCGCCGGCTATGAATCGCCCTGGATGAAGTCGATCAAGCCGGCCCGCCATTCGCAGCCGCCGGGTGCCTTCTGGCTGTACAACAACTGGGATTTCAACGCGCTCGGCACGATCTTCACGGCGCTGACCGGCGCCGGCATCCATGACGATTTCCTGGCGCGGATCGGCCGCCCGCTCGGCATGGAGGATTTCCGCCTCGACGGCGAGCGGCGCGACGGCTGGCTGGAGCCGGACGACTGCTCCGTTCACCCCGCCTATCCGTTCCGGATGTCGACGCGCGATCTCGCCCGCTTCGGCCTGATGTTCCTGCGGCAGGGTCGCTGGCAGAGCGAACAGGTCGTCCCGGCCAACTGGGTCGCGACCAGCGTGCTGCCGCTCTCCGATGCCGGGCCGCGCGGCGGCTATGGCTATATGTGGTGGACCGAGCGCTCCGGCGCAGGCTTCCCGGGAGTCGTGCTGCCGGCAGGCAGCTACAGCGCGCAGGGCGTCGGCGGGCAGACCTGCCTCGTCATTCCCTCGCTCGACCTCGTGATCACCCACCGCGTCAACACCGACATCAAGGGCACGGAGGTGAGCCGCTTCGCCTTCGGCCGCCTGCTGCGCCTGATCCTCGAAGCGCGCCGGCAGGATTGAGCAGCGTTTGCCATCGCAAGACCGACCGGGAGTGATCATGCCGAGCGCCATCGAACGTATCGCGGAGTGGAGCCGCACCGAACCGGCCTTCTCGCCGCTGGCCCGGCTACGAGCGCATCACGCCATCGCCGATACCGTGGGTTGCATGCTAGCCGGGGTCGGCGATCAGGCGACGCAGGCCGTGCGTCAGGCCTTCGCTTCCGGGATCGGCCCGCGGGGCGCTGCGGCGGTTGCGGGCGGTGGCAGGGTGACCGAGGCGATCGCCGCGCTGGTCAACGGCACGGCGGCGCATGCGCTCGATTATGACGATAATTTCAGGCCGGGTATCACCCATGCCTCGGCGGTGCTGGTGCCGGCGCTGCTCGCGGTGGCGCAGGGGCGCGGGGCGAGCGGGCGGGTCTTCGTCGACGCCTATCTCGTCGGGCTGGAGGCGCAGGCCGCCGTCGGGCGCGGCATCAACCCGGCGCATTACACCATCGGCTGGCACGCGACCTCGACGGTCGGCGCGATCGGGACGGCGGCGGGCACGGCCTGGCTGATGGGGCTCGACGGGGCGGGCATCGCCCGCGCGATGAGCGTTGCCGCCAGCATGGCAGCCGGCCCGAAGGGACAGTTCGGTACGCCGGCAAAACCGCTGCATGCCGGGCTCGCGGCGCGCAATGCCGTCGATGCTGCTGCGCTCGCGGCAGCGGGGATGACCGGGCGCCTCGACATCCTGGAATGCCCGATGGGCTTTGCCGAATTGTTCGGCGACGACAGCGCCGCCGGCTGGGACAAGATGGTTCTGGCGTCGCCGCATGTCATCGAAAGCGATGGACTGACCCCGAAGCGCCATCCCTGCTGCGGCTCGACGCATCTTGCGGTCGATGCGATCCTCGACCTCAAGGCAAAAAACGGCTTCTCCGCCGCGGATGTCGAGGCGGTGGACACGCTGGTCGGCATCGCCAATGCGCGCAATCTCGCCTATCCCGATCCGCAGGACGAGATGCAGGGCCGCTTCTCGATGCATTACTGCGTCGCGCTCGCGCTCTTGCAGGACCGGCTTTCGTTGGCCGATTTCACGCCGGAAGCGGTCGCGCGCCCGGAGGTCCGGCGGCTGTTGCCGCTGACGGTGATGCGATCCTACGACAAGAGCGAGGAGGCGGCGGGGCGCCAGCCGCATCGCGTCACCATCAGCCTCAAGGACGGGCGCGTGCTCAAGGCCGATCGGCTGGAGGCGAAGGGTTCGATCGCCGATCCGTTCGACGATGCCGACCGGGAAGCGAAGTTCCGGGATTGTTGCGCCGGGATGCCGGGCGCCGCCGCGCTTTACGCCCGGCTCGCCGATATCGACGCCATGGCCGATCTCGACAGCTTGCTGTCGGAACCCGCGGAAGCCGGGCGCGCATAGCCGCGTCGACTGACGGCAGGGCGGGGCGGATCGTCCGGGCGTGCTGGCTGGCCGTCATCTGCGATGGCGGCCCAGAACTGTTCGACGGGAAGGCGGCTCCGCTGCCTTGCCCGATAGAGCCGGATTTCGGCCGAGATGTACCATGAGGGGTCGGCCGCCGGCACGAGCTGGCCGCTGCGCAATTCCTCGACGACAAGGCTCTCGGGCACCCAGGCGACGCCATGTCCGGCCAGGACCATGGCCTTGAGGCCAACCGACATCGGATTCTCGTAGACGGTGACCAGCGGCGTCGGCCGCTCGGCGAAGAGCAAGGCGAGCCGGCGCGCGAAGAAGGAGGCGTTGCCATAGCTCAGCAGGCGCACCGGCGCATCGCCGCAGCGGAAAGCGTGGAGCGGCTCGCCGGCGCTATCGGGGATCGAGACGGGGATCGCTCGTTCGGCGCCGAGGTGGCGGTAGACGAAGTGTTCGGCGTCCAGTTCGGGCGGCACGGCCGGATGGGCATAGGTCAGCAGGAAATCGCATTCGCCATGATTGAGCAGTGCGACATTGCCGTCGAAGGATGAGCGTTGATCGCAGAATCGCGTCTTCAGCGGACCGAGCTTGTCTTCGATGCGGCGCATCAGGCTGGGGAAATAGGTCAGGGACAGGGTGTTGAGCGTGGCGAAGGTCAGCGTCTCCGACTCGTCTTCGTGCAGCCGGCGGACCTCCCGACGCGCGTCCTGCACCTGCCTGAGGATGTCCTGGGCACGCGGGAGGAAGGTCCGGCCGGCTTCGGTGAGGCGGATCGGATAACTGCTGCGGTCGAACAGCGGCAGGCCGAGCCATTCCTCCAGCTGTTTGACCCGGCGGCTCAGGGCGGATTGCGTGATGTTCCGCTCAACGGCGGAACGCGAGAAGCTCAGCGTCGTCGACAGGCTCAGGATGTCTTCCAGCCACTTCAACTCCATTGCCATGTCCTCCGCCGCTGCGGGCAGGATGGCATGGCTGCTCCAGCCACACCAGAAGTGGACAAGGCAAGGGAAGGGGGGCGTTGACGACGAACTCGCCCTGCCGTTGAACTTCGATGCGTCCGCTCGCGGCCATGCTCCCTCTATGGGCGGGAGCTGCCGTTTGAGCGGCTGCGCAACCCCAGGCTAACTGCCTGATCCCGGCCGAATGTCGGGATTCTTCATGCCCCGAACCGCATCTCCGGCAGGCCGCGAATGCCGAGATCGTAGATCGCGAAGAGGCTGCCGCGCAGCACGCCGTCGCCAGGGAAGCGCGGCAGCGGGGGCTTGGCCATCGAGGTCACGAAGAGGATGTCGAGCTTCGGGCCGCCGAACATCACGCTCGTCACCTTCTTGACCGGCATGTCGATGATGCGATCGACGCTGCCGTCCGGCGCATAGCGCACCAGCCGCCCGTCATAGACCAGCGCGTTCCAGAGATAGCCCTCGGCATCGACGGTCGAGCCGTCCGCCGCGCCACCCTTCGAGGTGTCGACCTTGGCGAAGACCCGCCGGTTGGTGGCGGCGCCGCTGTCGAGGTCGTAGTCATAGGCCCAGATCTCGCCGGACCAGGTATCCTGGAAATAGAAGGTCCTGCCGTCCGGGCTCCAGCACGGACCGTTCGAGCAGACGATGCCGGTGTCGAGCTTCGTCACCTTGAAGTCGGTCGAGAGGCTGTAGAGCGCACCGTTGGCGCCTTCCTCCTGCGTGTCCATCGAGCCGGCGACGAAGCGGCCGCGCTTGTCGACCTTGCCGTCGTTCAGGCGGTTGGCGGGCTGATCTGGCTCCGGGTCATGAATGAGCGTGACTTCGCCGGATTTGAAATCCAACGCGTGGAAGCCACGCTGCAGCGAGACGACCGCGCCTTGCCCATCCTTGCGCAGCGCCATCGAGCCGATCTTCTGCGGCACGTCCCAGGCCCGGATCTCGCGTCCGTCCACGGTCGCGCGGAAGACCCGGCCGTCGAAGGAATCGATCCAATAGAGCCGCTCCTGCTCCACGTCCCAGAGCGGGCCTTCGCCGAGCGTCGTCTTGACGTCGACCAGCACCTCGATGCGCATGTTCGTCTCCTGCTCCGTGATGGTTCAGAACGCGACCTTGTCGCCGCCCTTGAGCGACAGCATTTCGCGGGCCTCGTCGGGTGTGGCGATCTCCAGCCCCAGCCCTTCCAGGATCAGCCGCACGCGGCGAACCTGATCGGCATTCGTCTCGGCGAGGCGCCCCGGCCCGAGCCAGAGGCTGTCCTCCAGCCCGACGCGGACATGCCCGCCCTGGGCCGCGGCGATGGCGGCGACATTCATCTGATTGCGACCCGCTCCGAGCACGGACCAGCGATACTGGTCTCCGAAGAGCCGGTCGGCTGTGCGCTTCATATGCGCGATGTCGTCGGGGTGGTTGCCGATGCCGCCCTGCAGCCCGAACACCGTCTGGATGAAGAGCGGCCCCTGCACCAGCCCGCGGTCGAGGAAGTATTTGAGATTGTAGAGATGGGCGGTGTCGTAGCACTCGAACTCGAAGCGCGTGCCGCTGCCGGCGCAGGTCGTCAGGATGTGCTCGATCTGCCCGAAGGTGTTGCGGAAAATGATCTCCTTGTTGGCGAGATAGGTCCGCTCCCAGTCGTGCTTCAGGTCCTTGAAGCGGTCGAGCATGCCGAAGAGGCCGAAATTCATCGAGCCGAGATTGAGCGAGGCCAGCTCCGGCTTGAAGGTCGCGACCGGCTTCACGCGCTCCTCGATCGTCATGGTCGGGGCGCCGCCGGTGGTGATGTTGACGACGCAATCGCTGCGCTGGCGGATGATCGGCAGGAAGCGGGCGAAGGCCTCCGGAGTCTGGTCCGGCGCGCCGGTCTGCGGATCGCGGGCGTGAAGATGGACGATCGCAGCGCCGGCCTCGGCCGCGCCGATCGCCGCGTCCGCGATCTCCTCCGGCGTCACCGGCAGGTAGGGCGACATCGAGGGCGTATGGATCGCGCCGGTGACGGCGCAGGAGATGATGACCTTGCGGGCTTTCGCCATGATGGACTCCTATTCTCCGATGTCGCGCGCCGCGGCGCGCTTATGGGCGGCGAGCGCCATCAGGCGCCGGTCCCGCCAGATCTGGCGCTGGGCGAGGTCGTCGCGGGAGAGGCGCGCAGCGCGCTGGCCTTCGACCTCGTCCATCAGCGGCCCGCTCCAGTCGGCGCGGCGGCCGGCGAGCTCGGCGGCGATGCCGCTATAGATGTGCTGGTAGCGCTGGGCGTAGTCACGCACGCCGCCGGGCGCATTGAGGTCGATCGTCTCGAACGGGCCGATGAAGGACCAGCGCAGCGCGAGCCCCTCGCGGATGCCGATATCGACATCCTCGACATCGGCGATGCCGTCGGCGACGAGCCGGAAGGCCTCGTCGAGCAGCGCGCCCTGCATCCGGTTCATGATGAAGCCGTCGATCTCGCGCTTCATCACCAGCGGCTGCTGTCCGCAGCCGCGCATGAAGGCGGCGGCCTTCTCGACCGTTTCCGGGGCCGTCCAGGGCGAGGGGCAGACCTCGACCGCCGGCACGAGATAGGGCGGGTTGATCGGGTGGCAGACGAGGCAGCGGCCGCGGCCCGCGACATGGTCCATGAAGCGTGAGGGCAGGATCGCGGAAGTCGAGCTGGCGATGACGGCCTGCGGCGGCGCCAGCCGGTCGAGATCGGTAAAGACCGCACGCTTGCTCTCGACGATCTCCGCCGTGCTTTCCTGCACATGGTCGGTGCCGGCGAGCGCCTCGTCGAGGGCGTCCACGGGTTGCAGCCGCGCCAGCACCTCGGCCGGCTCCTGGCCGTCGAGCAGGCCGTTGGCCGCGAGCTCGGGCAGGACGGACGCCGCGAATTCGAGCGCGGCACGCGGCGCCTTCGGATCGCGATCCCAGAGCCGGACGTCATGCCCGGCGCGGGCGAAGCTGACCGCCCAGGAGCGGCCGATCAGGCCGGAGCCGACGATGGTCGTTCTCATAGCGACTCCAGATTGCCGTCAACGGGGAAAGACTGGCCGGAGAGGTTGTTGCCGGCCGGCGTCAGCAGGAAGAGCGTCATCGCCGCGACGTCCTCGGCGTCGGTCATGCGGCGCAGCGAGATGCGCTGGAGATACTGCTCGCGCATCTCCGCGAACGATACGCCGACCTGGTCGGCGCGGGCCTGGATGACGCCGTCCATGCGCGGCCCCTTGATGATGCCGGGCAGGATGGCGTTGACGCGGATATTGGCCGGGCCCAGCTCCTTCGCGAGCGACTGCGTCAGGCCGATGATGCCCCATTTCGCGGCGGAGTAGGGGGTGCGGAAGGCGTAGCCGAAGCGCCCGGCGGAGGACGACATGTTGACGATGGCGCCACCGCCCGCCGCCTTCAGCATCGGCACGGCAAGCCGCGTGCAGAGAAACTGGCCGGTCAGGCAGATGTCGATGGTGCGCCGCCACTCGCCCGGGTCGATCTCGTCGACGCCGCCGGTCGGCCCGGCGATGCCGGCATTGTTGATCAGCGCGTCGAGCCCGCCGAGCGTGGCCTGAGCCTCGTCGAACAGCCGCGCCACGCCGTCGTCATCCGCGACATTGCAGGTCGTCGCGCCGTGGCCGGGATGGGCGGCGCGGAAATCGGCGAGATGCTTCTCGTCGATGTCGCAGATATGGACGCGTGCGCCGTTCTCGATCAGCAGATCGGCGATGGCACGGCCGATGCCGGAGGCGCCGGCCGTGACGACGACGCGAAGGCCGGGCTTCAGGGCGAGTGCTGGCATCGTCTTGCGTCTCCTCAATGCGCGCGTTCGCGCAGCGCCACGACGGCGCCGAGCACCACGACGCCATAGAGGATGGCGCGCGTGGCATAGGGCAGGGTGGTTCCGGCGAGCAGGGTCTGGAGCGCGGTCAGCAGCAGCACGCCGCCGAGCATGCCGAGATAGGAACCGCGCCCGCCGGTGATGAGCGCGCCGCCGACCACGACGACCGCGATCGAGGGCAGCAGGTAGTCGTCGCCCATGCCCAGGCTCGCCTGACCGGAGAAACCCGCGAGCATGATGCCGACCAGCGCGGCGCAGGCGCCCGAGAGCATGTAGACCTTGACCAGCGTCGCCTTGACCGGAACGCCGGAAAGCTCCGCCGGGCGCTCGCCATTGCCGATGGCGTAGATCCGCCGGCCGAAGACGGTGCGTCCGAGCAGGATCGAGGCACCGGCGGCGAAAAGCACCACGAGCGGCACGACCGGCGTCACGCCGAAGATTTTCGCGGTCATGAACCAGCGCAAGGCGGGCGAGGCGAAGCCGTTTGGCGTCCCGCCGGAATAGACCAGCGCCGCTCCTTGCAGGATGCCGTTCATTGCCAGCGTCATCACGATCGGCGAGAGGCCGAGCGCGACGATGCCGAGCCCGTTGACGAGGCCGATCAGCGCGCCGAGCGCGAGCACGGCGGGCACGGCATAGACCAGCGCGGCATCCGAGCCCGAGAGCAGGCCGGCGCAGAGAATGCCGGAGAGGCCGATGGTCCAGGGCAGCGACAGGTCGAGCCCGCCGGTCAGGATCACCGCGCCCTGTCCGAGCGCGAGGACGGCGAGAAAGCAGCCGAGCACGATCAGCGAGTCGTAATAGGGCCAGGAGACAATCGTGTTGCCGAGCACGAACTGCGTCACCACGAGGACCGCGACAAAGCACAGATAGGCTGGCACCGCGTTGCGCAGCGCTTCGGCATGGCGGCGCCACCAGGCTGGGTGCTCGATCGCCGGATCGTGCATCGGCAGGGCGATGCGGGCAGGGGGCAGATCGAGCTGGCGCGGCAGGCGCCCGGCCCGGCGGGCGGCGGCGCGAGCAAGACCCTGGCGCAGCGTGCGGGCCAGCACGGAATCGCGCGCCAGGGAGGAGGCGAGGACCGCCAGCACGAGGATCAGGCCCTCGACGACCGAGGAGTAGAAGGCGGGCACGTCGAGCACGAGCAGGATGTTGACGACGAGCATCAGCACATAGGCGCCGAAGATCGTGCCGACGATGCCGCCGCGCCCGCCGCCCAGCACGGTGCCGCCCAGCACCACGGCCGCGAACATCTGAAGCAGCATCGGATTGCCGACGAGCGGATCGCCCGAGCCGGTTTGGGCCGTAATGAAGACGCCCGCCAGACCATAGAGCCCGCCCGCCAGCACATAGGCGAAGAACTCGTGCAGCCGGACGCTGAGCCCTGCGGCGCGGGCGGCCTCCCGGTCGGAGCCCAGGGCCGGCAGGGCCTTGCCGAAGAGCGTGTTTTTCAAGGCAAGCCACAGGCCGATGAGAGCCGCCAGCAGCAGCACCGGCATCGGCAGCAGGCCGGGGATGGCGTCGCCGGTCAGGGCCTGCGCGAAGCTGCCGGGAATCTGCCCGCCGGGCTTGTCCATCACGAGGAGGGTGACGCCTTGCAGGATGAACATGGTGGCGAGCGTCACCACGATGGGCTGGAGCCTCAAGCCCGCGATGAACAGGCCGTTGAAGGCGCCGGTCGCCGCGCCGACACCGATGCCGGCGAGCGTCCACAGCAGCATCGAGCCGGGGCTGTCCTGCATCTGCCCGGCGAGCGTGACGTTGACGAGCGAGATGACGGCAGCGGCCGACAGGTCGAAGCCGCCGGTCAGCACCACGATGGTTTGGCCGCTCGCTGCGATGGCGAGCGTCGCGCCGCCGGCAGCCAGCGTGCCGAGTTCGTAATAGCCGAGTGTGCCGCCGCTGAGCCAGCGCACGAGTCCGAGGCAGAGCAGGAAGACGCCGATCGCGATCAGCGGTCCGCGCAGGCGGTCGAGCCAGCCGCGGACGAGGGAGGTGCTTGCGGCCTGCGGCGCCGTGGCAGCGATCGCGCTCACGAGAGGGCCTCCAGCGTCGAAACCTGTTGCGCGGCAAGTGCGCCGGCTTCGCTCCCGAGCATGGCGCGCAGGATCGCATCCTCCGTGATCGCGTCGCCTTCCAGCCGCGCCGCTGCCTTGCCCCGGTAGAGCACGATCACGCGGTCGCAGAGATGGTCGAGTTCGGCCGTCTCGGTCGAGTGGAACAGGATCGAGCCGCCGGCAGCCGCGAATTCTCGCATCAGCGCATAGATCTCGTTCTTGGTGCCGACATCGATGCCGCGCGTCGGGTCGAACAGCAGCAGGATGCGGCTTTCGGCGAAGAGCCATTTCGCCACGGCGATCTTCTGCTGATTGCCGCCGGAGAAGGCCTTCACCGGCGTCCAGAGCGCGCGCATCTGTACGTTGAGGCGAGCCATGACGCGGGCAACCGCCGTTTCCTCGCGCTTTCGGTCGACGAAGCCGAAGCGGCTGTAGCGCTCGATCGCCGGCAAGGAGATGTTGCGCCGGCCGTCGAGCTTGAGGAAGAGCGCCTCCGTCTTGCGGTCCTCCGGCACGAGGCCGATCCCGATCCGCGCATCGAGAGCATCGCGCGGCGAGGTCAGGCTGACCGGACGGCCGTCGATGCGGATTTCGCCGCGGCTCTCGGCCGTGCCGAAGAGGGCCGAGAACAATTCCAGCTGGCCCATGCCCTGGAGGCCGGCGACGCCGAGGATCTCGCCGCGTCGCAGCCCGAATGACAATCCGTCGAGGCGGTTGCCGACCGAAAGCTCGGTGGCCGCCAGCACGGGTTCCTCGGAAAGCCTGCTGCGCGGCGGGCGCGGTGGAAAGGAATGGCCGCCGCTGCCGCCGGCGATGAGGCCGATCAGCTCCTCGTCCCCGACATCGGATAGCGGGCGCGTCGCGATATGCTTGCCGCCGCGCAGGACGGTGACGCGGTCGCAGAAGGCGCGGACCTCACGCATGCGGTGCGAGATGAAGACGGTGGTGACGCCTTGAGCCTTGCCCCTGGCGATGATCGTGCCGAGCCAGTCGATATCGCTGCCCGACAATGTCGAGGTCGGCTCGTCGAGCAGCAGGATGCGGGGCTTGCGGAACAGCGCGCGCGCGATCTCGATCTTCTGCCGCTCGTTGAGATCGAGGTCGCGGATCTCCGAGCGTGGGTCGATGGCGCTGAGGCCGAGAGCATCAAGATGTTCCTCGACCGTGCGGCGCGCCTCCGCCCGCCGGATCAGGCCGAGCGGCCCGCGCGGCGGGGTCGGCAGCAGCATGTTGTCGAGTACGCTGAGATCGCGGACGAGGCTGAGTTCCTGGAAGGCGGTGCGGATGCCGCAGCGGTGCGAGGCGGCCGGCGAATGCAAATCCGCGCGCTCGCCGAAGATGTCGAACCCGCCCGTGGTGGGTCGCACCAGCCCGGAGAGCAGCTTGACCAGCGTCGACTTGCCGGCGCCGTTCTCGCCGAGCAGCGCATGGGTGTCGCCGGCCATGATGTCGAAGCCGACATCGTTGACGGCGATAGTCGCGCCATAAACCTTGCGGATGTCGCGGGCGGCGATCGCGACAGGGGCGCCGTCAGGGGAAATCTCGCGCTGAAGCACGGGCGGCCGTCCTTCCTGCGTTGGCGGTAGCGGGATGCCGGGCGACGTGGCGCCGCCGGGCGCTGGAGCACCGGACCGAAAAGTGGGACCCACTCTTCGGAAAAGTCCGATGCTGAACGAGCAGGACCGTCATGCCGCGCCCGACCCGGGCGCGGCGATCCTGCGATCAGTTCTCGGGCTGGCCGACGAGGGCGGCGTTGAGACCGATCTCGGGCGTCTCGCTCGAGAAGATCGAGGCGAACCAGCCGGGATTGGTCACGATCGAGGGCTTGAAGGCGTTGCAGCCGGCCTTCATCTCATCCCAGGTCCCTTCCTGGCAGAGCTTGATCGTCTCGTTGGTGACGACCGGTAGCGGCAGGACGGTCTTCTTCGGCACGTCCTTGCCTTCCAGTTTCGCCACGGCGAGCTTCAGCGCCAGCGCGCCGGAATAGGGCGGCGAGGCGTAGGAGATGCGCGGCGCGGCCATCGGCTTGTAGGTGCCGTTGGCGCCTTCGACCTCGGTGCCGGTGGGCAGCATCTGCACACGCCCGCCATTGGAGCCTTCGCCCGCGCAGGGCTTCAGCTTGTCCTCGGGGATGCCGGCCTCGATCTGCATGGTATTGGCGGTGTAGCAGCCGACCTGCATCCAGAGACCGTCGATTTGGTCCCATTTGCGGGTGGCCAGGATCTTCGACAGCTCCGTGCGCGCGACCGCCTGGCTCCACATGCCGACCGCCTCGTTGACGATCTTGATGTCGGGATGCTTGGCAAAGACCTCTTTTGCCGCCTTGGTGCGCAGCGTGTCGACCGAAGTGCCGGGCACGCCGGTGATCGAGACGATGTTGCCCTTGCCGTTCAGCTTCTTGACCAGCCATTCGGCGGTGACGCGCCCGGCCTCCTCCTGATCGATCGCGACGTTGTAGGCGCAGGGCTCGGTGATCTCGCCGTCATAGGCAATGACGGTCACGCCCTTCTCGCAGGCGTTCTTCACCGCGGCGTTGAGCGCCGTCGGCGAGATCGGGAAGACGATGATCGCCTTGGCGCCGGCCTGGACCATGGCGTTGATCTGCTGGATCTGGCGCTGGGCGTTGGGGCCGGCGACCTGGACCTGCAGGTCGACCTTGTCGGCCATCGTCTTGGACGCCGCCATGGCCTTGATCATGTTGGCGGCCTCACCCTGCCAATCATTGCCGATATAGCTCATCGACAGGAAAATCTTGTGCTTGGCCTGGGCCTGCGCGGCGGAGACTCCGGCTGCGGACAAGGCCAGCGCGGCGGCAGCAGCCATCAAGTGCTTCTTTTTCATCATGAGCGTCCTCCCCGACGCGGTGGCGTTCAATCGTCAGGGCGCCTTGACCGGCGCCTCGTTTCTTTTGATCAAAGATCACAAATCATATATCAATGCAATGCGGATTTGATGTCGAGCCCGCGACCGCTATGGTCGCCCCGACGAACACCTTGGATTTCAAGACGATGAGCCTCGTGCGCCCTCAGGAGCTGCCTTACTCACCCATCTCCCGCGCGACGATCCAGGAGCATGTCTATGGCCGGATCCGGGAGATGATCCTGAACGGCGACATCGAGCCGGGCCGTACGGTGACGGTGAGCAGCCTGTCCGAGGCCTTTGGCGTCAGCGCCATGCCGGTGCGGGAGGCGCTGCACCGGCTCGTCGCCGAAAAGGCCCTGACCGTGGTGGCTGGCCGCTCCGTCGGCATCCCGCCGCTCAGCGCCGAACGACTCGACGACCTCAGGCGCGTCCGCTGCGAGATCGAGGGCATGGCCACGGAGTGGGCCGCTGCGGCGATCACGCCGGCGCAATTGCGCCATCTCGAAGAGCTGATTGCGATCATGGACGCCGCGAAGGCCGAGAAGGACCGCGCCCGCTATGTGCCGGCCAATCGCGACTTCCACTTCACCATCTACAAGGCCGCCGCCTCGCCGGCCCTGATGGCCATCATCGAGTCGCTCTGGCTGCAGATCGGGCCCTACATCAACCTGCTCAAAGAGACCGACAATTGGACGAGCGCCAATCGCGACCACAAGGCGATCCATGCGGCGTTGCTGGGCAAGGATGCCGCGGCGGCCAGACAATCCCTCCAAGCCGATATCGAGCAAGCGGCGAAAAGCCTGGCCGGGCTTCTCGATATCTGAGCCGCGGGCGGCTCTCCTCGTTACGGCTGACCCATCCGAGATACGTAGGCGGCTCCTTGCAGACGCGCTGCGCGCAGTAGGGCGCGTTCGTCCACATGCGGCATCGGGATTGCGCAACGTTTGCGGGGAGGGCCCAGCCGCCAGTGGCCTCTCGCTCGTCGCCCGGAAGCAGGGTTGCCTTTTGTCTCGCCTGACGTCCGGCCCCGAGCCGAGCCGAGCAGGGCGTCGGCCTGTCTGCCCCACGCTTGCCACCACCTGCATGGCGTTTCCATCCCGAGAGCCGGTATGGCGATATTGACAAGATCGCCAGCGCACAGCAGCATTGTTACATAAAGTAAAAATAAACTCGGGAGGATGCATGCGGGAGCCGCGAAGCCGGCGGGAAACGCGATCGGCTGTCCTGCGCTATCTCTGGTGCTCCGGCGGCTCGTTTCGCCCCGCATTGGCCGATCATGTCGGGCTGACCGATGCGAGCATCTCGCGCATCGTCGCCGAGCTGAAATCCGAGCGGCTGATCGACGAGTCGAAGCGCACCGCGCCTTACCAGGGCGGTCCGAGCTCCTTTCTTACATTAAGTAACGATCTCTATGTCGGCACGATCGAGTTCTCCGGCAGCCGTGTCCATATCGGCGTCGGGTCGCTGACCGGCGAGATCCGCTTTTCCGAATGGCTGGATTTGCCGGACGGCGCAGAGCCGGAAACGGTGAGGTCGACCTATCGCCGCGCTCTTCATCAGCTCACCGATCATCTGCACCGGGCGGGCATCCGGCTTTGCCAGCTCGCGGTGTCGATCCCGGGCTATCATGAGGATCTGCGCGCCAATCCGATCATCGCGCTCGACCCCGCCGAGCTCCTGAGGGAGATCCAGGCCGCACTGCCTTCGGTGCCGCTGCTCGCGGCGAATTCGATCGTGACCCGCGCCGTCGCCCATCGGCTGAAGCTCGGTGTCGATCTTGCCGGCGGCCCCTATTTCTACACCTTCGTCGGCCATGGCGTGGCCGCCGCCCTGGTCGATGACTTCGCTTCGAGCGGGGAGGTGGCTGCCTGCGAGATCGGCCATATGGTGCTCGATCCCCGCGGGCCCCGCTGCCGCTGCGGCCATTCCGGCTGTCTCGAGGCCTATGTGTCCACGGCGGCCGTCGCGCCGGCCATCGGTCTGCGCGAGCAGGATTTGCTGGCGATGGACGAATGGCAGGCGGGCCGGCTCAAACTGTCGACCCGCGCGCAGGCCGACCTCACGGCGCGTTTGGCGCGCCTCGGACACGCCATCGGCAATGCGCTCAACCTGACGCCGATCCGACGGGTCGTGGTGGCCGGCTGGCCGGCGGAGCTGGGCGAAAAGATGCATGCCAGCGTGGTCGGCGGCATCGAGGCCAGCCTGTTCGGCGGAGCCGCAGCCGTGAACCTCACCTTCGCGAATGCGGAATTGGGGCGGGAGCCGGCCGCCGGGCTGGCGCTCGCCACCCACGCCTATCTGCAACGGGGCGCGATGCGACCCGCGGAAGCGGCCGAGAACAGGGCCGCGCATCACCTCATCGAACGATAAGGGGAGGACAATGAGTCTGAAAACAGTGACGGTCGCGCTTTTCGCCGGTGCCATGCTCGTGTTGACGGGGCCGGCCATCGCCGAGAGCGTTCTCAAGGTCAAACCGTCCGGGGACGTGAAGCTGCTGGATCCGCTCCTCGGCTCGGATTCCATGGCCCGCAATTTCGGCTACATGGTCTACGACACGCTGTTCGCGGTGGACGACAAGCTGGCGATCAAGCCGCAAATGGTCGAAAGCTGGGACATCTCGGCCGATGGCAAGGTGTGGACCTTCGTCCTGCGCGATGGCCTCGCTTTCAGCGACGGCCAGCCCGTGACGGCTGACGACGTGATCGCCTCGCTGAAGCGCTGGAGCGTCAACGACAGCATGGGGCAGCAGCTCAACCAGCGTGGTGCGAGCTGGCAGGCGGTCGATGCGAAGACGGTCCGCCTGACGCTGACCTCGCCCTGGGGAATGGTGCTGGACGCCCTCGGCAAGCCAGGCGCGCCCGTGCCGTTCATCATGCCGGCCCGCGTCGCTTCGGCGACGCCGCCCAACCAGGCGGTGACAGATCACACCGGCTCCGGCCCGTTCGTTTTCAAGAAGGACGAATGGCTGGCCGGCGCCCGGCTGGTGTTCACCAGGAACGCTGGATACAAGCCCCGCCCGGAGGCGCCGGCCGGCCTCTCCGGCGGCAAGGTGGTCAAGGTCGATCGTGTCGAATGGCAGATCATCCCGGACCAGCAGACCGCGATCAACGCCCTGATCAAGGGTGAACTCGATATCAGCGAGGAGATTCCCGGCGATCTCATTCCGCTCGCCAAGGCGTCGAAGGACATCGCTCTCGAGCGCCAGGACGATATCGGCGTCGCCCAGCAGATCCGTATCAACTCGACCCAGCCGCCATTCGACAATCCGAAGCTGCGGCAGGCCCTGCTCCATGCCGTCGACGGTGCGGAGTTCCTCTCCGCGGTGATCGACGATCCGAGCCTCGGCAAGCCCTGCCGCTCCTTCTACGTCTGCTCGTCTCCCTATTTCACCGAGGCCGGCTTTCCAGCGGTCAATCTCGACAAGGCCAAGGCCCTCCTGAAGGAAGCCGGCTATGACGGCACTCCGGTGGTGCTGCTCGACGCCACCGAGAATGCCAATATCCACGCTTTCACCATGGTGGCCGAAGCCTTGCTGAAGAGCATCGGCTTCAAGACCGATGTGCAGGCGATGGATTGGGCGACGGTCGTCGCCCGCCGGGCCAGCAAGGAGCCGGTCGGCAAGGGCGGCTGGTCGATCTTCATCTCGGGGCCGGGCGGGCTCGACATGATGGAGCCGGTCAGCCATCTCGGCCTTCGCTCGAACTGCGAGAAGGCCTGGTTCGGCTGGCCCTGCGATGCCGATATCGAACAGATGCGGGCCGCTTTTTCCGATCTTTCGGACGGCGCGCAGCGCAAGGCGCTGGCGGAGAAGATCCAGCTGCGCGCGGCGCAGACCGTTCCCTATGTCCCGATCGGCGTCCAATATCAGATCCGGGCCTATCGCACTGATCTGACCGGGCTCCTGACCCCGCCGGCGCCGGTCTACTGGAACATCGCCCGCAAATAGGCCTCCGGCGCTCGGCCCTGCCACAATTCCCGGAGCGCCTGCTGCCTCGCATCGCCGGCAGCGGGCACTCCGGTGAAGGCCCGGCATGACCCACGGCCGCAGCCGCATCGCGACACATCCGCACCCATGTCACTCGATCCATCCGCAAGCGCGCTCTCCGGCGAAGCTCTCATCGTCGATACGCCCTTCGGCCGGCTGCGCGGCCTGCTCTCCGGCGGGATCCGGTCATTCAAGGGTGTGCCCTATGCCGCCGCGCCGATCGGTCCCTTGCGCTTCCGTCCGCCGCAGCCGCTTGCGCCCTGGACCGGCCTGCGCGAGGCACTGACCTTCGCGCCGGCAGCGCCGCAGCCAGCCGATCCGGGCTTCTATCCCGGCGATCCCGACGCCATGCCCGCCGTGCCGACGAGCGAGGATTGCCTCTATCTCAACATCTGGTCGCCGGCGGAGGCGGGGCCGCATCCGTTGCTGGTCTGGCTGCATGGCGGCGGCCAGTCCGTCGGGGGGACAAGCCGGCCCGTCTATGACGGAGCGGTCTTTGCCCGAGCCGGCATCACGTGCGTCACGATCGGCCATCGGCTCGGCCTGCTCGGCTTTCTCGAAGGTGGGCGCATCTTCGGTGACGAATTCCGCGGCAGCGGCAACAATGCCTTGCGGGACATCGTGGCTGCTCTCGTCTGGGTCCGGCAGGCCATCGCAGCTTTTGGCGGGGATCCCGGCCGCGTCACGGTCGGAGGCGAGTCGGCCGGGGCAAAGAACGTCGCGGCCCTTCTGGCTGCGCCCTCGGCGGCCGGCCTGTTCCATGCGGCGTTTTCGAGCTCCGGCGGCGGCGACACGGTCCATAGCCGGGAGACGGCGGATGCGGTGGCCGAAAGGGTGCTGGCCCTCGCCGGCGGTTGCCTCCGCGACCTCCAGGACATCCCGGCTGCCGGCCTCATTGCCCTGCAAGAGCGATTGAGCGGAAGCGAGACCCGGCGCCAGCCCTTTCGCCCCGTGACCGACGGGATATTCCTGCCTCGGTCGCCCCAGCGGCTCTTGCCCCGCCACCCCGTGCCGCTGCTGATCGGGACGGCTCGCGACGAGGCTGCGCCCTTCCTGGGCGAAGCGACGCATGGAGACGGCCATTCGGCGGAGGACTGGGATGGCCGGCTGCTGGCGCATCTGGGGCCCGAGATCATGGCGGAAGCCGAGAGGCGTGCCTTGCAGATGTGGCCCGGCATGTCTGCACGCGCGCGGCGCCTGAAGCTGCTGACGGCGGAAGAATACGAATTGCCATCGATCCGGCTGGCCGATGCGCATCATGCGGCCGGGCGGCCGACCTGGGTCTATCGCAACGACAGGCCGCTCGCGGCCGGGCCCTTCGCCGGCCAGGCACCCCATGTCGCCGATCTCAGCCTCATCTGGAATCAGCCGGGACCTTACGGCACTGCGGCGGGGCCCGGCGATGGTGGCATGCACGAAATGGTCACGGCTTTCATCCATGCCGGCGGCGTCGCCGCCTGGCCGCCATACGACTTGGGACAGCGGGCGACGCTCGTTTTCGACGTCGACGGCGCCCAACTCCGGACCGACCCGTCAGAGGATGTTCGCCTTGTCTTCGAAGGCCTGTTCGATCGCTAGCGCGATGGATCGCGGCGCGAACCCCGCGATAGCGGGTGCCGGGCACCGCACCCAAGGCAAGAGGCAAACCCGGCTCACATTGCGTTTTGCCGCAGCGCATCGAACGCAACGCCAAGATGGTCCAGGAAGGCTGCACTTGCCGGTGGCAATGTCCGGCCTCTGCGCTTGATCACCGAGATGCTGCGCGCCAGCCGCGGATCGTCGATCGGCGCCGAACGAAGCATCGGCAGCGCTTTGATCTCCATTGCGGTCTCGGGCAGGATCGCGATCCCCATTCCAGCACGGACCATGCCGACGGCCGTGGACATGTAGGTCGCCTCCGCGGCAACCTCCGCCACCAGCCCCTCAGCCGCGACGGCGGCATCGACCACCGCCCGCACACTGGTCGCCCGCGACATCAGGACGAGCGGATGGCGTGCCACCGCTGCGAGTGAAGGCGAGGTGCCATCGTCCAGCGCGTGACCCGATGGGAATACGGCATGCATCCGGTCGACGTTGCTCAGCATCAACTCCAGCTCCGCATCCTCGAATGGTCCGCCGGTGATGCCGAGATCGACCTCCTCGGCGAGCGTCAGCGCCGTGACGCCGCTGGCGATGACGTCACGCAGCGCAAAGCCGATCTCGGGGTGTTGCGCGCGGAAGCGTGCGATCACATCCGGCAGCAGGCTCGAGGCGAACGAGGGTAGCACCGCGATGCGAACCATCCCTCCGGCCATGCGCGCGAGCTGCCGGGTTTTGTCGAGCAGCGCCTCGAGCTCGCGCAGGACGCGCCGCAGTTCCGGCAAGAGCTCGCGGCCCAGGCGCGTCAGCGCGACATTGCGCGTGTTCCGGTCGAAAAGCCGCAGGCCGAGCGCTTCCTCCAGCGCCCGGACCTGAACGGTCAGGGCGGGCTGAGAGAGATTGAGCGCCGCCGCGGCGCGGGTGAAGCTGCCATGCTCCGCCACCGCAATGAACGCCCGCAGCTGCCGAACATCGAAATTCATACTGAAATCCTATTACTGAGATAGAATAATTTCAATTGTGATATGAATTTACGACGGCATTCTCTGGCAACTGGAGGATGCATGCGACAGGTGAGAATAGGGGCCGGCGCGGGCTATTCGGGCGACAGGATCGAGCCTGCGGTCGAACTCGCGGAGCGCGGCCGGCTCGACTACCTCGTCTTTGAATGTCTGGCGGAGCGCACCATCGCGCTGGCGCAGCAGGCACGGCGGCGTGATCCAAGGCTCGGCTACGATCCATTGCTGGCGGCACGCATGCGCGCGGTGCTTCCGGCCTGTCGCCGCGCCGGCACCGTCATCATCACCAATATGGGGGCGGCCAACCCGCTGGCGGCGGCCGAGCTTGTCTGCGCGACCGCGCGCGACCTCGGCTTGCGCGGCTACAAAGTGGCGGCCGTGACGGGCGACGACGTCGCGGCTTCGGTCGGCGATGGTCATGGCCGCATATTGGAAGATGGGCGGCCCGCTGCCGCGCTGGGGGCGAGCCTGATCTCGGCCAATGCCTATCTCGGGGCCGAGCCGATCGTACAGGCGCTCTCCGCCGGCGCCGATCTCGTGATCACCGGACGCGCCGCCGATCCTTCGCTTTTCCTCGGGCCGCTGGTGCATGAATTCGGCTGGTCGTTCGAGGATTGGCCGCGGCTCGGCCAGGCGACGCTGATCGGCCATGTGCTGGAATGCGCCGGGCAGGTCACCGGCGGCTATTTCGCGGATCCCGGCTTCAAGACGGTGCCGGGGCTGGCGCGGCTCGGCTTTCCCCTCGCCGAGGTCGGCGAGGACGGCTCGGCCATCATCACCAAGGTCGAGGGCTCGGGCGGCTGCGTGACATCCGCCACCTGCAAGGAGCAGATTCTCTACGAGATTCATGACCCGGCGGCGTATTTCACCCCCGACGTCGTCGCGGACTTCTCGCAGGTTCGTGTCGAGCAAGTCGGGCAAGACCAGGTCCGCATCTCCGGAGCGAGCGGCCGTGCGCGGCCCGAAGCGCTGAAGGTCTCGCTCGGCGTCGCGGAAGGCTTCGTGGGCGAAGGCCAGATTTCCTATGCCGGCAGCGGCGCGCGAGACCGCGCGGAGCTGGCGGCCGCGATCGTGCGCGAGCGGCTGGAGTTGACTGGGCTCATGGCGCAGGAGTTGCGCTTCGATCTGATCGGCATTGATGCGCTCCACGGCCACGGACTGCCGGCCGGCGGCGGCGAGCGGGCGGAGCCCTACGAGGTGCGGCTGCGCGTGGCCGGGCGCACGGCCTCGATGGACGAGGCGGTGCGCATCGGCAGCGAGGTGGAGACCCTCTACACCAACGGGCCGGCGGGCGGCGGTGGCGTCACCAAGCAGGTCCGCGAGGTTCTCGGAGTGCTCTCGACGCTGCTGCCGCGCGAGCGGGTCCAGCCCTCGATCCATATGTTGGAGAGCTGAAATGAAGCTGCGCGGCGTCGCCCATGCTCGCGCTGGCGACAAGGGTGACACCTCCAGCATCTCGCTGATCGCCTATGAAGAGGCGGATTATCCGCGCCTGGTGCGTCACGTCACGGCTGAGCGGGTCGCGACGCATTTCGCCGGCATCCTTCGCGGCAGCGTCAGCCGCTACGAGATCGCGTCGCTGGGGGCGCTCAACTTCGTGCTCCGGCAGGCGCTGGGCGGTGGGGTGACGCGCTCGCTCGCCCTCGACACCCACGGCAAGTCCCTGAGCTCCGCCCTGCTGGACATCGAAATTCCGGACGACTGATCCCAATCGAACGGCGCAGCAAGACGCCGCCCCGACATGACCGACAAAAGCGGAGGAAAATCCATGAGAACATCGATTTTGCGCATGATCGCGGCAGGTGCGCTGGCCATCGGCCTCACCGGCATCGCAAGTGCCCAGGAATTCCCGTCGAGATCCCTCAAATTCGTCGTGCCCTTCGCGGCCGGCAGCGCGACCGACGCGGTGGCCCGCATCCTCGGCGAGCATGTCTCGAAGAACCTCGGGAAACCGGTGGTTATCGAGAATCTGGCCGGGGCGAGCGGTGTCATCGCCGCGCAGAACGTCGCCCGCGCCGAGCCCGACGGCCACACGGTGCTGATCACCACCAACACCACGCATGGCGCCAATCAGAGCCTGCTCAAGCATGTGCCCTATGACGCCATCAACAGCTTCGAGGCCGTCGGCAAGCTCGGCACGATCACGCTCGCGCTCGCGACCAACCCTGCCGTTCCGGCCAAAACCGTCCAGGAGTTCGTCGCCTATGCCAAGGCCAATCCGGGCAAGTTGACCTTCGGTGCCGGGTCGAGCTCGTCACGCATCGCCGGCGAGATGCTGAAGTCCCTGGCCGGCCTCGACATCACCTATGTGCCCTATCGCAGCAATCCGCAGGCGATCACCGATCTGCTCGGCGGGCAGATCAACATCGTTTTCGCCGACATCTCGACGACTTTGCCGCAGATCAAAGCGGGCGCGGTCAACGGCCTCGCAGTTTCGACCGCCAGGCGCAGCGTGCTCGCGCCCGATCTGCCGACCATGGCCGAGGGTGGCGTCAAGGGTTACGACCTCGCGGCCTGGTTCGCGGCCTTTGTCCCGGCCAAGACGCCGCGCTCCACCATCGACAAATTGAATCAGGCGCTGACTGCCGCAGTCAACGATCCGGCGACAAAGGAGCGTTTGCTCGCGGCCGGCGTCGAGCCTGAGACCAGCACGCCAGACGAGCTCAAGGCCTTCGTCGGGACCGAGATCGCCAAATGGGCCGAGATCGTGAAGGCCGCCGGCATCCAGCCGGAATAGAGCCCATCTCTGGCGGCGCCTTGCGCCGTCGGCACCCATGTCGAGGAAGTCCCGATGAATGCCGAGCCGGTCGTCGACCACCTCCTGCAACGCCATGACGCCGTGCTTGACAGGCTGACAGCCTTCCTCAGGCTGCCGAGTGTCAGCACCGATCCCGCTTATGCCGAGGGCATGGCCGCCACGCGCGCCTTTCTGCTCGACTGGTTGGCGGAGATCGGGCTGTCGGATGTGCAACTGCTCGATGGCGGCGGACATCCGGCGGTCTATGGCGCCTGGCTCGGGGCGCCGGGCGCGCCGACCATCATCGTCTACGGTCATTACGACGTACAGCCACCCGATCCGCTCGCCCTGTGGCGGACGCCGCCCTTCGAGCCGACGATCCAGGGCGGGCGCCTGCATGCGCGCGGCGCTTCCGACGTCAAGGGCTCGACCACGATCGCGATCGAGACTGTCGCCGGCTTCCTCGCGGTGCACGGAGGCTGCCCCGTCAACATCAAGCTCTTCCTGGAAGGCGAGGAGGAGACCGGCAGCCCAAGCCTCCGCGAAATCGTGCGCCGCTACGGGACGCTGCTGCAGGCCGATGCGATGATCTCGGCCGATGGCGGGCGCGCGAGCCCGACGGTGCCGACGATCAATGTCGGGGCGCGTGGCCTGGCCAAGCTCGAACTCATCGTGCGCAGCGCGGAGAAGGAGATGCATTCCGGCCGCTATGGCGGGGCCGTGCGCAACGCGCTGCACGAACTCGCCGCGATCATCGCCTCGCTGCACGACGCCAACGGGGCGATCGCCATCCCCGCCTTGATGGAGGCGCTGCCGCCACCGAGCGCGCAGGACCGCCGCGATGCCGCGGCGTTGCCGTTCGACGAGGCCGCTTTCGTCGCCGATGTCGGCGGGATCGCGGCGGGCGAGCCCGGCTACAGCCTGCGCGAGCGCTTGACGCTGCGCCCGGCGATCGACGTCAACGGTATGTGGGGCGGCTATACCGGCGCCGGCAGCAAGACGGTCATCCCCGATGAAGCGCGCGCCAAGGTCACGATCAGGCTGGCGCCCGGACAGGATCCCGAACAGGCCATTCAGGCGCTGCAGGATCATATCCGCTCGGTCGCTCGCCCCGGCGTGCGCATCGCATTCGCGGGCATCGGCGGTGGCTCGCCGGCTTCGACGCTGGCGGGCCACCACCCGCTGGTCCAGGCGGCGACGCGGGTGCTGCAACGGGTCTGGCAACGCGACCCCGTCCATGTGCGTCTCGGCGCGACAGTCCCGATCACCGCGATCTTCAAGGAGTTGCTCGGCATGGACACGCTGATGTTCGGCCTGAACCTGCCAGACGAGGATGTTCACGCACCCAACGAGTTCTTCCATCTCGATTCAATCGCGCTCGGCCTGCGCAGCTGGCCGCTGCTGCTGCAGGAGCTCGCGACATTCGCACCAGAGGAGTTTCGCGCCAAAGGATGAATGGATGGGTGCCCGACTACAAAGGGCTCTAGGTCTGTCGGCACCACATCCAACGCCTGGCCGAGGCCGCGCGGGGGAAAGCGAATTGCAGAGTTTTTCCTACAATCGCGGCAGCACGACGCGGCGATTTTCGATCAGAAAGCGATTCAAGCCGGCGATGTAAGTCTCTGGCAGGGCGAAATGTTTCGCCCCAGTGATGATCGCTTCCATGTAGCCCGGCTTCGGCTTTCCCGGATCGCCCGAACGGCCGATATAGATCAGCGCGCGCTTGGCGCCGCCGGGCACGATCACTGGCTGGCTGATCTTGACGTAAAGGCCGCTGGCGATGTCCTCGAACTTGTCGAGCGCGCGGATGTCACTGAGCGAGCAATCCCACAGCACGCCATGGACCTCCTCGCGCGGATCGCGGATCGCCGAGGCATAGCCGTCGCGCGTGACGATGAAGCGGTGGCGGGGCAAGCGGGCCGGGCCGAGCGGCCGGGAGTTCGGGCAGCGCCGCGCCATCCCGTCCGGATCCATGTTGAGGCCGTAGGCGAAGTAAAGGGGCATGAAGCCCTCTAGCCTCACTTCGTCTTGTTGAACAGCTCCCGGCCGATCAGCATCCGCCTGATCTCGCTCGTCCCGGCGCCGATCTCGTAGAGCTTGGCGTCGCGCAGCAGGCGGCCGGTCGGGTAGTCGTTGATGTAGCCGTTGCCGCCGAGGAGCTGGATGGCGTCGAGCGCCACCTGCGTCGCCTTCTCGGCCGCGAGCAGAATGGCGCCGGCGGCGTCCTCGCGGGTGGTCTCGCCGCGGTCGCAGGCCTTGGCCACGGCATAGACATAGGCGCGGCAGGAATTCAGCGCGACATACATGTCGGCGACCTTGCCCTGGACGAGCTGGAACTCGCCGATCGACTGGCCGAACTGCTTGCGCTCATGGACATAGGGCATGACCACGTCGAGCGCCGCCTGCATGATGCCGAGCGGGCCGGCGGCCAGCACGACGCGCTCATAGTCGAGGCCTGACATCAGCACGTTGACGCCGCGCCCGACCTGGCCGAGCACATTCTCCTCCGGCACCTCGCAATCCTGGAAGACGAGCTCGCAGGTATCCGAGCCGCGCATGCCGAGCTTGTCGAGCTTCTGGTGGGTCGAGAAACCCTTCATGCCCTTCTCGATCAGGAAGGCGGTGATGCCGCGCGGGCCAGCTTCCGGATCGGTCTTGGCGTAGACGACCAGCGTCTCGGCGATCGGACCGTTGGTGATCCACATCTTGTTGCCGTTGAGGACGTAGCGGTCGCCCTTCCTGTCGGCGCGGGTGCGCATCGAGACGACGTCCGAGCCAGAGCCGGGCTCCGACATGGCGAGCGCGCCAACATGTTCGCCGGAGATCAGCTTCGGCAGATATTTCCGCTTCTGCGCCTCGTTGCCGTTGCGGCTGATCTGGTTGACGCAGAGATTCGAGTGGGCGCCGTAGGAGAGGCCGACCGAGGCCGAGGCGCGAGAGACTTCCTCGACCGCGATGCAGTGCTCGAGATAGCCAAGGCCTGAGCCGCCATGCTCCTCATCGACCGTCATGCCGTGCAGGCCGAGCGCGCCCATTTCCGGCCATAGATCGCGCGGGAACTGGTTGGTCCTGTCGATCTCCTCGGCGCGCGGGGCGATCTTCTCCTGCGCGAAGGCATGGACCGTGTCGCGGATCGCATCGGCGGTCTCGCCGAGGTCAAAATTGAAGGGGCGCGGCGCGTTGGCAAGCATGGCGGAACCTCCCGGCGGGTCGTGGGGAGCGAGGCTCCCTTGCCGTCGTTATAGCCGGACCGACGCGGGGCGTCAGTGCGCAGCCGCGCCCGACGCGGTTTGGCGTGATGCCGTGCCGGGCTGCGTGCGACCCCTCATCCGCCCCGGCCCATCGCCGGTGGAGGCTTCGCTATTGCATATCCTATCCAGGGGGATAGGATATGGGCCATGAGCCACGCCATGGATCCCGACATCATCAACCGCCTGCGCCGCGCGCAGGGCCATCTCGGCACGGTCGTGGGGATGGTCGAGGCGGGCAGGGCGGTTCCTGACGTGGTGCAGCAGCTCCAAGCCGTCGAGAAGGCGCTGGAGAAGGTCAAGTCGCTGCTGATCTTCGACCATATCGAGCATCACCTGTTCGACCATGCCCAGGCGACGACGCCGGAGGCGCGCCGCTCGATCGAGGAGCTCAAGGCCCTCACCAAATATCTCTGACCGTGCGGAGCGAACCGATGTCGGCTGCGAACAGCTTTCCCGCCCAGCACCAGCATGTCTTCCTCGGCAGCGAGCACGAGCGCCACGAGCGCCGGACCTGGCTTGTCGTCGGCCTGACGACCGTGATGATGGTCGCTGAAATCGTTGCCGGTACGGTCTTCGGCTCGATGGCCCTCGTCGCCGATGGCTGGCACATGTCGACCCATGCGGCGGCGCTCGGTATCGCCGCCTTCGCCTATCGCTTCGCGCGGCAGCATGCGCATGACCGCCGCTTCAGCTTTGGAACGGGCAAACTAGGCGATCTCGCCGCCTTCGCCAGCGCCCTGCTCCTCATGTTCATCGCGCTCGCGGTCGCCGGGGAATCGGCGCTGCGGCTCTACGCGCCGGTTGCGATCGATTTTACCCAGGCGACCGCGATCGCGGCGCTTGGGCTCGCGGTCAATCTGGCAAGCGCCTGGCTGCTCAGGGACGGGCACGACCATCACGGCCACGGGCACCACCACCATGATCACGACGATCACCACCACGGCCATCATTCCCATGGCGGCCATGGCGCGGATATCAATCTGCGCGCGGCCTATATGCATGTCATCGCCGATGCCTTCACCTCTGTCCTGGCGATCGCGGCGCTGCTCGGCGGGCGGTATTATGGCTGGGTCTGGCTCGATCCGCTGATCGGGATCGTCGGCGCCGGCGTGATCGCGCATTGGTCCGTCGGGCTGCTGCGTCGTTCCGGGGCCGTGCTGCTCGACACGGTGCCGGATGAGGCGCTGGCGAAGCGCATCGGCGAGCGGCTCGCCGCCGAGGGCGCGGAGGTCGCCGACCTACATCTCTGGCAGGTCGGGCCCGGGCATCGCAGCGCCATCGTCTCGGTCGTGACCGGCCAGCCGAAATCACCCTCGGCCTACAAGGCGCTGCTTGCCGACCTGCCGACGTTGTCGCATGTCACTGTCGAGGTGAATACGCGGCCAGCCGCCGTGTGAAGCCTTTGCGCGGCAGCGCGGCTCAGTCGCCGATCACGCCGCGGCGCCGCAGCAGGATGAGCGTCAGCAGCGCGGCGAGCATGCAGGCCAGCGACACATAGATCGCGCCGGCCTCGGACTCGACCCAGGGCAGCCCCTTCACATTGATGCCGAACAGGCCGGTGATGAAGGTCGCCGGCAGGAAGAGCGCGGTCAGGATCGACAAGACGTAGAGCTGCCGGTTGGTGCGGTTGGCCGAGCGGGCGGCGATCTCGTCCTGCAGCAGGCGGGCGCGATCCTGCACCGACTGGACGTCGTGATGCAGCGTGTCGACCCGTTGCAGCAGGCGCGCTGCGGTCGCCTTGACGGCATCGGGGGCGCTGCGGCCGGATTGCGTCTCGGCGAAGCGCCGGAACAGGACATGGAGGCCGCTGAGCTGCCGGTGCAGCCGCACGGCGGTGCGGCGGATCGCGCCGACGCGCTGCGGCCCGTCATGCAGCCGGTCCAGCAGGATCTGGTCCTCGACGCTGTCGGTTTCGTCGACGAGGCGCACGACGCTGTCGGTGATGTCGTCGATGATGTATTCGATGATCTGCTCGAAAAGCGCGCTCGGGCTCTCCGCCGGCTCGCCGCGATTCAGCGCCTCCGCCGTCATCCGGATCGAGTGCAGCGCCTCGCGCCGGCCGGTGAGCAGGAAGCTGTCGCCGATGATCCAGCGCAGCGCGCCGACGCTGTCCGACTTGTCGGCGATGCTGCGGATGAGGTCATGCGAGACGCCCCAGGCAAGCTGGGCCGAATGGTCGAGCCGCTGATGCGTTTCCTGCGAGAGGAGGGTTTCCTGCGCCGCGTCCGGCAGCTCCTGCTCGCCGATCCAGCTCTGTGCGCGGGTATGCACGAGGTCGAGATGCAGCCAGACGAAGCCTTCATCCGGGACGAGGTCGGGCAGGGTGTCGCGCGCGATCAGGCTGGGCCGGCCCTCGGTATCGAAACGATAGGCCCAGATGACGCCGGTTTGGGATTGCAGATCGGTCGGCATCGTCGTTCGTCTCGATCACGGGCAGGGCTTGTGCGCGCGGCACAGGGCTCCGCCGATGTGACAGGGACGTGACGGCCGGCGCCGCCTGCTTCAATTGCGCCGGACGGAACCCGTCGTGCCGACGTCGCGACTATCCGCCGTGCGCGAGGGAATGCGGCCGGGCGGGGCGAATTTCAGCGTGGCGCCGCCAGCCGCCCTGGGCGCGCGCAGGCCTGCCGGCGTGGGAGGCGGCGTGCGTGCCGCGACCTTCGGCTCGCCGCCATGCCATTTGCGCAGCCCGATGTCGAAGCGCCCCTGCCGCCAGGCCTCGAATTCGCGCTCGCTGCCGAAGAAGGCGTTGCGGTCGACATCGCCGGCGATGCCGGGCACGCGGCCGGTGGTGGTGAACTGCCAGAACTCCCAGCGGTCGCGGGCATAGCGCTTCGCCAGCGGCGCGGCGGTCGAGCGCAGCCAGTAGGGATGGTCGTTGAACGCGCCTTCGAGCACGTCCTCGTGAAAATTGATGTCGGTGTAGATGATCGGCTTCTTGCCGGTGTGCTCGCGCAGCCCCTTGAGCATGATCTCGATCTTCGCGAGCGCATCCTCGCGCGAGACCCTGCGGGCGCATTGCGAGCCGTTCTGCCATTCGACGTCGAGCACCGGGGGCAATGCGTCGGGGTCGCGCGGAATGTGCTTCTTGATCCAGCGCACCTGTTCGGCGGCCGGGCGACACCACCAGACGAAGTGATAGGCGCTGCGCGGGACGCCGTGCTTCTTCGCCTCGGCCCAGTTGCGGCGGAAATTGGGGTCGAGATGGTCGCCGCCTTCCGTCGCCTTGATGAAGGCGAAGCGCGTGCCGGCGCCCTTGACCTTCTCCCAGTCGATCTCGCCCTGCCAGCGCGAGACGTCGATGCCCTGGATGACCTTGCGGCGGGCGTCGCGCACGCCGTGATGCGGTGCGCTGTCGCCCTTCTTTGGATAGAGCGCGAAGACGGGCCCGGCCAGACAGGTGAGGGCCGTCAGAAAGGCGAAGGCTCCGAGATAGATCCTGCCGTGGGTCAGCTTGCGCGCCGGCATGTGTTTCTCCTGCATCACAGGTCCAGATGCGGAGAGCGTGGTTAAGCGGCGGTTAGAATTGCCCGGCAATCGCAGGATGTTTTTCAGCTTTGGTTAACCGGCGGGATTCGCGCGGCGTGGCAGGGCTGCTGCGTGCTGTTTTTTTGGGGAAAAGACGCGTCATCGCGGGTCAAGTCGGAATGACGGTGCGCCTCTGACGGCGTCCGGCAGCCTCAGTCCGAAATGCTCTGGTCGCCTAGAGGCTGGAAGGCCGAGGCCATCGGCGGCACGCCGCCAGGAATGCGCGCCATCGGCACGTCCTCCGGGTCCTCGTTCGGAAGCGGGGCGGGAGCGGGAGAGAACGGGCCGGGCGCCACGGGGATCGGGGTTGGCGCCGCGGGATGATCCGGCCCGGGACTCGGCTGCGGCGGCACAGGCTTGCGCTTCTCCCAGCGGCGGGTGGCGATGTCGTATTCGCCCTGCAGCCAGCCGATGAACTGCCCTTCGTTGCCGAAGAAGGCGTTGCGGTCGACATCTCCGCGAATGCCCGGGACTTTGGCCGTGGTGGTGAACTGCCAGATCGCCCAGGGACGGTTCTGGTAGCGGGTCTCGGGCTTCGCCGCCGTCGAGCGGATCCAGTAGGGGTAGTCGTTGAACTGGCCTTCCAGCACCTCCTTGTGGAAGGTGATGTCGGTGTAGATCACCGGCTTCTTGCCGGTGAGCTGCTCGAGCTCGGTGAGCATGAGCTGGATCTTCTCCAGCGCCAGCTCGCGGCTGACCTTCTGCGGGCAGGTCTTGGAATGGCCGTTCCATTCGACGTCGAGCACCGGCGGCAAGGCGTCGGGATCGTTCGGGATCTGCTGCTTGAACCAGAGCGCCTGCTCATGGGCCGGGCGGCACCAATAGACGAAATGATAGGCGCCGCGGGCGATGCCGGCGCGGCGCGCGCCGTCCCAGTTGCGCTGGAAGGCCGGGTCGATGTGGTCGCCGCCCTCTGTCGCCTTCATGTAGACGAAGCGGATGCCGGAGGCGCGCACCGCAGACCAGTCGATGTCACCCTGCCAGCGCGACACGTCGATGCCGTGGATCGGGTAGCTGTGCGCCTCGACGACGCCGGCATGCGGGCGCCGGTCACCGGCGGTGTCGAGCGCCACGCAGCCGCCAAGGACCGCAACGGCGGCGGCAGCCAGAAGAGGCAGGATGCGGATGCGTGACATGCGGGGAGCGGTATTCTCGGGGATCAGACGAGACACGTTGATGACCGATTTACGTTACCAAAGTTCTGACGCCTGTCAGCCCGGAACGGTGCAGCCTGGGACGAATCGAGCATGAGGCCGGAAACGCGAACGGCGACCCGAGAGGGTCGCCGTTCGCTGGACTTATCGTCCGAATTTGGTGCGGTCGAGAGGACTCGAACCTCCACGGGTCTCCCCGCTACCACCTCAAGGTAGTGCGTCTACCAGTTCCGCCACGACCGCAGCTCTGTTCCAGTTGCGGGCGGTGCAACCAGGGAGCGGCGCCGATCTAGCAAATCGAATCCGCCGCCACAAGAGCATCACTGTGGAAAAGCGACGCGCGCCGCATTTTCCTGAAAAAAGAGGGGTCAGGCCGCCTCGGCGACGCTCTGGAGTGTGTAGACGGTGGGGCGCTTCAGCATCTGGGTGATCTCGACGGAGATGCGCGCGCCGCTGACCACGACGATTCCCTTGGCGAAGGGGTGGTTGTTGGCGAGAATCTGGACCTCGTCCATCTCGCTGGCATTGAGCTCGATGATGGCGCCGCGGCCGAGTCGCAGCAGCTTGTAGATCGGCATCTGGGTCTGCCCCAGCACAACGGTAAGCTCGACAGGAACGAGATCGAGATCGGTCTTCAAGTCCTGCCTCCGGAACCCTACTTCAGAATTGGACCAGCGAAACTTGCCTGCCGGCGGCTTTTGGGCGCAAGAGGCTCGGTCATGGTCAGCCGGCAGAAACCGGCCCGTAAACTTTGGACGGAACATGGTTAAGCCATGGTGAATATGCGGGATGCGCTGGCGGTTTCCTTCCTGCCGGAAGCGGGCGCCGAGCCGGTGGAATGGGTCGTGGCCGAAGGGCTGACGGGCTATGACGAGGCGGTCGCCGAGATGGAGGCGCGCGCCGGGTTGATCGCCGACGGGCAGGCGCGCGAGCGCGTCTGGCTGGTCGAGCATCCACCGCTTTACACCGCCGGCACCTCGGCGCGCGACGAGGACCTGATCGCGCCGGAGCGATTCCCGGTGTTCCGCTCGGGGCGGGGCGGGCAGTTCACCTATCACGGCCCCGGCCAGCGCGTGGCCTATGTCATGCTCGACCTGAAGCGTCGCCAGCCGGATCTGCGCCGCTTCGTCGCTGCGCTGGAGGGCTGGCTGATCGGCGCGCTCGACGATGTCAACATTCGTGGCGAACGGCGCGAGGATCGCGTCGGCGTCTGGGTGCGCCGGCCGGAACGGGGCGAGGGTGTCGAGGACAAGATCGCCGCCATCGGCATCCGTGTGCGCCGCTGGGTCTCGTTCCACGGCATCTCGTTCAATGTCGATCCCGATCTCTCCCATTTCGACGGCATCGTGCCTTGCGGCGTCAGCCGGCACGGCGTGACCTCGCTGGTCGATCTCGGCTTGCCGGTGACGATGCCGGAGGCCGATTCGGTGCTGCGCGAAGCCTTCGAGCGGGTCTTCGGCCCAACCGTCTCGGCCTGATTTACCTTTCGTTAGCCATGCAAACCCATGCTCGGCCCGGTCAGAGCCTGGCCGCGATGCGCCTGCATGGGCGCGTTGGCGGCCCGGCTTTCGGTGATGCATCGGGCTGCTGAGACAGGCGGATTTCGCTTTTCGGCCTGATGCCTCGAGCAAAAGGGGACGAATTATGCGAGCCATTCTTCTCGCAAGCTGCCTTGCGACGCTGCTCGCGGCCTGCAACACCACCGACCAGCGCATCGCCGGCGCGGCCGCGGGAGCGGGGGCGGGCGCGCTTGTCGGCGGACCGATCGGCGCCGTGGCGGGCGGAGCCATCGGCGCGGTCGCGGCGCCCAGCGTAACCGGGTCGATCAACAAGGCCAGCGAGTAAGATCATCCTTCGGCGCGGATTTGCATGGTCGCGTCCGTGCGTCCGCGCCGGTTGGCGTTTGCCCGGCGCCGCGCCATAACGCTCCCGAGAAGGCTGAAGTCTCAAGGAGCGCGCCCGTGCCGGTCATCGAAAGCAAGGTCGACCTGAATGCGGCCGAGACGCGGGCGAATGCCGAAGCCTGGGCCGGGCTGCGCGACGAATTGCAGGAGCGCCGCGCTACCGCCGCGCTCGGCGGCAATACGCGGTCCCGCGAGCGCCACACGGCGCGCGGCAAGCTGCTGCCTCGCGAGCGCGTGCTGCGGCTGACCGATCCAGGTTCGCCCTTCCTCGAGATCGGTTCGCTCGCCGCCTTCGGCATGTATGAGGGCGATGTCCATGCCGCCGGCATGATCGCGGGAATCGGGCGTGTCGCCGGCCGCGAATGCATGATCGTCTGCAACGATGCGACGATCAAAGGCGGCACCTACTATCCGCTAACGGTCAAGAAGCATCTGCGGGCGCAGGAGATCGCGCGCGAGAATCGCTTGCCCTGCATCTATCTCGTCGACTCCGGCGGCGCGAACCTGCCGCACCAGACCGAGGTCTTTCCGGATCGCGAGCATTTCGGCCGCATCTTCTACAATCAGGCGACGCTTTCGGCCGAAGGTATCCCGCAGGTCGCGGTGGTGATGGGTTCCTGCACCGCCGGCGGCGCCTATGTGCCGGCCATGTCGGACGAGACGATCATCGTCAGGAAGCAGGGCACTATTTTCCTGGGCGGTCCGCCGCTGGTGAAGGCCGCGACCGGCGAGGTCGTCTCGGCCGAGGATCTCGGCGGCGCCGATGTCCATGCAAGGCTCTCGGGCGTCGCCGATCACTATGCCGGCGACGACACCCATGCGCTCGCCATCGCCCGGCGGATCGCCGGCAACCTCAACAGCGTGAAGCGGCCGGACATCGACATCGCCGAGCCGGTCGAGCCCCTCTATGATCCGGCCGAGCTCGAAGCCGTCGTGCCCACCGATCTCAAGAAGCAGTACGATATCCGCGAGGTGATCGCGCGGCTGGTCGACGGCTCGGAATTCGACGAGTTCAAGAAGCTCTACGGTACGACCTTGGTGACGGGCTTCGCCCGCATCCACGGCATCCCGGTCGGAATCATCGCCAATAACGGCATCCTGTTCTCGGAAAGCGCGCTGAAGGGCGCGCATTTCATCGAACTGTGCTGCCAGAGGCGGATCCCACTGCTCTTCCTGCAGAACATCACCGGCTTCATGGTCGGGCGCGATGTCGAGACGCGCGGCATCGCCAAGGACGGCGCGAAGCTCGTCACGGCGGTGGCCTCGGCGCGCGTGCCGAAGGTCACCGTGCTGGTCGGCGGCTCCTTCGGCGCCGGCAATTACGGCATGTGCGGGCGGGCCTATTCGCCGCGCTTCCTCTTCACCTGGCCGAATTCGCGCATCTCGGTGATGGGCGGCGAGCAGGCTGCGAGCGTGCTGGCCACCGTGCGCCGCGACAATATCGAAGCCGAGGGCAAGAACTGGTCGGCGGTGGAGGAGGAGGCCTTCAAGGCGCCGATCCGCAGCAATTACGAGGAAGAAGGCTCGCCCTATTTTGCCACGGCGCGGCTCTGGGATGACGGCATCATCCTGCCCTCGGAGACGCGCCGGGTGCTGGCGCTGGCCTTCTCGGCGACGCTCAACGCGGAGATTCCCGAGACGAGATTCGGCGTGTTCCGGATGTGAGAGCGGCTTTCCTCACGCCACTGTGACCGGAGCCGCGCTGACGCCTCTTGGCAAGCCGTCCTGCGTCGCTGCAGGCTCCCGCCACAACAACGGGAGATGCACATGACGGCGCCGGCGCAGACCGCAGCAGAGAGCACGCTCGAGCAACTGGACGGGCTGGTCAGGGAGCCGTTCTCCCGTCGCGGCTTCGTCATGACCGGGTTGATCAGCGGCTTCACCCTCGCCACCTCCGTCATCCATGGCCAGACGATCTCGACCGACAGCAAGGGCCTCGTCGCCGGAGAGGTGAAGATCCCGACCGCGGATGGCGAGCTGCCGGGCTATCGCGCCATGCCGGAAGGGGCGGGGCCGTTTCCGATCGTCCTCGTGATCGAGGAGATCTTCGGGGTCCACGAATACATCAAGGACATTTGCCGGCGCTTCGCCAAGCTCGGCTACTGCGCCGTGGCGCCGGAGCTCTATGCCCGGCTCGGCGACCTCTCCAAGATGACCGATGTGCAGGCGATCGTGCGCGACGTGATCTCGAAGGCACCGGACGCGACCGTGCTCTCCGACCTCGACGCCACGGCGAAATGGGCTGCGGCCGCTTCGAAGGGCGATGCGGCAAGGCTCGGCGTCACCGGCTTCTGCCGGGGCGGGCGGGCCGTCTGGCTCTATGCCGCCCATAACCCGCAGGTGAAGGCCGCCGTCGCCTGGTACGGGCCGCTCGGGGGCAGCCGCACCGACATCCAGCCGAAGACGGCGGCCGATGTCGTCGGCGATCTCAAGGCGCCCGTTCTCGGGCTCTATGGCGGGGCGGATACGGGCATTCCGGTCGCGGATGTCGAGAAGCAGCGGGACGCTGCGAAGGCCGCCGGCAAGACCGTGGAGATCGTGATCTTCCCGGACACGCCGCATGGTTTCCACGCCGATTACCGGCCGAGCTATCGCAAGGCGCAGGCCGAGGATGGCTGGGCGCGGGCGCTCGCCTGGTTCAAGCGCTACGGCGTCGCCTGAGGCGCGCGCGATCCCCGGCCGGCGCCGGCAAGGGTTGCGCCGGCCGTTCTTCCTTGTCGCGCGCCTACGCTTATGCTTTGGGAGCGAAACGATTGAATTCCCAAAAGCGCGAGGAAACGCATGGCTCAGCACGACAAGGTCGCGATCATCACCGGTGCCGGCTCGGGCGTGGGGCGGGCCGTCGCCATCGCCTTCCTGAAAGATGGCTACCGCACCGTTCTGGCCGGGCGCCGGGCGGATGCGCTGGAGGAGACGATCGCGCTCTCCGGCGTCGACAAGGGCCGGGGCCTCGCCGTGCCGACCGATGTCACCGACAAGGCCTCGGTCGAGAACCTGTTCGCCAGGACAAAGGCGGCTTTCGGCCGGGTCGACGTGCTGTTCAACAATGCCGGCGTCAATGCGCCGGGCGGCGTGCTGCTGGAGGACCTTTCGCTGGAGGATTGGCAGAAGGTGGTCGACACCAACCTGACCGGTCCGTTCCTGTGCACGCAGGCCGCTTTCAAGGCGATGAAGGCACAGGAGCCGCGCGGTGGTCGCATCATCAATAACGGCTCGATCTCGGCGCAGGTGCCGCGGCCGAATTCGGCGGCTTATACCGCGACGAAGCATGCGATCTCGGGCCTGACCAAGACCGCCTCGCTCGACGGGCGCAAATACGACATCGCCGTCGGCCAGGTCGATATTGGCAATGCGCTGACCGACATGGCGCAGAAGATGACGACCGGCGTGCCGCAGGCCGACGGCTCGATCAAGGTCGAGCCGGTGATGGATGTCGCGCATGTCGCGAGCACCGTGCTGCACATGGCCGGGCTGCCGCTCGACGCCAACATCCTCTTCGTCACGGTGATGGCGACCAAGGCCCCGCTCGTCGGGCGGGGGTGAGGCGTTCCTTCCCGTTGGCCGTCCCGCTTGCTTGTCATCCCGGGCGGAGCGAAGCGTAGACCCGGGATCCATGCCTGAACCTGATCGGTTCGCGTTCCGGCATGGATCCCGGATCGGCGCCGCTAAAGCCGCTTGTCCAGGATGACGAGGTGAGGATGGTCGCTGGGGCGCAAGACATGGATGGTCTGGAGAGGCCCGCCCATGGCGAGGGAGGCGGAACTGCGGCTCCCGATCCCGCCATCGCCCGCGCCTACACCCTCACCATCTGGGGCATCGCGCTCGGCATCTTCGTCCAGGCGGCGGCGACGGTCGCCTGGGCGCATGCCATCGGCAATGCCCAGCTTTTCAAGGACGGCGTCGATTGGGTCTATGACGTCGCGCTCTACGGCATCGCCGCCATCGTCTTCGGCCGCGACGACCGGGCCGAACGGCTGGCTGCGATTGCGATCGGCGCGGTGATGGCCGTCGCCGGGTTGCACACGCTCTACGACCTCCACGACAAGATTCTGAATCCCAGGCCTATCGAGATCTGGACGCTCGGCTTCGCCGCGGTGAGTGCCATCGTGATCGCGCTCCTCGTGATTGCCGTGCTCTGGCGCTTCCGCCGCGAGGATAATCCGGTGATCAAGGCAACCTGGCTGTCGAGCCGCAACGATGCGATCTCGACCACGGGTTTCGCTCTGGTCGGGCTCGCCGCCCGTGCCCTGCCGGTGGTGCGCTGGCCGGAATATCTGTTCGACCTTGTCGTCGCCGGCATCTGCTTCCAGGCGACATGGGCGATCTGGCGCTCATTGCGGCGGAGCGCGGATTCGGAAGCGGCCCAAACCGGTTTGCGCAACAAGGCGCAGACAGATGGGGCAGGCGGGCTATAAAGGCGAAAAGCCTTTCAAGGATGTTGCCGAGGACGCTTCCATGACGATCGCTGCCAAGCTGCCCTCGATCCTGATCGCCAATCGCGGCGAGATCGCCTGCCGCGTCATCCGCACCGCGAAGCGGCTGGGGCTTCGCACCATCGCCGTCTATTCGGATGCCGATGCCGAGGCGCTCTTCGTGCAGATGGCCGACGAAGCCTATCATATCGGCCCCGCGCCGGCCCGAGAGAGCTATCTCGACGCCGCGAAGATTCTGGCCGTGGCAAAGGCGGCGGGGGCGGCCTGCATCCATCCGGGCTACGGTTTCCTTTCCGAGAATGCCGAATTCGCCGATGCCTGCGCTGCGGCCGGCATCGTCTTCGTCGGCCCGCCGGCCTCGGCCATCCGGGCGATGGGGCTGAAGGACGCCGCGAAGGCGCTGGTCGAGAAAGCCGAGGTTCCGGTTGTGCCGGGCTATCACGGCGCCGAGCAAGGCGCCGATTTCCTCCGTGGGGAAGCGCGGCGCATCGGCTATCCCGTGCTCATCAAGGCGGTCGCCGGCGGCGGCGGCAAGGGCATGAAGAAGGTCGACCGGCCCGAGGATTTCGACGACGCGCTGACCAGTGCCCAGCGCGAGGGCGCAAGCGCCTTCGGCGACGCCCGCGTGCTGGTCGAGAAATACGTTCTCTCGCCGCGCCATGTCGAAATCCAGGTCTTTGGCGACAGCCACGGCAATGTTGTCCATCTCTACGAGCGCGACTGCTCCTTGCAGCGGCGCCACCAGAAGGTGATCGAGGAAGCACCGGCGCCCGGCATGACACCGGAGGTGCGCGCCGCCATGGGCAAGGCCGCGACGGAAGCCGCCAGGGCCGTCGGCTATGTCGGGGCCGGGACGGTCGAGTTCATCGCCGATGGGCGCGAGGGTTTGCGCGCCGACCGCTTCTACTTCATGGAGATGAATACGCGCCTCCAGGTCGAGCATCCGGTGACGGAGGCGATCACCGGGCTCGATCTCGTCGAATTGCAGCTCAAGGTCGCGGCCGGCGAGCCGCTCGGCTTCACGCAGGACGACGTCGAGGCGAAGGGCCATGCCGTCGAGGCGCGGCTCTATGCCGAGGATCCGGAGAAGGGCTTCCTGCCCTCCACCGGCAAGCTCTGGGCGCTGAGCTTTCCGCATGGCGAAGGCATCCGCATCGATACCGGCGTCGAGGCCGGCGATACGGTGACGCCGTTCTACGACCCGATGATCGCCAAGGTCATCACCCATGGCGCGACGCGCGACGAGGCGCTCGACCGGTTGGGCGCGGCGCTGGGCGAGACGGTCGTCGCCGGTCCGCGCACCAATCTCGCCTTCCTGAAGAAGCTGACGGAGGCGGAGGGGTTCCGGAAGGGGCCGTTCGACACCGGCTTCATCGACCGCAACATCCAGGCGCTCGGCGCCGAGCCGCAGCCGCTCGATGCCGCGGCGGTCGCGGCTGTCGCCCTGCAGCTCGAGGAGGAGCGGCAGGTCGCCGGTATCGTCGAGGCGGCCGGCCGGGCGGAGGGCGAGGCGCGCTCGCCCTGGCTGGTGACGGATGCCTTCTCGCTGATGCCGCGCCAGCCGCTCGGCCTGCCCTTGCTGGTCGATGGCGAGCGCGTCGATGCGCGCATCGAGTGGCGGGGGGAGGATGCCCGCGTCAGCCTGCCGGGCCATGAGATCGGCGAGGGCGAGCACGAGGTCTCGCTGGCCGAGGGCGAGGGCGGCGTCTGGTACGCGCTGCATCGCGGCCGGCAGACGGCTGTTTCGCTGTTCGATCCCTTTACGGTCGATCTCGATGCGGCTGCCGGTTCCGGCGGCGTGGTCAAGGCGCCGATGCATGGCAAGCTCGTCGCGCTCTTCGTGGCGCCGGGCGAGGCGGTGGTGAAGGGCCAGCGCCTTGCCATCGTCGAGGCGATGAAGATGGAGCATGTGCTGACCGCTCCGCGCGACGGCACGGTGAGCGAAGTCGTCGGCGAGCCGGGGGCGCAGGTGGCCGAGGGCGCGAAGGTGGTGGTGATCGGCGAATAGTCGAGTTGTTGGAGGTGCTTGTGGGCGATCGCTGAGGTTTCGATTCAGTGCGTCATGGTCGGGCTTGTCCCGACCATCCACGTCTTAGTCGATGCCATGCGGTGTTCAAGACGTGGATGCTCGCCACAAGGGCGAGCATGACGGCGCGCTATTCGCCGAGCGCTGCTGCTGCCTTTCCCAGTATCGTCAGATTGACCTCCGCCAGCGGATCGTCGTCGCCCATGAACCAGGCGGCCGAGAGCCCGCACCAGGCGACGATCCAGCGCAGCAGCCGGCGCCGCTCCAGCCCCGATTTCGCCAGCACGATTTCCAGACGGCGCTCGAAACGGCCGGGCAGGATCGCGACCGGCGGTTCGGGATCGCCGAGATCGGGATCGCAGAATAGGATCGTGTATTCGAAGGCGCGGTCGCCGATGACGCCCTTCGGATCGATGGCGAGCCAGCCGCGCTCTTCGAAATCGAGGACGTTGTCGTGGTGGCAATCGGCATGGAGCGGCAGGATGTCCTGCTGGGCCGGCAGCAATTCGCTCGCGATGGTGGCCGATCGCGCCAGCAAGCCGCCGCGCTCGGCCGCCATCGGGAACAGGTCCTTGAACCAGATTTCGAGCGGGATCAGCCCGATAGGGAAAGGGCCGCGTGGCTTCTGCAGCGCCGCGACGGCGTCGCAGAGGATCGCCGTCGCCGCATCGTCCTCGCCGTTGCGGGCCATGGCGGAGAGTGAGCGCCGCCCGGTGGCGCGCTCGATCAGCATGGCAGCGCCTTCGTCGGCGTGCGCGAGCAGGCGGGCGGCACCATCGCCGTCCCAGTATTGGAGCGGGCGATAGCCGAGGCGCTCATCCTCCACCTCAGGCAGCTTCAGCATCGCCGGTGCGCCATCCTGCCGGACCGGCAGCAGGCGGCTGGCATGGGTCCTGATCGGCTCGCCGTCCGGGACCAGCCGCCATTGCATCAGCCAGGGCTCGAAGGGCGCAAGAAGGGGCGAGGGAGATGTGTCGTTCATCCGCGCCCGATCATCGGGTACTGCTCGGCCTCGTAGATCTGGCCGGAAACCGGCGCGCTGTCCTCCGACAGCCAGAAGGCGGTGTGGGCGGCGATCTCCTCCGGCTGCATGATACGGCCGGTCGGCGCCTCGCGCAGCGAGAGATGGTTCTGCCAGCCGGGCTTGCGCCCCTCGCGCTGCTGGGTGGCGTCCTCATTGGCGGTGAAGGTCCAGCCGACATTGAGCTGGTTGGCGCGGATGCGCTCGGGGCCGAGCGTGTTGCCGAGATTGCGCGTCATCGTCATCAGCGCGCCCTTCGACATCGAATAGACGGTGAGGTTGGACAGGCCGCAATAGGCGTTGATCGAGCCGACCGTGACGATGGCGCCCGGCGATTTCTGGGCGCGGAAGGCGCGGATCGAGGCCTCGGCGCAGAGCAGCGGCGCGCGGGTGTTGATCGCGAACATATGGTCGAAGAAGGCGGCGGTGGTCTCGCCGAGAATGCCGCGCGGATAGATGCCGGCATTGTTGACGAGGCCGTCGATGCGGCCGAAGGCGGCGACGGTGGCGTCGACGATGGCCTGCGCGGTCTCGGGTTCGGCGAGATCGCCCGTCGTGCCGCTCGTAGCGTCGCCGAGCTGCGCCACGGCGGCATCGACCTCCGCCTTGTCGCGACCGTGGATGAGGACCTTCGCGCCCTCCGTGACGAGGCGTTCCGCCATCGCATAGCCGATACCGGTCGAGGAGCCGGTGACGAGGATGGCCTTGCCTGCAAGTCCGCGCATGATGAAACGTCCGTAGCCAGTTGCGGGAGGGGAAAATGACGGTGAAGCGTATCGTGGCGAATATGCTAACGGCCGAACCGGGCCTCGCGAAGCCCTTCTACGGCAGCATTTTCGACATGCACCCCGTCATGGATCATGGCTGGATCCAGACCTATGCGGCGGAGGGAGACCCCGCCGGGCCGCAGCTCGGCTTTGCCAGCGAAGGCGGCTCGGGCACGCCAGTACCCGATCTTTCGATCGAGGTCGACGATCTCGAGGCGGTCTTGCGAAAGGTTCGGGCCGCGGGCCTCCCGATCGAATATGGGCCGGTTGAGGAACCCTGGGGCGTGCGGCGCTTTTTCCTGCGCGATCCCTTCGGGCGGCTGGTCAACGTGCTCGCGCATGGCCGTTGAGGAGCGTCTGTGGAGAAGCGTGCGGGAGGCTGGCCCGGCGGCTCAGAGGAGCCTATTTTACCGGCCATGTCCCTTCATCTGCTCAAGCTCTGCGTCGGCGCCGAATCGATCAGCGACCTTGAGGACTGGATCGCCGAACGCCAGGCGCAGCGGCGTGCCCGCGGCGAGCCGCTTGAGCAGTTGCACACCACGCGCATGGTCCCCAAGAAGATCGAGGAGATCCTCGACGGCGGCTCGCTCTACTGGGTGATCAAGGGACAGATCTCGGCGCGGCAGCGTCTCACCGACATCCGCCCCTTCACCGATGGCGAGGGCATCGGCCGCTGCCATCTGGTCATGGAGCCGGTGGTGGTGCCGGTCGAGCCGCGCCCGTTCCGGCCCTTCCAGGGCTGGCGCTATCTGCAGGCGAAGGACGCGCCGCGCGACCTCTCCGAGCATGGCGGCGATCTCGGCGAGATGCCGGAGGAATTGCGGCGGGAGCTGGCGGGGCTCGGGCTGCTGTAGAGTGAGGGCGGGTCGTGCCGCGCCTCAGCCCGGCTCGGCCGCTCCACGGATCGTTCCGGTTTCAGCTGTCGCGGCAATGTCCTCGGTGTAGCGGACGAGCAGCTCTGTACTCCGGGTCAGGAAGTCGGTCACGGCGCGCAGCGTCTCATTGTCGTAGCTCGACCAGAGCGCGTGCATGGCGACCCGGCGCGGCTCAAAGGCTGCTTCGATCGGCGCCGTTGCGGCCCGTACGACGCTGATCAGCATGCGCCTCCGATCGGCCTCGTCCCGGCGGCGGGTGACGTAACCGCGCGCCGCCAGCCGGTCGACCAGCGCCGTCACCGAGCCCGAGGTCAGGCCGGTGGCCGTGGCGAGCTCGCCGGCCGTGACGGTCTCACGTAGGAAGATGAGGTCGAGAACCTCCAGATCGGTCGGATGCAGCCCGAATCGCCTCGCCATGGCGGCGCTGCTGAGCACGCTCTGCGCGCCCATCCGCCTCACCGCGAGGCCAAGCTGGCGCAGGAGTGCGTCATTGTCGCGATCGGACATGGCGATCAGAGGCCAGCGCTCTGGGCGGCTGCCCGGAATGCGGCGAGCAACGCGGCCAGCGTCGCGAGATCGAGCACCATCCTGAAGCGGCTGCGCCTGGTCCAGCGCCGGGCCGCTTCGGGCGAGACGCTGTCAGCCTCGGCTCGCTCGAAGGCGAGGGCCTTCGGGATGAAGTCGCATGCCGACCAGATGCGCATCGCCGCATGGGTCGCGACGGCAACCAGCAGCCACTGCCGAACGCCGGATGCCGTCCAGGCCGCGACCAGCGCCGCAACGAGCAGAAACTCGAAGACGATATGCTGCGGGATCCAGAAGCGCTTGCGGGACACTCCGCCATGCTTCGGCTGGACCAGGGACGGCCGGTTCGGCCAGGCCGGATCGATCACGATGAACTCGTATAGCCCGCCGCCGATCCCCGTGGCGGCGGCGAGGATCGCCATTCCGATGATCAGCTCCACTGCCGTTGCCCCGTCCTGCGCCCGCTTACCAAGGGCGTTCGGAGCGGGCTTACTTCAATTTATCTTGATCATCAAGATAAATTGGCCGACGCGCTTTGGCACTGTCGCAGGCATGCGGCTTCGCCCGATGCGAGACGGGCCGCAGTTCATCAGGAAACGGTGCAGACGCGGCAAAGGCGAACGAGCCGGCCGGCGCAGATCGCTGCGAGCGCCTACACCGCGATATTGTCGATCAGCCGCGTGCCGCCAATGCGGGCGGCCAGGATCAGACGGATGGGGCCGTCCGTGCGCGCGGTGACCGGCGCCAGCGTCTCGGCATGGCGGGCTTCCAGATAGTCGAGCTCGAAGCCGGCGGTGATGATGGCGTTCTGCGCCTCCGTCACCGCCTGGAAGAGCGGGTCGTCGTTGCGGATGCGCGCGGCGAGTTCCTGCATGACGCGATGAAGCGTGGGGGCCAGCGCGCGATGCTCGGCCGAGAGGTAGCGGTTGCGCGAGGACATGGCGAGGCCGTCCGCCTCGCGGATCGTTGCCAGCGGCACGATCTGGATGCCGAGGTCGAGATCACCGGCCATGCGGGTGACGACCTTGAGCTGCTGGTAGTCCTTCTCGCCGAAGACGGCGCAGTCGGCGCGCGACTGGGTGAAGAGCTTGCAGCAGATCGTTGCCACGCCTTCGAAATGCGTCGGCCGGAAGCGATCCTCCAGCCCGACCGCGGCGGGGCCGAGCAGCAGGACGCGGGTCGCGAAGCCGGCCGGATACATCTCCTCGACCGAGGGGAAGAACACCGCATCGGCCCCGGCGGCGACGAGCTTGGCGCAATCGTCGTCGAAGGTGCGCGGATATTTCTTGAAGTCCTCGTGCGGGGCGAACTGCGTCGGGTTGACGAAGATCGAGACGATGACCCGCCGGGCGTGACGCTGGCCTTCGCTCACCAGAGCGATATGGCCTTCATGCAGCGCGCCCATCGTAGGTACCAGCGCGACCTTTTCGCCTGCCGCATGCCAGCCGGCGACGGCTTCCCGCATCGCGGCGACCGTCTCGAAAACCGTGATCCCAGCCACTCTCGCGTCCTCCGTTTGGCGGACGGGTAGCAAATGCGGCCGCTGTGGCCAATATCAGGATGGGAAGTGATTCAGAAAGGTCGCCGTCGCGTCATGAGCGAGAAGAATGACCGTGCCGTTGGCAAGGCCGCCGGGACGGCGGCGGCCAGCCGGTCGCAGCCGGGCGAGATCGACCGTTTTCTCGGCGCGGCGCAGCGTCTGGCGCCGCTCGCGGCGGGAACGGCGGGCCGCCTCGTCTTCGCGCTCGACGCGACGATGAGCCGGCAGCCGAGCTGGGATCTCGCCTGTTCGTTGCAGGGCCGGATGTTCGAGGTGGCGGCGGAGAGTGGCGGCCTCGCTGTCCAGCTCGTCTATTTTCGCGGGCTCGGCGAGTGCCGGGCTTCCGGCTGGGTCGGCGAGCCCGAGCGGCTGAAGGGATTGATGGGCCGCATCGCCTGCGAGGGTGGGCAGACGCAGATCGCGCGCGTGCTGAGGCATGTGCGCGACGAGGCGCGCAACGTGCCGATCCGGGCCTTCGTCTTCGTCGGCGATGCGATGGAGGAGGATGCCGATGCGCTCGCGGCGCTGGCCGGCGAGCTCGGCCTGCGCGGTATCCGTGGCTTCGTGTTCCAGGAGGGTTCCGAGCCGGCGGCGAGCCGTGCCTTCGCCGGCATCGCGAGGCTGACCGGCGGCGCCCATGCGCGCTTCGACGTCAATGCGCCGGCCTCGCTGCTGGAGCTCCTGCGCGGCGCGGCGGCCTATGCCGCGGGCGGGCGCGAGGCGATGCTGCGTCTCGCCGGCGCGAGCCCGGCGGTCAAGGGATTGATCGCGGCGATGGAAGGAGGGCGCGGGTGAGCCTGCTCTACGGCGTCGCCGTTCTCATTCTCGTCTGGTGGCTGGTGAAATTGTTCGCCGGCGCCAATCCGAAGATCGTCGCCAAGCTTGCCAAGACCGTGGGCGGGGTCGCTGCGCTGGGTGTCGCCGCCCTGCTGATGGTGCGCGGACGGCTGGACATGGCCGTCTTTCTCGGCGGCATCGGCGCCTGGCTGCTCGGCTGGAGCGCCACCGGGCCGGGCGGCATCCGCTTTCCCTGGGCCGATCGCGCCGGGCCGGCGCCGGGCGCGACCTCGCAGGTGCAGTCGGTCCTGCTTGCGATGGAACTCGATCACGACAGCGGCGCGATGCGGGGCCGGGTCAAGAGCGGAGCTTATGCCGGGCTCGATCTCGACAGCCTGGGCCAGGCGGATCTCGGCGCTCTGATGCGCGATTGCCTGGCGCGAGATCCTGACGGGGCTCGCCTGCTAGAGGCATATCTCGACCGCCGGTCGCCCGGCTGGCGTGAAGACGCTGATCGTGACGGTGACGCGGGGCAGCGCGGCGCGCCGGGCACGGGCACGATGTCGCAGCAGGAGGCCTACGAGATCCTGGGGCTTCAGCAGGGGGCGGGCGAGGAGGCGGTCCGTGAGGCCCACCGATCCCTGATGAAGCGGATTCATCCGGATGCCGGGGGTACGAGCGGCCTTGCCGCTCGCGTCAACCAGGCCAAGGACATCCTTCTGAAGCGGGGATAGCGACGGGCTTCCGGAGTAGGTCTGCGACATGGCGTGAACTCCTTTCCCGGTCCGGTCAGCTACGGGTGGCGAAGCAGGAGAAGCCGCCACGCTTCAGCCTGTTGCAGGCGTTCTGCGCGTCCTTCGAGTCGTCGAAGCCGGCGAAGCGGGCGCGGAAGAGGGTGGAGCCGCCCTTCTCGACCTTCTCGGTGAAGCCGGAGGCGCTGGCGAGCGAGCCGGCCGCCTTGGCGCGGGCCCGGGCCAGGATCTCTTCGGCCTTGCCCTTGTCGTCGGTGGCGCCGAGCTGGATCACCCATTTGCCGGAGGCGACGACCGCGGCCTGATGCGACATGGCCGGGGCAGGCTCGGGAGCCTGTGCCTTGGCGGGAACGGCGTCCGACTTGCGGGCGATGGTGGCGGCCGGGGCCTCGACCTTGTTCTCCGCAACCTTGACGGGCTCGGTGGCCGGCTCGGCCAGTCGCGCGATCGAGGAGGTGGTGTCGACATTCGCCGGCGGGCGCAGGACCTTGGCATCGGCCGGCTGGGCGCCGATGGACCAGCGCATCGCCGAAGGCGTGGTGGTCGCGGTGACCGGACGCATGCCGGAGATCTGCAGCGGCTGGCCGGCGGCAATCGGACGCGGCGGCGCGATCGGCGTCTGGGTCGGCATCGGCGCATAGGAGCGGGCGGCCACCGGCAGCGGCTGAGGCTGCGGCGCGGCGACGTTCTCCGGACGCGGCACCGGGATCGGCGCAGGCTCGGCGAGGGCGGCGACGCGCGGGCGCTCTTCCGGCCGGACGCGCTCCTCGGGACGCGGGCGTTCTTCCTGGCGCGGGCGTTCCTCGCGCTCAGGCGCCTCGGCGACCATCACCGAGGAGCGCCCGCTGGTCGAGGCGCGCGGCAGATTGGCGAGAACGAGGTCGGTCATGATCTTGTCGCGGGAGGCGCCGGAGCGCCCGCCGAGCACGACGGAGACGATCTGGTGTCCGTCCGCCTTGGCCGAGGTCATCAGGTTGAAGCCGGAGGCGCGGGTGTAGCCGGTCTTGATGCCGTCGACGCCCTCGACCTTGCCGAGCAGGCGGTTATGGCCGCGGATGGTGCGGCTGCCATACTGGAAGGCGCGGGTCTGGAAGAGCGCGAAATAGCGCGGGAAGCGCTCCTGGATGGCGCGGGCCAGGATGGTGAGGTCGCGCGCGGTCGTCAGGTTCGGCGGAGAATGCGGCAGGCCGTGCGGATTGTAGAAGCGGCTCGAGCTCATGCCGAGCGAGCGCGCCTTGCGCGTCATCATCTCGGCGAAGGCATCCTCGGAGCCGGCGATATTCTCGGCGACGACGACGGAGGAATCATTGGCCGAAAGCGTGATCATGCTGCGGATCGCGTCACCGACCGAAAGGGTGGAACCAGCGCGCAGGCCGAGCTTGGTTGGCGGCTGCGAGGCCGCATAGGACGAGACCTTGAGCTCGGAATCCATGTCGAAGCGGCCGCGTTCCATCTGCTCGAACAGCAGATAGAGCGTCATGACCTTGGTGAGCGAGGCGGGGATGCGGGCCGCGTCTTCATTGACGGCGTGCAGCGTGCGCCCGCTCTTCACGTCGACGACCATCGCGGCATAGGGCGGGGTGTAGCCACCGCCGCCCGCAGCATGATGGCGACGCTTACGCGCCTCGGCGGGGGAAGCGGCCATCGTAGCCGCAATGGCGACAACTCCGATCAGCCCGGCGACGACCCGCAGACGCGGACGCCGCAACCCAACGCAACCAAACACCATGAAACGCCCCGAACTCGATACTCAAAAGTCCGACCTCCGCGCGCTGGTTGACGTGGCGCGAAGGACACAGAGGGAGAGGTTAGGCGGACGCGGTTACGGAGCCGTTAAAACTTGAATGGTTGCGATCGGAACGATATGCGTTTGGTGCATTGCAGCGTTCGCTTGACATTCATGTTGCGCTGCACAATATAGCGGCAGTCCCCGGTGGTGATCTCTTCATCCGACCTTGGGGCGACACGTCAGGGCGAGACAACGCCCGTCACCAGAGGCCGCACCCAAGGTGCCAGGAGACCAGCCATGATCCAGCAGTTCGAGACCATCCAGAAGGCTTCCAAAGAGAACGTCGATGCCGCTCTGAAGGCTTTCGGCGCCACCTCCAAGGGCGTTCAGACCATCGCCGTCGAGGCGACCGACTATGCCAAGAAGTCCTTCGAGGCCAGCACCGCGACGCTCGAGAAGCTCGCCGGCGTGAAGACCTTCGACAAGGCTCTCGAGATCCAGGCCGACTACGTCAAGACCTCGTTCGAGGGCGCTGTCGCCCAGCTCACCAAGATGGGCGAGCTCTACACCGCTCTCGCCAAGGACGCCTACAAGCCGTTCGAAGGTATCGTCTCGAAGGCTGTCCCGGCCGCCGCCGGCAAGTGATTTGCGGCAAGTGATCCTGTGGCGCGGTTGATCCGCGTTGCCGGTGCTGCCTAGAGTTCAGTTGCGTTTGAGAGCCCCGGCCCGCAAGGCCGGGGTTTTTCGTTGCGCCGGCTGCCGCTTATCCGGTGCGGGCCGGAAGCCGTCTGGCCTGAAGGCCGGTCTTGGATGGCTCGAAACCCGCTGCCTCGAAAAGCGCCAGCGTGGAAGGCTTCTTCGAGCCGGTCATGAGCATCGGCTTGTCGCAGTCGCCTGCCCAGGCGCGATCGAGCGCGGCCTTCAGGATCGCCATGATCGACGGGCTCCATCCAAATCTGGAGGGCGATCAGGGTCTCAGGTCGGTAGAGGTGGAGCGTGGCGGAGATCGCCGCCAGACGGCCCGGCTGGCAGGCACGCCTGCCTATCAGAAAAAAGAGCGACGGTTGCCCGTCGCTCTCGGAATTACCACCAGCCGGGAGGCGGGGGCGGAGCATAATAGCGCGGAGGCGGCGGGCCCCAGCCCGGGCGGGGACCGTAGCCATAACCGCGCGGTGGGCCATAGCCACGCGGCGGGCCGTAGCCGCGACCGTAGCGCTGCTGGCGCATCGTCTCTTCCATGATCATGTGCCGCCGCTCGGCTGCCGCCGACCAGGAATATTCGGCCGGCGCCTTGTCGAGGCGCGCGGCCAGTTCCCTTGGCAGGGCCTCGGTGGCCATGGCCGGCGCGGCGAGCGCGCTCCCGACCGCAATCGTCGCAAAAATCAACAGCTTGCGCATGGCAAACTCCTTTCGATACCCATCAAAACACACAGAAGTTCAACGGAACATGAACCGGTCCGAGCGCTGCCGTTCATCCGGCCCTGCTCACGCGGGCAGCACCGTCACGGGGGTGCCGAGCGACACGCGCGCGTAGAGATGCGCGATATCCTGATTGATCATGCGGATGCAGCCCGACGAGACATTGGTGCCGACCGTGTAGGGCTCGAATGTGCCGTGAATACGGTAGCCGAGGTCCCGTCCTTCGCCGAAGAGGTACATCGTGCGGGCGCCGAGCGGGCTTTTCGAGCCGCCGCGCACGCCAAGCCCGCGCGGCGTCTGCTCGAGCTGGGACCTGATCTCGGGATCGCGCGCGATCATCTCCGGCGGCGGGACCCAGTCGGCCCAGTCCCGCTTCATGTTGATCCGGGCGGCGCCCGACCAGCCGAAGCCCTCGCGCCCCACGCCGACACCGTATTGCGTCGCGACGCGCGGGGACTCGACGAAATAGAGATGGTAGCCGGCGGGATCGACGACGATCGAGCCGGGTTTGTCGTCGCGCGGAAACGCCACGGTCTGCCGGAGGAAGCGGGGATCGATGCGCTGATAGTCGATGGCCGAAATCGGAAAGCGCTCGCCGGGATAATCGGCATAGACCTCGGCATAGTTAGGCCGTGCCAAGGTGCGCGTGACGAGGCCCTGCGGGCTCTGGGCGATCGAGCCTGAGCCGATCTCCGGCAGCGCGACGATGCTTCTCGACCCGCAGCCGGCCAAGCCTGCCGCCGCGACGGACAGGGCAGGAAACGTAAACGAGCGGCGCGTCAGCATGGGGTATCTCTCAGGCAGGTCTGAGGAGATACATCGGCTTGGATGGTTACTGTTGGGTGAACCTTGCAGCGGGCGTTCGACCTTTAGCCCGCGCCCGAGTCTGACGCATGACCGTTTCCTCCTTTGAACCGATTGAAAATGCGGCCGGTTGGGCGCATCTCTAGGGACGCACGCCGCCATCGCGGCGTCCGGAGAATTCGGTTCCGCCATGCTCGACAAGTCCGCGCCGCCCCGCACTCTGAAGCTCAACGCCGCCGACAATGTCGTCGTCGCGGTCGATCCCGTCGATCTGGGCGTGACCGCGGCTGGGGTCGAGGCGCTGAAACGCATCCCGCGTGGGCACAAGATGGCGATCGTGCCGATCGCCAAGGACCAGCCTATCCGCAAGTTCGGCCAGATCATCGGCTTCGCGACGGATGACATCGTGCCGGGCGATTGGGTGCACGAGCACAATACCGGTTTCCATGCCTTCGACCGCGATTATGCCTTCGCTCAGGAGGCCAAGCCGGAATTCGTCCTGCCTATCGAGCAGCAGGCGACCTTCGAGGGCTTCCGCCGCGCCAACGGCAAGGCCGGCACGCGTAACTACGTGGGCATCCTGACCTCGGTGAACTGCTCGGCCTCGGCCGCGCGCTTCATGGCCGAGGAGGTGAAGCGCTCCGGCCTGCTCGCCGATTATCCCAATGTCGACGGCGTGATCGCGCTGACCCACGGCACCGGCTGCGGCATCGACTATAATGGCGAGAGCTTCGAGGTGCTGAAGCGCACCACCTGGGGCTATGCCTGCAACCCCAACATGGCGGCGGTGCTGGTCGTCGGCCTCGGCTGCGAGGGCTTCCAGATCAGCCGGATGAAGGAAGCCTACGGTGTTACCGAAAGCGACGTCTTCCGCACGCTGACGATCCAGGAGACGGGCGGGACCAAGAAGGCCGTCGCCGCCGGCATCGATGCGCTGAAGGTGATGTTGCCGATCGCCAATCAGGCGAAGCGCGAGACCGTGCCGGCCTCCGAATTGATGCTGGCTCTGCAATGCGGGGGATCGGACGGCTATTCCGGCATCACCGCCAATCCGGCGCTGGGCGCGGCCGTCGACATCCTCGTCGAGCATGGCGGCACGGCGATCCTCTCCGAGACGCCCGAGATCTACGGCGCCGAGCATCTCCTGACGCGCCGCGCTGCGACGCGCGAGGTCGGCGAGAAGCTCGTCGGGATCATCAAGTGGTGGGAGGACTATACTGAACGCGCCCGGATGAGCATGAACAACAACCCTTCGCCGGGGAACAAGGCGGGGGGCTTGACCACCATCCTGGAGAAGTCGCTGGGCGCGGCGGCCAAGGGCGGCACCAAGACGCTCTCGGCGGTGTATCACTATGCCGAGCCGGTGAGGGCGAAGGGCTTCGTCTATATGGACACGCCCGGCTACGACCCCGTCGCGGCGACAGGGCAGGTGGCCGGCGGCGCCAACATCCTCGCCTTCACGACGGGGCGCGGCTCGGCCTATGGTTGCAAGCCGACGCCTTCGGTGAAGCTCGCCACCAATACGCCGATCTACGAGAAGATGATCGACGACATGGACATCAATTGCGGCGATGTGCTCGACGGCGTCAGCCTCGAGCAGAAGGGCCGCGAGATCTTCGAGAAGCTGCTGAAGGTCGCGTCGGGCGAGAAGACCAAGTCTGAGCTGCTCGGCTATGGCGACGCGGAATACGTGCCGTGGCAGATCGGCGCGACGATGTAGTTTTTCGTCTCGCCGATTGAACCCGGCGAGAGGCCGAAGCGATCAAGGAACAGGCCGGCGCTGCTCGAGAGCGGCGCCGGCCTGTTCTCGCATCGGCCTGGATTCCCATGAAGAATTTTCTTCTCGTCACCGCCCCGCGCATCCTGCTTGGGCTGATTTTCCTCATCAGCGCCGTCGATGGTTTCTGGTGGCTCGCTACGGGCATGAACCTGATCCATCCGCCGACCAGCGCGCGGGGCGCTGCCTTCGAGGCGGCCTTGCAGGATTCCGGCTTCTTCTGGCCCTTCGTGAAGGCGATCAACCTGACCGGGGGCCTGAGCCTGATCTCCAACGTCGTGCCGGCCTTCGGGCTCGCGCTGATCGCGCCGGTGATGGCGGTAATCGTGCTCTTCCACGCCACGATCAACCCGCAGGGTCTGCCGGTGGCGGCGGTCCTCGTCGTCCTGGGGCTGCCGCTGGTCTGGGCCTATCGGGACCGTTATGCGGAGATGTTTCGGTAAGCCTTTAGGCCTTGGAACCATCGTGTCATTCCGGGCGGAGCGAAGCGGAGGCCCGGAATCCATCATGGAGCGCAGAGCCCTTCGATGGATCCCGGATCAGCGCCGCTATCGTGGCTTGTCCGGGATGACGGCGTTCAGATCAGGTTAGAACGAAAAGCCCCTGAGCCGCTCGCCCAGCAATCCGATCCGGTCGGCGGCGACATTGGCGATGGCGATGCGCAGATGGTTTTCCTGTCCGGGGCCGAAATAGGGGCCGGGCAGGGCGAGCACGCCGCGCTCCTGCGCCAGCCGGCGCACGATTTCGGCCGCCTTCGCGCCCGCGAAGGGATGCGCGACATAGGCGAAATAGGCTCCGGCCGAGAGCACGCGCCAGCCGTTGAGCGGCGCCAGAGTCTCGCGGAAGAGGCCGGCGCGGGTGTTGATCTCGGCGCGGTTGCGCTCGCGCCAGTCGCGGATGCCGTCGATGCCCCAGGTCACGGCGGCTTGACCGGCCCGGACGGGGCTGATCTGCACGCAGTCGAGCACCTTGCCGATCTGGGCGAGGACTTGTTCGCCGGCCGTGATCGCGCCGAGGCGCCAGCCCGGAACGGCATAGGCCTTCGAGAAGCTGTAGAGGCCGATCACGGAATCCTGCCAGTCGCTTGCGGAGAAAACCTCATGCGACCTGGCAAGCCCCTCGGGCAGGAAGTCGCGATAGGTTTCGTCGAGCACGAGCCAGAGGCCGCGCCTTGCGCAGAGCGCGGCGAAGGCGGCGATGGTCTGCGGCGGATAGACGGCGCCGGTCGGGTTGTTCGGCGTCACCAGCACAATGGCGCGGGTGCGTTCGTCGATCAGCGCCTCGGCAGTGGCGACATCCGGCACGAAGCCGGATTCGGGCGTGCAGGGCAGCGGGCGCGCCTCGACGCCGAGCATGGTCAGCGTCATCTCGTGGTTGAAATACCAGGGCGTCGGCAGCAGCACGTTGTCGCCGGCCCGGGCCAGCGCCATCATCGTCACGACATAGGCCTGGTTGCAGCCCGACGTGATCGCGATCTCCGCCGGCGTGAAGGGCGCGCCATAGATGCCCGCGATCTCGGCGGCATAGGCCTCACGCAAAGCGGCATCGCCGGTGATGCCGCCATAGCGGGCGCTGCCGGGCTCCGCCGCCGCTTCCGCCAGCTTCCGCAGCAGCGCTTCCGGCGGGGCCGAGCCGGGCACGGCCTGCGACAGGTCGATCAGCGGGCCATGGCGGCCGTCATAGGACCTGGCCCAGCCCTGCGCCTCCGGAATCGGCGGAGTGCCGGTATCGATCAGGTCGGGATTCAGCGCGGCGGGGGAGAGTGTCGGCATGATCAGTCTGGTTTGCTGCGGCGCCGGCCTTGCGTCAATCGCCTTGGAAGCGTCGCAGCGGCGTTCCATATCTGGAGGTGTTCCATTTCCGTAAAGCCGGGCGAGCCGATGCAGGACGAGACAGAGGATGCGATCGCCGAGCTGCACGCGATGCTGGATCGCGCGGACCGGATCGTCAGCTTTACCGGCGCGGGCATCTCGACCGAATCGGGCGTGCCGGATTTCCGCTCGCCGGGCTCGCCCTGGATGGTCAACAAGCCGATCCCGTTCGAGGCCTTCGTGACGAGCCGCGAGGCGCGCAGGGAGGCCTGGCGGCGCAAATTCACGATGGACGACCATTACCGCGACGCGCAGCCCAATATCGGCCATCGCGCTTTGGCGCGACTCGTGGCGGATGGGCGCTCGCCCGCCATCGTGACGCAGAACATCGACGGGCTGCACCAGGCTTCCGGCGTGCCGGAGGAGCAGGTGATCGAACTTCACGGCAACGGCACCTATGCGACCTGTCTCGATTGCGGCTGGCGGCATGAGCTCGCCGCGATCCGGCCGGCCTTCGAGGCGACGGGCGAGCCGCCATCCTGTTTGATGTGCACCGGGCCGGTGAAATCCGCGACGATCTCCTTCGGGCAGGCGATGCCGCAGGAGGCGATGATGCGGGCGCAAGGACTGGCGCTGGAATGCGACCTCTTCCTCGTCGTCGGCTCGTCGCTCGTGGTCTTTCCGGCGGCGACGTTGCCCGTCATCGCCAAACGGCAGGGGGCGAGGCTCGTCATCCTCAACCGCGAGCCGACGGAGCTCGACGCGATCGCCGATCTCGTGATCCGGGCCGAAAGCGGCAAGGCCCTGGCGCCGCTCCTGTCCTGAGCGACAGGCCTGCACCGCAGGGCCACGCCGATCCGGGACAAGGCACCGACTCGCTCACGGCTCCAGCTTTCCCGATCGAAAAAGTGAACTTTCCGCTGGAGATTATGTGGACGAGATCTTCGGGGGTGTTCCCCGAATCCGCAGCAGTGCTATCGTAATGTCGCGAATCAAGACGTTCTGCGTGGGGTGAGCGGCAAATGTCCGACGAATTCGGTGAGAGCGGGCGACCACCGATGGGTCCCATCCAGTCACTCAACCGTGTCGTGCGCCTCGATGGGCCAAGCCCTCACGCTTCGGAGGTCCCGGTCGAGACCAGCGGCTACGTCAAATGGTTCGACGTGTCGAAGGGCTACGGCTTCGTCGTTCCCGAGACCGGCGGGGCGGATGTGCTGCTCCATGTCACGACCCTGAAACGCGACGGATTCAATGCGATAGCGGAAGGTGCTCGCATCGTGCTCGAGGCGGTCGAGAAGCCGCGGGGGCGTCAGGCGGTCCGCGTTCTCTCGATCGATACGACAGTGGCGCGGCATCCCTCGGAGATGCCGCTCGCCCGCACCAACGTCACCGTGGCGCCGACGAGCGGCCTGGAGCCGATGGTGGTGAAGTGGTTCAACCGGCTGCGCGGCTTCGGCTTCGTCTCGAAGGGCGAAGGGGCGCCGGACGTGTTCGTGCATATGGAGACGCTGCGCCGCTACGGGCTCGTCGAGCTCGTTCCGGGACAGACCGTGCTGGTGCGCTACGGACCGGGGCCGAAGGGGCTCATGGCTGCGGAGATCCGGCTTGAGCCGGGCGGCGCCGCCGCATCGCACTGAGGGCTTTCGACAAACCCCATCGAAACCCCTCTGGGGTTGTTGGGAGCTCTAAATTGAGAATCCGGTAAGCACGCCGGCAAGGTTATCGTCCCTTGCCGGTTTTTTATCGCGCCGGCACCCGCCTGGCGCGAATTCCGGCTGCGGTTTTTACGCTTCATCAATCGGCCGGGCTAAGATGGAGGTCTTGCCGGAGACCTAGCGCCATCGTCCTTCTCGTCAGCGATCGTGATCAGCAGCGTCAGTCGCTGCAACGCGCGCTCTCGGTCTGGGGAGCGTGCAGGGCCTTCGACCTCGCCGAAATCGAGGAGATCCGCAAGGCCGCTGGTCGTTTGCTCATCGTCGATCTCGATCTCTCCCGGCCCGCGACGATCGTCTCGGCGAGCGCGGCGCTTGCGACTCACCGACAGTCCGGCGCCCCCTTCCTCTTCCTTCTGCGGGACATGTCGCCGCGCAGCCAGATGCAGGCCAACGCCCTCGGGGCCCAGGCGATCCTGCCGGCCGAAACGCCGCCGTCGGCGCTGCTCGACAAGGTCGGGGCCATGCTCGGTTTGCTGCGGGACAGTGGGCCGGAAACGGTTCTGCAGCGGCGATTCGTCAGGGCTTCCGCCGCATTCGCCGGCCTGCTCGAAGCCGCCGGCTCCGACGGGCCGCTGCCCGTTCAGGCGATCAACGACAGTGTCGAGGCGATCAACCGGGCGGCCGATGACGGCAATCTCGATACCTGGCTGGATATGGTCTGGCAGCATGACGACGCCACCTACCAGCACTGCCTTCTGGTCTCTGGACTGGTCGCCGCCTTCGCCCGCAAGCTCGGCTTCGGCGAGAGCGACCGGCAATTGATGACGACGGCCGCCGTGCTGCATGATGTCGGCAAGGCGCGAATCCCGCTCGATATCCTGCGCAAGCCAGGACGCCTGACGCCGGCGGAGCGTGCCGTCATCTGCCAGCACCCGCAGATCGGGCACGACATGCTGGTCGCGCAGGGTGGTTTCGCGCCGGCGGTGCTCGCCGCCGTGCTGTCGCATCACGAGATGCTCGACGGCTCCGGCTACCCGCATGGCATCGGCGCCGACAGAATTCCCGATCCGGTCCGGATGATCACGATCTGCGACATCTATGCCGCGCTGATCGAACGTCGTTCCTACAAGGCGCCCATGTCGCCGGAGGAAGCCTTCGCCACGCTGATCGGCATGGGCGACAAGCTCGACCGGGACCTCTTGCGCGCCTTCGGCAATGTGGTCCTGAGCAGCTCCGTGGCGCGGCTGGGCAAGATGACGGCGCGGCCTGCGGCCAGCGCTGCGGCTGAGGACGCGGCCTGAGCCGGCTCAGACCGCGAAGGACGTGCCGCAGCCGCAGGAGCTGGTCGCGTTCGGATTGGTGATCCGGAAGGACTGGCCGATCAGGTCGTCGACAAAGTCGATGGTGCAGCCTTCGAGCAGGTCGAGCGAGGTTTCGTCGATCACCACGGTCGCGCCATCGCGCTCGATGACGAGATCGTCGGGCGCCTTCTTCTCCTCGATATCGAAGACGTATTGGAAGCCGGAGCAGCCGCCGCCGGCGACGCTGACGCGCAGCATCGCGCCCGGCGGCTCCTTTGCCATCACCGAGAGAATCCGTTTCGCGGCGTTGGCCGTCACCGCGATGCCGCGCGGGTTGACCGCAAGATCGGTCGACATGGGCAGATGTTCCTTGCACCCTGGTTGTCCGTAAAGGTAATGGCCCGGCAGCGCCTCTACAAGCACGGGGCGGCGACGAGGCTGCCATGCCGCATCCGCACATCCCGACATCGGTCTTCTCAGCGGGCGTCGAGCCCGGTGAGCGCTGGCGCGCTCCTTATGCGTGCCGCTCCAGCATGAGCCGCGGCCGGCTCGTCGGTGAGCCCGCCTCGGCGACGCGGGGCGAATTCCAGCGCGATCGCGACCGCATCATCCATTCGACCGCCTTCCGGCGGCTCAAGCACAAGACGCAGGTCTTCGTCTCGCATGAGGGCGACCATTACCGCACGCGGCTGACCCACACGATCGAGGTGGCCCAGATCGCCCGCGCGCTGGCGCGCGCGCTCGGTCTCGACGAGGATCTGGCCGAGGCGCTGGCGCTGGCCCATGACCTCGGCCACACGCCCTTCGGCCATACCGGCGAGGATGCGCTCGACGAATGCATGGCGGGGTTCGGCGGTTTCGACCACAACGCCCAGACGCTGAGGATCGTGACCCGGCTCGAGCAACGCTATGCCGATTTCGACGGGCTCAACCTGAGCTGGGAGACGCTGGAAGGGCTGGTCAAGCACAACGGCCCGCTGCTCGACCCCGAAGGGAAGCCGACGGCGCGCTACGCCAAAACCGGCATTCCGGCGGCGATCGTCGAATACCAGCATCGGCAGGATCTCTGGCTAGACAGCTATGCGTCGGCCGAAGCGCAGGCCGCCGCGCTCGCCGACGACATCGCCTACAACGCCCACGACATTGACGATGGCTTGCGGGCCGGGCTGTTCGGCCATGCCGCCCTGCGCTCGGTGCCGTTCCTGGCCGGGCTGCTCGACGAGATCGAGCGGCTGCATCCGAGGCTCGAAAAAGCGCGCCTGACCAATGAGCTCGTCAGGCGCGTCATCACCCGCTTCGTCGAGGATGTGATCGCAGAATCGCAGCGGCGTCTGGAGGCGCTCGCGCCCGCTGAGGCCGATGCGATCAGGCGGGCAGGGCAGCCGGTCGTGACCTTCTCCGCGGCGATCGAGGCGGCCGACCGGGACATCAAGGGCTTTCTCTACCCCAACATGTACCGTCATCCGCGCATCGCGCCGATCCGCGCCCAGGCCGCGCAGGTGGTGCGGGAGCTGTTCGCCCGCTTCAGCGCCGATCCCTTGGCGATGCCGCAGGAGTGGGCGGCGGGTTGCGACGGGCTCGACGAGCATCGCCGCATGCGCCGCATCGCCGACTATATCGCCGGCATGACCGACTGGTACGCGCTCGACGAGCATCGCCGCCTGTTTGACGTCACCCCCTCGCTGCGATAGGGCCGGGCGGCCGTACAAAAATGTTCGAGCTTGGTGAGCCCTCATCCTGAGGAGCGGCCGAAGGCCGCGTCTCAAAGGATGCTCCAGCGGTTTCCGGAGCCTCCTGGATCATCCTTCTAGACGCGCTTCGCAGAAACGCTCCTCAGGATGAGGGCTCGGAAGTTTCCTGCCGACAAGATGACCACGATGAACCTGTTCGAGACCTATTCCGCTCGCCTTCACGCCGCCCTCTGGGCGCTTGCCGAGCGAAGCGCGCTTCCTGCCGGGCTCAACCTCGGGCGTGTCGTGGTCGAGCCGACCAAGGACCCGGCGCATGGCGACCTCGCCACCAACGCCGCGATGGTGCTCGCCAAGGAGGCCGGCACCAATCCGCGTGCGCTGGCCGCGTTGCTGGTGGAGGAGTTGTCGCGCGATCCCGAGATCGCCAAGGCTGAGATCGCCGGGCCGGGCTTCATCAATCTGACGCTGCAGCCGGCGGTGTTCACCGCGATCCTGAAATCCGCGATCGAGGCGGGTCTCCACTATGGCCGCGGCAGGGCCAAGCCTGCGCCGAAGATCAATGTCGAATACGTCTCGGCCAACCCGACCGGGCCGATGCATGTCGGTCATGGCCGCGGCGCGGTGTTCGGCGACGCGCTCGCCCGCTTGCTCGCCTTCGCCGGTCATGACGTGACGCGCGAATACTACATCAACGATGCCGGCGCGCAGGTCGACGTGCTCGCCCGCTCGGCCTTCCTGCGTTATCGCGAGGCGCTGGGCGAGGATATCGGGGCGATTCCCGAGGGGCTCTATCCGGGCGATTATCTCAAATCGGTCGGCGAGACGCTGGCGAAGCAGTACGGTCCGGCGCTCAAGGACAAGCCCGAGAGCGAGTGGCTGCCGCTCGTCCGGCAGGCCGCCATCGATGGCATGATGGCGATGATCCGCGACGATCTCGCCGCGCTCGGCGTCGTCCACGACGTCTTCTTCTCGGAGCGCTCGCTGCAGGCCGTCGACGGCAACAAGGATGCCGTCGCGGAGACGATCGAGGATCTGCGCGCGCGTGACCTGGTCTATGAAGGCCGCCTGCCGCCGCCCAAGGGCCAGAAGGACGAGGACTGGGAGGATCGCGAGCAGACGCTGTTCCGCGCCACGCAGTTCGGCGACGATGTCGACCGGCCGCTGCTCAAGTCGGACGGCAGCTATACCTATTTCGCCAACGACATCGCCTATCACCGCTCGAAGTTCACGCGCGGTTTTGCCGAGATGATCGACGTCTGGGGCGCCGACCATGGCGGTTACGTCAAGCGGATGCAGGCCGCGGTGAAGGCCGTGACCAACGGGGAGGGCTCGCTCGACGTCAAGCTCTGCCAGCTCGTCAGGCTGCTGCGCAATGGCGAGCAGGTGCGCATGTCGAAGCGCTCCGGCGACTTCGTCACGCTGCGCGAGGTCATCGACGAGGTCGGCCGCGACGCGGTGCGCTTCATGATGATCTTCCGCAAGAACGACGCGACCCTGGACTTCGATCTTGCGAAAGTGGTCGAGCAGTCGAAGGACAATCCGGTCTTCTATGTCCAGTATGCCCATGCGCGCTGCGCCTCGATCTTCCGGCAGGCCCGCGAGGCGTTCCCCGATCTCGACCTGTCCCCCGCCGCATTGTCGCAGGCGGATCTGTCGATTCTGGTGGATGAGGCCGAGGTCGGCATCGTGAAGATGATCGCCGCCTATCCGCGGATCATCGAAGGCGCGGCCACGGCCCACGAACCGCATCGCGTGGCATTCTTCGTGCATGAACTGGCGAGCGCGTTCCATTCTCTCTGGAACAAGGGCAAAGACTCGCCGCAATTACGGTTCGTTAATCAAACTGATCGAAAGTCGACCTTGGCGAGATTGGCGTTCGTGCATGCGGTGCGCAGCGTCCTTGCTTCCGGTCTGGCGGTCGCCGGAGTTGCGGCGCCGGAAGAGATGCGCTGACGGGGCACTATTCCGGCGGCGCGCACAAGGTCAGGTTGACCGCACAGAGTTCCCGGTTCTTCCATAGGGGGAAGCGGCTTGTGCTGGAATGGATCGTACCATGAGTGAGCCAGCTAGGAATCGTTTCGCGCTCGATCTCGAGGATCTCGAGCGCCAGCTTCGGGGGGCAGGGCAGGCGCAGCGCCCCGCGCACTCGCCCGATCCGCTGGCGGAGCTGACCCGTATCGTCAGTCAGGACGATCCGCTCAAGGACATCTTCACCGAGCGCAGGCAGCAGCCTGCTGCGCCGGCGACGCGCCAGGAGCCCAGCTTCGCTGTGGTGCCGCAGCAGCCCGTCTATGTGCCGCCGCGTACGGCGCAGGCTCCTTCGCCTGTCGCCGAGCCGCCGGCCGAGATGCGCGGCGCCCTCGACGAGTTCGAGGCCCTGTTGCGCCGGACCGAGCCCGAGCGCAAGCCCGCGGCCGCGCCGGTTCAGCCCCGGCAACACTATCAATACGACGACGAGCCCGCGGAGCAGGATTACGCTCATCCCGAGCCGGCCGCCTATTCCCGGCCGGTGCCGGCTCAAGGCGCACCGGCCGCGCGCGACCTTGACGAGGAGCAGGGCTTCTACCGGGCGCCGGTCTATCAGCAGGAACCCGCCTATGACGCCGAGGCTTCGGACCAGGGCTTCGATGCGCGGCAGCAGACCTACCATCCTCAATATGCCGAAGACGACCTGCCCGATCTCGAGCCCCGGCGCTCTCGCAAGGGACTCTGGGCGGCGGCTGCGGTGATCGCCATTGGCGTCATCGGCGTCGGCGGAACCATGCTGCTGCGCGGTGGCTCGTCCTCGAAGAGCGGCGCGCCACCGGTGATCGCGGCCGATAGCGGCCCGGTCAAGGTCGAGCCCGCCAATCCGGGCGGCCGGGAAATTCCGAACCAGAACAAGCAGATCTACGAGCGCTCCGCCGAAGACCCGCAGGGCAAGACCAAGCTCGTCGACAGCCAGGAGCAGCCGGTCGACATCCAGCAAGCGGCCCGCTCGATGCCCTCGCGGGTGGTTCTGCCCGGACCGGGCACCGCTTCGAGCGAAACCGCCACCGTCCCGACACCTGGTGGCGCCGAGCGCAGCATCGTAATGCCCGAGCCCGCCTTGACCCCGATGCCGCCGGTGCCGGGCCTCGGCGAGCCGCGCAAGGTCCGCACCGTCTCGATCCGTCCCGACGGCTCGCCGGCGCAGGCGGCCGCTGCCGACGCCAATGGCAACCGCCCGATAGCGACCGGTTCGGCGCCGAGCCGCTCGATCGCGGGCAGCCCGGCCAGTGCGAATCTGCCGATCGCGGCCGCCGTGCCGCCGGCTGCGCCGAAGCCGCAGGAGCGCGCGACGACACCGCCGGCCGCGACCACGCCCGCCGCTCCGACCCGCCTCGCCAGCGCAGCGCCTGCCGCTCCGACGCCGGCTCCCGCCAACGCCGCGATCCGCGCCGGCACCGGCGATTTCGTGGTGCAGCTCGGGGCGCCGGGCAGTGAGCAGGAGGCACGGGCGACCTTCGCGGCGCTGCAGCGCAAATATCCGCAGCAGCTCGGCGGTCAGTCGCCGATCGTCCGCAAGACGGAGCTCGCTGGCGGCAAGACGGTCTATCGCCTGCGCGTCGGGCCTTATTCCCGCGATGACGCCACCTCGATGTGCTCGGCGCTTCAGGCCGCGGGCGGTCAGTGCTTCATCGCCAAGAACTGAGACAGCCTCGTTTCGTCATGAAAGGGCAGCGCCTTCGGGCGCTGCCCTTTTGTTTGGCCGTCTCGCTGCGTCCATGCTCCGGCCGCCTGCGCTTTTCGTGCGAGCAGGCATGGCGCCGGGCATACTTGTCGCGCCCGAAGGCGCATGCGACTTAGCTGACAACAATCAACGATGTGTCGGAAGGCCGCGTGCCGCCGGCGCGACGCAAAGCACCAGCTGGAGGATACCCATGGATCGTCGCAACTTCGTCAAGGTCGCCGGTGTGGGCGCTGCCGGCAGCGCCGCCATTGCGGCGCCGGCGCTCGCGCAGTCTCAGCCCAAGATCAGCTGGCGGTTGACCTCGAGCTATCCCAAGAGCCTCGACACGCTCTATGGAATCTCGACCCATGTCGCCAAGCGCGTGGCGGAGGCGACCGACAACAATTTCCAGATCCAGGTCTTCGCGCCGGGCGAGATCGTGCCAGCGCTGCAAGCGCTCGACGCGGTGCAGAACGGCACGGTCGAATGCAGCCACACGCTGTCGAGCTTCTATATCGGCAAGGATCCGGCCTTCGCCTTCGAGACCTCGCTGCCCTTCGGCTTCAACACCCGCCAGCAGAACGCCTGGCTCTATCAGGGCGGCGGGCTCGAGCTCTGCCGCGCCTTCATGAAGACCTATAACTGCTACACGATCCCCTCGGGAAACACTGGCGCCCAGATGGGCGGCTGGTTCCGCAAGGAGATCAAGACGCTCGAGGATCTGAAGGGGCTGAAGTTCCGCATCGCCGGGCTCGGCGGGCGGATCATGGCGCGGCTCGGCGTGGTGCCGCAGACCATCGGCGGGGCCGACATCTATCCGGCGCTGGAGCGCGGCACGCTCGACGCGGTCGAGTTCTCCGGGCCGTTCGACGACGAGAAGCTCGGCTTCGTCCGGGTGGCGAAATATTATTACTATCCCGGGTTCTGGGAGGGCAACGCCAACGTCAGCTTCATCGCCAACCTGGACAAGTGGAACGCGCTGCCGGCGTCCTACAAGGCGATCCTCGAGGCGGCCTGCGCCGAGGCCAACGCGCTCTGCGTCGCCAAATACGATCACGGCAACCCGGATGCGCTGGTGCGGCTGGTCGGCACCGGGGCCGAGCTGCGCGCCTTCCCGCAGGAGGTGATGGCGGCCGCCTATAAGGAGGCCTTCGCCATGTATGCGGAGCTCGCCGCCAGCAACCCGCAGTTCAAGACCTTCTACGATTCCTTCCTGCCCTATTGGAAGAAGGAGCAACTCTGGTTCCGCATCGCGGAGCTGCCCTTCGACGCCTTCAACGCGCAGAACTTCCAACAGATCAAGTGAGGCGGTCGGCACTCCGCCGTCCCCTCCCCGTCGCAAGCGGGGGGAGGGGACGCGTGGTGCTTGACCGCGCCCGCGCCAGTTTCTAACCCGGTGCCATGACCTCGCGCGCCTTCATCGCCGGCTGCCTCGGCACGAGCCTCACGCCCGACGAGCGCGCCTTCTTCCGTGATGCCCGTCCCTGGGGCTTCATCCTGTTCCGGCGCAACACGCAGTCGCCCGAGCAGGTCGCGGCCTTGACGGCCGAGATGCGCGAGACCGTCGGCTGGCAGGCGCCGATCCTGATCGATCAGGAAGGCGGTCGCGTGCAGCGCATGGGGCCGCCGAACTGGCCGAAATACGCGTCGGCGCGGGCCTTCCTGACCATCAACGATGCGGTGCGGCAGCGTGAGATCGTGCGGCTTTCGGCACGGCTGATGGCGCATGACCTGAAAAGCGTCGGCATCGATGTCGACTGCCTTCCGGTGCTCGACGTGCCGGTCGCCGGCAGCCACGACGTCATCGGCGACCGCGCCTATGCCTATGAGCCGGACCAGGTGGCGCGCCTCGGCCGGGCGGCGGCGGAAGGGCTTCTCGCCGGGGGCGTGCTGCCGGTCGTCAAGCACATGCCCGGCCATGGCCGGGCGCGGGCGGATAGCCACCACGACCTGCCGGTGGTGGATGCGACGCTCGACGAGCTCAGGGCGCATGATTTCCGGCCGTTCCGCCATCTCGCCGACATGCCGCTGGCAATGACGGCGCATGTGGTCTTCACTGCGCTCGATCCGAAGCACCCGGCCACCGTGTCGCGGAAGATCGTGCGCGGGATCATGCGCGAGGAGATCGGCTTCGACGGGCTGATCATGACCGACGATATCTCGATGAAGGCACTCTCCGGCACGTTCGAGGCGAAGGCCCGGGCCGCCATCCGCGCCGGGGTCGACGTCGTGCTGCATTGCCACGGCATCATGGAGGAGATGGTCGCCATCGCCGGGGTGGTGCCGGAGATGACCGGCGCACGCGCGCGCCGGGCTGCCGCCGCGCTCGGCCGCATCCGCCACGAGCCCGAGCCTCTCGATGTCACCGCCGCGCGCGCCGAGGTTGCCGGCGCCCTTGCGCTGGACGGCTGAAAAGCCGAATCTGTCCCACGGGGTTGATCACATCTTCCCGCCGGCCATCCCGGATCTCCGCTCGGCGGCATCCGGGGCAGCGGCGCGAGATGGGCAAGGCGGGTGAGGGCAGGCCAGCATGACGGCCGATTTGCCATTCGCGGAAGATCGCGCGCGGCGCGAGGACGAGCCTGCGCTCGTCGTCGATGTCGACGGCTATGAAGGGCCGCTCGACCTGCTGCTCGATCTCGCGCGCCGCCAAAAGGTCGACCTGCACCGCATCTCCATCCTGGCGCTGGCCGAGCAGTATCTCGTCTTCGTCGAGCAGGCGCGGGCGCTGAGGCTGGAACTCGCGGCCGATTATCTCGTGATGGCGGCCTGGCTCGCCTATCTCAAGTCGCGCCTGCTGCTGCCCGAGCCGCCGAGGGGTGAGGAGCCGAGCGCGGCCGATCTCGCCACCGCGCTCGCCTTGCGTCTGCGCCGGCTGGAGGCGATCCGGGCGGCGGCGAACAAGCTCTCGGCGCGCGAGCGGCTGGGGCAGGATGTCTTCGCGCGCGGCGCCCCGGAGGAGATCGTCGCGGGGGCCCGGCCGGTCTGGGAGGCGGAACTCTATGATCTGCTCGCCGCCTATGCGCATCAGCGGCAGAAGCGGGTGCAGGGGCATATCTCGGTCGGCCATCGCGTCGTCTGGTCGCTGGTCGAGGCGCGCGAGGCGCTGCAAAAGCTCGTCGGCGAAGCGGGGGACTGGACCGACATCGATCCCTATCTGACGCGCTACATGCAGGCGCATGGGCTGCCGGTGGGTGAGATGAGGGCGACTGTCAGGGCGTCAGCACTCTCAGCCATGCTGGAGATGGTGCGGGAAGGCATGCTCGACATCCGGCAGGACGACGCCTTCGCGCCGATCCATGTCCGCCGCCGCTCGGCCCGGCCACCGGCCTTGCCCTTCGTCGGACAGGACGCCTCATGACGGCGGCGATGGCCGAGACGCGCGACGAGGAGGATGGCGGCGGGGCGGAAGCCTTCGCGCAGGCGCTGCGCATCGTCGAGGCGCTGCTCTTCGCCTCCGCGGCGCCGCTGTCGGAGGAGGAGCTCGGCCGCTCGGTGCCGGCGGGAATCGATGTCGGACAGGTCCTGGCCCGTCTCGTCGCGTTCTACGTGGCGCGCGGCGTCAATCTGCGGCAGGTCGCCGGCGGCTGGGCTTTCAGGACGGCACCCGATCTCGGTTATCTGCTCGCCGCCGAGGCCGAGCCGCCGCGCAAGCTGTCGCGGGCGGCCCTCGAAGTGCTGGCGATCATCGCCTATCACCAGCCGGTGACGCGCGCCGAGATCGAGGAGATCCGCGGCGTCGCCACGGCCAAGGGCACGCTCGACATCCTGCTCGAGGCCGGCTGGGTGCGATTGCGCGGGCGGCGGCGCTCGCCGGGCCGGCCGGTGACCTATGGCACGACACGCGGCTTTCTCGATCATTTCGGGCTCGACCGCATCGACGACCTGCCGGGGCTCGACGAATTGAAGGGGGCGGGCTTCATCGAGGGTCGGCTGACGCGCGACCTCACCGTGCCGGTTCCCGATGACGATCCGGGTCTGCGCGACGACGAGGATCCGCTCGGCGATCTGTTCAGCCCGCTTGACGACGGCGAGGGCGGCCCGCAACAGGAGTGAGGGCGAACACTCGGCTCTCCTCGCTGGTCATCCCGGACAAGCCGCCTCTGGCGGCGCCGATCCGGGATCCATGCCTGAAGCTTACCTGGATCGGTTCAGACATGGATCCCGGGTCTAGGTATAGGCATCGCTCTGCCCGGGATGACGGCCCATTTGCTGAGAGGACAAGGATTGGCGGGAAGCGAAACTGCGAGAAGCTGGCTCGGCTGGGGCCGGCGCGGGACGGCGGGAGCCGCGATCCCGATGGCGCTCGGATTCGATGGCGTGACCCAGCGCTTCGGCACGGTGACGGCGTTGTCGGACGTGTCCCTCTCGGTTCGACCCGGGGAAATCGTCGCGCTGCTCGGCCAGTCTGGCTGCGGCAAGACGACGCTGCTGAGGCTCGCGGCCGGAGTAGAGCGCCCGAGCGCGGGGCGGGTGCTGCTGGAAGGGCGTGATGTTTCGTCGCCCACCGCCTTCGTCGAGCCGGAACATCGCGGCATCGGCTTCGTCTTTCAGGACTATGCGCTGTTTCCGCATCTGAGCGTGCGGGAGAACGTTCGCTTCGGGCTGCGCGACCGGTCGGGAAGCGCCGCCGACGCCACGGCGCTGCGGGCGCTGGCGCGCGTCGGGCTCGAGCATCTGGCCGACTCCTATCCGCACATGCTCTCGGGCGGCGAGCAGCAGCGTGTCGCGCTGGCGCGCGCCATTGCGCCCCGCCCCGGCGTCCTGCTGATGGACGAGCCCTTCTCGAACCTCGACCGGCGGCTGCGCGATGTGGTGCGCGACGAGACCGCCGCGCTGCTGGAGGAGACGGGAGCGACCTCGATCATCGTCACGCACGACCCCGAGGACGCGATGCGCATCGCCGACCGCATCGTGCTGATGCGCGCCGGGCGGATCGCCCAGATCGGCACCGCGGAGGAGCTCTATCGCAAGCCTGCCAGCCTCTTTGCCGCCCGATTTTTCTGCGATTTTACCGAGATCGAGGGCCGGGTCTCGGGCGGAACGGTCGAGACGCCGTTCGGGCGCTTCGCGGCGCAGGGCGTGGCGGAAGGCAGCGACGCGATCGTCTGCATCCGGCCGCATCGGGTGCGGATCGTGCCGAAGGGGTACTATCTCAAGGGGCGGCTGGTCGCACGGCGCTTTCTCGGCGAGGTCGATCATGTGCTCGTGGCCGTCGATGGCTTCGACCGGCCGCTCGCCGCGCGCATGGCGCTGTCGGACGAGGTCGGCGTGGGCGACGAGGTCGGCGTCGACATTCCGTCGGACGAAGTCCTTGTGTTTCCCGCGGCGGATCAATAGGTTCCGCCGCCGAGCGAACGACCGGGCCAGAATTGGTCGGGGACAGGCCCCGGTCGGGGCAATTTCGGAGGAGTTTCGCCATGGGTGGCGTGAGCATTTGGCACTGGATCGTCGTCGGCGTCATCGTGATGCTTCTGTTCGGGCGCGGGAAGGTGTCCGAGCTGATGGGAGATGTCGCCAAGGGCATCAAATCGTTCAAGAAGGGCATGGCGGAGGATGACGAGCCGACGCCGACCGCCACCACTGTCGACCCCAAGGTGATCGACCAGACGCAGGCCAGCAACGCGGCGGCTCAGGCGCAGGCCAAGGCCGACCACAAGGCCTGACGCGGCGCGCGCCCCGAGGGCGTGGTGTTGGTGATGCGCGCGGCCCGACCGTTCGGCCCTGTGGTCGAACGGCGAGCGCGCCGATAGGAAGAGCCGTCGATGTTCGACATCGCCTGGAGCGAAATGGTGCTGATCGGGGCGGTCGCGCTCGTCGTGATCGGTCCAAAGGATCTGCCGAAAGTCCTGCGCACGGTCGGCCAGACGATCGGCAAGGTCCGGCGCATGGCGGCCGAATTCCAGGGCCAGTTCAACGAGGCCATGCGCGAGGCCGAGCTCGCCGACCTGAAGAAGCAGGTCGAGGATGTCGGCGGCAGCGTGTCGAGCTCGCTCAACACCCATACGGACTACAAGCCGATCGAGGAGCCGAAGGATTTTTCGGCTTCCGGAACGGCCGGCGATGTGGCCAAGCCCGATACGGCCGCGCTGAAGGAGGCGGAAGCCAAGCTCGCCGCGATGCCGGCTCCCGAGCTGCCGCCGGTGGAGATTGCCGCCGAGACGCCGGCCGCCAAGCCGAAGCGAGTTCGCAAGGCCAAACCGGAAGAAAAGCCCGAAGAGGTTGCGCCTGTCGCTGCCGCTCCGGCAGCGGAAGCCGTCGAGCCCGCCGCGAAGACGAATGGCGCTGAGCCCAGGCCGGCCCGCGCGCGGCGCGTCAAGCCGATCGCGGCCGTGGCGCCGGCAGAGCTGGACACGCCCTTGCCGGAAGCGACCGCGGCGGAGCCGGCCAAGCCTGCCCGCAAGCGTAAGACGAAGACGGCGAAGGGCGAGGAGACTTCCGCATGAGCGTCGCCAATCCTCGCGAGGGCGAAGACGAGATCGAGGCCTCGCGCGCGCCGCTCCTCGACCATCTGATCGAATTGCGCTCGCGGCTGATCAAGTCGCTGATCGCCTTCCTGATCATGTTCTTCATCTGCTTCGGCTTCTCGACGCAGATCTACAACATCCTGGTGAAGCCCTATGTCTGGGCGGCGGGGAGCGCAGCCAACGCGCAGCTCATCTATACCGGCCCGCTCGAATTGCTCTTCACCCATATCAAGGTGGCGGCCTTCGGCGCCGGCTTTTTCGCCTTCCCGGTGATCGCGACGCAGATCTACAAATTCGTCGCGCCCGGCCTCTACAAGAATGAGAAGGCCGCCTTCGCGCCCTATCTCGTGGCGACGCCGGTGTTCTTCACGCTCGGCGCGCTGCTGGTCTTCTTCTTCGCCATGCCGGTGCTGATGAAGTTCTCGCTCGGCATGCAGCAGGCGGCGACCGAGACGCAGGCCGGCATCGCGCTCCTGCCGAAGGTGAGCGAATATCTCTCGCTGATCATGACGCTGATCTTCGCCTTCGGCATCGCCTTCCAGCTTCCGGTGATCCTGACGCTGCTGGGGCAGGCGGGGATCATCGATTCGCAGTTCCTGAAGGACAAGCGGCGCTACGCCATCGTCTTCGTGTTCATCGTCGCGGCGGTTCTGACGCCGCCGGACGTGATCTCGCAGCTCATGCTCGCCGTGCCGATGCTGCTGCTCTACGAGCTCTCGATCTTCTCGGTGCGCCGCGTGGAGAAGAAGGGCGAGGCCGCGAAGGCAGCCGAGGACGCGGAGTAGGGTGCTGTCGTCATGCTCGCCCTTGTGGCGAGCATCCGCGTCTTGAACGCCGCTGCTTCCGAACGAAGACGTGGATGGTCGGGACAAGCCCGACCATGACGTGATCGGGGCGCCGAATGCCGATGTCGGTGGTTCCCTCGCGCGCGATCCCGGTCTAGAGCATCCAACGCTGCATTCCGCAGCGATGGCATGGCCGGACGACGATGTACGACATCAGATGGATTCGCGAGAACGCCGCGGCGTTCGACAAGGGGCTTGAACGCAGAGGCCTGGCGCCGCTGTCGTCCTCGCTGCTCGAACTCGACGATGTCCGCCGCTCGTCGATCGCCAAGGCGCAGGCCACGCAGGAGCGCCGCAATGCGCTCTCCAAGGAAATCGGCAAGGCGATGGGCGCGAAGGATGTCGCGCTCGCCGACAAGCTGAAGGCCGAGGTCGCGGCGCTGAAGGAAGAGCAGCCGACGCTGGAGGCGCAGGAGAAGGCCGCCAAGGAGGCTCTCGACGAGAAGCTCGCGGCGATCCCGAACACGCCCTTCGACGACGTGCCCGATGGCGCCGACGAGCACGGCAATGTCGTGCTGCATGTCCATGGCGTGAAACCGGAGGAACGCGGGCTTCTCAAGGGCGTGAACGATCCCAAGCAGCATTTCGAGCTGGGCGAGGCGCTCGGCCAGATGGATTTCGAGAAGGCGGCGAAGCTCTCGGGCGCGCGCTTCGTCGTGCTGGAGAAGCAGGTTGCGCGGCTGTCGCGGGCGATCGGGCAGTTCATGCTCGACACGCACACGGAGGAGCACGGTTATACGGAGGTCAATCCGCCGCTGCTGGTCCGCGACGATGCGATGTTCGGGACGGCGCAGTTGCCGAAGTTCCGTGAGGATCAGTTCCGCGCTGGCGAGGAGCATTGGCTGATCCCCACCGCCGAGGTGCCGCTGACCAATCTGGCAAGGGAATCAATCCTTTCCGAAGAGGAGCTGCCGCTTCGATTCACCGCGCTGACGCCTTGTTTCCGGTCGGAGGCTGGCTCCGCTGGGCGTGATACGCGCGGCATGCTGCGCCAGCACCAGTTCGAGAAGGTCGAGCTCGTTTCGATCACCACGCCCGAAAAATCGCGCGAGGAGCATGAGCGCATGCTCGCCTGCGCCGAGGCCGTGCTGAAGAAACTCGACCTGCATTATCGCGTGATGACCTTGTGCACCGGCGATATGGGCTTCGCCTCGCAGAAGACCTACGACATCGAGGTCTGGCTGCCCGGGCAGAAGACCTATCGCGAGATCTCGTCCTGCTCGGTCTGCGGCGATTTCCAGGCGCGGCGCATGAATGCGCGCTACAAGACCAAGGACGGCAAGGGCCCGTTCTTCGTGCACACCCTCAACGGCTCGGGCACGGCGGTCGGCCGCGCGCTGATCGCGGTGATGGAGAACTACCAGAATTCCGACGGCTCGATCACCGTGCCGGACGTGCTGGTGCCCTATATGCGCGGCGTGACGCGGATCGAGAAGGCAGCCTGAGATGCGAATCCTCGTCACCAACGATGACGGCATCCATGCCGAGGGGCTGGAAGTGCTGGAGCGTATCGCGCATCAGCTCTCCGACGATGTCTGGGTCGTGGCGCCGGAGAGCGACCAGTCCGGCGTCGCCCATTCGCTGTCGCTGTCGAATCCGCTGAGGCTCCGTCAGATCAGCGAGAAGCGCTTCGCCGTGGCGGGCACGCCGACCGACTGCGTCATCATGGCGGTGCGCTCGGTCATGGCCGAGGTGCGGCCCGACCTCGTGCTCTCGGGCGTCAATCGCGGCTCGAACGTCGCCGAGGACGTGACCTATTCCGGCACCATCGCCGCGGCGATGGAGGGCACGCTGCTCGGCATCCCCTCGATCGCGATCAGCCAGGCCTATACGCCGGGCGACCGCAACAATATCCGCTGGGACTGCGCCGAGCATCATGCGCCGGGCATCATCCGCCGCCTGCTGGAGGAGGGGATTCCCGAGGGCGTGCTGTTCAACCTCAACTTCCCCAATGCGGGGCCCAGCGATGTGCAGGGCGTCTCCGTCACGGTGCAGGGCCGGCGCGACCAGGAACTGGTCAAGCTCGAGCCCCGTAAGGACGGGCGCGGCAATCCCTATTACTGGATCGCCTTCCAGCGCAGCCGCAAGGAGCCGGCCAACGGCACCGATCTGCGCGCCATGGCCGAGAACCGCATCTCTGTGACGCCGCTGGAACTCGACCTGACCCATGAGCCGACGCTGACGCGCTTCGCGCAGGTCTTCGCCTGAGGCGATTGGGGAAGGCTGAGGGGAGGGGCGGAGATGGGGGAGGAGGTGCCGGCCAGCGAGGGCGAGCGCACCGTCGCCTTTCTCCTGTCGCTCAGGGCGCGGGGTGTGCGCGATCTTGCGCTGCTGCGGGCGATGGAGCGCGTGCCGCGCGACCGCTTCGCGCCGGCCCGCTTCGCCGATCTCGCGCGGCAGGACGTCTCGGTGCCGCTGCCCTGCGGCCAGACGATGACGGCGCCGCATACGGTCGCCAATCTGATCGGCGCGCTCGACCTGCAGGCAGGCGCGCGCGTGCTCGAGGTCGGAACCGGCTCGGGCTATGTCACGGCGCTTCTCGCCGCTCTTGGCGGCGAGGTCGTCTCGCTCGAGCGCTATCGCTCCCTGGCGCTGGCTGCGCATGAGCGCGTCTCCGGCAGCGGTTTCGGCAAAGTGGTGGATCTGCGCCACGCCGACGGCTTCCAGCCTGATCGCACGCTGGGCCAGTTCGACCGCATCCTCGTCAACGGCGTGACGCATTCCGTTCCGGAGGCCCTGCTGATGCGGCTTTCGCCCGGCGGCCGGCTGGTCGGGGCGCTCCGCGTCGAAGGCGTGGCGCGGCGCGTGGTGGTGACCCGCCTCAGTGACGGCCAGTTCGATTACGCGACGGGGCCGATTCTGCGGCTGCCGCCGCTGATTCCGGGCCGCTCGCAGGCCCTTTGACGGCTTTCCCGCCGGACCGGACAAACGCGCTGCACGTCGCGGCCACGCCGGCAAAAAATCGAAAAAGGTGAATCGGGACTCGCGAGAGAAACGCTTTCGTAACCTGAACGGGACTTTAATGGCCTTCATCGAGTTGCGTCGTTCGCGAGTACTCTGTCCATGCGTAGCCAAGCCGGAACGGTCAAATCCCGTCTCCTTTGCCGTCTTTCGACGGTCTGTCTGCTTGCCCTCGGTGTCAGCGCCTGCTCGTCGGATACGCTGCGCTTCACCGAGACTCCCTTCGACAATCCGTTCAGGACGGCGCAGGCCGCGCCTGTGCGCGACCCGGTGACCACCGGTTCGATCGGCTCCAGCTCCGGCGCTTTGCAGCCGGTGCCGTCTTCTCCGGTCGTGCGCTCGCAGTCGCTGCCGCCGCCGCAGGCCTCCGCCGCAATGCGGCCGGCGCCGGTCGCTCCGGTCGCGACCGCTCCGTCGGCGCAGCCTGTCGGGGGCAGTGCCGCTGGCTGGACCGCGCAGGGCGGCACGCCGATCGTGCTCGCCCAGGGCGAGACGCTGGACATGATCTCCTCCCGCTACGGCGTGCCGCGCGCGGCGCTGATCTCGGCGAACGGGCTGAGCAATGCCAATGTGGCGCCGGGCACCCGCCTGACGATCCCGATCTACAATGCCAGTGGAGCGGCTACGGCTGCGGCCGAGCCGGTCCGGCGTGCGGCTTCCCCCACGCCCGAGTCGCGCGGCTTCGTTCAGGGAGCGGCGCCGGTGCGCCAGGCTGCGACCGAGGTCCGCTCGCAGGCTCGTAGCGCCGCCGAGATCAAGCCGGTCGCCGAAGCCAGGACTGCGGCTGCTTCCAAGGCGGAGGCCGATGCGCAGGCGATGAAGGAATCGCGTGCCCGCTTCGCTGCCGAGGCCAAGGCCAAGGCGGAGGCCCGCAAGGCCGCCGTCGCCGAGGCCAAGCCTGCGGCAGCCCCGGCGCAGCTCCGCCAGCCCAAGGTTGCGACTCCGGCGGTCGAGTCGACGAAGCCCGTCGCCGTCGCCAGCGCTCCGGCGACCGAGAAGCTTGCACCGGCCGCGAAGGCCGAGCCCGCTCCCGAGCCCAAGACGACCGCCAGCCTGCCGAAGCAGGAGGCGGCGACGTCGAGCGCCGACAAGGCCGATTTCCGTTGGCCGGCCCGGGGCCGCGTCATCTCGGGCTTCAGCGGCAAGGGTGGCAATGAGGGCATCAACATCGCGGTGCCGGACGGCACCCCGGTCAAGGCCGCCGAGGAGGGCACCGTCGCCTATGCCGGCAGCGAGCTGAAGGGCTATGGCAACCTGGTCCTGATCCGTCACCCCAACGGCTATGTCTCGGCCTATGCCCATAATGGCGAGCTCAAGGTGAAGCGCGGCGATACGGTCAAGCGGGGCCAGGTCGTCGCCAGCTCCGGCCAGACCGGCAACGTCTCGTCGCCGCAACTGCACTTCGAGCTGCGCAAGGGTTCGACCCCGGTCGATCCGACGCCTTATCTGAACAACTGATCGAAGCTGCCCAAATCCGGCTTCAGCCTTCGATCGGTACCCGCGAGACCCCGCCGATCGAATACGGAACGGGGCGCCTCCAGAAGAGGCGCCCCGTTTTGTTTGCTTTTTCGGATACCGTCATGCTCGCTCCTGTGGTGAGCATCCAGATCCTGAGCAGTGCGCTGCGTCGATGAAGACGTGGATGGTCGAGACAAGCCCGACCATGACCTTCGCGCTTCACCCCTCCAGCTTCTTTCCGAGCCGGCCGGCAAGGTCCTGGATGTATTGCCAGGCGGTGCGGCCGGAGCGGGAGCCCCGCGTCGTCGCCCATTCGAGCGCGTCGCGGCGCAACTCCTCCGGGGCGACGGTGAACCCGAAATGAGCGACATAGCCGTCGATCATCGCGAGATATTCGTCCTGGCTGCATTTGTGGAAGCCGAGCCAGAGGCCGAAGCGGTCGGAGAGCGAGACCTTCTCCTCGATCGCCTCGCCGGGATTAATCGAGGTCGCGCGCTCATTGTCCATCATGTCGCGCGGCAGCAGGTGGCGGCGATTCGAGGTCGCGTAGAACACGACGTTCTCGGGCCGACCCTCGACGCCGCCATCGAGCGCTGCCTTGAGCGATTTGTAGGAGGTGTCGTCGCCGTCGAAGGACAGATCGTCGCAGAAGACGATGGCGCGGTGCGGATCGCTGCGGAGCTGGCTCATCAAGGCGGGCAGGCTCTCGATGTCCTCGCGGTGGATCTCGATCAGCTTCAGCGGCCGCTCGCTCTTGGCGAGATGCTGGTTGGTGTCGGCATGGACCGCCTTGACCAGCGAGGACTTACCCATGCCGCGCGCGCCCCAGAGCAGGACGTTGTTGGCGGGCAGGCCGCGGGCGAAGCGCTCGGTGTTCTCGGCCAGCGTGTCGCGGACGCGATCGACGCCGCGCAGCAGGGACAGAGCGACGCGGTTGACCTTCGGCACCGGCATGAGCTCCGAGCCTGCCGCGTGCCAGACGAAGGCGTCCGCCGCCGCAAGGTCGATCGGCTTGCGCGGTTGAGGGGCGATGCGCTCCAGCGCGGAAGCGATCCGCAGCAGGGTCGCGAGCGTCTCGGTGGCGGTCTGGTCGATGGTTTTCTCGGTGGTCTTGTCGGTCATCTGGCATGCGCCTTCATGGTTTGGCTGACAACCGTACCGTACCGTCCGGTACGGTTGCGTGCCTAGCTAAACCGCGTTGTGCGATCTTGCGCAAGGGCATTGCGCGAATGGCGGCAAGCCCATAGGTGAGGAGCGCGCTCGCGCGAGTGGGCGTGTCCGATTGATTTCACGGCATTGCTGGCTATAGTCCGCGCGATTTTCCGGCCGGGCGATGCTTTTGTCGTGTCTTTTCGCGGCGTGTCTTGCGGCTTGGCGGCTCGTTGCCGTCGCACCAGAGGAGTGTTTTTGTGATCACCCCCGCTTTTGCCCAGTCGCTTGGAGCCGGCGGCGGCTCCGACATGCTGATTCAGCTGGTGCCGTTCCTTCTGATCTTCGTCATCATGTGGTTCCTGATCATCCGGCCGCAGCAGCGCCGGGCCAAGGCGCATCAGGAGATGATCAAGAACGTGCGTCGCGGCGATACGATCGTCACCTCCGGCGGGCTCGTCGCGAAGGTGTCGAAGGTCGTCGACGACGGCGAGGTCGAGGCCGAGATCGCCGAAGGCGTGCGGGTGCGCATCGTGCGCGGCATGATCCAGGACGTCCGCTCGAAGAGCGAGCCGGTCAAGAACTGAGGCGACGTCGCCCAAGACGACGACTGGCCTCCTCGTGAGGCCAGCCCCCACAACAAGGCTGTTCACGCAGATGCTTCGTCTCCAGGCCCGCAAGGTCATTCTCGTCCTGCTCGTGCTGTTCTTCGGCTGCGGGCTCGCCGTGCCGAACCTGTTCTCGCCGGAGACGCGCAAGTCGATCGAGGAGAATGCCCCCTCCTGGATTCCGCGCTTCCTGCTGCCGACCCATGCGGTGGTGCTCGGCCTCGACCTGCAGGGCGGCTCGCACGTCCTGCTCGAGATCGACCGCGCCGATCTGATCCGCAGCCAGGTAACGCAGTTGCGCGACGATACGCGCCGCATCCTGCGCGAGGAGCGCATCAGCCTCCAGGGCGGCATCCAGACGACGACGCGCGGCGTGCAGATGCGCATCCCCGATGCGGCCGAGCGCGCGCGTGTGCTGCCCAAGCTGCAAGAGCTTTCGCAGCCGGTCGGCACGCTCGGCGCCTTCGGCCCGTCTGGCAACCAGTCGATCGCGATCACCGAGCAGCCCGACGGACTGATCCAGCTCACCGTGACGGAAGCTGGCTCGAACGAGCGCATCCGCCGCGCCGTCGAGCAGGCGATGGAAGTGCTGCGCCGGCGCGTCGACGCGCTCGGCACGACCGAGCCGAACATCCAGCGCCAGGGCCTCGACCGCATCCTCGTCCAGGTGCCCGGCCTGCAGGATTCGCAGCGGCTGAAGGAAATCCTCGGCGACACCGCCAAGCTGGAGTTCCGCCTGCTGGGCGATGCCAACAGCACCGATGTCGACATGCTGCCCTCGCAGGATTCGGGCGGCCAGCCCGTGCCGGTTCTGCGCCAGCCCGTCGTCGACGGCGCCGATCTCGTCGATGCGCAGCCCTCCTTCGATTCGCGCACCGGCCAGCCGATCGTGAATTTCCGCTTCAACATCCGCGGCGCGCAGCGCTTCGGCCAGATCACCACCGAAAATCTCGGCCGCCCGCTCGCCATCGTGCTCGACAACAAGGTGATCTCGTCGCCGGTCATCCAGTCGCCGATCACCGGCGGCTCGGGTCAGATCTCCGGCAACTTCACCGTCCAGCAGGTCAACAACCTGGCGATCCTGCTGCGCGCCGGCGCGCTGCCGGCCAAGATGACCATCGTCGAGGAGCGCACCGTCGGCCCGGGCCTCGGCGCCGACTCGATCCATGCCGGCAAGCTCGCGACGCTGATCGCCGGCGTTCTCGTCGTGCTCTACATGCTCGGGACCTACGGCATCTTCGGGCTGATCGCGAGCGTCGCACTCTTCGTCCATGTCTGCCTGATCTTCGGCCTGATGTCGCTGATCGGGGCGACGATGACGCTGCCCGGCATCGCCGGCATCGTGCTCACCATCGGCACGGCCGTCGATTCGAACGTGCTGATCTATGAACGCATGCGGGAGGAGGAGCATCAGGGCCGCAGCCTCGTCTCGGCGCTCGAGGCCGGCTTCCAGCGCGCCTTCGCGACGATCATCGACTCGAACGTCACCATGCTGATCGCGGCCGTGGCGCTGTTCTCGCTCGGCTCCGGCCCGGTGCGCGGCTTCGCCGTGGTGTTCATCCTCGGCATCCTTACCACCGTCATCACGGCGGTGACGCTGACCCGGATGCTGATCGCCGTCTGGTATCGCTGGGCCAAGCCCAAGCACCTCCCGTTCTGACGCAGCCCAAGCTCCAGGAGATTGGCCATGCGCCTGCTTCGTATCGTTCCCGACAATACCCGCTTCAAATTCGTCTGGTTCCGCCGGTTCAGCTATCCGATCTCGGCCGCCTATTCGATTCTGGTGCTGGCGCTCTTCCTGACGGTCGGCCTGAATTTCGGCATCGACTTCAAGGGCGGCACCCTGATCGAGATGCAGGCCAAGAGCGGCAAGATCGAGATCGCGCAAGTGCGCCAGACCGCCAATGCCCTCGGCTTCGGCGAGGCGGAGGTGCAGGAGTTCGGCGACGGCACGGAATTGTCGATGCGCTTTCCGCTCCAGGCGGGCGGCGAGGCGGCGCAGCAGGGCGTGGTGACGAAGGCGCGCGACGCTTTCGCCTCGACCTATGAGTTCCGCCGCGTCGAGACGGTCGGGCCGCGGGTCTCGGGCGAGCTGGTTCAGGCCGGCGCGCTCGGCGTCGTGCTGGCGATCATGGGCGTGCTGATCTATCTCTGGTTCCGCTTCGAGATGCCGCTCGCCATTGGCGCGATCCTCGGCACGCTGCACGACATCGTGCTGACGATGGGCTTCTTCCTGATCACGCAGCTCGAATTCAACCTGACCTCGATCGCGGCGATCCTGACCATCGTCGGCTATTCGCTGAACGAGACGGTCGTGGTGTTCGACCGCACGCGCGAATTGCTGCGCCGCTACAAGACGATGCCGATCCCGGAGCTGCTCGACCTTTCGGTCAACTCGACCCTGTCGCGAACCGCGATGACGGCGACGACGACCTTCCTGTCGCTGCTCGCGCTCGTCATCTTCGGCGGCTCGGCGATCGAGGGCTTCGCGCTCGTCATGCTGTTCGGCGTCGTGGTCTGCACCTATTCGGCGATGTTCGTCTCGACGCCGGTGCTGCTCTACATGGACGTTCGCGGCCAGGGCCAGCGCGAGGAAGCCCGCGAGAAGACGCTCGCCGGCGCCAAGCCCAAGGCCGGCTGAGGCCGGCGGCCATGGCACGCTTCGAGGGCTTCGTGCCGGGGCGCTGGGCGCTCGATGCGATCGGAGCCGGTGGCTTCCGTTTCGCCGAGATGAGCCACAAGGGCTCGATCATCGCGACGCCGGCCGGCATCCGGCTCTGGCCGGTGACGCAATTCTCCGAGGTCACGCTCGACAGCCTCCAGCCGATTCTTGACGAGGCCGGGGCGATCGACTTCCTGATCATCGGCACCGGGCCGGACATCGCCTTCATTCCGCCGGCCTTGCGCGAGCCGCTGAAGCAGGCCGGCATCACCGTGGAAGGCATGGCGACCGGCGCCGCCGCGCGGACCTATAATGTCCTCGTCGCCGAGGATCGCCGCGTCGCTGCGGCGCTGATCGCCATCCCCTGAGATCGCGGCACAGGCCGCGTCCGGCTGCGGCGTTTTGGCAGCCATGAATCGTGGGCGTAGCCCCCGCGGGGGCATTGGCCTAGACTGAGGACGAAAGCGAGGCCGGGTATGGCGGGCCGAGACGGTACGACACCGCAGGTTCAGACAGATCAGCGCGACGATAGGGTGCCTGCGCGCCTGCCGGAGGCCTATGCGCATTGCGCGGCGCTGGTCCGGGAGCAGGATCAGGATCGCTATATCGCGACGCTCTACGCGCCTGAGGCGCGCCGCCACGGGCTCTTCGCGCTCTATGCCTTCAGCCAGGAGATCGCGCGGGTGAGGGCGCTCGTCAGCGAGCCGCTGCCGGGCGAGGTCAGGATGCAATGGTGGCGCGACCTGCTCGAAGGCCAGCCGAATGGCGAGGTGCAGGGCCACCCCGTCGCTGCGGCGCTGCTCGACACGGTGAAGCGCTATCGCCTGCCGATCGCGCCACTGACCGGGCTGATCGATGCCCGCACCTTCGATCTCTATGACGACCCCATGCCGTCGCTGCGGGATCTGGATGGCTATGCGGGAGAGACTTCCAGCGCCCTGATCCGGCTCGCCTGCATCGTGCTGGCCGGCGGGCGTGACCCCGGCGGGGCGGTGGCTTGCGGCCATGCCGGCGTCGCCTATGCGCTGGCCGGGCTGATGCGCGCCTTCCCCTGGCATGCGGCGGAGGGGCAGGTCTATCTGCCGGCCGACATCCTGGCCCGCAACGGCGTGACGCGGGACGACATCGTGCGCGGGCGCGGCGGGCCCGGTGTGCTTTATACGCTCAAGGAATTGCGCGAGATCGCGCGCAACCATCTCAAGCAGCTCGCGAGCCTGAGCGATACGATTCCGCCGGCGGTGCAGGCCGCCTTCCTGCCGGTCGCGCTGGTCGAGCCCTATCTGCGCAAGATGGAAGGCAAGGGCTACGATCCCTATCGCACAATCATCACCCTGCCGGCCTGGCGCCGGCAGTGGATCCTGTGGCGGGCGGCGCGGAAAAGCTGAGAGGCTCCGTCATGCTCGGGCTCGGACCGAGCATCTCCTCCAAAAGAGCCCCCGGGGCTGCACTTCGCTTCCGACCGGGGATGACGGTCAGCGCTTCACTCGGCCGCTTCCGCTTGCTCACTCCCGGCCCATTCCTCCATCACCTGCTTGGCGCGCGCCGTCAGCGCCTGCTTGCGGGCGAGGCTCTTGGCCGGGCCCTTGAGGCGCTTGCCGTCGGGGCCCGTCTTGGCGACGCCCTCGATCGGCGGGAACAGGCCGAAATTGATGTTCATCGGCTGGAAGGAACGCGGGCCCTCGTCGATGGTGGTGATGTGGCCGCCAGTGATGTGGTTGACCAGCGCGCCCAGCGCCGTCGTCGCGGGCGGCAGCGGCAGGTCGCGGCCGAGCCGCTCGGCCGCCGCCATGCGTCCGGCGAGGAGGCCGATGGCGGCGCTCTCGACATAGCCCTCGCAACCGGTGATCTGGCCGGCGAAGCGCAGCCGCGGATCGGCCTTCAGCCGCAGCCGCTCGTCGAGCAGCTTCGGCGAGTTGAGATAGGTGTTGCGGTGGATGCCGCCGAGCCGCGCGAACTCGGCGTTCTGCAGGCCGGGGATCATCCGGAAGATCGCGGCCTGTTCGCCATATTTCAGCTTGGTCTGGAAGCCGGTCATGTTGAACAGCGTGCCGAGCGCGTTGTCCTGGCGAAGCTGCACCACCGCATAGGCCTTCACCGTCGGGTTGTGCTTGTTGGTGAGGCCGACCGGCTTCATCGGCCCCCAGCGCAGGGTCTCGCGGCCGCGCTCGGCCATGACCTCGATCGGCAGGCAGCCGTCGAAATAGGGCGTGCCTTCCCACTCCTTGAACTCGGTCTTCTCGGCGGCGAGGAGCGCGTCGATGAAGGCCTCGTACTGGTCCTTGTCGAGCGGGCAGTTGATGTAGTCGGCACCGGTGCCGCCCGGACCGGCCTTGTCATAGCGCGACTGGAACCAGGCCTGATCCATGTCGATCGAGTCGAAATGGACGATCGGCGCGATCGCGTCGAAGAAGGCGAGCGAACTCTCGCCGGTCAGCGACAGGATGCCCTGCGCCAAAGCCGAGGAGGTGAGCGGGCCGGTGGCGATGACGACATTGTCCCATGCGGCCGGCGGGAGGCCGGCGATTTCGCCACGCTCGATGGTGACGAGCGGGTGAGCCTCCAGCGCGGCCGTGACGGCCTGCGAGAAGCCGTCGCGATCGACCGCGAGCGCGCCGCCGGCCGGGACCTGATGCGCGTCGCCCTTGGCCATGATCAGCGAGCCGAGCCGGCGCATCTCCCAATGGAGCTGGCCGACGGCATTGCTCGACGCATCGTCGGAACGGAAGGAGTTCGAGCAGACCAGCTCGGCCAGCCCTTCGGTCTTATGGGCGTCGGTGCCGCGCACCGGACGCATCTCGTGGAGGATGACGGGGATGCCGGCCTGAGCGATCTGCCAGGCAGCTTCCGAGCCGGCGAGGCCGCCGCCGATGACGTGTACGGGTTGAACTGACGAGGTTGCCATGGCTCGGATGTGTCCGCAGCCGGCTTTCAGGTCAAGGGATGAATTCGGGCTGCATCATTGCGAGACGCGTAGCGGCGAAGCAATGACGGCGGGGTCAGACGGCCCCAAAATGCAAAATGCCCGCCGGGAGGCGGGCATTCGCTCTTCGACCGAAGCTCGAGGGGAGGGGAAACACGAGCCTCAGGAGAAACTACACGGAACGCACCACGCGTGACGCGTGGCGGTTCGTATTCGGTAACTTCAGGCCGCGGCGTGCGAGCGGGCGATGAAGTTGATCTCCGAGCGCGACAGGCCGAGATCGTCGAGCTCGCGGTCGGTCAGACGGGAGAGCTCGCGAACGGTCTCGCGGTAGCGGAGGTAGGCGCGGATCTTGGCAGCGATCATGGTGACGAACATGGTGGTTTTCCTTGCGTGTATTCCGGAGCGGGGCGGTGCCCACAGCGACAATCTCGTTGTGCAGTGCATATAAGCCAGGCGGTCTGCCGCTTACAGAGGCTCTGCCTCAATTCCGTTATGCGCCTTGCGCATGAACCATTAAGATGTCGGTTACTTTTGTGCCGTTGCCCTGCGCTGGAGACGTGCCTCGTTTCAAATGCAACCGATTTTCTGCCTATTATTTTGTCTTTCCTCCATTCGCGATCTAGGTCGAGCGAACGGGTGCCTGCGTTTTGACCATGTTGCATGTGCTCACTGATGCATAGCGGGGACAGCCGAGGCTCTGCGCTGCAAAATGGAACGATCGTCATTGTCCGGTCGCAATCGGAGGTGCCGGCCGGCAACGGAAACCGGGCCGATTCCCGGAAGCGGCGGAGCGAGCTGCGAAGCTGATTCCGAGCCGCCCATCGGCTGCTTTTGCCGGGCAATTTGTGCCGCTTGGGCGAGGGGCGAATGGGCTCTCGCGATTATCTCACTGAAAACGAAGGCATTTCCCCGCCTGGCGGCGCGGCCCGGGGCTTGCTGGGCATATGGATCACATCCGGAGGATGCCATGTCGGTCGCCATCTCCAGCCGGTCCCCTGCACCGGCTTCCACATTCCCGCTCGGGACGCGTTCGTCGAGCACCGCCGCGACGGAAGCGGATGGCAAGGGGGGCGACGCTTCGGCCTCCTCCTCGGTCAAGGCCGATTTCCTGAAATTCGCGCGGATGAGCCCGGAGGAGCGGGTTCAGCAGGCGGTCCTGTCGAAGCTCGGCATGACCGAGGAACAGTTCAACAAGCTCGACGCCAAGGCCAAGGGCGATGTCCTCGCCAAGGTCCGCGACGAGATCCTGCGCCAGATGGACACGAAGGGCGGGCGCCGCACCGGCACTGTCGCCGATATCAAGGTCTGAGCGGCCGCTTCTATAGAGAGGCCCTTGGAGTCTGGGTGGCCTTGTGGTTCCGATCCAAAACAGCCCGCCTTAACTGGCCTTACCCGCGTCGAAGCGCAGCAGCCGCAGCGCATTCGCCGTGACGAGGACCGTCGCGCCGGTATCGGCCAGGATCGCGACCCAGAGCCCGGTATAGCCGAGCACGCTCGTCACCAGGAACACGGCCTTGAGGCCGAGCGCGATGGCGATGTTCGCGCGGATATTGCCCATCGCCGCGCGGGCTAGCCGGATCATCGCGGCGATGTCGCGCACCCGGCTCTTCAGCACGGCGCCGTCAGCGGTTTCCAGCGCCACGTCGGTTCCCGAGCCCATGGCGATGCCGACGCTCGCCGCGGCCAGCGCCGGAGCGTCGTTGATGCCGTCGCCCACCATCATCACCGGCGTGCCGGCGGCGAGTTCCCGCAGCGCCGCGACCTTGCCGTCCGGCATCAGCTCGGCCTTGTGCTCCATGCCGAGCGCGCCGGCGATGGCGGCCGCAGTGCGGGCGTTGTCGCCGGTCAGCATGGTCGCGCGGACGCCCATCGCTTTGAGTTCGGCGATGGCGGGGGCGGCATCCTCCCGCGGTTCGTCGCGCAGCGCGATCAGCCCGGCCAGCGTGCCGTCGACGATGACGGCGGCGACGGTCTTGCCGGCCGATTCCAGCGACTCGACGGAGGCCTTGGCCCAATCGTCGAACGGCGCGCGGGCCGTGGCATGGCGCGGCGCGCCGACGAACACGGCGCGGCCTTCGACCTTGCCGGTGACGCCCTGGCCGGCCAGCGCCGCCGCTTCCGCCGCCGGTGCGAAGGTGACCGCGTCAGCGCGGGCGCGCTCCAGAACGGCCTCCGCCAGGGGGTGGGCGGAGCCGGCCTCGACGGCGGCCGCGAAGGCCAGAACCTCGCGTTCTTCCCGGTCGAGGGCGACGATGTCGGTGACGCGAGGCTTGCCCTGGGTCAGCGTGCCTGTCTTGTCGAAGGCGACGAGGCCGGTGCGGGCGGCCGTCTCGATGACGACGCCGCCCTTCATCAGCAGGCCCTGGCGGGCGCCGGCCGACAGCGCGGCTGCAATGGCGGCCGGGACCGAGATGACCAGAGCGCAGGGGCAGCCGATCAGCAGCAGCGCCAGAGCGCGGTAGATCCAGACCGACCACTCGCCGGCGAAGAGGAGCGGCGGCACCAGCGCGACCAGCAGGGCGAGGCCGACGATCGCCGGCATGTACCAGCGCGAGAAGCGGTCGATGAAGCGTTCGGTCGGCGCGCGGGCCTCCTGCGCCTCCTCGACTAGGCGGATGATGCGGGCGATGGTGTTGTCCTGCGCTGCCTTGTCGACGCGCACGCGCAGCGCCGCCTCGCGGTTGACCGAGCCGGCATAGACCGGCTCGCCGACCCCCTTGGTCTTCGGCACGGACTCGCCCGTCACCGGGCTCTCGTCGATACCGGAGATGCCGTCGGTGATCTCGCCATCCGCCGGAATGCGGTCGCCGGGGCGCACCAGCACGATCTGGCCGATCGTCAGGCTGGCGGCATCGACCTGTCGGGTGGCGCCGTTTTCCTCGACGATGGCGGTCTTCGGAACGAGGTCGCCGAGCGCGCGGATCGAGGCGCGGGCGCGATCGGCCGCCACGCCTTCGAGCACCTCGCCGACGGCGAAGAGGAAGACGACCAGCGCCGCTTCCTCTGCGGCGCCGATGAAGAGCGCGCCGATGGCGGCAATCGTCATCAGCATCTCGATGGTGAAGGGAATGCCGGAGCGTGCCGCCGCGAGAGCACGGCGCGCCACCGGCGCCACGCCGATCGCGCAGGCGACGACGAAAGCCCAATAGGCGATGTCGTGCCGGACCGTGCCGACGATCCAGGCGGCGGCGAGCAGCGCACCCGTCACCAGCACCAGCCGGCCCTTGCCGGTCTGGTACCAGCTCACACCGTCCGGCGTGACCTCGTGGACATGGCCGGGCAGGCCGTGGCCCTCGTCGGCCTTCGCGGCGGCTCCGGCCGATTGCCCGTGCCGGCCATGGGCGGCGTGATCGTGGCCGGCGTGATTGTGACCAGCGTGGTCGTGTCCATGATCGTGACCCGAGCAGCCGGCGCCGTCATGGGCGTGCGCGCCGTGGTCATGCGATTCATGGTCAGGCGATTCCTGGGCGTGACCATGGTGGTCATGGTCGTGGCCGCCGCAGCAGGGCGCCGCTTCGCCGGCCGGCTTCCGCGCGGGAGCGGCCGCGAGCGCGGAGGTTGTATAGCCGAGCCCGTTGACGCGCTTTTCCACGGCGCCGGCGCTGGTCTGCGCCTCGTCGAGCGCCAGCGTCAGCGTCTCCGACATCACGGAAAGCCTGACGTCGCTGACGCCGGGCATGCGTTCCACCGCGCCGCGGATCTTCGTCGCGCAGCTCGCGCAATCCATGCCGCCGACCTTCCAGGAGAGGGTCTTCGGTTCGGATTCGGTGCGGGTCGCCATGGCCTGTCTCCGTCTGCCTTCGCTACGGGACACAGCTTCTACAAGCTGTAGCCACTTCAGGTTCAAGAGGAAAAATGATCGCCGCCGCGAACAGCGCGCCGATGCCGCGATCCCAGGCCGGCGCAACCTTGCACTGCCGCTGGTCTTGTCTCTGCATGCAGTATGCAGCTAGAAATCGATAGCTCCTCAAAGCGGGCGGACAGCCCGGCTGGGTCATTGCGGCAGGACGCGACCGATGCGCTGGCGGCTGAGCCGTCCCGATGCAGTCGGCGCGTTCCGGCCACGCGTCCGGCAGGGCAGGGAGGAAAAAACGGCATGGCACAAGCCGGACCATCGATGGCCCTGAGAGGGCTGCGGGTGCTGGACCTGACGCGGGTGCGGGCCGGGCCGACCTGCGTGCGAATCTTCGCGGATTTCGGGGCTGACGTGATCAAGGTCGAAAGCCCGCCGGGTTTCGATCCGAACGAGAACATGAGCGGCCCGCGCCTCGGCTACGACATGCAGAATCTGCATCGCAACAAGCGTTCCCTGGCCATCAACCTGAAGACGGCCGAGGGCAAGGCGATCCTGATGCGGCTGGTCGAGGAAGCCGATCTCCTGGTCGAGAACTTCCGGCCGGACGTCAAGGAACGGCTCGGCCTCGATTTCGAGACCCTGCATGCCATCAATCCACGGCTGATCCTGGTCTCGATCTCCGGCTTCGGGCAATCTGGCCCGTACCGGACGCGGGCCGGCTTCGACCAGATCGCGCAGGGCATGGGCGGGATGATGTCGGTGACCGGCCTGCCGGGGCAGGGGCCGGTGCGCGCCGGCATCGCACTGGCCGATTCCTCGGCGGGGCTTTACGGGGCCGTCGGCGCGCTGGTGGCGCTGCAGGAGCGGGCCCTGTCCGGCAAGGGGCAATGGGTGCAGACCTCGCTGCTCGAGGCGCAGATTGCGATGATGGATTTCCAGGCCGCGCGCTATCTCGTCGAAGGTTCGGTGCCGCCGCAGGCCGGCAACGACCATCCTTATTCCACGCCGATGGGGGTCTATAAAACCCGCGACGGCGCCATCAATCTCGGCGTCGGCGGGGAGGAGCAATGGCGCTCCTTCTGCCGGGCTGTCGAGCGGCCGGAATGGGGCAGCGATCCCCGCTTCGACAGCATGGAAAAGCGCTTCGACCAGCGCCCGGAGCTGCGACGGATGATCGAGGAGCGCTTCGCCGCCGCCGGCAGCACGGATTGGCTCGCCGCGATGGAGGCGCATGGCGTGCCGGCCGGGCCGATCTATGCGGTCGACCAGATGTTCGACGACCCGCAGGTGCGCCATCTCGGCATCGCCAGGCTGCTGGAACACCCCCAGCTCGGGGATATCCGGGTCGTCGGCCAGCCGGTGACGCTCTCGCGCACCCCCTCCACGGTGGCGACGCCGACGCCGGCCGCCGGGGAGCATAATGACGAGGTCCTGGCCGAACTCGGCTATGACGAAGCCGGGCTCGCGCGGTTGCGGGCCGAGGGCGTGATCTGACGGAGGCCGGAGTGAGCGAAGACATTCTCTATGCGGTAGAGGGCGGGATCGGGACGATCACGCTCAACCGGCCGCAAGCGCGCAATGCCATGACCTTCGCCATGTATGAGCGGCTGGCCGAGATCTGCCGCGATCCGGTGGCCCATGGCGACCCGCGCGTCATCATCGTGACCGGCGCCGGCGACAAGGCTTTCGCCTCGGGCACCGATATCGCGCAGTTTCGTTCCTTTGCGAGCGCGGCGGATGCGCTGGCCTATGAGGAGCGGATCGAAGGCGTGATCGATGCCATCGAGCGCTGCGCCGTGCCGACGCTGGCGGCGATCTCCGGAGCCGTCACCGGCGGTGGGGCGGCCATCGCGCTCGCCTGCGATCTCAGGATCGCGACGGTGACGGCACGCTTCGGCTTCCCGATCGCGCGCACGCTCGGCAACAGCCTGTCGATGGCGAATTATGCCCGGCTCTTCGCCCTGCTCGGCCCGGCGCTGGTCAAGGACATCGTCTTCACGGCGCGGCTCGTCGAGGCGGAGGAGGGGCGCCGGGCCGGGCTCTACAGCGAATTGCTGCCGGATCATCCCGCGCTGATGCTGCGGGCGGCCGAACTCGCCACGACCATCGCCGGGCATGCGCCGCTGACCATGCGGGCGACCAAGGAGGCGATGCGGCGGCTGACGGCCGCCACGGCGCAAGCTGTCGCCGGCGAGGACCTGGTCACGCTCTGCTACACGAGCGAGGATTTCCGGGAAGGCATGGAGGCCTTCCTCGCCAAGCGTCCCCCGGTCTGGCGGGGGCGCTGAGGCACGCGGCGGAGGACGCTTCGTTCAGCCGTAGCGGGCTTCCAGCCGCCGGTCGAACCAGAGCGCGACGAGCGTGCAGATCACGCCCGAGAGCAGATAGAGCCCGACCCAGGCGAGGCCGAGCTTGCTGGAGAGCGTCAGCGCCACGAGCGGCGCAAAGCCGGCGCCGATCAGCCAGGCGAGGTCGGAGGTCAGCGCCGCGCCGGTGTAGCGATACTCCCGGCCGAAGCTCGAGGCGACGGCGCCTGCGGTTTGGCCGTAGGAGAGGCCGAGCAGGCCGAAGCCGATGATGACATAGACCGTCTGGCCGGCTTGGCTGTCTCCGAAGAGCAGGGGAGCGATGACGCTGCCCAGGCTGAACAGGCCGATCATCAGGCCGGAGAGGATCAGCGTCCGGCGCCGGCCGATCTGGTCGGCGATCAGGCCCGACGTCATGATCGCCCCGGCGCAGACCACGGCGCCCGCGCCCTGCACGATCAGGAACTCCGAGACCGAGCGGTTGGTGAAGAGGTTGATCCAGCTCACCGGAAAAATCGTGACGATGTGGAAGAGCGCGAAGCTCGCCAGTGGCACGAAGGCGCCGAGGATCAGCGTGCTGCCGCGCTTGCGGACGAGCTGCATGACCGGGCTGGGCATGAGTTCGCGCGTTTCCATGAGCTGCGCGAATTCCTGCGTCGCGACCATGCGCAAGCGAGCGAACAGCGCGACGACGTTGATCGTCAGGGCGACGAAGAAGGGATAGCGCCAGCCCCAGCCGAGGAAATCCTCGGTCGAGAGCGAGCCCTCGAAGAAGGCGAACAGCCCGGCGGCGAGAATGAAGCCGATGGGTGCGCCGAGCTGCGGCAGCATCGCGTACCAGCCGCGCCGGTTCTGCGGGGCGTTGAGCGCAAGCAGCGAGGACAGGCCGTCCCAGGCGCCGCCGAGCGCGATGCCCTGGAGCAGGCGGAAGGTCGCCAGGATGATGCCGGACCAGATGCCGATGGTCTCGTAACCCGGCAGGAAGGCGATCGCGGCCGTCGAGCCGCCGAGCAGGAACAGCGCGGCGGTGAGCTTGGTGGCGCGGCCATAGACGCGATCGATCGACATGAACAGCACGGAGCCGATCGGCCGCGTCAGGAAGGCGAGGGCGAAGATGCCGAAGGAATAGAGCGTTCCGGTCAGCGGGTCGGCGAAGGGAAAGACCAGCTGGGGGAAGACCAGCACGCAGCCCAGCCCGAAGACGAAGAAGTCGAAATATTCCGATGTCCGGCCGATGATGACGCCGAGCGCGATCTCGCCCGGGGTGACGTGATCGCGACCATGTTCGTCGGTCGGATGGCTCGATGCCGGGCTTGCCACATGGGCGCTCATTCGGGGGCTTCCTCGTTCGCGCGGAAAAGGGATAACATTCCCCCGCTCCGGACGCCATGGATGCGGCGGATAAAAGCGGAGCGCCGATCATCTGCCAATGGGACATTCTGTCCTCTGTGCAGTGCAATAGAATGCGATAGAAGGACGGCGACTTTCCGGTCACGGAGGGCTTGGTCTCTTGATGAATCGTCGTTTTCTGGCGCTGTTGCCGCTTTTCGCCCTGCTTGGGGGCTGTCAGGCGGTGCTGTTGTCGCCCTCCGGTGATGTTGCATTGCAGCAACGCAACCTCATGCTGATCTCGACGGGGCTCATGCTGACCGTCATCCTGCCGGTGATGGCGCTGACGGTGTTCTTCGCCTGGCGCTACCGCGCTTCGGCGAAGGCCGAGTACGATCCGGACTGGAATCACTCGCTGCCGCTCGAAGTGGTGATCTGGGCGGTGCCGCTGCTGATCATCGTCATTCTCGGCGCGCTGACCTGGATGGGCACGCATCTGCTCGATCCCTATCGCCCGCTCAACCGCATCAGCGCGACGGCGCCGATCGCGACGCCGCAGGGCGGCGAGGCGCAGGTACGCAAGCAGCCGCTCGTCATCCAGGTCGTGGCGCTCGACTGGAAATGGCTGTTCCTCTACCCGCAGCAGGGCATCGCCTCGGTCAACGAGGTGGTGGCGCCGGTGAACCAGCCGATCGAATTCCGCATCACCGCCTCCTCGGTGATGAACTCGCTCTTCATCCCCGCGCTCGCCGGCCAGATCTATGCGATGCCGGGCATGCAGACCAAGCTCAACGCCGTCATCAACCATGCCGGCGATTTCGAGGGCTTCTCGGCGAACTATAGCGGGGAGGGCTTCTCCGGGATGCGCTTCCGCTTCCGTGGTGTCGAAGGCAACGGATTCGAGGACTGGGTGAAGGCTGCGCGCGACAAGGGCGACAAGCTCGGCCGCGAGGAATATCTCGTCTTCGAGCGGCCGAGCGAGCGTGAGCCGGCCCGCCAGTTCGGCAGCGTCGCGCCCGATCTCTACGACGCGATCCTCAACATGTGCGTCGACCGCGCCAAGATGTGCATGCGCGACATGATGGCGATGGATGCCAAGGGCGGCGGCGGCAAGGAGGGCATCTCCACCGTCATGGCGCTCGAATACGACAAGTCGGTGCGCCGGGGCGGCGCGCCCCTGCCGCCGCGGCCCTTCGTCACCGCGATCTGCACGCCGGCCGATGTCTACGGCAAGGGCGGCGTGACAGCCCAAGTCGCGAATTGAGCCGCCAATTGAACGGCCGCCTGGCCAAGCCTAGCGATCCGAGGAAGCCATGAATTCCTATCCCGACTGGTGGAAGCTCGTGTTCGGACGCTTCACGCTCGAGGCGATCCCGTATCATGAGCCCATCCTGCTCGCGACCTTCGCTGGCGTGGTGATCGGCGGCCTCGCGCTCATCGCGCTCATCACCCGGATGAAGGCCTGGGGCTATCTCTGGCACGAGTGGTTCACCAGCGTCGACCACAAGAAGATCGGCATCATGTATATGGTGCTCGGCATCGTCATGCTGCTGCGCGGCTTCGCCGACGCGCTGATGATGCGTGGGCAGCAGGCCATCGCCTTCGGCGCGAACGAGGGCTATCTGCCTCCGCATCACTACGACCAGATCTTCACGGCGCATGGCGTGATCATGATCTTCTTCGTGGCGATGCCGCTGGTCACGGGGCTGATGAACTATGTCGTGCCGCTGCAGATCGGCGCGCGCGACGTCGCCTTCCCCTTCCTCAACAATTTCTCGTTCTGGATGACCGTCGGCGGCGTCGTGCTGGTCATGGCCTCGCTCTTCGTCGGCGAGTTCGCCAAGGTCGGCTGGCTTGCCTATCCGCCGCTGTCGGGGGCCGCCTACTCGCCCGGGGTGGGCATGGACTACTACCTCTGGGCGCTCCAGATCGCGGGCGTGGGCACGACGCTGTCGGGCATCAACCTGATCGCGACGATCGTGAAGATGCGCGCGCCCGGCATGGACATGATGAAGATGCCCGTCTTCACCTGGACGGCGCTGTGCACCAACGTGCTGATCGTGGCGAGCTTTCCGATCCTGGCCGGCACGCTCGCGCTGCTGACGCTGGACCGCTATGTCGGCACCAACTTCTTCACGAACGATCTCGGCGGCAACCCGATGATGTACGTGAACCTGATCTGGATCTGGGGGCACCCGGAGGTCTACATCCTGATCCTGCCGGTCTTCGGCGTCTATTCGGAGGTGGCCTCGACCTTCTCCGGCAAGCGGCTCTTCGGCTATACCTCGATGGTCTATGCGACGGTGGTCATCACCATCCTGTCCTACCTCGTCTGGCTGCACCATTTCTTCACGATGGGCTCGGGCGCCAGCGTGAACTCCTTCTTCGGCATCACGACGATGATCATCTCGATCCCGACGGGCGCGAAGATCTTCAACTGGCTGTTCACGATGTATCGCGGCCGCATCCGCTTCGAATTGCCGATGATGTGGCTGCTCGCCTTCATGCTGACCTTCGTCATCGGCGGCATGACCGGCGTCATGCTGGCGGTGCCGCCAGCCGATTTCATCTTGCACAACAGCCTGTTCCTGATCGCGCATTTCCACAACGTGATCATCGGCGGCGTGGTCTTCGGCGCCTTCGCCGGCATCACCTACTGGTTCCCGAAGGCCTTCGGCTTCAAGCTCGACGAGTTCTGGGGCAGGCTCTCCTTCTGGTTCTGGGTGATCGGCTTCTACGTCGCCTTCATGCCGCTCTATGTGCTCGGCCTGATGGGCGTGACCCGTCGGGTGAACCATTTCGAGGATCCGTCGCTGCAGATCTGGTTCGTGATCGCGGCCTTCGGCGCCGTGCTGATCGCGCTCGGCATCCTCTGCTTCCTCATCCAGATCGGCGTCAGCATCCTGCGTCGCGAGCAGTTGCGCGACACGACCGGCGATCCCTGGGATGGGCGTACGCTGGAATGGTCGACCTCCTCGCCACCGCCGGCCTATAATTTCGCCTTCACGCCCGTCATCCACGACCATGACACCTGGGCCGACATGAAGAAGCGCGGCTACCGGCGACCGCTGACCGGCTTCAAGCCGATCCACATGCCGAAGAACACCGGCGCAGGCCTGATCATCTCCGCCTTCGCGACGATCTGCGGCTTCGCGCTGGTCTGGTACATCTGGTGGCTGGCGGCGCTGGCCTTCATCGCGGTGATCGCGACGGCGATCGCCCATACCTTCAACTATAACCGGGACTTCCACATCCCGGCCGAGGCGGTCCTGCGCGAGGAGAATGCGCGCACCGAGCAACTCGGGCAGGCCTGAGGGATGACGATGACCACGGCGACAGCGCTGGACACCGACAAGGCCGACATCCCGGTCTTCCACGTCACGGAAGACGAGCACGAGCACTCCGGCGGCTCGACCATGCTCGGCTTCTGGATGTACCTGATGAGCGACTGCCTGGTTTTCGCAGTCCTCTTCGCGACCTTCGGCGTGCTCGGGCGCAACTATGCGGCTGGGCCTTCCGGCGCCGACCTGTTCGACCTCAAGCTGGTGGCGGTCAACACCACCATGCTGCTGCTCTCCTCGATCACCTACGGCTTCGCCATGCTGGCGATGGACAAGGGGCGGCAGGCCGCGGTGCAGGGCTGGCTTGCGGTGACCGGCCTGTTCGGCCTCGCCTTCATCGGCATCGAGCTCTACGAGTTCCACCACATGATCCTGGAGGGCGCGACGCCGATGCGCAGCGCCTTCCTCTCCTCCTTCTTCACGCTGGTGGGCACGCACGGGCTGCACGTCACCTTCGGCCTGATCTGGCTCACCGTGCTGATGGTGCAGGTGTCGCAGCGCGGCCTGATCGAGGCCAATCGCCGCCGTCTGATGTGCCTGAGCATGTTCTGGCACTTCCTCGACGTCGTCTGGATCGGCGTCTTCTCCTTCGTCTATCTGATGGGCGTGCTGAAATGAGCGGATCGCAGGACCACTCCGGAGCCCACGCCGAAGCGCATGGCGCCGGCCATGACGATCACGGCGCCTCGCATGCGACGCTGCGCGGCTATCTCACCGGCTTCGTCCTCGCGGCCATCCTGACCGCGATCCCGTTCTGGCTGGTGATGGGCGACGTGCTCGGCAACTCGACCGTGACGGCGCTGGTCGTCATGGCCTTCGCGGCGGTGCAGATCGTCGTCCACATGGTCTACTTCCTGCACATGAATTCGCGCTCGGAAGGCGGCTGGACGATGATGGCGTTGATCTTCACCATCGTCATCGTGGTGATCGCGCTCTCGGGCTCGCTGTGGGTGATGTACCACCTCAACAGCAACATGATGCCGATGGCGCCCGGCGACCACCCGATGTGAGGGTGTCGCCATGGCCGCCCCGGCGCGCGCCGAGACCGGCCGTCCATCGGCGGCACGCCGGGTTGCCCTTCTCGGCCTCATCGGCCTGCTCACCCTCGTCTTCGCAGGGCTCGGCCTCTGGCAGGTCGAACGACGCAGCTGGAAGCTCGATCTGATCGCGCGCGTCGATGCGCGCATCCACGCACCGCCGGCCCCTGCGCCGGGTCCGGAGGATTGGGCCGGCATCGCCGGGGACGAGTACCGGAGGGTCGCGCTGGAAGGGCGCTATCTGTCCGGGCCGGAGACGCTGGTGAAGGCCGTGACCGAGAAAGGGCCCGGCTTCTGGGTTCTGGCGCCGTTCCGCAGCGCGCGCGGCTTCACGGTCCTGGTCAATCGCGGCTTCGTGCCGGAAGACCGGCGCGAGCCAGGAGAACGCAGCGATGCGGCGGCGCGCGGCGAGACGCATCTCGTCGGGCTGCTGCGATTGAGCGAGCCGGGCGGCGGGTTCCTGCGCAGCAACGATCCCGCCGGCGGGCGCTGGTATTCACGCGATGTCGCAGCGATTGCCGGGGCAGGCGGACTCGGCCAGGTCGCACCCTACTTCGTCGATGCGGATGCTGCCTCCGAGCCCGGCCCTCTGCCATTGGGCGGGCTGACGGTGGTCAGCTTCCGCAACACGCATCTGATTTATGCGCTGACCTGGTTCTGCCTCGCGGGGATGAGCGCCTGGGCTGGGCTTTACGTCTTGCGCAGGCGTGCGGAAGAGGAGCCGTCTGCCTCATAGGTTCGAGGTGCTTCCAGGGTGGTTCGGAAACACGCCGTCATTCCGGGCTTGACCCGGAATCCATCGCAGAGCGCGGAGGCCTATGATGGATTCCGGATCGGCGCCGCTTCGCGGCTTGTCCGGAATGACGTGGAAATTTGGGCTGGCGCTTAATCCCGGCTTGGCATCTGCCCAAGCTCGTGCAGCAGCGCAGCACCCGTCCGCAAGCCGCTGTAGAAGCAGTCCAAGGTCATGTTCTCGTTCGGGGCGTGATTGGCCTCGTCATGGTTGGCGTAGGGCGTGACATAGGCCGGGATGCCGAGGATCTTGGTGAAGACGTAGTTCGGCAGGCTGCCGAAGCCGGCCGGGATCAGCAGCGGCTCCTCGCCATGGGCGGCGACGAAGGCACGGCGCAGCGGCGCGGTATAGGCCGAGGCGATCTGCGTCTTCGAGGGCTGCATGCCCATCTCCTCGGCGATGAACTCAACCTCGGGCGCATGCTTCTCCACATGCGCCTTGACCTTGCGCAGGATGTCTTCGGGATCCTGTGCCTCGACGAGGCGGATATCGCACTTCACCAGCGCCTCGTTCGGCAGCACGGTCTTGGTACCCGGCCCGCCATAGCCGCCATGGAAGCCGTTGATCGTCAGCGTCGGCTGGAAGCAGAGGCGGTCGTAGAAGGGGCGGTCGAGCGGCGCGTCGAGCCGGGTGAGGCTCAAGCCCTGCTTGAAGGCCTCGATGTCGAGCGGCAGGCGCTTGATCGCCTCGATATCCTCCGGCGTCGGCGGCAGCACATCGTCATGCAGCCCCTCGATGGTGATCTCGCCATTGGCGTTCTTCATCGTGGACAGCAGGTGGACGAGCGTCCAGATCGGGTTCGGCACGACGCCGCCGAAATTGCCGGAATGGACGTCGCGGCTGGCATGGCGGCAGCGCAGCTCGAAGGAGACGACGCCACGGGAGCCGAACTTGATGCTCGGCTTGCCGCTGGCATGGCGCGGGCCGTCAGCGGTGACGGAGAGGTCGGCCTTCAGCAGATGCCTGTTGGCGCGCGCGAAGCCGGCGATGTTCGGACTGCCGATCTCCTCCTCGCCCTCCAGCAGCAGGATGACGTTGCAGGGCAGCTCGCCATGGACCTTGAGATGGGATTCGATCGCGAGGATCTGGGCGAAGTGCTGGCCCTTGTTGTCGCCGACGCCGCGGGCATAGAGGCGCCCGTCTCGGATCGTCGGCTCGAAGGGCGGCGAAAGCCATTTGTCGAGCGGGTCGGCCGGCTGCACATCGTAATGGCCGTAAAGCAGCACGGTCGGCTTGCCCGGCGCCTTCTCCCAGCGCGCGACCACCATCGGATGGCCTTCGGTCGGCACGAGGCTGGTTTCGAGGCCGATTTTCGTCAGCATGCCCAGCAGCAGATTGCCGACCTCGGTGATGCCGATGTTCTCGGCGCTGATGCTGGGGTGGCGCAGATAGTCGATCAAGCGGTCGAGGAAGGCGGTCCGGTTCGCCTCGATATGATCGAAGACCGCGGCCAATGCGTCGGAGGTAGCCATGAGAATGCGCCTGGAACTCGGGGGAAGCGCCGGCCAGAAGGCGAGGCGCGAGCAGCCGACGACAGCCGGCACACTCAGACTAGGATGGGCCGGCAGGGCGCTCAAGCTCGGTCGGGGCATGGCCGGGGTGCGGCGGCATGCAGCTTCGGCGCGTCGTTGTCAGACGCTCCCTGCGTCGACGATGAAGTTCTGGCCGGTGCACATGCGCGAGGCATTGGAGGCGAGGAACAGGATCATCGCGGCAATATCCTCGGGCTCGATCGCGCCCTTGATCGCCTGCTGCTCCTGGGCCTCGGCCCAGCGCTCGGGCGTCAGGCGCTCGGCGCGCTGGCGCGGCGTCATCACCCAGCCGGGCGTGACGCAGTTGACGCGGATGCGGTCCTTGCCGAGTTCGCGCGCCAATGAGCGGGTGAGGCCGATGACCGCCGATTTCGCGGTGGTGTAGGCGATGAGATCGGCCGAGCGCTTCATCCAGGAGGTCGAGCTCAGATTGACGATCGCGCCGCCACCCAGTGCCGCCATGCCGGGCGCGAGCTTCTGGGCGAGGAACATCATGGGCCGCAGGTTCACGGCGAAACGGTCGTCCCAGTACTCCGGCGTCACGGCAGCGAAGGCATGCCGCTCGTCATGGCCGGCATTGTTGACGAGGATCGCAGCGGGACCGAGCCTCGCCTCGAGGACATCGACGGCGGCCAGGGCAGCCTCGATGTCGCGCAGATCGGCGCAGGCGAAGGCCACATCGGCGCATGTTGCTCGCAATTCGGTTTCGAGCGCCCGGCCGGCATCGATCGCGATGTCGATGAAGCCGACGCGGACTCCCTGGCGGGCCAGTGCGATGACGGTGGCTCGGCCGATCCCGTCGGCCCCGCCGGTGACGAGGGCGGTGCGGCCCTTGAGGTCCGGATAGGTGGCTTCGACCGTCATCCCGCGAAGCTCGTCGAGGGCAGGCCGGGGACCGGCGCGGGCGCAGCGAAGAGGCCGCCGGAGAAGGGCGCTTCCGCCAGCACGCGGGAGGGCAGGCGAATGCGGGCCGTGGTGATGAAGAGGGTCGAAAGATCGGCGCCGCCGAAGGCGAGGCTGGTCGGGCGCGGTACCGGCAGGCGGATATCGCGATCGCGGCGGCCATCCGGGGTGAAGCGGCGCACGCACCAGCCGTCCCAGAGCGCGCACCAGATGAAGCCTTCGCTGTCCACGGCGAGGCCGTCCGGACGGCCTTCAGCCGGGTCGATCTCGGCAAAGATGCGGCGCCTGGAGACGGCCCCCGAGGCCATGTCGAAGTCATAGGCGTAGATGCGGCCGGGCGCGCTGTCGGTGAAGTAGAAGGTGCGGCTGTCGGGGCTCCAGTCGAGGCCGTTGGCGACGCGGAAGCCGCCATCGGCCCGCTCCCAGCTCAGATCGCCGTTGATTCGATAAAGCGAGCCGGTCGGCTTGCTCGCATCGAGGCTCATCGATCCCGCCCAGAGCCGGCCCTGCCGGTCGCATTTGCCGTCGTTGAAGCGGTTGTCAGGCAGGTCGTTTTCCGGGTCGACGAGGGGCGACAAGGCGCCGCTGGCGAAATCGAAGCTTTCCAGCCCTTCCTGCGTCAGCGCCACGAGCCCGCCCTGCCGCCTCTCGATAACGGCGGAGACGAGGCGCGGCAGCTTGACCTCCTGATTGGTCCGCGTCGCCGGGTCGAAGCGGTGGACCGCCGGGGCGAGGATATCGACCCAGTAGAGGCGCTGCTCGGCGGCCGACCAGAGCGGGCCTTCCGCCAGATGCGCGCCCCAGGGCAGCACGCATTCGGCGTCGCTCTCGCTTTGCCGGTGGGCGGGTGAGGGCGGCGCGATGCTGTTGGGCGGAACCGCACCGACATTGCCGGAGATCTGGCGCGCGGCGGCCATCAAGTCGCGGCCTGTCGTGTGGAGGCGATCGTTCGACAGCCGCGTCGAAGGGCCGAACACGCCGATGGCGGCCACCGCTCGCCCGGTATGGTCGAAGATCGGCGCCGCCGCGGAGGACACTCCTGGCAGATGCTCTTCCTGCGAAACGGAGTAGCCGCGCACCTGTGCGAGAGCGAGATCAGCGAGGAGCGCGTCCTCCGTGGTGATGGTCGCAGGAGTGTACGATTCGAGCGTGATCGCATCGAGCAACGCCCGGCGTTCATGGGGGGCCGCGAAGGCGAGCAGCGCCTTGCCGCCGGCCGTGCAATGCAGAGGCGCACGGCGTCCCGCCTCGATGCGGAAGCCGAAGGCGCCGCCGCGGCTGCGCTGGTCGATATAGAGCACCTCGCCGCCATCGATGGCGCAGAGCGCGACCGTCTCGCGGGTTTCCTCCGCCAGCCGCTCCAGCATGGGCGCGGCAGCGCCGCGCAGATCGAAGGATTCCCAGACGCGATGGGCGAGCTCGAACAGCCTGTGGCCGAGCCGGTAGGTGTTGTCGCTGTCCTCGTGCCGGATCAAACGGAAGAGCAGCAGCGTGTTGAGCAGGCGGGCGAGCGTGCCCTTGGCGAGCCCGGTCGCCGCCTGCAGATCCTTGAAGCGCGGCGGCGTCGGGTGCTCGCCGATGACCTCGAGCAGATAGAGGCCCTTGGCCAGCGCGGCGGCGCCGACCGGGACGTCGCGCTCTTTCGGGGGCAGGACGCGCTCTTCCTGCATCCTCAACCCACCTTCGTGCGGACCACGCGCGCTGCGGCGGCCTCCGCGATCATCCGCTCGATCGTCCATTGCGGCTCGAAACCCAATTCGGCCCGAATCCGGGCATTCGAGGTTTCGTAGAACACGCCGGAACCGGGCAGGTCGACCGTTTTCAGAGGCAGCCCCGTCGCCTGCGCCATCAGCGGCAAGGCGTCGGCGAAATCGACGGGCGCGGTGGCACCGAGATTGTAAGTGCGCCCCGCCGCCTTCTCGCTCTTCAGCGCGAGCAGGATGCCGTCGACCATGTCGCGGGAATCGGTGATGTGCATGCGGAAGGGCCGGCCGTTCTCGTTGCGGGAGAGCACCAGCGCGGGCGTGCCGTCATCAGCCGCCTTCAGCGCGGCGACCGCCGTCGCGTTGCCGAAGGCTTCCTGCTGACGGATCTTCGGCTGCAGGAAGAAGCGGGGGCCAGAAAAGAAGCTCGTCTCGTCGAGCAGCTCGGCCGCGTCCTGCGTGTGCGAGAAGCGCAGGATCGTCGCCGGAATGCCGGCGCTGCGCTCGGTGAGGCGGATGATCTCCTCGCCGAGCTGCTTGGAGAGACCATAGGCCGAGCGCGGCTTGAGCGGATGGTTCTCGTCGACCGGCAGGTAGTCCGGGACATTCTCCGGATAGACCTCGCCGGAGCTGGCGAAGACGATGCGGGCGGGCTTCACCCCGGCTGCTTCCCCCATGAGGATGCGCGTGCCGTCGACATTGGCGCGGAAGACCTTGTCGGCATCGGCTGTAAGCCAGGACATGAAGGCGCCGAGATGCAGGATCGCCTCGGCATCCTTCACCGCCTCGCGCGCCGCGGCCGGATCGTCGAAGGCGCCGACGATTTCGCGATAGCCGGTCTGGGAGCGCCCCGCGCTGCGCAGGTCGAAGCCGGTGACGGTCTGCCCTTCGGCGAGGAGGCGGTCGATGACGCGGGAACCGATGCGCCCGGCGCTGCCCGTGACGAGAATGGCCATGGCTACGCTGTCCTCAGTTCAGGGCGAGATGCGTCTGGGGATCGAAGAGATGCAGGCGCGCCGGATCGAAGGAGAGCGAGACCGGCTGTCCCTGTGTCACATGGTCGGCGTCCATCACGCGGGCGATGAACTGGTCCGCTCGGCGGTCGTCGCTGCCGGCATCCTTGAGAGAGGTGCGGTTCTCCTCGGCCAGGTCGAGATAAAGGTATTTCTCGCTGCCGAGGCTTTCGACGAGCCGTGGCGTCGCCTCGAAGGTGACGGGGCCGGTTGCGCCTGCGCTGAGATATTCGGGCCTGAGGCCGACGAGCAGCTCGCGGGTGCCGGGCGCCTTCGCCAGAGGCAGTTCGATCTCGCGCCCGAGCAGCCGGGCCGTGCGCGCGCCCGTCAACTCAGCGCGGAAGAAGTTCATGCCCGGCGAGCCGATGAAGCCGGCGACGAAGAGATTGGCGGGCTTGCGGAACATCGTGTCGGGATCGGCGATCTGCTGGATTTCGCCGTCGCGCATGATGACGATGCGGTCGGCCATGGTCATCGCCTCGGTCTGGTCATGCGTGACGTAGATCGTCGTGGTCTTCAGGCGCTGGTGAAGGGCCGAGATTTCGGCGCGGGTGTGGACGCGCAGCTTCGCGTCGAGATTGGAGAGCGGCTCGTCCATCAGGAAGGCCTGCGGCTCGCGCACGATGGCCCGGCCGAGCGCGACGCGCTGGCGCTGCCCGCCGGAGAGCGCCTTCGGCTTGCGGTCGAGCAGATGAGCGACGCCGAGGATCTGCGCGGCCTCGTTGACCCGTCGCTCGATCTCGGCCGCCGGCATGCCGCGCATCTTCAGGCCGAAGCCCATGTTTCGCGCGACGGTCAGATGCGGATAGAGCGCGTAGTTCTGGAAGACCATGGCGATGTCGCGGTCGCCCGGCGCGAGGTCGGTGACGTCGCGCCCGCCGATCCGGACGGTGCCCGAGGTCGCCTCCTCCAGCCCCGCGAGGATCTTCAGCATGGTCGACTTGCCGCAGCCGGAGGGGCCGACGAAGACGACGAACTCGCCATCCGTGATCTCAAGCGAAAAGTCCTTCAGGACCTGCAGCGGGCCGTAGGATTTGGTGACTCGTTCGATGCTGATGCCGGCCATGCGTGAGCTCACTTCTCCGCGCCGGCGGTGAGCCCGCCGACGAGGTAGCGTTCGAGGAAGAGGTAGATCAGGAGGACCGGCAGGGCGACGATCAGCGCCGCTGCCGAGATATCGGCCCAGTTCGAGACATACTCGCCCTTCATCGTGGTCAGGCCGAGATTGGCGGTCCAGTTGGTCTGGGCATTGGTCAGGAAGGTGCGGGCATAGGCATAGTCCGACCAGGACAGGACGAAGCCGTAGAGCGCCGTTGCGGCCAGGCCCGGCGCCGAGACGGGCAGGATGACCCTGACCATCGCGCCGAGCGGAGAGCAGCCATCGACCATCGCCGCCTGTTCCAGCTCGCGCGGGATCGTGTCGAAATAGCCCTTCAGCATCCAGGTGGTGAAGGGCACGATCAGCGTGGCGTGGGCGAGGATGATCGACCACAGGCTGCCGATCATTCCCGTCATCCGGAAAATGCCGAAGAGCGGGATGACGAGCAGCGTCGCCGGCAGCATCTTGGCGGTGAGGATGAAGAGGCCGAGCGACTGGCCGCCGCGCACCTTGAAGCGCGAGAGGCTGTAGCCGGCGAGCACCGAGACCAGCATCGACAAGGTCACCGCGCCCGCCGCCGCCAGCACGGAATTGCCGAGCCAGAGCAGGATCGGCCGCTGCTCGATGATCTCCGCGAAGACGCCCCAGCGCGGGGCTGTCGGCCAGAATGTCGGCGGCAGCGCCCTGAGCTCGGCCGGTGTCGCCAGCGCGGTGACGATCAGCCAATAGATCGGGAAGACCAGGAGCGCGCAGGTGACGATCACCGTCACATAGAGCAGGGCGGCTGCGGGGAGCTTGCGTTTCATCGGCGCCTCCTCAGATGTTCTCGGGCGCCCGGCCCATCAGCAGCCGGCTCGCGATGACGCAGACGATCAGCGTGACCACGCCGATCGCAGAGGCGTAGCCCATCTTGAAGAAGCCGAAGGCCTGCTCGTAGGTCATGATCGAGAGCGTCTGCGTCGCCTTCAGCGGCCCGCCGCCGGTCATGACGTAGATGATCGAGAAGTCGCGGAAGACCCAGAGCATGACGAGGATCAGGGTCACGCCGAGCACCGGCATCAGCGAGGGCAGGGTGATGTTGATCAGCCGCTGCCAGGCATTGGCGCCGTCGACGCGGGCCGCGTTGTAGAAATCCTCGGGGATCGACTGCAAACCGGCGAGCATCATGATCGAGACGAAGGGGTAGCCCTTCCAGACCATGGTGACGCAGACCACGGCGAAGGCGGCCTCCGGCGAAGAGAACCAGCTGATCGTGGTGTCGACGAGCCCGAGCCGGATGAAGACCCAGTTCATCAGGCCGAAGGAAGAATCGAAGATCCAGGCGAAGACCACGACGGCCACGACTTCCGGCACCGCCCAGGGCAGGGCGACAAGCAGGCGCGCCAGCGACTGGCCCTTGAAGCGGTTGTTGACCAGCAGCGCCGTGCCGAGGCCCAGCAGGAAGCAGAAGAAGGAAACGATCACGACGAGCTTCAACGTCGTCCAGCTCGCGTTCCAGAATTCCGGCGAGGTGAAGAGCCGCTCGTAGTTCATCGTCGTGAAGGGCCGCCGCGGCTGGTCGAGCCGGGGGATGCCGACATTCTGGAAGGAGAGATCGACCGAGACGAAGAGCGGATAGGCGATGATCAGCCCAATCAGCAGCACCGCCGGCAACAGCAGGAGGTAGCCGAGCCAATGGCGTCGGCTCGGGCGGGCGAGATCGAGAAAGGCTGATCGGGACATGAGTCGGCTTTCAGGTAGGGAGCATGTTCCGCGACAGACCCCCTCTCCCCTTGCGGGAGAGGGTTGAGGCGAGGGGTCTCTCGACGTTGCCGGCGTGAGTGCCTCGCACGCGCGCTAACGACGCAAGGCGGCGCGACCCCTCATCCGTCTCGGCTTTGCCGAGCCACCTTCTCCCGCAGGGGGAGAAGGGAACGGTTGTCACTGCTGCTGCAGCGTCTCCGCCTTCTTCTGCATGGTCGCGGCCACGACCTTGGGGTCGAGATCCTGGATGATCATGCGCTGGCTCTCCTCCATGACCATCTTGGCGAACTCGTTGAACTGCAGCTCGAGCCCCTTGGGGATCCGGTCGACCTTGGCGTCGGCGGCGGCCTTGGTCGCCTTCACCAGCAGGTCGAAATGCGGCGTCTCCTTGCTGGCACCGGTCGTGTCGGCACGCGGGTCCGGCGGCGGCGAGGCCCCGAGCGTCGCATAGCTCGACTGGAACTTGTCGGAGGTCGCGATCGCGATGAAATCCCAGGCGAGCTTCTTGTTCTCCGGCGAAATCTCGGAGGCGATGCCGAGCACGTTCGAGGAGCCGCCGACCGGCGGGTTGAACGGTACCGTGGTCAGCTTGATCTGGTCCCGGGCCTTGCCCTTCTGGATGATCGGCCAGAGCCAGGGGCCGTCCATCTTCAGTGCGATCTTGCCATCGGCGAAGAGCTGGCGGACCTCGCCGGCGGCGAGGTCGCGCGGCGTCAGGTTCTCCTTGACGATGGTCTTCCAGCGGGTGAGGCCTTCGATCATCTGCGGCGTGTTGATCGTGACCTTGCCGTTCTCGTCGGTCCAGCGCGCGCCGGCGTCGAGCGTGTAGTTCATCATCTCGGACATGTACTGGCCGCCGCCGCCACGGGTCTCATGGCCGGTGCCGAACTGGTCGACGATGCCGTCGCCGTTGATGTCCTTGGTGAGCTTGCGGGCAGCGGTGAGGAATTCCGCGTAGTTCTTCGGAACCTCGAGCCCCTCCTTCTTCAGGAGCTCCTCGTTATAGGCCATGAAGTACCCGAAATAGAGCATCATCACGCAGACATTCTGCTTGTTCCAGGTGCAGGTGTCCTGGCCGGCCCAGCCCTTGAGATCGAGCTTGGCGCTCTTGATGTAGGGGTCGAGCGGCTCCAGCCAGCCATTGGCGGCGAATTTCTGGAACTCGAAGGAGGCGAGATGGACGATGTCCGGCGGCTGGCCGCCGGCGAAGAGCGTCGTCATCGTGTCGGCGAAGGCGCCGCGCTCGACCTTGGTCCACTCGATCTTGACGCCCGGATGGGTCGCCTCGAATTCCTTGATGACCGAGCCCCACCAGTCGCCGGTGCCGCGCTCGTCCTTCTGCCAGGAGACGAATTTCAGCACCTTGTTCTGGGCGAGCGCGGGCAGGGCCGTCATCGTGCCGAGCGTGACGAGCCCGGCGGCGGCGAGCCGCTTCCAGTCCAGCATCCTCATGACGTTTCTCCCTCTCGTTTTTCTGCCGTGTTGTCCGGCGGTTACGGTCAGTGCTTGCGAAGCAGATTCAACGCCTCCTCGGAGGGCGCGACGCCCAGCCCCGGCCCGGTCGGCAGACTGTAGAAGCCTTCGCGGCAATCCATGTCGCCGGTCAGCAGGCGCCGGTTCGGCTCGAAGATCGAGTGCTGGTATTCGTGACAGCTCACCGCCGAGAGCGCGGCGCTCGCATGCAGGCTCGCCGCCATGAACAGCCCCATGCCGATGGTCGCGTGCGGGATCACTGCGAGATTGTGCGCCTGGGCATATTGCCCGATGCGCATGAACTCGGTGACGCCCTTGTGGCCCATCTCCGGCTGGACGATGGCGCAGGCCCGCCGCGCCACCCGTGGCACGAGATCGTAGACCGTGCGCCATTCCTCGCCGGCCGCGACCGGCGTCGAGACGCGGGCGGCGACATGGGCGAGGCCGTCGACATCCTCGGGCTTCACCGGCGCCTCGGCGAACCAGAGGCCGTGCGGCTCCATCGCCCGGATGGCGGAGACGGCCTCCTCGGCGGTGTGGACCCAATGCATGTCGCAGGCGATGCGGGCCTGGGGCCCGAGCCGTTCGCGCAAAGTCGCGATCTCCGCGACATTGCCGTCATCCGCGACGGGCGCCGCGAATTTGAAGCTGTCGAAGCCCTTCGCCTGCCATTCGGCGGCGAAATCGGCGCGCTCGGCCCGGGTGCGCTTGGGCAGGCCCGAGATATAGGCCGGCAGCCGCTCATGCCGCCTTCCGCCGAGCATGGCGACGAGCGGCCGGTCGGCAAGGCGGGCATTCAGGTCCCAGAGCGCGATGTCGATGGCGGCGAGCGCGTCGAGATAGAAGCCGCCGGTATAGCCGCGCACGCGCATCAGGTCGTAGAGGTCTTCGTGGATCACGACGACGTCCTGCGGCGAGCGGCCGATCACGTAAGGGCCGAGCAGATCGTCGATGATCGCGATGGCGGCGCCCGGCGCGACGATGCCGTAGGTCTCGCCCCAGCCGACAAGGCCGCCGCTCGTCTCCAGCCGGACCACGACGGTGCGGTCCATCGTCGGATAGACCGTGCGGTTGCCCTTGCGGACGATGTAGCCCTTCTCGTTGATGCTCTCGCCGGGGCGCGGATCGCCGAGATAGACGGTCTCGCGCGGGATGGTCAGCGTATAGACATCGACCTTGGCGACACGCTCAGCCATGGCGCTATTCCGCTGCCTGAAGCGAGGCCGCCGGAGCAAGCAGGTCCGCGATCCGTCCGAGCCAGGCGTCGATCTCGGCCCGGTCGACCGCGTCGATGGCCGGGAGCGGCGCTCGGCAGATCTGGTTCGACAGGATGCCGCGGCGGGTCAACACGTATTTGGTGAAGGCCATGCGCAGATTGGCCTGGATCAGCAGCAGCGGCAGGGTGCGCATATAGAGGTTGCGAGCCGTCTCGACCGCCCCGCTGCGGAAAGCCCGGTCGAGCGCCGCGTGGATATCGGCGAATTCGGCCGCCGGCATCGCGCCGCAGGCGCCGCGGACATATTCGTCGATGATGTAGCGGGCGCCGCCGCCGCCGATCACGCCCTTCAGATGGGCTGGCTTGCCTTTCAAGATCGCCGTGATCGCCGGCCCGGCGGGAATCGTCTCTTCCTTGAGATAGGTGATGGCCGGGTTGCCGCGGACGATCTCCAGCAGCACGTCGGGCTTGAGATCGGAGCCGCGCGGGGCGGGCGCGTTCTGCAGGACGATCTCGATCCCCGGCACCGCATTCGCGATCTCGCGGTAGAACGCCGCCACGGCTGCCCCATCGATGCCGACGGATTTCGGCGCCTGGATCATGACATGGCCGATGCCGAGCGCCTGTGCCTGCCTGGCATAGCCGATGGCTTCCGCCGCAGACGGCGCGCTCGCGCCCGCGACCACCGGCACGCGCCCCGCGACGGTGCGGACGACTTCGCGGAGCAAGATCTCCCGTTCTTCCGCCGAGAGATTGTCGACCTCGCTGGCGAAGCCCGGAAACACCACGCCCGCCGCACCGGCCCCGAGGGCGAAGGAGGTCACGCGCCCCAGTGCTGCGGGGTCGATCGTGCCATTGGCGGCAAAGGGGGTCGGCAGGACGGGAAGAATGCCTGCGAGAGCTGCTGTCATCGAATGGTCCAATATATGGATCAATTGTTTTCTTATTTGGATCATACGAAGCGAGGCCATGAAGCGTCAAGCGCGGAAATGCCACCGCGCAGCAAGCCGATGCGCCGGCCGGCTGTCCGGCAGCTGTCCATGCGTGGAGCTATTGGCTGGAAGAAGCGCGCAGAACCACGTCGTCATCCCCGGGTTTGACCCGGGATCCATGCCAGAGCGCCTGGAAGGTTCAGGATGGATTTCGGCTCTCTGCATCGCAGCGGCCGGGATGAGCTGCGCTCCGACGAGAGGGAGCGCGCGAAGGAGCTGCGCGCTCAAGCGCTTATGCGTTCAGACGGTCGACCGGCGGGGAGGGCGATTGTTTGGAGATAACGGAGCGTTTGTCGCGCAGCTCCCATCATTCGGGACGAGCCGCTTCAGCGGCGCCGATCCGGAATCCATCCTGGAACGCAGCGCTCGACGATGGATTCCGGGTCTCCACTACGCTGCGCCCGGAATGACGGCACATTGTCTGACCGGAATCAGTCGGTGATCCGGAGGCTTGAGGGCCCTGAACGTGGCGGCCGGACTCAGGCCGCAGCCGTTCGTCCGCCGAGATAGGCGGCACGGATTTCCTCGTTCGACCAGAGCTGGTCCGGCGTGCCCGAAAGCACGAGCTTGCCGGTTTCGAGCACATAGCCGCGATCCGCGACCGAGAGGCCCATCCGGGCGTTCTGCTCGACCAGCAGCACGGTCGTGCCCCGCCGCCTGATCTCGGCGATGATCGCGAAGACCGCCTGGACGATGACGGGGGCGAGGCCGAGCGAAGGCTCGTCGAGCAGCAGGATGCGCGGCTTCGCCATCAGCCCGCGCGCGACCGCCACCATCTGCTGCTGACCGCCCGAGAGCGTCCAGCCGAGCGCATTGGAGAAGCGGCGGATGTCGGGGAAGAGGTCGAACATCTCGTCGGCCTCCCGCTTGATCTCGGCGGTTTTCATGCCGCGCCGGTTGGAAGCCCCGAGCATGATGTTCTCGCGCACGCTCAGGCCCGGAAAGACGCGGCGGCCTTCCGGAACATGGGCGATGCCGCGGCGGACGATCTCCTCGGGCTTCAGCCCGACGATCGACTGGCCCTCGAAGAGGATGTCGCCCGAGGCCGGCTTCGCGAGGCCCGAGATGGCGCGCAAGGTGGTCGACTTGCCGGCTCCGTTCGAGCCGAGCAGCGTCACGACCTCGCCGGCCTCGACGATGAGCGAGACGCCGTCGACGGCTTCGACTTCGCCGTAGCGGACGACGAGCGATTTGAGTTCAAGCAGCGACATCGGGACCCGTCCCCAGATAGGCGGCGATCACATCGGGGTGTTTGAGCACGTCGGCCGAATAGCCGTCGGCGATGCGGCGGCCGAAGTTCAGCACGGTGATGTGCTGCGCGACCTCGCTCACCAGCGTCATGTCGTGGTCGATGATCATGATGGTGAGGCCGCGCGCCGAGATGCGTTTAAGCAGGTTGCGCAGCTCCACCTTCTCCGAAGAGTTGAGGCCCGCGCCCGGCTCGTCGAGCAGGAGCAGGACGGGGTCGCCGGCCAGCGCCCGGGCGATCTCGACCGCGCGCTGATGGCCGTAGGAGAAGCTCGCCACCACCTCATTGGCGCGGTCTTCCAGGTCGACGAAGGCGAGAGCCGCCCGGGCCCGCGCCACCACGGCTGCAGGATCGTTCGCGACCGGGTTTCCGGGCCGTTCGGCACCGACCATGACGTTTTCCAGCGCCGTCATCGAGCGCCAGAGGCGGATGTTCTGGAAGGTGCGGCCGAGCCCGGCCTTGGTGCGGGCGTGCGGCGGCAGGTTGGTGATGTCCTGCCCGTTGAGGGTGACGGTCCCGGCCGTGGCGCGGTAGAGGCCGGAGAGGACGTTCAGCGTCGTGGTCTTGCCTGAGCCGTTGGGGCCGATCAGCGCATGGACCCCGCCGCGCCTGATCGTCAGATCGACCTCGTCGACCGCCTTCAGCCCGCCGAAATGCTTGGAAAGGCCGCGCACCGCCAGGACGGTCTCGGAGCCCTCGCCGCCGCCCGACAGCGGAAGCGCCAGGCCGGAGCTGACTGGGAGGACGGCGCGCTTGAAGCGGTCGAGCCGGCCGCGCAGATAGCCCCAGATGCCGTCCGGCATGAACAGCACGATCAGGATCACCGCCGCGCCGTAGATGGCGAGATAGAGACCGGGAATGCTCTTGAGGAAGCGCAGCCATTCCGGGATCAGGATCAGCAGCCCCGTGCCGATGACGGCGCCGATCGGCGAGGCGACGCCGCCGAGCAGCACCATGGTGAGGAACACCACCGATTCGGCGAAGGAGAACTGGTCCGGGCTGACATAGGAGAAGCCGCCGGCGAAGAGGCCGCCGCCGATGCCGCCGAGGACGGCGGACAACGCGAAGGCCGTGACCTTGGTCCGGTAGACGTCGATGCCGGCGACGCCCGCGGCGAGCTCGTTGTCGCGCACGGCCCGCATGGCGCGGCCCAGCCGCGTGTCGCGCAGGCGCCAGACCAGATAGCCGAGGATGCCCAGCACCGCGATGCACAGCGCGAGATAGGCCGAGCCGTCGCTGAAGAGAGGCGGGCGCGGGATGGCGCGGACACCGTCGGGCCCCTTGGTGACGGGGATCCAGTTGATCAGGACGAGGGTGACGATCTGCTGGAACGAGATCGTCACCATGGCGAGGTAATGGCCGCCGAGCCTGAGCGTCGAGGCGCCGAGCAGGGCGCCGAAGCCGGCGGCTATGCCCGTGCCGATCAGGAGGCAAACCCAGAAGTTCAGGCCGTAATCGGTCTGGCCGAGGCCGACCGCATAGGCGCCGAGCCCGAAGAAGGCGGCCTGGGCCAGATTGATCTGGCCGCAGAGCCCGAGCACGATCGTCAGGCCGAGCACGGCGACCGCGTAGGTGGTCGCCTGCATCGAGATGTTGAGGATATAGCCGGTCTTGGGGACGACGATGGCGAGCGTCATCGCGACCAGGACGAGCAGGACATAGGCCGGGACGCCCCAGCGCAGGCGGGGGCGGATATCGCCGGCGGTCGCGGTGGTTTCGGTCGTGCTCATGCTTTTTCCGCCACGCGCTCGCCGAAGATGCCCTGCGGCCGGAAGATCAGGAAGGCGATCAAGACCAGGAAGGCGAAGCCGTCCTTGTAGGGCACCGAGATGTAGGCCGCCCCGAAGGTCTCGATGACGCCGAGCGCGAGCCCGCCGATGATCGCCCCGGTCACGTCGCCGAAGCCGCCGATGATGGTGGCGGCGAAGGCTTTCAGCGCGATGGTCGCGCCCATGCCGATCGAGACGAAGAGGACGGGCGCCACGAGAATGCCGGCGATGCCGCCGATCACGGCCGAGTAGATGAAGGTGATCATGATCATCACCGCCACGGGGATGCCGAGCAGCGAGGCCATCTCCTTGTCCTGCGAGGTCGCCTGCAGCTTCTTGCCGAGCAGCGTATGCTCGAAGAACCAGTATTGCAGCGCCACCAGCAGCGCCGTCACGACGATGATGAGCAGATACTGGTTGTCGAGATAGACCGGGCCGAGCATGAAGCCGGGCGTGTCGAACCAGCCCGACAGCACCTCGGGCTCCGGCCCATGGATCGCCAGCGTCGTGTTGGCCATGAAGATCGAGGCGCCGATGGTCGAGATGATGACCGGCAGATAGGTGCGGTGGCGCAGCGGATAGTAGACCGCGCGATTGAAGACCGCGCCGAGCGCCGCCATGCCGAACAATGAGACGATGAAGGCGAGCCAGTAGGGCAGGCCGATCTTGACCGAGAAGACCACCATCAGGAAGGCCGCCACCATGGAGAACTCGCCCTGGGCGAAGTTCACGACGTTGGTGGCCCGGAAGATCAGGACGAAGCCCAGCGCGACCAGCGCATAGACCGAGCCGATGCCGATCCCGGTGAAAAGAAGCTGAAGAACGAGATCCATCTGTCTACCGCGCTGGCGTTGAAGCGATCGGTTCTCCGCGGTGAACGGTCTGGCCGTTCGCCGCGAAAGGCGTGACATGCGATGCGTCGGGCGTTGCCAAGCGGGGCTCGCGATCCGAGCCCTGCTTGGCGGCCGGCTTCCTGGCAGGAGCAGGGAAGCCGAGCTGCCTGCGGATCAGCCGAGATTCGGCGTGAAGTCGATCCGCTTGTCGAACTTGATCTCGCCCTTGTCGTTCTTGACGATGTTGTAGCCGTGCAGGCCGTCACCGTTCTTGTCGAAGTTGTATTCGCCCTCGGCGCCCTTGTGGCCGCGGATGGCAAGCATCGCCTCGCGAACCTTGTTGGGCTCGGTGGAGCCGGCCTTGTTCATCGCCATCGCCAGGCAGGTGACGGCGTCGAAGGTCCAGGACGACTGGTTGTCCGGCGCGACCTTGCGCACCTCGCGATAGGCCTTGCCGAAGGCCTTCGAGGCGTCGCTCGAATCCTCGGCGTAGTCGGCCACGCCATAGGTGTTGTAGAGTGCCGGTCCCGCGAGCTTCAACGCCGAGACGTTGACGATCGACGGCGAGCCGACCCAGGGGATGTTGACGCCGAGCTGGCGTAGCTGCCGGGCGAAGATGCCGAGATCGGTCTCGAAGGTGAAATAGGTGCCGAGGATATCGGCGCCGGACTGCCGCACCGCCAGCACGACCGGCGTGAAGTCCTGGCTCTGGTTGGCATAGCCCTGGTCGAGAGCGAGCGTGGCGCCATTGTCGGGCAGGGCCTCGGTCAGCGCCTTGGCACCGGCCGTGCCGAAGGCATCGGTCGAATGGACGATCGCCCATTTCTTTTTGCCGAGTTCCTTGCTGCCGTATTGCGCGATCACCTTGCCCGAATAGGAATCGTTCGGGCGGAAGCGGAAGAGCCAGGGATTGCCGAGCTTGGTCAGGTTCGGGTCGGTGCCGCCGAAGCCGACCGGCTTGCCGATCTTCAGCATGTCGGGCGCCATGGCGTGCATCTGCGTCGAGCGGATCGAGCCGAGGAACGCAACGATGTCGGGCTGGCTGGCGAGCTTGGAGAAGGCGAGCACCGCACCGGGGTTGGTGGTCTGGTCGTCCTCGAAGATCAGCTCGAGCGGCTTGCCGAGTACGCCGCCGGCCTTGTTGACCTGCTCCAGCGCGATCTTGGCGCCGGTCTGGGCGAAGGAGCCGGATTCGGCGGCCGCGCCTGTCATCGGGACGACCATGCCGATCTTGACGGTGGCACCCTGGGCGTAGGCACTGCGTATGACGGCCGGAGACACAATGGTGCCGGCAAGAGCGGTCGTGAACCCGCGACGGGTCAGGTGCATCGCTATCCTCCCAATTTAATGGATTAGATCGGATCTAGCCGCCCGATTGCCACCATGATGAATCATCTGCGCGCCGGTCTAAACCGCGTCTCTCCTCATTCTTTAGTCTATGCCGAACCTTGTTCCTTCCGCCCCCGCTGCCGTGATCAGTATGGGCGGATAGCGACCATAGCACCTTTGGAGTGACCGCGTTGAGCAAGCCCATTTTCGTCCTGAACGGCCCGAACCTGAATCTGCTCGGCCAGCGCGAGCCACATATTTACGGCACGACGACGCTGGCCGAAGTGAAGCAGCTTTGCGAGGAGAAGGCGCGCACGCTGGGCTACGAGGTCGATTTTCGCCAGACCAATTTCGAAGGCGAACTGGTCGAGAGCGTGCATCAGGCCCGGCAGGAAGCCTGCGGCATCATCATCAACCCGGCCGGCTACAGCTTCACCTCGGTGGCGCTGCTCGATTCGCTCAAGATGTTCGACGGCCCCAAGATCGAGCTGCACATCTCGAACATCCATGCGCGGGAAGCGATCTATCACAACTCGCTGGTGTCTCGCACCGCGACGGCGGTTATCGCCGGGCTGGGCGTCGCCGGCTACGCGCTCGCCATCCAGGCCATGGCGGGGCTCGTCGAGCGGAAGTAGGGGCCCGCAAGACGGCCAGATCGCCGGTGCCTCAGCGCCGCAGCATGCCCAGCACGGCCGCCACGGTCATGCTGCGGCGCCGGGCAAGGGCCTCGGGCGTGCACATGTCGTAGCCGAAGACTTGGCCGACCGTCGCCCGATGCGAGACATTGTAGATGCTGAGCGCGCTGATCGTGAGGGAGATATCGAGCGGCTCCAGCCCGGGCTGGAACAGCCCTGCCGCAACACCACGCTCGTAGATGTTGCGGGTCACCTCGACGACGGAGCTGTTCAGGCCGGCGATGGTGCGCGAAGCCTTGAGATTCCGGGCATGATGCACGTTCTCGACCATCACCATGCGCACGAAATCGGGGTTTTCGACATGGTAGTCGAACGTGGCTTCCGCCAGCCGCGCCATCGCCTCGACCGGCGGCAGCGAGCCGAGATCGAGGCTGCGCTCGAAACTGCGGATGCCTTCATACATGGTTTCGAGGACGGCGCGGTAGAGCCCCTCCTTGTCGCCGAAGTAATAGTAGATCATCCGCTTGCTGGTCGCGGTCTTGGCCGCGATATCGTCGACCCTGGCGCCGCTTAGGCCGTTCTCGACGAATTCCGCGCGAGCGACCTCGAGAATGTTGCGGCGCACCCCTTCGGGATCCTGGGTCCAGGAGGCCTGGCGCCGCTTTTCGCGCGTGGTGATGACCGGGCTCGTCACGCTGCCGCTCTTGTCGAGCGAGCGTGACGGCGAAGGCCGGCCACGATGAAATGAACGGGGCGGTACATTGCGCTTGACCAATTGAACTAGCCGGTACATTTATCACTTCGCTGCGATGGTGCAAGCTGCGCGGTGTCCGGTGCCCGACAAGAGGCGCCGTCAGGGAAACGCCACGGATCGACCCAAAGAAGGTCGGCCGCCCAGGGAGAGAGAATGAACTACAAGCTCGACTTCACGCCCGTGATCGAGGGGCTGCCGGACCTGTTGCTGGCGTGCCTCGGCACCTTCGGTCTCGCTCTGGGCGGCATGGCGCTGGCGATCGTGATCGGTGTCGGCGGCGTGATCCTGCGCGATTCCCGCTTCGCTCCCGTGCGTTGGCTGATCAAGGGCTTCGTCGAGCTGGTCCGGAACACGCCGTTCCTGGTGCAGATCTTCTTCATCTATTTCGCGCTGCCGCTGGCGGGCGTCCGGCTCGATCCGACGCCGACGGCGATCATCGCGCTCGGCCTCAATGGGGGCGCCTATGCCATCGAGATCATCCGCGGCGGCGTGCAGTCGATCGGCAAGGGCCAGATCGAGGCGGGTCTCGCGCTCGGGCTGCACAAGGCGCAGGTCTTCCGGCTGATCGTGCTGAAGCCGGCGCTCAGGGCGATCTTCCCGTCGCTGACAAGCCAGTTCGTGCTGCTGACCCTGTCGACCAGCATCTGCTCGGCGATCTCGGCTTACGAGCTCACCTCGGTGGCGCAGCGGATCGAGTCCGACAGTTTCCGCTCCTTCGAGGTCTACGGCACGATCACGCTGTTCTACCTCGTGATCTCCTGGGTGATGATGCGCTTCTTCGACGCGATCTCGACCCGTTACTTCAGCTATCCGGTGAAGTGAGGGCGCGATGGGATCGAACGAATTCCTCTTCCTGCTCACCGGTCTCAAATGGACCGTGCTGCTCTCGCTCGTCGGCTTCGTCGGCGGCGGCGTGTTCGGGCTCGCGGTCGCGCTGCTGCGCACCTCCGGCATCGCTCCGCTCGAACGGGGTTCGAGGAGCTACATCTCGCTCTTCCAGGGCACGCCGCTCCTGATGCAGCTCTTCGTGGTCTATTACGGGCTTGCCCTGGTCGGCTTGAAGCTCGATGCCTGGGTCGCGGTCGCGATCGGCTTCACGCTCCATGCCAGCGCCTATCTCGGCGAGATCTGGCGCGGCTCGATCGAGGCCGTGCCGAAGGGGCAGACCGAGGCCGCCAAGGCGCTCAGCCTGCATTACGTTTCGCGCATGAAGGACGTCATCCTGCCGCAGGCGATCCGCATCTCGCTGCCGGCGACGGTCGGTTTCCTGGTCCAGCTCATCAAGGGCACGTCGCTGGCCGCCATCGTCGGCTTCACCGAGCTGACCCGGGCCGGCAACATCATCTCCAACCAGACCTTCAAGCCGCTGCTGGTCTTCGGGATCGTCGGCATCCTGTATTTCCTGATCTGCTGGCCGCTCTCGCTCTACGGATCGCATCTGGAGCGCCGCATGGCCGTCGCATCGCGCTGAGGCCGACAACACGTTCACCGCAGAAGCCCAACCACCAACGACAGAGGGAGAGAAACATGACCAAGACCACACGCCGCAGCATTCTTGCCGCCGGTGCCGCTGCGCTCGCGCTGCCCGCGCTGCTCGGCAGCCCGGCCCAGGCCATCACCCCGGCCGAGATCAAGGCCCGCGGCAAGATCATCGTCGGCATCCAGGGCGACAACCCGCCCTGGGGCTTCGTCACCAGCGCCGGCAAGCAGGACGGCCTCGACGCCGACATCGCGACGCTCTTCGCCAAGGAACTCGGCGTGCAGGTCGAGTTCGTGCCGCTCGAGGTCAACAACCGCATCCCGGCGCTCACGACGGGCCGCGTCGACGTGCTCTTCGCCACCATGGCGATGCTGCCGGAGCGTGCCAAGGCGGTGCAGTTCTCGAAGCCTTACGTCGCCAATACCATCGTGCTGATCGGCCCCAAGAAGGACAAGATCACCACCAACGAGGATATGGCGAAGTACACCATCGGCGTCGCCAAGGGCGCGGCGCAGGACACGCAGGTCACCAAGAATGCCCCCTCCGGCACCACCATTCGCCGCTATGACGGCGATGCGCCCTCGATCCAGGCGCTGGTCTCCGGCCAGGTCCAGGCGCTCGGCGGCAACATCTTCTACATGCAGCGCATCGAGCAGGGCCGGCCGGGCGAGTTCGAGAACAAGCTCGAATTCCAGAACCTCTACAACGGCGCCTGCACCCGTCTCGGCGAGAAGGAGATCAATGCGGCGATCAATACCTTCATCGACAAGATCAAGGCCAATGGCGAGCTGCAGAAGGTCTACGACAAGTGGATGAAGGTGCCGGTGCACAAGTTCCCGGACAGCCTCGAAGGCATCACCTTCACCGCGAGCTGAACCAGCACTGATCGGGAACAGGGCCATGAACCAGCCTGCCGCGCAAAACACCGCCGCGACGGACGCCATGATCGCCATGGCGCATGTCGAGAAATGGTATGGCGACTTCAAGGCCCTGACCGACATCAACCTCGCGGTCCGCAAAGGCGAGCGCATCGTGCTTTGCGGGCCGTCGGGCTCGGGCAAGTCGACGCTGATCCGCTGCATCAACCATCTGGAGAGCTACCAGAAGGGCGAGATCAGGGTCGGCGGCACCAGGCTCGGAGACGATGCCAGGACGATCGACGCGGTGCGCCGCGAGGTCGGCATGGTCTTCCAGCACTTCAACCTGTTCCCGCACATGACCGTGCTGCAGAACTGCATGCTGGCGCCGATGCGTTCGCTCGGCGTGAGCAAGGCCGATGCCGAGGCCACTGCCCGCAAGCTGCTCGGCCGCGTCAAGATCCTCGAACAGGCGGAGAAATACCCGGCGCAGCTCTCGGGCGGCCAGCAGCAGCGCGTCGCCATCGCGCGGGCCTTGTGCATGAAGCCGAAGGTCATGCTGTTCGACGAGCCAACCTCGGCGCTCGACCCCGAAATGGTCAAGGAGGTGCTCGACACCATGATCAGCCTCGCCGAAGAGGGCATGACCATGATCTGCGTCACCCATGAGATGGGTTTCGCCCGGCAGGTGGCGAACCGGGTCATCTTCATGGCCTCGGGCGCGATCGTCGAGGAAGCGCCGCCGCAGGAATTCTTCAGCAATCCGCGCCATGAACGGACGCGCCAATTCCTCGGCGAAATCCTGCACAAGCACTGAACCTCTCAGAACCAGCAACGGACCGCGATCGATGTCCCGTCTCGTCTATGTCCTCAACGGACCGAACCTCAACCTGCTCGGCAAGCGCCAGCCGCATATCTACGGCCACGAGACGCTGGCTGATGTCGAACGCGACTGCCGCAAGCTGGCGGAGGAGCTGAAGCTCGAACTGCGCTTCCACCAGTCCAATCGCGAATACGAGCTGATCGACTGGATCCATGAGGCGCGCGAGGACGGCGCCGGCATCGTCATCAACCCGGCCGCCTTCACCCATACTTCGGTCGCGCTGCTCGATGCGCTCAACACCTTCGAGGGACCGGTGATCGAATGCCATATCTCGCAGGTGCATAAGCGCGAGGCCTTCCGCCACCATTCCTATGTCTCGATGCGCTCCGACGGCGTGATCGCCGGCTTCGGCACCCAGGGCTACCAGCTGGGCTTGAGGCGCATCGCGAAGCTCATCGACGACGCAGCCAAGTGATGGCGGGCAGGCACGGATTCCAACGGAATTGAGCATGGCACCGGTCAAACTCGCAGTCATGGGCGCCGGCCTGATCGGCCGACGTCATGCCGAGCATGTCGCGCGGGAGCCGGGCGCGCTGCTTTCGGCCATCGTCGACCCCTCCGAGGTCGGGCGCGATCTGGCCGAGCGCCTCGGCACGCGCTGGCATCGCAGCCTCGGCGATCTGATTGCCGCGGACAGGCCGGAGGGCGTGATCATCGCGACGCCGAACCAGCTCCATGTCGAGAACGGGCTGGAAGCGATCGAGGCCGGCATCCCCGCCATCGTCGAGAAGCCGCTGGCCGACGATCTTGCCGGCGCGGCCCGTCTCGTCGCAGCCGCGGAGCGGGCTGGCTTACCGCTGCTGACCGGTCATCACCGCCGCTACAATCCGATGATCGCCAAGGCGAAGGAGATCGTCGAGAGCGGCCGGCTCGGCCGGGTGCTCGCGATCCAGGGCCATTTCTGGCTGATGAAGCCGGACGACTATTTCGAGGTCGGCTGGCGCCGCGAGGAGGGGGCAGGGCCGATCCTGCTCAACCTCATCCACGACGTCGATCTCTTCCGCCATCTCTGCGGCGAGGTCGTCTCCGTGCAGGCGCTGAGCTCGAATGCGGTGAGAGGGCACGCGGTCGAGGAGACGGCTGCGATCCTGCTGCGCTTTGCCAATGGCGTGCTCGCGACCGTCACGGTTTCCGACACCATCGTCGCGCCCTGGAGCTGGGAGCTGACGACCGGAGAGAACCCGGCCTATCCGCAGCAGGACCAGTCCTGCTACCAGATCGGCGGGACGCATGGTTCGCTCACCATCCCGCAGCTCGAAATCTGGTCGAACCGCGACAAGCGGAGCTGGTGGGAGCCGCTTGTGCGCGAGCGCGTTCCCTTCGTTCCGGACGACCCGCTGGCGCGCCAGATCCGCCATTTCTGCGATGTGATCCGCAACGGCGTCGCACCGATCGCCTCGGGCCGCGAGGGCCTTGCCACGCTCACCGTGATCGACGCCGTCAAGCGGGCGGCCCGCTCGGGCGAAACCGTCGTCCTCACCGAGCCGGCGGCGAGCGCAGCATGATCACCGGAACCACACGGCTCATCGCCCATCTCGGCTACCCGACCGAGAGCTTCAAGGCGCCGATGATCTACAACCCCTATTTCGAGCGCGAGGGGATCGACGCCGTCGTCGTGCCGATGGGCTGTCGGGCCGAGGACTATCCGGACTTCCTGAAGCTGGTCTTCCGGCTTTCGAATGCCCATGGCGCGCTGGTGACGATGCCGCACAAGGTCACCACGACCGGGCTCGTCGACGTCCTGCTGCCGACGGCGGCGATCGCCGGCGCCTGCAACGCCGTGCGTCGCGAGGCCGATGGCCGCCTGACCGGCGAGATGTTCGACGGCGAAGGCTTCGTGCGCGGGGTGCTGCGCAAGGGGCGCGCCATCGCCGGCAAGCGGGCGCTGGTGCTCGGCGCCGGCGGCGTCGGCTCAGCGATCGCTGCGTCCCTTGCCAAGGCCGGGGTCAGCGAACTCGGACTCTATGACATCAACGCTGCCGCAGCCGAGGCGCTGGGTGCGCGGCTTGGACGCTACTATCCCACGCTCGGCGTATCCTTGGCCTCCAACGACCCAGCCGGCTTCGACATCGTCGTCAACGCCACGCCGCTCGGAATGAAACCGGGCGACCCGCTGCCGCTCGACATCGCCCGGCTCGATCCCGCGACCTTCGTCGGCGAGGTGGTGATGGCCGAGGAGATCACGCCCTTCCTCGCGGCGGCGCGTGCGCGCGGCTGCGAGGTCCAGGTCGGCAAGGACATGCTGTTCGAGCAGATCCCCGCCTATCTGGAGTTCTTCGGTTTTCCATCGACCACGGCCGAGGATCTGCGGAACGTCGCGCGGCTCGGCTGAAGGCGCGCCGGGCCCGCTACCATCCTTTTCTGCGGAAAATACCGGCCGGCGGCCGCGCGGTCATGTTGGCAGCCGGACCGTGCTGCCGCTTTCGGACGCCGCCTTGACGGCGAGCGTCGCCTCCAGCGTGCGCAGGCCGTCGCGGCCGCTGATGATCGGCTCTTCCACGCGCAGGGAGACGGCGGCGAAATGCCGGGCCTGCCGGCGATAGGCGCTTTCCGGGGTGAGGGCGAGCTTGTCCTCGCTCAATTCGCTGAGCCAACCCGGCTCGCCCGCGCCGCGATAGCTGAAATGGCGGACATCCGGCAGGGTCAGCGAGCCTTCCGAGCCGGCGAAGACATGGGAGGAAACCTTCTGGCGTTTCAGCTTGTCCGCCGTGTCCGACATCTGGTCGAATTCACCGGAGGCCAGATCCCAGCTGAAGGGCGAGGCCGCCGTGTCGGAGAGGCTGATCGTGCCGAGCGCGCCGTTGCGGAAGCGCAGCAATACGGCGGCGGTGTCCTCCACCGGGAAGCCGCGTACCGTCGAAGAGCTCAGCGCCTGCAGGCTGTCGATCTCACCGAAGACATAGCGGATCAGGTCGATCTCGTGGATCAGGTTGATCAGGATCGGGCCGCCGCTCGCGGTGTCGCGGCGCCAGCCGAGGTTGAAATAGCTCTCCGGCTTGAGCTGCGTGTAGATCACGGTGGCGATGGCCGGCTTGCCGATGAGGCCGTCCGCTATGGCCTGGCGCACCGCCCGGACCGCCGGATTGTGCCGGCGGTGATGGCCGACCAACACCGGGACATTTTTCGCCTCGGCGGCATCGCAGAGCCGGCGCGCCGCCTCGACGCTTTCGGCGATCGGCTTCTCGACGAGAACCGCGATGTCGCGGGCGATGCAGTCGAGCGCCATGGGCACGTGCTGGTCGTTGGGCGTCGCGATGACGACGCCGTCAAGGCGCTCGGCCTCGATCATCGCGCGATGGTCGTCATACGCTTTGACATTGCGGCTGGCCGCATGGTCGCGTGCGGCCGGCGTGGGATCGGAGATGGCGACGACCTCGGCATTGTCCGTCTCCTGCAACACAGCAAGATGGGTCTTTCCGATCGTGCCGAGGCCGATGATTCCGATCCGTGCGCGCGCCATGATGTCCTCCGATGTGATCTGTGAATGGCAGGTTGGGAAACGATTGCAGCCCACGACGGCCCTTGCATGGGCGGTCCGGACAGGGAGCCTAAGCGGCCGCTAGACGATCCTGACCGTCCGCACCCGGACGATACCGAGCTTTGCCGTCCCGTCGGACATTGCGGCGATCTGCAGCGCGGCTCGGTCCGCGCCGGCGACGTCGCTGAAATAGAGATGGAAGAAGCTGTCGACCCGCTGGCTCGCCCCTTCGGAGCCAGGGCGCGGGATCGTCGAGGCGACATCGTCCCGGATGGACTGGACAAAGCCCGGCAACCGCCGCAACGCGGTCTCGATAGGCTCCAGCCCGGCCCGGTCGCCGCCATGCGCCGCAAGGACGATGAGCTTGCCTTGCTCCTCGGCCATGCGGATGCTCGAAGCTCCGATCACGTAGCCGGTGGTGTTCCCGAGAAAATTCGGCTCGTCGGCCCTGACGGCCCGCACCGTCTCGGCGGTGAAGGCCTTCTCCATGGCGGCGGCATCGTCGAACCCGAGCTCCACGATGCCGCTGATGCGGAAAGGCGCAGGCTCGTACACCGCCTCGACATGGTTCTGCACATAGCTGCGGATGGCGGGGAGGCGGCCGACCAGCGGCCCATGCCGCTCCCGCCAATGCTGCGAGAAGAAGGCCGGATCGTCGCCGGGCCTCTTTTCGAGAATGGACATGCGTTTGAACATGGCATGGTCCTCATGCCGGGAGAGGCCGAGGCCTCTCCCGCGTAGCCGCCTCAGGCCGCCACGGATTCATCGGCCTGGACCACGCCGAGCAGCCTGGCCTGCAAGGCATGATCCTTCTCGAGATCGCCGGCGTCGCCGGCGAAGGCGATGCGGCCGTTGACCAGCACGACCGCCTTGTCGACGATCGGCAGCACGGTCTCGGCATGATGCTCGACGATGACCATCGCGACCTTGCCGCGCAGCTTGACGAGCGCCGCCATCACCTCCTCGACGACCGCGGGGGCGAGCCCCTCGAAAGGCTCGTCGAGCAGGACGAGCTTGCTCGGCACGACGAGGGCGCGGGCGATGGCGACCATCTGGCGTTCGCCGCCGGAGAGGTTCTCGGCCTTGGCCTTCTGCCGGGCGCGCAGGCGCGGGAAGAGCTCGAAGCATTGCTCGATGCTCAAGCCCCCGGCGCGCTGGGCGATCTGCAGGTTCTCGACCACCGTCAGGTTGGGAAAGAGCCGGCGCCCTTCCGGCACCAGCGAGATGCCGAGCCGATTGATCTCATAGGGCTTGCGCGCGCCGATATCCGTGCCCGCGAAGCTGAGTGAGCCTGCGTCCAGCGGCAACGTGCCGGTCAGCGCCCGCAGCAGCGTGGTCTTGCCGACGCCGTTGCGGCCGAGCAGGGCGATCGCCTCGCCTTCATGGACCGTGATGTCGACCCCGTTCAGCACCGTGCTGCCGCCATAACCGACCGCCAGCGCCCTGGCCTCCAGCAGCGGCTTGCCGGCGGCATGCGCCACGCGCTCGACCGCGGGCGGCGCCTTGGACTCGCCCTTGGCTGTGCCGAGATAGGCGGCGATCACCTCCGGATTGCGCGCGACCTCGGCGGGCTTTCCGTCGGCGATCATCCGGCCCTGGTGCAGGACGGAGATGCGGTCCGAAATCGCCAGAACCCGGTCGATATCGTGCTCAATCAGGAGCACGGCGTGCTTCTTCGACAGGTTGCGGATCAGCTCCGCGACGATCTGCCGGTCGGCCTCGGCCAGCCCGGCGAGCGGCTCGTCGAGCAGGAGCAGCTTGGAATCGATCGCGAGCGTGACGGCGATCTCGAGCAGGCGCTTGGCGCCGTGCGGCAGGTTCATGCACGGGTCCGCCGCCCGGTCTGCGAGCCCCACCGCATCGAGGATCGACCATGTCCGCTCGTTCAGCGGCGCGATGTCGTGGGCGTCCCTGAAGAAGCCGAGCGCGCCGTGCCGCTGCGCCTGAACCGCGACCCGGACGTTCTCGAAGACCGAGAGGTTCGGGAAGATCGAGAGGATCTGGAAGGAGCGGCTGATGCCGAGCCGGGCGCGGGCATACATCGGCAGCTTCGTGATGTCCTTGCCCTCGAACAGGATCGTGCCCCCGCTCGGCGGCAGGACGCCGGTCAGCATGTTGTAGAAGGTGGTCTTGCCGGCGCCGTTGGGGCCGATGATCGAGTGCAGCACGAAGGGGCGCACCTCGAGGTCGATCTCCTTGGCGGTCACCAGGCTGCCGAAGCTCTTGCTCAGCTTGCGCGTTTCGAGCACCGGTTTGTCGGGGTCCATCGCCTGGGCCGTGCTCTCATAGGGCTCGATCACGGCGGGGCGCGGCGGGATGGTGTTGCGGGTCAGCGTCCAGCGCTCGTTGCGGCGCAGGCGCTGCACCAGTCCCTGAATGCCCTCGGGGGAGAAGAGCGCGAAGACGATGATGATCGGCGCGAAGATCAGCCACCAATTCTCGGTGATGGCGGAAAGCCGGTTCTCCAGGACGATGAAGGCGATCGCGCCCCAGAGCGGCCCGAGGAAATGATGCACGCCGCCGAGCACGGTCATCAGCAGCGAGTCGCCGGCGCGCTGCCAGCCGAGATTGTTGGCATAGACGCCTTGCAGCATCAGCGTCAGCAGGGAGCCGGCATAACCGACGAGGCCGGCCATCATGACGAAGGCGAGGAGCTTCACCAGATAGGTGTTGTAGCCGAGGCTGCTGGCCCTCTGCTCGTTGTCGCGGACGGCCTGCAGGACGCGGCCGAACGGCGCATGGACCAGCCGCCAGAGGAACCACATGGCGAGCAGCACCGTGGCGAGCGCGAAGAGATGGAACTGCATCTCGGTGTGGAAGCTGGTGCGGGGCACGCCCTGAAGGCCGTTCTCGCCGCCGGTCACGGCCGTCCATTTATAGGCGACCTCGAAGGCGATCTGCGAGCAGGCGAGCGTCAGCAGCGAAAAATAGAGGCCGCGCCGGCGCAGGATCAGCGCGCCGAGCACGGCTGCCAGCGCCATCGAAAGCAGCACGGAGAGGAGCAGGGCCGCGATGTCCTGCTTGACCGGCCCGAGAAGCAGCAGGGCGGCGAAGTAGCTGGCGCAGCCGAAGAAGACGGAGGCTCCGAAAGGCACCAGCCCGGTATAGCCGACGAGCAGGTTCACGCCGGCGCCATAGAGCGTGTAGATCGCGATCTGGGTGATCAGGTTGACTGGGGCGCCCTGGGCCATCCAAGCCAGGGTGAGCCCTGCGAAGACGATCGCTATCCAGAGGATCGGGCTGGTCAGGATGGGGCGGAGTCTCATTCGAACCTCTCCCAGCGCTCGCCGAACAGGCCGCGCGGACGGATGAGCAGGATGGCGGCCATCAGCACGTACATCGCCGCGCCTGACCAGACCGGGGCGAACTGGATGGTCATGGCCGTGGTGATGCCGACGAGGAGGCCGGCGATGATCGCGCCGGAATAGGAGCCGAGCCCGCCGATGGTGACGATGACGAAGGCGGGCATGATGGCGCCTGAGGCCATGCTGGGGATGACCGTCCAGAGCGGCCCGGCCAGCATGCCGGCCAGCCCCGCCAGCAAGCAGCCGATGCCGAAGACGCCGGAAAGCACGATCGGCAGGTTGATGCCGAGCAGGCCGACCATTTCGGCATCGCGCGAGCCGGCGCGGATGATCCGCCCGAAGGGCGTGAAGCGCAGGAAGGCCCAGAAGCTGATCAGCGCCAGCACCGTCACGATCAACACCGTCATGCGGTATTTCGTGATCAGGATCGGTCCGTATTCGACGAAGCCGGAGAGGATGGCCGGCGGGCTGAACGGAACCGGGGCGCCGCCGAAGATGAGCCGCAGGATCGCTTCGGCCAGCAGGGCGAGCGCGAAGGTCAGGATCAGGCCGAGCAGCGGCTCCTTGCCGTAGAGCTGCCGGATCAACGTCATCTCGACGACCATGCCGATGGCGCCCACGATGAGCGGCGAGAGCAGGGCGGCGGGCCAGCCGAAATCGCGGGCGAGCACCAAAGCGAGATAGGCGCCGATGGCGAAGAACGAGCCGTGGGCGAAGTTCACGATACCCAGCATGCCGAAGATGATCGACAGGCCGATCGCGATGAGAACGTAAAGAAAGCCCAGGATGAGGCCGTTCACCGCCTGGGAGATGATCATGTCGAGCATGGCATGGCCCCTCCCGCGCCGGCACGGATCGGGCTGCCGGGCGGGGAAGGCGCCACGTCAAAGACGTGGCGCGGAATGAGAGGGTCGCGAGAGCCGCGGTTTCGCCGGGTTGCCGCGGCTGGGCGACGGCGCCTTGGAGCAGGATGCGAAAAAGCGGGAACCGGTTTTTCGCGAGAATCCTGCTCTGACTCCTTGGTGAGAGACGGATTCAGGTTCCGGCTCTAGAGGCTATCCATCTTGCAGGCGCTGTCGGCCGCCGATCCGAAGGCCGCGTCGATCTCGGCGACTGTCTTGGGCGCGTTCTCGAGCACGTCGACATAGTCCCACTTGTCGGTGATCTTGTCCTTGACCTTGCAGATGATCGTGCGCCGCTTCATCTGATGGTCGAAGTCGCGATAGCTGACGTCGAGGTCGCCGTCCTTCACGTGCCAGGTTTCCAGGGCCTTGACGATCGCGGCCGGCTCGGTCGACTTCGCGAGCTCGATCGATTCCAGCAGGGAACGCATGCCGAACCAGCCCATCCAGGCCTTGTCCGGCGGCGGCTGGTTGAATTTCTTCATGTAGGCGTCGGTGAAGGCCTTGTCGTCCTCGGTGTTGGCCGGGTTCTTGTAGTACCAGACCATGGTGTAGATGCCGGTCGCGGCGTCCGGGCCGACGCCCCAGATATCGGTGTTGCCGATCGAGATTTCGGCGAAGGGAATCTTGCCCTTCATGCCGAGCTCGTTCCACTGCTTCAGGAAGGTGGTCAAGTCGCTGGCGGAAAGGCCGCCGACGACGACGTCGGGCTTGGCGGCCCGGATCTTGAGGATGAAGGACGAGTAGTCGGGCGTGCCGACCGGCACCTCGTCGGCGCCGACGATGGTACCGCCGTTCTTGGCGTTGAAGTCGGTGAAGCTCGCCTTGATGTCCTGGCCGAAGGCGTAAGCCGCCGTCAGCGTGTACCAGCGCTTGCCGAGGCCCATGCAATAGGGGGCCAGGACCTTGGTGTGGACGTCGACGGGCGGTTGCAGCCGGAAGGTGTATTTGTTGCAAAGCTTGCCGGTGAGATCGAGCGCGGCGGCGTTGGCTGCGACATAGGGAATCTTGGCCTTCTTGGCGACGGCGGAGATCGCCAGCGCGAAGGAGCTCTGGGCGCCGCCGATGAGCGCGCAGACCTTGTGCTCGTCGATCAGCCGCTGGGCGTTGAGCTGGGCGCCTTGCGGGTTCGGCTCGTCGAGCCAGATGATCTCGAGCGGCCGGCCGAGGAGTTGGTTGTTGCGCTGCTCGGCTGCGAAAAGACCGCCCTGCGCGAGGAAGGTCGACTGGTCGACGATGGCGCCGGTCTTGGCCCAGATCATCCCGATCCGGATCGGCTCGGCCGCGGCGGCATTGCCGATATAGGGCATGCCGAGCTTGCTGCTCGCCAATTGCGTCGCGGCGAGGCCGCCGGCTCCGAGAAGGAGCGAACGGCGCGAGGTGCCGGCTCCCCTTCCGCCATTCCCGTTGCGTTGGGTCATCAGGTCTCCTCCGGGTGTCTTCTTGGGGCGCCGTCTTTCGGGTCGCTCGCGGTAGCGGTATCGTAAACTGGAATAAAAGTCCAGTTTGTGATACCGGTCTTCAAGTGGTGCTCCGGTCAATAAAAAATTCGATCTTTTACAAGATGTTAGGGCGTTCTTGCCGATGGGGTGGCGGTGAGTGGCCCGGCCGGGCATTTGTGAAGAGAGCCCGGCCTCCTCTATCGTGACCCTTCAACGCTGTCGGAGACAATGATGCCCAGGACAAAAGAAAAAGGGGCGGGGCCAGATGGCATTCTCAAACGCACCCTGCGGATCCTGGAAATCCTTTCCAACCATCCGGGCGGCATGCCGTTCTACGAGGTCGCCGACGCCATCAAGATCCCGCGCAGCGCGACCCATCGCCTTCTGGCGAGCCTGGTCGAGGAGGGCTATGTCCGGCAGGAGCGCGATTTCGGTTCCTACGTCCTGACGGCGAAGGTCGCCTCTCTCGGATTGCGCTATTTGCAGGCGCACGGCATCACCGATCTGATGCAGCCGGTGCTCGACCGGCTGGCGCAGGACTGCGGCGAGCTCGTCCGGGTCACGATTCTGGACGAGGACCGGCTGATCTTCGTCGCCAAGGCGCAAGGCGCGCGCGGCGGGCTGCGCTACGATCCCGACGCCGGACAGGAAGCGAGGCTGTCCTGCTCTTCTTCGGGGCTGGCATGGCTTTCGACCAAATCGGACGAGGAGGCCATCGCGCTGATCGAGAAGCAGGGCTACGGCTCGCGCGAGGAATACGGGCCGAACGCGCCGCAGACGGCACAGGCGGTCCGCAGGCGGCTGCGCGAGGCGCGATTGCTCGGCTACGCCGTCACCCAGCAGACATTCTCGCAATGGATGAACGCCATCGCCACGCCGATCCGTGCCTCGCTCGACGGTCGCGTCACCGGCACGATCAGCATCGCCGGACCGTTCATCCGGCTGACCGAGGAGCGCATGCAGCAGCTCGCGCCTCTGCTGGTGGCGGCCGCCCGGGAGCTCGGCCAGCTCGGCCCGACGGTGCGCCTGCCGGTCGAGAAGCCGGGCGAGCCGCGCCCGAACATCTTCGTCTGAAGCGCCGGAGCCTGCGGCGTTTCCCTGAAATCCGCGGCTCGCGCTAGTTTGCGGTTTCAAGCCAGAAGTGGAGCATCAGCGCAGCCTCGGATTCGAACATCTCGATGCCGGTCGAGGTCTTGCAGCCGATCCGGCGCGCCGTCTCGATCAGCGGCGTGAGCGCCGGCTTGGTCACGACATCGCTGATGAAGGTCGCGGGGCTCAGCCGCGTCATGTCGAAGGGCAGGGCGTCGTCCGGTTTCATCCCGGCCGGCGAAGCGTTGGAGACGGTGTCAAAGCCAGTGGGGTCGGGGGAGCCGATCGTGACCTTGCCGGGATGAGCCCCGTTCAGTTTTGCGATCAGCGTGTCGCGGCGTGAGGCGTCGGTGTCGTGGATGGCGAGTTCGCGGGCGCCGGCATCGAGCAGCGCAAGCCCGATCGCACTGCCGGCCCCGCCTGCGCCGATCAGCAAGGCGCGCTTGCCGTCGAGCTCGGCGCCGTTCTTTCGCATCGCGCCGACATGGCCGGGGCCGTCGAACATGTCGCCATGCCAGGAACCGTCCGGGTTGCGCCGCATGACATTGGCGGAGCCGAGCACCTGCGTCGTCTTCGTCATCGTACGGCAATGCGGGACCACCGCGAATTTATGCGGCACCGTGATGCAGATGCCGTCGCAATTGGGTAGGCGACCGGCCAGCGTGACGAAGCCGGGGACATCCTCGGGCAGGATGTCGATCGGCACCATGATGGCATCCTTGCCGTTCTCCTCGAGCAGCCGGGTCATGCCGTAGGGCGATTTCACCTGCGCAATCGGATGGCCGATGATGAAATAGACGCGGGTCGCGCCGCTGAAATTGTCGAGCATGTGAATTCCGATCCGGGGACAGAGGTGCGAAGCCGGTCAGGCGGCGAGGGCGTCCTGAACCGCGATGTAGGCGAAGGTCATCGCCGGCCCGAGCGTGATGCCCGGCGCCGGGTAGAGGCCGGCCATGATCGAGTTCTGGTCGTTGCCGATGGCGTAGAGGCCGGCGATCGGCCCATCCTTGCCGAGCACCCGTGCGTGGGCGTCCGTCACCAGGCCGGCGCTGGCGCCGATATCGCCCGGATAGAGCTTCACAGCGTAGAATGGCCCGTTCTCCAGCGCTCGCATGGTCGGGTTGGGGCCGTGCTTCGGGTCGCCGAGATTGCGCTGATAGGCGGTGGTCCCGCGGCCGAAATCCGGGTCGATCCCGGTCGCGGCATACCCATTGAAGGTCTCGACGGTCTTTTGCAGTTGCGGCGCATTGACACCAAGCTTGCTTGCCAGCTCGGCCAGCGTTTCGCCTTTCACCAGATAGCCGTCCTTGAGCAGGAAGGGCATGCCGCTGCCGCCGGGGCGGACCATGCCGAGGCCGTAGGTCTTGATGGCCTGATGATCGGCGATCAGGAAGGCCGGAATGCTGGGCTCGTTGCGGTGCGCCTCGATCATCGCCTTGCCGGTGAGGTGATAGGAGGTGCTTTCGTTGAAGAAGCGCCTGCCGGCCTTGTTGACGATAATCGTGCCCGGCTTGGCCCGGTCGAAGACGAAATGCGGGAAGACGGCCTTGGTGCCGTCCGCCCGCTGACGGATCGAGACCGGCGCCCAGAACACGTTCTCGACATTGCGGTCGCCCATGCGCGCGCCAGCGTTCAGCGCGAGTTCGAGCGCCGCGCCCTTGTGCCCCGGCGCGCCCGGCGTGTGGATCTCGGCATCCGGCACCAGCTCCTTGCGCAAGGTGGGATTCCGGTTGAAGCCACCGGAGGCGAGGATGACGCCGTGCACGGCATGGATGTCCTGGCGCCCGCCATTGCGAAGGAGGCTGACGCCGGCGATGCGTCCGTCCTCCTCGATCAGCCTGTCGACCTGGGTTTCAGTCCAGACCGTGCCGCCGCGCTGGAGGAAGGAGTGCAGCAGCCGGCCGATCAGGGCGTTGCCCATGGTCAGCCGGGCGCCGCGCTTGCGGCTGAGCCGGTCGCGCGCATAGCGGGCGACGAGTGCCAGCGAATAGCGGAACGAAGCCCAGGATTTCTTCAGGTTGAGCAGATGGGCGATGTCGTTGCGATCGACCATCAGCCCGTTGAGAATGGTGAATTCCGGGATCGGCGGGCGGATCAGATCGAACTTGTCGCCAAGCAATCGGCCGTCGAAGGGAACGGGCTCCAGCGCGCGGCCCTTCATCGTCGACCCCGGCAGGTCGGAGATGTAGTCCGGGTGCAGCGGGTAGGGCCGCAGCTTCACATCCGTCTCACGGTCGAGCAATTCGACGGCGCGCGGGCCCGCCTCTAGAAAGGCGCGGATCATGTCGGGGGCGGCGTAGTTGCCGAGCGCGGCATGGAGATAGGTCTCGGCTTGTTCGACGCTGTCCTGCGCTCCGACCTCCGCCATGTGAAACGTGTTCGGAATCCAGATCGTTCCGCCCGAGAAGGCGGTGGTGCCGCCGACATGTTCGGTGCTCTCCAGCAGCAGCACGCGCGCCCCGCGCAGCGTGCCGAACAGGGCCGCGGTGAGGCCGGCGCCGCCGCCGCCGATCACGACCAGGTCGTAGACATTCGCATCCTTCGCCGCTGCCGAGGCGATTCCATCGGGTGATCCGGCCACGCTTCGCTTCCTCTCCCTGGCGGTGCCGGATCGGCCATCGGCGAGGCCTTCGCCGCCGGCCGACCACGACGCCGCCGCTACCCGGCTCTTGTCGGTGTTCTCTGGTGAGCCGTATATTCAAAACTGAAATGAAATTCCAGAATGAACTTTCATTGATGACGCGATGCGGCTATGTCCTGTCGCTAACGAGCAGGAGGAACGCCGATGCGCTATGCCGTCACCAGGATCAGGCCCGAGGTTGGAGGGCTGCCGAAGGTTCTCGCCGGGATCGAGGTCGCCGTCACGGGCAACGGATTTGCGGGCAAGCTCCTCGGCTGCTTCACGGCCGAGATCGGCGCGCTGAACCAGGTCCTGATTCTGCAGGGCTATGAAGATGACCGCGCTCTGGCGGAGGATCGCGCGCGGCAGGTCGTCGAAGGCAGTCTGTTCGGCGCGGCCGAGCATTTCCTGGACGTCGAGACGACGACCTATGCCCCCTTCGACTTCGTGGCGCCGCTCGCGCCCGGAAAGCACGGCCCGGTCTACGAGATCCGCATCTACGGCGTGAAGGCGGGCGGCCTCAAGCCGACCATGGATTTGTGGCGCGCGGCCGTGCCCGAGCGCGCCAAGGTCTCGCCGCTGCTCGGCGCGATGTATGCGCTCGACGGGGCGCTGCCGCGCTTCCTCCATATCTGGCCCTTCGCCTCGCTCGATGACCGCATGGCCAAGCGGGCCGAGGCCGTCGAGCGAGGCATCTGGCCGCCGAAGGGCGGGCCGGCGCATCTGACCAGCCTGAGCTCGGCGATCTATCTGCCGACCGCCTTCTCGCCGCTGAGCTAGGAGGGGCGGCGCCATGCGTGTGCTCATGACCGGCGGCACGGGCTTCATCTCCGCCTGGATCATTCGCCGCCTTCTGGCCCGCGGCGTTGCCGTGCGCGTCCTCGATATCGCCTCGGACAGCGGCGCTGTGCGCAACATCCTCGGCGAGCTTGCCGGCCGCGTGGAATGGCGGCGCGGCGATGTCCGCGACGGCGCAGCCGTCCATGAGGCGGCGGAGGGGTGCGACCGCGCCATCGCGATGGCCGGCATCCTGACGCCGGCCTGCCGGGCCGATCCCGTCAAGGGCGCGGAGATCAACCTGATCGGCACGCTCCACGTCTTCGAGGCGGCGCTGCGCCAGCGCATGGCGCGGGTGGTCTATGCCAGCTCGGCCGGCGTCTTCGGCCCGGACAGCGGCAGCACCCCGTTCCCGATGACGCATTACGGCGCCTTCAAGCTCGCCTGCGAGGGCAGCGCACGTGCTTACTGGGCCGATCACGCCATGCCGAGCGTCGGCTTTCGCCCCTATATCGTCTACGGCCCGGGCCGTGGCGAGGCGGGCGCCAGCGCCGGGCCGACCCTGGCCTGCCGGGCCGCCGTGCAGGCCGTGCCCTATGAGATCGACTATGTCGGCCCGTCCGGGCTCGTTTATGTCGACGATGTCGCGGCGGCCTTCGAGGCGGCGCTGTTCAGCGATGCGCCGGGCGCCCACGCCTTCACCCTTGCCGGCAGGACCGTGACCATCGACGAGGTCATCGCCGAGATCACACGGCAGGTGCCGGGCGCAAAGCTCAGCGCGCGTGGCGCGCCGATGCCGATCGCGCCCGAGCTCGCGAAGGACGACATCGCCTCGCTCCTCCCGGGGCTGCCCGAGACCAGCCTGTCGGACGGCATCGCCGCCACCATCGCCTATTACCGCCATCAGGACCGCAAGGCATGAACCGCCTGATCTCGCTCGCCCATCTCACTGTCATGGAGCTCGCGCCGCCGGACGTCTTCAGCGCGGCGGCGGAGGCCGGCTACAGCCATGCCAGCCTGCGTCTTGCGCCGGCAGCGCCCGGCAAGGAGGCTCAGTTCCCGATGATCGGCGATACGCCGATGTTCCGTGAGACGCAGCGGCGTATCGCCGATAGCGGCGTGGCGCTGTTCGATTTCGAGATCCTGCGCATCAACCGCGACACGCGCCTGACCGATTTCCTGCCGGTGATCGAGACCGGCGCGAAGCTCGGCGGCAAGTTCGTGCTCGTCGCCGGCGATGTCGAGGACGAGCCCTTCATGATCGACAAGTTCGCCGAGATCTGCGCACTCGGCGCGCCCTTCGGCATCGGGATGGGGCTGGAGCACATGCCCTGGACCGGCGTGAAGACGCTCGCCGCCGCCCGGCGCATCGTCGAGGCGACCAACCCGGCGAACGGGCACATCATCGTCGATGCGATCCATGTCGACCGCTCCGGCGAAACGGCCGCCGACGTGGCGGCGATGCCCAGGCACCTGCATTGCTATTTCCAGATCTGCGACCTGCCCGCCGAACGTCCGAAGGATCACGAGACGATGATCTACCAGGCGCGGCAGGCACGTTTGCCGCCAGGCGAGGGCGGGCTCGACCTCACGGGCATGCTGCGCGCCATTCCTCAGGACCTGCCGATCAGCGTGGAGATTCCGATGGCCGAGCTCGCCAGGACCATGCCGGCGGTGCCACGCGCACGGATGCTGCGGGAGAAGACAGAGGCGATGCTGCGCGCGGTCCAGGCCACGGTCAGCGCCTGATACCTCACGCCTCCACCGGCGAAGGCCGATCCCTGATGGATATGAGCAACCGTCCTGAAGAGCATTGCGACCTGCTGGTGATCGGCTCCGGGGCGGGCGGTCTTTCGGCAGCCGTCGTCGCCGCCTGGCACGGGCTGAAGGTCGTGGTCGTCGAGAAGGAGCCGGTCTTCGGCGGCACGACAGCCTGGTCCGGCGGCTGGATGTGGGTGCCGCGCAATCCACTCGCCCGCGAGGCCGGGATCGAGGAGGACGGGGAGGCGGTTCGCACCTATCTGCGGCACGAACTCGGCAACCATTACGACGAGGCCCGGATCGAGGCTTTCCTGGCGGCGGCACCCGAGATGGTGTCGTTCTTTCGCGCGAACACCGCCGTGCAGTTCATCGACGGCAACAAGATCCCCGACATGCATGGCAACGCGCCCGGCGCCGGGCTGGGCGGGCGCTCGGTCTGCGCGGCTCCGTTCGACGGGCGCGAGCTTGGACCGCTGGTCGCAAAGCTGCGGCCGCCGCTGCCCGAAATCTCGCTGCTGGGCATGGGGATCGCCTCGGGTGCCGATTTCGCCCATTTCCTCAACGCGACACGATCCTGGACGTCCTTCCGCCATGTCGCGCGCCGCATCGGTCGGCATGCTCTCGACCTCGTGCGGCACGGGCGCGGCATGCAGCTCGTCAACGGCAATGCGCTTGTCGCGCGGCTGCTCAAATCCGCCAGCGATCTCGGCGTCGATCTGCATGCGAAAGCGCCGGCCCGTCGCTTGCTGAGCCATGACGGGGCGGTCATCGGGGCCGTCGTCGACCGGGACGGGCAGGAGCATCGGATCATCGCGCGCGCCGGCGTCGTGCTGGCTTGCGGCGGCTTTCCGCATGACTATGAGCGCCTGAAGGAGCTGGTGCCGCGCAATCCGACCGGGCGGGCGCATTGGTCGGCGGCACCGCGCAGCAACACCGGCGACGGGCTGCGCCTGGGCGAGAGCGTCGGCGCCCTCGTCGATGGCGGGCTTGCAGCGCCTTGCGCCTGGGCGCCGGTCTCGTTGGTGCCGCGCAGGGACGGTTCCTTCGGGCATTTCCCGCATCTCGTCGAGCGCGCCAAGCCGGGGCTGATCGCGGTGACGGTCGATGGGCGCCGCTTCGTCAACGAGGCCGACAGCTATTACGACTATGTCGAGGCCCTGCTGAAGGCGATCCCGGCCGGGGCGGAGCCGGTTTCCTGGCTGATCTGCGACCATCGCTTCCAGCGCCGCTATGGGCTCGGCTTCGCCAAGCCGGCGCCACTGCCGCTCGCGCCTTATCTAGCCAGCGGCTATCTCAGGCGCGGTAAGACGCTGGCCGAGCTTGCGCGGATCTGCGGCATCGATCCGGACGGGCTCGTCGAGACGGTGGCGCGCTACAATGCGGCAGCCGCTCAGGGCAGGGATCCGCAATTCCACCGCGGTGAGACGCCCTATAACCGGATGGGCGGCGATCCGGCGGTCCAGCCCAATCCGGCGGTCGCGCCGATCGAGCATGGCCCCTTCTATGCCGTCAAAATCGTGCCGGGCAGCCTCGGCACCTTCGCCGGGCTGAAGACCGACGCACAAGCCAACGTTCTGGATACGCAGGGGCGTCCGATTGCCGGCCTTTTCGCGGTCGGAGCCGACATGGCGAGCGTGATGGGCGGAACCTATCCGGCGGGTGGCATCAATCTCGGCCCCGCCATGACCTTCGGCTACCTCGTCGGAAGGAACGCTGCGCATCACCCCCACTCCTCCGCAACAGGACATCCGCCATGACATGCGCGCTGAACCTGCACGACCTCTCCATCGCCAATCTGACGGTCGGCGGCGGCGATCCCGTGGCCCTGATCGAGGCTGCTGGTGAAAGCGGCTTCGGGGCTGCGGGGCTCGTGCTGCGCTCGGCGATGAACAAGCCGCTGGCTCGCGAGGTCATCGGCCGACCCGAGGTCATCCGCGCGATCAAGGCTGCGTCGAAGGCGACCGGTGTCCGGGTCTTCGATGTCGAGGCCTTCGTGCTGCGCCCCGGGATCGATGCAGCGAGCTTCGTGCCCGCGCTCGAAACCGGTGCGGAGCTGGGCGCGACCCATATCTCGGCGATCGGGACCGAGATCATCGGCCATGACAGCTTCCTGTCGGAAGCTGAGCGGATCGATCTGTTTTCCCGGCTTTGCGAGGAAGCCGCGCGTTGCGGCCTGCATGTCGGTGTCGAGTTCATGCGCTATCGCGACATCCCGGATCTGGCGGCCGCGCTCGCGCTGCTGGAGGCGGCGGGCAAGGCCAATGCCGGCGTGATCCTGGACGTGCTGCATTTCCACCGCACCGGCGGCACGCCGCAACAGCTCGGCGCCTGTCCCGCCGCACGCATTGCCTATGTCCAGCTTTGCGATGCCGGCCCGGTTGCGCCGCCGCTCGAAGCCTTGCCGGCCGAGGCACGGGGAGGGCGTCTCCATCTCGGCGAGGGTGTCATCGCCCTCGGCGACATCCTCGACGTCCTGCCGGACGGCTTGCAGATGGTGGTGGAAACGCCCGTCGCGAGCGAGGCTGCCCTGACGCTGCGGGAGAAGGTCGCCAGCGCCGCCGAGCACACGCGGCGCTTTGCAGCCAGGCGCGCCGCGCGGTCGAGCGAGAAGCGGCAGGCCTGCTGATGGCGCCTCAGTCAGCCGCGGCCGATGCTCGCCAGCACAGCGCGGCAGGCAGCGCCCGCGCGGCGTGCCCTTTCGCTGTCGTCATGGCCGTAGGCGGCGCTGGGCGCTTCGAGGGCGATCGGCTTGTCCGCCGGCAACGCGTTCAGGAAGTCCGCCAAAGGCAGGCCGCCATCGCCCGGATAGAGCCTTGCGCCGCGCGCTTCGGCCCGTAGCCCCTCCAGGCCGGGGGAGGATGCGGGCGCATCGCAGAGATGGCCGTAGGCGATCAGTGCAGGATCGATCGCGGCGATGTCGGCCGGGGAACCGCCGGAGCGGGCGAGGTGCAAGGCGTCGATCAACAGGCCGGCATTGGGCTGATCGGCCGCTTTCAGGATCTCCTGCGCAAAGGCGAGCGAATTCAGGGCGGTATAGGGAATGAACTCGAAGCCGACACCCATGCCGTATTCGCGGGCCATGCCGCAGAGCTCGGCGAGGCGGTCCGTCATGCGGTTCCGGTCGGCGTCGTTGCCGGCGACCAGCAGGTTGCGGGCGCCGAGTTCGGCCCCGGCCTCGAGCGCGGGACGAAGCTTCGGGACTTGCGTCTGCGGCCACAGCCAGACCGCCTCGATATCGAGGAGCGTGAGACCCGTCGCCTCCAGCGCCGCCTTGGTCCGCCGGCGCAGCCCGGCATCGGTGACGACCGGGAAGAAGGCGGCTTCGGGCGCGGGGTCGATCAGGCGCAGCCCCACCGCGTCGAACCCTCCGGCCTCGGCGAGCGAGATCAGCTCGAGCGGACCGGCCTGCATGAAGGTGAGATGCGCGAGCGACAGCATGGCTTGGCTTTCGGAGAAAAGGCGGCAGCCGTTTCAAGCGCCGCTGGTCCGCTGACTGTTTTCATCTATAAATAAGTTCATATATTCGATCAATCGAAAGGCGGCACCATGGCCGCTGCGACGGAGGAAGCGATGCTGGAGATGCTGAGCGGCGAGACGCGGATTTTCGTGATCATCGGTCACCCCATCGCGCAGGTGAAGGCGCCGGCGGGCATGACGAAGGGTTTCGTCGAGCGTGGCCGCAACGCCATCGTCGTGCCGATCCATGTGCTGCCGGAGAATGTCGACGCCTTTATCGAGGCGCTGGGGCCGATCCGGAATGTCGATGGCATCATCGCCACCGTGCCGCATAAATTCGCAGCGCGGCGTCATTGCAGCTCGGTCTCGGCGCGGGCGCGGCTGCTCGATTCGGCGAATGTTGTGCGGCGTAACGCCGACGGCTCCTGGGATGGCGACATGACCGACGGGCAGGGCTTCGTCAGCGCCATGATGCAGACGGGCTGCGAGCCGCGGGGGCAACGCGCGCTGCTCGTGGGTGCCGGCGGGGCCGGCAGCGCCATCGGGCTGCAATTGCTCGATTCCGGTGTCGCCGAGCTCGCCGTGCACGACATGGATGGGGCCAAGCGCGATGCATTGATCGCGAAATTGTCCGGCATGCATCCCGGCAAGGTGGTGACCGGCTCGGCCGATCCTACCGGTTTCGGCATCGTCGCCAACGCGACCCCGATGGGGATGAAGCAGGGCGATCCGCTTCCGGTCGAGGTCAGCAGGTTGAAGCCGGAGACATTCGTCGGCGATGTCATCACGGTGCCGGAAGTCTCGCCCTTGCTCGAGGCGGCTCGACGCATCGGTTGCCGCACGCAGACCGGCGTCGGGATGTTTCTGGCGCAGCGCGAGGTGATGCTCGACTTCCTCGAAGGCAAGCCGATCTGAGAAGGGCTCGACCTCACACGCCTGTTTCAGGCGATGCCGATCCGTTCGCGGATCATCGCAACGGCTGCGTCCAAGGCCTTGAGGCAGCGCTGCTTCAGGGCCTCGTCATAGCGCGCTATCGGCAGCGCGATGTTGACCGCCGCAAGCGGAAAACCGGAGCGGTTCAGGATCGGTCGGGCCATGCCGGCGATGCCCGGCGTGAACTCCTCCACCACGAAGGCGATGCCGCTGCGCTGGATCTCCGCGATCTCCGCTTCGAGCGCCGCGACGCTGCCGATCGTGCGCGGCGTGATCGCCTCGAGGCGGATGCGGGAGAGATAGTCCTGGCGCATCTCCGCCGGCAGATGGGCGAGGAGCGCCTTGCCGCCCGAGGTCGCATAGAGCGGCGCCGTATCGCCGACGCGCATGAGGTAGTGCAGCCGGTGTGTGCCGCTCGCCGTCGCCATGACCTCGGAGACGTCGCCCTTCAGCACGTTGAGCGCGCAGGTCTCGCTGGTCGCCCGCGCGGTTTCGGCGAGCACGGTTTCCGCGACGCTGGCGAGGTCCCGCGTTTCGGCGCTGCGCTGTCCCAAAGCCGCTATGGCCGGCCCGAGGAAATAGCCTTTGCTGGCCGGGTCGTAGTCGAGATAGCCGCGACTGACCAAGGTCTTGAGCAGTTGCGTCAGGCTACTCTTGGGGATCGCGAGCTGGGCGGCGATCTGAGTATGGGTCTGGGCGGCGTTCCAGCGACGCAGATACTCGAGCAGGTCGAGCACGCGCATGGCTGATTTGACGGAGCCCGACTCGGCCGGCTGCATGAATTTATCCGGTTTCTTCAAATGCTTCGGTCAGCCCGTGGAAGCGCCGTGCGATAGTGGAGCTTCGTCCGGGTGGTTTCAACCTGTTTCCCGGTTCGGACCCGGCGAGCCGCGATGCCTTCTTTACATAATGAACTCGTTCTCATATGAAAACTTCCAACGAATGTACAATGGGAGGCATCGGATGAGCGAGAAATGGAGGGAGCGCCTGCTGATCCGCGATCTCGTGGAGAACTGGGCCGTCTGGCGCGATGCCGGCGATTGGGAGCGCTTCCGCAGCGTCTGGCACGATGACGGGCGGATGATGGCAACCTGGTTCCAGGGGACGGCGGACGAGTTCATCAAGGTCAGCCGCGAGGGCTTCGAGAAGGGCGTCAGCATCCTGCATTTCCTCGGCGGGACGGCGATCGACCTTGCCGGCGAGCGCGCCATCGCCCAGACCAAGATGACGATCAACCAGCGCGCCAGCGTGGACGGCGTCATTTGCGACGTGGTCTGCACCGGCCGGTTCTACGATTTCCTGGAAAAGCGCGACGGAAGCTGGGGGCTGGTGCTGCGCCAGCCGATCTACGAGAAGGATCGCCTCGATCCGGTCGATCCTTCGCAGGCTCCCAAACTGGATCGGGAGCGGCTCGAGAGTTTCCCGGTCGGCTATCGCCATCTCGCCTATCTGCAGTCGGGATTGGGCTTCAAGGTCAAGCCCGACATGCCGGGACTGACCGGGCCGGTCGTCGAGGATCTCTACCGGCGCGGTCGGGCCTGGCTCGCGGGCAAGCCGCTCGAATCCGCGCCGCGCGCGGCCTGAGGCGCGGCGCATCCGGCGAAGCGGGGCGAGCCCCGGCAGGCATCGCAGGCAGGAGGAAGCCATGCGCAATTTCGACGAGAACTCGATCACCCAAGCGGTGCTCGACCGCGTCGCGCAAGCGCCCGATCCACGCACGCGCCAGATCGGGCTGGCGCTGGTGCGCCATCTCCATGCCCTGGTGAAGGAGGTCGAGCCGAGCATGGCGGAGTGGGAGGCGGCGATCGGCTTCCTGACCCGCACCGGACAGATGTGCGACGACACGCGCCAGGAATTCATCCTGCTCTCGGATACGCTCGGCGTCTCGATGCTGGTCGATGCGATCAATCACCGCGACGCGGACGGCGCGACCGACACCACGGTGCTGGGGCCGTTCTACGTACAGGACCCGTCGGTGTTTCCGCTGGGCTCGAACATCTCGGACGGGATCAAGGGTGAGCCGCTTTTCGTCTCGGGCACGGTGGCTTCCGCCGACGGGACGCCGTTGGCGGGCGCTGCGGTCGATGTCTGGCATTCCGATGCGGACGGCTATTACGACGTGCAGCAGATGGACGAGCTGGGCGGGCTGGCGATGCGGGCTCGCCTGCTCGCCGACGCGCAAGGGCGGTTCCATTTCTGGACGATCAGGCCCGCGGCCTATCCCATTCCCCATGACGGCCCGGTCGGCGAGATGCTGGCGGCACAGGCGCGTCATCCCTACCGTCCGGCCCATGTGCATTTCATGATCCATGCGGACGGGCATGACACGCTCGTCACCCATGTCTTCGTCGCCGGGGATCGCTATCTCGATTCCGACGTGGTGTTCGGCGTGAAGGATTCGCTGATCCGCGAATTCCCATCCCATCCACCGGGCAAGGCTCCGGACGGCAGGGCGATGGACAGGCCCTATGACAGCTTGCACTACGATTTCCGCTTGAAGAGGAAGCCGGCGTGAGAATCGGCGCGGACGGGGCTGGCCAAGGCGGGGCGGGACGATGCTGAAAGGGCGCGGGCTGCTTTCGCTCTGGAATGGGGTCGATCCGGACCGGCGCGCGGAATACGATCTCTGGCATACGCGAGAGCATGTTCCCGAGCGGCTCGCGATCCCCGGCATGCTGCGCGCCCGCCGCTATCATCGCGGCGAGGGGCCGTTGCCGGAATTCCTGACGCTCTACGAGCTCGAAGACAACGCGGTGCTGGCGAGCGCGCCCTATCGGAAGCTGCTGGAGACCCCGACGCCGTGGTCGCGCAGCATGCGCCCGTCCTTCCGCGGTTTTTTCCGTGTGGGCCATCTTGCGGTACTGAGCCGCGGCGGCGGCGTCGGCAGCGCGCTGATGGCGACGACCTTCGCGGATGTCTCAGCCACTGAGGGCGCTTGGGGCGCGATCGCGGACCATGTCCTGCGCGAGACGGCGGCGAGCGCGGTCCATGTCCTGCAGAAGGACCCGGCGGTCGCGCCCGTGCCGTTCACGGTGCCGGCGGCCGGCGTTGCCGCTTATGCCGATGGCGGGGCGATCATGATCGAATGCTACGACCGGAACCGGCTCGCGGATATCGCCGGCGTGCTCGAGCCTGTGCTCGACGCGCAGGAGCTGGCGCCGGGGCGGGCGGGCTGGACCGCCTACGACCTTGCCTATCTGCTCGACAGGGAGGAGCTTCCCCGCGTCGTTGCCTTGTCCCGACCGGAGGCCTGAGCCTCACCGGAGGGAATTCCCTTGGGATGGCGGGCGATTGCGTGCAGCAGCATGCGTTGCAGATGCTGCGCCGGGCGGGGCAGCGGTACGCCGTCGCGCGCGATGATGCCGACCGTGCGCCGGATCGATGGCGCGGTGATCGGCAGGATGCGCAGGTTCGGGCTCGGCGGGATCGCCAGGCGCGGCAGCACGGTGACGGCAATGCCGTTGGCGACGAAGCAGACCGCCATGTTGACGCGCTGGACCTCATAGGCCCAGTCGAGCCTCTCGCCGAAGGTGCCGAGGCTTTCGCTCAGCATGAAGCCGTGGCTCGTCGTGGTGGCGACGCGGGCCAGCGGATAGCCGACGAGATCTGCCCAGGTCAGCGCCTCGCGTTCCGCCAGCGGATGGCTGGCGGGCACCGCCGCGACGAAGTCCTCCTCGAACAGGGCGCGGGACTTCTGGGTCCAGAGCTGCGCGCCGAGGATGGTCAGGGCGAACTGGGCCTCGCCCGAGGAGACGCGCTCGCGCAAAGCCGCGGCCGGTTCGTCGAAGACCGTCACCGAGACATGCGGGTAGCGCTGGCGGAATTCGCGCAGGACGTCCGGCAGGAAATGCTCGCCGAGCGAGCCGAGGCAGCCGACCGAGACCTTCTCCTGCGACTGCCGGCCCTCGCGCTTGAGATTGTCGTAGAGATTGCTGAGCCGCAGCAGCGCGTCGCGCGCCTCCGGGAAGAACGCCTGTCCCGCTCGCGTCAAGGCGAGGCTGCGCGTCGTGCGCTGGAACAGCGTGACGCCGACATCCTCCTCGAGCTTGCGGATGCGGTGGCTGAGTGCCGTCTGCGACAGGCGCATCGCTTCGGCGGCGCGCCGGAAGCTGCCGAATTCGGCAATCTGGATGAAAGCCTCGAGCCCGGCGACGTCCATCATGTGGCTCCCGATTGAGCAATATTGCTCATGAATAGGCCTCCCAAATTCATTTGAACAGCGTTGTTCGGCTTGACTATCCTCCTTGCAAGAAACTGCCGCCGAGCCTCCCTCACGCCCCAAGCGGGTGCGGAAAGGCCCGGCCTCGAAGCCCGAGGAAACGCATCATGGGTTCGATGGAAGGCGAGGGAGGACGGCTGTTCTTCCGCTCCGAGACCTTCGATACGGAGAAGTTCGAGCGCCGCAGGCTCTCGAACAAGACGATCACAGAGCCGGCGCGCGAACTGCCTGTTCATACCGAATGCGACGTGCTGGTCGTCGGCGGCGGGCCTGCCGGCACGGCGGCTGCCGTTGCCGCCGCCCGGCGCGGTGCCGATGTGGTGCTGCTGGAGCGCTACAACCATCTTGGCGGCCTTTCGACCGGCGGCCTCGTCATCTGGATCGACCGGATGAGCGACTGGCAGGGCCGGCACGTCATTCGCGGTTTCGCCGAGGAATTGCTGTCACGCCTGACCCGCGACAAGATCGCCGGGCCGGAGCCGCAGGAATGGGGCTCGCATGACCCGGAGCGCGTCGCCTATTGGGGGCAGCGCAACGCGGCGTTCAACAACACCGTCACTCATGCGCCGACGCTGGATCCGGAATGGCTCAAGGCGGAATCGCTGGCCATGGTGCTGGAGGCCGGCGTGCATCCGATCTTCCATGCCTGGGGTGCGAGTCCGCTGATGGAAGGGCGGCGCGTCGCCGGTTGCACCTTCGAGAGCAAGGAGGGCCGGCGCGCGATCCTCGCCCGGGTGACGATCGACGCGACGGGCGATGGCGATCTCTATGCCGGCGCCGGCTCCGGCTTCGACACCGAGGTCGATATCCGCGACATCCATGGCTGCATGAACACCTCCTGGCTGTTTGCGGGCGTCGACATGAAGGCCTTCCTGCGTTTCCGGGCCGAGATGCCGGAGCAGTTCTCGCAATTCATGGCACGGGGTCGCGAGGCGATGCGCTTCTTCGACAAGCCCTCGGTGTCGTGGCGGGACGATATCGCCGTCTTCATGGGGCCGCGGCTTGCCGGCTATTCGGCGCTCAAGGTCGAGGACCTCTCCGAGGTCGAGATCAGGAGCCACCAGCTGATGCTGGAGCATCTCGCCTTCTACCGCGCCCATGCCCCGGGCTTTTCGGACGCCTTCATCATGTTGTCGGCGCCGCAGCTCGGCGTCCGGCACGGCCGGCGCCTCAAGGGGCTGGGCAAGCTCACCCGCGAGAACTGGGATGGCAGCACGGCGCCGGACGAGATCGGCGTCTCGCCCTCGCTCGCACCGAAATTCGCGAACATCTCGGTTCCCTACGGTTCCATCGTGCCGCGCGAGATCGACGGTCTGCTGGCGCCTGGCCGGCATCTCTCCTGCGATGCCACCAGCCATTCTTTCATGCGCGAGATCCCGCAATGCTGGCTGACCGGCCATGCGGCGGGCGTCGCCGCCGCCATCGCCGCCGACCGGGGCGTGACGCCGGCGCAGGTGCCGATCGCGGAATTGCAGGCGGGCCTTACAGCTCAGGGAGCCTATCTCAGCGCGGTGTCGGAGCTTGTAAGCTAGGAGACGACGGCCTTCCGCCGCTCAGGATGGTTGACGAAAGCGGATGAGCGGGCCGAAGAAGCCCGCAGACGTGACACGAACGGGAAGGCGGCAGGCAGCCGTCCCCAAAGGGAGGAACGGATGTTCGAAGGTTTTGCTCGCTGGCGTAGCGCCTGCGTCGCCATGGTCTTTGGTTTCGCCGGCTCGCCGGCCTTGGCCCAGGCACCCGCGCCGAAGCCGCTCGACCCGCCCCAATCCGTGCGTGTCGCCTATGTCCCGATCATGAAGTTCGCCACCGCCTATGTTGCGGAGTCGCGCGGGCTCTTCAAGAAATACGGGCTCAACGTCCAGCTCGACAGCGTCAAATCCGGCACCGAGGCGATCGCCTTCCTCGACAAGGGCTCCGTCGATGTCGGCGGCATCTCGATCGTCGCCTCGCTCTGGTCGGCGTGGAATCGCGGCCTCGATATCCGCGTGATCGCGCCGGGCGGGCTCGATCCGATGACCGACGGCCCGACCAAGCTGATCGTCCGCAAGGACCTGCTCGATTCCGGCGCGGTGAAGTCGGTCGCCGACCTCAAGGGCAAGCGCATCGCGGCGGCCGGCGGGCCGGGCAGCGGCGGCGAGTATTTCGTCAGCAAGGCGCTGGAGAGCGCCAAGCTGACCTTGCGCGACGCGCAGCTCCTGAATGTCGGCAATGCCGACATGCCGGCGGCGATGGAAGCGAAGTCGGTCGATGCGGTGCTGACCTCCTCGCCCTATTCCGACCAGATCCTGAAGGCGGGCACCGGCAAGCTCCTGATGCAGGACATCACGCCCGGCCTGATGACGGTCGCCTTCGTCGCCTCGGGCAAGTTCATCAAGGACCGGCCGGAGGTGGCCGAACGCTTCGTGCTGGCGATGACGGAAGCCGCGCGGCTGATGCAGGGCGCCGACTTCCTCGCCCAGCCCAATATGGACGGCTACCTGAAATATACCGCCTCGACGCCCGAGGCGATCAAGAACGGCGGCTCGGTGATCTTCGATCCCAATATGGCGATCCCCACCGACGGCCTCGCCGATATCGAGCGCGTGCACCGTGAGAACGGTCGCACCGAATACGACAAGCCGCTCGACATGGCGAAGGTGATCGATGGCCGTTTCGTCGCCAAGGCCGTCGAGATTCTCGGCAAGGCCGCTCCGGCCAAGTGAGGCGGCCGGGCCGGCTCGTGCCGGCCCGTTTGAACCGCGGTTCTCGGACAGGATCGATGCAACAACAACGAGCCCGGAGGGTCGGCCGATGAATGCCGCCGCCATGCAGGCCATCGCCGCGCCGAAGATCGGCGCGCGCAATGTCAGCAAACACTATCCCACGGCCGACGGCACCATGGTCGCGCTGGAGGATTTCTCCCTCGACGTGGCCGACGGCGAATTCGTCTGCATCGTCGGCCCCTCTGGCTGCGGCAAGTCGACCTTCCTGCGGATGGTGGCGGGGCTGGAATCGATCTCGCTGGGCTCGATCGACATCCGTCCCGGCCAGGAGAGGGCTAAGCCGCTCAACAGCGTCGTCTTCCAGGAATACGCGATCTTTCCCTGGAAGACGCTGATCGAGAACGTCGCCTTCGGCCCGCAGATGCGCGGTATCGGTCGCAAGGAACGGCTCGACACCGCGCGCTACTGGCTCGACCGCGTGGGCCTGGGCAAGTTTTCCGAGTACTACCCGCACCAGATCTCGGGCGGCATGAAGCAGCGGGTCAGCATCATCCGGGCGCTTGCCAACGATCCCGAGGTGCTGCTGATGGACGAGCCGCTCGGCGCGCTCGATGCCCAGACTCGCGTCGTCATCCAAGAGGAGCTGCTGCGGATCTGGGAAGAGACCCGGAAGACCGTGCTCTACATCACCCATAGCCTCGACGAGGCCGTGCTGCTCGGCGACCGCGTCATCCTGATGAGTGCCCAGCCCGGCCGGCACCTCGCCACCTTCAAGATCGACCTGCCGCGCCCGCGCACCATCGCGATGCAGAACTCGCCGCGCTTTGCCGAATACCGGGCCGAGATCTGGGAGAAGCTCAGCGCCGAGGTGACGCGCGCCATGGAGGCACGGCCATGACGATCGCATCCACCGAAGGCATCACGGCGAGTGACGACCGGACGCCTGTGAAGGGCTCTCCGGCGGCCAACAACGATGCGCGCGCCATCCTTCTCCTGCTCGCCGCAGGCGTGGCGCTCAATGCCGCGCTCGCGATCGTCGGGCTGTGGAGCGATTTTGCCTGGCCGGCGATCGGGGCGAGCTTCGTCCTGTTGGTGCTGGCTTGCGAGCGTATCGGCCGGCTGGTGCCGGTGAAGGGCAGGGGCGCCTATGAGCGCACGCTGGCGCTGGGCTTTCCGCTCCTCGTCCTGGTGCTCTGGGAGCTCGCTGCCGATAGCGGCTTCATCAACCCGACCTGGTTCCCGCCGCCGAGCCGGATCGGTTCGGCGCTCTGGGACCTGAGCACCCGCTACGATCGCTTCTCCGGCACGACCCTGCTCGGCCGGCCCTGGTTGATGCCGGAAGCCTTCAATAGCGAGGGCTGGGCCGGCGTCTGGAAGCTGGTGGCCGAGAGCCATGTCTTCGCGACGGTGGCGCGCGTCCTCGTCGGCTTCGTGCTCGGCGCCATTCCGGGCGTTTTGCTCGGTGTGGTCATGGGCCTGAACCAGACGGTCAGGCTGATGCTCGATACGACGCTCTCGGCGATCTATGTGCTGCCCAAGATCGCGATCTTCCCGATCGTGATGCTGATGTTCGCCGACCCCTTCGGTGAGGCGCCGAAGATCCTCGTGGTGGCGCTGTCCGTCTTCATCCTGATGGCGATCAACACGATGGCGGCGGTGCGCGGCATCGACAAGGTCTACCTGATGGCGGGCAAGAACTACGGCGCCAAGGGCTGGTCGATGCTGCGCCACGTCATCCTGCCCGGCGCCATGCCGGTGATCTTCTCCGGCCTGCGCATCGCGCTGGGCACGGCGATGATCGTGATCATCTCGGTCGAGTTCGTCCGCGCCAAGCAGGGCGTCGGCTACATGACCTTCTATTACTGGGAGGTCCTCAACCCCGAGAAGATGTATGCCGGCCTCGTCGTCGTCATGATCCTCGGCGTGCTGCTGACCTATGCGCTGCAATGGCTGCAGCGCCGGCTCATGCCCTGGCAGCAGAAATAAGAGGTACGGCGATGAAGCTTGCTCTTGTCACCGGCGGCGCCGGCGCCGTCGGGGCCGCCGCCGCGCGGATGCTGGCCGAGGATGGTTTTCGCGTCGTGCTGGCGGATCGCGCCCTCGAACGGACGCAAGCGATCTGCGACGAGATCTGCCGCAATGGCGGCGAATCCGTCGCCGAGCCTGTCGATCTGCTGGAGGAGGGGGCTTCGCAACGCCTGATCGACAGCGTGGCGGAGCGCTTCGGGCGGCTCGACTGCCTCGTCAACAATGCCGGCATGACCGGAGCTCCGCGCATCGACAGCGTCGAGCTGTCGGTCTGGAACGCGGTGCTCGCGCTCAACCTGACCGTGCCGATGCTGCTCGCCCAGGCGGCGCAGCCCTTGATGAAGGGGAGCGGCGGTGGCAGCATCGTCAATGTCGCCTCGCGGGTCTATCTCGCCGGCACCGGCGTCGCCTATACCTCCAGCAAATCGGGGCTAATCGGTCTCACCCGCGTGCTCGCCGTGCAGCTCGGCCCCGACAATATCCGCGTCAACGCGGTGGCGCCGAGCTTCCTCAACACCCCCTTCAACGACAAGATCGTGAAGGAGAACACGGGGCTGGCCGCTTCCTTCCGCAAGATGTCGCCGCTTGGCCGGCTCGGGACCGCCGAGGATGTCGCCGGCGCGATCGCCTTTCTGGCCTCGCCGCGCGCGAGTTTCATCACGGGCGACGTCATCCATGTCTGCGGCGGCACGCAGCTCGCGCCGCAGCCTGCCTCGGCGGGCGCCGACGACGCCAGTCATAACCAGACGGAGTCGGAGGAGCATTTGATCGCCAGTTAAAATAACCACAGGGTTATGTTGACTGGCGATAATGCCATTTAACATGAGCATCCAAATCGCTCATGATGGCCTCGTATTCGGGGTAAGACGTCTTCCATGGCTTTCACTCGCATCGACGGCAAGCTCGTGCACTGGCGCGACAGCGGCTCGCGCGCGGCGCCGGCCGTTGTGCTGGTCAATTCGCTCGGCACGGATTTCCGAATCTGGGACGAGGTCGTCGCGGCGTTGTCTCGCGACTGGCGCGTCATCGTCTATGACAAGCGCGGCCATGGCCTCTCGGACGTACCACCGGGGCCTTATGCGATTGCCGACTTCACCGATGACCTGATCGGGCTTGCCGACCATATCGGGCTTGAGCGCTTCGCTCTGGTCGGTCTCTCGATCGGCGGGCTGATCGGGCAGGATCTGGCGGTGCGGGCGCCGGAGCGCCTTTCGGCACTGGTGCTCGCCGATACCGCCGCGAAGGTCGGTACGGCCGAAAGCTGGAATGCGCGCATCGAGGTGGTCCGCCAAGGCGGACTCGCCGCCATCGCCGATCCCGTCATGGAGCGCTGGTTCACTCCTGCCTTCCATGCCGAGCGGCCGGATGATCTCGCCGGCTGGCGCAATGCGCTGCTCCGCCAGCCTGCCGATGGCTATATCGCGACCTGCCAGGCGCTGAGCCAGGCCGATCTGACCGCCGCCATAGGCGCTATCACGGTGCCGACGCTGGCCGTGGCCGGCGATGGCGACCTCTCGACGCCGCCCGATCTGGTTCGGGCGATGGCGCAGCGCATTCCGGGCGCGGGCTTCGCGCTGATCGAGGGCTGCGGACACATTCCCCCGGTGGAGCAGCCCGCCCGGCTGCTCGCGCTGGTGACCGGACATCTGGAGAAGCACGGACGTGGCTGACGTATCGGATCGTTTCAAACAGGGCATGGCGACCCGCCGCAAAGTGCTCGGCGAGCGCTATGTCGACGCCGCCGTCGCCAATACCGACGCCTTCACCGAAGACTTCCAGACGCTGATCACGGAAAGCGCCTGGGGTACGGTCTGGTCGGGCGACAGGATCAGCAAGCGCGAGCGCTCGATGCTGACCATCGCTCTGCTCGCCGCGCTCGGCCACCATGACGAGGTCGCGATGCATGTCCGGGCCACGCGCAATACCGGCGCCAGCATGGACGACATCAAGGAAGCGCTGCTGCATGTGGCGATCTATGCCGGCGTGCCGGCTGCCAATCACGCTTTCAAGATCGCCAAGGCGGTCTATGCGGAGATGGAGAACGAGAAGGCGGACTGAGCCCGGCTGCCACGCTCCGGCCGTTCGGTGAGCAGCAGCTTGGGCGTGGCAAAGCCTTGAATTGAGCAAGATCAAGAACAGTGGGCCGATCTCGTCGCAATCTGGCTTTCAGCTTGACGAGACAGGCTCCGACGGAGGGAGGCGCCGCAAATGCGCAACGAGAATTCGAGCCATCAGGGCGGTTCGTTCTACCAGCGTGATCGAAGCTGGCACCCGCCGGCCTTCACGCCCGATTACAAGACCTCCGTGCTGCGCTCGCCGAAGAACGCGCTGCTGTCGCTCGGCAATACGCTCTCCGAGATGACCGGGCCGGTCTTCGGCCACAACATGCTCGGGCCGCTCGATAACGACCTGATCCTCAACTACGTCCAGACCGGTGAGCCGATCGGCCCGCGCATCATCGTGCACGGCCAGGTGCTGGATGAGGATGCGAGGCCGGTGCGCGGCGCGCTTGTCGAGTTCTGGCAGGCCAATGCCGGCGGCCGCTACCGCCACAAGAAGGAAAGCTATCTCGCCGCCATCGACCCGAATTTCGGCGGCTGCGGGCGCACCATCACCGATGACGAGGGCCGCTATTGGTTCCGCACCATCAAGCCCGGCCCCTATCCCTGGCCGAACGGGGTCAATGATTGGCGCCCGGCGCACATCCATTTCTCGGTTTTCGGCCATGCCTTCGCGCAGCGGCTGATCACCCAGATGTATTTCGAGGGCGACCCGATGATCTGGCAGTGCCCGATCGTGATGGGCATCCCGAGCCGCGAGGCGGTGGAGCAACTCGTCGCAGGGCTCGACCGCGAGGCGACCTTGCCGATGGACACGATGGCCTACAAATTCGATATCGTGCTGCGTGGCCGGCGCTCGACCCTGTTCGAGAACCGGATGGAGGGGAACTGATGGTCCAGTCTCTGCGCCGTCTCAAGGAAAGCCCGTCGCAGACGGCGGGGCCCTACATCCATATCGGCGCGACGCCGAACTTCTCCGGCATCGAGGGCATCTTTCCGCATGATCTCGGCTCGCTGCCGCTGTCGCCGGAGGTGAAGGGTGAGCGCATTGTCGTCACCGGCCGCGTCTTCGACGGGACGGGGGCGCCGATCAAGGACGCGCTGATCGAGATCTGGCAGGCCGATGCGCAGGGGCTCTATCCCGGCTCCGGCGAGCGCCGGGGCGAGGCCGATCCGCATTTTCCCGGCTGGTTCCGCCAGCCGCTCGACGGCAACACCGGCGTCTATCGCTTCGAGACGATCAAGCCGGGCATCGTCCCCTATTTCGACGGTCGCCCGATGGCGCCGCACATCACCTTCTGGATCGTGGCGCGCGGCATCAATATCGGCCTGCATACGCGGCTCTATTTCGGCGATGAGGAACAGGCCAATGCGGCCGATCCACTTCTCGCCCGCATCGAGCACCGCCTGCGCGTGCCGACGCTGATCGCGACGCGCGGCGACGACGAGGACGGCATGCCGGTCTATACCTTCGACATCCGCCTGCAGGGCGAGAACGAGACGGTCTTCTTCGATATCTGAGGGCGGCTTCCGGCCGTCCTCCCGACCCGAACAGACAGCAAGCAGAGCAACGACGACATGAGCGAAGCCTTCATCTGTGCCTATGTCCGCACGCCCATCGGTCGTTTCGGCGGGTCGCTATCCTCGGTGCGGGCGGACGATCTCGGTGCGGTGCCGCTGAAGGCCCTGGTCGAGCGTCATGCGGGCGTCGATTTCGCTGCCGTTGACGATGTGATCTTCGGCTGCGCCAACCAGGCGGGCGAGGACAACCGTAATGTCGCGCGCATGTCGCTGCTGCTTGCGGGCCTGCCCAAGGAGGTGCCGGGCACGACGATGAACCGGCTCTGCGGCTCGGGCATGGACGCCGTCATCACCGCGGCCCGCGCGATCAAGGCAGGCGAGGCCGAATTGATGATCGCGGGTGGCGTCGAGAGCATGTCGCGCGCCCCCTTCGTGTTGCCCAAGGCCGACAGCGCCTTCTCGCGCCATGCCGAGATCCATGACACCACTATCGGCTGGCGCTTCATCAATCCGTTGATGAAGGCACAGTACGGCGTTGATTCCATGCCGGAAACCGGCGAGAACGTCGCGGCCGATTGCAACATCAGCCGCGCCGATCAGGATGCCTTCGCTGTCCGTTCGCAGCAGAAGGCCGTGGCCGCGCAGCAGAACGGCCGGCTTGCCAAGGAGATCGTCGCGGTTTCGATCCCGCAGCGGAAGGGCGACCCCATCCGCGTCGAGGTCGACGAGCATCCGCGCGGCGACACCACGCTGGAGAAGCTCGCCAAGCTGCCGACGCCCTTCCGTAAGGAAGGCGGCACCGTCACGGCCGGCAATGCCTCAGGCGTCAACGACGGCGCGGCGGCTCTCATCATCGCTTCCGAGAAGGCGGCGGCGAAGTATGGCCTGACCCCGCTGGCGCGGATCGTCGGCGGCGCTGCGGGCGGCGTCGCGCCGCGCGTGATGGGGCTGGGGCCGATTCCCGCGACCCGCAAGCTCTGCGCGCGCCTCGGCCTGAAGCCCACGGATTTCGACATCGTCGAGCTCAACGAGGCCTTCGCGAGCCAGGGTATCGCCGTGCTGCGCGATCTCGGCATCCCCGAGGATGGTGCCCATGTGAACCCGAATGGCGGCGCGATCGCGCTCGGCCATCCGCTTGGCATGTCCGGCGCCCGCATCGCCGGCACGGCGGCGCTGGAGCTGTCGCTGACCGGCAAGCGCCGTGCGCTCGCGACCATGTGCATCGGCGTCGGGCAGGGCATCGCAATCGGGCTGGAACGAGTCTGAGACAACAGGATAGTCTGCCGTCAGTTCGGCAAGCGACAATGACGAGGGATGGATGACGAACAAGATCTATGACGGCCCGAAGGCGGCTCTCGACGGGCTGCTGTTCGACGGCATGACGATCATGTCCGGCGGCTTCGGCCTGTCGGGCAATCCGGAGAGCCTGATCCCGCAGATCCGCGATTCCGGCGTGAAGAACCTGACCGTGATCTCGAACAATGCCGGCGCCGACGGCTTCGGCCTGTGGATGCTGCTGCAGACCCGGCAGATCAGGAAGATGATCGCGTCCTATGTCGGCGAGAACAAGCTGTTCGAGCAGCAATATCTCGCCGGCGAGCTCGAGCTCGAGCTCAATCCGCAGGGCACTCTGGCCGAGCGCATCCGCGCCGGTGGCGCCGGCATCCCCGCCTTCTACACCAAGACGGGCGTCGGCACCGTCGTCGCCGAGGGCAAGCCGGTCGAGGAATTCGACGGGCAGCTCTATGTGCGCGAGACCTGGCTCAAGGCCGATCTCGCCATCGTCAAGGCCTGGAAGGCCGACACCGCCGGCAACCTCGTCTATCGAAAGACCGCGCGGAACTTCAATCCGAACATGGCGACCGCCGGCAAGGTGACGGTGGCCGAGGTCGAGGAGATCGTCCCGGTCGGCTCACTCGATCCAGAGGCGATCCACACCCCCGGCATCTATGTCGACCGCGTCATCAAGAGCACGATCAACGAGAAGCGCATCGAGAAGCTGACCGAGCGCAAGAGGGAGGCAGCCTGATGGCCTGGACCCGCGAAGAAGTCGCCGCCCGCGCGGCCAAGGAGCTGAAAGACGGCTTCTACGTCAATCTCGGCATCGGCATCCCGACGCTGGTGGCGAACTACATTCCTGCAGGTGTGGACGTCACGCTCCAATCCGAGAACGGCCTGCTCGGCATCGGGCCCTTCCCCTATGAGGGTGAGGCCGATCCCGACCTGATCAATGCCGGCAAGCAGACCATCACCGTGCTGCCGAGCTCGAGCTTCTTCTCCTCGGCCGATTCCTTCGCGATGATCCGCGGCGGCCATATCGACCTGACCATCCTCGGCGCCATGGAAGTCGCCGCCAATGGCGACATCGCCAACTGGACGATCCCCGGCAAGATGGTGAAGGGCATGGGCGGCGCGATGGACCTCGTCGCCGGCGTGAAGAAGGTCATCGTCGTGATGGACCACGCCAACAAGGCGGGCGAATCCAAGGTGCTGGAGCGTTGCTCGCTGCCGCTGACCGGCGCCGGCGTCGTCGACATGATCATCACCGATCTCTGCGTGATGACCTGCGACAAGGCCAATGGCGGCGGCCTGACCCTCATCGAGCTTGCGCCAGGCGTCACCCTCGACGAGGTCAAGGCCAAGACCGGTGCGCCCTTTACGGTCGCGCCTGCACTGGCCAAGGCCGCGTGAGCCGCGCCGGAGGAGGCATTCTGTGATTCCGTCAATCGCCACGGTCTGTGTCTCGGGCACGCTTCAGGAAAAGCTCGAGGCCATCGCGGCGGCCGGCTTCACGGCGGTCGAGATCTTCGAGAACGACCTGATCGCCTTTCCGGGCTCGCCGACGGAAGTACGCCGCATCTGTGCCGATCTCGGCCTCGAGATCGTCACCTGCCAGCCCTTCCGCGATTTCGAGGGCATGCCGGAGGGGCGCCGCCAGCGTGTCTTCGACCGGGCCGAGCGCAAGTTCGATCTCCTGCAGGAGCTGGGCACGGACCTGCTTTTCGTCTGCTCCAACACCTCGCCGGAAGCGCTGGCCGGCATCGACCGGCTTGCCGCCGATTTCGCCGAGCTGGGCGAGCGGGCTGGGCGGCGCGGCCTCAAGGTCGGCTACGAGGCTTTGGCCTGGGGACGGCACGTCTTCGACTATCGCGATGCCTGGGAGATCGTGCGCCGCGCAAATCGGCCCGAGGTGGGGATCGTGCTCGATTCCTTCCATATCCTGTCCCGCAAGCTCGATCTGTCCGCCATCGGCACGATCCCGCGCGATAAGATTTCGATGGTGCAGATGGCCGATGCGCCGCTGCTGCAGATGGACCTCCTCTCCTGGAGCCGGCACTGGCGCTGCCTGCCGGGCCAGGGCGAGCTCGACCTCGCCGGCTTCATGCGCGCGCTGGTCTCCACCGGCTATGACGGCGTGCTCTCGCTGGAGATCTTCAACGACCGCTTCCGCGCGGGCTCGGCCCGCTCGGTGGCGCTCGACGGGCATCGCTCCCTGATCTGGCTGCTCGACGAGACGGCACGGCAGATCGGCAAGCCCGTGCCGGGTGTGGTGCCGATGCCGCCGCCCGGGCCGGTCCAGGCGGTGGAGTTCATCGAATTCGCTGCCTCGGAGGCGGAGCGGCCGGGCTTCGAGAAGCTTCTGCGCGCGCTCGGTTTCAGCCGCAAGGGTGCGCATCGCTCGAAGGATGTCGATCTCTGGCGCCAAGGCGATATTCGCATCGTGCTCAACAGCGAGGCGGACGGCTTCGCCCATAGCTACCAGATCACCCATGGCACCTCGGTCTGTGCGCTGGCGCTGCGTGTGCCGGATGCGCAGGCCGCGATCACCCGTGCGAAGGCGCTGCTCGACGTACCGCATGCCGGCGCGATCGGGCCGGGCGAACTCGATATCCCTGCCGTGCGTGGGCTCGGCGGCAGCCTCGTCTATTTCCTCGATCGCACCTCGTCGCTCGGCCGCTGGGCCGAGGTCGATTTCGAGGCGACGGAGGAAAGCGACGCCGAGGCCGGGCTGACCGGCGTCGACCATGTCTCGCAGAGCATGCAGTACGAGGAGATGCTGACCTGGCTGCTGTTCTACTCCTCGCTGTTCGACACGAGGAAGGCGCCGAGTCAGGCCGTGCTCGATCCCGGCGGCGTGGTGCAGAGCCAGGTGATCGAGAGCGGGCTCGACGGAGAGCCCGGTCATGGCCTGCGGCTCATCCTCAACGGCTCGCAGAGCCACCGGACGCTGTCGGCACGTTTCATCACCGATTTCTTCGGCTCGGGCGTGCAGCACATCGCCTTCGCGACGAACGACATCGTGGCGACGGTGGAGCGGCTTATCGCCAATGGCGTCGCGATGCTCCCGATCCCCGAGAACTACTATGACGATCTGGAAGCCCGGTCCGATCTGTCGGCCGAGGAGATCGACCGGCTCAAGGCGCTGAACATCCTCCATGACAGCGATGCCGGCGGCAGCTTCCGGCAGGCCTATACGCAGACGCTGGATGGCGGGCTGTTCTTCGAGATCGTCCAGCGCGACGGTTATGCGGGCTATGGCGCGGTCAATGCCGGCATCCGCCTGACGGCACAGGCGAGGCTCGCGCGGCCGATCACCATGCCGGCTCTCGGGCACGGTTGAGCGACGGCGTGCCCCGCTCGAGAGGGCGGGGCAGGGAACCGTGAGCCCGTTCACGGCTGATTTCGTGCCGCGGCGCGATGCGGCCGGCGATCAATCGCCGATCAGATAGCAGGCTTCGGCCTCGGCCAGACGCTTCGCCTCGTCGAGATCGGCCGCCGATGAGGCGTGAATAGCGAAAAGCGCATCGCCAGCGTGGACCTGTTCGCCCACGCGCATTTTCAGGTCGACCCCGGCGGATTTGTCGAAGGGCGCTCCGGCACGGCGCGCGATGCCGGCCACCGCCCAGCCGTCGATCTCCTCGATCTGCCCGGAGCGCCCGGCGCGCACTGTATGCACCAGCAGACCTGGCTCGATCGGCGGCGCGCGCCGGCCCTGGGCATCGATGATCGCCTCGAAGGCCCGTGCCGCGGCTCCGCTTTCCAGCAGCGCGACGGCCCGCTCCCTGCCTGCTTCCGGGGAGCCGATGTCGGGATCCCATGCGAGGATGCGGCTGGCGAAGAACAGGGCCTTCTCCAGCAGATCGGGCGGCGCTTGCGGGTCGCGGTTCAGGACCCATCTGACGTCCCGGACTTCCAGCGCCGGGCCGATGCCGCGTCCGATCGGCCTGCTCCCATCGGTCGGATAGGCCTCGACCACCAGGCCGAGTTCCTTCCCGACGAATTCGAACAGGCGAGCGAGCTCGGTGGCCTCCTCCAGCGAATGGAGTTTTGCGCGAGGGCCGTAAGGGAGATCGACGATCACATTCGTCGATCCCGCCGTGAACTTTTTCGACAGGATCGAGGCGACCGACCAGCGATTGGAATCGATGCCGAGCGGCCGCGTGATTGCGTTCATCACGTCGTCGACGACGGAATGGTTGAGCCGCCCATTCCAGGCGATGCAGGCCCGGGCCTGTTCGAGGCAGCGGCGCAAGCCGGCCGGATCGATCTCGACATTCGCCACGACCTCCATGGCGTCCGCCGTGCCGGCGGCCGAGGTGATGGCGCGCGAGGAGGTCTTGGGCATCAGGAACTTGCCGTGCGCGGCAATGATCGGGACGACGATGAGGGTGATGCGGCTGCCGGGAATACCGCCCATGGAATGCTTGTCGACGACGATCCGGTCAGGCCAGGCGATCCGCTGCGAGAAGCCGGTGCGGACGCGCGCGAGCGCGGCCACCTCGCGATCGGTCAGCTTCTGCGTCGCGGCGACCAGGAAGGCGGCGACCTCGGCATCGGGATAGCGCGATTCGACGATATCCCGGATCAGCAGGCGATACTGCTCCTCGGAGAGCGCCTCGCCACGGAGCTTACCGGTGAGGGCTTCGCGGCTTTCGGGGGAAGGCGTTCGCCGGATCGTCACCTCGCTGCCTTCTGGCATCGCGAATTCGGCGAAAGCTTCGGCCGAGAGGCCGATCTCGTCGGCTCCCAGCAACCCGGACGGCTCGACCGCCTGCACCTCGGTGCGAACGGCTGCGGTGCCATTGGAGAGCTCGATCTTGCCCGGCCCGAGATAGTCGCGTCCATCGACCGCCCCGCCCACGGGCAGATAGGCGCAGAAGCGCCTGCCAGTCAGGAAGGGCATGCGCTTCAGGGTCAGGTAGTTGGCGGCGTTCTCGATTGCGGCCACGAAGCGTTCGACGCCGACCGACGGGGTGTCGTCGTTGAGAACCTCGACGCGCCGAACACCCGCCGGCGGCGGTTCGACGACGCGCGCGAGCCTTTCGCAGATAGCTCCGGAATCCTCGCGCCCACGCTCCGCGATACGCCGGGCCAGGACGGCCGCAGGCGCGACCACCTCCACCAGGACCAACCTAGCGGCGCGTCGCGAGAGGGCGGCGACGACCGCCCTGGACCCGTTTGCGACGACATGTCTGCCGGCTGCCAGCTCTCTTTCAAGAGAGGCCGGAAGCCCGTAGCGCAGGCCATGGGCCTCCCAATCGATCAGGAACTCCCCGGCCGTCCTGCGGCCCTCGAATTCCGCATCGGATACCGGTTCGTGGTCCTCTCCGGGCGAACCCGCGGGCCGCGTGATCGCCCGCTTGGCGAAGACGTAGCGCCCCGTCGCCTCCAGCGCCTCGCGGGCGCCGAGCATCAGCGTGTCTTTCCCGGCACCGCTCGGGCCGATGACGAAGAACAGCGTGCCGGGACGCATCGCCGCCGCTCACGCCTCGTCGAGGCCGATATCCACCGCGACCGCAGCCTGCGTGATCTTGCTGGTCGAAATATAGTCCACGCCGGTCTCCGCGATGGCGCGGATCGTGTCGATCCTGATCCCGCCGGAGGCTTCGACCTTCGCCCGCCCGCCGATGATGACGACGGCCTCGACCATGTCCTTGATCGACATGTTGTCGAGCATGATGACATCGACATCGGCGGCGACGGCCTCGTGCACCTGTCCGAGGTTGTCGCACTCGATCTCGAGTTTCGTCAGGACGGGCAGCTTCTTGCGGGCCCGCGCGACGGCGGCGGCGATGCTGCCGCAGACGGCAATGTGGTTGTCCTTGACCATGACGCCGTTGTCGAGGCCGAGCCGGTGGTTGAGACCGCCACCGCAGCTCACGGCATGCTTCTCCATCATGCGCAGGCCCGGCGTGGTCTTGCGGGTGTCAATGAGCCTGGCCTTCGTGCCTTCGATCGCCGCCACATAGCGCGCGGTCTCGTTGGCGATGCCGGACAGGCGCTGGGCGATGTTGAGGGCGGTGCGTTCGGCCGTGAGCACGCTGCGGGCCGCTCCCTCGACCTCGACCAGGACGGCGCCCTTCTCGACGCGGTCCCCGTCCTTGACGCGCAGTTTCACCTTCAGCGTCGGGTCGTAGCGCTGGAATACGCGCGCCGCCACCTCGACGCCGGCGACGATCATCGGCTCGCGGGCGTTCATGTAGAACGCGCCGACCTCGTCCGGCTCGATCATGACCTGGACGGTGAGATCGCAGGCCCCGATGTCCTCGATCAGCCAGTGATCGATCAAGCGGTCAGTGGCGAAAACGTCGTACATCTCGTCCCCTCGCGATTTCAGCGCATAATTTGTTTGTATACGAATGATAGGGTCGGTTTTTCGTCGCTGTCAATCGGACTTTGCCGCTTCCGTCGAAGCTGCGGTCCGGTGCCTCCGGTCGCCTTCGGAGCTGCCCGCATCGGTGGGGCGGATGCTTATTGTCCGGCCTTGGTGCTTTCGGCGCCAACGCCGTTCGTGTTCGCTCGGAGCTTCGGGTTCTCATCGACAGCCCGCTGCACGGGCACCCGTATCTGCACCGGCTCCGCCCTGCGTTCAATCCCGCATTCTATTTCTCGACGAAGGCCTTCTCGATGACGTAGTCGCCGGGCTCGCCGTGGTTGCCTTCCTGGAGGCCGCGCTCGGCGAAGATCGTCTTGAGGTCGGCCAGCATCTGCGGCGAGCCGCAGAGCATGAAGCGGTCGCCCTGCGGATCGAAGCCGGGCTGGCCGATATCGGTATAGAGCTGGCCCGAAGTCATCAGGTCGGTGATGCGGCCGCGGTTGCGGAAGGGCTCGCGCGTCACCGTCGGGTAATAGATCAGCTGCTCGCGGATCATCTCGCCGAGGAACTCGTCCTGCGGCAGATGCTGGGTGATGCGCTCGCCATAGGCCAGCTCCGCGACCTGACGGCAGCCATGGACCAGCACGACCTTCTCATAGCGCTCATAGGTCTCGGGGTCGCGGATCAGCGACAGGAACGGCGCCAGCCCGGTGCCGGTGCCGAGCAGGAAGAGCCGCTTGCCGTCCTTGAGGTTGTCGAGCACCAGCGTGCCCGTCGCCTTCTTGCCGACGATGATGGGATCGCCGACCTTGAGGTTCTGCAAACGCGAGGTCAGCGGGCCGTCCGCCACCTTGATCGAGAAAAACTCCAGCGTCTCGTCGTAATTCGTGCTGGCGACGCTGTAGGCCCGCAGCAGCGGACGCTCGCCGACCTTCAGCCCGATCATCGTGAACTGCCCGTTCTTGAACCGGAACGTCGTGTCGCGCGTCGTCGTGAAGCTGAACAGCGTGTCCGTCCAGTGATGCACGCTCAGGACCTGTTCCTCGTAGAAATGGCTCATCGCATCGTCCTTGAAAGTCCGGCGGCGGGCTGGCGGATGCCTTCACCGACGGGTCGTGGAATTCGAGGGTTAAGTCGCAGCCGGGTCTCCGCTTCCGCGGAAGCATTGCCGGCAAAGTAAATCCTATGCGTCGAGGGCCTCGGGCAGGAATTGCAGCTTGTCCGGGACGCCCTTCCAATCCTCTGCATCGGCGGGCGCGTCGCGCTTGTCGGTGATGCCGGGCCATTGCGCGGCAAGCCGGCCGTTGAGGGCGACCCAGCGGGCGGAACCCTCGGCCGTATCGGGGATGATCGCCTCGGCCGGGCATTCGGGCTCGCAGACGCCGCAATCGATGCATTCGTCGGGATTGATGACGAGCATCGTCTCGCCTTCGTAGAAGCAGTCGACCGGGCAGACCGCGACACAGTCGGTGTATTTGCAGCGAATGCAGGCTTCCGTGACCGCGTAGGCCATGAGGCTCTCCCTCCTGCTTGACAGGACGAAAAGGGTCCGACAAATTCGTTCGTGTACAAACGATATGACTCGCCGATATGGCTTTGTCAATCGGCGGCGCATAACGTGGAAACGATCAAACCGAGGCGGGCCGATGGCTGAACAATCGACGGCGACAATCACCCCCGACCACAAGCTCGTGGTCCGGAATATCGGCCTCATGCTCAGCGGCGATATCGGCAATCCCATTCTCGAAGCGGATACGCTCATTGCCATCGGCGGCAGGATCGCGGCGGTCGGCCGGGCCAAGGATCTGGACACCGACAAGGCCGACACCGTCATCGATGCCAACGGCACGGTGCTTCTGCCGGGGATGATCGACAGCCATGTCCACCCGGTCGCGGGCGACTGGACGCCGCGCCAGAACCAGCTCGGCTGGATCGATTCGACCATGCATGGCGGCGTCACCACGATGATCTCCGCCGGCGAGGTCCATACGCCGGGCCGGCCGAGGGATGTGGTCGGGGTCAAGGCGATGGCGATCTATGCGCAGCGCTGCTTCGACGCCTTCCGGCCGGGCGGCGTGAAGATCCATGCCGGCGCGCCGGTGATCGAGCCCGGCATGGTCGAGCAGGACTTCAAGGATCTGGCCGATGCCGGCGTCAGGCTGCTCGGCGAGGTCGGGCTCGGTGGCGTCAAGGATGGCGCCACGGCAAAGCAGATGGTCGCCTGGGCGCGCAAATATGGCATCCAGTCGACGATCCATACCGGCGGCCCTTCAATCCCGGGCTCCGGGCTGATCGGCGCCGATGTGGTGCTGGAAGCCGACACCGACGTCGTCGGCCATATCAATGGCGGCCATACCGCCTTGCCGGACGCGGAGATCCGCTGCATCTGCGAGGGCTGCAAGCGTGGCCTCGAACTGGTCCATAACGGCAATGAGCGCGCCGCTCTCTATACGCTGCGCGTCGCCCGCGAGATGGGCGAGCTCAACCGCGTCATCCTTGGCACGGACGGGCCGGCGGGCTCCGGCGTCCAGCCGCTCGGCATCGCCCGCATGGTCTCGCTGCTCTCCTCGCTGGGAGAGGTGCCGGCCGAGATCGCCTTCTGCTTCGCCACCGGCAACACGGCGCGGATGCGCAATCTCGATTGCGGTCTGATCGAGGTCGGGCGCTCCGCCGACTTCGTCTTCATGGACAAGGCCCAGCACTCCGCGGGCAAGAGCTTCCTCGACAGCATCCAGCTTGGCGACCTGCCGGGCATCGGCATGGTGGTGATCGACGGCCTCGTCCGCTCCGGCCGCAGCCGCAACACGCCGCCGGCCGAGAAGGTGCCCTCGGTCCAGGGGCACTGAACGGCCTCGGCTTGGTCACGCCGCCCATCGGCCGATGAGGTTTTCAACGATATAACGATTGCGGCCGATCCGGAATCGTTGTTGTCTCGTTCGTATACGAATGACTTTCGGGGCAGGTGGGTGTCGCGGGACTTGCATTCTCCAGGCGCGGATAGGGTGGGATGAGGCCTGTCGCGCGCGCCTTCACCTTGACCGTCAACGGCGCCGAGCATCGCGTCGAAGGCGAGCCCGACACGCCGCTGCTCTTCTTCCTGCGCAACGACCTTGCGCTCAACGGCCCGAAATTCGGTTGCGGCCTCGGTGAATGCGGTGCCTGCACCGTCCTGCTCGATGGGGTCGCGGCCAGAAGCTGCGTCTATCCGGTTCGCCTCGCCGCCGGCCGCGCCATCGTCACGCTGGAAGGGCTCGGCACGCCGGAAGCCCCGCATCCGATCCAGCAGGCCTTCATCGACGCCCAGGCCGCCCAATGCGGCTATTGCATCAACGGCATGGTGATGACCGCCAAGGCCTTCCTCGACGTGAAGCCTGCGCCGAGCGAGACGGAGGTGCGCGAGGCCCTGCGCTACAATCTCTGCCGCTGCGGAACGCATGTCGAGATCGTGCGGGCGGTGATGCGCGCTGCCGAACGCGGCTGGCGACCCGATGGGGCCGGGCAGTGACGGGCAGGGCGCCTCCACCCTCCCGGCGGGAGCTGCTGAAGCGTGGCGGCGTGATCGCCGTCGTCTCGCCGCGCAAGGACGCCCCCTCGGATGCGGGGCCCGAGGAGGGGCTGGACCTGCATGTCTGCGTGACCGGGGAAGGGCGGGTGTTCGCCTTCTGTGGCCATGTCGATCTCGGCACCGGCATCAGCACGGCTTTGGCGCAGATCGTTGCCGAGGAGCTCGATTTCCCCTTCGATGCGGTCGAGATGGTGCTGGGCGATACGGCCGAGACGCCCGACCAGGGCGCGACGATCGCGAGCGAAACGATCCAGGTCACCTCGATGCCGATGCGGATCGCCGCGGTGCAGATCCGCCGGCAGCTCCTGTCGCTTGCGGCTGCCGCCCTCGACTGCCCGGAAGAGGAGATCGACATCCGTGCCGGCACGCTTGCCCGGCGCGGCGAGGTGGGCTCTTCGCTTAGTCTCGACGCGCTGCTCGGAAACCGGCGCATCCTGCTGCCGCTGGCCGAAAGCGCGGCCTTCAAGCCGGTCGAGCGTCATGCCATCGTCGGCAAGCCGGTCGAGCGGGTCGATATTCCGGCCAAGCTCACCGGGCGTTTCACCTATGTGCATGATGTACGCGTGCCGGGCATGCTGCATGGCCGGGTCGTGCGCCCGCCCTATGCCGGTCTCGATGGCGGAGATTTCGTCGGGCACAGCCTCGAAGCGATCGAGCGCGATTCCATCGCCGATATCCCCGGCATTCGCGCCGTGGTGGTCGAAGGCGATTTCATCGGCATCGTCGCCGAACGCGAGGAGCAGGCGGCGGCAGCGGCGCAGTCCCTCAGGACGCATTGGAAGCACTGGCCGGCGCCGGCCGATCTGCGCGACGTCGAGAATGCGCTCCGCGCGCATCCGGCGACGCCCCGCAAGCTGGTCGACGAAGGCGATGTCGAGGCGGCGTTGCTGACCCTCGAGAAGCGGCTCGATCGGACCTATGTCTGGCCCTATCAGATGCATGGCTCGATCGGGCCGTCCTGCGCCGTCGCCGATGTGCGGGAAGACGGCATCACTGTCTGGGCCGGCAGCCAGAACCCCTATCCGCTGCGGGCCGACATCGCCTTGCTGACCGGCCTGCCGGCGGAACGGATCGAGATCGTCCGCCACGAGGCGGCGGGCTGCTATGGCCGCAACTGCGCTGACGACGTGGCGGCCGATGCGGTGCTGCTGTCGCGGGCCGTCGGAGCGCCGGTCCGGGTGCAGCTCACGCGCGAGCAGGAGCATCTCTGGGAGCCGAAGGGCGCCGCCCAGCTCATCGACATCGCCGGCGGGCTCGGGCCGGGCGGTTCGCTCGCGGCCTACGACTTTCATACGCGCTACCCCTCCAATGCGGCGCCGACGCTGGCGCTGCTGCTGACCGGGCGCATCCCCAACACGCCGGCGACGCTGAAGATGGGCGACCGCACCGCGATCCCCTCCTATGCCTATGAGAACATGCGGGTCACGGCCTATGACATGCCGCCAATCGTGCGTGCCTCCTGGCTGCGCGGCGTCTCGGCCATGCCCAACGTCTTCGCGCATGAAAGCTATATCGACGAGCTGGCGCATGAGGCGGGCGTCGATCCGGTCGAGTTCCGCCTGCGCCACATCACCGATGCGCGTGCCGCCGAGCTGGTCGAGGCAACGGCCGCCCGCGCCGGCTGGGAGCCGCATGTCGGGCCGCGCCTGCGGGCCGAGGGCGATGTCCTGCACGGGCGCGGCTTCGCCCAGGCCCGCTATGTCCATGGCAACTGGCCGGGCGTGGGGGCCGCCTGGTCGGCCTGGGTCGCGGATGTCGCGGTCAATCGCGTGACCGGGGAGGTGACGGTCAGCCGCGTCGTGGTCGGCCAGGATACCGGGATGATGGTCAACCCGGCTGGCGTGCAGCACCAGATCCACGGCAATGTCCTGCAATCGACCAGTCGCGTGCTGCGCGAGGAGGTGACCTTCTCGGAGACCATGGCCGTCGCCGCGCGCGACTGGGGCGCCTATCCGGTGCTGAGCTTTCCGGAGCTGCCGGCCATCGATGTGATGCTGATGGATCGGCAGCAGGAGCCGCCGCTCGGTGCCGGCGAATCCGCCTCGGTGCCGAGTGCGGCGGCCATCGTCAACGCGGTCTATGATGCGACGGGAGTGCGCTTCCGCGAATTGCCGCTGACGCCCGAGCGTGTGCTGGCCGGGCTGAACGGGCGCCCGGCACTGGCCCCGCCGCCCGCGCGGGGAGGCCGACGCGGCCTCGGCTTCTGGGCCAGAATCGGCGGCATGGCTGCGGCCGCCGCGACGTTTGCGGCCGTCTCGCTGTCGCTTGCGCCGGAGATCGCGCCCATTGCCCGGCCGGACCCCGCGACATGGTCCGCAGCCACCATCGAGAAGGGGCGCCAGCTCGCCGCGCTCGGAGCCTGCGCCGTCTGCCATACGGACAGGGACGGCGTGCCCTATGCCGGCGGGCTCGCGCTGGAGACGCCCTTCGGCACGGTGACGAGCACCAACATCACGCCCGATCCCGAGACAGGCATCGGCAACTGGTCCTATCCCGCCTTCGAGCGGGCGATGCGCGCCGGCATCCATCGCGACGGGCGCCATCTCTATCCCGCCTTTCCCTATGCGAATTTCGCGAAGACGAGCGATGCCGATCTGCAGGCGCTCTATGCCTTCATGATGTCGCAGACGCCGGTCATGCGGGTGAATGAACCGAGCCGGCTCATCTTTCCGTTCAACCTGCGCCCGCTGATGGCCGGCTGGAACCTGCTGTTCAACCGGGGCAAGGAAGCGAAGCCGGAACCCGCCCGCACGGCCGAATGGAACCGGGGGCGCTATCTCGTCGACGGGCTCGGCCATTGCGGCGCCTGCCATTCGCCGCGCAATGCGCTCGGCGCCGAGAAGGGTGGGACGGGTTATCTCGCCGGCGGCGAGGCCGAGGGCTGGGAAGCGCCGGCGCTGACGGGCGCCTCGCATTCTCCGATCCCGTGGAGCGAGGCGGATTTCTACGCCTATCTGCGCAGCGGCCATGCCGCGAACCACGGCACGGCATCCGGGCCGATGGCGCCCGTCATCGCGGAACTCAAGGAGTTGCCGGATGCCGATATCCGCGCCATGGCCATCTATCTCGCCTCGCTCGGCGCCTCGCCTCCGGAGCCCGAGATCGCGGCGCGCACCGAGGCGATCCTGAAGGCGACGGCATCGGCCGCCAATCCCGGCACGTCGCGGGCCGCGCGGCTCTATGAGGGGGCCTGCGCCGCCTGCCATGAAACCGGGCGGATCGCGCCGCTGGCCAATCAGGGGCCGGCGCTGGGGTTGAGCTCGAAGCTTCACGCCGCGACGCCGGCCAATCTCGTCAACCTGCTGCTGCAGGGCGGAAGTCACGGCATGGGCCAGATGCCAGCCTTCGGAAACGCGCTCGACGATGGGCAGGCCGCTGAACTCGCGAGCTATCTGCGCAGCCGCTTCGCGCCGGAGAAGCCGGCTTGGAACGGGGTGGAAGCGGCTATCGCAAGGGCACGCAAGGCCCCTTAGGGGACCGCAACCCCACACCCCAACCCTCTCCCCCCAAGGGGAGAGGGGGATAGGCGTCCTGCGCTCAGCGCAGCCCGTCCTCGCCCTTGATCTCGTCGGTCTTCAGGCCGCCGACGCGTGGCAGCGGGCGCCCGGCGCTGGTCAGCACGATCGCGACCATGATCTCGTTGGCGCGCGGCGCGTCGGGAATGCGCACCTCCATGCCGTCGAAATGGCTGCGGACATAGGCCGCCGCCTTGTGGCCGAGCGGCACGTCCAGCACCACGCCGAGCGAGCCGCGCTTCTTGCTGGACGGGATCAGGGCAGGGGCCTTGCCGAGGAGCTTGCGCAGCGGCGCGCCGAGCTTGGGATGCAGGATCGCGGCGGCGTGCTCCAGCTCGCCATCCTCGCCGACGGCGGCGGCCTTGCCGTAGCCTTCGACCTGCTCGCCGGGAATGCCGAGCGCCGCCAGCGCATGGCGGCCGAGCAAATCGCCCAATTCCTCGCCGATCTCGATCAGCGGCGCGAGGTCCGCCTCATAGCGTCCGGCGAAGGGGTTGGCGATCACCGCGATGGCGGCGGCCCGGCGCACGGCCGGTTCCACCGGGCGGCCCATCTCGGAGCGGGTCTCGTCGAGAATGGTGACGAGCTTGCGGATTCTGGCGCTCATCGCAGGCCGTCCTCCCCCTTGATCTCGGAAGCCTTCAGGCCGCCGACGCGGGCATGGATGCGCGCGCCCGTCGTCATCACCAGCGCGAGCAGCATTTCATCCGCCTTCGGCGCGTCGGTCAGCCCGACCTCGAAGGCGTCGAAATGGCTGCGGACATAGGAAGCATTGATATGGGTGACGGGGATGTCGAGGCGCGTGCCGGGCCCGCCGACCTTCTTGGTCGAGGCGACGATCGCCTTGGCGTCGCCGAGGATCTCGCGCATCGCATAGCCGCCCGGCACGTGCCAGAGCGCGCCGTGCTCCAGCTCGCCGGCCGCGCCGACGATGGCGCCCTTGCCGTAACCCTCGATCGCCTTCGGATCGCCGCCGAGCGCTTCGAGAAGCTGCTTCGCCAGCGAGAGGCCGAACGGCTTCAGATCATCCATGAAACCTTGGATATCCGCCACGTAACGCCCGGCGAAGGGGTTGGCGATGACGGCGAGCGCCGCGCCGCGTCGCAGCGGCGTGGCGGGGGCAGGGCCACCCTCATGGAAAATCGTCTCGACGACGATGGCGAGCTTGCGAATGGCGATCTCAGGCATGAGCCAGTTTCCTCCGGGTGATATCGGCCAAGGCGGGCAAAGCGAGCGTGCGGGTCCTGCCCTGGAGATGGATGGCGCAGGAGCCGATGAGCCGGCGCGCCTGCAATCCGGCGGCCTGATCCAGCCCGGCGGCGAGCGCTTCCGCGATCTCCGCTTCGGTGAGCCGGCCGACATGGCGCGTCACGGGAATGTCGCCGAGGTCGCTGTCCGACTGGATCGTGTCGGCCGGAACCCGGACGACGGCCGGATGGCCCGGAAGATCGACGGCATTGGCGATGACGGTCGCCGCCGCATCGGCCATGGCGGCAGTGGGCGCCAGCACCGTCACCGCTTCGGCGATGCCGCGCGAGAAGCTGCGGCCGGGATAACCGCTGGTCGCGACGCCGCCGATGCCGTCGGCGGCCGAGATCGTCGTGGCTCCGAACAGGTTCGGCCGGTCGGGCCGATCGACGAGGCCGATGCGGAAATGCTCGCCTTGCGCCAGATGCAGCGCGATGTCGCCGCCATTGTTGACGAAGGCGCGAGTCAGCGGCGCGGCCGCGAGCATGGCGCCGAGAATCTCCTCGGCGACGGAACCGGCCACGGCGGCCATCGGCGTGATGAAGCCGGCTCCGGCGAACGGAGCCACAGCCGCGTGCATGCGCTGCGCGACCACGCCCTCCGGCGTGGGGCTTGCCTCCGTCACGGGCGTGCGCAGCAGAGTGAGCTCACCGCAGAGTTCCGCCAGAAGCCCATCGAAACGATGCAAGGCGGCCTCATGGGCCATCCGCACGGCGTCGGTGCTGCCCTCCGCCTGAACGACCAGATCGATCGGCCCCTGCTGGAGCAGCAGGCGCTTGCCGTCCGGCAGGAAGCGCGCTGAGGGCCGCTCGAACATCGCGCTACCCGTGCGAGTGCCGCGTGGAATGCGGTGCGAACGGCCAGGGATTGTCCTGGTGCTGCGGCAGCTGGAGGCGCCCGCCGCGCTTGAGCTCGCTCAGCGGCTGGACATGGTCCATATGGCCGCCGAGCTCGCGATAGTCCGAAAGCTTCATCGTGAACTCCAGCGGTGCGACCAGCGCCGGTGTCGGCACATAGCCGAAGGCATTCTCGGGCAGGCGCGTGACATCCACCATGAAAGTAATGCCGCCGCCCGGCCAGATATAGACCGGCGCGCCGCCGCAGGTGACATAGGTCAGCGAATCCTTGACCGAGCGCGTCAGCCGGACCGGGTTCTCGGTCACGCCCGCCCGCAGCGAGCCGCCGGCGCCGCCGATGAACAGCACGGTCGACAAGGCGGGCTCGCAATTCTCCGCGATGCGTTCGACCGGCTCGCGCAGCGGCACCGGGATGTCCATCTCGACCGGCCGCAGATTGTCGTCCAGCTCGTAATAGGCGGCGTGCTCGCCCGTGGTCGAAACCATCAGCAGGCGCAGGCCCGGCCGGGCGGTCTTCGGATCGAAGGGGCCGAGGATGGCGAGCGGGTCGCTGATATTGGTGCCGCCCCAGCCGGTGCCCGGTTCGGCGACCTGGAAATAGCGGCCGGGCGTCGAGCGCCGCCCCTTGAGCTTGATCCCGGTCGGCTCCATGCCCAGCAGCTTGCCGGCCTGATGCTCGGAGAGCACGCCCGTGATGTGGTCGTCGACGACGACGACCTCGTCGACCTTGCCATGCCATTGCTTGGCGAAGATGCCGATGGTGGCCGAGCCGCAGCCGACCCGCATCCGGCTCTCGGCCACGCCGTTGACGATCGGGGCCTTGCCGGCCTGGACGACGACCGTCTCGCCGCCGTCGATCGCCATCTCCACTGGCTTGCCGTTGCAGAGCGACAGCAGCGCGTCGCAGGTCACGCGGCCCTCCTTCTTGGAGCCACCGGTGAGGTGATGCACGCCGCCGAGGGAGAGCATCTGCGAGCCGTACTCGCCCGTCGTGACATGGCCGACGGCCTCGCCCTCGACCCGTACCGTCGCGGTTTCCGGGCCCAGGAAGCGGTCGGTGTCGATTTTGATCTTCACGCCGCAATAGCTGAAGATTCCCTCGGTCACGACCGTGACCATATCGACGCCGTCGACCTCGGAAGAGACGATGAAGGGCGCCGGCTTGTAGTCGGGATAGGTCGTGCCAGCGCCGATGGCGGTGACGAAGGTGCCCTGCGGGTTGAGGATGTCGCCGCTCCATTCGCGCTCGCCCGCGAAAGACACAACGTCGCCGCCCTGGCCGATCCTGCGGTCGAGCACGACATGCGGATCGACCCGCACCAACGTGCCGTTGACATTGCCGTAGCGATCGCAGGCGCCGACCGCGCCGGGCTTGATGAAGCACATCACCGGGCAGGCATCGCAGCGAATCTTGTCGTCAACCGCCAATGTCGTCGCGTCGGAGCTCATGCTCGCACTCCTGGCGCCGGAAACGCGCCGCTACATTATTTGTATGCAAACAATTTAGCCCTGCAAGCCCGCGCCCGTCAACACGATCGCTGCGCGGGAAGAGCGGGGCTTTCGCCGCTCAAAGTGCGCGGAATACCGGGCGCGGCAATAATGCGGCGATTTTAATCACGCCCTGCCTTCACAAGCCGCGAAACCGAGTTGACACGCTGCTTCGAACTCATCAACTTCGTAGGTATACAAACATTAAAACCATAAAACTTGGAACGGAACGGCGCAACGGCTAATGACGAACGGCTGACCCTCGGCGACAACGCCGAGTCCCGGCAGCCGGATCGCGAACGGGGGAGATTGGCATGACAATGGATCGCAGGCGTTTTCTGGCAGCCGCTTCCGGAGGGGCTGCCGTGCTCGCCGCTCCGTCGCTGGTCCGGGCGCAAGGCGCCGGCTCGATCAAGATCGGCGAGATCAACAGCTATACCGCCCAGCCCGCCTTCCTGAAGCCCTACCGCCAGGGCTGGGAGCTGGCGCTGGAGCAGGTTAACGCCGGCGGCGGCGTGCTTGGCCGCAAGATCGAGACGATCTTCCGCGACGATGCCGGCAAGCCGGAGGATGCCGTGCGCCACGCCGGCGACCTGATCAACGCCGAGAAGGTCGATCTGCTTTCGGGCGGCTTCCTCTCGAATGTCGGCCTCGCGCTCACCGATTTCGCGCTGCAGAACAAGCGGCTCTACGCGGCTTCCGAGCCGCTGTCGGATGCGCTGGTCTGGGCGAAGGGCAACCGCTACACCTTCCGCTTGCGACCCTCGACCTATATGCAGGCGGCGATGCTGGTCGAGGAAGCGGCCAAGCTCAAGGCGCGGAAATGGGCGCTGGTCGCGCCGAACTACGAATACGGCCAGTCGAGCATCAAGTGGTTCAAGGAACTACTGAAGAAGGCCAGGCCCGATGTCGAGTTCGTGGCCGAGCAATATCCGGCGCTTGGCCGCATCGATGCCGGCGCGACCGTGCAGGCGCTCGAGGCCTCCAAGCCCGAGGCGATCTTCAACGTCACCTTCGCCGTCGACCTGACCAATCTCGTGCGCCAGGGCAATACGCGCGGCCTGTTCGAGGGGCGCGACGTCGTCTCGATGCTGACCGGCGAGCCTGAATATCTCGACCCGCTCGGGGCGGAGACGCCGACGGGCTGGATCGTCACCGGCTATCCCCATGCCGATCTGGCGACGCCGGAGCACGTCAAGTTCCGCGACGCCTACAAGGCCAAGTACAACGACTATCCGCGCCTGGGCTCGGTGGTCGGCTTCGACACGATGAACTCGATCGCGGCGGCCCTGGCCAAGGCCGGCACCACCGACAACGAGAAGCTGATCGACGCGATGGAGGGGCTGAAATTCCCCTCCGCTTTCGGTTCGGCCGAATATCGCGCCATCGACCATCAATCGACGCTCGGCGCCTTCGTCGGCAAGACCGCCCTCAAGGACGGCAAGGGCGTGATGGTCGACTGGCGCTATGCCGACGGTGCCAAGTACCTGCCATCGGACGACGTCGTGAAGACGATGCGGCCGGCAGGCTGAGTTCATCGCGTTTCCGGCACATGAACCTCCGTCATCCCGGACAAGCCGCGAAGCGGCGTCGATCCGGGATCCATCGGAGGGGGCCGTGCTCTACAATGGATCCCGGATCGACCTGCGGTCGTCCGGGATGACGGCAGAGCTTTGACCTGGACATCGGCAGAATGTTCGACCTCATTCTCACGCAGACATTGAACGGGCTGGCTTCGGCCTCCTCACTGTTCCTCGTCGCCTCCGGGCTGTCGATCATCTTCGGCGTCACCCGGATCGTGAATTTCGCCCATGGCTCGCTCTATATGCTGGGCGCCTATATCGGCTGGACGCTGGTCACCTGGCTGGGTCCGACGAGCGGGCTTGGTTTCTGGGGTGGTGTCGGGCTGGCGGCACTGCTCGTCGCCATCATCGGCGTGGTGATCGAGGTCGCGATCCTCAGGCGGATCTATCAGGCGCCGGAGCTGTTCCAGCTTCTCGCCACCTTCGGCGTGGTGCTGATGATCCAGGACATCGCGCTGGCCACCTGGGGCGCAGAAGACAAGCTCGGGCCCCGCGCGCCCGGCTTCAAGAGCTTCGTCATCCTGTTCGACAACCGCTTCCCCACCTATGAACTCCTGCTGATCGCAATCGGCCCGCTGGTGCTCGCGCTGCTGTGGTTCCTGTTCCAGAAGACGCGCTGGGGCACATTGGTGCGAGCGGCGACGCAGGATCGCGAGATGGTCGCGGCGCTCGGCGTCAACCAGCGCCTGCTCTTCACCTCCGTCTTCGCCTTCGGAGCCGGCCTTGCCGGGCTCGGCGGGGCGCTTCAACTGCCGCGCGAGGCCGCGACGCTGCATATGGACCTGTCGATGATCTCGGAGGCCTTCGTGGTCGTGGTCGTCGGCGGGCTCGGCAGCGTGACCGGGGCTTATCTCGCGGCGGTGCTGATCGGCATCCTGCACGCTTTCGGCATCCTGATCTTTCCCAAGATCACGCTCGTGCTCGTCTTCCTGGTCATGGCCGTGGTGCTGGTGGTCAAGCCCTACGGCCTGATGGGCAGGCGCCCCGTCGGCGCCGCGCGCGGGACGGCGACGGCCGAGCCGCTGCTGCGGCCGGCCGACCGAGCGGCCAAGCTCGCCGGCCTCGTCGCGCTCATCCTGCTCGCCGCCGCGCCGCTGGTGACGCCGGACTACCTGCTGCTGACGCTGACGGAGCTCGTGATCTTTGCGCTGTTTGCCGCCTCGCTGCATTTCATGATGGGGCCGGGCGGCATGGCCTCCTTCGGCCATGCCGCCTATTTCGGCCTCGGCGCCTATGGCGCTGCGCTCGCCGTGAAATGGCTGGGCGCGCCGATGGAGCCGGCGCTGATCTTCGCGCCCTTCCTGGCCGGCATCGCGGGCGTGGTGTTCGGCTGGTTCTGTGTCAGGCTGTCGGGCGTCTATCTCGCCATGCTGACGCTCGCCTTTGCGCAGATCGCCTGGGCGACAGCCTTCCAATGGGTCGAGCTCACCGGCGGCGACAACGGCATCCTCGGCGTCTGGCCGTCGCATTGGGCGGTGTCGAAGACGGCGTTCTACTATCTCGCGCTCGCCATCTGCGCCGCCTGCGTGGTCCTGCTCAGGGTCATGGTGTTCTCGCCGCTGGGCTATGCGCTCCGCGCCGCGCGCGACAACCCGCTCAGGACCGAAGCGATCGGCATCGACACCATGCGCGTGCAATGGGTCGCCTTCACCATCGCCGCCTTCGCGGCCGGCATCGCAGGCGCCCTCTTCGCCTTTTTCAAGGGCTCTGTCTTCCCGACCTACATGGCGATCCCGCGTTCGGTCGACGCGCTGCTGATGGTGCTGCTCGGCGGCGTGCAGACCGTGTCGGGTCCGATCGTCGGCGCCTTCGCCTATGCAGGGCTCAGCGAACAGCTGATGAAGATGACGATGTACTGGCGCTTCACGCTGGGGCTTTCGATCGTGCTCCTCGTCGTGCTCTTCCCACGCGGACTCGTCGGCGGCTTCCTCGCACTGCGCGAGCGGCGCGATCGAAGCGACAAGGACGGTGCCGTCGTAACCCGGCTCGCGACGGAGGGCGCGCCATGAGCGCCGTCGTTTCTCCCCGGGCGGCAGTCGCCGACGAGGCCGTGCTGGTCGCGCGCGATCTCGCGAAATCCTTCGGCGGCGTCCATGCGGTGCAAGGCGTCTCCTTCTCGGTCGAGGCTGGCCGCATGGTCGCGCTGATCGGCCCGAACGGCGCCGGCAAGACCACCTGCTTCAACATGCTGGGCGGCCAGCTCAAGCCGGATCGCGGCGAGGTCATCCTCGCCGGGCAGGCGATCACGGGGCTCAAGCCCCGCCGGGTCTGGCGCCTGGGTGTGGGCCGCACCTTCCAGATCACCGCGACCTTCACCTCGATGACCGTGCGCGAGAACGTGCAGATGGCGCTGATCTCGCAGGAGGATGGCGTCTGGAATCCGTTCCGGCCCGCCCGGACGCGCCATGTCGCTGCGGCGGACGCCCTGCTCGCACAGGTCGGCATGCGCGAGCAGGCGGAGCGGGCCTGCGGCGTGCTCGCTTACGGCGACCTGAAGCGCGTCGAGCTTGCCGTCGCGCTCGCCAACCGGCCGAAGCTCCTGCTGATGGACGAGCCGACCGCCGGGATGGCCCCGCGCGAGCGCGTCGAGCTGATGGCGCTGACGGCGCGGATAGCGGCGCAGGAGCAGATCGCCGTGCTGTTCACCGAGCACGACATGGACGTCGTCTTCGCCCATTCCGACCGGGTGATCGTGCTCGATCGCGGCCGGCTGATCGCCGACGGCACCGCCGAGGCGGTGCGCCAGGACCCGCAGGTGCGGGCGGTCTATCTCGGCTCCGGCGCCACCTCGGGAGGCCATTGATGAGCGCCCTTCTCGAAATCTCCGGGCTCGACGCCTATTACGGGCGCGCCCATATCCTGCAGGGCGTTGGCTTCGGCATGGGCCGGGGCGAGGTGCTGGCCCTGATGGGGCGCAACGGCGCCGGCAAGTCGACGACGATGAAGGCGGTGATGGGGCTGGTGCCCCCGGCGCGCGGCGAGATCCGCTTCGACGGCCAGCGCATCGAGGGTCGCGAGCCCTTCGAGATCGCGCGCATCGGCATCGGCTACGTGCCGGAGGAGCGGCGCATCTTCTCCGAGCTTTCGGTGATGGAAAACCTCTCCGTCGGCCAGCGCCCGCCGCGCGAGGGCGTGCCGCACTGGACGCCCGAGCGACTCTTCGCGCTCTTTCCGAATCTCGGGCGGATGCGCGACCGGCCGGGCGGGGCGATGTCGGGCGGCGAGCAGCAGATGCTGACCATCGCCCGCACGCTGATGGGCAATCCGCGGCTCGTGCTGCTGGACGAACCCTCGGAGGGGCTGGCCCCGGTCATCGTCGAGGAGATGGCGAAGACCATCCTGGCGCTGAAGGGGGAGGGGCTGAGCATCCTGCTCTCCGAGCAGAACCTGCATTTCGCCGGCAATGTCGCCGATCGCGCCGCGATCATCGAGAAGGGCATCATCCGTTTCACCGGCACCATGGCCGAGCTCAAGGCGGATGAGGCGATCCGGGCGCAGTACCTGTCGGTCTGAGCGGCCGACCGGATTTACAGCGTCAGCAGAGCTTCGCCAGCAGCAGCGAGAGCTGCTGCGCTTCCTTCTCGGTCAGGGGCTGCAAGGTCGAGGCCGTGATCGCCGCAGCCCGGGCGAAAAGCTCCGGCATGAGCGCGCGTCCCTGGTCGCTCAGCCGGATCAGGACGCGCCGCTGGTCGTTGGGATCGGGCAGGCGCTCGACCAGGCCGCGCTCGGCCAGCCGGGTGATCACACCCTTGATCGTGGCGGGGTCCATCGCGGTCAGGCGACCGAGCTGGTTCTGGGAGATCTCCTTGCTCGCGGCGAGCCTGCTCAAGGCGGCGAACTGGGTCGGGGTCGGGCCTCCGGGCCCGATCGTCTGCTGGAAGATTGCGATATGGCGCTGCTGCGCCTTCCGCATGAGAAAACCGACCTGCTCGTCGAGGACATATTTCGCGTTTTCTTTCGACTGAAGCGACGCGTTTTCCGCCACGGCTGAACGCTTCCGCGTCGACATCGGGGCTGCCTCCCAAAAACTCTTGCGTATCACATTTCCGGCGGTGGCCTCCGCGCCACGACCTCGACCGTGAATCGATAGCCCGATTCCGCCTTGTTGGACATTCGACCTTGGCCTGTCTCGATCCATTGGCGCCGCACGCGGCACCGAGACGGGAGTGTCCGCGGAAGGCGTCCGGTTCCCGGAGCCGGATCCGGTCAGGTTGAACCAGCCTGACCGACACATGCGTTAGCGATAGCCCATTCTCCGGTTGAGCAGGAGGAGCAGGCTGTTGCACGTCACCGCGACGATGGTCAGCAGCAGCGCCACCGCCATGATCGTGTCGATCTGGCCGATGTTGATGGCGCTGATCAACATGAAGCCGAGACCGCGCTGGGAGGCGAACATCTCGCCGATCAGCACGCCCAGCAGCGTGAGCGAGAACCCCAGCCGCACGCCGGAGATCACCTCGGGAAGGATCGCGGGCAGGATGACCGTGAAGGCCGATTGCGCGGAGGTCAGCCGCAGCACCTGCGCGGTGCGCCGATAGACCGGCTTCATCTGCCGGATCGCGTTCATCGAGAACAGGGTGATCGGGATCAGCCCGTGCATCACGCCGAAGGCGATCTTGGCCGAGATGCCGAGGCCGAAGCAGAGCAGCACCAGCGGGTAGAGCACCACCTTGGGGATGGAATAGAGGTTGACGAGGATGGGCTCGGCGACGTTGCCGGCAAGCCGGCGCACCCCGAGCAGGATGCCGAGCGCGATGCCGCCGACCAGCGAGATCAGGAAGGCGGCGGCGAAGGCGCGCATGGTCTCCGCGACGTTCTGCCAGAATTCGGCGGTCGCCAGCAGCGAGCCCAGCTTCACGACGGTCTGGAAAGGAGAGGCCAGCGAGGAGGCGCCGACGAGGAGATGGAGCGTCTGCCAGAGCAGCAGGCAGAAGAGCAGGACGAGGGCGGTACCGGTGATCCTCGGCATGGCGATCACCGCTGCCTGCGCGCCTGAAGGCGCTTGTCGACATGGTTGAGCGCCGTGTTGACGATCGTGACGGTCACGAGGATCAGCAGCATCAGCGCGTACATGTGCCGGTTCTCGAAGTTGTTGTAGGCATAGGCGATCGCATAGCCGAGCCCCGAGCCCGACAGGATGAATTCCGAGGCGATCACGCCGATGAAGGCATAGGCGACCGACAGCTTGACGCCGGTGAAGAGGTAAGGGGCCGCGGCCGGCAATTCGATGAGCAGCGCCGTCTTCCAGCGCGGCATGCGATAGATCCGGGCGGTCTTGCGCAGGACACGCGGGATCCTGTCGATGCCGTTCAAGGTGGCCGTGATCATTGAAACGATCGCCAGCAGCACGGCGATGGCGATGATGGAGGCCGAGCCGACGCCGAAAAGGGTGATGAACACCGGATAGAACACGAAGGTCGGGATGGCGTAGTAACTCGCCAGCAACGGTTCGAGCGCGTCGCGCAGGCCAGGCCAGGCGTGGATCGCCAGTCCCGCCACGAAGCCGAGGATCACCGAGAGCACCGCCGCGACGACGACATTCGTCAGGCTCACCGCAATGTCGGAGGCGTATTCGCCCGAGGCGAGAATCCGGCCGAGCTCCACCACCATCTGCGACGGCGGGATCATGACCGCGAGCGGAATGACACCCAGCCGGCACATCAGCTCGACGGCGCCGATCAGCAGAGCGACAACCAGGACCCGCAGGCGCTTCTCCGACATGGCTCAGGCCTGTCCCGACGACATGATCTTCAGCGCCTCGACCCGCAGCTTGTCCCAGAGGCGGGCGGTGATGTCGCCGAAATGCGGGGTCAAGACGACGCGGCTGTCGCGGTCCCGCTCCCAGCCGGTCTCGACGAAATCGATGAAGGTTCCCGGCCGCGTCGACATCACGCCGACCCGATCCGACAGCATCGCCGCCTCGTCCAGCGCGTGGGTGATGAGCAGCACCGTCGCGCCGGTCTCGCGCCAGAGCCGCAGCAATTCGTCGCCCATCAGCAGCCGCGTCTGCTGGTCGAGGGCGCCGAAGGGCTCGTCGAGCAGGATCAGCCGGGGCTGCATCACGAGTGTCCGTGCGATGCAGACGCGCTGGCGCATGCCGCCGGACAGCTGTGCCGGATATGAGGCGGCGAAGTCGCGCAACCCCATGAAGCCGACGGCGTAATCGACGCGCCGGGCGATTTCCGCCGGGTCGATGCCGGCACGACGCAGGCCGAAGGCGACGTTGTCGCGAACGCTGAGCCAGGGGAAGGAGGCATCTTCCTGGAAGACCACGCCGACGCCGTCCGGCACGTCCCGGATGGGCGCGCCCTCGAATTCGGCGACGCCCGCCTGCGGCCGGCTCAACCCCGCGAGAATGTCGAGCAAGGTGGATTTGCCGCAGCCGGAAGGACCGACGACGGAGAAGAACTCGCCCCTGCCCAGGTCGAGGTCCACGGGGCCGAGCGCATGCAGCTTGCCCTTGGGAAGGTCGAAGACCCGGGTGACGCCGCGGAGCCGGACGTGAACGGCGGCGGGAACCTCGGATATCGCCAAAGAGTCGCTCCGTGCCTTCACCGCCGCGCCGATCATGACTTCGCCTGCAGATCGGGCGGCAGGTAGGATTTGTCCAGGATCGTGGACCAGTCGATGTCGCTCTTGACCTCGCCGATCAGCTTCAAGCCCTCGACCATGCGGTTGAGCTCCTCGACACTGAACTCGCCCTCGCTCCACATATGCGGGCCGATCATGTTGTCGACGGCCTCCCTGGCGATCGGCGGGTCGAGCTTGTAGATCTTTTCGATGATCTTCGCAGTGCCCGCAGGGTCCTGGTAGACGGCCTGCACGCCAGCCCTGCGGCCCGCGATGATGGCCCTCAGCTTCGCCGGCTGCTCCTGCGCGAATTTGCGTGTGGTGATCCCCACCGACGTCGTCATCGGCTTGAGGACCTCGCCGGCCTTGTAGACCGTGCGATACTTGTCCTTGCGGATGATCGACAGCGGCTCGATGAGCACGGAAGCGGCAACGCCGCCCTGTTCCATCATCGTCAGGGCCGGGACATAGCCGCCGGCGGCGACCCGCTGAACCTTGCCCGGATCGATGCCCTTCTCGCGAAGGACCATCAGGAAGAGCATTTCCGAAACGGATTTCGGCGAAGTGATCGCGACCTTCTTGCCGATCAGATCCTCGAGGCTCTTGATGCCGGAATCGGGCATCGTCACCATCGAGGCCTCGGCCACGCTGCGCGTGCCCGTGTTGACGATGACGACGTCGAGGCCTTGTGCCTTGGCGGCGAGCGCCGCTGAGACCGCGACTTCGCCATAGGGCGTGTCGCTGGCGAGGATGTTGCGGACCGTGGTGCCGCCCCCGCCGGAGCCGAGAATGCCGGTGATGTCGATGCCGGCCTGCTTGAACAGACCCTTCTCCATGGAGACCGCATAGGGGGCGCCGTAGAGGCTCGCGCCCCATTGCGTCACCGAGATCTCTTCTGAATTCGCACTGGACTGAATAAAGAGTGTCGCCAGGGCGACCAGGGCACTCCGCACCTTCCGGTCGGATACGAATTTCATGGCTCTCTCCCGGCTCATCCGCGGCCGCCTTTTGACGTTTCCGCGGGTCTGAAATTCATTTGTATGCCAATAAAAACGCCGATCGGGCGCCTTGTCAATCGAAGGATTCGAGGCCGACTTGGGCCCAGCTTGGGCTCACCTTGCCGGGCCACCTTGGGCGGCCGCGCTGGCGAGGAAAAAATCGACATGAGACGGAAAGCCTTCCGGTTTCGGCGGCCGGCTCGACATGGCGGGCCCGGGCGATGGATGGTCGATCAGGTCGCCTCGACCTGGTCGGTGCGGCTTCCCGGCGATCCCTGCTCCGACGGACGCCGGCGGGCACTCAGCTTGCTCATCCAAAGATAGATGATCGGGGTCGTGTAGAGCGTCAGGATCTGGCTGAGGATCAGGCCGCCGACGATGGTGATGCCGAGCGGGCGGCGCAGCTCCGCGCCGGGGCCTGTCGCGATCATCAGCGGGACAGCGCCGAGCATGGCCGAGAGCGTCGTCATCAGGATCGGCCGGAAGCGTTCCAGGCAGGCGTCGAAGATCGCCTCGCGCGGGGTCTCGCCGCGCTGCCGCTCGGCGCTGATCGCGAAATCGACCAGCATGATGCCGTTCTTCTTGACGATGCCGATCAGCAGGATGATGCCGATGAAGGCGATGATGGTGAGATCGGCGCCGGCGATCCGCAGCGCGATCAGCGCGCCCAGGCCCGCGGAGGGCAGGGTGGAGAGGATCGTCACCGGGTGGATCAGGCTCTCATAGAGCACGCCGAGGATGATGTAGACGGCGAGGATCGCGACCAGGATCATCATGCCCTGGCTGCCGGCTCCTTGCGTGAAAGCCTTGGCGTCGCCGGCGAATTCGGCGCGCAGCGAAGCCGGCATATGCAGCGCCTCGACCGCGGCGACCACGGCGTCGCTCGCCTCCTGCAAACCGACGCCGGGGGCGAGATCATAGGTGATCGTCACCGCCGGGAACTGGCCCTGATGGTTGATGACCAGCGGCGCCGTGCCGCGCTCGACCTTGACGAGGCTGCGCAGCGGCACCTGCGCGCCGTTGCGGCCGGGCACGTAGAGATCGAGGATGTCGCCCGGATCGCGGCTGCGTGAGGGCGCGACCTCGAGGACGACCCGGTACTGGTTGCGCGCGCCGTAGATCGTCGAGATCTGGCGCTGGCTGAAGGCGTCGGACAGGACGTTGTCGATGTCCTGGATCGCGACGCCGAGCTGCGACGCCTTGTTGCGGTCGATCACGACATTGGCCTGCAGACCGCCCTGTTCGCGATCGGTCGCGACGTCGACGATCTCCGGCAGCGTGCGCAGGCGCTCCAGCACCTTGGGCACCCATTCTTCCAGCTCGGGCAGGTTCGGGTCCCAGAGCGTGAACTGGTATTGCGAGCGGCCCTGCCGCCCGCCGGCGCGGACGTCCTGGATCGGCGTCAGGAAGATGCGCAGGCCCGGAATGGAGCCCAGGCGCCCGCGTAGGCGGTTGACCACCTGCGCCGAGCTCAGGCCGCGCTCCTCCAGCGGCTTCAGGCTGACGAAGAAGCGCCCGGTATTGACCGAGCCACTGCCGCCGCCGATGAAGGAGGCGACGCCGAGCACGGCGGGATCCGACGCGACGACGGCCGCGCCCCGCTGCTGGAGCTGCGCCATCGCCGGGAAGGAGATGTCGGTCGAGGCCTGGGTGAAGCCGATGATCAGGCCGGTGTCGTCCTGTGGGAAATAGCCCTTCGGCGCGCTGCGGAACATCTGCACGGTCAGCGCGACCGTCGCGATCATCACGATCAGCATGAACCAGCTATGCTGCAGCACGACCCTGAGCGTGCTGGCATAGAAGCGCGTCATCGCCGAGAGCACGCTCTCCACCGCCCGGTCGAAGCGGCTCGGCACATGCGGCCCGGTCTTGAGGAAATGCGCGCAGATCATCGGCGTGACGCTGAGCGAGACCGCCGTCGAGACCAGGATGGCGAAGGTCAGCGTCAGGGTGAACTCGCGGAAGAAGCGGCCGGCCACTCCGTCCATGAAGAAGAGCGGAATGAAGGCCGCGATCAGCGACAGGCTGATCGAGACGACGGTGAAGCCGATCTGGCCGGCGCCAAGCAGGGCGGCGCGCAGGGGCGACAGGCCGCGGGCGACGTTGCGCTCGATGTTCTCGATCATGACGATGGCGTCGTCCACGACGAAGCCGACCGAGATCGTCACCGCCATCAGCGAGAGATTGTCGAGCGTGAAGCCGGCGAGCCACATCGCCGCGAAGGTGCCGGCGATCGAGAGCGGCACGGTGACGCCGGCAGCGACGGTCAGCGTCGTGCGCCGCAGGAACACGAAGACGACCAGCATCACCAGGGCAATGGAGATCAGCAGCGTGTGCTGGATATCCGCGATCGAGGCGCGGATCGTCACCGTGCGGTCCGACATGATCGAGAACTGGATGCCGGCGGGCACCCATTTCTGGATCTCGGGCAGCAGCGCCTTCACCCGGTCGACCGTGTCGATGACGTTGGCATCGGCCTGCTTGGTCATGGTGATGAGGATGGCCGGCTTGCCGTTGTACCAGCCGGCGGCGCGGCTGTTGCGCACGCCGCGCTCCACCGTCGCGACATCGGCGAGCCGGACCACGGTGCCCTTGGCCGAGCGCACGACGATGTCGCCGTAATCCTCCGGCTGCCGGATCTGGTTGTTGGCGGAGAGCGTCTCGCTCTGGTGCGTCCCGTCGAAGGAGCCTACCGCGGACACCGTATTGGCGTTGACGATGGCGGTGCGGATCGTGTCGAGGCTCAGGCCCATGGCGGCAAGCTGGGCCGGGTCGAGGCGCACGCGGATCGCCGGCTGCTCGGCACCGGCGACCGTGACCTCGCCGACGCCTTCGACCTGGGAAATGCGCTGGGCGATGACGGTGTCGGCCGCGTCGTACATCGCGCTCGGCGTCATCGTGTCCGAGGTCAGCGCCAGGATCAGGATCGGGGCGGCGTTGGGATTGGCCTTGCGGAATTGCGGCAGTGTCGGCAGGTCGCCCGGCAGGTCGGTCGCGGCGGCGTTGAGCGCCGCCTGCACGTCGCGGGCGGCGCTGTCGGTGTTTCGCGTCAGGTCGAATTGCAGCACGATCTGGGTCGAGCCGAGCGAACTCGTCGAGGTGATCTCGGTGACGCCGGGGATCGAGCCGAGCCGCCGCTCCAGCGGCGCGGCGACGCTGCCGGCCATGGTCGCGGGGTCGGCGCCGGGGCGGCCGGCGAAGACGCGGATCGTCGGGAAGTCGACGCTCGGCAGGCTCGCCACCGGCAGGAACATGTAGGCGACCATGCCGACGAGGAAGAGGCCGATCGCCATCAGCGCGGTGCCGACCGGGCGCAGGATGAAGGCGTCGGAGAGACCCCGCACCGTCTTCCAGCCCTTGTCCTCCTCGGGCGCCGCGCTCATTCGGCCGCCTCCGGCCCCGGATATGGCACGACGCCGTCACGGCCGCCGCCGAGGCGCCGGCGCAGCCGTTCCAATGCCAGGTAGATCACGGGCGTCGTGTAGAGCGTCAGCAACTGGCTGAGCAGCAGGCCGCCGATGATGGTGATGCCGAGCGGCTGGCGCAATTCGCTGCCGGTTCCGGTCGCCAGTGCCAGGGGGAGGGCGCCGAAAAGAGCCGCGAGCGTCGTCATCATGATCGGGCGGAAGCGCAGCCGGCAGGCCTTGACGATGGCGTCCTCCGGCGAAAGGCCCTCGTTTCGCTCGGCATCGAGCGCGAAGTCGATCATCATGATCGCGTTCTTCTTGACGATGCCCATCAGCAGGATGATGCCGATCAGCGCCACGATCGAGAGCTCGCGGCCGGTCACGATGAGCGCGAGCAGGGCGCCGACGCCCGCCGAGGGCAGGGTCGTCAGGATCGTGAAGGGGTGGACATAGCTCTCGTAGAGCACGCCGAGCACCAAATAGATCGTCACGATGGCGGCCAGGATCAGCCAGGGCTGGTTGGCGAGCGAGCGGTTGAACTCGGCCGCGTCGGCGCTGAAGCTGCCCGAGATCGAGGTCGGCATGCCGATTTCCCGCTCGACGGCGGCGATCATCGTCACTGCATCACCCAGAGCGGCGCCCGCCGCGAGGTCGAAGCTGACGGTCGCGGCCGGAAACTGCTCCTGATGGGCGATTGAGAGCGGCGCCGTCTCGCGGATCAGGCGCGTGAACGATGAAAGCGGCACCTGCACGCTGTTTTGCGTCACGGTGGTGTTGCCAGCGCTGTTGGTCTGCCCTTGCGTGTTGGTGTTGCCGGTGACGTAGAGCTTCGTCAGCGAGGAGGGATCGCGCAGATATTGCGGCGCGGCCTCCAGGATCACGCGGTACTGGTTCGACTGCTCGTAGATCGTCGCGATCTGGCGCTGGCCGAAGGCGTCGTAGAGCGTGTCGTTCACCGCTTGGATCGAGATGCCGAGCCGCCCCGCCTTGGCCCGGTCGATCTCGACATGGGCGCGCAAGCCCCCGTCCTGCGTCTCGTTGGCGACGTTGCGCACCAGCGGCTCGCGGCGCAGCGCTTCCGAGAGCTTGCGTGCCCATTCCATCACCTGCGCTTGGTCGGCGCCGGTCAGGGTGTACTGATATTGCGAGCGGCTGGCGCGCGTCGTGATCTGGATGTCCTGGACCGGCTGGACATAGGTCACGGCGCCGGGGATCGCGGCTGCCGCGGCCCGGAGTCGTTCGGCGATCGTCACGGCGTCGTCGCGGCGCTCGTCCTTGGGGCGCAGCGTCACGGTCAGGCGGGCGGTGTTCAGCGTTGCGTTGGCCTGGCCGATGCCGAGCACGGAGACGATGCCGGTGACGTCGGGGTCCCGCTCGAAGGTCTGCGTCACCTGCTCCTGCAGCCGCTTCATCTCGTTGAAGGAGACGTCGGGCGAGGCTTCGAGGACGACGCTGAGCTGGCCGGTATCCTGGCTCGGCAGGAAGCCCTTGGGAATGACGATGTACATCCACACCGTCAGGGCCAGCGTCGCGACGGTCGCCAGCAGCACGAGGCCGCGTGCCTTCAGCGCCCAGCCGAGCGTCACGTCGTAGAGCCGGGCCATGGCCGAGACCGGCCATTCGGCCGCGCGCATGAGCCAGTTCTCGCGCTCATGCCCGGTATGGCGCAGCAGGCGGGCGCACATCATCGGCGTCAGCGTCAGCGAGACCACTGCCGAGACCACCACCGCGATGGTCAGCGTCAGGGCGAATTCGCGGAACATCCGGCCGACGAGACCGGTCATGAACAGCAGTGGGATGAAGACCGCGACGAGCGAGACGGTGAGCGAGATGACGGTGAAGCCGATCTCTCGCGCGCCGTCATAGGCGGCCTGCAGCGGCTTCTTGCCCTGCTCCATATTGCGCACGATGTTCTCGATCATCACGATCGCATCGTCGACCACGAAGCCGGTGCCGATGGTCAGCGCCATCAGCGAGAGGTTGTCGAGACTGAAGCCGGCAAGCCACATCACCGCGAAGGTCGCGATCAGCGACAGCGGCAGGGCGACGCCCGCGATGATCGTCCCGCGGACCGTCCGCAGGAACAGCAGCACGACCAGCACCACCAGCGCGCAGGCGAGCACCAGCGTGAACTGCACGTCGGCGATCGAGGCGCGGATCGTCTCGGTGCGGTCGCTGACCACCTGCAGATCGACGCCGGCCGGCATGCCGTTCTTCAGGCGCGGAATTTCCTGCTTCACCTGCGCGACCGTGGCGACGATGTTGGCGCCGGGCTGGCGCATGACGTCGATCACCACCGCCGTCTTGCCGCGGAACCAGGCGCCGATGCGGCTGTTCTCGAGGTCCTCCAGCACCACCGCCACATCGCGCAGGAAGACCGGGGCGCCGCTGCGATAGGCGACGACGATGTCGCGATAGGCCGCGGCGCTGCCGATCTGGTCGTTGGCGCTGATCGTGTAGGCCTGATGGTTGCCGTCGAGCGCGCCCTTGGCGCCGGCGACATTGGCGTTGACGATGGCGGTGCGCAGATCCTCCATGCCGAGCCCGTAGGAGGCGAGCCTGGCAAGGTCGGCCTGGATGCGGATGGCGGGACGCACGCCGCCCTCGATCGAGACATGGCCGACGCCGGAAACCTCGGAGAGCCGCGGCGACAGCAGCGTGTCGGCGAGGTCGCTGAGCTGGCGCAGCGAGACGGTGTCCGAAGTCAGCGCCAGCACCATGATTGGCGCGTCGGCCGGATTGATCTTCGCGTAGGTCGGCGGGTAGGGCAGGGTACGCGGCAAGGTGGAGCCGGCCGCGTTGATCGCCGATTGCACGTCCTGCGCGGCGGCGTCGATGTCGCGGTCGAGGTCGAATTGCAGCGTGATCTGGCTGAGGCCGAAGGAGCTCTGCGAATACATCGTCGAGAGCGAGGGGATCTGCCCGAACTGGCGCTCCAGCGGGGCGGTGACCAGCGAGGCGATGGTCTCAGGATTCGCGCCCGGCAATTGCGTGGTGATCTGGATCGTCGGGAAATCGACCTGCGGCAGGGCCGAGACCGGCAGGCGCAGATAGCCCAGGATGCCGCACAGCAGCACGGCGACGCCGAGCAGGGAGGTCGCGATGGGCCGGCTGATGAAAGGCGCGGACACGCTCATCGCGGCTGCCCCGTCATGGCTGCGCTTGCGGTCTTTGTGCCCCGGATCCGCTGCCGGGGGAAGCCTCGCCGTTCGGCCGGCCACCCTCGCGGCGCGTGCTGCCGGGCGCTGCTCCGTCCCGCCGCGGCCGCGCCTGCCCGTCGGCCGGGGGCGCTGCGGCCGGTCCGGACGGCGCCTCCGGCGCCGGAGCCGCGGAACCCGCTCCCGCGCCCGCCGCATTGCCGCCGGCCTGATCGCCTTGCCGGCGCTGCCCCTGTCCTTGCCCGGGCTCGCGCACGCCGCGCCGGCCGGGCGCGGTAGCCAGCGGCTGGGCAGCGTCCTCGGGGGTGGTGACGCGGACCTTGGCCTTGTCGGTCAGGCGTGCGAAGCCGGTGGTGACGAGCTTCGCCGGTGGCTCGACGCCCGAGGCGATCACGGCCGTCGTCTCATTCTGCTGGCCGACCGTGACATTGACGAGGCGGACCGTCTCGTCGTCGTTGACCACGAAGACGTAAGCTCCGTTCGGCCCGCGCTGGACTGCGGCGGTCGGCGCGACGACGACGTTCTTCAGCATGTCGACGAAGACCCGCACATTGACGAACTGGCCGGGCCAGAGCTGGAGCCGGTCGTTCGGGAAGCGCGCCTTGACCTTGATGGTGCCGGTGGTCTGATCGACGACGTTGTCGATGACCTCGACGACGCCCCTGTCGATGATCGTCGTGCCGTCGGAGTCGAGCGCATCGACCTCGACCGGCCCGCGCGCGACGGCCGCGCTGACGGCGCGAAGCTGCTGCTGCGGTAGGTTGAAGATCATGGCGATCGGCTTGAGCTGGGTGATGACGACGAGGCCGTTCGTGTCCGAAGCGCGCACGATATTGCCCTGGTCGACCTGCCGGATACCGAGGCGGCCGTCGATCGGCGCGCGGATCGTGGTGTAGTCGAGAATGGCCTTGGCGTTGTCGATCGCGCCCTGGTCGGAGCGAACCTGCGCCTCGAGCTGCGCCACCGTGGCGCGCTGGGTGTCGGCCTGCTGGCGCGAGCCGTAGTCGGTCTGGGCGAGCTTGGCGTAGCGTTCGAGGTCGGCGCGGGCATTGGCGAGCTGCGCCTCGTCCTGCGCCTTCTTGGCCATGGCCTGGTCGTACTGCGCCTGATAGGTCGCAGGGTCGATCTTCGCCAGCACGTCGCCCTTCTTGACGTCCTGCCCGTCCTTGAAGGCGATTTCGAGCAGCCGGCCGTCGACCTGCGTGCGGGCGGTCACGGTGTTCAGGGCCTGGATCGTGCCGACCGCATCGGCGGTGACCGGAACGTCGTCACGGCGGGCAGGGGTCGCGATGACGGGGATGGCTCCTTCGTTGCCGCCCAGACGAGCGCCACGCCGCCCGCCGCGCTGGCCCTGGGCCGCCTCGCTGTCCCCGCTGGAAGGCAGCCAGCCGCCATTGTAGCTGTGCCACCCCCAGGCGGCCGCGGCGAGCAGCAGGATGAGCAGAAGCCGTTTCATGGCGCGGTCTCGGTGGCGGCGATGGCGGCCTTGCGGTCGGCGTCGGTCCAGCCGCCGCCCAGCGCCTTGAACAGGTCGACATAGGAGATCAGCTTCTGGAGCTTGATCTGCGAGAGCTGGTCCTGCGCCTGGAACAGGGTCTGCTGGGTGTTCAGCAGCGTGACGATGTCGATGGTGCCCTCGCGCAGCCTCTGCTCCGTGATGGTGTAGGCGCGCCGGGCGGAGGCGACCGTGTCCGCCTGCAGGCGTTCGTGGCGGGTGTTCTCCTGGATGGCGATCAGGGCATTTTCGACATCGGCGAAGGCGCTGACGATGGTCTTGCGATAGGTCGCGATCAGCTCGTCGGCCGTGCCCCGCTCCAGTTCCACCCTGGCTTTGAGATTGCCGCCATCGAGAATCGGCTGCACCAGCCCCGCCGCGGCCGAGGCGAAGGCCGCGTCGGGGCGCAGCAGATTCTTCAGCAGCGCGCTTTCGAGGCCGCCCTGTCCGGTCAGGCTGATGCTCGGGAACAGAGCCGCGCGGGCGGCGTGGAGCGTCGCTTCCTGCGAGGTCAGGCGCGCCTCGGCCTCGGCGATGTCCGGCCGGCGCTGCAGCAGCTGCGAGGGCAGGCCGGCGCGCACGGAGGGCACCGCCACCGCGTTCAGGCTGCCGCCCTTGATCGCGACGGCGGCCGGCGTCTCGCCGACCAGCACGGCAAGCGTGACCTTGGCTTGGCGCAGGGAGAGTTCCAGCGGGGGCACCGAGGCCTTCTGCTGCGCGACGACGCTCTCCTGCTGGGCGATGTCGAGCTGGGTGGCGGTGCCCACAGCGAGCCGGGCGCGGATGACGGCGAGCGTCCGCTCAGCGGCCGCGATGTTCTCGCGGGCGATGGTCAGCCGGTCCTGCGCCGCCAGAACCTGGAAATAGGTGCTCGCTACGCTGGCGACGGCGGTGAGCGCCACCACGTCGCGGTCGAAGCGCGTCGCCTCGGCGGCGAAGCGGCCCGCATCGGCGGTCGCGCGGTTCTTGCCCCAGAAGTCGAGTTCATAGCTCGCCGAGAGGCCGAGGCTGAACTGATTGCCGACGCTCTCGCTGAACGGTCCGCGCTTGGAGCTCAGCGTACCCGGCCGCAGGCTGCGCGAGCCGTCGACCGAGCCGCTCAGCGTGGGGTAGAGCGCTGCGGCCGAAATGCGTGACTGCGCATCGGCCTGCCTGATTCGCGTCATGGCGATGGCGATGTCGAAATTCTCCCCGAGCGTTCGATCGACCAGCCTGTTCAGCTCGCTCGACCGGAACAGGCGCGGCCAGTCCGGCGAGACTGCCGGCGCGGCACGGCGCTCTCCCGCGGCGTAACCGGGCGTGACGGCGACGCCCAGTTCCGGGCGCTGATCTGCCGGCAGGCAGGCTCCCAGGCCGATGGCGGCGGCAGCGGCGCAGGCGAGGCGGGAGAGGGAACGTCCGACCGCGTGTCCCGCAAGATCACGCCTGTAGCCCGGCACCATTCCGCTCTTCTCCAGCCTCGATCAAAAAGAACGCGGAACACGACGCAACAGACGCTGCTTCTAGTTTGAACGGCCGACAAGAGAAAGTGAATTTCTCTTCATGTTCGCGCCTGCGACTGCGCGCGGCCGACTAGAGGTGGGGGATTCGACCGGAACAGTGCCCGCGATCCGGAGAAAGGCCGGAATGCCTGAGAGCTCTCAGTAGATTCGCCGTGGATCGAGCGCGTCGCGCAAGCCGTCCCCGAGCAGATTGACGGCGAGGACCGTCGCCGAGAGAAAGGCCGCCGGGATCAGGACGATATAGAACTTGAGCTGCCAGAGTGTGCGCCCCTCGGCCATGATGTTGCCCCAGGAGGGCGTGATCGGCGGCGTGCCGGCGCCGATGAAGGAGAGCACGGCCTCCGTGACCATGGCGGCCGCGCAGATATAGGTCGCCTGGACGATCAGCGGCGACAGGGAGTTCGGCAGGATGTGGCGGACGATGATTCTCGGCGTGCTCGCCCCGGCGGCGATCGCGGCCTCGACATAGGGCTGTTCGCGCAAGGAGAGCACCGTCGAGCGGACGAGCCGGGTCACGCGCGGGATCTCGACGATGGTCAGGGCGACGATCACGTTGATGACCGAGCCTTTCGTCAAAGCCATCAGCGCGATCGCCAGGAGCATGGAGGGGATCGACATCAGGCCGTCCATGACCCGCATGACGACGACGTCGACCCGCTTGATGAAGCCCGCGATCAAACCCAGAAAGAGCCCTCCGATCGAGGAGAACACCGCGACGGAGAACCCGACCAGCAGCGAGATGCGGGCGCCATACAGAACGCGCGAATAGAGATCGCGCCCGAGCATGTCGGTGCCGAAGATGAACTGGGCCGAGGGCTCGCGCAGCCGGCGCGCCAGCGACGTCGCGGTCGGGTCGATCGTGCCGAGCAGGGGAGCGAATATCGCGATCGCGACCATGGCGACGAGCACGGTCGCGCCGAACGGGATCGTCGGGTGCCGCCGCATCTGCTTGAGGGCCGCCGAAAGCCGCGAGCCCTCCGAGCGCATGGATGCGGCCCCGGCGTGAAATGTGGACGAGCTCAATAGCGGATCCTCGGATCGACGAGCGTGTAGATGAGGTCCACGGCCAGGTTGACGAGCACGTAGACGAAGGAGAACACCAGCACGAGCCCCTGGATGACCGGGTAGTCGCGGCGGAGGATGGCATCGACGGTCAATCGCCCCATTCCGGGGATGGTGAAAACGGTTTCGGTGACCACCGTGCCGCCGATCAGGGCGGCGAAGCCGATGCCGATCACGGTGATGACCGGGACCGCGCCATTCTTGAGCGCGTGGAGGAAGAGGACCTTGCGAGGTCCCAGCCCCTTGGCGCGGGCCGTCCGGACATAGTCCTGCTGCAGCACTTCGAGCATGGATGCCCGCGTGATCCGGGCGATCAGGACGATATAGACGAAGCCGAGGGTGATCGCGGGCAGGATCAATCGCTGCAGCCAGGGCCCGACGCCCTCGGAAAGCGGCGTGTAGCCCTGCGGTGGCAGCCATTGCAGCTTCAGGGCGAAGACCCAGGCGAGGATGTATCCGACCACGAAGAGCGGCACCGAAAAGCCGACGACGGAGACGCTCATGATCGCGCGGTCGATCCAGCTTCCGCTCTTCCAGGCCGCGACGACACCGAGCGGGACGGCGATCGCGATCGACAGGATGAGCGTCAGCAGCATCACCGACAGCGTCGGGCCGACCCGCTCCGCCATCAGCGACGTCACCGGCTGGCCGGTGAAGACCGAGTTGCCGAGATCGAAATGGGCGAGGCGCCAGAGCCAGCTGCCGAACTGGACCAGGAAAGACTGATCCAGCCCCAGGCTCTGCCGGATGCGGTCGATGTCGGCGGCCGAGGCTTGGTCGCCGGCGATCATCGTGGCGGGGTCGCCGGGCGCCAGGAACAGCAACGAGAACACCGTCAGGGCGACGACCAGCATGACCGGAATCGTCGCCAGGATGCGCTTCACGATATAGGCGAGCATTGGATCACCTGCTGCACGCCGGGGAGAGTGACCGCGTCAGCCACGACGGATGTTCCAGAACACGGTGGCGGTGCGCACGCGATCGACGAGGTCTTTCTTCAGCGCGGTCTGCCGATAGATGGCGCCGAGCGGGATCGCCGGCAGCTCGTCCATGCCCACGACCTGCATCTCCTGGGCGATGCGCTTGCGCTCGTCGGGCGAGGGCGAATTCAGCCAGGCGTCGCGGAGCTCCTCCAGCTTGGGGATCGTCGGCCAGCCGAACCAGGCGCTGCGGCCATTGCCGCGCAGCATGATGTTCGTGCCGGGATCGACGAACCAGCTGCCCGGGAAGAGCCAGCAGCTCATCGACCAGCCGCCCTTGTCGACCGGCTCCTCCGAGCGACGGCGCTGCGCGACCGAGGCGTTGTCGAGCAGCGCGATGTCGAGGTTCAGGCCGAGCTTGCCGAGCATGTCGGCCGCCACCTGCGCCAGGGGCGTCGTCGATGCCGGGCTGTCGGCGGCGCCGAGCAGTCTGACACGCTCATTGGAATAGCCGGCCTCCTTCAGCAGTTGCCTGGCCTTCTCGATGCTGCGCGGCCCCTTCAGCGGATCGAGACCGGCCTCGCTGGCCAGCGCTGTTCCGGGCGGGAAGAAGCCCGTGCCCGTCGCGAAGTTCTGCGGATTGGTGCCGGCCACCGCCATGCAGAATTCCGCCTGGTCGATGGCCGGAAGCAGCGCCTGGCGGATCTTCTTGTTGTCGAACGGAGCGTTGAGGGCGTTGAGCCGCATCATCGCCATCGAGGGGATGTCCTCGAGCCGTGGCAGGTCGATATCCTTGAAGCCTGCAAGCAGCTCGACCGTCTCGGAGGTCGGGCCGCCGATCCAGTCGACATCGCCCGTCTGGAGGGCTGCGGCGGCCGTCGCCGCATCGGGGATGCGACGCCATTCCACCCTGTCGAAATGGACCATCTTGGGTCCGGCGGTGAGGCCGCTCGCGGTGTTCGGCGTCGGCTTGTAGCCCTGGAACTTCTCGAAGACGGCGAGATTGCCGAGCTGGAACTCGTCGGCCTTGAACCTGAACGGCCCCGATCCCGTCCGGTCGGTGATCTGCGTCTTCACATCCGTCTGCGCGACGCGCTCGGGCATGATCAAGGGCACCGGTGCGCTGAGCTGTCCGAGGATCGCCGGGAGGATCGGGAAGGGACGCTTCAGCCGGAAGCGCAAGGTGCGGTCGTCGACAGCGACGAGCTCGTCGGTCAACGCAAACAGCGTCGCGCCCATCGGGGCGGCCTGCGACCAGCGTTTCAGGCTCGCGACGCAATCGCGGGCCCGGATCGGCTCGCCGTCATGGAAGGTGATGCCGCTGCGCAGGGTGATCGTGCAGCTGCGGCCGTCATCGCCCCACAGGAAGCCTTCGGCGAGCTGCGGCTGCGGCTGGAAATTCGCGTCCAGCCCGAACAGGGTGTCGTAGATCATGTAGCCGTAGTCGCGGGTGATATCGACGGTCGACCACATCGGATCGAAGATGGTCAGGTCCGTGTAGGGCACGAAGCGCAGCACCTTCTTCCGGGATGACTGCGAAAGCGCAGGCGCGCTGATCCCCGCCAGAGCCGCGGCGGCGCCGGCCTTCATGAAACTGCGTCGGTCCATGATGGTCCCCTTTTCGTGTCGCGCCGCGTCGAACGCGGCTGTCATTGGATCAAAATCGGAACATCAGAGCGCTTTGGCGGCCCTGCCTTCGATCAGCTCGATGGCGCGCGAGAGCCCATGGGCGATGCGGTTCGCGCGTTGCCGCAATTGCACCCGCGCCATCCGCGCGGCGTCGGGCTCCAGACGAGCGAGCGTCAGGGCCGGCGCCAGTCCCGGCAGGATGCGGCTGGCCCGGCCGAGATCGAACTCGAAGGCGCTGCGCGCATGATAAAGCACCGGGTTGAGATGGCGCCCGAGCCGCAGCAGCAGCGGATCATCGGCGCCGGTCGGGTGCCAGCCGCGCAGCGCTTCCGTCAGCCGCTCGGCGAGGCCGGTCAGGCGTGCGATGTCCTCGCAGTCCGGCGCGGCCTCGCGATAGGCGCACAGGCCCGCGAGCACGTCCTCGGCGATGGTTGCGGGCCTGAACGGAAGCGCCGGCGCATTCACCAGACCGGCGACGAGATTGCGATAGATCAGCGTGTCGACCGCCAGGATCTCGGCATCCATATGCTCGATCGTGTCCTGATCGGTATGCCACCACCAGGCCAGCCCGCTGCCGTGCAGGTGCTCGGGGCTGGCGGCGGGCAGGAAGGCGCTGACCTGGGCGGTCGCCAGGCCGATGCCGCTGAAGCTCTGGTCGGAATTGCGGGCCGAACGACGCGGGTCGATATAGGGGTCGAGGCGCTTGACCGAACGGTCGACGAATTCCTCTTCCTCCGGCGTCTGCTGGCCGATGGTCGCATCGAGCACCTGCCGGACATAGGCGGCGAGCTCGGCCGTGGTGTTCCGCAGCGCCTTGGTCGTGCCGCCGCGGCTGCCGACGATGTCGACGTTCAGATAGGCGATGGCGTCGTTGTAGAGGGAGTCGCGGAACGCATCCGCATACCAGGACGAGCCTGCATAGCCGCCCTGCTCATGCCCGGTCCAGAACGCGAATTTCACGCCGTAGCGGGGTTTCGGCTGCTGCTTCAGGAGACGCGCGAGCTCGATCAGCAGGGCGACGCCGGCCGTGTTGTCGGTCGCGCCATCACCCCAGGTGCAGTAATGCGCGCCGAGCAGGATGTAGCCGGGCTCGCGGCCTTCGATCTCCGCCACCGGCTGCTTCACCGGGCGCCATTCCGTGCGGATCTCGCTGTCCATCGTGACGGGCGTGCCTGCCGCGACAGCACGCTCAATAATCTCCGCCGCGTCGCGGGATACCTGAATCGCAGGAACGGTGGGCAGCAGCGCAAGATCGGCCGGACCTGTCGGGGCTCCCCAGAGCGGCGAGGCCTGGACGTAGTGACGCTGCGGACCGTGCGATAGCGCTATGACGCCGAGCGCGCCGGCTCGCTGCGCGCTCATGCAGGCGTCGTAGCGCGGCAAACCGTCGATCAGCAGGAAGGCACCTTGCAGTTCGCCGGGCTCGAGCGAGCGGGTGACACGGCCGGTGAGGCCTCCGGGTTGCGTCGAGGCCGTGAAGGCCGCGCCATTGGCGGGAAGCGTCTGGCCGCCGACGGTCAGCGATGCCTTCTCCGGCCAACTGATGAAAGCATCGAATTCCAGGACGTCCTGCATGATGTCGGACGACGCCAGTTGCGCGCTGATATAGCGGCAGGCCGCATCGGCGCGCTCGGAACCGGGCAGTTTCCGGCCCAGCGCGGCCAGATTGACGACGATCCGCTGCAATCGCTCGGATGAAATTCCAGCAGCCGCCGGGTCGGTCAGTATCGTGCTCGTCATATGGCCCTCGGCCGGTATCGTGATCGATTTGCGAGGTCACGGCCTTGCCGCGACCTCGGCTTCGGCGGCCGTCAGGGAGTGACGGAGACGTTCCAGTAGCGCGGCTTCTGACCGGGCCAGGGCTGGAAGCCGGAGACGTTCTTGCGGACGGCGATCGTCGTGGCGCGCGTGCCCCAGACGATCAGCGGCGCCTCGCTCATCTGCAGGCGATGCACCTCGTCATAAAGCGCCTGCTTGTCCTGCTGGTCGTCAGCGAGGACGAGCTTCTTCAGCAGCTCCTTCGAGGCCGGGCTGTCCCAGACCTTGTCGGGCTGGCGCGCCTTGTCGCCGGTGAAGCGCTCGACGATGAAAAGCGGGTCGAGATAGGGCGTGAGGTTCCAGACCATCATCTGGTAGCGCCCGCTGTAGAAGCGCTCGAACTGGGTAGCGAACTCCATGATCTCGACATCGACGTTGAGGCCGACGGCCTGCAGCATCGACTGGAGATAGATCGCCGTATCGCTCATGATCGGCGAGGCCTTGCTCGTGATCAGGACGATGCGATCGCCCTTGTAGCCGGAGGCCTTGATCAGGGCGCGCGCCTTGTCGGGATCGTATTCGGCGCCGTCGCGCTCGACCTGGCCATAGAAGCGGCTGGTCAGCGGGATCAGCGAGGGGGAAGCAATGCTTTCATCGTCCAGAACGGCCTTTGCCAGGCTTTTCCGGTCGATGGCGTGGCTGATCGCCTGGCGGATCCGAGGATCGGCAAGCACCGGATCGCGCGACTGGAGCGGGATCGTATAGATGCCGGCGACCGGCGTGGTCGTCACGGTGACGTTCTTGTCGTTGGCGAAATCCTTGATCGAGGCCGCGTCGACATCGGTCCAGAGGTCGAGCTGGCCCTGCAGGATGCCGAGCTTGGCGACCTGCGCGTCGGGAACCAGATTGATCCTGACCTTTTCGACCTTGGCTTCCTTGGCGCCGGCGAGCCCGTCCGACGGCTCGCTGCGGGATTTGTAATCGGCGAAACGGCTGAGCTCGACATATTGGCCCTTGCGCCATTCCGTCATCTTGAACGGGCCGGTGCCGATCGCCGTCGTCCAGTTGCCGTTCGCGTCGACCGCGTCCGGATGGGCGATGCCGGCGGAGTCGCAGTCGGCACGCGCCATCGCGCTCAGGAAGGATCCGCTTCGTTCGGCGAGCTGGAACGCGACGCGGCGATCATCGAGCGCCTTCACCGACTCGATCTTGGTCGCGTTGGTGCCGTTGAAGGCGCCACGGCAGGGCCACGCGGATTTGGGATCGAGAAAGCGTTCCCAGGTCCAGACCACTTCCTTGGCCGTCAGCGGGGCGCCGTTATGGAATTTCACGCCCTCGCGGAGAGTGAAGGTGTAGGTCTTGCCGTCGTCCGAGGTCTCGATCTTCTCAGCCAGCATCGGAGCGACGCTGCCGTCGGCCCGCCAGGCGACCAGCCCCTCATAGATGTTCTGAAGGACGCTGCCGGTCGCGGTGTCCGGGCTGCGTCCCGGCATGACGCCTCGAATGTCGGAGGTGAGCATCGTCCGCAGCGTCTGGGCATGCGCCGCGCTTCCGGCTGCCGCGAAGGCGCTCAATCCGAGGGTCAGAACCGCAATAGCTCGCATCTCAGTCTCCGACGTTCTCGATCTGGTTTGCCGCGCGTCCGGCGTGGATTTGCTCCGCCAGCTGACCGCAGAGGCTGGGTCGGGCACCCTGCTTTTCGGCCAGTCTGGCGAGGCGTTCGATCAGGGGCAGGCGGGCAAGCCGGCCGACCCCGATATCGGCGCGCGGATGGAAGGTGAGGCAGGCATAGCCATCGACCGCGAGAAGCGCCGCGAGCTCCTCGCGCATGAGGTCTTCCGCCCGGTCCTGCGTGACGCGCCGGCGGAAATGCGTCGCGTCGGTCAGGCCTTCCGAGACCGGAAGCTCGACCATGCCGTACCCGCCATATTCAGCGAGCGCGTAGGGGGTATCGTCGTCGAGGAAGCTCGAATCGTAATGATATCCAAGAGCTTGCAGGATCGGGATCGTGTTCTGCGAGAGCGTGCCGGTCGGGGCCCGGAAGCCGCGCGGAGCGACGCCGCTCAGGCGCCTGAGCGTTTCATGCGCCTCGCCGATCACCGATGCCTCCTCGTCGCGCCCGAGCTTGGCGTGATCCTCGAAGGCCCGGCCATGGCTGGCGATCTCATGACCCTCGCGGAGGCAGCGCTCGACCAGCCGAGGCAGTCTTTCGGCCTCCATGGCCGGCCAGAAGAAGGTGGCGGGCAGACGGTATTCGCCGAGCGCGTCGAGCACCCGCGCAAGGCCGATCCGATAGGTGTAGCGACCATGCGCATCGCGGCCGAACAGCTCGGCCTCGGGCGCGCCGGCCGCCTCCGGCCCGATGCCGTGCACGTTCACGGTGATCAGGAGGGCGCCGCTCATGAGCGCGCATCCCGCCAGCGCGCGGCATCGCCCAGGCAGTATTCCGCCAGTTCGCGGCAGGTCATGAAACGCACGCCGGGCGTCGCCTTGGCATAGGCGAGGAAGCGGTCGACGGCAGCTGCCCGTGCCGGGGTTCCGGAACCACCGCCTGCGCGCGGATGGACCGTCAGGTGGACGTAACCGTCGCGGCCGAGCGCGGCGTCGAGCTCCTGGACGAAATTGCGCTCGACTTCCGCCGCCGAGGCGCCACCGGTGAAGTACATCGGGAAATCGTCGAGCGAGACGGTGTTGTTCGGCAGGATCATGAAGCCATCCTCCAGCAGATAGGGGATGTCCTCGTCCTTCTCGCTCGCATCGTAGATGTAGCCGAGGCGGCGCAGCGTCGGCAGCGTCAGGCGGCTCTTGCGTCCCGAGGGCGAGCACCAACCCACCGGGGCCTGCCCTAGGGCCGCGAGGATGTCGTGGGTCTTTTCGAGAAGCTCGGGCTCGCGCTCGCCGAGTTCGAAGCCCTCATGCTGGTAGCCATGCGCCGCGATCTCGTGACCGGCCCGGTGGATCTCGTGAAACGGTTCCGGCCAATGCTCGGCGTCATAGCCGCAGCAAAAGAAGGTCGCCTTGATCGCATGGTGGTCGAGCATGTCGAGATAGCGGCGGATACCGCGCCGCAGCGCGTAGCGACCGCGGCTGTTGACGCCCAAATCGTTCTGCCCGCGACCGGCTTCGACCGCCGGGCCGTCGACATGGATTGTGACGCAGACGATCGCGCGGGCCCGGTCGGGCCATTCGATCCCGCGGACGGGTTCTGTTGCGTGTGAAGCCATCGGCTTTCGTTCCCCTCCCATCCCTTTGACTGCGGCCATGTTCGGGCTGCCGCCAAAGGTCGAGTTCGCGAGACCTTGCGTCGGTGAAGCGCTGATGTCAAATTATTGAACCGATGGTTCATTGAGTGAACCAATCGAACTGTGCTATGGCCGGATTCGTTGAATCCGCCGGCCCGGAGGCCGGGCAGGCCGAGCAAAAGGAGAGCCGATGACGAGCGCGGCACCGCCCAGGGAGATCGAGCAGTACCGGGTCGATGCGGTCGACGCGGCGCTCGGATTGCTGATGCTGATCGCGGAAACGCCGGATCTCGGATTGTCGGAGATCACGCGCCGATCCGGCCAGAGCAAGGCTCGCGTGTATCGACTCCTGTGCAGCCTCGAGGCCAATGGCTTCGTCAGCTGTTCGACCGAAAAGCGCAGTTACCGATTGGGCCTCGCGGCCGTGGCCGTCGGCAACGCAGCGGAACGGCAGATCGACATCGCCAGAGTGGCGGCCCCGATCGTCGCCAGGCTCGGCAGCGATACCGGCGAGACGGTTCAGCTTCGCGTCCGGGACGGCCGGAACAGCCTCTGCGTCGCCGGTTGGGAGCCCGACAGGGCGGTCAAGGTTCTGGCGAATATCGGCGGCAGCCGGCCGATGCATGCCGGTTCAGGCGTCGTTCTCCTGGCGTTTCAGGACGAAGCGTTTCGCGAATCGGTGCTCGGCGAGCCGCTGAAGGCGTTCACCGAGCGGACCTGCGTGGATCCCGAACGTCTCAGGCAGATTCTCGCGGCGGTCCGCGAGCAGGGCTATTACGTCAGCCATGGCGAGGTCAGCCCGGACCTGATTTCGATCTCGGCGCCCGTGATGGGGCGCGACGGCAAAATCATCGCCACCATCCATATCGGGGCGCCGACCGGACGCGTCAGCGACAGCCTGCTGCCGAACCACATCGAAACCGTGCGCCGCGCCGCGCGGGAGCTTTCCGCCCTGCTCGGCGGGGCACGGACTGCAGTTTGATGCGGCTGAAACCAGCGATTTCCACGATCGAACCCGCTTACAAAGACAAGGATGCCATCGACATGGCCCTGGCAACACAATCCGATGGCGCCGTCGAAAGCGCGGTTCCGGGCGCGGTCTCCGCGCAACGCATGATGGCCGGGCTGAAGACGCTCGCCCAATGGTCGAAGGTCGCGACGACCCCGGGCGAAGCCTCGAGCTTCGCCTGGCTCAAGCAGCAGCTCGACGAGATCGGGTTGAAGACCCGCCTGATCTCTCACGACGCCTATATCAGCATTCCCGGCCCGGCCCGGCTCGTTATCGGCGAGCGAACGGTTCCTGCGATCACGCATGCGATGTCGCTGTCCTCGCCGCAAGGCGGCCTGACGGGCCTCCTCGTCGATCTCGGCGACGGTTCGCGCAAAGCCTTCGCGGGGAGGGAAGTCGCTGGGCGGATCGTTCTGGTCGACGGCATCGCCAGCCCGGCCGTCGCTGCGCTGGCTTCAGCGGCCGGCGCGATCGGGGTGGTCCAAATCAGCCCGCATCATCTCCTGCACGAGATGTGCGTCTCGCCGATCTGGGGGAGCCCGTCCGCACAGACGCGCGCGGCCCTGCCGCAGGTGGTCGCCGTCACTGTCAGCAACGACGATGGCCGCGCCTTGCGCGAGGGGCTGAGCGCGGGAGCGAGCGAGGTGACGCTCTACGCCGAGGTCGATACCGGCTGGCGCAAGACGCCCCTTCTCGTCGGCGACATGCCGTCTTCCGGGAAACCCGGAGAGCCCTTCATTCTGCTCTCCTGCCATGTCGACACCTGGTTCCAGGGCGTCATGGACAACGGCTCCGCCAATATCGCGATGCTGGAAGTCGTGCGCCTGTGCATGGAGGCGCGGCGGGACTGGAAGCGCGGCCTGCGCATCTGCTTCTGGTCGGGCCATTCGCAGGGGCGCTATTCGGGCTCGGCCTGGTATGCCGACAACCACTGGACGGAGCTCGACGCCCGCTGCGCTGCCCATGTCAATCTCGACAGCCCCGGCGGCATCGGCGCGCAGGACCTGACCCGGACCGGTTCGGCCGGCGGTCTCTACGACATCGCGGCGGCGGCGATCGCGGCCGAAACCGGCCAGAAACTGGCCGGACGCCGCAAGGCCCGTTCCGCCGACGATTCCTTTCCCGGGGTCGGGATCCCCTCCGTCTTCGGCAGCCTCAGTCTGCAGGAGCCGGGCGAGGTCAAGATGCGGAACGATCTCGGCTGGTGGTGGCACACCGAGCATGATCTCATCGACAAGATCGACCCGGATTTCCTCGTTCGCGACACTCGGGTCGTGCTCCGGGTGGTCCTGAACCTGCTTACCCAGTCCCGGCTGCCGCTGGATTACTCCGCCCAGATCTCCAAGCTCGCGCAGGAACTGGAGGATCTCTCGGGCCGCTTGGGCGGTCGCTTCGATCTTGGCGAGACCTTGGAGGCGGCGGGATCGCTCGCCGATGCTCTCGTGCGATTGAGGCGGGGAGAGCTGGACCCGGCGACGCATGATCAGGTCCTGATGCGCCTGAGCCGCGTTCTGGTGCCGCTGGATTACACGGCCGGCGATCGCTTCGTTCACGATCCCGCGCTCGCGCTTTCGCCCTGGCCGGTTCTGGATGCGATCAGGCGCCTGGCTTCGGCCCCCGAGGGCGACGAGGGCCGTTTCGCGGCTGTCGATGCCGTGCGGGCGCGCAACAGGCTGAGCCATGCTTTGCGGGAAGCCTTGTCCGTAGTGCGCGGGTCGACGTGACCGGGCGAGAACCGCCCGTTTCCTCTGATGATGCCGCGCTGCTCCTCGTCGGCATCTTGCCGGCGTGGGCGCCCGCGAAGGGGCCTTTACAAGGATAGATCGAGCACCTTGCCCTCGAAGAGACGATCGTAGGAGCCCTGGATGTGCCGGCGCATCGCGTCGCGCGCGTCGTCCTCCTTGCGGTCGCGTATGGCGGCGAAGATCGCGTCGTGCTCGTCGAGCACGCCGATCAGCCCGCCCGACGGCCCTAGCAGCGACAGGCCGTGCAGCTTCATGCCGACATTGATGTGGTCCTTCAGCGCCTGCATCGAGGACAGGAAGAAATAGTTGTTCGCCGCCTCGGCGATGGCGATGTGGAAGGCGTAGTCGGCATCCTCACGATGGCCGTGGGCGCGCGTCGTGTCGCGCATCAGCTCGAGCGCGTTGCCGATGGCCGCCAGCGCCGCCTCGTTGTGCCGCTTGGCGGCGTAGAAGGCGTTGGCGGGCTCGACCTCGAGCCGGAACTCGTAGCAGCGCTGCACGTCGGCGATGGTGCCGACGGGCGCGAAGGCCAGCGCCTTTCCGGGCTCAGGCTCGCCGCCGCGGACGAAGGTGCCGGCTCCCTGCCGCGAGAACACCAGCCCGTCGTCGCGCAGGCGCCGCAGTGCCTCGCGGATGACGGGGCGGGAGACGCCGTAGAGCGCGGCGAGATCATGTTCGCCTGGCAAGCGGGTGTTCGCCGCGTACTCACCCGAGGCGATGCGCGCGCGCAACTGATGATGCACGCGCTGCACCAGCGGGGAGGGCGGGGCGCTTGCGTGATCCTGCGATCTTGCGAACTGGTCCATGCCGCGATGTTTACAAGCAATTACAACTTGGTCAAGGGCTATTGCGGGCGGCGATATTTTCTAGGTTTTTGGCGATCTGTGCGCTGATAATTACAACATGTTGACATGTTGTCCGGGTTGCGCTTCGATGGAGCCAAGGTCCGAAGAGGCCAGCGACAGGAAACGCTCTGGTGCCGTTCGTCTCGGCGGCTTCGCATCCGACGTGCTCCTGCCTCGCTCCCCGGATCCGAGCAGCAGGTGGATGATGGCCGAAATCAGAACGAATCGTTTCAAGCGCGATCTGGGCAAGCGACAGCAGCTCGGCATCTTCTCGACCTTCGCGAGCCCGGCGCTCACCGAGATGTTCGCCCAGCTCGGCTTCGACTGGCTGCTGCTGGACACCGAGCACAGCCCCAACGAGCCCTCCGAGATCGTGGCGCAACTTCAGGTCATGGCGGCGCTGCCGGCCGAGCCGATCGTGCGGCCGGCCTGGAACGACATGGTCATGGTCAAGCGCTGGCTCGATTTCGGCGCGCAGACCCTGCTCTTCCCTTACGTCCAGAATGCCGAGGAGGCGGCCCGCGCCGTCAGCTATACGCGCTATCCGCCGCATGGCGTGCGCGGCGTCTCGGGCTCGTCGCGGGCGGCCGCCTACGGGCTGATCCCGGATTATTTCGCCAAGGTCCAGAAGGAGATCTGCGTCATCGTGCAGATCGAGACGGCCGAAGCGCTGGCGCAGATCGATGAGATCGCGCAGGTCGACGGCGTCGATGCGGTCTTCATCGGCCCCGCCGACCTTGCCGCCTCGATGGGCCATCTCGGCAACACGCAGGCGCCCGCGGTGCAGGCTGCGATCGATGACGGCTTCAGGCGCCTGAAGGCGATCGGTAAGCCCGCCGGCTATCTCACCAACAATGAAGGCGAGGCCGTGCGCCGCGTCGCTCAGGGCATCGACTTCGTCGGCGTCGCCAATGACACCACCATCGTCGCGCGCGGCGCCCGCTCGCTGCTTTCCGCGGTCAAGGGCGGCTGAGATGGCGATACGCCGGCAGCCCCTGCGCCTGCTCGCCGACGACCTGACGGGCGCGCTCGACGCGGCCGCCGCCTTCGCGTCGCCGTCCGAGCCGGTTCCGGTCTGCTGGCGCGAGGCAGTGCCGACGGCTGGCGCCGTCGCGCTCGACAGCCGGACGCGCGAAGCCTCGGCCGAGGAGGCGTGCGCCGCTGTCGCGGCCGTGGCGGGGCGGCTGTTCTCTCCCGGCTCCGGCCTGGCCTTCAAGAAGATCGACAGCCTGCTGCGCGGGCCGCAGGGGGCCGAGATCGCGGCAATCCTCGAGGTGCTGAAGCCTTCGCGTTGCGTCGTCGCGCCAGCCTTCCCGGCGCAGGGGCGCATCACGCGCGGGGGCCGTCAATGCGTGCTGATCGAGGGCGCGGCGCGGCCTGTGCCGGCCGATCTCGGCGACGAGCTGCGGCGGGCCGGCCATGAGGTCATGCGGGCCCGGCCGGGCGACGCGGTTCCAGCGGGGTTGAGCCTGTGGGACGCCGAGAGCGATGCCGATCTCGACGCGATCGTCGCGGCGGCTCGTGGGGCCGAGGAGATTCTCTGGATCGGCAGCGCCGGCCTGGCCTCGGCGCTGGCGCGGGCGATGGGTTTCCAGGGCGAGGGGCGGGCCGCGGCTTTGCCGGCGCCGGTCGTTGGCTTCGTCGGCTCGGAGCACGAGACGATGCGCACCCAGCTCGCGGCGATAGGGGCGCGGCATTTGCGCCTCTCCGCACAGATGTGCGGAGAGGCTGCCGAGATCGGCCGGCGGCTGGCTGCCGACGGTGTCGTCCTCGCCAGCGTCGACCTTCCTGCAGGCATCTCCCGGGACGAGGCTGCAAGGGCGATCGAGGCCCGGTTCGGCGCGCTCTTGGCGGAACTCGACCGGCCGGGCACGCTCTTCGCCGCCGGTGGCGAGACGCTGCGCGGTCTCTGCGAGGCGCTGGGCGCCGAGCGTCTCGACGCTGTCGGCGAGGTCGCGCCGGGCGTGCCGCGCTCGATCCTGCGTGGCGGGCGCTGGGACGGTGTCACGGTCGTCTCGAAATCCGGGGCCTTCGGCGGTCCCGATCTTCTCAACGATATCTTCGCGGGCAGATCCGCGGCACTGGCCGGAGCGGCAGCATGAAACCCCATCTCGCCATCACCATGGGCGATCCGGCCGGCATCGGCCCCGAGATCATCGTCAAGGCCTGTCTCGAGCTGAAGGAGCGGATCGCCAGGGGCGATCTGCGCCTGCTCGTCATCGGCAGCAATCCGGCGCTTCACGCGGCGCGCGAGATGCTCGGCGCCGAGATCGCGATCCCCGAGGTCAACGAGACCAGTGCATGGCCGAACCTCGCCTGCCTCCAGGCAGGGCCGGAGGGCGAGCCGATCAAGCCCGGCGTGCTCAGCGCCGATGGCGGGCGCTTCGCCTATCTCGCCGTCGAGACGGGGGTGCGCCTGGCGCAGGCGGGTCGCATCCAGGGCATCGTCACGGCGCCGCTGAACAAGGAGGCACTGAACAAGGCCGGCTACAAATTCGCGGGCCATACGGACATGCTGGCGAGCCTGACCGCCTCGAAAGGCTCGGTGATGATGCTCGCCCATGGCAATATGCGCGTCAGCCACGTCACCACCCATGTCGCTCTCAAGGATGTGCCGGGCAAGCTCACGCCCGAGCGGCTGCGCTATGTCATCGAGCGCACCGACGAGGCGCTCAAGGCGCTCGACCTCGGACGGCGCAAGATCGCCGTCGCCGCGCTCAATCCCCATGCGGGCGAGGGCGGCCTGTTCGGCAAGGAGGACGACGAGGTCTCGGCCCCGACCATCGCCAGGGCGGTGGCGGACGGTTTCGACGTGGTCGGCCCCGTGCCGGGCGACACCGTCTTCGTGAAGCTGCGCGCCGGGCAGTACGACGCCGTGATCGCGATGTATCACGATCAGGGGCACATCCCGGTCAAGCTGCTGGGCTTCAACGTCAATCCCGAGACGGGCACATGGGACGCGCTGTCGGGCGTCAACATCACGCTCGGCCTGCCGATCGTGCGCGTCTCGGTCGATCACGGCACGGCCTTCGACATCGCCGGCAAGGGCATCGCCAACCAGCTCAGCCTGATCGAGGCCATCGAATACGCCGAGAAGCTGGCCGCAGCACGCGGCATCGCCGCCCCGACGAACACCGTCGACACCGCAGCGTAAGGGAGGCTCCCATGAACATCCACAGCCCCAGGCCGCTGGCGACCACGAGCCTGGCGACGCCGATCACGATCCAGCGTCCGCACATCATCGAATTCGGCGCCGGTACCGCGCCGCTGGCCGGCCGCTGGGCCGCCGCGCAAGGCTTCACACGCATTCTCGTCGTCGCCGACGCCTTCAACGCGAATCGCGTCGGCGTGCTGGAGCTGCAGGGCGAGGTCGCGATCTTCGGCGATGTCCGTCCCGAGCCCGATGTGCCCAACCTCGAAGCCGCCCTGGCGCTGGCCGGTCAGGTGAAGCCCGATCTCGTCATCGGCTTCGGCGGCGGCAGCGCGATGGACCTCGCAAAGCTCATCGCGGTCCTGCCCGGTTCCGGCCAGACACTTCACGACGTCGTCGGCCCGGAGAAGGTCGCGCGGAAGGGCGCGGCGTTGATGCAGGTGCCGACGACCTCCGGCACCGGCTCGGAAGCCGGGACGCGCGCGCTCGTCACCGATCCGGCGACGCAGAACAAGCTCGCGGTCCAGAGCCTGCATATGCTCGCCGACATCGCCATCATCGACCCGGTGTTGACGCTGACCCTGCCGCCGGCGGTGACCGCGGCGACCGGCGTCGACGCGATGGCCCATTGCGTCGAGGCCTTCACCAGCAAGAAGGCCCACCCGCTGATCGACATGTACGCGCTGGAGGGCGTGGCGCTCGTCGGCCGCTTCCTGGCGCGGGCCATCGCGGACGGCTCGGATGTCGAGGCGCGGGCAGGGCTCTCGCTCGCCTCGCTCTATGGCGGCTTCTGCCTCGGTCCGGTCAACACGGCCGCCGGCCATGCGGTCGCCTATCCGCTCGGCACGCGCCACCATATCGCCCATGGCGCGGCCAATGCGCTGATCTTCCCGCACACGCTCGCCTTCAACACCCCGGCCGCGCCGGAGAAGACGGCGGCGATCCTCGCTGCGCTCGGCCTGAAGGGCGGTGCGCGCGAGGAAGATGTCTTTGCGGCTGCGCATCGCTACTGCGCCGATCTCGGCTGCGAGATGACGCTCTCCGCGCTGAAGGTGCCGCGCGACGACCTGCCGGCCATGGCGAGCGAGGCCCACGCCATCCGCCGCCTGCTCGACAACAACCCCCGCGACATCAGCTGCGAGGAGATCCTCGCGATCTATGAGGAGGCCTATTGATGGGCGCTCATTCGACCGTCATCGAGCCGGCCGGCCTCGCCGAGCGCAGTGGAGTCTTGCATCCGCGCGAGGGCGATGCCGCCCGCATCGAGGCTTATCTGCCGAGCCCTTGCGTGCAGAACCATGCCGCCAATCTCGCCGTGCTCGGCAATGGCGATCTCGCCTGTGTCTGGTTCGGCGGCACGCAGGAGGGCATTCCGGACATCTCGGTGTATTTCTCGCGGCTGACGAAGGGGAGCTCGCGCTGGAGCGCGCCGGAGAAGCTTTCCGACGATCCCGGCCGCTCCGAGCAGAACCCTGTCCTGTTCACCACGCCGAAGGGCGAGCTCTGGCTGATCTGGACCGCGCAGATCTCGGGCAATCAGGACACGTCGTTGGTCCGCAAGCGCGTGTCGCGCGATCACGGCGTGACGTGGGGGCCGATCGAGACGCTGTTCGAGGCGCCCGAGGGCCATGGGCTGTTCGTGCGCCAGCCGCCGGTCGTGCTGGACGACGGCGCCTGGGTGATCCCGGTCTTCCACTGCGTCAGCGTGCCCGGCCGGAAATGGGTCGGCGACCGCGACGTCAGCGCCGTGCGGGTCTCGACCGACGAGGGGCGGAGCTGGGGCGAGCATGTCGTGCCGGGCTCGCTCGGCTGCGTGCATATGAACGTGCTGAAGACGAAGGAGGGGCTCGTCGCGCTCTATCGCAGCCGCTGGGCCGACCATGTCTATATCAGCCGTTCGGCTGACGGTCGCGACTGGTCCGCCCCGGAGCCGACCGAACTGCCCAACAACAACTCCTCCGTGCAGGCGACGGTGCTGGCCGATGGGCGCATCGCGCTGGTCTTCAACAAGGCGAGCCGGCTCGACGCCACCGATCGCCGCACCGGCCTCTATGACGATATCGAGGATGAGAGCGAGCCGGTCGTCGCGGCTGCGGACGCGCCTGCACCCTCTGCCCCCGAGCGCACCGCCTTCTGGGGCGCGCCGCGCGCGCCGATGACACTCGCGATCTCCGCCGATGGCGGCCGGACCTGGCCGGTGCAGCGCAATCTGGAAGAGGGCGACGGCTACTGCATGACCAACAACTCGAAGGACGGGCTGAACCGCGAATTCTCCTATCCCTCGATCACGCAGACGTCTGACGGCGAGCTCCAGATCGCCTTCACCTATTGGCGCCGCGCCATCAAGCATGTCCGTGTCACGCCCGCCTGGGCGGAACGCGGCTGAGCGACATCAGAAGAAGCACGAACAGGGAGACGCCCATGGCCGCCCTCGCTCAAGTCCACCCCATCTCGGAGGCAAAGGCCCAGATGCCGCGCGACCTCATCCGGATCAGCGGGCTCGAAAAGACCTATGCCGACGGCTCGGTCCACGCGCTGTCGAACATCGATCTCAGCATCAAGGACGGCGAGTTCGTCTGCGTCGTCGGCCCTTCGGGCTGCGGCAAGTCGACCTTGCTGCGCATCCTCGCCGGGCTCGACGATTACGACAGCGGCGAGGCCGCGCTTGACGGGAAGGCCATCACCGGCCCGTCGCGCGATGTCGGCGTCGTCTTCCAGGCGGCGAACCTGCTGCCCTGGCTCACCGTGCGCGAGAATGTCGCGCTGCCCTTGCGGGTCGGCGGCAAGCAGGTGGGGCAGGCGGAGGATGTCGACCGGCTGCTCGATGTCACCGGCCTCAAGGATTTCGGGCACCGCTACCCCTATGAGCTTTCGGGCGGCATGCAGCAGCGCGCCGGCATCTGCCGGGCGCTCGTGCGCAGCCCCCGCGTCCTGCTGATGGACGAGCCCTTCGGCGCGCTCGACGCGCTGACCCGCGAGCGGATGAACCTCGAACTGCAGCGCATCTGGCAGGCGAGCCGCAAGACCGTGATGCTGATCACGCATTCGATCTCGGAAGCGATCTTCCTCGCCGATCGCGTCGTGGTGATGTCGGCGCGCCCCGGCCGCGTCATCCGTGAACTCGAGGTGCCGATCCCGCGCCCGCGCTCCAACGACAGCATCATCAGCCACCCGGCCTATCCGGCGCTCGCCAAGGAAATCCGGGGCCTGCTCAACGCCCAGGGAGACGAATGATGAGCCAGGCACAGACCACCATCATCGCCGATTCCGCCGCGATCGAGAACGCCGCGCCCCGGCCCAAGGCCGCCGCTGGCAAGCGCCAGCGAAAGAAGGGCGTCAACGGCACCGCGATCACGCTCGTCGGCCTCGTCATCCTCTTCGCCGGCTGGGCGGCGGCGGTGAAGTATCTCGACGTTCCGTCCTACATCCTGCCGACGCCGCTGGCGGTGTGGAAGGCGCTCTGGTCGGGCCTCGCGGTCAGTCCGTCGAGCCCGCTCGGCTATTACCTGCCGCTCTGGGGCACGCTGAAGAACGCCGCGATCGGGCTTGCCATCGGTTCGGGCCTAGGCCTCACGCTCGGCTCGCTGATGGCCGAGAGTCGGCTGATCGAGAAGCTGGTGATGCCCTATGCCTTCGCGCTGCAATCGCTGCCGAAGGTGGCGATCGCGCCGCTAGTCGTGATCTGGTTCGGCTTCGGCGACGGCTCGAAGATCGCGATCTCGGCGCTGCTCGCTTTCTTCCCGATGCTGATCAACAGCTTCACCGGCCTGCGCGCCGTCGAGCCGGAGCGCATCGACCTGATGCGCTCGCTCTCGGCCTCGCGCTTCGAGACCTATCGCATCGTCAAGCTGCCCAACGCCGCTCCCTATATCTTCGCCGGGCTCGACATGGCGGTGGTCTACGCGCTGCTCGGCACCATCGTCGCCGAGTTCCTCGGCGCCCAGCAGGGCATGGGCGTCGTCATCACGCAGGCCCAGGCGGTGACCGACGTCGCCGGCGTCTTCGCCGCGCTCGTCATCCTGGGCGCGATGGGAATCCTGCTCCACGGCATCGTCCGCGGGCTGGAGGCACGCATCGTCCATTGGGGCGATCGCGGCCGCAAGTGAAACGACCACAACCATAAGCAAGCAAGGGAGAACGTCATGATCACCCGCAGACAATGGCTCCAGGCCAGCAGCGTCTTCGCATCCGCGCTGGCGCTTGGCCCGCGCTCCGCTTTCGCGCAGCCGGCCAAGACGGTGAAGGTCGGCGTCGGCCTCAAATCGATCAACGCCAGCGTCATCAACCTGCTGGTCGGCGAGGCGCTGGGCTACAATGCCGAGGAAGGTTTCAAGGTGCAGGGGCTGGCGCTCGGCGGCAACGCCAACGTCCAGGTCGCGACCGACAAGGGCGATGTCGATGTCGGTATCGGCGTGCCCTCCTACGCCCTGCCCATCCTCGCCCGGGGCGAATGGGGCCAGTCGCAATGGTTCTACCAGTACACCTATCCCTATAAATGGGACGTGGCGGTGAAGCCGGGCTCGGCGGTGAAGGCCTATGCCGACCTGAAGGGCAAGAATATCGGCGTCTCCGATTTCGGCGGTACCGAATATCCCGTCACCCGCAACGTGCTGAAGTCGCTCGGCATCGACCCCGACAAGGACGTGAAGTGGACGGCGGTCGGCGCCGGCGTGCCGGCCGGCGTCGCACTCCAGCGCGGCGCGATCGATGCACTCGCCTATTACGATACCGGCTTCGGCATCATCGATGGCGCGGGCATCCCGCTCGAATTGGTGAAGCGACCCGACAATCTGCCGATGATCGGCGGCCAGTTCCTGATGGGTCTGCGGCCGCGCATCCAAGCCGAGCGCGCCACCTTCGTCGGTTTCGGCCGCTCGACGGCCAAGGCTTCGCAGTTCATCCTCGAAAATCCGACGGCCGGCGCCAAGGCCTTCCTCAAGCTCTATCCGGAAACCGCCCCGCGCGGCTCCACCGAGGAGCAGGCGGTGAAGTCGGTGCTGGAGGCGATCAGCCGGCGCATCAAGCTCTACGAGCCGCCCTATCAGGGTGCCAAGATGGGCTCGATCCGGGTCGACGAATTCGTCACGGAAGCCAAGATGAACGACTGGGACATCAAGGACTTCTCCAAGATCTACACCAATGATCTGATCGGCGAGATCAACAATTTCGATGCCGAGAAGATCCGGGCGCAGGCGCGCGCCTATACCGGATGAGCGAGACCCCTTCCGAAACCGACGGGCGCGTGAAACATGCGCTCGTCACCGGCGTCAGCTCGGGCATCGGCGCAGCGATCGCGCAGCAACTGCTCGGCGAGGGCTGGGCCGTGACCGGCTTCAGCCGCAGCGCTCCGGCCTTCTCGCATGAGCGGCTCGCCCATGTGCCGGTCGACATCGCCGACCGGGCGGCGCTGGGCGGGGCGCTTTCGGGTCTGGCCGGCGTCGACGCCATCGTCCACGCCGCCGGCATCCTGCGCGTCGGCGTGCTCGGCTCCCTCGACCCCGTGAATGGTCAGGCGATGTGGCGGCTGCATGTGGACGCGGCCGAGCAGATCGTCGAGGCGCTGGCCGCATCGCTGCCGGAGGGCGCGCGCATCGTCTTCATCGGCAGCCGCACGGCGGCGGGCTCGGCCGGACGCGCGCAATATGCCGCGACGAAGGCTGCGCTCGTCGGCATGGCCCGCTCCTTCGCGATCGAGCTCGCGCCGCGTCGGATCACGGTGAACGTGGTGGCGCCCGGCGCGACCGATACGCCGATGCTGAGGGACCCGAACCGGGCCTCCGTCGCGCCCAAGATGCCGCCGATGGGCCGGCTGGTGAAGCCGGAGGAGGTCGCGGCGACTGCCGCTTTCCTGCTCTCGAAAGGGGCCGCGAGCATCACCGGGCAGCAGATCGTCGTCTGCGGCGGTGCTTCGCTCTGAAGGCGGCGTTCTGAGGCCGAGACTCCGATTCAACCGGGCATCGTTCTGCTTCCCGGCACTTTCGACGCGTCAGTTCCTGAAATAGGTCGGGTGCAGCTCTCGCAGCGAGGGCACGAAGTCGAGTGAGCGGGAGAGGTGATCGCGCAGCGCGTCCTGGGCCGCGGCCGGATCTTTCGCCTCGACCGCATCGAGGATGGCGGTGTGCGCCGCCAGGATTTCGCGCATCTTGCCTTCCTTGGGCAGATGCAGGCGCCGCAGCCGGTCGATATGGCCGCTCTGGCGCCGGACAAGCTCCCAGAGAACCGCCATATGCGCCGCATCGTACAAGCAGCGATGGAAGGCGTGGTCGGCGGCGGCGAAGGCTTCATGCTCGCCGAGATCGGCAAAGGCCGTCTGCTGCCGGACGAGGCTTCGCATTCTCGCCAGCACCGTCGGCTGCGGCGCGAGCGCAAGCGCCCGCACCAGCTCGAGCTCCACCGAGCGGCGCAGGAACTGGCCTTGCCGGGCGAGATCGAGGTCGATCGCGCTGACGACGGTGGCGTGCTGGGGGAAGACATCGACCAGCCGCTCTTCCTGGAGCTTCATCAGCGCGTCGCGGATCGGCGTCGAGGAGAAGCCGAAGCGCTCCTGCAATTCCTGCCGCGACAGCATCGTCCCCGGCGCCAGCGCCAGCGAGATGATCTCCTCGCGCAACAGGTCGAAGACGATGCCGGCACCGCCCTTGGTCGCCGGCTTGGGCGCTGCCGCAAATCTTTCGAGAAGGTCGCTCATCCTGTTCGCCTCTACCGCACCGGACCGAATACCGCATTCGGCGCGGCGTGACAGCTCCTTGCCGTGTTTCGCATTTTAGCAAGCGCCGATGCCCACGGGCTGGAACGCCGTCGTGCCGTTCGGATTTTAGCATTGCCGAAGGGTTGACGCACTAATGCATTAGTGGTTTGACTGATGCCAATCAAGGCGCATGGCCATCGGCCAAGGACGCGAACAAGAATCATCAGGGAGGGACCTCATGCTCACACGCAGGCAGACGCTCGCGCTCGGTGCGGCGGCGGCAATCGGCGTTCATTCCGGCGCAAGGGCGCAGGCGAAGACCGAGATCTCGCTGAGCCGCCAGCCCGGCATCCTCTACATGCCGACCCATGTCATCGAGAAGCAGAAGCTGATCGAGAAACATGCCGAGAAGCTCGGCGTGGCCGGCGTCACCACGAAATGGGTGAATTTCTCGAATGGCGGGGCGCAGCAGGACGCGTTGCTCTCCGGCAGCGTCGACATCATCAACACCGGCACCGGGCCGCTGCTGGTGCTCTGGGACAAGTCGCGCGGCCGGGTGAAGGGGATCTGCGCCAGTTCCGCCCAGCCCGCGCTGCTGCTGACGCGCGACCCGCGGATCAAGACGCTCAAGGACTACAAGGAAGGCGACAAGATCGCGGTGCCGACCATCCGCGTCTCGACGCAGGCGATCCTGCTCCAGATCGCGGCCTCCGACCTGTTCGGCCCCGATAAATGGAACCATTTCGATGCGATGACGGTGCAGCTTGGCCATCCCGATGCGCTGATTGCAATGAAGAACCCGAGCCACGAGGTGAAGAGCCATTTCGCGGCGCCGCCCTTCCAGTTCTACGAACAGCAGCAGATCCCCGAGGTGCGCGTCGTCGCGAGCTCCGCCGACATCATGGGCTCGCCGCTGAGCCAGGGCCAGTTCATGACGACGACGGGCTTCGCGGAGGCCAATCCGAAGATCGTCCAGGCGCTGCGCAATGCGGCTGAGGAGGCGAAGGGCTTCATCGAGACGAAGACGCCGGAGGCCGTCGAGATCTATCGCGAGGTCACGGGCGACAAGACGGAGACCGGCCAGATCCTGGCGATGCTAAAGCAGCCCGGCATGATGGAGTGGAACATCTACCCGCAAGGCACGATGAAGTTTGCCGAGCACCTCGCCCGCACCGGCGGCATCAAGTCGAAGCCGGCCGCGTGGAAGGACTATTATTTGCCGGTGGCGCATGACCTCTCAGGGAGCTGAGTTGGCTTCGCCGCATCTGTCCGCGCCGGTCCCGTCCGCGCCAATGTCGCAGGCCGTCGCCGTGGCCGAGCCCTTGCTCGACGTGTCCTCGGTCACCTTGCGCTACAAGCTGCCGGGGCGGGTGATCACGGCGACGGAGCGGGTCTCCTTCCAGGTCAACACCTCCGACCGCTTCGTGCTGCTGGGGCCGTCGGGCTGCGGCAAGTCGACCCTGCTCAAGGCGGTCGGCGGCTATCTGAAGCCGAGCGAAGGCAGCATGACGATCAAAGGTCGGACCGTGACGGCGCCCGGGCCCGACCGCATGATGGTCTTCCAGGAATTCGACCAGCTCCTGCCCTGGAAGACCGTTCTGGAGAACGTGATGTTCCCGCTGGTGGAGGCGCGCGGCCTGTCGCGCAAGGAGGCGGCCGAGAAGGCCAAGCTCTATATCGAGAAGGTCAACCTGACGCGGGCGCTCGATTCCTATCCGCATACGCTCTCGGGCGGCATGAAGCAGCGCGTCGCGATCGCGCGCGGCATGGCGATGGAGCCCGACATCCTGCTGATGGACGAGCCTTTCGCCGCGCTCGACGCGCTGACGCGCCGCACCTGTCAGGACGAGCTGATCCAGCTCTGGGAGGATACCCGCTTCACGGTGATGTTCGTCACGCATTCCATCGCCGAGGCGATCAGGATCGGCAACCGCATCCTGCTGCTCTCGCCGCATCCCGGCCGCGTCAAGGCCGAGGTGGTGGACGTCGATACAACGTCCGTCGCCGACGGCAGCGCCGGCCGCCTGGAGCGCGAGATCCACGACCTGCTCTTCGCCGATGACGGCGTGGCGGCGCATTAGAACCGGGACGATGGCCATGCCCCCAGAAACATCGTCTTCGACCGCCCGCATCGAGATGTGTCCCTCGTCCGGCCCGGCCAGCGCCGAGGTGGAGCGCAAGGTCGGCCTCATCGAGGCGCTCTGGGATGTCGGTGCCGTCCGCAAGACGGCGATCATCCTCGTCCTCGCCGCGATCTGGCAAGCCTATGGCGTCTATCTCGACAACCCCCTGCTGTTCCCGAGCCTGACCGAGACGCTGCGCTCGCTCTCCGAGAACATCGCCAGCGGCGTGCTGCCGGCCCGCGCCTGGGCCTCGCTCAAGGTTTTGCTGATGGGCTATGTCGTCGGCGTCGCCTTTGCCGGCGTGCTGACGATCGTGGCGATCAACACGCGCATCGGCTCCGATTTCCTCGAGACGGTGACGGCGATGCTGAGCCCGCTGCCGGCGATCGCGCTCCTGCCGCTGGCGCTGATCTGGTTTGGGCTCGGCAATGGCAGCCTCGTCTTCATCCTGATCCATTCGGTGCTGTGGCCGGTTGCGCTCAACACGCATTCCGGTTTCCGCGCGGTGTCGGAGACGCTGCGCATGGTCGGGCGGAACTATGATCTCCGTGGCTTCCGCTACATCCGCAAGATCCTGATCCCGGCCGCCTTTCCCTCGATCCTGACCGGCCTCAAGATCGGCTGGGCCTTTGCCTGGCGCACGCTGGTCGCGGCCGAGCTCGTCTTCGGCGTCTCGTCGGGGCAGGGCGGTCTCGGCTGGTTCATCTTCGAGAACCGCAATTTGCTCGAAATCCCGGCGGTCTTCGCCGGCCTGCTGACGGTCATCCTGATCGGGCTCGTCGTCGAGAACCTGATCTTCCGGACCATCGAGGCCCGGACCGTCCTGAAATGGGGCCTCCAGCATTAATCCGGCCGGCAGATCGACCACGATGGCGCGAGGGGATTGACATGGCAAAGTGGAGCAGAAGGCAGTTCGGGGCGATGACCCTGGCGGGCATCGCTGCGTCACCCTGGTCCGGAGGAACCGAAGCGATGGCGCAATCCGCCAAGACCCGCACGGCCGAGACCGGCACGACCACGGCCGCCAACGTCTCGACCGCTTATGTCGCGGTCGGCCCGGAGCTGACGCAATATGCGGTCGACGGGACGACGATCAGCCCCGTGCCCGGCAGCATGGTAAGCGTTCCGGCACCGATCCAATATGTCTGGCAGCATCCGGGCAAGCCGATCGCCTATATCGCGTCGAGCGATCGCTTCGCGGCAAAGCCGGCCGATCTTCACCACCTCAGCGCCTTCGCCATGGCACCGGGTTCGGGCAAGCTGAGCCTGATCGGAGCCCCACGGCTGTTGACGTCGCGGCCGATCAACATCTCGACCGATCGTGACGGACGCTTCCTCCTGGTCGCCTATAACGACCCGGCCTCGCTGACCGTCCACCCGATCGCGGCCGACGGCAGCGTCGGCGAAGCGATCAAGCAGGACGGCAAGCTCGATGCCGGCATCTATGCGCATCAGGTGCGAATGCTGCCGTCCAATCGCACCGTCCTTCTGGTGACGCGCGGCAACGATCCGGCTGGCGGCAAGCCGGAAGATCCCGGCGCGCTGAAGCTCTTCTCCTTCAACCAGGGCAAGCTCGCCGAGAAGCAGTCGGTTGCGCCGGGAAGCGGCTACGGGTTCGGCCCGCGTCATGCCGATTTTCACCCGACCAGGCCCTGGTTCTATGTGACGATGGAGCGGGAAAACCAACTCCAGATGTTCACGCTCGGAGCCGAAGATCGCATTGGCCCCGCGCCCACCTTCGTGAAGACCACGCTGGCCGAGCCCGGCAAGGTTCGTCCGGGGCAGGTGGCCGGTGCGATCCATGTCTCGCGCGACGGCCGCTTCGTCTATGTCTCCAACCGTGCCGACGGCAAGACCGAGCTGGATGGCAGGAAGGTCTTCGTCGGCGGCGAGAACAGCATCGTCGTGTTCGCGATCGACCCGAAGACGGGTGAGCCCACCTTGATCCAGGCCGTCGACACGCGCAGCTACCATGTCCGTACCTTCGCCATCGATCCCTCGGGCAAGACACTCCTCGCCGCGAGTGTCGCTCCGATGGACGTCGCCTCGGGCGGCCCCGTCTCGACCGTTCCGGCCAAGCTGACCGCCTTCGCGATCGGAGCCGATGGCAAGCTGAGCTTTACCGCAGAGCGGGCGGTGGACACGGCGAAGGGACCGATGTTCTGGTGCGGATTTACGCCGCTGACCTGATCGGGCGAAGATCGGCGACACCCTGGCGACACTGCGGAAGCGAAGCTGACAATGACGAAGACACCGGAAAACCTGCGCAGCGCGCGCTATTTCGAGCCGGACGATTTCCGCTCCTTCGGCCATCGTTCGCGGATGAGCCAGATGGGCTACGCGCCGGAGGAGTATCGCGGCAAGCCGGTGATCGCGATCATCAACACCTGGTCCGACCTCAACCAGTGCCATGCGCATTTCAGGCAGCGCGCCGAGGATGTGAAGCGCGGCATCCTGCAGGCCGGCGGCTTCCCGGTCGAATTGCCGGCGATCTCGCTCTCCGAGAGCAAGGTGAAGCCGACGACCATGCTCTATCGCAACTTCCTGGCGATGGAGACCGAGGAACTGATCCGCTCGCATCCCGTCGACGGGGCGGTGCTGATGGGCGGCTGCGACAAGACCACGCCCGGCCTGTTGCTCGGCGCGACCAGCGCCGGCGTGCCCGCGATCTTCGTGCCGGCGGGGCCGATGCTGCGCGGCAACTGGCACGGCAAGGTGTTGGGCTCGGGTTCGGACGCCTTCAAGTACTGGGATGAGCGCCGGGCCGGCAACATCTCCGACAAGGACTGGTCGGAGATGGAGGTCGGCATCGCGCGCTCCTACGGCGTCTGCATGACCATGGGCACGGCCTCGACCATGACGGCGCTGGCCGACACGCTCGGCATGACGCTGCCCGGCGCCTCCTCGATCCCCGCCGCCGATTCGAACCATATCCGCATGGCGACCGCGACCGGGCGGCGCATTGTCGAGATGGTCTGGGAAGGGCTGACGCCGGAGAAGATCCAGACCGAAGCCGCCTTCCGCAATGTCATCAACGTGGCCATGGCGATGGGCTGCTCGACCAATGCGGTGATCCATGTCGTCGCCATGGCGCGCCGCGCCGGCCATGCCATCGGGCTCGAGGATTTCGACGCGGCGAGCCGCAAGGTGCCGGTCATCGCCAATGTCAGGCCGAGCGGCGACACATATCTGATGGAAGATTTCTACTATGCTGGCGGGCTGCTTGGCCTGCTGACGCGGTTGACGCCCTTCCTCGACCTCGACCAGATCAACGCCTCCGGCAAGAGCTGGCGCGAGAGCCTCGTCGGGGCCGAGATCTACAATGACGACGTTATCCGCCCGCTCGACAACCCGATCTATGCCGAGGGTGCTATCGCGCTGCTCAAGGGCAACCTCGCGCCGCGCGGCTGCGTGATGAAGCCTTCCGCCGCCTCGCCGAAACTGCTGACGCATTCCGGGCCGGCGCTCGTCTTCGACGATTATCCGATGCTGAAGGCGAATATCGACCGCGATGATCTCGACGTGACAGCCGATACCGTTCTGGTGCTGCGCAATGCCGGCCCGCTCGGCGGCCCCGGCATGCCGGAATGGGGCATGCTGCCGATCCCCAAGAAGCTGGTGAAGCAGGGCGTGCGCGACATGGTGCGCATCTCGGATGCGCGCATGAGCGGCACCTCCTACGGCGCCTGCATCCTGCATGTCTCGCCGGAATCCTATGTCGGCGGGCCGCTGGCGCTGGTGAAGACGGGGGACATCATCACTGTCGATGTGCCTAACCGCAGGATTTCGATGGAAGTTTCCGACGAGGAACTGGCACGGCGCAAGGCCGCGCTGAAGCCCGAGCCTGCACGCTACGAGCGCGGCTATGGCTGGATGTTCTCGCGCCATATCGGCCAGGCCGACGAAGGCTGCGACTTCGATTTCTTGCGCACCGATTTCGGGGCGCCGGTTCCCGAGCCCGTTATTTTCTAGACCGGAGCGACGATCATGCTTTCCACCGAAACGCGCGAGAAGCTGAAGCGCGTCAGCACCGCGACGCTTTGTACGGCGCTGTTCAAGCGCGGCTTGCGCAACCAGTTCATCCAGAACGTGCACCCGCTCGGCTTCAAGGGCGAGAACATGGTCGGGCCGGCCTTCACCCTGCGCTACATCCCGGCGCGGGAAGACCTGAACCAGCTCAGCGTCTTCCAGGACAGGTCGCATCCGCAGCGCAAGGCGGTCGAGGAATGCCCGCCCGGCGCCGTCTTCGTCGTCGACAGCCGCCAGAATGCGCGCGCCGCGTCCGCCGGCTCGATCCTGGTGTCGCGATTGATGGTGCGCGGTGTTGCCGGCATCGTGACCGATGGCGGCTTCCGCGATAGCCCGGAGATCGCGGAGCTCGCGATTCCCGCCTATCACCAGCGCCCCTCGGCGCCGACCAACCTGACCTCGCATCAGGCGATCGAGATCAACGGGCCGGTCGGCTGCGGCGACGCGCCGGTCTTTCCGGGTGACATCGTCGTCGGGGACGGGGAGGGCGTCGTCGTCATCCCGGCGCATCTCGCCGACGAGATCGCGGAGGAGGCTATCGAGATGACGGCCTTCGAGGATTTCGTCACGGAGAAGGTGCTGGAGGGCCGCTCGATCCTCGGCCTCTATCCGCCGACCGACGAGCAGTCGAAGATCGATTTCGCGGCCTGGCGTCAGAAGACGGGGCGATAAGCGCCGCGTCGAGGGGGGCCGGACCTTCCGTTCGGGCGCCCGTCAATGGCCTGCCCCTGAGCAAGCTCAGGGAGCGGGCAGGGGTCGAAACCGGGCCTGGGTTCCGTCATGCGCTCATGGCTCGGCGGCGCGCTTGCGAATTCACTTGTCCCGTTCCGGCCTCTTGGCGATAGATCGGGCATGACACATGCCGATGCCGCCGCCGCGCTCTCCGTCTGGGTTGCGCTCGAGAGTCCCACCAGTCATCCCGCCGGCGTGAACGGCATGATGGATCTGGTCGCGAAGGAGGTCGCTGGCCTGCCGATCGCGGTCGAACGGATCGCCGGCCGCGACGGGCTCGGCGACATGGTGATGCTGCGGGCGGGGCTCGACAACGGCCAGCCGGCCGTCGCGGTGATGTCGCATCTCGATACGGTGCATCCGGTCGGGACGAGCAGCAAGGACCTGCCGGTTCGCATCGAGGGCGACAGGCTCTATGGGCCGGGCGTCTACGACATGAAAGGTGGGGCCTGGCTCGCCCTGCAAGCCTTCAAGGACGTGGCGAGGGCCGGTTCCGCGAAGCGGCCGATGATGTTCCTGTTCACGCCGGACGAGGAGATAGGCTCTCCGACGAGCCGGGGGGTGATCGAGGAGATCGGCCGGGGATCGACTGCCGTGCTGGTCACGGAGCCAGCGCGGCAGGGCGGCAGGATCGTGACGGCGCGCAAGGGCGTCGGCCGCTTCGAGGTCCGCTTGGAGGGCCGGCCGGCCCATTCCGGCTCGCGCCACGCCGACGGGCGCAGCGCCATCCGCGAGGCGGCGCACCAGATCCTCGCCATCGAGGCCATGACCGACTATGCGCGCGGCATCACCACCAGCGTCGCGCTGATCGGCGGCGGCACGGCGGCGAACGTCATTCCACAGCATGCCTGGTTCAGCGTCGACTGCCGCGTCACGACGCTTGCCGACGGGGCGATGATGGAGCAACGCATCCTCGGCCTGAAGGCTCATGATCCGGAGGTGACGATCCGCATCACCGGCGGCATGAACCGCCCGCCTTACGAGAAATCCGCCGCCGTTGCGGAGCTGTTCGAGACGGCGCGCGGCGTCGCGGCCGGGATCGGGCTCGACCTGCAGGATTGCCCGATGACGGGCGGCGGTTCCGACGGCAACTTCACCGCCGCGCTCGGCGTGCCGACGCTCGACGGCCTCGGCATCGATGGCGACGGTGCTCACACGCTGCAGGAATACGCGCTGATCTCCTCGATCGCGCCGCGCCGCGCGCTGATGAAGGGCCTGCTGGAGACGATCTGAGGTCTGCCCGCCTGACGAAAGGCCCTTTGAGGAACCATCGGTGGCATCCCGGCTCCGGCACGGATCCCGGGTCGCGCTTCGCTCCGCCCGGGATGACGGGCGAAGCGAGGTCGCAGTCACCGGAAAACAAAAAGCCCCTCGCATCGCGAGGGGCTTTTCCGTTTCCGGTGACCGGAACTCTCAGGCCTCGGGCTCACCCATGCCGCCGGCCGCGAGGAATTTCTCCAGCCAGTGGATGTTGTAGTCGCCGTTGAGAATGTCCGGGTTGCGCACCAGCGTGCGGAACAGGGGCAGCGTCGTATCGATGCCGTCGACGACGAACTCGTCGAGCGAGCGGCGCAGCCGCATCAGGCATTCGTCGCGGTTGCGGCCATGCACGATGAGCTTGCCGACCAGCGAATCGTAATGCGGTGGGATCGTATAGCCTTGGTAAGCCGCCGAATCGACGCGCACGCCGAGACCGCCCGGCGTATGGAACGAGGCGAGCTTGCCGGGCGAGGGGCGGAAGGTTGCCGGGTGCTCGGCATTGACCCGGCATTCGATGGCATGGCCCTCGAGGACGATGTCCGACTGCTTGAGCGAGAGCGGTGCGCCGGCCGCGATCCGGATCTGCTCGTTAACGAGGTCGATCCCGGTGATCATCTCGGTCACGGGATGCTCGACCTGGATGCGGGTGTTCATCTCGATGAAGTAGAACTCGCCGTCCTCGTAGAGGAATTCGATCGTGCCGGCGCCGCGGTACTGGAGCTCGCGCATCGCCTTGGCGCAGATCTCGCCGATGCGGTCGCGTTCGCCGGCGTTGAGGGCGGGCGAGGGGCCTTCCTCCCAGACCTTCTGGTGCCGGCGCTGAAGCGAGCAGTCGCGCTCGCCGAGATGGATGGCGTGGCCGCGGCCGTCGCCGAGCACCTGGATCTCGATATGGCGCGGCTTCTCGAGATATTTCTCGATATAGACGGCATCGTCGCCGAAATTCGCCTTCGCCTCGCTGCGGGCGGTCGAGAGCAGGACGGAGAGCTCGTCCTCGTTGCGCACGACCTTCATGCCCTTGCCGCCGCCGCCGGACGCCGCCTTGATGATCACGGGCAGGCCGATCTCGCGGATGATGCGCAGCGCCTCGGCATCGTCGGAGACGCCGCCCTCTGAGCCCGGCACGCAGGGGATGCCGAGGCGCTTGGCCGTGCGCTTAGCCTCGATCTTGTCGCCCATGCTGCGGATATGCTCCGCCTTCGGGCCGATGAAGGTGATGTTGTGACGATCCAGGATCTCGGCGAAGCGGGCGTTCTCGGACAGGAAGCCGTAGCCGGGATGGACGGCGTCGGCGCCGGTGATCTCGCAGGCGGCGATCAGCGCTGGGATGTTGAGATAGCTCTCGCGGGCCGGCGGCGGACCGATGCAGACGCTCTCGTCGGCGAGGCGCACATGCATGGCGTTGGCGTCGGCCGTGGAATGCACCGCGACGGTGGCGATGCCGAGCTCCTTCGCCGCGCGCAGCACGCGCAGCGCGATCTCTCCGCGATTGGCGATCAGGATCTTGTCGAACATCTTGATCTCGTCGTCGTTGCGCTTGGGCGTCACTCGATCACCAGCAGCGGCTCACCGTATTCGACCGGCTGGCCGTCCTCGACCAGGATCGCGGTGACCTTGCCGGCGCGCGGCGCGACGATGTCGTTGAAGGTTTTCATCGCCTCGACGAGCAGGATGCGCTCGCCCTGCTTCACGATGCTGCCGACCTCGACGAAGGGCTTGGCCTCGGGCGAGGGGCGGCAATAGGCGGTGCCCACCATCGGGGAGGTGACGGCACCGGGATGGCCCGCGCCGGGCTTGACCTCGACGGCGGCGGGCGCCGCCGGGGCAGGGGCGGCCGGAGCGGGAGCGACCGGATACGGAGCTGCCGGTACATGCACCGTGGTCGCCAGGCTGCGGGCGACGCGCACGCGCAGATCGCCCTTCTCGACCTCGATCTCGGTGAGATCGGTCTGGTTCAATAGCTCGGCAAGCTCGCGGACGAGGTCTGGATCGATCGGGCTCTTGGTCGCCATGGCGGATATCACCGTCTTCTCGGATAATCGGTTGGGACGGCGGCGGCGCCGCCATCCCGCTCGTTTTGGTTCAAGCGGCGAGAGCCGCAGGCTTCATCCCGGAGGTCGCGCCGACCTTTCGATCTGCCGGGCCGGACATGGCAGGGGATGTCCCGCTGCTGGATCGAGCCGACAGAGCGAAGGAGGAGCCTTTCGGCGTGGGCGTGGCGACCATGAAGGATGCGGATTCCAGGGACCGCGCGAGGCGGCGGACGCCGTCCTCATAAACGCTGCGGGCCGGCAGGGGAAGCCTCAAGGCTCCCTTGCCGGCCCACGGAAGGCGGTCATCCAGGCGGCGGATCAGCCGGCGCAGTCGGTCTTGCCGCAACGACGGACCGAGTCGAGCTTCTGCTTGAGGGCATCCTGGCCGACGGCGCCGAAGACGATCTCGTCGCCGATCACGAAGGCAGGCGTGCCCGTCAGGCCCAAACGATCGCCCAGCGCGACGGTGTCCTCGATCGAGGCCTTGGTGGCGGCCGCGTCCATGTCCTTGCGGGCGCGATCGATATCGACGCCGAAATCCTTGGCGATCTCGAGCGCCTTGGCGCCGTTCACGCGGCCCTTCACGCCCATCAGCTTGTTGTGGAAATCGAAGTATTTCGGCCCCTGGAGCTGGTTCTTGACCGCGATCGCGACGCGGCTCGCCTCGACCGAATCGGGTCCGAGGATCGGAAAGTCCTTGAGCACCACCTTGAGCTTCGGGTCGGCCTTGGACAGGGCGGTCACGTCCTGCATCGCCCTTTTGCAGAAGCTGCAATTGTAATCCATGAACTCGACGAGCGTGATGTCGCCTTCCGGGTTGCCGATGACGATGGAGGTGGCGGGGTCGGTAAGTTTGGCCTTTTCTCCCGCGACCGCGTTGCGCTGGGCCTCGGCCTGCGCAACGGTGTTGCGCCGCTCCAGCTCGACGAGCGCGTCCTGAATGATCTCCGGATTCTTGACGATGGTCTCGCGGATGAGATCGACGATCGCCTTGCGCTGCTCGGGCGTGAGCGGGGCCTGGCCCTGCGCCATGGCGGGCGCGGCGACCGTCGCGAGCCAGAGGCCGAGCGCGAGGCCGGCAGGGCGCAGGCAGGCGCGCGCTAGGCTGGTGAGGGTCGGGAAAGCCATCTCGTCGTCCTTTCGCTTGCGGCACCCGCAGGATGGGCGCCGGCACGGAAGCGTTTCAGCCCGTGCTTGTGGTTGCTCGGCGTGCCGGCGTCAAATCACAGCTTAGAGTGCCCAGCCTGACCCGGATGCTCCGATCGGCTCCCTTGCCGCAGGTTGCAGGCGGCGGCGGCCTCGGCTACGCCCGCGGCCAGATCGCCGCAAACGGACATGACGATGCCGCAACCCAGCTTTCCAGCTTCCGGCCTGCCCGCCCTTGCGGAACGAGCCCAGCGCGTCGCGCCATTTATCGTCATGGACGTGATGAACCAGGCGGCGGCCATCGAGCGCAAGGGCGGCTCGGTCGTGCATATGGAAGTCGGCCAGCCCTCGGCGCCGACGCCACGCTCGATCCGCGCCGCCGTTTCGCATGCGCTGGAGGATGGCCGGATCGGGTACACCCAGGCGCTGGGCACGGATTCGCTGAGGGCTCGCATCGCCCGCCATTATCGCGAGGCTTATGGCGCGGACGTGGCGGCGGAGCGGGTCGTGGTGACGACGGGCTCCTCGGGCGGCTTCGTCCTGGCCTTCCTCGCCTGCTTCCAGCCGGGCGCACGGATCGCGATCACGGCGCCGGGCTATCCGGCCTATCGCAACATCCTGATCGCGCTCGGGCTGGAACCGGTCGCGATCGAGGTCGGGCCGGAGACCCGTTTTGCGCTGACCCCCGAGCTGATCGAGCGCGCCCATCGCGAAAAGCCGCTTGCCGGCGTGCTGACGATGAGCCCCGCCAACCCGACCGGCGTGGTGATGACACCTGAGGCCATCGCGGAGGTCACCGCCTGCTGCCGTCGGCTCGGGCTCTGGTACATTTCCGACGAGATCTATCACGGCCTGACCTATGAGGCGCCGGCGACCACGGCGCTCGCCGCCGATCCCGACGCGATCATCGTCAACTCCTTCTCCAAATATTACTGTATGACCGGCTGGCGAGTCGGCTGGCTGGTGGTACCGCCGCGTCTCGTCAGGACGATCGAGCGGCTGCAGCAGAATTTCTCGATCTCGGTGCCCTATCTCAGCCAGGTCGCCGGCGAGGCTGCCTTCGACGCGACGGAAGAATGTGAAGCCATCAAGGCCGGCTACGCCGCGAACCGCGCCTTCCTGCTGAAGGCCCTCCCGCAGATCGGGCTGGGGGATTTCCTGCCGGTCGACGGCGCCTTCTACATCTATCTCGACGTCGGCCGATATTCGAACGATTCCATGAGCTTCTGCCGCGACGCTCTCGAAAGGGCAGGGGTCGCGATCACGCCCGGGCTCGACTTCGACGAGGGGCGTGGGGCGCGCACCGTCAGGCTCTCCTTCGCCGGCTCTCTCACTGAATGCGAGGAGGCCGTTTCGCGCCTCGGAACCTGGCTCAAGACGCGCTGACGACGAGCTTTGAGCGCGAGCCCCTTGCCAGGCTCGGCCAAAGCTCAGCATTGTCAGTGGCGAGCGCGAAGCGGAGATCTGCCATGAATCGTGGCGCGGCCGGCCCGGCTGTCATGAGATGGGGCGTTTCTCTGGTCCTGGCCTGTCTGGCCATGCTCGTTGCCGGCCATGCCGCGCGCGCCCAGACGCCGGCCCAGCCCCCGGTCGTCCTGACATTGCGCGGCGACGAGACGCCCGAGACGATCGCGAATACGGTGAACGCGCTGTCGGCCGGCGGCCGGCAGGTCGAGATCAGGCTCGCCGGAACGGCTCCGCCGCCTGCGCCCGACGCGACCGACAAGAAGCCAAAATCGGCATCGAAGCCGGCCGCGCCCGCGAAGGCCGGGCCGGTCGGAATGCCATCGACCGGCGACGACATGCTCTCCGGCCAGATCGACGCGCTGCTCGACCGGGTCGTCGACGGCATCGACTATGGCAACAGGGCGATTCCGAGCATTGCCGGGTTGCCGGCGGATTGGCAGGCTGCCTGGCAGCGCAATGCCAATGGGCAAACCGGGTTGCCGGCCGGCTGGCGCATCCTGTCGATCGTGGCGCTCGCGCTGGCCGTGGCCTTCCTGGTGCGGGCCGCCTGTGCGGGCTGGTTCGCCCGCAAGCGCGTGCCGGCCGGGCCGGAATTCACGCCGCGCCTGATCGCCTCCGCCTACGGCCTCGCCGAGGACATGCTGACGATCCTGCTGGCGCTGCTGGTCGTGCGGATCGCCCGCAACGCCTGGCTGCCGGAGAGCGACATCGCCTCGATCAGCCTGACGACGGCGACCAACGGCGCTGCCATCGGAGCGATCTACATCGCCGTCGGCCGTTTCCTGCTGGCGCCCGGCGCGCCGGAACGGCGCATCATGCCGCTGCCGCGGGCCGACCATCACTTCCGGCTGCTGGTCCTCTATGCGATCGCGACGCCGGTGATCGTCACCAGCATCCTGCTCACGCACCACGTCGCGCATGATCCCCTGCCGGCTGCCGGTCTCATCGCGCTGACCGGTTTCGCGGTGACGCTGTTCAAGCTCTGGTGGTTCTACGACATGCGCCATGACCTCGCGGCCCTGGTGCTGTCCGGGGCCTCGTCGCCGGGCGTGGTGCGGCGCATGGTGGCGGCCGGGGCTGCCTGGTTCTACATGGCGGCGAGCATCCTGCTCTGGCTCGTCGAGGCCGGGGCGGCGATGATGACGAATGGCGGGCGCTGGGCAGAAGCCGGTGCGCTGACGCAGACCGCCATCGTGATCCTGCCGATTCTCGTCGTGGGCATCTCCAGCCTGATGCATTGCCGGGCCATGCATCGCCAGACGACGCAGGGGGCGACGCCTCTGTCTCAGGCCGGCGGCGCGGCGCTGCGGGCCGCCGCGGTCGGTGTGATCTGGGCAGCCGGCCTCTTCGTGCTGGCGCGGCTCTGGGCCGCCTTGCTGCTCGGGATGAGCTCGGACCAGTTCGTGGTCTTTTCCCGCCAGGCGGCCGGCGTGGTCGTCTTCGCTTTCGCCGGCTGGGTGGCGCTGGTCTTCCTGCGCGCGTTCTTCGATGCCTATGCGCCGAAGCGCCTCGTCGTCGGTCCCGCCGATGAGGAGGCCGCCCATGACGATGCCGTTCCGACCCGTCTCGCCACGGTTCTGCCGGTCCTGCGCGGCGTCATTCTCGGCGCGGTGATCGGCCTGACCATCCTTGTCGTGCTCTCCCGCCTCGGCGTCGATATCGGCCCGCTGCTTGCCGGTTTCGGCATTCTCGGCCTCGCCTTTTCCTTCGGTTCGCAGACGCTCGTGCGCGACATCGTCTCGGGCATGTTCTTCATGATCGAGGACGCCTTCCGCGTCGGCGAATATGTCGATACCGGCCGCCTCAAGGGCACGGTGGAGAAGATCTCGCTGCGTTCGATCCAGTTGCGCCACCAGAGCGGCCAGATCCACACCGTGCCGTTCGGCCAGATTTCGTCGCTGACCAATGCGAGCCGCGACTGGGCGACGGTGAAGTTCAATGTCCGCCTCGACCATTCGGCCGATATCGAGCAGGCGCGCAAGGCGATCAAGAAGACCGGCCTCGCCTTGCTCGAGGATCCGGAATTCGGTCCGCATTTCATCGCCCCGCTCAAGATGCAGGGCGTCGCCGACATCACCGACAGCGCCATCGTGATCCGGCTGAAATTCACGGCCAAGCCGAACCAGGCCTCGGCGTTGCAGCGCGAGGCGCTGAAGCGGGTCTACCGGGTGCTGAACGAGGCCAGGATCCCCTTCGCCTCGAACGCGGTCACGGTGCGCGGCGGTGACCAGAGCACGCAGGCCGGGGCGGCCGCGGCGATCTCGACCGTGCCGCCGCCGACCCCGCTCGCGCCTGCGGCGGGTTGATGGCGCTCAAGCGTCAGAGCAACAGGAACAGCCCGAAGCCCGTCACCGCGAGCACGGCACCGAACAGACGGGCGAGCCGGGCGGCGCCGATGACCGACAGGCGTTCCGCGCGGCGGCCAGCACGCGCAGCCGGCTCGGCCTCCACCTCGCTGCGATACTGGTCGGCATAGAGGCCGGGCGTCATCTGCGGGCCCATCGGGCGATTGCCTTCGAGTTCGACCCTGACGGCGATGAACAGGACGAGCAGGCCGAGCACGCCGATGCCCAACCAGCCGACGGCGCGCCATGCGAGAATGGCAAGCGCGGCCAAGGCCGTCGCCGACAGGACGCTCAGGACGATAGGCTCCGTGCTGCGCGGTGGCGGCATGCTTGCCCCTCGGATGGCTTGCGAGCCTGCCGATGATGCCCCGCTTCGCGGCTGCGGCCAATGGCTGGCGAGGTCGGATCATGAAAAAGGCCCGCTGCGGAGCAGCGGGCCTTTCGATCTTGCGATGTTCTCTCGGCTCAGGAACGGCCGGCGAGCTTGTTCCACCAACCACCGCGCTTCGGCCGTGTCGGATCCGGCTCGGTCAGGACGACCGCGACGGGCTCTTCGACGGGGCGCGGAGCGGGAGCCGGCTCGGGTTCCGGGGCAGGCGGCGCAGCGGCGGCGCTAGGCTCGGCCTCCGCAGCGGGCTCCACAGCAGCCTTGGCCGGCTTCTCGGCACGGGCAGGCGCCTCGGGCTCCACCGGGGCGGGCGCAGACCCGGCAGCACCTCCCTCGGTGATCGGAACGACCTTCTTCCGCGACCGGCTACGCTTCGGCTTTTCGGCTTCGACTGGCGCGGCTTCCGCGACGACGATATCGGCCGCGACCTCCTTGGCCGCCTCGGCCTCCTTCGTCGCCTTCGGCTTGCGGGCGCGGCTGCGCTTCGGCTTGGGCTCCTCGGCCGGAGACGCAGCTTCCTCGGCGGCTACCGCCTCGATGGCCGGAGCCTCGGTCGCGCTCTCGACGACGGTCTCGGCGCTTGCCGATTCCTCGCCCTCGTCATCATCGCCGCCTTCGCCGTCCTCGCTCGCGGTGCCTTCGCCCTGCATGTCCTGCTGGTCGCGCTCGCCACCCCGCCGACGACGCCGGCGCCGGCGGCGACGGCGGTTCTCTCGGCTCTCGGCCTCGCCTTCGCCGCGCTCCTCCTGCGCGTCGCCGGCGGCCGTCTCGCTGTCGCCGGTCTCGGCGTCGAGTGCGGCGGCCTCGGCGGCGGCGTCGAGTGCCTCGTCATCGACATCGGAGGCGACCGCCTCTGCCTTGAAGGGCGAAGGTACGACCCGGCCCTCATTGCCGACGAACTCGCCGCGCTCCAGCTCGAAATAGCGGGTGCCGAGCAGGTTCACATCGGTCGAGATCGTGATCGCGATGGCGAAACGGTTTTCGAGATCGGCCAGATGCGCGCGCTTCTGGTTGAGGACGTAGAGCGCGACCTCCGGCCGGGTGCGGATGGTGAGGTTGTGCGAGGCGCTCTTGATCAGCGTCTCCTCCAGCGCGCGCAGGATCTGCAGCGCGACGGAGGGCGTCGAGCGGATCATGCCGGCGCCGGCGCAGTGCGGGCAGGGGATCGAGGAGCTCTCGAGCACGCCGGTGCGGATGCGCTGGCGCGACATCTCGAGCAGGCCGAAGGCCGAAATGCGCCCCAGCTGGATGCGGGCACGGTCGTCCTTGAGGCATTCCTTCAGCTTCTTCTCGACGGCCCGGTTGTTCCGGTTCTCCTCCATGTCGATGAAGTCGATCACGACGAGGCCGGCGAGGTCGCGCAGCCTGAGCTGGCGGGAGATTTCCTCGGCCGCTTCGAGATTGGTCTTGAGGGCGGTGTCCTCGATATTGTGCTCGCGGGTCGAACGGCCCGAGTTGATGTCGATCGCGACCAGCGCTTCGGTCTGGTTGATGACGAGGTAGCCGCCGGACTTCAGCGTCACCGTGTTCGAGAACATCGCGTCGAGCTGGCTCTCGACACCGAAGGCGGCGAAGAGCGGGGTCTGGTCGCGATAGGGCTTCACGCTCTTGGCATGGCTCGGCATGAGCATGCGCATGAAGTCCTTGGCCTCGCGATAGGCCTCCTCGCCGGCGACGTGAACCTCGTCGATGTCCTTGTTGTAGAGGTCGCGGATCGAGCGCTTGACGAGGTTGCCCTCCTCATAGACCAGCGCCGGGGCGACGGAGGCCAGCGTCAGCTCGCGCACGCTCTCCCACATCCGCATCAGATATTCGTAGTCGCGCCGGATCTCGACCTTGGTGCGCGAGGCGCCGGCCGTGCGCAGGATCAGGCCCATGCCCTCCGGCACCTCCAGCTCCTGGGCGATCTCCTTGAGGCGCTTGCGGTCCTCGGCATTGGTGATCTTGCGCGAGATGCCGCCGCCCTTGCCGGTGTTCGGCATCAGCACCGAGTAGCGGCCGGCGAGCGAGAGATAGGTGGTCAGCGCTGCGCCCTTGTTGCCGCGCTCCTCCTTGACGACCTGGACCAGGATGATCTGGCGGCGCTTGATCACCTCCTGGATCTTGTACTGGCGGCGCGACTGGCGGTGCGGCCGCTCGGGCATGTCGTCGAGGGCGTCGCCGCCGCCGATCTGCTCGGGAGCCTCTTCGGCCTCGTCACCATGATCCTCGTCGTCGCCGTCCTCGTGGTCGGAAGGCTTGCGGGCCTCGGCCTGATTCTCGGACGAGGCGGCCTCGTCGGCCGATGCGACCGCTTCCGTCGTCTCGAAGGTCAGCGGCGCGGCGTTTTCGACGGCGTCCTCGGTCGCCGATTCGGCAATGGCCGGCGCGAAGGACTCGCCGAAAGCCGGCGCGCCCTCGTTGACCATGGCGGCCTGCTTGCCGTCGGTCTCGACATGTTCGCCAGCGCTCTCGCCAGCCGTCTCGATCTCGGCCGAGACGGTCTCGTCGGCAGCAGCCTTCTTGGCGCGGTGGTCGCGGTCGCCACGGCGTCCGCGGTCGCGGCGGCCGCGCTTCTCGCGGCGCTCCTCGTCGCGCTCTTCGTCACGCTCGGCGCGCGCCTCGTCCTCGATGAGCGCCTGCCGGTCGGCGACAGGGATCTGGTAGTAGTCCGGGTGGATCTCGGAGAAGGCGAGGAAGCCGTGCCGGTTGCCGCCATATTCCACGAAGGCCGCCTGGAGCGACGGCTCCACGCGGGTCACCTTGGCGAGATAGATGTTGCCGCGGAGCGGCTTGCGGCTGGCGGATTCGAAATCAAACTCTTCGACGCGGGATCCGCGCACCACCACGACCCGGGTCTCTTCCGGGTGGGTGGCATCGATCAGCATTTTGTTGGCCATCAGAAATTTCCATGGGCGCGGCCGCTGGCAAGACCCGCGAGGCTGCGGACAAGAATCCGCTGCCGCGAGCCAGGGCGCCGCTGAAGGGCCGGCGCGAGCCGGCATGTTGCAGGAGGGAGAAGTCGGTCGAGACAGGAAGGCGGCTGGGGAAGGCAGAGCGAACGAAACGCCCAGCGCAATCCCGCAGGTTTGAATGCTTCACCGATGATACGTGCGGCGTCGCTTGCCCCGTCATCTGCCCTGACCTGCGGCGCGCCCGTCTCTCGACAGGACGCTCCGCGTTTGCACGCTCGCGAGACAGGGCAGGGCGCTGAACTCGCGATCCCGGCCCGCCCTCTGCGGACGATCCATTACGGTCGACCTGCTGCCACCGCCCGGATGGGCGGAGGCCCAACCTGCTCCGGACGCCGACGGATGGTTCGATCCGGATGTGTCCTATGGGCAGGTTGGCGGGCAACCATGTTCCATTACAGATAGGTCACAGTGATTTGCAAGTCACATCGCAACCGGATCGCGCGGAACGCATGGCGGCGCGGTTCATCGCGCGATGATGTCGTGGTAACGGCCTGTTAGGAATTCGGGTCGCTATGGTTAAGTCTTGGTGACGACAAGCGGGATTTTTGAGCTGTTTTCACGCATCCGCCAGGTCGAATCGGGCTTTTTCCGGGCTGTGGGGCGCTGGAGAGCGGTTTCGCGCGCGTGGTCCCGTGTCTGGCCGATGGTGGGGCTGTGCATCCTTCTCGGCGCCGTTCCGGCGTTCGGCGAGCCGGGCAGGTCGCAGAGCGAATTTCCCGTCGCGACCGATGCGCGGCTCGAGCAGCAAGGCGACATCGTCAAGCTGACCATGGCGCTCTCGACCGTCATCGACGTCGAGGCCTGGGTGCAGGCCGCGCCCGACCGCGTCATCGTCGAGATGCCATCGACGAATTTCCAGATTCAGCCCGGCGCCCGCAAGACCGCCGGCTTCATCGGCGCCTATCGCTACGGGCTGTTCACGGCCGACAAGGCCCGAATCATCATCGACCTTTCGCAGCCGGCGGCGATCGCGAAGGCCGAGGTTCGTGCCCTCCGGGGCGGGCTCGGCGAACTGGTGATCGAGCTCCGGAAGACTGGTCGCGCCGAATTCCTGGCCGAGGCCGCCAAGGCGAGGAAGCCGAACGTCACGGCCGCCCTGCCGACGCCGGCGAAGCCCACGGGAGAGGCGCGCCGCACGATCGTCATCGATCCCGGTCATGGCGGCATCGACCCCGGTACGCTCGTCGCCTCGATTGCCGAGAAATCGGTGGTGCTGAATTTCGGCCTTGCGCTGAAGCAGCAGCTCGAAGCCTCCGGCCGCTATCGCGTGGTGATGACCCGTGACGACGACCGCTTCGTGTCGCTCGGCGACCGGGTGAAGATCGGGCAGGACGAAAAGGCGGACCTGTTCATCTCGATCCATGCCGATTCGCTGACGCAGGCCCAGGATGTCCGGGGTGCCACCGTCTATACGCGCTCCGAACGGGCGACCGACGCCGAGGCTGCCAGGCTCGCCGCCAAAGAGAACCAGGCCGATGCCGTGGCGGGGCTGGAAACCAGCGAGGAGGTGCAGGACGTCGCCGGCATCCTGATCGATCTGGCGCGGCGCGAGACGCGGACCTTCTCGGGTGTCTTCGCCCGCAATCTGGTCGAAAAGATGGGGGCCTCGGTCCGGATGCACAAGATCCCGCTGCGCTCCGCGCGGTTCTGGGTGCTGAGCGCGCCGGACGTGCCTTCGGTGCTGATCGAACTCGGCTACATGTCGAGCCCGAAGGATGCCGAGCTGTTGACTTCCGCCGAATGGCGCGGAAAAGCGGTTGGTGCCGTCGGTGCGGCAGTGGACGAGTACTTTGCCCGGGAGCGTGCCTCTGTCGGGCAGGCAGCCGAGAACCGGCACGCGCCTTAAGTTCGCGAGATGGTGTCAAGTTGACACGAATTGTGGTCGCGAAGCCACGGTTCCGCCATCACGGTCATGTTATAGCTTGCCGTTGCAAAGCGCCCCGTTTCGGCGCGCGCCGGGTGGCAGAGATGGGGTCCGGGACCTGAGATGCGGTTTATCCTGCGAATCTTCGGATGGTTGTTCGCTGCCGGCACGATCGCTTTCGTGATCGGCGCGGCCGTGCTCGGCGGCCTGATCTGGCATTATTCCAGGGATCTGCCGGATTACGCCCAGCTTCGGAACTACGAGCCGCCGGTGATGACCCGCGTCCATGCGGGCGACGGCAGCCTGATCGCCGAATATGCCCGCGAGCGCCGCCTCTACATCCCGATCCAGGCGGTGCCGAAGCTCGTCGTCGATGCCTATATCTCGGCCGAGGACAAGAATTTCTACAAGCATATGGGCGTCGATCCCGAGGGCCTCGCCCGCGCGGCGATCTATAATTTCCGCAACCGCGGCGCCAATCGCAGGCCGCAGGGCGCCTCGACCATCACCCAGCAGGTGGCGAAGAACTTCCTCGTCGGCTCGGAGCAGTCGCTGGAGCGCAAGATCCGCGAGGCGCTCGTCGCGCTGAAGCTCGAATCGACCTACTCGAAGGACAAGATCCTCGAGCTCTATCTCAACGAGATCTATCTCGGCGCGCCGGCGCCTGGGCTCGGCAGCTACGGCATCGCCGCGGCGGCGCTGAATTATTTCGGCAAGTCGGTGCATGAGCTGAACCTGCAGGAGGCCGCCTATCTCGCGGCGCTGCCGAAGGCGCCGAGCGATCTGCAGCCCTTCCGCAATACCGATCGGGCGATCGAACGCCGCAACTACGTGATCGACCGCATGGTCGAGAACGGTTACGTCAAGCGCGACGTCGCCGAAGCCGCCAAGAAGCAGCCGCTCGGTGTCAATCCGCGCCAGGTCTCGCCGAACAACATCGCCGCCGGCTATTTCGCCGAGGAAATCCGCCGCGAATTGCAGGATCGCTATGGCGAGAAGAAGCTGCTCGAAGGCGGCCTGTCGGTCCGTGCCACGGTCGATCCCAAGATCCAGCTGACGGCGCGCAAGGCGCTGGTCGACGGTCTCGTGCGGTTCGACGAGGCGCGCGGCTGGCGTGGCGCCATCCAGAAGCTCGATATCGCCGGGCAGGACTGGGGCAAGGCGCTCGGCGAATTGCCGGTGCTGGGCGATGTGGCGCCCTGGCGGCTCGCCGTGGTGCTCGACGCCAACGGCGACAGCGCCAGGCTCGGCCTGCATCCGTTGCGCGACAATGCCGGCAACCTCAACACCCGCCGTGAAACGGTCACGCTGGCGGCGGACGGGATCAAATGGACCCGCCGTGGCCGTGTCTCGCAGGTGGTTTCGGCCGGCGATGTCGTCTATGTCGAACCGATCGAGAACCGGCCGGGCTATGCCCGCCTGCGTCAGCTGCCGGAGGTCAATGGCGCCATTGTCGTGATGGACCCGTTCTCCGGCCGCGTGCTCGGCATGGTCGGCGGCTTCTCGCACGACCAGTCGGAGTTCAACCGCGCCACCCAGGCGATGCGCCAGCCGGGCTCGTCCTTCAAGCCCTTCGTCTATTCGACGGCGCTGGACAATGGCTACACCCCGTCCAGCATCATCCTCGACGCGCCGATCGAGATCGACCAGGGGCCGGGGCTGGGCATGTGGCGGCCCGAGAACTTCGACGGCAAGTCGGTGGGGCCGCGCACGCTGCGCTACGGCATCCAGTTCTCGAAGAACCTGATGACGGTGCGCCTGGCCAAGGATGTCGGCATGCCGCTGATCGCGGAATATGCCCGCCGCTTCGGCATCTATGACGATCTCCAGCCCGTGCTCTCGATGGCGCTCGGCGCCGGCGAGACGACGGTGATGCGGATGACGGCGGCCTATTCGATGCTGGTCAATGGCGGCAAGCGCATCCGGCCGACGTTGATCGACCGCATCCAGGACCGCACCGGCTCCACCATCTTCCGGCACGACCAGCGCGTCTGCGAGGGCTGCAATGCCGATAAATGGGCGAACCAGACCGAGCCGCGCCTCATCGACAACCGTGAGCAGGTCATCGATCCGCTGACGGCCTACCAGATGGTCTCGATCCTGGAAGGCGTGGTCAATGCCGGTACGGCGACCGTGGTGAAGTCCGTCGGCAAGCCGCTCGCCGGCAAGACGGGCACGACCAACGATGCCAAGGACGTCTGGTTCGTCGGCTTCTCGCCGGACCTCGCAGTCGGCGTCTATATGGGCTTCGACAAGCCGAAGTCGCTCGGCACCTCCGCGACGGCGGGCCAGTATGCCGCGCCGATCTTCCGCGATTTCATGACGGTGGCGCTCAAGGACAAGCCCGCGACGCCGTTCCGCGTGCCGGCCGGCATCAAGCTGATCCGCGTCGATCCACGCACCGGCATGCGTGCCGGCGGCGAGGGCGGCATCCTCGAGGCCTTCAAGCCCGGCACTGCGCCGCCCGACAGCTATTCCGTCGTCGGCTCGGGCGACGGCAGCGCCCCGTTCGCCGCGCCGGCGGGTGGCGGACGCGCGGTCGGCTCGGGCACCGGCGGCCTCTACTGACGAGCGCTTTTCACGATGCAGCAAGTCCCGGATACGCATCCGGGCCTTGTCTTTGCCGGTGAGGGTGAACGCCCCGGGACCCGCAAGATGAGGCGGGCGTTTACAGCGCGGTCTTTCGCCCCTATCTCAGCGCTACGAATCCAAGACCGACAACGGAAGATCTGACGACGATCATGCGCCCCGAAATCCAGACGCAACTCGATAACGCCAAGCAGTCGATCGGACTGCTGAGGAGGCATCTTTGACTGGGATGAAGCCCAGCGCCGCCTAGCGGAACTCAACGCCCTCTCGGAGGGGCCCGATTTCTGGAACGATGCCGAAGCCGCGCAGAAGTTGATGCGCGAGCGCACCGGGCTCGAGACCCAGATCGAGGGCATCGGGAAGCTCGAGCGCGAGCTCGACGACGCTCTGACGCTGATCGAACTCGGCGAGATGGAGGGCGACGACGCCACCGTCGCCGAGGGCGAGCAGGCGATCAAGGCCGTTCAGGACGAAGCGGCGCGGCTGCAGGTCGAGACCTTGCTCTCGGGCGAAGCCGACATGCTCGATACCTATGTCGAAATCCATCCCGGCGCGGGCGGCACCGAAAGCCAGGACTGGGCCGAGATGCTGCTGCGCATGTATCGGCGCTGGGGCGAGCGGCGAAAGTTCAAGGTCGAGACGCTCGAATACCAGGACGGCGACACGGCCGGCATCAAATCGGCGACGCTGCAGTTCAAGGGCCACAACGCCTATGGCTGGCTGAAGACCGAATCGGGTGTGCACCGCCTCGTGCGCATCTCGCCCTTCGATTCGAATGCCCGGCGGCAGACCTCGTTCGCGTCGATCTGGGTTTATCCCGTCGTCGACGACCGCATCGTCATCGACATCAACGAATCGGACTGCCGCATCGACACCTATCGTGCCCAGGGCGCCGGCGGCCAGCACATCAACACCACGGATTCGGCGGTGCGCATCACGCATATCCCGACCGGCATCGCGGTGTCCTGCCAGCAGGAGCGCTCGCAGCACAAGAACCGGGCCAAGGCCTGGGACATGCTGCGCGCGCGCCTCTACGAGGTCGAGCTGAAGAAGCGCGAGGAAAAGGCCAATGCCGAGCAGGCCTCCAAGACCGATATCGGCTGGGGCCACCAGATCCGCTCTTATGTGCTGCAGCCCTATCAGCTCGTGAAGGATCTGCGCACCGGCGTGAGCTCGACAGCGCCTGCCGACGTGCTCGACGGCGATCTGGACGCGTTCATGGAGGCGTCGTTGGCCCAGCGCGTTTACGGCACCCAGGTCGAGGTCGAGGATATCGACTAGGCCCGACATCGCCATCCCGGCGCGCAACGGCACGGTTCGGAGCCCATGAGCGCGGAAATTGAAAAAGGGCGGCAATCATGCCGCCCTTTTTGCTGCGCCGTGTTCATGGGCTCCGGACTCATTGCTGCGCAATGCCCGGGAATGACAAAGGGGCTCTGCGCATCAGAGAATGTTCGCCAGCTTGCTGCCGGCATTGAGGAAGCGGGTCGGATCGACCGGCTCCTCGTTGATGCGGGTTTCGTAATGCAGATGCGGGCCGGTCGAGCGGCCGGTCGTGCCGACCTTGCCGACCACCGTGCCGGCCTTCACCATCTGGCCGACCGAGACGGAGATCGCCGACATATGGGCATAGCGCGTGCTCAGCCCGTTGGCGTGCTCGACCTCGACCATGTTGCCGTAGCCGCCGTTATATTCGGCCGCCACGACTTTTCCGGGCGCGGTGGCGAGGATCGGGGAGCCCGGCGCGGCGCGGAAATCGACGCCGGTATGCATTGCCAGCCCGCGCGTGAAGGGATCGGTGCGGTAGCCGAAATTCGAGGTGAAGTCGTGATCGCCTGTCATCGGCCGGCCGAGCGGCATCTGCTCGGCGAGGCCGCGCAGGCGAATGAGAGAGGTCAGACGCGGCTGCAGCGCGGTCAGGGTCGCCTCGAAGGGGCCGGCTGAGGGATCGAGCTTCACCGGTACCAGCGGGCCGCCGACGCCGCCATCGACGATGGCCGGGGCAGCCATGCGGTCGGTGTCGAGCCCGGTTTCCGCGAGCGCGCTGCGCAGCTTCTTCTGCGCCTCCGCGACCTTCTGGTCCATCTCCTTGAGGGCGTCGAGCTGCGCGTCGGAGGTTCGGGCCATGGCCTTGTCGAGCTTCTCCAGGCTCGCCTCGACCCGCTTGGCGGGGGGCTCGGGCGGGGCGACCTCGCCCGACTGCCAGCCATTCTGGGCGTTGGCCTCGGCGCCGCGCAGCGCTGGCGTCTCGGGGGCAGGGGTCGGCTTGCTCGGCATGATCGGCGCGAAGCTCGTCACGCCCGAGGCCCGAATCGCTTCCTCGGGCTTGGCCACGCGTGGGCGCAGGGGAAGCCTGTTGGCCGGCAGGACGCCGTTGGATTGCAATGCATCGGTCATCGCCGTCACGAGCGACTGCCGCGATTCGAGCTCGGCCTGGCGGGTTGCCAGCTCGTCGACGCGGGACTCGACACCGTCCTGGTCGAGCAAGGCGCGGCTGGCATAACGGTCGACATCCGCACGCAGGGCGGCGATGCGGTCCTCATAGGCGTATTGCCGCGTCGTCTCGCGGGCGATCATGCGGGCGGCGAGGTCGTCCTTGCTGAGGATGTACCAGCCGGCGGTGCCGCTGCACGCCGTCATCAGCGCGAGCCAGCCCAAACCCATGAGCATCGTCGAACGGCGGATGGTGTAGGTCTTGTGGACGACGAGCCCGCTGACCGGGAGGGACGGGGCTGTGTGAGGCTGTGCATGCATACGCGGTACCGGGGGAAACGCTGCCGATACCGTCATTAGGGATTGTTAGGGTTAATCTTTCGCAAAGACCGCGCCGATGTCGAGGCTCTACAGGGCTCGCGCCGCGGCCAGAACCGCCTCGGCATGGCCGGCGACCTTCACCTTGCGCCAGATCCGCGCGATCCGTCCGTCGGCGTCGATCAGGAACGTGGCCCGCTCGATGCCCATGAACTTTCGGCCATACATGCTCTTCTCGACCCAGATGCCATAGGCGTTGGCGAGAGCCTGGCCCTCATCGGCCAAGAGCGTCAGGTCGAGCTCGTATTTCTGCTTGAAGCGATCGTGCCGCGTAGCCGGGTCAGGCGAGACGCCGACGATCTCGGTGCCGCAGGCGGCGAAATCAGGACGGAGCCGGTTGAAGTCGATCGCCTCTCGCGTGCAGCCGGTCGTGTCGTCCTTGGGGTAGGCGTAGAGCACCAGTTTGCGCCCCCGAAAGCCGGCCAGCGTGACCTCGCCACCGCCATCGCGCGGCAGACGGAAATCCGGTGCCGCATCACCTTCCTGCAAAACCATCGTTTCCGCCTTCCTTTTGTCGCCTTCGGGGGGCATGGACCGCCGCAGCCGCTAGATTTGAGTAGGATCGGTTCTTCGATCGGGTTCGTGTGCCCGACGAAACCCGTCCCTCACTGGCCGGGGAGCGGCGCGATCTGGCGAAAGACGAGGCAGCCGCCGGTTACGGGTTGCCGAATCGCATCGTCAGGTCACATCGACATCCATGCCGTCTCCCGAGATTGCGGCAAGGGGCGCTTTTGCTGCACCTTGTCGGAAGCGGCACCGACGCCCGAGAGGACCACGCGCATTTTGGCGGAGCAGGAAGCAAAGGTTGCGCTTGCCGGGCATGGCGAGCCGGCGCCGCAGGGCGCGGCCTGCGATGCGGAGGTCGTGAAGAAGCGCGCCAGGGCCGGCTTGATCACGATCTGTGTCGCGATCGTGGTCGCTGCCGTGGTGCTGGCCGGCGCGGCCGTGACGCTGCTCGTCACCGGGATCATTCCGCTCTCCGGTCTCGAAGGGCGAATCTCGTCCGCGATCGAGGAGCGGCTGGGCCCTGACTGGAAGGTGGAGGCCGCCTCGGCCGAGCTCGGCCGCATCGACGGGCATTCTCAGCTCAGGGTCAGGCAAGTCTCGTTCCGTCACTCGAGCGGCGCCGTCATCCGGGCGCCGGAGGCGATCCTCGGCTATGAGCCGATGGCGCTGCTCAAGGGCGATATCCGCCTGGTCTCGATCGATTTGCGCGGCGTCAACGTCCGGCTCGGCGTCGACAAAAACGGCGCGCTCGTCGTGAACGCCGATTCGGCTCCCGCAGAGACACCGCCACCCGCGACGGTTCCTGATGCCGCGCAGTGGAATGCCTTCACCGGCATCATGAGCGCGATCTCGACGCTGGCGCGCGGCGACGGGCTGCTCGGCGCACTGGAGACCGCAGGCATCAACGGCGCCCGCCTTTCGCTGGTCGATCCCGAGGGGCGCCAGAAGGCCGGCTTCGAGGATGTCGAGATTCGGCTGTCGCGGATCGGCGAGCGCGGCACGCGCCTGACGATGAAGGGCCGCACGGGGCAACGCTGGAAGGAGATGGCGGTCGATCTCACCACCGAAGCCGACGGAACCCAGCGCGCCGATATCGATATCCAGCGCTTCGAGCCGGCCGAGGCCGTCGCGCTGGCCTTCGGGACGGGCGGGATGGAGCTGGAGGGCCTCCCCCTTCAGGGCAAGGCGACGCTGCGGCAGACGCCCGACGGCAAGCAGTCGATCACGGCCAAGATCGACGTCCAATCCGGTTCGATCCGCTTCCCGGAGAGCCCGATGCCGACCGTCAAGCTCGCTTCGGCCCATTTGGAGGTGGCCAGCGGCCCCGATCTGACCCAGCTCAACATCGTGCGGGCCGAGATCGATGCCGGCGCGACGCATTTCGTCTCCTCCGGTTCGCTGCGCGAGGATAGTGGCGGCTGGCGTCTCGAACTCGACGCCAAGGGACAGCTCGCCGGGCTCGATGGCGACCCGGCGGTGCAGATGGACGGCCTGAAGGCCAATCTCAAAATCGATCCCGCCAATGGTGCGGTCGGAGTGGATGAGCTCAGCATCCGCGGTCCCAAGGCCAAGGTCGACATGACCGCCTTCGTCCAGCGCGTCGGCAGTTCCCCGCTGCAGCGCTTCCATGTCAAGGCGATGGATTCCGATCCGCGGGCACTTCTGGCGATCTGGCCGAAGTTCACCTCCCCGGACGTGCACAACACGCTGGAGCGGCAACTCGCGGCCGGACACATGAAGTCGTTGACCGTCGATCTCGACCTGCCGGCGGAGGATCACGCCAAACTCATCCATGGCGGCGGCATGCCCGACGGCGCCTTGCTCGTCGTCATCGACGCCGATCAGGTGCGATATCTGCCCGACCCCGGCCTGCCGCCCCTTACGGATGCGGTGGTTGCGGGCAAGGTCACGGGGCGCACGGTGCAACTTGCGATCGGCCAGGCGATGGCCGATCTCGGCAATGGCCGCAGCATGCGGCTGAGCGACGCCAGCTTCGCGATGCCGGACTACTGGATACATCGCGCTCCGGCGAATATCGCGTTTCGGATTGCCGGCTCGATGGATTCGCTGACCGCTCTGCTGGGCTTTCCGGCGCTGAAGGACTTCACCCCGGGCCAGATCGACCCCGCTGCGATCAAGGGAGCGAGCGACCTCAAGGTCGCGCTCACCCTGCCGCTGGCGAACGACCTGAAGACGGAGGAGGTGTCGATCAGCGGCAACGGCATCCTGTCCAATGTCGCATCCGACACGATGCTGGGAACCGAGAAACTCGACGCCGGCTCCTTCACGATGAATTTCGATCGCAACGGCCTGGCGCTGCGTGGCGACGCGAAGGTCGGCGGCGACAAGACGCAAATCGAGATCAAGCAGAATGCGAAGGGGCAGGGCGATGCGACACTGCTGCTCTCCCTCGATGCGGCGGCACGGCAAAGACGAGGCATCGGACCGGATTCCGGTATTTCCGGCGCGCTGCCGGTCAAGGTGGTGAAAAGCTTCAGCAAGGGCCAGCTGAACACGCCACCGCGGGTCGAGATCGACCTGACCAAGGTCGCGCTCGACGGAACGATACCGGGCCTGAGCAAGCCGGCCGGACGGCCGGGCAAGGTCAGCTTCAACTACATCCTCGATACCGACGGGCCCGATCTCGACGATTTCTCGTTCGATGCAGGCAGTGCGCAGATCAGGGGGCGCGTCGAGCTCAACAAGCAGAACGGGCTGGAGAGCGCGAGCCTGACGCAGTTCCGTCTCTCGCCGGGTGACAACCTCAAGCTCGACATCAAGCGGGACGGCGGCGTCACCAAAGTCATTGTTCGCGGCGCGGTGGCCGATCTGCGGCCCTTCATCAAGGACGTTCAGAGCCCGGCCCAGGCGCCGCGTGGCGATCGCTCGGCGCAGCAGAAGGGCGGCGACTACGACGTCGATCTCGACGTGCCGATCCTGACCGGCTTCAACAACGAGGCGATCACCAACGGCACGCTGAAATTCTCCAAACGCGGCGGCGATCTGCGCATGGTCAATTTCCAGGGGCGCATCGGCAAGGCCGACGTGACTGTCAGGCAGCGCCAGAGCGAGGGCGGCAAGCTCGTCGTGCAGACGGAGAATGGCGGCTCGCTGCTGCGCTTCCTCGATCTCTACAACAAGGCCTATGGCGGCGACCTCATCCTGACCATGGGGACAGGCGAGAACCAGAGCGGCGACCTGCTGTTCCGCAACTTCCTCGTGCGCAACGAGCCGGCGCTGCGACGCGTCGTCGGCACCTCGTCGAGCAGCGCCTTCACGGGCGAGCGTACCGGAGGCGACCCACCGGACGTCCGCATCGACGTCAGCGAAGTCGCCTTCACCAAGCTGCGCGCCGAGTTCACCCGCTCCGCCAGCCGGCTCGACGTCTCGGACATGGTGATCTGGGGCCAGCAGGTCGGCTTCACCCTTCAGGGCCATGTCGATTATGGCCGCGACCGCGTCGACATCGGCGGCACCTTCGTGCCGGGCTATGCCTTCAACAACGCCTTCGCGCAGGTGCCGGTGGTGGGGGCGCTGCTCGGCGGCGGCAGCCAGTATGGCGGGCTCTTCGCGGTGAATTTCCGCATTTCCGGCCCGGCCAGCGCGCCGAACATGACGATCAACCCGCTCTCCGCCCTTGCACCGGGTATCCTGCGCCGCTTCGTCGATCCACTCGGCGGGGCACCCGAGCAGCGGCCGGTCCAGCCGGGGCAGGCGCCGCCACGGCCCTGAGCGATACTGACGAAGCGGGACTTGCCGGGGCGAGATATGCCGTCACGCTCGGGCCTGCCCCGAGCGTCTCGTGGAGGAACGGCGCCTCTCACGGCGAGACATTCCCGGACTGCGCTTCGCTTAGCCCGAGAATGACGGCGCGACCGATGAGGTTGCTGTTCTTGCCGAAGCTGTTTTTGCCGGATCGGGCCTGTGCCTATTCCGGCCGCAGCAGGACGTGCTTCTTCTTGCCGAAGGAGAGCTTGACCGCCCCATCCGAGGTCAGATCGGCGAGGCCGAGCGTGGCGCGCTCGTCCGTGACGACGACATCGTTGACGCGCAAGCCTCCGGCCTTGACCTGCCGACGCGCCTCACCGGTCGAGGGCACGAGCCCCGCTTTGACGAAGGCGCTGAGCACGCCAAGGCCCGGCTCGATCTCACCGCGGGGGATCGTGACGCTCGGCAGGTCGGTCGCGAGGGCGCCTTCCTCGAAGGTCTTGCGCGCCGTCTCGGCAGCGGCTTCGGCGGCCTCGCGGCCGTGGACGATTGCCGTGATCTCGGTCGCGAGGATCTTCTTCGCCTCGTTCAGCTCGGCCCCGCCGAGCGCAGCGAGCCGGGCGATCTCGTCCATCGGCAGCCGCGTGAACACCTTGAGGAAGCGGCCGACATCCGCGTCCTCGGTGTTGCGGAAATACTGCCAGAAATCATAGGGGCTGAAGACGTCGGCATTGAGCCAGACCGCGCCGTTGGCGGTCTTGCCCATCTTGGCGCCGGACGAGGTCGTCAGCAGCGGCGTCGTCACGCAGTAGAGCTGCGGGCCGCCCATCCGGTGCGAAAGATCGACGCCGTTGATGATGTTGCCCCACTGATCGGACCCGCCCATCTGCAGGCGGCAGCCATAGCGGCGGTTGAGCTCGACGAAGTCGTAGCCCTGCATGATCATGTAGTTGAATTCGAGGAAGGACAGCGACTGCTCGCGGTCCAGCCTAAGCTTCACCGAATCGAAGGACAGCATGCGGTTGACCGAGAAATGCCGGCCGACATCGCGCAGGAATTCGACATAGTTCAGCTTCAGCAGCCAATCGGCGTTGTTGGCCATCATCGCGTCGGTCGGGCCGTCGCCATAGCGCAGGATGCGGCCGAAGACGCGCTTGATGCTCTCGATATTGGTGGCGATCTCCTCGACGGTCAGCAGCTTGCGCTGGTCGTCGCGGAAGGAGGGGTCGCCCACCATGGAGGTGCCGCCGCCCATCAGCGTGATCGGGCGATGGCCGGTCTCCTGGAACCAGTAGAGCATCGTCAGCGAGATCAGGTTCCCGATATGGATCGAGGTCGCGGTCGCGTCATAGCCGACATAGGCCGTCTGGGTTCCCTGCCGGCACAGAGCATCGAGGCCGGCCGGGTCGGAGACCTGGTGGATGAGGCCGCGCTCGTCGAGCACGCGCAGGAAATCGGATTTGTAGGTGGTCATGGCGGCTTGCGATCTGGCGTTTGTGGGTCCGCCGTCGTCTAGAGCATGTTCCGCCAAAGTGGAAACCGCTTTTGCGGCGAAGGCGCCGGCGGCCTTCATCCGGGAATGCGGTTGAGCCATAATCCGGCAGCGTCGCTGGGATGCGGCGGGTCCACGACATCGCGCGAGAGCCCGAGGTCGCAAAGCGCGCGGTCGTCCAGCATGGCGAGGCGGCGCTGCGTGCGGGCGGCAGCCGCATGACGCTGCCAGGACGCCAGCAGGCCGAGCAGGAAGGAGGCGCCGGCCCGGGGGGCGAGCGGCGCCGTTTGCGGTAGGCAGGTCATGATCCGATCCTCGGAGGCGGCAGGCGATGCGCCTGGCGGTGTGAGGTGAATCTGAGCCGGATGGCGCGGGACGACAAAGCGGAAGATTGTCACCTGCCATAAAGAGGGCTTATGGTTCGGCATGCCCGCGCATCCGCCGCCACCAAAGCTTCCTCCGCTCGCCGCGGTCCGCGTTTTCGAGGCTGCGGCGCGCCACCAGAACTTCACCCGCGCGGCCGAGGAGCTCGGCATGACGCAGGCGGCGGTGAGCTACCAGATCCGCTTGCTGGAGGACCGAGTGGGCGCCGCGCTGTTCGTGCGCCAGCCCCGCCAGGTCGTGCTGACGGCGATCGGGCAACGCCTCGCCGGGCCGGTGGCGAAGGCGCTCGCCGATATCGGCACGGTGTTTCGCGATCTCTGCGAAGAGAACCAGACGGTCCTGACGATCTCGGCGTTGCAGACGATGGCGATCACCTGGCTTTCACCGCGCCTCGCCCAGTTCCAGATCGAGAACCCGCAATTCGAGGTGCGGGTCGGGACCTCGGAGCATCTCGTCAACTTCGCGACGGAGTCGGTCGACCTGGCCTTGCGCTTCGGGATGGGCGAATGGCCCGGGCTGGTCGCGGAGAAGCTCTTCGCCTGCCACTACGCACCGCTCTGCACGCCGGAACTGCGCGAGCGGCTGCAATTGCGCGAGCCGCAGGACCTGCTGCGGGCCCCGCTGCTCAGCCCGACGGATGATTGGTGGGCAAACTGGTTCGCCGATGTCGGTATCGTGGCGCCGAAGCCCGGCGGACGGGCCACGATGGCGTTATCGATGCAGGCGATGAACATCCAGGCGGCGCTGCGCGGGCATGGCGTCGCGATGGCGGCGCCGGAACTCTTCGCCTATGACATCGCGGCCGGGCGGCTGGTCTTCGCCATTGAACACGCAGTGCGGGGGGAACGCTCCTACTGGATCGTCTATCCGCCGGAGCGCCAGCGCGAGCGCAAGATCAGGTTGTTCCGCGACTGGATTCTGGCGGAGGCCCGGGCAGCTTCCATGAAGCTGCCCGTACTCGAGGGAAGCCGGAGCGCGACCGCCCCAGCTGCCTGATCGTCCGGATCAGGCCTGTTCCTGCTCCGACTTGATGATCTCCGGCCCGACCTTGCCGTCGAGATAGACGCCGACCTGCTCCATGAGCTGCTCGACGCGACCGTCGAAGAAGTGGTTCGCGCCTTCGACCACGGCATGCTCGATCTGGATGCCCTTCTGGGTCTTCACCTTCTCGATCACCGCCATCACCTCCTTGACCGGGGCGACGCGATCCTCCGAGCCATGGACGAACAGGCCGGAAGACGGGCAGGGCGCCAGGAAGGAGAAATCGTAGCGGTTCGCCATCGCCGCGATCGAGAGGAAGCCCTCGATCTCGGGGCGGCGCATCAGCAATTGCATGCCGATCCAGGCGCCGAAGGAAACGCCCGCGATCCAGCAGTTCTTGGCCTCGGGGTTGAGCGCCTGCATCCAGTCGAGCGCGGCAGCCGCATCCGAGAGCTCGCCGGCGCCGTGGTCGAAATGGCCCTGGCTGCGGCCGACGCCACGGAAATTGAAGCGCAGCGCCGAGAACCCCCGGTTCACGAAGGTGTAGAACAGGTTGTAGACGATCTGGTTGTTCATCGTCCCGCCGAATTGCGGGTGCGGATGCAGGATGATCGCCAGCGGCGCGCCCCGCTTCTTGGCGGGCTGGTAGCGCCCCTCGATCCGGCCTGCCGGACCGTTGAAAATCACCTCTGGCATCGTCTTACCGCCTTTTGTTGACGATGCCGGCAGGGGCGGAGCCTGGGGCGGCCGAATGCCGCTCCTGAAGCCCGCCGCCCTTGACGGCACCACCTCGTGCGCCCTAGATAAAGAGCGCTTAGAATGGTTCTAACAGCCGTGAACGAACGAAGAACAAAACGGTATGCCGCTCTCGGAAACCGGTTCGACCTCGTTCTGGCCGGTTCGGACGGGCGGCTATAGCACGGCGCACAGGTGCGATTTCAAGCATTTCGTGTCGAGCCCGTGAGATCGCGGCCCGCGATGACGAAGATGGAGCAGGCAGGACGGTGATGGCGGCAAGGCGCGCCTATCTCGACCACAATGCCACGACCCCGGTGCGGCCGGAGGCGGTGGAGGCGGTCGCGCATGCGTTGGCCCTGCCCGGCAACCCGTCCTCCGTTCATGGTGAAGGGCGCGCGGCCCGCGGCGCGATGGAACAGGCGCGCGAGCAGGTCGCCGCGCTCGTCGGTGCGAAGGCCGCGAATATCATCTTCACCAGCGGCGGCACCGAGGCGAATGTCACCGTGCTCTCGCCCGGACTGATGGATTGCGATGGCGGCCGCGATTGTGTGCGGGTCCCGGCCTCGCTCCTGCTTCACAGCGCGAGCGAACATGCCTGCGTGCGCGATGGACATCGCTTCGCCGCCGGTTCCGCCGAGGAAATCCCTGTCGATCGCGACGGGCTCGTCGATCTCGTCTGGCTGGAGGCGCGGCTTGCCCGCTTCGCCGCCGAGATGCCTGGCGCGCGGGCGCTGGTCTCGATCCATCTCGCCAATAACGAGACCGGGGTGATCCAGCCGGTCGCCGAGGCCGCTGTCATCGTTCACCGTCATGGCGGGCTTTTGCACAGCGATGCCGTGCAGGCTGCCGGCAAGATACCGATCGATATCGTGGCGCTCGGTGCCGATGCACTGACGCTGTCGGCCCATAAGATCGGCGGGCCGAAGGGGATCGGCGCTATCGTCTTCCGCACCGGCGCGCTCGAACTCGCGGACAAGCCGATGCGTGGCGGTGGTCAGGAGCGCGGCTGGCGGGCCGGAACCGAAAACTTGCCGGGAATCATTGGCTTCGGCGCTGCAGCTGAGATCGCGCGCAAGGCTCTGGGCGAGGAGGCGGCCCGGCTTGCCGTGTTGCGCGACAGGCTCGAAGCCGGCTTGCTGGCGCTTGCGCCGGAGACCGCGATCTTCGGCCGCCCGGTGGAACGCCTGCCCAATACCAGCGCCTTCGCGACGCCCGGCCTGAAGGCCGAGACACTTCTGATCAAGCTCGACCTGATGGGCGCGGCGCTGTCCTCCGGCTCGGCCTGCTCCTCGGGGAAGGTCAAGCGTTCGCATGTGCTCGATGCGATGAAAATCGACCCTGCCATGAGCGCAGGGGCCTTGCGGGCCTCGCTCGGATGGACCACCTGCGAGGCGGACATCGATCTTTTCCTCGCGGCCTACGAAAAGCTCGTGGCTGCGCAAGCCGATCGGGGCGCCCGGGCTGCCGCCTGACGCGTTCCGCAACACGAAGAAATTGAACCGGCGGGCCTTGAACCCGCACTGGAGACTGAGAAATGGCAGCGGTCCAGGAGACCATCGATCAGGTCAAGTCGATCGACGTGACCGAATACAAATACGGCTTCGTCACGGAGCTCGAGGTCGACAAGCCGGCCAAGGGCCTGACCGAAGACACCGTGCGCTACATCTCTGCGCGCAAGAACGAGCCCGAATGGATGCTCGAATGGCGGCTCGACGCCTTCCGTCGCTGGAAGACCATGACCGAGCCGACCTGGTCGCGCGTCAACTATCCGCCGATCGACTACCAGGACCTCTACTACTATGCTGCGCCGAAGAAGGGCGCTTCGCCGAAGTCCCTCGACGAGGTCGATCCGGCGATCCTGGAGACCTACAAGAAGCTCGGCATCCCGCTGCGCGAGCAGGAGATTCTCGCCGGCGTCGCGCCGGAGAACCGCGTCGCGGTCGATGCGGTGTTCGATTCCGTTTCGGTGGTCACGACCTTCAAGAAGGAGCTGGCGCAGGCCGGCGTGATCTTCTGCTCGATCTCGGAAGCGATCCAGGAACACCCCGAGCTGGTGAAGAAGTATCTCGCCACCGTGGTGCCGGTGACGGACAATTATTTCGCCACGCTCAACAGCGCGGTCTTCACCGACGGCTCCTTCGTCTATGTGCCGAAGGGCGTGCGCTGCCCGATGGAGCTGTCGACCTATTTCCGCATCAACGAGCAGAACACCGGCCAGTTCGAGCGCACGCTGATCATCGCCGACGAGGGCGCTTATGTCAGCTATCTTGAAGGCTGCACGGCTCCCAAGCGCGACGAGAACCAGCTCCACGCGGCGGTGGTCGAGCTGATTGCGCTCGACGATGCCGAGATCAAGTACTCGACCGTGCAGAACTGGTATCCGGGCGATGCTGAGGGCAAGGGCGGCATCTACAACTTCGTGACCAAGCGCGGCGATTGCCGCGGCAAGAACTCGAAGATCTCGTGGACGCAGGTCGAAACGGGATCGGCGATCACCTGGAAATACCCGTCCTGCATCCTGCGCGGCGACGGTTCGCGCGGTGAGTTCTACTCGATCGCCGTGTCGAACGGAGCGCAGCAGGTCGATAGCGGCACCAAGATGCTGCATCTCGGCAAGAACACGACCTCGAAGATCATCGCCAAGGGCATCGCGGCCGGCAAGTCCGACTCGACCTATCGCGGCATGGTTTCGGCCCATCGCAAGGCGACGGGCGCGCGCAACTTCACCAACTGCGACTCGCTGCTGATCGGCGACCAGTGCGGTGCGCACACCATCCCCTATATCGAGGCCAAGACCGCGACCGCGATCTTCGAGCATGAGGCGACGACCTCGAAGATCGGCGAGGACCAGCTCTTCTACTGCCAGCAGCGCGGCCTCTCCGAGGAGGAGGCGGTGGCGCTGATCGTCAACGGCTTCGTCAAGGAGGTGCTGCAGCAGCTCCCGATGGAATTCGCCGTCGAGGCGCAGAAGCTGATCACCATTTCCCTTGAAGGCTCCGTGGGCTGACGCCCGATCGTTTCCGAGATGCCCGGGGCAAGCCCGGGCATGACGCCGAGACCAAGCGCGTCATGGTCGGGCCCGACCCGACCATCTCCTGCAAGATGGAACTCTGAACAATGCTCGAAATTCGCAATCTGGTCGTCAAGATCGCCGACGAGGACAAGCAGATCCTCAATGGCCTCAACCTCACCGTGAACGATGGCGAGGTCGCCGCGATCATGGGGCCGAACGGCTCCGGCAAGTCGACCCTGTCCTATGTCATCGCCGGCAAGGAGGACTATGAGGTCCTCGACGGCGAGATCCTGCTCAACGGCGAGAACGTGCTGGAGATGGAGGCCGACCAGCGCGCTGCGGCCGGCATCTTCCTGGCCTTCCAGTACCCGCTGGAGATCCCCGGCGTCGCCACCATGACCTTCCTGAAGGCCGCGATGAACGCGCAGCGCAAGGCGCGCGGGCAGGACGAGCTTCTGACGCCGGACTTCATCAAGCAGGTCAACGCCGCCGCCGACAAGCTCGGCATCGCCAAGGACATGCTGCGCCGTCCGCTCAATGTCGGCTTCTCCGGCGGTGAGAAGAAGCGCATGGAAATCCTTCAGATGGCTCTGCTTTCGCCGTCCATGTGCATCCTCGACGAGACCGATTCCGGCCTCGACATCGACGCGCTGCGCATCGTCGCCGAGGGCGTCAACGCGCTGCGCGACAAGAATCGCGGCTTCCTCGTCATCACCCACTATCAGCGCCTGCTCGACCATATCGTGCCGGACACCGTCCACGTCATGTCGAAGGGCAAGATCGTGAAGACCGGCGGCAAGGAGCTGGCGCTCGAGCTCGAGAAGTCGGGTTACGCGTCCTATGGGGAGGCCGCCTGATGGCCATCGTCACCCCGCTGAAGACGGCGGCCGAGCAGACGCTGATCCAGCAGTTCGCTGACAGCAAGGCCGAGCTGCCGGGCGGCCCGGCCGTGCGCAAGTTGCGCGAGGACGCCTTCGCCGGCTTCGAGGCCAAGGGCCTGCCGCATCGCCGGCTCGAATCCTGGCGCTATACCGACCTGCGCGCGCTGTTGCGCGAGGCCCGTCCGCTCGCCGACGGCGCCGCCGTCACCGAGGCGGTCAAGGCTCGCCTGGCCGCGCTGAAGCTCGACGGCCTGCGCCTCGTCCTGGTCGACGGCGTCTTCGCGCCCGACCTCTCGACGCTCGACGACATTCCGGAAGGCGTTTCGGTGCAGTCGCTGTCCGAGGCACTGGTCTCTCAGCGCGAGGGCCTGTCCCGCGTGCTGTCCGGCCCCTCGGTCGGCGCCGACGATACCGGGCTGATGCTCAACACCGCACTGATGCGCGACGGCGTCTTCGTCGAGATCGCCGAGGGCCGGAATCTGGAGCAGCCGATCGTCATCGTCTCCCTCGCTTCCGGCCATGAGGAGCGGGCGGTGTTCCACCGTTCGGTCGTGCTGGCGGCGCAGGGCAGCCGGGCGACCATCGTCGAGGTCAGCGAGGCGGCCGGCGAGGCGGCCCAGCAGATCAACGGTGCCATCGTCTTCGAGACCGGCGACGAGAGCGAGATCCAGCATGTCCGCATCGTGACGCGGCAGGCCGCGGCGAGCGTGCAGGTGCAGAGCCTGCTCGCGACCGTCGGCGCCCAGGCCAAGTTCGACTCCTTCGCCTTCGTCGCCAGGGCCGGCACGCTGCGCCAGCAGCATTTCGTCCGCTTCGCCGGCGAGCACAGCGAAATCGGCCTGCGCGGCGTCAATCTGCTGCGCGGCTCGGAGCATTCCGACGTCACGCTGATCGTCGACCATGAGGTGCCGCACGGCACCAGCCGCGAATTGTTCAAGACGATCGCCGGCGGCGAGTCGACCGGCGTCTTCCAGGGCAAGGTCGTCGTGCGCCCGCATGCGCAGAAGACCGATGGCAGCATGAAGAGCAACGCGCTGCTGCTGAATGACGGCGCGACGATGTTCAACAAGCCGGAGCTCGAGATCTTCGCCGACGACGTGGTCTGCGGCCATGGCGCGACCGTCGCGCAGATCGACGGCGACCAACTCTTCTACCTGATGGCGCGCGGCCTGCCGCGGCCCCAGGCGGAGGCGCTGGTGCTGCAGGCCTTCGCCGGCGAGGCGGCCGAGTTCATCGGCGACGAGAATGTGCGCGAGCTCGTCATGCACGAGGTCGAGTCCTGGCTCCAGGCCCGCGAGGCCGCCTCCGAGGTGAGCACCGTCTGATGCCCTACATCAATCTCCAGATCACGAAGGGCGCGACGCGCGAACAGAAGGCGCAGATCGTCAAGGAGTTCACCGAGACCCTGGTGAAGGTGCTCGGCAAGAACCCGCAGAACACCCATATCGTGATCCAGGAGATCGAGCGGGAGGATTGGGGGCATGCCGGCGCGCTCGTCGCCGACCGGCAGCCCGGTACCGGAAAGGCGTGAGCATATGAACGCGGTGACCGGCCAGCCCGTACTGAAGCCCTATGACGTCGAGACGATCCGGCGGGATTTCCCGATCCTGTCGCGCGAGGTCTATGGCAAGCCGCTCGTCTATCTCGACAACGCGGCCTCGGCCCAGAAGCCGAACGTGGTGATCGATACGATGTCGAAGCTGATGCGCGAGGATTATTCCAACGTCCATCGCGGGCTGCATTACCTCGCCAATGCCTCGACCGAAGCCTATGAGGCGGCGCGCGAAAGCGCGCGGCGCTTCCTCAACGCCAAGCATCTCGAGGAGATCGTCTTCACGCGCTCCTCGACCGGCGCGCTCAACACCGTCGCGTCCTCGCTCGGGCGCCACCTGAACCTCGGCGAGGGCGACGAGATCATCGTCTCGATCCTCGAGCACCACTCCAACATCGTGCCCTGGCATTACTGGCGCGAGCGGCATGGCGCCGTGCTGAAATGGGCACCGATCGACGAGGACGGCAATTTCCTCATCGAGGAATTCGAGAAGCTGATCACCCCGCGCACCAAGGTCGTGGCGCTGACGCATATGTCGAACGCGACCGGCACCATCGTGCCGATCGCCGATGTGGCGAAGATCTGCCGGGCGCATGGCATCCCGCTCGTCGTCGACGGCAGCCAGGGCGCGGTGCATCTGCCGGTCGACGTGCAGGCGCTGGGCTGCGACTTCTATGCTTTCACCGGCCACAAGACCTATGGACCGACCGGTTCCGGCGTGCTCTGGGGCCGCAAGGAATGGCTCGACAAGCTGCCGCCCTATGAAGGCGGCGGCGAGATGATCGTGACCGTCACGGAAGACACCGTGACCTATAACGACCCGCCGCACCGTTTCGAGGCCGGCACGCCGGCGATCGTCGAGGCTGTGGGGCTGGGCGTCGCGCTCGACTACATGATGGCGCTCGGCCGCGAGAACATCGCCGCCCATGAGGCGAAGCTCGGCGCCTATGCGATGGAACGTCTCGGCGAGATGAATTCGATCCGCATCTTCGGCAAGGCACGGGAGAAGGGTGCGATCGTCGCCTTCGAGATGAAGGGGGCCCATGCCCATGACGTCGCGACGGTGATCGACCGCGCCGGCGTGGCCGTTCGCGCGGGTACCCATTGCGCGATGCCGCTTTTGGCACGATATGGGGTGACATCGACCTGCCGCGCCTCCTTCGGCCTCTACAACACGCTGGAAGAGGTCGACAAGCTGGTGGAAGCCCTGCGGAAGGCCGAAAACCTGTTCGCATGATATCGAGGATACGAGCCTTGGCCACGTCCGAACCCATCGCGCTGAAGGAAGACGGCTTTAAGCCGAACGAGCCGCAGGTCGGCTCCGCCGCGTCGCTTCCGCCTGAGGAGATCGACCGGCTGACGGACGATATCGTCGCGGCGCTGAAGACGGTCTACGATCCCGAGATCCCGGCCGACATCTACGAGCTCGGCCTGATCTACCGTGTCGACATCGCCGATGACCGGCAGGTCACCATCGATATGACGCTGACCGCGCCGGGTTGCCCGGTCGCGGGAGAGATGCCGGGCTGGGTCGAGAATGCGGTCAGCACCGTCAACGGCATCGCGGGTGTCACGGTCAACATGACCTTCGATCCGCCCTGGGACCAGTCGCGCATGTCCGACGAGGCCCGCGTCGCGCTCGACATGTGGTGAGCGCGACACCGGTCGCGTTGATGGATCGCATCTCATCGCTTCATTGGTGCTGAGCCCGCTCCGCTGGCAGGAATAGGCGCGTCATCCGCTCCCGGAGCTTGCCATGCCCAGCTTTCCCTACGAGACCGTCGACGTCTTCACCGACCGCCCCTTCGGCGGCAACCAGCTCGCCGTCTTCACCGATGCGCGCGGGCTCTCGGATGCGCAGATGCAGTCGCTTGCGGCCGAGATGAACTATAGCGAGACGACCTTCGTCCTGCCGCCGGACGATCCGGCCCACGATGCCAGAGTCCGGATCTTCACGCGCGCGCATGAAATGCCGTTCGCCGGCCACCCCAATGTCGGAACGGCCTTCGTGCTCGCGCGCCACGGTCGCGACCGTGGCGGCGTGCTGCGCTTCGAGGAAATTGCCGGGCTGGTCGAGGTGAAGGTCGCGCGCGATGCCGCAGGCACCGTCACCGGCGCGACGATTGCTGCCCCGCAGGCCCTGACGAAGAGCATCGAATTGCCGGCCGACGCGATCGCCGGCTGCGCCGGTCTTTCGCCTTCAGATATCGTCGTGACGAACCACCGGCCGGTACGGGCCTCGGTCGGCGTTTTCTTCGTTCTCGCGGAGGTGACGCTGGAGGCGCTTTCGCGCGCCACGCCGGACCTCAGCCGGTTTCGGGCCGTCCGGGACAGCACGCCAGGCCTGGAGGGCCGCTTCTCGCTGTTCCTCTATGCGCGGGACGGCGCCAGCGATATCCGCGCCCGGATGTTCGCGCCGATCAGCGGCACATGGGAGGATCCGGCGACCGGAAGCGCCAGCGCCACGGTTGCCGCCCTGCTTCTCTCCCTCGGTAGCCAGGACGATGCGAGCTTCACGCTGACGCAGGGCGTCGAGATGGGCCGGCCCAGCCTTCTGCACCTGACCGCGCGCCGCGGCGAGGACGGCATCCGCGCCACTGTCGGCGGCTCCTGCGCGCAGATGTTCCGGGGCGAAGCGCTCCTATAGGCCCAGCTCCGCGCGCACCCGCTTCGTCAGCCCTGCCGCGGCGAGGCGGTGGCTTTCGCGCAGATAGTCCTGCAAGGCGTCGTCCGGCATGCTCTCGGGCGACAGCCACTGGATCCATTTCATGCCGCGCGAGGCGAGGTAGGGCGCGGGCCTCAGGCCCGGCTGCTCCCTCAGAATGTCGAAAGCCAGCGGCGAGCATTTGAAGCTCACCGCCATCTCACCGTCCTCCTGCGGCCGCGCGATGGCGAAGACCTTGCCGCCGACCTTCCAGACATCCGCGCCGCCCCATTGCACGACATGGCTGGTCGCCGGCAGGGCGGCGCAGAAGGCATTGTAGGCCGCTTGCAGCATGGGAAGCTCAGTAGCTGTCGGCGTCGATGCCGTAGCGGGCGGCGGCGGCCTTGATCTGCGACCAGGTCTCGTCGTCGAGCGGGATGCCGGCGGCGGCGCGCTCGATCCGGACCTTCCGCTCCTTGTCTCCCGGCGCCAGGACGGGGTTGGCCGGGTCCTGCGGCTTGGCGGCGCGCACGAAGGCGAGGTAGCTGTCGATGCGGCTCTTGCGCAGCCCGGCATCGGGCTCGAGGCGGGCAGGGTCGATCAGCACGCCGAAGAGCGAATTGATGGTCCAGCTCTTTTGCGGCTTCTGGTCGATGCGCGCCGCACCCATCAGCCCCGCCGAGAGCAATTCGGCGATCAGCGAAAGGCCGGCGCCCTTATGATCGCCGAAGGGCAGCAGCGCGCCGAGCGGCCGGTCCGGGCTGGCGAAGACATGGGAAGGGTCGGTCGTTGGGCGGCCCTCGCCGTCGATGATGTAGCCGGGCGGCACCTGCTCGCCCTTGTTGAGCGCGACGCGGGCCTTGCCATGCGCCATGCGGCTCGTCGCGAAATCGAGGATCAGCGGATCGCCGCCGGGGACGGGAATGCCGATCGCATGCGGGTTCGTGCCGAAGCGTGCTTCCTTGGCAGCGAAGGGGGCGACGATCGGCGGCCGGCCGGCGACATTGACCCAGAAGAAGGAGATCAGCCCGGCCGCCGCCGCAACCTCGGCATAATGGCCGATGCGGCCGATATGGTGCGAATCGAGCAGGTTGACGATGGCGACGCCACCGGTCCTGGCCATCTCGACGGCGCGGTCGACGGCGTTGCGCGCGGTGGGTTGGCCGATGGCGATGTTGCCGTCGACGATCAGGAAGGGCGCCGCGTCGAGGCGGATCTCGCCCTTCGATTCGGGTTTGAGGTTTCCGTCGGCAAGGGACTGGAAATACAGCGGTATCATCCCGACGCCGTGGCTGTCATGGCCGCTCAGATTGGCGAGGACGAGGTGGTCGGCGGTCTCCTCGGCCTCCTCAGCGCTCCAGCCGGCCCTGGTGACCATGTCGCGGACGAGGGAGCGGAGGGCTTCGGGGCGGTGCAGGCGTTGAGGCATGGCTTCCCTGACGCTGGGATCGAAGGCGCTCCAGAGTGCATGCCGGAGGGCGAACCGCAATGCATCGCGCGCGAGGATGCCGGCGCATGAACGCATGGCGCGCCAGCTGTGTCGCGCCGCACCTCGACGGAAGCGCGTGCAATCCCTATGTTAGGTCCATCATCTTGCTTCACCGGGCCTTGAACCCGGTCGAGGAGGGACAACAATGTTTTCGATACCCGGGCTGAAGGTCATCTCTCTGACCGATGCAGCCGCTGCCCGCATCCGCGAGATCATGGCGCAGAGCGCGGGCGATGCCGCGCCGGCACTCGGCCTCAGGGTCGGCGTGAAGAAGGGTGGCTGCGCCGGCATGGAGTACACCTTCGAGATCGCCCGCGAGATCAATAAGGGTGACGAGGTCGTTTCCGAGAAGGACGCGACCGTGATCGTCGATGCCAAGGCGGTGCTGTTCCTGCTCGGCACGGAGCTCGACTTCAGGACCGATCGCTTTTCCTCGACCTTCGTCTTCAACAACCCCAACCAGGTCTCGGCCTGCGGTTGCGGCGAATCGGTCGAGATCAAGCCGCGTGGCGAGAGCGCGTTCGCGGCGTCCTGAGCGGCGTCAGGCGACGCGGCTCGCGAGTTCCACAGCTTCCTCGGTGACGGTGCGGTTGCGGCCGTCGCGCTTGGCCCGCATCATCGCCTGATCAGCCCGGTCGACGAGGGAGCCGGCGGTGTCGCCGCGGCGATACATGGCGACGCCGAGCGAGATCGTGATGCGGCCAAGGTTCTCGTTGGTCGAGCGCTTGATCAGCTCGCGGGTGAGCAGGGCCTGGCGCACCGTCTCGGCGCCGAACTTTCCGGCGATCAGGTCGGCCTCCGGCAGGATGATCGCGAACTCCTCGCCGCCGAAGCGGCTGATGACTGCCTTGTCCTTGAACTTGTCCTTCATCGTGCGTGCGACGAGGCGCAGCACCTGATCGCCCGTCAGGTGTCCATGGGCGTCGTTGAAGCGCTTGAAGAAGTCGATATCGGCCATCACTAGCGCGAAGGGCTCGCGCCGAAGCGTGGCCTGGTCGATCGACTTCTGCAGCATCTCCTCGAAATGGCGGCGGTTGGCGAGGCCGGTCAACGGATCCGTCAGGGCTTCGGCGCGCGTCGATTCCAGCGCCTCGCGCAGGTTGCGGATCTCGTTAGAGCTGTTGCGCAGCTCCGCTTCGAGCTGGGTCTTGCGCGTCACTTCCTCGCGGGTCGACATGACCAGCGCCTCGACCCATTCGCGCAGCTTCTGCCGGTCAGTCATCGGTGGGACATCTTCCGACATCGCCGCCAGCCTACCGTGATAGAGCTCGCTGGAGCCGAGCGCCTTGTCGATCAGCGCCATCATGCTGTCGATCTCGCCCAGCACCTGCAGGCTGGTGCGCTCCGCCTGCCGCGAGAAGCGCTCGGTATTGATGAAGCGCTCATAGAGGCTGTCGATATCGGCGGCCGTGACCTTGCCGTCGCTGCCGGCGAGGATGGCGTTCAGTGCCAGGCTGACCGCGGGCATCTCGCCGCTCAGATGGGCATACCAGACCTCGAAGGCGCGCGGATAGCTCGGTGAATCATGCTGCCGCATGGCGGCGACGACGCGCTCGGCCAGGTCGTGATGGGCGGAAACCGGGGCTTCGTCCATATCATGCCATTCCCGTGCGAAGCGGGTCGCGGCTTTCGGCCACGTCGACTTCGATCATTCAATCGAAGCGGGACATCCTGTCCGCATATACGGCGGCATGCGCCCGTCCATCGCGAGACTTTCGCACCGCGACGACGGAGATATCAAGTAAAGGCCGTTAAAATCGGGTTTATGCCGCTGCGTCAACCGATGCGAACCGGCCGCAGCAGGAAGGCCGGCACATGATCGCCGAGGCCTTTCACCTGCGGGCCGTCATCGTCGTCGCGATTGCGCCGCCGCCCGTCGCGCTCCTTGCGCTCCGGGGTTCCGGGGCGGATGGGCTGCTCGGCTTCCACCTGCGGACGCGGGCGCCGCGCGGCGTCGCGCCGCTCTTCGACAGCCTCGACGACGGCGGGGGCGGCTTCCGTTTCGCTATGGCCGCGCGGACGGCGTTCGTTGCGTCCACGGTCGCGCTCGCCCCGTCCGCGGTCGCGGGAAGACGGGCGCTTGTCGTCGCGCTTGCCGCGGCGTTCCTCGCGGGGGGCTCCCGGCGGCAACGCGTCGAGACCCGCTCCCTCATAGGCGATGCTCTGGCCGGTCAGCTTCTCGATCGCGGCGACGAGCTTGTCGTCATGGCGGGTGACGATGGTGAAGGAGGCGCCTTCGCGACCGGCGCGGCCGGTGCGGCCGATGCGGTGGACATAGTCCTCGGCGTGGGTCGGCACGTCGAAGTTGAAGACGTGGCTGACGGCCGGGATGTCGAGGCCGCGCGCGGCCACGTCGCTCGCGACAAGGATCGGGTTCTCGCCGGTGCGGAAGGATTCGAGCGCCGCCATGCGCGCGTACTGGTCCATGTCGCCGTGCAGGGCGACGGCGGGGAAGCCGTGGCGCAACAGCGATTTGTGCAGCGTCGCGACATCGCGCTTGCGGTTGCAGAAGACGATGGCGTTCTGCAGATCGGTTGCGCCCTTGATGAGCTTGCGCAGCGTCTCGCGCTTCTCGAAATCCTGCGGGTTGGAGGCGATCAGCCGCTGCGTGATGGTGGTGGCTGCGGTCGCGGGGCGCGAGACCTCGACACGGACCGGATTATGCAGGAACTGCTCGGAGATCCGGGTGATCTCGGGAGGCATGGTCGCCGTGAAGAACAGCGTTTGCCGGGTGAAGGGCACGAGCTTGCAGACGCGCTCGATGTCCGGGATGAAGCCCATGTCGAGCATGCGGTCGGCCTCGTCGATGACGAGAAGCTCGACGCCGGTGAGCAGCAGCTTGCCGCGCTCGACATGGTCGAGCAGGCGGCCGGGCGTCGCGATCAGCACGTCGACGCCGCGGGTGATCTTGGCGTCCTGATCGCCGAAGGAGACGCCGCCGATCAGCAGCGCGACCGAAAGCTTCTGATTGACGCCGTAGCGGGTGAAGTTCTCCTCGACCTGCGCGGCAAGCTCGCGCGTCGGCTCCAGGATCAGCGTGCGCGGCATCCGGGCGCGGGCGCGGCCCGTCTCCAGGATCGTCAGCATCGGCAGGGTGAAGGCCGCCGTCTTGCCCGTGCCGGTCTGGGCGATGCCCAGAACGTCCTTGCGGGCCAGCACATGCGGAATGGCCTGGGCCTGGATCGGAGTCGGTGTGCTATAGCCGGCGGCCGTGACAGCCGTCAGAACCTTTTCACTCAGGCCGAGTTCGGCAAATGACATGCGTATGGCGCTTCTTCAGAGTCGGTGACACGCGGCGGGATGGGTCCATCAACCGCCACGCTGGCGCGACAACAGTTCCTGCGCGCCTTCGGACCCGTGTGGAATGCAAAGAAAACGCGGCAAAGTCAATCACGTAGCCAGAAAAGGACGATTTTTGCCCGATGAAGGACCCGCTCGTTCTCGTCCCCGGCCTCAGTTGCACCGCCGCGCTCTATGCTCCGCAATGGTCGCGGCTGGCCGATGGCCGCCTCGTTCTGGTCGCAGAACACAGCCGCGACGACAGCCTCGGTGCCATCGCTGAGCGTCTTCTGGCAGCCGCGCCGCCGCGTTTTGCGCTCTGCGGGCTGTCGATGGGCGGCTATGTCGCCTTCGAGGTGCTGCGCCGGGCACCGGAGCGCGTCACGAGGCTGGCGCTGCTCGACACCAGCGCCAAGCCGGCGACCCCCGAAAGCAATGAGCCCCGCGCCCAGATGATCGATCTCGCGGAGAAGGGGGCCTATGACAACGTCACGACACTGCTCTGGCAGCGCCTGGTGGCGCCCGCCCGGCTGACGGACGAGCCGTTGCGGCTGCTGGTGCGCCGGATGGCCGACGATATCGGCGCCGACGGTTTCGTGCGTCAGCAGAAGGCCATCATGAAGCGGCCGGATTCGCGACCGGTCCTGACGGGCCTATCCCTTCCGACATTGGTGCTGGTCGGTGAGGAGGACGAGATCACCCCGGTGGCGGAGGCGCAGGAAATGGCGGGGCTCGCCGGCGCGAAGGCCCGGCTGGCGACGTTGCCGGGCTGCGGCCATCTCTCGACGCTGGAGGAGCCGGAACGGGTGGCGGCGGAACTGGCGCGCTGGCTGGCCTGAAATCAGCGGGGCAGGGCGCAGGGGTCGAGCTTCGTCGCGTTCGCAGTCTGGCTGATGGAGCCGGTGACCATCGGATCGACCGGCTGGCGCTTCGCGGCGGCAAGGCTCGCCTGCGCCAGCTTGTCCCTGTCGAGGCCGGCCGTCTGGTTCGAGACGAAATTGGCGGCGATGACCGACAGGAAGGCGATGGCCGCGGCGGCCTTGGCAATGTCGATGGCCGCCGTGCCGCGATTGTTCTTCCAGAACAGTTGGATCAGGCGCATTGCGCTCTCCGTGTCCCGTGTCCGCACGGGTATGGCGCAAGCATGCACCGAGAGCGGTAAAAGCTTGGTTAGCCGGATCTTTCCGGAAAGCGCGGCATTTTCAGGATAAGGGGCCGGTCTCGGCCGATCGCCCTTCGAGGCGCGCCCGATGCTCGCGAAAGAGCTTGCGCAGCGCCGCCAGCACGGCGCCGACGCCGGCGCGCTGGCGCGAGACGTCATGCGAGAGCAGGTAGATGTCGTCGCCGGTCGCGTCCGGCGGCGGTGCGATGCGCCGGAGGCCGGGGTCGAGATCGGCCATGAAGCAGGGCGCCATCGACAGCGCGCCGGCCGAGCGGATGCTTTCATAGCGTGCCGCGGAATCGCCGACTCGGGCCGCAATCGGCCTGCCGGCCGCGAAACGCAGGATATGATCGTCGATGCGCGAGGAGGTTTCGCGGTTGACCGAGATGATCGGCGCCGTCGCCGGATCGACATCGTGGCGGCAGTAGAGCGCCTGCATCAGCCGGCCGATCTTCTGCGCGTAATAGCCCGGTTCCGCTGGCGGGTTGCTCATCCTCAGCGCGATGTCGGCTTCCCCACGGGCGAGGCTAAGCCGGTCGCGCGTGCTGATGATGACGATTTCGACGCCGCCGGCATCCCTGGAGACCGTGGTGGCGTGCATGGTCAGGAACAGGCTGATCGAGGTCGTCGCGGTGACGCGCACCGGCGCATTGGCGAGCGGACGAGCGGCATCGGCCCGCGACAGGAAGCGCCGGGTGGCCGCCTCGACCTCACCGGCTTCCGCCGCGAGCTCGATGCCGATCGCCGTCGGAACGAGGCGGTTGGCCTCGCGGATGAAGAGCTGGAGGCCGAGATCCTTCTCCAGCACCTTGAGCCTGCGCGTGACGGTGGCCTCGCTTAAGCCCAGCCGCGCCGCCGCCACGGCCATCGACCCGCCGCTGGCGATGGCGTTGAAGATCCGGATGTCGTCCCAGGAGGCGTTCCCGGCGGGCGCCGCCAGATCGCCGTCGCGTCGAGATGGAGGTGGAGCAGGCTCGGCCATATCGTCAGGGACGGCTCGCCGAGCGGGGCGCGGCTTCTGCGATCATGATCGTCCGGGAAGCGGAAGGGGTTCGACATGCGCGAACCCTGCCAATCCTTTCGCAAGCGGGCAGCCCGGCGGCGCTGAGGTGCAGCCTTGCAGAAATGCCGGGCTCGCCGCCGGCGATCACAGGTCGATCAGCTCGCCGGCGAAGGCCGCCCGCTCCTGGATGAAGATGAAGCGGGCCTCGGGCTTGTTGCCCATCAGCCGCTCGACCGTATCGGAGGTCTCTTCCCTCGCCTCATGGTCCACCATGACCTTGAGCAGCAAGCGCTTGGCCGGGTCCATGGTGGTTTCCTTGAGCTGCTGCGGCATCATCTCGCCCAGGCCCTTGAAGCGCGAGATCTCCGGCTTCTTGCCCTTGAAGACGGTCTCGATCAGCTCGTCCTTGTGGGCGTCGTTCCGGGCATAGACGCTTTTGCCGCCGTGCTGGAGCCGGTAGAGCGGCGGCACGGCAAGGTAGAGATGACCCTTCTCGATCAGCTTCGGCGTCTGGCGCCAGAAGAAGGTGACGAGCAGGGAGGCGATATGGGCGCCGTCGACATCGGCGTCCGTCATCACGATGACCTTCTCGTAGCGCAGGTCGTCCTCGCGGAACTGCGTGCCGATGCCGCAGCCGAGCGCCAGGATCAGGTCGGCGAGCTGCTGGTTCTGGTTGAGCTTCTCTCGCGTGGCGTTGGCGACGTTGAGGATTTTGCCGCGCAAGGGCAGGATCGCCTGGTTGGCGCGGTTGCGCGCCTGCTTGGCAGAGCCGCCGGCCGAGTCACCCTCGACGATGAAAAGCTCGGAGCCGGCCGCGCCGGCATTGGAGCAATCGGCGAGCTTGCCGGGCAGGCGGAGCTTCCGCGTCGCGGTCTTGCGCGAGACCTCCTTCTCGAGGCGGCGGCGCAGCCGCTCCTCGGCGCGATCCACCGACCAGTCGAGCAGGCGCAGCGCCTGCTGAGGTGCGGCGGCAAGCCAGTGGTCGAAGGCGTCGCGCACGGCGTTCTCGACGATGCGGGAGGCTTCCAGCGTCGCGAGCTTGTCCTTGGTCTGGCCCTGGAATTCCGGCTCGCGGATGAAGACCGAGAGCATGGCGGCGCAGGTCGCCATCACGTCGTCGGAGGTGACCTGCGCCATGCGCTTCGACTGGCCGATGCGCTCGGCATGGTCGCGCAGGCCCCGCAGCAGGGCGATGCGCAGGCCCTGCTCATGGGTACCGCCTTCGGGAGTCGGGATCGTATTGCAATAGGAGGAGGAGAAGCCGTCCTCGCCGGTGGCGAGCCAGGCGATGGCCCATTCGAGCGAGCCGTGGCCGCCTTCCTTCGTGATCTTGCCGGAGAAGATCGGCTCGGCGACGAGGTCCTTGCCCTCGATCTCGCGACCGAGATAGTCGCGCAAGCCGCCGGGGAAGCGGAACACGGCTTCCGCCGCGACATCGCCCTCCGGCTTCAGCAGCGCCGGCGCGCAGGTCCAGCGGATCTCGACGCCGCCGAAGAGATAGGCCTTGGAGCGCGCCATGCGGAACAGGCGGGCAGGCGAGAAATGCGCGCCTTCGCCGAAGATCTGGGCATCCGGGTGAAAGCGCACCTTAGTGCCGCGCCGGTTGGCGACCGCGCCGACCGTCTCAAGCGGGCCTTGGGGCAGGCCGCGCGAGAAAACCTGCCGGTAGAGCGTCTTGCCGCGCGCGACCTCGACCTCCAGCCGGTCGGAGAGCGCATTGACGACGGAGACGCCGACGCCATGCAGGCCGCCCGAGGTCTCATAGGCCTTGGAGTCGAATTTGCCGCCGGCATGCAACGTCGTCATGATGACTTCGAGCGCCGACTTGCCGGGGAATTTCGGATGCGGGTCGACCGGGATACCGCGGCCATTGTCCGTCACCGCGATCGAGCCGTCCTCGAACAGTTCGACGTCGATGAAGGTGGCGTGGCCGGCCACGGCCTCGTCCATGGCGTTGTCGATCACCTCGGCGAAGAGGTGGTGCAGCGCGCGCTCGTCGGTGCCGCCGATATACATGCCCGGCCGACGGCGGACGGGCTCGAGCCCCTCCAGCACCTCGATGGCGGAGGCGTCATAGCCGGTCTCGGACAGGGTTCCGTTGCGCGGAGCTCCCGCGCCGCTGCGCGGCGCTTTTGGAGTCTCGGCGGGTGCGCGCAGTTCCGGCTTCGGGCCAGCCTCAGCCGGCCGCTCCGCGTCCGAGCCGAAAAGATCGCCATTCTCCGCCATCGCGCCAAATGCTTCCTGATTCGCAACGCTAAACTCTAGCGCATTCCGACCCGTCCTGCGCTTCGCGGCCGCTTATAGACCGTGCCGGCCGCTATAAAAACCTCGCCTTCCACATCTGTCAGGAGCCATGCGCCGCCCGCCGTCATCGACAGGTCATGGATCGCCGTGAACCTCTGCTGGAACCCGGTTCATTCAGGCTGCGTTAAGCGGCACGGACCAGGATGGTGTGCGTGATCGGGCCTATGCGGCGATTTGCAATGCGCTAAGATCAGCCTAGGGGGAGGTCGCCGTGGTGTCGCGTCAGTCGTTTCCTGTGACGAGAATGGCCGGGCTTCAGCGCGCTGCGCGTCTGGCCGGCGAGTCCTTCGGCTATGAGGATGCCCGCGTCGTGGCGGAAGCGCCGCGCCTGGACTGGACGTCTTCGCGAGGGCTCTGGTGGCTCGCTGCCGTTGCGGCAGGCGCCGGTTTCGCCGTCCTGCACTTCTCCTGATCACTGACGGCTGGGGGCGCAGCGCCCTTTCCGGATCGTGCCGGCGCCCATGCCCGGGCGCTGGCATCCGGTTCATTGTTCGGTCCGGTGCTCCCTCGACGCGAAATATCAACCTTTCGGCCCTACGCCTGACGGTGGAGGGTTTCGCGCGTGAACGGTGCCATCATTGCCAGTGCCGGCCTGACAGGCCGCGTCGCCGCCACTGTCGCAAGCTGAGGCCGCGATGGCGAAGATCGCTGCGCTCGGAGCCTATATCTACCAGGCCGTTCTGGCGCTGGGGCTGTTGCTCGTTGTCGCGCACCGGCTGCCGGCGGCGGAGTTCACGGCCTATTCGCTGTTCATCTCGGTCGTGCAGTTCGGGGCGATCGCTTGCTTCGAGTGGATTCGCTTCGCCTGCAGCCGCTTCTATCCCGGCCCTGACGCGCAGAGCGAGGCGACCGAGCGCGGAACCATCACCTCGGAATTCCTGGCCTGTTGCGGGTTTTGCGCTGTCGGTGCGCTGATCGCGTGGTTCTGCGGCGTGCCGGCACCGGTCGCGGGGCTCGGCGCGGTCGCGGCGATCGTGCAGGGCGGCAGCGAGATCCATCTCACCATGCTGCGCTTCCGGCACGCCTTCCGGCTGTTCTCCTGGATGCAGGCCCTGCGCGCCTCGCTGATGGCCATCGGCACGCTGGCCGGCGCCTGGGCCGGGGCGGATTTCGCCCATGTCCTCGGCGGCGTCATGGCGGGCTATCTCGCCTATCTCGTCCTGGCGATCCTGGTCTCGCGGGGCGGTTTCGGCGAACCGGGGCGCTGGAGCCTCGAGGCGACGCGCCGGCATCTCGCCTATGGTGGGATCTCCGCGGGAGCCTCGGTCGCCGCGATGCTGGCACCGCTCGGGCTGAAGGCGATCTTCACGGCCACGTTGGGAGGGCAGGCGGCCGCCGCGCCGCTGCTGGCGCTCGATCTGTTGCAGCGCCCCTTCGTCCTGATCGTCTCGGCGATCTACGCCATCCGTTATCCTTCGCTCGTACAGCTCTTCGACCGCGATGGCGGCAGCGGCGAATTCCGCCGCGAGCTCGGGCGTTACTATGCCTTGCTCGCCGGCTTCTCGGCGATGGGCGCCGCGGCCGTGCTCAGCCTGCTGGCCGTCGCCACGACGCTGCTGATCGCGCCCGAGCTGCGCGAATCCTTCCTGCGTGTCGCGCCCCTCATCACGTTCACGGCGCTGATCCGGGCCATCGTGCAGACCCTGTTGCCGACGGCGGCCCATCTCCAGCGTCGGTTGGCGGCGATCGCCGGGCTCGCCGTATTCGATTCTGCGCTGATGTGCGCCGGCGCTCTGGCCGCCACGGCGTGGTTCGGCGGAACGGATTTCACGATCTCGGCCGGTGCGGCCGTCGGAGCGCTTGTCGCGCTCGCCGGCGGCCTGCTGCTGCTGCGCCTGCTGCCATTCGAGATGCCACGGCTGCCGCTCGCCTCCGCCCTGCTGGCCATCGTCGCGGCCTGGGCGATATCGACCTGGCTTGGCGGGAACGCGGTGCTCGCCGCTGCGGCCGGGCTCGGCGCGACGATGCTCGCGAGCCTGCCCGCCTTGCCTCGCATGCTGCGATGGCTGGCGCATTGAGGGACGGATGCATGATCGGAACGCTCCAGCCATGAAGATCGTCGTCGGGATCGCGACCGCCGGGCGCCGGGAGGTGCTTTGCGACACGCTCGCCGAGCTCGCGCGGCAGGAACGGCTGCCGGCGGAGATCCTGATCTGCCCGGCGCAGGAGGAAGATGTCGACTGGTCCTTCGCCGAGACGCTCACCGTGCCGGTCAGGCGGGTCGCGCCGCGGCAGGGGCTGTGCGTGCAACGCAATGCCATTCTCGACGCGATCGGCGATGCCGAGCTGCTGCTGTTCTTCGACGATGATTTCCTGCCGGCCCCGTCCTTCGTCACCGAGGCGGAGGCGTTGCTCGGCCGCGAAGGCGACATCGTCGTCGCGACCGGACAGGTGCTTGCCGACGGCATCCACGGGCCCGGCCTCGCTGCTGCGGAAGCCCGGGCGATCCTGGCACGGGACATCGCGCCGGCGGAGGCGCGGTTGACGCCGGTCGAGAATGCCTATGGCTGCAACATGGTATTCCGGGTCGCGGCGATCCGGGCGGCGGGGGCGCGTTTCGACGAGAACCTGCCGCTCTATGGCTGGCAGGAGGACACCGATTTCTGCCAGCAGCTCGCCGGGCAGGGGCGGATCGTGCATTCGACCGCGCTGCGCGGTGTGCATCGCGGCAGCAAGCGCGGACGGACCTCCGGTCTGCGCTTCGGCTATTCGCAGATCGCCAACCCGGTCTATCTGGTGCGCAAGGGCACGCTCAGGCCGCGCCGCGCTCTGCGGCTTGCCGCCGGCAATGTCGCGGCGAATATCGGCGGCAGCCTCAAGCCGAACAACCCCGTCGACCGGATCGGCCGGCTGAAGGGGAACTGCCTCGCTTTCTGGGACCTGCTGCGCGGGCGGCTCGCGCCGCAGCGGATCCTGTCGCTGTAAGGGCCAGTCAGGCCTTGGCCAGCCTTTCGGGGCACATCTCGGCCAGGATCGCGAGCAAGGCTTGAGTACTCTTCTCCCAGGAGAAGTGCGCCAGATTGGCATGGCCGGCAGCGACAAGCGTCGCGCGGCGCTCAGGCTGCGCCAGTATCAGCTGCATCGCTTGCTTCAGGCTTTCGCGATCGCGCGGATCGAAATAGAGCGCCGCATCGCCACAGGCTTCGCGCACGGCCGGGATATCGGCAGCCAGCACCGGGCACTCTTGCGTCATGGCCTCAAGTGGCGGGATGCCGAAGCCTTCATAGAGGCTCGGAAAGACGAAGGCGATCGCCTGCCGCTCGAGGCCAGCGACCTCGGCATCAGATAGGCGCCCGGCAAAGATTATATTGTCCGCCTCGGCAATGCCGCTGCCTTTGAAGACATGGGAGTGGATGCCGCCGACGATGACCAGCTTCTGGCCGGGCAGGGCACTTTCCTGGAAGGCGCGAATGGCGAAGTCGACGTTTTTGTTCGGCTTCAGCGTGCCGACCAGAACGAAGAAGCCGCGATCGTCGAGACCAAGCCTGTCGACGATGGAGCCGTCCGGCACCGTTTCGGCGAAATGATCGGGCGCGTTGTGGATGACGGCGATCCCTTCTGCGGGCACGCGGAAGACAGCGCTCAGCTCACGACGGGAAAACTCCGAGACGGTCGCGACCCGGGCCGTCCGGGTTAGCGCGAAGCCGAGCAGCTTGTGCAAGGCCCGGTAGCCGCGGCCGAAGGCCTCCGGGTGGCGGAAGATCGTGGCGTCATGGATGACGACGAATTGGTGTGGATGAAGCAGAGGGCCACTGCCGCCGAAACCGACGAGAAGGTCCTGGCGGGTCGCGCGCGCCAGGACACTCTGTTCCCACACGTGCCCGTTCGACCGGCCGGTTTGGAGAACCTCCATATGCTGCAATTCCAAGTCGATCTCGACACCCGCGGGCACGACAATTCGCCAGCGAGAGCCGAGAAGAGGTGACGGCAGGGCGCCTTGGCCGATCCTTCTGTCAAGCGCTGCCGTGAGTTCGCGTGCGAAGCGCTGAACGCCTGTCAGTGGCTGGGCGAGGAAGCGGCCGTTGATCGATATGGTCTTCAACGCAGCTGTCCCATGCCAGACGAGTTGACTTTGAACGTGCCGGAAAGGGCTGAAAGCTCCGTTACGAGGCGTGTCGCCGATAGACGCCACATCGAGCAGTGAGGCTTGACAAATAAGAATATAAGCCTATTAATGTTCTTGTTTTGTTCGAGTCGTTGACGCCTGATGCGTGCGTGCTCGAATGCCTAGCCCGAAGGAGGTCCCCATGCCCGGCTATCGAATTCTTGATGACGTGGTCATTGCTGATCCCGCGACGCCCCCGCCATCCGGTTTCACAAGTGCGACTGTCGGCGCCGCTATCGAGGCAGCGAGAAATGCTGCCAAGCCATTGCAACTACGCGCCGGCGTCTACGATATTGCGAATATTAGCATCCTGACGACGAATGGTTCCGGTTGCGGCATTGAGGTTCTCTGCAGTGCTGGTGAAGCGGTGCTCAGGTTTACTGGCGGCGGCTATGCTCTGCGTATCGCCGGACAGGGGGGCATGAGCTTTCGCAATGTGACTTTTGATGGTCAGAATTTAGGTATTCAATCCTATAACGCGCCCGACATCATCACGGGCGCTGCCGGCCTTATTGTTCTGGACAATGCCAAAGATGTTCGCTTCTCGAAATGCAATTTCAGAAATACCGTCAAGACGGCTGATGAGCCGGCGGGAGGATACAAGGCGGCTGTACTTTGCGCGAATGATGCTCGCCCGACGATTAGTAACTGTGAGTTTTACAATGTCGACGTTGGTGTCTGGTCCTTCAGTTCCGAAACCATTGTCGAAGGCTGCCGTATCGTCGGAGCGAAGAACAACGGCATTGCTATCTGGGGAACGGTGGGCAGTGGCGGCAATCTCTCGGCGATCCGCAATAATTTCATTAACTTCGTTTCCAGCGATGCCGGCACCGGCGCCAACGGAAATGGTGTTGCGGTCTACCTCGCGAATGACGTCAGCATCGTCGACAATACGATCATGAACTGCGATTTTTCCGCAATTCGGGTCAACGGCGGCTCGAGGGTCCTGTTCTCACGTAACGTCTGCTGGAACCTTAGGGAGGGTGCCCTCTATTATGAAGCGCCAGGGGCAGGGCAGGACGGAACAGGGGTGACGATTGTCGACAATCGCGTCGATACGGCCGGCGATGGAATATATGTGACGAATTCTGGCTATTATGGCGATGGCGTCGCCCGTCGAGCGGTCGTCAGTGGTAATCAACTTTCTAATATCGCCCCTCATGCCATTCCGGGGTCGGGCGGGATCGGCCCCTACAGCACGAGCGGTATCGGCATTCTCGTCGAGCAGGACGGTGTCATCAGTGGGAACATCATCGAGAGCTGCGCCGGAGGGATCAAACTCGGTGTCGCTCAAGGAGCGCGCGATCTCGTCTGCGATGGAAATCTTGTGCGGGGGTGCGATGTCGGGCTGATCTTCTCGTCAAATTCGGCTGCTGGCAAGATGGTCATCTCAAACAACATCGTCTCCGGTGCGGGTGGCAATGCGCTCGTATCTGCGCCTTCGACCGGATTGACGCCGCCGCTGACCAGCTACAACGCCAACCTTCCATCCCAGATGGTTGGCGGAGCAGAGCAGATTCTCATCGTCGATAATCGGGCGTCGTAGATCGATCGCGAATCCACAAAAAACCGGGGCGTCGCCGCCCCGGTGAAAGGTAGCCGCGGGATACGCGGCCGGGAGGAAGCCGTGGGCCGGCTCGAAAGAGCCGGCCCGAGCTCTCAGTAGGAGTAGTACATCGCGAACTCGACCGGGTGCGGCGTCATCTCGAAGCGCGCCACATCCTGCATCTTGAGCTCGATATAGCTCTCGATGAAGTCGTCGTTGAAGACGCCGCCGGCCTTGAGATAGGCGTTGTCCTTCTTGAGGCTTTCCAGGGCCTCGCGCAGCGAACCGCACACCGTCGGGATCTTCTTCAGCTCGCGCGGCGGCAGGTCGTAGAGGTCCTTGTCCATGGCCGGACCCGGATCGATCTTGTTGATGATGCCGTCGAGGCCGGCCATCAGCATGGCGGCGAAGGCGAGATAGGGGTTCGCCATCGGATCGGGGAAGCGGACCTCGACGCGCTTGGCCTTTGGCGAGGTCGTCCACGGAATACGGCAGGACGCCGAGCGGTTGCGCGCCGAATAGGCGAGCAGCACCGGAGCCTCATAGCCCGGGACGAGGCGCTTGTAGGAGTTCGTCGACGGGTTGGTGAAGGCGTTCAGGGACTTGGCGTGCTTGATGATGCCGCCGATGTACCACAGGCACTCCTGCGACAGGTCGGCATATTTGTTGCCGGCCATCGTCGGCTTGCCGTTCTTCCAGATCGACTGGTGGACGTGCATGCCCGAGCCGTTGTCGCCATAGATCGGCTTCGGCATGAAGGTCGCGGTCTTGCCGTAGCTCTGGGCGACGTTGTGGATCGCGTACTTATAGACCTGCATGGTGTCGGCCATGTGGGTCAGGGTGTCGAACTTCAGGCCGAGCTCGTGCTGGGCGGAAGCGACCTCGTGGTGGTGCTTCTCGACCTTGGCGCCCATGGCCGCCATGGCCGCCAGCATCTCGCCGCGCATGTCCTGCGCCGAATCCTGCGGCGGAACCGGGAAGTAGCCGCCCTTGGTGGCGATGCGGTGGCCAAGATTGCCGCCCTCGTACTCGGTCATGCCGTTGATCGGCAGCTCGACGTTGTCGAGCTTGAAGCCCGTGTTGTACGGATCCGCCGCGATCTTGACGTCGTCGAAGACGAAGAACTCGGCCTCGGGGCCGACATAGATGGTGTCACCGATGCCGGTCGACTTGAGATAGGCCTCGGCCTTCTTGGCGATGCCGCGCGGGTCACGGCCATAGGGCTCGCCGGTGGCGGGCTCGAGCACGTCGCAGGTGATGACCATGGTGGCGGCCGAGAAGAACGGATCCATCACAGCGGTGGTCGGATCCGGCATCAGCAGCATGTCGGACTCGTTGATGGCCTTCCAGCCAGCGATCGAGGAACCGTCGAACATCGTGCCTTCGGCGAAGATGTCCTCGTCGATCATCGTGACGTCGAAGGTCACATGCTGCCACTTGCCGCGCGGGTCGGTGAAGCGGAAATCGACATATTTGACGTCGTTGTCCTTGATCGCCTTGAGGACATCCTTGGCGCTTTTCATTTCAGCATTCCTCTTGCCAGCTATTTCTCAAACTCGCGCGCTGCGGATGGATCCAAATCACCCGGCAGCTCTCGACCCATGTGATGCGGGAAATCGTCAGATCGCGTCCGCGCCTGTCTCGCCCGTGCGGATGCGGATGGCACCCTCCACGCTCGATACAAAAATCTTGCCATCGCCGATGCGGCCGGTCTGGGCGGCCTTCATGATCGCCTCGATCGCGCGCTCGACCATGTCGTCGGCCAGAACGATCTCGATCTTCACCTTCGGCAGGAAGTCGACCACGTATTCGGCGCCGCGATAGAGCTCGGTATGGCCCTTCTGGCGGCCGAAGCCCTTCGCCTCGAGAACGGTGATGCCCTGAAGCCCGACTTCCTGAAGCGCTTCCTTCACCTCGTCCAGCTTGAAGGGCTTGATGATCGCTTCGATCTTCTTCATGCGCCGACCGGCCTCCTTTGCGCCCCAGACCCCGGCCGGAGCCGGGCGGCACCCGCCGCGATCCGGGAGTTTGAACGATCCCCGGCCGCATGCGAAGCACCTTGTCTTGCTCATAGCATCGGCGCCCGCGCACCGCCACGTGGCAGCCCGGCTTCTTGCGCCTGATCGAGAGGCAAAAAACAGCATAAAAAAAAGTCAAACGCCTAATTGTAGTGCAAATGCTGCCTTGGCGCCTTGTTGTCGCGCCGTGCGACCTGCTCTCATGATGGGCCATGCCCGGCACAACGATCCCAGCCATGCGACCGACCGACCTCGCCTTGCTCGCAGTGGCGCAGATGGGGGAGGCGGATCGCATCGCGATCGCGGGTGGGACGCCGGGCATCATGCTGATGGAGCGGGCCGGGGCGGCGGTGGCCGATGCGGTCTCCCGCCATGCGGCTTCCGGCGCAAGCGTGAGCATATTCTGTGGCCCCGGCAACAATGGTGGCGACGGATTCGTTGCCGCGAGGCTCCTGCGTGAACGAGGGTTTCAGGTGGCGGTTGCTCTGCTGGGCGACGTGCATGCGCTGCGGGGCGATGCCGCCATCGCCGCGGAACGCTGGGGCGGCCCGATCCTGCCGCCGGGCGTGGCCGTGCCGAACGACGCGGACATCCTCGTCGATGCGCTGTTCGGAGCGGGTTTGAGCCGGCCGCTTGCCGGCGAGGCCGCGCAGCTGGTCGCGGCGATGAACGCCTCTGGCCGGCCGCTGGTCGCGGTCGATGTTCCCAGCGGGCTTTCGGGCGATACCGGGCAGGCCGAGGGGCTGGTCGTTCGTGCCACGGAAACGGTGACCTTCTTCCGGCTCAAGCCCGGTCACCTGCTCCAGCCCGGCCGCGATCTCTGCGGACAGGTGACGCTGGCGGATATCGGCATTCCGGCCGAAGCGGCCCTCGAGGCGATCGCTCCTACGGCCTTCGCCAACGGTCCCGCTCTCTGGAGCTGCCATCTGCCGCGCCATGGCAGCTTCACGCATAAATTCGAGCGCGGCGCCGTTGCCGTACTCGCAGGAGGGATCGCCGGCGTCGGGGCGCCGCGGCTCGGCGCGCGGGCGGCCCTACGGATCGGCGCCGGGCTCGCGACCATCCTCTGCGCTCCTGCGGCCCTGGCTGCGCATGCGATGCGTGGGCCGGACGCGCTGATGCAGCGCTCCCTCGCGGACGAAACGGGCCTTGCGCCTCTCCTGGAGGATCGGCGCTTGTCCGCCGTTCTGGCAGGGCCGGCGCTCGGGCTCGATGCGCGAGCTCGCCAGCTGGTTGCGGCGCTTGTCCATAGCAGCAAGCCGCTGGTGCTCGACGCCGATGCGCTGACGATTCTGGCGGAGAATGCGGAAGCCCTGTCGAGGCTGGGACAGCGGAACGCGGCTTGCGTGATGACGCCGCATGAGGGCGAGTTCCGGCGGCTTTTCGGCTGGGAGCCGGCGATCGACCGGGACTCTTCCAAGCTGGAGCGCGCCCGCAAGGCCGCTGCCTTCAGCGGGGCGATCGTCGTCTACAAGGGAGCCGACACGGTGATCGCATGCCCGGACGGGCGTGCGGCGATCAATGCGACCGGCTCGCCGGCGCTGGCGACCGCCGGTTCCGGCGACGTCCTGGCCGGCATGGCCACGGGGCTGATCGCGCAAGGCATGCCGGCCTTCGAGGCGGCCTGCATGGCGGTCTGGCTGCATGGAAAGGCCGGCGAAGCGCTGGGCTTCGGGCTGATCGCGGACGAGCTGCCCGAAGCCGTTCCGCCCTTGCTCCGCACGCTCGCCGCAGGAGCGGGTCCGGATCCATGACGCTGGCACAAACGAAACCGCCCCGTTGCCGGGGCGGTTCGGATCGAACGTGTCAGCTGCCGGAATAGGTCACGGCCGGGGCTGCATTGAGCTGGTCCTTGGTCATGGTGATCTTGCCATGATCCGGATACATGGCTGGCGCCTTCGGAGCCGCGCTCATGCCGCCGCCCGTGCTACCGGCAGCACCGCCCGCCGGGGCAGGGGCCGGAGCGGGTGGGGCGATCGGCTGATCGCTCCAGGTCACCTGCTCGAAGGGAATGGCGACGTCCTTCGCGCCGATGCCGAGGAAGCCGCCGACGCCGACCGTGACCATCTCGATCTTGCCGGTCTTGTCGACGATCACTTCGGTTACGTCACCGACCTTCTTGTCGTCGGGGCCGTAGATATCGACGCCGATCAGCTTGCTGGTACGCCATTTGCCCTGGCCGGCGAGATTGTTTGCCGGCGGCTTGGCAGGCTGAGCCGCGGGAGCCGGGCTCGTCGAGGACGAGGGCGGCGTCGGAGCGCTCGTCTGCGCGAGCGCTGTCGCGGTCAGCATGGCGAATCCGATAGAGGTCATGGCGAGTTTATGCGTGAGCATTTTTTCCTCCTTTATCAGCCCAAGTCGCAGGCCGTTCATGCAACCAACAGATGAAACAAGTTTTTGTTCGTCTTCTGTCGAGACAAACCATGGCAGAGGCGCGCAAATAATCACGTCACCGAAAGCAGCTTGAAATTCTCTGCTCGTTCGGTTTGCCGACTTGCTCGCATCGCGATGTCGTGATCGGATGCTGCGCTTGCTACAACGTCTGGAAGCCGGTGCTGTTCCCGGAGACGTGGAGACAAATCATGCCGATTGCGTTGACTGTCCTGCTGGCCGAGGCCGAAACCGCAGCGCTCGACCGCCACATCGCGGCGCATCGGCCTGGGCATACGCGTGAAGAGATGGTGGCGGAGATCGTGGCGCGGTGGCTGGAGGTGCAGCAGCCCGCCACCAGAACTCATCCGGATGAAGGACTTCGCCCGGAGGAGCTCAACGCCAGCAACGATTCCTGAACGTTGCTGGGCTCGATGCCGCGGGGATCAGTCGTCGGCGTCGTCGCGACGGAGCTCGAAGGCGAGCATCGCTTCGGCGATCGCTTGCAGTTCCTTGTCCTTTTCGGGGCCGTCGGGCAGGGCGTTCAGTTCCTCGACGCGCTGCTGCGCCCGGTCATAGTCTTCCTCGGTATGGACCATGATCGGCGTTTTCACGGTATCTACCTCCTGTGTCGGCCCGGCTGGGCGGCATGGTCGGCATCCCAGCGTTCGACGGCATCGATGAGAGCCTGCAATTCTTGCTCCTCATCGTCGCCGCGTGTCGAGTCCTTGAGGCTTTCGATGCGATGCTTGGCCAGTCCGTAGTCCTCGACGGTCTCGATCCTGAAGACCGGACGGGTTGCCTCGCCAGTGCTGTCGCCGCGCCGAACCTTGGCTCGCATCGGAACCTCCTGCCTTGAGCCCTGCATAGGAGATACCCGCGACGGCGCGCCCTGTTCCCGCCCGGTTAAGCTTTCCGCAAGAGCCCCGCGGGCATTGATGGTCGATTGGTCGCAGCCACAGGGGCAGGGGAGCGCCGCGATGAACAGGCTTCTGGCCACGGTTCTGCTGGTCGGCCTCGCGCAGGCGCCGCAGCCAGCGACCGCCTTCTGGCAGCGCTCGCAATTCACGCGCTGCTCCGATGCAACCACGGAAGACGAGCGTCTGCGGCTGCGCTGCTGGGAACTCGACGCCTATGTCGATCCCGGCTGGCCGGCTCTCGGAATGGGCGGGGGCGCCTATCTCCTGCCGGAGGCGCCGCCACCGCCTCACAGTCGGAGGCCGGTAAAGGGCGGCGTGACGCGCCGGCTCGGCTGAGCGGCTGTTCGCGTGTGACGCAGGGGCTCGCATCGGTCGCAGCGCTGTGAGAGCATGGCCGGGCCCGATCGGCCTTCTCGCGGCGACGCCATGGAAATCCTCTCAGGCTTCGGTTTTCTGACCTTGTTCGGCCTGAGCGCTCTGGCCGGCATCGCCCTGCGCATGTGGCTGCCGGAGGAGCATCTGTCGAAGGAGAACATGGAAGCGGTCCGGCTGGTGACCGGCCTGCTCGTGACCTTCGCCGCGCTGGTGCTGAGCCTGCAGCTCTCGACCGCGCGCTCCGCCTTCGATTCCGCCAACAGGAACCGCTCGCTCTACGCGGCCGAGCTGGCGCGGCTCGACCAATGTCTGCGCAATCTGGGGCCGAACCTTGCTCCGACCCGGCAGATCCTGAGCCGCTACGTCGCCGCCGTGATCGCCAGTACCTGGCCTGCGGAGCCCGCTCCTTCGGTTGCCGGCATGCCGGATACCCGCCGCATGTCGGTTCGCGGCGAAGATGCGGTTCTGGCCGGCATGCTCAACGAGGTCGGACTGGCCATCGACACGACCGCTCCGGCGCCTGATCTATCCCCGGTTTTGCAACGCTGCCGGGCCGACTACGCCAGAGTTCAGGAAAGCCGCTGGGCCGTGATCGAGGATACGAACGGCCCGCAAAGCGGGCTGTTCCTCGGTATCATAAGCTTCTGGCTTGCGTTGGTGTTCCTGAGCTTCGGGTTGCAGGTGCCGCGCCGTCGAGTCAGCGGCATCGTCCTCGCGATCGGGGTGGTCTCCGTCGCGAGCGTAATGTTCGTCATCGTCGATCTGGCCTTGCCTTACCAAGGCCTGTTCGGGATTCGCAGCCTCGCCATGCGAGAAGCGCTGGCGGATATGAGCCGCTAGATCGCCGAGCGTCCCGTCGGACGCGATCACGGCGATCTATCTACCTGATCGTATCGAATCGGGCTTTCCGAAAGCCGCGTCCCGGCTTCGGGCCGCCGCGTTCAGTTTTGGCTTTTGGAAGCCGTCGCCTGTTCGAGAATGCGGACGGTTTCCTCGAGGCTCTCCCGCACGCCGAGCATGAAATCCTTGCCGAACCCGATGATGGTGTCCGCCGGCTCGCCCTTGTGGGTGTAGACCACGACGACCTGCTCGGGATTGACATAGACGGGCTTGCCGTCGCGCGGCGAGGTGAATTTGCACAGCTTGGGCACGGCATTCCTCCGGGGCGGGGCTTGGGTGCGCGCAGGCGCCGATGGGGGCGGAAGCGTCCGGCGATGGGGCCGGCTCAGGCCGTGGCCCGATTCCGGGTGGTGGTGAGCGGGGTGGGGATCGAACCCACGACCACATGATTAAAAGTCACGTGCTCTACCACTGAGCTACCCGCCCTCACAGGCCCGCTGACATACGGAGGTGAAGGGCGCGGGTCAACATGTCCAATGCACATCCATGCCGCCTGTCCCCTTCCTGGCGTAACCCTCCGGCCCCGTGCGTTAACCGCCCGGAAACCACGCCATCCTAGTCTCATCAACCATGGTCATTCGTCGCGGTCTCAGATCTGTCTTCGTGACGCTCGCGCTCTATGCGGTGTCGGCGCTGACGGTCAGCTATTTCTTGTTCCACGCCCAGCACGGCGCGCGCGGCCTCGAGGCGCGCGGCGCCGTTCGGGAATCGCTGCGCGAACTGGAAGCGGAGTTGGCGACGCTCACCCTGGAGCGCAAATCCTGGGAACAGCGCCTCGCCCTCGTGCGCGACGACAATGTCGATCGCGATCTGCTCGACGAGTCGGCGCGTGCCATGCTTGCCCGGACCCACAAGAACGACGTCGTGATCATGGGGCGTTAGCGAGCCGGCTGTTAGTCTCAGACGTATCAATTAACTTGAATCCAGTTACGCCTGCAGTATCATTATATTTCAACGGCTTAGATGATGGTGCAGTGCGAGATAGCGTCCTCGCCAAGGTTTTTTCGATCCTCTACAACAAAGGTCGAAGGCCCTTGGAGGATCGTCTATGGCTGTTGCTGCGCGTAAACCGAAAGCTCCCGCCCCATCGAAAGCCGCCGCCAAGCCGGCAAAGGCACGTTCGGCCAAGGAGGGAGCGGGGCAGTCCGCCCCGGCTGCCAGCAATGTCACTCCCTTCACCAAGGACGAAGACCTCCACGCCTATCGCGAGATGCTGCTGATCCGGCGCTTCGAGGAGAAGGCCGGCCAGATGTACGGCATGGGCCTGATCGGCGGCTTCTGCCACCTCTATATCGGCCAGGAAGCCGTCGTCATCGGCATGCAGATGGCCTCCAAGGATGGTGACCAGGTCATCACCGGCTATCGCGACCACGGCCACATGCTGGCCTGCGGCATGGAATCGCGCGGCGTGATGGCTGAGCTCACCGGTCGGCGCGGCGGCTATTCGCGCGGCAAGGGCGGCTCCATGCACATGTTCAGCCGCGAGAAGAACTTCTATGGCGGCCACGGCATCGTCGGCGCGCAGGTATCGCTCGGAACGGGCCTCGCCTTCGCCGACTGGTATCGCGGCGACAACACGGTCTCGATGACCTATTTCGGCGACGGCGCCGCCAATCAGGGCCAGGTCTACGAGAGCTTCAACATGGCCGAGCTCTGGAAGCTGCCGGTCGTGTTCATCATCGAGAACAACCGCTACGCCATGGGCACCGCGGTGAGCCGCGCTTCGGCCCAGACCGATTTCTCGCGCCGCGGCGTCTCCTTCAACATTCCGGGCGAGCAGGTCGACGGCATGGATGTCCGGGCCGTTCGCGAGGCCGGCCAGCGCGCGATCGACCATGCGCGCTCCGGCAAGGGCCCCTACATCCTGGAGATGCAGACCTACCGCTATCGCGGCCACTCGATGTCGGACCCGGCGAAGTACCGCTCCAAGGACGAGGTCCAGCGGATGCGCGAGGAGCATGATCCGATCGAGCAGGTCCGGGCCCGGCTGGTCCGCGAGTTCAAGGTCGGCGAGGACGAGCTGAAGGCGATCGACGCCAAGGTGCGCGAGATCGTCAACGACGCCGCCGAATTCGCGACGCATGACCCCGAGCCCGACGTCTCGGAACTTTACACCGACATCCTGCTGGAGCCGGCGCAGGGCTGACGCCCGCGCCGCTGCCGCCTCTCGCCTTTCCCCGCGTCTAGAATCCGGGTGCGTTCATGCCGATCGACATTCTCATGCCTGCCCTTTCTCCCACCATGGAGGAAGGAAAACTGGCCAAGTGGCTGAAAAAAGAGGGCGATCAGGTCAAGTCCGGCGACATCATCGCCGAGATCGAGACCGACAAGGCGACCATGGAGGTCGAGGCGGTCGATGAGGGCATCCTCGCCAAGATCCTGGTGCCGGACGGCAGCGAGAATGTCGCGGTCAACACGCGGATCGGCGTGATCGCCGCCGATGGCGAGGATGTCAGCGCCGCGGCGAGCGGAGCCGGCAAGGCGGCGGCCGAGAAGCCGGCCGAGGCCAAGGAAGAGCCGAAGCCCGAGGCCAAGGCGGAAGACGCTCCCGCTGCCAGCAAGCCCGAGAGCGTGCCGGCCCAGGCGAAGGCCTATGACGCTTCGTCCGAATTCCCGGCCGGCGCCGAGATCGTCAGCCAGACGGTCCGCGAGGCGCTGCGTGACGCGATGGCAGAGGAGATGCGCCGCGACGGCGACGTCTTCGTCATGGGCGAGGAGGTCGCGGAGTATCAGGGCGCCTACAAGGTCACTCAAGGGTTGCTGCAGGAATTCGGCGCCAAGCGCGTCATCGATACCCCGATCACCGAGCATGGCTTCGCCGGCATCGGCGTCGGCGCGGCGCTCTCGGGCCTCAGGCCCATCGTCGAGTTCATGACCTTCAACTTCGCCATGCAGGCGATCGACCAGATCATCAACTCCGCGGCCAAGACGCTCTACATGTCCGGCGGACAGATGGGCTGCCCGATCGTGTTCCGCGGCCCCAACGGCGCGGCCGCCCGCGTCGGTGCCCAACACAGCCACGACTATGCGGCGTGGTACTCCAACGTGCCGGGCCTCAAGGTGGTGATGCCCTACAGCGCCTCCGACGCGAAGGGGCTGCTCAAGAGCGCGATCCGCGACCCGAACCCGGTGATCTTCCTCGAAAACGAGATCATGTACGGCAAGTCCTTCGACGTGCCGAAGGGCGACGATTTCCTGATCCCGATCGGCAAGGCCAAGGTGGTGCGGCCGGGCACCGACGTGACCATCGTCTCCTTTGGCATCGGCATGACCTATGCGCTCGGCGCTGCCGAGGCGCTGGCCAAGGACGGCATCGAGGCCGAGGTCATCGACCTCCGCACGATCCGCCCGATGGATATCGAGACGGTTGTTGCCTCCGTGCAGAAGACCAATCGCTGCGTCGCGGTGGAGGAGGGCTTCCCGCAGTCCGGCGTCACCGCCGAGATCGGCATGAAGATCATGGAGGCGGCGTTCGACTATCTCGACGCCCCCGTCGCCCGCGTCACCGGCAAGGACGTGCCGATGCCTTACGCGGCGAACCTCGAGAAGCTCGCTTTGCCGAATATCGGCGAGGTCGTCGCGGCGGCCAAGGCCGTCTGCTATCGCTGAGAAGGGCTGACCGATGCCGACCAACATCCTGATGCCCGCGCTCTCTCCGACGATGGAGAAGGGCAATCTCGCCAAATGGCTGAAGAAGGAAGGCGACACCATTAAGTCCGGCGACATCATCGCCGAGATCGAGACCGACAAGGCCACGATGGAGGTCGAGGCGGTCGATGAGGGCATCCTCGCCAAGATCGTGGTGCCGGAAGGCACGGCCGATGTCGCGGTCAACGAGGTGATCGGCGTGATCGCCGGCGAGGGCGAGGACGCCAAGAGCGTCTCCGCTCCGGCGGCCGGCGCTGCGCCGAAGGCGGAAGCTCCCAAGGCCGAGCCTGCGAAAGCCGAAGTCGCTCCGGCCGCCGCTGCGCCTGCCAAGGCGGCTGAAGCACCGGTTGCGACTGCTCCGGCGAAGGCTGACGGCAGCCGCCCCTTCGCCTCGCCGCTGGCGCGGCGTCTCGCCAAGGACGCGGGGCTCGACCTCTCCGCCATCGCCGGCTCCGGCCCGCATGGCCGCATCGTCGAGAAGGATGTCGAGGCTGCCAAAAAGGGCGGCGGTGCCAAGGCTGCCCCGGCGGCTGCTCCCACGGCCAAGCCCGCTGCCGCGCCGCTCGCGGCCGGCCCCTCGGACGAGGCGGTCAAGAAGCTGTTCGCGCCGGATTCCTATGAAGAAATTCCGCATGACGGGATGCGCAAGACGATCGCGCGCCGCCTGCTCGAGGCCAAGCAGACCGTCCCGCATTTCTACGTCACCGTCGATTGCGAACTCGACGCGCTGCTGAAGCTGCGCGCGGAGCTCAATGCGGCCGCGCCGGAGAAGGACGGCAAGCCCGCCTACAAGCTCTCGGTTAACGACATGGTCATCAAGGCGCTGGCGCTGGCGCTCAAGGCGGTTCCGGACGCAAACGTGTCCTGGACCGAGAACACGATGCTCAAGCACAAGCATGCCGATGTCGGCGTCGCCGTCTCGATCCCGGGCGGCCTGATCACGCCGATCATCCGCGATGCCTGCCACAAGACGCTGTCGCAGATCTCCAACGAGATGAAGGACATGGCGGCCCGCGCCAAGGCCCGCAAGCTGAAGCCCGAAGAGTATCAGGGCGGCACGACGGCAGTCTCGAACCTCGGCATGTTCGGGGTCAAGGACTTCGCGGCGATCGTCAATCCGCCGCATGCGACGATCCTGGCGGTTGGCGCCGGCGAGCAGCGCGTCATCGTCAAGGGCGGTCAGCCGGCTGTCGCGACGGTGATGTCGGTGACGCTCTCGACCGACCACCGCGCCGTCGACGGCGCGCTTGGTGCCGAGCTTCTCGCGGCGTTCAAGGGCTATATCGAGAAGCCCATGGCGATGCTGGTCTGAGGCGGCGGGAGAAACACCATGGCTGACTACGACATCATCGTCATCGGCTCCGGCCCTGGCGGCTATATCGCCGCCATCCGCGCCGCCCAGCTCGGCTTCAGGACCGCGATCGTCGAGCGTGAGCATCTCGCCGGCATCTGCTCGAACTGGGGCTGCATCCCGACCAAGGCGCTGCTGCGCTCGGCCGAGATCCTGCATTACGGCCAGCATGCCAAGGATTACGGACTCGTCCTGGAAGGTTCTTTCAAGGCCGATCTTGAAGCGGTCGTGAAGCGTTCGCGCGGTATCGCGGTCAGGATGAACAACGGCGTCCAGTTCCTGATGAAGAAGAACAAGGTCGACGTGATCTGGGGCGAGGCCAAGCTCACCAAGCCCGGCACGATCACCGTCGCGCCGACCAAGAAGCCGGCGATGCAGCCGCAGGGCCCGATCCCGAAGAACGCCAAGGGCGAGGGCACCTATACCGCCGACCACATCATCGTCGCGACCGGCGCCCGGCCGCGCGCGCTGCCCGGCCTCGAGCCGGATGGCAAGCTGATCTGGACCTATTTCGAGTCGATGGTTCCGGCCAAGATGCCGAAATCGCTGCTCGTGATGGGCTCCGGCGCGATCGGCATCGAATTCGCCTCGTTCTACCGGACGATGGGTGTCGATGTGACGGTGGTCGAGGTGCTGCCGCAGGTCGTGCCGGTCGAGGATGCCGAGATCGGCGCCTTCGCGCGAAAGGCCTTCGAGAAGCAGGGCATGAAGATCATCACCAGCGCCAAGGTGACGAAGGTCGAGAAATCAGCGGACTCCGTCACCGCCCATATCGAGGACGAGAAGGGCGGCAAGCAGACGATCACGGCCGACCGCATGATCTCGGCCGTCGGCGTCGTCGGCAATATCGAGAATATCGGGCTGGAGGCGCTCGGCGTGAAAACCGATCGCGGCTGCATCGTCATCGACGATCTCTGCCGGACCAACGTCAAGGGCGTCTACGCCATCGGTGACGTCGCCGGCCCGCCTATGCTGGCGCACAAGGCCGAGCATGAGGCGGTGATCTGCGTCGAGGCGATCAAGGGGCTGCATCCGCACCCGATGGACAAGTCGATGATCCCCGGCTGCACCTATTGCCACCCGCAGATCGCCAGCGTCGGCCTGACCGAGGCGAAGGCCAAGGCTGCCGGCTACGAGCTCAAGGTCGGCCGCTTCAACTTCGTCGCCAACGGCAAGGCCGTGGCGCTCGGCGAGGATTCGGGGCTGGCGAAGACGATCTTCGACGCCAAGACCGGCAAGTTGCTCGGCGCCCATCTGGTCGGCCCGGAGGTCACCGAGCTGATCCAGGGCTTCGTCGTCGCGATGAACCTCGAGACGACCGAGGAAGAATTGATGCACACCATCTTCCCGCATCCGACCCTGTCGGAAGTGATGAAGGAAAGCGTGCTCGATGCTTACGGCAAGGTGTTGAACGCCTAGCTGCGCAGTCACGGCGGAGAGCCTGGAATTGGCTCTCCATGGGCGATATGGCGGCGGGGGCGTGCCATGAAGCGTGCGGGTGCAAGGCTGCTGACCGTTCTCGCGGCTGTCCTGTTTGGCGGCGCGGGAGCCTTGGCCTGTGACGGCGATACATGCGCCAACGGCCTGGCCTATGAAGCGTTCGGCGCGGCACCCGGCGGCGGGACGCGCCCCGTCCTCGCCATCTTTGTTCACGGGGACGTTTCGGCCGGAGGGCCGGCCGACTACATGTACGGCCATGCCAGGCGGTTCGCGGCCGGCCGCAAGAATGTGGTGGCCGTTGCTCTGCTGCGGCCCGGCTATTACGACCGCGCCGGCCGTCGCAGCGACGGCTCCGATAATGGCCGTCGGGATACGTTCCAATCCGGCAACAACAGCGCTGTCGCCGGGGCGATCCAGGAGCTGAAGCGCATCTACAACGCCCGCAACGTGGTGGCTCTCGGGCATTCGGGTGGCGCCGGCACGATCGGTGTCGTGGCCGGAAGCCATCCCGGCCTGATCAACGGCCTCGTGCTGGTGTCATGCCCTTGCGACGTTCCGGCCTGGTATGCCAGCCGAGGCCGGCGGCCAGGAGCGGCTCAGTCGCCGGTGGACTACGTGTCCGGCATTCCCGCAGGGACGCCGATCGTCACTGTCACCGGACAGGCGGACGACAACACCCGCCCGGAACTGGCGGCGGACTATGTCGCGAAGGTGCAGGCGAGGGGGCTGCCCGCGAGAGCGCAGATCGTCGGGGGCGGGCATAATTTCGGTGGCGCGCTTGCGGCGACGTCGGTTTCCGCGCTCGCAGCGATGGTCCGCTGATCGGCCGCGACGCTCGCCCGCATCGACTTGGCGGCCGCCCGCTCGCGCTCCATATTGCGCCCATGCCGCCACGCACCCGCAAATCATCCAAGCCCGATCGCGTCGTCCGCGACGAGGATATCGAGATCCTGCCGCCGCGCCGGACGCTGCCGCTCGACTGGAGCGTCATCGTCCCGACAGTGGCGTCCGGCACCGTCATCGGCTTCGCCGCGAGCCTCGTGGTCGGCGGAGGCGGGCTGATCCGCCATGCCGTCGTCGGCGTGCTCGGCATGCTGGTGGGACAGGGCATCGTGCGCCTGACCGGCTGGCGATTGAATACGGGCTACGGTTTCCTCGACGATGCCGGCATGGCGGTGCTGGGTGCCATCCTCGTCATCCTGCTGGCACGCTTCATCGCGTAAGTTTGGATTTCGTCTTCAGGAACTTTCACGCAGGGCTTACGGTTATCGGCGCGCGCCTTCGCGCATGGCTAGGGGGATATCCGCGATGGAAAGCTTTGCCGCCACCATGGCCCAGCCGGGCTACGGTTTCTTCATGACGCTGCTGATCGGTCTCATCGCCGGCTGGATCGCCGAGCGCCTGACCTCATCCGATCACGGTCTCTTCACCAACATGCTGGTCGGCGTCGCCGGCTCCTTCGTCGGCGCCAAGATCGCCGAATTGCTGGAGGTTCCGGTCTTCGGCTTCTGGCGGACGCTGACGGCTGCGGTGGCCGGCGCCATCGTCATCATCGTGATCTGGAACGCGGCGCGCGGGCGCCGCTGAGGAGCGCTTGCCCGTCGGGCAGTTGCGGGAGCGCGCTTTGGGGATTAGCTAAGAGGGAGCCGGCCTTGCCGGCTCCTGCTTTTGAAGCCCGGACCCCGTTATGGCGCTTGTTCTCGACCTTCTGAACCGCGATCCGCGACCCAATGCCGGCAATCCGAAGGCGGAAGCTCGCCAGCCCGCAGCGGAATTGCGCCACCCCGAGAAGCAGAAGCGGCCGGAAAACCCGGTCCTGCGCAAGCCGGACTGGATCCGCGTCAAGGCGCCAGGCTCGCCGAAATGGGCCGAGACGCAGAAGATCGTGAAGGCCGAGAAGCTGGTCACGGTCTGCGAGGAGGCCGGCTGCCCGAATATCGGCGAGTGCTGGGAGAAGAAGCACGCCACCTTCATGATCATGGGCGACACCTGCACGCGGGCCTGCGCCTTCTGCAACGTGAAGACCGGTGTGCCGCTGCCGCTCGATCTGGAGGAGCCGCGCAAGGTCGCGGATGCCGTCGCCAAGCTTGGGCTCGAGCATGTCGTCATCACCTCGGTCGACCGCGACGATCTCAAGGACGGCGGCGCCGAGCATTTCGCCAACGTGATCCGCGCCATTCGCAAGGCTTCGCCCGGCACCACCATCGAGATCCTGACGCCGGACTTCCTGCGCAAGCCGGGCGCGCTCGAAGTGGTCGTCGCGGCCAAGCCCGACGTGTTCAACCACAATCTCGAGACCGTGCCGGGCAAGTATCTGAAGGTGCGGCCGGGCGCGCGCTATTTCCATTCGCTGCGGCTGCTGCAGCAGGTGAAGGAGCTCGACCCGACGATCTTCACCAAGTCCGGCATCATGGTCGGGCTCGGCGAGGAGCGGAACGAAGTTCTCCAGCTCATGGACGATCTGCGCTCGGCCGAGGTCGACTTCATGACCATCGGGCAGTACCTCGCGCCCTCGCGCAAGCACCATGCGGTGATCCGCTTCGTCACGCCGGACGAGTTCAAGAGCTTCGAGACCATCGCCTACGCCAAGGGCTTCCTGATGGTGTCCTCGACGCCGCTGACCCGCTCCTCGCACCATGCCGGCGAGGATTTCGCCCGGCTGCGCGCGAATCGTGCGGCAAAGCTCGGCGGCTGACGGCGCCGCTCCCCATGCCGATGTTCAACAGCACCCGCCGGGTGAAGCACTCGCCCGAGCAGATGTTCGCGCTCGTGGCGGATATCGAGAAATACCCGCAATTCCTGCCGCTCTGCGAGGGGCTGGTGGTGCGCCGCCGCACGCCGCGCGAAGGCGGGGGCGAGGTGCTGTTGGCCGATATGACGGTCGGCTACAAGGCTATCCGCGAGACCTTCACCAGCCGCGTGACGCTCGATCCGGCAAACCTGAAGATCCTGGTCGAATATGTCGACGGGCCGTTCCGGCATCTGGAGAATCGCTGGACCTTCAAGCCGAACGACAGCGGCTGCGAGGTCGGCTTCTTCATTTCCTACGAATTCGCCAGCCGGATGCTCGGCCTGCTGATGGGCGCCATGTTCGACAAGGCCTTCCGCAAGTTCTCGGAAGCCTTCGAGCGCCGGGCCGATCAGGTCTATGGACGCGGCGGGGCTGCAGCGCTCGGAACATAGAGCTTGCCGAGCGTCGAAGCGAACGCGCGAAAGTAAGTCTCTACGGCCCGGTCAGCGCCGTCTCGCGCAGCAGATCAAGCGCTTCCAGCACGCTGAGGCGGCGGATCTCGTCGCGCGATTTCTCGCCGAAGCGGCGTTCACGATGGCGCGTGCCGGAAGGGCCGGCGCAGGCGAAATGGACGAGCCCGACCGGCTTCTCGACGCTGCCGCCGCCGGGGCCGGCAACGCCGGTGATCGAAACCGCGAAGGTGGCATCGAGGCGCCTGCGGCCGCCTTCCGCCATGGCACGGGCGACGGGCTCGCTGACGGCGCCGTGCTGTTTCAGCAGGGGCTCGGGAACGCCGGCGAGAGCCGCCTTGGCCTCGTTCGCATAGGTGATCAGCCCGCCTTGGACCATCGCGGACGAGCCGGCGATCGCCGTCAGCGCGCCGCAGACGAGGCCGCCGGTGCAGGATTCGACCGTCGCGACCGTGAAGCCGCGCTCCTTGCTCATATCGAGCAGTTCGGCTGCAAGCGCGCGGATGTCGGGGTCGAACATGGCCTCACTCCTCCTCGGGCAGCCGGATCGTTGCTGTGGCCAGCGCGGCGAGGCCTTCGCGCCGGCCGGTGAAGCCCATGCGCTCGGAGGTCGTCGCCTTGATCGCGACCTTGCCGGCCGTGACGCCGGCGGCGGCTGCGATCGCTACGCGGATCGCGTCGCGATGCGGGCCGACCTTCGGCGCCTCGCAGACGATGGTGAGGTCGAGATGGTCGATGCGGCCACCGCGCTCGCGCACGCGCTCCGCCGCGAAGGCGAGGAATTTCGCCGAGGCGGCGCCGCGCCATTGCGGATCGCTCGGTGGGAAATGCGTGCCGATATCGCCTTCGGCCAGCGCCCCCAGCAGCGCGTCGGTCAAGGCATGAAGCGCGACGTCACCGTCGGAATGAGCGACGACGCCCTGATCGTGGCCGATCCTGACGCCGCCGAGCCAGACATGATCGCCCGGCCCGAAGGCGTGGACGTCGTAGCCCGTGCCGACGCGGGTGACGAGCAGCTTGCCGTTGCCGGCGCCGGTCCGCATGAAATCCTCCGGATGCGTCAGCTTGATGTTGGCGGGATCACCCGCAAAGGTTGCGACGGGATGGCCGGCCCATTCCATCAGCGCGGCATCGTCGGTGAAGCCGTGCAGGAGCGCGGCGCCGGCCGCCTCGTGAGCGGCCAGCAAAGGGCCGAACCGGAAGGCCTGCGGGGTCTGCACGCTGACGAGCCGGTCCCGGGGCGGCGTCTCGGCGATGTGGCCGCGCTCGTCGATGCGCTTGATCGTGTCGGTGACCGGCAGGGCGGGGATGGCCGCGAGCCCGCTTTCGTCCAATGTGCGGATGGCGGCGTCGATCAGGGCCGGCGAGACGAAGGGGCGCGCCGCGTCATGGACCAGCACGATGCCATCGAAGCCGTCGCGCGCCAGCGCCTGCAGCCCACGCCGGACGGAGTCCTGCCGGGTCGCGCCACCGATGGTCGGCGGCGCAAGGCGCGCGGGGTCGAGGCCGGCGATGGCGTCGGCATAGCGATCCTCGTCGCCCTCGCCGATCACGACAGCGACGCGGCCGATCGCAGGCTCTGCCAGAAAAGGCGCCAGCGCCTGCGCGAGAACCGGGCGCCCGTCGATCAGCCTGTATTGCTTCGGCTGGCCGGCGCCTGCGCGCAAGCCGCGACCGGCCGCGACGAGCAGGGCGGCGACGGGGGCGGAGGTCTCGATTCGGTTCGGCACGTTCCCTTGCCCTGGACGGAGAAATCGCAATCGGCGGAAGCCATAGCCAATTCGGTGGCGCTCGGGCAGGGGGTGCGGCGATGTTGCATCGCAATATCAACGTCAAGACGCTTGCGCTTATGCAGCAATGTCCAATAAATATGCATCCTAGAGATTGCCTCAAAAGCAGGCTGTGAGTTGTTGCAGATCGCCGGTATCCCGATCCAGTCCCGCGCCTTCCTGGCGCCGATGTCAGGCGTGACCGACATCGTCATGCGCCGCATCGCCGGCCGTTTCCGCGCGGGTATCCTCGTCTCGGAGATGGTGGCCTCGGATGAATTCGTCCGTGGCAGCGAGGAGGCGCGCATCCGTGCCGAAGGGCAGGGGGTCTCGCCCCATGTGGTGCAGCTCGCCGGCTGCGATCCGCACTGGCTCGGGGAGGCGGCGCGGCTGGCCGAGGCGAATGGCGCCGATATCGTCGACATCAATATGGGCTGCCCGGCGAAGAAGGTGACGGGTGGCTGGGCGGGCTCGGCGCTGATGCGCGATCTCGATCACGCGGTCAGCCTGGTCGAAGCCGCCGTGGCGGCCGTGAAGGTGCCGGTGACGGTGAAGATGCGGCTCGGCTGGGACGATGCCTCGCGCAACGCGCCCGAGCTGGCGCGCCGCGCCGTGGCGGCGGGCGCGCGGCTGATCACCGTCCATGGCCGCACCCGGCAGCAATTCTACAAGGGCAAGGCCGACTGGCGCGCCATTGCTGCGGTCCGGGCGGCTGGCGATTTCCCGCTCGTGGCCAATGGCGACATCCATGATGTCGAGGACGCCCGCGCCTGTCTCGATCAGTCCGGCGCCGATTTCATCATGGTCGGACGAGCCGCTCTCGGGCGGCCCTGGCTGGTCGGCGCGATCGGGGCCGCGCTCGACGGTCTGCCGGCACAGACGGTGACGCTCTCGGACAAGCTCGCCATGGCGCGCGAGCATTACGAGGGGCTGCTGACGCTGATGGGGATCGCGCATGGCGTGCGTCATGCGCGCAAGCATCTGGCCGCCTATGCCGACGACGCGCTGGCGGATGGCTGCGAGGCCGATCCGGAGCGCCGGCGCATTCTTTTGACCTCGGAGGAGCCGCGGCAGGTCATCGCCGCGCTGTCGGGGCTGTTTTCCACCGATCGCTGCCGCGAAGCGGCTTGAACCGGAGTCGAGCTGATGACGGTGATGTTTGCCGAGACGGGCGCCCAGGGCCGGGCCAGCTACCTGCTCGACCCGATCGAGATGCAGGCGCTCAATGTGCTGCCGATGCCCGTGCTCGTCATCGGCGAGGCCCATGCGGTCATCTATGCCAATATGGCGGCCGAGAACTTCTTTCAGTCGAGCGTCGCCCTGCTCAGGCGGCAGAGGCTCGACGACCTCATCGCTTTCGGATCGCCGGTGCTGGCGCTGGTCGAGGAGGTGCATCGCCGTGGCGCGAGCGTCAGCGAGTACCGGCTCGACCTGGGTTGTCCCCGCCTCGGGAATGAGCGCATCGTCGATGTCTTCGCCTCTCCCTTGCCCAATCAGGGGCCTGCCGTCGTCCTGATGCTGCAAGAACGGACAATTGCCGAAAAAATGGACAGGCAATTGACGCATCGAGGAGCAGCCCGCTCGATCACGGCGCTCGGCGCCATGCTGGCTCATGAGATCAAGAATCCGCTTTCCGGCATACGCGGCGCCGCGCAGCTGCTCGAAGGCTCGATCTCGGATTCCGACCGGATGCTGACGCAGCTCATCTGCGACGAGACCGACCGGATCGTGAAGCTGGTCGAGCGCGTCGAATTGTTCGGCGACGAGCGGCCGAGCGAACGCGACGCGGTCAACGTCCATGACGTGCTCGACCATGTGAAGCGCCTGGCACAATCCGGCTTTGCCCGGCATGTCCGCTTCAACGAGGTCTACGATCCTTCCTTGCCGCCGGTGTCGGGCAACCGCGACCAGCTCGTCCAGGTGCTGCTCAATCTGGTGAAGAACGCCGCCGAAGCCATTGGTGAACAAGCGATAGACGGTGAGATCACCCTGTCGACCGCCTATCGTCCTGGCATCCGCATGCAGGTGCCCGGATCGTCCGATCGCATCGCTTTGCCGCTCGAGATCGTCATCCGCGACAACGGTCCGGGCGTGCCGTCGGACCTGCTGCATCTCCTCTTCGATCCCTTCGTCACGACCAAGGCGCAGGGAAGTGGCCTTGGACTTGCACTCGTTGCCAAGGTGATCGGCGATCATGGCGGAATCGTCGAATGCGAGTCCGTTCCCCGCCGTACCAATTTCAGGATTCTCCTGCCCCTGCATCAGCGCCCGGGACAGGCAACGTAAGGCCAGCGCGAACACATGCCGACCGGGAACATTCTGGTAGCCGACGACGACGCCGCGATCCGCACGGTCCTCAACCAGGCGCTCGCGAGGGCCGGTTATGAGGTGAGGACAACCGGGCAGGCGGCAACGCTTTGGACCTGGGCCGCGCAGGGGCTCGGCGATCTCATCATCACCGACGTCGTCATGCCGGACGGCAACGCCTTCGACCTGCTGCCGCGTATCAAGCGGGTGCGGCCGGAGCTGCCGATCATCGTGATGAGCGCGCAGAACACCTTCATGACCGCGATCAAGGCCTCCGAGCGGGGTGCCTATGAATATCTGCCGAAGCCCTTCGACCTGAAGGAACTCGTCGCCATCGTCGGGCGGGCCATGTCGCGGCCACGTGGCGATGCGGCCCGCGCCCAGGTGGGCGAGGCCGAGGACATTCCGCTGATCGGCCGCTCGCCGGCGATGCAGGACGTCTACCGGGCGCTGGCGCGCCTGATGCCGATCGACCTGACCGTGATGATCAACGGCGAATCCGGCACCGGCAAGGAACTGGTGGCGCGGGCGCTGCACGATTACGGCAAGCGCAAGAACGGCCCCTTCGTCGCGATCAACATGGCGGCGATCCCGAAGGACCTGATCGAATCGGAGCTGTTCGGCCATGAGAAGGGCGCCTTCACCGGCGCGCTGACCCGCTCGTCGGGCCGCTTCGAGCAGGCGGAAGGCGGCACGCTGTTCCTCGACGAGATCGGCGACATGCCGATGGAGGCGCAGACCCGGCTGCTGCGCGTGCTGCAGCAGGGCGAGTATACCACGGTTGGTGGGCGCACGCCGATCAAGACCAATGTCCGCATCGTCGCCGCGACCAACAAGGATCTGCGCATCTCGATCGCGCAGGGGCTGTTCCGCGAGGATCTGTTCTTCCGCCTGAACGTGGTGCCGATCCGCCTGCCGCCCCTGCGCGAGCGCGTCGAGGACATCCCGGATCTCGTCCGCCACTTCTTCTCGCTGGTCGAGAAGGAGGGCCTGCCGCGCAAGCAGGTCGATTCGGAGGCGATGGACGTGATGCGGCGCTATCGCTGGCCCGGCAACGTCCGTGAGCTGGAGAATCTGGTCCGGCGGCTGGCGGCGCTCTATCCACAGGAAACCATCACCGCCCCGATCGTCGAGGCGGAGCTGCAGCCGGCGAGCGCGACGCCGGGCTATAGCGGCGCCAGCACGGCGCCGGAACGGGCAGAAACGTTGTCGGGCTCGGTCGAGCGCCATCTCAACCAGTATTTCGGCGGATTTGGCGACAATATCCCGCCGCCCGGGCTCTATCACCGCATCCTGCGCGAGATCGAGCCGCCGCTGATCGCGGCTGCGCTCGCCGCGACCCGCGGCAACCAGATCCGCGCAGCGGAGCTGCTCGGTCTCAACCGCAACACGCTGCGCAAGAAGATCCGCGAACTCGACATGCAGGTGGTGCGGACGCCACGCTGAAGCCTCGCGGCGCTTCCGGGCGGCTTTCAGAGGCCATCGGCCGATAGCGCGGCCGCCGGCACCGACCGGCCGGCTTGCCTTGCCTATGTCATATTTTGACAACACCGTTGCGTCGGCGCATCAGTGACGCATGCGAGCGCGACCGGCTGCCGGCCGCGCACCCCTGGAGTTGTCGAATATCGTGTCGTTTTCCGTAAGTGACACCAGGATCGTGCCGCGCGCCGAGGAAAAGCAGCGCCACGTCTCCGGGTGGATCGGCGGGATCATCGTCGTTCTCGCGCTGGTTTCGGCGCTGCTGACCTTCCTCGTCCTGTCGGGCGCGACGCCGATCGCGCCGGTGCACGAGGTGGTCATCGGCGTCTTCGTGCTGAACGCACTGCTGATCCTGGCCCTGCTGGTCGTCGTGGTCTTCGAGGCCGCCGTGCTGATCCGGGCCCGCAAGGCGGGCGCGGCGGCGGCGGGCCTGCATGTCCGCATCGTCGGCCTGTTCAGCTTCATCGCGGCGCTGCCGGCGATTCTCGTCGCGGTCATCGCGACGGTGACGATCGAGCGCGGGCTCGAGCCGTGGTTCTCCGACCGGATGCGCGACGCCATCTTCAAATCGGTCGAGGTGGCGGATGCCTATGCCGCCAGCCAGTGCAAGTCGCTCGGCCGCGAGATCCGCGTGCTGGCGGACGATCTGACGCGGGCGAAGCCTGCCTTCGATGTCGACCGCAAATGGTTCGACAGCTTCATGACCGCCCGGGCGACCGCGCTCGGCCTGCCTGTGGCGGCGATCATGCAGCCGCCGGACAAGACGGTCGTGCGCGCCAATATCGACGTGCTGAAGGATCCGCCGAAGCCCGACCAGGCCGCCTTCGACGACGCCTCGGCCTCGCCGGATCCGATCTGCGTGATTCCGCGCACCGGCAGGATCTTCGGCGCGCTGGTGAAGCTGCCGATCTATGACGGCAATTTCCTCTACATCGCCCGCGAGGTGGACCCGCTGGCAGTCGAATTCCCCGCGGTCGCGCGTGGCGCGGCGGTTGAGTATCTCTCGATCGATGCGCGCCGGAAGGGCGTCCAGATCGCCTTTGCCTCGATGTATGGGCTGATCGCACTGATCCTGCTGCTCTCGGCGATCTGGCTCGGCCTGAGCTTCGCCAATCGCCTGGTCGCGCCCATCCGGCGGATGATCCATGCGGCCGACCAGGTCTCGAGCGGCAATTTCTATGTGCAGGTGCCGATCAAGCGCTCGGAGGGGGACCTCGCCCATCTCGGGGAAACCTTCAACAAGATGACGGCGGAGCTGCGCCGGCAGCGCGACGGGCTGGTCACGGCAAGCGAGGTGATCGACCGGCGCCGGCGCTTCACCGAGACCGTGCTGTCGGGCGTGTCGTCCGGCGTGCTCAGCCTCGACAATGAAGGCCACATCACCATCATCAACCGTTCGGCCGAGAGCCTGATCGGCACCGGCGGACGGCTGCTCGGCAAGCCGATCGCGGAGATCGCGCCGGAGGTTGCGAGTTTCGTCGCCGACGCGCTTCAGGGCCGCCAGCGGCAGAGTTCCGGCCAGGTGACGATCTCGCGGGCAGGGCGCGACCGTGTCGTCAACATCCGCGCCGTGCATGAGGGCGAGGGGATCAATGCCGGGCTCGTGGTGACCCTCGACGACATCACCGACCTCGTTTCGGCGCAGCGCACGGCGGCCTGGGCCGATGTCGCCCGGCGCATCGCGCATGAGATCAAGAACCCGCTGACGCCGATCCAGCTTTCGGCCGAGCGCATCAAGCGCCGGTTCGGCAAGGTCATCATCGAGGGCAAGGAGGTCTTCGACCAGTGCACGGATACGATCGTGCGGCAGGTCGAGGACATCCGGCGCATGGTCGACGAATTCTCCTCCTTCGCCCGCATGCCGAAGCCCGCGCTGCTGCGCGAGGACATCGTCGAGACCGTCCGGCAGATCGTCTTCCTCTGGCGGGTCGGCAATCCCGAGACGACGATCGAGGAAAGCCTGCCGGCGGAAGCCATGCAGGCCCGGTTCGACCGCCGGCTGATCTCGCAGGCCCTGACCAATGTCATCAAGAACGCGACGGAAGCCATCGAGGCGGTTCCGCCCGAGGAGCGAGGGCAGGGGCTGATCCAGGTCCAGTTCGAGCGCTGGGCCGATGGCCGGATCGTCATCGACGTGACGGATAACGGCAAGGGCCTGCCCGCAGACCAGCGCCAGAAGCTGCTGGAGCCCTATATGACCACCCGCGAGGGGGGGACCGGGCTCGGCCTCGCCATCGTCGGCAAGATTCTCGAAGACCATGGCGGCGGCATCGAGCTGCTCGACCGACCCGACGGCGCGCGCGGCGCGCGCATCCGTCTCTGGTTCCCCGAAACAGGCCCGGTTCAGGAGGCCGACAATGGCGAGGAGGCTGCCGAGCGAGGCAGCGCTGCGCCAGAGCATGACATGCAGAATGGGACACGCCTATGAGTGCTGACATCCTGGTAGTGGACGACGAAGTCGATATCCGCGATCTGGTCGCCGGCCTTCTCGAAGACGAGGGCTATCGGACCCGCAAGGCGGGTTCCGCCGACGAGGCGCTGGCGGCGATCGCGGCCCGGCGGCCGAACCTGGTCTTTCTCGACATCTGGTTGCAGGGCAGCCGCCTCGACGGCTTGCAGGTGCTCGCCCTCATCAAGGAGAGCCACCCCGACCTCGCCGTGGTGATGATCTCCGGCCACGGCAACATCGAGACGGCCGTCTCGGCCATCAAGAGCGGCGCCTACGACTTCATCGAGAAGCCGTTCAAGGCGGACCGGCTGGTCCTCGTGGCCGAGCGGGCGCTGGAAGCATCGCGGCTGCGCCGGGAGGTGCGGGAGCTCAAGACACGCTCGGTCCAGGCGAACCGCATCGTCGGCCACTCCACCGTGGTCAACCAGCTCCGCCAGACGATCGAACGCGTCGCGCCGACCAATGCGCGAGTCCTCATCACCGGCGAGCCCGGCTGCGGCAAGGAGCTCACGGCCCGCACCCTGCACGAGGCATCGAACCGGTCCTCCGGCCCGTTCGTCGTGATCAACGCGGCGACGATCACGCCCGACACGATGGAAGAGGAGCTCTTCGGCGTCGAGGGCGGGGACGGGCGCTCGCGGCGCGTCGGCGCGCTCGAGGAGGCGCATGGCGGCTCGCTCTATATCGACGAGATCGGCGACATGCCGCGGGAGACGCAGAACCGCATCCTGCGGGTGCTGGTGGATCAGAACTTCCAGCGCGTCGGCGGGGCGACACGCGTCCATGTCGATGTCCGCATCATCTCTTCGTCGAGCCGCGACCTGGCCCAGCTCATCACCGATGGGCGCTTCCGCGAAGACCTCTACCACCGCCTCGGCGTCGTCCCGATCAAGGTGCCGCCGCTGTCGGAGCGACGGGAGGACGTGCCGGAGTTGATCGAGTTCTTCATGGACCAGATCTCGGTGGCCTCGGGCCTGCCCAAGCGGCAGATCGGCGCGGATGCGATGGCCGTGCTGCAATCGCATGAATGGCCCGGCAACGTCCGGGAGCTGCGCAACAATGTCGAGCGGCTGATGATCCTGACCAAGGGCGACCCGACCTCGGAGATCACCGTCGAGATGTTGCCGGCGGAGGTTGGCGCGATGGTCCCGACGACGCCTTCGGGCTCGGGCGGGGAACGCCTGATGAGCCTGCCGCTGCGCGACGCGCGCGAGATCTTCGAGCGCGAATATCTGATCGCCCAGATCGCGCGTTTCTCGGGCAATATCTCGCGGACGGCCGAGTTCATCGGCATGGAGCGCTCCGCCTTGCACCGGAAGCTCAAATCGCTGGGAGTGGGGTGAGCGTCAGGCGCCTTGCGCATGCCCATCTGCGCGTCACGCAGGTAGGATGCCTAAAAACACGGCTTTGCTGCACTTGCGTTGCATGCGAAGTCAACGATCTAATGTGATGTCGGTGTCTCGGGTCGGTAAGGTGGCTTGCCGGCCAGAACGGGACGAACTGGATCGCGGATACAATCCGATCGGCGATCCCAACAATAGGGACTACCCATGGCCGCAGAGCGGGCTCAAAACCTCCAGGACACGTTCCTCAATCACGTGCGCAAGCAGAAGATTCCGCTGACGATCTTCCTCGTCAACGGCGTGAAGCTGCAGGGCGTCGTGACCTGGTTCGACAATTTCTGCGTGCTGCTGCGGCGTGACGGTCACTCGCAGCTCGTCTACAAGCACGCGATCTCGACCATCATGCCGGGGCACCCCGTGCAATTGTTCGAGCCCGAGGAAACGGACAAGAACTGATTTGGCGGCCAGCCGCGAAGACGACAAGCAACGGGCGGCGGTGAAGGTTTCAGGCCCCAAGCCGCTCGACGAGATCGAACGCGAGATCGCGGCGAATACGCGCGCCTATGTGGTCGGCCCGTATCAGCAGAAGCGTGGCCTCGCGGTCGACAGCAATCAGCGCTCCTTCGTCGCCCGCCTCGATGAGGCCGTCGGCCTGGCGGCCGCCATCGACCTCACGGTGGTCGAGGCCGTGCAGGTGCTGCTCACGGCCCTGAGGCCGGCGACCTATCTCGGCAAGGGCAAGGTCGAGGAGCTGGCCGAGCGCATCAAGATCGAGGAAATCGGCCTTGTGGTGATGGATTGCGCGCTGTCGCCGGTCCAGCAGCGCAATCTCGAAAAGGCCTTCGGCTGCAAGGTCATCGACCGCACCGGGCTCATCCTGGAAATCTTCGGCCGGCGCGCCCGCACCAAGGAAGGCACGCTGCAGGTCGAGCTCGCTCATCTGAACTACCAGAAGAGCCGGCTCGTCCGGTCCTGGACCCACCTTGAGCGCCAGCGCGGCGGCTTCGGCTTCCTCGGCGGCCCCGGCGAGACCCAGATCGAGGCGGATCGGCGCATCATCCAGGAGCGGATGAGCAAGATCGAGCGCGATCTGGAGAGCGTGAAGCGCACCCGCTCGCTGCATCGCGCCAGCCGGAAACGCGTGCCTTATCCGATCGTTGCGCTGGTCGGTTACACCAATGCCGGAAAGTCGACCCTGTTCAACCGGCTGACCTCGGCCGAGGTGCTGGCGCAGGACATGCTCTTCGCCACGCTCGACCCGACGGCGCGCGCGATCAAGTTGCCGCATGGCGCGCGGATCATGCTCTCCGACACGGTCGGCTTCATTTCCGATCTGCCGACCCAGCTCGTCGCCGCCTTCCGCGCCACGCTGGAGGATGCGATCGAGGCGGATGTGCTGCTGCATGTCCGGGACGTCTCGCATGAGGACACGCAGGCGCAAGCTGCCGACGTCCAGGCGATCCTGCGCGATCTCGGCATCAACCCGGATGACGGCCAGCGCGTGATCGAGGTCTGGAACAAGGCCGATCTGCTCGGCGAAACGGAGCGCGCCCGCCAGCTCGAGGTCGCGGCGCATCGCCCGGAAGAAAGCCGCCCCGTGCTGGTCTCGGCCCTGACCGGGGAGGGCATGGACCGGCTGACCGCCGCCATCGAAACGCGCATCGCGCGGAGCCGGCCGGTCTACGCCCTCGTGCTGGAGGCCGGCGATGGCAAGTCGCTGGCCTGGCTCCATGCCAATGGCGAGATCCTGGCGCGCGAAGATGGTGCCGAAGGCGGACTCACGCTCACCGTGCGCCTGCCGCGGGAGCGGGAAGGGGCGTTCACGGCACGTTTTCCGCAGGCTGAGCGGCAAAGATAGACCGCGCGGTCATTGCGAGGGCAGCGACGGTTCTGCTCGCCCGATAGAGAGCGTGTTTCAGCCGCCTGCCTTCTCGGCCTTCTTCACAGCTTGCCAGAGCGCTTCCATCTCGTCGAGGCTCGCCTCCTTGGCGGTTCGGCCCTCGGCCTCGAGAGCGGCCTCGATGCCCTTGAAGCGGCGCTCGAACTTGGCGTTGGCGGCGGCGAGGCAGCCTTCGGGTTCGGCATCGACATGGCGGGAGAGGTTGGCGATCACGAAAAGCAGATCGCCGATTTCCTCATGGATGGCGGCCTTGTCGCCGCCAGCGAGCGCCTCCTCGATCTCCTGCGTTTCCTCGCGGATCTTGTCGAGCACGAGGCGTGCGTCGTTCCAGTCGAAGCCGACGGTCGAGGCGCGGGCCTGCAGCTTCCAGGCGCGGGAGAGGGCGGGCAGGCCATGTGCCACGCCAGCGAGGACGCTTTTGTCCTCCTCCTTCGGAGGCCGGCCGGCGGCTGCGTGCGCGGCAGCCTTGTCGGCCTTCTCTTCAGCCTTGATCCGATGCCAGAGCGCCTTGACCTCGGCCGGCGACAAATCGCGCGCATCGCCGAAGACATGCGGATGGCGGCGGATCAGCTTCGAGGTGATCGCCTCGACGACATCGGGGAAGGCGAAGGAGCCTTCCTCCTCGGCCATGCGGGCATGGAAGACGACCTGCAGCAGGAGATCGCCGAGCTCGTCCTTGAGATCCAGCTTGTCGCCGCGCGCGATGGCGTCAGCGACCTCATAGGCTTCCTCGATCGTGTAGGGCGCGATCGAGGCGAAGTCCTGTTCCAGATCCCAGGGGCAGCCGGTGCCGGGCGTACGCAGGGCGGCCATGATTTCGATCAGGCGGGCGATATCTCGGGAAGGCTGCACGCTGCCAGGCTCCGTGGATTGAGGTAAGCTCACTCCCATGATTCAAGTCACCCCGTCCATCGCCATCGACGAGAGCGAGATCGAGGAAAGCTTCGTGCGCGCCTCGGGTCCCGGTGGCCAGCACGTCAACAAGGTGTCGAGCGCGGTGCAGATCCGCTTCGATGCGCGCAGCTCCCCGTCGCTACCGAACGACGTCGCGATCCGACTGATGAAGCTCGCCGGCAGCAGGCTGACGCAGGATGGCGTCATCGTCATTGTCGCGCAGACGCATCGCAGCCAGAAGCGCAATCGCGAGGAGGCCGTGGAACGGCTCGCTGAGCTGATCCGGGCGGCGGCCGTGCGCCCGCAGGTCCGCCGCGCGACCAAGCCGACGAAAGCCTCGAAGGAGCGCCGGCTTGCCTCGAAGGAGCGCCGCTCCGGCGTCAAGGCCGGCCGTTCCAAGCCGGTTTCGGACTAGCATGGCCGGTCAGCAGGATTCGGGCGGGCAGGGGGCCCGCAAAACCCGCGTGCCACGCCGGATCACGGTGACCTATCTGCGTCGGGCGGCACTGCATTATCTCGAGCGCTATGCGGCGCCTGCCGCGCAGTTGCGCAGGGTTCTGGCCCGCAAGATCGCGATGAGCTGCCGCCATCACGGCGAAGATCCGGCCCTGCACGCGGCTTTGCTCGACGAGGTCGTGGCGCAATGCGTTTCGCTGCAGCTCGTCGACGACCGCCGTTTCGCCGAGGCGCGAACGGCGAGCCTACGGCGCAAGGGCCTTTCCGGTCGAGCGGTGGCCGGCCGGCTTGCGGCGAAGGGCGTCGGCCGCGAACTCGTCGAGGCTGTCGCGACAACCGATGCGGAGAGCGAACTTGCAGCCGCGCGTATCGCGGCGCGGCGCAAGCGCCTGGGAAGCTGGCGCCGCTCAACAGATGGTACGGCGGATGCCGCCGCCCTGCGCCGCAAGGATCTGGCCGTGCTCGCCCGGCTCGGCTTCGGTTTCGCCGTGGCGAGGGCCGTGCTCGATGAGGAGGAGGGCGCGGAGGCCGGGTGAGGGCTCCCTCACTCCAGCTTGACCTGCGCCTCCTTCACGACCCCGCCCCAGCGCTCGACCTCCGCCGTCACGAACCTGCCGAAAGCCTCGCCGCTGAGCGAGGGGATCGGCGAGCCGTTCTTTTTCCAGGCGGCCGTGATCATCGGCGACTGAAGGGCCTTCTCGACCTCCGTCCGCATCCGGGTCACGATCTCCGGCGGCGTATTCTTCGGCGCCCAGAGCGCATACCAGGTCGAGACCTCGAAGCCCTCGAGGCCAGCTTCCTTCGCGGTCGGGACGTCGGGGACGGTCTCCGAGCGCGTCGGCGCCGCGACCGCGAGCGCACGCAGCGCGCCGCTCTGGATCTGCGCCGCCGAGGAGCCGAGCCCGTCGAACAGCAAGTCGACCTGTCCGGCGACCGTATCCTGAAGCGCCGGTCCGGCGCCGCGATAGGGCACATGGGTCAGCTTCGTCTTGGTCGAGATCTGGAAGAGCTCACCGGCGAGATGGTGCGTCGTGCCGTTGCCGGCGGAGGCATAGTTCAGCTTTTCCGGGTTCTTGCGGGCGTAGTCCACTAGCTCGGCCACCGTCTTCGCCTGGACCTTGCCCGGATTCACGACGATGACCTGCGGTGGCTGGGCAATGACCGCGATCGGGATGAAATCTCGCTGGATGTCGTAGTCGAGCTTGGGATAGAGCGCCGGCGCGATGGCGTGATGGGCCGCGCCGACGAAGAAGGTGTAGCCGTCCGGCGCCGCCTTCGACGCGGCGGAAGCACCGACCGTGCCGCCGGCTCCGCCGCGGTTCTCGATGACGATGCGCTGGCCGAGCTGCTGGTCGAGTTGCGCGCCCAGGGGCCGGGCGAACGCGTCGGTGCCGCCGCCGGCCGGGAAGGGTACGATGAAGGTGATCGGCCTCGTCGGCCAGCTTTGGGCATGGGCAGGCATGGACAGGGCCGTCAGCGAAACCGCAGCGGCAGCCATCAGCAGGCATCGTCTCGTGATCATCTCTGTTTCTCTCCCGGGAAGGCGGCTCTTATCGGCCGTTGAAGCGGGGCTCGTCTTGTGCGAGCCGCCGACGCGACACTATAGGGCCGCGTCGGCGGCGCCTTGGCAATGCTCAATAGGATGGAGGGATCGGCCATGACGGCACGCGGATCGGTGCGGTGTTCCGCATGCGGGTTGGGCGGCGGGGCCTCCGCATGAGCCGGCTCGACAGCTTCATCCGCCGTCTCGAAGCCCAGCGGAGCGTGCTCGACTGGGCGGCGGCGCAGACCGTTGGCCGGGACGGGCTCGTGCTCGAGCTGGGCCTCGGCAACGGACGAACCTATGACCATCTGCGCGAACGCCTGCCGGGCCGTGCGATTCACGTCTTCGAGCGCGACCCCAAGGCCCATCCGCAATCGATGCCGCCGGCGCAACTGCTCGTCATCGGCGACATGGCCGAGACCTTGCCGGCTTTCGCCGCCCAACATGGAGCGAGCGCCGTCCTGATCCATATCGATGTCACGACCGGGGTGCCCGAGCGCGATGCGGTGGCCTTGAGCTGGCTGCCGGCGGAGGTCGCCGCACTGGCGGCGCCCGCCGCTCTGGTCGTCAGCGGCTGGGCACTCGATCATCCGGCACTAAGGCCGGAGCCGCTGCCGGACGATGTTCCTGAAGGGCGATACTTCGCCTATCGGCGGATGGGCGCCGGAGAGCGATCCGAGACCGGAGAGATCGTCTGAGCCACCGACGGGCAGGGCTCGACGATCTGCCATGAAGCGTCATCGGGGTGTGTATCTATTGTCAGAGCTCGTTAGACAAGTCGCTTTCTGTGCTCGTTAGAAATGTCACTCAGGCCAGTTCTCCGGCTTACCTCAAGCAGCGCGGCGGAGCTGGTCAGGGTTGCGCAGCCGCGCTGCGGCATGGCTACAAGCGACCGGGCGGGCAGGGCGCGACTCACGCTGAAGGGCAAAGAACGACCCACTGCCGACATTGCTATATCTTCGTTCAACGTCGCTTCGGCTCCACCAGCGCGACCGCTGGCTGCCCACATGAGTCCGAGCGTGGTACGACGAATACGGTTTGCCTGTATTCCACCTGATGGCCCGGCAAGGTCACTTCGGTCTGGCACAGGACCCACGTTCCCGAAGCATCCTTCCTAACAAACTCGATCACCGCGCGAGTGTTATGCTTGATACGCCAGTGAGATAGCACACTACCGCGAATGTGAGGCTCGACAGCAAGGCGCCTTTGATCAGCGAAGTGGCGCCATAACATAGCTACAAATGGCAAGCTCGCGACAACCAAGCTCAAGCTGATCAGTCCGACTTTAGCAACAGAGGAAGGCGAGGCTGACGTTGTCACGACCATTGCCAGTAGCGGCTGAACCCGATGGACGGTCGTAACGCCTCCATCATAGGAGCCGCAATAGCCTCTATCCACCCATCTAGGAAATTGCCGATCCATCCGGCTGCTTCGCTAGCCGGCCTTGAAGATGCTCTTCCCCTGACCCTGCCGTCGAGGCGCTCGGCCGCTGCGTGACATGTTGAGCTCCTTCTGGCGCTCGGCAATGTAGGCCAGCGTCGCGCCTAACCGTTTGTTCTCGACGATCGCGGCCTGATCGACCTGCTGAACCTTGTCGAAAGTCCGATAAGGCAGGTCAAGGCCCTGGTGCCGGATCGCAAACCGACCATCTGGATAGTCGTAGATCGTGACACGCTGGCGGGCGAGGGTGCGGGTCACCGGCGTCGGTTCAAGGATGAACAGCATCTTGTCGTATTGCAGCGTCAGGTTCTGCGAAACCGTCCGCTCCTCCTTCCAGGCAAAGGCCTCGTCGATATCGTCGTCCCCGGCGAGCGGACGGTGCAGATCCTTGTCGTTGAACGGCACCTTGGCGAAGCGCCGGTTGAAGTCCTCCATGAAGCCCGGCAGGAAGGCGTTCCCGGCCTCGAGCGATGAGATCCCGGCGAGCCGCAGCTCCTTCACCAGCCGGTCTTGCAGCGTGCCATTGGCGCGCTCGACCCGGCCTTTGGCCTGCGGGACGTTGGCACAGATGATGTCGATGTTGAGCTGATCCAGCGCCCGGCCGAACTGCGTCATGCCATTGCCGCCGGTCGCACCGACCTTGTTGACCCGAAACGTCGCGTGCTTGTCAGAGTAGAACGCAACCGGCTTGCCGTGGCGCTGCAAATAGCTCCGCGTCGCGGCAAAATAGTCGAACGTCGACTCTGCCGTGACGAATTGCAGGTGCATCAGTCGGCTGGTCGCATCGTCGATGAAGACGAGCAGGGTGCATTGCGGGCCACGGTCCTCAAACCACCAATGCTGCGAGCCGTCGATCTGGACGAGCTCGCCGACGCAATCGCGCCGGTAGCGCGGCTGATGCACTGGCTTGAGCCGCTCTCGACGATCGCGCCAGATTCCGTCAGCGATCATCCAGCGCCGCACCGTCTCGACGCCCAACCGCAATCCATGCCGTTCCGCGAGCTTCTCTGCCGCCAGCGTTGGCCCGAAATCCGGATAGTTCGCCCGGATCAGCGCCAAAGCCTGCGTCCGGACCGTCGGCGGATAAGACCGGTTGCTCGGCTTGCCACGCTTTTGCGACACCAGGCCGACTGGCCCGCGCCGGCGATAAACCTGCAGCAGCCGAAATACGTGCCGGTGCGTCAGATGAAGTAGCTGCGCCGCGTCGCCGACCGAAATCCGTTCCGCCACAACATCCCACAGCACCTGAACCCGGTCGAGTTCGGCATGGCTCATCGACACCACCGTCATCACGCAAAGCTCCCAGCAAGCCAGCACTCAGAACGAGTGACATCTCTAACGGGGAGACTGGTGACCTTTCTAACGGGGGCCTACA
>NZ_JQJJ01000015.1 GCF_000745475.1 Allobosea sp. UNC402CLCol
CGTCGGCCCTGCCGGCCAACTGCTCGACCGGGCCCTCAACGAAGCCGGTATCGACCGGCGCTCCAGCTACCTGACCAATGCCGTCAAGCACTTCACGTTCGAGCAGCGCGGCAAGCGGCGGATACACCAGCGGCCGACAACCGGGGAGGTCAGGCACTATCGCTGGTGGCTCGAGCGGGAGCTGGGCGAGATCGTGATGAGTGATCCGAATGATGTCGCTGGCCAGGGTCTCGCCGCAACGAGTGAGCGCGTAGACGTGCCATGGCGGAGGCCACCACTCGGCCTAGGTTACCTCTCGCCCACCCCTGCACAAGTCTCACGAATACATCCGTGCTGCGAAGCTTTGTTTCCTCCGATCGAGCGCTTCTAGGTGGAAGCGCACAGTTCCGCGCACCGACGTAGCCGTGACGTCGCCTTCGCCGATGCGCGCAAAATGGTTGCTCTCAGCCAAACGACTTCACATGTTTCCTGAGCAATTCGAGCTTTTCACCCAGAACCTCCACAGGCACAGGCTTGGCAATTGTTCCAAGCGCCACCGCCGCATGCTCGGCGGCGACCTCGGTCTGGCCAGTGACGAAGATGCTTGCGACGCCGCGTTCTTGCAGCCACGCTGCGGCGAGTGGTCCTGTTCGACCATCGGCAAGGTCGATGTCCACCAGCGCACCGTCGATCTGGAATGTGTCGAACTTCATCTTCAGCTCGGCAAAGCTGCTGGCGGAGCCTGCGAAGATGTGCCCGAGATCCTCGATCATCGACTCGATGTGGAACACGATGAGAGGGTTATCCTCGAGGTAGAAGATGCGGAGCGGTGCGAGCGGAGATCTCATGGTCACAAGCCTCAAGCCGGATTTCACCGAAGTCGCGAAAATGGCCCTGCCGCAATGCAGTGCAGGCCTTCCGGGTGAAAGATGATTTCGGGAGGGACACCTAAGAGCCCCTGCAGGGCGGACCGGATATACCGCGTCCCGTAGCCGGCCTTGGATGGCTTGGCGACCGGGGGACCGCCGCTTTCGATCCAGCTTATCGTCAAGGTCGGGTCGCTTGTCGACGTGAGGCTCCAGGTGAGATGCACCCGTCCCTCCGGACGTGACAGCGCACCATATTTCAGAGCGTTGGTGGCAAGCTCGTGGAAGCACAGGGCGAGCGTCGTACCAGCGTCCCGGCCCAGTTGGATCGGCGGTCCTTCGGCAATGATGAGATTTTCCCCGTTTCCGCGATATGGCGAACAGGTCCGCCCGATGACGTCGGCCAGATCGACTGTTTCTCCGCCTGCCTCGAAGATCGCCGAGTGCACGACCGATAGGGCCATGAGCCGGCCCGAGAAATCGTCGGCGAGCCCGTCGATCGACGTCGCGCTTCGTCGGGTCATTCCGAATATCGCAGTCACGCTCGCAAGGATGTTCTTGACGCGGTGATTGAGCTCCCGTCGCAGTTCAATTTCGCGCTCGATGTGGTCCCTCACGTCCCGCTGCCGCAGCCTGGCGAGCAGTGCGGACTGAAGACCGCTGAGCAACTCCAATGACGCCACCGGCCGCTGAAAGAATATCTGGCGTGAGCGCGGCCACGTCTTGCTGAGTTCCGCACGGATTTTCGCATGGGGCGCCGCCCCATCGAGGAGGACGATGATTGGCATCTCAGACCAATCTGGTTGATCGACAAGATGTTCCGCGATGATGCTCAACACCGACGGATTAAGCGCCTCATGGGTCACGACCAGCATGCCCGGCGCCTCGGTCAGCCGGGAGGCGAGTTCGTCTGGGCCGGTAGCCTGCCTTACGGCCACTTCGTGTTCATCGAGGAGTGCGCCCAAATATTCCGCGTCCCTGCGGTAGGGGGCAAGGATCAATACCCAGTCCAATGAGCGATCGACACTGGACACCATCCGCTCACGATTCTGGGAGTGGATTGTAAGCGACGACCGTGACGCCGGAGCTCTGGATGAAGAGCTCGCGTACGTCGAGATCATGCGGGCCGTGCCGCTTCTTCACCACCGTGATGCTGCGCCTGAGACGCTCGCCATGCTCGATGATGCGCAGCAGGAGTACTGTGTCCCCTAGGAAACTCACATCGACGTCGATGCCGACATCCTCGCCGAGCAGCCCGTGCTGTGCGACGATCAGCATCGTCAGAACGCCGGCGCGGGCGAGGTATTTGAGGAGCGATTGGATATCCCGCACCGCTTTCTCGCGATTCGGCAGCGAGTTGAGATAACCGGTGAAGCTGTCGATCACCACGACCCGCACTTTGTCGCTGCTAACGGCCTGCTGCACGATTTGGCCGAACTCGCCTGGCGAAATTTCGTTGGGATTGAAATCACGGATGATGAGTTGGCCGTCGTCATGGAACTGCCTCAGATCCATGCCCAACCCCTCGGAACGTCGGAAGAAAGTCTCGATGCGCTCCTCGAACAAGAACAGGGCGACGCTTTCGCCGCGCTTCAGCGCCGCAGTCGCGTAAAGGGATGCCATGGTGGACTTGCCGGTGCCTGCCTGGCCGATCACGAGCGTGGTGGTTCCAGCCTCCTGTCCGCCGCCGAACATCTTGTCGAGCTCGTCGACGCCGGATTTGATCAATTGCGGCTTGACGGTCTCTGCTGCGGCACCCGGCACGAGCCGTGGAAACACGATCACACCTTCGCCTTCACGGATCGCCATGTCGTGATAGCCGTCGGCTATGGGTACGCCGCGCATTTTGCTGACCTCCACGCGACGGCGGACGGAGCCATATTCCTCCAGCGACTTATCAAGGCAGATCACGCCATGGGCGATCCCTTCGACCTCCTCGCCGGTGTTCTGGGCATGTCGTACTTTCGTGTCGAGGAGCAATGCCACGACATCTCGCTTCGCGAGAAACGTCTTGAAGGCAATGAGCTCACGGCGAAAGCGCGGCGTGTCGCCGGTAATCAGTCTGATTTCGAGGAGAGAATCGTAGACCAGGCGGCTGGGCTTATGCTGCTCGATCGCTTCTTCGATCGCTTTTCTGGTTTCGTCGAGCCGCAGTTCGGCCGTCTGAAAGATTGTCTGGTCGGCGGCGCCGTTGACCGCATCCGACGCTGACAGCTCCTCGACGCGGATGCCGTCCAATGTCCAGCCGTGGGACGCTGCGATCGCTTCGAGCTCCGCCCTCGTCTGTGACAAGCTGACATAGATGCAGCGTTCCCCAGCGGCCGCACCCGCCCTCAGGAACTGGAGTGCAGCAGTGGTCTTGCCGGAGCCCGGTTCGCCCTGAAGAATATAGAGGTTGGAGGCTGGTAAACCGCCCCTCAGAATATCGTCGAGTCCGGCAATGCCTGTACTCACTACCGCCTGTTTCCTGCCCCCAGCCACATGCACCCCCACATATCAGAGCATCAACTGCGGCTGAGAACGCACAACCCCAATAACCGTTCCGCGTGCCATTGACTCGCGTGCCAGCGCGCAATGGAGAACGAAGATCCGGAGCCAGCGGCAGGGCGGCTGATAGCCAAGGGAGGATCAGCGGCCATGGGCCGAACCGGCTGTTGACGGGCCTGAAGCTGGCTGGCCGCGGGATCGTGGGCTTTGCGAAATAGAGATTCCGTCGCCGCCATGGCATTTCCACGGGCGCCCGTCAGTGAGCGAGCTCTTCAACCTCGCTTGGACCGCCGGCCTGCTCGATCCACCGCACGTTCGTATCGACGAGAAACGCGGAAACCTGGCTCGCCACCTCTTCTTCTCCGGAACATGTCGATGACGGCGATGTTGAACTCGGCACCGCTGGCCATCACCGAGCCAGATGCGATCAGGCTTGAGTATCCCTGGCGATCACAAGGGGGGCGCATGCGTTCGACTGGGCTGTTCTGTTCCCGCCGTACCGTTCTGGCGCTGCTTGTCTCGTCATCCGTCGTCAGCCTATCTAAAGGCTCCACCGCCCTTGCCGACCAGACCAGCCAAAATCGCTTCGGCTACGAAGACGTCATTGGTCGGGCAAAGGCCCTTGCCGAGCGGCCTTTCGATGCCGAAGCGGCAGCAATCCCGCAGGAGCTGACGAAACTCTCCTATGACAGCTATCGCGAAATTCGCTTTCGGCGGGACAGGGCATTCTGGCGCGATGGCGCTTCCGATTACCGACTCCTCCTCTTCCATCTCGGCTTTCTTCACACCAAGCCGGTGCAGGTCCACATCATCAAGAACGGCACTGCGATCCCGATCCCCTTTACGACAGGCCTGTTCGAATACGGCAAGGTCCCGGTTCCCAAGCAGCTGTCGCCCTCGCTGGGATTTGCCGGCTTTGCCGTGACCACCACGCTGAATGATCCGAACGTTCAGGACGAACTCATCTCCTTCATCGGCGCGAGCTATTTTCGCTTTCTCGGTCGGGGGCATCGTTACGGCTTGTCGGCTCGCTCGCTGGCCATCGACGTTGGCGGCGAGCGACCGGAGGAGTTTCCGTTCTTTCGGGCGCTGTGGCTGGAGGAGCCGTCGCGTGATAGTACGGAACTCACGATCTACGGCCTGCTGGACTCGCGGTCGGTGGCGGGAGCGTTCCGCTATGTCGTCACTCCAGGCAAGCAGACGAGCGTGCAGGTGACCGCGACGATCATGCCGCGCAGGGAGATTGCTCGCCTGGGGGTGGCGCCCCTGACATCGATGTTCCTCGCGGGCGAAGGCGACCTGAGCCGGCGGACGGATTTTCGGCCGGAAATCCACGATTCGGATGGCCTCATGTTCAGGATCGAATCCGGCGAATGGGCCTGGCGTCCGATCCACAATCCAAAGGCCTTGCGGATTTCGAGCTTTGCGGACCGGAACCTGCGGGGCTTTGGCCTGATGCAGCGCGACCGCAACTTCGAGCATTATCAGGATCTAGAGGCCCGGTACCATGCAAGACCGGGTTACTGGATCGAGCCGGAAGGGAATTGGGGAGACGGGCGGCTCGAGCTGATCGAAATACCGACGGACAACGAAGCCTTCGACAACATCGTCGCCTGCTGGACACCGAGCACGCCGTTGCCTGCCGGCAAGGCGACCGTATTCAGCTATCGTCTATCGGCCCTATCGACGACCGGGGCGCTCCATCCCTACGGCCAAGTCAAGAACAGCTTCGACGGAGGCGACAGCTTAGAAAGCTCAGCCAATGGCATCGGAAAGAAGCGCTTCATTATCGATTTTGCCGATGGAGACCTTGCCTTTTATCTGTCAGACGCCAAGAGGGTCGAGGTTGTCGCCTCGACGACGGCCGGCGCCATCCTGGGCACGATCCTCGATCCCAACCCGATCACGAAGGGCTTTCGTGTCATTGTCGACGTGAACTTGCCAGCGGGTGAGAGCACAGAGCTGCGCGTGTTCTTGAAATCGCGCGGTCGCGTCCTGACCGAAATCTGGACGAATTCCTGGACGGTCGCCGCGCCGGATTCGATCCCTAAAGCAGTCCGAAACGATTGAAATATCCTGGAGCGCCGGCGCCCGAAGTGCACCTCCTATGGGGCGGACGGCGGCATGGCGTCCGAACCAGGGTTCGACAGGCCATCGACAGCTCGCCTGGTGCCGGCCGAGGCGGAGGGCTGAACAGGTGGGCCGGGGCTGAAACGGCGCGCGCCCGGCTCGACGACGAAATCGACTGACGACCCGATGCTCCATCTCGCCGCTCACGGATTGCGCGGCGTCAGCGCGACGGCGGCCTCCGAGGTAAATGCGGAAGGTGAATCTCTCCTGGAGATAAAGCTCGACCGTAGTCGCGGAGTGGCTGAGATAGCCGACGCCTTGTGCAGCTCAGCTGACGCAACGCACGACGCACTGACATAACTGTACCTTTCTCGCGTCAGCCAGCAAGTCGCGGCCTCCAGAAGCGAGATTCTGGCACAGTGGCGCTGGCCGGGCGATCCGAGCTTAGACAGATCCTCCTATCGCCGGGGCATCACCCGCAACGGAACCGCGGTACCGGTTTGAGCGGGAGGCGTCGTCCCTCTTGCCCACCTGCGCCCTCTTCTTGGCGACAGGTCGAACAAACTCCCCTCAGCTTCGTTCACGCTCCATCGAGGTAGATGACATGAAGCATTTGCGACTTTCAGCTCTCGATCTCGATCGCCGAGTAGCCAGGCTCATCGCGCGCAACAGATCCCGACGGTTCGAAAGACCGTTGCAATGGCTGACCCTCGGAGCGGATGAGCGCCTGCTCCTTCCGGCCGTATCGCTCTATTGGCTGCTCTCGCGCGGCGGCGCAAAACTCCGGATCAGCCGAGCCAACCATATTTTATTGACGATGGTGACGACGGCGATCCTGCCTCATCTCCTGAAGGGGATCGTCGATCAGGAGCGACCGGATCGCTGCGAAATCCACGGGAATCGCCATGGCATCCCGCGCTCTGGAAAGGCGTTCGATGCATTTCCGTCGGGACATGCGGTCCACATGGGAGCCCTCGCTTCCGCCCTCTGCCGGCTGGCCCCGCGTCACCGGGTTCTGATCTGGGGCCTGACGACGTCCCTCGCGATGACCCGGGTCTTCTTGCTGGCTCATTGGCTCAGTGACGTCGTGGTTGGAGAGATCCTCGGGATCGCGATCGAGAACCTGCTGCACGCCATCGATCGGGCGCCGGAGGCATAGGCCGCATGGCGCTCGCAGATCGCACTAAGACCGCGCTCGACGAGTCCCGCATGCTGATGCTGGGCGCGCAGATTCTCTTGGGCTTCCAGTTCCAGGCGCCATTCCAGGACGGTTTCCCGACCATTTCGAGCGCTGAGAAGACGATCGAGGTCGCCGTTCTCGGCTTGATCATAGTCGTGGTGGGGTTGCTCATTACTCCAAGCGCCCATCATCGAATTGCCGAAGATGGCGAAGCCAGTCACCACTTCATCCGATTTCTCACCCGTGTGTCCCTATCCACGCTGCCGGTCTTCGCCATCGCGATCGGACTCGATTTGGGAATCGCGGGAAAGCGGATCGGCGGCCTTGCCGTCGGGGTCGGCGGCGCTTTTCTGGGCGCCGTGGTGCCGCTGGCAATTTGGTTCGGGCCCCTTCTCTTCCACCATCCGCATGAGGATGAAGAAATGTCGACCTCCGACAAGAAAACCCCTCTCGATGCCAAGATCGACTACGTTTTAACGGAAGCTCGTGTCGTCCTCCCTGGAGCCCAGGCGCTCCTGGGATTTCAGCTTGCTATCGTACTTACGAATGGCTTCCAGCAAATGTCGTCAAATCTGAAGATGACGCACGGTGCTGCCTTGGCCTTGATTGCACTTTCGACAGCGCTCCTCATTGCACCCGCAACATATCACCGCCTTGTATATGCCGGTCGCAACGAGCCGGAATTCCATCGCCTGGCAAGCCGCCTGCTTCTGATCGCAACCGTCTTTCTTGCGCTGGGCCTCGCCACGGACACCTACCTTGTCGTTTCCAAGATCGTCGACGACGCCCGGTTGGCCCTCTCGAGCGCGGTGGCGGTGACCGCGATCCTGCTCGGCCTCTGGCATATCTGGCCCTGGTGGCGCCGCGCGGTGGCCTGAACCGCGGCGCAGAGTTCTGGCGAACGAATTGGTGGAGAGCGGATCGTTGGCGAGTGCTCGTTCGATTTCGCGACGCTTAAATAATCTCCCTCGCCGGCGCGTCATCGATCTGGTCGACACGCTGGCGGAGCCGAATGGTTCACAGCCCTAGCACTTCTATCAACTGAGCTGACCTAGGTCGGCGCAGACAGAGGGCGCCTGAAACGATGGGCCAGGAGAACTTTGCGGACTTCGATCGCGCTGTTTCGGACCTCGGCACCATCGCGCCACGCTCGAGGATTACGGTGCCGGCTTAGCCGTCGACGTCGATCATGATCGCGAGGACCTTGCCCAAGATCGCAAGCTTCACTGTCCGCTTCTGGCTCTCTGGTCAGAGCGAGATGACCTGCCCGAGCTTTATGGTCTTTATGGTGATGTTGTCGCTGTCTGGAAGTGATGGGCGACGACGTTCGCGGCGCATCGATCTCGTGCTGAAATCGTATAGCGGAGGAAGGCCCCGAGGCGCTCGCTCATGCTCTCGATGAGTTTTCCGCGCCCCTGGGGAAGGTCGGGTGCGACTACCCCAGAAATGCCGGACGATCTCCCGCAGGAATCAATCCAAGCGGGCTTAAGGCCCTAAGCACTTGCGCAGACGTACAATTCAGAACGGTTCGAACATATTCGATCCGAAGACGTTGCACGCAGACCACCGCGGAGGTCTGCCATGAATGGGAAACGCGAACGAAGCCGTTCGGTCTGGATGGATGTTGAGGTAGCGCCCAAGGCTGAGCCTCTTCGATCGGACCATTCCGCCGATGTCGCCATCGTCGGCTCCGGAATCGCGGGCCTGTCCATTGCCTATGAGCTGGCGGAGCGCGGCCTGTCCGTCGTCGTTCTCGATCGAGGCGAGATCGCCGGTGGCATGACGGCGCGTACGACAGCCCACCTGGCTCCCATCTGCGACGACTCCCTCGCCGAATTGCTATCGATGCGCGGCCAAGAGCTGGCGCGGGGCTTCCAGGCCAGCCAGAGCGCGGCCGTCGATCGCATCGAGGCCATCCAGGAAGAGCTCGGAATCGACTGCGAGTTCAGGCGACTCGACGGGATCCTTTTTCTCGATCCCGAAAGCGAGGAGAGCGTCCTTGATGACGAAGTTTCAGCGGCAGGAAAAATCGGCGTCACGGTCGAGCGCGCAAAGGGCTTGCCCCTGCGCACGCTGGAGGACCGTCCATTTCTGCGGTATCCGGATCAGGCGACCTTCCACCCTTTGAAGTATCTACGGGGCGTAGCCAAGGCGCTGAGCGCGAAGGGCGCGCGTCTCCATCCCGGCACGGCCGTCGTCGAGGTGAACGAGAAGGACGACCGAGTCGAGCTGAAGCTGGAGTCGGGCCAAACGGTCACGGCCGGCCATGCCGTGATCGCGACGAATTCCCCGATCCATGACCTGGTTGCCCTGCACACGAAGCAGGCGCCCTATCGGACCTATGCGATGGGTTTTGAGATCGAGTCCGGGAAGCTCGACGACGCCCTCTACTGGGACACCCAGGATCCCTATCACTACGTCCGCCTCACGTCCGGCGAGGACGGCAATGACATCGTGATCGTCGGTGGCGAAGACCATAAGACGGGCGAGGCCGACGACGCCGACGCACGTTTCGCCGCTCTCACCTCCTGGGCCAAGACCATCATCCCGGATCTCGGTCCCGAGCGCTATCGCTGGTCTGGCCAGGTCATGGACACGCTCGACTATTGCGGCTTCATCGGGCGGGAGGCTGGTAGCATTCGCGTCTTCGTCTCGACGGGCGACTCCGGGCAAGGCATCACCCATGGCGTCGTTGCCAGCCTGCTGATCCCGGACCTGATTCTGGGTCGGGAGAGCGAGTTCGCCGCGGTTTACGATCCCGACCGTAAGCCCATCAAGGCAGCTTCGACCTATGTGAGCGAGAACATCACGGCAGTGAAGAACTTCACCGAATATCTCGCCCCGGGAGAGTTGTCCTCCATCGACGAGCTCAAGCCGGGGCAAGGCGCGATCGTCAGGCGCGGAATCAGCAAGATCGCGGCCTACCGGACCGAGAAGGGCGATGTCATCGAGAAGTCGGCTGCGTGCACGCATCTCGGCTGCCACCTCCACTGGAACTCGTTTGAGGAATGCTGGGACTGCCCCTGCCACGGATCGCACTTCGCGCCGGACGGCAGCGTCCTGAACGCCCCGGCGATCGGACCTCTCGCGGACGTCGAGGCATCGTCATGATCCATCATGTCTCGCTCGGCACCAATGACGTCGCCCGGAGCAGGAAGTTTTATGACGCCGTGCTCGGGGTACGCGGACTGGGCCTCCTCAAGGCGTCGCAGGACTCCGCGGATTACGGCGTGTCCACCGTCCTCTTCAGCTTGGAGACACCCGTCAACGGCAAGCCCGCTTCCGCAGGGAACGGCGTCCATATCGCCTTTGAAGCCGGCGGCCGAAGCAAGGTCGACGAGTTTCATCGCGTCGCCTTGTTGCACGGCGGGTCGGACGCTGGCGCACCCGGTCTTCGGCCGGAATACGACCCCAACTATTATGGCGCCTTCGTCCTCGATCCGGACGGGAACAAGATCGAAGCCGTCACGCATCACGGGAAATGAGAAGGGAAGGCGCAGATGCGGCGGACCGGCCGCCTTCGGCGCATTTACCCCCGAAAGAGGCCTGGCGTTCGGAACGGGTTTGTTTTCTGAGCCGCGAGCTATGCCGGTTGAATCCCTGCGTCGCGGCGCATCGAGACCACGACCCGGCATCCTGCGTAGTGCAATGGCCTGATGATGGTCCAGAGACCATAGACTGCAAGGTGGCGCCCAAGCTCCGGCTGGCGCTCGCGGCGAGGTGAGTCAGCGGCCGTCCCACGGCCTATTTTGCCGCCCAAAAGCCGACAACCAGCCCTATGGCAGCAGCCCAGGCCAAGGCACGCATCGGCTGTGCCCTTACCTCTTCGATGACCAGTCTCTGTAACTCGCTAACCCGCTCACCTGCTGCCTCGCTCATACGATCGGTGTCGATCCCCACGGACTTGAGGTTCGAAACGATTTCAGGCCCGGCTTCCCGAGCTTCATCCGGTCCTTCGGAAACCATTTCGGCAGCCCGCTTCGTAACGCGTTCAACATCGTCCTCAACTGCCATAGTATCCTCCTGTTCAAGGGCAAGGTCGCAGATTCCAACGGTCGCTGACGCGGAAGAGTTCCGCGCCCGCCTTTGGCGCAACGCCGACGGGCAGCCGAAATGGGCGCACCATGGCCGAGATGGGTGGCAAGCTGACCTTTGCCGGCCTTCCCGAAAGAGCCGCTGGCAGGCTTGCGTCGCGCCAGCGTCTTGCCCTCAGAACCTGACGGCGAGGTTTGCCTTGAAGGCGTGATCCTGGATGTCCTCGGCGAGCTGGCCGGCATAGGTCACACCCAGGCTGGCATTGGCGCTGATCGCGAGGTCCAGCCCGGCTTCGACCAGGGCGGCGTTCCTGGCGATGGGAGCGCCCGTGATCGTGAAGGGGATGCTGCCGGCGAAGGCGAGCGTCGCCTTCGGATCGACATCGCCAAAAGCGTGGCGCCAGCCGAGCGCGCCACGCAGGCTCAAGTCCATGCCCTGGATCCGGGTGCTCGTGGAAGCCCGCAGGCCGAGCGTCGAGTAGCCCAGGCTGGTGTCGTCGCTCGTGCCGGACAGGGCTGCGGCGCCGCCGACCTCGCTGAGGCCGTCGCTGCGCAGGCTGACGTAAGCAAGGCCGGCGAAGGGCTCGAACGCCACCGGGCCGAGATCGATCCGATAGCCGAGCTCGCCGAAGACCTGAGCGGTGCCAGCGTCGTGATCGGCGCGCAGGCTGGTGCCGAGCCCCGCCGCGACCACGCTGCGCCGGGTCTCAATGTCATGCCAGGTGTAGCTTGCTCCCAGGCGCAGGCCGAGCGGTCCCCACTGCCCGCCGCCGTAGAGGCCGAGATGATAATTGTCGCTCTCGCTGGAAGAGAGCCGCCGATCCACGTTGACAGTGGTGCGGCTGTAGCCGGCGACGACACCGAGGCGCAGGGTCTCAAAGGCAGCGACATCGGCACCCAGCACAAAGCCGCCGGTCGAGTGCTTCAACGGGCTGCTGTTTCCATCGCCATCATGACGGCTCCAGGAACCATAGCCCTGGCCCCAGGCCGCAAAGCGATCGGAGGGCATGAGCCGCGGCATCGGGCCTGTCACCGAAGGGGCGAGGTCAGCGGTGAAGCCGTAGTTCATCGTTGCCATCGGCGCGGCCCCCACAGCTCCGAAGGCCGAGCGCAGGCGGTCATTGACGGCCGAGCGCAGCAACCAGCTCTCATTGATCAGCGCGCTCTTGGTCGAAGCATAGATCTCGCCGCCAAGCTGCCCGAGGGCGCCGCGCACCGCGTCGAGGCTCGCTTGATTATACACGCCGGTCTGAACAGCATTGCCAGCGGGCAAGCTGTCGACGCTGTCACCAACCTGGACCTCGTTCGGCGTCGTGCCGGCCCCAGCCGCCGTGCCCGTCTGGATCACCGCCAGATAGGCGTTGAAGGCGTCGGTCCCTTTACGCAGACTCAGCAGCGGGCCGATGACGTAGTCATCGCTACCATAATTGCCGGTCAGCCCGGTCGACGTCAGGATGGTATAGCGCTGGCCGGCAACAAAGCCGCCGCCGGTGTAGTTCACGATCGAGAGGGTGGCGCCCGTCGCAAGCGTGGCCTGGCCGTTGACGCGGATCAGGTCGGAGGTCACCGTCTTGGGATCGAGCTCGACCTCGTAGACCGAGCCGGCGCCCTGCACATAGGCGCCATTGATGGTGAGCGTGCCGATCGAGTTGCCGGGCGTAATCCGGCTGCCGCTTGCCAGTGTGCTCGCACCAACGGTGCCGCTGCCGCCGAGCCGTGCGCCGGACTGGACCGTCAGTGCCGAGCCCGATAGCGAGCCGTTGACGATGAACGAGCCGTTGGAAACGGTCGTCGGACCGGTAAAGCCTGAACTGTCGCTGGTCCAGATGGTCGTGCCCGGGCCATTGTGATTGATGGCGCCGTTACCGGTCACGGAGGTGTTAAACACATACCCCGCGTCGGTATGGTTGAAGTTGAGCCGCCCCGTCCCCGGGCCGAATGCCAACGTCGCGGCATCGAGCATGCCCGCGCCGGTGGCGGCTTGGCCCTCCCCACTGCCGATGTTGAGCACACCGGCTGCTCCGGCCGAGCTCGCCAGGGTGAGCTGGCCGCCAACGGTCATCCGCGCGCCGTCCGCCAGCGTGACGATACCGCTGCCGCTGGTCGCGCCCACCACCTGATTACCGGTGACGGAAAAAGTAGAGCCGGTGCCGGAAACCAGAAGATTGGAGGGGCCGCCGCTCAATGACGAGCCAATCGTTGATGTCGCTGCGTTCACCGCGCCGCCGTTGAGGACCGACATCGATGCATCGCTCTGCAGAGTGAGCGCCCCGGTCATCGTCCAGCTCGATCCCGTCCCCGAGACCGCCAACGATCTTTTGCCGGTCCCCGCAAAAATGGTTCCGACCGATCCGGCGGTGCTCCGGACGACGCCGCCATTGGTGATGTTCAGAAACCCGCTCGAAGCCATAGCGGCGGTGGCGACGTTGAGTGCGCCGTTAAGATCGAGAAGCGACCCCGTGCCGTCGACGTTGATGGTCGCGGTCTTTCCACCGGAACCCGCAATGAAGGTCGTGCCGAAAGTCGTCCTCCTGACAACGCCTCCGTTCAGGACGTTCAAGGTGGCATCGCTTCCGCTGTTGCCGCCGACAAACAGCGTCCCGGTCTGCAGGAGCGAACCAGTCCCGCTCACCGTTGCCGTGACCTTCGCGTTCACCCCGTCCAGTATCGTGCTGCTCGTGCCGGTGACCTGACCGCCGTTCAGGATCTGCAAGTTGCCAGTGCCGTTTGCGGTCGTGGTGCCGGTGTAGTTGCTCATGCCGGTGAGCGTCTGTGTACCGGCCGAGACGGTCAGGCCGCCAATATCCGTGATCGAACCGGCGAACGTATCATTGGCATTGGTCACGGTTAGCGTCTTGGTTCCGAGAGCGACACTGCCGTTGCCGGCAAGACTGCGGATGCTTGCGCTGGCCGGCGTCACGGCGGAGATGTCGAACGTGCCGTCTGCGACCACCCTGGCGGAGTTCGCAACCGATGCAGCACCCGACAGGGCGAGTGTACCCTGGGCGATGGTGGTTTCGCCCGCATAGCTCTGATTCCCGGTCAACACCCATCGGCCGATCCCGGTCTTGAGCAGCGAGGATGAGCCGCCGCTGTCGCCCAATACGGCGTTGAGCGTGTTGGCTGCGGTGCTGCTCCCCGCTAGAGCTAAGGTGCGTGGTCCTGCACCGCCCAGCGCGATCGCCGCCGTGCTGGTGAAGTTCACCGCTCCGGAGCCAGAGGCATCGAGGCCGCCACCATTCGTGGTCAGCGTGAATTGCCGGTCCGTATTCGCGCCGGCCCCGGTATATTGCAACCTGCCCCCGTCCAGAACGAGATTGGCGGCGGCGTTGCTGGACGCGCCGATGCCGCTGGCCACGCCGCCGTTTGCAAGGAGCTGCGTGCTGAGAAGCCCACCTGAAATTCTCGTGACACCGAGATACGTGTTCGCGCCGGAGAGGACCTGCGCGCCGCCGCCCAGTTTGGTGAAGGACGAGATGACATTCCCGATTTGCCCGGCATAGACGCCCGATCCGCTCGAGGCTCCGACCGCAAGCTTCGGCGGGCCGCCGGTAATGATGCGCATGACGGCGGTCTGCGAACCATTGAGACCGTCGATTGTCAGGTCGCTGTTGTTGGCGAATTGAAGCACGCCGCCGCCGAGAATGTTCAGTGTGGCGGTACCTGGCAGGACGCCGGCCCTGTCCAATTGCAGGACATTGCCGGGTGTGATCGTCAGGGTGCCGACGAAATCGTTGGCGTTGCTGCTAAGCGTGACCCTGTTGCCGGTGACGGTGATGTTGCCCGTTCCGCTGATCTTCCCGCTAAACGATGTCCGATCAGCATTTCCGCCGATGATGGTGAGGTCGCGGTTCAGGGTGATCGTGCCGGAATAGATCGTTCCGTTGCTGCCCGGATTGAAGGAGGTCGAACCGATCGAGACGGTGCCGCTGCCTGAGCCGCTGACGATGATGTTGTTCTGGATCGTCTGTCCGGTGGAAAAATTGGGGAAGTTCGCCAGCAGCGAGACGTTGGACGCCCCGGTATTGACGTCGCCCAGCGTTACGGTTCCGGTGCCCAGCGCGCTGTTCCCGCCAAACACCAAACTTCCCTGCGAAACGATGGTGCCGCCCGTGTAGGCATTGGAGGCATTGCCAAGGGTAAGCGTCCCTGCTCCCGATTTCACGAGGACGGACGGGCCGGTTAGCAACGAATTGATTGTCGTTGAAACCCCAGCATTCGTAGTGACCACTGGCGCGATCCCGCTCAGCGCTAACGTGCCGCCGGTCATCGTGTAGCCGCTGGTGCTGAAAGTGATGCCGCTTGCAGCAACCGTGCCGCTTGCGGTCACGGTACCTGCGGTCCCACCGAAAAGCGCCACAGCACCACTCGCCCATGGCACAGCCGTCGAGCCATCGAACCAATTCGCAGCCGCGTTGTCCCAGGTTCCAGAACCACCGGCGCCGCTTGGGCCAAAGCGGAGAGCTTGCGCGTCTGAAGATGTGGACATGGACGCCGATAGGAGCAGCACCGGGACGGCCTGGGAAAACCAGCCGCACTGCCCTGCGCGAAGCATATCAGAGTCTCCAATCAGCCCTCTGAATGCTGGCGTAACACTCCGCTCCCGAACGATCAATTGCCGCAGTATGTAGGTTCACTGACAGGCTAATTTTTGATTGAAGCGCCGTGCAACGGTCGATCTGCGCGCACAATTGCGCGACAGCGGTATCTCCACGGATGTTTCCAATCGCATTCCATCCTTACGCCATCGAGCGCCTCGTTGCGTCCCGCTAGCGGCATCTCCCAGGAAGCGCGCCTCGCACGCAAGCCGCCGTTCTTCGAAGTTCGTGTCGGGCTTCCGGCCGTCAAGAACGGAGAAGTACGTCGGGGCGGCTGACTGGGATGTGTGTCGGCATGGTTGAATGGTCGTTAGTCGTCACGTCGAGTTGGCATCTTCTCGGCGGTGTCGCGAAATAGCGGTCATCCTCGAACCGGACCGGCGCGCCGTCCCCGGCTTGATCCCCGCACTGCTCGGTTTAGAGCGCCTCCAACGGCGACAGCGGAGAATAATTTTCACCACCTAGGAACCCGACATTCTCGCACCAGTTCAATGCGTGCGGCCGTCGCGGCACCCCTTCGACGGTCGCGGTGCAATCCTTGCCAGGGTGACCACCAGAAGCGAGCCGGCGTCATTCCCTCTCAGCCGGCTCGCTTCTTTCGCCTTCGATCGGAGCGAGCCGCGGATCTACCGGTAGCTCGCGATCGGGGCCTTGGCCTCTCACTTGAAGGAGGGCGACATGTGCTTTCGCGCCAGCGTCTTGGTCCTTGCGCTTTGCTGTTCGGCACAGGCGCAGATTTCGCCGACCGGACCACCACAGAATGCGCCGCCGGCAGAGACCATACAGCCCGCGCCGGCTCAGTCTGAGGATGAGGCGAGGCAAAAGTTGGCAGACAGCGGCTATCCCGATGTCCGCGAGCTCGCACGTACCTCGGATGGGGGATGGACCGCCAAGGCACTCGTGAATGGCCGCATCTCGACGGTTGATCTGAATCCCAAGGGCGAGGTTAGGAGCCGGGATTAATTTGGCGCCACCAGGACGGCCAGGATGTACGCCGACTTGGTTCGCTTTCGCTCATCCGATGCGGATCATGGCTTGCTTCTGCGGGAAAAGCAGGAGGTTGACGCGGTATCGCTGCGCTTCGGGAGTTACTCCCGAGATAGTTGAAGCCACAGGCGTCGTCATTCGCAAGAACTTCGCTTGTGTCAGCGGTTCTAAACACCTCCGGCACTGTGGGTGGCTGGCGGGTCGGTGGTGACTCGTCTGTTAGACTTTGGGTGGCAAGCTTCCGCGATCAAAAACCGGCACGGATTCGGTCGGTCCCTCGGGGCTGTTGCCCACGGGAATATCCTCTGCTGCCTTCCGCACGGCCTCCTCGGCCTCGCTCAGGCCGTCTGGGGTATCGTTCGCATCGCTGCCTTCGTCGTGCACATTGGTACGGTCGCTCGTTCGCCTGCCGGTTTGCATCGAATCAGAAGCGAGCGGGCTTTCCGCTGGTGTGACCAAGCGCCGCTCATCTTCGAGCAATGTTGGCTTCTCACGTGGCTTTTGCATGGCGTTCTCCTTCATTGGAGGAAGCCATTGGGTTCGGGTTTGTTCCTTGACTCTTATTGCAAGGGTGAGGTGATGCCGCGACCATCTTGTCGAATAGGGTAAGCGCCCTCGGGCTAGAGCCACTACATGACCTATTCGGCCTGAACTGATCCATGTCGATCTCGATACCACAGCCTGGACTGCAGGTTCAGACCCGGCTGGTCATGAGCGGGCTGCTATTGCCATGTCTGGTCATTGCCTCTTCTGCCGAAGCAGCGGCGACGAAAAATTCCTGGCGATCAGTCGACATCGGCGACGTCGCTTCGATCTGATAGCGTTTCGGGTACTGATGCCGGTGGACTTAGCGCGCATACCAAATCCGGCGCGAACTCGACCGTCGCGCCGGCTGAAATGCCTCAAGCTGACGCCTTGACCCGACCGCGCTTCGGAGTCGCAGGCTCCGGCGCCGTCTTCCGACGCTCATTGCCGAGGCCCATTTTCTTCGCAAGCTGCGAGCGAGCCTCGGCATAGTTCGGCGCAACCATAGGATAGTCGGGCGGAAGGTTCCATTTCGCACGATACTGATCGGGCGACATGTTGAAGGCGGTACGCAGGTGCCGTTTTAAAGATTTGAAACGCTTGCCGTCCTCCAAGCATATCAAGAAGTCGGGGGTGATCGACTTCTTGATCGACACTGCCGGAGTGGCTTTTTCCTCGAGCACCGGCGCGGGAGCTTGGCCAAGTCCGGTCAGCGCAGCGTGCGTGCTAGCAATCAACGCCGGAAGCTCAGCCGTTGGCACGCTGTTGTGCGCGACAAATGCCGAAACGATATGCGCGACCAGGTCGCCGAGCGCTCCGTTGTTTTCTGACAATTTCAATCTCCTCGGCCTCTGACGAGAGCTTACGATTCAACCCTTTTATTACAGAGTTTTTATTTGGCAACAAATCTAGAAGAACTTTCATTAATTCTCAACGTTCAGACGCAGAAATTCGAAACCAATCGCTAAAACGCGCGGTCCAGCCGGATCTGCATCCAAATCGAAGATCGCGCGAGCCAGATGGAAAAAGTCCGGCGCTGCCGACGATTCATTTGCTGCAGAGGAACGGCTTCCGACGCTCCGCGTTTACCGGCGATACAATTCGGGGAAGATCCGTGCCGGAACATCCACCACCGCCTCGCCAAGCTGCAAAAGGCGCGCTTCTGATTGTCGTGACCATGGCCGCGATCATCGTTACGATCTTCACCGGCTTTAACATCTACCACGCCAAGACGCTTCGCGAGGAAAAGGCCGGCCAAATCGATCAGCGAGACGCCCCCAAAAGTCCGACGGATTTGCAGGCCCCACGAAATCCGCAGCGGCCCTAAAACAGGTCGCGCCTTTACGGCCATCGATCGCGCCGCTGGATTGCCTGTTCAGCCGCCGACGAGACGGCCGTTCAGGAAGACATTGAGCGGGATATTCGGCCGAGTGGGCGATCAAAAGATGTCCTCGATCTCTGCCAGCTTTGCCCTCGTCCTGGCACGGATCATGAACTCGAGATCAAGCGCGGGAAGAATGTCGCAACGCGTTCCGAACTGCCTCCCGGGCGCGCCACTCTCTACAGCCGAGATGGGCGCTTGACGCAGCTTCGTTCGGTCCCCGACGCTCGTTTGGTTCAAGCCGATCTTGCGGCGCTGCCGGCGGATGGCGTCTCCGATTTGCTTAGGCGTTCAGGCTCTCTGGTCCACGGCGCGCCCCTTAGGTACGCCGTATACGGCAAAGCAAATAAATGTCAGATACGCCTCGGCGTATATAAGACCTTCCGCGGCGTCTCCGTGCCAGACGGCTTCTCACGCTTGGCCTGGCGACCGATACCATGTCGCTCTCTCGAAGATCGTCGGCGATGCCCGGATGGCCCCTTCGAATGCAATTGCGGTCGCTGTCCTGCTCGTCAGGCTTTGGAATATATGGGCCTGGCGGCGTGGTTACATTTGAGAGCCAGCGCTCGCCTGTGAGCGGGTAGCGATTGGCGGTGCACGAAGTTGGTCTCGCCGCTCAGATCGCAGTGATCGCCATCCCGATGACCGCCACGGCCATCGCCGCTGTGGCGATCCACCCGAGCACTTTCAAAGCCCGCCCGATCACGAACTGCTTCATGATCTTCGGATCGGCCGCCAGAAGCATCAGGATCACCATGATTGGCACGGCGACCACGCCGTTGATCATGGCGCTCCAGACCAGCGCCTTGATCGGGTCGACTGACGTGAAGTTCAAAGCGACGCCGATGGCCGTGGCGACCGAGACAGCCAGATAGAAAGCCTTCGCCTCTCGCGGCTCCCGGGAGAGGCCGACGGGCCATTTGGCGGCTTCTCCGATCGCATAGGCTGCCGAACCCGCCAGAACCGGCACCGCCAGGATGCCCGTTCCGAGAATGCCGATCGCGAAGATCGCCTTCGCGAAGGAGCCGGCGATCGGCTCCAGGGCTTTGGCCGCATCGACCGAACTCTGAATGTCCGTCAGTCCAGCCGGGTTCAAGGTCGAGGCCGTTGTCGTCACGATCGCCAGCGCAATTAGGTTGGAGATCGCCATGCCGACCGCCGTGTCGAGCTGAATCCGTTTGCGCGCGGGCTTTGCCTGTTCGGGATGTTCGACGAGAGGCTCTTCCCGAGGCTTCTCCTTGAGGTCCTCCGCCTCCTGCGAAGCTTGCCAGAAAAACAGATACGGGCTGATGGTGGTCCCGAAAATGGCGACGACGATCGACAGATAGTCCGCGTCGAACGAAAGCCTGGGCAGCACAATGCTCGTCGCAACGGTCAGCCAGTCGACCTTCACGACGAACAGCGCTGCGACATAGGCCAAGAGAACCAGCGACAGCCATTTCAGCACCGCGACGTAGCGCTTGTATTCCATCAGAACCTGCAAGCCGATGCAGATTGCACCGAAGAATGCGACGTAGATGTGGGCGGGACCTCCGGCCAACATCTTCAGGGCGTCGCCCATCGCGCCGAGGTCGGCCCCAATATTGATGATGTTGGCCACCAGCAGAGGGATGGTCACGGCATAGGCCACCCATCTCGGGTAGCAACGCGCAATATTCCCGGCGAGGCCGCGTCCCGTCGTCCGGCCGACCCGGGCGCTGATGATCTGGATCGCCACCATCAAGGGGTATGTCAGGACGAGCGACCAGCTTGCGCCATGGCCGAACTGAGCCCCTGCCTGCGAATAGGTGGCGATACCGCTGGGATCGTCGTCGGACGCGCCCGTGATCAGCCCAGGACCCAGCAACGTGAGCAGCCGCGGCTTACTAGGTTCGACGACCGGATCGCGAGCGGACCCGGGCTCGGATCGAGAGGAGGAGTCGGCAACCAAGTTCTGCGTTCCCGGCGGCAGCTCCCGCCAGGCGAAGGTTGGCTCCGCAGTTGGACGGAATATGCCCTGGCAAGCTGATCAACGATATTGCCAAGCTGGCGGTTCCTCGGAGGGTGCCATGCCGCGGCACATCAGGTTCGCCGATTCAACCGCGACCTTCCCAACGCGCAGCGCGGCAATCCGTACGGGTGAATTCCCGACCTGGCCAAGCCCGTCACAGGGAGCCGGAACAAGTGAGACGCAGCGAGGTTAGCGGACCAGCGGGGGGACCAAAGGGGAGAACCTCAATGCGCACTCTTATCGCAACATCGCTCGCTGCATGCCTCGTCTGCTCAACGGCAATTGCGCAGACGTCGACCACCACCACCATCACGACGGACCAGCAGAGCAAAGTGAAGACCTACGTGATGAAGGAAAAGCCGGCTTCGGTGAAAGTGACTGAAACTGTCGCCGTCGGCGCGGCTCTGCCGTCATCGGTGACGTTGCATACGCTCCCGGCAGATGTCGGCGTCCAGTACCGCTATGCCATCGTCAACGACAAGACGGTCCTGGTGGAGCCGACCTCGCGCAAGATCATCCAAGTGATCGAGTGAGCCTGCCGAAGCGCCCGATTTCCTCTGAGGAGATCGGGCGCTTTGAAATCTATCTGGCGTGATGTCCGGAACTGGCTGCGGCTATCTCGTTTTGATCATCGTGACCCGCGCGTTGCTTTCGTCCCAGCGCTTCAGGACGTTGAGCGTGATATCGCTTTGGTGGCGGTGTACGCGAAGGTCGAACTGGGAATCGCCTAGGGTCAGCTCGTGAATAATCACATCGTCGAGGAAAGACGGTAGGACAGGGTCGACGAGCTTGACCTCGTTTGCCGCCGCAGGAAGCTCTAAGCCGAGGCAGGCGGACAGCATCGCGAAGGGAGCTGCCGCGGCCCAGGCTTGAGGCGAGCAGGCCACGGGATAGGCCGTCGGCCCGCGGCGCGATTTTCGCAAAAAGCCGCAGAACAGCTCCGGCAAGCGCTGCTGTTCCTGATGGGTCGCGACGTTGAAGATGGCTTCGAATAGGCGCGAGGCCTCCAATTTGAAGCCGTAGGCACCCAAGCCGATGGCGATCAAGGCATTGTCGTGCGGCCAGACCGAGCCATTGTGATAGGACATCGGATTGTAGCGCACTTCCCCAGTATTCAGTGTCCGGATGCCCCAGCCGCTGAAGCTGCCTTCGTTCATGAGAGTTCGAGCAATCCGCTCGGCGCGCTCCGGGTACGCGATGCCTCCGAACAGAGCGTGTCCCGCATTCGAAGAACGAACTCGGCAGGGACGCTTGTCGCCATCGAGCGCCAGCGCATAGGAGCCGATCTCCTCGCACCAAAAGGCCCGGTCGAAGCGCTCACGTAACACCAGTGCCTGCTGCGTCAGCTCGTCGGCGCGCAAGTCGAAGCCTTGGGCGCGGGCCATGACGGCCCCCGCCCGTTTGGCGGCATAGGCATAGGCCTGAACCTCGACGAGCGCGATCGGGCCCCGCGCCAACGATCCATCCGCATGGGAAATCGAATCATGGCTGTCCTTCCAGCCCTGGTTGGCGAGTCCGTTTTCGGTCTCGCGAAAGTATTCAATGAAACCGTCTCCGTCGCGATCTCCGTATGTGTCGCACCATAGGAGCGCAGCCTCGATGTTCTTCCAGAGCCGCTGGATCGTCGCGAGATCGCCGGTACGGTCGAAATACTGGCCCGCGAGCATGACGAAGAGTGGCGTGGCGTCGACGGAGCCGTAGTAGAATCCGAACGGCACTTCCCCCAGATTGGCCATCTCGCCGCTTCGCCGTTCATGAAGGATCTTGCCGGGCTGCGCATCCGCAACCGGGTCGCTGCTTACGGCCTGCGCCCGCGCCAGATGCAGCAAGACCCCACGTGCCACCGCCGGATCGGCCCACAAGAGCATCATCGCCGTAATGATCCCGTCCCGTCCGAACATGGTGGAGAACCAGGGAATCCCGGCATAGGGGTAGAGCCCGTCGTCTCCGCGGGTCACGAGTGTATAGAGATCCGAGGTCGACCGGCTCATCAGGTCGGTGAAGAGGGCGTTCGACGACTTGATCTTGGATACGTTAGCCGTCAGCGCACGAAGGCCCCGGCGGGCATTCTGGTAGGCCTTGGCGAACTCCAGCGGCGGCGCGCCGGGCGCGGTACCGATGGGCAGGATATCGCCCCTTGAAGCCTCAACCAAATCGCAAGCGACAGTCAGGAGAAGCGAGGTCCGCTCGCCTGGTTCGAGGCGGAAACGGAACGAGGCCAGGCCATTCCTCAATTCGTATGGGTTGGGCTTGAAGCGCAGGACCGTTCTTCTAACCCTGTCGTCGAGGCCGCGATACGCGAAGCGGACCCCCTCCGACGCGATCTGCGTCTCCGTCTCGCCGCGCCGGGCGCGCTTCATACCGCGAACTTCAAAAAGATCCCGAAAATCCGCGCCGAAGGACAAGGACAGCGTGAACTCATGCGGGACCCGGTCAAAGTTGCGCAACCCGACCCGTTCGTAACAGACCGCGTTCCAAAGGAACTTCGTCCGCTCGATCGCGATGGCGTCCCGGGGAATGGCGGTTGATCCGTCACTCCGGATAATCTCAGGATTGGCGAGATCCACCGTCAAGGCGGTGTTGTCGTCCTGGATTACCGAGCCGAGGAGCAAGGGGCGCTTGTCCTCGAAGAACAGTTCCAGCCGAGAGAGATGCCGGGTGTCGTTGCAGAACAAGCCCTCGGAGGTGTCCGGCGTGATCCCGATGTCGCCGTGGCTATCGAGGACGGCAAAAGTGTCGCCGGATTTCAAGGTCCGCAGCGGACGCTCGACGAGCGAGGGATGCGCATCAAGGGCATGATCGGACGAAGGCTCAGATCGTCCGGCAATTTCCGGCTGTCTTGAGGCAGCGATCTGCTCATGCATTCCAAGTTACTCCTCGTCGGAGGCCCGGCGGTTCGTTCACCCGATTGGCTCATGGCTCTGCGTCTATTCTGCGGCCTTGGTGTAACCTTGTGGCGAGGACAGAAGACGGCCGAACGCCTCGAGATAATCGCGGGCCATCCGCTCGGCGGTGAAATGCTGCTCGAAATGGGCCCTCACCTTTGAACGATCCATGGCGGTGCTGCGCTCGCAGGCTGAAACGGCCTCCGCAATCGAGTCGACGATGATCCCGGACACTCCGTCTCTAACGATCTCCGGCACGGAGCCGTTGCGCCAGGCAATCACGGGAGTTCCCGCCGACATCGCTTCGATCATGACGAGGCCGAACGGCTCCGGCCAGTCGATCGGAAACAGGAGAGCCCGGGCGCCTCCGAGAAAACCGGCCTTCTGCGCCTCGTCGATTTCTCCAATGAACTCGATCAACGGATGATCAAGCAGCGGCTCGATTTGAGACCTAAAATATTCCTCGTCGACCGCATCGACCTTCGCCGCGATCCGCAGACGCATGCCGGCACGCTTGGCGATCTCGATCGCGCGGTCAGGTCGCTTCTCGGGCGTGATCCGTCCGAGAAAGGCAAGGTAGTCCCCTCCCCGCGCCTCGAACGGACACAGGCCCGGCCCCAGGCCGTGGTGGACCGTCGCCAGCCAGTTCGCGGTGGATGGCATGGGTGTTCGCTGTCCGTCCGAAATCGAGATCAGCGGCATCCGCGGGAAGGCCTGATAGACCGGCAGGAAATCGGGCAAGTCCAGGCGACCATGCAGCGTCGTTACGCATTTATGGGTCAGGTCCGAGAACATCGCGTGCTGGAGCAGATCGAGATGAAAATGAATGACATCGAATGACTCCTGCCGTTCCCGGACCTTCGCGAGCATGGCGAGGTGGCTGGCCGTGTGATCTCGGATGCCTGCCAGCCGCAAGCCCTGCGGTGCGCAGGCGACCAGTTCGGCCGAGGTCTGGGAATCGCCGGAGGCGAACAAGGTGACCCGATGTCCTTGCCGCACGAGTTCCTCGGTAAGCCACGACGCTACCCGTTCCGTGCCGCCATACAATCGCGGAGGAACTGACTCCGCCAGCGGCGCAATTTGCGCGATCCGCATCCCCTTGCTCTCCGGCCCATCCGACCCGCGAACGCGGGCGAGTTTTCAACGCCGGTCCGAGCCGAAAGTTCGGGATCAGAACTCTTCGACGTGGGATTCCGCACGTATACTCGAGACAGTCTCCGGCATGGCCATCAGGATGAGGAGGAGAGCGATCACGCCCACCCCGGCGAGCACGGCAAAGGCGATGCTGTAACCACCCCAAACGACCAGGCTGCCTGCGAATGCATAGCTCGACGCTCCTCCAATCCCTTGAATGGTACCGAGCATTCCGCGCGCCATGTTGTAGCGACCGCTGCCCAGGACGGCGCCGTACAGAACGAGCGGCAAGAGCACATCGAACAGCCCGGCTCCGATTCCGTCGAGGAGCTGAAAGGCGATCATCCAATAGGGGTCGTCGACCACGGCGAACAGGATGCCACGCAGCGGCAGGGCCGCGAACGCTAGGATAAGCAACGGCTTGCCGCCGATCCGGTTGGCGCGCATCACGAGGAAGGCCATCGGGATAGTCGCGAGCTGGGCGACGATGATGGCGGCCGACGTCACGGCGGACTCGAAGCCCTTTGCTTCGAGCGCCAGCTTCTGGCTAGCGAGAGCGAGCATCGGCGCATTGGCGAAATGGAACAGCGCCGTACCGATCGCCAGCACGGTAAAGGGGCGTTCGGCGAACAATTGCCGCCATGGATACGGCCGGCTATTTTCCGGGATGACTTCATCGAGGCCGCGAGCGCGCTGATGATCGAGGGCGCCGGCCGGGATTGAAAGAACGGCGATCATCGAGAGGCCGGCGAACAGCGGAAGCATGTAGAAGACACCACGTTGCCCGAAATGCGTGCCGACCACCGCGGCCAAAGTGGCAATGAACAGGTTGCCGAGCCGGTCGAACGCGGCGTTGCGCCCGAGCTGCGCAGCAGCGTCGCGGGCGCCGTAAAGCCCGAGCGTGATCGCCGCGATCGTGGGCGCAAAGACGGCCCCCAGAAGCGCCATACTGACATCCGCGACGAACACGACCGCTATCGTCGGATAGGTCGCAATGGCGGTTCCCAGAAGCGCAAGGAGCCAGGCCCCACCAATCATGAGACCGCGCTTGGCGCGCGTGGCGTCGATCAAGGCGCCGATCGGCGCATGAAAGGCAATACCGATAAGACCGCTGGCGGTGAGCAAGGCTCCGATCTTCGCTTGGTCCCAGCCGACCTCCGTAAGCAGGAAGACATTGACGTAGGGCCCCAGCCCGCCGCGCAGATCCGCCAGCAGGAAGTTCAGCCAATCGAGGCTTGCCCGATGCGACATTCGCTCTTCGCTTCGCGAGTGCCCACGCTCAGCAAGGCCGGAGCGAAACGGTGTTCCGCTGGAGCCTTTTCCTAGCGCCACAGCCAGTAATCGTTGTCGACGAGTCACGGTTCCGTGCGGCGGCGATCTGGATCCGGCGCCCCAAATCGCCATTCGCGCATCGCAATCGCCTGGGACTAACAGTGACCTGGGATGTTCGTTCGCTCATAGGGCGAGAGCTCCTCTGGCCAGCACGCCGGCCTCCATCTTTCGGTCGCAAATATCGCCCCGCTGAAGACTGGAACCCAAGTCGGCCAGTGCGGTTAAGGGGTTTTCACGTCCAGCCAGGAGGCTCCAATGGCCGCTGAACCCAAGAAGCTCGACGACCTCTTTCTCGATACGCTCAAGGACATCTATTATGCCGAGAAGCAGATCCTGAAGGCTTTGCCGAAGATGGCGCGCGCAGCCACTTCGCCGGAGGTCAAAAAGGCGTTCGAGACCCATCGAGACGAAACCGAAACCCATGTCGAGCGGCTCGCCGAGGTGTTCGAGCTTCTCGGGAAGGCGCCTCGCGGCAAGACTTGCGACGCTATCCTCGGCATCATCGACGAGGGAAAGAGCATCATCGAAGAGTTTGAGGGCAGTCCCGCGATCGATGCGGGTCTGGTCGCCGCCGCTCAGGCCGTCGAGCACTACGAAATCGCCCGCTACGGCACTCTCAAGACCTGGGCTAATGAGTTGGGCCTGAAGCAGGCCGTAACCCTCCTCGACCAGACGCTGAGCGAGGAAACCAAGACCGATCAGCTTCTGTCTAAGATCGGCATCTCCTCGGCGAACAAAAAGGCAGCCTGATGCCCCTTTGGTGCATCGCAACCGAAGGGCGCCCGCTTCCGGAGCATGCGGACCTTAGCGATCCCGCAATCTCCGGGAGCTTGCGAACGAGATGACGGCGACATTCGAAATCCGCCGCTCCGGCAGCGATTGGATTCTGACGAGCGGCGCGGCGGTGACCCACCTTCGCAAACCGGCGAGAGGGGTGGTCGAAGACGCCGTTACCAAGTGGCAGGGTGCGGAAGGAAACCCCATGCGCATAACGACAGCGGAAGCCTATACCGAAGCGGCCGCGCGGATTCAGAGTCTGTCCGACGCCAAGGAGGGCAGTCCGCAGGCAGAGGAACTGGCAGAACTCATTGCAGCGGTGAGGCAGTGGGACGCTCGCAAATCCTCCCTGGGTCAGGGGCATGCATCAGCGCCTGGAAATACCCGAACTGCGCAACGGCCAGGTCAGCCCGGCGCCGCAGACGAAACTCGGGCAGGTCCAAACCCGAGGTCTCCTCACCCGACGGGAGCGCATCCCCCGTTCGCACGCGGCGATACCGAGAGTTTCGCGGCGGCGAAGCATGAAGCGGACCCAGCAGAATCATCCGGAGATGCCCTGCCCGCCGGTCGGCGCAGCGGAATGACCCGTTCGATCCGCAAGACCTGATCGCCGGAGATTTCTTGAAGGGATGAGCAATGGCGGCCCATGGGCTGGTGCATGGCGAGCTCGGCCTGAACTGCATTCACCTTTGCGTCGACATGCAGCGACTTTTCGGGCCGGGTTACCCTTGGGCCTTCCCTTGGCTCCAGAAGGTTCTGCCGGCGGTCGAGGAATTATGCGGATCTCACCCGGAACGGACTCTCTTCACCCGCTTCATCCCGGCCGAGCGCGAGGGTGACGGGCGCGGCACATGGCAGCGCTATTATCGGAGATGGCCGCAGGTCACCTTGGAAAGGGCCGGCGTCGAAGCCGTCCGCCTCCTGCCCTCTCTTGAGCGGTTCGTTCCGCCCGCCCATGTGCTGGACAAGAGGGTTTACTCACCCTGGAGCGAAGGCCGCCTCGACCACTTCATGGCGGAGCGTGAAATCGATACGGTCATCGTCACCGGCGGCGAGACCGATGTCTGTGTTCTCGCGACCGTGCTTGGAGCCGTCGATCGAGGCCTGCGGGTCGTACTGGTCATCGACGCCTTGTGCAGCTCATCTGACGCAACGCACGACGCACTGATGGAACTGTACCTTTCCCGCTTCAGCCAGCAAATCGAGGCCGCTTCCACCAGCGAGGTCCTGGTACAGTGGCGGTAGCGGGTGGCACACCGGCAACCCGCGAACTGAGGCTGCTGTATTTCGTCGGTGTTCTGGGAGATCCGCCGCGCTCGAAGATCCGCTTTCGGCGTTGCGACCTTCCAGCGAAGCGATCTGGTTTGCCTTGCCGTGATGAGGGAGCGCATCTGCCGGCCTTCGCCTTCGGCGCCGGGATCGGCGACGTCGTGGATGGCTGGGCCTGGACGCCTAACGTAGTCGCCTTCGCGACGAATGTAAGGACAATGGGTTTTTCTGAAGGGAATGGTCCTCGAGGAGGCTTCCAACGCCGCGGACTACCATTCGAACGGTGGAAGAACGGGTTCTGCTCCCGAAGGAACTGCGACCGAACAACGCTCTGGAATAATCGTTGTTACCTCACGCGGAGGGTCAGCGAATGTTCGAAGGATTCAAGCTCGCGGCAATCGAGCTGACGAGAGGAGCGATCCGGTTTCGCGTTGGCGGAAGCGGCCCACCGCTTCTGCTTCTCCACGGTCATCCCCGCACGCATACGACTTGGCACAGAGTCGCCACGCTCCTGCGGGAACGCCATACGGTGATCTGCCCAGACCTCCCCGGGTTCGGCGGCTCATATAAGCCTGCCGACCGGTCCGACCATGTAAACTCATCCAAGAGGGCGAAGGCACAAGCTCTGGTCGAGCTGATGAACCAGCTTGGGCACGACTCCTTCGGTGTCGCGGGACACGACAGAGGTTCGTATGTCGCGTTTCGGATGGCGATGGACCATCCCACACGGGTTCGTAGACTGGCGGTTTTGGACAGTGTTCCGATCCTGGAGGCCCTGGAGCGCTGCCGTTTGGAGTTCGCCCAGCGCTGGTGGCACTGGTTTTTTTATGCCCAGCCGGAGAAACCGGAACGCGCGATCGGGACCGATCCCCTAGCCTGGTATGGCGGCTCGCCGGCAGAAATGGGCAAGGAAAATTTTGCAGACTTCCTCGAAGCCATTTCTGATCCGATCACGGTCCACACGATGATCGAGGATTATCGGGCAGGTTTGACTATCGACGCAGACCATGATCGCGACGACCGTGCCAACGCCCGCAAGCTCGATTGCCCGGTCCTGGCGCTCTGGTCGGAGAGAGATGACTTGGTGCATCTCTATGGCGATGTGGTCGCGGTATGGCGCAGATGGGCCAATGACGTTCGCGGAGCCTCCGTTCCCAGCGGGCATCATATGGCGGAGGAGGCCCCCGTCGAACTGGCCCGGGCGCTCGATGGGTTTTTTCACGACGCTGGAACTCGAGATTCTATTTGAAGAAGCACCTGGCAATCTCCACGAAACCACGGAAGCCTCTCGACCGCAGGTACATGGACCCGCCTGAGCCTTCGATGGAATTCGCGCCACCAAGGTCCATTATTCACGACCGGGAATGAGCGTTCATCATCCCGCACCCTATCAACGAGTTCCTTGGCTGGCATGTCGCCCGCGAGCAGGGTCCGGTCGGTATCGAGTGGGTGATGTCCGAGGGAGCCGACGGCGGAGATAGCGTAGCATGCCTGACCTTAGGAGGATGGATCGATTCGATCCGCCACGGCATCCTTCTTTCCCCGTGGTAGAAGCGTCATCACCAAGATGAAAGCGGAAAGAACAAAACAGATGCTATTCGTGACAATGAGAGGCCACTCACCCAGACCAAGTCCATATACGGTCCAGAGAGCGAAGCCCGTGACGGTGAAACTGTAGGTCACCGGAGAGATCGCCTGCGTATCGCGTGTTCTGACGATCCGCCAGGCCTGAGGCACGAAACTGATCGTCGAGCACACCGCCGCGAATGTGCCAGCAACCGCGATCCACTTCATCACAGTCGCCTATCGAGACAGGCGACGAGCATTTGCCCGGACCTTGCGCTGATACCCACGAACAATGCCTTCGGTGCCGTACCTGATGCGGCCTTTCAACACGGCCTGCCGGCTTGCCGCGGTTTTTTCGTTGACCATCCGAGCAGCCTCTCGTTTCGCGGCTGGACCACCCCCTGCGAGTTCAATCCCGCGCAGCCACACGACCTGCTGCGCCTCGAATGCAAGCATCGACATCTGCGGCTTAAACATCCGCAGCCTGTTTTCCGATAGGCTTGCGTGACGTTCTGCCATTTCAGCGGGACCGAGACGTCGCGCCGCGCGCCGCACTCTCTGTGCCAGGCTTCGGTGAGATATCCCTTGCGCGCAAAGCCCGGGCTTCCAGATTAAGCCGATACAAGCCATAGCCCACCGCCCCGGCAAGCATGACCGGCGTGGGCAACCTGGTCGCCAGCAGCGTCAAGGGAACAGCAAATCTCTCGGGGATTTCGCCTCGCTCGACGTTCCGAGCAATCCAGGCTCCAGCCAGACTGGAAAATGCAGCCCGGATCATTTCGTTTCCTCCGCCGCACCCGGCGTGATCGGAACCTGCTCGGCAACAGGGTCACTCGCCGGAAAAGTATCCTTGAGCGCCTTGTCCAGCTTCTGATCGGGTGTCAGTTCTCGCTCTTCCCTACGTTGCGTCTTTTGTTCCCGGCGAAGGCTCTCAACTGCGGGGTTGTGCTCGTTCTCCACGGATGTCTCCTTGACTCTTTGACTGAGTGGAGACTGAACGCTGTGGTCCCGCGCTCGTTCCAGTAAGAGCTCGGCAACAAGCGCCGACATTCGCACGGGGAGACATTTCGCCGTTAGGGCCATATTGGCGCGATACCCTTCTGGCTCTTTCCAAAGCCAACCGCCCAAAACGCGTTTCCTCACGGTCGACAGACGGTGGGGCGTGATCCTGGTATCCGCGGCTTTCCCCAATTCGGGCTCGCGACGCGGGAACGTCCAATGGTGCGCCGGAGTTCAGGAAGCTTCTCTGGAGAGGCTACCATGACCCGGGTGACAGTAACCGCCTTGCATTTCGAGCCGCGGGGCTTCGTTCCCAACAATCCCAGGTTGCCAGCCTTGATTTATGAAAGGGCGTTCGATCCTGCGGCGACCATTGATCTCACCACGTTCATGGAGAAGCTTTTCCAAGAAAACGGATGGCCGCCTCAGTGGCGAGATGGGATTTACGAGTTCGACCACTACCACGCCCAGGGCCATGAGGTTCTTGGCATAGCAGCGGGGTCGGCCGAGCTCGTGCTCGGGGGAGAGGGCGGCCGCGAGGTCAGGGTGGAAGCTGGCGACGTCTTGCTGCTGCCCGCAGGGACTGGGCATCGGCGCCTCAGGCAGTCCGATGATTTCCTCGTTGTCGGTGCGTATCCGCCCGGCCAGGCTGGAGACATCGTTCGCGAGGAACCATCGCCTGCAATGAAACAGAGGATCGCCCTATTGAGCTTTCCACCCAAGGATCCAGTTTTGGGTGATGAGGGACCGATGCTCCGCTTCTGGGCGAACGCCAGCGTTCCTTGAGGCTCGCAAATATCGGACTTGTGCCTGCGGCTGGCGCCTGCAAGGCGCGCGAAATCGATGCGCGGTGCCGTGGCCTGCTGGCCATGTGAATCATGGCCACATCAGCCCATTGGAACCTCGGTGCCAGACTGCCCGTTGCCGACCGTGGTATTCGGAAGGAGAGCTAGCGATGATGTTCGTGGAGCAAATCAAGGAAGGCCAGCGCGTGATCGGATCCGATGGAGGGCATATCGGGACCGTCGACGCTCTGAGTGGCCAGCTCATCAAGCTCAAGAAGAATGATCCAGAGTCGGGCGGAGCCCATCATTACCTTGACCTGGCGCTCGTCGTTGACCTCCAGGACGATACGATCAAGCTAATCATCCCAGCGGCTGAGGCTAAGGGGAGATGGTCGGAGGCGACCGAGTAAATGGACCGACGCCAGCGCGACCATCGTCGCTGGACCCACCCAGGCGAGAATCGCGGCTCAGTCCGAGCGCCTCTGGAGGCAGAGTGAGTGATCCTATCGGTGATCGCGCGGCCCGCTACGGCGAAATCGAGGGCAAGTTTCCGGTTTGGTTGGAAGCGATCGAGGTGACTACTGGCGATCAGCAGGCTCGGTTCGCCGTTGTCGGCTTCTTGCTTGGCGGCGCGTTGGCCCTGATCGAGGACTTTCGACGATTGGCGGTATCGCGTTTGAGGAGAGCCGTCATTGAAGATCGCGACCTACAATGTGAACGGCATAAATGGCCGGTTGTCCGTTCTTCTCCGGTGGCTCAAGCAAGACTGCCCCGATGTTGTGTGTCTACAAGAGCTGAAATGTTCAGCTGATCGTTTTCCGGAGCGCGAATTGCAGCAAGCCGGCTACGCTGCGGTTTGGCACGGTCAAAAGAGTTGGAATGGTGTCGCTATCCTCGCACGGGGCCGACCGCCAGTCCTCACCCGCCGGGGATTGCCGGGAGATCCTGATGACAGCCATAGCCGATACATCGAGGCGGCGGTCAACGGGGTACTGATCGGATGTCTCTATCTCCCCAACGGGAATCCGGTCCCTGGACCCAAGTTCGAATACAAGCTTCGCTGGTTTGACCGGTTGCTGAGCTATGCAGACGAACTGCTCTCGCACGACGTACCGGTCGCACTCCTCGGCGATTTTAATGTCATGCCGACGGAGCTCGACGTTTATGCACCCGAGCGATGGCGAGATGATGCTCTCTTTCGTCCAGAGGTTAGGAAGGCCTATGCCGACCTGATTCATCAGGGTTGGACGGACACCGTTAGACATCTTCATCCGAGAGAGCGAATTTATACGTTCTGGAAGTACTGGCGAAACTCATTCGAACGCGGCGCGGGACTTCGCCTCGACCATATTCTGCTCAGCCCCACCCTTGCACCCCGATTGAAATCCGCGGAAGTTCGACGCGCTCCGCGAGGCTGGGACCACACCAGCGACCACGCGCCGGTTATGATCCAGCTTCTGCCGCCCCGTTCATGACCGTTCCCTACAGCATTTCAGCCGCTCATCTTCTGGTGGAGCCTGGGGATGTGACGCTGATCGGCAGCCTTCTGACGCAAGCGCAGCGTTTCGATGGGCTGGCTCAGCTCTCCTTGAAACCGCAGATCCCCACCACGATCTGTCTCATGACCATGCGCAGCCGGCCGCTGTCGCGATTGGCAGCCCGCTTTGTCGAGATCGTCCGCAAGCAGCAATTGTGAAGCAGGGCTCTGCCCGAGCCAAACCTCGGCGCGCAGCGCTTCTGAGGCGATCGCTCGAGGCTCTGTGACTCAGTTGTGCCGCCCTTCCGGAAAACCGGCTCCGACCGACGATTTTAGCTCAACAGATTGATATATCCGTGGAATTTTTGAGAACCGAGCCGCGCTTCCCAGCTTCGGAGAGCAGATCTCCGTGGCAGCTCGACCGATCCGGATTTGTGACAGGACTAGTGCGTCGACGCGCGCCTGCCGCATGGCATAGTTATCTGAATGGCGGATTGCGCTTCCAGACGCATGACCCATATTGGGCGAGCGGCTTGTTGACCCCTCCAGCCCCCCTCCCGCTGGAGCCTGGTCCCGCCGTTCCCCTCGAAGCTTTCGGCTCAGCGCCACGGCTTCTCCTTGGCCGGCTCCCTTTGGGACGCCGGCCTTTTTTTCTGAACGACGCATGGGACAACCAGAGAAAGTGCCCTCCGCGTTTCGCGCATCGCATCTGCATGAACTTTGGCGCGACCAATTCGTTAGTCGATCGTCCGTCAGTAGGTAGGAGGCGTGGAATGACTACGGCATCGATCTTGCGACGCTGGGCATCTAAAATCCGCACCGGGGATCGCGCAGGCTATGTCGACTACGTCCGCTCGACTGGCGGAGACGACTACAGCAGTACGCCGGGCAATCTGGGATTCCAAATGCTTCTACGAGATCTCCCTGATGGCACGACAGAGATCGAGACGCTCAGCTGGTGGGATTCGATCGACGCGATAGTGGCCTTCGCCGGTGCAGATCATAACCGCGCCCGCTATTATCCCGAGGACGATCGCTTTCTGCTGGTCAAGCCGGAGTTTGTAACGCACTTCGAGGTCGTCCTCGACGCCCGCCATGGATGGTAGGCTCGCATACCCCGGTATTTTCGCCGGCAGGCGCTGGCGTCATCAACGTGTCGCCGAACGGATGGATGCTCACCGGGCCTATCAAAGAGGCAAAGCGCGAGCGCGGCAATCTGAACGCCGCTCGCGCACTCGTCGGTTCTGCCAAGGTTGCACTTGGCGAGCGTGGACCGGTCTGGTGGGAGGACGGCTCCCCAGACTTCAATCGCTATCACGTGAGGAAACACGCCCTATGCGGGTGGGCTTTGCAATTGAAGACGCCGGAAAGGCATGCGTACCGTGAAATCATCGGAACCTGACGAGCAGGAGGGCGACGTGCAGCAATCTGCCGTCGCCGTGACCACGCGGATTGGACTGAAAGGCGCTTTCACTGTCGATCTACCGCTCGACGTGACAATGCTAAACGAGCGCCTCTACGAGATTGGGCTATGGCTCATTGATCGTCATATCCCGCATCAGGCTCGCATTCTTTGGGAGCCCGACCACAGGCGGATCCGCATAAGCTTTACCGATGCGGAGGATGCCGGGGCTTTCCGCACGCGTTTCAGCGCTCCTCTCCATTGCCAGCAGCATGATCTGCCATCTCTTCCATCCACCGGGCTGGTAAGCGGCCTCGCGATGGAGACGGTCTGATCAATCCGGAGCCCCGGGTTGATACTGCTCCACTGAGCAGGCAAGTATTGACCTGAGGCGAGGTTTCGTTGCTAAATTCCACGCCTTTCAGTTCGTTCCGTGGCTCAGTTTGCATGAAGAGTTCCTGGATCTTTTCGCCCCATACCCGAGCCGTCTGGCTGAGAACGCTTGTCGTCATCGTATTGGGTGCGGCGATGATCTCGCCGGCCCTATTTTTGCGCTGAAAGCGGAATGGCCGGCAGAGCTCTCTAAAGCTCAATCACAGATCGCGGCTCAAGCGTCGCTTCTCGCGATATCTGCATGTTGGGATAGCCGGCCGGGTTCGCGAACATTCCGGAGCTCGCGACGCGATAGTCGTTGAGCATATCGCCGGCACATACCATTGAAGGCGTTGGCGCTTCATGCAGTTGGTAATCCGCCGACGATCGGCGGGCGGTAGATCAAGATGAGATGTGCCTCGATCGCATCAAGCAGAGCATCGTCGGAAAGGTTCGGATCGCTGAGGCCGAGTTTGCGAGAAGCGTCCCCTCCTCGCGCAGGATTTCCCGGACGGTTCGCCCGGCCCGGTCAAGAAACTATTCCAGCAGCTTCACCAGCGCCTGCGTAGGCGGCGTCTTCGGGCACTCGACGACGTGCGGCTCGACGCTCGCATTGCGAATAAGGTCCAGCGCGTTGCGGGAAGTCCCGCAGGCCGGGTTGTGATAGGTGACGACGCCCAGCACCCCACCTTCGGGCGGCCGCCGCGCTCGCACCTTCGAGCCCGCCAGTTCGCCGCACCTGCTGTGCCAACGGCCTCCGGTCCAGGCTGGCCAGGCCATGATGAAATGCGCGCCGGTTGTTCCCAATAAACCGTACGGATCCATGACGCCTTTTTTTGACAGCACCAGAAAATCTTTAATCCGGCCATCGACTATTAGTGATGTCAGCGGCCGAATAACCCGTGAAAGCGCCCGAGGAAGCTGCGCAGGCGCTCGTTTTCCGGATGATCGAACACATCTTCAGGCCGCCCTTCCTGCGCGACGCGGCCTTGGTCAAGAAAGACCACGTGATGCGAGACCTCACGCACGAACAGCATTTCGTGACTGACCAGCAACATGGTCATGCCTGCCTCCGCCAGTGCCTGCATGACCCCGAGAACTTCGGCGACGAGTTCGGGGTCCAGCGCCGAGGTCACTTCGTCGAAGAGCAGAAGGCGGGGCTGCATCGCGACCGCCCGCGCAATAGCGACGCGCTGCTGCTGCCCTCCCGAGAGCTGATAGGGATAGTGGTCCTTGCGCTCGCCTAGGCCGACGCGGCCGAGCCAGTGGCTGGCGATGTCCGTCGCCTCGGCCTTTGGCTTGCCCTGCACCTTGACGAGGCCCAGCATCACGTTCTCGGCCGCCGTCAGATGGGGGAACAGGTTGAACTGCTGGAAGACCATCCCCATTCGGGCTCTTTGGGCGGAGATCTTCGTTTCGCTCAGGCGCTTGCGCGTCTCTCCGGCCAGCTTGTAGCCGATCGGATCGCCATCGAGCAGGATTTCGCCGCCATCGTGCTCTTCCAGCAGGTTGATGCATCGCAGGAAGGTCGTCTTGCCGGACCCAGAAGCCCCTATCAGCGAGACGACCTGGCCCTGCCGCATGGTGAGATCAATGCCTTTCAGCACCTCGACCTTGCCGAAGTGCTTGCGGACATTTGTGGCTTGAAGAAGAGGCGGTTCGCTCATGGCGGCCTTCAATAGCGTAGATAGGAGAAGCGGCGCTCAAGCACCCCGCCCAGCTGGGCGAGCGTGAAATTGATGACGAGATAGAGCGCCAGCGTGAGTAGATAGAAATCGACGATCATATAGTTGCGCGCCATCTGTTGCTGGGCGGCGAGAAGCAGCTCGATCACGCCGATGATAGAGAGGAGCGTTGTGCCCTTGACGATCTCCAGTGCGGTGTTCACCCAAGGCGGCAGTATCCTGCGAAAGGCCTGGGGCAGGATGACGTACGCGAGTCGCTGGCGGAATGTGAGGCCGATCGCCTTGGCCGCCTCCATCTGCCCAGCCGGCACCGATTGCACGGCACCGCGGAAGTTCTCGGCAACATGGGCGGTGGCGAAAGCGCCGAGCGCAACGACTCCTGCCCAGAATGCCGGCACATTGATGCCGAACAGCGCCAGGCCGTAATAGGTGAATAGGATCAGCACCAGCAGCGGGATGCCGCGCATCACGTCGACGTAAAGACGTGCCAGGCCGCTGAGCCACCACCAGCCATAGGACAGCGCGACCCCTACGGCGATGCCGCAGACCGTGGCCATCACGATGCTCAACATCGCACTGGCGAGCGTGACGCCAAGGCCGACCAGCAGCGCCTCGCGCGCCGCCCAGGCCTCGAACCAGAAGGTGCCGGGGGTGAAGGTCATGACCGCCGGCTCCTCAGCGAATGGCTGCGTAACGGCGCTCGACCAGGCGCAGCAAGGTGGCGATGACATAGGCCGTGACAAGATAGAGCCCGCTTGCCGTCAACCAAACCTCCATGACGCGAAAGGTGTTGGCATTGATCTGGCGGGCGGTGAAGGTCAGCTCCGGCACGGCGATGGCGGCGGCGAGCGAGGTGTCCTTGAACAGCGAAATCAGATTATTGCTGACGGCCGGCAGCGTGATCCTGAACATCACCGGCAGGACGACGTAGAGCTGACGCTGCAGCGGCCTTAGCCCGATGGCCTTCGCCGCCTCGACATATTGCTTCGGGATCGAGGCCAGGCCGGAGCGGAAGACCTCGCACATATAAGCCCCGGCATAGAGCGACAGCGACAGAACGAAGCTCTGGCTCTTGTCGAGCACGGTGATGTCGAATTCGGGCAGGCCGAAATAGAGGAAGAAGATTAGCAGCAGCAACGGGGTGCAGCGGATAAACTCGACATAGGCCCAGACAAGGTAGGACAGCCACTTGCGGGGCGACAGCCGGGCATAGGCCGCCAACAACCCGATGACAGATCCGATCGCCAGCGAGACGACGGCCAGCCCAAGCCCTAGAAGCAGCGCGTCGGTAAACTTGTCCCAGTTCCGCGTGATCACGGACCAGTCGAAATGATAATCGATCATGCCTGCGATCCGGGGACGACGTGGCGAAGCCGGTCAGGCCTCGCCGCCGGGAGACAGTGGATCCGGATGGATCAGGCGAATTCCTGCGGAAATCCCACTTTGGGAAGCGACAGTTCGATGCCAAACCACTTCTTGTACGAGGCGGCGAAGGTGTCGAAGTCGACGCCCATCATCGCCTCCTTGTAAACGGTGTTGACCCAATTCAGCCAAATCGGATCGCCAGGTTTCACGGCCGATGCATAGGAATTCGGCATCCAGCCGAACCCTGAATCGACGAAGCGGTCGGGCGCCTGCTGCATCAGCCAGCGGATAGCGGACTGATCCTGCATCGAGGCGTCGATGCGGCGGGCATTCAGCGCTTGCATGGCCGCATCGGGGCTGTCGAAGGCATCGACCTTGGCCTCGGGCAAGGCCTTGTGGATCCACTCCTCCAGAAAGACGTTTTGCATGCCGCCGATGGTCACCGCCTTGCCAGCCGCCTTGAGCTCGGCATAGCTTTTGTACTTGCCGCCCTTGGCGAGCATCAGCAGGCCGTTGCCCTCGCGGTAATAGGGAATGGTGAACTCGACCTGCTGGGCTCGACCGGGGGTCACGGTCATCCATTGCACGACGATGTCAACCTTGTCGGTGACGAGGCTTGGAATGCGGGCATCCGAACCCTGGATGACGAATTCGACCTTGTCCGGATCGTCGAAAAGGCTCTTGGCGAGTAGCCGGGCGAGGTCGATATCCATGCCGGCGAGCTTGCCGCTCGCGTCCTGGAAATGCCAGGGCGGGTTGGTGCTGCCGGTTCCGACGATCAGCTTGCCGCGCTCCTTGATGGTGTACAGCTTGCTCTTGGCGACCGTCTGCGCTGCCACAGGCGTCGGCGCGAGCGCCGCGACACTGCTCGCCGCGAGACCGCCCAGAGCTGCACCAGCGAGGCCGAGTCCGAACAGGCTGCGCCGTTCGACCGTAAGATCGCCGTCTACTGCCGGTGCCTGGTCATCATGAGCGCCCATTGCCCTCTCCTCTGCCGTATCGTCAGCGACCGGCTCGGTCGCTGACGATACGGCAGCAAAATTCAGGCCAGGCCTCGGACGCCCGGCCCGAGAGAGAGGCTCGTCTCCTCGCCCTGCTCGATCGCTGCTTCGCAGAGACGAGCCACCGCCGCAGTGTCTTCTGGATCAAAGACGCGATGCGTCCTGACGGGCATCTCCTGAAAGGCACCCCCATCCTTGAAACCATGCCCCGTGATCAGGCAGACGATGCGCGATCCCGGGGCAAGGTGCCCCCCGCCGAGAAGCTGCGGAAGGGCGGCGACCGAGCTTGCGCCCGTCGGCTCGGCATAGACCCCCTCCAGCCTCGCCAGCCGAAACATGGCCTCACGCAGCTGCGCATCGCTGACCGCCAGTACCAGTCCCCCGCTTTCCTTCACGAGGCGCAGCGTATAGCTGCCGTCGCGCTCATAGCCGATCAGCGGATCGCTGATACCGGAGGCGATGGTCTCGGGCGTGCTCCACGCCGTGACGTGCTCTGCACCCGCCACGAAAGCGCGAGCAATTGGTGCGCATCCTTCCGCCTGCACGGCAACGAGGTGCGTCACGGCACCCGCTTCCTTGAGGCCCTGCCAAACACCTTTGACGAGGGGGCCGCTGCCTGTCGGAATCAAGACATGGCTCGGCGGGACGCCGTCGAGCTGGGCAAAGAGTTCGCGTCCGACAGCAGTGAGCCCAGCGACGGCATAAGGATTGATGAAGGTCGTGGTCAGGTTGACGAAGCCATGCCGCTCCGCCAGCGCGCGGGCAAGGTCATAGGAGCGGCTGTAATTCCCTTCAACGAGGAGCAGAACCGCGCCATGCGCCGCAATCTGCGTCACCTTGTTTGGCGGCGTATGCGCCGGGACGACCACGATCGCCGGCATGCCGGCTCGGGCGGCGTAGACCGCCGTCGCCGCTCCGGCATTTCCCGATGACGCGCAGACGACGCCGCGCACGCCCGTGGCGATGGCACGGCCGAGCGCGGCTGCGATCAACCGATCCTTGAAGGAGCCGCTTGGGTTACGGGTCTCGTCCTTCAGCCAGAGTTCGCCCTTGAAACCCGGCAGTGCTCTTTCCAGTCGCTCGGCGCGAATGAGCGGCGTCTGCCCCTCGCCGAAGGAAAAAGGTGGAACGCCGTCATTCCCGACCTGCTCCAGAATGCCGCCGCAGGCCTGGCATTCATATGCCCATCGCGGTGCGAGCTCAGCCATGCAATCGACACAGCGGAGCTTCATGGCGGTTCCTCCTCCAGGATATGGTCCAGACGACCGCAGCGAGAATGAAGAGCCAAGCCGAAACTGTCATCGCAGATTCCGCAATGGCGACACCTCAAAAAGACGATTGCTACAAGTGAGCTCGTGCCCGGAACAAACCGGCGCGTTGCGCCATCCAGAAGCGGAAGTTGAATCCTCGCCAGGAAGCGGACGTTGCGCGCTGGCAACGGCAATGTCGGTTGGCGCCTCGATACCATCATTGCCGCGCTGATTGGTATCGTGCCAACCCGTGACCCAGACGACGCCTGCTGGGCCGTTTTGCTTAATGTGACGAGGCTCTGAGCGCTCTCTTCGATCGGCCGTCAAGCGCGGAAGATGCTCTCGACAGATGGCAGACACTTCACGGCCCTCCCCAAACAGCGCTAAGTCAGGCTCCCTCGCGCCTGGGCGCGCGTAGCTGACGTGGCATGGCGTGAACCTCAAATTCCTCGAAACCTTCGTCTGGGTCGCACGGCTGCGGAACTTCTCGGTCGCTGCCGAGAAGCTTTGCACCACGCAAGCTGCGGTCTCCAATCGCATCGCGACGCTGGAGCGGGAACTCGGCGTGCGCCTGTTCGAGCGCGACCTGCGCAATGTCGGGCTGACGCCGCATGGCCAGCGAGCCTTGCCGCAGGCGGAGGCGATCATGCGTATGGTCGCAGAACTCGAACGCTCGATCGCCGATGCTGGCCAGGTCCGCGGGACGGTGCTGATCGGCACGGTCGATTCCGTCGTCTATGCTTGGCTGCCGCGCCTGATCGAGCGGGTCAAGGAGACCTATCCGAACGTCGCGATCGACCTCAACGTCGACACCAGCCTGAATCTCGCCCGCCAGATCCAGGAAGGGCAGATCGATCTAGGCCTGATCATGGGGCCGGTGGTCGCGCCGCATATCCGCAACATCGAGCTGTGCGTCTTTGACTGTCTCTGGATCGGCTCGCCCAAACTGCCGCTGAAGCCCGGCCGGCTCGCCATCGGCGACCTCACCGCCTATCCGATCTTCGCCTATTCGAAGGGCTCGCAGCCACATCATTCGGTGCTGCGTGCGATCGAGCTTTCTGGGATCGACACCGAAACGGTGCGGGTGTTCAATTCGAATTCGCTTGCCACCATCACCCGGCTCGTCAGGGACGGCGTCGGCGTCGCGGTGCTGCCGCAGGCGGTGGTGCAGGAGTTCCTCGATACCGGCGAGCTGCATGTGCTCGATGTCGAGGCAAGGCTGCCGCCCCTGCATTTCCATGCCGTCTTCAACGACAATCCGGGAAACACGCTACCGGCCCTGATCGCCGATATGGCGGCGGAAATCGCGGCGTCCTGACGATCTGCCTCGACAACAGGCACGCCCTGGTCACGGCGCTGTCATAAGTAATTCTTGTCGGGGCGAACAAGAATTTCGCGTTTGCGGGCCCATCGGGGGTTTGCTCTCCTGCCGCACCGACAGCGGGGAGAATGCCGATGAAGGTCTCACTCATCCAGATGAACTCGCAGGACGACAAGTCCGCGAACCTGAAGACGGCCCGGGCCATGGTCGAGAAGGTCGTCGCGGAAGACCAGCCCGATCTCATCGTCCTGCCGGAATACTACGCCTTTCTCGATGGCAACGCGGCGGCGATGCGCGCGAGCGCCGAGACGTTCCCGAACGGCGAGAGCTATCGCCTGATGTCAGGCCTAGCCGAGAAGCATGGCGTGACCATTCATGCGGGCAGCGTCGCTGAGCGCGACGGCGATGACTATTTCAACGCGACGATCGTCTTCGGGCCCGACGGCAAGCAGATCGCGCATTACCGCAAGATCCATCTGTTCGACGTCGATGCGCCCGGCGGCGTCAGCTATCGCGAGTCCAACATGGTTTCGCGCGGGCGGGAGGTCGTGACCTACAGGGTTGGCGAGACGACCGTGGGCTGCGCCATCTGCTACGACATCCGCTTCCCCGAACTCTTCCGCAAGCTGCGCGACGCCGGCGCGGACGTCATCGTCCTGCCCGCGGCCTTCACACTGATGACGGGCAAGGACCACTGGGAATTGCTGGCACGGGCACGGGCCTGCGAAACGCAGACCTGGTTTCTCGCCACCGGCCAGACCGGCACGCACGCCCAGGGAAAGAACGCCTGCTACGGCCATTCGATGGTGATCAATCCCTGGGGCCATGTCACCGCGCAGGCCTCGGACGGCGTCGGCACGACCAGCGGCCGGCTCGATTTCGACTACACGGCGAAGGTCCGTGCGGCGGTGCCGGTCGCCGACCATCACGTCATCGCCTGAGCGGAAAGAGCCTTCCCATGTTCACCGTCAATCCCATGCCGGCGCGGATCTCCGGCAATCTTGTCTCCCTGCTTCAGCAATGCGAGGTCGCGACCATCGGCCATGTGCTGCATTCGGGCTTCGTCGATCGCGAGATCAGGGCGGTGCTGCCGACCAAGCGCATCGCCGGCACGGCCGTCACGATCCGAATTCCCCACGCGGATTCGACGGCGCTGCACTATCTGACGAAGCTGGTGCGCCCCGGCGACATTGTGGTGATCGACCGCTGCGGCGACACCAAGCATGCCTGTTGGGGCGGCGTCGTTACCCATGCGATGAAGAACGCCGGCGTCGCCGCGGGCGTGATCGACGGCCCGGCCACGGACTTCTCCGAGATCGTCAAGACCGACATGCCGATGTGGTGCCGCGGCCCCTCGCCGATCACCACCAAGATCCTTGGCACGGAAGGTGCGATCAACGTGCCCGTCAGTGTCGGAGGCCAGACGATCGAACCCGGTGACGCGGTGCTCTGCGACGAAAGCGGCGTGGTGGTCCTGAAGACCGCAACCGCCGAAGCTTACGCCCGCAAGGCGATCGAGATGCAGCAAAACGAACTCGTGCTGCTGGAGCGCCTGCGCAAGGGCGAGAAGCTGCCCGATATTTCCGGCGCGACCGCTCTGGTCGAGGGCAAGCTCGCCAAGTCCTGAGGCGTCTGAGACACGGAATCAATCGACCAGGCCTGACGACGGGTGGAGCACCGCCCGCGCAACAACAGAGGGGATCGGACATGCAGACATCGACGAAGCTCACCATGGCCATCGCGCTGGCAGCCGGCTTCTATGCGCAGGGCACGCTCGCGCAGCAACAGACCGTCACAGTCATGGCCTATTCTGGCCTGTTCCAGGAGCGTTACACCAAGGCCGTGATCGAGCCCTTCATGAAGGCCAATCCCGGCATCAAGGTCGACTATTTCCCGCTGCCGAACTCGGCCCAGATGCTCGGTAATTTGCGCGCCCAGAAGGCGGCGCCGCAGGCCGACGTTGTGATCATGGACGTCTCGGTCTCCAAAGCTGCGACCGACGAGAAGCTGCTGATCAAGATCGACGACAAGGTCTCGAAGAACGTCTCCGATCTCTATCCGAACGCCCGCATCGCCGATGTCGATGGCGTCGCCGTGACCTTCGACAATCTCGTCATGCTCTATAATTCGGACGTCGTGAAGGAGACGCCCAAGAGCTGGATGGACCTCGCCAAGCCCGATCTCAAGGGCAAGGTCGCGATCCCCGGCATGCCCGATATCCAGGGTCTGTCGCTCGTCCTGATCATGGACAAGGCGCGCGGCGGCACCGACTATCTCAAGAGCGTCGACCAAGGCATCGCAGCGCTCGGGGAGATCGCCCCCAACGTCCAGACCTGGGAGCCCAAGCCGGAAGTCTATCCCGTGATCATCTCCGGTCAGGCCGCCGCCGGCGCCGGCTGGAACGCCCGCGCGCAGGTCAATGCCGACGCATCCGGCGGCAAGCTCAAGGTGATCCTCCCGCAGGAAGGCAGCGTCTTCCAGATCAACACGATCAACTATGTCGCCGGCGGCCCCGGCAAGGATGCCGGCGCCAAGTTCATCGACTACGCGTTGTCGCCGGAGGCCCAGAAGTCCTTCACCGAAAGCATGTTCTACGCGCCGACCAACGCCAAGGCCCAGATCTCGGATGCCGCGATCGCGCGCACCGCGGTCAAGTCCATGGACAAGGTTATCCCGATCGACTGGATCGCTCTCGCCAAGGTTCGCGAGCCGATCATGGAGCAGTGGCGCCGCAAGGTGATCCCGCTGAGCCGCTGAACCGGGAAGGATAGACCGTCATGACCGACACCAGCACGGCACCGGGCCAGGGCTTTCTCTCCATCCGGGGGCTGACCAAGCGCTATGCCGGCTTCACGGCGGTCGACAATCTGGACCTCGAGGTCCCCAAGGGCGAGCTCGTTGCCTTCCTCGGCCCCTCGGGTTGCGGCAAGACGACCTCACTCAGGATGATCGCCGGCCTCGTGCCGGCGACATCGGGACGCATCGTCGTCGGCGGGCAGGACCTCACCGAGGTTGCGACGCACCGCCGCGACATGGGCCTGGTCTTTCAGAGCTACGCGCTGTTTCCGCATATGAGCGTGGCGAAGAACGTCGCCTTCGGCCTCGAGATGCGCAAGGTGCCGAAGGACGAGATCGCGAAACGCGTGAAGGAAGCGATCGCCTTGGTGCATTTGACCGGCAAGGAAGAGCACCGGCCGGCCCAGCTCTCGGGCGGTCAGCAGCAGCGCGTGGCGCTCGCGCGTGCGCTCGTCATCCGGCCATCGATCCTGCTCTTCGACGAGCCGCTCTCCAATCTCGACGCGAAGCTGCGCGACGAGATGCGCAACGAGATCCGCGACATCCAGCGGCGGCTCGGCATCACCGCGATCTTCGTGACGCATGACCAGAGCGAGGCGTTGACGATGTGCGACAAAGTCGTGGTCATGAACCAGGGCCGGCTCGAACAGCTCGGCACGCCGGTCGATCTCTACGAGCGCCCGAAGACCGCCTTCGTGGCGAGCTTCGTCGGCCGTACCAACCGCCTGAAGGCCGTAGCGACGGACGGCTTCGCCGATTTCGGCGGCCAGCGCTTCGCGGCGCCCGGCGACCTGTCGGGCCCAGTCGAGGTGATGGTCCGTCCGCATCGCATCGCCCTGGCACCGACCGGCGGCGAAGGGGTCGCGGGCACCATCATGCGGGCGACCTTCGCGGGCGATATCCTGCAATACGACATCGACGTCGCCGGGCAGACCGTCTCGGTCGAACTCGCGACGCGCGGCGGCGAGACCGTGCTCGCGCCGGGGACGACAGTCGCCCTGTCGTGGCGGCCGCAGGATGTCTTCGTCTACGGGGCGGCGGCGTGAGCGCGGCGATCACCATGCCAGCCGCCGTGGCCAAGCCGCGCCGGAACGGGCTTGCGCTGGTCATCGCGCTGATCGCGCCGATCGCGCTGGTCAACGCCTTCGGTTTCCTCGCGCCGGTGCTCAATCTCGCACGCATGTCGTTCTACGAGGTCGAGCCTACCGGTACGATGCGCGAGGCCTTCTCGCTCGCGACCTGGGGTAAGGTCATCGCCGACACCTTCTACGCCGAGCTGATCGTCAACAGCATCACAGTCAGCCTCGGCATCACTCTGCTGACGCTGATCTGCTCCTATCCGATCGCGCTCTATCTGCACCGCTCCAGCGGCACCTGGAGGACGATCCTGCTCGTGCTGGTGATCTCGCCGCTGCTGACCTCGGCGGTGGTGAGGACCTATGGCTGGATCGCGATCCTCTCCGAGAACGGGTTGGTCAACAATCTGGTCAGTGGCCTCGGTCTCGAGCGCCTGCGATTGATGTTCAACAAGACCGGCGTGGTCATCGGTCTCACGGAGATCCTGATGCCCTATATGATCCTGGCGCTTCTCGCCGGCTTCGGGCGGCTTGACCCGCGTGTCGAGGAGGCCGCATCGACGCTAGGCGCGCCGCCCTTCACGATCTTCCGCCGGATCATCCTGCCGCTGACGATGCCCGGCATCGCGCTCGGCTGCCTGCTCTGCTTCGTACTCGCGGTCTCCTCCTTCATCACGCCGAAACTGCTCGGCGGCGGGCGCGTCTTTCTGCTGGCGACCGAGATCTACGACCAGGCGATCGTGACGCTGAACTGGCCGCTGGCCGCCTCGCTGTCGATCCTGGTGCTCGTCATCTTCGGCGCCGCGCTCGTGCTCTACACCCGCGCGCTCCGCGCGATCCTGTGAGGGAGGCTGGTCATGGATGAACGTCCCGTCTCCCCGGCACTGAAGCTGCTGGCGTTCCTGATGTTCGCTTTCCTGTTGGCGCCGCTGATCGTCGTTGTGCCGATCTCCTTTTCCGGCGACAGCTATATGATGTTCCCGCCTTCGAGCTGGAGCGTTAAGTGGTATCCGGCGATCTTCTTGGACGGGAAGATGACTGCCGCCTTCTGGACCAGCCTGCTCCTCGCCTGCGCGGTCACAGTGCTCTGTCTCGTCATCGCATTGCCTGCGGCCTTCGCGCTGGTGCGGCTGAGGCCGCGCGGGGCAGAGGCGCTCTCCAGCCTCTTCACCGCGCCGCTCTTGCTGCCGACGATCGTGCTCGGTCTCGCCATTCTGATCGTCTTCGCCCGCTACGGGCTGCTCGCGACCTTCCCCGGCCTCGTCGCAGCCCATCTCGTGGTGACGCTGCCCTATGCGCTGCGCGTGCTCGCCACGGCGCTGTCGACGCTGCCGATCGCTGTCGAGGAAGCCGCTTCGACGCTCGGCGCCTCGCCTTTCACGGTCTTCCGCCGGATCACCCTGCCGATGATGAAGTCGGGACTGATCGGCACGACGGCGCTGTGCTTCCTCGTCTCCTTCGACGAGGTCGTGCTCTCGCTGTTCATGACCGGCCCGCGCATCCAGACGCTGCCGGTCGCGATGTATCACCATGTCGAGCAGCAGGCGGACCCGCTGGTGGCGGCGCTCTCCGTGCTCCTCGTCGTGCTCACCCTTCTCGTCGTGCTCGTGGTCGACCGGACCTCGGGCCTGGCCAAGACCTTCGTCAAATGAGCCGGCCGAACACGTACTAGCTCGAACCGAACACCGCCTTTCGACCACCCGACCCGCTCGCCGTCCGCGAGCGGGAACACTGGAGCCTTGCCTGATGGATCAGGATATTCGCATCGCCGTCGATATCGGCGGCACCTTCACCGATATCGAGATTCTCGATGCGACCTCCGGCGCGATGCACCAGATCAAGACGCCGAGTACGCCGGCCGATCCCTCGATCGGCCTGCTGACCGGTATCAGGCAGGCCTCCGAGCGCTTCGGCTTTCCGATGGAGGCGGTGCAGTATCTGCTGCACGGCACGACCATCGCGACAAACGCCGTGCTCGAACGCAAGCTACCGCTCGGCGCTGTCGTCACGACGGCCGGCTTCGAGGACGTGATGCAGATTGGGCGCCATGGCCGCACCGATGTCTATGCGATCACGCTCGCTCAGCCCGAGCCGCTGGTGGCGCGGCGCTTCTGCTTTGGCGTGAGCGAGCGCGTCAATGCCGCGGGCGAGATCACCGTGCCGCTCGACGAGGCTGGCGTACGCCGCGTCGCCACCGAACTCGCCAAGGCCGGCGTAAAATCGGTCGCGGTCTGCTTGCTGCATGCCTATGCCAACCCCGCCCATGAGCGGCGCGTTGGCGCGATCCTCGCCGAGCTGCTGCCAGGCGTCGCGATCACGCTCGCCTCCGACATCTCCCCCGAGATCCGCGAATATGAGCGGATGTCGACGACCGCGCTGAACGCCATGCTGGTGCCGATCGTGCAACGCTATACCGACCGGCTCGCCGGCCGCATGAAGGAGGAGTTGCCGGAAGCGCAGGTCTATCTCGTGCAGTCGAATGGCGGCGTCTCCGGCCTCGCCAAGGCCGGCCGCGAACCGGCGCGACTGTTGTTGTCCGGCCCCAGCGGCGGCGCCGCCGCGGCCAAGCGGCTTTCGGCCGAGCTCGACGAGCCCAATCTCGTCGCGGTCGACATGGGGGGCACCTCCTTCGACGTCTCGGTCGTGCATGACGGCGCGATCTCGATGGTCAACGAGGGCGAGGTCGACGGTTTGCCCGTGCGCCTGCCGATGATCGAGATGCGGACGATCGGCGCCGGCGGCGGCTCGATCGCCTGGGTCGACGAGGGTGGGCGGCTTCGCATCGGCCCGCATTCGGCAGGCGCCGATCCAGGCCCCGCCTGCTACGGCAAAGGCGGAATGAAGCTCACTGTCACCGACGCCAACCTGCTGCTCGGCCGCCTCGACGAGGCGAGCTTCATGGGCGGTACAATGCCGCTCGACCGGCAGGCCGCGCAGAAGGCTGCACAGGAGATCGCGAGCCGCCTCAAACTCTCGGTCGACCAGGTCGCGGCCGGCGTCATCGACGTCGCAAATTCGGCACTGGCGACAGCGACGCGTCTTTCGCTCTTCGAAAAGGGCATGGACCCCGAGGACTTCGCGCTGCTTTCCTTCGGCGGCGCCGGCGGCGTCCATGCCTGCGAGGTCGCGGAGGAACTGGGCATCCGTCGCGTGATCTTCCCGGCCCATGCCTCGACGCTCTCAGCCTGGGGCATCCTCTGGTCCGACATCGCCCATGATCTCAGCGCCACGCAGATCGGTCTCTTCGCCGATCTCGCACCCGGCCTGGGCGAGAAGGCCAAGCGCCTCGTCGCGGAAGCGCGGCAATTGCTGACCGAGGACGGCGTCACGGAAGCCGCGCAGAGCTTCGAATGGGCGGTGGACCTGCGCTATTCCGGCCAGGCCTTCGATCTGCGCGTCGCGCTCGACGATGCCGATTTCGCACCTGCGGGCGTCGCCAAGGCGACCGCAGGCTTCCATGCCTTGCATCGCCAGCGTTTCTCCTATGATGAGCCGGAGGTGCCGGTCGAGATCGTAGCGCTCCGGCTGAAGGCCGTCGGCCGCCTCGCCAAGCCGGTGCCCGCGCAAGGCATCGAGACGAAGGTCGACGACACCGCGCCGACCCGACGGGTCCATGGCCGCCATGGCGCAGTCGCGACGCCGGTGCGCAAGCGCGACGCAATTGGCCGCACCGCGCCGGTCGCTGGTCCCGCCATCGTCGAGGAGCCCTACACCTCGATCTATCTCCCCGCCGGCTGGACGATCCTGACCCATGCGTCGGGCGCCCTGATCGCCGACCGCGCCGACAGCCATTGAGGTCCCAGATCATGACGAAACCCATGTCCAACCCTCAGCCGGGCATCGACCCGATCCGCCTCGAGGTCATCCGCAACGCGCTGGTCGCGGCGTCCGAGGAGATGAGCATCACGATCTGGCGCACCAGCCGCTCGACCGTGGTGCGCGAGATTCTCGATTTCTCGACTGCCGTCTTCGACGCGGAAGGCAACAACATCGCCCAGTCGGCGCGCATCCCCGTCCATCTCAACTCGATGTCGGACTGCCTGCGCACGATCCTCGACCGCTTCATCCCGCTCGACCAATGGCAGGACGGCGACGTGATCGTCACCAACGATCCCTATTCCGGGGGCCAGCACCTGCCGGATATCCAGACCTTCCGGCCCGTCTTCGTCGATGGAAGGCGCGTCGGCATCGTCGGCACCCTCTGCCACCATGTCGATGTCGGCGGCGCCGCCGCCGGCAGCTACTACGCCGCCGCGACCGAGGTGTTCCAAGAGGGCATCCGAATCCCGCCGCTTCGGCTCGTCGAAAAGGGCGTGCTCAACACTGGCGTCTTCGAGATGCTGCTGCACAATGTCCGCCAGCCCGACGAGACGCGCGGCGACCTCAACGCGCAGATCGCGGCGCTCGGCATCGGCGAGCGCGCCGTCGCCCGCATGGCCCGCAAATACGGCGCGGATTCGCTGGCTGCCGCAATGGCGGCGATCCTCGACGGCTCCGAGGCGATGATGCGCACCGGGCTGAAGGCGCTGCCCGATGGCGAGGCCTGCTTCGTCGAGCTGGTCGACGATGACGGCCAATCCGACGAGCCGATCCGACTCGCCGTGAAAATCGTCAAGACCGGTGACAGCATCGCGCTCAATTTCGCCGGCTCCAGCCCCCAGGTCAGCGGCCCGGTCAACAACACCCGCGCCATGACCTGCTCCGCCGTCTATTACGCTCTGCTCGCCGCGCTGGGCGGCGACATTCCCGCGAATTCCGGCTGCTACCGGCCCGTCACCGTGACATTGCCCGAGGGCAGCGTCGTCGATGCCGTGTTCCCGGCACCCGTCGCGGGGCGCATGGTGATCAATCACCGCATCGCGATCGCCGTCTTTGGGGCGCTGGCCGAGATCGCGCCCCAGCGCATTCCAGCGGCCTACTACGCGATCTCCTATGTCTATGCGCTGCAGACGATCGGCCGGAAGGGCAAAGGGCAGGTCTATTTCGACATCGAGGTCGGCGGCTGGGGTGGCCATGCCGGCGGCGACGGTGCAAGCGCGCTCTCCTGCGGGCTGCACAACAACACCAATGCGCCGATCGAGATGGTCGAGGCGAAGTACCCGGTCACCTTCACGAAATACGGACTGATCCCGGATTCGGGCGGCGCCGGGCAATTCCGCGGCGGGCTCGGGCTCGTCAGGGAATGGCGGCTGGAATCCGATGCCGGCAAGCTCGGCGCCCATTTCGAGCGCTTCCGCTTCCCGCCGCATGGCGTCCATGGCGGCCAGCCTGGCTCGCTCAGCAGCATGACGATTACACGGCCCGATGGATCGCGGATCCCGTTGCGCTCGAAGATCTCCGGCATTCCGCTGAAGCGCGGCGACGTCGTCACGATCGAGACCTCGGGCGGCGGCGGCTTCGGCGATCCGCTGAAGCGCGATCCGCAGCGCATCGCCAAGGACCTCGCCGACGGCATGATCAGCCCCGAAAAAGCCGTCTCGCTCTATGGCTACTCCGAGCAGATGGGAGCCGTCGCATGAGCGATGATCAGCCAATGGACGCCGTCCATCTCAGCCTCTCCGACGTCGAAGCGCTGACCCGGCGGGTGTTGACCGCCTGCGGCGTCGATGCGCGCAATGAACCCGCGATCACCGCTTCGGTGGTCGCGGCCGAGGCAGAGGGCATCCACAGCCATGGCCTCGCCCGGCTGCCGACCTATTGCGAACATGCCAAGGTCGGCAAGATCGACGGCAAGGCTCGTCCAGTCCTGGATAGCCCCCGGCCCGGCCTGGTCCGCGTCGACGCGAAGGGGGGGTTCGCCCATCCGGCCATCGATTTCGGCCTGCCCGCCCTGTGCGAGGCGGCAAAGGCGCAGGGCATCGCCGCGCTCGCGGTGACCAATTCCTATAATTGCGGCGTCGTCGGCTACCATGTCGAGCGATTGGGACGCGAAGGATTGCTCGCTCTCGCCTTCGTCAATGCGCCGGCCTCGATTGCGCCGATGGGCGGCACGAAGCCGGTCTTCGGCACGAACCCAATCGCGCTTGCGGTGCCACGCGCCGGGGCTGACCCGCTGGTCCTCGACCAGTCGTCCAGCGTCGTCGCCAAGAGCGAGATCGTCGTTCACCAGCAACGCGGCGAGCCGATCCCTCTCGGCTGGGCGCTGGACAGTGCCGGCAATCCCACGACCGATCCGCAGGCGGCGCTGGCGGGTGGCACGATGGTGCCGGCCGGCGGTTACAAGGGCGCGGGGCTCGCGCTCATCGTCGAAATATTCGCAGCCTGGCTGACCGGCGCCAATCTTTCGATCGATGCCTCCTCCTTCGCCGACAATCTCGGTGGTTCGCCGCGCACTGGCCAGTTCTTTGTCGCGATCGATACCGGCGCGATCGCTGGTCCCGGCTCAGGTGAGCGGCTCGAACGCCTGTTCAGCGCCATCACCGAACAGGAGGGCGCGCGCCTGCCGGGCGGGCGGCGCAGCGGAGTCCGGCTCCGCACCGCCGCCGAGGGGATCACTATCCCCAAGGCCTTGCACGAGAAACTGCTGCGCTACGCGGCCTGATCGATGGGCGCTGTCACATTTCGGCGTCCGCCCCGACCGCCTTCAACCAAGCCAGCGATTTTAAGAAATCTCATCCGACTCTAGACGTCCGGAATGGGCCAGTTACACCCTGCCTGGCAATGCAAGTTAGACTTCCCGAAAGCGGCTGTCACAGGGACCGTTGTGGGCGGAAACCGTTGAAAAAATCGGCCTGCGAGCGAGGCGATCAACAGCTGCGATTTTGCCGGCGAGCGCTTTCGCCTTTCACGTGGCCCCGATCTGTGGCCCATTTGGCAGGAGCTTGGCGAGCTTCCTGAGGTTCCGGGCTGCCGCGGCGAGATGGGCTGCCGAACACCTTGCGCACTTATGTGCAGGAGTGTCTGGCCGGTTTGGTGGTTGCGCCCAACGAGACCGCGGTCGTCGGCCCCATGGTCGCTTGGAAGGGACGTCGACAAGAGCGACGATGGGCACGGTCCTAAGTCCGGAACAGATTGCGCGACGTTTGCCGCTCAATTTTCCTCACGACCCGACCGTGCCCGCTCCTGACATCGGTCATGTGCCCTCCTTCTGTTCGCTGGATCATGAGGGAGGCGAGGATCAGAGCTTGCCTTCGGCGAGCATCTCGCGGGTGCGCTCGAGCGTGGACAGGAGGGCGGCCTTGTAGCCTTTGTCGCTGTCGAATTGGGCCTGTTCGACGTGTTCCTCGGGACCGTTCGGCGCCTTGCCGCGCAGTCCGAGGTAACAGTAGAATTTTAGCTGTAGCTCGCCTGCTTCATCCTCGAACAGCTCGTTGATGATCGCGCCTTCGCGCGGGCCGGTCGCCTGGAAGAAGGTCACCTTGCTCTGTGGTTCGAGGGTGATGATCTCGCGCAGGTCGGCACCGGCGATGGTGGCCTCGCGCACGAAATGCGTCGCGCTTTCCTCCGTTACGTCGCAGCGGGTGCACAAGCCGGGCGGAAGGAACAGGCGCGCATCGCGCGCCTTCAGCTCCAGGCCCTTCCAGACCTGCGCGCGGGTGAGTTTGGTCTCGCCTTCCGGATTCACCGGGACGGTGGCGGTCGAATAGATCATGACGATGGTCCTTGTCGGTTTGTTCGGAATGGCGGATGTCAGCCGGCGATCTGCGCGACGTAGTCGCGGTAGGAGCGAAGCGGCCTGCCCAGCAGGGTGGTGAGGCGGTCGACGTCACCACTGTCGGGGAGCATGCCGTCGGTCAGGAAGCGCTCGGCCATCAGGCCCATGTCGAGCGCCATCCAGCTCGGCATGAACTGGCGCAGGTTCTGCTCGAAGGCGGCGATATCGTTGCCGGGGAAGGCGATCGTGCGGCCGAGGACATCCGACCAGATGGCTGCGGCGCTCGCGCCGGTCAGCGTATCGGGACCGACCAGGTTGATGCGGGTGAGCGGGAGCGGCGTGGCCGACTGCTCGCGACGGATCAGTTCGATCGCGGCGATCTCGCCGACATCGCGCGCGTCGATCATCGCAAGACCCTTGCTGCCGATCGGCATCGGGTAGATGCCGTAGCCGGTGACCACGTCCTTGATCGTGATCTCGTTGTCCATGAAATAGGCCGGGCGCAGGATGGTGGCGTTGAGGCCCATCTGCTCGATCATGCGCTCGACCCCGAACTTGCCCGCGAAATGAGGCACGTTCACGTAAACGTCGCTGTGGATCACCGAGAGGTAGACGATCCGCTTGATCCCCGCCTCGCGGGCGACGTTGAGCGCGATCAGCGCCTGAGTGAATTCGTCGGCGACGACCCCGTTCAGCAGGAACAGCGTCGAGACGCCGGACATGGCGCCGCGTAGCGCATCGACGTCGAGAAGGTCGCCCTGGACGACGTCGACGCCAGCGGGGAATCTGGTCTTGGCGGGATCGCGGACGAGGGCACGCACATCGGCGCTACGGGTGACGAGCTGTTCGACGACGTTACGGCCGACATTGCCGGTCGCGCCGGTTACGAGAATGGTCATGGAGGTCACTCCTGGGTTGAGCCGTTTGGCTGCCCTGAATTTAGCGATCCACATCCGCGCCAATAGACGCCATATCTGGACAGACCGTCTCACTGGTGAAACACATGGACCTGCTCGCCCTCGCCGATTTCAATCTCGTCGCCCGTTACGGAGGGTTCGGAAAAGCCTCACGCGCCGCAGGCCGCCCGAAGGCGACGCTGTCGCGCCGTGTTGCGGAATTGGAGGCCAGCCTCGACCTGAGACTGTTTGAGCGCGGGGCTCGCGTCCTGAAGCTGACCGAGGAAGGACGGGCGCTGTTCGAGCGGACGGGCCAACTGCTCACCGAACTGGGCGAGACGGCTGCGGCAATCGCCTCAGGGGGACACAGCCCCCGAGGCCGGCTGCGGATCAGCGCGCCGTTGCTCTTCTCCCAGATCGCGATGGGGAAGCTGGCTGCAGGCTTTGCGCTGAAATATCCGGATGTCCGGCTTGAGGTCACGACCGAGGACCGACCTGTCGACATGGTCGAGGAGGCCTATGACCTCGTCATCCGGGTCAATCCCGAGCCCGATGAAAGCCTCGTCGGACGGGTCTTCCTCCGAGACCGGCTGGTGGTGGTAGCGAGCCCGAAACTGCGGAGGCCTCTGGATGGATCGGCCGTTCCGGTCGTCGTGCGTGGCCCTGCCCGCCAAGGCGAAGTCTGGAACATCGAGACCCCAAAGGGTAAGTCGGAGGTCGCAGTCAATCCGGTCCTGAGCTTGTCATCGCTGATCATGGTGCGGGATGCCGTGCGAATGGGGGTGGGTGCTGGGCGCCTTCCGATATCGCTCGTCAGTCACGATCTCGGCGACGGCAAGCTGATCCATTGGGGCGATGTGGGAGGACCGGAGATTACGTTGTGGACGCTCTATCCAACCCGCCGCCTGCTGAGCGCGCGCGTGTCGGCCTTCCTCGACCATCTCAGACAGGCATTCCCGAAGGGGACGCCCGATGAGCTGGCCGCTTATGTCGGAAGATTCGAGGTCTTGTAGGGGAGCCATCGCGTCTGGCTCAGTCGTGACGCCGGCTCCCCAGGTCAACGGAGTCCAGGAGTGCTGCTGCCGGCACGCCGGAGCATCTGCGCTGAATGATGGCTGAAAAAACTGGCCGGCTCCATCGCGCCATCAGCGGACGTTCGGCCCTCGCTCGGAAGCGGATATAGCAAACTCTCACCAAGTCACGGAGACCTGCCAGTACGACGAGATACCTCTGGCTAAGACGCTACGTTCAGGAGCGACGATCCAGCCAAGGTTTCGATCATATGTTCGATGAAGGCACGCACTCGGTGGGGCACCGGCCCGCCACCGACATAGATCGCGTGAACCAATTCCAGATCGCCCGGGTGCCAGTCCTCTAAAAAAGGCACTAGCCGGCCTGCCGCGATGTCCTCGGCGACATGAAACAGCCCGAGCCGCGCGATGCCGGCACCAGCAAGCGTCATCTGCTTCATCGTCTCACCATTGTTCACGACAAGGCTTCCCATGACTGGCTGCTCCAGATCCCGATCCTCGTGACGGAACGGCCATGACGGCCGTGCGCGACGGAAGTTGAAGGTCAGGCAGTCATGACGCTCAAGATCGGCGGGCTTCTGGGGCTTGCCCCTGCGTTCCAGGTAAGGGGGCGCTGCGCAGACAATGCGCCGGCTCTGTCCCAGCTTGCGCGCGATCAGGCCGCTATCCGGCAGGTTTCCCATGCGGATGGCGACGTCGGTCTTTTCAGCGAGCAGATCGACTATGCCGTCCGTGAAGCTCAGATCGACAATGAGATGCGGATTGCGAGCAATGAACACCTGCATGGCCGGGGCAACAAACATCGTTCCGAACGGAATCGTGGCGCTGACGCGCAGGCGTCCGCGCACCGCCCCGCCCGCCGCTTCCATCCCGCTGGATCGTCAGCCGCCATGGCTCGTAGAAGGTGGTCTGGTCGTAAGCCGCATCCGAGCTCGTCCGCTTGACCGTCTTCACGAAAAAGGCGCCAGGGTCATCGGCGCCAGCCAGCAGCACGCGGCGGTGGCACGTGACATAGGCTTCAATTTGTTCGTAGAGCCCGCCGAAATCTGGCAGAACCAGCCTAAACGGCTTGCTCCCGAAATACGACGACGTCGCGTTCTTGAAGGCGACGGAAGGGATCAGGACCTCCCAGCCTCCATCCCTGTCGCTCCAGCGCAGCTCGCCTCGCTTAAGGTCCTCCAGCTGACGTTCTGAGCGCGGGATCTGCCCCCGCGGGCAAACCAGGAGCTGGCGCAGGTTCTTCTGTCTAAGCCCGAGATGCAGGCCAAACCGAAGCATCAGGAAAGAGCGGACGGCTTCCGCGGCCTGGCGCGGATAGCGCGACGGATCGGGCAGCAGGGCGAGGATTTCCTCGGTGATCTTGCGATATTCCCCGACCGGGCTTTCGGCTTCGAGAACCGGCATGATCGGCTCAAACGGGTCGCGATGGACGCGGGCGACGCGCTGGATCTCCTTCACGCGCCCGGTTGCGTGCTTGAAGAAGGCGTCGCAGGTGCCATGCCAATCGGGAGCGATGGGCGCAGTTCCGCACTTTGTCGCCGATGGAGAGGCCGCGCTCGGCCAATGACCGATCTCTGGACCGTGGCGCGCTGCACGCTGGATGACGAGGTGCAGTGAACCGTACTTTCAGATCCGTGCAACTTTCATTCGACGGAGACTGCGTTCGATAGAGTGAGCCGCATCGATTGTGTCAATCGGGCGTCCAATCATCACTCAAATGCAGACGCCCTTCAGAAGTTTACGTAGCCCAGGTTCCTCGACCAGATCCGCTGCATCTTGCCATTTGAACCAACTGCGTAAGCGCTCACCCTTTTCCGGCCAATCGGAGTGCTCTGCAGCAACATTCAACACATAGAGACGAACCTTACAAAGGCTGAAATACCCATCCATACGCTTCCAATAAAGATAGCGTCCTATAGGCTTTTTGCGAATGCGGCCGACAACGCCGCCCTCTTCAAACGCTTCTTTAGCGGCTGCCTCTGATCCCTTGAGCTTCTTGACGGGCCAACCTTTTGGAAGCGTCCATCGCTTGGTTGACCTGGTCGTGACCAGCAAAATCTCCGCCGTACCATCGTGCCGGCGCCGCACCGGCACGGCAGCCACCTGTGGGAGAGGCTTGGAGTTAGGTGGGGCTTTGGCCATCGCAGTGCCGGGATCTATAGGCAGTCATTCTGCTTCGGTCGGATGAAATTCTCCTGCCGAAACAGGCTGCTGGGCGGCGTTGAGACCCATGGCGAAGCTTTGGGGAAGAGGCGCTCCGTCAGACCAGCAATGACGCACGATTGCGATACGGCCTGCATCGATCAGGCTGTTCTCGTCACCGGCTCTGTGGCTATGAGGTCGTCCGCGGCGGATGCGCCAGACGATGCGATTGCCGTCTTCCGTTTGGATATCGGCAGCTGCGGCGATCTTGTCGCGACCGATGGAGGCGAGTTCAGCCTCAGCCGGCAACGCCTTCGGCAGGTTGACACTGAGAAAGACGCCTTCGCGCACCCAGTCTTTGCGCTTTGTCCAGAGCTGCTCTATCAACGTGGCCAGCGCAGCCACGTCCTGTTCCTCCGAAGTGCCGCCCCTGGTGCGCGAAAAACCGATTGCCGGAATATCCCAGAAGCTCGCCTCGCGCGCGATCGACAGCGTGCCGGAATAGGCGGCGTCCTCTGCGGCGTTGCGCCCGTCATTGACACCGGACAGCACGAGGTCCGGCTGGCCGCCGTTGCGGAACAGCACCGTCATCGCCGCGACGACGCAATCGGCCGGCGTTCCGTCGAGCGCATAGTGTTGTTCCTCGCGCCGCGTGAGCGTCAGATCGCGGTCGAAGGAGAGATGGTGGCTCGCCGCTGTCCACTTCCGTTCCGGCGCAACCACCCAGATGTCGGAAGCCACGCGAGCCGCCGCACGGCGGAGAAGTGCGATACCAGGAGCATCGATACCGTCATCATTGGCGATTAGGATTCGCATGGTCAGACCTCGATGACGTCGCCAGGCTTGAGATCGGCGACGAGGTTGGGAATGTCGGCTGCGAGCGCGCGGGCTGTCGGCTCATCGCAGGAATGAGCGAGCACGCGCCGGGCGCCGCTCGCCGCCGCGATACAGGCGTTCTCGGGTAAGGTCGGATGGGTCGGGAAGCGCAACCAATCGGCCTTCCCCGCTGTGCGCATGGCATCTGCGGGGCTGCCTTTCGGGATGTGACCGGTCAGCAGGACCGGGTGACCGTCGCGGCGCGCCTGGGCGAGAGCGGCTCTCGAAGGCCCCGCGAGCCCCATACCGTCGTCGCAGAGTAGCGCAGCCACCGGCAATGGTTGACCCTCCTGCCATGAAACAGCGTCGGCGAGCCGGGCCGATAACAGATCAAACGCGCCCGACTTCAGCCAGGCGGAGGCCGCAATCTGTTCGGCCAACGCCGCTTTCATCGACGGATGAATGGCGATCGGCCCCTGGATCAGCCCGAGCAACTCGATGGAACGGCCGGACAGTGGCGTCGGCAGCACTGCGCCTTGCGGATGCCCCGCGAGCCAGCGGGAGATGGTGGCGCCACGCTCTGCCGCGGGGACGCGATCCTCGCCATAGGAGGCGTCGATCAGCAAGAGGTCGCAAGGCGGCAGAGGATCCATGGCGAAGACCGGGCTCGCCGGCACAACGTCGCCGCAGTAGCCGACGCTGCGGCCTTCGGCGCTCAGATGGCACCAGACACCGCCGACGACATGCCCACTGCGGCCGGTCCGGATCGCAATCGGGCCGAGCCTGAAATCCTCGCCAGCGGCGATGATCTCGGGCGTGCTCTCCGCGGCCACCGCGCGCTCCTGCGGCGTCGCATAAGCCGCGAGCGTCGCGTCGGTTTCGGCGGCGCTTTCTGCGGTCATGAGGATGCGGCCGGCAAAGCCGTGGGTGAGGCACCAGCCCAGCGCCGCGACATGGTCCTCATGGGCGTGGGTCACGATGATCGCATCGAGCCGCTTCAGCTCGTCAGGCGTGATCACGGGGTAGTAGTCGGGGCCCCGCGGCGCGCTGGTGTCGACGCCGACATCGAGCAGAAGCCGGGTCCCGCCATGTTCGATACCGATACAGGTCCGACCCTTCTCGCCGACCCCGCCATGGATCTTGATTTTCATGCGGCCGGTCTCATGCGGCTTTGTCCATGATCCCGGCTTCGGGGATGACCCAGCCATCATGGATCGAGATGCGGATCACATCGCCGGCCTGGGCCGGCGCGGGCTCGGCGGCATCGAGATGCAGCACGAGGTCGTTGCTGGCGGCGGGGCGTGCCTCGAGCCGGAAGAAGCCGCCCTGATAGGAGAGCCGTTCCACCATGGCCGAAAGCCCCTCCCGTCCGGAGGGAGCGATGCCGATATCGCGTGCCCGCAGGCAGAGCTTCGCCTGGTCGGTAACGGCCTGATCCGGCCGGCAGCGCACCACCGCCTCGACACCGAGCACGCTGACCTTGCAGCGGCCGGCCCGGGGCGTCGACAGCACGGTCGCCGGCAGCACCATGCCGTCGCCGATGAAGCCGGCGACGGTGATGTTGGCAGGCTCGCGATACAGCATCGAGGGCGTGGCGAGCTGCAGCAGCCGGCCGCGATCCATCACGGCGATGCGATCGGCCAGCGCCATCGCCTCGGCCTGATCATGGGTGATGTAGACCATGGTCGTGCCGGTGCGCTTATGGAAACGGGAGAACTCCTCCTCCATCGAGGCACGCAGATGCACGTCGAGATTGGCGAGCGGCTCGTCGAGCAGAACGAGCGAGGGTTCGGTGACGAGGCAGCGGGCGAGCGCGACGCGCTGGCGCTGACCGCCGGAGAGCATGCCCGGTCGACGCTCGGCGAAACCGTTCAGGCCGACGAGATCGAGCGCCGCCGCGACGCGGCGAGCCCGCTCGGGATCACGCACGCCGGCGACGGTCAGGCCATAGGCGACGTTCTCCGCCACCGTCATATGCGGCCAGAGCGCATAGGACTGGAAGACGATGCCGAGCTTGCGATGCTCGGGCGGAACGTGCTGCTCGGACGAGGAGACGAGCCGGTCGCCGATGCGGATCGCGCCGCCGTCGAGCTTGTCGAAGCCGGCGATCTGGCGCAGCAGCGTGGTCTTGCCGCAGCCGGACGCACCGAGCACGGCCAGAAACTCGCCGTCCTCGACATCGATCGAGACGTCGTCCAGGGCGATATAGGAGCCGAAGCGCTTCTGCGCCCGGTCGATGGTCAGTCGCGCCACGGCAGGACTCCCTGGGGCAGTTTTTGGGCGAAGAGAGTGGTCGAAGCCATCAGGGCGACCGTGACGAGAACGGTGATCGTCGCCAGCGCCGAGGCATAGGTGGAGTCGCCGCCCTGCTCGAAGGAGAAGACGACGACGCCGAGCGTCTCGGCCCCGGAAGACCAGAGCAACGCCGAGACCGTCAGCTCGTTGAAGGCCGTGAGGAAGATCAAGAGCGCGCCCGCCACCGCCGCCGGCGCAACCAGCGGGAAGATGATGGTGGCGAGGCGGCGCGGCAGGCCGGCGCCGGCAATCTGCGCGGCCTCCTCCAGCGTGCGGTCGATCTGAAGATAACCGCTGACGATCGGCCGCAGGCCGAGCACGAGGAAGCGGGCGAGATAGGCGAAGACGATGATCCAGACCGTGTTGTAGAGCGAGACGCCCAGCACCGGCAGCGGCTTGAGGAAGAGCAGGATCGCGGCGATCGCGAGCACCACGCCAGGCATGGCATAGGGCAGCTCGGCGGCGAGGTTGAGCAACCTGAGCGCCCGCGACTTCTTCCAGACGATGAAGTAGCCGAGCGGGACGCAGATCAGCACGATCAGGATCGCTGCTCCCGCCGACATCAGGAAGCTGTTGACGAAGGCGCGCTTCGAGGCGGCGTGCTCGAAGAGGACATAGGCATAATTGCCGAATGTCGCCGTCGCCGCATTGAGCGGCACGCCGAAGGCTGGGATCAGCGACGTGCTGAGCAGGCCGAGCAGCGGCAGAGCCAGGACGAGGATCGCGAAGGTCCAGAGCAGCGTCTCGATCGGCGCGCGCCAGCGCCCGAGCTCGAAGGGCCGCGCGGCGCTCGAAGTCGTGGTGATGCGGAAGTCGCGACGGCGCATCATGAAATCCTGCAGCAGGATGCCGGCCATGGCGATGACGCCGATCAGCAGCGACAGGATCGCGACTTCCGAGAGCACGCCCGGCCCGAGGCCCGCGAGGCGCTGGTAGATCAGCGTCGGCAGGACGAGGAAGTTGCCGGGGATGCCGAGAAAGGCCGGGATGCCGAAATTGCCGAGGCAGGAGACGAAGCAGAGCGCGATGCCGGCGACGAGCGGCGGGGTCATCAGCGGCAGCACGACGGTGCGCAGCACGGTGAGCGGGCTGGCGCCGGCGGCAAGGCCGGCCTCGATCAATTCCTTGGGCAGGGCGCGCAGGCCGGCACGCAGCGTCAGGAAGACCAGCGGCGCATATTGCAGGCCGAGCAGCAGGATGATGCCCTCGCGCGAATAGAGCGGATTGCGGCTGCCGAGCGGCGGGGCCATGCCGATCAGCTTCAGCAGCGTGCTCGACGGGCCGAAAAGCTGGAGCCAGGCTAGTGCCGTGACCTGCGGTGCGATCATCAGCGGCAGCACGAAGCAGAAGGTGAAGGCGTTGCGGGCGCGGATGTCGGTCAGCGTCGCCAGTAGCGCAACGGTCCCGCCGATCAGCACCGCGAACGCTGTGCCGGATATCGCAGTGACCAGGCTGTTGGCGGTGGCCGTCCAGGTCGCCGGGCTGGCGAACACCTTCCCGAGCGCCGTCGCCGAGAGCTGGCCACCGGGGGCCAGCCCTTCGACGACCAGCCGCCCGATCGGCAGCAGCGAGAGCAGCGCGACGAGACCGACGAGGCCCCAGAGGAGCCCCGTCTCCTCGACGCGCGTGCGCAGCGTCGCGGTATCAGCGAGTGACATGCGCACCCGTCCGGGCTCAGTTGCCGAACATGGTGGCGAAGCGGGCCTTGTCGGCTTCCGTCACCTTGACCACGGCTGCGATGTCGGAAGGCATCACGTTGATCTTGGTGCCCTCCGGCAGCCAGGACGGCGCGCCGACGCTGGGCTTGGCCGGGATATACCCCATGGCGAGCGCAAGCTTCTGGCCGTCATCGGAGAGGATGAAGTCGACGAAGGCCTTGGCGGCGGCCTCGTTCTTGGTCGTCTTCACGATCGCGACCGGCTCGGTCACCGCTGGGGCGCCTTCCTTCGGGAAGACGAAGTCGATCGGCGAGCCCTGCTTCTTGGCGTTGTAGGCCATGAAGTCGACGAGCACGCCATAGGCCTTCTCGCCGGTGGCGACCGAGCGCAGCACGGCCCCATTGCCGCGCACGGCGACCGCTTCATTGGCCTTCAGCCCCTCGAAAAGCTTCCAGCCGAGATCGGCACGCGCCGTCATGGTGGAGAGCATGATCGCTGCGGCGCCCGAATAGAGCGGGCTCGGCATCGAGATCTGGCCCTTGTAGCCGGGCTTGTCGAGATCGGTCCACGAGCTCGGCTTCTCCTTCGCGGCAGTGTTGTAGGCGATGCCGGTGGTGATCAGCTTCGAGCCGAAATAGGTCTTGTCGGCGTCAAAGGAGCCGGGCTGCAGGCCGTCGGTCTTGGCGGCGGGATAGGCGAGAAGCTGCTTCTGCGCCTTCAGGATCTCCATGCTCGCGGCATCGGCGATCAGCAGCACGTCGGCGCCGGGCTGGCCGGCCGATATCTCGGCGGCGAGTTTGCCCATCACCTCGGTCGTTCCGGAGCGGAAGATGTCGACGTCGACGCTGGGATAAGCCTTCTTGAAGGCGGCAATTGTCTGGGCCGCATCCTTCTCCGGCTGCGAGGTGTAGAGCACGAGCTTGCCCGAGGGGGCCTGCGCGAAGGCCGGGCCGGCGGCGAGCAGCGCGCCGAAGGCTGCGGCCATCACGAATTTGCGTCTCGTCTGGGTCATCATTTCGTCTCCTCCGTTATTCGCCGTCGACCTTTGCGCCCGTTGCGGTGGCCGATCTTGCATTCTGATGGTCTATAGCTGGCAATTCACGGCCTTGCGCGGCCGCGACCGCCCTTCAATCACAAAAGCACCTCGGGGCTTTCCAGCGCCTCGCGCAGATCGGCCATGAAGCGGGCGGCGGCGACGCCGTCCACGATCCGGTGATCCGAGGACAACGTGAAATTCGCCATCGGCCTGAGCACGATCTGGCCGTCTCGGCCAACAGGCTTGTCGACGGTTTGGCCGACCGCGAGGATCGCACCCTGCGGCGGATTGATGATCGCGGTGAAGCTGTCGACGCCGTACATGCCGAGATTGGAGATGGTGAAGGTGCCGCCGCCGAGCTCGGCCGGTGTCAGCGTGCGCCTGGCCATGCCGTCGCGCAATCTGGCGAATTCGCGCGTCATCGCCGGCATATCCATGTTGCCGGCATCGCGCAGCACCGGCACGACGAGATCGCCGTCGCGCTCCATGGCGATGCCGATATCGATGCGCTCGTGGAAGCGCGTCGCCTCGCCCTCGGCGGATGCATTGATGACCGGGTGGTCGCGCAGGATGCGGGCAGCGATGCGGGCGATCAGCACGGTGATGCTGGGCTTAGGCACGCCGATGCGCTCGTGACGGGCAGCGAGGCGGCGCAGCAGATCGCGGGATGCGCTCATCTCGATCTCGGAGGTGAGATAGAAATGCGGCGCCGTGCGCATGCTCTCGGAGAGCCGGTTCGCGACGATGCGGCGGATCGCCGAGAAGGGCTGCAGCCGGCCCTCGGAATTGCTCGCGGCCGGGACCGGCGCGGGACGTGTCTCCTGCGCGGGGGCGCAACGTGGGCGTTGCTCCAGATGGCGCTTCACATCGGCTTCCCCGATGCGTCCGCGTGGTCCAGTGCCGGCCACTGCCTTGAGATCGAGGCCATTCTGGCGCGCCATACGGCGGGCGAGCGGCGTGGCGCGCAGGCCCGGCGCCACAGATTGAGCCGCAGAGGCGCCTGACGCCGGGGACGCGCCCTCAGGGTTGGAGGTGGCAGCCGCCACGGAAGCCGCAGCGGCTGCCGGCTCGGACGGCGTGGTGGCGGCCTCGCCGTCGAGGTAGATCCAGGCGACGGGCGTACCGACCGTGATCGGCACGCCGGTCTCGAGCTTGATGCCGCGGATCGCGCCGCTGGCCGGCGCCTCGACCTCCATCACGGCCTTGTTGGTGCCGATTTCGAAGATCGTGTCGCCCTGGCGGACAAGATCGCCTTCCTTGACATGCCAGGCTTCGATCGTGCCCGTCTCCATGTCCATGTCGACCTTGGGAAGGATGACCTCGACCGGCATCAGGCTTCCCCGCGACGCACGAGGTTGGTGGCGGCGGTAACGATGTCGTCCTCCTGCGGGACGGCGGCCTTCTCCAGCACCGGATTGTAGGGAATCGGCGCATCCGCACCGCCGAGCCGGATAATCGGCGCGTCGAGGAAGTCGAAGACCTCGCTCTCGGCGATCATCGCCGAGATCTCGGCGCCGATGCCCATGGTCTTGACGCCCTCGTAGACGACCAGCAAGCGGTGCGTCTTGCGCACGCTCTCGGCGATGGTGGTGAAGTCGATCGGGCGGATCGAGCGCAGATCGATGACCTCGGCCGAGATACCGTCCGCTGCAAGGCGCTCGGCTGCAGCCTCTGCCTTGCGGGCCATGATCGAGGAGCCGACGATGGTGACGTCCGTGCCCTCGCGGCGGATCGCCGCCTGGCCGATCGGCACGCGATAGGCTTCGGCCGGGACATGGCCCTTGGTCTTGTAGAGCAGCTTGTGCTCGAAGATCAGGACCGGGTTGGGGTCGTCGATCGCGGCAAGCAGCATGCCCTTGGCGTCATGCGGGGTGCTCGGTTGCAGGACCTTGAGGCCCGGGACATGCGCGAACCAGGCCTCCAGGCTCTGGCTGTGCTGCGCGGCCGCGCCGGTGCCCGAGCCGCCGGGCAGGCGCACCACCATCGGCACGCTCGCCTTGCCGCCGAACATGAAGCGGATCTTGGCCGCCTGGTTGACGAGCTGCTCCATGGCAAGCGTGACGAAATCCGAGAACTGGATCTCTAGCACCGGCCGCATGCCGGTGATCGCGGCGCCGACTGCGGCCCCGGCAATGCCGAGTTCGCTGATCGGGGTGTCGATCACGCGTTCTTTGCCGAAGCGGTGGACGAGATCGCCGGAGACGCCGAAGGCGCCGCCATAGACGCCGACGTCTTCGCCGAAGAGGAAGACGCGCTCGTCGGCTTCCATCGCCTGGCCGAGCGCCTCGCGCACGGCCTCGGCATAGGAGAGTTCGCGAATCTCGGCCGCGGCCTCAAGGGTGTCAGAGGGCATAGACGTCACGGGTCAGGTCTTTCGGATCGGGGTCCGGGCAGGCGCGGGCGAATTCGACGGCGGCGTCGATGTCGCGCTGGGCATCCTCTTCCAGCTTCATCAGCGCCGCAGCATCGAACCGGTCATGCGCCTTGAGTTCGTCCTCCAGGCGCCGGATCGGGTCCTGCGCCCGCCACTCCTCGATCTCCTCCTTTGTCCGGTAGAGATTGCGGTCGCTCTTGGAGTGGCCGCGCCAGCGATAGGTCTTGCACTCGATCAGCGAAGGGCCTTCGCCGGAGCGGGCCCGCGCAATCGCTTCGCGCGCCACGGCCGCGACGCCGGCAAGGTCGTTTCCGTCGAGGCAATGGCCGGGCATGGCGTAGGCGGCGGCACGGTCTGCGACATTCGTCACCGCCATGGCGCGCGAGATGTCCATCGACATGCCGTATTTGTTGTTCTCGCAGACGAAAACGACCGGCAGCTTCCAGATCGAAGCCATGTTGAGCGCCTCGTGGAAGGCGCCCTCGTTCGAGGCGCCGTCGCCGAAGAAGACCATGCAGACCCGGCCGTTCTTCTGGGCCTTGATGCTCATGCCGACGCCGACTGCGATCGGCAGGCCGCCGCCGACGATGCCGTTGGCGCCGAGATTGCCGCCGTCGACATCGGCGATATGCATGGAGCCGCCGCGGCCCTTGCAGTAGCCGGTCTCCTTGCCGAAGAACTCGGCGAACATCAGCTTCGGCTCGGCGCCGCGCGCAATGCAGTGGCCATGGCCGCGATGGGTCGAGAGGATGTAGTCGTGGGCTTCGAGCGGCAGCGTCGTGCCGACGGCGCTGGCTTCCTGCCCGATCGAGAGGTGCATCGTGCCGTGGATCAGGCCGCGCATGTAGCTCGCCTCTGCGGCTTCCTCGAACTTGCGGATCAGATGCATGCGGGTCAGCGCCTGCGCCACCGTCGCGTCGTCGAGCGCGGCGAGTTCCGGCCGCTGGTTCGGCTTCTGGTCAGGGCTCATGCCTGGGCTCCGGAGGTCAGCGCGGCGATCATCGCGTCCTGGGCGCGGCGCACCTCGACGATCTTCAGCCGCTCGTCGGGGGTGGCGTCGGCGAGCGTGATGAGCTCGCCCTTGGCGACAGGCCGCGTCATCGTCGCCCCCTGGGCGAGACCGATCGGCAGCGCCTTGCGCGCTTGCGCGTCAGAGCGGGAGAGCGCGAAGCCGCGATAGCCGTATTCGCCGATGGCATCGAGCGTCTCGCCGGCCGCGAGATCGCGCTTGGCGACGCAGCCGACCTCGGAGGTCGGCACCGGCAGCGGGCGCATATGACTCTGGTTGAAAATGACGGCGGCGGCGGCCGAAAGCGGCACTTCCAGGCTCGTCAGGTGATAGGGCCGGAAGAAGGAGTAATAGGGGCCGGGCCCCAGATGCAGGTCGCTCATCCGCTCGCGGACGCGGGGATGGCGCATCTCGGCGACGGCGAAGACGCCGGGCGCGACACCCTTGGCCACCGAGAAATCGACCACGCCCTTCCGCGAGAGCAGACCGCCCTCTTCCTTCGGGCAGAAATAGTTCTGGAGTTCGTCCTTCGGCGCGGCCGGACCGTGCATGCCGGGGATATCCGGCACGAAGCCGCAGGCATTGGCGATGGCGACCATCTCGACCATCGTCTTCGAACCGTCGACGAATTCGACAAGCATGCGCGGGTTCATGTTCCGGCGGGTGGCTTCCTCGACATAATCGGCCGGCACCGCGTCGATGCGGAACGGGTTGTTCTTGCCCTTCCCGGCGGCGACCACCGGATAACCCATGGCGCGGACGAAATTGATCAGCTCCATCGCGGCGGCAGGCTCGTCGCCGGCGCCCAGCGTATAAACGACGCCCGCCTTCGCCGCCTCGACCGCGAGATAGGAGCCGATGGTAATGTCGGCCTCGACATTCATCATCACGATATGCTTGCGCGCGGCAATGGCGGTCAGCGCGACCCGCGAGCCGGCTTCCGGGTTCCCGGTGGCGTCGATGATGACGTCGACGTCGGGCGAGCGGCAGATCAGGTCGAGCGAGGTCGTGGCGGCAATTCGACCCTTGCGGCGAGCGCCATCGAGCCCGGCCTCGTCGGTGACATTATCGACCTCGCCCTTGCGCCCGGCGAGTGCGGCGGCCTCCGCGACGCGATCCGGCGCGATATCGGCGACGGCGGCGATTTCGATACCGGTCATCTGGGAGATTTGAACGACGATGTCGGTGCCCATCTGGCCGGCGCCAATCAAGCCGACGCGGACTGGCTTGCCGGCTTTGCCACGCAGTTCGAGCGCCTCGGCCAATGACAAGCCGGCAGCGGGTGCCGCCAAAGGCGGTTGCGTCAGGATCGCGGCCATTCTCGTGGCATCTCCCTAGGACATATGTTCTTTTGTAGGAACAGAAGATCAGATCTTTCGTTCTGTCAAGCGCACATATGTTCAAGTCGGTTGCCTTTCCCGCCCCGATCCTGCGATGATGCAAATAAGGCTGTGCAGCTAGGCGACGGAACGTTGGAAGACATCATCGACTTCGGACATTCTCACCGCGAGGAACCGATCGCAGACGCCAAGGTCCGCGCGGCATGGCTCTATTACGTCGAGGGGCTGACGCAGGAGCAGATTGGCGAGGCGCTGGGTCTCAGCCGGATCAAGGTGGTGCGCATGCTGGCCGCGGCTCGCACCGAGGGTTTGGTAAAGATCCGAATCGACGCGCGCTCGGCGCGGCAGGCGGGGCTGGAGCGCGGCCTCGTTACCTGTTTGGGCCTCGATGAAGCGGTGGTGGTGCCAGCGGCCCGCGATCCCGCCAACATCGCGGCCATGGTGGGATATGCGGCCGGGCTATGGCTCTCCGGCAAACTGACAAACGGGACCGCCCTTGCGGTCGGCTGGGGCCAGACGCTGCACCAAGCCTTGCGCGGCATCCAGCCGCGCCATCTTGAGAGGATGTCAGTGGTGTCGCTGCTCGGCGGCCTGACCCATTCGCGCAGCATCAATCCATCGGCGGTGGCGCGACGGGTCGCCGACATGTTCGGTGCCGATTGCTTCCAGCTCACCGCGCCGGTCTTCGTCTCGGATGCGGCGCTGCGAGAGGCGCTATGGCGTGAGCCGACCCTACGCGAGCTGCTGGAGCGCGCGCGTGCCGCCGATATCGCCCTAGTCAGCGTCGGCGACCTTGTCGCCGACTCGACACTGTTCCGGGAAAGGCTGCTGCCCCAGTCCGATCTGGCTTCGCTTGAGAAGGCCGGCGCCGTTGGCGACCTCGTTTGCCATTTCATTGACGCCGAAGGCGAGCAGGTCGATCATCCCGTCAATCAACGGGTGATGGCCGTGAGCCCTGCCGACCTCAAAGGGATCGGATTGGTGGCCATCGCCGCCGGAGGAGCCCACAAGGCAAAGGCTATCCGAGCGGCCTTGCGGGCGAGCGATGCCAAGGTCCTGATCACGGATGAAAGCGCTGCCGAGGCGCTCTTGAGCACCACGGATTTCGCAGGTCAGCGAACGACGAATACCGACATAGGGGAGGCAGGTTATGGCCAATAACTTCGAGCTCTTTGCTCGCAACTCGCTTCAGTTCCGTCCCTCGGACATCAGGCTGATGCTGGAGCGGGTGCATTCGCACGTCGTGAAGCCCCGGATGTCGGCTGAGGAACTGCTGGACGTCGTCAAAGGGCTGGGCTTCGAGACGGTGGAGGCCTTTGGAAAGCACATAGGATTGGAGGCCCGGACGGCGGAAAGCTGGGCTCGCTATGGATTGTCCCGGGACGCCGCGCAGTTGCTGCTCGCCCTTCTGAATTATCGCCGGCGCTTGGTCGATGCGATGGATGATTTCGAGAAAACCACACAGATTCCCCTGGATGGCTTCTTCGAAGCCCAAAAACTGCCCTGACCGCTGAAAGACCGGGATCGGGTTATCTTCTCGACCCGCCCCCGGGGAAAGACCGCACGAAAATGGCCAATGGCGAGCGCGCGACCGCGATCCTGATTGATCTGGCCGGCGGCGTTGCGCTGCTGATCTGGACTGCGCTTGTCTGTCATGGCCCGATCGCCCTGATGTCGACCCTGAGCAGCTCGAAGCGGGGGAGAAGCCCAATCCCGGCGCCTGGATCTACGAGGGCTACAATTTCACAGTGATCAGCAACCAGGAGGAGCAGCAGGCCAAGTCGCTCTTGCAGGGCGGCGAGATGAAGTTCTACCCGCAAACCGCTCTCGAACAGGCAGGCGGTCGCTTCAGCGGCAACGCAACGCCGTGGACGCCGCATGTCGTGACGGACCGCGAGGTGATCACGGGCCAGAACCCGGCTTCCGCTTCGCAGGTAGGACTGGAGGCTCTCAAGCGGCTTAAATGAGTGCGCCCATATCAACCAGCGGTGGTGACGAAGACGTCACCGCCGTTGTTTCTTGGCCTGTCAATGGGCCGTTGCCTTACTTGCGGCGCGCGCCCTCTGCGCCATCAAGCTGACCTTGGCATTCTGCCCCGAAGCAGACGAAGTGCTCGATGCCGGTGGTCAGTAGGCGCGGTCTTGACCCTTCGACTGCCTACCTCAACGGGCCGCGAGAGCTCGTTGGCTGTGGGGATAGGATTAAAACTCCTCCCATCCCGAATCGCTGGCCCGGCCGCCGCCATTGGCGACCTTGCGCGGGGCGGGCATGGCCTTGGACTGCACAAAGGCGGTCTCGGCGAGCTGGCGCAGACGCGCCGGTTCGCCGGCGGGAGCTGGCCGCATCGGCGCCTTGACCGCGCGCGCTGCCGTCGCGGCCGGCTGGGCATAAGCCGCCTGACCGGCGGGCTCGCGCCGGATCTTGAAGGCCGAGACCAGCGCGTTGAGCTGCTCGATCCGGCCGGACAGCGAGTTGGCCGAGGCCGCGCTCTGCTCGGACAGGGCCGCGTTCTGCTGCGTCATCTCGTCGAGATGCGCCACCGCCTGGCTCATCTCGTCGATGCCGTTGGCCTGTTCGCCCGACGCGGCCGAGATATCGGCGATCGTCGCCGCGACCTTCTGCGAGGCCGCGAGGATGCGGGCGAGCTGGTCGCCCGCCTGCCGCACCAGCTTCACGCCGTCGCTGACCTCGACATTGGACGAGGAGATCAGCCCGGAGATGTCCTTGGCCGCGGCGCTCGAACGCTGCGCCAGCGTGCGGACTTCCGAGGCGACGACCGCAAAGCCCTTGCCGGCATCGCCCGCGCGGGCCGCCTCGACCGCGGCGTTGAGCGCCAAGAGATTGGTCTGGAAGGCGATGTCGTCGATGACGCGGATGATGTCGGAGATCTTCTGCGAGGCGGTCTCGATCCGGGCCATGGCGTCGACCGCCTGGCCGGCGATGGCACCGCCGTTCTCGGCCGCCTGCATCGCCTCGTCGGCGATGCGGGCGGCATCCTTCGAGGCCTGGGCCGAGGCCTTGACGGACGCGGCGAGCTCCTCGGTCGTCGCGGCGGTCTCCTCCAGCGAAGAGGCCTGTTCCTCGGTGCGCTTGGAGAGATCGTCGGCACCCATGTTGATCTCGCGCGCGGCCAGCCCGACATCGGCCGAGGTCGTCTGGATCGTCGCGACCGTGTCGGAGAGGCGATCGACCGTCTCGTTGATCGCGCCCTTCAAATCGGCGAAGCGGCCCCGATAGGCCGTCTCGACCCGGCTCGTCAGGTCCCCGCCCGCGATCCCCTGCAAGATCTCCGCGAACTCCGTCGTCGCACCGTCGACCACCGCGTTGATCTCGTTGATGCCGGCGACCAGCCGCTGCATCTGCTCGTCGGCATCGTCGATCTGGAGCCGGGCCGAGAAATCGCCGGCCGCCGCCGCCGCGACCACCTCTCCGACATCCGAGACAATGAGAGCCATCGACTCCGCAGCGTGAAGCCGTTTTGCCGAAGCCTCGCGTTCCTGCTCTTCAAGCGCGCGTACGCGCAAGCCGTTTTCTTTGAATACCGTGAGAGCGACAGCCATTGCACCGATCTCATCGCGGCGCGACCCATGCGGCACATCGATTGACAGATCACCTGCGGCCATAGCGCGCATCGTGTCGGTCATGTCGGCTATGGGTCCTGTGACACGCGATCGCACGACAACAAAGCCAAAGCCCGAGAGCAGTAGTGCTCCAATGAACAGCGCTGAGTAGGTGGCCAAAACGTACGAAGCGCGGCTAGCTGCGGCCGCAGCGCTCTCATTCAGCGCCTTGAGCGCTGCGCTGGCGACGTCACTAACGGAATCAAGCGCCGGAATAACGGTTTCCCGCCACTTCTCGGTGCTCATCGCGACCGTTTGCCCAGAGGTGAGTTTCTGGATCATCTCGTCCTTGAGAGCCTTAAAGGATCCGGAGAAGTAGCTGGTGTCGGCTTGAGCAATGGCGCTGCGGATCTCGGGCGCCGTCTGTGGCGTGTTGGCGACGGCTTTGACGGAAGACCAGCCGAAGGCGCCCTGCGCCTCAGCCAATACCAACGCTTTGGCCTCCTTCTCATCGAAGGGACGACTTTGCGCCAGGATCGAGCTGAACATCTGACCAGAGGTGCCGATCGCGGCCCGCACTGACCAGGCGAGGTTGCGCGTGATGATCAGCTCCGACAGGCGCGGATTCAGAGCGCGGATCTCGATCTCTGCCGCTGAAGCCGCCTCTTCCAAGCTCTGCAGATAGGCATCACCAACCGACAGGACTTTCGCGACAAGTGTCTTGTCGCGCGAAGCGGGAACCAGCTTTGCATCGCGGTCGACAGCATCCCGCAGCGCATTGTAATCGGTGAAGCGCGCCGACAGTGTATTGGCTGCCGACTTCAACGCCGGGAATGGTGTCGTCTCCAGCGTCTCGCGCGCCGCCGCCATGGCAGCGTCGACTTCCTTGCGGCGAGTTTGATAAGTCGCGATCGAGCTCTGGTTCTTGTCGAGCGACTGGATTACGGCCGTCTGCAAAGAGGCGCGCTCATAACGCGCGCTGACAAGCGCATTAAAGAGGTCCTGATCGAGCTTTGCCAGCTCAGCTGCTTTCACGGCGGCACTGCGCTGCCAATACGACGTCCACATCTGCTGCCCGCAAAGGGCGGCAACAATCAAGCCCATCAGGCCGATCAGGCAAGCAAGCGTCGTCCGGATGGACAAATTGGCAAACAGTTTCGTCACCCGAGCCCCATTATTTGTAAAGCGCCTCCTGACTGGGCGCTTTACAACTAAAATGCGCGATAAGCCTTTATACTCCGTTTAATCCAGCCCAATCGGACAACCTGTCGGGGCCCCAAAAGCGCCAAAAGATTCTCGATCTACTCCGAAAAGGAGACCTACGAAAGCCTCCTGAGCTAGGCCGGGAGCGACGCATGGCTGATATGACAGGCGTCGGCTCCCAGCCATTGCAACAATGTATCATTTCGCGGAACTCGGCCTGCGCCGTCTTGCAAGATCAACCAAATGGATAGCCTGCCAAACGTGTCGCTCAAGCAACTTTCGAGCCCTTACCCATGTATGTCTTCACGCCGGCCGCGATTGCGAGGGATCTTTCGTGGGTGCGGGATATGGCTGCTCCTGACGAGCCTCCAGTGACCGCCTAAACCTTTGTGCACGCTCATCTTGCTGATCCAATCACATGGCATTGGTCCACGAATATGAATGATCCACGAGAGATCGTATTGAGGCGGGTTCTCGCGATTATTGGGCAGGCGCGACTGCGCGATCACCAACTGACACTTGGGTCAACTCGGCGCGGGTCCGCTGGAAGATTTGATGTGCGACGCCCTGCTCGACGATTTGCGGGCTTGGATGCCCTTCACTGCCGAGACGCGCTGCGCACTTGGAAATGTGCGAATGAATGGCAAGCTGGGTGCTTTAGGGCATCGTGTGGAAGCAGTGTCACTTTACCGCTGAAGGCTTCCCGCCCAAGCCAAAGATAGGTAATCTTCGTTGTAAGCCCTCAGACCCGCACCAGAAGCCAACCTTGAGGCTCCACCCCAAACCAGACCTTTCAGTTTGGGACAAATTTCCTCTGAAGCCAAAGCGAGCCCTAGAATTCTTCCCACCCCTGATTGGCACCATTGACTATTCTACGAGTGTTCGGCGGCGTGGCCATGCGCCGCGAAGATTGTTGCGAAAAGCGTCCCATCTCAGCGGCGGTATCGCGGAGCTGTGCGATGTCTTTGTCGATGCCGCTTGACCTCGATCCAGTTCCGGGTACGCGGAACCCTTCAACCAGGCGCTTGAGCGCGTCCGTCGAGGTTTGAAGCTCGGCTGCGATCCCTGCACTCTTGTCGGCCATGGCCGAGTTGCGCTGGGTCATTTCGTCCATATGCGCGACGACCTTGGCGACCTCTTCGATACCATTGGCCTGCTCGCGGGAAGCGCTCTTAATCTCATCCAGGGCTGCGGCAACGCTCGCCGACGAATCGACGATCTCGGACAGCGCCGAACCAGCCTGCTGCACGAGCTTGACGCCATTGGCCACTTGTTCGCCGGAGTTGGTGATCAGCGTCTTGATATCATTTGCGGCCTCGCTCGATCTTTGAGCCAGTGTGCGGACCTCTGATGCGACGACGGCGAAGCCCTTGCCGGCATCGCCGGCGCGTGCCGCCTCCACCGCCGCATTCAAAGCCAGCAGATTGGTCTGGAACGCAATGTCGTCAATGACACGAATGATGTTGCCAATGTCGACAGAGGCCTTCTCGATACCTCCCATGGCAACGACGGCATCACCTACAATCGAGCCTCCGCGATTGGCCACTTCAGTGGCGGCCATTCCGAGTTCGGTAGCCTCGCAGGCGCGTTCGAAGCTCTGCTTCACGGATGCCGCCAGTTCCTCGGTCGTTGCCGCGGTTTCCTCCAATGAGGCCGCCTGCTCCTCGGTTCGCTGAGCCAGGTCCTTGCTGTCTGCCCCGATACGGTGCGTACCTAGATTGATGCGTTCCGAGATGCCTGTGACGGTCTCGACAACGTTCGAAAAGGAATCCAGCAGTTCATTGATGCCGCTGCAAAGTTCGACGATCTCTCCGGACTTGCCATTAAGCGGAACGCGCTGGGTCAAATCCTTTGATTGGGTGGCGGTGATGACGGAGCGAGTGTCCGCGACGGCGGCTTCAAGGGCGGCTGCATTCAGTTTCGAGGCAGTGATGTCAGTGGCATATTTCACGACCTTGTAAGGTCGGCCAAGGGCATCGAGGATCGGGTTGTAGCTCGCCTGAATCCAGACTTCTCGACCGTTCTTGCCGATCCGGAGATACTGACCTTCGTCGTATTCCCCTCTCCCCAGCTTTTCCCAGAACCGGGCATACCCTTCAGAATCTCGCGCCGAACGTTCCACGAAAATCGAGTGGTGCTGGCCCTTGATCTCCGGGAGGGTATAACCCAGCGCGCGCAAGAAGTTGTCATTAGCGTTGAGGACTTTGCCTGACAGGTCGAACTCGATGACCGCCTGCGACTTCCTGATCGCAGCGAGCTGACCCTCCGCATTCGAAACCGCCTCCCTGATGGCGGAGATATCGGTGGCGTATTTTATGACCTTGAAGGGATGCTTTCCGTTAGTTCCGCAGATCGGGGTATAGGTCGCCTGCAGCCAAACCCGTTCGCCATTCTTTGCCACCCGCGCAAACTGCGCCTGAAATGCCTGTCCAGACTTCAGATCTTGCCAGAAATTTCGATAGTGCTCCGACGAACGCTCCTCCGGCGGAACGAAGATCGAATGGTGCTGGCCGACGATTTCTTGGCGAGCATATCCGACCGTCTGAAGGAAAAGATCGTTGGCCTCGAGGATCTTTCCGTCGAGGTCGAACTCGATGACGGCCTGCCAACGGCGGATTGATGCGGCTTCGGCAGCTGCTTGCTTGTTGATACGGTTGAAGAGCATGACACCCCACCTCTATGATTAATTTTTTCTCCCTCATTCTGATTGATAATTAATTACCTAAGGTCAGCGGCCGGCGGGGGCACTATGCTCGCCTTGCGCCACTTCCTGACATTAACAATGCCAGGAAGCGGACATTGGACCCTCCGTCGCTTCGCCGATCCAGGGAACTCTGATCAATCGCTTCGTCGTGGTTTCTAAGCTACGTGCCAGCAGACAGAAGCTCGATCTATCGCCAGAGTGGCGGCACCTGATCTCGCTCTCAGCTCCAGAATGCACTTTGCCACAGGCTCAGCTTCTCGCCGACGCCGTTCTGAAGAGCGTTCTCGTAAACGCGATAGCCGCACATCACGTCATAGATCGCCATACCGCGGGCAAAGTACACGATCACATCCTCGTCGTCGCGGCGTCCGCTGGTTTCGCCGGCGATGACCTTGCCGAGATCGATGATTTCCTCCTCCCTAGCCAGGCCTCGGTCGACCATGACGCTCGGCGTCATCGTCTTGCGTTCCATACTGATCGCCGAGTTCATGACATAGCCGTCGGCGTGCGCGAGCGTCTCGAAGGTCGCGTCCCATATCGAGAGATCGACCAGCAGGCTGCCCTTCTTCATCCAGTCCGGGGCGATATACGCATCGTCGATCGTCTGAACATTGGTCGCGGGAATGACCACGTCGGCATCCGCACATGCCGCACGGGCGGAATCGACGGCCCGGACATCGATGTTCAGCTTGCGCGAAAACTCCGCGGCGAAGGTCTCGGCGCGCTCGGTATTCAGATCATAGACATAGGCGACCTCGAGCTCCGGCATCACCTCGGCGGTGCAGGCGATCGCAGCCTGGTTGATCGGGCCCACGCCGATCAGTCCGATGCTGCGCGAGCCCGGCCGGCGCAGATGCTTGACGCCGATGGCACCAAGCGCGCCTGTGCGCATGCAGCTGATCACCATCGCGTCCATCAAGGCGAGCGGGTAGCCTGTCTCGGGATCGAGGATCGTCACCAGGCCTGAGGCGCGCGGCCCTTTGCCGTTGATCGGGTTGTCCGGGTTGCTTGGGATGTTCTTCAGCGCAACCTTCATTACGCCGTTGTCCTCGAGATATCCTGCATGGATGTTCGCGCGCTTCTTGCTGGGGTAGCCCACGAAGTTCTTGAGCTTCTCGGCCGGAACGCCCCAGAACAGGGTCGCGGTGGGCGCCTCTATCGCCTTGCCTTGATAAGCGAGCAGCGTAGTGCGCTCGGTATCGGCAACCGTCGCGGGAACGTCGGCGGCACCGCAGCGCACCGCGTCCTCCTGGCTGAGATAGATGAAGTTAGCTTCGCTCATGAGAAGGCTCCGTGGGTCATCTGTTACCGGCTGTCAGTCGCGTTGCCGCAGCTTGGGATCGGTCGCATCGCGCAGGCCGTCTCCGAGGAGGTTCAGCGCGAGCACGGTCAGGAAGACGAAGACGCTTGGGAAGACGGCCAGCCACCAGGCGTCGAGGATGTTCTCGAACCCTTCTCTGATCATGCCACCCCAGGTCGCCGTTGGCGGCTTGACGCCGAGGCCGATGAAACTCAGCGACGCTTCGGTGCGGATCGCCGTCGCCATCCAGAGCGAACCCATCACCAGGATGTCGGAGATCAAGTTCGGAAGGATGTGAACGCGCATAATCCGTCCATGGCTACAGCCCACAGAGCGGGCCGCCTGGACGAAGTCCTGCTCCTTGAGCACCAGCGTCGGGGCCCGTGCCAGCCTGACGAAAGGGGCGATCTCGGTCACCGCTATTGCGATGATGAGGTTCTCCAGACTGGCGCCCAGGACGGCGGCGACGAGCATGCCGAGCAGCAGGCTCGGAAAAGACAACATGAGATCGACGACCGCCATGACGAATGCGTCAAAGCGCCCGCCGATATAGCCGGACAGCACTCCGAGAATGGTGCCGACGGTCATCGCGATCACGATCGAGAGCAGGCCGACGATCAGCGAAATCCGGGCCCCGTAGATGATCCGGGAAAGCACATCGCGGCCATAGGAGTCCGTGCCTAACCAAAATTCCGACGAAGGCGGCAGGAACTGGTTGACGATGTCTTGCGTGAGCGGGTCGTGCGGAGCAATGACCGGCGCCAGGACCGCGACGAGTATGATCACTGCCAGGAGGGTTAGCCCAACCCAGGCGAAGGCGCCACCACGTGACACGAAGCGGCCGGTCTCGGAGAAACGGAGAATGATCGCGCTCATCGTCAGGCTGTCCGGATGCGCGGATCGACCGCGGCATAGGCGAGATCGGTCAGAATGTTTGCGAGCACGACGAAGGAGGCGAAGATGATCATGAGCCCCTGCAACATCGTATAATCACGGGTGTTGAGAGCGCCGAGGATCAGGCGGCCGAGACCGGGCCGGTTGAAGACGATCTCGGTCAGAACCGCATTCCCGATCAGCGTGCCGAAATACAGCCCTACGACCGTGATGATCGGCAGCAGCGAGTTCGACAGGACGTGCCGCAAGGCCAGGGTCGTCGGCGCCACGCCTTTGGCCCGAGCCGTGCGCACGTAATCCTCGCCCAATGTCGAGAGCATGGACGCCCGGGTGACTCGCGCCACATAGGCACTCATGATGACACCGAGATTGAGCGCCGGCAGGGCTACCGCCAGCAGACGGTCCCAGGGCCCGGCATTTTGGGTAGTGCCGATGACGGGAAACCAGCGCAGCTGAATCGCGAAGGCTAGGAGCAGCAGGATGCCCGACACAAAGGCCGGCAATGACAGTCCCACGAGCGAGAACAACCGCCCGACATAGTCGGGCCAGGCGTTGCGGTTGATCGCGGCGTAGACGCCGAGCGGCAGCCCTATCGCTAGTCCGACGAGGATCGAAGCGACCGCAAGTTCGATCGTGTTCGGAAGAACCCGCAGCGCCTCATCGAGAACCGGCCGCTTGGTGACCAGCGACGTTCCCAGGTCGCCCTGAAGCAGGCCGGTCAGGAAGCCGAGATACTGCTGTGAAAGTGGCTCATTGAGGCCGAGCTGCTGCCGGAGCGCTTCCAAAGCACCGGCGCTGGCTTGATCACCGAGGATCACCGCTGCGGCATCGCCGGGGACGATCCGGATGATCACGAAGATCGTCGTGAACATCGCTAGAAGCGTCGGCAAGCCGAGCGATATGCGTTTCAATGCGTATTTCATGAGGATTTCCGGGCGCGGAGAGCGGCCTGTTCGTGGCAACTATCCACAGGCCATGCTAAAACGTCGATTGATTAATTCAGCCAAGGGTATTCCAAACCCTCATGCCTCGCTCGATCAACTTACGCCAGGTGGAAGCCTTTCGCGCCGTCATGGAAAACGGCACGGTCAGTGCGGCCGCGGCCGCTCTGAACGTCACCCAGCCGGCCGTCAGCAAGCTGGTGTCCAATCTCGAACTCGACACGGGGCTGCGGCTCTTCGATCGGCTGAAGGGGAAGCTGACTCCGACCGCTCAGGGCGCGCATCTCTATGAAGAGGTCGATCGGGTCTTTTCCGGGCTGCACCAGATCGAGCGCGCCATCGAGACGGTCCGCCGCGAGCAAAAAGGCCGGCTGCTGGTTGGCGTCCTGCCGGCGCTGTCGGGCCATTTCATCCAACACGTCACGATGCGCTTTTTGGAGAGCGAGGCGCATGTCTTCGTGTCGCTGATCGTGCGTGGTTCACCAGGCCTGGCGGATTGGCTGGTGACACGGCAGGTTGACGTCGGAATTCTAAATGCGCGGGTCGAGCACCCCGATCTCGAGACCGAGCCGTTCCTGAACCATCCTCTGGTCTGCATCATGCCGGTCGGGCATCCGCTCGCTCGCAAGGCGGTGATCCGCCCCGAAGATCTCCATGAACAACCCTTTGTCGGCTTCGACGAGGGGGTCGAGATCCGGCGGAGGGTCGATGAGGTGATGGCGAGCCGCGGCTGCGAGCCGCGGCTCGTTCTCAAGGCGACCACAGCTCCAACGCTGTGCGAATTCGTCGCGCATGGCCTGGGGCTATCGCTTGTCCATCCGCTGATGGCAGGCCCCGTCAAAGGGCGCGTCGTGATCCGGCGCTTCGAGCCGGCTATCGATAACCATTTCCTTCTCGCCAAAGCAACCAAGGCCCGCAATGCGGGCCTTGTCGATCTTTTCATTCAGCACGCCCGGGAATGCGGCGATCAACTGATGCGTGAGGCGCTCATCGCGTAACGCTCGTCTTCTCCGTGATCTGCGGCGCAATGTTGATCGCACCCTTCAGTTCGTAACCGTAATCGACCTTCTTGCTCCGCGCCCAGACCTGCTGAAGCTCGAACAGCGGCACCGCACAGACATCCTTGTGGATCTTGTCCTGCGCGATTTTCCAGTCCGCCATCTGCTTGGCCGGATCGGCTTCCTTTCGGGCCTGCTCGATCTCGACGTCCGCCACGTCGCAATGCGAGAAGTTGGTGATCGCGGTCGGTTTCCCCACCGTGGCGGCGGAATGGTAGAACTCAGTGAGATAGGTATCGGCGACCGGAAACCGCGCTGCGCCGTAAAACACCAGAGCGCTCGCATTCTGTCGGATCTGCTGCTGATAGGTCGGGTGATCGACGACTTTCATATCCAGCTTGATGCCAGCTTTGCCGAGCTGGTTCTGGATCACTTCCATGATCGGCAATTGCGAGGAGATGTTTGAGACGACGACGCTGAGCGTGATGCCGTTCGGATGCCCGGCCTCGGCGAGCAGGGCCTTCGCCTTGGCGATGTCGGGCTTGACGGTCCAGGAGCAGTCCTCGCCGCGATAGCCAGGCGGGACCACCGAGCAGCCTTTCTTGGCGACGTCAGGACCGACGAAGCGAACGATCTGATCAAGGTCGATTGCGAGCGCAATCGCCTGACGCACACGCAGATCATCCAAGGGCTTGATGCTCTTGTTGATGTGCAAGGTGCGGAACTCGCCCTGACCGAAGATGTCCACGATCGCCTCGGGGCGCGCCTTGACCTGGGTTACCCAGCGCTGATCCCGCCGGCCATAGATCAGGTCGAGCTGCCCGGATTGAAAAGCCAGGTCGCGGCTGCTGTCGGAAAGGACGAAGCGCCACAGGATGTCATCGATCTTGGGCGCGCCCCGGAAATAGCCCTTGTTGGCGACAAGTTTGACGTGCTGCTGCAACACATGTTCGGCGATGGCGTAGGGGCCGGTCCCGATGGGCTTGGCAGCGAATTCACGCCCCAGCTGTTCGACCGCCTTCTTGCTGACGATCATGCCGCCGTGAAAGTTGGAGAGCAGGCCGAGCAAGCCGGCGTCGGGATATTTCAGGTCGATCCTGACGGTCAGGTCATCGAGCTTCACCACGTCCGCGATGCCCGCGAAATTCGCGGCGAATGACGATGTGCTCGGGTCAGCCGCACGCTTCAGCGAAAAGACGACGTCGTCGGCAGTGAGCTCACCGAACTCGCCGTGAAACTTGACGCCTTTGCGCAAGTGAAAGGTCCATGACTTTCCGTCGGGCGAGGTTTCCCATCGCGTCGCGAGATCGGGCTCGATCTTCGCAGGATCGGCACTGCCCGGCGGGAACCGAACCAAGCCGTCGAACACGTTCGCAATCAGCATCGAGTCGAAACCGTTGGCGCGATGAGGATCAATGTTGGTGATATCGGAGGTGCCAGCGGCGACCTGGAGCGTCTCGGCCCTGAGCGGCGACAGCAAAGCTGTCGCGGCCGCGAGGCTTGCTAAGAATGCCCACGTGGTTGTCTTCATCTGCGCTCTCCCTGACGGGCTTATCAAGGCCGGCCCGGCGAGATGAGGTCAATTGACATATTTCGGCTCACCTATAACCAAACGGCATAGGCGGCTCTGTCATGAGTTCGTCGGCGCCCGGTCTCAGTTAGCCACCGGTTATCCCGAGCCCCTAGTCACGGCCTTGGCCGGCCAGCGCCAATAGCTGACCTTCGGTCCGTGCCCTGAACCGGACATTCGCTCCAGCCGGTCCGTGACTTGCGTTTAGGTGCCTTCGCCCGCCGCGACCGGGGGGAAGAACGTGTCCTGCCATTTGGCTGGCGGCGCTTTCAGTAGGCCGACCTTGGCCATGAAAGTTCCGAAGCTCATCACGCCCTTGGGCTGGACGCCCCATTCCTCCGAGACGCTCTTCAGCATCTTTTCGGTCTCGTCGAGATCCAGCGATGACTTCTCAGATTCGAGGAACATCTCGGCCGCCTCGCGCGGGTTTGCCTTGATGTAGGTTCCGGCCTCATCGATGGCGGCGACGATCGCCTTGGCAGCCTGCGGATTTGCCTCGACGAAGGAGCGCTTGCTGGCGAGCAGGCCGCTCGTCACGCGCTCGCCGAGATAGTCCGAGAAGAAGAACAGTCGCCGGACATTCGTGCTCTTCTCGACGATGTCGCTATAGGGGTGAGGCGCTGCATAGCCGCTGATCGTCCCGCCGGTGATCAAGGCCGACGTCGCATCAGGATGCGGCAGCTGGATCATGTTGGTATCGAGACGGCGTGACTGGCCCTCGCCGAAGGCCTTGGCCGCCGCCATGCGGACCAGGAGGCCCTGCTGGCCCGTGGTCGAGGTCACCGCGATCTTGTCCGTCGGCTTGAAGTCGGCAAGCGTCTTGATCTCGGGCTTGTTGGTGTAGAGCCCGTTATCGCCCGCTACCAGGGCAGCCAGTCCCCGGATCTCGATGGAGCCTCGTGTCTTCTCGGCTGCGATCAGCATTCCGGGCAGGCCATAGGCGCCGATATCGATCGAGCTGCTGATCAGCGCGTCGTTGATCGCCGGAGCGCCACTGATCTTCTGGGTCTTGACGGTGAGATTAGGCAGCCCCGCCGCCGCCCCCTGCTTTGCGAAGAGGCCGAGCTTCTCCGCGACCGTCACTGGCAAATAGGCATATCCGTACTGGATCGCCATCGTCACCGTCGCGGTTTCAGCCGCGCGGGGACGCACCATCGTCATGGCGGTTACCGTCGCGGCAGCTGAGCCGGCCAATAGGGCCCGGCGCGAAAAAAGAGCTTGCATGTTTCCTCCGAAAGTTATTTTTGAAACGTCGTTTCAAAAAAGCTATTCCGCATCGCGGCGCCCTGTCAATCGGCGACGATCACCGGGCACCGCCGAGCGGATCAGGGAGCCAAGGGATGGTCGGATTTCGTGTTCTCAAGCGGCGCCGCCAGGTGTCTGCAGACGTCGTCGAGCGCTTCCGCGCGTTGCCGGTCGCCAATGTCAGCGACGCGATGTCCCGCATGACGGCGGGTGGAGCGAAGCTGCGGCCGCTGCATGGCGGCGGCGTCCTCGCCGGCCCGGCGGTTACGGTGAAGTCGCGTCCGGGCGACAATCTGATGATCCACAAGGCGCTCGATGTCGCATCGCCGGGCGACGTTGTCGTGGTCGACGCCGGCGGGGACCTCACCAATGCGCTCATCGGCGAACTGATGATCTCCCACGCGCAGAAGCGTGGCCTCGCCGGCATCGTCATCTATGGCGCGATCCGCGACAGCGCCTGGATCCGCGAGCATGATTTCCCGGTCTTCGCCGCCGGCGTCAGCCATCGCGGGCCCTATAAGAACGGCCCCGGCGAGATCAATGTCCCGATTGCGATCGAAGGCATGGTGATCGCGCCCGGCGATCTCGTGATCGGCGACGATGACGGCCTGCTCTGCGTGCCTTATGACGAGGTCGAGGCGGTCTATGCCGCTGCCGACGCCAAGCACAAGGCCGAGACCAAGCAGATGACCGCGATCCATGAAGGGCGCAACGATCGCAGCTGGGTCGATGCCGCGCTCGCCAAGCTGGGCTGCGAGATCGAGGCCTGATCGGCCATGGCTGCGCCGACTCATGTCCCGGTGCGGCCGGACTGGCTGGCGCTGCGCGATGAGGCGGCGCTCGACTCGGGCCTGCCGATCGTCGATGCGCACCATCATCTCTGGGATCGGCCGCAGGGCCAGCGCTATTTGTTCGACGAGTTGCTCGCCGATATGGCAAGCGGCCACGATATCCGGGCCACGGTCTTCGTCCAGAGCCGCTCGATGTACCGCCCGGACCTGCCGGAGGCGTTCAAGCCCGTCGGCGAGGTTGAGTTCGCCAATGGTGTCGCGGCCCAGGCAGCAAGTGGGCTCTATGGCCGGCATCAGGCCTGTGCCGGCATCGTCGCGCATGCCGATCTGCGGCTCGGTGAGCGGCTGGAGCCCGTGCTCGAAGCGTTGTCGCGCGCCGGCGGCAGCCGCTTGCGCGGCATCCGCAATCAGACGGCCTGGCATTCCGATCCAGCGATCGCCTCGAACCCGGTTCCGCCCGAGGAGGGCGTCATGCGCGATCCGGCCTTTGCCGCTGGGGTAAGGCAACTCGCTCATCGCGGTCTCGTCCTCGATATCTGGGCCTACCACACACAGCTCGACGAGGTGGCGGCGCTCGCTGATGCCTGCCCGGAGACGAAGATCGTGCTCGATCATTGCGGAGGCCCTCTCGGTGCAGGCCCCTATCGCGGGCGTCGCAACGAGGTGTTCGCGCAATGGTCGGCCGCCATGGCTGCCCTCGCTCGACGGCCGAACCTGCGCGTCAAGCTCGGCGGTCTGGCGATGCGGGTCGGTGGCTTCGATTTCCACGAGGCGCTGCTGCCACCTTCATCCGAACGGCTGGCAGAGGCCTGGTCGCCCTATATCCTGCGCTGCATCGAGCTCTTCGGGCCGCAGCGCTGCATGTTCGAAAGCAATTTCCCGGTCGACAAGGGCATGGTCGGCTATGGCGTTCTCTGGAACGGCTTCAAGCGGATCGTCGCAAGCTTTTCCCCTCATGAGCGGGCCTGGTTGTTTCACCGCGCGGCGATGGAAACCTATCGTCTCGACCTCTCGCTCACGGAGACAGGCTGATGTTCTTTGCGCCGCCACCCGAGGTCGCCACCACCGTGTTCACGCGCTTGCCCGATCGCTTCCGCAAGCCTCGTGCGACGGCCTGGGCCGCGGCCAATCGTGGCGGGCTTGCGATCGACTCCTTCCTCGAAGGCCCGAGCTTCGACCGGCGGGGCCGGCTGTATGTCACGGATATACCGTTTGGCCGCATATTCCGCATCTCCCCTGCGGGCGAGTGGGAACTCGTCGCCGAATATGATGGCTGGCCGAACGGGCTGAAGATCCACCGCGACGGCCGCATCTTCATCACCGACTACAAGCGCGGCATCATGTTGCTCGAGCCCGAAAGCGGGGCGGTGACGCCGTTTCTGGAGACGGCAGCCTCCGAGAGCTTCAAGGGCGTCAACGATCTCGTCTTCGCGGCGAACGGCGACCTCTATTTCACCGATCAGGGCCAGACCGGGCTGCACGACGCCACCGGCCGCGTCTATCGGCTGACACCAGAGGGCAGGCTGACGCGCCTGCTCGATACCATCCCCAGCCCCAACGGCATCGTCATCGATCCCGACATGACGCATCTGCTGATCGCCGTGACGCGGGCCCAGCAGATCTGGCGCCTGCCACTCAACGACAGCGGCCTGACGACGAAGGTCGGCGTCTTCGCACAATTGCATGGCGGGCTCGGCGGGCCGGACGGTTTGGCGCTCGATGCCGAAGGCGGGCTCATGATCGCCCATACCGGCTTCGGTTCCGTCTGGCGCCTGTCACGCGCGGCCGAGCCGCTCCTGCGAATCCGCTCCTGCGCCGGGATCTCGACCACCAATCTGGCGTTCGGCGGACCGGAAGGACGCGATCTCTTCATCACGGAATCGCAGACGGGCTCGATCCTGCGCGCCAAGCTCGATGTTGCAGGATCGGCGATGTTCTCGCATCAAGACTGAAGGCGGCCGCGACCTGGAAGCGGCGTCGCGGAGGCTTGGAACCATGCTCGACAAGAAGGCGAAGGCGCGACCGAAGCTGGAGGGCGTCGCATCGGCCGACAGGCTGCTGACGGTTCTCACCGCGTTCCGCCGTGGCGACGATGCGCTGGAACTCAGCGAGCTGGCGCAGCGCACGCAGCTGGTGAAGAGCACCATCATGCGCCTGTGCATCTCGCTGGAGCGTTTCGGGCTGATGGAGCGGCTCGACGACGGCCGCTATCGGCTCGGCACCGAGATCGCGCGGCTGGGCTCGGTCTATCTCCAATCCTTCGCGCTCGAAGCCCATGTCATGCCGGCGCTGGAAGCTCTGGTGGCCGCCTCCGGCGAGACGGCTTCCTTCTATATCCGCCGCGGCGACCAGCGCCTGTGCCTGTTCCGGGTCGATTCGCCCTCGCCTTTGCGGATGCATGTCCGGCCGGGCGATCTGCGGCCGATGGATGCCTCCTCGATCGCACAGGTTCTGCGTCGTTTCGATCCCACCAGCAGCGCCGAAGACAAGGCCGTCGAGACACCGATCTATTCCAGCGGCGTCACCGATCCGCATGTCGCCTCGATCGCCACACCGGTCTTCGGGGCCGGTGGGCGGCTGCTCGGCGCGCTTGCGTTGACGGGGCCGGCCTCACGCCTGACGAGCGAAAGCGCGGAGAAGATCGCCCCGGTCCTCAAGCAATCGGCCGGCGTGCTGACTCATGCCCTCGGCGGCGGACTCGATCCATAACGATTTTTTTGAAACGCCGTTTCATTTTATCTTTGCTTCCCTGCTCGGCCGTGCTAGGTCGTTGCAGATGGGACGGTCTGCAAGCCGCCCGGCGAAGAGGCGCAGCAAGCGCCCGATGCCGCAGGGAAGAAGCGCCAGGTCCGCCGCAGAAGGGCGCCGACCACACCTTCCTGCCATCGGGCTGCGAGGCTGGAGGGAAACATGGCTGCCACGATCATTGTCACGGGTGCGGCGCTGGCGAAGCCGGCGATGGATGCCGCGGAGCGGCGCGGCGCCCGCATCATCACGGTCGCGCCCTACACGCCGCCGGCCGAGATCGCCGCGCTGGCGGTCGCCGAGAAGGCGGACGCGATCATCGTCCGCGCCGCCCATGTCACCGAGGAGGTGATCAAGGCCGCGCCTTCGCTCAAGGTCATCGTCAAGCACGGCATCGGCGTCGACACGATCGACCTCGCCAGCGCGACGCGCCACCGCATCCCCGTCCTGATCACCCATGGCGCCAACGCGCAATCCGTCGCCGAGCACACCTTCGGGCTGATGTTCGCCGTGGCGCGCCAGAGTGCCTGGCTCGACGCCCGCATGCGCGGCGGCCACTGGGACAAGGCGACGAGCTTCGGCAGCGAGCTTTCGGGCAAGTCGCTCGGCGTCGTCGGGCTCGGCAGCATCGGCTCGGCGCTGATTGAACTGGTGCGCCCGCTGCGGATGACCATCCGCGGCTACGATCCCTTCTTCCGCGGCAAGCTCGACGGCGTCGAGATCGTCGAAGACCTCGATGCGCTGCTGCGCGAGAGCGACATCGTCAGCCTTCATGTTCCGCTGACGGCCGAGAACCGCAACCTGTTCGACGCCCGCCGCCTCGGGCTGATGAAGCGCGGCGCCATGCTGATCAACACTGCCCGGGGCGGCCTGATCGATCATGAGGCGCTCGCGGCGGCCCTGACGAGCGGTGCGCTCGTCGGAGCCGGCCTCGACTGCTTCCCGGTCGAGCCGCCGAAGGAGAACCCGCTGTCAGGCCTGCAGAACGTGGTGATGACTCCGCATGTCGGCGCCAACACCCGAGAAGCGGCCGAGCGTGTCGGCGTGCGCGCGATCGAGCAGGCGCTCGATGTGATCGAGGGCAAGCCCTTCGATCCGCGCGCCAACGTCAATCCGGACTACGCGGGGGCTGCCGCCTGAAGAGCGCCCTCGAGAAGCCGCTCTCTACTTTGGGAGGATACTGATGAATCAGATCTCGCGTCGCAGTGTCTTGAAGGGCAGCCTCGCCACCTTCGCGGTCGGCGCGCTACCGATCCGGGCACGCGCAGCCACCACCGTGACGATCGCGATGCAGAACGGCATCGGCTATCTGCCGATCATCGTCGCCGACGCTCTCGGGCTCTTCGGCAAAGCAGTGGAGGCGGCCGGCGCGCCCGGCACGCAGGTCGTCGTGAAGAAGTTCAGCGGCGCCCCCGCCATCAATGACGGGCTGCTGTCGAACACCATCCAGCTCGGCGCGATGGGTACGCCCGGCATGCTGGTCGCCTGGGAGAAGACGCGCGGCTCCTACGACATCCGCGGCCTGACGCCGCTCTCGATGGGGCGCTACGCGCTCTACACATCGAAGCCGGAGGTGAAGACCGTCGCCGACTTCCCCGACAGCTCCCGCATCGCCGTGACCGCGCTCAACACGCCGCAGGCGATCCTGCTGCGCATGGCCGCGGAGAAGCAGCTCGGCGAAGCCGGCATCCGCCGCTTCGACAAGATGATGGTCAGCCTGCCGCATCCGGATGCGGCGACCATGATGGCCTCGGGCTCGACGGCGATCGACGGCTATTTCGCCAACGACCCCTTCATCACGGTGCTGGAGGCCAATCCGAAGCTGCACGTCGTGACGACGTCGGAGGAAATCCTCGGACATCCCGCGACGAGCGGGCTGCTCGCCACCACAGGCAAGTTCATGACCGAGCAGCCGGCGGTGGCGAAAGGCATCGTCGCGGCGATCGCGCAGGCCGAGGACTTCATCAAGGCAAAGCCCGCGGAGGCCGGCGAGATCTATTTGAAGTCGGAGCCCTTCAATCTTTCGAAGGACGCGCTGACCGCGATGATCCGCGACAACAAATGGTCGACCGAGCCGCACGGCATCATGGCCTATGCGAGCTTCATGACGAAGATCGGCATGCTGAAGAAGGCCCCCGCACGCTGGCAGGACACCTTCTTCGCGCCGGTCGCGAACGGTGCCGGCGACTGAGCCGGCAGGCCAAAGCAACAAGCAAAAAACGACGAGGAGGAAGCAGGATGATCCACCCCTCACGCCGCACCGCGCTCACGCTCGGTGCCGCCGCCTTTGGCGGCCTGGCGTTGCCCGCCCGCGCCCAGTCGAAGAAGTCCGTCACCATCGCCATCCAGTTCGGCACCAGCCATCTGGCGACCACCGTCGCCGACAAGCTCTCGCTCTTCGCCAAGCATGCAAGGGAGAACGGCATCAGCGACACGATTTTCGCCGTCCAGCGCGTCAGCGGCTCGCCGGCGATCAATGACGGCATCTTCAGCGGCAATCTCGAGGTCGGCGCCTATGGCCCGACCGCGCTGCTCGCCGCCTGGCTGAAGACGCGCGGCTCCTTCGACATCAAGGGCATCGCCGCCTGCAACGAAGCCGTTCTGACGCTCTACACCAACGATCCTTCGGTGAAGTCCGTCTCCGACATCAAGCCCGAGATGCGCATCGCGGTCACCGCAACGACCGCGCCGCAGGCGATCCTGCTCAGGATGGCAGCGGAGAAGGCCTTCGGACCCGGCCAGGCCGGACGCTTCGACAAGCAGATGGTGATCATGCCGCATCCGGATGCGACGGCGGCGCTGATCTCGAAGGCCGCGATCCAGCTCTACTTCGCCGCCCCGCCCTTCATCTCGACGCTCGAATCGTCGGGCAAATGCTTCAAGGTCGTCGACGGCAACGACATCATCGGCCGCTCCTATTCGGGCGCGCTGCTCGGCGCGACAAGCAAGTTCGCGAGTGCGAACCCGGCCGCGGTCACCACCATCGTCGCGGGCCTGCGCGAGGCGATGGATCTGATCAAGTCGAACCCCGCCCAGGCGGCCAAGCTCTACATGGAGGTCGAGAAGACCGCACTCACCCCCGCCGAGGTCGAGGCCGCGATCAAGGCCCAGACCTTCACCGTCGAACCGCAGGGCATGATGGCCTTTTCCGGCTTCATGCAGCGCAACGGGGAGCTCAAGGAAGCGCCCGCCAAATGGCAGGACATCATGTTCCCGCCGGTCAGCCAAGGACAGGGAAGCTGATGCTCGCGACCGAAAAGATGCCGGGCGTTGCCGTCCGGGCCGGAGTGCAGACGCTGCTGCAGGTCGATGGCGTGACCCTGCAATACAAGACCCGCGACCGGCTGGTCACCGCGACCTATCGCGTCTCCTTCGACGTCAAGGAGCAGGATCGCTTCATCCTGCTGGGCCCCTCGGGCTGTGGCAAGTCGACCCTGCTGAAATGCGTCGCCGGCTTCCTGAGCCCGACCGAAGGCACGATGACGCTCGACGGGCGCGTCATCGACCGCCCCGGCCCGGACCGCATGATGGTCTTCCAGGAATTCGACCAGCTCATGCCCTGGCTGACGGTGCTCGATAACGTCATGTTCGCGATGCGCCGCTCCGGCCGCTTCCCCAAGAACGAGATCCGGGATCGCGCCCGCCGCGCGACGGTCAAGGTTGGCCTTGAGCGCTTCCAGGACGTCTATCCGCACATGCTCTCCGGCGGCATGAAGCAGCGCGTCGCGATCGCGCGGGCGCTCGCCATGGAGCCGCGCATCCTGCTGATGGACGAGCCCTTCGCAGCGCTCGACGCGCTGACGCGCCGGCGCATGCAGGAGGAACTGCTCGAACTCTGGGACGATGTCCGCTTCACGCTGATGTTCGTCACGCATTCGATCGAGGAGGCGATCATCCTGGGCTCGCGCATCCTGGTGCTGACGCCGCATCCCGGCCAGGTCCGCGCCGAGCTCGATGCCACCGCCTACAGCCACGAGCACCAGGGCGACGCGGAGTTCATGGCCTTCAACCGCAAGATCAACGGCATGCTCTTCGGCATGCAGGAGACGGCCCATGACTGACGCCACCGTCACGCAGCTGCGCAACCGGCCGCGCCCGGATATCGAGCGCGAGCCGGAGGACATCAGCCGGATCGGCGAGATCAGCCGGCCCATCGGTCTGTGGGAAGGCATCTTCGCGATCACGGCGGTGCGCCGCGCTCTGGTCCTGGTCGGGCTCGGCATCGCCTGGGAGGTCTACGCCCGCTGGGTCGGCAACCCGCTGATGTTCCCCTCGCTCAGCGACACGCTCTCAGCCTGGTGGGCGGACATGTCGTCGGGCCGACTGCCGGGCGCCGCCGCAAGCTCGCTGCGCGTGCTGCTGATCGGCTACGGCACCGCGATCGCGCTGTCGGCGGTGATGACGACATTGGCCGTTTCGACCCGCGTCGGCACCGACCTGCTGGCGACGCTGACCGCGATGTTCAATCCGCTGCCGGCGATCGCGATCCTGCCGCTGGCTCTGCTCTGGTTCGGGCTCGGCACCTCCAGCATCGTCTTCGTCATCGTCCATTCGGTGTTGTGGGCGGTCTCGCTCAACACCTTCACCGGTTTCCTCTCGGTCAGCCAGACGCAGCGCATGGCCGGGCGCAATTACGGGCTGGGCGGCCTGCGGCTCGTCATCTTCATCCTGATCCCGGCCGCGTTCCCCTCGATCCTCGCCGGCTTGAAGATCGGCTGGGCCTTCGCCTGGCGCACGCTGATCGCGGCGGAGCTCGTCTTCGGCGTGTCCGGCAATGCGGCAGGCCTCGGCTGGTACATTTTCGAGGCCCGCAACGCGCTGGAGACGGCGACCGTCTTCGCCGGCCTGCTCACCGTCATCCTCATCGGCCTCGCGGTCGAAGGCATCGTCTTCCGCTCGATCGAGGCTGCGACGATCCGCAAATGGGGGATGCAGAACCACTGACCACCCGAAGGAGAAGGCCGGGCGGCCGGCTGTCTCCCACAAACATAAACGGAGGAAACATCATGAAGCCCATGCGCACTCTCGCGGCAGCCGCGCTGACGGCCTTGCTGGCGGGGCCTGGCGTCGCCCAGGATTATCCGACCAAGCCCATCCGGATGGTCGTTCCCTTCCCGCCCGGCGGCGGCACCGACGTGGTCTCGCGCGTGGTCGCGCAGAAGCTCGGCGAGGCGACGGGCTGGACCATCGTCATCGATAACAAGCCGGGCTCCGGCGGCAGCGTCGGCCTCGGCCTCGCCGGCAAGGCGCCCGCCGACGGCTACACCATCGTGATGGCGCAGAACGCCAACCTCGTGATCAACCCGATCCTCGGCAAGGCGAACTACGACCCGATCAAGGATTTCGCGCCGATCGGGCTCAGCGCCTCGGCGCCGCAGGTCCTCGTCGTCGCCAAGGATTCGCCGATCAGAACCGTCGAGGACCTGCTGAAGGCGGCCAAGGACAAGGGCGGCAAGCTGACCTTTGCGTCCCCCGGCATCGGCACGAGCTCGCATCTGGCCGGCGAATTGCTGCAGCAGCTCGCGCAGGTGAAGTTCCGGCACATTCCTTACAAGGGCGCGTCGCAGGCGCTGCCGGATCTGATGGGCGGTCGCGTCGACTTCTATGTCTCCTCCGTTCCCTCGGTCTCGGTGCAGATCAAGGAGGGCGTGCTGCGCCCGATCGCGCTGTTCGCGACCAAGCGCGATGCCGAGTTCCCGGACGTGCCGACCTTCGACGAGAAGGGCATCAAGAACTCAGATGCCGCGACCTGGTGGGGCCTGGCCGCTCCGGCAGGCACTCCGGCTGAGATCGTGACCAAGATCAACGCCGAGCTCAACAAGGTGCTGAAGGACTCAGACACGCAGGCGAAGCTGCGCGCGGCCGGTGCAGAGGCGACGGGTAGCAGCGCGGGCGAGTTCGCGGCGCTGATCAAATCCGACGTGCCGAAATGGACCGCCGTGATCAAGACGGCCGACATCAAGGTCGCCGACTGAGCTGCGGGCGGCAGCTCCAGGCGCCCGTCGTCCTGACGCGCCGTGCCGGCTTGGGACACGTCGATCCTGGGACCCAAGCCGGCCCATCTGCGCTTTCTCATTCAAGACACGCCATGAGGCCGCCGCTGTCGCTGGCGCGCCGGGAGGCTCCATGAAGCTCAAATCGATCTCGAACCAGGACGCCATTGCCGGCCTGATCTTCATTGCGCTCGGGGCCATCGGGCTCGTCATCGCGCTCCGCTACAGCTTCGGCACCTCCGTCGAGATGGGGCCAGGATATTTCCCGCGCGCGCTCAGCATCATCCTCATCGCTTTCGGCGCGCTCATCTTCATCCGCGGCCTGCGCAGCGGCGTCACGCTCGAGGGGATCTGGGCGTGGCTGCCGCTCGCCTTCATCACCCTCTCGATCGTCCTGTTCGGTGCGACGATCGAGCGGTTTGGCCTGGTACCGGCCGTGATGCTGCTCGTCGCGGCCTCGGCCTATGCCGGCCACGAGTTCAAGCTGCGCGAGGTCTCGGTGCTGGCCGTGATCATGGCGGTGTTCGCGACGGCCGTCTTCGTCTGGGGCCTGCGACTGCCTTACCCGCTCTTCGCCTGGAACCTCTGAGATGGAATTCCTCGATCACCTCATGCTGGGTTTCGGCGTCGCGATGTCGCTGCAGAACCTGGCCTATTGCTTTCTCGGCGTGCTGCTGGGAACGCTGATCGGGGTGCTGCCGGGCGTCGGTCCGCTCGTCACCATCTCGATGCTGCTGCCGATCACCTTCGGGCTCTCGCCGGTGGCATCCGTCATCATGCTCGCCGGCATCTATTACGGCGCGCAGTACGGCGGCTCGACCACGGCGATCCTGGTCAACCTGCCGGGCGAAACTTCCTCGGCCGTCACCTGCCTCGACGGCTACCAGATGGCACGCCAGGGCCGCGCCGGAGCCGCGCTCGCCATCGCCGCTTTGTCCTCTTTCGTTGCCGGCTGCATCGGCACGATCCTGATCGTCGCGCTCGGCGTGCCGCTGGCGGGCTGGGCATTGCGCTTTGGCGCGGAGGACTATTTCGCGCTGATGCTGCTCGGCCTCGTCGCGGCATCGGTCCTGACCCATGGCGACCTTCTCAAGGCGCTCGCCATGGTCATCCTCGGCTTGCTGATCGGGCTCGTCGGTACGGATGTCAATTCCGGTATCGAGCGCTACACCTTCGGCCTGCCCGAGCTAGCCGACGGCATCGGCTTCACCGTGCTTGCGGTCGGCATCTTCGCAGTGGCAGAGGTCGTCTCGAACCTGGAGCAGAAGGAAACCCGCGAGGTCTTCACCAAGACCATCGGCGGACTGCTGCCGAGCTGGAGCGACCTCAAGACCGCCGCATTGCCAACGCTGCGTGGCACCGCGATCGGCTCCTTCTTCGGCATCCTGCCTGGCACCGGGCCGTCGATCTCCTCCTTCTCCTCCTACATGGTCGAGAAGAAGCTTGCCCGCGACCCCTCGCGCTTCGGCAAGGGTGCGATCGAAGGCGTCGCCTCGCCGGAGGCGGCCAACAACGCCGCCGCGCAGACCGCCTTCATCCCGATGCTGACCTTAGGCATCCCCGGTACTGCAACGATGGCGCTCATCCTCGGCGCGCTGGTGATGAACGGCATCCAGCCCGGGCCTTCGGTGATGACCCGCAATCCGGAGCTTTTCTGGGGCGTCGTCGCCAGCATGTTCATCGGCAATGCGATGCTGGTCGCCCTGAACCTGCCGCTCGTCGGGATCTGGGTCCGCCTGCTGACGATCCCCTATCGCTGGCTCTTCCCCGCGATCATCCTGTTCTGCGCGCTCGGCAATTACAGCCTCAACAACAGTTCAATTGACGTCTATCTCTGCGCAGCGGTTGGCATCCTCGGCTACGTCTTCGCCAAGCTGAGCTGCCCGCCCGCCCCCTTGATTCTCGGCTATGTGCTCGGGCCGATGATGGAAGAGAACATCCGACGCGCACTGCTGCTCTCCGAGGGCGATCTCTCGATCTTCGTGAAGAGCCCGATCAGCGCGACGCTTCTGGTCATTTCGGGATTGCTGCTGATCAGCATGATCCTGCCGGCGATCCGCGCTAAGAAGGAACAGGCCTACGCGGAAGGTTAGGTTGGGTGCCCTTTGCGCTACTTGCTGACATTGAGCGCCTGCCCGGAACCGGAAGTTCCGCAGCCACGAGATTGTGGCTTCTGACGCGAGCAGGCTGAGGGCTGAGCCCTTTCACCGAGAAGGCCCTGCTACCTTAGCTGGCAGTGTCTGGTTAGCTTCGGCGCAGTCGTGCCCGCGAGACGTGCCGATGAGCACGACTCGCCGCACCCTTCCCGAAACTCATCCCAGCAGTTCGGATTCAGCGTCACTTTCGGCGCAAAACAGGCGGGCGGCCTTCGAAGCCGCGCGTCCTATACAGGTGATCGAAGCCTTCTTGCTGCGCGCCGGCTGTTGCGAACAGGATGACATCCTGATGCTCAACACAGACAGCGCCCAACTCGGACGCGATCCGCTTCAACCGCCGCAGCGTCTCACCAGGGGGCCAGTCGAGGGCCTCCGCAAACTCGATGAGGTCGAACTCGGCGACGCCACAGCTCCCATAGTTGCCGTGACCATCGGAAGACAGCGTCTTAAGCACCGCGTAAGCGAGCCGATCTTCCGACTCCGTCAGGGTTGTGAAAGCGAACCTCTGTTTCAGGGATGCCACCGTAGCGTTCCTCATGCCGAATCACTCAGGTTCAGAAGCGTATTCGATGTTCTGGAGTGCCGCGTCGCGAAGCCTCTCAAAGCCAACCTTCGAAAGAGAAGCTGCTTCATCCGTCGTACGTTGCTCATGGCGGCGCAGGCGCACCGACTGACGATTGCGCCTGCCCGTTCCTATCCGCGCCTCGATCGAGCAGCGCAGCTCTTACTGCATCGGCGGAGTCAGGCAGCTTGCCGTTGTGCCTGGGGCCTCATCAGGTTGATGTAGTCAGATGGGTGAGGGCCGATGTCCGGATCGGAATGGACCAGGATCGGCAGGAGGTCCGCCAAAACCGGGAGTTGTTGAAGCAGGTGCTCGTCGACAAAGGCATGCTGCAGCACTTGCAACCGGTCGAAATTCCACGTGCCCAAGCCGTCCGACAGGAGGTGCCGGTCATCGGTTTCCAGAGAATCCCATGGATTGAGGCGCTCGGGCGGCTGGCCATCGCGCAGTCTCCAAATCGCGAGATAGTCGCGGGAGAAGACCACGCGTGCGCCGTCGGCTTCGACCCAATAGCCGTAGGGCAGATAGAGCCGGGTCGGCAGAAAGAGCGGCGGCGGCTTGCGCGGCGAAACATACTCGAAGTTTCCGACCATGCTCAGCGCCCTGTCGGAGATCGCGTAGGTGGGGCTGCCAAAGCGCCTCAGAATGACGATCTCGCCGTTACGACCGGGGGATTTCAGCGTTCCGATCGCACCCGTCTCCCGGCTGGCCACGAGGGGCAGGCTGCTGGAACGCCAGCAGGCAAGTTTGATCGCGATCTGCTCCTCTAACCGAGTTGGCCGATCCCCTGTCAGTCTCGCGCTGGGCAGATGGAAGTGAATGTCGCTATCCGGCAGGTTCAGGCTCTGAGAAAGCGACCGGATCAGGTGCGTTTGGCGCTCGACAAACTCTTCGAGCGTCAATTGCTGATCCAGGGCGCATAGAGGTCCGTCCGCGGCCTGATGCTCGAACTGAAACCAGTCGCGATAGCCGCAAGCTTGAGCGAGAGCCTGGTGCACGCGGCCTAGTGGGACGCCAAAGGCTCCGGATAGGCGCTTTGCCGCCTTCTTCGCACGTGTTGTGTTCGGAAAATGCAGTCTCATACCAATCTCCCAAGGGCGCTAATCATGGGTCGGTCCACTCGCCCTGCGGCGCGCTCGAAAGAGTGCCAGGGACAAACAGCCGTACTTGCCCCGGAGGCTTCACCACGTGGACGGTGCGGGAGACTGCTCCGCTGCTTCTGATGGTTCGTGAGTCGGAGAGATTCGTCAATCGCTGAAGTTTGCCCTCGTTCGCCTGTGGATTCCCTTGGGTGATCCTTGCCGCGCCTTGAGATTAAGCAATCTCGACCGTAGCTTCATCCCAGAGGTGGAATAGGGCTGATGCTTCTCAGGTTTAAGTCCGTTGAACAAATTGGTCGTTTCTCGAAGCTTACACAGAGGGCGGAGCCATTGGCCAAGCTGTCTTTAGTGTTCGCACTGAACGGCCATGGAAAGAGCACGCTGTGCTCAATCCTTCGGTCAGCAGCTGACGGGAAGTCCGAACACATCACGGCGCGCCGGCGGCTCGGGGCTCTAGCAGACTCCCGGGTAGAGTCGCTCTGGGCAACTGGGACGTTCGCGTACAGCGCGGGAAAGTGGAACGGTTGTCCGGGTAAAATCCACATCTTCGACCAGGAGTTCATCTCGAAGAATCTTCACGTCGGAGACAGTGTAACCCGAGATAACAAGAGAAGCTTGCTGCCCATCGTTCTCGGCGATCACGGCGTGGCTCTGGCGAACCAAGTCAATGCTTTGGACAAGGAGCAGCGTGACGTCGACGACAAAAGGCGTGCTGAAGCTCGCATCATCATGGCCCGTTGTAAGGGGATCTCGGATGCCGAGATGGCTGCCTTTTGCAAGGCCGAGGTGCCCGCTGATTTAGGGGAGAAGATTCGAGGAGCTGTCCAACGCGTCGAGTTGGCTAAGCAAGCCGCCGTAATCAAGCAGAAGCGTAACCCGAACCCGCTTCCGCTCGGCGACCTGGGAAATGTCGCCGAAACGCTCTCACAAACGCTGGACGGCGTGAACGAGAACGCTGCCGACCTCGTGGCTCGGCACCTGGCGACACATCATCTGGGTGAAAAAGCTCACGCCTGGCTGGAGTATGGGACGCGCCATTCGCCAGTAGCGGAGTGCCCATATTGCGCGCAAGGTACTGTTGGTTTGCCGTTGGTCTCTGCGTATCGAGCGTTTTTCAGCGAGGCCTTCAAGCAGCTCAAAGAGCGGATCGACGAGGTTTCGAACATACTCGATCAGCTTACGTCCGCGGCACTCGAAGAGCGGATTCGGATCAATGATGCCGAGTACGCATATTGGGCCAAGGTTTGCGATCTGCCATCGCCGCCCAGCCTTAGCGCAATGCAGCAGGAACTCGTCGGTGCGGCGCTCTCTCGGTTGAAGGCGGTCGTCAACATCAAGCGCGGCAATCCTTTGGAAGCGTGCGGGTTTGGCGATGACAGCGAAAATATCGAGCGGGCTCTCGGGTTGCTCGCCGCATACAATCATCAGGTCAGCGAAAGCAACGCTATCATCGAGGCTGCTCGCGCCGAAACGGATGAGGCCGATGTACACCGCGTCGAGAACGTGCATCTGAAATGGCTGGCAATGGAGGAAAAGGCGAGCGAGCCGGTTAAGTCAGCTGTAGCTGCCTACTCGGCCGCTGAGACCAGGCTTGAAGCGATCCGGGGAGAGAAATCTACCGCTCAGGCGGCGTTGAAATCATACACCCAGACGACGATGGATGCCCGCCAGGCCGCCGTAAACGATCTGCTGAGCGATTTCGGGGCGAGCTTCCGGATCGTCGATGCGAAAACCAGCTTTGCTGGTCGCGAGCCTAACACCGAATTCGCCTTGGAACTCGGCACCCATAAGGTCAGGGCGGGGGACAAGTCGGCGACTGAGCCAAGCTTCAAGACAGTGCTCAGCAGCGGCGATAAGACGACGCTCGCATTGGCCTTCTTCATCGCGCAGATCGAAGCGGATCTCGATCTGAAGGACGCGGTGGTCATTTTCGACGACCCATTCAACAGCCAGGACATGGATCGGCAGTTTCAAACCACCAGCCATATCCGATCCGTCTGCGAGAAGGCATGTCAGACGCTCGTCCTTTCCCATGACCCGCGCTTCCTGCAACTGATCGAAAAGAACGGTCGTCATCTTCCGTTGCGGACCTTCCAGCTACGGAGCAACGATGCCGGAGAAGGGACCCTCGCTGCATGGAGCAGCGATGATGAGCTCAAGTCCCTGTATCTGCAGCAGTCGCAGGCGATACGTGAGTATGCCTCGCACCAGAATTTGTTGCCTGGACTAACACTCAACAGCGTCCATCAATCCATCCGGCCATTCCTGGAAGATTATCTGAGGCTTCGCTTCCCGGGGCGGTTTCCAGATCAGTGCTTCATTTCTGACATGGCGGTCGAAATTCAAAAGGCTGGGTCTAGTGATCCGATGGCGGCTCACGTGAGCGACCTTTTTGCCCTGAATGAGTACACGCGACCGAATATGCATGGCGGCGGGACAAACCCGCAGCCGACAGAGCTACGAGCGCACTGCAGGAAGGTCGTGGCTATCGTCGGGAGCTATTAGGATCGATTGCCAGACTGAACATGGACACCGCAAAAGTTCGTCTTGCGACTGGCGCATTGCCCCACAAGGCCCTTGTTTGACCATGGCTACGCGACCGGTGCGATCTGCGGAATCGACCTCGCCGCGCGTCCTGCCCGCCGGATGGGGTCTCCGCGGCGCCGGCGGTTCAGCTCTCGAACAGGCGACGCCGGATCGTCGGGTTGATTGGAGGGCGCAATTCCATCGTCGGATCCAGGCGCGCTGCCTCAAGCTCCGCCTCGGTCACGGCGAAGGGCAGGAAGCTGCCGTCGAGCCGCCGCAGCGAGGTGAAGAAGCGCCCGTCGTCCGTCATGACGCTGGCGGGATCCTGCTGGGTGTAGAAGCCCAGCATATGGGCCCGGCGCTGCGGATCGTCGTGCTTGGCGAGATAGGGGTCCCAGTGGCGCGGACTGCCGAGCCGGGCGACGACCGCACGCAGTGGCATGTTCCAGAAATAGTCGACCCAGGCCGCGCTCGGATCGCGGACCGTCTGGTCGTAGAAGAGCTGGCCGACAAGCTCCGAGAACTGCCGCGGGTGAAGTGCGTTTCCGTCGAGATAGGCGTAGCGCTGTGTCAGGAAGCGGCCGTGGATGCCGCCGTCGAACAGGCAAATCAGGCCGACGCTGCCGCTGCGCAAGGCAATGCCGGCCAGCATCGCATTGTCGATCAGGTCGAAGGCGCCGATGCGCTGATCCCGCTCGTCGATCCTGAAGCGGTAGAGCGTGTAGGGCGCTTCATAGAAGAACTGCGGAACGGGCGGATCGTCTCGGTGGCAGGCGACCATGCTCTTGCCCGTCGCGAAGCAGCGCAGGACCATCCCGCAAAAGCGCTGGCCCTCCAGCACCTCGGTCGGCAGGATCCGCCCCGGTGCCGGATCGTCGCGCTGGCGATGGTCCTGTGCCGAATGGCTCTTGCGCGCCAGCAGCCAATGGATCTTGCCGAGCCAGAACGCCAATACGGCGTCATCCACCCTGGCCAGCGCGGCATAGGGGTCGGGATGCGTGAAAGCCGGAGCGAGCCGGCTCTCGATCGCTCCGAAGCGCTGATTGTTGCAGCGGGCGCAAATACCGATCTTCACGCTGCGATAGCGCTTGTCGATGAAGTTGGGAATGGTCAGACGCTGGTTCAGCAGGTCGTGCTTCTGCTGCAGCCAGAGCGGGACGATATGCTCCTCGGTATGGACGTATCGCTGCGCTGACCGGCCGCAAAGCGGGCAGTGCGTGGCAATGTCGCGCAGGCGCAGCACATCGCCGATCATGCGAAGCGACATGGCCGGATCGTCCCCGTCCCCGTTGAACCTCCACCCGATTATGGGCCAACTCTGGCTGCGGGGCCCACAACGAATTTGAGCCACCCGAAGCAGGACACTCCCGGAATCTGCTAAGGGCCACCCTCGACTGCTTGACTGCCAGCCTCAGCAGACTGCCCAGAAGCAGAAGTTCCAGACGTCGGCTAGGGGCCAGAGCGGGTCCTTGGAATAGACCGATCCCAGCGAGAGACCGGTACCATTCGGCATCCACGAGCGAGCGGCCGCTGTTGAAATCTCACCTTTCTCTGAACGCCTTGGCAATCTGATCTCTGAGCGGCTTGATAATGTATTCGAATGGCGTGCGGTCTTCGGTCTGAACGAAGACGTCCGCCTGCATGCCGGCGGTGACCCGCTGGGGCGCAAGGCGAGCATATTCCTCGGCCGGGACGGAGACCCGTATTGTGTAGAAGGTCGCGCCGGTCTGCTGGTCACGCGTGGTATCGGCCGAGATGCGACGGACCGTGCCCCTGAGCTCCGGCGTCGTGCGCTGGTTGAAGGCATGCAGCTTGATCTGAGCGTGATGGCCCAGCACGATCTGGTCGATGTCTGGAGGATTGATCCGGACTTCGAGCTGCAGAGAATCCTCGGCCGGCACGATCAACATGGCCGGTTCCGCCGGTGAGATGACGCCACCGACGGTATGGACCGCGAGCTGGTGCACGAAGCCGCCGCTCGGAGCCTTGATGTCGATGCGTTTGAGTTGATCCTCTGCAGCGACGCGACGCTCGGTGAGCTCGGCGGTCTTGCCCTGGATCTCGCGCAGCTCCTTCATCACCTCCTCGCGCAGGACTTCGTCGATCTGGATGATCTGAAGCTCGGTCTCGGCGATGCGCCCCTCGGATTGAGCGACCGAGGCGATGAGCTGGCCCTTCTGGCCGTCGAGATTGGCCGCCTCGCGCTCCAGAGCAGTCTTGCGGCTGATCGCGACCAGGCTCTTCTCATAGAGCCCACGGACGCCGGTGAGCTCTTCCTCGATCAAGGCCGCCTGCCGGTCGCGCGCGACCTGCTGTGCCTTCAAACCAAGGATCTCGTCCCGCAACTGGCCGACGCGCTTGAACAATTGCGCCTTCTGGCCGTCACGAGCCGAGCGACGCGCATCGAACAGGCTCTGCTCGGCTGCGATCAGCTCCGCGACCTCCGCCTCGCCTTGGCGCGCGCGAAGTTCCGGTGCAACGGCAATCGCAGTCTTCCTGTCCCGTTCGGCCTGGAGCCGGGCGCGGCGCGCGGCGAACTCATCGAGCTGCTTCGTGATGATCTGCAGGTTGGAGCGCGTGACGGTGTCGTCGAGCCGGATCAAAATCTGGTCCTGCTCGACCCTGTCGCCGTCATGGACTCTGAGTTCGCCGACGACCCCGCCGGTCTGATGCTGGACCTTCTTGACGTTGCCGTCGACGACGAACTGCCCCGTGGCGACAACGGCTCCGGACAGCGTCGTCGCGACGGCCCAGACTCCGACCGTGCCGGCAAACAGCGCCACGCCTGCGCCGCCCACGATCGCGAGCCGTCGCAGCGCCCCGCCGAAGTCCGGCTGTTCGATGGCTGCCTTCTCGCTCATGACGCCACCGTTTGGCGCTGGACGCTCGGCAGACCGCCCTGGCGCATGACCTTCTGGAGGATCTCGTCCTTGGGCCCGAAGGCCTGGATGCGACCATCGGCTATCATCGCGATGTGATCGACACCAGCGATCGCGGTCTGGCGATGCGTCACGACAATCACGATGCCGCCGCGCTCGCGAACACCGAGCACGGCGCGGGTCAGCGCTTCATCGCCATCATGGTCGAGATTGGAGTTGGGCTCATCGAGCACCACCAGGAAGGGATTGCCGAACAGGGCACGTGCCAGGGCGACCCGCTGCCGCTGCCCGCCTGACAAGGCTGCGCCGCCTTCCCCGATGACCGTGTCGTAGCCGTTCTCCAACTTGATGATGAGCTCATGAGCTCCGGCCGCCCTGGCCGCGGCGACAATCGCGTCATCCATCGCATCGGGAAGGAAGCGACTGATGTTCTGGGCGACGGTCCCATCGAAGAGCTCGATGTCCTGTGGCAAGTAGCCGACATGCCGGCCAAGCTCTGCCGAATCCCATTGCGTGATCGCGGCACCGTCGATCCGCACTTCTCCCTTGAGCGGCTTCCAGACACCGACCAGCGCACGAACCAATGTCGACTTTCCCGAAGCGCTGGGGCCGATGATGCCGAGCCCCTGCCCTGCTTCGAGTTTCAGCGAAGCGCCGTGCAGGATCGGGTTCTGGCGGCCGGGCGCGGCAACGATCAGGTTCTCGGCCGTGAGGCTCTGGGACGGCTCAGGCAGCGCTGTCTTGCGCTCACCCGCGAAGGCCGGGGAGTCGAGCACCTGCTTCAGCCGGGCATAGCCCTGGCGCGCTCCGACAAAGCCCTTCCAATGTGCAACTGCGGTCTCGATCGGCGCCAAGGCCTTCGAGGTCATGATCGAGGCCGCGATCATCGCGCCGCCAGAGACGTCGCCATGGATCGAGAGATAGGCGCCGAGGCCCAGAACTGCCGATTGCAGCACCATGCGGAACACTTTTGCGAAGGAACCGATCCCGCTGGTCGAGTCGGAACTCGCCAGCCAATCCCTGACATGGCGAAGGTTCGCTTCATGCCAGCGGCGCTGGAAAGCTGGCGCCATACCCATGGCGGTCAAGGCTTCGGTGTTGCGACGGCTGGCTTCAGCGACCGCCTGGCGCGCTCCCGCGCTGGCCATATGCGCCTTGGTCGCAAGACGGCTGCTGCGTTCGGTCAGCCAGGTCAAAGACAAGATGATGATGCCGCCACCGATCGCGAGCCACCCCAGCCAGGGATGCAAGATGAAGCAGCCGGCCAGGAAGATCGGCATCCACGGCATGTCGAACAGGGCGGTCGGGCCCAATGACGACAGGAAAGCCCTGATCTGGTCGAGATCACGGATCGGCTGCATCGCTTGCTCGGTACGGAAGCCCATCAAGGGCAGGCGCTGTGCCGCCGCGAAGGCCGCCAGCGAGACCTGATCGTCGAAGCGCGCCCCGATCCGCGCCAGCATCCTGACCCGCACGGAATCGAGGAAGCCTTGCAGGACATAGGCCGCCAGCAGGAGCAGCGACAGGCCGATCAGCGTCGGCACCGAACGCGAGCTCAGCACCCGGTCATAGACCTGCAGCATGTAGAACGAGCCCGAGAGCATCAGCAGATTGATCAGGCCCGAGAAGATCGCAACAGCGATGAAGGCGCCGCGGCAGGACGCGAAAGCCTGGGCGACGATCGAGTGGGACGAGGCGGACGCAGGGCGGCTCACGGGATGCGCTCAAAGATCATGAATCGAGACAAAGAGCCGGCGCGGAAGGCCCGCGCCGGCCGTGATCGCAACCTCAGACGAAGCGGAAATCGTCCTGGTGCAGGTTCGACATCGCGACGTTCTTCAGCGTGATCGTGTTATTGGCGTCATAGGCTATGACCGTGTCGGAGCCGACCTGGCTTGCGGCGGCCAGGACGGACGAAAGATCCGCAAAGACCGCGTCGTCGAACTCGATCACGTCATCCGTGCCGGCACCCGCCACGAAGTCCGTGATCGTGTCCTTGCCGAAATCGGATCCAAACACGAACACGTCGTTGCCGGCGCCGCCGGTAAAGACGTTGGCGCTCCGACCACCGGTCAGGATATCGTCATTCGCGGACCCGACCATCTCCGGAACTTCGATCGTCAGGGAGACGTCGGCGCCAGCACCGATGCTGCCATCGTCGCGCGTGTAGCTGATCGTTCCGGTGACGTAGGAGCCGTCCGGGCGCGGCACGGAATCCCCCGGTCCAGCTGTCAACGAGATCGAGGAGATGCCCCATTCGGCCAGGGTTTTCAGCTCGCCAGCGTCGGTTTTTCCGTCCTGATTGATGTCCTGCCAGACACGGAACTCGCTCCAGCGCTCGTCAGAGCTGTCGAGCACGTCGTCACCATTCGTGTCGAACGCGATCCGGAGACCTTCGAGGTCGGTCTTGCTGCCTGCCGCCCAATTGGTGAAGGCGATCTCCTTGGCCTGGTCGATCACGCCGTCGGGGCCAGCATCTCCCCCTTCTGCCAGATCGATGACCAGGAAGCCATCTTGCGGACCTATCCAGGCCGTCTGTTGACGCACGCCGTCGCCGTCCCAATCGAAGGCAGCACTCGAATCATTGAATCCGATTAGGTCGAGCCCCTGCCCATCCAAATCCAACGCGATCGGGGCGGCGGCATAACGGATGAAGCCCCAATCATCTCGTGACCAAGCAAAATCGAGATAGCCCCAGGCGTTGTAATGCCAGTAGACGTAATCCCACCACTGCTCGTTTCGGGGATCGTAATTCTCAACAGTGCGCGACCCGTCGTCATAATTGACATGCTTGTCGTTTAGGCGCCAAGCCCAATCAAAGAATTCAATGACCGTTGACCAGTTTTGCTGGTTGGCAGGGTCATAGAAATGTCTTTGATGCGAGCCGTTATCGAAATCGATCGCTCTCGACACATGTCCAGACCAATCGTGGATATCCTGCCACGAGGCCCAGTCGCTGGTATTATTTACATCCCAGTTTTGATACTCGCGACGGCCATCGTCCCAATTGATAGCACGATAGTAAAGTCTTCCCGCAGAATCGTGAATATACTGCATCCAGCTCCACGAATCGGAACCAGAATGATCCCACCTTTGTTCTTCGATTCGCCCATCATCCCAAGCAATATAATGATATACTAGACGGTCATATACATCAAAATTGTAAACCAGATGCCACCAGCTTTGAACATTGCTCTGGTCCCAATTCCAATCGGTTCGCGTTCCGTTATCATAGTGGGCCCTCTGCCAGATAAGCCTGCCCGCAGTGTCATAGGTTTGGACGATATGCCACCAGTCCTGGGTGTTGCTTTGATCCCAAGACCAGCCATTTCGTGTGCCGTCGTCGTTATAAGCCTCCTGCCATGTCTGCCGGCCCGCAGCGTCGAAGGTCTGCACCAGATGCCACCAGCCTTGCACATTGGCTTGATCCCAATGCCAAACGGTTCGGTTACCACCGTCGTATGAGATTTCCTGCCATGTCTGTCGACCGGCGGCATCGAAGGTTCTGATTAGATGCCACCAGTCCTGTGTATTGGCGTGATCCCAAGTCCAGTCGGATCGGCTTCCATCGTCGTAGAAGGCTTGTTGCCAGATATGTCGGCCGTAAGCGTCGAAATTCTTGTCCAGCCGTGACCACGACTGAACGTTTGAGACATCCCACTCCATCGTGGAGCGAGTGCCGTTGTCGAATTTTGTCTCCTGGCTCAGCTTTTGACCAGCAGCATTGAACTCATCCGTCCGCATCGACCAGTCTGCTGTACCAGCGGCATCCCAATAGAAATCCGTCCGCGTGCCATTGTCATTGATATTGACCTGTTTCTCCAAGCGGCCGGCGACATCATAACTCTGAACATAGGAAGCCCACAGCTGCGTGTTCGCAACGTCCCAAGCATAAACCGTGCGCGCGCCGTTCCCGTGGAAGGTCGTACCGCTCGTTTGCCGCGATTGGGCATCGAAGTTCTTGACGTAAACCTCGACGCCACTGGCCGCGTCGGCATCCCAGCCCAACCTCGTTTTCGAACCGTCAGCATTGTCGATATTCCAGGCGACCGCCCTGTCAGTGCTGACGAAATAGTCGAGATCCGCAGCCGTTACCGTCTTGTCAGAGAACTCGAAAATCTCGATGGCAGCCAGATCGGTGCCGTCGGGCGAGCCGACGCGTTTGTCGACGATCGTGAAGCGATCGATCGCCACCTGCAGCGTGATCTCATAATTGGTCCTCTCACCGGACAGAACGACCGTGTCGATGCCGTCGCCCCCGTCGATGACATCATTGCCGCCACCGCCGATCAGGCGGTCATTGCCTGCGCCGCCAAGGAGGACATCGTGGCCCTCCCCGCCGTCGAGTATATCGTCGCCGTCGCCGCCAGTAAGCTGATCGTCTCCTGCGCCGCCCAAAAGGGTATCGTTACCGGCACCGCCGTCTAGGACGTCATTGCCGGCACCGCCGATCAGTTGATCGGCGCCTGCGCCGCCCCAGAGACGGTCGTCGCCTGCTCCGCCATCGAGGATGTCGTCGCCGTCATCACCGTAGAGTTCATCGGTCCCGACCCCGCCATAGAGCTTGTCGACCCCGGCTCCGCCACGCAGCGTGTCGTCGCCGTCATCGCCATACAGCTCATCGTCGCCGTCATCACCGTTCAGCGTGTCATTGCCGGCCTGACCATGGAGCAGGTCGTTGCCGAGACCACCATTGAGAACGTCGGTTCCTTCGCCACCCTCCAGCCGATCATTGCCGGCGCCGCCGATGAGAATATCGTCGCCCTCGTCGCCGAGGAGCAGATCGTCGTCATCGCCACCGTCGAGCTGATCATTGCCGGCTCCGCCGGCGAGCTCGTCATTTCCGGCGCCACCACGCAGGATGTCATCCCCTGCGTCACCCCAGAGTTTGTCGGCTCCGGCGCCCCCTTCAAGCGTGTCGTTGCCATCTCCTCCATAGAGGCTATCGACACCGGCACCGCCATACAGCTGATCTGCGCCCGCAGCGCCGCGCAACTCGTCGTCACCGTCATCGCCATAGAGCGTGTCGGCCCAACTGCCGCCGAGCAGGATGTCATTGCCGTTGCCGCCGCGTAGCGTGTTCAGGCCCTCGCCACCGTCGAGCACGTCATTGCCGTCACCGCCGTCGAGCTCATCGTCGCCTTCACCACCGAAGAGCCGGTCGTGACCAGCTCCGCCGTAGAGCTTGTCTGATCCATCTCCGCCATCGAGCAGATCATCGCCGTCACCGCCATAGAGCGTGTCGACGCCCGCTCCGCCGTAGAGGGCGTCATTGCCGGCATCGCCCTGCAGCGTGTCGGCCGAGCTGCCGCCGATCAGGATATCGTTGCCGCTCCCGCCGCGGAGCGTGTTCCGGCCCTCGCCTCCGTTGAGCTCATCGTCCCCATCGCCACCATCGAGCTCATCGTCGCCTTCGCCGCCGTAAAGCTGGTCTGCGCCTGCCCCGCCATAGAGCTTGTCGACGCCAGCTCCACCGTAGAGCGTATCGTTTCCGGCTTCTCCATAGAGAGTGTCGTTGCCGTCCTCGCCATAGAGCACATCGTTGCCGGCATAGCCGACGAGGATGTTGTCGCCGGTTCCGCCATAAAGGCTGTCGGCCCCGAGCGTGCCATAGATGCGGTCATTGCCGCCCATGCCGTTGACGAGATGGACGTTGTCATCGGCATAGATGATGTTGTCCGCTTCGCCGTAGATCGTCACGCTCAGCGTCGTGTCGTAATAGATCGTCTGCTGAACGACACGGCCCTGCGCGTCGAACTCGGTGTCGATGGCCGTCCAGGTCTCGACCGCAAGGCCGTCGAGATTGAGCTGGCGATGTCCGCCATTGGCCAGGGCGTAGCTCTCCACGACCTGCTCATAAGGCGTCAATTGCCGCCACAGATCGGCTCCAGCGACCGAGGTTCCGCTCTTCAGATACTGGAAGCTGTCGACCGCCGACTGCGTCAGGAAGAAATTCTGGACGATGACCTCGCCGCGGCCGGTCTCGACGAACTCCTCGAACGGCCGGTTCTCGTAGATGCCGCGCCCTTCCTCATCGGTGCCGATGAGCACGGGCCGGAGGATCGTTTGCATCGCGCCCGCTCGCGTCGTGATGACGAGATCCGCGCCGCGCCGGGCATAGAGCGACCCTTGCTGGTCGATGCTCACGCCGAAGCGGACGATGTCGTATTCGGACGCCGAGTTCGTCGTGGAGGCCACAATCGTGTCGCGTGCCTCGGTCGCGTCGATGTCGATCGTATCGTTGCCCGCACCGCCGATCAGGGTATCGGCGCCGCTGCCGCCGTTCAGGTAGTCGTCGCCGTCACCGCCGACCACCAGATCGTCGCCGGCGCCGCCATAGAGCGTGTCATTGCCGTCACCGCCATTGATCCAGTCATGGCCGGCTCCGCCATCGATGGTGTCGTCGCCGGCGCCGCCGACCAGTAGATCGGTGCCCTGGTGGCCGACAATGCTGTCGTTGCCGGCGCCGCCGTCATAGCGCAACACGGATTGGATCGCCTGGCCGCTAAAGTTGACGTTGTCGGCACCGTCGGTGCCGATCTGATGCAGCGTGGCGCCCGGGCCGAAGGCGTTGTCGATCTTAACGACGTGGCCGCCTTGGCGCAGGATCAGCGTATCGGGGTTGTTCGGATCGAAATCCGGCGTCCAGGCCAGCTTGTCCGCGATGCCAAGTAGATGCGCCGTGATGCCTCCGCGGAAGTCATTGGCCGAGCCCTGATTGAGGCCGAGCTCTTGGGCGCGCAGTAGCGTAACCAGCCAACCGGCCGCGAATTCGCTCTGAGGCTGCGCCGCGATCAACGTGTTGATCAGCGACACGTTCTCCAGATAGTAACGATAATCCTTGGCAATCTGGACGTCGAAGGCGAGTTGCACCATGCCTTCGTCGCGCGACGCATGGAAGGCGCGGCGAACCACCACATCGCCGCCGACCAAACTAAGACCGGCCAATGCAGCATTCTGTGCATAGGCGATCGCAGCCGTCGTGTTGTCCTGATTCAGCTCGCCATTGTTGCCGACCGGATCGACGGCGAAAACATAGCGCTGGTTCATGTGGTTGACGAAGTAGCCGACCTTGGTCGGGCCATACTCCGCGGCGGCCACGGCCTTCACGCCTAGTGAATCCAGGAACGCGTTGATATTGTTGGCGGCGGTCTTCGCCATCGTGTCGGCAAAGATGATCTTGCCACCATCCATGACGAGCCAGTTCCCGGTCGTCATGCGCCCTGTTGCTTGATCCAGGATGATATCTGCCGTAGCGACGTCATCATTGTCGGTAAAGACATTACCAAGCATCGTGCCGATGATCTGACCGATTGCCGAGCCGATGAATGGTCCAATGATTGGAATAGCACTGAATACCGCAGCGCCGACTGTGGCGCCAATGCTCGACATGGCCGAACCAAAAAGGGCCGCCTCTTCGCTTTTTGCTTGAACGATCTTTTGGCCAAGTTGGGATCCGAAGTAAGATCCCAGCATATTTCCGATGTTGATTCCCATTTGAGAAAAGCCGAACCCGTCTGAAAGTTCAGCAGCCCTCATCAGGCCAGTAACGGGGTCTCGAACCAGATTTCCTAACGCCATATTCGTTACGTTTGTCAGGAACTGATTTCCAACTGTGTTACCTACAGTTGTAAATAAACCTCGCTCAAACCCCTCAAGGCCGAGCGCGTCGGCAATCTCTCCGACAACGAAGGAACTCAAATAGCTGGTGATCTCACCGCGAAGATTGTTGCCCAGCTGACCCGCAAGTGTTTCGAGAGAGCCACCGACAGAAGTTGTCAGCGTAGAGACACCATTCTCTCCCACGACGAGCGATGTAACATCAAATGCTGATTTACCGCCGGCGAGAGCGGCCCCGAGATTGCCTAGCAAGGTGGAAAGCAGCGCCGAGCTGCCAATTTGGAGAACGACGTTATCGCCCGCTAACGCCCGTCCCAACTGTGAGCCTAACGAAGCCCCGATGGAGCCAGCCAATATGACCGCGCCGCTGGGCTGCTCGACAGACATGACCTCATCTGCCGAGTTGATATTTAGTTTGAATTTCAGCGAGCCATCAGGGTTGAAAAAGTCCTCAATACGAGAGCCGTCGGGAGCCCAGCTGGCCTCTTTGACTAAGGTTCCATTTTCGATGGTACGGCGGACGTCATTCTCATACTCAAACTCTCTGCCCGTGTCCGCCCATTTTGCGACCACTCGGTCGCGCACAATAACGGTATTGCCAAACGCATCCGGCTCGCCTGTCAAAAAATGTGTGTCTCCAAAATTATCGACGATGTAGGCACTGCGCGCGATCCCGTCGCTGTCACGCCAAGTAATCGCCTCATTGATAGCTTGGTATCCTAAATCGGCATTGTAGCCGAATAAATCGGGATGCTCGAAGGCGAGTCGATCAAGCTCATCGCCGATAGACCAATTGTGAACTCGTAACCCTCCAGCAATGTAAGTATGAGTGTCCTTCACTTCAAAATTGTAAGTTTTCCAGCCAGTAACCTCGCGCGGAGCAACCGCGAGACCATGTTCATCGCATCTCACCAACCGTGTTACAGGTTCAAATTCTACGCGCTCCGCACTAAGTCTTAATCCTTTCTCTGAATTAAAGTGCACAAGCTCATACTCGACATCGACGGCGTGCCCATCTGCGCCAATAAATTTCTCGTTCAATAATAGCGCTTTTCTGGCTTCCATAAATCGGCCAGACGCCGTCAGGATGACGTGCCCCGGCGTCAAATAGATAGTAGCTTCATGATCTACGCGGCCGCGAACAGAGAGTGCGATAATTTCTGTTGTAATATTCTCGAAAAGACGAACAACTTTACCAGGGACAATTGGCGACTCTATCGCGTCACTCAACCTAAGAGAGCCCTCTCCGGAGAAAGTAGCAACCAATTGTCCTGGCTTGATCAGCTCAATTGGAACGGTGGATCCGTCAGGTAACTGGATCGGGGTCCCGGCCAAAAAGCATCTAGCCGCCTCGTAGCTATATCTGTGCGGACCAGCCTGCGTGTCGGCCAATGTATCATTCACCATGGCATTATGTTCTGGGCCGTCATCCACGTTTGCAATCGCGTGCATCAATTCATGATTTACGACATGCTGAAGAGTGAAAGGGACCCAGGAACCGTCTGTGGTTTGATACTGTCTAATATTTGGATCATTTGTATTAATATTTACGATACCTACTCCAAACATATATCTGCCACCTGATTCGGCTCCGTTTGGATCTGTCGTAATTACAATTGTTACGGTAGACGGTACAGAATTCTCCAAATAGAATCTAAAACTTTCTGCAGTTGCGATATTCGCCAGCGTAACAAGGACGTTATGAGCAGCTTCAGCGTCCGCCACATTTCCGTCGGAAAATCTTACGGTGGTAATCACGCCCCTAAGAGATATTACAGCGGTACGATCTTGAATTAGAGCTCTAGCCGCAATCATTATCGCAGCGGCCGCAGAAGTCTCAGACATGGCGCCATCTACCTTTGATAGACTGGGTTAAACCACGAGATTCGGATAAAGACCCTTCAAGTACGAAAGGTCAGAGGCATCACTCGTCGAGATTCCGGGTATTTCTTTGCCAATGATCAATTCCTGGAGATATACATTGCCGTTATCAAGTTTTTTATCATGCATAAACGAAGCATATGCCTGATCTGAGATAATCGTATTGGCAACACTCCTAGTAATTTTTGGAATGAGGAGTACAGATATGCCAGAATACAGGACGACTTCACTCCGCATTATAACCAAATTCGCCTCATAAAACATATCGCGCGACACCCCTCGTTCAAAATCGGAGCGGCGCGCCTCACTGAGATCGTCAATAATTTGGAGCTGACATATATACTGAATTAGATTCCCAATTCTTTTAATCTCCATGAGGTCGCATTTTGATTTAACGAACATACGTCACCTCACAAGAACACATACTTCGCTTTATCGCGCCCTATGCTGAGCCATTAAGCGGGCAAGCAAGCAATATGACGGAAGTTATATTACTCTCTTTTAGCTTCTCATCGGCGATGACTAAGGAATTCACGGTAAAACTCTTCCGCGCCTCCGAATGGAGCTATTGTCCTGATCGCCCTAACGGTATCACCTGACTTCCAGTCCTCCGGTCGCAGCGTCGGGGCGCTTGCCTCGAGTCGCGCGTCCACCTCAGGCGAGACGCGGGCATAAAGCACCACTGCCGCCGGACGACCTTCATGATAGAACAGCCGGAACTGGCGCAGCAGGATCGGCGGCATCACCAACCACTCCAGATCGCTGATCAGATATTGCTTGAATTCCGGGCTTTGGCTCATCAGCCAGACGATCTCGCCCAGGATCGTGGCTACCGTTTTGTCCGCTCCCGAAGGCACATCCGTAGCTTCGGGTCGGGCACCATTCCCAGCATCGGCAACCAAGGCAGCACCGCATAGCAGCTCCAGATCCCGGTCGCCACCGACCCCTCAGATGCGGAGTTGACTATCCCTGCCCGAGGCACAAAAAAGCCGCAATACAACTTTGGCGTGAGAGCGCGCGTTTCAGGGATCTGTTGCGGATTTGATGCACATCTTTGTTTTCATTGTGTAATTCAGCGCAATAATCGAGTGCTCCCTTCACACCCGCCGACATACGTATTGCCAGGGGAGGATAGCACAGCTGGCCGCGCTGCCGGTTATCGCAGTCTCTCCTGGCTCCCACGGCATTGGCCAAGTGACGCATTCGCAATGTCTCCCGTTGGCGATTTGCCAAGGAGACTGCCCTCCTCCCAGGGGCCTGACCAGCACCGGTTCAGGTGCCAGGTGGCCAGTAGTCCCCAAATACCGCTATCGGATGGCGCCGGCATACAGGCATCCTTGCCTCGGCCCGGCGAGCCGCAAGCGGGACGGCACAGCATTGGGTTTGGTCGCCTAACGGCCAAGCCGCAGGCGGCCGGCGCCAGTCAATGCCGGAATTTGATGACGGCGGATTGGCACCGCCGAAGCCATCACTACGCCGGACGCCGATCGCTAGGAGCGGATCGTGGCTGCAGTCTCCGAAACAGCACCAATGGGCAATCCGCTGCCGGGGATCGGTGTCGGCGCTGCAAACGGCCACCATGGAGAGCTGCTTCAAGGGGTCTTTGAAGATCGGAACGGGCAACTTCATCGCGGCCTGGTCACCCTCCCGCTCGCAAAATTGGTATCGAAGGCGACGTTCACCTGTGCGGCTACGCGCGACCTCACCGTGCGTCCGGGCGACAAGGCGAAAGCAGGCTTGGCTGCCCGCAAGACGCTGCAGCATCTGGACGTTGCCGAAGGAGGCTTCCTCAATATCGAGAGCAATATTCCAATCGGCCATGGTTACGGCTCCTCGACCGCGGACGTTGTCGCCGCCATTCGCGCTGTGGCAGCAGCCCACAATGTCCAGCTGCAATCCTCTCGTGTCAGCAAACTGGCGGTCTCGGCGGAGCGAGCCAGCGACGCCATCGCCTTCGATGGGCACGCCGTCCTCTTCGCGCAGCGAGAGGGTACCGTCCTGGAGGATTTCGGCGGCGCACTACCACCTCTGTTGCTGGTCGGCTTCAAGCCGAGTGGAGCACGACCTATCGATACGCTGCATCTGCCGCCAGCACGTTACGATAGTATCGAGATTCAGCAATTCCGTGTCCTGCGCGCACTGATCGCCTATGCGGTCCGCTACCAGGATCCGAACTGCCTTGGGCGTGCGGCAACCGCCAGCGCGCGGCTCAGCCAGCGGCATCTGCCCAAACAGTATCTGGAACGGGTCATCGAAATCGCGGAAGGCGCTGGCGCGTGCGGCGTCCAGGTGGCGCATAGCGGTTCACTGCTCGGCATCCTCTTCGACCACACCGGCAAGAACTTGCGCCAGCGCGCGGAAAGCGTCGCGGCATCGGTGCAAAGATGCGGCTTCTGCGACGTCGAGTTTCACCAAATCAACGACGACGGCGCGAAATGGTAGCCTTGGACGATGACTATTTCCGCGCGCTCGAGAGGCCTCGCATGGCCGCGCTGGCTCCCAATCTGATCGCGGCAGCCTTCCCGCTGATGAAGCTCATGCCGGCGCGCTATATCCTGGACCGCGCAGTCGCCGATGGCGCACTCGAGGCCGGGATGCGCATCGTCGAGACGACATCCGGCACATTCGGCATGGCGCTCGCGCTGCTGTCGGCGGCGCGGGGGCATCGGCTCACGCTGGTCTCCGCCTCGAGCCTTGTCGACGCGCAGTACAGGGCGCGCCTCGACGGGTTGGGCGCGCAGATGATTATCACGGAGGATCGCGCTGGCGACGGTGATCAGCCGAGGCGTCTGCAGCGGCTCGAGCACATTCGCCGCCAGGAACCAGATTGCTTCTGGCCGAGGCAATACGACAATCTCGGGAACTCGCTCGCCTATGCGCGGCTGGCCGAACAGCTTGTGCAAACGGTCGGCGAGATCGATTGTCTTGTTGGCTGTGTCGGCAGCGGCGGTTCGCTGTGCGGGACGGGAATGTTTCTGCGCGAGGTCTTTCCGCATCTCATTGTCATTGCGGTCGACACTCACCGAAGCATCCTCTTTGGACAACCTGCCGGCAAGCGGTTGTTGCGCGGTCTCGGCAACAGCATCTTGCCAGGCAATCTCCGGCACGACCTCATCGATGAAGTCCACTGGGTCGGGGCATATCCGGCATTCAGCGAGTCTCGCCGCCTGTTGCGTGAGCATGGCATCTTTCAGGGGCCGACCAGCGGAGCTGCGGCCCTCGTTGGCAGGTGGGTTGCGAGCACCCGCCCCGGAGCCCGGGTCGCGGTCATCATGGCGGATGAGGGCCACCGATACGCGGAGACGGTCTTCGATGACGCGTGGCTCGGCTCGTTACCGGGCTGGCCTAGCTCGCCGCCTTCCGAGCCCCGTGAGCTGACGATCATCGAGCCCGGGTCCGAGGCAGACTGGACGCGGTTCGAGTGGGCAAGACGCAGCCTCGACCAGATCGTTCATGATGTATCTGGGAATGAAGGACGCCCGCACTAATCGGGAGCCGTCTACCTTTGCCTAGCCACCAGCGTGGCGCCATTGTGGCCAAGCCAATCCCAGGCTTCGCCCGTCGATCGAAAGATCGTTTCATCTCCCGGTTGGCACGATCGATCCAGATCCTTCAACCCACTGGCGGTGGCAACTGCTACCACATGATCATCCGGGGCTATGACACCTTCTTCACGCAATCGCGCAATCGCAAGAAGCGGTGTGACCGAGGCCAGTTCGGCGAAAATCCCCTCATCCTGGGCGAGGCGCTCCTGCATGTCCACAAGCCCGTCATTGTTCACCGGTACGGCACGGCCGGAGGACTCGCGCAAGGCTTTCAGGGCCTGGTAAGTGCTGCGTGCCGCTCCGATCGAAACAGCAAGGCTTTCGAATGCTGGGCTGCGTTCTTCAAGCCTGTCGCTACCGGTGGCGAGCGCTTGCGCCAGCGATCCATGCACTTCGGCCGCCACCATCCTGGGCAGTCTGGAGATCGCGCCTTGCGCAAACAGTTCCTGAAATCCCGTCCAGACACCAAACAGCGCGTCGCCATAGCACACCGGCAAAACACACCAGTCGGGGGCGATGCCACCCGACTGCTCGACGATTTCATAAGCGATGGTCTTGTAGCCCTCGATGCCGAGGGCGTGACTGCCAACAACGGGCGCATGATAGGGCGATGCGATGAACCAGCCATGGCGTGTCGCGGCTTCGGCAAGCAGGGTCCAACGATCCATCTTGTTGGCGAGCGGCAGAACGGTTGCACCGCATTTCCTGATCTGAGCCAGCATGGCATTGGCCGCCCCGCCGAACGTCGCGACAACACAGCCAAGCCCAGCGCGGGCAGCGTAGGCGGCCAGCGAGGCTCCAGCATTGCCGGATGAGGCCGTCGCCACCACCGTTGAACCTTGAGCGCGCGCCACCGACACCGCAACCGTCGAGAACCTGTCCTTATGCGACCAGGTCGGGTTTCGGCCCTCGTCCTTGATGAACAGGTTCGGAACTCCAACTGCTCGACCGATCCGGGCGGCCTCGATCAAAGGCGTTTGCCCCTCTCCGAGCGACACGGCATCGTCGAGCGAGCATGGCAGCGCATGGGCATAGCGCCACATTGATCGCGGCGCGTTTGGGGCGATCGACAGCGGATCGACGGGCGAAGCGTAGACGGGTTTGAGATTGACCGGCGCAGCCTCGCGGCAAGCCGGACAGCCCCTCGAATCGATCTCGGTGCTGGCGGAATAGCAGGCGCCGCAGCGGATGCAGCTAAGCGCGATGATGTTCGCACAGCCAGGTACTGCGTGATCCTTCGGAGGCCTGTTCTCCAGCTCGTATCGATGGCTGGTTGCAGGGTCCGAGCCGCCTATTGGGAGCGCGCTAACAGGTTGGCTGGCCATCGCAATTCCTCTGTAAAGGATCGTTCGGTCGCCAACCGGTTCAAACAGGCGCCTACCTCTCTGTCAACGCGGAATGTTCACTAGAGTGTGTCGCACCATAGTGTGCGTCACCGCACCTTTCAGGGATGAAACTTCGCGCCGTGTTTGGTCTGAACGTGCAGCGCCTCCGAAGGGAAAGAAAGCTCTCGCAGGAGCAGTTGTCTTTCGTCTCGGGGCGCACGCGGGCCTATATCAGCAGCGTGGAAGCCGGACGGCGTAACGCTACTCTGGACACGTTGGAAATCCTGGCGAAAGCGTTGGGCGTCGAACCTCAGGATCTGATCACCGCAAAAGCGCCGGAGAGACGCGCTGGACGTTCAGCCAAGCGGTCGACCTCACCTGCGACGGACTGATCTTCAGTCTCCGGTCCGCTGTATGACGGCCAAAGATCGTGAGCCGGCTTGACTCCTACATTGGACAATCGGCGTCCACGGCATTGAGGCCAATCGCAAAACACGCTTAGGTTGAAGCAGACATTGCAAGACCTGCCGAGGTCTATCGATGAAGAACGCGACCGTTTTGGAGCTTTTCGCGGCGATAACCGAGATCGACGCCGCCCATTCATCTGAACGCGCCGTCGAAATATTTCAGGGGCTTCTCCGGCGCTACGGCCTACACAGTTTCTTGATCGCCAGGTTGCCGGTCCCTCACGACAGGCAGTGGCATCGTGCGATCCTGCATGATGGATGGAGGAGTGAGTGGTTCGCTCGTTACAAGTCCGCCGGCCACTTCCTTCACGACCCTTGCGCCGCTCACTGCCGCCTCGCGGCGCAGCCATTCCTCTGGCATCAATTGCCCAGGGGCGGTTTGACGCCGCGAGGCCGTCTCGTCATGGATGAGGCCGCTGAATTCGGTATGAAAGATGGAATTTGTGTTCCGATCCATGTCCCGCTTGCCGGCCCAGCCGTGGTGACGGCAGGCAGTGACCGCGTCGAGGTACCACCCAGCGCGATGCCTCTGATCGAAGCACTTTGCGTCCACATGTTTCGCAAAGTGGGCTTGAAGAGCAAATCGGATAACGAGGAGGGTTCGCCCTTGACGCCGCGGGAGCGCGAACTGTTGCAGTGGAGCGCGCAAGGCAAAACGACGGATGACATATCCAGTATTCTTGGGATATCGACCAACACAGTCGAGAGTCACCAACGCAACATTCGCGAAAAGCTCGACGCGATCAACGTCGCCCACGCCATCGTAAAGGCGTTGCGCAGGTACGAAATTCAGATCTAGCAATACCGGAATTCTGGCATAAATTTTCCAGCGCCGCCGACCTACCCGGTTCCTGTATCGTCGGGAGGGATAATGGCTGCAATTCACGTTGTCACCTGGAACAACAGACGGCAATACAGACGTGAGCTGGAGCGATATTTTCGCATCCGCTACGATATTTATGTCAAACGGCGGCAATGGCATGCGTTGGCGCGACCCATCAATATAGAGATGGATGCATTCGACACCGAGCATGCCGTCTATTTGCTGGCGCTCGACAGCGTCGGCAAGATCGTCGGCGGGTCGCGGCTTGTACCGACGCTGCAGCCCCACCTGCTCGGCGATGTGTTTCCTGGGCTCGCGCCCGCCGGGGCGCCGCGGGCGCCAGACATCTTCGAATGGACGCGCTTCTTCGTCAGCCCCGCCCTGCGCAGCCGCGGCAGATCGTCTCCGATTGCCGGCATCGTCCTATGCGGCGTGCTGGAGGTCGCTCACAAACTCGGCATCCGGCAGATCAGCGTCGTATGTGAATCATTCTGGCCGAAGCGTCTGCGGGCCTTCGGGTGGAGCATTTTAGAATTGGGCGATATCCTGCAGCACCAAGACGGCGACATCATCGCGCTGCTGATCGACGTCACACCGGAAGCGATCGCAAGCACCCGCCGAGCCTATGGCATTCGGGAGCCGATACTCGCGGAAGCCGCGACGACGGGCTGACCCGGCAGCTGGGCATGCTGTCCCTGAGAGCTGGAAGAGTTACGGAGCGCGTGATCGGTTTCCGGAGCCAGAGTTTTCCTGGACATCGGCCATAATGTCATCTGCACGATCCGCCAGCCAGATGCGACTTCGGCCCCGATTGGCAGCACGTCAAGTCCATCTCCGGATTCCGTCAGGCTGAGCTGGAACAATGCGCGCAAGACTGATCACCGATTTGACGGTTCGGAGGGGATCAAAATGGCGGTCTCGTTGCGTGAGCTCGGTCTTGACGATGAGGCTGCCGTCGCCGGCATCGCCATCGATCCAGACAAGGAACCCTATTCCGGCGGGCCTATCGGCGACGTCTTCGACCAGCTGCGAGCCTCGCCGCCGCGCCAGATTCCTTTTGCACTTTGCGATGGCGGCAGAGTCGTGGGCTTCATCGTCGCGCGGGAAGAAGCCGCTCTGCCCATCTGGGCGGAGAAAGGTTGCATGACGCTGAACAATCTGCGGATCGACACGCGCCTCCAGGGTCGTGGCTATGGCAAGGCGGCCATCCGCCTCGCCGCGCAATGGATCGCACGGGAACGGCCGGCCGTCACACATGTCATGTCGAGCGTGAACGTCGCCAACCTCGCCGCCTTCAACTTGAACCTGGCCTGTGGCTTGACTCCCACCGGACGGGTCGTCGAAGGGCGTATCGGTCGCCAGCGGATCATGATGGCTCCGGTCGAGCGCCTTTGCGGCGATCAGCCCGGGTCAATGTCGATGAGGAGCTTGTAAAGGCAATCGCCGGCCTCGGTCAGCATCGGAGCACGCCGACAGGCAACCATCCCGCTCTCGGTGAAGGAGACGGGCTCCGGCTCCTGCCACGGCCGATCGATGGCATGGATGACACCGGCAAGCTGGCCGGCCTGGACGTCAGCGCCCAGTTCCGCTGCCGGTTCAAACAGCCCCTTGCGCATGGCGTAGACAAAGGCCCCCCTGCCCCGAACTCGCATGAATCGCGTTGGCGAGCCAGGATCGGCGCTCGTGCCGGACAACAGGCCATAGCGTTGCAGAACGCGGCGCAGTCCTTGCTCCGCGATCGCCAGGCCGGCCCTCGACAGCGCGGCGCCACCGCCAAGTTCGGCGGTGAGCACCGGCACCCCCATCCTCTGCCCGGCGGCCGAGAATGTGGTCCTGCCGCCGCCGCCGGAGCCGTCGCTGATAGAGGTGATCGGAGCGCCGAACGAAACCGCAAGGTCGGCAAGCTCCCGTTGCTCCTTCTCGCTTCCACCGCTTCTGATCAGGGCGCATGGCACGTAGTCGCATGAGCGTCCGCCGGCGTGAAGGTCGATCGCAAGCTCCGCCATGGGGAGGAGCACGGTGGCGACGTAATGCGCGATCATGGCCGTTGGGCCGCCAACGGAATCGCCTGGAAAGGAGCGGTTGAGGTTGCCCGCGTCCAGCGGCGAGACGCGCCGGCCGGCCTCGACGGCAGGGGTGTTGAGCGCGGGCAGGATAATGATCCGGCCCCTCACATCGGCCGGATCGATTTGACGCGCCAGCGCGGCGAGCGCGATCTGCCCCTCATATTCGTCGCCATGACTGCCAGCCATGAGCAGGGCCGTGGGACCCGCTCCGTTCCGGATGCACACGATGGGGATCGGCACCACGCCATATCCCGACAAATCCGTCGAATGGGGCACACGCAGCCAGTCGCATTGCTTTCCATTCGCCTCGAAGTCGAGCGGCGTCCAAACCTGCGTGTAACCCGTCATCGACGTTCTCTCAGTGCTTCAGGATCGTTTCGAGGAAAAGTCGTGAGCGGGGGTGGCCCGACATGCCGAAGAAGTCGCGCGCGGATGCGCGATCGATGATGCATCCTTGATCCATGAAGACGACCTGATCGGCGACTTCGCGGGCGAAACCCATCTCGTGGGTGACGCAGATCATCGTCATGCCGTCACCGGCCAGCGCGACCATGACGTCGAGCACCTCCTTGATCATCTCCGGATCGAGCGCCGAGGTCGGCTCGTCGAAAAGCATGATGCGCGGGTTGAGGCAGAGTGCGCGGGCAATCGCCACGCGCTGCTGCTGTCCACCGGAGAGCTGCCCGGGATAGGACATGGCCTTGTCCGGTATCCTGACCTTTTCTAAATGAGCCATGGCGATGTCTTCCGCCTCGCCGCGGCTGCGGCCCGCGACGCGCCGCAGCGCCAGCGTGCAGTTGGACAGCACCGTCAGATGTGGAAACAGGTTGAAGCTCTGGAATACCATGCCGGTCAGGCGGCGCGCGGCGGCCGTCTCCCTGGCATTGACGCCAAGCGTCGTTCCGGCCAGACGCAGCGTGCCTTTCTGATAGCTCCCCAACCCGTTGATGCAGCGGATGAGGGTCGATTTGCCCGAACCCGACGGTCCGCACACCACGACGCGCGCGCCGCTTGCGACAGCAAGGTCAATGTCGTTCAGCACGTGCAGCGCGCCGAACCATTTGTTGAGGCCCTGGATATCGACGATAGCATCCAATTCCGCGCTCATGTTCCGATCCGGCTTGCGGTAAGTCATCGCGCGCCGACTGCAAGCAGGCGCCGTTCGAGGCGCTTGACGCCATGGGAAATGACCAATGCGAGCACCAGGAAGATGAGACCCGCAACGACCAGCGGCTCGGTGTAGCGATAGGTTTCCGAGGCAATATCGAAGGCGCGTCCCAGCATTTCGGGAACCGCCAGCACTGCCAGATAGGGCGTCGCCTTGAGGATCGAGACGAAATAATTGCCGAGCGGGGCCACGATATTGCGCAACATCTGTGGCGCGATCACGTAGATGACCGCATCGCGCCGACTGAGGGACAGCGCCCGGGCCGCCTCCGACTGGCCTTTCGGAATGGCGTCGATCCCCGCCTTGAAGACCTCGGCCAGATAGCCGCTGTAATAGAGGCTGAGGCCCATGACGCCGACTGTCATCGAGCCGAGGCGAATGCCGTAGAATGGCAGGACGAAGTAGAGAAAATAGAGCCAGGCCAACACAGGTGTCGACCGGATGAAGTCGATCACGAAACCGGTCGTGAGGCCGGCGACGCCACCGCCGCGTCGCACCATCTCGAAGAGAAAGCCGATTGCGGCGGCACCGATGCAGCTTAAGAGCGCCACGCATAGGGTTATCCCGACCGCGCCAAGAATTGTCGGCACGCTGGACAAGGCGAAGGCCAGATCAAATCCCACCGGAGCGGCTCCCGGGTGCGGCGACACGCGCCTCCAGCCAGCGTCCGGCCAGGGCGATCGGGTAGCAAACAACAAAGAAGGCAAGGAGCAGCGCGGTGTAGATCGCGACGGGATTGTATTCGGCCTGCGCGATTTCCTTGGCGCGGAACGTCATGTCGGTCAGTGTCACGAGCGAGACCAGCGCTGTTGCCTTCACCAACTGGATGAGCGTGTTGACGAAGGTCGGGCTCATCGCGATCAGCGCCTGTGGCAGCTCAATCAAGAGGAGGATCGCCGGGCGCGACAAACCAAGGGCCGCACCGGCCTCCTTCTGCCCGGTCGGAATCGCCTGCAGACCGGCCCGCACCGCCTGACTGGCGTAGCCGCCGGCGTTCAGACCGAGAACCATGGCGCTCACCGTGAGGGCCGACAAGGTGATCCCGACGACAGGCAGCGCGTAATAGAAGACGAACAGCAGGATGATGACGGCGGAGCTGCGCCAGAATTCGATAACGCCGGTCACCAGCAGACGGGTGATGCCCTGCGTGAGATATTGGGCGACGCCGAACACGAGCGCGAAGGGAACGGCAAAGACAAGGCCATAGGCGGTAACCGCCGCCGTTGTGCCGAGCCCTTGCAGAATGCCCAGCCAGATGTCGAAGAGGCTCATCGGCATCCCTATTGCCTCCGGTTGCAGAGGTCGGCGGTGGCGATGCCCGGCGGAACGGCTTCCTGCTCGCCGAAGCCGTATTTCTTCATGATCGAGGCGAAGGCCTGGGTGCCTTTCAGCTTGGCCAGTTGCTCGTCGTAGACGGCGCGCAGATCGACATCCTGCTTTCGGAAGGCGATCGCCGCGAAATTGGTATGTGCCTTGCCTACGTCAAATGGCGCGACGCGTTCGAGGCCGTCCGCGCCCTTGCCGGCCAGAAGACCGATGACCGTCGGCGATGCCATGAGTGCTGTGTCGATCCGGCCGGCGCGTAGCGCGGAGAGGTTGGATTCGATGTCCGGAAACAGCAGCATCCGGCTGTTGGGCACGCCCGCCGCCCCGGCGTTGGTGGTGACGACGCTGCCGCGACCGGCTCCCATGACGATGTCTTCGCGAGCGGCGATATCGGCATAGCCATGGATCTTCTTTGGATTGCCAGCCAGGACGATGGCCGCATCCGGGGCCTGGAGATCCGGCGCACCGAAGGCGACCTGCTTGCAGCGGTCAGGGGTGATCGAGAGACCCGATGCGACGGCGTCGAAACGGCCCGCCAGAAGGCCCGGAATGAGCGCTCCGAACTCGGTCACCTGGAACTCGAGGTTCTTCACGCCGAGATCGGCGAAGGCAGCTTTGAGAATGTCGGGGTGCCATCCGGTGGGTTCGCCTGTCTTCTCGTCGCGAAAGCCCCAAGGCGAGCGGTTATGGATACCGACGACGATCCTACCCTCGCGCAGGATTCGTTCCTTGGTCGTTTCGGCAAACGCGCTGCTTGCGTTCGAGATCAACAGCAAGGCAGCCGCGATCCCGAACAGCCCGATCCCTTTCACAGCCCGTGCTGCCATTTCACCTCTCCCGTTGGATGACTTGACCTTGCGCCCGGCAAAGGTCGGTCCCGCCGACGTCTTCGCGGTCGCTCTTCGGAGCCGGGCATGAATCGGCGATCGTCCGGCCCATCAAACGCCGGAGATCCTCCAGAGCGGACCGGACGTGCGATACTGGAAAATCCGCCAGGTCCGTATTGTCCTCCGCTTCGATCGCGATGACGGAGAGCTTCGCGGCGATCCCAGCCAGCGAGCTAGCGGGCGTCCGGGCTAGGCGCTCCAGGAGCTCTTGTTGGTGCTCGGCAGCCAGCGTCTCGGCGGCCTTTGCTTTGGAGTAGGCCCGGCTCAGGCCATCGCGGCCCCCTGCCCTGCTCGCAGGTTTTCCGTCGACGCACTCCGAAGAAGGCCCTCGCTCCAACAGTGCGATCTCGAGCCGCTGCTGCTTCAAACACCGCTCGGCCGTTACGGCGTGAGCCTCGGTCCATGCCAATGACAACGCCAAGGCCGGGTCCGCCAATGTCGCTGTGCCTGTCGACTCGAAATGCGTAGGACGGGGCATGGACGTCATCCATTCTCCCGCCCAAGGGTGACGGAAGACAAAGTCGTGGTATTGTCGGAATCAGCCGGAAAGCGGCTTCCGAACAACGTCGTGAGGTAGTGTCATGCGAAGTCGCTCGCGCAACCGCCGCCAGCATCAGCCGACACGAGCATAAAGCCGTTGTTTTTGACCACTGTCAACCAAAAAGAACGACATTCAGAATGATTTTGATTTCCCTCGCGCAATGTCGGGCGGCGAGAGCCATGCTTGGATGGAGCCAAGGAGATTTGGCAGATGCGGCCAAAGTATCTCGAACAACCGTCGTCGATTTTGAACGCGGCCTCCGAACGCCTCACCGAAATAACCTCGACGCAATTACGCGAGCCTTCGAGAAGGCAGGGATAGAGTTTATCCCTGAGAACGGTGGCGGAGCTGGGCTGCGTTTAGCCAAGCGATCCGATCAGACCTGAGTCGGTCCAGAACTTTCGACCGGAGGATGTCAGGCGAAAGTGGATCGCGCCATTGGTACCTGTTTCGGCAATGCCGCGGAGACTTGGTGAGCTGTAGCCGTCTTTGAAGACGCGCGCGAGAAACGGGGCCGTGAAGCTGGGCTTGTCGAGCTTCAGACTCGGATGGCGGCGTTCCAGCAGTTCTAAGATTCCGCCCCGCACTGCCGCCCGCATGCTGCGTTTAATGCAGTCGGAAGACGCCTGTCGCGCTGGCACAGAGCCTGTCGGCGGCAAACAATCCCACTTCGCCGAAGCTGAGGCTCGGCGATGGCCTAAGGATTCTGGGCCGGGCCACGATCAGGTCACCGATCTCGATGCGGTCGAGAAAGGTCATGTCGAGCTTGATCGTGACCTGTGGCCGATTGCCGGTGAGTGCACGCGACGCCGTTCCCAGCGCACGATCGGCCAATGCGCAGATCACACCGCCCTGGACGATGCCGGATCGGTTGCGGTGCTTCTCGGCGGTGGCGAGCGCAAGTTCAAGCTCATCGCCCCGCCCTCGCTGCCAGAATGGACCGATCAGTCCGCGTTACCAGACGCTCCGAGTGGGCAGCTAGCTCGCCAGCACTATCGCTCTCAAATATTGGCTATCAGCCGAGGACGGCGGATTGATTGATTTCAAAGGATTCCCGGCCGGGTTGCCGGCATGGTTCGCCCACCGGTATTCAGCCACCTTTTTCGGCCTTTTGACGAACTTCACAACCTTACCCATGCCGGCTCGCCAAGAGCGCCTATTTCGCTTCGCGCGAGTAGAGCTCGGCGTGCTTGATATCTGTATGGCCGACGGTGTCCATGATCCCTCGGGGGAGACCCGCTCCCCCCGCGCAACCGCTACCGCTCGAGATCACTGAGAAATAGTTTTCGGAAGTTCTCGTCATCGAGTTCCCTCCGGATGACCGCACAGGCATCGTCCCTTACGTCAGCCGGGATGGCCTCGGTCGATCCCGTGGAAGCGGCGAACCTTAGGCTGAGACGCTCGATGGCCAAGATGTGGATCCTTTGCAGCTCGGCTCTCCCGCATTCGACGGCTTGCCAATCTGGGGGTGGAATGCCCAGCTCCTCGGCCAGCTGACTCCGAGACATGCCCATCGCCTTGCGCAGGACCATGATCTCGCCAAGCGTCATGATTGCCTCCCAATTGATCCGTGCGCCGGCAACTCAACGTTGGTTAGGCATCTGCGTTCCAGAGGTTTAACGCGAGGCACGGAAACGGGCGGAGGCCTATCCGCCAGAGACGGAGTGATAGACGCCGCCGGAAACGCGGGAGCGCCGGTCCTCCTCTTCGGGTATCAGAAGACACGTGTATCTGCGGCCGAGGTCTGCTACGCTGGTGACGATCTCCACGGCTTCTCGCTAGCCGGATCGGCCCGAGCAATTTCCAGGACCCGGGATTTTCTACTGCGGCGGCGCGAACGCTTGCCTCCATGTCACGAAACCACGCCCAGCCTCTGCCATGACGGAACTCGATGCCCCTGCCCTCGCACAGCGGCTTATCGGGGTCGCATTGCTGGTCGACGGCGTGGGTGGAACGATCGTGGAGACCGAGGCCTACACGCGCGACGATCCGGCTTCGCACAGCTTCCGAGGGCCCACTCTTACCAACGCGGCCATGTTCGGCGCGTCTCTTCACGCCTACGTCTACCGGTCCTATGGCCTGCATTGGTGCCTCAACGCCGTCGCGGTCGACGGAGGCGCGGTTCTCATTCGCGCGCTCGCTCCGGAGCGAGGAATCGATCGGATGGCGGATCGCCGCGGCGGCCCAAAAAACCTTTGCTCGGGTCCCGGGCGGCTTGCGCAAGCCCTCGGCGTCAATGCCAGCCACAATGGACTGAGCCTATCGGAGCCGCCATTTCTTCTGATCGATAGGAGCAGCCCGCCGATGCTGGTGTGCGGCCCGAGAATCGGAATTTCGAGAGCCCTGGACCGCCTCTGGCGCTTCGGCCTCGCCGGGTCCCCTCACCTAAGCCGGCCCTTTGCGTAGCCGCCCCGCCGGTCGGCGGCCAGCGTCGCGGACCAGATTACGGCCGGCAATTTCGCGGCAGCGCCTTCGCTGTGCGATCTTCTCTGGCGTTCCCAGCGCGAAGCTAGCTTTGCTGCAAAAACGCCCCTCCACTTGCGGTGAGACTGCCCACACAAAGCTGGCCACGACCGGCAGACCCATCTCATCCCGAGCGGACACGGCAGCCTTGTTGTCCGTTCAGGCCAGAGTGCGGACACTGGGCTCGCGGGCCCATTGGCGCGTGCGCGCGGGCTGCAGGAAATCAGCCGCTGAATTGCCGAGCGCGACCACGCCGTCGTCTGGCACTACACCGGCCTTGTCGAGAAGTGGCTTGGCCTCTGCACTGTAGCCGATCGCCTTGAGATGCCCGAAAGCGTCCTTGGCAAAGTCGATCGCCGCACCCTCTTTCAGCAGCGCGGCGCAACCGGCCTCCGAGACAATGATCGCGATCGCGTCGAAGAGCACAGAGGGCGCGCCAGCGAGCTGGCCATCGGCCTTGAGAGTCTTGCCATCCTTGAGCTTCACCCCGCCGATCTTCGGCGCGACGATCTTGACGGCTCCGCCATCGCCTTCGACGGCAGCCTTGACGGCTGTGATCCGGACTCCGTCCGCCCCATCAGAGACAAGTATGCCGACAGTCCGGCCCTTCAGGGTCTCGGGGTACTTGCCGACGATGCGGAGTGCCGGCGATGGCTCCATGTCCATCGGGATCGCTGCGGGCTTCGAACCCTTCGGGAGAGGCATGGCGAGTCCGTCTGCAACGCGCTGCGCCAAGGCCTCGTCGACATTGACGAGGTTCGACATCACGCGGTTGCGGACATGCTCCAGCGTGACCTTTGACAGCTCGAAGACGAGTGCGCTCGCGAGGTGGGCCTGCTCGATCTCACTCTGCGAGCGGAAGAACAGCCGCGCATGGCTGTAGTGGTCAGCGAAACTCTCCGCGCGCAAACGCACCTTATGCTCCTCGACCGGGATCGCCGCCGTCCGGAAGCCGCCGACAGGGTCCTCGCGCGGGCCTCCGTCTTCGCCAGCCTCGGCAAGGCTGTTCGGTTCGTAGTTCGCGCGGCCGGTGAAGACTTGCGTCTGCATATGTCCGTCGCGCTGCAGGTTCTGGAAGGGGCAGCCCTTGGCTCTGTTGATCGGGATCTGGTGGAAGTTCACGGTCCCGAGCCGCGAGAGCTGCGTGTCCTGGTAGGAGAACAGCCGGCCTTGCAGGAGCGGGTCTTCCGAGACATCGATGCCAGGCGGCATATTGGTTGGCAGGAACGCGGCCTGCTCAGTCTCGGCGAAGAAATTGTCCGGGTTGCGGTTCAGCACCATGCGGCCGATCATGCGGATCGGCACCAGCTCCTCCGGGATCACCTTGGTTGCGTCGAGGATGTCGAAAGGCAGCGCGTCGGCTTCGTCCTGGCTGAGCAGTTGCACGCCGAATTCCCATTCCGGGAAGTCCCCCTTGGCGATGGCCTCATGCAGATCGCGGCGATGGTAGTCGGGATCGGCGCCGGCGATCTTCACCGCCTCGTCCCAGCATGTCGATTGCGTGCCGAGCTTTGGGCGCCAATGGAACTTGACGAAGGTCGGCTCGTCCTTGTCGTTCAGCAGGCGGAAGGTGTTGACGCCGAAGCCTTCGATCATCCGAAGCGAACGTGGGATGGTCCGGTCCGACATCGCCCACATGATCATATGGGTCGCTTCCGGCATCAGTCCGATGAAGTCCCAGAAGGTATCATGGGCGCTGGCGGCCTGCGGGTAGCCGCGATCGGCCTCCATCTTCACGGCATGGATCAGGTCGGGAAACTTGATCGCGTCCTGGATGAAGAAGACCGGGATATTGTTGCCGACGAGGTCCCAATTGCCTTCCTTCGTGTAGAACTTCACTGCGAAGCCACGCACGTCGCGGGGCGTGTCGACCGAGCCTGCTCCACCGGCCACCGTCGAGAAGCGCGTGAAGACCTCGGTCTTGACGCCGACCTCGGTCAGCACCTTCGCGCGGGTGAAATCGCCGAGTGATTCCGTCAGTTCGAAGAAGCCATGGGCGGCCGAGCCGCGGGCGTGAACGATGCGCTCAGGGATGCGCTCGTGGTCGAAATGCTGGATTTTCTCACGGAGGATAAAGTCTTCCAGCAGCGTCGGACCGCGACCGCCGGCCTTCAGCGAATTTTGGTTGTCGCTGATGGGAACACCATGATTGGTGGTGATCCGCGCATCGGCTGCAGAAGCTGCTTGATGTAGCTCGCCGCCATTGCCGACCTTGGCTTTGGAACCGGAAGCATCGTCGCGGGGGGAGCGGGCCATCGAACTTTATCCTTCATTGGCTAGCCAGCCGCTGATCCGCGTGACGAAATCGCGGCTGCATGCCAAGCGCTGGGAACGACGCGCGATCGGTTGGACGAAGACCAGGCAGAGTGAACCCGCCATGGCATAGTCCTGTGAAAACGACGTGGAAGGTTTCTAAGTTCCCGCTCAGTCTTGTGGTTTCTGAGGGCGACACGGAAGCTTCGCTGCAAGACAGGAATGGTTTGCCGATCAATGCAAAGCGCGCGGGTTGGGAGACCATCCTCGATTTGGGGTCCTCGAACCGCGCCGGGAACCCTCGTCATGACAGCTCGTTGCGCCTAGGCGGGGGCGGCATGGCGGCGCATTCGGGATCACGGAAAGTCATCTACGCGGCGCTGGCAGGGAATTTCCTGATCGCGGTGACGAAATTTATCGCCGCGGCTTGGACAGGCAGCTCGGCGATGCTGTCGGAGGGCGTTCACTCCCTGGTCGACACGGGCAATGGCGCGCTTCTGCTCTATGGCTTGAACCGGGCCGCTCGGCCACCCGATCTCACGCATCCCTTCGGGCATGGCCGTGAACTCTATTTCTGGAGCTTCATTGTCGCGCTGCTGGTTTTCGCGATTGGGGCCGGCGCTTCGCTGTACGAGGGCGTGACGCATGTCATTACGCCGCATCCAGCAACGAACCTGACCGCGAACTATTTCGTGCTCGGCCTCTCGGCCTTGTTCGAAGGCTATTCCTGGGGGGTCGCGCTGAAGGAATTCAAGGTTGCCAAGGGCTCGCTGAGCTACTTCGCCGCCGTCCGGCAAAGCAAGGATCCGAGCGTCTTCACGGTGCTGTTCGAAGACACCGCAGCGCTACTCGGCTTACTCATCGCATTCATCGGCATCACGGCAGCGGCTTATTTCGAGCGGCCGGAGCTCGATGGCGTGGCCTCGATCCTGATCGGCGTCATTCTCGCTGCCACCGCGATGCTTCTCGCACGGGAAAGCAAGGCCCTACTCATCGGAGAAGCCGCTCTGCCCCATGTGCAGGAAGAGATCAGGGCTGCAGTCGAGGGTGATCCCGATGTCGAGCGTGTCAACGGCATGACAACGGTTCATCTGGGGCCCGATCAGATCGTCGTGGCTCTGAGCCTCGAATTCAAAGATGACCGCTCCACGGGGGATATCGAGGATTGCGTGGAGCGCATCGAAGCGAGGCTGAAGAAACGCCGCTCGGACATCGTCTCGATCTTTGTGAAACCGCAGACCTCTGCCGCTTGGCGGGAAAGGCGTGCCAAGCTGGTCGAGTAGGATTCGGTCTCGCCGGAGGCAGCGCTTCTTGGCGTTCTGTTCTCTCAATAGCCCGGATAGGCATGCCGCTTCAGCAAGCCGGCTAGATGTGCTGCATTGCGCGCGAGCATTCGGTTCGTCTTGGCGGTGGTTTCAGGAATTTCGTCGAGATCAATGAAGTTCACGCTGCCCATCGCCTCGCCGACCCAATAGGTCGGGCCGCCCGCCGCGATCGTAAACCCGACATCGAACAATGCCTGGGCGATTTCAGCAGAAACGTGATGGGCTCCATCCTCATTGCCCACGACGGCGATGGCAGCGACCTCGCCATAAGCAGGCGTTCGGTTCTGATCGTCCGCTTCGTCGAGGAAGGCATCCATGCGCTCCAGAACGCGCTTGGCGACGCTCGATGGCTGGCCTAGCCAGATCGGGGTGCCGATGAGCAGAATGTCGCAAGCATCGATCTTGCGCCTGAGCGCCGGCCAGTCGTCGCCTTTCCCTTCGTCGGAGGAGAAGGCGTTCATCCTGAAGCAGGGTGTGGACGGGATTCCGGTGGCGGAGATCTGCCGGCGGGCCGGGATCAGCCAGGCGACCTATTTCAATTGGAAGAAGAAGTACGAGGGGCTTCTGCCGGCTGAGATGCGCCGGCTGAAGCAGCTCGAGGACGAGAATGTCAAACGGCCTGCAAAGTTGCCCCTCGATCGGCGTCCAATATTGGGTCTGACTCAAATCTGCTGCAGGTAGGGGCTGTTCTGATGCTGGTTTCCAGAAGGAATCAGCGCGATGAAGAAGCGATTTCGACCAGCCAGCCTGGTTCCCACAGGTTTGATGGTCGACGGTATCGCGATCGAAGGCGATCGTGTTGTTGTCCGAGCCCGGTCCGCCACCAGCGCCTGTCCATGTCCTGACTGCGGGGTGTTCTCGCAACGGATCCAAAGCCGGTATTTCCGGCGAGCAAAGGACCTGCCTCTCAGCGGCCGACGCGTCGAGCTCCAGGTCCTCGTCCGGCGATTTCGCTGCGATGCGGTCCTGTGCGGCCGTCAGATCTTCGCGGAGCGCTTTGGTGACCGGGTCCTTGCGCCGCGAGCGCGCCGGACCGATCGTCTCGATCATATCGTCCAGCATCTGGGGCTCGTGTTGGGCGGCCGGCCCGGAGCGAGTTTTGCCGCCAGGATAATGCTGCCGGTCAGCAATGATACGCTGCTGCGCGTGGTCCGGCAGCGTGCCAGGGTGCCGAGCGAGCCGCTGCGCGTGATCGGCATTGACGACTTCGCATGGCGGCGCAATCACCGTTACGGCACGATCGTTTGCGACCTGGAGAGGCGTCGGCCGGTCGTGCTGCTTTCCGACCGGGAGCCGGCAACATCGGAAGCCTGGCTCCGCCATCAGCAGTTGGTTCATACAGTCGCCCGTGACCGTGGCGGGGGCTACGGAGAGGCCGTGGCGCGGGCCCTGCCGCAGGCCGCCCAGGTTGCCGACCGCTGGCACCTGATGGAGAATGCCAGCCGCGCTTTCCTCGACGCCGTGCGCAAGTCGATGCGCCAGATCCACAGCGCTATCGGCGCCACCGTCGTCAATCCCGCGCTCCTGACGGCGGCGGAGAAGCTGCAATATGATGGATATCTGCGGCGCGAGGAGACGAACGTAGCGGTCCTCACCCTCTGGCGGGAGGGCGTGCCGATCAAGCAGATCGTCAAGCGCACGGGCCATCACCGCCAGACCGTCAGGCGGATCGTCCGCGGCGAGCGGAGCGACGTCTTCCGACCTCGCCAGAGTTCTCTGGAAGCGCATCTACCCTGGTTGGATGCCCAATGGGATGCAGGCGCCCGTAATGCATCAGCCCTTTGGCGCACAATGCGAAGGAGCGGCTTCCGGGGAAGCCTCAGGGTCATCTCCGAATGGGCAACACGCCGACGGCGCGCGGAGAAAACGGACGCAAGCAGCCTTGCGCGCGTCCCATCGGCCCGGACCATCGCGAGGTTGATGACCACCGGTCGCGACAATCTCACCAAGGCCGAAACTGTTACGATCGCGGCAATCGAGAACGGCGTGCCGGCCTTGGTCGAGACCCGCGAGATCATCACCAACTTCCATGCCATGATCAGGGCGAGGCGGGCCGAGCCCTTGGCTTCCTGGATCGAGCGCGCCTCCCAAAGCCTCGTCGCCTCATTGACGAATGGCGTTCAACGAGACGAGGCCGCAGTGCGAGCGGCAATCCTCTCGACTTGGTCAAACGGTCAAACCGAGGGCCAGATCACCCGTCTCGAGCTCGTCAAACGCCAGATGTACGGGCGCGGGAAGATCGATCTTCTCCAGGCGCGTCTGATCGGCGCGCAATGATCCCAAACGTCAGCGAGATTGCGTCAGACCCAAAGTTGGACGCCGATCCCCCGCCTCACGGGGTCAAACTTGCACGCCGAAACACATTTTTGGGTAAGCAGCGGGGTACGACGTGGGGTACGCAGGAATTTCGCGATTCTCGTAAACAGCTGTTTTTGCTATGTTATTTGTTCTTGAAAAACCTTGGTGGAGCTGAGGTGAGGCGATCCTTCCCGAACCAGATGGCAAGGGCGGTAGCGACCAGACCTCAAGCTTCTAGAGCGGCGACCTCATAGCGCGGGACACAGCGAGCAGCTGCTCAAGGTCTGGCCCGTTGATGGCCATATCGCCATCGTTGCCGTGAATATGCAGGTCCGGAAGCGGCTCCTCCTTGCCTACATCGGCGATGAATCTAAGGCCATCATGCAGCGTATCGAAGCTACGGGCGGGCGTATCCGTCCCCCAGAACTGAACCGTACAGGGCATGCTGCCATGAACGCCTAGGATCTCAGTCGCCTCTTCCGTCGTCATCGCCATGGCTCCTTGGTGCCGCTGACCCGCCCTCTCGCAACGGCGTTGGATGCGGGCGGTTCCGGATCGAGTGCGACCACCCCATTGAGCGTAACCTTGGGACCTTCGAAAGGGGTGGACGCGGGGAGTAGCGCGGGAACCCGCTTCAAGGCACGGATGATTTTCGCAAAGCGCCGCAATGGCTGAACGTGCGCGCGAGATGCTTCGCGCTTCCGGTCTGCGGGACGGCAAGGATTTCGGTGTCCTCGATGAGTATGTGAAGCGATCACCTGGTGCGACGGGCTGACGTCCTCATTTCGAGCTCAAGAGCAGGGAAGCGGCAGCGGCAGAGGCTTCCCGCAAATCGATCCAACGCGAGCGTCGCGATCGGGAGAACGCCGACCGCAAGATGGAAGGTGCAGCCACGTTGGATGTGAACTTCCGAGGTGCGCCGCCAGGTATGTCGACCAGCACATCGATGAGCGGCATGTTCAAGGACATCCGCCTGCGGCAGGTCGTCAAGCCGCCACGCCCCGGTGTCGATGTCTGGTTACAGCAAGCCGCGCTGGTAGATTTGCCGCTCTTTGCCAAAGTTCAGGCTCTACGCCCCTTGGGCGTATTCGGCTGCAAGCGTATCGCGGGCGATAAGCGCCGGTCCTTTTGACCTGCACCCGACATTCGTCTTGGGTCACGCCCCACCGGCCCCCCATCGCTTTCGACTCGGCGGTGATCGATTGAGCACCAGCCACACCGGTCCAAAGCATCAGGGCGGCGACCCTCAAAGCAACGCGCATCATCTGATCTTCTCCCGAGGCTGGGCGGTAACACACTCCGACCGGCGTTCATCGTCAATGGATAATGTAACGCGTGAACTCTTCAGCAGCAGCGGGGATCGATTGATCCCCGGGCTGTCGATCGCGGATGGCTGCGCTGCGACCGAACCTGAGGGTGGTGCGGGAGAAGACGCGGGACGAGCTCGACCTGCAGGCCTATCACCGTATTCGGTCGCAGCTGGTCTCGCGCCGGACCGCGACGGTCAATCAGATCCGGGCGTTCCAACAGGGATCGCCCTGGTTACGGGCCCTGCGCACCTCGCTTTTCGACATCCTGAAGAACCGGGCCGATGAGATACCGCCGCGCATGAGCGATCTGATCGTCGGCCTCTACGAGGACTGGCTATGGCCCGAGCGGATCGAGACGATTACCGCCGAGATCGGGAAGATCGCAGCCGAGCAGGCTGCCTGCACACGGCGCGCAGCTTCGCCCTATCGTTATGACGGGCCCGCGCGACGGAGCACGCCCTGAACAACTCTGCAATCGAGCTGACTTTCCAGCGGACGCCAACGCCGCCCCGGCCAGGAGCGCGGCCTGGCATCACCCGCCACCGGTCCGCGCAACAGCGCTCAGCTGGGGGGCGTTGAATTGCGAGCGATCAGCGCCGGAAAGATAAACAACGCGTGGGCTCTTTGCCATGTTTTCGGGCAGAATCCGCCTTTTTACGAATTACACAAAGCTTCACAGGTCCTCTATATTGGCTAACGTCGTTCACCACTCGCCTTTCCTCAACAATGGCCGACCATGTTTCTCTAGAGAAGACTTGGCGCTTCGTGCACACGATGGGAACCGCTGCTGACAGCAAGGAAGTCGCGGCAGCCTTGCTCCGCGCCAGCGCCGCGTTCGGCATCTCGGCCATTTTCGGAGGAATCGTCCCGAGCCAAACGCTTCCTCGAAGGGCCATTGCTTCGAGGATCCTTATCCAGGAATTCCCGCGCGACTGGGCCGATCGGTATAACTCGCGCGGCTATGTCTATCGTGATCCCGTCGTCGAGCGCCTGCAAACTGAACGATCGCCCTTTTCATGGCGCGAGGCCTATGACGCGGCAGCCTCCTCCGCGGATGTTCTGCTCATCGGCGGGGAAGCCAGTGAGTTCGGCCTGGAGAATGGATATGTCGTGCCAATCTCGCTTCTGGATGGAAACGTCGCGGCGATATCCTTTGGCGGAGCGCAGATCGATCCCAGCCCCGATGACCGATCGCTGCTCGGTTTCGCGGCGAGCTACGCGCTCGGCACCTTGCTGCAGCGGCGGTTCAGCGCCAGCCGTGCCTACGGGCGCATTTCGGCCCGCGAATACGATTGCCTGCTTTGGTCGGCCGAAGGCAAGACCGACTGGGAAATCTCCGTCATCCTCGGCATCTCGAAATCGACGGTGACGAAGCACATTCTTTCCGTCCGCGAAAAGCTCGGCGCCGTCACCAAGGCGCATGCCATTGCGATCGCCTTGCGCGAGAAAATCCTCCGGTAAAGGATGATCAGCGGCGCTAGCCCCTTCCTGGACCCATTCTTTGACCCTTCTGGGCCTCCAGACGATCGCTAGCCTCGATCTCGCGGATGACGCGTTCCTGTTCGGCGCGCAGTTGAGCGAGCGCATCGGTCTTCACCAACCCCGGCGAGAGCCGATCCCCCGGATGCCGAGCAAGCATGCGCGCCGCCTCAGTCGCGGCTCTGGCTTCACGCGCTTCCTGCGCGGCCGAGCGTTCAGCCCCCGTCACGATCTGCCTGTTGGCTGCGAGGTCTCGCTGGGACGCTGGATCAATGCCAGCTCTCGCCTGGTCTCCCCTTTCGACTTCGACGGCCCGATCTGCCTGTCTGGCGGCCCGTTGCGCTTCCCCCTCCTCCTTGGCCCGAACGTTGTTCGCGCGCTCGATCAACCGGTCGGCATTGACGCCAATGATGCCCTCGACCTCCGCGCGCGTCATCCGCTCGACGCCGCGTTCGGCGAGACGCTGCAGATCGAGCCGATTGGCCAAGGTCTCCAGATAGCGCGCCGAAGCTTCGTGGAACTGTTGTTTCGTTGCTCCGTCGAGCAGATCGCGCGTCCGCGACACCGCTTCGTTCATCAGGCGCAAATCCCTGGCCATCTGCTCGGCTGTCACGGCCATGTCTGATCCCTCCTTCGTCAGAAGCTCCACGCGTTGCGCGATCGTGCCGAGGATGCCACCGACCAGGCGAGCTAAAGCCAGTCGCTCGAGCATATCCTTTGCGAGCGTGCTGCCGGGCTGGTCCCGCAAAACAACCCGCCAGCCCTCGATGCTGTCGTTCAGCACGCGCCGATCGGCCTCCGACATCGCCATCCTGATCGGATTGGCCCGCGCTACGGCGATGCGCTGGCGCGCCTTGTCGATCATCGCCCGATTTGCCGGATCCGAGGCATAGGCGCGATCCCGTGCCGCGCGTCCGGGCCGCGGCCGGTCCGCCACGTGCACGATCGCCTTGTCCTTCGGACCATAGCTCTGCGACGAGGCGCGCTCGCGCGCGCCCGTCGCCACGATCTTCAGGCCTTCGGCCTGCGCGTGCTCCGCATAGGCCTGGCGCCATTCACGGAAAGTGTCCCGGCCCGGATGCAGTTTCTGGCCGGATTCGCTCTTCACCGTGATGACGGCATGGACGTGGATATGCCCCTCCGCCTGCTTGTCGGTATGGACGCCGAACATGAATTTGTGATCGGCGAAGCGGTCATGCAGGAAGGCGTGGGCGGCTCGCCTCAACGCCTCGACATCGGCCCCGGCTTTGGCCGAAAGGATCAGGTGCAGGGTGTCGCGGGTCGATTGCGAGCGCAGCGATGGCCCCCATTCCCGCGCGGCAGTTCTGACATCTGCGACGTTGGCGAGCGTTTTACCGCGGTCGTCGACGGCGGCTCCCTTCGCGACCAGGCGATCCAGTTGATAGGCAACGCCATCTCTGCCATGCCCGGTCGCTTTCAAAACGATGCCGATCCGGTCCGCCGCAACACCCGTCGCGACAGCGATCCTGTCCTTGATCGTCGCCTCCGACGCCCTGTCAAATTGTCTCAGTTCCCTCGCTGGCGCACCGCCCTCCGCCATCCGAGAGCGAAACCGCTCCCTCGCGGCCCCAGCCATCGCGACGACCACGCGCGCCTCCAGCGTGCCATCGGAGGCCGCGTCGAGCCGATAGGCGTGGCGATGGCCTTCGAAGGCGGCGGCGATCGCCTTGTCATAGGCCGCCCGGCCTTCCGGGCTGTCGGCGACATCGTGGAGCGCCAACCGTACCGTACCGACATCCTGGCTCTCCGCACGCTTCGAAAAGCCCGCCGACCAGGCCTTGATCTCGTCGGCGACCGCCGCCCGGTCCGCCAGTATCCGTCCGTCATGGGTCTCGAGCGGAACGTCCTCGCGCAAGACATATTGGCCCGTCGCCGTCGCGCGGGCGGCCCCACTGGCATAGGATACCACCTTGATGACGGCGGGCTGATAGCCGGCCGCGAGCAAGCGGGCCCGGCCGACGGCATTGCCCCTGCCGGAGAGGCCGCCTGCGATCGCTGCCGGAGGTCCAGTCCGGCTCCTCCCGCCCGGACCGTGTCCGCGGCCCTTCGGCCCCGGTGGAAGCTCCCGCTCGCGCTCGGCATCGTGCCCGCCTGTGATCGTCTCGCCTCGGATGAGTTGATGGGCGTGGGGCATCGCGCAGGGGCGCGTCGAGAGGCCGCGACTTCGACGAAGGTCCTCCTCCAGCCACATGGCTCCCGGCCGGCGCCGTTCCTCACGCGCCTGGGCTATTCCGTCGCGCGCGGCAGCGACCTGCTCCGTCCACCAGGCGATCTGGCGGGCCCGCCTCATCGCGGATCGTCCCCGACCGGAAGCGCGAGCTTCGCGATGCGCCGAAGCCGGGAGCCATGGGAAACCGTGATTTCGGTAAGCTCCTCGTTGATCACTGAGACGGCATCGTGGAGCCCTTGCCAGACCGCCTCGGTGTCATCCAGTCCGATGGCCTGCCCGGCCCGGACGGCCCGCAGAAGCTGCGCCAGGTTCCGCCCGACCGCCCGAACCTGGCTCGCCAGCAGAACCACTGCTTCGGTGTTCTCGGCCGACAGTGCCGGCCCCGCTTGCACCGAGGCGCGGATCAACCGGCGCACCACCTCTGCTCTTGGCAGACCAAAGAGCACGACCGCCTCCCGCAGCCGCTGCTCGTCGGCTGCGGAGAGCTCGGTCCGCAGCCGGGCCTTGCGTCGTGGAACGGCAGCTGACCGAGCCATCGCCCTCTCCTGTCCGGCCGAATGGCGGATCGCCAGATCCGCCGGAACCACCGCCATCGCCGGATGCCGGCATCAGCGCCTCGGCGCTCTACGGCTGCGTCCCGCAGCCGCCTCTGGTTTGTGGCCCACAAACCGGTATCTTGTCAACCAACATCTATTATAATAGATCGACACCAGCCAGAACGCCCACCAGCATGGAGGCGCGCCCCTCAGCCGGCTCGCCCGGCGCGACATCCCTCCTCCTTGCATCGCAAGCCTGGCATTCGCTGTTACCGCAATATCGCTTCAACGCATGTCGATGGCACGGCCTTGTCACGACGCCGCGATCCGACATTACGGATATCACGGGATAAAGGATTGTGGTGTTATGCCAATAACACGCTGAGTCAGTGCGGTTCTACGCCATCGCGGCATTTCCGCTATACCGCGCAAGCCTCAGTCGTGGAATGCGGCCTCTCTGCAGACCGGTGAAGCTGCCTCGCGGCAATGGGATACTGCCGATCTGGCGCAATGCGCCATTGCGGCAATCACCCATCACTGCATCGGTACGCTGCGTTCATTCGGAAATGGCGGACCGCGTTCCCGCGACGATACATGATTGTCTGATATCTATTATAATGTACAATGCTCTAACGATATGCGATGCCCGAGGACTACCGATGCCGAGCATCTTTGCGGTCGCCAATCCGAAGGGAGGCAGCGGCAAAACGACCGTCGCCATCATCCTCGCCGGAGAGTTTGCGCGCCACGGCTATGCGGTGGCGATCATCGACGCGGATCCGCAAGGGTCGTCCTATCAATGGCATGCGTCGAGCATGGCGCGGGGCATGACGCCACGGGGAATCGATCTGGTCCGTGCGGCCGACGAGGCGGCATTGTTCGCGGCGATCGCCGATCTCGACCGTCATGACGTCGTGGTGATCGACACGCCCGGCTATTACGGCAATGTCCTGATCCAATCGGCGCTTCTGGCCGACCTCGTCGTGCTGCCCTGCAAGGTCCATACGTTCGATGCCTCGCAGGTCGTGCGGACCATCCGCAATCTCGAACAGCACGCGGCTGCATCCGCCTTGCCGATGAGCCGACATCGCGTGCTGTTCAACGAGTATGACGGTCTCGACCGCAACACGCGCCCGCTGCGCGAGGTCGTCGCCTATCTCGATGCTGAACAGGTGCCGATCTGCTCGAACGCGCTCTACCGCCGTGTCACCTTCCGCACGATGACCAGCGGTCACGGCACGCTCTACCAGATGAGCGATGGCGACGAGTCCGTCCGCAAGGCGCGCTACAATGCCGACCAGGTCGTGCGGGAACTGCTCTCTGCAAGCCAGGACACGACACCAGACGAAGCGGCCGCCTGAGATGAGCGGCTCCGATTCCAACAACAGGCCGGAGCGGCCTGCCCTGCCCCGCGACGTGTTCCGATCGCAGCGTGTCAACGCGTCCAGCGCTGAAGCCCCTGGACCAAGGCCCGTGGTCGTGACGCCCGCCTATGACGACACCGACGCCGGCGATCCTCGCCCTCACGGCGTCTCGCCGCCTCGGCACGACAATCCCGCGATGCCCGCGCGTCGACAGATGCGAGCAAGACCCGAGCGGAATCCGTTCGGGGCCTATGGCGAACGCTCATCGTCCAGACCTTACGCGTTGCGGTTGCCGGACGCGATCGATCTCGTCCTTCGCCAGATCGCCGCCGAGGAGCGGACGCATCCGCTGCGCGTGATCGATCGGATCTTGTACGATCATCTCCGCCGGATCGGACGCCTGCCTCCGACATAGACCGGCCGGAGGAGGATACTCGGCATCGCTGAGGACTGAACGGGTCGAACGCCGGCACAAGCGAGCGCGCACCATCAACGGCATCTCTTTGAATGCCTCGAATATCTATTATCCCGGAGGTTGGGACCTGATATAGCGTCCCCATAATCGCGACTGCCAACCTCCCCCCGATCTCCGATGCCCGTGCGCAAACCCCAGCCGATCGATCACTCGATCCTCAACGAAATGATCGCGATCCGGCTGCAGCAGCTCGAAATCGAGAACGGCGGCATGGAAGCGCTCCTGCCGAAGACGGGTCTCGCGCGTCAGACCTATTACCAGCTGCTCCGTGGCATCGGGAATCCGACGCTGAAGACGATCGAACGCGTCGCCTCCAGCCTGAACATGACGGTGTTCGAGCTTCTCGGCTTCGAAGTCGACGACGCCCGCCGGGCCTTGCAGAAGGGTGGGGTCGACTATGACGATCTGAGCTCGGCCATCGCCAAGAGGAACCGGGCTCAGCGCGCGCTCGCGCGTGAAGGACGCTCGCGCAAGCTTCCGTCATAGCTTTAGAAATTCCGCGCTGGCGCCGGGCGCCGCGAAAGGATCGTCACGCGGCTGCGCGGCGACCGCTTGCAGGCTGCGGGGACGCCTCTTAGGCGAGCGTAGAGCCGGTCCTGGAGGGGCTCGCCCGGGCGGTCTGCCCCACCATGTCGATCGGAACTGCAAAACCTGACCGCGGCCAGCGGCGTGATTTCGCAAGTCGCCCCCGAAATTGTCATTTCTGCCGTAACGCGGATTTTCGCGGGTTCAACGACGATGGCGTCGTGTTTTGCGCCGAGAATGAAGGCGGATGCCAAGACCTCGGCCCGGCTGGCGAGGTCGAGACCAGGCGACATCGAGAAATTTCGGTGGATAGCGGGAGATGCGGCTTCCTTCGCGTTACCGTCGTCGCGCACCCACTGCGATACTGGTCGAGGTCATCAACCTCACAGGGTATCTTTTCCATGACGACAGCGACCGAGATTGCCGACACGATCGCCGGCGAGCAGAAGCTCACGAAGGCGCAGGCGAAGGCCATCGTCGAGAGCGTGTTTCGCCAGATCGCCGCCGCGGCAAAGGGTGGGGCCGAGACGAACATCCCGGGCTTCGGCAAGTTCAAGGTGAAGGAGACACCGGAGCGCGAGGGCCGCAATCCGGCGACCGGCGCGACGATCAAGATCGCCGCATCGAAGAAGCTGAACTTCACGCCGGCGAAGGCGGTCAAGGACGCGCTCAACGGCTGAGGCCGCCAAGCGCGTGGGGAGCACGACGCCTCCCTAGAAGGGCGGCTCGCTGCTGTAACGCCCCTCGGCTTCGGCCAGCATCGCCTCGCGCTCGGCCAGCGCGAGCTCCAGCTCCGCCTCGATCTGACGGCGCTCGGCGCGGTCGGTTGCATCCCGCAGCTCGGCGCGCAGTTCCTCGATGTGCTGTTCGTTCGGCATCGTCGCCTCCTCGATTGAGTGTGAAAGACGACGCCAGCGGTCATGGCGGGCCGCAGGGGTCAGGGATCGCGCAGCGACCGCCGCAGGCGGCGAGCGGGGGAGCCGATTTTCTGGCGACGCACTTGGGCGGCGGCTGAAAATGGGAGGCACCGCTCGTCCTTGAGGCCTTCGGGCCGCCATGACACGCTCGGACGATCTGAGCAGGCTTTTTAGCTCGGGTCGGCGCCAGAAAGCTGAAGGCCGGCTCGATGCCGACCTTCAGCTTCGACACGCGATATGGCGGTCCATCGGCGATCCGAGACCTGCTGTGCGGAATGGTGCCGTGGCGCCGGCGTCGTCCGGCGCGATCTGAGATGAGGAAGCCCCGCCTGGGCGGCGGGGCTCGTTCGCGGCGGGGATCAGGCCTCCCGCTTCGGGCGGTTCCAGATCAGGGTGTAGTCCCCTTCGGTCTCGCCCGGCCAGAGTGCCGCGGTGATCGGAGCGTTGAAGCTCGGATCGTCGAGCTTGAGCGAGATATAGGGCTCGCCGTCGCCGGAGACCGCATTCCAGCCCGCGCCGACCTCGGCGCCGTTGCCGATGACGCGGAAGTCCGGGGCGTCGCGCGAGACACGCTCGATCGGTTGCAGGCGAGCCTGGAAGCGGACGCTGAGGGTGCGCACATTGCCGACGATGCCGTTGCCGTTGCTCTTGAATTCGCCGATGACAGCCATGGTGGGATCCTTTCCGGTTTTGCTCGGGCCGCGCCCATCGCGGCCTCGATGGCGGTGTCAGGACCGGGGGCGATCGAGCCCGCACCCACCGGGGTCCCTGTTGCGCTCGCGCAATGGGGTGGTTCTTGGGGCCGCAACGCAGTGGAGGGCGGCCGATCCCGGCTTTTTTGCTTCGCGCTGCAAAGGCGGCGCAGCCGCCGGCGGAAAAAAGCCGGGACCGGCCGTTGCGGATGGGCGATCGAGACGAGGTCGTCCCCCGGTCACACCCAATCCATCGAGACCGCATGGGGCGCAACCGTGACGCAAACAGGAGGGAGCCCGGACTGCCCCTTCATCGTCGGAGTTCAAGGGGTGCGCCGACCTCGACAACATCGTCGGCCCTGTTCGGCACTGTCCGCGCCGATCTTGCTTGGTCCGTTCCGCCAACGTCTCCAGCCACGCCATGCCGCCCCGCCCCGGATCGCGAGGGTCGGAGATGGCTGCGCCACGAATGATCTCCGAAATCGGCAGAGCCGGCATCTCCGCCAGCGCCACCCAAGCAGCTTTAAGCCTCGCCCCGACGGGATCGGCTGGCTCTCGAGATCGGCAGCCAACCATCGCAGGCCGCTCCACAGGCCAACCCGCTGCCACGTGGGGGACGGAGCGCGTCATGGCGAGCTCGCCTGGCGGCGCGCGCTACCGGCATGGGTTGCGGCGCCGGTCCGGTCGGGCGAAACTTCGACGGCAAGCGAGGAGGAGATGGATGCGCCGGTTCGAGATCGCAGGCGCCGTTCTGAACGAGAACGATCCGGCGCTGCCAACGGCGATCGCGGCGGCCTATCGCGATCGGATGCGCCCGCTGTGTCTGTGCCGCGAGCCCGGCATCCCGATGTATGTCGCGGCGATGGGCGAGCAATTCGTCGTCAAGCGCATGCCGCTCTCGGGCGGCCAGCACGACCCGGCCTGCGACTCCTATGAGCCGCCGCTCGATCTCTCGGGCCTCGGCCCGCTGATGGGCAGCGCAATCCGGCTCGATCCCGCGAGCGGTATGGCCGCGTTGCGGCTGGAGTTCAGCCTGACGCGAACCGGCAGCCGGGCCGCGCCGACGCCGGGTGCGTCGGAATCGACGTCGGTGAAGAGCGAGGGGCGCCGGCTATCGCTGCGCGGGTTGCTGCACCTGCTCTGGAACGAGGCTGGCCTGACCAAATGGACCTCGGCCTGGGCCGGCAAGCGCCACTGGTGGAATATCCGCTGGCATCTGATCGAGGCAGCGAAGACCATGCTGGTAAGGGGTGCACCGCTGAGCGAAATTCTGTTGGTCCCGGAACCCTTCCGCGCGGAGAACAAGGACGCGATCGAGCAACGGCGCGCCATCGCGCTGAGCGGGGTTCAGCCGCAGAAGACTGGCCCGCGGAAGCTCATGGTGCTGGTCGGGGAGGTCAAGGAATTCCAGGCGGCGCGCGGCGGCCACCGGCTGGTGGTCAAGCATTGGCCCGGTTTTCCGATCCTGCTCGACGAGCGCGCCTGGACGCGCGTGCAGGCTCGGTTCGAGGCCGAGCTCGCGCTGTGGGCGGCGAACGATACCTCGCATCTGATTACGGTCGCGACCTTCGGGTTGAACGCTGCCGGCCTCGCGATCATCGAGGAGATCGCGCTGATGGTCGTCGCGGAGAACTGGATCCCCTATGAATCCGCCCAGGAGCTGCGCCTCGTCGAGACATTGGCCAAGCTCCGCGAGCAGAGCATCAAGGGCCTGCGTTATGCCTCGCCCGCCGATCAGCCGATCGCAGCGGCACTGCTGATGCAGCACCGGCCACGCCCGCTTGCCCTCTTCGTCGTGCCCGCGAGCGCCGACGACGCCTATGAAGCCGCGCTCGAGGAGATGATCGCTTCCCGGCCCGAGATGGATAGCTGGATCTGGCATGCCGGCCAGGGAGAGATGCCGGCCCTCCCGGTCCGGTAGACGCAAGGCAAGACGACAGCCGGCCTGAGGATGCTCACGCCGCCGCCTGTCGCTCCTTCTGTGGCTGCAGGTCATGAAGGTAAGTGACGGCGCGCTGGGCATGAGCGGCCGCCTGGAAGATCGCCCGGCGGTCGCCATCGAGCAGCTTGAGCCATGAGGCGACATAGCTGGCGTGGTCGGGCCGAGGCTCCAGCTCCGGCACGATGCCGAGATCGGCGCAGAGGAAGCTCGCGCCGATATCCGCGATCAGCTCCTCCCGGGCCCGCTCGGTCCGGTCTGTGTGATAGCGGCTGAGATCCCGGTTGAGCCGATGCGGCGCTCCGGCCCAGTGGATGCACTCATGGCCGAGCACGGCGACATAGGATTCGGCATCGCGGAAACACCTCAGATCCGGCATCTGGATGCTGTCGCTCCCTGCGGCATAGAACGCCTTCGAGCCGCCATGCCGGATCATGGCACCGGTATTGGCGAAGAAGCGGTCGGCATGCTCGATCCGAACCAGCGGATCGACTGGCGGTTCCGGGCGCTGACAATAGTGATCGGGCAGGCCTTCGATCTGCTCGCAATTGAAGACGGTGTAAGCCTTGAGAAAGGGGATATCGCGCTCGATCTCGCCGCCGGCCGCGTCGACCTCGGTCTTGGTGAAGCGGCTGGCATAGACGACGGTCGAGCCGCCTTCGCCCTTGCGCACATGGGCGCCAAGCTCCCTCGCCTGGCGAAACGTCATCCAGATCGCCGAAGAGAACCCACGCGCCATCGCCTCCGACCAGAGCAGCAGGACATTGAGCCCTGTATAGGGTTGGCCGTTGTGGCGCAGCGGCCGGGTCATCGCGCCAGCCGCCGTACCGGCGTTCCAAGGCTGCACCCAGGGACGGGTGTTCTTCTCGAGATCCGCCACGATGCGTTCGGTGATGCGCGCGTAGATATCGGCGCGGGCTCCCTTGTCCTTGCCTGTCATGACCTTGTCCTCCGTTTCGGGGCCGCGCCCATCGCGGCCGGTCACGGAGGTCCAGCACCGGGGCAATCAGGAGGGTCGCGCACCCGGCCACCCAGCCCGCGCCGGCGCGGCGGGTGGTTCCGGGCCGAAACGCAGTGGAGGACGGCAAAGCCGTTGCGCGGACGGCCGGCCCCGGCAGGACCCCGTCCGGGACCGGACGGAGGGTCCTGGCCCTTCCTTCCCTCGCCTGGATGCGGCAGACGGCGAACCGGAATGGCCGGCCCCGAACGGGACCGGCCTGGTTGGTCGGGATTGACGGGCGAGGCCGAGGTCCCGCCGGCGGAGGCTCAGCCGAAAGCCGCCATCTGCATCTCGGCCGCCTTGCGGTCGACGGCATGGCCGGGATTCTCGACGGCACGCTCGAAGGGCTTCCAGCGCTCGCCGATGACCTGCTCATAGGCCGCGACGGCGCCCTCGGCCGCCATGCGAAGCGCATGGGCCTGGACGCCCATGTCGGCTGCGAACTCGCGCTTGCGTTGCGCGACGCTCTCGAAGCCGACCGGTCCGTCGAGATCCTCGTCGCGGGCCTCGTTGGCAAGCTTGCTCGTCAGGTCGCGCGCTTCGCTGACGGCCCGGCTGTAGAATTGGCCGGCGCCATGGGCGGAGCCGACATAGGAGCCGACGATCCGCTGCAGATGGATCTGCATCGCGCGTTCGGCGAGGCCTTCTCGCAGCACATCAGCGGTCTCGACGATCATTCGTTCGTGCAGGTCGCGGATGGCTTCGCTGTCAAGCACGGGCAGGCCAAAGCTCTCGGCAATGAGGATGGCCTGCGCCGCATCGGGACAGGCAAGGCGGACCATGTCGAGGGTCGTGCCCTTGCGGAGCTGGACGACGCGGGCGGTCGGGCGGGGGGCGGTCCTGGGCATGCGAACTTCCTTTCTTCGGTTGTGCCGAAGAACCGGACCGGCCCCTGCCGGCCCTCCCTTCGGGCGCGCTCGGACGAAACCGGCGCAGAGACGGGCGCTTCAGGGTCCGGGGCGACCAAAACGAGCGGGGCAGGTCTGCGGGCAAAGCCGGGCCAACGGCCCTGCGCGACCCGCAGGCATGGCCTGCCGAGAACGGTCGAACCGGCCGCAAAGCGGCGCGGAACGCGGCCTTGAAGCGGCCGGCCGCCGGTTTAAGAGCGCAGACCCGGCCGACGGGAAGGCCGGCGGGGACCGTCCACGAAAGAGGTTACCGATAGGAGGACACAGCACCAGCGATCGTTCCACGACCATCGGCTACGTTCCAGCCAAGCCGCGACGGTTGCGACCTCGAACAAGCCCCGGTCAGGCCGTCGGCCCAGCGCGCGCCCAGATCTCCGGCCGCCACGGGCGGATGGTCGCCTCGATCCCGGTACGATTAAGCATCCGGGGCCCCGGCAAGCGATCGGGCGGCGAGCCAAGTGCGACAGGATCGCCGCACCGCGTGCTTGACGTTGCGCTGAACGCGAGGATTGCTGTCCTGGCGGAAACGAAACCGCCGCCGGACGAGCCGGCGGCGGGGAGTCGGTTCGACGCATGATGCGGATGGCCACTAGGCAGCCTCGCGGAACGGCCCCGCCTTATCGCCCTGGGGCGCGGCGCCAGCGTTGTCCTGCTCCGCGGAGGGCTCATCCTTCTCGTTTTCGGGAATTGCCTCGTGCTTCGCGAGCCAATTCGCCAGCGCGGCCGCGTCCGGCGCGAACAGTGCCGACGGATGGACGAAGCGGCCTCCGGCAAAATGCGCCACGAGCGCGGCCCGGGTTTCCTTGACGCGCAGGCGCGGCAGGACCGAGGTATCCTTGCACGAGCCATCGAGCGCCGGGCGCGACAGGCAGGTGAGGAACTCCTCGGTACCCATGTTCGGCAGGAACGCGTCCGCACCGATTGCTTCGCCGGCGATCCGGGCGACGATCCCGGAATCGGAGCGGTTCTGCCGGCACGAGAGCACCTCGATCAATGCGCCGCGCGCAGCCTGCTGCAGCGTTTTCTCATCGAAGCCGAGCTTGCCGTCCTGGCCGATCAGCCGCACGGCGTGGCGATCCATCCGGGCAAAGCCATAGACATCGTCGCTGGTCCCCGATGCGATGGAGATGTTGCGCCCGGCGAGCGCCAGCACGAGGAGCGCCAGCAGGGTGTCGTTGGTGATTGGCGCCCGCCTCAAGGCCTCGTGGAGCGCATCGGTGCGGAAGTCGCCGATCATCCCGATCCCCCGGCGCGTGACATCGGGACGGCCCTGAGTTTCCGCCGCGCCGTCGGAAGGAGAAGCGCCGTTGCCTTGCGCCGTCTTCGGAGCCGGCATCCGATAGGCCACGCTCTGAACCGTGCCATTGCGATCGAGATACATGGCGACGCGATCGCTCTTGCCCGCCTTGCCGTAGACGCGCTCCGCCTTCGGCGGGAGAACCGGCTCACCCCAGCTATTGACCTCGGCGATGATGCCGCGCTTGGGGAGGTGGTTGGTCATCCACTCCTGCTGAGCGCCGAGATAGGCTTCGACATCGATGGTGTAGCGGCCGTCCTCGTCGGCGGGTCCGAACAGGTCCTCGACCCATTCGATGCCGTAGGCGCGCGCGAGCTCGTCGTCGAAGCTGGCATGCTTGGCGTACATCCGGGTCTTGGTCAGCGCATTCGAGACGTTCCACCAGGTGACCTTCGGATCGTTCTTGGAGGGCTTGTACTTCTTCCAGACTTCCTTCTGGTCGCCGGCCGGGGCCGCCGCGATGATGCGGAGCTGCTGCTCGTTGGGCATGTCGCCCTTAGCCATGTGATCGAGCATGGCGGGAAGGACGCTGCCCAAAAGCCTGAGCTGCCGAACGCGGCGAAGCGCCAGCCCCAGCGCTGCAGCGATCGCTTCCTCGGTCCAGCCGAGCACGACCAGCCGCTCCATACCACGCCACTGATCGACTGGGTTGAGCGGCTCCTGAGCCAGATTCTCGATCATCGAGCGCATCGCGCCGTGATCGTCCGAAGCTTCGACCTCCAGAACCTCGATCTCGTCGAGACCGGCGGCAATCGCCTGCTTCACGCGACGGTGGCCGAACTCGATGACATGGCCGTTACCGCCGCCCTGCTCCGGGACGACGACCGGCGGCTGCAGGATGCCGACGAGCTTGATGGTGGCGAGCAGCAGGGCATCGGCCCGAGGCGTGGACTTCGTCCGGCGAGAGCGATCGGGATTGTCCTTCAACGCGCGCGGATCGACCTTCTTGAGTTGCATGGCAGGCTCCTGTTCAGGGGGTGTGGGCGCGGTCTGGCACCGGCCCTTCTCCGTTTTCTGTCCGAAGACCCCCTCGCAACCGCGGAGCGGGTGGGCCGAAGCAATTGCGGCCGAGCAGCCCGGCCGGGCGGCCAAGCGGGGCGCGTGAAGCCCTGCGCGGGACGCCGGGCCGGGATCGCGAGCGGCGCGGTTGAGCGGCAGCGGCAGCGGCCCGCCCGGTCTGCGAGCCGCTTTTTCGCTTCCCCTCTCTTTTGCCGACTGGATTGAACCGCGCTTGTTTAGACGCTATATTGCGTCAGAATGATTGGCACCTCTCAATGAAGGTGAACGCCATGGGGCTTGCCCAATATGCTGATGGCGGGCTGTTCTCGCCGCGCAAGATCGCGGAAACCCTGCGCACGACGAGCGAGGAAATCGCCCGCACGGCTGGCCTCGGCAAGGATGCGATCCAGCGCAAGGAGCGCATCCGCTCCGACAAGACGCAACGCCGGCTGCGCGAAGTGACGGAAATCATCAATAAGGTCGAACCGCGCTTCGGCTCGGCGCTGATGGCCTATGCCTGGTATCGCTCCGAGCCCCTGTCCGGCTTTTCCGGCCTGACGGCGATGCAGCTCGTCCGTGACGGCCGCGCCGACGAAGTGCTCGACTATATCGACGCGGTCGACGCCGGCATTCACGCATAACCCGGCTGATGCGTTTCCAGGGTGTCCTCTATCGGGCGCTGAACCCGGTTTATGCACGCGAGCCGTTATCAGGCCGCGGCGCTGAGCTGTATGGCGGCCGCTTCAACCGCAAGGGCACAGTGGCGCTGTACACGTCGCTGTCGATCATGACGGCTTTGCGGGAAGCCAACCAGGTCGGCAGCCTGCAGCCGACCACCCTGGTCGCCTACGACGCACAGATCGAACGCATCTTCGATACACGGGACGACGAGGCCCTTCGGGCTGAGGGGGTGGATGTCGGAGTGTTCGATGATCCGGCCTGGCGCGATCAGATGAGAACCTCGGGAGAGGCGAAAACCCAGACCTTCGCTCGCAGGCTCATTGCTTCTGGCTATCACGCCTTGCTGGTCAGGAGCTTCGCGCCGGGGGCAACCCGCGACGACCTCAACCTCGTTCTCTGGAGGTGGAGCGATACGACACCGTGCCGCCTGACTGTGATCGACGACGAGCATCGTCTTTCGCGACAGCCCTGACGAACATGTCGATGGCCGGCCTAGCCCTCGGGCGAGGCCAGCCCAGGCCGATCAGGCCACAACCGCGTCAATCGCACCGACGCCCTCGATGTCCGTCGCAAGCGCCGCATCGACCTCCGCGAGCAGGCGGCGCTTCTCCGCTCTCTCCCAGGCGAAAGCGAATTCGCCCCACCGCGCGACCGGTAGGAAGCGAGCCTGCGGCGCGCCGCGCGTAGGATGCGACGCGGACATCCGTCCGGAGAAGGCGACCATCGCCGCCATCCGTCATGCCGCGCAGCCCTGCCGAAGTGCGCGGTGGAGTGTTTCATGTTATGCAACACCCCACGATGGCTAGGTTCTTTGACAAAGCGACCCGGGCTTTTCATCAGACGGGGAAATGCCCCGCTGAATGGAAGGCTTTCGAGCGTGTCGCTGCCCGGAAGCTGGACATGGTGCTGAATGCTGCGCGGCTAGACGACTTTCGCATCCCGCCGATAAACAAGTTCGAGAAGCTCGAACGGGATCGCGAAGGGCAATACAGCATCCGCATCAACGACCAATATCGGGTCTGCTTCACTTGGGATGGAACCAAAGCGATGAGGATCGAGATAACTGACTACCACTGAATGAATGACTGCCTGCTTGAATGAATGATAGGAGATACGACATGGCTCGCATCACCACCCACCCCGGCGAAATGCTCTATTTGGAATTCATGGAGCCCATGGGCATCTCGGCCCGCGCTTTGTCGCGCGCCATGAAGGTGCCGGTGACCCGTGTGACCAAGCTGCTGAAGGCGCAGACCGGAATGACTGCTGATACGGCACTTCGGCTTGAGAAGGTGCTGGGGATGTCGGCTGACTTCTGGCTCAACCTGCAAAGCAGCTTCGATCTATCGCACGAGCAGGACGCGAAGGCAGAAATCTACGCCAAGCTAGATCGGCTCGTCGCGGCATAACGGATATCTGCTAGACTGCGAGTCGGGTCGGTCAAGGACCCACAGAGAAGCTCCCGGATGCCCCCCGCGCCGGGGGCTTTTTGCTTAGAGCGTCAGCTTCCAAATCCGCACGACAGCCTTGCCGCACGATGTGAAGGCGTGCGTGGCCATAGTGCCAACCATGATGAGATTGCCGCGCGCCGCAATCCACCGGGCGTGCCATCGACGCTTAGCCTGAAGCGCCTCGGCGTGCTCCTCACGGCGCCGGCATCATCCTTGAAACGGTTCGGTCGCTGTGCATGCCGGTCGAACATCCGGAACATCTGGCGCCGCTCGGCGACGCCCTCGAAGACTTTGCGGATGGCAGTCGGGGTCATGGGCAGGCTCCTTGCGCCGTCGGGCTGAAGCGCGGCTCACCTCCTCGGCTTCACCATCATCTTCTGCCCTGCGAGCCCTCCCCGCAGCCGCCTCTCCGTCCGGCGGCGTCAAGGGTCGGGGTCGCGAAGCGCGGGCGAAGCTTCCCTTGACGCCGCCGGCGGGCATGCGGCAGCCGGTTGCCCCCTCCTTCCTTCCCCCTTCTCCATTGCCGCTTTCGCCTGCAGCGTGGCATTCCAGTCCGTCTGGGCGGGCCGCAAGCGCTCAAAGCCGCATCCGATCGTGATCGCCATCGCCTGCAACCGCTCTGCATAGGCTTCGCCCTGTCGGTTGTTGTCGGTCGCGGCGACCAGCAGCGCATTGGCGCGCGCCGCGAGCGCACGGATCGCCGCGTCGGTTGCCGGCGACCACCCGCCCCCGGTGCTGAGATAGAGGCTGTCGGCCCCTCCGTTCTCGAGGTCAGCGAGGCTCATCGCGTCGATGGCGGCCTCGGTAACGCAGAGGCGTTTTGCCCCCGCCGATCCAAACTGGAACAGACGCTTGTTGCCGCCGGTCGAGAAGCCTCGCCACTGCGGACCGCGCTCCTCCCAGCCCGTGACTGCCCCGACCTCGTCGCGATGGGCGGCCCACATGCTCCCCTGCGGCCCCTCGCGCAGGATGTCGTTTCCGACAGCGGCGCGGATCAGAGCCTCCGGCAGGCAGCGCTCGTCGCGCAGATAGCGCCAGGTCGCCGAGCCTGGCCAGGGTCTGCGCCGCCTCGCCCATCGCGCGAGCACGGGCAGGATCTGTCTCGAAGCGCCCGGCGGCCGGGAAAAGATCGGATCTTTCGGCTTGTAGCCGACGAGTGCGGCGACGCGATCGAGACCTTCGGCAAAGGTAACGCCATCGAGATGTTCGACCAGGCTGAAGACATCGCCCTTGGCCTCGGACAACGGATCAAACCAACCCTGTCCGGCATGGATCACGATGACGATCGCGTCACCGCGGCGGTATTTAACCGCCTTGCGCGTGGTTTCCGGCAGATCGATCGCGAAGCCGGCCTTCTCCAGCACCGCCGCGCAGGGCACACGCTCCCGTAACGCCTCCAATTCGGTCCGTTTCATAGTCGTGCCGGCGCATTCGCGTCCGCCTTTCCTTGCCTGTTTCCTTGTCCCCGCATCTCGCGGAGCAACCTCCGCAGGCCGCGAAGAGCCATGGCGGCAAGGGCGCGCCAGCGGCGTCAGCTTCCCTTGCCGCCGCAGCTCGCAAGCGGCACCCGCAGGGAAAAAGCGCCGGCTCAACGAGCCGGCCGGGTTTCGAACGGATCGAACTCAGCGATGAGCTCGGCCTCGCCATCGTCGAGCTCGGCGAAGGGCAGAACGCCGAAGGCCCCGTTCGACCGGAAGACCGTGACCGGAACCATGAGGGTCTGTGCGAGCTGGAAGGCGTGGCTCCGGGCTACCGACGGATCGTGTGACATCGTGAAGGCTCCATCCGGGAACGGGCCCATTCCCGCTCGATGGCTCCGACGGTGTCCGGACCCGGACGCGATCACCATGCCCGACCGCGCGGCGGTGATCTGGTCCAGTAAATGCCGTCGCCGATGACCAGGCCTCGCCCGCCGATGTCGAACGCATTCGCGCCACAGCCCGGGCGTTGAAGCCCGATCTTGTGCGCTTCGCGGAACGCCTCTTTCGCGCGAACCGGGCGCTGTCAAACCGCCTTTTGCATGCCCGGGCGACCGAGGAGCATGGCGTTCAACTCGCTCTTTGCCGCATCCGACAGGTACGGTCGAAATAGGCTCGCGACCTGTTTCAGCCCCCAATCGAGATGCTGCTGTCCCAGGTCCTCGATACCTTCCTGCAGGCTGAGATAAACCGCCCAGTAGGTCGATACGATCCAGACATTGGCGAGCAATAGTGGTGCGTCTTGGTCTGGAACGTCGATCAGCTTCGCATCTCTCATCTGGCGAAGTGCCCCGTCTACGACGAGGCGCATTGCCGCACTCAGCACACGGATTGGCTCACGCAGGGTGGGAGCAATGACGATGATGCCCGGCAGATCCCGGAAAATGTAGCGATGGTCCCAGACGATCGAGAACCAGCGCCGCAAGAAACCTGAGAAAACGTCAGGATCGGTGGCGGTGTTCGAGCCTGCGTCCTCCATGAAAACCGTCGCGTCGGCCTCCAGTCTTTTGAACAACGCCTGGAGAAGCGCTTCCTTCGTTTTGAAGTGATAATAAAGGTTGCCTTCGTTGATGCCGACCGTTCGGGCGATCTCGGCGGTCGTGACCCGATCCGGGCCCCGATCGTTGAACAGCACCAGAGTGGCATCCAGGATCCGGTCCCGGGTGCCAACGCGATCGGCCTTTTTCGCATCGAGGTTCCCTGCCCTTTTCATATGCCTCCCTTGCATATCTAAGGTGCCCACCTTAGATCGTCTAAGGTACGCACCTTACATCTACGAGGTGGACGGTTAGCGAGCAAGGATGCGCATTATGGATAGCTCGGCTCAAAATGACCGCACGCTGAAGACCACGTTTCCGCTGACGCCGCAGTCAACGCTCGCGACCCTGCTGGCGATCGTGCGCAACCCGCTCGACGCGCTTCCCCCATCGGTCTTCACGGAACCCCTGGTTTTTTCGAAATCCGCCGGAGAATTGAAGGTCTACCTGGCCGATCCTGCGCTGATCCACGAGGCCCTGGTCAAAAATGCAGAAGCTTTGGGCAAAGGGGATCAAGTCAGGCGAGCCCTTGGACCGGCGCTCGGCCAGGGCTTGCTGACGGCGGACGGGGCACATTGGAAATGGCAACGGCAGTCGGTTGCCGGCGCCTTCCGGCACGACAAGCTTCTCGAACTCCAGCCGACAATGATCGCAGCGGCTCGGCGCACGCGCGACAGGTGGATCGGGGTGGGCAACGGAACAGTCGACGTCAGCCACGAGATGATGCGCACCACCTTCGACATCATTGTCGAGACGATGATGTCCGGCGGACATGGCATCGATGTCGGGCGGGTCGAGAAAGGTATTTCGGATTTCCTCAAGCCGACCGGCTGGACGTTCGCGCTCGGACTTTTGCACGCCCCGGAGTGGATACCCTATCCCGGTCGCGGCAAGGCCGAAGCCGCCGTTGCATTCCTGCGGTCCAGTCTTCTGAGCGTGATCGAGGAGAGGCGCAAGCACCCGGATGACCGCCATGATCTTGTGAACATGCTTCTGTCGGCCTCTGACCCGGAAAGCGGGCGCAGGATGAGCGACCCGGAAGTCGTCGACAATCTCATGACCTTCATCACGGCCGGACATGAAACGACGGCGCTCGGGCTGGCATGGACATTCGGTTTGCTGGCGCGGCATCCGCAGATCGAAGGAAAAGTTCTCGCCGAGATCGATGTGGTCACGATGGGCGAGCCGGTGGACGCGGAGCATGTCTCGAAACTGGTCTATACGCGGCAGGCCTTCTCGGAAGCCATGCGCCTTTACCCCCCCGCGCCGATCATCACGCGGACCGCTTTGAAGGACTTCGAGCTCGGGGGGTATCTCATTCCGGCCGGAACGGTGATGATCGTACCGATCTACGCGGTGCATCACCACGCTTCCCTGTGGTCGGATCCCGAGGCGTTCGACCCGGATCGCTTCAGCCCGGAGGCGGCCAAGGCACGGCACCGCTATGCCTACATGCCCTTTGGTGCGGGTCCACGCGTCTGCATCGGCAATGCCTTCGCCGTCATGGAGGCGGTCGCCATCTTGGCTGTGCTGCTTCAGAAGGTCCGGCTCACGACGATCGAGCCCGAGCCACCCAAGCCCGTCATGAAGGTGACGCTTCGGTCGAACCGGCCGCAGCGCATGAACCTGATATTGCGCTGAGGAGTATCTCAGGAAGCCTGGCTTGCTTCACCCTGCCGAAGACAAACGGCGGCTGTGAACCGCTGTCGGATCACGATCTGCACTTAGAACTGGAAACGATTCTTGGGCGGCTTCGGCGCCAACGAGGCCGAAGCGAGAGAGATATCCGCGCGCAGCAGGCCCGCGCTCGGGACCGAGGGAAGCCAGGTGAAGTTGATAGCGCCGCAGATCTTCGGGCTCGGCCCGGTCCGACGGCAAGCCGAGGAAGGCCGTGAACTCACGGACCTGCCGCACATAGTCGCGCTGCGTGTGCTCGCCAAATCGGCGGACGGTCATGTCCCTCGAGCATCCGCCGGCGCAGCGGAGAGATGGCGTCAGGGCTCATGGGAGGCTCCCGTCTGAGGTGAGGTGACCCCCTCGATCCTCAGACGGTACGGCGCTCCAGCTACCTGACCAATGCCGTCAAGCACTTCAAGTTCGAGCAGCGCGGCAAGCGGCGGATACACCAGCGGCCGACAACCGGGGAGGTCAGGCACTATCGCTGGTGGCTCGAGCGGGAGCTGGATTTCGTGAACCCGCATCTCGTCGTCGCCTTGGGTGCAACCGCCGTCCTGGCCTTGGCCGGGAAGGCCTTGCCGATCTCGCGCAATCGCGGCGCGACCCATTTCGGGGAGCGGCTGGGCTTCATCACGGTTCACCCCTCCTTCCTGTTGCGACTGCCGCAGGAAAAGGATCGAACACAGGCTTACGACCCATTTGTCGCTGATCTCCGTCCGCGCCGGCTGCGGACTACACAGGGTTACAGACCGGTCCGCGGAAAAAACAATGAGGATACGTTGAGGGTTCAAGTGCAGGCATAGCGGCGGCGAGCGCGACAAGCAGCGGTCCCGCCTTCAAGAGGACCTGCCATGACGTTGTTCGTCGCCTCCTATCTTGCCGGCGTGCTGACCATCCTCAGCCCCTGTATCCTTCCGATCCTGCCCTTCGTCTTCTCCCGCTCCGACCCCCCTTTCCGGCGAAGCGCATTGCCGATGCTGCTCGCGATGGCCTTGACCTTTGCGGCCGTCGCCAGCCTCGCCGCAATCGGAGGCAGCTGGGTGGTGCAAGCCAACGAAGCCGGGCGCTACATGGCGCTCCTGCTGCTGGGCGTCTTCGGCGTAACCCTGATCTCGACCCGCGCAGCGGAATTTTTCCATCGGCCCCTCGTCGCGCTCGGACAGCGGCTGTCCGGTGGCAACACCGCCGGACCGCGATCCATCGGCGGCTCCCTGCTCGGCGTCGCGACTGGACTGCTTTGGGCGCCTTGCGCGGGCCCGATCCTCGGCCTCGTGCTGACCGGCGCCGCCTTGCACGGCGCCAATGCCGGAACGGTCCTCCTTTTGGCCGCCTATGGGGCGGGAGCAGCGACCTCGCTCGCGCTCGCCGTGCTGGTCGGTGGCGAGGTCTTGGCGGCGATGAAGCGCGCGCTGGGTCTCGGCGAGCGCGTCCGCCGGGGCGTCGGCGTCGCGGTGCTGGGAAGCGTGCTGGCGATCGGCTTCGGGTTCGACACCGGGCTGCTCACGAGGCTTTCCTTCGCGGCAACCACCGGCATCGAGCAGAGCCTCCTCGACGGTCTCGGTCACGATCGTGCGGCCGCGTTGCGCGTCGCCGAGAATGGCGCGTCGAGCGGCTCCGGAATGCCGGCCCAGCCCTATCGCAGCAGGCTGCCCGATCTCGGCGCGGCACCAGGCTTCGACGGCGCGGTGAGTTGGCTCAATACCGCTCCGCTAAAAGCGCAGGAGCTGCGGGGCAAGGTCGTCCTCGTGAATTTCTGGACCTATTCCTGCATCAACTGCATCCGCACCCTGCCCTATGTCCGCGCCTGGGCAGAGGAGTACCGGGATCACGGTCTCGTCGTGGTCGGCGTCCATACCCCGGAATTCGCCTTCGAGAAGAAGGTTGAGAACATTCGGCAGGCGGCAGCTCGGTTCGGGATCAACTATCCGATCGCCGTCGACAATGATTTCCGGATCTGGCGCGCCTTCCGCAACAGCTACTGGCCGGCGATCTATCTCGTCGATGCGCAGGGCCGGATCCGCCACACCCAGTTCGGTGAGGGCGGCGAAGCGCTCTCGGATCGGGCCATCCAGGATCTCCTCGCCGAGGCTGCCGGCCATCGCAAAGCGGCGTCGAACTTCGTGACGCCGCAGGCATCCGGCGCCCAGGCTGCGCCTGACCTGGCCAATATCCGCTCGGGCGAAGCCTATCTCGGCTTTTCCAAGGCGTCGGGCTTCGCTTCGCCGGAAGGGATCACGAGCGACCGGCCGCAGGATTACAGCGTGGGCAAGCTCAGCCTCAATCAATGGGGGCTCGACGGCAACTGGACGGTCGGCGCGGAAAGCGCCCGACTTTCCCGCGCCGGTGGCGCCATCGCCCTCCGCTTCAGCGCGCGCGACCTGCATCTCGTGCTCGGGTCGGGCCCGGCAGGAAAGTCGATCCGCTTCCAGGTCACGGTCGATGGGGCGCCGCCCGCCGCCGACCACGGAGCCGATATCGACGCGGCCGGAAACGGCACGCTCTCGGAAACCCGGCTCTATCAGCTCGTTCGCCAAGCCGGGGAGGTTCGAGAGCGCGTCTTCGAGATCCGCTTCCTGGATGCCGGTGCGGAAGCCTATGCGTTCACCTTCGGGTGAACGCTGTCCCGACGGCACAGCCGGCCATCAAAAAGGCGCCCGGGCTCTCGCCCGGGCGCCTTTCTTCGCGTCGAGGTTTCGGCTTCAGAGCCTGTCGGCGTCGATGATCGCCTGCGCGAACTCGCGCGGCGCCTCCTGCGGCGGGTTGTGGCCGATGCCGCCCTTAAACAGCCGGTGCTCGTACTTTCCGGTGAAGCGCTTGGCATAGGCCGCCGGCTCCGGATGGGGGGCGCCATTGGCATCGCCCTCGATGGTGATGGCGGGCACGCCGATGCTCGGGAAGGCGGCGAGCTTCTTTTCCAGCGCGTCGTATTGCGGCTCGCCCTGCGCCAGGCCGAGGCGCCAGCGGTAATTATGGATCGAGATCGCGACATGGTCGGGATTGTCGAGGGCGACGGCCGAACGGGCGAAGGTCGCGTCGTCGAACTTCCATTGCGGCGAGGCGAGCTCCCAGATCAGCCGGGCGAAGTCATGGGTGTACTTGGCATAGCCGGCCGCGCCCCGCTCGGTGGCGAAATAGAACTGGTACCACCACTGCAATTCGGCCTTGGGCGGCAGCGGCGGCTTGTTCGCGTCCTGGCTGCCGATGAGATAGCCGCTGACCGAGACCAGCGCCTTGACGCGCTCCGGCCAGAGCGCGGCGATGATGTCGGCTGTGCGCGCCCCCCAGTCATAGCCGCCGATGACGGCCTTCTCGATCTTCAGCGCGTCCATGAAGGCGATGATGTCGGTGGCGAGCGCCCCCTGCTGGCCGTTGCGTGGGGTATCCGCGGAGAGAAAGCGGGTGGTGCCGTAGCCGCGCAGATGGGGCACGAGCACGCGATAGCCGGCCTGGGCCAGGATCGGCGCGACATCGACATAGCTGTGGATGTCGTAGGGCCAGCCATGCAGCAGCAGAACTGGCGGGCCATCGGCCGGGCCGTCCTCGGCATAGCCGATATCGAGCACGCCAGCCTTCACCTGCTTGAGCGCGGCGAAGGTTGCGTGGCCGCCTTGCCCTGCAGCCGGCGAAGCGGACGAGGACGGCGAACGCGCCTGGGCATGGGCAACGCCGGTTCCCGCGAAGGGTAGAAGCGTTGCTCCCAATGCGAAGGCACTCAGGAGGCTGCGGCGGGGCTGATCGATCTGTTCTGACATGAGTTTCGTCCTTAGTGGCGAGAGATCGCGATAAGCCCGGCGGCTGTGTCCCCGCTGTTTCGGCGATGGCGGGAATTGTAAGCGTTCCCTCGCCTGGAGGAGCGACGATACAGGCCGATACAATCCGCGGCCCGACCTGAACCGCGAACGCCTCCTCGTGGCGCAACATGTCGAAACGCCCTGCACATACGCTGCGTTACAAATCGGTCGGTTCGCAAAACAATCCCGACAACTCTGCCTGGGAAACGCTTCATCACCCGCCGCCGCTCATGGCGGCGCCACAGATGGAGCGTTCCATGACCAAGATCGACAAGGTTCTCTATACCGGCCGCACCCACACCACCGGCCGCGACGGCGCCTCGCGCAGCACCGACGGCCGGCTCGACATCAAGCTGTCGCCTCCCGGCAGCGCCGGCGCCGGCACCAATCCCGAGCAGCTCTTCGCCGCTGGCTGGTCGGCCTGCTTCGTCGGCGCGATCGGTCTGGCCGCCGGCAAGCGCAAGGTCGCGCTCCCCGCCGATCTCGCCGTCGATACCGAGGTCGATCTCGGCACGAAGGACGGCGCCTATTTCCTGCAGGCGCGCCTGTGCGTCAGCCTGCCCGGTCTCGACCGCGAGCTCGCCCAGAGCCTCGTCGACGAAGCCCACCAAACCTGCCCTTATTCCAAGGCCACGCGTGGCAACATCAATGTGGACCTGAGCGTCGTCTGAGCACGCCGTCGCAAGGAGGGGATGACATGACCACCGTCCGCAAACGAAGGATCGCCTTCATCCTGCTGGCGATCACCGCGCTGGCCGCCGTGCCGTGCGCCTGGGACGCAAGCGATACCAGCGTCGCGTCCTGGCTCCCGGCCGTGGCGTCGACGCTGGCGGGTTCATAGAGCGGCAGGCCGATACCGGGCGTCATTCCAGCGCCCGGTGTCCCCTGAGACCGCTTTCGGGGCTTCGCCGGAACCCGCCCGCCGGCTATGAGAAATGCCTGTTACGAAGGGCCTTCAGTAGAAGCTGAAAGTTTGGACATGGAACATGTCGATCATATCCTGATCGTCGATGACGATCGTGAGATCCGCGATCTGGTATCGAGCTATCTCGCGAAGAACGGGCTCAGGACCTCGATCGCCGCGGACGGGCGCCAGATGCGCAGCTTCCTCGACGCCAACACCGTCGACCTGATCGTGCTCGACGTGATGATGCCAGGGCAGGACGGGCTCGCGCTCTGCCGCGAATTGCGCGCCGGTAAGCACAAGGCGACGCCGATCCTGATGCTGACGGCCCGCAGCGACGAGATGGATCGCGTCATCGGGCTGGAGATGGGCGCCGACGACTATCTCTCGAAGCCCTTCGCCGCTCGCGAATTGCTGGCGCGGATCAATGCTGTGCTGCGGCGCACCCGGATGCTGCCGCCGAACTTGCAGATCAGCGAAGCCGGCCAGATCCTGACCTTCGGCTCCTGGCGGCTCGATACCGTGCGGCGCCATCTCCTCGACGCGCAAGGCACGGAGGTGGCGCTGAGCGGCGCCGAATACCGGCTGCTGCGCGTCTTCATCGATCATCCCCAGCGCGTCCTCAACCGCGACCAGCTCCTGAACCTGACGCAGGGGCGCGATGCCGAATTGTTCGACCGCTCGATCGACCTACTGGTCAGTCGACTGCGCCAGCGGCTCGGCGACGATGCGCGCGAGCCGACCTATATCAAGACCGTACGTAGCGAGGGCTACGTTCTTGCGGTCCCCGTCGAGATCACGGAACCCAGGTCGTGACCGCGAACGCCGCGTTCCGCTTTCGCTTCCTGCCCCGGACGCTGCGCGCCCGCCTGTTCCTGATCCTGCTCGCGGGGCTCGCGATCGCCTACGGGCTCTCCTTCGGCGTTCTCTACGCGGAGCGCACCCTATCGGCGACGGCGGTGATGTTCCGCACGCTGGAGAACGATGTTGCGACCTCGATCGCAGTCCTCGACCGGACGCCGGCAACCGAGCGACCCGAGCTGCTCGAATGGCTCAGCCGTGGCAACTATTCGCTCGCCCTGGGACCAGGCCTTGCCGGCGTGCCCAACACCTCACGCCATGGCCAGGAGATCGCGGCCAGGTTGGCAAGCGCCGCCGGTCCGCGCTTTCCTTTGCGGATCGAGGCGATCCCGGGCGAGGACGGCCGCCTGCAGGCCCATCTGACCTTGAGCGACGGCAGCCCGCTGACCATTGAGATCACCCCGCGCGGTATCATGCCGGTCGCGGACTGGCTGCCCTATGTTCTGGTGGCGCAGATGGTCCTTTTGCTGGCTTGTGTCTGGTTCGCGGTCAAGCAGGCGGTCCGTCCGCTCGGCGAACTCGCGGCCGCCGCCGAGGCGCTCGACCCCAACGCGAAGAGTCCGCCCCTGAGCGAGGCCGGCCCCAGCGAGGTCGTTCATGCCGCCCGGGCCTTCAATGCGATGCGCGACCGGATCGCGCATTATCTGGAAGAGCGCGTGCAGATCCTCGCAGCGATTTCGCACGATCTCCAAACCCCTATCACCCGCATGCGGCTACGCGCCGACATGGCCGACGACTCGCCGGAGCGGGATAAGCTCGTCAACGACCTCCGCGAGATCGAGCGGCTGGTGCAGGACGGCATCGCCTATGCACGCAGCGCTCATAGCAATGGCGAGAAGAAAACGCGGATCGACCTTGCCTCCTTGGTCGACAGCATCGCCTATGACTATCAGGACACCGGCAAGGTGGTGACGGTGGCCAGCCGGATCGACGGCATCACCTCTACCAAGCCGCACGCACTGCGGCGCATCCTGTCGAACTTCATCGACAATGCCTTGAAATTCGCAGGCGCCGCGGAGATCGCGATGGAGCGCAGGGACGGCGGCGCCATCGCGATCACCGTGCTGGACTGCGGCCCCGGCATCCCCGAGGAGATGCTGTCCGCCGCCATGCAGCCCTTCTTTCGCCTGGAGCCATCGCGCAACCGCGAGACCGGCGGAGCCGGGCTCGGGCTCGCCATCGCCCAGCAACTGGCCTCATCCATCGGCGGGTCGGTCAGGCTCTCCAATCGCGTCGGTGGCGGTTTGGCGGCGGAAGTGATCATTCCTTGAGCCCTCGCGACGTGCGAATTTCTGGCTCGGGGTGTTTCGGATGTTCCTGCCGCGATCGACATCCAAAGCGGTTTTCCCAACTTTTAATGTCTGGTTTCAGTCGAGAAGCTAACGTCCGCGATTGGCGCAATTCGATCGATCTGCCAAGACGCCGTGGGGCGCATGTGCCGGAAACACGCGACCTCAGGCGAACGTCGGCTTAGCCATGGCAGCAGCCGGTCACCAATCGATGCTACCTCAACGAATTGGTGATGACGGTCTACGCGACGTTACGACATTACTTATGCCATTTTGCACTCGGTTCGCTTGCCTAGTCGTTTCGACGCTGGTGCCGAACCGGCCGGGGGCGTTCGCATGACGGAAAATCCGTTCTGGGTCAGAGCAGGCATCACAAGACGTGGCGCCGCACTTCTCATCGACTACCTGATCATCATGGTGCTAACGCAGGCACTCGTGGCGAGCGTTTTTGACCTGACAGGCGGACGGATTCAGGACAGCGGCGCCTTTCAGAAACAATGTTCGATGGCCAAGGAGCGTCCGGTCGGCGTGTCTCTGCCGGCTGGATTTACTCCAACGGGCGAAGCGATATGCATCTCATATTTCTTCAGCAAGCCGGTCGCGCGATCTTACGTCTTCGAGCGCAAGATGCCGGATTCGCCGTTGAGGCAGACCGTCGGGTTCACCCTCGACACGACCGATACACCGATCAGAGCCTTCGACTTCACGCTGATGCAATGGCCGCTGCTCGCATTCTTGCGATGGGCCTTAGAGCGCCACGGCTGGAGATCACCTGGAAGACTGGCGGCGGGTCTCCAGGTCGTGTCATGGCGGCTTGAGGTTCCTGAGATCGCGAGCGGCAAAGACCTGACCATACGATATCTGCTGTTCGCCGCGGCTGGATTGCCAGCAGTCGGCTTCGCCGCCGTTGCAGTCTGCGCGGCTTGGCTGGGCTTCTTAAAACCGAGCGATGTCATGATGGGGCTGTTGAGTATCGCCGGCTGGCTGCCGACGATCGCACTCGTTGCCGCAGTGATCGCGATCTTCAAACGGCGTGACAGCTTTTACGATCAGGCGGCTAGGACGCGCGTCGTGATGGTCGTCGATCCGCAGTCTGTCGAGGCACGGTCGACAGAGCCGCCATCAACGAAGAGCGTCCCATTTTCATTGAGAACTTCAGCAATCACCTCTAAGGCCGCGTTGGGGTTGGCGCTGTTGCTGGTGCTGATATTCGCGGCGGAGCTCGTAAATGCGCGTTTGGCCGGGCGGGTGCAGGGCTTTTCGGTCGATTGGCAGACAGGAGGTCTGTTCGGCGGCGTGTCCTATGAGGCAACCGCCCAAGGCGGGCAGTGGTACAGGCTCGCGACGTCCTCATTCCTGCATTGGAGCCTGAACCATCTCGCCACCAACCTCGTCGCGCTCCTTGCGGTCGGGGTCTTGCTGGAGCCCATCATCGGCGCTGCGTGGTTCGTTGCGATTTTTCTGCTGAGCGGCCTAGCGGGAGCCGGCCTCTCGATCATGCAAAACCTGCCCAACACGATGAGCATGGGAGCCTCGGGAGCCATCCTCGGCCTCATGGCCGCCGGCTTGATCCTCTCGTTTCGGCTGGCTGAGGGACCGCGTCGGCTTTGGTTGCAAGCTGTCAGCATCGTGGTTCTCGGAGGCTCCCTGGCTCAAGGCAGTGGGCTTCCGGATTTAGGTTCAGATCATGCTTCGCATCTGGGCGGCGCCTTGGCAGGAAGCGCCGTTGGCGCGATTTTTATGCTCTTTTACAGATCGGACCGCCTTCCAGCACTCGGGAGATTCGCCGTCGGGGCTGCTGTTCTCGCCTCTGCTGCCACAGCCGCATCGATCCCAAGTGCAGGATTTGGCGACTTCTCGCTGGATCGTCTTCTCGTGCCTGCGCAAGTCATGCCGAAGAGCGACGCGGAATGGGGGGCCCGGGCGAACGAGCTCGCAAGACGCTATCCACGTGATCCGAGAGTGCAGATGGCGCTGGCCCTGGCCGCCGGCTCGGATGTTTCTGCAAGAGATCGCGCGCTTCAGGGGGTAAAAGTCACAGCCGCGGCGCTGAGGCGGAATGACCAGACCTTCGCGCTGACGATTTACCGTAATGCGCTGAAGGCTGTCGGACGATCCCGCATAGCGGCCTATGATTTCGTTGAAGCCAAGCTGAAGCTGACCGAGGCATTGGCCTTCCAACTCCCGCTCGATCCCGAACTGCTCTATCTGCGCGCTGACGCCGAGCAAGGGCTTGGAGAATGGTCTGCCGCCAAGGATGACTTGCAGAAGCTTTTAGCAGCCTTACCTGGAAACGTGCCCGGCTGGATAGCACTTGCGTTTGTGATGTCGGCGACCGGTGACCAGGCTGCTGCGATCAATTTCAGCAGCATCGCGCTGCTCCACGATCCGAAAAGTTTCAGTGCCCATCGGCAGCGCGGCTGGTTCTCTTATCTCGACGGCCGTTATGAGAGGGCATTGGTCGAGCTGGAGAAGGCGCGGGAACTCGATCCCAAAGACCATTACGCGGCAATCTGGGTTCATCTGGCGTCACTGCGGGCGGGTCTGGGCCCTCGCATCGATCTGGTTGCGCAGCAACTCGACCTGGCCAAATGGCCTGGTCCCGTGATGCGCTATCTTCGCAGTGAAATCGATGTGGCAGCCCTGCGGTCACTTGCAGCGAGCAAGGATGCCGTCCGCGATCAAAACCAACGGTGCGAAGCCAACTTCTATATCGGCGAAAATCTTCTCGCACATGACCCTGCCGAAGCTGCCACGAACTTCCGCGCTGCGCGAGAGATTTGCCCAAAAAGGTATTATGAGTGGGTTGGGGCTGGCGTGGAGCTCTCCAAGAAGATCGACTAGGTGCGTAAAGCAGCGTCTCTCAGCTTGAAGGGCAAGCTCACACTGAGAACGGTATCAGGTTCAGCGTGCTTCTGGCCGCCCCTGAAAGGTGTTCCTCCGTGAAGTAAGCATTTGAACCCTGTGGTCCTGACCCTGGAAACGGATCCTGTTGTCGTGCAATTTTTGGGCACTCTGAGCCTCCTAGAGGACAGATGCCATGCCACGCGATCGATGCACGAATGAGCAAATCGCCTTTGCCCTTCGGCAGGCGAAGAACGGCACGACGGTGGCGGAGAACTGCCGGAAGATAGGCGTCCACCGCTGGAAGAAGCAGTTTTCCGGGATGGGAAGGGTCGAGATCCGGCGCCTCAGAGCCAAATGCAAGGCTTGGCCGAAAGGCTATGTGCAGCTGCGCGAGGAGGGCATCTTCGGTGCCGCTGCCAAGCGCGGAGGCAAGCCTCCAGCGACAATCGCAGAGCCTGCGGTAGGCTGGAACCTTTGCCGTTGTCTGCTGTTCGCAGGGTTTAACCACCCAAACTGTGGAGGCAGGCATGCCACGGGGTGATAAATCCAAATACACCGACAAGCAGGAGCGCAAGGCCGACCACATCGCCGAGGGCTACGAGAAGCGCGGAGTTTCCGAGAAGGAGGCCGAGCGGCGGGCGTGGGCGACCGTCAACAAGGATGATGGCGGTGGGAAGAAGGCGGGCGGATCCGGGCGGGGGAAGGAAACCGGCCATCCCGCCGCGCACAGGGGCGGCGAGAAGGGCGGTAATGCTTCTGCAGAGCGCAGCGCCGCCGATCGATCGGCATCGGCAAAGAAGGCGGCGGCGACGCGAAAGCGCAATGCCGAGCACAGAGCTAACCACTGAAAAGAAGTTGGAACAGCCCTGCGTCTGGGTCGTTCATTCTAAGACCGGTCAGTCGGTCAACTCACCTCACACCGAGATTCTCCGGCTCTTCGGAGAGCAACCTATGGAGCGAGTGATGACTCATAACCAAGGCTTCGCCAACAACCCCGACAGGGCCCGCGACGCGGGCAAGAAGGGAGGCGAGCACAGCCACCAGAACGAACGCGGGCAGCAGTCCGCGTCGATCAGCGATCGCCCCCAGAGCGGATCGCACGGCACCGAGCGTGGCGGATCGGGCAACTTTGCCAATGATCGCGGGCGCGCGTCGGAAGCAGGTCGCAAGGGCGGCCAGCACTAGTCACCGTCGTAGTGCGAATTGGGTGGGCGGGTCCTTCGGGGCTCGCCCTTTTCGCAGCAGGGAGGCCAGCATGCTTCAAGTCCAGACGATTACCAGAACCTATAAGACGTTCGAAGATGCACGGAATGTCGCGGTCCGCTTGGCCGAGGCTGGCATTCAGCTAGAGAGGATCGGCCTTCTCGGACAGCAAGCCGGCGGAGACGACAATACGGCTGCAGCGGCGGGAGTCGGAGGCGCTGCTGGTGCGGCAACGGGGCTCGCGCTTGGCTTGGGCGCCCTGACCATTCCGGGCGTCGGACCGATCATTGCGACCGGCTGGTTCCTGTCGGGCGCGGTGACCGGCGCATTGGCAGGAGGCGTTATGGGCGCGCTGGTCGATGCCGGTGTACCAGCGAATGACGCCGAACGTCACGCCAGCGAACACGCGCTGGGTCGGTCTGTGGTCTCTGTGCGTGTAGAGGAGCCCGACATCGCGCTGGCAACGCGGATCATGGATGCCGCAATGCCTGTCGAAGCGGGTGAGGATCCTCAGGCCGACCTCGCCAGGGTCGTGTCCTGACGCCCATTCTCGGCCGCAAAGCGTCCGGGGAACTAGTCCTGGCCGAGACGGTTCGACGACAAAGCGCTGGGGGCGTTGGCTGGCGACAGCGCCGCGGCTCACGGCCTGACGCCTGTCGATCGGTCCATGATCAGGTACTATATGACGCCTTCAATAAGCCCGAGGCTTTGAGCTTCGTTCGCTTCGATATACCAGTTTTCTGGTGCGCGCTTCAGCACCTGCTCCATGGTCACCGATGATCCGGCGATGAGGTTTTCGAAGCCTTCGTTCTGAATCTGAATTGAATGCTCGATTTCGTTGAGCTTGGCTTTCAAATTCGCAATGCACGCCGTTAGCGGGCCATCCAGCATCACGTTGGCTTGTAGTTTGCGCTCGTGGATCATAAGCCGCGTGCCGCGTGTAAGGTACCGGTTAGGGCGGGCGAAGAAGCTCATGAAGGTCGCACCCGCGGAGTAGATCGCAGCCTTTCCGAGCAAGACGAAGCGCCGGTTCGGCTCCTGCTCGCTGTGGAACCGGATATCCTCTCCCATCATGCGCGCAACCTCGGGGTCCCCGCCCAAGGTACTGAGTTCGATTACGACCAAACCTTCCAATGGCGACGTCATAAGTCGGTCTCGAAAGAACGCGTACATGACGTTATCCACGGTACCCGCCAGCAGGATTGGCGGGTTCAGGAAATCACGCGGCTGCAATGGTCGGAAAAGATCGGATTGGGCATCATTCGAGTTCGATGGCAGGCTCATAGTCAAACCTTAGCAATGTCGGTGCGACCAAACTCGACGCTCCACTCGGCGGTTCCATGCGACAGCATTGGCACGATGTGAAGCTTTCGTTCCCAGGCGGTTCTGGCCGCTCTCGGGGCGGATCAAGAACCCAGTTTTGTCTCAAGAATCGTTGCCGAATCCGATTCAAGCATGGGCCCCGTCGGGCATAATGCTGACGGTTCGCAAACGAGTGTAAGGTTCGCCGCTCGACGGAAGCCTTTTCTTCTCGGCCACCACGAACAGTTTTCCGGTCGCGCATCGAAAGACTTGGCATTCCATTTCGTGCCCTTAATTGGCTGCTCGGCCGCGACACGCTGGGCAGCAAGTTGGCCGAGCAGCTGTGCTCATCAGGGGTGAGCGCAGGAGAAACGGCGCTCTCTGTCTTCTGATCCAAGCCCGCTAAAACGAAGCGGTCGCGCACAAAGCAGCCTCACGACGATGGCGAGTGATCGGTGTCGATGTTAGCCGCGCAGAACCGCGACCGGCAACTCGCCCAAAGCCTCGCCAAGGGTCGCGCCCTGGCGGTGGAACTTCCGCTCGTTGCCCCAGAGCACGTCTCGCCATGAACCTTCGAGCATCGGCAGCGTCGCGATCAATTGCGCACGATGAGCTTGTGCTTCGTCGAACCGTCCGCCACCGAGCCGCATCACGATGACGACCAAGCGCTGCGGCCCGTGGCGGCGCTCGAATGCCAGAACCGTGTTCTCCGCATGGCCCTCGATAACCAGGGGCCGGTACACTCCCTCAGCGTAAAGCCGGGGTACCTCGCGGCGGTCCGTCAATAGCGCTTGCACGATGCGCTGCTTCACGCGACCGTCCCGCCAGGTCGCCATCAGGTCTCCGACGTCGCCGGACTCGGCGATCGCACTTTGCGCACCGGCGTAGTCGACCGGACGGCGATTGTCGGGGTCGACAAGCGACAGGTCCCAGAATTCGGTCCCTTGATAGAAATCGGGCACGCCCGGCAAAGTCAGCTTGAGGACAGTGCGGGCAAGGCTCTTCACCATTCCGCGCGATGCCATCTCCTGAGCCAGCGCGCGGAAACGTTGAAGAAACGGGCTGCCCGGCGCCAAGGCGGCGCCGATCAATTCTTTCGCAGCCGCCTCATATTCGATTCGTGGATTGGTCCAGCTCGTATGTCGCTTCGCTTCGCGAAGTGCTTTCTCAGCCCATCCTTGCATTCTATCCCGGAATGCATCGAGTTCGTCCTGATCATCCTGATCGAGAAGCTCCATCGGCCATGCGGCGAGCAGCTGCTGAAGGATCAGGTGCCGATCATTCGGGTCGGGGCCGGCCGCTGAACCGCGTTTGCTGCTGATCGACTGCCAATCGTTGGCCGCCTGCGTCCACTCCGACGGCATCTCGCTGAGCGCCAGGAGGCGCGCGCGTGCATCCTCGCCACGCTTTGTGTCGTGTGTCGCGGTGGCGATCATCGCATTCGGCCATGACTTCTGGCGTTTGATGTTTGCGGCATGGAACGCTTCGGCAGAGAATCCAAAGGCGCTGGGCTCCCCGCCGACCTCGTTCAAGGCAAGCAGTGGCACACGCCGATAGAAAAGCGTGTCCTCGACGCTTTTGGCAGTCACCGGCCCTGTCAGCTGCTGGAAGCGACGTCTAAATCGACCGATGTGATCTGCGAGGAGACTATCCCCTTTGGCTTGACGATCGCCGAGGAGCGTCTCCGCGATGAAAGCGTGAACAGTATGGTCTGGCAGCGCACTACGGGCGACCGATGCCGCAACAGTCTCTTCGATCAACTCCCTATCGTCGGGCGAGGCTTCGATGCCGACATAGCTCCGATAAACCGGGAACTCGACGATGATCTCCGTAAGCGCCCGGCGCATGGCGTTGATCGTGTAGTCTCGCGTGCGCCTGTCGCACGCGGCGATCCGAGCGAGGTCGGAGGCGACGACTTCGAGCTCGCTCGCAAAGCTGCCTTCCAATACTTCGCGCTTTGCCCCCCGCAGAGCGTCTCCATACGCCTGCTGCGGGCCGGCGGCTTGCGCGTAGGCCTCCTCTATGGCCGTGGCGGCGGACTGGTCGACCAGCGCACCATCGAGCAGATTCAGCACATCGTAGCCGGTTGTGCCGGACATCGGCCAACCCCGCAGCCTTTCGCCATGCCCAAGGATCTTCTCCGCGACGACATAGAAGCCCGGCCCCACTCGCGCCTGCAGGGCCCGTAGGTAGCCCTCGGGATCAGCCAGCCCATCAATGTGGTCGATGCGCAGCCCTTGAACGCGGCCCGCCGCGACGAGATCGAGGATCAGGCCGTGCGTCCTGTCGAAGACTGCAGGCTCTTCAACGCGAACGCCGGCCAACGTGTTGATGTCGAAAAAGCGTCGGTAGTTGATCTCGCTTGCTGCGACGCGCCAATAGGCCAATCGGTAGCTCTGCAGCTCCAGTAGCCGGTGCAGCGTGTCGAAGCTTTCCTCGATGCCGCAAGTGCCGTTGATGAGTTCCAGGGCTCGCGCGACCGCTTGGCCGAGGGCGTCCGATACGGTAAACGCCGCGGATAGCCGGCGTTTGAGAGCTTCGCACTCCTCAATCAGTGCCTCAGGGGCGATGGACCGTTCACTCTCGAAGAGAAATCTGAGACGCGCCGAGATCGCCAGCACCTCGCGGAAAGATGGTTCCGACACATCGACCGCCATAAGGATGCGATCCAGTACGATCGGGTAGGTGAGCGGGTTGACGGGAAAACGATGCTCGAAATGGCGTATGCTGAAGCCGCCCTGCTCGGCATCGAACGTCAGCCCGAGTTCGCCTTCCTCCAAGGCTTCGCCATATCGTTTCGCGAGGAACGGCAGGATCAGCTTTCCGTCCGCTCCCAGCCTGTCCCAGTCGATGTCGAAGGCGATCGCGTGCGGGGAGAGCCGGCCCCACTCGATCACCGACAGCCACCACGCGTTGTCCTCGCCGCCGATCCCCATGTGGTTGGGAACGATATCGAGCAGCAGACCGAGGCCATGCCTCTTCAGCGCGTCGGAGAAGCGCAGAAAGCCGTCCATGCCGCCGAGTTCTGGGTTGATCTCGGCGTGGTCGACGATGTCGTAGCCATGTGTCGAGCCAGGCCGGGCCTTCTGGATCGGGGACGCATAGACATGGCTGATCCCCAGCCGATCCAGATAGGGCAGGATCGGTATCGCGTCGTCGAACGTGAATCCGGCATGGAACTGCAGGCGATATGTGGCCCGCGGGGGCGGCGCCGCCAGCGCCATTCCGCCATGTCGCCGGCCGGTCCGGCCTTCGTCGGCAAGGTCGCGGAACAGCCCGATCCCCATCCCCGCTTTCCGGGCCGCATGTTGGGCGTCGCCAAGCTGGCGGCCCGCCTGCCATTGCAGCCAGGCGTGGAAATCGATCCTGTCGCGATGCGATGTCGTAAACTGGTCGACGGCTTCGCTCTCCGCGTCGCGGAAGGCGTCGGGCCATTCGCCGACCGAGGACGCCCCAGCAGCGGCGAAATGCTCCGACAGCGCCTCGAAGGTCGCGTGCATCACCAGGTCTTTTCCGGCAGCGGCCTGGAACTCTGCGAAATCGCGATCCCCGGCTCGCCAAACGGATTCCAGAAGCGGCAGCTTGGCCCGCCAGCTGCCCGCACAGTCAACGAGCACGGCGTCGCGCAACGTGGCAATTGAGGCCTGCGCCTCAGCCTCCCCCCACAGCGCCGGCGCCCCACTTTCGGCAACCTTGGGGATTCGGCTCGGTTCCAGCAGTTGTGCGTCGAGGAAGCGTCGCGAGGACGGGGAGTAAGGAGAGATTTTCGTGAGCTCCGCAGTGAATAACGCATGGACCGGATTCAACCCCAGAAAATCGGCGCCCAGTTCTGCCGCACCCTCCGCCAGGTCGGAGAGGTCGCCGTAGCCGCCAATCCCGAAATTGTCCGGCGAGCGGAGCGAATAGACCTGCGCCGTCACGCCCCATCGCTTGGCCCCGCCGGTCACCGATGTGGGCTCATAGCATCGCGGCGGCGCCGGCGCGCTGATGAGCAGGCTCTCGCATGCGGTGGCACCCGAAGCGACACGCAATTGCCAGTAGCCGGTCGGCAGCGCCGGCAGGACCAGATGCCGCCCGGAGCGATCCGACTGGATGCGTCCCCTGCCCGCACGAGCGCCGCCGGTCTCGTCGGTCAGCACGGAATCGATCGTATCCGGCACCTCCTGGCCAAACCACGGCACCCGCGCGGTTAGGCCTGTGCTCACGACGCAAAACGGCGACAAGGGTGATGCCCGCCGCCGCTCGAAGCAGGCTAAGGCTTCGCGCGCTCGCGCTTCCGTATCGACTTCGATGCCGAGTCCACGCAGCACCGCCCGGCGCGCCTGTAGCGGGGTCTCGACACGGGCGCCCGCGGCGTCGATGTAGGATGTTGCGATTCCGGCCAGATCAGCCAGTTTTGCAAGTCTCGCATCGTGCGAACTCATAGCACCCTCGCCAGCATCACCCCAGTCCAGGGCGGCAGTCCGATAGCCGCCGCATGGTGCGCGTTTTCGCCCGGCCAGATCGGATGCTCGCCCTGCGCAACGTCGTATGCGAAGGAATCGCTCCCGAAATTGGCGATGAACCGCAGACTGCCGCCAGCAAAATGCCAGGTCACCTCAAGCACGTCCGGTGTAGGTCTTGACCATCGCGCACCTTCGAAAGCGCTCTTGGTCAACGGCACGACCACCTCGCGGCGGATGCGCAGAAGGTCGCGCGTCCGGGCTAGCGCTTCGCTATGGGGCCTGCGGCTGGCCTCGCTCCAGTCGAGCGAGGAGACCTGCAGGGTATCGGATGCCGTTGGGTCAGGAATGCGCTCCTGTGCCGTCTCGTCCTTGAAGCGCCCGAAGCTTCCGAACTCACGCCGGCGCCCCTCTCGGACGGCCTTGGAAAGTTCCTCGTCCGGAAAATCCACAAAGTACTGGAAAGGAGCGCTCGCGCCCCACTCCTCGCCCATGAAGAGGAGCGGGATCTGCGGGCTAAGCAGCAAACAGGCGCGTGCCAACGCCAGCCTGTTCGGATCGGCAAGATGGCCAAGCCGCTCTCCGAAGGCCCGGTTGCCGATCTGGTCATGGTTCTGGAGAAACGCGACAAAGGCCGACGGAGGGAGGTGGGCGGAGGGCTCGCCGCGCGGCTTGCCCTCATGGACCGACATCTCGCCCTGATAGGCGAAGCCTTCCGCGAGGCAGCGTCCAAGGTGAGCGATCGGATCGGCGTAATCGGCGTAATATCCATCATACTCGCCGGTCAGCAGGCGATGCCAAGCGTGGTGCAGGTCGTCGGCCCACTGCGCGGTGTGCAGGCTAGGTACCCCCCTGGCGCGGCCGAGCCATCTGGCCCCGTTATCGGCATTCTCCAGGATGAGATGGACCTGCCGTTGGCCTGAGGCCGACCTTATCCTCTCCGCGAGTTCGGCGATAAAATGCTTGCTGCTGTCATCCGCGATGGCATGCACGGCGTCGAAGCGGAGGCCATCGAAATGGTACTCCTCCAGCCAGTAGAGCGCGTTGTGGACGAAGAAATCGCGGACGGTCTCTGCGCCGAGGCCGTCATAGTTGATGCCGGCGCCCCACAGCGTCTGGTGCCTGTCCGTAAAGAATGCGCCAGCGTAGGCCGGCAGGTAGTTTCCGGACGGTCCGAAGTGGTTGTAGACGACATCGAGGATCATCATGAGTCCAAGGCCATGGGCCCGGTCCACCAGCGCCTTGAGATCGTCCGGCGTTCCGTAGGCGTGATCCGGCGCGAAATGGAGCACGCCGTCGTAACCCCAGTTCCGCTTGCCCGGGAAATCCGCGAGCGGCATCAGCTCGATCGCGGTGAATCCAAGATCGCGCAACAGTTCAAGCTTTTCGGCAAACGCGGCGAAGGTTCCTTCGGGCGTAACGCTGCCCATGTGAGCTTCGTAGATCACCGCCTCTTCCCAGGGGCGCCCCTTCCAATCGCCGTCCGCCCAGCCGTAGGCCTCCGGATCGACAACCAGGCTCGGTCCCTCGACATCTTCGGGCTGGAACCGCGATGCCGGGTCGGGCACGAGCAGATCCTCCCGCACGCGAAATCGATATCGCTGGCCTGCCGCGGCTCCTTGGAGGACGTGCCGGTGCCAACCTCCTTCGGCTTCCTCCATGTCGAACTCGCCCTGCGGCGTCCAGAGGCGCACCTTGGGAGCGGACGGCGCCCAAAGGCGGAATTCTACTCCGTTCCGCAGAACGCGGGGGCCGAAAGGCATTTCGTGAGATCGTCGCATGTCGTGTCCCAGGTCGCAGGCGACCGGTCAACGATTTCGGCAGCCAATGAGTTTCCATGGCTTTCCGAAATGCCGTGACCGTACAATTGGGACCTTCAGGAAGCGACATGGTTGGCCGAGGGCTCAGGTCAGTCACCGGCCCGGAAACAGTTGTGACACCATCATGAGCAGGCGAGCCGCGGCTTTTGTCGTGAGTTGGGCGGATCAGACCGTTCCGGAAATCGAACTGGCATTCACCGCGGTGAGCGCATCGGATTTGGCGCGAAGGTGCAATACCGTGCGGCCTTCGCCATGGGGCGCGGCTACACTTAGGAAAAGGCCGGGACGTTCAATGAGCGAAACGGCATCCCGGTTACGGACGTAGAAACTTGGATCGGTGCGAACCTGACATAGCTCGAGAAACGCCATGTCGGCTGAGGTTGATTCCGGTCCTGACGCCGCTGAGCAGCGAAGGTCCGCTTTCTGGCGGAGATCCAAGTTCCGCTTCTGGCGCGTTTCTCGCTTCGCAGCCTATTTGACGCGCCGCTTAATCAGCGCGGCCCCGCGCCTCGACCGGCCATTGCGCCACGAGATCGGCGCCGCGCACGACATGCAGGATGTCGTGCAGGTTGATCGTCGGATCGCAATGCGGGACCGTGCATTCGACCACCGTACCAATCGGCAACGCAGATTGTCCTTCCGACGGAAGGACGCGGCCGAATTCGTCGCCGCACCATTCGATCCGCCCAACCAGCTCGCCAATCCGGAAGACACGGGGCGGCGGGCCGTCGAGCGCAAAGCTCTTGCTGCCGCCATCGGTGATGGCGAAGCCGAGCGAGCTGTGCCCGATCACGGTGACGGCGATGCGCAGCGCCGGCTTGAATTCCGGCCCGCCCCGGCCATGCATGTCGACGCTGTCATAGGCCTCGTCCATGAAGACGTAGGAGCCGGCCTGGATCTCGGTTAGCAACCGGTCCTCGCCGTCGAGGAGATGGCTGCCGGTGCCGCCGCCCGAGACGATCTCCGGCGCGAAGCCGGCCACGCGTAACGCCTCGATCATGGCGGCGAGCAGCCGGCCAATCTCCTGGTTGGCGATGCGGCGCGCGGCGAAGTCGTCGATATGCTGGACGCGGCCCTGATAGGCCTGGACGCCGCGATAGCGCAACCCGTCCAGCCCGGAAACGAGCCTCGCCAGCTCGACCGCCTCGGCCGGCGTCGCGACGCCGCTGCGCCTCAGCCCGACATCGAGATCGACCAGCACGTCGAAGGCCGCGCCGTGTCGCTGCGCCGCCTGCGCATAGGCGGTGGTGAGATCAGCCCGGTCGACCACGACGCCGATGCGCCCGCCCGCCGCCGCGGCGCGCGCCAGTGCGTCGATCTTCGCCGGACTGGCGATCGGCGCGCTGAGCAGGAGATCGCGCACTCCGCCCTCGAACAGCGCCAGCAATTCGCCCGGCTTGGCGCAGCAATTGCCGAGCGCCCCCGCTGCCATCTGCCGGTGGGTGATCTCGGCGCATTTATGCGATTTGGCATGCGGCCTGAGGCTTAGCCCGGTCTTGCGGCAGGTTTCCGCCATCAGCGCGATATTGTGCTCGAACAGATCGAGATCGAGCACGGCTGCCGGCGTCTCCAGCCGCGCCCGGCTGCCCGGCTCGCCGACGAGCTTTGCGTTAAGGGCCGCCGAACCGGACATGACCTTGCTCATGTCCTTGCCTCCGCAAGCTCGGCCCGCCGACGCATGGTGGCTGCCTGATCGATCGTTGCGCCATCGGCAGCGAAGACCACGCCGTAATCGCGGGATGCGCCTGCCGCCGTGACCTTGCCTTCGCGCAGATCATCCTCGATGCGGATGGGATCGCGTTGCAGCGCATCGCCATAGCCGCCACCGCCGGCGCCGATCAGGCGAAAGACATCGCCGGCACGGGCGTTGAAGCTCTCCATAGGCATGGTCGGCAGGCCCTGCTCCGTGCCGTCGGCGCGGAGCAGGATGTGAGCGGAAGGCGCTCCAGGGCTGCCGCCCTCCAAGCCAAAGGGCGGGTGGTCGCGCCGGTCGCCGCGCAGCACGAAGGCGACCGGCGCGAGGAAGCGGAACTCGCGGATGAGCGAGAGCCCGCCACGGTACTGGCCCGGCCCGCCGGTGTCGGGCACCAGGCCGTAGCGCAGCACCTCGACCGGCATGTCGGCCTCGATCATCTCGACCGGCTGGTTGGAGAGATTGGCGGCAGGATTGGAGATGCCCTCGATACCGTCCTTGCCGGCCCGCGCCCCCCAGGTGCCGACCACCATCTCGTTGAGCACGAAGGGCCGGCCTTCATGCGTGCCGCCGGCCGCGAGGAGATACGGCCCCCCCTCGGAGCCGCCCATGGCCCGCTCCGGCACGATCTGGGCGAGCGCCTGCATGATCGCATCGAAGACGCGATAGCCGACGACGCCGCGCGCCCCGCAGGCAGCCGGATAACGCGGATTGACGAGGCAGCCCTCCGGCGCCCTGACCGTGATCGGCCGCAGATATCCCTCGCAATTCGGAATGTCCTGCTGCGACAGGCAGCGTATCGCGCAGAAGGAAGCCGATTCCGGCAGCGAGATCGGGCAGTTGATCGATGCCGCGACCTGATCGGCCGTGCCGGCGAAATCGATGTCGATCGTATCGTCGGCGACGGTGACGGTCGCAACGATCGGCAGCGGCTGTGGGTTCTCGCCGACGCCGTCGATATAGTCCGTGGCGCGATAGACACCGTTCGGCAGAGCGCGGATCACGTCGCGCATCATCGCCTCGGCATGGTCATGCAGCGCGTCGATATATGCGTCGAGCTCCTGCGCGCCGTAGCGGCCGATCAGGGTCTTCATGCCCTCCTCCGCGACATTGCAGGCGGCGATCTGGGCGCGGATATCGCCGAGCACCTCGACCGGCGAGCGTGTGTTCGCCTCGAGGATGCGGAAGACGGCCTCGACCGGCTCGCCGGCCTCGTAGAGCTTGAGCAGCGGCAGACGCAGGCCTTCCTGCTGGATCTCGGTCGCGTAGATCGCGACGCTGCCCGGCACGATGCCCCCGAGATCGGTGTGATGCGCCACCGTCGCGGCGAAGCCTGAGAGCCGGCCGTCTACAAAGATCGTCTTCAGGATGTAGATATCCGGCAAATGCTGACCGCCGGAGCCATAGGGGTCGTTGGCGATCAGCACGTCGCCGGGCTTCAGCGTCTCGCCATAGCGCTCTTTGACGAATCCCATGATCCGCGGGAAGGAGCAGAGCTGGATCGGCAGAGTCAGCCCCTGCGCGATCACCCGGCCCTTCGCGTCGCAGAGTGCGGTCGAATAATCCATGATGTCGCGGACAACAGGAGAATAGGCGCTCCGCATGACGATCAGCGCCATCTCATCCGCGGTCGAGGCTAGCGCATTGCGGATCACCTCCAGGGTGATCGGGTCGATTGCCTGCGCGCTCATGCGGCCTCCAGGGCGATGTCGATATTGCCGGCCTCGTCGAGCCTGGCGCTCTGGCCGGGGCCGACGACGCAGGTGCAGTCGTATTCCTCGATGACGAAGGGCCCGCGCCGCGCCGTGGTATCAAGATTGGCCCGGCCGATCACGGCGATCGCGGCCGCCGACCCGCTGGCGTTGAACGAGACAATCCGATCGGTCCGGCGCATCGGCGCCTCCACCGCGAATTGCTGGCGCGGCGCGATCAGCGGCAGACGCGCCGTCAGGCGGGCATTGACGAGATGCACCGAATCCTTCTGCGAGCGATGGCCATAGGTCCGCTCGTGCTCGCGATGGAATAGCTCGCCCAGCTCTGCGATGTCGAAGCGCCTCGCCGGCACGGTCAGTTCATAGGCCTGGCCGACATATCGCAGGTCGGCAGCATAGCGGAATTCGGCCTGCGCCAAATCATAGCCTTCCAGCGCGAGGATGCGGCGGGCATGGGCGCCGAGCTCGGCGAAGAGCTGCTCCAGCCCGGCATCGTCGAGCTCGCCCGCCCGTCGGCGCGACGGCCGCACAAATTCCTGCTCGACATCGCAGCGCAGCAGGCCTAGGGCGCTGAAGACGCCGGCGGCACGCGGGACGATGACGCGGCGGATGCCGAGCGCGCGCGCGACCTCGGCCGCGACCACCGGGCCGTTGCCGCCGAAGGCGACCAGTGTCGCCTGGCGCGGGTCGCGCCCGCGATAGGTCGAGACCGCCTTGACCGCCCGCGTCATCGTGGTGACCGCCAGCGTCAACACGCCGCGCGCTGTCTGCTGGAGATCGAGCCCGAGCGGGCACGCGACCTGGTCGTTCAGCGCGGCACGGCCGGCATCGGCCTTGAGCGGGAAGCTGCCGCCAGCGAGTGCGACATCGTTGATGTAGCCAAGCGTCAGGAAAACGTCCGTCAGCGTCGCCTGCGTTCCGCCGAGGCCATAGCAGACCGGTCCCGGCCACGCGCCGGCGCTCTGCGGGCCGACCGAGACCTGGTTCATCCGGTCGATCGCGACGATGCTGCCGCCGCCTGCGCCGATCTCGGAGACGTCGATGAAGGGCATCTTGATCGGATAGCCGCCGCCCTTGACCAGCTTGCTCGACAGATTGATGCCGGCCCCGACCTCGTATTCGGTGGTGCGCGCCGGCTCGCCATGCTCGATCAGCGCTGCCTTGGCGGTGGTGCCGCCCATGTCGAAGGAGATGATGCTGGGCTCGTCGCCGCCCGAGACTAGTCGCGCGCAGGCGATGACGCCAGCAGCCGGACCGGATTCAACCAGCGAAGCGGCACGCTTCACCGCCGAGCCCAGGCGCATGATGCCGCCACCGGAATGCATCATCTCGACCTGGCAGGTGACGCCGATCGAGGCGAGCCGCGCCGTCAGGGCGCTGGCATAGTTGCGCACGACCGGGCCGATATAGGCGTTCACCACCACGGTCGAGGTGCGCTCGTATTCGCGGATCTCCGGCAGGATTTCCGAGCCCCGGCAGATATAGACGCCGTCGCCGAGCTCGGCGCGCAGGATCTCCTCAGCCTCGATTTCGTGCTGCGGATTGGCGTAGGCGTGCAGGAAGCTGATCGCCACGGCTTCGACGCCTTCCTCGCGGAAGCGCTGCGCCGCCCCGACGACATCCTCCCGCGAGAGCGGCACGCGGACGGAACCGTCGGGGCCGAGCCGCTCATTGACCTCGAGGCGCAGGCGCCGCGCCGCAAGTGGCTTCGGCTTGTCGTATTGCAGGTCGTAAAGCACCGGGATGCGCAGGCGGCGCATCTCGAGCACGTCGCGGAAGCCGGCGGTGGTCAGGAGGCCGGTGCGGGCGCCCTTGTATTCGAGGATAGCGTTGGTCGCGACCGTCGTCGCATGAACGATGCCGGTGATGCGGTCGGGCGTGGTCTGGTAGTCTTCGACCAGCGCCTTCAGCGCCTGCGCGATGCCGCGGCTGTAATCGTCCGGGGTCGAGGGCACCTTGCGGGTCTCGATCAGCCCATCGTCGCGCGCGACCACAACATCGGTGAAAGTGCCGCCGATGTCGATGCCGATCCGGTAGCTATGCTGCGCCATGGATGTCTTCCCTGGTTTCTGGAGCCACCGCGTCGGCACGGACAGGCAAAGGCGTGCGCCGGCCGGCGAGGCCTTTCGGGACGGCGGCGATGAAGGCTTGGGTGTAGGGGTGCTGCGGCCGGTCGAGCACATCGAGGCAGGGCCCCTGCTCGACGATCGTCCCTTTCCGCATCACGACGATGCGGCTGCACAGCGTGCGCACCAGGGCGAGATCGTGGCTGATGAAGAGCAGGGTCAGGCCGAGCTCGCGGGTCAAACGCGACAGCAGGTTGATCACCTGTGCCTGCAGGGAAACGTCGAGCGCCGAAACCGGCTCGTCGGCGATCAGCACCTCCGGCTTCATCGCCAGGGCCCGCGCCAGGCCGACGCGCTGGCGCTGCCCGCCGGAGAGTTCATGCGGCAAGCGCGGCCCGATCTCGGGGCCGAGCCCGACCCGCGTCAGCAAGTCTGCGATCTCATTCTGGCGCTGCCCCGCGGGCACGCCACGTAATGCCAACGTCTCGCCGAGGCAGCGCGCCACGCTCTTGCGCGGGTTCAGCGCGCTGCTCGAATCCTGGAAGACCATCTGGACGCGCCGACGCCACGGCCCGGCGTGATCGCGCATCAGCTCGGCCATCGACTGACCATCGAACAAGACCTCCCCCGAGGTCGGCCGCGCCAGCCCGACCGCGAGGCCGGCCAGCGTCGACTTGCCCGAGCCGCTCTCGCCGACGATGCCAACGACATCGCCGCGCATGACGTCGAGACTGACATCGTCGAGCGCGACGAGCCGGCTGTCGCGCCCGAGCAGACGGTCGAACAGCCCGCCTTGCGGGAAGGATTTGGAGACGCAGCGAAGGGAGAGGATCGGGCCGGTCATCGCGGCCTCCAGCAGGCGGTGCGATGACCGGCTTCGGCGATCAGAGCCGGCATTTCGCTGGTACAGGGCTCGATGACGTGGGGACACCGCGGCGAGAACGGGCAACCGGCCGGCAACCGGCCGAGCCGCGGCGGCGCGCCCTCAATCGCGGTGAGTGGGCCGACCGGGCCGAAAAGGCTCGGGACGCAGGCCTTGAGCAGGATGGTATAGGGATGGCGCGGCGCGCGTTCGATCGCCTCGACCGGCCCGTCCTCGACGACCTTGCCACCATACATCACCACGACGCGGTCGACGATCTCGGCGACAAGCTGGAGATTGTGCGAGATGAAGACGATGGTGAGGCCGAGCTCGCGGCGCAGTTCCGCGATCAGGTCGACGATCTGGGCTTGGACGGTAACGTCGAGCGCCGTGGTCGGCTCGTCGGCGATCAGCAGACGCGGGCGGCAGGCGATCGCCATGGCAATCAGAGCGCGCTGGCGCATGCCGCCGGAGAATTCGTGCGGATAAGAAGCGAGGCGCCGGCCGGCATCGCGGATGCCGACGCGCTCGAGCGCCTCCGCCGCGATGCGCCGGGCCTCGGCTGACGAGACGCCGCGATGCTCACGAACCACGTCGGTGATCTGCCGGCCGATGGTCAGCGCCGGATTGAGCGAGCTCTGCGGATCCTGGAAGACCATGGCGATATCGCGCCCGCGAAGCGCCCGCATACGCTTTTCATCAGCAGCGAGCAGGTCCTCGCCGTCGAAGAGCACTCGCCCGCCAGTGACGCGAGCCGGCGTGCCGAGGAGTCGCATCGCCGCTAGCATGCTGAGGCTCTTGCCCGAGCCGGATTCGCCAACGATGCCGACGGCCTCGCCCGCCGCGACGGAAAAGTCGACCCCGCGTACCGCCTCGACCACGCCGCCGCCGGCCGAACGGAAGCCGACGCGCAGGCCCTCGACGCTGAGCAGTGCCCGGCTCATGCGACCAGCGTCCTGGCTTCGCTGCGCGGGTCGAAGAGTTCGCGCACCGCGTCGCCCAGAAGATTGAAGCCGATCACGGTCAGCGAGATGGCGAGGCCCGGGAAGACCGGCAGCCACCATTCGCCGGAATAGATCGCGCTGCGGGCATCTGAGAGCATGGTGCCCCAGCTCGGCTGCGGCGGCTGCACGCCGAGGCCGACGAAGCTGATCGAGGCCTCGATGACGATGCCGATCGCGACCAGCAGCGTGCCCTGCACGATGATCGGCGACAGACAGTTCGGCACTACGTCGCCACTGACGATCTGCCAGTGCGAGGCGCCCTGCAGGAAGCGAGCCCGGACATAGTCGGCCCCGGCGATACGCTTGGCCACCGCATAGGTGACGCGGGCGAAGACGGGCGAGAACAGGCAGCCGACCAGGACGACGATCTTGACCTCGTTTGGCAAGAGCAGCGGCCCGATCGGCAATGGCCCGACACCGAGAATGCCGACGATCGCGATCGCCCAGACCAGCAGTGGGATCGAGGCGACGCCATCGACGATGCGCATCACGATTTGCTCGCCGAGCCCGCCCTTGTAGGCGGCGAAGACCCCGGCGGAGACGCCGATGGCTGCACCGATGAGCACCGCGCCGATTCCGACCGACAGCGAGGCGCGCGCGCCGAACAGGATCCGGCTCAGTACGTCGCGGCCGCCCTGATCGGTCCCGAGCCAGTGCGCGGCGTCGGGCGCGGCCAGCCTGGCCTCTATATTGAGCGCGAGCGGGTCGTAAGGCGCGATCAGCGGCGCGAAGATCGCGGCCAGCACGATCAGCCCGACGATGCCGGCTCCGAGCCAGCCGCTCCAGTCGAGGCCATGGAAGGCTTTGCGCAGATTGCTCACGCCGCGGCCCTCTGGCGCGGGTCGAGTACGCGGTTGACCAGGTCGGCACCGAGATTAGCTAAGACGAAGATCGCGGTGAACAGGAAGACGATGCCCTGCAGCAAGAGGAAATCGCGCTGCGAGATTGCGTTCAGCAGCGCGCGTGACAGGCCGGGGATGTTGAAGACCTGCTCGATGATCAGCGCCCAGCCGAACATGTAGCCGAAGGAGAGCGCCGCGAGATTGACGACCGGCGGCAGCGCGTTGACCAGCGCGTAGAACACGACATGCCGAGAGGAGAGGCCCATGGCGCGGGCGGTGCGGACATAGTCGCCGCGCAAGGTTTCCTGCAGGCTCGCCTGCGTCATCCGTGCCAGTACGGCGATGTAATAGACCGCGAGCGAGAGCGAGGGCATCAGGATGCTCTGGAGGTGCAGCGACAGTCCGGCGGAGAGCGGAAAATAACCGCCCGGCGGCAACAGGCGCAGGTCGACAGCGAGAAAGCGGATCAGCACGATGCCGAGCCAGAAGGCCGGGATCGACAGGCCGAGCACCGAGGCAAAGCGGCTGATCCGGTCGAAGGCGCCGCCCGGCTTGAGCGCCGACAACACGCCGATGCCGATGCCGAAGATCAATGCGATCAGGAAGGCGAAGAACACGATCGCCAGCGTCACCGGCAACGCGTTGGCGATCTCGCTCGCGACGTCGCGGCCGGTGACGAAGGACTTGCCGAAATCCCCGCGCAGGACGTCGCCGAGCCAGGCGGCGTATTGCGAAAGGAAGGGCCGGTCGAGGCCATGCGCCTGCTCGAACTGCGCGATCTGCTCTGTCGTGGCGTCGGCCCCGAGCACGATCCGAGCCGGGGAGCCCGGACCGGAGCGCGTCAGCGCAAACAGCGCGAGGCCGACGAAGAGCAGCGTGCCGATCGAGGAGAGGATGCGACCTGCGATGAGGCGGAACATTGCGTGCTCGTTTCAGACCTTGATCTCGCCTGGCGCGATGGTAAGGCCCTGATTGACCTTCACATCCTGCACCGCCTGCCGCCAGAGATTGGAGGCGTGGACATAGCCGAGCACGCCGAGCGGCGCGTCGCGTGCGGCGAGCGCCTGCAGCTTGCCATAGGCTTCCTTGAGCTTGGCTTCCTCCGTCTCGGCGAAGGCAGCCGCGAGCGTCTGGTTGAACTCCGGATTGTTGTAGCCGGTACTCTTGGACAGGACCTGCTCAGGCGTCAGGCAGACCTGCATGATGTAGCTCGGCTCGCCCGGCGACATGAAGACCTGCAGCGCCGCCTGGTGCTCGCCGCGGATCGCCTGCTGGATCAGCACCGAGAACTCGTAAACCTTGAGGTTGACCTTGATGCCAATCTTGGCGAGCTGGGCCTGCACGAAGATCGCCGCATCCTTGGTGTCGAGCAGATAGGGCTCGGCCTGGATACTGAGGTCGAATTCGGCACCGGTGGCGTATTTCGACCTGGCGAGCAAGGCCTTGGCCTTGTCGAGATCGAAGCCGAGTTCCTTGTCCGCCTCGGCGTTGAACCACCAGCCGCGTGCCGGCGCCGGCACGGAGGAAGGATCGAGCAGCCCGTAATAGACCTTCTCCCCAATCGTCTTGCGGTCGATCGCGGCGGAGACCGCCTTGCGGAAGTTCACGTCGTCGAAGGGGGCTTTCAGGTTGTTGGTGTACATCAACAGCGCGCCACCCAGCGTCGGGCGCGAGGCGCCGGTGATGCCCGGCATCGTCTTCAGCCGGTTGAACTCGCGCGGCGGCGGCGCACTGATGAGATCGACCTGGCCGGTCAGCAGATAGGCGACGCGGGTCGCGTCCTCCGGGATCATCTTGACAACGAGCCGATCCCAATGCGGCAGGCCCTTACGCCAGTAGTTCGGGTTCTTCTTGAAGCTGATATAGTCGTTCGGCTTCCACTCCTCGAAGACGCCGAAGCCGGTGCCGACGCCGGCGGGACGCGACTTGAAATAGTCGTCGCCATGCTCCTTGCGCGAGCCGGACGGGTAGATGCCCATGTATTTCGTCAGGAAGTAGAGCCAGGGGCCATACGGCTCCGACAGCTCGAACTGGATCTTGAGCGGATCCAGCACCGTGACCTTGGTGATGCGGGTGAAGAGCGAGCGGCGCGCCGCCTTGTTGGCGGGGTCGAGCATGTATTCGAAGGAGTATTTCACATCCTCCGCCGTCATCTTCTCGCCGTTGTGAAAGGTGACGTCGTCGCGCAGGTCGAAAGTGTAGGTCTTCTTGTCGGCCGAGATCACCGGCAGAGCCTTGGCGAGCTGCGGCTTCAGCACGCCGTCGACATCGTACTCGACCAGGTTCTCGAACACGGTCTGGCCGAGCACCATGGCGTCGTGATTGAGCTGGTTTATCGGATCGATGGTGATCGGATTGCTCGGCAGGACGATGGTCAGCGTCTTGCCGTTGTTCGGTTGAGCGTGGAGCAGGCTCGCTGGCAAGAGGCCGCCAAGAGCGCCGCCTGCTGCAGCGGCGAGAAACGCACGGCGATGTGTCGGCACGGTCAGCATCGGAATTCCCCTCTTTTATAGCAATGCCTTGGCGGCGCCGGAGACCGGCGCCGCGCCGAACCAGGGAAAGCTAGAGCGCTGAGGCGGCGAATAAAAATAAGAAGTGCTTGCCGCTTGATTGTCTCCCGCTATCGTCTTGAACGATGCGCTATACCTTTGGTCAGGCCGAGGCGTTCTACTGGGTGGCCCGATTGGGCGGCTTCCGCGCCGCCGCCCTGCATCTCAACCTGTCGCAGCCGACGGTCAGCCTGCGCATCAAGGAGCTCGAGCGCACTTTGGGCGGCGAATTGTTCGACCGTTCGCTCTACCGCCCGCTGCCGACGACGCTTGGCAATGCGATCTATGCGGATATCGAGCGTTTGCTGGCTCATGCCGAGCAGGTCCAGCGTCACAGCAAGGACGGCTTGCGCGGCAGGAGCCTTTTACGCATAGGCGCCGCCGATTCCTTCGCCGCCGCGGTCCTCCCGGACCTCCTTGCGCAGTTGGCTATTCGCCATGCGGAGCTGCAGGTCGATGTCACCGTGGACTTCAGCACCAAGCTCGAACAACTCCTGCTCGACCGCTCGATCGACATTGCCTTTCTCTCGCAGCCGCGGGCCCATGACGGGATTACGATCGTGCCGCTCTGGATGATCGATCTCGTCTGGGTGGTGGGCGAAGGCCTGCCCTTCGCTGGCAATGTCGCGACGCCGGAGAACCTGGTCGATCTGCCGATCTTCACGAATAGCCCGCCATCGGGCCTGTTCACCACGATCCAGATGTGGTTTGGCGCGCAGGGCCTGAAGCCGCGCCGCCTCAACACCTGCAACCCGCTTACCGTGATCGCCCGCCTCGCGAGCGCCGGCACCGGCGCGGCGATGATCCCGCGCGAGATGATCCATCTCTCGGGAGAGAAGCTGGCATTGCGCGTGCTGGAGGCGCGTCCGGCCATCCCATCGCATAACCTGTGTGCGATGTGGTGGAACAACGAATCTGCCGATGAATGCAGTTACCTTGCGAACCTCGCTGCCGAGATCGCCAAGGTTGGGCGGTAAGGCGTGTCTTTGTATGCGAGCGTCCGCTTTTCGGCGAAGGGTGAATATCAGCTTGGGGCACGGTGCCAAATCGCTCATCACAAGCGGATTCCCTCACATCGCGTAGGCTGTTGGCCGAGGCAGCCTCCCAGTGATCGCGCCGCCGATTGCGGCACGTGCCTTATGCTTGCAAAGGTTGTCGGATGCGGCTCCTTGTCATATCGGACCTTCATTTGGAATTCGGCGCCTTTGAATTCCCCGCAGACGCCACCGACATAGACTAGGTGGTCGCCCTGCCTCGCGGCGAGCAGCAGCCGGCCAATCCCGCCCAGGGCGATCGTCGACGGTTCATAGCCGACGATGACGAAGCTCTTCGACCGGCAGGGCGAATCGTTCCCTAGCGGAACCGCCTAGGCACAAATCGGTTTGAAGACAGCCGCAGGAACCGGAGCGCCAACGATGGTTTCGAGACAACCCAAGGAGCCAGGGCTACAACCGACATTTCGGCATCGCGAGCTTTACAGGGAGCGATGTCGTGACGACGACGGCAACATCTACACAGTCATAGTCTGGCAAGGCTACCCTGGCCTTGGGACCACATTCTACTCTCTGGACGATGGCACGCCGGTGCACTTCGAGGACGATTGCATCTTCACTATCGTTCCAACCGGCGAGCAACTAACTCGGTGTGACGACTAGGTAGCGACCTTGAAACGAAAAGGCCCGGCACCGCGTGAGCGAGCCGGCTACGGCGACTTCTCCCGGAATCGCTCGACCGACCGCCTGACGAGCTCCTTCTCGCTTTGGGCGACAAGAACGAATGCGGCCACGATATATGCTAGACGGGCCCGTTGTCGCTCGTGGTCCTCTTCTGGAAATTCTCGCTTCAGTTCCTGCCATGCGGCCTCGAGCGCCCCATGAGCCCGCGCGAGATCGACCGGGTCCTTTAGCGATGAGAAGGGCATGTCCGGCTACTTTAACACCCCCGGAGGTCCCGGCAACGGAAAATGACCCATCCTGTCTCAATCAGCCAAAGTCTTCGCGGAAGTCCACGCCAATCACCTCGAGCGCCCTAAACAGGGTAGTCAGGGTGGGATTGCCGCCATCGCGGATGAAGGCCTTGTAGATAACTGACCGGCTGAGCCCGGTCTGCGCCGCGAACTCCCACACGCCGATCTCTGGGATGACATCGCCAACGGCCTTCGCGATGCTTGCGGATCGCTGTTCTTGAAGGCAGCTTTGATGTGAGCGACGCGGCCCTCAACCGTCTCAAGATCACGCTGGACGAGGGGCCGTGTCGCCTTGGATGCCATCGAGTTGGTCGCGCTGCTTCGATCGGGAAGGCGCTCAATGCGGAGCGCTGGCGGCAACGTCAACTCGCCCCGACTACGGTCTAGCGAACTCGATGCTCGCAGCCAGCGAGATAGCGACAGATGCTGAGCTCAAGCTCTGCCCTTTCCCGTCCTCTGGGTGTCTCCTGATGCTCGAACTCGATGCACCGCAGCCGGTCTAAAGCTTCTCGGAGCTGCTCGGGTGTTTCGATTGTTGTTTCGATCGGCGTGGTCGTTGCAGGCAAAGCGCAATGTTCAGCAGAAACCAGCATCGGATCCTCCCGAGGATTCGGCATTGATTTTACGAAGCGTTGGGGCTGTCCGGCCTGACAACGCGGGCCCGATATCGAGGTTCCTGCTTAGGATACATTGTGCGCTTCTGGACCAAATGGCCCATGGTCTGACGGCAACCCCGAACGAAAGGCCCCGCCAGCCGGAGCTGACGGGGCCTTTGATCGATAGAGCCAGCGTCAGGGGTCGACGTGCTCCGGCATCGCCTTCAACTCGTCCTTGGTCCAGTTCGTCACCGCGTGCACGTTTCCGTCTTCATCACGCATGAACTCGAGCTGGTTGATCGGTATGGGGACCGGCTTGGTTCCGATCCCGAGGAAGCCGCCAACATCGATAATGGCCTGAGCCATTGGCCCGGAGCCGTAGACATGCGAGATCGAGCCGATTTTTTCGTCGCCCGGCCCATAGATGGTGGCGCCGTCGAGAACGTCGGGCGTCAGGTCGGTCGATGAAAGGCGGGTATGCCGAGAATGATCCATCGTTTCCTCCCAGGGTTGTTGCAGAACCAACGGGCGGAAAGCGATGGCGTTCCTCGCAGTGCCGGCTCAAAACAAAAAGGCCGCCGCTCCCGAAGGAACGACGGCCCAAGTGCAGGGAGGAAACGCCCAAGGAGGGCCGCCCCTTACGAGGGCGAGGCGGTCGACGGCCGGAGCCGCGATCTATGTTCGGCGCCGGCGCGGCGCTGGCTTCGTGACCTGCAACTGCTTCAGCATCTCCTGAGCCATGATTTCGGCTCGCCGGACAATCTCGGCGTCCTCAGCGCGCTCCTGGCTGATGGCTAACATCTTCTCGAGCGAGACGGCGATGCGCTCCATGATCGCGGTCAGCTTCAATTGCTCGGCGGCATTTCCTGAAGTGGTCGCATATCCGCGATCGACAGCCCGGGGATCAATCGATCCCCGGACGGCGTTGTCGGGCTCTTCCGATCCTTCAGGTACTGGCGGATCATGACAGCGCCGATGGCAAGGCCAGCGACGAGCGTGCCGATCGCGTCCTCTGGGGTGATACCTTCAGGGAGAACCATCGGCGATGACCCTGTCCATGCTCGCGGCATCCTTGGTCGCGGCGACGATGTTCATCGCGTCGAGGACAAGAAGGCCGGGATACACAGCAAGGCCAGTCGTCGCCGCATCGGAGGCCAGCAGGCCAAAGGTGATCTGGAGCCAGAGGAAGCAGGACAGAAACGACGCCAGGGCCCGCACGTGCGGCGACCAGCGACCATACCATGTCCCCGAGAACGCCCCGTTCACGACGAGTGCCAGCAGCCGGAAGACCCCGATCGCAATGGCGAACCACCCCCAGGTGCTCTCGTTCATCATGGCCGCCATCTGGCCCAGGCAGGGTTGCCCGCGAAGGTTGGAGCCGGACCGATCATATGCAGCCCCACGCCACCGTGAATCCCGGCCAGAACCCATTCGGAGCGCCGAGCCGGGAAAACGGTCGTGGATGCCGAGGTAGATCCGGACCGGAAGCGGGTGATTGCGGTAGGGCACCGGCCTACTCCTATCCCGCGGTGACCGAGGGGTCTTTCACCTTGCGAGCCATTTCCGGCGTGGTGCGGATCTCGGTCACCTCCGGGAGTGCAGCGGCAGAGGCGACCAGGCCGGCCTTGCGGCGGACATAGAGCCCCCAGACCGTGGGGATCAGCCACATGACGAAGGTGACGACGACGGTCTGCCCCTGCGCATCGAGCACGCCATAGGTGCCGAGCGCGGCCGCAGCCGATTGGACGACGGTGCGGATGAGGCTGAGGATCTGTTCGTTCATGGCTCAAGCTCCTTTCTTCGCGGCTTCGATCGCCTGCAGCGCCTTCATCGTTTCGCCGATGGCGATAGCGAGATCGGCAGCGGAGCGCGGCGGTTTGGCGCAGAACTGCGCGAGCACGACCTGTCCCTGCTACGCCGCAGCGCGCACCTTCTCCGGCGCGAACAGGTCGACGGTCAGCGCCGCCGTCTGCAGATCGGCGCAGCGGGCAGACAAGCGGTCGCTGACCTGCGCGATCTGGCTGTCCAGCGTCTGGCAATCGGCGAGCGCCAGCGATCCCAAGGCGACGAGCGCCAGGATGATACGGTTCATGTGATGCTCCGGGGTGGGAAAGCGGCTGGCCCAACCGCGGCGGGATTTTTAGGAGACATCCATCAAATGATGGATGCCGGCCGCCGGCGCCCTGAGAACAATTTTCTCGCGGCGATAGGGTTGGCAAAGATGAAAAAGGGGCTGGGTCTATTTTTCTCGGCGCGCCGGGCGTCGATGAAGCGTGCGCTTGGGAAACTGAGACTGGCGCGCGAAGAGCAATTCCCGAAGCCGAGGCTGGTCTGGTCCTCGGATCAGATCAGCGCGGACGTCGCGGCGCGGAACATGTCGCCGCAGGCCTTGGCGCCGCCGACGGGCGGATCGAAAGCAAGCCGAGCGATATCCCACTTGCCGCGCTGAGCAATCTTCAGCGTGCCTTGCACCTCTGCGTGCGAGAGCACCGTCTTCGGCGTCACCGGGATGGCATATCAGCGGCAAAGGTCGGCGAGCACAGCCAGTAGTGCGTTCCACTGCATCCTCGTCATCGGGGCCGAAGCCACGTTGAAGGGGCTCGATTGCTCCGGCCATGCAGCACAACGACACGCCGACCGAGCCGGTGCTGCAGTTCAGCGTGTGCGCGGCATAGCCCGGCTTGGCCCCACGGAATCGTTCAGGCTGATCGGCGGAATACCACGCACCAGCTTGCCGTCTCCCTCGATCAGAACATGATAATGGCTGCGGTCGAGACCTGAGCCGCGATGGGCGCCGGCGGTCCAGTGAACGATGATCCGGTCCATTTGAGCCGCGGGCATCCAGTCAGAAGGAACGACCGAAGTCGAAGCAGCAGGCTCTTCGCCCTGCTTCGTCGCCTTCTGAAGCGCAGCGATGGTCAGCGGCTCGACCACTCCATCCGCCGCAAGCCCGCGCCCGCGCTGAAACGCCTGGATAGCGGCCTTGGTCGCCGGCCCCGGCTTGCCATCCACCACAAGCGAATAGCCGAGCGCGACCAGCGCCCGCTGTACTGCGGTCGTGCCCATAAAGCAGTACTGCGGCGGTTAAAAATGCGGATAAGGAGAGACTTGACCTAAGGTAATATAAGGCGTCCGACGAATCGCCCGAGCCACTTCGCCGTGCCTGGATTGGGCATGAGCCGGCGCTGTCTTGTTGCGTCTCGGCAGCGCCGGCTCAGTTCACAGAGGTTTCAGATAAAAACAGCGTTGTGTGGAGACCTAAGCTGTGCAGAAGAGCAAGGAAATCCTGACCGCCCTAGCGTTCGTTTCGACCGCAGCAATCGCCATGACAATGTGGCTCGGACTGATCGGTTATGGCGCGTGGCACTTCCTGTTCGGATAGCCATGGCCCGCATCGGCTTGCGATGCTGATCTCAGGGACAGATCAGATGGGTTGGGAAGAGCCGGCCGCTCGATGCACAGCGGTGACGGTTCCGCACTGGCTAATGACGGCGATCAATCTCGCCGGCTGGCAGCTATCGCGCTGGTGCCACTCTGGCACCCTTAGAGACTGGTCGGATCAGCAGCAGCAGCGGAACAGCCCTCGCCGGCGCGGGGTTGTTGGAGCGCTACGCCTTAACGGAGGGCGATATGCTTGCTCAGGTGACGATCATTGCCGTGCTGCTGATCGCAGGGACAATTGGATTTGTGATGGCTGCAACCTCATCCGGATCTCGGAAGCGCTGGCCGCGCTAGTCGAGCGCAAAGGATTGCGAGCCCCGTCTGATCAGCGGCGCTACGGGTGTCCGCAGGTGGCGCGGAACGGCCTACATCTTGAGCTGCCGCGTATTGGCTAGCTTGAGAATGACCTCAAGGATTGGTCTCCGATCCTCCCGGGCCAAAATCATCTTGGAACGATATGGACGCGCTCTTTGGACCACCGCATGACACAGCGTTCCCCCCGGGCGAGCGCTGGCATGTCGAGACCAGGCACGCGGGCGCGCAGTTCCTGACCGGCGCTCTTGCCGATGACTAGGAAGCTGTCGCCGTAATTGACGATCTCGTCGACGGTGAAGCAGATGTCTTCGGGAGACCGCTCTTCCTTGGAAAGGCGAATGGTCTCCGGCCGCAGGAGCACGTCGACTGGAGTCCCCGGGGTAAGATCGCCACGTCCGACCGCGATCGAGCCGAACCCCGGTAGATCGACACTCCCGCCACGGCCAATGACGCCCTCGATCAGGTTGCTGTCGCCGATGAAGGAGGCGACGAAGCGCGTCTGCGGCCTGGCATAGACCTCCGCCGGGCTGCCGATCTGCTCGATCCGCCCGCGATTGAACACCGCGATGCGGTCCGACATCGCCATCGCCTCACCCTGGTCGTGCGTGACATAGACCATGGTCACGCCCAGCTCGCGGTGGATCCGCTTGAGTTCGATCTGCATCTGCTCGCGCAGCGCCTTGTCGAGCGCGCCGAGCGGCTCGTCGAGCAGCACGACATCGGGCTCGAAGACGAGTGCGCGCGCCAGCGCGACGCGCTGCTGCTGCCCGCCGGATAGCTCGGCCGGCTTGCGGCCGGAGAAATCGGCGAGACCGACCATGGCGAGCGCATCGGCGATGCGCTTGGCGGCCTGCGCCTTCGGCACCTGCCGCATCCGCAGGGGGAAGCCGACATTGTCGGCGACGCTCATATGCGGAAACAGTGCGTAGTTCTGGAAGACCATGCCGATGTTGCGGTCATAGGGCTCGACGCTGTCGATCTTGCGTCCGCCGATCGCGATCTCGCCGCTGCTCGGCTTGGAAAAGCCGGCGATCATCATCAGCGTCGTCGTCTTGCCGGAGCCGGACGGACCGAGGAAGGAGACAAACTCGCCGGGTTGGATCTCGAGATCGATGCTGTCGACGGCGTTCTGGCCAGCCAGGTAGCTCTTCGACAGGCCACGCAAGGAAAGGGCTCGGGCGTTCTTCATGGTCTGTCCTAGGCTTTCGCGCGGGCAGGCTGCGGCTTGACGAGGCGCGCGGCCCAGCGCGCGCCGATGACGACGAGAACGGCGGCAAGCAGCAGCGAGGAGGCGGCGGAGATCGCCGGATCCGCCTCCATCTGGAAGCTGTTGAACATCTGCCGCGGCAAGGTCGCGCTGTCGCGGCCCGAGATGAAGATCGCGATCACGGTCTCGTCGAAGGAGTGGATGAAGGCGAACAAGGCCGCGACCAGGAAGGCCGGGCGCAGGATCGGGAAGGTCACCAGCCGGAAGGTGGTGAGCGGGCGTGCGCCGAGGCCGGCCGCGGCATTCTCGACCCGGCGGTCGAAATTGGCGAGCGCCGAGGTCAGGGTCAGCACCACCACGGGGATGGTCAAGCAGGTATGGGCAAGGATGACGCCGGTCATGCTCTGCACCAGCCCGAGCGAGCCGAAATAGCTATAGTAGCCCAGCGCCATCACGATATGCGGCACGATCAGCGGCGACAGCACCAACATGCGGAAGGCGGAGCGGAACCGGAAGCGATGCCGCATCAGGGCGAAGGACGCGGGCGCCCCGAAGAGCATGGCCAGCACCATCGTCCCGAAGCCGATCGCGAAGCTGTTGAACAGCGGCCCGGTCCAGTTCGGGTCGGAGAAGAAGCGCCGGTAATAGCCGAGCCAGAAGCCCGGCGGCGGGAATTCGAGCGAAGGCGCCGTGCTGAACGACATCGGCACGACGATGAACATCGGCCCCGTGAGGAGGATCGCGACGAGAACCGCCAGGATGATCGTGGAGCGGGACATGCTACCTCCACATCCTGTCGAGACCGAAGAAGCGGTCATAGAGCGTAAACAGCGCGAGCGCGGCGGCGAGCAGGATCATCGAGGTTGCGGAGGCCGCGCCGAAATCGAGGAGCTGCTCGATTTCCTGGCCGATCCGTCCGGCGATCATCTTGTCCTGCGGGCTGCCGATCAGGGTCGGCGTCACGTAGAAGCCGAGGCAGGTGATGAAGACGAGCGTCGCGCCGTTGACCACGCCCGGCAGGCTCTGCGGAAAATAGACCGTGAGAAAGGCCCGCAGGGGCCGGGCGCCAAGGCTTGCGGCGGCGCGCATATAGCTCTCGTCGATCCGCTTCATCACGGCATAGAGCGCGAGCACCATGAAGGGCACGAGCATGTGCGCCATCGCGAAAGTCGCAGCGAAGGTGGTGAAGAGCAGGCGCGGGGGCGGGCTGACGCCGAGCGCGGTCAGGAGCCCGACGACCGGCCCCTTCGCCCCCAGGATCACCATCCAGGCATAGGTCCTGACCAGGAAGCTGGTCCAGAAGCTCAGCGCGACCACGCCGAGCAGGAAGCCGCCGACGGCGCCGCCGCGCCGGGCCGCGACATAGGCGATGGGATAGGCGAAGACGAGGCTCGCAAGCGTGACGACGAAGGCGGTCTGGAAGGTCCGCGCCAGCACGGCGAGGTCGTAACGCGAGGCGAAGAAGGTCGCGTAGTTGCCGAAGCCGAATTCCGGATCGCTGACGCTCATCCAGACGACGAGGCCGAGCGGGACGAGGAAGAAGGCGGCGAGAAACAGTGCCGCCGGCACATAGAGGATGACGGGCGGGCGCAAGAGGGTCACCAGAAGCGCCCGCGCAGGAAGCGCGGACGCCTCGGCCGCCAGCGCGGGGCGCGTCAGCTCGACAGCCATTGTTCGAAACGCTTTGCCATGACGTCGAATTGCGGGCCGAGCTTCTCCGCGTTCAGCACGACGGCCTTGGCCAGGTTCTCCGGCGAGGTCGGCATCCGCGCGACGACCTCCGGCGGCAGGCTCTTGAACGAGGCCGGGTTCATCGGGCCGTAATTGTTGCGCTGGGCGAACTGCGCCAGCCGCTCCGGCTGCACCGCGAACTCGATGAAGCGCCAGGCATTGCGGGTCCGCGGCGTGCCGCGCGCCACGACCCAGGCCGCGACATCGATCACCGCCTGGTCGTAGCTCAGCGCGATCGGCACCTTCTGATCGATGAGCTGCTGGGCGCTGGTGTTCCACATGCCGATCAATTCGATCTCGCCGTCGCGCAGCAATTGCTGGGATTGCGGACTCTGGCTCCACCAGACGCGGACATCCTTCTTGATCCGGTCGAGGGATTTGAAGGCGCGGTCGAGGTCGTAGGGGAAGAGATCGGTCGGTGCGACGCCGTCCGCCATCAGCGCGAAGGCGAGCACGCGGGCGGAATAGTTCTGCAGGCAGCGCGAGCCCGGGAACTTCGCCGTATCCCAGAACTCGGCCCAGTTCTTCGGGCCGCCCGCGGGAAACTTGTCCTTCCGGTAGGCGATGACATTGGCGAAGGCGTGGGAATTGACGCCGTTGAGGGTCACGGCGCCGGGCCAGAGCGAGGCGGCCGGGATTTTGCTCTCGTCATATTTGTCGAGCAGATTGGCGTGGTTGGCGCGGGCGAGCTCGGAGACGCCGAGCGTCGTGACGTCGAATTCGTAGACGCCGGTGCGGACCTGCGCCGCGAGCTTGGCGAAGGAGACCGGCGCGATCGTCTTGATCTCGATCCCCGTCGCCTGGGTGAAGGGATCGAAGAGCACGGCGCGCGCCGCCTCTTCCCAGGGGCCGCCCCAGGTGTTGACGTAGATCGCCTCGGCCGCGCGGGCGCGACGGATGAAGGGTATCGACAGGCTGCCCGCGCCGGCGGCGACGAGCAGTTTCCGTCGTGAGAGCCGCAAGCTCGAAGCGTCGTCGCCGGTCATGGTTCTCTCCTCTCAGCCGAACACAGCGCGATAGACGCGCAGCCAATTCCCGGAGGTGATCTTCTCCACTTCTTCCGGGTTGAACCCCTGTTTCGCCAGCGCCGGCGCGACCGCAGCCAGGCCACTGATCTTCTTGAGCCAGGCCGGCTTCTCGCTCGGGGCGGTATTGGTAGCCGAGCCCGCGCCATACTGGGCCGTCCGCGTCCAGCGCCCCTGGCGCATCCAGTCGAGATAGCTCTGGCTGGTGTGATGGCTGAAATCGGTGCCGAGGCCGACATGGTCGATGCCGGCGATGTCGACGGTGCGCGCCACCATCTCGGCCCAGGCATCGACGCGGTCGCAGGCCTCGACCGGGGTGATGTTGCGATAGGCGGCGCAGCCGATGATGCCGCCCTTGGCAGCCAGTGCCTTGATGACCTCGTCGCTCTTGTTGCGCTTGTGCGGGAAGACGGAGGACGGGTTGGCATGGGTGATCGCGATCGGCTTTTGCGACCATTCGATCGCGTCGAGCGTCGTCCTGTCGCCGACATGCGAACAATCGACCAGCAGGCCGCAGCGGTCCATTTCGCGCACGACCTCCCGCCCAAAGCGGGACAGGCCGGGATCGACCGCCTCGTAGCAGCTCGAACCGACATCGTTCTGGTTGTTGTAGGTGAGTTGCAGGACGCGGACGCCGAGATCGGCGAAGAGCTCGACATAGCGGATACGACCGTCGAGCAGGTTGGTGTTCTGATAGCCGAGCAGAAGCGCGGTCTTGCCGTCCCGGTCGGCGACGAGGATATCGTCGGTCTTCAGCGCGATGGTGACGAGGTCGCTATTGGCGCGCGCCATGTCGCGCCATTTGCCGATCGCGTCGAAGGATTCGATCGCGCCCTCCCAGAATCCAAGCGTCGGCGTGACGCAGGTGAAGCCGCCGGCCTTGAGCTCCTCGAACACGTCGCGGCCGTAGAAGCCGCATTGCAAGCCGTCGATCAGCATCGGTTTGAACCTTTACGGGATGGAGGCGGGGCGCAGCCGTATGGGATCGGCGGCGAGCATGGAGAGGTCGGTTTCGTCCTCGTCGTTGCGACCGACGATGCGGCCATCGGCCTCGACGCGGATGGTGCCGGCATGGCGGCGGCTCTCGAAAGAGTCGGGAGCAAGCGCCGCATGCGAGGCGTGGTAGAGCGGCCACCACAAGCCTGCCGCGACCGTGCAGCCTTCGCGCCGGACGTGGTTGAGGAGGCCTTCGGTTCGCGCCAGGCGGGGTCGGACTTCCAAGAGGACGCCGCCCGCTACCTCGGAGCAGATCGCCGTGAGGCCATGCTTTTCGGCGAGCCCGGCGACCACACCGAACTCGCACGGGCTCACCGCGCCGCACACCAGAACCTCGCCGCGCCCCGTGAGGCGGAACCGCTCGACGGCGAGATCGAGTAAGGCTTCGGCGACGAGCCAGGGATGCTGGCCGGCAACATCGACTTGCAGAACGCCGTCCTCGCCTTCGCTCAATGTGGCGGGCTTGACAGGCGAAGCGGCCAGCGCAGCGATTTCGGCCGAGAGCTTCTCAAAGCCTGCGACGGGCAGGATCGCGGACACCACCGCCGCATCGCGGACGGCGAAGAGAAGCCCCGGAGCGACACCGTTCGCCTGGACCAAGCGTTCGATGATCAGGCGTATCTCGCGCAGGGTGAGGCGCAGCTCCGTCATGAGCGGGGCTCCGGAGGATAGAACCAGTGGGGATCGGCCGTTCCCGCCGCGAGATCGGCGGGCGTCGGCGCGCCATGGAAGATCACGCCGCGCAGGTTGCGGTTGAGGAAGTCGCGCGCCTTGTCGATGCCGTGGATGCCGACATTGAGCAGGCGCGTGATCTGCGCCGGGACGAAGTCCTCGCTCATGATGTCGGCATGCGGCGAATGGTAGGGCAGCCCGGCCAGCGCTTGGACGCGCGTTGCGATCAGCCGGTGCTCTGGATGCTGGAGCAGGAAGCGGGCGACGCAGGTCTTTGGGTCTGCTTGGCTGAGGTCGCGGTCGAGCGCGACGATCAGCCGGGGCAGGTCGAGGCCGAGATTATGGGCTTCGCCGATTTCCTCCCGCGGCCCCCGGCGCGGCTCCTCGGCGGTGCGCGACTTGTACCAGACATAGCGCTGCGAGCGCTCGGAGGTGAGATCGAGATCGAAGGCCCAGCGATAATCGCTGCGGACGATCTCACGCAGCCGCCCGAGCGGCATTTCCGGCCGGCCGGTCAGTTCCTCGTCGATGACCAGCGTGTCCGAGAGGCTGTCGGCGACGTCGGGAACCAGCTCGATCAGCAGCGAGAGCAAGGTCTCGAAGGCCTCGGCATGAACGCGGCCGTCGAGCGAGGCCGTGAAGTCGAGCAGCGGGGTCGCGCCCGTCTCGCCCGCCTGAGCCAAGGCGATCAGCGCGTCGAGCTCGCGGCGGATGACGACCAGATCCTCGGCGATGCGCAGGCTCGGTGTGAAGGACTCGTATTCCGAGCGATCCTGCTGGCGTGCGACGATCGCCTTGTCGAGCAGGCTTGCCAGCGTCCGCAGCGGTGCCCCCTCCCGACCCACCGGCACCAGCTTGCCATGGGCGATGGCGGTCTCGCGGATCGTCAGCCACTGGTTGATCAGGCGCGGATGGTTGTTGACGAAGAACATCAGCCCGAGCGCCGAGCCGTTGCCGACGCCGAGGAAGCGGGCGAGATCCGGCGCGAAGCCCGCGGCCTTCGTGCCTCCATGCAACCGCGCGAAATGCTGGACGAGATCGAGCGCGAAGACCCGCATCATATACGCGGTCAGCATCTGCGCCTGCAGGGAGGCGCGCAGCGGGTGGTCCTTCTCGAAGGCGAGGAAGGACTTGGTGCCGAAGGTGCCGTTGCCGTCGATGCCGGTGTTGCGCATCAGGTAACAGGTGCCGCCGAGCGCTTCGACCGGCGGCTGCTCGCCCCTGGCCAAAGCGTTGACCGCGAGGTCGAACAGGCGGCCCGAGCGGTTCGAGCGCGCCCAGGTCAGGGTATCGGGCGTGGCGCGCCCTTCGTAGAGCTTCGGCAATTCGCTCTGGAGCGCCGCGACCGCTGCGGGCGACATGTCGCCTTCGACCAGCGCGCCCATCATGTCCCAGGCGCGGCCGATGATGCGGCCTGTGCGTTCACGCGCGGAGGGCTCGAAGGAGAAGATCGGGAAGGAGAAGCGCCAGCTACCCGCCTCAATGGCATAACGGGCGTGGCCGCGGCCCTTCTCGTCGATGTCGAAGGCCTTCTGCGTGATCGTCCAGCGCTGGCGTGAGGCCCGCGCGATCAGGTTGCGCGAGGCGCTGATGCGCGAGGGCTGGATGGCGGCGAGCCGCTCCGGCCGCATCAGTTCATCCGGACTGCGCATCAATGCACGCGGCAGCAGCGGGCCTTCCGGGGCGAGAAGGGCGGAAACCGTCATGTCAGGAATGTCCAAACTGCGCGCTGAGACGTCGTGCGCCGGCAACGACGATGGGGCCGCAGCGGTCGTGATCGAAGCGGAAGATCGGGCCCGAGATGGCCAGGACCGCCACGCATTGGCGCGCGGCATCGAAGACGGGAGCAGCGACGGCGGCGACGAGATGCGGGTCCGTCGGCGCGAAAACGGCGTAGCCGCGCTCGCGCACCACCTGCAATTCCGCTTCCGGCGGCAGAGTGACACCCTGCCCGCGCAGGCTGTCGCGCATCTCCTCCGATCCGAAAGCGACCAGCACGGCGCCGGAAGCGCTGCCGCCGAGCGCCATCTTGGCGCCGACGCGCAGGTCCGCCCGCAGAACCTGCCGGGATTCGACGCGGTTGATGATGACGGCATGGTAGCCGTCGGCGACGGAAATCGTTGCGGTTTCGCCGCTCTCATCGACGATCTGCTGGAGCAACTCGCTGCTGCGCTCGCCGAGATTGGCCTGCTCCAGCGCGCGCACCGCATAGAACTGGAAGCGCAGCGCCAATCGGAATGCGCCGTCCTCGGTCTGGTCGAGCAGGCCGGCCTCCACCAGCGTCCGGAGCCGCTGATAGACGACCGCGCGTGCATCGCCGCTTGCCCGCACGACATCGGCCAGCCGCAACGGCTTCGGCGAAGCGGCGATGATATCGCAGACCGCGAGCGTCTTGAGCGTGGAGGAGAGGGAGCGAACGGCCATCTGTATTCTTATAATAGACAACGTATAATATAAAAATCATTCTGCGCGAACTCGATGTCAAGCTGGAAATTGCGAGTTCGCTTTAGGACCGGCGCCAACGTTGTGTGAGGCACCACCCGGCGCGCTAAGTCTCTGCCGGCGCTGTTCCATTTGAGGCGTGCCGATGATGGCATGCCGCAGGCGGCAAGCCAGCCGACGATCGGCATCCAACCGCGAGGCAAGGGGACATCGTTCGGCGTGCCTTCGATCCGTCCGTGTGAGGCGATCAGCTTCGCTGCGATCTTTTCCGCGCCGGCACGATGATCCTGCCAGAAGCCTGCCTAGGCGATTGCTGTACTCGGACCCTTGACGGTTACTCGCCGGGCCAATGAGCGTCTGCTTCCAAGCAGGAGCTCAATGTCCATTCATGGCGCTGAGTGCGAGTGAGTTCCTGGCGGCAATCGCAGATTGCCGCCGAGGCTTGGTGGCGGTCGCTCACTGGGTTTCGGCTGCAGCTGCAACGAATGCTGGCCAGCAGAGGACGCCAATGCGGTCCGTCATTCCCCTGGAAGGAATGACGGATGATTGTATCGACGTGGTTTCGGTGGTGAACCCGTACATCCAAGACGCTTCGCCCGCGGCTTCTGGTTGCAGGTTCTCATCCGCGCTTCAATGCAGCACGCAGGTTTTCGAGAACACCGAGCTGCTGCAGGATGACCGACGGCAGGTTGTAGCAATGGAAGGACGTGACCTTCCCGTCCTTCAGGTGGAACACGTCACAGCACGGCGCATCCATCCTCTTGCCGGTCGCAGGCAAGATTCCGCCGGCCATGTAAAAATCGCCCTTATGCGTACCCTGCAGAGCCAATTCGACGATCACGACGTCGTCTTTGACGTAGATATCGTACAACTCGCGATGCATGTCGGGAAACGCCGCGACCATCGCATCGACGGGCAGGCCGATCTCCTTGCCATAGTATTTCCTGCCGCCCGGCACATCGTAGAAATAGCCGTCCTCGGCGAACAGCGAGATGAACTTGTCCGTGTCCTTGGACGAAGCCTCTGCAAGGGCATAGAGGCTGCGGATGGTGTCTTCATTGGTCAGCATGACTGGAAACGCCTGTTGAATCTGGTCTGTGAAGGGAAAGGGCTGCCGCCGGCTGCGGTCATCCAATGATGGTCTGCAACTCAGATCTGAACCTGGCCACCATCGACGAAGAGTTCGATGCCGTTGACGAAGCTCGCTTCATCGGAAGCAAGGAACAGAACGGCCCGAGCGATTTCCTCGGGCTGCCCGACCCTGCCCGCAGGAATCAGGCTGGCGAGATAATCCTTGGTGCCCTTCGCCTGCTCGCCACCACCGAAGAGCTCGTCGAGCCCTGCCGTGTCGGTCACGCCGGGGCTGATCGCGTTGACGCGGATGTGCCGATCCTTGAGATCCAGAATCCAGTTCCGGGCGAAGTTGCGCACCGCGGCTTTGGTGGCGGAATAGACGCTGAAGGCCGGCGTGCCGGAAATGCTGGTGGTCGAGCTGGTCAGGATAACCGAAGCCCCGTCCTTCAGCAGCGGCAGCGCCTTCTGGACGGTGAAGAGCACACCCTTCACATTGGTGTCGAAGGTGTGCTGGTAATGCTCCTCGGTGATCGCGCCGAGAGGCGCCATTTTGCCACCGCCCGCATTGGCGAAGACCACGTCGATCTGCGCGTGCTTCTGCTGGATGGCATCGTAAAGCCGATCGATGTCGGCGAGCTTCGACATGTCACCGCGGACGCCGGTGACCTTGCCGCCGATCTGCCTCACCGCGGCGTCGAGCGCGTCCTGCCGGCGGCCGGTGATGAACACCGACGCGCCCTCGGTGGCGAAAGCCTTCGCCGTTGCGAGGCCGATGCCGCTCGTCCCGCCCGTCACCACCACGACCTTGTCGTCGAACTTGCTCGTCATTGTCCGTCTCCTTGAAACCGAGCGACGAAGCGCCGCGGCCCTTTTCAAATGAGACAAGAACGATGATGCGTGTAGTCGCCGAATATGGCACTAATCGTTCCACAAACGGAACGATGATGAAGATCGACCTGAACGACTACGCCTATTTCGCCGAGGTCGTGGCTCATGGTGGCTTCGCCCCGGCCGGCCGGGCGCTGCGCGAACCCAAATCGAAGCTCAGCCGGCGCATTGCAGGGCTGGAAGAGCGGCTCGGGCTGCGGCTGATCGAACGATCGAGCCGGCGCTTCCGCGTGACCGATACGGGCCTTGCCTTTTACGATCGCTGCCGGGCGATCATGGCGGAGGCGGAGCAGGCCGAGGCGCTGGTCATGCAGGCTCAGTCGGAACCGCATGGCCGCATTCGCTTCAGCTGTCCCACCGGCATGTTGGAGCCGATCTCGGCCCTGATATCGTCCTTCCTCGCCAAATATCCCAAGGTGCGCCTGCAACTCGTTGCAACCGACCGACCGGTCGACCTGATCGCTGAGCGGATCGATCTGGCGCTGCGGGTCCGTGCGGCCCTGACGAGCGACGCCGCCTTGACCATGCGCACGCTCGGGCTCTCGACACGCATTCTCGTCGCCGCGCCACGGCTCGCGAGCCAGATGGCCGACGTTACGCAGTTGGCCGCGCTGCCCACCCTCGCGACCAGTGACGATGCGGACGATCTGGAATGGCAGCTGGAATCCGAAGACGGCGGCACTCGCGCCGTCCGTATCATGCCACGGATGGGCTGCGCCGATATGATGGCGGTTCGCCAGGCCGCTATCGACGGGCTGGGCGTCGCGATCCTGCCTGATCATGTCTGCCGTGAGGCGCTTTCCGACGGGCGCCTCGTCCGCGTACTGCCAGCGTGGCACGGGCTCAAAGGCATCGTGCATTTGGTCTTCACGACACGGCGCGGTCTGCCACCGGCGGTCCGGGCGTTGATCGATCATCTCGCCGCTGGATTTCAGAGAGAGTTGGCCACGAAGGCGACAATGTAAGGCACGCGTCACGCGGCGCCACGCAAACGCTCCGTCATGCGCAAGACCCAAGCTCGGTTGGGTCGCCTTTCGGGCAATGTGCTAGAGTCCGCTTCTCTAATCGGGCAGTTGGGTCAAGCTCGGGTTGCACCTCTGTGCCGGGGTCTCATTCACGCGGGTCACGCTTCTCTTCGCAGTCTGGTGGCTTCTGTCGAGCCAAGCCGCCGCTGCACGCATGCATCGGATTGGGTCTGGAGAGCCTCGCTTGTGGACGCCCTGAGAGCGCAGCAGACATTTTCGGCTTCATCCATCCCGTCGTCCGCGTGGGACGATCCCGGTCGGGATCGGTGTGGGCTGCGGTCAGGTCATGCCGCAGCCTCCGATCCCAGTCGGAAGTCGGTACCATCGGCCCACATACGATGGAGCACGACGGCAATCTTGCGCACCACCGCGACAATGGCGCGCCGGCGACCCTTCGTCTTCATCAGCCGCACACCCCACGCTTTGAGACTCGACCAGGTGATCGAGCGCATCAACATGACGTTTGCGGCCGCGTAGAGCGCAGCGCGAACGTCGACGTCACCGGCATGGGAGATCCGACCTGGATTGTCCGTGTCGCCGGACTGGAAGCGTCGAGGTGTCAGTCTGAAGTCGGCTCCGACCGCTCGAGAACTCATGAAGCGGGCGGGATCGTCCACGGCAGCCTTGAAGCTGAGGGCGCTGATCTCTCCGACGCCCGGCACGGTCATGAAGCGCCGACAGATCGCATCCTCGCGGGCGGCTCGCTTCGCTCGCCGATCGAGCTCGGTGAAGGTCCCGAAGAGCATCGCCCGCGCCTCCAGCATCGGCAGGAGCGCATGGCTGAGCGCAGGATCGGTCTCGATCGTCTCACGTACAGCGGCATCAAAAGCGCCCCGGGACAATCGGAGAGGCAGCACGACGCCGAAGATGCGCAACAGGCCGCGGATCTCGTTCTCGAGGTCGATGCACTTTCGCTGCATCACCTTGCGGCTCGTCAGCAGCGCTCGCCTGTGGTGACTCTCGACGCTCTTCACATGCACTCGGCTATACCACCCGACCGGAGAATCTGGGCGATGCCGCGGGCGTCATGCTTGTCCGTCTTGTTCCGATGGCCGAAAGCGCAGCCGCGACCTGACGCGCCTCCATACAGACGACGTCGTAGCCAGCCTCCGTCAGTCCGTAGGTGATGGGCTGAGTCAGCGCGCCGGCCTCAAAACCGACCTGATGGATCGGCTGATCGAACCCCGCGAGGCCAAGAAGGACATCGGAAACGTCGGAGCGCACGGAGCGCTCGAGGCAAATCTTTCCGTCATGGTCGATGATGCAGATCGCCACCGAGCGCAGCGACACATCCAGCGCAGCGTAGAACATCGCGACTTCCTCCCTCTTGGATCTGCCGAGATCCTAATGGGAGCTTGAACCCTCGCGGGTCCGCCCGATTACGCATGCTATTGGCGCATAGCTCCTCTCGAGTCATTGTCGCAACCCATCACTACCGTCTGATCGATATCGTCCGTTGCGCCTGTTCTGGCGGCATGGTGCATGAATTCCCGGAGTGAAGAACGGCTCTGCCCGTCGCTTGGGGCCCTCATCCTGTCGAGGGCCCAGCCATCTTGGCTGACCTCACCGCGGGTTGCGCTATCTGCCCGGCAGCGCGGTACAGCGGGTCCCAATCTTTACCATTCTCTCGTTTTTACACGCATAGATTGCGTAAATGGAATAGCCTCTTGATCCGAGATGGTCTCTTCCCTGCCCCATCCGGCACTGGGGCCACGCGATGACAAGGATAACGATGTCCAGCCGCCGCGCATTTGCGCCAAACCCATTCCACTTGGTTCCAACGAGCGAGGCCTGATGTCGCTGATCGAACCGGATGCGCGCGCCGAGATCCGTCCGCGCCAGCGGGGAACGGTCAGGCCGATCAGGGCCTCGGACATACCGGCTGTCGCACGGCTATTCCTGAAAATCTTCAGACGAGCCGACAAGCCGGCCGGCACGGATCTGCAGCACTATCTGCGAACTCTGCTCCTGGCCTCCCCGTCCTATAGCGAGCCCCTGGGCACACAGGTCTATGAGCAGCAGGACGGACGTATTCGGAGCGCGCTGCTCGCTGTGCCGATGCGTTTCGTCGCCTGTGGGAATATCGTGCCTGGTCGCCTTCTCGGCGCTTTCATGACAGATGCCGACAGGGAAGCCCTCGGAGCCGCACAGCTCATTCTCGCCCTGCGGCCGAGGCGCGCGGATTTGGCCTTCTGCGACAGTGCATCGCCGACGAGCTGCAATCACCTCCTCGCAATTGGCGGCAAGCCGATCATTCTTCAGAATCTCGAATGGTCCCGCAGCTTCCGGCCTTTTGGCGCCCTGGTGGGGCGTTTCAACGCACGCTTCCTGCGCGGCAAAATCCCCGGTCTGCTCGTCCTCGCGCGCCCGGTCGACGGCCTGCTGCGCCACCTGCTGCCACAGCGGGACCCCCCGGAACCCGACGTCACGCGCGTAGCGGAGATGCCTGTCCCCATATTCCTCGTCCACGCGCCGCGGCTCATTGCCCATTACGCGGTGCGGCCGCTTTGGACGGAGGAGGAGCTCTTCTGGCTGGTTTCTCTGGCCGCGCAGAACACGCGGCTCGGCATCTTCACGATCCGCTCCGTGCTCGATCGCAACAACGCGATCATCGGCTGCTTTGTTTACTATGCGGCGCCGGGGCGGACCGCGCATGTTCTCAACGTGCTCTCACTGCCCGGCCAGGAGCCCGCCGTGCTGGGTGCGATGTTCCGACATCTCAACGAAACCGGTCATGTCGAGGCGCGCGGGCGCGCGCAGCCTGCCCTGATGATCGGGCTGTCGCTGCAGCGCTGGCTCATCTTCCAGCATCGTGCCTTCACCGTTGCGCTGACGCGGGTTCCGGAGATCAACGAGGCCCTGGCGCGCGGCGACGTCTTTCTCGGCGGCCTTGCCGGCGAGGACTGGAGCCGGCTGCTCACCGATTTCCATCGAGGCTAATGCGATGGCGGTTTCGGTGATCCTCAAGACGCTCAACGAGGAACAGCGGATCGGTGCCGCCATCGAGAGCGTTCTGGCGGTGACCGCAAGTATTGGTGGCGAGGTCATCGTCGCTGATGGCGGCTCGCGCGATCGTACCATCGCTATCGCCACGACCTATCCGATCCGGGTCGTCCAGCTTGAAGCGGCCACGTCTCCCAGTTGCGGCATCGGCCCCCAGCTTGGCTTCCAGTACAGCCGCGCGCCCTTCATCTGCCTGATGGACGGCGACATGCTGCTCGACCCCGACTTCATCTCCGAAGCGCTCGCCTTCCTCACCGCTCATCCCAAGGCTGCAGGCGTCACCGGCCATGTCGAGGAGATGAACGATACGAGCCTCGAATATGTCCGGCGCGGGCGCCGCATCTCCCCGGAGAACCGGGCGGGCACGATCGACCGCATGAATGGCGGCGGCCTTTATCGTCGGGAGGCGATCGAGCAGGCCGGGTATCTGTCCGACCGCAACCTGCACGGCTACGAGGAATTCGATCTCGGCGTAAGATTGCGGGCGCTTGGCTGGACGCTTCACCGACTCGATCGCCGCTTCGTTCGCCATTTCGGGCATGCGCTCAATGCCTATGCCCTGCTCGTACGGCGCTGGAAATCGGGCTACCTGCGCGGGATCGGGGAATTGCTGCGCGGCGCGCTCGGCAAGCCGCGATGGCGCCATCTCGTCCGTGAGCTGCCGGAGCTGAAGCTCTGGGCCGGCGTCTATGCCTGGCTTGCCGTGATGGTCGCGCTGCCTTTCGCGCTGCCGAGCCCACTGGCCGGGCTTGCCGTCGATGCCGCCCTGACCGCAGGCATCATCGGCGCGATGAGCCTGCGGCAGCGCAGCCTGCCGCTCGGGCTTTATGCGGTCGTCGCCTGGCTGTTCCACGCCGCCGCCTTGCCGCTCGGCTTCCTGCAGGCACGCAAGGCCCCGGAAGCCTGGATCGAGAGCCGGATCGTCAAGGACGCTTCATAGGACCTCGCCGGTTTCCGCAGCTCGCAATCAGCTGCGCTGCGCCAGCCGCAGCAGCACGAGCCAGGCCGCCACGGCGATCGCCCCCTCGATGAGGTAGAGCGCAATGAAGGTGCCGAGCGGCGCCGCCAGCCAGGTCGCGACCGCGATGAGGACGCTCCCCATGAGATTGGCACCGTTCAGGATCCAGGCCCGCACATCCTGTCGACCGGATGCCCCGAGCAGGTCGACGGCCGGCGCCCAGATACCGACCAGGACGACAGTTCCCGACAGGCAGCGGACGAAGAGGGGCAGCTCCTGATATTGCCGCCCGAACAAATCCATCAGCTCGGGCGCGAGCAGGACCAGAGCAACATAGGTCGCCAGACCGAGTGCCAGCGCCGCGACCAATGCCCGCTTCGCCATCGGCAGGGCAAGATGCAAGCCCTCGCGGCTTTCCCGCGCCAGGCGCGGATAAAGCAAGCGGTTCAAGGCATCGATCGCGAGATAGCTCGAATCCACGATCCGCCGGGCGACGCCATAACTGCCGACCGTCGCGAGCGGGGCGAGCAGGCCGATCACCAGGAGGTCGACATTGGTGCGCACAGCCCGCATCACGAATTGCGAGCTGAACAGGATACCGGGCTTCAACTCCTCGCGCAGGATTACAAAGCGAGGCCGGCCGAGGGGGCGGATCCAGGCGGCACCGATCGCGGCATAGAGAAGATGCGCCGCGCATTGCCAGAGCGCCCATTCCGACAGGGTCGAGACCCCGAACGCCAGACAGGCCAGCGCCGCGGTGGCGGTGCGTGCCAGGGCAAAACCGACCACCGCCCGATTGGCCTGATGGAACCGACCGAGGCCGAGGAAAGCAGTCTCCACGAGCAGGATCACTCTGACGACGACGACATTGCCGAAGAGCAGTAATGCCAATGTGAGCGCATCGACCGTGGGGCCGGCGCTCAACCGAAGCCAACCGGAAAGCGCGGCGGTGCCAGCGACGACGAGCACGACCCCGGTGAGGCCGATCAGACAGAGATTGTGGCCGAGCAGGGCCGCATAGCCGCCCGGCTCGCGCGCGACTCGCCGCAGCAAGCAGTCGGAAGCACCGAGGCCGCAAAGCTGAACCGCGATGGTGGTGACGGCCGATATTTGGACGAACAGCCCGAACTCGCTCGGCCCGAGCGCACGCGCCAGGATGGCGAAGGTCACGAGCTGCGAGAGCGCCGCCGAAGCCAGCGCACCGCTCGACATGAGATAGCTGACGAGAGCCGGGCGCATGCGCCGCAACCTCCCGCCCCCGGCCAATTCTGACATCCTCTGTGCCACCACCAAGTTAAGGTTAACGTTTAATTGAAAATACTACCTAAGATTGTATTTCACTACCATAAATGGATTACTTCAATCTGAAGATGATGTTTCGCGAGTAATGCCAGCCTGAGTGACAGATGCTCAAGATTGCCGCCACCAGCCTTTCCGACGCCGCCGGCGTACCGCCGGAGCCGGTCTCGGCAAGGCCGGAAGCCCACCTTCACTGACGCAGGATCGCCATGTACGTCACGACCGAGACCAGCCCGATGCCGGGCGGGAACGATGTCGCTTATCGACGCGCCGTCGACAGCGCTCTCCCGCCGGCCCGCGCGATCAGCCCCACAAGGGTTCTGGGCTGGCTCCTGCGCGGCTGGCCCTGGCTGGCAATCACGGCACTCGCCGGCGCCGTCTCGGCTGTCGGCGCCGGGCAGCTCGTCACACCGCGCTTCACCGCGACGACGGAGCTGACGATCGCGCCATCCAACCTGCTGATTGCCCCGAACGACCTCTACGCGACCAATATCCAGAGCGACAGCCAGATCCTGGATGTCGAGAGCAAGATGCGGATGATCTCCTCCGGCAATGTGCTGCGCCGGGTCGTCGAAGAGCTCGGCCTCGGCAGCGATCCGGAATTCGCGCCAAGCCCGTGGATACCGGATTTCCTGCGCGCCTCCGACCAGCCGCCCGACGCGGCCGAGATCGCCCGCACCATCGCGAGGCACGTAACTGTCACCCGGCAGGAGCGCTCCTATGTCGTGTCCGTCTCGGCCTGGGCAAGCGAGGCGGCGCTGGCGGCGCGGCTCGCCAACGCCATCGCCGAAACCTTCCGCGCCGAGATCGTGCGGGCCGATGCCGAGCGGGTCGGGCGTGCGGCGCAAGGGTTGTCCGCTCGCCTCGGCGAGATCAAGGCGGCTGCGACCGAGGCGGAAGACCGGGTCGAGAATTTCCGCCGCGCGCACGGCCTGCAGCAGGGCCTGTCGAAGCAGCCGCTGAGCTCGGAAGCGCTGGAGCGGATGAGCGCCAAGCTAACCGATGCCAAGGCGCGCTTGGCCGAGGCGGAAGCGCGCTACAACGAAGTGTCGCGCTCGGTTTCGGCGCAGGGCGTTCAGGGAGGCGGTGTGCAGTCGCAGACGCTCGCCGGCCTGCTCGCCGACGAAGCCGGCCTGCGCCGGCAGGTCGCGGCGCTCTCCAAAACGCTCGGACCGCGCCACCCTTCCCTGCTCAACGTGCTGGCGGAAGCCGATGCGCTGGCCAAGGCGATAAGGTCCGAGACGGAGCGGCTGCGGCGCGCAGCCCGCATCGAGGTCGATCAGGCGAGACGCGCGTTCGACACGTTGAACGGCGAGACGCAGGCGCTGCGCGGCAGCGTCTCGACCGATGACCAGGCCCTGGTCAAGCTGCGCGAGCTCGAACGCGAGGCAGCGGCCCGGACCGCGCTCTACCAGACCTTCCTCACTCGAGCCGGCGAGACCGCACAGCGCCAGCAGATCGACGCGACGGATGTGCGGGTGATCACGCCGGCCACCCCGCCCTCGCGACCGACCTGGCCACCCCGCCCCGTCGTCGCGGCCGGAGCCGGGCTAGCGCTCGGCCTGCTGCTCGCCGCGGGCGTGCTCGCGGGGCTCGGCTATCTCCGCACCATCCGCAGAGGCGCAACGCCATGATGGATCATACGCAACCGCGCCCCGCTGCCGGCACCGCCGCGTCCCTGCTCTTCATGGCGACGCTGCTGTTCTACCTGGTGACGCTGACACCGTTCATCGATCTCTCAGCAGCCGCCGCGGGCGATGTCGCGACCGCCAAGTCCAACAGGCTCAACCAGATCGTCTATCTCGGGCTGACGGCGGTGCTGTGGCTCACCGTCCTGCGGTCGAGCGCACGCCACCTCGTCGCCCGCCCGCGCGGCATCCTGATCGCGATGCTGCTCTGGTTCGCGCTCGTCTCAGCCGTTTCGGCGCAGCCGGACGTAGCTCTCAAGCGCGTCTTCCTGGCCATGCTGACCATCGTGAACGGCAGCACCCTGCTCCTGTTGCCGCGCTCCGAACGCCAGTTCGCGGGCATGCTGACTCTCTGCTGCCTCGGGACGCTGACACTGGCCTATCTCGGCGTCGCGCTGATGCCGCAACTGGCAATCCACCAGGCCAGCGAAATCCGCGAACCGATGAATGCCGGTCTCTGGCGCGGCCATTTTGCCCATAAGAACGTCGCCGCCGCGGCCATGGTGGTGATCAGTTTCGTCGGCCTCTACCTGTTCGGCACTGGCCGGCGCCTCGTCGGCAGCCTCATGGTCGTGCTCGCGGCGATGTTCCTCGCCCAGACGGGCGGGAAATCCGCGATCGCGGCGCTGCCGGGCATCCTCGGCATCGCCTGGGCGTTCGAGCGCTGGCGTGCCCTTCGGATTCCGATGATCGCCATCGGGATCGCTGCCATCAATATCCTGACGATCGGCTGCGCGATGTCGCCGACCATGCGCGGCCTCGTCGCCGGGCTCGGTATCGATCCGACCTTCACCAACCGCATCGACATCTGGAAGATCGGCGCCACCGCCGTCCTGGACAGGCCGCTGACCGGCCATGGCTTCCAGCTGTTCTGGCAGACCGACGCGATGGTCCACAAGGGCGGCGCGGCGGCGGGCTGGGCATACGCTGCCTTCAACGGCCACAACGCCTATCTCGACATGGCGATCACGACGGGCCTCCCCGGCCTTGTCTTGACGCTGGTCCTCATTGTCTGGCTGCCGCTGCGCGCCATCGCTCGGGCGGAAGCGACAGCCAACGATCCCGCACTTACCCGCCTCTTCGTGCGGATCTGGCTCTACGGAATCCTGGCGGCCTGCGTCGAGAGCCTGTTCTTCCAGTCCGGCAGCCTGATCTGGTTCATGCTGATCGTCGCGATCTTCGGCTTGCACCTGCAAGCCAGCGCGCACGAGATCCGCGAGCCGGCACAGCATCCCCGCGAGATGGAGCCGGCCCATGCCTGACCCATCGAGAATCTCAACTCCATCAGCCGGTCTCGCCCGCCTTTCGGCCCGGCTCGACCAATTCGCCGGGCGCCTGGAGAACAGGCTGATCCGCGCCGTTCCGCGGGATGTCATGGAGGTTCCGTCAGAGGAGCCAATCGTCTCCTTCACCTTCGACGACGTGCCGGCTTCCGCCCTCGAAGCCGGCGCCGCGATCCTCGAAGCGAACGGCGCGCGTGGCACCTACTACATCGCGGCAGGATTGGAGGGACGGATCGAGCCTGGCCGCACGCTGATCGATCGCGCCGGCTGTCGGGAACTTGCGGCGCGCGGTCACGAGCTCGGCTGCCACAGCTTCGCACATCATGACCTACGGCATGTGGACGGCACCACCCTGGCCGAGGACCTCGCCCGCAACGGCGATTATCTCGACACGATCGATCCGAGGCCGTCACGGCGGAATTTCGCCTATCCCTACAATAGCGGCTCCTTAGGCAAGCGCGCCCTGCTTGCCCGAACCTTCCGTAGTTGTCGGGCCGGTGGCGAGGGTATCAATCGCGGCCCGACCGACCCGGCCTTCCTGCAGGCGGTCGAGATCCGGCAACCGCAGCAGCATGTATTGGGGCTCGCCCGCTGGATCGATGCGCTGGTCGCCGATCCCGGCTGGCTGATCTTCTTCACGCATGACGTCTCGCCGCAGCCGACGGCCCATGGCTGCACGCCCCCCAGCTTCCATCTGCTCGTCGCCTATGCGCTCGCTCGCGGCTGCCAAGTGCTAACCGTCGACGCGGCGCTCGATCGCATGGGCCTGCGGGAGGGAAGGCCATGACATCCCCTCGCAGGCTCCTGGCCATCAACAACTACTTCTACCGGCGCGGCGGAGCGGAGAGCGTTTTCCTCGACCATATCGGCCTGTTCACGGCGGCGGGCTGGGACGTGGTGCCCTTCGCGATGCAGCACCCCGCCAACCTGCCGAGCCCCTGGTCCGAGCATTTCGTCTCAGAGATCGAATATGGCGGGGCCAGCGGACCGCTCACCAAGGCAAAACAAGCGGCGAAGATCGTATTCTCGCTGGAGGCGCGCCGGAAGATCCGCGCCCTGATCGGACAGGCGCGGCCGACGGTGGCCCATGCCCATAATGTCTACCACCACATCTCGCCGTCGATCTTCGGCGCCCTCAAGGCCGAGGGCGTGCCGCTGGTGATGACGGCGCATGACCTGAAGGTCGCTTGCCCGGCCTACAAGATGCTGAGCCGGGGCAGCATCTGCGAGCGCTGCCGCGGCGGGCGCATCCACAACGTCCTCCTCCATCGCTGCGTCAAGGATTCCGTTGCCGTCAGCGGGCTCGTCCTGATGGAGACGCTGGTCCATCGCAGCCTCGGGCTCTATCGCGGCACGCTCGACCGCCTGATCACGCCGAGCCGCTTCTATCGTGACAAGCTGATCGCTTGGGGCTGGAACGCAGACCACATCGTCCATATCCCGAACTGCCTCGATGCAAGCGGATACGTGCCCGCCGCCGACGAAAACGAGTATTTCGTCTATGCTGGGCGGCTCGCGCCGGAGAAAGGGCTGGCGACGCTCCTGCACGCCGCCGCGCTGGCGCGCCGGAAGCTGATCCTAGCCGGAAGCGGCCCGGAAGAAGAGAGCCTGCGCCGGCTCGCGGCACGCCTCGGCGCCGATGTCGGCTTTGCCGGCCATCTCGACCAGCCGGCGCTGCAACGCCTGATCAGCGAGGCGCTGGCGCTGGTCCTGCCTTCCGAATGGTACGAGAACGCCCCCGTCAGCCTCCTCGAAGCCTATGCGCTCGGGCGCCCGGTCATCGCCGCCCGGATCGGCGGCATTCCCGAGCTCGTCGCCGAAGGCGAGACCGGCCTGCTGGTCGAAGCCGGTAACGCAGCGGCGCTCGCCGAAGCCCTCTCCGCCCTCGCCGATTTCTCTCCCGCCAAGCGTGCCGGAATGGGTGCAGCGGGCCGCGACCGGGTCCTGCGCGAGTTCTCGCCCGCCCGATATCGCGAACGCACCCTCAACCTCTACGAGGCGATCTGCTGATGTACACCCTGATCCCGCCCGTCTCCCTCCTTCCGCGCGAGCGTAAGGTCGTCTTCGTCGGCCTGCGCGGCGTCCCCGACATCCAGGGAGGGGTCGAAACCCATGTCGCCGCGATCTCGGCGCGCCTGGCGGAGCGCGGCTGGCGGGTCGAAGTTATCGGCCGTACGCCTTATCTTCCCTCGCGAAGGCCCTATGTCTGGAAGGGCGTCACCGTCACACCGGTCTGGGCGCCGCGCTCGCGGAGCTTCGAGGCGGTGCTGCACACGACGCTCGGCCTCTTCGTCGCGGCCCGCGAGAACCCAGATCTCGTCCATATCCATGCGATCGGCCCGGCGCTGCTGACCCCACTCGCGCGCCTGCTTGGCCTGCATGTCGTCGTGACGCATCACGGCTTCGACTACGAGCGGCAGAAATGGGGGCCCGCCGCAAGAGCCATCCTGCGGACCGGTGAAGCGCTGGGCATGCTGTTCTCGCACGCGAATATCGGGGTTTCTAGGACGATCGTCGAGACCGTCCGCCACCGGTTCAGCGTTGGCGCGACTTTCATTCCCAACGGCGTCGAGAGCCCTCCGCCGGCCAATCCCGACATCCCCTATCTCGACCGTATCCAGCTCAGGCCGCGGCGCTATGTCCTGAGCGTCGGCAGGATTGTCGAGGAGAAGCGCCATCTCGACTTGATCGCGGCCTTCGCGCGCCTGAACGATTCCGGTCTCAAGCTCGTCATCGCCGGCGCTGCCGACCATGCCGGCTCCTACCAGCATGACGTTGCAGCGGCAGCCGCCGCGACGCGCGGCGTGGTGATGGCGGGCTTCCAGCGCGGCGAAGCCCTATCCCAACTCTACCGGCATGCCGGCCTGTTCGTCCTGCCATCGAGCCATGAAGGCATGCCGATGGCGCTGCTGGAAGCGCTTAGCTACGGCGTGCCCTGCGTCGCCAGCGACATCGACGCCAACCTCGCCCTGGAGCTCGGACAGGACAGCTATTTCCCACTGGGGGCGGTGGATCGGCTGGCGGAGGCGATGCGCGCGAAACTGGCCGCATCCAACCCCGCCGAGAGCGCGGCGCGCGCTGCCAAGATCCTCGATTCCTTCGGCTGGGGCGCGATCGTCGATCGCACCATGGAGGTCTACGAGAGCGCGCTTCGCGGCTGGCGGCCTGACGGCGCTCGTCGTGGCGGCGCCCATCTCGGCAACCATGTCGAGCTCGGAGGCTGACGATGAAGCTTGCGCTGCGAAACCTCGAAATGACCGTGCTCGGCCTGGGCTTTCTCGGCCTGGCCTGGGGGAAGAACAGGCTCAACGGCTACACCACGCCGAACGGCGTCGCGAAATCCGATCCCGACGGGCAGATCGCCTATCTCCTCGACGTCTTCGCTTCGTTGCGCCGCTTCATGCCGCCGGATTTCGACTTGCGCGGGCGGGACGTTTTGGAGTTGAGCCCCGGCGCCTCGCGCGGCAACGGCGTGCTCTTCCTGGCGCTGGGCGCTCGCTCCTATCACGCGATCGACGTGTTCGACCTCGCCGTCGGGGAAGAACCCGGTTTCTACGAGCGGTTGCTCGACCAGTTTCCCGAAGGCCGCGCCGCCGACCGGGCGCGCGCGCGGGCCTTCGCCGGCACGCCCGACTCGCGCGAGTTCGGCTATGCGGTGGGGCGCGATTTCGACATTCTGCGCCTGGCCGAGGGCAGGACATTCGACCTGATTGTCAGCTGCGCCGCCTTCGAGCATTACGACCACCCCGCGAACGCCATCGCGGCCATGACGCAGGTCGCGCGGCCCGGCTGCGAAGCGGTCCACATCATCGATCTGCAGACGCATTCGCGCTGGATCCGGGAGCGCGACCCCAACAACATCTATCGCTATCCCGAGCTGCTCTATCGGCTCTTCGCCTTTCCGGGACAGCCGAACCGGCAGCGCCCCACTGATTATGTCCGCGATTTCGAAAGCCAAGGCTGGAGCGATGTCCGCTTCGTGCCGTCGCGGACGATCGATTCCGTCCTACGGGCGGCCTCGCTGCGCGGCCTCGCCGCTCCCTTCGCCGGGCAGGCCGACATGGCCATCCTCGATGGCGCCCTGACGGCGCGTTATCCGGGCAAGGCCGGCGTTTCGGGGGCATCGCCATGACGAGCCGCCGCTCGGTTCTCGCCGGCCTCGCGGCCTCCGCCCTTGTCGGAACGGGACAGGCCACAAGCCGTTCCGGCGATAGCCTCCCGCTCTTTCGCCGCGGCATCGGCGTCTCCCATGCGCTGGGCTGGGCCGAGGTCGCGCCCGACGGCTCCTATGGAGAGCCTCCCTTCTCGGCTCCGCGCTTCCGCTTCGACGCGGCGCAGCGGCGGGCGGTCCGCGCCGCCGGCTTCGATTTCGTGCGCCTCGCCGTCGATATCGGGCCTTTCCTGGCGTTCCAGCGCGCGGCCCGCGATCGGCTCGATGCGCTTCTCATGGGCACGGTGCGCGACTTGCTTGATGCCGATCTCGGCGTGATCGTCGACCTGCATCCGAGTGCGATGAACCCGACCTACCGGCCAGCGGCCCTGACCGCAGGCGTCAATGCGCCGATCTTCCGGGCGGTGCTCGATTTGCAACAACGGCTGGCTAGCCTGCTGGGGCGGCTTGCCGAGGACAGGACACCCACCAGCCAGCCGAGGCTCGCCTTCGAGCTGATGAACGAACCGGAAGTACCCCAGAGGGCCTGGCAGCCCATGCTCGAAGCTAGCTACAGAGCTGCTCGCATGGGTTCCGCCACGCTGCCGCTCGTACTCGGCGGCGGCTCGATGAATGCGGCGGCGGCGCTGACGGTGATCGACACGCAGCCCTTCGCGGGCGACGGCCGCCTGATCTATACCTATCACGACTACGCGCCCTGGCAGTTCACGCATCAGGGCCTGCGCGGCAGCCCGGCCCATGCGCTGGACGCGATCCCCTACCCGGCGCCACCCTCGGCCGATGTGATGATCGCGGCAACCGAGCAACGTATCGCCAGCCTCGGCTTGGAAGGCGCCGCGCTGAGCGAAGCCCGGAGGGCGAGGCGAACCCTCGCAAGTTACGCCGGCTTCGACCGCCCCGATCTCGCACGAACCTTCCGGCAGGTGAATGCCTGGCGCATGGCGCAGCGGCTCCCCGCTCACGCGATCCTACTCGGGGAATTCGGCGTGCACAGGACGCCTTATCTGAACACGCCGGAGGGAACCGTCGCACGCGAAACCTGGCTGCGCGACATGCGCCAGCTCGCCGAGGCGCATAGCTTCGCCTGGGCCGCCTGGACCTATGCGGGGACCGGCGGCTTCGCACTCGCCGAGAACGAGGCCGGACCCGGCTTCGACGCGGCGACGCTGCGTGCGCTCGGCCTTCAGTGAGGTCGGCATGACCCACCAGCGCTATGCCCATCTCGATGGATTGCGGGCGATCGCCGCGCTCGGCGTGATGGTCGAGCATCTGTTCGGCGACCTCATTCGGCAGGCCCCCTCGGCGACGGGGCCGATGGGCATTGTCGCTCGATCGGTCTCCGAGAATCTGAGCCTCGGCCGGTTCGGCGTGGCGCTGTTCTTCCTGATCAGCGGGTTCGTCGTGCCCTTCAGCATCGCCGGCCAGAAGCCGCTGCGGCATTTCGCGATCTCGCGGCTGTTTCGGCTCTATCCGGCGCTGTGGCTGGCGCTGGCCGTGCTCACACTTACGGCCTGGCTTGCCGGCGACGCGCCGCCGGCCGCGACCGTGCTGGCCAATATGACCATGGCGCCGCCGCTTTTCGGCCAGCCCTGGCTTTCGCCGATCTACTGGACGCTGTTCGTCGAGCTCGTGTTCTATGTTCTCGCCGCGCTGCTGTTCGCCGCGGGTATGCTGCGCCATATCGGCGCCTTGCTTGGCCTCGGCCTAGGCCTGATCGCGGCCACCATCCTGCCGATGCAATTGCGCTTGCATGGCGTCGCCGAACTGCCGGTCCAGTATCTCGGCATGCACCTGTCCTTCCTATTCCTCGGGCTGCTTTTGCGGCTCTGGCTTGTGGAACGGAAGCCCGGCGCGCGGCTCTCGGCGTTGGTTCTCGCGTTCGCGCAGCTCGCGGCAATCGTCGCGGTCTCGTCATTTTCGCTGGCGCGCGGCGACCATTTCATCATGGAGGGGCTCAAGCCCGTTCTCGGCGCCCATCTCGCCGCCTTCGCGCTCTTCCTTGCGGCAATCCGGCTGGAGCGGCCGCGTTCCGCCGCGCTCGCTCGGATCGGATTGATCAGCTATGCGATGTATCTGTTCCACGGGCCGGTCAACGCTGCCGTCTATCGAGCCCTGCCTCTGACCGGGCAATCCGGCGACCTCGCGACGATGCTGACCTGCATCGGCCTGACGCTCGCGCTATCCTGGCTCGTCCATCGCATCGTCGAACGCCCGATGATCGCGATGGGGCGCTCGTTATCGTCACGCCGCACGCTCCTGCCAGCGACGAGCGCTCCAGCTCCGTGAGAACCAGTCTGGCTTCAGTCGGCCGACTAGAAAGCCAACGCGCCAGAACCTATTGAGGCGCCAACATCGGCGCCTCTCCAAGTATCGATCTGAATTGTCGGGGGCGCTCTTTTCCAATGCCAGCAGCGGGCCAACCCTGGCTGTGTGGCATATCGCTGCATTAAAACGCCCGAAACCCGCCGGAATGTCGGGAAGGGGCCAGCTTCGGCCGGCCAAACTGACCAAAACCGGTCTTTGCGAGTGTCCGCAACGGGCCATGCCTTGCTAGTGGTCGGCGATTTCAAATGGGGCAAGTTAGACATGGCCGAAACTCATCCATGGCAAGGTCCGCTTTCGGCACATTTCCACCGGAGCCACTAGGCCGTCGTCATCAACGGTGTGACGACCCAGGTGAAGGTGGCGGCTCGCTGGCCCGCCAGGTTTCGGCTCTCGATCCGAGCCACCAGCGCTTCCTGTTGCGCGGTCTCTGCGGGTCACCTCCGGCTTAGTGACGCGGCTGCGGGGCGGCGACGAGCTCGCCGCAATCGGCAAATGGTTCGATCCGGCCTCGATCTCGGAAAGCCCGAACCCGACGAACGCCGTCCTGTGCGAACTCGGGAAGTACAGCATCGCGGTCATGCACAATGGCGAGCTCAGCGCGATCCACTATTCGGTCATCGAGGGGCAGTTGGCGGCCTTGTTCGATGTACAGGGCAGTTGCGAGCGGACCTTTTGCCCGTGCTGCTCGTGGCCTACACTTTCTTCGGGCTCGATGCGCTCGGGTACCAGCTAGAGGATCCGTTCGGATCGCAACCGAACGCATTGCCGCTGAACGCGCTGCAGCGCATTGTCGAGCGAAAGATGCTGTCGATGCTCGGCTGCAAAGATCTGCCTGAGCCGATCCAACCGAAAGACAACATGCTGAACTGACGAAACCGCCCGCCGCCGCCCCGAGACGGACCCGCACCGAGGAGGAGAACGCCATGGCCCAAACGCGCAAGGACGAAGAGCGAGCGCTCAATGTCGAGGAGCGGGAGATCGTCGCGCAGACGCGCCACCCCGCCGTGCAGGACCTGGCGCACGACGCCGTGAACGTCTTGCTGAAGCGGTTGCGGGATCTGCGCGACAAGGCCAGCAGCCACGCCAACCAGCAGCGCCGCGAAATGCGCGGCAAATCAGCCCCGAAAGGCACGGAGCCCAGCACCGGTAATGCGGGGTCGAGCCTGAAAGCAACGACACTGTCGGCTGCCCTGAAACGACTGAATGCCGAGGTTCAGCGTCGCGCCGAGATGGCGAAGAACCATAGCCTGATCGAGAACGCCCAGCGCGCGCTCGAACTCAAGATGCACGCGCAGCAGAACAACATCCCGTTCAACACCCGGCACGCCAATCGCGGCATGCACGACATCCCGGACAAGGAGGTGAATTCGCTGATTCGCCCGGCGGAGCGGGGGCGCCTCCGCAAGGCATCCCATGTCGCCCAGGCGAAACGCGATTCCTCAGGTCACTGAAAACCTCGGCGACGCGGCGCGGATCGGAGCCCCGATTTTCCCAGTCGCCGGGTAGGCGCGGACAAGGGCGCACACGATCCGCTGCCTCAGTCAGGCTGGCCTGCTTGCTTCAGATATAGCTGATAAGAAGCCCGCATCACCTCGTTGTCATTAAATTTTTCGTCGATCTCGGCTTCCATTGTGCTGAGTTCAAAACACCGGTCGGCGATATCTTGCCCGGTCATTGGGGGTAGCCCAAGCTGTTTGAAATCGCGAACGCTTCTCTCCCAGATGAGCTGCGCTTTCTGCATTCGAGCTCGCTCTTTGCGGATATAGCCACGCTGCGACGACTTACCCTCCAACGCGAATTCTCGGAACGATTTCGGCACCTGGGGCATGTGGCCTCTAGGAATTGGCAGATACGTCGAGCATGCCGCGACCGAGTTAACGCGAAGCTCATGGGGGAGCACGCTTCAGAGGCGGCAACCCTGCATGCTTTGGCGCATGATTTCATCGTCCTGTTGGCCGATGCCGATAGGTCCGTATCGCGTGGTTTCTTCCGTGGTGTTTTCGTGCAAAGGGCCTCGCCCCTCCACAAACGGAATCTCTGAGCGCGCGGCGGGTTCGCATACGAATAGCAACCTGCAGCGGCATCCCCGGACCAGCCCGGCACGGGGCACGATTTCAAAGTTTGCAGCGAATTGAAGGTCACCACCGGATCGATCACGTTGTAATACACCTAGCGGAAGGTCCAATTCATATCGACCAACGCTCGGGCGCAAGTTGCAGGCGCGAGGTCAAACCACCCACTGACCCGGAAATCTCATATTGCTGCCTCAGATTGAGTGCGCTCAAAAACACGTCAATGCCGGAGTGAAAGTTATAGGCGTGGATGTTGCGTTACGCCATCTTGAGCGGCAGTTTAAGAGGCTGGGTTGTCGAAAATTGAAAAGACGTCAGCAGGGGGATTCCAGTGATAGCAAAGCTACCCAACCCTATCGATCGACACGTCGGTAGCCGCATTCGCATGCGTCGGATGCTCGCCGGCATTAGCCAGGAGAGGCTGGGCGAATCTCTCGGTGTTACGTTTCAGCAGGTACAGAAGTACGAGAAGGGTTCAAACAGAGTCAGCGCCAGTCGTTTGCAGCACATTGCCACAATGCTGGGCGTCCCCGTATCATTTTTCTTCGACGGCGCCCCTAGCAGCGAGCAAGCTCTCGCCGGCGTGGATGATCAGGCAAGCGGATACGTCTCGGACTTTCTTTCGACGAGCGAAGGCGTTCAATTGATCAAGGCTTTTTCCCAGATCAAGAATAACCGCGCCCGCCGCCGCATTATCGACCTTGTTGAAGCTCTCGCGGAGTCCGATGATCAGCAGAAATAGGATCCGATGCCTTATCCTCACCGTTGGCCCCGTCATTTTGTAAGCTCAAAAGCTCATGGGCTGCCGCGGACAATAATTGATCCAGGATCGGATTGTTGAGCGACGCAGCTTCGTCGGCCAGTTGACGAATTTGATCGACGAGCGAAAGCAGCTTGGCGGGTCTCGAGCTTGGCATGGCTGACGCCCGCAACGGCCGGCTCCGAACGGAGCAAGCGATTAGGATGCAAAGCTTAGAGTACACGCAGGAGTAAACAAACTCTTACCACCTTGTTCGGACATCATTTTCTCAATGTCAGCAGGGCTGATGAATTGGTCCCGGAACCAGGGGAAACGGGCAGGATCAAATGAGGAGATGATCCAATCGATGGTGCGCCGGACGTGAGCAAGCTCCCCTGAGGCAGGATGATAGGCAAGCCAGATATCACGCTCCAGGACGAAGTCCTGTGCGACGTGCACCAGGCCGCGAGAGACAACCGGCACGTAGGTGGGAAAGGCGGATACGCCATGATGGCTTAGCGCTGCTATGAACTGAGCTGAACTAGAGTTCACGCGCAAGCTGACAAAGCGGCGCTTATCTGTTGACGTCATCTTCTCCTCAACTTCCTCGCTACGGATCTGAGGCCCGACGATTTCGATGAGGTGAAACTTGTCGATGTCGCATTTGCTTGCGGGCGCGCCGTGCTTCGCGATGTAGCCCTCCGACGCGTACAGAACCACGTGCAATTTTCCGATCTTTCGGACTATCAGCTCCGGATCAGTTGGTTTTTCCAGTTGAATCGCGAGGTCGACATCAAGCTCGGAAATCTTCGGGAGCTCCATGGAACAACGCAAATCAAACTGAATATCTGGATGCTTGCCGCGTAAATCGTTGAACATCGGCGTAAGCCAGAATACGCCCAGCCCTTCGGTGATGCCGACGCGAACAACGGAGCGAAGCTCGGGTTGCCGGCGATTGGAAAAAGCGGCGAACGCTCGGGCCTGCCGCTGCACACTTTTCGCCACGGTGGTCAGGCGCTCTCCGGTCTCGGTCAGAGTGAGCCCGGTCGGCTGCCTGTGAAATAGAATCGCCCCGATCTGATTCTCGAGTTCTTTGAGGCGATTCCTGACGAAACTATGAGTGTGGCCCGTATCTATGCAGGCCGCACGAATGCTTTTGCATTCTGCAACCTTCAAGAAAATCCTGATGTCGTCCCAGTTGAAGCTCATTTCGCCGTGCATGCCAGGGTGTGCGATTTCAGAGCTAACGTGCGTCATTTCAAATCTATCCCCGCCCCTGAAGTTTCGGATTAACCTTTGGGCTGTTGCGTACCCAGTTCCTCGTATCCAGAAGGATTTGCGTTATGGGAATCAGCTACTCAAAGGAGCATTTTAATATTGCGCCAGCCCCGCGCAATTTTCGCTCACTCGACTACACACGCTACGGACGCGGATTCGTTACCTTCACACCGCAGAACGACATCATCTGTCATTCATTGGAAATGGCAAGCAAGGATATCCCTGGTATCGCTGAGACAAAGACTGTTCTCGCGGTCTTCAAGCACAATCCCGATACGTTCGTTGCCTTCGCCCGAGAGCACGTCGTGTGTCGGAACCAGGCGCCGGTGGGCATGCTCGCGCATCTCCCGCTGACGCAGGAAGGCGTCCTGGCGTTGTTCACCGGCGAGCTGAATACGGCGGAGCCGGCCCTAAAATTCATCTGCAAGCCGCATCAGCGGCCCGCCGCCCTGTACTTCTGGTTCATCCATATTCCGGCCGAGCTTGGGCATGGCGGCGGCATGTCGCTCGTCATGGAAAGAATGACCAGCGACAAGAACCGCGACCTGCCAATTTTCTGCAAGGCTGCAAACGCCAAGGCAAAGGCGCTTTTCGAGAGCATGGGATTCTCGCAGGGCGCGACCTACGAGATGTTGCACTCCCGCGAGCTGATGAGCTGCGCCGTCCCGGATCCGGCCGCCAACCGCAAGCCCTACGACAATTTCCTCCCCGGCCGGCATGCCGGAACTAGGAGGACTTCGGTCTCGGTCGTGCATTCGCTCGACGATCTGCTGAAATGCATCGCCATTCGCGGAGCTGCCTATGTCGAGGAGCGCTCCATCCCCTATGCCGAGGATGTCGATGGCAACGATTTCACCGCCACGCACTTGCTTGGCTTCGTCGGGGATGAGCCGGCCGGCTGCATTCGGATCCGCTATTTCGCGGATTTCATCAAGCTCGAGCGTCTGGCCGTGCTGCCCCGCTGCCGTGGTGGCCTTGCCCTCGATCTCATTCGCGCCGCAATCGCATTCGGCAAGGCCAAGGGGTATCGGCGCTTCTACGGTCAAGCCGCCGCACCCGTTCTCAAGCTCTGGGAGCATTTCGGGTTCGAGCGCCGCTCGGGGCCGGGGCTGAGCTATCTGACCGACGAGGTCTATTACGAGATCGACCTTGTTACCGAGACGCCTACCGAGCAACTGTCTCATCTCTCCGGCGCCAACGTCCTGATACGGCCGGAGGGCCAATGGGATCGACCAGGCCCCTTGGAGGCGGCTGCGCCCAAATCTGCGGTCGTCGATGACGTAGCCCTCGCCGTGGCCGGCTCGACCGAATTCGTTCCCGCTCCTCAGATTCGGACAATGCAGCCGGATCGCGACATCCCCGGTTGCGTGAATCCGTTCTACGGCGAGTCGCCGGATTGCAGCGAGAATTCGTGGCCGCCCTTGATTTACGGCGACATCAGGAGATGAACATCCATGGTTGACGCCCGTCCCGTGTTTTCGGATCGCTCGATTTGCGATCCGATCGACGTCCTCATCACCCGAGTCGATGTCCTGATCCAGGATGCGTCGAAGATCGACCCGGTCAGCGCAGCTCTATTGGGTCTGGCCAAAGTCGAGCTCATCAAGGGGAAGGCTCTCAAGGCCGGCGCGATTGCCGAGTTCAAGCCTCCCCCGTCCGGACGATAAACCCACTCTGCTTCCCCGGCACATCTCCGGGGAAGCGCTCCCCAACCCGAAACGCTCCAAAGGAGACTGACATGCGACCTCCGATCGATGTTGCGCGGTTTGCCGGCGCTTGGCGTTGGCTGGTGGCATCGAATTCTGTTTTCCTGGGCGCAGAACTGGCGTTGCTCCTTGGTATCGATCCAATTGAGGGGCGCGCCGGCGTCAAACCGGAGCGCATCGCCCAGTCGATCCACCCGGATGATCGGGCTTCCTATGTCGAGGCGGTTGAGCGTGCCTCGTTCTATGGCGGCGACATCAGCCTCAGTTATCGCGTCATGAGCTCTGAGGCGCTTCACCGTATCGAAATCGCGGGAAGTTGTGTGCGGGCGGGGCGGGGCGGGCGCCCTCTGGAATATCTCGGCGGCGCTCACATCTGGGAGCAGCCCGACGAGCACCCTCTTGCGATGGCCGCGGACCATTTGCTGAATGCGGCCCAGCTTGTGCGAGGGGCCGGCGAAAAATCGCTCTCCCTCTTCATCGACATGGCCCTGATGGAGATGGCCACCCGTCTAGCGTCGAGGGAGAAGACACTACAAAAGCCGTGCCCGCGGATTTCCGTCGTTCGGTGAGAGTCTTCACCGGCCGGGCTCAGATCGCCTCCTACTTTGCAGCGAGCCGGTTTGACCAGGGACGGCGCTTCGGGGCTTTCGTCGATCAGCGGCCGGACGTCCTGATCGCGATGCTGCGCCAACTCGTGCCCTTTACGGAGTAGTTCTCGAATGCGGTTCGGGCAAATTGCCGAGACCCCAGATCTCTCCAAACCCAAAGCAGGTGATAGCCCCCCTTGAGGGCTGGTCCGTTGGGCAACCCGTCACGCGGGGAACGCTCCGTTGCTTAACGCGTACAACTGACCGCTTTCGACCCATTGCCAACCTCGAGAATGCCTGCTTCTGGGTTCTTCAGTAAGCCGCCATTCAGGCTGCCGAGATGAACGCGACCGCAGGCGCATTCTGGGCTGAGCGCGGCAAGAGCGCCGAAGCCCGCGTCCGCGAACTGTCCCTCCTCCTCGACAAGCAGATGGGCATGCCATGCGAGCAGATCAGGCATCGGCAGGAGGTCGAAGCCGCGATCGCTGCGGAGAGGGAACGCATTGCCGCGAACCTCGACGCGCAGGCTGACGCCCAATGGGAGCGCTGCGAAACGAAGCGCTCAAACCCACCATCCGCCGACGAACAAGCTGATGCTGCTCAAGCTTTTGCGCTACAGAAGGCCGCCGCAGCCATCCGGGCGCAGGGGGAGTGAGATATCTGATCCCGCCTACGAGGCCAAATACGGCAAGGGCCCTCACCTGACGGCCGACGCAGTGGTCGTGCGCGGGAACGAAATTGCTCTGGTCCGGAGAAAGAGCAGCGGGCAATGGGCCCTGCCGGGCGGCCTCTCCATTGGGTCATGGGTGTCAATCGCCCAACGTGATGAATGCCTCAGTTGGGTCGGGAGCGGAAGTCAGATGCGCAGTTCCAAAAGGCTGTGCCGCCGCGCAATTATACTACATTAAAATGCGATACATCGTGGGCCGCATAGCAGCGCTTCGCAGTCGAAATGACATCATCGAGATCACTGGTTCGCAGCAAATCTGAGTATCTACCACCGACGCTCCAGCAAAAATCTATCACAAATTCCCCGCATGAATCCTTCTGAACTACAAATAGAAACTTGTCGTCGATAGAAACCTCCATGAACCAACCATTCCTCTCACTCATAAGGCCAAACTCGTAGGTAACGTTCAGGTGTGGGTTGGCCACGGGAATTTGCCAGGGCATCGGTTCTGACCGTCCGACGAGTTGCATTCTTCATTATATCGGCTTCGCAGATCACAACACCATCATCGAGGCCCTGCTGGCGCCCTACCATGTCCAGGAGATCGGCGTGGCCGGCCAAGACAACGACTTCTAGACAATCCCGAAGAGCCTGAGCAGCGAGGCTGCCATCACGATCCATGCCACTGCCTCAAGGGCCGCCCTTCCTTGAGACTTGGCGGTCCGCTAGTGGTCTAGGTAGCGAGTTCGCCGCAGACGGGCACTCGTTCGAGAGTTCCGGGGAAAACGCTGTGAAGGCGGCTGCAGGAGCGCCGCAGCTCAATCTTCGACATTGACCGAGCCGAAGAGAATCGTTTCTATCGCAAAGGGTTCTGGCTGGCCGACCGGCGATGGGCAATCGGATCGTGGCCTGATTCCGTGACCGAATATGTCGCGATGGGGCACCAGGGAATGGACCGGATCAACTCTGCGGGCGCGATCAGCCCGCTCGCCTTCTTGTTCCGGCGGTGCTCAGACCAGCCCCATATCGTCCGAAACGCATCGGTCACGAGGGCAATTGCGATACGTGGCGTGTCATATGCCGCCCTTCTCGCGGCCTCAACTATTCCGGCTCTGGCAGATGGCGGAATTGGCGGTATCGGCTTTGGCTGGTGGTTCACCAGCGGGGGCACCGGCTTCTTGGGTGCTCCGGGCAACGATGCGATGGGCAATGCTGGTGCCGGTGGCGGTGGCTCCGGCGGCGGCAAGGGCGGTGACGGTGCCTCGGGAGCGTTAGGAGGCTCCGGCGGCACGGCCATCAGCCCTAACGGGCAAGATGGCGTCTCCGCCTCTTCTTTTGGCGCGGGCGGGGGTGGTGGCGGGGGTGGCTATAACGGCAATGGCCCCGGTACTGTTTCACTCTCGAATGTGGGCCTTTTGGTTGGCGGCAACGGTGGAGCTGGCGGCAACGGAACTCCTGTCGGCGCCGGTGGTGGTGGTGGCGGCGGGGCCGGCGGCTACGGTGCCGTCGTGCTGGGCGGCGGCATCAGTTCAAACATCGGGACGATTATCGGCGGCAATGGCGGTCGTGGCGGAATGTCGGGAATCTATCTCGGGCCGCCCTATCCAGATTCCGGCGGGTTTGGCGGTGACGGCGGTGTTGGTGTGCAACTGACTGCACCGGGTGCTGTCTTCCTCAACAGCGGCACCATAGCAGGCGGCAATGGCGGCCTGGGCGGGGCAGCGGGAATCGCTGGAGCTACACCGGGGACGAGTGGCTCGGGCGGCGTCGGAATAGCCGGCGCGAGTGTGACCATCATCAATAGCGGCACAATTTCCGGCGGGTTCGCCGGCGGCCATATCGGCGATGAAGCCTATCGCGCCAACGCGATCACGCTCACCGGGGGGAACAACCGGCTCGAGCTTCACGCCGGTTCGCAGATCGTCGGCAACGTGGTCGCCAGCGGCCTCGGCACCAACGACGTCCTGCGCCTCGGCGGCTCCGGCAACTGGACACTGGACGGCGGTATTGGGACTACCGGCCAGTATCGCAATTTCGACATTCTGGAGAAAACCGACACCAGCACATGGACACTGAGCGGTAGCGGCGACTTCGCCGGTTCTACCAGCGTTCTCGCCGGCAAGCTCGTGGTGAACGGCGCACTCGCGAGCTCGGCTGTGACGGTTGCGTCGGGTGCGCTGCTCGCCGGCTCGGGCACGGTGGGGGCGACGACGATTGCGTCCGGCGGCACCATTGCGCCGGGCAATTCGATCGGCACGCTCACGGTCAACGGTACATTCGTGCAGGGAGCAGGTTCGATCTATCAGGTCGAGGTCGACCCTGGCACGATGACGTCGGATCTGATCAAGGTGAACGGCGCGGCGACGCTCGCGACCGGCGCCGGCCTGTCCGTCGTGAATTATACTGGTGCAGCGTACGCACTCGGTCAGCGCTACACGATCCTGACCTCGACTGCTGGCCTCGTTGGAACCTACGGTTTCGACCAGACGCTGACGCCTTTCCTCAGCCTGCGTGACAGCTATGACGCCAATCATGCCTATCTCGCGGTGGTGCAAACCCGCAGCATCGGAGACATCGGCACCACCCCCAATGAGGCTGCCGTCGGCAAAAGCGTGGATAACCTGCCTGCGGGCAACTCGGTCCAAAGCGGCGTGCTCAACCAGCCGAGCCTCGATGCGGCCCGGCGGGCGCTGAATGACCTTTCCGGCGAGATCCACGCCTCTGCCAAGACGGCCCTGATCGAAGACAGCTGGTTGCTGCGTGCGGCAGTCAACGACCGGCTGCGCTCTGCCTTCGGCAGCGTCGGCTCGGTCACGCTGAACTACGGCTACAGCGCGGATCTGGCCCCGAGCGTGAAAGGGCCAATGCCTCTGCCGCAGCCGGACCGCTTCGCAGTCTGGGGCCAGGGCTATGGCTCATGGGGCCGGACCGATAGCGACGGCAATGCCGCGAGGCTGAAGCGCTCGACCGGCGGCTTCCTCGTCGGCGCCGATGCGGCGGTCTTCGACAATCTGCGCTTCGGCGTCGTTGCCGGCTACAGCCGCAGCGACTTCGACGTGAACAGCCGCCTGTCT
>NZ_JQJJ01000016.1 GCF_000745475.1 Allobosea sp. UNC402CLCol
CCTGGGGACACTACGATCCCTGTGCGAGGAGCTCGCTGGGAACGGCCGATGGCATCACGCCTTCGTCCCATGCCCGAGTAGACGCGACAAGGCGCTGAGCCGAACTGGCGTCGAAAGGGCTCGCGGCGAAGGATGGCTGCAGGCCCGGTAAGCGCGGCCCGGAGACTTAAGAACGCCGATAAGCGGAGCGCCACGGGGCGTGCGGAGGGTGGCTCAATCCCTCCGCGCCGCATCCTGGCTCAATGGAAGCGGCCTGATACCCAACCGCGCCTCGCGGCGCTCCGCTGCCCCTCGCTCGCGAACGAACGCCGCAAGGCGGGCGGGGTTTTGGCTCGCGCGGCAGGTTCGGCTTGCGTGGCAGGCATCGGCCATGCCGCCCTCTCAGGGCGAGATGCCCTGCACCGCCCAGGCGCGCGCCTCCAGCGTGATCGTGCCGTCCTCGGCGATCGGCAGCCTGTCCCGCAGCCTCTGCCGCAGGGACTCGCGCGCCGCCGGCGCCAGGCCGGCGTAATAGGCCGCAGCCGGCCCGGTGCCGAGCGCGAAGGGTTGCCAGAAATCCGCGAAGTCGCGGAACACGGTCGGGATCGTGATCGGCGCGCAGGTGACGTCGGTGAGCCCGGCGGCGAGCGCGAGCCCGGTCAGCCCCTCCTGGGTGCAGAAGGGGAAACGCCGGTCCTCGCCGAGATCGGCGGCTTGCGGGTCGAGCGCGGTCGCGGCGCTCCAGAAGGCGCGCAGGAACTGCACCCCGCCGCCCGGATAATCCCAGACATAGAAGCAGATCAGCCCGCGCGGCCGCACCACCCGGCGCATCTCCGCCAGCGCCTTCGCCCGGTCCGGCACGATATCGAGCACCAGCCCGGAGCCGACGGCGTCGCAGCTTGTATTCGCCACCGGCAGGGCCTCGGCGCTGCCCTTGCGGAAGCTGGCGCGGGGATTGGTGATGTGCTCGCGCGCTAGCGCCAGGAGGTCCTCCGAGGGGTCGATCGCGACGACGCTGACCGGCACGGTCAGGCCGAGCAGCGCCTCGGTGAGCGCGCCGCTGCCGCAGCCGACCTCGAGCCATTCGAAGCCGGGCAGGGGGTTCAGCCAGTCGATGAAGCGCGGCGCCAGCTCCCGGCTCCAGCGCGCCATGAAGCGCTCGTCAGTCTCGCCGGCCTGCCATGCGTCATGGCGCGTCTGGTCGGGCATTGCCGGCCTCCGCTTTTCTTTGTTCCGGATGGTGACGCTACGTCATTTTCGTTGAATGCGCCAGTAATCGTCAGGTCTCGGCGCTGTCATTCGGGGGCGATCGCCGCGGGCTTTCATGCCGCCAGGGCAGGCAGCGTCTCCAGCTTGCGGATGGCGGTGCTGAGCTCGGGCTCGTCGACGATGTCGGCGGCGTCGGCGAGCTTGAACCAGTGCAGGTCGCGCTGGTGCTGCTCGCGGAAGCTGCCGAGCTGCTTCTCGACCGTCAGCAGATAGAGCTTCACCTCGCAGAGTGCGAAATGGTCGCTCATCCGCTTCCAGTAGCTGTAGCGCCCGGCCGGCTCATGGCCGATGCGGCCGATCACGCCGGCTTCCTCATAAGCCTCGCGCGCAGCGGCGTCGTGGTCCTTGAGGCCCTTGATCGGCCAGCCCTTCGGCACGATCCAGCGGCGCGTCGTCCGCGAGGTCACGAGCAGGATCTCCATCGAACCGTCGGCGGCGCGGCGGATCGGCACAGCGGCGATCTGCGACCGCTTCTCTCCCGTTTTCCGCTTGGCCTTCTTCATCGGTGCGTGGAGACCTTTCCTAGGCAGCACATTTCTCCGGCTCCCGAATCGCGATGATCCGCCGGAGCGAATAAATATTGCATCCAATCGCGAAAATGGAAGAGGCGTTCTGTCATGGCCGGGGGATTACCGGCCCTGATCTGAGCGCATGCCGTCGTTTTTGTCCGGCGCCGCCTGCCGTGGCGTCGTGCAAGACAGGGGCTGATCGGAGAGCTGTGCGGCGAGGGGCGCCGTCAGAGCTTCTTGCCGTCCTTGTCGAACTGCTTGAGGAAGGCGATCAGGTCCTGGATCTCCTTCTCGCTGCGGATGCCGGCGAAGATCATCTTGGTGCCGGGGATCTTCGCCTTGGGATCCTTGATGTAATCCGCGAAGGTCGCCTCGTCCCAGGTCAGGCCGGAATTCTTGTTGGCGTTGGAGTAGCTGTAGCCCTCGGCCGCGCCGGAATGCCGGCCGATCACGCCGTTGAGCTCGGGCCCGACGAGATTGCGCGCGCCCTCGCCGATCTGGTGGCAGGCCCGGCATTTGTTGAAGGAGCGCTGGCCGGCCTCGAGATCCTGCGCGGCGGCGGGATGGGCGAGGAGCGGCAGGGCCAGAAGCGATGAGGTCAGGAAGGATACAGCGAGGAGGCGGGGCAGAACGGCGCGCATGGGTCTCGTCTTTCGGGGCCCGGCTTGCGGCCCGGGTCTTCCTTGGAACGGTTCCGGTTTAGCGTGGGCCGGCGCCGGGCCGATATGGGTCCTTTCGACGCGGCCGGGCGGGCGGTGCGCTCAGAGCTCGCCGATCCATTCCGCCACGGAGGCGGTGAAGATGTCCGGGCGCGACACCGGGAAGAGATGTCCGCCGGTTTCCATGATCGAGCGGCGGCAGCCGGGCAGGGCGGCGGCCAGCGCCTCCTGATGGTAGACCGGCACGACCATGTCGTCCCGCGCCCCCATCACCAGGATCGGCATCGGCAGGGCTTCGATATCCGCGGTGCCGTCGAAAGCGAGCAGTGCGTCGATGCGTTCGCGCATCACGGTCCGGGCGTGGTCGCTCACCGGCGCGGCCTCGATTGCGTCGTCATAGATGTGCCAGTTCGCCTCGATCCAGCGAGGCTGGTAGGCGCTGAGCACGGACAGGGCGGCGAAGCCCTGCGGAGCGCAGTCGAGGATGGCGCGCCGGGCACCGAACAGGGCGGTCATGTAGCGGCAGGCCTTGAGCCAGCTTCCGCTGAGGATGAGCCCGTCGAACCGGCCGGGCGCAAGCTTTGCCATCCCCTGCGCGATGCAGCCGCCGGTCGAATGGCCGAGCACGACGGCCCGGTCGAGCCCGGCCGCGTCGAGCACGGCGAGGCCGTCGCGGGCGAGCCTCTCGATGTCGCAGGGCGCCTCGCCGCGGCTGCTGCCGCCGATGCCGCGCTGGTCGAAGCGGATGATCTCGAAGGAGCGCCCGAGCGTCGCGGCGATGTTCGTCCAGAATCCGGCGGTGCCGCTGAGGCCGCTGACCAGCAGCAGCGGCTGGCCATGGCCCTCGCGGAAGCAATGGAGCGTGGCTCCGTCATCCGTCTCGGCCCGGAAGTCGATGATCTCGCTTGTCGTCGTCATGTCGTCACCCAACGGGCATGGCCCCGTGCCGCGCAGCAATGGCGCGGCTGCGCCGCCATGGTTCCGCCTTCCCCCTGTCGCGGTGCATCGCCCCGCTGTTCTTCGGCTGCGCTCCGAAGGGCGCTGCCGTCACGTCAGGTCAGGATGACCCATGCGGGCGGAGCCCGCCATGGCGTGAGCGCGAGGGGCGGGATGCGATAAATGCAAGGTCGATAGGTGGAGGACTAACCGTTGCGCGCCTGTTGCATGGCGAAGCTGCGCTTCGCCGCAGCACCGGCAGGTCAGTCTCGTCGATTCGCGGCGTCCGGATCGGTCCGCCAGGTCGCGAGCGGCATGGTCGGCAGATCGAAATAATCCCGCGTCGTCGCGTAGCCATGGCCGCCCATGCGGCCGACGGCGTCGAGCGCGACGGGGTCGACATGCAGGCGTTCGTCGACGGTATCGCCGCGGAAATGCGCATAGACGATCTCGCCCAGGATGATCTCGCGCGAGCTGCCGATGCCGAGCGTGGTGTGGTGGCGGCATTCGAAGGCGGCCGGCGCCTGGCCGATCCAGGGACAGGGCACCTTGATGCCGGGCATGGCGGTGAGGCCGGCCTCGGCGAGTTCGTCCGTGCCGGGCTCGAAGGGCACGGCGCAGATGTTCATGCCGGCGACCAGCGCGTCGGAGACGATGTTGACGGTGAAGGCCAGCGTCTCCCGGATGTTGCGGCCGGTATCCTTCTGCGCGCCGGTCGGGCGGTATTCGACGCCGAGAGCCAGGATCGCAGGATCGGCGGAGAGGCAGTTGAAGAAGGAGAAGGGCGCGGCATTGACCGTGCCCTGCGCATCGACCGTCGTCACCAGCGCGATCGGCCGCGGCACCACGGCGCCGATCAGCAGCTTGTAGCGTTCGCGCGGCGTCAGCTGCGCGAAATCGAAGGTGACGATGCCGGGGGCTTCCTCGGCCCGCGGCTGCACGGCCGGCGTCGCTGTCATGATGGAGTCAGTCCTTCGCTCAGGGCATAGGGGGCGAGCACGTCGCGGATGTCGCGCTCGATGCGGGGTGTCAGCAGCGCGCGGGTGACGACGGCGCGCAGGTGATGGTCCATCAGGTCGGCGGCGCGGGCGGCGTCGCCGTCGCGCAGGGCCTCGATCAGCTGGCGGTGTTCGGAGACGGCGCATTCCGAGGAATGCGGCCGGCCGTAGATCGCCAGGATCAGCGAGCAGCGCGACGAGGATTCCTGCACATAGCGCAGCAGCAGGGCGTTGCCGGTCATCTCGGCGAGCTTGATATGGAACTCGCCGGACAGGCGGATCGATTCCGGCCCGTCCTGCCCATGCGCCTTTTCTTCCTGCCGGACATGAGCTTCCAGCTCGGCCGCCTGCGCGGCGGTCAACCGCCCGGCGAGGTTCTCGGCGACGAGCCGCTCGAGCCCGCGCCGGACCTCGAAGACGTCGCGCGCCTCCTCCAGCGTCGGATAGGCGACGGAGGCGCCCTTGTTCGGCGTAAGCTCGACCAGCCCTTCCACCGAAAGGCGGTTGAAGGCCTCCCGCACCAGCGTGCGGCTGACTCCGAGCTGCTCGCCGATCGAATCCTCGGGCAGCTTCATGCCCGGTTTCAGCGCCTGTTCGATGATCGCGCGCCGAAGCGCCCTGTAGACGGATTGCGCACGCAATCCCGGCAGCCGTGACTCGCCCATATCGGCCTGTCCTCGCTTTGGTCTGACCTTGCTGGGGACCGTCAATGTCACGAGACGGGGCTCCGTTCCAGTTTGCGCTTGTGTTCAATAATCGCATACAATACGATCAAACAATCGTATGCAAGACTGAACATTAATCGCACACGAGATGGCGCGAAAAACGCCACGATGCGCACAGAGGTGGCAGTGACGACCGCGTGGCTTCGTTCCGGGCTGCGCCGAATGAAAAGGGGAGAGTGTCGATGAAGAAGGCCTGGTTGCTGGCGGCTGTTGCCGCTTTCGCGCTGAGCGGCGCGGCGGAGGCGAAGACGCTGAAATGGGGTGCGGGTCGCGAGATCGCCTCGCTCGATCCCTATTCCTTCGGCGAGACCTTCACGCTGTCGGTCCTGAACCACGTCTATGAAGGGTTGGTGCGCTACACCGGCGACCTCAAGATCGAGCCGGCGCTGGCCGAGTCCTGGGAGACGGTGTCGCCGACGGTCTGGCGCTTCCATCTGCGCAAGGGCGTGACCTTTCACAATGGCGACCCCTTCACGGCCGACGACGTCATCGCCTCGCTCGCCCGCGTCTCGGATGCCGCCTCGCCGCTGAAGGGCAATCTGCCGGCCTATAAATCCTCGAAAAAGATCGACGACCACACCGTCGAGATCGAGGTCGACGGTCCCTATCCGCTGCTGCTCAACGACCTCACCAACATCTTCATCTTCGACAAGAAGTGGCTGGAGGAGCACAACGCGCTGAAGCCGACCGATGTCGGCAAGGGCGTCACCGGCTATCCCACCGACCACGCCAACGGCACCGGCCCCTTCTCGATCGAGAGCCGCCAGCCCGACGCCAAGACGATCTTCGTCAGGAATCAGGGCTGGTGGGACAAGCCGCAGCACAATATCGACCGCATCGAGTTCGTCCCGATTGCCTCGGCCTCGACCCGCGTCGCGGCGCTGCTGTCGGGCGAGATCGACTACACCAATGTCGCGCCGCTGCAGGATCTGCCGCGCCTCAAGGCGTCGTCCGACGTCAAGGTGATGCAGACCAACGAATTGCGCTCGGTCTTCTTCGCCTTCAATCTCAAGGACCAGCTCTTCGAGAGCGATGTGAAGGGCAAGAATCCCTTCCAGGACATCCGGGTGCGCGAGGCGCTCTATCGCGCCATCGACATCGATGCGGTCCAGAAGCGCGCCATGCGCGGCCTCTCGCGCAACACCGGCGCGCTCATCGCGCCCGCCATCCCGGGCTATGAGCCGTCGCAGGACGAGCGTCCGCCCTTCGACCTGAACGCCGCCAAGAAGCTGCTCACCGAGGCCGGCTATCCCAACGGCTTCTCCTTCCAGATGAATTGCCAGAGCGATTCGCTGGTCAATGAGGAGGAGTTCTGCCAGGCGGTCGCCTCGATGTGGTCGCGCGCCGGCTTCAAGCCCAATCTCAGCATGGCGCCGCGCGCCCAGCAGACGCCGAAGCGCACCAAGGGCGATTTCGACGTCCTCTCCTTCGGCTGGGCCAACGAGCCGATGATCGACGCCTATTCCCTGCTCGTGCAGGTGATCCACTCCAGGACCGGCACGGCCGGCGTGTTCAACTGGGGCAACTGGGGCGATCCGAAGGTCGACGCGCTGATCGACAAGGCCGGCGTCGAGCTCGACAACGCCAAACGCATCGAATTGATGAAGCAGGCGCTCAAGCTGGTGAAGGAGCAGACCCTGTTCATCCCGCTGCACCAGCAGCCGATGGCCTGGGCGATGCGTGCCAATGTCGAGACCATGGTGCAGGCCTCCGACAACAAGCCGCGCCTGTGGCTGACCAAGCTGAAATGAGGCTGAACCGCCGCCGTCGTGGCCGGGCTTGACCCGGCCATCTCGGAAACGAGCCCTTCATCCGCCTGAGCTTCCCGGGTCTTCGCCAACGCGAAGCCCGGGAATGCCGCCGGAACCCAGGAGCCGCCCATGCCGGCCTTCCTCCTCAAGCGCTTCCTGAATGCCGCCGGCGTCATGCTCGCCGTGGCCTTCCTCGCCTTCCTGAGCTTCCGCTTCGTCGGCGATCCCGTCGAACTGATGCTGAACGAGCAGGCGAGCCAGCAGCAGCGCGACGAATTGCGGACCCGCCTCGGTCTCGACAAAGGCTTCGTGCTGCAATTCGCGACCTTCGTGAAGAACGCGGCCCAGGGCGATTTCGGCATCTCCTACCGCAATCAGCAGGATGTCTTCGCGCTCATCTCGGAGCGCTTCCCGGCGACCTTCGAGCTCGTCCTGGTCGCGACCTTCCTGTCGCTCGCCCTCGGTATCCCGCTCGGGGTCTACACCGCCATCCGACGAGAAAGCCTCCTCGCCAAGGCGCTGCAATTCGGCTCGGTGCTCGGCGTCTCGCTGCCGAGCTTCGCGCTCGGCATCATGCTGATCCTCGTCTTCTCGGTGACGCTGCAATGGCTGCCGGCCTTCGGCCGCGGCGAGGTGGTGAAGCTCGGCTGGTGGAGCACTGGTTTCCTGACGCCGTCGGGGCGCAAGGCGCTGATCCTGCCCGGCATTACCCTCTCGCTCTTCCAGATCACGCTGGTGATGCGGCTGGTGCGGGCCGAGATGCTCGAGACCATGCGCACCGATTTCATCCGCTTCGCGAGGGCACGCGGCCTGCCGGCCCGCTCGATCCATTTCGGCCATGCGCTGCGCAACTGCCTGATGCCGGTCATCACCGTCACCGGCCTGCAGATCGGTAACCTCATCGCCTTCGCCCTGGTCACCGAGACGGTGTTCCAGTGGCCGGGCATGGGCATGCTCTTCGTCCAGGCCGTCACCTTCGTCGATATCCCGGTGATGGCGGCCTATCTGATCATCGTCTCCTTCATCTTCGTCGCGCTGAACACCCTGGTCGACCTGACCTATGCCTGGGTCGATCCGCGCCTGCGCGAGGACGCGCTCTCGGGAGCCGCCAATGCCCGCTGAAACCGTCGCGACCGTCGCCAAACCTGCCGATGCCAAACCTGGCCGCATCCGGCGCTTTCTCGACAGCGACATCGGCTGGAGCTTCCGCAAGACGCCCGCCGCCTGGATCTCGGCGCTGGTGCTGACGCTGCTCATCGTCACGGCCTTCCTGGCCCCGCTGATCGCGGCGCAGAACCCCTATGATCTCTCGCAGATCTTCATCGACAAGGCCGAGATCCCGCCGATCTGGCAGGAGGGCGGCGAATGGCCCTTCCTGCTCGGCACCGACCCGCAGGGCCGAGACGTGCTCTCCGCCATCCTCTACGGCTCGCGCATCTCGCTGATCATCGGCTTTTCCGCCGTGGTCGTCTCGATGCTGATCGGCGTGTCCGTCGGGCTCGTCGCCGGCTTCCATGGCGGGCGCATCGACAATCTGCTGATGCGCCTCGGGGATACCGTGCTGTCGATTCCGACGCTCTTGATGGCGATCCTGGTCTCGGCGGTGTTCCGCGGCCTGCTGCCGCCGGAACTGCGCGACCCCTTCGCCGCGATGGTGCTGGTGCTTGCGATCTCGCTGACCAACTGGGTGCAGTATGCCCGCACCGTGCGCGCCTCGACCATGGTCGAGCGCCGCAAGGAATATGTGCTGGCCGCCCGCATCATCCGCGTGCCGGCGACGCGCATCATGCTCTGGCACATCCTGCCGAACACGCTGACGCCGGTCATGGTCGCGGCGACGCTCAATCTCGGCCTCGCCATCCTTTCTGAGGCGACGCTCTCCTTCCTGGGGGTGGGCATGCCGATCACCCAGCCTTCGCTGGGCACGCTGATCCGCATCGGCAACCAGTACCTGTTCTCCGGCTCCTGGTGGCTCGTCGTGTTCCCCTCGCTGCAGCTCGGGCTGATCGTGCTCTCGGTCAACCTGCTCGGCGACTGGCTGCGCGATGCGCTGAATCCGAAACTTCGCTGACAAGAAACCACGAGGAAATGCCTGATATGACCGCCTCCCTGCTGCTCAAGAATGTCCGCCCGAACGCCGGTGCTGCCCTCGACATCCTCATCGAGAACGGCCGCATCGCCCGCATGGCGAAGGACATCGCCGCGCCGGCCGGCGTGGCGGTCGAGCATGGGCGCGGCGAGATCGTCATCCCCGGCCTCGTCGAGGCGCACACCCATCTCGACAAGAGCCTCTGGGGCCAGCCCTGGTACGTCAACGAGGTCGGCCCGAAGCTGCTCGACAAGATCGACAATGAGCGCGAGAGCAAGAAGCGGCTGGATATCGAGCCGGCGCGCCAGTCGGCCCGGCAGTCGATCCAGTCCTCGCTGATGGGCACGACCCATATCCGCAGCCATGTCGACGTTGACACCGAGCACGGGCTCTGGGGCGTCGAGGGCGTGATGAAGACCCGCGACGACTACCGCGACATCGTCGACATCGAGCTCGTCGCCTTCCCGCAATCGGGCCTGCTGCGCCGTCCCGGCACGTTGGAATTGATGGACCAGGCGATGAAGGCCGGCTGCGAGATCGTCGGCGGCCTCGATCCCTGCGGCATCGACCGCGACCCCAAGGGGCATCTCGATGCCGTCTTCGCGCTCTGCCAGACATATGGCAAGCCGCTCGACATCCATCTGCACGAGCCCGGCGAGATGGGCGCCTTCTCGACGGAGCTGATCATCGAGCGCACCCGCGCGCTCGGCATGCAGGGCAAGGTCACGATCAGCCACGCCTTCTGCCTGGGCTCACCCGATCCTGCGCTGGTCGATCCGCTGATCGCGCAGCTCGCCGAACTCGACATCGCGATCATGACCACCGCCCCCTCGCGCAGCGCCGCTCCGCCGGTGAAGAAGCTGGTCGAGGCCGGCGTGCGCGTCTGCTCAGGCTCGGACGGCATCCGCGACACCTGGGGCCCCTATGGCAATGCCGACATGCTGGAGCGGGCGATGTTCGTCGGCCTGCGCAACAATTTCCGCCGCGACGACGAGCTCAGGATCGCGCTCGATGTCTGTACGCTCGGCGGCGCGCAGGTGATGGAGATCGCCGACTACGGGCTGGCCGAGGGCAAGGCTGCGGATTTCGTCATCCTGCCGGGCGAGACGCTGGCCGAGGCGGTCGTCACCCGCTCTCCAAAGCGCCGCGTCGTCAAGCACGGCAAGATCGTCGCCCGCGACGGCGTTTCGGTCAGGACCGCGCCGTGAGCCTCAAGCCGGCAAAGCGCCCCGAAGGCCGCATCCTCATGGCGGCGCGCTGGGTCGTCGGCCACAAGGACGGCCGCCATCGCCTCTACGAGAACGGCGAGGTGGTCTTCGAGGATGGCAGGATCGTCTTCGTCGGCCATGGCTTTCCCGGCGAGGTCAGCAGACGCGTCGACTACGGCAACGCCCTGATCGGGCCGGGCTTCGTCGATTGCGACGCGCTTTCCGATCTCGACACCACCATCCTCGGCTACGACAACCAGCCGGCCTGGAAGAAGGGCCGTGTCTGGCCGCGCAGCTATCTCGAGGCCGGACCTTACGAGATGTACAGCCGCGAGGAGCTGGCCTTCCAGAAGAAGCACGCCTTCGCGTCCCTGATCCGCAACGGCATCACCACGGCGCTGCCGATCGCCTCGCTGTTCTACCGCGCCTGGGGCGAGACGGTGCAGGAGTTCGAGGATGCCGCTGAAGCCGCGGCAGATCTCGGTCTGCGCGCCTATCTCGGCCCGGCCTATCGCACCGGCAACCAGCTGGTCGAGGAAGACGGCCGCATCGTCACCCATTACGACGAGGCGCGCGGCCTCGCCGAGCTCGACGCCGCGATCGATTTCGCGAAACGCCATGAAGGCGCCGCCGGCGGTCTGATCCGTGCCATGCTCGCGCCGGACCGCATCGAGACCTCGACGGCGGAGCTCTTGCGCCGCACGGCCGCAGCCTCGCGCGAGCTCGGTATTCCCGTCAGGCTGCATTGCTGCCAGTCGAAGATCGAATACGACCTCGTCCTCGCCCAGCACGGCATGAGCCCGCCGGAATGGCTGGAGAGCCTCGGCTTCCTCGGCGAGCGCTGCCTCCTGCCGCACGGCACCGTCGTCTCCGGCAGCCGGCTCGTCGACCGGCCCGGCCGCGATCTCGAGATCATCCGCGATTCCGGCGCGAGCATCGTCCATTGCCCGCTGGTCTCGGGCCGGCACGGCAATGCCATCGATCATTTCGGCCGCTACCGCGCGATGGGGCTCAACATCGCCATGGGCACGGATACGAGCCCGCCCGATATGATCATGAACCTGCAGATCGGCATGATCCTCGCCCGCACCATGGCCGGCAATGCCGGCGCCGTGCGCTCCGAGGATTATTACGATGCCGCGACCATCGGCGGCGCCGACGCGCTGCGGCGGCCCGATCTCGGCCGGCTCCAGCCGGGCGCCTGCGCCGACATCACCGTCTTCGAGCTCGACCGGCCCCATAGCGGGCAGGTCATCGACCCCATCCAGACGATGATGCTGACCGGCCATGGCCGCGACGTCTCGACCGTGGTGATCGACGGCTGCTTCGTCATGGAAAACCACATCATCCCCGGCATCGACGAGGCCGCCGACAACGCCCGCGCCCAGGCCCAGTTCGAGGGGCTGATGGCGCGCTATCCCGAACGCACTCTCGGACACCCGCCGATGAGCGAGATCTTCTCGTCGAGCTACGCCATCGAACGCAGCGAGGCCATCGCATGACCGCATCCGCCGCCGCGCCTTTGCTCTCCGTGCGCGACCTGCGCATCGTCTTCGACGGCCGCCACGGCCCGCTGACGGCGCTGGACGGCGTCTCCTTCGACATCGCGCCGGGAGAGATCCTCGGCGTGGTCGGCGAGTCCGGCGCCGGCAAATCTCTGACCGGCACGGCGGTGATCGGCCTGCTCGATCCGCCCGGCCGCATCGCCGGCGGCGAGATCAGGCTGGAAGGGCAGCGCATCGACAATCTGCCGGCGGAAAAAATGCGCCGCCTGCGCGGCCGTCGCATCGGCGCGATCTTCCAGGACCCGTTGACCTCGCTGCACCCGCTGCTCACGGTCGGCGACCAGCTCGTCGAGACCATCACCACCCATCTGCCGGTCGGCAAGGCGGAGGCGCGCAGGCGAGCGCTCGACCTGCTCAAGGAGGTCGGCATCCCCGCCGCCGAGATGCGCATCGACCATTACCCGCACCAGTTCTCCGGCGGCATGCGCCAGCGCGTCGTCATCGCGCTCGCGCTCTGCGCCGAGCCGGTGCTGATCATCGCCGACGAGCCGACGACCGCGCTCGACGTCTCCATTCAGGCGCAGATCACCACGCTGCTGAAGCGGCTCTGCCGCGAGCACGGCACGTCCATCATGCTGGTGACGCATGATATGGGCGTCATCGCCGAAACCGCCGATCGCGTCGCGGTGATGTATGCCGGCCGCATCGTCGAGATCGGCCCGGTCGAGGAGGTCGTGCGCCGCCCGCGCCACCCCTACACGGCCGGGCTGATGGCCTCGATCCCGAGCGTCCATGCCCGGCATGCGCAGCTCAACCAGATCGACGGCGCCATGCCGCGGCTCAACGCCATTCCGCCGGGCTGCGCCTTCAACCCGCGCTGCGGCCGGGCGGAGGGCGTCTGCCGCGAGCACAAGCCGGGCCTTCCGCCGGTCGCCCATGCGGCGGCCTGCCACTTCCCGCTGCAGGAGTTGGCCCATGCGTGATACCGTGACCACGCTCGAACGAGGGCAGGCCGTGCCGGAGATCGCGACCACCGCTACGGCGACCATGGACGACATCATCCTCGATGTCGCCTCGGCCTCCTGCCGCTTCGACGTCTCGGCGCCGACGCTCTCGCGGCTGTTCTCGAAGCAGCCGCGCCGCATCCTGCGTGCCGTCGAAAACGTCTCCTTCACGGTCAGGCGCGGCACGACCTTCAGCATCGTCGGCGAATCCGGCTGCGGGAAGTCGACCCTGGCGCGCATGGTCGTCGGCCTCCAGCGCCCGACGCAGGGGATGCTGAACTTCCGCGACATCCGCCGTGCCGATGGCACCATCGGCCCGCCGCGCGTGCAGATGATCTTCCAGGACCCCTATGCCTCGCTCAACCCGCGCTGGCGCGTCGGCGACATCATCGCCGAGCCGATCCGCGAATTGAAGCTGCGGCCGGACGCCGCGAGCACGAAAGACCGTGTCGGCGACCTGCTGGAGATCGTCGGCCTGTCGCGCAGCGATGCGAGCCGCTACCCGCATGCCTTCTCCGGCGGCCAGCGCCAGCGCATCTCGATTGCCCGCGCCCTCGCCACCGAAGCCGATTTCCTCGTCTGCGACGAGCCGACCTCGGCGCTCGACGTCTCCGTGCAGGCGCAGATCCTCAATCTGATGGTCAAGCTGCAGAAGGAACTGGGGCTGACCTATCTCTTCATCAGCCACAATCTTTCGGTCGTCAGGCACATGTCGGACGATCTCGCCATCATGTATCTCGGCCGCTTGGTCGAGGCGGGGCCGGCCGAGGAGGTCTTCAGCCGGCCGCGCCACCCCTATACCCGGCTGCTGCTCGACACGATTCCCGATGTCGAGCGGCCGAACCGCGAACGCCGGCCGATGTCGGGCGAGGTGCCGAGCCCGATCGACCCGCCGCCGGGCTGCAGCTTCAACCCGCGCTGCTCACGCGCCGCCGATCGCTGCCGGGCCGAACGGCCGGAGTTGCGGCTGATCGACGGCGTCGAGGTGTCCTGCCACTTCGCCTGAGGCGTCAGCTCACCAGCGTCGCGTCCAGCGTGATCGGCGCCTTCAGCACCTTGGAGACCGGGCAGCCGGCCTTGGCCTTGTCGGCCAGCGACTGGAAGGTCGCCTGGTCGGCGCCGGGCACCTTGCCCTTGAGGGTGAGATGGATCGCGGTGATGGCGTAGCCGTCGTCGAGCTTGTCGAGCGTCACCTGCGCCGTGGTGTCGAGCGCCTCGGCGGTCAGCTTGGCTTCGCCGAGGATCAGCGACAGCGCCATGGTGAAGCAGGCGGCATGCGCCGCGCCGAGCAATTCTTCCGGATTGCTGCCGGGCTTGCCCTCGAAGCGGCTGGCGAAGCCGTAAGGATAGTCCTTGAGCGAGCCTGTCTGCGTCGAGATCGCGCCCTTGCCGTCCTTGATGCCGCCTTCCCAATGGGCCGAGCCGGTCTTGTTGATCGCCATGACGCTGTCTCCTCTCGTGATCGAAGCTGGATGGCGGCATCCGGGGAGGCCGCCTTTCCACAACGGGCGAGAGCCTAGCAGGTTCATTGTCGGGACAGATGACGACGAGCCGGGAACGGCGAAGCCCGCACCGGTCTGCCGATGCGGGCTTCGCGTCATGGCTCCGCCGAACTCCGCCTAGCGGAACAGCGCCAGCGACTTCGACAGCGTGATCCAGACGCCCCAGGCGATCGGCAGGCCGACGACGGCCCAGGCGAGCAGGGCCGTGCCGTCAACACCGCCCTTGCCGATGCCGTAGGAGCCGTAATGCGCGGTCGCATTGGCATTGGCCGTGCGGGCCTGCAGCGCCGCGACCTCGGCATCCTTCATGAACCACTTCGCCGCGACCGGGCGGATCAGCAGGTTGCAGAGGAAGCCGAGCACCAGCATGCCGGCGAGGATGTACATGGTGCGGTCATAGACCTGCGCGCGCGGCACGCCGGCATTGATCTGCGCCTCGCGGATATAGTTCACCACGACAGGGCCGATGATGCCGGCAGTCGACCACGCCGTCAGCAGGCGGCCATGGATGGCGCCGACGAACTGCGTCCCGAACATGTCGGCGAGATAGGCCGGAACCGTGGCGAAGCCGCCGCCATACATCGACAGGATGATGCAGAAGAAGCCGACGAAGAGCGCCAGCGACCCGGCATGCGCCGCCCAGGGCGAAAGCGCGTAGAGCAGGATGCCGAGCCCGAAGAAGGTGGCATAGGTCAGCTTGCGGCCGAGCTTGTCCGAGAGCGAGGCCCAGAAGAAGCGCCCGGCGATGTTGAACAGCGAGAGCAGGCCGACGAAGGCCGCCGCGATCGTGGCGATCTGCGTCTTCTGCCCGGCGTCGAGCGCGGCGAAGCCGATCTCCGGCTTGCCGATCAGCGAACCCGCGAAAATCTCCTGCAACATGGGCGAGGCCATGCCGAGCACGCCGATGCCGGCGGAGACGTTGAGGCAGAGCACCGCCCAGATCAGCCAGAACTGCGGCGTCTTGTGCGCGTTCTGGAGATGGACATGGCCGGAGGTGATCATCGCGTTCTGCGTCGCCGGGGGCGTCCAGCCCTCCGGGCGCCAGTTCGCCGGCGGCACGCGGTAGCCGAAGGTGCCGGCCATCATGAAGACGAAATAGATCGCGGCCATCGCGACGAAGGTCTGCCAGACGCCGACCGAGGCCGGGGTCTTGAAGGTGTTCATCAGCATGTCCGCCAGCGGCGAACCGATCATCGCGCCGCCGCCGAAGCCCATGATCGCCATGCCGGTGGCCATGCCGCGCCGGTCCGGGAACCATTTCACCAGGGTCGAGACCGGCGAGATGTAGCCGAGGCCAAGGCCGATGCCGCCGATCACGCCGGAGCCGAGCCACATCAGCCAGAGCTGGTGCGTGTAGACGCCGAGCGCCGAGACCAGCAGGCCGCCGCACCAGCACAGCGTCGAGACGAAGGCCGCCTTGCGCGGACCGACCCGTTCGAGCCAGCCGCCCCAGATCGCAGCGGACGAACCGAGCAGGACGAAGAACAGCGTGTACATCCAGCCGAGATCGGCGACCTTCCAGTCGCAGGCGGTGGTGAACAGGGAACCGATCAGGCCGACATCCGCGGCGCAGGCGACGGGCTTGGTGATGCCGATCGCCTGGCTCAGCGGCAGCCAGAACACCGAGAAGCCATAGGCCATGCCGATGCACAGATGGATGCAGAGCGCAGCCGGCGGCACCAGCCAGCGGTTGAAGCCGGCCTTGGCGATGGTCCGTTCACGGTCGAGCAGGCCGATGCCGCCCCCGACCTGTCCGATATCCTGTGCGACACTCATTCCCCGGTTCCTTTCCCCATGGCTTCGCCGTTCGGGCCGGGTAGGGTCCCAGCTCGTTGTCATCTCTTGTCGCCGGCAGGACCGGCGTCTGGCTGCTAACCTCCGCGCCCCGGCCTGATCTTCGGCAGGGCTTGCCGCAGCAGGGGCGTGAGGTCCTCCGGCCGGTCGGCGAAGGCGGCGAGGAAGTCGCCGCGCATGCGTCCGGTCCAGAACTGGTTGATATGGTCGGCGACGGAGGCGGCCGCCTCCGCCTCCGGATAGGCCTTGAAGAAATCGGCGATCTGCCCGGCCATGCGCCGGAGCTTCTCGACGTTCTCGGCGTGGTGATCGGTGGTCAGGCCAGCCTCCGTCATCGGGCGATCGTCTCAGGCTTCGGCGCGAGCGCCCCGGTGAAGACGATGCAGCCGTCGCGCCGTGCCACGGCGGCCAGCGTCAGGCCGAGATGCCGGGCCCGCTCGATCGCGAGCGAGGTCGGCGCGGAGATCGCGACCAGCGTTCCCGCGCCGAAGATCGCGGCCTTCTCGACCATCTCGAAGGAGGCGCGGCTGGTGACGAGCAGGAAGCCCTCGCCGGCATCGGCCCCGGCGCGGAGCCGCGCGCCGATCAGCTTGTCGAGCGCGTTGTGGCGGCCGACATCCTCGCGTGCAGCCAGGATCGCGCCCGAGGCATCGCACCAGGCGGCGCCATGGACGGCGCGGGTCAGCTGGTTCAACGGCTGGTGCTTGTCGAGCGCGGCGAGCGCGGCCTCGATCGCCGTGGCGGATACGGCGCGTGAAGCCCGCGTCGCGGCATCGGCCATCGGAATTTCCTCGATGGTCTCGACCCCGCAGAGACCGCAGGAGGTCCGGCCCGAGAGATTGCGGCGCCGCGCCAGATGCTCGCGGAAGCGGCCCGGCGCCAGCTCGACCGTGACGATCACGCCCTCGTCCTTCGGCTCCACAGCGATGCCGCGAATCTCGTCCGCGCCGCGCACGATGCCCTCGGTCAGGCTGAAGCCGGTGACGAAATCCTCGAGATCGGACGGGCTCGCCATCATCACCGCATAGGGCATGTTGCCGTAGACGATGTTGATCGGCGTCTCGACCGCGACCTCGATCTCGCGCGCATCGTCCTGCGCCGCGCCGAAGCGCAGCGGCTGCGCCGTGACGGCGGCCGAGGCTGGCGGCTGGGCGTGCGGGTTATTCCGCGGCATCGGGCAGGCGCTCCGCGATCCGGCGCAAGGTCACGTCCTCCTCGAAATTCTTCTCCTGCCAGGCGGAATAAGCGTTCGTGCGCCGGACGTCGACGGCGGTGACCTTGTATTCCGGGCAGTTCGTCGCCCAGTCCGAATAATCCGTCGTGATGACGTTGGCGCCGGTCTTGGCGTGGTGGAAGGTGGTGTAAACCACGCCCGGCTGCATGCGCTCGGAGATCACCGCCCGCAGCGCGATGTCGCCCGAGCGGCTGGCGAGCGCGACGAGGTCGCCGTCGCGGACGCCGCGGCTTTCGGCGTCGAAGGGGTGGATTTCCAGCACGTCCTCGTCATGCCAGGCGCTGTTCTCGGTGCGCCGGGTCTGCGCGCCGACATTGTATTGCGAGAGGATGCGGCCCGTGGTGAGCAGCAGCGGGAAGCGCGGTCCCGTCCGCTCGTCGGTCGGGACATATTCGGTGATCATGAACTTGCCCTTGCCGCGCACGAAGCGGTCGACATGCATCAAGGGCGTGCCGGTCGGGGCCTTGTCGTTGCAGGGCCACTGCACTGAGCCGAGCTTGTCCAGCTTGTCATAGGAGACCCCCGCGAAGCTCGGGGTGAGCCGCGCGATCTCGTCCATGATCTCGCTGGGATGGCCATAGGCCATCTCGTAGCCCAGCGCGCGGGCCAGATCGATCGTGACCTGCCACTCGTCCTTGCCGGCGAGCGGCGCCATGACCTGCCGCACGCGGTTGATGCGCCGTTCGGCATTGGTGAAGGTGCCATCCTTCTCCAGGAAGGAGGCGCCCGGCAGGAAGACATGGGCGTATTTCGCCGTCTCGTTCAGGAAGATGTCCTGGATGACGACGCATTCCATCGAGGCGAGGCCCGCCGTGACATGCTTGGTATTGGGGTCCGACTGGGCGATGTCTTCGCCCTGGACATAGAGGCCCTTGAAGGTACCCTCGACCGCCTCGTCCAGCATGTTGTTGATGCGCAGGCCCTGTTCGGGATCGAGTGGCACGCCCCAGAGCATCTCGAAGACCTGCCGGGTCGAGTCGTCGGAGACGTGGCGATAGCCCGAGAATTCGTGCGGGAAGGAGCCCATGTCGCAGGAGCCCTGGACATTGTTCTGCCCGCGCAGCGGATTGATGCCGACGCCGTCGCGCCCGATATTGCCGGTCGCCATGGCGAGGTTGGCCATCGCCATCACGGTGGTCGAGCCCTGGCTGTGCTCGGTGACGCCGAGCCCGTAATAGATCGCGCCATTGCCGCCGGTGGCATAGAGCCGCGCTGCGGCGCGGACATCCGCCGCGGGCACGCCGGTATATTGCTCGCTCATCTCCGGCGAGTTCTCCTCGCGGGCGACGAAACGGGCCCAGTGTTCGAAATCGCCGAGATCGCAGCGCTCGCGCACATAGGCCTCGTCGATCAGCCCCTCGGTGACGACGACATGGCTGAGCGCATTGAGCAGCGCGACATTGGTGCCGGGGCGCAGGGGCAGGTGATAATCCGCCTTCACATGCGGCGACTGCACCATGTCGATCCGGCGGGGATCGGCGACGATCAGGCGCGCGCCCTGGCGGATGCGCTTCTTCATGCGCGAGGCGAAGACCGGGTGGCCGTCGGTCGGATTGGCTCCGATGACCAGGATGACGTCGGATTTGGCGACCGACTTGAAGTCCTGCGTGCCGGCCGAGGTGCCGAGCGTCGTCCTGAGGCCATAGCCGGTCGGCGAATGGCAGACGCGGGCGCAGGTATCGACATTGTTGTTGCGGAAGGCGGCGCGCACCAGCTTCTGGACGAGGAAGACCTCCTCATTGGTGCAGCGTGAGGAGGTGATGGCGCCGACCGATTCACGGCCGTATTGCGCCTGGATGCGCTTGAATTCGGAGGCCGCGTAGGTGATCGCCTCTTCCCATGACACTTCGCGCCACGGGTCGGTGATCTTCGCCCGGATCATCGGCTTGGTCATGCGGTCGGTATGGGTCGCATAGCCCCAGGCGAAGCGGCCCTTGACGCAGGAATGGCCCTCGTTCGCCTTGCCGTCCTTGTAGGGCACCATGCGGATGACGCGGTCGCCCTGCATCTCCGCCTTGAACGAGCAGCCGACGCCGCAATAGGCGCAGGTCGTCACCACCGAATGCTCGGGCTGGCCGTGCTCGATGACCTTGTTCTCCATCAGCGTCGCGGTCGGGCAGGCCTGCACGCAGGCGCCGCAGGAAACGCATTCCGAGCCCAGGAAATCGGTCGGCCCGGCCGCGACGCGTGAGTCGAAGCCGCGTCCGGTGATCGTCAGCGCGAAGGTGCCCTGCACCTCCTCGCAAGCCCGCACGCAGCGATTGCAGACGATGCATTTCGACGGGTCGTAGGTGAAGTACGGGTTGGAGGTGTCCTTCGCGAGCCAGTTCTCGTTGGCGAGGCCGTCCTTGCCCTTGGCGAAGACGTGGTTCTCGCCCTCATAGCCGTAGCGCACCTCGCGCAGGCCCACCGCGCCCGCCATATCCTGCAATTCGCAATCGCCATTGGCCGAGCAGGTCAGGCAGTCCAGCGGATGGTCGGAGATATAGAGCTCCATCACGCCCTTGCGCAGGCCGGAGAGGTTCTCCGACTGGGTGCGGACGACCATGCCCTCTTCGGCCGGCGTGGTGCAGGAGGCAGGCGTGCCGCGCCGCCCCTCGATCTCGACGAGGCAGAGCCGGCAGGAGCCGAAGGGTTCGAGCGAGTCGGTGGCGCAGAGCTTCGGGATCTTGGTGCCGAGGCTCATGGCGGCGGCCATCACCGAGGTGCCCGCAGGGACCGTGACGCTCTGGCCGTCGATGGTCAGCGTCACCGTCTTCTCGGAGAGCCGGATCGGCGTGCCGTAGTCGATTTCCTTGATCAGGCTCATCGTGGCCTCCTCACTCGGCCGCCAGGGGCAGCGGAGGACGGTCGAAATCCTCAGGGAAATGGTTGAGCGCGCTCAGCACCGGCATGGGGGTCAGGCCGCCCATGGCGCAGAGCGAGGCGTCGGTCATCAGCTTCGAGAGATCCCGCAGCACGGCGATGTTCTTGGGAACCTCAGCGCCGGCGATGATGCGGTCCATCGTCTCGACCCCGCGCGTCGCGCCGATGCGGCAGGGCGTGCACTTGCCGCAGCTTTCCTTGGCGCAGAATTCGAAGGCGAAGCGGGCCTGCCTGGCCATGTCCACGCTGTCGTCGAACACGACGATGCCGCCATGGCCGAGCATCGCCCGCATCGCTGCGAGCGCCTCGTAGTCCATCTGCACGTCGAGCTGCCCGGCCGTGAGATAGGCACCGAGCGGCCCGCCGACCTGCACGGCCCGGATCGGCCGGCCGGACAGCGTGCCGCCGCCCATATCCTCGATGATCTCGCGCAAGCTGATGCCGAAGGCGAGTTCGATCAGCCCGCCGCGCCTGACATTGCCGCCGAGCTGCACCGGCAGCGTGCCGCGCGAGCGGCCCATGCCGTAATCCGCATAGGCCTGCGCGCCATGGTCGAGTATCCACGGCACGGCGGCGAAGGAGAGCACGTTGTTGACGACGGTCGGCTTGCCGAACAGGCCCTGCAACGCCGGTAGCGGGGGCTTGGCCCGGACGATGGCGCGCTTGCCTTCGAGGCTTTCCAGCAGCGAGGTCTCCTCGCCGCAGATATAGGCGCCGGCGCCGAGCCGCACTTCCAGATGGAAGGCGTGTTCCGAGCCCAGAATCGAGGCGCCGATCAGTCCGGCGGCTTCGGCCTTCAGAATCGCGCGCTGGAGCATGCGATGAGCGTGCGGATATTCCGAGCGAAGATAGATATAGCCGCGCGTCGCCCCGACCGCGATCGCAGCGATCGTCATGCCCTCGATGACGAGATAGGGGTCGCCCTCGAACAGCATGCGGTCGGCAAAGGTGCCGCTATCGCCCTCGTCGGCATTGCAGACGATATATTTCTGCTCCGCCTTGGCGTCGTGGACGGTTTTCCACTTGATCCCGGTCGGGAAGCCCGCGCCGCCGCGTCCGCGCAAGCCGGAGGCCTTCACGGCCTCGACGATCTCGCCGCCAGTGAGCGCCAGCGCCTTCTCCAGCCCCTTGAAGCCGCCATGGGCGCGGTAATCGGCGATCGAAAGCGGGTCGATGACGCCGACGCGCTCGAAGGCGAGCCGCTGCTGGCGCTTCATCCAGTCGAGTTCTTCGGTCTTGCCGAGGCGCAAGGCGTGAGCGCCGCCCGAAGCGAAGCCGGCATCGAACAGCGACGCGACGTCCTTCGCCGCGACCGGCCCGTAGGCGATGCGGCCCTCGTTCGTCTCGACCTCGACCAGCGGCTCCAGCCAGAGCATCCCGCGCGAGCCGTTGCGGACGATCTCGACGGAAAGCCCGCGCGTCGTCGCTTCGCTGGCGATCGCCTGCGCGACGGCTTCCGCGCCGACCGACAGGGCGGCGGCGTCGATGGGAACGAAGATGCGGACCGGTGCGGCGCTCATGAATGCGCCTTTCCGTGCTGGCAGAGCCCGGCGATGCGGGCGGCATCGACGCGCCCGATCAGTTCGCCATCGACCAGGGCCGAGGGCCCGAGCGCGCAATTGCCGAGACAATACACCGTTTCGACAATGGCGTCGCCGGCATGATGGTCATCGACCGCGATGCCGTGCTTGGCCGAGAGCTCTTTGACGACCGTCTCGCAACCCAGCGCTTGGCAGGCCTCGGCCCGGCAGAGCTTAACGATGCGGGCCGGCTGCGGGGCGGTCTTGAAGTCGTGATAGAAGGAGATCGCGCCATGGACCTCGGCACGCGACAGGTTCAGCGCTTCCGCGATCAGCGGCACGGCCTGCGGATCGACATAGCCGAACTCGTCCTGAAGGGCGTGCAGCATCGGCAGCGTGGCGCCTTCCAGATGCGCCAGCCCCGCCACGATCATGCGCGCACTGTCCTGATCCCAGGCCGGATAAGCCGCCATCTTTCCTCCATAGGCCCGGTTCGCCGGACGCTCGTTAGGAGAAGGGTGGTTGAAACTGGAATGATTTCAAATCGATTCTTTCGAATGCGTGATAGTTTTTAGCTATCAAAATACGCGATATGGGTGCGCGTCCGCCATACCGCGGGTTTGTCAGCCTCCAAAAATTCTCCGGAGAGGCCATTTTGCGCCGCACAATGCTGCGCCGCTTCTAATACGATAGGCAAAGTCTATCGCACGATGGGCCGCCGTGGGAGCCCGGCATCGGTGACCGGCTTCGTCATCATCAGGAGGTTGCGCGCGAGCGGCGCCACCGGCTGCCGGTCCGCCACGATCAGCCCGATCGTGCGCTGCGCCTCCGGCTCGACCAGCGACAGCGCCCGCGTGCCGAGCGGCACGCCGAAGAATTCCAGCAATTGCAGCGAGACGATGCTGGAGACGCCCTGGATGCCGGCATGCGAACAGAGGTTGAAGATCGAGTTCGTCTCGATCATCGGGCGCGGCGCCGTGCCGACCGAGCGGAAGATGCCGTCGATGATGCGCCGGTTCTGCATGTCGCCTGTGAGCAGGCAGAGCTTCTGCTCGGCGGCCTCGGCCCAGGTGATGGTGTCGCGCGCGCCGAACGGCCCGTCCTCGCGCGTCAGCAGCACATAGGATTCCTGATAGATCGGCTTCGAGATCACCCGGTCGAGCGGCTCGTTGTCGAGATAGGTCAGTCCGACATCGAGCTCGAAATCGTCGATACCCTGCTGGATCTCCTGCGAGGTCAGCGACAGCACGGTGAGAGACACCGCCGGATAGCGCTCCGAGAAGGGCGCGGTGATATGGGCGATCATCGGCAGCGCGGTCGGGATCGCGCCGAGCCTGATGCGGCCGGAGACGCCCTCGCGCAGCTCCGCGATCGAATCCTTCATCACCTCGGCCTCGGCCAGGATGCGCCGGGCATGGGCGAGCACGACCTCGCCTTCCTTGGTGAAGCCCTGGAAACGCCGCCCGCGCTCGACGATCATCACGCCGAGCTCTTCCTCGAGCTGCACGATCGCGGCCGAGAGCGTCGGCTGCGAGACGTGGCAGGCCTCGGCCGCGCGGCGGAAATGTTTTTCGCGCGCGAGCGCGTCGAGATAAACCAATTGGCGAATGATCATGGCGTCGGCTCGGAGGCGGCCGAGAGCGCCGCGCGGCAGAGCATCGGCATAGCGGCGGCCGGTTGCAAGCGGGGCGGTTGCAGCCCTGCAAACAGGCTGTTGCTGTGAGGGCAACGCCTCGAGAATTGCGCTGCAGCAACCCCGACCCTAACTGCGGGGAGCCGGGATGGCCGGCAGGCAAAGGGTCGCGTCGCGGCCTCGGGATGATCATGGCACAGGACCTGGAATTCGGACTCGACACTTTCGGCGACGTCACCAACGGGGCGGACGGCAAGCCGCTGCCGCATGCGCAGGTGATCCGCAATCTCGTCGACGAAGCCGTCCTGGCCGATCAGGTCGGCATCGATTTCATCGGCGTCGGCGAGCATCACCGGGCCGATTTCGCGGTCTCTTCGCCGGAGACGGTGCTGGCCGGCATGGCCACGCGCACCAGCCGCATCAAGCTGGGCTCGGCCGTCACCGTGCTGAGTTCGGACGATCCGATCCGCGTCTTCCAGCGCTTTTCGACGGTCGATGCCCTCTCGAACGGGCGCGCCGAGGTCATCCTGGGCCGCGGCTCCTTCACCGAATCCTTCCCGCTCTTCGGGCTCGACCTGCGCGATTACGAGAAGCTGTTCGAGGAGAAGCTCGACCTCTTCGCCGGCCTGCTGCCGCAGGAACCCTTGACCTGGCAGGGCTCGATCCGGCCGCCGTTGAAGGACCAGCTCGTCTATCCGCCGGTCGAGAACGGCCCGCTCAAGACCTGGATCGGCGTCGGTGGCAGCCCGGAATCGGTGGTGCGCGCGGTGCGCTACGACCTGCCGTTGATGCTCGCCATCATCGGCGGCGACCCGCTGCGCTTCAAGCCGTTCGTGGACTTGTACCATCGCGCCTATGGCCAGATAGGCAAGCCGGCGAAGCCCGTCGGCGTGCATTCGCCGGGCTATGTCGCGGCGACGGACGAGCAGGCCAAGGAGGAGTTCTTCCCGGCCTACAAGCAGATGCGCGACCGCATCGGCGCCGAGCGCGGCTGGCCGCCGATGGGCCGGGACGAGTTCGAGCAGGAGGTCGCGCGCGGCTCGCTCTATCTCGGCTCGCCCGAGACGGTGGCTCGCAAGATCACTGCTACCGCCAAGGGGCTCGGCATCGCCCGCTTCCAGCTGAAGTACAGCGCCGGGCCGCTGGCGCATGAGAAGGCGATGGAGTGCATCCGGCTCTACGGCGAGAAGGTCGTGCCGCTGGTGCGGGAGATGCTGGTCTGAAGGCGTTCTTCTGACGATTCCTCCGTGGTCATCCCGGGCGGAGCGCAGCGAAGACCCGGGATCCATGCCTGAACCTTCCTCGGAAGCGCTCCGGAATGGATCCCGGATCGACGCGGCTTCGCCGCTTGTCCGGGATGACCGCGCAGGGGGTGCGTAAGGGGTTTACGGCGCCTTCAGCGGATCGACCGACAGCGTCCGCTTCAGCACCCTCAGCCCGAAGGTCGTCCGCGTCTGCCTGACGCCGGGAATGCGGTAGATCGTCCCGCGCAGGAAGCGCTCATAATGGTCGGTGCCGCTGACCACGACCTTGGCGAGATAGTCGTATTCGCCGGTGACCAGATGCGCCTCGACCACCTCCGGCGCCTTCACCAGCGCCTCGGCGAACTGGTCGAGCACCTTGTCGTCATGCTTGTCGAGCGTGATCTCGACGAAGACGACATTGTTGTAGCCGAGGGCCTGATGGTCGAGCAGGGCGACGTATTTCTCGATGACGCCGGCCTCCTCCAGCCGCTTCACCCGCGTCCAGCAGGGCGAGGGCGAGAGGCCGACCTTTTCGGCCAGGGCCTGGGTGGTCAATCGCCCGTCTTCCCGCAATGCAGCAAGAATCTTGCGATCGATCGGATCGAGAGCAGGACTCTTCTGGCTCTTTTTATTCATCGGGTGATCGTTCTGGGTTTTGGCTACAAGTCAGAATGATCTTCTGCCACGCTTCCGGGATGCCGGCAAATTCGGAAGGAACCTCCGGGGCGGTGGAGCTAGCGTTGGTTGCAAGGGGAACGATTGCCGGCGGCTGCGGTCGCAGGGCATGGCAGCGCCGTTGACGGAACGCCTTGCCGGACGCCGGCAAAGGCGGAATGCTGGCGGCGACAGGGATGGAGGCGCTCATGAGCAGCGACAAGGCAGGCCAGGCGCCGGCAGTAACCCAGCCACTGCAGTTCCATGTCCCCAAACCAGCGAGCCGACCCGGCGAGAAGCCAGACTTCTCCCATGTCGTGATCCCGAAGGCCGGCTCGGTCGCGCGCCCGCCTGTCGATGTCGACCCCAAGGACATCCGCGATCTCGCCTATTCGATTATCCGCGTCCTCAATCGCGAGGGCGAGGCGGTCGGCCCCTGGGTGCCCGATCTCTCGCAGGAGGACCTGATCCGCGGCCTGCGCCACATGATGACGCTGCGCACCTTCGACGGGCGCATGCAGATGGCGCAGCGCCAGGGCAAGACCTCGTTCTACATGCAGCACACTGGTGAGGAGGCGGTGAGTTGCGCTTTCCGTATCGCGCTCCAGCCCGGCGACATGAACTTCCCGACCTATCGCCAGGCCGGCCTGCTGATCGCGCACGACTACCCGCTCGTCGACATGATGTGCCAGATCTACTCGAACGAGCGCGACCCGATGAAGGGCCGGCAATTGCCGGTGATGTACTCCTCCAAGGAGCACGGCTTCTTCTCGATCTCCGGCAATCTCGCGACGCAATATGTCCAGGCCGTCGGCTGGGCGATGGCCTCGGCGATCAAGAACGACACCCGCATCGCCGCCGCCTGGATCGGCGACGGCTCGACCGCGGAATCGGATTTCCACGCCGCGCTGGTTTTCGCCTCGACCTACAAGGCCCCGGTCGTCCTCAACGTCGTCAACAACCAGTGGGCGATCTCGACCTTCCAGGGCATCGCGCGCGGCGGCTCCGGCACCTTTGCCGCAAGGGGCCTCGGTTTCGGCATCCCGGCGCTGCGCGTCGACGGCAACGATTACCTTGCGGTCTATGCCGTCGCGCAATGGGCGGTCGAGCGCGCCCGCCGCAATCTGGGTCCCACGCTGGTCGAATACGTCACCTATCGCGCCGGTGCCCATTCCACCTCGGACGACCCCTCCGCCTACCGCCCCAAGCACGAATCCGACGATTGGCCCTTGGGTGACCCGCTGATCCGCTTGAAGCAGCATTTGATCGCGGTCGGTGCCTGGTCCGAGGAACGCCACAAGCAGGCGGAAGCAGAAATCCTCGCCACCGTCATCGCCGCGCAAAAGGAGGCCGAGAGCTTCGGTACCCTGCATTCCGGCGGCAAGCCCTCGGCGCGCGACATCTTCGAGGACGTCTATGCCGAGCTGCCGCCGCATCTGCGCCGCCAGCGCCAGCAGATCGGAGTCTGACCCGATGGCACGCATGACGATGATCGAGGCGATCCGCTCCGCCATGGACGTCTCCATGGGCCGCGACGACGATGTCGTGGTCTTCGGCGAGGATGTCGGCTTCTTCGGCGGCGTCTTCCGCTGCACCCATGGTTTGCAGCAAAAATACGGGGTGTCCCGCTGCTTCGACGCGCCGATCAGCGAGGCCGGTATCGTCGGCACCGCGATCGGCATGGCGGCCTATGGCCTGAAACCCTGCGTCGAGATCCAGTTCGCCGACTACATGTACCCGGCCTATGACCAGATCGTCTCGGAAGCGGCTCGGCTGCGCTACCGTTCGGCCGGCGACTTCACCTGTCCGATGGTGATCCGCATGCCGACCGGCGGCGGCATCTTCGGCGGCCAGACCCATAGCCAGAGCCCGGAAGCGCTCTTCACCCATGTCTCCGGCCTGAAGACGATCGTTCCCTCCAACCCCTACGACGCCAAGGGTCTGCTGATCGCCGCGATCGAGGACCCCGACCCGGTGATCTTCCTGGAGCCGAAGCGGCTCTATAACGGCCCCTTCGATGGCCATCACGACCGTCCGGTCACGGCCTGGTCGAAGCATGAGCTCGCCGAGGTGCCGGAGGGCCATTACACCGTGCCGCTCGGCAAGGCGGTGACGCGTCGCGAGGGCTCGGCCGTCACCATCCTCGCCTATGGCACCATGGTCCATGTCGCTCTGGCGGCGGCCGAGGATACCGGCATCGATGCCGAGGTGATCGACCTTCGCACGCTCGTCCCGCTCGATCTCGAGGCGATCGTCGCCTCGGTCCAGAAGACCGGCCGCTGCATCGTGCTGCACGAAGCGACCCTCACTTCCGGCTTCGGCGGCGAACTCGCGGCACTCGTGCAGGAACACTGCTTCTACCATCTGGAGGCGCCGGTGATGCGCGTCACCGGCTGGGACACGCCCTATCCGCATGCGCAGGAATGGGACTACTTCCCCGGCCCCGCCCGCCTCGGACAGGCGCTGCTAGACATCATGGAGGCACGCTGATGGTCGAGCGCATCATCAAGCTGCCGGATGTCGGCGAGGGCATCGCGGAAGCCGAACTCGTCGAGTGGCACGTCAAGGTCGGCGACATCGTCCGCGAGGACGATCTGCTCGCCGCCGTGATGACCGACAAGGCGACGGTCGAGATTCCCTCCCCGGTCGAGGGCGAGGTCACCTGGGTCGGCGCCGAGGTCGGCGACACCGTCGCGATCGGCTCGGCCATCGTGAAGCTGAAGGTGGCGGGCGCTGAAGGCGCGGTGGCTGAAGAGCCTGCCGAGGAAGCGCCTGCCGAGAAGCCGGCTCCGGTCGCACCAGCGCCCAAGGCGGAGAAGCCTGCTGCATCGGCAGCTCCCGTCAAGCCGGCAGCACCGCCTCCGCCGCCGCCGAAGGCCGTGCGTGCGGACGCCGCCCCCATCCAGCGCCGCGCTCCGGGCGAGAAGCCGCTGGCTTCGCCGGCCGTACGTCTGAAGGCGCGCGAGGCCGGGGTCGACTTGCGTCAGGTCCAGGGCACGGGCCTTGCCGGTCGCATCACCCATCAGGATATCGACGCCTTCTTGTTGCGCGGCCCGGAGCCGGCGCGTGGCGGCGGGCTCGTCGAGCAGAGCGCCGTCACCGAGGTGAAGGTCGTCGGCCTGCGCCGCCGCATCGCCGAGAAGATGGCGCTGTCGAAATCGCGCATCCCGCACATCACCATCGTCGAGGAGATCAACGTCTCGCCGCTGGAGGATTTGCGCGCCACGCTGAACAAGAAGCCGACGCCGGAGCGGCCGAAGCTGACGCTTTTACCCTTCCTGATGCGCGCCATGGTCAAGGCGCTGGCCGAGCAGCCGGCGCTGAACGCGCTCTATGACGACGATGCCGGCATCGTGCGCCAGCATGCCGCGATCAATATCGGCATCGCCACGCAGACGCCGACCGGCCTGATCGTGCCGGTGGTGAAGCATGCCGAGGCGCGCGATCTCTGGGGCTGCGCCATCGAGCTCGCCCGCCTCGCCGAGCGCGGCCGGCAGGGCACCGCGACGCGCGACGAGCTCACCGGCTCGACCATCACCATCACCTCGCTCGGCGCGCTCGGCGGCATCGCGACGACGCCGGTGATCAACTATCCGGAGGTCGCCATCGTCGGCGTCAACAAGATGGTCGTGCGTCCGGTCTGGGACGGCACCACCTTCGTGCCGCGCAAGATGATGAACCTCTCCTCCAGCTTCGACCATCGCGTCATCGACGGTTGGGACGCGGCCGTCTTCGTGCAGCGGCTGAAGGAACTGCTGGAGAACCCGGCCACGCTCTTCGTGGATCTATGAGGAGCACGCCATGACCGAAATCACCTGCAAGCTCCTCGTCATCGGCGCCGGCCCCGGCGGCTATGTCTGCGCCATCCGTGCCGGTCAGCTCGGCATCGACACCGTCATTGTCGAGAGCACCAAGCTCGGCGGCTCCTGCCTCAATGTCGGCTGCATCCCCTCCAAGGCGATGATCCATGTCGCCGAGGAGTTCGAGAAGGCGGCGGAAGCCGCCGCCGGCAAGATGCCCTTCGGCCTGACGGCGGCCGAGCCGAAGCTCGACCTGAAGCAGGCGGTGGCCTGGAAGGACGGCATCGTCCAGCGCCTCAACAACGGCGTCGCCGGCCTGCTGCGCAAGGCCAAGGTCAAGATCGTCCATGGCCGCGCCCATTTCCGCGACGGCAAGACGGTCGTCGTCGAGACCGAGACCGGCCCGAAGACGATTCAGGCCGAGGCCATCGTCATCGCCACCGGCTCCGCCCCGGTCGAACTGCCTTTCCTGCCCTTTGGCGGCAATGTCATCTCCTCGACCGGCGCGCTGGCGCTGACCGAGGTGCCGAAGCGCCTCGTCGTCGTCGGCGGCGGCTATATCGGGCTGGAGCTGGGTACGGCCTTCGCCAAGCTCGGAGCCAAGGTCACGGTCGTCGAGGCGCAGGACAAGATCCTGCCGCTCTACGATGCCGAGCTGACAGGCCCGATCTCCAAGCGCCTGACCGCGCTCGGCGTCGAGGTGCTCACCGGCGCCAAGGCGCTCGGCCCTACGCCCAAGGGCGATGGCCTGCGCATCGAGACCGCGGACGGCAAGGAGCGGGCGCTGCCGGCGGACAAGATTCTGGTCACGGTCGGCCGCAAGCCGGTCACCGATGGTCTCGGCCTTGAAAACCTCGTGCTAGACATGGATGGCCGCTTCATCCGTATTGGCGAGCGCTGCGAGACGGCGATGCGCGGCATCTACGCCATCGGCGACGTCACCGGCGAGCCGATGCTGGCGCATCGCGCCATGGCGCAGGGCGAGATGGTGGCGGAGATCGTCGCTGGTCTGCCGCGTGCCTGGGACAAGCGCGGCATCGCGGCGATCTGCTTCACCGATCCCGAGATTGTCTCGGTCGGCCTCTCGCCAGACGAGGCCAAGCGCGCCGGCCACGAGCTCAAGATCGGCCAGTTCCCCTTCGCCGCCAATGGCCGGGCCATGACCCGCCATGCCGAGGTCGGCTTCGTGCGCGTGGTGGCGCAGGCCGGCAGCGATCTCGTGCTCGGCATCCAGGCGGTGGGGCAGGGCGTCTCGGAACTCTCGGCGGCTTTCGGGCTGGCCATCGAGATGGGTGCGACGCTGCAGGATATCGCCGGCACGATCCACGCCCATCCGACGCTCGGCGAGGCCTTCCCGGAAGCCGCGATGAAGGCGCTGGGCCACGCGCTGCATATTTGAGCGGGTCGATTTCGCAGGGTCCCCGTCGTCATGCTCGGGCTTGACCCGAGCCTCTCTTGCCGGAGGAGGTTCCCACGCCTCGCTTCCAGAGATTCTCGGGTCAAGCCCGAGAATGACGCCCGTCTTAACCCCGCGACCGATCCGCGCAGGCAGCCAGCTAAGATGCATACAATCTTGACATTGTCTGCATCGAAGACGATCTGAGGGGCGACGCCGAGCGAACGGCGCCGTCCCGAGGAGACGTTCCATGTCCGGCGAGCATTGGCCGCCACTCTCTCCGCTCCAGACCGGCCTGCGCGGCCGCTGCCCGCGCTGTGGGCAGGGCAAGATGTTCGAGAGCTTCCTGAAGCTGAAGCCGAAATGCGAGGTCTGCGGCCTCGACTATTCCTTCGCCGACCCGGCCGATGGTCCGGCCTTCTTCGTGATGATGTTCGTCTGCATCCCCGCGGCGGCTTTCCCGCTCTGGCTGGAATTGAACTACAACCCGCCGACCTGGGTGCATCTCGTCACGACGCTGCCGTTGATCCTGCTGACCTGCATCCCGCCCTTGCAGCCCTTGAAGGGCTGGCTCGTCGCCTCGCAGTTCTTCCACAAGGCCGAGGAAGGGCGCCTCGCGGCTCCCGCCACGCCGAAGGACAGCCCCGCCGCCTGACCCGGCCATTGGCTCGGCTCAGGCCGGCGCACGTTCCCCGGCGATGATTCCGGCGAGCAGGCGCAGCGCCTCGGCAAGGCGCGCGCGCTCGGGTACGGCTCCGAGCGCGACCCGGATCGCGTCCGGCACCTGTTCGCCCGTCGCGAACGCATCCGAGGCCATCACGCCGAGCCCTGCCTGACGCGCGCTCTCGATCAGCCGGTGCCGGTCCCGATGCGGCGGTAGCGGCTGCCAGAGATGCAGCGCGTGCGGATGCGCTTGCATCGAGGCAGGCAGGATCGAACGCGCCAGCGCCTGCCGCTCGGCCGCCTCGCGGCGCACGCCGTCGAGCAAATCCTGCGCGGCACCGATCCTGATCCAGTGGGCGGCGAGAGCCGTCATCAAGGGAGCCGGCATCAGCGCGGCGGCCCGCAACGCAGCAACAAGCCCGTCGCCCTCGATACCGTCGGGGAGCACGACGAAGGCAGTGCGCAGGCCGGGGGTGAGCACCTTCGACAAGGTCGCGACATGCCATGTCCGCTCCGGGGCCAGCACGGCGAGGGGCGGCGGTGTATCACCCGCAAGCAGGCTGTAGGGGTCGTCCTCGATCAAGGTGAGGTCGAGCTTGCGCGCCATGGCTGCGATCTCCTGCCGCCGTCCGAGTGGAACAGTCCGGCAGGTCGGGTTGTGCAGCGTCGGCGTCAGGCAGAACAGCCGGGCACCGGAACGGCGGGCGGCTTCCTCCAGCGCCTGCGGCAAGGGGCCATCGCCGTCCTCCGCCACCGGTGCAATGGCGAGGCCGCGCCGGCGGGCCGCGTCGATCTGGCCGGGATAGGCGAGCGGTTCCATCAGGACGGTGTCGCCGGGGGCGGCGAGCATCTGGAACAGGGCGGTGAGTGCGGTCTGGGCGCCGGGTGCCACCACGATCCTTTGCGGCGGCAGGGCACCCAGCAAAGGCGCAAGCCAAGCCGCGCCGGCCGCGCGCTCCGCCAGCGAGCCGCCCCCGGCATGGTAGTTCATCAACTGGTCGGCGTTGCTGCGCGCCAGCAACTCGGCGATGCCGCGTTCCATCATCTCGCCCAGCCGCACGCCTTTTGGCGCGGGCGGGATCGTCATGCTCAGGTCGAGCGGCGGGCCGGCCTCTTCCTGCCGGGTCGAGATGAAGGAGCCGCGCCCCGTCACCGCATCGAGCAGCCCACGCTCGCGCGCCTCGCCGAAGGCGCGGGTCACGGTGGTGAGGTCGACCTCGAGGAGTTCGGCCAGTTTCCGCTGAGGCGGCAACCGGTCGCCGGGCCGCAGGCGTCCATCCGAGACAGCCCGCTCGATCAGCCCGACGATTTGCAGGTAGCGCGGGCCGGCAGCGGGGTCTAGCTCACCGAGCCATGCCGGCATTGTCGCGGCTTGCACCATGGCTGATCCTTCATGCCATACATTCTTGCTATTGTATGCGTCGATAGCGCAGTCGCTGCTGACAAGCCAGTGCCTCCGCCCTTGCGAGAACGAGGGCCTCTCTCTGGAGAAGAGCTATGCCCGAGCGTTCGCGTGTCGAGGATTTCATCGCGGCCGTTGTCGGAGGCGATCATGTCGCGGCGATCCGCGATTTCTACTGGGAAGACGCTTCCATGCAGGAGAACATGGCCGAGCCACGGCGCGGCCGGGATCTGCTGATGGAGCATGAGGCGCGGGCGCTCGCGCGCCTTGAGCGCATGCACACCCATCCGCCGCGCGCCGTGCTGGTCGATGGCGACCGGGTGGTCGTCCACTGGACCTTTGACGCGACGGGCAAGGACGGTGTCACGCACCGGCTCGACGAGCTTGCGATCCAGCGCTGGCGCGGCGACCGCATCGTCGAAGAGCGCTTCTTCTACGATACGGCCACGGCCTGGAGGCCGGTCGAGCCGGTGCCATGACGGGCGTGGCCGCCGAGGCTCAATGCGCGCCGGCGCTGACGAAGGCCTTGAGCTCCGGCGTCTGCGGGTTGGCGAAGAGCTCCTTCGACGGACCCTGCTCCCAGATCTTGCCCTGATGCATGAACACGGTGGTGTTCGCGACCGTGCGGGCGAAGTTCATCTCGTGGGTCACGAGCAGCATGGTCATGCCGCCCTTGGCGAGCTTCTCCATGACGAGCAGCACCTCGCCGGTCAGTTCCGGGTCGAGCGCCGAGGTGACTTCGTCGAACAGCATCACCTTCGGCTTCATCGCCAGCGAGCGGGCGATGGCGACGCGCTGCTGCTGGCCGCCGGAGAGATTGTCCGGATAGCTGTCGAACTTCTCGGACAAGCCGACCTGCGCCAGCACCTCCTTGGCCAGCGCCAGCGCCTCGGCCTGCGGCACGTCCTTGGTGATGCGCGGCGAGAGCATGATGTTCTGCCCGACCGTGAGGTGCGGGAACAGATTGTAGCTCTGGAACACGATGCCGACATCCTTGCGCAATTCGCGCAGCTTCTTCGGATCCTGCGTCGTCAGGTGCCCGGCGACCTCGATCTTGCCGGCATGGAAGCTCTCGAGCCCGTTGATGCAGCGCAGCAGCGTCGACTTGCCCGAGCCGGAGCGCCCGATGATGGCGACCACCTGGCCGGCCTCGACGCTGAGCGAGACGCCCTTCAGCACCTCCAGCGAGCCGAAGCGCTTGTGGATGTCTTCAATGAGAACGGCTGGCATTCATCACCTTTTCGAGATGGCGGCTGAGCCGGGACAGTGGGAAGCAGATCGCGAAATAGATCAGCGCGACCAGGCTGAAGATCTGGAAGGCCTGATAGGTCGCGTTGTTGACCAGCATGCCGGCGCGCATCAGGTCGACGAAGCCGACGACCTGGACGATCGAGGTGTTCTTCACGAGCTGGACGAGGAAGCCGACCGTCGGCGGCAGTGAAATCCGGACCGCCTGCGGCAGGATGACATGGCGGTAGGTCTGCGCCGTCGTATGCGCCAGCGAGGCCGAGGCCTCCCATTGCTGGCGCGGCACGGATTCGATCGATCCGCGCCAGATCTCGGCGAGATAGGCGGAGACGTAGATCGACAGCGAGGCCGAGGCCGCGAGGAAGGGCGGCAGTTCGATGCCGAGCGCCGAGAGCCCGTAATAGCTCATGAACAGCACCATCAGCACCGGGATCGACTGGATCACCAGGATGTAGCTGGCGGCGAAGCGGCGCAGCCACCGGAGCCGCGACAGACGCATGATCGCGAAGACGCCGCCGATGATGCTGCCGATGAAGAAGGCGATCGCGGTGAGAGCCAGCGTCCAGCCGGCGGAGCGCAGGATGAAATAGGCCTCGGGCCAACCGAAGGTCTGCATCAGGCGGCCTCCCCATGCGCTTCGGTGAGCCGGGCAAGGCCCGACACCTGCGGGAAGAGCTTCCGGCCGAGCCAGTTCAGGAAGAGTTTGAAGGAGAGCGCCAGCACGAGGTAGAGCACGGTGACGACGATATAGGTCTCGAACGAGCGGAACGTGTCTTGCTCGATGATCGCCGCCGTTCCGGACAATTCCTGCACCGAGACGAAGGAGCAGATGCTGGAGGCCAGCATCATCAGCACGAACTGGCTCGACAGCGCCGGCCAGACGCGGGCGAAGGCCGGCTGCAGGATGACATGCTTCAGCACCTGCCATTTGGTCATTGCGAGCGCGAGACCGGCCTCGATCTGCGATTTATGGATGGAATCGACGCCGGCCCGGATGATCTCGGTGGCGTAGGCGGCGAGATTGAGCGTCATCGCCAGAACGGAGGCTTCGAGCCCGTTCAGGCGGATACCCAACTGCGGCAGCCCGAAGAAGATCATGAAGAGCTGCACCAGGAAGGGCGTGTTGCGCATCAGCTCGACATAGGCGTCGACGAGATAGCCGGCCCAGCTGCCCGCCAGGCTGCGCAGCGCGGTCATGCCCGTCGCCAGGACGAGGCCGAGCGCGATCGCGACGAAGGACAGCGCGATCGTGAGCCAGACCCCGTGCAGGATCATCGGCCATTTGGAAAGGACGTCTTGGAAGAGCAACGGCGCGCTCCTTCGGCCTGCGAGGTCGAGGGTCGCCGGCGCGCGCTCAGGCGCGCCGGCAGGTCCGATCGGAGGGTTGGATCAGAAGGTCGGCAGCGGCGGCAGCGGGCTGCCGACCCACTTCTGCGCGATCGCGTCGAGCTCGCCGTTCTGTTTGACGTAGTAGATGAAGTTGTTGAGCCACTGGCGCAGCTCCCAGGCGTCCTTGCGCATGGTCATCGAGTTCGGCTGCACGCCGAACACGAACTTCAGCTCGGTCTCGGTCTCGCCGCGCGCCTTCATGGCGGCGTTGGCCTGGGCGTCGGGGCCGGCGATGGCCTCGACCTGGCCGGAGAACAGCGCCTGCATGGTGGTGGCGTCGTCCTCGAAGCGCAGGATGGTGAGGTTCAGCTCCTTCTCGCGGCTGGTGAACTCGCGCTCGACGCTGGAGCCGCGGTTGACGCCGACCTTGCGGCCCTTGAGGTCGTCCCAGGTTTTGATGGCGACGTTCTTCTTGGCATAGATGCCGGTCTGGAAGGCGCTGTAGGGGATGGAGAACATCACCGCCTTGGCGCGCTCGGGCGTGGGCGCCAGCGTGGCGACGAGGAAGTCGACCTTGTTGGCCTCCAGCGCCGGGATGCGGGCCGGCGGGGTGAGCTGCACCATCTCGACCTTGACGCCGAGATATTTGCCGATCAGCGCGATGACGTCGGCGTCATAGCCGATGGCGTTGCCCTGCGAGTCGACCGAGCCATAGGGCGGGGCGCCGATCAGCACGCCGATCTTCACCGAGCCGCGCTTGATGATGTCGGTGATCGACTGGGCCGAGGCCTGGCTCGCCGCGAACATGCCGGCGCCGAGCGCGAGAGCCACGCCGGCGATCTTGATACGCTTGAGGATATTCACTGGACGTCTCCCGTTGTGGTGCATTCGCGCTGATTGGTCCCCGGCTTCTTGTGGCCGGTTGATGGGCGAGAAGTGGTTATGCCTCTCGGTTCACTGTCCCCTTCGGACGACGTTCTCCAGCGGCTCGCCGGAGAAACGGCGCCTGATGTTACCAGCAATGACCGCCTGGCGCCGCCGGATCGTTCCGCTGGTCCAGCCGGACATATGCGGGGTCATTAAAACGTTTGAAAGCTCGTGGAAAGGCAGTTTCGACGGCAGCGGCATGGCATCCCCAGCCTGTGGATAACGGTACCAGGTGTCGATGATCGCGCCGCCGATGCTGCGGCTCTTCAGGGCGTCGTAAAGCGCCTCTTCGTCGATGGTCGGCCCGCGCCCGACATTGACCACGACGGCGTCAGGACGCATCGCCGCGAAGGCTGCGGCGCCGACGATGCCCTTGGTCTCCTCCGTCAGCGGCACCGAGACGACGACGACATCGACCGAGCCGCAGAAGGCAGCGAGCTGGTCGAGGGTGAAGGCGCGGTCGACGAGGGGCGAGGGCGCGACCGGGCTTCGGTTGGCGACATGCACCTGCATCTCGAAGGCCTTGGCGCGGGCGGCGATCGCCTTGCCGATATGGCCGAAGCCGAGGAGGCCGATGGTCCGGCCGGCGATCTCGTCATGCACCCGCTCCGGCGCGCCGGCCCAATAGGCCCAGTCGCCCTGGCGCAGCCGCCGGTCGGCATCAGTGAGCGGGATCGCGCGGGCGAGCAGGGCGCTCATCACATATTCCGCGATGGCCTGCTCGTGGCCGAAGCAGTTGCACACGGCGGCGGAAGCCGGCAGCAGGTCGAGATTGACGGCATCGTAGCCGGCGCCCGGCACATGGAAGAGCTTGAGCCCCGCCGGCACCGGCAGGCTCGCGTCGAACTTCACGCCGATGATGGCCTGCGCCTGCGCATAGGCCGCCTGCTCCGCCTCGGTCTCCAGCACATCCGGCAGCAATTGGATTTCGGCCGGCCCGCCGAGAAGATCGGCGAAACCGTGGCTGAAGCTGGCGGCGTTCTCGCCGTGGAAGATGATGCGCATGGTCTCGGATGTCCGGCGGTTCGGGAGTTTAGCGGGGCAGCAGCGGCTCGACGCTGCAGTCGAGCAGGGAGGGATCGATGTTCTCCTCCATCTCGTCGAACATGGTGTCGACGAAGGCGATCAGCTTTTCGGAGGCGGCGATGGCGCGCTCGGCCTGCGACGAGGCGATGCCGTTGAGCAGGGCGAGATGGTGGTCGATGGTCCCGTCCAGATTGTGCTGGCCGGGCATGTAGCTGTGATGGATGAAGCCGATGCGTCGGAAGATGGTGTGCAGCGGCCTCAGCGTATGCTCGAGGAAAGGCTCGCCCGCCGCCGCCAGGATCATCTGGTCGATGCGCCGGTCGAGGCTGTTGAATTCGGCGAGCGTCAGCTCCTCGCGGCGGTCGCGGAGCAGCCGGGCCATATGCAGCATCTGGTTGCGGTGGGTCGGCCCGGCGCGCTCGGCGGCTAGCCGCGCGACGAAGCGCTCGAGATCGCCGCGCAGCTTGAGCAGCACGCGTTCGCGCGCCAGGTCGATCGGCGCGATCTGGAGCCCATGCCGGGGGCGAATATTGATCAGCGTGTCCGCCGCGAGCCGGTTGACGGCGTGGTGGACGGGGGTGCGGCCGAAGCCGGTCAGATCCTGCAGATCCTGCATCGTCAGCAGGCGGCCGGGCTTGAGCTGGCAATCGATCAGCATCGACTCGATGCGTTCATAAGCCAGTTCGAAGAAGTTCAGGCGGTTGCGGCGCGGCAGCGGCTCGAGCGCATCGAGCTCGGCGAGCTTCGGCTCCTCCTTGCGTCTTGCCATGTTTCCTCCGCAGCGGGCTCTTGCCGGCCCATGCTTGCCGGCGACGATAAACATGTTGTGATATTTTACAAGCGCTCTTATGGTCGGCACGCTCCGTCGCCATCCTAGGCCGACGGAAGCGCGGGTAAAGGATGGGAGGGCACGACCAAAGTCGAAGCCAGCCCTCGCCAGGGAGGCGGACTTTGAAAATCACAGCGATCGAGACGTTGCGGACCGAGGAGTTCGCCAATGTCCTCTGGGTGCGCGTGCACACCGATGCGGGGGTGATCGGCCTCGGCGAGACCTTCTACGGCGCGGCCTCGGTGGAGGCCCATCTCCACGACACGCTCGCCATGCGGCTCCTCGGCAAGAACCCGCTGCATATCGAGGCGCTACACAAGGAGATGACCAACCTGCCGATGGCGCAGGCCTCGACGGGTGCGGAATCGCGCGCGACCTCGGCCGTCGACATCGCGCTCTGGGACATCTTCGGCAAGGTCTGCGGCCAGCCGGTCCACCAGATGCTGGGCGGCCTCTGCCGCGACAAGCAGCGCATCTACAACACCTGTGCCGGCTATGGATATGTCCGCTCGCACAACATCAAGCCGGTCTCGACCTGGAATTTCGGGCACTCCGAGGGCCCCTATGAGGACCTGCACGGCTTCATGACCCGTGCCGACGAGGTCGCCGAAAGCCTGCTCGAAAGCGGCATCACCGCGATGAAGATCTGGCCCTTCGATCCCCCGGCGATCGAGAACCAGGGCCTGTTCATCACGCCCGACCAGATGCGCAAGGCCTGCGAGCCCTTCGAGAAGATCCGCAAGGCCGTCGGCGACAAGATGGAAATCATGGTCGAGTTCCACTCGCTCTGGAACCTGCCGACCGCGATCAAGATCGCCCGCGTGCTCGAGCAATACGAGCCGAGCTGGTATGAGGATCCGATCCGGATGAACTCGCCGCAGGCGCTGGCCGAATTCGCCCGCTCGACCACCGTTTCGGTGACCGCGAGCGAGACGCTGGGCTCGCGCTTCCCCTACAAGGACATGCTCGACCGCGACGCGATGCATGTCGTGATGGCCGATCTGTGCTGGACCGGCGGGCTCACCGAGGGCCGCAAGATCGCGGCGATGGCGGAGACCTATCACCGCCCCTTCGCGCCGCATGACTGCATCGGCCCGGTCGGCTTCATCGCGGCGATCCACGCCTCCTTCAGCCAGCCCAATACGCTGATCCAGGAATCGGTACGCGCCTTCTACACCGGCTGGTACAAGGAGCTGGTCACCGAGATGCCGCGGATCGAGGGGGGCTATGTCTACCCGATGGAGGCTCCGGGCCTCGGCGTCGAATTGCTGCCGGCGGTGTTCGAGCGCTCGGACCTGACGGTCCGCCGCTCCAGCCTGTGAGGGAAGGCGCTATGACCAATCCCCTCTTCGATCTCACCGGCCGCACGGCCCTCGTCACCGGTTCTTCTCGCGGGCTCGGCCGCGCCATGGCGGAGGGGCTGGCGGCGGCCGGCGCCCGCATTCTCGTCAACGGCACGGATGCGGAACGGGTCGCGACCGCCGTCAAGGAGATGCGTCAGGCCGGCCATGAGGCCGATGCCGCGCCCTTCGACGTCACCTCCGAGGATGAAGTCGTCAAGGCCTTCGCCGGCTTCGACGCCGCCGGCATCGCCGTCGACATCCTCGTCAACAATGCCGGCATCCAGTTCCGCAAGCCGATGGTCGAGCTGGCGACGGCCGATTGGCAGCGGGTCATCGACACCAACCTGACCTCGGCCTTCGTCATCGGCCGGGAAGCCGCGAAGCGCATGATCGCGCGCGGCCACGGCAAGGTCATCAACATCGGCTCGCTGACCTCAGCGCTGGCCCGGGCCACCGTCGCGCCCTATACGGTCGCCAAGGGCGGCATCAAGATGCTGACCCAGGCGATGGCCGCCGAATGGGCCGAGCACGGCATCCAGGCCAATGCCATCGGTCCCGGCTACATGCTGACCGACATGAACCAGGCGCTGATCGAGAACCCGACCTTCGACGCCTGGGTCAAGGGCCGCACCCCGTCGAAGCGCTGGGGCAAGCCGGAGGAACTGATCGGCGCCGCCGTCTTCCTCGCCGCGCCGGCCTCCGACTACGTCAACGGCCAGATCATCTATGTCGATGGCGGAATGCTCGCCGTCCTGTAGAACGGCGGAGACTGATCCGCCGGAGGACAAGGATGGCCCGCCCGCGCCTCGATGCGCTCGACCGCAAGATCATCGCGGAATTGCAGACCAATTCGCGCCTCTCGGTGCAGGAATTGGCCGAGCGGGTCGGCCTCTCCGCCTCGCCCTGCGCGCGGCGCATCCGCATCCTCGAAGAGGCGGGCGTCATCCAGGGCTATGCCGCGATCATCGACCAGACCAAGGTCGGCCTGCCGATCAGCGTCTTCGTCTCGATCAGGCTGGAACGCCAGCGCGAGGACGAGCTCGACCGCTTCTCGCAGGCGGTGGCGCGCTGGCCCGAGGTGGTCGACTGCTATCTGATGACCGGACAGCGCGACTATCTGCTGCGCATTGTCGTGCGCGACCTGCCGGCCTATGAGCGCTTCCTCAAGGACAAGCTCACCCGCCTCGACGGCGTTGCCTCGATCGAGTCGAGCTTCGCGCTGGGCCAGGTGAAGCGTTCCAGCGCCCTGCCGATCGCGGCGGCGCCGGAGGAGGATTAGGCTCGCTTCTCGCCGCTTGTCATTCCGGACAAGCCGCGAAGCGGCGCCGATCCGGGATCCATGCCTGAACCGTTCCGGAATGGATCCCGGGTCTCCCCCCGGTCGCCCGGGATGACCCGCGGGGGAGGCGAAGGCGTTCTACCGCTCCGCCGAAGCCGCCCAGATATTGATCCCGCCATCGACGGCATGCCGGTCGATCGCGGCCAGTTCTTCGGCCGAGAACTCGGGGTTCTTCAGCGCCGCGACGCAATCCGTCACCTGTTCCGGCCGGCTCGCGCCGATCAGGGCCGAGGTGATGCGCCCGCCGCGCAATACCCAGGCGATTGCCATCTGGGCGAGGCTCTGGCCCCGCGCCCTGGCAATCTCGTTCAGCGCCGCGATGTGCTTGATGTTGTCGTCGCTGAGGAAGCCCTCGCGGAAGGACGGCGCCTTCTTGTCGGCGCGGCTGCCGGCCGGCACACCCTTCAGGTACTTGTCGGTCAGCATGCCCTGCGCCAGCGGCGAGAACACGATCGAGCCGATGCCCTCCGCATCGAGCGTGTCGAGCAGGCCGTCCTGCTCGATCCAGCGGTTGAGCATCGAATAGCTCGGCTGGTGGATCAGGCAGGGCGTGCCGAGCCGGCGCAGGATCGCGACCGCCTCCTGCGTCCGCTTCGAATTGTAGGAGGATAGGCCGACATAGAGCGCCTTGCCCTGGCGCACGATGGCATCGAGCGCGCCCATCGTCTCTTCCAGCGGCGTGTTCGGGTCGAAGCGGTGCGAGTAGAAGATGTCGACATAGTCGAGCTTCATCCGCTTCAGGCTCTGGTCGAGGCTGGAGATCAGGTATTTGCGGCTGCCCCATTCGCCATAGGGGCCGGGCCACATCCGGTAGCCGGCCTTGGTCGAGATCACCAGCTCGTCGCGATAGCCGGCGAAGTCCTGGCTGAGAATCTCGCCGAAGGCGGTTTCGGCAGAGCCTGGGGGCGGACCGTAATTATTGGCGAGGTCGAAATGGGTGATGCCGAGATCGAAGGCCGTGCGGCAGATCTCGCGCATATTGGCACGGGCACCGGTCTCGCCGAAATTCTGCCAGAGGCCGAGCGAAAGCGCCGGCAGCATCAGTCCGCTGCGGCCGCAGCGGTTGTAGCGCATCGCGTCATAGCGGTTGGGATTGACCATGACTCAAGCCTCTCAATCGATTGAATGGCGGATAAGATGAAGGCCCGGTGGCATTGCGTCCACCGGGCCTCGTTGTCTATCGGGTCGCGATCCGATCAGGCCGCGGCGTAGCCGACCGTGCCCTTGATCTCGAGGAACTCCTCGAGGCCGAAATCGGCGTATTCGCGGCCGTTGCCGGACTGCTTGTAGCCACCGAAAGGCGCGCCGGCGTCCCAGGCCGGGTAGTTGATGTAGACATTGCCCGAGCGCATCTGCGAGGCGATCTTGCGGGCGCGCTCCTGCGAACCGGACTGGACATAGGACGCCAGGCCGTAGGGCGTGTCGTTGGCGCGCGAAACCACCTCGTCGTCGCTCTTGTAGGGCAGGATCGACAGCACCGGCCCGAAGATTTCCTCGCGGGCGATGGTCATCTCGTCGGTCACGCCGCCGAACACGGTCGGGCGGACATAGTAGCCGCGATTGAGCCCCTCCGGACGGCCCGGGCCGCCGGTGACCAGCGTCGCGCCTTCCTTGATGCCGGCCTCGATCAGCCGCTGGATCTTCTCGTACTGGACCTCGCTGACGACCGGCCCGAGGAAGACGCCGTCCGCGGAGGGAGCGCCGACCTTGAGCGGCTCGGCCACCTGCTTGGCGATGGCAAGCGCCTCCTCATGCAGCTTCTCCGGCACGAACATCCGGGTCGGCGCGTTGCAGGACTGGCCGGAGTTGCGCATCACGCTCTCGACGCCGAGCTTCACCGACTTCTTCAGGTCGGCATCGTCCAGGATGATATTGGCCGACTTGCCGCCGAGCTCCTGGTGCACGCGCTTGACCGTGTCCGCCGCCGCCTTGGCGACGAGAATGCCGGCCCGCGTCGAGCCGGTGAAGGAGACCATGTCGACGCCCGGATGGCGCGAAATGGCCTCGCCGACCGTCGGGCCGTCGCCGTTGACGAGGTTGAACACGCCCTTAGGCACGCCGGCCTCGTCCATCGCCTCGGCGAAGATGATGGCGTTGAGCGGGGCGATCTCGGAGGGCTTCAGCACCATGGTGCAGCCGGCGGCGAGCGCGGGCGCGACCTTGCACATGATCTGGTTGAGCGGCCAGTTCCACGGCGTGATCATGCCGACGACGCCGATCGGCTCCTTGGCGATCAGGGTGGTGCCGCGCAGCTCCTCGAACTCGAAGTTTTCGAGGGTCTCGATCATCTTGGCGAGATGGGCGGTGCCCATCGCGGCCTGCGCGCGATGCGCTAGCTCCTTCGGCGCGCCCATCTCGCGCGACAGGATGTCGGCGATGGCGTCGTAGCGCTTCTTGTAGGCCTCGGCGAGGCGGCGCATCAGGGCGAGGCGCTCGGCCTTGGAGGTCGCGGCGAAGGCCGGGAAGGCGGCGCGTGCGGCCGCGACGGCCTTGTCGACATCGGCCTGCTCGCCGAGCGCGATGGTGGCGAAGACCTCCTCGTTCGACGGATCGATCACGCCGAGCGTGCGGTTGCCCGAGGGCTTCACCCACTGGCCGTCGATATAGAATTCGAGCTCATGCGCCATGGTCTGGTCTCCTGCCTTGTCTTGGCTCGGGCGCGCGGACAGCCTGCCGGAAGCGGCTGGCGATCGATGCCCCGAGCGGGAACTGTCGGTGTCGGATGCGAACGGGCCGCCTTGCGCGATCATGCATCGCCGGCCGCCATCGACGCTGTATCTGACGGGGCATAACGTTAGGGGGCGGATCCGCGCCTGTCACCGGGTGCCGCGCCGCGTTTGCGGATGGCGGCCATGCAGTGGCGCTTCTTGTGCGAGGACGTGCCGGGCCTGTTCTTCACGAGAACCACCGCGTCATCCCGGGTCTACGCTTCGCTTCGCCCGGGATGACGGTGGAGATGAGTGTGCTCAGAGCCGTGCCTTGACGCTGCGCGGCGTCGCCAGCAGCAGGCTGGTCTCGCTGTTGGTGACGCCGGGGATCAGGCGGATGCGCCGCAGCACCTGGTCGAAGGCGATCAGGTCGGAGGTGCCGAGCTCGACCACGAGGTCCCAGTTGCCGTTGGTGGTATGGATGCTGGAGACCTCGCTGAAGCCGGAGAGCGCGGTGATGACCGCATCGGCCGCTTGGCCGGCGATCTCGATCATGGTGATGCCGCGCACCGGCAGGTCGATCGCATCCGAGCGCAGGATCACGGTGAAGCCGATGATCTCGCCCGACTGCTCCAGCTTCTCCAGCCGCGAGCGCACCGTCGCCCGCGTCAGGCCGAGATCGGTGGCGAGGTCCGATATGCTGCGGCGCCCGTCATGGCGCAGCAGGGTGATGAGGCGCTGGTCGATATCATCCATTGATCAGAATGGATAATCGACTTTATCGATCCGATCAATATCGGCGCCGATCAGGTCGATCTGGCTTCTATCGCCTGCCGCTGAAAACACGGAGAATGGCTCCTCCATAAGAACAGCGCGGGGACTCATGATTCAGCAGCTCAACGTCGTGCCCTTCGTCAGCGTCGACCACATGATGAAGCTGGTCCATGCGATCGGCATCGAGCGGATGCTGTCCGACATCGCGGCTTATATCGAGCAGGATTTCCGGCGCTGGGAGATCTTCGACAAGACGCCGCGCATCGCCTCGCACAGCCTCGAAGGCGTGATCGAATTGATGCCGACCAGCGACGGCAAGCTCTACGGCTTCAAATACGTCAACGGCCATCCCAAGAACATGAAGGCCGGCTTGCAGACGGTCACCGCCTTCGGTCTGCTCTCCGATGTCGCGACCGGCTATCCGGTCCTGCTTTCGGAGATGACCATCCTGACGGCATTGCGCACGGCGGCGATGTCGGCGGTGGCGGCCAGACACCTCGCGCCGAAGAACGCGGCGACCATGGCGATCATCGGCAACGGCGCGCAGTCCGAGTTCCAGGCCTTCGCCTTCCGCGCCCTGCTCGGCATCGAGAATCTGCGGCTCTATGACGTCGATCCGGCCGCAACCGAGAAATGCGCCCGCAACCTCGCGCGCCGCGGTTTCAGGATCACCCGCTGCGCCACCGCGATGGAAGCGGTCGAGGGCGCGGAGATCGTGACCACCGTCACCGCCGACAAGCAATACGCCACGATCCTGACCGACAACATGGTCGGCGCCGGCATCCATATCAACGCAGTCGGCGGCGATTGCCCCGGCAAGACCGAGATCCACCGCGACGTGCTGCTGCGGTCCTCGATCTTCGTCGAGTATCCGCCCCAGACCCGCATCGAGGGCGACATCCAGCAGCTCGATCCCGACCACCCGGTCGAGGAACTCTGGAAGGTCATCGCCGGGGAGGCTCAAGGCCGCACCGATTCCAGCCAGATCACGCTGTTCGACTCGGTCGGCTTCGCCATCGAGGATTTCTCGGCGCTGCGCTATGTCCATGAGCGCATCCGCGAGGCCGGCACCTATGTCGATCTCGACCTGATCGCGGACCCCGATGATCCGCGCGACCTCTTCGGCATGCTGATGCGGGCTGCGCCGAGTTCGGCCGCGGCGGCCTGAGGTTTAGGCCGCGTCGCGATCCCAACGCGGAAACGGGTCTTCCAGCCCGAGCAGCGCCTGCGTCAGCCCGGTCGCCGGGCTGCCGGTCAGGCAGGAATCGAGCTCGGCGCGGATCGCCGCCTCGTCCATCTCCGGCCCGCCGATGAAGACCATTTCCTGGCGCCGGTCGCCCCATGTCGGCGACCAGTGCTTGCGCATCAGCGACTGGAACTCTTCCGAGCGCGGCCAGCGCTCCCGCGGTACCGCCGCCCACCAGCGCCCCATCGCTTCGGTGCGGGTGATCCGCCCGGCCAGCGAGTATTCGCCGACCCAATGCGGCCGGCTTGCCAGCCAGAAATGTCCCTTGGCCCGGATCACGCCCGGGAGGCGCTGAGCCATGAGCTCATGCAGCTTCAGCGGATGGAACGGCCGGCGCGCCCGGTAGACGAAGGAGCGGATGCCGTATTCCTCGGTCTCCGGCACATGGTCGCGGAAGCCATAGAGCTCCTTGTGCCAGAGGGGATGGGTCTGCGCCTTCTCCTCGCTGTAGAGCTTCGTATCGAGCAATCGGTCGAGCGGCACGCGGCCGAAATCGGCCTCGACGATGCGGGCATCGGCATTGAGCCCGCGCACCACCTGCCTGACCCTCTCCAGCTCTTCGGCCGAGACCTCGCTCGCCTTGTTGATCACCACGACATCGGCGAATTCGATCTGCTCGACCAGGAGATCGACCAGCGTGCGCTCATCGCCTTCGCCGGCCGTCTCGCCACGATCGCCGAGGAAGTCGCGGCTGTCATAGTCCTTGAGCAGGTTGAGCGCGTCGACCACCGTCGCCATCGTGTCGAGCCGGGCGACATCGTCGAGCGAGCGGTCCTCTTCGTCGCGGAAGGAGAAGGTCGCGGCGATCGGCAGGGGCTCGGCGATACCGGTGCCCTCGATCAGCAGGTAATCGAATTTGCGCTCCTCGGCGAGGCGGCGCACCTCGCTCAGCAGATCGTCGCGCAATGTGCAGCAGATGCAGCCATTGCTCATCTCGACCAGGCTCTCCTCGGTCTTGGAGAGGTTGGCCCCGCCCTCGCGCACGAGATCGGCGTCGATGTTCACCTCGCTCATGTCGTTGACGATGACGGCGACGCGCCGGCCCTCGCGGTTGTTCAGGATGTGATTCAGCAAGGTGGTCTTGCCGGCGCCAAGGAAGCCGGAAAGGACCGTGACCGGCAGGCGCCGGTCGAGGAGGAGAGAAGATGCGGCCATCGGAAGGAGCCCGGTTGGGACAAAGGATAATTTGTTACAGTATAACATTTCATCCCTGTCAACTGAGGCGCCCTCCGTCGTGAGTGGCTTGTCCTTGTCCGAAGGCTCGGGGGAGGGGCGTTCAGACGGCCGGCGGCGCTTGCGCGAGGTCGAAGAAGGCTTTCGCCGCCTTGGAGAGATAGCGTTCCTTGTGGCGCAGCACGAAGAAATGCCGCTTGGGCAGAGCGATGGCGACGGTGGCGAGCCGGCTGGCGGCGATGGCATTGGCCGCGACGAGCCGCGAAATCGCCGTCGCGCCGGCGCCGGCCGCGACGGCGGAGCAGATGGCTTCGTTCGAGGGCAGCTCCAGCGCGACAGTAAGATCATCCGGCGCAAGGCCGAGCCCCGGCAGCGCCGCCTCGAACATGGCGCGCGTGCCGGAGCCGGGCTCACGCAGCACCCATGGCCCTTGCCGCAAGGCCTCGGAGGCGGGTGGCTGCCCTGCCCAGGAATGTCCGGCCGGCACGACGATCACCAGCTCGTCCTCCGCCACGGCGGTCACGGCGAGCGTCGGATCGTCGATCGCGCCTTCGATGAAGCCGAGATCGGCCGCGCCGTCATGGATCGCGGCCGTGACGGTCTCGGTATTGTCGATGCCCAGGCTCACGGTGATGCCGGGATGGACGGCACGGTAGCGCTGGATCAGCGGCGGCAGCCAATAATTCGCCACGGTCTGGCTCGCCATCAGCGAGAGCGCGCCGCGCGACAGTCCGGCGAGGTCGGTGAGCACGGCCTCGGCAGCGGCGGCTCGCGCCAGCACGGCGCGTGCCTCGGCGAGGAAGAGCCGCCCGGTATCGGTGAGGGCGATCCGCCGGCCGATCCGGTCGAACAGCTTGGTCGCGTAGCGCGCTTCCAGCGCCGCGATCGCCGAGCTGACCGCCGATTGCGTCAGGTTCAGGGCGCGGGCGCCTTGCGTCAGATGCTCCCGTTCGGCGACGGCGACGAAGATGCGGAGCTGTTCGAGCGTCATCAGCCGATCTTACAGCCCGATCGAAAAAACTCAGCCTCTCAGGATGGGTCGCGAGGATCGATGTCGAAAACGATCATATAAAGACATCTTTATATCTTTGATTGCCTTCCGCCGCTGGCACTGCTAGAGAGCCGCCATCATTCAGTGAGCGATTGGAGCTTCCCCGTGTCGCAGGACTACATCGTCAAGGACATCTCGCTTGCGGATTACGGCCGCAAGGAAATCAACATGGCCCAGGACGAGATGCCGGGCCTGATGGCGATCCGCGCCGAGCACAAGGGCAAGGCCCCGCTCAAGGGCGCGCGCATCGCCGGCTGCCTGCACATGACCATCCAGACCGCCGTGCTGATCGAGACGCTGAAGGAACTCGGCGCCGATGTGCGCTGGTCGTCCTGCAACATCTTCTCGACCCAGGACCACGCCGCCGCCGCGATCGCCGCGACCGGCACCCCCGTCTTCGCCATCAAGGGCGAGACGCTGGAAGAGTATTGGGAGTACGTGCTGAAGACCGCCACCTGGGGCGACGGCGGCACGCCGAACATGATCCTCGACGATGGCGGCGACCTGACCATGCTGATCATCCTCGGCGCCGAGGCCGAGGCCGGCAAGGCCGAGTTCCTCGACAAGCCCGGCAATGAGGAAGAGACGATCTTCTTCGCGCTGATCAAGCGCCAGCTCAAGGCCAATCCGGGCTGGTTCACCAAGACCCGCGCCGCGATCAAGGGCGTCTCCGAGGAGACCACCACCGGCGTGCATCGCCTCTACGAACTGGCCAAGGCCAATCGCCTGCCGTTCCCGGCGATCAACGTCAACGACAGCGTCACCAAGTCGAAATTCGACAACCTCTATGGCTGCCGCGAGTCGCTGGTCGACGCCATCCGCCGCGGCACCGACGTGATGATGTCGGGCAAGGTCGCGGTCGTCGCCGGTTATGGCGACGTCGGCAAGGGCTCGGCCGCCTCGCTGCGCCAGGCCGGCTGCCGCGTGCTCGTCACCGAGATCGACCCGATCTGCGCCCTGCAGGCGGCGATGGAAGGCTATGAGGTCGTGACGATGGAAGACGCTGCCCCGCGCGGCGACATCTTCTGCACGGCGACCGGCAATCTCGACGTCATCACCGTCGACCACATGCGCGCGATGAAGCACCGCGCCATCGTCTGCAATATCGGCCATTTCGACTCGGAGATTCAGGTCGCCGGCCTGAAGAACTTCAAGTGGGACAACGTCAAGCCGCAGGTCGACGAGGTCGAGTTCCCCGACGGCAAGCGCATCATCCTGCTCTCGGAAGGCCGCCTGGTGAACCTCGGCAACGCCACGGGCCACCCGTCCTTCGTGATGTCCTGCTCGTTCTCGAACCAGACGCTCGCCCAGATCGAGCTCTGGAACCACCACGCGAACTACCAGAACAACGTCTACACCCTGCCGAAGCATCTCGACGAGAAGGTCGCGGCGCTCCATCTCGCCAAGGTCGGCGCCAAGCTCACCAAGCTCAATGACGCCCAGGCGAAGTACATCGGCGTGCCGCAGGCCGGGCCGTTCAAGCCCGAGCTCTACCGCTACTGACAGCAGCGCAGCGGCAAGAACGACGAGGCCCGGCGCAAGCCGGGCCTTTTTTCGGTCTGACGATGCCTTCGGAATAAAACAAGAACACAACTAATAGTGGTTTCTGGGCATAGAATATCTAGACCTTGATGCGGGTGCGCCTCCTTCGAGTGCGCCTCGAAAAACTCTCCGTTTACCTGCGATTAAGCACTTCCTGACGGAGTCAGGCGACGATTACAGTGGGGCTGATTCGGGGTGCCGCGACGGCGCGGCTCCCGGTTCAAGCTCTATAGTGATTGGCGTGGTGGCGCGCGTGGATCGGCCGCCGGGGAGGGTGTAACGCCCGGCTCCGCGATACCGATTCCGACGAGACCGGCGATGTTGGCGGCCGCCCGGCCGCCCAAGAGGCGACAGACGCGGAATGAGACGTGCGAGGCGACAGGGACGAGGTGGCGGCTGGCGTCCAGGCGGGCTTCTGCCCGCATTGGCCCTGCTTCCCGTGCCTGCCATGGCCCAGAGCGACCTGCTGTCGCCGGCCAAGCTCGATACGGTGAGCACCGGCGCGCTCTCCATCATCCTGGCGGGTCTTGCCGTCTTCGCCACGACGACATCCCTCGTCTATGTCCGCGAGCGCACGCGCTGGCAGCGGCGCGAGGCCAGGCTCGCGAGCGAGCTGGAGGCGGCGCGCGGCCATCAGGAGCGGCTTTCCATCCTGCTCGCCGCCGATCCGCAGGTGGTCGCGAGCTGGAACGGGCGCGACGCACAGCCGGTCTTCGAGGGCGATAGCGGCTTCCTCGGTGCGCCCGGGGCGGCGCTGGCGCTGGCCTATGGCAGTTGGGCGACGCCGACCGACGCCAAGCGGCTGGAACTGGCCACCGACGCGCTGAAGGAGCGCGGCGAAGCCTTCAGCTTCACGATCCGCAGCAAGGCCGGGCCTTTCGTCGATATCGAGGGCCGGCCCGTCGCCGGGCGCGCCGTCATCCGCTTCCGCGAGGTCACCGGCGAGCGGGCGCAGGTGATGACGCTGCGCAGCGAGCTGGAGCGGGTCACGGGAGACCATGCGGCGCTGTCGAGCCTGCTCGCCGGGCTGCCTCACCCCGCCTGGATGCGCGATGCCGACGGGCGTCTGCTCTGGGTCAACGCCGCCTATGCAGGGGCGGTCGAGGCCGGCGATGCAGCGACAGCCGCCAAGAGCGGGATGGAGCTGCTCGATCGCAACGAGCGCGAGGCGGCGGCGCGTGCGCGCCGCGAGGGCAACCCCTTCGCGATCCGCACTCCGGCCATCGTCGCCGGCCAGCGCCGGACGCTCGACGTCGTCGAATTGCCGACCGCGACCGGCTTCGCCGGCCTGGCCACGGATATGAGCGAGCTGGAAGCGGTGCGCAACGATCTGCAGCGCCAGATGGACGCCCATGTCCGCACGCTCGACCGGCTGAAGACGGCGGTGGCGGCCTTCGACGGCACGCAGCGGCTGCTCTACCGCAATGCCGGCTTCGACGCGCTCTGGTCGCTCGATCCGGCCTTCCTCGACGGCCAGCCGACCGATGGCGAGATCCTCGACCGCCTGCGTGCCGAGCGCCGCTTGCCCGAACTCGGCGACTACCGGAGCTGGAAAACGGGCGTTCACGCCGCCTATACCGCCACGCGCGCGAACGAGGATTGGTGGTACCTGCCCGACGGGCGCACCATACACGTCGTCTCCAGCCCCAACCCGCAAGGCGGCGTCACCTATCTCTATGACGACGTCACCGAACGCTTCACGCTGGAATCGCGCTTCAACGCGCTGACCCGTACCCAGCGCGAGACGCTGGATTCGCTGCGCGAGGGCGTCGCCGTGTTCGGTTCCGACGGGCGCCTCAAGCTCTCGAACCCCGCCTTTGCCCAATCCTGGCGCATCGACGCCGACCTGCTCGCCAGCGGCCCGCATATCGACGAGGTGGTCGGGCTTTGCCGGCCGCTCTTCCCGCAGGACGAGGTCTGGCGCGAATTGCTCAGCACCGTCACCGGCGTGCGCGATGCGCGCGAGGATTATCGCTGCCGGATCGAGCGCCGCGACGGCACCGTGCTCGATATGGCGGCCGCGCCGCTGCCCGACGGCGCGACGCTGATCTCCTTCGCCGACGTCACCGCCAGCGTGAATGTCGAGCGGGCGCTGACCGAGAAGAACGACGCGCTGGAGAAGGTCTCGCGGCTGCGCGAGGACTTCGTCCACCACGTCTCCTACGAACTGCGTTCGCCGCTGACCAACATCATCGGCTTCGCCCAGCTTCTTGGCACCGAGACCGTCGGCGCGCTCAACGAGAAGCAGCGCGACTACACCTCCCATATCGTGCGCTCCTCGGGCGCGCTGCTCGCCATCATCAACGACATCCTCGACCTCGCCACCATCGACAATGGTGCGCTGACGCTCGACATGCAGGATGTCGACGTCGCCGACACCATCGCGCAGGCGGCGGCCGGGCTTCAGGACAGGCTGACCGACAGCAAATTGTCGCTCAAGGTCGAGATCGATCCGCGCACCGGGCCGCTGCGGGCGGATGGCAAGCGCCTGCGGCAGGTGCTGTTCAACCTGCTCTCCAACGCGATCGGCTTCTCCTCGCCCGGCCAGACCATCGGCGTCAGGGCGACGCGGCAGGGCGGCGACATCCGCCTCACCGTCACCGATCAGGGCCGCGGCATCCCCGCGGAGGTCAAGGAGAAGGTGTTCGAGCGCTTCGAAAGCCATTCTCTCGGCTCGACCCATCGCGGCGTCGGCCTGGGGCTCTCGATCGTGCGCTCGATCGTCGAGCTCCATGGCGGCCATGTCGAACTTGACTCCACGCCGGGGCAGGGCACGCGCGTCACCGCGATCTTCCCGGCTCAGGGCCTGCCGCTCTCGGACGCTGCCGAATGACCGAGGAAGCCCGCGCGGCCGGCACGCACCGGCTCCTGCTGGCGAATGAGGCGGCGACGATACGCCTCGCCGCCGATATCGCCGCCATCGTCAAGCCCGGCGACATCGTCGCGCTCTCCGGCCATCTCGGCTCGGGCAAGTCGCTGATGGCGCGCGCCATCCTGCGCGAGCTCGCCGGCGACCCCGCACTGGAGGCGCCGAGCCCGACCTTCACCCTCGTGCAGAGCTACGAGACGCCGCGCGGCCCGGTCCTGCATGCCGATCTCTATCGCGTGCGCTCGCCGGACGAGCTCGACGATCTCGGCCTTGTCGAGGACGTCGACCAGGCGGTGATGCTGGTCGAATGGCCCGACCGCGCGGGCGGGCGCCTGCCGGCCGGGCGGCGCCTCGACATCCTGCTCGACATCGATCCCGACAATCCGGAAACCGGCCGCATCGCCGATCTCTCCGGCGGCGTGCTCTGGAAGCAGCGCCTCGCTATCGCGGTCGCGGCGCGCAAGCTCATCGACGGCGCCGGCTGGGGCGAGGCACGGCGCGACTTCATGCTCGGCGACGCCTCGACGCGCGCCTATGAGCGCCTGACACGGCCGGGCGGCGAGACCGCCGTGCTGATGATCTCGCCGCCGCGCCCGGACGGACCGCCGATCCGCATGGGCAAGCCCTACAGCGCGATCGCGCATCTGGCCGAGACCATCGACGCCTTCGTCGCGATGGATCGCGGCCTGCGCTCGCTCGGCTATTCCGCCCCCGAGATCCTGGCCGAGGATCTGGCCGGTGGGCTCCTGCTGATCGAGGATCTCGGCGCGGAGGGTGTGCTCGATGCGGAGGGCCGGCCGATCCCCGAGCGCTACGAGGCCACGGCCCGGCTGCTCGCCGACCTGCACCGCCACACCCTGCCGACGATCCTGCCGGTGGCCGAGGGCCACGACCACATCATCCCCGAATACGACCGGCAGGCGCTGGCGATCGAGACCGAGCTGATCCTCGAATGGTATGCTCCGCATATCGCCGGGGTGACGCTGCCGGCCGTGACGCAGGCTGAGTTCGGCCGCATCTGGAACAAGCTCTTCGACGAGATCCTCGCCGCACCCGCGACCTGGACGCTGCGCGACGTCCATTCCCCCAACCTGATCTGGCTGGACAAGCGCGAGGGGCTGGCGAAGCTCGGCCTGATCGATTTCCAGGACGCGGTGCTGGGCCATCCCGCCTATGACCTCGCCGCGCTCGGGCAGGATGCGCGCGTCGACGTGCCGGCTGCGCTCGAACTCAGGCTGCTCGCGGCCTATGGCTCGGCCCGCCGGGCGGACGTGCCCGATTTCGACCTCGCCGGCTTCGCCCGCGCCTATGCGATCCTCGGCGCGCAGCGTAACACCAAGATCGCCGGCATCTTCGCCCGCCTCGACAAGCGCGACGGCAAGCCGGGCTATCTCAAGCACCTGCCGCGGATCGAGGCCTATCTGCGCCGCAATCTCGAGCACCCGGCCCTTGAGGAGCTCAAGGGCTGGTACCAGGCGCATATGCCGAGGCTGTTCGAGGAGCCGGGCGAAGCTGTCTGAAGGTCGGGGTCCGGTACCCGTGACAGGGCGTCATTCTCGGGCTTGACCCGAGAATCTCTGGAAACCAGGCAGGGAGCCTTCTGCGGCAGGAGATGCCCGGGTCGAGCCCGGAGCATGGCGGCGCGAACCGGGCAGAGCCCGTTCAGCGCCTCACTCGCCCTCGCCGAAGCGGTCGGCGATCAGCTCGCTCAGCGCCTGCAGCGCCTCGCCTGCCTCCGGTCCCTGGGCGACGATGGTGATGGTCGAGCCGATGCCGGCGCCAAGCGTCAGCACGCCCATGATCGAGGTCGCGCCGACCGTCTCGCCGCAGCGGCTGACCGTGATGTCGGCCTCGAAGCGGGCGGCGCATTGCACGAATTTCGCCGTGGCGCGGGCGTGCAGCCCCTTCTTGTTGATGATCTGGAATTCGCCGTAGCGGGCGCCGGCGGGAATCTCGGTCTCGGGGCAGTCGCAGTCTTCTTCCATTCCGCCCTTCCTGCTCGCCCTTATTTGCCGGCAAGAACCCGGCTGGCGACGGTGATGTATTTGCGGCCCGCATCCTGCGCGCTCGTCACCGCTTCGTCGAGGCTCTTCTCCTCGCGCACGCTGGCGAGCTTGATCAGCATCGGCAGGTTGACGCCGGCGACAACATCGACGCGACCCGGCTCCATCACCGAAATGGCGAGGTTGGAAGGCGTGCCTCCGAACATATCGGTGAGGATGACGACGCCGCGACCGCCCTCGACCTGCTCGACGGCGGCGATGATGTCGCGGCGGCGACTTTCCATGTCGTCATCGGGGGCGATGGCGATGGTCGCCAGGTTCGCCTGGGGGCCAACGACATGTTCGAGGGCCGCGCGGAACTCCGTCGCCAGATGCCCATGAGTCACGAGGACCAGTCCGATCATTCAATCCAGCACCGGAGAGCGCCCATCGGCGCCCGGACAAGGTGGCGGTTTATGCGGCAGGTGCGAGACAATCGCAAGGGACTCGCCGCCGAAAACGCCGAAATCATGGCCTTCACGCCTGGCCTGTGAACAAGTCGAGCGCGGTGAGCACCAGCCGCTCGTCGCCGACACGTCCCGCCACGCGCAACCGCGGCAGGTCGATCCCGCACAGGTTGTCCACCAGCTCTTCCGGTTCCGGCATGCGCGCCGGCTCCTCGCCGATCAGATCGACGAGCAGCCTGACGACGACGGCCGGCGTTGCCGGCTCCGGCGTCAGGCCGAGGCCGCGGCGCTCGACGATGCCTTCCAGCGGCGCGACCGCCCGGGCCACCAGCCGGTCGCCTCTTGCCGTCAGGGCGGTGCGATCATCGGCCACGAGCCGGCCGAAGCGGCCGGCCTGGCCGGCCAGCGCGATCAGCGCGAGCGCCAGCGTCGACTTGCCGCTGCCGGCAGGGCCGCGCAGCAGGATGCCGGCCTCGCCGATGGCGACGGTGGTCGCATGGACGCGCGTCTCGCCGGCCCGGTGGGGGGGCGGCTTCCCCCCCGGATCAGGAAGCATGCTGATAGGCGGCCGGCAGCCGGACGATGAAGCGGGCGCCGAGCCGCGGCGTCTCGCCGCCCGGCTCCGCCGGTCCGAGCCGGTTCTCGGCCCGGATCGAGCCGCGATGCGCCTCGACGATCTGGCGCGAAATCGACAGGCCCAGCCCCGAATTCTGGCCGAAGCCCTCATTCGGACGGTCGGTGTAGAAGCGCTCGAAGATGCGCTCCAGCGCATGCGGCTCGATGCCCGGCCCTTCGTCCTCGACGGTGACGAGCACGTCGTTGGCGACACGCGAGAGCATGACGCGCACCGTGCCCTCCGACGGCGAGAAGGAGCGGGCGTTGTCGATGAGATTGACCATGACCTGCCCGATCCGCGAATCGTGCCCCATGACGAGGAAGGCGTCGGCGCCGGGGCGCTGGCTGCGCCGCTCAGCCGAGAGCTCGATCTTCGCCTGCCCCTCGCGGCGCGTCTCGTTCTGGATCGTCACCACGGCCTCCAGCACCTGCGCGACATCGACCGGAGCAGAATCGTTGCGGGCGAGTTCGGCATCGAGGCGGGAGGCGTCGGAGATGTCGGAGATCAGCCGGTCGAGACGGCGCACATCGTGCTGGATGACCGAGAGCAGCCGCCCGCGCGAATCCTCCGTCTTGGCCCGCGGCAGCGTCTCGACGGCGCTGCGCAGCGAGGTCAGCGGATTCTTGAGCTCATGGGCGACATCGGCGGCGAAGCTCTCGATCGCCTCGATGCGGCTGTAGAGCGCCTTGGTCATGTCGCGCAGCGAGCCGGACAAATGGCCGATCTCGTCATGCCGGCTGCCGAAATCAGGGATCTGCTCGCGCGACTTGACGCCGCGCCGCACGCGCTGGGCTGCGTCGGCGAGCTTGCGGATCGGCTCAGCGATCGTGCCGGCGAGCAGGACCGAGAGCACGATCATCACGCCCGCCGCCACGGCGAAGACCTGGAAGATGGCAAAGCGCTCGGCGGCGATCACCGCGTCGATGTCGCCCCCTTGCGTCGAGAGCAGCAGCGCGCCCTTCACCGCCCGGAAGCGTTGCACCGGCACCGCGACCGAGACGATGGTCTGGCCGCGCGTGTTGACGCGCACAACGCTCGCCGGCGCCCCGTTCAGGGCGCGCGCGACCTCCGGATAGGACTTGCCGTTGGCGTTCTCGAAATCGTCATAGGTCGGCACATCGGCCCGGCCGAGCCGGTTGCGCAGCATGTTCCAGGTGCGCTCCAGCAGCGGCGGCTCGTCGGGCTCGCCGACGCGCGGCAGGTCGAGGCGCAGCACGTCGCCGCGCGAATAGAGGCCGCGCGAGTCGATGGTGAGGAAGCCCTCTTTGTCGTAGACCCGCGCCCGCGTCTTCGTCGGCGTCACCAGGCGGCGCAGGAGGGGCGCGACCTTCTCGGGATTGATCGAGAAGTCGAGCGGATCATCGGCGATGCCGGCGCTTTCGCCGGCCTGGAGCTGCAGCAGCTTGTCCGGATCGATGGTGATCGTATCGGTCTCGACCGTGGCCGAGGCCGCAATCGCTCCGGCGATGATCTCGCCCTGCGTCAGCAGGCTCTGCACGCGCGCCTCGATCAGGCCTTCGCGGAACTGGTTGAGATAGAGGAAGCCGAGCAGCAGCGCGAAGAGGCCGCCGAGATTCAGCACGACGATGCGTCGCGTCAGGCTGGACGCCGCGCGCGACGAGACCGCACGCGCCATGCGGCGCCAGATCAGGCCGAGACGGCGCCGCAGAGCCGCGCTCCAGCGGCTTCCCGCCGATGACGCAGGTGCTTCGTTGTCGACCGTTGCCATGCCTTGGGTCTGTACTCGCTCCAGCCGCGCCCCAGCCCGATCCGGCACGCGGGATCCCAGCATCGATATCCGGCAGGCTCGCCTCAGGTTTCCTTGAAGCGATAGCCCACGCCGTAGAGCGTCTCGATCATGTCGAACTCGGGATCGACCTGATTGAACTTCTTGCGCAGCCGCTTGATGTGGCTGTCGATGGTGCGGTCATCGACATACACCTCATCGTCATAGGCCGCATCCATCAGGGCGTTGCGGCTTTTGACCACACCGGGACGCTGCGCCAGCGACTGCAGGATCAGGAATTCCGTGACGGTCAGCGTCACCGGCTCGCCCTTCCAGGTGCAGGTATGCCGCTCGGGGTCCATGCGCAGCAGGCCGCGCTCCAGCGCCTTGGCATCCTCGGAACGGGGAACGGCGGTGGGGTCCTTGGCGCCGGCGCGGCGCAGGATCGCCTTGACGCGCTCGACCAGGAGGCGCTGCGAGAACGGCTTCCGGATGAAATCGTCGGCGCCCATCTTGAGCCCGAAGAGCTCGTCGATCTCCTCGTCCTTCGAGGTCAGGAAGATGACGGGCAGGTCGGATTTCTGGCGCAGCCGGCGCAGCAGTTCCATGCCGTCCATGCGCGGCATCTTGATGTCGAAGATCGCGAGGTCCGGCGGGTTCTGCTTCAGCCCGTCGAGGGCCGAGGCACCGTCGGTATAGGTCATGATGCGGTAGCCCTCGGCCTCGAGCGCGATGGATACCGACGTCAGGATGTTGCGGTCGTCATCGACCAGCGCAATCGTTGGCATAAGGGTTTCATCTCTTGCTCTTGTTGCAATAAAGGGGTCCACTCCCCTGCGAGAGCGGCCAAAGCATGGCAGCAATCTAGCGCCTCGGAGGCGGATTCGCTATGGCGCAACGCTCGAACGCCCCAAGCGTTCATGTTTTTGCAGAAGAAATCGGACCGGCAGGAAGCAAACGGAGATGACCGAGGCCGTCGCCCCCTCCGCCATCACGCCGCGCGGCCTCGAACTCGGCGGCTCCGCGCCGGATGATTTCGACGCCGTCGCCATGGCTCGCGCGACATTGCGCAAGGCGCGGATCGCGGCGCTGGCGACGCTCGACCCGATGAGCGGCTTCCCGCTCGCGACGCTGACGAACATCGCCACCGATGTCGATGGTTCGCCGCTGTTCCTCGCCTCGAAGCTTTCGCTCCACACCCGCAACATCGAGGCCGATCCGCGCGTTTCTGTTCTCGTCTCGTCGCTGGGCAAGGGGGATCCGCTCGCCAATTCCGCCCGGCTCAGCGTCGTCGGGCGGGCCGAGCGCTGCGCCGACGAGAACGCCAGGCGCCGCTTCCTCGCGCGCCACCCCAAGGCGAAGCTCTATGCCGACTTCCCGGATTTCTCGCTGTTCCGCCTCTCCGTCCAGGGGTTCCACCCCAATGGCGGCTTCGCCCGTGCCGGCGAGATCGCGGTCGGTGCGGTGCTGCTCGACCTTGCCGGCTGCGAGGCGCTGATCGCGGCCGAGGACGACGCGATCGCCCATATGAACGAAGACCATGCCGAGGCGCTGAGCCTCTATGCGACGAAGCTTCTGGGCCTCCCCGAAGGACGCTGGAAGGTGACCGGCCTCGACCCGGAAGGGCTCGATCTCATCTGCGGCGACGAGAACGGGCGGCTCGTCTTCCCCTCGCGCGTCACCGAGCCGGCCGGGCTGCGGCATGTCCTCGTCGCGCTCGCGCAGGAGGCACGGGCGCGCGGATGATCGGGGCGCGGGGATATTCACCATCCTCGCTCACCATCCCCCGCGAATTCAAACGATTTAGCCGAAGTTGCGAAGTTTTTTGCGATTTCCGTGACTTGAGCGCCGTGCCGCCGAGGCTTAAAGACCGGACACGGCCGCAAGGTCTCCGCCCGGCGCTGGATCTTCTTCAAGGTCCGAGCGTACGCGTTCGACAACAGGCTGCCACGATGCGGCGGCTGCCGGAGGATTTCAGTGAACACGATCGGTCAGTTCAACGCCGCCCAGGGTGCCGAGGGCTTCGGCTTCCGCAAGCTCAAGGCCGTGTACTGGAACCTGGAGGCGCCACAGCTTTACGAGGAGTCGCTGCGCCGGGGCGAATCCCAGCTCGCGCGCGGCGGTGCGCTCTGCGCCGATACCGGCAGCCATACCGGCCGCTCGCCCAAGGACAAGTTCACGGTGCGCGACGCGCTGACCGAGAACACGGTCTGGTGGGACAACAACCAGGCGATGAGCCCTGAGCATTTCGAGACGCTGCTCGCCGATTTCCTGGCGCATGCCGAAGGCAAGGAGCTGTTCGCGCAGGATCTCTATGGCGGTGCCGACCCGGCCCATCGCGTCAAGGCCCGGGTCTATACCGAGATGGCCTGGCACTCGCTCTTCATCCGCAATCTGCTGATCCGCCCGGCGCGCGGGGAATTGGACGATTATGTCCCGCAGATGACGATCGTCGACCTGCCGAGCTTCAAGGCCGACCCGGCCCGGCATGGCTGCCGCAGCGAGACCGTCGTCGCGATCGATTTCACCCGCAAGATCGTGCTGATCGGCGGTTCGGCCTATGCCGGCGAGATGAAGAAATCGGTCTTCACCTATCTGAACTACGTGCTGCCGACCAAGGGCGTGGTGCCGATGCACTGCTCGGCCAATGTCGGCCCCAAGGACGACCCGGCGATCTTCTTCGGCCTGTCGGGCACCGGCAAGACCACGCTCTCGGCCGACCCCGCGCGCACGCTGATCGGCGACGACGAGCATGGCTGGTCGAAGGAGGGCATCTTCAACTTCGAGGGCGGCTGCTACGCCAAGACGATCCGTCTCTCGGCCGAGGCCGAGCCCGAGATCTTCGCCGCCTCGCTGCGCTTCGGCACGGTGCTCGAGAACACCGTGATGGACGAGCTGACCCGCGAGGTCGATTTCGACAATGAGAGCAAGACCGAGAACACCCGCTCGGCCTATCCGCTCGACTTCATCCCCAACGCCTCGCGCACTGGCCGCGCCGGCATCCCGAAGAACATCGTGATGCTGACCGCCGACGCCTTCGGCGTGATGCCGCCGATCGCCAAGCTGACCCCGGCCGAGGCGATGTACCACTTCCTCTCCGGCTACACCGCCAAGGTCGCCGGCACGGAGCGCGGGCTGACCGGCGTGCAGCCGGAGTTCTCGACCTGCTTCGGCTCGCCCTTCCTGCCGCGGCACCCGTCGGAATACGCCAATCTGCTGCGCGACTTCATCGCCAAGCACCATGTCGATTGCTGGCTGGTCAACACCGGCTGGACCGGCGGGCAGTACGGCACCGGCCGGCGCATGCCGATCCGCGTGACGCGCCGGCTGCTCTCGTCCGCGCTCGACGGCTCGCTCAACCGCGCCGATTTCCGCCGGGATCCCTATTTCGGTTTCGCCGTCCCCACGTCGGTGCCCGGCGTCGAGCCGCACATCCTCTATCCGGTGAAGACCTGGGCCGACAAAGCCGCCTTCGCCGAGACGGCGAAGAACCTCGTCGGCATGTTCGCCAAGAACTTCGCGAAGTTCGAGGCCCATGTCGACGACGCGGTGAAGGCGGCGGCGCCGAGCAATTCGCTCGCAGCCTGACGTCAAGCGGCTGCGGCTATGCTAGGAGAGGCGGCCATGCGCCGCCTCTTTCTCATTGTGCTGAAGCTCGTCCTGACCCTCGTGATCCTCGGTGCCGCGCTCTGGGGCGCGGGCTTCCTTTATTTTCGCCTGTCCGGTGCGACGGCCGGCATCGCGGCCATCGGCTTCGGCATCGCCGCGTTGGCCGGGCTCGTCGGCATCTGGACGAGCGAGGCGCGGCTGCCGCTGGGCTTCGCCGCCCTCTTCATTGGCCTTCTGTCCTGGTGGAGCAGCTTCCTGCCCTCGCATCAGCGCGATTGGATTCCCGAGCTCGCCCGCCTGCCGAGCATCGCTCGCGAAGGCGAGGTGCTCACGGTTTCGAATGTCAGGAACTTTCGCTGGCGCAGCGAGCAGGATTACGACCAGCGCTGGGAGACGCGCCGCTATGACCTCGCCGCGATCAGCGGCGCCGACATCGTCCTGAGCTACTGGTCGGGCGAGGCGATCGCGCATCTGCTCGTCAGCTTCACCTTCTCCGACCAGCCGCCCCTGACCTTCTCGGTCGAGATCAGGCGCGAGAAGGGCGAGGAGTATTCGGCCATCGCCGGCTTCTTCCGCAGCTACGAGATGGCCTATGTCGCCGCCGACGAGCGCGACATCGTCGGCCTGCGCACCAACGCACGCAAGGAGGATGCGCGTCTCTTCCGGCTGAGTGCCTCGCCGGCCCAGGCGCGCGACCTGCTGCTGGCCTATGCCAAGGACGTGAACGACCTTGCCGCCAAACCGCGCTGGTACAATACGCTGACCACGAACTGCACCACCGTGGTCTACCACCTCGTCGGCACGGTGGCGCCCGAATGGAAGTTCTCGCTGCCGCTCGATCCGCGCGTCCTGCTCTCGGGCTATTTGCCGGGCTATCTCCAGCGGATCGGCGCGATCCGGCAGGATGTGCCCCTCGACGAGTTGGTCCGCCTCGCGCGCATCGGCGACAAGGCGCGAACGCTCTCGCTCGACGATCCGGATTTCTCGGCGAAGATCAGGGAAGGCGTGCCGACGGGGCGGCCGTAGCAGCGCTCTCCCGTCATGGTCGGGCTTGACCCGACCATGACGGAAACCAGTGCCCTCTCGTCCAGCGCTTCTCGGGTCTGCGCCCGAGAATGACGATTGGATGCCCGGCGTTACCGGAAGAACAGGAAGGTCTGCAGGATGAACACCGGGATCAGGATCGCGCCGGACCAGAGCATGTAGCCGAAGAAGCTGGGCATCGCGATCTTGCGGTCCTTGGCGATGGCGTAGACCATGAAGTTCGGCGCGTTGCCGATATAGGTGTTGGCGCCCATGAAGACCGCGCCGCCCGAGATCGCCGCCAGCGTCAGCGCGCCCGTCGTCATCAGTTCCTTGGCATTGCCGCCCGCCAGCTCGAAGAAGACGAGATAGGTCGGGGCGTTGTCGAGGAAGGAGGAGAGCAGCCCGGTCAGCCAGAAATAGGCGACGGTGTTGTGGCTACCGTCGGGATGGTTGACCAGCGCGACCAGCGACGAGAAGGCGCCCTCGCGTCCGGCCTGCAGCATCGCCAGCACCGGGATGATGCAGATGAAGATGCCGGCGAAGAGCTTCGCGACCTCGAGAATCGGCCCCCAGGAGAACTCGTTGCCGGCGCGCACCTGCTTCGGGGTCAGCACCAGCGAGAGCCCGGCGAGCCCGAGCAGAATGACGTCTCGGACGAGGTTTTGCAGCTCGACATGCACGCCGTGGATATCGAAGACGACGCCCGGCTTCCAGTTGGCGGAGAGCAGGATCGCGGCGATGACGCCGGCGAGCAGGGGGATGTTGACCTTGCCCCAGAGCTTCAGGTTGCGGTCCGGCGTCGGGTCCTTCAGCGACGGCAGGCTGTCGTCCTTGCTGTAGAGATAGCTGTCGAGCGCGTAGAACAGCGGCAACAGGACCACGACGGCGAAGCCGGTCTCCGGCAGCAGGTGCCAGGTCGTCCAGAAGAAGTCGACCCCGCGCAGGAAGCCGAGGAAGAGCGGCGGGTCGCCGAGCGGCGTCAGCGATCCACCGATATTCGAGACCAGGAAGATGAAGAAGACCACGACATGGACGTTGTGGCGCCGGTTGTCGTTCGCCCGCAGCAGGGGCCGGATCAGGATCATCGAGGCGCCGGTCGTGCCGACGATGCTGGCCATCACCGTGCCGATCGCGAGGATGACGGTGTTGGTCGCCGGCGAGCCGTGCAGGTTGCCGGTGATCAGGATGCCGCCCGCGATGGTGAAGAGCGCGAAGAGCAGGATGATGAAGGGCAAATATTCGAGCAGGGCCGTATGGAGCACGGCGCCGAGCGAGGCGTCGAAGCCGCGCAGGGCGACGAGCGGCACCAGCAGCAGGAGCGCCCAGAAGGCCGCGAACTTGCCGTAGTGCAATTCCCAGAGATGGTGGAACAGGATCGGCCCGAGCGCGATCGAGAGCAGCATGCCGGCGAAGGGCAGCGCCCAGAGCGGCCCCATCGTCGCGCCGCCGATATCCCCGGCCGCGAGCGCGGCTCCTGGCAATAGGCTGATCACACCGGCGCCGGCCAGCGCCTTCCACCATTTCGCCATGCTGTCTCCTTGCTCAGGGCTTGGGTGGATCGATCGCCGGCGGCGCGGTGAAATCGAAGCCGCCCGGACCGCCGATGGTCGGAACCTGGATCGAGTCGAACTGCTTGTCGATCGCCTTCTGGTCGAGCTGCACGGCCGAGGCCTTGTAGTGCATCACCATCTGCGGGAAGAGCACGACGAGCGCGACCATGATGCACTGGATCACGACGAAGGGCACGGCGCCCCAGTAGATCTGCCCGGTGGTGACGGGCTGCATCATCCTGCCGGTGATCTTGTCCTTGTAGGGGTTCTTCGGCGCGACCGAGCGCAGGAAGAACAGCGCGAAGCCGAAGGGCGGGTGCATGAACGAGGTCTGCATGTTCACGCCCAGAATGACGCCGAACCAGATCAGGTCGATGCCGAGCTTGTCCGCCGCGGGGCCGAGCAGCGGCACGATGATGAAGGCCAGCTCGAAGAAGTCGAGGAAGAAGGCGAGCAGGAACACCATCACGTTGACGACGATCAGGAAGCCCGTCGCGCCGCCCGGCAGGCCGACCAGCAGGTGCTCGACCCAGACATGGCCGTTGACGCCGTAGAAGGTGAGCGAGAAGACGCGCGCGCCGACCAGGATGAAGAGCACGAAGGCCGAGAGCTTGGCGGTCGACTCCGTCGCCTGCCGGAGCAGCTCGAAATTCATGCGCTTCTTGCCCCAGGCGAGCAGGATCGCGCCGGCCGCGCCCATGGCGCCGCCCTCCGTCGGCGTGGCGACGCCGATGAAGATCGTGCCCAGCACCAGGAAGATCAGAGCCAGCGGCGGCACCATCACGAACACGACCTGCTCGGCCATGCGCGAGAGCAGGTTGAGGCCCAGCGCCTTGTTGATGAGCGCGATCACGAAGGACACGCCGACCGCGATCGACATCGTCAGCACGACGAAGTCCGACCCCGCCGTCACCTTGGTGAAGAGCTTCATATAGGCGTAGGCGATGGCGAAGGAGATGACGGTGACGACGAGCAGCGAGAACCGCCGGGTCTTGCCGTCGGCGTCGCGCAGCGTCTGCGCTTCCGGCGGCAGGCCCGGGGCGCGCTTCGGATAGACGATGGTGACGAGGAAGACGTAGAGCGCGTAGAGGCCGGCCAGGACGAGGCCGGGAATGAAGGCGCCCTCATACATGTCGCCGACCGAACGGCCGAGCTGGTCGGCGAGCACGATCAGCACCAGCGAGGGCGGGATGATCTGGGCCAGCGTGCCCGAGGCCGCGATGACGCCCGAGGCGAGGCGCCGGTCATAGCCGTAGCGCAGCATGATCGGCAGCGAGATCAGGCCCATCGAGATCACCGAGGCCGCGACGACGCCGGTGGTGGCCGCAAGCAGCGCGCCGACGAAGATCACGGCATAGGCGAGGCCGCCACGGACCGGGCCGAAGAGCTGGCCGATCGTGTCGAGCAGGTCTTCGGCCATGCCGGAGCGCTCGAGGATGAGGCCCATGAAGGTGAAGAACGGGATCGCCAGCAGCACGTCGTTGTTCATCGTGCCGTAGATGCGCTCCGGCAGAGCCTGCAGGAAATTCTCCTGGAACAGGCCGAGATCGATGCCGATCAGCGCGAAGAGCAGGCCGTTGGCCGCGAGCGCGAAGGCGACGGGATAGCCCAGCAGCAGGAAGACGACGAGCGTGGCGAACATCACCGGCGCCATGTTGACGCGCAGGAAATCGCCGATGCCGCCGCCCGCCGCGAAGGCGTCGCCGGTGTGCAGGCTGAAGAAGGCGAGGACGGTGAGCGCGAGCAGCAGGCCGGCGGCGCGCGGAAGGCGAAATGCGTGCATGGCGAGTTTCCGGACTTCTTGCGGGCCGCTCACGAAGCGAGGCCCTGTTCCTTGGCTTGATCGAGCAGGCGCTGGGCTTCCGCCTCCGCCGCGGCGGCGTGACCGGCAGCCACCTCCTGATCCTCGAGATCGCCGCGCATGATCGCGATCTGCTTGATGATCTCGGAGACGCCCTGGATCGTCAGCATCAGGAAGCCGACGATGACGAGGCCCTTCGCCGGCCATTGCGGCAGGCCGCCGGCCGAGAGCGACTGCTCGTTGATCTCGTAGGAGCGCAGGAAGAACGGCCAGGAATGGTAGACGATCAGCAGGCAGAACGGCATCAGGAAGAAGAGATGGCCGAGCAGCTCGATCCATTGCCGCACGCGCTTCGGCAGCATGCTGTTCACGATGTCGATGCGGATGTGCTCCTTCACCTGCATCGTCCAGGAGGCGCACATCAGGAAGACCGCGCCGAACAGCATCCATTGCAGTTCGAGCCAGGCATTCGACGAGACGTTGAAGACCTTGCGGATGACGGCGTTGACGGTCGCGACGATCACCGCCGCAAGGATCAGCCACGCGATTTTCCGGCCGATGAAGCCGTTGACCGCGTCGATCACGCGGCTGACTGCAAGAAGGCCCTTCACGTCCCCGCTCCCATCGAGATGCGCGCAGGCCCGGTCATGCTTCGCCCGTCTGCCGGTTATGCGCCGTTTACGTGCTGGGTATAGGAGCACATGCAGCGGCGCAAGACGGGGGACGCCTTATCCATTAGACGAAAGAAGCACGTGTCCGGACGGGCTGCGAGAGGGTTCCGCAGGGCGCCCAGCTTCCGTCCTCACGGTCGCGGCGCCATGGCGGGGAACGATCATTATGTCGCCATTCATTTTTGAAGAATATTATTCTCGACCATCCGCCCCGGCCGATTCGAGCCCTTCATGTGCCGCTTCCTTGCCTATTCCGGCGTGCCCGTCTTTCTCGAGGACTTCATCGCCTCGCCCTGCCACTCGCTGATCCACCAGTCGCTCCATGCCGAGGAGGCCAAGACCGGCACGAATGGCGACGGCTTCGGCGTCGGCTGGTACGGGGAACGCTCCGAGCCCGGGCAGTATCGCGAGGTCAGGCCGGCCTGGTCGGACGAGAACCTGCTCTCGATCGCGCGGCAGGTGCGCTCGCATCTGTTCTTCGCCCATGTCAGGGCCGCGACCGGCACGGCGACGACGCGCGCCAACTGCCACCCCTTCGTCCATGGCCGCCATCTCTTCATGCATAACGGCCAGATCGGCGGCTATGGCGCGATCCGCCGCAAGCTCGAGAACCTGATTCCCGACGCGCTCTACGGCGTGCGCGCCGGCACCACCGATTCCGAAGCGATCTTCCTGCTGGCGATGGCGCAGATGGCGCGCGGGCTCGCCGCCGGCGAGGCGCTGGCTGCGGCGCTTTCGACGGCGCTGTCCCTGATGGAGGAGGCCGGCACGCGCGAGCCGCTGCGCTGCGCGGCGGCCCTCGCCGATGGCGAGACCATCCATGCCGTGCGCTGGTCCTCCGACGACCGGCCGCCGAGCCTCTATGTCTGCCAGAAGGCCGACAGCGTCGTCATCGCCTCCGAACCCGTCGATGCGGCGCGCGAATGCTGGCAGGCGCTGCCCTGCAACACGCTGGCCACGGTGCGGGGTGGCACGGTCAGCCTCACTCCCTTCGAGATCGCGCTGCGCCAGGCGGCCTGATCGAGGGGTGTCCACGCGTCGCGGAAGCGAAAAAAGGGGCCGTGCGGGACGGCCCCTCTTCGGTTCTGCTCGACGAGCGCTCAGTTGTGGTGCGGCAACGTTCCGGCCGGAACGAAGGGCCGGGTCGGCTGCCCCTTGAAGTGCTCGTGATAGGCGAGATACTGGCTCTGCTCGGCCAGGGCGCGGTTATTTTGCGCCTGCTCATGTACGATGCTTTCCGCCCCGAGCTCGGCGGCATAGGCCGTGGAACCGGCTGCGGACAGCAGAAGCGCGGCGGCGACGGCAATAGTCTTGCGCGAAATCATGACAATCTCCTGTTCTTACGCCCACAAGCACCCAGCTAATTGTCGGAACCTGATTTCCAATGCCTCCGCGAATTCACTAGCATTCACGTCACCGTGAATGGCCGTCGTCGGCATGAATACAAGCGACGACTTGCCGCATTTACTTTTCTTCCTCCGTCAGGCGGCGCCTCCGGGCCACGCGAGTGCCTGGTCGGGGCCACGGCGCCCAGGCGGAAGCCGCCATGCGCGAGGCGCGCTCGTAACTCCGTGGTTGCCTTCCTACGTCGGGAGCCTAGCGTTGCTGACCTGGCAGGGCAGCTCGACGGAAAGGCGACGACGATGAAGAAGGGTTCCGATCTTCTGGTTGCGGCTTTGGAGAATGAAGGCGTCGACCGCGTTTTCGGCGTTCCGGGCGAGGAGAATCTCGATGTCGTCGAGTCCCTGCGCAAATCCAAGATCGAGCTGGTTCTGACGCGGCACGAACAGGCGGCGGCCTTCATGGCCGCGACCCATGGCAGGCTCACCGGCAAGCCCGGTGTCTGCATCGCGACGCTCGGCCCCGGCGCGCTCAATTTCTCGACCGGCGCGGCCTATGCCCATCTCGGCGCCATGCCGATGATCCTGATCACCGGGCAGAAGGCGATCATGACCGCCAAGCAGGCGCGCTTCCAGATCGTCGACGTCGTCGCCTCGATGCGCCCGCTGACCAAGATGACGCGCCAGATCGTCAGCCCGGCCAGCATCCCCTCCGTGGTGCGCGATGCCTTCCGCGTCGCGATGGAGGAACGGCCGGGGCCGGTCCATCTCGAACTGCCGGAGGATGTGGCCGCCGAGGAGATCGACGACATCCCGCTCATCCCCGTCCATCCGCTCGACCAGCCCGTCGCCCCGGCTGTCGCGCTCGACCGCGCGACGCAGATGATCCTCGCGGCCAAGCGCCCGCTGGTGATGATCGGTGCCGCCGGCAACCGGCCGCGCCTGGTCGAGCCGCTCTCGGCCTTCGTGCGCAAGATCGGCGTGCCGTTCTTCAACACGCAGATGGGCAAGGGCGCCGTCACCGGCGGCTCCAACCTCTATCTGGGCACCGCTGCCCTGTCCGAGGGCGATTATGTCCACGAGGCCGTCGCCGCGGCGGACCTCATCATCGCGGTCGGCCACGACACGGTCGAGAAGCCGCCCTTCCTGATGCGCAGCGCCGGCGGGCCGAAGGTCATCCATGTCGGCTACCAATCGGCCAATGTCGAGCAGGTCTACCATCCCGATGCGGAGGTGATCGGCGATATCGGCGCGAGCGTCACCGCGCTCGGCGACAGGCTCGGCGGCAAGCTTCCGGAGCAGGCCAAAATGCTCGAGCTGCGCCAGCGCATCCTGGCGAAGATCAACGACCGGGCCGAGGAGGACCGCTTCCCGGTGACGCCGCAGCGGCTCGTCCATGACGTGCGCGCGGTGATGCCGGAGGACGGCATCGTCTGCCTCGACAACGGCATGTACAAGATCTGGTTCGCGCGGAACTACCGCACCCATGTCGCCAACACGCTGCTGCTCGACAATGCGCTGGCGACGATGGGCGCCGGCCTGCCCTCGGCGATGATGGCGGCGATGCTGCATCCGCGCCGGCGCGTCATGGCCGTCTGTGGCGATGGCGGCTTCATGATGAACTCGCAGGAGATGGAGACGGCGGTCCGCCTGGGCCTCGACCTCGTCGTGCTCGTCCTCAATGACGGCGCCTATGGCATGATCCGCTGGAAGCAGGCCGTCGACAAATTCCCCGATTACGGCATGACCTTCGGCAATCCCGATTTCGTGCGCTATGCCGAGGCCTATGGCGCCAAGGGCTCGCGCGTGACCTCGGCGGAAGCGCTGGTGCCGACGCTCGAAGCCGCGTTCAAGGGCGGCGGCGTCCATCTCGTCGATTGCCCGATCGACTATTCCGAAAACACCCGCGTCCTCGTCGAGGAACTGCGCAACCGCGTGCCCGACGTCGATCTGGCCTGAGCTTTCACATTCATCGCGTTTTTAAAGGAGACGACCATGCTTCAGGTTGTTCAGGCTTATGACCGCGCGCCGATCACCGAGATCGAGACCGACGACGCAGCCGCTCTGGAACGCAAGCTGCAGGCCGCGCAGGCCGTCTTCAAGGACCGCGACAACTGGCTGAAGCCGCATCAGCGCATGGCGATCCTGCGCAAGCTCGCCGGGTTGCTCGAGGCGAAGCGCGACCATTTCGCCATGCAGATCGCCCGCGAGGGCGGCAAGCCCCTGCCGGACGCCATCGTCGAGGCCAATCGCGCCGTCGACGGCGTCAACAATGCCGCCGACGAATTGCGCAATTTCGCCGGCCGCGAGATTCCGATGGGGCTGTCCGCCGCGGCCGATGGCCGCTGGGCCTTCACCACCAAGGAGCCGATCGGCATCGTCGCGGCGATCTCGGCCTTCAACCACCCGCTCAACCTGATCGTTCACCAGGTCGCGCCGGCGATCGCGACCGGCTGCCCGGTCATCGTCAAGCCGGCCGGCACGACGCCGCTTTCCTGCATCGACTTCGTCAGGCTGGTGCATGAGGCCGGGCTGCCCGAAGCCTGGTGCCAGACCTTCGTGCCGGCCGAGACCGCGCTGGCGGAAAAGCTCGCGACCGACCCGCGCATCGCCTTCCTCAGCTTCATCGGCTCGGCCAAGGTCGGCTGGTACCTGCATTCGAAGCTTGCGCCCGGCGCGCGCTCGGCGCTGGAACATGGCGGCGTCGCGCCGGCGATCGTCGACAGGAGCGCCAATCTCGAGGCGATCATCGAGCCGATCGTGAAGGGCGGCTACTACCATGCCGGCCAGGTCTGCGTCTCGACGCAGCGCATCTATGTCCATGATTCCATCGTCAACGACTTCACCGAGCGCCTCGTCGCGCGGGTGAAGAAGTTGCGCACCGGAGACCCCACGCTCAAGGACACCGAGGTCGGCCCGCTGATCACCCCGAAGGAGGCCGACCGCGTCGCCGACTGGATCGACGAGGCGGTGAAGGGCGGCGCCAAGCTGCTCGCCGGCGGCAAGCGGCTCTCCGAGACGACGCTGGAACCGACCGTGCTGGTCGATCCGGCGCCGGAAGCGCGCATCTCGCAGGAGGAGATCTTCGGGCCGGCGGTCGCGATCTATCGTTTCCGCGATCTCGACGACGCCATCGCCCGGGCCAATTCCCTGCCGGTCTCGTTCCAGTCCAGCATCTTCGCGCAGGATATCGATGTCGCGCTCCGGGCCGCCAATCGGCTCGATGCCTCCGCCGTGATGATCAACGACCCCACCACCTTCCGCACCGACTGGATGCCTTTCGCCGGCCGGCGCGTTTCGGGCTACGGCACTGGCGGCATCCCCTTCACCATGCACGACATGACGCAGGAGAAGATGATCCTGATGAAGCGGCGCTGAGGGGCCCGGGGCCCGGCCGCCGCGGCTCCGCCGCGTCGCGACCACGCGGTGGGCGTGCCTGCCGGGGAAGCCGCCACGGCCGCGACGCCAAGCTGCCGATTGTGGCAATAATACAGTGATATCAGTAGTTTATTATGCTTCTAAACTGAACGGTTTTGGTTGACCGGCCGGCGCGGGATGCCTAGGCAACAGGGCATCTGCGCCGCGAACGGCATCGGCCGCGACGCGCAACCGGACCTGGTTCGCCGTGATCGTACCGTTTCTCATCATGCTTCGTGAAGGCATCGAGGCCGCGCTGATCGTCGGCATCGTCGCGAGCTATCTGGTCAGGACCGGGCGGTGCGAATGGCTGCCGGCGCTGTGGGTCGGCGTCGGCCTCGCCTGCGCCGCGAGCCTGGTGGCCGGCGCGGCGCTCGACATCGTCGCGGGGGAATTGCCGCAGCGCGGGCAGGAACTGTTCGAGGCCGTCATCGGCCTGATCGCCGCCGCCATGCTCGTTTCGATGGTGTTTTGGATGCGCAAGGCGGCGCGTTCGATCAAGGGCGAATTGCAGGCCGGCGTCGATGCCGCGCTTTCCGGCGAGCATCAGGGCTTCGCTCTGGTCGGCCTCGCCTTCCTCGCCGTGGTGCGCGAGGGGCTGGAATCGGTCTTCTTCCTGCTCGCCATCTTCCAGCAGAATGGCGGCTGGGGACCTGCGCTCGGCGCCGGGCTCGGCATCCTGCTCGCCGTCGCGGCCGGCTACGCCATCTATGCGCTCGGCGTGAAGCTCAATCTGCGCGTCTTCTTCCGCTGGACCGGCATCCTGATCCTGTTCGTCGCGGCCGGGCTCGTCGCGAATGCCGTGCGCTCGCTGCACGAGGCCGGGCTCTGGAACCACCTGCAGCAGAACGTCTACGATCTCGGCACGACCTTGCCGGCCGATGGCCCGCTGGGCGCAATCCTCTCCGGCTTCTTCGGCTATCAGGAACGGGCCGCGCTCGGCGAGGTCATCGCCTATCTCGCCTTCCTGGTGCCGGCGCTCGTGCTTTTCCTCAGGGCGGGCGGCCAGGACCAGGCCGCCACGGTGGCGCGCGCCGGAACCCGCCATTCGCCGCGCCTGAAGCTTGCTGGCATCGCCACGCTGCTGCTGATCTGCGGCGGCATCAGTGCCTTCGTCTATGCCGCCGGCAACCGGCGCGCCGCCACGCCGGACCGGAACGAGATCGCCGTCGCCATCACCGACAAGAGCTGCGAGCCGGCAACGCTGACGGTCCCCGCCGGCAGGCTGAGCTTCGTCGTGACCAATCGCGGCGCACGCGTGCTGGAATGGGAAATCCTCGACGGCGTCATGGTGCTGGAGGAGCGCGAGAACATCGCGCCCGGCCAGTCGCGGCGTCTGACCACGCAGCTCCATCCCGGCGAGTACAGCATCACCTGCGGCCTGCTCAGCGCCCCGCGCGGCCGCCTGATCGTCCAGGCTTCGACGGCGCAGCCGCGCGTGGCGCTGACGCTGATGGACATGGTCGGCCCGGCCGCCGAATACCGCGCCGTCCTGAGCGAGCGCTCGGCCGCGTTCGGCAGCGCGCTCGATGCCTTCGAGCAGGCGCAGGCGGTAGGAGACGCGCAGGCCGCGAGCAAGGCCCGCCATGACGCCATTGCGCTCCTCCCGGTGCTGCGTCCCGCGACGGCGGGCGATAGCGAGCTCGAAACGCTCTTCGCCAAGGTGCAAACCGCCCTTGCCGGCGACACAGCGGCCGTCCCCGCCGAGATCCGGCAGGCGGGCGAGGCTTTCCGCACGGCGCTCAGCCAGCGCACCGTGCTGCCCGATACCATGCTGGCCGGGGCGATCACACTGTTGTCGCCGCAGGATGGCGAGACGGGCGCGCCCGAGGATGTCGCCGCCGCGAGTGCCATCGCGCGGCTGCTGCTGCCGCTGACGGCGCGCATCGATCCCGATCTGGCGGCGCGGACCGGGGCCGATCTTGCCGGCCTGCCGCGCGACGCCAAGCCGGGCGGCGCGACGCGGGCGCTGGCCGAGGATCTCGCGGCCATGCGCAAGGCGCTCGCCCTGCCCGAGACGGAGCGCAGATCGTGACGAAACCGGGCAAGGGCTTCGCCCCCTCGCGGCGTTCGCTGCTGACCGGCGGCGCGGCAACCATCGGCGGCGCCACGCTGGCGCAGGCGGCGCCTCAACCGGCCCAAAACCCGGCCGCAGCGCCCGAGAGCGACGCGACCGCCCAGCGCCAGCCCTTCCACGGCCTGCACCAATCCGGCATCGTGACGCCGCGTCCCGCGACCGGTCTCGTCGCCGCCTTCGATGTCGCGGCCACCTCGCTCGACGAGCTCGACCGGCTCCTGCGCATCCTGACCGAGCGCATCGCCTTCCTGATGCAGGGCGGTCCCGCCCCGACCGCCGATCCCGGCTTCCCGCCGCCCGACAGCGGCATCCTCGGCCCGGTGATCGCGCCCGACAATCTCACCGTCACCGTCGCGCTCGGCGCTTCCCTGTTCGACGAGCGCTTCGGCTTGAGCCCGTTGAAGCCGAAGCGCCTGCAGCGGATGAAGCGCTTTCCGAACGACGCGCTCGACGGCGCGCTCTGCCATGGCGATCTCCTGCTGCAGATCTGCTCGAACACCGCCGACACCAATATCCACGCGCTGCGCGACATCCTGAAGAACACGCCCGATCTGTTGCTGCTGCGCTGGAAGCAGGAAGGCAGCGTGCCGGTGCGCCAGGCCAGATCGACCGATGCCAGGCCGGGCGAACCGCCCGAAAGCGCGCGCAACCTGCTCGGCTTCCGCGACGGCACGGCCAATCCCGACACCACCGACAAGGCGCTGATGGGCCATCTCGTCTGGGTGCAGGAAGGCTCCGACGAGCCGGGCTGGGCAGCGCATGGCAGCTATCAGGTCGTGCGTATCATCCGCAATTTCGTCGAGCGCTGGGACCGCACCGCGCTCAGCGAGCAGCAGGACATCATGGGCCGCATGAAGGCGTCGGGCGCGCCGATGGGCGGCAGCCGCGAATATGACGAGCCCGCCTATGCCGACGATCCCGAAGGCAAGCGCACCAGGCTCGACGCCCATATCCGGCTGGCCAATCCGCGCCGGCCGGAGACGGAACCGAGCCGCATGCTGCGCCGGCCGTTCAACTATTCCAACGGCGTCACCCGCGCCGGTCAACTCGACATGGGGCTGCTCTTCATCTCGTTCCAGCAAGATCTGGAGCGCAGTTTCATCGCCGTGCAGAAGCGCCTCGATGGCGAGCCGCTCGAGGAATACATCAAGCCCGTCGGCGGCGGCTACTTCTTCGCGCTGCCTGGCGTGCCTGACGCGGGCAGCTATCTCGGCGCAGGCCTGATCCGGGCCGCGCGCGGCATCGTTCCCGCCGCGGCTTCGACTTCCCCCCGCAAGACAGGAGATTGATATGAGCTTGCGCTTCGCATGGCTGGCCGGCGCCAGCCTGATCGCCGCTGTGACAGCCGGATCGGCGCAGGCCGCCTCGCCGCTCGATCTCGTCGCACCCGTCGCCGCGTACAAGCTCTATGTCTCGCAAGGCGTCGACAAGCTGGTGAAGGACACCAAAGCCTTCACCGACGCGGTCAAGGCCGGCGACCTCGCCAAAGCCAAGGCCCTCTATGCGCCCACCCGCGTCTCCTACGAGATGATCGAGCCGGTCGCGGAATTGTTCAGCGATCTCGATGGCAAGATCGATTCGCGCGCCGACGATCACGAGAAGAAGGAGGAGGACCCGGAGTTCACCGGCTTCCATCGCATCGAATACGGGCTCTTCGCCAAGAACAGCACCGAGGGGCTTGGCCCCTTCGCCGACACGCTCATGGCCGACGTCACCGAGTTGCAGGGCCGCATCAAGGGGCTGACCGTTCCGCCGGACAAGATGGTCGGGGGCGCGGCGGCGCTGATCGAGGAGGTCGCCGCGACCAAAGTCTCCGGCGAGGAGGATCGCTACAGCCACACCGATCTCTGGGACTTCCAGGCCAATGTCGACGGCGCCAAGACGATCGTCGACCTGCTGCGCCCGCTCGTCGTCAAGGACGACAAGGCGCTGGCCGAGAAGATCGACGCCAATTTCGCCACGGTCGACAAGACGCTGGCCAAATACAAGCTCCAGGACGGCGGCTTCGAGACCTATGACAAGCTGAGTGAGGCCGACCGCAAGGCGCTCGCCGCGACGATCACCACGCTCGCGGAAGACCTCGCCAAGCTCAAGGGCGTGCTCGGCCTCGGCTGAGCGCCCCCGACACAGAACGGTCACGCTGGCGCGGCACTCGACAGGTGGAAGCCGATGCGCCAATGACGGCACATCGGCGTCACCGCCTTTCAAGCCACCATCAACGGACTGCCAGCATGACCGCCTCTTCCGCGAACGCACCCGCCTCCCAGGGCCGCATCGCCCTGCTCGGCGCGCCGATCGAGGTCGGCGCCTCCCGTCGCGGCGCGCTGATGGGCCCCGCCGGACTGCGCACCGCCGGGCTCACGCGCGTGCTGGAAGAGCTCGGCTACACCGTCGAGGACCATGGCGACATCCTGCCGCGCGACCTGACGCCCGTCGACGGTCCGGCGCCCGAGAACGCCCGCTTCTACCCTGAGATCGCCGCCTGGATGCGCGCGCTCAGCGCCCGCGCCTATGAGCTCGCCCGCACCGGCGCGACACCGATCTTCCTCGGCGGCGACCACAGCCTGTCGATGGGCTCGGTCAACGGCGTCGCGCGGCACTGGCAGGAGCAGGGCCGCAAGCTCTTCGTGCTCTGGCTCGACGCCCATGCCGATTTCAACATGCCGGCCATCTCGCCCTCCGGGAACATGCATGGCATGTCCTCGGCCTTTCTCTGCGGCGAGGCGGGCCTCGACGATCTGCTCGGCACGGAACCCCGCGCCTCGATTACCCCGGCCCAGCTCAGCCTGTTCGGCATCCGCTCGGTCGATCCGCTCGAGAAGGCGGCCGTGAAGGCACGCGGCGTCGATGTCGCCGACATGCGCGCCATCGACGAGCACGGCGTCGGCGTGCTGATCCGCCAGGTCATCGAGAAGGTGCGCGCCGCCAACGGCGTGCTGCACGTCTCCTTCGACGTCGATTTCATCGACCCGCCGCTGGCGCCGGGCGTCGGCACCACCGTTCCGGGCGGGGCGACCTATCGCGAGGCGCATCTGGTGATGGAGCTGCTGCACGATTCCGGGCTGGTGCGCTCGATGGACATCGTCGAGCTCAACCCCTTCCTCGACGATCGCGGCCAGACGGCGCGTCTCGCCGTCGAGCTGGCGGGCAGCCTGTTCGGCCAGCAGATCACCGACCGCCAGACGCCGTCCAACGCGATCGGCGCGGCCTGAAGTCGCGCTTTCGCGAAAGCCGATCTTCATTCTTGGATGGCATAGCCTGTTTCGCCGGCTGCAAGGCTGGCGGAACGGAACCGCATCATGAAGATCGCGCTCGTCGGCACGGGCTTCGTCGCCGACTATTACATGACGACGCTCGCGAACCACCCGGCACTGTCGCTCGCCGGCGTCTGGGATCGCGACGGCGCGCGTCTCGAAGCCTTCCGCAGCTTCCACAATGTCCCGGCCTATCCCGATCTCGGCACCCTGCTGGCCGATCCGGCCGTGCAGATCGTCGTCAACCTGACGACGCCCGAAAGCCATTACGAGATCACCCATCGCGCGCTGGCTGCCGGCAAGCATGTCTATTGTGAGAAGCCGCTCGCCATGGAGCTGGCGCAAGCCGAGGCGCTGGTCTCGCAGGCGCAAGGCTCCGGGCTGACACTGGCGACGGCCCCTGCCAACGGGCTCAGCGACGCGCATCGCCTTGTCGATGAAACGCTGCGTGCGGGACGTATCGGCGCGCCCCGGCTGGTCTATGCCGCCATGGAGGACGGACCGGTCTTCCGCGACAATTGGGCTCGCTGGCGCTCGCGCTCGGGTGCGCCCTGGCCGGGGCTGCACGAATTCGAGATCGGCTGCACGCTGGAGCATGCCGGGTACGCGCTCTCCTGGCTGGTGACGCTGTTCGGCCCGGTCGAGAGCCTGACCGCCTTCTCCGCCGTGACATTTCCGGACAAGGGGCCGGGCACCGGGCATATCGCGATGGCGCCGGATTTCTCGGTCGGCTGCCTGAGCTTCCGCTCCGGCGTCGTGGCGAGGCTGACGAACGGGCTGGCAGCACCGCGCGACCGCTCATTGCAGATCTTCGCGGAAAAGGGCTCGCTCACGGTGCGCGACCTCTGGGACAACCGCTCCACCGTCCATGTCGAGGAAACCGACGCGCCGCGCCCGCTGCTCGGCCGGCTCCTGACCCGCGCCGAGGCGAAGCTCGGGCGTGCCTTGCCCTGGAAGCCGACGCCCGGCCGGCGCCTGCCCTATCCGGCGCAGGCAGCGAGCAAGGCCCTGCCGAACTTCCCCTCGCAGATCGATTTCATGCGCGGCATCGCCGATCAGGCCGAGGCGATCGCTCGCGGAGAGGCGCCACGCTTCTCCGGCGCGCTGGCGCTGCACATCACGGAACTCGCGCTGGCCCTGAACAATGCGCGCGACCTGCCGCAGCCTTATCGGGTGAGGTCGCGTTTCTGATCAGTCGCGCCCTGCCGGCGGCTGGGCCAGCACGGTTTCGATGATGCGCAGCACGGCCGCGCTTTCCGAGAGCGGCATCGTCGCGCAACGCGTCTCTCCGGCCCGAACCGCAGCCATCACCGCCTCCGCCTGAAATTGCAGGCCGTGACCGGGAAAGGCGAAAACCTCGCTGCGGCGTCCGACCTTCGGAATGCGGTCGAGAAAGCGCGTGGCGAGACCCTGTCCGCGCTCATAGACCGCTGAAGCCCGAACGGGATCGCTGACGAAGCTCAGGCGCTGCCCCTTCAGAAACGGGGTTTCGATCAGCAGCGACCCTCGCGTGCCTTCGATCAGGAAACGATTAGTGCCATTGCGGTCGAAGCCGCAGGAAAGCTCGGCCACGGCCTGCGGATAATCGAGCCTGAATTCGCTGCGCAGATCGACGCCGCTCGCCGCGGCGAGCCAGCGCCCGCTGGCGGCCTGCGGCTCGCCGAGCAGATGCAGCACCAGCGACAGCGGATAGACGCCGAGATCGAAGGCCGCGCCGCCGCCCAGCGCCGGATCGAAGAAGCGGCTGCCCGGTTCCTGCGGGTGGGCATAGGAGAGATCCGCGCGAATGCGCCTGATGTCTCCGATCCGCCCTGCCGCGAGCTGTTCGCGGACCGCGCGGACCGCTGGCAGGAAGCGGCTCCACAGCGCCTCCATGGCGAAGACGCCGTGCTCGCACGACGCCTGCGCAATCGCCTCGACATCGCCGCTCCTCAGCGCGATCGGCTTCTCGATCAGCACCGGCTTGCCGGCGGCGATGACCTTCAGCGCCAGCGCGGCATGGAGATGGTTCGGCGTCGCGATATAGACCGCTGCGACGGCCGGATCGGCGAGAAAGGCTGTTTCGTCGTCATAGGCCGTCGCACTGAGGCGGCCGGCGAAGGCCTGCGCCTTGTCCTGCGAGCGCGAATGAACGGCCGCGATGCGTGCCTGCGGCAGCAGGCCGAGATCGGCGGCGAAGAGCCCGGCGATGGCGCCGGTGCCCATGATCCCCCAGCCGAATGACCGTTCCTGCGCCACGCGCCCCTCCGTCGCTGTCGCCAGCGATAGCGGGCACGCGGTTAAGGGGGCGTTCCTCAGACCGCCAGCGCCATGCCGTCCTTGCGATGGTCGGAGGCGCCGAACATCACGCCGCGGGCGTGATCGACCCAGATCGCCTGGCAGCCGCCGAGCGGCTCCTCGGCCCAGACCACGTCATGGCCGCGTGCCTTGAGATCGGCCGCGACGCTTTCGGGGATCGTCGGCTCCAGCGAGAGCTTGCCGTCATAGGCGAAGCTGCGGGCTGTGTCGGATGCCTGCTGCGGATCGAGGCCGCGATCGAGAATGCCGGAGATGAAATGGGCGTGGCCGGTCGACTGGTACTGCCCGCCCATCACGCCGAAAGGCATCACCGCACGACCACCCTTGGCGAGCATGCCGGGGATGATGGTGTGGAAGGGGCGCTTGCGCGGCGCGATGGCGTTGGGATGGCCCTCGATCAGGCGGAAGCCCGAGCCGCGGTTCTGCAGCATGACGCCGGATTTCTCCGCATAGATGCCGCTGCCGAAGGCCGAGAAGATCGAGTTGATGAAGGAGATCATGTTGCCGTCGCCGTCGACGACGCAGAGATAGATCGTGTCCTTGTGCAAGGGCATGTCGAAGGCTTCAGGCTTCGCCGCCTTCTCCAGGCTGATCTGCGCCCGCAGCCGGCCGACGAATGCGTCGGACAGGAACGCCTCGGTGTCGAAGGGGCTCGCAGCCGGATCGGCGACCAGCGCGTCGCGCTGGCGATAGGCCGCCTTGCTGGCCTCCGCGAGGAGATGGATGCGGTCAGCTTCGCCGAGCTTGCCGTCCTTCAGGTCGAAGCCGTCGAGGATGCGCGCGATCAACAGCGCCGCGATGCCCTGGCCGTTCGGCGGGCACTCCCAGAGATGGTGGTCGCGATAAGTGGCGCCGATCGGATCGACATAATCCGGCTTCGCGGTGGCGAAATCCTCGACCGCCATCAGGCTGCCGGCCTTGTTCAGGACGGCGACCATCTCCTCCGCGGCCTCGCCCTCATAGAAGGCGGCACGGCCTTCGCGAGCGATGCGGCGCAGCATCCTGCCGAGAGCGGGGTGGACCATCTTGTCACCCGTCACCGGCGCCTTGCCGCCGGGCAGGTAGACGGCATTGCCGAGGCCGTGCTTCTCGATGCGGCCGCGATAGCGGTTCCAGTCGAGCGAGACGCGCGGCGTCACCACGAAGCCCTCCTCGGCGGCGCGGATCGCCGCAGTGAAGATCTCGTCGAGGCTCTTGCTGCCGTGATCGGCGTTGAGGCGGCACCAGGCGTCGATCGCGCCCGGCACGGTGACGGCATGAGGCGAATCCGGCGCGATCGCGGTCAGGCCCTGGTCGAGGAACCAGCCGAGCTCGGCCTTGGCGGGCGCGCGGCCCGAGCCGTTGATGGCGACCATCTTGCCGCCGGCCGGGGCATAGATCGCGAAGCAGTCGCCGCCGATGCCGGTCATGTGCGGATCGACCACCGCCTGCACCGCGACCGCCGCGATGGCCGCGTCGACGGCGTTGCCGCCGGCGCGCAGGATGTCGACGGCCGCCAGCGTCGCCGCCGGATGCGAGGTCGCGGCCATGCCGCGCTCGCCGACCGCCACCGAACGGCCCGGCACCATGAAATCGCGATTGCCCCAGCTCATATCCCGCTCCATCCGTTCCCGGTGCCGATTCCGGCATCCTCGTTTCGGGCAAGGCTTTGACCGCAGAAACCGGCGCTGACAATCCCGTGCCGCGCATGGCCGGCATGGTTCCGCGGTGCCGGCAGGAGCGAGCGCCGCCTGGCCGGGACCCGCGGCAGGGACGGTGTGGTCTGCGGCCTTGTCTGCTAGCTTCGGTCGACGAACAGGGAGAGATTCGCGTGACCAAATCCGCCACGCCGCCGATCCGCCGGGCCATGGTGCTCGCAGCGGGCCTCGGCCAGCGCATGCGCCCGATCACCGATACGCTGCCGAAGCCGCTGGTGAAGATCGGCGGGCGAGCCATGCTGGACCATATGCTCGACCGGCTGGCCGATGCGGGTGTCGAGGATGCGGTGGTCAACGTCCATCACCTTGCCGGCCAGGTCGAGGCCCATCTCGCCGCCCGGCAATGGCCCCGCATCACCATCTCCGACGAGCGCGCCGAATTGCTCGAGACCGGCGGCGGCGTGAAGAAGGCGCTGCCCCTGTTCGGCACGACGCCGTTCTTCCACACCAATTCCGACGCGCTCTGGCGCGAGACGGGCCGGCCGGCGCTCCCGGCGATGGCGCGGAGCTGGGACCCGGAGCGCATGGACATCCTGCTGCTGCTCGCCGATCTCGAAACCAGTCTCGGCTTCGACGGTGCGGGCGACTTCTTCCGCGGCGCGGACGGGCGCCTGACACGCCGTGGTTCGGCCGCGCGCGCGCCATGGGTCTATGCCGGCGTCGCCATTCTGAAGCCCGGGCTCTTTGCCGACACGCCCGACGGTCCGTTCTCGCTCAACCTGCTCTTCGACCGTGCCATCGCGCAGGGCCGTCTCTTCGGCGAGGTGCTGGAAGGCCGCTGGCTCCATGTCGGCACGCCCGACGCGATCGCGCCGGCCGAGGCCGCGCTCGCCGCTCAGCCTGTCGATGCCTGAGCTCAACCTGTTCAGCATCCCGGCCGGCGCGCCGTTTCTGGAGGTGCTGGCCGGGGCGATGGTCGAGGGCCGCTTCGGCCCGGTCTACGACCCGGCCGATCCCGCCGCCATGGCGCGCGCGACGCTCTATCTGCCGACGCGCCGCGCCGCCCGCGCCTTCACCGCGATCCTGGCGGGCAGGCTCGGCGGCAGGCCGTTGCTCCTGCCCCGCATCGTCCCGCTCGGCGATGTCGACGAGGCCGAGACGGCCCTGATCGGCTCCGGCGCCTGGGCGGGCGAGCGCGTCGCGCCGATCGAGCCGCTGACGCGCCGCATGCTGCTGACCAGGCTGGTCGATGCGTGGGGGCGCACAGCCAATCGCAGCCATCTCCGGCTCGACCCGTCCGAGCCGTCATTGGTGCCGGCGACGCTGGCCGAGGCCTATGGGCTGGCCGGCGATCTCGCCGCCCTGCTCGACCAGATGCAGACCGAGGGCGTGCCTGTCGAGCGGCTGGGCACGCTCGATGCCGCGCGCTTCGACAAGGTCTGGCAGCTCAATGCCGGCTTCCTCGGCATTCTCGGCGAGGCCTGGCCGCAGATCCTTGCCGAACTGGACGCTTGCGATCCCGCCGATTTCCGCAACCGGATGCTGGCGGCCGAACGCGAGCGGCTTCTCGCGGGCGAAGCGAAGGGGCCGATCATCGCCGCCGGTTCGACCGGCACCGTGCCCGCGACGGCGGAACTGCTCGCGGCGATCGCCCGGCTGCCGAACGGGGCCGTGGTGCTGCCCGGCATCGACCTCGGGCTCGACGAGCGGAGCTGGACGGCGATCGAGGCCGAGCCCGCGCCGTCCCACCCGCAAGCCGCGCTGCACCGCCTGATGGAGGTGCTTCAGGCGACGCGCGCCGATGTGCGCGAGCTCGCCGTGCCCGATGCCGCCCGCAGCGCCCGTGCCGACCTCGTACGTGAGGCGACGTTGCCTGCCTCGGTCACCGAGCTCTGGTCCGATCTCGGCCGGCGCGTGCGGCAGGATATGGCCGAGGCCGCCTTCGATGGCCTGCGCATCGTCGAGGCGGCGGATGAGCGTGAGGAGGCGCTGGCCGTGGCGCTGGCGCTGCGCGAGACATTGGAGCAGCCGGGGAGCCATGCGGCACTGGTGACGCCGGACCGGGGTCTCGCCGAGCGCGTGGCGGTCGAGCTGAGGCGCTGGGGCGTCGAGGTCGACGATTCCGCCGGCCTGCCGCTGGGCCGCTGGCCCGCGGGCGCGCTGCTGCGGCAGATCCTGGAGGCGGCGCTGGCGCAGATGACGCCGGCGACGCTGGTGCCCTTGCTCGCCCACCCGCTCTGTCGATTGGGCTTGAGCCGCGAGGCGGTCGCGCGTGGCGCGGCGGCGCTGGAGATCGGCACCTGGCGCGGCAATGCGGTCGGCAAGGGGCTCGCCGGCCTCAATGTCGCGCTCGACCAATGGGACGAATTGCGCAAGGACCGGCACGTGCCCGGCCCGCAGGCGCGGCTGACGGCGGAGGATCGTGCCACTGCGGCCACGCTGCTGCACGCCATCGAGCGGGCGAGCGCGCCCCTGCTCGAAGCCTTGTTTCTCGAAGAGCCGTCGCTTGCCCGCGTGGTTCGGGCGGCCCGCGAGGCCGTCACCGCCTTCAGTGCGGGCGAAGCCGGTCAACCGCTCGCCTTTGTCGGGCCGGATGGCGAGGCGCTCTCCGGGCTGTTCGACGAGCTGGTTGCTGCCGAAAGCGTGATGCCGCCGGGCGGCCGGGCGCAGGATTTCGTCGCGATCCTCGACGGCTTGCTGGGCGAGCGCGCAGTCGCGCGCAAGGCGCCGGGCCATCCGCGCGTCGCCATCTGGGGCTTGCTCGAGGCGCGCCTGCTCGAAGCCGACCATATCGTGCTGGGTGGGCTGAACGAGACGGTCTGGCCGCCGCAGACCACGACCGATTCCTTCATCAACCGCCCGATGCGCGCCGAGCTCGGCCTGACGCCGCCGGAGCGCCGCATCGGCCAGACGGCGCATGACTTCATCCAGGCGCTGATGGCGCCGACCGTCACGCTGACGCGCCCGCGCAAGGCAGGGGAGGCGGAAACCATCGCCTCGCGCTTCTGGCAGCGCCTGCAGGCGGTGGCGCCGGCGGAGATCTGGAAAGCCGCCGTTGAGCGAGGCGATCGGTTGCGCGGCTTTGCGGCCCTGCTCAGCGCGCCGGCGGCTGCGAAACCCGTGGCGCGCCCGGCGCCGCGCCCGCCGCGCGAATGGCAGCCGCTCTCGCTCAGCGTCACCGAGGTCGAGACGCTCTATCGCGACCCCTATCAGATCCATGCCCGCAAGATCCTGAAGCTCGATGCGCTCGATCAGCTGATCGAGGACCCGACCGCGCAGGATCGCGGCAAGCTGCTGCACGGCATCGTCGAGGACTTCACCAGGACCTATCCCGAGCAATTGCCCGCCGATGCCTTGGGGCAGGTCGTCGCCATCGGCCATCGCCTGTTCCAGGCCTATGACGACGTGCCCGAGGTGCGCGCCTTCTGGTGGCCGCGCTTCCTGCTGACGGCAGGCCACTTCGTCCGCTGGGAGGAGCGCCGCCGCGGCGAGATCGCCCGCATCGGCGTCGAACTCGGCACCGGCGCGAGCTTCACTCTGGCCGATGGCAGCGAGTTCCGCCTGCATGGCCGCGCCGACCGTATCGAATTGACCCGCGAGCCGAGCCTGCGCATCGTCGATTTCAAGACCGGCGCACCGCCGAGCAAGGCGCAGGTGGAAAAGGGCTTCGCCCCCCAGCTCACGCTCGAAGCCGAACTTGCCGCCCGCGCCGGCTTCAAGGGGTTGGCCGGCCCGACGCCGGTCTCAGGCCTGCTCTACATGAAGCTGCATCACGATCCGAAGGGCTGGGCCAAGGACAAGCCGCTCGATTTCGACGGCGAGCCGCTGGCGGATGTCGCAGCCCGGCACCTCGACAACCTGCTGAAGCATCTCGATGCGCTGCGCTCCGGCCGCGAGGCCTATGTCTCGCGCCGCGCGCCGGACTATATCCGCTACGCCAGCCCCTACGATCATCTCGCCCGGGTCAAGGAATGGTCGGCCGCTCCCGCCGGAGACGAAGGGGGCGAACCATGAAGCCGGGCTGGATCGTTCCGCCGCTGACCAATCAGCGGCAGGCGCGGGCCGCCGATCCCGGCCTCTCCGCCTGGGTCTCGGCCAATGCCGGCTCCGGCAAGACCCATGTGCTGGTCAACCGGGTGCTGCGCTTGCTGCTCGACGGCGTTCCGCCCGGCCGGATGCTGTGCATCACCTATACCAAGGCGGCGGCCGCCAACATGGCGAACCGCATCTTCAAGGCGCTCGGCAACTGGGCGACGCTCGACCCGGAAGCCTTGCGCCGGGAGCTGACGCGACTGACCGGCGGTATGCCGACCATGGCCGAGCAGGCCAAGGCGCGCCGCCTTTTCGCGGAATCGCTGGAGACGCCGGGCGGCCTGCGGATCGAGACGATCCACGCCTTCTGCACCCGCGTGCTCCAGGCGGCGCCTTTCGAGGCGAACGTGCCGCCGCGCTTCGAGGTCGCGGATGATCTCGCCCAGGCGCAGATGCTGCGCGAGGCGCGGCGCGAATTGCTCGCGCTCGTCGCGGCCAATCCGCAAGGGCCGGAGGCGACGGCGCTCGACCTGCTGGCGCGGCTCGCGGCGCAGGACTCATTCGAGAGCATGGTGCAGGAGGCGCTGCGCCAGCGCGCCTTGTTCAGCGATGCGAACGGCCGTGCCCGTGATCCCCAGGAGATGCGCGCCGGCATCGCCGCCTTCCTCGGCATCGCGCCCGATCTGACAGCCGATGCGGTCAAGGCCGCCTTCCGCGCGGAATTCACCGCGCTGTCCGGCCTGCAGGCGCTGATCGAGGCGCTCGCCGCCGGCAGCAAGACCCGGCAGGATTTCGCCGCGACCTTGCGCGCGCTGCTCGCCGGGCAGGATGACGGCGACCCTGTCGCCTTTTGCCGGCGCGGCTTCATCACCGCGGAAGGGGCGATCAACAGTAATGTGCGTGGGCGGGGCAACTCCGCCTTCGACGGCGCCCTGCTTGCGACGCTCGAGGCGCTGGCGGATTGTCTGCTGACGGCGTCCGACCGGCTGAACGCCATCGCCATCCGCGACCGCAGCGCGGCGCTCGCCTTGCTGGTGACGCGCATGCTGGCTTCCTACCAGCGCCAGAAAAGCCTGCGCTCGCTGCTCGACTATGACGACCTGATCGCGCGGACGCGCTCGCTGCTGGAGCGGGTCGAGGCCGCCTGGGTGCTCTACAAGCTCGACGCCGGCATCGACCACATCCTGCTCGACGAGGCGCAGGACACCGGCGAGGCGCAATGGGCGATCCTGCGCAAGCTCGCCGAGGAGTTCACCAGCGGCGGCGACCTCAGGGCGAAGCCGCGCACCATCTTCGTCGTCGGCGACGAGAAACAGTCGATCTATGGCTTCCAGGGAGCCGCGCCCGCAGCCTTCGGTGAGGAGAGGCGCGCATTGGAAAGGCGAATCGAGGCCGCGCAGCTGGATTTCGAGGCGATCAGCCTCAACACCTCCTTCCGCTCGGCGCCGGACATCATGCAGGCGGTCGATGCCGTCTTCGCCCTGCCCGGGCATGCGCGCGGACTCGTCTTCGACGGTGCGGCGCGGCCGGAAACGCACGACACCGTGCGCCGCAGTGCGCCCGGCACGGTCGATATCTGGCCGCTCGCCGCCAACGATACCGGCGAGCCGCCCGATGCCTGGACGACGCCGGTCGACGCGCCCGAGCGCCGCAGCGGCACGGTCAAGCTCGCCGAACGCATCGCCCGCACCTTGCAGCGCTGGCATCGCGACCGCCGCGACGATCGCGGCAATCCGTTCAAGGCCGGCGATGTGATGATCCTGCTGCGCCAGCGCGGCGCACTGTTCGAGGCGATCGTCAAGGCGCTGAAGGATGCCGATGTCCCCGTCGCGGGGCGCGACCGCCTGACGCTGGCCGAGCATCCGGCGGTGGAGGATCTCGTCGTGCTCGGCCGCGCTTTGCTGCTGCCGGATGACGACCTCACTCTGGCGACCGCGCTCAAGACGCCATTGATCGACCTGAACGACGACGATCTTCTGCGCCTCGCCCCCGGCCGCAAGGGCTCCTTGCGCGCCGCCTTGCAGGAGGCCGCCGGAACCGAGCCGCGCTATGCCGCCGTGGAAGCGAAGCTGATCCACTGGACCCGTGAGGCCGGGCGTTGTGGCCCCTTCCGCTTCTTAGCCGATCTGCTCGGCCCCGGTGGCGGGCGCAGTCTCGCTCTGGCGCGGCTGGGCGCCGAGGCCGGCGACGCGCTCGATGCCTTCCTTAATGCCGCGCTCGACTATGAGCGGCGCTACGGCCCCTCGCTCGCGGGCTTCCTCCAGCATGTCAGCGGCAGCGCCGCCGATGTGAAGCGCGACCTCTCGGCCAGCGCTGGCGAGGTGCGCGTCATGACCGTGCATGGCTCGAAGGGGCTGGAGGCGAAGATCGTCATCCTCGCCGATCTCGGTCCCGAGCCTGGCGCCAAGCGCCTGCCGAAGATCATGGCCGTTCCGGCACCGGGCGGCTCACTCGTGCCGATCTGGCCGCCGGCCAGCGCCGAGGACATCGCCGCGACGGCTGGCGCCAAGGCGGTCGTGGTGGCGCAGATGGTCGAGGAGCATCACCGCCTGCTCTATGTCGCGATGACCCGCGCCGAAGACCGGCTGATCGTCTGTGCCGCGCAAGCCAAGGGCGAGGCGCCGGAGGGAAGCTGGTACGCGATGATCGCCGAGGGGCTCGCAGCCTCCGAGGCCGGCCTGCGCGAGATCGGGGAGGGGGATGAGGCGATCCTGCGCTTCACCGTGACGCCGCCGGCGCCCCCGGAGGATGAGCCCGAACCGACCCCCGCTCCGGCAGGGCTTGCGCCCCCCGATTGGCTGGCGCGCCCGGTCGTGCGGGAGGCCGAGCCGGCCCCGCCGCTGAAGCCGTCCGGCGCGCTCGCCGCCGCCGATCGCGAGGAGCGTCCGGGCGATGGGCCGTTCCTAGCCGAGGCCGCTGCGGCCGGCCGGCTGGCGCATCTCCTGCTCCAGCTCCTGCCCGATGTCCCGGCCGAGCGCCGCGCTGCAACAGCCGAAGCGCTGGCGCAGGCGCGCGGCGGCGCGCTGCCGCCCGAGCACCGCGCCCGTCTCGCCGCCGACGCCTTGCGCCTGCTTGCGGTGCCCGATCTCGCTGCGCTCTTCACCGAGGGGGCGCTGGCGGAGGTTCCGGTCGCCGGCATGATCCGGCTTCCGGGCGGGATCGAGCGGGCTGTGTCGGGCCGGATCGACCGGCTGGCGATAACGCCCGACAGCGTGATCGTCGCCGATTTCAAGACGACGGCGAACCCGCCGCGCGGCATCGAGGCGATTCCGGCCGGCACGCTGGCCCAGCTCGCGGCCTATGCCGCGCTGTTGGCGGATATCTATCCCGGCCGGCAGGTGCGGGCGCTGGTGGTCTATACGGCGAACCTCGCCTGCTTCGAGTTTTCCGCTGAGCGCCTCTCGGCGGCGCTCGCGACCTTGGCCGGGGCGGCGCCGGGCGCTACGGTCGAATTCCCTGCTGGATCCCGCCCATGAAACTCCTGCCGTCGCTGCTCCTGCGTCCACGGCTTCTGGTGGCACTGGCCGCGGGCGCCGGGCTCACCGTCCTGCTGCCCGGCGACTGGCGCTGGGCGACGCGATTGCTGATCGCCTGGGATGTCGGCGCGGTCTTCTATCTCGTTCTGCTCGCCTCGACCATGTTCACCGAGAGCGTCGATGAAATCCGGGCGCGCGCCGAGCGACAGGACGAGGGCGCCTTCGCGATTCTCATCATCGCCTGCCTGGCGGCGAGCGCGAGCCTGGTCGCCATCGTGCTTCAGCTCACCGGCATCGGGGCGGTGCCGGCGCCGGATCGCGGCCTGCATCTGGCGCTCGGCGGCGCCACGATCCTGTGTTCGTGGACGCTGCTGCATGCGTTCTTCGCCCTGCACTATGCCAGCATCTATTATCGCGGCGGCAAGACCACGCCCTGCCTCGGCTTTCCGGGCAAGGGCGACCCGGACTACATCGATTTCCTGTATTTCTCCTACACGATCGGCTGCACCTCGCAGACCTCCGATGTCGGCGTGACCACGCGCGAGGCGCGGGCCGTCGTGCTGCTGCACTCCGTCCTGACCTTCATCTTCAACACGTCGATCCTGGCGATGGCGATCAATGTCGGGGCAAGCCTGGTTTCGGGGGGATCGTGACGCGTCAGCCTCGCCTCTGCCCTGCGATACACGCGTCTTGACCGAAGGGGCGGTCGTTCATAGCTTCGCTGCGAAGGGTGGCATTGCCTCCCACTGAAACCGAAAGGCGGCCAGTCATGGCAACGAGCAAGGTAACCGACCAGAGCTTCGAGGCCGATGTCCTCAAGTCCTCCGAGCCGGTGGTTGTGGATTTCTGGGCGGAATGGTGCGGCCCCTGCCGCATGATCGGCCCGGCGCTTGAGGAGATCGCGACCGAGCTCAACGGCAAGGTCAAGATCGTCAAGATGAATGTCGACGAGAATCAGCAGATCCCGGCTCAGTTCGGCATCCGCTCGATCCCGACGCTGATGCTGTTCAAGGACGGCAAGCTCGCCTCCCAGAAGGTCGGCGCCGCTCCCAAGAGCGATCTCTCGCGCTGGATCTCCGCGGCCGTCTGATCCGCTTTCAACGATCGCATCAAAAAAAGGCCCGCTTCCATGAGGAGGCGGGCCTTTTCGATTCGGGGGACTACAGCGGCTTCAGGCGCGGCTGTCCTTGTCGATCGCGAAGGCGCCGGCGCCGGCGAAGACGAAGTAGAGGAAGACGAAGCAGTAGAGGATCGCCGCATCGCCGCCGTTCAGGGCCGGATAGAGGCTCTTCGGCGCATGCGCCATCCAGTAGGCGAAGGCCATCTGGCCGGAGAGGATGAAGGCCACGATCCGGGTCTGGAAGCCGACCAGCACAAGCAGGCCGCCGACGAATTCGAGCACGCCCGCGAACCAGTAGAGCGTGAAGACCGCAGGCAGGCTGGGGCCGGGAGGGGCCGGGAAGCCGAAGAGCTTCTGCGCGCCGTGCACGATGAAGATCAGCGCGGTGACGATACGCAGCAGGCCAAGCATATGAGGCGCATAGCGATTGAGGGAAGTCATCTGGATCCTCTGTCGAAGAAGCGGTGGTGGGCGGCGGGTTCCTGCGCGTTTCCTGCTCGGCTTTTAGGCAGGGCTTCCGACTTTGCGCAACATCCCGAACGGGCTCATCCTCGTTTGCGCATTTGCAAAATAATCACGTTCCCGCGACGACTGTGTTATCCTTGCCGCACTGCACGCTTTACGAACCCTTAAAAGCGCCATGTTTGAATTCTGATTGGCCTGACCGCATTGAAGGGCGGGCTAGCGGCCGAACGGGACAGGATGAACGACCGGCTTTCACGAGGCGAGCGGCGCGAGCCCTCCTTTGATTCTGGGCGCGGCGAAAGCCGCGACGACGGTGACATGCGCCTTTCTCCAGACGATCGCCCGACTCGATTCCAGCGGGCTCCGGCCCGGACCGAACCCGAGCGGCAACTGCGCAATCTGCCACGCCGCGACAAGCGCAATGGCAGCGGCGGTGGTGGTGGTGGCAGTAAGAAACGCGGCAGGCGCCGGCGGCGTTCCCTCTTCGGCGGGCTGATCTACTGGACGATGGTGCTCGGCCTCTGGTGCGTCATCGGCGTCGGCGGCGTCGTGGCCTATTACGCCTCGCAATTGCCGCCGATCGATCAGCTCACCGTGCCGCGCCGGCCGCCGAACATCGCGATCCTCGCCGCCGACGGTTCGCTGCTCGCCAATCGCGGCGAGACGGGCGGGCGCACCGTCACGCTGGGCGAGATACCGCCTTATCTGCCGAAAGCCTTCGTCGCCATCGAGGACAAGCGCTTCTACGACCATTTCGGTGTCGATCCGGTCGGCATCTCCCGCGCCGTCGTCAACAATCTGCGCGGCCGCAACGGCGTGCAGGGCGGCTCGACGCTGACCCAGCAGCTCGCCAAGAACCTCTTCCTGACGCAGGAGCGCACCGCCGCCCGCAAGATCCAGGAAGCGATCCTGGCGCTCTGGCTGGAGCGCACCTACAGCAAGGACCAGATCCTCGAGCTCTATCTGAACCGCGTCTATTTCGGCTCCGGCGCCTATGGCGTCGAGGCGGCGGCGCAGCGCTATTTCAACAAATCGGCCCGCTCGGTGACGATCGCCGAGGCGGCGATGCTGGCCGGCCTCGTCCAGGCGCCGTCGCGGCTGGCGCCGAACCGCAACCCCGATCTGGCCGAGAAGCGGGCGCAGCTCGTCATCGCTGCCATGGCCGATCAGGGCTTCATCTCGCAGGACGCGGCCAAGACCGCGATGACCGCCCCGGCCGAAGTGCCCGAACGCACCGGCGCGGGCTCGGTCAACTATGCCGCCGACTATGTCATGGACGTGCTCGACGACTTCATCGGTGCGGTCGAGGGCGACGTCACCGTGCTGACCACGATCGACACCAAGCTGCAGGGCTCGGCCGAGACCATCCTCGTCGATGCGCTCTCGGCGCAGGGCGCCAAGCTGCATGCCTCCCAGGGCGCGGTTGTCTCGCTCGCGCCCGATGGCGCCATCCGCGCGTTGATCGGCGGGCGCGACTACACCAAGAGCCAGTTCAACCGCGCGACCGCGGCGCGCCGCCAGCCGGGCTCCTCCTTCAAGCCCTTCGTCTATCTGACGGCGATGGAGAAGGGGCTCACCCCCGACACGATCCGCGACGATGCGCCGGTCTCGATCAAGGGCTGGGAACCGGAGAACTATTCGCGGACCTATCGCGGCCCGGTGACGCTGCGGACCGCGATGCAACATTCGCTCAACACGGTCGCCGCCCGGTTGATCCAGGAGGTGACGCCCAAGGAGGTCGTCCGCACGGCCCAGCGCCTCGGCATCAGCTCGGCGCTCCAGCCCAATATGTCGCTGGCGCTCGGCACCTCCGAGGTGACGCCGCTCGAGATGACGGCGGCCTATGCCACCTTCGCCAATGGCGGCCAGTCGGTGCTGCCCTATGTCATCCGCGAGGTCCGCCAGACCAGCGGCAAGGTCGTCTATGCCCGCAAGGCCAACAGCTTCGGCCCCGTCATCCAGCCGCAGCCGCTGGCGATGATGGACACGATGTTCAATGGCGTCATGAATGGCGGCACCGGCAGCAAGTTCAACATTCCGGGCTGGGAGGTCGGCGGCAAGTCGGGCACGACGCAGGATTACGGCGACGCCTGGTTCGTCGGCTTCACGGCCAAGCTCGTCACCGCCGTCTGGGTCGGCAACGACGACAATTCGAAGATGAAGCGCGTCACCGGCAGCGGCCTGCCCGGCGAGATCTGGGGCAAGTACATGAAGCTGGCCCATGCCGGTGCGCAGCCGATCCCGCTGCCCGGCGGCTTCTGGCAGGGCGCGCCGACGCCGGTGGAGGCGCCGATCGCCCAGGCCGCGCCGCAACAGGGCGGCCCGATGCCGCTCGAGGGCGACCGCGCCTGGGTGCCGCCACCGCCGCAGGAGAAGAACTTCCTGGAGCGGCTGTTCGGGGGCTAGCATCGGTCCGAAAAGTGGAGTGCACTTTTCGGAGCAAGCCGATGCGTGACGCCTAGAGCCCCCTTCAGTGCTTCGCGGCCCTGACCCGGCCGCTGAGCTTGAACAGCACGAAGGCCGCGACGCCGAGCGCCGACATCACCAGCGGCAGGGGCAGCGCCGCCCCCTTCAGCAGGTGGCCGACGAGCAGCCCGACGCAAGCCGAGAGCAGCATCTGGCACAGCCCGTTGAAGGACGAGGCCGCGCCGGCACGGTCCGGAAACGGCATCATCGCCGAGGCCTGCGCCTGCGGCATGGTGAGCCCGACACCGCAGGCATAGACCGCCCAGGACAGCACCACCCCGAAGGCCCCGCCCGCGCCCGTCGCTACGGCGCCCAGCATCATCAGGCCGCCAAGCGCCAGGCAGAGCACGCCGAGCCCGATGATCCCGTCCATGCCGCGCGACCCGACGAGCCGCTGCGCCAGAATGGTGCCGCCAATGAAGCCGACGACGCCGAAAGAGAAGGAAAGCCCGTATTGCACCGGCGTCAGCCCGTAGACGCCGGTCAGCACGAAGGACGAGCCGGAGATGAAGGCGAAGAGCCCGGCATAGGCAAGCGCCGTCAGCGCGACATAGACGCGGAAGGCGCGGTTCTCCAGCAAAGTGCCGAAGCCTTTGAAGATCGTGACGAGCGAGAGCGGCTGCGGCGAGCGCTTGCGCAGCGTCTCCGGCATCACGGTGACGATCACCGCCGCCAGCCCGAGCGCGAAGACGAGCGAGGCGATGAAGGTCGAGCGCCAGCCGAAGGCGACCTGCAGCACGCCGCCGATGACGGGCGCCACCGCCGGCACCAGCCCCATGATCATGCCCATCCGGGCCAGTTCCTTGCCGGCACGCGCGCCTTCATAGAGGTCGCGCACCATGGCGCGGCCGAGCACGATCGGCCCGGAAGCCCCGAGCGCCTGCAGGGCCCGCGCCGCGGTCAGGGCCTCGATCGAGGGCGAGAAGGCGCAGGCCAGCGTCGCCACGGTGAAGAGGCCGAGCCCCGCCAGCAGAACGGGCTTGCGCCCGAGCCGGTCCGAGAGCGGCCCCCACAGGATCTGCCCGGCGGCGAAGCCGAAGAGGAAGGAGGAGAGCGTCGCCTGCGCGCCGGCGACGTCGGTCCCCATCACGTGCACGATGTCGGGCAGCGAGGGCAGGTAGAAATCGGTCGAGAGCGGACCCAGCGCCGTCAGCATGGCGAGGACGGCCGTCATCGCCAGCGTATCGGGACGAAGCTTCATCGCGGGTCTCCGGCACACGGCCGGATCGCGGGCCGCGCGCCCCTGCTACGACGTCAGCCGGTCATCCGGCAATGGTCGTGGCCGGCGGAGCATCCTGCGTCTCACCGGAATAGTCCGTCGCCCGCATCGACGGGCGCTCGGAAAAAGCCTCGTACCACCGGGTCAGCCGGGGGCGGCCGGTGCGGAAATCCGGCAGCGCGCGGAATTCCAGCCAGGCGAGCGCGGTCGCCAGTGCGACATGGCCGAGATGCACGGGCCCTTCGAGTCCATTCTGCCGCTCGATGAGGTCGTAGGATTCGACGAGCTTGGCGGCCTGCCCCTCGGCCAGCGGCGGATGGCGCAGATGCGCGGGGCGGCGCTCGGTCTCCCAGCGCAGCGCGATGCCGGCATCGCAGAGGCCCTGCGCGATGGCGTGCAGACGCAGCGCCTCCCAGCGCGTCGGCCCGCCGGGCGGGATCAGCCGCCGGCCGGCATGAAGCCGGTCGAGATAGTCGCAGATCACCAGCGAATCGAAGATCGCGCCAACTTCCGGCGTGATCAGAACCGGCACCTTGCCGAGTGGGTTGACCGCGAAGACGGCGTTGTTCCGGTTGGTCGGGCTGGTCTCATGGTCGATCACCGCGAGCCGTTCGGCGAGCCCCGCCTCATGGGCGAAGACGATGACCTTGCGGGCATAGGGTGAGTGGCTCTGCGAATAGAGCGGCAGGCGCGCGCCGGTGCTCGCCGCCGGCGGGGTCATGGCGCCACCGCGCCGGGCGAAAGCCCGACCAGCTCGGCATAGCGCGCCGGGTCGGTCGCACCCTCGGTGTTGACGAGGAAGACGCGCGAGGTCCCGTCGAGCTTCAGCGCCGCGCGCGTATCGGGATTGCGCAGCGCCGCCAGTAGTCCCGCAAGCCCTGCCGCGCCGCTTTCGCCGGCGACGATCGCGGGATCGCCCGCGACCGGGCGGGCGAGCCGGTTCATCGCCTCCACGGCATCGGAATCCGCTGCCGTGAGGAAGGCGTCGGCGGCGCGGTAGAGCACGCGCAGCGCCAGGGGCGAGGGATCGTAGCATTCGAGCATCGCCATCACCGTCGGGGCGCCATGGGCGATCTTGACCGGGCGGCCCTGCTGCGCGGCCGCGAAGACGCAAGCGGCGAGTTCCGGCTCGACCACGGTGAAGAACGGGCGGTTGGCGCCGAACTGCGTCTGCATCTGTGCCGCCAGCGCGGCGGCGATGCCACCGACGCCGGCCTGCACGAAGACATGTGTCGGATGCTCCGGGAGCTGGGCGAAGGCCTCGCTCGCAATCGCCGTATAGCCCTGCATCACCAGGCCCGGAATGCGCTCATAGCCGTCCCAGGAGGTATCCGAAACGACGGTCCAGCCCTGTTCGGCCGCGACCCGCGCGGCTTCGACGACCGAATCGTCATAGGTACCGGCGACCCGCACCATCTGCGCACCGAAGCGTGCGATCGCCGCGACGCGCTCCTCGCTGACGCCGCCATGCACGAAGATCACGGCCTTCGCCCCGATGAGCTGCGCGCCCTGAGCGACCGAGCGCCCGTGATTGCCGTCGGTGGCGCAGGCGAAGGTCATGCCGGCGGCGACCGCCCGCATGGCGGGGTCGTTGATCTCGGTGTCGTCCAACCTCCGGCCGAGCCTGGCCGACGCTTCCTCCAGCGCGAGCCGGATCACCGCATAGGCGCCCCCCAGCGCCTTGAAGCTGCCGAGCCCGAGGCGCCGGCCTTCATCCTTGATGAACAGCCCGCCGATTCCCAGCGCTGCTGCGAGCCCGGGCAGGGCATGGAGCGGCGTCGGCGCATGGCCGGCGCGCTGGGCGAGATGCCGCGCGATGGCTTGCGCCCCAGACGGCCCGAGCATCGCGACATCGGCCGGGTCGAGATCACGTCCATAGTCGTGATGCGTGTTGAGCAGGAACATGGATCGCCTCGCCATTCCACCGGATAGCGAATGGATATTGCAACGCAGGCGAAAAAGGTGCTGCAATCCAGCCCTTCGGATGCAAGTTTATTTCGCGGAGCAGGGCGTGCCCGAGCCGGATATGCAACTCGACGCTTTCGACCGCGCGATCCTCGCCATCCTCCAGCAGGACAACACCACGCCGCAGCGGGTGATCGGCGAGCGGGTCCATCTCTCGGCGCCGGCGGTGCAGCGCCGCATCCGCCGCATGGAGGCGCAAGGTGTCATCCGGGCCAATGTCGCGGTGGTCGATCCCGCCGCGCTCGGTCATCCGATCACGCTCTTCGTCGAGATCGAGCTCGTCAGCGAGACGGCCGTCGACATCGACGCCGCCAAGACCGCCTTCCTCGCCGCGCCGGAGGTGCAGCAATGCTACTACGTCACCGGCGAGGTCGACTTCATGCTGGTCGTGCTGGTGCCGAGCATGGCGGCCTATGAGGCGCTGACCCGCCGGCTCTTCTTCGCCAACCCCAATATCCGCAAGTTCCGCTCATTCGTCGCCATGGACCGGGTCAAGACCGGGCTGACTGTCCCGGTCTAGGGATCGCTCTCGAGCCCTAGCCGGTCATTCCGGACAAGCCGCCGCTGGCGGCGCCGACCCGGGATCCATGCCGGAGCGAATCCGCTGAAGGTTCAGGCATGGATCCCGGGTCTGCGCTGCGTTCCGCCCGGGATGACCGCGCGAGGGAATGCCGCGCAGTCCCTATCGCGTCAGCGCCGCCCGCAGATCCTTGACCTGCCCGGCTGTCACGGGCGGGGCGGCATTGCCCCAGCTGTTGCGGACATAGGTCAGCACATTGGCGACATCGGCGTCGCTCAGGTTCCAGCCGAAGGAGGGCATCGCCGGCGTCGTCGGCTTGGCGGCGGTGCTGGCCGCCTGGCTGCCTTCCAGCACGACGCGGATCAGCGATGTCGGGTCGGTACCGTTGACCGTCGGAGTCTTGGCCAGCGTCGGAAACAGAGAGGGCTGACCCACGCCGGAGGAGATGTGGCAGGCCGAGCAGCGGTCGAGATAGATCGCCTTGCCGGCGGTCATGGCGGCATCGGTCGCAACGACCGGGGTGGGTGCTGGCGCGCCGTCGCCCTTGACGTCCTTGAGATAGGTCGCGACGGCTGTGAGGTCGGCGTCGTCCCACAGGCGCGTCGAGTGACTGATGGCCTCGGCCATCGGGCCCGACGCGATATCGAAGCGGTTCGCTCCGGTCTTGAGATAGGCGACGATGTCGTCGGTCGCCCAGCTTCCGATGCCCTTATGCGGATCGCTGGTGATGTTCGGCGCAAACCAGCTCTGCAGATTGCCGCCGCGCAGGAATTCGTCGCCCTTGTCGGCGCCGGTCAGGCTCTTGGGCGTATGGCAGGTGCCGCAATGGCCGGCGCCGTTGACCAGATAGGCGCCCCGGTTCCACGCGGCCGATTTGTTGGGATCGGCCTCGAACTCCTTCGGCGAGAAGTTGAGGAGGTTCCAGCCGATCATCGTGGCGCGGATATTGAACGGGAAGGGGAGCTGGTTCGAGACGACGCGGTTCGAGACCGGCTCGACCTTCTGGAAATAGGCCCAGAGATCGGCGACGTCGGAATCCTTCATCGTCGCATAGGCCGGGTAGGGCATCGCCGGATAGAGACGCTTGCCGTCCTTGCCGACGCCGGTCTTCACCGCGCTGCGGAAATCCGCATAGGTCCAGCTTCCGATGCCGGTCTCGAGGTCTGGCGTGATGTTGGACGGCACCAGCGCGCCGAAGGGCGTCTGCAGCGGCGCCCCCCCGGCGAAGGGCTTGCCGCCGGGCTTGGTGTGGCAGGCCGCGCAATCGGCCAGAATCGCCTGGTAGCGGCCGGCATTGATGCGGTCGAACAGGTCGGAGGCGAGGACTTTCGCCCCGAAGAGCGTGGCGGCCGCGAGGCCGGCGAGGAGCGCTGCCTTCTTCATGCTTCCACCAGCTTGCCGGGGTTTTTCAGATAGTGGTTGCGGATCGAATCCGCGGCCCAGAAGGCAAGCGCGCCGACCGGCCCGGTCGGGTTCTTGCCGGCATTCTGCGGGAAGGCCGAGGCGCCGATGGCGAAGACGTTCGGCACGTCCCAGCTCTGCAGGTGCCGGTTGACCGCGCTGGTCCTCGGGTCCGTGCCCATGATCGCGCCGCCGGTGTTGTGCGTGCTCTGATAGGGCACGGAGTTCCAGCCCTTCTGCTGCTTGCCGACGACCGCCTGCTTGCCGCCGAGCGCGGTGGCGATCTCCTGCATCCGGTCGCTCACCCAGTTCGACATGCGGATGTCGTTGTCCGGGAAGTCGAAGGTGACGCGCAGCAGCGGCCGGCCGAAGCGGTCCTTATAGGTCGGATCGAGGTCGAGATAGTTGCCGCGCGTCGCATAGGAGGAGCCCTGCGACGAGAAGGTCAGGGTGTTGTTGTAATACTGCCTGGTCGCCTTCTTCCAGGCCGAGCCCCAGCGCGGCGTGCCGGGCGGCACGGGCCGGTACTGGATCGGGCGGCCATTCGTCGGGATGCAGTTGATGCCGGCGCCGCCGACGAAGTTCAGCGCGCCATGGTCGAAGGCATCGCCATTATAGTCGTCCACCGTCTGGCCGAGCGCGCCCGCCGCGATGAACGGGTTCATCGACTTGCCCTCGAAGAAGACCTGCGCCGAAGCATTGGTCTGGTAGCAGTAGTTGCGCCCGACCACGCCTTCGCCGGTCGCAGGGTCGTAGGGCTTGCCGATGCCCGAGAGCAGCATCAGCCGGACATTGTGCAGCCCGTAGGCGTTGAGCAGCACGATATCGGCCGGCTGCTCGAAAGTTTCGCCGTTGACGTCGATATAGGTGACGCCCGTCGCGGTCTTGCCGTCGGGCGCCAGGTTGATCTTGAGCACCTCGCATTCGGTGCGCGCCTCGAAATTCGACTTGCGCATCAGGACGGGCAGCACGGTCGTATGCGCGCTCGACTTCGAATAATTGGCGCAGCCGAAGCGCTCGCAGAAGCCGCAGGCGGTGCATTGCCCCATGGCGATGCCGAGCGGGTTGACATAGGCCTTGGACAGATTGGCCGAGGGCGTTGGGAAGGGGTGCAGCCCCCTGGACCGCGCGGCTTCCGCGAACAGCGTCGGCGCATAGGTCATCTGCATCGCCGGCAGCGGGTATTCGCGCTTGCGCGGCCCCTCGAAGGGGTTGCCGCCCGGCTGGATCGTGCCGTTGAGGTTCCCGGCCTTGCCGGAAATGCCGGCAAGGTATTCGAAGCGGTCGAAGGCGCTTTCGAGCTCGTCATAGCTCACGCCCCAGTCCTGGATCTGAAGCTCGGAGAGCCTGTCTGCGCCGTAGCGCTCGGTCAGATGCGTCTTGAGCGTGAAATCGCTCGGAAAGAAGCGCCAGGTGTGGCCGTTCCAGTGCGTGCCCGCGCCGCCGACGCCGGTGCCGGGCAGGAAGGAGCCGTAGTCGCGCATCGGCAGCGCCGTCTGCGTGACGTTGTTGCGCATCGTCATTGCTTCCTGCGCCGGCTGCAGGAACAGGTCCTTGCGCACGGCATAGCGCAATTCGTCGGGGGCGTAGGCGACGTTGAAGTCGGTCGCGGTGTCGCGCCAGGGGCCGCGCTCGATCGCGACGACGTCGAGGCCGGCATCCGTCAGCTCATGCGCCAGGATCGAGCCGGTCCAGCCGAGCCCGACGATGACGACATCCTTGCGGGGGAGTTTGCGTGCCATCTGTCAGCTTCCCGCCTACTTGTCGCCCGTCTTCCATTCCGGCCGGCCCGCGATCGACAGCGGCGGCAGGGGGAAGGGCTGGTTATGGGCCGTGATGTAATCGCGATAATCGTAGCGGGCGCCGGGGAAGCCGATGAACTTCCAGCCGGCCATGTCCTTGTTGCCGCCATAGATCGGGTCGGCGAAGAAGCCTTCCATCGTGTTCTGCAGCACGAGGTTGAAGAAGCCCGCGGCGGGCTTGTAGTCGACCTTGCCGGTCTCGAAATCCTTCAGCACCTGGTCCTGCTCGGCGGCGCCGAGATCGAAGAATGCTTTGCCGCCGAAATTCGCCCTTGTGTGCTTGTTGAGTGCGTCGAGCCCTTCCCGATAGCGCCGGGTCGGCGCCGCGCTGCCCTGATAGCCCTGCGTCGGCAGCCCGGCGGCAAAGGGGCCTTGCGTGTAGAGTCGTTCCGAGGAGCCGTAGCTGCCGGCGAGCTGCCGGTCGATGAAGCCTGCGCAGCCGGCCTCCCTGCCGCCGATGCTGAGCTCGTCGGCCGGGATCAATCGGTCGACGATCGCCTCGACGGTGCGGGCTTCCTCCGGGGAGAAGACGTACCAGCGCCCGCCGGGCAGCGTCGTGGGAGGCAGGGCCGCGAAGGGCTTCCACGGCAGCGAACCGGAATGCTCCGCGGCGCGCGCCCCGGGAGCCGAGGCGATCAGCAGCAACATACCGGTGGAGGAAAGAAACTGGCGCCGACTGGGAGAGAGGGACGGCATAGACGGGCCTCGCTGGGCTGGTCTTCTGCGGCGAAGCGCCGCGGACCACATCGCCGAAACTTCACTTTGGAACGATGACAATCAACCGCGCATCGAGCGCGGCCGTCATGCGTCGAGGGCATGCAAACGGACATCTTTTTGAAACCACTTCACCCGAAAGCATGATGATCGCATCGGGTGACTCCCCGGCCCTTGTTATCGCCACGGCAATATGCGACCGCCGGCCAACGCAAACCCGCCTCACGGGCCGCTGCCTTGATCACCGTCAAAGCCACCCCTCCCGACACGTCGTCTCCCGATACGCCGCAGGGCCTGCGCGCGCTGATCCGGTCCAGCGAAATCGGGATCGTCGTCCTGGCGTCGGTGGTTGGCGTCCTGGCCGGCATCGTCGTCGTCGCGATGTCGCTGGCGACGCAGTTCCTGCACGAGCTGATCTTCGGCATCGCCAGCGGCCAGCGGCTTTCGATCGCGAGCGGCATTCCGCCCTGGCGGGCCATTGCCGGGCCGGTGGCCGGTGGCCTCGTCGTCGGTTTCGCCTCCTGGTTCTTCTTCCGCCGCCGCAGCCAGCCGGTCGACCCGATCGAGGCCAACGCGCTGCATGGCGGGCGCATGTCGATGCGCGACAGCATCATCGTCGCGCTCCAGACCATCGGCTCGAGCGGTTCCGGCGCCTCGGTCGGGCTTGAAGCCGGCTACACGCAGGCCGCCAGCGGGCTCGCCTCCCATATCGGACGCCGGTTGCGCCTGCGCCGGGCGGATATGCGGCTCATCGTCGGCTGCGCTGCCGGCGGTGCGATCGGCGCCGCCTTCGACGCGCCGCTGACCGGCGCCTTCTACGCCTTCGAGCTCATCCTCGGCAGCTATTCGATCGCGGTCTTCGTGCCGGTCATGGCCGCGACCTTCATGGCGACCGTCACGCATGATCTGCTCTCGCCGGCCCTGCTCTCGGTCGAGGTGCCGGCGATCGGCTCGATCACCATCTCGGACCTGCCGCTGGTCGTCCTGCTCGGCTCGGCCTGCGGCCTCGTCGGCATCGTCGTGATGCGCGCCGCCGCCTTCGTCGAGGCGGCCTTCCGCCGCTCGCGCATCCCGACCTATCTGCGCCCGGCCTTCGGCGGGCTCGTCGTCGGCGCGCTCGCCATCTGGATTCCCTCGGTCTTCTCGGCCGGTCACGGCGCCATCAACCTCTATCTCGGCATGGATGCGAGCCTCGGCCTGCTGGCGCTGGTGCTGGTCGCCAAGGCGCTGGCCTCCTCGGTCTCGATCGGCTCCGGCTTCCGCGGCGGCCTGTTCTTCGCCTCGCTGCTGCTCGGGGTCCTGACCGGCCGGCTCTTCATCGGCCTGCTCACCCCGTTCTTCCCCAATCTCGTCGGCCACGAGACCTTGTTCGCGCTGGTGGGGATGAGCTCGCTTGCCGTCTCGATCGTCGGCGGGCCGATGACGATGGCGCTCCTGGCGCTGGAGATGACGGGCAATCTCAAGCTCACCTTGGCGGTGATGGGCGCGGCTGGCGCCGCCTCGCTGGTGACACGCCGGCTCTTCGGCTACTCCTTCGCCACCTGGCGCTTCCATCTGCGCGGTGAGAGCATCCGCGGCGCCTATGATGTCGGCTGGATCCGCGATCTCACCGCCGGCAGCATGATGCGTCTCGAAGTGCCGAAGATCGAGGCGGACGCGCCGATCGCCGAGGCCCGGCTGAAATATCCGCCCGGCTCGATCAATTATCTCGTCGCCGTCGGCCAGAACGACGCCTATGCCGGCATGATCCCGCCGGGCGCGCTCTACGAGCCCGACCCCGCGCTCGACGAGCAGGCCGCGGCCGAGCCGGCGCCGCGCACCGTGCGCCATCTCCTGCGCAACGGCGACAAGATGCTCCTCGCCAACATGTCGGTGCGCGACACGCTGAAGCTGTTCGACGAGGCGGAGAGCGAGGCGCTGCCGGTCGTCGCCGATCGCGAGAGCCGGCGCCTCGTCGGCATCCTCAGCGAGGCGCATGCGATCAAGCGCTACAGCGAAGAGGTCAGTCGCCGCAACCGCGAGCTGACGGGCGAGTAGCCTGCCTTCCCTTTTCCGCCGATGATCTGAGAAGCCGTCGACTCAGGCCGAGCGCAGGCTCACCTGCGCGACCACCCGCCATTCCGCGATCGGGACATCCTGCCCCGAGGTGACGACGCCGATCCGGTCGAAGCGGATGCTGCGGCCGGCGAGACGGTCATTCACCTCCCGGATCGCCGCTGCCTTCGCCGCCGGTTCGACCGGGCCGTAGAGCAGCGAGACATGCGGTATGAAGCTGTCGAGGCCGTCTGGATCGAGCGCGCGCTTGAGCTTCGCCAGCGGCGACGAGACCGCGAAACGCGCGTAGAATGAGCGGAAGAAGGCGTCGCTTCCCTCGACGACGGCGACCGGTTCCGCAAAGGCTTCGACCGTCGCCGCGGCCTCCGCCACCGCGCGTTCCAGGGCGGCAGGGGGCGTCGGCGTGTCGCCGCGCAGCGTCAGATGCGGGGCGAAGATGGGCGTGCCGAAACGGCCCGATAATTCGCCGACGAGAGCCGCCATCATCGCCTCGTCATCGGCGGCCGGCAGAAGCCAGAGGGAATGAATTCCGGTTGTCATCCAAGTTTCACAAAGCTCTTGCATAGACTGCGCCCCGTACGTAACATTTATTTCAAAAGGATCGGCAATGGAAGAAATATTCCAGTTCGCCGGCGGCCGGGGAAGGGCCAGGGAGTAGCTGTCTTGCAGGTGGAAACGCAGCCCAAAACCGGCAGCGGCGCGGCGATCAGCGTGCGCGGTCTCGAGGTCGCCTATAGCGGCACGCGGGTGCTGCACGGCATCGATCTCGACTTCGCGCCCGGCAGCTTCACGGCGCTGCTCGGCTCCTCCGGCTGCGGCAAGACCACGCTGTTGCGCTCCCTTTCCGGCTTCGTTCCGGTCGAGGCCGGCTCCATCGTCGTCGGCGGCAAGGATATCGCCGGCCTGCCGCCTGAGAAGCGCGGCATGGCGATGGTCTTCCAGTCCTATGCGCTCTGGCCGCATATGACCGTGCTGCAGAACATCGGCTATGGCCTCAAGCTGCGCGGCAAGTCGAAGGCGGAGATCGCCGCCCGGGTCGCCGAGGTGCTGAGTTTCCTCGGCTTGTCCGGCTACGAGGAGCGCAAGGTCACGGCGCTGTCGGGCGGCCAGCGCCAGCGCGTTGCGCTCGGCCGTGCGCTTGCCATCGACCCCGGCATCCTGCTGCTCGACGAGCCGCTTTCCAATCTCGACGCCAAGATCCGCATGACGATGCGCCATGAGATCAGGGCCATCCAGCAGCGGCTCGGCCTCACCGCCGTCCATGTCACCCATGATCGCGAGGAGGCCATGACCATGGCCGACCGGCTGGTGATCATGCAGGCGGGCCACATCGCGCAGGTCGGAACGCCGGAGGAGGTCTATGACCGCCCGGCCAGTGCCTTCGTCGCGAATTTCATGGGCGCCGAGAACGTATTGCCGCTGAGCGTCGAACGCGGCGAGGGGCAGGCTGCCATCGCCGCCGGCCAGGCCCGCGCGACGCTCGCGGGCGAAGCCGCCGCCGCTTTGCCGAACGGCGAGGCGCTCGCCTATTTCCGCGACGATGTCGCGAGCCTCGACGCGCATGACGCGGTGGCTGCTGGCGGCGATCTCGTCGTTCCCGGCACCATCGCCGCGCGCGCCTATCCCGGTGGCATCTACCGCTACAAGGTGGAAGCCGCCGGCCGCCAGATCACGGTCGACGATGCCGGCCGTCACGAACTCGGAACGAAGGTCGGTCTGCGCATTCCGCTGCAGCGCCTTCACATCTTCCCGGCGACCGAGGCCGGGATTGCCGCCTGACAGGAGTCAGACACATGCGCATTATCACGCTTGCCTGCTCACTCGCTGCGCTGATTGTGGCATCGCCGCTATCCGCGCAGACCCTCAACGTCGCCTCCGCGGGCGACCAGAACATGGTCGACTACGTCAAGGACTATCTCGGACCGATGTTCGAGAAGAGCCATCCGGGCGTGAAGGTCGTCTCTGTCGGCACCGGCCCCGGCGATGCCGGCTCGCAGAAGATCTACGAGAAGCTCGACGCCCAGAAGGGTTCGGCCACGACCGATTTCGACGTCGTCGTGATCCACCAGAAGGCCGCCGGCCAGATGGTCAAGGAAGGCCTGCTCGCCAAGTACACGGCCAATGTCGACACCTCGAAGCTCGTCTCCAGCGAGACCGCCAAGAATTCGCTCGGCGCCGACGTTTCCGGCTATGTCATGCCGATGTTCCAGTCGCAGACGGCGCTCGCCTACAACGCCGACATGCTGAAGAACCCGCCCGCCAACTTCACCGAGCTGAAGGAGTGGGTGAAGAAGAACCCGAAGCAGTTCGGCTATAACGGCATCAAGGGCGGCATGTCCGGCGTCGCCTTCGTCGCCGGCTGGGTCTACGCCTTCGGCGGCGACGCCAACAAGCTGATCCAGGGCCCTTATGACGCGGCCGAGAAAGCCAAGTGGGACGCCGCCTTCGGAGAGCTCAAGGAGTTCAACAAGAACGCCGTGATCACCCCCGGCAATGCCGGCACGCTCGACATGCTCAACCGCGGCGAGATCGCGATGGGCCCGGTCTGGGTCGACATGTTCTATTCCTGGCAGGCCGACGGCAAGCTGCCGCCGAGCATGAAGCTGAAGCTCGCCTCGCCCGGCATGCCCGGCCAGCCGATGTATTATTCGGTCCCGGAGAAGTCGGCTCAGAAGAAGCTGGCCGAGGAGTTCATCGCGCTCGCCACCTCGCCGCAGGTCCAGGCCGACGGCATCGTCAAGAAGTTCAACTGGTATCCGGGCATCGACGCCAAGAACCTCGAAGGCAAGCTCGACAAGGCCGCCTGGGACAAGCTCTTCACCGACATCACCCCGGCCGACCTGTCCAAGAACGCCAAGCCCTTCCCGATCGCGCCCTACTTCAACGACATCCTCGAGGGCTACGAGAAGAAGGTCGCGAACTGATCTGCTTACGACGGGATGATGCGGGGAGACACCGCGTCATCCCGGGCTGAGCGAAGCGAACACCCGGGATCCATGCCGGAACGGTTCAGGCATGGATCCCGGATCGGCGCGGCTGACGCCGCTTGTCCGGGATGACCTCGCGGTTCCGGATGCCCACCACCCATTCGTCGCTGAGAGCGCCGCTCGCCATGAGCCTTTCCCAACGCAATCTCGCCTTGCTGCTGATCGCGCCCGGCCTCGTGCTCGTGGCCGCGCTGTTCATCTATCCGCTCAGTTTCTCGCTGATCTCGGCCTTTACCGGGCCGGAGGGGGGCTTCTCGCTGCAGGCCTTCGGCAAGGCCTGGGAGCTCTATTCCGGCGACGTCGTCTTCACCGTCGTCATCGTGCTCGCCTCCTGCCTGTTCACCGCGATTGCCGCGATCGTCATCGCCGGCACGCTGACGCTCGGCGAGAATCCTTACATCGTCGGCACGCTGAAGGCGCTCTATCGCTGGCCGCTCTTCATCCCCTTCATCGTGGCGGCGCAGTGCATGCGCACCTTCCTCGCCAAGAACGGGCTGATGAACAACAGCTTCGTCTCGCTCGGCCTGATGGAGCCGCTGCAGGCCGTGAGCTTCCTCGACTGGCGCGGTATCATCGCGACCTTCGTCTGGAAGCAGACGCCCTTCGTCGCGCTGCTGCTCGCCGGCGCGTTGGCCTCGATCGACCGCGCCACGCTCGAAGCCGGCCGCAATCTCGGCGCTTCGCGCCTGCGGGTGATGATCGAGCTCGCCTTGCCGCAGGTGATGCCGACGCTGCTCGTCGCGCTCGTCCTCTCCTTCGTGACGATGCTCTCGGTGCTCTCGGTGCCGATGATGGTGGCGGGCTCGCAGCCGACCATGCTGACCGTCGACATGGCCTTCCGCATCAATGCCTATGGCGACTACGCCACGGCCAACGCACTCGGCGTCATCACCTATCTGATCTCGGCCGGGGCGGCGATCATCTATCTCAAGCGCGGCATGGCGAAGGAGGGCACGCCATGATGCGCCTTGCTTCCACGGCACGGGCGACGCTCGCCGCCTTCCTGCTCGCCGCCTTCGCCTTCGTGCTGATCGGCCCGCTCGCGAACCTCGCGCTCTGGTCCGTCGCCGAGCGCTGGTACACGCCCTACAAGCTGCCGGTCGTCTACGGCACGCGCTACTGGGAGCAGGTCTTCCGGCCGACCGGCGACGCCATGGCTTCGCTCGGCACCTCGGTCTGGATCGCGGTGCTGACGGTCATCGTCGCGCTCGCGCTGTCGATCCCGGCCGGCTACGCGCTGGCGCGATTGAAGCTGCCGGCGCGCGCCTTCTTCATGATCCTGTTCCTGCTGCCGCAGGCGTTTCCCTCGGTCGCGATCTACATCAACGTCGCCCGCATCTTCTACCAGCTCGGCATCAACGGCACGGTCTTCGCCGTCGTGCTGGTCCATGCCGCCCATGGTCTCGTCTATTCCGTCTGGATCGCGGCGGCCGCCTTCGGCGCCGTCGACCGGGATCTGGAACTGGCCGCCCGCAATATCGGCGCCTCGCCGCTCAAGGCCTTCTTCTCGGTGACGCTGCCGCTGGCCGCGCCCGGCATCATCGCCAGCGGCATCTTCGTCTTCCTGGAATCGCTCGACGAGTTCACCGGCACCTTCTTCGTCGGCGTGCCGCAGGTCACGACGCTGCCGCTGCTGCTCTACAACGCGGCGATGGGTGGCAATTATCAGGTCGCCTCGATCACCGCGCTGATCCTGCTGGTGCCCTCGGTGCTGTTCATGCTGTTCATCGAGCGCTTCCTGCGGGCCGATGTCCTCGCCAAGGTCGGTGCCTGAACGGCATCGGCCGATTGTCCGGCGTCTCCGGCGGGCGTAAGCGCTTGTCGATGACGATCGGTCAGAGATTAGCCTTCGACCTGCGCCAGCTCGCGGTCTTCTGCGCCGTCGTCGAGACGGGCAGCATGACCAGGGGCGCCCGCCAGCTCGGCCTGACGCAATCGGCCGCCTCGCAGCTCGTCGCCGCGCTGGAGAAGGCGATGGGCGTTCCGCTGATCGACCGCGATATCCGCCCGCTCCGCGCTACCATGGCCGGGCGACTGCTGGCCGAGCGCGGGCAGGAGTTGCTGCGGCAGGCGCATGAGCTCGACACCGCCCTGCGCCTCAATGCCCGCGACGCCATTCCGGCGCTCAGGATCGCGATGATCGATTCGCTCAGCACGACGCTGGGGCCGGATTTCATCCGTGAATTGCGCAAGAGCTTTCCGCGCTGCGCCTTGATCGCCAATCCGCGCGAGCTCAGCGAGCAGCAGTTCAACGCCCGCCAGATCGACATGATCGTCGGCGTCGACTTCCTGCAGGAGGTCGAGACGGCGATGGCGATTCCGCTGCTGGCGGAGCCTTTCGCGCTGGCCTTGCCGGCCGAGTGGGACATGGAGGTCGGCAAGCTTTCCGATCTGACCGGCCGCAGCATGATCCGCTACACGCTGCGCACCAGCACGGGCCGGCAGGTCGAGCAGGCGCTGAGCCGGCTGCGGCTCGATTTTCCGCGCGAGGTCGAGAGCGATACGGCCGAGACGGTGCTGACCATGGTTTCGGCCGGGCTCGGCTGGGCCATCACCACGCCGCTGATGGCGCTGCAGGCCCGTTCGCGCCTGGCCGGCGTGCGGCTGCTGCCGGTGCCGGGGCTGAGCCTGCGGCGGCGGGTCGATCTCTACGCCCGCAAGGGCGAGCTCGGCGCGATTCCCCAGGAGATCGCCGCCATCCTGCACACGCTCATCCAGGACAAGCTCGTGCCGGAATTGCGGGAGGTCGCGCCCTGGATCGGCGACGGCTTGCGGGTTTTCCCCCAGCCTCGCGGCTGATGCGCTTCAGGCCTTCGCGCCTGCCGAGCCGAGATAGTCGATGGCGCAGGCGATGTGCAGCTTCATCACCGCGATCACCTCCTCCAGCGTCGCATGCTCCTCATCCGTGCCCATGCTGATCGGGGAGGGGCCGCAGATCAGCGCCGGTACGCCGCGCCAGCGCCAGTAGCGTGTGTCGGTGCCGCCGAGGCTTGAGACGGGCGGTGCGTCATGGCCGAGCAGGTCGCGGATATTGCCGCGCAGGATATTGGCCATCTCGCTGAAGGGGTCGGTCAGGCTCGCCGGATAGCTGTGGTCCTCGTTCACGACCATCTCGCAATCGGCTTCGCGGGCGAGGGCTTCGAGATCGGCGCGGATCGCGTCGCGGTCCGAGCCGATGGGCACGCGCATGTCGAGATGAGCGATGCAATGCGTCGGGATCTGCGTCGCCTTCTGCCCGCCCTGCATGATGCCGACATTGACGGTGATGCGCCGGGCGATGTCTGCGGCACCTTTCCCAAGATTGTGGTCGGCCGCCGCGATGGTCTCGGGCGAGGTCAGCACCGCGTCGATCTCGGGCGGCAGCGTCGCGAGCTTGAGGTGGTAGCGGTCATAGATCAGGTTCACCAGCCGGCTGACATCGGCGATGGGGTTGCGCGCCCGATGCGAATAGCCGCCATGGCCGCCGATGCTCTTCGCCGAAAGCGAGAAGCGCAACGTGCCCTTTTCGGTGAACCGCAGATTGGAGAGGCCGCTCGGCTCGCCATTGAGGCAGCAATCGCCGACCATCTCGCTCTCGAAATTGTCGAACAGGAATTTCGTGCCGTAGCGCCCGCCCGACTGCTCGTCGGAGACGACGGTCAGCGTCAGCGCGCCGTTCAGCCAGCCGCGATAGGGGTAGAGCCAGCAATAGGTCAGGATCGAGGCGAGCGTGCCGGTCTTCATGTCGGCAGCGCCACGGCCCATGATCTTGCCGTCGACGATCTCGGCCTCCCAGAGCTTCTCATTGGTGACCGGGAAGATGTCCATATGGCCGTTGAGCACGAGATGGCGGCCGGGATTTCCGGTCTCCCAGCGGCCGATGATGTTCGGCATCTCCGGCGTGAAGGCCTCGGTACGATGTGGCACGCCCGCCTTGTCCAGCAGCTCGCGCACGAAGTCTGCGGCCTCGCGTGTATCGCCTGGCGGATTGACGCTCTTGATGCGCAGGAAGCGTTGCAGCAGCGCCAGAATCTCGTCGCGGCGCGCATCGACGGCCTGGAGCAATTCGGCCTTGAGCTTGGCGGGGTCCCTGGTCATCGTGCTACCGGCGGCCTGCATGGTTGGATCGTCGATGGCGCGATCCAACCATGGCGAGGCTCGTGGCTGGCTCTTCATGGCGAAATCTAATGAAGAGCATCAGCTTGCCTTCTTCTGTGGCGGGGGGCTCTGCCCTCAGCCCTTGCCGCGCAGTGACATGGCGCGGGTGATCTCGGTCTTCTCCAGCCGGCAGGCGACGCAATAGGCCGGGTTGAAGACGTTCGCGATATCGTAGCGCACCGCCTGTCCGAGCAGATGGCTGGCCTCGACGGCATCGACGCCGAGATCCCCGCCGATCCAGCGCAGCATCTCGGTGGTGGCGAATTGCAGCGGCTGGTCGAGCGGACGCCCGCTCGCGATGACGATGAGATCCGTCTTGGTCTCGCAACGCGGCCAGCGCAGCCCGGCCTGCTTCACGAGTTCGACCGAGAATTCCACCTCGAACGAGGTCTCGACGCCGGTGCCGGCGATCTCGCCGTCGCCCTGGCAGGCATGGCCGTCGCCGAGGAAGAACAGGGCGCCGGCCGCGAAGACCGGGAAGGCGATGGTCGCGCCCGGGCCGAAGAACCGATAGTCCATATTGCCGCCATAGGGGCCGCTCGTCGCCGTCGAGATCGCCTGGCCGCGCTCGGGCGCGACGCCGAAGCAGCCGAGCATCGGCGCGAGCGGGAAGCTCCACTCCTTGATGCGCGGCGAGGGATCGAGCAGCTTCACCGTGCCGGCCGTCGCATCGATCGCCCATTCATACCGTTCGCGCTTCGGCAGATCGGCCAGCGCGGCCGGGTCGAGCACGCCGGGCGCCAGCGGCGAATAGGTCCAGCCGGTGCCGCGATTCGGCGTCATCCGCTCGATCGTCACCAGCAGCGCGTCGCCGGGCTCGGCGCCGGTCACGAAGAACGGACCGGTCATCGGGTTGCCGCGCGGCGCCTTCTGGCTGCCGTCATGCCCGACCCCGGCCGCGTCGAGCGTCGTCGTGACGACGCTGTCGCCGCTTGCGATTTCCAGCACGGCCGGCAGGGTGCCGATCACGTTCGAATACTGCGTCGGCTGGAAATGATGGCGCGTCATGACGGACCTCTGCTGCGGCAAGCTTACGCGAAGCGGCGATCCGCTCCGTGGTGAAATCGTAAGGAAAGAAGCGCGGCCGGGAAGGGGCAATGACGGCAGGGCGCCCCGCTCGTTTCGCCGGGACAGGTCGGTGCCGAGTGCGAGACGCATGGATCGTCCGCCCCGGCGCGGCGACAAAGGGAAGGCGATCGGCGGCTTGTCATCAGCCTGTCGCAAGAGGGCTTGCAGAAGCACCTTCCCCATCTTCTGCACCCGATGTCGATGTTTCGTTTCCTGGCCCTTCGCAGTCTGCGCGCTTTGCTGACCATCGCGATCTGCGTGTCGGCCGTGTTCCTCGCCTTGCGCCTAGCCGGCGACCCGGCCGAGATCATGCTGCCGAGCGATACGCCGCCGGATGTGCGGGCCCATTATCGTGAGGCCTGGGGCCTCGACCGGCCGCTGGCCGAGCAATATCTGCGCTATGTCGCCAGCGTGGTTCGCGGCGATTTCGGGCTGTCCTTCGCCGATGACCGGCCGGCCTTCGCCGCCGTGGTCGAGGCCCTGCCGAAGACCTTCCTACTCGGCTCCTCCGCGCTGATGCTGGCGCTCCTCGTCGGCCTGCCGCTCGGCGTCCTCGCCGCCTTGCGCCACAACCGCGCCGCCGACCGGCTCGCCATGGCGGTGGCGGTGTTCGGCTACGCCATTCCCGTCTTCTTTTTGGGCATTCTCCTCATCCTTCTCTTCGCCTTGAAGCTGCGCGTGCTGCCCTCGGCCGGCTCGGACAGCCCCTGGCATCTGATCCTGCCGACAGTGACGCTCGGCTTGCCGCTCGCCGGCCGGCTCGCGCGCTTCGCGCGCACCGCGACGCTGGAGGTACTGGGCAAGCCCTATATCCGGGCGGCGCGCGGGCGGGGCGTCATGCCACTCGGCGTTATCCTCCGGCACGCCTTGCCCAATGCGGCGGTGCCGCTGCTGATGTTCATCGGCATCGAGATCGGCCATATCCTCGCCGGCAGCGCGGTGGTCGAGACCATCTTCGCCTGGCCGGGGGGCGGCCGGCTCCTGGTCGATTCGGTTTCGACGCGCGACCTCGCCGTGGTCCAGGCCGTGATCTTCACCGTGACGGTCATCATGGTCGGCGCCAATCTCCTGGTCGATATCGTGCATATCCTCATCGATCCCCGGCTCGGCGGCTTCTCCCGCGCCCTTGGGAAACAGGCCTGATGGCGGCCGTCGACCTTTCCGCCGCGCCGGCGCCGGCCACCCGCGCCTCCGGCAACCGGATGTCGCCGGTCGTCAAGCTCTCGGCCGGTTTCCTGCTCGCCGTGGTGCTGGTCGCGCTGCTCGCGGATTGGCTGGCGCCGCTGCCCTACACCGCGCAGAACCTCGCCGCCCGGCTGAAGCCGCCTCTCACGGAAGCCGGGGGCACGACCCACTGGCTCGGCACCGACCAGCTCGGCCGCGACATCCTGAGCCGGATGATCTTCGCGGTCCGCACCTCGATCCTGATCGCCGTGATGGGCACCCTGATCGGTGCCGTGTTCGGCACGCTGCTCGGCTTCATCGCGGCGCGGCTGCGCGGCTTCGTCGACCAGGCCATCATGATGCTGGTCGATGCCCAGGCGGCGATTCCGGCGCTCTTCCTCGCGCTGACCATGCTGGCCTTCTTCGGCAACAACATCGTCCTGTTCATCATCCTCGTCAGCATCGACGGCTGGGATCGCTATACGAGGCTGGCGCGCGGGCTCGTCGTCTCCGAACAGGAGAGCGACTACATCAATGCCGTCGAGGCGCTGGGTGCGAGCCCGTCGCGGGTCGTCCTGCGCCATCTCCTGCCCAATATCGCCGCGGCGCTGGTGGTCCAGGCGACGCTGAACTTCCCCGGCACGATCCTGCTCGAAACCTCGCTCTCCTTCCTCGGGCTCGGCGTGCAGCCGCCGGGCACCTCGCTCGGGCTGATGCTGGGCGAGGGCCGCCGCTACCTGCTGAACGCCTGGTGGATCGCGGTCTTTCCGGGCCTGACGATCTTCCTGACGACGCTGTCGATGAGCCTGTTCGGCGACTGGCTGCGCGACCGTTTCGATCCGACCAGCGAGAGGCACTGACGCGATGCGACCCGGTTTCTTCGCCGCCGCTCCCCGCCCGCTCGCGATCGCGCATCGGGGCGGAGCCCTGCTCGGGCCGGAGAACACGGCCGAGGCCTTCGCGGCTTCCGCCGGGGTCGGTGCCGAGATGGTGGAAACCGATCTGCGCCTGAGCGCGGACGGCGCGTTCGTCTGTCTGCACGATGCCGATCTGACGCGCCTCGCCGGCTATCCGCGACGGGTCGCCGACACCGATCTCGCGACGCTTCGGACCATCCTGCCCGGCCTGCTGACGCTCGACGAGGCGATCTCGGCCTCCGCGCCGCTCGGGCTCCTGCTCGACGTCAAGCTGCGCGACCCCGGCATCCTGCCACCGATCCTGGCCGCGCTGGAGGCCGCCGATGCGCTTCCGCGCAGCCTGCTTGGCCTTCGCGACATCGATCTGATCGCGGCGGCGCGCCGGCTGTCGCCGGAGATCGCGATCCTGGCCTTGCTGCCCGACCCCGACAGCGTCGCCGAGGCCCGTGCTGCCGGTGCCGACGGGTTCCGCCTCTGGCAGGGCGATGCGACGCCGGAGCGGCTCGATGCCGTGCGCGATGCCGGCATGACCACCGTCATCATGGCCGGCCAGCCGCGTTCGGTGCCCGAGCCCGGCTATCCGCCTTTCCCGGTCGGCCGGATCGATGCGCTGGGCATCGCCCGCATTCTGGCGCTCGGTCCCGACGCCGTGATGCTCGATGATCCCAGCCTGCTTCTCTCGGCCCGAACTGTCACCGGCCCGTCGTCAATCTGATGCAAGGCAGCCGCATCGCGGCGCGGCTTGCCAGCGCCGCTCGATGTCTTGCGAGGAACCCCATGCCCGTCCTGTCCCGCCGCCGCTTCATTGAGGGCGCTGCCGCCTTGCCGGTCGCGTTCGCTCTGCCGACCGCCTTCGCCGCCGATGACGGTCGCCCGAACTTCACCGTCGCGGTGGCCGATCTGCCGGCGACGCTGGAACCGGCGCGCGAGCTCTCCAATGTCGGCACCCGCGTCACCTATTCGATCTTCGACACGCTGATCCGGCGTGATTTCCTCGGTGCTGCCGATGGCGGCGGCTCGGAACTCAAGCCGCATCTGGCGACGAAATGGGAGCGTGTCTCGCCGCAGGAACTCGTCGTCACGCTGCGCCAGGGCGTGAAGTTCCACAATGGTGACGAGCTGACCTCGGAGGACGTCGCCTACACCTTCCGCGAAGGCCGGATGTGGGGCGATAAGGCCCAGATCCCGGGCGGCAAGCCCTATTTCGGCATCCTCGCCGGCGTCGAGCCGATCGACCGCTACACCGTGCGCTTCAAGACCAAGGTCGCCGATGTGCTGCTGGAGCAGCGCCTCGCCTCCTGGTGCGCCTGGATCGTCAACAAGCGCGCCTATGAGGCGATGGGCTTCGAGGCCTATTCGCGCAAGCCCGTCGCGACAGGCCCCTACCGCGTCGTCTCGCATTCGGCCGCCGACGCCACGGTGCTGGAAGCCTTCGACGACTATTTCATGGGCAAGCCGACGGCCAAGCGCGTCATCTTCAAGCGCGTGCCGGAGCTGGCCGCGCGCGTCGCCGGCCTCGTCGCGGGCGATTACGACCTCGTCACCAATATACCGCCCGACCAGATGAGCGTCGTCGGCGGCTACAAGGACATCGACGTGCGCTCGGTCGTGCTCGCGAATGTCCATGTCCTCGCCTATAACGAGCAGGACAAGGTGCTCTCCGACAAGCGCGTCCGGCAGGCGTTGAACTACGCGATCGACCGCCAGAAGCTGGTCGAGGCGCTCTGGCAGGGCACGGCGCAGGTGCCGGCGAGTCATAATTTCCCGGAATACGGCCCAATGTTCGTCGAGGGCCGCAAGCTCTCCTACGACCCAGCCAAGGCGCGGACCCTGCTCAAGGAAGCCGGCTACAAGGGCGAGCCGATCGTCTACCGGACGCAGGCCAACTACTACACCAATGCGCTCGAGGCCGCGCAGATCCTGACCGAGCAGTGGAAGGCCGTCGGCATCAATGCCTCGCTGCAGGTCGTCGAGAACTCGACCCAGATGCGCGGCGCCAACACGCAGATCTTCAACTGGTCGAACTCGACGCGCCTGCCCGATCCGCTCGGCTCAATCTGGGTGGCCTGGGGCCCGGCCGGCGAGATCCAGGTCTCGAAGTTCTGGACCTCGACGCAGACCTTCAACAAGGCAGGCACGGCGCTGGAGGCCGAGACCGACCCAGTGAAGCGCAAGGCGCTCTTCACGCAGATGCTCGACATCTGGGAGGACGAGGCCCCGGCGACGATCCTCTATCAGCCGAGCGAGGCCTACGCGATCAAGAAGTCGATCGGCTGGCGGCCGACGACCTTCTACTTCATGGATCTGCGACCGGACAATCTGAGCTTTGCCAGGGCCTGAGGCTTCGGTTCGGCCTCTGCAATGGGAAAGGGCGGCCATGGGCCGCCCTTTTTGCATTCGACGTCGTCATGGGCTTGCCGCGCCAGGTTGGAAACCCGTGAGCTCTACTGCCCGCCGCCGAGGATGAAGCGCCGGCCGTCCTGCTCGACGATATCGACATGCTGGGTGAAGGCGCCGGTGCTGGCCGAATGCCGCGCGACGCGGGCCTCCTCCCGGGGCGGAGCGGCGAGATTGCGCCCCATCATCGTCGCCGCCGGCGCGAGATCGAGCAGCCCCAGCACGGTCGGGCCGATATCGATGATACCGGCGGGTTCCTGCGAGACGCCGCCATGGCCGCTGGCATCGCCGAGGATCAGCACGGTGTTCAATTCATGCGGGTTGATGCCGCCATGCATGCCGCCACCGAGCGGTACGTCGCCCGGCGTCATCGCGCCGAGGCCGGGCAGGCCGTACTGATCGGCCTCGAGCGTCGATTTCAGGATGAACATCAATTCCGGCTGGCGCTCGGCATGGCCCGTATTCATCAGGCTCAATGAGAGCGTGCCCGCGACTTCGCCCTCGACGCCGTTACGGTCGCGCGAGAAGACATGGCCGATGGTGGGATGCTCCATCAGCCAGCTTGCGATGCGCTCGACTTCGCCGCGCTCGCCCTCGCGCAGGCGGATTTCACCGCTCATCCCGCCGGTGGCGACAAGGGTCGCGCCGTTGATCGCCTTCTCCGCGCTGAGGTCGAAGCCGGCCTCGCGCGCCGTCTCGAACAGCGGCTCGACCGAACCGGTCGAGATCTGCCCATGGTCGGAAGCGACGATCACCGCGATGCGCTCGGCATCGGCTTGAGCCTCGACCCAGTCGAGAATGCTGCCGAAGGCGCGGTCGGCTTCGCGCAGGCCGGCCATGGCTTCGGGAGAGCCGAGACCGCGATAGTGGAAGGTCGTGTCGGGCTCGTTGAACCAGATCAGGGCGACATCCGGCCGGAGTTCCGGCAGCACGATCTCGGTCATCACGCGCCCGCCATAGGCAAGCTCCTGCAGCCGGGGCAATTCGCGCTCCGGCAGCGGGCCGAGGCGGGCGATCGCCTGCTCGACCGCCTCCGGCGTCTGGGTCGCCCCGGCGCCGTGCATCGAGAAGGTCCAGTGCCCGTTGGCACGGGCGCGCGGATTGATGAAATGCGCCGAGCCGGCCGAGCCGGTATGCACCACCGCCAGCCGCTTGCCGGCGCGGGCCAGCACGTCGCCGAAGGTGTCGGCGGCGAGCAGGCGCCCGTCATGATGCGCCTCGGCGCGGCGGATCAGGCCTGCGTCGCTGGTATCGAACATCCGCTCGGGGATCGCCTCGCGATGATAGAAGGCGTTGCCGACGATGCCGTGGACGATCGGTGGCGCGCCGGCCGCGATCGAGCTCGTCGCCACCCGCGTCACCGAGGGAAAAACGCTCCGCGCCTGCCGGAACCAGGTTCCGCGCGCGGCGAGCCGCAGGATGTTCGGCGTGAGCTCGGGCGTGACGAGATCCGGCCGCAAGCCGTCGAAGACGGCGATGACGACACGGTCGGCGGTCGGCTGGTTGGGGCGGCTCATCTCGTCTCCGGGGTCGGCAAGGCAAACGGTCAGGCTGCGGCCATGGCGGGCGCCGCCGCCGCCAGATGGCAGGCGGCGAGCCGGCCATCGGCCACGGGCCGCAGCACGGGCACCTCCTCCCGGCAGCGGGCCACGGTGCGCGGGCAGCGCGGATGGAAGGCGCAGCCCGAAGGCCTGTCGACGGGATTCGGCGGGTCGCCCTTCAGGATGATGCGCCCTTGCGTGCCGCGCAACGGCGTCGGCACGGCCGAAACCAGCGCCTCGGTATAGGGATGGGCCGGCGCATGGAACAGCGCATCCGGCGGCCCCTGCTCGACGATGCGGCCGAGATACATCACCGCGACCTCGTCGGCGATCTGCCGGACCACCTTGAGATCGTGGCTGATGAAGAGATAGGCCATGCCGAAGCGCGCCTGCAGATCCTGCATCAGGTTGATGACCTGCGCCGCGACCGAGACATCGAGCGCCGAGATCGGCTCGTCGCAGACGAGCAGCGCCGGCTCGAGCACCAGCGCGCGGGCGAGCAGGACACGCTGGCGCTGCCCGCCGGAAAGCTCATGCGGATAGCGCTCGAACAGATCGGCCCGCAGGCCCACCGCGTCGAACAGTGCGAGCGCCTTCTGCCGCTGCGCTTCCGCGCTGTCTTCGAGCTTGTGGATGACCAGCGGTTCGACGACCTGCTGCCCGACCGGCAGGCGCCGGTCGAGTGCGGAGAGCGGGTCCTGATGGACGAGCTGCATGCGGCGGCGCAAGGCGCGCCAGGCTCGGTCGCGCAGTGCGGTCACCGGTTGGCCCTCGAAGTCGATCTGCCCCCGCGTCGCTGGCAGCAGGCCGAGCGCGAGCTTGGCGGTGGTCGACTTGCCGCAACCGGATTCGCCGACGATGCCGAGCGTCCGGCCGCGTTCGAGCGAGAAGCTCACCCCGTCGACGGCATGCAGGATCCGGCGCACGCCGCCGGCTGTCGAGACCGGGTATTCGCGGGCGAGGTCGCGAACATCGAGAAGAACGCTCATGCCGGCGCCCCGACCTGCGCTGGCATTGTCATGACCGGAAGGGCCGCGCTTTCAAGCGAGCTCGGCTCGCCGAGCCGCAGGCAGGCCGCGCGCTGGTCCTGCGCCGCGAAGGTGAGTTCCGGCAGCTCGTGGCCGCAGCGCTCGACGGCGATCGGGCAGCGCGGCGCGAAGGCGCAGCCGGGCGGAATGGCGGCGGGTGCCGGCACGGTGCCGGGGATCGGCGTCAGCCGCTGGCGCGGACCGGTGAGCGTCGGCAGCGCCGTGAGCAGGCCCTGGGTGTAGGGGTGGCGCGGGCGGGTGAGCAGATCCTGCGTCGCGGCCGTCTCGACGATCCGTCCGGCATACATCACCGCGATCCGCTCGCAGAGGTCGCCGACCACGCCGATATCGTGCGAGATCAGGATCAGCGCCATGCCGGTCTCGCGGCGCAGCTCGCGGATCAGGTCGAGGACCTGCGCCTGGATGGTGGCGTCGAGCGCGGTCGTCGGCTCGTCCGCAATCAGCACGTCGGGCTCGCCCGCCAGCGCCAGCGCGATCATCACGCGCTGGTTCATGCCGCCCGAGAATTCATGCGGATATTGCTTGAGGCGGCGCGGTCCATCGGCGATGCCGACACGGTCCAGCAGGCGCAGCGCCTCGCGGCGCGCCGGTTCCCCGGTTAGGCCACGATGCAGGCGCAGCACTTCCGCGATCTGCGTGCCGATGCGCTGCACCGGGTTCAGCGCACTGGCCGGATCCTGGAAGATCAGGGCGATGCGGCCGCCGCGGACCCGTGCGAGCTCGCGCTCGGAAAGCCCTCCGACATCCTGCCCGTCGAGCTGGACCTCACCGCCCGTGGTGACGTTGCGCCCGAGCAGGCGCAGCGCCGCGAGCCAGGTGATGCTCTTGCCGCAGCCGGATTCGCCGACGATGCCGAGCGCCTCGCCGCGACCGACCGACAGGTCGATGCCGCGCACGATCGGCACGGTGCCCGACAGGGTGACGGTGAAATCCTGCAGGCGCAGAAGCGCCGGGCGGCCCGCTGTGGCGGCGTGGCTGGGAGCGGACCATTGCGGCCGATCCGGTGATTGACCTGATGTTCGCGACATGCCGAGCGGAGTACCGCCCAGCCCATGACCGTCTTGTGACAGCCGGCGGCGCTGGCGCTCACCAGCGCAGGAAGCGCGGGAAGATCAGGGCGCCGAGAGCGGTCATCGAGGCGATCGCGATCGTGTACCAGATTGCCAGGAAAGGCGCCGCATCGTCGGGGCAGTGCAGCGCGTAGGCGACCGTCGCCAATCCGGCCGAGGCGAGGCCGGCGCAGGCGCCGGTCAGCGGCCCGTCCACCGAAGCCCCCCGGCGCGCCAGCAGCAAGAGCACGATGAGCGGACACAGCGCATAGAGCGGCACGGCGATGAGGCAGGCGCGCCAGTAGCGGCCGAAGATCAGCGTGCTCCATTGCTCCGCCGGCACTTGCGCCAGCGTCAGCAGAGCCCAGCCGGCCGCCAGAAGGATCGGCAACGCCACGAGCGGCAGGCGCCGCGCCGGTTTCAGGCCGGGCCGCAGGCTGCGCTGGAACAGCGGCAGCGCGATGCCGGCGACGCTGGCGCCGAGGAGCATCTTGGCCAGGACCGGCGTGGTCAGCCAGGCACGGCCGAAATCGTGCCGCGCGCCGAGCGTGAGCAGGACGAGTCCGGCCGTCGCCGCGAGCGCGCAGAGGGCGCCGAGCCAGGTGGCGCGGCGCAGCCAGCCGGTATCCACCGGCCGGTGGCTCGCGCTCATCAGGGAAATCAGCTCGTTGGTCTGCATGTCCGTTTTTCGGTTGTCCTGCTTCAACGGGAATTCGCGGGGCGCTTGCGAAACGTTACGGGTATGGAATGTCGCAGCGGGTCATGTCGGTCTTTCCCCGCGCCGCGAGAGGAATTTCGCCATGGCTTGCAGGCCGCGATGGATCGCGACCTTGGCCGCGTTTTCGGTCATGCCGGCGGCATCCGCCGCCTCCGCGACGCTCGCGCCCTGCAGCCTGACCCGGTCGATCAGGCCGCGTGTCCGTTCGGGCAGGCTCGCCATGGCGCGGTCGAGGTCGAGCCGTGCCTCGGTGGATGGCGCCTCCGGCCGGTCGGCGAGCTGGAAGGCTTCGTCGTCGAGCGGCAGGTTGCCGGCATGGCGGCCGGAGCGGCGCAGATGGTCGACCAGCTTGTAACGCGCGATCGCATGGGCCCAGGCCGTGACCGGGCTCGCCGGATCATAGGTGTGGCGGGAGAGATGCAGCGCCAGCAGCACCTCCTGCAAAACGTCCTCGGCCTCACTCGGCTCATGCCGGCCGGCACGCGCCAGCATCTGCCTGAGATAGCCGCGCAGGCGCCCCCCGATCGCGTCGAGAAAGCGCCGATAGGCGGCGGCGTCGCCGGCGAGCGCCGCGAGGAAGACGGGCCTGAGCTGCGTTTCGAACTCTTCGAGCGACAAGGCCGGTGCGCTTTTCCGGTGATGTGGAGCCGATCCCGCTTATCCCGTCGCATGGCGGCGCCCGGCTCACAAGCGCGTGACCGCATGATGAGCCTTGCCGACAGGGCCGATACGCTCGCGCTCCTGCGCAGGGAGGCGGTGCCTGCCTGTCCGGAGGATCGCTGATGGCTCCCGCTGCTCGTTTCGCCTTTCTGATCGGCTTGGGCGCCATCCTCGCGGGCGCGGCGCCCTTGCAGGCGCAGCAGCCGCGCCCATCGGCCGAACCGTGTCCGGCCGATGGAGGCTGCAAGGTCGCGAGCGGCTCCTATCGCATCCTGTTGCCGCCAGAGGCCGTTTCGGGACGGCAGGGCGGCGCCATCGTCTTTTTCCACGGCTATCAGGGCACGGCCGCGGAGGTGATCGCAGATCCCGCCCTGGTTGCGGTGGCACGGCGGCTCGGCGTTGCGCTGATTGCGCCGGAAGGGCTCGGCCGCAGTTGGTCCTTCCCCGGCTCTCCGGCGCGCAACCGCGACGAGTTCACTTTTGTCGCCGAGATGCTCGACGATATCGCGCGCCGCTTCCCGGTCGATCCCCACCGGCTGATGGCGAGCGGGTTCTCGCAGGGCGGCTCGATGGTCTGGTATCTCGCCTGCCGGATGCCGACGCGCTTCGCCGCCTTCGCGCCGATCGCCGGTGCCTTCTGGGAACCTCTGCCGGAGAGCTGTGCCGGCCCGCGACCGAAGCTGATCCATGTCCACGGCACGAGCGACAGCACCGTGCCGCTCGCGGGCCGGGCGCTGCGCCAGGGTTACAGGCAAGGCGATGTCTTCAAGAGCTTCGCCATCCTCGCGCCCGGCGGCTGCACGGCCGGCTGGGCCGATGCGGCGCGCGACGCCGTGGCTGGAGGAACGGCGCTGACCTGCCGGCTGGCGAGCGGCTGCGGCGGCGAGGCGCGGCTCGAACTCTGCCTGCATGGCGGCGGCCATGTCGCCGATGCGGCCTGGGTCGAGCGCGCCTGGCGCCTGACGATGTCGGCCGAGCCTGCGCCTCTGGCCGCCGGCGCCAGGCTCACATCTCCGTGAGGATGTAACCGGCGCTGCTCCGGCTGCGATCTCACTGGCAACGCCGCCCTCGCGGGCCGCCGGAGAGATGCCTATGCGCCACGACCCGATATCCGCTTCCCACGCCGCCGGCATCGCTCCGGACGGGCTCGTCACCGGTGCCGACATCGCCGCCGCCGGGCTGGCAGTGGCAGGCGCGACCCATGCCTTCGGCATCCCCGGTGGCGAGGTGCTGGCGCTGGTCGATGCGCTGGAACGTGCCGGCATCCGCTTCCTGCTCGCCAAGCACGAGAATGCGGCGGGCTTCATGGCCGAGGGGTTGTGGCATGTGACCGGAGCGATGCCGGTTCTGGTAGCGACGCTGGGTCCCGGCGTCGCCAATGCGGTCAATGTCGTCGCCAATGCCCAGCAGGATCGCGTGCCGCTGCTCTTCATCACCGGCTGCGTCGACCAGGCCCTCGCCGAAAGCTACACCCATCAGGTCTTCGACCATCAGGCCGTGCTGCGGCCGCTGGTCAAGGCGAGTTTCCGTGCCGCGCCTGGAACCGAGGATCTGGTCATCGCCAAGGCGGTCGCGCTCGCCCGGCGCGGACGGCCCGGCCCGGTGCATGTCGACCTGCCGATCTCGGTGGCGGAGGCAAGGGGGCCGCGCCGCGCGCCCCGGGCGATGAAGCTGCCCGAGCCGGCCGTGCCGGCCGATCTCGGTCAGGCGGGCAAGCTTCTCGCGGCGGCGCGCAGGCCGCTCGTCATCGCCGGGCTCGACCTCGTCAATGACGGCAACGCCGCCGCGCTGGAACGCTTCATCACCCGCACCGGCGCGCCGCTGCTGACGACCTACAAGGCCAAGGGGCTGCTGCCGGAAGCCGACCCGCGCGTCATCGGCGGCGTCGGCCTCTCGCCCAAGGCCGACGCGATCGTCCGGCCATTGATCGAGGCGGCCGATCTGATCGTTCTCGCCGGCTACGACCCGATCGAGATGCGCCAGGGCTGGCGCAATCCCTGGCCGGAGGACAAGCCGGTCATCGACATCGTCGCCGAGGCGATGCCACACGGCATGCACAGTTCGACCCTGCTGCTCGAAGGCGATGTCGGCGCCATCCTGACGCGGCTGACGGAAGCGCTCCCGCCCGTGCAAGCCGTCTGGCCCGGCGGCGAGCCCGCGGCGGTGCGGGCCCGCTTCCATGAGGCCTTTGCGGCGCCTCCGATCTGGGGACCGCATGCCGTTTTCGAGGTTCTGCGCGACGTCGCGCCGGCCGGCACGGTCGCCACCGCTGATTCCGGCGCGCATCGCATCCTGCTCAGCCAGATGTGGACTTGCGATGGGCCGCGACGGCTGCTGCAATCGACCGGGCTCTGCACCATGGGTTGCGCCCTGCCGCTGGCCACCGGCGCCGCGCTCGGCGCGGGCCGGCCGGTGCTTTGCTTCGTCGGCGATGCCGGGCTGGAGATGGTGCTCGGCGAACTGGCGACGCTGCGCGATCTCGGGCTGCCCGTGGTCATCGTCACCCTCGTCGACGAAAGCCTCGGCCTGATCGCGCTGAAGCAGCGTCAGATGGGCCTGGCGCGGGCCGGCGTCGATTTCGGCGGCACCGATTTCGCGGCTGTGGCGCGGGCCATGGGCGGCCACGGCGTCGCGGTCGCGGATCGGGACAGCCTGCGCCGTGAGGCTGCCGCCGCCTTCGCCCGAGACGGCTTCACCATCCTCGCCTGCCGCATCGACGCCGGGCAATACGAGGGGGCCTTCTGATGGTCGCGCCTCACGACAAACCGGCAAAGCGCCCGCGCGACGAGCGGCTCGATGTCTTCCGCGGTCTGACGATGCTGATCATCTTCATCGCGCATCTGCCGGAGAATAGCTGGAACGCCTGGATTCCGGCTCGCTTCGGCTTCTCCTCCGGCGCCGAGCTCTTCGTCTTCTGCTCCGGCATCGCCAGCGCGCTCGCTTTCGGCAGCGTCTTCGTGCGGCGCGGCCTGTGGCTGGGGACAATGCGCATCGCCTACCGCATCTGGCAGGTCTACTGGGCTCAGATCGGCGTGGTTCTGGCGCTGATCGCGCTGGCGGCCGGGATCGACCGGCTCTTTGGCCTGGGCGTGCTCGCCACGCAGTTTCCACCTTTGCAAGGCGATCCGGAGCGCGCGCTGCTCGGCTTGGCCACCCTGACCTGGCAGCCGGACTATCTCGACATCCTGCCGATGTATCTCGTCATCCTCGGGCTGGTACCGGTGATGATGCTGCTCCGGCGCCTGCATGCGGCGCTGCCCTTCCTGCTCGTCGTGCTGCTCTATGCGCTGGTCTGGACGGAAGGGCTGAACCTGCCCGGCAATCCCTGGACCGGGGCCGGCTGGTTCCTGAACCCCTTCGCCTGGCAATTCATCTTCTTCATCGGCTTCTTCAGCGCGATGAAATGGCTGCCGGTGCCTCGCCTCGGCGATGCCCGATTGATGCTGGCGGCGGCGCTCTTCCTCGTGCTGTCGGTGCCGCTCTCCTTCTGGGGCGTGCTCGACCACTGGCCGGCGGCGCAGGCCCTGCACGATCTCATCCTGCCCGCGACCGAGAAGAACGACCTGCACATCCTGCGCGTGCTGCACTTCCTGGCGCTGGCCTATCTCGTGCTGAGCCTGATCGAACCTTGGCGCCAGCGGCTGGACCGCGGCATCGGCCATCTCCTCATCCTGATCGGTCGGCAGTCGCTGGCCTGCTTCCTGGCGAGCGTCGTGCTGGCACGGCTCCTGGGCGTCGTGGCCGATGTCGCCGGCCGCAGCGAACTGGTCGTGGCGCTGCTCAACCTCACCGGCTTCGCGCTGATCCTCGCCACGGCGATCGTGGTCGGTTGGTTCAAGAGCACGCCCTGGCTCGGGCCGGCGCCGAAACCGGCCGTCCAGCCGCCGGCGCCGGCACAGCCCGGCCTCGCCCTGCAAACACGGGTCCGTGAAGCGAGTTGAACGGCGTTTGATCGCGCCTCTGCGAACTCCCTGATGAGCGCTCGAAAAGAGCGCTGCAATGGAGCAGCCCATGTCCCAGCCCCTCTATCACGACCTCTCCGGCGACAGTCTCACCATCGCGAACGATTCCGCGCGCCTCGCCTGGAACGACACGCTGGAAGCCCTGCTGGCCCATGCCGCGGCGACGCCCGAGCATCTCGCCCGCACGCTTGCCGCCGATCCGGATTTCGCGCTCGCCCATGCCGCGAAGGGCTTGATGCTGCTCTCGCTCGCCCGGGCCGAGCTGCTCGCCCCGGCCCGAGACTGTCTGGTGACCGCGCGATCCTCCGCGCTGCTACGGCCGATCACGCGGCGCGAGCAGATGGTGATCGAGGCGCTGGCGCTCTGGCTCGACGATGCCCCGCGCCGGGCGGCGGAACGGCTGGAGGCGATCCTGCTCGCCCATCCCCATGACGTGCTCGCGCTCAAGCTCTCGCACGGTTTGCGCTTCGTGCTGGGCGACCAGCGCGAGATGCTCGCCACCTTGCATCGCTTCGCGCCGGGCTTTGGCGAGAGCCATCCCTTGGCCGGCTATGTCCATGGCTGCTACGCCTTCGCGCTGGAGGAGCGCGGCCTCTATGCCGAGGCCGAGCGCACCGGCCGCCATGCCGTGAGCCTGAGCCCGCGCGACGCCTGGGGTCGGCATGCCGTCGCCCATGTGCTGGAGATGACCGGCCGCGCCGACGAGGGCGTCGCCTGGCTCGGCGACGGCCGCGAGATCGCCCATGCCAATAATCTGCGCTTCCACATCTTCTGGCACCTCGCGTTGTTCCGGCTGGAGCGCGGCGAGACCGCCGAGGTGCTGCGGCTCTATGACGATGAGATCCGGGCCGAGCCGACCGACGACTATCGCGACATCGCCAACGGTGCCTCGCTGCTGGCGCGGCTCGACTATGCCGGCGTCGATGTCGGCGATCGCTGGGAGGAGCTTGCCGCCAAGGCGGAAGGCCGCGTGCAGGACGGCCGCCTCGTCTTCGCCGACCTGCATTATCTGCTCTCGCTGCTCGGCGCCGGCCATCGCGATGCCGCCGAGAGCATCGCGCAAAGCCTCGTCCGCGATGCGCATGCCCATCCGAGCCGCGAGCGGGCCGAAGCTGCGCGCAGCGGCGCGCTTGCGGCCCATGGGCTGATCGCCTTCAGCGAAGGCGATCATGCGGAGGCGGCCCGCCTGCTCGGCGCGGCCCGCAGCGGCCTCCTCGCGATCGGTGGCAGCCATGCCCAGCGCGACCTGTTCGAGCAGGTCCATATCGAAAGCCTGATCCGCGCCGGCAGCCACGATCTCGCGGCCCGCATCCTCGAACAGCGCCTCGCCCGGCGCGGCGGCGCCAACCGCTTCGCCATGCGCCGTCTGGCGCAATTGCGCCGCCAGCCCTCGGGCCGTCTCGCCGCGCTTGCCGTCGCTGCGACGCCTCTCGCCATCGCTCACTGACATCGCAGAAAGGAACGACCCATGACCACCGCCACCATGACCCGCAGCCTCGCTCTGCCCTCCAGCCGCACCGTGATCAACCTTGCGCTCGGCGGCTTTGCCGGGCTGGGCTTCTGGGAGCTGTTCTCGGCGGTGCCGACCGCCTGGGTCGCCGGCTTCCCGCTGGAGCCGCCGGAGCTGGTGAAGGCGCTGTTCTACACCCAACTCGGCCTCCAGCTCTCGACGCCGGTGGCAAAGCTCATTCATTTCACCACCGGCTTCCTGTTCTACCCGCTCGGCTACTGGCTCCTGACGCGCTGGGTGAAGAGCTTCGGCATGCCGGCCGATGGCTGGATCTGGGGCGTGATCACCTATTTCATCGCACTCGGCTTCCTCGCCCCGCTCGGCGGCCAGCACTTCCTGCTCAACGACGTGCCGCTCCTCTCCCTCATGAGCCTGATCGGCCACGCCATCTATGGCTGGCTCTCGGCCTATGTCTTCGAGGCGCTGGAGGCGCGTCCATCATGAGCGCGCTGCGGCAAGGGCAGGAAGGGCGAGGGCAGGAAAGGCGACGCTTCCTACCGGACAGGCGCAGCCTCATCCTGCTCGCGGTCGCTGCGCTCGCCGCCTCCGGGGCGCAGGCCGGGAAGGCGCGCCCAGTCAATACGCTGGGTTCCTCGGACGGCGTCGCAATCCGCGGCTACGATCCGGTCGCCTATTTCCGCGATGGTGGGCCGCGGCTGGGCAAGCCGGAATTCTCGGTCTGGCATGGCGGCGCGCTCTGGCGCTTCGCCAGCGCCGAGCACAAGGCACTGTTCGAGGCCGATCCCGAACGCTATCTGCCTGCCTATGGCGGCTTCTGCGCCTATGGCACGTCGCGCGGCTATCTCGTCAAGATCGAGCCGGAAGCCTGGTCGATCGTCGAGGGCAGGCTCTACCTCAACTACGACCTCGATGTGCGCAAGACCTGGCTCGGCGCCACGCCAAAATACATCGCCAGGGCCGACCGGAACTGGCCGGGCTTGAACGCGGCGCCTATCCGATAGCCTTGCCCTTGGCGAACCGCTGATCCGAGCGCGGGGCCGGGCCCTGGCCTTCAGGTGCTGCCGCGCGTGATGAGATGCAGCGGCAGGCTCTGGATCGCGTGCTGTGGCTCCTGGCCTGCGAGGCGCGCACGCAGCAATTCGCCGGCGCGCCGGCCCAAATCATGGGCATCCATGCTGATTGTGGTCAGGCCGGGCGCGATCTCGCCGGCGGCATCGTTGTCGCCGAAGCCGAGAATGGCGAGGTCGGACGGCACGGCGAGGCCACGCGCACGAGCCTCGATCACCGCCCCGGTCGCGAGCAGGTCGTTGGCGCAGAAGGCGGCATCGACTGGCCCGCCTTCCGTCAGCAGCGTCGTCAGGGCGGTGCGCCCATCGGCGATGCTCTGGACCTCGTCCACCGTCACGATCCGCGCCAGCGTCAGGCCGCTGCGCCCGGCCTCCTCGCGAAAGCCTTGCAGCCGCAGCGCGCCGCGCCCGCCGCTGCGGCCGATGAAGGCGAGCCGGCGATAGCCCTTTTCGATGAGGTGCCGGGCGGCCATCGCGCCGGCATCGACATTGGAGAAGCCGACCAGCATGTCGATCGGGTCGCGCGGAAAGGCCCAGGTCTCGACCACGGGGATGCCGAGCTCGCGCAGTGCCTGCCGGTTCTCCTCCAGCTCGATGACGCCGGTGAACATCACCGCCGCCGGCCGCAGGCTGCGCAGCGAGCGGACCATCGCGACCTCCTTCGCATAGGAATAGGAGGTCTGGCCGATCATCAACTCGTAGCCCTCGGGCTCCAGCTCGGCCGCCAGGCCCTGGATCGCCAGCCCGAATTGCTGGCTCAGGATGTTGGAGACGAAGGCCGCCACCAGCGTCGAGCGGCCGGAGCGGAGCGCTCGCGCATGCGGGTTGGATTCATAGCCGCTGCGCTCGACCGCCTCGAGCACCTTGCGGCGCGTCGCCTCGCTCAGCTTCTCGGGTTGGCGCAGGGCGCGCGACACCGTGATCGGCGAGACGCCGGCAAGCTGCGCGACCATCTCGATGCGAGGGGCCTTCGCCGCGAGGCGCGGTGCCTCGGCGTGCCCGCTGACCCGCACGACATTGTCATAGGTCGCAGGCATGCGCCCTCCCGCTAAGGCGTTGCGTCAACTCAGGCCGAAGGCGGCGCGGTCCAACCGGCGGCCGACCTGGATCAGGCAGTCGCCGGATTCGCTGTCGCTGTGCAGCCGGCGCGAGATCACCACGCCGGACACCGCGAAGCGCAGTTCCTCCTCCGCCGCGTCGAGGCGGCCGAAATCATGGTACCAGCCCGCGAGCGCGCCCGCCTCGACCTCTGCACCGCAATCCACCGCCGGCTCGAACCAGCCGCGCCTCGTGGCATAGATCGCCTGCTCATGGCTCTGCAGAGCGAGCAGCGTCATCTTCTGTTCGGCAGGCCGGTGTGGGCCGAGCACGGGCTCGGTGATGCTGCCGAGCGCGATGAGCAGACGGTCGATGGCGCGCTGGGTCAGGGCCATGCTCTCGGGCGTGACGGTGCCGCCGCCGCCGAACTCGCCGGAGATGCCGATCGCGCCGGCCCGTGCCGCGGCCGCCATAGAGGTCGGCGCCGTCGCGCCGTTCTCGGCGACGAAGCCATAGGGCATGCCGAGCCCGTCCATCAGCGCGAGCGCCCGCGCGAAGGTCTCTGGGCTCCCCTGCCGTTCGATCAGCGCGCAGGGCAGATGCGCCATCGAGGTGCCGCCGGAATGCAGGTCGAAGACCACGTCATGGCGCGGGAACAGCTCGGCTTCGAGGAAATGCGCGATGCGCTGCGTCGGCGTGCCGCCGGCTTCGCCCGGAAAGGCGCGGTTGAGATTGCCCTCGTCAAGGGGAGAGCGGCGCCGCGCCGCGAAGACCGCCGGCGCGTTGGTGAAGGGCAGGATGGTGATCTCGCCGCGCATGCGCTCGGGATCGAGGCGGCGGATCAGGCGCGTCAGCGCGATCTCGCCTTCGTATTCGTCACCATGATTGCCGGCCATCAGCAGGACGCGCGGCCCGTCGCCGTTCCGAATCCGGCAGACCGGCACCTTCACCTGGAAATAGGGCGAGCGGTCGACCGAGAAGGGAATGCTGAGATGGCCGACCGACTTGCCGTTCGCGGCGAAGTCGAGCGCATGGAAGAGACCGGTATGCATGGGGACCTCTGGAAGCGCCGGCACCAAGCTGGGCCGGCGGCCGATGGCAGTGGGACCGAGCCGCGCCGTCAGAGCGTCGGCAGGGTCTGCTCTTCCTTGAACCACTTGAGCTGGAGGGCGCCGAGCTTGCCGTTCAGCTTGTTCGAGAAGATCGAGGTGTTCAGCCAGTTCAGCAGGTTCTGCTCGCCCTGGCGCACGCCGATATGGGCCGGCGACTGGCGAATGACGAACTTCATCTCGACTTCCTTGCCGGGGTTCTGGTCCATCACCTTGACCGCGATGGCGCTGTTCTCGGCGAAGGTGTCGGACTGGCCGGCGAGATAGGCGGCGATGGCCGCCGGCGTGTCCTCGAAGCGCACGACCTTCACGCCCGGCGCGTTGTCGGTCAGCCAGAGGTCGAGCGTCGTGCCCTTGGCGACGGCGACGGTCTTGCCGGTGAGGTTATCGGGCTTCTTGCCGGTCGCGGCGGGGATCGACTTCGGCCCGTAGACGCCGAGATTCACCACCGCATAGGGCTGCGAGAACATGATCTGCTGGGCGCGCTCGGGCGTGGCGCCGAGGCCGGCGACGAGCACGTCGATCTTGTCGGCGAGCAGGCTCGGGATGCGGGCGGCGCCGGTGACCGGCACCAGCTCGAGCTTCACGCCGAGATCGTCGGAGAGCAGCTTGGCGATGTCGGCGTCGAGGCCGGCGATCTCACCCTTCTCGTCCTTGAAGCCCCAGGGCGCGGCGTCGGTCAGGATGCCGACGCGCAGCTTCCCGGCCTTGAGGACGTCCTGGAGCTTGTCGGCCTTGGCCGCGACGGGGGCCGCGAGCGCCGCGGCGGCAACGAGCCCCGCCATCATGGTCTTGAACAGCGACATGGGTTCTTCTCCTCTGAGGTCTCGTGCAGCCTTGGATGTCGGCTACTTCACCGAGTTGATGAAACTGCGCAGCTCGGGCGTCTTCGGATTGGCGAAGAGCTCGGCCGGCGGCCCCTCTTCCCAGACCTTGCCCTGGTGCATGAAGACGATCTTGTTGGCGACGTTGCGGGCGAAGCCCATCTCATGGGTGACGAGGATCATCGTCATGCCCTGCCGGGCCATGTCCTCCATCACCTTGAGCACCTCGCCGACGAGCTCGGGGTCGAGCGCCGAGGTGACCTCGTCGAACAGCATCAGATGCGGCGCCATGGCGAGGCAGCGGGCGATCGCGACGCGCTGCTGCTGGCCGCCCGAGAGCCGCTCCGGCCAGGCGTCGATCTTGTCAGCGAGGCCGACGCGGCCGAGCACGTCGAGCGCGAGCGGGCGCGCTTCCGCCTTGCCGATCTTCCTGGTCAAGAGTGGCGCCAGCGTGATGTTCTTCTCGACGCTCAGATGCGGGAACAGGTTGAAGGCCTGGAAGACGATGCCGACGCGCTGGCGGAACTGGCGCAGATTCGCCATGCCGGCGCTGACCGCCTGGCCCTCGACCGTGATCGAGCCGGAATCGATCTTCTCCAGCGCGTTGATGCAGCGCAGCAGCGTCGACTTGCCCGAGCCGGAGCGGCCGATGATCGTGACGATCTCGCCTTCCTTCACCTCGAGCGAGACGCCTTTCAGCACCTCGACCTGGCCGAAGCTCTTGCGGACATCACGGATTTCAACGAGCGCCATTGAGACGGGCCTCCAGGGTGCGCGACCAGAGAGTCAGGGGCAGGCACAGCGCGAAATAGATCGCGGCGACGATGCCGTAGGCGAGAAGGGGCTGGAACGTCGCCGCGCTCACGACCTGGCCGGCGCGGGCGAGCTCGACGAAGCCGACGATCGAGGCGAGCGAGGTGCCCTTGATGAGCTGGACGAGGAAGCCCACGGTCGGCGGCAGCGACAGGCGCAGCGCCTGCGGCCCGATGATGTGGCGAAACTGCTGCCAGGAGGTGAGGCCGAGGCAGGCGCCGGCTTCCCATTGCGCCGGCTTCACCGCCTCGATGCCGCCGCGCCAGATGTCGCCGAGGAAGCCCGCCGTGTAGAGCGTGTAGGCGATGCCGACGGCGACGAGCGCGGGAACCTCGATGCCGAGGAAGACCGGCATGCCGAAATAGAAGAAGAACAGGAGCCCGAGCAGCGGCACGCCCTGGATGAGCTGGATCAGCCCTGCGGCGAGCCAGCGCAGCGGCGCGAGGCGGCTGGTGCGCGTGGTCGCCAGCAGCAGGGCCAGCGGACCGCCGAAAGCGAGCGCGACGATGACCAGCAGCACCGTCCATTGCAGCGCATGGACGAAGGAGAGAAGGTCGATATAGCCGAAGGAACGCATGGTGCCCGCTCTCCCTCAGCGCCTGACCGGCCAGCGGAAGGCGGCCAATCCGATGACGGCGAAGAGCGCCTTGAAGGCGATCACCATCGCGAAATAGATCGCGCAGACCACCGCATAGACCTCGAAGCTGCGATAGGTCCGGCTCTCGATGAAGCTCGCCGCATGGAAGAGTTCGCCGGCCGCGACCTGCGAGGCGAGCGAGGTGCCGAGCAGGAGCAGCACGAATTGGCTGGTGAAGGCCGGATAGACGTTGCGCAGCGCCGGCGGCAGCACGATGTGGCGGAAGACCTCCCAGCGCGTCAGCCCGAGGCATTGCCCGGCCTCGACCTGGCTCTTCGGGATCGAATCCAGCCCGGCGCGGACGATCTCGATGGCATAGGCGCCGAAATAGAGGCTGAGCGCGACCGCCGCCGCCTCGAAGGCCGGCAGCTTGAGCCCGGCGGCCGGCAGCACGAAGAAGATCAGGAAGATCTGGATCAGCGACGGCGTGTTGCGGAAGATCTCGATATAGGAGCGGATCGCCAGCCTGACCGGTTTCGAGCCGCTGCGCAGCAGGGCCGCCCCCGCGACGCCGATGGCGAGCCCGACCACGGCCGCGATCAGCGTCAGCGCGAGCGTGATCAGCGCGCCCTCGATGAACTGGTCCTGATAGCGCCAGAGCTGCTGGAAGTTCATGCCCGCCTCAGCCGAAATGGGTGCGCAGGACGCGCAAGACGGTGCCGTCCTCGCCGAGGCCGAAGACCAGCCGCCAGCGATCCAGGCAGGTGCAGGGATGGGAGATGCCGAGGCAGAGCACGTCCCCGACCTTGAGCCCGCTCTCCGGCGGCAGGCGCAGGAAGCCGTGCTGGTCGTTGAGTTTCTCGACCGTGATGCCTTGGGCCGCGCCGGCGATCTCCGCCCCGTCCCGGTGGACGGACAGAAGCACCGGCAGCCCCTGATCGAAGGAGACGTCGCGCATGCCGAAGCCGGCGATGGCGAGGCCGGTTTCCGGCCGCGACAGCACCTCGGCCCAGAGCCGCAGCGCCGGGCGGAACGCCTCGGCGGCCTTGAGTGTCTCGCCGCCGATGACGAGGCCGCCGCGCGCATCGAGCGCAGCGAAGGCCCGCGCATAGACGCCGTGATCGGCGAAGAAGATCGCACCGCTGCGCAGCAGCAGGGTCGTCTTGCCGTCCGCCGCGACGATCGGGGACAGCGCCGCGACGACGAGGTCGAAATAGGCCGAGCCGCCGGCGCTGAGGATGAGCGAGGCTTCCGGCTCGGCGGCCCTGACGGCGGCGAAGGCGGCAGCGGTTCGCGTCATCAGCCGGGCGATGGCCGCCTCGGTCGCGACCGGGTCCGGACCGGCGACCGCACCTTCATAGGTGGCGACGCCGGCCAGTCGCAGCTGGGGCCCGGCCGCGCGGATGGCCGCGATCACGTTTGTCACGGCGACATCGTCACGCGCCCCGGCGCGGCCATCACCGATCTCGACGAGGATGGGCAAGCCCGTCCGCCCAGCGGTCTTGGCGGCGGTGGCGAGGCTCGCCACGGCTTCGGGGCTGTCGGCGAAGGCGCAAAGCTCGACCTGCGGATGGGCGGCGAGGAGCGCACCGAGGCGCCGGCCGGCGACCGCGCCGCCGATCTGGTTGGCGAGCAGCAATCGCGTCTCGCCCGCCTGCATCAGGACTGCAGCCTGCTGGAGATTGGCGACGGAAGCGCCCCAGGCGCCGGCGTCGCGCAATTCTCGGACGATCTCCGGCGACATCGGCGTCTTGGCATGCGGCGCGACCTGCGCGCCATGGTCAGCCAGGTAACGGAAGAACAGGTCACGATTGGCGCGCAGCGCCGCCTCGTCCAGCGTCAGCGCAGGCAGCGAAAGATCTGCGCGGCGCGGGTCGAGCCGATTCTGCGGGAACTGCGCGGCTGGCACCGGCTCGACGAAGGGCACGCCGCGAAGGGTCGCGTCCAAGGCGGGCTCAGTGTTCGCACCACTTGTCTGCATCGCGGCTTACCCCTGCGTTTTGGGGGCCATAGCACCGGCGAAGCTTTATGACAACGTTGTCATCAAAGATTTCCACGCGTCCGAAGGCACCCGCCGGTTGGTCCGGGGTGCCTTCGGGGGTGGAGATCCGTGGTCGGGTTTCTATTCGGCCGGGGCGGCCTGCTTCGCAGGCGCGCTCTGCGCCAGCCAGTAGAAGGCGACGGAAGCCGCCCAGACGATCAGGCCGAACAGGGCCGCGGCACCCAGCACCAGCCCGAAGCCGCCTTGCGCATGGAGAACCGCCAGCATCGGCACCACGAAGCCGCTCACGGTGAAGCCGAGGAAATAGCGCACGCTGAACGCCTTGGCGCGGTGCTGGGCCGGCACGTAGCGGGCGACCATCGCGTCGTTGACGACCACCTGCCCATAGATCGCGGTCATCGTCAGGGTGAGGCCGAGCAGCAGCGGGATGCCCTGTGTCATCGCGGCGATGACAAGGCCGATCGGCTGCAGAAGGGCGAGGCCGACGAACAGGGCCGGCAGCGTATAGCGGTCGACGAGCCGGCCCATCAGCCACTGCGCCCCCGCGCCGAAGATGAAGACCAGCGTCGCCAGCGAGCCGATCAGCGCCAGCGGCATGTCCAGCCCGAGCCGCTCGTCGAGGATCTTCGGCAAGGCGATGGTGGTGAGGTTGAAGGTCATGCCGCCGGCGATGATGGCGATGGCGAAGACGACGAGAAGGGTTTTGGGGCGGCTCAGCGGGATGAGGTCCGCCTTGCCCGTGCGGTTTGCATGCGGTTCGCCGTCGCCGGGAACGAGCATCAGGAAGGCCGCTCCAAGGGCGAGGCAGACGAGGCCCGGCAGCACGAAGGCGGCACGCCAGCCGAGGCTCGCGGCCAGCAGCGCGGTGACGCCCGCCGCGGAGGCCGCGCCGAGATTGCCCCAGACGGCATTGACCCCGAGGTCGCGGCCGAGCTGGCGGGCATGATTGACCAGCATCGTCGAGCCGACCGGATGGTAGATCGCGGATGCCACGCCGAGAACGAGCAGCCAGGCCGCGAAGGCCATCGGCTGGCTGGCGCTGGCGACGCCCAGGCAGGACAGGCCATAGCTCAGGAAGAAGACGGCGAGCATGTTGCGCCGGCCGAAACGGTCCGAGAGCCAGCCCATCGGCAGGGAGCACAGGCCGAAGGCGACGAAGGCGCCGGTCGCGAGCCCGATCAGCTCGGCATAGCTCAGGCCGGTCTGGGCTGCGATGGCGATCACGGCGGTCGGGTAGATGAGCAGCACGAAGTGATCGAGCGCATGCGCTGCATTGACGAAGAGAAGCGTGCGCTTGGACAGCGTCTCGGGGCTCATGGGAACACTCGGCTCCATCGGACAGAGAGTGACGGACACGCCGGCCCGGTTGTCCAACCTGGTCGCGTCCGGCTTCGGGGAGGGATTTTGTAACTTGACCCGATGTGTCCTGTCGGGTCGTTTACGGGGCAATCGGGCCAAATGGAATCGCGATGCACGGCGACAGCGCTGCCTATCAGACCGTTCCGCGCGCGGTCGCGGTCCTGCCGAAATCCTACGCCGCGGGCGCGGCCACGGGGTGGCACAGCCATCCGCGCGCGCAATTGCTTTACGCGACCTCCGGCTTGACGCTGGTGACGGCGGAGGACGGCACCTGGATCCTGCCGCCGCAGCATGCGCTCTGGATCCCGCCCAGGCTTTTCCACGATGTCAGGATGCATGGCCGGGTGTCGATGTGCTCGGCCTATGTCACCCCGGAGGCGGTCGGAATCCTTCCGAAGGGCTGCCGCGTGCTGGAGGTGACGCCGTTGCTGGCTTCGGCGCTGGTCGCGCTGGCGGCCGAGCCGATGCTTTACGACGAGGGCGGGCGCGGCGGGCATCTCGCCGCCCTGATCCTCGACGAGATCGGGCGGGCGCCGGAAACGCCGCTGACCTTGCCCCTGCCGCGCGATCCGCGTTTGCGGCGCGTCTGCGAGGCGCTGCTGAAGGACCCTGCTTCGGCCCTGGACATCGACGCCTGGGCGGAGCGAGCCGGGGCGAGCCGGCGCACGCTGACCCGCGGTTTCCGCGCCGAGACCGGCATGAGCTTCGGCGACTGGCGGGCGCGGCTGCGCGTCGTCAGGGCGCTCGCGCTGGCGACGGATGGTTGCCCCCCGCACCAGATCGCCCGCGCGGTCGGTTATGCCGATCTGCGCGCCCTTCGGACCGCCGCCCGGCGCATCCTGGGAGGCGTCGAGCTCTCTTGGTGACGGCAGGCGTGCCTGGCCTTGCCGCTTCGCTCAGGAAAACGAACGCTCCGGCCGGAAGCTTCCAGCTCCATCACGCAGTCGTTTTCCGGACCTGGTACCGGACCGACGGTGGAGAGGCCGTCCTTCGGGATCGGCTCAGGAGGCCCGGATCTCCGCCGTGTCGCGCTCGATCCGCATTGTGCTGACCAGTCCTGCGACCAGGGCCAGAACGGCGCTCACGGCAAGGCCGATCCGGGGCGCGGCCGCCGATGAGGTGAGCGTGAACAGCATCGCCATGATCACCGAACCCAGCGTCTGCCCGAGAAGGCGGGCCGTGGCTTGCATGCCCCCGGCCGAGCCGCTGCGCTCGCGCGGCGCCGAGAGCAGCATGTTGCGGTTGTTCGGCGTTTGAAAGATCCCGAAGCCGAAGCCGCCCAGCATCAGGAACGGCACCAGCGGCCAGGGATCCTTCTGGATCGGCCAGAGAGCGACGAGCGCAAGCCCAAGGGCAAGGAAACCGCCGCCGGCCGCGCAGAGCAGGCCGGTGGAGAGCCGATCGGACATGCGTCCCGAGAGAGGGCCGGCAATGGCCACGACGAGAGGCCAGGGCGTCATGTAGAGCCCCGTCGTGAAGGCGTCCAGACCGAGGCTGTGCTGGAAGTAGAAGGGCAGCGCGATATAGCTCGCCATCTGACCGGCGAAGCAGCACACGGACGCAATCACCGAAATGCGGAAGGGGCGGTTCCCCAGGAGATCGAGCGGGATGAGCGGCGCAGGGCGTGGCGTCTCGCGCCTCACGAGAGCCGCGAAACTCGCGACCGATGTCACGAGCAACGCAGTCGCCAGCCCGGGCTCGCTCGTGATCCGGTCAACGCCGAGAACAAGGGAGGCGAACGCCGTCGCGTTGAGTGCCACGCTCGCCATGTCGAGCGTTCGGCCCGAGCCCGCAGGCTGCGGCAGCGCCAGGGCGGCGAGGAGCACGATCGCGCCGATCGGCAGGTTGATGGCAAACAGCCATTGCCAGCTGGATATGACGAGGATGGTAGAGCCGACCGTCGGTCCCGCCGCCGCCGACAGCGCGATCACCGTCGCATTCCAGCCGATCACCGCGCCGACCAGGCGGTGGGGATAGGTGAAGCGCATCAGCGCGATCCCCAGCGCCATCACGGCCGCGCCGCCGAGCCCCTGGATGAAGCGAGCCGCGATCAGCCACGGCAGCGAGGGCGACAGTGCGCAGAGCAGCGAGGCGCCGGTGAAGATGAAGACCCCGGCCGTGAAGGTTCGGCGGAGACCCCAGCTTTCTCCCAGCGCGGCGCAAGGCAGCAGGGCCATGACCAGGGCTATCTGGTAGCTGCCGACGACCCAGACAGACGCCGCAGGCTCGACCCGGAACGAGGACGCGATCGTCGGCAGCGCGATGTTGGCGATGGCGCCGTCGAGGACGACCAGCACCATCGCCGCCATGATGGCCAATGTCGCATAGGAGCGGCGGGGCGCCGGCAATCCTGCGTCCCCGGCCGTCGCGCCATCGAAACTCCGGGCCGCTGGGGCTGAATGGGTCATCATGTTTCCTGTTCTCGGTCGATCGAGGACAGGATACAGATGGCCAGGCATGGCGGAACGCGCAGGGAATGCAATTTATCCCTGCATCAGGCGCCATGTCTCAGTTCGGGGGCGGATCGCTTCGCCGGGGTTTGCGTGAATGTCCCATCCAGACTTCAATCTGCTCGCTGCCCTGGACGTGCTTCTCGCCGAGGGAAGCGTCGCGGGCGCAGCCAGGGTTCTCGGCTTGAGCGACTCCGCCATGAGCCGGACCCTGCTGCGTCTTCGCACCGTAACGGGCGACCCTTTGCTCGTTCGGGCCGGCCGGAGGCTGGTGCCGACGCCGCATGCCCTGGCGCTCGGCGCACGCGTCAGGTCGCTGACCGACGAGGTGAAGGCCGTCCTGCGGCCGGCCGATCGCGCCTTGGATATCGCCGGTCTCGAGCGCGTTTTCACCCTCCGCGCCAATGAAGGTTTCGTCGCGACCTTCGCAGCTCCGATCGTCGCGGCGGTCACCGAAGCGGCGCCGGGCGTGACACTCCGCTTCGCGCCCAAGCCGGACAAGAATGTGCGCTTCCTGCGCGAGGGGATCGTCGACCTCGAGATCGGCGTGCTTGGCGATAGTGCGCCGGAGATCAAGGTCCAGACCTTGTTCCGGGACCGCTTTGTCGGAATCGTCCGGAAAGGACATCCATTGGCACAAGGCGAGGTCACCGCCGCGCGTTACGCGGCGTTTGGTCATGTCGTCACCTCTCGCCGCGGCCGAACGCATGGTCCGGTCAACGCAGCTCTGGAAGCGCTGGGCTTGCAGCGGCGCGTCGTCGTTGTCGTGCCCGACTTTCCGGCGACGATGGCGATCGCCGCGACTTCGGATCTTGTCGGGCTGGTGAGCAGATCATTCGTTCGCGCGGGAGCCGACAAGAGCCTGCTCCATGAATTCGACCTGCCCGTGCAGACAAGCGCGATCACGATCTCCCAGATGTGGCACCCGCGTTTTCATGCGGATCCCGCCCATGGCTGGCTAAGAGAAATGGTTCTGTCCGTTTGCCGGTCTCATCTGGCGGCCAGCGAGGCCTGAGCTTCGCTCTTGCCTAGATGCGCTGACCGGTCGAGCGCGAGAACAAGACGACCTCCGACAGGTCGAGCCCGACAGATACGGCTGCTCCGGGTTGAAGGTCGCTGTATCCCTGAACCGTCGCCATGATCTCTCCGGGCACGGCTCCCTCCTCGTCATGCGCCGTGGCGCCGTCCGACAGCTTCACGGCGACCACGGACTCGGCTCCGACATGCTCGACGAGACTGACGGTACCGGCAAGGCCGCCGCTGGCCGAAGCATCCGACAGGCTCAGCGCGTTCGGCCGGATGCCGAGAAGGACGTTGTCACCCGCGACGTCGGCCAAGGCTGGGGGAAGCGGCAGGCGCGCCTTGCCGATGCAGATCGCCCCGTTGTCGATGCGGCCTTCGATCAGGTTCATCGGCGGCGTGCCGATGAAGCGCGCGACATAGGTGTTGGCCGGCGAGGTATAGATCTCGCGCGGCGTGCCGAACTGCTGGATCACCCCGTCGCGCATCAGGGCGATGCGCGTGCCCATCGTCATCGCCTCGACCTGGTCGTGCGTGACGTAGACGAAGGTACCTCCGACGCGCTGGTGCAGCCGCGTGATCTCCGCCCGCATCGCCGAGCGCAGCTTGGCATCGAGATTGGAGAGCGGCTCGTCCATCAGGAAGACTTCCGGCTGGCGCACCATCGCCCGCCCCAGCGCGACGCGCTGGCGCTGACCGCCCGACAATGTACGCGGATAGCGGTCGAGCATCTCGGTGAGCGATAACGTCTTCGCCGTCTTCTCGACGAGATCGCGCACGGCGGGCGAGCGCTCGATCTTCCGCTTGGCGAGCCCTCCGAGGAAGGGGATGTGGAACCACCATTTGAACTGACGCATGATCAGCGGGAAGGCGATGTTCCGGCGCACCGTCATATGCGGATAGAGCGCATAGGACTGAAAGACGAAAGCCATGTCGCGCGCGCTCGGCGGCAGCCGGTCGACGCGCCTTCCGCCGAGATGGATCTCGCCCGAGGTCACCGTCTCGAGCCCTGCCAGCATGCGCAAGAGCGTGGACTTGCCGCAGCCCGAGGGCCCCAGCAGAACGAGGAATTCGCCGTCCTCGACCTTCAGGTCGACATCGGCGATCGCGACCTTGTTGCCGAAATGCTTGGCGACGTGATTGAGCGTGATCGAGGCCATTCGTGTTCTTTCTCAGCCCGGTGCTTTGTCAGCCCTTGACGCTGCCGGCGGTCATGCCGGCCACGACATAGCGCTGGACCATCAGGTAGAAGGCGACGGCGGGCAGCGTGTACATCACGCCGATCGCCATGACGGTGTGGATCGGGGTCGAGAGTTCGCCAACGAAGCTGGCGAGGCCGACGGAGGCGGTGCGCAGCTCCTGGCTGAGGATCAGCGTCTGGGCGAAGACGTATTCGTTCCAGCCATGGAAGAAGGCGATCACCGAGGCGGCGGCGAGCGTCGGTGCCACCACCGGCAGCACGATGCCGAGAACGATGTCGAGCCGCGAGCAGCCGTCGATGCGGGCCGCCTCCTCGATCTCCAGCGGCACGCCGTCGATGGCGCCCTTCAGGATCCAGGTGATGACCGGCACCGTGAAGGCGGCGTTCGCCAGAATGAGGCCGCCCAGCGTGTCGAGCAGCAGCAGCTTGGCGAAGATCGCATAGAGCGGCACCACCAGCATCGCCTCCGGCAGCATCTGTGTGGCGAACAGCACGAATCCGAGCACGCCCTTGCCATGGAATCGGAAGCGCGAGAGCGCATAGGCCGGCAGGATGGCGAGCAGGATCGACAGCACCATGGTGCCGACGGCCACGATCGCGCTGTTCCTCAGCCAGAGCAGCACGCCGGTCTTGGCGAAGGTCTCGGCATAGTTGAAGGCCTGCGCCGGGTCGGGAAGCATCTGCGGCCGGTCGGCGAACAGGTTCGCCGAGGAGGTCAGCGAGGTGACGACCATCCAGTAGATCGGAAACAGCGCCGCGCTGAGCAGCACCATGATCAGCGCCATGCGCAGCGCGTGGGAGGCAGGGGTTTTCATCAGCGGCGCCCCTGCGCGCGCTCGGTGCGCTGCGTGTACCAGAAGTAGACGAAGGTCACGACGAGGGCGATGCTGAGCCCGATCATGCCGACGGCCGCCGCTTCGCCGAGCTCGCGGGCGACGAAGCCACGCGTGTAGAGCTCGATGACCAGCGTCTTGGTCGCGCCGATCGGCCCGCCCTGCGTCATCACCCAGATCAGGTCGAAGCGGCGCAGCGACCAGATCGTGACGAACAGCGCGAGCAGCGCCACCGTCGGCTGGATGGTCGGCCAGACCGCGACCTTGAAGATGCTGAAGCGGTCGGCGCCGTCCATCTGGGCGGCCTCGCGGACTTCCTCCGATACGCCCTGCAGAGCGGCGAGCAGCACGACGGAGGAGAAGGGGAAGATCTGCCAGACCGTTGTGAACAGGACCGCCGGCAGCGCGAGCTTGGGATTGTCGAGCCAGCTCTCATAGCCGACCTCGAGATCCATCAGCTTCAGCACGTGGTTGAAGATGCCGTATTGCGCGTTGAGCATCCAGGCGAAGATGGTCGCGACCGCCACCGGCGGGGCCGCCCACGGCACCGTGACGAGCGCCCGCGCCAGACCGCGGCCGCGGAACGGCCGGTCGAGCAGCAGCGCGGCGCCGAGCCCGAGCGAGATCGCGAAGACCACGCAGGCGATCGTATAGATCAGCGTGGTCCAGAGCACGGAGGCGAAATCGCTCGAGGTCGCCAGGTCGTGGTAGTTGCGCAGGCCCACGAAACGGGCGTCCTGCGGCGCCAGCAGCGTGCTCTGCTGAAAGCTCAGCACGAACTCGCTGACCAGCGGATACCCCTGGAACACCGCCAGATAGAGCGCGACGGGCGCGATGAAGAGATAGGGCGTCCAGCGGTTCTCCCGGTCGCGCCCACCGCTCTGCGGAGGGCGGCCGGCCGCTGCCGTCGCCGGGCTGGCGGTGCTCATGCTCTTACTGCCGCTCGATGCGCTTCAGCGCCAGGGACTGCACCTCGTCCATGGTCTTCTGCACGTCGGCATTGCCGACGAGGATCTTCAGCACCTGCTCGACGACGATCTGCTGGATCTCCAGCGTCTTGGTTTCGAAGCCGAGCACGAGCTGCGGCAGGGCATAGGGCGTCTGCGCGTCGTAGACGCCGAGCCAGGGCGCGCGTTCCAGATCGGCCTTCGGCCGCTCGACCGGGGTGGCGACGCTGGCGGCGCCGAGGATGCCTTGCAGCTCGCTTTGCGCGGCCGGCTGCAGCATCCAGTTGATGAAGACGCCGCAGGCTTCCTTGTTCTTGGTGTTGGCGTTGACCGAGAGAGAGGTCAGGATCAGGCCCTGCTGGCGGTTCGGGAAGGGGGAGGGCGCCGCCTTGAAGCCGAGATTGGGGTTCTGCGCGGCGAAGATGCCGGCGACACCGCCATTGTCGATGTTCATGGCGATCTTGCCTTCCCAGAACATCCGCCGATAGGTCGCCGCATCCGCGCCCTTCGGGATCACGCCGGAATCATAGACCTGCTTGTAGGCGGTGATCGCCTCGACCACCTTCGGGCTGTTCAAGGTGAGCTGCTTGCCGTCGGCCCAGTTGCCGCCGAAGCCGTAGACATAGTTCGTCATGTCCTGCCAGAAGCCGGAGCGTTCCGGCATCGTCGCGCGGAAGGCGTAGCCGAAATTGCCTTTGCCGGTGGCGGCCTTCGCCGCGGCGAGGAATTCCGGGAAGGTCTTCGGCGGCTCGCCGCCCTGCAGCAGCGCCGGGTTGTAGATCAGCTGGTAGTTGGCGAGCTCGAAGACGACGCCGTAGCGCTTGCCCTCGACATTGAGGAACTTGTCCGGCGCCTGGAAGGTGTACTTGCCGGCATCGACGAGGTCGTCGATCGGCAGGATGCGCTTGGCCGGCAGCGCCGCGAAGAAGTCGGTCTGGTCGAAGCGCACGAGGTCCGGGCCGCCACCGCCGCCCATCTGGGTGAAGACGGTGTTGGCGAGCTGCGAGAACGGGATTGCGACAGGCTGGACCTCGACCTTGTCCTGCGAGGCGTTGAACTTGTCGATCCAGGCCTTGAGCTTGTCGCCGCGGCCGGCCTCGGCGAAGGTCGCGGCGGCGAAGGTGATCGTGGTCTTGCCCTGGCCGAAGGCGCGGGTGGCGCCGAGCGCCGCGGTGGCGCCGGCGGCTGCCAGAACGGCGCGGCGGGTCAGTGTCGTCATGGCTTCCTCCGATTGTCCCGTTGCCCGGGCTGGTTTTGATCGCCGTGAGGATCGCCGCCGCCAAAGCACGCGCAACCGGCGACGACGGACGCACGGCGGGGAGCGATGACAGCGAGCAGAGCTCACATGAACAGTCGAGGAGATGGGGTTCAGCCGCCAAGCGGCGGCTTCTTGAATCTCCCTGGAACTCCGCGCTTCTTCGCCTCGAAGGCGTGGCGCGGTGAAAGGCAAGCCTAAACATTTTGTAACATTTTACAAGAGCTCAAAGACCGGCGCTGCTGGTCCTCCTGTCTCGAAGCCTGAAATGAAAATCTGGAGAAGGCGCGAGAAATCGGCTCAAGGACCAGGACGCCACGATCCGGATCCCTTTGGCGTCGGCAACCTCAGCCGGGAGCCTCGCCTTCATAGCCTCATGTCGTAGCCGGATTGACCCCGTGGCCGCGCCGGTGATCCGCTGCCCGATCGGAAATCGATGCGGCGGCACAGCCGCTCCACATGTCAGCCTCCAGAAAGCTCGGCAGCCTCCGCAGCCGGCGCGCTCCGAAAGCGGCGCCGATCGCCGAGGCCGCAGCGAGGCTCGGCCACCGACAAGCTGAGAGCAGCAGGGACGGATGCGTACCGGGTCAATCGTCGAGTAGAGTGCGAATATCTGACAATAATGTCAGATAAATCAAGATCTTGACGGGATGCTGGCGGACAGGGTGTCCGTCGAACTCAAATGACTCGACCTGACAGTGTCTGAAAATTTCCTATTATTTCAATCTACATAGAGCCATTCTGCTGTCGCTTTGTGACGAGCTATGCCACACTATGCCCGAATTTCGTTGGGGTAAATGTTGGGGTACGCATGGCTCGCAAGATCCAGAAACTCTCAGCTCTCGCGGTGAAGACGCTCACAAAGCCGGGACGACACAGCGACGGCAACGGACTCTATCTCGTGGTCGACGCGAGCGGCGCCAGGCGATGGCTCTTCCTTTTCCGATGGGAAGGGAAGCTGAAGGAAATGGGCCTGGGCGGGACATCTGCTGTCACGTTGGCCCAGGCGAGGGCGAAGGCAGACGAGGCCCGGCGTGAACTGGATGCAGGCCGTAATCCGATCCTTTCGAGGCAGTCGGCTCGCTCGACCAGTGCGGCTGTGCCGACGTTCGGAGATTTTGCGGACACACTCATCAGCGAGATCTCCGAAGGCTTCCGGAACGTGAAGCACCAGGCGCAATGGAAGTCGACGATCAAGACGTACGCCGCGGCAATGCGGTCGAAGCGCGTCGACGAGATCAACACCAATGATGTGCTTGGCGTCCTGCGGCCCATCTGGTTGACGAAGAGCGAGACGGCGTCGCGTGTGCGAGGCCGGATCGAGAAGATATTGGATGCTGCTCGATCCAAGGGTCTGAGGTCTGGGGAGAATCCCGCTCGCTGGCGGGGGCATCTGGCAAACCTCCTTCCCAAGCAGAACAAACTCTCGCGGGGTCATCATGCCGCAATGCCCTTCGACGATGTCCCGGCATTCATAGTGACACTACGCGTACAGGAAGGCGTGGCAGCCCGGGCGCTTGAGTTCTGTCTCTTGAACGCCAGCCGAACAAACGAAGTGCTGGGAGCGCTCTGGTCCGAGATCGATTGGGCGGACAAGATCTGGACTGTGCCGGCCGAGCGAATGAAGAACGCCAAGCCTCACCGGGTACCTCTGTCGAGCCAGGCACTCAAAATTCTGACGAGTATGAAGGCGGACAGGGTCAGCGATTTCGTATTTCCTGGCGCGAAGAAGGATCGACCGCTGTCGAACATGGCGATGGAAATGGTTCTGCGGCGCATGGAAGTTGGAGACGCCACAGTTCACGGGTTCCGCAGCTCTTTCCGCGACTGGGCCGGGGAGCGCACGAACTTCGCCCGAGAGGTCGTGGAAGTCGCACTCTCTCACACGATCGGGGATGAGACCGAGAGGGCGTATCGGCGAGCTGACGCGTTGGAAAAGCGCCGGAAGCTCATGGAGGAATGGGCGCGCTTCGTTGGCTCACCGAAGGCAGAAAAGAAGACGGGATCGAGGAAGCGCACTAAATCCGATTGAAGAGAGCCTGGATGCGATCGGCGTTTGTGGACAGGAGAGGGGCAATGAACCGCAATCGATCGAGGCGCGCCAGGCGAGCTGAGGTGTCCGGAGGGGCGATCTTTGAGGAGTTGAAGAGCTGGTTCCTGAGTGATCCCGATCGCAGCAGTCCGAAATTCATGGATGACTCCGACCTGGTCGAGCATTTCGTCGAGAAGGGTTGGCTGACACCAGAGGACGCAGAAACGGAGGCGTCTAGCCGGAAATGGGAGCCGTTTGAGACCAGGCCGAGGGCTCAAGAATTTGAGCCTGGGATCGAACTTTTCTGGACCTTGCCGATGGCGACCGCATGGATCGCCTCACGTGATCTGGCTGTCGTTCGAGATTTGATGCCGGAGGTCGCCAAGCACACGCGAGCATGGGTCCGGTTTGGCGAAGGGTATCGTCTTGAACAAGCAGAGACGCCGACATTGAACGACGTAGCAATGCTCTTGGAGTTGGTGGGCGACGATCGGTTCCCGGCGACCCTCGGTGAACTCCGGAAAGCCCTGAGGCAAGGCGAGCTCACCTGTTGGGCGATAGAGGAATCCAGGAGAGTCGATCTTGATTCGATGGACTGGATCGATCTCGATTTCGACTCCGGTAGCGGAACGCATCTCTTCAGCGGAAGGCTCGATCGTCGTTTGCAGGATCCTCGCGTCGAGAGCAAGAGGCTGCTGGAAATCTGGCCGCCAGCCGATGTAGAGCCGAGACCTGCTTCATCCGACAGTCTGCTATGGATCGGCTCCCCGAAGGCGACAGGCAAGGTGCTGTCCGCCCTGACCGCGCTACAGGAGGTCTTCCCCAATGGCTTACCACCCGGACTGGCCGCTACAGTTCGCAATCGACGTGTGGTCGAGTGGATGCAGGCTCACCATCAAACCACCGCATCTGACCGCACAATTGCTGAAGCCGTGAAGCTCTATCGAGCGCGAAAGTAGAAGCGGTGCTGCAATCTGGTGCAATGCGTCACTTTGCAGGGACTTGCTGCTGCATTTCTGGCTGAACGTCAGCGCACGGGCATGCACCGGAATTCCCCGGCCGGCCTCGAGGCGACTGGAGTACGTTCAAATGCAGACAGCAGTTCTGACCGTGGCGGATGTGGCCCATCAAGCTCGAATGAGCCCGCGCCAAGTCTACCGGCTACTGAAGGCCGGGAAACTCAGGGCCCGCAAGAGTGGGCGAAAGACCCTCATCCCCAGGGATGAGTTTGCAGCTTGGCTCAACTCTTTGCCCGTTGCAGATCTGGAGGCCCATTGAGCATGCACGGTGGCAATGAGGCCGGGGAGCTGCTCACGACATTCCTGGAGGTCGCCTGATGGGTAAGAAGAAGGGAGCCATCCAGGACCAGTTTGTCAGCCACGAGAGGGGTATGCGCGAGTCGATCGCCTGGCGATCACTGCCCTGCAATGCCCGCCTGGTTCTGGATCGACTGGAGCTGGAGCTCATGGCGCATGGCGGCAGGGACAATGGCAAGTTGCCTTGCACCTACACCGATTTCGAGAAGGCCGGCATCCGGCGCAAGTCGATTGCCCTAGCGATCCGTCAATGCGAGGCGCTGGGTTTCGTCGAAACCACGCACAAGGGAACCCAATCAATATCGAGCTTCCGGAATCCGTCACGATACCGCCTGACGTACATCTACGGTCGAGAGCCTAACCCTCCACGAACCGATGACTGGAAGCGGATCGGGACGCAGGAGGCGGCAACCGCTGCATTGAAAAAGGCAGCTTCCGAAAGATCGGAGCGACATGTGCAGATAGCTCGCCGCCATCACCGTGCGCGAAAGGCTGACCAAGACTTGCTTGGATTGGCGGCGTGAGAAAGGGAGCGCCTTCAGCCGAGATATAGATAGTAGGGGCACTGCCGCCGCCAGCGCTAGTAGGGGCTCGATCGCCCCCGCCGCTGGTGGCGGTTTTGCCGCTACGCAGGGAACTTCCTTGCCCCTGGCTTTCTGCTTGCTTATCCGATCAAGAAGCAAGCTTGGCCAAGACATCGAGATCGCAAGGCACCGTTCGTGGCGCAACGATTGCTCCAGACTCGCAGGATAGCGCGATCGCCGCTTCAATCCAGGCCGGATCTCAGGAACCTCTGTTGCCCTTGATTTGTAGAACGAAATAGGAACAATATGGCATGCGTGCCGAGGCCGAAGAGCTGGGCACAACCCACCAAACCACGCTTTCCGCGTTGCGCCAGGGCCTCCGGTCGAGGCACATAGAAGGAAAAGCGTACGCGTACCGGGGCCGGTCAATGGCGAACTACGATAAGCTGAGCCGTGAAGAGCTCATCCGGCTGCTGATGGATCGCGACGGCGAGGATCTCGGCGGCATTCGCATGTCCTATCCTGGACAGCGCCCGCCTTGGCAGATCGTCCGAGAGGTGAAGCCGCGCTCCCAGAAGATTGAGCGGAAACTATCATACGGCTCGGAGAGCGAGCAGTCCGAGAACCTCATCGTCGAAGGTGAGAACCTTCAGGCTCTCGTCAGCCTCTACAAATATCGTGGGCAGGTCGATCTGATCCTGACCGACCCGCCGTACAACACCGGCCTCGACTTCCGGTACAACGACCGCTGGGACGACGACCCCAACGATCCGGACCTGGGGAAGCTGGTTCCGGCCGACGACGGGTCGCGCCATTCCAAGTGGCTCCGCTTCATGAAGCCGCGCGTGTGGATGATGAAGGAGATGCTCAAGCCCAGCGGCGTATTAGCGATCTGCATCGATCACCGCGAGCTCTATCGCCTTGGTATGCTTCTCGACGAGATCTTCGGCGAGTCGAACCGCATCGGCATCATCAATTGGCAGAAGAGTTACGCGCCGCGAAACGACCAAAAGCATTTGTCGACCGCGACCGAATACGTCCTTGTCTATGCAAAAAACATGGACCGCTCGAAGACTGCGCTGCTCGCGCGGACCGAGGCGATGAACAAGCGATACTTCTCAAGAGACGGCGACCCCTTTCCTTGGAAGCCTGGCGACCTCACCGCGCCCGGTGCCGAGACTCACCGGTCGATGGTCTACGCCATCCAGTCTCCCTTCACGGGGGACCTCCATTACCCATCGGATGGCCGCTGTTGGGGCTCGGAAAAGAAACGAATGAAGGAGTGGCTGAAAGCCTGGGGATCGGAATACGAAGAGCGCGATCTAAAGGACGGTCACCCGAAGGCCTTGATTATCAAAGGAGCGCCTCTTCCCGGGCAGCCGAAGTTCCAGCCAGACAATCCGGGCCTGAAGAAGGCGCGAGAGGCAGCCGAGGCAATTCTAGCCGCGGGCAATTGGCCGGCGGCGCACTGGCGTGACGAGGGCCTGGGTACGTTTGGGATGAAGAAGTACCTGCACCATGTGAAGCAGGGCATCGTCCCGACGACCTATTGGGCCGCCGACGACTACGACGAGCCACTGGAGGTCGGCAGCACGTCGTGGGAACACGCTCAGTCCGGGCACAGCCAAGCTGGCATCAACGAGCTATCCGCGGTTGTGGGTCGGAACCACGGCTTTGATACGGTGAAACCGCTGCGGCTGATCAAAAAGATCATCCAGATCTGGTGCCCGCCGAACGGCATCGTGCTTGACTGTTTTGCCGGGTCGGGAACGACGGCTCACGCCGTCCTCGACCTCAACCACGAATCCGGGGCGACCCGCCGCTTTATCCTCGTCGAACAAGGGCGTCCGGAACGAGGGGACGCCTACGCGCGCAGCTTGACGGCGCTGCGTGTCCGGCGCGCGATCACGGGCGAGCGGGTCACGAAAACTGGCGTCCTCGGCATCACTGCGACACCGTTGCCGGGGGGCTTTCGGTTCTCGAAGCTGAATTCGGCCGTGGATGCAGGCGCGGTGCTCGCGCTGGAACGGGAGGAGATGATCGATCTGCTACTGACCAGCCACTGGGATAACAAGGAACGGGCGGCGTCGCACCTGCAGCGGCTGCCCGCCGGCACCCATGAACACCTGTTCGCCCGGAGCCGGACCGGGGAAGGGTACTTCCTCGTATGGAACGGACCGGACAAGCCGTCCAAGCTCAACCGCGACGCCTTCCGTGCCATCGTGAAGGAGGCCGAAGACGAGGGGTTGGTCCAGCCCTTCCACGTCTACGCCCGCATATCGACGTACAGCGGCCCCAACATCGAGTTCTATCAGATCCCCAACCGCATCCTCGAAAAGCTCGGGTTCAACGAGGCCTACTCGCCCTACGGGACGGGAGCGGAGACAAAGACGAGCAGCGACGCGGAGGCCGCTGAGTGAACATCGACCTTCTGCCTTATCAAGCCCGCGCCTCGGACCAGATCGCCGCCCGGTACGCGACCCTGGTCGCCGATCCGAAGCGACCGTTGGAGAATAGGAACTGGGACACGCCGTTCTATCAGGCGCTGTCGGCCCTCACGGGATCGGGGAAGACTGCGATCCTCGCCGATACTGTCGCACAGATCAGGGCCCAGATGGCAGTCGAGCCCATCGTGCTTTGGATATCGAAGGCCAAGGCGGTCGTCGAGCAGACGTTCGCGACCCTATCCAAGGGCGGCAAGTACAGCGGGCTCGTTGAGGGTTTCCTGATCGAGCACCTGTCGAACGTCGACGGCGAGCGCATCCTCGACGGTACTCAGCCCGTCATTGCCTTGAGCACCGTGGGCGCCTTCAACCAGGAGAAGCGCGGGGAAGGCTCCCTGAAGATCCACAAGGTCTCGAAGGACAAAGGCGAGGAATCGCTCTGGACAAGCCTGCGCGAGCGGAAGTCGTCCGAGGGCCGACGTCGCCCTCTCGTCATCGTCTACGACGAGGCGCAGAACCTTGCCGACCAGCAGGTCGAATTGCTGTTCGAGCTTGAGCCCGATGCGATGCTCGTCGCCTCGGCCACTATGAAGACTCCGGGGAAGCTCGGCCGCATTATCGACCGGCTGAAGGAGCACGGCTGGACCGACGACGTATACGTCACCGGTGACCAGCCGGAGATGGGCCTGGTAACCGCTATCCCGAGCAAGGACGTCGTCGACGCAGGCCTCGTGAAGAGGCAGATCATCCTGGGTGGCTATGCGACCGAGATGGAGACGGCGCTCGACGATATGCTCGCCGAGTTCCGAGCGACGTCCGAGAAGGCACGCGAGCACATGGCGGGCTTCTCGCCCAAGGCCATCTACGTCTGCCGGACGAACATTAACGCCGAGGACGGCAGCCAGGACGTCCCGACAAGGCCGTTCAACCATCGCAAGGCGCCTCCCATCCTGATCTGGCGCCATTTGGTAGAGCAGCTGAAGGTCGATCCCGCCGAGATCGCCGTCTACTGCGACCTGAAGGTGGACAGGAAGCATAATCCTCCCCCGCCGGAATTCACGCTGTTTTCTGGGGGCGAGGACGACTTCGCGGCGTTCAGCGAGGGAGGCTTCCGGCACATCATCTTCAATCTCTCCCTGCAGGAGGGCTGGGACGATCCCGAGTGCGCGTTCGCCTACATCGACAAGTCGATGGGATCGGCAATCCAGGCCGAGCAGGTGATCGGGCGCGTCCTGCGACAGCCCGGAGCCCGGCACTACGCAGATCCGGAACTCAATACGGCGAGCTTCTACATCCGCCTCGACGGCAAGCAGGAATTCCCCCGCATCCTCGACGCGGTGCGCCGCAAGATCGCCTCCGAGATGCCGGAGGTCAGCCTCGAAGGCTTCAGCGATCCGCGGGACCGCAAGCGGGCTCGCCTCGAACCGAAGCAGGTCCTGACGATCCCAGAGATCCACATCGATGCCGAGGAGGCGGTGGAGCCCCTCCAGGGCGTCGTGGATCTAATCCCGGACTACACCCATGACTCAGTGAACGTCGTCGGCCCGGGCGAGCTCACGAAGGCCACGCAGCGCGTCGGTGACGGGTCGGCCGCCGAGGTAGTGACGGAGCAGCGGGAGCACTCGAACCGCGTCATCGCCAGATGGGTCATCCGTAGGGCGATGCAGACTGCTTATCCCGAGGCGACGAAGACCATCGACTGGACCGACCCGCGCTTCGAGGTTCTCGTCGAGGTAACCAGCCGAGCCGCGCACGACCTGCGGAACCGCGCGGATCAGCTCGTCGACACATTCATCGATAACGCCGGCCTGACGTTCGAGGATAGGAACCCCTACACAGTCTCGTCCGTCCTCACGAAGCCGGGCGCCGTCGAGATGTTCACGAACGCAGGCCACGACGGCTACAGCGACCTGAACGCCGTCGAGCTGGAGTGCGCACGGGAGATCGACCAACTCGGCTACACCTGGGTCCGCAATCCCTCGAACGGCGGCTACTCGATCCCGCTGCTGGAGAAGGGAAGCTCCCGCCGCTTCTATCCCGACTTCATCGTCTGGAAGGACGACTTGGTGTACGCGCTCGATCCCAAGGGCGCACATCTCATCGTTTCCGATGCCGGCCTCAAGCTGATGTCGATCAGGGACGAGACCGGCAAGGAGCGCGTGCTGGTCCGTCTGATCACCGAGGGGAAGTGGAAGCACGACCCGATCAAGCAGACGGCCAAGGGCGGCTACGCGGTCTGGCGAATGAACGCCGCCGGAAAGCCACGCTGCACGAACCACGACACGATGGAAGCGGCGGTCAACAAGGCCCTCGACCTCGGATAGGAAGGCGGCATGTCGACGTACGCCTTCAGCCGCCCGGAGCGGTACGCCGTCTTCACGGCCCATCGCGAGGTATGCTGGCTCTGCGGCGAGCCGCTCGGCATCGTCGACATGCAGGTGGACCACATCGTCCCGGAGCATCTCGACGGGAAGCCGGAGCTGGAGGAGATCAAGCGGAACCTCGGGCTTCCGGACGACTTCTTGGTCAATAGCTTCGAGAACTGGATGCCGGCCCACCCTCGTTGCAACCGGACAAAGGGCGGGCACGTCTTCAACGCGACGCCGCTGATACAGGGCTTTCTCGAACGGGCGGCCAGGAAAGCCCCCGAGGCGAGAGCTATGCGCGATTCCTATGCTTCCAACCGCCGGGTGAGCTTGGCCATCGAGACGCTGTTGCACGCCAGCGAGGCCGGCGCTCTGGGTGCGGACCAGCGCGAGCGCATGCGCGAATTGCTGACGTTCCACGAAGCCAACCGGATCCCGCAGGATCGCGGCCGCCCCCTGCAACTCCGGCCCGGCGTGGTCATTAGCGAGGCCGGCGACTTCCTTATATTTAGGGGCCCGACCGGAATGATCGGCGCCCGGCCCAAGGGCGACAACGTCCACCCCAGCTGGGACTGTCCAAATTGCGGCGTGACCGGCTGGAACGGCGCCCGCTGCGTGATCTGTGGGATGCTGAACGACGAATAGGCACTCAGACGTCTTCCGGCTCCACCGGCTCTCCGATCAGGTCCTCGGCCAGCTCCGACAGCCACTGAGAGACGTCGACGACCGACACTACGCCGCCGTGTACCGCGTACCAGTCCCGCACTCGCTTGAACTGGTCGCCGTAAAGGTTGTCGAAAGCTGCCTTCACTTTCGCGTGCCGGCTCAGGACGCTGTCGAGCGCCCGGCCGCCCTGAAAAAACTTCATCGGGTGATGAGTGCCGAGGACGTATAGGTATTTCCGCTTGGGCGTAGGGTGTCGCACGAGCTCGAACACGTCCTTGAAGATGCCGTTCTGCCGGATCGTCTCGGCGCCGCCCTGCCAGCGAATGAACTTGAACTCGGCGACCCTTAGGTTCGTCTCCAGGTCGAACGCACGGCCCGTGTTGCCGGCGCCGAGAGAGACGTACTCGACGACCTCACCCTTCTCCAGTACGTGCGGGAGGCACATCAGGATGCCGAGCGCGTGGATCACTACGTTGATCTGGCCAGCCAACCGCTTCATCTCAGCTGCTGCTGCGAGCGCGTCCTTTCCCGCCTTGTGCCGTTCGAGGAAGGCCGCACTCGTCTCGGCGGTCAGGCCGTTGATCGAGCCCTCGACCTTGGCGAGGGTCGCCGTGAGCTTGGTTCCTGTGAAGCCGGACAAGGCTCGGGCGATATCGAGAGGAGCTCTTTTCACGGCGCCGATCTGCCCGTCAGATCAAGCCGGAAGCCGCCGGTCGTCTCGACGGGCTCCCACTCGATAGTAGGATCAAGCTTACTCCACAGGCCGCGTCCGGATGGCGTCACGTTGTCCGAAGGCGAGATGTGCAGACCGCCAAGGTACGGTATGAGCAGCAAAGCGCATCGATAGAATCCACTGGCCAACCCAACCCTCTCGGTATTCACGACCAGACCGCTCGCGCTCCAGTAATCCGGATACTCCGACCATGGCTCGAAGGAGCACATCGCCCCGTCCTCGGGAATTTCCATGGTTAGGACCGGCCCAGCCTTGCCGTAACTCAACACCCAAGATTTTCCCGCTGTGTCGATGACCGTTGCCGTCCCAGAGGAGGGCACTGGCGGATGAAGTGACACTTGAACATTCGACAAGCCGGGCATGTCAGATCGAATGGGGAAGCGATTCATCTGACGTCCTCGTTTGACAAGGGAGTAGTCCGTTGGGTTCGTCTTGCCGGGGTGTCCGCCTCGAGCGTTTTGGCCTTCGGCAAAATTGAAATACTCCCCTTTTATAGGGACCAAACCACCCGCGGCACAGCGCACGGAATCGGTCTCTTTTGCTGCTCCGTGGTATCGGCTCTCTGGCAAATGCGGGGGGGTATGTCGTGAAAAAATACCGATTCGAGCCATTGGCCCGATAATCCCGGCGCCCTCCGCGAATTGGGCAGGTTGAAGCGGTGTTGGGGTAAATGTTGGGGTGTTGATCGAAATTCCCAGAAAATACCTAATTAATTCAGATATTTAATCGAATTTCATGGCGGACAGGGCGGGATTCGAACCCGCGATACGGTTTCCCGTATACACACTTTCCAGGCGTGCGCCTTCAACCACTCGGCCACCTGTCCGGCGGGCTGCTTATGACCGCCGAGGCGTAATCTTTCAAGGGCCGAGTCGCAGTGTTTTCACAATCCCTTGCGATCAGGCCGCGGGCTCCGCTGTTCGCCCGCCTCGCGAAGCGATGCGCGCTTGGCGCGATCCGGCGGAAATCGTCCCGGGCGGGTTGCGCTCGGCGGTCGGCACGCGCACATCTCTGGTCGGCGCGGTGGCAGGCCCGTGCCGAAGGCGAAGGCGTGGACGCAGAGGGCTGAGCTGTGCGGTTTCTGGTCAGGCTTGTCGGATATCTTCTCGTCGCTGCGGGCTTTATCATTCTGGTTATCGATGGCGCGCGTTCGATCGCGAATGCGCTGCTGCGCTTCACCACGGTGGGGGATGTCCTCGCGGCGCTGCTGCACGAGCGCTATCGGCTGCTCGGCCCGATGATCGAGCGCGACATCCACCCCTTGCTATGGGATCCGGTGGTGCTCTCGGCCATGCAGGCGCCGGCCGCGCTCGTGGCGCTCTTGGTCGGCTTTGCCCTGCTTTGGCTCGCCCGGCCACCCGAGCCCCGGATCGGGATCGTCACGCGTCGGTGAAAACGGGCAGCGACCTCGCATCCTGTGCAGAGGCCGTTTCGATGCTTACATAAGGCGTCGAGTTGAACGGAACGGAGCCGACGATGTTCTCCCTGCGCAAGAAGACTTCACTGCCGACCGCGGCCGAAGCGCTGCCCGGGCGCGCCGCGGCGATCCCCACCGCCGAAACCCATTTCGTCAACGGCCATCGCCTCGCTGGCCCTTATCCGGAAGGCCTGCGCCAGGCCGTGTTCGGGCTAGGCTGCTTCTGGGGCGCGGAACGGAAGTTCTGGCAGATGGGTGACGGCGTCTGGGTGACGGCCGTCGGCTATGCCGGCGGGGAGACCCCGAACCCGACCTATGAGGAGGTCTGCAGCGGCATGACCGGCCACACCGAGGTCGTGCTCGTCGTCTACGATCCGGCCAAGATCTCCTATGAGGATCTGCTCAAGGCCTTCTGGGAGAATCACGACCCGACCCAGGGCATGCGCCAGGGCAATGACATCGGCACGCAGTACCGGTCGGCGATCTATGTCTTCGACGACGCGCAGCGCGCGGCGGCCGAGCGTTCCCGCGACGAATATATGATGGCGCTGGCGGCGAATGGCTACGGGCCGATCACGACCGAGATCCGCGAGGCGCCGCCCTTCTATTTCGCCGAGGACTACCACCAGCAATATCTCGCCAAGAATCCGGCCGGCTATTGCGGCCTGGGCGGAACGGGCGTCGCCTGCCAGATCGGCCTTGGCGTCCACGCCTGAGGCGAAAGGTCCGGAGTTCCGGGAAGGGCGCCGTCAGCGGCGCCCTTTTTCGTATGGTTCTCTATATGTTCTTGCGCCGGACCTGAAGCTCCGCTAGCGTTTCGCTGGGGAACGGGGGCTGAGATGGTGACGCGGGTCGCGACGGTGGCGTTCGAGGGCATCGAGGCGCGGGCCGTCGACGTGCAGGTGCAGGTTTCCTCCGGCAGCGTCGCCTTCGTCCTCGTCGGCCTGCCCGACAAGGCCGTCGCCGAAAGCCGGGAGCGGGTCAGGGCGGCTCTCATCGCCTCGGGGCTGGCCCTGCCGGCCAAGCGCATCACCGTCAACCTCGCGCCGGCCGATCTGCCGAAGGAGGGCAGCCATTACGACCTGCCGATCGCGCTCGCCGTGATGGCGGCCATCGGCGCGCTCCCGCCGGATGCCCTGGCCGGCTACACCGTGCTCGGCGAGCTCGCTCTCGACGGCTCGATCGCGGCCGTCGCCGGCGTGCTTCCGGCCGCGATCGCGGCCTATGATCGCGGGCAGGGGCTGATCTGCCCGGCTTCGACCGGCCCGGAGGCGGCCTGGGCGGCGGCCGATATCGACATCCTGGCGCCGCGCTCGCTGATCCAGCTCGCCAATCATTTCAAGGGCACGCAGGTGATGGCGCGGCCCGAGCCGGCCGTGGCGCGCCAGAGCGGGGCCTTGCCCGATCTCGCCGACATCAAGGGCCAGGAGAGCGCGAAGCGCGTGCTCGAGATCGCGGCGGCCGGCGGCCATAATCTCGTGATGAACGGGCCGCCCGGCGCCGGCAAGTCGATGTTGGCGAGCCGCCTGCCTTCGATCCTGCCGCCGCTGACGCCACGCGAGCTTCTGGAGGTCTCGATGGTGCTCTCCGTCGGCGGCCATCTCGCCGGCGGTGCCCTGACCGATCGACGACCATTCCGCGCGCCGCATCACTCGGCTTCGATGGCGGCGCTCGTCGGCGGCGGCCTGCAGGCGAAGCCCGGCGAGATCTCGCTCGCCCATCACGGCGTGCTTTTTCTCGACGAATTGCCCGAGTTCCAGCCGCAGGTGCTCGATGCGCTGCGCCAGCCGATGGAGACCGGCGACGTGCTGATCTCGCGGGCGAACCATCGTGCCGTCTACCCTGCGCGCTTCCAGCTCGTCGCGGCGATGAATCCTTGCCGCTGCGGCAAGGCGACGGAGCCGGGCTATGCCTGCCGGCGCCAGCCGAACGAGCGCTGCATGGCGCAGTACCAGGCCCGGATTTCCGGCCCGCTGCTCGACCGGATCGACATCGCGATCGACGTGCCGGCGGTCACCGCCGCCGACCTCATCCTGCCGGCCGCCAGCGAGGGCTCCGCCGAGGTCGCGGCGCGCGTCGCGGCGGCGAGGGCGCTCCAGGGCGCCCGCTTCGAGGCGCTCGGGCTTGGCCACGTCACCACCAATGCCGCCTGCCCGGGGCCGGTGCTGGAGGAGATCGCCCGTCCCGACAATGCCGGCCTTGCCCTGCTGAGGGATGCGGCCGAGGCGCTGCGGCTCACCGCCCGTGCCTATCACCGCGTGCTGAAGGTCGCGCGCACGCTCGCCGATCTGGACGGCGAGGCGAAGGTCGGCCGGCTGCATCTCGCCGAGGCGCTGTCCTATCGCACGCGCGGCGGGGAGCTGGCGCAGGCGGCGTAGAGAAAGCCCCGGTCCCGCGGTTTCGGGAAAAGCCGGGCTGCCCCGCAAGCCCCTCAGGGTTAAGCCTTGCTTGAAAGCTGACGGCAAAATCGCGCTTTCCTCAAGCGGCTTTTTTCAGGGCGGCGGCCTTAGACGGGGAGCATGGCTCTCTCGTCCTGGACATGGTTCGTCATCGCTGCCGCTGTCATCGTCGCCCTGCTGGGAACGGGCGGCGTCCTCGCGCTGAGGCAGCTGGCGCGCGCACGCCGCCAGCTCGCATCGCTCACCCATGAGGTCGAGACGCTGAACGACCAGCTCTGGACGCTGGCCGACAGCGAGCAGCGCTATCGCAGCCTGGTCGAGGCTCAGGGCGATTTCATCGTCCAGCGCGACGGGGCCCGCATCATCTACGCGAATACCGCCTATGCCGCGCTGTTCGGTGCCGAGGAGAACGATCTCGTCGGCAGCGAGGCGCAATTGCCGCAGCTCGCCTCGCGGGCGCTGCGGACGCTCGACGGCGGAGCCCGCAGTTTCGACGAATGCCTCGCGACCTATGTCGGGGAGCGCTGGATCGCCTGGATCGAGACGGCGGTTCCAGGCCCAGGCGGCCGCACCTTGATCCAGCGCGTCGGCCGCGACATCTCCGCCCGTATCGCCGATGAAGACGCGCTGGTCGAGGCCCGCGCCCGGGCCGAGGCCGCCAATGAGGCGAAGTCGCGCTTCCTCGCCACGGTGAGCCACGAATTCCGCACGCCGCTGAACGGCATCCTCGGCATGTCCGATCTGCTGGCCGATACCGGCCTCGATGGCGAGCAGTCGACCTATGTCCAGGCCCTGCGCATCTCCGGCGAGGCGCTGCTCGCCCTCGTCGACGACATCCTCGACTTCGCCAAGGTGGAAGCTGGCCGGCTGGAGCTCGTCGAGGAACCCTTCGATGTCGTCCAGCTGGTCGAGACGGTCTCCGAGCTGATGGCGCCCCGGGCCCAGGCCAAGGGAATCGAGCTTGCGGCCTATATCGCGCCGGAACTGCCGGCGCAGCTCGTCGGCGATCGCGACCGCCTGCGGCAGATCCTGCTCAATCTGGTCGGCAACGCCGTCAAGTTCACCGATGCCGGCGGCGTCGGCCTGAGCGTGCGGCGGGTGGGGAGAATGGTCGAGATCCTGGTCTCCGATACCGGGCCCGGCATTCCGGCCGACAGGCTCGAGGTCATTTTCGGGGAGTTCGAGCAACTGGACCATGGCCCCGGAATCCGCCATGCCGGTACCGGCCTCGGCCTCGCCATCGTGCGGCGGCTGGTCGGGCTGATGGAGGGCGAGGTCCGGGCGGAGAGCCGCCTCGGCGAGGGCGCGAGCTTCCGCGTGATCCTGCCGCTGGCCGCGGCGCCGGGCGCCGAGACGGTGCCGATCCCGCACTGGCCGGAGCAGCATGTCCTGCTCGCTTCTCCTGCGCCCTTCGCGGCGCGCTTCCTGTGGGAGTCGATCCGGGCCACGGGCGCGGCGGTCTCCGTCGCGGCCTCCGTGGAGGCGGCACGGGCGACCCTTGCCGGCGAACGCCCGGTGACCGCGGTGCTGATCGACCATGCGCTCGGCGACGGCGCGGCGAAGGAGCTGGCGGAAACGGTGCGGGAGGCGGGCATCCGCGATTGCCTGATCCTGCTGTCGTCCCTGGCACGGCGCCAGTTCGGCTCGCCGCAGGCCGCGGGATTCTCGGGCTTCCTCATCAAGCCCGTCCGCGCCCGCTCGCTCTATGAGCGGCTGGGTACGCGCTTTCCCCAAACCTTGCCGGCTACAGGCAAGAGCCAGGCCGCCAGATCGCCGGTGCGCAAGCCCCTCAACATCCTCGTCGCGGAGGATAACGAGATCAATGCGCTGCTGCTGACGCGGACGCTGGAGCGTCTCGGCTCCTCGGTCATCTGGGTCCGCGACGGGCGCGAGGCCCTGCAGCGGATCGAGGCCAGCCTCGCCGGCGCCGCCGCGCCGCTCGATCTCGCGCTTCTCGATATCCGCATGCCGGTGATGACCGGGCTGGACTGCGCCCGTGCCGTGCGGACGCTGGAAGCGGAGCGTGGCCGCATCCGACGCTTGCCGCTGCTGGCCGTCACGGCCAATGTTTCGGCGGCGGATCGCGAGGCCGCGCTCGCGGCGGGAATGGATGATTGTCTCGCCAAACCGCTCGAGCGCGCGGCGCTGTTGCGCTGGCTCGATCACCTCGGCAAGGAGGCCTCGCGGACATTGTCGGCTTGACGGGCGTCACCGCTTCGACGCAGTTTTGTCGCGAAGTTGTAAGATGCGCGGAGCAAGCCTTCCCGGATGCCGGAAGCGGCTTAGAGGGTGAGACAGGCGATGGCATTGCACGTTTCTGAGCGATCGAACGCGCTGCCGGCCCGGTTTTCCGCCGGCAATCCCCTGCTTTCACGCCTCGCTCCGATGATGCTCATCACGGGCGGGGCGATGCGCCGTTACGGATTGGAAGCCGGCGAATCAGCGCCGCTTTCGGGGAGCCTGGGTCGGCTCGGCTCGCTCGAAGTCCGGCTGGCGCGCGGCCCCCGCGAGATCTGGCGGGCGCAGCGGCTGCGCTACCGCGTGTTCTATCAGGAAATGTCGGCGAAGCCTGATGTGGTCGCCCGCATGTTCCGCCGCGATGCCGACCGCTTCGACAAGGCCTGCGATCATCTGCTCGTCATCGACCATGCGGCGAAGGGCCGTTTCGGCGGCATCAAGCCGAAGGTCGTCGGCACCTACCGCCTGATGCGGCAGAGCGCGGCGAATCGGCTGGGCGGCTTCTATACGCAAAGCGAGTTCGATCTCGCGCCCCTGCTGGCACGCCATCCCGGCCAGCGCTTCCTCGAGCTCGGCCGCTCCTGCGTGCTGCAGCCTTACCGCAACAAACGCACCGTCGAGCTGCTCTGGTCTGGTATCTGGGCCTATCTGGAGCATCACCGCATCGACGCCATGTTCGGCTGCGCCTCCTTCGACGGCACCGACCCTGACGCGCTCGCCTTGCCGCTGAGCTTCCTGCACCACCATGCCCGCTCGCAGGGCGAATGGAGTGCTGAGGCGCATCCCGAGCATCTCGTCGGCATGGACCGGCTGCCCGCGGAGATGGTCGACTACAAGCTCGCGCTGAAGCAGATGCCGCCGCTGATCAAGGGCTATCTCAGGCTCGGCGCCCGCTTCGGCTCCGGCGCGGTCATCGACCGCCAGTTCGGAACGACCGACGTGCTCGTCGTGCTGCCCGTCTCGGCGATCGACAGGCGCTATGCCCAGTATTACGGCGGCGAGAACTCGCGCTACGCCGCCTGACGGCCGTTTATTCGCCGGCTGCGGCCAGCGCCTTCAGCGCTTCGCGATAGGTCGGATAGCGGAAGGCGTAGCCGAGTTCCCGCTTCACCAGTGCATTCGAGACCCGCTTGTTCTCGCCGTAGAAGCTCGCGGCCATCGACGAGAGCTTCGCTTCGCCGAAAGGGATTTCGGGCGGTGGCTCCAGCCCGGTCAGCCCCGCGGCGAAGCTGACGACATCCTGCGGCGGAGCCGGCTCATCATCGGTCGCGTTGTAGATCGCGCCGTTGCGCGGCTGCGCAAGCGACGCCATCAGGATGCCGGTTATGTCGTCGACATGGATGCGGTTGAAGACCTGGCCCGGCTTGACGAGCCGCGTCGCCTTGCCCTCGCGCAATTTGGCGATGGGGTTGCGGCCGGGGCCGTAGATGCCGGAAAGGCGGAAGATCTGCACGGCCTTGCCGCTGTCGCGCCCCAGCGCCAGCCAGTCCTCTTCGATCGCGACGCGCAGCCTGTTGCGGGCGCTGCCCGGATTCACCGGCTGGCTTTCGTCGATCCAGGCGCCGCCCTGGTCGCCATAGACGCCGATGGTCGAGAGATAGCCGATCCAGCGCAGCGCCGGCGCGGTGGCGAGTTCGGTGCGCAGCCTTTGCAGCACGGGGTCGCCGTCCTCGCCCGGCTGGACCGAGACGAGCACGGCTTCGGCCTCCGCCACGGCCTTGGCGAGCGGGGACGAGACTGCGAAGCCGCCGAAGACCAGCGTGCGGATGCCTTCGCGGCTGAGCTCCGCGGCCCGCTCGGCCGAGCGGGAGGTCCCGGTCACTTCCCAGCCGCGGGCGAGCGCGGCGCGCGCGAAGAAGCCGGCCGAATAGCCGAGGCCGAGGATCAGCAGTTTCATGCGGCATCTTCCGTCTGCGGGAGCAGGGCGGCCCATTCGGCCTGCACCTGATGGTCGGTTTCCGTGCGCAAGCTCGTCGGCGCCAAGAGTGCGGCCTGCGCCGGATCGAGGCGGCCGAGCGCCCAGACCGCCATCGCACGCACCAGCGGGGAGGGCGCGTCGAGATGCACAAGGGCGCTGGCGGCCAGCTCCGGCCGGCCGCTATTGCCGATCGCGATCAGCACGTTGCGCAGGAAGCGGTCGCGCCCGGTCCGCTTCACCGGCGTGCCGGCGAAGAGCGTGCGGAAGGCCGCATCGTCGAGGCCGGCGAGCTCGGCCAGGGACAGCCCGTCGAGCTCGTCCTTCAAGGCGAGGCGGGTTTCCTGCGTGCTTTCGGCGAATTTGTTCCAGGGGCAGACGGCGAGGCAGTCGTCGCAGCCGAAGATGCGGTTGCCGATGCCGCTGCGCAGCTCTGCATCGATATGGCCGGGATGCTCGATGGTGAGATAGGCGATGCAGCGGCGCGCATCGAGCTGGTAAGGCGCCGGGAAGGCCGCGGTCGGGCAGATGTCGAGGCAGCGCCGGCAGGAGCCGCAATGGTCGCGCTCGGGCTCGTCGGTCGGCAGCTCGGCTGTGGTGTAGATCGCGCCAAGCAGCAGCCAGGAGCCATGCTCGCGCGAGACGAGCACGGTGTGCTTGCCCTGCCAGCCGAGCCCGGCCGCTTGCGCCAGCGGCTTCTCCATGACCGGGGCGGTATCGACGAACACCTTGACGTCGCCGCCGCCGCGCGCCGCGAGCAGCCCGGCCACGCTCTTGAGCTTGCCCTTGATGACGTCGTGATAGTCGCGCCGGCGGGCATAGAGCGAGATCGCGCCCTTGTCGGGGTGGGCGAGCATGGCGAGCGGGTCGCCCTCGCCGGCATAGTTCATCCCGAGCATGATGACGGAACGGACCTCGCTCCACAGCGCCCGCGGATCGGCGCGCTGGGCGGTGCGCTCGTCCATCCAGGCCATGTCGCCGTGATAGCCGGCCTCGAGCCAGGCCTTGAGCCGGCCCGGCGCGAGCGGAATCGCATCGGCCGCCGCGACGCGCATCGCGGCGAAGCCCTCGGTGCGGGCACGCGCGGCAATGGCGCGCTTCAGCGCCTCGCCGCTCAGAAGTCCAGATTGTCGTAATGGGCGCTCGGAGCCATGCCCGGCACCCGGTCGCTCAGCAGCGGCCGGAAGCTCGGCCGCGATTTGATTCGGGCGTACCATGCGCGCGCCGTCTCGTCCTCTTCCCAGGGCACGTCACCGAGATAGTCGACGCAGGAAAGATGCGCCGCCGCGGCGAGGTCCGCATAGCTCAGCCCGGCGCCCGCCAGCCAGTTCCGCTTGGCGAGCAGCCAGGAGATATAGCGCAGATGATAGCGCACATTGGAGCGCGCCGCGCGGATCGCGCCCATTTCCGGCGGCCCGCCGCCTTCGTCGCGGCTCATGAAGCGCTTCATCACCTTTTCGAGCACCAGCGGCCCGGTGATCTCGTCATGGAACTTCAGGTTGAACCAGTCGAGCAGCCGGCGCACCTCGACGCGCTCGCCCGGCCCCTCGGGCAGGAGCCGGCGGTCGCCGAGCGCGAGCCCGCGCGTCTCGTCGAGATATTCGGCGATCGGCCCGGCGCCGGGCACGGCCAGGCCGTTCTGCTCCTGGAAGACGGGCGTGGTCCCCGCCGTGTTGAGCTCGAGGAATTCCCGCCGCCTCTCCCAGACACGCTCCTCGACCAGCTCGGCCTCCATGCCGAATTCACCGAGCACGAGACGGATGAAGCGCGAATGCGGGCATAGCGGATAATGGTACAGCGTCGCCATGGCACTCATGAAGCCTTGAAGCGGGTCAAATGCGGCCGGAGCGGGGCGAGAGGCCAGAAAAATCCCCGCTATGCGTCCAGCGCCCGCTCTTATCACGCCCGAAAAGCGCCACAAGCGCGGGGGAAGCGGACGCGGACGATTTGCCTGGGTTCATTGGCGAAGTGGTAACCAATTTGCAAAGAGCCGGGCGTAAGCCGGTAACGCATCGACCGAAGCCAGCCGGCGCGGATCCAAGTCGCACGAGGACGTTCTCCCATGCAGAATCTCATCGAAGCCTTCGTCCTCGGCATCGTCGAGGGCCTCACTGAGTTCCTGCCGGTCTCCTCGACGGGCCATCTCCTGCTGCTGGGCCACTTCCTCGGCTTCGAATCGAACGGCAAGACCTTCGAGGTCCTGATCCAGCTCGGCGCGATCCTGGCGATCCTGCTGGTCTATTTCCGCCGCCTGCTCGACATCGCGCTGCGCCTCCCGAGCGATCCTGCCGCCCGGCGCTTCGTCATCGGCGTGCTGGTCGCCTTCCTGCCTGCGGCCATCATCGGCGCGCTCCTGCACGGCTTCATCAAGGGCGTGCTGTTCAATCCCCTGATCGTCTGCTGCGCGCTGATCGCCGGCGGGCTCGTCCTGCTCGTGGTCGACGAGCTGGAGCTCCAGGAGAAATACACCGACGCGACCGCCTTCACGCTGCCGATGTATCTCAAGATCGGCTTCTTCCAGTGCCTCGCCATGATCCCCGGCGTCTCCCGCTCCGGCGCCACGATCGTCGGAGCGATGCTGCTCGGCGCCAGCAAGCGGGCGGCGGCCGAGTTCTCCTTCTTCCTTGCCATGCCGACCATGGCGGGCGCCTTCGCCTACGATCTCCTGAAGAGCTACAAGGACCTGACCTTCAACGACAGCATGCTGATCGTCATCGGCTTCGTCGCTGCTTTCTTTTCGGCGCTGATCGTGGTGCGCTCCTTCCTCGACTTCGTCTCGAAGCGCGGCTTCGCGGTCTTCGCCTGGTGGCGGATCATCGTCGGCTTGGTCGGGCTTGCCGGGCTCTGGATCGTCGGCTGATCGCACCCGCTTTTTGATCAGGGGCGGTTCGGATTTTGGATGGGGTCGCCTCATGAGTCCATCTGAGGCGATCCCGCCCTAGCCGGCCCGCGAGGGATCACCCAGCGGGGTGGCGACGGGCACGGAGGTCGACGGGGCGGCGGCCGGGGCCGAGGTGAGCGAGGCGGTCTGCCGCTCGATCATGCGGTGGACGACAGGCGGGTTCGGCCCGCTGTGCAAGGCGCGTACGCGCTCCCCGATTTCGGCGTCGGCCTGCGTCACCCGCTGATTCTGCCGGACATATTCGACCCAGGTCGGGCTGTCGTAGCGCTCGAACCAGAGCGTCGGATCGGTCAGGTCGCGCAGCAGCGTCCAGTGGCGCGCGCCGTCGCGCCGGCGGATGCGGCGGCGCTCCGCCATCACGTTCAGGAAGGCGACAACGTCCTCCGGCCTGATGATGTATTCGACGGTGACGATCACCGGCCCGCTGCGTGGCTCGATATCGACCGCGACCTTGGGCTCGCGCCAGCGGCTGAGCGGATCGAGATTGAGCTCCTCCAGCGGCGGCAGCCTGTAGAGCAGGCCCAGGCCCGCTCCGATCAGCAGGGCGATGGCCGAAAGCTGCAGGCCCCGGTCCGTTCCGAACAGCAGCGCCGTGCGCCCCCAGGCCCAGCTGCCCATCGCCATGCCGCCGAAGGTGGCCATCTGGTAGATCGCCAGCGCCCGGCCCACGACCCAGCGCGGCGCCGAGAGCTGGACCGTGGCGTTGAAGGTCGAGAGCGCCAGCACCCAGCAGGCGCCGCAGACGAAGAGGCCGGGGATCGTCATCCAGATCGTCCGGCTGAAGGCCACCAGCAGGATGCCGACCGCATAGGCGATGAAGGTCGAGCGGACCAAGGCTTCTGTGCTCATCACCCGGCGCAGGCGGGCGCTCATGAAGGCGCCGGCGACGGCGCCGGCCCCGAAGCCGCCGAGCAGGATGCCATAGGTCAGCGGCCCGCCGCGGATCAGGTCGCGCGCCACCAGCGGCAGCAGGGCGAGGCCGACGATCGCGCCGAAGCCGAAGGCGAAGGCGCGCAGGATCACCGCGCGGATGTTCGGCGACATCGCGACATAGCGCACGCCCGCGCCCATCGCGATGAACAGCGTCTCGCGCGGCAACACCCGTTCGACCTTGGGCGGTTGCCAGCGGGCGAGCACGGTGATCAGGCCGATATAGGAGAAGGCGTTGATCACGAAGGCGGCGACCGCGCCGGCCGCGGCGACGATGGCGCCGCCGATGGCGGGGCCGACGCTGCGCGCGATGTTGAAGGCGACGCTGTTCAGCGTCACCGCCGCCGGCACGTCGCGGCGCGGCACCATGTCCCCCACCGAGGATTGCCAGGCCGGGTTGTTGAGGGCCGTGCCGCAGCCGATCAGAAAGGTGAAGCTCAGGAGCAGCCAGGGCGTGATCAGCCCGAGCCAGGCGCAGGCCGCGAGCCCGACAGAGACGGCCAGCATGAAGAACTGCGCGGTCAGCATGATCCGGCGCCGGTCGTAATTGTCGGAGATCGCCCCGGCCGCGAGCGAGAACAGCATCACCGGCAGCGTCGTCGAAGCCTGGACCAGCGCTACCATTTCCGCCGAGGGCGAGATCGAGGCCATCATCCAGGAGGCACCGACCGCCTGGACGAGGCCGCCGAAATTGGAGGCGAGGCTGGCGAACCAGACGGCCCGGAAGATCGGTTGCCGCAGCGGGACGAAAGGCGAGGTGTCCGAGCGCGCTATGCCTTCCGAAGCGAGTTCGGCTTCCGCCACATCGGCTGTCGGTTGGGCATGCAAATCATCAGGCATGGAATAGGGTTAGCATGAGGGCGCGCGGAGGAAACCGTTTTCGATTTCGAAAACGGCGAAACTGGGAAAGTTTTTGCGCAGGCCCGCGGGCGCCCTCTCAGGCCGTTGCCGGCTGCCGTGCCTGGCGCGGCGGACGGGGCTTGCGGGCGCCCCACGCCCGCGCCGCCACGACGGCGAGCCCGGCCAGTGCCACCCAATGCGCCGGCCTGATCGAGGCATAGTCCCAATAGGTCAGGATGTCGGCGTTGGCCTGGAAGACGAGCCAGGGCGAGACGCCGCTGGTCAGCGCATACCAGCCGGTTTCGAGCAGCGCCGTGGCGAGGCCGGCCAGCAAGGCGAGGCCGGCGAGAGCGGGCAGCGAAACCGGCAGCTTCCAGCGATAGAGGCCGCGATAGAACAAGAGCAGGATGAACAGCCCGCTCATCAGCGCGGGCTCGGTCACGTCGATCTTGGACTGCAGCGCGAAATGCAGCAGCGCCAGCCCCGCGATCGGATAGACGAGGTTGTGCAGCCTCTGCCAGTTCTTGCCGAGCCGGCGGATCATCCCGTCCGTCGAGGTCGCGCCGAGCGCGCAGAGGCCCAGCAGCGCGACGAAGCCGATCGTCAGATAGAAGCGCTTGACGATCTCGGAGACGATCAGCCCCCAGTCGAAGGCCATGTCGATGCAATGGAGGCCGAGATGGCCCAGCGCATAGGCCATGACCGAGAGCCCGAGCATGCGCCGGACCCCGATCAGCTTGCCCCAGTCCAGGAGCCGCCGGAGCGGCGAGATCGCGAGCGACAGCACAAGCAGCCTGACCGCCCAGATGCCCGTGCGGTGGATCGCCTCCGTCCAGGGCTTCGAGCCGAGCTGGCCCATCCAGGCGGCGTAGATGATCAGCACGGCCGGCAGCAGGGTCAGTGCGAAAGCGGCGGCCCGCAGGCCCGAAAACCGGCCCTGCCGGTCGAGCCAGGGCAGCCACTCCCTCAGCCCGGCCTTCTTGCCGTTCGCAGCGTTCTTGCCGCTTGCAGGCTTTCTGTCGGCCGGACCTGTCCGCGCGGTCGTCCGCCCGGCGTCGCCATGGATGGCGACGCCCTGGACGGCTTCGGCCTCTGCGCGCAGCGGAGCTGTCACGACCGCTCTCCATAATGCGGGTTCACGCCCCCGACATAGCTGAAGCGTGGGGACATTGTCCCACACCTCTGCACACAAGGGCGTGAAGGCGCGCCGTCGAGCTCGGCCGGGCTGCTGCGCCTCTGCGTCAGGCCGCGTTCTTGATCGCCGGCGCGAGCTTGAGCCCCGAAGCATCCGCTCCGCGCGCCTCGCGGACCAGCCGCGTTCCGGCCTTCGTCGCCAGGAAATCGGCGAGCGCGGCATCCTCCTGCCGCACGAAGCCCTTGGCGGGCAGCTTGCCGGCAAGGAAGAGCTCGATCATGGCGACGCAGCCGGCGGCGGTGGTGAGCTGGATGGCGCCGAGCTCGTCATTGCCGTCATAGCGCAGCACCACGCTCTCCTCTTCCAGCCGGCCGGCGCGCTCGCCGACGCCGGTGACGAAGATCACCACCACGTCCTTGCGGGTGAAGGGGGCGGAGTGGCTGAGAATGCGCCGCATCGTCTCGCGGTCATCGGCGAGATCGAGATCGCGCAGCAGGAGCTTCATGATATCGGCATGGCCGGGATAGCGCAGCGTCTTGTAGCTCATGTTGCGGACCTTGCCGGCCAGCGTCTCGGTCAGCGTTCCCAGTCCGCCCGAGGTGTTGAAGGCCTCATAGGCGACGCCGTCGATCATCACGCCTTCGATACCCTCGAGCGCCGGTACCAGCGTCGACTGGCCGTCGAAGACGATCTCGCAAGGGTTGCAGTATTCGTTGATCAGCCCGTCGACCGACCAGGTGACGTTGTAGCGCAGCGCGTTGGTCGGGTAGAGCGGCAGTGCCCCGACGCGCATCTTGATGGTGCGCACGCTGTCGAAGCGCGCCGCCATGTCGGCGCCGAGGATGCAGATGAAGCCGGGCGCCAGACCGCATTGCGGCACGAGCGCGACATCGGCGCTCCGGCCGAGTTCCTTGACATAGGCGGTGGTGGCGACGTCCTCGGTCAGGTCGAAATAATGCGTCTTCGTCTCGGCCGCGACCTTGGCGATACCTTTGTTCAGGAAATAGGGGCAGGCGCTGACGACGATGTCGCGGTCGCGCAGGAAGGTGCTGAGCGCTCCGAGATCGGCCGCATCGACCGCTGCCGTGCCGAAGCGCTTGCCGGCGGCATGGGCGAGCTGGGCTTTCGAGGCATCGGCCAGTGTGACCTCATGTCCCTGCTCGGCCAGCATGCCGGCGATGATGGCGCCGATCTGGCCCGCGCCGAGTACGGCGATGCGCTGTTTCTGGAAGGTCATGACGATCCCCTGACATGGCCGGCCCCCAAGCGGACCGTTCCCTGACGCCATGCTGGAGCGAAGGGCTGCGTCGTTTAACGGGCGGATCGTCGATATGACGGCTTATGATTGGTCATATCGAGGGATTATGATTGAAATCGAAGGGAAATGATCGCGCCGGTGGAGGCTGCCTCAGCGCTCGAACTTCCGCGCGAGAATCACCGAGGATGTCGTGCGGCGCACGCCCTCCATCTCGGCGATCCAGTCGATCACCGCGTCGAGATCGCTCGCGGTTTCGCATTCGACCTTCACGGAGAGGTCGAAATGGCCGCTCAGCGTGTGGCATTGCACGATTTCCGGCCGCTTCTTCAGCGCTGCGACGACGCCGCCCTGCCGCTTGACCTCGAGTTCGATCATGACGAGCGCCGCGATCGTCGTGGCAGGCCGGGCGGCCTTGCCGAGGATGGTCGTGTAGCCGGCGATGACCCCGTCGCGCTCCAGCCGGGCGAGCCGCCCCTGGGCGGTCGCACGCGAGACGCCGAGCATCCTGGCGATGTCCGAGAGGGGCAGGCGCGCATTCTCCGAGAGGATGCGGATCAGGTCTCGGTCTTTCGCCGCGTCGGATGGTCTTGCCATGCTGTCTCCGGTGCTTCGCAGGGCCGGCACCATGGCGGCAAAGGCCCGGCCCCGGCAAGCCGGGGAGGGCGGTTGTCATCATGCCGTCGAAAGACGTGCTGCAAGCGAGCGGAATGGAACCGCGCAGTCCGTGAAACGTTGTTGGGGGCGCCGGAAAAGGGCTTGCATCGCCGCAAGAATAGGAGTGCGATGCCGCTCGCGGCAGAGAAGCCTCGCTATGGAGACCGTCATGTTCAGGACTTTCGTTCTCGCATCCGCGTCAGCCCTTGCTTTGATGTCCTTCGCTGCGTCGCCGGCCTCGGCCCTGACGATGAAGGAATGCAGCGTCAAATATCAGGACGCCAAGAAGGCCAATACCCTGAAGGGCCAGAAGTGGAACGACTTCCGCAAGGCCCAGTGCGGCGATGACGACGCCGCCGATGACGAGGCCGCTGCGGCCATGCCGGCGGAGCCGGCAGCGCCCGCGACGGCTGCTGCCGCGACGACGGCCAAGCCGGCCGGCAAGGCCAAGCCTGCCGTGTTCCCGAAGGCGGTGTCGCAGAAATATTCGAGCGAGACGGCCGGAAAGGCCCGCCTCAAGACCTGCGTCGATCAGTACAATGCCAACAAGGCGGCGAACGCCAATGGCGATCTGAAATGGATCGAGAAGGGCGGCGGCTACTGGAGCCAGTGCAACACCAAGCTCAAGAGCTGATCCGGTCCCTGCCGGAATTCGAACGCCGCGCCGGCAGGCGCGGCGTTCGTCGTTTCAAAGCATCTGCGAAGGCCGCGAGGCGGGATCCGACGGCTGCGTCGGTGCCGGGTTGCCGCGAGGCGCCCAAAGCTAAAGCAGCCCGGCGGAAAGGGAACCCGGATTCGATATGGGAATGGCGAGCCCGGCCGGATGGAGCCGGCCGGGCGGAGGCTCCCGCCTCAGTCGACGACCCGGACGGCGCCCTTCGCGGCACTCGTCGTTGTCGCGGCATAGGCCTTGAGCGCGGTCGAGACCTTGCGCTTGCGCGGCGCTGCCGGCTTCCAGGCATCCTTGCCCCTGGCTTCCATCGCAGCGCGGCGGCGTGCGAGCTCCTCATTGGAAACCTGCAGCGTGATGCTGCGGTTGGGGATGTCGATCGCGATGATGTCGCCGCTCTCGACCAGGCCGATCGCGCCGCCCTCGGCCGCTTCCGGCGAGACATGGCCGATCGAGAGGCCGGACGAGCCGCCCGAGAAGCGTCCGTCGGTGACGAGCGCGCAGGCTTTGCCGAGCCCCTTCGACTTCAGATAGCTCGTCGGATAGAGCATCTCCTGCATGCCCGGCCCGCCGCGCGGCCCCTCATAGCGGATCAGCACGATATCGCCTTCCTTGACCTTGCGGTTGAGGATGCCCTCGACCGCAGCATCCTGGCTCTCGAAGATCACGGCCGGACCGGAGAACTTCAGGATCGAAGCATCGACGCCCGCCGTCTTCACGATGCAGCCGTCGAGCGCGATGTTGCCGAACAGCACGGCGAGACCGCCATCCTTGGAATAGGCATGCTCGGCGCTGCGGATGACGCCGGCCTCTCGGTCGGTGTCGAGCTCCTCGAAGCGGCGCTCCTGGCTGAAGGCGGTCTGCGTGGGCACGCCGCCGGGCGCCGCGCTGTAGAAGGAGCGCACCGCCTCGCTCGTCGTCTGCGTGATGTCCCAGCGCGCCAGCGCCTCGGCCATGGTGGTGGCGTGGACGGTCGGTAGCGAGGTGTCGATCAGCCCGGCGCGGTCGAGCTCGCCGAGGATCGCCATGATGCCGCCGGCGCGGTGGACATCTTCCATATGGACGTTGGCGACGGCGGGCGCGACCTTGCACAGCACCGGAACGCGCCGCGACAGCCGGTCGATATCGGCCATGGTGAAGTCGATCTCGGCCTCATGCGCTGCCGCCAGCAGGTGCAGCACCGTATTGGTCGAACCGCCCATGGCGATGTCGAGCGTCATCGCGTTCTCGAAGGCCTTGAACGAGCCGACATTGCGCGGCAGCACGCTCTCGTCGTCCTGGTCGTAATAGCGCCGGGCGAGGTCGACGATCAGATGCCCCGCCTCGACGAAGAGGCGCTTGCGGTCGGCATGGGTGGCGAGCGTCGAGCCATTGCCCGGCAGTGCGAGGCCGAGCGCCTCGGTCAGGCAGTTCATCGAATTCGCCGTGAACATGCCCGAGCAGGAGCCGCAGGTCGGGCAGGCCGAGCGCTCGATCACGTCGACCTGCTCGTCCGTATATTTGTCGTCGGCGGCCGCGATCATCGCGTCGACGAGGTCGACCTTCTTCAGCACGCCCTCGGCGATGAATTTGCCGGCCTCCATCGGCCCGCCCGAAACGAAGACGGTCGGGATGTTGAGCCGCATCGCCGCCATCAGCATGCCGGGCGTGATCTTGTCGCAATTGGAGATGCAGACCATCGCGTCGGCGCAATGGGCGTTGACCATGTACTCGACGCTGTCGGCGATCAGCTCGCGCGAGGGCAGGCTGTAGAGCATACCGTCATGGCCCATGGCGATGCCGTCATCGACCGCGATGGTGTTGAACTCCTTGGCGACGCCGCCGGCCTTCTCGATCTCGCGTGCCACGAGCTGGCCGAGATCCTGGAGATGGACATGGCCCGGCACGAACTGAGTGAAGGAGTTCACCACCGCGACGATCGGCTTGCCGAAATCGCCGTCCTTCATGCCTGTGGCGCGCCACAGGCCGCGGGCGCCGGCCATGTTGCGGCCATGGGTGGAGGTTGCGGATCTCAGCCTGGGCATCTCATGCGTCTCCGGTCTCGGGCTCCTGATGTCCCGTTGCGCGGCAAACTATCGTCGCCGCGCCCTGTGACAAAATTGAATTCTTCGATTTCCATGATCGGCGCCACGCATGGCAGCCAGCCGCGTCTGCCCATGGGACAGACGCTGTCCGAATTGGCATAACGGCTCTCGCTGGATCGTTAAGAGGTGAGGGGCATTCGGCCATGCTGCGCAATATCGACGTCGATCTGCTGCGCAGTTTCGTCACCATCGCGGAGCTGCGCAGCTTCACCCGCGCCGCGGCGGCACTCTTCCGCAGCCAGTCGACCGTCAGCACCCAGATCCGCCGTCTCGAGGAACTGGCCGGGCAGACCTTGCTGCAGCGCTCGCCGCATGAGGTCCTCCTCACGCGCGCGGGCGAACAATTCCTCGGCTATGCCCGCCGCATCGTCGCGCTGCATGACGAGGCGCTCGACGTCATCAATGCGCAGAGCGTCAGCGGCCGGGTCAGGCTCGCGGTGATGGATGATTACGCCACGATCGTGCTGCCCGAGACATTGGCGCGCTTTGCCCGCTCCCATCCCGATGTCGAGCTCGAGGTGACGACGGGCTTCACCCGCGATCTTCTCAACAGTCTCGGCGAGGAGTTCGATCTCGTGCTCGCCACGCAGAAGGCGGGCGATGGCCGCGGCGAGGTGCTGCGGCGTGAGCCGACGCACTGGGCTTGCTCGGATAGAATGGCCTTTGTTCCGGAAGAGCCCTTGCAGCTCGCCTTGCTGAAGGCGCCGAACATGTTCCGCGAATGGGCGCTGGACGCCTTGAACGAAGCGGGGCTGCGCTGGCGCATCCTGTTTTCCAGCTCCAGCATCGGCGCTGTCGAGGCGGTCGCGGCCTCCGGCGCGGCGCTGACCGTGGTCAAGGCCGGTACCGCCCGCGCGGATCTGCAGCTGCTCGGGATCGAGCATGGCTTGCCGCCGCTGCCGGCTTCGGAGATCGCGCTGCATCTGGCGCCGGGCCGGCCGGGAGCTGCCGTCGCGGCGATGAGCGCCTTCCTGGCAGACGCCTTGAACGACGAAATGGCCGTTCAGGGGCAGGGGGCGCATGGCGCGGACTGAAGGCCTGCGGGGGCTTCGCCTGCCCCCTGGGAAGGACAGCGGGAAAAATTCCGGCGGAACGGCATCGGCCTGGGGCTGTGAACAGCGGATTCCCAGCTAAGTGTTTGATTTCAAATCAAAAGCACTTTCCCTCGAAAAACTTTCAAAATGGCCGTTGACATGTCTCGGGGGTCCCGCCTATAAACCGCCCATCGAGACGGCGCCGCCGCTGAGCGGCGCCTCTTCTGCGCTTCCTAAGGACGCTGGGGCTGAGGCCGGTTCGCCGGATGAAGTTCTGTCGGTTTTGTAGAAGCTGCCGCTGTTTGAAAATTGAAGATAGAAAGAGAAACGTGGACGGCGGGGTTCTTGCGGATCCGGGCTACGGCCTGGATCGAACGAGACTTCGGTGTGCTGCGTTTTAACAAGAACCATTTGCCTGGTTGGTTGAGCGAAAGCTTGATCGGTCAAGTAATGGCTCCGTCAATACGCAGTG
>NZ_JQJJ01000017.1 GCF_000745475.1 Allobosea sp. UNC402CLCol
CGGGCCTGTCAAGGATATCCCTCATCACAATCGATAAATCGCATAACGCGGCGGTCGACACTTGTCGCCGCCGCGTTACCGTTTAAAGCCCAAACCGTCCCAGGACAGGCCGCATCGCCCATCCAGGACGCCAAAGGCCAAATCATTGACGCGGGGTGGAGCAGCCCGGTAGCTCGTCAGGCTCATAACCTGAAGGTCGTCAGTTCAAATCTGGCCCCCGCAACCAACGATACTGACAAACCCGTCGCTCCAGCGGCGGGTTTTGTCGTTCTAGCAGCCTGCCAACCGCTTGCTGCCAGGTCCAAGCGAGGATCGTGCCGAGCTCCCCGTGCAGCGTCGCAAACATCTCGCCCCGCTCCCGCCCCCGGCGTCAGCACGATCGCCGCGATCAGCACCCACACCGCTCCCGCCCGCCTCAGGCCGCGCGGCGGGCATGGTTCATCAACGCCGGGCGCAACAGGTTGCGGGACAGCGTTCATCAGCTTGGCCAGGAGATGACACGCTTAGCGTCGCGGCCGGCATTACGCCTTGCAGCCATTGTAGAAGACATCCGCACATTGTCTCGCCCGTAGTGCAATCTCATCGCGATGCGGAGCGCTTCGCTGCCCCATCATCGCAGTGCGCTGCGGCTCCATGATCATCATGCCGCGCAGCAGGCCCGAGGTGATATGGACATCGTCAAAGCGCAGGAGACCTTTGTCCTTCTGCCTCGTCAGCCAGGCTTCGATGATGCCGTTCACGGGCATGATGGCTGACTGGTAGAAAGCCCGTGCGACCTCGGGAAACCGCTCGCACTCGCTGATGACGAGCCGCGTGATCGCGATGGTCTCCGGGCTCAGCGTCAGGACGCCGAATGCAAACAGGATGTGCTCAAGCGCGGCCCGCGGATCGTCACTGACGTCGTCGACCACGTCGAGCAGGAAGCGGCCAATGCGGTCTTGGATCGTGCGCTCGAACAATTCCGCCTTTGTGGCGACGAGCTTGTAGAGCGTCTTGGTCGAGACGCCGGCGCGCTGCGCCACCGTCATGATGCTCGTGCCGGCATAGCCCTTCGACTGAAATTCGCGATCGGCCGCTTCGACGATGAGATGGAGCGTGTCAGCATCGCACCGCTTCTGGGGGCGTCCGCGGGACCGCTTCACCGTCTCGTGATTTTGGCGCATGACTATTTTCCAAAATTTCGTTGACACACGCAGTGTAAGGATTATTTGGAAAATAGCAATTTTCTAAATGACGAAGCGCCCGATCGCGACGCCCAATAGGAGCTGGATCGATGAGCACACATGAAGATCGCGTCAAGGCCGAGCGGGCCGTGCCTGGCGAGCGGGTTGTCCCGGCGACCACGGTTGAAAAGCCGGCCGATTCTGCTTTGTCGCCGCCGCCAGGGGAAAAAACTCACAGCAAGCACGGCCTGCGCCGCCTGGCGCTGGGAGGTGTCGCACTGATCGCGCTCGTGGGCATCGGCTATTGGGGGCACGGGTATTGGACCGTCGGTCGCTTCCAGATCTCGACGGACGATGCCTATGTGAAGGCCGACAGCACCACGATTGCTCCAAAGGTCTCCGGCTATATCGCCGAGGTGCTGGTTCGCGACAACGAGCCGGTCAAGGCCGGCCAGGCCCTTGCCCGGATCGACGATCGAGACTTCCGCGTCGCGCTTGATCAGGCAAAGGCCGACGTCGAAGCGGCCCGAGCCGCCGTTGTCAGCAAACTGGCCCAGCTCGAGGCCCAGCAGTCAGCGATCGATACAGCCAAGGCGACGGTCGAAGTCGACAAGGCCAACGCGAACTTTGCCGAACAGGACAACGAGCGCTACGCGAACCTCGCCAAAACGGGCTATGGCTCCGTGCAGAACGCCCAGGCGGCGGTCGCCAAGATTTCGGCGGCACGCGCCGCGATCGACCGCGATGTCGCTTCGCTCGCCCAGGCCCAAAAGCAGGTTGATCTGATCAAGGCCGACCTGGCCCAGGCGAGGGCCACGGTCTCCCATGACGAAGCCGTTCAGCGCCAAGCCGAACTCAACTTGTCCTATACCGCCGTTCTGGCCCCTGTGGACGGCATTGTCGGAAACCGGACGCTTCGGGTCGGCCAGTATGTCCAGGCAGGCACGCAGTTGATGGCCGTTGTCCCGGTCGCGAACGCCTATGTCGTTGCGAATTTCAAGGAAACACAGCTGACCAATGTGAAGCCCGGTCAGAAAGTCGAGATCGAGGTCGACATGTTCCCGGGCGTCACGGTGGAGGGGCATGTCGACAGCATCGCTCCGGCCAGCGGCCAGGAATTCGCCCTGCTTCCGCCCGACAATGCGACCGGCAACTTCACCAAGGTCGTCCAGCGCGTTCCGGTCAAGATCGTCCTCGATCCCGACCACAGCCTTGCCGGCAGCCTGCGACCTGGCATGTCGGTCGTTCCGACGATCGACACCAAGGTTTCCAAGAACAATTCAGTGGCGGACGCGCGGTAATCCGCGCGCCCGGCTTGCGAGGAGCTGGGCCATGTCTACGCAAACGCCGGCCGTTGCCCCATCGACCCCGTCAACCGGGGACAAGGCGAGCTTGTCGACCTGGATCGCGATCACGGCCGGCGCCATCGGCGCCTTCATGGCGATCCTGAACATTCAGATCACCAATGCCTCGCTGCTCGATATCGAGGGCGGCATCGGCACCGGCATCGACAACGGCGCCTGGATTTCGACCTCCTACCTGATCGGCGAGATCATCGTCATTCCGCTGACGAGTTTTCTCAGCCGCGTCTTCTCGTTCAAGCTCTACATGATCTGGAGCACGATCGCGTTCGCCCTGTTCTCGATGGCCTGCGCCTTCGCCAGCAATCTCGGCGAGATGATCGCCATGCGCGGCCTTCAGGGCTTTGCCGGCGGCGTGCTCATCCCGATGGCCTTCACCATGGTCGCGACCCGCCTGCCGAAATCGCAGCAGCCGATGGGCCTGGCCATGTTCGCGCTGGCGGTGACATTCGCTCCGGCGATCGGGCCGACGATTGGTGGTTACCTCACCGAGAACTATGGCTGGCAGACGATCTTCTTCATCAACACGCTGCCCAGCGTCGCGATGGTGGTTGCGCTCTCGCTGACGCTCGAAAAGCAGCCGTTACAGCTGGGCCTTCTCAAGGAGGGCGACTGGGCTGGCATCGCGACGATGGCGATCGGCCTCTCGGCGCTGCAGACACTGCTCGAGGAAGGCAACAAGGAGGACTGGTTCCAGTCGACCTTCATCGTCCGTCTCGCCGCGATCGCCGCCGCGTTTTTGGCGGCCTTCGTCTGGATCGAGTTGACGGTCAAGAAGCCGCTTGTCGATCTCTCGCTGCTGAAGAACCGCAACTTTACGGTCGGCACGCTGTCGAACGTCCTGGTCGGGTTCGGCCTGTTCGGCTCGGTCTATGTCCTGCCGCAATATCTCGGCCAGGTGCAGGGTTATAACGCCGAGCAGATCGGCATGGTCCTGGCGTGGACCGGGCTTCCGCAGCTTCTCCTCATTCCGCTCGTCCCGATGCTGATGAAGCGCTTCGACATCCGCTACATCACCTTCGTCGGCATAGCCCTGTTCGCCGGCTCATGTTTCATGAACACGCATATGTCGCTGAATTATTCCGGTGACCAGCTGTTCTGGCCCAATGTCGTCCGTGCCGTCGGCCAGTCGATGGTGATCACGCCGTTGACGGCGATCGCGATGATGAGCATCCAGCCCAGGGACGCGGCAAATGCATCGGGCCTGTTCAACATGCTCCGCAATCTTGGCGGCGCGGTCGGCACGGCCGTGCTTGGGACGATCATCACCAAGCGGGAGCAGTTCCATTCAAACATCATCGGACAGGCCGTTACGCCCTTCCGCGACGAGGTCCGGGGCCGCCTCGACCAGATGACGGGCTACTTCATGTCGCACGGCGTTTCCGATCATGCGGCGGCCCAGCGTCAGGCGGTCATCGCGCTGGGCAAAACGGTGAAGCGGCAGGCGTTGGTCATGGGCTTCAGCGACACCTTCGCGATCATCGGCGTCATCCTGGTCATCGCGGCGGTTGCGATCCTGTTCGCCCGAAAAGGGCAGGGCAGCTCGGCTGCGGCGCACTGATCACCACAACCAACGCCAGCCACCGCGCACCGGCAAGCTGTCTCCACAGTTGGCGCGAGTGTCGCGCAGGCCAAAAGCACCCGCGCGATGTGGCGCTCGATATACGAGCGCGACATTGGCGTCGGTGCTTGCCGAGACGACGGCGACGTTTCGAGACCTGACGGGCAAGGCGCCACGATCGGTCGGCGCGTGGCTGCGCGAGAACATCGCGGCTTTTCGAAAGCCCTGATTGCCATGCCGCCGGTCCAGCGGCCGGGGGTATAAATGCCGAGGTTGGAAGATCAGACAGATCGGGAAGCCGACGATGCTTCGTGCGGCGCCGGTCGGCCGTTCATGGCATCGAACGCCTGTCGCGCGGCATCGACCTCCGGCAGCTTTTCGAGCGTCCATTCGTGCAGCGCCCGGAACGGCTGCTGCAATGTGCGACCAAGCGGCGTGATCTGATACTGCACCGCCACTGGGGACAGCGAGATGACCTCCCGCGAGATCAAGCCGTTGCGCTCCATCCGGCGAAGGCACTGGGTAAGCGCCTTCTGGGTGACGCCTTGCAGCCGGCGACGGATGGCGTTGAACCGCTGCGGTCCATCGTCGAGCACAACCAACACCATCATCGACCACTTGTCCGCGATCTGATCGAACAAGGCCCGGCTAGGACATGCCGACGAGAAGCAGAGGGGTTCCAATTCGAGCATCCAGGTTTCCTTCGATATACCAGGGCGACTTCAAGTGCCTAATTGACGCTAGGTATACGAGTTATACTTAGGCGCTTCATAGTTGGAAATGGAGTCCCTGACATGCCTCATCGTGATACCAGCAGCTTGTTCCGTCCTTTCAGCGTCCGGTCGCTCGAACTGAAGAACCGCATCGTCATGGCGCCGATGACACGGCTTTTTTCCCCTGAAGGCATTCCGGGGCCGGCGAGCGCTGCCTATTATCGCCGGCGCGCGGAAGGCAATGTCGGGTTGATCTTGTCCGAAGGAACGGTGGTCGACCGCCCGGCATCGCGTAACGATGCCGGAATTCCTTTCTTTCACGGCGACAAGGCGCTGGCGGGGTGGAAGAATGTGATCGATGCTGTCCACGATGCGGGTGGTCGCATGGGCCCGCAAATTTGGCACACCGGCGCAACCCGCTACATCAACGGCTGGGAGCCCGATGCGCCGGTGGAGAGCCCTTCCGGTCTTGATTCCCCGGGCGACCCGCGCGGCGTCTCTATGAGCGAGGAGGATATCGCCGACACGGTCGCAGCCTTTGCCAAGGCGGCGGCGGACGCGAAACGGATGGGGTTTGACACGGTCGAGATCCACGGCGCCCATGGATATCTCATCGATCAGTTCTTTTGGGCGGGCACCAATCTGCGCACCGACCGCTATGGCGGGCTCACGATAAAGGACCGCTCGCGCTTCGCGGTGGATATCGTCGGCGCGGTGCGCGAAGCGGTGGGGCCCGATTTCCCGATTATCCTGCGTGTCAGCCAATGGAAGCAGCAGGATCTCAGCGTGCGCCTCGCCGCCTCCCCAACGGAGATGGAAAACTGGCTGCGGCCGCTGGTCGAGGCGGGGGTCGATGTCCTGCACGTTTCGCAGCGCCGCTTCTGGGAGCCGGAATTCCCGGAGATTGACGGCGAGAACGGGCTCAACGGCGCAGGCTGGGCCAAGAAGGTGACCGGCGCTGCGACGATCGGTGTCGGATCGGTCGGCCTCGACAACGATGTTGTGAACAGCGCCTTCGCCGGCAAGGGATCAACTTCGGCCAGCCTGGATCGCCTTGTCGAGCGACTGGAGCGGGACGAGTTCGACTTGATCGCTGTAGGCCGGGCACTGCTGAGCGATCCCCAGTGGGTGGCGAAGGTCGAACGAGGCGATCACGGGGCCTTGAAGGGGTTCGATGCCGCGTCCCTGGCCGAACTGGTATAATGGTTGCCGCGGGCGGAGGCGGGATTCGTCTCCGCCCGTGTGGCTCACCAAACATCGAAGCCGGCGCGGCCACATTCGCCGCGATGCCGTCATTGCGATGACCTATACCTGGAACGATCGCGCCCGCTGCCTCGAGTTCTCGGACCAGGGGGCTGATCCTTACCTGGGGCGTGGTCTCGGAACAGGAGGCTTCCGTAAGTGGCTCAGCCCTGCTCAGGAACGATCGTGCGATTCTCGGACGCGGACAGGAGGATCGCAGAGGCCGCCGCGAGCGTGCGGAGACCGTCTTCGCCCGAGCAGACGGGTGCGGCACCGTCGCGGATCACAGCGCAGAAATGCGTCAATTGGGAATGATAGGCATCCGCCGGCGTGACGAGGCGTTCCTCGGAGATCGATGTGGCATTCCAACTCGGTTCCTCGCCCGTGGCATGGCGCCAGATCCTCAGGTCGGGGAACTCAAGCGCCGCTTGGGTGCCGAGAAACCGCGTCGAGTTGGCTCGGCTCATTCGGATCGCCGGGTTTTCACCGGAGTTTGCGTCCCAAGACCAGGGCGAAGGCGCTGCGTCGCTGGCCGTGACCGTCGCCAGCGCTCCGGTCTCGAAACGGATCAGGACAGCGGTCGTGTCCTCGATCGCCAAGCCGCGACCCATATTCCCAACATGGGCAGTAACAGCCGAAATCTCGCCGCAGAGATGGCGCAGCAGATCGATGTCGTGGATGAGATTGGTCAGCACCGGGCCGGCGCCGGGTTGTGTGCGCCAAGGCACCGTGAAATAGGCGTCCGGCTTCCGCACGGCCCAGAGCATGTTCACGGCGAGCAGACGCCCCAGCTCGCCGCCGCCGATGATTTCGCGGGCCGCCGCCACAATCGGATTGTGCCTTCGGTGGTGGCCGACGAGGAGTGAGACTCCGTTCGCCTCTGCGACGTCGATAATCCTGCGTGCCGACGGGACATCCGCAGAGATTGGCTTTTCGACCAGGAGATGCAGCCCTGCCTCCGCTGCGGCCACGCAGATCGACTCGTGCAGCGGAGTCGGCGTCGCGACGATCACGGCCTCGGGCCGGATTGCGGCAATCATGCTCTCGATGTCGGCAAAGACGGGCACGTCAAGTTCGCCGGCCAGAGCAATCGCTGCAGGCGCAGGATCAACGATCGCACGGAGCGTGGATTCGGGATGGCTGGCGCATAACCGGGCATGGCGCTGGCCGATCGCTCCCGCGCCGATGACCGCGATCTGGACTGGAGGCCGTTCCATCTCAGTGGGTCGCCCGGCCGCCGGCCGCGTCGAAGGTGAAGCCCGAAGTGGTGAGATCGATGCGGATCACATTGTCCCAATGCTCCGGCGGATAGTCCTCGACCCGGTGGATGGGGCCGTTGATCCCGACATTGTTGATCAGAATGTCGACGCGACCGAGCGCAACCAGCGTCTCGCTGAAGGCGGCCGCGGCCGCTGCCGTATCGGCCACGTCGACGACGCGTCGGTCTACCGCCGCTATGTCGAAGCCTTCGAAGGAGCGATCCCAGATCGAGACACGGCAGCCGCGATTCAGCAATTCCTTGACGATGGCGAGACCGATGCCGCGCGCGCCGCCCGTGACGATCGCGGTCTGGCCAGCGAATTCGGTTGTCATGACCTTGAAGCTCCCATTGACCTGGCCTGGGTGGGCTGGCTGCGGGAACCGGAGCGCGAGCACACCGGATCCCGCCTGTGATCGCTACCGCGCCTTCTTCAGAGCCTCGTCGTATTTGGCGACGATTTCGGTGTAGGCGTCCTCGGCTGTGCCATTGCGCAGAATCATTCGCACCGTGGCGTCGCCGATGATCTGGTTGAAGGTCGAGCTGATCACGGAATAGTTGACCATCTTGCCGCGCGCCTTGATCAATTCGGCCCAAGCGAGTTGGTTGGCCGCCTCCGGCTGCTTGAAATAGGGCGCCTGATAGGCAGAGGCGCGCGATACCACCTCGCCACCTTCGGCTGCGATTGCCTGCGCTTCGGGACTGGTCATGAACTTCGTGAAGGCCCACGCCGCCTCACGCCGAGGAGAATTGGCGTTGACGACGATCTGGAAGCCATAGGTCACCATCTTTCCGGCGGGCGCGAAGGCGGGCGGCGGCGCCCAGGCGAGGTCGTTGCCGGCTCCGCCGGACTGGATGGCGCGGAAGCGGAACAGGCCGAAGGTTCCCTGCGCGATCGTGCCGGCTCGCAGGCCGTCATGGGTTTCGCTGTACCCGAACTGCGCGTTTGTCGGCGGCGTCGCCTTGCACTTGCCGTACATGTCTCGAATGGTCTGGAGAGTCCGGATCACGGCCTCGCGCGGCGCCTGGAAGGCGCGGCCGTCATCCGCGAAATAGTCACCGCCTGATTCCGTCACCATCGAGCTGAAAAGGTTCTCGGCCAACGCCTGGGCGCCCCCGACACCGCCGCTCGATCCGAGCGGAATGGCATAGCCTGTGACGCCGTCCTTGTTCAGCTTGCCGCCGGCTACGCACGCCTCGTCCCAAGTCTTCGGCGGCGTGACACCGGCTTTATCGAGCAGGCTCTTGCGATAGAGCAGCACAGGGATACGGTAATCCTGCTGTATTCCATAGATCTTGCCGCCGACTTTGGTCTGGGCGAGCGGAATCAGCCAATCGGTCTCGCTGACGTTGTCGCGCTTCAGCAGGTCGTCAAGCTGCAGCACCGAGCCCGTGGCCACGATTTCCGAAATCGACCAGTTGGCGAAGCGGGCAATATCTGGCGAATCCGACTTGCTGCGAAGCGCCCGCGCCGACGCGCTTTGGGTGGGGTCGATGACAACCTTGACCTTGATGTTCGGATTGGCCTTCTCGAAGGCCTCGATCATCCGCGTCTGTGCCGCGGCGCGCGGATCGGCCCTGTTGTTGGGGTCGAGGAAGGTTGCGTAAGCAATCTCGACCTGTTGGGCATGGGCAGGGGCAAGGGCGCCCAGCGTGAGCACGATCGATGAGGCAAGCAGCGCGAATTGGCGGCGGCTGGCACGCGAATTTTTTGTCTGGATCGATGTCGTCATGGTTCCCCCTCTTTCGGTCTGGTTTCTCGTTGGCGGTGGTCGGCATGGGCATCGCTATCCCTTCACGGGACCGGCGGCAGCCCGCCAGAGAACCCGTGCCGGGCGAAACTGAAGAAGGTGATCACCGGCAGCGAGCACCTCGTTGACCAGTGCGACCTGCAGCTTCCCGCTGGCGTTTCCGGACGCGAATACCGCGACCGCGATGTCGTCGGCGCTGCTCAAGGCAACATGCTGTCAATTCGCAGCGCATGAGGGAGCTTTCGCCGACACGAACGCCGCGATCAGGACTGACTGCTACCGGCCGAGGGATTGCAGATTCCAACCCCGCTTCTTCAGCTCCGCGATGCCCGTGTTGATCGATCCCAAAGGCTCATCCTCGCGAATGATTTCGAGGACCACGTTTTCGACCTTGCAGGTAGCGTCGACGGCTTTTGCCAGCTCCACAAAATCGACCACACCCGTGCCGATCGGATCATGGCCCCATTCCTCGAGGCCCGTGTCGGAGATATGGACGAGCCCGATTGCCGAATGCCCGGACAGCAGGGTCGAGACGGGATCTTCCTTGATGTACGCCGCGTTCGCGACGTCATAGACAATCTTCAGATTTTCACTGTTAACGTCTTTTACGAGCCCGAGCATTTCATCGAATGTCGGCCTGAAGCAATAGGGCGTGTTTTCGAACAAGAGGCGGACGCCAGCCTGCTCGGCCCGCGGCAACAGAACGTCCAAGCTTTCGTACAGCCAGCCAAAAGTCTTCGGAAGCGATGGAGAAATCATCGGGCGCCTTGTGCCCGGCGAGATGACCACTTCGGCTGCGCCCCAATCGTAGGCCAGCTCGATCACAGCCTTGATATGATCCGTGCTCTTGCGTCTCATATTGGCTGCGGGGCTAGCGAGGTTGATATCGAAGCCACCGGCGTTGAGACACCGCACGCTCGCGCCGCAATCCTGCAAACGCTTCTTTCCGTCCGAACGCACCGCCCGCGTCATCTCGTCCGGCCAACAATGCGGCGAACTGATCGGCACCTCGAACACATGGTAGCCGTGCCGGGTAAGCTCGCACATCGCATCCACCGCCGTCGCGGACCAGATGTATGAAAACGTATTGATGATCATTTTATAAGAACTCCCTAGACGCTCGTTGTTTTTTTGAGGACGGACTGGACCGATCCGATCTCAAGAGGCTGACAACAACAGTTGATCTCAGCCTCTTGAGGCGATTGAGCCAATAAATCCTCGGTCAAGCGCCTTGAGGCGTTGAGCTCGGGCGGCCAGGAATGTGGCTGAGAATCGACTTGGTAAAACCACCGTCGACGCAGAGATCCTGACCCGTGATGTAACTCGATAGCGGGCTGATCATGAATTCGATCGCATTGGCGATATCTTTCGGGTCACCGATCCGGGAAAGCGGGATCAGCGCCTCTCTTGCCTTCTTGATCTCGGGGTCGGCGTACATCTTCGCTGACATGGGGGTGTGCGTCATGCCGGGGGAAACGACGTTGACGCGAATTCCGTCTGGCGCCCATTCCAGGGCGAGCGTTTGCGCAAGCATCCTGAGCGCAGCCTTGGTCGGGCTGTAGGCGCCCGATCCCTCGTGCGGTACCTGCCCTGACATCGAAGACGTGAAGCAGGCTGCGCCGCGGCTTGCTTTCAGATGAGGGTAGGAACTCTTGGCGAGCAGCCAGGCGCCGCGAAGGTTGATGTCGAACATCCTGTCCCATTCGGCAACCGACAGGTCACAGATTTTCCCGGGGCTCGCGACGCCGGCATTGCAGACGAGAGCGTCGAGCCCGCCGAAAGCTGCCACCGTCGCTTCCACAAGCTTGGCGGCAGCGTCGACACCGCTGAGATCTCCGGACAAAGCGACGGCCTCGCCCCCCATCTCCCGCACCGCACGGGCAACCTCCTCCTGCGGTTCAGAATCCTCTCGACCACAGACTGCGATCTTCGGACGCTCGCCTCTCGCAAGGGCGGCTTCAGCGATGCGCAGGCAAACCGCCGCTCCGATCCCGCGGCTTCCGCCGCTCACCAAGGCTCTCATCGATCGTTCCTCCTGTTAAAATCGGGTCTCGTCGCCGCGAAGCCCATCCAATCCCGGGGCTTGTGGCGTTTGGTGCAGGGTCCAGATCGCGTCGTGGCGATCTCTCTCGACATCCGTCATGCCCGCTATTCAGACGGTGACGCCGAGCGGCCACGGAGCGAACTCGGCCGATCCGAAATCGAACAGCTCGCTCTTGGTGCGCTCGCCGGAGGCGACCCGCAGAATGAGGTCGAAGATCCGCTGCCCGGATTCCGGTACGGTCTCCTCGCCCTCGAGGATCGTGCCGCAATTGACGTCCATGTCCTCCTCCATGCGCCGGTAGAGAGGAGTGTTGGTGGCGATCTTGATCGACGGCGCCGGCTTGCAGCCAAATACGCTGCCGCGCCCGGTGGTGAAGCACACCACGTTTGCGCCGCCGGCCACCTGACCGGTCGCCGCGACCGGATCGAAGCCCGGCGTGTCCATGAACACGAACCCCTTCGCGGTCACGGCTTCCGCGTATTGGATCACGTCCACGAGGTTGGTGCTGCCGGCTTTGGCCATCGCACCGAGCGATTTTTCGAGAATCGTCGTCAGCCCCCCGGCCTTGTTGCCAGGAGACGGGTTCGCATTGATCTCCGCCCCGTGCTTGCGGGTGTAGTCCTCCCACCAGGACATGAGGCTCACCAGCTTCTCGCCGACCTCCCGGCTGACGGCGCGACGGGTGAAGAGATGCTCGGCGCCGTATGTTTCCGTCGTTTCCGACAGGATCACCGTGCCGCCATTGCGCACGACGAGATCGCTTGCGACGCCAAGGGCAGGATTGGCCGAGACGCCAGAATAACCGTCCGAGCCGCCGCATTGCAGTGCGATCTTGAGCTCGCTTGCGGGAACGGTCTCCCGATGCACATGGTTCGCATCGGCGAGAACCTCCCGCACGAAATCCATGCCAGCCTCCACCGTCTTGCGGGTGCCGCCCATGGCCTGAATGTCCATGTTGCGGATGCGGTCGGTCAGATTGTGCTCCTTCAGCATCCCGCTGATCTGGTTCACCTCGCAGCCGAGCCCGAGCACGACGATGTGAGAGAAATTGGGGTGGCGCGCATAGCCGGCGAGCGTGCGCCGCAGAAGCTGCAGGGGCTCTCCTTCGGCCATGCCACAGCCGGTCTTGTGCGTGAGCGCAACGACGCCATCGACATGCGGATAGTCGGCGAGCGGCTCGATCCCGAGAAGGGGATGCCGCTTGAATGCATCGGCCACGAGCCCTGCGACATGGGCGCTGCAATTCACCGAGGTGAGGATGCCGATGTAGTTGCGGGTCGCGACGCGGCCGTCCGGGCGGCGAATGCCCTCGAAGGTGGCGGGGACTTCGACATAATCCGTGGGCTTTGCGTCTCGGCCGTAGGCATAGTCCTTCGCGAAATCGCCCATTCCCATGTTGTGAACATGGACATGGTCTCCAGGGGCGATAGCGGTGGTCGCAAAGCCGATCACCTGATTGTAGCGGCGAACGGGCTCGCCTTGAGCGATCGGGCGCGCAGCGGTCTTGTGTCCTGCAGGAATGCGAACGGAGGTTCCGACCCCGTCCGCAATGGGCGTATCAGCCAGCAACGCCGTGCGCGCAATGACGACGTTATCGTCGGTGTGAAGGCGTATCACTGGGTGCATCGTCCCGGCTTCCTGTGTGTGAAACCGCGCGTCGACCGTGGCAGGGCGCGCCGTTCTTGCTGGTTGGGCCGTATCGTTGGGAGCCGGCCCTGGCGCCCTAAGGGCGGCGATTTGGCCTCATCGGTTGCCGACGAGGTCGAATTGCAGGCGGTAGACTCCCTGCAGGGCTTCCTGAGCGCCCAGATCAGCCAGCACCGCGGGGCTCAGATGAGTGGACAGGACATGCTCGACCGCCTCCTGCGTGGCTCCTTCCACGATTAGGACCCAACGAGGAACCATGTTTGCGGCGCGCCCGCGCTGCTCGGCTGTCTTGACGTTGCTCGCGCTCTCATCGGCCCGGCAGATATGCGCTGCGGAGATCGCGGCTGTTTTCGCCACCTCGGGCAGGATCGCTTCGGAGACCGTCTTGAGAATTTTCGGATCCTGGCCTGGTTCGCAATCGAAGCGGATCGTCCCGATGAAACCACCCGACCCCGCGCCGAGCGAGACCTCGACATCGCACAGCGAGCGAGCGGTGTTCCTGAAGTGCTGGACCGAACGTGTGGTCCACTCGGTCGGGCTGTTCAATCGCGCCAGATAGTCCGCTCCGGTGAGCACGGACTTGTCTTCAACCTCGTAGAGCGTGAAGTACTCCGGCGTTCCCGACAAGGCGATATAGCGGCGCCCGCGCAGAAAGCCGGGTATGCCGACCCGCTCCGGAATATGCTCGCGGTCGTGCCATTCGTAGAAATTGGCGCGCCCCTCGTCAGTGATATCGTTCCAAATCGCGATGACGCCGGATCCTGACAACGACATGGGTGTTTCCTCTTTCGTCTGTTTCCCGTTCGGCTCGATCGATCTCAGGGGTCGACGAACGCGCTCAGCATCGCAGCGGGTCAAAGCCGCTCGGGGGGAGGGGCCCTATGGGGCATGCTCGACTGTTTGGGGGGCGCCGCCATTGGCTGCGGAACGGTATGCTGCCTCAAGGACAGCCATCGCGTGTTCGGCTTCGCGCAGACCTGCGAAAGGCGGCCGCCCCTCGGCCAGATCTGCCCAGCTGCGCCTCAGGAACACCGGGTAATAAGCGTCGGTGTTGTACTCGACCGTCGTGGACTGTCCCGCCGCCTGATCGTGTGCCTTCAGATAAAGTTGGTCGGCATAACCCCGTATGTAGGAGGTGCTGTGCGAGATGGAGAACGCGAAGTCGCGCTGATCCTCTGCCGTCGACGGATACAGGTAGCCCGTCTCGATCACTCCGATCTGGCCTGCCGCAGTTTGACAGGTGAGCACAGCCTGCTCGTCGACCGTGACGTCGGGTCGATATGTGCGTGCCTGGGCTGAAACGTGAGTGATCGGGGCGCCCGTCAGAGTCGCGATCAGGTCGATGAAATGGATGCCGACATTCAGCAGTGACCCACCGCCAGCCTGCTGCTTATCCAGCATCCAGCCGCACCCATTTCGCTCATAGCGCTCGACCGGCCCAACGACGAACCGGAACGAGAGGTGCTGAAAGCCCTCCGGCGTAAAGCCTTCGGCGGGCGACAGCCGCGCGGCCCAGTCGCTCACACGATTGATGAAGGGAACGCTGACATAGACGCCGCGCTGCTCCGCCAATTGCCGGATTCGACGAACTTCCTGCAGATCGAGCCCGCAGGGCTTCTCGATCAGAAACGGAATACCACGCTCGATGAGCCGCTCGGCCAGTCCCGCCATCCTGGAATGACGGCTGAACACCAGGGCAAAGTCGAATTCCTCTTCGAGAAGCTCTTCATTGGAGTCGAAGAGCTTGCAGTTCAGTTGTTGCGCGAAACGAGTGCCGGCAAACGCTTCACTGTCCGAGATCCCCACGACCTCGATGCCAGGGTCTCCCAGCGGCGAGAGATACAGTGGGAAATGCCAGTGGCTGACGTCAAATATGGCGATCTTCATCGGAAGCTCCGTGACAACCCGGGTGTCGAGGCACTCAATCCATGTAGGAGCCGCCATTGACGCTTAAGGTCTCTCCGAAGACGTAGCTCGCGTCGTCAGACACGAGGAAAGCCGTGGCCCGCGCGATCTCCTCTGGGCGACCAAGGCGGCCGGCGGGAATGCGCGAGATGGTCGTCGCCTTCATCTCGCTGCTCATCTCATCGCTGAGCTCCGTGGCAACCAATCCCGGCGCGATGGCATTGACGTTGATGCCAAACGGGGCGGCGTAGAGCGCGAGGGACTTCGTCAGGCCGATAATCCCAGCCTTGGCAGCGGTGTAATGCGCATTGCCGATAAAATCGCCGCGCTTTCCGGCCACGGAACTGATGTTGACGATCTTCCCGTACTTCTGCTCCTTCATGCCGGCGAGCACGGCCTGGCAGCAATTGAACGAGCCTTTCAGATGGATGTTGAGCATCCGGTCCCATTTTTCGGGGGTGATTTCTGGAAAGCTCACAAAATCGCCGATGCCGGCGTTATTGATCAGGATGTCGACCCGGCCGTGATCCCCCCGGATCCTTCGGAAGGCAATCTCGACCTGGTTCGGGTCGGCTACGTCAAAAGCGATCGCACTGGCGCTCTCGCCTCGAGCCCGCGCGGAGGCGGCTGCCTCTTCGGCCAGTTCGAGCGTGAGATCGTTGACGACCACATGAGCGCCACGGCCGGCGAGCACGTCGGCGATGGCTTTTCCCAATCCGCGGCCGGCGCCGGTGACCACGGCGATCTTTCCCGACAGGTCCTGCTGAATTGACCTCATGGTGGCTCCCAGGCTTCCTTGGCGGGTTATCGGGCCGCGAAGTTTGCGAAAACCAGCGGATCGTGCTAATGGAATGTCGTTCCAACAACCTCTTGCTACAGTGGTGCCATGCGGCTTGTCAAATCCCTCGTCGAACGCTGCTTCGACCTCATCACCCTGCTGAGCGAGAATGCCGGCGCGATGCCGCTCGGAGAGATCAGCCGCCGCCTGGATGTGCCGAAAAGTGCGGCGCATCGGCTTGTCACCACCCTGTGCGACCTCGGATGGGCCGAGCAGGACGCCGATAGCGGCTTCTACCGCCTGTCGTTGCGCTTGGCCGTGGTTGGCCAGCGCCTTCTGGTCGGGACGCGTATTCCGGACATTTGCCAGCCCATTCTCGATCGATTGGCAAGCACAACGGAAGGTCTTGGCAGGATCGCTATCGTCGATCCTGACGGACTAACCTGGATTGCTCATTCGCAAGGCGCCAGAACAGGATTGATATACCAGCCGGAGCTTGTCGCAAAAGTTCCCCTTCATATGACGGCCAATGGTAAAGCTTGGCTGGCGACGCTCGATCGCGACGAGGCCCTCGCCCGAGCCGTCGCCAGCGGGCTGGGGACATCGGACAAGGGAGGTCCTCGGGTCATCACGACGAAGCAGACTTTCTCGGCTGCCCTGGACGAGACGCAGGAGCGAGGCTGGGCCACTGCGATCGAAGAGGCCGAGCCGGGCGTTGCCGCCGTGGCGGCTGCAATCCGCGTCGGCGAGCAGGTCGTGGGCACCGTAAGTGTTGCCGGCCCGATCCATCGCTTTTCCCCCCTTGTCGTTCCACGAGTGGGGGAGCAGGTAAAGGCCGCTGCACAGGAGCTTTCTGCCCTCTGGCCGTACCGAATTGCCTCCTCCGTCAGGCAGGCGACCACGGCGTAATCGCCATAAAATATTGATAATGTTATATATTTTATGATTCGTGCCGCAGGGGTGCGCGGCGCGAGAGGTTCGAATTGACATTCAGCATGCTAACGGAATATCGTTCCATTAACAGCCAGGTCCTGGCCAACCAAAAAAATGGCCGCTCAGAGGCCGAGGGAGGAAACGAGTGGCTAATGTTGAGCTCAACGCGGTCCGAAAGGCCTATGGCACCGCCGCTGTCATCCACGGCGTAACGGTCGACATTCGCGACGGTGAGTTCGTGACGTTGGTCGGGCCGTCCGGATGCGGAAAGTCGACCTTGCTGCGGATGATCGCCGGCCTCGAGGATATCTCAGGCGGGGAGATCCGGATCGGCGGCAGGACGGTGAACAGCGTTCCACCGAAGGAGCGCGACATCGCGATGGTGTTCCAGAACTACGCGCTGTACCCCCACATGACCGTCGCGGAGAATATGGGCTTCTCGCTGAAGCTCAAAAAGGCTCCGAAGGACGTGCGTGAAGCGGGCGTCAAGCGCGCGGCGGAAATCCTCAGCCTGACCAAGCTGCTTGATCGCTATCCGCGCGAACTTTCGGGCGGCCAGCGGCAGCGCGTCGCCATGGGGCGCGCCATCGTTAGAGATCCCCAGGTCTTCCTCTTCGACGAACCGCTGTCGAACCTCGATGCCAAGCTCCGCGTGCAGATGCGCACCGAGATCAAGGAGCTGCATCAGCGCCTCAAGACCACGACCGTTTACGTAACCCACGATCAGGTCGAGGCCATGACCATGGCCGACAAGATCGTCGTCATGCATGATGGAATTGTCGAGCAGGTCGGCGCTCCGCTAGAGCTCTACAACAACCCCGCCAACATGTTTGTGGCTGGCTTCATCGGATCGCCCGCGATGAACTTCCTGAAGGGCCGCTGCGAGCGAGGTCGGTTCCTTCTGGAAGATGGGTCGGTTCTGACCCTGCCGGCCGGCTTGGAGCATCTGTCGTCCGGCGCCGTCTACGGCGTCCGGCCCGAGCATCTCGTCAGGAGCGACGGCGGGCTGGCTCTCACTGTGGCCGTCGTCGAACCGACGGGGGCTGAGACGCAGGTCATTGCGCGTCACGGGTCCCAGAGCATCGTTTGCATTTTTCGGGATTCAGATCTGCCGCAGCCGGGCGACATCATTCGGGTCAGGCCGGATGTTTCGCGGGTTCACGTGTTCAGCGAACAGGATGGCCGCCGCCTTTCCTAAGTACCGAAGACTTTGCTCCCTGGCGGCATCGCGAATGCAGCCGTGGTCGAGAGAACTCATACGGAACTGAAATGTCAGCAAGCCACACACAGGCCGCGACCGCCACTCCCGGGGCTGGTCTTCTTGGCGACACGTCGGACACGCAGAGCCGAGCTCGCTTTTCGTGGATCCCCTATCTCTGGTTCGCGCCAGCGATCGTCGTCCTGTTTCTGGTTACGCTCTATCCGACGTTCTTCGTTGGTTGGTTGAGCTTCCAGAAAACGCGGTACTACGAGCTCACAGGGTTCGTAGGCCTGGCGAATTTTTACGAGGTCTTCGGCTCGTCGGCGTTCTGGAACACGGTGTTTGTCTCGCTGGCCTACGTCGTCGGATCGCTCGCTGGCGCGGTGGTTCTCGGGATGGCCGCAGCCCTCGTGCTGAACAACGCCGGCGCGACCGGTTCGGTCCTGCGGGTGTTCATTCTGTTCCCCTGGACGCTGTCGATGTCGGTCGTGGGCAGCATATGGCTTTGGCTGCTGAACCCGTCATTCGGGCCTATTCCCTACCTGATGCAGGCCGTGGGGATCGAGCCTGGTCTCATGTTGGGTGATCCGGGCCTCGCATTGCCCCTGATCATCATCGTCACCGCATGGTGGTCCTTTCCCTATGTGATGGTCATGGCCACCGCTGCCATGCAGTCAATTCCCAAGGAGCTTTACGAAGCCGTGGAAATTGACGGCGGCGGGGCGCTCGTCAAGTTTCGCTATGTCACCCTGACGCACATCCTTCCGACATTGGGCAGCACTGCACTGACCCTGTCGATCATGTACCTGACCCTCATGACGCTGATTATCGTCATGACTGGCGGCGGTCCATTGGGTTCAACGACGACATTGAGCTTCGAGGCGTTCCGCGGAACCGTTCAGGCCGTCAATATTGGGCCCACGGCTGTCGTCTCCATCGTTGTTCTGTTGATCAACGTTGCGCTCGGTGTGGTCTACACCCGGCTTACTGGCCGCGTCACTGGATAGGATCTGTCATATGAGCGCCGCCATATCCTCCGGTCGCCCGAATGGGCGAATCCCCGCAATCCTCCTGTCCTTCATCTTTGCGGTCATTGTGCTCGGGCCTGTGGCGTGGGCCCTGGCGACTTCGTTCAAGACCGAAGTCGAAGCCGTGGCCGTGCCGCCGACGCTCTGGCCCAGCACTGCGACATTGGAAAACTACCTCAAAGTGTTTCGCGACCAGTCGTTCCTTCGGGATTTCTGGAATTCCGTCGCCTATTCCGTTGGCGCCGTGGCTCTCGCCCTGCTGGTCGGGATCCCCGCGGGCTACGCAGCCGCGCGCTTCTCGTTCAAAGGCAAGCGCACTCTGATGCTGACGATTCTGGCAACCTCGATGGTGCCGGGCGTCGCGCTCCTGGTCCCGACGTTCTACCTGCTCGACTCGATCGGGCTGCTCAACAGCGGGATCGTCGTGACGATCATCCTGTCGGCGAGGATCATTCCCCAGACGGTGTGGTTCATTGCGAACTTCGTCGAAGCCGTTCCTGTGGAGATTGAAGACTCCGCCTTCATGGATGGCGCAAACCGCTTTCAGATCATCTGGCACCTCATCCTTCCGCTGATCCGGCCGGGCATCGCCGCAGTCGCAACCATCGGCATCGTCACGACCTGGAACGACTACATCACGGTTGCCGTCTTTGCGCCCGAGGTCGCCAAGCGGACTCTTCAGGTTGCGCTGGTCAACCAGGTCTTCGACGCGGTCGGCATCTCGTGGTCTTACATGATGGCCTTCGTCGTCATCGCATCCATGCCGGTCATTCTCATGTTCGGTCTGGTTCAGAAGTGGTTCATCTCCGGCCTTACGGCAGGGGCTGTGAAAGGCTGATCGGCAGGAATTCTTACCCGCGCGCCAGAATTACCAACGAGAGAGAGGGGAAACACTCATGAGCGCTACGTCACGACGCACATTGATCAAGGCAGCAGTCGCATTGACCGTCTGCGCCGGCGTATCCGCTTCCTTCACGGAGCGCGCCGCCGCCCAAGCGACGGAAATCGTCTACTCGACGTTCCTCGACCCCAATAATGCCAATGATCCTCGGTCTGCAGCCCAGACGAAGATGATTCAGGCTTTCGAGAGCAAGCACCCGGACATCAAAATTCGTCTTCTGGTCGATCCCACGGGCCAGACGGTAACAAGGGCGGTCAAATCCCGCAGCGAAACGCCCGACGTCATCCGGGTCGTCAGCTTCGGTCTTCCCGAATACGCGGCCACGGGCAATCTCCTGGCGTTGAACGACCTCGTCAAAAAGGATGGGATTCCGGATGACGACTGGTTGCTGCCGCTCTCGACGGCGCAGATCGACGGCAAGCTCTACGGCCTCCCCCAGGACTTCCGCATCCCGATCCTGGTCTACCGCAAGGGCGCCCTTCAGGAAGCGGGCGTGACGCCGCCGACGACGTGGGAGGAGGTCTGCGCGGCTGGACCAAAGTTCAAGCAGCCGAACATCAACGGTTTCGCCGTCCCGCTCGGCGCGACCGGCGGCATTGGTGGTGCCCAAAGCCTCGCGGAGTTCTTCCTCAGCACAATGCTCGTGGGCTCGGACGGGCGTTACTTCGCGCCGGACGGCAAGATCGCGTTCTCGAAAGAGAACTTCATCCGCGCCGGAGCGACCATCAAGGACCTGTTCACCAAATGTAAGGTGACGTCGCTGCGCAGCGCGCAGATGGGGATCAACGAGGTCCATGACGGCCTTCGGTCCGGCACGATCGCGATGACGAATTTCGGCTTGTACCGCTTCAAGACGGTCCAGACGCAAGGAGCAGGAGACGATCTGGCCTGGGCCCCGGCCCCGTCCTACATGCCGTCGGACAAGCAGACCGTCTACAGCTATTCGATCGCCCTGAACAAGAATTCCAAGAAGCAGGATGCCGCCTGGACCTTCATGAAGTTCGTCATCTCCCCGGAGGCGCAGGTGATCGCGGCCGAGGGCGGCGAGGTGGTTTCCAGGAAGTCGACCTATACCGCGCCCTATCTGCAGAGCGAAGCCGCTGCGAACCAGAAGCGCTGGGCCGAACTGGTCAGTCAGCGCGGCCAGGCGGTCTCTTATTCGCCCATTCTGTCGACCTTCCACACCATCCTTGGCGAAGCTTTCCAGAGGATGGTGCTGAAGGATGAGACGCCCGAAAACGCCTATGCGGAAGTCGTCAAGCGCTACGACGAGGCGCTGACCAAGGCGCAGTGATCGCACCACAAGGCCAGGCGGGTGGGACGGGCATTCCTGCCCACCCGCAGTTCATGGAGAGTCACATATGAAGTTGTTTCGCTACGGACCGGCGGGCGGGGAGCGGCCTGCTCTTCTCGAAAGCGACGGCACGATCCGGGATCTCAGCGGGGTCGTTCAGGACGTCAACGGCGCGACCGTGACCCCCGATGGACTTCGACGGATTGCAGCGCGCGACCCCAAAACGCTGCCTGTCATTGAGCAGGTCGATCGGATCGGCCCCTGCCTCAGCGGCGTGGGCAAGTTCATCTGCATCGGGCTCAATTACATCGATCACGCGCGAGAGACGGGCAACCAGGCGCCCGCCGAGCCCGTCGTGTTCATGAAGGCGACGAGCGCGATCGTCGGCCCCAACGACAACATCGTCCAGCCCCGCGGGTCCACCAAGCTCGACTGGGAGGTCGAGTTGGGGGTCGTGATCGGAACCAAGGCAAAATATGTGTCGGAGGCGCGTGCCCTCGACCATGTCGCGGGCTACTTCCTCGCCAATGACGTGTCTGAACGGGCGCTGCAGAGCGAGGGCACCGGTCAGTGGACCAAGGGCAAGAGCTGCGACACCTTCGGGCCGATCGGGCCTTGGTTCGTCACCGCTGACGAGGTCCCGAACCCTCAGGCGCTGCGGCTTTGGCTCGATGTCGATGGCGTCCGGCGCCAGGACGGCACGACCGCGAACATGATCTTCAGCGTCGCTCAAATCGTGAGCTATCTCAGCGGGCTCATGACGCTTCACCCCGGCGACGTGATCATCACGGGAACGCCGGCTGGCGTCGCCCAGGGAATGAAGCCTCCCGCCTATCTGCGCCCCGGGCAAGTCATCACGCTCGGCATCGAGGGACTGGGCGAACAGAGGCAGACCGTCATCGCTGACGCAGCCTGATCACATCTCCGCGGTGAGCGATCCCTCCTGCTGCAGTGTCAGTGCGATCGCTCATCGATCGGAGCACAGCGCGAGCAGTCAACTCTCCGTGTCGTCATCGGCCTGGATAGGCCATAGGCAAAGAGGTCAGAATGGCTCTTGAGCATTCGCGCCCTTCCGAAAACCAATCTTTCGCAGATGAGCTGGTCCGCGCCCATCTGACTGGAAAGAGGGTTGCTTCCCCCTCGATGCCGGTGCCGCACAGTCCAGTGAGTGCCATGCAGGTACAGGCCTCGGTGCAGGAGCGGCTTGCTCGACCCGTGGGTGGCTGGAAAGTGGCGATAGGGCCGCAGCAATTGCCGGTCGCCGCCCCGCTCTTGTATCTATATCCCGACGCGGCGGAGATTTCCCTGTTCCCCGACTGCACCATAGAGGTCGAGCTCGCGGTTCACCTCCGTCAAGATCTTCCAAGGCGTGAGACCGGGGCTTATCAGCGCTGCGATATTCTTGATGCGATCGAGAACGTCGTGCTTGGAATCGAGGTCATCGGCGGACGGTTCGACAGCGCGGCCAGCGTGCCATTCCTGTCCTTTCTCGCGGATAATCTCGGAAATAGGGGGTATGTCGTTGGCGAAAGCGTCCCGCTCTCCGCCCTCAGCGAGATCAATGGCCTCGCATGCGACGTGATGCTGAACGGACAGCCTCTCTATGAGGCCCCTGCATCCCATCCCGCGGGAGATCCGTTATTGCCATTGCTGGCTTATGCAAACGCGCAAAGCGACAATCTCGGAGGATTGAAGGCGGGACAGCTCGTGACCACGGGGAGCCTTTGCGGCGTCCTGCCGATCCGCGCCGCTGGGCTGTTGGAAACTCGTATTTCGCAGCTAGGCCGGATTTCCGTGCGCTTTTCTGAATAGTGCCGGATTTCGCTCGCCGCGCGCATTGAGGGCAGACCCTCGTTGCGTGTCCACTCCGCTGACGGGGGTGCCGGTCGACCCCACGCATCAATCAAGCCGGCGTAAGCCTTTTTTGAGCCCGGGGTCGCCCGACGGCTAGGTCGAGTAGCAAGATGTGCCGCTTGTCTGAACTTCATAAGAACCCGCTCGTCGTGCTCGACGACGCCGATCTGAAGGTCGCCGTCGAGATCGCGGTCAACGGCGCCTTCTTCTCCACCGGCCAGCGCTGCACCGCGTCCTCGCGCCTGATCGTCCAGGCCGGCATCCGCAGCTTTGGAAAACGGCACTCCCGCGCGCGCGAAGAATGGCCGGGGCGACGCGTTTTTCGCCGCGGTCACAACAGCATTACGTAATTGAATTGTCTTCGACCGAGACGCTCGGGCGCGAAACGGCATGAGAAAGCCCATCCGCCGCAATTCTTGATCTGGACCGCAAAATTCTTTCGAACGAATCGGTTTGAGCGTCCGCTTTCCGACCGTGGCTCAATGACCGCTTCTGGCGCAAAGCCGACCATGTATTGGATGGAAAACAGGACACTCCAGAGAGGCAGGCCATCTGCAGGGGCGGCCCTTCAAGCAGAAATTTTCGTGCAAAATCCCAGCCTAATTGATGCAAATGGAGCGAGCGCCGCCGCCATTGGCGGATAGCAGCGATCTCAGGTCGACGTCCTCGCTTTCACGATCCGTAATCAAGGACTTGCGTAGCAGGCCAAGAAATTCTCCGATCATGGAAAGGGCTTTTTCCGATTCCTTTTCCGCGATTCGTTTGATGAGCAAGGATTGAAACCGAGCATCGGCCGATAGGAGGCCGCTTCTGTCAAAAAACGATTGTGCGAGAACATATCTGACGGCAAGGCGGGCTAACAGGTGCGTCAACAGCACATTGCCGTAGACTCCAGCCAGCAGAATCCAAAACTCTGCTCTTAGCTGAAGAGCTCGATCGTGATTGCCTGACGAATCGAACTCAGACTGCACCTTGATGTGCTCATCCAGCAAAGCACGATGCTCATCGGAAATGACAACGTCTGAATGCACCAATTGGGTCACCAGATGCGTAACCGTCATCGCGAACACTTCCTGCGTCGAGCGTGCGTCCGACAGGTCCAGGACGGCAATGAATGCGCCGCGGTTTTGTGGAAGGTGAACCACCCCCTCCTGTTCTAGGATGTTAAGAACCTTGCGAACAACCGTGCGGCTGACGCCGAAAACATCTCCTATAATGCTCTCGTTCAGTTTTGTGCCCGGACGAAGCTTTCGTTCGGCAACGCAACGCCAGAGCCGCGCATAAATTTGAGCCTCGACACCGCTCAGTGGCACAACACGAAGTGCTTCCGCGGGCATCCGAGAGAGCGCTGGTGAGAGAAAGCTCTCGTTCTGTCGATTCATCAGATCCTGATTGCCGTAATAGACCACATCAGCTCGCCTGGTTGCCCAGGAAGCCGCGTGCAGTCTGCCCCTTTCACGATCACGTTATCATGATTGGCAGGCCAGAAAAGCCCCTTGTTCACAGGGGACAAGGTTATTCTGGGCTGCATCCGGATTGCTTTAAAAGGATTGCGGGCTCGGTTCCCGTCCAAAAGCCCCGTCCTCTGGACGCAATGCTATCAGGACTTGCCCGCGTCGCGGTAACGATCCACCGCAAACGTCTTCTCTGAGGCCTGACTCGCGCGATCTTACTCGCTCGATCTATTTCTTATTTCGCAGGAATCTCAATGATGGGAACGACGATCGGGATTATTGTTCCCTGAAGCAGATCATATTTCATGCTGGCGCGGTTTCGATCGCATGAGCGCACTCATGCGATTGGCGCAGCATCGCGCCCTCGGCTCGGCGGACAAGTCATCCGCACAGTCGCCGCGTATGTCGAGGCTTTTCCAATCGATTCAATGGCGCGATGAGATACAGGATTGCGGATTCGCCCGGCGCAGCGCCAGTGCCAAAAATGCAACATCTGTCGCGTAAGAGAGTCTGGATCTGATATTCAGATTGATCGGATTTATGTCAACATTGTATCCAGAAAGTGCGCCTACGTCAGCGACAGGCGGTTCAATGCGGCAACATGGTGTCGCTCCGACTTAACTTTTTGGAGGTTTATCAAATGAAGCTCGTCAAGAGCCTCCTCCTCGGTTCCGCCGCCGGCATCGCCGCGGTCGCCGGGGCTCAGGCCGCCGATCTTCCTTCGCGGAAGGCCGCTCCGGTCGAATACGTTCGCGTCTGCACCGCCTACGGTGCCGGCTTCTTCTATATCCCGGGCACCGACTCCTGCCTGCGCATCTCGGGCCGCGTTCGCGCCGAGTACGCTGTCGGCAGCCGCTACAGCGACTACCAGGATGCCTACGGCACCCGCGCCCGTGGCCGTCTGAACATCGACGTCCGCACCGCGACCGCCTACGGCACGCTGCGCACCTTCATCCGCTACGAGCTGACCAACAACACCGGCATCTACGGCGCCGGCGGCATCACCCCGTTCAACGTCGGCGCGACTGTCCCGGGCTTCGTCCGCGGCGCTTCGTCGACCTCCACCGGCTCGCTGCTCGACCTGGCCTTCGTCCAGTTCGGCCCGATCACCGCTGGTCGCGCTCAGTCGTTCTTCGACTTCTATGCCAACGACCTCGGCTTCAACTCGGTTCGCACGTCGGATACGCGCGTCAACCTGCTGGCCTACACCGCCACCTTCGGTTCGGGCTTCTCGGCCACGATCTCGGCGGAAGACCGCACCTCGGGCACGTCCGGCCGCGAGCTGCCGGGCGCGGCCTTCAACCCGCTGGTCGGCGGCGCCGCTGCTGCGGCCGTCGTCCAGGGTCAGGACTACCCGGATCTGATCGCGTCGCTGCGCGTCGATCAGGGCTGGGGTTCGGCTCAGCTGTCCGGCGCTGTCGGCCAGCGTAAGTACGCCACGGCTGCGGCTCTCGGCGCTGTCGACGGCGACGAGATGGTCTGGGCCATCCAGGGTGGCGTGAAGATCAACCTGCCGATGCTCGCCGCTGGCGACGCCTTCTGGCTGCAGGCTGCTTATGCTGACGGCGCTCTCGGCTATCTCGGCTGGAGCCCGGGCAGCCTGGGTCTCGGCCGCATCGGCGGTCTGGTGCTGGCTGATGCCGCGCTGAACCCGGTCACCGGCAATGTCGACAACTCGACCGGCTGGTCGGTCGTCGCGGCGTTCCGCCACTTCTGGACCCCCACCCTGCGCACCGAGATCTTCGGTTCGTACTCCGAGGTGAAGTTCAAGTACCTCGACGCGGCGGCGGTTGCTTTCGGTGGTCTCACCGCTCGCTCGGCTGATCCGAAGGAGCTCATCCTCGCTGGTAACCTGATCTGGTCGCCGGTCTCCGGCCTGGATATCGGCGTCGAAGTGCTCTACTCGCACCTCGATATCCGTTCGCCGGTCGGCAGCGTGAGCAACGCCGCTGCTCGCAGCGCGGTCCTCGGCATCAAGTCGGAAGACTCGGTCGCCGGCCGCCTGCGCATCCAGCGCGACTTCTGATCGCCTCTCGCGATCCTAGTCGGAAGCCCCGGGGAAACCCGGGGCTTTTTTTCTGGCGGCATTCCTCTCCGGCACCGGCTTGATCAGCATTGTTATCGCCACTCGATCTTCATCGACCCGCAGCTTGCTGTGCCGCAACCTCCCGGATCCGTATCCCGTTTGCGGGGAGCGGCTTGGGGGTAGCTATCATCCAGATCGAGTTGGGGCGGAGACGGGCCAAAGCCAGTTGTTCAGATAATGGAATTTGTCCACCAATCCGATTGAGAATGATTCATGAGTCAATTCGATTCTGTATTGACTAAGTGCGGGGCACATGGCACGTCTGATGGTAGACAATGATCCGATCGAGTTTCGAGACCCGACCCTCTATTGTCTAAAAGCGGCCTGCGTTGCCCAATCAGCGGAGGCTAAGTGAGTACTCGATAGTATTCGCTGACAGCTGAAGATGTGGAGCGCGCCGACCCCGGCGCCTCCACATTTGTTGCGTTAAAGCATGCTCGGTTCGGTTATCACGGCGGGTGCAATTGGCGCCGTGCCGAGGCCCCAGCCAATGCGAGTTCCTCCGCCTGACATCTCGGCTTTTCCTGCGTCTGGAGAGTCTCTCCATGAACGACGAAAAGCACGTTCGAATCGAACATCCGCTCCCAGGCACGCCTCCAGCATCCGCTTCTGGCGCGATCCGGCCCCGTTGGGAAATAGTTGCAGAGCGGCGCTATGGAGCGCTCCCTTCCCGCGCATCCTTCCTTGGGCGGCCGAGTGTTCGCAGTTCTGTATCGGTATGACCGAAATGGCGCGCCAAAAGGTTCGAACTCAATCCTGCGGAAGGGGCTATTGGCGTCAGATCGCCGCTGCTAACGAATGCTGGAATCGGTAGTTGCGTGCCCTCGCAACCACCGATGCAGACACTCCCGCGAGCCCGCTTCGGGAGTGTTCGTTTTTGTAACCCCGCCAAGGGCTTGCCGCCCGGTCTAAGCGAAGATCGTGCCGAGCTCGCCGCGCAGCGTCGCAAGTCGCGCGTCGTCGCGTAGCCCCGTCCGCCCATGCGACCGACTGCGTCGAGCGTGGCAGGGTCGAAATGGTTTTATCGCAGGCGACCCAACCCGTTTCTTCGAGCATCGCGTCAGGTGCACACCCATTCGCGCACGACACACCGCGTGCCTATCCGCTCGCAAGCCTGCACAGCTCGATCCTCGGCCTGCTGGCGCGTCGACGCGGCCTTTGCGCTCCACGGCGTGATGCGCTCGCCCTTGCCCTCGGCCACGGCGAGCGCGCCGCAGTGATGGTAGGGGAAGCCGGTGCGATCATCATCGTCCCAATGGCGATGATTGCGAAAGACGCTCACGACGACGCATTCGTCGCCTCCAGCCCGCCGGCAATGCGCGAGAGCCAGATCCGCCGCCTCCTGCCGCTTGTCGGCGCCCCAGAAGAAGCCGTGCTTCTGGTCGGCGCTCGAATAGGCGATCGCCGCCCAGATGCCGCTTTCCTTTGATGCGGGCGGCCCCTTGACCGGTCTGGTCTGAAAATCGGCTGCGCCGAGCTGACCCGAGCAGGCGAGAAGCACGCCGATTGCTGCAATGGCAGAGCCGAGTTTCATCTTGGCACCTTATTTTCGGGCGGCCGAGGCTACGGAAACGACGACGCAGCCACTCGCTGTCGGGAGGAGCATCGCGTTTCCGCCATTATTGGCGAGAGCGTAGACGGCGACTTGCCCAAGGTTGCTGGCGAGCCGGCTGCCTTGCGGGAGAACGGAGGGAAGCTCGGCGCATGAGGCGGAGAAGGGCGCCACCCGAACCATGGTGCCTTCGCAAGCCGACTGCGTCGGCGCGGCGAAGACGATGCCGGCGGCCGGTCCGTTATAGTTTTGGGTGGTGTAGCTCATGCCGACCAGGGCTTGCACGGCGTGACGATCCGCAGCTTCGTTGCTCCAGGTCGACTGGACGTCGTATTTCGCGCCGCTCGTCAGCAGCTCTCCGAGAACCGGAAACACCGTGGAGCAACTCTTCAAGCCCGCCTGCCTTGCATGTTGCAGGAAGGGCGTTTCGGGGCGAGCCTGATCGGCCTTGTTCGTTTCCGCGATCGCCGATTGCGAGACGAGGTTTCGGATTGCGCTGTAATTCATCGAGCCGTAGGCGAGCCCACCCAGGATGACGACGCCGATCGCCGAATAGATCGCGATCCGGGTCCATTTGCGTTTGGGCGCGAGGCGGTCGTCGACCTGACCTGACCGGTCCTGCTGGCGCGACATGATCCGGTCGTGGATGGATTGCTGGTTCATCGGGACTGCCTGTTCATCTGATCGCCTCGACTGCCTTCGAGAGTCCTCTGAGCGTAGCCGCCGAGATCGTGGTTGTTCCGCGGGGCGTCTCGTAGGAGATCTGCGGCAGCGCACCCTTCGAGATTTGCTCTCGCACGACCGGCCCGACCGGCAGCATCCCGACGCAGACCGTCGCATTGCAGCCATCGAGCTGCACCTTGAGCGGATTGGCCTGGCCCTGGAATTTCAGCGATATCGGGCCGGGATTCGTCGCATCCGGCGCAGTGCGCAGAATCATGTAGGGCTTGCCGTCCTGCGTGGCCGCAAGCGACCAGCTAAAGGCCAGATGGCCGGCCGAATCCTCGATGGTCTGCGTGACGTTGCAAACCTTCCGACGGGTCTGCAGGTTTTCGTCACAGATCAGCGTCCAGTTCTCGAAGGGTTGGATGATGCGACGGTAGGCTCCCAGCTTCACATCCGGCGGCACCGCCACGTCGGAAGGCTTGACCCTGTAGTTGGCGCCGGCCGGCACCTGTCCAGCCGAGTATTGGCCGGACAGGAACAGGCAAGCCATGGCCATGAGCCAGAGGGAGAGGGCTCGCTTGCCGACCATGCCGCCGCTCAGTTCAGAGTGAGGCTGACGCCGGCGCCCACGCCCCATTCACCCCCGCTGGTCGCGCCGGTCAGGTTGGCGCGGACGCGGCCGTTCTCGCTGGTGTAGCCGGCGCCGAAGGCGAGTGCGCCCTCACCGCGCCAGGCGCCGCCGCCCGCTGCCACGCTGAGCTTGCCGGGACGATCGTCGAAGCGCAGCGACGCCGCGGCAAGCCCGACCGCCGCGGCCTGCCTCGCCTCCTGGCGAGCCGCACGAATGCCCTGGTTGAGCTGCCCGAACTTCTGATCGGTGTAGGCTTTGCCGGCCTCGGTCACATTGGCGAGCTGGCTGTCCGTATAGGATTTGGCCTCGGCAACGCCCTTGTTCAACTGGTTGACATTGACCGCGTCGGTCCCTGCCACGCCCTCGGCAACTTTGGAGATGACGACCGGTGCGTTGGGATCGCCGCCCTGCAGCGTGATGCTGTTTTTCTTACTGCCGTCGATATTGGTGTCATAAAAGACGGCGCTGTTGGTGATGTTGCCGATGCCGCTCTGGAGGCTCTCGATCGCCAGGTTGCTGGCGTAGAGCTGCGAGCCGTTGATCGCGTCGGTGCTGGTCGCCGAGATCCGGCCGGCCGCGACGTTGGTCAGCGTTCTCTCCGCGCCCACGGAACCGATGCTCACGGTGCCGACCGGTGCGGCGCCCGCGAAATTATAGGTCGTGCCCCGGATGGTGGTGCTGGCGGTGCCGACGGCCGCATCCGTCGCGGAGCCCGCGCCCAGTGCGACGCTGTTGGCGTTGTTGCTGGTCGCGCCGGCGCCGAGAGCGAGGGATTGGATGCCGTTCGCCGTCGAGTTCGTGCCGAGGGCCACGCCGTCGGCGAGATTGACCGTCGCGTTCTGGCCGATGGCGATGCCGCCCGGTGCCGTCATCTGCACGATGGCGCCATTGCCCATGCCGATGCCGTTGTCGCCGTTGACGGTGGTACGCGGACCGACCGCGACCGAATCGAGGCCGACGGCCGCCGAGTCGGTCGCGGTCGAATTGGCGTGGAAATACATCGTTCCCGTCACCGCGAAGGAGGCCAGCGAGTTCTTCAGCTGACGTAGCGTGACAGCGTCCTGATCCTCAGTGCCGTCGGCGACATTGATGATCTGGCGATAGGAGGTGGCGGTGCCCACCGAAAGCGCGCCGAGCAGCGTCTTGTCCGTGGTGTTGTAGAGAACGATGCCGGTGCCGGCGATCACGGATCCCGACGTCGGCGCGATGGCGCGATCCGAGAGGGAATCGGCGCCGAGCGCGATGCCGCCGAGGATGGTGGCCTGGCTGTTGCGGCCGAGTGCGAGCGACCCGTCGGCGAAGGCGGTCGCCTGGTAGCCGACTGCGGTGGAGCCTATCCCCTGAGCGGAGGAGTCGGCGACCGCAAGCGTCCTGTCGTTGGTGCGAACGTACCGGATGCCCTCACCGTTGGCGTCCGTGTAGACGGTCGAGACATTGCCGGCGATGTTGTTGATCGTCGAGCCGAGCGTGGCGATGTTGGTCGTGTTCGTCGTCACCTGCTGATTGGTCGCGAAGAGCTGCGAGCCGTTGACCGCGTCGGTCGAGGCAGAGGTGAGCTGCCCGGCCGCGACGTTCTGGATCTGGCGCTCGGCGCCGGCCGAGCCGACCGAAAAGGCGCCGCCCGCCGGGTTCGCACCTGCGAAGCTGTAGGCGGTGCCGCCGATCGTCGCGCCCGCCACCGCCGTCGTCGTGCCCGACACCGAGTTGAGGCCGATGGCGACGTCGCCGGTGTTGACGGACCTCGCATTCGGGCCGATGGCGACGGAATCCGTCCCGGCAGCCACCGAATCCGGCAGGGCCGAATTGGCGTGGAAATACTTGATGCCGCCGCCGGTGGTGATGTTGTTGACGGTGCCGGCGAGACCATCGACCGCCTGGTTGGTGGCGAAGAGCTGCGAGCCGTTGATCGCATCGGTCGAGCCGCCATTGATCCGGCCCGCCGCGACGTTCGTGATGGTACGCTCGGCCCCCACCGCGCCCACGCTCACGGTCGACAGCGGAGTGGTGCCGGCGAAGCCATAGGTCGTGCCGTTGATCACGACGTTGGCCGTCGGGACCGCAACGGCCGTGACTGCGCCGGAACCCAAGGCGACATCACCGGAGTTGGCTGCCGCCGTCGCGCCGTTGCCCAGCGCGATGTTGCCGATGAAACCGGCCGCACCGGCGGTGGAGCCATTGCCCAGCGCCACTGAGCCTTGCCCGATCGCCTTGTTGTTGTTGCCGATCGCGACCGCTCCGGCGGCTTGGTTGGCCGCCGTGGCGCTCGCCGTGCCGTCACTGTTGGCGATGTTGTTCGCGCCGCCGGTGAAGGCGCCGGTACCGCTGGCGTAGCTGGGATCGCCGATGGCCACCGCGCCGTCGCCATATGCGACGTTTTCGGCGCCGATCGCGACGGCCTTGCCTCCGCTCGCATTCGCTCTGGTACCGATGGCGACGGCATCGGCAGAGCTCGCACTGGACTGGAGACCGACTGCAACGGCGTTGGCCGCGGATGCCGACACATCGGTGCCGATGCCGATGGCGCTCTGTGCGCTGGCGCCTGCTCCGAAGGTGCGCGAGCCGAGATAGATGGAGTTCAACCCTGACGCGCTCGCCGAGACGCCGACGGCGATCGCATTCGTGGCGCTGGACGCGGCGCCGATGCCGAGCGCGGTGCTGGCGATTCCGCTGGCATTGGCGCTGACGCCGGCAGCGAAAGAATTGTCTCCCGACGCATTCGCGCCGGACCCGAAGGAGGAGGCGTTCTGGCCGCTGGCAATAGCTGTGTTGCCAACCGCCGTGCTTGCAGCGGCAGTCGCATTCGCGGCAGTGCCCATAGCGGTGCTGGCAGCGCCGGAGGAGACCGCGTTGGTGCCGACCGCGATGCTGTTGGGCAGAGCCGTGTTGGCCTGCACACCTGCGACCGCGCCGAGACCGAGGGCGATGGACTGGTTGCCCCAGGCCCTGGCGTTCCGGCCCATCGCCGTGGCGCTCGTGCCCGTCGCCTGGCTTTGCCGGCCGATTGCGGTGGCATCGACCTCAGACGCTCTCACATCCGTGCCAATGGCGATGGCGCTCTCTTGAAGGGCGCCCATTCCCGCAACGGTCCGGTTGCCGAGATTGACCGAGTTGATCGCGGTTGCTGTCGCCTGGAAGCCGATTGCGATGGCGTTCTGGTTGCTTGCGATGGCGTTATTGCCTTGGGCGATCGAATCCAGCCCGGATGCGGTCGCTCCGTGCCCGAGCGCGGTGGCGCGCAGCCCGGTCGCCCGGGTGACATAGCCGATCGCCGTCGATTCCAATCCGTCGGCGCGCGCGTTCAGGCCAAAGGCGGCCGCGTTTGCGGCTGCAACCGAGTTGACGCCAATAGAGCTTGCTCCGTCCGCGGTGGCCTGGGCATTGCCGCCTATGGCGAGGGCATTGACGCCGTTCGCGCGCGCGAAGACACCCATGCCTATGGCGTTGAGGCCACTGACGGCCATCGAATAGCCGATGGCGATCGTAGCGTCGCCTGTTGCGTTGTTGGAGGTGCCCAATGCCACGCTGTTATTGCCATTCGCCGTGGCAGCGTTGCCGATGGCGACGGCGTTGCCGCCTGTCGCCGAACCGCCCCATTGTGCATTTTGCGCCTGCGCCGGCGCCGAGAAGGTCAGCACGGCGAGCGCGGCCAGGCCGCTGATCGCACCGGCCGAACGTAACCCTCCGCCAATCCCCAATGTCCCAAGCCCCAGCCCCTTGCGGCTGAGGCCGAGCACGCGATGGGCCATGCGCAGCACCGCCATCAGCCGGCGCCGCAGAGCGCGGCCGTCGCCGCCTGAAACCCAGTTGCCGGCGAAGCCACCGCGCAATCCACCTGGCGTGCGTCTATTCGTGCAGTCGGTCATCAGCCCACGTGCTCCTTGGCCCCGCTCGAAAGCTCTCGATGTGCCGCATCGGCTTTGGCGTTGATCTGATCGGTTTGGTCGCGCTGTTCCTTCAGCGTCGCAGCAATTTTTGTTCCGTGCTCTTCCGCCAGATCGAAGGCTCTTTCGATCCATGGCTCGCCGGCTTTCGGCACGGTGCACAAGGCCGCGTGAGCGCGCTCGGGCGGCAGCTTCCGCCCGACGAGGGCATTGCAGGCCGTGAAATGGAGGGCCGGCTCCCGCTCGGCGTAGAATGGGGCAGTCAGGCCAAGGACAAGCCGCGCGAAGAGGAAATCAATCTCCGGGGCTGTCAGCCGATCAGCGTATTGCCGCTGTAAAGCGGTCCATGCCATATCGGATTTCGAGCAAATTAATTCAAATTCCGAAGTTATTTCGCTCATATGCCAAGTCGACCGCCATGCAGATGACCATTTGGACATCTGTTGCTACTCATGACTGTGCGTCTGCGTAAAGCGCCAATTTTGCCTCTTTGAAGACACGAAATTAGCGCATTGCGCCGCAGCATAGGTTACGGCTCATGAAAAGCGGCAAACGTTAGCCGCGAGGCGCTTTGCATGCGCCTTGCGCCTGATTGCCATGCTTTATGCGCATGAATTGCTTCTCATCGACGGCGGGGTGCGCGCCTGCGCATGCCTCGCCATTTAGGCCTCGGCGGCTCGCCTTTTCCTGATGCGCCGCGGAATCACCCGACGGTCAGGGTCTTTCGCCTTCCCCGTCTTGGCCCGAGCGGGATTCGCGTTGCTCGAACGCTCTCAAGGCATCGCATACGGCTGCAGCGAACGCCGCCGCGGCCGGCGACAGGTCGCGGTCGGGTAATTTGCAGCAGGCGAGCACATTCCGCGAAAGAAGAGCGTCGTCGATTTCGACATGGCTCAGTCGCCCCCGATCCTCCTTTTGCTCTCGCCCGGTCACGACGCTGACCCCGACCCCGCATTCCACAAGCGAATGGATCAGCTCGAAGGAGTTCGTCTGCACGATCTGGTTGACCCGTGCCTTGGAGCCGCCGAACGCGATATTGAATATCTGCCGTATAAACCCCGAGCCATCGGGCAAGATGAGATTGTGTCCGCCGAGGTCTGAAAGCGTGACGGACGGACGCGCCGCGAGAGGATGATCAGGCGAGGCGATCATATACATCTTGAGAGGGATGCTCTCTATGTATGAAAGCTCTGCTTCCGGGGAGAAATTATAAGCAACTGCGAAATCTATATCGCCATCCTTCAGCCGCGAAACGAGCTCCCGCGTGCTGTCGACCTTGACGTCGAAGGTTATATTCGGATGGGCCTGATGAAAACCTTTGATTGCCTCCGGCAATATGGTGTTTACGATCACATCGTTGAATCCGACCGTCACGTGCCCGCGCCCGAGACCCTGCAGCGCAATAATTTCATCGTTTGCCATGCGCAGTTCGTTGATCGCCGAACGCAGGCGGGACTGCAGGATGCGTCCCGCTTCCGTCAGTTGCAGCCCGGCTCGACCGCGCGCCCTTTCGAACAATTTGACGCCGAGGTCGGTCTCGAGATTGCTGACCTGCCGGTTGATCGCCGACGCCGCGATGCGCAGGGATTCCGCCGCAGCGCGAAAGGAGCCACGCTCGGCCACCTCGGAGAAGTAGCGCAGCGTGGTCGAACCCACCAATTTAGGAATCACCGGATGCTCCGATAGCCATGCAACCGCCTGGTTTCCCGTCAAAAAGTCATAGGGATTGCGATCCTGATGGCGAACAGCTCTCGCCATTCCGTCCATAAGGCGCGATTACGTTAGGCGACTGTCAATCGGTTGGCTTGTCCCGGCACGCATCGGCGGGGCAGGTTGCAGTTTGAGGTGCGTCATCGCAATCACCGCTCGCTCCCTCGTCGGTGTCCGCTTCCGGGCAGTGACCCAATGTCTGGTTGTGGCGCTCGGTTCCCGAGAAATCGTTCTGTTGCCGTGGGTTACGCTTCCCGATGGCTGCCGTCGCAGTCCCTATCTTCGCCAGACACTCAGGTCGCGCCGACTTTCTGGAGGAATGCTCCCAGTCGTGACTGCGCTGCGCGACCCGCGAGTTCCGCCGGTTTACCACGCTCGATCACCCTGCCGGTTTCCATGAACCAAATCTCGTCCGCGACCTCGCGGGCGAAGCCGATCTCGTGGGTGACGCAGATCATGGTCATACCCGCGGCTGCGAGCCGCTTCATTGCGGCCAGTACCTCGCCGACCATTTCGGGATCGAGCGCGGAGGTCGGCTCGTCGAACAGCATGACTTCCGGGTCCATCGCCAGCGAGCGGGCGATGGCGACGCGCTGCCTTTGCCCGCCCGAGAGAAGGCCGGGCATCTCGTTTGCCTTCTCGGTCAGCCCGACTCGGGCAAGTTCCTCCATGGCGCGCTCGCGTGCCGCCGCCTTCGACATGCCGTGCAATTTGGTCAGGCCGAGCGTGATGTTGCCGAGCGCGCTGAGATGCGGGAACAGGTTGTAGGCCTGGAAGACGAAGCCGATGCGCTGGCGCAGGCGGTTGATGTCAAGGCCGCGTGCGGCGACATCGGCACCATCGACCAAGACGCGCCCACCCTGGACCTTCTCCAAGCGCGTGACGGTCCGGATCAGGGTCGACTTGCCGGAGCCGGACGGGCCGACCAGCACCTTGACCTCGCCGCGGCTGACCTCGCCGGAGATTCCGGCGAGCACCTGGAGCGTCCCGAACCATTTGTCGACGTTTTCAAAGCGGATCATGGCTTCCTCACGCCGCGACGACGATGCCGGGCGCGCCGCCACGGCCGGCCGAGATGCGCCGCTCGATCAGGCGCGCCAGCGAGGTCAGCGCGAAGCAGAGCGCGAAATAGGTCAGCGCCAGGATGCCGTAGACCTCGAAAGGCTGGGTCAGCAGGACGTTGTTGACCTGCGCCGCCGCGAAGGTGAGCTCATGGGCGCTGATGACATAGCCTAGCGAGGTTTCCTTGATGGTCGAGACGAACTGGCTGACCATGCTCGGCAGCATGTTGTGCAGCGCCTGCGGCAGCACGACCTTGATCGTCGTCGGCCAGTAGCGCAGGCCGAGCGAGGTCGCCGCCTCGGTCTGGCCCTTGGGCAGCCCCTCGATGCCGGCGCGGATGATCTCGGAGAGATAGGCGGCTTCGTAGACGACGAGCGCGATCACCAGCGTCTCGACCCCGCCGACCGCCCGACCGATGATCAGGGGCGAGAAGAAATAGGTCCAGAAGATGAACATGATCAGCGGCAGGCCGCGCACCGTGTGCACGATCGCGGTCGCCGGCAGGCGCAGCCAGCGATAGGGGCTGAGACGCGCCAGCGCCAGGCCGATCGCGAAGGGAAAGCACAGCGCCAGCGAGAGTGCGGCCATGAACAGCGTCATGACGAGGCCGCCGATCGGCCCGTGCGGATACTGCCCGACAAGGAAGAGCAGCCAGTTGTTCTGCAGGATCTCGAGCATCAGCGCGTCTCGAGCCTGAGGCGATGGCCGGACCAGCTGCCCAGCGCCATGATGCCGAAGGAGATGGCGAGATAGATCGCGGTCGCGACCGCGAAGGCCTCGAAGGTCTTGAAGGTGTAGCTCTCGACCTCGCGCGTCCGGTAGGTCAGCTCGCCGACGCCGATCGCCATGGCGAGGCTGGTGTTCTTGAACAGCAGCAGGGTCTGGTTGATCAGCGGCGGCACGGCGATGCGCAGCGCCTGCGGCAGCACGACATAGCCCATGGCGCCGAGATAGCCGAAGCCGATCGAGCGGGCCGACTCGTACTGGGCCTTCGGGATCGAGCGAATACCGCTGCGGATATCCTCGGCGACATAGGCCGCCGCAGCGAGGCCGAGCGCGATCGCCGCCAGCAGGAATTCGCCGTGATGGGCGTTGATCCACTGCCGGGCAGGGCGCGGCAGCAGCGAGGGCACGCCGAAATACCAGACGAAGATCTGGACCAGCAGCGGCACGTTGCGGTGGTACTCGACATACAGAGCCACGAACCAGCCGAGCGGCGGGAACGGAATCATCCGGACAAGCGTCAGGACGATCCCCATCGCCATGGCGAGGCACCAGGCGACCGCCGTCAGCGCCAGCGTGGTGGCGATGCCGATCAGGAACCAGTCGAGATATTTCCCGGTCAGCACGCTGCCGATATCGAAGACATAGCCCATCGATCGGCTCCCCTCCGATGCCCTGCCGTCAGATCAGCCCCTGATCTCTTCGATCTTGTAGTCGCGCTTGATGTCGAAGGCCGTGCCCGGGCCGAACCACTTCGAGAAGATCTTGTCGATCTCGCCGGAGTCTGCGGCCTTGGCGAGGGTTTCGTTGACCAGCGTCTTGAAAGCCGTCTCGCCCTTGCGCAGGCCGAGCCCCCAGGGTTCGACGAAGAGCGACTTCTCAATTACCAGCATCGGCACCTTCGACTGCTTGGCGAGCTTCACCAGGATGAGCTCCGAGCCGCAGAAGGCATCGACCTTGTCCTGCGCCAGCGCCAGGAAGGCGGAGGAGGTGTCCTGGAAGGTCACGGTCTCGGCAGTCGGGATCAGTCGGCGCACGCCCTGTTCGGAAGACGAGCCCTTGATCGCCGTGATCTTCTTGCCGGCCAGCCCCTCCAGCGAGGTGATGCCGGTTTCCTTGGTGGTCAGCAGCTTCTGCTGGCTGACGAAATAGGAATGGGAGAAGTCGATCTGCTGGGCGCGCTCGGGCGTATAGCCGAGATTGGCGGCGAGGATGTCGACCCGGCCCTGCAGCAATTCGGGAATGCGCGCCTCGACGGCGATGCTCTTCAGCTCAAGCGGAACACCGACCGCGTCCGCGACCTTCTTGCAGATGTCGACATCGTAGCCGACGATCTCGCGGGTCTGCGGGTGCTGGAAGGAGAATGGTTCGGAGGTGCCGAGCGTGCCGCAGATCAGCTTGCCGCGCGCCTTGATGTCGGCGAGCTGGTCGGCCTGGGCGGCTCCGGAGAGGCCGGCGGCGAGGGCGGCCGCAAGGCCGAGAACCGAGAAGAGCTTCATCGTCATCCCCTGTTGTTATGATCGTTGCAATGCGTCGCAGGCCGTCTTGATGCGGGCGGAGGCCTCCTCGATCGCGCCGAGCGAGGTCGCGATCGACAGGCGCAGATAGGGCGAGAGGCCATAGGCCGAGCCGTCGAGGACGGCGACGCCGGCTTCTTCGAGCAAGTAAAGCGCGACATCGAGGTCGCTCTGCAGCACCCGCCCGTCCGGCCGGCGCCGGCCGATCAACCCAGTGCAGCTCGGATAGACGTAGAAGGCGCCGTCGGGCTTGCGGCAGCTCATCCCGTCGATCGCGTCGAGCAATTCGACCGCGCGGTCGCGCCGCTGTCGATAGGCCGAGCGGGCCTCGTCGACAAAGCTCTGGTCACCTTCGAGTGCCGCTGCGGCCGCCGCCATGCACATCGAGGCCGCGCCTGAGGTCGTCTGCGACTGGATGACGTTGATCGCCTTGACCAGTGCCTTCGGTCCGGCGCCGTAGCCGATGCGGAAGCCGGTCATGGCATAGGTCTTGGAGACGCCGTTGACGAGCAGAGTGCGCTCGCGCAGTTCGGGCGCAATCGCGACCGGGCAGACCGGCTCGCCGCCGTCGAAGCGGATATGCTCGTAGATGTCGTCCGTCATCAGCGCGACGTGAGGATGGCGCTTCAGCACCTCGGTCAGCGCCGTCATCTCGTCGGCGGAGTAGAAGGCGCCGGTCGGGTTCGACGGCGTGTTCAGGATCAGCCAGCGCGTGCGCGGCGTGATCGCGGCTTCGAGCGTCTCGGCGGTGAGCTTGAAGCCGGCATTCTCGCCGCAGGCGACGATGACGGGCGTGCCGTCGCAGGCGAGCACCATGTCGGGATAGGATACCCAATAGGGCGCGGGCACGATGACCTCGTCGCCCTCGCCGATGGTCGCCGCCAGGGCGTTGAAGATCACCTGCTTGGCGCCGCTGCCGACCACGATCTCGTCGGCGGCGTAGGTCACGCCGTTCTCCCGCGCGAACTTGGCGATGATCGCCTTGCGCAGGCGGAGCGTGCCGTTGACCGGCGCATAGCGGGTCTCGCCGGCCGCCATGGCGGTGGTCGTCGCCTCCCGGATATGGGCAGGCGTGTCGAAATCGGGCTCTCCGGTGGTGAGGTCGATGATGTCGCGCCCTTGCGCCTTCAGCTCCTGGGCTCGCAGCCGCGCCACCATGCTGGGCGAGGGCTTGATCCGGCCGACGCGCGCGGAAAGCGGAATGGCCGATACCGTCACGACGCAGCCTTTCCGGTCTTCATGTAGAAGCTGTCGACGCGCCCTTCCGCGATCGCGGCGAGCGCGTTCGCCTCGTGCTCTTCCTGCTGGCGCACCAGTTCGAGGAGCTCGGTCGCGTCGGTACGATCGAAGGCGACGATGCCGTCCGCATCGCCGACCACGACGTCACCCGGCATCACCACCATGCCGTCGATCGAGACCGGGACGTTGATCTCGCCCGGCCCGCTCTTATAGGGGCCGCGATGGGTCACGCCGCGGGCGTAACAGGGAAAATCTGCCTGCTGGAACGCATCGACGTCGCGGATCGCCCCGTCGATGACGAAGCCGGCGACACCCATCGCCCGCGCCCGGCTCATCATGATCTCGCCGACGAGCGCCTGGGTCAGGTCGCCACCACCATCGACGACGAGGATATCGCCCGGGCGCAGCAGCTCATAGGCGCGGTGCAGGGTCTGGTTGTCGCCCGGTCTCGTCTTCACCGTCACCGCCGTCCCGAGAAGTCGGCCGGAGCGATGATAGGGCCGCAGCGCCCTGGTCCCATGCAGGCGGTTCATCACGTCGGAGATGATCGAGACGGGGGCGGTCCGGAAGCCGTCGAGGATCGCCTCCGGCACCGCAGGGCTGTTCGGATTGGTACGGTGGCCGATCAACGACATGGAAGATTCCGTCCCCAAGAGCTTGGTTTCGGGAATCATGTGACATGGCGAGAATGACAGAAAGCGAATATATTTCTCACAAGCTATCGCTTTTCTTCATCATGAAGTGGCGCCGAGCGATGGGGGGAAAGCGATGCCGGCGAGTCTGAGGCAGATCGAGGCCTTCTACTGGACCGCCAGACTTGGCGGCTTCACCGAGGCGTCGCGGCATCTCAATCTGGCGCAATCGACGGTGTCGAAGCGGATCATCGAACTCGAGGCCGTGATCGGCGGGCCCCTCTTCGACCGCACGAGCCATGCCTTGCGCCTGACCCGGGCCGGCGAGGCGAGCCTGCCGATCGCCACAGAGATGCTCGCGCTGGAACCGCGCTTCCGTGAGGCGGCCGGCGGGGCCGCGACCTTCTCGGGGCCGTTCCGCTTCGGCACGACCGAGCTCGTCGCCCTGACCTGGTTGCCAAAGCTGATCGTCGCGATGAAGCACGACTACCCCAATGTCGTGCCCGTTCCCGAAGTCGCGGCCAGCGTCGACCTGTTCGGCAAGCTGGCGGCCACCGAGCTCGACCTCGTCATCGCGCTGGATCCCCCGCAAACGCCGGAATTCACGGCATTGCCGCTCGATACGGTTCAGCTCGAATGGGTGTCGGCGCCGGGCTTCGGCCCGGGGGAGAACCTGATCCCGCTCGGCGAGATGGCGCGTTATCCGATCCTGACGCAGACCCAGGGCTCCGGCCTGCAGAAGCTGGTGCTCGACTGGGCGGTGGCCAATGGACTCGCGATCAACCACATCGTTCAATGCAACAGCCTGAACGTGCTGGCAGCCCTTGCCGCCGCCGGATTGGGCGTCACCTTCCTGACGGCCAGCTATTTCGGCCCGGAGATCGCCAACGGCCGGCTGCGCGTCATCCGGACCGAGCCGCCGATTCCACCGCTCCGTTACCATGCGGTGCACCGCAAGGGCGACATCTCGCCGCTCGCCGCGCGCATTGCGGCAATCGCTCAGCAATCCTGTGACTTCAGCGCCCGCAGCCTGCCGCGGGATTGAGTGCTGAGGCGGACGCCTTCGTCGCTCGCCTGCGAGTGAGAAATATCCGTCTAAATCCGGCACCGACACCAGGGTGTGCCTGAACGAATGTCTGCTTCCGGGCATCGTGCCGATGTTTACATACGGCGCAAGATGGGAGCGCGCAGCGTGATGTGCTGGCGAGGGATGCCGCCTCCCATCGGAAACATGCAAGTTTATGTAGCCCCAAGATAGCTCGACGCCGGTCGCCTCATATAGATGCCGATCAAACCAGGCGCCCACGAGCGCACCGATGCATCAGGTCGGGGCCATTGCGAAGGCGCCAGGCCCCTGTGTGCCAGGATTGTCTCGATGGCCCACCGCGCTGTGCATCGGCGCCGGCATGGACCGCATTCGCACAGATGAGGCCGACGGCGTCTGCCACCGTCGGATTCGATCAGATGCTGACGAGCTCAGGTGCTGTTAGCTCCGCCTCCATCTCCTTCATATCCTCGAAGCGGTCGGCGATGCGCGGATGGGCGCGGCCGCCATCGGAGGCGCCGATCGCGACGACGATCTCGTCGGGGCCGGGCGCATCGGCGATCTGGAAGGTTGCCGTGATGAAATGCGAACGCTTGCCGGTCTCGCTCTTGTGGATCATCGGCAGCGAAATCAGCGCGCCCGGCGCGGTGCGCGTGTTGGTGAAGCTCAGGAAGGCGGTTCCCGAGACCGCCTCGCGGAAGGTGTTGCCGAAGCGCAGCGTATGGATGAGCGCCGAAGCGTGCTCGATCTCGCCATTTACGCCGACGATCGCGGCCTTGCCATAGGCTTCGACCCGCTCCCCCGGCAGCACGGCGATCAGCCGGCGCGTCATCTCCAGGCCGAGCGGGCGCGCGATGCGCATGATCTCGGGACGAAGGTTCTCAACGAAGCTCTGGCCGGCCCAGGGGTTCTTCACCACTGCCGCGACAACCGTCATGGTGATCGGACGCGGCGCCGCCTTGCCCCCCTCGATTATCGTCTCCTCGACGAAGGTCGCGATCTTGCGCACCCCGATATCCATGGCCCTCTCCCGACAGCTCAGTGGCGATGACGGCCGAGGCTAGTGTTCGTCAGCCGGATGTCTTCCTATGATTGCGAGGAAGCTTGGCCGTTGGAATGCTGCGAGGCTGCGCAAGATAGGAAGGGGGACGAAGTGCTTACGCCTGTTTCGCAAATGCATTCGCTCAGGGAGGTGGCGAGCCGGATCAACTCCGGCGTCGATCTCCCCGGCATCCTGTTCGACCTGGTCAAGGCGGCCTGTGACCATGGCGGCTGGAGCATGGGCTCGATCATGTCGATCGACGTAGGGCATGGCTACGCCCATGTCTCCGTGCGTCATGACCCGACGCTGCTGCGACGCCAGCTCGAGGATCGCTGGGAACTGGCGACGAGCCCGGCGCTCTTGGCGTTGCGGACGGGAGAGCCGGTCTACATCCCCGACGCACGGGCCTCGGAGGAATTCCCGGGCTACCGGCGCGAGGCCTTCGAGCGCGACTACCGTTCGGTTCTGGTGATGCCGCTGACCAGCGTCGATGCCGAAGGGCGCCCGATGGTGCTGAGCCTCATCTCGCGCGACATCAAGCCGCTGCCCTCCGACGACCTCGCCTTCATGGGCATGATCGCCCATCTCGGCGCGATCGCAGTCGAGCGCGAGCATCGTTTATGGGCAGAGCGGCGCGCAGCAGAGGAGCAGCGTCGCGCGCTGCATGCCCAGGGAGCCTTGCTGCAGGAAGTCCTGTCGGGCGGATCGGCGGATGCCCTGGCGGCTCGGCTCGACGAGTTGCTGCGATGCGCGGTGCTTGTGGTGGATTTCGCCGAAAACGGACTCGTCGCCGCAGGTTCGCCAGCCCCCGTCTCCTATGACGAAGCTGCGTGGCGCACCTTGTTGGCGACGGGGCAGGCCGATCCCGTCATCGCCACGGTCAAGGCCGCGGTGGCCGACGGCGAGGCAAAAATTGGCAGCATCTCCATCGAAGCCGGCGGCGGAAAGCTGGTCTTGCCTGCCTTGATCGAGCCCTTGAGCGTCGATGCGGATATCGTCGGTGCCCTCGTCCTGTTCGACGCCGAGCCGGGTGACGATCTGCGGCGGCTCATGCTGGACAGCGCCAAATTCGCGCTGAGCGTCCAGATGATGCGCAGCGTGATCCAGTTCCGCTTCGAGACACGCACGCTGACCGAGTTGTTCTTCGAGATCGTCGAACGGCGCTGGCGCGATCCGGAGGACATCGCGCGCCGCGCGCGCCATCTCGGCCTGCCGCTATCGCGCGCGCTGCGCATGCTGGTCGTGGATCTTCCCGGTGCCGCAGGCGGCGAGCGCGAGCCGCTGGAGGCCCATCAAAGCGTCCAGCGGCTCGCGCGGCAACATGGCCTGAGCTGCCATGTCATCACGATCGGAACCGGCTTGGTCTGCCTGCTCCCAGCGCAGGCGGGCGAGGAGCGAGAGCGGCTCGACCGTTTCGCGCAGCGCCTGGTCGAAACGCTGCGCCATGGCCCGCGTGGCGAGCCCATCGCCGTCATCGGCGGCGTCTGTGACGGGCTCGACGCCTATTCCGGAGAATGGGAGCGGGCCTGGCGAATGCTGCGGATCGCGCGCAGCTTCCGGCGCAGCGGCGTGCTTTCGGCGCTCGATTTCGGCCCTTTGCCGATGCTGATTGGCGCCGCCGATTCGGCCGAGGTGCGGGCCTTCGTCGAGGGCAGCATCGGCCGGGTAGCATCGCATGATCGCGAGCATGGCACGCCCTATCTGGAAACGCTGACAGCCTATCTGCGCGCCGGCTGCCGCAGCCAACCCTGCGCCGATGCGATGGCGCTGCACGTCACGACGCTGCGCTATCGGCTCGCCCGGATCGAGGAGTTGTTCCAGATCAATCCGGACACGCCGGAAAGGCGCTTTACCCTGGAACTGGCGTTGAAGATGCACGACGTCATAGAAGGCCGAACCGCCGCTTACCCCTGAAGCGGCGAATCTTTTTGCGTGCGTGCCCTCCGTTTCGGAGGAAGAAAGGCTGCGGGCGGCTGCCTAGCCTCATCCTCATTGGTGACGAGCACCGAAGAGGATCGCCATGCTGGCGACGGCGCCCCAACATTCCACCACGATCGACCCCGTCGCCTTGCGGCGGGCTTTTGGGACCTTCCTGACTGGCGTCACGATCGTCACGACGCACGACACCGAGGGTCGTCCGCGCGGCATGACCGCGAATTCCTTCACCTCCGTCTCGCTGGATCCGCCCTTGTTGCTGGTGTGCGTCGGCAAGGGGGCGTCGAGCTTTCCCGCCTTCGAAACGGCGGATTGCTTCGCGGTCAACCTGCTGCAGGAGGAGCAGAAGGACCTCTCGAACCTCTTCGCCTCCAAATCTCCGGATAAATTCGCCAACGTCGCTTATGACAGCGTCCATACCGGCGCGCCCGTACTCGGCGATTGCCTGACCTGGTTCGACTGCAGCCTGCACCAGCGCGTCGATGCCGGCGACCACATCGTGCTGATCGGACAGGTGCAGGCATTCGGCACCAGCCCCTCCGCGCCGCTGGCCTTCTGCCGCGGCCGCTATGCGGCGGTGAAGGACCCGCTGCCGCCGGGCTGGCTCGCGTCGAGCAGCATGATCGTCAACTACCTCGTCGAGTCCGATGGCAAGCTGCTGCTCTGCCGCGAGGGCGATGGCGGCTGGGCCCTGCCGCGAGCGACCCGCCGCATTCTCGACGGAAGGCTGCCGCTCGCCAATGGCGAGAGCCTGCCGCTGCTGCCGGAGGACACCTTCCTCTATTCGGTGTTCGACGTCGCCGATGGCGATCCAGGCCATCTTGTCTACCGGGCGCGACTCGCAGGTGATGCCGGCGACATTTGCCTGCCCGAGGGCGTGCGCTTCTTCGGCTTCGACGAGTTGCCCTACGAACAGATCCTGACGCGGGAAACCCGCAGCGTTCTTCGCCGCTATGTCAGCGAGAGCAACGGCCGCCGCTTTGGCATCTACATCGATTCCCATGATGGCGGACGCTTCGCGATGGTCGAGGACACCCGGCCCTGGGCCGGCATTCCGCAACTCTGGGAGCGCGGCGGCGCATCATGAAGACGACGGTCGAAACCCTTCAGGGCTCGCGCATCGGGCATTTCATCGACGGCTCCTTCGTCGCGCCGCAAGCTGGCGTCTACGTGCCGAGCTATGATCCGACCACGGCCGAGCCATGGTACGAGTTCGCCCTGGGCGATGCCGGCGATGTCGACGCCGCCGTCCGCTCGGCCCGCGCCGCGCTGATCAACCCGGCCTGGCGGCGCATGACGCAGACCGATCGCGGCAAGCTGGTGCGCCGGCTCGGTGAGCTCGTTCTGGTCCATGCCGAGGAATTGGCCCAGCTCGAATGCCGCGACAACGGCAAGCTGATCAAGGAGATGCGCGCCCAGATGCGGGCGATCCCGGACTCCTACGGCTACTTCGCGGGGATGGCCGACAAGCTCCAGGGGGACACGATCCCGGTCAACAAGCTCGACACGCTGAACTTCAACCTGCGCGAGCCGATCGGCGTCGTCGCGATGATCATCCCCTGGAATTCGCCGCTGATGATGCTGACGGGCACGCTGGCGCCCTGCCTCGCCATCGGCAACACGATCGTGGTCAAGCCCTCCGAGCATGCCACGGCCTCGGCGCTGGCGCTGGCGGAACTGGTGATCGAGGCCGGCATTCCGCCTGGCGTCGTCAATGTCGTCACCGGCGACGGCATGACCACCGGTGATGCGCTGACCCGCCATCCCGGCATCGCGAAATACGTCTTCACCGGCTCGACCGACACCGGCCGCAAGATCGCCGGAAACGCAGCGGGCAATCTCGTGCCCTGCCAAATGGAACTCGGCGGCAAGTCGCCCCATGTCGTGTTCTCGGATGTCGACATCGAGCGCGCGGTCAACGGCGTCGTCTCCGGCATCTTCGCTGCGGCCGGCCAGACCTGCGTCGCCGGTTCCCGCTGCTTCGTCGAGGCGCCGGTCTATGACCGCTTCGTCGAGGCGCTGGTCGAACGCACCAGGCGCGTCAAGGTCGGCCATCCCATGGCCGAGGACACCGATATCGGGCCGCTCGCGCTCGCGGCGCAACTCGACAAGGTCGAGCATTTCGTCGGCTCCGGCGTGCGCGAGGGCGCCAGGATCGCCGTCGGCGGCCGCAAGCCGCAGAACGAGGCGCTGGCGCGCGGCTGGTACTACGAGCCGACGGTGCTGACCGAAGCGCGCAACGACATGAGTTTCATGCGCAACGAGATCTTCGGCCCCGTCGTCGGTGTCGTGCCCTTTTCGAGCGAGGAGGAAATGATCTCGCTCGCCAACGACAGCGAATACGGGCTCGCTTCCGGTATCTGGACCCGCGATATCGACCGGGCCATGCGCTTCGCCCGCAATGTCGAGGCTGGCACCGTCTGGATCAACACCTACCGCTCGGCCGCCTTCATGTCTGCGAACGGAGGCACGAAGAAGAGCGGCTATGGCCGCCGCGGCGGCTTCGAGGTCATGCGCGAGTTCTCGCGCCTGAAGAACGTCGTCATCGACTACTCGGGTGCCATGCAGGACCCGTTCGTCATCCGCCTGCGCTGATGCGCTGTCCCGCACGTTTGCACGGAGGCAAGCCATGAAATTCGCTCTCTCGATCAATATGGAGCGCTTTTCACCCGATGAATCGATGCAGGACGCCATGTCCAACATGCTGGCGCTTGCCCGCATGGCCGACGAGGGCGGCTTCGAGACGTTGTGGACCGCCGAGCATCACACCATCGAATGCACGATCTCGCCGAATCCGTTCCAGACGCTGGGCTGGCTCGCCCAGCATACCAGCCGGATCAGGCTGGGCACGGCGACGCTGGTCGCGCCCTACTGGTCGCCGATCCGGCTGGCCGGCGAGGCGGCGCTCTGCGACCACCTGACCGGCGGCCGCCTCGAAATCGGCATCGCGCGCGGCGCTTATCAATACGAGTTTGACCGCATGGCCGGCGGCATGCCCCAGCAGGAGGGCGTCGCCTATATGAAGGAACTCGTCCCTGCGGTTCAAAAGCTCTGGGCCGGCGACTACGCCCATGACGGGCATTACTGGCGGTTCCCGCTCGCGACCTCGGTACCCAAGCCGCTGCAGAAGCCGCATCCGCGCATCTGGGTCGCGGCGCGCGATCCCGGCACCTTCGACTGGGCCGTCGGCATTGGCGCCAGTATCCTCTCGACCCCGCTTTCGGCGCCGGTCGCGGAGATCGGCGTACTCGCCGAGAAGTTCCGCAAGGCCTGCGCCGATCATCCCGAGCGCCCGCGCCCGAAATTCATGATGCAGCGCCGCACCTGCGTCTATGACAGCAGGCAGGATTGGCAGGAGATCGTCCGATACAGCGTCGATTACGGGCGCTATTTCGAGAATCTGATGCAGAATATCGGCACGGTGAAGAACGGCTTCCCCGAGGCCGTGCCATTCGAGACGGTCGCCAATCGCGGCAGCTACGACCCAAAGGCGATCCGCGATAACCTGGTCTTCGGCACGCCGGAAGAGGTCATCTCCAAGCTCGAGGTCTACGAGGCCGCCGGCGTCGACCAGTTCTGTCTTGGCCTCTCCTACAATCTGCCCTTCGAGTTGCAGGTCCGGACGCTCAGGCTCTTCATCGACGAGGTGATGCCGCATTTCGCAGCCCGCGAACGCGAGGCCGCCCGTCCGCGCCTCGCTGCGGTCGGGGCCTGACGGCGATGGTGGATGCGGCTGCCCTGACACAGGCGCCTGACGTGAACGGCACGCTCCTTCGCGACGGCGTCGAGCTGAACTACCGGCTGAGCGGCTCGGGCGGTCTGCCGCTCGTGCTGGTCCATGGCGTCGGCTCCTATTGCGAGTCCTGGGACGGGGTGATCACGCGGCTGTCCGACCGCTTCCGCATCTTGAGCTTCGACCTGCGCGGCCATGGCCGCTCGGCGCGGGTCAAGGGCCGCTATGAGATCGACGATTTCACTGGCGACGTGCTCGCGCTTGCCGATCACACCGGCTTCGGCCGCTTCGATCTCGCCGGTTTTTCGCTCGGCGGCCTGATCGCGCAGCGCCTCGCTCTGACCCACCCCGAGCGGCTGCGGCGGCTGGTGCTGCTGTCGACGGTCTCTGGCCGGACCGACGAGGAGCGGGAGCGCGTGCTGGCGCGCCTCGCCGCGCTCAAGGCCGGCGATCGCGGTTCGCACTACGACGCCTCGCTGTCGCGCTGGCTGACCGAGGATTTTCAGGCGCGCAATCCCGAGCTGATCGTCGAACTCCGCCGCCGCAACGCTGAGAACGATCCCGATTGCTACGCATCGGCCTACCGCGTGCTGGCCGAGACTGATTTCGGCGGGTTGATCGACCAGATCCGGCTGCCGACACTGATCATGACCGGCGAGCACGATCAGGGCTCGAACCCACGCATGTCGCGCTACATGCATGAGCGCATTCCGGACTCCCGGCTGCACATCCTGCCGGGGCTGCGTCACTCCCTGCTGAACGAGGCACCCGGCCAGGTTGCTGCGCTGATGCGGGGCTTTCTCACCGAAGCCGCCGAGGAGGGCCGCGCGTGATCGTCGAGGAGCGCATCTACCGCATCCGAACGGGCAGGATGGGGACCTATCTCAAGCTTGTTCGCGAGGAAGGGCTCGCGATCCAGCAGCCCATCCTCGGCCGCCTTATCGGCTACTTCACCACCGAGATCGGTGCACTCAGCCAGGTCACGCATCTCTGGGCCTATGAGGATCTGGAGGACCGGCGGCGCAGGCGCCAGCAGCTTGCCGACGAGCCGCGCTGGCAGGCCTTCCTGCCCAGGCTTTCCGAGAACATCGAGCAGGCCGAGAACAAGATCCTGCTGCCGACCGACTTTTCGCCGCTGCGCTGACCGCGCAGCGCTCCTGGGAGAACGGGCGGAAGGTCGACCCCACCGGACAATGAGAAGGGGAACAGCGGTGAGCGAAAGGCTGCGTATCGAAAACCTCTACAAGGTTTTCGCCAAGGACCCGACCGAGGCGCTGCAGATCCTGCGCGGCGGCGGCACGAAGGACAGCGTCTTCGGGAAGCTCGGCCAGGTTGTTGGGCTCGATGGCGTCTCGCTCAGCGTCCCGTCCGGCGCGATGTACATGATCATGGGTCTGTCCGGCTCCGGCAAATCGACGCTCGCACGCTGCGTCAACCGGCTGAACGAGCCCAGCGCCGGGCGCATCCTGCTGGACGGTCAGGACATCGTGCCGCTCTCCGAGAAGGCGCTGCGCGAGGTCCGGCGCACGCGGATGTCGATGGTGTTCCAGCACTTCGCGCTGCTGCCCAACAAGCGCGTCATCGAGAATGTCGAGTTCGGGCTGAAGCTGCGCGGCGTCGCGCCGGCCCAGCGCCGCAAGCGCGCCGAGGAGATTCTCTCCGTCGTCGGGCTTGCGCGCTGGGGCTATCACCTGCCGCACGAGCTGTCGGGCGGCATGCGCCAGCGTGTGGGGCTCGCGCGGGCCCTCGCGACCGATGCCGACATCCTGATCATGGACGAGGCCTTCAGCGCGCTTGATCCGCTGATCCGCACCGAGATGCAGGACGAGTTGCTGCGCCTCCAGCGCACGCTGAACAAGACCATCCTGTTCATCACCCATGATTTCCAGGAAGCGCTGAAGCTGGGCACCCGCATCGCGATCATGTCGGAAGGCAAGCTCGTGCGCGAGGGCACGCCGCAATCGATCGTGCTCGAGCCGGGCAGCGACTATGTCGCCGCCTTCACGCGCGAAGTCGACAGGGCACGGCTGTTCGACGCACACTCGGTGATGAAGGCGCCGACCGTGCTCTGGCGCGGGCCGAACGGCATCGTCGTCGGAGGCGCCGGGGGCGGCCTCCTGCTCGACCAGCAGGAGCATGTGGTCGCCGGACTCGGCGAAGCCCAGATCGCCACGCTGAAGCAGACCGGCGAATTGCCGGCCGGGCGTGGCCCTTATCTCTGCGTTCCCGAGGGCGCCAGGCTCGTCGATGTCGCGCGCAGCTACCGCTCCGATCACGCCATGGGCGTCGTCGACGACAGTGGCAAGCTCGTCGGTCTGCTCGGCGCCGAGCAGATACTCGCCCGTATCGCCAACCTGCCGAGCCCGGGAGAAGCCGCATGATCAAGGCTGACGATCTCGCGATCTTCCCGGTCGACCAGTGGATCCAGGACGGAGTCCGCTGGCTGGCCCTGAACCTGCGGCCGCTGTTCCAGGCGATCAAATGGCCGGTCGAAAGTCTGCTCGGCTTCAACGACTGGGTGCTGCATGCGATTCCGTTCCCGGTGATGCTCCTGCTGATCGGCTTGATCGCCTGGCGCAGCGCCGGCCGGGGCGTCGCGGCCTTCAGCGTCGTCTCTCTGGTCGTCATCGCCATGCTCGGCGTTTGGACCGAGGCGATGACGACGCTCTCGCTAATCACGACCGCGATCGTTTTCTGCGCGGTGATCGGCATCCCGATCGGTATTCTCTGCGCCCGCAGCGACCGGGTCTGGAACGTCGTCCGCCCAATCCTCGACATCATGCAGACTACGCCGACCTTCGTTTACCTCGTGCCGGTGGTGATGCTGTTCGGCGTCGGCACTGTCCCGGGCGAGGTCGCGGTGGTCACTGCTGCGGTTCCCCCGCTGATCCGCTTCACCAATCTCGGCATCCGCATGGTCGAGCACGAGATCGTCGAGGCTGGTCTCGCCTTCGGCGCGGACAGCCGCCAGTTGCTCTGGGAGATCCAGCTTCCGCTTGCGATCCCGTCCATCCTCGGTGGGCTCAACCAGACCGTTCTGACCGCGATGGTGATGTCGGTCGTCGTCGCGATGATCGGCGCCGAAGGGCTCGGCCTCGTCGTGCTCCAGGGCCTCGGGAGGCTCGATGTCGGCCGCGCCGCCATCGGCGGCATCGCCATCGTCCTGCTGGCGATGATGCTCGACCGCATCACCCAGAAACTCGCCGAGACGAAACGTGATCAGCGCACCTCCCTGCTTCAGGCGCTGATGCGCTTCCTGCGGGGAAGCCGCCGCGAGGAGATCACCGCGCCTGCGCCGCCGGAGGCCAGCCGACAGGCGGCGTGACCGACCGATTTCAACGAAGAACCCGCCCACAAAGGGCGGGCCGGGGACAAGACCAGCCATAACCGAAGAGGAGAACGCGATGATCAGCCTGGCAGCCAGACCGTTTATCAAGACTGTTGCCGCGGCGGCGCTCGCCGCAGTCACCCTGCAGGGAGCGGCGTTCGCCCAGGCCTTGCCGGGCAAGGGCAAGACCGTGCGCTACGCCCAGAGCGACAGCCTCGGCGCCAATTACGTGACTGCCCAAATCATCAGCCGGGCGATGAAGGAGCTCGGCTACGAGGTGAAGCTCTCGACGCTCAACACGACGCTGTTCTTCCAGGCTGCAGGGCAGGGCGATCTCGACCTCGCCACCGACGTCAACATGCCCCAACGCGAACCCGCCTTCCGGGCCGTCGAGAAGCAGGCCGAGCTGCTCGGCAGCGGCATGATCGTCGGCGGCGGCATCAACGGCTACCTCATCGACAAGAAGACCGCGACCGCACACAACATCACCACGCTGGTGCAGATGAAGGATCCCAAGATCGCCGCGCTGTTCGGCAAGGATGGGCGCGCGGACCTGATCAACTGCGACCCGGGCTGGAGTTGCGGCGACGTGGTCGACTTCCAGCTCGACAAGTTCGGCCTTAAGGACACCGTCCGCTCGGTGCGCGGTAAATACGAGACCCTGATGGTCGAGGCGGTGGCGCGCGTGAAGCGCGGCGAGCCCGCCTTCTTCTATGCGTGGAGCCCGTCCTGGGTGAACAACGCGCTGATCCCGGGCGAGGACGTCGTCTGGCTGCCCACGCCGGAGGATGCGCTGCCGCCGAACGTGCCGAACCGCGGTTCAGCCCTGGTACCGGGCGTCAAAGGCTGCGCCGGCGGAGCCGATCCCTGCCGCATGGCGATGTCGTCCTGGAACTGGGCCTCTGTCGCGAACAAGCAGTTCGTCGCGGCCAACCCGGCGATCAAGACACTGATCGAGCAGATCAAGTTCCCGCTCGCGAGCTGGTCGGCCTGGGAGTTCAACATCAACAAGAACGGCGCCAGCAGCGCCAACATCAACCGCATGGCCGATGAGTGGATCACCCAAAACAAGGCCATGTTCGACGACTGGGTGGCGAAGGCCAGAGGCGGCGTCTAATCGCAGCTTGTAGGGAAAACGACAACAGTTCGGAATCGCATGCCCGGCTTGAGATGCCTCCAGGAAGGCTGCTGGAGGCGTCTCGGCGCAAGGCACCCCTATTCGCTCGCCCAACAGCGTCTGCTTCCTAGCGGGCGACAAGGTCAGCTATTGGCGCTTGCCGCTGATCGAGATCAAACTGTGCGTGCTCGTGCTATTTGTGTTTCACGTCGACTGCCAATGTGAGCTCGTCGATGCGTGGCTGGTAGAACACCTTGCCTCGCGTCGCCCAGATGTTCTTGAAGTGGTAGAGCGGGAGGATGGCGACGTCGGTGGAGACCAGCTTCACCGCGTCGAGCACGAGGGCCTCGCGCTTGGTGTCGTCGATCTCGGCGATGGCGCTGGCATTGAGCGCGTCGAGCTTCGAATTGGAATACTGCGCCCAATTGTAGAGGCCCCAGCCGGTCTCCTTGTTGCGCGTGCCGACGAGATCCCTGAGCAGGCCCGTGCCTTCCATGGAATTGTTGCTCCAGCTCCCGAGATAGGCGGTGAACTGGCTCTTGGCGCCTCGCGACGAGTAGACGCTGAAGGGGATGGCGTCGATCGCGGTGTCGACGCCGATGCGGCTCCACATCTGCGCGATCGCCTGCGCGACCTCGACGCTGTAGGGCACCCGGTCGTTTGAGGTCGAGAGCGTGATCTTGAAGCCGTTGGGGAATCCGGCCTCGGCCAGAAGGCGCTTGGCCTTTTCCGGATCATAGGCCGGGACCGGGGTCTTGGGATCGTATCCCATGATCCCGGGCGGCAGCCATTGGCCCGTGGGATTGGCGGTGCCCAGCATGATCCGCTCCGTGATGCCGGCACGGTTGATCGCGATCGAGAGCGCCTCGCGGACCTTCTGGCTGGTCAGCGGCGACGGATCGAGCTTGGCGCCCTTCTTGTCCGTTATCGGCGGCGCATCCTCGGCCGGCTTGATCATCGGGACGATGTAGTTGACGCGCATGCCAGCGACCGAGGCAACGTGGATGTTCTCGGACTTCTCGAGGCGCGGGAGATCGCTGGCGGAGGGCGTGTCGATCAGGTCGAGATCGCCGGACAGCAGGGCGGCCGTCCGTGCGGCGGTATTCGGGATCAGCCGGATCGTCAGCGTCGTCCAGGCGGGCTTCTCGCCCCACCAGTTGTCGTTGCGGGCGAATTCGACGCGCTCGCCGGGCGTATAGCTCACCAGCTTGAACGGGCCGGTGCCGATCGCCGCCTTGCCGCTGTTGTAGTCGGCCGTGGTCGCATCGGTGCCGGCGTGACGCGAGACGATGGCGAGGCGGGTGAGGTCGCTCGGCAGGTTCGGCACTGGCGACGTGGTGGTCAGGCGGATCACGGTGGGGCCGACGACCTCGGTGTCCTTGATCGGCCGGATGATGCCGGCGAAGCCGCCGAGATTGTTGGGAACGTCGATGGCGCGCTTCAGGGTGAAGGCGACGTCGTCGGCCGTGAAGGGCCTGCCGTCATGCCAGGTCACGCCTTCGCGCAGCTTGAACTCCCACACGGTCGGGGAGATCGCGCGCCATTCCGTAGCGAGACCGGGAGTGAGCTTGCCCTCCGGGCTGCGATGCACCAGCCGGTCGAACATGTGGAACGCGACCAGGTTGTTGGGCGTCGTGCTGTAGAAATGAGGGTCGAGCGAATTGACCGCTCCGCCGATTCCCATGGTCAGCTTCTCGGCGAAGGCAGGCGCGGCGCCCAGGCACAGAAGGAGGGTCGAGGCGAGCGCGAGGCGCTTTACCGGCGAGGTGAGGGTGGCAGCCATACGCGATCCCCTTATTATTGGTATATAATAATTGATATTTGAGGACGATTTTTGCTGACTGTCAAGCGAGCGCAAGCCCGATTGCGCGCGAGCGACGCCCGCAGGTTGAAACCAAGAGATTCCGATTGAGTGAGCGGGCGCCGAGGCCCGGCTCAGGAGGCGAGCGTTTCCGTCGCTTTCGTCGCGGCCTCGAGCACGAGCGGCGCGAGTTCCGCGATCGCGGTCTCGCGGCTGTAGCGCGTGGTCAGGGTCGAGAGGTTGATCGAGCCGATCGCGCGGCCGGCGCGATCATGAACCGGCGCGGACACCGAGATGCTGCCCTGCTCCATGTTCTTCTCGGTGACGGAGAAGCCGACCGCCTTGGCCGCTTCGAGGATGCGCATCATCTCGGCCGCGTCGCGCGCCTTGGTGCGCTGTGACACCGAGGGGGCGGACGCTTTCCAGACCTTCTCGACATGGCTCGGTGCGGAATGGGCGAGCAGCATCTGGCCGGACGAGGAGGAGAGTGCCGGAAACCGGGTGCCGATGGGGAGGTTGACCGACGAGATATGCGTGCTCGGTATCGTTGCGATGATGACGATGTCGGCGCCGTCGACCTCGACCCAGGAGATCGTCTCCCGGGTCTTCTCGCTCAGGATGCGCATCTGCGGATAGGCCGCTTCCAGCCCTTGGTTCGACGAGCTGGCATTTTGCGCGAAACGGAAGACCTTCCGCGACAGGCCGTAGCGCTTCGTCTGGGCGTCGCGATCGAGATAACCGAGGCGCTCGAGCGTATAGATGAAGCGCTGCGAAGCGCTGCGGCCGAGCCCCGTACGGATCGCGATGTCCGACAGGCTCAGCGTCGCGGCCGTCTTGTCGAAGGCCTCCAGGACCTTCATCGCCTTGGCGACGGAGGCGACGAAGAGGCGCTCGTCGATCTCCGGCGCCCCTTCGCCGCGGTCGGCCAGGGGTGCGGCTGGCGCAGATTTCGACATCGACGACACCATGGTGTGCGGAGACCTTTCGCGGGGCTGTCCAAGCTGTAGCAGCTTCGTCCGGCGCCTCAACCCGCGCCCGGGCCGAACGTTCCGGCGAAGCGCTGCTTGAGGAGGTTCTTCTGGATCTTGCCGAGCGTATTGCGCGGCATCTCGTCGACCAGCTCGATGCGCTTGGGCACCTTGTAGCCGGCCAGCGAAGATCGGAGCGCCGCGATCGCTTGCTGCGGATCGAAGGGTGTGCGGCGGTTCGCCAGCTGCACCACGGCGACGACGGCCTCTCCGAAATCAGGGTGCGAAACGCCGATCACAGCGCTTTCGGCGACCGCGTCCAAGGCGTTGAGCGCCGCCTCGACTTCCTTGGGGTAGACGTTGAGGCCGCCGGTGATGATGAGATCGGCGCCGCGACCGAGCACGCTGACATGGCCCTCCTCGTCGACGCGGCCGAAATCGCCGGTCACGAACCAGCCGTCGCGGAAGGCGGCTGCCGTCTTCGCGTCGTCGCGCCAATAGCCGAGGAACGGAAAAGGCTGCTGCAATTCGATCATCCCGACCGTTCCGGCCGGCACCTCCTGCCCGTCCTTGTCGACGATGCGAAGCCGCGAACCCGGCAGCGGCAGGCCCGACGTATCGGGGCGGCGATGATCCTCGAAGCGGTTCGAGGTGGCGATCAGGGCCTCGGTCAGCCCGTAGCGGTCGAGGAGACGATGGCCGGTGCGGGCCGCGAAGGCCTCGAAGGCATCGGCCCGCATCGGCGCCGAGCCGGTGACGAACAGGCGCATCTCGGTGCAGAGCTCCCGGCCGAAACGCGGGTCGGCCATGAGGCGGCTGTAATAGGTCGGGACCCCGGCGAAGATCGTCGCGCGGGGCAAGGCGGCCAGCACCGCCTCCGTCTCGAATTTCGACAGCAGGATCATCGCGGCGCCTCCGGCAAGCGCCGGCGTCGTCGTGCCGAAGAGCCCGTAGGCCATGGGGTTGGCGTGGAGCAGGGTATCGTCCGGGCCGATCCGCCAGCAGGCGGCGAGCGCGCGCGCGTTCCAGATCACGCTGCCGGCCGAAAGCAGCGCGCCTTTCGGCCGGCCCGTCGTGCCGGAGGTGTAGACCATGGCGTTCGCGTCGGACGGCGAGACCGCCGTGAGTTCGTCCAGCCCTTCGATTCCGCGGCTCCCCTCAGTCAGCGTGCCTGCGCCCTTTGCGTCCAGCGTCAGCACGCGGTGCGTTCCGGCCGAGCCGACGCAGTCGCGCCGCGAGGGGTCGCAGACCACCGCCACCGGCTCGGCATCCCGGAGGATATGACCGATTTCAGCGTCGGTCAGACCGATATGGACAGGAAGATAGACGGCTCCGAGCCTGCAAACCGCGAGATAGAGCAGGATGCCCTCGGGCGATTTCTCCAGAAGGCCGGCGACGAGCCGGCCTTTCGCGACGCCGAGTCCGGCCAGCAGGCCGGCGTAGCGGGCGGTGATGTCCGCCGCCTCGCCGAAGCGGAGCTGCCGCCCGGCCGCCGTTTCCATGAAGACGCGCGCCGGATCATGCTCCCGGCCGAACAGGGCGCCAAACACGTTCGCGTCGGTGGGCACGGTGATCTCGGTCATCGTCGTCGTCCTGTCGGCGTTCCGGTTCAGCGCCCGGTAAAGACCGGCTTGCGCTTCTCGGCGAAGGCGCGCGTGCCTTCGCGATAGTCCTCGCTGCGATCGGCGGCGTCCGACAGCGCCGCGACATTGGCTGCAACATCGGCGAGGCGGCCCAGCTGAATCGCGTCGCAGGCGAGCTTGGCGGCCCGGATCGAGAGTGGAGCATTGGCGAGCATGGGCGCGGCGAAGCGTAGCGCCGCCTCGACGACATCGTCCTCGACGACGTCCGACACGAGCCCGCAGGACAGCGCCGCCTCGGCCCCGATCAGAGCGCCGGTGTAGAGCATATGCCGCGCCATCGAGAGGCCGGCCGTCGCGGCGAGGAGCTGCGTGCTGTCGGCTGGATAGACCAGGCCTAGCTTTGCCGGGGGCACGCCGAAACGCGCGGTCGCGTCGGCGATCCGGAAATCCGCGCGCAGCGCCAGGGTGCAGCCGCCGCCGACGCAGGGTCCACTGACGGCCGCGATCACAGGTACGCGTGCCGCCGACACCGCCGCGTAGCAAGCCATGATGCCGTCCCAATAGACCTGGCGCGCCGGAGGATCGTCGCGCACGGCGGCGAAGGCGCCAATCTCGTCGCCGGCGCAGAATGCGCCGCCACGGCCGGTGAGAATGATGGCACGCAGCGCATCGTCTGCATGAAGCTGCGTGAACGCGCCACCCAGTTCGCGCCAGGCCTCGCCGCTGAGCGCGTTGCGCTTGGCCGGACGATTGATCGCGACGATCGCGACCGCGCCGTGGCGCTCCAGTTCGATGTCGGACAAATCAGCCTCCGTGTCTCGCTCGCCCTGGCTTGACACATATCCGAACATAATATCAATATTCAATCATTGTTATTGCAATTCGATACTTCCTTGGCCGACATATGCGCGTCGACCGGGCGAGCATTCCGGGGTACGACATGCAGACCGACGCCATCACGATCGGGCAGCTCTGGGACAGGCGCGCTGCCGCGGATCCCGCACATGTCTATTGCCGCTTCGGGGAGCGCGACTGGTCCGTCGGCGAACTCGATGGCCGCATCAACCGGCTGGCGAACGCGTTGCTGGCGACGGGATTGCGCAAGGGCGACCGTGTCGCCGTGATGCTGCCGAGCCATCCCGATCACATCGTCACCATCTTCGCGCTGGCGAAGGCGGGACTGGTCCGCATCCCCGTCAATGTCCATCTCAAGGGCGCCTCGCTCGACTTCGTCTTCGATCGCTTCGCGCCGCATGCGCTCATCGCCGATTGCAGCCATGCCGAGCTGCTCGCGCCGATTACCGCGCGGCTGCCGGAGCTCAAGCTGGTCTGGCGCGGGGGCGACGGCCCGGGAGAGTTTTCCCGGTTGATCGATGCCGCTTCGCCTGGCCGGCCGCCCGTCGATGTGTTGGCCGACGACATCATCGCGATCACGCCGAGCTCCGGCACCACCGGCGAACCGAAGGGCGTGCTGAAGAGCGACCGCAGCCTGCGTGCGGGGCCGATGGGGACGCTGGCGCTGACCGGTGCCAGGGCCGGAGACGTCTTCCTGCTCTGGGAGCCGTTGCATCATGGGGCCGGCGTCGCCGTGCTGATCGCGGCGCTGATGGAGCCGATCACGCTCGCCATGGTCGAGAAGTTCAGTGCCTCGCAGTTCTGGGACCAGGTCCGGCGCTACGACGTCACGCATATCCACTATCTCGGCGGCGTCCTGCCGCTGCTCCTGAAGCAGCCGGAAAGTCCCCTCGACCGGCAGCACAAGGTCCGCATGGCCTGGGGCGGCGGCTGCCCGATCGATGTCTGGCGGGCCTTCGAGGAACGCTTTGGCGTCGTGTTGCGCGAGGGTTACGGGCTCTCGGAAATGACGACCTTCGTCACGATCAATCCGGAAGGCCGGCTCGGTTCTTGCGGGCGCGCCCTGCCGTTCTACGATGTGAAGCTGCTCGGCGAGGACGGGCAGGAGGTGCCTGTCGGCGAAGCGGGCGAGATCGTCGTCAGGCCGCGCGAGGCCGAGCTCGCCTTCAAGGGCTATTTCCGGATGGAGGAGGCGAGCGCCGCGCTGGTCAGGGACGGCTGGTTCTCGACCGGCGACCTCGCCCGGCGCGACGAGGACGGCTTCCTGTTCTATGCCGGCCGCAAGAAGGACAGCGTGCGCCGGCGCGGCGTCAACATCTCGGCCTGGGAGGTCGAGCGCATCATCCTCACCCATGACGACATTGAAGAATGCGCGCTGATCGGCGTGCCGAGCGAACTCGGCGACGATGATCTCAAGCTGTTCATCCGCGCGGCCGGCGGACGCAGCCCCGATCCGCTGGCGTTGATCCGCTGGTGCGAGGGGCGGATGCCGTATTTCCAGATTCCGCGCTATATCGAGAGGATCGACGAGTTCCCGAAGACGCCGACGCAGCGGATCAAGAAGAGCGATCTCAGCCGCAGCACCGAGGCCGCTTTCGATCTCGAGCGCTCCGGGCACCGGATCGGCAAATAGCGGCCCCAGCCTGCAGATGAGCGGACGGCGCGAAATCAGATGAATGGCAGCACCACCGAGGCGCGTGAGATGGGCGAGCGCAGATCATGAGCGCCTGGCTGCTGCGACGCCTGCTGCAGGCGATCTTCGTGGTGATCGCCATGACGGTGATCGTCTTCATCGGCATCAGCGTGATCGGCGATCCGGTCGAGACGCTGATCTCACAAGATGCTGATCAGGGCGAGAGGCTGCGCACCATTGCCGCCTTCGGCCTCGATCGGCCGCTCTGGGTCCAATATCTCTCCTTCCTGAACGGCGCGATCCACGGCGATCTCGGGCGCAGCTTCGTCTATAATGAGCCTGCCCTGCAGGTCATTCTTCAGCGCATGCCGGCGACGCTCGAACTGGCGGTCGCGGCGATGTTGCTGGCGATCGTGATCGGCATCCCGCTCGGCTTGTTCGCCGGGGTGAAACCGCATTCGCCGGTCTCCAAGGCGATCATGACTGGCTCGATCCTCGGCTTCTCGCTGCCGGGGTTCTGGGTGGGGCTGCTGCTCATCATGGTCTTTGCCGTGCAGCTCGGCTGGTTGCCCTCCGGCGGGCGCGGCGAGACGCGCGCGCTCCTCGGCATCCAATGGTCGTTCCTGACGCTGGACGGGCTGCAGCACATGATCTTGCCGGCGCTGAATCTGGCGCTGTTCAAGACCTCGCTGGTGATGCGCCTCGTCCGCGCCGAGGCGCGCGAGATCATCCCGCAGGACTACATCCGCACCGCCCGCGCCAAGGGACTTTCCGAGCGCGCGGTCGTGAGCAGGCATCTGCTGAAGAACATCATGATCCCGGTCGTCACCATCGTCGGGCTCGAATTCGGATCGGTGATCGCCTTTTCCGTCGTCACCGAGACGATCTTCTCCTGGCCGGGCATGGGCAAGCTGATCATCGAAAGCATTCATGTCCTGGATCGGCCGATGATCGTCGCTTATCTGATGATCATCGTCCTGCTCTTCGTCGCCATCAACCTCCTGGTCGATTGCCTCTACGCGGTGCTCGACCCGCGCGTGAGGACGAGCCGATGAGCGCGCCGGCCTCGCTCGATCAAGTCGTCCCGCCGCGCGCCTCGGGCTTCAATCGATTCGCACGCGCCTTCACCGCCTCGCGCACCGCCGTGGTCGGCCTGACGCTGCTGGCGGTCGTCGTCCTGCTCGCGCTCCTCGCTGCCTGGATCGCGCCGCAGAACCCCTACGACCTGACTCAGCTCGACATCCTGGACGGGCGCATGCCGCCCGGCTCGACCTCGGCGAGCGGCATGACGTTCTGGCTGGGTACCGACGACCAGGGGCGCGACATGCTCTCGGCCATTCTCTATGGCCTGCGCATCTCGCTGTTCGTGGGCGTGACCTCCGCCGTGGTCGCTGCTGCGGTCGGCGCCCTGCTCGGCCTTTTTGCTGCCTATGCCGGCGGGCGGATCGAGAGCGCCTTGATGCGCCTGGTCGACCTGCAGCTCTCCTTTCCGGCGATCCTGATCGCCTTGATGATTCTCGCCTTTCTCGGCAAGGGCGTGCTCAACGTCGTGCTCGCGCTCGTCATCGTCGAATGGGCTGCCTATGCGCGCACGGCCCGGGCCAGCGCGCTGATCGAGAGCCGCAAGGAATATATCGAGGCGGCCAGGGCGATGGGCGCCTCGCCCTGGCGCATCCTGCTGCGGCACCTGCTACCGAATTGCCTGACGCCGCTGATGGTGATCGCAACCGTCCAGGTGGCCCGCGCCATTGCGCTCGAAGCGACGCTGTCCTTCCTGGGGCTCGGGGTCCCGGTCACCGAACCGAGCCTCGGCATGCTGATCGCCAATGGCTACCAGTACATGCTCTCCGGCAAGTTCTGGATCAGCTTCTATCCGGGCCTCGCCCTGCTGTTCACCGTCATCGCGATCAACCTTGTTGGGGATCGGCTGAGGGACGTTCTCAACCCGCGTGGAGCAAGCTGACGGGCTGGCAGCACCGCGGCTGAGGCGAGGCGGGCGGGAAGCGCTCGGCATCATCGAGACCCCGCCGGCTTTCATGCGGCGATCAGGTCAACGGACGCAATTCTTTTCAATGCGAGGCAACAAGAGCTGCCGCGGGCAGTTGGCTTGAGAGACGCATCCGAAAGAACATGATGTCGAAGCTGGTTGTCCTGATCGTCGAAGATGAGCCGCTGCTCCGGATGGACGCAGCGGACTTCATCGCGGAAGCCGGATTCGAGGTGGTCGAGGCTGCCCATGCCGACGAAGCCATCGCCATCCTGAAGGCCCGCCGCGACATCGCGGTGGTGTTCACGGATATCGAAATGCCGGGCTCCATGGACGGCATGAAGCTGGCGCATGCCGTGCGCCTGGGCTGGCCGCCGGTTCTCGTCGTGGTGACGAGCGGGCGCGTCCAGCCCCGTGAAGGCGATCTGCCGGCGAATGTCCGCTATCTCAGGAAGCCGTATCGGCCGGCCGAGGTGATCGAAGCCTTCCGGGAAGCGGCTTGATCAGTCGGCGGTGAGGGCTTCGATGGGCCCACGGAGCGAAAAGACCACGCCGGCCGGCTGATAGTCCATCCCGGCTGTCCCGCTGAAATATCCGGCCAAGGCCCGTTCGATCATCCGCGATCCGAAGCCACGGCGGCTGGGCGGCTCGACGGGAGGGCCGCCGCTCTCGCGCCACTCGAAATTGAACTCGCCCTCCAGGACCGACCACGTCACGTCGATGTGTCCGTCGTCCTGGCTGAGCGCGCCATATTTCGTGGCGTTGGTCGCCAGTTCGTGGAGCGCAAGCGCCATCGCCAGGGCGGTCTTCGACGAGAGCTCGACGGCCGGACCTTCGATCCGGAAGCGCGACAGGTCGCCATGCCCCTTCAACGATTCTGCGACGAGATACTTCAAGCTCGCCCTTGCCCAGGCGGTCTGTGTCAGGATGTCCTGCGCCGAGGCCATGGTGTTGAGCCGCGCGGTGAAGGCGTCCTTGACGGCGTCAATCTCGGCGCCGCCACGGATCGTCTGATTGGCGATCGCCTGGATCATGGCGACCGTGTTCTTCATCCGGTGCTTCAGCTCCAGCGCGAGCAGGCGTTGCCGTTGCTCGGCTTCCTTGATCGCCGTGATGTCGCGCGACACCGACAGAATCGCCTCGGGCTTGCCGTCCGGACCGATGATCGGGCCGACCTGGACATCCCAGAAGCGAGGATTTCCGGCAAACGTATTGGCGATGCCCTGGAAGCGATAGCTGCGGCCGGCCCGCGCTTCCTCGAGCGCGAATTTGGCGTCCGCGTTGCCCTCATCGGTCCAGAAATCAGGCCAGGGACATCCCTTGATCGCGTTGAAGTCGCTGACCTCCATGATGCGCTGGCCGCCCTCGCTCATGAAGGACAGCCCGCCGGCAAGATCGATGACCTTGATGCAGTCGTCGGACGCCGCCAGCAGGCTGCGCATGAAGCGTGCGTCTCGCAGTTCCGGCGTCGTCAAAATATCCCCGCTCTCGCTCCGCTTGGCGGGGCATTCCCAATTTACGCCATGTACGTGCCACGCGGCCAGATCGATGTCCCTGTCATTTGACATGTAGGACTGTCCGACTTGAACTCGGGAGCGGGCCTCGACGAGGAACAAAGAACAGCGCGGGCCGTTCGTCCTTGATGACCGATGCGATCAAATCCCAGGACGGCCAGACACACGCTGCGACACACGCCCCGGTTCACGACATGGATCGGTCGCTTCCGCTGGATTCGCCCAAGAATGTCACCCGCAAGAGCCAGCAACTGAAAGCGCGCGCCGTTGCAGGGCGGCATATCGACGAAGCGCTCTCCGACGTGCCGATCTCTGACGAAACCAAGGCTTCGCGGAAGGCGAAACTCATCGACATGCCGGCCGGCACCCCGGATAAGCGCCGCCGCAAGCGGCCGGAATAAAGCTCAGCTTCGTTCCCTGGCCGTGACGGAAGCGGGGCGGCTCGTCACGATGCCGGCTCCTCGTCACGATCGCCGGGTTGCGCGCGCCTGCAAGTTCCACGGGTGAAGCGTTCGATCTCGGCAAGCGCCTCATCCAGTGTCCGATAGGGTTCGAGCTTCATGCTCGCCATCGTCTGCACCGCATGACCGGCGGGCTGGATTCGAAACGCGCCTGGGCTTTCTTCCACAACCTGCCCCATTTCCCGGCCAAGCAGATCGGTCAGCAGCCACGCCGCCTCGCCCGGTTTAGACGTCACGTCGATATCCAAGACAGATTCCTTCGGTTCGTTGCTTGCGACCGCGACGGCCTTGGCTTTCATTTCGGGCGCTTGCCGGCCTTCGGCGTTGCTGCCGCGGTCGCGCGGTCGAGGGCTTCCTTCTGGAGCCGCTGTTCCTTCAGCCTGGCCGTATTGGCGTCGCGGGCCTGATTGACGCCTTCGGCTTCCGACAGGATGCGATTGCGCGACAGGGCTTGTGTCTGCGTCTTGAGGAATGCGGCTTCCGCCTGGGTGCGGGATTTCGAATGTTCGGTCATCTGCTTTCTCCTGATAGGCGGCTGCGGCCGCCCCTTCTGTCCGGTCGCTGATGCCAGCGAACCCATGATCGTCACCGGGAGCCGGATGCCGGCGATTTCGTTGTCGAAAGGACGATCTGGTCGTGACCGATCGCCCTCTCATGTCCGTCAGCGCCTCTGACGCGATACTGGCGCTCTCCGCTCTCGCGCACGGGCATCACGCGAAAGACCTCATAATCTCCCTCTCCCGACCGGTCGGCGAAGCCGAATGAGAGGTTCACGATATCGCCAACCTTGATGATCCGTTCGGTCATGGTTTTTCACTTTCGAGGGCAAGTTGCCCGGCGGGACGCCGCGCGTCTTCGCGACGGGTATCCAGGCGCGCGTCGCAAACGCCCATCGCATCCAGCAGCGCGGCGATACCAACGCACGACGACCCTCGACGGATCGGGATGCAGGTACAAGGCCTGCCTGTTCGGGAAACTGGGCTGGGACAAGATGTCCGCCGATCTGTTTGTGCAAGATCGCCGAAGGCTCAGGCGTGCAAGACCCGAAGCGGCGCCAGTTTCGGCCGATCCCCGCCGACGCGGGCAAACTGGCGAATCTCGGCGAGACTGATCAGACAGGATACCACGGATTCGCCGCCGCTGTTCTCATTTGACCGATCGCGATGCAGGCGGTCGCGGCAGGCGCCGGCATCGAGGTCGACCAGCGATAATGCGAGATCGCTATCGCCCCGGAAACCAGGCAAAGGCACGCGCGGCTTCAGCACACGCCCCCGGCGCGCTGTCCCGAAAGCGTCGCGACCGCTCGACCGATGTCGCACTGCGCGCGGAACGGTCGCTGCGATCGCCTCAAGTCTTCGGCATGCCGAGCCTTTCGGCACAGGCCTTGGCGACCGCCGAGTCGGGCGATGTGCTGCCTATCATCGTGGCCCAGCCACCCTTGGCGATGAAATCGCCCTGGCTCCACGAGCTGATCTTCTTCAGCTCGGAGAGCGCGGTATCCGCGTTTGGCTGATTTTGGAAGTTGCTCACGCAGATCGGAGACAAGGCGGCGACAACGGCATTCTCGGCTCTGAGCTTCGCCAAGCGCTCGCTCGACGCGGCTGTCGACCAGCCGCCCCAGGAGAATCCGACTACGGCCAGGGCGATCGCGCCACCAACGGCACCCCAGATGGCAGGCTTGGTCTGTGAAGGAATTTTCATGATATTTTCTTCCATCCTGCGGAAGAAAATCCTTCCGCAGAACATAATATCACACTTTAAAGAAATAATTCGTAATATTTTATTTTCAAGGACGATGACGAATATTTTCAATTATGCAGAAATTGCGCGCGATACTTCGCGTTAAAGCTGCGGCCGGCGCCGATCGAAAACAGTAGGTCCTGAATTTTTCGCAGCTCAAATCTCTCTGGAAATCGCAAATCGCCTGAAATCTCAGGGGGGAGCGATCCAGCGGCGATGGCGGTGCTCGGGCGCTATGGGCTTGTCCCGGATTCGGGCGGACCCCGGACACCGATCAGGGCGGACCTTTCTCCTCCATCCGGGCGCGATAGGGCGGCCAGAGCCCTGCATATCGTTCGCGGTCGCGCCGGATCGCCGACACATCAGCCCGGGCGATCTTCACGGCATGGCAAGCGGCGCGGCCGGATGTGGCGGGGCACTCGAAAGATGCATTATAATTCATATTTTCAATGTCTTACGTCATTCATATCTAACCTTCTGATATAGACCATATCCATCGTTGCTCCCCTTTTGGGCACCGCCTAAGCTCGCGTCATCGAAGGGCGAACAACGCCCCGTCTTTAGGGAGGTGACGATGACGCGTCTGCGCGCGTGGCTGCTTGCGGCCGCGCTCCTTGCACCCGCAATACCGTTCTTGCCGACGCCGTCGGCGGCCCAGGGCGTTCCGCAGAGCATCCCCCGCAAGGAGCTCCTGATTCTCGAGAATCCGGAAGGGACGATCAAGAACGCGGGCTGGTTCAACATCTGGGCGATCAACGCCGGCAGCCAGTCGAACGGGCTGCAGCAGGCGGCGCTCGACACGCTCTGGTACATCGATCCCGAAAAGGGGCTGGACGGCGCCTGGGACAATTCGCTGGCCGCCGAGAAGCCGGTCTACAATGCCGACTTCACCGAGATGCGGGTCAAGCTGCGGCGCGGCCTGTTCTGGAGTGACGGCGTCGAATTCACCTCCGCGGACGTGAAGGCAACGGTCGATATCCAGATCAAGAACCCGAACATGCGCTTCTCGGCGGTGCTCGCCAATAACGTCGCCTCCGTCGACACGCCTGACGCCGAGACGGTCATCTTCAAGCTCAAGAAGTCCAACTCGCGCTTCCACACCAATTTCACCGTGCGCTGGGGGGCGATCTGGATCCTGCCCAAGCACGTCTTTGAGAAGGTCGAAGATCCCGCGAAGTTCGACTTTAACAAGCCCGTCTCGCTCGGGGCCTATACGCTCCACTCCTTCGACCCCGACGGCAAATGGTACATCTGGCAGCTGCGCGAGGACTGGCAGCGCAGCTCGCTCGGCCGGCACGGCAAGCCGGGACCGAAATATCTCGCCTATATCGACCCGGGGCCGCCGGACAAGCGCGTCATCGCGCAGCTCAATCATGAGCTCGACGTCATTCACGACATCGCCCCGGAGGGCATGTTCACGCTGGCAAAGCAGGACAAGGGCACCCGCGCCTGGTTCAAGGGCTTCCCCTATGGCCATCCGGACCCGACCTTGCCGGCGGTGATCTTCAACACCCAGCACGAGCAGCTGAAGAACCGCGACGTGCGCTGGGCGCTGGCGCTGATGATCGACGTCAAGGCCGTGACCATGGCCGCCTATCGCGGCGCCGCGACCATCTCCGCGATCGCCGTGCCGCCGACCGGTATTCATCCGGAGGCCTATCACAAGCCGATGGAGGCCTGGCTCAAGGATTTCGAGATCGATACCGGCAAGAGCAAGATCAAGCCCTACGACCCGACGGTCGGCAAGCAGATCGCCGACATGCTGCGTCCGTCCATGGGCGACCAGATCCCCTCCGATCCGGCGGTGATCGACAAATCCTTCGGCCTCGGCTGGTGGAAGACCAATGTCGCCGCCGCCGGCGAATTGCTGACGCGGGCCGGCTTCCGCAAGCAGGGCAACCAGTGGCTGACGCCTGACGGCAAGCCGTTTGTGGTCAGGCTCATGGTCGAGGGCGATCTTCGGCCGGTCATGACGCGGGCGGGCACGATGATCGTGCAGCAATGGAAGCAGGCCGGCGTCGATGCGCGCATCGACGTCGCGCAGGGCACGCTGCTGACGCGGCGCGCGGCCGGCGATTTCGACGCCTTCATCGGCTGGAGCGTCGAGACCTGGGGCGGCCATCAGGACCTGTCCTATTTCATGGACAGTTGGCATTCGCAGTTCGTCGCCCCGCCCGGCCAGCCGCAGCCGCTGCGTAACTGGCAGCGCTGGAGCCATCCGGAACTCGACAAGATCATTGAGGACATTCGCAAGATCGACTTCGACGATCCCAGGGGCGTCGAGCTCGGTCGCGACTACGTCAAGCTGATGACCCGCGAGATGCCGATCATTCCCTTGATGGCCTACAACGTCTTCACCGCGATGGATCAGACCTATTGGAAGGGCTACCCGACCGCCGACGATCCCTACGCGAACCCGGTCACGAACTGGGGTAACTCCCGCTACATGTTCGTGCGCTTGAAGCCGGCCAACTGAGAAACCCGGGCCGCCTCGCCGGGCGGCCCGCCTTCCTCCCAGGACAATCGCCAGCCGGTGACGTCTGCGTCGCACGGACCGGTGGAGCTTTCGGGATCGCATGAGCGCCTACCCCGCCTATCTCGCGAAACGTCTGGCCCAGTTCGCCGTGGTGGTTTTCATCGGGGTCAACCTGGCCTTCGTGATCACCCATGCCTCGCCGATCGACCCGGTCGAGCAGTCGATCTCGGCCGTGACCTCCTTCGGCAGCACCGCGCCCGAGGCGATCGCGGCGATGCGCGCCTCGCTGCAGGAGCTCTACGGGCTCAAGGGCACGCTGGCCGAGCAATACCTCACCTTCTGGAGCCGGGTGCTGCGTGGTGATTTCGGTCCCTCTCTCTCCGCCTTCCCGACCCCCGTCTCGACCCTGATCGGTCGCGCGCTGCCCTGGACGGCGGGTCTGCTGATCGTCTCGACGCTGATCACCTGGGTGCTGGGCAATTGGCTCGGCGGGCTCGCCGGCTACTACCAGCGCAACCGCACGCTGAAGCTGATGGGCGTCGTCGCCATGGGCGTCCATCCGATCCCCTACTACATCGTCGCGCTTCTGCTGCTCATCGTCTTCGGCTTCCTCTGGCCGGTGCTGCCGATCACCGGCGGGTCGGCAATGAACCTGCAGCAGGGCTGGAACTGGTCCTTCGTTTCGAGCGTCGCCCGGCACTCGGTCCTGCCGGCGCTCTCGCTGATCCTGATCGGGCTCGGCAGCTGGTTCCTCGGCATGCGCTCGCTCGTTTCGAACATCGTGACCGAGGACTATGTCGTCTATGCCGAGATCGCCGGGCTCGACAGCCGCAGGGTGCTCGGCTCCTACGTCATGCGCAATGCGCTGGCGCCGCAGGTGACCGGGCTCGCCATGTCGCTCGGCGGCATCTTCAACGGCGCGGTGATCACCGAGAAGGTCTTTGGCTATCCCGGCGTCGGGACCCTCCTTGTCGATGCGGTCTATGCCGGCGACTACGGTCTGGTGCTCGGCGTCACCACCGTCTCGATCATCGCCGTCTCGGTCGGGGTCCTGGTGATCGATCTGCTCTATCCGCTGATCGACCCGCGCGTGGAGCTGCGCTGATGCTGGCCATCCTGCGGGACCTGATCCGCTACAATCTCGAATTCCGGATCGGGCTCGTGCTCGTCGGCATCGTGGCGATGATGGCGGCGCTGTCCCTCGTCTCGCTCTATCCGGCGGGCGACGTCTATGTCGTGCCGCCCGACCTGCCGCCCTCCACCGCCTATTGGCTCGGAACGACCTCGCGCGGGCAGGACGTGTTCTGGCAGCTCACGGCGGCGATCCGCAACACGCTCTTCTTCGGCATCATGGTCGCGGCGCTGTCGCGGGTGATCGCGCTCGTCGTCGGGCTGCTCGCCGGCTACTGCGGCGGCTGGATCGACCGGGTGCTGATGTCGATCAACGACACCTTCATCATCATCCCGCTCTTCCCGATCCTGATCCTGTTCTACTTCGTGCTGCGCGACTCGATGTCGACGCCGCTGCTCGCCACCATCATGGCCTGCCTCGGCTGGGCCTATGACGCCCGCCTGATCCGCTCGGTCGCCCTTTCCCTGAAGACGCGCGAGTTCACGCAGACGAGCATCTTCTCGGGGATGAAGACGCACGAGATCCTGGCGCGCGAGCACCTGCCCTATGTGCTGCCGATCGTCTTCTCCACCACGATGAACAACATGAACTGGTCGATCGGCATCGAGGTCACCCTCGCCGTGCTGGGCTTCACCGACATCAACACACCGACGATCGGCGGGATGATCTACTGGGCCAACCAGCATACCGCTCTCGTGGCCGGCATCTGGTGGTGGATCGCCTTTCCCGTCGCGCTGGTGGTGATGACCTTCGTCGGCCTGTTTCTGCTGGCTGTCTCGATGAACGAATATATCGACCCGCGCAGCCGTCTCGCCCGGATGGGAGGCAGCCGATGAGCGGCGGGGACGATGCGGGGCCGGTGCTCGAGGTTCGCGACCTCCAGGCGCATTTCCGCAGCCATTATTTCGGCGTCAACCGCGAGGTCAGGGCGGTGGACGGCGTCACCTTCGCGGTGAACCGCAACGAGATCTACGGGCTTGCGGGGGAATCCAGCTCCGGCAAGACGACTCTGGTCAAGACGATCGCGGGGCTGCTGAAGCCGCCGCTCGAAATGGTCGGTGGTTCGGCCCGCTTTTCCTTCCTGCCGGGCTGGGACGCGATCGGCCGGGCGCCGCCGGATGTGGTGCGCGCCATCCGCTGGCGGCACCTGTCCTACATCATGCAGGGCTCGATGAACGTGCTGAACCCGCTCAGGCGGGTCAGGCACAGTTTTCGCGACTTCGCCTGGCGCCATCTCGGCGGCAGCAAGGCCGAATTCGACGCGCGGGCCGAAGCGCATCTGGAGCGCGTCAAGCTCGACCCGTCGGTGCTCGCCGCCTATCCGCACGAGCTGTCCGGCGGCATGCGCCAGCGTGTGACCATCGCGCTCGCGACGATCTGCAAGCCGGATTTCATCATCGCCGACGAACCGACCACGGCCCTCGATGTGGTCGTGCAGAAAGACGTGCTGGCGATGATCCGCGCGATCCAGTGCGAGATGGGCTCGAGCGTGCTGTTCATCACCCATGACATGGGTGTCCACGCCGCCCTGACCGACCGGCTCGGCATCATGTATGCGGGGCGCCTCGTCGAGGATGGCGAGACGCCCGAGATCTTCTCGCGGCCGCTGCATCCCTATACGCGCCACCTGATCGCGAGCCTGCCGCGCATCGGCGACACGCAGCAACGCGAGGGCCTCGAAGGGACCCCGCCCAATCTGGCGGCGCCTCCGCCCGGCTGCCGCTTCCATCCGCGCTGCCCGCTGGCCATGCCGATCTGTGCAACCACCGTGCCCGCCATGATCGAGACCTTGCCCGGCCATCGTGTCGCCTGCCATGCGGTCAACGAGGGGGCGGCGGCATGAGCGCGCTGCTTGAACTCGACCGGGTCAGCAAGAGCTTCTCGCGCGGGGGGCTGTTCTCGACGCGCCGCGTCGAGGCGGTGAAGGAGGTGAGCTTCGCCCTCGCGGCGGACAAGCCCGAGATATTCACCGTGATCGGCGAGTCCGGCTCTGGCAAGTCGACCCTGGCGCGGATGATCCTCGGCATCCATGCGCCCAGCTCCGGCCTGATCAGGCTCGGGGGCCGCGACGTCGCGGCCTATGAGCGACGCGCCTTCATGGCCGAGGTCCAGCCGATCTTCCAGAACCCGTTCGAGGCGTTCAATCCGCTGAAGCAGCTCGACCGCTATCTGTTCATGACGGCGGAGCGCTTCGGAGGCGCGGCCGGCAAAAGCGCCGTCGAGGAACCGGTCGACGAGGCGCTGCGGCAGGTCGGATTGTCGCTCCCGGAAATCGCGGGGCGGTTTCCGCACGAGCTTTCCGGCGGCCAGCTGCAGCGTGTCGCCATCGCGCGTGCCCTCGTCGCGAAGCCCAGGCTGATCGTCGCCGACGAGCCTGTCTCGATGGTGGACGCATCTCTGCGCATGTCGATCGTCAACCTGTTCGGCCGGCTGCGCGACGAGCTCGGCCTGTCGATCGTCTACATCACCCACGATCTCGCCACCGCCTACTACATCAGCGACCGGCTGATCATCATGCAGAAGGGCGTCGTGGTCGAGCAGGGACCGGCTCGTGCCGTGCTCTCGGCACCCACGCATCCCTATTCCCGCCAACTCCGCGACGCCGTGCTCACGCCCGACAGCGCCGGAGCCTTCCGTGCCACCCATCCACGCAAAGCGGTTGAAACATCCGGAGACAGGTCATGAGACAAGCCAGCATCACCTTCGACCGCGCCTTCGCCATCGGCGACACCGATCCGAGGCTCTTCGGCGCCTTCGTCGAGCATCTCGGCCGCTGTGTCTATGGCGGCATCTACGAGCCAGGCCATCCCACCGCCAACAAGCGTGGCTTCCGCAAGGACGTGCTCGAACTCGTCAAGGAGCTCGGACCGACGATCATGCGCTATCCGGGCGGGAATTTCGTCTCCGGCTATAATTGGGAGGATGGCGTCGGCCCGATCAAGGACCGCCCCGCCAGGCTCGACCTCGCCTGGTTCACCACCGAGCCGAACAGCTTCGGCACCAACGAATTCGTGGACTGGTGCCGGGCGGCGAAGATCGAGCCCATGCTCGCCGTCAATCTCGGCACGCGCGACGGCGACGCGGCGCGCAACCTCGTCGAATACTGCAACCATCCCGGCGGCACGGCCTGGTCGGATCTCCGCATCAAGCATGGCTGGAAGAAGCCGCATGACATCAAGTTCTGGTGCCTCGGCAACGAGGTCGACGGTCCCTGGCAGATGGAGCACAAGACCGCGACGGAATACGGGCGCGTCGCCTATGAGGCGGCGAAGATGATGCGCTGGATCGACCCGTCGATCGAGCTCGCCGCCTGCGGCTCCTCCGGCCGCAACATGCCGACCTATGGCCGCTGGGAGGACGAGGTGCTGGAGCACACCTTCGACCAGGTCGAATTCATCTCGCTGCACACCTACTTCAACAACTACGCCGGCGACACCAAGGCCTTCCTCGCCAGCCCCGACCTGATGGACCAGTTCATCGAGGAGGTCGTCGCAATCTCCGACGCCGTGGCGGCACGCCGTCGCTCCGACAAGCGCATCATGCTGAGCTTCGACGAATGGAATGTGTGGTACCGGACGCGGCGCGTGCGGGCCGACCGCGTCAAGGAAGGATGGCCGGTGGCGCCGCCGATCCTCGAGGAAATCTACTCCATGGAGGATGCGCTGGTCTTCGGCGGCGCCTGCATCTCGCTTCTCAATCACGCCGATCGCGTGAAGACCGCCTGCCTCGCACAGCTCGTCAACGTCATCGCGCCGATCATGACCGAAACCGGCGGTCCGGCCTGGCGCCAGACCATCTTCTGGCCCTTCGCGCAGATGAGCCGGCTGGGACGCGGGACCGTGCTCAAGGCGATCGTCAAATCCGAAAGCTACGAGGCCTCCTATTTCGACCCCAGGGGCAAGCAGGATCTCTTCTATCCGATCGACGCGCCCTATCTGAAGGCGTCCGTGGTCTGCGACGACAAGGGCGTCTCGCTCTTCCTGCTCAATCGCGACCTTGAACAGGGCGTCGAGGTCACCGTCGATGCGCGCGGCTTCGGCAAGCTCACGGTCTCGGAAGCGACCGAACTGCGCCATGCCGACCTGAAGGCGGTCAACAGCAAGGAGGAACCGCTCAAGGTCAAGCCGGCGACCTTGAAGAAGGTCTCGACGAAGCCGGACAGCATCACCCTGGCCTTGCAGCCGGCTTCGTGGAATGTGATCAGGCTGGACAGCTGACAGAAGCCCGCGACGATGGACGAGAGCCCGCCACGACACCAGCGCGGCCGCCGCGGCAATCGCGGCGACACGTCGGGCGCGACCAAGCCGCGCGACCGGGGCTTCCTCGTCGTCAACGCCGACCGGCAGTATCAGGTGCTGCGCGGCCTGGCCTCTCCGGTCAGGCTGCGCATCCTGAGGCTGCTCAACCGGCAGGGCCCGAAGAACATCAATCAGATTGCGGAGATCCTCGGTCTGCCGCAATCGACGATCGTGACCAACGTCCAGGTGCTGGAGGAGGCCGAGCTGATCTCGACCTCGCTCGGCAAGGCCACCAAGGGCCAGCAGAAGGTCTGCGCCGCCCGCTATACCGAGATCGTCGTCAATCTCGACCCCGACGATCCCAGCCGCGAGAACAATGTCGTCGAGGTCGAGATGCCGCTCGGGCTGTATACGAATTCGGACGTCTCCGCCCCCTGCGGTCTGTGCTCGACCGAGCGCATTCTAGGGGTGCTCGACGTGCCCGAACTGTTTCTCGATCCGCGCCGCGTGCAGGCGGCGCTGATCTGGTTCGGTCGCGGCTATGTCGAATACAAATTCCCGAACAACGCGAAGGTTCTCAACCGCAAGGTCGAAGCCCTCGAATTCGAGATGGAGATGTCGTCGGAAGTGCCGGGGACCAATTCCGACTGGCCCTCGGACATCAGCCTGTGGGTCAACGAGCGCAAGATCGGAACCTGGACATGCCCCGGCGATTATGGGGACCGCCGCGGCGCCTACACGCCGCACTGGTGGAAGCTTGAGGGATCGCAATACGGCATTCTGACGACCTGGCGCATCACGGCCGAAGGCACCTTCCTCGGCGAGCGCAGACTCAGCGATGTCACGATCGAGGAGCTCGACCTCGACCGGCACCACTCGATCAAGATGCGTGTCGGCATCGACGAAAGGGAGGGCAGGCCCGGCGGCGTCAACATCTTCGGCCGCGGCTTCGGCAATCACAACCAGGACATCAAGATGCGGCTGCACCTGCACGCGATGACCGCGCTTCCCCACGCCACGACGTGAGCGTCACCCGCCCAAACACGCCGTAGTCGGACCGCGAACTCAGGCTTTCGCGGCAGATGGCTTCCACGTCAGGAGCAGCTCGGCAGCTCCCGGCAAACCGTCCAGGGAAAAACCGCCGGGAGCCACCGCCTTATGCGGCCAGGGCCTTCTCCACCGATACGCAGGGTGATCGAAGGCTGGCGGCGACCGGTTCGTTCGTGATCTGGCCGCGGTGGACGTTCAGGCCGGCCGCGAGATGGGGATCGCTGCGAATGGCGTCGAGGCCCTTCGCGGCGAGCGCCAGTCCAAACGGGAGCGTGGCATTGTTCAAGGCGTAGCTGGAGGTCAGCGGGACGGCTCCGGGCATGTTTGCGACGCAATAGTGGATCACGCCGTCGACCTCGAAGGTCGGATCGGCATGTGTCGTCGGCCGCGAGGTTTCGAAGCACCCGCCCTGGTCGATCGCGACATCGACGAGAACCGCCCCGCGCTTCATCCGCGAGAGCTGCGTGCGTGACACCAATCGCGGTGCCGCAGCGCCGGGGATGAGGACCGCTCCGATGACCACGTCGGCGGCGACCACCTCCTCTTCGATGGCATGCAGCGTCGAAAACCGCGTGCGGACCCTGCCGCCGAACAACTCGTCGAGCTGCCGCAGCCTTTGCAGCGATCTGTCGATGATGACGACGTCCGCGCCCAATCCGGCGGCCATGCGGGCAGCATGCGTGCCGACGACGCCACCGCCGATCACGACGATGCGGGCCGGCGGAACGCCGGGCACGCCGCCGATCAGGATGCCGCGCCCGCCTGCATGGCGCTTGAGGGAAACGCCGGCGGCCTCGATCGCGAGCCGTCCCGCGACCTCGCTCATCGGCGCCAGAAGCGGCAACCCGCCAAAGCGGTCTGTCACGGTCTCGTAGGCAATGGCGGTGACGCCGGACTGTACCAGGCCGGCCGTCTGTTTCGGGTCGGGGGCGAGGTGCAGATAGGTGAAAAGAATCTGGCCTTCACGCAGCTGCCCCCACTCCGTCGGCTGCGGTTCCTTGACCTTGACGATCATATCCGCCGAGGCGAACACCTCGGCAGCGTGGCCCACAATCCGCGCTCCGGCTGCTTCATAGGCTGCATCCGGGGCGGAGATACCAGTCCCGGCTCCTGCCTCGATCAACACCTCGTGGCCGGCGGCAACATATTCCCGGGCGGCTTCCGGCGTCAGCCCGACGCGATATTCATGGACCTTGATTTCCTTGGGGACGCCAACGCGCATGATTTCCTCCAACCGGCTGCGGGATCGATGTGTCGTCTCGATCAGCGTCGAGATTCTACCAGGAAACACCGTATCGCTCCCGGCCCCTGTTCGCGAAGGCCTGCAAAATTGGCCGTGATCTTGGGGGGCGATTTGAGCACGACGCGCAGCAGCTTTGGCAGCGACGGCAATTTCACGTCGGGCGTCGGGACCTCGACGCTCGACGGGCTGGGCGTCATCGGGAACGAGTGGCACTCGCCGCGCGAGCACATTCTCGTATCGGCCCTGCCGCGCAGGGAAGCGCTGCTGAGGCACATGATCTTGCGCCTGCGCTGACGCCTCAAAATCCGATCGCAGGTCTCGCTGCTGCATGAGGGGCGGCGGCGAGAAGCTTTGTCGTCCGTCCCGCTGCGGATTGCGCCTCAGCGTTCCCAAGGGGGCGGATCGCCGAAGGCGCGGCGAAGGCAATCTGCGAAGGCGCGCAGCTTCGCCGAGGGGCGGCGACCTTCGGGATGGGCCAGGTGAATGAATTCGGTTTCAGGCTGAACGCCGATGTCGACGATGCGCAGACCGCCGCTCCGGATCTCGGCGCTTGCGATGAACAGCGGCAGCAATGCGATGCCCAGACCCGCCAGCGCGGCATCCCGCATCATGTCGCCGTTGTTGACCCGCAGCGCCGGGCGCCCGCGCACGCTGATGGCGCCCTCGGGCCCGCGGAACCGCCAGTCGCCCACGCCGCGGTTCGTGTAGAAGATGCCGTCATGCCCATCGAGCTCGGCCAATGAGCCGGGCGTCCCGCGCCGCGCGAGATAGTCCGGCGACGCGACGAGAGCCCGCCGGCTCGGCGCCAGGGTCCAGGCGACGAGGCGCGAATCCGCGATCGGCCCATGGCGCAGCACGGCATCAAAGCTGTCGGAGCCGGCATCGATACGGCGGTCGTCGAGGTCGAGCGTCAACTCGATCCGGGGATGCCGGGCCAGAAAAGGGTAGATCGCCGGGCCGAGATGCATCCGGCCGAAGGTGACCGGTGCCGAAATCCGCAACGCTCCGACGAGGGCGCCCCGCCGCTCCGCCATATCGGCCGCAGCCTCCTCGACATCACGGGCGATACGGGTGGCGCGGGTGAGAAAGGCGGCTCCGTCCTCGGTGAGCGTGAGCCGGCGCGCGCTGCGATGCAGGAGGCTCGCGCCCAGGCCGCGTTCCAGCTCGGCGAGGCGGTCGCTCACCACCGATTTCGACAGGCGCAGCCGGCGGGCCGCCTCGCTCAGAGAGCCAGCCTCCGCGATTGCGACGAAGGTTGCGATACCGTCGAGCTTCAACATCGTTCGGTTTTTCCGGACCTGAATTTCGCTGATGCGATGCTAATCCGAACGTGAGGCCAATGCTACGTTGCGTCATGCCAACGGGGCTGACAGCGACGGTCACAGCGACCGCCCTCCCGACAGGCGGGAGATTTTAGATGTTGAAGCTCGCTTTAGCACTTGGAGCACTTGCCATGGCGACCCCGGCGGTTGCTCAGGTTTCCGACTTTCCGGCTTCCTTCAAGACGCAGGAGATCGCGACCAACGGCGCGACCATCCATGTTCGTGTCGGCGGGCGGGGCCCGGCGGTGCTGCTGCTGCATGGCTATGGCGAGACCGGCGACATGTGGGCACCGATGGCGGCCGATCTGGTGCGGGACTACACGGTGGTGGTGCCCGATCTGCGCGGGCTCGGCCTGTCGTCGAAGCCGGCCTCGGGCTTCGACAAGAAGACCCAGGCCGGGGACGTGGCCGGCGTGCTCGACGCGCTCAAGATCGAGCGTGCCGATCTGGTGACGCATGACATCGGCAACATGGTCGGCTTCGCCTTCGCCGCGCAGTATCCGCAGCGCGTCGGCCGCTTCGCTCTCATCGACGCACCCGTACCCGGCGTCGGTCCCTGGGAGGAGATCCTCAAGAACCCGCTGCTCTGGCATTTCCGTTTCGGCGGGCCGGACATGGAGCGGCTCGTGGCCGGCCGCGAGCGCATCTATCTCGACCGCTTCTGGAATGAGTTCTCGGCAACGCCGGCGCGCTTCACCGAGGCTTCGCGCGAGCATTACGCCAAGCTCTACGCATTGCCCGGCGCGATGCATTCGGGCTTTGCCCAGTTCGCGGCCTTCGATCAGGATGCGATCGACAACCGCGCTTTTCTGAAGGCTGGCGGCAAGCTCACCATGCCGGTTCTGGCGCTCGGCGGCGAGAAGTCGTTCGGCACGACGATGGCGGTGGTCATGCGGGATGCTGCGACCGACGTGACCGAAGGCGTTATCCCCGATTCCGGTCATTGGATCATGGAGGAGAACCCCACGGCCACGATCGCCATGGTCCGCCCCTTCCTCGACAAGGGGCGTTGATCCATCCGGGCATTGACGGAGGTCACGGCGGAAAGCACCCGGCTGTGACCTCCCGAACCTCAGGCCTTTGCCGGCCGAGGGCCGATCCGCTCGCCATGGGTGACACGCTCCGGCGCGCCGTGGACCATCGTATAGGCGTAGTCGACGCCCATGCCATAAGCGCCGGAATGCTCCTTCACGAGGCCCATGACCGCGTCATAGCTTTCGCGACGGGCCCAGTCGCGCTGCCATTCGAGCAGCACCTGCTGCCAGGTCACCGGGACGACCCCGGCCTGTACCATGCGGTCCATGGCGTATTTATGCGCATCGACCGAGGTGCCGCCGGAAGCATCGGCGACCATGTAGATCTCGTAATCGCCTTCCAGCATGGCGCAGAGCGCGAAGGTCGTGTTGCACACCTCGGTCCAGAGGCCGGAGACGACCACCTTCTTGCGGCCATTGGCAGCGAGCGCGTCGCGGACGTTCTGGTCGTCCCAGGAGTTCATCGAGGTGCGCTCGAGGATCTTGTTCTGCGGAAAGACCGCCAGCAATTCGGGATAGGTATGGCCGGAGAAGCTCGTGGTCTCAACCGTGGTGATCGTCGTCGGAATGCCGAAGATCTTCGCGGCCTTGGCCAGGCCGACGACATTGTTCTTCAAGACCTGTCGATCGATCGACTGGACGCCGAAGGCCATCTGCGGCTGCTGGTCGATGAAGATGATCTGGCAATTCTGCGGGGCGAGGACTTCGAGATATTTCGTCATAGGGCTCTCCTGTTCGTGAGTGGTTGAATGGCGCGACCGCATCAGGTCTTCGTTCCTGCAGGGGCATCGGCAGGACGGGCCGGCGGATCGACATGGAGGAAGTGGCGGACGACCGGCCCTTCCTGCCCGGCATGGAAGCGCCTGACTTCTTGCTGGATATCGGCATCGGCCTTCGAGACGCGGCGATGCTGGCGCAGATGCTCGGCCCAGGACGAGACCATGAACCACTCCACGAGCTTCTCGGGGTCGGCCGTGTCCTCGGTGATGCCCCAGCCATAGGCTCCGTCGCGGCGCCGCTCGATCGACAATTCGTTGATCGCCCGCAGGAACGCCTCCCGATCGGCAGCCGGCACGCGGTATTCGATCAGGATCAGAACGGGGCCGCGATCATTGCCGACCTCCGCCGCGACGAGCGGTTCCGGCCAATGATTGGAGGGCGCGAGATCGGCCTCGCCCGCGGGCAGCTTGATCCGGTGCATCACGATTCCGGCCACGAGCAATGCGGCCGCGCCGATCAGCAAGGTGCCGCGGATGCCGGCTGCTTCCGCGACCGCGCCCCAGCCGAGGCTGCCGGCGGTCATCGCGCCATTGAACACGGTGAGATAGACGGCAAGCGCCCGTCCACGCACCCAGTTCGGCAGAATGGCCTGCGCGACGCCATTCAGCGTCGTCAGCGCCACGATCCAGGCCATCCCGAGTACGAGCAGGATGACGATCGCGAGCCATTGCGGTGGCGACAGCGTCAGCGCGGCCATGACCAACGCTGTGAGCATGGCCGAGAGCAGCAGCAGGCCATCGGCATCGAGACGCTCCCGCAAGCGCGGCAGGATGACGGCACCGCCGATCGCGCCTGCTCCAACCGCGCCGAGCAGGACGCCGTAGAAGCTGGCGCCGCCGCCGAGCAGATTGCGTGCGACCAGCGGCAGCAGCGCCCAGACGGCGCTGGCGCAGCCGAAGAAGATCGCCGCGCGCAGCAGCACGCGATGGAGCTCCCGGCTCGCTTTGGCATAGCGCAGCCCGGCCCGGAACGCCCCGGCAAAGCGCTCGCTCAGCGCGTCGTCGGCGCCCACCGGGCGGCGCCACCAGAACAGCGCTCCGATCACCAGCACATAGCTCAGCACGTCGGCGCCATAGGTGAAGCCGGCGCCGAAGGCGGCGAGGATCAAGCCGCCCAGCGCGGGGCCGATGGCGCGCGAGATGTTGATGCCGAGCGAATTCAGCGCCACCGCGCTCTTGAGATCGGCCTTGCCGACGAGTTCGGGCACGATCGCCTGCCAGGTCGGCGCCATCAGCGCCGCGCCAATGCCGCCGAGAAAGGTGAGGCCGACCAAAGCGGGCACGCTGAGCTGGCCGAGGCTGGCCAGCGTCATCAGCGAGAGGCTGACGCAGCCGAGCAGGATCTGGATGGCGATCAGGAATTTGCGGCGGTCGAGGATATCCGAGAGCACGCCGGCCGGGATCGCCAGCAGGAAGATCGGCAGCGTCGCCGCCGCCTGCACCAGCGCCACCGCGGCGGGTGCGCCGGAGAGGTCGGTCACCAGCCAGGCGCTGGCGACGTCGCGCATGAACGAGCCGATATTGCCGATGATCGTCGCCGCCCAGAGGACCGCGAAGACCTTCTGGCGCAGCGGTGCGAAACCGGATCCTTGCGAGGCGGTGCCGGTCATCGCGCTGATCCTTTTCGCTGGCTAAAGTCGTCGAGCGCCACGATGATGAAGCCGCCGATCAGGCCGAGATGCTCGAAGAAGGCGTTCATCGCCATCATTCGCCCCTGGCCGGCCGGCATTTCCCAGAAGCGCAGGGCGACGAACGTTGCAGCCAGCGTGAACATGGCGAGCGCCAGCGCCGCGAGCCAGCGCCAGCGGCCAAGCAGGATGAGCGCGCTCATCGCGAGTTCGAAGACGATAACACCGATCGCGAAAATCGGCGCGGGCGACAGGCCGAAATGGGTCATCTCGGCGATGGCGCCCTCGAAATCGAGGACCTTGGTCACCGGACCCTGGATATAGGCGGCGCAGAGCAGCAGCAGTGCCAGCCAACGCAGGCCGCGCATCGGCTGCGAGTCGTGGTCGTTCGCTGTCATGGTCACACCGCCCACCAGGCGCAGCCGAGCGCGCCCCAGAAGCTGCGGAGGTCACCGACCGGCAATTTGCTCGACCAGGCGCTGGCATGGTCGTGGCCATGCACGCCGCAGGAACTGGCGCAGCCGCAATGCGTCATGGCCGCCCGCCGCAGCGAATTCTTGCCGGCGCCATCCGGCTCGCCCCAGGCGCCATAGCCCTTGAACGTCCTGACCGGCGACCAGTCCGGCATCGCCGGCGGTGGTGCGCTCTCGTCGAGCCCGGCGAAGTCCCGCGCGCCATAGACGACCTTGCCGCCGACGATGGTCAGGTCCGCCGAGATATGCGCGATGTCGTCTTCGGGGCAGCCGAAGAAATCGCGATCCGGCACGATCAGATCGGCGAACTGGCCCACAATGATCCGGCCTTTCTTGCCCTCCTCGTTGGAGAACCAGGTGACGTTCTCCGTCCACATCCTGAGCGCGGTCTCGCGGTCGAGGCAGTTGCGCTGCGGCGTGATGCGCAAGCCCCCGACCGTCTTGCCCGTGACCAGCCAGGAGAGCGCGACCCAAGGGTTGTAGGAGGCGACGCGGGTGGCGTCGGTGCCGGCCGAGGTCTTCACCCCCTTCTCCAGCAGGCGCGCCACGGGGGGCGTCGCTTCGGCGGCCGCCGCGCCGTAACGCTCGACGAAATACTCGCCCTGATAGGCCATGCGGTGCTGCACGGCGACGCCGCCGCCGAGTGCGGCGATGCGGTCGATCGAGCGTTCCGAGATCGTCTCGGCGTGGTCGAAGAACCAGTTCAGATCCTTGAGAGGGATCTCCTTGTCGACCTTCTCGAACACGTCGAGCGCGCGCGAGATCGTCTCGTCATAGGTCGCGTGCAGGCGCCAGGGCCAGCGGTTCTCGGCGAGGATGCGCACGACGCCTTCGAGATCGCCTTCCATCTCGGGCGGCATGTCGGGCCGCGGCTCGCGGAAATCCTCGAAATCGGCGGCGGAGAAGACCAGCATTTCGCCAGCGCCGTTATGCCGGAAATAGTCGTCGCCCTGCTTGTATGTCGAGGTCTTCGTCCAGTTGAGGAAGTCCTCCTTCTCCTGCTTGGGCTTCTGCGTGAACAGGTTGTAGGCGAGGCGGATCGTGAGCTGGTTCTCGTCAGCGAGCTTCTGGATGACGGCGTAGTCGTCCGGATAGTTCTGGAAGCCGCCGCCGGCATCGATCGCGCCGGTGACGCCGAGCCGGTTGAGCTCGCGCATGAAATGGCGGGTCGAATTAACCTGATAGTCGAAGGGCAGCTTCGGTCCCTTGGCCAGCGTCGCGTAGAGGATGGCGGCGTTCGGGCGCGCCAGCAGCAGCCCGGTCGGATTGCTGTTGGCGTCGCGTGTGATCTCGCCGCCCGGCGGCTGCGGCGTGTCCTTGGTATAGCCGACGGCCCGCAGCGCGGCGCCGTTCAGCAGGGCGCGGTCATAGAGGTGCAGGATGAAGACCGGCGTATCCGGCGCGACGGTGTTGAGTTCCTCGATCGTCGGCAGGCGCTTCTCGGCGAACTGGTGCTCGGTGAAGCCGCCGACGACGCGCACCCATTGCGGCGGCGGCGTCACTGCGACCTGGCGTTTGAGCATGCTCATCGCATCGGCGAGCGAGCGCACGCCGTCCCAGCGCAGCTCCATATTGAAGTTGAGCCCGCCGCGGATGATGTGGAGATGGTTGTCGATCAGCCCGGGCAAGGCGCTGCGGCCCTTCAGGTCGATGATCTTCGTATTCGGCCCGGCATGAGCCATCACGTCGGCTTCGCTGCCGACGGCGAGGAAGGCGCCGTCCTTGACGGCAACCGCATTGGCGATCGGGTTGCTCCGGTCGAGCGTCGTGAAACGGCCGTTGCGGAGGATGAGATCGGCGGTCATGGGAGCGGTTCCTCGCTGCGGAGACTGGGCTGCGGCGGTGCCGAGCAGGCCCGACAGGGCCCCGGCGGCGACACCAAAGGTGGTTTGCCGGCGTGTCGGACTCATGACTCCCGCCTTTCATGGTTTTGATCGCCCGAGGGGCGGGACGGCAGCGTGCCGAAGAGATGTTCGCCACATTCATGCCGCAGCCAGCCGAGCGTCAGGCCCTGTCCCGAAGCGAGGCGCTTTGCGACCGGAACGATCTGCTCGCCGGCGAGGATGCCGAGCAAGCCGATGAGCGCGATCACGGGAGGCGCAGGCGAGCGAACGTTCAGCAGGCCGTAGACGACGCCGACGAGCAGACCGGCGCCTAGCGAGACCAGATAGAGTTTCATCACGTCTTCCTGTCGCGTGGAATGGCAGCGGCCGGGCAAGCTGACGGCCGCTGCCCGCGGGATCTCAGGCCTCGACGAAGGCCAGCAGATCGGCGTTGAGCGTCCCGGCGTTCACGGTCAGCATGCCGTGGCTGAAGCCGGGATAGGTCTTCAGCGTGCCGTGCCTCAAATGCTTGATCGATTCATGCGCGGAGTCGGCGATCGGCACGATCTGGTCGTCCTCGCCATGGAGGACCAGCGTCGGCACGCCGATCGCCTTCAGATCCTCGGTCTGGTCGGTTTCGGAGAACGCCTTGATGCCGTCGTAATGGGCCTTGGCGCTGCCCATCATGCCCTGGCGCCACCAGTTCCAGATGACGCCCTGATCGACCTTCGCACCCGGCCGGTTGAAGCCGTAGAAGGGGCCGGTCGGCACATCGAGAAAAAACTGGGCGCGGTTGCCGGCCAGGGCCTGGCGGAAGCCGTCGAAGACTTCCAGCGGCAATCCCCCGGGATTCGTCTCGGTCTTGAGCATCAGCGGCGGCACGGCGCTGACGAGGACTGCCTTGGCCACGCGCCCCGACGGCTCGCCGTGCCTGGCGACATAGCGCGCCACCTCGCCGCCGCCGGTCGAGTGGCCGATATGGACGGCGTTCCGCAGATCCAAAGCCTCGGCAACGGCGAAGGCATCCGCGGCATAGTGGTCCATGTCGTGTCCGTCCGAGACCTGGGCGGAACGACCATGCCCGCGCCGGTCATGCGCGACGACGCGATATCCCTTCGACAGGAAGAACAGCATCTGCCCGTCCCAGTCATCCGAAGACAGAGGCCAGCCATGGTGGAAGACGATCGGACGGGCGTCCCGCGGGCCCCAATCCTTGAAGAAGATATCGACCCCGTCGCGCGTCGTCACGAATGGCATGGCAAGCTTCCTTCTCTAAAATGGTCCGCGGGCCCGTCAGGTCGGGCATCGTCCGGGGCCGGTTGCGAAAGCGCGGGCATCCGCGCGCTGGTCGCCGCCTGGAGCGGCGAACGAATATGTGGCCTTGCCTGCCCGACGACCGGTATGGGAAACCCGGAACATCCGAACTCTGGCGGAACCTAGGGGGCGGGCGGCGCGAAATCCATTAGTTACCTGAGAGATACCGGTAGTCAGAGCAAAGCGCATGACCAGTTCGAATGATTCCGCAGACGAACACTGTCTGGCCGACGGCTTCCTGAAGTTCTTCTCGCAGGAATGGATGAGCCACATCGTGTTTTCACTGGCTCGTCACGGGCCCCTGCGTTTCGGAGCTCTGAGACGGCAACTCCCGCCGCGGATTTCGGCGCGGGTTCTCTCCGCCCGGCTGAAGGCTCTCGAGGCCGCCGGCTATGTCGAGCGCCACGATCTCAGCGGACGGGTGTTGCATGTCGAGTACTCTCTCACGGCTTCGGGGCGCGCCGTCGACGTCGCGCTCGCGGGGAGCGAGCAGCTGCTGTCCGGCGGTGCGCGCCAGGAGCCGCGCTAACAAAATCTGAGCGGGTCTGGGCGTCGGCAATTCGTCCGTTCCGCCTGCGGCGTCGGACCGCCTTGCCGATATCTGGGTCATACATCTGCGACGGTCGAACACATCGACTGCGCCGCCTTCACGAGCCCAGGCCTGCTTCCGCTCGGCGGGCTTGGGGCTGGGCTCGAGGGCTTCTGGATTGGACTGATCGTCAAGCTGCTGCGCGGGAACGGTTATCGCGACTCTCGCAGCGCGATACAGATCGTTCGAACTGGGAGCTGACGAGAAAAGGCAGGCTGCGTTGTCAGGGCGTGCCGCTTCCCGACGGGGCGCCAGAGCCAGCTTCCGGCGCCACACGGCCCGCGTCTTCGATCGCGGGCCGTCAATTCGATCGATTTCAGACGTCCGCGCGGAAGTCGAAGCAGCGGAACGGGGCGATCGCTTCGGCATCGATCACGGCACCGATTCCGGGATCGGTCGGGACGGAGAGGCGGCCGTTCACCACGGCTTTCTCCGGCGGGTTGGCAAGGACCTGAACGTAGTCGTTCGCGTCCGGGAAATAGGGATAGGTTTCCAGCGGCATGCCGATGGCGGAGGCGGCCCAGACCTGTATCGTCGCGGCCGTGCAGAGCGAGCTCGCGCAGTTATGCGGCGAGACGCGGGCGTTGTAGCTCTCGGCCATCGCGGCGATCTGGACGGCCTCGAAGATGCCGCCGCAATTGCCGACATCGGGCATGACGATGTCGACGCCGCCGGTCTCCAGCAGATTGCGGAAGCCCTGCCGGGTATAGACGCGCTCGCCGGCTGCGATCGGGATCGGCCAGCGCCCAGCGAGATGGCGCAGGCCCTGCAGGTTGAAGGGGTCGAGCGGTTCCTCGACCCAGGTCACGTCGAGTTCGGCGCAGACATCCATGAAGCGAATCAACTGGTCGTTGTTGAGACCGCCGCTCAGGTCGAACATCAGGCCGATATCGGGCCCGACGACCTTCCTGAGATTGCGTACGCGGTCGATCGCGCGCTTGAACTCCTCCGTGCTCAGAGCGCGGCGCTGAACATGCCGCAGCGTCCCTTCCTTCTGGCGCGTCGCGAGCGGATAGCATTTCAGGATGGTGTAGCCGTCCTTCAACGGACGTTCCGCGGCCTTAGCCCACTCCATGGCGTCGTCATGGGCGCTGTTCCAGCCATTGGCATAAACCTCGAGCGAGGTTTCGAACTTCGCGCCGAAGAGCTCATAGACGGGAATGCCGAGGGATTGTGCCTTGATGTCCCACAAAGCCTGATCGATGGCGCTGAGCGCTGCGAAGACGATGGCGCCGCCTCCCTTGGTCCAGAACGAATTGTCGTAGATCTCGTGCCAGATGTTGCGCGGATAAGTGGCGTCAGCGCCGACGACCTTGTGCGCGAGGTCGCTGAGCATGCCCGCTGCGGCATTCGCTCCGATGCCATAGGCCACGGCAGCCTCGCCATAACCCTTGAGGCCGTCCTTGGTCGAAAGCTCGACCAGCACGGGGTGAAGCCCGCCGCCCCGGATGTTGAAGACCCGCATATTGTCGATCGTGAGCAAGGGAATGTCCTTTCCGCTTGAGGCAAAGGTGTCCCGTCAGCGCCTTCGCATAGGGCACCGCGGGCCTTCCGCCGAATGTGAAATCGTCAGTGAGTGAGGATGCGTTTCAGGAACAGCGCGAGCCGCTCCGACGAAGGCGAATGGAAGAGTCGCTCGGGCGGCCCGACCTCAGCAATGGCGCCCTGATCCATGAACACCATCCGGTCGGCGACCTTCTGCGCGAAGCCCATCTCATGGGTGACGCAGACCATCGTCATGCCGGATGCCGCCAGTTCGATCATCGTGTCGAGAACTTCCGAGATCATCTCCGGGTCTAGGGCCGAAGTCGGCTCGTCGAAGAGCATGATCCGCGGCTGCATGCACAAAGCGCGGGCGATGGCCGCGCGCTGCTGCTGCCCGCCCGAGAGCTGCGAGGGGTATTTATGGGCGTGCTCGGCGATGTGGACGCGCCGCAGATAGTCCATGCTGCGCTCCTCGGCATCGCCTCTCGACAGGCCGCGCGCCTCCATCGGCGCAAGCATGCAGTTCTCCTTGATGGTGAGATGGGGGAACAGGTTGAACGACTGGAAGACCATGCCGACCTCCCGCCGCACCTGCGACAGGGTCTTCGGCCCCAGTTCGACGCCTTCCACGCTGATCTGGCCGCCCTGGTGCTGCTCCAGCCCGTTGATGCAGCGGATCAGGGTCGACTTGCCGGAACCGGACGGGCCGCAGATCACGACCTTCTCGCCCTTGTCGATGGTCAGGGACACGTCCTTGAGGACATGCATGGCACCAAACCACTTGTTCAGCCCGTCGAGAGCGATGACCGCCTCGCGGCCGGCGGCCCCTGCCTTGATTTCAGCCTGCATGGTCCACCATCGCGAGCACGCGCTCGCCCTCGCTCAGGACATGGTGTTCGCTGTGGCCGGCCGCGGCCTCGCCGTCTCCGGCGAGGATCGCGTCGACGATCGGCGAATGATGGGCGATGGCGACCGAGAGGTTCGGCGCCGAGGCATAGGTCGAGTTGATGAACAGCCGGATCTGCTGCTCAACCATCAGATACTGATCGAGCAGGCGGCGATTGCCCGAAAGCTCGACGATGGTCCGGTGGAGCGAAAAATCGGAGTCGACGGCGACGGCGACATCGGCTCGCTCGCAAGCGGCGAAGAACGCATCCCGGACGCCGGCCAGCCGTGCCCGGCCATCGTCGTTCATCCGCTCGGCTGCCAGCCGCGCGGCCAGCCGTTCGAGACTGCTGCGCAGCGTGTAGATCTCCCAGAGATCCTGTCGATCGATGGTGGCGACCGCCCAGCCCGTATAGGGGGTCAGGACCACGAGACGATCGCGGCTGAGTTGATGCAGCGCGGTCCGGACCGTGCCGCGCGAGACGGCGAACTGATCGGCCAACGCGGCTTCCGTCAGCCGCTCGCCGGGCTTCAGGTCTCCGGCGAGAATGGATTCCTTCAGTGCCTCCGTCGCCAGTTGCTCCGCGGGCTGTCGCTTGAGGGCGGTCAGGCTCATTGGGTGCGTGCTTTCCTTGAATTCAAGCGAGCCGATCATGCCGCGGCCAGATCATAGAGATCGCGCCGCCCCTTGGCGAAGCGGCGTTCCAGCGCGCGCTGGACAAAGCCGTATGCGATCGCCAGCAGCAGGTACCAGATCGCGACCACCGCGATGACCTCGAAATATTTGAAGTTCGCGCTGAACAGGTTCGTGCCCGTCGCGAAAATCTCCGGGATGGCGATCGTGAACAGAAGCGAGGTGTTCTTGAGCAGGTTGACCGCCTGGTTCCCCGTCGGCGGAATGGCGATGCGGATCGCCTGAGGCAGGATGACCTTCATCATCATCGAGCGATAGCTCAGGCTCAGCACCTGCGAGGCCTCGCGCTGCCCGCGATCGACCGACTGGATGCCCGACCGGACGATCTCGGTCATGTAGGCGCCTTCATTGACGCCGAGCGCGATGATGCCGGCGGCATAGGCGGAGAGGTTGATGGCGCCCCCGGTCAGGGCCGGCAGCCCGTTGTACCAGAACACGATCTGCACCAGCACCGGAATGCCGCGTATGGTGGTGACGTAGAGCCGCACGAGCCTTTGCAGCAGCGGCACGGGCGAGTTCAGGACGATGCCGCCTACCGTGCCGATCAGGACGCCGATCACCATGGCCGTTGCGGCCACGGCGATCACGATGGCGACAGGCTCGAAGAAGCGCGTCGAGAACAGCAGGCTCAGGAAATAGTCGAGATCGAAGCGCATCCTCGCCTTCCTTGTTTCGGGGCGTTGCGCCTCAGTTCACCTTGCGGACGTCGCCGTCAGCGAGGTTCCAGCGCTTCAGGATGTCGTCATAGGCGCCGGTGCTCATGGCCGCCTTGACCGCCGCCGCGACCGCGTCCTGCGTGGCGCTGTCGCCCTTGCGGATGACGATGCCGTTGCGGTTGCGCTCGGTGTTGGGCCCCTTGCCGCTCAGCACGGGGCTGGCCTCGACGAAGTCCTTCGGGCGCTGCTGGATCAGATAGGCCGCGACGGGCCAATCGACATAGGCCACGTTGACCGTGCCCTTGGCGACTTCGTTCAGCGCCTCGCTCTGGTTGCTGAAGACCTTGAGCGTCATCGGCTTGCCGGCCGGGCAATCGCCCTTGACCTTGTCGAGCGCCGCCATCTGCGTGGAGCCCGCGACGATGCTCGCGGCATGGCCGCAAACGTCGCTCTCGGTCTGGAACTTCAGGCCGCTGTCCTTCTGCGTGACGAGACGCAGGCCACCGACGAAGACGGGAACGAAATCGAACATCTCCTTGCGTGGCTCGGTGATGCCGATCTGCGAGGCGATGACGTCGAACTTCCTGGCGATCAGTCCGGGAAACAGCCCCTGGAAGGTGACGTTCACGATCCTGGTCTTGAGGCACATCTTCTCGGCGACCGCCGCGATGAATTCTGGATCGAAGCCCGAGGGCTTGTCATCGTTCATGAAGCCCATTGGCGGAGCCGTCAGCGAGGTCCCGACCGTGAGGTAGCCGGCCTCAACGAGATTGGGTGGGGCAGACAGGCATTCAGCCTGGGACGGCGTGGCAGCGAGACCAAGAGCGGTGCCGCCGATGGCGAGGATCGCCTTCAAAATTGTCGAGCGCATCACGAAATATCCCCTCCGCTTATGTCATGGTCGATTGCTGACAATCGACCATGACATAATGCGCCGGCTGCATGCCTTGTCAACCCGGCGAACGGGACCGGCAGATCGCTGCGCCAAAGGCCGATGATGCCGTAGTGGCGGTCGAGGGCCCTCCGCGCGGTTGGAATCGCCGATGGCCTGTGTTCGGGCAGCGCAGACCCACAGCGTGACGGAACAGCGATTTCCGTCTGAAGCTCGGTGGTGGCTGCGGAAATTCTCTCGCGGGTCGGCCGTGCAGAGACCGGGACTAGCATCTGTCGGACCGGCTTCAGGCCAAGAAGTCGGTGGCCGGTCCCGTCATCCGCATCTCTGTGTCCCAAACGACGACATGCGGATCGAAATCCCGGCTGGCAAGCCTCGGTGGGTGATGACCGCTGCTTGCCGGGCCGAGCGAAGGAGGTTGATGCCCTCTACGATGCAGGCTGCGCCACCGGCAGCTTCCATGTGCCGTTCAGGTACGCGGCACGGGGTCGGTAGAGCCGGAATGTGTAGTTCCACCCCTCCGTGATCGGCAGACAGTTCGCGATCTTGCCGTCGCAGCCGCCGAACTGGATGTCGATCGCGCCGTCAGCGCTCTTCGTGCCCGTGATGCTGTTGACCGAATAGGCATCGTAATCGTTCTTCTGGAAGAAGCCCTTGTCGTTATAGACGCTGATCGACCAGAACGCGTCGACGGGAACATCCTTGAGCCTGAGCTTGTAGACCGTCTTGCCGTCGTTTCTGGCCGGGGTCACCGAGGGGTAGGATGCGTCCCTGTCGGGGTTGCCGCCCCAGCCGGACGCGGTGCCGAGCAGGTGCTTGACCGGGTCGACCTTGCCCTTCGGGCCGAAAGCGTTGCTGAAGTCGCCTGATGCAGCGGAGAGCGTTTCCAGCGCCTCGCGGATCTTCTTCTGCTGAGCTAGGTCCCAATTCGGGGCCTCGAACTTGCCGGCCGACTTCTGCTGCACCTTCAGCGCATCCTGCAATGCGTGAACCTGCGCGAGGTCCTTGCTGTCGTTGGGATCGACAAGGATGCGAACCGCAACGAACACGTAGCGGGTGCCGACCTTGTCCCGGGTGAGCGTCGTGCGGCCCGGCTTGTAGACCACCATCGGGGTGTAGTGATCTTCGCTGATGACCTGCATCGAGACGAAGCGCTTGCCGGCGTCTGGAAGGGTGATGGTCACCGGACCGGCGTCGAGATCGAAGATCGCCTGGGAATAGAGCGTATCCCGGTTCATCCGGACCACGGGCTGCTTGTCGATCGGCGTCGGCGCCCTGTTGTGGACGAACTTGCCGAGAGCGCCTGCATCGACCGTTTTGGCCATATAGAAATCGGACTCGGCTCGCTTGAAGTTGTCGACATTGACCGCAACCGGCTGGGCGAACGCCACGCACGGCGCGAGAACGAGGAAACTTAGGCTTGAGAGCAGCGTCATGCGCATCGAACGGTACCTCATTGGTGTCTTTGATCCATGTGCTCGTCGTTACTGCGCCGACAGCGCAGCCGCTTCCGCGGCGCATTCGGATACCGGGAGCGGTCGCTTCGCCTTCGCCGCCTTCACTTCTGCCTTCGCGGCCTTGAGATCGGCGAGGAAGGCCGGGTCGGTTTGCAGTCGTGCAACGGTCGCCGCGCCCATGATCCGGCCTGCATCGACATCGCTCTGCCAATGCGCGTCGCAGATCACGCGGCTCTGCCCGAACTCGATGCCACGCTTGAGCAGCGCATCCGCGTGCTCGGGGCTGATTTGCGCGAGGACGAGGGCCCAGCCCCAGCCGGCAGCCGTGTGCCCCGACGGATAGGAGCCGTCATTCCGCAGAATGGCCTCCTGATCCGCCCGGCAGGTCGCTTCGTTGTGAACCACGAAGGGGCGGACCCGGTTGTATTTGTTCTTCACGCCATAGGTGGAGAGGCCGAAATCCGAGAGCACCTTCTGCATCATCGCGGAGAGGCGCGGCGTCTGCCGGCTGTCGATCTTCACGCCCAGCGCGCAGGAGAAATTGTCGGCAGCCTGCGGAAAGGCGAGGTCTGCATCGGTACGGGCGAGGTTCCAGCGCGCGGTGTTTCGCAAGGGAAGCGTCGCCTTTCGCGCTTCCTCGTCCCGGGCGAGCGCAGCCGAGCCTGCTTCGGGAGGCGGGCCGAGCAGGACTAGGCTGTTCGGCAGATCGGATCGCTTCAGATAGCCGGGCGCGATCTTGAAATGTGGGTCGGTGACCTCTGGCCGGGCTTCGCCCGCCTGCGCCAGGGCCTGCCCGCAGAGCGCGACGAGCAGTGCAAGCGTGGTAGCCCCAGCGCTCCGAAGCGCAGTCCCTGTCATCGACATTCCCATCCCTTTCGACATCGCCGAACTCATCAAGGCCCCGGTCAGAATCGGTACGTTGCCGCGACCGCAGGCCCGTGCTGCGTCACGTCGTATGAAAAGCTGCCGCTGCGATAATCGACATGAAGCGCGCGATAGCCGGCTTTCAGCGTCAGGCTCTCGCTCCACGCGTAGTTGACGCTGCCCAATGCCTGCCAGGTCAGGCGCGAGCCGGCGCTGAAGCCGCCGATGTCGCCCGCCACCGTCAGGCTCCACGGACCGTCGAGCTTCACGCCGAGCCGCGCGCCGAGAATCGGGTCGGCCCACATCTGCGATTGACGGTGGTCGATGCGAAGATTGGCGAGGCCGGGCAGGATTTCGAGCTTGGTGTCGAGGTTCCAGAACCGGACGCCAGCCCCCACATCCAGCGCAAGAACGGTGTCTTCATAGACGCGATAGAAGACCGAGCCCTGCAGGGTCGTAGTCTGCGAGCGCAGCTTCAGCGCGGAAAAGAAGGGGCCGGGCAGATTGCCGCCCGTCGTCACCTGCGAGAACTGCCCGTCGACCAGGACGCTCCAGCGCTCGATGCGCATCTCGGCGGACGCCATCATCGCGCCGTTCAACTCCTTGAGCACGTCGCGGAAGCGCAGATTGATATCCGCGGGCGGCAGTGGCGGCAGCGTCGCGCTCCTGCCGTCGATCGCGGTCGCCCAGATGTAGCTGGTAACCGAGAAGCTCGGCGCCGATGCGAGGACAGGCCCTGGTGGCGCGGCGGGCTGCCGGAGATCGGACGCCAAAACGGGTCCACACAACGCAGCCGACAGCCAACCGATGGCAAGATTGCGCGCCGTTGCGCCTGACATTGCTGCTTGTCCCCTGCCTAGCCTGCCTAACGGCATCTGCGCGAGCGCTTCGGCTTGCTGCAGCACGTGATCGCGGCCCGATTGGCCGGCGAATGTCGTCACGAGCATCTCGTGCATGGGCGGTCTGTCCGTCTTGCCATTTCGCGACAATCGCGACCGGTTGTGCTCCCTCCCCATGGGGCGGCGCACCAGATTGCTGAATCGTCAGTTCACCACGGCGCGACAGAACCAGTGTTGCAGCGCCAACTGCGCCTATGTCGGAAACAGGAACGTCAACCCCACACGGGGGCCCCAGCCATGCGGCCCGTTCTTTGGCGCGGCCGCCCAATAGCGCACGCCTGCGGTGAGACTCACCGGCTGCTCGCCAAATTTCATAAGCTTCGAAACCTGGACGTTAATGGGCACCGACCATCGTTCAGCCTTCCAGTCATAGGTGCTCTCGGTATTGAGCGTGAACGTCCAGGCGTCCGATGTTCTGTAGGCGATGAAGGGCTGCAGGTAGGTCACGCTGATGTCGGACCTGTCTCCCCGCCCCGCAACGGACCAGATGTGGTTTGCAAGTGCGCCGATCGTCCATGCCCCTTCCTGCTTCAGAACGACGGCAGTCAGACCCATTCCGAACTTGCCGCCTCCGAGCAGATCGTCGGTCGCCGTCGGCAGCAGGAAGACAGGACCTGCGCCCCAGATGATCCCACCGGCGGTCGGCTGCGTCGGGGAAATGAAAAAGCTCTGGGTGATGTCTCCTAGACCGGATTGGTAGCCGGAGGGCCCTGCTATGTCGTGCTGCCAGATGACGGGGACGATGGTCCGGGAAATGATGTTCCAGTCCGCGTTCAACGAGAACGGGATGACCGGTTGGATGTCGAGCGTTTTCCGGTCGCCACGGTTCGGTCCGAAGCCTCGGTCGTAGTTGAATTGGAACGGCACGCTGATGAGCGACGACACGGGATTGCTGAGTTTTTTAGCCAGCTCAGCATTTGCATCCTGCGCCAGTGCAGCACCGGTACCAGTCAAGTCGATGCCCTGCCCAAGGAGTGTGAAGGCCGAGAGCACAGCCAGTTGGTCAATTCTCGACAGCATTCAAAAACTCCTCAATCTGCAATCTCAGAGGCCATCCGCAGATGGTCGAGCAATTCAATGGTGATCACGAGGTGGGATCTGGAGGTTTGCGGTGACGCTCACTTGACGAATTAGAACTAAAACGTACGAAAGCCCGGGATTTCCGAATAAGAAGGCCGCATTGCCGAATCTCCGTGAGGCGAAAATTTCCAGCAGTGGACGCTCCATGCGACGGATCATCTTCAGCTCAGCCGACATGCTCTATTTTGAATACTTGGTGCATATGCGGGTTGTCGGTCTTGCCATTTCACGCCACCCGCAAATGGCTATTCTGCACTCCTCAGGCGATTCAGGGGCCTGCCTGAGGACGTGCAGATCCTGTGATGACGGTGGACCTGATGGCTGACATCCCGTTGACGCGCGGCCAGTTTCTGCTGCCCTTCGTCAGCATCCTGGACGATATCGGCGCGCCGACGGAAACTCTCCTGGAGAGGTCGCGGCTGCCATCGTCCCTGGCCGAGAAGAGCGAGCTCTACCTGCCGCTCCTGCCGGCCTTGCGCTTCGTCGAGACCGCCCAGAGAAGCCAGGGTATCGAGGATTTCGGCTTCCTCGCAGCCCGGCGCCTGCAATTCTCGCATATGCGGGAAAAGACGCGGGCCTTCATCGCGCATTCACCGACGCTGCTCGTCGCGCTCCGGCACGCCTGCCGCGAGGCGTCAGGCGAAGACACCATCCTGAGCATGTGGATCGAGCATGACACGGATCACGTGCGGGTCTGCAGCAGGCTCACCGGGCCATGGCCCCTGCAGCTGAAACACGCGCAGTGGATCCAGAACATCTTCTCGGTCTACATCGTCCGGCAATTCGCAGGGTCCGACTGGATGCCGGCGGCGATCGGCTTTGAGTCGTCTTATGGGCCAAGCCCTGCGACGCTATCCTGCTGGCCGAACGTGCGGTTTTTATCGGGCCAGCATGCCGCTTGGATCAGAGTACCGACCATGCTGCTCGGCCTCCCAAACCGTTCGGCCGCCTCGTTTGCGCCGCCACCCGACAATGAGGACGGCCCGTCCGCCTACAATATCGTCGATCTTCTCAAGCTGATGCTTCCGGCCTATCTCGACGAGGGAACAACCGCTCTTGCCGACGTCGCCGAGATCGCGGGTATCAGCATCCGGACGCTTCAGCGCAGGCTCGCCCATCTCGGCCTCTCCTATTCGGACCTCCTCGACACCGTCAGATACGAAAATGCGAGCAAGCTGCTGCGCGACACCGATTGCAGGATCATCGACGTCGCTTTTTCCTCCGGTTACACGGATCCGGCGCATTTCAGCCGCGCCTTCAGGAGGATGACCGGTGTCACACCGCGTCAGTTTCGCGAGCAGTCGCGGCTCGGCTGAAGGTGGGTGAATGCGGCTTTCGGGAAAAGCCGATACGAAAACAATGGTGCGCAGCATCGGGCTGAATACGATATTCAGGTCGATGCTGTGGCGCTTTGCCGGCCCCTTCGGGCTCTCATCCATTTTCTCCCGCCAGACGAGGTCGATATGATCGGTTTCCGCATCCTGAAGCGTGAGCGTGCCGTGAGCGCCGAGGTCGTCGCGCGTTTCCGTTCGCTGCCCGTGGCCAATGTCAGCGATTCGATGTCGCGCATGACGGCGGGTGGGCCGCGGCTGCGCCCGATGCACAAGGGCGGGATGCTGGCCGGGCCGGCGCTCACCGTGAAGACGCGCCCGGGCGACAATCTGATGATCCACCGGGCGATCGACCTGGCGGCGCCGGGCGACGTCGTCGTGGTCGATGGCGGCGGCGATCTCACCAACGCCCTGATCGGCGAGCTGATGGCGGCCTATGCGCAGACGCGCGGCATTGCCGGCATGGTGCTCTACGGCGCGATCCGCGATGCGGGCTGGATCGCCGCCCATGACTTCCCGGTCTACGCCGCCGGAATCACCCATCGCGGCCCCTATCGGGACGGCCCCGGCGAGATCAACGTGCCGATCGCGCTCGACGGCATGGTGATCGAACCCGGCGATCTGGTCATCGGCGACGAGGACGGTCTGCTCTGCGTGCCTTACGACGAAACGGAGACGGTCTTCGCCGCCGCGCAGGCCAAGCAGCAGGTCGAGCAGAAGCAGAGGCGCGCGATCGAGGAGCGCCGCTACGATCGGAGCTGGGTCGAGGAGACGTTGAAGCGCCTCGGCTGCGAGACACAAGGCTGATCCCGGCGCGCGGCCTTCACCGCCGATCCGGCCGGAATGGCCCGCGCTGGCCCGCGAGGCCGCGCTCGAGCCGGATCTGCCGACGTCGCTTCCCGGCCCGCGCGATCATCATCCAATAGTCAAACAATATGACTATTCCTCCACCTCCGCGCCTGTGCCATAAGGAGGAACAACAAGCCGTATCAAGCGGCGTGGCTCACCAAGGAGGATCATGATGAAGCTCAAGGGCATTTTGATCGCGTCTGCGATTGCGGGCGCCATGTCGGCCAATGCGCAGGCCAGGGACCTGACCGTCGGCTTCTCGCAGATCGGCTCGGAATCGGGCTGGCGCGCAGCTGAAACCACGGTTTCCAAATCGGAGGCCAAGCGGCGCAACGTCACCCTCAAGATCGCCGACGCCCAGCAGAAGCAGGAGAACCAGATCAAGGCGATCCGGTCCTTCATCGCCCAGGGCGTCGATGCCGTGTTCCTCGCCCCGGTGGTGTCGACAGGCTGGGACAGCGTGCTGAAGGAGGCCAAGGAGGCCAAGATTCCGGTTGTTCTGCTTGATCGCGACATCGATCCCGCCGGCAAGGACCTCTATCTCACCGCCGTCACCTCCGACAGCGTGCATGAGGGCAAGGTCGCCGGCGATTGGCTGGTGAAGACCGTCGGATCCAAGCCCTGCAACGTCGTCGAACTCCAGGGCACGGTCGGCGCCAGCGTCGCGACGAACCGCAAGAAGGGCTTCGAGAACGGCATCGCCGGTCAGGCCAACATCAAGCTCGTCCGCAGTCAGACCGGTGACTTCACCCGTGCCAAGGGCAAGGAGGTGATGGAGAGCTTCATCAAGGCTGAAGGCGGCGGCAAGTCGATCTGCGCCGTCTACGCGCACAATGACGACATGATGGTCGGTGCCATTCAGGCGATGAAGGAAGCCGGCCTGAAGCCCGGCAAGGACATCCTGACCGTCTCGATCGACGCCGTGCCGGACATCTTCAAGGCGATGGCGGCGGGCGAGGCCAACGCCACGGTCGAGCTGACGCCGAACATGGCCGGGCCCGCCCTCGACGCGCTCGTCGCCTACAAGGCCAAGGGCACTGTGCCGCCGAAATGGATCCAGACGGAATCGAAGCTTTACACGGCTTCCGACAATCCCAAGGCGATCTACGACAGCAAGAAGGGTCTCGGCTACTGAGCCGAAGTAGCGGCGCGCCGGTCTCGAGCCGGCGCGTCGTCATCCCCTTCTGCCTCGGCGCTTGCGGCTTTCAGCGTGGCATGCACCGGCGGAAAGCGGCCGTCCTCCCGTTGCGCAAAGCCGTTTCATGGACCAGCCTCAAGCATCTCCTCTCCTGACCGCCACCGGCTTCTGCAAGTCCTTCGCCGGCTTTGTCGCGCTCGACCATGTCGATTTCACCCTGCATGCGGGCGAGATTCATGCCTTGCTGGGCGAGAACGGGGCAGGCAAATCCACGCTGATCAAGACGATGACCGGCGTCGTGCAGCGCGATGCGGGCAGCCTGACGCTGAACGGCGAGGAGATCGCGCCCCATTCGGCGAAGGAGGCCGCGAAGGCGGGCATCGCCACCGTCTATCAGGAGGTCAATCTCGCGCCCAACCTCTCGGTTGCCCAGAACCTCTTCCTGGGGCGCCAGCCGACCCGTCTCGGCTTCGTCCGCGAAGGTGAGATGCGGCGGCGCGCGCGGGCGCTGGTGGCCGAGTTCGGCCTCGATGTCGACGTGTCGCTCCCGCTCGAGCGCTATTCGGTCGCGGTCCAGCATATCGTCGCGATCGCGCGGGCGGTAGACCTCTCGGCGCGCGTGCTGATCCTCGACGAGCCGACCGCGAGTCTCGACGCCCATGAGGTCGAGGTGCTGTTCGCCGTCATGCGCCAGCTCCGGGCGCGCGGCATCGGCATCGTCTTCGTCACCCATTTCCTCGACCAGGTCTATGCGGTCTGCGACCGGATCACGGTGTTGCGCAATGGCCGGCTGGCTGGAACGGCTGCCGTCGCCGACATGCCGCGCATGGACCTCGTCACCATGATGCTCGGACACGAGCTCAGCGAGGCAACTCATGTTCGCCCGCCCCATCGCGAAGGCGGGGAGACCCTTGCGATCTTCTCCGGCTTCGGCAAGGCCGGCTATGTCGAGCCGTTCGACCTCACCTTGCAGAAGGGCCGCGTCGTCGGGCTGGCTGGCCTGCTCGGCTCCGGCCGCACCGAGACGGCCCGCCTCGTCTTCGGTGCCGAGCGCGCCGATCATGGCTCGGCGACCGTCGCCGGCCGCGAGGCCAAGCTCGCGAGCCCGGGCGAGGCGCTGCGGCTGGGCTTCGGTTACTGCCCGGAGGAGCGCAAGACCGAGGGCATCGTCGCCGAACTGAGCGTGCGCGAGAACATCGTCCTGGCGCTGCAGGCCCGGCGCGGCGTGCTGAAGCCGCTGTCGCGCCGCGAGCAGGATGCGATCGCGCGCCGCTTCATCGAATTGCTCGACATCCGCCCGCCCGACCCTGAACGTCCGATCGGCCTGTTGTCGGGCGGCAACCAGCAGAAGGCCCTGCTCGCCCGCTGGCTCGCGACGGAGCCACGCCTGCTGATCCTCGACGAGCCGACGCGCGGCATCGATGTCGGCGCCCATGCCGAGATCATCCAGCTCATCCGCAAGCTCTGTGCCGAGGGCATGGCGCTATTGATCGTCTCCTCGGAACTCGAGGAGATCGTGACCTATGCCGATGAGGTGATCGTGCTGCGTGACCGGGCCCATGTCGCGCGCCTGACGGGCGACGCGCTCAGCGTCTCCGGCATCCTGGGCGCGATCGCCGCCGACGCATCGCAGGCAGCCTGATGAGCGCCATGCCCTTTCGCTTGCCCCGTATCGGCACGTCGCAGGTCGCGGCGCTGCTGGCCATCCTTGCCATGAACTGGCTGGTCTCGCCGCAATTCTTCGAGATCCGCCTGCAGGATGGCCGGCTGTTCGGGAGCCTGATCGACGTGCTGAATCGCGGCGCGCCGGTGGCGCTCCTGTCGCTCGGCATGGTCCTGGTCGTCGCCATGCGCGGCATCGATCTCTCGGTCGGGGCCGTGATGGCCATCGCGGGGGCCATCGCAGCCAGCCTCGCGGACAGCCATTCGCTGCCTGTGGTGCTGGCCGCGGCCCTGGGAGCCGGCCTTCTGTGCGGGCTGTGGAACGGCATCCTCGTGGCGGTGTTCGGCATCCAGCCCATCGTCGCGACGCTGATCCTGATGGTGGCGGGGCGCGGCATCGCCCAGTTGATCACCGAGGGGCGCATCGTCACCTTCACCTCGCCGTCGCTCGCCTGGTTCGGCGGCGGCTCGGTGCTGGGCCTGCCGCCGCCCGTGGTCCTGACTCTGGCGATGCTGGTGCTGACGCTCGTCATCGTGCGCGGCACCGCGCTCGGGCTGCTGATCGAAGCAACCGGCGCGAATGCCAAGGCGAGCGCTCTGGCGGGCGTCGGCACGCGATTGATCACCATCGCGACCTATGTCTGGTGCGGCCTCTGCGCCGCGCTGGCCGGCGTCGTCGCCGCGGCCGACATCCTCGGCGCCGACGCCAACAATGCCGGGCTCTGGCTCGAGCTCGACGCCATCCTCGCGGTCGTGATCGGTGGCACCTCGCTGCTTGGCGGCCGCTTCAGCCTGGTGCTGGCGGTGGTCGGCGCGTTGATCATCCAGGCGATGAACACCGGCATCCTGCTGTCGGGCTTCCCGCCGGAGACGAACCTGATCGTCAAGGCGATGGTTGTGCTTGCCGTGCTGCTGGCGCAGTCGCCGCGGCTGTCGGGCCTGGCCACGTTTCTGCGCGGGAAAAGCCGATGATCCGCTTCATGCCGCTCGCCGCCACCACGGTCGTCTTCCTCCTCGGCTTCCTCGCCTGCGCGATCGCCTTTCCGAATTTCGCCTCGCTCCGGGTGGTGATGGACCTCCTGACCGACAATGCCTTTCTCGGCATCGTCGCGGTCGGCATGACCTTCGTGATCATCTCGGGCGGGATCGATCTTTCGGTCGGCGCGGTGATCGGCTTCACGACCGTGTTCCTGGCCCTGGCGATCGAGCGTGCCGGCATCCCGCCTGTGGCGGCCTTCGCGCTGATCCTCGTCATCTGCGCGCTGTATGGCGCCCTGATGGGGGCTGCGATCCAGTATTTCGAGCTGCCGGCTTTCATCGTGACCCTGGCGGGCATGTTCCTGGCACGCGGCGCGAGCTTCCTGCTCTCGACCGAGTCGATCCCGATCAACGCGCCGCTCTATGCCGATCTCGCGGACAACGCCTTGCGCCTGGGTGGGGGAGCGCGCCTCACCGTTCCGGCGATGATCATGCTGGCGGTGGTGCTCGGGGGCGCGGCGCTGCTGCATTTCACGCGCTTCGGCGCCAATGTCTACGCGCTGGGCGGCAGCCGCGGCTCGGCGGCGCTGATGGGCATCGATGTCGGCCGCACCACGGTCGCGATCTACACGCTCTCCAGCGTTCTCGCCGGTGTCGCCGGCATCGTCTTCTCGCTCTACACCTCGAGTGGCTATTCGCTCTCGGCGGTCGGGGTCGAGCTCGACGCGATCGCGGCGGCGGTGATTGGCGGCACGCTCCTGTCGGGCGGCTACGGTTTCGTCTTCGGCACCTTCGTCGGAGTGCTGATCCAGGGCCTGATCCAGACCTACATCACCTTCGACGGCACGCTTTCGAGCTGGTGGGCGAAGATCGCGACCGGCCTCCTGCTGTTCGCCTTCATCGCGTTCCAGCAGGCGACGCTCCATGTGGCGCGGCGCCGGCGCCCTGCCGGAGTCACCTCGCCATGAACCCGCTCCTCGTCATTCCCGCCAGGCGCGGGCATTCCAACCATGCCGAGGTGGCGCGCACCATCGGCATCGACATCATCGCCGGGCGCTACCCGGAAGGGACCAAGATCCCCGGCGATGCCGAGCTGATCCTGCGCTTCCGCGTTTCGCGCCCGGTCCTGCGTGAGAGCGTCAAGACGCTGGTTGCCAAGGGGCTGCTCAGCACCAAGGCCAGGATCGGCACGGTGGTGCGCGAGCGCGCCGCCTGGAACATGTTCGACGCCGATGTGCTGGCCTGGCATCTCGACGGCGGCATCGACAAGCGCTTCCTGCGCGACCTCGCCGATATCCGTCTGGCGGTGGAGCCGCGCGCCGCCGCGCTCGCCGCCGAGCGTCGGACCGAGGCCGACCTCGCGCTGATGGCCGCTGCCATCGACAGGATGCGGATCGAATCGGCACGGGAGGCGCCCGGCTTCGCCGAGGCGGATCTGAGCCTGCACCTGCTCGTCGCCAATGCCTCCGGCAATCCGTTCATGCGCTCCATCGGCGCGGTCGTCGAGGCGGCCTTGCGGGCGTCCTTCCTTTTGAGCGCGCCGGTCGACGAGAGCGAGTACGAGATTTCCGTAGCGGCACATGGGCGCATCGTCGAGGCGATCGCCGCCCGCGACGCCGATGCGGCCGCCGCGGCGATGACCGGCGTGATCTTCGACGGATTGCGCCGTCACGGCGCAGCCGAATGAATACGCAGACAGCACGACCCGCACGCCCCGGCTTTGCCGGTCCGCGCGACAACCCATGAAGGTGACAGATGCCGAAGCTTTCCGCCGCGCAGACCTACAAAGGCGTCTTTCCGGTCGCTCCCACCGTGTTCGACGCTGAAGGGCGGCTTGATCTCGAAGGCCAGAAGCGCGCCGTCGACTTCATGATCGATGCCGGCTCGCACGGGTTGTGCATCCTCGCCAATTTCTCGGAGCAGTTCGTGCTCACCGATGAGGAGCGCGAGCGGGTGATGGTCACCGTTCTCGAGCATGTCGCCGGCCGCGTCCCGGTGATCGTCACCACCACGCATTTTTCCAGCTTCGTCTGCGCCGAGCGCTCGCGCCGCGCGCAGGATCTGGGCGCGGCGATGGTCATGGTCATGCCGCCCTATCATGGCGCGACCTTCCGCGTGCCCGAAGCCTCGATCTACGATTTCTACCGCCACGTCTCCGATGCGATTTCGATCCCGATCATGGTGCAGGATGCCCCGGTGGCCGGAACGCCGCTATCGGTTCCTTTCCTCGCCCGCATGGCCAAGGAGATCGAAAACCTCGCCTATTTCAAGGTCGAGGTGCCCCAGGCCGCCGCCAAACTGCGCGCGCTGATCGAGGCGGGCGGCGCCGCGATCGAGGGGCCGTGGGACGGCGAGGAGGCGATCACGCTGATGGCCGATCTCGACGCCGGCGCGACCGGAGCGATGACGGGCGGAGGCTATCCCGACGGCATCCGCCAGATCACCGACCCCTATTTCGCAGGCCGCCGCGACGAGGCGATCGACGCCTATCAGCGCTGGCTGCCGCTGATCAACTACGAGAACCGCCAATGCGGGCTCGCCGCCTGCAAGGCGCTGATGAAGGAGGGCGGCGTCATCGCGCACGAGACGCTGCGCGCGCCGCTGCCGGCGATGCATCCCGCCACCCGCGCCGGGCTGATCGAGATCGCCCGGCGGCTCGATCCGGTCGTGCTGCGTTGGGGGCGCTGAGCGTGCGCCCGATCCGCCTCGCCATCGTGGGCCTCGGCAAGATCGCCCGCGACCAGCATCTGCCGGCGATCGCGGCGACGCCGGGCATCGCGCTCGCCGCCATCGCCAGCCGGAATGCCACGCTCGACGGCGTCGCCCATTTCGACACGCTGGAAGCGCTCCTGGCCGAGGCTCCCGAGATCGAGGCGGTGGCGCTGTGCACGCCACCGCAGGGCCGCCGCGCCCAGGCGGCGCTGGCGCTCGCAGCCGGCAAACATGTGTTGCTGGAAAAGCCGCCCGGCGCGACGGTGAGCGAGATCGCGCCGCTGGTCGACGCCGCCAGGGAGGCCGGGCTGACCCTGTTCGCCACCTGGCATTCGCGCTTTGCGCCGGCCGTCGAGCCCGCCCGCGATTTTCTGGCCGTCCATGAGCCGCATGCCGTCGAGATCGCCTGGAAGGAGGATGTCCGCGTCTGGCATCCCGGCCAGGACTGGATCTTCGAGCCCGGCGGGCTCGGCGTCTTCGACCCCGGCATCAACGCCTTGTCGATCCTGACGCGCATCCTGCCGCGCCCGCTGTTCCTCACGGGAGCGACGCTCGCCTTCCCGGAGAACCGCGCGGCCCCGATCGCGGCTGAGCTGGATTTCACGGATGCGGCCGGCCTGCCCATCCACGCCGTCTTCGACTTCCTCCAGACCGGCCCGCAGAGCTGGGACATCGCGATCGACAGCGCGGGCGGCCGGCTGCTGCTCTCCTCGGGCGGTGCGCGGCTGACGCGTGACGGCGCGGTGCTGGTCGATGAGAAGGAAGCCGAATATGCCGGCATCTACCGGCATTTCGTCGATTTGATCGGGCGCGGCGCCTGCGACGTCGATCTTGCCCCGCTCGGCCATGTCGCAGACGCCTTCATGCTGGGGCGCCGGACCAAGGCGGCACCGTTCTCATGGTGAAACCGACGCCCGCCATCACGCGAGACGGCTTCGGCACGCTTGCCGACGGGCGCGCGGTCGAACGCGTGAGGCTGCGTGGTGCCGGCGGTTTCGAGGCCCGGATCATCACCTATGGCGCGGCGCTGCAGGCGCTCCTCGTGCCCGACGCGAAGGGCGCGCTCGCCGACATCGTGCTCGGCCATGACGATGCCGCCGGCTATGAAGCGCGGCGGGATTTCTACGGTGCCACGATCGGGCGCTTCGCCAACCGCATCGCGGGGGCCGCCTTCACGCTCGACGGTGAGTGTATCGCGCTGCCGGCCAATGACGGCGCGAACACGCTTCATGGCGGTCCGGGCGGCTTCGACCGGGTGCTGTGGTCGGTCGAAGCGATCGAGGAGAGCGACACTCCGGCCGTCACGCTTCGTCATGTGAGCCCCGATGGGGAGAACGGTTTTCCCGGCTCGCTCGACGTGCGTGTGAGCTTTCGCCTGTCGGCCCCCGGTGAGCTGACGATCAGCTATGAAGCCGTGACCGACCATCCAACCGTGGTCAGCCTGACCAATCACAGCTTCTTCAATCTCGATGGCGTCGCTGCGGGCGGGGACATCCTCGACCATGTCCTGACCCTGGCCGCCGACAGCTTCCTGCCGACGAACGCCGAGGCGATCCCGCTGCCGGGGCCACCGCGTCCGGTCGCGGGAACGCCCTTCGACTTCAGATCGGGCGCGGCGGTCGGCGCGCGCATCCGCGAGGACGACGCCCAGTTGCGCGCCGGGCGCGGCTACGACCATAATTTCTGCCTCGGCATATCGGCGCAGCCGCGCCTCGCCGCCCGTGTCGAGGCAACGTCTTCGGGGCGGGTCATGGAACTGCTGACGAACCAGCCGGGGTTGCAGTTCTATTCGGGCAACTTCCTCGATGGCGCCGCGCCGGGAAAATACGGGCGCCTGCACCGCCAGTCCGATGCGTTCTGCCTGGAGCCGCAGGCCTGGCCGGACGCGCCCAATCGCCGCGACTTTCCCTCGGCGCGGCTCGATCCGGGCGAGACCTATCGCCACGTCTCGATCTATCGTTTCTCCACCACCCGCGACGGAGGCATGCGCGCATGACCATGCTTCACACACCGCCTTCGCAGATGACCGCGCCGGAGACGGTTTCGGTCTCGGTGCTCTGCATGGAGCGCTGCCATCTTGGCGAAGGCCCGAGCTACGATGCCGGGAGCGACACGGCCTGGTGGTTCGACATCCTCGAGCGCCGTCTGTTCGAGGCGCATCTGGAAACCGGTCGCATCACGATCCACGATCTGCCGGTCATGGCCAGCGCGCTGGCGCGGATCGATGCCGGGCGCCAGATGCTCGCGGCCGAGGACGGGCTCTATCTGCGCGAGATCGCGAGCGGAAAGCTGAGCCGGGTCGCCGAGCTCGTCGGCAAGGACGGCCCCATCCGTTCCAATGATGCGCGCGTCCATCACAGCGGCGCCTTCTGGGTCAGCACGATGGGCCGCGGTGCGCAAGCGGGCGCCGGTGCGATCCATGCGTTCCGTGACGGGAAGCTGTCGCTGCTCTTCAGCGGCCTGACCATTCCCAACGCCATCTGCTTCTCGCCGGATGGCGGCACCGGCTATTTCGCCGACACCCGCGAGAACACGCTCTATCGTGTCGCGCTCGACCCTGCGACCGGCCTCCCGGTCGAGGCGCCCGCGATCCTGCACAAGCGGGAGGCCGCCGGCGGCCTCGACGGCGCCGTCACCGACGCGCAGGGCCTGATCTGGTGCGCGATCTGGGGCGGTGGCTGCGTCGACGTCTATTCGCCGCGCGGGGACCGGTTGCGCAGCATCGCGATGCCGGCGCGCCAGCCGAGCTGCCCGGTTTTCGTCGGGCCGCGCTTCGACCGCCTGCTGGTCACCTCGGCCCATGAGAACATGAATGCGGATGCCCGCGCCGCCGACCCCGACCACGGGCGGACCTTTCTGGCCGAGGTCGGGGCCATCGGACGTGCGGAGCCGAGTTTGCGCTGGGGAGGATCCTGACCGCGTCAGACGCAGCCAGCCCGCCCCGAACGATCAGCGGCCGACCCGCCGCCAAGAAACCGGTCCGCGAATGCGGCCGACCCTTTCACAACCCGGGAGTCCAGTATGAAACGCCTGACGACACTTCTCTCCGCTCTGACGCTCGCGGCCTTCGCCATGGGCCAGCCGCATTCCGCCGCCGCGCAGAGCAAGCCGACGGTCGGCATCGCGATGCCGACGAAATCCTCCGCGCGCTGGATCGCCGACGGCGACAACATCGTGAAGGTGCTCAAGGAGCGCGGCTACGACACCGATCTGCAATATGCTGAGGACGACGTCCCCAACCAGCTCTCGCAGATCGAGAACATGATCACCAAGGGCGCCAAGGTCCTGGTGATCGCGGCGATCGACGGCTCGACCCTGTCCGATGTGCTGGCCCAGGCCAAGGCGCAGGGCATCAAGGTCGTGGCCTATGACCGGCTGATCAGGGGCACGCCGAACGTCGACTACTACGCGACCTTCGACAATTTCCAGGTCGGCGTGCTGCAGGCCCAATCCGTGCTGAAAGGGCTCGGTCTGCCTGAAGCCAAGGGCCCGTTCAACATCGAGCTCTTCGGCGGCTCGCCCGACGACAACAACGCCTTTTTCTTCTACGATGGTGCCATGTCGGTGCTGAAGCCGCTGATCGACGAGAAGAAGCTCGTCGTCGCCAGCGGCCAGATGGGCATGGACAAGGTCTCGACGCTGCGCTGGGACGGCGCCACCGCCCAGGCCCGCATGGACAACCTGCTGAGCGCCTTCTACGCGAACAAGAAGCTCGATGCCGTGCTGTCGCCCTATGACGGCATTTCGATCGGCATCCTCTCCTCGGTGAAGGGCGTCGGCTACGGGTCGGGCGGGCAGAAGATGCCGGTCGTTTCCGGCCAGGATGCCGAGGTGCCTTCGGTGAAGTCGATCATCGCCGGCGAGCAATATGCCTCGATCTTCAAGGACACCCGCGAACTCGCCCGCGTCACCGCCGACATGGTCGATGCGATGCTGTCGGGCAAGGAGGTCAAGGTCAACGACACCAAGACCTACAACAACGGCGTCAAGGTCGTGCCGTCCTATCTGCTGACGCCCGTGGTGGTCGACAAGTCGAACTGGGAGCCGGTCCTGATCGGCTCCGGCTACTACAAGGCCTCGCAGGTCAAGTGACGCCTGAGGCCCGGCTTCGCTGCCGGGCCTCATCCACCGGCCCGAAGGCGGGAGAACCACCATGAGCCCTGTGCTGGAAATGCGCGGCATCTCCAAATCCTTCACCGGTGTGAAGGCGCTGAACGATGTGTCCTTCACCGTCGAACCCGGGGAGATCCATGCCCTCGTCGGCGAGAACGGCGCGGGCAAGTCGACGCTGATGAAGGTGCTGAGCGGCGTCTATCCGCACGGCTCCTATGACGGCTCGATCCTGTTCGAGGGGGAGGAGCGGCGCTTCCGCGACATCAATGAATCGGAAGCGCTCGGCATCATCATCATCCATCAGGAACTGGCGCTGATCCCGCTGATGACGATCGCCGAGAACATCTATCTCGCCGATCCCCCGACCCGGATGGGGATGATCGACCGCAGCGCCGTCTATCGCGGGACGCAGGCGCTGCTGGCCAGGGTCGGGCTCGATGAGGCGCCCGATACGCGCATCGCCGATCTCGGCATCGGCAAGCAGCAGCTCGTCGAGATCGCCAAGGCGCTGGCCAAGAACCTGCGCGTGCTGATCCTCGACGAGCCGACGGCGAGCCTCAACGAGCGCGACAGCGAGGCGCTGCTCGACCTGCTGCTCGAATTCAAGGCCCAGGGCATCGCCTCCGTGCTGATCTCGCACAAGCTCAACGAGGTGTCCCGCGTCGCCGACCGGATCACCGTGCTGCGCGACGGCCGCTGCGTCGACACGCTCGACTGCCACGCCGGCCCTGTCGAGGAGGATCGCATCATCCGCGCCATGGTGGATCGCGATCTGGCGCATCGCTACCCGCAGCGCGAGCCGAAGATCGGCGAGACGGTGCTGGAGATCGAGGACTGGTCCGTGTTCCATCCGCTCGATACCCACCGCAAGGTCGTCCGGAACGTGAACTTCCATGTCCGGCGCGGTGAGATCGTCGGCATCGCCGGGTTGATGGGGGCCGGGCGCACCGAATTCGCGATGAGCGTCTTCGGCGGCTCCTATGGCCGCAAGGCCTCCGGCACGGCGCGGCTGGAAGGCCGGCCGATCGAGCTCTCCGACGTGCCCGGAGCGATCGCAGCCGGTCTCGCCTATGTGACGGAGGATCGCAAGGAGCTCGGCCTGATCCTGGCGGAGGACATCCGCAAGAACATCACGCTGACCAACCTGCCCGAGGTCGCGCATTCGGGCGTGGTCGACGACATGGCCGAGCTGAAGGTCGCCAATGCCTATCGCAGCCGCATGCGGATCCGCTGCGCCAGCGTCTATCAGGAGGCCGGCCAGCTCTCGGGCGGCAACCAGCAGAAGATCGTTCTGTCGAAATGGCTCTTCACCGATCCCAAGGTGCTCTTCCTTGACGAGCCGACGCGCGGCATCGACGTCGGCGCCAAATATGAAATCTACTGCATCATCAACGAACTCGCCGACGCCGGGCGCGGCGTCGTGGTGATCTCGTCGGAGATGCCGGAGCTTCTGGGCATCTGCGACCGCATCTGCGTGATGAACGAGGGCGCCTTCGTCGGCGAGTTCCCAGCCGCCGAGGCGACACAGGAAAAGATCATGCGCGCCATCATGCGCAACCGGGAGGCAAGAGCGTGAGCACCGACGTCCAGAACGACGGCATCGTCAAACCCGCCGCGGTCCGCGTCGAAACCGCCAGGCCCAAGGGCGGAAACCTGCGCGAATACGGCATGCTGATGTCGCTCGTCGCGATCATGCTGTTCTTCCAGGTCGTGACCGGCGGCAAGCTGCTGCTGCCGCTCAACCTGACCAACCTGATCCTGCAGAACAGCTTCATCGTCGTCATGGCGCTGGGCATGCTGCTGGTCATCGTCACCGGCCATATCGATCTCTCGGTCGGCTCGGTCGCCGGCGCGGTCGGCGCGGTCGCCGCCGTCCTGATGGTGCAATACGGCATGCATTTCGTCCCGGCGACGCTGATCTGCCTGGCGCTGGGCGGGTTGATCGGGGCCGCGCAGGGCTACTGGGTCGCCTATTTCAAGATACCGTCCTTCATCGTCACGCTGGCCGGAATGCTCGTCTTCAAGGGGCTGGCGCTGGCGATCCTGCAGGGCCAGTCGGTGGGGCCGTTCCCGGCCGAGTTCCAGAAGCTCTCCTCCGGTTTCATCGTCGATCTGTTCGACAAGATTCAGGGCCTGCAGCCGACCTCGATGCTGCTGGGCGTGGCGCTGGCCCTGCTGCTCGTCGTCATCAACCTGAAGAGCCGCAGGCGCCAGCAGGACCACGACATTCCCGTCGAGCCCTGGAGCTTCTTCATCGCCAAGACCGCGATCTTCGCGGGGATCGTCCTTTATGCCAGCTATCTGCTCGCCTCCTATCGCGGCCTGCCCAATGTTCTCGTCGTGATGGGGGTGCTGATCGCGCTCTACGCCTTCGTCACGACGCGCACGACGATCGGCCGCCAGATCTACGCCGTCGGCGGCAATGCGCGTGCCGCCAAGCTCTCGGGCGTCAGGACCGAGCGGCTGACCTTCCTCGCCTTCGTCAATATGGGCGTGCTGGCGGCGCTGGCAGGGCTCATCTTCGCCGCGCGCCTCAACACCGCGACGCCTAAGGCCGGCCTCGGCTTCGAACTCGACGTCATCGCCGCCTGCTTCATCGGCGGCGCCTCGGCCTATGGCGGCGTGGGCCGCGTCTCGGGCGCCGTGATCGGTGCGTTGATCATGGGCGTGATGAACAACGGCATGTCGATCCTGGGCATCGGCATCGACTATCAGCAGGTCATCAAGGGCCTGGTGCTGCTCGGTGCCGTCTGCCTGGACGTCTACAATCAGAAGCGCGGCTAGAGCATTTTCGAGCGAAACGGATACCGGTTCGCGTGAAGAAAATGCGATAAAACAAAGAGATGGAGCATTTCAGCGTTTCGGAGAAATGCAGAAATGCTCCAGGGTTGGCGGCTCTGGTCAGCCCGACGCGGCGTGCGGATCGGCGGGGGCGAGCGTGGTGCGCCGCCCCTTCAGCGTGGCGTAGATCTGCCAGGCGATGAACAGCCCGAGGATGCTGAGCAGCGTCGCGCTGATCGGGTGTTCGAAGAAGGTCAGGAAACTGCCGCGACTGAGCAGCATGGAGCGCCTGAAATACTCCTCCAGCATCGGCCCGAGGATGAAGCCGAGCATCAGCGGCGCCGGGTCGAGGGACAGCCGCATCATGATGTAGCCGATCAGGCCGAAGGCGGCGGTGGTGTAGATGTCGTGCAGGCTGTTGTTGATGCTGAAGGTGCCGATGCAGCAGAAGAACAGGATCGACGGGAACAGCACGTTGTAAGGAATCTTGAAGACCGAGAGCCAGAAGCGGACCAGCGGCACGTTCAGCAGCAAGAGGAAGCAGTTGCCGATCCACATGCTGGCAACCAGCCCCCAGAACAGGTCCGGATGCTTGGCGATCATGTTCGGGCCGGGCTGGATGCCCTTGATGATGAAGGCGGCCATCATCAGCGCCATCACCGCGTTCTCGGGGATGCCGATGCTCATCAGCGGGATGAAGCTGGTGCGCGCCGCCGCCTCGTCGGCCGCGGCCTGCCCGGCGACGCCCTCGATCGCGCCAGAGCCGATCTCGTCCTTGTATTTGCTGACCTTCTTGTCGAGACCGTAGGCCGCGAACTGGGCTATCGTCGGCCCGCCGCCCGGCAGGATGCCGAGGAAGGAACCGACCACGCTGCCGCGCAGGGCGCTCGGGATGATGCGCTTGAACTCGGGCCAGGTCGGCATCAGCTTGATCTTGCCGTTGAACGGCGTGCGTTCCTCTTTCGCATCGAGGTTCTTGGTGATCTCGGCGATGCCGAAGCAGCCGAGCGCGAGGCTGACCAGGCTGACGCCGTCGACGAGCGAGGGCAGGCCCATGGTGAAGCGCTCGAGGCCGGTCTCCAGATCGGTGCCGACCTGCCCGAGCAGCACGCCGAGCAGGCACATCGCCATCCCGTTCAGCAGGCTGCCGGTGGTGACGAAACTGACGCAGAAGAAGCCGAACAGCATCAGCGCGCAGTAGTCGGTCGGGCCGAATTTCAGGGCGATGGTGCCGAGCGTCGGCGCGAGCGAGGCCAGCACCACGATCGCGACGGTGCCGCCGATGAAGCTCGACACGCCAGCGGTGAACAGGGCGAGCCCCGTCTTGCCCTTGAGCGTCATCTGATAGCCGTCGATGCAGGCCACGATGCTCGAGGCGTGCGGGATCTTCATGGTGATCGCGCTGACGCTGTCGCCATATTGCGCGCCGTAATAGATGCCGGCGAGCATGATCAGCGCGCCGCCGGTCGGGATCGAGTAGGTCAGCGGCAGGAGCAGGCTGATCGTGGCCAGTGGGCCGAGGCCCGGCAGCAGCCCGACCAGCGTGCCGACGACGCAGCCGATGGCGCAGTAGAGCAGGTTCTCGGGCGTCAGCGCATGGCCGAAGCCGAAGGCGAGGTTGTTGAGCACCTCCATCACAGCAACCTCAGATTCAGGCCGAGGAAGCGTTGGAAGATGAAGGCCACGACGATCAGGCCGATGGCGATCTTGAGGTTGCGCACCCAGGAATAGCTGTTGGCGGCGAAGCCGGCGACGAAGACCAGCACGATGATGCCGACGGTCACGTTCACATATTCGGAAGCGATGACGAAGCCGATGAGGCTCGCCATGATCAGCGCGATGTTCCGCGGGCTGAACTGGAGAGGCTCCGGATCGGCGAGGCGCGCCTGCACGATCGTCGCCAGGGCTATGATCAGCAGCGGCGCGCAGATCAGGAGCGGGAAGAGCCCGGGACCGGCATGGGCGAGGGTGCCGATCGGATAGCGCAGCGCGTTCACGGCAAAGAACAACGCGACGGCGGCCAGAAAGACCCCGCGCGCAATCTGTTGATTTGGCATTGTCTCTCCGCGTATCGTCCCGTATTGATCGGTATTATTAGTTCTTGAAGCTCTGCGTTTTGAGTTTTTCTATCTTCATTTCAGCGTTCAAGGGTCGCTTAAAACAGGTAGAGGCCGAAAATATGCCGCGGCAATAAAATTTATAATTACAATTAACCGAAATTCAGACCCGGTAGTTGGTTGATTATTGTATTTGGTTCTCCGGGAGGCCGTGAGTATCGTTGCATTCCAGTGTCAAATTATTTTATTTGAATGAATTATTAAACGCAATAATCGAGATTGCCAACCGCGTTTCCCGATGTCGAGCATGTCATTTCGGCGGCGCTCTAATAGGCCCGTATCGGGTCGACAACGCCCTCGACTTGTTCGCCTCGGGTGAAACGCGACAGGTTCAGGGCAAGGAACGCCGAGAGGCGTTCTTCGCCATACTCGCAGCTTCCCGATATATGCGGGGTCAGTCGGACCAGCGGGTGGCGGTAGAAGGGGTGGTCGGCCGGCAAGGGTTCGGGATTTGTGACGTCCAGCGTCGCCGCGGCCAGCCGGCCCGAATCCAAGGCCTCCGCCAGGGCGGTGTCGTCGATCAGCGCACCGCGCGCGACATTGATGAGATGCAGGCCCCGGCGCGCGGCCTGGAGACTCTTCCGGTTGACGATCCCGCGCGTCTGCTCGGTCAAGGGCATGGCGAGGACCACGTGATCGCTGTCGGCCAGCAGATCATCGAAACTATTGGCTCGCTCGACGCCGCCGATCGGGAAGCTCCGCGACCGCGCCAGGCCGATCACCCGCATCCCGAGGGCGAGCGCGCGCTTGCCGACCTCCTCGCCGATCGCGCCCATCCCGGCGATCCCCAGCGTCTTGCCCGCGACGCTGCCGAGGGAGCGGGCTCGCCAGTGGGCGGCGGCATCGACGCGGACGTCCCAGAAGCGCTTCTCATGCGCCATCACGGCGGCGATGACATATTCGGCGATAGCCGGCGCCTGCACGCCGCGTCCGCGGCTGATGAGCGGCACCTCGAAGAACCAGCGCGGGAAGGTATCGACGCCGGCCGAGGCGATTTGCGCCCAGGCCAGCGTGCCGGGCCAGCCGGCCGGCGGCTTCGCCGGAGCGTTGCGCCACTGGGTCTGATAGGTGAACAGGGCCTGAGCTTCGGCCGGGGCCCGCCATGGCTCGCTCACCTTGACGATGACCGGGGCGCTCGGATGCGCCGCCAGCCGCTCGTTCTGCTGGTCGGTGAGGCTGCTCGCGATGACGAGGGGCGGGGCGCTCACTGGGCAGGCCCCGGCGTGACCGCGATAAGGCCGTCTTCGTTGAGCTGGTAGCGTGTGCCGTAATAGCTGCTGAGCCTGGTCATGTCGTTGGCGATGGCCTGGGCTTCATCGCGGCCTGCGATCGCCGGCACGCCGCGGTCGCTGACGCGCTTGCGGTTGAGGTCGAGATCGAGCGGGACGAGCTTCACCGTGACGCCGTCCTCGGCATAGTCGCAGATCGCGACGATGGAGCGGGAGAAGCGCGGCTCGGCATAGAAGCCCTGCTTGTTGCCGTTGGCGTCGTGGATGCGCGACATGTGCAGGTCGGACGGCAGATGGTCTTTGGTGAAGCCGTAGGCCTCGTACATCTCCGGCGTCATGCGCTGCTCGCCGGCCTCGAACTCCATGAACAGACTGTTGAGCGAGTAGAAGATCGGCCGGCCGCGATGGAACTCGATGCCGCGCAGCATATGGGCGCCGTGGCAGAGCACCGCGTCGGCGCCGGCCTCGATCGCCTGATGGGCGAACTCCTCGATGAAGGAGGCGACGCGCGGGGTATACCAGTTCTCGTGCGTGCCCTCATGGGTGTGGAGGCTGACGAGCGCGCATTCGGCCCGGTTCTTGGCGTCGCGGATGTTGTCGAGGATCGCCTTGCGGTCCCTGTCGTTGCTGTAATAGCGGACATGGGCGTGGCTGCCACGCTCGATCTGGAGCGAGCCCTCGAAGAAGGAACCGAAGCCGAACCGGTCCGGCCCGGGATCCTTGACCACCTCGACGCGCAAGACCTCCTTGCGGCTGTCCGCAATGCCGAGCGCGGCCTCGATGCGCTGGAGCTCCTTGAAATCGGCATCGGGCAGGACATAGGCGCGGCCCCAGCGCAGCGGGTTGAGGCCGGGCCTGGGCTCGATGCCGCGGCCGGGCGAGCTCGCGGCGAACTCGGCCGAGCGGGTCGAGCTTGCCGACACCAGCCCGATGCGCCCGTTCGGCGTGTCGCGGAACTTCGCCATCCGCGCCTCTTCCAGGCTGTGGCCGATGCCGCTCCAGAGGATGCCGCGGGCCTCGGCCGCCTCGATGGTGTCGACCACGCCCTGCGGCCCGAAATCGCCGGTATGGTTGTTGGCGAAGGAGAACATGTTGACGCCGATCGCGGCGAGTTCGTCGATCGCGGCCGGCTTGACCGCGGTGACGAAGCGCCGCGGCGCCGGCGGCGTCGATGGCTTCGGGCAGACGAACTCGGCATTGGCGAAGGTGCCGTCGGCGTCCTTCAGCAGCCCGACCAGCCGCGGATCGAGCCGCCGCGCCAGATCGCTCGAGGAAAACAACGCGTCGCCGCAGGCTACTATCCGCATCGATAACTCCGTCAGTCGTTGCGGGGCCGGAAAGCCGATCCCGCTCGCAGGCTATTTCTTCAGGGCGAGTCCGGCTTCGACGAGCAGGACGCGGAATTCGGCATAGTCGTCATCGGCGCGCTTGCGCATGCCGGCCAGGTCCTCGAAGCCGGGGATCAGCCCGAACATGATCAGCCGCTGCTTCACCTCCGGCATGGCGAGGATGTCGTTCAGCATTTTCGCGAGCTTCAGCCGGATCTCCTCCGGCGCCTTGCTGTGGATGACGACGGTGTGCCAGCTCCGTGGCGCCCAGCCCGCCAGCCCGGATTCCGCCGTCGTCGGCAGGTCGGGCATCGCGCTCCAGCGCTCGGAACCCATGACGCCGAGCCCCGTCAGGGCCTTCCCGGAGATCTGCTCCGCCGCCTCGGGCCCGAAGAAGAGTTGCGTTTCGCCGGCGAGCGTCGACTGGAGGGCCTGGCTTGCGCCGCGATAGGGCACGTGCAGGATCTCGATCCCGGCCCGCTTCGCCAGCCAGATTCCGCAGAGATGCCCGACGGTGCCGTGGCCGGAGGTGCCATAGGCGAACTTGCCGGGGTTCTTCTTGGCGAGCGCGACGAATTCCTCGAGACTCTTGGCCGGAACCGCCGGATTGCAGGCGATCGCCATCGGCGCATCGCCGACCAGGACGAGCGGCGTCAGGTCGGTCTTCGGATCGTACTCGACCTTGGTGACGTTCGGAATGACCCCGAAGAAGCTGTTCGTTGCCTGGAGGAGCGAATAGCCGTCCGGCTTCTGCGCCATGTAGTAGTTGGCCCCGATCGCGCCGCCCGCGCCCGCCCGGTAATCGTTCAGCAATTGGCGGCCCAGCATCCCGCCGAGCTTGTCGCTGAGCAGGCGGGAGATGTTGTCGCTCATGCCGCCGGGCGCATAGGGGATGACATAGGTGATGTCGCGCGCCGGCCAGGCCTGCTGCGCGAAACCGTTCCGCGCGGACAGCGCGACGGAGCCGAGTCCGGCGGCACCGGCCAGGAACGCCCTGCGATGGATCACGCTCTTCATGACTGCTTCTCCCTGCGATGCTTCTGGCGGCTGTTTGCGGTTATTCCTGAAAGGCCTTCGATCTGAACCTGCGGACATTCGGCGCCAGAATGCTCGCCAGCATGGCGAGCGTGATGACGAGCAGGCCGAGGCTCAGCGGGCGCGAGACGAAAATGCCCGCATCGCCGCGTGCGATCAGCATCGCGCGGCGGAAATACTCCTCCATCATCGGCCCGAGCACGACGGCGAGCACCAGCGGCGCCGCCTCGCATCTCCAGCGCTGGAGCAGGTAGCCGAGCAGGCCGAAGAGCGCCGTCAGGAAGACATCGAAGGTCGAGTAATCGACGCTGTAGATGCCGACGAGGCTGACGATGAGGATGATCGGATAAAGGATCGTGTACCTGATTTTCAGCATCTTCACCCAGACGCCGACGAGCGGCAGGTTGATGACGAGCAGCATCAGGTTGCCGATCCACATCGAGACGATCAGGCCCCAGAACAGCTGCGGCTGGTTGGTCATGATCTTCGGACCCGGCACGATACCCTGCAGCAGCATGGCGCCCGTCATCAGCGCCATCACGGCGTTCGAGGGGATGCCGAGCGTCAGCAGCGGCAGGAACGAGGTCTGCGCGCCGGCATTGTTGGCGGCTTCGGGCGCCGCGACCCCGGCCGGGTCGCCATTGCCAAAATCGCCGTCCTTGCCGGAGACGCGTTTCTCGACCGAATAGGCGACGAAGGAGCTCATCAGCGCGCCGCCGCCCGGCAGCAGGCCGAGGATGAGGCCGATGAGCGTGCCGCGGGCGGCGGCGGGCGCGGCACGACGGGCTTCCTGCCGCGTCGGCCACAGGCTGCCGATCGCGGCCGGGCGCACCTCCTCCTCGGACTTCGTCGCCTTCTCGAGCGCGACCAGGATGTCGGCGATGCCGAACAGGCCGACGACGAGCGGCACGAAGGGAATGCCGTTGAGCAGTTCCAGCGCGCCGAAGGTGAAGCGGTACTGGCCGGAATTCGGGTCGGTGCCGACCAGCCCAAGCAGCAGCCCCAGCGCCACCATCGCCAGCGCCCGTATCACCGAACCTTGTGCCAGCACGACGGAGGCGACGAGCCCGAGCACCATCAGCATGAAATATTCGGGCGCGCCGAATTTCAGCACCAAGGCCGAAACCGCCGGCCCCAGCACCGCGATGAACAGCGTGCCGACCGTGCCCGCGAAGAACGAACCCCAGGCGGCGATGGCGAGTGCCGCGCCGCCTCGGCCCTTGCGGGTCATGCCGTGCCCGTCGAGCACGGTGACCACCGACGAGGCTTCCCCCGGCAGGCGCAGCAGGATCGAGGTGGTCGAGCCGCCATATTGTGCGCCGTAATAGATGCCCGCGAGCGTAATCAGGCCCGTGACCGGCGAGAGGCTCGTCGTCATCGGCAGCAGGATGGCGATCGTCGCTGTGGGCCCCAGGCCGGGCAGGACGCCGACGAGCGTGCCGACGAGGCAGCCGATGAAGGCGAACAGGATATTGATCGGGTCCAGCGCGACGCCGAAGCCGATGCCGAGACCCGAGAAGAGCGAAGCGAAATCCATCAGTCGATCCTCGGGAGCATCGGGATCGACTGGCTCAGCAGCACGACGAAGATCAGGCAGGAGGCGACGGCCAGCGCGGCGGCGAGGAGCAGCGTCGGCAACAGCCGCGTGCCGGGATGGCCGAGGCTCGCGACGATCACCGTGAGAAAGACCGTCAGCCCGAGGCCGAGCGGCTTCACTGCAAGCCCGAAGAGCATGATCGCCACCCCGATCGAGAGCATCGCCCGCAGGCGCCCGAGAGAGTCGGCCGGAGCGGAGGCCGGTTCCTCCCCCTCGGGTTGCCGGGAAAGGTCCTTGCCGCCGTCGAGCAGGATCAGGGCGCCGAGCAGCGCGAGAAGGGCCGCGACGGCCGTGGGGACGAAGCCCGGCCCCATCGCGGTGACGCTGCCATAGGGATAATCCGATGCGATCCAGATCGCGAGCAGGCCCAGCGCGATGCAGGCGGCGCCCAGCGGCCGGTACGTGGTGTCGTGCTGCAAGATCCTGTTCCCCGGTCGCTGTTTTCGTTTGCCGGTCTCGCGCCGGCATGAAGTTTCAAGCCGTTGCGAGCAGGGTCGCGGCGCAGCTCTTCGCATGCAGCCCGGGGTCGCTCTCGGGCCGGATGGCAGCGGTCGCGATCGCGCCCTCGTAGATGAGCATCAGTTGTTCCGACAGGCGCAGCGGCTCCGGCACGTGACCGTCGATCAGGGCGCAGAGCCCGTCCCGCAGGAAATGCTTGTAGACGCGGGCCGCTTCACGCACGCGCGGCAGATCGCCATGCTCGGCGACGGCCATGACGAAGGCGCAGCCGCGAAAGCCGGGCATGCGAAGATTGCGCATGAGGCCGTCGAAGACGTTGAGGACCCTGTCCTGCCAGCGCGTGGCGGGGCCTTCGGCGCAGTCGATGAACGCGGCCTGCAGCCGTTCCCGCCTCGCGTCGAGATAGGAGACGATCAGGTCCTCCTTGCTCGGAAAGTGGCGGTAGAAGGTCGCCTTGGCGATACCCGTCTTGGCGATGATCTCGTCGACCCCGACGGCGCGGATGCCGCGGCCATAGAAGAGCTCGCCCGCGACAGCGAGAATCCGCTCGCGCATCGACGGCGCGTCGATTTTCGGTCCGCTTCCTTGCACCGTTTCCTCCCGATTTTTTCGGGCTTTTCTCCCCAGATCCATCAAGCGAGACAGACCTGTCTGACTTTGTACGGGGCAATCCGTTCGGCGGTCAACCGATGGGGGCATTCAATATGTCGCGCGGCTGCCTGCCGGTTCGGCCGCGACCCGCGCGGTGATCGAGGAGACGTCGCCATATCCGGCCGATCGGAGCGCCTGATCGGGCGCTTTTCATTCATCTGGTGGATGTGGCGCCCTCTCGCATGCGTCTAGCCTGAGGAGGATCACATGCGGGGACGTCTGATGGCTTATACGATGCAGACAGACCTGACGGGCATGCATCAGGTCTACAATGTCTCGTTCCCTGTCGGGCCGAGGATGCCGAACGCCCGTGACGATGTCCTGCTGGTGCAGACGCTCTTGAAGCTGGCAAATTTCGTGCGCTTCACGCCCGCTTTGGGGCCTGTCGAAAGGAGCGCCGATATTGCCGTCGATGGCTATTTCGGGCCTCAGACCAAGCGCATGATCGTCGCGTTCGAGGACGATCAGAAGCTCCATCGACGGTATTTCATCGCTGATGGGATCGTTGAACCTTCGCCGAAGGACGGCTATACGCGCTCCGGCGTCCTGTACAAGATCATCCTCATGAACCGCTCGGCATTGGATGCCTCGGGCTGGAGGCATGAGTACCTGCCGTTCCACGAAACCACTCATCCCCTATTGCGGCAGTCGTTGCAGAAGGGGGCGGTGAAGCCGCCGCCATCCCCGCATTTTTGAGGGTCGACAGGAGCGGCCGCCCGAAAGCCGAACGGCGTATCGTCGGGATCGCGTTCTGAAGCCGGTGCTCGCTTGCTCTATGGCTTCGCCGCCAGCGGTTCATGCGGCACGTGGATTTCGGATGTCGCCGCGCCGCTCCATTGCAGCCGCAACTGCTCCAGCACATGCCGGCCGAAGATCTCGTAGGGAATCCGGATCGAGGTCAGCCAGGGGGCGATCCAGTTGTTGATCGCGTTGCCGTCGACGCCGACCAGCATGCAGTCGCGCGGGATCGCCACGCCCGACTCGGCCGCCAGCCGATAGGCGCCATAGGCGATCAGGTCGCTGACGCAGAGCGCGCCTTGCGGCCAGCCGCCATCCCGAACGAGGGCCTGGGCCGCCGCATAACCGATCTCGATATGCGACAGGCCGGGCGCGCTTGCCCGGCGGATCGCGTCCGCCGGAACGCCGCGCGCGACGAGCCGCTCGATGAAGCCGGCGGCGCGCTCGGCGGTGCTCGAAATGTTCTGGGCCGCCATCAGCACGGCGGGGCGCTCGATCCCGCGCGCGAGCATGAAGTCGGCCGCATCGGCGCCGGCGCCGCGGTCGTCGATTCCGACGAAGGCGCCGCCGCCGAGGGGGTTGCGCCGCGCCACGAAGACGATCGGATCGCCGCGCCCGAGCGCCTGTTCCAGCCCCTGGCTGCGCACGGCGCTGACCATGATGTAGCCGGCGACGAGCTGGTCGCGCATCGCCAGCAGATAGTCGTCCTGCAGCTCCGGGCGGTCATGTGTATCGCAGAGGATCATGACGTAGCCGGCATCGCGCAGCGCGGCTTCGGTCGAGACGGCGATCGCGGCCATGGCGGGGTTGTCGAGATTGGGCGAGAGCATCGCCACGACGCGGCTGGCCCGGCGGCGCAGCGCCCGTCCGATGGGGTTGGGGCGATAGCCGAGCCGCTCGATCGCCTCCGCGACGCGCGCGACGGTCTCGCTCGAGGCACGCCCGCTCTTGCCGTTGACGATGCGCGAGACGGTCGCGACCGAGACGCCGGTCTCGCGCGCCACTGTCGCGAGCGAGGCCGTCTCATGCCGGATCTTCCCCGGTTTCGCCGTCGTCCTGGCCGTCATTTCCCTGCCAGCCCTTCCATGGGGGTTCCCGCTACGCACCGGTGGAAAGCCGGCCTACGCAGCAATGCTGACGCATCTCCCCGTTGACAAGCTAGGCAAACGTTTGCCTTAGTAGATGTCAAGACGCTCGTTGAGGCGTCGCGATTGCTCAGGGGATGGAGCCCATGCAGAGGAAACACTGGATTTCCGCCGTTGCCGCGACGGCCGGCCTCGCGATCGGCCTCATGGCCTCGACCGCATTCGCCCAGACCACGGTGCGCATCGCCTGGTATTCCGACGGCAACGAGGGCGAGGTCCTCGCCGATCTGCTGAAGCGCTTCGAGGCTGGGAACAAGGACATCAAGGTCGTGCTTGACCAGGTGCCCTACAAGGCGATCACCGAGAACCTGCCCGTCCAGCTCGCCTCGGGGCAGGGGCCGGACATCGCCCGCGTCGTCGATCTCGGCGGCGTCGCCCGCTACGCGCTCGACATGCGCCCCTATCTCAAGGACGCCTCCTACTGGGAGAAGAATTTCGGGCCGTTCCTGCCCTGGATGCGCCCCGAGGGCGATTCCAGCGCGATCACCGGCTTCATGACGCAGCTCACCGTCACCGGCCCCTTCGTCAACAAGACCCTGTTCGAGCAGGCTGGCACGCCGCTGCCGGGTCCGAAGGCGACCTGGGAGGAGTGGGGCAAGGCGGTGAAGGACGTGGCGGCCAAGGTCAAGGCGCCGTTCCCGCTCGCCATGGACCGTTCCGGCCACCGCTTCTTCTCGGTCGCGGTCTCGGAAGGCGCCAAGGTCTTCGACGACAAGGGCGAGCCGGCCGTGATCGACGAGGGCTTCAAGCGCGGCGCCAAGCTCGTCTATGACTGGCACCAGAACGGCACCATGGCCAAGGAACTCTGGGGCTCGGTCTCCGGCACCGCCTATCGCGGCGCCAATGACGAGTTCAAGAACGCCCAGGTCGTGATGTACCAGTCCGGCTCCTGGCAGATCGCCCAGTTCGACAAGACGGTGGGCGACGCCTTCGACTGGGTCGCGGTTCCCTCGCCTTGCGGGGCGGGCGGCTGCTCGCCCATGCCGGGCGGCGCCGGCCTCGTCGCGATCAAGACGACCAAGAGCCCGGAAGCCGTCGCCAAGGTGATGGACTATCTGGCGAGCGAGCCGGTGCTGAGCGAGTTCTATGCCCGCTCGCTCTTCGTGCCCGGTCATCTCGGCATCGCCGCCAAGGGGCTCGACTATGCCGGCGCGACGCCGCAGGGCAAGGCCGCGCTCAAGGTCTTCTCGGATCAGGTCGCGCAGATCTCGCCGGCGGCCTACAAGCTGCAGGGCTATGCCAACAACCGCGTGATCTTCAACGCGGTGATCAGCCGGCTCGGCCAAGCGATCTCGGGCGAGGGCAGCCTCGACGATGCCTATAAGCGCATCGAATCCGACGTCGCCCAGCAGATCGCCGAGCGCAAGAAGTAAGACTTATGGCCTCTGCCGAAACAAATCCGCGCCGGGATGGCGCGGGCGCCGCAGGCACTCTCGCCGCGCCGCTCGCGCTCGTCATGCGGCTCGTCGACTGGCCGATGCGGGCGCTCCAGCGCCTGATCGGCGAGCGGCGGATGGCCTATGTCTTCATCCTGCCCAACCTCGCCTTCTTCTCGCTCTTCGTCTTCCTGCCGCTCGTCATCAACTTCGTCTTCTCGGTGACGGGCGGGGCGGGGCTGTTCCCGAGCGAGCGCCCCTATGTCGGGGCGCAGCAATACGCCTACCTCTTCGATTGCGGCTCCTTCCTCGATCCCTCTTCCTGCCGCGAGGACCATTTCTGGCGCGGCGTCTACAACACGGCCCGCTTCACCGTCTTCCAGGTGACGGCGATGGTGCTGTTCTCGCTGCTGACGGCGGTCGTGCTGAACATGAAGATCCGCGGACGCGGCTTCTTCCGCGCCGTCTATTTCTTCCCCGTGCTGCTCTCGCCGGTGGTGGTCGCGCTGACCTGGAAATGGATCCTCCAGCGCGACGGCCTGCTCAACGCCGCGCTCACCTCTCTCGGCGGCGAGCGCATCCTCTTCCTGGTCGATCCGAGCTGGGCGATGTTCTGGATCGTCTTCGTCTCGGTCTGGGCCCATATGGGCTTCTACACGCTGATCCTGCTCGCCGGCCTGCAGGCCATCCCCGCCGATCTCTATGAGGCGGCCGAGATGGATGCGACGCCGCGCTGGCGGATGTTCTGGCGCATCACCCTGCCGCTGCTCTGGCCGAACATGATCGTCGTGATCGTGCTCGCCTTGATCAAGGGCGTGCAGACCTTCGACGAGGTCTTCGTCCTGACCGGGGGCGGCCCCGGCACCGCGACGCTGATGATCGTGCACTACATCTACGAGACGGCCTTCGCCAATCAGGTCCAGAATTTCGGGCTGGCCGCTGCCGCCTCGGTCGTGCTCGGCGTGGTGCTCTTCGCGCTGACGCTGGCCCAACTCGCGGCGAGCCGCCGCAAGGGGGCAGCATGAGCCTCGTGACCAAGCTCGCCACCGCCCGCCGCAAGCCCGGCCGCTGGCATTGGACCGATATCGCGGCCTATGCCTATCTCGCGCTCGGCGTCGTGCTGATGTTCGGCCCCGTCCTCTGGCTCGGCATGTCTTCGTTCAAGACGCAGGCCGGCCTGCTCGAATTCCCGCCCTCGCTGCTGCCGATGTCGCAGAAGGAGGTGACGGTTCCCGGCCAGTCCCAGCCGCTGCCGCTCTTCGAGGTGACGATGCCGGACGGCACGAAGCGCGTGCTGGCGCAGGTCCGCCGCATCGGCATCCAGGCGCAGATGATCGACCCCGCCAATCCCGGTGAGACGGTCCGCGTGCCGATCGAGGGCCGCGTGCCCGTGCGCGAGTTCAAGCTCGCGACCGAGAACTACACCGAGCCGCTGGAGCGCTTCGCCTTCACGCGCTTCCTCTGGAACTCGGTCTTCGTCACGCTGATCGCGACGATCATCACGCTGATCATCAACTCGATGGCCGCCTATGCGCTCTCGATCTACGAATTCCGTGGCAAGACGGCGGTGATGCTGATGGTGGTCGGCACGCTGATGATCCCGATCACGATCATCCTGGTGCCGGTCTATCTCGTCATCACCAAGCTCGGGCTGGTCAATTCGCTCTGGGCGGTGATCCTGCCCGGCGCGGCCACCCCCACCGGCGTCTTCCTGCTGCGCCAGTACATGCTGACCCTGCCGCGCGACCTGATCGAGGCGGCGCGCATGGACAAGGCCTCGGAATGGCAGATCTACTGGCGCATCGTCATGCCGCTCGCCATGCCGGCGCTGGCCGTGCTCGCGATCTTCTCGATCATGTGGCGCTGGAACGAGTTCCTCTGGCCGCTGGCGGTGCTGACCAAGACCGAATCCTACACGCTGCAGATCGGCCTCAACGCCTTCCAGGGCGAGTTGCAGACGCAGTGGCACTATTTGCTCGCGATGACCGTGGTGACGCTGCTGCCGGTCGCGCTCGTCTTCGTCTTCCTGCAGCGCTTCATCACCACCGGCATTGCCAATACGGGTATGAAATGAGCGAAAAGGGTTCCGCATGGCCGGGCTGAAGCTCTCCGCGGTCCGCAAGGCCTATGGCGCCACGACCGTGCTCCACGGCATCGATCTCGATGTCGCGGATGGCGAGTTCGTCGTCTTCGTCGGTCCCTCCGGCTGCGGAAAATCGACGCTGCTGCGCTCGATCGCCGGGCTGGAGGAGATCACCGGGGGCGCGATCGCCATCGACGGGGCCGATGTCACGCATCTGCCGGCGTCGGAGCGCGGGCTCGCGATGGTGTTCCAGTCCTATGCGCTCTATCCGCATATGAGCGTCTACGCGAACATGGCCTTCGCGCTGGAGAATATGGGGTTCAAGCGCGACGAGATCGACAAGCGCGTGAGGCGCGCGGCCGAGATGCTGCGGCTGACGGACTATCTCGAGCGCAAGCCCAGGGCGCTCTCGGGCGGCCAGCGCCAGCGCGTCGCCATCGGCCGCGCCATCGTGCGCGACCCCAAGATCTTTCTGTTCGACGAGCCGCTTTCGAATCTCGACGCGGAGTTGCGTGTTGCCACCCGCAAGGAGCTCGCCGCGCTCCATGGCGAGATCGGCGGCACGATGATCTACGTCACCCATGATCAGGTCGAGGCGATGACGCTGGCCGATCGCATCGTGGTCCTGCGCGCTGGTCGCATCGAGCAGATCGGCACGCCGCTCGAACTCTATAACCGCCCCGACAACCTCTTCGTCGCCGGCTTCATCGGCTCGCCGCGCATGAACCTGCTGCCGGGCCGCGTGACGGCTGCGGGCAAGGTCGCGCTGGGCGAGGGCGGTCATGAGATAGCCTGCGCCACCGGCGGCCTTGCCGCCGGCGCGCCCGTGACGGCGGGCATCCGGCCCGAGCATCTGGAGCTGGCGCCGGAAGGGCAGGGCCTGCCGCTGACCATCGAGCTCGTCGAGCGTCTCGGCGGTGAGAGCTATCTCTATGGCTCTGCCGCCGGCTTGCCCCAGATCACGCTCAAGCTCGATGGCCAGAGCGAGCATGAACGGGGCCATTCGGTTCCGCTCGCCTTCCCGCAGCAGAAGCTGCACCTGTTCGACGAAGCCGGCCAGGCGATCCGACCCTAAGACTGCCGAGAGAGATTCCATGAAAGCCCTCACGCAAGGCCGTTATCTCGGCCGCGATGGCGAAGCTGCCCTGTTCGATGTCGGGCTCGGCCACACCCTCATTGTGCGCATCCTCGAAGGCGATATCGGCCGGGTGACGCTGAAGCCGCAGGATGGCTACCGCCTCGACCGCGGCTGGTCGATCGCGCCCGGCGGATTGGAGCCGGCTTATGAGGGCCGTCTGCGCGACAGCCTCGAGGGCTTCTCCTGCCCCAAGGCGAGCGTCAGCGAAGAGAACGGCAAGGTCACGCTGTCCGCCGGCGGTCTCGCCGCCGAGGTCACGCTCTCGCCCTTCGGCATCGCCTGGCGCCGGGCCGGCGAGGACAAGCCCTTCCTGCAGGACCGCACGACGCAGGCCTATCTGGTTTCGCCGCGCACCGGCGCGGTCGCGCATTTCATGGCCCGCGACTACACCGAGCGGCATTATGGTCTCGGCGACAAGGCCGGCCCGCTCGATCGCACCGGTCGCCGCTTCGCCATCGATGCGGTCGACCCTTGCGGCTTCGACGCCGAACTGTCCGACCCGCTCTACAAGATGCTGCCCTTCTTCATCGTCGACGGGCCGACGGGCGCGCATGGGCTGTATTACGACAACCTCGCCACCGGCAGCGTTGATTTCGGCTGCACGCTCGACAATTATCACGGCCTGTTCCGCTCCTGGAAAGGCGATGACGGCGATCTCGACTATTACGTCATGGCCGGCCCGACCGTTCCCGACGTCGTCCGCCGTTTCTCCTGGCTGACCGGCGGACAGGCCTTTGCGCCGCTCTGGTCCTTCGGCTTCGGCGTCACCTCCATGGCGATTGCCGACGCGCCCGATGCGGATGCCCGCATCAGCGACTTCATCGGCAAGCTGGAGACGCACCGCATCCCCTGCGACTCGTTCCATTTCGGCTCGGGCTACACGCAGATCGGCCATCGCCGCTACGCCTTCAACTGGAACCGCGACAAGTTCCCCGATCCGAAGGCGACGATGCAGCGGCTGAACGACGCCGGCATCTTCACGGTCGCCAATCTCAAACCCTGCCTGCTCGACGACCATCCGCGCCTGAAGGAGACGCTCGACGGCGGCTTCCTGGTCAAGGACGGCAAGACGGGTGAGCCGGCGGTGGCCCAGTTCTGGGACGGGCTCGGCTTCCATCTCGACTACACGAACCCGAAGGGCCGGGCCTGGTGGCGCGACGGCATCGAGACCGCGCTGCTCGACTATGGCTTCACCACGGTCTGGAACGACAACAACGAATACGAAATCTGGGATGAGGATGCCGTCTGCGACGGCGACGGCCGCCCCTTCCGCCAGGCGCTGGCGCGTCCGGCCCAGCCGCTGCTGATGACCAAGCTCTCCTATGAGGCTCAGGCCGCGCGCCAGCCGGCCAAGCGCCAGTACTCGGTGACGCGTGGTGGCTGCGCCGGCATCTCGCGCTACGCCCAGACCTGGTCGGGCGATAACGAGACCGCCTGGAAGACGCTGCGCTACAACCTGACGCAGGGCCTCAATATGAGCCTGTCGGGCATGTTCTCGATCGGCCATGATGTCGGCGGCTTCCATGGCCCGACTCCCGGCCCCGAGCTCTTCGTGCGCTTCAACGAGTTCTGCTCGCTCTGGCCGCGCATGGTGATGAACTCCTGGAACGACGACGGCGTCGTCAACCTGCCCTGGATGTATCCGGAAATGGTGCCGCAGGTGCGCGAGGCGATCGCGCTGCGCTACCGGCTGATGCCCTATCTCTACACGCTGATGTGGCGCGCCAGCCGCGACGGCACCCCGGCGATCCGCCCGCTGCTCTGGGATTTCCCGAAGGACGCTATAGCGGCGAAGGCCGACGACGCCTTCATGCTAGGCCCGGACGTGCTGGTCGCGCCGGTGCTGGAGGAGGGCGCGCGCGAGCGCAGCATCTACCTGCCGGAGCACGAAGGCGGCTGGTATGATTGGCATGACGGCAAGCATTTTGCCGGCGGCGCGGTCGCGACCGTGGCGGCTCCGCTCGGTCGCCTGCCGGTCTTCGTGCGCGCCGGCGCGCTGATCCCGCTCGGCAATCCCGAGGGCATCGACGACCAGCGCGAGGTGCTCGTCTGCGGTCTCGTCGAGGGCGCGACCGGCGAACTCTACGAGGACGACGGCGAGACGGTCGATTGGCGCGGCGCTGGCGGAACGGTCATCCGCTTCCGCGTGCGCGGCGGCGAGATCGCGATCGAGCAGGAGGGGGCGGACGCTCCCTTCGTCGACCGGATCGCCATCCGGCAGATCGGCGAGGCGGTCGGCCCGCGCTGAGGTCGATCGGAAACACTTCGTCATTCCGGACGCAGCGAAGCGGAGATCCGGGATCCATCTTAGAGCGCACTGCCTTACGATGGATCCCGGATCGACGCCGCTTCGCGGCTTGTCCGGGACGACGCGGAGTTTCATCGTGTTGGACCGCTGCGCCACGTCCGTCGGCCGCGGCCATGCGGCTTCGCGAACCGGCTCATGCAGCTTTGCTGTGGCGCTATGCGGACGCACCGTCCAAGAATAGCCGCCTATTCGCAGCGATCAGGCGCGGGAGCAGGACATGGACAAGGTAGCGATCGTCACCGCAGGCGGCAGCGGCATGGGCGCGAACGCGGCGCGGCGGCTGGCGAAGGACGGCTATCGCGTCGCGATCCTGTCCTCCTCGGGCAAGGGCGAGGCGCTTGCCGCCGAGCTGGGCGGCATCGGCATCACCGGCTCGAACCAGTCCAACGACGACGTCAAGCGGCTGGTCGACGCCACGCTCGACCGCTGGGGCCGGATCGACGCGCTGGTCAACAGCGCCGGCCATGGCCCTCGCGCGCCGATCCTCGATCTCACCGACGAGGATTGGCAGAAGGGCCTCGACGTCTATTTCCTCAGTGCGGTCAGGCCGATCCGGCTGGTCACGCCGGTGATGCAGCAGCAGAAATCCGGCGCCATCGTCAACATCTCGACCGCCTGGGCTTTTGAGCCGAGCGACATGTTCCCGACCTCGGCCATGGCGCGGGCCGGGCTCGCGACCTTCACCAAGATCTATGCGGACAAATACGCCGCCGACAACATCCGCATCAACAACGTCCAGCCGGGCTGGATCGACAGCCTGCCGGCAACCGATGCGCGGCGCGCCAGCGTGCCGATGCAGCGTTATGGCAGCGCCGACGAGATCGCCGGCACGATCGCCTTCCTGCTCTCGCCCGATGCCGGCTACATCACCGGTCAGAACATCCGGGTCGACGGTGGCGTGACCAAGGGGATTTGAGGCGCTTGACGAGCGGCGTCATTCTCGGGGCAAACCCGAGCATGACGCGCTTCACTGAATGACGGCGTTCTGCGGAGTTACGCCGCTTTCGCCAAAAAATCCTCGGCGAAATGGCAGGCGACCTGCCGTCCGTCGATCTCGCGCTTCTCCGGGCGCTCGGCCCGGCAGCGATCGGTCACGAAGGGGCAGCGCGTCGAGAACACGCAGCCCTTCGGTGGGTTGAGCGGTGAGGGCAGTTCGCCGCGCAGCACGATGCGCTCGCGCTTGGCCCCGCCGACGCGTGGCGTCGAGGCGAGCAGCGCCTGCGTATAGGGATGCAGCGGCCGGGCGTAGATGCGCTCCTTCGGGCCATGCTCGATGGCATTGCCGAGATACATCACCATCACGTCATGGGCGATGTGCCGGACGACGCTGAGATCGTGCGAGATGAAGAGATAGGCGAGCTTCAGCTCGTCCTGCAGATCGGCGAGCAGATTCAGCACCTGCGCCTGGATCGAGATATCGAGCGCCGAGACCGGCTCGTCAGCCACCACCAGCTTGGGCGAGAGGATCAGCGCGCGCGCGATCGCGATGCGCTGGCGCTGGCCGCCTGAGAACATATGCGGATAGCGGGCGTAGTGCTCGGGCCTGAGCCCGACCTTGGCCATGATCGCACGCGCCTTCTCGGTCCGCTCGGCCTTGGACAGGTCAGTGTTGATCTTCAGAGGCTCTTCCAGGATCGTGCCGATCTTCTTGCGCGGGTTGAGCGAGCCATAGGGGTTCTGGAAGACGAACTGCACGGTGCGGCGCAGGCGCTTGCGCTCGCTCGCGGGTGGGTGCACCGCGTCGAGCCCGTCCAGCATCAGCGCGCCCGAGGTCGGGGCCTCGATCAGCGTCGCCATGCGGGCCAGCGTCGATTTTCCGCAGCCGGATTCGCCGACGACGGCCAGCGTGCGCCCGGCCTCGACGGAGAACGACACCTTGTTCACTGCCTGCAACTGTGCCGGCGGACGGAAGAACCCTTGCTTGACCGGGTAGGTCTGCGTGAGTTCGCGGGCTTCGATGACGGGGTTGCTCATCGCGTCGCCTCCGTCGTCGAGCGGTCGTCGCGGGCGCGCTCCGCATCCCGGTTCGGGTCGCCGAGCGGATAGTGGCAGCGCACGCGCCCATCCGCCCAGTTCCGGAGCTCCGGCTGGACAGCGCGCGAGTGGTCGGTCGCATAGGCGCAGCGCGGGCTGAACAGGCAGCCCTTCGGCCGGTCGTTCAGGCCTGGCACCATGCCGGGAATGGTGGCGAGGCGGCTCGCATGCTCGCTGCGCTCCGGCAAGGCGGCGAGCAGGGCGGCGGAATAGGGATGCTGCGGATCGGCGAACAGCGCGTCGACCTTGCGCTCCTCCATGATCTGCCCGGCATACATCACCATGATGCGCTGCGCCGTCTCGGCGACGACGCCCATATTATGGGTGATCAGCACCAGTGCCATGCCGCGCTCGCGCTGCAGCGACATCAGCAATTCGAGGATCTGCGCCTGGATGGTGACGTCGAGCGCCGTCGTTGGCTCGTCGGCGATCAGCAGGCGGGGATTGCAGGCGATCGCCATGGCGATCATGACGCGCTGGTTCATGCCGCCCGAGAGCTGGTGCGGAAAGGCCTTGAGGCGGCTTTCCGGGGCGGGAATTCCGACCTGTTCCAGAAGCTCGATCGCCCGGTGCTTCGCCGCCTTGCCGTCCATCCCCTCATGCTTCCGGAGTGTCTCGGCGAGCTGGAAGCCGATGGTGAAGCACGGGTTCAGGCTGGTGGTGGGCTCCTGGAAGATCATCGCCACGTCCTTGCCGGTGAGCTGGCGGCGCTGCCGGGCGGACATGGTGAGCAGGTCCTGGCCGTCGAAGCGCAGCTTGTCGGCGCGGACGCGGCCGGGATAGCCGACGAGGCCCATCAGCGCGAGCATGGTGACTGATTTGCCGGAGCCGGATTCGCCGACGACGCCGAGCACCTCGCCTTCGTCGAGGGTCAGGTCGATGCGGTCGACGGCGCGCAGCGTTCCCTGGGAGGTCGGGAATTCGACGCTGAGGTTTTCGATTTCGAGCAGGGGCATGGGATCAGCGCTTCAGCTTGGGGTCGAGCGCATCGCGCAGGCCGTCACCGAGAAGGTTGAAGGCGAGCACGGTGATGAGGATGGCAAGGCCCGGGAAGGTGACGACCCACCAGGCGCGCAGCACGAATTCGCGCGCGTCGGCGAGCATCGTGCCCCATTCCGGTGTCGGGGGCTGGGCGCCTAAGCCCAGGAAGCCGAGTGCGGCGGCATCGAGGATCGCGGTGGAGACGCCGAGCGTTGCCTGCACGATGAGTGGGGCGGCGCAGTTCGGCAGGATCTCGGAGAACATCAGCCGGACTGTCTGCGCGCCGCTGACCTTGGCGGCGACGACATAATCCTTGCTCGCCTCGGTGATGACGGCGGCGCGGGTGATGCGGACGTAATGCGGCAGCACGACGATGGCGACGGCGAGCATGGCGTTCATCAGGCCGGGGCCGAGGATCGCGACGATGACGATGGCGAGCAGCAGGCTCGGCATCGTCATCAGGATGTCCATGAAGCGCATGATGACGATGTCGGCGACGCCCTTGAAGTAGCCGGCGATCAGGCCGAGCACCACGCCGACGACGATCGCCAGCGCCACCACGGCGATGCCGATGACCAGCGAGAGCCGCGCCCCGAAGATGAGGCGCGAAAGGATGTCGCGGCCGATCGCGTCGGTGCCGAGCGGGTAGGACAGCGAGCCGCCCTCCTGCCAGAATGGCGGCTTCAGGAAGACCGTATTATTGGTCAGGTCCGGGTTGTGCGGGGCGATCAGCGGCGCGAACAGCGCGCAGAGCAGCACCAGCACGATGACGACGAGCCCGGCGACCGCGCCGCGGTTGGCGCTGAAATAGCTCCAGAACTCGCGGACGGGATGCGGCGGTGCGCCGCTCGGCGCAGCGACGGCAGGGACTTCGAGGGTTTCGGCGCTCATGGGCGAAAATTCCTTGGGCGACGGCTCCGGCGGGCGCGGGACTCGAATGGAGTGCGGGTCATTTGGCGTGCCTGATGCGCGGGTTGATCAGGCCGTAGAGCAGGTCGACCAGCAGGTTGACGCTCATCACCACCATTCCAAGAAGCAAGGTTCCGCCTTGCAGGACCGGATAGTCGCGCCGGCTGATCGCCTCGATCAGCCATTTGCCGACGCCGGGCCAGGAGAAGATCGTCTCGGTCAGGATCGCGCCGGTGAAGAGCGTGCCGACCTGCAGGCCGATGACGGTGACGACCGGGATCAGCGCATTGCGCAGCGCATGCAGGGCGACCACGCGGATCGGTGCCATGCCCTTGGCGCGGGCCGTGCGGATATAGTCCTCGCCGAGCACCTCCAGCATCGCCGAGCGGGTCATGCGGGCGATGACGGCGAGCGGCACGGTGCCCAGCACGATCGCCGGCAGGACGAGATGCGACAGCGCCGACCAGAAGGCGTCGGTGTCGCCGGCCAGCAGGCTGTCGATGGTGAGGAAACCGGTGACCGGCTCGATGAAGTACTGCACCGCGATCCGGCCGGAGACCGGGGTGATGCCGAGCTGCACCGAAAACAGCAGGATCAGCAGCAGACCCCACCAGAAGATCGGCATCGAATAGCCGGTGAGCGAGATCCCCATCACGCCATGGTCGAAGATCGAGTTCCGCTTCACCGCCGCGATGATGCCGGCCGGCAGCCCGAGGAGCAGCGCGATCAGGATGGCGCAGAGCGCGAGCTCGATGGTGGCCGGGAAAAGCTGCCCGAATTCGGAGAGCACGTTCTCGCGTGTCACGATCGACTTGCCGAGATCGCCCTGGACGACGCGCTCGATATAGACGCCGTACTGGGTCAGCAGCGGCTTGTCCAAGCCGTATTCCTTGACGAGCTGGGCATGGCGGGCCGGGTCGATGCCGCGCTCGCCCGCCATGGTCTCGATCGGGTCGCCGGGGACGAGCCGGACAAGGAAGAAGGCGAGCAAAGTGATCCCGATGAAGGTCGGTATCACGAGGCTGACCCGGGTCAGGATGAAGCGGAGCATGGTTCTTCCAGCCTTATCGGCCGGCACGGTCGCGGTGCGCGGCGTTTTGTCTTGTCGTTTTATTCAAGTTCGAAATCCGGCGCAGCGCAAACACCAGATTGGACGAAAGATCAAGCCGGCCTTGTTGAAGAATCGCGGGCACTCTTAGTACCGCGCGGTACGTCGCGGCGATCGGAATGCAAGACTTGCGAAGATATGGCCGTGCGTACGCAATAATATGATCGAGTCTTGTGCCGGTGCGGCAATGAATGCAGCGCCGGCACGATCTGTGAGGACAGGCGCCGCCAAGCGGCGCGGCGCCTCATTTCGCGATCGACACACCGTAGAAGGGCTGGCCGCCGAAGAAGTGGATCTTGTAATCCTTCACCTCCTTGCGCACCGGCGTGAAAGCTTGCGCATTGGCGAAGAGCAGCCCGGCCACGTCCTGGTGGAACAACTCCTGGAAGCGCTTGTAGAGCTTGGCGCGCTCGCCCTGGTCGGTGATCGTGCTCGCCTTGGCGAGGGCGTCGGAAGCCTCCTGGTTGCACCAGCCGGCGCGGTTGGCGCCGGTCTTCACGCCCTCGCAGGTCCAGCCGGTCAGCAGGATCTGGCTCGGGTCGGGATAGTCCCAGGTGTAGCCGAACATGCCGACCTCGTGCTCGCCGGCCCGGCCACGCTTGAGGTACTCGCCCCATTCGAAGGTCTGGATCGTCGCCTTGACGCCGATCTTGGCCCAGTCGGCCTGGATCAGCTCGGCGGCGCGCCGGCCGTTCGGCATATAGGCGCGCACGACGGGGATGGCCCAGAGCGTCGTTTCGAAGCCGTTCGGCAGGCCCGCCTCCTTGAGCAGCGCCTTGGCCTTTTCGGGATCGTAGGCGCGCGGCTTCAGATCGTCGTCATGCGACCACAATGCCGGCGGCACGGCCGCCGCGGTCGCCTTGCCGGTGCCCTGATAGACCGCGTCGATGATCGCCGGGATGTTGGTGGCATAGGCCAGCGCCTCGCGCACGCGCCGGTCGTCGAAGGGCTTCTTGCGCTCGTTGAAGGCGAGGAAGCTCTGGTCGGCGATGCTGCCCTGCGCGATGGTGAGGTTGGGGTCCGCCTTCATCGCCGGCAGGTCGCCGGGATTGGGATAGCGCGCGATCTGGCATTCGCCGGACCTGACCTTGGCGAAGCGCACGGCGGCGTCCGGCGTGATGACGAAGATCAGGTCGCTGACCAGCGCCATGCGGTCGCGGTTGCCGGCGGCCTTGGTCCAATGGTCCGGCACCGCCTTGAAGCGGATCGTCGCGTCCTTCTGATAGGACAGCAGCGAGAAGGGGCCCGTGCCGATCGGAGCGAAATCGACCTGCTCGGGCGTGCCGGCCTTGCTCATCGCGGCGGCATATTCGGCCGAAAGGATCGACATGGGCTCGACGGAGAGCGCGCTGAGCAGCGGCGAGTTCGGCTTCTTCAGCGTGAGCTTGACGGTGTAGTCGTCGACCTTCTCGACCGAGGCGAGGCTCGGCTTCACGATCTCGTCGAAGAACTGGTAGTTGCCGTTGCTGACCTTGTTGTAGGGATTGGCGGGATCGAGCATCCGGCCGAAGGAGAACACCACGTCGTCGGCGTTGAAGTCGCGGCTCGGCGTGAAGGCCTTGTTCGCATGCCACTTCACGCCCTTGCGCAGCTTGAAGGTGTAGGTCAGCGCGTCATCCGAGATCGTCCAGGATTCGGCGAGGCTGGGGATGATCTGCGAGCCGCCGCGCTCCGTCGCCGTCAGCCGCTCATAGACTTGCGCCGCCACGTCATAGGCGGTGTTCTGGCTGCTGAACTGCGGATTGAGGAAGTCGGGGCTGGCCTCGGTGCAGACGACCAGCGCCTGCGCGCGGGCGGCGGCGGGAAGCAGGAGGGCGCTGAGCCCAAGGGCAAGGGCGGCTGTACAAGCGCGAACGGCCATGGCGGTTTCTCTCGATGGAAAAGGGCGGGATCTGGCGCAGGGCGCTCGCCCCGTCGTCTCCCGCCCGAAAAAGGATGCGGCCCGCCGGGCCGCATCCGTCATTGATGCATGACTTGCGCCAGCTCAGTTCGCGATATCGACGCCGTAGAAGGTGTGGCGGCCGAAGGGCGAGAGCTTGAAGTCCTTCACTTCCTTGCGAACCGGCTTGAGCTGGATCGCATGGGCGATGGTGAACCAGGGGGACTGCTCCTTGAAGATCACCTGCGCCTGCCGGTAGAGCTTCTCGCGCTCGGCCTGGTCGGTGACCGTCTTTGCCTTCGTCACCAGCTCCTCGAAGGGCTGGTAGCAGAATTTGGCGACGTTCGAGCCGTTGGTCTTGGCCGAGTCGCAGCCGAGCAGCGTGTGCAGGAAGTTGTCCGGGTCGCCATTGTCGCCGGTCCAGCCCAGCATGCCGGTCTGGTGCTCGCCCGCCTGCATGCGCTTGCGGTACTCGCCCCATTCATAGGTCTTGATCTCGGCCTTGACGCCGACCTTGGCGAGGTCCGCCTGCATCAATTCGGCGATGCGCTTGGCGTTGGGGTTGTAGGGGCGCTGCACCGGCATGGCCCAGAGGTCGATCTCCAGCCCGTTCGGGTAGCCGGCCTCGGCGAGCTCCTTCTTGGCCGCCTCCGGATCATAGGGGTCGTCCTTGATGGTCTCGTTATAGGACCACATCGAGGGCGGGATCGGGTTGATCGCCGGGATGCCGCTGGAGAGATAGACCGCGTCGATGATCGCCTTCTTGTTGATCGCCTTGTTGACGGCGTGGCGCACCTTGACGTTGTCAAACGGCTTCTTGGTGGTGTTGTAGGCGAGATAGCCGATGTTCAGGCCGGGCTGCTCGAGGATCTGGACATTGGCGTCCTTCTTCATCGCCTCGAGATCGGCCGGGTTCGGATAGGGCATGACATGGCATTCGCCCTTCTGGAGCTTGGCCCAGCGCACCGACGCATCCGGCGTGATCGCGAAGATCAGGTCGTCGATCTTGGCCTTGCCGCCCCAGTATTCCGGGAACGCCTTGTAGCGGATGATCGCGTCCTTCTGGTACTGGACCAGATAGAACGGCCCGGTGCCGAGCGGGTCCTGGTCGAGCTTCTCGGGCGTGCCGGCCTTGAGCATGGCATCGGCATATTCCTTCGACTGCACGCCGGCATATTGCATGGCGAGGTCGGCGAGGAAGGGTGCCTCAGGCTGGTTCAGCGTCACCTTGACGGTGTAGTCGTCGACCTTCTCGACCGATTTGAGCAGCTTCGGCATGCCCATGTCGTTGAAGTAGGAGTGGTTCGAGCTGGTGACCTTGAAGAACGGGTTGTCCTCCTTCCACTGCCGCTCGATCATGAACATCACGTCGTCGGCATTGAAGTCGCGGGTCGGCTTGAAGCCCTTGTTGGACTGCCACTTCACGCCCTTGCGCAGGTGGAAGGTGTAGGTCAGGCCATCGGCCGAGATGTCCCATGTCTCGGCAAGCGCCGGCTGCACCTTGGTGCCGCCGCGCTCGAACTGGACGATCGTGTCGTAGATCTGCGTGCCGGCGTCGAAGGAGGTGCCGGTCGTGTTGACGCTCGGCGCGAAATTCTCGGGGCTTCCTTCCGAGCAATAGACCAGCGTCTTGGCCATGAGCGGCTGCGCCGCCATGAGGGCGGACGCCGACAGCGTCGCCAACAGCAATTTCTTCATGTGAAACTCTCCTCAACCCTTCCCCGCCTCTGTCAGGCGGGGTTATGGCCCCGTTGCATCGGAAGCTCCGTGGGCGGAATTCCCCGGGCCGCCTTGTTCACAGCTTATTGAAAGAAAAGGGTCGGGAACAGTCGTTCTAAAGGTGGGAGGAAATTCTCCGGGAATGACAGTAAACGACAGCGTTGTGCTATCTGAAGCCGTTGCGTCCGCCCGTCATTCGCTCTCATAGGCGGCGCGGGTGATGCCGTAGCGCGCGAGCTTGTCGTAGAAGGTCTTGCGCGGAATCCCCAGCGCCTCCAGCGTCGCCCTGACATCGCCGCGATGGGCCTCCAGCGCCTCGCGGATCAGGTTCGCCTCGATGGCGCTGAGGCGCTCGGGCAGGCTGAGCGCGCCCGCATCCTCGCGCGCCGCCGTGATCGGCAGGTCGCCGGCAAGGCCGAGCGCGACGCGCTCGGCGAAATGCACGAGTTCGCGGACATTGCCCGGCCAGTCGTTCTCGACGAGGTGGCGCTCGACCGAGCGGTCGAGCCGGGGAACCTCCCGCCCGTATTTGCGCGCGGCGCGGCCGAGGAAATGCGCAAAGAGCAGCGGGATGTCGCGGCGCCGCTCGCGCAGCGGCGGAAGACGCAGCGTGACGATGTTCAGCCGGTAATAGAGATCCTCGCGGAAATCGCCGCGCTGGGCGGGGTCGCCGAGATCGACCTTGGTCGCGGCCACCACCCTGAGATCGACCTTGCGCGTGTCGTTGGAGCCGAGCGGCGTGATCTCGCGCATCTCCAGCACGCGCAGGAGCTTGACCTGTGCGCTCGTCGGCATGCTCTCCAATTCGTCGAGGAAGAGCGTGCCGCCGCTGGCATGCTCGATCCGGCCGATGCGCTTCTTCTGCGCACCGGTGAAAGCGCCTGGCTCGTAGCCGAAGAGTTCGCCCTCGATGACGCTGTCGGGCAGGGCGCCGCAGTTCAGCGCGACGAAGGGCTTGTCGCGGCGCCGGCCGAACCGGTGCAGCAGATTGGCGACGACCTCCTTGCCAGTGCCGGTTTCGCCCAGCACGAGCACGTCGACCTCGACATCGGCGAGGTCGTGGATGGTCTGGCGCAGCCGCGAGATCGCCGGCGTCTCGCCGATCAGCCCTTCCTCCTTCTCGGCCGATGCCGTCAGCGCGCGCAGCCTGCGATTTTCGAGGACCAATGCCCGTTTCTCGACGGCACGCCGCAAGGTCTCGCTCAGCCGCTCGCCGGCATAGGGCTTGGCGATGAAATCATAGGCGCCCTCGTTCATCGCGGCGACGGCCATGGCGATGTCGGCATGGCCGGAAATCAGCACGACCGGGATATCGGCGTCGAGGGCCTTGAGGCGGCGGAACAGCTCGATGCCGTCCATGCCGGGCATGCGGACGTCGCTGACGACCGCGCCGGCGAAGCCGGGCCCGATCTCGGCCAGCAGCGCGCCCGCCGAGGCGAAGGCGGCGGCCTTGAAGCCGGCGATCTGCAGGGCTTGCACATTGGCCTCGCGCAGATCCTCGTCGTCGTCGACGAAGGCGATGTCGAGGCCGGCGAGATCGGGCGCGCGTGTCATCGAAGCTGGGGTCATGGGTTGGAGCCGGACGAGGCTTTCCGGAGGGTGATGGTGAAGACGCAGCCGTCCCCCGGCCGCGACGACGCCGTCAGCGTGCCGCCGAAGGCGGTGACGATGTCGTGCGAGATGACGAGGCCGAGGCCGAGGCCGCGCGGCTTCGAGCTGCGGAACGGGGTGAACAGCGCCGCAAGCGCCGCTTCGTCGAGGCCGGGGCCGCGATCGGCGACAGTGATCGCAACCTCCTCGCCCACGTCGCGGATGCCGAGCGAGAGCAACGGCGGTGCTGGTCGAGGGTCGGCGCTCTCGACGGCCTCGACGGCATTGCGCAGCAGGTTGACCAGCACCTGCTCCAGCTCGACATGCCGGGCGAGCACCCGCAACCCCGGCGGGCTCGCATCGACCTGCGGCGCGATGCCGGCCTGCCGCAGGGGCGCATCGAGGATCATCAGCGCACCTGCGACCGCCTCGCTCAGCAGGACCGGTTCGAGCCTGCCGTTGCCACGCCGGGCGAAGCCGCGCAGGGTCTCCGTGATGGTGCCGATCCGTTCGGTCAGTCCGATGACCTTGCCGAGCGCGCCTGTCGCGGCGCTCTCGTCGTGCCCGGCGACAAAGGCGCGGGCGTTCTCGGCATAGGTGCGCAAGGCTGCGAGCGGCTGATTGATCTCATGGGCGACGCCGGCCGTGACCTGGCCGAGCGTCGCCAGCCGGTTCGCCTTGGCGAGTTCCTCGCGCGTATCCGCGAGCCGCTCCTGGGCGCGGGCGCGCTCGGCCATCTCCTCCACGAGCTTGCGGTTGCTGCCGGCGAGTTCCGCCGTGCGTTCCGCGACGTGCCGTTCGAGCTCTGCTTTCGCCTGCGCCGCCGCCAGCAGGCGCATCGCCGCCTGCTGGCGGCGGCGCAGCAGGAACGCGGCCAGCATCAGCCCGAGCAGCAGCACGAGTGCGACCAGCGTCTGCAAACGCGATTGCTCGGCGCGGATGGCCTGGTCGACCGGCAGCAGCATGTCGATGTGCCAACTGGTGGTCGGCACGTCGCGACGGGTCATCACGTTGAGGCCGCGCGTCGGGGCGGTGCTCTGGACGAGGTCGTCATCCGGCGCCAGCGGCAGCGGCTTGAGCGGTGCCTCGCCGAATTGCAGCGAGCGGCGGATGTCCTTCTGTGTGTCCTCGTCGAGCGGGGCCTCGACATGGAAGCGCCATTCGGGGACCGTCGAGAGCAGCACCACGCCGCGCTCGTCGGCGACGTAGATCTGGCCGCCGAGCGCCCGCCAATCGGCCTCGACCCGGTCGAACTCGACCTTGGCGACGATGACGCCGAGCAGCCTGTCGCCGTCATTGATCCGGCTGGTGATGTAGAGGCCCGGGCGCTGGCTGACCGTGCCGAGCGCGAACTGCTCGGCCGACCCCTTCAGGATCGCGCCGAGATAATAGTCGCGGAAGGCATAGTCGTTGCCGATGAAGCTCGTCGGCTCGTCCCAGTTGCTCGCCGCGATGGTCAGCCCGGTCACGTCGAGCAGGTAGATCACGGCCGTGCGCGTCTCCCGCGCGATGCTCGCGAATTTGAGGTCGAGCGCATGACGGCTGTTGCCCGAAAGCGCGCTGCGGACATCGGGATCGCGGGCGAGGATCATCGGCAGGGCGCGTTGCTTCTCCAGTTCGCCGCGCAGGACCGCGATGGCCAGCGTGGTGCCGTCCTCCGCGCGCGCATTCACGGCCTCGATGGCGCGGCTTCGGCCGAGATCGCCGGCGGCGATCAGCCCGATGGCGAGCAGGATCGCCGCCGCGAGCCCGAAGGCCAGCCAGCTCCAGCCGCCCGGTGAAGCGGCTGTTCCTGCTTGCGGTGGGGTGCGCTGCATGAAGCCCATGCCCGATAATGAGCGGATTTCCGCATTGCGCAACAAAAGATTGTGCGGATTTTCGCATAGATGGCGCGGTGGCAAAAGCGAAGAAGAATATACGTATCTGATATCGTTATATTTTTTGAGTTCTGTCCGGCTGGCACGCGGCTTGCGAAAAAATCACTCGCTTAGATCAAGCCAAACAAAAGCCCACCGGAGGAAGCGATGGCTGCCCATTTTGAACCCGCGACGGCTGCGCCGGCGCGCCCGAAGAAGCTTTACCAGCAGCTCTATGTCCAGGTGCTCGTCGCGATCGCGCTCGGCATCGCGCTCGGCCATTTCTGGCCGGAAACCGGCGCCTCGATGAAGCCGCTCGGCGATGCCTTCATCAAGCTGGTGAAGATGATCATCGCGCCGGTGATCTTCCTGACGGTCTCGACCGGGATCGCCGGGATGACCGATATGCAGAAGGTCGGACGCGTCGCCGGCAAGGCGATGATCTATTTTCTCGTCTTCTCGACGCTGGCGCTGATCGTCGGCCTGATCGTCGGCAACCTCATCCAGCCGGGAACCGGGCTTCACATCAGCCCGGCCAGCCTCGATGCCAAGGCCGTTCAGAGCTATGCGGCCAAGGCGCATGATTCCAGCGTCGTCGGCTTCCTGCAGAACATCATCCCGGATACGATCGTCGGCGCCTTCGCCTCGGGCGACATCCTGCAGGTGCTGTTCTTCTCGGTCCTCTTCGGTCTTGCGCTCTCGATGGTGGGCGAGCGCGGCAAGCCGGTGCTCGATTTCCTGCAGGCGCTGACCTCGCCGATCTTCAAGCTGGTCGCGATCCTGATGAAGGCGGCCCCGATCGGCGCCTTCGGTGCCATGGCCTTCACCATCGGCCGCTACGGCATCGGTTCCGTCGCCAATCTGGCGATGCTGATCCTGACCTTCTACCTCACGGCGGCGATCTTCATCCTCGTCGTGCTCGGCGCGGTCGCCCGCTACAACGGCTTCTCGATCTTCGCCCTGATTCGCTACATCAAGGAGGAGATCCTCCTCGTCATCGGCACTTCGTCCTCGGAGGCGGCGCTGCCGAGCCTGATGGAGAAGATGGAGGCGGCCGGCTGCAAGCGCTCCGTCGTCGGCCTCGTCATTCCGACCGGCTATTCCTTCAATCTCGACGGCACCAACATCTACATGACGCTGGCGGCCTTGTTCATCGCGCAGGCCATGGACATCCACCTGCCGCTCGGCGACCAGGTGCTGCTGCTGCTCGTCGCGATGCTCAGCTCGAAGGGCGCGGCCGGCATCACCGGCGCGGGCTTCATCACGCTGGCCGCGACGCTTTCGGTCGTCCCCGCCGTCCCGGTGGCCGGCATGGCGCTGATCCTCGGCATCGACCGCTTCATGTCGGAATGCCGCGCGGTGACCAACTTCATCGGCAACGCGGTGGCGACCATCGTCGTGGCACGCTGGGAAGGCGAGCTCGACCAGAACCGCCTGCACGCGGCGCTGAGCGGCGCGGTCGTCACCAGCGAGGATGGCGCGCCGCTGCCGCTGCCGGCCGAATAAGGCACGGCGGTTCTTCGGGTATCACGATGCGCCGGTCGGACCAGAAGGTCCGGCCGGCGTTTCTGTTCGGAGCCTCAGGCGGCGCGGGAAGGGGCGAGCGCCGCCTCGATCGCTTGTCCGATCGTCAGGATGCGGCGATCCTGCCCGCCGGCGCCGGCCACCATCAAGCCGACCGGCGCCTCGCCTTGGCGATGGCAGGGCAGGCTCGCCGCGCAGCCGTCGAGGAAATTGATCAGCGTCGGATTGCGCAGGATCAGCAGATTCGTCGCGCCATAGGCGGCCTCCTCCGCGAGATCGGCGATGCGCGGCGCGATCACCGGCACGGTCGGCATCGCCAGGGCGTCGAAGCCGGCGATGCGCGCCTCGACCGCGGCGATCCAGGCTTTGCGCGCCGCGACCAGATCGAGATAATCCGCCAACGTCATCTCGGCGCCGCGCTGGATGCGGACCAGCACGCGTGGGTCGTAGCGGTCGCCGGCCTTGGCGATCAGCGCACGGTGCCAGTGCCAGGCCTCGGCACCGGCAAAGCTGCCCTTGGCCTGAAGGCTGCCGAGCGTGGCGAATTCCGGCACGGCGATCTCGCTGATATGCGCCCCGGCGCGCAACAGCGTGTCGAGCGCGCGGCGGAAGCTGGCGGCAACCGTGTTGTCCAGGCCGTCGAGCGCCAGCGTCGTCGGCACGGCGAGCCGCAGTCCGGCGAGTTCGGCCGGGGCCGGGACGCTCTCGCCTGAGCCGGACAGCACGGCATCGAGCAATGCGCAGCAGGCGAGGCTCGGCGCCAGCGGGCCGATCGAATCGAGGCTGGTCGAGAGCGGCACGCAACCCTCGCGCGGCACGCGGCGCGCCGTCGGCTTGAAGCCGGCGATGCCGCAGAGCGCGGCGGGGATGCGCACCGAGCCGCCAGTGTCGGTCCCGATGGCGGCCGCCGCCATGCCGTCCGTCACGGACACCGCCGCACCCGAGGACGAGCCGCCGGGAATGCGCGCGCCGGCGCGGTCGAAGGGATTGAGCGGCGTGCCGTAATGCGGGTTGATGCCGAGCCCCGAGAAGGCGAATTCGGTCATATTGGTCCGGCCGACCAGCACGGCGCCCGCTGCCAGAAGCCGGTCGACGATCGGCGCATTCGCCGTTGCAGCCGGTGCGTCGTCCAATGCGACGCTGCCGGCCTTGGTCGTCTCGCCGGCGACGTCGAACAAATCCTTGATCGAGATCGGCAGCCCTTCGAGCGGCGAGCGGACGAAGCCGGCCTTGCGCATCAGATCGGAAGCGCGCGCCGCAGCCAGCGCCCGCTCGCCATAGAGACGGGTGAACACGCGCGGACCTTCGCCCGTGCCGCCGCGGGCGAGAGCGGCTTCCGTCAGGGCCTCGGAGGTCGTGCGGCCAGTGGAAAGCGCGTGCTGCAGGGCAGAAAGGGTCTCGGTCATCGTCAGCTCGCCGTGGTGCCAGGTCGGTTGGTTCGAGGCTCGACGCCTAACAGAGTCCCGCTGGACGGGCGATTGATTTCCGCTACGGACATGGTTTGCTGCGCCGCCCGACGCGGGGGCAGGACATCGCGGGGCTTTGGGGAGTCATACGGATTTGGGCGCAACGATAACGGGCCGGCCGATCGCCGGCATGAAGCCCAGCCTGATCGGCTTCGGCGGCGCGCCGCTCGGCGATCTCTACCAGCATCTCGACGAAGGGGTGGCGCAGGCGACGGTGGTCGCCGCGCTCAAGGCCGGCATCAATCTGGTCGATACCTCGCCGCTCTACGGCCATGGCCTTTCCGAGCACCGCATCGGCGCGGCCTTGCGAAGCGTTCCGCGCGAGAGCGTGATCCTCTCGACCAAGGTCGGGCGCTGGATGAAGCCGGGCGAGCCGAAGACGGATGGCTCCGGCTATCGTGGCGGCCTGCCGCATCCGGCGGTGATCGACTATTCCTATGACGGCGCGATGCGTTCGTTGGAGCAGTCACTGCTCAGGCTCGGCACCGACCATGTCGATATCCTGCTGATCCATGATGTCGATGTCTGGACTCATGGCGAGCGGATGGAGCAGCGCTTCGCCGAGGCCATGGAGGGCGCCTACCGCGCCTTGGATCGCTTACGCGCCTCCGGCGCCGTGAAGGCGATCGGCGTCGGCGTCAACGAAGCCGAGATGTGCGAGCGCTTCGCCCGCGCCGGCGATTTCGACGTGATGATGCTGGCCGGGCGTTATTCGCTGCTGGAGCAGGGCGCGCTCGACGGCTTCCTGCCGCTGGCGCTGGAGAAGGACATCGCGGTGATGCTGGCCGGCGTCTTCAATTCCGGCATCCTCGCGACCGGCGCCCGCGAAGGCGCCTATTACAACTACAAGCCCGCCCCGCCCGAGATCCTCGGCAAGGTCGCGCGGATCGAGGCGGTCTGCGCCGCCCATGGCGTGGCATTGCCGCAAGCGGCACTCGCCTTTGCCGCCGCCCATCCCGCGGTCGCGACCGTCGTGCTCGGCGCCGTGACGCCGGACGAGGTCGCGCGCAATCTCGACCTCGTGGCCCGCCCCGTGCCGAACGCTCTCTGGGTGGATCTCAAGGCCGAAAAGCTCATCCTCGATCACGTCCCGGTGCCGACATGCTGAAGACCATCGATCCGATCCTCGGTCCCGATTTGCTCTGGCTGCTGGCAGCGATGGGCCATGGCGACGATCTCGCGGTGGTCGACGCCAACCATCCGGCCGAGACGATCGCGCGGGCGACCACCTCGGGACGCATCGTCCGCCTGCCGGGCCTCGCCATGGCGGAGGTCGTGCGCGCGATCCTGACCGTGCTGCCGATCGACGATTTCGAGCCCGATCCGATCCGCCGCATGTTCGTCGTCGGCGATGCTGCGGCCGTGCCGGCGGTGCAGAAGGAGGTCGAAGCCGTGGTGGCGCAGGCGGCAGCGGCACCGACACCATTGCCCGGCATCGAGCGCTTCGCCTTCTACGAGGCGGCCCGCAAGGCTTTCGGCGTCGTGCAGGTCGGCGATGCCCGCCCCTATGGCTGCTTCCTGCTCAGGAAGGGCGTCATCGCGGGGTGATAGGCGCTGAACGCTTCGCGCGTTTGCGCCTGTGTCGTCATTGCGAGCGTAGCGAAGCAATCCAGGGGGCTAAGGCGAACGGTTCAGCCCTGCTGCTTCTGGTTTGCTTCGTCGCCGTGCTCCTCGCAATGACGGGCGTTACTCTTCCTCGTCGTCGCGCGGGCGGGGGCCTTCCCCGAGAATCTCGCGTTTCCCGGCGTGATTGGCGGGCCCGACGATGCCCTCGTTTTCCATGCGCTCCATGATGGATGCGGCACGGTTGTAGCCGATCTGGAGGCGGCGCTGGATGTAGGAGGTCGAGGCCTTCTTGTCGCGCAGCACGACCGCGACCGCCTGCTCATAGGGGTCGTCCGAGTCGAGCGAACCCATGCCGGTCTTGTCGAAGACGGCGCCGTCCTCGTCCTCAGCCGCTTCCTCTTCCTCGGAGGTGACGGCGTCGAGATATTGCGGCCGGCCTTGGGTCTTGAGATGCGCCACGACCTTCTCGACCTCGTTGTCCGAGACGAAGGGGCCGTGGACGCGGGTAATGCGTCCGCCGCCGGCCATGTAGAGCATGTCGCCCTGGCCCAGAAGCTGTTCGGCGCCCATCTCGCCGAGGATCGTGCGCGAGTCGATCTTGCTGGTGACCTGGAAGGAGATCCGGGTCGGGAAGTTCGCCTTGATCGTGCCGGTGATGACGTCGACCGAGGGGCGCTGGGTGGCGAGCACGACATGGATGCCGGCGGCACGCGCCATCTGGGCGAGGCGCTGGATCGTGCCCTCGATCTCCTTGCCGGCGACCATCATCAGGTCGGCCATCTCGTCGACGATGACGACGATATAGGGCAGAGGCTCGAGGTCCATGACCTCCTCCTCATAGATCGCCTCGCCACTGTGCTTGTCGAAGCCGGTCTGGACGGTCCGGGTGATGACCTCGCCGGCCGCCTTGGCCTCGCCGACCCGGGCATTGAAGCCGTCGATGTTGCGCACCGAGAGCTTCGACATCTTCTTGTAGCGCTCCTCCATCTCGCGCACCGCCCATTTGAGGGCGACGACCGCCTTCTTGGGGTCGGTGACGACGGGGGTGAGCAGATGCGGGATGCCGTCATAGACGGAGAGCTCGAGCATCTTGGG